>NZ_MCIM01000009.1:0-5740 GCF_001932405.1 Pseudonocardia sp. Ae331_Ps2 | reverse complement strand
GTCCTCAGTTCGCAGCCTCGAAGGTCTGGGCGTCTGGACTGATAGAACCACCGTAGCATGAGTCCCCTCAAAGATCTAGACGCATGAATCGGAGGAGGTCAGACGATGGCCCGGAAGTACGAGAAGATCGCCCACGAGCTGCGAGAAGGGATCACCAACGGCACCTATCCGCCGGGGTCGACCCTCCCCGCGCTCCCCGAGTTGATGGCGACGTACGAGGTAGCGCGGGAGACCGTGCGCAGCGCGGTGTCGGCCCTTGCCAACGAGGGCCTGGTGACGCCGCTGTCAGGTGTCGGAACAGTCGTGCGCGACCTCGGCACCGTGGACATGCACAGCCAGCCCGGAGACGCGCATCCCGCGTGGGGGAGCACCACCGGGGATGACTCAAAGATCGAGACCGTCGAGGCGTCCTACGACGTCGCGAACCACGAAGTAGCGCAGCGCCTCGGCATTGGCCGGGGGGATCGGGTTGTCCACCGAGTCCGGCGGTACTACAAGGGCCGCCACATCGTGTTGCTGCACGATCAGTGGCTCCCAGGCGAGGTAGGTGCGCGAATCCACTCAGAGACCGGGTACGACCCGGCCGACAAGGACGCCCACGAGCGGACCGACCTGTACTCGTTCATGCGCGAGGCCGGATACCAGCCTGCACAGACAACCGAACGAGTGAGCACTCGGATGCCTGACCCTGACGAACGGGACGTCATGTCGATCCCGCCTGGCGTACCCGTGCTGATCACGCTGCGGACCACGCGCGACGCGAGCCAGATCGAGCTGGAAACCAGCACCTTCGTAGCAACTGGTGATCGAGCAGAGCAGACCTACACAGTGGCGATGTAGGTTCCTGGCCAACCGCGGCAGAGCCCCCATCGCCGCGGTTGGCCGGCCAGTCCGGCACTCATCAGTTGTCAGTAATACCTGACTGGTAACGGCAGGGCTTCTTGACAGTATTGTCAAGCTGTCCTGACAGTTAATTGTCGGGCTATCTTGACGATTGGTATTTCGCCAGGTAAGCTTGACTGACAGTGTCAAGGAAGGATGACTGACAGATGGCTCCCGTGAAGGACTTGAACGGCCCCTGGACCGTGACCACCGGGCATCCGGCTGCCGGTGAGCACGAGGGTCACGCGCTGGGGATCGTCGCCGGGCAGGACGACGAGCCGATCAGCAACGACACCGTGGAAGTGCACATGCGGTACGCGTCGTGCTCCTGCGGGTGGTCCGGCCAGCTGCGCACCGCCCCGGGTGCGCGCGAGCAGCGTCTGCGGACCCGCCGGTACCGGGCTCAGACCCGGGAGGTCCTGCGCCCCGAGTGGGACGCCCACGTCGCTCAGTGGCTCCCTGAGCCGCTGTCGGCCCCGGACCCAACCGAGGACACCCCCGCCACCCCGCCGGAGCCGCAGGGAGCATCTGAGAGCCCGCAGCGGCGTCGGCCGAGCAAGCGCACCAAGCGCACCAAGCCGGTCGAGTCAGTGGCCGAGCCGGAGGCCGCGGCCGTCGTCGTCGTCGAGGACCAGGCGGTGCCCGAGTCCGACCCCGGATCTCGTCTGGTCGAGGCCGCTGCCGTGGCCGGTACCGCAGCCGCCGCCGCCCGCCGAGCGAACGACGCGCTCACCGACGCCGTACGCGAGGCCCGTCAGGCCGGGATCTCCTGGGCCAAGATCGGCGCCGCTGCGTCGATGAGCCGCCAGGCCGCACACGAGCGCTGGCGCGTCCTCTGACCGCAGCCCGTCACTGACCCAGATCAAGATCAAACACACCACACCACACCACACCTATGCATCACATGATCTTGAAGGCCGCGTAGCCACCCACCGTGTTCAGCTGCATCGTCGTCGTATCGACGACACAGCGTTTCCTTAGGAAAACGCCTAACTTGGTCCGCCGGAGGTGGCCACCCAGACCACGCCCCCGGCCGAAGATCATCAGATGATGCATAGGTCCTGTCCTGTCCTGTCCTGTCCTGTCCGTCGCCCTCAGAGCGCCGTAGCGGTCTGGTAGTAGCTCCGGCGCCGTGCCCGGCGCTGTTCGGGGTCTTCGGCCGCGAGCGCAGCTTTGAGCCACGCGAACGGGACGTCGCCGGGGTCGAGCTGGACGGCGCGTTCAGTGGTGTCGGCCTCGAACTCGAAGGCCAGGCCCCGGGCGTCGAGCCAGGCACGCGCGGCGGGGACTCCGCCGTGGCGGGTCGCGATGATCAGGTCCTCGGCTACCGGGTAGATCTTCTTCCAGGTCCGGGCCGGGAAGACTCCTGCCAGCCCTCCACCTGCGTCTTCTTCGGCGATCTCCTCGTCCTTGACCTCGGTGACCCCGCAGCGCTGCTTGAGACCGTTGGACCACACGAGCTGCTGCATGCCGTGGCTGCCCTGCTCCCACTCCTGCCAGAGCGCGACGTCGCGTTCGTTGCCGGTGTCGATCGCGTCGGCGAGGATCTGGAACGGCGTGCGGGAGCCGCGCTTGCCCCGCTTCCACCGGCCACCGGCGGTCTCAAAGGCCAGCTTAGAGATGTACTTGCCCATCTTCTCCACTGCGCCGTTACCGACCCGCACGTCGATGCCGTGCTCGGCGGTAGCGCTCATACCCTTCTTCGCCAGCCCCGCGGCCCAGCGGGTGTAGACCTCGCAGGTCAGGGCCGGGATCTCCGCGCTGACATCGGTCGGGAAGATCAACAGGGCGTGGATGTGGAGGTGCCAGCCGTTGAGGTCGGTGTGGGTGCCCTCGACACCCCGGACATAGTCCATGTCCAGGTCCGTCTTCCACCGCTTCCACCCCCGCGACTGCGTGAGGTGTCGCCACGCCGTGCTCAACGCTCGGCGAAGTTCACGCAGGCTGTGGCCCCGGTGATGGCGCATCGTCAGAGTCAGCAGTGCGACCGTACCGCCACGGTCCGCGTTCCAGTTGATCAGCTGTTCGAGATCCTTCGAACGACGCGCGCTGATCTTGGCCGAGCAGACCGGGCACGCCCACACACTGCCGCAGGTAGCCAGGCCGCCGAAGCCTGCGGTTCCCGGTTCCCCCTCAGGCCCGGGCGTGTAGCGCAACGAGACCTCTCCGCCCTCGTTGATCGAGACCCGGCCGCACATCTTGACCCGCGACAGGGTCGTGATCGCGGCCAGCTCCCGGCGAGCCCGGTACTTGTCGCGCAGCGCCTGATCCTGCCGCTCCCAGAAGGCCCCCGCGTGGTCCTGACCTGCGGTGGCCGCACTTTTCGCGTCGTTACCAAGCGCGGCCGCCGAGGGGCGCACCGAAGCCAGCGCGGCCGTCACCGCACACCGCCACGACGACGCCGGCCGTGTCCGGCGCCCGGCAGAGCCGGGCACCGGCCCGCCTCAGCCTCCGGCCGGCGGGCCGGGCCCGGCACTACCAGGCGCACACCTACGGCGACGCCGACAAACGGTTCGGTGCCAGCTGCGGAGGCGTGGTGCCCTCCCTCGAACCGGCCGAGGATCGAATGCTGATCAGAACCCGTCAAGGGCGCCGCGAGCGGCGTCGCTACGCGATCGACGATGTCGACCCTTGACTGAACCTGCCCAGCCTTCAAGCGGCCTATATCGAGGAAGGGCAGGCGTCGAGACGGGCTGTGATGCCGCTGGGGCGAGCCGCTGCCTGTTCTCGACGTAGAAAAAGCGTCGCGTGACGGGGAGCCGCCAGGGGGCGATGTGAGTACGCTGTAGCTAGCCACGTTGGCCGTTCCGATCTCGCTCATCAGATGGGGGAAAGTCGGCCGACGGGCGGGCCCCGGGTGTTTTCCGCACCTGGGGCTCACTTCTTTGTCGGGCCGCCGCTGACTCTGTCGGGCTCAGGCCGCTACCTCGTGGAGGCGCGCCGCACCGTCCGCGATCTCGTCCCAGTAGCGGGCGTAGTCGGCGTCCTCCGAGGGGCCCATCAGCCGCGGTCCGCGGACCCGGCCCAACGGCCGGGCGGGTGCCTGGACCAGCGCGACTCCGGGCGGGGCGAGCTGGTGCTCCTCGAGGTGGTCGCGGGCGGACTGGCCGTGGAGCATCACCAGGGCCTCCTGGTCGTCGAGCCGGAAGCTGATCCGCAGGCCGAGCTGCCCGCGCTCGAACCCCCCGACGACCGTGGCGTCCGCGCGCTGGGTGACCACCATCAGCCGCATACCGGCCTTGTGGCCCTCGGAGACCAGGCGGCCGTAGAGCGCGAGGAGCTGCTCACGCATCTTCGGCTGGCCCTTCTCGACCTGGGCCGTCGACCCCAGACGCAGCAGCCCGGCGAACTCTTCGAGCACGACCACGATCAGCGGGAACCCGGCATGGAAGCGAGTGAACTTGTCCCGGCGAGGCGGCAGGTTCCGGATCCGGGTGTCCATCTCCGCGACCAAGCGGACCAGCAGATCCCGGTGTGCCTCAACGTCGGCCGAGCCGGTGGCCTGCCACTCGTGGTGCCGGGTGCCCACGTAGGGGCGGCCCAGCAGCAGCCCGGACAGGTCAGACCCCGCGATCAGGACATCGTCGAGGCGGGCGAGCTGCGCCAGCGCCGAGTAGCACCACACGCTCTTGCCCGAGCGGGTCGCGCCCTGGATGCAGACGTGCGGCCCCTCCACCCAGCTCTGGCGCAGTGGGTTCCCGAGCTCGTCGCGGGCGATGGTGATCTCCACGTCGAAGACCGACAGCCCGCGGCCGGCCAACGGAGCCGGGACCTCACCGTCGAGGGGATCGCCGATGAGCAGCTCGATCCGGACCCACTCCGATCCGCGCGGGTAGACCCGGATCCGGTCATAGCCCAGCGCCGCCGCGATCCGCCGCGACGCCTCGTCGGCGCGGAAGTCCTCGATGAGCTGGCCGTGGATCTTGCGCACCACCAGCACCGGATCCGGACCCGACAAGTCCGCCCGAGCCAGGGTCGGGACGACGACCGTGGTGCCGGAGGCCACCTGCACCGTGTGCGAGAGCCCCGGAACCCGCTCACAGACCCGGCGCCACGCGTTGGCCAGCCGGTCAACGAACTCGCGGGCGACCCGGTCCTCGGCACGCTCAGCGGCGCGCTGCTTGCTCCACATAGTCGTGCTCCCTCATGAGGACGGCCCCAGACCGGGAGAGGTCTCCGAGCCAGGACCGTGGTCGGGTGATCAGCTCGCGAGCGAGGTCGGTGCCGAGATCAGCTCACCAATGAAGGCCCAGCCTTCGCAGCGGGAGCAGTGCTCCGGCAGGCGACCGCCGTCGTCCGGGATCTCCTCGGCGTGCTGGCACGAGGTGCAGGTCAGCACCACCAGCACCAGGCCCATCTGGCCGTCGAGCACCGGCCACAGGCGGCCCGCCATCACGCGGCCTGCTCGTTCTTCCGGCCCGCGCCACCGATCGGCCGGATCGCGTCGGCGCGGTAGTAGACCTGCGCCCCGACGACCTTGTCCTCACCGGTGTTCTTGTCCTTGATCGTCTTGTCCATCACGCCGACCTCGAAGCCGACCAGCTCGCAGGGCGTCCCCGGCTGAAACCCGTGGCGCGGGTCCTCGTGCGACGCGATCGTCACGTTCAGCACCGAAAACGACGGCCGCCCGAACGCCTGGAACCCCACCGTGACCTGGGCAACCCACTTCGGGGTGCCGTTCCGCAAGCACTCCTGATCGGTGTCGCTGCCGAACTTCAGCTTCGGCGCCAGGTCCATGACCATCACCATCGTGAAGCTCGTCGGGTCGATCTTGAAGTTCATCGGGCCCTGGTTCGACATGCGCATCTCCCATGTTTTTCGATCCGCCACTCCGGGGCCAGACCGTCCTGTGGTTCTT
>NZ_MCIM01000008.1:0-6204 GCF_001932405.1 Pseudonocardia sp. Ae331_Ps2 | reverse complement strand
TGACGGCGCGGTCTTCGATGGTGTCGGGCATGCGTCCGATCCCGGCGAGGGCTGCCATGGCGAACGTGGAGATCGTTTCGACCCGGTTTTTGTGCTGGTCGTAGCGTTTCGCGGGCCGGTTGCGTTGGTGTCCGGCGTTGAGCAGGCCGCGGAGGTCTTCGTGGTTGTCGGCTTTGGGTCCGAAGATGGTGTCGGCTTCGTCGACCAGCATCGTGGGTGGATCTTGCGTGATGGAGCGGTAGACCGCGGCTGCGGTGGCGTTGACGGTGATGAACGGGTCATGGCAGGCGCCTTCGACGACGTCGAGGAGCCTCGATTTGCCGCAGCGCTTCTCCGGCGCCCGGATCACCAGCCGCGGTGCGTGCGCCCACGCGGGCTGAGCATGCGTGGCGGCGATCCAGAGGACCACGGCGACCCCGGCGGCTTCTGAGGGCAGGGAGACGTAGCACCGGAGCGCGGTCTCCAGGTCGTCGAGGATCACCGCCCCGACCGGGGCGGGGCTGGTGGTGTCGGACGCTGCCAGGGGTGTGGTGTCGGTCTTGGTGCCCGTTTCGGCACCTAGACCCTGACCTGCGGGTTCGTGGTCGTCGTGGGTGTTCACGGGTTCCTCCTGGTGGTCGTCGCGGGGCGGGTGGTGTGCGGGTGGTGTCGCCAGACGCGGCCGGTCACTTTGGGCTCGGTCGGGTGCTCGGTCCAGGTACCGGTCGGGGCGTAGGTGCGGAGTTCTGCGGCGGGATGTCCGTGCGGGTGGCGGTGTGCGGTGGTTTGCATGGCGTCGAGGTCGGCCCGCCAGTACCAGCGGCCCCGCCACGGCCCGTCGACCAGCACAGCCAGCTCACGGCCGTCGGCGACCTGGACGGCGAGCCGGGTTGTGGGGCGGTGTGCGGGTGAGGGGCGGTGCTGCCGCGTCGCTTCCGGTCCTCGCCCGCTGGGGCGGGCTGTGGTCCGGGTCGACTTGCCCACGACCAGCTGCTCACCGGTCGTCGTGGCCGTCGTTGTTGTGGCTGGGGTGGTCATGCGGCGGCCTGGCCGTGGATCCATTCGTCGATGTCGCCGTGCGGTGGGTAGCGGCGCCGCATCAACTCGGCGAGGGAGGGCTGCCGTGCCAGCCCGGCCTCGGCGTAGGCGGCGGACATGGCCTTGCTGGCGTCCCGCAGGGCGATCCAGTGGGCGTGCCGCAGGTCGGCGACCTCGACCCCGACCCTCGCTGCGACCAGCAGCGGCGCGGTCGGCTGGGAGCGGCCCAGCACGGAGGCGAGGACGACCGGGTCGACGAAGGCGATCACCTCCAGGGCGTCGGCCCGCTCGGCCAGGGCTTCGCCGTGGGTGTTCTGGTCGGGGTCGGACAGGTGCGGCGGCGGATGCGGAAGCCCGCCCCACACTCTCCCGACTAGTGACTGTGTGTGACTGGGTGTGGGCATGGTTGTCTCCTGTTGTGGGCATGCGAAAGGGGAGGGAGGGAGGCGCGGGGGTGCCTTCTCCCTGGTCAGATGAGGGGTTTAGAGGGGGAGGGGTGGGTTGCCTCCCTGGCCTCCCTGAGGCTCCCTGGGTGACTGTCTGTGCAGGTCAGGGCGGGGAGGGAGTCAGGGAGGGAGGTCAGGGAGGCGGTCAGGGAGTTCTCCCTGCCTCCCTGACGCCTCCCTGACTGCCTCCCTGTCAGAACTAGGGCTTCTGGGGACCTTCGCATCCATCACTGTCGGTGATGGGTTCGGTGGTGGGTTCGGTGTGGTGGTGGGTGTGGGCGTCGTGGATGCGGTGGGTGCTGAGGACCATGACGCCGTCGGATTTGTAGGGGCGTGCGGTGGTGGGGAGTTCGTCGGTGAGGCGGGCGAAGGTCCAGGCCTGGTAGTGGGCGCGGTCGAGGGTGGTGAGCGCGGCGAGTGCTTCTTGGGTGCGCATCCGGGTGTGTCCGGTCATGACGGTCAGGAGGTCGTCGAGGAGGTTCCGGTGGGGTGCGGGTTCGGTGCCGGTGCCGGGGCCGGCGGTGGTGTGTCCGGTCTTGGCGCGCTGCGCTGTGGCCCGGGTGACCAGCTCGGTCGCCTCGTCACCGCTGATGAAGTGGGTGCGCAGGATGATCGAGGACTCCCCGGCGGGCAGGTCCATCCCGACGCCGTTGAGGACGAGGGTTCCCTTGTCGATGCCCTGGCGTAGTAGGTGCGGCGCCGCGCCGCCGTCGACGGCCTTGTCTCCCACTGCCATGCGGGCCTGGGACTCGGTGCCCACGACCAGCGAGCCGCGGATGTGTGCGCCCTCCCGGACGAGTTTGGGCAGGTTCTGATCGGTCGGGTCCTGGGTGCCCTGCCACAGGTGCACGTTCACCGCCCGGCCTTGGTTGTGGAGTTTGCGGACGGCCATGAAGAACCGGGATCGGGAGGTCCGGCCGCCGTAGGGGTTGCGGTCGGTGTCGAGGACGGGACACATGTAGGCCTGTTGGGCTTCGTCGACGATGGCGAACAGCGGGTGGAACCCGGAGCCGGGTTTGCGGGCGAGGTCGCGGGTGACGCCGTCGGGGTAACGGTCACGGTCCAGTGAGGCGAGGCGACGTTGCATCTCGTCGACGACGTGTTCGAGCATCTCGGTGGCGGCGATGACGTGTTCATCTGCCGGTCCCTCGACCAGTTCCGAGGTCAGGGTGCCGAACATGTGCCAGTCCCCGATGCCTTTGAGGTCAGCGATCCGGAACTCGGTGGTCGGGTCGAACATCGCCCACAGCGCCAACGCGCGCAGCGCGGCGGTTTTGCCTTGGTTGGACAGGCCGGTGATGAGTAGGTGGGACTGGAGCAGGGAGATCGAGCGGGTTTGTCCGCGGAGGTCGCGGCCCCAGGGTGCGTGGCCGGTGTAGATGTCGGCGCGGACTCCGTCGGGGTCGGTGACCAGCGGTGATGGGCCGATGGGTTCGTCCAGGGCGCCGGGATCGGCGACCCAGAGCCGCACGGTGCGGGGTGCGGGCACGGTGATGAACAGTTCGTGTTCGTGGCGGTCGAGGTTCTCGGCGAGCCTGCGGCGCCGTGACTGGATGTCGCTGGTGGCGACTCCGGAGGGCAGCCGGATGTCGACCTCGACTCCGGCTCCGGCGATCCGGATCGGGGACAGCATGGCCCCGCCCGCGTCCTCGGAGCGTTTGATGGCCCTGGTCAGGGTGGGGATGCCGAGGTCGCGCAACGCGATGACGGTCTTCGATGGTGTGACCGTGTCATCGACGGGCCGCTGCCCGCCCGGAGCGACCCATGCCGGGGCGTCGGTGCGGGCCTTCCCGAGCGCCCACAGACCCACGACCGCTCCGGTCATTGCTAGAGCGCCGAGGAGGGAGCCGTAGATGGTCACGAACGCGACGGTCCAGGCCACGGCGTCGATCACGGCGACGATGGGGGCGATGACCTGGGTGATGTCCTTGGTGGCGAGGGCGAGGACGACCCCGAGGCCGACCAGCAGCCCGAGCACACTCAGCACTGCGGTCCCGGCCGCTTTGAGCCAGGCCAGTGGTGCGTTGATCCAGTCCATGACCCGCCCATGCCGGCGGGCTTTTTCGGCGACGTCACGGGCTTCCCACTCCAGGAGCCGGTCCTGGTCGCAGGCGGCTTCGGCGGCGCGCATCTGGCGTTCGTAGCGGGTGGTGCCGTGGGTGTCGCGCCACCGGGTCCAGAGGACACCAGCCCCGGCGAGGACGAACCACGTGTGTCTGACCAGCGCCTTCCCTGTCGTGATGGTGGTCGTCGAGGTGGCGACAGCGACGGTGTGACGGTGTGCCGTCGTGACGTCACAGCGGTAGAGCTCCCGCCGCGACCGGACCGGCGACACCACCGCAGAACTACTGATGACCTCGCCCTCGACCACGACCGGGCTGCCGGTGTCGGTGGTGGAGGTGTCGGTGTGGTGGTGCAGGGTGATGACCGGCGCCAGCGCGTCTTCTCTGTCGTGGTGGGTCGGGCTGGCGCCACCACTGTCCTTCCCGCGTCCGGTCTGGTCGTCGCGGTTGTCGTGGTTCATCGCTGGTCACCGCCGTTCTCATCGCGGTGTTCGTCGCGCAGGGCGCGGGCGCGTGCGGCGGAGCAGCGCAGCACCCGCCGGATCGACTCGGCCGAGGTCGGGTCGACCCGGCCGTGACCGACGGCTGCCCGGAGCTGACGACGAAGATCATCCAGGGACCGTGGAGTCGACCCGGTTTCAAGATCATGGTCGGGGTCGACCCCGGCCCTCGACGTTGATCTTGTCGACCTCGACTGTTGCAGGTCAGGCCTCGACTCCCCACCCAGCTCCGGCGCCGGTGGGTCGAGGAGGTCGACTCCGCCGCCAAGATCATCGTCGAGGTGGGAGTCGACCCACGGGTCGACCCGTGAGGGGAGGTCGGGATCGGTCCACGGGTCGTAGAGGTGGCCGTGGGTGAGCGCGGTCAGAGCGGCATCCCAGTCCCAGTCACCGTCCCCGTCGCTGTCCTGGCCTTCGGCGGCTGCGGTCGCGGTCGCGGTCATCGGGCCGGTCGGGGCGAGGGCGCGGCGACGGACTTGGTAGGCGCCGGGCCGGTAGGTCAGTTCAGCGGTGCCGTCCGGGCCGATGACCGCGGTGGCGTCGGCGATGGCGAGGCGGCGGGCTCGGTCGGTCTTCACCTCGACCAGCCGGTCCAGGCGCCCGGCCCGGCGCGCGGCCCGCCGCTCGGTCCGTGACCGGGGTGTCCCGGCGAGGGTGAGTTGGTGGGCGGCGACGCCGGCGATGGACACGACCGCCATCACGACTCCGGCGGTGAGGCCCTGTTCGAGGCCGTGGGCCAGGTTCATCCCGGCTGCGACCAGGGCGAACACCACGACCCCGACCTGCAACCCGACGACCGAGCGGGTCGGGTGCTGGTGGCGTGAGGCGAGAACGGCCAGAGCGAACGCCCACATGCCGAGTTCGGTGATCCCGGCCAGCAGCACACCGAGTGGGCCGTAGAGAGTGGTGCCGTAGGCGGCCATCGCGGGTGCAGCCAGAGTGAAGGAGAGGAGCGCGATCGGGTAGATCAGCAGCTCCACGACGTGGGTGGATGCCCAGGTCAAAGCCTTCGCTCGGCGGGCAGCCCGGGCTTGGGTGCGTGCTGCGGCCCGTTCGGCGCGGCGCTGGTCGGCGTGGTCGCGGTCGGCGCGTGCCTTTTCCCCGCGGGCGGTTTCGACCTCGATACGGCGTCGGGCAGCGGCGTCAGCGTCCTCACGAGCGAGACGCGCCTCCAGCGCGCGGGCCTCCCGTCGCTCGGCGGCGCGCGTTGAGGCCCACGAGTGCGGGGAAGAGTTCGTGGTGGTCATGCCCCGGCCCTCCCTGCACCCGTCTGACCAGCCGAAACTGGCTCAGAAGACGACTCAGCGGGCAGCTCAGTGGCCGCTGAGCGGGCCGCTGCCGACGGCAGGTCGGCGGCCCTGGTCGCTGCGGTTGCGGCTCGTTGGGCGCGCCACAGGCGCACCTCGACCGCTACCCACCACGCGGCGGCGAGGACGGTCGGGATGGCGAACCACCAGGTCACAGCGAGGGTCGCGCCGGTCAGGGCGCCGACGATGATGATCTCGGCAGCCCGGTCGGCGAGGCCCCGGGCGGTGGTGCGGAGTAGGGCGTTCATGCCGCCTCACCACCGGCGACACGGCCCTGACCAGCAGGAACCCGCGGGGAGAAGAACACAACCAGCCCAGCCGCGTCCGCCCCACCGGCCGCCTCGGACGGATCGGTCGGCTCGGTCGGCTCGTCGGAGACGTCGAGGCCGGCGAGGCCGGCGAGGCCGGCGAGGCCGGCGAGGGCGTCGTGGAGGAGGTCGCCGTAGCGGCGATCAATCACCGGCTCGGTCAACCCGTCCGGACACCACCCGCCCCAGGGAAACCCCAGGTCAAGACCGGTATCGGAGACTGCCGTGGAGGGATCGTCGGCGGGACAGGGGAGAACTCTTCCCCCCGCCAGTGGATGCATGAACGTGCTCAGGGCAGCATGGCCCATAGCCAATCACCTGCTTTCGACAGGTCGTTTGGTTAGGCCACACCCCGGAGTCGCATCCGGAGTGATGGCCGCAGCCCCGCCGGGCGGCGGAGTCGCCTATCCAGGAAGACACGCCCCCGGCGGGCCTGTCAACCCCCGCCTCGCGCCGATCTCGCCGGGCCCTCCCCACCCCGGATTCAGTCACAGAACGTGACGGACAGCTTGCGACGGTATATCGAGAATTATTTTTGCTGGTCAAGCCGCCACAGGGTGATC
>NZ_MCIM01000007.1:6940-13535 GCF_001932405.1 Pseudonocardia sp. Ae331_Ps2 | reverse complement strand
TACGACACCACCCGCGGCGTCATCCTCCAACCACTCACCGAATGGGAGAATGAGATAACTCACATACGCCGAGTTCATGGACCGACACCCGCGCCGGCGAACACGGCCGCTGCCGCTGCGGCGCCGGGCGCGTCATGACCAGCACCACGACCGTCCCGCCCGGGCTGCACTGGGCCGGCGGCGGCTACCACTGCCCGATCTGCACCCGCGACCCGCGGGCGTTGATGTTCGGAGCGGTCGAGGCGTTCGTCTGTCACGACTGCGCGACCTACTGGCTCACACCCACCAGTGACAAGGCCGACGCGGCGGCGGGGTGGGCGGGGTAAATGCGGGTGGACCAGCGAGTTCCTGGTGCAGACGGTAGCGGGCGAACCCATCGGGACCCGACCCGCTACCGTCTGCACTCAGTCCATGACTACGGCGCCCACACCTGAGCAGGAAAAAGCGTCGCAGTCACCGAGTGGCCAGTCAGCTTTAGCCCAGTGGCCGGGCCGACTGCCATCCTGACTCTGCAAGGAGACCAGTGAGAAGCACTGTAGCGATGCCCCGTCAGACAGTCGAGCCGGGGATCGACCTCGACCTCGACCTCGACCAGCGGTACTCCCGGGGGTCGGTGGCCGCTCCGTTTGTGCTCATTGACCTGGCCGCCCTCGTCTTGTTCGGGGGTGTGCGGTGAGCGCGGTGATGATGACCCGTCCGGTGGGGGGCGGCCATGACGGCCCTGGGTGGGACGGTGGGCAGTCCGAGGAGTACCGGGGTGGGCGGAAGTTCCCGTACTCGACGGTCGGTGACTGGGTGGCCCTGTCGGGGGTGTCCCCGCGGGCGGTGCAGGTCTATGTGTTGCTGCGGTCGTTCGTGAATACCCGCCGCGATGATGACCGGACCTGGCCGGGGCAGCGGCTGCTCGCCCGCGGGCTCGGGGTGCGTAAGGCGCACACGGTGAGTGCGGCGATCGCCGAGCTCGTCGCGGTCGGCGCGGTCGATGTCGAGGTCGTCACGACCGCGACCGGGCGCCGCAACATCTACACCGTCCATGAGGCGCCGCCGGATGGCTACACCGGCCTGAGCGGCACCCAGGAACTCATCGCGGTCCTCGCCGAGGAGGACGCCGCGGCGACCGCGCAGGCTCTCGCCGCGCGACCTGCCGGCCCGCGGCCGCCCGCGGCGAAGCCCGCCCAATCCTGCCCGGCGCCGAGCCGGGTGCGGCGGCGCGCAGCCACCGCCACAGGCCACGCCATACCCCGGTCCGGCCAAGAACCCTCAGGTCGGAGGGGGTCTGCCGAAAAAACGACACATCCCCCAAATGGGGGACCCTCCAAGTCGTTAGCATTGGGGGGGTATGCCGTTTTTTCGGCAGACCCATCTGCCGAAAAAACGGCAGAGAACGACCTGAAGTTGAACGACCCGAAGGGGGAGGGGGCGCGAGCGCGAGCGAGCCGCCCGGCTGAGCCGGTGGCCGAGCCGAGCTGTCCCCCCCTCCCCCAGAGCTCTCGGGCAGAGACGCCATCCGGACCTGGTTCGGAACCGAGCGTGGTCCAGTCGCCGGGCTCGACCACGAGCGCGGATGATGTTGGAGCGGCGTTGGTGAGTGAGCTGGGTGCGGTGACCACGGCGCTGGCTCAGATCGCTGCACAGCTGACGACAGCGCTCACCGTGGCGCCGACCGCTGTCCCACTCGGCGCTGCGCCCGCCGACCCGGCACTCGCGGCGTTGCCGGCCATCGCTGATGCTCCGGACCCGGACCGGGCCGAGACCTGGAAATGCTCGCGGCACCTCGCCGCACCCGACCCCTACGATCGGCCCTGTGGCGGCTGTGGAGCGGTCCGTAAGCACCACGAGGCACAAAGAGACCTCCGGGTCGCCCAGGCCGCGCAGAAACGATCTGAGGCCGCCCGCCAGGTCCGGGTCGCGCGGGACGGCTGCACCGACTGCGACGAGTACGGCTACATCCTCGATCCCGATACCGGGTGCATCAATGACTACGCGCTGCGGTGCCACCACGACGGCAACGGCGCCGCCCGGATCGCCCAGCACCGCCACCAGCTCGACGCCCAAGCGACGCCCGCCCGCCCCGCCGGGCGCAGCCCGGTCGCGCAAGGAGCAGTCGACACGATCCGCGCGCTACTCGCCGCCAAAGACACCCACCGGGCCACGCACCACGCTGACCAGGACGCCGACCAGCCGGGCCGACCGCACCCACCCACACCGAAAGCATGGACCCGCTGACCCGATGCGCCCACCAGCACCGCGGCGGCCACCACCGCTGCGCTGACCCGGACTGGGCATCGTCGTCGTGATGCTCACCATCACGACGACCTGACGCTGAACGATGACCTGACGCTGCCCGCCGCCGGGCTCTGCTTGACGGCCTTGGCCTGATGCCCGCCGACGGCGACGGACCTGGGTTACGCGAGCTGGCTGCTGCTGGTGCCCGTCAGCTGGCTCCCGCTGGCTAGGGACGCCCGCACATTCGATCGTGGCCCGGTGAGCTCGGCGCTGTTGAGGGTGTGCTCGGCCGGCGGGAGGATGCCGCGGTTGCGGAGGTTGCGCTTGGCCTTGGTCGCGGTCCGATGACCGTCGACGAGCCGGTCGACTTCGGCCAGTGACAGGTCGTTACCACGAGCCCAGGCATCGACGAACAGCGCTTCAGCTTGTCCCACCTTCGTCCGCACCGCCGTGCTCAACGCCGTCGCCGCGTACTCGCTGTGCTCGGTCACAGCGTCAGCGCCGGTAGGAAGATCGGGGACCAGGACCGGCAGGGGCGCGGTCACCTCAGGCTCTTCGGGCTGATGCTGAGCAGCGGGGGCCCGGCCCGGGTCGCGGTGCTCGTCCGGTCTTGGTGTCTGCGGTGCCGCGCTCAGGGTGGCTGCCGCGACCCGGTCGCCGGTGGCGGCCCCGCCGCCGACGGTATTCGCGGTGTCGCGGCGGGGGCTGCTGGTGGCCGGCGTCTTCGCGGATGCAGCACCCAGAGCAGCACCGGGCGTGATGTCACGGGATGCGGCGCGGGTGGGCCGGAGCACAATCGCGATCAATTCCAGACTGACCGCGAACGCTACCGGCGGGAACAACGCCACCATCCACGCCGCCACCGACGCCAACACCGACCCCGGCCGCACCCATTCACTCTCCGGGACAACAGAAGCGGCGTTCGCCAACAACGTGACGATCATGCCGAACGCGAACGCCGCCCACGGCCCGGCCCCGACACGTTCACCTCGAGTACGGCGCGACCACACCACCACCAACGCGGCGGCGAGGAGCCCGTCCACCGACAGCGGCAGCCAATACGCCAGAGCCGATCCGGGGTTGAACCGGGCCGCGACTTCCTGCAAATGCCAATACGACGCCACCGCCGCGGGCAGCCCCACAGAAGTAACCACGAGAACCGCGAGAACACGCGGCCACACCGACGCCCACAAATCCTGTGACCCACCGTCCGCAGTATCGGCGCGATCCGCGGCGCCCTCCGGACTCGACTGTTCCCGCTGGCCCCACAGTTCATCGACAGAACCGGACAAGGCGCTGTCGGGCGAAGTACCGCCAGACGTGGTGTCGTCAGACTCGGCGGCACCGCTGGTGGGCCTGAGTTCGTGAACAGTCATCACCGCTCCCTCGTCCCGACTGCACGCGCAGTGGTCGCGGTGACATTACACGACCCCCATCCAGACATGAATGCGCGCCGGTTTACGAGCAGCCATATTGCTGCCACAACCGAAAGAAGAACCAGCCACAGAAGATCAACGGCTCCGGAAAGGGCCACGCCCGGCCGCGTCTGCACAGAACCCAGCGACCTCACCCAGCGACCTCCCCACCCCGCCGTCTCGCCGGCACTACTCGGGGCGCTCGTGAGGGGGGGCGCTCGTGAGGGGGGGGCGCTCGTGAGGGGGGGGCGCGCCGATGGACTTACGGCCTGGGCATCGCTGCGGCCGAGCTGCAGCGTGGAAGAGCCGGCTCCAGAGCCACTGGCTTGCCTGCGTCACGCTCTGTACTTGTCCAGCAGGTAGACAAAGGACTGGACAAGCAGCTGGACTTCGGCGTCCTACGCGTGCGCGTACACGCGCACGCGTAGGACGCACACTAGCACCTTGACTCCGTTGTCCAGCTAGACAAGTGGGCGATCACTCGCCGTTACGGTCGACAGCAGAACTGGCCGTTTCCGGGCGACTGTCGCTCATCTCGCGGACTAGGCCCTCGATGAACTCGCACGCCTGGGTGCCACGCAAACTGTGACGCTGGTATGCCCTGAACTGGGCGATGTAGCGCGCTGGATTTTCTAGACGGTCCGATATCTTCCGTTTTGTGAAATTTATTGGCTCAGGTATGGCGATACTTGTTCCAGTTTCACTGGAAGGGAAGTGTACGCTGGTGCCAGGTTCGGGGACGAGATCCATTTCTACATCACTAGGAAGAATCGATAGGTCAATGTTTGGCTCAGTTGCCCTGGATGCAATCCACTTCAGCTGGGAGGTCATGATGGCCGCGCCTCCTACGCGCTGACGAAGCACGTGTTCAGCGACTACGAATTCAATATTATATTGAACGTGCTGGAGTGCGGCCTGTCGCGCAATCTGCATCGCTATTCGCTCCCTCACTTGTCGCTCCGCGAGTGAATATATCTTCACGAGAAGGTAGTGACTGTAATCAGGTGTCTGGAGGAGTTCAGGGAGGACCGAGAACTGCCAGACCAGGCTTCGTTTCGCCTCACGCTCAAGGCCAATATAATCGCCCCTATGCGCAGTCCATCCAGCAGCGGGCCCACCTTTCCAGGAAATCTTCTCGCTTAGAGATTTAGTGGCAAGATTCAGTAGGGGGGCAATTTCCTCACTCGGGGCACCTGTCGCTCGCAGCCAGTGCTCCACCTCTGCTATGGTGGCCTTGACCCTACCTGACTCGATGCGGCTAATTCGTGACTGATCACATTTTAGAGTGGCTGCGATGATATGGCCAGGGAGGCCCGATATGAGGCGGTGCCGACGAAGCTCGGCGCCCAGTGCAATCCGGGCACTAGAAAGCGGTGGAGTGCTCAAGTTTCCTCCCCTGTGTGAAAATTGAGGCGGCCGGGTGAAGGGTCTATTAGAGCGCATGGCGACGACGCCGGAGGCTCTGGCGGCTGTTTGACGTCGGGTGCGAGTCGCCCCTCTCGCGACCTTGACGCATCTACGCGCACCGTGCGACCATTGCCTTGCATTGCTTCAAGGCGTCGACATGGCGTCAGCGAGCCCTAGCGGGGATGCCACCCCGCCAGGGCTCTACAAGCAGCCCCCTAGGTGAAGGAGGCGACCTGCGATGGTCGAGCGTAGTCCTGTCTTTGACGATGATCCGGGACCTGTGGTCCCGGTACCGACTGAGCTGTCGGCCCATCCGGGCCGACACTGCCTGGGCGTCGACACCGAGGTGTTCTTCCCAGTCAGCGAGCTGGGCGTGTTGCAGGCCCGGCTGGTGTGCACCGGCTGCCCGGTCCGTGTCCTGTGTCGGGATTGGGCGAGCGCGACAGGCCAGGACGGCATATGGGGCGGCACCACCGCCACCGAGCGTGATACGACCCGGCACGCGGAGATCCGTGTCGCGGCGGCACGGCCGGCGGTGGCGGCATGACCGCACCTACCACCGCGACGGCTACCGAAAGGGCTGCTGCCGGCCCGGTGTCGCGGGCGCGGATCGCGCACACCATCCTGCGGCGAGTCGAGACCCAACGAGCCCAGTTCCTCACCGCTTACGGCCGCGCCACCACACCCATCGATCGAGCCACGGCGGCGCTGGCCGCGGTCCGCGCCGCGCTCCCGGCCGCAGTCACCCGCCCGCTGGCCGAATCGACCGAGATCAGGCGACGCCTGGAACAGATCACCGACGACCTCACCGACCTACTCGGCGAACTACACACCGCGCAGCAGACCGCGGCCGAGACAGCGATCCGGGCCAAACAACGCAACGCCGCCCGCAGCCAGGCTCGGCGCGAGCAGCGCCGCGCAGCGGTTCTCCCCGCCTCGGGCGGTGAGCGGTGATGCAGGTGCGTGGCCGGTGTGTGGTGTGCCGTCGTTCGATCGAGATCCCGCGCGATGGCGGTGTGCTGCCGCGGACCTTCTGCCGGTGCCGTCACCGGCAGAAGGTGGGGGGTGGTCGTCGTGCCACAACCGATCTCTGACCAGCAGCAGCAGGGCGAGGCCCCGGCGGAGCGGCCCGGCCTCTACGTCGTCGACGCGCCCGCTCCCGACAGGTCGAACCCGGACGGTCCCGACACCGACGACGACCCGGCCGCGGCGCTGGTGGAGCCGTTGGCGCCGTGGGACCAGCGCATCGCCCAGGCCGTCAGTGACCTCGTTGAGGCCCGGCCGCGGTGGAACCAGGTTCCGCCGTCGTATGCCCAGACCTGGGCCTACTCGCGTACCGGGGACTGGACCACCAGCAGTAACCCGCTGGTCCGCGGCGTGCACGCGGCGCTGACGCTGGCCGCCCTGGCCGTGGTGTTCCCGCTGGACTGGCTGGGCAACGTGATCCGGGACAAACCATCCGGGTTCATGATCACCGTTGTCGTTATCGGGCTGCTCGTTCTGTCTGTGTCGGGTGGTGGGTGATGTCGTGGTCGATGTTCATCCCG
>NZ_MCIM01000007.1:2648-6894 GCF_001932405.1 Pseudonocardia sp. Ae331_Ps2 | reverse complement strand
TCTCCTACGCGCGTGCGTGCACGCACGCGCGTAGGAGAGACGCTAGCACGCCCGGGCGGTTGTCCAGCCGGACAAGTAGACGATCACACACCGTCACTGTTCTGGCTGGTGTCGATGCTGCTGTCCTTGCCAGCTCGCATCTCCCGAGCGAGACCTTCGACGAACTCGATCGCCTGGTCACCGCGCCAGCTGTGTCGCTGATAGACGCGGAACTGGTCGATGTGGCGCTGCACGTTATCTGTACTGGCTTCAGGAATGAATATCTCGTCATCGAGGGTTCGAGCAACCAGGTTATCGACACCCTCATGAGGGGATGTGTAAATGGTAAAGCTGGGGACGCGATCAATGTGCGGCTTGATATTTGCCGGGAGGACGCCTAGGGTGAATCGTCCGCGCCGGGCGAGAGAGCTGATCCAATAAAGCTGATCAATCATGATCTCTTTGTTCTCGCCTCGAAATTCTAGCGCCTCTTCGGAAAGGATTACATTGAGGCGACGTGGAGTTTCGTAGAGGATCTTCTGGCGTGCGATCTTGGCGAGGATGCTCGCTGCAAGGCGCTGCCTTGAGGTGACGCTTCCCCCTGTGGCCACCCAGTGCATGTAGGTGGTCGTCTGAAGGGCGGCCGGAATGACGGAACTCTGCCAGGCGGCGACTTGTGCGGCAGCCCCCTCAAGTGAGCCTATATCTCTAGGCTGGATATTCCATCCGCTAATTGGTACGTTTCTCCATAGAGTCGGTGAACCACCTGCCCGTCGTGCTATATCTGTTATTTTTGCGCAGGTCCCTGGCGGTGTTGATGTTTCGTGTAGCCATCTCTGAAGTTCGGGTTCGGATATCCGCAGTCGCCCCGACTCAATTCTGCTGATTCGCGATTGATCGAGACCAATTATCGCGGCGAGTGCGTGACCGGTTAGGCCGGCCTGCCGGCGTCGCGTTCGAAGCTCTTCGCCGAGGTGGCGTCGAGCGTCAGGGCGGCTATCGGCCATGTCGTCCGCGTGCCTCCATGCTTCGATCTTGAGTCCCTCCTGAGCTGCTGTGCACGGAGCGGACTGTCGAGTGACCTCTTGACAGCGGGCCGCCGCTGCACCACCCTTAAATGCATGTTGATTCCATGCACTTGCATGGAGCAGCGGTCAGACCTCAATGGTCGGGCCTCGACAGGTCGCATCCCTGCCGAGGCCCTGCGAGTCACCACCTGTATCGAGGAGGCGACCCACGTGGTCGAGGGTAGTCCTGTCTTTGACGATGGTCCGGGATCTGCAGTCCCGGTCCCGCCGGAGTTGTCGTCTCATCCGGGGCGGCATTGTCGCGGTGTTGATCCTGAGGTGTTTTTCCCGCTCTCGGAGTCGACTGGGCTGGGTGTGTTGCAGGCCCGGCTGGTGTGCACCGGGTGTCCGGTGCGGGTCGTGTGTCGTGAGTGGGCGACGGTGACGGGGCAGTACGGCATCTGGGGCGGCACCACCCGGGAGGAGCGCGCCGCGCACCGTCGCGCCGCCGCGACCGCCGGCGGCGAGGCTGCCCGACCGGCGGTGGCCGCATGAACATCTCGGACATGGCACCTGCCGCCGCGGCCGTGCCCTCTGATCTGAAGGCGCGCAGCGCCTACGCCGCGTTGCGCCGGATCGCAGCCCAGCGCAGCATCTTTGCGACCGCCTACGGCCGGGCCCGCACCCCGGGAGACCGCGCCGCGGCGGCTCTCACTGCTGTCCGAGCGGCGATCCCCGCGATGACCAGCCCGCGGACCACGCGTCTCCCGGCCGTCGACCGCCGGCTGGACCGGATCGCCGATGACCTCGTGGACCTGTTCGTTGAGCTCCACGCCGCGCAGGAACGTGCGGCGGAGACTGCGATCCGTGCGAAGCAGCGCACCGCTGCCCGCAGTCAGGCCCGCCGCGAGCAGCGACGGGCCACCACCACCGCCGCAGGTGGTGAGTCGTGATGGATGTCCGGGCCCGGTGTGTGTTCTGTGGCCGGTCGTTCGAGATGCCGCGTGATGGCGGCACGCCGCCGCGGGCCTGTGGCCGTTGCCGTCACCGGCAGAGGGCGGGAGGTGGTCGTCGTGCCACAACCGATCTCTGACCAGCAGCAGCAGGGCGAGGCCCCGGCGGAGCGGCCCGGCCTCTACGTCGTCGACGCGCCCGCTCCCGGAAGGTCGAACCCGGACGGTCCAAGGGCCGTCGACGAGCCGGCCGCGGCAGTGGCGCCGTTGGCGCCATGGGACCAGCGCCTCATCGACGTAGTCCGTGATGTGGTGGAGGCCCGGCCGCGGTGGAACCAGACTCCGCCCTCGTATGCCCAGACCTGGGCCTACTCGCGTACCGGGGACTGGACCACCAGCAGTAACCCGCTGGTCCGCGGCGTGCACGCGGCGCTGACACTGGCCGCCCTGGCCGTGGTGTTCCCGCTGGACTGGCTGGGCAACGTGATCCGGGACAAACCATCCGGGTTCATGATCACCGTTGTCGTTATCGGGCTGCTCGTTCTGTCTGTGTCGGGTGGTGGGTGATGTCGTGGTCGATGTTCATCCCGTCGTCGATGCCCGCGCTCGGTGCGCTCGCCCTGGTCCTCGCGGTGCTGCTGGTCTTCCTGGATGTGCCGGGGAAGGGCGTGGATTGGGAGAAGGTCGCCGCTGTCCTGGCGGTGGTCGGCGGGTTCGGTGTCGGCGGCGCCTCCGCCGGCTGGTTCGGCGCCCTGTTCCAGAACCTGTCCGGCGGGGCGCTGGCCGGTGCTGGGCAGGCCACCGCCCAGCTGGTCGGAGTCAGTGCGGTCGGTGCGGTCGCGGCCGCCGCCGGGCTGTGGGCCTACTCCCGTCTGCGTGGGTCGGGGATCACCGCCGCGACGAGGTCGAAGTCACTGATGGTCGTGGCCGCCCTGGCCCTGGTCGGGACCGTCCTGGCCGGTGTCCCGCGCCTGTACCCGGCCGCGAATGCGTTCATCGCCGCCCTCGCCGCATCCCTCACCTGATGACACCGCAAGTTCTAGCTGTGTGCCGATACGGCGCTAGAGAAGGAAGGAGGTCGGGGTGGAGGCGTTCTTCCTGACCTGTGTCGTGGTGGCGTTCTTCGTGACCAAGGGCCGCACCGACACCGCCGCCTACACCGCGGGCAAAGAACCACCCGGCCTCGCGCGGGCCCGGATGCGCCACGACGCCGGCGGCGGCGCCCGCGCCGGGTCGGGTCGTCCGGTCGGGCGGGGCGCGTTCGGGCTCCTGGTCGCCTCTCGTTGGACCGAGGCCTGTCGGGCCGCGCAGCACCGGGCCGAGCATCGTGCGGCGCGGCGGCGGGCGTGGTTCGACGCCACCGCCCCCGGCCGGGATGAGCGGTGGCGGGCCACCCAGCGGCGGCGGCTGGAGCGGGCGGCCCGGGCGCGGGCCCGCTGGGCGCAGGCCCGCGGCCTCACCACCACTACCGGTGACAGCCCGATCAGCCGGACTGATCGGGCGGGCAGGGCGGCGCCGGAGCCGTGGGGACGACGGGCCGGGCTGCGCCCGGCCAGTGACACAGGTGGTGACACAGGTGGTGCAGCGGTGACCGCAACAGACGATCCCGGCCCACCCACCTCGGCCGGCGACACACCGGTTCCCCACCCGACCCCGGACGACACCGTCGACACCGTCGATCCCGACCCCGACCCCGACGCCGCCGATTCGACTACCTCGCCGGGCCCGTCCGGGCCGACCCTGGCGACGACCAGCACGACTACTGCTTCTGGAGGCCACGGAATGTATGAGACCGCTGTTGCCCGGCTGACCGCCGCCGCGGAGGCCTGCGGCCTGTATCAGTCCCAGCTGTCGGGTTTCGTCGACCGGCTCGCCGGTCAGGGCTGGGGCGGCCAGGTCACCGGTCCTCTCACGGACTCGCTGACGGGGCTGGCCGCGGCTGAGGCGTCGTATCGGGACCTCGCCGGGCAGATGCGCGCCCAGGGCGACCACGGCCGGGACGCCTACGACCAAGCGCCGTTCGTGCCCGGCCCACACGCCGTCCTCTAACCCGCAACCCATCTGACCAGCACCAACACCTGTGAGAACGGAGCAGACGTGATGACGGCAGTACTGGATGGTGACGGGAATCACGAGTACATCGCGGCGGCGTTGCGGGACGCCGCCACCGATCTGGAACAACTCATCGCCGGCCACCGGGTGATCGCCGACGAGTTCGAATCCCACGGCTGGACCGGCCTCGACGCCCTCGATACCGCCGGTAGCCGGCTCACCGCGGTCATCGACACGTTGTCGACCGTGGCCGAG
>NZ_MCIM01000007.1:0-2636 GCF_001932405.1 Pseudonocardia sp. Ae331_Ps2 | reverse complement strand
TCTCCTACGCGCGTGCGTGCACGCACGCGCGTAGGAGAGACGCTAGCACGCCCGGGCGGTTGTCCAGCCGGACAAGTAGACGATCACACACCGTCACTGTTCTGGCTGGTGTCGATGCTGCTGTCCTTGCCAGCTCGCATCTCCCGAGCGAGACCTTCGACGAACTCGATCGCCTGGTCACCGCGCCAGCTGTGTCGCTGATAGACGCGGAACTGGTCGATGTGGCGCTGCACGTTATCTGTACTGGCTTCAGGAATGAATATCTCGTCATCGAGGGTTCGAGCAACCAGGTTATCGACACCCTCATGAGGGGATGTGTAAATGGTAAAGCTGGGGACGCGATCAATGTGCGGCTTGATATTTGCCGGGAGGACGCCTAGGGTGAATCGTCCGCGCCGGGCGAGAGAGCTGATCCAATAAAGCTGATCAATCATGATCTCTTTGTTCTCGCCTCGAAATTCTAGCGCCTCTTCGGAAAGGATTACATTGAGGCGACGTGGAGTTTCGTAGAGGATCTTCTGGCGTGCGATCTTGGCGAGGATGCTCGCTGCAAGGCGCTGCCTTGAGGTGACGCTTCCCCCTGTGGCCACCCAGTGCATGTAGGTGGTCGTCTGAAGGGCGGCCGGAATGACGGAACTCTGCCAGGCGGCGACTTGTGCGGCAGCCCCCTCAAGTGAGCCTATATCTCTAGGCTGGATATTCCATCCGCTAATTGGTACGTTTCTCCATAGAGTCGGTGAACCACCTGCCCGTCGTGCTATATCTGTTATTTTTGCGCAGGTCCCTGGCGGTGTTGATGTTTCGTGTAGCCATCTCTGAAGTTCGGGTTCGGATATCCGCAGTCGCCCCGACTCAATTCTGCTGATTCGCGATTGATCGAGACCAATTATCGCGGCGAGTGCGTGACCGGTTAGGCCGGCCTGCCGGCGTCGCGTTCGAAGCTCTTCGCCGAGGTGGCGTCGAGCGTCAGGGCGGCTATCGGCCATGTCGTCCGCGTGCCTCCATGCTTCGATCTTGAGTCCCTCCTGAGCTGCTGTGCACGGAGCGGACTGTCGAGTGACCTCTTGACAGCGGGCCGCCGCTGCACCACCCTTAAATGCATGTTGATTCCATGCACTTGCATGGAGCAGCGGTCAGACCTCAATGGTCGGGCCTCGACAGGTCGCATCCCTGCCGAGGCCCTGCGAGTCACCACCTGTATCGAGGAGGCGACCCACGTGGTCGAGGGTAGTCCTGTCTTTGACGATGGTCCGGGATCTGCAGTCCCGGTCCCGCCGGAGTTGTCGTCTCATCCGGGGCGGCATTGTCGCGGTGTTGATCCTGAGGTGTTTTTCCCGCTCTCGGAGTCGACTGGGCTGGGTGTGTTGCAGGCCCGGCTGGTGTGCACCGGGTGTCCGGTGCGGGTCGTGTGTCGTGAGTGGGCGACGGTGACGGGGCAGTACGGCATCTGGGGCGGCACCACCCGGGAGGAGCGCGCCGCGCACCGTCGCGCCGCCGCGACCGCCGGCGGCGAGGCTGCCCGACCGGCGGTGGCCGCATGAACATCTCGGACATGGCACCTGCCGCCGCGGCCGTGCCCTCTGATCTGAAGGCGCGCAGCGCCTACGCCGCGTTGCGCCGGATCGCAGCCCAGCGCAGCATCTTTGCGACCGCCTACGGCCGGGCCCGCACCCCGGGAGACCGCGCCGCGGCGGCTCTCACTGCTGTCCGAGCGGCGATCCCCGCGATGACCAGCCCGCGGACCACGCGTCTCCCGGCCGTCGACCGCCGGCTGGACCGGATCGCCGATGACCTCGTGGACCTGTTCGTTGAGCTCCACGCCGCGCAGGAACGTGCGGCGGAGACTGCGATCCGTGCGAAGCAGCGCACCGCTGCCCGCAGTCAGGCCCGCCGCGAGCAGCGACGGGCCACCACCACCGCCGCAGGTGGTGAGTCGTGATGGATGTCCGGGCCCGGTGTGTGTTCTGTGGCCGGTCGTTCGAGATGCCGCGTGATGGCGGCACGCCGCCGCGGGCCTGTGGCCGTTGCCGTCACCGGCAGAGGGCGGGAGGTGGTCGTCGTGCCACAACCGATCTCTGACCAGCAGCAGCAGGGCGAGGCCCCGGCGGAGCGGCCCGGCCTCTACGTCGTCGACGCGCCCGCTCCCGGAAGGTCGAACCCGGACGGTCCAAGGGCCGTCGACGAGCCGGCCGCGGCAGTGGCGCCGTTGGCGCCATGGGACCAGCGCCTCATCGACGTAGTCCGTGATGTGGTGGAGGCCCGGCCGCGGTGGAACCAGACTCCGCCCTCGTATGCCCAGACCTGGGCCTACTCGCGTACCGGGGACTGGACCACCAGCAGTAACCCGCTGGTCCGCGGCGTGCACGCGGCGCTGACACTGGCCGCCCTGGCCGTGGTGTTCCCGCTGGACTGGCTGGGCAACGTGATCCGGGACAAACCATCCGGGTTCATGATCACCGTTGTCGTTATCGGGCTGCTCGTTCTGTCTGTGTCGGGTGGTGGGTGATGTCGTGGTCGATGTTCATCCCGTCGTCGATGCCCGCGCTCGGTGCGCTCGCCCTGGTCCTCGCGGTGCTGCTGGTCTTCCTGGATGTGCCGGGGAAGGGCGTGGATTGGGAGAAGGTCGCCGCTGTGTT
>NZ_MCIM01000006.1:6445-13590 GCF_001932405.1 Pseudonocardia sp. Ae331_Ps2 | reverse complement strand
ACGACGAGAGACCACCGGCATGAGCACCACCGGCATGAGCACCGAGAACAGGAAGACCACGATGCAGTCCGAGTCCGAGTCCGAGTCCGAGTCCGAGTCCGGGCCTGCGCCGGTGTCGTTGCTGTTCGGGTCGGGGGCGATGCGGCGGTTGGGGAACGGAAGGAAACGGGCTGTGGTGGTGCCGGCGGCCCGGGCGGTGTTGCTGGGCGTCGGGTCGTCGGTAGTGGCGCGCGTGCCGCCCGGGGCTACCCGCCTGCCGTTGCAGGTCATCGCCCGTCACGACCTCCCCGGTGGCCTTGACCGACTCCCCGAGCTGGCCGAGACGGCGGGTCTGACGCTCGCTGATCTCACGATCGAGCCGCAGTGGTCCGGTTACATCGAGAAAACGCGGGCGAACGTCCCGGGTGCGGCGGTGCTGCTGGTCGTGGAACCGACCGGACCGATGACCGGGACTCTGTCCGGGACTCTGTCCGGCAGGAAGAAAAAGAAGCCGGGCGTGCGGGGGGCTTTGGCGTGGTATCGGGTGGATCTGGACTTGCTGCCCCCGCCGGCTGCGCCGATCGACCCGGCTGATCGGAAAACCCTGGCCGCGCGGATCACGACGGTTCTCGATCGCCTCGCGCCAGCAGCGGAGACCCGGGAGGCGGTCGACGCTGCCGTCGAGGTGCTGCTGCAGTCAGGGCGGGCCCGCGGGACGGTCTCCCGTGAACTGCGCGCCGAGGTCGGGGCGGCACGTGTCGACGCGGCGGTGGCGTGGCTACGACGGAACAAACTGCTGGTCGGGTTGGGCGCGGAGCGGGTATGGAGCCCCCGCCTGCTCGTCGGGTTACGCGTCCGGATGCCTGTCTCACAGGCCGGCGACCGCACCCCTGAACCAGACCGGCCGCCGCCGGCGGCGCGGCGATAACCCCGCCATGTCGTCCCCCTCAGAGCCCGGAGCCGGGCCCGATGCAGTGAGCCGCGGCCGCGGGTATCGGATCGAGGCCGATGTCGAGTTGTCCAGCGACTGGCTACCGGCTGCGGCGTTCACGACGGTGTATACGACGGTGGAGGCTGCGATCCCGGTCGCGATCGAAGGTGTCGACGACGCCGAGATCGACGAAGTACGAATCGTGCACGTGGGCACCGGATGGGTGGTCTGGCGGTCCACCGAGGAAGAATTCGAGTAGCCGAACCCGCCGAGGTGCGGTCGGGAGCGAGGAGCCGGTGCGGCCACGCTGCGTCCGGGCCGCGTTTCCGGTCCTCGCCTCCCGGGGTGACCGCGGTCCGGGCCGCGTGCCGATGACCACCTGTGTCAATTGCCCGGCCCGCGCGGGCTGCGCCGGGTCTTACGGGCTGTTGACCACGGCGTTGTCCTCACCGGATAGCCCACCGGAGCCGGGGGCGGAGTGACCGATGAACGGGTGGTGACCCGAGGTCAGGCCCGAGGCCCCCACTCGATGTACGTCGCAAGTCCGGCACAGCCCGCTACGTCGCCGCTGTGGTCGCCCGCGCCTGTCACCGCGGCACCGTCACGAACGTATCGGAGTTATGGCGCTCACAGGCGCGCCGTAGAGAAATGAGAGTTGAATCATGAACCTTTTTGATCCAGCGGGTCGAGGGGAGAGACCTGATAGTCGCAGAGAGGGGTCGCCCACGCTGCGAAATAATGATCAGAATACGGTTCCGTTGCGGATCCAGAAGCCCCGATCGAAGGGTACCGGACGCCGCTCACGGCGATTCCAAGCCGCCGTAGTATCGGCTGGTCTGACATTCCTTGCTCTGCTTGTGTCGGCAGCGTTTCTGTTCATCACAGAAGACAGCAGGATCACGATAGAGGGTGATCTCGTGGGCTTGATGACATCGCCTTCCCGTAAGGTTGCGGACGGATTCTTTCCGTCCTCTTCTGGTGGTTGCGCGGGGGGCGGAGAATTCGCTGATGTACGAGCGGGGGCGCAGATCTCGGTGTTAAACTCAAAGAGGGAATTAATCGGTTCCGGACACCTGGAGGAACCCAACATTTCAGGGAGTTCGTGTCGATTCAAATTCAAAATCGATGGCGTCTCGAAAAGTGGGTCATATCGAGTTAGTATTGCTGGCCGTAAGCCGTTGTCCTGGTCAGCGGCGGAAGTTGAAGCCCCTGGCGGGATTCGAATGGTTCTCGGGGCGTGAGCGCTGGGGAATTTTTGCGGGGAAGGTTCTTCGCGGGGCTTTGAGAGGTGTCCGGTGCGGGCTCGGGGCAGAGGTGGGGCGGTGCGGGCGGGTGCTGCCGCGCCGTTTCCGGTCCTCGCCGCCCCGGGGGCGGCTGCGGTCCGGGTCGGCTTGCCTCAGCCCGTTCGGTCCGACCGTTGCGCAGGACTGGTCGCCGTTGCCCTCACCTGCCGTCTGCCCGCGCCTGTCGGCCTGCCGCTCCGGCAGCGGCCGGGCCCACCCGCTCAAGATCAGACCGACCACACCTATGCATCATCTGATGATCTTTGGTCCGGCGAGGTAGGGTGAGGCTTGTGTTGCGGGTGACGGCGATCGGCGCGGGAGCGGTGGAGTACCTCGTTCGCGGGTCGGGGTGTGCTGCACATGAGTCCCGGGCGCCGGAGGGTGTCGACTCTCCGGGCTACTACGAGAAGGCGGTGGCCGCGGGCGAGCCGGCCGGGTACTGGTTCGGGTCGGGGATGGCTGGTCTCGGGTTGCCGTTCACGGCGTGCGAGGTGGCGTCGCCTGGTGATGTGCGTGCGGTGTTCGGGCAGTTGCGACATCCGGATTCGTCGGTGAAGAATCCGGTGTTCATCGGATCTCGCCCTCGGAATTATCTGTCGGCGGAAGAGCGCGTCGAGCGTGCGATCGCGCGGGAGAAGGGGTCTCCGAGCGCGGAGCGTGTGGAGGAGATTCGCCGGGCCGCGGAGTCGGATGGTCGCCGGTCGGTGGCGTATTACGACTGGACGTTCAGTGCGCCGAAGTCGGTGAGCGTGTATTACGCGGCGCTGTTGGCAGCGGGTGCGGTGGAGGACGCGGAGAAGGTCCGGGCGGCGCATGGGTCGGCGGTGGAGGCGGCGGTGTCGTTTGCGGATGCGCGGGTTGCGGTGACGCGGACGGGTCGTCATTCGGGTCCGCGGTCGGCGGCGGGGATGGGGACTTTCGAGCAGGGTTCGGGGACGACGTGGTCGTTGTGGTCGCATTCGACCAGTCGTGCTGATGAGCCGCAGTTGCACACGCATGCGGCGTTGCTGAACCGCACCGTGACCTCTGGGGGGAAGATCGGCGCTCTGGATGGAGCGTCGTTCGCCGGGATCAAGCAGGCGGTGGACGCGGTCTACCAGCAGGCCCTGGAGCAGGAGGTGAGTGCTGCGACCGGGGTGGGGTGGCGGGACCGTGCGGATGGGTTGGCGCGGGAGATTGCCGGTGTTGATGAGTCGTTGTTGGCGTCGGCGTCGACGCGGCGGGGGCAGGTCGTGGCGCGGGCTGAGGTGTTGTCGCAGCAGTATCGGGCGCGGTCGGGGCGGGAGCCGTCGGTGACGGTGTTGCGGGAGATCGCGCAGACGGCGGTGTTCGACACGCGCGCGCCGAAGTCGGCGGATGCGGGTCCGGTGGCTCTGGAGCGGTGGGCTCGGGAGCGTGCGGAGGAGCTGCGTGGTTCGTTGTCGTCGATCGCGGAAGCCGCTGCGGGTGGGGGGCGGGGTGAGCGGTTGACCCGGGACGGGCTGCTGGCGGGTGCGGTGGAGCGGGTGTCGGCGTTGTATGCGGTGTGGGACATCGGGAATCTGATGTTGGCGGTCAAGGCTGGTGTCGGTGACCGGTGGGCTGATTTGGGGCTCGGCGCTGCGTCTGCGGTGGAGCGTGCGGCGGCGTTGGAGGGGTGGGCTCGGGAGGCGGTGGGCCGTGCGGATGTGGTGCAGGTGTCGATGACTGAGCCTGCGCCGGTGCCGGATGAGTTGCGCCGGGACCGGGGTGCCCGGGTGGGTGCTGATGGGTCGGCGGTGGTCGGGGACGGCGGCTACGTGCTGCGGGGGGCGCATCGTGAGCGTTACACCTCGGCTGCGCACCTCGGGCGGGAAGAGGCGGTGGTCGCGCGGGTGTCCTCGGCTTTGGACGTCGGTCTGGTGGCGGAGAAGACCGCGGGGGTGCGGGCCGAGCTTGATGAGCTGGGTTTGTCGGCGGATCAGGTGCAGGCGGTGTTGCGGGTGTTGACCTCGCGGGTCGCGGCTGATGTGGTCGTCGGTCCGGCGGGAGCGGGGAAGTCGCGCACCATGTCGGCGCTGGCGCAGGTGTGGTCCCGCGAGGTCGGGGGGCGTGTCCTGGGGGTGACGACGTCGCAGATCGCGGCGAACAACCTCGCTGACGCCCACATCGACGCGATCAACACTGCTGTGTTCGGTGGCCGGTTCACCCCCGGCTCCGACGGTCAGGTCCGCGACCGGCTGGGGGCGGGGGATCTGGTTGTCGTGGACGAGGCGGGGATGACCTCCACCGCTGATCTGGACCTGATCATGAGGGTGGCTGCGGGTGCGGGGGCGAAGGTCGTCCTGACCGGTGACCCGGAGCAGTTGGGCGCGGTCGGCGCGGGTGGGTTGTTCTCCCATCTGGTGGAGCACGCGTCGTCGGTGACCGAGCTGCAGACGGTGCACCGCTTCGCCCAGGAGTGGGAGAGGGCGGCGTCGTTGCAGGTCCGCGGCGGGGACACCGCCGCGGTCGCGGCGTATCTGTCTCGGGGCCGGTTGCATGCCGGGACGGTGGAGGAGATGGAGGCGGCGGCGGCTCGGGCGTGGCTGGCCGACACCGTCGCCGGGCGGCAGTCGTTGCTGATCGTCGGTGGGAACGAGCAGGCCGCGCAGCTATCGGAACGGTTGAGGGAAGAGCTGGTCAGACTCGGCCGGGTCCAGGCGGAGCCGGTCGGGTGGGTGCACGGTGTTGGCCCGGGCGGGCAGGTGGTGTCGGTCGGGGATCGGGTCCAGGCGCGGTTCAACGACCGGTCCATCCGGGTGGACCTCCCGGCTGGTGCCCGTGGGGGGCATCGGTGTGCTCAGGTCACCAACCGGGAGGTCTACACCATCGTCGGTGAAGCCCGGGATGACAGGGGTGATCACTTTCTGTTGGGGCGTGACGGACAGGGTGTGACCGCGTATTTCCCCGCTGCTTATGCCGCTCAGTATCTGCGGCTGGCCTATGCGGGGACGGTGCATGCGGCGCAGTCGTTGACGGTTGACACCGGGCACTCGGTCATCACCGAGGAGATGGGCCGGGACGCGGTGTATCCGGCGATCACCCGGGGCCGGGTGGAGAATCATGTGTGGCTGGTCGCCGCCCGCCCGGCGGATGCTCATGATCCGCAGGCCCTAGCGGAGACGGCGAGGTCGCGGTTTTCGTCGGTGATCGAGTTCAGTGGGGCGCAGACCTCGGCGGTGGCTGCCCGCGCCGAGGCGCAGGATCAGGCGCGGTCGTTGGTGACGCTGGCCGGGGACTGGTTCGACCTGGCCCGGATGCAGCACCGTGAACGGGCCGGCCGGCTTCTGACGGGGGCGTTGGGTGCGGTGAACGCGGCCCGGGTCGAGGCTGAGGGCGGTCGCGGGTCGCTGCTGGCGGTCCTCGCGGAGTCGGAGTTGGCCGGGCATGACCCGGCGCGGCTCCTCTCCCAGGTTGCGGGCTCGCGGGAACTGGACTCGGCGGAGAACGTGTCGGATGTGCTGCGGTGGCGGATCGCCGGCGCGGTCAGTGGACGGGTGCCGGAGGACCCGGTCACCGCCGCGACGGTGTTCGAGTCGTGGACCGTTACTGGTGATGGTGTTCATGCTCGGCAGCGGAACCGGTTGGCGCCGTTGATCGTCGACCGGATCGGCGTGCTGGGGCGGCGGGCTGCTGAGCAGGCACCCGGGTGGGCGGTCGAAGCGCTCGGCGCGGTGCCCGGGCCCGGTACCGGCGAGTGGTCGGAGTGGGTGCGCCGCGCGGGTGTCGCGGCCGGGTACCGGGAATACAGCGGGATCGCTGATACCGCGGCCAGTCTGGGGCCGGCGCCGGCAGCTGATGACGTCTATGCCCGGGCGTGGTGGACCCGGGCGGTCGCCGCCCTCGGCGTGGATGCCGCGTTGGTGGAGCATCGGCGGCTACCGGACGCGGTGCTGGCGGAGAAGGTCCAGACCTGGGAACGCGTGCACGCCGGCGCCCCGATCTATGCCGCCGAGCAGTTGTGGGCGGCACACGAGCGGCTGCACGACGCGCGGGTGAACGCGCACCTCGCGGCCGCGGCACGGGACAACCCGACCGGTGGCGCGGCGGCGCGGGAGCTGGCCGAGATCAACGCCCGGACCGCGCAGACCCTGGCCACGCTCGCTCACGACCAGGTCGAGACGTGGACGGCAGCACACGAGCGGCGCACCGGCTGGTACACCGGTGTCCGTGACCTCGCCGAGGACGCCCGGCACGCGGCAGAGGAGCTACATCGGCGTGGCCGTACCCGGAGCACGTCGATGGTGGTGCCGGTCGAGGACCGGCCCCGGCCGCGGCGGGAGTTCGCGATGCGGACCGGCACCGACCGTCTCCGTACCGACCGTTTTCGGGCTGGTAGTAGCGCTGCGGCCGGTGCTGGGCTGAAGGTGGAGTCGGTCGGGTCGCGGGAACGTGCCCGCGCTGAGGAAGCGTCCCGGCGTCATCACCTTGACCAGCACGATGTGCCGCGCCTCGACCAGCATGTCGAGCAGCGCCGCAGCCACGGTCTGGGATACAGCTGATGACCGCCCATCCGTCGTTGGTGGCGGCGCTGGAACAGCTCACCGCGCTGGTCACGGCGTTGGATGCCCGGATCAGCCACCTCGAAACCGTTGTCATCAGCGCTGACGACGGTGAGAGCGGGCCGGGCACTGCGGACGGGCTACGGCCGGTGGCTTGGCCACAGCTCGACGCCGCGGACGCAGCAGCGGCGTGGGACGAACTCGGAACATGGGTGGGGCAGGTCCTGACACCGACCCTGGAACCGTCGGTGCGGCAGATCCCGCCGTGCTGGCCAGCGCACTCTTGGGGCCGTGAGACGTTGTCGTGGCTGCACGCCGCCTACCGGCAGGCCTACAGCCCGCACGGCTCAGGTTTCCAGGCTGCGGAGTGGCATACCCGGTGGGTGCCGCACGCTTACGCCGCGTTCGCCGCGCCCGAGGCGGCGCAAGGCGGGTTCTGTGACCGTCCCG
>NZ_MCIM01000006.1:4092-6433 GCF_001932405.1 Pseudonocardia sp. Ae331_Ps2 | reverse complement strand
GTCAGGCGGTGTCGATCGGCGACAAGGTGCAGGCGCGGCTCAACGATCGGTCGGTGCGGGTGGATCTCCCGGCTGGTGCCTGTGGGGGGGGGCAGCTGTGTGCGTTCGTCACCAACCGGGAGACCTACACGATCATCGGTGCTCACCGTGATGAAAACAATGATCACTTTCTGTTGGGGCGTGACCAGCACGGAGTGATCGCGTATTTCCCGGTCGAGTACGCCGCCCGGCATCTGCGGCTGGCCTATGCGGGGACGGTGCATGCGGCGCAGTCGTTGACGGTTGACACCGGGCACTCGGTCATCACCGAGGAGATGGGCCGGGACGCGGTGTATCCGGCGATCACCCGGGGCCGGGTGGAGAATCATGTGTGGCTGGTCGCCGCCCGCCCGGCGGATGCTCATGATCCGCAGGCCCTAGCGGAGACGGCGAGGTCGCGGTTTTCGTCGGTGATCGAGTTCAGTGGGGCGCAGACCTCGGCGGTGGCTGCCCGCGCCGAGGCGCAGGATCAGGCGCGGTCGTTGGTGACGCTGGCCGGGGACTGGTTCGACCTGGCCCGGATGCAGCACCGTGAACGGGCCGGCCGGCTTCTGACGGGGGCGTTGGGTGCGGTGAACGCGGCCCGGGTCGAGGCTGAGGGCGGTCGCGGGTCGCTGCTGGCGGTCCTCGCGGAGTCGGAGTTGGCCGGGCATGACCCGGCGCGGCTCCTCTCCCAGGTTGCGGGCTCGCGGGAACTGGACTCGGCGGAGAACGTGTCGGATGTGCTGCGGTGGCGGATCGCCGGCGCGGTCAGTGGACGGGTGCCGGAGGACCCGGTCACCGCCGCGACGGTGTTCGAGTCGTGGACCGTTACTGGTGATGGTGTTCATGCTCGGCAGCGGAACCGGTTGGCGCCGTTGATCGTCGACCGGATCGGCGTGCTGGGGCGGCGGGCTGCTGAGCAGGCACCCGGGTGGGCGGTCGAAGCGCTCGGCGCGGTGCCCGGGCCCGGTACCGGCGAGTGGTCGGAGTGGGTGCGCCGCGCGGGTGTCGCGGCCGGGTACCGGGAATACAGCGGGATCGCTGATACCGCGGCCAGTCTGGGGCCGGCGCCGGCAGCTGATGACGTCTATGCCCGGGCGTGGTGGACCCGGGCGGTCGCCGCCCTCGGCGTGGATGCCGCGTTGGTGGAGCATCGGCGGCTACCGGACGCGGTGCTGGCGGAGAAGGTCCAGACCTGGGAACGCGTGCACGCCGGCGCCCCGATCTATGCCGCCGAGCAGTTGTGGGCGGCACACGAGCGGCTGCACGACGCGCGGGTGAACGCGCACCTCGCGGCCGCGGCACGGGACAACCCGACCGGTGGCGCGGCGGCGCGGGAGCTGGCCGAGATCAACGCCCGGACCGCGCAGACCCTGGCCACGCTCGCTCACGACCAGGTCGAGACGTGGACGGCAGCACACGAGCGGCGCACCGGCTGGTACACCGGTGTCCGTGACCTCGCCGAGGACGCCCGGCACGCGGCAGAGGAGCTACATCGGCGTGGCCGTACCCGGAGCACGTCGATGGTGGTGCCGGTCGAGGACCGGCCCCGGCCGCGGCGGGAGTTCGCGATGCGGACCGGCACCGACCGTCTCCGTACCGACCGTTTTCGGGCTGGTAGTAGCGCTGCGGCCGGTGCTGGGCTGAAGGTGGAGTCGGTCGGGTCGCGGGAACGTGCCCGCGCTGAGGAAGCGTCCCGGCGTCATCACCTTGACCAGCACGATGTGCCGCGCCTCGACCAGCATGTCGAGCAGCGCCGCAGCCACGGTCTGGGATACAGCTGATGACCGCCCATCCGTCGTTGGTGGCGGCGCTGGAACAGCTCACCGCGCTGGTCACGGCGTTGGATGCCCGGATCAGCCACCTCGAAACCGTTGTCATCAGCGCTGACGACGGTGAGAGCGGGCCGGGCACTGCGGACGGGCTACGGCCGGTGGCTTGGCCACAGCTCGACGCCGCGGACGCAGCAGCGGCGTGGGACGAACTCGGAACATGGGTGGGGCAGGTCCTGACACCGACCCTGGAACCGTCGGTGCGGCAGATCCCGCCGTGCTGGCCAGCGCACTCTTGGGGCCGTGAGACGTTGTCGTGGCTGCACGCCGCCTACCGGCAGGCCTACAGCCCGCACGGCTCAGGTTTCCAGGCTGCGGAGTGGCATACCCGGTGGGTGCCGCACGCTTACGCCGCGTTCGCCGCGCCCGAGGCGGCGCAAGGCGGGTTCTGTGACCGTCCCGAGCACCGCGCCGCCGGCGGGGACCCGGGCCGGCGGTTGGAGGACTCCGAGTGGCGGCCGTGGTTTGACCGCGCCCGCGCCGCCGAC
>NZ_MCIM01000006.1:0-4080 GCF_001932405.1 Pseudonocardia sp. Ae331_Ps2 | reverse complement strand
GGCATGACCCGGCGCGGCTCCTCTCCCAGGTTGCGGGCTCGCGGGAACTGGACTCGGCGGAGAACGTGTCGGATGTGCTGCGGTGGCGGATCGCCGGCGCGGTCAGTGGACGGGTGCCGGAGGACCCGGTCACCGCCGCGACGGTGTTCGAGTCGTGGACCGTTACTGGTGATGGTGTTCATGCTCGGCAGCGGAACCGGTTGGCGCCGTTGATCGTCGACCGGATCGGCGTGCTGGGGCGGCGGGCTGCTGAGCAGGCACCCGGGTGGGCGGTCGAAGCGCTCGGCGCGGTGCCCGGGCCCGGTACCGGCGAGTGGTCGGAGTGGGTGCGCCGCGCGGGTGTCGCGGCCGGGTACCGGGAATACAGCGGGATCGCTGATACCGCGGCCAGTCTGGGGCCGGCGCCGGCAGCTGATGACGTCTATGCCCGGGCGTGGTGGACCCGGGCGGTCGCCGCCCTCGGCGTGGATGCCGCGTTGGTGGAGCATCGGCGGCTACCGGACGCGGTGCTGGCGGAGAAGGTCCAGACCTGGGAACGCGTGCACGCCGGCGCCCCGATCTATGCCGCCGAGCAGTTGTGGGCGGCACACGAGCGGCTGCACGACGCGCGGGTGAACGCGCACCTCGCGGCCGCGGCACGGGACAACCCGACCGGTGGCGCGGCGGCGCGGGAGCTGGCCGAGATCAACGCCCGGACCGCGCAGACCCTGGCCACGCTCGCTCACGACCAGGTCGAGACGTGGACGGCAGCACACGAGCGGCGCACCGGCTGGTACACCGGTGTCCGTGACCTCGCCGAGGACGCCCGGCACGCGGCAGAGGAGCTACACCGGCGGGGTCGCAGCCCGGTGGTCTCTGCGCCAGCTGAGGACGGGCCTCGGTTCAGCGCCACCGCGCAGGATCAGGAACAACAGCATGCCCGTCGTCGCTCCTCCGTGCCCGTCGACTCCGGTACTTCTCTCGTGACGCGGCAGACAGACGCTGGGGCTCGTGAACGGGTTCGGGCCGAAGAAACATCCCGTCAGCGCTATTTCGACCAGCGCGACTCGCCCAGCCTCGGCCAGCACCGCAGCCACGGCCTGAAATAGAAACCTTCTACGATTTTATGCGTTGCGGCGAGAGGGACGTGATATTTTCGTGGGCGATGAGGAAGAGCAGAGCACAGGCATGACCAGAGGAGAACCGACGACGTCCAAGGAACAGAAGTCGGCCGCCACTACGATCGACAACAACGCTGCCAGGACTGCACCAACGAAACGGAAACGGCGGTCGGGGGCCGCGGCGCAGCGGCCGGTACGGCCCCGCGAGAAACCGCCGGCGGCGGATGCGAGTGTGCCAGAAAAACTGCGTTATCTGCAGAGCAACAAGGTGCAGCGCAGCGGGGAGCGGTGGACGGCGAAGGCCGCGGTCGTGGAGATGACCGCAGCGGGTGCAGCGATCACCGAAGGATATTACTCCGAGATCCGGCTCGGCACTAAACCGAATCCGTCCGCACGCATGATCCAGGCTCTAGCTGATCTGTATAAGGTGAGGGCGAATTCAGGCGGTCGAAGCATCTAGTTCAACGAGTTCGGCGAATATCTCGGAGGGCTTCTTCCAGTTTCTGACGCACCGCGTCGCCGGCGAGCTCGGCACCCCACCAGGGGACCGCGCCGGTCAGCGGTCCTGCCAGCAGCGCAGCGGCCACGACCACGAGGGCGATGGTGCGGAGCCGGTGCGGTTCCCAGCCGCGGGCCCACGCCGAGAGCACCAGCACGTGCCCGACCACGGTCGCGGGCACCGCGACCGTGGTGGCCGCGAGGAACACCTGCCCGGCCGTGACATCACCGAACAACGGGATGTCGGGAAGGTCCGGGGCGCGCGCGGCGGGGAGCTGGCCGGTCATCGCCGCTCCGGTGTCGCGGTGGTGAGGAATCGGTCGATGACGGTGCGCACTGTGTAGGGGTGTGTGATTGTCGGGGAATGTCCGGCTCCGGCGATGATGTGCACGTCACGTGCGCCGGGGAGGTTGTCGCGCATGTGTTGTTGCCGTTCGGGCGGAATGGACTGGTCGTGCTCGCCGCGTAGTACCAGCGCCGGGGCGGTGATCTGTGGTAGCTGGCCGGTGATGTCGTCGCGATGCAGGAGACAGTCCACCGGCGGACCGAGAGGGATACCGCGGGTCTGCCAGGTGCGCGCCCATCGGCGCGCTGCGGGATGATCTCCAATGATTTGAGACGCCAGGGCGTTGGTTAGTTCCGCGGTCGGCCCGGATTCGGAGAACTCGGCGAACATGCGCTGATACGCGGAGAGTTCGACGGGGTCCAGTGCGGCGGCTTCGGTGTCGATCAGGATCAACGCGGTCACACGGTCCGGGGCCAACAACGCGGTCCGTAACGCGATGAAACCGCCTTGTGAGCACCCACCGGCGACTGCCTGGTCGATACCGAGCGCGTCCATGATGGCCAGCTGGTCCCGAGCGAGGTCCCAGAAGGAAAACGGGGTATCTCCGAGTGGGCTGTTCCCGTGACCAGGCGCGTCCCAGGTGATGAACCGGCATTGTGGAGGCAATGGCAGCGCACCATCGAACATTGAATGGTCCAGCGCGAAACCATGCGACAACATGACCGCGGGTCCGCGGCCACCGCTGTCGGCGACACCGACGGTCCGAGACCCGATGCTGACACTTCCAGTTTTCACTACCGAATCCTTCGGGAACGTTGACGATGATGGGGTCATCTCTGTGCTGTGCGCGGCGTGTCAGGTGGTCGGGGGAAAGAGGACCCCATCATGATCACGTGGGGGGGGGGCGTTCATGTCGACGGCGAGGTAGAGCTGGAGCGGACTGGATGCTTCGGGCCATTTCAGTACTTGCGCGCGGAGGTTCAGTACTGTGTGTGAATCGAGGTCGCGGACCAGCATTTCGGCTTTGTGGCGGCCGAGTGCGAGGTCACCGCTGTTCCACATCTCTCGGAACTCTGGTGACTGCGACAGTCGGTCGAGCAGGGTCTTGAACTGGTCGCCTCCCAAGTGGTTGCGCACCATGAGTGCTCGTGTCCAGGCGACTGTCAGTAGTGCTTCTTGTTCCCATTCGACCATGATGTGGCGGCTGTCGGGGACGAAGAAGAACCAGAGTAGTACGTTCGCGATGTCAGGGTCGGTGATGTGCCGGTACACGCGTCGGTATTCGGAGTTCGCGTACAGCACGTTCCAGGCGTCGTCGACGAACCCGGCGAGTGCGGGGGTGAGGGTGTCGGCGTAGGCCTGGTTCTCGGTCGTGATCACGTGCGGGGGCCCGGCTCGGTCGCCTGTGCCGGGCTGGTACTCGCGGAGGTCGTGCAGGTGTTGGCGTTGGCACGGTGAGCATCCGAGTGCGTCGGCGAGGGCGTCGACCGCGGCCGCCGAGGGAGTCACCCGGTCACCCTGTTCGAGCTTCGCGATGTAGCCGGCGCCGTGGCCGGTCAGGGTGGCCAGTTCCATGCGGCTCATTCCGCCGCCCCGGCGGCACCCGTTCACCGACTGTTCCCGCAGCTGGCGCAGGAACCTGCCCAGAGTCGGCAGTTCCACCGACCTCTGCTCTCCGTGGGGTGTGTGGTCGCTGCCCGATCCGGCCACCGTGAGTTGGTCCCTCCGTCGTCATCGACCGCATGATGCACATCGGATACCCGAATGGTTCCCGCGTGGATACATGTGATGACACAACGTAGTGGAAGGGTGTTATGTCGGGTGGCTCCCGGTGCGCGCCAGGACTGAAGCACCTTCAGCGGCGGGGAGGTTGTTCCGGCCGGTCGGTGTTCCGGCCGGGTCAGTAGCGCCAGGGGAAGCCGGTCCAGTCCGGGTCGCGCTTCTGCAGGAACGCGTCGCGGCCTTCGATGGCTTCGTCGGTCATGTAGGCCAGCCGGGTCGCTTCGCCGGCGAAGAGCTGCTGGCCGACCAGGCCGTCGTCGGCGAGGTTGAACGCGTACTTGAGCATCCGCTGGGCCTGCGGTGACTTGCCGTTGATCTCCGCGGCCCACAGCAGCGCTTCGGTTTCGATGTCGTCGTGGTCGACCACGGCGTTGACCGCGCCCATGTGGTGCATCTGCTCGGCGGTGTAGGTGC
>NZ_MCIM01000005.1:0-15380 GCF_001932405.1 Pseudonocardia sp. Ae331_Ps2 | reverse complement strand
CGTGATTGTGTGATTGGGTGGTGATTGTGTGATCACGTGATTGTATGGTGACTTTGTGTATTCGCCAGCTCTTGATTACTGTGGGTGGTTTTTTGATTACTGAGAGTGTGCGGGGTTTGCGGGGTATGCGATCCTAAATTCCCCCAGAGTGACGGCAAGGGGTTAGGTTAGATTTACCAACTCATGTGTGGTGGGGGTGGGGGATTTTGGTCCGCATACCCTGCAAACCCCACAGGGCGCGGCTGCGATCACGCTGGCCCTTCCCAACCACCACAGGTCGATCCCGGCGGTGGGTCCGAGCGTGAGGCGCCAGTCGGTGGCGATCAGGGTGCCGTCGAGACTCACGTGGGTGTGGCCAGCGCACGACGCGCCCCGCGCCGAGGGGGGCACTCATCGTGCGCCGCTACCGGAAGCAGTCCCGGGAGGAACTCGCCGACCGTCCCCCCTGAGCTGCCGTCAGGGGTCAGAGACACGGTCCACCAAGCTCTGACCTGTGAAAACAGGTTGAAAAAAGCTCAGTGGCGCGCACACGTGGCTGAGTGGGCCCCTGCATCCCTCGGCAGCCCCGCCGAGGGTGAGGACACCCGCCATGACGGTCCGAAGCGGTGGTGCTTCGCCCTGTCCTGTTGTGGGTTCCCGCGCTGACGCGCGGGAACCCGGGGCGGTCTTGGAGCTCGGTGGGGGTTGCTGTGAGTTAGACCATAGGGCATGATCGGTGCAGTCCCATGCGAACTATTAACCCGAGGGAAATATTTTGCGTAAATTGCTGATTTTATCATGCGCTCTCTGCGCTGGAATTCTCATGTTTTCGTTGTCGTCGGGTACTGCTTTCGCTGCAAGTGCAGTACCCGTGCCTCCGGAGTATGTGTACAATCCTAAACTGGGACCGAGGCATGACTTTTGTACTTGGTCTTCAGATGAGCCAGTAATCAACAATAAGCAACTAAAGAGGAGGACTGTAGACTTTCGAGGCCCTTGCGCTCGACACGATCTTTGCTACGATCGATCTGCTAATAAAGCTGGCTGCGACAACCAATTTAAGCGCGATCTGGATCAGCAGTGCGACTTTACGTTTCAAGGAGACACGACTGGATACCTTGATTACTGCCGGGGGCGCGCACAGGCGTACTACGCAGGGGTGGTTGCAGGTGGGACACCTGGGGCGGCTCAGTGAAGCATAATTCTACTCCTATGAAGCCTCTAGGATTAGCAATGGAAGGCCTGACGGCTAAATTAATAGGTTGGCAGGTGGCCACAGTTGCCTTCACTTCCATCTTGCTGTCTATCGTACTATTGCCCTGGGGGGCTGCTCGCGAATTGCATGTTGGCTTATCCCTGCTCCTTCTTGGCGCAGTTTCTTTTGGTGTTGGAGTTAGACTTACTAGTCTGTCATGGACCAGAGTAGGAATATGCACTGCCGCTGCAGCAAGCTGCGTCTTTATTTTGGGCGAAATAGTCAACCGAGGCGAGAATTATTGGATTTTTGGGGTGATTTTTTATACGCCTGTAGCGATTTTTATTTCTTTTGTTGCGGCTGGAATCGGACGAGCGTTTCAGAGATAGGCGCCCGGAATCTTGCAGAAAGTCACCTTAGCGCTTTTCAACATTGATTTGCGGTTGTGGCTTTGCCTGCGGTAACGGTCGTCATATAGCCAGGGGAGCATGTCAACCGGGTGCGGGTCGAGACTTCGGGTCCGGGGGCAGCCCGGCGGCGGCCCGGGCCGCGTCCCACTCACCGTTGCGGCGTCGGCGAGGAGGCGACCGACGATGGCGGGGGTGTCGCCGGTGTGAGCGGCGATCTCTCGGTAGGTCAGTCCTTGGAGGCGGAGTGTCACCACCGCCGTACGGCGTGTTCTGGCTAGTTGTTCGCTGACCTCTGCCTGCGTGCCGCCGAGACCTGCTCACCATCAAGCGGACCGCCGACGTAGATCGCCATCCGAGTCATGACCACAGCATCCGTTGCCGTCTTGTGGGCAGATGTGAGCGTGCTTCACAGGGTGGCAGCCTGGCCTTACGGCCGGGCGGTTCACACGGGTTCCTGTTGTTGCCGGGTTCCGTGGGGGAAGTGAGGTGTTCTCAGTAGCGGGGTGGCAGGTCGTGGCGACACGCCGAGGGTGGTGAGATGAGCGGGAACGGGGCAGGACCCCGGTAGATCGGTTCGGTCCAGCACAGATCGACACCGTCACCGAGGTCCTGCATGTCTGATCCTGTCACCTACACCGCTGTCCTCCCGATCGGGGAGCGCACCGTGGCCTATCTGGCGCGGCTCCTGGTCCTTCAACGCCGTCGACGTGGCACCCGGCGGCGGGCGTTGACCCCGTTCGCCCAGGCAGTGCTGGTGATCCGCTGGTTCTGTGATGCTACCCGGGTCCGATGTTTGGCCGGTGACAACGCGATCAGCACTGCAACGGCCTACCGTTACCTGCACGAAGGCATCGACGTCCTCGCCGCGGCCGCACCCGGCCTGCACGGAGCCCTGCTCGCCGCCCGCACAGCCGGGCACACCCACGTGAATCTCGACGGCACCCTGATCGCCACCGACCGGTGCCGCGCGCTCGGCCTCACCCCCGGGGTCGACCTGTGGTGGTCGGGCAAGCACCGCCGCCACGGCGGGAACATCCAGGTCCTCACCGCACCTGATGGATGGCCGCTATGGACCAGCGACGTGCGGCCGGGCCGCGAGCACGACACCCGCTGCGCCCGTACCCACCCCGGGCTGCTCGAGGGCCTGGCCGCGTTCACCGACGACACCCACGCCGCGCTGGGCGACCTCGGCTACGAAGGCGAAGCCGACCGGCTCACCGTGCCCATCAAACTCGCCCCCGGCCGCGGGCAGACGGTCAACCAGCGCACCGTCAACACCCTGCACTCAGCCCTTCGTGCTCTGGCCGAACGCGGAAACGCCCTGCTCAAGACCACCTTCGCCGCGTTGCGGCGAGTCACGCTATGTCCCTGGCGCACCGGCGCGATCACCGCAGCTGCGCTCGTACTACTCCACACCGAGTACGACCGCACGACATGATCAACCCGCTACTGAGAACACCTCAGTGTGTCTTTAGCGGAGTTGCATTAGTCGCTGCCGGTACTCTTGCGCATCCGGCTCGGCAGGGAATCTCTCTGCTACCACAGCGTCCAATTCGCTCGACACCATCAGGAGCGACGGGACCGATTGCCGGTCGCTATCAATTGCTTGATTCCCATATGACAGTGCCGTCTCTAGGTCCCCTTCCCGAGCTGCGACAACTCCTAGGGTGATACGCGCCTCGGCGTTTCGCATCGTGCTCGTCTCTCGACCGCTGAAATCGGTACCGGCTCGGAGGACTTCATCAGCATACGTCTTGGCTAGCTCGTTTTCACCAAGTATCCGATAGGCGTCCATGACGTAGAAATCGTACTTAGCCGGATCGACCACGAAGTGATTAGTGACATCATTTGGATACGGCAGCCGTTCGAGCTGCTGTCGCCCACGTTCGAGCGCGAGCTCAACTTGCCGGCGGTCCCCCATGCGTGCCCATGCTTTGGCCTCCTGCGCGGACAACTGGACAGCTACACCATGACTCGGCGCCAGCTCGGCGCCCTCCTTGGCGGCAGCGATAACGCCACGGAAGTCCCCGCCGGTGAGAGCGAACCACGCCTTCATCTCATGGGCCCACCCGGCAAGCTCCGCGTTTTCAGCTTCTCTTGCCAGGGACAATGCAGCCCGACGCGTTTTTTCCGCATCTGCTGCGCGCCCCATGTCCCACTCGACGCAACCCACCAATAGTGCCAGCCAACCCGCGAGCACCATTGCCTCTCTGTGCTGGCTCAGGGTCAACGAGCCAGCCAGCATGCCAGAGACGTGATGTAGCCATCGGTGTCCCTGGTCAACTAGTTGTCGACTCGGAACTGTCGCATAGTCACAGCATAGTTGATCGATCGTGATTCTTAGCGCGTCGAGCGTCGCGCCGTCTATATCAGACCGCTGAAGTCGCTGAACAATCGTAAACGTATCTTGTCCGTGCGACTCGGCTAGTTCTGCCTCACGCCTGGCCCGCTCCTGTTCCGGAAAAAACGCCGCGGTGACAGTATTGAATGACCGCGCGATCAATGCCTGATGGTATCGATCTGGCGCGTTTCGGCCTTTTTCCCAATCAATCAGGCGTCGGCGGACATTCTCGATGTCCAGCTTTCGACCCGGCTCGTCATCAGTCGGCACCTCGGCATGAGCACTCATCGCCCGAGCTAGATCCCGCTGAGACCAGCGGCGCGCGTTCCGCTCGGCGCGGATGCGACTAGCCCACGCCGGAAGTTCGTCCATGCCCCGTGGTCCCCTTCCCAGCTCGCAGCGACGGCGCTCTCAAGTCTCCCCGATGCCAGGGGGTGATACGGGGTGACAACTTGACTGGCACCCACCGTGCCACTGCCCAGCGATGCGTGACGTGGCCCACGGTGAGGCCATGACCAGCTCAAACCACCCGGAGTCAGTCCGATTCCCGACTGGGAGTGATTGCTCCTGCCGCCTCAAGCTCGGTCCGCAGCTTCGCGAGATCCCAGCGCAGGTATCCGCCGATGGTCTTCGACGCCGGAGTGACTCGACCTGCCCGAGCCCAGCGAGCAAGCGTCGTGCGGTCGATCTCCAAGGCGTCAGCTGCCTCACCGGTGCTGAGCAGGCGTCCTTCGGTCACAACTTCCACTCTCTCACGTCACCTACCTCTCTCTCATCGGGTACATCATTTGCATCGGATACATCGGAACACGTACCCTCGCTGCATCGCATACCTCAGTTGCATCGGAGGCTGTCCCTCATGAAGATCACCTCGGCAGATGCTGGCTCGCGCAGCTTCTATGCCGTCTCCGCCCTGTCTTTGCTGGTCAGCGCCGATACCTCGTGGCGCGCGTTCGGCCTGCTCGGCGTGACGCAGATGTGGGAGCGCGCGGCGTTGTTCCTCGTCGCGGAAGTTGCCCTGATCGCGTGTGGGGTGGCGATGCGGGCGGGGGTGCGCCGGTCTGGCCAGCCGGGCCCGGCGCGCTGGCTCGCGTGGGGCATCTGCGCGGCTCTCGGCGTCGCTGCGGTGTGGTTGTCCGGCCCGGTCGGCGGGGCGCTGAGGGTGGCGCTGGGGCCGGTGCTCGGCGTGCTGGCGTTGCATCTCGCGCTCGGGATCGAGCTGCGGGCCCATCGGCCGGCTGTGAGCGGTACGTGGGCCCGGGTCGCGGCGGAGCTGCGGGAGCGGGCCCTGTCCAGGATCGGGCTCGCGGACGATGGTCGGACCGCGCTGGCCCGTACTCGAGATCGGGCCGCCCACCGCGCTGCCCGCCTGGCGCTGGCCGGGCGCAGCACGCCGTGGCGCCGCGCTCGCCTGGCTCGCGCGCTGCGCGCCTCCCACGTGGCGCACGACGACACGATGCGGGCCCGCATGCTCGACGAGCTGGCCGCGGTCCGGCACGCGGACGCGCTCCGGGCCCTCGACCAGCCCTCCCCCTGGGAGATGAGCCGCGCCGACGACCTCGGGTCGCCCATCACCGCGGCGCCCGAGGCCACGGCCACCGACACCAGCCACGGCGAGGCGGACGAGTGGGCGTCCCTGCGCAAGTCCGACGCGATCCGCCGCGCACTCACCGAGGCGCCGGACCAGTCGCCGCGGGAGATCACCCGATGGCTCGCCGCGCGCGGCGTGGAGGTCGCGCCGTCACAGGTCACGGACACGGTCCGGCGCGACCGCGCGAAGACCCCGCCGGACCTCCGGATCGCGGGCTAGGAGGGCCGGGCAGATGCGGGTGACGAAGACGCGCTTTGACCAGCTCTGCGGCCGGGACCGGGCCGTCGCCCGACTCGCAGAGAGCGGGGCCGAACCGGAGCCCCTGTTCGAGATCCCCGGCCCGCGCACCGAGCGAGACGAGTCCACAGATCGCGAGCTGACCAACAACGAAAAGGAGCAGTGATCATGTCCGGGTCAGTCGGAATCATCCTCGTAATGCTAATCCTCGCCGGAGTCGCCTGTCTTCGGGGCGGAGCGGGCGGGATCGGCGCGCTCATGCTTCTCGGAGCCATCGTGCTGTTCATCACGACCCCGATGGGCGAAGGGCTCCCGCAGGCGACCGGAGACTTCTTCTCCTCGGTCAATTCGGTGACAACGTCCACCGTCAACCACAGCCACGGGGGCGGTTCCTGATGCCGCGCTGCATAGCTTGCCGGAAGTCCCTCCTGAAGTGTGGGTGCTGGTCCACCACCGACACCAAGACCACGCGGCCCGGAAAGCGGGGCAAGAACACGACCCGCAACGGGATCGAATGGTGCGGCCGGTGCTCGTGCCGCGTTCTGAAAGGCCGATGCAGCAATGTCCAATGCTCGACACGACAGGAGGTGACCCGATGAGTCTCGACGCAGATTTCCGCACGCGCCTGGTCGCCGTTGACCCGACCCCCGCGCACGAGTCCCCGGAGGACGTGGCCGCGATGTGCGCGCGCCACGCCGACGACCTACGCCAGGTGCTCACCGACGCGATCCGCGTCGTCCAGCACCAGGCGGACATCACGCAGACCGACCCGACTACTGCCACGCATGCCGCCGTTCTCGTCGGTTCGGCGTTGGAGATCGTCGCCAGTTCGCTTGTCGATCTGCGCATTGATTTGACCGTGCTCGCGCACGACCTGTCAGGAGGTGTTCCGCATGAGTGACAGCCGGGACCCGTGGCACGGCGCTGCCTGCCGCAGCGTGCCCTACGACACGCATTACCCCACCGCCGAACCCGATTCGCCCGCGCACACCCGACAGGTTGCGCGCGCAAAGCGCGTATGCGCGGGGTGCCCGGTACTCGACGCGTGCCGCGAGCACGCACTCACCGTCGGTGAGAAGTGGGGTGTCTGGGGTGGGCTGGACGAGCAGGAACGCCGCGCCATACGGCGCCGCAACCGTTGTACGGATCTACCGATCGCAAGCTGAGACAACAAAGGGAGTGCATGATCATGGGTAGTGGGCTTTGGGCGGGCGCGACCCGCGGCGAGGGAATGCGGATGGGCCGGAAGGACCACGGCCTCATCGTTCTCATCGTCATCTTCACGGGACTGTTCAAGGTGGTCTTCCGGTTCCTGACCGGGCGACCGATGCGCGGTGACCGCGCACGCAAAACCGATGCCGAATGGCGAAACGCCGGGACGCGGAAGCTGAATCCAAACGGGCGCACCCCGGGCGCATGGGACTACCTGCCGGAGTGGAAGCGCGCGGCGATCCGGTGCGCGTGCTTGTGCGTCGCAAGTGCGTGCGCATGGGCGTGGGTCACGGGCTGGCACTTCTTCGACTCGTCCGCGCAGACCCTCGTCACGCTGACGGCGAGTGTGATCGTGGCCGTGACGCTGTGGTGGTCGATCGTCACGATCGACTCCCGTGTGCGCGAGGCGAAGCACGAGCGCACCCTGCTGCGCCCGTTCCGGGCCGCGGTCGCGCCGCTGCTTCAGATGTCACCACGCGACGTCAACCTGTCCCTGCCGCGCGCGAGCCTGCGCAGCATCCGCGCGGACGACGACCAGGAGCACGAGGAGGCGGCATGACCACCGAGAAGATCGTCGCCACGCTGCAACTGCCGGATCATTTCCAGGGCACGGCGGAGCAGAAGAAGGCGGTGACCGCGCTCGCGAACGCCCGGCTGCCGTTCGAGGTGGAGGCTCGCTGGCGCACGACCAAGCACCCGTTCACGGTCGACTTCGTGCGGGTCGCGCAGTGCCCGCGGGTGGTGCCGTTCGCGTCGGTGCGGGACAAGGTCGAGGCGTGCAAGCCCGGCGAGATCCTGATCGGCCTCGACCGGCAGCGCAAGCCGTTCCACGGGAGCTTCCTCGCCGATGACCCGCACTGGGGATTCGAGGTCGGATCCCGGCGCGGAAAGAGCACGTTCCTGTCCCTGTCGGCGGCTCAAATCCTGCATCAGGACCCCGCCGCGGAGGCCACCGGAATCGACGTTAAGCGGGAATCCTTCAAGTCACTGTTCGGTGTTCCCCGGTTCCACCTGCACAACGATCCGGCCGATATCGCGGCGATGTGGAACGGTATCCGCCACGTCAAGAAACTCATGGATCGGCGATGCAACGAGCGGGCCGACGACCCGACGCTTGAATTCCCCTTCCACCTGCTCCTGATCGACGAACTGTCACAGTTCTCGGCTCAGTCCATGCAGTTGTGGCGCCAGATCAAGGAGAAGGGCGATCCGGCGCACCCACCGGTGTGGGACGACATCGCCGCGATCATGTGGCAAGGCGCGGCGTTCCGCGTTCACATCGTGCTCGCCGGACAACGAATCGACCACCAGATCACCGGTGGAATCGGGCTTATCACGAGCCTCGGGTTCCGTGGGCTCGCGGGATTCCGTCGGCAGAACTGGATGCGTCTCGCCGGAACGTTTCCGGTGCCACGGTCGCGCCCGGAACGGGGCCGCTGGATCTATTCCGACGGCGAATCCGAGACGTGGGTTCAGAACATTTGGGCCACCGACGACGAAATCAAGCAGTGGGCCACAACTACTTCCCATGACACGGCGACCGAGGCCGCTGTCGCTGGGCCAACTGAGGGGAGTGGGAAGTGGGAACCGGGGACGCCGGCCGCCGAGGAATCGACGCAGCGCGGCGCGGAGTGGGTGACAGGAAACGTGGACGCAGCCGCCTACCTGGGCATTCATCCGGAAACCTTCAGGAAGCGGCGACAGGCCCACGAGATCCCGAACACGCAACGGTCGGGACGGTCTCCCACGTGGACCACTCAGAGCCTTGACGAGTGGGGCGCCATGTGGGAACAGGAAACCTCCGAACAACCCGCCGAAGTAGCCTGACCGACACAACAAAAAACCAGAAACACAACCCTTCAGAAACTCGCCAAGAAAGGACACCGATCGGTATGTCCGGAGAGATCGTCACCACCATCATCGGGCACCTCACGGCCGACCCCGAGCTGCGATTCACCGAGTCCGGAACCGCGGTCGCGAACTTCACCGTCGCATCGAATCCGCGCACATTCGACCGGCAGACCGGCGAATGGCGCGACGGCGACCCGCTGTTTCTGCGCTGCACTCTGTGGCGCGATCCCGCGGAAAACCTCGCCGAGTCCGCCCGCAAGGGAGACCGCCTGATCGTGCACGGCCGCCTCGTGCAGCGCTCGTTCGAGACCCGGGAAGGCGACAAGCGCACCGTGATCGAGATGCAGGCCGACGAGGTGGGCGCCTCGACCCAGTTCGCCACTGTCGCCATCACGAAGCGCGGCAGGAACGGAGGCGCGGCGCCGGTCGACCCGCACACCGGGGAGACCGCCGACCGCAGAACCCGACCGCCCCGGACCGAGAAGCCACAGGGCGACGGCGAGGGCCAGGACGAGAACGAGGGGCCGTTCTGATGGGCGTGCACGGCCGCAAACGCTTCCCGCTCGGCCCCCTCGTGATCAACGCCGCGTCCACCGGATGGCTCCGGTGGCGGATCACGTCGGTGACCGTCCGGCTCGGACCGTGGTCCTGGAACAGCCGCGCGGACCGCCAGCGTGTCGACCTGCCGGGGCCGTGGTCCTGGACAGGCAGGAGGAGGAACCGATGAACACACGATCCAGCGTCATCGGCGCGTCGACCCCGAGTCAGAGTCGGGTTCCGGTAGGAATGGCTCATGTCATATGGACCAACGCCACGCTGGGGGCCACGCAACCCCTGCAAGGTGCACTGGCCAGCCGAACACCGGGCCCTCTACGAGGAGCGCGCGACCGCGCTCGGACTCAGCCTCAACGAGTATCTGATCCGGCTGGTGGCCAAGGCTCACGGCTTCCCTGTGCCCGACCACCCGGAGCAGTTGGACCTCAGCGCCTAACCGACCCTGAACATGCGAAGACCCCCCGTCTCGTTTCGCGGCGCGGCGGGGGGTCCTCGACTGAACTACCTCTTAGGAGGTCGCGCGTGCGACTGTACAGGCCGACACCAGGCCAGGCGACGCAAACTAGGCGTGTTTCTACTACCGGGCCGCGGCGGTGGGCCCGGTGAGCGGGAAGGCCGCGAGCAAGGCGGCATCCGCTGCTAGTGCCGAGAAGAAGTCGCCGACGCGTGGCCGCCGCACGTCCGGCAGCACCAGAGAGGCCGCACCCGGGCGGCCGGTCTCGCGAGGCCCGGAGCGGCCGGAGCTGGTCATTGAGTCGCCCGCCGGGTCCTTGCAATGGCTCACCGCCTCGATGGGTGCCGGGCCGCTGTCGGGCGTGTTCCGGCGCGGCAACGACGTCGTGCACACCCCGCGCGTCGGTGAGGACGGGCACGTGCCACCCCGCGACCCGGACGACGATGACGGGCCCGCGCAGGTCCGGCGGGTGACCGCCCGCCAGGTCGCCGCGCTGGTCGATCAGACGCACTCGTGCCGCGAGATCCGCTACACCAAGGACGGCGCGCCGCGGGAGGTGGACACGCTGTTCCCGCTCGACGCGGCGCAGCGGGCGGTGGACTCGCTGGACTACATGCGGTCGCTGCGCCCGCTGCGCGGCGTGACGCACGTGCCGACGCCGCGCCGGGACGGCACGATCATCGACCAGCCGGGCTACGACCCCGAGACGCGGTTGATCTTCCTGCCGCCGGACGGGCTGACCGTGCCCCCGGTCCCGCAGGAACCGACCGACACAGATGTCCGTGCGGCGGTCACGCTGCTGTCGGACATGCTCGCCGACTTCGCGTTCAAGTCCGAGGCCGACCACGCGAACTACGTCGGGATGCTGCTGACCCCGCTGCTGCGGGAGATCTGTCCGCCGCCCTACAAGCTGGCCGCAATCGGTGCCCCGTCACCGGGGTCGGGGAAGTCGCTGCTGTGCGACATCATTCGCACGCTGCACGGTGGCGTGTTCCGCGCGGACACCCCCGCCGACTCCGAGGAGTGGCGCAAGTCCATCACCACGATCCTGGACACCACGACCGCGCCGGTGGTCGAGTTCGACAACGTGTCCGGGACGCTGAAGTCCCCGGTGCTCGCTGGCCTGCTCACCTCGCCGGTCTGGTCGGATCGGCGACTCGGCGCGACCGAGACGGTGACCGCGAAGAACGATCGCACCTGGGTCGTCACCGGGAACAACATGTCGCTCGGCGGTGACCTCGTCCGGCGCACCGTGCAGATCACCATCGACCCCGGGGTGCCGCACCCCGAGAAGCGAAACGACTTCACGATCAAGGACCTGAAGGGCTGGGTGGGGCAGCGCCGTGGCGCGCTGATCGGGGCCCTGCTCACGCTGATCAGGGCGTGGGTGGTCGCCGGGCGGCCCCTGCGCCGCAAGGCCGGAGCGGACTCCTACCGGGCGTGGATCGAGACCGTGGACGGGATCTTGGGACACGCGGGCATCTCCGGCACGTTCGACGGGGCAGACTCCCAGCGGATCACCGTTGGAGACGACGACGAGGAGTGGCGAGACTTCCTCGAAGCGGTGCACTGCCAGTTCGGGGAACGCGCCTGGACGGTGAAGGAGCTGCTGGCGCTGGTCTCGGAGGATCACCACGTCGGGACCGGCGAGTTTGATCAGGCGAACGCGGCGCGGCGGCCGATCCCGCTCGATGCGCTCCCCGCCGAGCTGGGCGAGAAGGTCGTGCGCGGACGACTCGGTGTCGGTGTCATCGCGAAGAGCCTGGGACGGTGGCTGACCAACCGGGAAGGACGATGGGCGGGCGAGAAGATCACCGTCCGCCGGGCCGGGCGGACCCGCGACAAAATCGGGATGTGGCGCATCGAGCATCTCGGAGAGACCGAGGGCTACCCGGTGCCGGTCAAGGCCGCGGTCGGGGGGCCGGAACCGCTGACCACGGCCGCGCGGACCGCCGCGCCGGAGCCGTCTCCCGCTCAGACCCCGGCAGAGTCGGGCGCCGGGTGTGTGGCCTGTCAGGTCCCCGGGCCCGCCTGCGGGTTCGGGGTGGTCCTCGACGAGGGCCAGGAGGAGCCCTGCGTCCTGTGCGGGCACCCCACGTTGATCCGGTCGCGGTGCGGCACCGCCCGGCACGCCACCCCGGACGGCTGCCCCCGCGGCGACCGTGACCGCACCCCGACGCCGTCGACCCCGCCGGAGCAGGACCCTGCCGACGACGGCCAGGTGCCGACTCCGCCCGCGCAGCCCGAGCCGCCCGCCGCGAAGTCGGGCCCGCGCCGTGGCTCGTCGGCACGCGCGTTCGCGCAGAAGCGGCGACAGGAACAGGCCGCGCGGCTGACAGCTGACACCGCCGCGCTCGCCGACGGCTCCCCGCTGCGTGTGCTGCGGGCGTTGGAGGAGGAGTTCGCGCCGCACCGCAAGGATGCCGAGGGTCGGCTCCGCCGGCCGTTCTGGCGCCCACCGCTGCCCGGGATCACGTGGGCCGCACATGTGATCAGCTCGTGGGCGTGGGAGCGCCCGTTCGTCGGGGAGGTCGTGTCCCTGGACCGCTCCGGCGCGTTCGTCGCGGCTGCGTCGTCAGTGCTCGTGGCGCACGGCGGGTTGGAGCACACCGGCGAGTGCGAGTTCGACGCGCAACGCGCGGGCTACTGGCAGGTGCAGGTCCATCCGTGGACCGAGCGAGACGAGCTGCCGCATCCGCTGGCCGGGCACGGCAAGGCCACCGAGCTGTGGGTGCCGACACCGACCGCGGCGTTGCTGCGGGATCTCGCAGAGGAAGGCCGCTGGGCCGACCTGACGGTGCTCGACTCCTACACCGCCGCCGGTGTGCGGCTCTCGGACTGGACCGGCTACGTCAACGCACTCCGCAAGGAGGCGATCACGACCTACGGTCGCGACTCGGACCAGTACGCGGCGGTCAAGACCGCGTTCGGGCAGGCGTTGTCCCTGATGCTGGGCACCCCGACCAGCGGGGATGCCCGTGAGTGGCGCGCCGCAGCGCAGCGGCCGGACTGGACGCACGCGATCCAGGCGCAGGCGGCGGCGACTCTGTGGCGGTGGGCGGACGACTGCCGCAAGCTCGCGCCGGAGCTCGCCCCGGTCGCGCTGGCGAACGTGGACGAGCTGGTGATCCCGGCCGACGCGCTCGAGGTCGTGACCAGCACCCCGCGGCCCGGGGGGCGCGCTCCCCTTCAGATCGACCCGGACGGCGTCGCACTTGGCAGCTTCAAGGCGAAGGCGCGCGAGACCCGGGAGACCTGATGGCCAGTAAGGACACGGGCCCGGCGACCGACTACACCGACGCCGAGGAGGCCGCGCTGGAAGCGGCGGCCGAACGCGCCTGGGAGGAGTATCAGGCCGGGGAGGAGCAGATGCCCGAGCGGATGACCGTCTACGGCGCCCGCGTGGAGTGGGCCGGGGTCGAGACCCCGCGCGCGGCGGTCCGGCTCGACCGGCTCGACCTGGACCGGGTCGGAGCGGCCTTGTCGGCGGTGAAGCAGGCTAATGCCCGCGCCGCGCAGGGTGAGGCCACCAGCTACACCGCGACCGGCTGGCACTCTCAACTCCGGGCCCTGACCGGCACCGCGCGCGGGTCCGAGCTGGCCGACCGTGCCGGGCTCAACCCGTCCGGCCGCACCCTGCGCGCGTGGCTGGCCGAAGACCGGCCCCCGAACGCGGCGAACCAGCGCGCCATCGCCGAGGCCTACTCAGGGCTACGCACCTACGGCCGTGACCACGCGCAGGCCGACGCGCGCGACGCGCGACACGATGCCGTGGAAGCGATCAACGATGCGGTGCGCGAGCGATACGGCGCTGACGTGCGGTTCCGCGATGTCGACCGCATCGAGTTCCACGACTGACCAACCAGGTCACGCACACCGACAGTGGTAGCGGCCTACACGAATACGGAACGTCATAACTGGTGAGGCGTGTGCGATCACGCGATCACACGGCCACGCGATTACTCAACTATGGGGTGGTCACGTGATCGCACACCCGCTAAGCTGCGGATATGGCTACGTCAGTGGTTGTCCTGTCCGGCAAGGGGGGCACCGCTAAGACCCTGTGGCAGACGCTCATGGCCGGTGAGGCGTCCCGCGAAGGACTGCGCGTGCTGCTGGTCGACGTCGACCCCGAGCGGAACCTGTCCAACCGGTTCGACGCTCCCGCGCACGTCCCCGGGCTCGCCGGGGTGCTCACCGACGCCGGGGTGACCTCCGGCGAGTCCAGCGCGGAGAAGGGTGCCGCCCGGGTCGACTCGGAGATCATCCCGACCCGCTGGCCGGGCGTGGACCTGCTCCCGGCAGGCGCGTCGCTGACCGGGATCGCGCAGGTGGCGATCCCGGACCTCTGGCTGTTGCGTGACATCGCCGACGCGGCCGGGTTCGGGCGCCGCTGGGACCTCGTGCTCTACGACACCGGCGGCCGGACCGGCGCGCTCACCACGTGCGCGATGTACGCCGCAGACGTGGCCTACGCCCCGATCACTGCCACCACCGACGCCATCCGCAAGGCAGGGGAGGCCCGAGACCGGGTCAAGAAGATCCAGCGGTCGCACCGGCTGCGGTGGGCCGGCGTCGTGCTGACCGGGTTCGACATCCGGGTCAACGTGCAGGCCATCATCCGGGAAGACGCGATCGCACAATTCGGCGACCAGGTGCGCGCCGAGCTGCCCCGTCGCACCGCCGTCGACGAGGCGTTCCAGGTGGGCTCGCGACTCGGCGACCGTCGCGACCCGGAGATCACCGCCCTCGCTGAGATCGTGCGCGGCTTCCTGCTGCGCGACCTCGTGCGCCGCCGTTCGACCCGCAAGGCAGGAGAGTCCCAGTGACCACGAAGAACCGACTCCGCGAGCAGATGCAGCGCCCGCAGGCCGTCGACCCCGACGCCCCCGCACCGGCGACCGAGAGCGCCCAGGAGGCGTCGAAGCCCGCACGGAAACGTTCCACCCGCACGACCGCCGAGAAGCCCGCAGCGGCCACTACAGCGCCCGCTGAGACACCCACTCAGGAGCGGCCGTCCCGCGCGCAGGTCCTCGTGCCACCCTCGGCCAAGGTCGCTAGGCGACTCGGGCTCTACCTGCACGACGACGACTACCGCACACTCAAGACCGCCGAGCTAGAGGACCGCGCGGACCCACAGGACCGCATGCGGGCGATGCTCGCGCTGTACCGGCACAACGACCGGTACCGCGCGGCGGTCGACCGGCTCGCGCGCTCCGCACCGAAGGGCACCGGCCGGTCCATCTGACCGCAGCGAAGTGTGGCGGCGTCGTCACCCTCACCACTACGACTACCTCCCTTGGCAGCCCCTAGACCCCCCCGCGGGGTTTGCGGGGTTTGCCTGGGCTCTCTTCCCCCACCCCCACCATGCGCGAGGTGGTAAGCCTCACCTAACCCTTCGCCGTCGCTCTGGGGGAATTCACCCCGCCAAACCCCGCAAACCCCGCACACCCTCAGTAACCAAAAACCACCCACAGTAAGCCAAGAGATACAACTACACAAAGTCACCACACAATCACGTGATCACGCAAACATTACCCAATCACACGATCACA
>NZ_MCIM01000004.1:0-21110 GCF_001932405.1 Pseudonocardia sp. Ae331_Ps2 | reverse complement strand
AGTGGGCTCACTGGGCGGGTCGGGTGATGGTGACGGTGTACGCCTAGGGGGCAGTGGAGCGTCGCGGAAGTGGACGACGGTAGATGGCACGCGTGTGGATCAAGTGGTCGGGCGGGGGCGGGTGGCGCCGGTGAACATCGCCGCGAACGTCTCGGCTGTGTAGCGCAGGATCGTGAAGTGGGCGACTTCAGTACGGGGCGAGGTCGGCCGCGGTGCCGATAAGCGTTCTTCGATCACGTCTGTAGCAGCTCTGCTGTGATGAACCACGCCTTCCTGGACGCGAAGGACTCGAACGTCGCCGTCATCCGCAAACGGAGCCCCGCCGGGCCCGGACCAGACGGAGAAAGCGCCAAGAACACGCAGTTCCCATTCAGGTCCATCGAGCCAGCGAGTCTCAGCAAACAATAGTTAGTCAAGCCTTAGCTTCCTTAACTTCTTACCCCAGGATCCCTGCGGAGTCAAGCTATGGAAATAGCATCAAGACCACCCTACAGTCAGAGCCTGTCGTTGCGATGACCGTGGGACAGAAGGAGCTATTAGGTGGTAACACTCCGTCGTTTGGGACTGACCTCAGCAGTCGTGCTGGCGAGCCTCCTTGCCGTTCTACCTGGGGCTGCGTCAGCCTCGCAGCCTGCCGCGAGCGATGCGCATGCAGCTAGCGCGAGTCAGAATTTGATCGCAGCGCAAGCTCGATGCGGGTTCCGCTACGTGAACAATGGACCCGGCGCCAACAGTGCGTGGTGGAGGAACTGCTCGAATGTCGGCACACGCTTGAACGTGGACCGCGCATTCTACCCCGATTTCACTACCTGCGTCCCTGCCAACTCGGACAGGAGATTGGGAGCGGGGAACCTCCCAGTTGGCCCGGGCGCAATCCGCGGAGCCAGCATCATCGGCACTTGCTAGCGATGCACACGTAGGGACCGATCTGCGGCCCAGCGCGTTGCGATGCGGAGCCTGTCAGGGGCCGCGGATCGTCCTCCCTCGGCTCGGAGAGCACGAAGGCTAAGACAACAGGTGCCCGGATGGACAAGACTGCGGGAGTGAGCACCTGCATCATCGAACCCCGGGACCGCCGCGCTGCAGCGATCCCCAGTGGCCCACACAACAGGCGCAGGCCCATAGCGCATCTGATCTGTGTCCTGCGGAAGGAGAGGCAAGAGATTGGTGCGAGGTCGGCGATGCATCATGAGCGGTGATGCGCGATGACCAACCAAGGAAGCCGGTCCGGACCAGGCGCCTCGGTGTACCCAGTCCCTCCCTTGGCACCAGACCCGAGGAGGTGACACTGCCGCTTCACCAGACCTCGGATCCGAGACCTTCCGAAGCGTTGACTCAGCCACTCGGCTTGTCCTCCGGGCCGGCCGCCAGCTCGGAGCCGGTCCCGCCGTGGGAGGCCCCGCCGGGCGACGGTGCGGGGTCCGCGCCGCAGGGCCGGGCCGAGAACACCGGCTCGCTCGTGCGCTCCTCCGGCATGATCGCGATCGCCAGCCTGGTCAGCAGGCTCACCGGCTTCGTCCGGAACCTCGCGCTGGTCGCGGTGCTGGGCTTCGCGGTCGTCAACGACTCCTACACCGTCTCCAACACGCTGCCGAACATCGTCTACGAGCTGCTGCTCGGCGGTGTCCTGACCAGCGTGATGATCCCGGTGCTGGTCCGCGCCCAGGCCGAGGACGCCGACGGCGGCGAACGCTTCACCCGGCGGTTGCTGACCGTCGTCGGGGCCGCGTTGCTGGTCGCGACCCTGATCGCGATGGCCGCCGCGCCACTGCTCACAGCGCTCTATATCGATTCTTCCCGCGCCGACCCGGCGCTGGCCACGGCGTTCGCATGGCTGCTGCTGCCGCAGATCTTCTTCTACGGGATCGGTGCGCTGCTCGGCGCGATCCTGAACTCCAAGCAGGTGTTCGGGCCGTTCGCGTGGGCGCCCGTGCTCAACAACGTCGTCCTGCTGGGTGTGCTCGTCGTGTACGTGCTCGTGCCGGGGGAGATCTCGGTCGACCCGGTCCGGATGGGCGACCCGAAGCTGCTGGTGCTGGGGGTCGGGACGACGCTCGGCATCGTCGTCCAGGCACTGGTGCTGATCCCGTTCATGCGCAGCATCGGGTTCCGCTACCGCCCGGTGTGGGGCTGGGACCCGCGGCTGTCGCTGGCCGGCGGGATGGCGCTGTGGATCGTGGCCTACGTGCTCGTCGGGCAGGCCGGCTACATCGTCACCACCCGGGTCGCGACCGCCGCCTCGGACGGCTCCGTGGCGACCTACTTCAACGCGTGGCTGCTGCTCCAGGTCCCGTACGGGGTGCTCGGGGTGTCGCTGCTGACCGCGCTGATGCCGCGGATGAGCCGGGCCGCGGCGAAGGGCGACGTCGACCAGGTCGTCACCGACCTCTCGCTCGGCGCCCGGCTGTCGACGGTCGGGCTGATCCCGATCGCCGCCGTCATGACGGCGTTCGGCGGGGCCCTGGGCACGGCGCTGTTCTCGGTCGGCGCGGGCAGCGGGGAGGGCGCGGCGCGCCTAGGCGCGACCGTCGCGTGGTCGGCGTTCGGGCTGCTGCCCTACGCGGTCACGATGCTGCAGATGCGGGTCTTCTACGCGATGACCGACTCGCGGACCCCGACGCTGATCCAGGTCGGGATGGTCGGGGTGAAGATCCCGCTGCTGCTCGCGTGCCCGCTGCTGCTCCCGCCCGAGCAGGTCGTGCTGGGGCTCGCCGCGGCCAACTCGCTGTCGTTCGTCGGCGGTGCGCTGCTGGGCCAGTGGCTGCTGCGCCGCCGCCTCGGCCGGATCCGGACCGGGGAGGTCCTCACCTGCCTGGGGAAGACGACCGTCGCGTCGGCGGCCGCGGCCGCGATCGCGTGGGGGCTCACAGTGCTCCTGGAGCCCGCGCTCCTGGACTGGCCGGACGTCGCCCGGGCCTGGACCCTGCTGCTCGTCGGGACGCTGGTGGCGCTGCCGCTAGCCGTCGTCGCGATGCGGGTCCTGAAGGTCCGCGAGCTCGACGCCGTCTTCCGCCGCCTCGCCCGCCGCTGAGAATCCAGCCGTCAACCACCGGCCCGGTGTCTGTCACGGTTCGCACCTGGAGCAGGGTTCTGTGCCCATGAAGCACTTCGCTCCCGCATCCTGGACACGTGGGCAGCGACCGAGGATTGGCTGCCAATGCGGCGGCAACGCGCAGCCGTTTACACTAGCCCAGCATCAACCACGAGGGGTCAGATCCTGACTGCCGAGCCCTACCAGCGTCGCGCGAAGCGGCGGCCGCGCCGCAGGATCGGCCGGTACGGCCTCAGCCGGGTTCGGGCCGTACATCGCGGTCCAGGGGGTCCGGTACTCCACCGCGTGCTCTCCGCAGCCGTCGGTGGGATGCCAGGTTCCCACGGACACCACCAGCGCCCCGCAGCTACTGCACGCCCCGATCGCGGCCGACATGCGCTCCCCGGGCCGCACCGGCCCAGACAGGTGGCCCCACTCGGCCGGTGCCAGGGCGAGCTGGGTCTTCTCGGGCGACACGGCGACCGGTCCGGAGCCGATCAGGCCGTGGACGTGCGCGCCCGGGTGGGTGCAGGTGCTCATCGCGTGCTCCTCGTCGTGACATCCGTCGAGCGGGGCGGGGGCGTCGGGAAGGCCGCGCCCCAGCGTTCGTGGGCGGACTGGCGGGTCAGGCCGGCCGCGTTACCGATCACTGTCCAGGACGCCCCGGCAGCCCGGGCCAGGCCGACCGCGGTGTCCAGCTCCTCGCGGATCTCGGCCAGCCGAACCGCGGCGTCGTGCACTGCCAGCCCCGGCAGCGCCTGGGCTAAGTGTGTACGCCACTGTCCCTGCACACCCTCTCCCTCCTCGGGCCCCTCCACCGACTCTGGGGCGACACTGGCTGAATTGGGATAGAGCGCGACCTGCTCGGTGTAGAGGGAGTCTGTGGCCACCACCTCAGCGCGGGACCAGAACCGTTCGCCGCGCCAGCCGCAGACGCACGCGGCGCGCCAGCCCACGAACCGACTGTTGGTCAGATCGTCGTGGGTCCCGGTGACCGTGTCGTCATCGAGGACCGCGGCGGCGTAGCCCTCGTGCTCGTAGGCCGGTCCGTAGCCGGTGTCCCAGGTCCATCCCATACTGTCAGGATACCCTGACGGGGCTCTTCGTCAGGGTATCCTGACGCTAGTTTTTGCTAGCGCTAGCAAGCGCCTTGCTTGCCTCGATCGAACATAATACTGAATATCGGCGCGGCTGAACTGGGGAAACACGACCCGTACGGATTATCAGGCCAGCAAGCACCCGAAATGTCCGTTTATCCGCCCGCTCGCGGATGATCATCCACTCGGTGCGCCTCGACAAGAGTACGTACACGTTGTACATTTTGAACATGAGTACCGCGGAGATGTCCTCGACCGATGCGCGGAACCACTTCGCTGATGTTGTGGGCCGCGCCCAGCATGGCGGTGTCACGACCGCGATCACCAGCCACGGCAAGCGTGTCGCCGCGGTCGTCCCAGCCGAGGTCCTCGACCTGCTCGACGAGCTGGAAGACCGGGGTCTGTCCCGTATGGCCCGTGAGGCGAAGGCCGAGGCCGGCGAGCCCGTCGATCACGCTGCCCTGCTCGCCGAGTTCGACCAGCGCTGACACGTGCCCGACGCTCCCCACTGGCACATCACCTGGACGGCCCCGGCGAGCAAGGCGCTGCGCAAGCTCGACCCGCAGGTGGCCCGCCGCATCCTGGCCGCGGTGAGCACGCTCGCCGACGAGCCACGACCGGCGCCACCGACCGGTAAGCCCCTCAAGGGTGAGCCCGGATCCTGGCGTCTCAAGGTCGGTGACTGGCGCGTGGTCTACGAACCGCAGGACGACCAGCTCGTCGTCCTGGTCCTCACCCTCGGGCACCGCCGGGAGATCTACGACCGTTTGACCTGATCGGAGGCCGGACCCGGCCGTTCCTCGGGCAGACCCGGCCTCCGAACCGCACACCCACCGGTTGTCCTTCTTCATCTTGTAGCAGCCATCGGTGCACACGGGCGCTCACCTCCTCGCCGTTGCTCGAACCGGCCGCGGGATCGGGTGGTGGTGGTTGTTCGGCCCGTCCCGTGGGTGGCGGGCGCTTCGCCCCGCCACCGCACGAGCGCCGGGCGCGGCCGCGGAGGCTCGCGGTCAAGGGCCGGCCGTAGGCCGGTCGCCGAAGGCGACGCGGAGCGCCAGCGCAGCGCCCTTGATCGGGAGTGCGGCCGTGCTTAGCTCAGGGCCGAACAACCGCCCCGCCGCAGGCGGGTCCACCGAGGGGTTTCCCTGGGCCCGCGCGGCCCTGAGCGCACACGCACAACCGCACGACCGCACAACGGCGGCGGGGATCATGCGGCCGCCCTACGTGCCCGCCGAGTCATGGCGAACAGCTCTCGGGCCTGCTGACGCCCGGCGGCGCTGGCGATCCTGCCGCGGGACTCCTGGCCGGGCTCGTCGAGCTGCTCGGCCAGGCGCGCCGCCCGCTGACGGCGCTCGTCAGGGTCGACAGCCTGGACGGCGGTCGGTAGCTCGCCCTCCCGGCCGGCCCATGCGGCGAGCCGGTGCCCGATGACTGCCAGGGGGTCACGGGCTCCCCTGATGGCATCCCCTCGGGGTTCCCCGGGCCGGTCCGGGTGGTGGTCGATCGCGTACAGCACCCCGGCTACCGACCACCCGGCCCGCCACCAGCGGGCCAGCATCGCTGAGGCCTTCCACGCCGGGACCCGACGCACCCCGGCCCGCTCTAGGAGCGTCCGTGTCGCCGCAGAGCGTTCTCGGGCGTCCCGTGCCCGGTCCCGGCTCGGCCAGGCTCGTCGCTTCTGTGAAGTGCGCTTCGCGCCCTCGCGCACAAGGGTTTGAGTGCTTACGCAAGATGCGGGGGGGTTGCCAATTTCGTCCACACCCTGGTCATCTGCGACCCGGCGGGGCCGCGGGATCGGCATCCCGGACGGGCTCACGAACACGTAGGCGGGAGCCCGGTTGGACCGGGTCCCGAGGAACGCGGCCGTGGCGCCCTTCTCGACGCACACGAGGAGTCCGACACGGCTCGCCCAGGCGATGACCCGGCTCACCGTGCGGGGGCTGGCTCCGGCCCGCTGAGCGGCCTTCTCCCGGGTCGCCCCGGTGACCAGACCAGTACGCCAGTCCATTGCGTCGGCGAGGGTCTGCAGGACGGTCAAAGCGATGTGGCGCCGGTCCGCACGCCATCCCTCGGCGTCCGCGGCCCGGTCGATGAGCTCGCGAGCGGCGGGCTGGTCGGTGACCACCACTAGGCCTTGCGGGATCCGGCCCCGCCAACCCGGGTGCACCGCGAACTGGCCGCCGTCGACACGGTGAGCAGCACGACGCCGGCCGTACTCGGCCCGACGGTGGGCGGCGGCCGCCACGCGATACGCCCGGCCCGCCGGTACGTGCGTAGTAGAATTAGACGAGGTAGACTCGGGCACGCGAAAGCGCCCCTTCTCTTGGAGTGAGGTAGGGAACCGCCCCGGCTCGCCGGGGCTACGGCGTCACATCGGCTGGCAGGCCGTGTGACGCGCAGGAATCACGGGGTGGCCCCGGCAAGGGCCACCCCGTTCCTGTGTCTATGAGGCTTTGGTCAGCGGTAGCTCCTCCTGCGCCTCGATCTGCTGGCGCGGGTAGCAGTACGACGGCACCGGCCGCTCGAGAGCCTCGGCGACCATCCGCGTGATGACGGACGTCAGCGGCAGGCCATCGCGCCTCGCGATCTCCTGCGCCTCAGCCCGTAGATCATTCGGCAGGTAGACCGGGGTCGCGGTACGCGGCCCCTTCGGCTTCGGCCCCGGCTTCTTCCGCGGTCGGGTCTCCTCCATGTGATCTTCTTACCGGACTCGACCCGGAGCGCGTGCGCGACACGCCGATTCAAAATTGAAATCCAACGGCTAGCTGGCTTTCGGCTGGCGCCGTGCACCGTCGGGCCAGATGACGGTCACCGGGATACCGGCGGTGCGCGCCTCGTCGACGACGGTGCCGGTCCCGCCACGGCGGGAGGCGTCCCCGTCCCACACGGCGGCGAGCAGGTCCGCGCCGTCCAAGAGCGCGCGGTTCGCGGCCTCGTACGCGGCGCGGTCGGCCGTCTGCGACGGCATCACGTGCACGCTCGTGGCGGCGGCCATCAGCTCGTCGAACAGAGCGGCGTGGGATTCGGTTACCTTCGTGGCCCGGTAGTCGGCCGATGGGAGCACAACCTCCAACGTCCCACCGTGCGCGAGCACCGTCTCTGCGAACAGGGAGTCGGCACCTCTGGCGATGCAGCTCACCCCAACGATCGGGCCTTCCTGGGACAGCAGGACTGCACTGATCTGGTCTCGGATCAGCGGTGTGCTCTCGGCGGTGAGGTCCATGTGCCCGGTGACGGCGATCCGCGTCATGCGCGTCCTTCCTCGGTCGTGCGCAGCGCCTCGGCAGCATGGTCGCGCAGCGCGCGGATAGCGACCGACCGGGCGTGCGGTTCGGTGTCGGTGTGGAAGTTGCGGAGCATGACCCGCACTCGGTCCGATGAGGTGGCCTGCGCCGCCTCGATCGCCGTGTGTCCGATGTGGGCGCCCTCGTCCAGCTCTCCGCTGAGCATGTGCGCCTGTGCAAGTCCGATGAGGTCGAGCGCGGAGGCTCGGCGACGTCCGTCAGGACGTGTGTCGAGTGCCTGCGTGATCCGGGTGGTCGCGGCACGCGCGTGGTCCGGCGTGCCCCGCTCGGCCTGCGACAGCTCCAACAGCCGCCCGCCGATCGTGCCGTGTAGTTCCGCGGCGTCGTAGTAGTCCAGCCAGTACGGCTCCGGCTCTGGCCGGCCAACGCGGGTCAGCGCCTCCTCGGCGACTCCGACCGTGCGCTCGAACGCGGCGTGCCTGCCCAGGTGCGCGAATGCCCAGGCTTCGCGCAGGGCGAGCATGGAGGTCAGTCGCGGGGTGGCCGCCGCCCCCGCGGTGGACTGCGCCAGCCGGACCACTTCCAAGGCGTCGCTCGCGTGGCCCAGGTAGAGGAGTTGGCGCGCCATTGCGGCCATTGCGTTGGCCGCGAACGCCGGGTCTCCGCCCTCGTGCGCGGTGCGGATCGAGAGCATGAAGTACCGCTGTGCGGACTCTTGCAGTCCCGAATCCCACGACATCATGGCGGCGGTTTCGGAGAGCTGCGCCATGATGCGGAACGCGCGCTGTTTGATCGGCCCGCCCGAAAGCTCCGTGACTGTTTCCGAAAGCTCGTTGAGCTGGCCGATTACTGCTTTTCGCTTCAATCCGCCGCCGTGCCGGTCGTCCCAGTCTCGGAACACCCGCGCGGTGGTTTCCAACTCCTCGATCTCTTGCATTCCGATCGAGATCCCGCCGGGCGCGTGAGCGCCGCCGGGGGTGGTCGCGAGCCATCTCTCCAAGTGATCGAGCAGGGGGCCGCCGACGACGACGGTGGCAACAAGTTTGTGGAGGTCGCGACGCTTCATGGAGAGGTCCTGACGTGTGAACTCGGCAGCAACGGCGCCGGTGTCAACCTCGGGGACCCAGAGCAACGGGGGCCCCGTTTCCGGGGCGGCTGCGGGAGCGTCCGGGTCATCGGGAAGAGGTGCCCCCAGGTAGGCGAGAAGTCGCAAGTAGTCCGGGTGGGGTCGGCGCGTCTCGCCCCGTTCCCACCTGCCCAGATTTCGTAGGTCAAGCCTCTGCCCTCGCGGCTCGTTCAGCTTGTGTCCCGCGGCCTCGATGTGTTGCAGCAAGTCGGGCTGACTCCATCTCTGCCCCTCTCGCCACGAGCGGAGACGTGACCCCCATGAGGGCGGGTCACCGGCATTGCCGATCATCTCCCCACCTCGCATCCCTCTGGCGCCGTTTGCCCTGTCGGTGCCCTGTCCTGGTGCCGGTATGCCCTCCAACTGCCCCCCGTGATCGGGGTCTCCTGGCGGTGTGAGGACACCCACCCGGCCCGCACCGCTACTGCTCCTCCGGTCCTACGTCGCCATCGCCGCCGTCGACCGGGAGTTGAGCACGCAGCCGGTCGATGTCCCACCGGAGTTGCCCGCCCGCCGTGCGCAGCTCGGCCCTCACTCGTCCGGCCCGTTCCCATCGCCACAGCGTGGCGGGGTCGACGCCGACCGCCGCCGCTGCGGCGCCGGTGCCTACCAGTCGTCGTTTTCCTTCCACCGCCACAGCGTCAGAATCCCACAAGATCAGCAAGAAAAGCCAGTAACGCAGGTATTGCAAGACTCTCGGCGGTCCCGTAGAGTCAGAAATGCAAGAGTTGCAAGAGTTTGTGGCCCGCGACCCGCGCCACGGGTGGTCTCGGCAGGGATTGCGCCCCTGCCGAGACCGCGGGCCGTGCTCGATCACTGCGAGGGAGTCGACCCGATGGCAATCATGACAGTCCCATGTGAGCGCGACCCGGAGCGGATGTTCCCGGTCGCGGAGTCTCAGCGGCCCGGCCTGCGGACTGCGGGTGAGCAGCGCGCCCTTGCGGTGTGCGCGGCGTGCCCGGTGCTGGCGGCGTGCAGCCGCGTCGTGCGGGGTATGGAGATGCCCTACGGCGTCGCGGGCGGGATGACCGCAGCCGACCGGCGCGCTGTCCGCGCGGTGGAGCAGCACCGGGGCGTCACGGCGGTGGCGTCGTGAGCGGGGTCCGGCGCCGGTACGGGCTGATGACCGACCGATGGGGCTGGCAGCCCCTCGCCTGGGAGCAGAACGGTTTGCCCACCTGGCGGTACGGCCACGCCCCGGCGGGCCTGGTCACCCGGCGGCAGATGCGGGCGCTCGGGCTCGCACCGGGCGGCACCGCCCCGGTCGCACAGGTCGTGTGGCGGCACCGCCGTCACGAGGTCCGGGGACAGCTGTGGGACCGCTCGGGGCTGGTGCCCAAGCGGACCGCGTCCCCGGCGCAGCTCGTCGCGCTCGGCAAGGCGATGGCAGCCCGCCGGTGGTGCCCGTCCTGCTCTCGGGACGTCGGCTACTGCATCCCGACCTCGTTCGGCCAGTGCGCGGAGTGCGAGTTCCCGGAGGGGATGAGCGATGCAGCCTGAGCACAGCATCCGCGGCGCGTGGGGCCGCACCTGGCCCGCGCTGCTTGCGGTCGGCACCGTCGGCGCGGTCGGGGTCCCGGCCGCGGTGGCGTCCTACCGGCACGCCCGCGACGTCATCGCCGCCCACGGTGACCCCGTGATGGCGCCCTGGCTACCGCTGAGCGTTGACGGAATGCTCGTCGCCGCGCTGGTGGTGATCTGGGTACGCCGTCACCGGGGCGACCCGGCCGGGGCGTTCCCGTGGCTTGCGTTCGGCTTCGGCATGGTCGTCACGGTCCTGGCGAACCTCGCGGCCGTGGTGCAGCCCTCCCCGGTCGCGTTCGCGGTCGCCCTGTTTCCGCCCCTGGCGCTGGCGGTGACCTTGGAACTGGTGGCGCTCATCGCCTACCGGTCACGGCGGGACGCTGACCCGTACCCGGCACTGGTGGACGACCTCGACCGCACCGTGACCGTGGTCGATGGGGAGGACGCCCCTCGGGACTGGTGGCAGGACGCCCCGGTCGTCGAGGCCCGGCACGAACCGGCCCCGGAGCCGGTGGCGGTCGAGCACGACCAGGCCGACGACGGGACCGACGACGAGGGTGCGGACCCGCGCGTCCGGGACCTCGCCCGGCGCCTGGCCGCGGGCGAGGCGTTGACCGGCGCTGAGGTCGGCCAGCGCTACGCCGTGTCGGCGCGCACCGGCCGCCGGCTCATCCGACAGGCCACCGAGCAGGGGCCGACGCTCGCGCTGGTGAGCGCGGGAGGGGATTCCTGATGCGTTCCACACTGGCGAAGATCAAGGCCGCGGCTGCGGCGTTCGTGGCGGCCGCGCTGGTGACCGCGTACGTCCCGGCAGTAGCCGATGTCCTGGTGCTCGCGCTTGTCGCCTCCTGGGCGGTGATCGGCGCCGTGCTGCTCGCACCAGCGGCCGGACTGCTGCGACCGCACATGCCCGCGCTCCGCGGGCACGTACTGCGGGCCGCGCGAGCGGCGGGCCCGTGGCTGTCGCCGCGCCTGGCGCTGGCCCGGCTGCTTCGGCCCCGCGCGCTGACCCGGCCCGGCAGCCCGCTCCTGACGATGCACTCGACCCGCTGGCACTAGAGGTGGCCTTGATGCTGACTGATGCAGAGATCCGGTCCCGGCACCGGCTGATCGGCGGTGGCGGCCTCGCCGTCGCCGCCGGGTCCGCCGCGCTGTCGACGGCGCAGGTGTGGGACTCGCTGGCCGCGTTCGCCGACGGAGCCGCGCTCGTCGGCGGCGCTGGTGGCTCCCTCGCGGCCGCCGCCGCCCTGGTGCACCACCGGTGGCACTTCCACCCCGGGCGGGCGTTCCGGCGCGAGCTGGGCGGTCAGGACGGGTGGCTGTCCGGCCGCGACTTCCGGGACGCAGCGGGTGCGCGGGGCGTCCGGCTGATCGCGTCCGGGATCTTCCGGGATCGAGACGCATTCGCGGCGCCGCTACACCTGTCCGGGTGGGAGGCCGGTCGGCTCGTGTCCGGACCGGTCCACCTGCGGCGGAAGCCGGTGTACGCGCCGTGGACCCGCGGGGTCGGCATCCTCGGCCCACAGGGCTCCGGCAAGTCCCAGTACCTCACCGGGTTGGTCCTCGACGCGCCCGGCGCCGCGGTGGTGACCTCCACGAAACCGGAGCTGGCGCGGGCAACGATGGCGATCCGACGGGCGACCCGCGGGCCGGTGGCGGTGTTCAACCCGGAGCGACTCGGCGACCTGGCATCGACGTTCCGGTGGGACCCGGTGGCCGGATGCCAGGATGGTGCGGTGGCGGCGGCCCGGGCCGCCGCCCTGGTGCGAGGCTCGGGCGGCACCGCCGGTGTGGAGGATGCCTCGTACTGGTCGGGGCAGGCCGAACTCGTCTTGCGGGGCTGCCTGATGGCGGCCGCGATCGACGGCCGCCGGTTGGATGCCGTCGTGAGCTGGGTCAACTCTCGGTACGACCCCGCCGGGCACGACCCCGTCCCGGTCGAGATCCTCTCCGACGCGGTCAAGCGCGGCTCGACGTTGGTGGACGCGACGCTGCCCGACATGCTGCGCACCGCCCTCACTCAGAACCCGAAGACTGCGGCCACGGTGATGACCAACGTGCACGCGGCGCTCGCGTTCATGCAGTCCCCGACGATCGCGGCCGCGTGCACCGCCACTGATGGCGATACCCTCGACCTGGGGGAGTTCCTCGCCGAGCACGGGACGCTGTACCTGGTCGGCGGTGCGAACGACAACCGGGTAGCACCGCTGTTCACCGCCCTGGTCGAAGCGGTCTTCGCCGAGGCGCAGCGCGCGGCCGCCGAGGCAGGCGGGATGCTGCCGACGACGTGCGCGTTCCTGCTCGATGAGGTCGCGAACTTGACCCCGGTGCCGCTGGACCGGTGGGCGGCGGACTCGCGCGGCTGGGGCATCACCGTCGTCGCGATCTTCCAGTCGCTCGCGCAGCTCTCGACCCGGTGGGGTCGCGACGCCGGAGACGTGATCTGGCAGAACCTTCCGGTGAAAGTGATCCTGCCCGGAGTGTCCGGCACCGACGATCTGGACGACCTCGCGCACCTGGGCGGGAAACGGCGGGTGCGGCTCGACACGGAGGGCGCCTCCGAGGGGGAGGGGGGCCGCCGGTCCCGGTCGGTGTCGGTGACGCGACCCCGGGAGCTGCTGGTGGAGGGTGACGTGATCTCTCGGATGCCGCGCCACCACGCCTACGTGCTCGGGCTCGCGCCACGCCCGGCGGTGGTCCGGTACACCCCCGGGTACGAGCTGGTCCGAACTCGCCGGATCGCGCTCGGCCTCGACCGGGACACGACGGCGTGAGGCTCCGGTACAGGACCGACCCCGGTACCGGCTGCCCGACGGTCGCGACGATCCAGGAGACGCTCTCTGCGCGGCTCGGGCACCGGTACCGGCGCCGGGGGCCGTGGGCGTCGTCGCTGCTGCTGCTGCGCTGGTCTGCCCGCACCCCGGACCGGGTACGGCTCGCCGTCGACGGCGCAGTGTGGGTGCTGCCGCGGGAGCTGTTCGCGGCCGGTCTCGCCCGACGGGCCGGGGGCGCCGGGACCGACGGTGCCGGTCGTCTGATCGTGGCCCGGCTCGACCCGGTGGCCGATGACCCGCCCGCCCGGGTGCTGCGCTTGATGGGCGAGGACGGCCCGGCCGCGCTGTCGTTCCGGGTCGGGCCGGCGTCCCGGTTCCTGGCCGCGTCGTACGGCATCCTCGACACGCGATTCGGATCGGAGGCCGACACCCGTGACCGCAGCTGATAACACCCGGTACGAGGTTCTCGCCGACCTCCTCGCCGACGTGGACCGTCGGGCCACGGCCCAGGGCGACGCCCTCGACCGGCTGGGGGAGACGGTGACCGAGTCCACGGACCTGCTCGCGCAGACGCTGCCGCGGCTGGACACGCTCGCCGAGCAGGTCGCCGAGCTGCGCGGACACACCGCAGGTGCGGGCGGCACCACGAGCGGCAGCGATGACGGACCGGTCCGAGGGGTCGTGTGGGAGACCCTGACCGCCGACCAGGCGGTGGCGGAGTGGACCCGGCTTGCCGCGTGGGTCGCCGACGTCCTCGGCCCCTGGTACGACTGGCGGCGGGGTCACCTGCCCGACTGCTGGGCGCTGCACCGGCCCGTGGTCCGTCGACTCTCCGCTCTGCACACCGCCTACCTGGCCGCGCACACCGGCCAGGCCGCGTCAGCGGCGGCTTCCGCGGACTGGCATGACCGGTGGCTGCCGCACACCCAAGGACTGATCCTCGGGGAGGAGCCACTCGCCGGCTCGCGGCGACAGCTGAACGAACGATCGGGGCTTGAGTGGAACTGTGAACCGGGACGGCATGACGGTGCGGACGCCGCCGGCCGCCCCTTGGTTACCGACGATGGGCGGCCCCTGACCGGGAAGGTCACCCGGAAAGCGCCGGGCAAGGACCGGCACGGATCGGACACTATCCAGGTGGTGTGGGATCCGATCCACCCGGACCACTGGGCTCCGTTCTGGCGACGGGCTGTCGACCAGGACGTTGCGGAGCGCCGGGCGCGTGAGGCCGGCTGATCGGTCTGCGGTTGGGGGCGCCCGCCCCCGCTCGGGTGTCTGTGGGTCATCCCGTCACGTCGGCGGGCTCTGCCCGACCAGGTCAGGGGTTCCACGTCAACCACGCCTTTCCGGTTGACGTGGAACCCCTGACCTGGTTGCCCCTTGGGGCGCCGTCGTGACGGGATGACCCACGCCCTTCCCCCTCATCCTGGAGCTGAGGCCCTCCCCGGAGGGGCCGCCGGAGGCACGCCCCGGCAGGGGCGCGGGTGTGTCGCTTCCCCGCAGTAGCTACGGCAGTACTGCACGCCTTACCGCAGTACGTACGCTCGTCGCATGACTCCTTCACCCCCTTCTCCCGGGCCCGGGCTGCGCGTGGTCACCGTCACGAATCTCAAAGGCGGTAGCGGGAAGTCCACGAGCACCGGCCTTCTCGCGCACGCATGGGCCGGGGCCGGCCGCCGCGTGATCGCGGTGGATGCCGACCCGCAAGGCACGCTGACCCGCTGGGCGCAGGACGCAGAATGGTCCATCCCCGTGGTCGGGCTGGCCACCAACAAGCTGCACGCTGACCTGCCCGGGATCGTGTCGCCGGACCGCTACGACGTCGCCGTCGTGGACACCCCACCGCTGGAGCTTCAGCGCGGCATCGTCTACTCGGCGATGCGCGCAGCGACCGACGTGGTGGTGACCCTCGCCCCCACCTCGTCGGAGTGGGACGTCCTGCCGGCGGTGTGGGACGCGCTGGACGAGGTGGAGCCGCTGCGCGCCCGCCCGGCGGTGGTGTCCGTGCTGTGGAACCGAGTTCGGACGGGCACCACCAGCGCGGCGGTCTACCGGGAGATGCTGGACGAGTCGCGACGCTACTCCTGCCGCGCGGTAATCCCGATGGCCGAGCGCTACGCCCAGGCCATCGGCGGGCCGGTGACGCTGCGGGCCGAGGACACCGCCGTGGTGGACGCCGCCGCCGAGATCGCCGGGCGGGGTGGCTGGTGACCCGACGCGACGACCTGCGGGCACGTGCAGCCCGCGCGGCGAACCGCACACCGGCCGCCGACCCGGGCGAGGTCCAGCCAGACCCGGGACCGCTCTCCCCGCCCCACGATCAGGCTCCGCCGCCCCGGGCGGCAGCTCGCCCGGGGCGCCCTGCCAGCATCGCGCCGCGGACGAAGCCGGTACGGATGACGGTGGATCTGTCCCCACTGGCTCACGAGCGGCTCCGGGCCCGGCGAAACGCTCTCCGGGAGGCCCTGGGCATGGCCGCGGACCTGCCTGGCGCGGTCGTGGTCCGGGCCCTGCTCGCCGAGCTGGACGCAAACCCAGGGCTCGCCGACGCTGTCCGGGACCGGATCGCCGAGGATCCCACCGGCTACGGCAGACAGTAACTACGGTGTTACTGCATTACTGCAAGACGCAGTTACGGCAACACTGCACTACTGTATATGGGGCCGGAGCGCGGCACGCGCCGCGCGGGGAGGTTAAGACGATGGACAAGACGCCGTATGACACCAGCGGATGCCCTCCGCTGCCTCGGTACGTGAAGTGCGCCGGATGCGCGGAGCAGGACCCAGAAATGGCCCGGTACGCGATCGACACCCGGTACGGAGTCGCCTGCGCTCCGGTCTGCCCGCTGTGTGTCGACACGATCGAGGCGGACTGGATCCCGGACCCGGCGCCGGTGCAGGAACATGCCCGTCACCTCGGGATCGACCCTGTCGTGGATGCGAGTTGGATACCGCCGGGCCCGAGCCTCTCGGACCGTTACCGCATGTAGCGCCGCGCTCCACGTTGTCCGAGACGGGGGTGAGTTGTCGGTGGGGTCCTCTACCCTGCGCCACGCGACCCCTTGGTAGGAGGCGGACGACATGGCTGACCTCGGACGAATCGGGGAGACCTGGGTGGAACCCGCCCGGCTGTTCGACCCGGACGACCCCGCCGACGCGCCACCCGCGGACGCGCTCGATGTGCAGTTCCGCGCCCCGCTGTCGTTCTCCGCGTTCGTCGACGACCTGTTCCGCACCGGCCGCGGCATCGACGCAGCGGCCTGCCTGCGGGTCTACGACGACGCGATCGCCCGGACCGTGCAGCAGGTGCAGCGGCTCTGTGGGTTCGTCCTCGACGAGCACGGGGCCCCGGTCCCGGCCCGCCTCGACCTCACCGCCCACGGTGAGGCCACCATGAACGGGGACCCGGATCGGGTGCGGGTGCACCATCACCTCTACGTCGGCCGGACCGGCGTGTCGGTGCGGGACGCCCGCCGCCTCCCCGTCGACGCGCACCGGCTCCGCCGTGGTCTCCGCTCCGTGCTCCCGCTGTACGACCAGGTGGTGCAGGGGCGGACGGAGGATCTGTTCGGGTGCCGATGGGGTCCACCCCCGGGCGGGTACGACTTCGAGATCCTCGACCCGCCGATGCACGAGCGGATCATCGGGCAGGAGTACGAGGTGTGCCGGTCCCCGTGGGGACCTCGCACCACCTGGGAGCAGCCGAGCCCGGAGCTGCTCGCCGCGCTCGACCAGGAGGCCGCGCTCATCGCCCGACGGGCTGCCACCTCGACCGACTCGCCCCGATAGGGCGGGCCGCCGGTCACATCTCCATCGTCGGGCCGTCCCGCTCGGCGCTGTGCTCGACCGCTGGCGCCTTGCGCTCCTGGGTGAGCTCGTAGCCGGTGGACCGCTGCTGCCGCTCGGTCTCGGCGGCCGCGGCGGTGTCCCGCTGCCGTGCGGTGCCCTGGCCCGCGATGGTCCCGCGCTGGTAGGCGCGCTGCTCCTCGGACGCCTGCCGGGCGCTCCGCAGCGTCTCCATCGCCTCGGCCACGGTCGGCACCGGACGGCGCACCGCACCGTCCGGCCGCTGCCCGGCCTCCTGGCGCTGCTCGACGTCGCGCCGGGCGTCGTCGGGGCGCTGCTCCGCCTGGGCCGGCCGCGGCGCAGACTCCGGCACGATGGCACGGTCGGTGTCCGGTCCGACCTTGCGCGGGTCCGGCGTGACCACCCCGGCGCGGGCCGCCTCCCGGCTCCGGCGCGCGAGTTCCTCGGCCGCTAGCCGTGCATCCTCGGCGACGTCGCGGTGGGCCGCTGCCCACTTCCCCCGGTGCTGGTGGCTGTTCTCGAGGTCGGCGGCCCGCTGCTGCTGCCACTGCATCATCCGACGGAGCGAGGCACGCTCCTCGATCTTCCGGGGCAGGTCGGGGTCACCATCACCCGCGGCGCCGATCTCGGCGGTCCGCGCGCTGACCCGCACCCGCTGCTCGTGCGCGGCCCGGTACGCCTCCCGCATCTTGTCCGCGACGAACTCCGGCGCGGCGGCCTGCTCCCGCGCCCACCGCTCGGTGCGCTGGTACAGCTCGCCATCGGTCATCGCACGGTGGTCGACGACGTCCGCCGGGACCGGCCCGAGCGCCTCCCGGGCGTCGTTCCACAACGCCCGCGTGAGCGGCATCTCCCGCGTCGGCGCAGCCCCGATGGACTCCTGAGCGTCCGGGACGTGCGTCAGCTCCCGGTACGCGGCCACCGCGCCCGCTCGGCGTTCCCACGCGGCCCGCTCCTCGGGCTGCTCGGCGTCTGGGACGTCACCGAGCTGGCTCAGCGCCCACGCGGTCGGCTCCTCGGCGAGCTGGCGGCCCAACCGGGCCTGCCGGTCGGTCGTCGCCGCGGCCAAGTCCGCGATGTACTGCCCGGCCTCGGTCCCGTCCGGGACCGGCACGCGGGTCGTCCAGTCCGCCGGGTCCACGGTCCGCTCCGGCGTCCGGGTCTCGGTCAGGTTCCGGACCCGCCACCGGACGACGTCCGGGATGCTCGCGGCGGTGTCGAGGCCGCGCATCCCGACTGCCTCGGCCAGCACCGCGGCCGGGTCGTGCCCGGCAAGCTCGGCCTCTCGCGCGGCCTGCAGCAGCCGGCCGTACGCGGCCCGGTCCGCGGCCGCCTCGGCGGCCTGGTCCTCACCGAGCACCCCGGCCAGCACCGCGCCGTAGCGGCCGCGGGCGTGCTCGTCGGACGCGACGTCCAGGTGCGCGGCCGCCATCGCGAACGAATCCGCGTCCCGCAACCCTTCCCGCAGCGTCTCCGTCGCGCTCCGCTGCGCCGAACTGGTCGTGTAGACCTGGGTGAACAGCTCCCGCGCGGACTGCTCGATCCGCTCCGGGTCGTGCTCGTCGGGCTCACGGATCGCGGGGAGATACACGTGGTTCTCCTCGGTTCCTCGGGTCAGGCCCGGGTACGCCCCTTCCCGGGTCGCGTCCCGGTCGGGCAGGTAGTGCCCGTGCTGCACCGTGACGCCCTGGCTGGCGTGCTCGGTGACCGCGTAGGCCAGCGTGACGTGCTCACGCACGTACTCCGGCAACAGGTGCGCGGTCGCGCCGTGCTGATCCCGGACGAGTAGCGCACCGGACTCCGTGTGCTTGCCGACCACGGTGTAGAGCGCCCGGTTGGTGACCGGGTCCGGCTCGCCCTTCGCGGCCTCGCCGCGGTCCACCCGGGCGCGGTAGTCGTTCATCCGTGCCTGCACCCGGTCCCCGATCGACACCTCCTGCTTTCCCTTGGCGCCGCGCACGTAAGCGACCGGGGCGGCGTCAACCCGGCCTAGCTCGATCAACCGCTCGCGGATCGACGCGGACAGCTCTCCCGCGCCCTCATTGGTACCGGTGATGAGCAGCGTGTTCTTGCCGTCCAGGACGTCCGACAGGTACCGCTCAGCGGCGAGAGCCTGCATCTCCTCCCACGTGCCCGCGTGCACGCGGCCCCGGTCGTGGTAGGCGTCGAACGCGGCCGCGTCGCCGTCGCGCAGCTTCAAGCTCGCCTCGCGCTCCCACTCCGAGCGGAAACGGTGCACCTCGCGCAGCTCGTGCGCGCCGTGCTCCCCGATCAGCTGCCGGAACATGCCACCGGCGCCGACCGCGTCGAGCTGGTGGTGATCGCCGGTCAGGATCACCTTCGCCCCGGCGGCCGCACACAGCTCCACGATGCGGTCAAGCTCCTGCGTCGACGACATGCCCGCCTCGTCGACGATCACCAGGTCTTTCGCGCGGAGCTGGTCGCGGACCTCCCCGGCCTCGTCCGCGGTGAACTTGTTCAGGAACCGGCTGGTGTTCAGCGCCTCTAGCCCATCGCCGGCCAAATTCTGCGTCGCGATCTGCGACGTGGCCAGCCCGAGAACCCGGCCGTCCGCGTGCTCACCCCACACCCGCGCCAGCTCGCCGACCGTCCGGGACTTCCCGGTCCCGGCCGGGCCGACCAGGCAGTCCCCGAGACGGCCGGACCCGATGATCCCGGTGACCGCGTCGACCTGATCCGCGGACAACCCGGACGCGGCCAGCCGCTCGCGCAGCGCCTCCACCTCGACCGGCTCGATACCCGAGTCCAGCGCGGCCGCCATCCGAGCGGACACCCGCTGCTCCGCGGCCAGGTGCGCGGCCGTCGCGTACCGCTCCCCGTTCGCGCGCCGGTAGATCGACCCGCCGTCCGCGCGGCGGAACGACTCCGGCACCTCGACCGGGTCCGGCGTGGACACCTTCACGATGGCCGACGACCGCAGCGCATCCCGCGCGATCTCCTCCAACACGACCGGGCGGTCCGCAGCGGACACGCCCAGGTCGGCCGCGGACCCGAGACGCTTGTCGATCGCGGCCGTGAGGTTCCCCAGCGTCCACACCGAGTAGGACGCCTGCACGTCCTCCATGGCGGCGGCCACCGCATCCCGGCGCTGCGCAGCGGCCACGTCCGCGGCCGTGTCCGCCCCACCGGTCACGCCGTGACCGGTGAGCCGGTCAGCGGTCACCGCCGCGCCGGACACGTGACCGCCCCCGGCCACCGGCGCGGCCGCCTGCTGTCCGGCCGCCTCGACGTCGGCCAGCATCGCGGTCAGCCGCTCGGTCCGGGCCTCGGCCCACCGGGCGGCCGCCCCCGGGCCGGACTCCGGGCCCTTCGCCTTCCGCGTCTCGTACACAGCCATGTCCGTGATCCGCTTCATCGCGGCCGCGTCCGGCTCCTTGCCGTGCCGGTCCCGGTAGAGCGCGACCCGCTCGGCGACGAGCCCGGTCACCTGACCGCGCCGCGTCGACGCCTCCTCTATCACCTCGGGGTCGACGCCGACGATCTCCCGGGCCTTGCCGTCCGGTCGCAGCTCGAACCGCGCGCCGGTCGCCTCGGTGACGAACTGCTCCGCCGCCCGCTCGTAGGCGGTGGCGATCGCCTCCTTATAGGCGCGGAACGACGCGCCGTCGAGCGCGCCGATCTTCCCCGCCTCGGTCACCGTCCGGTTCAGCAACGCCGCGTGCGTGTGGATCTGCGGCTCGTTCTCCCGGCTGGTGGAGTGAGCCCACACCGTCCACACCGCGCCGGTACCGGCCTCGTGACGGCCGACGGACTCATTCCCGGTCACCGTCCGCGCGTGCGACCCGGTCCGCGTGAAAATCACCCGCGACTCGGCGTAGTCAAGCGCGACCTGGACTGCCTTGTTATGCGCTTCCAACACCTGGTCAGCCAATTCCGTCTGACCAGCGGCACGCAAAGCCGCCTCGTAAACAGAAATCGACTTCACCGCGCTGAACGTGAAATCGTAGTACGCAACCGGCTTACGCCCGGTGGTCGCGGCCTCGGCACGCAACTCGCGCTCGCGCTCCGGCGAAACCTCGCCGGACTCCTTCGCCGCCAGGGCGTTGTACCGCTCCGCCTCGGTGCGGAAATGAGCTGGCCGGCGCCCCAGGAACTCCGGCTCCGCCTCGGTCGACTCCGGGCGGCGAAGCTGCCCGAACACCGCCCGCACATCGTCCGGGACCACCTCGTCCCCGGCCCGGAACGAAAGCCCCATCGCCTCCATGCCCGACCCGGCCCACCGGCCCGGCGCCTCGCCGTGCTCCACAGCCGCGGTGTAGTACCCCGGCCCGACCTGCTCGGCCGACGCCTCGGCCGCCGGACCGGCCACAGCCGCGGCCTGGTGGCGGTGCCCGTGCTCGCGGCACCCCGACCCGCGGAGCAGGTACTCGACCGCTCCGGCGCCGATGGCGGTGACGCGCAGCATGGGGGTCAGTGTACCGGACACGACCAAGATCACAACACTGTGCATAGGTGTGTTACAATAGGAACGCGGAAAAGTGCAGTG
>NZ_MCIM01000003.1:39480-51572 GCF_001932405.1 Pseudonocardia sp. Ae331_Ps2 | reverse complement strand
TTCTCTAGATCGATCGACTCCTCTCCGAGGAGTCGGAGAGGAGAGGAGTCGATGGAGCCCGTGCCGGGCGGTGCGGCGGAGCCGCCCGCCACGGGCCACCGCGACCCGGCCGGGTCGGCCGGCGCTGACCGCGCGGCCGGCGCGGGGGCCGCCGCAGAGGCCGCCGTAGAGGTCGGCGCGGAGGTCGGGGCTCTGGTCGCGCGGTTGCCGTGGGTGGAGTGGGCGCGGACGGCCAAACGGGCGTCGTCGTCGTGGCGGCCGACGGTCGACGACGTCGAGCGGGTCGGGTCGGCGATCCAGTCCGGTCTCGACGCCGGCATCACCCTCGTAGAGGCCTCTGAGATCGCCTGTGCGGCGATGAGAGACGCCACGGGTACTCAGCCGGTCACCTACGTGTCCCAGGCGTTCACGCGGCATCTGAGCCGGTGGTTGCGGATCATTCAAGTCGCGCCCCTGGACGAGAACCCACTCCCGCTGGCACCCGCCCCGCCGACGTCTCGCGACACCACCCGCGACACCACCCACGACGTCAGCTGTGACGTCAGCTGTGACACCTCACCTATCGCCGTCGGCGGCGAGACTGGTGCTGAGACCAGCCCTGACCAGCACACGAGCGCTGTCAGTGCTGACCGGGCTGACAGCTCCGGCCAGGATCGCGATGGTGGCCTCTGCGACTCCGCTCTTGCTGACCCGGCACCCGAGCCCGCGACCCGCGCCGGCCGTGAGGCGGCGATGGCGATGATCCGCGCTCACCTCGAGACCACCCCGTCCGGTCGCCGTCGGGCGGCCCGCCACCGGGGTGCGGTCTGCCCCGACCGGCCGGAGCTCGACCGGCCGGAGCTCGACCGGCCGGTGCTCGACCGAACAGGGGCGGTGCCGGTGTGAACCTGCCGGAGTTGCTGACAGGTGCTGCCGCGCCGCTTCCGGTCCTCGCCGCCTGGGGGCGGCTGCGGTCCGGGTCGGCTTGCCCACGACCCGGTGGGCAGTGGTGTCGCGGGTGTCTGGGTGACCGACCCGGTGAGCGTTGATGGGTGCGGTGCCGGTCAGGATGGCGCGGTGAGCGACCCGTCAGGCACCTCCCCGTATCCGGGGGAAGCGGCGATGCCGGAGGTGGGGGTGGTGCCGTTGCCTCCGGAACCGGTCGCCGACGATCAGGTCCCTCCCGACCCTGCCGGCTGGGGCGAGGTGCCGCTGCGCGCGGTGGACGGCTCCTCCACCCGGCCCCCCACCCGGGGGACAAGGCCCCGGTCCTGGGGAACATCCGGATCGTCGAGAGCCGCGGAGCCGTCGGGATTCGATCGTCAGCCCCCGCAGGACCTCACCGCCGAACAGTCCGTGCTCGGCGGCATGCTGCTGAGCAAGGACGCGATCGCCGACGTGGTCGAGGTGCTGCGCCCGGAGGACTTCTACCGGCCCGCGCACCAGACCGTCTACGAGACGATCCTGGACCTCTACGGCCGTGGTGAGCCGGCCGACGCGGTGACCGTGTCGGCGGAGCTGCAGCGGCGCGGCGAGCTCGTGCGGCTGGGAGGGGCGCCGTACCTGCACACCCTCATCGCGACCGTGCCCACCGCGGCGAACGCCGCCTACTACGCCGAGATCGTCGGGGAGAAAGCGATCCTGCGTCGCCTGGTCGAGGCCGGCACCCGGATCGTGCAACTGGGCTACCACGGCAACGAGTCCGGCGAGGTCGAAGAGGTCGTCGACCGGGCCCAAGCCGCGGTCTACGAGGTCACCGACCGCACCACCACCGAGGACTACACCGTCCTCGAAGAGCTTCTCCAGCCCACGATGGACGCCATCGACGCGATCGGCTCCCAGGGCGGAGCGGCAGCGGGTGTCCCGACCGGGTTCACCGACCTCGACCGGGTCACCAACGGTCTGCACCCGGGCCAGATGGTCGTCGTCGCGGCCCGTCCGGGGCTGGGCAAATCGACCCTCGGTCTGGACTTCGCCCGCTCCTGCTCCATCGGCCACGGCATGACCAGCGCGTTCTTCTCCCTCGAGATGAGCAAGTCCGAGATCGTCATGCGTCTGCTCTCGGCGGAGGCCCGGATCCGGCTGGCCGACATGCGCGCCGGCCGGATGTCCGAGGACGACTGGACCCGCATGGCTTGCCGCATGTCGGAGATCTCCGAGGCGCCGCTGTTCATCGACGACTCCCCGAACCTGACCCTGATGGAGATCCGCGCCAAAGCCCGCCGGCTCAAGCAACGCCACGACCTGAAGCTGATCATCCTGGACTACCTGCAACTGATGACCTCGGGCCGCAAGGTCGAGTCCCGCCAGCAGGAGGTGTCCGAGTTCTCCCGCCAGATCAAGCTCCTGGCCAAGGAGCTCGAGGTCCCGGTGGTCGCGATGAGCCAGCTCAACCGGGGCCCCGAGCAGCGCACCGACAAACGCCCCATGCTGTCGGACCTGCGCGAGTCCGGCTCGATCGAGCAGGACGCCGACATGGTCATCCTGCTGCACCGCCCCGACGCGTTCGAAAACGACGACCCCCGAGCCGGTGAGGCCGACCTCATCCTGGCCAAACACCGCAACGGCCCCACCGTCACCGTCACCGTCGCCCACCAACTGCACTACAGCCGCTTCGTCTCGCTGGGCGCCGAAGACCCCTTTCAGCAGCGCCCACCAGCGGCCTCGATCCGCCCCGCCGGCCCCCGCACCCTCCGCTCCCACCTATGAGCCTTTTCCAACCTGTTGTCCGTAGTTCAGCCCGGGCCCGGGCTAGGGCGTACCCGCTCCGCTGGTATTCGTCCACCTGACCTGCACAAGCAGGTCAGCGAAGGCTCATACACAATCATGTGAAATAGGTGATCGATAATGGCTGAGTCCGATTATGTTCGGAAGCTTGTAGGAAAGCATGGTGAGGTGTTCTCCTGGATCGTTGAGATGTCGGCGATGCCGAAATCTATGGTGTGGAACATGTGCGGCGGGCTGACCGGTGTGGAAATGGAGCAGCTGCTGCGCCGGTGGGAGAGAGCCGGGCTGGTCAAAACTGCCACGATCGGTACCGTGCGGTGGGTGTGGTGTACCACGTACGGAAACGAGATCGCCGGTGCGGCTCCCTACCGGAACGAAATACCACCGACGGAAACCACGTGGCGGCACCTTCGAGCAGTCTGCCTGGTCCGCGCCGCGATCGAATCCATGGGCGGAGAATGGATGTCCGGCCGCTATCTACGCTGGGAATCCGAACACCGCGCTCCCGCCCCGACCCGACCGCGGACACCCACTCAGAAAACAGGCAGGACTCCCAACGGGGCGCCGCCCGGCCCGCTGACCTATCCCGATGGTCTGGCCTGGCTGGTTCCCCGCTCGACCGGCACGGGATGGCCGTGGCTGGTCCGCGTCAACCTGAACGCCAACCTGAACGCCAACCTGAACTCGTCCTCGTCGTCGGACCCGTCGTCGGACCCGTCCTCGAATTCGAAGACGACCCCGGGGTGGGATGAGGACTGGACAGCGCTGATCGCCACCGGTACAGCGCTGACCTCCAGCGAAAAGTTCTGTGTGCTCTACGTCGTCAGCGACAACTCCTACGGCCTCGCTGAGGCGGCGCTGGAAACACGCCCCGACCGAGACCGATTCCAACTCCAACGCCTGAGCGAGCTCGCTCCACTCGGCAAACAATGGTTCAGGACCCGGACATCCAGCACCAACTGGAACCCCCGAACCGGGACACGCCAACCAGATCGGTGAACGCGATGCTCGTCGCATGAGAACGAGAACGGATCACGATTTCACGTTGCTGGGGAAGGTGTGATTCGGTTACCAGCGGGAGGCGAGGCCGGTCATGACCCGGGCCCAGCGGCGGGCCTCAGCGGGGATGGTGGGGTCGGTGGGGTGGCGGGTGGCGGTGCAGGTGCGGTGGGCGGCGAGGATCTCTCCGATGCGTTGCGGGTCGCGGTCGTGGTGCAGGTCCTGGCTGTCGGCGGGGTCGTGGCCGGCCGCCTGATAGCGGCGAGCACCGCCGATACCGCCGCCGCCGCTGTCGGTGTCGATGTCGATGTCGATGGTGCCGATGCGTAGCCCGGTGTGGTGCTGGGTGCTGTGTGGTGGGTGCCGGGTGCGGAGGGCGGCGGGTGGGTGGTGGATCCAGTCGAGGCTGCCGGGGTCGAGGTGGTGTTGGGCGCGGGTGACCGCGACGTAGGCGAGGCGGGCGTAGTCGGGGTCGAGCTCGATGATCTTCTCCCCGGGGGTGTCGGGGTCGGGTTGGAGCGGGGGTGGGGGGAAGTCGCCGGCGATCCGCACGACGGGCCATTCACGGCCTTTGGCTTTGTGCGCGGTGGAGACCACGACCTCGGCGTCGGGTTCGGCCGACAGTTGCTCGAGGGTGGTGAGGACGGCGGGGACCCCACGCCGGTCGATGATGTCGACCAGGGGTTTGAGGTCGTGTCCGGCGGGGTCGTGCTCGGCGTAGTCACCGACGGCGTCCCAGCTGGTGAACAGCTGGAGTTCGGGGTGGTTGGTGGGACGCCCGGCTTGGAGGTCCCGCGCGGCCAGGGCCAGGGCGCGTAGTGGGCCGCCGCCGCCGCAGAGCGCGACCCGGCGGCCGGCGGCGAGCAGGGCCATGACCTCGCCCATCGCGCCGCCGTTGGTGCGGCACAACACCGCATCCGGCACATCCCCACCGGCCTCGTCGAGGGTGCCGATGGTGCTGGCGAGGTCGGGGTTACCGGTCAACCGGAGGGTTTGCCCGGTGTAGGGGAGCCAGCGGTTGGCTTCGTCGGCGATGGCGGCACCGAAGCGGAACGACCGCGACAGGGTCAATCCGACACCGTCGAAGTCGGTCATGACATCGCGGGCGCCGCGCCAGCCGTAGATCGCTTGGGCGGAGTCACCGACCATGACCAGCTGCGCGTGCCCGCGCTGGTCGCGGAAGATTTTCTCCAGGGCGGGGTTGGTGTCCTGGGCCTCGTCGAGGAGCAGGAACGCGCAGTCCAGACGGGGTTCGGTCAGCGCCCACATCTTGAAGTAGTGATCGTGGCTGAACGGGAACACGCCGGTGCCGCCATCGCCGTCGCCGGTGCCGTCGGGATGCTGGAGGTCGTTCCAGATGCGGCGGGCGTAGTCCACGACGATCCCGGCGAAGATCCGGTGGGCGCGGCGGTCGGGCATCCCGGTCAGGTGGGGGACGTGGTGGCGGCTGATGGTGTCGTCGGCGGAGTGGCAGAAGTTCAGGACGGTCTTCTGCGCCGCAGCGCACTGCCCGGTCGTGCTCACCCTCCGTTCACCGAAGGTCAACGGGGTGTCGATCCCGAGAACAGGGGCGAGGTCGGTGCTCGGGATCCGGGGTGCGTTCAGGCGGGCCTGGTAGCGGTGCCCGAGGGCGGCGTAGGCGAGGGAATGGGAGGTCACCGCCTGCACCGACGGGGGGAACGAGGCCCCGGCTTCGGTGGCGATGGACTTGTTGAACGCCAGATACAGACCCCGCGCGGTCGTGGTCGCGGCCAGGGCACGCAGGGTGGAGGTCTTCCCGGCCCCGGCCCCGGCCTGGATGGTCAGGTCGTAGCCGGCGGTGAACGCCTCGACCGCGGCCCGCTGCTCACCGGTCAACGGCTTTCCCGGCGTCTTTTTCCTCGTTGTCTTCCCCGCTGCCCGGGTGCGCGGCGCCGCGGCGCGTTGCCGGGGCACCGAGGGGGAACCGGTCGTGTCCGGGGCGGGCGTTGTCGGTGCGGGTGTGTCGTGGGCGAGGGTCTTCTCGGCGATCTGCGCCCGTTCCTGTGCCCGGGGTGGGCGGCGCAGGCCGATCCCGGCGGCGGTGAGGATCCCCAGGTCCAGCTCCCACGTCCGAGCCGAGCGCTGTTCCCAGGTCCGGATGGCCTCAGCGATATGCGCGACGGCCTGCTCCTCGGTCCAGCTGTTCACCGTGCACAGGTGTGTCAGGGCTTCCTCGGTGCGGCCCTGGACGTTCGCGTATCCGAAGTGGGTCACCAGGTGACAGCCCGAGCACAGACACACCAGACGGCGCAACGTCTGCACCCCGGTCGCGTCGTCATAGGTCCAGCGTTCGTGGACATCGAGATAACGGGCGATGTCGGGCCGGCGGTCCTCGCCGCGGCCGCAGGCCTCGCAGCGATACCCGGTCCGTCCCAGCACCGGGCGGCGTAGCCGCTCCCAGTCGGCAGGGTCGACACACGAGCGGACGTTGGTGAACCAGCACGAGGACGGGACCAGATCCACGAACAGCCCGTCCCCGACCGTGCGGTCCTCACCCGGCAGCACCTGGGGCACCTCCGGGCGGGCCGCCCACCGGGCCAGCGCCGCGGTCGGCGGGGCCGGATCGAACCACCGCCGTGCCCGAGCGTCCCAACGGGCCCCCGCCGCTTTCGCGACGTCCTTCTCCACGAACGGAACATCCAGCCAGCACCGGTCGGGGCTGCGATCGGGTCGGGCCACCATCACCTCTCCGAAGGTCCTCACACACCCAGTGCGTCGACCCAGCGTGTCGATGAACACTGTGAACACCGTCCAGGATCGCACATATCGGCCCTATCGGGATCCTTCTCCGGGACAGCTCAGGAGAACAGTTCGGCGCGTAACCGGAGTTCGTCGCGGTCGGCCCAGGACACGCTCATCGCGTCCCCGGCGACGGAGGCGAGTAGATCCGCGGCCTGCGCGGGGTCGAACTGGTCGGGTAGCGCGGCGATCGCTGCGCTGATCCCGGCACGGAGTGCCGCGATCCCGCCCTGCAGGCCCGGGTTGATGCTGGTGGCGATGACCTGGACCCGCACGACGAGGACGTCCCCACCCGCATCGCCCGGGTCGAGGGGGCGGCCGGTGACTCGGTCGTGGTCGGGCCCGGCGTAGCTGTCGACGATCTGGCCGCGGCGACGGGCCCGTTCGAGATGGTTACCCACGACCCGTGAGATCGCGACGAGGTTCTTCCCCGGCAACGGGAACTTCTGCGACACCGCGACCACCACATCACCCGGCCCCATCCGCGCCGCGATCCGTTTCTCGGCACTCACAGCCCGCTCCCGCCCCGAAAAACACGAACACGAACCAGGGTGGGTGTATCTGCGTCGCCGATCATTCCGGACGCACCGGTGAACCTCATTCGACCCAGGATAGTGCCGCCGGCCGCGCGCCGTTCGAGATGTCGAGCACCGGGCCGTAAGACGTGTGACCGCTGCGCTCAGTCGAGCGAGCCCGGCACCGGTCTGTCGCCTCCGCCGCCGGTGTCGAGGTCGAACAGGGTGGTCTGGAACGGCGGCGCCCGCCGCGCTGCGGCCCGGCTGCCGGCGAGGGCGCATTTACGGCAGTTCGCGGGATCGTCGGTGGCTGTCAGGTCATCGGCGGCGGCGAGCCCCGCCCACCCTTGATTACACGCCGCAACAGGTAAAGCGAGGTCCCCGAGCCACGCCTTCCACGCGACGTCATGCACGACGGCCGAACGACCGACCCGGAGACGCCGGCCGGTGAAACGGCGAGCCTGCGCGGCAGCGAACACGACCGGGTCGATCTCCACCTTGAGCTCCCGTTCCCGCCAGCCTGTCCTCACCAGCACCGACAACGGGCAGGCTGACCGGCTCACCCACCTGCCTGCCTGCACCCGACAAGTGCCACCGTCGCTCACGTGTCGACGTTCGTCGATCACTCGCACCACAATGAGGTGTTCTCAGTAACGGGTTGATCATGCCGTGCGGTCGTACTCGGTGTGGAGCAGTACGAGCGCAGCGGCGGTGATCGCGCCGGTGTGCCAGGGGCATGGCGTGACTCGCCGTAGCGCGGCGAAGGTGGTCTTGGGTAGCCGGTCGACTTCGCCTTCGTAGCCGAGGTCGCCGAGCGCGGCGTGGGTGTCGTCGGTGAGCCTTTTCGATCCGGCGAGCCAAAACAGAAGTCCGGCTAGTCGTAGAGAAGGCCCAGGGCCGCTACGAAATGATGATCAGGATACGGTTCCATTTCGAACCCAGAAGCCCCGCCCGAATAGCATCAGGGGCCGCTCGAAGCGAGTTTGGGCTATCGTAGTGTCGGCCGGGTTGACATTCCTTGTCCTGTTTGCAGCGGCAGGGTTTCTGCTCATGTCAGAAGGCGCTAGGATCCCCATAGAGGGCAAGCTCGTGGGCTTGATGACCGCACCTTCTCGGAAAATTTCTGACGGGTTCACCCCTCTGCCTTCTGGTGGTTGCGCTGGATTCGGAGAATTCGGTGAAATCCGAGCAGGAGCGCGGATCTCGGTGCTAAATTCAAAGAGGGAATTAATCGGCTCTGGGCATCTGAAGGATTCCGTCATCGTGGGGGGTTCGTGCCAGTTTAGTTTTAGAATCGATGGTGCCCCGAAAAGTGACTACTATCGAGTCAGTGTTGCGGGCCGTAAGCCGTTGTCCTGGTCGGCAGCGGAGGTTGAAGCCCCTGGCGGGATTCGAATGGTTCTCGGGGCGTGAGCGCTGGGGAATTTTTGCGGGGAAGGTTCTTCGTGAGGCATCGAGAGGTGTCCGCCGCGGGCTCGGGGCAGAGGGGGGGGGCGGTGCGGGCGGGTGCTGCCGCGCCGCTTCCGGTCCTCGCCGCCCCGAGGTCGACTGCGGTCCGGGGTCGGCTTGCCGTTGCGCGGCGCCGGCCGGTCGCCCCCGTGACGCCGCAGTAGTAGTGGGTCCGCCGGCTGCTGCTGCTGCCTGTGTGCACAGTGAAGCCCACCCCAAGATCAAAGTCAAGTCCACAGGACCTATGCATCATCTGATGATCTTCGGCTGGGTGGGGTAGGGTGGCCGGTGTGTTGCGGGTGATCGCGGTGGGTGCGGGTGCGGTGGAGTACCTGGTGCGTGGGTCGGGTTGCGCCGCGCACGAGTCTCGGGGGGAGGCTGTGGACGGGCCTGGTTATTACGCGAAGGCGGTGGCTCGGGGGGAGCCGGCGGGTCGTTGGTTCGGTACGGGGATGGCTGGGCTTGGCCTGTCGTTCGCCTCGGGCGAGACGGTCGCGGCGGATGACGTTCGTGCGGTGTTCGGGCAGTTGCGGCATCCGGATTCGTCGGAGAGGGATCCGGTGTTCATTGGGTCTCGGCCGCGGCGGTATCTGTCGGCGGAGCAGCGTGTCGAGCGGGCTCTGGGTCGGGAGAAGGGCTCGCCAAGCGCGGAGCGGGTGGAGGAGGTCCGTCGGTCGGCGGAGTCGGATGGGCGCCGGTCGGTGGCGTATTACGACTGGGTGTTCGCGGCGCCGAAGTCGGTGAGTGTGTATTACGCGGCGTTGATCGCGGCGGGTGCGACCGAGGCTGCGGAGAAGGTTCGTGGGGCGCATGAGTCGGCGGTGGAGTCGGCGGTGTCGTTTGCGGATGCGCGGGTGGCGGTGACGAGGACGGGTCGTCATTCGGGTCCGCGGTCGGTGGCGGGTATGGGGGTGTTCGAGCAGGGTTCGGGGACGACGTGGTCGTTGTGGGCGCATTCGACGAATCGTGAGGATGAGCCGCATCTGCACACGCATGCGGCGTTGCTGAATCGCACCTCGACTTCTGGGGGGAAGGTCGGCGCGTTGGATGGGGCGTCTTTTCGTGGGCTGAAGCAGGCGGTGGACGCGGTCTATCAGCAGTCCTTGGAGCAGCGTTTGACGGCTGAGTTGGGTGTGGGGTGGCGGGATCGTCCGGATGGGTTCGCCCGGGAGATCGCGGGGATCGATCAGGCGTTGATGGATGCGGCGTCGACGCGGACGAAGCAGCTTGAGGACCGTGTCGCGGCGATGAAAGCGGAGCTGTCGGCGCGGGCTGGGGGTGGGGAGTTGTCGGCTGCGGTGTTGCATCGTGTGGCGCGGTTGGCGTCGTTGGAGACGCGTGCGCCGAAGTCAGCCGATGCGGGGCCGCGGGCGTTGGCGCGGTGGGCGCGCGCGCATGCTGATGCTGCGGTCGAGGTGTTGTCGGGAGCTGCGGAAGCTGCGGTGGGGGGCGGTGTCAGCGTCGATGAGCCGGTTGATCGGGATGCGGTGTTGTCGGCGGCGGTAGAGCGGGTGTCGGCGTTGTATGCGGTGTGGGACATCGGGAACCTGGCTCTGGCGGTCAAGGCGCAGGTCGGGGATCGGTGGGAGGTTCTCGGGCTGGCGGGGGCGTCGGAGTCTGAACGCGGTGCGGCGTTGTTCGATCTTGCTCGGGAGGCGGTGGGCCGGCCGGATGTGGTGCAGGTGTCGATGACCGAGCCCGCGCCGATCCCGGATGGGTTGCGCCGGGAGCGGGGCGGGCGGGTGGACGCTGACGGGTCGAGGGTGGTCGGGGACGGCGGCTATGTCCTGCGGGGGGCGCATCGTGAGCGTTACACCTCGGCGGCGCATCTCGGGCGTGAGGAGGCCGTGGTCGCGCGGGTGTCGGGGCCGCTGGATGTCGGTCTGGCACCTGGGAAGGCTGCGGGGGTGCGGGCGGAGCTGTCCGGGCACGGCCTGAGCGACGATCAGGTCCACGCCGCCTTGACGGTGCTGACCTCCCGGGTCGCAGGGGATGTCGTCGTCGGTCCGGCGGGTGCGGGGAAGTCGCGCACCATGTCGGCGCTGGCGCAGGTGTGGTCCCGTGAGGTCGGGGGGCGTGTCCTGGGGGTGACGACGTCGCAGATCGCGGCGAACAACCTCGCTGACGCCCACATCGACGCGATCAACACTGCTGTGTTCGGTGGCCGGTTCACCCCCGGCTCCGACGGTCAGGTCCGCGACCGGCTGGGGGCGGGGGATCTGGTTGTCGTCGATGAGGCGGGGATGACTTCCACCGTCGATCTGCACCTGATCACGAGCCTTGCTGCTGAGGCGGGCGCGAAGGTCGTGTTGACCGGGGACCCGGAGCAGTTGGGCGCGGTCGGCGCGGGCGGGTTGTTCTCCCATCTGGTGGGTACGGCGTCGTCGGTGGTCGAGTTGCAGACGGTGCACCGGTTCGCCCAGGAGTGGGAGAAGGCGGCGTCACTGCAGGTTCGGGCGGGGGACACGGCGGCGGTCGCGGAGTATCTGTCCCGGGGTCGGTTGCACGCGGGCTCGGTGGAGGAGATGGAGGCGGGTGCGTCGCGGTCGTGGCTGGCCGACACCGTCGCCGGCCGTTCGTCGTTGCTGATCGTGGCGGGCAATGAGCAGGCCGCGCAGCTCTCGAGGCGGTTGCGGGAGCAACTGATCGGCCTCGGTCGTGTCGACCCGGCCCCGGTCGGGCGGGTGCACGGTGTTGAACCGGGTGGTCAGGCGGTGTCGATCGGCGACAAGGTGCAGGCGCGGCTCAACGATCGGTCGGTGCGGGTGGATCTCCCGGCTGGTGCCTGTGGGGGGGGGCAGCTGTGTGCGTTCGTCACCAACCGGGAGACCTACACGATCATCGGTGCTCACCGTGATGAAAACAATGATCACTTTCTGTTGGGGCGTGACCAGCACGGAGTGATCGCGTATTTCCCGGTCGAGTACGCCGCCCGGCATCTGCGGCTGGCCTATGCGGGGACGGTGCATGCGGCGCAGTCGTTGACGGTTGACACCGGGCACTCGGTCATCACCGAGGAGATGGGCCGGGACGCGGTGTATCCGGCGATCACCCGGGGCCGGGTGGAGAATCATGTGTGGCTGGTCGCCGCCCGCCCGGCGGATGCTCATGATCCGCAGGCCCTAGCGGAGACGGCGAGGTCGCGGTTTTCGTCGGTGATCGAGTTCAGTGGGGCGCAGACCTCGGCGGTGGCTGCCCGCGCCGAGGCGCAGGATCAGGCGCGGTCGTTGGTGACGCTGGCCGGGGACTGGTTCGACCTGGCCCGGATGCAGCACCGTGAACGGGCCGGCCGGCTTCTGACGGGGGCGTTGGGTGCGGTGAACGCGGCCCGGGTCGAGGCTGAGGGCGGTCGCGGGTCGCTGCTGGCGGTCCTCGCGGAGTCGGAGTTGGCCGGGCATGACCCGGCGCGGCTCCTCTCCCAGGTTGCGGGCTCGCGGGAACTGGACTCGGCGGAGAACGTGTCGGATGTGCTGCGGTGGCGGATCGCCGGCGCGGTCAGTGGACGGGTGCCGGAGGACCCGGTCACCGCCGCGACGGTGTTCGAGTCGTGGACCGTTACTGGTGATGGTGTTCATGCTCGGCAGCGGAACCGGTTGGCGCCGTTGATCGTCGACCGGATCGGCGTGCTGGGGCGGCGGGCTGCTGAGCAGGCACCCGGGTGGG
>NZ_MCIM01000003.1:22624-39468 GCF_001932405.1 Pseudonocardia sp. Ae331_Ps2 | reverse complement strand
CACGCTCCGCGTTGCTGCTTCCGGCGCTCCGCGCGGAAGGGCGTAGCCCTGGAGTGCTGTGCGTGACTGTTTTGCCTGGTCAACGCTACGCGTTGACGTAAACGCGTGTAAGCGCGTTTGCTGCTTTGCGCTGAGCGTGTTTACGCATTTGCGCAACGCATTCACGTAAATGATAGCACAAATGGCCTGGTGAATGCGATTGGTACGCCGAATAGAGGAATGGCAGATGTGCGTTTTCACGCGTAGCCGTGAACACGTATATACGTGAACTAACCGTGCTAACCAGCAATTACTTTGGCTTAGATAGGTGATCAGAAGAACTGACAAGCGACACCGAAGCAGAGCGCGACCAAGCTCAGGCCGGTGGCCGTGGCGAAGTTGTGGCCGAGCGAGTGCCGGTAGCGCAGCGAGGCCAGGAGCACGACCAGCGCGACCGCGAGCACGACCCATCCGCCGGCGTGGACGTACGGAGCTGCCGAGTCTAGGAACGGGGGACGGATGGGCGGCGGGTCGGGGGATGGTGTCAGCCAGTGTGATCACTGGCTGACCTTAATTCCTCTGTTCTCGGCTGCCTTTGCGAGTCGCTCATCGAACGTTGCGAGACCTGCCGGACCGTTCAGCTCCGCTGTGAGCAGGACGCAGCAGTCCGGCATTCGGAGGCCAGTGTGCGCTCGCAGCTCGGCTAGTTGCCCCGCAGCATCGGCGGGCAGCTCGGCCGTCTGGATGCGGAGGCGGTCAAGGATCTCTTCGGCGGCCCGGCGCCGGCCGTGCCGGGCGGGGACGACCAGGACTTCGGCACGGGTAAGCACGCTGGCAATCTTGGGCTGTCCAGCTAGCTCGGTGAGCAGGCGAGTGGCCCGGGCGTGATGTGCATCGTTGCTATCCAGGTGCGCGATGAGCGCGCAGGCATCCACGACCATCACGCCGGCCACTCCTCGCGCAACGCCTCCAGATCCCCAGGCTGGAAGATCCCAGTCAGGGCGCCACTGGTCTGCGCCACGACCCGCTGATCGGCCACGAGAGACGCGCGCAGCGCGGCGTGACCCTCGGCCACCAGCTTGCGCAGTAGCTCAGCAGGAGGAAGGCCAGGCCAGCGCTCAGCCGCTTCCGCGAGCGCGTCACTGACCTCGTCAGTCTCGGTGATCATGTGCCGTCGTCGAGAAGTCGCCATACCTACAGTGTTGCACCATCTCCGCATAGTGCAACACTCGGTATTGCCGAAAGCGGCCTCGCCAGCGCCGGCGACCTGCCACAGTGGTTTCGTTCGAACGGCCGACAGCCGTGGAAGGGGTGTCCCGATGATCGCTGAGCTGATCCTGACCGTTGCGCTGACGCGCGGTGGTGACGCACCGATCCCCCCGCCGAACCCGCACGGGGCTCCGGGCCACTCCATCCTGTACGCCTACGACCCTGCGGACTGGGCAGCTCAGCGGGAGGAGTGCCGGCGCATCCTGGCCACCGACCCGCCCGGGTCAACGTGCGTGGTCCAACCAGGCCGGGAGATCATCATCCCCGACTCGGGCGACATCACCGGGGAGATACTCAACCGAGCCCCCGAAATCCGGCGAGACGCCCAGGAGCCCCGGCCCTGATGGTGCGCGCCGTTCGGTGGGGCGTTCCGTGGGGCGTTCGATGGGGCGTTCGGTGGGGCGATGATCACAGCTGCAGCTCGGCCCGTTATGCCAGCTCAGAGCAGGTTTGAGCAGGTGAAGGACAGCCCAGACAAATCACGGCTTGGGGGGTTGGTGGGGGCCGGACGGAGCGTGCTCAGTGGCGAGGATCGAATAGAGCCGCGAGTCTCGCCATGATCCGTTTGTGTAGACGTGGTCGCGGAGGGTGCCCTCGTGCTGGAAGCCGAGCCGCTTGATCAGCGCGATGCTGGCCGCGTTGTCGGGTCCGATGGCTGCGCTGATGCGGTGTAGGCCGAGCTGCTCGAACCCGAAGGTGACCATGAGTCGGGCGGCGGCGGTCGAGTAGCCGTGTCCCCAGTGATCGGCGGCCGTGGCATAGCCGAGCTTGCCTGCCTGCACACCGGCGAAGGCGAGGCGCACGAAGCCCACCAGGAGGCCGTCAGAGCTGCGGGTGGTGGCGAGGTAGTACTCAGTACGGGGGGTGTTCCTTGCGCGCTCCAGGATGCCGCTCAGCATCGCCTTGGTGTCCTCCCGGGAGCGGGAGTCGAAGCTCAGCCAGGTGGTTACCCGGTCATCGCCCACCAGGGCGAGCGCCTGGTCGACGTCCTGGTCGGTGAACTCTCGGAGCACGACTGGCCCGTCCGGCTCGGTGAGCTGGACGGGCCAGAGCGTCGGGGCAGCAGTGCTCATCGGGGGAGGGACTGGAGCGGGGTCCGGGTGAACGACTCCAGTGCCTCCTGTAGATCAACGGAGTCGGCCGCGAGAGTGCTGGTCACCAGGGCATTGTGCACGCGCTGGGCGGACTTGATGATGCCGCCGATGCGTTGCTCAACCGGCAGAGTCAGCACGGGCGCCACGGCTTCCCGGGCGCCATCCAGCTCCCCGCGGCCGATCCGGGCAATGGCCAGATCCGTGCTCGCGCCGGCGGCGTCTCCGAACGCCCAGTCCGGAGCGCTGGTGTTCCGGTACGCCTCCACGGCCTGGCTTGACCAGCTCTCGGCCTCCGACCCTCCGGGCAGCCACGCCCATGCATCGGCGGCGTAGTAGAGCTGACGGGACCGGGTGAAGGTGGCCAGGCCGCCCAACTCGTCCAGGTCGTCGGGGCGGACGCTTGACCACGCCTCGTCCGCCCGGGTCAGTGATTCCCGCACCTGCTCGACGTTGCCGAGCTGGCCCCACGCCCGGGCCTCGCTGACTGCCAGCCAGACCTGCGAGGTTGAGCCGGCCTGAGCTGCCCACTCGGCACCGCGCTGCGCGTACCGGATGCTCTCGTGTGGGCGGTTGGCCCAGTACGACACGAGCGATTGGAGGCCGGAGATCCACGCCCGGAGCCCGTGGTGATCGGCCTGCTCGGCGCACAGGAACGCAGTCCGGGACTGGGTGAGCGCTGCCGACGGGTCCCCGAGGTCGTGGCTGGCCTTGGCCAGCATCCCGCCCACCAAGCCCGCGAGCATGTAGAGCTGCCGGCCGTGGCTCGGCCGCTGCGGGCGCTCCAACAGGTCGAAGATCGTGGACTGAGCGCCCACCAAGTGACCGAGAACCTCGGGTAGCGGCCGGGCCGGGTAGGCCATCGCCAGGTCACGGACTCCCTCTACGACTTGCTCCATGCTCAGGTCCGACAGACCCGGCAGGTTGAGGGCAAAGCGTTGTGCGCGGTCAGCAGCCACGGCGAGAACCTCCCGATCGGGATCGGACGCCGCAGCCACCAGGGCGGGCGCCGAAGAGACGATGACAAGGTCACCCGCAGCGCTGTAGGGCGCGAGAAGATCGGCAACTGGATGCCCGAACGCGTACTGAAGCGCTCGGGCCGTCGCCGGCTGGGGGTCGGTCACGCGCTCGCGGCGAGCCAGCCGGGCCAGGTGCCGGGGCGTTAGCGAGATCGACCGCGCCTCGTGCTCCTTCGCGGAGGCGGCCACGAACCGCGCGGCTTCATCCCAAGTGAGTTGGCGTTGGCGGATCAAGGCTTCGAGCAACGTGCGCGGCTCGCCCGACTCCGTCATGCCGATCTCCTCCTCTGCGTGGTGACAACCTCAACTCTCATCGGTTCCGCCTGCGCTGCATAGGCAAGGTCAGCGTTGGTCCCGCCCATGTCCACCCATTGTCCTGCCTGGATCTCTCCCGTGGGGCCACTTCGGGAAAACCAGCACGTCACCAGGCCAACGCTCAGGTGGCGGGTAGCTCGTAGATGAGCTGGACGTGGTCCGCAATGATCGTTATGTAGTTGACCTCCACCGGCCGAACCTCGGTGTGCGCGGTCCTCTCGATCCGATAGATCGGAGCCCCGAGCGGGATGCGGAGCTGGTGAGCCTCGTGCTCGGAGGCCTGTCCGATCCGGACGCTCTCAACAAACCGGTCGAGATGGTGACCAGCGTCGATCAACCTCTGGTGGATGCCACCTGGTCCCGGGTTCTCATCCTCGATCGGCGTCCCCTCGGTGACGTCACGGGGCAGGTACGACGTGGCGAGCTGGTAGGGCTGCTCGTCCCGGTAGTGAACGCGGTCTCGGACAAGAACTTCCGACCCTGGGTCGACCTCCAGCGCGGAAGCGACCCGATCATCAGCTCGCCGGATCTCGACCACAGTTGCGGCGCGCAGCGTCCAGCCGCCGAAGTAGACATCGGTGAGCGCAGCACCTCGGCCCGCGTCGCGCTCGACCTGACTCAGGCGCCGGCGGCCAACTCGCATCACCGGCGGGTGCGGTCGTACGTAGGCCCCGGAGCCGACGAGCGTCTCCACCAGGCCCTCGGCCCGGAGGGTGTTGATCGCAGCGGTGATGGTCTGCGAGGAGACCCCGTACTGGCCCTCTAGGACCCGCCGGGCCGGGAGCCGCTCCCCGGCTGCGTAGGTCCCGTCACTGATGGCGGCACGCAGCTCGCTGGCGATTTCTCGAGCTCCGGGACGGTCAGGCATCGGGCAAGGGTAATCGGTGCAGACCAATGGCTTGACGCGGGCGGTCGAGGTGTGTCACCGTGCAGGCAGATTGGTGTACACCAATTTGTCTGACCTGGAGATGTCCGTGCGATGTCGCGCGATGTCCTGCGATGTCCTGCGGAGGTCGGGTGCAGGTCGTGGAGAGGTCCTGCCGGTCAGACCGAGTCTCTAACCCATGGAGGAATTCATGAACGAATCGACCGCTCGGACACGGCGGAGCGCCTGGACCTGGCTGCCGCTGGTGATCGTGGTTGGCGCGCCGGCGGCAGCGAGCTGGCACGGCCTGACCGATGCCGGGGAGCACGCGCTCGGCCTGCACGGCTCGTGGTCCTGGCTGGTCCCGCTGGTCCTGGATGCCGCCGCCGCCTACGCCGCGTTGCTGGCCCTGAGGGCCACGGAGGCGGGCGATTCCGCCGCCCTGGACCGGATGCTGGTGTGGGCCTACGCGGCCGGGAGCGCGGCCCTGAACGCCTGGTGGGCCGACAAGGCGGGTGGTCTGCCGGCGGCACTGTTCTTCGCAGCGGCGAGCGTCTCAGCGGTCGTTCTGTGGGATCGCACGCTGCGGGCCATCCGACGGGACGTGCTGCGCCGGATGGGCGCGGTGGCGACGCCGGCGCCGAGGTTCCGGCCGGCGCGGTGGCTGGTCGCCCCGGGCGAGACCCGGCGGGCGTGGTGCCTGGCCGTGGTCGAAGGGATCACCGACCCGGCCGAGGCCGTGCGCGCGGTGCGTCACCAGCCCCGAGCGGACCAGACCCCGGTGCGGGCGCTGGCCGAGCTGTCCAAAGCCGACGCCGTGCGGGCCGCGCTTCAGGAGGTCGACGACCAGACGCCGCACGTGGTGGCCGCCTGGCTGGCCGCCCGGGGCATCGAGGTGGCGCCCACCTACGTCGCCGACGTCAAGCGCCGTGACGCCAGCAAGACCGGCACCAAGCAACTCGACGCCGGCGACACCGACCCCGACGACCCGGGCGCCCTGCGCCTGGCCGGCTGATCCACGACACGAGAGGAGACCTGACCAATGACCAGCACGACGGGCCACATCACCGGGCGGCGAGGTCTGCGCCTGGTGGGCCAGGACCAGGCCGGGACGGCGCCGGCGGGCCCCTGGGAGACGACCGAGCTGTGCGCCCGGCACGCCGACGCCCTGGCCGGCGAGATCGAGGCGGCCGAGCGGGCCGTGCTGGCCCAGATCGAGCAGCTCGGGGCCGGGGACCTGATCGGGGCGCAGCGGGCCGCGTTCGGGATCCGGGCCACGTTGCGGACGGTCGCCAACTCCCTCGGGGAGCTGCACACCGCCCTGGACGAGGCCGCGCACTCCGGTCGACCCGAGGGGGCGTCATGACCTCGCAGGGACCGCGCCCGCACCGCTTCCGGCAACACGAACACGTCAGCACGCATACACGCGATCGCGTTTACACGCAGAACGGAGCAGCAGCAATGCACTACAAGCGGACCGAGTGGCCCTCGGTCGTTCCCGACCCGGCCGCCGAGGCCCTGGCCGAGATCGCCGAGCTGATGGCTCAGCCGGCGCCCGGTTTCTGGGCCGCTGAGGGCCTCTGCGCCGACCTGGACCCCGAGCTGCACCAGCCGGTCGGGGACGAGGGCTCGCTGCCCTACCGCCGGCAGGCCCGGGAGGCCATCGACGTGTGCCGGGCCTGCCCGGTGCTGGCCGAGTGCCGGGCCTGGGCCCTCGCGCACAACGAGGTCGGCATCTGGGGCGCCATGACGCCCGAGCAGCGCCGGCGCGCCCGCCAGACCACCACCACCCCCACCGAGACCCCGGCCGCGTTGCGGCCGGCGAGCTGACAGGAGAGATCGCCATGCGAACCACACACAACACCCCGCGACGGCGGCGCACGGGAGCCGCGCTCGCACCGCTGCGCCCGGTCGCCACGCTGCGCCCGGTCCAGAGCGACCCGCCGGCGCTGCGCCCGGTCCGGGAGCTGCGCCCGGTCGTGGCCAGCTCGCCGGCGCGGCGGCCGGTGACCGCGCTCGTCAAGCGCACGCCTCAGGAGGTCGGTCGGCGCCGGCGACGGCTACGAGTGCCCTGGGACATCGTGGCCCGGGCGCTCGCGGTCCTCCTGGCCGTCGGGCTGACCGGGCTGGCTGTCTGGGCCGTGGTCGCCCTGGTGACCGCGATCGTGGCCGAGATCGCGGCGGTCGTGGCGGCGGTCGTGGCCTGGGTCCACCAGTACCGGGGCGCGATCATCCTGCTCGGCATCATCGCGGTTATTTGCCTGTTCAGCGGGGGTGCCAAGTGCACCGGGATGCACTGCGGGGGGTGCCGGCGATGAGCGGATTCTGGACCACCGTCACCCGGGGCGAGGCTCTGCGGGTGGGCCGCAAGGACGGCGGGATCATCGTCGGCGTCCTGTTCATCGCGGCCATGTTCAAGTTCATCTTCCGGTTCTTCTCCGGGCGGCCGATCCGGGGCGACCGGCACCGCAAGACGGACGCGGAGTTCTTCCGCGCCGGCACCCGGAAGCTCCACATGAACGACCGCACTCCGGGCCGGTGGGCGTACCTGCCCGAGTGGAAGCGGGCCGCCATCCGGTGCGCGGTGTTGCACCTGGTCGTGGTCATGGTGTGGGCCTGGTTCGCCGGGCCGCCGGCGGCGGAAGTGGCGCCCGACGCCTGGTGGATGGACCATTTCGAGTTCTTCGGGTCCATCACTCAGACGGTCATGACCTTGCTGGCCGGGGCGCTGGTATTCGCCACGATGTGGTGGGCCATCGTCCGAATCGACACCAATGTGCGGGACGCCAAGCACAACCGCACCCTTCTCAAGCCGTTCAAGCAGGCTGTGGCGCCCATTCTCGGTATCGCCGACAGGGACGTGAAGGTAATCATTCCGCGCGACGCTATGACAGGAGGCAAGAAGTGACCGCGCGCCGAATCGGGCATATCGATTTGCCCGACCATTTCCGAGCCGACGCCGAGCAGAAGAAGGCCATCACGGCGCTCGTCAACGCCCGGTTCCCCATGGAAGTCGAGATCGACTGGAGGACGACGCAGTCCCCGCAGCAGGCGGTCCTGATGCAGGTGGAGCAGTGCCCGACGACGGTGCCGTTCGACCAGGTCAGAGACAAGGTTGAGGCATGCAAGCCCGGTGAGGTGTTCATCGGGCTCGACCGCAAGCGCAAGCCCTACATCGGCTCGTTCCTGACCGATGACCCGCACTGGGGATTCGAGGTCGGGTCCCGCCGGGGTAAGTCCACGTTCCTTTCGTTCACCGCCGCGCAGATTCTCCACCAGGACCCGCGCGCCACGGTGACCGGAATCGACGTCAAGCGGGAGTCGTTCAAGGCGTTGTTCGGTGTGCCGAGGCTCAAGCTCTACAACGATCCGCGCGACATTGCCGCTATGTGGAAGGCGGTTCGGGATTTCAAGGATGAGATGGATCGGCGGTGTGATGCGCGGGCCGCCGATCCGACTCTCGATTTCCCGTTTGCCTTGCTGATGATCGATGAGTTGAGTCAGTTTTCCGCGCAGACCAAGCAGTTGTGGACGCACGTTAAGGAGAAAGGAGATCCGGCGCACGCACCGGTGTGGGACGACATCGCCTCGATCATGTGGCAGGGGGCCGCATTCCGGTGCCATGTTCTCATGGCGGGGCAGCGAATCGATCACCAAGTAACCGGTGGAATCGGGCTCATCACCAGCCTTGGTTTTCGGGGCCTGGCCGGTTTTCGAAACGCGAACTGGGCGCGGCTGATCGGCACCTATCCGATTCCGCGTAGCCGGCCCGAGCGGGGCCGGTGGATCTACTCGGACGGCAATTCCGAGACGTGGGTCCAGAACGTGTGGGCGACCGACGAGGAGATCAAGGCGTACGCGATGGGCGGTTCCCACGCCGAGGCGTCGGAGGCCGCTCCCACTGGGCCAACCGAGCAGGGTGGGAAGTGGGAAGCACCCGCCGACCCGGACGCCAGCACCGCCGGCGGTACCGAGTGGGTGGTGGGAAACGAGGCTGCCGCGCGCTATCTCAGAATCGAGACGGAGGCATTCCGAAAGCGCCGCCGGACCAGGGAGATTCCCAATACCGACCGCCGTGGGAACAGTCCCATGTGGAAGCCCTCCGACCTGGACGAATGGGCCAAGTCCTGGGCCAAGGAGACCGAGAACGCGGCATAGGTAAAAGCCGTTTGTCTCGGCCTGATTTGGCACGTGGGAATGATCGGGAACAGGAAGGTGGGAACCATGCAGGGAATGTGGACAGACGCGTTCGACCGGCTCCGCGAGGCCGTCCTCAACGGGGCCACGGTCGCGGAGGTCGAGCGGCTCGCCCTGATCGAGCTGGGCGAGCTGCTCGACGCCGAGGAGGACGGCGACCAGTGAAACGGCTCGGACTCGCGGAGGAGATGGCCGGCGGCAGGGAACTGGTCGCGCTCGTTGGCGGTCCCTGGGCCGGGCGCTGGTGGTGGGCCGACCAACTCGCCGAAGCTCAGCGGGCCGCCGGCCGGTATCCCATCGAGCACCCGGCCGGCCGGCTCGCCGGCTACCACCCCGCCGGCGGCCCGACCGAGCACCGCGTCAAGCACCCCGACCTGCGCGAGGCCGAGGACGGGGTGAGCGGCTGGGTGTTCACCTGGCAGCCCGGCGCGTGCAGCGAGTGGGCGCAGACCCTCGCCCCGGCGGCTGCGCCGGCCGCGCGACCCGCGATCCCTCAACAGCGACAGCGGCGCCAGGAGATCGCGACCGAGCGCGCGGCCCTGCCCCTGCACATCGCGGCCGGAAGCGAGCGCGCCGCGTGATCAGATCGAGGCAATCTGTGACTGCTCCCGGCGCGTCTTCCCGTATTTGCGAATACGACGGAGTAGAACGCACCCATGCCCAGACGACCACCGCTGAGCAACGCTGGTGCGAAACCGAAGTGGGGCGAGCCGACGAGCGCTCTCGCTGTGCGCTGGCCTTGCTCCCACCGGGAGTTCTACGAGCAGCGAGCCAAGGAACAGGGCCTGAGCTTCAGCGAGTACATCGTCCGGGTCCTCGCGGAGGCTCACGGGCTGAAGCTCCCGGCGTCGGGGAAGGAGAGCGACGGGCAGCTACCCCTGACCGCCTGATCTACCGATCTACCCCTGAACAGCAGAGAACCCCCCGTCTGAGCTTGGCGGCAAGCCGGGGGGCTCTCTTGGAACAACCTCGTTGGAGGTCGCACGTGCAGGCGTCACTGTACAACCGAGACTCGGAGTCTTCTACATTCCGTTGCTCCGTGCGCGTCGCGGCTGCTCCGGGTCACAGCGGCGGTGCACGGTGACCCCGCCTCCCCCCGCCGCTGGCGGGACCGTCGCGTCCCTGGACGATCGCCGTCAGCCCGAGCCGGCGCCGGCGTGGCCGATCGACACGTGGGGCACCAACGTGTGCGCCTACAGCACCGGGTCGGACAGTGACGGCCGAGAGCGCGGCGTGTACATCCAGCGCGGGCAGCGCTGGACGAAGATCGGGCCACTGCCGTTCGTCCTGGAAGTCATCGAGCACGTCGACGGCGCCGGCCGCCAGACCTCCCCCTCGTTCCGGCTCTCCCCGACCCCGCTGGCCGACCCGGCCCGGGTGACGCTGGTCAACGATGAGGACCTGGGCAAGGGACTGTGGGCCGGGCCGCTCGGGATGGCCGTGTCCTGCGACCCGAAGATCGCTCAGACCATCGGCTCGGCCGTGCGCCAGTACGCCCGCACCCACCGGGTACCGGTCAGCCGGTCCGTACCGAGCTGGACCAGTGAGGGCGAGCTACTGCTCCCGGCCGCCGACGTCGGACCCGCCGGGTACGGCCAGCTCGCCCCCGTCACCGAGGACACCGCCCGCGCGGCGTGGTCGCGGATCATCACCGAGGCCGCCGCAGCGCCGAAGCTCGGACTGGTCGCCGGGCTGAGCCTGGGCGGGCTGTTCGTGCGTCCCCTCGGGCGTTCGTCCTGTGTGGCGCTGCTGGTCGGGTCAGCCGGGAAGGGCAAGTCGACCGCGCTGGTCACCGGCGCCGCCGCGATCGGCGACCCGAGCACCGGCAACGTGGTCCGCACCTGGAACGCGACCCCGATCGCGCTTACCCAAGAGCTGGGATTGCTCAGCTCGTTGCCCGCGTACCGGGACGAGTACGGCTCGGCCGGGCTGGATGCCCGCAAGACCGAGCAGATGATCCTGGCCGTGGCTGAGGGAGCGTCCCGGACCACCGGCGGCCGGACCGGCACCCCGCGCACGTCCCCGACGTGGTTCTCGGTGCTGATCGCCAACGGCAACGACTCCATCCTCGGTGAGGTCACCAACGAGGCCGTGGCCCGCCGGCTGATCGAGATCGAGACACCGATCACCCGCGACGCCGAGAGCGCCGAGCTGGTGGAGGAGCTGGCCCGCGAGCACCACGGGTGGCCACTGCACTGGCTCCGTACGGCCGGGGTGACCCCGGCCGAGTTCGGCGAGCGCCTGGCCCTCGCACAGGAGGACATCGGGGCGCCCGCGGAATCAGTCCCGCGCAGTCTCGGCAAGCACCTGGCCCTCGGCGTCGCCGGCGCCGAGCTGCTCGACCGCCTGGTCCACGGCGAGGCCGCCGGCGCGCTGCGCACAGCCGTCCTCGAGGTAGCCCGGCAACTGCTCGACCAGCTCGTCAGCGAGGCCCGGGAACGGGGCATCACCCCCGGGGAGCGGGTGCTCTCCGCTGTGGTCGACGCCCTGGTGTCTCGGCCGGGCAACTTCCCCGACCGGGGCACCTACCGCAGCGCGGTCGCCGGCGGCCCCGGGCCGGCGCTGCGCGAGGTCGAGGGCTGGGACCTGTCCGCCGACGCCGCCCTCGATGGCGATGTCGCGGTGTTGTCCTCCCGGCTGGCCGGGATCTGCTCCGAGGCCGGGATCACCAACCCGGGTACCGGGCTGCGCGAGCTGACCCGCTCCGGGGCGGCCGGGCGGTCGGGGCTGTTGCGCAGCACCGACCCCGAGGGACGGCGGGTGCAGCGGATCAACGTCGGCGACGCGAGTCACCGGCCCTCGGTGTACGTGTTCCGGCTCGGCGAGCTGCTCCCCACCGAGCCGCCAGCGGCCCCGGTCGAGCACGGGCCGGCGTTCCCGGGTTCCGTTCCCGGTTCCCCGGTTCGTTCCCGGTCCGTTCCCGGTTCGCCCACCGAAACCGGGAACGGGCGTGTCGAGCCTGTGACCAGCAACGATGAGGTAAGTAAGGGTACCCTCGTTCCCGGTGTTCCCGGTTTTTCGGCGAACCATCGTATGCGCGAGGAGAGCCACCACTCGGCCTCACCGAGCGCTTGCTCGGTCTGCGCCGACCCCGGGGTGATGTGGTGCGGGTTTGGGCAGGTCAGCGAGACGCCGGCGCCGTGTCTGGTGTGCGGTGAGCCGACCGCCACCCGGTCCGCCTGCGGTGCGGTCCGGCACGCCGGCTGCCGCGTCGACCTCGGGCCGCCCGCCGCCGTGGCCGAGGAGGCCAGCACAGCGACCAGCACCGAGCCTGCGGTCCGCGACACCGCGCACCGGCCCGGCGGGCAGCGCCGGCTACGTCCGACCGACGCCGGCGCCGACGAGGCCCGCACGGTCGACCCGGCCGAGGAGCTGGACCGGTTCTCTCGGGTGGTGCGCTCCCGCTATCCCGACGCCGGCGCCGAGGAGCTGGCCGCCAGTCTGGCCCTGTTCACCGAGGCCACCGGCGGGTTGCGGTTCGTGTCCTTCCCCGGTGAGGTCGGCATCGCCGCGTACGCCCGGCTGGTCGCCCGGCACGCGGCCATGCCCGTACCCGAGCCCCTGGGCGAGACCACCCTCAGCGACCACGGGATCCGCATCCGGCTCTCGGTTGACTACCTCAACCGCCGGCTCAAGCTGCCCGCCAGCGCGCGAATCGTCGGGTGCGACGTCAACGCCCAGTACCTCGCCGCCGCGCACTCGGGGCTGATCCTCGGGGACGGCGAGCCCGTCACCGGATCGCCGAACCCGCTGGCCGTGATCACCAGCGGCAAGCCCGGCTATGTGCGGATGGGCCGGGCGGTCAGCACGCGCCGGCTCGGGCTCGGCCGCGACGGGTCCGGCAAGCTCGCCCGGGGCGAGTGGATCACCACCCCGGTAGCGAAGTACCTCATCAAGGACCGGGGCATCGAGCTGCCCATCGATGAAATCGTGTGGTGGCGTGACTGCGGGCGCCGGCTGGACAAGTGGGCCAAGCCGCTGGCCCGGGCCTACCGGATGCTCAAGCCGCGCGAGGACGACCCGGCGCGGTTCGCGCTGGTCGCGGTCAAGAGCGTCTACACCGCCTTCCTCGGCGGGATGCTGCGCAGCAAGCGCTACAACCGCACCGGGCTGTGGCGGCCGGACTGGGCCGACCAGTTGCGCACCCTCGCGTGGGCCAACCAGTGGCGGGCCCTGGACAAGGCCGAGAGCGCCGGCGCCAAGGTGCTCGGGGTCTACCGGGACGCCGCGTGGTTCGTGGTGCCCGCAGCCCATCCCGCCGGCGAGCCGTACGCACCGACCGCGCTGACCATCGATCCGAGCTGGCCCGGCAAGTGGAAGCTGGACCGGGCCGCCGAGCTGGACGAGGACATGCGGGCCGCGCTGGCCGACGGGTCGGTACCCCGGTTCGCCGCCGCGCTGGCTGACGCGTCCGGCGTCGGCACCGGACCAGACCTGCTGGAGTCCCTGGCCGAGCTCGGGCTCAGCGCCGACGATTCCGACGACGCCAGCGGAGACGCTCAGATCGGTTCTGAGGAGGCCCAGTCATGACCCGGCACCTGATGCCCGCCCGGGCCCTACCGGGGCACACAGCGGCTCCTGAGCGGCCCGGGACGGCCCTATCTGGGCGGGTGGCCTGATGGCGCGCGGTGGTCGTAGCGGCCGGGGGCCGGCGCCTCGGGGAGCGACCCGCAGCCTCCTGCAGCCGGGTTCGGCCACCGAGGCCGCCCGCTCGCACATCGCCACCCACGGGCGGGGCACCTCGCGCTGGCTCGCCCAGGAGTACGGGGTTTCCCAGCGCACCGCGCAACGCTGGCTCGCCGGCACCCAACGACCTCGCAACGCCAGCGCCGTGCTCGCCGGCGCCGACACCCGACAGCTCAGGATCAGCAAGCTCCGCCAAGTCAGCACCGCCCGGCTCGGACAAGTCACGATCTACGAGAAGTCACCGCGCCGGCGCAGCGTCCGCAACTACGGCGACGTCGAGGTGGACATGAGCCCGGTCGCCGACCTGCTGGCCGCCGGCGGCAGCGAGGCCGAGGCCGACGAGCTGGCCCGCGACATCTTCACCGGCGCCTACTTCGACTACCACGGCGAGATGCCCGACGCCGGCGACTTCCCCATCGAGATCGAGAGCTACAGCTCCGACCCCGAGTTTTACTGAGCGAAAACCCCTTCACGTGTCAACGTGAAGGGGTTTTTACGTAAACCGATGTGCGGTACGCTGCGGTTATGGCTGCGAAATCACCCCGGATCCTTGGGGTCGGATCTTCCAAAGGCGGGGTCGGCAAGACTCAGACGGCGGTGACTCTCGCGCATCTGGCCACCTTGGAGGGCTACCGGGTGCTGTTGGCCGACGCGGACCCGAACCTCAGCGCGGCGGACTGGGCCACTCGATCCGAGGGCATGACCTTCGACGTGGACGACCTCCAGGACGCCGGACCGGCGGTGCTGACCCGGTTGCGCGAGCTGCCCGACTACGACCTGGTGGTGGTCGACCTCCCCGGGGCGAAGTCCTCCGACGCCTGGTCGGCCCTGCTGCACGGCAGCTCGGGCGCACCCGTCGTTGACGGCCTGGTCGTGCCCTCGGCGGTGCGCACGATGGACCTGCGGACCGTGCTCCGGGTGATCCGGGAGGCCGTGGTCCCCACCAAGGTCCCGTACCTGCTGGTCGGGACGCTGGTCAAGACACCGAGCCTGCCCAACGCGTTGCAGGAGTTGAACGAGATAGCCGGGTCCACCGGGATCTCCGTTGCCCGCACCGTGATCCGGGATCTGTCGGTGCACGCCGAGGCTGTGACCTGGAATCGGCCCATCACCGAGATGCCCGGCCGTCGGCACTCCACTGCCCGTGCCGCTGAGCGGGAGTACCGCAACCTGGCCCGCGAGGTGTTCGCCGGGCTGCTGCACATGAAGTGGTCCACCACCCAAGAAGCAGGAGAACTCTGATCATGGCCCGCCACCGCTCCATCGCCGCCAGCCTCGCCGAGCCGGTTGCACCGCCGGAGCCGGCCACCGAGCCCGAGTCACCGGCTCCGACCGCTCGTAAGAAGCGGGCGCCACGCAAGACCGCCCCGCCGGCGCCGGCGGCCGAGCCCGAGCAGGACGACAAGCCGCGGGCCGATCCGCCCCGGATCCTGTTCCCGCCTCAAGGCCAGGCCGAGGGCCGGGTCAGCCTCAAGCTGCACGCCGAGGACATGCGCGCGATGGGTGAGGCCAAGCTCGATGACCGGGTCGACCACAACCAGCGCATCCGCGCCATGATCGCCGTGTGGAGGGCCAACCCTCGGTTCCGTACCCAGGTCGACCGGCTGGCCCGCACCAGTCCCAAGGGGCTCGGCTGAACTACCTTGCTGCCGCACCGCTTCCGCTCCTCGGCGCCCCGAGGGGGCGCCTGCGGTGCGGGTCGGCTTGCCCTCGAATGCACCCCGGCCAGCAGACGAGGCCAAGATGGACGCCATGACACAGGCCGAGCTACAGCGGCGGATCAAGGCAGTCGGCATCGCTGATCACTGGCCCTACGGCGCCAACAATCCCGAGACCCGTGACCGACTCCTCGACTGGGCCGAACCACTCCAGCTGCGCTACTCCGAGGCCGGGACGTGCCTCCACTGGATCGCCAAAGGCCGCTGTGCAGTGCAGACCTGCCAAGAGCACGCCCGCTCCCGTAGCTGGCTGGACCACGTGTCTGGCTGGACGCGTAGCGGGAAACCAGCCCTCCTGGTCGCGCAACCCTACGGACTCGACCAGGACCAGCTACGGGACATCCTCGGAGCCGCTGAACAGTTCGGGCTAGAACCGAGGATCGATGGCACCGGATGGTACGGAAACGGCTCGACCTTTCTCAGCCTCGCACCTAAGAGGTCGCGCGGATTGATCACAGCTGGGTCGCGGCCGGGTGTCGATGGTGAGGGGCGGGCACGGGCCTGTCGATCATGAAGTTGTTGACTCTTCGTGATCGTCTGGAGGCCGCGTGCCCGCCCTGCCATCATGGCTGACCGAGCCGTTGTGGGACCAGTTCGCCGCGCTGCTGCCGCCCCGGGTCGAGTTCGATCCCACTCATCCGTGGGGCTGTCACCGCCGCCGGATCGCGGATCGGGTCGTGTTCGACAAGCTCCTGTGAGGTACTGCGGTTCGGCTGCCCGTATCAGGGCATCGCCGACAGCACCTGCTCGGCGACCACCATCCGCGATCGCCGTGACGAGTGGATCCGGCTCGGGGTCTTCGCCCAGCTACGCCGGATCGCCCTGGACGCCTACGACCGCATCGTCGGCCTGTTGCTTGACGACGTTGCCGTCGACGGCGCCATCACCAAGGCCCCCGGCGGCGGTGAGGTCGCCGGACCGTCACCGGTTGACCGGCGTAAACAGGGCATGAAGCGATCGGTGCTCGTCGAGGGCCATGGCATCCCACTGGGCCGGGTCCTGGCCGGGGCACACCGCCACGACTCCCCGCTACTGGGCCCCACTCTCGACCACCTCGACGCTCTCGGCCCGCTGCCCGACGACATCACCGTGCACCTCGACGCCGGCTATGACTCCGGTAAGACCCGCGACACACTCACCGAACGGGGCCTGCACAGCGAGATCGCGCGCAAGGGCGAGAAAGCACCGATCCAGGCCACCCAACGCTGGCACATCGAGCGCACCAACGCCTGGCACAACAGCTTCAACCGGCTGCAGCGCTGCTACGAACGCCGCGAAACCGTCGTCGACGCGTTCTTCGACCTCGCCGACACCATCATCACACTCCGTAGCCTGATCCGGCAGGCCTGGACCACGCACCGCTGGGACAGCCGACCACACCGCCGCCCATGATCATCCATCAATCCGCGCGACCTCTAAGTCAAAGTAGCTGGTTAATTCAGTTAGTTCACGTATATACGTGTTCACGGCTACGCGTGAAAACGCACATCTGCCATTCCTCTATTCGGCGTACCAATCGCATTCACCAGGCCATTTGTGCTATCATTTACGTGAATGCGTTGCGCAAATGCGTAAACACGCTCAGCGCAAAGCAGCAAACGCGCTTACACGCGTTTACGTCAACGCGTAGCGTTGACCAGGCAAAACAGTCACGCACAGCACTCCAGGGCTACGCCCTTCCGCGCGGAGCGCCGGAAGCAGCAAC
>NZ_MCIM01000003.1:20809-22612 GCF_001932405.1 Pseudonocardia sp. Ae331_Ps2 | reverse complement strand
GTCGTCGTGGGTGGCGAACTGGAGGTCGTCGCCGCCGATGACCATGCTGGTGAGGCGCTCGATCTCGGTGGTGGTGAACTGGTCGGGCAGCGCGATCGGGAGCAACCGGAATCCGTCGCGGAGGGTGTTGAGCGCGGTCGCGAGCCCGGCGACGTTGTCGCGTGCAGCGACGTCGACCTGCACGGTGAGGACATGACGGTTGTGGCTCCAGCGGGATGGGTTGAGGATCACCTCGGCGACCGCGCGGGACAGAACACCGCGGCGTAGCAGCCCGGTGAAGTGATCGGTGAGCACCGCCGCTGCCCGGGAAAGGTCCTTGCCGGGCAGGTCGAAATCCTGGCGGGTGATGACCAGCACCTCACGAGCCCGCCGCGGCGACCCGATCGACGTCGATGACATGGGCACCATGACCGACATCCTATGTGGCCGACCGTTGGCCGCTCACTGTTGGTGATCGAGGTATCCGGTCGGTGTGATCGGGATGTTCCCGGAGGCGATGGTGGCGACGTCGGCGCGTAGTTGGTTGCCGTCGGGTCGGTGGTAGGCGTCGGTGGTGGTGGCGCGGATGACGGGTAGGTGCCGGTAGAGGATCAGGACTTCGCCGCGGGGCAGGGTGCGGATCGCGGCGGGTGGGTAGATCGGGACGCGTTCGGTGGTGCGGCTCCCGCCGTGGGTTGGGGGGAGTAGCCCGCCGGTGGGGTGGGTGTCGCGGTGGGTGGTGCGGTCGCCGATGATCTTTGACAGCCAGGTGAGGGTGTCGTCGTCTTTGATGCCGCCCCACACGGCGAAGACGGTGGAGTTCTCGATGAGGTCGCGGGCGCGGGTGCCGTAGACGGCGTCGAGTTGGGACAGTGATTGCGCGGCCCAGTGGATGAGGACACCGCGTCCGGCGGAGTCGGCTTGCATGGTGGGCAGGTCGGGTACGGGTGTGGCGGAGGGGAGTTCGTCGAGGACGATCGTGGCGGGTGGGTCGAGCCGGCGTCCGGGTCGGGTGAGGGCGAGCCGTCGGGCGGTGGTGATCCATTCGTCGACGATGGTGGTGAGGATCGGGATCGCGGCGGCGTCGTTGTCCTCGGCGATCAGGTACAGCGCTCCGCCGGCGGTGATGAACGCTTCCAGGTCGTAGGAGGTGTCGGGGTCGATGTCGCACAGCCGCCGCACTCGTGGGTCGGAGAACGGTTCCAGGGCGCGGCGCACGGACATCCAGACGGCGTCGGCGGTTTCGGCGACCATGGACAGCTCGGCTTTCAACGCGGCCGCGAGGTGGGCGTAGTCGCTGTGGCTGGTGAGGATGTTGACTGCTTCGTGGGCGGTGGTGCGGTCGGTGGCCCAGTCGGCGATCCGACTCAACGCACTCCCACCACCACCGTCGGCCGCCGTGGTGGTGGTGTGGGCGGCGGCGAGGAGGTAGGCGCCGACGACGCCGATGGCGCGTTGGCGGAACACGCGGTCGTTCCCGGCGCCTCGTCCGCCGCCGGCCTCGATGGTGGTGGCGGCGGCTTCGACGAGGCGTTTCGCCGTCGCCCAGGCTTGTTGTTGGTCGCGGCAGCCGTGCAGCGGTGACCAGGGCAGGGTCGCGGGCCAGGTGGTGGTGCCGGTCAGGTCGAACACCCACACCGGTCCGGCGCCGGGGCGGCGGGCGCGGGAGAGCGCGGACAACTCGAGCAGGTCGGGTTTGGTGGTGGAGCACAACAGAGCGCCGGGTGCGTCGATGCAGATCCCGCACAGCCAGCACCGGGTCTTCCCGGACTGGGTGGTGGCGATCACCCCGGTCGGGTTCGTGAACGGCGCCCACAGTTGCCC
>NZ_MCIM01000003.1:0-20797 GCF_001932405.1 Pseudonocardia sp. Ae331_Ps2 | reverse complement strand
CGGCGCCGGCTGCGGTGCCGACGACGACTCCGGTTCCGGTGGACAAGGCGAAGTTGGTCACCGATTTCTACACCCAGGCGTTCGTTCACCGTGATGTCGCGGGGGCGTCGCAGACCTATGTCGCGGAGAACTACATCCAGCACAACCCGCAGGTCCCGAACGGCCGGGCGGCGTTCGTGGACACGATGGGCCCCTATGTCAAAGACAGCGGGGTGACGTTCCGGATCGGGCGTGTCGTGGCTGAGGGTGACATCGTCGTGGTCCACGCGGAGTCGACGGAGAAGGACGGGAAACGGTCTGCGATCGCGGATTTCTTCCGTGTCGAGGGCGGGAAGATCCTCGAGCATTGGGATGTCATCCAGGCCATCCCCGGTGATACCGCGAACGGTAACCCGATGGTCCCCGGAACCACTCCCTCGCAGGCCCCAGGACATCCGTAAAGGCGTTCCCGCTCACCTCGGGCGAGGTGAGCGCGGCGTGGCCGCTCCGGTAGTGGGGAACCGGCGCGCTCGGCGGGCGCCGCTGATGGGGCTGGGGTGGCGGTCGTCGTGGGTGGCGAACTGGAGGTCGTCGCCGCCGATGACCATGCTGGTGAGGCGCTCGATCTCGGTGGTGGTGAACTGGTCGGGCAGCGCGATCGGGAGCAACCGGAATCCGTCGCGGAGGGTGTTGAGCGCGGTCGCGAGCCCGGCGACGTTGTCGCGTGCAGCGACGTCGACCTGCACGGTGAGGACATGACGGTTGTGGCTCCAGCGGGATGGGTTGAGGATCACCTCGGCGACCGCGCGGGACAGAACACCGCGGCGTAGCAGCCCGGTGAAGTGATCGGTGAGCACCGCCGCTGCCCGGGAAAGGTCCTTGCCGGGCAGGTCGAAATCCTGGCGGGTGATGACCAGCACCTCACGAGCCCGCCGCGGCGACCCGATCGACGTCGATGACATGGGCACCATGACCGACATCCTATGTGGCCGACCGTTGGCCGCTCACTGTTGGTGATCGAGGTATCCGGTCGGTGTGATCGGGATGTTCCCGGAGGCGATGGTGGCGACGTCGGCGCGTAGTTGGTTGCCGTCGGGTCGGTGGTAGGCGTCGGTGGTGGTGGCGCGGATGACGGGTAGGTGCCGGTAGAGGATCAGGACTTCGCCGCGGGGCAGGGTGCGGATCGCGGCGGGTGGGTAGATCGGGACGCGTTCGGTGGTGCGGCTCCCGCCGTGGGTTGGGGGGAGTAGCCCGCCGGTGGGGTGGGTGTCGCGGTGGGTGGTGCGGTCGCCGATGATCTTTGACAGCCAGGTGAGGGTGTCGTCGTCTTTGATGCCGCCCCACACGGCGAAGACGGTGGAGTTCTCGATGAGGTCGCGGGCGCGGGTGCCGTAGACGGCGTCGAGTTGGGACAGTGATTGCGCGGCCCAGTGGATGAGGACACCGCGTCCGGCGGAGTCGGCTTGCATGGTGGGCAGGTCGGGTACGGGTGTGGCGGAGGGGAGTTCGTCGAGGACGATCGTGGCGGGTGGGTCGAGCCGGCGTCCGGGTCGGGTGAGGGCGAGCCGTCGGGCGGTGGTGATCCATTCGTCGACGATGGTGGTGAGGATCGGGATCGCGGCGGCGTCGTTGTCCTCGGCGATCAGGTACAGCGCTCCGCCGGCGGTGATGAACGCTTCCAGGTCGTAGGAGGTGTCGGGGTCGATGTCGCACAGCCGCCGCACTCGTGGGTCGGAGAACGGTTCCAGGGCGCGGCGCACGGACATCCAGACGGCGTCGGCGGTTTCGGCGACCATGGACAGCTCGGCTTTCAACGCGGCCGCGAGGTGGGCGTAGTCGCTGTGGCTGGTGAGGATGTTGACTGCTTCGTGGGCGGTGGTGCGGTCGGTGGCCCAGTCGGCGATCCGACTCAACGCACTCCCACCACCACCGTCGGCCGCCGTGGTGGTGGTGTGGGCGGCGGCGAGGAGGTAGGCGCCGACGACGCCGATGGCGCGTTGGCGGAACACGCGGTCGTTCCCGGCGCCTCGTCCGCCGCCGGCCTCGATGGTGGTGGCGGCGGCTTCGACGAGGCGTTTCGCCGTCGCCCAGGCTTGTTGTTGGTCGCGGCAGCCGTGCAGCGGTGACCAGGGCAGGGTCGCGGGCCAGGTGGTGGTGCCGGTCAGGTCGAACACCCACACCGGTCCGGCGCCGGGGCGGCGGGCGCGGGAGAGCGCGGACAACTCGAGCAGGTCGGGTTTGGTGGTGGAGCACAACAGAGCGCCGGGTGCGTCGATGCAGATCCCGCACAGCCAGCACCGGGTCTTCCCGGACTGGGTGGTGGCGATCACCCCGGTCGGGTTCGTGAACGGCGCCCACAGTTGCCCGCACGCCGCGCAGATCGGTAGCGGGATCCCGACTTCGCCGGGTGCTGCGGCCCGGATCTGCGCGGGACTCATGCTCGGCCGGGTCCGGGCGGCGGATTCCCGACATGCCGCGACGGAGAGTTCGGCGCGGATCTGTGCGGCGGTGGCGTGTCCGGGGGGTGTGGGGGTGAGCCGGGCGGCGGCGGTGCGGATCGGGTCGGTCACCGGGCCGCCCCACCGACGCTGCCGCCGGTGCCGGACGGTGCTACGGGTGCCGCGGCCTCGGCGGCGGGTCACGGCCCAGCCGGCGGCGGCGACTCCGGTGGTGAGCGCGACCGCGGTGGTGAGGAGACAGTTGCGGAACAGGCCCGGGACCGCGAACAGATACGCCGTGGTCGACCCGGCCGGGGCGGGGATGCCCAACGGGGCGGCGACGACGTCGAGCACGTCACCGGTCCCGATCAGCAGCCACCGCGGCGCACCGGATGCCACCCCGGTGGCCAGGGCGGCGACCTCGACACACACCAGCGTGCAGACACCGAGGACCACGGTGATGAACAGATGGGCGTAATCCTCGCGCCACGACACCTCGGCCCCCGCGCTCACGCCGACCTCTCCCGGGTCCGCTTCAACTCGGTGAACTCCGGCTGCGCCGCCAGCACCGCGACCGCGTCGAATATCGCCGCGCCTCGCCCGGGATCGGGAACCTCGGTCAGAATCGGCCCGAAGATCCCGGCACCGTTGATCCGCACGATCGGCGTGCCCACCCCGCCGCCGCCTGGGTCGCTGACTCCGGCCAGGGCCGCGGTGTGGCTGGCGATCACCGCCTCATCCCAGATCGGATCATCCGCGGCGCCGTAAAGAGTGGTGTCGTCGAGGGCAGCGAGGGTGTCCCGCAGGACCGTGTCCCGATCCTGCGGCCGATCCGGGTGCCGGTGGCGCAGGTCGTGGTAGCGGTAGCCGAACTCGTGCAGGTAGCGGTCGAGATGCCCGGGCCCGCGGGTCGCGGCGATCGCTTCAGCGACCCGGACCGGGCGCCACGCACTCTCATAGCCACGCGCGGCTTCCCGCGGATCCACCGGGTCCTGATTGAGCACACCGAGTGACATCGTGCGGAACGCCAGCTGGATCGGCCGCGTCCCGGCGACGGTGCGGAGCCACTGCGAGGTGATCCACGCATACGGACACACCGGGTCGATGTGGGCGGTGACCTGGGTTGCTGGTGGGTCCTCGTTCGGGGTGGACACGGGCGGCGGCTCCGGAAGTTCTGCAGCAACGTCTGCAGTGGGGTGGGTCAGGGACGTTTCGGTTCGACTACGTCGAATTCGAGGAGGTCGACGCTGGTGGTGGTCATGGCGCGGTAGGTAGTGCTGTGGGCTGTGGTGCCGTGGGCTGTTTCGCGGCCGTGGGCGAGCCAGTCGCAGTAGGCGGCGTCGTCGTCCCAGTGCGAGAGCAGGAAGTAGTGGGGTGATCCGGCGGTGGGCCGGAGTAGTTCGACGCTGCGGAACCCGGGAACGTCGGCGAGGTGTTCGGCCGCTCGGCAGGCTGTGAACCGTTCCTCCAGCTCGGCGTGGTGTGCGTCGGGGATGGCGAGGACGTGGATTTTGACGACGCTCACGGTTCGGAGTTCCTCACCGCAGATGTGTCGGGGGTGGGGTCGGTGAGCTGGTCCTGGGTGTAGGCGACGCCGTGGGCGATGACGAGTTCTGGTCGGTGGAGGACGTCCAGATCGGTGCGTGGGTCGCCGTTGACGATGAGGAGGTCGGCGTCGAGGCCGGGGCGGACTGCGCCGGTTTTCTCGGCGAGCCCGAGCTGTCGGGCGGCGTGGGTGGTGAGCAGGTCGATGATCCGTTCCGGGGTGAAGCGGAGCTGTTCGAACAGCTCCGCGCTGGTGCGGAGGTTGTCGAACACGGCTTGGGGGGTGCCGGCGTCGGTGCCGATGAGGATCGGGACGCCGTGGGTGTCCATCCAGGTGATCTGGGCGCCGAACTGGTAGTCCTCGCCTGTCGCGGTGGCGGTGTTGGTGATCATGTCGGCGATCGTGCGCCAGTGGGCGGGGGTGGTGGTCCCGGCGGCGATGTTCCGTTCGGCCATCGCGCGGGCCTGGTCGTTATCCCAGTTCCGGCGGGCGGGCCCGGAGCGCCAGCCGCAGTGCTCGATCGTGGCCACTCCGGCGTCGATACATCGGATGATCGGCTCGCTGCCGTGAGCGTGGGCGGCCACCGGAAGCCCATGCTGGGCGGCGTGGTCGACGACGGCTGTCAGCAGATCGGTCGAGTACTGGGCGTCGAACACTCCGGGGCCGCCGGTGGTGAGGTAGCCGCCGCCGGCCATGACCTTGATCAGGTCCACGGTGGGAGCGGCGCGGTCGATCGCGGTACGGAGCTCGTCGGCGGTGTCGGCGACCCCGCCGAGGTACCAGCAGTGCCCGCCGGTGATGGTCAACGGCATCCCCGCGGACAGGATCCTCGGCCGCGGGGATGCGGGGACGGCGGTGTCACGGCGCTCGTCGCGGAGTTCGGCGACGATCCCACGGGTGTCACCGAGGTCGCGGACGGTGGTGACACCCGACCGTAGGCTGGCGGTCGCGTTCCGGCGGGCCAGGGCCCGGACCTCGTGCAGCGTTCCGGACACCGCGGTGGTGAACGGGGTCGTGGTGGTGTCGGCGACCAGATGCACGTGGCTGTCGATCAGACCGGGCATGATGCTGGCGCCGGGGAAGCCGCGTACGTCCGCGGCCGGATGCCCCGCGAGCAGATCGGCAGAGCGACCGACAGCCTCGATGCACGCCCCGGCGACCAGGACTGCGTCCGCGCCGTCGGCGAGTTCCGCTCCTGGGGAGATCACCCGGTCCGCCTCGTAGATCGTCAGCATCGTCAGGTCTCGCCTTTCTCCGTGGACACGACCGGAACCGTCGACGGGGCCGCGGTCATCGTGTCCAGCGCTGCTGCCGCTCGGTTCTTCTTCAACCACCGCGATATCCGAATCAAATGCCGGGTGTCTCCACTCTCGCACGCGACAGGAAGCCCACCGGGGATCGCGGTGAGAATGTCGATGGCAGCAGCGATATCGGCCCGGCCGGTGTCGGATCCCCCGGTGATGATGTCGTGCAGGCGCCCGTAACCGTCACTGCACCTGTTCTCCCGAAGCTCATGTGCGGACCGCATGCCCGAAGCCGATCCCGGCGCGGCAGGGCAACCATCCTCGTATTCCGGGACTTCCGGAATGAGTAGGCGCGGGAAAAGTGCGCACACGACTGAATCGAGTTCACGAAGCTGTCGATTGGCGCGTGTCGTGGCGGCTCGGCGAATCCATCGATGTATGTCTGCCGCGGCGAGTGGAAGCGTGACGCCGAGGGCCATGAAGCTGACGCTGAGACAGATCAGGATCGTCCCGATAGGCGGCGGCCACATGGTGATGTGTTCGGGCCCGGAAGTCAGCGAGACATAGTAGTGGAACACGCGGCGGGCGACGAGGACAAAATAGAGAGAGCAGCCCAGAGCCAGGGCGGCGGTGGCTGCGAAAAACGAATAGAACCGGTGACGCATGAAGCGTCCGGCGTCGCGCAGAGACCACGCCACCTGCGTCACGCAGGCGTACAGCAGGTAGCAGCTACCGGAGAGGAAGAAGAGGAGGACCGCCGGATCATGCAGGTTCTCCGGACTCGCCTTCAGCGCCGCCGTCGACCCCACGAAGAAAGGTGACGTAATCAGCAGTGCGCACGCCACGGTGAACGCGCCCCGTTCCACGTAGTGACGCGCAGTGGGGCGGAACGTAGCGATATTGCGAATGTAGAAGAACTGCATCGCGGCGAACGCCGCGACGAGAACGAGGTTCCGTACAACCGCGGTGACATTCGCCCCGAGAAGGCTGTCCAGAAGGACACCTACATCCTCTCGGTAGAGGAGGACCATCGCCCCCACGCCAGCCGAGAACGCGACCGCGGACAGCGAGTCACGAGTGACCCCGGATCGAGCCAGACCCGACACCTGCCACAACACCGCTACAGCACACAACGTCAACAAGAAGAAGGACATGACCTGCTACACCCCCCGAACGCCGAACAGTCGCCCCAGGGCATCTCCGTGAGGTCCGAGGTCCTTCCAGTCAGCCCGGATCGGGAGCTTCGACCACCCAGACAGAATCGCTGCCATGATCTCCGCTTCCCACTCCTGAGGGCTGGCATAAAACGATGTCTGCGGTGTACCTTCGTCTTCGTCTCGCGGGAAGAGTGCGCCGCAGATGAGCGGTACGCCGCTGGTGTTTCCGGTGAGGTGTCCGAGAATGATGTGCGCTATCTCGTGATATATAATATAGTTGACGCGGACGGGTACAAGGGTGTCGAAATAGGCGATGACGAATCGGTCCGGGAATGGGATGACGCAGGCGTAGGACCGTACGTCGGGGAGTCGTCTGCTTTCCAGGATGATGGGGATCCCGAGGTAGTCGGAGAGGCGTCGGCAGAATTCCGGCGGGGCAGGTGGCTTCTGCAGGTCTAGCTCCGCAAGGAGTTTTTTCCCGAACTTCCGCAGCTCTCGTTCATTCACTGCCCGCCCTCCCGCGCGCTGTGTTCTTCAACGAAGACATCTAACCATGCGTAGCGGTGCGAGTACAGCGTGCGGGTAACGAGAGAGGCGAACGGCTACTGCCGGTAGGCCGAGGGTTCACTCTCGTGGTCCGGGGAGTGAACCGGACCGGCAGACGATCGAGAGAACGGATTCGAGAACCTCGACGAGTTCAAATCCGGCGGGCTGCCCCCGGCATATTCGCAGGCCGCCTGCCCCGACCTTGCAGAGCTGGTCGACCAGGAGGTCTCGCTCGACCTCGTGCCTCGGCCGGATCATATCGAAATATCGCGGGGGAGCGTCCAGGTGGACTGAAATATCTGCTAGTTGCTCCAGGGAAGGGTCGCCGCGGAGCGCGGAGACAACAAGAACCCCCACGGGGCCGTCACCGTTGAACGTACTTTCCTGATTATTGTGTTCGGGAAGATTGTTCAGATATGCCCGCCAGCTGCGCCATGCCTCCACGCCGTCGGCGGTGCGGATCCGGATCTGGGTCAGATCCACGAGCCGATGGAGCCGAATACTTGGACTGTCGTCGTCATTCTTGAATACAGACATGGCAGCTCTTTCGTCTAGCAGACGAGCGAGACTCGCCAGCCTCTGGCAGGGCCGTCAGGTGGCCGATCCACCGCCGTCTTTCCCATGCTTGTAGATCATGTCGGTGATGAAGTCAGCAACGAGATGCCGGTGAGCCGGACTCAGGCCTGCAACCCGAGCGGCGATATCCGTCACCTGGTTATCGCGCATCGCCCGTCGCAGCCGCACCTCCGAGAGCGTGTCCCGGACCGCATCGACATCACCGTGAAAAAAGCCCGCCCGGACTTCGAAGAAGTCCGCGAGACCCTGCAGCACCTTCATGGTCGGGTTGACCTTGATCCCGCGGCGCAGCTCAGAGATGTGCGAGGGGGACAGCTCGTGTCCGCGCTCCCGGAGCCACGTGAGGACGTACTGATTGGTGAACTCAGCCCGAGAGCCATCCGCGGGCGGCAGCTCCGCGAACAGATAGTTGATCCGGTCCGCCAACGAGCCCAGCTCGGCATGAACCTTTTCCTGCGTCACCAGCTACCGCCTCCTGCTGTCAAGTCCTGCAACAGCGTAGCTGATCCCGCACCTGCATCCCAGCACCTCCGGCGATCAGAGTACGCACTTGCGCGTCCAGTGGTTACGCTGATAAAAATCAGCGGGCGCGCTTAGAGCGGCGGGGCGAGATGCCTCCGTGGTGCCTCGACGCAGCAACGATGCAGGTGATCGAAGCAGACTGCGGCGCCTTCCGCAGTCTGGTCAAGAGCCGCCCCACTGCCCTTGACCAGCGCACTTGATCTGGACCCGAGGAGACCTTGGCAGTGGCGCGAACCAGCTCCGCAGCGCCGGTACAGACGGCGCCGTGGCGATCAGCCCCGGGCCGCGGAGATGTCCTGCCTCTCCGCGGCAACGGCGACCCTGACCAGGCCACAAAAGACCGGGACGCTTCCAGCACGGCGGCTCGCCGCGTCACTACCTCGCGCCAGCCGCGCAGTACCCGACCTGCCCCGATCAGCTCGGATACCGACTCGGATACCGACTCGCTCATGCCGCTGACGCCCGCACCAGCTGCAGAGTTGGCCGAGCCCCAGGCCAGCTTCGATGAGGAGATCCCGCCCGCAAAGCTGCAACGTCATGATCCGCCCACCGCGCGCCTGGTCGGGGAGTCGTCGTTTCTGCGGTCGGTGCGGTCGTGGGAGCCGGTCTCGGATGTGGAGGCGGCGGCGTTCGCCGGCCGGTTCGCGTGTGACTTCCAGTCCTTCGACGAGGACGTCCCGTGGCGGCGGGCGGAGGTGTTGCGTGAGGTCCTTGCGGATGCGCAGGCGTGTACGTGGGGCTGGTCGGGTTCGGGGCGGCAGCGGGCGGATTCCCCGTTGCCGGGGCGGATCTACCGCCGCTCGGACACGGTGGTGTTCGTCGAGGTCGTTGTCCGTGTGACGTCGTATGTCCGTGCTGGAGCAGTAGCCGGGGCCGATGGCCATCCCGAGAACGACGGTGAGCGCGGTGAGTGGGTGGAGCCGGCGGGGATGATCGGCCGCTCGTGCGCGCCGCCGGAGGCGGACTCGGCGTGGGCTGCGGCCCAGGCGTGGTGGGTCCGGATGACGGTGCCGGTCACCCGCGCTGGTGAGGACGGTCGTCTGGTCGTCGATCCCGGTCTGCTGTCCGGACCTGCTGGTGAACAGGCAGGTGAGCGCTGATGTCATCGAGCAACCATGTACCGGCGCCGGAGCAGACCTCGGAGAAGACGTCGGCGGGTGAGACGCCGTCGTGGCTGGCTGATGGTGCTGCGGCGTGGGCTGCTCCCGGCTCCCCGGGTACGGCAGAGTCGCCGGTTCCTGTGGTCCCGGTCGAGCGGCCGGTTCCGGACGAGTCTCCGGAGCAGCTGTTGGGTGCCGGTTCCGGCGCTGGTCTGCAGCCGGGTCGGCCGGTAGCCGAGCCGCCGGCGCCGCCGGCGTCGCCGGTGTCGGCGGCGCTCTGGAGCGTCGACGCCGCCGGTGTCGCTGCCGGTCTGGATGCGGGTTTCTCTGATGGTGGCGTGTTCGCTGATGTGGTGCGTCCGAAGCCGGCCGCGCCGGCACACGGCTGGCGCGCCGCGGTCCACGCGCTGTCGGGCGGCCGCTGGAATCCCGGTCTGTCGCCCGCGGAGCTGCGCCGGCGCGATCAGGTCCGGCGGGTCACGACACCACTGTCGGGGCCGTTCAGCGTCGCGGTCGGGTCGATCAAGGGTGGTGTCGGGAAGACGACGGTGACCTCGCTGCTCGGGTTGGCGATGGCCGAGTACCGCGGTGACCGGGTCATCGCCCTCGACGCCAACCCCGACGCCGGCACGCTCGGGGACCGCCTGGTCGGGGAAGCGCAGGCAGGGCGGCGGACGGTGCGGGACCTGCTCCACGATCTGGATCGGGTCCAGTCGTCGACGCAGTTGTCGGGTTACACCCACCTCGCCGGTCGCCTGCGTGTGCTGACCTCGGAGCAGGAGCCGGCGCTGTCGGAGATGTTCTCCGAGTGCGACTACGAGGCCGTACTGCGACTGTTGTCGGTCTATCACGAGTTGCTGCTCACCGACTGCGGCACCGGCCTGGTGCATTCGGCGATGCAAGGGACGCTGCGGCACGCTGATGCGCTGGTCGTGGTGGGTGCGCCGACCAAGGACGGGGCGTCACGCGCGGCGCGGACACTGCAGTGGCTCGCCACCCACCAGGACTCTTCCGGCCGGTTTCCGTATCGGGACCTGGTCGCTGACGCCGTCGTGGTCCTGTCCTGTGACCGGGCGTCGCGGTATGTCGATGACAGCGTCATCGTCGACTACTTCGCCTCCCGGGTCCGCGCGGTGGTGGAGCTTCCCGACGACCCGCACCTGGCGACCGGGGACGTCATCGACCTGGCCGCTCTGGCCCCGGGCACCCGCGATGCGGTTCTTGAACTGGCTGCGGCGGTCGCCGACGGCTTCCAGGCCCGGACCTGTGGCCTGGCCTCCCACGGCTTCCGCCACCGCACCAGCGACTTCCACACCCGCGCCCGCGCCGGCCACGGCGGCGGTCAGGCCGGTCGGCGGTGATCGGGTCCGGCCCGACCAGCGCCGCAGTAGCGGTGGTGACGTCGCTGGGTGTCGTGTTCGCTCCGGCCGCCCCGACACCGGCGGAGGCGCGGGTCGAGTGCGGATGGCGGATCACCGCGACCCATGTCCTGGCCGAACTCGACGGTGATGAGTCCGAGCGGGCGCAGGCGTGGCGGGCCGCGCTCACCGAGATCGGCGCGGACCGCCCCGGGTTCGTCCCCACCACCTGCTACACCACCCCGGGCCCCAGCGACACCCGCGACCGCAGCGACAGCGGCGACAGCGGGGCGTCCGGCGCCGCCGGTAACACCGGGAACCGGTCAAACGATCATGAAAACGGATCCAGTGCCGCCCCCGACGCTGGATCGCCCGGACCGCCGACCGGGCCGACGTCCGGGACACCCGCATCAGGTGACACTGCTGGTGAGGTGTTCGGGTGGGGTGTCCCGGACGTCGTCGACGACTTCACCGGCACCGGCCTGGGTGCGGGGTGGAATGCCTATGACGGCCCGGGTCATGCCGGGAACGGCACCCGCTCCCCCGACGCAGCCACCGTCACCGACGGGGTGCTGACCATCGACGGCACCGGGGACGGCACGACGGCCGGGCTGGCGTGGACGGCGCACTCCCAGAAGTACGGGCGCTGGGAGGTTCGGATGCGCGCCCCGACCGGGTCGCCGTCCTACAACGCGCTGGCGCTGTTGTGGCCGACGCAGGAGAACTTCCCGGTCGGTGGGGAGATCGACTTCGCCGAGATCATGAACCCGGCCCGCGACACGATCGAACTCTTTCTGCACTACGGCGCGGACAACTCCCAGGTCCACGGTGAACTGAAGGTCGATGCCACCGCATGGCACAACTACGCCGTGGAGTGGACCCCGCACGGTGTGACCGCGTTCGTGGACGGCCGCGAATGGTGGAAGACCACCGACACCTCCATCCTGCCGCCGGGTCCGATGCACCTGTGCCTGCAGCTGGACTGGTTCCCCCGCGGAGACGGCGAGACCGGGCGGATGCAGGTCGACTGGGTCAAGCAGTGGGGCCTCGCCGCCGGCGAGGGCCCGTCGACCGACACCGCCGGCAGCGAAGGGTCGACCGACGCCGACTCCTCCACCACGGTCACCGACGAGATCAACAACAACACCGGCTGGTCCTAGACGCCGTTCCGCCGCCCGACCGACACCCGCGCTTGTTCTCGTCTGCTCCCCTGCTGACCTGGAGGTTTACCCGCATGTCTCCGCTCCCCCGCCGCGGCGGTCGGCGTGCTGTGCGGCCGTCGTGGGCCGACCACGTCCCGCGCCGCCATCTCCTGCCGGGCCGTCTGCCGGACGGGTCACCCGCCCGCCGCTCAGCGGTCGCGGTGCTGACCGCGACCGCGCTACTGGGCGTCGGGACCTGGACCACCGCCACCACAGCCGCCCGGGCCCCGGCCACGCAGCCGGTGACGGTGCTCGGGCTGACCACCGACGGAACCTGCGACCCGCACACAGCCGAACGCCAACACACTGCCGCGACCGACACCCGCACCCAAGCACGCGCGCTACTCACCGACCTCACACTGTCCGCCGACCCGGCCGACCACGCCCTCGCCGACCAGATCACCGAGCTCGGATTCCGCCCCGCAACCCAGCCGCCCGGGTGGCGCCAACACGCCGTGGACGTCGCCGACCACCTCCACCACCTCACCACCACCCACCCACACAGCGCCCACCCACACAGTGCTGACCCGCAGCTCAGCGAGGTCGGGGTGCGCCTGGCCGCGGCCGGGCTCGGCCCCACACCCGCCGACCTGATCGACCCGCCACCCGCAGCCGACCTCATCAACGACACCGCAGCCGGGGCCGATGCGGCTCTCGGCGCTGTCGACCAGGCCCTAGCCGCAGCCACAACTCCACCACCAGCAGCAGCAACGCCGCCGGTAGCCCGGCCGCGGTCTGCGGCGCCGCCGATCCCGGCGGCCTGCACCGACCACCACCCGGGCACGCCTACGGCGTCGCCGGAACAACCACCCGCGGGGGACAAGACCGCGCCGGTCAGCCTTGGTCCGACCCGTGAACCGGCACCGGCACCGGCAGCGACCGCTGCCGAGCTGCCTGCAGCAGCTCCACCGACCACCATCAGCAGCAGCAAGGACCGTGCCGCCGACACCACCGATCTCGCCCCGACCAGCACCAAGCCGGACAGCACCGAGCCGGACAGCACCGAGCCGGACAGCACCGAGCCGGACAGCACCGAGCCGGACAGCACCGAGCCGGGCGGGCCCCGAACCTCGACCCCACCCGCGACACCGTCTTTGGCGCCGCCTGCAGCGTCGAATCGTGTGGTCACCGATGCCCAGACCGGGCCGGGACAGACACCGTCGGTCGAGGACGTGACCAACGACGCTGCGGCGGCGCGGGCGGCGATCGGGATGGTCAGCGACCTGATGGCCGCGATCGCCGCTGACGGCGGCGCCGACGCCACCCGGATCGGGTCGACCATCCTCGACGCTCTGGACACCGATCGTCTCGCCGCGCTCGGCGCCGACCCTGCCGACCTCGACACCCTCGACCACCTCCGTGACACCACCACCAGCGGCAGCAGCGGTCGGAGCGACCAGCCCACGACGGCGTCCCCGAAGCCGACGCAGGCGCAGGCGCGGACATCGGAGCAGACATCGTCGGGCGAGGCCGAGGTCCGTCCCGGCGCGGCGATCACCCGCACCCAACCCAGCCAGTCCAGCCGTGCCAGCACCACCGCCGACGCCGCATCCGGCGATGAGAGCAGCGACGCGAGCAGCGCTGGTCAGCGCACCAGTACGAGCACACCCGAGACCCAGACCCGTAGCCCGGGGTCGGTGTCGGCGGGCATCGAGAAGCTGAGAACACAGGCCCGCGCCGCAGCAGAGGTCGACCCGGTCGCCCAAGACCTACTTGACGCCCTCGACCGCACCGGCACCGGTGCCGGTACGGAGGACAGCAAGGACGGTGTCGAGCACGGTGTCGAGCGTGGTCGGGTCAGCGGCTCGACCGGTGGTACCGCTTCCACCAGGAACGACACCACCGACGGCGACACCGCTGACGGTGCTGACGGGCTCGACCGCAGAGCTGGTGAGCAGTCGCGTGAGCCCGCGATGAGGGCCGAGCCGTCGCCGGCGACCGGAGATGCAGAAACGGGTCCGGCGACGGACTCGACTTTCGACAACCTAGCTCAGTGCGAGTCCGGCGGGGACTGGAGCACGAACACCGGTAACGGCTACGTCGGTGGCCTGCAGTTCAGCCCGTCGACCTGGCGGGCGTTCGGCGGGCAAGGAGCCGCGCACGAGGCGTCCCGGGCTGAGCAGATCGAGGTCGCGAAACGCGTCCAGGCCGTGCAGGGCTGGGCGGCGTGGCCGACCTGTTCGACACGGCTCGGACTCCGATGAGCACCACACAGCAGGACCCGGCCCAGGCCACGGGCAGTGTGTTCGAGCTCAACCATCGTCTCGGGGCCGCCGCGCGGGCCCGCGCACCCCATCTGGGTGTGGTCGATGTCGAGGCCATCGTCGATACCGCTGCCGCGGCCGCGGCCGGCGGCGCACCCGGCGTCGACCCGATCGATATCGCCGCTGAACTCGGGGCGGCCACCGACGCCGTCCACACCCGGACTGTGTTCCCCGAGACCCGCCCGGTGTCGTGGGCGGCGTTCGGGGCACTGATCCCGGTCCTGGCCGGGTCCGCCGGGGCCGGCGCGTCGTGTGTCGCCGCGGCGATCACCGACGCGTTGCAAGCCGACCGGCGCTGCGCGCTGCTCGTCGACGCCGACGACCCGGCCCGGTCCGGGTTGGCGTGTGCCTCCACCTGGGAGGGGCCGTGGCAACGGCCGGTCAACGAGCAGGTGTCGGTGCGCTACAGCTGGCGTGACAACGCGCTGCTCGCCCGGGTGGAGACTCCGCTCCCGGCGATCACGCCGGGGATGGTGCCGGTGCCGCCGGACTGGTTGCCCGACCCGCCGCCGACCCCGCTGCACACCACGGTGGTCGATCTGGGTCACGGCGGGTGGCGGGCCGCCGCGACCCCCGTCTACGGCGCCGGGGGCTGGCTGCGCCGCGGCCTACCCGCTCAGCGCCCGATCCTGGTTGTCCGCGCGACCCGCCCGTCGCTGCGCCAGGCCGAGGAACTCCTGGCCCGCCTGGAGCCGTGGGTGAGCAGCGGGGCTGCGACACCGATCTACCAGCTGGTCGTCAACAACGCCCGGAAATGGCCTCCCGGTGTCACCGGCGCCGCCGGCCCCCGGATCGAAGCGCTCCTCGACGACACGGTGTTCGTCCCCCACGAACGCAGCTGGGAGATCGGCGGTGTCACCGACGACCCCAGCCCACCCAAAGCCGTCGACGCGCTCCGCCCACTCCTCGCCTCCTGGGGCCTGATCACCTCCCCACGCCACCGCTAACCATCCCCGCCGCCCCCGGACTTTCGGAGCACCCAGCCACGATGTCGCTTCCCCACCTGCTCACCGACACCCTGCTCGGCCACGCCCGGCTCGGCGGCGCCCTGTTCGGGCAGGAGCCCGGACCAGTGCCGGTCCAGGCGATCCCGAACCCGCCGCCGCAGGCCCCACCCGGGGCCGGCGCGATCGAGAACGTCGTGAGCTACGTGCGGTGGGTCGCCGGGATCGCCGTGCTCGGGCTGTTCTTCGGCGGGATCGTCGCCGCCACCGCCGGCCGGATGTGGGACCACCACGGCTCCGGGCGCCTCGGCGCCCGCATGATCGTCGGCAGCCTCGCCCTCGCCGTGCTGTTCGGCCTCGGCTACACCCTGATCTCCCAGTTCGCCGAGACCGCCTGATGGGCCGCCTGATCAACACCGACCCGAGCCCCGACGGCGGGAGCCGCCGCCGCGCACTGCTGACCGTTGCCGGTGCCGGGCTGCTGGTGCTGGCCCTGCTGGTCGGCGTGGCCGTGTCAGTGACCAGCATGTTCACCAGCGGCAGCCCGGACAACTCGGTCATCTCGGGCCCGGGTTCGTCGACCTCGACGGCGCCAGATGCGGCGAGCGTGGGTAGCGGGCCGGAGGCCGAGGCAGCGCTGGCGCGGCGGCCGATGCTCGACATCCCCGCCCAGGCCGCGATGCCGCACACCCTCTCGACGCGCACCGCGGGGCCTCCGATCACGCTGCCGGAGCCCTCTCAGGTGGTGGGCAGCCTGGTGGCGACCGGGTTCCCCGACAGTGAGGAGGGCGCGATCGCGCAGGTCATCGAGCTGGCCCGGGTGGGGTTTTTCGGTGCTGATCCGCAGGTCTGGGCTCGGGCCTACAACTCGATGGCCGAGCCGGGTGCCGCCGTAGCGGAGCAGACGCCCGCCGCGCGGAACCTCGTGGGCCTGCGCCGCACGGCGGACATGCGCGAGACCGGGCCGCTGCCCTCCGGGCTGACGATCACCTGGACCCCGACCAGCGCGATCGTCAAGGGCAGCACCGACGACGGCACCTACACCGTGGTCTGCGTCCTCGGTGAGCTCGTCGCCGAGGACAAGGGCCGCGTGGTCAACGCCGGATGGGGCACCTGCCTACCGATGCGCCGCGTCGACGACCAGTGGCGGATCGCCTCCGGCCCGGCCGCGGCCGACGCCCCCGCAGCCTGGCCGGGAAGCGACGAGGCCGTGGCCGCCGGGTGGCGGGACATCATCCGATGACCGCACCGCACTGGCCGGCCCAAGATCCGGCCCCTCCTCCGGCCGCCGGTGGCGGAGGCTGGAACCCGATCTCGGGTCTGGTCGGCGACTCCCTCCGCGTCATCGCCAAGAACGCGTTCAGTTCTGCGATGCAGTGGGTGTGGGATGCGGCGATCTGGCTGCTCAAGGGCGGTTTCACCATCGCCGACACCGTCTCGCGGGTCGAACCGGGCGTGATCACCGGCAGGTCGCGGGACAACCCGGACCCCATACCGCCGCCGGAGGGCGCTGCGCCGCCGGAACCGCCGGAACCGCCGGAGGGCGCCGAGAGTGCGGTGGATCTGGGCTCGTTGTGGTCGACCATGATCTGGCTGGCCGCCGTGATCGCGCTCGGGTTGTTCTTCTACCAACTCACCATGGTCGCCGTCCGCGGTGGCCGCGGCATGATGCGCGCGGTCACCGGCCCGGCCCAGTTCGGCATCGCCCTGGCGGTGACCACCGGCGCGGTCGCAGTGCTGCTCACCGGCGCGGACGGGCTCACCACGATGTTCCTGTCGTGGCTCGGTGAGTACGGCAGCTTCACCGCGATCCTGGACAACCACGCCGTCGCCGCCCGGTTCGGCGACAACCCCGACCTCGGCGCCGATATCGAGGACAGCGTCCGCTCGATGGTGCTCGGCATCACCGCCCTGTTCGGGATCATCCCCGCCGCGGTCGGCTTCGCCCTGGCCATGATCTTCCGCACCGCAGCGATCATGGTCCTGATCGCGACCATCCCCATCGCGGCCGCCTGCCTGATCGCCGACACGACCGCGCCGATGTTCTGGCGGGTGGTGCGCTGGCTGATCGCGGCGGTCCTGATGAAACCCGCGTTCGCGCTGGTCATCGTCATCGGTGTGGCCATCACGTCCCGCGCCCAGGGCGTGGCCGGGCTGCTGGCCGCCACAGCGGTGCTGCTGATCAGCCTGTTCAGCCCGACCGTGCTCTACCGGATGTTGCCGTTCGTCGAACCGGGCACCAACGCCGGGATGGCGCTGCGGTCACTGGGCAGCCCACGCAGCAGCGGCAGCAGTGAGCCCACCGGCGACAACGGCACCAGCGAAATGATCAACACCGCGCGGGCCACGCAGCATGCCTACGACCTCGGCAACAGCAGCTCCAACAGCGGCAGCGCGAGCGGGGAACTCGGCGGCAGCACCGCCACAGCCCGAGGAACCTCCAGCAACGCAGGACGCGGCGCGGCGGCCGGGGCCGGTGCGGTGGGGGGCGCGGCGGCGGCCGCCGTCGTCGGTGGTTATCTGGCCACGAAGGCCGCCGGGCAGGCCGCCGACGGCTACGCCTCATCGCAGATGGCCACGACCGGCATCGGGCACCCCGGACCCGCCCCCGCCGCCGTGGCCGGCATCGGGCAGATCATCTCCGCCGCCAGGAGCGCCTACAACGCGACATCGAACCGGATCGCACACGGCTCGGGCGACGATCGCGGCCCGGACGAACCCGGCGAAACCGATGGCGGTGGTAACGGCGGTGACGGGCCGGCGCCGCCGCCGGTCGACCCCGGCCCGACCGAGCCCACACCACCCGGTGGCGGCGGGCCGCCGGACCCTCCTGAGCCCGCTCCGGTCAACGCCGGCGCGGCAACGGCCACCACCACTGCGCCCGCGCCCGAGCGTCCGGCCCGGCCCGGCCCCGGCCGAGAGGACAACCGCTGATGCCGTCCGTTGCTCCCCGCCCTCGGGTGTATCGGGGCCTCAACCACGCCGAGGGCATCGGCTGGATCGCCGGGATGACCCCGGCCCAGGCGTTCGGGGTGATCGCGGTCTGCGCCCCCGCGCTGATCGCGATGTCACGCAACCAATGGGCGGCGACCCTCGGCTGGGGTCTGTTCGCCGCGTTCGTCGCCGTGCTGATCCTCGTCCCGGTCCACGGCCGCCCCGCGTTCCGCTGGTGCGCCGACCTGGTCATGTTCCAGACAGGAGTCCTCATGGGCTGGTCCCCGTGGCAGTCCCGCGCCGCCGCCGGCCTCGCCGGTGACCGCTCCGAGCCCGACCTGCCCGGCGTGCTCGCCCGCCTGGAGTTCCCCGACGGCCCGGAATTCCACGGGACGCGGATCTGCCTGATCCACGACACCACCGAAGGCCGCTGGGGCGCCACCGCGAAGCTCACCCACTCCGGGGTCGGGATGCTGTCTGACGACGAGTGCGAACGCCTCGCCTCCCGGCTCGGGTCGATGCTCGTCGGCCTCGGACACCGCGAGATCGTCGACCGCGTCTCCCTGCTCGTGCGCACCGTCCCCGACGACGGCACCGAATACACGGTGTGGCGCGACCGCCACCAACGCGGCGACGCCCCCGCGCTGGCCCGGCAGGTCACCGCCGAGATCGACCGCGACGTCGCGTCGATCTCGGTGCGCACCGAGCTGTTCGTGACCGTGTCCGGCACCGAGGAAGCACTGCGCCGCCCGGCCAAGGCCGCCGGCGGCGGGATCACCGGACGGGCCTACGCCCTCTACCGGCTCCTCGAAGGCGTCGCCGACGGCCTCCGCGGGCTCGGAGTGACCTCGGTGACCTGGCTGTCCTCCACCGGCGTCGCCGAGGCGATCAAAACCGGGTTCAACCCCGCCGCCGCAGCCGGACTCTCGTTCCGGCACCTGACCAGCCCCGACCCCGACGGCACCGCCGGGCTCCCGATCTCCCAGGCCGGGCCCGCCCTCGCCCCGACCCCGGCGGCGCGGGCGTATCACCACGACGGCTACTCCTCGGTCGCCTACGCCGTGCAGCCACCCGAGTCCGGCACGATCTTCGGCTCCCTGGGCCCGCTGCTCGCCGTCCGCACCGCCGGGGAACGCCGCACCCTGCAGATCCACTACGAGATCCTCTCCGCCGCCGCCGGCGCCCGCGTGGTCAAGTCCGACCGGTTCCGCAACAACGTCCTCGTCGACGCCAAAGCCGCCCGCGGGTTCACCACCACCGAGATCGACTCGCGGCGCCAGCGCGGCGCCCGCGAGCAGGAAGCCGCCGTCGCCGCCGGACACGCCGTCGTCCGGTTCACCGTCGCCTCCTCGATCACCGTCCCGGCCGACTGGAACGTCGAGGATCACGCCGCCCGCCTGGAGAACGATGCCTCGGGCCGGTTCCGGCTGCTGCGCCTCGAGCTCGCCCAGGACTCCGCGTTCGTCGCCGCCGCACTCCCGGTCGGGATCGGGCTCCCCCGCCAGAAGAGGACCTTCGACTCGTGAGCATCTTCGGTAAGCGCCGCCGCCGGATCGAGCCCCGCAGCACCGGCGAGCTGCTCAGCCAGTTCACCGACCTCGACGGCATCCCCACCAACACTCCCGCCCCGGAACACGATCCAACCGACGACGCCCCGCGAGGCCGCGGACGGCAGCGGGTCAACCAGACCACCGCACCCCGCCAAGGCCCCCGCGAACCCGGCCGCGGCTGGGCCGCGGTCGACGCGGCCCGACGCGCCCCGGTCTACCGCGCGACGACAGCTGAGATCGGCGGGCTGTTCCCGCTGCTGGCCTCCAACGGTGTGCCCGCGATCGGGGCGCGGCTGGGCTATGACACCCAGTCCGGGGGCGCGTTCTACGTCCACCCCACCGAGTGGGTGCTGCGCGGCATGGTCACCAACCCGAACCTGGTCGTGTTCGGCGAACCCGGCCGCGGCAAGTCCTCCACCGTGGTCGCGCTGATGTTGCGGATGATGCTCTTCGGGGTCCGCTCCCTGATCTCCGGGGATGTGAAGGGCGAGTACACGCCGCTGCTGCGCTCGCTGGGTATCACCCCGATCGCGCTCGGGCGCGGGAGCCCGCACCGGCTCAACGCCCTCGACCTCGGCCCGATCCGGTCACGCTGGAACACCTGGGGTGTCGAGCGACAGAACGAGGAGCTCACCGGGATCACCGCGCGCTGGACCCGGCTGCTCACCGCCCTGGCCGAGGCCCAGGGCTACCCGCCGACGGTGACCGACGAGCTGGTGATCTCGACGGTCCTGCGCCGCCTGGTGGGCGCCGCGGACGGCTGTTCGGAGCTGCGGCCGATCACGATCCCACAGGTCGTGGCCCAACTCGCCGACCCCGCCGACGACCTGTGGCAGGCGACCCGGTTCGCCTCGCACCGGCAGTTCGTCGACCACACCCGTCAGATCACCGACTCCCTCTCGAACCTCGTCGTCGGCCCGCTGTCCGGGCTGTTCGACGAACCGACCAACTTCGACCTCGACTGGGACGCCCCCGTCCAGTCGATGGACCTCTCCCCGCTCCGCAGCCGCGGGGACCAGGCGATCGCGGTCGCACTGACCTGCCTCGGCTCCTGGTCGTCGATGATCACCGACCTCCAGGACGACGGCGACGTCCGCATCGTCGTCCGCGACGAGGTCTGGCGCCAGATGCGCCTCGGACTGCGCGCGGTCCAGGCCGTCGACTCCGACCTACGCCTGTCCCGCGCCGAACGCAAAATCCAACTCCTGGTCATGCACAAACCCTCCGACCTGCTCTCCGTCGGCGCCGCCGGCTCCCAAGAAGTCTCCATCGCCCAGGACCTCCTCGCCCTGTGCTCCACCCGGATCCTGCTCGGCCAATCCACCCGCGTCGGCGACGAACTCGCCGACGACCTCGGCCTCTCCGAACGCGAACAGGCCGTCCTCACCGGATGGGCCATGGAAGGCCCCGGCCGGGCACTGTGGAAACTCGAGAACC
>NZ_MCIM01000023.1:0-2005 GCF_001932405.1 Pseudonocardia sp. Ae331_Ps2 | reverse complement strand
TCAGACAGTCGAGACGGGGAGCCCCCTCGACCTCGACCAGCTGTACTCGCGGGCTCCGGACGCAACGGCGGACTCGTCCGGGGGTGTGCGGTGAGCGTCGCGGTGATGGATGCGGTGTTCCGGTCTGATGTGGCGGGGTCCTCGCGGCGGGCGGTGTTGCTGGCGATCGCTGACCACGCGAACGAGCGTGGGTTGTGTTTCCCGGCGGTGATGTCGGTGGCGCGGAAGACCGGGTTGTCGCGGGCGACGGTGTTCCGGTCGTTGAACGATCTGGAGCGTGAGGGTGTGCTGCGGCGTGCCCGGCGGCGCCGTAGGAACGGGGCGTGGACGTCGAATGGTTACTGGATCCAGGTCGAGGTGCTCCAGGCCCGGAACCGGGCGAGGCTCCGGGCTCGGGTGGAGCTCGACACCCTCGAGGTGTTGTTCGGCATCGCACCAGCCGCCGACACAGACGCCGAGCCGGACACCGGCTCGGTCCTCGACACGGGCGCCGGAATAGTCGACGGAGCGGTCGGTGCGGCGGTCGGTGCGGGGGCGGATCCGGCGGGTCTGAGGGGTCTGTCCGAGGCTCCTGGGGCGGGTCTCGGCGGGCACACCGCCGGCCTGCCCGAACCGGTGTTTCCGCAGCTCACCCCCCCGTCGCACGGTGAGACCCCCCCCGTCTCACGGTGCGACCCCACGGGGGTCTCACCGCGGGTTGCCTGGAACCGTCAGATGACCATCACGGGGGAGGCCACGCGCGCGAGCGCGCCCGCGACCGGTGTCGACCCGGACCGGTCGGGCACCGCTCGTCCGGACCCCGAGCGGGACACCCCGATCAACGCCCCCCAGGAGTCCGCGACCCGAACACCCCGCCCGGAGGAAGCGGGACCGGCGGCTGCGGATCCGCTGGAGCAGCCCGCCCTGGCCGAGACCTCGGCGGTACTCGACGCGCTACGCCCGGAACCCGCCGCCGCACCTGCACCGCAAGCGGCACCGCCGGCCACCGACCAGGCCGACCAGGGCCCACCGGTCGCCGCTGCTCCGATCGTGCCTGACCTGGTCACCACCGCCGCGGCGCAAGCCCACACCCCGCCCGCACCGGCCGAGCTGGTGCCGGACCCGGAGCGGCGGGGGACTTGGCTCTGCCCGCGTCACCTCGCCCACCCCGACCCCCACGACCGGCCCTGCGGCGGCTGTGGAACGGTCCGCAAGCGGATGCAAGCCCAAGAGGCCCAGCAGGCCGCTACGGCCGCTCAGCGGCGCTCTGAGGCCGCGCAACAGGCACGCCAGCGCATCGCCGGCTGCGCCGAATGCGACGAGTACGGACAGGTCGTCGATCCCGCCACCGGTGACTACCCGCCCCTCGCGCTCAAATGCGACCACGTCACACCCGCTGCCGACCGGATCGCCCGACAGGCCCGCCACCTCGCCGCACAAGCCGCCACCGACGCCCAGGCCCGCCAGATCAGCCCCGCCACCCGAGCACTGATCGAGTCCACCCGCGCCCGCCTGATCGCCCGCACCAGCACCAACGCCCCGACCGGCCGACGACGCCTCAACCCGAAAACCTGGAGATAACCAGACAAACCGAACATGCCCGGATAAATCCGGCCCGGCCCGGCGTGGCCCGGCCCGGGGTGGGCCGGCCCGGGGTGGGCCGGCCCGGGGTGGGCTCGTGGGCGCACGAGTCGGTGACAACCAGCGCCACCGCTGGTGCGCCTGCCTACCGGTCGCGCACAGTGCACCGGTGAACACGCCCCGCGACACCGACGCCCAGGCCGGCCCGGACAGACCGGCCAGTCAGAGTGATCGGCTGGCATGGCCGACCTGGATGTCCGGACCCGACCGCGCGTCCTCCCGGGCAGCGGCCGAAGCCGACACCGCCGTACTCAACCGCGCCGACCTGGTCGACGCCCTCGCACGCGACCACCCGGCCAGGGACCGTGCGGCGGCTCACCGCCGCACGCGCACCCAGGCCCCGACAGCGCCGGAGGGGCCCCGGCCGGCTACCGGGCCGTGGCTC
>NZ_MCIM01000022.1:0-2014 GCF_001932405.1 Pseudonocardia sp. Ae331_Ps2 | reverse complement strand
GCGAGGTCGTCTGCGATCCGGTCGAGACGCCGCCCGATCTCGGTCGATTCGGCCAGCGAGCGGGTGACTGTGGCGGGGAGTGCGGCGCGAACGGCGGTCACCGCCGCGGCGACCCGATCGATCGGTGTGGCGGCGCGGCCGTAAGTGGTGAGGAACCGGGCTCGTTGGGTCTCGACCCGCCGCAGGATGGTGTGCGCGATCCGTGCCCGCGACACCGGCGCAGCAGCAGCCACTTCAGTAGGCGCCGCGACACCAGGCGCGGTGGTGGGCGTGGTCATGCCGCCACCGCCGCTCGGGCCGCCGCGACACCGATCTCCGTGCGCCGGGCCGTGGCGCGCTCGCCGGCGGTGGTGCCGCCCCAGACGCCGTCCTGGCCCGTCGCGGTCGCCCACTCCCGACACACGACACGCACCGGACACCCGGTGCACACCAGCCGGGCCTGCAACACGCCCAGCTCCGACACCGGGAAGAACACCTCCGGATCGACACCGGCACAGTGCCGACCCGGATGCGACGACAACTCCGGCGGGACCGGGAACCCAGGTCCCGGATCGTCGTCAAAGACAGGACTACGCTCGACCACGTGGGTCGCCTCCTCAGAGTCAGGGCGGCTCGCAAGGTGCCGTCGGGGGGACCATCCCGGCGGCACCCGTTTCGGAAAGTTGAGCACCGCGCAGCATTCGAACCGCATAGTGATTGCATAGAAGATGCAATCACTATGCGGTCGCCCTGTCAAGGGCCTCACCGCCCACTACGCACTCACCACGAACCGCTGACCGCCAGCGGGCGTCCCATAGCTCGACAGCGGGCACGCCATCGCGGCCGGAACCCCCGGGTGGCGGACCCCAGAGGAGGTGACAGTCAGAGTGACCGCTCCGCTCAGCGGGCGAGTTCAGCTTGGCAAACAACTCCGACACGGTCGGATCGAGAGCGGCCTGTCAGGAAAAGAACTCGCCAACCTAATCGGGCTAACCCAATCACGAGTCAGCAGGATTGAGCATGGAAAGACACGCATCGACTCCGGCGAGGTTGAACGATGGCTCTCTGCTGTAGGCGCCTCCGACGAGCTGCGGCGCAGATCGGTCGATCTAGTAGAAAAAATTGCGCCAGAAGTCGTTGGGCGTCGGAATAATCACATAAATGGCTGGACCTCCCCTATTGACGACCCAGCGGCCCTTGAAATGGAGGCGTCCCAAGTCCTCATCTGGGAGACCCTTAAAGTCCCCCTGGTTCTCCAGACCCTGGCGTACGCGCGGCAATTTTCGAAAGCCTCCAGAGGGTCGCACTTGGAGCAGAAATGGAGCGGCCCGGCCGATCAAGTCCGCCGACAACGCTCTCTTTATCGACTCGATGGGTCGCTGGAAGTGGTCGCTGCGGAAGGCGCACTCCGACCGGCATTTATAGATGGCTCAGCAATGAGGGATCAGCTTCTGTGGATCGCGAGTTGTGCGCGATTGAGCGGCATTGACATATCAATCCTTCCTAGTAGTGCCGACGCGGGTCCTCCGTATCTTCCGAACTCTGTCGTCTACATGGCGCCGCGTGACCGCGGGGACAACTTTGTCGTGATCGATGATTCGGAAAATCCGACTTACGAGACGGATCCAGAGCAAGTACGAGAAGCGATCGCCGTCTTCCGCGCCTATCAGCGTCACAGCTTGCGGGGCGCCCAGGCGATCGAGTTTGTCGAGGAGATCGCCGGCGAGATGGCCGGCGGTCGATCGGACCTCCTCAATCCTGCCCCCGGCTGTGACGGTGAGTGATCGTCCACTTGTCCAGCTGGACAACGGAGTCAAGGTGCTAGTGTGCGTCCTACGCGTGCGCGTGCGCGGGCACGCGTAGGACGTCGAAATCCAGCTGCTTGTCCGGTCTTTGTCCAGTGGTTTGTCTACCTACTGGACAAGCGCAGAGCGTGACGAAGGCACGCGAGTCAGCTGCTCGGACCGGGCGTTTCTAGGCCGCGCGCTGCGGCGGCGCTGCCCAGCCCGCCCCGCCGGCCCCTCCGTCGCGATCG
>NZ_MCIM01000021.1:0-2079 GCF_001932405.1 Pseudonocardia sp. Ae331_Ps2 | reverse complement strand
TCATGGTGCCCATGTCATCGACGTCGATCGGGTCGCCGCGGCGGGCTCGTGAGGTGCTGGTCATCACCCGCCAGGATTTCGACCTGCCCGGCAAGGACCTTTCCCGGGCAGCGGCGGTGCTCACCGATCACTTCACCGGGCTGCTACGCCGCGGTGTTCTGTCCCGCGCGGTCGCCGAGGTGATCCTCAACCCATCCCGCTGGAGCCACAACCGTCATGTCCTCACCGTGCAGGTCGACGTCGCTGCACGCGACAACGTCGCCGGGCTCGCGACCGCGCTCAACACCCTCCGCGACGGATTCCGGTTGCTCCCGATCGCGCTGCCCGACCAGTTCACCACCACCGAGATCGAGCGCCTCACCAGCATGGTCATCGGCGGCGACGACCTCCAGTTCGCCACCCACGACGACCGCCACCCCAGCCCCATCAGCGGCGCCCGCCGAGCGCGCCGGTTCCCCACTACCGGAGCGGCCACGCCGCGCTCACCTCGCCCGAGGTGAGCGGGAACGCCTTTACGGATGTCCTGGGGCCTGCGAGGGAGTGGTTCCGGGGACCATCGGGTTACCGTTCGCGGTATCACCGGGGATGGCCTGGATGACATCCCAATGCTCGAGGATCTTCCCGCCCTCGACACGGAAGAAATCCGCGATCGCAGACCGTTTCCCGTCCTTCTCCGTCGACTCCGCGTGGACCACGACGATGTCACCCTCAGCCACGACACGCCCGATCCGGAACGTCACCCCGCTGTCTTTGACATAGGGGCCCATCGTGTCCACGAACGCCGCCCGGCCGTTCGGGACCTGCGGGTTGTGCTGGATGTAGTTCTCCGCGACATAGGTCTGCGACGCCCCCGCGACATCACGGTGAACGAACGCCTGGGTGTAGAAATCGGTGACCAACTTCGCCTTGTCCACCGGAACCGGAGTCGTCGTCGGCACCGCAGCCGGCGCCGGGGCCGGTGGCGCCGCCGGATGCGGATGCCCACCACCGCCGTCGCCGCACCCGGCCAGCAACACCACCGCCGACACCGCGGACACCGCGAGCGCCACCGACCGCCCCGACCGTGGCCTGACCTGCCCCGTCATCGTTGCGTTACTCACCCGGACTGCTTACCGCATCCCACATCGAGCCGGGTGTCAGCCGAGGCCCGCTGACCCGACCTGAGGAACACCTTCACCCACCCGAGGAGGCCCCCGCCCCTGCCCGAGGAACAGTCGCCGCCTGCGCGGTGCCGGCGGCGCGGCGGTGTTCGAGGTCGGCGGCGCGGGCGCGGTCAAACCACGGCCGCCACTCGGAGTCCTCCAACCGCCGGCCCGGGTCCCCGCCGGCGGCGCGGTGCTCGGGACGGTCACAGAACCCGCCTTGCGCCGCCTCGGGCGCGGCGAACGCGGCGTAAGCGTGCGGCACCCACCGGGTATGCCACTCCGCAGCCTGGAAACCTGAGCCGTGCGGGCTGTAGGCCTGCCGGTAGGCGGCGTGCAGCCACGACAACGTCTCACGGCCCCAAGAGTGCGCTGGCCAGCACGGCGGGATCTGCCGCACCGACGGTTCCAGGGTCGGTGTCAGGACCTGCCCCACCCATGTTCCGAGTTCGTCCCACGCCGCTGCTGCGTCCGCGGCGTCGAGCTGTGGCCAAGCCACCGGCCGTAGCCCGTCCGCAGTGCCCGGCCCGCTCTCACCGTCGTCAGCGCTGATGACAACGGTTTCGAGGTGGCTGATCCGGGCATCCAACGCCGTGACCAGCGCGGTGAGCTGTTCCAGCGCCGCCACCAACGACGGATGGGCGGTCATCAGCTGTATCCCAGACCGTGGCTGCGGCGCTGCTCGACATGCTGGTCGAGGCGCGGCACATCGTGCTGGTCAAGGTGATGACGCCGGGACGCTTCCTCAGCGCGGGCACGTTCCCGCGACCCGACCGACTCCACCTTCAGCCCAGCACCGGCCGCAGCGCTACTACCAGCCCGAAAACGGTCGGTACGGAGACGGTCGGTGCCGGTCCGCATCGCGAACTCCCGCCGCGGCCGGGGCCGGTCCTCGACCGGCACCACCATCGACGTGCTCCGGGTACGGCCACGCCGA
>NZ_MCIM01000020.1:0-2317 GCF_001932405.1 Pseudonocardia sp. Ae331_Ps2 | reverse complement strand
GCCCCCGGGGGCGGCGAGGACCGGAAGCGGCGCGGCAGCACCGTTCGTGTGGCTGACGTGTGCGGGTCACACCGTCACCGGCTCTGGTCGGGCCTGGCGTGCCGTGCCCGGGTGCCGGACCGGGTGGCGGCGCCCGGCCGGGGTGGCGGCGAGGTGGTGGCGGATGCTCGCCATCGCCGCTTCACGCACGGCCGGGGTCGCGGGCCCGGGTGCCGGAGGAGGAACAGCCGAGGCCGGGGCCGTGTCGAGGGCCGTGTCGGCCGTGTCGAGGGCCGCGGCGGCGCTGGAGCCCTGGTCCTGTACGGCCTGCTGCGCGGCTGCGGTGGCCGCGGCCTTGTTCGGGGCCGGGGAGCGCTTCTGCGGCTGGGAGAACGGCTCTGAGGGGCCGGTGGGGGTGAGCAGGGGCAGCGGGGCGGTGTCGAGGGGTTCGTGGTTCAGGGCTCGGAGCCGGCGCGGCAGGTGCTTGGTGAAGGCGTTGACCAGGTAGGTCACCGGCTGGGGGCCCTTGGCCTCCGACAGTGCGGCCTGCCCGATCTCGGTGGCCTGGTCCAGGGTGATCCGTTGGCTGGTGATGGCCTCGGTGATCGCGGCCTGGACCTGATCGGCATCAGCGGCGCTCAGCCGCCATCCCGGTCGGCGGTGCTCTGCCCACGCCGCCCAGGGCAGCCGGCGCACCACGGCACGCACGTGCTCCCCCGGCGCAGGCACTACCGGACCGGCCTCGCCGCCGACGAGGCCGGCGGGCGGCGCCACGCTCGCTGCGGCTGCGGCTGCAGCGGTTGCGGGGCGTGTGGCGAACGCGACCGCCGGACCGCCCGACCCGGCGGCGGCCACCGCAGCAGCCGCGGGGCCCGTGGCGGGCGGCGCAGCCGACCCGCCCGGCACGGGCTCGATCTCTTCGATCTCTCTCCCTCCGGGAGAGATCGAAGATCTCTCGATCTGAAGTACCCCCCTGGCGGGGGGAAGGGCCTGACCAGCGGAAACGTTCCCTCCCCCCCCGGCGGGGGGAAGGGGACTACGCCCACTCCCCGCAGCGGGGGGATGGGCCTGACCAGCGGAAACGTTCCCTTCCCCCCTGGCGGGGGGGACGTTTCCCTCTCCTTCCCCCCTCGAGGGGGGAAGGGCCTGACCGGCGGGAACGGTGAACAGGGTGCGGCGGCGGATCGAGACCGTGCGCGGTCTCCCGGACCGGCGCCCGCCCCGGGCCGGCGCGGACTCGGCGGCGGCGAGGTCAGCGCTGATCCAGCGGTCGAGCTCGGCCAGGGACCGAGGGCCCCGGTAGTGCGCCGGCGCGGTCGGGAACACCACGAACTCGTTCTCGATCGCCCGCCCGGCGCTGTCTCGACGAGCCTGCCGGCGCCCCGTCACCGGGTTGACCCCGCCGTCCATCACCTGCAGGAAACCGATCCGCTGCAGATAGTCGATGATCCACTTCGCCTTCTCCGGCCGCTCATAGCCACACAGCAACGCGAGCCGGGTCGGGGACAGCTTCACCATCAGATCACCGTGCACCCGCACCGACGCCGCCATCAGCATCGCCACCGCCGTGCTCACCGCGTTCGCCGCAGCGACCGGCGGCGGATCGAACAACAGACACCCGGTGACCCAGAGCGGGACCGCACCCACCGTCGGGCTCTCCCCCACCGACACCCCGAACGACGCATCAGCACCCAGCGCATCGGAAGGAGAAGGAATCGGCAGGTCGACAGGCACAGACGACTCGTGGCCGGGGCGGTGGGGGTGGCCGGAGTGGCCGGGGTGGTCGGTCATGGTTACACTTCCCCCAACTTCTAGCCGTCGTCATGACGGCTGTTGTGTTCTAGCCGTCGTCATGACGGCTGTTGTGTTGGTGACATCCGGCCCGTTTCCTTGTCTGGTGGGGGCCGTTTGTCGTTTCTTGGGACAGACAGTAGTGGTGCCGGTCAGCTGTGTGACCGCCGGGCGGGTCCTCGGGAACGTCCCGGTCCCGGTCTCGGCGTGTCTGGGCATGTCGGGTTCATCATGTTGCGCCCGCAGCGCCCGGGTTGGTTGTGGTGGTGGGCTGGTAGCGGCCGCGCGAGATCCGCGCGATCCGGCCGTGAGCGATGAGTGTGTCGAGGGCGTCGTGCACGGCGGCTTTCGACGCCGACGCCGCCGCGACCAGATCGGCGGTCGTGGTGGTGCCGCTCTGGATGAGTGTGAGGACTTCGGCCTGTACCGGCGGCAACGAGCTGGTGGCTGCCCCCCCGGCGCACCCCCTCTTTAGAGAACGTCAGGTCAAGGTCACGGTGATGACGAGCATGACGGCGACGATGGACAGTCCGAGGATCACCAAGGT
>NZ_MCIM01000002.1:171166-192665 GCF_001932405.1 Pseudonocardia sp. Ae331_Ps2 | reverse complement strand
CCCTCGGGTCCCTCCCAGGCCTCTCCCGCCTCGATCACCTACCACGTCCACGACGCCGCCGAACTCCCCCACCTCGGCACCTACGACGTGGTCCTGGCCGTCTACCTGTTCAACTACGCCCCCGACCGGGCGACGCTGGAGGCCATGCTCACCTCCATCCGAGCGAACTGCCGACCCGGCACCCGCCTCGTCGCGCTGCTCACCGACCCCAGCTCCCCACTGTCACGACCAGGCCTACGCCACTACGGCATCGAATTCGACATCACATCCGATGCCGACCCCGATGCCGACTCCGATGACGCGCAGGACTCGACCGCCACGACAGAAATTGTCTTCACAGCGCACTGCGACCCCCCGGTGTCGTTCCGGCTCCACGCACCGCACCCACACCTCATCGACGAATGCCTCCGCACGGCAGGGTTCAGTGAGATCGGGTGGGGCCGATGCCCGGTCTCCCCGCAAGGCCGGGACCTGTTCGGCGACGCCTACTGGGCCGAGTACCAGCACTCACCACCCTGGATCACCGTCACCGCGATCGCCGGCGTCTGACCAGCCACCATCGACGCACCGGCCGGCGAGGACAGCGACACCCTCACCCAACCCCAACGCCTCGATCAGCAACGACGCATCAGCCCCGTCCACCGCCCGCGCCAGCACGACCCGCGCCGCCGCGGCAGCGACCTGCGGGTCATGACCGGGCTCGGTGCGATACCCCAACGGCACCATCCGCTCGGCCATACTCACCGCCCACCACCCCGAACTCCACCAGCAGCACCAGACACGGTCCCAGACGCGGTCCCAGACGCGGTCCGGGCGGTGGCGCCACCGCGGGTGACCACATGCCGGATCCGCAGCCCCACCAGCAACTTCGGATTCCACGCCCCCCGCACCAGCAACTGATGCTGCGACAACCACGCCACCGCCACCGGGAGCCGACCCTTCAGCCGTTCCCGATCCGCCTTCCCCAACCCGTTCGGGCCCGCTTTCCCCTTCTCCAGCAACGCCCCCACCACCGGGCCCAACGCCCGACGCACCTCCAACGACGGTGCTCGCCGCGCCATCACCGCCCCGATCCGCTGCTGCAACACCGCCTTATCCAGCGGATGCACCATCGTCAACGGTGTCACCTTCACCGGCCCCGACGACCCCACCAGCAGCCAGCCACCCTTCACCGCCTTCGACGCGTTCGGATCCGGCTTGGGCTTCGGCGGCGGCGGCGGCTGACGCTTCCGCTTCGGTGTCGGGCGACCCTTCGGCGGAACCTCCCCCACCAACCCCCCCACCGGGGCCAGGCCCAGCACACACACCGGGCCCGGGAACTCCTGCTGCGCCACCCCCTGCAGATACCCATCCCAGGACCGGCACTTCGTGAACGACGACAACTCCAGCCCCGCCGCCGCAGCGACCTGCGGCACCATCGACACCTCCGGCACCCGATGACACTGCCGCACCCGCAACGACAACCGCGCCGCCCCACCAGGCACCATCGCCATCACCACATCACCCACAGCCAGCTCATGATCAGCACCAGCCACGGTCGCGGTCTTCCGCCCATCGACCAGACGCGTCATCGCCCCCCGACCGAAAATCAACACCGGCGCCGAGTCATCGCCACCCGCGCCAACAACACCAGAGTCAGCGGCAGAGTCAGCGGTCATCAGGATGTCCCCCCAGCCCGTCATCTCACCCGTGAACGACACCGATAATCGCATCCTGACGCTGCCAACACCCACACCAGAGCACCCACGACCCTCACCGACCCCGCCCCGGTCGGCGACACACCGACCCGGAGCTCGTCGTGATCGCAGCCCGCCCCCCGGGCGGGCGAGGACCGGAAGTGGCGCGGCGGCACCCGGACCCCTGACACGTCCTCACCGACCCACCGCCACCCGCGGCTCCCGCGACTCCCGCGACTCCCGCAGCCGCGACAAGAAGCGAGCACACCGTCGAGCACACCGTGGACGCTTCAACGAGAACCGAGCACGACCCCATCGTCACCCGACCAGGTGGCTGCTGTCACGACACACGACCACCTTCCGGTCACGCACAGTCCGTGATCTACTTCCATTCCGTGACGATCACACTCCCTGAACACGACCAGAGCTCCCCCCGACGCCCCCTGGTTCGACGCATCGTGACCGGGCTGGCCACCGCCGGCGCGCTGGCCGCAGCACTGCTCCTCACCCCCGTCGCACCCGCTGCCCACGCCGACACCCCACCGCCAGGACAGCCCTACGGCAACAGCGGATCCAGCCAGTCCACCGTGCGCCCCGGCGGGAACCCCGAATGCCGCCAAGGCGACCCACTGTGGTGCGAGATCGACGGCGGATTCATCACCATCCGCTTCTACGAACCCGGCACCTACGAGTTCGAGTTCACCATGAGCGACGCCGACGGCCGCGGCACCTACACCACCCGCCACACCGTCAGCAACAACGGCCACAGCGGCCCCGTCACCATCCAGGTCGTCAGCCCCTACTTCCGCGAAATGGGCTTCAAGATCGACAAATTCAGCTACCGCTGGTGACGGCCCTCCCACGACGACAGCTCGACCTGACCTGAGCTTGATCTTTAACCTGTGCACTGATCCTTTTCCAACCTGACGTTGGCCCTGGTCGGAAGCTTGAGACGCGACGTCGGAGGCTGGCGGAGTCACCGGCGTGACCTGCATCGACAGGGAACGGGCGGGCCATCGGGCGGCCTTGGAGGACGTCCACCCACCCCGTCCCAGCCAGGTTGAAAAAGGCTCACTGAGGCTTTTCCAACCTGGCCGCGGAGCGTCTGCAGAGCAGCACCGAAGCCGCTCCGGCAGCACGACGGATAACCGCTGATGCAGGTCAGCCCTCTACCGGCCGTCCCGGTGCGACGGCCCCGGAACGGCCTGACCTGGTCAAACGGCAGGTTGGAAAAGCCTCGCTCAAGATCGAGCTGCTCTACTGGCCCGGCACCACGTTCGCGACCCGCCGCGCCGCCGAGCACGCCCTGATCCGCTACCTCGACGGCTGGTACAACCCGCGCCGCATCCAGGCCCGCCTCGGCGGGCTCTCACCCGACGAGTACGAAGACAACTATCGTCGCGCCCAGCGCGACGCCGACGGATAACCCGCACTCCGGCGAACCGGGGGAAGCTCAGCTTCACTCGGGCGACCTGCGGAAGTTCCGCCAGCCTTCGTGTTCCGACCACGCGGGAGCTACTTCGGCGAGGACTTTCCCAACACACACTAAAGGATATATGAATGTCAAACGTTTCCTTCTCGAAGGGCAAATTGACCCGTCGGCAGCTGGGGGCGTATTTTGGTGCAGGGGCCATGGCGCTCAGCGCAGGCGCGCTCCACGAAAAGCAGCCGTTGATGGAATTCATGGACGGGCATGTACGGGGCCTGCGATTGATTGTCCCAAACTCACCGGGCAGTGGATACCATATCAATGCCCAGGCCATGGCCGAAGCGCTCGAGAATGCCGATCTGGCTCACGATGTTGAAATTTTCAATGTTATCGGCTCCAGCGGCGTCGAAGGCCTCTATCGCCTCCTCGGTGATACCGGTAATTCTCGACTGCTGATGTCCATGGGGCTAGGCCTCATAGGAGGAGTGATTGCGAATAACGCTGACTCGTCACTGAGTGAAGCCGCTCCTATTGCTCGCCTCACGACAGAGCCTGAGTCGATCCTGGTGTCCGCCAACTCTCCGTACTACAACTTCAGCGATCTATTAAAAGATTGGAAGGACAATCCTTCTGCTGTTGCAGTGGGGGGCGGCTCCTCTCCGGGGGGGCCTGATCACCTGACGCCGATGCTGACCGCTGAATACATCAACCTGAAGCCAAAGCTAGTTCGCTACGTCGCCCACGACGGTAGAGGGCCCCTCCTGAGCGCGCTCCTCGATGGCAAGGTCTCGTTCGCGGCCGCAGGAGCTGGCGAGTTCGCCTACCAGCTCCGCACGGGGGAGCTCCGGGCCCTGGCGGTCATGGCCGACAGCCGCGTGAAGGGATTGGATGTACCCACTGGGCGAGAGTTCGGAGTTAATGTTGAAGTATTAAATTGGCGTGGCGTGCTCGGATCTCCTGACGTAAGCCTGACAGAGCGATCTGGGCTGGAGCAACTCATATGGCGACTTGCAACCTCTGCTGAATGGAAGACTTATCTCGCCAGTAACAATTGGCAAGATGGGTACCTGTCTCCCTCCCAGTTCCACTCATTTTTGAATGCCGAGCGCTTGCGTGTTCGTCAAGTACTCGGCGAGATTGGAATATTATAACCATAAATTTTACGACCAGGGATGGAGTCTTTTCCGTCGTGTTTGTGCTGCATCTCGTGACGGCGAGTTGCACAACGACCCGAACACCTGCTGCGTGAGCTTCATCGACAGATTCACGGATCTCCGACAACGAGAACTGCGGCTCGTACACAGCCTTTTCCATCGTGAGTTCGCTGACCAGCGAACTCACGATGGAAAAGGCTCAGCGTGGACCACAGGTTCTCGGCGAGGGGTCAGCTCGACGCGTGAATGGACCGGGCCGTCCGCGCACAGGACGGCGTCACAGAGCTCGAACAGCGCATCCGCCCGCGCGGTCAACGAGTCGTAGAACTCCTGCCGGAACCCGGCGAGATCGCCCCGCCGAGCCGGAGTGTCGCCGAGCACCACCGGCCCGGCCACGGCACCGCCCCAAGGTTAAAGATCAAGCTGAGGAGCCTCGACCTCGGCCGCGCCAGAAAACCCGCCGTCGCCCTACACGCCGGTGGGGCGGCCCCCGGGGAGTCGGGGCCGCCCCACCCGGGGGAAGGCGATCCAGCGCTGGTCAGCCCAGGGGAATGACTCCCAGCGCAATCGCCGGTGCCATCATCACCAGCGAGCACACCGCAGCCCGCCAGATGACCTTCTTGTGGTGATCAGCCAGATCGACCTTGGCCAGCGACACCAGCAGCAACATCGCCGGGACCAACGGGCTGGTCATGTGCACCGGCTGCCCGATGATCGACGCACGAGCCATCTCCACCGGCGAGATACCGTAATGCCCGGCCGCTTCGGACAGGATCGGCAGGATCCCGAAGTAGAACGCGTCGTTGGTCAGGAAGAACGTCAACGGCATGCTCAGCACACTGACGATCACCGCGAACCACGACCCGATCTCCGGCGGCACCATCGCGATGATCCCGTTCGCCATCGCCGCGACCATCCCGGTCCCCGACAACACCCCGACCAGCACCGACGCAGCGAACACCATCGCGACCACCGCCACGATCGACGACGCGTGCGCGGTCACCGCCGTGACCTGATCAACCGGGCGGGGGAAGTTCACGACCAACGCGATCGCCGACGCCGCAACGAACACCAGCGACAACGGCAACACATCCAACCCCAGCACCACCAGCAGCGCCACGGTCAACACCAGGTTGAACCAGATCAGCTTCGGCCGCAGCGTCGGGCGGGTCGGATCCAGAACCCCACCCGCATCGATGAACCCCACCCCCGACGCAGACTCCGCCCCACCGACACCCCCGGCACCGGCACCGGCAACCTCGGCGGCGGCGACACCGGCGGCGGCGTGCTCGGGAACCCGGTCGAACTCCGAGGCCACGACCGGCAACGGCCGCCCCGCGGCGGCGAGCCTCTTCCGCTCCGAACGCCCAAGGAGCCAGGCCAGGACCAGCACCGTGACCATCCCCAGCACCATCCCCGGGATCATCGGGTTGAACAACTCCGAAGGCGACACGTTCAACGCCGTCGCCGCCCGCGCGGTCGGCCCACCCCACGGCAAAATGTTGAGGACCCCGTTGGCCAGGTTCGCCACCACCGTCAACGTCACCGGGCTCATCCCCAGCCGCAGGTAGATCGGCAACAACGCCGACACCGTGATGATGAACGTCGTCGACCCATCACCGTCGAGGGACACCGCGCCGGCCAGCACCGCGGTCAGCACCACCAGCCGGACCGGGTCGTTGTTCACCGCCCGCAACACAAACCGGATCAACGGGTCGAACAACCCGACATCGATCATCGTCCCGAAGAAGATGATCGCGAAGAACAGCAACACCGCCGTCGGCGCGAAGTCCTTCATCGCCGACGTGATCGCCTTGACGACCCCGTCCTCCCCCGACTCCGCGACCCCCGTACCGACCGCGACCAGAGCAAACGTCAACGGCACCAACACCAGCGCCAACGTCGGAGCAAGCCGCTTCGACAAGATCAAAAACATGAAGACCGCGATCATCGCGGACCCCAGAGCAATAAGCACGTGGACCCTCACCATTGTCGGTCGATCCGCGGACACTAGCCAGCCAGACCGACCCACCCGCAACATACGATCACAAAGAAACCAAAGATCATGTTGCAGACCGAAACTCCCCGGCGTCCTCACCACCCTCACCGGCCCGACGAAAACCCCCGTCACGCCCCCAGCACCGCAGACACCGCCCACGACGACTGCGACTGCGACGACAGAGCCCAGTAGCGGCCGGTCTTGGTCGCCAGCCCTGCGGCGGCGAGCGCGGTCAACGCTTTCGACACCGCCGGCGCCTTCCGCCCTGTCCGGGCAGCGATCTCCCCGGTCCGAGAACACCCCGCAGACAGAGCGGCGTACACCTCGGACTGCGCAGGCGACAACCCACTCACCTCAGCACTCACCTCAGCACCGACCTCAGCACCGAGGTCAGCGCTGCTCCCGAGGTCATCGAGGCCGGGTCCATCGCCGGCCACTGGCTCCCCACCCCGAAGGGGCACAGCCACGACATCGGCGGCCGTCAACGCCGCCGGCACCGACACACCCGACCACCCCGGCAACACCACCGAAGCCGCAGACTCCACGACCGGGGCGACGCCCCCGCCGCCACTGGCGCCGGTGCTGGTGGCGGTGCTGCGGCGCCAGGCAGCCAGTTTCGCCGTCTGAGCCTCCCACCGCGCCCTCGGCGACAGCCCCTGAGCCGGCTGGAACCGCAGAACCGCCGCCGCGGTGTCCGGATCCAGAGCGGCACCGGGCACCGACCGCACCCACTCCCCCAGATCAGGCGCCCACGCCACCCGGCCCATCGCCATCCGCCCACCCGAACTCGCGAAGCAATACCCACCACCGGCCGGCAACGACGTCGGCGCCACGGCAAGCCCGTCGACCACGACGTTCTCACTACGGTTCATGTTGCGGAACGCGAACAGGTTCCGGGCGGACAGGAAGCTCCGCAGCACCGTCGACCCACCGAAGTCCGGCGCCAGCAGAGACTGCGTCCCGACCACGACAGCGACCCCGTACTTACGGCCGATCCGCACCACCCGCTCCAACCGTCCGATGAAATCCGCCGCCACCAACACCGGATGCGTCGACAGCCGATGCAACTCATCGATGACCCACACCAGCCCCGGCAACCCCGGGGCGGGCAACAGCTTCCGCGCCGACGGCTGAACCGCCGGGTCCGTGATCGCCACCAGCACCCCGGGAACGCCGTCCGGGGCGGACGGGCCCTCAGTGAGCGTGGACTTCAGCAACGACCGCACCTCCAACGCGGCCTCCACCGCCCCCAGCTGGGCCAGGACACCCTCCGGGCCCGACTCCGCCCAATCGGCGACATCATTGAGCACCGGGCTGGAGCCGCCATCAGGGTCACCGTCACCGAAGAACACATGCCAGCACCCCGACGACGCCAGACCCAGCCCGATCGCCTCCAGACACGCCGACTTCCCCGACCCCGGCTCCCCGGTCACCAGACCGTTGCGCACACCGACAGCCTCCACCGCGTGGAAGACCATCTCGCCCTCCCCGTCGGCATACGGGCCCAACGGGATCGCACCGTGCTCATAACGGGGCCCGGTGAACGCGACCCCGCTCGAGAGCACGTCAGCGATGATCACCGTCAGCTGCGCCCAGCCCTCGTCATCGGGATACGGCTCCACCACCAGCTGTTTCCCCGACACACCCAACGCCGAGGCGATCCGGCCCCGACGAGACAGGATGTCGTCGAAACACAGCTCACCGGGCGGAGTCCGCACCGTCCACCGCACCGCCCGCGCCGAATCCGCACGGTCGGTCAACAGTGACCCGGGGAGAGCTTTCCCGCGGCCGGCGACGTTCTCAGCCCACCGCCACGCCAACCCGTCCCCCACATCACCGGCGTCCTCGTCGTGGCCCAGCACCAGGCCAGACGCGGGCACCGTGACCGGGTGAGCGGCCATCCAACCCGACCAGCACGCCGCCGATCCCGCCGCGAGCGCGGCGAGCAGCGCCGGATCCGCCGGGCCGACCACCGCCGACGCCCCCACCCACACCCCCGCACCCACCACACCCGCCCACGACGCCGTCGTCCACGACGACGGGATCCGGCGCCGCCACCACCCCCGCGCCCCGGCCACCCCGGCGGACACAGTGAGCCCGGCACCAACGGCGGTCACCGACGCCGCAACCGGCCCGCCCGAGACCGCGACCAGACCACACACCGCCCAGCCCAGCGCCCCAGCCGCCGCGGCCGCGGCCGTGGCCAGATACGGCACCCGCCGCGCCCACACCCGAGCCCGCACCCGCTCCGCCCGCTCACTCACCACAACCTGACCAGGGGATTCCCGCCGCAACACCGACCCCCGTGCCCGCACCACCACCTCCCCACCCGCGACAGGCTCGGCGGCGGTCAGGCGCTGCAACGCCGCAGCCAGAACCTCCGGACTCACCCCAGCCGCACCGGCCACCCCTGACCCGATCGCCGCACTCATCGATCCTCCAGACACTCAGCCATTCAGTGCTGTTCGGTGCTGTTCGGTGATGCCCCGCACCGCCACGACACGGACGCTCGACGACCGGTACCCACGGACCGGTTTCCGAGGACGGGGCTGACCCCGATGGGCTCCGACCTGCGTATTCACAAACGAGAGCCCATCGAAGACGCGTCAGGTGCGGGTGCCGATGTAGGTGCCCGACACCGTCGCTGCCAGGGAGTCATCGGCCAGGACCTGGTCCTGGGTCGACAGATGCCGCGCGAAATGGGACTGCGCGCTCGAGGCGCTGTCGCGGAACAGCGCCGCGTGCTCCTGCATCTGCCCGAGCAGCGTGATCGGGGCGCCCGACACCCCCGCCGAGGACAACGAGGCCACAGACTGCTCGAGCTCGGTGAACATCCGCTCAGTCAACCCGCGCATCTGCTCACAGAAATGATGCGCACTCCCCGGATCCAGGGTCTCCCCACTCCCCATCGACGCCCCCGAAACGCCGACACTGCTGCTGCTGGCGCTAGCGCTGGTGCTGATCGCGGTCATCAGACCGTCCTTCCCATCGTCACTACTGGTCACGTCACTGCCGGTCACAGAGCTGTTGGTCGTGCTGGTCGGGTCCGGGCGGTGGAGCGGATGCACCGTCGCCCACCCGACACCCACACCGCTCTCGGTCTCGGTCTCGGTCTCGGGAACGCTGCCGTCGGTGGGCAGGTCCTCTGCTTCCTTCCCCGCGGGCTTCTTCCCCGGGGCCGTCCCGGTCACGGGCGGGTCGACGGTGATCACCATCAGCTCCTCCTCCGGAGTCCGGCCGGTGTCACGTTCCGCGGGTCGTGGCGGTCCCGGGCGAGCCGTCCACTCGCCGCGGCCACCCGCACCACGCCGCCGCGTCGTCTGCCCGGCGCGGTCGCGCACCGCGCGGGCCCAGCGTTGCCGCCGCAGCACCCCGGCCGCGGCCCGCTCATGACGGCGGCGCCGGCGCTCGGTGGCGTAATCCCAGCCATCAGCCCACCACGCACCCAACGCTTGCCGGGCCGGGCCGGGCTCGCGCCGACCCCGCGGGTGCGCGATCCGCTCCGCCACCCGCCCGGCCAGGGCTTCAGCGATCGTCGGCCCCAACCGGCGAGCGTCTTTCGCCATACGCCGTTCATGCGCACGTTCAGCACGACGACGCCGATCCCGCAGGCGGGGTGGCTCGGTGCCCCGCGCGGTCGCGATCACCTCCGCACCCGCGTATCTCACCAGGCCCCAGACGACCAGGGCGACCAGCAGGATCGTCTCCACCCGCGATCACCCGGTGATCCACGTCGACGCCACCGCACCCGCACCGCCGACCCCGCGAGCCAGGACGCTGTAGAAACCCGCCAGCAACGGCGCACCGGAGGCGACCGCGAGGGTCGGTGCGGTCAACGCCAGCCACGGATGCCACGACTTCGGGCGCGCGGTCTTCGGCAGGATGCCCTTCACCACGACCTCCAGCGTCGCGACCACACACACCGCCGCCAGCACCGTCCCCCCAGCCACGCCCAACAGCTGGGTGACCGTGGAACTCGCCCCCGACACCGTCGTGAACACCCGACCCAGCAGCGTGCCCAGTACCCCGCCGATCCCGGTCCCCGCGACCAGGAACAACGCGTTCGTCGTCTTCGCGCAGTTCTGGTTGTACTTCAGCCACCCACCCAGGACCAGCGCCAACGCCGCGACCACCCCGGTCGACGCCCACCCCGCCGCGTTCACGACGTGCCCCCGGCAGACGAGGCCCCCGACAGCCAGGTCCCCAGCGACGCCGGCGTCCAGTAGGACCAGGTCACGAACTCCGGCACCAGCAAACCCACGACCGGGACCTGATCCAGTACCGACGCGGCCGTCACCGCCAGCGGCCCGACCGTCCAAAGCCGGCCCGGGGTCCGTGACGCCCACCCCACCACCCCCGACACCACCAGAGCGGGGGCCTGCACCACCCAGAAATGGACGACGGCGACCTGACGCACCATCAGATGCTCCGATGACGTCCAGTCACCACGACGGGCCAGCTCCAGACCCTCGGCAACGGTCACCGGACGCTCCACCACGGCCCGGCAGCCCGCCACCGCATCGACAACTGCTCTCGACACACTGCGGGCGAGTCGCGCCCACCACGGCGGCCCCGCCGCCGGGACCGGACCCCACCCCGCCTTCCCCGCCACAGCCGACACCTCTGGAGTCACCCTCGGCGCCGACTCACTCACCGACGCCGCGCTCGCCGCTGTACTCGCCGCTGTACTCGCCGCTGTACTCGCTGCCGCGCTCATCGCTGGGCCCTTCCCGTCCTCAGCGGCTCCCGCGCCTGCAGCTCCAGGAGCCGATCCCCCGCCGTGACCAGCGCCGAGGTCGCCGACTCGACCAGCCGCGACGCTTCAGCCGGGTCCGGATGCCGCCTACTCGCCGCACCCCGGGCGTAATCGAACGCCGCACACAGCCGCTCCACATCGCTCCCCGCCGCAGCGAAACGCACCACGAACCGCGACCTGCGCCGATCACGGCGACCACGACGCAACACCGTCTCCGCCTCCCCACCGGACAACACAGCGGCGCGACGGCGATACCCGCTCACCGCCGACCACCCCGACCCACACCACGCCCCACAGCACGCCGGTACTCACAAGCCCGGACCACCAGCCCGGCGACGCCGCACCACACCACCACCGCCGCCACCCCCATCACGACCCGCGGCACCGACCAGTCCCCGGCCGCCGGGAACATCGCCCCCACCAGCACAAACACACTGAACCCGACACCACCGGCACCGAGCAGCACCGGCACCGACGACACCACAGCCACCAGCCGCGGCACCCACCGCGACACCGCAGCCCGCACCGGATGCGGCGCGAACCGCGGACGACGCACCCGCACCCGCTCCGGCGGAAGCAACGACAACTGACCCGGATCGCTCGGGAGACCCGACCGGCCCGACGGGTGATCCAGCGAATGGACCGGCGAACGACGAGAAACCTGACGAGACAGCCCCGATGACGACACGACAACAGACACGCAAACCTCACCCCAAAAAGGAAGAAGCAGGAGATAACGGACACCTTCGCTCGCACAGTCACCCCTACAGCAGCTACAGCCAGACGAAGACAGCCCGAGAAAGAACGAGACAGAACCAGACAGACACTCACACCGAAACGGTCAGGACTGACCGCCCGGAGGGGGCGGGGACGCAGCCCGGCTAGGCCAGAGCAGCGACCCGGACACCGTTCACACGCCCCGCCGCCGCACGACCAGACGCCGTCGGCGAACCGAACGCCGTAGCGGCGGGCGACGCGGCGGTGCGGTGCAGGAACGCGGTGACGTGGTCATAGGCGTCACCGGCCAGCTGAGCCCGGGACTTACCCACGCCGAAGGTCTTACGGATCGCCTCCCGCGACACCGACCCCGCACGCTCCCCCGACACCCCCGGAGCAGGAATCAGACCATCGGCCACAGCGCGGCGGGTCCGCTCATAGAGCACCACCGTGTCCGCCGACGCCTCATCCAGACGGGTCGGGGCGAGCTCGTCATACAGCTCGGCGAAGATCGGCCGGAACACCGAATGCAACACATGCTGGACAACGACCGCGGCGGCAACCAGCAGCGGCGGCAACACATGAGCCAGGGTCGACCCCGGGTCGAAGCCATACCGCACACCCCACGGCACCACCGTCAGAGCAAGCGACGCCCCAGCCAGACCGGCGTCCAGGGCATACAGGCCGCGGGGGATCCGGCGGCCGTGCTGCACCGCAGTGAACCCGACGAACAACGACACGACCAGCAGCACCGACGCCAGAGGCTCGATCAGATACCCGTACCACGGGCCGTCGACACCGACCACACCGTCATGCACGGTCACCGACATGAACAGCACACCCGCGGCGATCAACGCCGGCGGCACCATCGACAACCCGACATAACGCCGATACGTCGACGTCAGCCGGCGATCGGGGTTCAGCAACCGGTCCCGGTTCGCGACCGCACGCCCGGCCCAGCCGGCCTCCCGACGCTCCCCACGAGCAGCGGCGATCTCACCCATCCGCACCCGCCGGGCCTCCGCCCGCTCCGCGCCACGCAGCTTCTCGGCGACCCGGCGGTCCGCGCGGCGCTCACGCGCCGACCGCGCCTGCACCAGAGCCGGATCGTCCTGCAACGCCACGACCGCGCGGGCCTGAGCCACCTCACGAGCCAGCAACCGGGCCTCACCGATCAGCCGCGGCGCCGCCACATCAGAGCCATCGGGACCGGCGCCCGGATCAGCGCCAGGGGCCGCAGTGGGGATCAGGCCCTCTGCCCACCCCTGCGGCCGGGAACCGTTCGAGCGAGAGCCGTTCGGGCGAGAGCCGTTCATCGGGCCCACCCCGGCGACCAGACCGACGCAGAACCACGCGGCAGCGGGATCGACGCCCACAGGCGATCGATCAGCGTCTCGGTCCACCCATCCGGGAACCAGCCGAGCCACTCACAGCCCAGACCCTCATCCGGAAGACTCGCCCCACCCGGAGGTGGAACATTGAACATCGTGCAGGCAGGATGCCTCACAGCCGATCACCTGTTTCGTTTCAGCAGGTTGGTTGGTGAGACCGGCGCCCCGGATCTATGTCCGGGGTGTCGGTCGCCCACCCAGCAGCAGCCGGGCGGTCTTTTCCATGTCTAGCACCCCGCCCGGCCCGGTGACAAGACCGGACCTCGACCCGCCGTCACCGCCCGGACACCCACCGCATCCGATACCGCACCCAGCCGACGGCCCATGCGGGACCCGGCGATCACAGCCGCAGCGGATGCCGCCGAAGGGAAATTTTCCGGGGCGCCTCGCGCGCGAGCGCGACGCGCGCCCACGCGCACATCGCGTTGAGACCCGCACCAGTCACCGACCACCGAGGAAATTTCCGCCAGGAAAAACCCGGGCTCGCCCCGGCGGGCCCCGGCGTCGAGGGCCACCAGCAGCACCGGCCACGCACCCGCCGCGACCAGCCCGACAGGCTGGCACAACCGGCACCCCCGGCAGAGACCCACAGCCAGCGATCCGGCCGGACGCGAGCCGGCCGGCGGCGAGCCGGCGACCGGCGCCGCACCACGATCCGACCGAGGACCGCGACCGATCGCAGCAGCAACAACCACACCGGCGGCGGCGGCGTCGTCGGCGGCGGTGTCGGCGGCGGCGGCGGCGGTGTCACGTGTCGGACGCTCGAGAGATCCGGCGGCGCCGACCGAGATGCCGGCGAGGAAAATTCCTCGCCAGACACACCGACGGGCCAGGCTCAACGCGATGCGCGCGTAAGCGCGCGTCACGCACGCGCGCGAGGAGCCCGGGATTTCCACCGGAGACACCCACCGAGACACACAAGGAGACGCCGCCGCGCAAACCTTGAGCGGGTACGGCCGAACACTCATGCACCAGGCGCTCGATAACACCCGGGACTGCGTCGCGGGACCGTGACGCGAACCTGGAGGGCGCCACCCGCGCGGTCGCGGCGGCCACGCCGGTTAGGCGGCAGCCGGCGCCGTGAGCGACGGTGACGGGAACGGGGTGGCCCACGATCCGGCGCGGCAACCTCCCGGCCGGCCACAGCCGCTGGGTTCGGCCCGAGGGGCGGGCGGCAGCGACCCGAGGCGGCCCGGGATCGGCGGCGGATAGCAGGGCACGGGCGCGGCCGAACACGCCAACACCGAACGTTCCGACCCCGAACGTTCCGACACTGAGTGCTCCGCCGCGGACGACCCGGGCAGCTCTGCTCGCCTGGCCGCGCAGAAGGCGTCCCATGATCGCTCCACAGGTAGCGGGACCAGCACTTTCACCTCACGCATCAGACGTCGGGCGGTGCGTCGGACACGGCCGGATGACACCGGCACCGAACCCGGCACCAAGAGGAATCCCCAGGTCAAGGCGTCGCGGCCCTACGGGTCGCGCCGAGCGTCAGGGCCTGACGGTATCCATGATCGTTTCTGTGTGGCGTTTCCGCTGGTCCCGACACTTACCGACACCTGATCGCCCGGAGCGTCGCGGGCGGCGGGCGCGAGTGGTGACTCCCCCCGGGGCGGGCCACGTACGGATACATCCGCAGGTCAGAGGAGCGATCCAGGGAGCGAACACCTCACCCGGAGGGCCTCCGGCGCCCGGTGGGGCGATCATGAAACGGATCGTTTCCGCTGGTCCCGGTATTTGTCGACGCCCTGTCGCATGTCGGCATGAGGGTGGCGCGAGCGGCCGGCGGCGGTGAGCGGCCGACCTGAGCCTGAGAGAATCCCCAGGTCAGAGACCCAACCTCGCCGGGTCATCGACTCCGAGGGCCGGACGCGCGGAGCCACTGGTTGACCATGCATCGGCTTGTTTCCGCTGGTCCGGGCAGTTGTCGATGGCGTATCGCCCCGGCCGGAGGTGAAGTCGGGGCCGGAGGTGTTGCTGCAGGGCGGCGGTGGGTTCGGGAGGATTCCCAGGTCGGTGCCGGTGCAGTGGTGGCGGGTGCCTGCCTGGACACCACTGGCGCGGACCCTCGCCTCGATCATGGTGTGGGGTGTTTGCGCTGGTCCGGGCGGGTGTGATGGCGCCTGGGTGATGGTGCCTGGGTGATGGCGTTGTGGGTGTGGACGAGGAGCGGAGCGAGGAGCCGATGAGGAATCGGGTGTGGGCGGCGGGGCAGGTTTTCGAGGTCACCGACGAGACCGCGCGGGCGGTGGTGGTGCCGCTGCAGGCAGCGTTGGAGGCCGAGGCGCGCGGCCCGGACGCCCACCTGCTGCAGGACTTCTACGTCGAGGGCGGTGCTGAGCTGCGGGAGCTGACCGGGAGTGCATTGGTGATGCAGGTAGTGGTCGGGGCCGGGGACCGGCGGCGGGGGCGGGCGGCGGCGCAGCGGGTGTTGCGGCGGGCGTTCCTTGCCGCGGTGGTCGATCCGGGCGGGCCGTTGGGTCATCTGCCCGTCGAGGAACGCGTCGACGCCGCGGAGGCCCTCTACGAGTCCACAGGGGCCCGACCGGTCGTCGACGAGGAGCCGATCGGTGAGCAAGTGGCCCTGAGACCTGACTCGTAACAGCCGCCGCGCAGCAGGCCAGCTTCGACAACTGCATCAAGATCGCCCCACAGGTATCGGGACCAGCACTTTCACCGCCCGCAACACGCGGCGCGCGGCACGCTGCACAGCGCTGGGTGGCACCGCCGGCGAAGTCCTTTCCGGGAGGGATCCCCAGGTCAGAGCGTCACGGGCGGTGCAGGTGTCCGGCAGCATGCCACCCTCCAACGTTCATGATCGCTCCTCTGGGCCGTTTCCGCTGGTCCGGGCACTTCCCGATACCCGCTCGGCGGGATCGGCGCGGGAGTGGCGCTCGGGCGGCGGCGGCAGCCGTGAAGGCCCCGGGTCGAGTGAATGCCCAGGTCAGCGACATGAAGATCCCGGCGAGCATCGCCGGGCAGGACCGGCAACGAGGGGGTCGGTTGATCACCGATCCAGGGGGTTTCTGCTGGTCCGGGCACTTGTCGATAGCATGTCGCCCTTTCCTGGCGGGACATGCGCGGCGCACGGCGACACCCGGGCCAGGGGCCTTCTATCGCAAATATCTGCAGGTCAGAGCCCTCGGAGCCGGGTCCGCAGGGCGCCGGGCGACACCGGAGACCGGAGGCGCGACCCCACATGATGATCATGGATTGGGGTCGTTTCTGCTGGTCTCACTACTTCTCGATGTCTGGTCGCGGTAATGGGTGCAGGGTGTGCGGGCGGCCGGTGCTAAGGCCCGGTCAGCCCGGCGGGTTCGCGAATCCCCAGGTCAGAGAGCTGTTCAGAGCTATCGGGCAAGGATGGATAGCAGCACCCTCCGCGGCGTGTGTCGATCATGGGGCGGGTCGTTTCCGCTGGTCGGGGTAGGTCAGCCTGGAGAGGGGATGCCTGGGCTGGTGCTGGTGCTGGTGCTGGTGGAGAGTCCGGGTGGATGCGGTCAGGATGCGGTGGGGATGCCGGCCTCAGCGCAGGGCGACGAGGGAAGAGGGCGATATGCGGTCGTGGGTGGTGGTTCAGACCTTCGATGTTTCTGATGCGGCGGCGGAGGCGTTGGCGGTGCCGTTACGGCAGGCGTTGCGGGCCGAGCAGGCCGGTGCGGCGGGTCGGGTGGTGGAGGATCATGACGTCGTGGCGGGCGCGTCGGTACGCGCGGAGATCGGGCGGGCCCTGGCGGTGATGGTGGCCGTGACCGCTGGGGATCGGCGGCGCGGGCGGGTGCACGGCCGGCGGGTGCTGCGGGCGGCGTTCCAGGCTGCCGCGCAAGCCCCGTGGGGGCCGTTGGCTCAGGTGGCCGCCGTGGAACGCGCCGAAGCCGCGGAACAGCTCTACACCCGCACGGTGGACCGGCTGGTCGTCGCCGAGACGGCACCCGGGCCGCTGCGGCAGATGCTGAAGCAGCAGCTGGGCGTGGACCTGATCCGCGGCGGCTTCCTCTGACAGCGTCGGCCGTTCCGACCCGGCTCCCGGGTGACTGGCTGGGCGGCTGGGGCCCGCGACATGATCGCGTCGCAGGTATCGGGACCAGCGCTTTTACCGTACGCACCACGCGGCGGGCACCATCGCCGCTCGGCGGCGGTTAACACTGGCGGTGTGTCGAGCGTTCGGATCCTGGGCGGAGCTGCTGGTGTTCTCCGTGCCGCTCGTGTTGTCCTGGCCGGTTGTTGGTCGGGGACCGTTGATGACCGCAGCAGAGGTGCTCGTAGCGGGTGTGGCGGGCGTGTGACCGCTGTGGGTGACCGCTGGGTCGTGGGCAAGTCGACCCGGACCGCAGTCCGCGCTAGCGGGCGAGGACCGGAAGCGGCGCGGCAGCACCGTTCGTGCGACGCGGCAGCGCGCGGCCGGGTGCGGGTGTTGGTGTTCAGCATGACGTTCCGGTCGAGCTGGGGCGTCGGGACCGCCGGTCGGCGAGTAGAGCGGTGATCTGTGCGTAGGCGGTCTCGCGGGCGCCAACGGAAATGACATCGTGGTCGGGGACGAGCCCGGTGAGGAGTGCGTGGCGGTCGCGGGCCTGGTTACGGACCAGGGTGGCCCGGGCCTGAGTGCGCTGCTGGTCGTCAGCGTGTAGCGCGGCGACGGTGAGCTGGGTGTGGCCGTAGGGCAGCCGCCCGGCGGCGGCGTGGCCGTGCCGGGCCGCGAGGCCGGCACGGCGTTCGGCGTCGAGGTGTGGGGCGGTGAGGGGCCCGTCCGGGCCGGTCCAGGGTGCGAGGCGGTGGCGGAGCCACGCCGTAGGCCAGCGGACCTGGGAGGCGGGGCAGCGCTCGACCGGGCGTGTGGGTCCAGCAGGTGTGGGCTCGGGTGTGGGCTGGTGTGCCAGGGCGTGGCGTAGGTCGTTGTTGGTCCATCCGGCCTGCCAGAAGGGTTTCATCCGTGCCCGGATCGCCCGCGGGGACAACCGCGCGAGCAGGGGGTCGTCGCGGAGCTGGCGTGCGGCGGCGAGCATCTCCCCCCCGGTGCGCGGCACCCGGTCATCGAACCAGTCCCCGTAACGCCGGGCGTGGCAGGGCGGCTCCGGCCGCGCCAGCCGTGCTGGCCGTGCTGGTTGCGGGGACCGCGTAGCGGTCCGGGCACCGGCCCTGGCCCGGCCTTGGGCCGGGTTGTGGATGATCGTTTTCGCGCGCGTATGAACAGAACTCTTACCTTCGGTAAGAGTAAACCCCGTTGGGGTCCAACTTTCGCCGCGCAACGACCCCGACGAGGTCTCGAGAGGGCCCGCCGACGTGGTTTCGGAGGGGATGTCGCCGATCTCGGTGAGCGGGCGGTCGCGGTCGCGGTGCTTGGCGGTGTTCGACTCGGTGACCGCGTGGTCGGGCAGGCGGAGTTGGTAGACCGCTGCCCGGTTCCCGCACCGGCCCAGGATCGCGGTCTGGAGCGGCCCGCGGTACTGCGGGGTCGAACCGGACTCGACCAGCAGCAACCAGCCGGCCTCACGCAGCTTCGCGAGCCAGGACGCGACCGAGGACCGCGCCCACCCCGAAACCTCCTGCAAACGAGCCCAGGTCGGCCACGTGTAATGATCAGCCCAGTCCGCGCGCAGCGCCAGCTCGTTGAGCAGAGGGTCCAACCGGCGGCGGACATCACGACGCGCCTGCTGATACCAGGTCGATGCCTCGATAGCCTCGCGCCAGTCCCGGGCAGTCCGCGGCAGGACCCCGGCGGCCTCGGCGTCACCGGCCCCGGGGTCAGCATCACCGGTGATCGCCGCCCAGCACCGATCGCAGACCACCGAGTCCAACACCGTGCCCCGCGCACGACCGGACCGGCGCACACAGTGCGTACACATCCGCGGCGCTGGCGGGCCAGACAGCGACAGCACGCCCGCCCCCGACCAGCCCGCCGCGCCCGTCACCGCGGCCACAGCAGCCAGCTCACCCGGGTCGAGCGGGTTCAGCGCCCAGAGCCCGACATCGAGACCGGCCCGAACCACACACCCACACACATCCCGGGAGGCCTCGCCAGGGGGTGTTGCCGGATCTTGACTGGCCGAGTTATCCTTGAGATACGCCTTCAACGCGTCTTTGCTCCTTCAGGTGAGCGTGTGGGGGCTGAAGGAGCGGAGCTGGAACTCCGTTGTACTTCCTTCGTAGGGCCCGGCCGACAGGTCGGGCCCTACGTCGTTCTGAAGCACATACTGCTGCCGATGCTGCTTCAGCCCGCCATATCGAATTGAGATCAAAGGACAACCAGCATGTGGCTGCTGTCCTGAGCGGTCTAGGTGGTCATCGTCGTCGGTCCTTCGTCTGGTCGGGGATCTGCTCCCTCAGAGGTCCTGCCATCCGGGTCCCGGAAGAGCCGGAAGAGCCGGAAGAGCCGGAAGAGCCGGAAGAGCCGGAAGAGCCGGAAGAGCCGGAAGAGCCGGAAGAGCCGGAAGAGCCGGAAGAGCCAGCTCACTGTCTGATCTTGCCAGACCCGGCTACTGGCCCGGTCGGTGGCCGCTCTTACGGGCGTGTCGACCGCTGGGGTGGCCCGCCGGGCCCGTGGCGTCCATCGCGGTCGTCTAGGTCGTCGAGGTGCTCGACGCAGTCATCGAGGATCGCTTGGGTGGTCCGGACATGCCACGCCGCCGGCGCCTGATCCTCCAGCGTCGCCCCGTACGGGTTACGGACCTTCTCCGCCGCACACACCAACTCCCGGGTCGCCGCGAGGATCTTGTCCCGCAACCAGTTCTCCTCCACATCCACCCCACCACGACCCGCCCGCCGGACAGGACGGGTCGGGACGAGCCCCGGCGGCATCCACTGCCGTGCGGGATCCGGATCGGCGGGGGACGGATCGAGCATCGTGACCTCCGGGGAGACGAAGTACCTGCACGCGACGCGCAGCCAACCTCACAGCGCCGGCCAGTCAGCTCCGGCAGTGGTGAGTGATCGCGCCGTCACGGCGCGCGACCGAAAGAGTGGCACCCTCTGACGACGGCGTCAACTCCCTAGTTCAGCAGAGGTGCGTCGGACGACGACGCTGACTGATCCGTCCGTGTGGCGATGCGGGACGCTGCTACGGTTGGCCCTGGCCCTGGCCCTGGCCCTGGCCCTGGCCCTGGCCCTGGCCCTGGCCCTGGAGAGGACGATGCGTTGATGTCAGCTATCGAGGAGGATTGTTCGCTTACGTTTGCGGACAAGATAAATCAAGCCTTCGCGACGATGCATCGCCCGGGGGAGGATCCGCCTACGAATCGGGAGGTGGCTAATTGGTTGGCGGAAAATTCTAAGAACGGTGAGCCAACCCTCAGCGAGAACTATATAGGCCTTCTCAGGCGAGGTTTTCGAACGAATCCGACCTTGCATACTTTGCAGGCCTTGGCCCGATTTTTTGAAGTGCCCGTAGGTTATTTCGCAGAGAGCGGCTCGGCTGCGAAAGTGATTCACGAGGAACTTCAGTTGGTCGCGAGTTTACGTGACGCTAAGGTGCGCGGTATCGCGGCGCGCGCAGCGAGTCTGGACTCTGAGATGCGGTCGTGGCTCCACGATTTTGTGAACACGCTCCCTGGTGGGCGACCGCTGGGTAAGCAGCGGGATCAAGCGCGTCTACGATCTTTTGAGGTACCGGCCGATGAAGACCTTGACGCCTGGTGATTCTGGAGTGGAGCTGGGCTCACCTAACTTGGGTGACAACCTTATCTAGGATGTTGAGTAGGGAGTGAGCAGGCTGTGCTGGGAAAGTTTGGGCCGCGAAGGTTGCCGCTTTTGTGCTGGCCGGGACAGGGAGTGGAAGCACGGGCGAGCGGGCTGGTCCGTGATCTCGGCATGACGTTCCCGCTGGATCTGGATGAGTTCTGTCGGAAGGTCGGGGAGAACCGCAGACGACCCCTACAGGTCGTGGCATTCAATTTTCCCGACCCACGTATATTTGGGCTGTGGGTAGAATGTGATGCCGAAGATTTTATCTTCCACGATGCGAATCTGGCGCCTCGGCAGCGCACCAGGACAATTTTACACGAGATCGGCCACATGACGCTGGGGCATCAGCTGGGAGCCGGTGGCGATGATGATGTGGTGAGGATGGTGGCTCCGCATCTTCCTCCTGGCGTGATGCGGCGCCGCTGTCTTCGCCGAGACTGTTTTGAGTCTCCTCAAGAAAACGATGCCGAGCACTTTGCTGCCATGCTCCAGTACTGGAACTACCGCGCCGTCATGGTCAGCAAGTGCAGTATCTCAGGCGAACCGATAATGGATGCAATCGATATCTTCTGACCTTCCCGATTCGGCGGCCTCACCGTGGGTATCACCGCTATAGCTGTATGGTGCGTGCTTGCAATAGCGTTTTTGTCGCGACTTTTGGTGAATCAGCCCGCGCGGCGTCGCCCCACCGGGAACCTGC
>NZ_MCIM01000002.1:134145-171154 GCF_001932405.1 Pseudonocardia sp. Ae331_Ps2 | reverse complement strand
CCTTCGTCTGGTCGGGGATCTGCTCCCTCAGAGGTCCTGCCATCCGGGTCCCGGAAGAGCCGGAAGAGCCGGAAGAGCCGGAAGAGCCGGAAGAGCCGGAAGAGCCGGAAGAGCCGGAAGAGCCGGAAGAGCCGGAAGAGCCGGAAGAGCCAGCTCACTGTCTGATCTTGCCAGACCCGGCTACTGGCCCGGTCGGTGGCCGCTCTTACGGGCGTGTCGACCGCTGGGGTGGCCCGCCGGGCCCGTGGCGTCCATCGCGGTCGTCTAGGTCGTCGAGGTGCTCGACGCAGTCATCGAGGATCGCTTGGGTGGTCCGGACATGCCACGCCGCCGGCGCCTGATCCTCCAGCGTCGCCCCGTACGGGTTACGGACCTTCTCCGCCGCACACACCAACTCCCGGGTCGCCGCGAGGATCTTGTCCCGCAACCAGTTCTCCTCCACATCCACCCCACCACGACCCGCCCGCCGGACAGGACGGGTCGGGACGAGCCCCGGCGGCATCCACTGCCGTGCGGGATCCGGATCGGCGGGGGACGGATCGAGCATCGTGACCTCCGGGGAGACGAAGTACCTGCACGCGACGCGCAGCCAACCTCACAGCGCCGGCCAGTCAGCTCCGGCAGTGGTGAGTGATCGCGCCGTCACGGCGCGCGACCGAAAGAGTGGCACCCTCTGACGACGGCGTCAACTCCCTAGTTCAGCAGAGGTGCGTCGGACGACGACGCTGACTGATCCGTCCGTGTGGCGATGCGGGACGCTGCTACGGTTGGCCCTGGCCCTGGCCCTGGCCCTGGCCCTGGCCCTGGCCCTGGCCCTGGCCCTGGAGAGGACGATGCGTTGATGTCAGCTATCGAGGAGGATTGTTCGCTTACGTTTGCGGACAAGATAAATCAAGCCTTCGCGACGATGCATCGCCCGGGGGAGGATCCGCCTACGAATCGGGAGGTGGCTAATTGGTTGGCGGAAAATTCTAAGAACGGTGAGCCAACCCTCAGCGAGAACTATATAGGCCTTCTCAGGCGAGGTTTTCGAACGAATCCGACCTTGCATACTTTGCAGGCCTTGGCCCGATTTTTTGAAGTGCCCGTAGGTTATTTCGCAGAGAGCGGCTCGGCTGCGAAAGTGATTCACGAGGAACTTCAGTTGGTCGCGAGTTTACGTGACGCTAAGGTGCGCGGTATCGCGGCGCGCGCAGCGAGTCTGGACTCTGAGATGCGGTCGTGGCTCCACGATTTTGTGAACACGCTCCCTGGTGGGCGACCGCTGGGTAAGCAGCGGGATCAAGCGCGTCTACGATCTTTTGAGGTACCGGCCGATGAAGACCTTGACGCCTGGTGATTCTGGAGTGGAGCTGGGCTCACCTAACTTGGGTGACAACCTTATCTAGGATGTTGAGTAGGGAGTGAGCAGGCTGTGCTGGGAAAGTTTGGGCCGCGAAGGTTGCCGCTTTTGTGCTGGCCGGGACAGGGAGTGGAAGCACGGGCGAGCGGGCTGGTCCGTGATCTCGGCATGACGTTCCCGCTGGATCTGGATGAGTTCTGTCGGAAGGTCGGGGAGAACCGCAGACGACCCCTACAGGTCGTGGCATTCAATTTTCCCGACCCACGTATATTTGGGCTGTGGGTAGAATGTGATGCCGAAGATTTTATCTTCCACGATGCGAATCTGGCGCCTCGGCAGCGCACCAGGACAATTTTACACGAGATCGGCCACATGACGCTGGGGCATCAGCTGGGAGCCGGTGGCGATGATGATGTGGTGAGGATGGTGGCTCCGCATCTTCCTCCTGGCGTGATGCGGCGCCGCTGTCTTCGCCGAGACTGTTTTGAGTCTCCTCAAGAAAACGATGCCGAGCACTTTGCTGCCATGCTCCAGTACTGGAACTACCGCGCCGTCATGGTCAGCAAGTGCAGTATCTCAGGCGAACCGATAATGGATGCAATCGATATCTTCTGACCTTCCCGATTCGGCGGCCTCACCGTGGGTATCACCGCTATAGCTGTATGGTGCGTGCTTGCAATAGCGTTTTTGTCGCGACTTTTGGTGAATCAGCCCGCGCGGCGTCGCCCCACCGGGAACCTGCTGGTGGCAGCATTGTTTTTGATGGCGTTCACGGAACTCCGTCCCATTGCGTCCATCATCGACTCTCTTGCTTCGGGGCTAGATCGACTTCTGGCCAATATTTTTCTGCTTTTGGCATTCCTTTCGACTACCCTATTTTTCACTGCTTGTCAGGCTTCTCAGCTACTGCTAGCTCGCCCGGCAGCGCAAGCCTCAGTAGCCGTCCTGGCCAGCATCGGCCTCATTGTTTGCTGGGCTGCAAGCCCAGTAGGGATGCCTCGGTACCCGGATTTCCTAGATGGATATGAGGCCAGATTTGCCCCTGTATACCTCTTCTATCTGACAGGGAACTTCCACTTTGCATACTGCTGTGCACTGCTGGCCTGGAGTAGCTACAGAGCTGTAATCCGCCCGGCCACCCCGTTACGCTGGGCCTCCTGCCTAGCCCTGGTCAGCTCGACCGCGATGCTCATCGGCGGCCCCGTCATCCGAATTATAGTGGTGGCGACAGCGTGGGGAACTACTAGTGAAATACTAATTCCCGCGGACCTACTCCGAGCGGAACAGCTACTGCTAAAAGCAGGAATCCTTGGATTTATCGGGAGTCTGTGCGCGTTCGCAATTCAAATTTTTCGAGCGTACCGCCGAGAGCAGCTGCTCGCGCACAGGAAGAGTGGTCGGCTCAAGGCTCTTTGGGAGGAGCTGGCCGCAACAGTTCCGGGGGTTCATTTTAAGAGAAGGGGGGCTACTGGAAGAGTGAGCGATCTCCTGCTCCGCGATACTCAATTCCTGTATGGCAAAATTTTCGCGGAGTGCGAGTACGGTCTGTGGCTGGTCAGCGAATACGTAGTCACACCCTCTGAGCGAATGACTTTGAAGCAGCAAGCGCTGGCAGTGTACGAGGCGCTGGTTAGATTTCATAGAGGAAAAGCGATCGCGGCTGACCCGGTCCCGATCGCGCAAGCCGCCGAAGATGACGATCGACCGCTACTGGTGTTCGCCGCTGAGTTCGCAAAGCTTGTCGAGCGTTACGGCTCGCCCCGGAACAGTACGATCGCCTGAATGCGCTTCCACCGCTGAGCGTGCCGAGAGTATGAAGGAGTGAGAGTGGAGGATCTGTACACAGCCGCGACGGTCCTTCTCGGCCCGGAGGGGGAGTCCGTATCTGACGGCGCGGTCCTTGTTGCCGACGGGGTAATTTCCGCAGTCGGTCGCCGCGACGAGGTGGAAGTAGGTGTCGGTAGAGATGTTGCTGTGCATCAGTTCGGCGACGCGACAATCATTCCGGGGCTAGTCGATGCGCATGTGCATCTCGTATTTCATGGCGGCCCGAACATCCTGGACACCCTGTACGCCGAAGATGACGACACGCGGCTCGCACAAAAGATGACCGAGCGAGCCCAGGAACTCCTTAGGTCCGGTGTGACGACGGCGCAAGACCTCGGCGACAGAAACGGTCTGGCTCGGCAGGTTCGAGACTCAATCTCCGGTGGAGAAGTCCTCGGGCCACGATTGTTGACAGCAGGAGCACCGCTGACGGTGAAGGAAGGGCACTGCTGGTTCCTCGGGGGTGTAGTCGAGGGCGAGCGAGAGATCCGCGACCGGATCCGACTGCTCGCCGCCCAGGGCGTCGACGCGGTAAAAATTATGGCTTCGGGCGGTCAACTGACCCCTGGCCCGTACGCGATGTGGGATCCACAGTTCACCCTCACTGAGCTGCGGGCTGCGGTCGACGAAGCGCACGGCCACGGTCTACGGATCGCCGCCCATGCGCATAGCGCGGCCGCGATCGCACTGGCAGTCGATGCGGGCGTCGACACTGTCGAACACGCCACCTGGCTCGTGGAAGGACCCGACTGGGACCCCCGACCCGAGGTCGCCCAACAGATGGCCGAGCAAGGGACAGTGCTCTGCCATGCCAGTAGCAACGACTGGCGCGGCCTCGCCACAAAGGTCGGCGAGGTCTGGGCGCGGCAGCTGATGGGGCGTGTCGTTTGGTTCGATGAACACGGAGTCACTCAGATTGCTGGCACCGATGCCGGGGTCACCAGCTTCGCCGGAACAGCCGCGGCACTCGCACGGTTCACCGAGTATGGATTCCCTCCTGGAAAAGCGGTAGAGATCGGCACGGTTGCTGGTGCTAAAGCGTTGGGCCTCGACGCCGTCACCGGCTCGCTAGCCCCAGGAATGGCTGCCGACTTGCTTGTTGTCGAGGGGAACGTACTCGCTGATCTGTCAGCAGTAACGAGGCCCCGCCTCGTCATTATCAATGGTCAACATGTCGCTCCGAAATGACCAGATGAAGGACGGAGTAGGGTCATGTCCGGGGTCGGCAGAGTCGAAACAATCAACCGATTGAGTCAGAGGTGGTGGGGTTTAACTTCCGCCGACGTCGAGCTGAGTGTTTCGACGCGATCACCCGCCTGCGACCATACGTAGAAAGCGAGCAGCTACCTGAGGGTCCTGCGTATGTACTTGATTTTATCAAGGTGCTGCGAGAAGTAGCTGATCGCCAGATTCTGTTCGGAGATTTAACTGATCCCGAAATTTTGGGAATATGCGACAATCGATTCGATCGAGAGACCGAAGAGCTTCTGAAGATCTCGCGCGAATTGCGGCTCTGTCGGATATGTCCGCCGATGGGCGATGCTGGGTCGTCTTGAAAGTTGAGGAAAGTGGTGATGAAGCGATGAGCTCTACGGTGCTGGTCGGAAAAACTGTTCTGGTCGGTCCGGTTGGGTGCAGCGTTCAGGACGGAGCGGTTCGTATCCGTGATGGAAGGATCGACGCTGTCGGCCCGGGTCCCGAAGTTCTGGCCAGCTCACCAGAATCGGAGGTGAAACATTTCCCCGGTGCAACGCTCCTGCCGGGATTGATTGATGCGCACACGCACTTGGTGCTCGACGGCGGCCCGGGCGCCTCGCAGCGTTTCGCCGCGCCCGCCCGCGGCGGAAGCGGAGGCGATGATGAGGCGCTCCTCGGGCAGATGCGAATCCGGGCCGCCCACGCCCTGCAGACCGGGGTCACCACGATGAGGGACGTCGGAGATGCGCGTGGACTGGCCCGCCGCCTGCGGGATGAGCCGTCCCTGGACATCCCACTCCCCCGGATCCTTACAGCTGGTTCTGCGCTCACGATCAGAGACGGAGAAGCGGCGTTCCTTGGTGGTGCCGTGGAGCCTCAGGGCGGGCTTCGCGCCGCAGTACGGTCCCGTGTTGCTGAGGGTGCTGACTTCATCTCGATCATGGGATCAGGTGGTCTGCTCGGCCTGGCGGGGCCTGCTGTGTACGAGCCGCAGTTCTCGCTGTCGGAGATTTGTGAAGCTGTCGATGAAGCTCACGCGGCAGGTGTTCGGGTTGTTGTGCACGCGCATGCCGCGGAGGCGATCGCACGCGCTGTGCAAGCCGGTGCCGATGAAGTCGACCACATGACCGGAGTGACCAGAGAGCGCGATATCATTCGTGACGAGGTATCCGCCAGGCAGATGGCTGATCAAGGAATCGCGGCGTGTGTGATTCACAGCGCGAACTGGCGCCGTGTGGTGGCTGGCAGCAGTCACAAGATGTGGGACAAAATGTACGGAAAGTTGCCCTGGCTGGCGAAAGTCGGCGTGCCCCTCATAGCAGGGAGTCGAGCGGGGACTGCGAATGCCCTGTTCAGTAATTTTGTCGATGGGCTCGAAGCCTACACGTGGGCGGGTCTCAGCGCGGAGAGCGTTATCGAATCTGTAACTTCACGCTCGGCGAAGCATCTCGGTCTCGCCGAAGTGACAGGGCGGCTGAAAGTCGGGTTGGCTGGGGATGTGCTGGTCGTCGATGGTGATCCCCGTGAGGATATCGGGGCGCTCCGTAAGGTCCAGTATGTCCTCAGTGCGGGCAGGCCGGTCGGAACTGCCGCGACTTGCTGATGGTGCAGGACGATGGGGTTACGAATTGTGGGAGTTGTGGATTCGCTGACTTCAGCAGAGGCCGCTGTCGCGGTGGCTGTGAAGATTAACACCGTGCGCGTTGTGGATGCGCAGGAATCTGGTCTGGAGGGCAGGTTCGCTGCGTGTCGCGCTGGCATGGGCGGTGTTCCAGGGTTTCGGGGAGTTCAGCTCTTGCGGCCGGTCGATGGTGGTGGCCGGTATTTCGTGCTGTCGTGGTGGGATTCTGACGCCTCGTTTTGTGATTGGCTAGCGCATGGTCGGGAGATGGCGCATGGGGTGTCGTCGGCCGGGTTAGGTGTGGAGTCGGAGTTGTTGGAGTTCGAGGTCGTCGACCTACCCAGCATCGCCGACGTCCTGGGGTAGGTCGGCGGCGGGTTTACGTGGCCGCGCGCTGCGCTGTGGTGGGTATGTGGGCCCTCGGGTCCGGGATGGTCGAGGCATCCGCGGCTGCGGCACTCGCGGTCGGCGGCGTCTGGGTCCCAGAAGCCGGGGGGATCGGGGACGCTGTGGTGGGTGGGCCAGTAGGCGGCGCAGTCGCTGCAGAGGAAGATCTGGATCGGGCCGAGTCGCAGGTTCTGTGGTGGCTGGTCGCAGGTCGGGCACCGGTAGACGCTGTGGGCGTGGTCCCGGCGCAGCGCCGGCGGGCGGGTCTCGTTGGTGGCGGCGATGGCGATGGTCAAGGCGTTGTTCCTGTGTCGGTGGTGGCGTGCTGGGGGCGTACGGCGTGGTGGTGGGTGAAGCCGTGTTCGCTGAGGCGGTGGGCGAGTTCCCCGGTCGTGTACGCCGTGTGGACCGCCGATTCGTTGTCGTCACTCTCGTCGTCAGCGCTGTTTCTGCTGGTGGATGACTTGTTGAGGCGGTTTATGGGGCTGCCCTTTCCCGGTGCGCGTTTGTGGAGCGTCGCGCGGAATGTGGTGGTGTCGACGAGGTGTTGGATGACGCGTCCGTCGGCGACGAGGGCCCCGTGTTGGTCGTGGGCGGTGACGGTGAAGACGAACCGGGTGGTGGTCTCGCTGGCGCAGCGGGCGGTGACTTGGAGTCGGTCACCGGGGACCGAGGGCGCCCGGTGGGTGATCTCGACTTTCGCGCCGATCGGTGTCTGGCCTGGTCTGGCGCGGTGGTGTCGGAGGAAGTCCATGCAGGGCGCTTCGAGGAGACCGACGAGGTACCCGGTCGCGAACACCCGTTCCCCTGCCCGAAATGCCCCGAGGGTGGGGTGCAGGTCGGGGACGAGCTGATCGTCGGGGACGACGTAGAAGATCGACATCTCGTCGCTGGTGCCGCGACCGGTCCTGGTGGGGCGGAGCGCGGTGGTCATGGCCGGCGGGTCTTCGGCGTCGAGGTCGTCGAGCGGTCGTCCTCGACGGTGCCGTTGTCGGTGCCGTTGTCGGTGCCTGTCCCGGCGGCGCCGGCGTCGTTGTGGTGGTCGGCGGTGGTGCTGAGGGCGTGTCGGTGGTGTGGGGGGACCATGCTGGTGATCAGGGCGGAGATGATGTCGCGCTGTCGTTCGGGTAGGAGCGCCCAGTTGTGGAGCAGGTCGGTGCCGGCGGGTTCGCGGAGCAGGATGTGCAGGGTGTGCGCGGGTCCGTCGACGGCTTCGGGGTGGTCGGTGTGGAAGAAGTCGTCGTTGACGTTGTAGTAGCGGGCGAGCCAGCGCAGGTAGGTGGGTGAGGGTTCTTTCCCGCGGGTGCCGTTGAGGATTTTGGTGATGTAGACGTCGCTGACGCTGCCGCCTTGGCTGCGGATCCATCGGACGATGTCGGTGGCGGGGAAGATGGTCCCGTTGGGGCGGCGGATGCTGCTGGCGAGGTAGTTCAGTCGTTCGCTGATGGTGCCGAACCGGTTCGGGTCGGGAGCGCCGGGCTTGATCCGCGGCGGTGTCACCGTTTCTGCCCGACCGCGGGCCGGGTCGGTTTCTCCGCCGGTAGTTGTGGTGCTGTTGGCGCTGTCGAGCTGTGCTCGTCGTCGGCTCATGGTGCTCCTTCTCGTCTGGGGACTGCTCCCGGGCGTTCCTGATGGTCCTGGTTCCGGGTGTGTGGGGTCGGTGCTGTCAGGTACGACACCCTATCCCCGGGTTGGGTTCTCAGGTGTGCTTCACACGCACAAGTGGACGAATATACAACAATGGATAGTGTACAATCGTGGTGATGTTCGGGTCGGGGTCGATGGACGGGGGCAGTGGTGCGGGTGATGAAGCTCCGAGTCTCGCGCGGCGCCGGGCCTGCCGGTGGTCGTAGCGGCCGAGGTGTGCGTTGATGGGGCCGGTCGGCGGTGTTTCCGCGCTCGCGGCTGCTGTGACTCTGGTGCTTGGCTTCGCCGCTGGGGGCAGGGGGCCCGCGGAGGCGGGTGATGCGGTGTGTGGGTGGCGGATCACTGCGACCCACGTCCTGGCTGAACTCGCTGAGCTCGACCCTGGCAGCAAGAGCAGTAGCGGTGCGGGGGTGTTGCGGTCGGCGTTACTCGCTCTTGGCGCCGATGAGCCCGGTTTCGTCCCCGTCGCCTGCTATGACGCCGCGTCCGGTGCTGGGGATCATGAAAACGGATCCGGTACTCAACAGTCGCCGATCGGACAGGTCCCGCCGCCGGGGGCGAGGTCGTCGTCGACCGGTTCGTCCCCGACGCCTGCGCAGGACACGGGCCGTGGCGACACCGCTGGTGAGGTGTTCGGCTGGGGCGCCCCCGATGTTGTCGACGACTTCACCGGCACCGCGCTGGGGCCCGGGTGGAATGCCTATGACGGCCCGGGTCATGCCGGGAACGGCGCCCGCTCCCCGGATGCGGCGACCGTCGCCGACGGTGTGCTGACCATCGACGGCTCGGGGGACGGCACGACCGCCGGGCTGGCGTGGACCGCGCACTCCCAGAAGTACGGGCGCTGGGAAGTCCGCATGCGCGCCCCCACCGGCTCCCCGTCCTACAACGCCCTGGCGTTGCTGTGGCCGACGCAGGAGAACTTCCCCGTCGGTGGGGAGATCGACTTCGCCGAGATCATGAACCCGGACCGCAACACCGTCGAACTCTTTCTGCACTACGGGGCGGACAACTCCCAGGTCCACGGCGAACTGACCATCGACGCCACCGCGTGGCACAACTACGCCCTCGAGTGGACACCGCACGGTGTGACCGCGTTCGTCGACGGCCGCGAATGGTGGAAGACGACGGATACCTCGATCCTGCCGCCGGGCCCGATGCACCTGTGCCTGCAACTGGACTGGTTCCCCCGCGGCGACGGCGAGACCGGGCAGATGCAGGTCGACTGGGTCAAACAGTGGAGCCTCGCCGTCGGCGAGGGCCCGTCCACGGACTCACGCGGCAGCGAAGGGTCGACCGGCGCGGACTCCTCCACCTCGATCACCGACGAGGTCAACAACGTTGGTAGTCGCTGATGACCACAGCCCCGTTATGCCCTGCCCGCTTTGTTTGTTGATCATGAAGGAAGTGCATTGATGTCTGCTCGTTCTGGTTCTTCGCCCTTGTCCTCGCTGGCGGGGGTGGTGGTGCGTCGTTCGGCAGTCGCGGCGTTGACAGCGGGGGCGATGCTCGGCGGGACCGCGCTGACGCCGGGTTTGCTCGTCCCTGCTGCGGCGTCGGAGCTGGAGTCCGCGACCGAGGCTCCGCCGGGGGAGGGCGCGGTGGGTGTCCTGGGCGAGCTGACCGATGCGGGTCATAAAGCCGTGGACGCGGTCGGCGCGGCCGGGGGCGCGGTCACCGACGTCGTGAACGGCCCCGCCCCGGCACCCGCCCCGGCCCCTGTGTCTGAACCGCCGCCTCGCCCGGCCCCGGGGCCCGCGCCTGCTGCTCCGTCCGCGCCCGTGCCTGCGCCGCCGCGGGCCGCTCCACCCCGGCCGGCTCCTACTCCGTCGCCCCCGCCGCAGAACGTCCCCCCGCCGCCGGACGCGGCTCCGGCGCCCGTTCCCACCCCGGTCCCGGCGGTGTCGCCGTCGACTGCTCCGCCGCCGGACAAGGCGGTGCCGGACAAGGCGGTGCCGGTGCAGCCCGCCGCTACCACGACGACCGCCCCGGCCGCCTCCCACAGTCCTGCCGGGCCGGCGACCAGCGCAACTACGAGCGGGCCTGAGGACCACGGGAAGAAGCACGGCCCGGGCCGGCCTGGGAGCGAGGCCGGCCGGGGCGGCTCTGCCGGTGCCGGTCGCGGCAGCGAGGAACAGGTGAGTCGTTCGGGCTCTGGTCGTGGTGGCTCTGGCACGAACACCGCGACCGTCGCATCCGATGATGGTGGGGCGAGTGTGGAGGATGCGCGGGCTGCGGTCGCGCTGCTGGGAGAGTTCCTCGACACCCTGGATCCTGAGCCGACCCGCACGAGTAGCCCGGCCACGCGAACCACGGATGAGCACCCCAGTGCTGGTCAGAGCACCGACCCGCGGGGTGAAGGCCCGGGTGGCCAGCAGAGCGAGAGCCTGGCCGCCGGGGTGAAGAAGTTGACCGAGCAGGCCGCGCAGGCGGCAGCAGCGGATCCGGACGCGGCCGCATTGTTGGAGACCATCACCGACCCGGGTTTGAACCTCGACGACCTCGACACCACCAGCAGCAGGAGCGGTAGTGCTGGTGAGGTGATCTCTCGAACCAGCGGCAGCGCCGCCCCCGCCCCGGAGGTGTCGTCCGGCCCCGCCGTTCAGGAGCCCGCCGCGGCCGGGTCACCGTCGTCGGCCCAGGTCGCGGAGAAGAGCGCGGCCGCGGTCCCGGAGCGGGTGTGGGATGAGTTGGCCGGGTGTGAGTCGGGTGGGGACTGGGCGACCCCTACCGGGAACGGGTTCGCCGGTGGGCTGCAGTTCACGCCCTCGACCTGGAGAGCTTTCGGGGGTCAGGGCTCGGCCCACGAGGCGTCCCGGGCTGAGCAGATCGCGGTGGCGCAGCGGGTGCAGGACACCCAAGGGTGGGGCGCGTGGCCGGCATGTAGTGAGCGGCTCGGCCTCACCGACTAGACCGGAATCCGGTGGTGTCGGCTCGGGTGCTGGGACGTTGGCTCCGGACCTGTGGTGTGGGAGGGATTGACGCAGGGAGACCGTTGCGTCACCTACACCATGCCGCCGTTCCCACACGAGACGAGGAGGGTCGGTGGTGGCCAGGCCCGGAGACAACCCACCCGGGCCGACCGGCCGAGGGGCTCTTCAAACCTCGGCGGGTCAGCCCGAGCACCACGAACCGTAGCCGGTCGGCGCGGCCTGTGTCACTACCTCGCCAGCGTGGGCAACCACGACCAGCCCTGCGTTCGAGACCGGGGAGTCCACGTTGAAGACCATGACAACGGAGCTTGCGGCCGCGGCCGCGGTGGTGAGTGTGGTCATCGTGCTGTTCGTGATCGCCCTCGGCGGCGCAATCACCGCCGGCGGCCGCCCGTCCTCGCTGGGCGTTCCCGGGGTGGTGTGTGCCCCCGCCGGGGTGGATCCGGCCGATCTGGTCGACGGTTTCGGCACCGCTCAGGTGTCCAACGCCGTCCACATCGTCGCCACCGGCGCCGAACTGGGTGTCCCCGTCCGTGGCCAGGTGATCGCGGTCGCGACCGCGATGCAGGAATCGACCCTGCTCAACTACGCCAACCACACTGTCAACGAATCCTTGACGCACCCGCACGAGGCCGTCGGGGACGATCATGACTCGGTCGGGTTGTTCCAGCAGCGGGCCGCCGGCTGGGGCTCAGTCGCCACCCGCATGGACCCCAGGGGGTCGGCGCGGTTGTTCTACGAACGCCTGTTGCAGATTCCCGGGTGGGAGACGATGCCGTTGACCCGGGCCGCGCAGGCAGTGCAGATCAGCGCGTTCCCCGACGCCTACGCCAAGTGGGAACAACCCGCTGCGCTGCTGGTCGGCGCCCTGGACAACATCACCTGCACCCGCCCCGACGGTCCCCCCGGGTCGGTCCCGGTGGTGCCCGGCGGGGTGGACCCGCACATCCAGAAGGTCCTCGACCGTGCCCTCGCTCAGCAGGGCGTGCCGTATGTGTGGGCCGGCGGTGACGCCCACGGCCCCACCATGGGCGGGTTCGATTGCTCAGGGCTCATGACCTACGCCTTCGCCGGAATCGGGATCGGAGTGCCGCACCAGACCCAGGCGATCTGGGCGGCCTTCCAGCCACCCATCACCGACCCCGCCCAGGTCCAACCCGGGGACATGCTCCTGTTCTCCGGCAGCGGGCGCCCCGGCGGGATCCACCACGTCGGCCTCTACCTCGGCGCCGGCCGCATGCTCCATGCGCCGCAGACCGGAGACGTCGTCAAAACCGAGACCGACATCTGGAACCACACCTACTACGCCCGCGAGTTCATCGGCGCCGTACGCGCCACCCACCGACCAGCCGCATAGACGTCTGCGACACCAGATCGCAGGCGAGTGCTTGGGCCGGGCCGGTTATCCCTCAGCCGCAGCGGCTGGAGAGGCGGCGAGGTCGATGGCCTCGAATTCCAGCAGGTCAGCACCGGTCCCGACCTGAGGGCTAGACGAGTCGCAGTGCGCGGCCTCCCTGCCGTCAGTGCGCCACGCCTGAAAGGCGGCATCGGACTCCCAGCGCGTGTAAACGAAGTAACGGGTGTCGCCCGCGACCGGCCGCAGCAACTCGTATCCCAGGAAGCCGTCGACGTCACCCATGCAGCCTTGGGCGAAGCGGGCAGCGAACCGTGCCTCCAACTCCGGGCCCTGCCCAGCAGGCACAGTGATCGCGTTGATCTTCACGACGGTCATGCGCAAGATCTTACACGCGGGCCCGTGCACGTGCTCGCGCGATGCTGCGATGATGTCTGCTGTGATCTCGCCACCGCCAGCTGCCAGCCTTGACCTGCTCGCATCCGTAGAAGAACTCCGCGCTTGGTCGCGGACGACGCTCGCCGGCCACGTCATCGCGGTAGCGGCCGGGAAAGGCGGAGTCGGGAAAAGTACTCTAGCCGCAGAGCTGGCCTACTGCCTTGATGCGGTACTCGTCGATGCTGACTGGGACGACGGCTGCGTATCCAGGGCCCTCGGCTGGCGTCGCGAAACCCGTGCCAGATCTCCACTGCTCGACGCGCTTGACAGCGGTCGCGCCCCCCGTCTTATTCGCGGTGGTACCACCAAGCCAGACCTGGTCCCGGCCGGTCCAGATTTGGAAGCTCATCAACCACGACCGGAGAAATTTGCTGACCATCTCACGCGATGGGCCAGGGAATGGAAACGGCCAGTCGTGATCGACACCCACCCCGGCTCAGGGGCCGCAACTTACGGCGCGATGGCCGCAGCTCACGTGGTGCCCTGCCCCACGGAACTGGGAGAAAAGGATCTCAATGCGCTCGCTGGATGGTGCGAGAAACTGCAAGGATATCCCCTGTACATCGTCCCATCGCAGGTGCCGAAGAGTCCGGCCGATTCCCACCTGGACTGGCTCGATAAAATCGCGATCACCTACGACCTCAAGGTGAGTTCCGAGATTCCCCGTGCCGACTGGCTACCTCAACGAAAAGCTCGCACCGCCTTGTGCGCGGCAAAATCTCTATCGAAACGAAACACCCCGATGATCAGTGCCTACATCACGACAGCAAGAGAGGTGGCCGAACGTGCTCGCAATGCCTCCTAGTGACAACCTAGATTCCCATGTCGCCAACGAAAAACATACTAGTAATTCGTCGTCACCGACGGCGAAGCTCCGCGAGAGGAAAGCCAGCCGCCAGCCGCGGCGCCCCCCCGCGCCCCGTCATCCGAAGAAATTCGCGCACGAGCCCGCGTCCGCGCACGAGCCCGCGTCCGCGCACGAGCCCGCGTCCGCGCACGAGCCCGCGTCCGCGCACGAGCCCGCGTCCGCGCACGAGCCCGCGTCCGCGCACGAGCCCGCGTCCGCGCACGAGCCCGCNNNNGCGCACGAGCCCGCGTCCGCGCACGAGCCCGCGTCCGCGCACGAGCCCGCGTCCGCGCACGAGCCCGCGTCCGCGCACGAGCCCGCGTCCGCGCACGAGCCCGCGTCCGCGCACGAGCCCGCGTCCGCGCACGAGCCCGCTGGATCTTCAAGAGCACGAGCTATCCGGGAATGCCTCGAGAACCGGCCTCAGGCAGCTTCTGGCGACACGGCAGAGGGGGCCCAGAGGGATGAGCCTGTCCCATCGGTAGCTGTCCACGAGGGGCGCGCTGAGCGTAAAAATGTTGCCGATGCCGCCCTGTCCTGGGCTGCAGCGGTGCGCAAGCTGGAGGCGCGGAGTTCGACCCTCATCCGAGCGGTGGAGGCGGCCCGGATGGCTGGCGTCCCCTTCGAGGAGTTATCTGCCGTACTTTCTGATGCTGAGCGTCGCGCGCTCGGGCGACCTCTCCCCATTGAGGTGCGGCATGTCGCAGACGGCCATCTTGGCCCCCGCTAAGCAGCAAGATCAAGATCTACCGTCGACTGAGCCCACCCTCTGGCTGGATCCAGATGCCGTTTTTGGTGGTGGTCAGGCCGAGCGTGGCGGGGTCGAGGCAGACGGTGGCGTCGTCGCGTTCGGCGCGGTGGATGTCCCACAGGGTGGCGTCGTCGAAGACGTGCCCGCAGCCGCCGGTGCGTTGGCAGCAGTGTGCGCGGTCGGGTCCGACCCAGGTGTGTCCGCAGCAGGTCATCCGGACAAGCGCAGCACTCACAGGGTGCTCAACGTTCCTTTCGTGACCACGTGTGGCGAAGATCGTCTGGCTGTGGTGCTGTAGGTGCCAGCTCAGTGGAGGTGTTCGTGGACGCGCCAGAGCCGGTCGGCGCCGTTGTCGTGGCCGTTGCGGGTCAGGGTGAGTGTTGCCGCGACGGGTTCGGGTGGTGTCCTCGGACTGCGGGGCGCGGCGCAGCGGGTGTGGACGGTACCCGATACCTGAACCGAGACCCGGTCACTACTACGCGGCGCCTCGGGCGGGATCACCGCGGCCAGGCCGGTGACGGTGACGCTGCAGCGGTCGGCGACTAGTTGCGGCCAGCCGCCCCCGGTCCGGGCCCCGTGCTCGACGAGCCGGGCGTTGGCTCGGGCTGCCGGCCCGGTCAGCAGCGGCGCGACCCGCTCAGTCCAGGCCAACGGGCCCGGGTCAGCGTGGGAGACGCTGCGGGTGGCGATCAGCCAACGTTGCGCAGTGACCAGTGGATCTGCCGAGGCCACCCCCACACCGTCCGGGGTCACGACGTCCGCGACGACCGCAGACGCAGCCTTAGGTGCAGGTCCGACCTCCGACCACAGCGACACCGACAGCAGCACCGCCCCACCCAGAGTGACGACCCCGGCGATGACCACACCGAGGATCACTCCGATCCTACCGCGGTGGTCGCGGCGCAGATCCGGTTCAAGGAACGACCGCCCCACCTGCCCCGGTCCTCCCGATCTAGCCTCTGTGTCTGTATTGCCCGGTCTTGCGTTCAAGAATATCGCCGTCGGCGGTGTCGGCGTTACCGAGTCCGGCAACAACCACCAGGTCGTGGCCGAGACAGCGGTTCCGGCATCGGATCGCCGCGTCGCTGTAGTCGCGGCGACCCTCCCATCCGATCATGTATGGTTCCACCGATTGATATTTCGTTCAGTACAGCGGTATCTACCGATGGCGTGTTGTTGGATGAAGCTGGGGTGGGGTGGTGGGTGTGCGGGAGCGTCCGTGTGTGGCTGGGGTCGCCGGCGGGGTCGGCACCTCGTTGCTTGCCTCGGCGTTGGGCGGTGTGGATCGCGGTGTTTACCGGGCGCAAACCGAGGTGGCGGTGCTGGTGTGCCGGTCGACGGTGTCCTCGGCAGGGTGTGCAGCACACGCGTTGCAGCACACCCCGGCCCCACCAGTCCTGGCCGTGGTCTCCGATGCTCCTGGGATGACATGGGGGCCGAATACGCGGAATCGGCTACGCAGTATCGAGCCATACACCGCCGGGATCGTGCCCATTCCTCTCGTGGCCGCCTGGCGGGACACGCTGCGGCCGGGCCTGCGCGCCACCCAGCTCCTGGCCCGCGATCCCGCCGAGTTGTCGAAACCTGAACGCGCGCTGGTCCGCGCGCTGGGACAGGTGATCGACGCTGTCCTCGACCTCCCCACCCGGGATCTCTCCGCCCGGGACACAGCTGCTGGCGAGGGCGCCACCGTCGACGGCTGTCCGGTCCCCGCTGCGGCGGATGTGAGTGCGGGTGCGGCCCGGGTGGGTCTGGCGTGACCGCGCTGCTCTGCGACCCGGCGGGGCCGGGTCTGTTCCCGCTCTGCTGTTCGTGTTCGAGGAGTCTGCATGTCTCTGGTGATGTCCGCTGCGGTGTCGGCGTCCGACACGACTGCTGCACTGGACCCAGCGCTGTTGCCGGGACAGGTGGTGCCGCCGGATCCCCCGGCGCAGCGCCCGCCGGGCAAGCTCGGGGATTTCGTCGACCAGATCATCGGCTGGATCAAGTGGGGCCTGATCGCCGCCGGCGTGGTCGGGCTGTTGGTGTGCGCGGGGATGATCGTCGTCGGGCGCAAACGCAATCATGCGATGGCCATCGACGGCCTGACCGGCACCCTGTGGGTCGTCGGGGGCCTCGCTTTGGCCGCGGGGGCGTCGGGGATCGTCGCGGTGTTCCTCTAGGGCTGAGGTTCGATGAGGAGTTGGGCGCGGATGAACCCGGAGATGTCTTTCTCGTCCGGGTCGGGTGGGTCGAGGTAGCAGACCTGCAGGTCCCGCCCGACGAACAGGATCATCCGCCGGATGATCTCATCATCGAGTTCGGTCAACCCGTTCGCGGACAAGCCGGCGTTGAGCCACAACCAGGCCGATTGCATCGCCGACACCGCTTGCTGGACCCCGTCAGCGACCGCGGTCCCGCCGGGCAGCTTCCCTGTGGCGATCAGGGTCACGGTGAGTACGACCCCGTCGGTGGGGTCGGGCAGCGGCGCGACCGTCGCATCGACGATGCGGTCTTCCCGGATCTGCTCGACCAGGAACTCCGAGAGGACGTAATTGACCTCGACCGGGTTCTTCCATCCCAGCGAGGGAAACAGCTGCCCGACCGTAACGAGAAGAGCGCCACTACCGCCATCACCCTCGCTCACGACAGGCCATCCTTCCCGACCTCCCCGACCGGGCCCAGTCCGGTATCCCGCACGTCCACGTCCACGTCCACGTCCACGTCCACGACGGCGCCGGCGGAGGTGGTGTGAGGTGGAGTTCTGGACCGACCCCGGTGGGGCGTTGGCCGAGTCGGCGGCGGAGATCCTCGCCGTGCTGTTGACGTGGTGGCTCGCCGAGGAGACGGTGTTCGACGGCTTGCACGCGCATGCGGAGCGGTTCGCGGTGCTGACCGGCCCGGTCGTGGCCGCGATCGTCACGATCTGTCTGTTGTGTCAGGTCGGGAAGATGATCCTGACCCGCCGCGGGGAACCACTCGTCGACGCCGCAGCCGGCCTCATCCGGTTCGTAGCCGCCACCACGGTCGGGGTCCTGCTCGCCGTCACCACGCTCGCCGCCGCCGACGCGGCGACCATGCACTTCCTCGGCGCGGCGCTACCGGGGTTCGTCGACCGCCTCACCGAGGTCCTCCAGCTCAGCCAGATGGGGGTGGGCTCGCAGATCCTGCTCGGAGCCGTCGTCTTGGTCCTGGGCGCGTTGCAGTGGCTGGCGATGTTCGTCCGCCAGGCGGGGATCTTCGTGCTGATCGCAGTCCTCCCGATCGCCGCCGCCGGATCGCTGTCCGGGGCCACCCGCCGCTGGCTGCCCACCGTGATCGCCTGGCTGGCGGCGTTGATCTTCTACAAACCTGTCGCCGGGCTGATCTACGCCATCGGCATGACCCTCATCGCCACCCCCATACCCCCGGCTACCTCGGCCGAGGCCGGCCCGGAGTGGGTGGCGATCCTGGTCGGGATCGTCATCCTCGGGCTCGCCGTGATCGCGCTCCCGGCGATGATGCGGTTCTTCTCGTTCACCGGAACCACGATCACCAGCAGCTCCGCCGGTGGCATGATGGCCGGGGCGGCGACCGGGGCGGTCTCCCTGGCCGGGATGCGCAGCGGCCGATCCATGGAACTCACCGGCCCCGACAGCCTCCCCGCCTGGACCACCCCCACCCCCTCCTCTTCGTCGCCGACAGGTTCTCCCAGCGCCACCAGCACCGGCGCGGGCAACGGCATCGGGAACAGTCCGGGAGCAGGGAGTCCCGCAGCGGCGGAGTCCTCGGGCGCGGCTCCCGGTACTGCGCCCGGGCTGCAGAACACCCCGGCCCCCGCAGCAGCATCCGGACCTGCGCCGGGGGCAGCGACCGGGACCACCACCAGCATGGCGGGTGCCGGGGCTGGTGCTGCGGTGTCGGGGGTCGGCGCCGCCGCGGCCGGCGGAGCGGCGGCGGCGCAGGCCGCGCAGTCGGCTGCCGAGGCCACCGCCGAGCAGATGACCAGCACCACCAGCGAGACACCCGCTTCCCGAGCAAGCGGAAGCGGGCCGCCGGCGGGTGCGGCCCAGACGCCACCCGGCGCAGGAGACACAGGAGCAGACCGGTGATCACCAGTGAGTAGCAACCCCGCCGGAGCCACCCGTCGGACCTATGGGAACTGGCGCCGGGCCCGCGGGTTCGGCATCGGCACCCTGTCACCGACCGAGACGAAAGTCGTGTTCACCGCCCTGGTCGCCCCCGCTCTGGTCGCAATCGGCTCCGGCCGCGCCGCCCTGGCCTTGGCTGCAGTGGGCGCGGCGGCGGTCGCGGTGACGGTGGTCAAGGTCGACGGACAGTCGATCACCGGCCTCGTACTGCGGCGACTGCGGTTCCACCGCGCCCAGAAGGCGGGCTGGACCGAGCTCTCCGGTGGGCTGCTCACCGACCACCCCCGCCGCCACGACCTCCCCGGTCCCCTCGCCCCAGTGGTGCCGCTGTCCACCGACGACGGCCGCGGCGCCCGCCAAGGCCTGCTGTGGGACCGCCGCACCGGGTGTGTGACGGCGGTGCTGCGGGTATCCCCCGTCGGGCTGGATTTGATCGACCGCACCCAGGCTGACACCTGGGTCGCGCAGTGGGGTGCTTTCCTCGCAGACCTCGGCTACCAGCCGATGATCCGGCATGTCACCGTCACCGTGGACACCTCACCCACCGGCGGGACCACCCTGCGCGACGACGTCACCACCCGCCTGCACCCGGCCGCACCGGCGGCGGCGCGGTCGGTCATGGCCGCCCTCGCCGCCGCCGCACCGTCCTCCGCCGCGGAGGTCAACACCTACGTCGCGCTCTGCTTCGACCCTGCCCGGGCGACTCCACGGCCCCCGGACCTTCCCGCGGCCGTCGCCGAGGTCACCCGCTGGTTGCCCGGCATGGAACGAGCGCTGTCCGCGACCGGGGTCGCGGTTCTGGGACGCGCCACCACACCCTGGCTGACCGATCACCTACGCGCCGCCTACGACCCCGCCGCCCGAGCTGATCTCGCCGCCGCTGCTGCTGACGCTGCTGGCGGTAGCGGTGAGCGGCCGGACCCACCACCGCAGCACTGGGCGGCAGAGTGGGCTGAGGCGGCCCCAATCCGTGCCCGGGAGTCGTGGGATCACTGGCGGCACGACTCGGGGATGTCGGTGTCCTGGGCGATGATCGACGCACCGCGACAAGCTGTCATGGACCGCATCCTGGGCCCGCTACTGGCCCCCGGCCCCTTCGCCCGCCGCGCCACCCTGCTCTACACCCCGTTCAACGCCGCCGCCGCGGCCACCGAAGTCGAACGGGAGATCACCCACACCCACATCCGCCGCTCCTGGGCCCGAAAGACGAAACGCGACGAGACCCAACGCGACCGCGACGACCTCGCCCGCGCGATCCAGACCGCCCGCGAAGAAGCCGAAGGCGCCGGCCTGGGCCGCTTCACCCTGTATGTGACCACCACCGTCACCGACCCCGACCTGCTCCCCGCCGCAGTCGCCGACTGCGAACAACGCGCCGGACACAGCAAACTCCGGCTGCGCCGGCTCAACGGCGCCCACACCGCCGGGTTCGCCGCCGCCCTCGGCATCGGCGTCAATCCCGACGAACTCCACCACCGCCACTAGCCGCCGCGCACCCTCGGAGAGCAGACGTTCATGGCCACGACCGATCTCGATCCCGGCCACCCGGGTGAGCCGATGCACCCGGCCGCGCCCGACCTGGTCTCCGCGCAGCAGACCCGAGGACAGAACCTGCCGCCAGCGTGGGGATGGCCGGCTCGCGGCGGCGGCCGCGCGACGAACGTCGAACCCGGGATCATGTGGCAAGCAACGACCTCTCAGATCTGCGGTCTGTTTCCTTTCGCGGTGGCCGGCGGTGCCGCACCCCGCGGCGTCCCGGTCGGGCGCCACCTGCACACCGGTGAACCCGTGGGCCTCGACCCCGCCCACTGGCTGCGCACCGGCCTGGTGTCCAACACCGGCATGTGGATCCAAGGACAACCCGGTATCGGGAAGTCGACGATCGTGAAACGCCTCCTCACCGGCCTGGTCGCCTTCGGCGCGACCGCCGTTGTCCCCGGCGATGTCAAAGGCGAATACACCAACCTCGTCACCCATCTCGGCGGCACCGTCTGGCGCCTCGGCCGCGGACTGCACTCGTTGAATCCCCTGGATGCGGGCCCGTTACGCGCCGCCCTACAGGCTGCGGTCGGGACCGAACGCACCCATCTGATCGAGACGATCCGCGCCCGACGCCTCTCGCTGCTGGAAGCGCTGGTGGTGATCGTGCGCCGCGCCCCGGTCACCGTCACCGAACGCCGGATGCTCGCCACCGCCCTCGACCACACCACCCCAGACAGCCCCGGAAACAGCCCCGGAAACAGCGCTGGGGACGGTGCCGAGCCGGTGATCGGTGACATCCTCGGAGTCCTGAGCGCCCCGCCGGCGGCGATGCTGGCCGTCACCGCCTCCGACACCGAGCCCCACTACCGCCGCGAGGCCCGCGAGCTGATCAACACCCTCACCCTGATCTGCTCCGGATCACTGCGCGGATTGTTCGACCGGCCGTCCACCGTCACCGCCGATCTCGACACCCCCGCGCTGTCCCTGGATATTTCGGCGTTGGATCACGACGACGATGACGTCGTCGCCGCCGCGATGCTCTCAGCGTGGGCATGGGCGGCGGGAGTCATCGACGCCAACACCGGGCTCGGCCGGACCCGGACGGTGTTCCGGGTCCAGGACGAACTCTGGCGAGCGTTGCGCGTCGCTCCCGGGCTGGTCGAGCTCTCCGACCGCGTCACCAGGTTGGGTCGGCATCGCGGGGAGATCTCCGCCCAGGTCACCCACTCCCTCGACGACCTCGACGCCCTGCCCACCCTCGAAGACCGCGCCAAGGCCCGCGGGATGGCCGGCCGCAACGCCATCACCGTCCTCGGCGGCATGACCGCCGCCGACCTCGACCGCCTCCACACCATCACCCCACTCAGCGACGCCGAACACGCGATGGTGCGCGGCTGGGCCGCCCCACCTACCTGGGTCCCCGGACAACTCCACCCCGGCCGCGGCAAATACCTGATCAAGTCCGGCGGCCGCACCGGCCTGCCCATCCACCTCACCCTCACACCCGACGAACTCGACCTCTACAACACCGACCACGCCTGGAACCGGCCACCGGCCAGGGAGACAACACGATGACGATCACCAGCACCCAGAGCGGGAAGACCCGCCCGTGGCACCCACAAGCACATCCGGACGAAAGTGATGAACCCCATCACAACCCCCCAGAGAGGGCAGTGAGCTGGCAGCATCACCACCGCGATACCGGACCCACGTCCGATGGCACTGGTGGTGCCGCCCCGGGCCAGAGACCCCCGACCGACCCGGGACAGCACCACCAGCCACGCCCCACCCCCGATGACACCACCCGGGCCCGGCGGTGACCGCCCCGTGACCACGCCGCCGCAGCACCAGCCAGGGATCCCATGGGCCCAACTCGCCGCCCCGCTCGCGCTGATCGGAGTCCTCGCCACCGGGACCGGGGCCATCACCCTCGTCTGGTCGGCCGCAGCCCTCGCCGGACCGGACACGGCACCGGGATGGGGCTCGGCCACGACGAAAGCCCTGATCACCGCCACCGGGACCGGAAACCTCGACCCACTCATCGGCCATGCCGGGTCACGACCGCTGTTCTGGACCGTCCTCGTCATCGCTGCGTTCGTCCTCGCCGCGGCAATCGTGGCCATCACCGTGGCATGGAGCGTGCGCGACACGACCCGCCCAGGACGACCCCCGAGGGCGCTCACCCGCAACGCGCTGCCCGGGATGCGCGGCCGCGCCGCCCACCACCGTGCCACCGAGCTGCGCCCGTCTCTGCTTCACCCACAGGCCACCGACCCGCACGACGCACAGCAACACCGGCCCCGGCAGATGGATGAGCGGGACCTCGGCATGCTCCTCGGCCGTATCCCGAACAGCATCCTGGACGGTGTCGTGGGTGGCGAGCGAGCACGGCGGGTCTACGCCTCCGAGGAAGACGTCATCCTGGTCATCGCCGGACCCCGCTCCAACAAGACATCCGCACTGGTCGTTCCCGCGATCCTGTCCGCGCCCGGGCCGGTGATCGCGACCAGCAACAAAAACGACATCTACACCCTCACCGCACGCCTGCGCGCCGCCATCGACGGGGCCCGGGTGTGGGTGGCCGATCCACAGCACCTCACCGGCATCGACCAGACCTGGTGGCTCGACCCGTTGGCCCCGGTCCACGACCTCGCGGACGCTTCCACCCTGCTCGCCCACTTCACCGGTCCCACCACCAGCAGCACCGGGAGCGGGGAGTTCTTCGCCCAATCCTCCCGGCGTCTGCTCGCCGCCCTGGTCCTCGCCGCCGCCTACTCGGCGAGAGCTGGGGACCGCATCCCCACCGACCGCGCACCGGCAGGGGCGCCGGTATCGATCCGCGACGTCCGCCGCTGGGCCGCCACCGAAGACCCCACCCCGGTCGCCATCCTGCGCACCCACGGGTTCAGCGAGGTCGCCGACGGACTGCAAGCCCAGTACGAGGCACCCGCCGAGACCCGCGGCGGGATCTTCGCCGGCGCCCTGACCACCCTCGGCGCCCTGGAGAACGAACACGTCACCCGCATCATCACCCCACCCCAGACCTGGCGCACCCCACCCGAGAATCCCGCCGCCGTGGCCGAGCTGGATCCGTGGACCTTCATCGTCGGCCACACCGACCCCGACACCGGCCAGGTCACACCGCCGCGGGACACCCTGTATCTACTCACCCAGGACGGCCCCGGCTCCGGAGCCCCGGTCATCGCCGCCGTCGTCGACCACCTCCTGCGCATCGCCGCCCACACCGCAGCCGCCCAAGGCGGACGCTGCGACCCGCCGCTGCGTGTCATCCTCGACGAGGCCGCGAACGTATGCCCGATCGCGAACCTGCCCGACCTCTACTCCTACTTCGGCTCCATGAGCATCCAGGTCGCCACGTTCCTGCAGTCCTTCCCCCAAGGCACCGACGTCTGGGGCGCGGCGGGGATGAACAAGCTCTGGGGCGCCGCCACCATCACCCTGGTCGGGGCCGGGGTCACCGACCTCGACCTCACCCGCCACCTCTCCGCGTTGCTCGGCGACCTCGAACTCCCGACGGTCTCCCGTACCCATTCCAGCGGCGGTACCTCCACCTCGTACTCCACCAGGGACAAAGCGGCGATGTCGGTCGCCGACATCGCCGCCCTCGACAAGCGCTACGCCATCTGCCTGGCCACCGGGGCACGCCCCACCGTCGTCGAACTCATGCCCTGGTACCGCGAACCAGATGGCACCGGACACACCCACACCGACATCACCACCGCCGCCACCCAGGTAGCTGCCGAGATCCGCCACACCGCGATCACCCACCTCGGCCCCGACAACCCCCTCGCCCACCGCCTCCGACCCCACACCCAACAACACCACGACCAAGACGCGGACGCGAAGTCACCGTGACCAGCAGCAACAGCACCAGCCACACCGGCACCGGAACCGGCGACACCGAAGACCGTCGCGCTGATCATGTGGTGTTGATCGAGACGCTCCGCGACGACCACACCCTGCTCGACCGCCGCGTCGCCGCCCTCACCGACGAACTCGACACCCTCGCCGGAACCTTCGACCGGCTGGAGGCAACCCTGCGCACCGCACGGGACAGCACCCAGGACACCGCCGCGGGCACAGACGGCGACAGGGACGGCGACGAGGACGGCTGTGACGACAGGGACCGCCGCGCCGCACCGGACATACTGGTCCTGCTCCCGTGGGTCCGGCGCACCATCGCCGAGCGGTGCGAGCGGAAACTGCCCCAGGGGCAGGGGCGGATCCGGTGGTGTCGCTCCTGGTGGCGCCACCGTGAAGCCGTCGCCCGCTTCGGTGCCCTGTACCGGGCCTGGGGCGAGGCCACCGACCCCGAGACCGGCACCGGCACCGCCCTGGTCGCCTACTTCGAGCACCTCGACCATGCCCTCGAGGTCCTGATGAGCGACCACGGGCCCTTCGCCGCCTGCCCAGGCGGACAGCACCGCCCACCCGGCCGGGGCGACCCCACCGTCGGCTACCTCCGCCAAGACCCCCACCCCGACGAACCCGAACCCGAACCCGGCGAGGCTATGGCCACCGACGACGCAGATGACAAGGGGCAGCAGCGATGACGGCAGCGCCGGACGCCCCGATCAGCGAAGTCCCAGCCCTCGGGCTCGGCCGCGAGCAGTCCCAAACCTGGGTACGGCTCGCGCTGACCATCGCAACCACCCTGCGCCACCACCGCCTCACCCACGGCCGAGCCGCGTTCAGCCACCAACACGCCGCGCTGCGCCGCGGCGCCCAGTACGCGAGCGATCTCGACCCGCGCGTCGCGGCGATGGCCGCCGCCGACGAGACCGCCTTCCGCCACGCCGCAGCAGCCGGCTCCGCCGCCACGGCCGGATTCGAGTTCCTGACCAGCCCGGACCCGCAGTTCGGATGGACCGTCCACACCACTATCGGCCCCATCCCCGCAACCGCGCCCTCCGGCGGCCCGGGCCGCTGGGGCCTGTGGGCCCACGGCCAGAGCGGGGATAACGGGGGGAAAGAGCTGTCGGTGTTCGTCGTCGTCCCCGACCGCGACCTCGCCGCCGCGTTGCGCGACGAGGTCGCGGTCGGCCAGCAACGCACCCTGCTCCAACTACGTGACCTCGGCGTCTACGGCTGCCTGCGCGCCGACCACGCCCGCACCCAGCTCCGCACCACCAACACCCAGTTCACCGAGCACGTCCGCCACGCCCTGCACACCGCCTGGCCCGACCACCCCGACCTCACCACCGCAGTCCTCCACAACGCAGACCCGGTCGGCCCGGACCCGGACAGCGCCGCCCCGAACCTCGACGCCCCGGACGGCGGCTCCCTCGAAGGCCTGCACCGCCGCCTCCGGGACTTCGACGAACGCGGCTACCGCCCTACCGACGTCCTGGCCGCGATCGACCCCGACACCCTCGACCGCGAGCGGCCCCGCGCCGCCCTGGCCGCCGCACTCGACACCCTGGCCGCCGACGGCATCACCGCACCTCAGCAGCAGCCACGCCCCCCGACCAGCGGCCACGACCGGGCCGCGCCGCCACAACACGGGACCGACCTGCACGCCGCAGCCCAGCTCCTACGCCGCCACCTCGACCCCGACACCACCACCGCGGTCACCGCGTGCCGGCACTGGCCCAGCCTCGCCCGCCGACTCCACACCTGGCACCACGACGACACCGCCACCAACTACCTGGCCGCTGAACTCGCCCGGGTACCCACCCAACGGGTCCGCGCCGCCCGCGCCCCGGCGATCTACCTGCGCTCGGTCCTCGACCGCAGCCTCACCTTCTGCAAACGACACGACACCGCGGCCGGAGACGCCGCTGACGCCAGGCAGAACACCGACGCACCGACCAGCACGATCCCGACGGCGACTACCGAGAGCACAGCCACCGAGAGCAGGATGGACGAAAGCACGGTGGACGAGCAGGTGCCGCCGACACCCTTCGACATCGGCCAGCTCGACCCGACCAACGCCCTCGACCGCGAAGCACTCCGCGCGTCCCGTGGCGCCGGCACCACAGCCGACGACGACTACATCGACACCATCCTCTCCTCCGACCACCCCACCGCGATCCAGCCTCCCGACCTCGCCGCCGATGAGCCCACTCAGGAACAGCACAGGGAACTCGATCCTGACCAGCAAGAACCGGAGAACGACTCTGCCCCGGCCGCGCACCCCGACGACAGGGCCCCAGCCTCCATCACCACACCCCTCGACCGCCCAGCAGAAACAGACACGCCGCCGCCCACGCCGCCATTCCCGGCCCGCGCCGGCCGAAAACAACAGAACGCCCACGCACCACGACTCCACCCCTGACTCGGCGAAAACGCGCATACATCCCATTTCGAACTAACCTCGCACCGAACCACAGGTTCCGTCATTACGCGTGCGGGACGAGCAGCTGACCTTGCCCGGATCGACGACTCCGTGCTGCACTACCGATCGTGCACCCAACGACGTACACACAACGAATCATCACCAGTCCCCTGGTGGCGATCCGGATCGGACGAGGAGCCACTCACCGCACGCCGCCCGCGAGATGAGCCCCCCGAAAATCACCACAGACCGTATTCGGTCGCTAACGACAGCCGCAGCGAACCTCCGACGCTGAACGGTGCCATAATTCTGGACTGATTCCCCTCCCCCCGGGCGGCACCGATACAACGAATACGCCCTCCCCCAACGAAAGAGTGGAAAGAAATCGATGGGTAGAGATGATTCACCCGGGTCTCACGATCCGGCAGGACCGGGCCTACCGGCGCCGAAGCCGGGGATCGTGTCGTTGCAGGCGTTGCGGTGGCACGAGATCGTGGCGGCGGCGGGCCGGTTCATCCGCGCCAACCCGGCAGCCGTGCTGGTCCCGACCCTGCTCTCAGCACTTGCCCTGTTCGGAGTCGGCGGGCTGGCCGGCTGGTGGATCCTCGACCTCGACACCATCGCCACAGCAGCGGACCCGGCCGCCGCTGAAGCAGCCGCAGCAGCACCGGTGGCGACCTCACCACGGGACCTGCTGTTCACCCTCGTGCTGACCGCGCTGTTGTTCGTGGTCGCCCCACCCGCGCACGCAGTCGTGCTGTCCACGCTGCGCCCCGCCGTCCTCGGCCGGGACCGGCTCACCCTGTCCCAGGCCTTCACCGCGGCCCGCCCCCACCTGCGGGCCCTCTACGGAGTGTGGGCAGTCGTGGCCGCCCTCAGCCTGATCCCGACCCTCATCGAGACCACCGCCGCGATCCCATCCTGGATATCCCCGGACATCCCCGACACTGTCGGGACCGACACCATCACCGCAGTGGTCGCGATCCTGACCGTGGCCTCCGCCCTCCTGCTGATCTATGTCTCCATCCTGATCGCCCTCGCCCCCGCCGCCGCAGTCATCGAAGGACTCACCGCCGGGGCAGCCCTACGACGGTCCTTGGAGCTGGTCCATCGGTCCTGGTGGCGTTGCTTCGCCGTCCTCGCCGCGATCAGCGTGATCATCCTGATCCCCACCACCCTGATCACCGTCCCCGCCATCATCATCGGGATCGGGATCGGGATGATCGCCCCACCCTGGATCGCGATCCTGACCGCCGCGACCCCGCTGGCCGGGGTGTTCGCCATCAGCTGCAGCTACAGCATCGGCGCTGCCGCCCTGCTCTACCACGACCAACGCATCCGACGCGAGAACTACGCCACCGACCTCATCCACGACGCCCGACAGAAACCGTGAACCCGCAACACCTGCGCCGACACCTGCACGAACACCTGCACGGACCTCTACCCGAGACCGGGCGTACCCGATGAGAACATCACAGCCCATGACTCCTACCGCCAGCACAACACCAGCAGCGGCACCCCCACCAGCGACAGCGCCGACACCCGAGCCGGCGGCGGGGCGGTCGGCGATCTTCCGGATCGGGATCGCGCTACTCGAGGTCGACCCCGAGGTCCACCGGACCGTCGAGGTCCCCGCCGAGGCCACCCTCGCCGACCTGCACCAGGTCATCCAGGAAGCAATGGGGTGGGAGAGCTCCCACCTGCACAGGTTCACCATCAACGACACCTGCTACGGCATCCCCGACCCGGACTGGGACCCCGCCTGGGACCTCGGCGACCGCACCCACGACGAGCAGGCCGTCACCCTCGCCCAGCTCTTCCAGGTCGGGCAGGAAGCCGACTACGTCTACGACTTCGGCGACAACTGGCACCACACCCTGAGCGTCACCGCGCTCACCACCGCCGAGCCCGCAGTGCGCTACCCACGCTGTATCGACGGCCGCGGCGCCTGCCCACCCGAAGACGTCGGCGGCACACCCGGCTACGCCGAATTCCTCGACGCACTCGCCGACCCCGACCACCCCGAACACGCCGACCGAGTCCAATGGTGGGGATCAGACCAGTACGACCCCAACCACTTCGACCTCGACGCCACCAACACCGCACTGCACCTGATGCTGTGACACCCGCAGGCCGAACCCGGAGACGCCGACCCGCCCCCTACCGCCTGAGCCCGGGGCTGCGACCAGGAGACTCGCCCCCACGCCCCCAAGACGCGGACCGCAACGGCGACACCGGCCCCACCGGACGAGACAAATCCTGACGATCCTGCACCAGCACCGAGGCCCGACCCACCGAAACAGCCGCCGAAGCCGGGACAGCAGCCAACACCGCGTAGCCCCGCCGCGCAGCCGCAGCCTGCGCCGGCCGCTGCTGGGCCTCCCGCAACGCCGCGACCTCCGCGACCACCGCCGCCACAGCCACGATCAACCGGCCCGCATCCGCCTCACCGGAGGCGCCCAGACCCCGGACCGCCGCCAACTCCCACGCCGCCGACCGCAACCCCACAGCGACCGGAGACCACCGCGACGGCAACACCCGCCCCGGGACCCGAGTTGCCCGATCGAACACATCCGTTGCCGCGGCCGCCACCCGCCCCCCAGGATCCTGGCCTGCGGTCACGACACCGACCGCAGCCAGCATGTCCCCCACCGCGTGCGCAACACCATCCCCGTCACCGTCAGAGAGTCCCCCCGACGACGACCGCGCAGCCGACAACGCCGCAGCCGCCTGCCCCATCGCCGACACCGCACCGGCCACCACCGCAGCGCAGCGCTCCGACGACACCCGCGCCCCCAACGAGCCTTCCACCACTGCCGCCGACTTCCCCGAACCCGACCCCGCTACAGCCGACGCCCACCGCGCTCTCAGATTCGGCAACGACAGATCCGCCGCCAACCGCCGACCCGAGAACCACACCGACCGCCCCTCCACGTTCTTGTCCCCCGGCACCGACACCGCATACCCCACCATCCCACTCGCCCGATCCCCCGCCGCCGCGTAACGAGGCCTCACCGACACCCCCAGCCCCGACAACACCGACACGAACCCCTCCGCATCCCGCGCCTGCACCGCCGCCGCCCGCACCTGACGCCGCAACCACACCCGCGACGGACCTTCCCACCCCAGACGGGTGGCCTTCTCCAACTCCGCCCGCGACGGCCCCGACACCGACGACCGATCCGCCGCCGCCGTCCGCGTCAACTCCAGACGCTCCTCCCACACCTGACATGTCTCACGCGCCCGACGCCGGTCAAACGACGGCGACACCCGCCGCCCCGACACCTGCCCCACCAACACCGCCGCCACATGCACATGATCACCAGCGTGGCGGATCGCGACCCACCGGCATCCGTCCAGATCGCCCCGCCGTGCGATCCCCGTCCGATCCATCAAATCCTCGACGACCTCAGACCACTGCTCATCACTGAGCTCCGAGTCCTCCGGAGCGCACCGCAACGAGCAATGCCACACCGGGCCCTGCTTCGGTCGCCTCTCTCCCCCCGCCTGCGGTCTCAACGACACCCCCGCCGCGACCGCAGGATCGCTCAACTCCGCCACCACACCGGAGACATCAAAGCTCCCATCCGCACGCAGTGACGGCTGGTGCACCTCCACACAGCCATCCCACGCCGCAACCACCCGCTGATCGACGTGCTCGTTCGCCCGCCCGGGGCCCATCAGGTAGTAGACGAGCCCACTCAGCCGCCACCCCCGACTGATCTTCGCGATCACCGCGCCCCTCCGGACCCCTCCGCGACCGAACCCGGAACCCACTGAGCACGAGACCGCGACCGCACCACCGCACGCTCCACCCCCACCTGCTCATCCACCACCGCGACCGACGCATCAATCCGCTCCACCGCCCTACCGACAAGGTCCAACACCCGCCCCGCCGACACCTCCACCACGCCATCGACGTTCGCCACACGAGCGATGTCATTGAGATTCCCCCCCACATTGCGCAGCACCCGACGGTCTTCCATCAACTCCGCCCGCAACCCCATCAACGCCTGCATCCGCGCACCCGACAACCCCGCCGACCGCACCGACACACCTGACCCAGCCCCGTCAACCCCCGCCGCATCAGCCTCCGCCGACCGCACACCCGCCACCCCCAACCACGCCCCCACAGCCATCCCCGACCGCACCGCCGCCGCCTCCACTACAACCCGCTCCTCCGACGACAACCACACCGTCAACGAATGCGGACGCCCCCCCACCGCACGCCCACGACGCATTCCCGCCATCCGCTCACGACCTCCTACCCACTCAAACCCAGCACACCCCCGGGCGAGAGCCCGAGGTGAGTGTCGCACGACCGACGACCCGACGCGTGTTTTCTACTAGAAAACACACAACTTGCTCCGCCGGAGGCGACACCCACCCCGCTCCGCCGCAGGCGTCGCGGTCACCTACCGTCGACCAGACCTACCCGTCAGTAACCGTGTTTAGGTGAAACCCATGCACACGACTTCCCGCACACGACGCGCCGGTGCCGCAGCACTCCTCGCCGCCGCCGCACTCACCACCACCGGCGCACTCGCCACCAGCACCACCGCCGCCGCGGCCCCCCAGCCCGCCGCCGCCCAGCAGCCCTACTACGAGGTCTGGGAACCCGGACAGCACCAGCCCCCGCACCCCACCGCAGGAGTCCACGTGCCCCGACCCGACACCACCACCACCGACACCGACGGCCCCCACGCCGTCGGCCCCCTCCCCGCCACACCCGCCGCACTCACCACACCGACCGGCCCGACTGCCCCGACCACGCCGACCACGCCGACCACGCTGCCGATGCCGACCGATGCCCCCTCCGCGCATCCCCTGCAGCAGGCCCTGATCGGCCACTGGACCCCCACCCACGACACCACCGCAGGACGAGCGTTCGTCGAGTTCACCCCCGACGGACACTGGACCGGCTCCGACGGCTGCAACCACCTGACCGGCACCTGGGGCGTCCACACCGACGGCACATTCACCGCCACCGTCAACCCGACCACCCTCATGACCTGCGAGAACATCCCCATCGCCGACTGGCTCACCCAGACCAGCCACGCCGACATCACCAACAACACCCTCGTCCTGCGCGGCCCCGCCGGCGACGACACCACCACCACCCTGACCCGCCACCCCTGACACCCCGGCACCGCACCCACGACAACACCCTTCCCCCACGCAGTGCGATACGTCACACTGAAGGTGTTCGGGTCTGCAGCGGTCGCACCCACCCGGCGCGCCGGGGAGCGCACGCCACCCGCGACCGCCCACCAGGGCCGGGCCGCCCACCCCTCCGGCGACGGCCCGGCCCACCCCGACACTCAGGCCCCCGACCCCACAGGACGCCGCCGGACGCCGCCGGACCGTGGCGAACCAGGACAGATCAGGACACACCAGGAAGGACCACGGTGCGTGACACGACCGTGTCCCCTGTCCGACCAGACACCTCCTGTACGGGTGGTCGCGACGGCTGTCGCAGCAACAGTCCGTGCGCGCCGCGCGCGGGCCGGGTGACAGTGTTTGACCTGCAGTTACCCCACCTGAACCCTCTCGTTGCAGCCGGCACGGGCTCCCCTCGTATCCGACGTGCCAGCAACAACCAGGAGGACATACCCCATGTGGAAGAAGACCGGGATCGTCGTCGCCGCCTCGGCCGCATCACTGATGGCGCTCTCGCCGGTGGCCATGGCCCACGGCACCCACAGCGGTGACCACGGTGACGGGATCGACAAGAGCGCCGAGGGCCTGATCGCCGGCCTCAACGGCAACAACATCAACGTCCCGATCCAGGCCTGCAACAACAACATCCCGCTCAACCTCATCGGGCTGCAGGTCCCCATCGAGGACGCCGCCGCCGCGAACGGCCTCACCGGCGCACTCGGGATCCTCGGATCCGGCACCGCGAAGTCCGGACACTCGGTCACCGACCAGTCCGACAACTGCGCCCAGACCGGCGCCGCCGGAGACACCGTCAAGGGCCACAAGTAACAACCCCGACCCCACCGCACGCTGGGTAGAGCCTTTACCAACCCGGCGACCACGCGGTCTGCTCGCCTGACCACCAACAGCACACAGACCGCACACAGACAGAGCCCCGCCCCGAGGGACCACGGCACTGACGCACAGGGTGCCCACCCCCCGGAGCGGGGCTCTCCCACATCCCCTGAGGTCCCCCCGCTTTGCCGGAGTGTCTGAACACTGGCTCGATCTTGAGAACCAGGAAGGAAGACACTGAGTGTTTTCCAACCTGCCGTTCGTGCAGGTCACAGCGACGCTCCCGCGGTGTCCCCCCACCGGATGATCGCCCGCATGACCTGCGGTAAGAGCATCCACACGCGCACCTCCGCTGTTAGCGAGCGCCTGTCTCTTGGTGTCGTCAACCAGGACGAAAAACGCTCACTGGTGCCGGCTCCGACCCGAACCGGCGGCTCTACACCGGCCCCATAAAACTGGAAACGATCCAGAAAACCCCCAGGCCCCGGGGGGCCGGGCACAGCGGATCAGCCCGGACCGAGCCCACCACGACCGGGATCGGTCAACTCCGGATGCGCCCGCAGATACGCATCCCGCACCTGCCCCGACAACCGCCCCCGAGCACCCACCGCATACCCCTGAGCCTGCGCCCACGCCCGCACCACCCCCACCGACGGGGCAGACAAGTCGGCCACCGCGACCTCACCACCGGCACCCGCAGCAGAACCGCCGGGAACCTCGACTCCACCGGAGTCATCGGGGCAGACAGGGCCGGCGGAACCGGCAGGGTCGGCAGGGTCGGCGAGCGGCCACAACGCCAGAGGGACATCCCCGTCATGGGCGACACCACGCCGGGCCGGCCCCCGACGACTCCGAGAACCAGCAGCGCCCGACCCAACAGCACCGGCCGGCGCCGCGCCACCCGCGCCTGCCGGGCCACCCGCGCCGGCCGGGCCGGTCGGGCGGTCCGCGGGATCCCCGACGTCACCACGAGCAGCGCGGTCACCACAACCGGAGAGGTCACCACAACCGGCGCGGAAGCCGAGGGAACTGAGGGAAGCGAGCAGCGTGTCGGTGACCACCCGAGCGACATCAGTGTGAGCGTGATGATCCAGAAACGCCGCCACCACCCCCAGAGCCGACAGCGCATCCGCTTCCCGCTGCCCCCACACCGGATGCGGCTCCACCCCCCGCGCCGCCCGCCGAGCCGACCGCACCGCATCCCCGACCCGACGAACCCGCACGATCTCACCCACCGCAGCCCCAGCCGACGCAGCCCCAGCCGACGCGGCAGCAGCAGCGTCGGCGTCGTCGGCGTCGTCGGTGTCGGTGTCGGTGTCGTCGTCGTCGTCGGGGATAGTCATCCGCCCCTACTCACCGGCCGGGCACCGACCCGGCCGCCGCAGCGAGATAAGCCGCCCGGACCTGCGCTGGGATCCGGCCACGCTCCCCGACCACATAACCGTTCACGCGAGCCCACTCCCGCACCACCCGCGCATCCACCCCACCACCAGCCGGGCCAGTGGCAGCCGGACCACCAGCAGGCTGAGGTGAGGCATGATCCGGGCCGGCACCACCCGCAACGCCGCCACGCCGCCCTGACTCGGGGACGAGAGCAGAGGCAGGCCGACCTGGGGCGGGCCGAGCAGAGGCAGGGGGAGCAGAGGCAGCGGCACCCGCCGATACCGCAGGCGGGGCCGCTGCAGGCGGGGCCGCCGCAGCGGCGACAGCGGCAGCGTCCATGATCGGGCGCAAGATCTTCGCCACCGCATACGCAGCAACATCACACGCCTTCATCTTCGCCCCCTCCGTCGCCGTACACGTGACCACCTCACCCGCAGCATCCCCGACCAACAGCCGCGCCGACACCGTCGCCGCGAACCCCTGCGGATGCCCCGACTTCCCCACCCCCGCCGGGACCGCACCGATCTCCAGATCCGTGATCCGCTCCACCTGCCGCCAATGATGCAACAACGCCCGCGGAGACGTGTACTTCCCCAACACCGGATCCTGACCCGGCTTCACCCCACCCGGCACCCCCCCAGCCTTCCCATCAGCACCCTTTCCCCCGGCGCCCTTTCCCCCGCTGCCCTTCGGGCCGGTCGGCTTCCTCTGCCCCGGACCTGTCGAACCACCGCCCACACCGCTACCCTCACCCCGAGCAGACCCCGACCCGGACACCACACCAGCAGTAACACCAGCAGTGACGTCGGCAGAGTGTCCCGCGCCCGGGCCCACCTGCGACGCCGCCGCGGCCTGCACCGCGCCGGCGCCAGCACGTCCCGTCCCAGCCGCCGGGGGCGGGACGCTGCCCGGAGCCGCGAACACCGGCGTCACCGCCGCCCGCGACGCCGCAGACCCCACAGACTCCGCAGCAGATTCTGCAGAGTCAGGTACCACCGCGACCCCCGCGGCCTTCAACCACGTCCGCAACGCCGCCGGCGGCACCTGCAGAACATCCGCCGCCGCCTTCGCCGACATCCCCCGCCGGATCATCGTCTCCGCCCGCTCCAAAATCCGAGCACGATCCCGCTCCGCATCCGCCGGCGTCCCCAACCGCCCAGCATGCTCCTTCTCCCCGAGCTTCAGATCCTCCGCCGCGGACAACACACACGCCAACGAGCAGTACATCCCCAACCGCAGATGCCGCCCCCCACCACCCGGGGAACGCTCCAACAAATACCAACCGGTCGGGACGCTGATCCCCACCGCCGTCAACTTGCACGAACGACAAAAATACGACCGCTCCACACCACCAGCCGGCGACGGACCCCACGGCCCCCGCCCCGACCCAGACCCCGCCCACCGATCCGGCACACGCCGCGCCGACGACTGCCGCGACGGCTGCCGATCCGACGAACCCGACCCCGACGCCCTGGAACGCTCATACCCCACCGCAACCCCACCCATCAGAAATATCCACAGACCGAATTGCGCCCACGGTAACCGGACACGGCACAACACCGCCGGGACCCGGCCCCGACCATCCGCACCCCGGGCCACATCCCCGGCCGGTCCCAAACCGGTCCCGTTGCTGGCAGGGCCCCGGCAAAGTCGCGATCGGCAGCAGCGGACGGCGCAGACTGACCGCCGCGCCACACCTACCTGGGGCCAGCTATATCACCACTCTGCGCCGACGCGCCGCGGCTCGCTACAGGATCATCTAGTGCGTTGACCACGAACGTTCACCGGTTTGGCGACACGCCGGGTGATGTCCCGGTCGAGCGGGTCGGGAACTCCCACTCTCGGCGCTGAGGTTGCGTCGGCGGCGGGAGTGGGGGCTTCGGAATGGCTGGACCGGTCAGGGCACGACGGCTGACCGAGGAGGAGGGGCGGCGGCTGACCCTGATCGTGCGCCGCGGGCGGGGGAACCCGATCCGAGTCCGTCGGGCGTCGATCATCATGGCGTCGTCGTCGGGAACCCCGGTGCCGGCGATCGCCCGCCTGGTCGCCGCCGACGAGGACACCGTGCGCGATGTGATCCACGCGTTCAACGAGCGGGGGCTGGCCGCGCTGGACCCTCAGTGGGCGGGAGGTCGTCCCCGCCTGATCAGTGCCTGATCAGTGACGCCGACATCGCGTTCATCGTCACGACGGCCACCACCCGCCCGGACAAGCTGGACCTGCCGTTCACCCGGTGGAGCATCCGCAAACTCGCCGCTCACCTGGGGCCGCTGCCACGAGCACAGGATTGTGATCAGCCGTGAGCGGCTGCGGGTCATCCTGCGCGAGGCCGGGGTCTCGTTTCAACGGACGCGAACCTGGAAGGAGTCCACCGACCCGGACAAGGACGCCAAGCTCGACCGGATCGAGGAGGTGATCAGTCGATTCCCGGGCCGCTGCTTCGCCTTCGACCAGTTCGGGCCGCTGTCGATCCGCCCCTGCCACGGGGTTACCTGGGCACCGGAGACCAAACCGACCCGCCTGCCCGCGACCTACACCCGCACACACGGGATCCGCTACTTCCACGGCTGCTACAGCCTGGGCGACGACCAGCTCTGGGGCGTGACCCGACGCCGCAAAGGCGGCGACCACACCCTCGCCGCACTCCAGTCGATCCGCGCGGCCCGTCCCGACGGCGCACCGGTCTAGGTCATCCTGGACAACCTCTCGGCGAACAAGACACCGAAGATCCGGGCGTGGGCGGCCTGGCACAAGGTCGAGTTGTGCTTCACCCCGACCTCCGCCTCATGGGCGAACCCGATCGAGGCCCAGTTCGGGCCGCTGCGCACCTTCACGATGAGCGCGTCGAACCACCCGAACCACACCGTCCTGGCCCGGCGGCTGCAGGACTACCTGCGCTGGCGCAACGCCAACGCCCGCCACCCCGACGTCCTCGCCGCCCAACGACGAGAACGCGCCCGCGTCCGCAGCGAACGCCAGCAGCGCTGGGGCCGCCCCAGCACCGCTGCATGACCAAACCGGTGAACGTTCGTGGTCAACGCACTAGCGACTCTGTCGGGGACCTGCGTTTCCTTCGCCCGGTGCGGGTCAAGACCGCCGGTCTCGGCCGGGCCCCGCGGCGGGCGCCGGCAGCACTCTCGGGCGTCCAGCACGTGTCGTGCGACCCCGCGCCGTCCAGGCGGCAGCGATGATGCCCGCCCCGGCCGCGGTAGGTAGAGAAGTGGGTATAGAAAAGGAGCTGGTCCCGGCACCTGCAGAGCGATCATGAAGGGGGCTGCAGGTGCCGGGACCGCCATCACCACGGGGAAGGAAGCCCCGTGGGAGATCCAGGCGCGGCGGAGCCCGCCGCGCCGACCAGCCCTAGACCCAGGCTGTGAGGTCCATAAAGCCTGTGAGGCC
>NZ_MCIM01000002.1:129885-134133 GCF_001932405.1 Pseudonocardia sp. Ae331_Ps2 | reverse complement strand
GTGCGCTCGACCAGCGTGGCGACGGCGGTCTTGCCGTTCTTGCCGATGACCAGGTCACCCTCCCAGTGGCCGGGCACGGCGCGCCCCTGGGCGTCGGCGGGGCGGGCGTCGATGTAGGTCGGGTCCTTGATCCGCGGGGCCGGTGGGGGCTTGGCGCCGCCTCGTCGGGCGGTGCGCCCGGACCGTAGCGCGAGCAGCTCGCGGGCCAGCGTGGACACCGGGGTGGCATAGATCCACTGGTAGATCGCCTCGTGAGACACCCGACAAGCCTCGTCATCGGGGTGCTCGGTCGGCAACCGGCCCGCGATCGAGGCCGGTGACCAGCCACCACGCAACAGAGCATGCACGATCCCGCGCAACCGCGGGTGACGGTCCACCGCGAACTGCTTCGGCCGCTCCCGCGCCGCCAGGGCCCGTTCCTGCGCTGCCGCGGCCCGGTACTCGTAGCGTCCGCCGTGACGACGGACCTCACGAGAGATCACCGACCGATCACGACCCACCACCGAGGCGATCTGCTTGTAGGACAAGCCCTCCGCGAGACCCCTCGAGATCTCCTCCCGATCCGACAACATCAACATCTCACGCACGGAACATCCTGTCCCGCCGAACAACCAAGATCAAGTGCTACGACCGGCTGAACTCACCGAACGCTACGGATGGGACGTCACCTATACTCTACTTGTAGTCGCCGCAGTAATCACCGCGGCCCTATTCCTTCTAGCAGACAGGACCGAGAACGCGCAATCCGACTGACCGCACCGTCGCACCGAGCCCAGGACACCGAGCGGCCAGCCTAGATGGCATGGAGTCCTGTAAAGAAATGAGGACTGAGTAGTGAGTCTTTTTGATCCGATGGGTCAAGGCGAGAGGTCGGAGAGTCGCGGAGAAGGTTCGGGGCTACTGCGAAGTGATGATCAGGATACGGTTACATTGCGAACTCGGGAGCGTCTCTTAAGAGTCATTAGTGGCCGCTCGAGGCGATTCCGAGTTGTCGCAGTATCGACCGGGTCGATATTATTTATCTTGCTTGCAGTGACAGGACTTCTGGTCATGACAGAAGAAGGTAGAGTCACCGTAGAGGGAAAGGTCGTGGGATTGATGACATCGCCTTCTCGGAAGGTTGTGGACGGCTTCTTCCCTCTCTCTTCCGGTGGCTGCGCAGGGTCTGGAGAATTCAAAGGAGTGCGGGCGGGAGGACTGATTTCCGTGCTGAACTCGAAGAGGCAATTGATAGGCTCCGGGCAACTAAGCGACTCTATCATTGTGGGGAGTTCGTGTCAATTTAGCTTTAAGGTTGATGGCGTTTTGAAAAACAAGGTCTATCGAGTTAGCGTTGCCGGTCGCATGCCGTTGTCCTGGACTGCGGCGGAAGTTGGATCTCCTGGGGGGATTCGAATAGTTCTTGGAGTGTAGCTGGGGCGCAGCCAGGGCCCCGGCAAAGTCGTCAGATGATCTTGTAGGTGGTCAAGGGCCGGTGGGCGTCTCGGGCGTGGTGGCGTAGTCCGGCGGCGATGTTGGTGGTCCCGGTCAGTCGGAGTGCGGCGATCGCGAGGTTGCGCAGGGCGGCCATGACCTGCGGTCCGGCTGCGGTGCGGGTCTGGGAGCGGTCCTCGTCGAAGGAGACGTCCCGGACCCAGTGCAGCCGGTTCTCGATGTTCCAGTGCCCGCGGATCCAGCGGGCCAGCAAGATCGGGTCTGCCTGGAACGCGGTCAGGCTGGTGATCGCGTAGACGGTCACGGTCTTCCACCGTGCGCCCGGACGTAGCGGGCGGCGCCGGCGGATGAGCCGGATGGCCTGGGCGGCGTGTGGGAAGAACTCCCCGCCCCGGTCCGGGCACCGCTGCAGGGAGAGCACGCTGATCGTGCGGGTCTCGACCCGCCCGTGGCCACGGGCCCGCTGCCGGGCGGCCGGCCCGGTCATCTTCCAGGGCAGCGCACGCAGCCGGGCCAGCAGCGTGGGCTGGTTAGCCTTGACCGTCATCAGGTAGTGCCCACCGAGCTCGACTGGGCCGGGTTCTGGCGCGGCTTCGACCGGCTGCACCATCTGCGCGATGCGTCCTGGACCAGCGAGGACAAGCTGCGTGGCAAGGCCCACCAGCAGCTCGGCTCGCTCGGGGGCGGAAATCACTTTGTGGAGCTCTGCCTCGACGGCGACGACCGGGTCTGGCTGATGCTGCACTCCGGGTCGCGGGGGATCGGCAACATCCTGGCCAACCTGCACATCGAGAAGGCCAAGGTGCTGCCGCACAACCAGGAGCTGCCCGACCGCGACCTGGCCGTGTTCCTCGCCGGCACCCCGCAGATGGACGCCTACCGGGCCGACCTGCACTGGGCGCAGGAGTACGCGCGGCTCAACCGGCGGGTGATGATCGAGCTGTGAGGTTCCCCCGCTTTGCCGGAGTGTCTGAACACTGGTTCGATCTTGAGAGCCAGGAAGGAAGGCACTGGTGACTGCACCGAAGAAGTACCCCGATGAGCTGCGTGAACGGGCGGTTCGGCTGTATCGGGAGTCCGACCCTCGCCCGACGTTCCGGACGCTCGCGCAGCAGCTCGGGGTGCATCACGAGGCCCTGCGCAGCTGGGTCCGCCAAGCCGAGGCCGACACCGGCGAGCGCCATGATCGGCCGTCGACCGACATGCTCGCCGAGAACCGCAGGCTGGCGAAGGAAAACGCCGAGCTGCGGCGGGTCAACGAGGTCCTGCGCGCGGCGAGCGCCTATTTCGCCTCCGAGATCGGCCCGACCCGGAGGTGGTCATGAGCTTCGTCGACGCCCATGGCTTCCCCGCCGGTCTCGTACTACGGGTCCTTGGTGTGCCGGTCTCGACCTACTACGACTGGCGCACCCGCCGCGCGAACCCCTCTCAGCGCCACCTCGACGACGCCGTGCTCCTCGAACAGATCGTGAAGATCCGCTCGGTCAGCGAGTTCGCCACCGCCTACGGATCCCCGCGGGTCTGGCTCGAGCTGCGCCGCCAAGGCGTGCACGTCGGCCGCAAGCGCGTCGAGCGGATCATGCGCGAGCACGGCCTGCAGGGCGCCCACCTGCGCCGCGGCTGGAAGGGCGGCTCGACCCGGCAGAACCCCGCCCACCGGCCGGCGCCGGACCTGCTCGAACGCGACTTCACCGCGGCCGCGCCGAACCGGGTGTGGGTGGCCGATCTGACCCGGATCGTCACCGGCGAGGGCGTGTTGTGGATGGCCTCGGTGCGTGACGCGTTCTCCAACCGGGTCGTCGGCTGGGCCACCGACTCCCGTGCGACGACCGCGCTGGTGCTCACCGCGCTCAACCACGCCCTGCGCTCGCGGGACCTGCGCCCCGGCCAGTTGATCTTCCACAGCGACAAGGGAGCCCAGTACACAGCGCTGCGGTTCACCCAGCGCCTGGTCGACGCCGGTGTCGCCCCGTCGACCGGGTCCAACGTCGGACATACGGCGCTCGATGCTGTCGCGGTAGACCATGATCAGCCCGCACCCCAGGCGCGCGCCGGATCCGCCGGCGAGCAATCGTCAAGACCTGTGGATGAAGATCTTTTAGGCGGCTTCGGTGTGGGTGTGGTCGTCGGGTCGTTCAACGAGTCGTCCGGCCTCGAAGACTGCTCCGGCGCGGACGAGCGCGACCAGGTGCGGGCCGTTCACGGCGCGCCAGCGGTCCTGGGCGGCTTCGATGAGTTTGAACGCCATCGCGAGCCCGGCGGTGCGTGAGCCGGGCCCGCGGGTGACGCGGGTGCGGTGGCGGACGGTCGCGAACGTGGACTCGATCGGGTTCGTGGTGCGTAGGTACTGCCAGTGCTCGGCGGGGAAGTCGTAGAAGGCGAGCAACTCATCGAGGTCGTCACGGACCTTCGCCACGGCCTTGCCGAACTTTGCCCCGTAGGCGGCGTCGAAGCAGGTCACGGCGCCGAGGGCCTTGTGTTTGTCTTCGACGTTCCAGATCTCGGTCAGCGCCTTCTTCGCTCCCGGATGCGCCGACTTGGGCAGGGCGGCGAGGACGTTGGCGGTTTTGTGCACCCAGCAGCGCTGCTCACGGGTCTCGGGGAACACCTCCCGTAGCGCGCCCCAGAACCCGAGCGCGCCGTCCCCGACGGCCAGGACGGGGGCGCGCATGCCGCGCCGCGCGCAGTCGCGCAGCAGGTCCGCCCAGGACTCGGTCGATTCCCGGTAGCCGTCGACGAGGGCGACGAGCTCCTTGTGCCCGTCGGCGCGGACTCCGATGAGCACGAGCAGACACAACTTGTGCTCGGCGAGGC
>NZ_MCIM01000002.1:127457-129397 GCF_001932405.1 Pseudonocardia sp. Ae331_Ps2 | reverse complement strand
CCGCCGGACGCCGCCGGACCGTGGCGAACCAGGACAGATCAGGACACACCAGGAAGGACCACGGTGCGTGACACGACCGTGTCCCCTGTCCGACCAGACACCTCCTGTACGGGTGGTCGCGACGGCTGTCGCAGCAACAGTCCGTGCGCGCCGCGCGCGGGCCGGGTGACAGTGTTTGACCTGCAGTTACCCCACCTGAACCCTCTCGTTGCAGCCGGCACGGGCTCCCCTCGTATCCGACGTGCCAGCAACAACCAGGAGGACATACCCCATGTGGAAGAAGACCGGGATCGTCGTCGCCGCCTCGGCCGCATCGCTGATGGCGCTCTCCCCGGTGGCCATGGCCCACGGCACCCACAGCGGTGACCACGGTGACGGGATCGACAAGAGCGCCGAGGGCCTGATCGCCGGCCTCAACGGCAACAACATCAACGTCCCGATCCAGGCCTGCAACAACAACATCCCGCTCAACCTCATCGGGCTGCAGGTCCCCATCGAGGACGCCGCCGCCGCGAACGGCCTCACCGGCGCACTCGGGATCCTCGGATCCGGCACCGCGAAGTCCGGACACTCGGTCACCGACCAGTCCGACAACTGCGCCCAGACCGGCGCCGCCGGAGACACCGTCAAGGGCCACAAGTAACATCCGCACCACCCAGCACTGCTTCGCCGACGGCCCAACCTTCACCACGCCGGCGACCACGCGGTCTGCTCTTCTGTCGAGCAACAGCACACAGACCGCGCACAGGACAGAGCCCCGCCCCGAGGGACCACGGCACTGACCCACAGGGTGCCCACCCCCGGGGCGGGGCTCTCCCACATCCCCGACAGCCCGGCAACGACAACGTCCCGAACCGGCGCCTCTACACTCGCCCACCTCGACCGCACCACCGCTTTGAAGCGCCGCGCTGGCGCCACCCCATAAAACTGGAACTGTTCCAGATAACTCTTAGGAAGCCCCGGGCCCGGGGTAAACGGGGGTGGTGTCCAGGCGCAGCGGTTCACCCGGGCCGGCCCCGTTGCTCACCACTATCGTGACCGCCTGTATCCATCGTGAAGGGAACCCGTCATGCGCCCACTTCCGCCGACGGTTGCGTTGATTGCGCACCTCCTCGCCCGGCTCCTGATCGGCGGTGTCCTGATCGCTCACGGCGCGCAGAAAGCCACCGGGTTCAACGAGGTCGTCACCGCTTTCACCCAGATGGGCGTCCCTGCGCCCGCCGCCGTAGCCGCGACGGCGATGACCATCGAGCTCCTCGGTGGTGCCGCGCTGATCGTCGGGTTTGCCACCACCATCGCCGCCGTCATCGTCGTCGTGAACATGACCGGAGCCGTCGTGCTCGTCCACTCCCCGACAACCGTGTTCGTCACCGACGGCGGCTGGGAACTGGTCGGCGTCATCGCCGCAGGAGCGCTCCTGCTCGCCGCCACCGGCCCCGGACCCTGGGCGGTCGACACCATCCTGGGCACCCGGCGCCACACACCCCCACCCGCGACCTGGCCTGACCCAAGCTGATCTCGGTGAGCATGCTCTCCGGGCTGACCGCGCCCGCTTCGCTCTTGATCAACGCAAGGAGCGACGGACCCGCCCGTCCGGCCACCCCCACGCCCCGACCCGTCGAGGTCTGCTCGCGGTATTCGCGGTCCGCGTCGTCCTCGCCGTCACCGGCGGGGATCAGCGCCCGCAGCCGCTCGGTGACCGGCTGCGGGATCCGCGCGGTGACCCGGATGAACAGGGCCTCCCCGGCGCGGTGCAGCGCCGAGGCCACCATGCTCCTTATCCGCGCCGCAGACGGCGGCTCGATGCGCTCCTCCCGGCACCGGGCCCAGCAGCGCCTGCCGCACCAACTCCGGACCGCACTCGGACGGCGCAATCTGCTCGATCAACCACGCGGTGTGAACCTCTGGACCGGGAACGAAGAGAGGGCGGGAATGCGAAC
>NZ_MCIM01000002.1:125814-127445 GCF_001932405.1 Pseudonocardia sp. Ae331_Ps2 | reverse complement strand
CGCATCGCTGATGGCGCTCTCCCCGGTGGCCATGGCCCACGGCACCCACAGCGGTGACCACGGTGACGGGATCGACAAGAGCGCCGAGGGCCTGATCGCCGGCCTCAACGGCAACAACATCAACGTCCCGATCCAGGCCTGCAACAACAACATCCCGCTCAACCTCATCGGGCTGCAGGTCCCCATCGAGGACGCCGCCGCCGCGAACGGCCTCACCGGCGCACTCGGGATCCTCGGATCCGGCACCGCGAAGTCCGGACACTCGGTCACCGACCAGTCCGACAACTGCGCCCAGACCGGCGCCGCCGGAGACACCGTCAAGGGCCACAAGTAACATCCGCACCACCCAGCACTGCTTCGCCGACGGCCCAACCTTCACCACGCCGGCGACCACGCGGTCTGCTCTTCTGTCGAGCAACAGCACACAGACCGCGCACAGGACAGAGCCCCGCCCCGAGGGACCACGGCACTGACCCACAGGGTGCCCACCCCCGGGGCGGGGCTCTCCCACATCCCCGACAGCCCGGCAACGACAACGTCCCGAACCGGCGCCTCTACACTCGCCCACCTCGACCGCACCACCGCTTTGAAGCGCCGCGCTGGCGCCACCCCATAAAACTGGAACTGTTCCAGATAACTCTTAGGAAGCCCCGGGCCCGGGGTAAACGGGGGTGGTGTCCAGGCGCAGCGGTTCACCCGGGCCGGCCCCGTTGCTCACCACTATCGTGACCGCCTGTATCCATCGTGAAGGGAACCCGTCATGCGCCCACTTCCGCCGACGGTTGCGTTGATTGCGCACCTCCTCGCCCGGCTCCTGATCGGCGGTGTCCTGATCGCTCACGGCGCGCAGAAAGCCACCGGGTTCAACGAGGTCGTCACCGCTTTCACCCAGATGGGCGTCCCTGCGCCCGCCGCCGTAGCCGCGACGGCGATGACCATCGAGCTCCTCGGTGGTGCCGCGCTGATCGTCGGGTTTGCCACCACCATCGCCGCCGTCATCGTCGTCGTGAACATGACCGGAGCCGTCGTGCTCGTCCACTCCCCGACAACCGTGTTCGTCACCGACGGCGGCTGGGAACTGGTCGGCGTCATCGCCGCAGGAGCGCTCCTGCTCGCCGCCACCGGCCCCGGACCCTGGGCGGTCGACACCATCCTGGGCACCCGGCGCCACACACCCCCACCCGCGACCTGGCCTGACCCAAGCTGATCTCGGTGAGCATGCTCTCCGGGCTGACCGCGCCCGCTTCGCTCTTGATCAACGCAAGGAGCGACGGACCCGCCCGTCCGGCCACCCCCACGCCCCGACCCGTCGAGGTCTGCTCGCGGTATTCGCGGTCCGCGTCGTCCTCGCCGTCACCGGCGGGGATCAGCGCCCGCAGCCGCTCGGTGACCGGCTGCGGGATCCGCGCGGTGACCCGGATGAACAGGGCCTCCCCGGCGCGGTGCAGCGCCGAGGCCACCATGCTCCTTATCCGCGCCGCAGACGGCGGCTCGATGCGCTCCTCCCGGCACCGGGCCCAGCAGCGCCTGCCGCACCAACTCCGGACCGCACTCGGACGGCGCAATCTGCTCGATCAACCACGCGGTGTGAACCTCTGGACCGGGAACGAAGAGAGGGCGGGAATGCGAAC
>NZ_MCIM01000002.1:113219-125802 GCF_001932405.1 Pseudonocardia sp. Ae331_Ps2 | reverse complement strand
GACATACCCCATGTGGAAGAAGACCGGGATCGTCGTCGCCGCCTCGGCCGCATCGCTGATGGCGCTCTCCCCGGTGGCCATGGCCCACGGCACCCACAGCGGTGACCACGGTGACGGGATCGACAAGAGCGCCGAGGGCCTGATCGCCGGCCTCAACGGCAACAACATCAACGTCCCGATCCAGGCCTGCAACAACAACATCCCGCTCAACCTCATCGGGCTGCAGGTCCCCATCGAGGACGCCGCCGCCGCGAACGGCCTCACCGGCGCACTCGGGATCCTCGGATCCGGCACCGCGAAGTCCGGACACTCGGTCACCGACCAGTCCGACAACTGCGCCCAGACCGGCGCCGCCGGAGACACCGTCAAGGGCCACAAGTAACATCCGCACCACCCAGCACTGCTTCGCCGACGGCCCAACCTTCACCACGCCGGCGACCACGCGGTCTGCTCTTCTGTCGAGCAACAGCACACAGACCGCGCACAGGACAGAGCCCCGCCCCGAGGGACCACGGCACTGACCCACAGGGTGCCCACCCCCGGGGCGGGGCTCTCCCACATCCCCGACAGCCCGGCAACGACAACGTCCCGAACCGGCGCCTCTACACTCGCCCACCTCGACCGCACCACCGCTTTGAAGCGCCGCGCTGGCGCCACCCCATAAAACTGGAACTGTTCCAGATAACTCTTAGGAAGCCCCGGGCCCGGGGTAAACGGGGGTGGTGTCCAGGCGCAGCGGTTCACCCGGGCCGGCCCCGTTGCTCACCACTATCGTGACCGCCTGTATCCATCGTGAAGGGAACCCGTCATGCGCCCACTTCCGCCGACGGTTGCGTTGATTGCGCACCTCCTCGCCCGGCTCCTGATCGGCGGTGTCCTGATCGCTCACGGCGCGCAGAAAGCCACCGGGTTCAACGAGGTCGTCACCGCTTTCACCCAGATGGGCGTCCCTGCGCCCGCCGCCGTAGCCGCGACGGCGATGACCATCGAGCTCCTCGGTGGTGCCGCGCTGATCGTCGGGTTTGCCACCACCATCGCCGCCGTCATCGTCGTCGTGAACATGACCGGAGCCGTCGTGCTCGTCCACTCCCCGACAACCGTGTTCGTCACCGACGGCGGCTGGGAACTGGTCGGCGTCATCGCCGCAGGAGCGCTCCTGCTCGCCGCCACCGGCCCCGGACCCTGGGCGGTCGACACCATCCTGGGCACCCGGCGCCACACACCCCCACCCGCGACCTGGCCTGACCCAAGCTGATCTCGGTGAGCATGCTCTCCGGGCTGACCGCGCCCGCTTCGCTCTTGATCAACGCAAGGAGCGACGGACCCGCCCGTCCGGCCACCCCCACGCCCCGACCCGTCGAGGTCTGCTCGCGGTATTCGCGGTCCGCGTCGTCCTCGCCGTCACCGGCGGGGATCAGCGCCCGCAGCCGCTCGGTGACCGGCTGCGGGATCCGCGCGGTGACCCGGATGAACAGGGCCTCCCCGGCGCGGTGCAGCGCCGAGGCCACCATGCTCCTTATCCGCGCCGCAGACGGCGGCTCGATGCGCTCCTCCCGGCACCGGGCCCAGCAGCGCCTGCCGCACCAACTCCGGACCGCACTCGGACGGCGCAATCTGCTCGATCAACCACGCGGTGTGAACCTCTGGACCGGGAACGAAGAGAGGGCGGGAATGCGAACCGAGCCCACACTGCAGACGGCTGGTGCCGAGCGTCCCCGCCACAGACCCGTCAGGACCCTGTCCGCACTCGTGGTCGCGCTGGCCGCGGTGTCCTGCTTGGTGGAGCTGAGCGCGGGGTTCGCAGCCGCGGGCCCCGTGGTGGACCGGTGGTTCTGGTTCGTGGGCATCCCCATCGGACCGAGCGTCGTGGTCGGTCTCGCCCTGGTCCTGCTGGCGGCGGCCCTGCGCGCCGGCAAGCGGGCCGCGTGGCTCGCCCTGGTCGTGCTCCTGGCCCTCTCCGCCGCCGGGGAGCTGGTCCTGGCCCTCGCCGGGGCGGCCGAGTGGGCCGGCACGATTGTTCCGACCGTGTGGGCGGCGCTGCTCGTCGCGCGCCGGGGCGAGTTCGCCGCGCACGTCGCCCCCGGGGCACACCGGCGGGCAGCCGCTGTCCTGACCGCGGGTCTCGGCGGGGCGGTCGGGATGGGCTGGCTGGTGGCCCCGTCGGTTGGCGGGGCCCCCGGGCGGCCGGGCCCCGCCTGGTGTGGGTGCTCGACCGGTTGACCGGGGGCACCTTCGAGCTGGTCGCGGGCAGCCCGGCCGGTGGCTGGCTCGACACCGCACTGGACGTCGTCGGTGGTGTGGTGCTGCTGGGTGCGCTCGCGGTCTTCCTGCGCGGCGCACGGGCACACGGCACCGCGACGGCGGACGACGAGCTGCGGGTGCGTGCGCTCGTCGCCGCCCACGGCGGGCCGGACTCGCTGGCCTGGTTCGCCACCCGCCGGGACAAGCGCGTGATGTTCGCACCGGACGGGCGCGCGGCCGTCGCATACCGGGTCGTCGCGGGCGCGTCGGTCGCGGCGGGCGACCCGGTCGGTCCGGTCGACGGCTGGCCCGCGGCGGTGTCCGCCTGGCTGGCCGAGGCCCACCGCTTCGGGTGGCAGCCGGTCGTCCTCGCCGCGGGCGAGCGGGGCGCCGCGGTGTACCGGCGGCACGGTCTGCGGGTGCGCCGGATCGGTGACGAGGCCGTCGTGGACCTCGCCCGGCTGGCCCGCACCGGCGGCCGCGAGGGCCGAGTCCGGCGCGCGGTCCGGCGGCTGGACGGCGAGGGCTTCCGGGTGACGGTCCGGCGGGTCCGCGACGTGCCCCCGGCCGACCTCGACGCGATCGACCGCCGTGCCGAGCGGTGGCGCGACAGCGCGATCGAACGCGGCTTCTCGATGGCCTCCGGGCGCGTGGCGGACCCGTCGGACCCCGACGTCGTTCTGGTCGAGGCGTTCGGTCCGGACGACGTCGCCTGCGGGCTGCTGACCTTCGCACCGTGGGGCTCCGACGGTCTGTCGCTCGACGTCATGCGCCGGGGGTCGCACGCCCCGGCGGGGCTGACCGAGTTCATGATCGGCAGGCTGGCCGCGGTCGCCCCCACGCTCGGTGTGCGCCGGGCGTCGCTGAACTTCGTCGTGTTCCGGGAGGCGCTCGAGTCCGGCGCGCGGCTGGGTGCCGGACCCGGCCAGCGGGCCCGGCGCACGGTGCTGCGCGGCGTGTCCTCGTTCGTGCAGATCGAGTCGCTGCACCGCTTCAGCCGCACCTTCGAGCCCGACTGGGTCCCGCGCCTGCTCTGCTGGTCCAGCGGCACCGCCCGGGCCGTGGTCGCCGCCGGTGCGGCGGAGGGCTTCCTGCGCCCGAGTGGCGTCGGCAGGCGCGCCGCCGCCCGCCGGCGCGACGACCGGTTCCGTGCCCGGGTGGACGGCATCGGAGCGCCGGGTGACACCGCCGATCGGTCCGCGGAGCGCGCCCGCTCCCTCGCCCTGGCTCCTCTGGTCCGACCGGTCGGGGAGGTCGATGACGTCGCCGCGCTGCAGCGCCGCCACGTCGGGCTGGACCGCGACGTGCGGACCGGCGAGCCGGCGACCGTCGTGGGCCGGGTCCGTGCGCAGCGGACGTTCGGCGCGCTGGCCTTCGCCACGCTGCGCTCGGGCCCCGCCCGGATCCAGGTGATCGTCGAGGCCGCCACCGTCGGCCCCGAGGCACTCTCCCGCTGGAAGGACGGCGTCGAGCCGGACGACCTGGTGCTGGTCAGCGGCGAGGTCGTCACCTCTCGGTCCGGGGAGCTGTCGGTACTGGTCGCCGACTGGCAGGTGCTGGGCGCACCGGTCCGCCCGGTGCGGCCCGATCCGCTCGCCGACGCCGCGGAACGCACGCTGCTCGCAGCCGGGTTCTCCGAGGTCGCCGCGCCCCCGACCCACCCGGCCCTCCCGGGTGCGCCGGGTCCGGGACCCGACGGCGCACCGGAGCGGGTCTACCACCTGGAACGGTCCGCGTCGGGCCCGGTCCTGCATCTGCGCGTGGCTCCGGCCGACGCGACCACGGCCCGCGGGATCCTCGACACGGTCCTCGCGGACCTGCCCGCGGAACCCGTACCGGGACGGACCGCCGTGGTCGAGGACGGGCGGCCGCTGACGACCGCGCCGCTCGCCCGGCCACGCCCGTGGTCCCCCGGGACCGCCGACGCCTGGCGCATCGTCGCCGACGGCCGGGACGTGGCGGAGGGCGCCTCCGGGCGCACCGACGCCGGGTTCGTCGACCGCCTCCTGGGCCCGGGTCCGGTGACCGCCGCGTTCGAGCGCGGGGTCCTGCCGTTCGCGACGCTGCGTGCCGACCTGGCCGCGCTCGCCGGGGCCACGGTCGACGGGCCGCAGGGCGGCCGGACCCCACCCGACGCCGGCGACGGCGACCGGGGCAACCGGTGACCGTCGCCCCGATGCCGCCACCGTTGCCGGTGCGCTCGGTCCTCGACCTGTCGCTCGTCGCCGGCGGGCTGCCGCTGGCGATCTCGATCGCCGGTGCCGCCGCGGCGGTGTTCCTCGCCTGGCCGCGCGGCCGGCGGTGGCTCCGCCCGGCCGTGCTCGTCGTCGCCGTGGCGGTCCTCCTCCCGGCGGTGGCCGCGCTCGTGCTGAACGTGCTCTGGCGCCCGACACCGGACGTGCTCCCGGCCCGGCTGTTCGTCTGGTCGGGGGTCGCGATCGCGGCGGTGCTCGCCGGGGTGGTGGCCGCTCGACGGGGTGGCCGGGACACTCGGCTGCTCGTCGTCCCGGCGGTGGTGCTGGTCCTGGCGACCAGCGGCGTCAAGGTCAACGCGATCTACGGCTACTACCCGACCCCGCGGCCGCTGCTGGGCCTGGCCGACCCGAACGCGCTGGACCCTGCGCGGGTCCCGCACCGCACCGGTACCGCCGTCGCGCCGGTCCGGTGGGTCGCGCCCCCTGATCTGCCCGACCGGGGTGCCGTACTCGACCTGCCCGTCCCCGCCCCCGTGTCGGGCTTCGCCGCGCGCCCGGCGCTCGTCTACCTCCCGCCCGCCGCGCTCGTCCCCGGCGCACCGCGCCTGCCCGTCCTCGTCCTGGTGGCGGGCCAGCCCGGAGCACCCCGGGACTGGCTGACCGCCGGGCGGCTGGCCGCGGTGCTCGACGTGTTCGCCGCGGCGCGCCGCGGGCTCGCGCCGATCGTCGTCGTCCCGGACGCGACCGGCTCCACGTTCGCCAACCCGCTCTGTGTCGACTCCCCCCGCGGCGCCGTCGAGACCTACCTGCGTCGCGACGTACCGGACTGGATCCGCGCCCGCTTCGACGTGGAGAGCGACCCCCGGCACTGGACCATCGGCGGGTTCTCCTACGGCGGCACCTGCGCCCTGCAGCTCGCCGTGCGCGCCCCCGGGGTCTACCCGGCGTTCCTCGACATCGGCGGGCAGGACGAGCCGTCCCTGGGCACCCGGGACCAGACGGTGCGCGCGCTGTTCGGCGGCGACGACGCCCGGTTCCGCGCGGTCAACCCGGCCGACCTGCTGCGCGCCCGCCGATACGACGGGGTGTCCGGCACCGTCGTCGTCGGGTCCGAGGAGGGCGACGACGTCGCAAAGTCCGCCCGGCTCGTCGATCTCGCACGCTCGTCGGGGATGCAGGTCCGCCACCTCGTGCTGCCCGGCGGGCACTCCTGGGCCGTGGCCACCGCCGCCCTGCAGCTCGCGCTGCCCGACATCGCCGCCCGCACCGGCCTGCCCTGATCCCGCTCAGATGCCCACCTTCACCCAACCGGGGTGCAGCCCGGGAGCGGGTGGGCGCTGATCGAGCCCCTGTTGCCCGATGCCCACACCGGTGGCCGTCCGGAGAAGCATGTCGCTGCTACTGCGCATTAGAGCGTGTCCCGCGGATCATGGGACGGGATCTCGTAGCCAGATCCTGATCGAGGCGACGTCGACGGTCCCTGGGATGTCTACCTCGGGGGCGATCTCTTCGAAAGGTAGTCCTACCTGCGCGGGCAGAGGGGTCGCGATCTCAGTCGACGAGATTTGACGCCGCTATAGACACGGCCTGACCAGGTAGTTTCCTCTGCTCATCGGCGTCGGCGCTGCCCCCTGGTGTAGACCGCCTCGAGCGCGACGGCCCAGATCATCGATCCCCCCGAAGGATCGATCCCGCTCACTCGACGTGCCGACGCCCCCGTAGCTGCCCGCCGCTGCCCGGCGACTCCGGGTAGCACGACCGTCGGCACCAGCGCTGCTGCCGGCGATTCCCCTAGAGCACCTGCGCCGGTTGCAGACGCCGACCTGCTGCGTGCCCATCTGGAGGGCGACCCGCAGTCGTTCAACGAACTGATCCGGCGGCACCGCACGCTGCTGCGGATCGTGGCCCTACGAGTCCTCGAGAACCACCACGACGCCGACGACGCGGTCCAGGACGGCCTACTGCGCGCGTTCCGTGGTGCACACACCTACGCCGGGCGCAGCTCGGTCGGGGCTTGGCTGCGCACGATCATCGAGAACACCGCGCGTACCGCCGTGCGTAACCGCCAGCGCGCCCAACTCCGTGTCTGGTCCAGCTTGTCCGGGCGGGTGGTGGCCGTCGTGACGATGAACGCGATGTCGGCGTCACTGATCAGGCGGGGACGACCTCCCGCCCACTGAGGGTCCAGCGCGGCCAGCCCCGCTCGTTGAACGCGTGGATCACATCGCGCACGGTGTCCTCGTCGGCGGCGGCCAGGCGGGCGAAAAAGTCCGCGCCCTCGTCCTCGCTGTGCAGCCCCAGGATCATGTGCTCGTCGGTGTCCCACACGGTGACCAGTGAATCGACCAGATACGGGTCGACCGTCTCGACATCGAACACCGCCAGAGACAGCCTGAACATCAACGTCCGGCTGCCCCAGTTCGCGAAGTGGAGATGGGCGTCGTAGTAGCGCTCCACCATCCGGAGTGGATCACCACCGAAATCGCCCCAGTGATACTCGTTCGTGAATCTGGTCGCACTGATCTGCGCCCGCGTTGACAACGCCCGCACCTCGGCCTGCTCCCGCTCGGTGAGCGGCCGGTCCAACGCAAGGAACTCATAGTACTGGTACTCGCTCACGCCAGCCCGTCTCTTTCCGGTCCGCCCACCGCCGGTAGGCACGTATCCACATCCTTCGCCAGCCTGCCCCGGTGCCGTAGGGGGGTCTGCGGATGCCGATCACGTGATGAGGTCGAAGGTACAGCGAGCTCCGCTCGCTGCGACGAGTTTGCCGTCTCCGGTGACCAGGGGGCCACCGAGACGTTCGGCGAGCGCAACGTAGGCAGCGTCGTAGGGAGTGATGTTGTCTTGGAGCTCCCAGATGCGCTCCAGTAGCGGAGCCAGTGGCATGCGGCGGATGGGGAAATCCGCCAGGTGCCGTAACGCGGCGGGTATCGCGGCATGCAGCACGGAGCTGCGGCGGGCCATACCCCGTAACGCGGAGACCACCTCAGCGTCGAGGTGAGCAGGAGCGAACAGGGCGTCGCCGGTTGCCAGGCGAGCCGCGACCACATCGCGACGAGAATCATCGGCCGCGTAGAAGGCGGCCAGTACCGAAGCATCGATCACGGCCAGGCTCACGAGGCCTCGCGCACCTCCCTCACCACCGCGGTCGCGTCGTCGAGGGTGAGCCCGCTGCCCTGCGGCGGCTGGTAGGAGGCCACGTAGTTGTCCAGCCGGGTCACCTGGGCGACCTCGGTGAGCCGGTCAACCACGAATGCCGACAACGACTGCCGGTTCGCCTCGGCAGTTGCAGCGAGCGCAGCGTAGACATCGTCGGGAACATCCCGCAGATTCATCCGCTTCATGGCGCCACTATGGCACCAATCGCAGTCGCAGGGCAACGGGGTGGTTTCGGGGATCATCTGGCGTCCGGGTGCGGCTGCGGTTGTGGCTGCCAGGACGGTCTCCGGTGCAGGTGCGGTCACAAGGTGGCCTGACCGGCGTCCAGCTCGCGCAGCAGTACCCGGGGCGCCCCGGTCACCGGGTCGGCGACGATCGACCCGTCGACCCGGAAGTGCGCAGCGAGCAGGCCGGGGGTCAGCACCTCGGCCGGCGGGCCGACCGCGGCGATGCGGCCCGCTGACAGCACCGCGACCAGGTCGGCGTACTGCGCGGCGAGGTCGAGCGAGTGCAGCGCCGCGACGACGGTGGTCCCGATGTCGCGGGCCAGGCGCAGGACCCCGAGCTGATGGCGGGGGTCGAGGTGGTTGGTGGGCTCGTCGAGTACCAGCACCCGAGGCTGCTGGGCCAGTGCGCGGGCCAGCAGCACCCGCTGCCGTTCCCCGCCGGACAGCTCCGACAGCGGGCGGGCGGCGAACGCGGTGCATCCGGTGCGGGCCAGGGCGTCGGCGACGACGGCGGCATCACCGGGCCCGGGTCGGCCGAAGGTCCCCAGGTGGGGGGAGCGGCCGAGCATGACGGCCTCCCACGCGGTGAAGTCGAACCCGCCGGTGTCGTCCTGGGAGAGCACCCCGACCGCGCGCGCGTTGTCGCGGTGCGCCATCGCGGCCAGGTCGTCGTCACCGAGGAGCAGGTGCCCCCGCAGCGGCTTGAGCACCCGGTACAGGGTCTTGAGCAGGGTGGACTTGCCCGACCCATTGGGCCCGACGAGAGCGAGGACGGCACCGTCGGGGACGGTCAGCGTCGCGTCGTGCACGACCCGGTCCCCGCCGTGGCCGACGCTGACGCCGTCGATCACGAGCCGGGCGCTCACACGCCCACCGCCCCCGTCGCGCTGCGGCGCAGCACCCAGAGGAAGAACGGCACGCCGATCGCGGCGGTGAGGATGCCGATCGGCAGCTCGGTCGGAGCGAGCACGAGCCTGGCGGCGGTGTCGGACCAGACCACGACGAGCGCGCCGAGCAGCACGCACACCGGCAGGGTGCGGCGGTGGTCGGCGCCGAACAGCAGCCGGGCCAGGTTCGGGACGACGAGACCGACGAACCCGATGCTGCCCGACACCGCCACCACCGCCCCGGTGAGCAGTCCGGTGAGGACGAACAGGGCCGCCCGCAGCCGGGTGGGGTCGGTGCCCAGCGCCGACGCCGTGTCGTCGCCGAGGACGAGCAGGTTGACCCGGTTCGCCTGCCACCACAGGGGCACCAGAAGCACGCCGACGATCGCGGCGGACAGTGCGAGCAGGTCCCAGCGGGCCCCGGCCAGGCTTCCGAGCATCCAGAACAGGACCTGCTGCTGGGCGTCGGTGTTGCGGGTGCGCAGCAGCAGGAAGGAGGTGATACCGCCCAGCAGCTGCCCGACCGCGACCCCGGCCAGCACCATCCGGGTCGCGTGCAGGCGCCCGCGGACCCGGGACAGGACGAAGACGCCCAGCCCCGTGAGCAGCGCACCGGTGAAGGCCGCGGCGGGCAGCGTGAACAGCCCGGCCGTCGCGGTGCCGATCGTGGTGATGACCAGGACCGCGCCGACCGAGGCCCCCGACGACAGCCCCAGGATATAGGGGTCGCCGATCGGGTTGCGGACCATGGCCTGCACCAGCAATCCGGCGACGGCGAGCCCGGCCCCCACGACGACACCGAGCAGCACACGTGGGGTGCGCAGCTCCCAGACGATGAAGTCCTCGGCCCGGTCGATCCCCGACACACCGCCGGTCAGGTGGGCGGTCACGGCGTCGAGCACCCGGCCGGGCGGGATCGACACCGGGCCGAGGCCGATCGCGACGACGACCGAGGCCAGCAGGGCGAGGAGCAGCCCGGCGAGCACGGCCGCCGGCGGCACCCGGCCGAGCAGGCCGCCGGCCGCAGGGACCGGCCGGTCCGGCGGCACCCGGCCCAGCAGGCCGCCGGTCCCCGCCGCCTCCTCATGCATGGTCATCCGGTGCCGTGGATGCCCTTCGCGATGGTGGCGACGGCGTGCCCGTTGAGCACGCTGGGGGACAGGGTGATCGACTGCGGGACGGTGACCAGCCGGTTCTCGCGCACCGCGGTCGTCGAGGCGAGGGCGGGGCTGGACCGGATGGCCGCGGTCAGCTCGGCGTCGCTCTGCGGGGAGAATCCGGTGATCACCACGATCGCCTGCGGGTCGAGGGCGGCGACCTGCTCGGCGGACAGGCTCGCGAAGTCGCTGTCCTGGTCGGCGGCGATGTTCTGCCCGCCGGCGAGGGTGATGATGCCGTTGGCGAGCCCGGAGCCGCCCTGGGTCATCAGCGGCTGACCGGTCTGCGGGGCCGAGGACAGCGCCAACACCCGCACCGGTGCGGTGCCGGGGGCGGGGGTCGCGGCCGCGACCTGGGCCTTGATCCGGTCGACGAGCTGCGTGCCCTGCGCCTCCGCGCCGAACACGGCCGCGGTCTGCTGGACGAACGTGTAGGTGTCGTCGATGTTCTGCACCGGCGAAGGGGCGTCGTCGCAGGCCACGAGGCTGGCCGCGCCGGCCTGCTGCAGCCGTTCCACCGAGGGGGTGCCGTCGAAACCCCCGAAGCTGTAGCTCGAGATGCCGACCACGAGGTCGGGCTTCGCCGCAACGACCGACTCGGTGTTGCCCTGTCCGGGGTCCAGCACCGGGATCGAGTCGAGCTCGCTCCGCTCGGCTCCGGTGAAGGCGGTGAAGAAGTCCGGGGCCGCGGTGCCGACGATCCGCTCACGCTGGCCGAGCGCGGTCAGGATCGCGGCGGCGCCGCCGTCCATGGTGACCACGCGCTCCGGCGCGGCCGCGAGCTGCGGCACCGGCGGGCAGGCGGGCGCGGCCGGGTGGCCTGCCCCGCCCGCGGACGACCCGCTCGTGTCCATGCCCTCGTGGCCCGCGTGGTCGCCGGCGGCCGGTCCACCGCCGCCGCACCCGGCCAGCAGCACGGCCGTGGCGACGGCGGCCAGCGCCGTCGTGATCGCCCGTCGATGTCGTCGCACCCTCACACGCCCTTCATCAGAATCGTCGTCGGAACACCTCACGAGTCGCAGTTCGGGAGCGTCCGGTTCCTCCGTTCGTCGGCACTCCTGTATGATATGCATCGCGCCGTTCGGCCGTAAGGCCCGGGAACTCGACCCCGCCTGGTCACGACTCGTCACTCGACAGTGGAGAATCGGGGGCACGAGATGGCCGGAGGCACAGCGGCGGACCCCGTCGGCGGGGTACGTGACGACCGGGCCGCGGTCGCAGTCGCGGGACTGCTGTCGTTCGTGGCGATGTTCGACATGAACGTCGCCACCGTTGCCCTGCCGCGGATCGCGGACGGCTTCGGCGCCGATCCCCGGCCGGTCCAGTGGGTCGTGCTTGCGTACGCGATCCCGGCCGTGGCGTTGCTGCTGCCCGCGGGACAATGGTTGGACCGGGTCGCCGTGCGGCCCGCGCTGATTGCGGCCGTCGGTATCTTCGCCGCTGCGAACTTCGCGGCCGTGGTCGCGCCGTCGCTGCCGGTGCTGGTCGGCCTGCGCGGGCTGCAGGGTGTGGGCGGCGCAGTGCTGATGGTGCTGATGCCGGTGCTCGCGATGGCCGCGGTCGCCCCGCAGCGGCGGGGCCGGGCGATGGCGGTGCCCGCGACGGCCGGGCCGGTCGGCGGGGTGCTGGGCCCCGCGGTGGGCGGGCCGCTGATCGAGCTGGCGGGCTGGCGCGTCGCGTTCGTCCCCGCGGTACTGGTGTCGCTACTCGCTGTCGTGCTGGTCCGCCGGTCCCGGATCCCCGCCGGGAGGTTCACCGGACCGGACGGGCCTGGCCTGGCCGACGCCGCTCTGCTCATCACCGGTCTCGGACTCGCGTGTGCGGTCGCCACCGGTGTCCTCACCGGTCCGGCGGTGGTGGCCACGGCGGTCGCGGTCGCGGTCGCTGCGCTCGCCACGTGGGCGTCGCGCCCCGGGGCCCGCTCGGTCGCCGCGGCGCTGCTACCGCGTGGCGCTGCGCCCGCCGTGGCTGTGGCGCTGCTCGCCGGGGCGTTCGCGGCCGCCTCGTACCTGGTCGCCGTCGGGCTGCAGACCGGGGGCTCCGGGCCCGCCGCCGCCGGGCTGGCGCTGTTGGCGTTCCCGCTGGGGATGGTCGTGGCCGGGCCTGCGGCGGGCCGGCTCGCCGACCGCTACTCTCCGCGTGCGGTCGCCATCGCGGGCGGCGTCCTCGCCGCGGTCGGCTTCGCGGTGCTCGCCGGGCTGCCCGACGCGGAGTCCTGGAACCCGGTCGACTGATCTGCTACCGCCGCCTCACCAAGCCGAAGCCGAAGCCGAGATGATGGTCGACCCAGCCCTCGCTGAGGCACTGAGCCTTTGCCAACCTGATCAAGCGTTGGCGATCATGAGGCTCTGAACTGCGGCGATGAGGTCGCCGGCCCGGTTGGGGCTGGATCGGATCTTGCGCAGGATCTTCCAGTTCTTCAGCTCGGCGTTGGCCCGCTCGCCGGGGCCGCGGCGGCGGGCGTGCGCGGCGTTGACGGCCTTCTGGTTCGTCGACAGACCTCGGTAGCGGCCGGTGTCGGGATCCTTGCGGCGGCGGCGCTGCGGGACCGCGACGGTGGGTCCGGCGCCCTGGTAGGCGGTGTCGGCCGCCGCCGGGATCTCATGCTCGGTGAGGGCGTCGATGATGCCGTGCTCGCGAGCGGCGCCCATGTCGTGCCGCGCCCCGGGCAACGGCGGCGAGATCCACACCAACCTGCCGGCGGGGTCGGCGAT
>NZ_MCIM01000002.1:97320-113207 GCF_001932405.1 Pseudonocardia sp. Ae331_Ps2 | reverse complement strand
CCGGGGTCGACCTGTGGTGGTCGGGCAAGCACCGCCGCCACGGCGGGAACATCCAGGTCCTCACCGCACCTGATGGATGGCCGCTATGGACCAGCGACGTGCGGCCGGGCCGCGAGCACGACACCCGCTGCGCCCGTACCCACCCCGGGCTGCTCGAGGGCCTGGCCGCGTTCACCGACGACACCCACGCCGCGCTGGGCGACCTCGGCTACGAAGGCGAAGCCGACCGGCTCACCGTGCCCATCAAACCCGCCCCCGGCCGCGGGCAGACGGTCAACCAGCGCACCGTCAACACCCTGCACTCAGCCCTTCGTGCTCTGGCCGAACGCGGAAACGCCCTGCTCAAGACCACCTTCGCCGCGTTGCGGCGAGTCACGCTATGTCCCTGGCGCACCGGCGCGATCACCGCAGCTGCGCTCGTACTACTCCACACCGAGTACGACCGCACGACATGATCAACCCGCTACTGAGAACACCTCAATGTCTGCTGTCGGACCTCGGTGATGTCGTTCCATGGCCGGGTGTGGATGAGTTCTTTCTTGTAGCTGGCGAAGAACGACTCGGCGACGGCGTTGTCGAAGCAGGTGGCGCGTCGGCCCATCGATCGGGCCACATTGTTGGCGGCGCAGAAGTCGGTGAACTCCCGGCTCGTGTATTGCGTCCCGCGGTCGCTGTGCATGATCACTCCGGCTGGTGGGCGGCGGGTGAGCAGGGCGGCGGCGAGGGCCTCGGTGATCAGGTTGGTGCGCAGGTGGTCGGCCACGGCGTAGCCGACGACGGTTCTTGACGTAGCCCCGGATGCCCGCCAGGCGCATCACCCGCGCGACGCGCTTGTGGTTCACGCGCTCACCCACGGGCGCATCGTCGTTGAGTGCGGCGGTGATCCGTGGCGCCCCTTGGGTGTTGTCCTCGGCGTGGACGGCCCTGATCCGCTCCGCGAGCTCGACATCGGCCCGGGCACGCTCGTCGCGTGCCGGGGCGGCCTTGACCCAGGCGTAGTAGGACGAGCGCTCGATCTCGACGAGCTCACAGAGTCGCTTCACCTCGAAGGTGGCGGAGTTGTCGGCGACGAACTGGAAGCGACTCACCAGCGCGTCTCCCCGGCGAAATACTTGGCCGCCCGCTGAAGGATCTCCCGCTCGGTCGTGAGCTTGGTGGTCTCGATCTCGAGCTCGTCCACCCTCGCTTCAAGCCGGGCGATCTTCTGGGCCGGCGTCTCATCGGTCGGCGCCGACGGGCTCGTCGTCGTGGCCGTCCTCGACTGCAGCGGGCTGGAGGTCGGTGTCCGGTCAGCGGCGGTCTTCCTGCCGGTCCCGTAGACCTCGAGCCAGTGCCGCAGCGTCCCGCGCACGATGCCGAGGTCCTCGGCGATACCACGGACCGTGGCGCCCGGGGTGGACTCGTACAAGTCCACGGCCTGACGACGGAACTCCTCGGAGTAGCTCTTCCTGGCCATGATTCTCAGATCATCTCGCTTCCCCAGCACCAAGTGCTGGATTCAGCGTGTCCAAGAACCGGGGTCAAGCCCCGACCTGCACTGGCCCCTCGACCGCTACAGCGTCCCGGCCTGGGACGAGGTGACCCGGCTGAACTACGACGATTCCCGCCAGCTGCTCGCCGAGCTTCGGCTGCCCCCGGTCGATGAAGTCCTCGCCGCGATGCCCTGGGACATCCCCCGGCCCCGACAGGACGGGCCACGATCCGATTCTGTTTGAAGACGGGGACGACCGACGTCGCCTTCGTGACGCCGACTTCGCCCTCTTCTCTCGACCACCAGGAGTCCCTGCCTGCTCACGCCCGAACTCATCCATTCCGGGCACCGCGCCAAGAACAGAGCCGCGACACCGACGAGGGGCTCGACTACGAGTGAACGCGAAGCCATGCGGCGCCACCGACGCGTGCCTGGAAGAAGTGGAAACCGGTACGGGTTCGGCGTGGCGGCGCCCGCGGCTGCTCCGCTTGGGGTACAAACACTCCATGCCGCAACCGCATCGAGGAGACCGGGTTCCGACGAACGTCCGACTCCCCCGCCACATGCGCGAGGTCGCCGAGGCCATAGCCGCGCGTGACGGCGTCGGTGTCGGCGAGGCGGTGACCAGGATCTTTGGGGAGGCCCTTGGCCTTTCCGTTCCCGAGTACTGCCTGCCGAAGAGTCAGCGCAGTCGTGGAGACGAACTGGAGCTGCCTCTGAGCAAGGCCTCATAACGAGAACGAGGCGGCCTCTGCCACGGAGGCCGCCTCGGTTCGTTCTCGCGTCAGCCGGTCCTGCACCCGCCTGACGCCGCAGCCCCGGCGAACCGGGGCCAATCCCCCACCTGCGAAGAAGGGGCGCTTTCGCGTGTCCAGGATACATCCTGGGCCGGGAGCCAACCACTACAGACACGGGGCGAGTTCGTCGTACCCAGAATCAGAGCGCTCGCCAGCAGCGGGCACCGGATTCTGCACTCTGTGTTACGAGCACGGCGCGTTCACCCTGGCCTCCGGCCCCTCCCAGCTCTGCCTGCTCCACGAGCTCCCGCTCGTCGAGCAGCCGCCCAGCGGTGCCTACGGCATCCACGCGGCCGCGGCACTCCGCCGGACGCCTCGCGGACGTGCTGCCCGCGGCCGTCTCGGGCCGACCAGCGGACCCGGTCGCCCGCGGCGCGCGCTGCCCCCGAGCCGCCGTGCCCGAGCCCGCGGTGTTTCCCGGGCACGCGCCCGGCATGGCGCCGGGTTCGTGCCGCACCCGGGCTGGCGCCACTTCATCGACCGCGAGTATCGGGTCCTGACCGCCCAACCCGAAGCTCTCGGCCACGTCGCTCACCTCGTCGACGACGAGGACTGGCGCTCGGACAAGCGCCGCAGCTGGTCAGCGATCCTGCACAGGCTGGTGTGCCACATGGACTGGGAGACCGGACTGATCACCGGACTCACCGCAGAACGGCTGGGGGCCGCCGGCGATCGGGCCGAGCGCACGGTCTCCCGGGTCCTGGCCTGGGCCCGCGACTGCGGGCTGCTCGTCGTCGTCGAACCGGGTGCGAGCGCGGAATTCCTCGGCACCGACACCGGCCGGACCCCCACCTACGCGCTGGTCACCCACAGCCCGCTGCCCCGCCTCGACGCCGGCCTGGCCCCCGACGACGAGACTGGCCATGAGCAGCATGGATCCCAAGGTCAGAACACTGTGGATGAAAGTGGCGACCTCCCCACTACTCACGTGGGTACTAAGCCCTTGTCGGGCGGCAGACGGCCGCAACTCAACTCCCCGCCCGCATGGCACCCCTACGACGTCCCCGACACCGCCGGTGCCAGAAACGCAGCCACCCTCTCGTTGATCACGCTTCTCGGCCTAGGAGGCCGAAAAAGCCGCAAGATCGAGATCTGGCGTGCCCGAGCTCTGCTCAAGCCGTGGTGGGAAGCCGGCGCCACCGTCGCCGGGCTCCGGCACGCCCTCGAACATCACCCCGACCGCCCCGACCAGGCCCGTGGGCCGGTCACCACCGATGCCCGCGACCCGCTGCGGATCATGGGAGCACGACTGCGGCCCTGGCGCGGGCGGCTGCACGAGATCCGCGCCGTCCAGATCGGACGCATGCGGAGTAGCGCCGCTTCGGAGTCCGATCGCCGGGAGCCACCAGTCCTGTACCGAGGGGCTGGGCCGGTGGTGAAGCTCGACCGGGCGCTGCTCGACCGGCCGGCCGGCCGGGGGGCGCGGCAGGCTGCACGGGAGGCACTCAGTGAGCATCTGCGCCAGCTCCGGGAAGCTCGCGCCGGCCACGTGCCCTGACCGGGCACACAGCGGCCGCGGCGCACCCCAGGCGGCGCGGCTAGTGACCAAAACCGCTGGTAAGACCCTTGTGCGTGCGTCCACGCGGATCGTTGGGGCCATCTGGGCCCGTGTGTTCGCGCCGCGCCGCGGCCAGTGCATCGCGGCGGACCTGGTCGGGGACCTGATCCAGCGTCACAGACAGGCTGTCGAATACAGCGGCCATCGCCAGCCCGACGTCCTGGCCGTGCAACCCGGCGTAGGTGTCCTGCACCGCGCGTCGCCGCAGCTGTTGGGCGAACTGGGCGAGCAGGAGGCGGTCATCACGGAGCTGGACCGCGGCACGTTCCTCGGAGGCCCGCATCACCGCTGCCCACTCGTCCGGGGATCGAGCTAGGCGCGGAGCGCATCAGCGGTCCACCGCACCGTGCGCTGCAGCTGCAGCTGCAGCTGCACCGGCCGGCCTGCCGCGAGCTCGGCGGCCGCGGCCCGCAGGATCCCCGCGACCCGACCGGCGACCACCCGGTCCGGGATCGGCGGCACCCCGCTCGACCAGACCGGCCACGACCCGCAGCGCCGAGGCCTCGGCTTCGGTCTCGGCGTCGAAACGGTGGGCGTAGCGCTCGTAACGACTATTCTCGCCCATCCCCAGCCCTCCCGGCGCCGTCCCGGCTCTGTGGTCCGTCGGGGTGCTTCCCCCACCCGACGGACCCGCGCAGCCTAACCCAGATGGGAACAATAGTTCGAACCGTGGGGGTCTGCGTGGTCGTTCGGTGAGCGCAGGGTTCCGGTGAGGTCGCGACCGCAGCCGGGTGGGCCGTGGTGACTCTGCACCCCGCCGCCCGGCTTGCCCGCCGATGCCGCGCGTGGCCGCACCCGACGCGGGCCCCGCGGGTGAACCCGCCCCGCAGCTACCTGCATGCGCACCACCACCGCCCGGCGGGTCCACGCCGCCGCGACCACGGCAGAACCCCCACCGAGCCACCCGTCGGGCCGCCGGAGACGCGCAGCGCGCCCCCGGCCATCGGGGACGCACCACCCGGCCAGCGACGCCGGGTGGCCATCACCGGTGAGTGAAAGGCCTGCTGCCCATGACCACAGAACCGACCACCGAAGCGACCACAGAAGCGACGGTCGGCACCGACGACCAGCCCGACACCGAGTTCGACACCACCCGCCCGGGGTTCGACACCAGCGCGGCCCTCAGCACGCTCGACCAGCTCGGTGAGCTGGCCTGGGCCGACCCCGCCGAGCTGGTCTTGGAGGTCAACACCCGCACCGAGGTTCAGCTCGACCCGCACTTCTGGGCCTCGGTCCGCGACCGCGGTGTACGTGAGCCGATCAGCGTCTACCGACGCAACGACGGCGACGGCGACGGGGTCAGCGTGCTGGTCGTGCGCAAGGGCCAACGTCGCACCCTGGCCGCGCTCAAGGCCGGCCTGGCACGCGTGAGGGTCCTCATCGAACCCCAGCCGACCACCGGCGACATCGACACTGAACCGGAGCGGGCCCGACGCACTCACGACGCCGAACGGATCATCGACCAGCTCACGGAGAACCAGCACCGAGCCGACATCTCCGATGCCGAACAGGTCACCGCCCACCAGCAGCTGCTCGGGCTCGGGATGTCCGCGGCGCAGATCGCGCGCACCACGCGGACCCCGGCCAAGCGGGTCCGCCAGACCACCGCGGTCGCCGGCAGCGCCCGCGCGATCGAGGTCGGCGCCCGCTACGACCTCGATCTGATCCAGATGTCGGTGATCGCCGAGTTCAGCGACGACGACGACGCCGTCGACCAGCTCACCGAAACCGCGCTACAGCGGCCTCACCAGCTCGCCCACGCCGCGCAGCGGCTGCGTGACACCCGCACCGAGCGGGCCCTGTGCGCCGAGCTCGAAGACCAGCTGCGCGAGGACGGTGTCACCGTCCTGGGTCGCGACGACGCCGGTCACGGCACCGCGATGACCCTGGCCCGGCTACGGCCCAGCCTGGACGACCCGTCGGGTACCGAGCTCACCGAGGACGCCCACCGCGACTGCCCGGGCCATGCCGCGACGGTCACGGTGCGCTTCGACTTCGACCAGGGAAAGACCGCCCACACGCTGTGGGTGTGCACCGACCCCGCCACCCACGGCCACGCCGAACGCTACGACCACCCGAGCAGCAGCCAGAAGCCGGCCGCGCCGGTCGGGGAGACCGACGAGCAGCGTCAAGTCCGGGAGGACCGCGAGCGTGAGGCCGCGCGCGAGGCGCGCCGCACGGTGATCGCGAACAACAAGGCGTGGGAGTCCGCGCAGGTCGTGCGCCGCGACTGGCTGCGCGAGCTGTTCGCCCGCAAGGCTGCCCCGAAGGGAGCGGCGATCTTCGTCGCCGCCGAGTTCGCCCAGGGCGACCACGACCTGCGCCGGGCGATGGAATCCGGCAACGACCTCGCCTCAACACTGCTCGGGCTCGGCGACGCAGGCGGCGGCTACAGCTACTACAGCGGCAAACCCAGCCCCATCGCCGAGGCCGCACGCTCCGGCTCCACGGCCCGGGCCACCATGCTCGCGCTCGCCCTGGTGCTCGCCGCCTACGAGGACGGCACCAGCCGCGACAGCTGGCGCAACCCGACCCCGGCGACGCGCCGCTACTTCGCCCAGCTGCGCGATTGGGGCTACGCCCTGGCCGACGTCGAGCAGCTCGTCCTCACCGACGACACCACCGACGTCCTTCAAGACCCCGGCGACGATTTTGATGTCGACGAGCAGGGTGCACCCGAGGGTGAGGAGGACAGCGAGGCAGCGGCCCTTGGCTGATCGTCACCTCGTTCGGGGCGGGGCGCCGCAGCGTGCTCTGCCCCGTGGGGTGTCCGGCGGGACATGTCGGTGGTGGGCCGGGTCCTGGAGCTGGGGAGGGCTCGGGCCGGATCGCCCACAGGTCAGCACAGCGGCGTTCCAGCCACCGAGCCTCACCGACCCCGTGGAGGGCCACCATGACGATCACCAACACGAACACCAGCGCCGGTGCCCGGCTCGGTGAGGCGTTGAGCCTCGACCGGCTCCGGGAGCGCTCGACCCGGTTCGACGGCTTGGGCGTCTCCATCGCGCCGGATCCGCACTGGATCCGGCTGGTCGTCTCCGATGACGACGGCGCGGTGGAGATGCGCTGGCTCGCAGCACAGTGGGCCAGCTGCGCGGGGACGGCCGGTCTCTCGGTCACGCTGCACTCGGTCCACCCGCTGTGTCCGGAGCGGTGGGCCGAGGAGCTGGGTGAGGACTGCGAGCTCACCGGCGACGAGGTCACCGTCGGGGTCTGCTACCCCGACACGCTCGCCGACGATGCCCTGACCCGCGACATCCGGCCGATCGTCGACGCCGCCGACCTCGGACCCGTGATCGTGGCCCTGGCCGGCTACCACCGCGACCTGCTCAACCGCTGAGCCCCGGCGGGACCGGCCCACCGGGACCGGGTCCCGCCGCGTCGTTTCCCATTCCACCTTCTCCAGAGGGGTCATTCATCATGCCCACCTTCGCCATCACCGAGGACCAGCTCACTGCTGCGCTGCACGCCGTGGTCGCCGACCGCGGCCTGAACTGGACCTACCCCGACATCGACATCGACACCGACCCCGACGCCTACGTCGACCCGCAGGATCACCACCCGCTGTTCGCCGAGAACAGCGTCGAGCACGGGCTGCCCTCGTGCCGCTACGTCAGCGCCGACGGCCACCGCCCGATGTGTCTGGTCGGCGCCGCGCTGCACCGCGCCGGGGTCCCCCTGCACGTGCTCGCCGACCACGAAGGCGCCCTCGCCGACGCCGTCCTCGATCTCGTGATCGAACCGGTCCTGCCCGACCTCGTCTCCGACGCCGCCCGCGCGGCGCAGAACGTCCAGGACGACGGCCGCACCAGCGGCGACGCCCTCGCCGCCTACCACAACGTCCTGATCGCCGGGCGCGTGATGGACCGCGCGAACCCCTGACCACCTCCGGCCAGGAGGACGGGCACTCCCGTTCCCCTGGCCGCCGATCACCACAGGCTCTGGCTCCGAGCCGGTCCCGAACGAGAGGCACACGCGATGAACACCCTGGCCCACATCAACGGCGAGATCCTCCACGTTCCCGGCCTGACCCTCTGGGGTCGGCGTCAGGTCCGCGGACTCCACACCAAGCACTCGCTGATCTGCTCCGGCCCCGCCGGAGCCGTCGAGCTCTGGGCTCACCTCGATGCGCCGGACATGGGCGGGGTGGAGTTCCACGACGTGCGCGAGCAGGTGCCCGGCGAGGGCCCGGAGCCGTGTGACCTGCTGCCCGGCGGGATGTGCTTCGTCGAGGGCAGCAGCGGCATCTACACCCGCCAGTTCCTCCCGATGATCACCGCCGGTCAGTCCCGCGACGTCTGCGAGCACCTCACCGACCTCTACCTCATCCACCACGGCGGACTGCCCGCCCGAACACCAGCAGTAGGGAGCCGACCGTGACCGTCACCTTCTTCCCCGCCGAGCCCGCCGCCTGCGCGACCGTGCTCGGCGCGTCCATCCACTGCCCCGCCACCCCTCGCCAAGACCGCCGCCGGTTCCGCGACTACACCGCCGCGACCGCGGGCCTGGCCGAACACCACCGGTGCTGCACGGACCCGTGGTGCCGGGGCCGCGCGGGCTACGTCGTCGAGCACCGCAACACCGACGGCGAACCGCGCCTCAATCTGGCCAGCGTCCACGCGCGCACGCTGCTGCGCGCCCTGGGCCTGTGCACGGAGATCGGCGCCGGCGACCTGCACCCGGCGACCATGGCCGGGATCGCGCCGTCCACTCCGCAGGACGCCGAGGATGCCCTGGTGGGATCTCTTCCCGCGGAGCTGATGCTCGGCCGGGTCGAGCTGGCCTTGGCGGCGGCGCCCGCCGACGCCGGCGTACCAGCCACCGAGCACCGCGACGGCGCGGTGATCGACTTCGGGCGCCAGGCCGGGTGGCTGCAGGACCGGCTCGCCGTGCTGCGCGAGGTCACGCTCTACGCGCGAGCCCACCAGCGCGACGTCGTCTGGGTCTGAGCTGTCTGGGCGCTGTGGCTATCTGCTGACGGCGGCCGTGCCCGCCACGCTGCGACGTGTCGGCCGGGAACGAGTGCCCCCGGTGGGGCGGGATGCCTCCTGGGGATGTCGGTGCCCAGGTGTGGAGACGCCCGAAGGTCAGCACCCCGGCGCGAGGTACGTGCCGATGAACCGGCGCCCGGACGCCGAGCGGGTGGGACGGCGCCTCACTGCGTTCGGACCCGCTTCGCGGGTTCCCACCCGCTCGGGCCAGCACCGAACCCCCGCCACCCCTGACGGGCCCCGCGCCGCCGCGCTGAGGCAGGGCCGCGTCACCAACCAGCCCGACACCCCCTGGAGGCACCCATGAACGAGATCACCCTGACCGGCAACATCGGCAAGGCGCCCGAGCTGTTCTACAGCGAGCACACCGGGGACGCGGTCCTGCGGTTCTCGATCGCCCAGAACGACCGCTACGTCGACCGCCGCAGCGGCGAGTGGCGCGAGAACCCCCCGGTCTGGACCGAGGTGGTCGCCTTCCGCGAGCTGGCCGAGAACACCGCGGAGTCGCTGCACGCCGGGGACGCCGTGATCGTGATCGGCAAGCTCGCCGACAACTCCTTCACCCCCGCCGGGGCCGACTACCCGGTCCGGCGCACCGAGCTGCGGGCCCAGACCATCGCCGCCGACCTGCGCCGCGCGAGGGCGACGGTGACCCGTCAGCCCGGGCGCGAGCGGGCCGGTTCGACCACCGCTCCCCAGACGGCCGACTGACCCCCGGTCGGCCACCGGGCGGGGCACCCAGCCACCCCTCAGGCGGTGCCCCGCCCGGTCTCCACCCGCCCGACCTGTGAAAGAGGTGAGTAACCGATGGACTTCCTGGACAACGCCCTACCATGCCGTGACGAGGACCCCGAGCTGTTCTTCATCACCGGGCCCGGGCCCGCCTCGACGCGCCAGCTCGACGCCGCCAAGGCCGTGTGCCGCCGATGCCCGGTCACCGCAGCCTGCGCTGAGTGGGCCCTCTCGTCCGGCCAGGAATTCGGGGTGTGGGGCGGGCTGAGCGAGGACGAGCGCCGCGCCGTGCGGCGCGCCCGCACCGCTGGGCGCCCATGCCGTGCCGGCCGTCGGTCGCCCCGCAGCGAACGGGCCCGGCGACGAGCCGATGCCATCGCTCGGGTCGAGCACGGAGATCGGATCGACGACGTCGCCGCCCAGGTCGGCGTCAGCCGCCGCACCCTGGACCGGTGGCGAGCCGACGCCCGCACCAGCGCATGACCGGCCCGGCCCAGAGCCGCGCCTACCAGGACCTTTCGGTCCTGGTAGGCGTGAGGATCGAGAACACCTACAGCTGCGGGCGCACCTCGCAGCACACCATCGCACTGGTGGCCCCAGCACCCGATGCCGACCTCGACGAGTGGTTCACCACGACCGTGTTCGACCACACCGGCGACGGCCACGGCTGCGCTGCCAGCGACGACACCACCTACGAAGCGACGATCACCGAGACCCCAGCCCACCGGCGGGAGCTGCTCGGTGCGAGCTACACCTGGAACTGACCCAGGTCGCGGACCGGCGCGCCGCCGTCGTCACCGACAGCCGGCAACGACACCGCGTGCTAGCCGGATGCGCACGCACCGACTACGTCCACGACAACGAGGGAGGCCCGGCGTTGACAGGCGTGACCGAGAAACAGGACAAGACCGTGCGCGAGCGCGCCATCGGCGCCGGGATCACCCCGGACGCTCTCGACGCCCACTTCCAGCGAGGCACACTGCACGCCGAGGCGAGCAGGTCACCGACTGGATCAGCGCACCGCTCCCGGATCGCGCATCGTGATCAGGGGTTCGTAGACACACCTCGACGCACATCGCGGAGGCCTTGCTCGGATCGAGCTCGAGCGGGGCTTCCGCGGTCCCCACGGTTGTCGAACGGTCAGGAGCCGGACTAGACCGGGACCGGGGCGGTAGTCGTCAGACCAGGACCGGCGCCTGTCAACGCCGTAGTCCTGCGTCGCCCCCCCGGGGCCGAGGTGATCGAGGGAGCCCCGCGCGGTCGGTAACGCGATCATGGTGCTCGGACCGCTACGGCGCACGTACGGAGCAGCCTCCGCCGCCGAGGTGGGGACGTGGTGACTCTGCACCCCACGGCCCGCCTTCCCCACCGATGCCGCGCCAGCCACACCCGACACGGGTGACACCACCGACTTCGTCCCTCGGCCCCCTGAACGTGGGCGGGGTGGTGTCACACCGGTCGGGCGAGCGCGCGTCCCCGGCGCGGCGGCCCGCGCGGTGCGGGCGAGTCACGTCCCACCGCGACCGGCGGTGGGCCCGGATCCGGCCGGTAGCGGCTGGGGAAGGCAGCGCGCGGCCAGTACTTGGTCGATGCGCCTACGAGCACACCCGAGAGGAGGTGATCTTGCATGTCGCAGCACAACGAGACCGAGATGGTCGAGCTGGGTGACGCCGCGGTCCTGACCGAGGGCGGTGGTTCCGGCACGTCGGAGGACAAGCGCTACGTCTACGCCTGATCCAGGGCCGTAGGCGCGAGGGCCCGGTGAACGCACTGTCGTTCACCGGGCCCTCGTCGTTACAGCACCCCACTTCCTGGGGTGCGCCGGAGAACCCGACCTGGGAGGTCGAGACGATGAGCGTTCGATGGTTCGGTGGCCGCGGCACCGCCCCTGGCCCTGCCCGCACCGGCACCGGCTGCACCGGGGCCGGGTTCCCGGCCGGCGCCTGCGCGCTCGGCCGGGACGTCAGGACGGCGTGGGTGTGTGGAGACTGGTCCAGCTCGCAGGCCGCGACCGTGCAGGGCCCCCACCGGACGGTGGCGGGCCTGGGGCGCGCCCGCTGCGACGTCGCGGTGCTGGAGCACTGGGTCCGACACGGTGTTCCCGACTCGGCGGTCACCGCGTTGGCCGGGGCCTACACCGTCGTGGAGATCACCGATGAGGCCACGGTGGTGCTCACCGATCCCGGTTGGGTGCAGCCGGTCTACACCGCGGCCACCGCAGACGGGGCCCCGCTGTGGGGATCGAGCGCAGTGGCGCTCGCCGCCCTGATCGGCGCCAACGTCGACGACACATGGCTACACGCCCACCTGCACCCGGCACCGAGCACGGCAGCGGGACCGGCGACCGGTCGGCGTTCGCCGGGGTCACCGCAGTACCGCCCGGTGCCCGCCTGACCGTCTCCGCGTCGGGGACCACGATCCGCCCGCTCGCCACCGCCGGCGCCCCGAGCAGCGGGCCCGATCAGCCGGCTGACCGGCTACGGGCGGCGATGCAGGGAGCGGTCGCCGAGATCGCCGCGGGTGCCAGCTCGACCGGCCATGCAGTGGCCGCGGACTGCTCAGGGGGAATGGACTCGACGTCGCTGGCGATGCTGCTCGCCCAGTGCCGCACCGCTCGCGCCGAGGACCTGGGCCACGCCGCTGTGGCGGTGACGGTGCACCCGGCCGGGACCACAGCGGGTGGGGATCTCGACTACGCCCGCGCTGCGGTCGCCTACGCCCGCACCGGGCTGGCCGGGCTGGCCCGGACCGTGGAGCACCTGCTCTGCCCCCTGGATGACCGGCACCTGCCCTACGGGCGGATAGGTGAGCTGGTTCCGGCGACCGATGAGCCGGCGCCGTCCACGGTCGCGATCGCCCGGTTCGACGCCGAACTCGCGCTGCTGGCCGGTCGTGGGGTCGGGGACCTGGTGACCGGCGACGGTGGGGACACCCTGCTCGGCCCGCAACCCGGATACCTGCCCGACCTCGCCGCAACGCGAACCCTGCACTCGCAGGCGCTGCTACTGCGTCACGCGTTGGGCTGGGCCCGGCTGCGGCGCACGGCGGTCTGGCCGCTGCTCGCCGGGGCCCGGGCGGCCGCGGCCCGCGGCGAGCCGGGCGAGGCGGCACGCACCCGCACAGCGATGCGGGTCGTGGCCCGCACCGCCCGCGCCGACGCACAGATCACCGAACAGCTCCACGGCATCACCCTGCACAACCCGTTCACCGACGCGAGCGTGGTCGAGGCCGCACTCGCGGTCCCCGGACCGCTGCGCGCCGCGCCGGGTGACTACAAGCCGGTGCTGCGCCAGGCCATGGCCGGGCTGCTGCCCGAGACGGTGACGGCGCGGCGGACGAAGGGCGACTTCACCCCCGACCAGTACCGGGGACTGCGCACCCACCTCCAGGCCCTCACCGGGCTCGTCGACGGCGAGCTGGCCGCCCGCGGCCTGATCGACCCCGCCCACTACCGGGCGCTGCTCACCCGCGCCGCCGCCGGCGCCCCGGGCATCGGGTTCCACCAGCTCAACCCCGTCCTGGCCACCGAGGTGTGGCTACGCGCCCTCCACCAGCGCCCCGCGGCCGCCCGCTGGACCACCACCGACGAGGACCCGCCGCCGGCGGGCTCGACCAACTCCCGATGGGAGGTCTTCTGATGACCACGCTGCTCGTCCGTCCGCCCGAGGTCCGTGCCGCGGATCTCGGCCACACCGTCGTGCTGCTGCACGCACGCACCGGCACGGTGCGCGCCCTACTCGGCTCCCAGCGCGAGGCCTTCCTCGCCCTCGACGCCACCGGCACCTGGACGCCCGGCACCGAGGCCGAGGCGCTGGCCGCGAGCCTGTCGAGCGCGGGGTTCCTGCACCCGGCCCAGCCGGGCCAGGTGCCCGCGCCGATCGTCGACATCCCGGAAACCGACGCCAGCTGGGGCACCCAGGAAGCGCCGGGCGCACTCCCGGCGCGCGGGCCGCTGTCGCCGGCGTGGGCACCGATCGCGGCGTGCGCGCTGGCAGCAGTGCTGCTCGTCCGTGCCACCGGGCGCCGGGCCCACGCGTTCTCCCGCATGCTGCGCCTGGTCCGTATCGCGGCCTGGGTGGCGCGCCGCCCGGCGCGCGACACCCAGGTGGTCGCGGTCCTACACTGTGTGCGCGTCATCGGAGGCCTGTCTCCGTTCCGGACAGCGTGCTTGGAGGAAACCGTCGCGGCGATGCTCGCCCTGGCCGTCACCGGCCGGCGAGCTGGGTGGTGCCACGGGATCGCCGCGGATCCGATCAGGCTGCACGCCTGGCTCAGTCTCGACGGCTGCCCCGTCGGCGAGCCCACCTCCACGCTGCGCTTCACACCACTGATCCAGCTGCCCGAACCCACCGCGCCCACGCGCCACCGCGGCCGGGCGGCGAGAGGAGACACCCCATGACGCTGACCTCCAACGGCCACAGCACCACAGACACCACCACGGACACCACCGCCCCCGGTGCCACGAATGGCGACAGCACCGCCGCGGCCGCGCCGCTGCTGTGGATGCTGGGCGCGCGTGCCGCGCTGGGCCCGTTCACCCGCGAGCTGGCCGAGCTGTACTGGCAGTGGGAGAACGAGCCCGCCGTCATCGTCGGGATGGGCCGCCAGACCCCGGAATCGCTCGAAGCGCGGCTGGCCGGCTACGACGCCCAAGCCCGCAGCATGGGCACCATCCCGCGGTTCACCATCTACGACCTGACCCGGCCCGGGGGGCCGGTGCCGGTCGGGACCAGCGCGCTGCGCATCGACCACTACGTGCGCACCGCGGAGTTCATCATCCTGCTCGGCGCCGACGGTCGTGGCCGAGGCCTCACGGTCGAGGCGACCCGGCTGACCCTGGACTACGCCTTCACCATCTCGGCGCTGCGCTCTGTCTGGCTCAAGGTCCTCGAGCCCAACACCGGCGCGATCACCGCCTACGAGAAGGCCGGATTTGCCCACGCGGGGCGGCTGCGCCGCGCCGGGTACTGGCGCGGCGCCGAAGCCGACGAGCTGATCATGGACATCGTCGCCGACGCCCACCTGGCCACCGGCTGATCCGCTCGGATCAGCGGGAGCCCGCTACGGGACCGGTGAGCCCCCGTAGCGGGACCTGGCAGGCAGGAGCCGCCCGTCGTGCAGGGCACTGTGGGCCTGATCGGCCCGGTCGTCGCGGTGCAGGTCCAGCCGGGTGGCGACGAGTACGACCAACCAGCCCCGCGACAGGGCGGTGGAGTGCCATCGGGCGGGGACAGCGGCCCCGAGGTCGCCGTCGTAGAACTGCTCGCCCGGTGCACCGAGCCGGATCCGGTCCTCGCCGGTGATCGGGCCGAACCAACCCGGCAGCACCGGAGCCGCGCGCAGCGCGCCGGGATCCATGGATGTCAGCATCGCGAACCCGCGACCGAGCAGCGCCGCGGTGATCGCGTCGACCGGCTCGGCCGCCGGATGCGGATCGCCGGTCTCGACGGTCACGGCGAAGGTGACGGTCACGTAGGCGATCGCCGTGGCCGGATCGTCGTCGGCCGAGAGCAGCCCCGGGCTCGCCCAGGCCGTCATCGCGTCGATGGCGTCTCTCCCGTCGTTGACCGCGTCGACACATCCGGCAGTGAGGTGTTCTCAGTAGCGGGGTGGCAGGTCGTGGCGACACGCCGAGGGTGGTGAGATGAGCGGGAACGGGGCAGGACCCCGGTAGATCGGTTCGGTCCAGCACAGATCGACACCGTCACCGAGGTCCTGCATGTCTGATCCTGTCACCTACACCGCTGTCCTCCCGATCGGGGAGCGCACCGTGGCCTATCTGGCGCGGCTCCTGGTCCTTCAACGCCGTCGACGTGGCACCCGGCGGCGGGCGTTGACCCCGTTCGCCCAGGCAGTGCTGGTGATCCGCTGGTTCTGTGATGCTACCCGGGTCCGATGTTTGGCCGGTGACAACGCGATCAGCACTGCAACGGCCTACCGTTACCTGCACGAAGGCATCGACGTCCTCGCCGCGGCCGCACCCGGCCTGCACGGAGCCCTGCTCGCCGCCCGCACAGCCGGGCACACCCACGTGAATCTCGACGGCACCCTGATCGCCACCGACCGGTGCCGCGCGCTCGGCCTCACCCCCGGGGTCGACCTGTGGTGGTCGGGCAAGCACCGCCGCCACGGCGGGAACATCCAGGTCCTCACCGCACCTGATGGATGGCCGCTATGGACCAGCGACGTGCGGCCGGGCCGCGAGCACGACACCCGCTGCGCCCGTACCCACCCCGGGCTGCTCGAGGGCCTGGCCGCGTTCACCGACGACACCCACGCCGCGCTGGGCGACCTCGGCTACGAAGGCGAAGCCGACCGGCTCACCGTGCCCATCAAAC
>NZ_MCIM01000002.1:85180-97308 GCF_001932405.1 Pseudonocardia sp. Ae331_Ps2 | reverse complement strand
GTTTGATGGGCACGGTGAGCCGGTCGGCTTCGCCTTCGTAGCCGAGGTCGCCCAGCGCGGCGTGGGTGTCGTCGGTGAACGCGGCCAGGCCCTCGAGCAGCCCGGGGTGGGTACGGGCGCAGCGGGTGTCGTGCTCGCGGCCCGGCCGCACGTCGCTGGTCCATAGCGGCCATCCATCAGGTGCGGTGAGGACCTGGATGTTCCCGCCGTGGCGGCGGTGCTTGCCCGACCACCACAGGTCGACCCCGGGGGTGAGGCCGAGCGCGCGGCACCGGTCGGTGGCGATCAGGGTGCCGTCGAGATTCACGTGGGTGTGCCCGGCTGTGCGGGCGGCGAGCAGGGCTCCGTGCAGGCCGGGTGCGGCCGCGGCGAGGACGTCGATGCCTTCGTGCAGGTAACGGTAGGCCGTTGCAGTGCTGATCGCGTTGTCACCGGCCAAACATCGGACCCGGGTAGCATCACAGAACCAGCGGATCACCAGCACTGCCTGGGCGAACGGGGTCAACGCCCGCCGCCGGGTGCCACGTCGACGGCGTTGAAGGACCAGGAGCCGCGCCAGATAGGCCACGGTGCGCTCCCCGATCGGGAGGACAGCGGTGTAGGTGACAGGATCAGACATGCAGGACCTCGGTGACGGTGTCGATCTGTGCTGGACCGAACCGATCTACCGGGGTCCTGCCCCGTTCCCGCTCATCTCACCACCCTCGGCGTGTCGCCACGACCTGCCACCCCGCTACTGAGAACACCTCAGTGAGCCTTTGCCAACCTGACGTTGGCCCTGGTCAGAAGCTTGAGACGCGACATCGGAGGCTGGCGGAGTCACCGGGGTGACCTGCATCGACAGGGAACAGGCGGGCCAGCGGGCGGCCTCGGAGGATATCCACCCACCCCGTCCCAGCCAGGTTGGCAAAGGCTCACTGATGATGGTTACGCCCCGGACCGTCGTCTCTCAGCCATCGACTGTCGACCTGCTGGGGCCTGACCTGCAGTCCACTCCCGGAAGAGCCGGTTCCACGCCGGGTCCGGATGCCCGTGGCTTGAAATGCTCTATGTCACAGCTCTTCATGCCGTGATGGTCCGTCGTGTAGGTTCACTCTCCGGAGTTAGGGGGCCCCGCAAGGTGATAAATAGCATTTGGGGTGGAAGATGCTGCTGCCGAGGCTACTGCTTTTAGGTGCTGGCGATCCGGTTTACCGGGGATATTCACTCGAAGCGTTGGCGCGCAGCTTTCGGGTGACACTGCTCGACGCTTCCGCCAACGAATCGCAGAGAGCGGTTGTCGACAGACACGTCGCCATTGATCACCGCGATCCGGCAGTCGTTTCTGAGTATGTCCGTCGAAACCTCAACTGTTTCGATGGAATATTCACTTACGATGAGTTTGCCGTCGAGACAGCGGCAGAGGTCGGCGCAGGCGCTGGGTTTCGTGCCAACTCGATCTCGACCGCCCGTGCGTGCCGAGACAAGGCCGAGATGCGTGCGCGGTTGAAAACCGGCAACGTCCCGTCAGCCCGAAGCGTCCGGGTCGACTCCCGTGACGCGGCGCGTGCCGCAGCCCAGGAGCTCGGCTACCCAGTAGTGCTGAAGCCACAGGCACTCGCTGGGAGCATCGGCGTGATCCGGGTTGACGCCGACTTCGAGTTCGACGCTGCCTACGCCGTCGCCGCCAACTCTGGACACGGTGTCTATGGCTCGGCTGGTGGGCGACTCCTGGTCGAGGAGTTTCTGGATGGGCCGGAGATCTCGGTGGAGTGCGTGGTCCGAGACGGCGTCCCCGAGATCCTGGCTGTTACACGAAAGTCTCTCGGACCTGCACCGTACTTCGAGGAGATTGGGCACGTGGTCGCGCCGAGGGAGCCGGTGACTGCGGACGACTCGGCGATCGTCTCCGTAGTTCAAGCCACGCATGCTGCCGTCGAGATCACCTGGGGTGCGACCCACACTGAGCTGCGCCTGACCCGTACTGGACCGCGCGTGATCGAGATCGGAGCGAGGCCCGGTGGGGACCTGATTCCACTGCTCGTACGCCTGGCAACCGGACGGGATCAGGTTGTCGAGGCCGCCGCCGCAGTGTGCGGGGTGGACCTCCCTGCCATGCCCGAGGGGACCGAAGGAGGCGGGCTGGCGGCCGCCGCGATCCGATTCTTCTACCCCGCGGCGGAGAGCAGGCTGGTAGGCCTCTATCTGGACCCGAAGATCAGGTCCGCTCCTTGGCTGTACGCTTTCACGCGCGAGGTGGAACTCGGAACCGTGCTCCGAACGCCGCCGCACGCTTTCCTCGATCGCATCGGATTTGCCGTTGTCCGAGCGAAATCTGCCGACCGCTGTCAGCGGCACCTCGACAGCTTCGAGAGCGGACTGGCTATCACCTGCGATCCTTCCGCCGACGCCACCTGTTCACCTCCTGGTGGCACGAAGAAGGAAGACTCCTTGCCGACCACGTACTAATATCGATGTCGGCATGCGGCGAGTGATTCTTTCTCGCCCGCATTCGTGAAATAGAGGAACGGAGGAGAGGCATGCCTGTAGTCGCCACGATCCGGGAGTCGCTGGATACCATCCGTGAGGTCACTGACGAGCACTTTGCGTCTGAGGCGATGCAGTCGCAGATCTTCGATCTGCGTCGCAGTTATCAGGAGACCGACTTCGCCGAGATTGTCGGATTTACCCCGCCTGGGGTATTCGACGTCGCTTTCGGCGAGGTCGAGGAATTATTCAACAAACAGGCGAAGCGGCGCGACATCGTCGTCGCCCAGAGCGGCCACACTCCGCGTAAGTACTCCAACCTTGACCGTGACGCGCTCGCGGCTGGCTGCACCGTCGTTCCGGAGTTGTTCCACAGCCGCGGGCTACGAAGCTACCTCGAGCAGATCGTCGGTGAGACCGTCTTGCCGGTTCCTTACACTCCCGAGGAGTACATCGCTGCCCGGCTGCACGAGGCCGGAGACGTGCACGGATGGCACTGGGACGACTACACCTGGGCGCTCGTTTGGATCTTCAAGATCCCGGACGAGACAATCGGCGGCAGTGTCGATTTCATCGCGCGCGCCCCGTGGGACCGTGAGAACCCGCGGGTAGACGAACTCGTCGCGAAGGGTCCGGTGGTCCGCCGACACCCGGGGGTCGGCAATGCGTACCTGCTCAAGGCCGACACCGCGTTGCACCGGGTCGCGCCGCTTTCCGAGGACGCCGAGCGTATGATCGTTTGCTACACATTCGCCACCGAATCGGACCTGACTCGGCCCGTTGACCATTCCAGCATGGAGGACCTGTACCCGGAGACCCACGAGCGGCACTTCGGATGATCGTCGTGTCCCCCGCGGTTTCTACTGTCGCCGAAGTGCTCCGGGGAGTAGACCTGCCTGGTCTGCTCGACGGGCGCCGTCGTGGGTGTCTCAATACGTGGGAACCGTGGCTCGCTGGGGAGGTGCTGACCGACGCCTCCCCAGCGGGGGCCGCGCCATACCCACGTGACGAGCTGGCTCGACTGCTGCACATTGGCCTCGACGTCGGGCATTCGTCGATCCGTGACGATATCGGGCGCGCGTTGGTCGACGCCGGCCTCGTGACATCCAATGGCGGCGTCTACCGCACCGGGCGGTGGCGCCTGAGCGCTTTCGCCGGGCTGCTGATCGCCGCTGACCGCGACTACAGCACCGAGCACGAGGTCCACTTGGGCGAGGACTCACTCCAGTTCACTCAAGCTGTCCTCGCCGCGACACCGCGGGACGCCGTGCTCGACATCGGCTCCGGCTCCGGGGTCGCGACGGCGGCCGCCGCGCGGACCGCGGGTTCGGTCCGCGCGATCGACGTCCTCCCAGACGCGGTGCGGGCCACCGAGATGACTTGCGCGCTCAACCCCGGCGGCGCTGAGGTCACCACCGAGGTTCGGCATTTTTCCGACGTTGACCTTGCCGAGTTCGATCACGTGATAACGAATCTTCCGGGCGTCCCCGTGCCCTCCGGGATGCCCTACCCGACGGCCGGGAACGGTGGCCTGGACGGACTCGACCTGATCCGGACGTTCTGGATGCAGCTGGCCGCAGGACCGCCGCGACGGGTGACGATGCGGTTTCAGAGCATGGGCGAAGCCGAGCCCGAGGTGCTCACTGAACTCCGCGAGATTTTTCCGCAGCACGCGATCTCCATCGCCGCCGACTCCGCGGTGCCGATGCGGCTGCGGGACGCAATAACCGCAGAGCGGATCGCCAGCATCACCGGAGCTGACCCGGATGACATCGTTGACCAACTGTCGGGCACGCGTCGGACCGACGGTCGGACAACGTACTTCTGCTCGACTATGAACCTCGCCCCCGGCAGGCCCGGGATCGCCTACGCAGCACCGCTCACCAGGCTCGACCTAGACCGTCTATGGCGGCCTGGCCCGGTCCGCAAGATCCACGACACGGCCGTGTGGACGGATTACTGCTCGCGACTGCGGCTGATGCCCGACGAGTTCTGGTCGGTCCAGGGGGAGGAGCACGTGCGCACCGTGGGCCGCGACATGCACGCTCTCGGTGGTGAGCTCTCCACGGGGAAAGCGCCAGCTGAGGTGGCGGCCGCGCGCATCCCAGCTGGTCCCGCCGCTCAGGCAGGCCTGGAATTGGCCGTCGCGCTCCTAGCTGAGGTACTCGAGGACATCGGGATCCTGCGCCCCCGGTAGATGTAAGGAGTGACAGTGGTTTCAGGCTGGACCGTGCACGACTCGATGAACGACGTGGATGCCGGGGAGTGGAACGATGTCGTAATCCGAGCGGGAGGGTCGGTCTTCCACAGTCATCAGTGGCTGACGGCGTACGAGACGGCGCCGCCGGCGCCGTTGTTCCATGCCCGCCACTTCTGCCACCGGACCGACGGCCGCCTCGATGCCGTCGCGCCGTTCTACGAGGTGCAGGAAGACCCACACTACGTCGGTTACGGCCCCGATTACGACTTCGACCACCCGATCCTGCACACGCGGATGCTGGTCGGGCACTCGTGGTACTCATACTTTAACGGAGTCTGCTCGGTCATCGACCCCGCAGAGATCGTCGACGACCTGGTCGGCGCCGTGGGTGAGGTCGCGACCCACCTCGGCGTGCCTGTCTTCGGCTTCCCCGGGGTCCCCGAGTCCGACCCGCTTGGCTCCGAGCTGGAGAAGCGTGGCTTCAGCCCCGTCTACACCGAAGCAACCAGCGGCGTCGACTTCGCGGGCACAGCGCAGGCGCACCTGGACACACTGCGGAGCCAGAAGTTCCGCCGGGAGTTCCGCAGGCTGTCTACGAAGGCGCTCAGGTCGGGCGCGCACATCCGAACGACCATCGAGTCCGGCGACGTCGAGCGGTTCGCGAAGCTCGTCGAGGACGTGTGCGCCCGACACGGGGTCGCGACGATCAACCCGCCGGAGAACCTGTACAGCATCTTCGAGAATCTGCGTGAGTACGTGTATTTCGTGAGCATCTGGCTGAATGATGAGCTGCTCGGCGGCTTCGTCCTGATGCACTTCGAAGAAACGCTCTACGCCTGGATTGCAGGACTCAACTACGACCACCATAAAGAACTTGGTACCTACTACGCGCTATACGCTCAGACCCTGCAGCTGGCCGAACGCCTCGGCGTGAAGCGGATCGAGATGGGCCGTAGCATGTACGGCTTCAAGGTCCGGATGGGATTCCACCCGCAGCCGTTGGTCAGTTGGTTCACTGGCGTTGGCCCGGACGGTCGCGAGCTCGTCCGCGAGGGAATTGCCAGCCTGGATCAGCACTGCCGCACCCGCAGTCGGATCGCAGAAGCGTACGAGAGTAACAAGCTGGAGATCCCCGAGACGTTCACCGGGCCGCCGCGATTCGCTGTGGGCGGCGCCTAATGGCGGCGGGATTGCGGGAGCGCCTGTCCTTCTGGCAGACGGCGTTGCTGGGCGGGCTGGCCCTGGGCACGATCTTCGGGCTAGTCGAAGGCTTCTCGCTGTTCTCGCTCGCCTTCACCCGCGATCTTGGAATTACCCGCGGTGAGGCATCGAGCATGTACTCGGTCTACTTGCTATGTAGCGCGCTGTCGGCACCGCTCGTGGGCAGGTTCGTCGACTGGTACGGGCCAGGGCGAGCCGTGCCCGCCGGGTTCATCATCGTCGGCGTGGGACTCAGCGTGGCGTCGCGGGCGACGGCGCTGTGGCACTTCTATGTTCTGTACGCCCTCGTCCTCTCGACAGCGACGACCGTGCTGATCGTCGCCGCCCAGGTCATGGTGTCGAACTCGTACCCGACCGAGTTCCGCGGCCGAGCGCTCGGCCTAGCCTATGCGTGCGTTGGGCTTGGGAACTTCTTGTTGTTCAACCTACTCGGCCAGATCATCTCCGCATACAGCTGGAGGGTCGCCTACCTGGTCGCCGGGATCGTCGCCGGCGTCGTCGCGCTGGCGTTCCTCATGTTACATCGACGCACACTCACCTCTGTTCGAACCGACGGGCCTGACGAGGCCCCGGCAAGAACCGTTGGGATCGGTGTTGTTTTGGCTTTCCCAGCGTTCTGGTTCCTGTTCATCGCCGCTGTAGCGGCGAGCGTGCTCGACTTCGTTGTCTTCCAGCACCTGGCACCATTCCTGGTGACCTCCGGCTACTCGGTGGCTTCCGCCGGGTTCATTCTCAGCATCGCGTCGCTTGGCTACATCGCGGGACAGCTCACCGCTGGGGCAGCATCGGACCGGTGGGGGCGGGAGCGCGTCGGGGTGACCGCTGGGTTGGCCTACATCGTGCTGCTCATCGGGGCCGCGCAGCTTCCGGCGCAGTGGTTGGTCGCAGTCCTGTCTGCCGGGCTGGGCCTCGTGGTTGGCGGTGTGATCGGTGCCCGCAGCGCCGGAACCGGCGACATGTTCGCGGGACCTGTACTCGGGCGGGTATCCGGCCTCGTACAGGTCGGTAGCGCGCTCGGCGCCGCGGCCGGAACCTGGCTGGGCGGCATCGCGTTCGACCTCACCGGGGGGTACGGACTGATGTTCGGCATCGCATCCGTCACGGCGCTCGTGTGGTGCGCCACCTTCGTCGCGGCCGCACCGCGCCGTGGGCACCGACTGAACCATGAGATGATCACTTGATCATGATGATGGACCAGCCCACAAGAGCCGAAGTCCGCCCGGTGGCCGCCTGCGATCCAGAGGTCGTCGCACTGAGCCTTTGCCAACCTGATCAAGCGTTGGCGATCATGAGGCTCTGAACTGCGGCGATGAGGTCGCCGGCCCGGTTGGGGCTGGATCGGATCTTGCGCAGGATCTTCCAGTTCTTCAGCTCGGCGTTGGCCCGCTCGCCGGGGCCGCGGCGGCGGGCGTGCGCGGCGTTGACGGCCTTCTGGTTCGTCGACAGACCTCGGTAGCGGCCGGTGTCGGGATCCTTGCGGCGGCGGCGCTGCGGGACCGCGACGGTGGGTCCGGCGCCCTGGTAGGCGGTGTCGGCCGCCGCCGGGATCTCATGCTCGGTGAGGGCGTCGATGATGCCGTGCTCGCGAGCGGCGCCCATGTCGTGCCGCGCCCCGGGCAACGGCGGCGAGATCCACACCAACCTGCCGGCGGGGTCGGCGATGACCTGCACATTCACGCCGTGGGCCTTGTGCTTACCGGAGTAGAAGGCCCGGTCGTAGCCACTGGCCATGCCGACCCGGTCGATGCGTAACAAGGTGCCGTCGAGGATCACGAACGCCTTCCCGCGGGCGATCTCGATCGCTTGTTCCAGGGTCGGGGCCATCGCCGCGAGTAGCGCGATCGCCTCGCGCAGGTAGCGGTACACCGTCGAGGTCCCGATCCGGAACCCGCAGGCCAGGTCGGAGTAGGTCTCGCCCTTACGCAGATGTGCGAGCACGAGCAGGGCCTGGCGGCCGGTGGTGAGCTTGCGCCAGCGGCTCCGGCGCTGATTGCGGTGAGATCGCAGCGCATCGGACAACATCACGAGGGCGCGGCTGGACACGGTCATCCCGGACGGGTAGGACAGCACTTTGAAGCTCCTGGTCAGGCGGTTTGATCTAGTCAATCGCCCGTCTACCAGGAGCTTCACCCATCCGAGGCCACGCCACGCCGCACACCCGCTGACCAGGCCAAACACCAGGTTGGCAAAGGCTCACTGTTGGTGATCGAGGTCGTCGGTCAGTTCTATCGGGCTGGTGTCGGGTCCGTGCAGGGTGTGCTCGATCGCGGCGACGGCCTCGGCGGCGCCGAGGGTCAGCTCGGGCTCGTCCGGGAGCTCGGCCAGGGGGTAGCCGCGCCAGCGGCCGGCGGCGGGCTGGTGCAGGGCGTAGCCGGTCTTGGTGCCCGGGTGCGGGTCGTCGGGGTGGGCGGCGTGGATGGCGTAGCGGCCGCGGACTTCCACGCCGGGGAAGGCGGCGCTGTAGAGCTCCTGGATGGTGCCCTTGAACGAGTTGTCGACCAGGGTGAGCGCGCCGTCGCTGGTCGGGATGTCAGCGTCGTCGAGGTAGTCCGACAGCGCCTGAAACGCCCCGGCGGCCGCGGTCGGGTCGACGCGGTCGCGCCCGCGGAAGCTCTCCACGGCGTCGAACCGGGCGCCGGCGTTGTGCTCGAGATCGGCCAGGGCCGCCTCGACCACCGCCCGCGACAGGACGATCTCGGTGCAGTGCCGCTCGTAGAAGTCAGGGGCCAGACCGCGGACGGCTGCGGCATAGGAGTGCCCGTCGCGACCGAGGAACACGATCCGAGCGCCGCGCTCGGCGACGTCGCGATGCAGATCGGGCAGCATCTCAGCGCTCACCGCGGCGACGAACCGCCCGTGGTGGGCCCGGAACGCCTCGTAGGCGCGGCCCACAGCCTCCTGCTCGTCGGTGGAGCGGAGCTCGTGGCTGCGGTGGATCGCGGCCAGATCACCGGGGCCGCCGGGCATGCCGGGGCGTGGGGTGCTCAGGCCGTCCGCCGCGCGCTCGACGACGACGCGGCGGTGGCCGGTGCAGCCGCGGCCTCGGCGGCCGGTTCGAGGGCGTCGGCCAGCCAGATCATAAACGCCGGGTAGTCGGCGCTGCGGCTCAGCCTGAGAGCCGTCCCGTCCTCGTCCCGGGTCCAGCGGCCGATCTCGTCCATCGCGATGCGGGTCGTGGCCGCGCGCACGAACGGCAGCCCCAGCGCGGCCGACAGGGTCAGTGCGTCGTGCTGCAGGGTCGAGGCGTGGTGCTCGGCGTACCAGCGGTCGAGGTGATCTGCCAGCAGCCGGGCCCACGGCTCGCTGGCCGCGGCCAGGCGCTGATGCAGCGGGTGCGCGGCGTGGACGGCGATCTGGTCGGTGAAGGTGACGTCGGAGATGATGAACCGCGGCTTGGTCAGGCGCCCGTCGCCCACGGCGGTCAGGACGCGGCGGGCGGCGTCGACGTCGAGGCGGATGTTGTGCTCGGCGCGGTCGGGGCGCCGGTAGTCGATCGCGCCGCCCATCTGGGTCACCTGCAGCCGGGCGGCGATCTCAGGCAGGTGGTCACACACCTCAGCCAGGTTCGACAGGGGCGCCATCCCGACCCAACGGATCAGGCCCTCCGACTGCCCAGCGACCTCGGCCACGGCGGCCAGGACCGCGTCACGGCCGCCGTGCATCGCCGGGACGGTGGCGGGGATGAGGTCGGCGACGCAGAAGTAGTCAGTGCGCCCCACGGTCGCGCCGGCGGCGACCGCGACATCGCGGCGGCCGACGGTATCGAGCAGGTGGCGGGCGAACCGCGCCCGCTGTCCGTACCCCTGCTCAGGCCCGGTCTCGTCCGCGGTCAGCACCAACGCCAGGTCGGGCTGGTGCCGGGCGGCCGCGACCAGCGCCAGGGCATCATCGGCGTCCCCGCCCAGATCGGTGTCGACGATGATCGGGGCCCTGGTCAGCGGCTCGCCCAGCTCCGCGCCGCGCAGCTGGGCCGCGGTCTCGGCCAGCGGACTCCCGGGCAATCTCCGCCCTACGTCGATCATGGTCTTGCGGTGCGCGCGTACCTGGTCGATCGACAGGTCGCCCTCCGGGCGGCTGGTCATCGGTCTCACCTCCTGAGCACCTCGTAGGTTACCGGCTCACCCCGACGAATCGGGGCGTCACCATATGTTTCGGCAGGTCACCGGCGGCCGGGGTGGTGGTCTACTGCCCGCCGAAGTTCACCCGGGACGTCCCCACTGGTGCCGGGGTGTCCAGGTCTGCCACTAGAACCCCGTTGAGCAGGACCGCTCCGCGGTCGAAGTGCTTCTGGAGCCGTTCCTCGGTGATCCCGGCAGCGAGGGCGCGGGACCGAACCGTCGGAGTAGAGGCCTGCTGGTCGTCGGACATGTCGTTCCTCTCCTCAGTGGCCGTCCCCGGCGGAGAGCGGCTCCACGTGCCCCGCCTTCTCCAGGTCATCGTCGAGCAGCTCCCGTACCGCGGCGAGCGCGGCGCGCTCGGTCTGCGACGGCAACCGGTCCATCTCGAATGCGTAGGCTTCGAGCATCGCGGCGAGGACGTAGAGCTCATCCGGGTGCCGGAGCCCGGCGTAACGACCGACGTTGATGCGGTGGCGAAGCTTCTGCGCTGCCTCGTGTGTGCGGTCGCGGTTCTCCCGGAGCTGGGACGCGCGCCGCTGAGCGGGCGACTCATTCACCACCCCAACAGCATCGCACATCTGTTCGATTTTCAAGCTGGCGCCAGGCTGGTCAGCTGTTGGCGGTGTCGGCGAGTACTCGGCGGGCGATGGCTTCGACCTGTTCCACTGTGAGCACCGGGGCGGTGTGGTCGTGCACGGCGGCGCGCAGCAGGCGTCGCACCAGTGCCGAGGTGGGGATCTGCGCGGCGGCGGCCCGTTGCTTGAGTTGTGCGTCGAGGTCGCGGTCGATGCGCAGGTTCAGGGGAATATCCAGGGCTGCGGTGCGCTCGGCGATCTCGGTCTCCGCGGCCTCGGCTTCCTCTTCGGCGTAGTCGGTGCGGACAGCGGCCACCTCTGCGTCGATGTGCGTGTGGCGATCGTCGTTGGTGGTCATGGACCCTCCTGTCGTTCGTAGGAGCGCAGGTCGGCTCCGCTTGTCTTCCATGCGGTGACGCCGGCGTGGTGGGCCCGGGTGGCGATCACAGTGAGCACGAACCCCGCGGTCGGCGAGTAGCCGATGATCCGCAGGGCAGCGCTGCGGCTCCTCGGATCCGGGTCGCGCACGATCCGTCGGGGGTCCTGCGCGGCTTCGAGCGTCCAGCCCGGTTCGATCCCCGTCGCTCCCGGGTAGCGCTCGCCGCGTCGCCGGATGTAGTCGGCGTCCTGATCCCGCCACCAGAGATCGTCCACCATGTATCGCATTGTATCGCAACGCGGGCGGGGTGGAGCAATCGTCAAGACCTGTGGATGAAGATCTTTTAGGCGGCTTCGGTGTGGGTGTGGTCGTCGGGTCGTTCAACGAGTCGTCCGGCCTCGAAGACTGCTCCGGCGCGGACGAGCGCGACCAGGTGCGGGCCGTTCACGGCGCGCCAGCGGTCCTGGGCGGCTTCGATGAGTTTGAACGCCATCGCGAGCCCGGCGGTGCGTGAGCCGGGCCCGCGGGTGACGCGGGTGCGGTGGCGGACGGTCGCGAACGTGGACTCGATCGGGTTCGTGGTGCGTAGGTACTGCCAGTGCTCGGCGGGGAAGTCGTAGAAGGCGAGCAACTCATCGAGGTCGTCACGGACCTTCGCCACGGCCTTGCCGAACTTTGCCCCGTAGGCGGCGTCGAAGCAGGTCACGGCGTCGAGGGCCTTGTGTTTGTCTTCGACGTTCCAGATCTCGGTCAGCGCCTTCTTCGCTCCCGGATGCGCCGACTTGGGCAGGGCGGCGAGGACGTTGGCGGTTTTGTGCACCCAGCAGCGCTGCTCACGGGTCTCGGGGAACACCTCCCGTAGCGCGCCCCAGAACCCGAGCGCGCCGTCCCCGACGGCCAGGACGGGGGCGCGCATGCCGCGCCGCGCGCAGTCGCGCAGCAGGTCCGCCCAGGACTCGGTCGATTCCCGGTAGCCGTCGACGAGGGCGACGAGCTCCTTGTGCCCGTCGGCGCGGACTCCGATGAGCACGAGCAGACACAACTTGTGCTCGGCGAGGCGGATGGTGACGTGGATGCCGTCGGCCCACACGTACACGTAGTCCACCCCGGACAGGTCCCGGTGGGAGAACGCCTGCTGCTCGGTCTTCCAGGTCTCGGTCAGCCTGGTG
>NZ_MCIM01000002.1:83412-85168 GCF_001932405.1 Pseudonocardia sp. Ae331_Ps2 | reverse complement strand
CGGCGACGACGCCCGGTTCCGCGCGGTCAACCCGGCCGACCTGCTGCGCGCCCGCCGATACGACGGGGTGTCCGGCACCGTCGTCGTCGGGTCCGAGGAGGGCGACGACGTCGCAAAGTCCGCCCGGCTCGTCGATCTCGCACGCTCGTCGGGGATGCAGGTCCGCCACCTCGTGCTGCCCGGCGGGCACTCCTGGGCCGTGGCCACCGCCGCCCTGCAGCTCGCGCTGCCCGACATCGCCGCCCGCACCGGCCTGCCCTGATCCCGCTCAGATGCCCACCTTCACCCAACCGGGGTGCAGCCCGGGAGGCAGGGCATTCCAGCTGATCCCGGTCTTGAGCACGAAAACGATCCCCGCCAGAGCGGCCCGATCCGGCACCCACTTGCGTTGCCTCAACAGTAAGGTGACGACGAGAGCCTACGGTGGTCACGGGTTGCCCTTGAGTAGGGCGAGGATTCGGTCGTTGAGGGCGTCGGCGTCGTCGGCGAGGAGGGTGAGGGCCTCCTCGAGGCTCGGCGTCTCCCGGCCTGCAGTGGCAGGCGCGGCCGCGCCGAGCGCCGGTGCGCGTGGGGCCGGCGTGGCCGTCTTGGAGTGTTCCCGATTTCTTTGACGCCGGTTTAGGCTGCCAAGTCGGTTATTTTCCTGAATCCTAGCTCGTATTCGGTGGGTGTCAAGTATTCGAGGGTGGAGTGCCGTCTGCGACGGTTGTAGTAGCTCTCGATCCACGCGAATGTCTGCTGTCGGACCTCGGTGACGTCGTTCCATGGCCGGGTGTGGATGAGTTCTTTCTTGTAGCTGGCGAAGAACGACTCGGCGACGGCGTTGTCGAAGCAGGTGGCGCGTCGGCCCATCGATCGGGCCACATTGTTGGCGGCGCAGAAGTCGGTGAACTCCCGGCTCGTGTATTGCGTCCCGCGGTCGCTGTGCATGATCACTCCGGCTGGTGGGCGGCGGGTGAGCAGGGCGGCGGCGAGGGCCTCGGTGATCAGGTTGGTGCGCAGGTGGTCGGCCACGGCGTAGCCGACGACCTTGCGGGAGTGCAGGTCGATCACGGTGGCGAGGTAGGCCCAGCCGTCGACCGTCTGGATGTAGGTGATGTCGCCGCACCAGCGGGTGTCGGGAGCCTCGGCGGTGAAGTCACGCCCGATCAGGTCCGGGGCGTCGATCGGGCGTAGACCTGCGACGGTCGTCTTGCGCCAGGTGTGAGGGTGGCGGCCTTGCAGGCCGGCGGCGCGCATGAGCCGCCAGACCCGCTTGCGGGCGGTCCGGTGGCCGCGAGCGACCAGCTCGGCCCACACCCGGCGCACGCCGGGGTCACCGCGCAGGTCGTGGTGGATCTCTCGGATCGTGTCGGTGAGCTCGGCGTCGGTGCGTTCCCGCTGGCTGGGTCCGGTCTTGAGCCACCGGTAGTAGCCCTGTCGGGCCACGCCGAGCTGGGCGCACATGAACGTGACCGGATACTCGCCCTCGGTTGCCCAGTCCGCGATCGCCGCGTATTTCACGGCTGTTCTTTCTCGAACCAGGTCGCTACTTTTTTTGCGAAGTCCCGCTCCATTCGCAGGGTCGTGTTCTCCTTGCGGAGCCGTTCCAGCTCGGCCCGCTCCGGTTCGGACAGGTCCGTGTCCGGGACCTGCCCGGATTCGCGTGCTTTCTTCACCCACTTGCCTAACGTCATCTCGTGGACGCCGATACTCTTCGCTACCTCGGCGATTGTTCGGCCGGAATCGAGGACAAGACTGACGGCCTGGTCCTTAT
>NZ_MCIM01000002.1:63411-83400 GCF_001932405.1 Pseudonocardia sp. Ae331_Ps2 | reverse complement strand
TGGCTGACCGCCGGGCGGCTGGCCGCGGTGCTCGACGTGTTCGCCGCGGCGCGCCGCGGGCTCGCGCCGATCGTCGTCGTCCCGGACGCGACCGGCTCCACGTTCGCCAACCCGCTCTGTGTCGACTCCCCCCGCGGCGCCGTCGAGACCTACCTGCGTCGCGACGTACCGGACTGGATCCGCGCCCGCTTCGACGTGGAGAGCGACCCCCGGCACTGGACCATCGGCGGGTTCTCCTACGGCGGCACCTGCGCCCTGCAGCTCGCCGTGCGCGCCCCCGGGGTCTACCCGGCGTTCCTCGACATCGGCGGGCAGGACGAGCCGTCCCTGGGCACCCGGGACCAGACGGTGCGCGCGCTGTTCGGCGGCGACGACGCCCGGTTCCGCGCGGTCAACCCGGCCGACCTGCTGCGCGCCCGCCGATACGACGGGGTGTCCGGCACCGTCGTCGTCGGGTCCGAGGAGGGCGACGACGTCGCAAAGTCCGCCCGGCTCGTCGATCTCGCACGCTCGTCGGGGATGCAGGTCCGCCACCTCGTGCTGCCCGGCGGGCACTCCTGGGCCGTGGCCACCGCCGCCCTGCAGCTCGCGCTGCCCGACATCGCCGCCCGCACCGGCCTGCCCTGATCCCGCTCAGATGCCCACCTTCACCCAACCGGGGTGCAGCCCGGGAGGCAGGGCATTCCAGCTGATCCCGGTCTTGAGCACGAAAACGATCCCCGCCAGAGCGGCCCGATCCGGCACCCACTTGCGTTGCCTCAACAGTAAGGTGACGACGAGAGCCTACGGTGGTCACGGGTTGCCCTTGAGTAGGGCGAGGATTCGGTCGTTGAGGGCGTCGGCGTCGTCGGCGAGGAGGGTGAGGGCCTCCTCGAGGCTCGGCGTCTCCCGGCCTGCAGTGGCAGGCGCGGCCGCGCCGAGCGCCGGTGCGCGTGGGGCCGGCGTGGCCGTCTTGGAGTGTTCCCGATTTCTTTGACGCCGGTTTAGGCTGCCAAGTCGGTTATTTTCCTGAATCCTAGCTCGTATTCGGTGGGTGTCAAGTATTCGAGGGTGGAGTGCCGTCTGCGACGGTTGTAGTAGCTCTCGATCCACGCGAATGTCTGCTGTCGGACCTCGGTGACGTCGTTCCATGGCCGGGTGTGGATGAGTTCTTTCTTGTAGCTGGCGAAGAACGACTCGGCGACGGCGTTGTCGAAGCAGGTGGCGCGTCGGCCCATCGATCGGGCCACATTGTTGGCGGCGCAGAAGTCGGTGAACTCCCGGCTCGTGTATTGCGTCCCGCGGTCGCTGTGCATGATCACTCCGGCTGGTGGGCGGCGGGTGAGCAGGGCGGCGGCGAGGGCCTCGGTGATCAGGTTGGTGCGCAGGTGGTCGGCCACGGCGTAGCCGACGACCTTGCGGGAGTGCAGGTCGATCACGGTGGCGAGGTAGGCCCAGCCGTCGACCGTCTGGATGTAGGTGATGTCGCCGCACCAGCGGGTGTCGGGAGCCTCGGCGGTGAAGTCACGCCCGATCAGGTCCGGGGCGTCGATCGGGCGTAGACCTGCGACGGTCGTCTTGCGCCAGGTGTGAGGGTGGCGGCCTTGCAGGCCGGCGGCGCGCATGAGCCGCCAGACCCGCTTGCGGGCGGTCCGGTGGCCGCGAGCGACCAGCTCGGCCCACACCCGGCGCACGCCGGGGTCACCGCGCAGGTCGTGGTGGATCTCTCGGATCGTGTCGGTGAGCTCGGCGTCGGTGCGTTCCCGCTGGCTGGGTCCGGTCTTGAGCCACCGGTAGTAGCCCTGTCGGGCCACGCCGAGCTGGGCGCACATGAACGTGACCGGATACTCGCCCTCGGTTGCCCAGTCCGCGATCGCCGCGTATTTCACGGCTGTTCTTTCTCGAACCAGGTCGCTACTTTTTTTGCGAAGTCCCGCTCCATTCGCAGGGTCGTGTTCTCCTTGCGGAGCCGTTCCAGCTCGGCCCGCTCCGGTTCGGACAGGTCCGTGTCCGGGACCTGCCCGGATTCGCGTGCTTTCTTCACCCACTTGCCTAACGTCATCTCGTGGACGCCGATACTCTTCGCTACCTCGGCGATTGTTCGGCCGGAATCGAGGACAAGACTGACGGCCTGGTCCTTATGCTCCTGGGTGAAATGGCGGCGTGTCGCCACGCGATCCCCTCCGCTGCGATCAGCGGCAGTCTACGACCGGTGTCTACAAGATCGGGAACGGTCCAGTGTGAGCGCGGTGGACGGAGACGCCGTGCAGATGCGTGCTGTTCGCTGGCCCCACTGAGCCGTCGCGAGAGCGCCTGTCACGCTGGCCCTGAGAAGCCTGATCTGCTGAACTACTGCACTAACTGAGCCACTGCACTACCTGAGTCACCTGAACCCTGGGAGTTGGCGTGATCCTCACCGTCATGAATCTGAAGGGCGGGAGCACCAAGACGACCAGCTCGGCGTTCCTCGCTCACGCCCTGGCCGAGAACGGCCACCGCGTCCTGATCATCGACGCCGACCCGCAGGCCAGCATCACCCGCTGGGCCGAGATGGCGGAATGGAGCATCCCCGTGCGGGGCATGGCCACAGGGCGGCTGCACGTCCCCGGCGTCGGGGTGGACCTCGAAGCCGGCGACTACGACGCCGTCGTCATCGACACCCCGCCCACCGAGAAGGAACGAGGCATCGTCGAGTCAGCGATCCGCGCCGCCACCCACGTCCTGGTCCCCCTGGCCCCGTCCTCGGCCGAGGTGGAGCGGATGCCCGTGGTGAAGGAGCTGATCGACGACCTAGCACACCTAGGTCGACATGAGACTCCGCCGCAGGCAGCGGCGATGTTCACCCGGACCAACCCCCGCGCCGTGGCCAACGCCGAGTACCGGGAGCTGTTGGAGTCCGAGGGCTGGCGGGTGTTGCGGTCGCACGTCTCCCAGCTTCAACGGTTCGCGCAGTCGTTCGGCGGGCCGATCGAGCGGGCGGCAGCCACGGCCTACGGGGACGCACTCACCGAGCTGACGGGGACCTCGATCCGATGAGCGACGCTAGAAGCCGGGCCCGATCACTGCGGGACCGCTCAGAGAAGGCCGCAGCGGCCGAATCAGCGGCCGCAGAGAAGGCCCAGCCGCGACCGGCCCCCGACAGCGACCGGAAGGTCCGCCAGACCGTGGACCTCACCCAGGCCAATCACAAGGCACTAGCGACGTGGCGACTCGACACAGCGGTGACGCTGGGCCGGACGCGGCTCACCACCCAAGACGTACTGCGGGCCGCCGTCGACGTGCTGCTCGCCGACGAGGCCACAGCCCGCCGAGTACGAATCCGGCTCGAAGAGATCCAAGACGCCGAGGAGCGCTGAGCGATGGTGCGTAAACCCTGGCCGTGGCGAAAAGGCGCCAGAACGCCACAGGACGACGACGCGACCGCGCCGGCGGCCGCTACCGAGCGAGCCAGCGGCATGTACAAAGCGCTGAGTGAGTTGGGCGTCGGTCCGCTCAACGCGGAGCAGCGGCGGATGGTGATCGCGCCAGCGAACGCCCGAGCAGTGTTCTCCGATCATCCGGCGGTAGGCCTCGGAGCGCGCAACGATGCCACCGTTGAGGGGGGCTGTCCCAGCCTCGCGGGTTGTGTACTGCCACCGGCGGACCACGAACGCCCCAGCCGCCAGCCCTACCGCGATCATGCCGACGTACCCCACTGGTCCGTACTGATCTAGCCCGGACGTCCCCGGAGCTCGAGACCGGCCGACAGTGGACGACGCTCACCCAGAGGGCCACCTATCTTTCGGCGGCGCCCGGGTCCACACAGCACGGAAGCCTCTTCGCTCGAGTGCTCGTCTTGGCAGAGCAGATCGCGGGCCACGACACGGTGCGACCTCACGGTTGCAGGCTGCGCGGCGTGTCGACTATCCGAGCTTCAGAATATGGACCATGATGCCTCCCATGCCGAGGAGATCATCAGGCCGCGCGAAGGGACGCCCCTCGAAGGGCTCCCGCGTTGTGATCTTTCCTCGACTGCCGCTCGCGGTCGAGGCAGCGCTCAAAGACCTTGCCGCACGGCGAGGCCTGACCTGGTCCGAGGTCGGAGCAGATCTCGTCTCACAAGGATTGCAGCGGGTCTCTGAGCTGCCAGCGACGCTTCCCGCGCGTTACACCGCGGCCGACAGCTCCGCTCTGACTGTGCGGATCCCGGTTGCCGACAACGTGCAGGTGCGTGCCCTCGCGCGCGACCTGGACCGGAACCTCTCGATCGTGAGTGGCGCCCTAATCGAGATCGGGCTTCGGCACGCCTTCGAGATGCCGGGCCAGATCCCCGTGCAGTACATGACGACACAGGAGCGGCCGCTGACCAAGGCCTCCTAACGAGATCGAGGCGGCCCCCTAGCCCGGGGGCCGCCTCGAATCGCTCTCGCATCAGTCGGTCGTGCACCCGAGCTGACGCCGTAGCCCCGGCGAACCGGGGCCAATCCCCATCCGTCCAAGAAGGGGCGCTTTCGCGTGTCCAGGATACACCCTGGGCCGGAACGCGACCATGACAGACACGGGGCGAGTTCGTCGTGCCCACGTGCCCTCAGCTCGTCGGCGACGCTGAACAACCGCCGATCTGTCATCGCCGCACACCCAAACCCCGGCCCGACCTCGATCAATGCACCCGTGCCGCTGCAGCCGCCGTCGCGGCAGCTGCTCCTCGATCAGACCATGTCGGCCCTCGCCGTCTCCTGTGGAACGGGGGAGGCCGAGTCCGACCCGGCGGCTCCTCAGCTGTGTGTGAGCTGTCGACGACGCTCCGGCAGCACGCGCGACACCCCACTGCGCTCGGTCGTCTGCGGGCCGTGCTGGTTCGCCGGCGGCGGCGACATCTCGCCGTCCGAGCTCGCAGACACGACCTCCACCCCCGACGATCTCGCGACGGCTCTGGACGCGGTCACTGCACTCCCCCGCACCGCGCTGGACTGGTACCGCGGGCTCCTGGGCTCGCCCTGGTACCAGCAGATCCGCCGCGACGCGGCAGGACGGCTGCGTGGACTGCTCGAGGAACTGGCCCGCCGCGCGGACTGGGACGCCCACACCAGCTGGCCGACCTGGGACCGCCTCCAACTCGCCAGCGGCTGGCGGCGCAGCTCGACCGCCGCCTGGCTCGCCGAACTGCAGCGCCAGGGCTGGCTGTCCCGCGTCGAGGGCGGGTCCACCCCGCAGTACCGCCCGATCGCCCTGCAGCACCTCTCCGGGAACCGGGCCGCGGTCTATCAGCTGCGTGTGCCGGCCACTGAGGCCGCTGAGAGGGGCATCCCGACCTTGCCGGAGGCCGCCAGTAGCCCTCGGCCCGAGGCCACGGCACAGACCGAACAGGACACAACTTGGACCCCAACCCACCCACTTAGTAATCCCTCTAAGATTCCTACAGGGGTTCTTACACGCGCGAGAGCGTGTGTCCACAGTTCCGAGATCAACTCACCTTCACGAAACGTATTCGGCCCTACCGGGCCAGGCCACGAGGAAAAACAGGGCGGCTATTTCGCTGATCGCGTGCCGGTGACCGGGGCTGAGATGCTCGCGGCGGCCGCGGAGCTGCGCTCCGACCCCGCCCTGCGGCGGCTGACGCCGCGCTGGATCCGCGCCATCGTCCGCCGCTGGTGGGAAGCCGGGTGGACCAACAACGACCTGCGCTTCGCTATCGCCCACCAGCCCACCGCCGACGGCCCCGCCCGCGCCGTGCACCGTTGCCCGGCAGCCGAGCTCCGGAGCCCTGATGGCTGGCTGCGCCACCGTCTGCGCCGCTGGAGCGACGATCGCGGCCCGCTGGTCTCCCCCTCGGCCGACGCCCGCCATCGCCGCCAGACTGCCGCCGAACACGGCCAGGCCGCCGCTGACCGGCTGCCCTACGGCGCCGCTGACCTGTCCCCCACCGACCTGCACATCACCAGCGACGACCACCGCGCCGCACGCTCTGCCCTCGTCCGCCGCTGGGCGGCCGAGTTCACCGCCAGCCGCAACGCCCCCCGACCCGCCGCCGAGGTCGCCACCCCCGAGGACAGCAAGCGCCACTACCGCCGGATCAGCCGCGACCTCGACGCGGGCCGCCAGCGCCGCACCGCCACTCCCCCACCGGCCGAGCCATCCGAGCCCACCGCAGCCGCGGCCCCGGCGAGTTCCTCCCCGGGCACCGGCTCTCCGCACGACAACGGCGCCGACATCGGCGAGGCGGGCTCCGCCCACGAACGTGCGCTCGCCCGCGCCCGCGTCGAGCGCACCTCCCACGCCGCCCGTCCGCTCCGCCGAGCCCCCCGGAGGTTCCGTTGACAGCCGAGCCCATCGACCACGATCAGGCCCACGGCAGCGAATCATTACCTGGTAATGGGTCCGTAGCCAGCGGCACCTTCGACCGTCAGCCCCCACAGGACCTCACCGCGGAACAGTCCGTGCTCGGCGGCATGCTGCTGAGCAAGGACGCGATCGCCGACGTGGTCGAGGTGCTGCGCCCGGAGGACTTCTACCGGCCCGCGCACCAGACCGTCTACGAGACGATCCTGGACCTCTACGGCCGTGGTGAGCCGGCCGACGCGGTGACCGTGTCGGCGGAGCTGCAGCGGCGCGGCGAGCTCGTGCGGCTGGGAGGGGCGCCGTACCTGCACACCCTGATCGCGACCGTGCCGACCGCGGCGAACGCGGCGTACTACGCCGAGATCGTCGGGGAGAAGGCGATCCTGCGGCGGCTGGTCGAGGCCGGCACCCGGATCGTGCAGCTCGGCTACCACGGCAACGAGGGCGGTGAGGTCGAGGAGGTCGTCGACCGGGCACAGGCCGCGGTCTACGAGGTCACCGAGCGCACCACCACCGAGGACTACACGGTGCTGGAGGAGCTGCTCCAGCCCACGATGGACGAGATCGACGCGATCGCCTCCCAGGGCGGGATGGCCGCGGGCGTGCCGACCGGGTTCGCCGATCTCGACGCCGTGACCAACGGCCTGCACCCGGGGCAGATGGTCGTCGTCGCGGCCCGTCCGGGTCTGGGCAAGTCGACCCTCGGCCTTGACTTCGCCCGGTCGTGCTCCATCAAGAACGGCATGACCAGTGCGTTCTTCTCGCTGGAGATGAGCAAGTCCGAGATCGTGATGCGTCTGCTCTCGGCGGAGGCGCGGATCCGGCTGGCCGACATGCGTGCGGGCCGGATGTCCGACGAGGACTGGACGCGGATGGCGCGGCGGATGTCGGAGATCTCCGAGGCGCCCCTCTACATCGACGACTCACCGAACCTGACGCTGATGGAGATCCGGGCCAAGGCGCGCCGGATGAAGCAGCGCAACGACCTCAAGCTGATCATCCTGGACTACCTGCAGCTGATGACCTCGGGCCGCAAGGTCGAGTCGCGTCAGCAGGAGGTGTCCGAGTTCTCGCGTCAGATCAAGCTGATCGCGAAGGAGCTCGAGGTGCCGGTGGTCGCGATGAGCCAGCTGAACCGTGGTCCCGAGCAGCGCACGGACAAGCGGCCGATGCTGTCGGACCTGCGTGAGTCCGGTTCGATCGAGCAGGACGCCGACATGGTGGTCCTGCTGCACCGGCCCGACGCGTTCGAACAGGACGATCCGCGCGCCGGCGAGGCGGACCTGATCCTGGCCAAGCACCGTAACGGCCCGACCACGACGATCACGGTGGCCCACCAGCTGCACTACAGCCGGTTCTCCGACCTGGCGCACGGCTGAGCCGCGCCGGGGCGGCCGATAACCGGGTTATCGGAACCCGCTGCGAGCGAGCGACCGATAACCCGGTTATCGACTGTGGGTCGGCGATAACCGGGTTATCGACTTCAACGCCGAAGCGCGGTCAGCGCGCCGATCAGCGCTTCCAGCCCGTCGTCGTCCAGCTGCCGACGCAGGCGCCGGGCGATCTTGTCGACGTCCACAGCCTCGTCACGAGCGCCCGGCTCGGACGCCGGAACGGGGGAGGAGGACCCGTTCGCAGCCTCAGCATCGGCATCAGCGCCAGCGGAAGAGGTCACGACCTCCACAGCAGGTGGCTTGTCGCGCAGAGTCTTGAGCTTCTCCGCCTGTTCCTCCGCGGGAACCGAGGCGACGGTTCGGGCTTCCTTCACCGATAGCTCGCCGGCGCGGAGCTGCTCCTGTAGCTCAGGGGTGAGCTTGAGGAGAGACAGCCGTTGGGAGACCCACGCCTGGGTCTTCGCGACACGCTTCGCCGCCGCGCGTTGCGAACCATGCCGCTCGACAAGGCCTTGGAGCTCCCTGGCCTCCAGCAGTGGGGGGAGGTCCTGGCGGTGGATGTTCTCGACGAGCGTGGCCTCGGCCAGCATCGGGTCCGCTCCGCCGAGCCGATCCTCGACCGATGCCACGAGATGGGTCAACCCGGCCAGGTGGGCGGCTGCGAGCCGGCGGTTTCCGATGAGGACCACCCACGACGCGGTCCCGAGCTGATCCGCGTCCTCGGGATAGTGAGCAAGGTAGACATCTCGGGCGACCACCGTCGCTGGCTGCAGCTGATGGTGCTCCCGAAGGCTGTCGGCGAGCTCCTCGATCGCGGAGTCGTCGTAGCCGTAACGCGGGTTGCGCGGATTGTGGGCCAAGTCGGACAACGGGATCCGGCGCTGGGACGCCCCGCCGTCGGCCAGAGCGTGCAGCGAGGTCTCCTCGGCGAAGACATCGGAGCTGAACGAGACTCGCCCCCGCTTGCGCTTCTTCGCCGGCGCGCCGACCCCAGAGTCCGATGCGCTCGCGGCCACCTCGCTCATCGGGTGCGTCCGTAGCCGAGCTCGAGTGCCAGCCGCAGGATGTCCTGCTGCGCCTCCAAGGCCACGCGGCTCTTGGCGTACTGGGTGCAGACCACGCCCTCGGCCGCCGCCCGGCTGTGGATCTTGTACCGACGGACGACCGAGTTCGCCAGCGGCCAGTTCTTCTTCCGAGCGAAGGCGAGGGTGTCGTCGAGGTCGACCCGGCCGTCGCGTGGATCCCAGAGATTCACCACGACGGTGTAGGGGACACCCAGCGGCTCAACGACCTGGGTGATCGTCGTGTCTGCCGGCACGAAGGTGAGCGGCTCCGTCGTGATCGGAACGATCGCGTCGTCGGCGCTCTTCAGGACCGACCGGAGGATGTGCTCGTTCTCCAGGCTGCCTGGGGTGTCGACGAACACGTGCGCGTAGTCGGCATCGCGCAGCCGCTCAAGATCGCTTGGGTCGTCGGTCTCGGTGTAGGCGAACGGGATGTCATCACCGACTCGGCTCGCCCACCAATCCATCGATCGCTGTGGGTCGGTACCGACGACCAGGACGGACGGATCGTCGCCCCCCAGTACCTGGTCGACGACCGCAGCGAGGTTGACGGTGATCGTGGTCTTGCCGACGCCGCCCTTCTGGCAGCACACAGCGTGAACTCTGGCCAAGATGGCCACCTTTCCGTGGACTTCACGGCCCGGAATCGGGGCGCTACTTCGGATAAGTCGTGTCAGATGATGCCATCTGCACGCCTGCGCTCCGACGCCATCCCACGGCGTGTGGCGTCAGGGTCGCGCACCACGGCGACGGTATAACCCGGTTATCACCGTCTTCTCGTCGGCAGGGTGCGCAGCTCTTCGGTCGACGTGCTCGCTGGCGGCTCAATCTGCCGCCCGGGGTCAATCGCTCGGTAGCGAAGGATTCCGTTTCGAAGCGACCCGCCGATGAGGCCCTGGGCGAACGACGTCGGCGCTCGGCGACATCGTGCTGCACCGAGGTCCTCGGAGAGTGCCTCGCGCCTATAACCGGGTTATCGCACGACACGGTCGCCCGTGCGCTCAGCCGTCGTCTGAACGGAATACCCCATGCGCGACCAGCCACTTCCGCCAGTGGTCCACCCGCTCCGGATCGGCCACGAAGTCGGCCGGCCAGTCGTCGATCGCGATCTGGCGCAGAACGTCGCGCACCAGGCTGCGGCCGACCCGGGCGCGGGAGGAGACCTTCCGCAGGTGGGGGTCCACCACGGCGTGCATCGCACGCGCGGTGTCGTCCAGCGTGAAATGCACCGGCCGGTAGGCGACCAGAACCTCATGTCCGTGCTCGTCTGCCCTGGCGACCAGCGAACCCTCGCGCATCCTCGCTCCACTCACCCGCTTGGTTCGGTACCGGGAACTGTACCGACGTTCGCGGTGTGGCCGAGAGCCCGCGTGAGCGTGTCTCCGAGCAGCGAGCCCGCGGCGCCCCGGGGGCTACGAGGTCACCGAATGTGCCCGCTCGATCCTCGGCATCGCGCACGGCTGCCGAACGCGGCTGGTCCGGCCGGACACGCAGCCGGACACCCGGCCGGACCAGCACCTTCGCCGCGTTCTCGCCCGGCCCGAAGCCCGTGCGAACCTGCCGGAGACGGCGGATTCGACAACATCTATTAGCGAGACAGTATCGCAACTGGTGGCGAGGCCTGATTGGGAAGGCCGCGGAGGTGGGCAGCCGGCCGCGCGTGCTCGGCGCGGGCATCCAGCCGAGTCCCTGGCGGGGTGAGTGCCCGTTCAGGCCCTGCAGATGCCTTCTGACCAGCCGAGACAGGCGTTCCCGCGCCTGCTGCGCGTCGATCTGACCTCCGGAAGGGGATGCGAGCACCCGTCCAGGGCGCGGTGAGCCTGTGACCAGTAACTACGCAACTTCCAGCGGCTCTCGGGTGAACCAGCGTCAGCCGCGCGATCGGTCCCTCAGGCTGGGCGTGACGTCCCTTATGAAGGGCGGGGGGCGTCCGCCGGGGCTACGTCGTCGGTTCCTGACGCAGTTGTTCCTGGTCAGGTCGCGGTACAGAGCTCGCAGGCGCGCCATTCCGGACTGGGCGGCTTCGACGTAGGGCCCGTGAGGCGAGACGCGTCGAGGGGCGTGCTCAGCAGCTCCAAAGGGGAGCCGACGTCTCCCGGTCCTGTCGACGCGTCAGCAGCGCGGCCGGTGCCCGGGGGAGTAGAAGACCCGGGCGTGCCCGCATCCTGCCGGGCCGCCGCGCGCGTACGCGTGCGTTGCGTAGAAGCCGCCCGGAACCGCGAGACCCAATTTCCACGGACATTTCCGGATCGAGGAGGCGCCGGTCTGCGTCCGACCCACTCGATCCGGTGGGCGATCTCCGGCGCGTGTGCCGGCCTGGAAAGTCCCGAGGGGATCGCGCCCAGCCCGGGTCGAGCGCCGGGCCGTGTCGCCGAAGCTGGCATGTCAGCGACGCCGCGGGGCGGACGATCGAATCCGCGGGCCCCGGGTGGACGGCCCCGGACTGCAGGCAGAGCCGTCCTGCCCGCGGAGTGGCTCCCGCACTCGGATCCCTCCCATCGAGCTCTGGCGAGCGCCGGTCGACGACCGGCAGGGCGGGGCAGGGGGGAGCGTTCGTGCTGCTTGCGGGTTCGAGTCCGGAGCAGATGAGGCTGGAGCCGGGCGAGCGTGCGAGCGGCGGCCGGCCCCGCCGCGGTCGTTCGGTGTCCCACCCGCACCGGCGGCGTCGGGCCCGCTCGCATGCACGGCGAGGAGGGGACCGCTCCTGAGCCGCCCGGGGAAATTTCCGGCGAGCAACCTGCCGCCACCAGGGACCGAGCAACGCGACGTACGCGTACGCGCGCGACGCCGGAAATTTCTCGACGGCTCCCGCACTCGTCGACCGGGATCCTGCGCCGGGTCTCGCCGGCGTCGTTGCCAGCCCGACTAGTCGCGCTTAGTCTTCGGAGTACTAGGATCACGGCTCAACGGAAGGCGGACCTCATGGGCATGCAGCTGCTCGCCGGGACGATGGAGTGCCGCAACGGCAACTGTCCGACCGCGTGGCTCACCGAGCGCGGCTCGGTGATTGTGCAGGGCTATGTCGCGACGCCCCAGCTGGTGAGGGTGCCGCGCGACCTGATCGAGCGCGCCGCGCGTGAGCTCGTGATGCACGGTGTTGAGCCAGGAGCGGTGCCGGCGCCGCGCTCGACTGCCCTCCGGGCGGCGGGGGAGTGGTTCGAGGTCGCCGGCACACCCACGACGCTGCGCTGTCCTGCTGGCGAGCGTGCGCACGAGGTACCAGCACTGGCTGTTCTGGCCGCTGCCGCCGAGTCGACGAGGGAGGCCGTATGACCCCCGAGGACCTGAACGAGCTCTACCGCACCTACCGGGAGTCGGCGTTCCGGCTCGAGTGCCGCGACACCTACGCGATCCCCGGCGAGGACCCCGACTTCGACGCCTTCCTCGCGCACGAGTCGTTCCCGGCGCGCACGGTCGACGACGACGAGTGGCTGGCCAACGTCCACGCCCAGGTCGGCCGGGGCAAGTACTTCGGCCGCGTCCGCCTGCTCGGCCACCCGGTCACCGACTACACGCGGTTCCAGCTGCTCTGCTACCCCCGCGAGAACCTCCCGGCGGGGGAGGAGGTCCGGATCCTCGACCGGCACTGGCTCGGCTCGGATGACGGATGGACCCACCAGGACTTCTGGATGTTCGACGAGCGCATCGTCGTGCTGCAGCACTTCGACGACGAGGGGCACTTCCTCGGCGTCTCCGAGGGCGGGGATCCCGCCCCCTACATCGCCATCCGCCGACGGGCCGTCGAGCTGTCGGTGCCCTTCGACCAGTACCGCCTGGTCCCGGCCCCGCGCACTGGCGCCGAGACCCCTGAGCACGCTGCGAGCTAAGCACCCTTGACTCGCGCCGAGATCCACCCTCAGCACCAGCGCCTGGCGGCGCGCTTGAAGGAGCTCCGCCAGGCCGCTGGGCTGTCGGCCGCTGCCCTCGGGCAGCCTTTCGGCTGGTCACAGAGCAAGACCTCCAAGATGGAGAACGGCACCTCCGCCCTGGTCATCGCAGATATCCACCAGTGGCTCGACCGGGTCCAGGCTAGCGACGACGAACGCACCGAGGTGCTCGCCCTGGCCCGCGAGACCGGTACCCGCGTACGTCCCTGGCGCGACGCCGACCGCCCGGATGCCGCGACCCAGCAGGACGCGCGAGGCCGCCGCGACACCGAGACCAGCGGAATCGGGGTGTTCCAGTCCGAAGTGGTGCCCGGACTGCTGCAGACCCCCGAGTACGCCCGCCGCCTGCGTGAGGTCCACACCCTGCTCCCGGCCGACGAGATCCCGGCCGCGGTGCTGGCGCTGATGAACCGCCAGACCGTGCTCTTCGACGAGACCAAGCAGTTCGACCTGGTCATCACCGAGACCGCGCTGCGCTGGCGCCCGGGCTCGGTCGCGCTCTCACTCGCCCAGCTCGACCGCATCGCCACCCTGGCCGGACTGCCCAACGTCCGCATCGGCGTCCTGTCACGCGAGACCCAGGAGCGCACCGCCGCGCGCCCGCTGCACTCGTTCGTGGTGCTGCGCTATGCCGACGCGCCGTCGACCGTGGAGATCGAGACCCTCACCGCCGAGCAGGAAGTCACCGAGCCCGCCGACGTGGAGCTCTACGAGCAGTTCCTCGCCGAGCAGCAAGGCCTCGCCGAGCACGGCCCGGCGCTCCTGGCTCTACTCGACCGGATCCGCGACGACCTCAGGCAGCTCACCTCGAACGGCTCATGACCGGCACCCCGGTCATGCCCGGCGACGAGTTGCCCGACGACGACTATCTGACCTGGTCCTGCGGGGTGTGCGGGCTGTGCACCCAGGGCGGACGCCGGGGGCTGCGGCTGCACATGGACACCGTCCACCCGGAACCGTCGTGACCGGGGCCCGCCTCCCCGTCCGGACCACGACGACGAGTTAGTCGCAGATCGCGACTAGGTCCGCGACTCGGTAAATCTGCTGGTCGCGGGACATATGTGCGCACTCGGTGCGGTAGGACGGGAATCAGGGCGCGACTCCCGACTAGTCGTCGACTAGTCTTGAGTGCAGAGAGGCCCCGGCGGCTGGCACCGCCGAGGCCTCAGAGCGGACTACCAAACCGATCCCCTGCATGAGGAAGTCAGGCGCCCATGAAGACCGTACCCAGCACGCGCCGCACGCCGGTCATGCCGGTCGTCGACCGCGCGTCGCGGCTGCCCTGCGCCGCCCCTGACAACGTCGAGCTGTTCTTCCCGGTCGGCACCAGCGGACCGGCCCTGCAGCAGACCGCCGAGGCCAAGACGCTCTGCATGAGCTGCCCGATCCTGCAGGCCTGCCGCGAGGACGCCCTCGCCTGGCCCGCCCACTTCGCCCACGGAGTGGTGGGTCCGTGGCGCCCCTTGGGTGTTGTCCTCGGCGTGGACGGCCCTGATCCGCTCCGCGAGCTCGACATCGGCCCGGGCACGCTCGTCGCGTGCCGGGGCGGCCTTGACCCAGGCGTAGTAGGACGAGCGCTCGATCTCGACGAGCTCACAGAGTCGCTTCACCTCGAAGGTGGCGGAGTTGTCGGCGACGAACTGGAAGCGACTCACCAGCGCGTCTCCCCGGCGAAATACTTGGCCGCCCGCTGAAGGATCTCCCGCTCGGTCGTGAGCTTGGTGGTCTCGATCTCGAGCTCGTCCACCCTCGCTTCAAGCCGGGCGATCTTCTGGGCCGGCGTCTCATCGGTCGGCGCCGACGGGCTCGTCGTCGTGGCCGTCCTCGACTGCAGCGGGCTGGAGGTCGGTGTCCGGTCAGCGGCGGTCTTCCTGCCGGTCCCGTAGACCTCGAGCCAGTGCCGCAGCGTCCCGCGCACGATGCCGAGGTCCTCGGCGATACCACGGACCGTGGCGCCCGGGGTGGACTCGTACAAGTCCACGGCCTGACGACGGAACTCCTCGGAGTAGCTCTTCCTGGCCATGATTCTCAGATCATCTCGCTTCCCCAGCACCAAGTGCTGGATTCAGCGTGTCCAAGAACCGGGGTCAGGCCCCGGCGAATTCAGGCGGTTGAAGCATCTAGCTCAACGAGTTCGGCGAATATCTCGGAGGGCTTCTTCCAGTTGTGGATTTTACGGGGTCGGTCGTTGATGTCGCAAGCCACCATCGCCAGGTATTTCGGGTCCGAGGTGATGTCCGTGCCTTTCGGGAAGTACTCGCGGACGATGCGGTTGAGGTTCTCGTTGCTGCCGCGTTCCCACGGCGAGTGTGGGTGGGCGAGGTACACCGGCATCGAGCCCTTGGTGACGGTGGCGTGGCCGGCCATCTCGGCACCGCAGTCCCAGGTCAGTGAGGCCCGCATGTGCGCGGGCAGACCGCTGGTGGCGGCGATGACCCCACGGCCGACGGTGAGCGCGTCGCGGCCGGTCAGGGGCACGAGGACCAGGAACCGGGAGGTGCGCTCGACCAGCGTGGCGACGGCGGTCTTGCCGTTCTTGCCGATGACCAGGTCACCCTCCCAGTGGCCGGGCACGGCGCGCCCCTGGGCGTCGGCGGGGCGGGCGTCGATGTAGGTCGGGTCCTTGATCCGCGGGGCCGGTGGGGGCTTGGCGCCGCCTCGTCGGGCGGTGCGCCCGGACCGTAGCGCGAGCAGCTCGCGGGCCAGCGTGGACACCGGGGTGGCATAGATCCACTGGTAGATCGCCTCGTGAGACACCCGACAAGCCTCGTCATCGGGGTGCTCGGTCGGCAACCGGCCCGCGATCGAGGCCGGTGACCAGCCACCACGCAACAGAGCATGCACGATCCCGCGCAACCGCGGGTGACGGTCCACCGCGAACTGCTTCGGCCGCTCCCGCGCCGCCAGGGCCCGTTCCTGCGCTGCCGCGGCCCGGTACTCGTAGCGTCCGCCGTGACGACGGACCTCACGAGAGATCACCGACCGATCACGACCCACCACCGAGGCGATCTGCTTGTAGGACAAGCCCTCCGCGAGACCCCTCGAGATCTCCTCCCGATCCGACAACATCAACATCTCACGCACGGAACATCCTGTCCCGCCGAACAACCAAGATCAAGTGCTACGACCGGCTGAACTCGCCGCCACCTGCTTCGACAACGCCGTCGCCGAGCCGTTCTTCGCCAGCTACAAGAAAGAACTCATCCACACCCGGCCATGGAACGACGTCACCGAGGTCCGACAGCAGACATTCGTGTGGATCGAGAGCTACTACAACCGTCGCAGACGGCACTCCACCCTCGGATACTTGACACCCACCGAATACGAGCTAGGATTCAGGAAAATAATCGGCTTGGCAGCCTAAACCGGCGTCAAAGAAATCGGGAACACTCCAACCCATGATCACGGGCGGGTGGACCTGCGTCACTCCTCGCCCCGCGGGCTCGCCGCTGGCGATGTGGCGAAGGACGAACGCGAGGCCAGCTACAAGCCCGCCGGAGAACCCGCCCCCCGGGCCGTAGTGTCCGCCGACCAGCAGGTAGATCGAGTACAACAGCATGACGGGGAACAGCATACGGGCAACGGGAACCAGCGGGGAGATGTAACCTTCCGGCCCGGGTCCGCCGCCCGGCGACTCGTCGTCCACAGCGGGTGTCCCTCTGCCTGGAGATGGGGTGTACGCCCGAGGCGCTCTCCATCCCACCGGTTCCTGCCACCTGCCCGGGGAGGCGCGGGCGTCGACCGTCCACTCGGTCACCGGTTCGCCTGCGGGCCCGGGCGAGGTCTTCACCGAGTTCCTCGAGTGTGCCAGGGTTTCGCGGTGTCGAGTGGGAGGTCACCGGGCGCGATCCTGAGGGTGAAATGGGTGGCAGCCCGGTACTCGATGGGGAGTTCCTGCAGTAGAGGCGCTACGACGGTGACCACCGACTTCGCGTGGATGGGGCCGAACACCGCGATCGCCCATTGCCGGGCTTCTGCGTCAGGTAGGGCCAGCGGGGCGCCGCTGGCTTTGTCCGTCCGTGTCACCGCCAACCGCCATTCCGACATGCTGCTGTCTACCCGGTGGACGGCCGAGCAGAGTGAGAGAACGTCACCGTTCCGGCTGATGCGTGCGTAGGCGAGCTCGGTTCCAGGGTCGACCCTGTTCACGTCGAACGCGTCGCGGAGGTGGAAAACGACGTCGGGAAAGCGCTCCTGCAACGCATCGATCTCCCGGTCTTCCAAATGGTCACGTCGCCGGAGCCATCGGATCATGGCGCAGCCCCCCGCCCGGCGGAGCGCTCAGCCCGCTGCGCCGCCTCCGGAGCGTCGACGCCGGCCCTGGCCCGTTCGTCGGCCTCGGCCCGTTCCCGGTCCCGCAGCTCCTGCCGGGCGCGTACGAGCGCCGCAGTCTCCGCGGGCGGGTCCGGGCTGAACAGGCTGCCGGGCACCGGCCTCCCGGCAGCGCCCAGCTGGTTCATCCGCTTCGGCACCGAGGCGCCCTGGTAGTCGAGCACGACCGGGTGGCCGTCCTTGTCGAGACCGGCCAGCGGCTGGTGTAGCTCGACATACTGGCCGTGTGGGAGCCGCGTGATGATGCCGGTCTCCAGGCCGTGCTCCAGCACCGCGCGGTCGGAGTTCTGCAACCCGATGCACCAGCGGTAGGCCACCCAGTACACGATCGGCGGCACGATCAGCAGCCCGAGCCGCCCCGCCCAGGTCGTCGCGTTGAGCGAGACGTGGAAGAACAGCGCGATCCAGTCGTTGAACCCGCAGAGCACCAACCATAGGTAGAACGCGATCGCCATCGCCCCCAGCGCCGTCCGGACAGGCACGTCCCGGGGCCGCTGGAGCAGGTTGTGGTGCGCCTGGTCGCCGGTGAACCTCCGCTCGATCCTCGGATACGCGGACGCCACGGCGAACAACACGGGCAGGAACGCCGCGGTCGGCAGGAACGCCGACGGGATGGTGTACGTGTCGAACAGGTAGAATTCCCACGGCGGGAAGATCCGCCCCATCCCTTCGGAGAAGAGCATATAGAAGTCGGGCTGCGACCCGGCCGAGACGTGCGAGGGATCGTAGGGCCCGAAGAACCAGATGCGGTTGATCTCGAAGAGTCCGGCGATTAGCACCAGGACACCGGTGACGACGAAAAAGAACGCGCCACCCTTGGCGGCGAACTGCGGCATGATGCGCACACCAACGACGTTGTTCTCTGTCCGACCGACGCCGGGGAACTGGGTATGCTTCTGGTACCACACCAACCCCAAGTGCACCGCGATCAGCGCGAGGATGACCCCGGGCAGGATCAGCACGTGAATGATGTAGAGCCGCGGGATGATCTCCATTCCCATGAACTCGCCACCGAACAACGCCCAGTGCACCCAGGTGCCGACCACGGGCACGGACAAGGTGATACCGGAGGCGATGCGCAGACCGACCCCGGAGAGCATCTCGTCGGGCAGCGAGTAGCCGGTGAAACCGGCAAAGGTGCCGAGTAGGATCAGGTTCACCCCGATCACCCAGTTCGCCTCACGCGGCTTGCGGAATGCTCCGGTGAAATACACACGGAACATGTGACAGATCATCGAAGCGACGAACAGCAGCGCCGACCAGTGGTGGAGCTGCCGCATGAACAGGCCGCCCCGCACCTCGAACGTCAGCTCGAGGGCCGACTCATAGGCCCTTGACATGTGCACTCCGCGCAGCGGGTCGTAGGGGCCGTTGTAAACGACCTCCTCCATCGAGGGATCGAAGAACAGCGCCAGGTACACGCCCGACAGAAGAACGATGATGAAGCTGTAGAGAGCAATCTCGCCCAGCATGAACGACCAATGGGTCGGGAAGACCTTGTTGAACTGCTTCCGCAACCCGGCCGCATAAGCGAAACGCTCGTCGGCCTGATCGAGCACCACTGCGCTCGTCCCCGGCGGCTTCGGTCTCTTCGCCAACGAATCGGTTGAGTTCATATCTTGGAGCTTCCTCCTCGAATACTCAGTGAGGGCCAGATTACAGACGCGATGCCACCCCGGCTCCTGCACGGATCGTCAATGACGTTCGGTGGACCAGATCGGCCCACTCTGTGTGAACGTGTTTGAGAAGCCCGCGCAGCAGTGGCTCTCGCGTGGCCGTAAGGCCAAGACTGGCGGGACTTCTGCAGGTCGCCCGAGCGGAGCACCGGTGCGACGCGGATATCGGACGTCACTTTGAGCGCTTCTCAAACACGCTCTGAGGGAATCGACCCGTAGGGCCGCGTAGGGCCGTCTGCCGCCCGGGAACGGCAAAACCGGCCGTGGGCACCACCGGGGCGTGGCACCTGTCGACCAGGAACTATGACCCTGCACCGGTCCACAGTAAAGGACGGCAAGCCGGTGACGGACACGGTCGGAAGCCCTCTCGCCAGACACCAGCAGCGGGAGCGACTGATGCCAACCAGTTGCCTCCCGGGCTTTTGTCCCGCCGTGGGACGGCCTCGCGGCCGCCTGCATCTCTCGGACCAGACTCCCGAGGGACGGGACGGAACCCTAGACGCGCCCCACCATCGTGGTGGATCGCATCGGATTCTAGCCGATCGTCCGGTTCTCGTCGCATCAGCGCCTCACTGCGGGTCGGTGTTGCCGCCGAATCGCTCGCGCAGGTTGCGGGCCAGGCGCTGTCGCAGCAGATCGCCGTCGGCGTGGCGCTGGTGGCGCTCACGGCGTCAGTTCTCAGTACGTGCGAGGTCACGCCACGCCGTACCTGCTCTGACCAGCCCGAACATCAGGTTGGCAAAGGCTCACTGGTCCAGCTGGTCGCCACCGGAGCAATGCTTGAGACCTGTGGATGACTGTGGAGGGGCCGTACCCTTCCGGTGATCTTGAAGGCTCTCAAGCAAGACCGGCGCAGCAACGCTGGTCGGAAGGGCACGACCCATGCTCAGCGTAGTTCCCGAGGCCGGATCCGGTGACGAGGCCCGTGTGCAGGAGGGGCCGGCGTTGATCGACGAGCTCGTCCGCGAGGGCGCCCGCCGGATGCTCGCCCAGGCTCTGCAGGCCGAGGTCGACGACTACATCACCCGCCACAGCAACGAACGCGACGCCCACGGGCGGCGTCTGGTGGTGCGCAACGGCTCCCACGAGCCTCGCGAGGTGGTGACAGCCGCGGGCGCGGTGGCGGTGCGGGCGCCGCGGGTCGACGACCGCCGGATCGACCCCGCGACGGGCGAGCGGCGCCGGTTCTCCTCGGCGATCCTGCCGTCCTGGTGCCGCAGGACGCCGAAGATCACCGAGGTGCTGCCGCTGCTCTACCTGCACGGCCTCTCGTCGGGGGACTTCGTGCCCGCGCTGGGGCAGTTCCTCGGCTCCAACGCGGGCCTGTCCTCATCGACGG
>NZ_MCIM01000002.1:59286-63130 GCF_001932405.1 Pseudonocardia sp. Ae331_Ps2 | reverse complement strand
CACGCCGCGCTGGGCGACCTCGGCTACGAAGGCGAAGCCGACCGGCTCACCGTGCCCATCAAACTCGCCCCCGGCCGCGGGCAGACGGTCAACCAGCGCACCGTCAACACCCTGCACTCAGCCCTTCGTGCTCTGGCCGAACGCGGAAACGCCCTGCTCAAGACCACCTTCGCCGCGTTGCGGCGAGTCACGCTATGTCCCTGGCGCACCGGCGCGATCACCGCAGCTGCGCTCGTACTACTCCACACCGAGTACGACCGCACGACATGATCAACCCGCTACTGAGAACACCTCACTATCCGCATCGAGGCTAGGAGGACCTTCTAGCCATACGAACAGGCCCCCGTCTGGAATTCGCCAACGGACCACTGGCGTAAGATGCCTTGTGAGGCTATCGCCGATCGTCTGCATTCGCCGTTCATATGTTGAACGAATAGTTTGAAGATGCTCTTCATAGGCAAGAGACTTAATTGCCTCAGCGGCTGTAGCCTGGCAGAGTGAAGACGTCTGCATATCAATTCCGCGTTTGATGCGCAGGACTGTTTTCAGAATCCTATCTGGAAGAACGCTGATGCCGATACGCAGCGCTGGCGCAAGAGTTTTCGAGAGAGATGTGATGTATGCGACGTTGTCTGGGGCGTACGAGCAAAGAGCTGGCTCGGGTGTGCCCGAATATCGGAGCTCGCAGTATACGTCGTCTTCGATTGCCAACGCGTCGTGACGTAGTAGGACTGCGGCGAGAGCCATTCTCCGAGCAGCTGATGCTGTTGCTCCGGTCGGATTTTGAAAGGTGGGTAGCAGATACACTAGCGCGCCGGGAAATCGGCTCAGCATCGTGTCAAGACTGTCTGGGGCGATGCCCTGATTATCCGTGGCCACCTGGACGACTTCCGCTCCATAGCTGCGGAAGACAGATAAAGCCGGCCCATATGTAGGCGTCTCGACGAGAACCACGTCGCCTGGGTCGAGGACCGATCCGGCGATATTGTTGAGAGCTCCAGAACCGCCTGTTGCGATGTGTATCCGTTCTGTGCATCGTGTCATCCCACGAGCCGCGAGTAGCTCACTACAGACTTCGATTAGTGGGGTGAAGCCTCTTACCTCACCGTACTGCAGGATGGTCGACCCATACCGAGCTAGTGCGTTTTTGACTGCCGATTCGAGTAAATCAGTTGGCAACAGATCGTGACTTGGGGCCCCCGCCGCGAACGAAATCAAGTCATTGCTGCAGATCACCCGCTCGAAGATCTCGGCAATTCTGTCGGTCCCAAGTTCACCTAGTTTCCGCTGAGCGGTCTCGGATGCCACACAAACCTCGTCTCCCGTTTCTCACCGATCTGGCGGCGAGACCCTAACGTTGTTAACCGAGTTTATCTCGACACTGGCCGTCGAGTTCTTCTACTCGGGCAAGTTGAGCTGATAGTTGGCGGTTATCCGTCACACTGGTTGGCGGCATCCTGCCAACTCCGCCAGGAGGGTTGCTTCGTCATGTCGGTGGTGCTTTCATCGATAGAATCTCGTTCGCCGCTAGGTAGCCTGCCTCTGGCGATCTCTCGAAAGTTACGGCTGGCGACATGAGTGGTGACGGAAGAGTGGTAACGTCCAGTCTAGCGTCACACTAAAATAGTTTAGGGAGAAGTAGGACCGGTGAAAGACGCGAGAGTTTCCGTCGTGGGCGCAGCGGATAATCGAGTTATCCGTGGACCGCAAGCGCAAGCACTACTCCCGTGCATTACTGCCGCCACATCAGGCTCTACAAGACTGTCGGCCGGAATCGTAGTAATGCCCCCGCGAGCATCGTCGAAAGTCCATTTTCACGAGCATTCCGACATTATCGTCATCGCCGTGGCTGGTCATGCCCTAACCCTAACTGGACCTGACCTCACGCCACATATACATGCGGCTGGAGAGTTCATCTTCGTTCCGGCCGGCGTACTGCATATGGCAGTAAATCTCAGCTCCTCTTCGCCGCTGACGGCGGTCGAGGTTCGGACGGATCCAGAGTTTAATGACGATGTCGTGCTCTGCCCTGACCGAGAGATCGAAGCGAAGCTTCGCGCGGAAGAGCTCCGCAAAAAGTTCGAGACGGAGCAACGAAAGCGAGCGGACGACGATTCAAGTTTCCTCGCACCGTGGATGATGAGAGCTCATGAATGCGTTTGGGTCGACCGGGTTGTGAAACGCTCTGACTAACCTGCGAACTAGAGATCGAGGAACGATAAACTTGATCTTTGCGTGACCGTGCGAGCTTCTTGGCCTTGAGGACCTGGATGGCTTGTCTCAGTCGCTGCGGTAGGCGTACGGGGGTTTCCCCTACCTGCTCAGGGGGGGGGGAGGGCTGGATTTTCGTTTTGATGCGACGAGGTGTTGAGTTCAATTCATGACGATTGAGGATGCCTCGGGTCGTGCGAGCACTGGACGAGCACCGCTGTTCGACGGCCGACGCCGCCGCAGGGAAGTTCTCCTCGTCGGAGTGTTCGTCGTTCTCCCGACGCTCGCCCTGTTCGCCGCCGTCCCGCTGGCCTGGGGCTGGGGTCTCGGCTGGGTCGACGTCGCCCTGTTCGTCGTCTTCTACGCGATCAGCGGCCTCGGCGTGACGGTCGGTTTCCACCGCTACTTCACCCACGGCTCGTTCAAGGCCAAGCGCCCGCTGCGGATCGCGCTAGCCATCGCGGGCAGTCTGTCGTTGCAAGGTGGGGTGCTGGAATGGGTCGGGACCCACCGCCGCCACCACGCCTTCTCCGACAAGGAGGGCGACCCGCACTCGCCGTGGCTCTACGGCACCGGCGCGAAGGCACTGGTCAAGGGCTTCTGGCACTCCCACCTCGGCTGGAACTTCAAGCGCGACCTGACCAATCATCAGCGGTTCGCCCCTGACTTGATCGCGGACAGCACCATGATGCGAATTCAGGGTGCTTTTCCAGCGATCGTCGTCGTCAGTCTGCTCGGCCCGGCCCTCATCGGCGGCCTGGTCACGATGTCCTGGTGGGGCGCGTTCACCGCGTTCTTCTGGGCCGGTCTGGTCCGCGTCGCGGTGCTGCACCACGTCACCTGGTCGATCAACTCGATCTGCCACATCTGGGGCGAGCGTCCCTTCGCCTCCCGTGACAAGTCCGCCAACGTCTGGTGGCTGGCGGTCCTGTCCTTCGGCGAGTCCTGGCACAACCTGCACCACGCCGACCCGACCTGCGCCCGGCACGGTGTGAAGAAGGGCCAGATCGACATCTCGGCCGTCGTCATCCGCGGCTTCGAGAAGCTCGGCTGGGCGACCGCCGTCCGCTGGCCCACCACCCGCCGGCTCGAGAAGCTGGCGACCAAGAAGCAGGCCGCCGCGGCCTGACCTGCCCGTGCCAGAAGGACTGGCGCCCCGGTGTTCCCACGAGCACCGGGGCGCCGTCTTGTCGCGGGGCCAGTCAGCCCCCGGCCCACCTCGGCGGGCTTGCGTGGGAGGTCGACCGCGCCGCGCTTGCTCCTACCGGTCGCGGTTTCCGGGTCGAGACCTCGGCCGTGTACCGCTTCCTGCGCGAGGCGACCGAGCTGCTCGCGGCGTTGGCCCCCAACCCTGGCCCAGGCGATCGAGGTCGCGCTCGGGAAGGCGTTCGTGATCCTCGACGGGACCCTGCTGAGCTTCCCCCGGTTTCCCGGAGTGCGGGCTACCTGTCTGCGTCGCGTTGGGCGCGACGATAGTGGTCTTCGTACTCGTCGGGTGAGAGCCCGCCCAGGCGTGCCTGGATCCGGCGTGGGTTGTACCAGCCGTCGAGGTAGCGGATCAGGGCGTGCTCGGCCTCGCGGCGGGTTGTGAACGTGGTGCCGGGCCAGTAGAGCAGCTCGATCTTGAGGGGGG
>NZ_MCIM01000002.1:56556-59274 GCF_001932405.1 Pseudonocardia sp. Ae331_Ps2 | reverse complement strand
GTGACTGTTCGGGCGGTGTTCCACGGTCGCGGGTCATGCGCTGTGTCGGCGGGGGATTTCCGGATGGCATATGAAAGGTTCTTCGTCGTGGCGTGACTAGTGCATCGGTCGTTCCCTGGCGTGTTTCTTCTCTGGATATCGGATCGCCGTTGAGGGCGCTGAGGGCCACCGCTTGATCGGGGTTGGATCATGCCCGGGATTTCCGCGGGGCGGAGTTCCTCGTGCTCTTGACGACGCCGCAGTGCTGCCTTTTCTGTGACGGTGTCTTGAACTGGTGAGCGGGCTTCCGTCGTGGCGGTCAGGCGTCTTGGGGTCGGGGTGGGGGTGTCCCGGGTGGGCTTGTTATTGGCTCGGATTTGCTCGGATTCATGTAGATCATCTTTGGGGGTTTAATCGGGGGGTCTCGGCGGTCGGGGGTGGTCTCAGGAGCGTCGGGAGGCGGTGTCGGAGCGGCTCGCTGGGGCCCGCGAGCGGCTTTGAAGTGGCTGGAAGCGCCTGCGAAGCGGCGTTGATGGGGTCCTGGGGTGTTGTCGGTCGGGTGTGGGGGTGTGACCTGCGGGTTGGGGGTGGTGGGTGCCGCTGGGCCCGCCCGACACCTCAACCACCCAGCTTCGCTGACGGCCGGTCGAGGTGTCGGGCGGGCCCAGCGGCACCCAGTTAGGAGGCGTGGAGCGCTTTGGGAGGTACGGCACGAAGTCCGGTTCTGGTGAGGTGTTTTTCTGGTTTGGGTGGATTACCGTGTTAGGTGGATGTTTCACGGTTTCACGTTTCGAGTGCTGAGTGTGGTCGCATGATTGCGTCTTGTAGTGGTTCTTGACCGGTGGGGGGGGGCGTGTTCGGATGCGCTCGTGAGTGCAAAGAGGTTTGCGTGCCGCGGTATCAGTGCGGTGTTGGTCGTGGCTGTTGCTATGGGTTCGGTTACGGGGATTGCTGCGGCTGAGGTCCCGTCGGTGATGACTGCCTCGGCTTTCCGCATTGAGGGGGCGGAAGATTCGGCGTCGACGGTGTCTTCAGTCGGTGAAGATGTGACTGCCGCGGGGAACGTTCTCCACGTCATTGATTCAATTCCTGAGTATGTCCTACTTCAGGGAGATCGGGCTACTGCCGCGTGGCTGGAAGATAACTACAAGGTCCCGCCCGGGACGACGCCCTATACTTTTAATTTCGCACAGTGTTCGCACGGGATTCTGATTGCGATCGCCTCTAATGCAGTAGCTGCTGCGAAGATCATCAAGATTAAGCGGATCGTGGACAAGTTCGGCGGCGTCAGCAAGGTTATCAATAAACTACAGGCAAAGAAAAAGCAGGGAAAGAAATTTAAGACCGCATTGGTGGAGGTTTTCGATGAGGGCGGAATTGGCGTGGGGGCGCTTGCTGCGGAAATCCTTGGAGTTGACAAAGTTATCCAGAATTGCTGGTAGGCTAGCGCTCGTCCGCAGACATCAGGCCTAATTCAGGGCGGATAATAACCAATCGGTAGGAATCTGTGAATTTCTCCACGATCCATTCCGCGTTAGAGTACACCGTCGTCGTTGCAGCTTTCCTTGTGTTGCTTTGGGACGCAGTGAGAGTGTCGAGATTACTCCGTGGGGGTGCGGGCCTTGACGGCGTAGTAGATGCTTCGTGGTGGGCAGATAATAGCTTTTTTTCTGGTTTTGGAGCTGCAGCGCTGGGGTGGTTCCCGGGGATCTGGCTGTTTACTGATAAGGCAATCGATGGGGCGGAGATGGTGGTGTGCTGCGGTCCTCTAGCGATATGTGCTGCCGCGGCGTTTTTTCATCTACCCAGGAAAGTCGAAGCGCGCTTTATCCGGTTGATGTGCGTGGCAGCTACGGCGACGGCCGGGGTGATCTTGGGTGCCGGCCGGTAGCTATCGGCCGGCTCATCGTGGGCAAGTCGATCCGGACCGGAGCCCGCCCCTGGACGGGGTGAGGACCGGAAGCGGCGCGGCAGTTCCGGGTCCGCGCGCGGCGCGTGTGGTGGGTGTCGTGCCCGTGGGTCATCGGTGGATGCGTAGGTGCTGGGGGTTGTTGATCCGCGGTTGTTGATCTGGGTGGTTGACCGTGGATCGGTCGGCCGAGCCGTCGTCGCGGCGCTGTGCATCCGTCGTTGCGGTCGTCGCCGCTCAAGATCAAGACCGACAGGACCTATGCATCATCTGATGATCTTCGGCCGGGGTGCGGTCTGGGTGTCCGCCTGCGGCGGATCAAGTTAGGTGTTTTCTCGGAGAAAACGCCCGGCCCGTCCGGCTCGGCTCGGTGTGCTCGGCTGCTGGGAGTGGTCGGTGGTCGGTGGTGACGCCGTCGGCCCGTCGGGTCACTGCCAGCCCCCGGCTGGTGCTGGCAGGCGCGTTGGTCAAGGTGGCGGCAGTGGGTGACCCGCGGGCTGACCTGGGGGTTCGAGACCGGCGGGCCTGTGACCTGGAATGATTCGAGTGCCTGAGCAGCAGCAACAACCAAGTCAGTACTTCGCCCGAGCGGCAGCGAGGGCGGGCCGTTCGCGGCTAGCCGCGAACCATCAGACACAGGGCGAAGCTCAATGCCTTGAAGCCGCGCCCCGCACCCCTCGACCGGCACCGCCCATCGGACGGGCCCCGTCACTGGCAGGAGCCTCGCCTGTGCCCTCTTCCGGCCTGCTGCTTCCCCCCACCGCCAGGCAGGAAGCCCTGAGAGGCTCCCTGAGCGACGAAAACCTGGGCCCCGGCTACCTAGTCGGGGG
>NZ_MCIM01000002.1:55464-56544 GCF_001932405.1 Pseudonocardia sp. Ae331_Ps2 | reverse complement strand
ACCCCGGCCGGGCACATGCCCGGACGTGGCTGGCACAACCAACGCCGCCGCACCCCCGTCGGGCACTCCCGCAACGAAACCCTGTTCCACGGTGTCCGGCACTACGCCTACCGGGAAATGCGCCACCACTGGGGCGACCCTGAGGGCTACCGCGCCGCGATCGCGCGGGAAGTCGCCATCCGCAACGCCGACTTCGCCGTCCCCCTCGGCGTCACCGAACTCGGGCACATCTCCACATCCATCGCCGACTGGACCATCCGCTACTCCCGAATGTGGAACGACGGACCCGCCGCCTACGACAAAGCATTCCGAGCCATCCAAGCCGCACGCGGACGAAAAGGATCAGGACGCAACGGCGGACTCACCGGAAACAGCCGACCCGGCGGACACGCACGGGGCGAAGATCGGGCAGACACTTCCGATAAGCTTCGGGACATGGTAGTGACGGCGGCTCTCTTATGACCGCGAGGGTCCCGCGGCGGCGCACCAGGACAGCCCGCGAGCTAGCCGAGCAATTCGGGATCACTCGCACCACGGTTGTTCGAATGGTGGCCGAGCCGCGCGACGAGTACGAACAACGAGCCAGAACACGCCGTATGGCGGTGGTAGCACTCCGCCTCCAAGGGCTGACCTACCGAGAAATCGCGGCTCGCACCGGTGACACCCCTGCCATCGTCGGTCGCCTCCTCGCCGATGCCCGCCGTAACGGTGAGTGGGACGCGGCCCGTGCGGCCGCCGGGATGACCCAGGACCCGAAGTCTCGACCCACGCCCCGCTGACATGCTTCCCTGGCTATATGACGACCGTTACCGCAGGCGAAGCCCCGACTACGACCGACGACACCCCGCAGCGGACCCGCTGCTGCTCGACGGCATGCCGTTGCGGCTGCCAGACCGGGGGCACTTGCGCCTGCACACCTCGGACCTGACCTCCACAGGCGGTCACACAGAGTGAAATTTCGGGGGTGTCCCGAAGCGGCCTCTCATCCGTCACGACCCGTCACACCCGTCACAGATTCAGCGTTTGAGCAGGTCAGTAGCCGATTTTGCCTGTGACGGATCAAGGGGGGTGTGACGGATC
>NZ_MCIM01000002.1:54801-55444 GCF_001932405.1 Pseudonocardia sp. Ae331_Ps2 | reverse complement strand
GGCTACCTAGTCGGGGGCATGCCGTTCGAGGCGGCTACGGCGATCTGGGAGCGTTTGTGGACGTCGCGGTACCCACTCGCCGCGGACGCCTTCGACGACGGCGTGTGGCGGCAGACGAGGGCGGCGGCGATGACCCGTCAGCACGTCGAGCTGCACCCCAAACACGTGTGGGGTCTGATCGGTGTCGACGTCGACCACCCCGACGCGGTCCTGCGGATGGTCTCCACCGTCGACAACCACCCCCCACCGAACGTGATCATCGAGAACCCCGTCAACGGTCACGCCCACGCCGCCTGGGCCATCACGACCCCGATCAACCTCACCAACTACGGATCCCGCCGATCGGTCCGCTACGGCCTGTCCATCGAAGAAGCACTACGCCGCGCCGTCGGCGGTGACCCGCACTATCCGGCCCGGCTGATCAAAAACCCGTTCCACCCCCGCTGGATGACCCACTTCATCCACGACAACACCTCCACCCTCGACCGGCTCGGCGGAATCCTGACCCCGGCCGGGCACATGCCCGGACGTGGCTGGCACAACCAACGCCGCCGCACCCCCGTCGGGCACTCCCGTAACGAAACCCTGTTCCACGGTGTCCGGCATTTCGCCTACCGGGAGATGCGCCACCACTGGGGCGACG
>NZ_MCIM01000002.1:39234-54789 GCF_001932405.1 Pseudonocardia sp. Ae331_Ps2 | reverse complement strand
CTGGGGGGTCAAGGCCCACCGTCGTCGTCACCATGACCAAGCAGAACTGACCACGCCAGCCCTGGTCCGATGCACAGACCGGCGCTCGACTCTCGCGGGGCCCAGCCCCGGCACGCTCACCGCGGGCTCGGGTGACAGGTGGGGCAGACCGGGCCGGTCAGGTTCCATCCGGCGGCGGTGAGCCAGCCCTGTGCCCTGGCGGGTAGCTGCCCGTCGGGGTCGGCGGCGAGGTCACCGGCCAGCAAGGGGCCGTCGCCACAGCGCTGGCAGGTCAGGTCGGTGATCGGTCCGCCTGGTGCGCAGGCCCGGCAGTAGCAGGCGGTGATGGGCCGGTCGGGGCCGTCGACGAGCCACACGGCATTCATCAGGATCTGCTGCAGCGGGTCGCCCGGGGGGCAGCCGCACCGGTCGCAGCACAGGGTCGGTCCGCTCGAAGCGTGCGGAGCGGGGTCGCCCATCACCGGGCGCGCCGATCCCTCAGACGGTCGGGGCCGGCCAGGCTTCGGGGCAGGTGCGGGGGACGTGCCGGCGCGGAATGCGGGGTTCATGGGGACCTCACTCCTGGTGGGCGGTGTCGCCGGGCTGATCGGTCGGGTCGCCGGGCTCGGTGGCGGCGGGCTCGGTGGCGGTGGGGCCGGGTCGGCGCTGCGCGGCGCGGGGCCGGGCCCGGCGGGCGGGCGGACGCGCTGGCTCGGCGGCCGGATCGGCGTCGCCGCCGTCGGCCTCGTGGCCGGCGGTCCGACGTTGGGTGCGGGCCAGCTCGGTGCGCAGGTCGGCGACCTGGGCGGCATGGCGGGTCTCGGCGTCGCCTAAGCGCTGCTCGCCGTAGGCGCGTTCGCGGTCGACGTCGTGGGCGAGTTGCTCGCGCAGCGCGGTCAGGCTGCTCTCCGCCGCCGCTCGGGCGGCCCGATACTCGGCGGCCTGCTCGCGGACGTCGTTGATCTCGTCGGCCAGGCGGGCGCGGTCGGTCTCGGCGCGGTCGAGGTCGCGCCGGGTCGCCGCGAGATCCGCGGTCGCGGTGTCGCGTTCGGTGGCCAGCTGCTCGACGCGGGCCCGGGCCTCGGCGAGCTGGGTCTCGGTGCGGGTGTGCTCGCGGGCCAGCGCGGCCAGCTCGACCGCGACCCCCTCGGCCCGGGCGGTCGCGGTGTCCCGCGCGGCCGCCGCGGTGTCGCGCTCGGCGCCGGCGGTCTCCAGCTCCGCGCGCACGCCGGCCAGCTGGGCGCCCAGCTCGGCGGTGACCCGCTCGGTCTCAGCCCGGGCGGTGTCCCGCTCGGCGGTCAGTTCGGCGACCTGCTGTTCCAGCTCGGCCCGGGTCGCGGTGAGCTGGGCCTCGGCCGCCTCGCGGGCGGTGACGGCCTCGGCGCGGGCGAGGTCGGCGGCGTCGCGTTCGGCGATCGCGTCGGCGGCGTCCTCGTCGGACGCGGCAGCCGAGCGGCGCGCGGCCTCGGCCGCATCCCGGGCGGCGCGGGCCTGGGCGCGGGCCTCGTCGGTCGCGGCCTGGGCGAGGTCGATCTCGGCGCGCGCGGCCCGGCGGGCGGCGGCGATCTCCGCGGCGACCGCCTCGGGGTCCGCCAAGGTGCCCAGTGCGTCGCGCAGCTCCACCCCACTCTCCTCGAGGCGGGAGAGGAGGGCGGCGACCTGGTCGGTCACGGTCTGCCCGGCCCGGGCGATCGGACGGGCCAGCGCGTCGTCGGGCTCCCCGCGCCGGCGTGCCGGGACGCCGCCGTCGGCGATCCGCTTGGCGTTGACCCGGTCGTGCATCACCCCGCCCACGACCTGGTAGCAGTACTTCGGCCGCCGCCCGGACCCGGCGTACTCCATCGTGTGCGCACAGCCCCCCGGGAACTGGCACGGCTCCAGCTCCGGCCCTCCCGCACGGGCCCGCCACCCCGCACCGCCGACGCCGGGCGAGGCGACCGCGCCGGACCCGACTGCCCCGCTGCCCGGCGACCCGCTGCTCACCGGCGCGGTGTCGCTCGCGGTGCCGCCCGGTGTGGCCGTGGTGGCGGGATCGACCGGCGTCGCCGCGGTGTCATCGCCATCGCGGTCGGCCGGCTCGCCGGGGAAGGGCTGCTCGCTCACGGGCTCGACTCTAGCCGTTTCGTATCGTTGCGTCAATCGTTCTGTATTTTGTTTTGTTACAACGAGACGATACGAAACAGAGCACTGCTTGGCGGGATCATGCAGAAGATCCCGCCAAGCAGCGGATAGGCTCCGCCGGTGCCGCACGCCGAGCTCGACGCCGTCCCGGAGACCTCGGCCGCGGTCGACACCCCGCTCTCGCCGGACGAGGCCGCCTACGTCGCCGCGGCCCGCGCGCACAACACCCGCCGCGGCTACCGCTCGGTCTGGACCGGCTTCACCGCGTTCTGCACCGACCACGACCTGACGCCGCTGCCAGCCGCGCCGGCGACGGTGTCGGCCTACCTGGTCGCGCTCGCTCAGGCCGGGGCGAAGGTCCGCACCATCGCCAAGCACCTGTCCGGGATCCGCGCTGCCCACCGCGCCGCGGACCTGCCCGATCCCGCCGTCACGGCCCGGGTCACCGCGGTCTGGGAGGGCATCCGCCGCAGCCACGGGGCCCCACCCGGCCAGGCCGCGCCGCTGATGCCGCCGCTGCTCGACCAGGCCGTCGCCGCCTGCCCGGCCACCCGCACCTGGAAGAACCGCCCCGACGAACCGTCGCTGGCCGGCGCCCGCGACCGGGCCCTCCTGCTCCTCGGATTCTGGGGCGCCCTACGCCGCGCCGAGCTCGCCGCGCTCACCGTCGAGCAGCTCGGCCCCGAACGGACACTGCGCAGCGGACGCCGCGGCCGCATCCTGACCCTGCACCGCTCCAAGACCAACCAGACCGGCGACCAGGCAGAACTCATCGGCCTACCCCGCGCCGAGCACCCCGACCACTGCCCACTCACCGCCCTGGAAACCTGGCTCCACCTCGCCGGAATCACCACCGGACCGATCCTGCGCAAGGTCTCCACCGGCAACCGCGTCCTTGACCAACCGCTGCATCCCGAGTCGATCAACAACCTGGTCCAGGCCGCCACCACCCGAGCCGGGCTGCCCGGTGGTCCCTACAGCGCCCACAGCCTGCGCGCCGGGTTCGTCACCTACGCCCACCTCCGCGGGGCCACCGACCGCGCCATCGCCCACCAGACCCGCCACCGCTCCATGGACACCATCACCACCTACATCCGCGTCGACGACGTCTTCACCGACAACGCCGTCCTGCAGATTGGCCGATGACCAGAATGGAGGAGGGCGATCTGGTCGAACGCAGATCCCAATGCTTCGCCTGATCATAAAGCTGGGCTGATGGCAAGTCTATTCGGCTTGACGCGCAGGGACTGCGGCTGCAACCTCGGCGCAGCTGTCGTGGCCGCGACCGTGGCGGCTCGGAGGCGGCCGTCACCATATTTTAGAGACACGATACCCCCATGCTCATCCAGTCCAATCGGGTCGTGATGCGTGCCGCCGAGAGTTCGGATGCCGAGTTCGTGGCCGCGTTGCTCAACGCGGACGAGTCGGTCCCGGCTTACGGTCCGCATTTCCCGGTTTCCGTCGGCGAGGTTCAGAAGAAGATGGCGGACTCGCGGTCGTATTCGCTGGTCAGCGAGCGGACCGACGGTGGAGGCGCGGTCGGTTTCCTCCGGTTCCGTCTTTCCTGGGGAGACTCGGTGATGAACGTCGAGGATGTCGTCTTTGCGGCGAAGGTGCGCGGAGCCGGTTACGGCCGCGAGTCGCTGGGCGCGCTGGTCGAATTCTTCTTCGGCCGCTGGGGCGGCCGCCGCGTCGAGCTGCAGCTGCGCGCGGACAACATGCGCGCGCGGCGAACCTATGAAGCTCTCGGGTTCGTGGTGGAGGGCAGGCGTCGTGACGTGGTCCCGCCAGCCTGGGGGCCGGCTGCTGACCGAGATTACCTGATGATGGGACTGCTGGGCCAGGTAGGCGGGGTCGTTGACCACCAGGATCGCTAGAGGCAACGAACCCCGTAGCCGGACAAGTTCGTATCTATAATCAACGAACGAGCCGATAATCGATAGGACTGAGACGCGATGAATATTCCAATGAGGTGTTCTCAGTAGCGGGTTGATCATGTCGTGCGGTCGTACTCGGTGTGGAGTAGTACGAGCGCAGCTGCGGTGATCGCGCCGGTGCGCCAGGGACATAGCGTGACTCGCCGCAACGCGGCGAAGGTGGTCTTGAGCAGGGCGTTTCCGCGTTCGGCCAGAGCACGAAGGGCTGAGTGCAGGGTGTTGACGGTGCGCTGGTTGACCGTCTGCCCGCGGCCGGGGGCGAGTTTGATGGGCACGGTGAGCCGGTCGGCTTCGCCTTCGTAGCCGAGGTCGCCCAGCGCGGCGTGGGTGTCGTCGGTGAACGCGGCCAGGCCCTCGAGCAGCCCGGGGTGGGTACGGGCGCAGCGGGTGTCGTGCTCGCGGCCCGGCCGCACGTCGCTGGTCCATAGCGGCCATCCATCAGGTGCGGTGAGGACCTGGATGTTCCCGCCGTGGCGGCGGTGCTTGCCCGACCACCACAGGTCGACCCCGGGGGTGAGGCCGAGCGCGCGGCACCGGTCGGTGGCGATCAGGGTGCCGTCGAGATTCACGTGGGTGTGCCCGGCTGTGCGGGCGGCGAGCAGGGCTCCGTGCAGGCCGGGTGCGGCCGCGGCGAGGACGTCGATGCCTTCGTGCAGGTAACGGTAGGCCGTTGCAGTGCTGATCGCGTTGTCACCGGCCAAACATCGGACCCGGGTAGCATCACAGAACCAGCGGATCACCAGCACTGCCTGGGCGAACGGGGTCAACGCCCGCCGCCGGGTGCCACGTCGACGGCGTTGAAGGACCAGGAGCCGCGCCAGATAGGCCACGGTGCGCTCCCCGATCGGGAGGACAGCGGTGTAGGTGACAGGATCAGACATGCAGGACCTCGGTGACGGTGTCGATCTGTGCTGGACCGAACCGATCTACCGGGGTCCTGCCCCGTTCCCGCTCATCTCACCACCCTCGGCGTGTCGCCACGACCTGCCACCCCGCTACTGAGAACACCTCAGTGTGCGATAAGGGACCGACAATTCTTCAGCCCTCTAAGAGGTCGCGCGGATTGATGGATGATCATGGGCGGCGGTGTGGTCGGCTGTCCCAGCGGTGCGTGGTCCAGGCCTGCCGGATCAGGCTACGGAGTGTGATGATGGTGTCGGCGAGGTCGAAGAACGCGTCGACGACGGTTTCGCGGCGTTCGTAGCAGCGCTGCAGCCGGTTGAAGCTGTTGTGCCAGGCGTTGGTGCGCTCGATGTGCCAGCGTTGGGTGGCCTGGATCGGTGCTTTCTCGCCCTTGCGCGCGATCTCGCTGTGCAGGCCCCGTTCGGTGAGTGTGTCGCGGGTCTTACCGGAGTCATAGCCGGCGTCGAGGTGCACGGTGATGTCGTCGGGCAGCGGGCCGAGAGCGTCGAGGTGGTCGAGAGTGGGGCCCAGTAGCGGGGAGTCGTGGCGGTGTGCCCCGGCCAGGACCCGGCCCAGTGGGATGCCGTATCCCTCGACGAGTACCGATCGCTTCAGGCCCCTTGCGCCGGTCGACCGGTGACGGTCCGGCGACCTCACCGCCGCCGGGGGCCTTGGTGATGGCGCCGTCGACGGCAACGTCGTCAAGCAGCAGGCCGACGATGCGGTCGTAGGCGTCCAGGGCGATCCGGCGTAGCTGGGTGAAGACCCCGAGCCGGATCCACTCGTCACGGCGATCGCGGATGGTGGTCGCCGAGCAGGTGCTGTCGGCGATGCCCTGATACGGGCAGCCGAACCGCAGTACCTCACAGGAGCTTGTCGAACACGACCCGATCCGCGATCCGGCGGCGGTGACAGCCCCACGGATGAGTGGGATCGAACTCGCCCCGGGGCGGCAGCAGCGCGGCGAACTGGTCCCACAACGGCTCGGTCAACCATGATGGCAGGGCGGGCACGCGGCCTCCAGACGATCACGAAGAGTCAACAACTTCATGATCGACAGGCCCGTGCCCGCCCCTCACCATCGACACCCGGCCGCGACCCAGCTGTGATCAATCCGCGCGACCTCTAAGCCAGGCGCAGCGGAAACCGACAAGAACGCGTTGCCGACCCGGCACAAGCGGTACGCCCCTCGAGAATCGGGCCGAGGTCGAGGCGTATGCGCTGCTCAGCTGTCGGTGGATGCCGGCCGTGACTGGGGTAGCTGACGGAGTGGCCGGATGAGGCGGACGAGCATGGTGTGCAGGGCGGTGGTGTCGCCGGCCAGCGAGAGCGCGGACGCTCGGTTGTTCTCGGCGGGGTCCATCGTGGTCCAGCGCAGCTCGTAGCCGGTGTCGTGGGCGAGCTGGGCCAGGAACGCCCGCTGGGTGCGCCCGTTGCCCTCCCGGAACGGGTGCAGGGCGTTGATGTCGCCCAGCAGCTCGGCCAGGCCGGTGACGAAGCCGTCAAGGTCACGCCCGCGCAGGACCTGCTCGGAGTGGAGCCGACCGAAGATGTCGGCGGCGAAGGTCTCGAGGTGTTGAGGGAGGCAGAACAGCTGTCCCTTGCCGATGGACACGGTGCGCAGCTGCCCGGCCCAGTCGTAGAGGTCGCTGAAGATGTGGTGGTGGAAGTCCTGTAGGTGGTCCAGGTCGTAGCGCCCGGGTAGCGGCTGCTGGCGCAGCTCGATCAGGCGTAGCGCGGTGAGCTCGGCCTCGGCCTGGGCGAGCTCGGCCGGATCGGTGATCCCCAGCCGGTTCCGCAGAACGCCGGTGTCGAGGTCGAGGTAGGGGTCCGGGCCGGTCAACGGCGGTATCGAGCCAGGACACGCTCACGAGCCTCGCCGGTGCTGACCGAGCCGGCGGCGACACCGTCGAGCAGAGCCAGGCCCTCCGCGCTGGGCTCCAGGCCCTCGGCGCGTACCGATGCGAGGGCCTCGTCGACATCGGCGCGTCGCTGCGCGGCCCCGATGAGCTGTTCGTAGCGGGCCACCGACATCACCACCGCCTCGGGCTTGCGATGAGCACCGACGAACACCGGCTCGGCCTCGGGCTCCTGCACCCGCTTCAACGTCGCCGCCAACGCCGTACGGAACTCACGAAACGACAACACCTCGGGCACCCACACCCCGCTAGCGTACCCGAACATGCACACACTCGAGTACGCGAGACGGAGCTCGACCGGACGATGCTTGGTCGTGGATTACTGGTCACGGGGGCTGAGCCGCAGGCGGGCTCGCTCTGCTGTCAGCCGACGGACCTTGCCGTGGTCGGCTCGACGCTGCCCGTATCCGGCGTCGTCGGGACGGGAGCAGCCGGCCTGGGCGTCGTAGGGAGAGGCTCTGTGGCCGGGGGCGGGGTGGTCGGCTCGGGGCTGCCCTCGTCGGTCGGCCTCGGAGCCGTCGGTGAGGCTGGCGGCGAGGATGCCGGCGGCGGCACGGTCGACGGTGGAGTCACCGGTGCCGGGGCGGTCCCGGTCTGGGTGCAGAGGTACTGCTTCGACGACGCGATCTGGGTGCAGGTCAGCACGATGTTGCCGGTGTTCGGCCGGGTGCCGGGCACGGTCGGCGGGGGCGGCAAGGACATGGTGGGTAGCGGCGGGAGCGTCGGCCGCGGCGGCTGACTGGCCTGCGCTTCCTGGCACGCTGTGAGCAGTGCGACGGCGGCGAGGACACCGGCGATGCTGGCGGCCCGGTGGGCGCGGGTGGGGAGCGGGTGCATGACTCTGACGACGTGCGGCGGTTCCGGCTGGTTCGCGGCCGATCGGCGCAATTCGGGCGAACGGTTTGGCGGGGCTGGTCAGTAATTCTTCGTCAGTTGACGGAAGGAGGCGGACATGAGCGTCAGCCAGTGGGACGCGGCCGCCATCAACCTCTACCAACGCTTCTGCGCCGGTGACGTTACCCCGGCGGAGATGGCGGTCGAGCTTCCGCCGATCTGGCGGTTCCGTTCTGATCGCGATCCCTTGCACGGCCCCGTGGCCTGGCAGGCCATGGTCGAGCATGCTGGGTACTTCTGTTGGGGTCGGGAGGGGCGCAGGCCCGGTCGGCGGCCGAGGCGGCGCCACCGACTGTTCCGGGGGGCGGTCCCTCAGCGGCGGCAGGGCATGTCGTGGACCACGAATCCGGCCATCGCCCGATGGTTTGCCGAGCATCGGCAGGTGCCCGCTGAGATCGGCTTAGAACGGGTGTGGGTCGCGGTAGTGGAACCGAGTCGAGTCCTGGGATACCTCCACCACGAGCGGGAGTTCCTCGTGGACGCCACCGATCTCGCCGTTCGCCCCTGGACCGGCTCCGACTCCGGTCCCGTCGTCCGAACCCGGCGGTGGATCGCCGACTACGCCTACTGGTGAACAGGTGAACCCCGCGGGTTGCCTGGGTAAAGAGCAGTTCAACAACCTTGATGATCCGCAGGTCCGAGCGCTAATGACAGGGTGACGCGGCCGATAAGCGGTACGTGACTACGCCGCAGAGCCCCTACCAGGGCCACCCCCAGCAGCAGCCCTACTACGGCCAGTACCCGCCCCAGCAGGGCGGCCAGTACCCGCCGCAGGGCTACCCGCCCCCGCAGGGCCAGTACCCGCAGTACAACCAGGCCCCGCAGATCCCGCCGCCCGCGCCGAAGAAGAAGCGCACCGGGCTCAAGGTGACCCTCGGGATCCTGGTCGCGATCGTCGTCATCGCGATCGCCACCGGCGGTGGCGGCGACGAGCAGGCCCCGGCCACCGCCTCGGGAGATGCGAACGCTGCCCCTGCCGCCGCCGGTGCCCCCGCGAGCGGGGACCAGTCGGTGAAGTTCGGGCAGGAGGCCACCTCCGGGGACCTGGTCATCTCGGCGTCCGCTCCGGAGCAGGTCACCGAGTTCGGCATGACGCAGGCGTGCTCGACGGTCACCTACAAGAACAACGGGTCCAGCCCGGCGTCGTTCAACCCGTTCGACTGGAAGTTCACCACCCCGGCCGGGGTCGAGGCGTCCGCGTCGATCCCGTTCAACGCCGGGGCGAAGGCGCTGAACTCCGGTCAGCTCGCCCCGGGCGGCACCACCTCGGGGATGATCTGCGGCGACCAGCAGACCACCGACGTCAACGCGGTGAAGTACGCACCCTCGTTCAGCTTCTCCGACCCGATCACCTGGACGAACTGACCTCCCTCCCCCGAGCTGCGCGCCGAAAGCCGGGGTAGTCACGCACAACGACACGGCGCGCAACCGAGGCCCCCGCTGCAGCAACCCTGCGGCGGGGGCCTCGTCATCTCCGCGGCAGGCCCCGCCGCCATCGAGCCGGCTGCGCTGTTCGACGACGGGTCTCGACGTCGCCGCGAGACCAGATCTCCAGGCTCAGGCGGATCCCGAGGGGCTCGCGTGGGGCTGCCGTAGCGTCGCGGCGATGCCTCCGTCCACCTCCGTCTCTTCGACCAGCCAGGGGCGCCGTGAGCTGGGGGACTCGCTGGCCCTGACGCTCACCTCGGTGTTCAACTCCGTCGCCGGTCTTCTGGGGTTCCTGATCGCGGCGTGGGTGATGCCCCAGGACCAGGTCGGGCGGGCGACGGAGTTCGTCTCGGCCATGCAGCTGATCGGCGGCGCGGCTCAGCTCAACCTGGGCATCGGCATCATGAGGTGGCTGCCCGGGGCGGGCCGCAAGTCCGTGCGGCTGGTGTTCGGCAGCCTGTTGCTGATCATGCCGTTGTCCGGGCTGGCCGGTCTGGTCTACGGGCTGCTCGTCCCACGGGTGGCGCAGGTCGCCGCCGGCGAGGGCCCCTTCGGGCTCGGCCTGTTGCTGCTGGTGCTGGGCTGTGCCGGGTGGGGCGTGTTCGTCGTGCACGACTTCGTCATGGTCGCCGCGGGCCGGCCCTGGCTGGCGGTCTGGCGCAGCGGGACCTTCGCCGTGGCCCGGATCGGCCTGCTCGCAGTGCTCGGGGCAGGCCTGGCATCGCAGGGCATGGTGCTGTCCTGGGTGATCCCGGTCGTGGTGTGGATCGGGGTCGGCACGATCGTGCTGTGGTTCCTGGTCCGCAGATTCGCCGCCGCGGGCGGGCCCGGTGTCCTGCCCAGCCGGGCCACGATGGCCGGGTTCCTCGCCCCGACCGCGGTGGCCCAGCTCGGGGCGGTACTGCTCTACAACCAGATCCCGCTGCTGGCGAACTTCCGGATGGGCAACGCCATGGGCGCGGTGTTCTTCATCGCCTGGCAGGCCACCGTCGTCATCGACACCGCCGCGGTGTTCTTCACCAACTCGCTCGCCGTGCAGACCGCACGCGAGCCCCACCGCGCCGTCGAACTCGCCCGCAGCACACGACGCCGCATGCTGGTGCTGTTCGTCCCCCTCCTCGCCCTGGGCGCGGCCCTGGGCTGGCCGGTACTACGGGTACTCGGACCCGGCTACACCGTCGGCGCACCGATCATCGCCGCGCTCATGGTCGGAGTGCTGTTCCGGCTCGTCGTGGTCTTCGAGCTCGCACGACGCCAGGCCGACGGCGACGGCACCGGCTACGCCCGCCTGTCACTGCTCAACTGCGGCCTGGTGGTGGCCATCGCCTCGCTCACCCCGCTGCCCGACCCGGCAACGACACACCCCGCGCTGGTCATGCTGCCCTTCGTCCTCGGCTACGTCGTCGTCCAGGCCGCCTTCGCTGCTGTCCTGACGATCACCGACCGGCGGGCACACAACCGCACCTCGGCCCGGTCCTCTTCCCGGGCCCCAGGGTGACCATTCGCGTGGCCCTTGGATGACAGGTGCGGCAGATATACTGGAGGTCCGCGAGGGAAGGACCGCCCATGGTGAGTTCGAGAACGGCGACCACCCCGGAAGACGTGGTTGCCGACCTCCCGCCGCAGCAGTGGAACAGCGACACTGCGGTCAGCTACGAGGCCGCGCAGGAAGCGATCAACGAGGTCCTCGCCTGCTACGTCGCGCTGCTCGAGCGAGAAGGCACGAAGCCGGCGCCCGACCGCGAGCGGATCGAGGACCTGCGGGCGCGCATCGCTGACTGCGCGCACCAGCAGCGCGTTCTGTCACCGAAGTACCCCGGGGAGCTCGCAGCAGTCCGTGGCAGCTACAGCCGTCGCCTCGCCGAACTGCGAGACGAACTGGGGTGAGCTCCGGTAGCGATGACGTCGCTCGCTATCGGCTCAGCGAGGCGGACAACGAGCGCATCTTCCGCGATCTGATCGGGCCGACCCGCTTGTCGGGCTACCAGCGTCAGGACCGGCCGGTCGTGGTCGTGCTGATGGCTCAGCCGGGTGCCGGGAAGTCGAAGTTCGCCGGCGAGATCCGCGACGCCCTGCGCTCGGACGGTGGTGCTGTCGAAATCGACAGCGACCTCTACAAGCCGTTCCACCCGCAGTACGCCCACCTGATGAAGACCGACGATCAGCTGATGGCGGCCGCAACCCGGGCCGACGGTCGAGCCTGGATGGGCAAAGCCCAGGACTACGTGCGCGAGAGCCGGCTGCACGCGATCTTCCACGAGACCGCGCAGGATCCTGCCGAGTCCATGCGGACCCTGCGCGACTACCGCGCCGCCGGCTACCAGGTTGCCGTCATTGCTCTGGGCGTCCACGAGAGCCAGAGCCAGCAGGGCGTCCTGCACCGCTATCAGGAGCAGGTCAACGACCGAGGCTCCGGACGACTGACCGTCCCCGCGAACGCAGAGCGCAGCTACCGCGGCATCGCCGACGTCGCCGCGGCGATCGACGAATCCGGCGCGGCCGACCTGGTCGCGGTCTACCGGCGCACGGTCGACACAACCGGCCCCGCGTACATCAACCGCCTCGCCAGCACAGGCGAGTGGGCCGGTCCTCCACAGTTCGCGGAAGCGCTTGAAGCTGAGCGCAACCGGCCGCTCAGCGCAGACGAGGTCCGCAACTTCCAGAGGGTCCAAGACCGCCTGCGAGTAACGCTGCCTGAGGACCTGCAGCCGTGGCTTCGGGATGTCGACCGGCTCGCGCAGACGGTGCTCGCAACCACCGAGGACTCTCAGGCGAGATACCGGCTCTGGGACGCGGCGCGCCGGCGTGGACAGGCACCGGAGATGGAGCACCCGGCAGCCGCTGTGACGCAGCTGCAGCAACGAACGGTGCCCAGCGACGAGCAAACCCGGCTGCAGCAGCGACGTCTGCGTCCGCGCTGACGGGGCGTTGCTACCGCCGCTGGCCTCGCGACTCACCCCAGGAGCCAGGCACTGTTCCTGATGTGGTGCCGTTCCGGCGGATTTCTGAAAGATGGCGGGCGTGTCGCGCTGTTCTGGTTTCAGAAAACCGGGCAGGATCATCGCCATGGCGAGAAGACCAACAGGGCGCCCGTCGAAGGGCCCGCGTGCAGTGGTTCTTCCACGGGTACTGCTGGCCGACGATCTTGCGCTCAAGACGCTGGCCACCAACCTCGGCTGGTACGTCTCCGAGACTGCCGCGAAGCTCATCAACATCGGGCTCCAGCACGTTGACGAGCTCCCAGACGAGTTGCCTCTTCGTGTCCCCACCAGCGAGTCGACAGACTTCACCGCCCGGATCCCTCTCACCGACGACCAGGTCGTCCGCGAGATCGCCCGGGAACGCGACCGCAGCATCTCGCTCGTCGCCGGCTCACTGATCCACCTGGGCCTGCGCTACCGCAACGAGATTCCGGGCCAGATCCCGGTTCAGTACAACCGCCCGGAGCAGCCTCTGACCAAGGCCTCCTAGAAGAACGAGGCGGCCTCCCTGCCAGGAGACCGCCTCGGATCGTTCTCGCGTCAGCCGGTCCTACACCCGCCTGATGCCGTAGCCCCGGCGAACCGGGGCCGTTACCCCACCTGCGAAGAAGGGGCGCTTTCGCGTGTCCAGGATACATCCTGGGCCGGGAGCCAACCACCACAGACACGGGGCGAATTCGTCGTGCCCGGAAAACCGCCGCTCACCAGCGGCGGAGACCGGGTTCTGCATCCGCTGCTACGAGCACGGCGCGTTCACCCTGGCCTCCGGCCCCACCTCCGACCTCTGCCTGATCCATCAGCTCCCCCTCGGCGCGCAACCACCCGCCGGCGACTTCGGCATCCGCTACGCCACCGAGGCCCGACGCACCCCTCGCGGCCGCGCCGCCCGCCCGACGTCAGGCCCGACCAGCGGGCCCGGGCGCCCGAGCCGCGCCCTGCCTCCCACCGCCAGGGCGCGCGTCCGCGGTGTCACCCGCGCTCGCGCCCGACACGCCCGCGGGTTCACTCCGCATCCCGGGTGGCGCAACTTCATCGACCGCGAGTGGCGGGTGCTGACCTCCCAGCCCGAGGCCCTCGACTACATCGCCCGCCTCGTCGACGACGAGGAGTGGCGCTCGGACAAGCGCGCCAGCTGGTCGGCGATCCTGCGCCGCCTGGTCTGCCACATGGACTGGGACACCGGCCTGATCACCGGGCTCACCACCGACCGCCTCGGCGCCGCCGGCGGCCGCGCCGCCCGCACCGTGTCCCGCGTCCTGGCCTGGGCCCGCGACCGCGGCCTGCTCGTCGTCGTCGAAGCCGGGGCCAGCGCCGAGTTCCTCGGCACCGATACCGGCCGCACACCGACCTACGCCCTGGTCACCCACAGCCCCCTCCCCCAGCTCACCACCCCGACCGACCACACACACGAACACCCAGCTCAAACCACTGTGGATAAAAGTGGCGACCTCCCCACTTCTCACGTGAGTCTTAAGCCCTTGTCGGGCGGCGGACGGTCAGTGACCACCCAAGCGGGCAAGTGGCACCCCTACGACGTCCCCGACACCCCCGGTGCCAGAAACCAGGCCACCCTCACCCTGCTCATGCTTCTCGGCCTAGGAGGCCGACAACGGGGCACGATCGACATCTGGCGTGCCCGGTCGCTGCTCAAGCCGTGGTGGGAGGCCGGCGCGACCGTCGCCGGACTGCGCCACGCGCTCGAACACCACCCCGACCACCCCGACCGACCGCGTGGACCAGTCACCACCGGCGCCCGGGACCCCCTGCGGGTCATCGGCGCCCGCCTGCGCCCCTGGCAGGGACGCCTCGGCGAGATCCGCGCCGTACAGATCGGCCGGATGCGCGCGAGCACCGGCAGCGGGCCCACCCCTCCTGCGCCGCTGTCGCCGGTTCTGCGGGACCGGCCGGCGGGACAAGGGGCGCGGATGGCCGCCAGGGAAGCGCTCAGCGAGCACCTCCGCGAGCTGCGCGAGGCCCGCGACCTCCCGTCGAGCCATACCCACCGAAACCCGCACCGGTCCGGGACGAGGACCAGACGAACCCGATGAGCTGGCCGCGCTCCGACCACAGCAGGACCCTCCAGCCCCGAGCAGAGCTCGGGAGGGGTCCCGAACGAGCGCTCCTAACTGTGATGTCCAGGGAGGTTAGTCAGCCTGGTGACCGGTGGCTGGCCGCCGATGGCGGAGTGAGCGCGGTGATGATTGTAGAAGTGCATCCAGCCGGGTAGGGCGTCGTTGCGTTGGCGGGTCGACTCATGGAGTCGGGCGTAAGCCCAGCCGTCGGCCAGGGTCCGATGGAACCTTTCGATCTTGCCGTTGGTCTGCGGGCGGTAGGGGCGGGTTCGCTTGTGAGTGATGCCCAGCTCGGCGCAGGCGTCACGCCAGGCGTAGGACTTGTAAGAGGTCGCGCGGATTGATCACAGCTGGGTCGCGGCCGGGTGTCGATGGTGAGGGGCGGGCACGGGCCTGTCGATCATGAAGTTGTTGACTCTTCGTGATCGTCTGGAGGCCGCGTGCCCGCCCTGCCATCATGGCTGACCGAGCCGTTGTGGGACCAGTTCGCCGCGCTGCTGCCGCCCCGGGGCGAGTTCGATCCCACTCATCCGTGGGGCTGTCACCGCCGCCGGATCGCGGATCGGGTCGTGTTCGACAAGCTCCTGTGAGGTACTGCGGTTCGGCTGCCCGTATCAGGGCATCGCCGACAGCACCTGCTCGGCGACCACCATCCGCGATCGCCGTGACGAGTGGATCCGGCTCGGGGTCTTCACCCAGCTACGCCGGATCGCCCTGGACGCCTACGACCGCATCGTCGGCCTGCTGCTTGACGACGTTGCCGTCGACGGCGCCATCACCAAGGCCCCCGGCGGCGGTGAGGTCGCCGGACCGTCACCGGTCGACCGGCGCAAGGGGCCTGAAGCGATCGGTACTCGTCGAGGGATACGGCATCCCACTGGGCCGGGTCCTGGCCGGGGCACACCGCCACGACTCCCCGCTACTGGGCCCCACTCTCGACCACCTCGACGCTCTCGGCCCGCTGCCCGACGACATCACCGTGCACCTCGACGCCGGCTATGACTCCGGTAAGACCCGCGACACACTCACCGAACGGGGCCTGCACAGCGAGATCGCGCGCAAGGGCGAGAAAGCACCGATCCAGGCCACCCAACGCTGGCACATCGAGCGCACCAACGCCTGGCACAACAGCTTCAACCGGCTGCAGCGCTGCTACGAACGCCGCGAAACCGTCGTCGACGCGTTCTTCGACCTCGCCGACACCATCATCACACTCCGTAGCCTGATCCGGCAGGCCTGGACCACGCACCGCTGGGACAGCCGACCACACCGCCGCCCATGATCATCCATCAATCCGCGCGACCTCTAAGCCGAACCGTTG
>NZ_MCIM01000002.1:35513-39222 GCF_001932405.1 Pseudonocardia sp. Ae331_Ps2 | reverse complement strand
GCCGAACGCGGAAACGCCCTGCTCAAGACCACCTTCGCCGCGTTGCGGCGAGTCACGCTATGTCCCTGGCGCACCGGCGCGATCACCGCAGCTGCGCTCGTACTACTCCACACCGAGTACGACCGCACGACATGATCAACCCGCTACTGAGAACACCTCACTATCCGCATCGAGGCTAGGAGGACCTTCTAGCCATACGAACAGGCCCCCGTCTGGAATTCGCCAACGGACCACTGGCGTAAGATGCCTTGTGAGGCTATCGCCGATCGTCTGCATTCGCCGTTCATATGTTGAACGAATAGTTTGAAGATGCTCTTCATAGGCAAGAGACTTAATTGCCTCAGCGGCTGTAGCCTGGCAGAGTGAAGACGTCTGCATATCAATTCCGCGTTTGATGCGCAGGACTGTTTTCAGAATCCTATCTGGAAGAACGCTGATGCCGATACGCAGCGCTGGCGCAAGAGTTTTCGAGAGAGATGTGATGTATGCGACGTTGTCTGGGGCGTACGAGCAAAGAGCTGGCTCGGGTGTGCCCGAATATCGGAGCTCGCAGTATACGTCGTCTTCGATTGCCAACGCGTCGTGACGTAGTAGGACTGCGGCGAGAGCCATTCTCCGAGCAGCTGATGCTGTTGCTCCGGTCGGATTTTGAAAGGTGGGTAGCAGATACACTAGCGCGCCGGGAAATCGGCTCAGCATCGTGTCAAGACTGTCTGGGGCGATGCCCTGATTATCCGTGGCCACCTGGACGACTTCCGCTCCATAGCTGCGGAAGACAGATAAAGCCGGCCCATATGTAGGCGTCTCGACGAGAACCACGTCGCCTGGGTCGAGGACCGATCCGGCGATATTGTTGAGAGCTCCAGAACCGCCTGTTGCGATGTGTATCCGTTCTGTGCATCGTGTCATCCCACGAGCCGCGAGTAGCTCACTACAGACTTCGATTAGTGGGGTGAAGCCTCTTACCTCACCGTACTGCAGGATGGTCGACCCATACCGAGCTAGTGCGTTTTTGACTGCCGATTCGAGTAAATCAGTTGGCAACAGATCGTGACTTGGGGCCCCCGCCGCGAACGAAATCAAGTCATTGCTGCAGATCACCCGCTCGAAGATCTCGGCAATTCTGTCGGTCCCAAGTTCACCTAGTTTCCGCTGAGCGGTCTCGGATGCCACACAAACCTCGTCTCCCGTTTCTCACCGATCTGGCGGCGAGACCCTAACGTTGTTAACCGAGTTTATCTCGACACTGGCCGTCGAGTTCTTCTACTCGGGCAAGTTGAGCTGATAGTTGGCGGTTATCCGTCACACTGGTTGGCGGCATCCTGCCAACTCCGCCAGGAGGGTTGCTTCGTCATGTCGGTGGTGCTTTCATCGATAGAATCTCGTTCGCCGCTAGGTAGCCTGCCTCTGGCGATCTCTCGAAAGTTACGGCTGGCGACATGAGTGGTGACGGAAGAGTGGTAACGTCCAGTCTAGCGTCACACTAAAATAGTTTAGGGAGAAGTAGGACCGGTGAAAGACGCGAGAGTTTCCGTCGTGGGCGCAGCGGATAATCGAGTTATCCGTGGACCGCAAGCGCAAGCACTACTCCCGTGCATTACTGCCGCCACATCAGGCTCTACAAGACTGTCGGCCGGAATCGTAGTAATGCCCCCGCGAGCATCGTCGAAAGTCCATTTTCACGAGCATTCCGACATTATCGTCATCGCCGTGGCTGGTCATGCCCTAACCCTAACTGGACCTGACCTCACGCCACATATACATGCGGCTGGAGAGTTCATCTTCGTTCCGGCCGGCGTACTGCATATGGCAGTAAATCTCAGCTCCTCTTCGCCGCTGACGGCGGTCGAGGTTCGGACGGATCCAGAGTTTAATGACGATGTCGTGCTCTGCCCTGACCGAGAGATCGAAGCGAAGCTTCGCGCGGAAGAGCTCCGCAAAAAGTTCGAGACGGAGCAACGAAAGCGAGCGGACGACGATTCAAGTTTCCTCGCACCGTGGATGATGAGAGCTCATGAATGCGTTTGGGTCGACCGGGTTGTGAAACGCTCTGACTAACCTGCGAACTAGAGATCGAGGAACGATAAACTTGATCTTTGCGTGACCGTGCGAGCTTCTTGGCCTTGAGGACCTGGATGGCTTGTCTCAGTCGCTGCGGTAGGCGTACGGGGGTTTCCCCTACCTGCTCAGGGGGGGGGGAGGGCTGGATTTTCGTTTTGATGCGACGAGGTGTTGAGTTCAATTCATGACGATTGAGGATGCCTCGGGTCGTGCGAGCACTGGACGAGCACCGCTGTTCGACGGCCGACGCCGCCGCAGGGAAGTTCTCCTCGTCGGAGTGTTCGTCGTTCTCCCGACGCTCGCCCTGTTCGCCGCCGTCCCGCTGGCCTGGGGCTGGGGTCTCGGCTGGGTCGACGTCGCCCTGTTCGTCGTCTTCTACGCGATCAGCGGCCTCGGCGTGACGGTCGGTTTCCACCGCTACTTCACCCACGGCTCGTTCAAGGCCAAGCGCCCGCTGCGGATCGCGCTAGCCATCGCGGGCAGTCTGTCGTTGCAAGGTGGGGTGCTGGAATGGGTCGGGACCCACCGCCGCCACCACGCCTTCTCCGACAAGGAGGGCGACCCGCACTCGCCGTGGCTCTACGGCACCGGCGCGAAGGCACTGGTCAAGGGCTTCTGGCACTCCCACCTCGGCTGGAACTTCAAGCGCGACCTGACCAATCATCAGCGGTTCGCCCCTGACTTGATCGCGGACAGCACCATGATGCGAATTCAGGGTGCTTTTCCAGCGATCGTCGTCGTCAGTCTGCTCGGCCCGGCCCTCATCGGCGGCCTGGTCACGATGTCCTGGTGGGGCGCGTTCACCGCGTTCTTCTGGGCCGGTCTGGTCCGCGTCGCGGTGCTGCACCACGTCACCTGGTCGATCAACTCGATCTGCCACATCTGGGGCGAGCGTCCCTTCGCCTCCCGTGACAAGTCCGCCAACGTCTGGTGGCTGGCGGTCCTGTCCTTCGGCGAGTCCTGGCACAACCTGCACCACGCCGACCCGACCTGCGCCCGGCACGGTGTGAAGAAGGGCCAGATCGACATCTCGGCCGTCGTCATCCGCGGCTTCGAGAAGCTCGGCTGGGCGACCGCCGTCCGCTGGCCCACCACCCGCCGGCTCGAGAAGCTGGCGACCAAGAAGCAGGCCGCCGCGGCCTGACCTGCCCGTGCCAGAAGGACTGGCGCCCCGGTGTTCCCACGAGCACCGGGGCGCCGTCTTGTCGCGGGGCCAGTCAGCCCCCGGCCCACCTCGGCGGGCTTGCGTGGGAGGTCGACCGCGCCGCGCTTGCTCCTACCGGTCGCGGTTTCCGGGTCGAGACCTCGGCCGTGTACCGCTTCCTGCGCGAGGCGACCGAGCTGCTCGCGGCGTTGGCCCCCAACCCTGGCCCAGGCGATCGAGGTCGCGCTCGGGAAGGCGTTCGTGATCCTCGACGGGACCCTGCTGAGCTTCCCCCGGTTTCCCGGAGTGCGGGCTACCTGTCTGCGTCGCGTTGGGCGCGACGATAGTGGTCTTCGTACTCGTCGGGTGAGAGCCCGCCCAGGCGTGCCTGGATCCGGCGTGGGTTGTACCAGCCGTCGAGGTAGCGGATCAGGGCGTGCTCGGCCTCGCGGCGGGTTGTGAACGTGGTGCCGGGCCAGTAGAGCAGCTCGATCTTGAGGGGGG
>NZ_MCIM01000002.1:12822-35501 GCF_001932405.1 Pseudonocardia sp. Ae331_Ps2 | reverse complement strand
CTCACCGACACGATCCGAGAGATCCACCACGACCTGCGCGGTGACCCCGGCGTGCGCCGGGTGTGGGCCGAGCTGGTCGCTCGCGGCCACCGGACCGCCCGCAAGCGGGTCTGGCGGCTCATGCGCGCCGCCGGCCTGCAAGGCCGCCACCCTCACACCTGGCGCAAGACGACCGTCGCAGGTCTACGCCCGATCGACGCCCCGGACCTGATCGGGCGTGACTTCACCGCCGAGGCTCCCGACACCCGCTGGTGCGGCGACATCACCTACATCCAGACGGTCGACGGCTGGGCCTACCTCGCCACCGTGATCGACCTGCACTCCCGCAAGGTCGTCGGCTACGCCGTGGCCGACCACCTGCGCACCAACCTGATCACCGAGGCCCTCGCCGCCGCCCTGCTCACCCGCCGCCCACCAGCCGGAGTGATCATGCACAGCGACCGCGGGACGCAATACACGAGCCGGGAGTTCACCGACTTCTGCGCCGCCAACAATGTGGCCCGATCGATGGGCCGACGCGCCACCTGCTTCGACAACGCCGTCGCCGAGTCGTTCTTCGCCAGCTACAAGAAAGAACTCATCCACACCCGGCCATGGAACGACGTCACCGAGGTCCGACAGCAGACATTCGCGTGGATCGAGAGCTACTACAACCGTCGCAGACGGCACTCCACCCTCGAATACTTGAAACCCACCGAATACGAGCTAGGATTCAGGAAAATAACCGACTTGGCAGCCTAAACCGGCGTCAAAGAAATCGGGAACACTCCAGCGCAGACCCACGATCTGCCGAACCACACGAGCACTGGTCCTGCTCGGCGAGAGCTGCGGCCGTGAGCTGCGGTCGACCATCCCGGCCGGCCCCTCGGCCCGGTAGCGGTCAGACCATTTCGACGCTGTCCGTGGAGAGACCATGAACATCTTCGCCGCGGCGGTGTGGGTCCAGCCGTGATCGACGACGAGTTGAGCGAGCCGCAGCCGGGCGCGCGGGGTCAGGGCGGCGTTAGCGTGGGACACGAAGGCCTCCGGTGGGTGAAGCGGTTCCTCGACAGCTCCACTTCACAACCGGAGGCCTTCGTCTGTCAGACAGAATCACCGATCCCGGGCAGTACAACCTCCCTGCACATCACACCTAACCTTCGTCAGGTCCAAGATCACCAAGCAGGAGGAGTAGGACCATGCGGGTTCTCAGGTCCACGATGATCGGCCTCGCACTCGGGGTCGCCACGCTGACGTCGGTCGGTGCCGGGGTCGCCGCCGCAGCTCCCATTGCCCCTGCCCAGTCCCCAACCTGGAGCTACGTCGCGACCTACGCGAACAGGGGTGCGTGCGAGGAGGCGATCGCTGCCTACCGGGGCAGGCCCGACACCTCTGAGTACCGCTGCATCTCCAACGGGAACCCGACCCAGAGCCAGGAGACCAGCTGGTCGCTCTACAACCTGCGGTACTGACCACGACCGACCGCGCCGCCCCAGACGACGACGGCCCGCCCCCGGCACTAACGGGGGCGGGCCGTGCGGCCGTCCCGGGGTGTAACCGGGACGGACGTCGTCAGCTCCCGGCGATGACGATCCGAGTGCCCTCCGGCGCCGGGGTGTCCAGATCGGTCACCCGGACACCGTCGAGGCGAACCCGCCCGGCCTCGAAGTGCATCGCGAGCCGGTCGCCCAGCGCGGCCGCCCCGGTCCGCACGGTCGGGACATCTTGCGGCGCGGTCTCATCACTCACGCCGGCCATCCTCTCCCCCCGTCACCGGGACGCCTTTCGCAGGTCCGACACCCGGGAGCGGGACAGCTGCAGGACGCGGGCGATCTCCGTCCCGGACAGCCCGAGGTCGTCGAGCAGCGCGACAGCGGCGCGGGACTCCTTCGCCGCGGCCTCCTGCTCCAGCTGCGCGGCCCGCGTCCGGGCACGGGACGCGGTGATGCGCTCCTGCACCGCGGAGTCGAACACCGGCCGGATCTCGACCGGCGCGGCTGCGTCGCGGTCGTCGAGCGCGAGATAGTCCCGCACCATCGCCTCCGCCCCGCCCAGGGTGCGGGACTGCGTCACCCCGACCTCGGCGCCGTGCTCGTCGGCGATGTGGAGTTCCCATCCGCGCTCCCACCGGCGCGCGGTCACGAAGTACCTCACTGCAACCACCCTTCCGGCAGGCACGCCATGCGCTTGCCGATGCTGCGCACCACCCCGGGCGAGATGGTGCGGTGCCGGGGGACCGGCGTGGTGTGGGCGCCGCAGGGGCAGCCCCACTTGGTGTGCGGTCCAGCCTCGGACAGCACGCGGCAGTCGTGAGCTAGGAGGGCCCGCTCGACGTCGCGGAGCTTCATGGACGGGACCACACCACCGAGTGTACGCCCCCCGAGTACAGGGCTGTCCACCCCGGGTGGACAACTACGGCTGCGCGCCGAGCCCCGACCCGCCGCGCCGGAGCTTCCCGGACGCGAAGTCCGCGAGGATCTCGTCGGCGAACGCGAGGTCCCCGCGCACCCCGGACTTGATCATCAGCCACGACTCGGACGCCTGCGCCGCGCGCTCCCGGGAGATCCCCTCCGCCAGGTAGGCGTCCCGCACCGCGTGCACACACGCCCCCAGCTCATCGGCGTACCGGCCCTCCATCGCAGCCTTCACCGACGGGTCGCGGGCGACGACCTCCTCGTACCGCATCCGCTCCGCGTCGCACACCGCCTGGATCCGCGCCACCGCCGCGTCGGTCAGCTCCTCCGCGGACGGCCCGTCAGCGGTCACCGCTCGCCGGCCTTCCACCGCCGGATCGCGTCCCGCATCCCCGACAGCGGGTCAGCCTGCCGCCGCCGGTGCTCCGCCTCGTGCTCATCCATCCGCCGACGCCGCTGCCGGTGCAGCTCCGCGAGGTACGCCCGCCCCTCGTCGGTGGGGAAGCCGTCCGCGTCCACGAGTCCGTACCGGCGCAGCCACCGCAGCGCCGTCCGCGGCTGCGACTCCGGGCCCTGCCCGCCGTCGACGAGGCGGTGCAGCGTGTTCCGCTGGAGAGGCGTCAGGTCCACGCCCCCGATCGTGGCTCAGCGAGTAGCGACGCCGCCACCGGGCGTCCGGCCAGGGTGCGGTGCACGGTCGAGCCTCGCGCCGAACCGCACAGCCGGGGGCGTCCACCGCGGGCGCTCCCGGCGCTGCGCGTGACCTTGCGTCCCAGTGCGGCCGAACTCTCCGGCTCGGGCCCGCCGCACGCCCCGCCGGACACGTCCTCTGCACCAGCCCTGGGGTCGTCAGAATCGAACTTTCCGAACCGCTCAGTCCTGCGGTTCGGATAATTAATCCGCGATACGGGCGTGGTGTACGGACGGTTAGCGACCGAATTTTTGGTTGATTGTTCTCAGTGTTTCAGATAGCGCGGACGGCGGCTCGCGGCAGCGGCTCGACGAGTTACTGGTTCAGTGGGGGTCACAAAGGGCGATCCAGTATAAAAGACGGAGCAATCTGTGGAATCCAGTCTTCGGACCGCGTAACCTGGGGTTATGGAGTTGCAGACACGACTGCGAGGGTGGTGTCGCGCACGATGGAAGTGCGTCTTCGCAGATCCTGAGCGCGGTTTTCGCGGTAGTTCGGCGCGTGTCATTGCGGCATTGTTTTCCGACACTATCGGGGTGCTGTGATGGCCCGCCGCAGCCGACGAAGCGACCCAGAGAATCAGCTTTCCTTTGACGACCTTCTGTCGGGCGCCTCAGAGGGCGGCGACGAAGCGCAAAGTCCAGCCGTCGACGGTCCAACGACACAACTCCCGGAAGCCGTACCCTCGACCGACGAACCGGGGACAGCGGCGGCGAGCCACAGCAGCGAGGCGCGAGATGACGGACTACGGAGCGATGGCCCATCAGTACTGGGCCCGGTGGCTGCCGGACCGGTACCGAGCAATCCCGAACCCGACCCAGTTCTTCCAGGACCTGGGCGAGGAGGTGTCGAAGGAGATCGACTCGCTGGCCCTGGAGCTGGAGGGCCCGGATCCGGAGCAGGAGAGCTACCTCGACAGGGTCGGTCGCATGAGAGGGGCGCGGATGCGCGCCGAGGTGATCGTGCTGCAGGAACGGGTTCGTCTGGCCCCGGAGTCGGAGATCGACCCGGAAGAGCCGACCGCGGCGCCGGCGACGAGCTCGACGCTGCCGCTCGTCGTGAGTCCCGAGGATCCGGAGTACCAGCAGATCGTCCAGGAGGAGCGGCAGGCGCAGGAGACGCTGCGCCGCGGTTCCGACCACTGACGCAGGACGACCTCGCTCCCTCCGGCGAACGAGCGCGGATCGAGGCGAACCTGGCCGCGCTGCGTGCGCTGCGCCACGTAGAACGGGCGCAGCGGCCGGCGAACGCGGAGGAGCAGGCCACTCTCGCCCGCTGGTCCGGGTGGGGAGCAGTCCCCCGGGTGTTCGACCCGCAGCGTGAGGAGTTCGCCTGGGCCCGTCGCGAGTTGCGCGACCTGCTCAGCGAGACCGAGTTCAGTGCTGCACGACGGAGCACCCTGAACGCCCACTACACCGACCTGACCATCGCCAAGGCGATGTGGCAAGCAGCCGAGGACCTCGGGTTCGCCGGCGGGGCGGTGCTCGAGCCCGGGTGCGGGGCGGGAACGTTCCTCGCGCTCGCACCCGAGAACGCCCGGATGGTCGGCGTCGAGGTGGAGCCGACCACCGCAGCCATCGCCCAGGCCCTGCAACCGCACGCCACCATCCGAAGCGAGTCCTTCGTGCAGACCCGGGCACCCGAGGGCACGTTCGACCTGGTCATCGGCAACGTGCCGTTCGCGAAGGTCGCCCCGGCCGACCCGGTGCACAACGCCGGAGCCCACAGCATCCACAACTACTTCCTGCTCAAGTCCGTGCACCTGACCCACCCGGGCGGGCTCGTCCTCGCCCTGACCAGCCGATACACCCTCGATTCCGAGAACCCGAGCGCCCGTCTCGCGATCGGGGAGCATGCCGACCTCGTCGGTGCGGTCCGGCTGCCGAGCAAGGCCCACCAGCGCGCCGCCGGCACCGCTGTCGTGACCGACCTGCTCGTCCTGCGCCGCCGCGAGCCCGGTGCGGCCCCGGCCGACGACCGCTGGCTCGACACCAGCCCGATGAGGATCGGGGACCAGGGGGAGATCGCGGTCAACCGCTACTTCCAGCAGAACCCCGAGATGGTTCTCGGCACCCCCCAGCTCGGGCACGGCGCCTACCGCCACGACGAGCTGCAGGTCGTCGGCGACCTCACCGACACCACACTGGCCGCCGCCCTCGGCCAGATCGTCCAGCAGGCCTCCATGAGCGGGCTCGGCTACACGCACGCCGGCCACCCCGGCACCACCGACCCGGTCATCACCCTCGCCAACGGCGCCGAGGCGCAGCAGGAAGGGCTCCTGCAGACGACCCCCGACGGAACCTTCACCCGCATCCAGGACGGGGCGGTGGTCGAGTACCCCGTGCCTCGTACGCAGCAGACCGAGCTGCGCGCCCTCATCGGGCTGCGAGACACCACCCAGGCCCTGCTCGACGCCGAGGCCGCCACCGCGGACGACACCGCCGAGATCGCCGGGCTGCGGGAGGAGCTCGGTCAGCGCTACGCCGCCTACGTCGAGACGTTCGGCCCCCTCCGCCGCTTCACCTGGCGCCGGACCGGCCGACAGCACGCCGAGACCGGGGAGGACATCCTCGCCAAGCAGCACCCGCCCCAGGGCGGCTTCCGGGCCGACCCCTACTCCCCCGTCGTCCGCGCGCTGGAGGACTACGACGAGTCGACCGGGCAAGCGAGCCGTGCGGCCATCTTCACCGAACGCGTCGTCGCGCCGCGACGACCGCGCACCAGCGCAGAGACCCCCGCCGAAGCCCTGGCCATCTGCCTGGACACCTACGGCGCGGTGAACACCAACCACATCGCCGCACTCCTGCAGACCGACCCCGCAGAGGTACGGGACCGCCTCGGCGACCTGGTGTTCGAGCAGCCGCCGCGCGCTGATGCGACCGGCACCGCCACCGAACCCGGGCGCCTGGTCGTCGCGGCGGAGTACCTGTCCGGCAACGTCCGCGCCAAGCTCGCCGCAGCCGAGACCGCGGCCGCCGCGGACGCCCACTTCCAGCGCAACGTCGACGCCCTCCGCCCGATCATCCCCAGCGACCTCGGCCCGGCCGAGATCCACGCCCGACTCGGCGCACCCTGGATCTCCGCCGAGCACGTGCAGCAGTTCCTGCGCGAGACCCTCGAGGACCCACGCCTGCGGGTCGAGCACGCCGGCGGCAACATCTGGAAGGTCCAGGGCACCGGCACCAGCGTCGCTGCGACCTCGACCTGGGGCACGACCCGCCGTGCAGCACCCGATCTCGCCGAAGCGGCACTCGAGCAGCGCTCCGTGCGCGTCTACGACGAGGACGACGAAGGCCGGCGCTGGCTCAACACCACCGAGACCCTGGCCGCCCAGGAGAAGATGACCGCCCTGGACGCCCGCTTCAGCGAGTGGGTCTGGGAGGACCCGCAGCGCGCCGAGCACCTGGCCCGCGTCTACAACGAGCGATTCAACGCCATCGTGCTGCGCTCCTACGACGGCAACGAGCTCACCCTGCCCGGCGTCGCCGAGACCTTCCCCCCGCTACGCCCGCACCAACGGGCCGCGATCGCCCGGATGATCTCCGAGCCCGCCGTCGGGCTGTTCCACGAGGTCGGCGCCGGCAAGACGGTCGAGATGATCGCCGGAGCGATGGAGCTCAAGCGCCTCGGCATGGTCCGCAAACCGGCCATCGTCGTGCCGAACCACATGCTCGACCAGTTCTCGGCCGAGTTCCTGGCCCTCTACCCCCGAGCCAACATCCTGCCCGCCGGCAAGGACGACCTCTCCGCCCAACGCCGCCGGGACTTCGTCGCCCGAGCCGCCACCGGCGACTGGGACGCGATCATCCTCACCCGGTCCGCGTTCACCAAGCTGCCCATGAGCGTGGAGACCCAGACCCGCTACGAGGAGCGGGAATCGGCCCGAGTCCGTGCCTGGCTCGAGGACCTGAAGGCCAGTGGCGAGCGTTCCCTCAACGTCAAGCGGATGGAGGGCATCCTCGCCCGCGCCGAGGAGCGACTGCGCGAGAAGCTCGACAAGATCAAGGACCCCGGCCTCACGTTCGAACAGACCGGCATCGACTGGCTGGCCATCGACGAGGCCCACGACTTCAAGAACCTGCGCACCCTGTCGAACATCCCCGACGCCGCGGTGCCCGGCGCCGACCGGGCCACCGACCTGCACATGAAGCTGGAGTACCTGCGCGAGCGCCACGGAGGCCGAGTCGGGGTGCTCGCCACCGCGACACCGATCGCCAACAGCGTCAGCGAAGCGCACGTCATGCAGCGCTACCTGCGCCCGGACCTCCTCCAGGAGGCCGGCATCGAGGACTTCGACTCCTGGGCCGCCACCTTCGGCGAGGTCGTCACCGGCATCGAGCTCGCCCCCGACGGTGGCAAGCCCCGCATGAAATCCCGGTTCGCCAAGTTCAAGAACGTCCCCGAGCTGCTCCGCATGTGGCACGTCTCGGCCGACGTCAAGACCGCCGAGGACCTCGACCTCCCAGTGCCCGCGCTCAAGGCCAACGACGGCGGCCGTCGCACCGCCGAAGCCGTGGTCGTCCCGGGCTCCGCCGCACTCGAGGACGTCGTCACCGACCTCGTCCGTCGAGCCGAGCTGCTCCGCAGCGGCGGCGCAGAACGAGGCAAGGAGAACATGCTGACGATCACCGGCGAGGGGCGGGCCGCAGCCCTGGACCTCCGGCTCGTCGGGGCGGACACCGACGAGGTCACCAAGCTCGACATCGCCGCCGACCGCATCGCCCGGATCTGACGCGACCACCGCGACACCACCTACCTCCACCCCGACACCCAGCAGCCCCATCCGACCCCCGGCGCGCTCCAGCTCGTGTTCTGCGACCTGGGCGTCCCCAACGACGAGGGCCGGTTCAGCGTCTACGACGACCTGCGCACCAAGCTCCACGAGCGGGGGCTGCCCGAGGGCAGCGTGCGCTTCATGCACGAGGCCAACAACGACGCGGCCAAGGCGGCGATGTTCCGCGCCGCCCGCTCGGGACAGATCGCCGTGCTCATCGGGTCCACCCAGCGGATGGGCGTCGGGACGAACGTCCAGACCCGCGCCCGCGCGCTGCACCACCTCGATTGCCCCTGGCGACCCGCCGACATCGCCCAGCGCGAGGGCCGCATCATCCGCCAGCGCAACCAGAACCCCGAGGTCGAGATCCTCCGCTACGTCACCGAGGGCAGCTTCGACGCCTACTCCTGGCAGACCGTCACCAGGAAGGCGATGTTCATCGCGCAGATGATGCGCGGCCGCCTCGACGTCCGCGAGATCGAGGACATCGGCGACGCCGCACTGTCCTACGACGAGGTCAAGGCACTCGCCACCGGCGACCCCCGCGTCATGGAGAAGGCCAAGGCCGACTCCGACGTCAACCGACTCGAACGCCTCGAACGCGCCCACTACCGCAACAACGACCACCTGCTGCGCACCGTCCGTGCGGCCGAGCGCGCCGGGGAGGAGATCACCGAGGAACTCCGCCAGGTCGAAGCCGCCGTCTCGCGCCGCACCACCACACGCGGCGAGGCCTTCCGTGCCGAGGTCTGGGGCCACCCGTACACCTCACGAAGTGACGCCGGCCGCTCGTTGCAGGACCTGCTCCGTCCCGCGCTGACCCGGGCCAACCGCTACAGCGCCCCCACCGACGCCCGCCCCGTCGTCGAGATCGGCGGGCTCACCGTCACCGCCGCCGTCCGCCCGGCCGGGGACGACATCGTCGCCGAGCTGACCCTCGTCGACGTGCCCCGCGGGACCTTCACCATCGAACGGTCCCAGTTCCTCGACGGCGACCCCACCGGCCTGATGCAGCGGCTGGAGAACAAGCTCGGCGGTCTCGACAAGCTCGCCGAGACCCTCCAGGAACAGCGCCGCCTGGCCGGCCGCGAAGCCGAACAGGCCCGGGCCGGGCTCGACCAGCCCTTCCCCCACGCCGACCAGCTCGCCAGCGCCCGAGCCACAGCAGAGGCAATCGCCACGCAGATGATCGAGGAGGCCAACGAGCAGCGCCCGGAAGCCGAGGTGGTGCCGGCGCAGCAGCCCACGACCGATCGGAGCGACGGACCCGACACCGCGACGGCCCCGCGCGCTGCGACGGCCGAGGAACTGGAAGCTGCCCGCCACGCCTGGAGGGACCGCAGCTCAGCATCGCCGCCGGAAGCAGCGATCAGCCCGTCGCCACCACAGCAGCAAGCCGCAGGTCAGGGACAGACTGCACGCGGGCTACACCAGTGACCGCGACACCCGGCCGGGGACCGGTCACCGTCCACCACTCACACGCCGGAGCAGGTCCCCCCATCCCCGCTCGCGGCTCCCAGGTCCCCGAGAAGGCGCTGCAGCCGGGTGACCTCGGCACGATGCTCCTGGCGGTCCTCCTCATCGGTGCCCGCACGGTCGACGAGCGTCTGGTGCACGTGGATCAGCCGCTCCAGCACAGCACGCCGCTCGGCCGAGGCCGCACCGAACTCCTCAGACCGGAGCCGGTCGAGCCCCTGCAGGTGCACCAGCTCCAGCAAGGGGTGCTGCCGCTCCAGGACCGCGGACACCGGCGCCGGACCGTGATCGGGGTCGCCAGGGTCGCGATGCCGGACCACCCACGCGTCCAGGGTGCGCAGCTGCTCTGCCCTCGACGCCTCTTGCGCTGCGGCGTGGGGTGAGCAGCCCGGCTGTTCCTGGCTCCAGACATCGGTGATGGGCTCCCAGCGCTGTCGGACGTCGGCCTCCGCGACGTCGAGGACCTCGGCGATCGCGCCCCAGCCACAGCCGTCGTGCCGCTCGACCAGCACCGCGGCAGTGAGCACGTGCCCGGCGAGCTCGACGAGCGCGGCGGCATCGGTGACCAGGGTGCCGTCGTAGGCCTGATCCGGGCGGCGCCCGGCCGGCACCAGATGACGAGCCCAGTCCGACAGCTCCCGCGCGGTCTCGGCGAGCTGCAGGTGCGCCAGCGAACGAGAGGTGAAGGGGGCGCCGGGAGCCGGCGCGGCCCAGAGGTTCTCCGTCATGGGCCCAGCCTGTGCCGCACAGGAACGACCATCAACGCACTAGGCCGTTCGTGTGGGGACAGCTTCGGCTGTGGGGGCCGGGGGTGAGTCCCGCCGGCGAGCCGGGTGGGGGTCTCTCCTCGCGTCGGCATCAGGACGGTGCCCGAGAACCTGCTCCGCCGCCAGGCCCTCCGCTGCGCTCCGGCCGCTCCGCGGTCGCCTGCGGCGAGCCTGGCAGCTCCACAGAACCTCGGGCAGAGCGCCGTCCTGCCGACGCGAGGAGAGACCCCCACCCTCCAGAGGCCAGGTCTGGTCCTCACCCAAGTCAGATCGACCCTTCGGGCCGCCCCCTCCCGGGGGGCCAGGGCGCCGCCCTGGACCCGGCCTCACTCGGAGAGTCCCCCAAGCAAAACGCAGGTCAGAGCCGTTTGGATCTTGACACGGCAAGCTAGACGCTGTAAATTAGTAAACGTTGCGAGGGATTGACAGCCCGAGCAACGCCACCCCCGAACCGAAGGAGTGCCCGTGAGCAAGAGGGTCCGACAGGCAGAGAAGTCCAGCTACGTCCTGAACAGCGAGTACCAGCGCGTCCTGCTGGGTGACGAGGTCACCGTTCGCCAGATGCGGCGGGTAGACCACATCGCCGCCCAGTACGCCGTCGTCGCCGGGATCGACCAGCTCGGCTACGGCGAGTTCGAGGACACCGACTGGGGCATCCCGGTCGTCACCGACATCGTCCGCGATCCCGACCTCACACGCGTCGCAGGCGACATGCTGCGGCTCGCCGCCGAGGTGCTGGCCGGGCGACGCCCGGCCGCGCAGCTTGCTCCTTTCGCGGACTCCGAGGTCCTGAAGTACCTGCAGGGGCGAGGGTTCCTGCTCCGCGGCGGCGGCCGCCGGGGCATCGGCCGCGTCCTGAGCAGCCACGTGAGCCAGCCCGTCGAGGGCGTCGGAGAGCTCACCGCGCTCGTCCTCGTCGGGCACGACCGGCGTCCACGAGCGCTCACCGCCCGGATCCAGCTCGACGGGGCGGTGCACTCCCCCGAGATCATCGGCGGCTGGCGGCTGGTCTACCTCGCAGTGCTCTGATCGCAGGCAGTACGACGCTCCCCGGCAGCCTCTGTCGGGGAGCGTCCCCGTCGGGAGGGAGAAGCCGGATGAGCAGGGATAGGGCAACGGCCCCCGCGAGCCCGAGCGCCCCCCCGCTGCTGCGGGTCGTCGTCGACGACCGCGTGCTGCTGTCCCGCCCCGGCATCTGCGCGACCTTCGGTGTCGGCCGCGCGACCGCAGAACGCTGGTGGCGTCACCGGGCGACGAACGGCCACCCGGCGGTGGCGTGGCAGCAGGGCCGACGACAGTGGTGGGACGAACAGGCGATGCGGACCTTCGTCGACCAGCTCACCGCCCCTCCCCCGGCCCGACTGGACCACGACGGGGAGACTCTGCTGACCCGTACGGCCCTCGCGCGACGGCTCCGTGTCTCGCCCCAGCACCTCGCCAACCTCTACAGCGACCGCGACGCCACCGGCCACCCCCGCCCGGCCCGCCGCGACGGCCGCCATCTTTACTGGTCCCTCGACGAGATGGACGCCTGGTGGCAGCAGCACGAGGCCGCCAAGAGGGCCAGCCTCACAGCAGTGGACCGCAGCGGGAGCGGCGCCGATCTCCTGACCCTCGACCAGGCCGCCGCCGTGCTCGGCTACGCCGACGCGTCAGTCATCCGTAGCTACCTCGCTCGAAACCCGGGCTACTTCCCCCGCCCCGACTGGACAGACCCCCACGGCCGACAGCACTACCACCGCCGCACGATCTGGGCATTCGCCGACAGTCGCACCAGGCCCGGACGGGCCGGCCGACGCACCCCCAGAACCCGCTGAACAAGGGGTCTCGACCAGCAAGAACAGTCGCACGAAGAACCCGCATCCGCTGGCATACATGGTATAGTGAATCGTGTCGGGAGGCGATGACAGCGCCGACCGGCCACCCGAAACCGATCGAAGGGGCCCCACGATGGACTGGCGAGTCGAGGCGGCATGCCGCCGCGAGAACCCCGAGCTCTTCTTCCCCGTCGGAAGCGACGGACCGGCCAAGCAGCAGATCGACAAGGCCAAGGCCGTCTGCCGCCGCTGCCCCGTCCAGAAGGCCTGCCTGGACTACGCCCTCACCGCGGGAGAGGACACCGGAGTGTGGGGTGGCCAGGACGAGGGCGAGCGTCGCGCACTGAAGCGGTCCGGCCGCCGGCGACTGGCCACCGCATGAACCGGGCCAGCGAGCACCGCGCACCCGGGCCGCTCGCCGAGACAGGCACGGGGCGGCCCCCGGCTGCCGCAGACGACTCGCTCCGGGCCGACCTGCTCGACCCATGCCCGAGCTGTGGCGAGCCGGGCCCGCACGAAGCTGGGATCGCGCCCACCGCGGCGCACTGCCGTCGCGGGATCTGCGGAGCCCGGTGGGGCGACCACCACGCGGCCTCTGTGGCCGCGGTCCCGCGCAGCGTCCTCACGGACACGTGATCCCGGGGCGGGGTGCTGTCAGAGGCACCCCGCCCCCGCGGCCGACCGCCACCGATCCACACCCGTCACCAGAGGAGCAGACCATGACCCCGTCCGTCGACGAGCTTGCCGCCCTACTCGCCGAGATCGACACCGACCACTGGCAGTGCAAGCCGCGCCGGGAGCAGGCCAGACACCTCGCTGCGGCCCTGCACTGTCTCGACCCGGGCGGAGAACCGCCGCTCGCACGCGTTGTCGAGCTGCTCATCCGCGACGCGGAATGCCACGACCTCGAAGAAGACGCCCAGTACGCACTGCAGACGATGCTGAGCGTCCACGGCCTGCCCGGCGGGATCGCCCCCACACCCTGGGGCCGGGTGCTCTGCGAGCTGGTCGCCGCCGTTCCCGCCGTGCACCGCCCGATGCTGGCCCGGGCCTTCCCGGACTGGGTCGCCTGGGCCGAGATCATCGAAGCACCCGACCTACGGACCCGCGTACTCATCGCCGTCGATCGCGCGTGACAGCGGCGCCCGTACCACTACTCCCGGTCCAATCGCCGAGAAAAACGCAGGTCAGAGGCTCCGTCAGCCAATTTTATGGTATAGTGGACGAAGTGCGGAGCGATGACAGCGTTCCCACGCCACCAGAACCGGAGAGTGCCATGAGCGATCCGCACACCACCGGCGATCCCGTCGAACGACAGACCCGCCCGGCCACTCGACATGAGATGCGGGAGGTTGCGCTGGGCGCCGCGCAAGCCGGCTACCACGTCTTCCCGCTCCAGGTCGACGGCAAGAAGCCGATCTTCCACGCCAAGCGCACCTGCAAGCGGACCGGCCCCTGCAGCGGCCCGGAGGGGCACCTCGGCTGGGAACAGCGCGCCACCACCGACCCCGACCAGATCGGGCGCTGGTGGAGCACCAAGCCCTACAACGTCGGCATCGCCTGCGGCCCGTCGAAGCTCCTGGTGATCGACCTCGACGAGGGCCACGGGGCGACCGCACCCGAGGAGTTCGAGGGTGCCCGCAACGGCCGCGACGTCCTGCAGATGCTCGCGCGTCGCGCCGGTGAACGCATGCCCGACCAGACCCTGACGGTGTCCACCCCCACCGGCGGAGGGCACCTGTACTTCCGCAATGACAGCGCGCTGCGCAACAGCTCCCAGACCCGTCTCGGCTGGAAGATCGACACGCGAGGTGAGGGCGGGTACGTCGTCGCGCCTGGCTCGGTCCGCCCCGAGGGGCGCTACCAGTTCGAGCGGCCCGGCCCGCCCGCCGAGCTGCCCACGTGGATCAGCAGCCTGCTCGCCCCACCGCCCGAGCCGGAGATCGCCCGCGTCCCGCGGCCGCGGCTCGAGCTCACCGGCAACCGCCAGGAGCGCTACGTCCGCAGCATCCTCGAAGGCGAGGCCCAACGCATCGAGGAAGCACAGCCGGGCGGCCGTCACCACGCCGTGCTGACCGCCGCGCTCAAGCTGGGCAACTACGTCGGCGGCAACGTCATCTCCGCCGAGGAGGCCAGCGCGACCCTCCGCGCGGCCGTCCAGACGCACATCGGAGTCGACGACTTCACCGAGTCCGAGGCGGAGCAGACCATCAGCGACGGACTCGCCTACGGCGCCAGGCGCCCGCGGTACGCGAACCGTGAGCGAGCCGGGCGCACCGCCGCCGACCAGGAGGGCGACCAACACGCTCGCCACACCGCGGCCGCGGTGACCCGTGCGGGCCGAGGTCTGGCCCACGACATCGAACGACTGCGCGGCGCACGGACGGACCGCCCCACCCCGGAATCCGGGCACCACCGGGACGAGCGGCTCGGCCGCGAACGACACCACGAGCACCGGCACGGAGTCGGGCACTAGCCAGCGCGAGCACCGCGCCGCTCGGATCGCGCCCTCAACCCGCCGACATGGGCCGAGCCGGCCCTCACCGACACGACAGGAAGCACCCCATGGAACCAGCACTGGTTTGGATCATCGCCTGCGGCGCAGCGGCACTGTTCGCACTGGTCGCCGCCGTCGCCCGCATCCCGGCACTCGCAGGGCTCTTCGTGGTCGCTGCGGTCGCCGCCGCGCTGGTGTCGACCTTCGTCGCCGTCGGCACGGCAGTCCTGTCCTGAGCGGGCGAGACGCCGCGATGGTTTCGGCGGCTGCGTCTGCCGGTGATCGCGGTGATCGCCTCCGTCGCCCAGCGGCGTGGTGGGCCGCGCGCGCCGAGGTCGACGACGAGCAGGTCGACACCACCGCGAGCGCGTGCGAGCTCGACCACCGGGTTCGCCCACCGGTGGACGACCTGTGACCGGGTGCCCGTTGTCAGCTCAGGCGGGGCCACGGGACTCGCGCCCGGGACTGAAGGGCGGGTGGCGTGGCCGGCTGACGCCCACACCAGAGCGGCGGAATGGGTGGTCGGCGAACCGGGGACCGACCCTTGCGGGTCCCCGCCGGAGCGGGGTTGACAGCGACCCCCGGCCGCCTGTGCTCCGTCCACCCGGGAACCGAAGGACCCCATCAAACGGGAGCAGTGATGCGCAGAGTAGTCGAACCGGCTGCCCGTGGACGTCGACGGGCGCCTGTCACAACCCGCCGCCCGCGGCATCGGGCGGCCCTACCTACGCTCACCCCGGTGAGGGGCGAGGACCATGGCAGCCCGGATGTGCCAGACCAGCTGATCTCCCGCTCGGAGCTGGCGGCACGCACCGGAGAGCGCGAGCACACCCTCTACAAGTGGTGGCGCGACCGGCATCGCAACGGCCACCCCGAGGGGCTCGAGGTCGACGGCCAGTGGCACGTCGACGAGCGCGAATGGCGGCGGTGGCGCACCGCGTACGGCGCCGACCGCCGGGAGGTCAACGGACGGATCCTGGCGACCGTCACCGAGCTCGCCCGCCTGAGCGGTAAGCCGGAGGCGACTCTGAACCGCTGGTACGCCGGGCGCCAGGCGAACGGCCATCCGCCCGGGATACGGCGCGACGGCCGCCGCTACGTCGACCTCGAGCTGTGGCAGGACTGGTACCGAGGGCACAAGGACCAGCTCAAGAGCGGGCTGACCCCCGTCGACCGGACCGGCGACCCCGACGAGCTGCTCAGCAGCGCCCAGGTCGCGCACGTGCTGGGTCTGGCCAGCGCCGCGACCGTGAACAGCTACGTTGGTCGCGACCAGTTCATCGAGCCGGACGAGGTCGAGGAGACGCCCGCCGGCCGGCAGCGACGATTCTGGCGACGTCGACGGGTCTGGGACTACGCAGATAAGCGTTCGTGGTCGCGAAAAGGAAAGAAATCAACAGAAGCCCCATGAAGAGCGGCGGAGCCGCTCGGGAATCGACACCATGGGGGAATTTGTAAACGTTCGGCTACCAGTAGACTACCGCCAAACATGGTATAGTGATAAATGCGGGGAGAGATTGACAGCTTGAACCGCTCACCCAGAGCCGAACGGAGAACCCCATGCCAATGGTGCTGCGCAGAACACCAGTTCCAAGTGCCTACGACGACTGCGAGTTCAGCCTGACCGACCTCTTCTGTGGCGGAGGGGGATCTTCCTTCGGGGCGGAGCAGGTCCCCGGGGTCAGAAGCGTCATGGCGGTCAACCACTGGGATCTCGCGGTCGAGACCCACAACCGGAACATGCCCGACGCGGGGCACGACGTCATCGACATCGCGAGGGCCGATCCGAGCCGGTTCCCCGGCACCGACTTCCTGTGGGCCTCGCCCAGTTGCACCTTCTTCAGTCCGGCACGCGGCGAAAAGCAGACCTTCGCCCAGCCCGAGACCGAGCCCAGCCTGTTCGACCTGCTCGTCGACGACGACGCCACCGACGAACCGCCCCTGCCTCTCGACGCCGGCGAGCGCTCCCGCGCCCTGATGCACGACGTGCCCCGGTTCGCCGAGCACCACCGCTACCGAGCCGTGATCGTCGAGAACGTCCCCGCGCTGCTCAAGTGGGTCCACTTCCCGAAGTGGATCGCCCGCATGCGGAAGCTCGATTACGACTACCAGGTCCTGACCCTCAACTCGGCCTTCGCGCACCAGCTCGGTGCCCCGGCCCCCCAGCTGCGGGACCGCGTCTACGTGGTCTTCTGGCAGCGGCGCTACAACCGCCCGGATTTCGACCGCTGGACCCGGCCGCAGGCCTGGTGCCCGACCTGCGGCGAGGTCGTGACGGCCCTGCGAGCGCCCAAGAACTTCGACCGGCCCCACGGCTCCTACGGCGCCCAGTACGTCTTCCGTTGCCCGCGCGTGAGCTGCCGCAACGACGTCGTCCAGCCCTACGTCCTCCCGGCCGCGGCCATCATCGACTGGTCCTCGCCGGGGCAGCGGATCGGTGACCGCAAGCGGCCTCTCGCACCGAAGACGATGGCGCGCATCGCCGCAGGGCTGCGCCGCTACTACGGCCCGATCGCGCTGGAGGCAGCGGGCAACACCTTCGAGCGTCGGCCCGGGGTGCGGGCCTGGCCGGTCGAGGAGCCCCTGCGCACGCTGACCACCACCGAGCACCGCGCCATCGCCGCACCGCCGATGCCCCTCGACGGGCTGCGCGCGCCCAGCCCCACCGCGTCGCCGTCAGCGCTCCTGATCCCGGCGGAGGGGCGGGACGGCAAGGTGGCGCTGCCCGCCGACCGCCCGCTCAGGGTGCAGACGGCCCGCAACGAGACCGGACTGCTCGTCCCGGCCGGAGGCACGTGGAACGACGTCGCCCAGCCGACCGACCGGCCGCTGCGTGCCCGCACCACCCGCGACACCGAGGGCGTCGTGGTCGTGCCGCTGCGGGGCACGAACCGCACGAAGCGCGTGATCGAGCCCCTCGACACCTTCGCCGCCAGCGGGACCCACCACGGACTGCTGATGCGGAACAACAGCGGCGGAGCCGAGATGAGCACCCCGACCAGCGAGCCTGCGCGCACCATCACGAGCGCCGGTCACCAGTCCCTGGTCTGGAGCCCGGAGATGCTCTACGCCTACGACACCGGCCGCATCCGGGCGGCAGCGACCAGTCCACTCGCCACCCAGACGACGGTCGAAGGCGACGCTCTGATGGCCGGAGCGGCCGGCCTCGACGTCGAGGACTGCCTGTTCCGGATGCTGAGCCCAGGTGAGATCAAGGAGGGCATGGCCTTCGCTCCGCACTACGTCCTGCTCGGGACCAAGCGACACCAGGTGCGGATGGCGGGCAACGCAGTGACCCCGCCCGTCGCCCGCGACCTGGTGGCCGCCGTCGTCGAGGCGATCCGCGGCACGCCGGTCGAGTCCCCCGTGCCCAGCGCCGCCTGATCCGCGGCGCCCGGTGGTGACCGACCACCACCGGGCTCCGCCGCCCGGGTGTCGCCACGGCCGATGCATCCTTCGATGCCAGACCGTGGAGAGTGCAGAACCAGAGAGGCCGACCCGGGAGAGGAGGACGTCGCCGTGCCGCTCACGACAGCACTCCGCACCGGGACCCTCGCCACCTGGTGCCGGCAACGACTCACAGGCCTCGACCAGGTCGCCCGAGACGTGGCACGGGCAGCCGCGAGGGCTCCGCAGACAACCCTCTCGGGACCGACGCCAGGTGCGGACAGCCAGCTCGTCGGCGGCATCGTCGACGCCCGGCTGGCGGCCCTGGTCCAGCCCGCGCCTCCCTACGCCGCGCTGCAGGGACTACTGGCCGGCCAACTCGTCTCCCCAGGTGCCGCAGCCCGCATCGCCCTGTCCTTCCCGACGCACCGCGAGCTGCCCGACGAGGTCGCGACAGTGGCCCACACGCTCCACCCCTCCCCGCGAGAGTGGCTCCAGATCCCCGCACCGGCCGCGACCAGCACCGATCCCCCCTGGGGCGACAGCGTCTTCCCCGATCTGGCCAACCGAGGCCACCTGTTCCATCACGAGCACGCTCCCTGCGGGCAGGTGGGGACTGCCGGAGCCGAAAGAGCCCTGGCGCGGTCCTACGGCGTGTGGGCCCTGGCCGAGGCCGCTTACCGGAGCGGTCACAGCCCGCGCGCCCTGAGCGCTCTCGCGCACCGCGGACCCGTGACGACCGAGACCCTCCGCGCAGCCGTCCCCGACGGCAGCGCTCACGAGGCTGCTGCGCTCGTCCGCGCGCTCGCGACCAGCGAGAACCTCCCTACGCTTCTGGCGTGGGGAGCGGAGCGGCCACCCGAGGCGGCCGGGATCGGGTACGCCTCGCCGACCCTCATCCCCCATTTCGCCGATGCCGACCTGCTGGTCGGAACCACGCTGCTCGACGTCAAGGTGAGCGCCCATGCGGCCCAACCGCGACGCGTCCGAGCATGGCTCCAGCAAGTCCTCGGATACGCCTGGCTCGACGTCTCCGATCGGTGGGGGATCCAGCACGTCGGACTCGTCCTGGCCCGGCAGGGCCTGCTCGTCCGATGGGACCTGCAGAGCCTCACCGCGGCCGCCTTCGGCGACACCGACCCACTGGCCGGGGTGCAGCAGTTCCGTCGCTTGTGCCAGACCGCGGCTCATGCCGAACGGAAGCCGCCCTTCCCGGACGACGTCTTCAGCCCGTAGCCGGAGCCGGGACCACCAGGGACGCGTCGCCGCGGCCCCGACCAGCACTGATGGACCTGCACTCGGGAGCCCGCAGCGGCGCCCGGAGGTCACCCCTGTGTGTCCCCCGCGTACTCCGGAGCGGACTCCGTGGAGGGGCCTTCCGCCAGCTCGTCCGGCTCGGTCGGGACCGGCGCGTCGGGCCCCACGACGGGCACTCCGCCGTCATCCTCGCCCGCCGGCCGCGGGGCCGGTGCTTGGGTGCGCTCGCTGTCGTCGCTGGTCGCGACGCCGTCCGCGGGCTGCTTCTTGCTGCGCAGGATCGTTCGGACTCGCTTCAGCGGGAGGCCGGCGATCTGGGCGAGATCCTCAGCGCTCCGCCCCTCGGCGTTGAGCCCGACGAGGACGTCGCCACGGTCGGCCTCGATCGCGGCGAGCTGCTGGTCCGTGTCGGCACGCAGCCTGGCCAGGCGTCCGAGGCCGGCGGTCAGCTCGTCCTCGACCCGCTGCTGTTCAGCGAGGGTCGCCGCGTAGCGCTCCAGCAGGACGTTCTCGCGACGACGGCGATCCTCCAGCCGGGCGTCGACTGCGTCCCGCGCCTCCGTGAGCTGAGCCAGGGCGTGGCGCGCAGCTCGACCTTCGGGGCGGCGCCGGGTCCGAGATCCCATGGCGATCTCCCTTCTCGTTCTCTAGACGGGACCGAAGGCTATATCCCGTTTGATGAACAAACGAGAGCAGTGAGCTGACCCGTCCGGCTCCGAGATCACCGATCCGGACGCGGCGCTTCGCGGTGCGGCAGCGCTTGCCACGACGGGCCAGCGCCGCGGGCGAGCAGCAAGGGCCTGCGTCGCCCTCACGGCTCCGCTGTCACCGCGCCGGCGCCCATCTGTCCATCTGTTGCCCCTCGCGCCCCGTCTGTCCGTCACGCGCCGTCTCAGCTCCATCCGTAGCCATCTCAGTCCGGCCGCTTGCCGCCGTGCCCACCTGTTCGCATCAGGCCCTTCCCTCTGACTCCTACTCCTTTCAACCGCCATGCACCTATGCATCCACCGATGACCGTCGGGCCGGCCCGCGCGGCCGCCGACGGTGTCCGCGCGGCGAGCCCGCGGACCACTCCGCGGCCGCCGACGGCGGAGCAAGTTATAGACATAGCCCGGCTAAGTGGGTGGCGCAAAAGAAGGGGCGATGTGCTGGCAAGCGGTCACAGGCCACGCCGGTCCCAAGGGCGGGCTGTGGCCCGAGTCGGCTTGCCTGCGACCGAGTCGCATACTCGTTCACGACCTTCTGATCGCTGCACAACCTCCGACCGGACGGTAAATCTTCATCAGCGCTTATCGAATTCGACGATCCGTCGAGCAATCTCGGCCGCGATCACACTATCCTTAATTCCCGCCCCCGTGATACTCCGATACTCTTTTGCTGCTTCACTCCATGCCCCATGTCGAGCCAGCTCAATGACGGGCTTGAATCTCTCCTCTGAGAAGTAGTCGACCGCACCTCGTTCTCGAAGATGTTCGAGAACGAAATCAGCAGCATCTCGAGCGGCGACCGGTGTTCTGAAAATCCGATACAGCTTCATGACGCCCACGGCGTTGCACACCACGCCCCTGCTCCCGCCAGAGCGGCTGCTGTACCGACGACGCCGCCCTTCAATGCATTCACCCCGACCAAGCGAGCCAGAACCCAGGCAACTTCGGTCCACTTCTTAGCGGCCATGAGATAGCCGAGCTGCGATCCACCACCGGCGGCACTCGCAGTAAAGGCGCCTAGTCCTACCGCGTTGAGCACACATTGGCGATACTTAGGAGAATTAAATGCGTGGTAATCAATTGGCTCATTGAGTGCATTCGCCACCCGACCCAGCTCACGGAAGTCCTTATCGTGCACGAAAGCTGGATTGACCCGCCAGAGACCATTTTCGTTCACGAGCACGACGGAGAATAAATACCGGACCTCTTCGGTGACGCGCCGGACTTCATCCGGACTTAGCGATTCACCCTCAACTGCAAACTCCGCACGCTTCAAACCCTCAGCCTCGACCGAAGTGGAAGTGCTTGCCATTACTGCCGGGGATCCAGCCGAAGCAATCCCCGTAGCCGAACCCATCGAAACAGCCACGACCAACACCACGCTGATACCGCGGCACGCAAACCTCTTTGCACTCACGAGCGCATCCGAACACGCCCCCCCCCCACCGGTCAAGAACCACTACCAGGCGCAATCATGTGACCACACCCGGTACTCGAAACGTGAAAACGTGAAACATCCACCTAACACGGCAATCCACCCAAACCAGAAAAACACCTCACCAGAACCGGACTTCGTGCCGTACCTCCCAAAGCGCTCCACGCCTCCTAACTGGGTGCCCCAGAACCGGATCAACACCGCTTCACAGGCGCTTCCAGCCGCTTCAAAGCCACATCAAAGCCGCTCTCGGCCCTTCAGCGAGCCGCGCCGACACCGCCTCCCGACGCTCCCGAGACCGCCACGGGCCGCCGAAACCCCAGCTTGAACCCCCGAAGATGATCTACATGAATCCGAACAAATCCGGGGCCATTAATAAGCCAATCCGGGACACCTCCAGCCCCATCAGTCCGACCCCAAGACGCCTGACCGTCACGGCGGAAACCCGCGCACCAGATTCAAGACACCGCCACAGAAAGAGTCCTTCCATGACGCCGTAAAGGGAACGATGAACTCCACTCAGCAGGGACCAGCGGGTGCGATCCAGCGGCGACCATCGACGCCCTCAACAACAATCCGATATCCAGAAAAAACACACCGAGAAACGGCCGATGCACTGGTCGCGACACAACGAATCCCCTTCCGTGCGCCACCTGGAAATCCCTTCCACAGCAACGCGCGGGGCGACACCGCGGAGCGGCGACACGCTGGTCACGCAGAGTGATATTTCTGGGGGGTGTCCCGAAGCAGCCCTTAATCCTCCTCAATCCTCCTAACCCTCCTAACTGCCGATATTTCAGCAGGTCAGAACCCAAGTCGATCTTAGGAGGATCGGAGGGCTTAGGAGGATCGACCCTCCTAAGCTAGGACAACGAGTTTGCGCAGCGAGCCGCCACCTGGGCGCTTGACCAGCAATAACTGTTTCCGACCCACCACCGCAATCCGATGTTACGTTCCGTAACTGAATCCGGGGCGGGGGGCCGTGCAAGTCGGCGCGAGGCGGGGGCTTGACAGGCCCGCCGGGGGCGTGTCTTCCTGGATAGTACTGCAACGGCAGTTGATCAGCTCGGGGGTCGTTCGCCGCGTCGGCGGTAGTGGCAGTCGCGGGCCTGTTGTTGGCGTTCACGGCGCCAGGTCGACCAGTGCATGACGTGGTCGATGCAGGTGAGCGGGGTGAAGGCGAGCGCGGCGAGGAGACGGCGGATCTCGTTGCCCGACAGCTGAATCAATGCGCGCCGGCTGGCTGAGGATCCCCCTTTTCGGCCTCGCGTGCGTGTTCGGCGGCGCGGGTGACGGCGAGGTAGGCCGCGGTGAGCATGGCCAGGGTGATGTGGGCGTGCCAGGCTCGGTAGGAGCGGACTTGGTAGTGGTCGAGGCCGGCCTCGTTCTTCGCGGTCTGGAAGCATTCCTCAATCGCCCACCGCGCCCCGGCGACTCGAACGAGGTCGCGCAGCGGCGTGTTCGCCGGGGCCGCGCAG
>NZ_MCIM01000002.1:11485-12810 GCF_001932405.1 Pseudonocardia sp. Ae331_Ps2 | reverse complement strand
CCGCCAGAGACCATTTTCGTTCACGAGCACGACGGAGAATAAATACCGGACCTCTTCGGTGACGCGCCGGACTTCATCCGGACTTAGCGATTCACCCTCAACTGCAAACTCCGCACGCTTCAAACCCTCAGCCTCGACCGAAGTGGAAGTGCTTGCCATTACTGCCGGGGATCCAGCCGAAGCAATCCCCGTAGCCGAACCCATCGAAACAGCCACGACCAACACCACGCTGATACCGCGGCACGCAAACCTCTTTGCACTCACGAGCGCATCCGAACACGCCCCCCCCCCACCGGTCAAGAACCACTACCAGGCGCAATCATGTGACCACACCCGGTACTCGAAACGTGAAAACGTGAAACATCCACCTAACACGGCAATCCACCCAAACCAGAAAAACACCTCACCAGAACCGGACTTCGTGCCGTACCTCCCAAAGCGCTCCACGCCTCCTAACTGGGTGCCCCAGAACCGGATCAACACCGCTTCACAGGCGCTTCCAGCCGCTTCAAAGCCACATCAAAGCCGCTCTCGGCCCTTCAGCGAGCCGCGCCGACACCGCCTCCCGACGCTCCCGAGACCGCCACGGGCCGCCGAAACCCCAGCTTGAACCCCCGAAGATGATCTACATGAATCCGAACAAATCCGGGGCCATTAATAAGCCAATCCGGGACACCTCCAGCCCCATCAGTCCGACCCCAAGACGCCTGACCGTCACGGCGGAAACCCGCGCACCAGATTCAAGACACCGCCACAGAAAGAGTCCTTCCATGACGCCGTAAAGGGAACGATGAACTCCACTCAGCAGGGACCAGCGGGTGCGATCCAGCGGCGACCATCGACGCCCTCAACAACAATCCGATATCCAGAAAAAACACACCGAGAAACGGCCGATGCACTGGTCGCGACACAACGAATCCCCTTCCGTGCGCCACCTGGAAATCCCTTCCACAGCAACGCGCGGGGCGACACCGCGGAGCGGCGACACGCTGGTCACGCAGAGTGATATTTCTGGGGGGTGTCCCGAAGCAGCCCTTAATCCTCCTCAATCCTCCTAACCCTCCTAACTGCCGATATTTCAGCAGGTCAGAACCCAAGTCGATCTTAGGAGGATCGGAGGGCTTAGGAGGATCGACCCTCCTAAGCTAGGACAACGAGTTTGCGCAGCGAGCCGCCACCTGGGCGCTTGACCAGCAATAACTGTTTCCGACCCACCACCGCAATCCGATGTTACGTTCCGTAACTGAATCCGGGGCGGGGGGCCGTGCAAGTCGGCGCGAGGCGGGGGCTTGACAGGCCCGCCGGGGGCGTGTCTTCCTGGATAG
>NZ_MCIM01000002.1:9959-11473 GCF_001932405.1 Pseudonocardia sp. Ae331_Ps2 | reverse complement strand
CCCAGAAAAACACCTCACCAGAACCGGACTTCGTGCCGTACCTCCCAAAGCGCTCCACGCCTCCTAACTGGGTGCCCCAGAACCGGATCAACACCGCTTCACAGGCGCTTCCAGCCGCTTCAAAGCCACATCAAAGCCGCTCTCGGCCCCAGCGAGCCGCGCCGACACCGCCTCCCGACGCTCCCGAGACCGCCACGGGCCGCCGAAACCCCAGCTTGAACCCCCGAAGATGATCTACATGAATCCGAACAAATCCGGGGCCATTAATAAGCCAATCCGGGACACCTCCAGCCCCATCAGTCCGACCCCAAGACGCCTGACCGTCACGGCGGAAACCCGCGCACCAGATTCAAGACACCGCCACAGAAAGAGTCCTTCCATGACGCCGTAAAGGGAACGATGAACTCCACTCAGCAGGGACCAGCGGGTGCGATCCAGCGGCGACCATCGACGCCCTCAACAACAATCCGATATCCAGAAAAAACACACCGAGAAACGGCCGATGCACTGGTCGCGACACAACGAATCCCCTTCCGTGCGCCACCTGGAAATCCCTTCCACAGCAACGCGCGGGGCGACACCGCGGAGCGGCGACACGCTGGTCACGCAGAGTGATATTTCTGGGGGGTGTCCCGAAGCAGCCCTTAATCCTCCTCAATCCTCCTAACCCTCCTAACTGCCGATATTTCAGCAGGTCAGAACCCAAGTCGATCTTAGGAGGATCGGAGGGCTTAGGAGGATCGACCCTCCTAAGCTAGGACAACGAGTTTGCGCAGCGAGCCGCCACCTGGGCGCTTGACCAGCAATAACTGTTTCCGACCCACCACCGCAATCCGATGTTACGTTCCGTAACTGAATCCGGGGCGGGGGGCCGTGCAAGTCGGCGCGAGGCGGGGGCTTGACAGGCCCGCCGGGGGCGTGTCTTCCTGGATAGTACTGCAACGGCAGTTGATCAGCTCGGGGGTCGTTCGCCGCGTCGGCGGTAGTGGCAGTCGCGGGCCTGTTGTTGGCGTTCACGGCGCCAGGTCGACCAGTGCATGACGTGGTCGATGCAGGTGAGCGGGGTGAAGGCGAGCGCGGCGAGGAGACGGCGGATCTCGTTGCCCGACAGCTGAATCAATGCGCGCCGGCTGGCTGAGGATCCCCCTTTTCGGCCTCGCGTGCGTGTTCGGCGGCGCGGGTGACGGCGAGGTAGGCCGCGGTGAGCATGGCCAGGGTGATGTGGGCGTGCCAGGCTCGGTAGGAGCGGACTTGGTAGTGGTCGAGGCCGGCCTCGTTCTTCGCGGTCTGGAAGCATTCCTCAATCGCCCACCGCGCCCCGGCGACTCGAACGAGGTCGCGCAGCGGCGTGTTCGCCGGGGCCGCGCAGCGGTAGAACGCCAGCTCACGGATGGTCTTGCCCTCTGCGGGCTCGGTCTGGCGGCGCACCAGCAGCCAGTGCCCCCAACCCGCCGGGAGGCCGTCGATGGCCAGCGCAACCGCGGTCCAGTCATAGACCCGCATCCCGTGCGCGC
>NZ_MCIM01000002.1:8472-9947 GCF_001932405.1 Pseudonocardia sp. Ae331_Ps2 | reverse complement strand
CCCCCCACCGGTCAAGAACCACTACCAGGCGCAATCATGTGACCACACCCGGTACTCGAAACGTGAAAACGTGAAACATCCACCTAACACGGCAATCCACCCAAACCAGAAAAACACCTCACCAGAACCGGACTTCGTGCCGTACCTCCCAAAGCGCTCCACGCCTCCTAACTGGGTGCCCCAGAACCGGATCAACACCGCTTCACAGGCGCTTCCAGCCGCTTCAAAGCCACATCAAAGCCGCTCTCTGGCCCCGGCGGGCCGCTCCGACGCCGCCTCCCGACGCTCCCGAGACCGCCACGGGCCGCCGAAACCCCAGCTTGAACCCCCGAAGATGATCTACATGAATCCGAACAAATCCGGGGCCATTAATAAGCCAATCCGGGACACCTCCAGCCCCATCAGTCCGACCCCAAGACGCCTGACCGTCACGGCGGAAACCCGCGCACCAGATTCAAGACACCGCCACAGAAAGAGTCCTTCCATGACGCCGTAAAGGGAACGATGAACTCCACTCAGCAGGGACCAGCGGGTGCGATCCAGCGGCGACCATCGACGCCCTCAACAACAATCCGATATCCAGAAAAAACACACCGAGAAACGGCCGATGCACTGGTCGCGACACAACGAATCCCCTTCCGTGCGCCACCTGGAAATCCCTTCCACAGCAACGCGCGGGGCGACACCGCGGAGCGGCGACACGCTGGTCACGCAGAGTGATATTTCTGGGGGGTGTCCCGAAGCAGCCCTTAATCCTCCTCAATCCTCCTAACCCTCCTAACTGCCGATATTTCAGCAGGTCAGAACCCAAGTCGATCTTAGGAGGATCGGAGGGCTTAGGAGGATCGACCCTCCTAAGCTAGGACAACGAGTTTGCGCAGCGAGCCGCCACCTGGGCGCTTGACCAGCAATAACTGTTTCCGACCCACCACCGCAATCCGATGTTACGTTCCGTAACTGAATCCGGGGCGGGGGGCCGTGCAAGTCGGCGCGAGGCGGGGGCTTGACAGGCCCGCCGGGGGCGTGTCTTCCTGGATAGTACTGCAACGGCAGTTGATCAGCTCGGGGGTCGTTCGCCGCGTCGGCGGTAGTGGCAGTCGCGGGCCTGTTGTTGGCGTTCACGGCGCCAGGTCGACCAGTGCATGACGTGGTCGATGCAGGTGAGCGGGGTGAAGGCGAGCGCGGCGAGGAGACGGCGGATCTCGTTGCCCGACAGCTGAATCAATGCGCGCCGGCTGGCTGAGGATCCCCCTTTTCGGCCTCGCGTGCGTGTTCGGCGGCGCGGGTGACGGCGAGGTAGGCCGCGGTGAGCATGGCCAGGGTGATGTGGGCGTGCCAGGCTCGGTAGGAGCGGACTTGGTAGTGGTCGAGGCCGGCCTCGTTCTTCGCGGTCTGGAAGCATTCCTCAATCGCCCACCGCGCCCCGGCGACTCGAACGAGGTCGCGCAGCGGCGTGTTCGCCGGGGCCGCGCAGC
>NZ_MCIM01000002.1:0-8460 GCF_001932405.1 Pseudonocardia sp. Ae331_Ps2 | reverse complement strand
CGTGGCCAGGGCCTTGGCCGGGCGACGATTCCCGTCCGGGCTGGTGAGCATGTCGTCATTGCGGGTGGCCAACACGAACGGGATCTCCCGCTCGGTGAGCCAGTCGCGAAAGCCCGGGTTCTGCCCGTAGACCTCGTCCGCGGTCACCCACGACCCGGACGTGAGTGCCCCAGCGGCGTACGTGCGGGCCAGCATCGCCGTCCCCAGCTGCGGTTTCGTGGCGAACTCGACGTCATCGGGGACATCCGCGCGCTCGCAGCGTTCGCGGTCCTCGGTCCACGAGGTCGGCAGGTAGAGCTCCCGGTCGATCAACGCCCGCCCCCGCTTCGAGGCGTAGGCCAGGAACACACCGAGCTGACAGTTGTCGATCTTCCCGCTGGTGCCGGTGTACTGGCGCTGCACCCCGGCCGAACGCAGGCCCTTCTTGATGAACCCGGTCTCGTCCACGATGAACACCCCCGACGCGGTGTCGGTGAGATGTTGCAGGACGTAGCCGCGCAGGTCGTCGCGGACCCCGTCGACGTCCCAGTCCGCGGTGCGCAGCAGCCGCTGCATCCCGTCCGGCGACATCGCCCCGGCGTGTTCGGCGAGGGTCCAGCCGTTCTTCCGCTCGAGCCCCGCGAGCAGGCCTCGCAGGTAGGTTCCGACCCGCCGGCGCGGCTCGACCCTGCGGAAACGGCCAGAGATCAGCTCCACCACCGCGTCCAACGAGGCCACCCACCCGGCAAGATCAACCACGCGGTGATCATCACCGCCGAACGGCCGTCAGCCTCTCACCACACGCCGAACTGCCGTTACAGTACTAGGTTGACCGCCAACGTCGTCTTACCGACCCCGCCCTTGTCGTTGACGAGTGCGATGGTCCGCAAGAGCGCATCTTCTCGTGCTAGTGTCCCGCGCCTCAAGTTCGATAGTTAAATAGATAGGGTGTCGGTATGTTGAGTTGCGTGCCGCCGCCCGAGTTCGTCCTGAGTGAGGAGGAGTGCGCCCGGTTGGTGGAGTGGGCGCGGGGGGATTCGGCGCGGTTGGCCACCCGCGCCAAGATCATTCTGGGGTGTGCGGAGCCGGGTGTGGTGTATGCCCGGCTGGCCGACGAGTTGGGCGTCACGGCGATGACGGTGCTCAACGTGCGCAAGCGATTCGCAGCGTCACGGCTGGACGGGCTGGCCGATCGGGCGCGCCCGGGGCGGGCGAAAGCGGATCTGGTGCTGGAGCCAGACGAGCGTGAACAGCTGCAGCGGTGGGTCAGGCGGGCCACGTCGTCACAGGCCCTGGCGCTGCGGTGCCGGATCGTGCTGGCGTGTGCGGACGGCCTGGACAACCACCAGGTCGCCGAACAGCTCGGGTGTCACCCGATGACGGTGGGCAAGTGGCGCTGCAGGTTCCTCGAGCGGCGACTGGCCGGGCTGCACGACGAGGACCGGCCGGGGCGGCCGGCCACGATCACCGCCGAGCAGGTCGAGGACGTGGTTATCGCGACGCTGGAGTCCACACCGGCGAACGCGACGCACTGGAGCCGGGCCAAGATGGCCGAGCGGACCGGGTTGTCACGCTCGACGATCGGGCGGATCTGGAAGGGGTTCAACCTCAGGCCCCACCGGGCCGACGGGTTCAAGCTGTCCAACGACCCGCTGTTCGTGGAGAAGGTCCACGACGTGGTCGGGCTGTATCTGAACCCGCCCGAGAACGCGGTGGTCTACAGCGTGGACGAGAAGTCCCAGGTCCAGGCCCTGGCCCGGTCCCAGCCCGCGTTCCCGATGATGCCGGGCATGCCCGAGAAACGCACCCACGACTACGTCCGGCACGGCACCACGACCCTGTTCGCGGGGATGAACGTGGCCGACGGGACCGTGATCGGAAAGACCTACCGATCCCACCGCGCCACCGAGTTCCGCAAGTTCCTGGCCTTGATCGACACCCAGGTCCCCGCCGGGCTGGACGTGCACGTGATCTGCGACAACTACGCCACCCACAAACACCCCACGGTCAGCAGGTGGCTGGCGGGCCACCCGCGGTTCACCATGCACTTCACCCCGACCTACAGCTCCTGGCTCAACCAGGTCGAGCGACTGTTCGCCCACGTCACCGACGACCTGCTACGCCGCAGCGATCACCGATCGGTCCAAGCCCTCGAAGCCGACCTACGCGCATGGGTCAAGGCCTGGAACACCGACCCGAAGCCGTTCGTCTGGACCAAGACCGCCGACGAAATCCTCGAATCCCTCAGCAGACTTCTACAGCGAATTTCCGGCGCGGGACACTGAGGTGTTCTCAGTAGCGGGGTGGCAGGTCGTGGCGACACGCCGAGGGTGGTGAGATGAGCGGGAACGGGGCAGGACCCCGGTAGATCGGTTCGGTCCAGCACAGATCGACACCGTCACCGAGGTCCTGCATGTCTGATCCTGTCACCTACACCGCTGTCCTCCCGATCGGGGAGCGCACCGTGGCCTATCTGGCGCGGCTCCTGGTCCTTCAACGCCGTCGACGTGGCACCCGGCGGCGGGCGTTGACCCCGTTCGCCCAGGCAGTGCTGGTGATCCGCTGGTTCTGTGATGCTACCCGGGTCCGATGTTTGGCCGGTGACAACGCGATCAGCACTGCAACGGCCTACCGTTACCTGCACGAAGGCATCGACGTCCTCGCCGCGGCCGCACCCGGCCTGCACGGAGCCCTGCTCGCCGCCCGCACAGCCGGGCACACCCACGTGAATCTCGACGGCACCCTGATCGCCACCGACCGGTGCCGCGCGCTCGGCCTCACCCCCGGGGTCGACCTGTGGTGGTCGGGCAAGCACCGCCGCCACGGCGGGAACATCCAGGTCCTCACCGCACCTGATGGATGGCCGCTATGGACCAGCGACGTGCGGCCGGGCCGCGAGCACGACACCCGCTGCGCCCGTACCCACCCCGGGCTGCTCGAGGGCCTGGCCGCGTTCACCGACGACACCCACGCCGCGCTGGGCGACCTCGGCTACGAAGGCGAAGCCGACCGGCTCACCGTGCCCATCAAACCCGTCCCCGGCCGCGGGCAGACGGTCAACCAGCGCACCGTCAACACCCTGCACTCAGCCCTTCGTGCTCTGGCCGAACGCGGAAACGCCCTGCTCAAGACCACCTTCGCCGCGTTGCGGCGAGTCACGCTATGTCCCTGGCGCACCGGCGCGATCACCGCAGCTGCGCTCGTACTACTCCACACCGAGTACGACCGCACGACATGATCAACCCGCTACTGAGAACACCTCACTAGCTGTTCGGCGTGCCTGGCCATCGTCTCTCCTGTCGACATCGCCACACCCTAAGTCACGCTCGGTTAAAGGCTGCCGCGGGCACACAGCTGCTCATGGAGGCCTGCGCGCAGCGAGCAGATTAGGTGTACGGGGTCATCAGCGGTCCAGCAAGGACCGACACGCCCGCACGTGCTGCGCCGCTCTGAGGCGCGACAACGGTCCGTCAGACACGTGTGCTTACGACGACGTGTCCTGCTGCACAAGCAGCGACGCGCGGACGTGTGGCGACGAGCACGCAGGTATGTATGTCGTACTGCTGTAAACGACGCGGTGTTGTTTGCCTGCGTACTCGTGCAGAGTCAGGTAAGCACGCCTAGAGCTGCACTAACAGGCGAACGTAACAGCGTTGCTAATCGCAGTGGTCGGCGTGGTGAAACGTGCGATGCATGACACGGTTGATAAATCTAATGTCAATGCCGATGCGAGTGCGTGTATTGCATTAATGGTTAACGTGCACTTGCGGCCAGTGCCGACCGCAGGTGCTAGACCACGTGTCAATGCTGTCGTCCTAGCTATCACAAGTGCTATCGCTTGAAGGTGTTCTGAGCTGCATTAATGTTCGACCCTGCGACGCTACCGCGGTCGGGTCGGGCGATCCGATCACTCTGGGAGGGGTATCCCCGCGAGTCGATCGGCGGGCGCCCCGACCGGACGGTCTCGGCGTCGTCGCGCAACTGGCTACCATCCTTTCGATCGTAGATGTCAACTGTAAGTCCTACAATTGCTCGCAAGTGTCGGAAAACGATAATCGTCGCTCCCCGCTCGACTGTTCGCACCGCCGACGGCCGGAAAGTAGGGACGGTCTCCCTGCTGCGAGTCGCGCCTCGGTCAGACCCGAAGAGTCCGGTCGGGGACTGAACGCGGTCGCGCTCGTGGTCGCCCAGGATGGACGACAACCACTGCAGTGTCGACCCGTCCTTTGCAGTGTCGACCCGTCCTTCAAGCCGCCCCACACCGCCATGAGAGCTGAGTTGTCGAGCAACATCGTTGCTCTGTCCCGACCGAAGGTGTTGTCGAGCTGGGCCTTGGACTGAGCAGCCCAGTGGATCAGAACTCCACGACCGGCGGAGTCAGCCAGCGTCGCCGGCAGGTCGGGAACCGGGGTCGCCGAAGGCAGCTCGTCGAGCACCACGGTGGCTGGTGGGTCCAGTCGTTCGCTGGGGTAACGCAGTGCCATCGACCGAGCTGCGTCGATCCACTCCTCAGCGAGCGCCGTCAGCACCGGTGCGATCGCGCCGTCCTCGCGCTGGCCCGCGATGAGGTACAGCGTTCCCCCCAGCCCGATGAAGCGCTGAGCGTCGAACTCCTCCCCAGGCCCAGGCGAGCACAGCTCGCTGAGCGTCGAGTCCTGGAACGGCGCCAGGACTCGCCGCACGCTCATCCACACGGCGTCGGAGGTCTCCGCGACCATCGACATCTCCGCTCGGAGATTCCGCGCGCGGTCGGGGAACTCGTACTCGAGCAGCTCGATCGGCTCATCGCTGCGCGAGAGCCCCCACCCCACGACTCGTGCGATCCCGTGCCCACCCTTCGCAGCTGCCACCAGATAGGCAGCCAGCACCCCCACGGCACGCTCACGGAAGACCCTGTCGTTGCCGGCGCCCGTCCCCCCACTCGACTCGACGAACACCGCAGAGGCCTCGACCATCGTGCGCGCTCGTCGCTCTGCGACCTCGAACCGTTCGCACCCCGCCACCGGCGACCAGCGCAGCTTGGCCGGCCACTGAACCGTGCCCGTCGCGTCGAACACCAGGATCGGCCCGGGCATCTGTCGCCGCGAGCGGGCCATCGCGGTCAGCATCAGGAGGTCCGGCTTCGTCGTGCTGCACAGCAGGGCGCCGGGCGCCGCGAGACAGATCGGGGCCAAGAACCGGCGTGACTTCCCGGTCTGCGTCGGTGCGAGCGTCCCCGACGGGTTCTCGAACGGGGCGTAGAGCTGTCCAGCAGGGCCTTTCGGAAGGGGGATGCCGATGTCCTCCGCGACCGCGGACCTCCGCTCGACCGCGGTGTGGTGGGTGTCCTCGGGTCGGCCGACATCCCCCACGGAGCGGCCGACCCGAGTCCCACCACCCGATCGCCCTGCGGGGCGTCGGAGGTCCACGACGCCAGCGCGAGGACCGCGGTGACCGTCGTGGCGATCGCCACGACGGTCATGCAGGTCCTCGACGCCGTGCGCCACGTGCGGTTGGTCATGGCTCAGGCCAGTCCCAGCTTCTTGCTGCAGGCGGGCCACGCCGAGTAGCCGTCGCGGGCGGCGCGGACCTTCTCCGCCACCGCGATCTGCTCCTCGCGGCTGGCCTCGTGCGCCGACCCTGTGCCGCCGTAGGCCTCCCATGTGGCCTGGTCGAACTGCAGGCCCCCGGAGTAGCCGTTGCCGGTATTGATCGCCCAGCCCGACGTCAGCACCGTCCCCGCAGGGGGTCGGCAAAGTCAGATGATCTTGAGTAGTTCGAGTGGTCGGAGTGCGTCGCGGCCGTGATGTCGGAGTGCGGCGGGGATGTTGGCGGCTCCGGTCTGCGGGGCGTGCAGCATCTGCCACACGCCAACCGGAAGACGGTGATAGTTTTTGCCTCAAATGTCGACACACCCTGATCTCTCACCGCTAGGTGGCAGCAACGTAGAGCCCTACGCGCCTGACCGGGGGGCTTGCCGCCTCTCTCGCCGCAGCGCCCTCATCGTGCTCGGGCTCGGCGCCGCGGCCACAGGCTCGATCGGTTCAGCCACGGCGGCGTACGCCTCGCCGGACGCGCACGGCCGGGACACGACCGCGCCCATTGTGATCGGCCACCGCGGCGCACCGGGATATCGTCCTGAGCACACGCTCGCGTCATACGAGCTCGCGGCTCGGATGGGGGCAGACTTCGTCGAATGTGACGTGGTCCCGACCCGCGACGGGCACCTGGTCTGCCGGCATGAGCCCGAGATCGGCGGTACCACCGACGTCGCGAGACGACCGGAGTTCGCCAGCCGACGCACGACAAAGTCCATCGACGGGACCTCGTACACAGGTTGGTTCACCGAGGACTTCACGCTTGCTGAGCTCCGTACCCTGCGGGCGGTTGAACGCATCCCCGACATCCGTCCGCACAATGCCCTCTACAATGGTCGGTATCCGGTCCCTACCTTCGACGAGTACCTGGCTCTGCGCGCGCGGATGTCCCGAGAGCTCGGACGGGAGATCGGGATCTACCCCGAGATCAAGCACTCGACGTACTTCGCCGGCATCGGTTTGCGAGTGGAGCCAGCATTCGTAGCTGCTCTCGACCGGCACGGACTGAACCGCCGAGGCGCGCCCGTCTTTGTCCAGTCGTTCGAGGTCGGGAACCTGAAGTGGTTGCGTGAGCGACTCCAGGTCCCGCTCGTACAGCTTACCGATGCGACCGGCGGCCCGGCGGATCTGGCTGCAAGACAAGTGCCTCGGATGTGGAAAGAGCTCACCACACCGGCGGGGCTGACGGAGATCGCTCGTTACGCCGACGCGATCGGGCCATCGAAGGAACAAATCGTCCCTCTCAGCCAGGATGGAACATCAGGACCCACAACGTCCCTGGTCGGCGATGCTCACACCGCCGGCCTGCTTGTGCACCCCTACACGTTCCGTAACGAGAACGCGTTCGTACCCGCACAGCTGCGGCGTCCCGGTTCCGCCTCCGACTTCGGCGACGCATTCGCGGAATACTCGGCAATCGTCGACGCCGGCGTTGACGGAGTCTTCTCCGACAACACCGACACCGCCGTCGCTGCTCTTCGCGCCAACTGACAGCCAGCTGCCTGCCAGACCAATCTCCCCAGAGAGCGGCTTTGATGTGGCTTTGAAGCGACTGGAAGCGCCTGTGAAGCGGCCTTGATCGGGCTCTGGAGCGGTGGCCGGCCGGGTATGGGCTGTGACCTGCGGGTTGGTGGTGCTGGAGCGCTTTGGGAGGTACGGCACGAAGTCCGGTTCTGGTGAGGTGTTTTTCTGGGTTGGGTGGATTACCGTGTTAGGTGGATGTTTCACGTTTTCACGTTTCGAGTACCGAGTGTGGTCGCATGATTGCGCCTGGTAGTGGTTCTTGACCGGTGGGGGGGCGTGTTCGGATGCGCTCGTGAGTGCAAAGAGGTTTGCGTGCCGGGGTATTGGTGCGGTGTTGGTCGTGGCTGTTGCCGTGGGCTCGGCTGCGGGGGTTGCTGCGGCTGAGACTTCGTCTGTGGCTACTGCTTCGGTGGCTGGTGTCCGCTCCTTGGGGATCATTCCGGGGCAAGAGCGGGACAGAATTGAAGGGCTGACGCTGTTCCTTGAGCGTATTAGTGCAGTCCCTGACTCGGTTCTTCGTCAGGGGGATTCTGTTGCTCAGGATTGGTTGCGGTCGCACTATTCTGTTGTCGGTGGCCAATCTCGCGCTAGTGTTGTTGGTTGCGTCGGGGCTATTGGTGTTGCGGTAGGTGGTGTTCTAGTTCCTGCGGCTAAGATTCTGAAGATTAAGAAGTTGGTTGCGCAGCTGGGGGGCGTCAAGGAGGCTGTGCAGACTTTCTGGGGGGCGAGTTTCAGGTGGGAGAAGATCCAAGCTATCGGGGGCCCGGTGGCTGCCCTGGGGGCGGAGTTGCTTGGAATTACTGCGGTGCGTACGCAGTGTTTCTCTTGATCGTTGTTCGGCGCGTAGCGAACGGCGGTGGCGCTTATGTCGCGTGAGCGTTCGTCGGTATTCATCACGAGTGGTGGGATTGCGCTGATCTGCGCCCTCATCGGGGCGGCGTTTCTCTTCATGGGAGAAGATGTCTTCGTTCCTCTAGCTTTCTTCGGTCTTGGAGTGGGGGTGTGGGCGTCAGGTGGGTCGCCGGTGTTTGCCCGTACCGGGCTCTCTCGCACTGAAAGAAAGCGAGAAGCTGCGACAAGAGCGGCGAAGGCTAGAAAGATTGATCCGGCTGAGTTGCGTAAGTGGAGAGAAAGGAATCCTTCTTACGGTTTGGCGGAGGCGATCGAGAAGTACTGGGAGGAAAACCGGTGAACATGGACTGTCGGGTGAGGCGGGCTGCGGCGGGTGGTGTGTCGTCGGCGCGGCTCGTGGGCAAGTTGATCCGGACCGGAGCCCGCGCTAGCGGGTGAGGACCGGAAGCGGCGCGGCAGTTCCGGGTCCGCGCGCGACGCGTGTGGTGGGTGTCGCGCGCGGAGGTCATCGGTGGATGCCTAGTACTGC
>NZ_MCIM01000019.1:0-2381 GCF_001932405.1 Pseudonocardia sp. Ae331_Ps2 | reverse complement strand
CGGCGGGGTGTGGGCTTGCGCCGCGGCGGTGGTGACCAGGTCAGACAACCCGCGGTCGCCGGGGCGTGGTGTTCGGGTCGAGGGCTCCTGGGGGACGTCGCCCGGGGTGACCCGCTCGGGGTCCGGACGAGCGGTGCCCGACCGGTCCGCGGCGGTGCCGGTCGCGGGCGCGCTCGCGCGCGCGACCTCCCCCGTGACGGTCACCTGATGGTTCCAGGCGACCGGCGGTGAGACCCCCGTGGGGTCGCACCGTGAGACGGGGCCCGTCTCACCGTGAGACGGGGGGGTGAGCTGCGGAAACACCGGTTCGGGCAGGTCGGCGGCGCCGCCGCCGAGACCGGTTCCGGAAGGCCCGGCGAGACCGGCCGCAACGGCCAGCTCCACCGCGCCGCCGCCCGCGCCGCCGACCGCCTCGCTAGCGACACCGCTAGCGAGGCGGTCGGCGGGTGGAGCGATGCCGAACAGCTCTTCGAGCGTGTCCACCTCCAGCTGCGCCCGGAGCCGAGCCCGGTCCCGAGTCTGGAGCACCTCGACCTGGATCCAGTAACCATTCGACGTCCACGCCCCGTTCCTACGGCGCCGCCGGGCACGCCGCAGCACACCCTCACGCTCCAGATCGTTCAACGACCGGAACACCGTCGCCCGCGACAACCCGGTCTTCCGCGCCACCGACATCACCGCCGGGAAGCACAACCCACGCTCGCTGGCGTGGTCAGCGATCGCCAGTAACACCGCCCGCCGCGAGGACCCCGCCACATCCGACCGGAACACCGCATCCATCACCGCAACGCTCACCGCGCACCCCCAGCCAGGACGATGGCGGCCAGGTCAATGAGTACAAGCGGTGCGGCCACCGACCCCGGCGAGTACAGCTGGTCGAGGTCGAGGTCGAGGTCGAGGTCGAGGTCGAGGTCGAGGTGGATCCCCGTCTCGACTGTCTGACGGGGCAGCGCTACAGTGCTTCTCACTGGTCTCCTTGCAGAGTCAGGATGGCAGTCGGCCCGGCCACTGGGCTGAAGCTGACTGGCCACTCGGTGGGTGACCGCGCCGTTTTTCCTGTTCGAGGTCGGCGGCGCAGTCATTGCTTGGACACAGACGGTAGCGGGTCGGGTCCCGATGGGTTCGCCCGCTACCGTCTGCCCCAGGAACTCGCTGGTCCACCCGCATGCACCCCGCCCACCCCGCCGCCGCCGGCCCAGTGCAGCCCCCGGGCGGGACGGTCGTGGTGCTGGTCATGACGCGCCCGGCGCCGCAGCGGCCGCGGCTCACTGCACCTGACGCCGTGCGCCGGCGGGCGGCCCGGGACCTGCTGATGTTCAACGACGATCGGCTGACCGGGGTGACACGCATCCTGATGAAGTCCGGGCGCGAGCAGATCGCCGCGTGTGGGCACCTGACCCAGGAGGTCCTGGACTCCGGCGAAGAAGACGGATTCGCCGAGGGATGGCTCGCGGTGCACGGGCCGCGGTTACTCGCCGCCGCGCACCTAGTCCGCCCGGCCGCGATCGCTCAGGTCATGGCCGGTGTGCCGAAGATCCGGGTGGCGGCGGCAGCAGGCATCGCTCGGGGCACCCTCGATAGGTGGCTCGACGCGCCGGGAGAGCCGATCGAGCAATGCTTGAGACCTGTGGATGAAGATCTTTAGGCGGCTTCCGGTTGGGGTGCGGCCCGCCACCCTGCCGCGCGCTGGTCGATGCGCTGGCGGAGGTCGGCATCGCCCGAGAACCCCGTCTTATCTACCAGTAGACAATTTCTGTCTACTGGTGTACATTTCTGGTTATGGAGATCACGCGGACCGCCGACGCCGACACCAACTTCGGCGGGACGACGCCGACGCTGTCGTCATCGACGCCTGCTGCTGCAACCACCGAGAGAAGTGAGGACCCCGACATGACCCTGCGCCCCGACATCGCCGCCTGGCTCGGCGACCCGCCCGATCCGCCCCTCGATGCCGACCAGGCCGACCGGATCACCGACCTGATCGACACCCTCGCCGACCGCTGGCCCGACCCCGACGCCAGCAATGAGCTCGAGGCGGCCATGTACGGCGCCGTGCAAATCGTCCTCGGCGCCGTCACCCTGGAGACGTTCGCCGAAAACCACCTGCGGGCACTGTACGCCGAGCGGGAAGCGATGGCCGCACTACACGGCGCGGTCCTCGCCTCCGCCACGGGTGCCAGATCCCCGCTGCCGGGCAGCGAGATCGACCTGATCAACCGCGCCAGACTGTCCCGCACCACCGTCCGCAGAATCATCGGCCGGTGACCAGCGACCCACTGCCCGGCGATGCTTCGCAGCCCCGCCGGGCAGTGGGTGATGCTGTGGGACCGCGCCGAAATCCTCGCCGCCGCACCCCCCGCGACCGCCGAGGTACGCCGCGG
>NZ_MCIM01000018.1:0-2438 GCF_001932405.1 Pseudonocardia sp. Ae331_Ps2 | reverse complement strand
TTTCACTCTGCGTGACTGTTCGGGTGGTGTTCCACGGCCGCGGGTCATGCGCTGTGGCGGAGGGGGATTTCCGGATGGCACATGAAAGGTTCTTCGTCGTGTTGTGACCAGTGCGTCGGTCGTTTCCTGGGGTGTTTTTTCTGGATATCGGGTTGTTGTTGAAGGCGTCGAGGACCTCCGCTGGATGGGGGGACCCGCTGGGTCCTGCTGACCGGAGTTCATCGTTCCCTTTATGGCGTCATGGGAGTACTCTTTCTGTGGCGGTGTCTTGAATCTGGTGAGTGGATTTTCGTCGTGGTGGTCAGGTGTCTGGTGGTCGGGTTGGCGGAGCTGGAGGTGTCCCGGATTAGCTTATTATCGTCCCGGATTTGCTCGGATTCACGTAGATCATCTCCGGGGGGAGGATCGGCGGCCGGTGGTGTCCTCGTGGCTCTTTGAGGGGGCCGTCCGTCGGTGGGCTCGGGGGTGTGTGGGTGGTGGTCTGATGGGGTCTGGGTTCCCCGAGAGTTCCCAGGTAAAAGCCGAGAAAGCCCGCGAAAGCCCGCGACGGGTGCTCGGGTCTGGTCGCGGTGCCTGGCGGGGGAGCTAGAAGGCCGGTAGGGGTCGTGGCCTGGTGGGTGGCTGGTGTCGCTGGCTGCTGCTGCGCGCCGGACACCCCAATCCCTCCGCTTCGCTGCGTGATCGGGGTGTCCGGCGCGCAGCAGCAGCCAGCGGTGTGGGGTGTGGCGTGGGATTGGAAGATTCAGTACGAAGTTCAATGGGTTAAAAAAAGTAAGATCAAAAGAAGAGTGGGGGGCAAAAGAAAAGTGATGTGTGGGGTTGATGTGGTGCGTGGTGGAGTGGTCGTGGTGTAGTTATTTGTGAGTGTGCGTTGGTGGGTTTTATTTTTGTTGTGCCGTGTGTGGTGTCGCGGTGAGGTGGTTTTCCGGTTTGGGTGAATTGCCGTGTTAGGTGGAGTACTGAGGCTCCCACGTGTCGAGCACCAAGTGTGGCCACATGATTGCGTCTGGTAGTGGTTCTTGACCGGTGGGGAGTGTGCGTGTTCGGATGCGCTCGTGAGTGCAAATAGGTTTGTGTTCCGCGGTATCAGTGCGGTGTTGGTCGTGGCGGTTTCAATGGGTTCGGCTACGGGGATTGCTGCGGCCGACGCCTCGGCGGTAGGGGGTGCATCTGCCTCGCATTCTACTTCGCTCGCCATGCAAGGCAGGCTGTCCATCCCAGGCTCGGATAGTAGATTTGATGATCTCATCGAGAAGCTTCGCTCAGTCCCGGCAGGGGCGTCTCCCGAGGAGGCAGCCAAGATTATTTATCCAAATGACCCAGAGGGGCGAGCTGAATATATCCGACTTGTGATGGAATTCGCGGATCATAAAAATCCTTCTAGCCGCGCAATCCCGGCGGCACTGGCCATGCTGGGCCCGCCCTTGGCTCTCTGCGTAGCAGGGGGTCTTGGGAGCGCAGCTGTCAATGAGCTTATCGTACTAGTCAGGACTGGCGAATCAGAAACAGCTCACGGCCGCGTTAATTCTGCGGTTGGCGGTTGTATTACTACGGTTGTTCCACCAGCGCTGAGGCCTGCGGCGAATGCCGCAAAGCCTCAAATTGTTGCGATGATCACGGCACTGATTATTCGATTTACACCGAAGGTGGCTTAGCTAGAGCTGCTTACCAGATCTCATGAAGATAGTCCGCGCCCGCTTCTGGCAGATACTGATCCAGGCAGTCGTTACAGCAATTCTAGCTGAGCTTAGCATTAGAGATATTGGAGGACTGTACCACTCTCCTGGGGGCACTTTTCGAGTTGCAGCCACTTTTCTGGCCGCTTTTCTGTTCTGGTGTTTATTTCACCTGGTGGTAATTCGTGATAGGTGGGGGTCGGGTGGTCGTTAATGCCGCCCCGCGCTGTTTGTGAAATGTCCCGGATGAGATTTAGGGCCAGGCTCAACTTATGCGGGGCCGAGAGCCGAGCTGCAAGCAACGGCTGATGCATGGAGCGTCGCCGCATCGAACCTCCACCGAGCCGGGAACGAGCCCAGCCCCGACCAGGGCGCGGCCGGTGTGTGGCGGCAGACGAGGGCGGCGGCGATGACCTGTCAGGCCGGTGTCGTCGTGTTCGCCCTGGCAGGTGCTCTTCGATCGGTGCGATTTGTGCTCACTTGCCAGCGCCAGGGCCGCAGCTCGCGACGCGGCCCGCCGGTTTTGCGATACCCGCTTAGCCGGGCTATGTCTATAGCTGCTCCGCCGCAGGCGGCTGCGAAGCGACCCTCGGGCCCGCGGCCCGGACCCCGCTGCCGGGCGCGCCCGCACCGGAGGTCGTCGGTGGGTGCATGGGTGTTGGCGGTGTCTGGTGGCGGTGTCTGGTCCGGACACCGCCAGGCTCAGCCGGACCAGACACAGTGCGTCCGCCGGTGCGTCCGTCGCCGTTCAAGATCAAGACC
>NZ_MCIM01000017.1:0-2498 GCF_001932405.1 Pseudonocardia sp. Ae331_Ps2 | reverse complement strand
GCCCCGGCATGAAGATCCAGACCGTCCTCTCCGCAACCGAACGGGCCACCTTCGACACCAACGCCGGCCTCCGCGGAGACCGTCGGAAGCCCCCGCACACCAACACTGCCGTCGAGGCTCTGACCAGCCACAACACCACCAGCAACCCGGAGGTCGACAGCGAGCACGCACACAACGCCGGGCACCCCACCGGATCCGCTGGCGTCAATGGAACATTGACAAATGATGCGTTGACGGAGGAGCAGTAGGTGGCCCGCCCGGTGCTGATCGCCGGCGGACTCGGCCTGTCAGTAGTCCTACTGATGACCGCTGTGATCGGCGGACTCGCCGCGATCACCGTGCTCGGGATCACCGCCGGGCGGTTCGGGTGCGGCCCGGCCGGCGGCCTCGGCGGCGGTCCGCAGACCGTCGACGGTGTCGAATGGTCCGGTGAGCAGACCGACAACGCCGCCACCATCGTCGCCCGCGTCGTGGAACGTGGGCTGCCGCGGCGGGCGGCGGTCATCGCGATCTCGACGGTGATCGTCGAATCCCGGCTGGTCAACGTGCACCACGGCGACCGCGACTCACTCGGGCTCTACCAACAGCGCCCGTCCCAAGGCTGGGGCCCACCCGCGACGGTGTTGAACCCGGTCGCAGCCACCGACACCTTCCTCAACCGCCTCACCGCGCTACCCGGATGGCACACCATGGCGCCCGGCGCCGCAGCCCAAGCGGTGCAACGCTCCGCGTTCCCCGACCGCTACGCACCACAAGAAGCACCGGCCGCAGCCCTGGTCGAACAACTCTGGCGCGGCCCCGACAATCCCGTACCGCTACCACGCAGCACCGACAGTTCCCACGCCACGAACGCACAGCTCGCCGCCACCGTCTACGCCTGTCCGGATCCAGGTGGCGCCGGACTTCCAGTCCCACCTGGGAACATCGACCCGAAGAAGCTCCCCGCCGGGTTCACCCCGCCCGCCGACCCCGCCGCCCGGGCCGCGGTCACGTTCGCCCTGGCCCAGCTCGGGAAGCCCTACGTGTGGGGCGGGCAAGGACCAGCCGGGTTCGACTGCTCCGGGCTCATGCTCGCCTCCTGGGCCACCGCCGGCGTCCCGCTGCCCGCCGGGACGGTCACCCAGAAACACGCCGGGACACCGGTACCCATCCACGACATCGCACCCGGAGACCTCGTCTTCATCCCCGGCTCACTCGGCACACCGGACAACCCACGCCACAACGGCATGTACGTCGGACACGGCATGATCGTCAACGCCTACGACACCACCCGCGGCGTCATCCTCCAACCACTCACCGAATGGGAAAGTGACATCACCCACATCCGCCGGGTTCATGCGGCACCACCCGCGGGGGCGGCCGCTCCGGCTGGCGTACCGGCCTCTGCGGCAGGTGCGTCATGATCCATGACATGCGCGGCGGCGACACGCGGAAGGACGCTCGGAGGTCCTCAGTCGGCGAGACCAGGCAGCAGCCACGCAGTCACGGTCGCGACGTCCTGGGCGTACGTGCCGGTGCCGCAGTGCGTGGCCAGCACCAGCTCGCTGGTGTCGTCATCGGGAAAGGTCATCTCCACGATCACCCCGGAACCGTCGGGCAGCCCGAGCCCGACGTGGTAGCCACGGCAACAATCCCGAGTCAACCAGTAGGTCTGAGTGATCGAGCAGCGCTGCATCGTCAACGCCGTCCACACCACCCGCGCCACACCCGAACGCCCCGACAGATGCTCGACAGCATCCTGCGCGGCCGCACGCCCGCTCAGCCGAACCCGGTCGATCTGCTTACCGCGCCGCTTCGCCAGCCGCGCCACCTTCCGCCGCTGCGACCGACTCTCCACGACTCCTCCACCCCTCCGAGACGAACCCGAAGCCGCTGCGACACCCGCACCGCCGACGACGTGCTCTGGACCGACACGATCGCCACGACCACGGCAGCCACGCTCAGTACGGAACCGGAGACTACCGGCGACCTGGACCTACCGGATATCCCGGACAGCGCCACCCAGACCGACAGGTCATCACCTTCGGTCTCGATCAACGAACGGAGACCTGTTCACAGGGTGACCACCAGCAACACGATCACTCAGGACGGACCGCTCTGGGTCGGCGGCAGCTACCGCTGCCCGACCTGCATCCGTGAGCTGCGGGCGTTGATGTTCGGGGCAGTCGAGGCGTTCGTCTGTCATGACTGCGCGACCTACTGGCTCACACCCACCAGCAACAAGACCGACGCGGCGGCGGGGTGGGCGGGGTAAATGCTGGTGGACCAGCGAGTTCCTGGTGCAGACGATAGCGGGCGAACCCATCGGGACCCGACCCGCTACCGTCTACATCCAAGTAATGACTGTGGCGCCCCACACCTGACCAGGAAAAAGGCGCCATAGTCATCCACCGAGTAGTCAGTTCCGGATCGACGTGGTCACGCGGACCGCGTATCGCTCGGACTGACTGCTGCGACTCTGCAAGGAGAGCAGTGAAAAGCACTGTAGCGATGCCCCG
>NZ_MCIM01000016.1:0-2561 GCF_001932405.1 Pseudonocardia sp. Ae331_Ps2 | reverse complement strand
TCCGCCGCCGACTAGATCAAGAGGGTGTACAGTGGTGGGTGTTCGTCTCTGGAGGTGTTTGGTTGTTCCCGCCGCGGCGTTTCGTGCCTGAGCCGTTATTGCCGCCCAGTCCCGCTGCGGTGCGGGCGTTGCGAGTTATCCGGGAGATTGTCGACGGCCAGGCAGGCTCGGGGGCCGAGGTGCAGACGGTGGTGGATCTGCTTCATATTCACCGGGCTGCGTATGGGGCGGTGGATCCTGCTTTATATGTCGCGGTCCGGCGGACCCGTTCGGTGTCGTTCGGGCGGATGGCGGAGATCATGGGGATGTCTCGGGGCGCGGTCCAGCTCCGGGTGGACAATGGTGACCCGGCGAAACCCGCCCGGGCTGAGAAGTCCCGTCGGTACCGTCGACGAATCGCTGAACGTGACACTGTCCGTGGCCCCCGGGAAAGAGGTCAGGCATGACTGTTCGAGAGTTCGGTCCTTCCAATGCAACATCGTCGGCGGGGTCTTCGACGGGGTGGATGGCGCAGCACGCCCACGACCGCCGGGAATCCCGTGCTTTGGAAGCGCGGCTGGCGCGAGAAGGAGCTGACGCCGCCGCGCGTCGGAAGATCCTCGAACAGAATGCCCGCGAGAAACGCGACCGGGTCGCGCGCGACGCGGACCAGCGGCGGAAAGTCGAGCAGCGCAAGGCCCGCGCGGAAACCCGGTCCGATACCCGGCGGGCAGTGTTGTCGTGGGTGAACGCGCACGTGGTGGAGTTGCTGATCTACCCGATCGCGGTGCTGTCGTTCGCGTTGGCGGCTCCGGCGATGGCCGCCTACGGGACCGTGATCTTCGGTGTGACCGGTTTCTTGCTAGCCGGGATCACTGAGCTGGGGATGTGGGCCTTCGCGCTCGCTGTCGTCGCGTCCCGGCGCCGGAACCCGCACCGGCCTGTGGCCGGGCTGCAGGCCGGGGTGGTCGTGTTCTGCCTCGGAGCGGGCGGGATGAACTTCACCCACGGCCTGCACAAGGCCGGCGGAGGGTGGACGGTCGGGCTGGTGATGGCTGTTGTGTCGGTCGCCGGGATCGTCGCCCACCAGCTGACCTTGGCCAGGGCCCCGCGTTCGCATGCCGAGCGCCGCGCCGACCGGCTGGCCGCGCGGGCCGCAGCTAAGATCGACCGTGCCCAGCACGCAGCGCTGCGCGCCGCCGCGACCGTCGTTGCCGCTGACGGCACCGCGCAGCTCGTCTATCACGACGGCACCTACCGCCTCACCCGCTACCGACGGCTCGTCTCCCCGGCCGGGCACTCCCCGACACCAGCTGAACACCGCGACACTCCGGTGCCTGTTGCCTCGCCGGTCCGGTCCGGACCGGAGACCGCTGCAACGGATGGTGCAGTGGCGGACAGTGTGACCAGCGACAGCGGGCCCGGCGACAGTGTGAGCGCCGATAGTGCGGCGACTGTGGTCCTGCCTGCCGTGGTGCGCGCTGAATCCGGTGAGGACCACACTGTTGACCACACTGTTGACCATGCGGTCGGGACTGCGGAGTGGACTGCCCGTTACGAGGCGTTGCCGGGTGAGACGAAGCTGGCCAAGGCCGAGCTGTTCTTGGCTCGGTCCTGGGAACTCGGAGACGAACCGGCCCTGGCCCGAGTCGACCGCATGATCGACGCTCCACGCACAGCGACAGCCGCGAAGCGCAACCTACGAGGCCGTGGCATCCTGCCTCCTTCTGAACGTGCCGGTGGTCGGGCGGCAGACGGCCGTTCCGGTCTGGCGAGTGTGAGCGCGCTGCCCAGCGCCGGTGAGCTCGCATGACCCGCCGCAGGTGACCGGATCCTGGGAAGGTCTGTTCTGTATGTCGTCGCACCAGCCCGTATCTCACCCGTGTGCCTCAGGTGGTCCCGGTGGCGTGGGTGGTGGCCGTGGTGAGCAGGACGTTCTGGTGTCGTTGGGTGCTGATCTGGGGCGGGTGTCGGCGTTGTTGTCGGCGCAGTTGCCGCGGATCGAGAAGCTCGAAGCTGCTGTCGGGGCGGGGGAGGCCGAGGCCGGGCTGGGAGGTTCCCGGCCGGTGGCGTGGGCGGAGCTCGACCCGGCTGCTGCTGTGAAGGCGTGGGATGAGCTCGGTGTGTGGGTGCGGGATGTGTTGGTTCCGACGGTGGAGCCGTCGGTGCGGCAGGTCCCGCCGTGCTGGCCGGCGCACTCTTGGGGCCGTGAGACGTTGTCGTGGCTGCATGGCGCTTATCGGCAGGCTTACGGCCCGGGCGGGTCGGGTTTCCAGGTCGCGGAGTGGCATACCCGGTGGGTGCCGCATGCTTACGTCGCGTTCGATGCGCCTGATGCTGCGCAGGGCGGGTTCTGCGCTCGGCGGGAGCATCATCCTGTTCCGGGAGCGGATCGTGGGCGGCGTCTGAAGGTCGAGGACTGGTGGGAGTGGTTCGACCGGGCCCGCGCCGAGGACGTGGATCGCCGCCGCGCGGTCTCGGAGGGATAGGGCGCCGGTTCTGGTCATGTCTCGTTGGTGAGTAGGTATCCGGTGTCGGTGATCGGGATGTTCCCGGTGGCGATGGTGGCGACGTCGGCGCGG
>NZ_MCIM01000015.1:0-2568 GCF_001932405.1 Pseudonocardia sp. Ae331_Ps2 | reverse complement strand
CGCGGGTGGTGAGGCGGCATGAACGCCCTACTCCGCACCACAGCCCGGGGCCTGGCCGACCGGGCCGCCGAGATCACCATCGTCGGCGGTCTCGGCGCCGCGACCATGTGTCTGACCTGGTGGTTCACCATCCCGACCGTCCTCGCGACGGTGTGGTGGGCGTCGGTCGAGGTGCGCCTGCGGCGCGCCCACCGCGCCGCACCAGCCTCGAACAGGGCCGCCGACCTGCCGTCGACAGCGACCCGCTCAGCGGCCACTGAGCCGCCCCCTGCGCCGGTTTCCGCCGGTCAGACAGGTGCAGGGAGGGCCGGGGCATGACCACCACGAACTCTTCCCCGCACTCGTGGGCCTCCACCCGTGCTGCGGAACGTCGGGAGACCCGCGCCCTGGAGGCGCGTCTCGCTCGTGAGGATGCCGACGCCGCCGCCCGGCGTCGTATCGAGGTCGAGACCGCCCGCGGGGACAAGGCCCGCGCCGACCGCGACCACGCCGACCAGCGCCGCGTCGAACGGGCCGCAGCACGCACCCAAGCCCGGGCTGCCCGCCGAGCGAAGGCTTTGACCTGGGCATCCACCCACGTCGTGGAACTACTGATCTACCCGATCGCGCTCCTGTCCTTCGCTCTGGCCGCACCCGCGATGGCCGCCTACGGCGCCACTCTCTACGGCCCACTCGGTGTGCTGCTGGCCGGGATCACCGAACTCGGCATGTGGGCCTTCGCCCTCGCAGTGGTCGCCGCCCGCCACCAGGCCCCGCACCGGTCGGTCGTCGGGTTGCAGGCCGGGGTCGTCGTGTTCGCCCTCGTCGCTGCCGGGATGAATCTGGCCCACGGCCTCCACCAGGGCCCCACCGCCGCACTGGTGATGGCGGTCGTGTCCATCGCCGGAGTCCTCGCCCACCAGCTCACCTTGGCCGGGACACCCCGGTCCCGGACCGAACGACGAGCCCAGCGCCAGGCCGCGCGCTTGGAGCGACTCGTCGAGGTGAAGACCGACCGCGCCCGCCGCCTCGCCGTCGCCGACGCCACCGCGGTCATCGGCCCGGACGGCACCGCTGAACTGGCCTACCGGCCCGGCACCTACCGAATCGCCCGACGCGCCCTCGCCCCGACCGGCCCGATGACCGCGACCGCGACCGCAGCCGCCGAAGGCCAGGACAGCGACGGGGACGGTGACTGGGATGCCGATTGGGATGCGGCCCTGGACGCGCTCACCCACGGCCACCTCTACGACCCGTGGACCGACCCCGACCTCCCCTCACGGGTCGACCCGTGGGTCGACTCCCACCTCGACGATGATCTTGGCGGCGGCGTCGACCTCCTCGACCCACCCACCGAGGAATCGGGCCGGGAGTCGGGTGGGGAGTCGAGGCCTGACCAGCAACAGTCGAGGCCGCCAAGATCATCGTCGAGGGCCGGAGTCGACCCCGACCATGATCATGAAACCGCCTCGACTCCACGGTCCCTGAACGATCTTCGTCGTCAGCTCCGGGCAGCCGTCGGCCACGGCCGGGTCGACCCGACCTCGGCCGAATCCATCCGCCGGGTGCTGCGCTGCTCCGCCGCACGCGCCCGCCACCTCCGCAACGAACACCGCGACGAACACCGCGACGAAAACGGCGGAGGCCAGCGATGAACCACGACGACGGTCAAGGATCTGGTGGCGCCAGCCCGACCCACCACGACAGAGACGACGCGCTGGCGCCGGTCATCACCCTGCACCACCACACCAACACCACCAGCACCGACACCACCAGCACCGACACCGGCACCGACCGGCCGGTCGTGGTCGAGGGCGAGGTCATCGACGGCGAGGTCGTCAGTACTTCTACTGACGCCGACCCCGGGGCCCTCGTCCGGTCGCGGCGGGAGCTCTACCGCTGCGACGTCACGACGGCACACCGTCACACCGTCGCCGTCGCCACCTCGACGACAGCGGTATCGACATCGAAGGCGCTGGTCAGACACAGCTTCTACGTGCTGTCCGGGGCTGGTGTCCTCGTGAACCGGTGGCGCGACACCCACGGCACCACCCGCTACGAACGCCAGATGCGGGCCGCGGAAGCCGCCTGCGACCAGGACCGCTTGCTGGAATGGGAGGCCCGCGACACCGCCGAGAAGGCCCGCCGGCATGGGCGGGTCATGGACTGGATCACCGCGCCACTCGCCTGGCTCAAAGCCGCCGGGACCGCGGTTCTGGGTGTGATCGGCCTGCTGGTCGGCCTCGGGGTCGTCCTCGCCCTCGCCTCCCGAGACATCACCCAGGTCATCGGGCCGGTCGTCGCCGTGATCGACGCGGTCGCCTGGACCGTCACCTTCGTAACCGTCTACGCCACCGCCCTGGGCACGCTCGCCCTGACCGGGCTGGTGGCCGGGTTGTGGGCGCTCGGCCACGCCCGCACCGAGCCACCCACCTGGGTCGCACCCGCCGCCGCCGACGAGGACGAGCCCGGCGGCCGGGACGTGATCCCCGACGAACGCGCCGTGGTCAACGCCCTGCGCCACCTCGCCCTGCCCGCCCTCAACAGCAAGTTCAAGCAAGGCTGGCAGCCGCGCTGGATCCTGCCGCC
>NZ_MCIM01000014.1:0-2716 GCF_001932405.1 Pseudonocardia sp. Ae331_Ps2 | reverse complement strand
CACTGGGCACGATCACGTCCGGCCGGCGCCCAGATGGAGGCTGAGCACCGGCCGCACCCGGATGCCACGTGGATCGACACGATTGGGCTCCTGGTCTAGACGTCGTCGCTGTGCTCGCCGTCCTGCCGGCGGGCCGGACGCGCACCCCGCACCGGTCCGGTGCTGCCAGGGTCGGATGTGCCGCCCCCGGACCCCAGCGTGCGCGGCCTCGGAGGGTCTGCCGGCAACCTCACGCCGAGCGCCTGGCCCACCGAGGTCTCGGGGGTCGAGCGGGTTACCGCAGAGACTCGCGCAGACATGCCGCGGTCACCGAGTCCGTCGCGGTCACCATGCTCTGCGGGCTGCCCTCGAACATGATCCTGCCGCCCGCGCTCCCGCCGCCCGGGCCGAGGTCGATGATCCAGTCGGCGTTCTTGACCACATCGAGGTTGTGCTCGATGACGATCACGGAATTGCCGGCGTCGACGAGGCTGTCGATGATCCGTAGTAGACCGTCGATGTCGGACAAGTGCAGGCCGGTTGTTGGCTCGTCCATCACGTAGATGCCGCCCTTGCGGCCCAGCTCGGTGGCGAGCTTGATGCGTTGGCACTCGCCGCCCGAGAGGGTGTTGAGCGGCTGCCCGAGCTGCAGGTAGCCCAGGCCGACGTCGATCATCGGGGCGAGCGTGTCGGTGATCGCGTGCTCGGTGAAGAACTCCATGGCCTCGTCGACGCTGAGGTCGAGCACCTCGCTGATGTTCAGTCCACGCAGGGTGTACTCCAGTACCTCCGGGGTGAACCGCCTGCCTGCGCAGACCTCGCACGTCGTGATCATCGCGTCCATGAAGGCGAGGTCGGTGTAGATGACGCCGAGGCCCTGGCACTCCGGGCAGGCACCCGCGGAGTTGAAGCTGAACTGCGACGCGCTCGCCCCCTGTTGGCATGAGCGAACGCACGACGGATCTCGTCCATGGCGCCCGAGTAGGTGGCCGGGTTGGAGCGACGACTGGTGCTGACCGCCGACTGATCGATCATGACCGTCGACGGGTGCTGTGCCCGGAAGCAGTTGCGGATGAGGCTGCTCTTACCGGAACCCGCCACTCCGGTGACGACAGTGAGCACTCCCGCGGGCACGTCGACGGTCACGTTCGCGAGGTTGTGCACGGCGGCGTCGGTGATGCGGAGCTGCCCGGTCGGCGTGCGTACCTCGACCTTCAGGGGCATCGGGCGGCGCAGGAACTGCCCGGTGAGGGTGTCGGCGCCGTGGAGTTCCTCCACAGATCCGGTGAAGACGATCTCGCCCCCGGCCTTTCCCGCCCGCGGGCCGACATCCACGACGTGGTCGGCGATCTCGATGACATCGCGGTCGTGCTCGACGACCAGCACGGTGTTGCCCTTGTCGCGGAGCCGGCGCATCAGGTCGGTGAGGCGGACGACGTCGTGGGGATGCAGGCCGATCGTGGGCTCGTCGAAGATGTAGAGGACCTCGACAAGCGCGCTCCCGAGATGGCGCACCATCTTGATCCGCTGTGACTCACCGCCCGACAACGTCGAGGTTTCCCGGTTGAGGCTCAAGTAGCCGAGCCCGAGCATCTGCAGGTGCCCGAGCCCGTCCACGAGGCTCTGCGCGACGGTCGCGGCCGTGGCACCACCCATCTGTTTGACCTCGTCGACGAGGTCGTTGATCTCCATCGCCGCGTACTCGGCGATATTGCGCCCGTTGACCTTGCACGCCAGCGCCTGCGCATTGAGTCGCAGCCCTTGGCAGGAGGAGCAGGTCGTCACATTCACGACTTGCTTGAGCGCCCTGCGGTTCTTGGCGCTCATCTCGTCCGGCTCTTTGCGCAGGTAGAGCCGCTCCATCTTGGGGATGATGCCCTCGTACTTCGAGTTGATCTCCCCGCCCTTCCAACCCAGCTTGATCGACGCGTCGGCGCCGTAGAGGAGCTGCATCCACTCCTGTTCGCTGTAGTCCGAGAGCTTCTTGTCGTTGTCGAACAGCCCGGAGTTCGCGTACAGCTTCCAGAACCAGCCGCCCGGGTTGAAGGCGGGATGGCGGATCGGGCCGTCGTTGAGCGACTTCCCGCGGTCGATCAGCTTGTCGATGTCGACTTCGCTGCGCCGGCCCAGGCCGTCGCAGTCCGGGCACATGCCCTGCGGATCGTTGAAGGAGAACGCGTTCGAGTACCCGACGTTGGGGCGGCCGACGCGGGAGAAGAGGAGCCGCAACAGCGCGTAGAGGTCGGTGATCGTGCCGACCGTGGATCGGGAGTTCCCGCCGATGCGCTTCTGATCGACGATGATCGCTACCGACAGGTTCTCGATGGAGTCCATGTCCGGCTGGCCGTACCGTGGCAGCCGGTTGCGCTGAAATGCCGTGAAGGTCTCGTTGAGCTGTCGCTGCGATTCCGCAGCGATCGTGTCGAACACAAGCGACGTCTTGCCCGATCCCGAGACACCGGTGAACACGACGATCTTGTGCTTCGGGATGTCCACAGAGACGTTCTTCAGGTTGTTCTCGCGGGCACCGTCGACATGGACGTACGAATCGATCATGGGATCACCGTAGTGAGAATAGCGGTCAGCTCATGTCCGCGATTATGACCAGAGCCCGATCAAGAGTCGGCCAATCGCACTCGGAGTTTCCGGCACGGGCGGGCAACAGCGATACCGCTGAATCCGCAGACCCAAGATCGAATTCTCCGGCGACGCTGGACGATGACCACTAGCGAGCACA
>NZ_MCIM01000013.1:0-2838 GCF_001932405.1 Pseudonocardia sp. Ae331_Ps2 | reverse complement strand
GCCCTGGTGATCCTCGGACTGGTCATCGTCGCCGCCATGCTCGTCATCACGATGACCTGGACCTGACGTTGTCTTCAGCAGCCAGGGCCCGGCCGCGGTCAAGGAAAAGTGCTCGTCAGGAGGTGGCGGGGACAGCGACCGCACGGGAAGGCGCGCTCACCTGGCCCACCGATGCGTCGACAGCGGCGATCCCGAAGTACTCGTTGACCAGAAACGGTGCGACCGCCGCGACCGGCGTGCGGTCAGCGCCGGTTCGGGCGTCGAGGACGGTTGGAACACCGTCACGGGTGTAGCCGTAGATCGCGCCGTGCCAGACCGTCGAGACCGCAGGTGGGACTCGGGTCCCACCGGTCTGGTTGACGATGCGCCACAGCTCGGCGCCGGATTCGTCGAGCCCGAGCAGGACCTCGACCGACCGTCCACCACCACGCTGGCAGACGGTGACCGAGCGCTGGTCGCCGAAGCAGCTCCACCCGCGCCGATCTCCGTGCAACGGGACCGACGGCACCGGCCGCCCGGACGTGGCGTTGATGACCACCGAAGTGCTGGAGCCGTCGAGCAGGACCATGTCCCGCCCGACGGGGAACGCCGACCCGGCCGAGGTGCTGACCCAGCGTTGACGACCGTCGGCAACCGACAACCCACGCGTGTCCCGCGTGCCGGCGCCCCAGTCGGAGACGGTGACGATCACGGTGTCGCCGACGACCAGCTGGCCGGCTTTCCCCGGCGCGGTCCAGAGGACCTGCCCGGAGGCCAGGTCGACCGCAGCGGTGAACTCGTACTCGTTGGTACGGACATCGACGACCGCAGTCGCCCCGTGAACGCCGACCACCCAGACGTACTCGAACCACGGCCGGGAACCGGGCACCTCGCTTCCCGGAAGCGGGATCAGCGTGCTCTGGGCCTTCTGCCCGGTCGCCGAGTCCGCGTCGACGACCTCGACTCCGATCCCACCCGGGACCGTGCCCCGATCGGGGATCTTGACCGGGAACACGGCCAGCACCAGCCGCCCGACCGGGGTGTCGGCGACGACCGGCGGGCCGGCCGGATCCACGGTGCTGGTGCCGGTGTTGACCAGGTCGAGATCGACCTCCGGGTGCGGAGCATTATCGGGGAACAGGCCGTCGGCCACCTCACCGGTCGTGAGATCAACCCGGACCAGGCCTTTCGCGCCGAGCAGCCACCCGTGCACACCGTCGAGGACCTCGACGATCGGGATGTCACCAGCGCCGCGCCCCATCTCACCCACCGGCGGACCGAAATCAGCGGGCGGATCGAACGCCTCCCGCACAGCAGCCGGAGGAGACACCACCTCGGTCACAGGCCCATCGTCGGTCCTGGCCGGCTCGGCTCCGCAACCGGCCAGGACCAGCAGACCCGCGACTGCAGACAGAAGAACACGAACGCCGCGACTGCACCGCGCACGCCTACCGATCATGGCTCCCAGTACCGCCGGTGATCATCACCGGTTGCGCCGTCACCGTGTCCGCGCCGACCGGTCCGTCGGTGCCCGGGGCGGTATGGACTGGTCAAGCAGGAGTGAGCTGGGTACTCGCCCGGCCTGCGCCGGCCCGCGGCGCGGGCCGGAGATGCTCGGCCGGCGGCAGAAGACCGCGATCACGCAGGCTGCGCTTGGCCTTCGCCGCGGTCCGGTTCCCGCCGATCCTCCGGTCGACCTCAGCCAGCGACAGATCCTCACCCCGGTCCCAGGCCGCCATGAACAACGCTTCGGCCCGGCCCTGCTTCGTCTGACCCGCCACCCCGGACCCACTACCGACGTCGGCGTCAGCCGGTGCCACCGCAGGCAACGGGACCGTGTCGCCCGTGTCGCGGCCGGGCTCGACAACCGCCCCAACCAGCCCCGCCGCAGCCGGAGCTGATGCTGGGGACTGGGCGGGTGAGATCGCCGACAGAGTCATCTGCGGGACCGGTGTCATCTGCGGGACCGGTGCCGCCGCGGGCTCCAGGGCCTCACCGGTGACCGGGCTGTCGACCGCTGCGGTTCCGCCGCGCCCGGCGCGGCCGTGCTGGATCGCCCGGGCCCGTCGGCGGGTAGGGCGGAGCACAATCGCGATCAATTCCAAACTGACCGCGAACGCGACCGGCGGGAACAACGCCACCATCCACGCCGCCACCGCCGCCAACACCGACCCCGGCCGCACCCATTCACTCTCCGGGACAACAGAAGCGGCGTTCGCCAACAACGTGACGATCATGCCGAACGCGAACGCCGCCCACGGCCCGAACCCGACACGCTCACCCCGGGTGCGCCGTGACCACACCACCACCAGTGCGGCGGCGAGGAGCCCGTCCACCGACAACGGCAGCCAATACGCCAGAGCAGATCCGGGGTTGAACCGGGCCGCGACTTCCTGCAAATGCCAATACGACGCCACCGCCGCGGGCAGCCCCACAGAAGCAACCACGAGAACCGCGAGAACACGCGGCCACACCGACGCCCACAAACCTTGTGGCCCACCATCCGCAATATCGGCGAGCTCCGCGGCGTCCTCCGGACCAGACTGTTCCCGCCAGCCCCACAGTTCATCGCTAGAACCAGACAAGGTGCTGTCGGGCGAAGGACCGCCAGGCGTGGTGTCGTCAGATCCGGCGACACCACCGGTGGGCCTGAGTTCGTGAACAGTCATCCCCGCTCCCTCGTCCCGACTGCACGCGCAGTGGCCGCACTGACATTACACGACCCCATCCAGACGAGAATGCGCGACGACCCACGAGTAGCCGTATCGCTGCCGCAGCCGAAAGAAAAACCAGCCACAGGAGATCAACTCCGGAAAGGTTCACCCCCCGGCTGCGCGGAGGGGGTGCGCCCCGGGAAGA
>NZ_MCIM01000012.1:0-3069 GCF_001932405.1 Pseudonocardia sp. Ae331_Ps2 | reverse complement strand
AGCCCGGCATGAAGATCCAGACCGTGCTCTCCACAACCGAGAAATCGATCTTCGACACCAATGCCGGACTCCGCAGAGACCGACAGTCCGCCCCCACCGCCCCGCCTGCGGTCACGGCGTTGACCAGCCACAACACTCCCGGCAGCCCGGCCGGTGACACCACAGCCGCCGACACCCCCGGGCACTCACCCAGACCCGCCGGCGTCAACGGAACATTGACACAGGAAGGCGTGTAAGTGGGCAGGCCGGTGCTGGTGGTCGGCGGGCTCGGGCTGTCGGTGGTCCTGCTGATGACCGCTGTGGTCGGTGGGCTGGCCGTGGTCACGGTGCTCGGTGTCGCCGGTGGCCGGTTCGCCTGCGGCGCCGAGGGTGGGCTCGGCGGCGGGCCGCAGACCGTCGACGGTGTCGAATGGTCCGGTGAGCAGACCGGGAACGCGGCGACGATCGTCGCCCGCGTCGTGGAACGACAGCTGCCCAGGAGAGCCGCGGTGATCGCGCTCTCGACGGTGATCGTGGAATCCGGGCTGGTCAACGTCCACCACGGTGACCGGGACAGCCTCGGGTTGTATCAGCAACGCCCGTCGCAGGGCTGGGGCCCGCCCGGGCGGGTGTTGAACCCGGTCGCGGCCACCGACACCTTCCTCAACCGCCTCATCAACCTGCCCGGATGGGCCACGATGCCCCCGGGTCAGGCTGCCCAGGCGGTGCAGCGCTCCGCGTTCCCCGACCGCTACGCACCGCAGGAGGGCCCGGCAGCCGCCCTGGTCGAGCAACTCTGGGTCGGCGCGGACAATCCCGTACCGCTACCACCTAGCACCGACGGGTCCCGCGCCACGACCACGCAGCTCGCCTCCACCGTCTACGCCTGCCCGGATGACGGCGGCGCTGGACTCCCGGCACCACCTGGGAACATCGACCCGAAGAAGCTCCCGGCCGGGTTCAGCCCGCCCGCCGACCCCGTCGCACGGGCCGCGGTCACCTACGCCTTATCCCAGCTCGGGAAACCGTATGTGTGGGGCGGCACCGGCCCCGACGGGTTCGACTGCTCCGGGCTCATGCTCGCCTCCTGGGCCTCAGCAGGTGTCGCGCTACCCGCCGGGACGGTCAACCAGAAGAACGCCGGCACACCCAGCTCACCGGCGGCGATCGCCCCCGGGGATCTGGTGTTCATTCCGGGATCGCTCGGCTCGCCGGCCAACCCCCGCCACGTAGGAATGTATGTCGGCCACGGCCTGGTCATCAACGCCTACGACTCCTCGACCGGTGTGGTGCTGCAGCCGCTGTCGGACTGGGCCGACGAGATCACCCACGTCCGCCACATCGCCGGACCCGCAAGCCAACCCGCACCAGACGCCGCGCTCGCCGAGGCCGCCCCATGACCGCTCCTACCGGCGGTCCCGGCCCCGACCTGTATGCGGTGCTCGGCGTCGACCCGAACGCCGACCAGACCCAGATCCGGCGCGCGTACCGCCGCCAGGCCCTGGCGCTGCACCCTGACCGCAACCCCGAACCCGACGCCACAGCACGGTTCCGGGCCGTCGCCGATGCCTATGCGATCCTCGCCGACCCGGTCCGTCGCGACGCCTACGACACCGCCTACGACACCGCCCGCACTCCACCAGGGCCCGGCACGGGTGGGCCCGGCCCTGCCCGCCCCTTCACACCGCCCCCGCCGGCGAAGGAGCCCGCACACACCAGCGGCGCCGCGGACTACACCCCGACCGGAGAACCGGTCGCCCACACCGACTACGCCCCGACCAGCGGCTATGCGACCCCTCCCCCGCCGCCCGGTGGCCAGGCTCCGAGACCGGGCCCGGGTGAGCTGCTACCGGCCGGATGGCCGGTCGGGCGGATCGACCACCGCCGGCTGATGGGACGACTCCTGCTCCGGGTGTGGCGTCTGGCCCCACTCCCGGCCGGCCGGATCGCCGCCGGCGCGGTCGTGGTGGCCACCCTCGCTGCCGCGGCGCTCGCGGTGACCTCCCTCGACGAGATGCCGCTGGAATCGCGGGTGATCGGCTTCCTCGCCGCCCTCGCGCTGGCCTGCTGGACCGTCCGGGCCCTGACCTTCGCCGCCCTGCACCTCCACCGCCGAGCCGCCGATTGGACACGCCGATGAGCTTCCGCCCCCGCCGTACCGCCACACCCGCCGTGGTTCGGAGGTCTCACTGATGGGTTTCCTGGCCCGCCGCACCACACCACCCGTCCCCGAACCAGCAACCGGGTCCTCCCCGCCTGCTCCCGGGACTCCGGAGCAGACCGCACGGATCCGCTGGCACCAGAGCGAACATGTCGGCTGGAACAAGCTCCCCGCACCAGCCCGCGCCGCCCTGACCCGCGCCGGGCACACCACCGGTGCCGCACTCGCCGCCGGGACCTGGGCACCGACCACCCGACGCGACCCAGCCGGGCGGTACTGGCGCGACACCGACGCCTGGTGGATCGAGACCACCCGACTGCTTATCGTGCGTGCCCGCGAAACACTCATCCACCACGGCACCAGCGACGACGGACGGCCACAGCTCCGACGCGGCCGAGGCGGGCACGTGCAGGTCACCACGCACCAGCTGAGCGGGCCCGCGCCCACCGGGCAACGCTGGAGCCGCCCCCCGCCCCCGCCGGGCTCCGCCGCAACGCAGGAGCCGGCTGGGGCGCGGCTCACCGAGCGCGTCGTCGACGTGTTGCCACGCGCGGTGCAGACCGAACTCGGGCCACCGACCGGGCAGATCGCGATCCGCCACTACCCCGCCCACGGCGGCCACCACGACCAGGTCCTGGCCTTCCGCCGCATCTCACCCACCGAGCTGATCGCCGTCGCCGCAGTCCGGGAGGCCGGCGCCTACCCCGACCCCGACACCGCGATCGACGCCGCGGACTGGCACATCACCACCTACCGCCCCCAGCTCGGGCCACCCACCTCCACGGAGCTGCAGATGTGATCGCGCGGCCACGGCCTCACCACCACAGACTGGACCCACTACCTGCAAGGAGACCTGTTCTGGACCGTTCCCGATCTTGTAGACACCGGTCGTAGACTGCCGCTGATCGCAGCGGAGGGGATCGCGTGGT
>NZ_MCIM01000011.1:0-3112 GCF_001932405.1 Pseudonocardia sp. Ae331_Ps2 | reverse complement strand
GGGGCCGGGTGGGTGCGGGCGGGGCGGGGCGACGAATAAGCGAGTGGGTGTTGTCGGATCGGAGAGGGCTCGGTCGAGCTCGGAGTAGGTCCGCGGTCCGACATACCCGACCGGTGGTTGGGTGAAGACCGTGAACGTGTCGGCCGCCCGGCCGCGCTGCCCGGGCACGTAGTGCCGGTCGATCCGCAGGAACCCGATCTGGGAGAGGTAGTCGAACAGCCAGCCGGCTTTGTTCGCCGACTCGTAGCCGCACCAGCGGGCGAGTTTCGTGCGGTCCAGCTCGACCCGCTCCGGATCAGTCGAGCGGACCCGGTCGGCCAGCAGCACCTGCGCGGCGGTCAGGACCTTGTCCGCGGCCGTGCTGATGGCCCGCCCGTCGCTACGACACGGCGGCGACAGCCGCACGCACGCGGCGATCCAGAACGGCACCGCCGCATCGACCGGGGAGTCACCGGCCACCGAGACGAACCGGTCATCCGCCCGGCCGGAGGCATCAACGCCCAGGTCGACAGGCATAGACGGCCCGTGGCCGGGGTGGCCGGGGTGGCCGGGGTGGTGGGGCTGGCCGGTCATGGTTAGACTTCTCCCATCTCAGCCTCACGGCTGGTTTTTTCGGAACGACTCGCGGCCCTTTTCCTTGCCAGGGGGGGGCCGTTTGTCGTTGTCGGGGGACAGACCGTAGTCGACTGGTTCACCTGCGACACCAGCAGGCTCGACTGATCCGGCCCGCGGTGGTGTTCACGTGCAGGCCCGGCGCAGCGCATCGGCCCGGTCCGGGGTGACGGTGAGTTGGTAGCGGGTGGCGACCCGGACGAAGTCATGGGCGTAGACACACGCATCGACCGGCGGCATCCACTGCTCCGGTCCCTTGTCGGACTTCGACCGGTTGACCTGCGCGGATACGGCGAGCAGGTTGTCCGGATCATTCGCGAACACCTCCCGCTGCCGGTCGGTCCAGGCGTGCGCGCCGGACCGGTGCGCCAGCGCCAACGGGATGACATGGTCGATGTCGATCTGTCTCGCCGGCCCGGTGACCGTCTGCCCGCTGTACGGATCCCGAAGTGTGCCTGATGTCACATCGCAGGTGTTGCGGGTGGTGGTGTCGGTCAGGTCCCGGGCCAGGACGTAGTCCCGGATGTCGCAGCCCGGCCCGACCGCGGGCGCCCATCCGGGCCCGAACGCCTCACGGCGGTAGTCACGACCGTGCCGGTCCGGGGCGATCCGCAGCCCGGACACATCCACCGGGCCGGCCCCGTTCGGACCAGCCGCTACCGCTGACCCGGCAGCGGCAGAGTTGTCGCCGGAGTTGCCGGTGTCGTGCTGGAGTGCCCAGATCTCGACCAGCACGAACACGCCCACCGCGGCCACGGTCATCAGCAGCGTCGCCGCGCGGCGGTCCCCGACCGCCCACCGCCCCGACCGCAGCCCCGGGTGGCGTCCCGGTTGTCGTCCGTGTGTCGGGTTCATCCGGTTCATGATGTCGAGCCCGGCTCGGCGGGTGCAGCCGGGGCCGCCACCGTGGTGGGCTGGTAGCGGCCGCGGGCGACGCGGGCGATCCGCCTGGACCTGATGAGTGTGTCCAGGGCGTCGTGCACGGCGGCTTTCGACGCGGTCGCCGCCGCGACCAGATCGGCGGTCGTGGTCGTGCCGCCCTGGATGAGTGCGAGGACCTCGGTCTGCACCGGCGGCAACGAGCTGGTGGCCGCCGGGCCCGCCGTGGTGCTGCGGCTGCCCCAGGGAGCCCGCCGGACCACCGGACCGGGCGGGAGGACGCCGCGCGCACCAGTATCGCCGCGGCCGACGGCGGCAGCGGCGGTGCTGGTGTTGTGGTTGAGGTGGTGGGTGGCGGCGGGGCCGCCGATCTGCCAGCGCCCGTTGATGGCGGGTCCGAGGACGGTGGTGATCGCGGCGGTGTCGAGTGGGTGCAGGTCGGGTTGGGTGAAGTAGCGGTCGAACGCGGTCGACACGGTCAGCTCGGGTGCCGGCCGGCCGGTCGCGGTCATCCGGGTGGCGTCAGCGTCGCTGGGTAGCCAGTCCCAGCGGACGGGTGCGTCCAGGTGGGCGTGCACGGCCATCCCGGGGATCGGGCGTCGTGGCCGGGCGTCGTCGAGGGGGAGCTCGTTCGGGTCGAACACCAGCCCGGGTACGAGGTCCGAGGACGATTTGGAGTTGGTGCGGAACGCGATGACCTGGGAGGCGAACGCCGACCGGGCGTGGTCCCCGCCCCAGGCGGCCTGGCCCTGGGACTGGTTGCAGCCGACCACCCACACGCCGAGCGCGCGGACGGTGTTCACGGTCTCGGTCCACAGCGCGGCGGTGGTCGGGTCGTGGGCGACGAAGGAGTACTCGTCGTGCAGGAACATCCAGCCCGGCACGTCCCGGCTGGGGAAGATCAGGTCCGCCCCGGCCTGCGCGGCGATCCGGGCGCGGGCGTCCAGGATCGCGCCGATCAGCCTCGGCAGGGCCAGGACGTTGGTCTTGCCGATGACCGCGATCCGGGCGCGGGCGGCGAGGGCGGTGGAGGAGTTCCCTTTCGGGTCGGCATAGAGCAGGTTGAGGACGCCGGTGGACAGTGCGGCGGTGGTCAGGATGTTCGTGGCGCCGGACTTCCCACCGCCGGTGGAGCCGACGATCATCGTCGGCACGGTCCCGGAGTCGTTCCACATGACGACGTCGACCTCGCCGGTTCCGTCGACCGCCCGGCCCACACCCTGGATCGTTCCGTCGTGCACGCGTGGCGCGGTGAAATAGCGGACCTGCGCGACCGGGTCGGTGTGGATGACCGTCAACCGCGCCCGCGCGGCGCTCTGTCCCGCCCCGGCCGGGGCGAACAGGATTCGGTCGGCGGGCTCCCCGAGCCCGCCGGCGAGGCGGACCCGGTGGGCGAGCAGATCGGCGGCGGTGTGCACACCACGAGCCAGGACCACATCGAAGGTCGTCGTATAGGGCCCGTCGACACGGTTGGTCAGCCGCGACCCGGGGACCTTCCCGGTCTTCGAACCGTTCGTCTCCGCCCACGCCAGGCAGTACCGGTCATGCTCGGGGTCCGGCGGGGCGAGCGCCGGCAGCTCGGATGACGTCAACGGCGCGACCTGTGGGCCGAGCGGATGGG
>NZ_MCIM01000010.1:0-4801 GCF_001932405.1 Pseudonocardia sp. Ae331_Ps2 | reverse complement strand
ACGGCTTTGGGTGGGCTGGGGTCGTCGGTGACACCGCCGATCTCCCAGCTGCGTTCGTGGGGGACGAACACCGTGTCGTCGAGGAGCGCTTCGATCCGGGGGCCGGCGGCGCCGGTGACACCGGGCGGCCATTTGCGGGTGCCGTTGACCACGAGCTGGTAGATCGGGGTGGCGATGCCGCGTTGCACCCAGGGCTCCAGGCGGGCGAGGAGGTGCTCGGCTTGGTGTAACGAGGGCCGGGTGGCGCGCACGACGAGGATCGGGCGCTGAACGGGTAGGCCGCGGCGGAGCCAGCTCCCGGCGCCGTAGAGCGGGGACGCCGTGGCGCGCCAGCCGCCGTGGCCGAGGTCGACCACGGTGGTGTGCAGCGGCTCCGGCGGTGGTTCGGGGAGCCAATCGGGGGGGACCGGCGCCATGCCGGGTGTGATCGCCGGCAGATCGGTTTCTACGCGGGCGAGCAGGGCGTCGCCGCGCCAGCTGTAGCGGACCGAGATGTGGTCGTTGACGCGGCGCAGCCAGGGGCCGTCGCAGGAGGCGGCGCAGGCTAGCCCGGATCGGGCGGGGTCGTCGGCGTCGATGAGCAGCGCGCATCGACGGTCGGTCTGTAGCGCGTCGGTGATGGCTGCGGCGACACATGACGCGCCGGCGCCGGCGGATCCGGCCAGGACCGGGATCAGCGCTCCGAACGCCGTCCAGGACACCGGGCGGGTGTCGGGGAACAGCGTGCGGGTTCGGGCCTGCACCGTCTCGATGGTGGCGCCGAGCTCGGCGGCGGTATCGACCGGGTCGGCGCCTTCGCCGGCCGCGGCCGCGGCGGCAGTGACGTCGACCAGTAACTCGTTGTCGGTGATCTCCAGCCCACCCGGGGCGCGGGAGCGCGCCGCTGCACCGAGGAGCTGGTTGAACTGGAACGGGCTACGCGGCGCCGCCGGGTCGGCAGCCCAGCGGACGGGCGGGTCGGCCGCGTTACGGGACGAGGTCATCATCGGAGCCCGAGTCGCTGCGCACACGCCGGCCACGCCTCCCAGCCCTGCACGGCCTGGACCCGTTTCGCGACCTCGATCTGCTCGTCCCGGCCGGCCTCGTGCGCCGGGCCTTCGCCGCCGAACGCCCGCCACGTCGATGGCGAGAACTGCAGACCACCGGAGAATCCGTTCCCGGTGTTCGTGCTCCAGTCACCGCCGGACTCGCATTGCGCGAGCCTGTCCCAGGTCGCCGGCGACACCGAGCCAATGCCAGTGCCGGTGCTGGTGCTGGTGCTGGTGTCGTCTGTCGCCTCCGGTGGCGGCGCGGCACCCACGGCAGGCGTGCGCGGCTGCTCACCGGCCCCGCCGCCGGTCTCGTCTCCAGCGCCGGCGTCAGTGTCATCGGCGGTGTCGTTGTCAGTGCTGTCGTCGGCGGTGCCGTTCCCGGCGGTGCCGTCACCGCTGGTCGAGCCGTTGCCCCGGTCGGTGCCTGCCTTCGCACCGGCACCGGCACCAGCATCGGTGCCGGTGCCGGTGCCGGTGCGGTTGAGAGCGTCGAGGAGTTCCTGGGCGACCGGGTCGACCTCGGCTGCGGCGCGGGCCTGCGCGGTCAGCTTCTCGATGCCCGCCGCCACCGACACCTCCGACTCCGTCGACTCTGATTCCGGCGGCGCGGGCTCTGATGTCGACGCCCGCGGCCCGTTGGTCTGTGCGCTCGGGGTGCGGGTGATGGGCGCGCCCGCCGATGGCTGCTCCGGTGTCGGTTCTGTGTCTGCGGTCGTGGGCTGTCCGGCGGTGCCTGCGTGGCCCGGGTCCGTCCTGGTCCCGTCACTCCGGCCGCCGCCGACGCTGGTGGTGGCGCGAAGGTGGTCGAGGGTGTCGAGGTCGTCGGAGTCGGCGCCGAGCGCGGCGAGGCGGTCACGGTCGAGGGCGTCGAGGACGGTCGCGCCGACCTCGGTGGCGTCTCCGCTGCGGTCGCCGTCGGCGGCGATCGCAGCCAGCAGGTCGGTGATCATCCCGATAGCCGCCCGCGCCGCCTCGGCGTCGGTGGTCACATCCGTTGCCGGTGGTGCTGCGGCCGGTGCGGAGGTTCGAGGCCCGACCGGCTCGGTGCTGGTCGGGGCGGCGGCCGGCGGCTCGGCGGTGGTAGCTGCCGGTGCCGGTTCACGGGTCGGGCCGGGTTTGACCGGTGGTGCGGTAGACCGGGAACGCTGCGCCGGCGGTGCTGCCGGTGCTGCTGCCTGCGGTGCTGCTGGTGGGGCGGTGACTGTGTCCAGGGCCTGGTCGACTGCGCCAGCAGCTGCACCAGCGGCGGCGGCGGTGGCGGTGTTGTCGACGAGGGCTGCGGCGGGCGGCGGGTCGATCAGGTCGGCGGGTCCGAGCCCGGCTGCGGTCAGGCGCACTCCGACCTCGCTGAGCTGTGGATCGCTGTCGCCGTGCGCGGTCAGGCCTAGTATCGGCGTCGATCGCCGCTCCGGACCGGCGCCGAGGGCGGTGGCGGCTGCGGCGGCGTAGCTGCCGGCGCCGAGTAGCGCGGTCGCGGTCAGGACCGCGACCGCTGACCGCCGCACCACCGGCGCGGTCGTCACGGTCGGCGGGGGCGTCGTGGTCGGCGGGACACGGCCGGGAAAGCGATCCGGCAGCCGCAGAAGCCGCCGCTGCGGGAGGTGATCGGCCCACGACGGCGTCACGACACGCCGCCGGGACGAACGCGGGATCGCAGACATACGGGAGACCTCCAGGTCAGCGGGGAGCAGACAAGTCAGGGCGAACGAGCAAGCGCTGTGGGCAAGCGGTGTGGAGCGCGCGGCTACGGCTCGCCGGTGTTGTTGTTGATCTCGTCGGTGACCGTGGTGGAGGAGTCGGCGTCGGTCGACCCTTCGCTGCCGGCGGTGTCGGTCGATGGGCCGTCGCCGGCGGCGAGGCCCCACTGCTTGACCCAGTCGTACTGAACCTGCCCGGTCTCGCCGTCGCCGCGCGGGAACCAGTCCAGCTGCAGGCACAGGTGCATCGGCCCCGGCGGCAGGATCGAGGTGTCGGTGGTCTTCCACCACTCGCGGCCGTCCACGAACGCGGTCACCCCGTCCGGGGTCCACTCCACGGCGTAGTTGTGCCACTCGGTGGCGTCGATGGCGAGTTCGCCGTGGACCTGGGAGTTGTCCGCGCCGTAGTGCAGAAAGAGTTCGATCGTGTCGCGGGCCGGGTTCATGATCTCGGCGAAGTCGATCTCCCCACCGACCGGGAAGTTCTCCTGCGTCGGCCACAACAGCGCCAGCGCGTTGTAGGACGGCGACCCGGTCGGGGCGCGCATCCGAACCTCCCAGCGCCCGTACTTCTGGGAGTGCGCCGTCCACGCCAGCCCGGCAGTCGTGCCGTCCCCGGTGCCGTCGATCGTCAGCACACCGTCGGCGACGGTCGCCGCGTCGGGGGAGCGGGTGCCGTTCCCGGCATGACCCGGGCCGTCATAGGCATTCCACCCCGCACCCAGGCCGGTGCCGGTGAAGTCATCGACGACGTCCGGGACACCCCACCCGAACACCTCACCAGCAGTGTCACCTGATGCGGGTGTCCCGGACGTCGGCCCGGTCGGCGGTCCGGGCGATCCAGCGTCGGGGGCGGCACTGGATCCGTTTTCATGATCATTTGACCGGTTCCCGGTGTTACCGGCACCACCGGACGCCCCGCTGTCGCCGCTGTCGCCGCTGTCGCGGGTGTCGCTGGGGCCCGGGGCGGTGTAGCAGGTGGTGGGGACGAACCCGGGGCGGTCCGCGCCGATCTCGGTGAGCGCGGCCCGCCACGCCTGCGCCCGCTCGGACTCATCACCGTCGAGTTCGGCCAGGACATGGGTCGCGGTGATCCGCCATCCGCACTCGACCCGCGCCTCCGCCGGGGTGGGAGCGGCCGGAGCGAACGCGACGCCCAGTGATGTCACCGCCGCGACAGCGGCGCTGGTCGGGCCGGGCCCGATCACCGCAGACCAGCCTGAGGATCGGCGTGACCGGTGTGGATGTCGCGGGTGTGGGTGTCGCGGAAGCCGTGCGCCGCCAAACCCGAGGTCCGGGCCTGGAAGCCGTCGGCGACCACCGCAGCCAGTTCAAGAACCGCATCGCGGGTGCCCGGGGCCAGAGCGGCCAGGTCGATGACGTCCCCGGTCGCCAGGTGCGGGTCGGCGGGCAACTCGACCACCGCCCGCACCCTGGACTGGAAGTAGTCGACGATGACGCTGTCATCGACATACCGCGACGCCCGGTCACAGGACAGGACCACGACGGCGTCAGCGACCAGGTCCCGATACGGAAACCCGCCGGAAGAGTCCTGGTGGGTGGCCAGCCACTGCAGCGTCCGCGCCGCGCGTGACGCCCCGTCCTTGGTCGGCGCACCCACCACGACCAGCGCATCAGCGTGCCGCAGCGTCCCTTGCATCGCCGAATGCACCAGGCCGGTGCCGCAGTCGGTGAGCAGCAACTCGTGATAGACCGACAACAACCGCAGTACAGCCTCGTAGTCGCACTCGGAGAACATCTCCGACAACGCCGGCTCCTGCTCCGAGGTCAGCACACGCAGGCGACCGGCGAGGTGGGTGTAACCCGACAACTGCGTCGACGACTGGACCCGATCCAGATCGTGGAGCAGGTCCCGCACCGTCCGCCGCCCTGCCTGCACCTCCCCGACCAGACGGTCCCCGAGCGTGCCGGCATCGGGGTTGGCGTCGAGGGCGATGACGCGGTCCCCGCGGTACTCGGCCATCGCCAACCCGAGCAGCGAGGTCACCGTCGTCTTCCCGACACCACCCTTGATCGACCCGACCGCGACGCTGAACGGCCCCGACAGCGGGG
>NZ_MCIM01000001.1:6025803-6075932 GCF_001932405.1 Pseudonocardia sp. Ae331_Ps2 | reverse complement strand
AGTGCGCCGACCATGCCGCACGCCCACGGCGCGACGGAGAACGCGCCGGCCTGCTTGACGCTGAGCCCGTAGGCGTCGGACAGGAACGAGGGCAGCCAGTACATGAAGCCCCAGAACATGAAGCCCCAGGCGAAGTAGCCGCCGGCGACGACCCAGAGGTTGCGGTTGGTCAGCAGCGGGCGCCACCGCACCCGGGAGCGGCCCGGCCCCGCGTCGGGCTCCTGCCCGGCGGCGATCAGCTCCCGCTCGGCGGCGTTCACCCGCGACGACTCCTCGGGCAGGTCACGCAGCAACGCCAGCGCGAACACCGCCCAGACCGCGCCGAAGATCGCCAGGGTCCAGAACATCCCGCCGCCGTGCTGACCGCCGAGCTGGCCGAACCGGCCCTCGATCACGGTCGGCGGCCCGGTTGCCGACGATCAACCTGCTGCACCTGTCGTCGGCCAAGGCGATGGAGGCGGCGATGCTCATGGCCCGGGCGTTCCCGCACGTGGACTTTCGCCGCGAGGTGACGATCGGCCACCTGCTCGCCGACGTCACCACCGCGGACGGGGTCGGCGGCAAGGTCAACCCGCCGCTGCGGCCCCGCGCCGACGTGGAGAAGCTGTGGGAGCACCTGCTCGCCGGTGACGTCAGCTGGGTCGTGTCCGACCACGCCTGCTGCAAGGAGGAGAAGAAGTTCGGCGCGGACCGCGACGACGTGTTCGCGGCGAAGTCCGGCTTCGGTGGCACCGAGTACCTGTTGCCCGGCCTCGTCGGCGAGGGTCGCAAGCGCGGCCTGTCGATGTCCCGGGTCGCTGAGCTGGTGTCCACCAACCCGGCCCAGCGCCTCGGGCTGCCCACCAAGGGCGACATCGCGCCCGGGTTCGACGCCGACATCGTGCTCGTCGACCCCGACCGCTCGGTCGTGGTGGACCCGGCCGACTCGGAGTCCACCCAGGAGTACACGCCCTTCCGCGGGATGGAGATCGGCGCGACGGTCGAGACCACCTTCCTGCGGGGCAGGCGGATCTTCGACGGCGGCACGGTCTGTGGGCAGCCGACGGGGCGCTACCTGCACCGCCCCACCGGCCGGTGAACCGGGCGGGTCAGCCCGCCTTCAGCGCCTCGTTGCGGGTCACCGTCCACGCGACCATCGCGCTGTCGAGGTAGGCGCGGACCTCGACGATGCGGGCGTCGGGCTCGGGGGAGTCGAAACGGCAGACCCAGCAGTAGTCGTTGTCGAAGGGGGCTCGGTCGAGGGTCGTCGACGTCGCGTGCAACTCGGCGACCGTGACGTCTCCCGCGACGTGCAGGTCGACCACCTCGAGCCGGACCCCGTCCCGCATGAGCGGGCTGAGGCGGTCGAAGGTCGCGGTGGTGAAGGCGGTCTTGGACGCGTAGTGCCCGGCGAGGGGATGGGTGCCCTCGACCGTCCAGGACACGTCGTCGGCCACCCGCTCGAAGAACGCCGCGGCCGTGGCGGGGTCGGCGAGGTGGGCGAACAGCTCGGTGCGGTCGGTGATCGTTTCGGAGATCGCGTCGTTGTGCATGGATCCAGTCTGGAGTCGGGCGACGGCGCCGGACGACCTAAGTTGCACCTCGTGACAACTACGCCGACGACGTCGGTCCTCGCACGCTCGGTCGTGGTCCTGGAGACGCTGGCGGGGATGGAGCAGCCGGCGGCGCTGCCCGCCGTCGCGGAGCGGCTGGGCGCACCGGTCAGCCAGACCTACCGCGTGCTGCGGGCCCTGCAGGAGGAAGGTTTCGTCGACCACGTCGGCCGCCGGGGGTACCGGGTCGGGACCCGGGCGATCGGGCTGGGTGCGCTGCTCGGCCCCTGGCCCGAGCTCCGCGCGCTCACCTACCCGGTCCTGGTCCGGCTCGCGGGTGGTACGTCGTTGAGCGCGCGGCTGCACGTGCGCAGCGGCTACGACCGGGTCCTGCTGCTGGCTGCCGTGCCTCCGCACGACCACGACCCGTCGTGGCGGACGCGGATCGGCGAGCGGTCACCGCTGACCCGGGGGTGCAGTGGCCGGGCCATCCTCGCCCACCTTCCCGAGTCGGAGATCGAGGCCGTCCTGGGGGCCCGCGCGGGGGAGGAGGACGGCACACTGCGCACGGAGCTGCGCCGCATCCGCGGCGACGGGTTCGCCTTCTCCTCCGCCGCCAATCACGCCGGTCGGCGTGGGATCTCGGTTCCGCTGACCTCGGCGTCGGAGGTGATGGGTGCGCTGTCGCTGTCCGGGCCCCAGGCCGCCGTCGACGAGGACGGTCTCCGGAGGCTCGCGGGCACGGTGCGGGCCGCCGCCGACGACATCGCGGGTCCGCTGTCGGCGATGCTGGGCCCCGACGCGACCCGACGCCGGTACGCGCTCGACGTCCTGCCGCCGGAGCACCCGCGGCTCGACCGCTGACGCACGGGCGGCGCGGGAGTACCGTGCGCCGGTGCGTGCACATCCGGTGGTCGCGGCCCTTCTCGGGCTGGTGCTGACGGGCGCCGTCGGATGCGCGCCGTCGCCCGCGGTCCCGGTGCCGGTGACCGCTCCGGCGACACCGGCACCGCTGCTGTCACCGCTCACCGGGTTGCCCTCCGAGCCGGGGGCACGGGTGTTCGCCGTGAAGATCGACAACACCGCGGCGGCGCGCCCGTGGGACGGCGTCGAGGCGGCCGACGTCGTCTACGTCGAGCCGGTCGAGGGTGGTCTCACCCGGCTGCTCGCGGTGTTCGCCTCGCAGCTGCCGCGCTCGGTGGGGCCGGTGCGCAGCGCCCGGGAGACCGACATCGGCGTCCTCGGCGCCTACGGCCGGCCCGCCCTCGTCTTCTCCGGCGCCGCGCCACCGGTCATGGACCGGCTCCGCGCCGCCGCGGTGGTCCCGGTCGTGTCCCGCGACCTGCCGGAGGCGTTCCGGCGTGACGACCGGCGGCCGGCGCCGCTGAACGTCTACGTGGACCTGACGGCACTGCGCGGACGGGTGCCGCAGGCGGGGCCGGTCCAGGACATCGGCCTGCGCTTCGGCCCGGCGCCGGACGGGGGAGCCCCCGTCCCGCAGCGCTCCGTCCGGGTCGGGGCCACCACCGTCACCGTCACCTGGAGCGCGCAGGACGACACCTGGACGGTCGCGACCGGCGACCGGACCGCGGTCTCCGGTCCGGACCGGAGACCGGTGCGGGCGGACACGGTGGTCGTGCAACGGGTCGCCGTCGCCGAGTCGTCGGTCCGCGACAGCGCCGGCTCGGTCTCCCCGATCGCGCTCACCGTCGGGGCGGGCGAGGCCGAGGTCCTGCGTGAGGGTCGTTCCTTCCCCGCACGGTGGTCCCGTCCCGCCGTCGCCGACCCCCTCCGTCTCACGACCCCCGACGGCCGTGAGATGCCCGTGCGTCCGGGGCACACCTGGGTGCTGCTCGCCGCGCGGTGACCGGCCGGACGGGCGGCCGTCACCCCTCCCTGTCCACCGGGGCCTGTGGTGCGGGCTCGCCGCGCAGCACGGCCGCGGCGCTGCGGACGGCGTCGACGATGAACTGGTACCCCGTGCACCGGCAGATGTTCCCCGAGATCGCCGCGCGGATCTCCTCGTCGCTGGGATCGGGGTTCTCCGCGAGGAACTCGGTGACCGTCAGCAGGATGCCGGGCGTGCAGAACCCGCACTGCAGGCCGTGGTGACGCCAGAACGCCTCCTGCAACGGATCCAGCTCACCGCCCTGTGCGAGTCCTTCGACGGTGGTGACCTCGCCGCCGTCGGCCTGGACCGCGAGGGTGCAGCAGGAGCGGGCCGTGCGGCCGTCGAGCAGGACGGTGCACGCCCCGCACACCCCGTGCTCGCAGCCCAGGTGGACCCCGGTGGCGCCGCAGTCGCGGCGCAGGAAGTCGGACAGGGTGCGGCGCGGCTCGACGTGGTGGCGGACCGGCTGCCCGTTCACCGTCATGCGCACCGGACGTGCGGTGTCGGTGTGCTCCCCGGCGGTCCGGTCGGTGTCGGTCGGCGGGTGCTCGACCTGGTTACCGCGGGGGCGATCGACCCGGGCGTCGGGCTGGTCGTCGGGTGGCGCGAGATCCCGCGGGCGGCCCGGGGCGCTGCGCGGACGGACGGCGCCGGGCCGGGTCGTGGTCGACCTGACCCGGTGAGTCACCCGCACTCGGTCCCGGTGGCCGTGGGCACAGGACCGCGACACGGGCACGCGTCCCGGAGCGGTTCACGCTACTATCCCTGACGTGTCATCAGATCATGACGCTTCGGGCGGCGGCAAGGAAGCGGGCCTCGCCTTCGACGCGCTCGCCGATCCCGTCCGCCGGGAGATCCTCACGGTGCTCGCCGAGCAGGAGGAGTGCAGCGCCGGAGACCTCGCCGAGCGCATCACCTCCGTCGGGCGCACCGCGGTGTCCACCCACCTGCGGGTGCTGCGCGTCGCGGGGCTGGTCACCGAGCGACGCTCGGGCCGGTTCCGCTACTACGCGATCGATCCGCACGGTGCGGCGGCCGACGTGATCGCCCTGCTGCGGGCCTTGTTCCAGTCGACCCTCGACGAGATGGGGGCGGCGGTGGAGGATCAGGGCATGACGTATCGGGCCGACGCGACCGGATGACCGGCGTGTCGTCACACCGGCGCTGACCGTGGGGTCGATCGCGCTCGCGGTCGAGAGGTTCGCCGCCGCGGCCCCGACGGTGGTCTTCGACCGGTTCGGCACCGAGGGCGCCGGCTGGCTGTTCGACGCGGTCTGCGACCGGGTCGTCGTCGGTGCCCCGGTCGCGCTGCGCGCACCGATCGCCGGCGGGCCCCCGGTGGACGTGCTGGGCCGGATCAGCGACCTGCGTGTCTCCCGGGCCATCACCATCACCCACGACCAGCCCTGGCGGGGCCGCATCCGGCTGCGGTTCGACGACGCGCCCGGTGGGACCCGCGTCCGGCTCGACGCCGAGATCGACCGCCGTGGGCTGGAGTGGCTGATGCGCCGCCGCGGCCATCCGCTGCCCGACGGCCCCGCCGACGGACCGCGGATCGGGGTGATCACCAGCCGTTCCGGGTCGGGCAGCCTGTTCGCCTCGGCCGTGGGGAACGTGGCCGCGCTCGCCGTCGAGGAGATCGACGCCTCGGGCGGGATCGGGGGGCGACCGCTGGAGCTGCTGGAGGCCGACGACGCCACCGACCCCGGCACCGGGGCCCTGGAGGCGATGCGGCTGGTCCGGGCCGGCTGCCGCACGATCTTCCTGATGACGACCTCGGCGACCTACCACGCCGTCTCGGCCGCCCTGTCCGGGCAGGACGTGCTGGTCGTGCACACCAACATGAACGAGGGCGGCGGGGAGTCCCGTCTGCGGATCCGGCTGGGGGAGCGGCCGGCCACCCAGCTCGCGACGGCGGCCCGTCCGGTCATGCGCGCGGCCGGCGGCCGGCGCTGGTTCCTCGCGGGCAACGACTACGTGTGGCCACGCTCGGTCAACGCCGTCGCCCGCGAGATCCTCCCCGGCCAGGGGGCGGTGCTGGTCGGCGAGGGGTACGCCCCCCTCGGTGGCGGTGACGTCACCCCGCTCGTCGAGCGGATCGCCGCATCGGGTGCCGACGTCGTGCTGAGCACCTTCGTCGGCGCCGACGCCGCGGCCTTCGAGCGCCGGTGCCACGCGATGGGGCTGCGGGACCGCACGGTGAGCCTGGGGCCCGCCATGGACGAGGCGACCCTCGAACGGATCGGGTCGGCCGCGGCCGAGGGGATCCACGGGGTGTCCGGCTACTTCCAGCACCTGCAGACCGAGCGCAACGGGACGCTCCTGGAGCGGTACCGGCAGCGGTTCGGGCGGTGGGCGCCGCCGTTGTCGTCGCTGTCGGAGTCGATGTTCGAGGCGATCCACGTGTGGGCCGCGGCGGCCCGGAAGGTCCGCTCGACCGACCCGGTGGCCGTCGCCGACGAGATCCGGCGCGGCCGCTACGACCTGCCCCGCGGGACCCTGGACCTGCACGGCGAGCACCACGTCGACCAGCCGCTGTACCTGGCGGAGGCCCGCGGCACGACCTTCGGCTCGATGGGCGACGGCCCCGCGCACCCCTGACCACGCCGTGTTGCCGGCGTGGGTCGCCGTGCTTCCGGATCTTGTCAATGTGTCTGCAAGCGTTGACACGATGAGGGGTCGGTCCTAGGTTTCTCGCATCCCCCGACGTGAGGAGCACCACCCCGATGGCGATACCCCCTCCCGACGCCGCCCGGTTGGCGGCGTTGAACGAGCACTACGCGTTCGGTCTGTCCGAGGCCGAGCTGGCCGAGTTCGGCCCGGCGGTCGCCGCGACGCTGGCCGCGTCCGACCGCGTCGAGGAGCTGTACACCGCGAGTGCGCCGACCGCCCCGCAGCGGGTGTGGTCGGAGCCTGCGGACAACCCCCTCGGTGGTTGGTATGTGACGACGTCGGTGCCGGGTGCCGCCGAAGGTCTGTTGGTCGGGCGCACGGTGGCGTTGAAGGACAACATCTGTCTGGCCGGGGTGCCGATGACCAATGGGTCGGCGACGGTCGAGGGTTTCGTCCCGTCGCGGGATGCGACGGTGGCGACCCGGCTGTTGGCGGCGGGGGCGAGGATCACCGGGAAGTCGGTGTGTGAGGACCTGTGTTTCTCGGGTGCGAGTTTCACCTCGCGGCCGTGGCCGGTGCGCAATCCGTGGGACACCGGCCGTAATGCCGGTGGTTCGTCGAGTGGGAGCGCGGCACTGGTGGCATCGGGTGCGGTGGATCTGGCCGTGGGTGGTGATCAGGGTGGTTCGATCCGGATCCCGAGTGCGTTCTGCGGGACGGTGGGGCACAAGCCCACTCACGGGCTGGTCCCCTACACCGGGGCGTTCCCGATCGAGGCCACGATCGATCACCTGGGTCCGATCACCCGCACGGTGTCCGACGCCGCACGGATGCTGACGGTCCTGGCGGGTGTCGACGGGCTCGACGCCCGTCAGCCCACCGAGCTGGACCCGGTCGACTACCTCACCGCACTGGAGACCTCGGCGGCGGGGTTGCGGGTGGGGATCGTGGTCGAGGGTTTCGGCCGCCCGGAGAGCGACCCGGCCGTCGACGAGGCCGTGCGTGCCGCGGTCGGTGCTCTGGCCGGGGCCGGGTTGGTGGCGGAGGAGGTGTCGATCCCGTGGCATCTGGACGGGATGGCGGTGTGGAACGTCATCGCGACCGAGGGTGCGGCCTACCAGATGGTCGACGGTAACGCCTACGGCATGAACTATCCGGGTCTCTACGATCCGGAGCTGATCGCGCACTACCACCGTCAGCGCCTCGCCCGGGGGGCGGAGTTGTCCAAGACGGTCAAGCTGGTCGGGCTCTCGGGTGGCTACACCTTCGGCCACGGGGGCGGCGTCTACTACGGCATGGCCCGCAACCTCGCGTTCGAGCTGCGTGCGGCCTACGACCAGGCGTTGAGTGGTTATGACGTGCTGGTCATGCCGACCCTGCCCTACACCGCGCCGGAGCTGATCGGGCTCGATGCCGGGTTGGACACCTATCTGCCGACCGCGTTGGGGATGGTCGGCAACTGTGCCCCGTTCGACGTGTCCGGTCACCCCGCTGTCTCGGTGCCGGCCGGGCTGGTCGACGGGCTCCCGGTCGGTCTGATGATCGTCGGCCGGCGTTTCGACGACGCGACCGTCCTTCGGGTCGCGCACACCTTCGAGCAGGCCGTCGGCGGCTTCCCCGCCCCACCGGCCCTCGCCACAGTAGGAGGACAGCAGTGAACGGAGTCTTCGACCTCGGCGGGACCGACGGTCTCGGACCTGTCGAGAACGACCACATGAGCGAGCCCGTGTTCCGCGCCGAGTGGGAGAAGCGGGTCTTCCCCATGTTCGCCCAGAGCGCGCGTGCCGGACTCTTCAACGTGGACCAGTTCCGCCACGGCATCGAGAAGATGGACCCGGCGGAGTACCTGCTCTCGAACTACTACGAGCACTGGATGCACACGATCGAGCACTACGCCGAGGTCGCGGGCATCCTCGACCCGGCCGATCTCGAGAAGCGCACCCAGTACTACCTGGAGAACCCGGACGCGCCGCTGCCCGAGCGCGAGACCGACCCCGAGATCGTCGAGTTCGTCGACTGGGCGGTCACCAACGGGTTCCCCGCCAACCGCGAGTCCGACAAGGAGGCCCGGTTCTCCGTCGGCGACGAGGTCGTCATCGGGAACGAGAGCCCGTACGGACACACCCGCCGCGCTCGCTACATCCGCGGGCACCGAGGCGTGATCACCGCGGCGCACGGCACCTTCCTCTACCCCGACACCGCCGGCAACGGCCTCGGTGACTGCCCCGAGCACCTCTACACCGTCAAGTTCACGGCCGCCGAGCTGTGGGGTCCCGAGGCCGCGGACCCCAACGGCGTCAACTACTTCGACGTGTGGGAGCCCTACCTCACCCCCGTCCCCGCCACCCAGGGAGCCTGACCCATGACCGCGAACCCCACCGACACCCCGCTCCGCACCCAGGAGGAGATCGCCGCACGGGTCAAGGCCCTGGAGTCGGTCCTCATCGAGAAGGGTGTCGTGACCACGAAGGCGGTCGACCGCCTCGTCGAGGTCTACGAGAACGAGGTCGGTCCGCAGCTCGGCGCGAAGGTCGTCGCGAAGGCCTGGACCGACCCGGAGTTCAAGGCGCGTCTGCTCGCCGACGCCTCCGCGGCCTGTCGCGAGCTGGGCATCGGCGGCCTGCAGGGCGAGGAGATGGTCGTCGTCGAGAACACCGACACCGTCCAGCACGTCATCGTCTGCACCCTGTGCTCCTGCTACCCGTGGCCGGTCCTGGGCCTGCCGCCGAACTGGTACAAGGCGCCGCCGTTCCGGGCGCGCATCGTCCGCGAGCCCCGCAAGGTCCTCGCCGAGGACTTCGGCTACCCCCTGCCGGACTCGGTCGAGATCCGCGTCTGGGACTCCAGCTCCGAGCTGCGCTACTGGGTGCTCCCGCAGCGCCCGGCCGGCAGCGAGCACCTGTCGGAGGAGCAGCTCGCCGCGCTCGTCACCCGGGACTCGATGATCGGGGTCGGAGCGCCGAAGCCGGTGGTCACCGAGGCGGCCGGGGCATGAGCGAGGGGGTGCGCACCGACGCCACCGAGCTGGGCGACGCCCGCCGGCGGATCGAGAAGCTGGTGTGCGACATGCCCGGCGCCGACAAGCCGTTCTCCGAGCCGTGGGAGGTGCGGGCCTTCGCGATGGCCGTCGCCGCCTACCACGAGGGCCACTACGAGTGGAGCGAGTTCCAGCTCTCGCTGATCGACTCCATCCGCTCGTGGGAGAAGGGCGACGGCGGCGAGCCGTGGAGCTACTACCTGCACTGGCTGGAGGCGCTGGAGACCACCCTGGCCTCCAGCGGCGCCCTGTCGGACTCCCTCGCCCTCGACGAGCGGACCCGCCAGGTCCTGTCCACCCCGCGCAACGCCAACCACCACGAGGCGCGGCGCGAGCCGGTCGCGATCTCGCCGGCGACGCGCTGAACCCGGTCGCCGGCCCGGTCCGTCTCCCCACGGACCGGGCCGGTGCCGTCGTCATGACGCCGCTCCCCGCATCCGCGCCCGCCGACGGCGGACCCGGCACGGTGCCGGTCTCGCGCGTGCCGCTCGGGCCCCGCTTCGTCGCCCGGTCCGGTCGTCCACAGGGCTGGTCCCCGGCCCACCGGGTCCTCGGGCCGGAGCTGGACGACACCCTCGACCGCGTCGCCGACGAGCGCGGGACCGACCGCCGTGCCGTCGCGGCGGTCCTGCTGCTCGACCGCTACGCCCTGCGCCTCACCGCCCCGGTCCTGGCCGCGTTCCACGAGCTCGACGTCCTGCTCGACGCCCGGCCGGAGGTGGTCTCCCTCGGCCCGGACCCCCACGCCCCGGGCTGGCTCGCCCTCGCCGCTCCCGGGCGCCCCGCCCGAGGGGACCGGGCGGCGCTGCGGGCGTCGCTGCTCGACGGGGCGCTGCTGCCACTCGCCGACGACCTCGCGGTACGGACCCGGGCCGGGCGTCGCACGCTGCGGGCCGCGGTCGCGCACGCGGTGGCGCTGAGCATGCTGCACCTGTCCTGGCGGCGCCCGCGTCCCGACGCACTCGTCGGGCCGACCCGGGCGCTGCTGCACGACGCCGGGCTGGGCGGTCTGGTCGTCGTCGGTGCGGTGCGCGTCGACGGCACCGACTGGATGTCGGTGCGTCGCCGGGCGTGCTGCCTCGCCTTCCGGACCACCTCCGCCGCCGGGCGGTACTGCGGCGCCTGTCCGGTACGACCTGCCGCCGCGGTCGAGTCCGACCTGGCCGCCGCCGCCCGCTCGTTCCGCGCCCGCGCGGCGCCGGACCCGCGGCCGACCCCGCCGAACGCCCTGCCGAACCCGCTGCCGAACGCCCTGCCGAACTCGCTGCCGAACCCACCGGGGAGCACACCGTGATGCTGATGGTCGATCTGGTCGGACGCGCGGTGCTGCGCCGTGGGCTCACCACCACCGAGGCCGTCGACCGCTGGTACGACCACCACGCCGACGAGGTGGGGCCCCGGACCGGGGCCCGGGCGGTGGCCCGGGTCTGGTCGGGCGCCGCGCGCGACGGTGGCGCCGGCGCGCTGGGCGACGACCTGGGCCGGTGCGCCTGCGGCCGGATCTGGCGGGCCCACCACGACACCGACACCGTGCGCAACGTCGTGCTGCCCGCCGCCCCCGGCTGCAGCGGCTGGCCGGTGCTCGGGGTGCCGCCGAGCTGGTACCGGCCGCGTTCGGAGTACCTGTTCGAGACCGTGACGCCGGACGACCCCGCGGTGCGCACCGCGATCTGGACCGACTCGTCCCGCACCCACCACCTCGTGGTCCCCCGGGTGCCGGCGGGGGAGACCCGTGGCCCGGCCGACCTCGAGTCGCAGGTCGGACGGGCTGCCCTGCGTGGCGTGCCCGTCGCGTCCGACGGCCCGGCAACGCCCGGGGACCCGGAGTGGGCGCGGGCGCTGCCGGGTTACGTGCTCGACGAACGGCTCCTCGACCACCCCTGGGAGCTCCGCGCCCTCGCCCTGGTCCTGGCGATCGGCACCGACCGACCTGGCCTGCGGTCCGTCCTCGTCGGGGCTGCGGTGACCGCCCCGGTCGACGACGTCGGCGCGGGCTGGGTGCGCGCCGCCGCCGAGGCCGTCCGGCTCACCGCCTGAGCGGGGCAGCGCCGACCGCCGCCCGACCGCCGCCCGACCAGGACGACGGCCCGCGACGACGCACGACCGGCCCCGCACGGCCGTGTGCCGGTACCCGCTGCGAGCAGGTACCGGCACACGGTGCGGGTCGGCCCGGACCCCAGGTCGCGTGGAGGGACCCGGACCGACGTTGGGGGGACCTCAGAACGCCCCGGGCAGGACCAGGACCGCCCACGCGGCGAGCGGCCCGAGGGCCACGATGCCGCAGGTGTAGGTGATGACCTGGCGGTAGAAGCGGGTCCGGTCGACGCCCCGGGCGTTGGCCAGCACCAGCGCGCCGTTGGTGGAGAACGGCGAGACGTCGACGATCGTGGTCGAGATGGCCATGGCCGCGATGACACCCGCGGCGGGCAGCGAGCCGGTGAGCAGCAGCGGGATCGCCATCGGGATCACCGCGGTCAGGATCGCGGTCGAGGAGGCGAACGCCGAGGTGATGCCGACGACCAGGCAGAGGACCAGCGCGACCAGCAGCGGCGCGCCCAGGTGGACCGCGCCCTCGGAGACCCACTCGATCGTCCCGGCGTGCTCCAGCACCCCGACGTAGGTGACCATGCCGGCGACCAGCAGGATCGTCGGCCAGCTGATGCCGTCGATCGCCTTGCCCAGGTTCTCGCGGTCGAGCAGGGCCAGGACGGCGCCGGCGGCCAGTGCGAGGAAGCCGATCTGCAGGTGGAAGGCCAGCGCGCCGACGACGAGGCCGACCAGCGCGACCAGGGTGGCGCGCTGCTGCCAGGTGATGACCTGCGGCCGGGTACGGACCAGTGTCGCGACGCCGCCGCCCCCGGTGGGCAGGTCGTCGTCGGTGTCGGTGGTCTCGGGCCGCTCGACGAAGCTCTCCTCGCCCCGGTTGCGCAGCAGCAAGTAGGTGATGGCGCCCAGCAGGGCGTTGAACGCGAGGCTGGCGAAGAAGAGCACGGCCTGGGAGACCGCGAGGCCGGAGTCGGCCACGATCCCGAAGACCAGGGCACCGGAGACGGCCATCGGGGAGAACGCGCCGGCGTGCGCACCGCAGATGACCATCATGCCGATCATCAGCGGGCTGATCCGGTACTTGAAGGCGAAGTTCATGCCGATCGGCACCAGCAGCGCGACGGCGGCCGGGGTGAAGGTGCCCAGCGCGGTGAGCACCGCGGCGACGGCGAACAGCACCCAGGGCACCAGGATCGCGCGGCCCCGGACCAGGCGGATCCCCTGGTCGACCAGCAGGTCGATCGTTCCGTTGAGCTTCGCCACCGAGAACAGGTAGGTGACGCCGACGACGGTGATGAACAACGAGACCGGGAAGCCTTCGAAGATCTCCTTCTCGTCGAGACCGAGGGCGAAGGTCCCGACCACGAACGAGGCGACGAAGGCCAGGATCCCGATGTTGATCGGCAGCATCGTCGCGACGACGAACATGCCGGCCAGGACCAGGATGGAGAGGAGTTGGGGCGACATCATTGTCCTTCGGGTGAGCGGAGCGGTCCGGTGATGGGTGGGAGCCGGTCGGCGTGCCGCTCCCGGAGGGGTCTCAGGCGGCGTGCGCCGCCGCGGCGGCCGCGGTCGCGGCATCCGGAAGGGCCAGGAGGGCGTCCGCGATCCGGCGCGCGGTGCGCCGCACCGCGACCGCGGGCAGGCCGTCCCGGCTGCCGTGCACGGTGGCGATGACGCCGGCCGGGGTGTCGATCAGCAGGTCCTCCCGCTCCGTCGCGACGAGGTCGTGCAGCACGGTACCGGGAGTGCGGGCCGCCAGGGTGAGCGCGATCGAGCCGGTCACGGCCAGCGCCGGGTGCGTACGCCCCATCGACAGCATGCGGACGGCCACGTCGGACCGGCCGGGCGCACCCTCGGCGACCAGCGCCAGCTTCGGCACGGCCCGGGCGGCCTCGCGCGGGGTGCGGGCCAGGCCCATGCGGACCGCGGCCTCCCGGCGGATCACGTCGAGCCGGTCCAGCAGCCCCGGCACCGCGTCGATCTCGGCGGGCGACTCGTGCCCGGTGATCCCCACGGCCGCCGCGGGGACGACGACGACCGGTGCCCCGGCGTCGACGAGGGTGACCGCCACCCCGTGCACGACGTCGGTCGCGTTCCCGGTGGGCAGCAGCGCACCGGTGGTCCGGCCCGCGGGGTCGACGAACCACATCCGGATGCCCAGACCGGGCCGGGGGACGCCGGGGATGTACTCGTCGCCCTCTTCGACGACCCGGCCGCCGGGGGTCGGGACGTCCAGCACGATCAGCTGGCCGGTGTTGGTGTTGCGGACCCGGACGGCGGTGACGTCACCGGTCGGGCTCACCCAGCCGCGGCGCAGCGCGTAGGGCCCGACGACGGCGGAGCAGTTGCCGCAGTTGCTGGTCCAGTCGACCGCGCCGTCGGTGATGCCGACCTGGGCGAAGGTGTAGTCGACGTCGGCGTCCTCGCCGCGGGCGGGGGAGAGCACGACGGCCTTGCTGGTGGTCGAGGTGGCACCGCCGACGCCGTCGATCTGGCGCGGGTCGGGGCTGCCGTACAGGCGCAGCAGGACCTCGTCGACCGTGTGACCGTCGACGTCCAGGTCGTCGCGGTCGAAGACCCAGCACTTGCTGGTGCCGCCGCGCATCCAGGTGGCGGAGATGTCGCGCACGAGTCGCTCCCTCGTCGGCGGTGGCGGGCACCGCGGGCCGGTGTGATGGGGCGACAGTGCGCCCGACTCGGCTGCAGCACCAGCGCGTCTTCGTCGATACCTGTGAAGCCGTGCTTCACGCTCGTACGGGCCTGGAGAGCGGATTCGGGCCGTGATCCGACGTCTCCGCAGCTCCCGGGCTCGGCTAGGGTGAAGCAGACATGCAGGCCCTGGATGAGCTCTGCGATCCACCGGGCCCGAGTTCCTCGCCCGGGAGGCCCCGTGCTCGACGTCCGACGGCTCGCGCTGCTGGCCGCCGTCCTCGACGCCGGTTCGATGACGGCCGCGGCGGAGCAGCTCGGCTACTCACCGTCGGCGGTGTCGCAGCAGCTGCGCCGGCTCGAGGCCGAGGCCGGCCAGCCGCTCGTGCAACGCCTCGCCCGCGGGGTGCTGCCGACCGAGGCCGGTGCCGTGCTCGCCGGGCACGCCCGGCACGTGCTGCGCCGGCTGGAGGCCGCCGAGGCCGCCGAGGCCGACCTGGCGGAGCTCGCGGGCCTGCGCCGCGGCACGCTGGCGATCGGCACCTTCCCGACGATCGCGAGCGCCCTGATGCCGCAGGTCGTCAGCCGGTTCCGGCGCCAGTACCCCGACATCCGGCTCGACGTGCGCAGCGCCCGTTACGACGAGCTGATCGCGATGCTGGAGAGCGGGCGGGTCGGGATCTCGCTGCTGTGGGACTACGCCTGGCAGCGGGTGGACGCCGCCCAGTTCTCGCTGACCCCGTTGCTCGACGACCCGACCGTGCTCGTCGTGTCCGAGGACCACCGGCTCGCCCGCCGTCGCACCACGTCGATGACCGAGCTCGCCGACGAGGACTGGGTGGTGCGGGCGCACGACCACCCGGTCGCGGAGGTGCTGGAGCGCAGCTGCCGGGCGGCCGGGTTCTCACCGCGGATCGCGTTCGAAGCGAACGACTACCAGGAGGCCCAGGCGATGGTCAGCGTCGGGCTGGGCGTGGCGCTGGCCCCGCGCACCGCCGTCACCACGCCGCGACCCGACGTCCGGGTGCTCGGGCTCGGCCGGGAGGCGCCGTCGCGACGGGTGCTGCTGGCCCACCGGCCGGACCGCTTGCGGGCGCCGGCCGAGCTGGCCATGCACCAGATGCTCGTCGACGTGGCCCGGGAGTACCAGACCCGGGCCTGAGCGCCGCCCGTCCTACCGGTAGCCGAGCAGCCGGGCCGCCAGGTCGGTCAACACCTCGGTGGCCCCACCGCCGATGCCGAGGATGCGGGCGTCGCGGTAGTGGCGTTCGATCTCCGACTCGCGCATGTAGCCCATCCCGCCGTGCAGCTGCACCGCGGAGTCCACCACCCACTCGACGGCCTCGACCGCGGTGTTCTTGGCCATCAGCGCGGCGAGCACCATCGCGGGGTCGGTCGGCGACGTCGTCGCCGAGCGCTCCAGGGCGGCGCGCGTCACGGTGCGCGCGGCGTCGGTGCGCCGGTGCATCTCCACCAGCGTGTGCTGCACGACCTGCCGCTTCACCAGCGGTTCGCCGAACGTGACGCGGTCGCGGGCGTGGCGCACCGCGAGGTCCAGGGCGCGCTGGGCGGTCGCGTGGGCCTGCACGGCCAGGCCGAGGCGCTCACCGACGAACTGCTGCATGACCAGGGCGAAGCCGCCGTTCTCGGGGCCGACCAGGTTCGCCGCGGGCACCCGGACGCCGTCGAAGCTCAGCTCGGCGGTGTCCGAGCAGTGCCAGCCCATCTTGCGCAGCGGGGCACTCACGGTGAACCCGGGTGTGCCCGTCTCGACCACGAGCAGGCTGAGCCCGCCGTGACCCTCGCCGCCGGTGCGCACGAGCGTCGTCACGAAGTCGGCGCGGGTGCCCGAGGTGATGAAGGTCTTGGCGCCGTCGACGACCCAGTGGTCCCCGTCGCGCACCGCGCGGGTGGTCAGCCCGGCCACGTCGCTGCCGCCGCCGGGCTCGGTGACGGCGAGCGAACCGATCGTCTCCCCGGCCAGCGTCGGACGGACGAAGCGGTCGACCAGGTCGGGCGTCCCGGCCGCGACGATGTGCGGCAGCGCGATGCCGTGGGTGAACAACGAGGCGACGACCCCGGAGCTGCCGCCCGCCCCGATCAGCGCCTCGGTCGTCACGGCGACGTCGAGCCGGTCGCCGCCCTCGCCGCCGAGCGCCTCGTCGAACCCGACGCCGAGGATGCCGGCCTTCGCCGCGGCCGCGTGCAGCTCGCGGGGCAGACGGCCCTCGTCCTCCCAGCGGGGCAGGTGCGGCACGATCTCCCGCTCGGTGAAGCGGGTGACGGTGTCGCGCAGGGCGCGGCGCTCGGGGGTGTCCCAGACGGTCATGCCGGTGATCCTCTCCTGCCGACCCGGTCCGTGGCGACCGCGTCACGCCGGATCGCGACGCCGCGCGTCGTGGTCGAGACGCGGTGCGTCAGGAACCGCGGAACCGGTCCGGACCCCTGGGGCAGGACTGGGAATCCACCCAGTGTGCCCCCGCCCGCGCCGTGCGAACTTCCTGGGGACGCTGCCCTCTCCGCGCACACCGGAGTGACCACCACGGAGGACGTCATGAGTGTGGACATCGACCGTCTCGGGGCGGTGCTCGACACCGCCGTCGTCGAGGACCGCGACGCCGGGATCTACCGCGCGAACCGTCGGATCTTCACCGACGAGGAGATCTTCGACCTCGAGATGAAGCACATCTTCGAGGGCAACTGGATCTACCTCGCCCACGAGAGCCAGCTCCCGGAGAGCGGGGACTACCTCACCGGCCACATCGGCCGGCAGCCGATCCTCATCACCCGGGACCGGCACGGTGAGCTGCACTGTCTCATCAACGCCTGCGCGCACCGCGGGGCCATGCTGTGCCGCCGCAAGACCGACAACCGGCTGACGCTCACCTGCCCGTTCCACGGCTGGACCTTCCGCAACGACGGGACGCTGCTCAAGGTCAAGGAGCCCGACGGCGCCGGCTACCCGGAGAGCTTCGCGACCGACGGCTCGCACGACCTCACGAAGGTCGCCCGCTTCGAGTCCTACCGGGGGTTCCTGTTCGGGTCGCTCAACCCGGACGTGCTGCCGTTGTCCGAGCACCTGGGTGACACCACCACGGTCATCGACATGCTCGTCGACCAGTCCCCGGACGGCCTGGAGGTGCTGCGCGGCAGCTCCACCTACACCTTCGACGGCAACTGGAAGGTGCAGGCCGAGAACGGGGCCGACGGCTACCACGTCTCGTCGGTGCACTGGAACTACGCCGCCACCACCTCCCGGCGCAGCTCGGGCGAGTCGGCGAACGACACGAAGGCCCTCGACGCCGGTGGCTGGGGCAAGTCCGGCGGTGGCTACTGGTCCTACCCGAACGGCCACCTGTGCCTGTGGACCTGGGCCGCGAACCCGCAGGACCGTCCGCTGTGGAGCGAGCTGGACGCGCTCAAGGAGCGGTTCGGCGAGGCCAAGGGCGAGTTCATGGTGAAGGGCAGCCGCAACCTGTGCCTCTACCCCAACGTCTTCATCATGGACCAGTTCTCCACCCAGATCCGGATGTTCCGCCCCCTCGCTCCGGACCGGACCGAGGTGACGATCTACTGCATCGCGCCGAAGGGGGAGAGCGACGCCGCCCGCGCGCACCGGATCCGCCAGTACGAGGACTTCTTCAACGCCTCGGGCATGGCCACCCCCGACGACCTGGAGGAGTTCCGCTCCTGCCAGCTCACCTTCCACGCGACCACCGCCCCGTGGAACGACATGTCCCGCGGTGCCGAGCACTGGCTGAGCGGCCCCGACGAGGTCGCGACCGCCCTGGGCATGCCCGGCGTCATCTCCGCCGGGATGAAGAACGAGGACGAGGGACTGTTCCCGGTCCAGCACGGCTACTGGCAGCGGATCATGCGGGCCGCCGCGGCGAAGGAGGCCTCCGGTGACGGGCACGGCGCGCACGGACACGGCTCCCTGACCGCCGAGGACCGGCGCGCCGCCAACGCGCAGGCCGGCGCGGGAAGGGCCGAGGCACGATGACCACCACCGAGAAGGGCACCGGTCCCGCGGCCCCGTCCGCGGCGCCCACGCCGATCACGCAGAACGCGATCGAGCAGTTCCTGTACCGCGAGGCGCGCTACCTCGACGACCGCGAGTTCGAGAAGTGGCTCGAGTGCTACGCCGACGACGTCGTCTACTGGATGCCGTCCTGGGACGACCACGACCTGCTCACCACCGACCCGCAGCGCGAGATCTCGCTGATCTACTACGGCAACAAGGGCGGCCTGGAGGACCGGGTCTTCCGCATCCGCACCGAGCGGTCGTCGGCGACCTCGATCCCCGAGCCCCGGACCAGTCACAACATCTCCAACGTCGAGGTGATCGAGCGTCGCGGTGACCTGGCCGACGTCCGGTTCAACTGGCACACCATGTACTTCCGGTACAAGACGGTCGACCCGTACTACGGCACGTCGTTCTACACGATCGACTTCTCCGGGGACGCCCCGCTGATCCGCCGCAAGACCGTGGTGCTGAAGAACGACTACATCCACCACGTCGTCGACATCTACCACTTCTAGCAGGGAGGACGGCGATGACCGCCACCGCTGACGCACCGTCCTCCACGAGCGCCGCGCCGGGGTCCCACCAGGTCGCGCTCTCGTTCGAGGACGGTGTCACCCGGTTCATCCGGTGCCGGGAGGACCAGAGCGTCGCCGACGCGTCCTACCGGTCCCGGATCAACATCCCGCTCGACTGCTCCGACGGCGCCTGCGGCACGTGCAAGGCCTTCTGCGAGTCCGGCAGCTACGACGCCGGCTCCTACCTCGAGGACGCCCTGTCCGACGACGAGGCCGAGCGGGGATACCTGCTCGCCTGCCAGGCCAGGCCCCGGTCGGACCTCGTCCTGCAGATCGCGACGACCTCGGACGTCGCGAAGACCGCCGCGGCGACCCACACCGGCACGGTCACCGCGGTGAACCGGCTCTCGGAGACCACCGTCGACCTGCGGATCCGGATCGAGCAGCGCGACGAGCTCGCGTTCCTGCCCGGGCAGTACGTCAACATCGCCGTCCCCGGCACCGACGTCACCCGGTCCTACTCGTTCTCCAACGGGCCCGACGAGGCCGAGCTCGGGTTCCTCGTCAAGCTCACGCCCGGTGGGCGGATGTCGGAGTACCTGGACCGGCGTGCCCGGGTGGGCGACGAGATCGAGCTGACCGGGCCGCACGGCAGCTTCTTCCTGCGTGAGTCCGACGCCCCCCTGCTGTTGCTCGCGGGCGGCACCGGACTCGCCCCGATCCTGTCCATCCTGCGCACCCTCGACGCGACCGGCAGCGACCGGCCGGTGCACCTGGTCTACGGCGCGTCGACCGACGCCGACGTCGTCGAGCTCGACACCCTGCGCGCCCTCGCCGACCGGACCGGCCTGACCTGGGAGTACTGCGTCGCGGCCGAGGAGACCACCGCGCCGAACCGGGGCTACGTCACGACGCTCGTCCGGCCGGAGCACCTGCACGACGGCGACGCCGCGGTCTACCTGTGCGGGCCGCCGCCGATGGTCGAGGCCGTCCGTTCCTTCTTCGCCGAGCAGGGCCACGAGCCGGCGGGCTTCTACTACGAGAAGTTCGCGCTCGCCGCCTCCCCGGTCGAGCAGGTGGGGGAGACGGTGTCCGCCGAACCCGTGGCCGTCGCCCCCGGGCACGACGGGGGCGGGGGGAGGGCCGACGATCCGGCGGAGCCCGGGGCCGCTCCGGTGGTCCCGCCCGGGTGCGACGGTGTGCTCCCGACCCTCGGGGGCCGGGAGGGGAGGGGGATCCACGGCCGGACCGTCACGACGTTCGGGGAACCGGAACCGCGCCACGATGGCGGTCGACCGGAGTCCGTCGGCTCGACCGACGCGGTGTGGCGCATCGCCGGCCAGCGGATCGGCACCCCGTTCGTGGCAGGCGGCGAACCCACCGGCCTGGACGACGACGCCGGACTCGTCGTCAGCCCCGACGCGCGGACGGTGCAGTCCCAGGAGCTCGGACGGTCCGACGACCTCCGCCCACTGGTCGAGCGGCCCGCCGCGGCCGCTCGGTCCGGAGCGGGCGTGGTCGCCGCCGACGGCTACGAGATCGGCGAGGAGCATCCGTCGATCCGGAAGTCCGACGCGATCTTCGACGCCCGGCAGGGCCTCGAGCTCGGGGCGCTGGAGCTCGTCATCGGGCGGCTCGACACCCGGCAGATCGCCGGGTACCGGCTCCTCGCCCAGGCGACCGTGCCCTACGTCGACCGGGACGGCGAACGCTTCACCGACGCCCACGCCTACACCGAGACCAACGCCGCGTTCCACGACCCCCTGTTCACCCTGACCGGGAACGAGCACCTGCTGCGCGCCTACCAGGCGCTCGGGGTCAAGGGCGCGATGGCGGAGACGCTGCGCTCGGCGGTGTGGTGCCACCCCGACTGCGCGCAGGATCACCTCGACATCGTCGACGCGTTCGAGGCCGGCGACCGTGACGCCGCGCGGTCCCTGATCGTCGACCACGCGCGGAACTCCAAGGCGACGATGCGGCGCGCGATGCGGGACACCGACGAGCGGCGACGGCCCCGGTTCGTCACGCCGGGCCGGTTCGCCGGCAAGGTCGTGGTGGTCACCGGCGCCGCACAGGGGATCGGTGAGTGCACGGCCCGCCGGATCGTGGCCGAGGGCGGCAGCCTCGTGCTGGCCGACCGCGCCGAGCACGTCCACGAGCTGGCCGGGGAGCTGGCCGCCGACGGGGACGCGGAGTCGACGTCGATCGGCGTCACCGCCGACCTCGAGACCTGGGACGGTGCGTCCGCCGTCGTCGAGGCCGCGATCGGCAGGTTCGGCCGCGTCGACGTCGCGATCCACACCGTCGGCGGGACCATCTGGGCCAAGCCGTTCGAGCACTACCCGCCCGAGCAGATCAGGGCCGAGATCGACCGGTCGCTGTGGCCGACCCTGTGGTCCTGTCGTGCCGTCGCCCCGCACATGGTCGAGCGGGGGAGCGGGACGATCGTGAACGTCTCCTCGGTCGCCACCCGCGGGCTCAACCGGGTGCCGTACGCGGCCGCGAAGGGCGGGGTCAACGCGATCACCTCGGCTCTCGCGCTCGAGCTGGCACCGCACGGGATCCGGGTCGTCGCCACCGCACCGGGGGGAACCGACGCGCCGCCGCGACGGACCCCCCGCGGTCCGGCGCCGCAGGGCGAGCAGGAACGCGGCTGGTACGCCACGATCGTCGAGCAGACGACCGAGTCGTCGCTGATGAAGCGCTACGGCACGCTCGACGAGCAGGCCGCCGCGCTGACGTTCCTGGCCTCGGACGAGGCCTCCTACATCACCGGGACGGTCCTGCCGGTGGCAGGAGGCGACCTCGGGTGACCTCGTCGTTCGCCAGGATGGGGGCATGACGTCCCCCTCCGGCCGCGACGCCGTCGTCGACCGGCTGTCGGCGTACCGCCCGACCGCCACCGGCCCGGCGTGCACGGTCGTCCTCACCGGGCCCTCGGGCTACGGGAAGACCACCGTTCTCGACGCGCTGGTCCGCGCGACCGACGGTGTGGTCCTGCGGGCACGCGCGGCGCCCTGGGAACGGTCCCGGGCGGGCGGGGTCGTCTCCCAGCTGGCGGAGGGGATCGACGCGCGGGCCACACCGTTCGAGATCGCCGGGCAGCTCGCGGACCGGATCGGCCGCGACGGCGGCCTGGTCGTCGTCGACGACGCCCACGCGGCCGACGTGGCGTCCCTCCAGGCCCTGAGCACGCTGGTCGCCCACCATGCGCGCACGGCGATCCTGGTGGTGCTGGCCGTGGACCCCCTGCGGGCGGGGGCCGAGCAGCACGACCTCCTGGCCCGGGTCGAGCACACCGTGCGCCTGGACCCGCTCGACGCGCGCAGCATCGGCGCCATCGCCTCCGATCTCGGCCGCCCGCTCACGGCGCCGGCCGCCGAACGGCTGCGGCGCCACACCCGGGGCACGCCCCGGCACGTCGTCGCCCTGCTCACCGAGGTGGACGCCGAGGACTGGGCCGACCCGTTCCTCCGGCTCCCGCCGCCGGCGGCGACGTCGACGGCCGTGCGTGCGAGGTTGGCCGGGATCGGCGCGGGCGCCCGCGCGCTCGTCGAGGCCGTCGCGGTCCTCGGCGAGCGGGTGGAACTGCACGAGGCCGCCCGGGTCGCAGGTCTGGACGAGGTCCTGGAACCGCTGGGCGAGGCCTCCGACGCCCGTCTCGTCGTCCGCGCCGGGGGGCAGCTCGGCCCGCGGGTGAGCCCACCTGACCCGATGGTGCGGGCCGCGGTCCTGGACTCGGTGGGGCCGGCGCGCGCGGCCGCGCTCCGGCGTGCCGCCGCCGACCTCGTCGACTCCCCGGAACGCCGTCTCCGGCTCCTCGCCGCGGCGACCACCGGGCGCGACCCCGAGCTGGCCGACCGGCTCGACGCGCTGTCCGCGGACGCGGCGGCCCAGGGCCGGTGGAGCTCGGTCGCCGGTCTCCTGCTGGACGCGAGCCGTCTCGCCGACGCGCGCGTCGACCGCGAGGACCACCTCACCCGGTCGGTCGACGCGATGGTCGGCGCCGGGCAGGTCCTCGACGCGCAGGCGCTGATCCCGGCCGTCGAGGGCCAGCGGGACACACCGTTGCGCAACGCCGTGCTCGGCTATCTCGCCATCGTGCAGGGCAAGGCCGCCGAGGCGGGGGTCCGGCTCGGACGGGCGTGGGAGCTGGTCGATCCGCGCTCCGACCCGGCGACCGCGGCCCTGGTGGCTCAGCGCCACGTCCTCCACGCCCTCGCGCACTGCCGCGGAGCCGAGATCGTCGAGTGGGCCGACCGCGTCGGAGAGCACGCCGAGCCGGGGTCCCCGGCCGCGGTGGAGGCGGCGGCCATCCGGGGGCTCGGGCAGGCGGCGTCGGGCGATCCCGTGGGCGCCGCACGGTCCTACGACCGGGCCGCCGAGCAGATCCGGCACGGCGCGCAGCACCAACGGGTCACGATGGGCCGTGGCTGGCTGGCGGTCGTGACCGACGACCTGGACGAGGCGCGGCTGGAGCTCGAGGGAGCGACGCCCACCACCCTGCTGGGCGGATCGTCGCGCATCTCGCTGTGGGCATGGGGCTGGCTGGCCCGTGCCCGGTTCCTGGGTGGGGACTGGGACGGGGCGCTCGCGGCGGCCGACCGCGGCCGGGCCCTCGGCGAGCGCACGGGGATCCTGCTCACGATGCCGCTGATCGAGTGGACGGCGGCCCAGGTCCACTCGCTGCGGGGCGACACCGCGGCGGCCGACCGCGCCGCGCGGCGCAGTGAGGCGGGCGGGGCCGCCTACGAGATCATGCGGGTGCCCGCGGTCCTCGCCCGGGCCCACATCGCGGAGTCCGCCGCCGACTACGAGCGGGTCGTCCGGGTGCTCGCGCCGTTGGACAGGTCCGGCTCCGACGGGTGTCTGCGGGAGCCCGGCTGGTGGCCGTGGGCCGACGTCTACGCGAACGCCCTCGTGCTGACCGGTCGGCTCGAGGAGGCGGAGACCGTCCTCCACCGGCACGAGGCCCTCGCGGCGCGGCGCGGGCACCGGTCGACCCTGGCCCGGCTCGGCGCCGCCCGGGGCCGGTGGCACGGCGCGCACGGGGACGTCGACGCGGCCACGGAGGCCTTCGAGACAGCGGTGCGGGCGATCGACGGCATGGCGCTGCGCTACGACCTGGCCCGGATCCACCTCGCCTACGGCCAGACCCTGCGGCGTGCGGGCAAGCGGCGCGACGCCGACACGTCCCTGCTGATCGCGCGCGAGCACTTCGACGCGCTCGGAGCGACCGTCCACGTCCACCGCTGCGACCGCGAGCTCCGGGCGGGCGGGGTCGGCGCCGGTCGCGACGAGCGGGCACCGGTCGACCTGACGCCCCAGGAGTCGGCCGTCGAGGCCCTGGTCGCACGGGGGATGTCGACCCGCGACGTCGCCGCGGAGCTGCACGTGTCGCCGAAGACCGTGCAGTACCACCTGACGCGGATCTACGCGAAGTTCGGCGTGCGCTCGCGTACCGAGCTCATCGCCCGGCGCAACGACGACCGGCTCGCCCGGCCCGACCCCGGGCACGGTTCGCTCTAATCGACAACGACATCCGGTACGGTCAAGGCGTGGCTGCTCCCTCCTTCGGCGTCATGCTGTTCACCCACCGCTTCCCCGGGCAGAGTCCGGCTGGCGTCGGCCGGGTCGGGCCGGGCCGATGATGGACCATGAGGTGCTCGGCACCGGCATCGAACGGTGGCCCAGCGGGCTGCCCGACGAGCTCGGGCTGGTCCTCGCCTCCTTCACCGGGCTGGCGCCGGTGTCCGGCGCCTCGTCGACCTCGTCCGGGGGAGCGGGGCCGGGCGGGTGCTGCACGTGGAGTCCTCCGGCGAGCGCGACGCGGTGCTCGCCGCCATCGAACGCCTCGCGACCGAGGTCCTGCCCGCCGGGCCTCGGTACCAGGGTCTCCGCCGCCGCCGTCGGGCAGCCCGGCAGGCCGGGCTGCCCGACGGCGTGACACTGGTGAGCGCGGGTGCCGACCCGCTCCGGGCGCCGGGGCAGCAGCTGCTGGTGGCGGCGTAGCCGCCCCGACGGCGGGACGGCGCGGCCCGGTCACCCCTTCCGGCAGACGCACCCCTGCGAGGACCCGCCCGCGATCTTCGCCGAGCAGAACCTTCGGTCGATCGCGTCGTGGTCCTCCCAGCGGTGCGGGCAGACGGGGCAGAGGTCGCCGGGGCGGGTGTCGTCGGTGTCGGGGGCGGGTGCCGGTCGTCCATGCTGGTGGTCCTCCTCCGGAGGTTGCCCCGAGCGGACCCGGGGGCGGGTCAGGTGGCCGGCGGCCCGGCGGGGCGGCGCAGCGGGGCACCGACCGCGTGCAGGTGACGCAGGACCTCGGCGCAGGACCGCAGGGGCCCGGTGCGGGTGTAGGGCAGGCCGTGGGCGGCGCAGGACGCCTGCACGACCGGCTGGGCGCGACGCAGGTGCGGGCGCGGCATCCGCGGGAACAGGTGGTGCTCGATCTGGTAGTTCAGGCCGCCCATCGCGAGGTCGAGCACCCGACCGCCGAGCACGTTGCGCGAGGTCGACACCTGCTTGTGCAGGTGGTCCAGACGCAGGCCCGCCGGGACGACCGGCATCCCCTTGTGGTTCGGCGCGAACGCCAGCCCCATGTACACGCCCCACAGCCCCTGGTGGACGACGACGAAGGCGACCGCCTGCAGCGGGTCGAGCACCCAGAACACCGCGCCCAGGTAGCCGACCGCGTGCGCGACGAGCAGCGCCGCCTCCAGCCGCGGGCGGGGGACCTGACGACGGACGACTGCCCGGACGGCGGTGACGTGCAGGCTCCAGCCCTCCAGGAACAGCAGCGGGAGGAACAGGTAGGCCTGGTGGCCGATCATCCACCGGACCGGCCCGCGTGCGGCGGCGGCCTGCTCGGGGCTGAAGGCGAGGAACGGGATGTCGATGTCCGGGTCGTCGTCGGCGTGGTTGGGATGGGCGTGGTGGGCGGTGTGCTGGGTGACCCAGGCGCCGTAGCTCAGCCCGACCAGCCCACCGTGGAGGTGGCCGACGACGTCGTTGGCGCGCCGGCCGGCGAAGATCTGGCGGTGGCCCGCGTCGTGGCCGATGAAGGCCAGCTGCGTGGTCACGACCGCGAAGAACACCGCGGGCAGCAGCTGCCACCACGACGGCCCGAGCCATACGAACGCGGCGACGCCGCCGGCGAGCAGGACGGCGTTCGCCGCGAACAGCAGCAGGTAGGGGCGGCGGGCCTCGCGCAGCAGGCCGGCGTCGGAGACCAGGGTGGCGAGCTCACCGAACCCGCCCGCGGTCGCCGCAGGGGTGGGGTGGGCGGGCGTGCCCGCGGGTGGGGACGTCGTCATGCGTGTGCTCCGGTCGGCCCTCGGGACACGTGGCGGGCGGTCCTGACGACCGCGCGGCCGACGCGTCGGAACGAGCCGCCGGGTCGGGGCGACCACGGGACCCGGCCGGTCGCCCCAGGGGAGGAACCGCGCCACGGACGGCACGGTCACGCTCCCGTACCGTGACACACGGTGCGACCCCCGGCAATCGGTGGAGCCGCACCGTGTATCACGGTCCCGGTCAGACCAGGCCGAGCAGCCGCACGTCGGCGTCGTACTTCTCGATCAGCGCCCGGTCCAGGTGCGGGATGTCGGTCCAGCCGCCCGGCCGGGCCGCCTGCACCGCGGCCCGGAACGCCGCCGTCGGCGCCGCGCTGCCGGGCACCGCGTCGGCCGGCTTGTCGTAGGAGCGCAGCACCGGCAGCAGGGAGTGCTTGCGCTGCTGCTCGGGCAGCCCGCGCAGTGCGGTCTCGACCCGGTCGCGCCACTCCACGTAGTCGTCGAGACGGGTGATGGTGTGGCCCGCCTCCACCAGCCAGTCGACGAAGGTGTCGAGCGAGATGCCGTCGTCGTGCGGGTTGAACAGGTGGAAGGTGCGGAACCCGGCCGAGCCGTCGGTACCGATCCCGTCGACGGCGGCGGCGCTGAAGTCGACCGGCAGCCCGTCGTAGTGCGCGCGGGCCCGGCCCCCGTCGGGGCCCGGCTCGTAGAACGACGCCGGGGCCAGCCCGGTCGCGAGCAGGGTGACGATCAGCCGGGTGAACACGTCCGGCACGTTGAGCTGCCCGGCCCAGCGGGTGTGGGCCAGGATCATGTCCGACCGGAACACCGTGACCGGCAGCCCGCACAGGTCGTGCGCCTCGCGCAGCAGCACCTCGCCGGCCCATTTGCTCATGGCATAGCCGTTGGCGTAGCCGTCGTGGACGTGGCGGACCGCGCTCATCTCGCGGATGTCGGTCTCCTCGGCGAACGAGCCCGCCGGGATCTGGTCGGCGACGCCGATCGTCGACAGGTACACCACCGGCTTGAGCCGGGTGGTGAGCGCGAGGCGCACGACCTCCGCGGTGCCGACGACGTTCGGGCCGAACAGCTGGCCGTAGGGCAGCACGTGGTTGACCAGCGCACCGGGGTGCAGCACGACATCGACCTCGGAGGCGAGCCGCTCCCAGGTCGGCTCGTCGAGTCCGAGTCGCGGCGAGCCGAGGTCGCCCGCGAGGACCTCCAGGTGCTCCTCGGCGAGCGCGCGGTAGTGACGCAGCAGCTCCGGGTCGCCGGAGTCGAAGGTCTCGTCGAGCCGGCGGCGGGCGGCGGCGTCGTCGGAACCGCGGACCACGCAGACCACGGTGCCGCCGGTGCGCGCGGCCTGTTCGAGCCGGTCCAGGCACATGAAGCGGCCGAGGAAGCCGGTGGCCCCGGTGAGCAGCACGGTCCGCGGCTCGCCCGCGGCCGGCGCGGGCAGCCCGGGGGCGGCGGCGAGGGTGGCGGGGTCGAGGAAGGCGTCGAGGCGCAGGTGCTCCGCCCGGATCTCGACGGCGTCGGGTCCGTGCACGCTCGCCGGGGTCGGGACGGCGTCGCCGTCGCGCAGCCGCTCGATGTGCGCGGCGACCGACCGCAGGTCACCGGCCGGGTTGATGACGACGCCGACCGGGACCTCGACGCCGAACACGTCGTGCAGCAGGTTCGAGAAGCTCAGCGCCGACAGCGAGTCGCCGCCCAGGTCGAGGAACGTCGCGTCCGGCGTGACCTCGGTGCTGGAGGCGCCGAGCAGCGCCCGGGCGGCGCGGATCACCGTCTCCTGCACCGGCTGGTCGGCACCACTCGCCCGCAGCGCGGCCAGCTCGTCGTTCTCGGCGCGCGCCAGCTCGGCGTAGAGCTGGTCGAGCCGCTCGCCGTAGCGCTCGCGCAGCCGCGGGCGCAGCAGCTTGCGGATGTCGGAGAGCAGGCCGTTGGCCATGCTGAACGGTTCCGGCTCGACGATCAGGTCGCGCGGGATCTCGTACGGTTCGAGGCCGGCACGGCGCGCGGTGCGCTGCACCGCCGCGGTCAGCTCGCCGTGCAGCTCCTGCGGGTCGGAGACGCGGTCGAGCAGGTCCTGCGACGGGACGACGACGGCGAGCAGGTAGGGCCGGTCGCTGTTGCCGTGGACGAAGACCTGCCGGATCGCCGGGTCGTGGGTGAGGGCTGCCTCCACCTTGGACAGGGCGACGAACTCGCCCTGGGAGAGCTTCTGCACGTTGTTGCGACGGTCGACGTAGACGAGCCGGTCCGGCCCGACCTGGGCCATGATGTCGCCGGTGCGGTAGTAGCCGTCGTCGTCGAAGACCGAGGAGGTGACCTCGGGGCGGTGGTAGTAGCCGGGGAAGATGTCGTCGGTCCGCACCAGGAGCTCACCGCGCGGGTGCGGGTGGTCGTCGGTGTGGTAGCCGAGCTCGGGGACGTCGACCAGCTTCCAGGCGGTCACCGGCGGGGACTGGACGACGCCGTCGATGAGCACGACCCCGCACTCGGTGGAGCCGTAGCCCTCGTGCAGCGGCACGCCGAGCACGGCCTGGGCGAACTCCTTCATCTCCGGGGAGATGGGGGCGCTGCCGACGAGTGCGCGCAGGATCCGGCCGCCGAGCACCCGCTCGCGCAGGTCGTCGAGGACGGCCCGTTCGGCGGCGGCGGGGTCCCCGCCGTCACCGGAACGCGCGTGGAGCTCGGACTGGAAGAGCTGGAACAGCATGTCGAAGATCCGCGGCACCACGTGGAACTCGGTCGGCCGGGCGAGCGCGAGATCCTCGAACAGGGTCGACAGGTCCGACCGGGCGACGAAGTACGCGATGCCGCCGGAGCCGAGCGTGCTCAGCAGCACCGTACGGCCCATCATGTGGCTGAGCGGCATGAAGTTCAGGCTGATCGTCGGGCGGGTGGCGGGCAGGCTCATCGCGTGGCCGCTCCAGGCGCGCCACTGGGCCCGCTGCGGGTACATCGCCCCCTTCGGGGCGCCGGTGCTGCCGGAGGTGTAGATCAGGACCGCGAGGGGGTCGTCGTCGCCGTCGGGGGAGTGCAGCGGGGCGAGCGGGAGCTGCGCGGCGCCGTCCAGGACCTCGTCGAGGGTCTGCACCGTGGGCAGCGCGACGGCGGCCTCGGCGAGGGCCTCGCGCTCGTCGTCGATCTCGGGGTGGTGGTCGAACACGACCAGGCGTGGGGTCCGCTCGGCGGCGCGGGCCAGCTCGACGGCCTTGCCCAGGTACTCCTGGCTCGTGGCGAGCACGACCGGGGCGGTCTCGTCGACGATCGCCTGCAGCTGCGGCAGCGCCGAGCTGGGCTGCAGGGGTACCGCGACGGCGCCGAGGGCGACGACGGCGAGGTCCACCGTCGCGTACTCGGTGCTGGTGAACCCGATCGTCGCCACGAAATCGCCCGGCCGGACACCGGAGGCCGCCCAGGCGGTGGCGAGCCGGCGGGCCCGCTCCCAGGCCTGGGCGTAGCTGAGGGTGGAGAAGCTGGGCAGCAGCCGCAGGGCCGTCCGGCCGGTCGCGGGATCGGTGTAGGGCTCGGTGTCGCGCTGGGCGAGGGCGGGCCGGTCGCCGTAGCCGGTCATGATGCGGTCGACCGCGGCGGCGAGACCGGGTCCCGCCCCGAGTGCGGCCGCGCGGACGGTCTCGTCGGGCCTCGCGGCCCGGTACTGCGGATCGTTCTCGTCGAGGTCCGCCGCCAGGCGCTCGGCCCGGGCCTCCGGATCGGTGACGTTCACTCAGGCACCCACTTCCTCGTCCGTTCGCGTCCTCCGGCCCGTCCGGGAGGGACGGCCACCAGGGGTTAGCTTTCCTAAGTATTACTCCGCGAAACGACCTTGGGCCATGTGATCGTCGTCGCGATGTGCTTGCGCGACACAAGCATTCGTGGTTTGAGCACGCGTCGTGCGCTTTTCGTAGAGCGCTTGTCGACGGCCGTGATCAGGGCTGGAGTGGCCCCAGACCGACGAGCTCCAGGGCCCGCCGGGCGGGTCCGGGCGACACCGTGATCCGCAGGCGGTGCCCACCGGCGGCCGCGCGGTCGCCCGCCTCGGCGAGCAGCGCGGCGCCGTTGCTCGCGACGTAGGCGGCGCCGTCCACGACCAGGTCGACCGACCCGGACGCGGCGAGCTCCAGCAGCCGGTCCCGCACGTCGCCGGCACCGGCGAGGTCGAGGTCGCCGTCGAGCAGCACCTGCACGACCCCGTCGCGGCGTCCGTGTGCGCGCAGCACGGTGGTCCGCCGGTCCTCCGACTCCCGCGGCCGGTGGACCGCCGCGGAGTGCGGCGCGGTGGGACGGGCCGTCGGGGCGATCCGCATGCGCACCGCCGTCCCGCCGTCGGTGTGCTCGATCTCGCTGCTGCTCGCGATCGCCCGGATCATCGCCAGACCGAGCCCGCGGTGGCCGGGGTCGCTCGGCGGCGGCCGCCATCGGCCGTCGTCGGAGACGCACGCGCTCACCCCGCCCGACGGCGTGTAGCCCAGGTGGAGCCGGACGTCACCGGGCGGGTCGAACCCGGCGTAGCCGTGTTCGACGCTGTTGGCGGCGGCCTCGTCGATCGCGCGGACCAGGTCGTCGCCGAGGTCCTCGCCCAGACCCACCTGGTCGGCCCAGCGCCGGACCCGGCGGCGCATGCCCCTCAGCTCCCGGGCGGACCCGGGGACGGTGAGGTCGATGTCGGGCGGCAGGACGCGGACGCAGACCAGCGCCGCGTCGTCGGTGTGCGCGGCGCCGGCCAGGGCCCGGTCGATGATCTGCCCGGCGAACTGCTCCGGCGGCAGCCCGGCCACCTCGGTGGCGATCCCGGCCAGCCGGTCCAGTCCGTCGTCGACGACCTCGCCGCGGCGCTCGACGAGCCCGTCGGTGTAGAGCACCAGCGTCTGCCCGGCGGCGATGGGGGCGACCCCCTCGCGGAAGGCCGGCCGGCCGCGGATCCCCAGGACGGGGTTGTGCCCGCCCGCGAGGTAGCCGCCGCCGTCCTCGTCGACGACCAGCACGGGCAGGTGTCCGGCCCGTGCCCAGCGCAACTCCCCGCGGCCGGGGTCGACGACCACGCAGGCCGCCGTCGAGTAGCGGGCGCCGGGGATCCAGGTCGCGAACTCGTCGAGCAGCTCCAGCGCGGACGCGGGGTCGCGACCCTGGCGGACGGCGCCGGAGAGGACGGTGCGCAGCTGGGCCATCACCGCGGCCGCGGCGACGCCCTGCCCGACGACGTCGCCGACCGACAGCCCGATCCGCCCGTCGCCGAGGTCGACGACGTCGTACCAGTCGCCGCCGGCCTCGGTGCCCGCGGCGCCCGCCTGGTAGCGCACCGCGATCTCCACGGTGTCGAGGTCGGGCAGCCGGATGGGCAGCAGCGTCCGCTGCAGGGTGTGCGCGACCTCCCGCTCGGCGCGGTAGAGCCGGGCGCGTTCGAGGGCCTGCGCGGCCGGGTCGGTCAGGGCGAGCAGGGTGGCGCGCTCGCTGGGTGGCAGCGGCCGCGGCGTCATGAACGCGGTCGCGATGACACCGACGGTGCGGGCGGCGGTGACCAGCGGGAGGGTGAAGACGGTCAGGTGGCCGAGGCGGTCGAGCAGCTCGGCCGTCTGCGGGTGGCGCTCGCGCCAGTCGGTGCCCGGTTCCAGCCACAGCGCGCGGGCCTCGCGGGCGGTCACCGCGGCCGGGATCGGCGAGCTCAGCGGCACCTCCTGCCACGCCTGCGGGTCGGCGACGTCGTGCAGGGCCAGCGCCCGCAGGTGCTGGGCGGTCGGGTCGAGCTCGTAGACCGCGATGCGGCAGGGGCCGAGCAGCGCCCGCAGGTGGGTGACGACGGTCCGGGCCACCTCGGTCGGGTCGGCGGCCGCCGACAGCTCGGCGGTGGCCTGCTGCAGCAGCGCCAGCCGGTCGGCGTTGGCCCGCTCGTCCGCGAGCAGCAGCGCGTTGTCGAGTGCGAGCGCGGCGCGGTCGGCGAGGTCGGTGACGAGCTCGATGTCGTCGGGGGCGTACGGCGTGGTCTGCGGGCCCCGCACCAGGACCAGGACGGCCAGCGTCCGGCCGCGCGCGGTCAGCGGGACCCCGACCGCGGAGCGCGCCGGGATGGCCGAGCCCGGGACCGTCGCGCCGGGGGCGGTGTCGTCCCACAGGACCGCGGCGCCCGCATCGAGCACCTGCCGGCCGAACGAGGTCTCGTCGGGGCGCTCGTCGAGCAGCGCCTCGGTCGTGGTGTCCGGAGCGGCCCCGGCGGCGCGGACGAGCTGCCCGGCCTCGTCGACGCGGCGGACCGTGCACACGTCGGCCAGCCGGGTCTCGACGAGCAGGGCGGTCAGGCGCCGCAGCCGGTGGTCGACGTCCTCGGCGGTGTCCAGCTCCCGGCTGAGCCGGGCGAGCAGCGCCTGGCGTTCGGACTCGCGGTAGCGCACGGTGATGTCGGTGCCGCTGCCCACCCAGCCGGTCACGGCCCCGTCGGCGTCGGTGTGCAGCGGGACGGCGTGCTCGAGGATCCAGCGGAAGGCGCCGTCGGCGCGGCGGAGCCGGTACTCGATCTGCCAGCCCGTCCCGGACGCGACCGCGCGGGAGAACCGGTTGCGGTAGCGCTGCCGGTCGTGCGGGTGCAGCCCGTCGGTCCAGCCGTCGTCGAGGTCGGCGGAGGCCTCCCGGCCGGTGAACTCCTGCCAGCCGGAGTTGACGTAGGTCCGCGCGCCGTCCGGGTCGGCGACCCAGATCAGGGCCGGTGCCAGGTCGGCCATCGCGGTGAACCGGGCCTCGGCCTCGCGGCGGACCCGCCCCAGCTTCAGGTGGGCGTTGCCCCGGGCCACGAGCTCGGCCGCGGAGAACGGCTTGACCAGGTAGTCGTCCGCACCGGCGCCCAGGCCCTCGATCGCGGCCTCCTCACCGGCGCGGGCGGAGAGCAGCAGGACCGGCACCCCGGCCGTCCGACGGTCCCCGCGCAGCGCTGCGAGCAGCTCCATGCCGTCGAGGACGGGCATCATGATGTCGGTGACGACGAGGTCCGGCGGGCGTTCCCGGGCCGCGGTCAGCGCGGACTTCCCGTCCTCGACGAGCTGGACCTCGTACCGGTCGGCCAGCAGCCGCTGCAGGTACTCCCGCATGTCGGCGTTGTCGTCGGCGACGAGGATCCGGCCCGCGGAGGCCGGCGCGTCCGGACCCGCGACGCTCGCCGGGACGGGTGCCGGGGCCGGTGCCGGGTCGGGCAGCCAGCGCAGCGCCTCGCCGACGAACGCCTCCGACGTCGCGGTGGGTGCGCTCCCGGACGCGGTGTCGGCGACGCGGTCCGGATCGAGGTGCGCGGTGCCGGTCGGGATCCGGACGGTGAAGGTGGTGCCGGTGCCCGGTGTGCTCGCCGCGGTGATCGTCCCGCCGTGCAGGGTGACCAGCTCGCGGGTCATGGCGAGCCCGATGCCCGACCCCTCGGTCGAGCGGGCGCGGGTGCCGGCGATGCGGTGGAACCGCTCGAACAGCCGGGGCAGCTCCTCGGCGGGGATCCCGGCCCCGGTGTCGGCGACGGTCAGCTCGACCGCGCTGTCGCCGTCGGCGCGCAGGGCGACCGCGACGCGGCCGTCCAGGGTGAACTTCAGCGCGTTGGACAGCAGGTTGAGGACGACCTTCTCCCAGGACTCCCGGTCGACGTGGACCGGGCAGGGCAGCGGCGGACAGTCCACCGTGTAGTCCAGCCCGGCGCGCTCCATCGCCGACCGGAACAGGCTGCTCAGCTCGGTGGTGAAGGCGGCGAGGTCGGTGGGCTCGAACGTCGCGCGCAGCCGTCCGGCCTGCAGCCGGGAGAAGTCGAGCAGCGTGGTGACGAGCCGTCCGAGGCGCAACGCGTTGCGGTGCACGACGTCGAGCTCCGCGGCGAGCCGGTCCGGCTCCGGCGGGGCGTCGCGCAGCTGCTCGACCGGTCCCATGATCAGTGTCAGGGGCGTGCGGAACTCGTGGCTGACGTTCGAGAAGAAGTCGGTCTTGGCGCGGTCGAGCTCGGCGAGCGCCTCCGCACGCTCACGCTCTGCCTCGTAGGCGCCCGCGGCGACCAGCGCGGCCTCGACCTGGCCCGCCAGGAGGTCGACGAAGGCCCGGTAGCGCTCGTCGAACAGCCGGAACGGGTTCAGTCCGACGACCAGTGCGCCCCGGATCAGGGTCTCGCCCTGCGCCCCGGCGAGCGGGACCAGCACGGCGTGCGACGGCGGCCGGTCCCAGGCGCCGCGGGGCAGCTCCGGCAGGTGGGCGGCGAGGTCGTCGACCACGGCCGTGCCGCCCTCGCGCACCGCGGCGAGCGGCCAGCCCGCCGGTTCGGCCACGGGCGCGTCCGGCGCGACGCCGGTGGAGCCGACCAGCCCGGTCCCGCCGTCCTCGGTGAACTCGTAGACCAGGGCGAACGGCAGGTCCTGCGGGTTGCGGGCCAGCGCCCGCCCGGCCGCGGAGTACACCTGCGCCCGGGTCCGGGTCGGCCCCAGGTCGGCGGCGAGGTCGCGCAGCGTCTGCATGCGGCGTTCGCTGAGCACGCGGTCGGTGTTCTCGGTGACCACGCAGAGCATCCCCGCGACGGCGCCGTCCTCGTGCAGCGGGCTGTAGGAGAAGGTGTGGTAGGTCTCCTCGAGGTAGCCGCTGCGTTCGAGGAACAGCAGGAGGTCCTCGCTCCAGGTGGCCCCTCCGCCGGCGAGCACCGACGCGATCATCGGGCCGACGTCGTCCCAGACCTCGGCCCACACCTCGCGGGCGGAGCGGCCGAGCGCCCACGGGTGCTTGTCGCGCAGCGTGTCGCGCCGGTAGGCGTCGTTGTAGAACATCGTGAGGTCAGGGCCCCACGCCATCCACATCGAGAACCGGGAGTCGAGCAGCATCCGGACGACGCTGCGCAGCTCGGGCGACCACTGCTCGGGCGGGCCGAGCGGGTGGGCGGACCAGTCGTGTGCTGCCATGGCGGCGTTGACCAGGTCCGGCGGCGGACCCGGGCGTGCGGGAGCGCGGTTCGGGCCGGGTGGGCCGTCGGTCCCCGCCGGACGCGGGCCCGGATCGTCCGCGTCGTCGTCGCCTCGCATGTGCCTCTTTCCCCGCCCCGTCGGAGCTCGACGAAATCTAGCCGACGACGGGCGGGAGCGCCCGGACCGTGCGCCCACCCGAACGCGTCGTCGGCCTACCGCCGGATGCCGGCGCGGAGCCGGTCCCAGGTGCCGGACGCGACGAGGGCACGGTCGGACGCGGGGAGCGGGGCCTCGGTGAGGAAGGCTCGGGCGTCGAAGTCGTGGGGTCCGTTGAACGGGTAGTCGGTCGCGTGCATGATCCGGTCGATGCCGACGACCTCGGCGCTCCACCGCAGGTAGCGGTGGCTGGCGATGCCGCCCGGAGTCACGAACACGTTGTCCCGCACGTAGTCGGCCAGCGGGCGGTCGAGCCCGGAGGCCCGGTCCAGCAGGGCACTGCGGTCGAGGAAGAACAGGACGGTCTCACCCCAGTGGCCCAGGACGACCTGCAGATCCGGGAACCGGTCGAACACTCCGGCCAGGACGAGCCGCAGCAGCGCGACACCGGTCTGGTGGTGCCAGCCGAGCCCGCCGGTGCGCAGGAGGCCGAATCCGTCGTAGTAGGCGTCGGTCACCGCGGGCGGCGGGACCGCGGGATGGAGGTGGATCGGCGCGCGCAGGTGCTCGGCGGCCTCGAAGATCGACCAGTACTTCTGGTCGTCGTGGAACACCCCGTCGGTGAGCGAGTGCAGCATCGCGCCGTCGAGCCCGAGCTCGGTGACGGCCCGTCCGAGCTCACGCGCGGCGGACTCGGGGTCGGGTGTGGCGAGCGTGGCGAAGCCCTGGAGACGATCGGGACGGCGGCGCACGGCGTCGGCGATGACGTCGTTCGTCGGGCCCTGCAGCGCGACGGCCTCGGCCCTGGGCAGGCTCTGCAGCCCGGGGGTGGTCAACGAGAGCACCGCGGTGTCGACGTCCGCGACGTCCATCGCGTGCAGCCGGTCCTCGCCGAGGTCGAGCAGCGGCGCCGTCACGGTCCCGGCGACGGTCCAGCGCAGCACCGGGTCGGTCAGGTCGGGATCGTGGCGGCGCCAGGCGGCGAGCACGTCGGCGGTCGCCATGTGCTCCTCCAGCGCGACGATCCGCGGGGTGGTCGGGGGCGCGTTCACCGGGACTCGATCCGGCCGAGGGGGCTGCCCGCGAACGCGGAGGACGCCTCGGACCACGCGGGATCGGCGGGATCGAGCGCGGTGCACAGGTAGGCGGTGCTCAGCTGCTGCAGGGCGGCGACCCGCTTGGGGTTCTCGTCGGTGGTCTCGGCGGCCTCGTAGCCGGGGATCCCGCCGAGCGAGTGCTCGGCGCCGTACAGCGTGAGCAGGGACTTCCCGGGCGGGCTGAGCCGGTACGGGTCCGCGCTCCACTGCGGGCCGCGGGTGGTCAGCGGGTTCGCGTCGGCGTCGCCCATGACGACGAGCGCGGGCCCGGCCATGGCGGAGAACTCGGCGTCCAGCCACGGGAGCTGCTCGATCACGCCGGGGGCGAGCGAGTCTCCGCCCCGGCCCGCCGTCGCCAGCAGGACGGCGGCCCGCACGCGGTCGTCGGAGAGATCGGTGACGTCGCCGGTGGCGGGGTCGCGGACCTGCAGGCCGAGCAGCATGCCCGCGGTCTGCCCGCCGAACGAGTGCCCGGCGGCGACGACGCGGTCGCGGTCGAGGCGTCCGTGCAGGGCCGGGGCCGCGGCCTCGACGGTGTCGAGCCCGTCGAGGATCCGGGTCATGTCCCGGACCCGGTGGCGCCACAGCTGCGGCCGGCGCGGGTCGTCCGGGGCGAGCCCGAGGGTGCGCGAGTCGAGGAACGTCGGCTGGATCACCGCGAACCCGTTCGCCGCCCAGTGGTCGGTGAGCGGGCCGTAGGCGCGCAGCGACGACCCGAAGCCGTGCGCGAACAGCAGGACCGGGACGGGGTCGTCGCCGACCGGGACCGACACGCGCAGCTGCAGGTCGGGACCGCGGTCCGGGGCGGGCAGCGTCACCGGTGCGACGGACAGGACGGGACTCATCGAGGTCACCCAACTTTCTAGAACGACTGTGCTAGGAATTATTCGTAGAACGATCGTGATAGAAAGTCAAGCCGACGAGGGGAGGGCGAGATGGTGGGACGACCGGTCGACCACCGGCGCCGCGCGGAGCTGCTGGACGCGGCGGTGGACCACGCGGCCGAGCAGGTGTTCACGGAGCTGTCGTTCCGGTCGGTCGCGGCCGCGCTCGGCGTGTCGACGACGACGTTGGTGCACCACTTCGGGACCAAGGAGCGGATGCTGGAGGCGATCCTGGAGCGGTTGCGCGAGCGCGTGGTCGTGGGCACGGCGACACTGGCCGGCCCGGGCGCGGGCCTCGCGACGGCGGCGCGCGCGGTGTGGGAGTGGAGCACCGACCCGCGCCGGGAGGCCACGTTCCGGCTCTTCTTCGCCGTCTACGGGCGGGCCGTGCAGTCGCCGGAGGCGTTCGCGGACTTCCTGGACCGGATCGGCGCCGAGTGGACGCTGTCGCTGCGTGCGGCGCAGGGGTCCGGCGTCGAGCCGGACGAGGCGGAGTCCCGGGCCACGCTGGTGGTCGCGACGATCCGTGGTCTGCTGCTGGACCTGCTCGCGGGGGGTGACCGGCGGCGGATCGAGCGGGCTGCGGAGCTGTTCCTGTCCGGCCTGGAGGACGGCTGAGCGATCCGAGCCTGCCCGGGAACAGGCGACGAGGAAACTAATCCGAGTCAGGATGATCTGAGTCGGTACTATCTGGGACCATGGTCACGATGCCGGCGTTCTGGACCGATCCCCTCCCTGTCGCGAACCCCCCTGCCTCGATGAGGCTGTACCAGCTGCCGACGGGGACCTACCGCACCCGGGCCGCGCTCGCGGTCACCGGTGGGTCCTTCCGGGACGTGCGCGCGTTCGCCGCGACCGCCGTCCTCGTCAGCCACCCGCACGGCGATCTCCTGATCGACGCCGGCTTCGGTGCGCACGTCGGTGAGCACGTGAGGATGCTCGCCCGAGTGGAGCGGGCACCCCTCGAACTCGGCAGGACGGTCGCGCAGCAGTTCGACGACGCCGGCTACGACCGCTCCCGCCTCGCGGGTGTCCTGGTGACCCACGTGCACTGGGACCACGTCAGCGGTCTCGACTCGCTCCGGGTGCCGGTCTGGATCAACCGGGAGGAGTTGCGCTACGCGCGGAGCGACCCTCACGGAGCAGTCTTCCGCGCCGTGTCCGCGGGCCTGGAGATCCGTGAGTACGACCTCGACGGGCCCGCCCATCTCGGCTTCCCCGCGAGCTTCGACGTCCACGGAGACGGTTCGGTCGTCGTCGCCCTCGCCGCCGGGCACACCCGCGGCTCCGTCGTCGTGTTCGTGACCCTTCCCGACGGCGACCGGTACGCGTTCATCGGCGATCTGACCTGGCAGATCGACGGCATCACCCGCGGGGCCGAACGTCCCTGGCCGCTGCGGCGGATGGCCGACGTCGACGCGGACACCGTCAGGCTCGGTCTGCAGCGCAGCATCGCGCTGAGCAGGCTGATGCGGATCGTCCCCTCCCACGACGTCGGCGCCTACGACTCTCTCCCTCGGCTGACCGGCCCCGTCGCGCCCGCCGGTGCGTGAGACTGCAGTGGTGCAGCCGCCTTCCGACTCAGCGCTCCACTCGCGCCCCACCCTCGGGCCGGGGCCCGATTCCGAGCTGACCTGGCTCCTCCACCGAGCGGCGCAACGACTGCACACCGTGGTGGGGGCCGCCGCCGCGCGGCACGGACTCACCCTCCGTGACCACATCGTCCTCAGTGCGCTCCACAAGACGCAGGGGCTCACCCAGATCGAGCTCGGGCAGGCCCTGGGCGTGGACAAGACGACCATGGTCGCGGAGCTCGACCGGCTGGAGAAGGCGGGCCTGATCAGGCGAGAGGTCGACCCGCGCGACCGGCGCGCTCGCATCCCCGCACTCACCGATGCCGGCGATCGCCGTCGCGAGAAGATCGCCGTCGACGCCGCCGCCGCGGAGGAGGCCGCCGTGCAGAACATCGACCCGGCCTCGCTCACCTCCCTGCGCACCGTCCTCCACGCCATCATCACCACCGCCGACGACCCGGGATCGTGCATCTGAGCCGCGACGACCGATCGATGTCCGCGGCAGCTCCTCCGAGGCTCACGTGCGGGGCAGCGCCCCCAGGAGCGTCGTCAGCACCACGCTTCGCAGTGTCGCTCTCAGGTCGAGCTCCACGACGGCGAGTTCCGGTTCGTCCGCGTAGGCGGCGAGAACGGCGGCTGGTGGAGGAACGTAGGTCGACAGTGCTCCGGCCGACACGAGGGTCATGAAGCAGAACCGCTGTGCGCCGTCGTCGAGCTCGGGGAGGAAACGGGTCACCAGCATGCGCATGGTCGCCAACCGGGCCAGCGAGGACCGCTTGTGCCGTCGAACGACCTCCGTGGACACGTTGTGCTCCAGAACGCCGCCCTGGGCGGCGATGAGGTCGCAGAGCACGCTCTGCTCCGCCAGGGACCGACTGAGCACATCGGCGAGCCGATGCGCTCGTGTCGTCATCTCCTCCCGGCCGTCGGCGCCGGTCGCCAGCTGCTCCTCGAGTTCGGACAGCCATGCCCCGAAGAACCTGTCCAGCAGCTCGAGGAGCACCGCCTCGCGGGACTCGAAGTAGCGCAGCACGTTCGACTTCGCCAGGCCCACGCGCCGGCTGAGCTCGTTCAGCGCGAGGTCCGAGACGGGCATCTCCCGGAGCATCGCCGCAGCGGTGTCCAGGATCGCCGTCCGCCGGATCTCTCGCTGTTCCTCGCTGCGCGCTCGTTGGAACTCCACCCCGGCACCCTACTAAAGACCGCCAGTCTCTTGACAAGGGACCGGTGGTCTCCTAGCGTCTCCGGAGCAACAGACCGGCAGTCTCTTAGGGAGCGTCATGAACCAGCCCTGGACCGAACAGCACATCCCCGACCAGCACGGCCGGGTCGCCGTGGTCACCGGCGCCAACGTGGGCCTCGGCTTCGAGACGGCACGCATGCTCGCCGAACACGGAGCACGGGTCGTCCTCGCCGTACGCGACATCGAGAAGGGCCGGCAGGCCGCGGCACGCATGGGCGGGGACGTCGGCGTGCAGGCCCTCGATCTGACATCGCTGGAGTCCGTCTCCATCGCCGCCGCCGAGCTGCGCGCGACCTACCCTCGGATCGACCTTCTGATCAACAACGCCGGCGTCATGTACACACCGAAGCAGACCACCGCCGACGGCTTCGAGCTGCAGTTCGGAACGAACCATCTCGGACACTTCGCCCTCACCAACCTCCTCCTGGAGCGGCTCCTGCCCGTACCCGGCTCCCGCGTGGTCACCGTCAGCAGCACCGGCCACCGCATCCGCGCAGCGATCCACTTCGATGATCTGCAGTGGGAACGCTCGTACAGCCGCTCCGCCGCGTACGGCCAGTCCAAGCTCGCGAACCTGATGTTCACCTACGAGCTGCAACGACGACTTGCCCCCCACGGCACGACGCTCGCCGTCGCCGCCCACCCCGGCGTGTCCAACACCGAACTCGCCCGGAACACACCCGCGGCACTGCGTGTGCCCATGGGATGGCTGGCACCACTGCTCACACAGACACCCGAGATGGGCGCGCTCCCCACCGTCCGCGCCGCAACGGATCCCGGCGTACTCGGCGGGCAGTACTACGGCCCCGGCGGCCGAGGCGAGATCCGCGGATACCCGACGCTCGTCTCCTCCAGCGATGCCTCGCACGACCATGCGGTACAGCAGCGGCTGTGGACCGTGTCGGAGGAGCTCACCGGGGTGAGCTTCCCCGTGGCGGCGGCAGGTCGCTGAACCCGACCACACCGGCGTCACCGGGCTGCCCTCGGTAGGCTCGCGGTCATGTCCGGAGCGACCGTGAACGACCCCATCGCCGAGCTCGTCGCGTGCCGGGACTGCGGCCGGGACTGCCTGCTGCAGGTCGCGGACCTCTGCGCCGACTGCATCGCCAGGATCGGCACCGCCGCCGACGACGCCGACTACCGCGCCTGGCGGACGGAGAACGAGCGCCGTGTGGTCACCGGGGAGCTGACCGGCGCGATCTGACCGGCGCGATCCGACCGAGGCGATCCGACCGGGGCGATCCGACCGCCCCGGTACGTCCCGCTCCGGTCAGCGGATCGCGGTCGCGTTCGGTGGCGAGCCGACGCCCCCGACGAGGTGCAGCGGCTTGACCACCGTCAACGACGTCCAGCCGCCCCCGGCGCGGCTGTCGGCGACCAGCGCGTCGAGGTTCCACAGCTCGTCCAGGACCACGCCGAGCTTGGCGATGAGCTCCTGGTGCATCATCCCGGCGTCCTCGGGGGCGGTCCCGGTGAACGGGCTGCCCGGGTCCACCGGCAGCACCTCGACGGCGAAGGTGTCGGTCGCGAACACCGCGACCCGGTGGTCCCAGATCCAGCGCGGCAGCTCGTGCGACTGGCGGAACCCCGTGGCGCGGCGCGCGGACCGGACCTCGGCGCGCAGCTCGTCGTCGGCGTCGAGGAACCAGCGGGCCCAGCCGGTGTGGACCAGGACGAGATCGCCCGGCCGGACCTGCTCGCCCTGGCGCGCCAGCGCACGGTCCAGGACGTCGGCGTCGAGCGCGGGCCCGGCCCGGTGGTCCAGCGGGGTGCCCTCCTCGGCGAGCAGCCCCGCCACGTCGATCAGCAGCCCGCGCCCGACGATCGGCTTCTCCGCCCAGCGCTGCACGCCCAGGGCGGGGCCGCCCGCGACGATCGCCGCGTCGGGGACGCCGTCGTAGAAGCCGTACCCGGACGCCCGCCGGTGCCGCAGACCGTCGACCTGCGACGTGGCCTGCAGGTAGAACCCGTGCAGCACGTCGTCGCGGGCCTGCGCGTGGGCGGAGAGGATCTCGTGTCGGGGCGCGGACCGGGCCCGCGCCATCGGCGGGTCGAACGCGTCGAGGGCGTGGTCGAGGCCGAACACGGCGCCGCGGGTGACCACCGCGGCGCTGGCCCGGACCTCGTCGGCGCCGGCGAAGTTGGCGGTGCCGCGCTCGGGATCGGTGGTGAAGACGCCCCAGCTCGCCCCGGGCGGACGGCGCCCGGCCAGCTCGGCGTGGGTGGGCACCTCCCACCGGGGCGGCGGCTCAGTCATCGTCGGCCACGTCGTCGCCGTGGCCGGGGCCCTGCCAGTAGGACAGGACGAACGACAGCAGGCCCGCCGCGGAGGCGCCGCCGAAGGCGTAGGGCGCCATCGTCCTCGCCCAGGCCCGGGCGGCGGTCGCGTCGCCGAGGCCGAGCAGTGCGGTCTGGCCCACCACGATCACCAGGCCGGCGAGCAGGAAGAACACCACCGTCAGGGCGAACAGGAACGTCGTGACCTTCGCCGCGGTACCGGTGGCGGGGTCGGAAGAGATCGTCGTCGAACTCATGGGTGTCTCCGATACGGGCGGGTCAGACCGGGAGCAGGCCGGTCGCGATCAGGACGCCGATCCCGAGGATCGGCAGGCAGTAGTACGTGAGCAGCGGGACGAACGTCTTCACCGGGTCGACGCGGGCGATGCCGGCGGCGACGTAGATCGGTGCCCCGGACGGCGGTGAGGCACCCTCGGTGGAGGCGAACACGAGCACCGCGGCGTCGGCGACCGGGGCGGGGATGCCCGCCCCGGCGAGCGCGATCACCGCGACCGGCCCGACCGCGGCCATGGTGGCGCTCGCGGTCAGCGGGATCGCGATGGCGACAATGATGACGCCGATCGCGATGGCCATGATCCAGCCGGGTGCGTCCAGCCCGGCGAGCACCGACTCGAGCTGCTCGGCGAGCCCGAGCTCGCCCAGCAGGTTCGCCGCGGAGAACGCCGCGACGATGGTGATGCCGATGACGCCGAAGGACGGCGCGGCCTTGCCGATCGCGGTCCACCAGCCCGAGGTGGTGCGGGGCAGGTGCTTCCGGCCGAGCACGAGGACCAGCACGATCATCAGCACCGGGATCCAGGTGATCAGGCTGATCACGTCGGGCATCGTGTACGGCTGGGCGGCCAGGGTGGTGCCGTCGGCCAGCTCGACCGGCTTCTTCATCGCGTCGGAGACACCGGAGTAGGAGCCGAGCGCGTCGGCGACCGGACCCCGGGTGAGCAGCAAGGGCACGAGGATCGGCCCGAACAGCAGCAGCGAGGTCCACCCGGAGCGCAGGCTGCGCCCGAACGGGATCCGGTCCTCGGCGGCGATCGGCTGGATGCCGTTGCGGCGCACGAGGAACCACGAGAGGACGAACCGGTAGCCCAGGCACCAGAGTCCGGCGATCGCGAGCGGCTTCACGATCTCGTCGGGCTGCATGACGCCCTGCGCGGCCAGCCCGCCGACCAGGATGAACATGGTGGCCGAGAAGGGGAAGGTGACGCCCATGCCGGCACCACCGGCGACGACGGTCGCGGCCAGCTCGGGCCGCACCCCCGAGCGCTTCATCCACGGCACCGTGACCGAGCCGACCGCCGCGGTGACCGCGGCGCCGACGTGGGCGATGGCACCGAAGATGCCGCCGGCCGCGGTGGCGGTGTAGACCGGCCCTCCGCGCAGCCGCCCGAGCACCGAGTTGAGCAGGTCGATCAGCTTGTCCAGGACCGGGGTGCGGGTCAGCAGGTAGGACATGAACACGAACGCCAGACCGGCGAAGGTGACCTCCTCCTGCAGCGCGTCCAGCACCGATCCGGAGATGGCCGACCAGGCCGATCCGCCGTCGACGGTGCCGCCGAACAGGACGAACGCACAGACGGCCACGAACCCGAGGATCATGGCCTCGCCGATGTTGCGCTTGAACACCGCGTTCCAGACGATGATCACGCCGACGAACGCGACCAGCGCCCACACGGCTGTCATCGGGCCGGCTCCGCGAGGATCGCGGCACGGCGGCCGGCCTCGTCGGCCTCGACCGCGCGGCCGCCCAGCAGGCTCGCCGCGGCCTCGGCGGCCGGGACGACGATGACGCCGTCGTCGTCGCCGACGATCAGGTCACCGGGGTGCACCACGACACCGCCGACGGCCACCGGCACGTCGACCTGGCCGGGGCCGTTCTTGTAGGGGCCGGCCGGGATGACCGCACGGGCCCAGGCGGAGAAGCCGATCTTCTCCAGCTCGACGACGTCGCGCAGGGCGCCGTCGACGACGATCCCGGCCACGCCACGCTTCTTCGCCCGCTCGGCCATGAGCTCGCCGAGCAGCGCGCGGGTGGTGTCGCCGTGCCCGTTCACGACGAGGACGTCCCCGGCCCGGCAGCGGTCGAGCGCCCGGTGCAGGGCCAGGTTGTCCCCGGCGCGGACCCACACGGTGCGGGCGCGGCCCACCGCGCGGACACCGCGCCAGAGCGCGTGGATGCCGCCGTCCATCATGCCCATACGCTCGCGGGCGTCGCCGATGTTGGCCACCGCCAGTCCGGCGTAGGCCGCCAGCAGGTCGTCGCCGGGGGCGAGGGCGGCGTCGGCGCGGTCGCGGTGCAGCTCGGCCGCCGCCGAGATCATGACCGGCCGCACGCCGAGGGAGTCCAGCAGCTCGGCCGACGCCACGGACTCGGCGGCCCGGCGGTCGGCGTGCTTGAGGGTGCCGTCGTGCAGGCGCTCGGTGGTCTCGTGACCGCCGGCGAGGGCGTCCGCGATCTGGCCACGCACCCAGTCCTCGGCGTCCGCGGCCGCGCCGGCGGCCACCGACTCGACGATCAGCGCGCCGAGGCCCTTCATGAAGCTGCTGCGCAGCAGCTTGCGCACCGAGGCCGCTCCCGGCTCGCCGCCGATGTCCTCGACCGGCGCGCCCAGGGCACGGAAGACCTCCGCGGCCCGCGCCGACGCCACGCCGCTGACCACGACACCGGTCGCGGCACCGTGCTCGGGCACCGAGCCGACGACCGCCACGTCGGCGAAGCGGTGCGGGCCGACGAGCTCGGCCGTCGCCCGCTTGGCGTCGGGGGCCATCGAGTTCATGTCGACGAACACCGCTCCGGGGGGCAGGTGCGCGGCGACCGACTCGGCCGCGGACCGGGCGACCTTCCCGCCGACCAGGCTCAGGACGAGCTCGGCGTCCCGCACGGCCTCGGCGGGGGAGTCGGCCCGCCGCGCGCCGTCGGGGGTCGCGGTGTTCGCGGGGTCGTACCCGGTCACGTCCCAGCCGCGGGCCACGAGCCCCGCCGCGTAGAGCGCCCCGGCCTCGCCGAGTCCCAGCACTGTCGTACGCACGCTGCCTCCTTGCAGGTTTACCGCAGAGTGATAAGCACTCTCGCACTATGGAGAGTGTGTGCACGGAGCGGTAATCTGTCAACGGGCGATGTGTCGGACGCTGAGCGCGGCCTACCACTGTGTGAGAATCGCGGGTGTGGTGGCGGAGAGCAGTGAGCAGGCCCGGGGCGAGCGGTCCACCTCGACCATGCGGTCGCTGGCGCGCGCGATCGACGTGTTGGAGGTCCTCGACGACGCCCGTCAGCCGCTGCGCCTCACCGAGATCGCCCGGCGGGCCGGGCTGCCCGTGGCGACCGCCCAGCGGATCCTCACCGTGCTGGAGGCACGCGACCGGGTCGAGCGCGACAGCACCGGCTACCGGCCCGGCGTCGCCCTGACCTTCGGGGCGCACGCCTACCTGGCGACGAACCCGTTGCTGCGCGCGGCGAGCCCGGTGCTGCTCGACCTGGCGGCCGAGACAGGCCTGACGGCGTCGCTGTTCCGCGAGTACCGGGACACCCGGGTGGTGCTCACCCGGGCACACGGGATCCGCCGGCTGCGCTACGAGCTCCCGATCGGGGCCCGGCTGCCGCTGCACGTCGGTGCCGGGAAGGTGCTTCTCGCCCAGCGCCGCCCCGAGGACGTGACGGCGGTGCTGGCCCGGGCGGCCGAGGCGGGGGAGCAGGTCGACGAGGTTGCCCTGGCCGCCGACCTCGACGGCATCCGCGAGCGTGGCTACTCGGTGGCGCGCGGCGAGCGGGAGCCCGGCGTCGCCAGCGTCGCGGCGGCGGTGCCCCTGGGCGGGGAGGTGCGCGCCGCGGTGCAGGTCGCCGGGTACATCGACGACATCCCGGAGGACCGCACCGCGGCGCTGGGCACGGAGGTCCGGCGGGCCGCCCTGGCGATCGGGCGGTCGCTGCCCGAGCCCTGAGCGGCCGTGGTCAGCCCGCCGGGACCGGCGCCGCCGTGCCCCGCGCCGGGGCGCCCGGGACCGTGGTGACCGGGACCGTGGTGACCGGGACGGTGGTGACCGGCGCCGCCGGGTTCCCGCCCCAGACGCCGCCCGCGCCGACGCGCTCGCCCTTCATCAGGAACGAGTCCGGGGCCAGCACCGCACCGTCGCCGACGACCGTGTCGTAGTGGACGAACACCCCGGCACCGAGCACACAGCCGTCGCCGATCCGGATGTGGTCGGCCTTGAAGACGCCGTCCTCCATCGAGTGCGCCTGCAGGATCACCCCGGCACCGAGCACGGTGTCGTCGCCGATCGCGACCAGGGTCTTCTCGCTGATCGCGGCGCCGTCGTCGAACACCCGACGGCCCACCCGGACCCCGAGCAGCCGCCAGACGAGTGGCTTGAGCGGGGTGCCGTTGAGCAGCGACGGCTGGATGCTCAGCTTCCAGAACCGCTCGTGCCACCAGAAGTAGCGGTCGTAGATCGAGCAGTGCTGCGGCTGCAACCGCCGGAACCCGGTCGCCGCCCGTTCGACGAGCACGCCGACGGCCAGGTCGGCGAGCCCACCGGCCAGGGCGCCGCCGGCGATCGCGAGCGGGCCCGCGGTCGCCAGGAAACCCGCCGCCACCAGCCCGACGGTCAGCAGCACGTGCAGCCGTACCCAGGTGACCAGCAGGAACAGCGCCATCGTGGCCAGGTTGTGCCGGTCCTTCGCGGCGAGCCTGCGGCGCAGCCGCTCCCCGGTGACGGCGAGCCGCGGGTCCTCGGGGCGGGCCCGGGGGATCTCGAACGCGGGCGAGCCGAGCAGGCCGACGTCGCGCCGGCGCGGCCCGTCGGTGGGGATCATGGTCTTGGTGCCGACCAGGCAGCCGTCGCCGATCCGGTCGCCGGCCGGGACGGTCAGGACGTTGCCGAGGAAGCAGTCCGCGCCGAGACCGACCGGCACGGTCCGGAACGAGGTGCTGGTGAACTCCGCGGTCCGCAGGAACACCCCGTCGGAGAGCATCGTGTTCGGCCCGATCGTCACCAGGTTCGGCACCTCGTGGGCGATGTCGGCACCGACGTTCGAGCCGGTCTGGCCGCCGCGGGCGATCCGGTAGCCGATCCGCCGCAGGTAGCCGACGACGAAGGAGCTGTCCCCGAACAGCTGGACGAACAGCGGCACGTTGCTCAGCCGCGCGACCGTGCGGTGGCACCAGTACGCGGCGCCGTAGAGCCGGTGCACGCGGCCGGGTCGCAGCAGCGGCCAGAGCAGCCGCGGCACCAGGGTGACCACCAGTAGACCGGCCACCAGCGCGGCGGCACCCGCGGCCAGCGACAGTCCGAGCCCGAGCGGGCTCACCGCCAGAGCGAGCAGGTCGCCGGGGTCGCGCCCGTCGACCAGCGCGGTGACCCGCGGCCCGTCGTCCAGCACGGCGACGGCGAGGGTCACCGTCGCGGGCCCGGCCAGGAACAGGGTGAGCAGCTGGACGGTCGCGAACACCGCCCGGCGGGCGGTCGAGCAGCGGGCCGGATCCGGGCCGCGGAAGTCCGACGTCGTCGGGACGGCCGGTGAGCCGTGCGCACGGGTGCCGTCGGGGATCCGGGCGCCCCGCGGCAGCGACGACGCGTGCCCCAGCTGGGCGTCGTCGCCGACGACGCTGTCGATGTCGAGGACGGTCGCGTCGGACACGACCGCGCCGCGGCCGATCGTGACCGGCCCGGTGACGATCCGGCCGCGCTCCACCCGGTAGCCGGTGAACGAGCTGCGCGACCGGACGACCGCGCCGTCGCCGATGGAGATCAGGTCGGTGCAGACTGGGACGGTGCGGGAGAACACGACCGCCCCGCGCCCCACCCGGGCCCCGAGCGCGCGCAGGTGCAGCAGGTAGAGCGGTGAGCCGGCGAACAGCACCATCGGGCTGGTCCGCACCAGCGTGGCGACGACCCAGAACCGCAGGTGCGCCGCGCTCCACAGTGGGATCTCCCCGGCCCGCCAGCGCCCGACGAGCAGCCACTTCGCCAGCACCGGCACGAGCGTGAGCAGCAGGAACGTCGCGACGAGCGCGGCGCCGGACCGCTCGAACAGGTCGAGCAGGCCGGTCGCGAGGTCCATCCACTCGATGTCGGCCCAGGCGACCACGGCGCCGGCGGCCAGACCGAGCAGCAGCACGAGCACCTGCACCGTCCCGCACAGGAGGTGCCGCGCCCGGCCCACCGGCGGGGGAGCGGCGGGGGCGACGGCCGGTGTCGTGCCGACGGTGCCGGGCCCGGTCCGGTCGAGCAGCGCGGCGAGCGAGCGCACCGTGGGGTGCTGGTAGAGCACCCGCATCCCGACCGGGCAGGACGGCCCGCGCCGGTGGCGGACGAGCGCCGCGAACTGGGCGAGCGCGAGGGAGTCCGCACGTAGGTCGTCGACCAGGTGGCTCTGCACGGACACCTCGGCGAGCCCCAGGGACTCCCCGAGCAGCGCCGCGAGCTCGGCCTCGGTCGCCGTCGCCGGTGCGACGACCGGTGCCGACGACGCCGTGCCCCGCCCGCTCGGCGCGGGCAGCGCCGCCCGGTCGACCTTGCCGCTGGTCGTGGTCGGCAGGGCGGGCAGGTGCTCGTAGCAGGCGGGGACCATGTGCGCGGGCAGTCGCGCCCGCAGCCCGGCGGCGACCTCGTGGTCGTCGATGCGCAGGCCGGGACCGGTGCAGTAGTAGGCGACCAGCTCCGGCACCGAGGGCCGCACCTCGTGCACGGTCACCGCGGCGGCGGCGATGCCGGGCAGGTCGGCGAGCACCGACTCGATCTCGGAGAGCTCGACGCGGAACCCGCGGATCTTGACCTGACCGTCGGCCCGGCCGACGAAGCTCAGTCCCTCCGGGGCGGCCCGCACGAGGTCGCCGCTGCGGTAGGCCCGCTGCGGGCCGAGCGCGGGGACCGGGGAGAAGCGGTCGCGGTCCAGGTAGCGGGCGGTGCCGACACCGGCGATCACCAGCTCACCGACCTCACCGGACCCGACCGGCGCGCCCGTCGCCGGGTCGAGGACCGCGAGCCGCCACCCCGCGAGCGGCAGCCCGATGCGGACGGGGCCGTCCTCGGTCAGCCGGGCGGCGCAGGAGACGACGGTGGCCTCGGTGGGGCCGTAGGTGTTCCAGACCTCCGGGCAGGCCCGGGCCAGCCGGTGTGCCAGCGGCTCGGAGCACGCCTCGCCACCCAGGATCAGCAGCCGGACCGCGCGGAGCTGCTCGGCGGTCCACAGCGCCGCCAGCGTCGGCACGGTCGAGACGACGGTGATCCCCAGCTCGACGAGCCGGTCCCCGAACTCGGCGCCGGAGCGTACGAGCGCGCGCGGCACCGGGACCAGACAGGCACCGTGCCGCCAGGCCAGCCACATCTCCTCGCAGGAGGCGTCGAAGGCGACCGACAGCCCGGCGAGGACCCGGTCGCCGGGGCCGAGCGGACGGTCCCGGGCGAACAGGCGGGCCTCGGCGTCGACGAACGCGGCGGCGCTGCGGTGGGTGACCGCGACGCCCTTGGGCGTGCCGGTGGAGCCGGAGGTGAAGATGACCCAGGCGTCGTCGCGGACGTCCGGGCCGCGCGAGGGGACGCGGCGCGGGTGCACCGGCCCGGGCACGATCCGCCCGCCGGCCTCGACCACGGCACACACCGCGGCCTCGGTGAACACGGTGCGTGCGCGCTCGTGCGGGTCGTCGGCGTCGACCGGGACGTAGGCGGCGCCGCGGCGCAGGACCGCGAGGATCGCCACGTACAGGTGCGGGGTGCCCGACGGCACCCGGATCCCGACCCGGTCGCCGCGGCCGACCCCGCAGGCGGCGAGCCGGGCGGCGGTCCGCTCGACGGCCGCCCGCAGCCCTGCGTAGTCGAGCCGGACTCCGCCGGTGTCCAGGGCCGGGGCGTGCGGGTGGTCGGCGACGGTGCGGGTGAAGACGTCCCACAGCGTGCGGGGCGGCGCGGGGGGTGCGCCGGTCAGGACGCTCCCGTGGGTCGCGTGCCGTCCCGGCGCCGCGGGCAGGCGGACGGTGACCCCGCCGAACGGGTCCCGCGGCGGGGAGCCCGGCCGCAGGGGAATCGTGCCGGGACCGAACTGCGACACCGAAGCCCTCCAGAAACGTCGTCGAACGGCCGGAGACTGAGGTGTTCTCAGTAGCGGGTTGATCATGTCGTGCGGTCGTACTCGGTGTGGAGTAGTACGAGCGCAGCTGCGGTGATCGCGCCGGTGCGCCAGGGACATAGCGTGACTCGCCGCAACGCGGCGAAGGTGGTCTTGAGCAGGGCGTTTCCGCGTTCGGCCAGAGCACGAAGGGCTGAGTGCAGGGTGTTGACGGTGCGCTGGTTGACCGTCTGCCCGCGGCCGGGGGCGAGTTTGATGGGCACGGTGAGCCGGTCGGCTTCGCCTTCGTAGCCGAGGT
>NZ_MCIM01000001.1:5856698-6025791 GCF_001932405.1 Pseudonocardia sp. Ae331_Ps2 | reverse complement strand
AGGTCGACCCCGGGGGTGAGGCCGAGCGCGCGGCACCGGTCGGTGGCGATCAGGGTGCCGTCGAGATTCACGTGGGTGTGCCCGGCTGTGCGGGCGGCGAGCAGGGCTCCGTGCAGGCCGGGTGCGGCCGCGGCGAGGACGTCGATGCCTTCGTGCAGGTAACGGTAGGCCGTTGCAGTGCTGATCGCGTTGTCACCGGCCAAACATCGGACCCGGGTAGCATCACAGAACCAGCGGATCACCAGCACTGCCTGGGCGAACGGGGTCAACGCCCGCCGCCGGGTGCCACGTCGACGGCGTTGAAGGACCAGGAGCCGCGCCAGATAGGCCACGGTGCGCTCCCCGATCGGGAGGACAGCGGTGTAGGTGACAGGATCAGACATGCAGGACCTCGGTGACGGTGTCGATCTGTGCTGGACCGAACCGATCTACCGGGGTCCTGCCCCGTTCCCGCTCATCTCACCACCCTCGGCGTGTCGCCACGACCTGCCACCCCGCTACTGAGAACACCTCACTAACCCGTGGAATGAACACCCCCGATCCGGGTGTGCCCTTTCCAGTTCGACGACGCACGGCGCGTCACGCATTCTTCGCCCGTTGTCCACCGGGCGAGAAGTCCGGTTGCTTTACGTGTTGGTTATCTGCTCTTGGAGGAGTTCCAGCCGGCCGGCGCCGTTGTCCGGCAGCAGTTCGGAGAGCCTCTCCTGCGGTTCGCCGGCCGTCGTCCGGTGAACGCGTCGTCCGGTGCGGCGGGCGTCGGACGACCGTTCGGCGCGACCGTGAAGAGCGTCTCCCGGTTCCGGTAAAGGAATGGTCAGGAATTGACCGGGAATGCGCGGGGGCGCCCGTCACCGGGCCCGGGCGCCCCCGCGGGGTCTCAGGCGTGGATGTCCGACGGGTGCGTGGCCAGCGGGGTCACCTGCATGGTCATGTAGGGGAACAGCGGCAGCCCCCAGAGGATCTCGTGGAGCTGCTCGTTGTCGCGCACCTCGAAGATCGACAGGTTGGCGTACTCGCCGACGCAGCGCCAGATGCTCACCCACTCACCCGAGCGCTGCCACTGCTGCGACCAGGCCTTCTCCCGTGCGAGCAGGTCGGCCTTCGCCTCGGCGTCCATGTCGGCGGGGAGGTCGACCTCCATCCGCACGGCGAAGCGGGCCATCAGGCGGGGTCCAGCGCGAAGTCGTAGGTGACCTCGTTGCCGGTGCCGTCGGCGGCCGGGCCGGGGCGCAGGATCAGCTCCGGCTTCACGGCCTGGGCGACGTCGTCGGCGACGTAGTCGCCGCCGTCGAAGTACAGCTGGGTGGTGACGAGCTGCTTGCCGGGCGCGGACACCTTGAGGTGCAGGTGCGCGGGGCGCCACGGGTGCCAGCCGGCCGCGGAGATGAACGCGCCGGTCGAGCCGTCGGTCGGGATCTGGTACGGCGCGGGCTGCATGGTGCGGAACGCGAAGTGCCCGTCGTCGCCGGTGTGGATGACCGCGCGCAGGTTCCACTCGGGGATGCCGGGGGCGAACTGGGAGTAGTAGCCCTCGTCGTCGGCGTGCCACAGGTCGACCGTCGCGCCGGCGATCGGGGCGCCGTCGAGGTCGGTGACGGTGCCCTGGAACAGCAGCGGGGTGCCCTTCTCGCCGGGCCGCATCGGCATCGCGGTCCCGGACTCGATGACCGGGGCACCCGGGACGTAGTAGGGGCCCTCGATGGTGCCGACGGCGCCGCGGCGGTCGGCGTTGGCGACCTCCTCCACGACGTGCTCGACGAACACGTCGAGGAACAGCGGCCACTCGCCGTCGGCGCCGACCTGGATCAGCCAGGCCTTGAGCGCGTCGTACTCGGCGTAGGTCACCTGGTGCTTGCGGATGACCTCGTGCAGGGCCTGCAGCGTGTCGGTGGCGATGGCGGACACCCGGGCCGGATCGGCGGCGGCGCCGGCGCGCTCCTTCTTCGCGAAGGTGGCGGTGGCGTTCGCGCCGGAGCCGGCGGCGGTGGCGGTCTCGGTCATGTCCTACTCCTGTGGTGGGGCGGGGTCGTTCGGTCTCGGCGTGCGGGTGGTCAGGTGTCGGTGCGGTAGTGGGCGAGCTTGTCGGGGTCGACGTCCACGCCGATCCCGGGCCCGCCGGGGACGCGCAGCTCGCCGCCGCTGATCCGCAGCGGCTCGGTGAGCAGGTCGTCGGTCATGTCGAGGAAGTTCGACAGCTCACCGGCGCGGGCGCTGGTCTGCCGGTGCGCCGCGCCGAAGACGACCGTGCAGGCCGTGCCGAGCTGCCCGTCGATCTGGTTGCCCATGACCACCTCGGTGCCGAGTCCCTCGCACAGGTGCAGCACCCGTTGCGAGCCGGTGAACCCGGTCCGCGCGGTCTTGATGCTGATCATGGTGGCGGCGCCGTCGAGCAGCTCGCGGGTCACCTCGCCGGGCCGGGTCGCGGACTCGTCGGCGACGGTCGGGACCGTGGTGCGAGCGGTGAGCCAGCGGCGTCCGAGCACCTGGTCGGCGGGCATGAGCTCCTCGGACAGGGTCAGGCCGAGGTCGGCCATCTCGTCCAGGGCCCGTGCGGCCTCGGACGCGGTCCAGCCGCGGTTGCCGTCGACGTAGAGCTCGACGTCGGGCCCCAGTGCCTCACGCAGCGCACGGCAGGCGCCGGTGTCGAGGGTGACGGGGCGGCGGCCGACCTTGACCTTGAAGGTGGTGACGCCGTGCTCGTCGCGCATCCGCAGGGCCTCGGCGACCATCACGTCGTCGGGGGCGAAGCCGACCATGTGCGAGACCCGCATCCGGTCGGTGTACCCGCCGAGCAGCTCGGAGACGCCGACACCGAGCCGGCGGCCGATGACGTCCCAGACGGCCATGTCGATCGCGGCCTTCGCGGTCGGGTTGCCGATCGTGCGGTCGAGGACGGCGTGGATCCGTTCCCGCTCGAAGACGCTCAGGCCCACGATCTCCGGGGCGAACACGGTGTCGACCACCGCGCGGATGGAGGCCTGGGTCTCTCCGTAGGTGTAGGGGCGGGGTGGGGCCTCGGCGACGCCGACGACGCCGTCCTCGGCGTGCACCCGGACCAGCACGTGGTCGGCGGTGTGCACCTCACCGGAGGCGAACCGCAGTGGTTTGCGGTAGGGCACGGCGAACGGGATCGCCTCGACGGCCACGATCTTCACTGCGGTCCTCCGGGGACGGTGGCAGGGCGGGGGTCCAGCTCGTGCGCGCGCTCGGCGAGCACGTCGAGCAGCCGGACGAGGGCGGGGGAGTCGTCGTCGGTGCGCCAGGCCAGGGCCAGGTCGACGCGCAGCTCGCGGTCCAGGTCGGCGTAGACGACGCCTTCGGTGCCCAGGGCGCGCACCGACTCGGGCAGCAGCGCGACCCCGGCACCGGCGGCGACGTGGGTGAGTAGGATCGGGGTGTCGCGGGCCTCGGTGCGGCGCCGCGGGAGGAAGCCGGAGTCCAGGCATCCCTGGGTGGCGACCGAGTCGACCACCGAGCCGGGGGCGCCGTAGGCGACGAAGTCGTCGCCCCGGAGCTCGGCCAGGGTGACCGTCCCCGCCCCGGCGAGCCGGTGGGTGGCGGGCAGCGCCGCGATCAGCCGCTCCTGGGCGATCGGGCGGACCGACATCTCCGGGCGCACCACCGGCGGACGCAGTACGGCCAGGTCGATGCGACGCTCGTCGAGCGCGTCCTCCTGGGCCGCGGTGAGCAGCCCGGGCAGGAACCGCAGCGAGACGCCCGGCATCCGGCGGGCGGCGACCCGGGCCAGCCGGGGCAGCAGCCGGTAGGCGGCGAGGTCGGTGGCACCGACCGTCACCACGCCCTCGGTGCCGGCGGCGACCTGCTCGACGCGGCGCCGCGCGTCCTCGACACCGGCCAGGATCCGCCGCGCGTCCTCCAGCAGCGACGCCCCCGCCGGCGTCAGGTCGACCCGGCGGGTGGTGCGCTCGAACAGGGTGGCGCCGACCTGGCTCTCGAGCTGGCGGATGGCCTGGGAGAGCGGGGACTGGGCCATGTGCAGCCGCTCGGCGGCGCGGCCGAAGTGCCGCGTCTCCGCGACCGCCACGAAGTAGCGGAGCTGCCGCAGATCCATGCCCGTCACCTCCCTCGGCCCGGCGCGTCGCCTCACGGTAGGCGTGCGACTCTGTAGACACAAAGACCGGACAGCGCCCGATTGAGAGCTTCGACAGCTGAATGATGGTCAGGCCGGGACGGGTCGGGTGTCGGCCCGCGCGTCGACGCCGTGGATCCAGGTGAGCCACGGGTCCAGCCCGGCCAGTCCCGCGTTGCGGGCGTCGGTCTCGGGGCCGTCGGGCAGGTGCAGCAGCCCGCTGGTGACCAGGGAGCTGCGCTGGATCGACCGGGTCCGTGCCCGGCGCAGCCGCTGGTAGCGGTCGAACGCCTCGGCGTGGTCGCCGTCGAGAGCGCCGGGGGCGGCGAGCAGGTCGGCGAGCACCGCGGCGTCCTCGATGGACTGGTTCGCGCCCTGGCCGTGGTGCGGCAGCATCGTGTGCACGGCGTCGCCGAGGAGGACGACGCGGCCGCGGGACCAGCGCGTCATCGGGGGCAGCGTGTAGAGCGGCCAGTGCGGGGACTGCGGCACCGCGGTCAGCATCTGCACCACGCCCGGCGCCCAGCCGGCGAAGGCCCGTTCCAGGGTCCCCGGGTCGGTCTCGGTCGGGCCGGCACCGCCGGTCCACGGCTCCGGTCCCTCCAGCACGGCGAAGAAGTTGATCTGCTCGGCGTGCGCGCCGATCGCGTAGTGCAGCACGTGCGCGTCCGGGCCCATCCAGAACTGGATCGCGCCGGGATCAGGCAGCAGCGGCGCGTCTGCGACGTCGACGATCCCGCGGAAGGCCGAGGTCCCGGTGTAGCGCGGTCGGGCATCGGGGTCGACGACCGACCGGACACGGGAGTGCACGCCGTCGGCGCCGACCACGACCGCGGCGCGCAGCTGCTCACCGGAGGCGAGGGTGACGGTGCCGTCCGGGTCGACCGCGGTGACCTCGCAGTCGAGGCGGACCATGCCCTCCGGGCAGGCACCGGCCAGGACACGCTGGAACTCCGCGCGGTGGATGCCCAGGTAGGGGGCGCCGAAGCGGCGCCGGTAGCTGCCGTCGATCCCGACCGGGAAGGCGGACACCCGCTCGTCGTCGCGCCAGCCGCGGTGGATGAGCTCGGTCGGTTGCGCCGCGACCTTCTCCAGCTCGCCCAGCAGACCCAGCTCGTCCAGCGGGCGCAGCCCGTTCGCCGACAGCGCCACGGCCGCACCGACCTCGCGCAGCTCGGCCGCGCGTTCGAGCACGGTGCCCCGGACGCCGCGGGCGTGCAGCGAGAGGGCCAGCGACAGGCCCCCGATCCCGGCACCGACGATCACCACTGATTCGTCCATGACTGTGATCCTGACACGGATACCGGGCCCTGATTCCTCTACGGATCGTCTCAGTCGGGACCGCTTTCGGCACGACCCCCTCGGCCCCTTCACCGGGGGTCCGGGGTCGGCCACGATCACTCGCCGAGGGGACCCGACCCCGTTCCGAACTCGACGAGGAGTGATCGATGTCCGAGACGTTCGTGCTGGTGACCGGCGCGTGGCACGGCGGCTGGGCCTGGCGCCCGGTCGCCGAGCGACTGCGTGCGGCAGGACACCGCGTGCTGACCCCCACCCTCCCCGGGCTCGCCGACGGCGACGACCCCACTGCCCTGCACCTGTCCGACACCGTCGACGCCGTGGTGGACCTGATCGAGTCCGCCGACCTGTCCGACGTGACGCTGGTCGGGCACAGCTGGGGCGGCTACGTGATCACCGGTGCGGCGCACCGGGTCGCGTCGCGGCTGCGGAAGCTCGTCTACTGGAGCGCGTTCGTCCCGGCCGCGGGCCGCTCGCTCTACGACGAGGTCCCGCCGGCCTACCGGGAGCTGTTCGACGCCCAGGCCGCGGCGTCGGGCAACAACACCGTCGCGCTCCCGCTGCCGGTGTGGCAGGAGGCCTTCATGAACGACGCGGGTGAGGAGGCGCAGAAGCTGGTGCACGAGCTGCTCGTGCCGCACCCGATGCAGTACTTCACCGAGACCGTGGAACCGCTCGACCCGGCGGCCCTGGGGGTGCCGGTGTCCTACGTGCTGTCCACCGACGACGTCGCGCTTCCACCCGGCGAGTACGGCTGGGACCGCTTCGCGGCCCGGCTCGGCGTCACGCCGGTGAGCGCGCCCGGCAGCCACGAAGGCTGCTTCACCGCCGCCGAGGGGCTCGCCGAGGCACTGCTGAAGGCCTGACCCCCGCGGCGCCTCGCGCACGGCGCCCCACGCGGGCGCCCTACACGAGGCGTGCGCACGAACGGCCCCTCGTACGAGACGTTCGTACGAGGGGCCGTTCGCGTGCGGCCGGGGTCAGCCGGTCGGGGACTCCTGCGCGCCGTCACCGGGCGCGGGGTCCTGGCCGAGCTGGTTCGGCGGGAACCGCAGCGGCGGGAGCCCCTGCAGCGGGGCCTGCGGGACGTTGCCCACCTCCGGCGGGAGCGGGGTGCCCTGCAGCGGGTTGCCCACCGGCTCGAGCGGGTCGACCGGCGCGAACGTCGCGGGCTTCGCCAGCCCACCGGAGTCGTTGCCGTCGAAGGACTCGGTCCGGTCGCAGCCGTCGAGCATGACGGTCAACGGGCCGTCGGTGTGCACGTCGAGGCGGGCGTCGCAGCCCACCCCGGCGCGCTCCGGGTCGACGGTCACGGTGCCGACCCCGGCCGAGCGGATCTCCAGCACGTTCTCGGCGTCGGCGTCCACCGGCGCGTCGAGGTGGCGGAACTCCCGCAGGTACGGGTTGACCGGCGAGAAGGTCCCCTCGACCTGCCCGACCTCCTGACCGGCCGCCGGGACCGGCGCCTCAGCACGGCCCTGCCCCCGGGTGACCACGTCGATCGCGCCCAGCTCGTGCGGGTCGCGGCTCTGGATGCCCGACAGCCAGTAGGCGTGGTCCCCGACGAGGCCGGCCTCCGGGTCGTCCATGAGGGGGTTGCGCACGTAGGTGACGTGCGGCGGGTCGACCGCGCGGGGCTCGTCGCCCATCCAGCGGGCGGCCAGGTCCCACATGCCGTTCTTGCACATCACGAGGTGCTCGGCGGCGAGGCCGACGTGGCTGATGAACTCGTAGTCGTAGTCCCCGGCCTTGTAGAGGTCGGCCCGCTCGCGGGTGATGGGGTAGGGGATGAAGTCGTCGTTGACCCCGGCCCACTCCATCACCGGCTGGTTGCGCCGGCTGGGCAGCAGCTCGGAGATCTTCGACCCGGGCTCGTGCTTGGTGACGGTGTCGACGCCGGCCTTGGCCAGCTCGTCGGCCACCCCGTTGACGCCCGGCAGCGAGGGGGCCACGTTCAGCCCGTCGCAGATGAAGGCCTTGTTGAACACGTCGGGGAAGGTCAGCGACAGCTTGTTCGCGGTGTAGGCGCCGGAGGAGAAGCCGCCCATCGCGGTGCGCTCGCGGTCGAGGTCGTAGTGGCGACGGGCGTCGGCCAGCGCCTCGAAGACGATCGCGCCGCCCTCGCCGTAGCCCCAGTTGTCGGCGCCGCGGAAGTCGACGTCGATCACCATCGTGGGGTCGCCCGGCCGGTCGGCGAACTGCCGGTAGAGGTCACGGTCGCCGGCGACGTCGTCGCCGGGGCGCAGCGCGTAGCCCTGGGTCCAGAGCAGCGAGGCGTAGCCGTGCGACGGCGCGGGGGCCTCGGGGACGTAGACCGTGTAGCGCTGCATGCGGCCCGGCAGGTCGGGGACGCAGTCGTCGCGGCAGGGGTAGCCGAACGACGCGCTCGGCCGCTGGTCGCCGGAGCCCTCGCCGGAGCCGGTGGCGATGCCGCCCTGCTGCAGGCCGGTGCCCGGTGCGGGCCCACCCGGGTCCGACGGCAGCCGTCGGCCCTGTTCCTTCTCCGAGTGCGAGGCGAACACGCGGGTCACGTAGCCGGAGGTGGGGACGCCGGACTCGTCGTCGGCACCGGCGCGGAGCTTGCCGAAGTCGACGTCGGCGAAGAACTCCGACAGGTCGCCGTTCGCGATCGCGCGCTTCTGGTCGTTGTTGCGGTAGGGCGCCTCGAAGGGCTCGTGGAAGCGGAACGCCGCGTCGAAGAACGCCGACGGCGTCGGGTCGCCGAGGACCGCGCCGCCGGGGTGGGACTCGTCCGCGGTGACCTGCGGGACGAGGTAGGCGTCGGCGTCGCGGTCCCACAGCCCGGCCGCGGCGGCGAGGCGCTGCGTCCCGTCGGCGGGGTCCCACGCGGAGTGCGGCACCCGGATCTCGACCTGGCGTCGCTCGAGGTCGACGTGCACCTCGGGCGCGTCCGGCAGGGTCCGCCCGGTGGCCGCGTCGACGATGTCGCCCTCGTTGCCGTGCACCGTCACGAACAGCTGGGCCGGCATGACGGTGTTCGCGCCGTGCGGGGCCTCGCGCGGGGTGTCCGAGCCGCCGAGGGCGAGGGTCAGGCCGAGCAGCCCCGGGTCGGTCATCGTGTTCATCGTGACCCGGAACGCGGTCGCGTCGTCCTGCGGCTTCGCGCGGACCTCGAGGATGTCCGCGGCGTTGCGCCGGTAGGCGGCGTTCTCGGGGTAGGTGTAGTTGCGCAGCAGGGTGTCGTTGGGCCAGCGGTACTGGTTGCCGCCGCCCTCGTCGTCGTAGACGCAGCCCTGGTGCACGTACTCGCCGTGGCGGTAGGCGCTGGTCATGCAGATGCCGATCGGGTCGGCGGACCAGATGCCGGTGTTCTGCAGCTGGGGCGCGTCGACGGCGGGGGCGCGCAGCAGGTCGGGACCCGCCGTGTCCGCCCGCGCGTCCGGCGCCGCGAGCGCCGACCCGGCACCGACCGCCGCACCGGCGAGCAGGTCGGCGACGACGAGCGCGACGGCGGCTCGCTTCGTCTTCTTCATCGGGGAGCCTTCCACCGGTGCCGCCCGGTCGCGCCTCGCTGCGCAACGGGGTTCGAGCGGCCCCGTTGCCCACCTCAACTGATCCACTGCGACCCCGGTGACGTGCGACGACCACTTATCGTTAGCCCGAATGGACTAGGACCGTCGGGATCTGGATGCGCACCTATGTTTCTCCTCGTGTAGAAAAACGGTGAGCTACCACGAGGAGCGGCCGTGCCGAAGCGGGTGGACCACGAGCAGCGCCGGGGCGAGATCGCCGACGCCGCCTGGCGGCTGATCGCCGAGCACGGCCCGGACGCGGTCACGCTGCGGGACGTCAGCGCGGCGCTGGAGGTCGCGCACGGGGCCCCCGGGCACTACTTCGCCGGCCGCGCCGCGATCGTGGAGTACGCCTTCCGGCGGGCGCTCGACGGCCTCGACGCCCGGGTGGCGCAGCGCACGGCCGGGCTGGCCGGGCTCCCGGCACTGCGGGTGTTCTGCGACGAGGTCACCGCGCACACCGGGACGCCGTTCGCCCGGGTCGCGGCGTCCGGGGCAGGGCCGGCCGCGGTCCTCGCCGAGGTGACCGCGCGGTGGCGGGTCCGGCTGGCGGCCCGGATCGACGAGGCGCGGCGGGCGGGCGAGATCGTCGCCCCGGCGCCGGACGGGGTGCTCGTGGAGCAGCTGCTGGCGCTGCTCCACGGGGTGCAGGCGCTGGCCGCGCCGGGGCCCGGCGGACCGGGGTCGGCGCTCGGGCCGGACGGGGCGGCGGCGACGCCGGGGACCGGTGCAAGGGGGACGTCGCCGGGGTCGGGTGGCGCGGGATCGGCGGCGCGCGAGGTGGTCGCGGCGTTCCTCGCGGGGCTCGGCGACGGCCCGGCCCGGATCGGGACCGCCGGGCCGGGCGGGGGTCCGCCGGGAGCCGGGGTGCGGTCGTCGGACCGGTCGCCGGTCGCGCAGGACCGAGCCGACGGCGGCGGGAACAGCAGCGGGAACAGCAGCGGGAACGACAGCGGGAATGACAGCGGGAACGGCGGCGGGGACGGGTTCCTCGCCTTCACCGACGTCGCCCTCGCCCGCACCGGCGAGCGCCTCCCCGGCACCGACCGCGCGGCCATGGCGCTGGTGCTGAACCTGCACCGGCTCACGAGCTCCCTGGTCTACGACCTCGAGTCGACCGTCCACCGCCCCGCGGGATGGAGCTGGTCGGCGTTCCGGCTGCTGTTCACACTCTGGGTCGCGGGCGGGCAGGAGGCGGGCCGGGCGGCGGAGCTGTGCGGGATGAGCCGGGCCGCGGTGTCCAGCCTGGCCAACACCCTCGCCGCCGGGGAGCTCGTCCGGCGCACGCCCGCCGCCGGGGACCGGCGGACCGTGCACCTGTCCCTGACCGACGCCGGTGCCGAGCGGCTGGTCGCCGCGTTCGGGACCCACAACCGTCGCGAGTCGGAGTGGGCGGCGCTGCTCGGCGCCGTCGACCTCGCGACGCTCAACACCCTGCTGGTCCGCCTCTCCCGGGCCGCGCACCGGGCGGACTGGATCAACCGGCGGACCTGAACCGCTCGGCGCGCGCCGCCGGATCGGCCCTGGCGCCGGGCCCCGCGGCCCTCTACGGTTCCGGACAAGTGCTTCAACCTTTGATCGTCGGGCAGGTCCGGCCGGTCACAGGTCCCGATGAGGGGACGCCACGGTCGCCGCCGGTGTCTCCCGGCTGCCGAGAGGACACCTGCCGTGGCCAAGCCCTTCGCCTCCTCCGCCGACACCGCTGCCAAGGAGCAGACCCTCGATGTGCTCGCGGACGGCGTCTACGCCCTCACCGCCGAGGGCGACCCGAACATCGGCGCGATCGAGGGGGAGGACTTCCTCGTCTGCTTCGAGGCCCTCGCCACCCCGGTCGCCGCGCGGAGGTGGCTCGCGATGCTGCGCGAGCACACCGACAAGCCGGTCCGCCACCTCGTGCTGTCGCACTACCACGCGGTCCGGGTGCTGGGCGCGAGCGCGTTCGACGCGCAGACCGTCGTCGCGCACGAGGCGACCGCGGCCCTGATCGCCGAGCGTGGCATGGAGGACTGGGCCTCGGAGTTCGCGCGGATGCCGCGGCTCGCCGAGGCCGCCGACTCCGTGCCCGGACTGACCTGGCCGACGCTGACCTTCGCCGACCGGCTCACCATCGACCTGGGCGGGGACCGCGGCGAGCTGGTGCTGCAGTTCCACGGTCGCGGCCACACCGAGGGCGACATCACCGCCTGGCTGCCGCGGCACCGGATCCTGTTCGCCGGTGACCTCGTCGAGGCCCGGGCCGCGCTCTACACCGGGGACGCGTTCCACCGCGACTGGGCGGGCGAGACCCTCGACCGGCTCGCCGCGCTCGGCGCCGAGCAGCTCGTCGGCGGGCGCGGCGCGGTCAGCCGCGGGCGCGCCGAGGTCGACGCCGCGATCGCCCAGACCCGTGGGTTCCTGCAGGTCATGATCCGGGAGGTCGGCGCGGTGCAGGGGCGCGGCGGCACGCTGAAGGAGGCGTTCGAGGCCACCCACGCCGCACTCGTCGACGACTACGGGCACTGGCCGATCTTCGAGCACTGCCTCCCGTTCGACGTCTCCCGGCTGTGGGACGAGCTGTCCGGTGTGGAGCGTCCGGTGATCTGGACCGCGGAGCGCGACCAGGAGGTCTGGGCGAGGTTGCAGGGCTGAGGAGCCGGAGAGGGGAGAGCAGCCGTGTCGAGGTCCGTCGTGTCGAGGTCCGCCGCGCCGACCTGGCCGTCGTCGCCGGTCCTGGTGCTCGGTGCCGGGCCGGTCGGGCAGACCGCCGCGCTGCTGCTGGCCCGCCACGGCGTCCCGACGGTCGTGCTGGACCGCCGCCCGGAGCGGGACCGGGTCGGATCGAAGGCGATCTGCCAGCAGCGCGACGTCCTCGACGTGTGGGAGTCCGTCGGCGCCGGCCGCCGGATCGCCGACGAGGGCGTCACCTGGACCACCGCGCGCACCTTCCACCGCGACACCGAGCTGTTCGCCCACACCGTCGCCGAGCCGGGGCGGCCCGCCTTCCCACCCTTCGTGAACCTCTCCCAGGCCCGCACCGAGGAGATCCTCGACGAGCGGATCGCCGACGAGACACTGGTGGACCTGCGCTGGGGACACGACGTCGTCGGTGTCGAGCAGACCGCCGACGGCGTCACGGTCACCGTCGACGACGGTGGCCGGGTCGCGGGGAGCTTCCTGGTCGTCTGTGCCGGCGCCCGCGGTGATGCGCTGCGGGAGCTGCTCGGGGTCACCTTCGAGGGCACCAGCTTCGACGACCGCTTCCTGATCTGCGACGTCCGCGCCGACCTCCCGGGGTGGGCGGCCGAGCGCCGCTTCCACTTCGACCCGGCCGCGAACCCTGGCCGCCAGGTGCTGGTCCACCCCTGCCCGGACTCGACGTACCGGATCGACTGGCAGGTCCCGGCCGGGTACGACCTCGACGCCGAGACCGCGTCCGGCGCGCTGGACGCCCGGATCCGGGCGGTCATCGGGGACGTCGACCACGAGGTGGTCTGGTCCTCGGTCTACCGGTTCCACTCGCGGGTGGTGGACCGGATGCGGTGCGGCCGGGTCCTGCTGGCGGGCGACGCCGCGCACCTGGTGTCCCCGTTCGGTGCCCGCGGCCTGAACTCCGGCGTCGCCGACGCGGAGAACGCCGCCTGGAAGATCGCCTGGGTCGGTCACGGCTGGGCACCGGAGGAGCTCCTGGAGAGCTACCACGCCGAGCGTCACGCGGCGGCACGGGAGAACGTGGCCGTGACCACCGCGACGATGGACTTCCTGGTCCCGCGCAGCGCCGAGCAGGTGCGTGCCCGCTCCGAGGTCCTCGCCGCGGCGGCGACCGACCCCGGGGCCAGGGCGCGGGTCGACTCCGGCCGGCTGTCCGAGCCGTTCTGGTACGTCGACTCCCCGCTGACCACCGCCGACGCCCGTCGTCCCTTCGCCGGGCGCCCCGCCCGCGGCGAGGTCCCGCCCGCGGGGCCCGGCGTGCTCGTCCCCGATGTCCCGGTCCGCACCCCGGCCGGCCCGGGACGGCTGCGCGCGCTCGCCCGCGACGGGTTCCTGCTGCTCACCGGGCCGCTGGCCGACGCGGACGCGGTCACCGCGGCGGCGTCCGCGGCGCCCGGCCCGGTCCGCGTGCTCGCCCTCGCGGAGCTGGACGGCGACCCCGACACCGACACCGACCCCGCCGTCACCGGGGGAGCCGCCGGTGCCGGAGCGGGAGCCGGCCCTGGATCCGCTGCCGACCCGGCCGGAGCGGGAGCCGGTGCCCCCGCGGGGGACGGAGCCGGCCCGACGGTGACCGCGGCCCTGGCCGCCCGGCCCGACGAGGTGTGGCTGCTCCGCCCGGACGCCCACGTCGCCGCCGTGCTCCCCGCCCCGACCCGCGACGACGTCGCGGCCGCCCTCGCCCGCGCGACCGCCCGCGGCACGACCGCGCGACCGACCCCGCCTCCGATGCCGCCCGGGCCACCGACGGGGCCGTCGTCCCCGCGGCCGGCGCCGGGGCGGGCGCCGAGGCGGGCACCGGGGCGGAGACCGACATCGACCGGACCGGAGGAGGGCCACGATGGCGTACTACAGGCGAGCCGGTGACGTCCCGCCGAAGCGGCACACCCAGCACCGACGCCTCGACGGCGGGCTGTACCGCGAGGAGCTGATGGGGGAGGAGGGCTTCTCCTCGGACTCCTCGCTGCTCTACCACGTGGGCGTCCCGTCGGCGATCGTCGACGCCACCCCCTGGGACCCGGGCGACCAGTCGCTGACCGAGAACCGGCCGCTCGTGCCGCGGCACCTGATGCTGCACGACCTCGAATCGCCGGACTGGAAGTCGGTCGACGTCGTCACCGGGCGCCGGCTGGTGCTCGGCAACGCCGACGTGCGGATCTCCTACGTCGTCGCGGGGGAGGTCAGCCCGCTCTACCGCAACGCCGTCGGCGACGAGGTCGTCTACCTGGAGTCGGGCTCGGCGACCGTCGAGACGGTGTTCGGTGCCCTGGAGGCAGGCCAGGGCGACTACGTGGTGCTCCCGCGGGCGACGACCCACCGGTGGGTGCCGACGGGGTCCGAGCCGCTGCGCGCCTACGCGATCGAGGCGTCGTCGCACATCACCCCGCCGGCGCGGTACCTGTCGCGTCACGGCCAGCTGCTCGAGCACGCCCCGTACTGCGAGCGCGACCTGCACGGTCCCACCGAGCCGCTGCTCGTCGAGGACACCGATGTCGAGGTGCTGGTGAAGCACCGCGGGGGGCCGCACGGGATCACCGGCACCCGCTACGTGGTGCCCACCCACCCGTTCGACGTCGTCGGCTGGGACGGCTGCCTGTACCCGTACACGTTCGACGTCGCCGACTTCGAGCCGATCACCGGGCGGGTGCACCAGCCGCCGCCGGTGCACCAGGTCTTCGAGGGCCAGAACTTCGTGATCTGCAACTTCGTGCCGCGCAAGGTCGACTACCACCCGCTGGCCGTGCCGGTGCCCTACTACCACGCCAATGTGGACTCCGACGAGGTCATGTTCTACTGCGGCGGCGACTACGAGGCCCGCAAGGGCTCCGGGATCGGGCAGGGCTCGATCTCGCTGCACCCGGGCGGGCACAGCCACGGCCCGCAGCCCGGCGCGGTCGAGCGGGCACTCGGGGCGGAGTCCTTCGACGAGCTCGCGGTCATGGTCGACACGTTCCGGCCGCTGGCCCTCGGCGAGGGCGGGCGGGCCTGTGAGGACCCGTCGTACGCGTGGAGCTGGGCGGGTCGCGGCCCCGGCAGCTGACGGGGCCGCCGGCTCACCGGGCGGGGACGAGCACCGGCACCAGCCGCACCAGCACCACCAGGGCGACGAGCTCGACCAGGGTCTGGGTGACGACGGCCAGCGGGGCGAGGGCGAGCGGGCCGGGCAGGGCGAGCGCGAGCGGCAGCACGACCAGGGAGTTGCGGGTCGTCGCCGAGAACACCGTCGCGCGGGTGGCGGGGACGTCCAGGCGCGCCACCCGGGCGGCGAGCAGGCCGACGACGACCGCCGCGACGGCGAACGCGGTGTAGAGCGGGACCAGCCGCAGCAGGGTGAGGGCCTGCGCGCCGACGTCGGCGATCTGCGACGCGACGACCAGGGCCAGGGTCGCCACCATGAGCGGCACCATCGCCCCGGCGGCGGCGCCCTCGACCCGGGCGACCCGCCCGTCCGGCCGTCGCCGGTGCAGCACCTGCACCAGCGCCGCCGCGGCCAGCGGCAGCAGGACCAGCACCACGAACGCCTCGGCGAACGGCCCGACCTCGACCACGGCGAGCGCCTCCGGCCCGGCGGCCAGCCACAGGTAGCCGGGCAGCAGCAGGAGCTGGGCCACCATGAGCAGCGGTGTCGCCGCGAGCAGCTGCGCCCGCGCGCCACCGGCGAGCCCGGTGAACACGACGACGTAGTCGACGCACGGGGTGAGCAGGACGAGCAGGACCCCCAGGAGCAGGCCGCGGTCGTCGGCGACGAACGAGGACAGCCCGAACGCGACCGGCGGGAGCAGCACGAAGTTCGCCACGAGCACGGTGACCAGGAAACGGGCGCCGGTGAACGCCCGAGCCAGGTCGACCAGCGGGACCGCGAGGAACGTCGCGAACAGCAGCAGCGCGAGCACCGGGGTGACCGAGGCCCCGAGCGCGGGCGCGGCCCACGGGACGGCGAGACCCAGGAGCGCCCCGGCGAGGATCGCGGCCAGGTACAGCGGGACCTGCTGACGGTCCCACCACGCGACGAGCCGGCTCAGTCGGTCCCCCCGGCCGAGCGGTACGCCGCCTGCGCGGCGGGGCCGAGGTCGGCGCCGTAGGAGACGTCGGGGGAGTCCCCGCCCTGCTGGTAGCCACCGGTGACGGCCAGGATCTCCGAGTCGTCCGGGCCGGTCAGCCACGGGCCGCCGCTGGCGCCCTGGTCCAGGCCGGGCTGGTCGAGCTGCCACTGGTCCTCGTCGAGCGTCCCGGCGGTGCCCGACACCGTCGTCGCGTCGTCGTCGCCGTCGTTGTAGCCGACCGCGGTCACCGGGGTGTCGTCGCCGTCGGTGCCCGGCGCGCCGAAGGCGATCCGGTAGGCGCCGGTGACCTGCTGGATCGGCGGTCCGTCCGGCCGTGAGACGGTCAGGAACGCGACGTCGGAGTCGGGATCGCCGCTCTCCAGCCAGCCCGGGGGGACCGCGGCGGCGGTGACGGTCCAGTAGCCGAAGGGGGCGGTGCCGTCGTCGTAGCCGGGGGCGAAGCTCATGCCCGTCCTGGCCGGCGTGCCGTCGCCGTCGGCGACGCAGTGCGCGGCGGTCACGACCAGGTCACCCGTGGCGGACTCGACCACCGAGCCGGAGCAGAAGTGGTCGCCGGGGTCGTCGGCCGGGCCGTCGAACAGGGCGCCGGTCGCGGGCCGCGCCACCGGCGTGCCGTCGGCACCGGTGACGACCGGGAGGGACGGTCCGGGCACGGCGGGCCCGGCGGGCGCGACCGTCGCCGGGCCTACCGGGGCCGGGGTACCGGCCGGGGCCGGCGCGGAGGTCGGCGGAGCCGGGGTGGCGGCGGAACCGGCCGCCGTGGCCGACGCCGCGGTCGCGACCTGGGGCGGCGGCGCGGGCGTCCACGACGGAACCGTGAGCACGAGGGCGGCGGACGCCGCGAGCGCGGCGGCCAGCAGTCCCGGCAGGCGCCACCGCGGGCGGGACCGGCCGTCACGGGGCCGGGGGTCGGTCCGCACGTCCACCTCCCTCGACTCACCTCCGCTGACCCGATCAACGGTAGAGGGCACCCCTGTGCCCCGTCGGGCGGACCGCTGTGGACGTGCTGTGAATCCGGCCCGGTCGGCGGCCCGCCCGTCTCCCGTCGTCCTGCGCGGATCTGAGCGGATCTGATACGTCTGTGTCCACCGGCCGCCCCGTCGGGGTGCGGTGGGCCGGCGACGAACGGAGTGGGATGGACGCGGACGTGATCGTCGTCGGGGCCGGGCTGGCCGGACTGGTCGCCACGCACGAGCTGACCCGGCGGGGCCGCCGGGTCGCCGTCGTCGACCAGGAGGGACCCGTCGACCTCGGTGGGCAGGCGTGGTGGTCCTTCGGCGGCATCTTCCTCGTCGACAGCCCCGAGCAGCGCCGCATGCGGGTGCACGACTCGGTCGAGCTGGCCTGGAGCGACTGGCAGGGCAGCGCCGGGTTCGACCGCCTCGACGACGAGGACACCCACGCCGCGCGCTGGGCCCGCGCCTACGTCGAGTTCGCCGCCGGGGAGAAGCGCTCCTACCTCACCGAGCTGGGCATCTCCTTCCTCCCCACGGTCGGCTGGGCCGAGCGCGGCGACCTCACCGCGACCGGCCACGGGAACTCCGTGCCCCGCTTCCACGTGAGCTGGGGGACCGGCACCGGCGTCGTCGGACCGTTCGTCGACTCCGCGCTGCGCGCCGCCGAGGCCGGGCTCGTGACCTTCCACCACCGACACCGCGTCGACGAGCTGGTCCGCACCGACGGCAACGTCACCGGCGTCCGCGGTGCCCTCCTCGCCCCGGACGACTCGCCGCGCGGGGCCCCCAGCAACCGCGACGTGACGGGGGAGTTCACGCTCTCCGCGCCCGCGGTGGTGCTGGCCACCGGGGGGATCGGCGCGAACCACGAGATGGTCCGCCGGTACTGGCCGGAGCGGATGGGCACGCCGCCGTCGTCGATGATCACCGGGGTGCCGGCCTACGTGGACGGTCGGATGCTCGACATCGCCGCCGACGCGGGCGTGCGGCTGGTCAACCGCGACCGCATGTGGCACTACACCGAGGGCGTCGTGAACTGGGACCCGGTCTGGCCCGGCCACGCCATCCGGATCCTGCCCGGTCCGTCGTCGATGTGGTTCGACGCGCTGGGCAGGCGGCTGCCCGCGCCGTACCTGCCCGGCTACGACACCCTCGGCACCCTGCGCCACCTGCGCACCACCCCGGACATCGCGCCCTACGACCACTCCTGGTTCGTGCTCACCCGCAAGATCATCGAGAAGGAGTTCGCGTTGTCGGGCTCGGAGCAGAACCCCGACATCACCTCCGGGCGCCGCGCGGCCTTCCTCCGCGAACGTCTGCTCAGCAGGGGCGCGCCCGGCCCGGTCCAGGCGTTCACGACCCACGGGGAGGACTTCGTCGTCGCCGACACCCTCGACGATCTCGTCGCGGGGATGAACGCCCGCACCGACGCCCCGCCGCTCGACCCGGCCCTGATCCGCGGCCAGATCGAGGCCCGCGACCGGCAGCTGGCGAACCCCTACAGCAAGGACGCCCAGGTCCAGGGCATCCACAACGCCCGCCGCTCGCTCGGCGACCGGATCGGGCGGGTCGCCGCGCCGCACCGGATCCTCGACCCCGCCGCCGGGCCGCTGATCGGGGTGAAGCTGCACGTGCTGACCCGCAAGACCCTCGGCGGGATCCAGACCGACCTGCAGTCCCGAGCCCTCGACACCCGCGGCGAGCCGATCCCCGGGCTCTACGCGGCGGGGGAGGCCGCCGGGTTCGGCGGGGGCGGGGTGCACGGGTACAACGCGCTGGAGGGCACGTTCCTCGGCGGCTGCATCTTCTCCGGCCGCGCCGCCGGACGCAGCCTCGCCGGGGCCCTCTGAACCCCGTCTCTCACTGAGCGAGACCCGCCTTCCCGGGCGGCGGTCGCGCGACGGATGCTCGGCTCCTCGACGACGAGGGGAGCAACGGTGACCGGTGCCGAGAACCGCACGGTCCGGGTGGCGGGCCGCCGGCGCGAGTCCGACGGCGTGGTGTCGCTGGAGCTGGTCGCCGCCGACGGCGGGCGGCTGCCGGACTGGACCCCCGGCGCGCACGTCGACCTCGTCCTCCCCGGCGGGCACACCCGCCAGTACTCGCTGTGCGGGGACCGGTGGGACGCCCACCGCTACCGCGTCGCCGTCCTGCGCGAGGCCGCCGGGCGCGGCGGCTCGGCCTGGGTCCACGACCGGCTCGCCGTCGGCGACGAGATCGGGCTCGGCGGGCCGCGCAACAACTTCGGGCTGGTCCCGGCCCCGCGCTACCTGTTCGTCGCGGGCGGTATCGGGATCACCCCGATCCTCCCGATGATCGCCACGGCGGACCTGCTCGGCGCCGACTGGGCGCTGCTCTACGGCGGCCGCACCCGCGGGTCGATGGCGTTCACCGCGGAGCTCGCGGCGCACGGGGACCGGGTCCGGACCGTCCCCCAGGACGAACAGGGGCTGCTCGACCTGCCCGGCTTCCTGGGCACGCCCGCGCCGGACACCCGGGTCTACGGCTGCGGACCCGCCCCGCTGCTCGCGGCGCTGGCACGGGCCACGGCCGGATGGCCGTCGCACACCGTGCGGACCGAGCGCTTCGTCCCGCGGGCGACCGGCGCCGTCCGCGACACCGCGTTCGAGGTCCACCTCGCCCGCCGCGGGACCGACGTGACCGTGCCACCCGGGCGCAGCGTCCTCGACGCGGTCGCCGACGCCGGCGTCGACGTGTTGTCCTCCTGCCGGCAGGGCACCTGCGGGACCTGCGAGACGACCGTCCTGGCCGGTGTCCCGGACCACCGCGACTCCGTCCTCGACGACGACGAGTGCGCCGCCGCCGACTGCATGCTCGTCTGCGTCTCGCGCTCGGTCGGCCCGCGCCTGGTCCTCGACCTCTAATGGGTCGTGTCTGAGCCGTACCCGCCCCGAACGGAAGGCAGCGCCCATGACGGCCGCGCTCGACCACCTGCCCACCACCGACGTCGACCCGTTCGCCCCCGAGGTCCTCACCGACCCGCTCCCGTTCCACGAGCAGCTGCGCGCGGCCGGCCCGCTGGTCCGGCTCACCCGCTACGACGTGCTCGCCCTCGGCCGCCACGCCGACGTCCGGGCCGCGCTCGTCGACTGGCAGTCCTTCCGGTCCGGGGCCGGGGTGGGGCTGGCGAACTTCCACACCGAGGCGCCGTGGCGGCCGCCGTCGCTGCTGCTGGAGGCCGACCCGCCGCACCACGACGCGCCGCGCCGGGTGCTGGGGAAGGTCCTCGGCCCCCGGGCGCTGCGCGTGCTGCGGGACCGCTGGGCCGCCGACGCCGCGGCGCTCGTCGACGAGGTGCTGGCCGGTGGGAACGAGTTCGACGCCGTCCCGGCGATCGCCGAGGCGTTCCCGCTGCGGGTGTTCCCCGACGCCGTCGGGCTGCCCGAGGCGGGCCGGGAGAACCTGCTGCCCTACGGCGACCTGCTGTTCAACGCGTTCGGGCCGCGCAACGCGCTGCTGGAGGAGAAGCTGCCGCGGCTCGGGGAGCTCTCGGCGTGGGTGAACGCGCAGTGCGCCAGGGAGGCACTGGCCGCCGACGGCTTCGGCGCCGACATCTGGGCCGCCGCCGACCGCGGTGACCTGACCCCCGAGCAGGCCCCGCTCGTCGTGCGGTCGCTGCTGTCGGCCGGGGTCGACACCACCGTCACCGGGCTCGCGGCGGTGCTGCACGCCGTCGCCACGCACCCGGAGCAGTGGGCGCGGCTGCGTGCCGACCCCGGGCTCGCCCGCGTCGCGTTCGACGAGGCCGTGCGCTGGGAGTCGCCGGTGCAGACCTTCTTCCGGACGACGGCGACCGACACCGAGATCGCCGGCGTGGGTGTCCCGGCCGGGCGCAAGGTGCTGATGTTCCTGGGGTCGGCGAACCGGGACCCGCGGTTCTGGGGACCCGACGCGGGCACCTTCGACCTGGGCCGCGACCCGTCCGGGCACGTCGGGTTCGGGATGGGCCTGCACCAGTGCGTCGGCCAGCACGTCGCCCGGCTGGAGGCCGAGTCGGTGCTGCGGGCGCTCGCCGCGCGGGTCGCGACCATCGAGCCCGCCGGTCCACCGCGCCGACGGCCCAACAACACCATGCGGGCCTGGGCGTCGATGCCGCTGCGGGTCACCCCCGCCTAGGTGCACACTCCACCCGTGGTCGCGGGCGAACCGGTACTGGCCCGGGCGGTGCGGATCCTGTCGGTGTTCGAGCCGGGGCGGCCCGAGCTGGGCGTCGCCGAGATCGCCCGGGCATCGGGGCTGCACGTCGCCACCGCGTCGCGGCTGGTCGGGCAGCTGGTCGAGCAGGGCCTGCTCACGCGGACCGGCTCCGGTCGGCTGCGGATCGGGATGCGGCTGTGGGAGCTGGGGCAGCGGGCGTCGCCGACGCTGACCCTGCGGGCCGCCGCGCTGCCGTTCCTCGGGGACCTGCACGCCGTCGTCGGGCACCACGTGCAGCTGGGCGTCCTCGACGGCGACGAGGTCATCTTCCTCGAACGCCTCTCCGCCCCCGGGGCGGTCGTCAACCTGACCCGGATCGCAGGGCGGCTGCCGCTGCACGTCTCGTCGTCCGGTCTGGTCCTGCTCGCCCACGCGCCGCCCGACCAGCAGGAACGCGTCCTCGCGGCACCCCTGGAACGACGGACGTCCGCCACGGTGACCGATCCGGCCCGGTTGCGGGTCCTGCTCGCCCGCGTCCGGCGTGACGGCCACGTCGTCACCGAGGGCCACGTGCACCCCGACGCGACCGGCGTCGCGGTCCCGGTGCGGGGCCGGGACGGGGCCGTCGTCGCGGCGCTGTCGACGGTGCAGCCGCGCGACGGCCGGGCTCGCACCCTCGTCCCGGCCCTGCGCGCCGCGGCCCACGGCATCGCCCGGGCGCACGCCGGGGGAGACCCCGCGCCGTGAGGGCGTTCAGCCCAGGAAGTCCTCGACCACCGCGTCGAACGCGGCGGGGTTCTCCAGGAACACGAAGTGCGAGTTCGCCTCGTCGGTCCCGAACACGTGCAGCCGCGCACCCGGGACGCGCTCGGCGATCCAGCGCTGCGACTCCGGGCTCACGTGGCTGCCCTCGCAGCCGACGACCAGCGTCGGGACGTCGATCCGGGGCAGTACGTCGCGCCAGTCCTGGGCGCAGTGGTCGAACAGCAGCGGCACTCCGGCGTGGGCGGGTGTGTGGGTGATCTCCCGGGCGACCAGGGACCAGACGTCCTCGGCGGGGGTGCCGGAGAACATCGAGCGGACGAACGCCTCCCGCACCTTCGGGCCCTCCGGTCCGGCGAGGTTCGCGGCCAGGTCGAGCAGGCCGCCGACGTCGAAGATCGCCCCCGACCCGGCCTGCTCGTCCACCGACATCCACGGCACCGCCGCGACGGCCGCCGGCTGGTCGACCAGCACCAGCCTGCGGATCCGGCCGGTGCCGTGGGTGTCGATGTGGCTCCACAGCACCGAGGCGCCCATCGACCAGCCGAGCAGGTCGGCGCGGTCGAGCCCGAGGTGGTCGAGCAGCTCGACGAGGTCCTGCGCGAGCCGGGCGATGCGGTAGCCGTGGTGGGGCTTGTCGGAGACGCCGTGCCCGCGCTGGTCGTAGGTGACCACGCGGCGGCCGGAGCCGAGTCCGGTGAGCTGGTGGGTGAACATCGCCTGGGTCTGTCCCCAGCCGTGCAGCATCACCAGCGGGACGCCGTCGCCGCCGGAGTCGCGGAAGTCGAGCGTCACACCGTCGGCGGTGGTGAAGGTGGGCATCGGTGTCCTCCTCGGGTCCGCGGAGAGTCTGGGGCGCTGTGGCTCCGGTCACCACCTCCGCCGGACGAGTGATCAGGCCGTTCCGTGCTCCGACTGTCGAAGGTGAGCCCGGGCCTCGATGACGTCGAGCGCGGTGAGCCCCAGGTGCAGCGCCAGCCGGGTCGCGCCGTCGGAGACGTCGAGGCCGGTGAGCCGGGTGACCCGGTCGAGCCGGTAGTAGAGCGAGGTGCGGTGGATGTGCAGGCGGGCGGCCGCGGCCGGGCCGTTGCCCGCCTCGTCGAGGTAGGCGCGGACGGTCGCGACCAGCCGCCCGTCGGGGTCGGCGGCGCGGAGCCGGTGCACCTCGGCCGGGAGGGTCTCCTCGGTCAGGTGGTCCGGCGGGACCGCGAGCAGCGGGCCGAGCGCCCCGAGCTCCGACCACCGGGCCACCGGGGGCCGCAGGCCCAGCTCCGCGGCCGTGCAGGCGGTCCGGGCCTGCGCGACCGACCCGGCGAGCAGTTCCGGCGCGGCGACCGGCCCGCCGATCCCGGCGACACAGCGGAACCGGCCGTGGGCCAGCTCCGCGACCCGGTCGACGACCCGGTGCACCCGCCCGGGAAGGTCCCCGGCGCCCGCCGCCGGGGGGTCGGCGAGCAGCACCGCGGTGCTGCCGGTGACCGCGGTGAGCCACCCGCACGGGTCGTCGGGGCGGCGCCCGGACAGGGCCGTCCGCAGGGCGATCCGGGCGTGCTCCCTGTCCTCACCGGCCCCGGGGACCGCGACGACGGCGGCGACCGCGCCCGGCCGTGGGGCCCGGCCCGTCCCGGCGAGCGCGGCGGCGGCCCGGGACCGGGCCGCCGGGTCGTCGCCGACGAGGTCGAGCACCCGGCGGTCGTCCTCGTGGGCCGCGTCGGCGGTGCGCGCCAGGTCCAGCAGCGGCAACGCGAGCCGGTCGGCGACCTCGGTGATCCGTCCGAGCTCGCCGGTGGTGAGCGAGCCGTCGGCGTCCATCACCATGAGCAGCGCCAGCAGCCTGCCCTCCCAGCGCACCGGGACGCAGACCCGGGCGTGCATGCCCAGCTCCTCGCTGGCCGGGATGATCCCGGCGCGGGTCCAGGTCAGGACCCCCTGGGACAGCACGTAGCCGCGGATCCGCGGCTCGGCGCCGCGGTTGAGCACGGCCGCGACGCGGGTCTCGTCGGCGTCGCCGTAGTGCGCGCTGGCGTAGAGGACCTGCACGGCGGGGTCGTCGACGACGACCGACCGGGACAGCTCGTCGGCGAGCCGGTCGATCAGCGTCGTCGCCGCGTCGCCGAGCACGCCGCGATCCTACAGACGGAGCACTCGGCGGCGGGGGTGCTCGTCGGCGGTCGGTGTCCGCGCTCCCCGTCGCGGGCGCAGGGTGACGGGGGACGGCGAGGCGAGGAGGGTCCGGTGCGGGAGCTGGAGGGCCGGGTGGCCGTGGTGTTCGGCGCGGGGTCCGCGGGGCGGGGGCTGAGCAACGGGGAGGCGGCGGCGCTGGCCTACGCCGACGCCGGCGCGGTGGTCGCCGCGGTCGACCGCGACGCCGCGGAGGCGGCCCGGGTGGCCGCGGCGATCACCGGCGCGGGTGGCACGGCGCTGGCCGTGACCGCCGACGTCACCGACGACGGCGCCGTCGCCCGCGCCGTCGCCCGGATCGGCGACACCCTCGGTGTGCCGCACGTGCTGCACAACAACGTCGGTGCCGTGGTGCCCGGCGAGGTCACCGGGCTGGACCTCGCCGACTGGAACCGGGGGCTCGCGATCAACCTGACCAGCGCCTACCTGACCTGCCGGCACACGCTGCCGCACCTGCGCGCCGCCGGCCGCGGGGCGATCGTGAACGTGTCGTCGCTGGCCGCCATCCGCGACACCGGCTACGTCTACCCGGTCTACAGCGCGGCGAAGGCCGGCCTGGACCAGCTCACGGTGTCGCTGGCGCTGACGTACGCACGCGAGGGGATCCGCGCCAACGCGGTCCTTCCCGGGCTGATCGACACCCCGATGGTGCGCGAGCAGGTCGTCGACGACCCCGATGCGCTGGCCGCCCGGCACGAGGCCAGCCCGACCGGCCGCATGGGGTCGCCACACGACGTCGCGCAGGCCGCGGTGTTCCTCGCCTCCGACCGCGCCGCCTACGTCAACGGCGTCTGCCTGCCCGTGGACGGCGGGCTGTCCGCGCGGTCACGGTGAGATCCGGGATCAGGCCCCGGCGCCCGCGCCGACCGGCACCGGGCGCAGGGTCAGCGGCAGCAGGTCGCGGACCTCGGTGCGCAGGGTGTCCAGCGCGTGCGGGTCGTCGCCGGTGAGGAACCCCAGCAGGGCCTGCTGGAACACGCCGTCGACCATCCCGTAGGCGGCGTGCGGGCTGAGCGCGACCGTGGTGCCGGCGAGCTCGGCGTACCGGGTGACGACCCGCCACACCATGTCCTCCAGGGTGCGGTCGATCTGCCCGACGGCCTCGCGCAGGTTCGGCTCGAACATGCTCTGGGCGCGCAGGTCGTACCAGAGGCGGTGCATCGGGGCCTCGTCGACGATCGTCTGGCACAAGGTGTCCGCGAACGCGGTGACCAGGCCGTCCGCGGTCGTCGCGTCGGCGACGGCGCCGTCGTAGCGGGTCACGCACACCGCCTTGTACTGCCGCACGCAGTAGACGATCAGCTCCAGCTTGTCGGCGAAGTAGTAGTGCACGACGCCGTGGCTGTACGGGGAGTTCTGGGCGATCTCGCGCAGCGACGCCCGCGCGTAACCGAGCTCGCCGAGGGTCTGCAGGGCAGAGTCCGCCAGTGCGCGACGGCGCGCGTCGTGCTTGTCGACCGGGTTCGCCCGTGCCACGCGGCCCCCTCCCGTCGTCCGCCAGGGGGCCACTGTAACCGACCGGCGCGCCTCCGACGCCGGTGTTCTGGACGCCCGACCGACAATGTCTTGACAACTGGTCAGAGATCGCGGCAGCCTGTGGCCCACATCACCGATCGACACTGGAGTCGCCGTGACGCAGATCGACCTGACCGGACGCACCGTGCTCGTGACCGGGGGAGCACAGGGACTGGGCGAGGGGATGGCCCGCGCGCTGGCCGACTCCGGTGGCCGGGTCGTCGTCGCCGACCTGCAGGACGAGGCGGGCGGCACGCTCGCGAAGTCCCTCGGCGAGCAGCACGGGTTCGTGCACCTGGACGTCACCGACGACGCCTCCTGGACCAGCGCCGTCGCCGAGACGGTGGAGCGGTTCGGCGGACTCGACGTCGTCGTCAACAACGCGGGCGTCGAGGTCACCCAGCTGCTCGCCGACACCGAGCCCGACGACGTCCGCCGGATGCTCGAGGTCAACCTGCTCGGCACGATGCTCGGCATCAAGCACGCCTTCCGCGCCATGCGCCCGGGTGGCGCGGCCGGCCGCGGCGGGGCCGTGATCAACGTGGCCTCGGTGGCCGCGACCATCGCTTTCCCCGCCATCGGCGGCTACTCCGCGACCAAGTCCGGCGTCGACCGGCTCACCCGGGTCGCGGCGATGGAGTCGGGCAAGCTCGGCTACGGGGTGCGGGTCAACTGCGTGTACCCCGGGCTCGTCCCGACCGCGATGGGGCAGAAGCTCGCGGTCGAGACCGCCGGGCTCGGGCTGTTCGAGAGCCCGGAGGCCGCCGTCGGCGCGGTGGTCGAGCTGACCCCGTCGGGTCGGCTCGGCGAGGTCGCCGACATCGCCGACGTGGTCGCATTCCTGGCGTCGGACGCCGCCCGGTTCGTCAACGGTGCCGGCCTGCCGGTCGACGGCGGCATGGGCATGTGACCCGCCGGGGTCCTCGCCGCCCGGGAGCGCCGGGCCCGGGCGGCGAGGCCCCCGCGGAGTGCGTCGGGGCGCCGGTCCGGCGGAGGAGCGGACCGCACCCTGGACACCCGGTGTCGACGACGGCTACGGTGACGTTCCGGGCTCGTCGATCCGACGACCGGATCTGCTCGATGCCTCTCACGGGCGACACCCTCTCGGGGGCCGTCGCCGTTCGGCCGTCCGGTACAGCTCCGTGCTCCGACGGCACCACGGGTCGACCCTCCTCGTAGTGGGGGACCGACCCCACCTCCCCCTGGCGGACACATGACCGCGCCCACGCCATCCCGTCGTCTCCTCGCCGTCCCGGCGCCCGACACCGTCACCACCGACCCGCAGGTCCACGTCGGACCCGGCGGCGCCGCGACCGTCGTCATCGGCGTGTCCGGCGAGATCGACCTCGCGACCGGCCCCTCGGTCGAGGCGCGGGTGCTCGCCGCGGTGGACTCCGCGCCCGGTGGCCGGGTCGTCCTGGACCTGAACGCGGTGGGGTTCCTCGGGCTGCGTGGTGTGGCGATGCTGCGTGCGGCCGCGGACCGCGCCCGGGCCACGGGCGCCTCCCTGGTGGTGGTGCTGGACCCGGCCGCGCCGGCGGCACGCGCGCTGCGGCTGGTCCCGGGCCCCGGTCTCACCGTGGTCGCGGTCGATGTGCCGGTCGCCGACGCGTCCTGACCCCGGCGCGTGGGCGGCAGCGTTGTCGTCGCGCGGGCCGGCGGGCCGCGCGGTCATCGGGGCAGCGGTGGCGCGGCGGGCGCGTCGAACCAGGGCTCGTCCGGGATCGACGGGTCCGGGGTCTCGCGCAGCGCCGGGTCCGGGACGCCGTCGGTGGCCTGCGCCGGGCGGGTCGCGCCGAGGTAGTCGTCGCCGCGCCACCGGTACCAGGAGGTCTGCACCGGCATCCCGAACGTCGGCGCGCTCACCATCCGGTCCTGCCCGACGAACAGACCGACGTGCTGGACCTTGTCGACGGTGCCGTAGAAGACCAGGTCACCCGGGTGCAGCGCGGCCCCGGCGGGCACCTGCGGGCCGCGGCGGTACTGGGCGTGCGCGGTCCGCGGCAGGACGACACCGGCCTTGCCGTAGGCGAAGGCGGTCAGCCCGGAGCAGTCGAATCCGCGGTCGCCGTTCTCCGGCCCGTTGCCGCCCCAGACGAACGGCAGCCCCACCTGGCGCAGGGCGACCTCGACCGCGGTCGCCGCCCGCTGCTCGGGCGTCCCCGGCGGCCCGGCCGCGGCGACACCGCCGGTGACGAGCAGCAGGACCACGGCCAGGAGCGTCGTCGCGAACGGGGACCGGAGCGGCACGGTGTTCATCCCGGTCGGTTCCTCCCGGTCGCCCGCGGTCGGCGGGTGCGACGCGGTCACCGGGCGGTGACCTGCGTCGAACCTAGGGACGGGACCGGGGCGACCGGTAGCGGAAGCGATCGAGCGGGTGAACGGGGCGACCCGGTCGGTGCCGCCACGGGATGCGCCGTCTCGGGACGCGCGCTCGGGGCTGGCCGGAGGGGCGGGTCAGCCGCCGAGGCCGGGGATGCCCGGCATCTGCGGGAGCACCGGCGTCGAGGCGAACAGGTCGAGGTACATCCCGCCGGAGACCAGCAGGCCCAGGACGCCGAGCACGAGGCCGCCGAGTGCGACCGGCCGGACCCAGGCGCCCGCGGCGGGCCGGGCGGCCGGGCCGAGGACCAGGACGAGCCCGACGAGCACCGCGACCAGCGCGACGACACCGTTGACCAGGGCGGCGACGTCCCAGGGCGCGCCGTAGAAGGACTCGATGGTGTCGCCGGGGCTGCCGGTCGCGGCCTGGATCTGCCCGACGAGCGACTCGCGCTCGCGCAGCATGTCGCCGACCGAGGTGCCGGTGAGCGAGGCGAGGCCGAGCCCCGCGGCGACGACGGCGCCGGCTCCGGCGAGCCCACCACCGGAGGTCGTCCCGGAGGTCGTCGCCGAGGTCGTCCCGGTGGTCGCCTCGGAGGTGGGGGTGGCCGCCGCGGTGTCGGCCGGGGTGTCGGACCCGGTCGGCGCGGGCGTCGCCGCGGTGGACGAGTCGCCCGTGGCCGCGCCGGTGTCGGTCGTGTCGGTCGCCTCCGTGCTCCCGGCGGCGGTCGGTGCGCTCCCGGCCGGGGTCGCGGGGGCGTCGGTGGCGGGGGAGTCGGCTCCGGTGCCGCCGGTCGTGTCGGTCGTGCCGGTCGTGGTCGTCCGGTCCGTCGCGACGGAGCCGGACGCGTCGTCGGTCTCCGGGGTACCGGTCGCGGTGCCGCTGTCCGTGGACCTGCTCGTGTCGGAAGCCATGGGCCGCACCGTACGCGAGGTCATGATCGTCGTGGCGGCCCCCCACCTGGGCGGATGCGTCGTCGGTCCGTTCCGTCGGGACCGTCACCGGATGGGGGCGGTGACCGGTCGCTCCCCGTGTGGTCTAGGAACCGCCGTAGGGCGGCTCACCGGTCTCCGGGACGAGCACCGGGGTGTTCTCGTCGAGGGTCTCGCCGCGGAAGAACGGCCGCAGCCGCACCGCGCAGGCCAGCATCAGCGGCACACCGAGCGCGATCATGCCGACGCCGATCACGAACACCCCGCCGACCGGGCCGAAGGAGGTCTCGCCGTAGCCGGGGTCGAGCATGTCGATCGAGCTCTGCACGAACGCCCACACCATGACCACCCCGCCGAGCAGCGGCAGCAGGCCGCGCATCAGCAGGTCGCGTGGTGAGCGCAGCAGGGTGCGCCGGAAGTACCAGACGCAGGCGAAGGCGGTGATGCCGTAGTAGAACGCCACGGCCAGGCCGAGCGAGGCGACGGTGTCGAGCAGCGCGTCCGAGCTGACCAGGCCCAGCACGAGGTAGAAGACCACCGCGGACAGGCCCATGACGACGGTGGCGAACCCGGGCGTCGCGTAGCGGGGGTGGACGCTGCCGAAGCGAGGCGGGACCGCCCCGTAGACGGCCATCGCCAGCGCGCCGCGCGCGGTGGGCAGGATCGTGGTCTGGGTCGACGACGCCGCCGACACCGCGACGGTCAGCAGCAGCACCGCGGTGAGCGCCGTGCCGCCCATCGGCGCGCCGAGCAGGGTGAGCACGTCCTCGGAGTGCTCGGGGTTCGCCAGGCCGATCCCGGTCGCGCCGAACCCGGCGTAGGACTGCAGCGCGACGGCAACGACGACGTAGATCGCCAGCAGGATCACCGTGGCCAGCAGCGCGGCCCGGCCCGGGGTGCTCGTCGAGCCGCGGGTCTCCTCGCCGACGGCCAGACAGGCGTCCCAGCCCCAGTAGACGAAGATGCACAGGATCAGTGCCTGCGCCGCGGCCGAGCCGGAGATCCCGGTCGGGTCGGACCAGCTCCAGCTGGGCAGCACGGCCTGCGGGCCGGCGTCGCCGGAGTACACCAGCCACAGCGCACCGGCGGCCAGCACGGCGAGCACCACGATCTGGAAGACGATCAGCGCGTTCTGGAACCGCTCGGACAGCACGATCCCGCGGTGGCTGATCCAGGTCATGACCAGGATGAACAGCACCCCGACACCGACCTTGACCAGGGTGTTGTCCGCGGCGGCGTCGAACCCGAGCGCGCGCAGGGTGTAGACGGCGGCGATCTCGGCGACGTTGGCCAGCACGATGATCGCCGACACCGCGACGCCCCAGCCGCCCATCCAGCCGACCCACGGCCCGAAGGCCTTGGTGCCCCAGGTGAACGTGGTCCCGCAGTCGGGGACCGCGCGGTTCAGCTCGCGGTAGGCGACGGCGACGAACAGCATCGGCACGAACGCGACGAGGAACATCGCGGGCGCCTTCTCGCCGACGGCGAGGACGACGTAGCCGAGCGTCGCGGCCAGGCTGTAGGCGGGCGCGGTGGCGCCGAGCCCGATGACGGTGTTGCCCCACAGGCCCAGCGCTCCGGTCCGGAGCCCCTTCGGGCCGGCCTCCACGAGGGGAGGCGGTGCGGCGGCGGTCAACCGCCGATCTCGGCGGTGAGGATGGTGGGCACGGTCGTTCCCCGTCTCGTCTGCGCCCGCCCGGGTCGGCGGCGGCACACAGGATGCGGCACGGGCGCACCTGAACGGAAACGCCGGTGTCGTGTCTCACGCCCCGGACCGGCCACCGGACCGGTCACCGGGTGGGCCGGCCGATCCGCCGGGGGTTCAGCACTGCCGGTGCGGCGTGCCCCGGACGCTGAACCAGTAGGCGCCCGCCTCGGCGCCGGAGATCTCGGTGCGGACCTCGGCGGTGGCCGGGCGGCCGAAGCGGCGCCGGATCGCCTTGCGGGCCGTCTTCTCGATGCGGGCGGCGAGCCGCTCCGGCTCGGAGTGCCCGGCCATGGTCAGCACGGCGACGAAGGCGTACCGGGCCGGTCCGCGACGTGGCCAAGGCCCGGTGCCGTCGGCCAGGGACAGCTCGACGGTCATCGGACGCTTGCGGTGCGTGTGCAGGGCACGGGTCAGCTCGGCCTCCACGACGTCCGCCTCGACGCCCGCGGGCGCCTCGATGCGGACGATGGCCATGACGGCGCTCGCCGCGGACCCACCTGTCACCACGGTCACGGTCATGTGCTCCTTCCGGGTGCGCACCGCCCCCACGAAGGCGCGCATCACGGACATTCATGCCCTGTCCACCCGGTTGTAAACAAGGACTTGACCGAAAAAGGTGCGTCAGGATCACGAGAACTGCTCATGGCGCCACCCGAACGGATCAGTGCGGTGTAGTCCTGGTCACTGCTGGACGTGCGGCACGGGTCAGGCGTTCGAGGATCTCCAGGACGTGTTCGTAGTCGCGGCCGGTGGCCCGGCTCATGCCGAGCTCGCAGGTGCGGTTGCAGGAGGCGTGGGCGTCGGCGTCGACCCCGGCGAGCTCCCATGCCTGCCCGGCGGTGGCCGCCGCGGTCAGCTCCGGGTGCAGCATCCCGCGGTCCCCGGCGAAGCCGCAGCAGCTCCACGAGTCGGGGACGACGACGTCGTCGGCGACAGCCGCGGCCAGGCGTCGCAGCGGGTCGAGCAGGCCGAGCTGGGTGGCCGAGCAGGTCGGGTGCAGGACGAGCCGGGCCAGCCGGGCGGGCACGGTGAGCGCGGGCAGGATCCGTTCGGCGGTGAACGCGACGGCGTCGAGGACATGCAGGCCGCGGTAGCGTTCCGGCCCGGACGCGACCATCACCCGCAGGCCCTCGGTGCACGACGACGCGTCGGACACCACCGGGACCGCCCCGCCGCGGCTCGTCGTCCACAGCGCGGGGAGGACCCGCTCGGCCATCGCGGCGAACCCGTCGTGCAGCCCCTTGGACTTCCACGGCGTGCCGCAGCACAGCGACCCCAGGCCGGCGGGTGCGCTCGCCCGCAGCCCCGCCCGTCCGCAGAGGCGGGAGAACGCCTCGCCCGCGCCGGGGCCCGCCGAGCCGAACATGGCACCGGTGCAGGAGGAGAACAGGACGAGGTCGGCGTCGGTGGACACCAGACCGCCGGGGACCCGGCGCCCGCCGCCGCGGGGCAGGTCGGGGCTCCACTGCGGCACCTGCTCGGGGTCGGCGACCCGGCGCAGCGCCGCCGAGACGGGTGCGGCGCCGGGCACGGCCCGCGCGACCGTGAGGGCCAGCCCGGCGGCCCGGGTGGTGGCGCCCCAGTGCTTCGCGGCGAGGGTCCAGCCCGCGCCGGCGGGGCCGTGGTCGCGTTCGCCGCGCAGCCGTCGCACCAGGTCACCGGTGTTGATCAGGACGGGGCAGGCGGTGCCGCACATGCCGTCGACGGCGCAGGTGTCGACGCCGTCGTAGGCGTAGTCGGCCTCCAGCTCGGCGAGCAGGGCGTCGTCGCCCGCGGCCCGGGCGGCGGCCATCTCGCGGCGCAGCACGATCCGCTGCCGCGGGGTGGTGGTCAGGTCGCGGCTGGGACAGACCGGCTCGCAGAACCCGCACTCCACGCAGCGGTCCACCTCGGACTCGACGGCCGGGTTGGTCTTGAGACCTGCCAGGTGCGCGGTGGGGTCGTCGTCGAGGACGACGCCGGGGGAGAGGACCCGCTGCGGGTCGCACAGCCGTTTGATCTCCTGCATGACCTCGTAGAGCTCGTCGCCGTACTGGCGGCGGACGAACGGCGACATCATGCGGCCGGTGCCGTGCTCGGCCTTGAGCGTCCCGCCGTGGGCCAGCACGAGGTCGACCATGTCGTCGGTGAACCGGCCGAAGCGGTCCCGGCCGCCCGCCGTGCCGGAGTCGTCGAGGGTCTCGGTCAGCATGAAGTGGACGTTGCCGTCCTTGGCGTGCCCGAAGATCACGGCGTGGTCGTAGTCGTGCTCCGCGAACAGCGCGATCAGGCCCTCGCAGGTCGCGAGCAGGTCCGGGACGGGTACGGCGACGTCCTCCAGCAGCGCCGCGGTGCCCGGCGGGCGGGCGCCCGCGACCTTGGCGTAGAGCGCCTTGCGCAGCTTCCACAGACCGGCCTTCGCGACCGGGTCCGCCGACAGCTCCCGCGGGCCCCGCAGTGGCAGCCCGGAGATCAGGCCGGAGGCGTCCCCGGCGAGCTGGGTGACCTCGTCGGCGGTGTGCCCGCGGTACTCCACGAGGAACGCGGCGTGCTCGTCGACGGTCAGTGCGCGCAGCCGCGGGTCGGCGTCGGTGTCGCCCTGCCCGACCCGCAGCGACGTCGCGTCCAGCAGCTCGATCGTCGCGGCGCCGGAGTCCACCAGGCCGGGCAGGGCCCGGTTGGCGGCGGCGAGGTCGTCGAACACCAGCAGCCCGGTACGGGTGTGGGCGAGCACCGGCACGGTGCGCATGGTGATCGAGGCGAGGAACGCGAGCGTCCCCTCGGAGCCGACGAGCAGCCGGGCCAGGATCTGCACCGGGTCGTGGTGGTCGAGGAAGGAGTTCAGGCCGTAGCCCATGGTGTTCTTCAGCGCGAACTGGCGCTCGATCTCGGTGCGCAGCGCGGTGTCGCCGCGGAGCCGGTCGCGCAGCCGGGCCAGGCCCGCCCACAGCCGCGGCTCGCGGGCGCGCAGCTCGTCGTCGGCGCCGGGTGCGCCGGTGTCCAGGGTGGTGCCCGACGGCAGGACGAGCTCGACCGAGTCGAGCAGCGCGTAGCTGTTCGCGGCGGTGCCGCAGGCCATGCCGGAGGAGTTGTTCGCGACGACCCCGCCCAGGGTGCAGGCGACCTCGCTGGCCGGGTCCGGGCCGAGCATCCGGCCGTACCGGGCGAGCCGGGTGTTGACCGAGCGCACCGTCGCGCCGGGCCCGACGCGCACCCGCTCGCCGCCGTCCAGGATCTCGACGTCGCGGAAGTGCCGGCGGACGTCCACGAGGATCCCGTCGGTGACCCCCTGCCCGGACAGGCTCGTCCCGCCCGAGCGGAACGTCACCGGCACCCCGCCCGCCGCGCGGAACAGCGCGGCGACCTCGGCAGCGCTCGACACCGTCACCACCGCGGCCGGGGTACGGGCGAAGTGCGACGCGTCGTGCGCCATCCGGAGCCGGTCGATCGCCCGGGTGGCGACGGCGGCCGGCCGGACCGCGGCGGCGAGCCGGTCGTGCAGGGCGAGCAGGGCCGGGCGGCCTGCCGGGTCGGTGGGCGATGTCTCCGCGGGCGATCCGGTGAGGGTCACGGTGGTGCTCCTGGCGTGTGGTGGGACGCGCGTGCACCCACCCTGCACCAGGCTCAGCCCCGTGCCGAGGGGAAGTCGGGGGGACGCTTCTCGCGCAGCGCGGCGGCGCCCTCCACCACGTCGGGGCCCATGAAGGTCAGCATCTCGTAGGCGGCGGACTGCTCGAAGGCCGGTCCCGCGCTGCGCAGCCACGAGTTCAACGCCCGCTTGGTGAGCCGGATGGCCTGCTGGGAGCCGGTGCCCAGGGCGTGCGCGACCCGCAGCGCCTCGTCGAGGACCTGGTCGCGCGGCACCGCCTTCGCGACCATCCCCAGCCGCTCGGCCTCGGCGCCGGTGACCATCTCGCCGGTCAGCAGGTAGTAGCGGGCCTTCGCCATCCCGGCCAGCAGCGGCCAGATGATCGCGGCGTGGTCCCCGGCGGCGACGCCGAGCTTCACGTGGCCGTCGCCCAGCTTCGCGTCCTCGGCGGCGATCGCGATGTCGGCGAGCAGCGCGACGACCACCCCGGCGCCGACGGCGACGCCGTTGATCGCCGACACGACCGGCTTCTCGCAGTCGATGATGTTCCAGACCAGGTCGGACATCTCCCGGAGCATGTGGGAGACGCGTTCGTGGTCGCCGGCCATCCGCTCGACCATGCCGAGGTCGCCGCCCGCGGAGAACGCCTTCCCGGCCCCGGTGATCACCGCGACCCGGGTGGCGGCGTCGGCGGACACGTCCCGCCAGACCCGCGCGAGCTCGCCGTGCAGGACCTCGTCGGCGGCGTTGTACTTCGCCGGGTTGTCGATGGTGATGAGCAGGACGCCGTCGTCGCGGCGCTCGAACCGCAGCTGGGTGTAGGTGCTCGGATCGAGGGTCATGGGGGTCCTCCGGGGGCTGCGGGCAGAGCGTGTCGAGGGGTCGAGGGCGTGCGCGACCCCGGCCACGACGACGTCGCCCGCCCCGTGGCCACTCTGCACCGGCGGGCCCGAGCCCGTCGGGCCGCTCAGCGCACGACGCGCAGCGGGCCGGAGGGCCGGTCGAAGACGATCGGGAGAGTGTCCTCGCGCGGGTCCGGGGTCCGGGGGAGGACCTCGGTCGGGGGCTCGGCGTCCTCGGGCGGACGGCGCATCCGGGGGAGGACGCCGGTCGGCGGGTCGGGCTCCCCGGTCGGCTCCGCAGCGCGCTCCGCGGCGTCGGCGGCGCGGCAGTCGGCGAGCAGCTCCCGCACGTCGTCGGTCACCGCGTGCCCGTCGCCGAGCGCCCGCTCGGCGACCTCGAGCGTCGCGGCGAGCAGGCCGGCCGCGCCGCGCAGGTCGCCGGTGTCGGCACGCGCGATCGCCACCGCGGCGCGGGAGGCGATCGTGCAGGGATGGGTCTCACCGAGCACCCGTGTCCGCCGGGTGACCACGTCCTCGTGCCGGCGGACCGCCTCCTGGGCGTCGCCGGTCTCCCGGTGGGCCGCGGCCACGGCGTCGGCGGCCGCGAGTGAGGCCGGATGGTCCGGGCCGAGCAGTGCCTCGCGGGCGGCGAGGTTGCGGGTGGCGAGCTCCAGCCCGCCGGTGCGGTCGTAGCCGAGCAGCAGCGCGACGGCGAGGGTCCCCTCGGCGACGAGCGTGTCGGGGTCGTCCGGACCCAGGTCGCGACGGGCGGCGGTGAGGACCTGGTGGGCGCGACGGGTGGCGTCCAGCAGCGCGGGCATGTCGCCCCGACGTCCCGCGGTGCGCACGTCGGTCGCGGCGCTGTCGTGACGGGCGCGCAGGTCCTCGCGCAGGGGGACGGTCGTCGTCGACCGTCCGGCACCGCGGTGCCGGACGGTCACCCTCCGCTCGGTCATGAACAACCCGACCCCCCCGTACTCCGCGAACGAGCCATGATCACTCGAACGGCCCACTCGCCAGTAACGGAGCGTACTCGTTATCGGGATCAACGCGCACCCCGGAGGGGTGTTCGAGGAAAAGACTCGTTCTTTCGTCACTGTGTGTGACAGCGAGCGCGCGGACCGTCCGTGGGGTCACTCGGCCGTGCGGTCGGCGATCCCGAACGGGTGCACGGTCGTCGCGGCACCTGGAGTGCGGTGTCCGTGGGCTCGACAATCGCGTGAACGCCGTGCGGAGAGGGGACCTCGTGTCGAGGCAGGGGGACGCCGACCACACCGATGGTGAGGTCGCGGACGACGCAGGGGCGGTGCGGCGTCCAGACACCGGCGCCGACCCCGTCGCCGGTGACCGAGTGGACCGGCCGGTGCGCCGGCCCTTCCGCCCGCCGCCTCCACGGCCCCCGCTGCGGCCGACGTCGCCCTTCCTGGGGGTGGCGCCGCTCGTCGCCCCGCCCGCGGACGAGCCCGGTCCTCCGGGCATCGAGGCGTTCGGGGCCGGCGTGACGCCGCCCCGTGCGGTGCCGGAGGCCGCCGCACCGTCCTCCGACGACCCCGCGACCGCGGGTCCGGTGCTCACCGCCGAGGTGCCCACCGCGACGGGCGCTGCGCCGGATTCCGGCACGTCCGACCGTGATCGGGAGAGCACCGCAGAAGCCGGCCCGGCCTCCGCTGCGCCCGCCTCCGTCGAAGCAACCTCTGCTGCGTCGACCCCGGCTGCGTCGACCCCGGCTGCGTCGACCCCGGCTGCGTCGACCCCTGCTGGGGCGACGGTTGCTGGGGCGACGGTTGCTGGGGCGACGGTTGCTGGGGCGGCGGCCGCTGCGTCGACGGCTGCCGCGGGACCGGGATCCACGGCGCCCGCTGCCGCTGCGCCGGGCATCGCCGGGCCGAACGTGCCCGGAGCGACGCCCGTCCCACCGCCCGACGGCGCCCGCTCGCTGCCACCGCCGACCGGCCCTCACCCGACCCTGCCCGGTGTCCCCGCGGTCGGGCCGCGCGCGACGCCCCGGCTCACGGCAGCGGTACTGGTCGGATCCCTGCTGGCGGCCGCGGGCGCGGTCGCGCTGGTGTCGGAGCAGAGCGACGGCGCAGGCTGGCCCGGCGCGACCGACCCGACGGCGGTGACCCGCCCGGACGGGGTGACCGCGGGTCTCCCCGGGGGGCCGGGACCCCTGGTCCCGATGCCCGGGGTCTCCTCCGGTGACGGGGCGCCTGACCGGGCCGCCTCGCCGGAGCGGTACCGGGCCGACCCGGATCCCGACCGCGCGTCCCGCCCGGACCCGGCCGCGGGCCCGGACGAGCGGCGGGCCGGTCCCGCGACACAGCTCCCGGCATCGAGCGCGGCACAGCGCCCGGCACCGGGCGGCGGCCGCGCACCGGCGGCACCCGTCGCTCCGCCGGCTCCGGGCGGACCGGCGGCGGGCGGCCGGGTGGCACCGGCTGCCCCGGCTCCGGGCGGAGCGGCGGCTCCGGGCGGGCCCGGTCCGGCCGCTCCGGGCGCGCCCGCCGGGGGGACGACCCCGGGGGCACCCGGCACCCCACCCGGCGGCACGAGCCCGGCCGGGCCCGGCACGCCCGGCGCCGGCACGACCCCGTCGGGCTCCGGCGGCACTGGCACGGGACAGCCCTCCGGTACCGGAGCCGCACCGGCCCCGGCGCCCCCGGCGGGAGCCGGGCCCGCGTCGGGCCCGGGACCGGGAGCAGGGACGGGATCCGGCACGGGGACCGGGAACGGGGTCCCGGACGCGACCGGCCCCGGATCCGGCCCTGGCACCGGCGGCCCGTCGACCGGACACCCGCCGGCGGTCGGCAGCGCGGGTGGCGGTTCTCCGAGTGGCGGCACCGCGAGCGGCGGCACCGCGGGTGGTGGGGCCGCGGGTGGTGGGGCCGCACCGACGGCCCCGGCCGGCCCCGGGGCCTGACCCGCCCGGGACCGACGGACGTGGCGGCGGCGGGCGACTCAGCCCGCCGCCAGGATCTGCTCCCGCAGGATGTCGGCGTGCCCGCAGTGGTGGGCCAGCTCCCGCAGCACCTGCAGCAGCAGCCAGCGGACCGTGATCGGGTACCCGCGTCCGGTCACGGTATCGTCGAGCGCCAGCCCGGCCACCGCGCCGCGGGAACGCTCGCACACCCGCAGGTAGTGGTCCCGGACCGAGCCGATGGTCTCGTCGTCACGGGGCAGGAACGACTCCTCCACGGTCTCGGGGATGCCGAGCTCCGCGCGCGTCGCGCCGTGGACCCCGATGCCGAACCACACCGTCTCCATGAACGCGGCGTGCCGGACCAGCCCCAGCAGCGTCGTCGCCGACGGGACCAGCCGCCGTCGCGCCTGCTCCTCGGTCAGCCCGTCGAGAAGGCCGGCGATCAGCGTCCGGTACTCCTCGACGAACGCCGTCAGCTGGGTCCGCTCGTCGCCGACCATTACCGCGAAGGGATTGCTCATGGGAGCGACCGTACGACCGTGGTCGGACGGCGCAGATCGTTCCCCGCTCCGACGCGCCCGGCCGGCCCGGGCCCGCACCGTTGCAGCATGAGCACGACAGACCGGATTCCCGGCCCACCGCAGGTGCCACCCGCCCGACCGGACAGCGGGTCGTGGCCGCGCGGCCGGCACCGGGCCGGGCGGACCCGGGTGGCCGGCCTCGACGCCGCCCGCGGTCTCGCGGTCCTCGGCATGATCGTCGCGCACGTCGCCGTCGCCGCGGGGTCGAGCTGGCTGGTGCAGGCGGTCACCGGGCGCGCCGCGGTGCTGTTCGCGGTGCTCGGCGGGGTGTCGCTGACCCTGATGGCCGCGCCCGTCCTCGCCGCGCCGACCGCGCGGAACCGGGCGTGGCTGCGCCGCCGGATCGCGGTGCGGGGACTGCTGCTGGTGGTCCTCGGGCTGCTCCTGGCCGAGATCAGCAGTGGACCGATGGTCATCCTCGTCGTCTACGGGGTGCTGTTCTGGCTGCTCCTGCCGGTGCTGTTCGCGCCGGCCCGGGCGCTCGCGGTCGCCGCCGCGGTCTGGGCCGTCGCCGGGCCACTGCTGTCCTGGGTGCTGCGTGCCCGGTTCGGGTCCACCCCCGACGCCGGCGGCCGGACGGTGCTCGGCGCGACCGTGCAGCTGTCCGACCTCATCTCGCCCGCCGGCCTGCTCCACGCGCTCGACACGGTGCTGCTCAGCGGCGCCTACCCCGTCCTGACCTGGATGCCGTTCCTGCTGCTCGGGATGGCGCTCGGCCGGCTCGACCTGCGCACCGCGGGCACCCGGCTGGTCGCCGGCGGGGCCGCCGGCGCGGTGCTCGGCTACGGCGGGTCCTGGCTGGCGCTGGACGTCCTGGGTGGGCGCGACGCGCTCCTGGCATCGGTCGCGCCCGTCGCCGACCGGCTCGGCGTCCCGGCCCAGCTCGCGTTGCAGCTGCTCGGCGGCACCGCCCTGGGCACGGTCGCCACCACCACACCCGCCTGGCTGCTCGCCGCGACCCCGCACAGCGGCAGCCCGTTCGACGTCGTCGGGGCGGCCGGGGTCGCCGTCGCGGTGCTCGGCCTGTGCCTGCTCGCCGCGCGGTACGGGGGACGGCTGCTCGACCCGCTCACCGCGACCGGCGCGCTCCCGCTGACCCTGTACGCCGGGCACATCGCGCTGCTCGCCGCACTCGGCGGGTGGCCGCAGGACGCGCCGTGGGCGGCGACGGCGCTGGTCGCGGGCCTGGCGGTGGTCACAGCGTGGACCTGGCGCCGGCTCGTCGGGCGCGGTCCGCTGGAGGCACTGGTGCACGGCGTCTCCGTCCGCGCCGCCGGGTCTCCGCCCACGGTCGGAGACCGGGGATCGGACCCCGCTCCGATGCCTCGCGCGGCCGCCCCGCGCGAGGCTGGGGACATGGACAGCGCGACGGCGGGCCGGGCGGCCGACACGATCGGGTATCGGACATCATCGACCACGGGGCCTGCGCGGCCGGCGCGACAGGTGCCACAGGCCCGTCCCGGCCGGGAGGAGACGCGATGAGCACCGCGACACGGCTGCGGGACGCCGTGCGCCGGCTGCCCGCGCTGCGCTCGTCGCCCTCGGAGGCCCCGACCCTCGTCGAACGTGCGGTGGCACTCGGCCGGCGCATCCCCGTCGTCGTCGACGCCGTGCTGGCCGCCCTGCTCATCTGGGTCGCGGTCAGCTGGACACTGGAGGGCAAGGGCGTCCGCTCGGACATGCGGATCGAGGCGCTGGTCGTCTCCGTGCTGGCGTCGCTGCCCGTCCCGCTGCGCCGGGTGTACCCGATGCCGGCCGCGATCGCGACCGCGGTCGTCGCGCTGGTCTGTACCTTCGGGCTGCCCGGCACGATGGCCGCGTTCCTGCTGCCGTCGCTGGTCATGGGGTACTCGGCCGTGGCCTACGGGCCCCGCTGGGCGGGCTGGCTGGCGCTGGTCGTGCTCATGGTGGGGGTGCTCGGACCGTTCGTGGCCCGCGGTCCGGCGTTCCTGTTCGCCTCCCCGGACATGACGCCGCTGGTGGCGCTGGCCCTGATCGGGGCGATGGCGACGGTCCCGCTGCTGGTGTGGCTGCTCGGGTCGCTGCGCCGCGCCGCCCACCGCCGGACCCTCGACCTGCGCGAACGCAACCGGCTGCTGGAGGAGAGCCGCCGCCAGGAGGTCCGCCTCGAGCTGCTGGCCGAGCGGTCGCGGATCTCCCGCGAGGTGCACGACGTCGTCGCCCACTCGCTGTCCGGGATCATCGCCCAGGCCGACGGCGGCCAGTTCGCCGCGCAGCGCGACCCGGCGAAGGCCGTCGAGGTGCTCGCCGGCATCGCGACGACCGGCCGTTCCGCGCTGTCCGACGTCCGCGGTCTGCTGTCGATGCTGCGCGACACCGGCCCGGACGACGGCACCGACACCGACCCGGCGCGTCCGCAGCCCGGCGTCGGCGACGTCCCCGCACTCGTCGAGCAGGTCCGCACCGGCGGGCTGCCGGTGGACCTGCGGACCGTCGGCACCCAGCGGGAGCTCCCGACCGGGCCCGGCCTGACCGTCTACCGGATCGTGCAGGAGTCGCTGACCAACGTCATCAAGCACGCGGGGACCGGCGTGCCCACCCACGTCGAGCTGCGGTGGACCCCCGACGAGCTGACCGTGCGCGTCCACGACGAGGGCGCCCGCGGCCCCGTCCCCACCCCGCCGCGCGGCGGGCACGGCCTGACCGGCATGCGGGAGCGCGCCGCTCTGCACGGCGGCTCGGTCGAGGCCGGACCGCGCGCCGACGGCGGCTGGACGGTCCGGCTGCGTCTGCCCCTCACACCCCCGGCCCGAGGAGAACGGTGAACCCCGTACGACTGATGCTCGTCGACGACCAGGAGCTGGTCCGCACCGGCTTCGCGATGGTGCTCGACTCCTGCGACGACCTCGCCGTCGTCGCCCAGGCCGGCGACGGCGAGGCCGCACTCGCCGAGCTGGACCGCACCGAGGTCGACGTCGTGCTGATGGACGTGCGGATGCCCCGCCTCGACGGCATCGCCGCAACCCGCCGGGTCGTCGCCGAGCACCCCGGGGTGCGGGTCCTGGTGCTGACCACCTTCGACCTCGACGAGTCCGTCACCGAGGCCATCGCCGCCGGTGCCAGCGGCTTCCTGCTCAAGGACGTGTCCCCGCAGGACCTCATCGAGGCCGTCCGCACCGTGCACCGCGGCGACTCGGTCGTCGACCCCGTCTCCACCCGGCGGCTGCTGCGCGCCACCCGGCCGCTGCTCACCGCGCCTGAGCCGGCCGCCGCGGAGCCGTCGGTGGACGCCGTCGCCGCGCTCGCCGAGCTGACCCCGCGGGAGCGGGAGGTGCTCGTCCTCGTCGGCAACGGCCGGTCGAACGCCGAGATCCGGGCCGACCTCGTCGTCTCCGAGGCGACGGTGAAGACCCACATCGGGCACCTGCTCGCCAAAACGCAGTCGCGTGACCGCGTCCAGCTCGTCGCGCTGGCGTTCCGGGCGGGTCTGGTCAGCTGAGCCCCGGCCGCCCCGCTCAGAAGCCCGGGTGGTCGCGCAGGTTGACCTGGTCGCAGGTCAGCGCGAACGCGTCGACCTCCTCCGGCGACGGCGGTGTCGCCCGTGCGGCGAACTCCGCCAGCCCCCGGAAGTAGCGTTCCCGCGGCGCGCCGGGCACGAACAGGATGAGGAACCGCGCGTCGCTGTCCGGGCCGGTGCGGAACGCGTGCACGCCCCGGTGCGGGACGTGCACCAGGTCACCCGGTCCGGCCTCGGTCCAGGTCTCGCCGGTCATGATCCGCAGCGCGCCGTCGAGGACGTAGAAGCTCTCGGTGAACCCGGTGTGCAGGTGCGGCAGCGCACCGGGGGAGTCCGCCGGGATCCACGACTCGAACAGGCCGAACCCGCCACCGACCTCCGTGCCGGGCGCGGCGAACCGGGTCCACGAGCCGGTCGGGGAGGTCACGGCGCGCTCGGTGGTCGCGGCGGGGCGCCACACCGCGCCGGGCTCGGGAAAGCTCACGCACCGAACGTAGCGGACCGATGACCGGGCGTCCCGGCGCTGTGGCCGGTCACCGCCCGCGCGGGGCCGTGGGGGAGCGCCGGGGCGGCGAGCGCCCCTCGGTATCGTCACCGACGCTGCCGGAGGCGTCCGGCCGTGGCCGGAGCGGAGAGGTGGGGTGAGGCACGTGCGCGTCCTCGCCCCGCTGACGTTGCTGGTCCTGGCCCTGGTGCTCTGCGCGGGACCCGCCGTCGCCACCGCCTCGGGCGGCCACGGCGCCGCGCCGGCGGTCGTCGTCGGCTCGGACTGCTCGCAGCACCCGCTCACGCTGCTGCACCCGGGGGACTGCGAGCAGGCCCCCCGCCGCGACGACGACGTGCCGGTCCCCACGCTGGTCCCGGTCGCCGTCGTCTCCGTCCTGCCCTCCGGGCACGCGGGCGTCGCGCCACCCACCGCACCGGAACGGACCCTGTGCGCGCCGTCGCCGGTGGAGCACCTCTGCGTGGACCGCAACTGAGGCGTGCGGTCACCCCGCCACCGTGTCCCCGCACCCGTTCCGACCCGGCCACCGTGCCGGGCCCCGTGGAGGAAGACTCCCGATGACCCGCAACGTGAAGATCTCCCTGGCCGCCCTCGGCGCGTTCGCGCTGATCGTGGCCGCCCTGCTGTTCGCGACGCGCCCCGACACCCCGGAGACCGGCGCCGCCGCCGGCACGCCCGACAGCCTCGTCACCGCCGACGCCGCCCGCCTCAACGACGCCCCGAACGCCTCGGCCACCCTGGTCGAGTTCGCCGACTTCCAGTGCCCCGCCTGCGGCCAGGTCCAGCCGATCATGGACCAGCTGGTGGCGCAGTACGGCGACCGCGTGCAGTTCGTGTTCCGCAACTTCCCGCTGCCGATGCACCAGAACGCCGAGGCGGCGGCACTCGCCGGTGAGGCCGCCCGCGCCCAGGGCGCGTTCCACCCGATGTACGAGCGGCTGTTCCAGACCCAGCGCGACTGGTCCGAGTCCCCGGACGCGGCGACGGTGTTCCGCGGCTACGCCCAGGACCTCGGCCTCGACCTGAACGCCTACGACGCCGCGATCGCCGACCCGGCGACCGCCGCGAAGATCCAGGCCGACAAGGACGCCGGGACCGCCGCGGGCGTCGAGGGCACCCCGACGATCTTCGTCAACGGCGAGAAGGTGCAGCTCCGCTCGGTGCAGGACATCACCGACGCCCTCGACGCCGCGGTGAACCGATGAGCGTCCCGGCGGCGCCCTCCGCGGCACGGACCGAGGAGTTCTCCCGCGTCACCCCCGATACCTCGGCCGTGCCGGGGCCGGTGCCGCGGTTCCTACCGTGGCTGCTCGTCGTCGGCGGCGTGCTGGGGCTGGTCTCGGCGTTCACACTGACCGTCGAGCGCATCGAACTGCTGATGGACCCGAGCTACACGCCGTCGTGCAGCATCAACCCGGTGCTGTCCTGCGGGTCGGTCATGACGACCCCGCAGGCGGCGTTCTTCGGGTTCCCGAACCCGCTGCTCGGGATCGGGGCGTTCGCGGTCGTGGTGACGACGGGTGTGGCCCTGCTGGCCGGGGCCCGCTTCCCGCGCTGGTGGTGGGTGGGGCTGACCGTCGGGTCCGCGCTCGGCGTCGTGTTCGTGCACTACCTGATCGTCCAGAGCCTGTACCGGATCGGCGCGCTCTGCCCGTACTGCATGGTCGTGTGGGTCGTGACGATCCCGATCTTCTGGTACTCGCTGCTCGCGACCCTGGACGCCCTCGGCGGCGGCGCGCGTGCGCTGCACGCCCGGATCGCCGGCTACCACGCGGTGCCGGTCGTGCTGTGGTTCCTGGTGATCGCGGCGCTGATCCTGCAGCGCTTCTGGACCTACTGGTCCTCGCTGCTCTGACCGAGCCGCTCCGAGCCGCTCCTGAGCTGCTCTGGGTTGCTCTGGGTTGCTCCGAACCGGTCCGCGGGGCCGGGGACGCACGTCCCCGGCCCCGCGACGGTCAGCGCTCCCGGCGGAGGTCCGCGGCGTCGATCCCCAGCACGTGACGCAGGTACAGCGGCCGGATCGCGGCCACGCAGGCCAGGAACGGCAGCACGACGGCCGCCAGCAGCGGCCACACCGCGGGCGGCGGCGCCGCCATCCCGAACAGGGGGGCGAGCGGGGTGTAGGGCACCGCGAGCCCGGCGAGCACGACGGCGCACACCGTCGCCACCACCGGCCGCGACGCGCGTCCCGCCCTGGTCCGCAGCAGGAGCAGCACCAGGACCTGGGACAGCATGCCCTCGGAGAACCAGACGGCCTGGAACACCGCCTGCTCCTGCGGGGTGTCCAGCCCCAGGAAGCGCCACACCGCCCAGAACGTGACCAGGTCGAACGCCGAGGCCAGCGGCCCCAGGACCGCCATGAACCAGAGCATCCCGCGGGTGTCCCAGCGCCGGGGCCGCGCCGTCCACCCCGGCTCCACCCGGTCGAACGACAGCGAGAGCGCGGCCACGCCGAACAGCACGCCCTGCAGCAGCAGCTGCGCGGGCAGCAGCGGCAGGAACGGCAGCACCGCCGAGGCGACCAGCACCGACAGCGTGTTGCCGACGTTCAGCGCGGCGGTCACGGTCAGGTAGCGGGTGGCGCGGCCCAGGGTCCGCCTGCCCTCCTCGACCGCGGAGACGACGACGTCGGGGCTGCGGTCGGCCAGCACGATGTCCGCGGCCGCCCGCGCGGCGGGCACCGCCCCGTCGACGCCGATCCCGACGTCGGCGATCCGCAGCGCGCCGACGTCGTTGAGGCCGTCGCCGAGGAACCCGACGGTGTGCCCGCGGGCCTGCAGCGCGCCCACGACCCGCTCCTTCTGCAGCGGTCCGAGCCGGGTGAACAAGGTGGTGCGCTCCACCGCGCGGGCCAGCGCGACGTCGTTGAGCCCGTCCAGCGCGGCGCCGTCGAGGACTCCGGTCACGGCGATCCCGGCCCGCGCGCACACCTGCTCGGCGACCGCGGTGTCGTCGCCGGTCAGGACCTTCACCGCGACACCCTGCTCGGCGAAGCGCTCCACCGCACGGGCCGCGGACTCCCGCACCGGGTCGACCATCCCGACGAAGCCCAGCAGCAGCAGGTCGCGCTCGGGGTCGTCGTCGTCACCGGCGCCGAGCGGCCGCAGCAGGGGCGTCCGCCGGGTGGCGACGGCGACGACCCGCAGCCCGGTCGCGCGGTGCCCGGCCACCGCGTCGGCGGCCGCGGCCCGCAGCGACGCGGTCAGCTCGACGGGCCCGCCCGCGCGCGCGACCCGGGTGCAGCGGGGGAGCACCGTGTCCGGGTCACCGCGCACGATCACCAGCTCACCGGGGTCGTGCGCGTCGCGCAGCACCACCGCGGAGCGGCGACGGGAGTGGTCGAACGGCAGCTCCTCGACCCGGGTGAGCAGGCCGTGGGCCAGCAGCGCCGACCCGTCCCGGTCGGCGGCGGCCATGGCGTCGTCGAGGCCGTCGCGCGGGGTGGTCTGGAAACGCACCGCGACCGCCGCCGCGTCCGCCGGGGCGGGTTCGGGACGGCCGTCGACGTCGATGGAGTGGGTGAACACCACCCGGTCCTCGGTGAGCGTGCCGGTCTTGTCCAGGCAGGCGACGTCGATCGACCCGAGGTCGTGGATGGCCTCCGGGCGGGTCACCAGCACCCCGGACTCGCGCAGTCGGGTGGTGCCGCGCAGCAGCGTGGTCCCGACGATCAGCGGCAGCAGCTCGGGGGCCAGCCCCACCGTGACGACGACGGCGAACAGCAACGCCTGCCGCACGTCGCCGGACACCTCGACGTTCACCAGCAGCACCAGCGGCGCCGCGAGCAGCATGCAGCGCACCAGTGCCCGGCGCACCGACCGCAGGCCCCGGTCCACCTCCGACTCCGGCCGGGGACGGCGGCCGCGCCCGGCGAGCTCCTCGGTGTGGGTGTGCGCGCCGGTGGCCAGCACGACCGCCGTCGCGGTGCCGCGCACCACGGTGCTCCCGGCGAACAGCAGCGCCGGGTGCGCGGTGACCGGCCCGTCGTCGGACCCGGCCCGCGACGGCCGTCGCCGCGGCGCCGGGCGCGACCCCCGTGACGACGGCCCCCGTGACGACGGCGGGGCCTTCGCCACCGGCAGCAGCTCCCCGGACAGCGACGACTGGTCGACCAGCAGGTCCCGGGCGCGCAGCAGCCGCGCGTCGGCCGGGACGGGGTCGCCCGCGCCGAGCAGCACGACGTCGCCGGGCACCAGGTCCTCCGGCGGCACCTCGCTGTCCCGCGGTGTCGTCCCGGGGGCCGGGCGGCGGCGGACCGTCACCGTGGTCGCGGCGTGCGCCCGCAGCTCCCGCGAGAGCCGGTCGCTGCGGACGGCGTGCCACAGGCGCAGCACGACGCCGAGCGCGGCGACCACGAGCACCAGCGTCGCGCTGCCGGGGCTGCCGGCGACGGCGAGCAGCACCCCGAGCACCGTCATCAGGCCGGAGAACGGCCCGGCGAGCGCGCGGCGGGCACGGGCGGTCGCGCCCGTGCGTCGGACGGCGTCGGCGGCGTTGTCGCCGTGGACGTGCAGCCGCAGCGCGGCGGTGTCCTCACAGAGTCCGCGGCGCGAGGACTCCAGGCCCCGGAACAGCGCGAACGCGTCGGCGTCCGCCCAGTGCCGCAGCGCGGGCTCGCCGGGCGTGGCGGGCGGACCGGCGGGTGCGGGTGGTGGCCGCGCCGCGGCACCGTCGCGTCCGATCGTCCGGTCCAACGGTGCTCCTCCGGTCCCCGGCACCGCGTCCGGCACCGCCCGGTACGGTAACAGTTGCGTAAGTGACGCAACTGTCTGGAGGTCCGGTGGAGACCGCCCCCGAGGGCCCGCAGCCCCTCGACCCCGAGCTGCTGGCCGACGCGGCCGCGGCGTTCGGGATGCTCGCCGCGACCTCGCGGCTGCAGATCGTCTGGCTGCTCGCCGACGGCCCGCGTGACGTCGGCACGCTCGCCGCGGTCCTCGGCCAGCCGGTGGCGGCGGTGAGCCAGCACCTGGCGAAGCTCAAGCTCGCCGGGCTGGTCCGGGCCCGTCGCGAGGGCCGCCACCAGATCTACGTCATCGCCGACGCCGGCATGGTCGAGGTGGTCCGCACCGTGGTGGCCGCGCAGGACCGCCGTCGCGGGCCGGACGCCGTCCGCGACCGGGGGAGCGCGTGACGCCGCCGGGTCCGGTGCCCCCGGGCCGTCCGCGTCCGGACCGTGCCGGCACGCCCCGTCCGCCCGGCGCCCCGACGGCCCGGCGCGACACCCGGGCGCCGCAGGGGTGGCCCCGCTCCGGCGGACCCGCCGGACCCCGGTCGTCACCGGCGGTCCCCGGCGGTGCGTCGGCCGGTCCGCGGTCCCGGCCCACCGACCCCGGTGCCCGTCCCACCACGCCGATGCGCCCGGTCGCCCCCTGGCCCCGCGCCGAGCAGCGCACCCCCGCCCCGCGGTGGCACCGCGTCCGCGGCCTCGTCGCGGCGCTGTCGGTCGCGGTCTTCCTCGCCACCGGCGCCGGCTGGGCGATGGTCGGCGGCACCAGCGGCCTGACCACCGCCGACGTCACCGGCCCGCACGTCGCCGACGGCGCGACCGACATCCTGCTGGTCGGCAGCGACTCCCGGGTCGACGCCCGCGGCAACCCGCTCCCGCGCGAGGTCCTGGACGCCCTGGACGCCGGCGACGCCGACGGCCAGGACAACACCGACACCCTGATGCTGGTCCGGATCCCGGACGACCCCGACCTCGGCGCGTCCGCGGTGTCGATCCCGCGCGACTCCTGGGTCGACGTCCCCGGCCTCGGCATGCACAAGATCAACTCGGCGCTGGCGCGCGGCGCGGCGATGGCTCGGCCGGACCTGGTCCACCAGGGCCTGAGCGGGCCGGACCTGGAGCGGGCGGCCAACGCCGCGGGCAGCAGGCTGCTCGTGCGCACCGTCGAGGAGCTCACCGGCGTCTCGATCGACCACTACGCCCAGGTCAACCTCGCCGGGTTCGCCGACATCACCCGCGCGCTCGGCGGCGTCCCGGTGTGCCTCAAGGCCCCGGTGCACGACAGCTACTCGGGCGCCGACTTCGCCGCGGGCCCGCAGACCGTGCAGGGCGCCCGGGCGCTCCAGTTCGTCCGCCAACGCCACGGCCTGCCCGAGGGGGACCTCGACCGGGTCCGCCGCCAGCAGGCGTTCCTCGCGGGGCTGACCCACCGGCTGCTGTCGGCGGGCACCCTCACCGACCCGACGGCCGTCGCCGACCTGATGCAGGCGATCAACGGGGCCGTCGTGCTCGACCAGGGCTGGGACCTCACCTCGATGCTCGCCCACGCCTCGCAGCTGCGCGGGGACCGGGTCACCTTCCGCACCATCCCCACCGGCCGGGCCGACTACCGGACCGGCAGCGAGGGTGTCGCGGTGAAGGTCGACCCGGCCCAGGTCACCGCGTTCTTCGCCGGGCTGACCGCGCCCGGGGCGCCGGCCGACCCCGGGGCCGGCGACGACGCGGACACCGCCGCGCCGACACCGTCGTCCCCGGCCCCGGCCACCACGGAGAGCAGGACCGGACGGGCCGCGGCGCCCCGGGGTGACCCGACCCCGGCCGCCGACACCCAGCCCGAGTTGACCGCCGACGGGGTGCCCTGCGTCGACTGACGCGGCCCCGTCACCCCGGCCGAGGAGCCTCCCATCATCACCGAGATCATCGACTTCCTGACCTCCGTCCCGTTGTGGGTGGTGGTGCTCGTCGCGGGGCTGGTCACCCTCGGCGAGACCACGATCGGCGTCGGGCTCGTCCTGCCCGGCGAGACCGTGCTCATCGGCGCCGCGATGGCCGTCCCGGACGTCCCGGCCGCGGTGCTGGTCACCGCGGTGGTCGCGGTCGCCGCGGCCTGCGGCGACTTGATCGGCTACGCGATCGGCCGCCGTTTCGGCCCGCGCCTGCGCGAGTCCCGGATCATCGGCCGGATGGGCCGCGACGCCTGGGACGACGCCGCCCGCACCCTGCTCCGCTGGGGTCCGTGGGCGGTGCTCTGCGCCCGGTTCCTGCCGGTGGTGCGGACGATGACCCCGGCCGCGGCGGGCGCGTCCGGACTGCCGCTGCGGCGCTTCCTGCCCGCCGTCGTCGTCGGGGCGACCGTCTGGTCGGCCGTGCACGTGACCGCGGGCTTCCTGCTGCGCGAGGCCGCCGAGCAGTTCGAGAAGGCCTTCGGGATCGCCGGCTGGGTGGTCCTCGCGTTCGTGGTCGTCGCCGGCGTCGTCGGGTGGCGGGTGCGGCGTCGTCGTGCGCAGGCCCGCCGGGCCGCCGCCCGCGAGACCGTCGCCGTGCTCGCCGACGACCGCCGCGACGCCGCCTGAGACCGGACGGGCGCGCCCTCAGCGCCGGATCGGCGGGTTCCGGTCGCGCCGGGCCAGCAGCACGGCGGCCCCCGCCGCGACGACGACGAGTCCGGCCAGCAGCAGCGACCAGCCCAGGATCGACGGCGCGTTCGGATCGGTCGAGATCACCGAGGCGTTGATCTGGGAGACCTCACCGGGGACGAACTCCCAGGTGACGGTGCCGCCGTCGGTCTCGCCGTCGGACTCGACGACCTCGCCAGGGAAGCTCATCGCGAGCCGCACGTCGGCCCGGTCCACCGGCATCGTGGTCAGGTCGGCCCGGCCCTGCACGGCGATCCGCTCCCCGACCCGGCGCAGCTCCAGGTTCGCCCGGCCCGACGCGTTCCCGCCGAGCAGGTTCAGCTGCGAGACCTGCGCGAAGGTGAGGTTCTCGAAGGCCGCGCGGGTGCCGACGAAGCCGTCCTGGTCGTACGGCGACAGCTCGACCTCGTCCGTGAGGTCGGCCGGGACCGCCAGCTGCGGGCCGCGACCGTCCGGCGCGCCCGCGGGCGTCGCGACGACGATCGTGCCGTCGACGGTGTCGTCCGGCTGGACGGCGAGGGCCACCTGGACCCGGGCACAGCCGGTCAGCGCGAGCAGGGCCAGCACCGCGAGCAGCACGAGCGCACGCGTCCGGGATCGACGGCGTGCGGGTGGCGCGGTGTGGTGCGACGGCATGGCGTCATCGTGCCACCCGGGTACGACGGTCCCGGTGTCACTCGGGGGCGTGTGTCGGGTGATCCGTGGGGAGCAGGGGAAGCTCGCGCCCGAGGACGGCGAAGGGGCGCGGGTCGCCGGTGAACAGGTGCTCGCGCAGCACGTCGACGAACCCGGCGCGACGGTAGAGCCGCCAGGCCCGGCCGGGCCTGGCGCGGCCGTACTCGGGGGTGGACAGCAGCATCCGGCTCCGGGCGGCGTCGCGGGCCAGCGCCCGCAGCAGCGCCTCACCGATGCCCGAGCCCTGGGCCTGCGGGTGGACGTGCAGCTCGGTCAGCTCGAAGTAGTCGGTCAGCCAGTCGGCGCTCACGGCGTCCGGCTCCCCGCGCCGGGCCCGCAGTCCGCGGCGGACCTCCTCGAACCACCACTGCCCGGGGCCGCCCCAGTAGCCGTAGCCGATGCCGGTGAGCCGGTCCTGCTCGTCGAGCCAGCCGACCGAGCGCCAGCCCGGCCGGTAGGAGTGCTCGAGCCACAGCGAGCGGCGCTGGCGTGCGGTCGACCGCGGGTAGCCCATCGCGGTGACGTAGACGTCGATCGCCTCGCCCAGCCGGTCGGCGAACTCGCTGCGGCCGAGACCGACCAGACGCGCCCGCGACGGCGCGGCGGTCACCGCGACCACCGGCCCCGGTGGTGACCGCACGCCCGCGCGGGGGCGGGGTCGGTGTCCGGGTGCATGTCCCCATCACACCACGCCCGGCCGGTTGCGGCGGGTCCGGACCGGGTGCCCCGCCACGGAGCCGGTGGGTGAGTGGCGCCACCCGGGCACCCGACTTGACGCGACGATCGAACACGCGTTCTACTGTCGTATGTCGAACGCGCGTTCGATGCCGGGGCGTCCGGTGGGCGGAGTGGGGGAAGCACCCCGTCGCCGGGCGTCCCGGAGACCGATTCCGGTGGTGGGAACCGAGGCCCGGCCACCGGGTGGAGGGCGTGGTGATGCCAGTGGGCGGCTTCTCGCGTTTGTTCCGGTCCCGCCAGCCGGCGGCGATCGACGTGCGCTGGCAGAACGGTGAGCCGGTCGAGTTCTCCCGGCGTCCGTCGCGCCGCGGGGAACATTTTCTGGTCACCGGGGTTCGAGACCAGTGGATCGAGGAGTCCCCGTGGCCGTTCCCGTCGCCGATGCCGGTGGGCGGGGACCGGCTGAGCTGTTGGCGGGTGCTCGCCCGGTCGGTGCAGGACCCGCAGGAGCCGCCGCGTGAGGTGGTGCTGCGGATGCGGTCCGGTCCGGGCGTGTGGGACCTGGTGAAGGTCGACTGAGTGGTGCGGGAGGTGCGGGAGGTGCACGTGCGGAGCAGGACGATGGAACTGGACCTGGCGCTGCCGGCGCCGCGGTCCGCCGGGACACGACGGCCGGGCGACGCCCCGGTGTCCGTCGCCCCACCGGCGCGGCGGTCCGCCCGGGTGCGGCCGGTCGCCGACGGGCTGTGGCCGCTGGACTGCGGCGCGGCACGGGGCTCGGGGCGGGGCTCGGCACGGGCCGCTGCCGACCGTACGGAGTCCGCGTCCGGGGCGGCGCCGTCCCGGCGGGGGAGCGGCCGGACCGGTACGGACCCGGCGGGGGCCGGGTGCACCGGACGGCCGGGTCGGCCCGGATCGACCGGAGCCGCCGGCCGGTCCGGGCAGGTGATCCCCCTGCCGGGCACGTCCGCGCCGGCGGGCGGCGGCGCCGCCCGACCGACCGGAGGTCCGGGACGACCGACCGTGGGCAGCACCGTCGTGCCCGGAGGCCCCGCACGACCGGACGGGGGCCCTGCACGACCGGCCGGCGAGACCGCGCGGCCGGCGGCGCCGCTCGGGTCGCCCGCGCCCGCTCCGCCGTCGCGGGACGCGCTCGGGCTGCTGCGCCAGGCTGCCGAGCAGCTCGCCGAGGCGCACCGGGAGACCGAGCCGCTGCGTCGCTACCCGGCGGCCTACCTCGCCGCGCTCCGTGCCGGGGCGGCGGTGCTGGCCATGCGGGCCCGGCCCAGGACCCGCCGGGGAGCCCCGCGCGACGTCTGGCGGCTCCTCGCCGAGGTCGCCCCGGAGCTGGAGGAGTGGGCGGCGTTCTTCGCCGGCTGCTCGCGGCTGCGGATCGAGGCCGAGGCCGGGATCGGGCGGCACGTCGACCGGCGGGCCGCCGACGACCTGCTGCGCCAGGCCGAGCAGTTCGTGACCCGGGTACAGCTGCTGCTGCCCCGGTGAGGCCCCCGCCGGAGCGGCGGACGGCGCCGGGGCAGGTCGGGCCGCCGGGATCGGGCGCGGCGAGCAGATCCGGGAGGAGGTCGGTCAGGCCGAGGCGGCGGGGCGCGAGGCACTGCGCAGCACCCGGCCCAGCAGCGCGGTGAACACCGCGGAGATCTCCCGGGCGCCCGGGGTGTCCCAGGCCTGGATCGGCAGGCAGGCGCCCTGGGCCTGCTGGACCGCCGAGCGGTCGGGCAGGACGCTGTTGAACACCAGGGGGCCGAACAGCTCGCGCAGCTCGGAGATCCGGAACTCGTGCTCGGTGTTGCGCGGCCGCACCCGGTTGACCAGCACGCCCAACGGCTGCAGGCGGTCGTTGGACCGCTCGCGCTCGGTCTGGACCGCGTCGAACGCGCGCTGCACGCCGGACACCGAGAACATCGTCGGGTCGGTCACCAGGATCGCCCGGTCCGCGGCCGACAGCGCGCTGCGGGTCAGCTGCCCCAGCGACGGCGGGCAGTCCACGATCACCAGCCGGTAGCGCTCCTCGGCGGGCTCGGAGCCGCCGGAGTCGTCGGTGATCAGCTCGCCCGCCAGCCGCTGCAGGGCGCGGTCGAGCCGGTACAGCTGCGCCGCCCCCGGGTCGGGGTGGTTGTGCCGCTCGGTCTGCTCCGCACCGACCAGCACGTCGAGGCCCTCGCCCCACGCCGACGGCGCGATGGCCCGCTCGACGACCGCGCGGCGCGGCTCGTCCAGCACGTCGGCGACGGTGGCCGTGGTCGGCTCCGGGTCGAGCGCGGTGGTGGCATTGGCCTGCGGGTCGAGATCCACCACGAGGGTGGAGACGCCGTGACGCTGCGCCGCGCCGGCCAGACCCAGTGCGACCGTGGTCTTGCCGACGCCACCCTTGAGACTGAGCGTGGCGACGACCTGCACTCACCCAACCTACCGTGCGGTCCGGCACGGTCGCCGGGCGGAGTCCACATGATCGTCGGCGCCCCGCCGTGGGTGTCGTGGCGGGCGGGCGGGCCGGGCACCGGCAGGGGCCACTAGTCTCGGCGCCGTGGGATCGCCGACACGCGAGCAGGCCGGAGCAGCGCGCGGGGCTGCCGTGTTCCGGGTGCTGGACAGGGAGATCGACCGTGTCCGCCGGGACACCGGGGCCGCGCCCCGGGTGCTCGACGTCGGCGGGGGCAGCGGCACCTGGGCGGTGCCGCTGGCGATCGCCGGCTGTGCGGTGACCGTCGTCGACACCAGCCCCAACGCGCTGGCGACGCTGGCCCGACGCGCCGGGGAGGCCGGGGTCACCGACCGGGTCACCCCGGTGAACGGCGACGTCGACACCCTCGCCGAGGTCGCCCCGGCCGACGGCGCCGACCTCGTGCTGGGTCACGGGCTGCTCGAGGTCGTCGACGGCCCGGACCGGGTGCTCGCCGCGCTCGCCGCGGCCGCCGCCCCGGGCGGAGCGGTGTCGGTGCTGACGGTGGGGCGCTACGGCGCGTTCATCGGGCGCCTGGCCAGCGGTCGGCTGGCCGAGGCCCGTGCCCTGCTCACCGACCCCGAGGGGCGCACCGGTTCCGACGACCGGCTGCTGCGCCGGTTCGACGCGCACCGGCTGCAGGAGCTCGCCGCCGGGACCGGACGCCTGCAGACCGAGATCCTCCAGGGCGACGGCACCCTCGAGGCGTGGCTGCCCGGCCCCGGTCAGGAGGGCGAGGCGGCGGGCCGCGAGGAACGTGACGAACTGGACGCGCTCGCGTCGCAGGTCGGCGCCCTCGCCGAGGTCGCCCCGCGGTTGCATCTGCTCGCCCGGCGGTACTGACGCCCGTCCCGCCGCCGGTGTCCGACGGTCGTCGTCCGGCTGCCGTCGGTGATCGGTCGACCGGCGTTCACTCGTCCGCCCACCCCCGTCCGGGTGGGTCCGCGACGGTCCGGGTGACCGACGACACGCCGCGCAACACCGTCCGCTCGACGATCAGCCGAGCGGGTTGGACGGTCCGGGTGGTCGCGGCACGATTCGCCTCGTACTCTTGTCCTCAGACGCCCAGGTTGGGGCGCCCGTCGTACCGGTCGGGGCAGGAAGCCCGGGCCGAATGCGGCCTACCGTCCGATTACGTGTGCCGGAGGTGAAGGCATGCCGCTCTCCGAGCACGAGCAGCGCCTGCTCGAACAGATCGAACGCGCCCTCTACCAGGAGGACCCCAAGTTCGCGTCCTCGGTCAGCGGTAGCCGGCGGAGCAAGCCCGCCCGGCGCCGCCGGATCCAGGGCGCCGTCCTGTTCGTGGTGGGCCTCGTGCTGCTCGTCGCCGGGATCCCCTTCCGGGCGCTCTGGCTCGGCGACCTGCCGATCCTCAGCATCGTCGGCTTCCTCGCCATGCTCGGTGGCGCGCTGCTGGCGGTCACCTCGATCGGCGCCCGTCGTGGCGGCGAGGAGACGACCGGCCAGGGCGGATCCGCCCCCAAGGACAAGCAGTCCGGCGAGAGCGGCGGTGGCTTCACCGGCCGGATGGAGGAGCGCTTCCGGCGTCGCTTCGAGCAGGAGTGACGCCCGGGCGCCCCAGGCGACTGCCCGCGTGACGCCCGGCGGGGCGGGACACCGACTCGGTGACCCGCCCCGCCGTCGTGTGTCCGGCACCGTCGCCGGGTGCCTGACGGTCGGGTAGGGGGGCGCGCTGCCCACGGCTGCCCACGGGGCATCGGCTCGGCGACCGGGATCCGGCGGTCGCGTCGTCAGGGGCCCGCTGCGCTGCGCCGGTGTCGCCGGAGAGTGGGCTCCGGACTTGACTTCACAGATCTGTGTACCTAGCGTCGACCCTCCACGAGTTCACTGATCTGTGAAGGGGTCTCGGATGCGTCAGGTTCTGCACGTGGTCATGGAGTTCCTGCGGGACGTCGCGTGGGGCGTCAACGCCGGCAGCGCGATCCGACACGGCGCCCCACCGCCTGCTCCACGGCGTGCCCGGCCCGTCCGGGAGTACGGCGGCGACGCGATCGGAGGTCGGGAGGCCGACCGGGACCAGGTGCACCCTCTGCGCTGGACGGTCGATGCCGGTGGGGGACTTCGCCTGGCCGGCGGCACGCTCCCCGGGGCGGGCCCGGACCCCGTCACACGCTGACGCGGAGGCCGGCCCACGTCGCCGTCGGAGCTGCGAGACGATGCGGTCGCCCCCGGTCCTCGGGGCCGGGTGCGAGCGGGCACGGCGCGTGGCCGGAGTGGCCTGCCTGCTCAGTGCAGCGCCGCTCGTTCGTCCCGCAGCAGGCGCTCGGCCGCCTCTCGCGCCCTGCGCAGGAGGTCGGGGTCGTCGCCGATGCCGTGGTGGGTGATCGCGCCTTCGAGGAGCAGGAACACCAGGTTGGCCGCCGCTTCGGGACCGGCGATCCCGGGGTGGTCGGCCCGGACGAGTGCTTCGAGATGCCGGCGCACCGCACGCTTGTGGGCGCGGACGACGCGATGGGCGGGATGGTCCGCGGGAAGCTCTCCCGCGGCGTTGATGAAGGCGCAGCCACGCCCGGAGAACTCGACGTCCTGGGTGTAGGAGTCCCAGAGCGCCAGCACTCCCGAGCCCGGGCTCGCAGCCACCCTCTGTTCCATCAGCTCCCACCACGCGTGGTGCCGAGCCTGCAGGTAGGCCTCGACCAGGCGGTCCTTCGAGCCGAACCGGTTGTAGAGCGTGCGCTTGGTGATGCCGGACTCGGCCGCGATGGTGTCGACCCCGACGGCGTGGATCCCGCACCGGTAGAAGAGCTCCGACGCCACGTCCAGGATCCGGCGCGCGCCCGGGGTCAGCGCCGGCGCACGCAGCGCCTCGTGATCCTCCGCGCTCGACATCGCCGACCCTCCTCCCCGTGTCGCCGTGCTCCCGACTTCACCGATCAGTGTACGTCGCCGTCGGGCCGAGACGTGCGGACCTCGTCCAGGTCGTCGGCCGGCGCGTCGTCGTCGGCCGGACGGCGCCCGCGCCGGACCGCCTCCGGCACGACCGAGGCCGGCAGCACCCGGGCCCGCAACGGCGTTCCGCCGGCCGCGATCGCCGTCCGGACCTCGTCCACCAGGCCGTCGAGCGTGCCGGGCCCGGGCAGCATCCCGCCGTACCAGCTCGCCTCGACCCGGCCCGCCAGCTCGCGCAGCGCCTCCGCGGGCCGCCCGGACAGGCCGTGCCGCTCGATGATGCGGTCGGCGGCCGCGCGGACGGTGTCCCCGGGCGGCACCGGGACCCCGTGGTCGCGGGAGGCGGCCAGGACCTCGTCCCACGCCGCGGTCGCCGCACCGTCGCCGCCGGCCCGGGCGAGCCCGGCCCGTCGGGAGTACTGGTGCCGGCGCCACAGGCCCGGGGTCAGCACGACGGCGAGCACCGCGGCCGCCAGCAGCAGCGCCACGACCAGCGGCCACCACGACCCGGTCGCGGCCGTCGGCCGGTCCGCCGCCTGCTCCTCGGTGGGCGGGGGCTCCGGGGTGGGACCGGCGGCCTCCGGGGGCGGGGGTGTCGCGGACGGCTCGGGCTGCGGGGTCTGCTCGGCGGCGGGCGTGCCGCTCTCCTGCTCCCGGGCCTGCTGGACGTAGGCCGGGTCGATGGTGCGGCCGTCGGCGAGCGGGGTCGGGTCGAAGGTCAGCCAGCCGTACCCGGGGAACCACGCCTCGACCCAGGCGTGCGCGTCCTCGGTCGTGATCGTCCGGGCCCCGGAGCCGTCGGCGTCGCCCGCGGTGAAACCGACCGCCACCCGGGCCGGGACGTCGACGGCGCGCAGCATGACGGCCATGGCCGAGGCGTACTGCTCGCAGTAGCCGGTGCGGCCGCGGGTCAGGAAGTCGACGAGGGCGTCGCCGTTGCTGCCCGGCGCGGTCGCCAGGCTGTAGGTGAAGGGGGAGCCGGGCCCGGTGAAGTGGTTCTCCAGCGCCATCGCCCGGTCGAACGGCGTCGCGGCACCGGCGGTCACCTCGCGGGCGATCGCGGTGACCCGCGGGTCGACCCCGTCGGTGTCGAGGTAGGCCCGGTCGACCGTGGTCGGGCCGGATGCCGCGCGCAGCTGGTCGGCCGAGGGCTCCGGCAGCCGCATCGACTGGGTCCAGCCGTCCTCGGACTGTGCGCGTTCGCTGTAGACGATGCCGCCGGCGGCGTCGTAGGCCCAGCTCGGCGAGGCGACCGCGATCCGGGTGGGGTCGCCGAACACCGGCAGCCAGTAGTCGCGGAAGCCGAGGTTCTCGACCTGCACGTCCTGCGCGGCGGCCGGCCCGGACGTCGACGGCGGCAGCGGCCCGGTCAGCGGCACCCCCGGCAGCGGACGGCCCGCCTTCCAGCCCTCCTGCGGCACGTAGGTCTGCAGGGTGAGCGCACGCAGGTAGGTCGGGGTCTCCAGACCCCGGACGCTGAACAGCGGCCGCGGCTCGCTGCGGGTCAGCTGTCCGCGCAGCGAGGTGAACGGGTTCAGCCCGATCGAGCCGTCGGCGTTGCCCCCGGTCCCGCCGGTGGCGTCGAAGCGACCCGAGGTCCCCACCGACGACGCCAGCAGCCCCACCAGCAGCGAGCCCACGACGGCCACCGCGACGACCGCGGCCCCGGCCGGGATCTGTCGCAGCCGGTCCGGGCGCAGGAGCAGCAGCACGCCGTAGCCGAGCGTCGCCGCGACGACGGTCCACCAGGGCAGCAGGTCCGGCTGCAGCGCGGTCGGCACCGCGAACACCACGAGCAGCGGCACCCCGGCCGCGGCCGGGGCGGCGACGGTCACCGCGAGACCGAACACCGCGATCGCGATCGTGCCGAACCCGAGGGCGACCAGCAGCAGGATCTCCGGGCTCGCCGGCACCGGCGGCAGGCCGCTGTCGATCTGCTGCCCGGCACCGCCGAGCAGGCCCGACAGCTCGCCGAACGCCGTGGGGCCCGGGAGCACCCCGAGCACACCGCTGCCGGTGAACCACGCCGTCACCAGCAGGATCAGGGCCAGCAGCTGCCCGGGCGCGACCAGCCAGGCCCGCAGCGGCAGCAGCAGGGCGCCGACCAGGGCGACCAGCACGACGGCGACGGCGGCGTGGGCGAACCAGGCCGCGCCCTGCACGACCGAGCTCATCGCCGTCCCGGCGAGCAGCACCGCGACGACGGTCGCGACCGGTCCCAGCACCACCGTCCAGGCCGGCGCGCCCGGCGTCCGGCCCGCCGGCGCGGTCTCGGCGACGGGCGCGGCGGGTGGCGGCGCGGGCCGCACGGGGGGCCGGGTCGGCGCGCTCATCCGGTCGCTCCCGCGGTGCCGGGCGAGCCGCAGGCGTCGGCCCAGGCCCGCTGGACGGTCATGTCGGAGGTGACGACGGTGGCGTGCCACCCGGCACGGCGCAGCGCGGCCGCCGCGACCGACGCCGGGCGGGCCCGCGTCGCCGCCGACCAGGTGTCGACGTCGAGGAGGACGGCGTGCCCGCCGCGCGGCCAGGCCGAGACCAGCGCGGTGACGTCCTGCGGCGCGGTCCCGCCGAGCACCGCGAGCACCCCCTCCGGATGCCCGGGCCCGGGGCCGGGTGCGGTGATCCCGGTGCTCGCCGAGGGCCGCAGCACCGCGAGCGACTCCAGCCGCGGGGGCACGGCGTCCGCGCCGGTCACACCGGGCGGCACGTCGCCGACGGTCTCGCCGGACTCGTCGACGAGCGCGACGGCCTCGCCGCGCTGGAGCAGGTGCACCGCGGCGCTGGCGGTGAACGCCACCGCCCACTCCAGGCTGGACGCGGGTCCGTGGCCGCGGTGGGCGCTGTCGCGCCGGTCGATCAGCAGGGTCACGCCGGACGGGTCGGGCCGGTCGTCGAGGCGGACCATCAGCTCGTCACGCCGGGCGCTGGAGCGCCAGTGCACGCGGCGCAGCTCGTCGCCGTGGCGGTAGGGGCGGATCAGCACGTCCGGGGTGCCGGGGCCGGGGCGGCTGCCGCCCTCGGCGCCACGCCCGGCGGCGGTGGAGGTCAGGGCGGGCCGCCCGGTGAGCGGGGTGACCCGGGGGAGGACCAGCAGCCGGTCGGCGGGCAGCAGGTCGTGGCGGAACTCGGCCAGGCCGAGTGCGTCGGTCCCGCGGCCGCGCAGCGGGCCGATCCGGTACGCGCCACGGACCGCGGGCCGCACCGGGTAGCCGACCCGGGCACCGCGGCGACCGAGCCGGTGCACGGTGAACCGTGGCGGGTAGCGGTCGGCGGGACCGGCGGCGTCGGGCACGTGGTCGGCGATCCGCAACGCGCCCAGCAGGGCGCCGCCGGCGATCCGCAGCAGCACCGTGCCGCCGTCGCCCGCCTCCAGCCGGGCCGGCTCCAGGGTGCGCGCGACCTGCAGCGAGCGGCGCGACCGCAGCGCGACGACGAGCGCGAGCAGCGGCAGGAGCAGCACGAACGCCCCGATCCGGACGAGGTCGCGCTCGTCGAGCGCGATCGCCGAGAGGACCATCGCGGCGCCGCCGGCGAGCAGGCAGCGCCCGCGCACGGTCAGCCCCGCCGGCCGTTCCCGGCGCGGTGCGCCGCCGGTCGCGAGCGGCGGAGAGGACGGCGGAGACGACCCGGACGCGGCCGGGGCGCCGGGCTCGGCGGGAGCCGGTGTCCGCGGCGGCGGCGCGGTCGGCGCCATCTCAGCCCCGCGGCGGGGACGGCACCGCGACCCGCGCGACGGCGGCCCGCACCAGGTCCGCCGGCGTGCGGCGGGCCGCGACCCCCTCGGGCCCCAGCATCAGCCGGTGCGCGAGGACGGGAACGGCGACGGCCTGGACGTCGTCGGGCACGACGTACCCGCGCCCGGCCGTCGCCGCCCAGGCCCGGGCGGCGCGCAGCAGGTGCAGGGTCGCGCGCGGCGACGCCCCGAGGCGGACCTCGGGCAGCCGTCGCGTCGCACCGACGACCTCGACGCAGTAGCGGCGCACCTCCGCCGCGGTGTGCAGACCACGCACCCCGGCGATCATCGACCGCAGCGTGCGCAGGTCGGTGACCGGCCGCAGCCGCTCCAGCGGGTCGGTCGAGCCGTGCTCCTCGAGCATCGCCAGCTCGGCCGCCGGGTCGGGGTAGCCGACCGAGACGCGGATCGTGAACCGGTCCTGCTGGGCCTCGGGCAGCGGGTAGGTGCCGTCCATCTCCACCGGGTTCTGGGTGGCGACGACCATGAACGGGTCACCCAGCGGGTAGGTGCCGCCGTCCACGGTGACCTGGTGCTCGGCCATGCACTCCAGCAGCGCCGACTGGGTCTTCGGTGACGCGCGGTTGATCTCGTCGGCGATCACGACGTTCGCGAACACCGGGCCGGGCCGGAACTCGAACTCCGCGGTCTGGCGGTTGTAGACCGACGAGCCGGTGATGTCGCCGGGCAGCAGGTCCGGGGTGAACTGCACCCGGCTCACCGCCCCGTCGACGGCGCGGGCGAGCGCCTTGGCCAGCGTGGTCTTGCCGGCGCCCGGCACGTCCTCGACGAGCAGGTGGCCCTCGGCGAGCATCGCGACCAGGGCGAGCCGGATGGTGTCGGGCTTGCCGACGATGATTCGCGCCATCGCGGCGGCGATCCGGCCCGCCGCGTCGGCGACGGCGACGGCGTCCATCGGCTCGGGCGCGTAACCGGGGTGCGCACCGCTGGCCTCGGCCCGGCGGACGGGACCACCGGACGGCGACGGGACGGGCGGTACGGAGGGCGCGGACGGCGCGCTCGACGACAACGGGCCTCCTCAGGAGACGGCTCGGATGACCCCAGTCTGTCAAACGTCCCCCGATCGGGACCGGGCGCCGCCACCTGCCCCGCGACGCTGCTCCGTACGGCCGAACGCGGCGGGCCCCGCAGTGCCCCGGCCGGCGCCGTCGGCACCTCCGCCGCGGCGCCCCACGGCACTCCACGGCGGTTCCCCCACCGCGCCCCACCGTGGTTCCCCACGCCACCCCACCACGCGTCCGTCGGGCTCCCCACCGCCCCCCACCCGGCCTCCCCACGGTCGCCCCACCCTCTCCCCACTCGTCCCCACCCCGGACGCCCCGATCGGCCCGGAAACCGCCTCCGACCAGCCACGACGGCGGTGGGGGAGCGGTGGCGCCCCGGACGGGCGCGACGGGCCCGACACGGCCTCCGGACGTCGCGCGACCGGGTGGCGCGGCGCGCGCCCCCACCGTCCCCCACCGCTTCTGACCTGCGGAAACATTCGATGAACGGCGGAAGATCCCCCCGTCTCGGGTTGACGGTGGGTGAGTGTGGGGTAGTGTGGTGATCGCTGGGGCGAACAGGGGTCCCAGGTGGAGGTGGGGTCGGTGTTCCTCGGCACCTACACCCCGAAGTTGGACGACAAGGGGCGGCTCACGCTGCCCGCAAAGTTCCGCGACGAGTTGCGAGGCGGCTGCATGATCACGAAAGGGCAGGACCACTGCCTCTACGTGTTCACCCGTGACGCCTTCACCGAGATGGCGCGCAAGATCGCCGCGGCCCCGCTGACGAACGAGTCGGCGCGGGTGTTCCAGCGGAACCTCTTCTCGGGCACCGACGAGCAGAACCCCGACGGCCAGGGCCGGATCGCGATCCAGTCCGAGCTGCGCCGGTACGCCGGACTGTCCAAGGACTGCGTGGTGATCGGCGCGTTCACGCGTGCCGAGATCTGGGACGCGCAGGCCTGGCAGGAGTACCAGGAGCGGCACGAGGACGAGTTCGCCAAGGCCCAGGAGGAGGTTCTGCCCGGGCTGTTCTGAGTCCCGCTGGCGGGCGGGACGACGGACGGCGGCAGTACCGAGCAGGACAGCACGACCGACAGCGGACGACACCACCGTCGCCGCCCCGACCCGGGTGCCGTGATCGAGATGGCCCTGGCACACCTTCCCCGGTGCCAGGTCCGTCTCGGCACGGCCCCCGGGTGGGGACGGCGCAGGCGCCCACCCCGACTGGGGAGTTCGGGTGGCGCGGTGGAGCCCGCGCGTCTTCGGGCGTGGAGCGGACCGGTTGTGGGAGCCGGCACGCCACACCCACGGACATCGACCGTCCCGGTCCCGGCCCCGTGGCCGGGACCGGGGACGGACGCCGGCCGGCACGACACACACGCACACACCACGGGGACGGACGGCGCACCGGGGGGTGGGACGTGGACGGAACTTCCGGCGACGGCGCCACCCCGCGCGACGAGCGCGCGCCCGGTGACCGGCACACCCCGGTCCTGCTGGAGCGGGTGACCGAGCTGCTCGACCCCGCCCTGCGCGACCGGGACGCGGTCTACGTGGACGCCACCCTCGGCATGGGCGGCCACGCGGCCGCGCTGCTGGCCGCGCACCCCAGGCTGACCGTCGTCGGCATGGACCGGGACCCGCAGGCCCTGGAGCTCGCCGGCCGCAGGCTCACCGCCTACGCCGACCGGCTGCACCGGGTGCACACCGTCTACGACGACGTCGCCGGCGCACTGGAGCAGGCGGGGGTGCCCGCCGCCGACGGGATCCTGTTCGACCTGGGCGTGTCCTCGCTCCAGCTCGACGAGGACGCCCGTGGCTTCTCCTACTCTCGCGACGCTGACCTCGACATGCGGATGGACCCGACCACCGGGTCGACCGCCGCCGACGTCCTGAACTCCTACACCGCCGGTGAGCTGCGCCGGATCCTGCGGGAGTACGGCGAGGAGCGGTTCGCGGGCCCGATCGCGAACGCGATCGTCCGGACCCGGGAGAAGCGCCCCTTCACCCGCAGCACCGAGCTCGTCGAGCTGCTCTACGGCGTGGTCCCGGCCGCGTCCCGGCGCACCGGCGGGCACCCGGCGAAGCGGACCTTCCAGGCCCTGCGCATCGAGGTGAACCGCGAGCTCGAGGTCCTGCGCGACGCGCTGCCCGCGGCGCTGGACGCGCTCGCCCCGGGCGGGCGGATCGTCGTCCTGTCCTACCACTCGCTGGAGGACCGGATCACCAAGCGCGTGTTCGCCGAGCGCGTCCGCTCGCGGACCCCGGTGGACCTGCCGGTGGAGCTCCCCGGACACGGACCGGAGTTCCGGCTGCTGACCCGGGGCTCCGAACAGGCGTCCGACTCCGAGGTCGCCCGCAACCCGCGGGCCGCCCCGGTGCGGCTGCGCGCGGCCCAGCGCGTGGAGGACGGGCCGTGAGCACCCGTGGCACGGCCCCGAGCACGCAGGCAGTACCGGCACGGCGGAGAGGCAGGAACCCCCGATGAGCACACCCGTCATCGAGCGCCCGGGCACCCCGGGCGGTGGCCGGGCACGGCCCGACACCCGCCAGAGCCGTCGCACCGCGGCGCCCCCGCGGATCCCGGCCCAGCGCGGCCCCGGCGACGCCCGCCGGGTGGCCGACCAGCGCCGCCGCACCGCGGCCAGGGAGAACACCGGCCGCGCAAAGTTCGTGCTGGTCGTGATGGTGCTGCTGGTCTCGGGTCTGATCGCGACGCTGTGGCTGTCGACCGCCGCGGCGGCCGACTCCTACGCGCTGCAGGCGGCCCGGGAGCGGACCGCGTCGCTCACCGAGCAGTCCGAGGCGCTCCGCAAGGAGGTCACGGTGCTGCAGAGCCCCGGCTCGCTCGCCGACCGCGCCGCCGCCCAGGGCATGGTCCGGGTGACCGACCCGGCGCGCCTGGTCGTCGCCCCGGACGGACGCGTGGACGTCGTCGGGGAGCCGATGGCCGCCGTCGCCGCGGCCCCGGCCGTGCCACCCGTGCCGCCCGCCGCCGACGCACCGGCACCGCAGACCCCGCCCGCGCCGCCGGCGGGCCAGCCGGGTGCCGCCACCTCCGACCCGGCCGCCGAGGGCGGCGACGCCGCCCCGGGCGGGGCCGCGGGCGCCGGTCAGGGCGCCGGGCAGGATGCTGGTCAGGGTGCCGGTGAGGGCACCGAGCGCGAGGTCCCGGCCGACACCCGGGCGGCGGGCGGGAACTGATGGTCTACGCGCCGCCGCGCCCCCGGCCGCGGGGGCAGGGCCCACGGGGCGGACGGCGCCGGTCCCCGGCCGACGACCCGCGGTTCCGGCTGCGCCTGGCCTGGGTGGCGCTGGCCGCCCTGCTGCTGGTGTCCGGGGCGAAGCTCGTCGTCGTCCAGACGGTGCAGGCGGGCACGCTGACCGCGGACGCGGAGAAGCAGCGCGCCAGCCGGATCGTCGTTCCGGCCGAGCGCGGATCCATCACCGACCGCAACGGCGCCGTCCTGGCCTTCTCCACCGAGTCCAAGGCGCTCGTCACCAACCCGCGTCTGATCAACTCGACCAAGGGCGCGGACGCGGTCGCCTACAAGAACCGGATGGCCGAGGCCGTCGCCGCGGTGACCCACGGCGACCCCGAGGAGCTGAAGCGGGCGCTGAACAGCGACCGCGGCTACGTTGTGATGGCCACCGCGGTCGACCCCGGGCCCGCCCGTGACCTGCGCAGGCAGTTCCCGGAGATCGCCGAGGAGAGCCGCGAGGCGCGCCAGTACCCGAACGGGACGCTCGCCTCGAACATCATCGGCGCCGCGACCTGGAGCGCCGACGCGCAGAAGCTCATCGGCCGGATCGGCCTGGAGTCCTCCGACGACGCCCTGCTCGCCGGGCGCGACGGCTTCCAGATCGCCGACACCGCCGAGGGCAGCGGCACCGTCATCCCCGGCAGCGTGCGCTCCGAACAGGCCGCGGTGTCCGGCTCCGACGTGCAGCTCACCATCGACTCCGACCTGCAGTTCCAGGTGCAGCGGATGCTGGCCGACTACGCGGGCCGCGCCGAGGCGCGCAGCGGGTCGGCCGTCGTCCTCGACCGGGCGACCGGGCAGGTGCTCGCGCTCGCCGACAACACCTCGTTCGACCCGGCGCAGCTGCTGTCCGCGGACCCGAACACGCTGGGAAACAAGGGCGTCACCACGCCGTTCGAGCCCGGTTCGGTCAACAAGGTGGTCACCATGGCCGCCGCGCTGGAGGCCGGCGTCGCCAAGCCCGACGACGTGCTGGCCGTGCCCGGCAGCATCGAGGTCGCCGACCGGACGATCAAGGACGCCTGGGAGCACGGCCTCGACCACTACACGCTGACCGGTGTGCTGGCGAAGTCCTCCAACGTCGGCACGCTGATGACCGCGCAGAAGGTCGGCGAGGACCGCTTCTCGGACATGCTCGCGAAGATGGGCATCGGGCAGAAGACCGGTGTCGGGCTGCCCGGCGAGAGCGGTGGGCGCGTCCCGGCCCGCGCGACCTGGTCCGGCTCCACCTTCGGCAACCTGCCGATCGGGCAGGGGCTGTCGATGACCGTGCTGCAGATGGCCGGGATGTACCAGGCCATCGCCAACGACGGCGTCCGCATCCCGCCGCGGATCGTCGCCGCGACGACCGGCCCGGACGGCGTCCGGGTACCGACCGAGGCACCCGAGCCGGTGCAGGTGATGTCGCCGCAGACCGCGCAGACGCTGCGGACGATGCTCACCGCCGTCACCCAGAAGGCGCACGGCCAGTCCGGCACCGGGCCCGCCGCCGCGGTGCCCGGCTACGAGGTCGCGGGCAAGACCGGCACCGCCCAGCAGGTGGACCCGGCGACCGGGGCGTACTCGCGCTCCCAGTACTGGATCACCTTCGCCGGGATGCTCCCGGCCCAGGACCCGCGGTTCGTGATCGGGATCATGCTCGACGCCCCGAAGGGCGGGACGAGCGCGGCCCCGCTGTTCCACGACATCGCCTCCTACCTGGCCCAGCGCGACGCCGTGCCGGTGCAGACGACGCCCGCCCCGGTGCAGACCCTGCAGATCAGGTGACGGCGCGGCCGGGTGCGGTCCGGCTGCGTCGGGCGGTCCCGGCCGCTGCCCACCCGTACGGGTGCCGGCCGGGCCGCCGTGCGCCCTGCCCGGCGGCCCGCCCACCGGACCGGAACCTGCGCCGGATGGCCGTATCCGGCTGGTCGGACGGCCGGGTGCCGGTCGTCTGTCCGCCGCCCGCCGCGACCGCCTCCGCGAGCGGTCGGGGGCGTCCGACCGGGGGGAGGGGCGGCCCGTGCCGGTCGGTAACCTCCGGCCCTGTGCCCGACCTCCACACCGCAGCCACCGCCCGCTCCCGGAGCACCGGCGGAACCGCGCACGACGGCGGGCCGGGTGGCGTGGTCGGCGACCGGACGGGGACGGGTGACGTGGCGGGTCCGCTCGAGTCGCTGCCGGAGCGCCCCTCGCAGGTGCGCCCGGTCGACGTCGCGCTGCTCGGGCGGCTCGCCGGTGCCGAGCTGAACCCGCGCACCGCGGGCAGCGGCCCCGGCCCCCTGCTCGACCCCGCCGCCGGGCCGCACACCGTCACCGGCGCGACCCTGCGGGCGGGCTCGGTGCGCCCCGGCGACCTGTTCGCGGCGCTGCCCGGCGCCCGGGCGCACGGCGCCGACTTCGCCGCGCAGGCCATCGCCGCCGGCGCCGGCGCGATCCTCACCGACGCCGCCGGCGCGGACCGCGCCGAGATCCGGCACTCCCGGCTCCCGGTGCTGGTGCACCCGAACCCGCGCGAGGTCCTCGGGCCGGTCTCGGCCGCCGTCTACGGCGAGCCCACCGCCCGGCTTCGGGTGCTCGGGGTGACCGGCACCTCGGGCAAGACGACCGTCGCGCACCTGCTGGAGACGGGCCTGACCGCCGCCGGGCGGGCCACCGGCCTGCTCGGCACCGTCCGGACCCGGGTGCAGGTCCCCGGCAGCCCGGCCAGGGCGCTCCCCAGCGCGTTCACCACCCCCGAGGCGCCGGACCTGCAGGCGCTGTTCGCGGTCATGGTCGAGGCCGGCGTGACCGACGTGGCCATGGAGGTCTCCAGCCACGCGCTCGAGCTCGGCCGGGTCGGCGGCTCCCGGTTCACCGCAGGGGCCTTCACCAACCTGTCCCAGGACCACCTGGACTTCCACCCCACGATGACCGACTACTTCGAGGCCAAGGCCCGGCTGTTCGGCGGTGGCGGGGCGGGGGTGGAGGCCGCGCGGCACGCGGTCGTCTGCGTCGACGACGAGTGGGGCCGCCGGCTGGCGGCCCGCCACCGCGACGCGGTCACCGTCTCCTCCGAACCGCGCGGCCCGCACGCCACCTGGACGGTCCGCGACCTCACCGCCCACCCCGACGGCACCCAGACCTTCACCGCGGTCGGCCCCGGCGGGCTCGCCGTGCCGGTCACGCTGAGCCTGCCCGGCCGCTACAACGTCGCGAACGCGCTCGTCGCGCTGGCCGTGCTCGACGCCGACGGGATCGCCCCGGAGACGGCCGCGGCCGGGTTCGCCCGGGCATCGGTGCCGGGTCGGATGCAGCGCGTCGACGCCGGTCAGCCCTGGCTGGGCGTCGTCGACTACGCGCACAAGCCCGCCGCCGTCGCCGCCCTGCTCGACGCGCTGCGCCGCCAGGTCCGCCCGCACGCGCGGGTGATCACCGTGCTCGGCTGCGGCGGGGACCGCGACACCGGCAAGCGCCCGCTGATGGGCGCCGCCGCCGCGATCCGGTCCGACGTGCTCGTCGTGACCGACGACAACCCCCGCAGCGAGGACCCCGGCGCGATCCGCCGCGCGATGCTCGACGGCGCGTTCGCCGAGCCCGCCCGCGGCGACGTCATCGAGATCGGCGACCGGCGCAGCGCGATCGTCTACGCGGTCCGCTCCGCCCGCCCCGGCGACGCCGTGGTGGTCGCCGGGAAGGGCCACGAGGCGGGCCAGGAGATCAACGGCGTCAAGTACCCGTTCGACGACACCGACGAGCTGGTGGCGGCGATCCGGGCGGCGACGTGACGCGCCGCGGGACACCACGGCGGGCCGTGCCGGCACCCGGCACGGCCCGCGCACGGGCAGGAGGACGGATCGGACCGGTGGAGGCGAGCGGGCGATGATCGAGATGACGCCGGCGGAGATCGCGGCCGTGACCGGCGGGCGCTTGCACCGCATCGACGACGAGACCGCCGCCGCACCGGTCACCGCCGTCGAGTTCGACTCCCGGAGGATCGGGCCGGGCGGGCTGTTCCTGGCGCTGCCGGGGGAGCGGGCCGACGGCCACGACTTCGCCGCGCAGGCCGTCACCCGCGGGGCGACCGCGGTGCTGGCGGGCCGCGAGGTCGACGCCCCGGCGATCGTCGTGCCGCCGGTCGAGGGGCGCGACAGCCAGACCTACCTCGGTGCGGTCGACCCCGACGGGACCGGCGCCGCCGTCCTGGCCGGGCTCGGCCGCCTCTCCCGGCACGTGCTGGGCGCCCTGCCGGGGCTCGCCGTCGTCGGCGTGACCGGATCGGCGGGCAAGACCTCCACCAAGGACCTGCTGTCCGCGGTGCTGTCCCCGCTGGGGCCGACCGTCGCGCCGCCGGAGTCGTTCAACAACGAGCTCGGCACGCCGTACACCGCGCTGCGCGCCGACGCGGGCACCCGCAACCTCGTGCTGGAGTTCTCCGCCCGCGGGATCGGCCACATCGCCGCGCTGTGCGCGATCGCGCCACCGCGGATCGGGGTCGTGCTCAACGTCGGCTCCGCCCACCTCGGCGAGTTCGGGTCCCGCGCCGCGATCGCCACGGCCAAGGGCGAGCTGGTCGAGGCGCTGCCCCCGGGCGACCTGCCCGGCGGGCGGGGCGGCGTCGCCGTCCTCAACGCCGACGACGAGCTGGTCTCCGCCATGGCGTCCCGCACCTCCGCCCGGGTCGTCACCTTCGGACGCGCCGCGGACGCGCACGTGCGGGCCACCGACGTCGCCCTGACCTCGGGTCGGGCGTCGTTCCGGCTGGTCACCCCGGCCGGGTCGGCCGACGTCGCGCTGCGGCTGGTGGGGGAGCACCAGGTCTCCAACGCCCTCGCCGCCGCCGCGGTCGCCCTGGAGCTGGGCGGCACCCCGGACGGGATCGCGGCGGCGCTGTCCGCGGCGTCGCCGGCGTCGCGCTGGCGGATGGAGGTCACCGACCGCGCCGACGGGGTGACCGTCGTCAACGACGCCTACAACGCCAACCCCGAGTCCGTCCGCGCCGCGATCGACGCGCTCGGGCAGATCGCCGGTCCGGACCGCCGGGCCTGGGCGGCGCTCGGCCCGATGGCCGAGATCGGGGACGACGCGGCCGCCGAGCACGCCGGGGTCGCGGAGTACGCACGCGCCGCCGGGGCCCTGGTGGTCGCCGTCGGGGCGCCCGACTACGGGCCCGGCGCCGAGCACGTCGCCGACCTGCCCGCCGCCCTGACCCTGCTGCGGGAGCGGACCCGGCCCGGCGACGTCGTGCTGGTCAAGGCCTCCCGCAGCGCCGGGCTGGAGCGGCTCGCTGCCGGCCTGCTGACGACCGAAGGACCGGTGTACCGGTGAGAGGCCTGTTCCTGGCCGCGGGCCTGGCGCTCGCGGTGTCGATCCTGCTCACCCCGTACCTGATCCGCTTCTTCGCGCGGCAGGGCTTCGGGCAGGAGATCCGCGAGGAAGGCCCGCAGAGCCACCAGTCCAAGCGCGGTACGCCGACGATGGGCGGCGTGGCGATCCTGCTCGCCATCTGGGTCGGCTACCTGGGCTCGCACGCGTTCACCCGGGAGCCGATCACCGCCTCGGCGCTGCTGGTGCTGTTCCTGACCACCGCGCTGGGCGTCGTCGGGTTCCTCGACGACTACCTGAAGCTGCGCCGCAAGCGGAACCTCGGCCTCAACAAGACCTCGAAGATCGTCGGCCAGGTGCTGACCGCCTCGATCTTCGGCATCCTCGCCGTGCGTTTCGTCAACGAGCGCAACCTGGCCCCGGCCTCGGAGAGCCTGTCGTTCGTCCGCGACATCACGGTGCTGAGCTTCGGCGTCGTCGGGTTCGTGCTGCTGTGCAACCTGATCGTCGCCGCCTGGTCGAACGCGGTGAACCTCACCGACGGTCTCGACGGCCTCGCCGCGGGCACCGCCGCGATGGTGCTCGGCACCTACGTGATCATCGCGTTCTGGCAGTTCCGCAACAACTGCGCGATCGCCGCGACGGCCGGCTGCTACGAGGTCCGCGACCCGCTCGACGTCGGCCTGGTCGCCGCCGCCGCGATGGGCGGCTGCATCGGGTTCCTGTGGTGGAACGCCGCGCCGGCCCGCATCTTCATGGGCGACACCGGCTCGCTGGCGCTCGGCGGCCTGCTCGCCGGCCTGTCCATGGTGACCCGCACCGAGCTGCTGCTCGTCGTCATCGGCGGCGTGTTCGTCGTCGAGGCGCTGTCGGTGTCGCTGCAGATCATCGTGTTCCGCACCTCGCGGCGGCGGCTGTTCCGGATGGCGCCCTTCCACCACCACTTCGAGCTGGCCGGATGGGCCGAGACGACGGTCATCATCCGGTTCTGGCTGCTCGCCGCGATCTGCGCGGCGATGGGGCTGGGCATCTTCTACTCCGAGTGGTTGTCCATGTCGGGTTCCGGATGAGCGGCCCGTTCGGCGGGGGACCCGTCCTGGTCGCGGGGGCCGGTGTCTCCGGTCTCGCGGCCGCGTCGGCCCTGGTGGACGCGGGCAGCAGGGTGCTGCTGTCCGACGACCGGGAGGAGGCGCTGGCCTCGTTGCCCGACGGCGTCGAGCCGTGGCGCGGCGGCGGGATCCCCGAGGGGGTCCGTACGGTCGTCACCTCGCCGGGGCGACGCCCCGACCACCCGCTGGTCGCCGAGGCCGCCGGGCTCGGTGTCGAGGTGATCGGGGAGCCGGAGCTGGCCTGGCGGCTCGGCGCCCTGCGCGACACGCCGCCGTCCTGGCTGGTGGTGACCGGCACCAACGGCAAGACCACCACCACCGAGATGCTCGCCGCGATCCTCGCGCGCGCCGGGGTGGACGCCGTCGCCTGCGGCAACATCGGCCACCCGGTGGTCACCGCGGTCGCCGCGGGCCACGCGGTGCTCGCCGTCGAGCTGTCGAGCTTCCAGCTGCACTGGTCGCCGTCGGTGCGCCCGGCCGCGGGCGTGGTGCTCAACGTGGCCGAGGACCACCTGGACTGGCACGGCGGGATGGACGCCTACGCCGCGGCGAAGGCCCGCGCACTGGTCGGTGACGTCGCCGTCGGCGGGGTCGACGACGCCGTCGCGGCCCGGCTGCTGGCACGGGCCCCGGCTCCGCGCCGGGTCGGGATCACGCTGTCCGCCCCCGGGCCGGACCAGCTCGGCGTCGCCGACGGGGTGCTGACCGACCGCGCGTTCGGCGGCGGGGAGCTGCTCGCGGCCGACGCCGTCGTCCCTCCGGGGCCGCCCGGGATCACCGACGCGCTCGCCGCGGCCGCGCTGGCCCGCGCGCACGGTGTCGACCCGACCCACATCGGCGCGGCCCTGGCGGCGTTCACCCCCGGCCCGCACCGCAGCGCCCCGGTGGGCGAGCACGCCGGTGTCACCTACCTCGACGACTCGAAGGCGACCAACCCGCACGCCGCCGGGGCCGCGCTGGCCGCCGTCGCCGCCCGCCGGCCCGGCGCCCGCGCGGTCTGGGTGGTCGGCGGGCTGCTCAAGGGGGTGGACCCGGCCGAGTTCGGCCTGCTCGCCGCCGCGCACGCCGAGCGGCTGGCCGGGATCGTCGTGATCGGGACGGATCGGACACCGATCGTCGAGGCACTGACGCGACACGCGCCCGGCCTCCCGGTGCACGAGGTCGCGCCGGGACACGATGGCCCGATGGCGCCCTCCGACCTGCAGGACCCGATGCCGGCCGCGGTCCGCCGCGCGTCCGGCCTGGCCCGCCCCGGCGACGTCGTGCTGCTCGCCCCGGCCGCCGCCTCGATGGACCAGTTCCGCGACTACGCCCACCGCGGCGACGCGTTCGCCGCGGCCGTCGCCGATCTGGCCGCCGCCGGGGTGTCCCGGTGAGCCCGGCGGCGCCGGACCGCACGCTCGGCCAGGTCGCCGTCACCGGCGCCAGCGGGGCCGTGCGGCGGCTGCGGCGCTGGCTGCGCCGGCCGCTGACCTCGCTGCACCTGATCCTCGGCGTCTTCGGGCTGCTGACCCTGTTCGGGCTGGTGATGGTGCTGTCGGCGTCGTCGGTCGGCGACGGCTCGTCGTACTCGGTGTTCACCCGCCAGCTGATGTTCTGCGGGGTCGGGCTCGTGCTGTTCTACGTGGGGCTGCGTGTGCCGCCGCGACGCCTGCGGGCCGCGGCACCGGTGCTGCTGATCATCGGGCTGGTCGCGCTGGTCCTGGTGCTGATCCCGGGGATCGGCGCGCTGCGTGGGGGTGCCCGGTCGTGGTTCGCGTTCGGCCCGGTGTCGCTGCAGCCGTCGGAGGGCACGAAGATCGCGCTGACGCTGTGGGGCGCGCACGTGCTGGCCGCCCGCCGCGCGGTGATGCACCGCTGGAAGCACGCGCTGAACCCGGTCGTGCCGGTGACGCTGGTGATCTTCACGCTGCTCGTGCTGGAGCCCGACCTGGGCATGACGATCTCGGTCGGGATCATCATGCTCGCGCTGCTGTACTTCGGCGGTGCCCCGGTGAAGCTGCTCGCGCTGATCGCGGGCGGCGGCCTGGCCGGTGCGGTGATCCTCGGGCTGACCGCCGGCTACCGGGCCAGTCGGATCACGGCGTTCCTGTCGCCGTCGGCGGACCCGCTGGGTCCGGCGTACCAGGCGACGCAGGCGCTGTACGCGCTCGCCGACGGCGGCCTGTTCGGCGTCGGGCTCGGCCAGGGCCGGGCGAAGTGGGACTACCTGCCCAACGCCCACAACGACTTCATCTTCGCGATCATCGGGGAGGAGCTGGGGCTGGTCGGGGCGGGAGCGGTGCTCGCACTGTTCGCGACGCTGGCCTACACCGGCATGCGGATCGCCGCCCGCAACACCGACCCGTGGCTGCGGATCGTCGTCGCGACGTCGACGGCGGGCCTGGTCGTCCAGGCATCGATCAACATCGGGTACGTCGTGGGACTGCTGCCGGTGACCGGGCTGCAGCTCCCGCTGATCTCCTCCGGCGGTACCTCGCTGGTGGTGACCATGTTCCTGTTCGGGCTGCTCACGAACGCGGCCCGGCACGAACCGGAGGCGGTCGCCGCGCTCCGGAAGGACGGGCAGGGGCGGCTGGCGAAGCTGCTGCGCCTGCCGTTGCCGCAGCCCTACCGCGCACCGGTCCCGGTGTCGCGGTGGGCGGCGCGTTAGGGCGCTCCCACCCCGGGTGGAAGCGGACACGACGGACGACGCAAGGGGCACGAGAGCGTGACGGGTACGGATCAGACCGGCGGGAACGACGGCACCGGCTCGGGCCGGGAGCCCGGCCGGCGTCCGACCATGGGCGGCCGTGCTCCCGGGCCCCACGAGGTCCGGCCGGACGGTGTGGTCTTCGGCGGGCCCGACGGAGCGGGTGGCACGGGTGGGCGCCCGGCCTGGCCTGCGGAGACCCCGTCGGGTTCCGACCTGTTCAGCGCCCCCGCGCAACCCCCGTCGGCACAGCCCCCCTCGTCGCCGCAGCCCCCCTCGGGACTGCCCTCCGCGGAGCCGGGGGAGCCGCAGGGCGCGCGTGGGCCGCAGCGGCTGCCCGGGACCGGGTGGGACCCGCACGCGCAGTCCCGGCGCCCGGGTGCCCGCCCGCTGAACGGGAGTGGGTCGCAGGGCACGAACGGCGTCGCGCACGGCGACCGCGGTGCGGCACGGCCGGTGGGCGGCGCCGCGCACGAGGAGCCCCGGCCGGACGGCACCGACCGCCACGAGGCCCCGCCCACCGGTGCTCCGCGCAACGACGGCCCCTCCAACGGCGTTCCGCGCAACGGCGCCCCGGGCAACGGCGCTCCGCAGAACGGCGACCCGGGCAACGGCGCTCCGCAGAACGGCGACCCGAGCAAGGGGGCCCCGCTGAACGGGGCCCCGCGCAACGGGGCTCCGCGCGGCGCTGCCGGGGGCGGGGACCAGGGCGCCCCGCAGGGCCCGAACGCCGTGACCGGCGGCCAGGACGGCGCCCCGGACGGTGGGCCGCGCGGCCGCAACGGTGCCCCGCGTTCCGACGACGCCGGAGGGCAGCCGGGTGGCCTGCCGCGTCGTCGGCCCGGGCGACCGGTGCCCCCCGCGGCGATGCCGGCGCGACCCGGTGCGGCCGACGACCTGTTCACCCCGCGCGCGAGCACCGGACGCGGTGGATCGGCGCCGGCGGACCGCGGCCCGGCGGACGGCGCGGATCCGACCCGGTCCGGCGACCCGGTGAACGGCGTGCCGCGCACCGGCCCGGCGCAGGACGGCCCCGCCGCCGGTCCGGGACCCGAGGTCCCCGGCGGGTCCGCGACGGACACCGGCCCCACCGTCGCCACGCCGCACACCACGGTCCCGCAGGGCGCCGGTGCGGAGGGCACCGGAACGAACGGTGCCGTGCCGAACGGTGCCGTGCCGAACGGGGCTGCGCCGAACGGCACCGGCCCGGACACGGCCGACGCGTCCGGACCCGACGCCGGGACCGGCCCGCAGCGGCCCGTCGCCGACGCCCGGGGTGAGCAGGCGGCCCCCGACGAACCGCCGACCGTCGCGCAGGCCGCCGGTGACACCGCAGGGCTCCCGGCCGCCGCCTCGGCGGACGGGTCGTCGGGAACCGGTCGGCAGCAGGCCCGGCCCCCGTCGGCTCCGCAGCAGCGCCCGGGCCGGCCCGACGAGCGCGAGCACGCCGGCGTCACCGCCACCGGTCCGCAGAGCGGGCCCGAGCCGGGCGCCCTGTCGGCGACCGGCCCCCGCGGTCCGGTCCCGCCGCACGGCCGGTTCGCCCCCGGCCCGTACGCGCCCGGCCGTCCCGGCGTCGGCCCGCAGGGCCCCGGCCCGGTCCCCGGCGGACCCGGCCCGCAGCAGTTCGGGCGCCCCGGCCCGACCGGCCCGAACGCCCTGACCGGCACCGGTTCGCACCACCCCCACGCACCCGGCAGGCAGGGCCCCGGCCCGGCCCCGGGACAGCAGGGACCCGGTCCGGCCCCGGGACAGCAGGGCCCCGGCCGCCCGGCGCCCGGGTTCGCGGGCCCCGGACGACCGGGTCCCGCGGGGACCGGCCCGTTCCGCCCGGGCGGGTTCGGCTCGGCAGGTCCCGGCGCCCCCGGCCAGTACGGCCCCGGTGGACGGGGTGCCCCCGGTCAGTACGGCCCCGGCGCTCCCGGTCGGCCGGGCCCCGGCGCGCCCGGGCAGCAGGGCCCGGGTGCCCCGCAGAACCCCCAGGATCCCGGCGCCCCGCAGCCCCAGGGCTTCCAGGGACCCGGTCCCCAGCCGACCGGTCCCCAGCCGACCGGTCCGCAGCCGACCGGCCCGCAGCAGAGCCCGCAGGTCGAGGGTGTGCAGGGACCCGGCGTGCCCGGACCCACGGCCCCCGACGCGACCCGCACCGGCGGCCCCGCCACCACGCGTCCCGCCGGGGAGCAGGCACCGGGCCCGGTGTCGGGCGGCCTGTCGGTCGTCGTCGCCGGGGGTGGCTCGGCCGGGCACATCGAGCCCGCGCTGGCCGTCGCCGACGCGATCCGCCGGCTCGTCCCGGGGGCCCGGATCACCGCGCTCGGCACCGAGAAGGGCCTCGACACCCAGCTGATCCCGGCCCGCGGCTACCCGCTCGAGCTGATCCCGCCGGTGCCGCTGCCCCGCAAGCCCACCGCCGACCTGCTCAAGCTCCCCGGCAACGTCCGCGGTGCGGTGAAGCGGGTCCGGGAGGTGCTGGAGGCGGCCGAGGCCGACGTCGTCGTCGGGTTCGGCGGGTTCGTCTCGCTGCCCGCCTACCTGGGCGCCCGCGGCCGGGTGCCGATCGTCGTGCACGAGGCCAACGCCCGCGCCGGGCTCGCGAACAAGGTCGGTGCGCGGTTCGCCTCCGCCGTCTGCGTCGCGGTGCCCGGTACCGGCCTCGCGAACGAGGAGGTGGTCGGGATGCCGCTGCGCCGCTCGATCACCACCCTGGACCGGGCGTCGCTGCGGCCGGAGGCCCGGACGTACTTCAACCTGCCGCCGCACGGCCCGGTGCTGCTGGTCTTCGGCGGCTCCCAGGGCTCCCGGACGCTCAACGAGGCGGTCGCCGCCTCGCTGCCGGCGTTCACCGAGCGCGGCATCTCGGTGCTGCACGCGTACGGGAAGGGCGGCACTCCCGCCGACCCGCGGCCCGGCTACGTGCCGGTGCCCTACATCGAGCGGATGGACCTCGCCTACGCCGCCGCGGACGTCGTCCTGGGCCGCTCGGGCATGACCACCGTCGCCGAGCTGACCGCCGTCGGGCTGCCCGCGGTGTACGTACCGCTGCCGCACGGCAACGGCGAGCAGGCGCTCAACGCCCGTCCGGTCGTCGAGGCCGGGGGTGGCAAGCTCGTGCAGGACGAGGACATGAACGGCGACCGCGCGATCGACGAACTGATGCCGATGCTCACCGACCCCGACCTGGCCCTGGCCATGGGCCGACGCGCCCGCGCCGCCGGGCACGGCGAGGCCGACGAGAAGATCGCCCGCATCGTCCTCGAGGTGGCGGGCCGGTGAGCGTGCTCTCCGACCACGTCCACCTCATCGGGATCGGCGGCGCCGGGATGAGCGGGATCGCGCGGATCCTGCTCGCCCGCGGGGCCATGGTCTCCGGGTCCGACGCGCGGGACTCGCGCACGGTCACGGCGCTGCGTGCGCTCGGTGCCCGCGTCGAGACCGGGCACGACGCAGCCCACCTGCGGCACGACGGCGAGGCCCCGCCGACCGTGGTCGTCTCCACCGCCATCCGGGAGACCAACCCGGAGCTGGCCGCCGCCCGCGAGCGCGGCTACGACGTCGTCCACCGGGCGGTCGCACTGGCCGCGCTCACCGAGGGACGGCGGCTGGTCGCCGTCGCCGGGACGCACGGCAAGACCTCGACGACGTCGATGGTCACCGTCGCCCTGCAGCACGCCGGGGCCGACCCGTCGTTCGCGATCGGCGGCGACCTGTCGGTGTCCGGGTCGGGCGCACACCACGGCAGCGGCGACGTGTTCGTCGTCGAGGCCGACGAGAGCGACGGCTCGTTCACCGCGTTCGCCCCGTCGGTCGCGATCGTCACCAACGTCGAGCCCGACCACCTCGACCACCACGGCGACGAGGCCGCCTACCGGGCCGTGTTCGAGCGGTTCCTGGAGCGGCTCGTCCCCGGCGCCACCCTGGTCGCCTGCGCCGACGACCCCGGGTCGGAGGCCGTGGCCGTGCGGGCGGAGCAGGCCGGCGTCACCGTGCTGCGCTACGGCCGCACCGCGACCGGCCGCCACGACGCCCGGCTGATCGAGTTCACCCCGGACGGCACCGGCTGCCGCGCCCGGTTCCGCACCGGCGACGCCGAGCACGAGCTCACCCTCGGCGTCCCGGGTGAGCACATGGTCCTCAACGCGCTCGGTGCCTTGCTCGCCGGCCGCGCCGTCGGGGCCGACCCCGCCGTGCTGCTGGAGGGGCTCGCCGGGTTCGGTGGGGTGCAGCGCCGGTTCGAGTTCAAGGGCCGCGCCCGCGGCGTGTCGGTCTACGACGACTACGCCCACCACCCCACCGAGGTCGCCGCCACCCTGCGCGCCGCCCGCGAGGCCGCACCGGTCCGGAACGGGCGGCGCGGCCGCGTCCTGGTCGTGTTCCAGCCGCACCTGTACTCCCGCACCCGGCTGTTCGCCGCCGAGTTCGGCGCGTCGCTGTCGCTGGCGGACGAGGTGATGGTGCTCGACGTCTACGGTGCCCGGGAGGATCCCGAACCCGGGGTCGGTCCGGCGCTCATCACCGACGCGGTGACGTTGCCGGCCGAGCGGGTGCACCGTGCCCCCTCGTGGGAGCGGGCACCCGCGGCGATCGCCGCGCTCGCGACCGACGGAGACGTCGTGATCACCATGGGCGCCGGTGACGTCACCGCGCTCGGGCCGGAGATCCTGCGGGAGCTCGCCGGCGAGGGGTGAGCGCGCGGGCAGCAGCGCCACACCAGCGCCACGGCAGTGGGACAGCGGCGGCAGACCGGCGGCAGACCGGCGGCACAGCGGGGGCACGATGAGCAGCGACGAGCAGGACACCGGCGACGACCGGGCCCGGGACGGTGCCCGCTCGTCGGGCCGCCGTGACCCGGACCGGGAACGGCGCGCCGCCGAGCGTGCCCGCCGCATCCGCGAGCGCCGTGCCGCCGAACGCCGCGCCGGACGCCGTGGCACCGCCGGGACCCCCGCCGACACCGACGATCACACTGCCGCGGCCGACCACGCTGCCGCCGCCGACCACACCGCCGCCGACGCCGACGACGGGGCGACCGACGACGGGGCGGCCGGCACCGACCGGGCCGGGACGGCGGGCCGGGGGAGGGGACGCGGCGCGGCCGCCGCCGTCCGGGAGCGCACGGCGGCCCGTGCGGCCGAACGGTCGCGCAGCCGCGACCCCCGCTACCGGCGCCGCCGCCTCGTCGCCCTGCTGGCCACCGCCGCCGTCGTGCTCCTCGGGGTGTCCGCGGCCGGCTGGTGGGCGCTGGGGCGGTACGGCCCGCCGGTGGCCACCGTGCGGGTCGACGGCACCCGCCAGATCCCGGTCCGCGACGTCGAGGACGCCGCCGGCGACCAGACCGGGGTCCCGCTCGCGGCGGTGGACACCGACGGCGTCGCCGCCCGGGTGTCGGCCATCCCGGGCGTCGCCGCGGTGGAGGTCGACCGGTCCTGGCCGGACACCCTGGTGGTGGTCGTGACCGAACGCACTCCGGCCGCGGTGCTCGACACACCGGACGGACCGAAGCTCGTCGACGTCACCGGGTTCGTCTACCGCGACGCCCCGCCGGACGTGCGGCTGCCCCGGCTGCAGCTGCCGCGCATCGCCCCGGACGACCCCGCCACCCTCGCCGCGGTCGGCGTCCTGCAGGCGCTCCCGGTCCCGGTCCGCGACCAGGTCCAGACGCTGTCGCTCGGCGGGGGCGGTTCCACCTTCGAGCTGGGGCTCACCGAGGACCGGCGGGTCCTGTGGGGCCCGTGGGCGGACACCGGGCAGACCGCCGCCCGGGCCCGGGTCCTCGGGCCGGTGCTGCAGCGCCCGGGCGCCGTCTACGACGTCTCCAGCCCGTCGCTGGTCACCGTCCGGCAACGCTGAGCACCCGCCCGCTGCAGCGGGTGACCGGACGACGACCCTGCGCGTTTCCATCGGGGGAGAAGACGAACCACCCGAGCGGGGTGTTGTCGTTGCGCGGCGCGCCTGCTGGACCCGGGCACCGCACTCCACTTAGCGTGCGCGTTCGAAGGCCCGGGGCACCCGGAGCTTGACCCACCCGAACCCCGGACCCCGAGCGACTGGAAGGTGCCGCGCATGACGCCCCCGCACAACTACCTGGCAGTGATCAAGGTGGTCGGCATCGGTGGCGGCGGCGTCAACGCCGTCAACCGGATGATCGAGGTCGGCCTCAAGGGCGTCGAGTTCATCGCGGTGAACACCGACGCCCAGGCCCTCCTCATGTCCGACGCCGACGTGAAGCTCGACATCGGCCGTGAGCTGACGCGCGGCCTCGGTGCCGGCGCCAACCCCGAGGTCGGGGGCAAGGCCGCCGAGGACCACGCCGAGGAGATCGAGGAGGTCCTCAAGGGGGCCGACATGGTCTTCGTCACCGCGGGTGAAGGCGGCGGCACCGGCACCGGCGGTGCGCCCGTCGTCGCGTCGATCGCCCGCAAGCTGGGTGCGCTGACCATCGGCGTCGTCACCCGCCCGTTCACCTTCGAGGGGCGCCGTCGCGCCGGCCAGGCCGAGGAGGGCATCCAGGCGCTCCGCAACGAGTGCGACACCCTCATCGTCATCCCGAACGACCGGCTGCTGCAGCTCGGCGACGTCGGCGTCTCGCTGATGGACGCCTTCCGCTCCGCCGACGAGGTGCTCCTCTCCGGTGTGCAGGGCATCACCAACCTGATCACCACCCCCGGCCTGATCAACCTGGACTTCGCCGACGTCAAGTCGGTCATGTCCGGTGCCGGGTCGGCGCTGATGGGAATAGGGTCCGCACGCGGCGAGGGCCGCGCGGTGCAGGCCGCCGAGAAGGCGATCAACTCGCCGCTGCTCGAGGCGTCGATGGACGGCGCCCAGGGTGTGCTGCTGTCGATCGCGGGCGGCTCGGACCTCGGCCTGTTCGAGATCCACGAGGCTGCGTCGCTGGTCCAGGAGGCCGCGCACCCCGAGGCGAACATCATCTTCGGCACCGTGATCGACGACTCGCTCGGCGACGAGGTGCGGGTCACCGTGATAGCGGCCGGCTTCGAGGGCGGCACGCCGACCCACAAGAAGCTCGAGCCCGCCGTGTTCGCCCGCGGCAGCCAGAAGCCCGCCGGGTCCGCCCAGCAGGCCGCGTCGCCCGCGACCCCGCAGCAGTCCGAGCAGACCCAGCAGCACCAGGCCCAGCAGCACCAGAATCAGCAGCAGGGGCAGCAGCCGCAGGGCCAGTCCCGCTGGGCCGCGACGACCACGACCACCCCGTCGGCGCCGCACCTGCCCGCCACCACGCCGGCGCCCGAGCGCACCGGCGTGCTGCCGCCCGAGCGGCCCACCGCCCCGGCCCCGCGCCAGGGCGACACCCAGCAGCACGGCGGCGACGGCGCGTCCGTCCCGAGCGGCCCGATGTCCGCGCCGGCCTCGTCGACGTCGGCCCCGGCCCAGCACGGCACCGTCGGCGGGAGTTCCGCGACGCGCCCGGCCGAGCCGGTCGAGGACGAGGTGGACGTCCCGCCGTTCATGCGGCGCTGACCCGCGTGCCGGACTCAGCAGGCCCGGCCCCGACCACGGCGGCCCGCGCCGGCGGCACCCGCCGCGCGCGCATCCGCCGGGTCACCACCACCCGCGCCGGTGGCCGGTCCGAGGGCCCGTTCACCTCGTTCAACCTGTCCGCCGGGGTCGGGGACGACCCGGCCGCGGTGGCCGGGAACCGGGCCCGGGTCGTACGTGAGCTCGCGCTGTCCGGTCTGGTCTTCCTGAACCAGGTCCACGGCCGTGACGTCGCGGTGCTGCGCGAGCCCCCGCGGGCCCGCCCCGGCACGGGCGGCGTCGCCCCGGACATCGCCGACGTCGACGCCGTGGTCACCGACGTCCCGCTGCTCGGTGTCGCCGTGCTCGCCGCCGACTGTGTTCCGGTGCTGCTGGGCGACCCGGTCGCCGGCGTCGTCGGGGCCGCCCACGCGGGTCGCGTCGGCGCGGCCGCGGGGGTCGTCGACGCCGTCGTGACCGAGATGACCGCGCTGGGCGCGGAGCCCGCACGGCTGGAGGTCCTGCTCGGGCCGTCGGTCTGCGGCCGCTGCTACGAGGTGCCCCCGGCCATGCGTGCCGAGGTCGACGCCGTGCTGCCGGGCAGCGCGTCCACCACCCGCACCGGCACGGCCGGGCTGGACCTGCGGGCCGGTCTCGTCCGCCGCCTCGCCGACCTCGGCGTCACCAAGGTCGCGACCGACCCGCGCTGCACCGTCGAGGACCCGGACCTGTTCAGCCACCGCCGCGACGGCCGCTGCGGCCGCCAGGCCGCGGTCACCTGGCTCGACCCGCGCTGACCGGCACCCCGGCCCGGCGATTCTCACCACGCGGGGCTCGCGGGCGCTCCCGCGGGCGGGAACCATGGGCGCCGTGCCCGATCCCGTGCCCGATCCCGTGTCCGATCTCGGTACCCCCGCCGCCGACCGTGTCGGTGAACTGACCGACCGACTGGCCGCCGTCCGCGAGCGGGTGGCCGCGGCCTGTCGTGCCGCCGGCCGCGACCCCTCCGAGATCGACCTGCTCGCCGTCACCAAGACGATCCCGGCCGTCGACGTGGCCGCGCTGGTGGATCTCGGGCTGGACGCCTTCGCCGAGAACCGCGCGCAGGAGGCCGCGTCCAAGGTGGACGAGGTCGGGGCCCTGCGCCCGGACGCCGCCCCGGACTGGTTCTTCGTCGGCGGGCTGCAGCGGAACAAGGTACGGACGGTGCTCCCGTGGGTGACACGGATCGACTCCGTCGACTCGCCGCGGCTGGCCCGCGCCATCGACAAGGAGGTCGCGAAGGCCCGTGACGCCGGGGCTCGCGGCGGCCCGCTGCCGGTGCTCGTGCAGTACAGCGTGGACGGCGACCCCGACCGCGGCGGCGTCGCCCCGGACGGGCTCGTCGAGCTGACCGACCTGGTCACGGAGCTGCCGGGGCTGGAACTGGCCGGGCTGATGGCCGTCGCGCCGCTGGGCTGGGAGCCCGACGCGGCGTTCGAGCGGATCGCGCAGGCGCACCGGGAGACCGTCGGACGGCACCCCGGGGCCACGGTTCTGTCGGCCGGAATGAGCGGGGACCTGGAGTCGGCGATCGGTCACGGATCGACGGTGGTGCGTGTCGGTACGGCCCTTGTGGGGGATCGGCGGATAGCCTCCGAGTAATCGCTGGTGGGTGTGGGTACTGAGCACGAGGCGGACACCGCGCCGCCGGCGAGACCGTCGCCAGAACGCGGGGTGCGCGTGCGGTTGGGACGCGTACGGAGTCGAGCAGTACTGCGAGGGGACAGCGGATGAGCGCGATGTACCGGCTGAAGGCGTACTTCGGCATGGTCCCGGCCGACGAGATGGACTATGTGGACGAACCGGATCACTACCGGGGCGGCCACGAGCACCACGCCGGCCCGCGCGGTGACCGTTGGTCCGCCGGGGCCGGTCGGTTCGCCGACCAGGCGTCCTACGATGACGACCGCTACGAGCCCGCGGTGCGCTACGAGGACGGATGGGGAGCCCGCCCGGCGCGGGAGACCCTCCGCCCGGCGCGCGCCGTGCGGCAGGATCCACGCGGCGAGCGGGAGACGCTCGGGCTGGTCCCGGAGCGCGGGAGCCTCCCGACACCCCTCGGAGGGGGTGCCGGAGCGGCCGTCCGCGGGGCGCTGGCGATGGACCCGGAGAGCCTCCGGGGCCCGGCACGCGAGGAGCGGAGCGAGCCCGTCGTCGCCCCCGCGCCGGTGCCGGAGCAGCGCGACCGGGCCGCCGCGGGACCGGCGTCGATCACGACGTTGCACCCCCGCAGCTACAACGAGGCCCGCACCATCGGCGAGCGCTACCGCGACGGTGTGCCCGTCATCATGAACCTCACGGATCTGGACGGCGCGGCCGCGAAACGCCTGGTGGACTTCGCCGCAGGCCTTGCGTTCGCCCTGCGCGGGAGCATCGACAAGGTCACCGACCGGGTGTTCCTGCTCACTCCGGCCGACGTCGAAGTGTCCGCGGACGACGCGCGGAGACTCGCCGAGCGCGGAGCTTTCCGACAGGATTGAGTCGTGGCCGTCGCGATCCTGATGTTGATCTACTACATCCTGTTCTTCTTCTGGCTGCTGCTCGCGGCCCGGATCGTCGTCGAGATGGTCCGGTCGTTCGCGCGCCAGTGGCGACCCGCCGGAGTGCCCGCCGTGGCGCTCGAGGTCGTCTTCACCGTGACCGACCCTCCGGTCAAGTTGCTGCGGAGAGTGATCCCCGTGGTCCGTATCGGAGGCGTAGGACTGGACCTGTCGATTATGGTTCTGTTGCTGGTGGTGTTCATCTCGATGAGCGCCGTCAGATCACAGCTCCTGGGATGAGCCCCAGTCACCCGGGAGTGCCGCCGAGGACCGCATGAGGTGATCCGATGCCGCTGACGCCCGCCGACGTTCATAACGTCGCGTTCAGCAAACCCCCGATCGGGAAGCGGGGTTACAACGAGGACGAGGTCGACGCCTTCCTCGATCTGGTCGAGGCCGAACTGGCCCGGCTGATCGGGGAGAACGACGACCTGCGCGACCAGGTCGCGCAGCTGGAGCAGCGCCTCGGCGATGCCGAGGCCGACCTGGAGGAGGCACGGAGCCAGCCGGCTCCGGCGCAGACCCAGGTCATGGCCGCCTCGCCGTCGCCGATGGGCCGTGGTGCGGGTGCTCCCGCTCCGCAGCTGGCCGGTGCCGGACCCGCCGATGCCGACGGCGGTGACCACCACGTGCAGGCCGCCAAGGTCCTGGGCCTCGCCCAGGAGATGGCGGACCGCCTGACCGCGGAGGCCAAGAACGAGGCCGACACGATGCTGTCGGACGCCCGGAACAAGTCCGAGCAGCTCCTGTCGGACGCCCGGACGAAGGTCGACGGCCTGGTCAACGACGCGCGCTCGCGCGCCGAGACCATGCTCAACGACGCCCGCACGCGGGCCGAGACGCTCGAGCGCCAGTCGCGCGAGAAGGCGTCCGGCCTGGTCAGCGAGGCCGAGCGCAAGCAGAACGAGATCATGGGCGCCATCCAGCGCGACAAGTCCGTTCTGGAGAAGAAGATCGACGAGCTCCGGACCTTCGAGCGGGAGTACCGCACCCGCCTGAAGACCTACCTGGAGTCGCAGCTGCGTGACCTGGAGGGTCGCGGTTCCGCTGCCCCGTCGGACGGCACCGGTGCCACCAGGTCGGGCTCGAACGGCGGCTACGCCGCCTCCGGGTACGGCCAGCGGGCCGACACCGGGAGCTGACCGCCCCACGGCGCCGCCCAGGCGCCGGGGACGACCGACGACGACCGGGTAGCGGACAGGTGCCGCTGCCGACCGACGGAGTTCGCCGATGCTGGTGCTGGTCCTGATCCTCGTGGTCATCGCGCTGGTGCTGCTGCTCGCAGGATGGTTCCTGCACGTGGTGGCACTGGCGTGGACATCGGTGGTCATCAGTCTGATCGCGGGCCTGGTGCTCGCCTACGACTGGTGGCAGACCCGTGCCGCGGTGAAGGCCGGTGACCGGGCGGAGGCCGATGCCTCCGGTCGTGGCACCGGTGCCACCGCGGTGCCGGACCAGGCCGACCGGGCCTCGACGGAAGCGGGCCACGGCGCCGACATGGAGTCCGCGACGCAGGTCCTGCCGGTCGTCCGGCCGGACGGTGGCGCGGCCTCGGGTACGCCCGAGGCGGCCCACAATGCGACCGACGAGACCATCCAGATGCCGGTCGTCCGGCCGTCCGGCTCTGCGGAGGGACCGTCCGGCGCATCTCGTTCGGGTGGACTTTCGTCACGCACGGTGACCGATTCGGGGGCCGAGGCCGCGGTCGACCCGAGCGGGGTGGGCTCACACGCGGGTGCCCCGGCGGGCGCGGACGCGTCGGCGGGACCGGACGGGGAGGACGGTGCGGGTCGTGGCGGCGACCCGGCGCGGTCCGGACCCGCCGATCCCGGCACCGCGGAACCGCCCGCCGAGGCAGCGCGGGCGACCGACTCGCGTCCGACCGGATCCGGCGGCGCCGGCACGACGTCGGCCGTGACGGCGGCAGCCGCAGGCGCGGTCGCCGCCGGCACCGCCGCCGCGGCCGGACGTGACACCACGTCGGGTGCCGACCCGGCGGCGCGCTCCGGTGCCCGTGACGGCGCCGACGACCCGGGCTTCGGCTCGGGTACCGGCCCGAGTGGCACCGGTCCGAGCAGCAACGGCCCGGGCAGCAACGGCCCGGGCGCCCCGGCCGCGGCCGGCCCCGACCGCCCGGGCACCACGGACGGCCCGTCCGACGCGACCACCGCGACCCGTGCCCCGGGAGCGGCGGATGCGACGACCGCGAACGCTGTGCCGGGAGCGGCCACCGCGAACGGTGCTCCCGGAGCGGCGGACCCGACCACGGCGGACCGTGCCACGGCAGCGGCGGCCACGGGAGCGGCGGACGCGACCACCGCGACCCGCACCCCCGCAGCGGCCGACGCCACCACGGCGGCCCGCGCCACGGGCGCTCCCGGTGGCCCGGGCGGGGGCACCGACCGTGCCTCCGGCGGACCGGCCGGTGCGAACACCCCGTCCGGTGCGGGCCTTTCCGATTCCGCCGTGCCCGCGGGTGCCGAGGGCACGGGATCGGTCGCGCCGGTCGACGACCCCCGCGGCGGGGCTCCCGCGGGCGCGGCCGCCGGAGCCGGCGCGGACACCGGCGGCGGTCCGGCCGACGTGGGTGGGACCGACGGGGCCGCCGGCGCGGACGGCGACTCCCCGGAGGAGCCGCACGAGCCCACCCTCGCCGCACTCGCCGCGCGCCTGCCCGACGAGGTGCTCGTGATCGACGAGCACCCCCGCTACCACGTGCAGACCTGCCGGGCCCTCACCGGACGCCCGGTGATCCCGCTGCCCGTCAGCGAGGCCGTCGAGCTCGGGTTCACCCCGTGCGGCTGGTGCGCGCCGAACCGGACCCTCGGCGAGCGGCACCCCGCCCAGGCCCGCTGACCAGCGGCGGGGCGCGCCCCGCGGAATAACGGGGTGCGCATCCGCGCTACCCTGGTTCCACAGGCACCGATCCGGCCATCACCGGGGAGCCTCCGGAAGAAACGGCCACGTGATCCACCGGCCGGAGTAGAACCGGACGGGTGCGGCCCGTCATCGCCGTCGAACGAGAGGCTCGTGCACCCGTGCACGGGCAAACGGGGTGGTACCGCGGCCCGGCTCGCCAGAGCCGTCGTCGTCCCCGTGCGAAGCGAGAGCACGCACGAGGAGCGACACACGTGAGCGGCTATCCCGACGTCCCGGCGCACCCGTCGTTCCCGACGCTCGAGCAGGACGTGCTCGCGTCGTGGGACACCGACGAGACGTTCCGCGCCTCGGTCGACCAGCGGCCCGCCGGCGAGAACGGTGCGGACGAGTACGTCTTCTACGACGGCCCGCCCTTCGCCAACGGCCTGCCCCACTACGGCCACCTGCTGACCGGCTACGTCAAGGACGTCGTCCCGCGGTACCGCACCCTGCGCGGCCACCGGGTCGAGCGTCGTTTCGGGTGGGACACCCACGGTCTTCCCGCCGAGGTCGAGACCGAGAACCAGCTCGGCATCAAGCACAAGTCCGAGATCGACGAGATGGGCGTCGCCGCGTTCAACGAGGCGTGCCGCACCTCCGTGCTGCGCTACACCGGCGAGTGGCGCGACTACGTGACCCGCCAGGCCCGCTGGGTCGACTTCGACAACGACTACAAGACCCTCGACCTGGACTACATGGAGTCCGTCATGTGGGCCTTCAAGTCGTTGTGGGACAAGGGCCTGGTCTACTCCGGCTTCCGGGTGCTCTGGTACTGCTGGCGTTGCGAGACGCCGCTGAGCGCCACCGAGACCAAGATGGACGACGTCTACACCGACCGGCAGGATCCGGCCGTCACCGTCGGGCTGCGCCTGTCGACGCCGGGCCGTCCGGAGACCGACGGCGTCCTCGCCCTGGTCTGGACGACCACCCCGTGGACCCTGCCGTCCAACCTCGCGATGGCCGTGCACCCCGACGTCGACTACGTGGTGGTGGAGGCGAACTCCGAGCGCTGGCTGCTCGCGGAGGCCCGGGTCGCCGCGTACGCCCGCGAGCTGGGGGAGGAGCCGCCGGTCCTGGCGCGGGTGAAGGGCTCCGACCTGCTCGGCGCGAGCTACACCCCGCCGTTCGACTTCTTCACCGGCCGCGAGAACGCCCACCGGGTGCTGGCCGCGGACTACGTCACCACCGACGACGGCACCGGGCTGGTCCACATCGCCCCCGCCTTCGGTGAGGAGGACAAGGAGGTCACCGACGCGGCCGGCATCGAGGTCGTCAACCCGGTCGACTCCCGCGGCGAGTTCACCACCGAGGTCCCCCCCTACGCCGGCATCCAGGTCTTCGACGCGAACCCGCAGGTCATCCGCGACCTCAAGGACGGCAACGCACACGCCCAGGGCGTCCTGCTGCGCCACGAGACCTACGACCACCCCTACCCGCACTGCTGGCGCTGCGGCAACGCGCTCATCCAGCGCGCCGTCGACTCCTGGTTCGTGCGTGTCACGCAGTTCCGGGACCGCATGGTCGAGCTCAACCAGCAGATCGACTGGACCCCGGCGCACGTGCGCGACGGGCAGTTCGGCAAGTGGCTGGAGGGTGCCCGCGACTGGGGCATCTCCCGCAACCGCTACTGGGGCAGCCCGATCCCGGTGTGGCAGTCCGACGACCCGCGCTACCCGCGCACCGACGTCTACGGCTCGCTGGAGGAGATCGAGCGCGACTTCGGCGTGCGCCCGACCGACCTGCACCGGCCGTACGTCGACCAGCTGACCCGGCCCAACCCCGACGACCCCACCGGCAACTCGACCATGCGCCGGGTGCCGGAGGTCCTCGACTGCTGGTTCGAGTCCGGCTCGATGCCGTTCGCGCAGGTCCACTACCCGTTCGAGAACCGCGACTGGTTCGAGGACCACTACCCGGGCGACTTCATCGTCGAGTACAACGGCCAGACCCGTGGCTGGTTCTACACGCTGCACGTGCTGGCCACCGCCCTGTTCGACCGGCCCGCGTTCCGCAACTGCGTCGCGCACGGCATCGTCCTGGGCGACGACGGCGCGAAGATGTCCAAGTCGCGCAAGAACTACCCCGACGTCAACGAGGTGTTCGACCGCGACGGCAGCGACGCCATGCGGTGGTTCCTCATGTCGAGCCCGGTCCTGCGCGGCGGCAACCTCGTCGTCACCGAGCAGGGGATCCGCGAGGGCGTCCGCCAGGCGATCCTGCCGCTGTGGAACACCTGGTACTTCCTGTCGCTCTACGCCGGCGACGAGCGCGGCACGTTCCGCACCGACTCACCCCACGTGCTCGACCGGTACGTGCTGGCCAAGACCGCCGACCTCGTCGACGGCGTCACCGCGGCCATGGACGCCTACGACATCGCCGGGGCCTGCGACCGGATCCGCGACCACGCCGAGACCCTCACCAACTGGTACGTCCGCCGGTCCCGTGAGCGGTTCTGGTCCTCCGACGATGCCGTGCGCCGCGACGCCGTCGACACCCTGCACACCGTGCTGGAGGTGACCTGCCGGGTCGCGGCGCCGTTGCTGCCGCTGACCGCCGAGGCGATCTGGCGTGGGCTCACCGGGGGGCGGTCGGTGCACCTGACCGACTGGCCCGGGGGCTCCGACCCGTCGGTCTCGCACCGCCGGGCCGGTGCCGGGCTGCCGCACGACGCCGACCTCGTCGCCGGGATGGACCGGATCCGGCAGGTCGCGAGCGCGGCGCTGTCGCTGCGCAAGTCGGCGAAGGTCCGGGTGCGCCAGCCGCTGCCCGCGCTCACCGTCGCGGCGACCGACGCCAAGGCGCTGGAGGACTTCACCGGGCTGCTCGCCGACGAGGTCAACGTCCGCTCGGTCGAGCTGACCGAGGACGTCGCCACCCACGGTCGGTTCGAGGTCGCCGTCAACGCCCGGGTCGCCGGCCCGCGCCTGGGCAAGGACGTCCAGACCTGCATCCGCGCGGTCAAGGCGGGGGAGTGGACCCAGGAGGGCGACACCGTCGTCGCCGCCGGCATCACGCTGCAGCCGGGCGAGTTCACCGAGAAGCTCGTCGCCGCCGACCCGGAGCGCACCCAGGCCCTGCCCGGGAACGCGGGGCTCGTCGTCCTCGACACCACGGTGACGCCGGAGCTGGCGGCGGAGGGCACCGCCCGCGACGTCGTGCGCGTCGTGCAGCAGGCCCGCCGCGACGCCGGCCTCGACGTGTCCGACCGGATCGCGCTGACCCTCGACGGGCCCGACGCGGTGCTCGACGCCGTCCGGACCCACGAGGCGTTCGTCGCCGGTGAGGTGCTGGCGACCTCGGTCGCCTACGGCCCCACCGGGGCCGGCGCGTCGAGCGGGCAGGTCGTCGGTCCCGACGGCGCGTCGGTCACGCTGTCGGCCGCGGTCGCCCGCGCCTGACCGGCCCGGCGCCGACCACCGCTCACCGGCGGGGCGTCCCCGCGGGACGGACGCGGTGGTCGGCGCCGGGATCCCGGGCGCCCCGGGCGTCGCCGGGATCTCCGGAACCACCGGTCCGGGGTGCCGGCCCCACCGGGCCCTATCCTCACCCCCATGGGTGACGCGGCGGAACGGTGGCGAGAACGCCAGACCGCCCGCGGGATCCCCGACCACGTCCTCCGCCGGGCCCCCGCCGACCCGTGGACCCACGACCCCGCCGACTTCACCCCGCCCGCCCGACCTGCCGACACGCCGTCGCACCGGGCCGCACGGGCGATCGCCGAGCGCGCCGCCGCGTGGACCTGCGCCGGGGCGAGCGTGCTCGACGTCGGCTGCGGCGGCGGGGACGCCGCGTTCGGCGCGGCGTGGCCGGAGCCGTCGCCGGTGGCCCGGGTGGTCGGCGTCGACCGGCAGGCCGACATGCTCGCGGTGTTCGCCGAGGCCGCCCGCGCCCGGGGACTGCCGCACGCCACCGTGCACGGCAGCTGGCCCGAGGCGGCCGGGGACGCCGGGCGGCACGACGTCGTCGTCTGCCACCACGTGCTGCACAACGTCGTCGACCTGCCCCCGTTCCTCGCCGCGCTGACCGGTGCCGTCCGCACCCGGGGCGGGATCGGCGGTGTCGTGGTCGAGATGCTGACCGAGCACCCGCTGGCCTGGCTGGACCCGCTGTGGGAGCGCTTCCACGACGTGGTCCGGCCGCCGTCGGCCACCCATGACGACGCCGTCGCGGTGCTGCGCGAGCAGCAGGGCGTCGACCCGGAGGTCCTGACCTGGACCCGCACGGCACGCCTGCCGCACGACGCCGCCTGGGTCACCCGCAGGCTCTGCCTGCCCGCCGACCGTGTCGAGGAGGTCGCCGCCGCGCTGGTGGACCTCCCGCCGCGACGCACCGACGCCGTCACGCTGACCTGGTCGCCCTGAGCAGGGGGCCCCGGTGAGCCTGGAACTGCTGCTCGGCATCTCCGCGGGGGTGCTGCTGCTCGGCGTGCTCGCGGTGCGGGTGTCGGTGCGGCTCGGCCTGCCGTCGCTGCTGCTCTACCTGGGCATCGGGGTGCTGCTCGGCGAGTCCGTGCTCGGTATCCGGTTCGACGACACCGGCCTCACCGAGTCCCTCGGCCTCACCGCGCTCGTGCTGATCCTCACCGAGGGCGGGCTCACCACCCGCTGGTCGGCGGTGCGGCCCGCGCTCGGGCTCGGGCTGCTGCTGTCGACGCTGTCGGTGCTGGTGTCGATCGCCGTCACGGGCGGGCTGCTGCACCTGCTGCTCGACCTGGAATGGCGCACCGCGCTGCTGTGGGGCGCGGTGCTGTCCTCCACCGACGCCGCCGCGGTGTTCTCCGTGCTGCGCGGCGTCGCCGTCCCGCAACGCCTGGCCGGGACCCTGGAGCTCGAGTCCGGCATGAACGACGCGCCGGTGGTGATCGCCGTCGTCGTCCTGGCCGGGACCGAGGCCATCAGCTGGACGACGCCGCTGCTGATCGTCTACGAGCTCGTCGGCGGCGCCGTCATCGGTGTGCTGCTCGGGCTGGGCGCGGCCTGGGGACTGCGCCGCGCCGCGCTGCCCTCGACCGGCCTGTACCCGCTCGCGGCGATCGCGTCCTGCCTGCTCGCCTTCGCCGCCGGGCAGGGGGTGCACGCCTCCGGGCTGCTCGCCACCTACTGCGCCGCGCTGGTGCTGGGCAACTCCCGGCTCCCGCACCGCGGCGGCGTCGTCTCCTTCGCCGAGGGCACCGGCTGGATCGCCCAGATCGGGCTGTTCGTGCTGCTCGGCCTGTACGCGGTGCCCGCGCGGCTGCCCGCCGCCGTGGTGCCCGCGCTGATCTGCGCCGCCGTCGTCCTGCTCGCCGCGCGGCCGCTGTCGGTGGCCGCCGCCGCCCTGCCGTTCCGGGTGCCCTGGCGGGAGCAGGCGTTCCTGTCCTGGGCGGGGCTGCGTGGTGCCGTGCCGATCGTGCTCGCCCTCATCGCGGTCACCGAGGGCGGCGGGCAGAACCAACGGCTGGTCGACGTCGTGTTCGTGCTGGTCGTGCTGCTCACCCTGGTCCAGGGCACCACTCTGCCCTGGGTGGCGCGGCTGCTCGGGGTGGTCTCGCGCACCGACACCCGCGGCGTCGAGGTCGACGCCGCCCCGCTCGACGAGGTCGACGCCGAGCTCCTGCAGGTCAAGGTGCCCCCCGGTTCCCGGCTGCACGGCGTCTACCTGCGCGAGCTGCGGCTGCCCCGCGGAGCCACGGTCAGCCTGGTCGTGCGGGACGCCGAGGCGTTCTCCCCGGGCACCGACACCCGGCTGCGCGAGGGCGACCAGTTCCTCGTCGTCAGCACCCGGGACAACCGGGAGGACACCGAGAAGCGGATCCGCGACGTCGACCGCGGCGGCAAGCTGGTCCGCTGGCACGAGGGCGGGGGCCGGCCGGGCGAGCGGGCCGGTTGACCGGCCGGTCGGAGGTGTCGGGGCGACCCGCATAATCACGGGTGTGAGTGCCGACCCCCCACCCCCCACCGTGCCGATCGACCCCGCCGTACGACGGCGCGGTGTGGCGCTGTTGGCGGGCATCGCCGCGGTGTGGCTGGCGCTCGACCTCGTCACCAAGATCGCCGCCGTCGCCGCGCTGGAGGGGGAACGGCCGGTCACCGTGATCGACGGGTTCTTCTACCTCACGCTGCTGCGCAACCCGGGCGCCGCCTGGTCCATGGCCACCGGCTACACCTGGGTGCTGACGATCGTCGCCGTGGTCGTCGTCGGCGTGATCATCCGGATCGCGCGGCGGCTCGCCTCGACCGGGTGGGCCATCGGTCTCGGCCTGGTCCTCGGCGGCGCGCTCGGCAACCTGGTCGACCGGTTCTTCCGCGCACCCGGACCGATGCGCGGGCACGTCGTGGACATGCTGGCCTTCTTCTCCCCGGACGGGAGCGTCTTCCCCGTGTTCAACCTCGCCGACACCGGCATCGTGTGCGGCGGGATCCTGCTGGTGCTGATGGCCGTGCGGGGCATCGAGATCGACGGGAGTCGCGACCGTGGGTGAGGTACGGAGCATGCCGGTGCCCGACGGGTTGGACGGCATGCGCATCGACGCCGGGCTGTCCCGGCTGCTGGGGCTGTCGCGGACCGTCGTCGCCACCCTGGCCGAGTCGGGCCGGATCTCGGTCGACGGTCGTGAGGCCGGCAAGTCCGACCGGCTGCCGGGTGGGTCCTGGCTGGAGGTCGAGCTGCCCGACGCGCCCGCGCCCGCGGTCATCGAGGGCCCGGCCGAGGTCGTCGCGGGCCTGACGGTGCTGCACTCCGACGACGACATCGTCGTCGTCGACAAGCCGGTCGGGGTCGCCGCGCACCCCTCCCCGGGCTGGACCGGGCCGACCGTCACCGGCGGGCTCGCCGCGCTCGGGTTCCGGCTGTCCACCTCCGGCGCCGCCGAGCGGCAGGGCATCGTGCACCGGCTCGACGTCGGCACCACCGGGGTGATGGTCGTCGCCACCTCCGAGCACGCCTACACCGAGCTCAAGCGGGCCTTCAAGGAACGCACCGTCGACAAGCGCTACCACGCCGTCGTGCAGGGGCACCCGGACCCCTCGTCGGGCACGATCGACGCCCCGATCGACCGGCACCCGCGCCACGACTACCGGTTCGCGGTGATGCAGAGCGGCAAGCCCAGCGTCACCCACTACGACACCATCGAGGCGTTCCGCTCGGCCAGCCTGCTCGACGTGCACCTGGAGACCGGCCGCACCCACCAGATCCGGGTGCACTTCTCCGCGCTGCGCCACCCCTGCGTCGGCGACATCACCTACGGCGCCGACCCGACGCTGGCCAAGCGGGTCGGGCTGTCCCGGCAGTGGCTGCACGCCCGCACACTCGGGTTCGCCCACCCCGCCGACGGCCGGCACGTCGAGTTCACCAGCCCCTACCCGGCCGACCTCGACGCGGCGCTGGACGTCCTGCGGGACTGACGCGTGACCGGTCTGAGCACCCGGGCGCTGGGGTGGATCGCCGCGGCGATGGCGGTGGTGTTCCTCGGTGCCGTCTGGGCGGCCGGGTCCGGGCCGTCGGCCGGGCCCCCGGCGGCGACCGGGTCGGTGCGGCTGGGCCCCGACCCCGGCCAGGACGTCGCCGGCTACCTCGCCGGGCTGCCCGCGACCCTGCCCCCGCCCGGACCCGCGGTGCCCGCGCTCGTCCAGTTCGCCCGGCCGCTGACGGTCGACGCCGCGGCCGCGGTGCCCGCCGGGGTCGGCCCGGTCGGGACCGCGGTGTTCCGGGTGCCGATCGACCGGGTGCAGACCGCGCTGCGGTTCGAGCCGGTCACCGGCACCGGGGACGCCGCCGGCGCGCTCGGCGTCGCCCGCGAGCGGGCCGCGTACGGCGCCGGTGCCGACGCCGACCGGGCCGCCCACGACGGCGGGGGAGCGGGCACCCCGGAGGCCCGCGCCGCGCTCGCCCGGCGGGCCGCGGTGGCCGCCGCCGAGGGCCGCGCCCTCGGCGACCCGGGCTGCGCCTGCGTGGTCGCGCTGGTCGTGACCGCGGACCGGGCCGGGCTCGAGGCGCTCGCCGCGCGCCAGGGGGTGCGCGCCGTGCAGGCCGCACCGCCCGGGACCACCGCACCGGAGCTGGCGCTGTCGCCGCTGCTACCCGAGCAGACCACCAGCGCGAGCCCACCCCCCGACGACGGCCCCGTCCCCTGAGCAGTCCTCCCGGTCCACCCACCGCCGCGAGCCGCCGGTGACGACGGTGGCCCGGCGCCGCCGCGGCCACCGGCTGCCCGGTCATGATCGCCACGACCGAGCCGATCGGTGCCGGATCCGGCACCCATCGCTGCATCGGTGGTGATCATGCGGTGCCCGGGCCCTGAGCCGCGGTCCCGCCCGCGATCTGCCCGGGCCCGGCTCGTCCGCCTCCCGCGCACGCACGTCCGGTCATGATCGCCACGGCCGAGCCGATCGGTGCCGAATCCGGCACCGATCACCTCACCGGTGGTGATCACGGCGCCGGCTCCCGGGGGGGTGCCGCCGGCCGGGCAGGAGGGTGCCGCACCCCTGCGGAGCACGGGCAGGCGGCCCGGTCAGCCGAGCACGCCGCGCTCGCGCAGCACCCGGACGGCCCGGGCGGCGCCCTCCCAGTGATGGGCGTCCCAGCCGTGCGCGACGGCGGCGCGGACGTTGTCGACCCGGTCGTCGAAGAACACCACCTGCTCCGGCGCGGTCCCGAACTCGACGTCGGCGCGTCGGTAGATGTCCTGCGACGGCTTCGCGGTCCCGACGTCGGCGGAGAACAGCAGCCGGTCGAACGGGCTGCTCCAGGCCGCCGCACGCACCGCGGCCGCGAGCCCGCGCGGGGCGTTCGACAGCACCGCCAGGCGCACCCGGGCCCGGGCGAGGTCGGCGATCAGCAGCGACGACGACGGCGGCAGCGTCGACCAGAAGGTCACGTCGACCCGTTCGGCGGCGTCGAGCCGGGTCCGCTCGGGCGCCAGGCCCAGCTCGGTGCAGACGGCGGTCCAGTAGCGGTCCGGCGGCTCGCCCAGGTCGTGCCGGGCCCGGTGGCGCCAGTACGCCTCGCGCAGGGCCGGCTCGGACACCCCGAGCACCGCGGCCAGGCGGCGTTCGAGCCCCGCGGAGGGGACGAGCACCTCACCGAGGTCGAACACGACCGTCCTCGGCATCGGCTGCAGTGTCGTCGGCGTCTGCGGCGGCTCGGGGGTGGCGGGCATCGTGGCCCGACCCTAACCCGCCACCGGGGGTCCGCGACACGCCGTCGTCCGGGGTGGACGGGGGGTGAGCTGGAGCGACACGCGGGGCCCGATCGTGCCCGCCCGCCGTCGCCGGAACCGTCGGACCCCACCGTTACGCTGAGGCCCTCACCGATCCGGTCGGTCCGGACCCGCAGGGTCCACCGGCTCCGGCGAGCGGGCCCCGCCAGGCCCGCACACCCGGCGCCGTCGTCCCTGCCCGGCCGTGCCGCCGGCCCGGTGCCGGGCACGTCCGCCCCGACGGGCGTGCGCACATCGTCAGGTCCGCGCCGTCCCAGCGGCGCGGGAGAGGAGCGCGGGACACACATGGGCAGTGCCGGATCCGGGAATCGCTCCTTCGTCCATCTGCACACGCACACCGAGTTCTCGATGCTCGACGGGGCCGCGCGGCTCGACGACCTGTTCTCCGAGGCCGCCAAGCACGAGATGCCGGCCATCGCGATGACCGACCACGGCAACGTGTACGGCGCCTTCGAGTTCTGGCGCAAGGCGAAGGCGCACGACGTCAAGCCGATCATCGGCATGGAGGGCTACCTCGCGCCCGGGTCGCGCCACGAGCGCAAGCGCACCGCGCTGGGGAACGGCAGCGAGAACAACCCCGACCTCATGTACACCCACATGACGCTGCTCGCGGAGAACACGGAGGGGATGCACAACCTCTTCCGGCTCTCCTCGCTGGCCAGCCTCGAGGGGTACTACTACAAGCCGCGTATGGACCGCGAGCTGCTCGAGAAGTACGGCAAGGGCCTGATCGCGACGACCGGCTGCCCGTCCGGCGAGGTCGCCCGCCTGCTCCAGCAGCACGACTTCGACGGCGCCTGCCAGGCCGCGAGCGACTACCGGGACATCTTCGGGAAGGACAACTTCTTCCTGGAGCTGATGGACCACGGCATCGAGATCGAGAAGCGGGTCCAGGAGGACCTGTTCCGGCTCAAGGACAAGCTCGACCTGCCCGGCCTCGCGACGAACGACCTGCACTACACCTACCCGGACGACACCAAGGCGCACGAGGTGCTCCTGTGCGTCCAGACCGGCAAGACCCTCGCGGACCCGAACCGGTTCAAGTTCGACGCGCAGGACTTCTACCTCAAGTCCGCCGCCGAGATGCGCGCCCTCTGGGACCCGATCCACCCCGAGGCCTGTGACAACACGCTGCTCGTCGCCGAGCGCTGCAACATCGACTTCACCACCGGCCAGGACCTCCAGCCCAAGGCGCCCGTCCCCGAGGGAGAGACCGAGGAGTCCTGGCTGATCAAGGAGGTCGAGCGGGGGCTGCACATGCGGTTCCCCGACGGCGTCACCGAGAAGTACCGGCGGCAGGCCAACTACGAGGTCGGCGTCATCATCAAGATGGGCTACCCCGGCTACTTCCTGGTGACCGCGGACCTCATCCAGCACGCCAAGTCGGTCGGCATCCGCTGCGGCCCCGGCCGTGGCTCGGCGGCGGGCTCGCTGGTCGCCTACGTCCTCGGCATCACCGACCTCGACCCGATCCGGCACAAGCTGATCTTCGAGCGGTTCCTCAACCCGGACCGTGTGTCGATGCCCGACATCGACATGGACTTCGACGAGCGCCGCCGCGGCGAGATGATCCGCTACGTCACCGAGAAGTACGGCGAGGACCGGATCGCGCAGATCATCACCTACTCCACGATCAAGGCGAAGGCCGCGATCAAGGACTCGGCGCGGGTGCTCTACGGCCAGCCCGGCTACTCCGTCGCGGACCGGATCTCCAAGGCGATGCCGCCCGCGGTGATGGGCAAGGACATCCCGCTGTCGGGCATCTTCGACCCGTCGCACAAGCGCTACTCCGAGGCGACCGAGGTCCGCGCCCTCTACGAGGCGGACCCGCAGGTCAAGGAGATCATCGACACCGCGCGGGGCCTGGAGGGGCTGAAGCGGCAGTGGGGTGTGCACGCCGCGGGCGTGATCATGTCCTCGACGCCGCTGATCGACGTCATCCCGATCCAGCGCCGCGAGTCCGACGGCGCGATCATCACCCAGTTCGACATGGGTGTCTGCGAGACCATCGGTCTGCTGAAGATGGACTTCCTGGGGCTGCGCAACCTCACCATCCTCGACGACGCCCTGGAGAACATCGAGCTCAACGGCAAGCCCGCCGTCGACCTGGACAAGGTCGAGCTGGACGACCGCAAGACCTACGAGCTGCTCTCCCGCGGGGACACCCTGGGTGTGTTCCAGCTCGACGGTGGCCCGATGCGGGACCTGCTGCGGCGCATGGCGCCCAGCGAGTTCGAGCACATCTCCGCGGTCGGCGCGCTGTACCGCCCGGGCCCGATGGGTGCGAACGCGCACAACGACTACGCCGACCGCAAGAACGGCCGGCAGGAGATCACGCCCATCCACCCGGAGCTGGCCGAGCCGCTCAAGGACGTGCTGGGTGAGACCTTCGGTCTGATCGTCTACCAGGAACAGGTCATGTCCATCGCGCAGGTGCTGGCGGGCTACACACTCGGCCAGGCGGACCTGCTCCGCCGCGCGATGGGCAAGAAGAAGAAGGAGATCCTGGACAAGGAGTACGCCGGCTTCGCCCAGGGCATGAAGGACAACGGCTACTCCGACGCCGCGATCAAGACGCTCTGGGACATCCTGCTCCCGTTCTCCGACTACGCCTTCAACCGCGCCCACTCCGCCGCCTACGGCGTGGTGTCCTACTGGACGGCCTACCTCAAGGCGAACTACCCGGCCGAGTACATGGCCGGCGTGCTCACCTCGGTGCGCGACGACAAGGACAAGGCCGCCGTCTACCTGGCCGAGTGCCGCCGGATGGGCATCACGGTCCTCCCGCCCGACGTCAACGACTCGGTGCGCAACTTCGCCCCGGTCGGCGACGACATCCGCTTCGGCCTCGGCGGCATCCGCAACGTCGGGCACAACGTCGTCGACGCGATCGTCGCCGCACGACGGGAGAAGGGGAACTTCGTCGACTTCTCCGACTTCCTGCGCAAGGTCGACGCGGTCGTCTGCAACAAGAAGGTCGTCGAGTCGCTGATCAAGGCGGGAGCCTTCGACTCGCTCGGGCACTCCCGCAAGGGCCTGCTGCTCGTGCACGCCGACGCCATCGACGCGGTGATGAGCACCAAGAAGGCCGCCTCGATGGGCCAGTTCGACCTGTTCGGGTCCCTGGACGGCCCCGGCGAGGGCGATGACGGCGGCCTCGGTGGCATCTTCGACGTGAAGGTGCCCGACGAGGAGTGGGACTCCAAGCACAAGCTCGCCGTCGAGCGGGAGATGCTCGGCCTCTACGTGTCCGGGCACCCGCTGCAGGGGCTCGAGCAGGCGCTCGCCGCGAAGTCCGACACCTCGATCGCCGACATCGTCGAGGGCTCGGTCGCCGAGGGCGCGCAGGTCACCGTCGGCGGCATCCTCGCCAACGTCAACCGCCGGGTGAACAAGAACGGCGAGCCCTGGGCCTCGGCGCAGATCGAGGACCTCGCCGGTGGCATCGAGGTGCTGTTCTTCCCGCGGGCCTACCAGGTGGTCGGCGTCGACGTCGCCGAGGACGCGATCGTGCTGGTCAAGGCGCGGGTCAACAAGCGCGACGACCGCGTGTCGCTGATCGCGAACGACCTCGCGGTGCCCGAGCTCGCCACCGGTGAGGCCGGACTGCCGATCAAGGTCAGTCTGCGCACCGACCAGTGCACCCCCGAGCGCGTCGCGAAGCTCAAGGAGGTGCTGACCCACCACCCCGGCACCTCCGAGGTGCACCTGACCCTGGTCTACGGCAGCAAGATGACCGCCCTGCGGCTGGACGACTCGCTCAAGGTCACGCACACCTCGGCCCTGATGGGGGACCTGAAGGCCCTGCTCGGCCCCGGCTGCCTCGGCGGCTGACCAGCCACACCTCTCAGCCGGCGTCCACACCCGTTGCAACGGGTGTGGGTACCGGGGACGGGGTGTGGATGCGGCACCGACCGGCCGCCGGCCCGGTCCGGTGGGGCGGGGCTCAGGCCCGGCGGGCCAGGTCGGCCCAGGCGGCGCGGGCGGGGGCGTCCCAGCGCTCGTGCAGGGTGGTGAACAGCTCCGTGGCACGGGACCCGGCCCAGTGCTCGGGCAGCAGCTCGGCGGGCAGCTCGGGGTCGAGGAACGGGAAGCGACGCCAGGCGTGGACCAGGCGGACCTGGCGGGCGAGGACGCCGTCACCGTCGTCGCCGCCGCCGACGCCACCGCCGGCGTCGGCGGCGGCGGCGGTGGACGCGGCGGTGTGACCGGACGCGGCTGCGCCGGCGCGAGCGGGACCGGATGCAGCGGGACCGGATGCGGCGTGCCCGGTTGTGGAGCGGCCGGATGCGGCGGGCCCGGGCTCGGAGCGGCCGGATGCGCCGGGCCTGAGGTGCGGGCCGAACTCGTCGAGGAACTCGGAGTAGGCCCGCTCCACGACGTCGAGGTCCCAGGCCTGGGCGACGATGTCGTCGGCGCGGCCGATGCCGCCGTAGTGCCCGACGAAGGAGTACCCGGACCCGGTGAGATCGAGTTCGTCGAGCACCGCCGCGACCCGGGCCTCCTTGCCGGGGTCGGGGCTGACCCACACCCCGGGGGCGGGGGAGCCCAGCCCGGCCCAGGCGAGCCGGGTGCGCAGCCGGTGCCGCAGGCGTCGCCGCGACTCCGGGACCGAGGCGAGCAGCACCAGCCAGCGACCGTCCCAGCCGGTCGTCGGGCGGCCGAATCCGTAGATGCGGGCGGCGCCGTCGGACAGCAGCTCCGACCCGGCGGGGGTGAGCGACCAGCGGACCCGGCGGCCGTCGCGGTCGGAGGTGAGCAGGCCCTCGCCCGCGGTGCGGGCCAGTGCCTGGCGGGCCGACTTGGCCTCCACGCCGAGCGCGCCCAGCACGTCGAGCAGGGCCCGGGTCCATACCGGCTCGCCGGCCGGGAGGACGAACTCGCCCAGCACGGTGAGCAGCAGAGATCGGGCGGAGGTCTGCCCGAGCTCGCGACGGCGCAGGGCCGACCCGTCGGGCCCCTCCGGCTCGTACACGGAGTCGGGCGTGGCCATGGTCGGGCCAGCGTAGAGGGTCGGCACTAGCGTGGCCGTTCGTGACCACCGCAGGCCCCGGGCGTGTCCCGGACCCGACCCTCCCCGGATCCGCGTCCGACACGGCGGCGCTGCTCGCCACCGACCGGGACCACGTCTGGCACCCCTACGCGCCGATGCCGGCCACCCGGGCGCCGATCGTCGTGGAGTCGGCGCAGGGAGTGCGGCTGACGCTGCCCGACGGCCGTGAGCTCGTCGACGGGATGTCGTCGTGGTGGTCGGCGATCCACGGCTACCGCCACCCGCGGCTCGACGCGGCGGTGCGCGACCAGCTCGGCCGGATGAGCCACGTGATGTTCGGCGGCCTGACCCACGGCCCGGCGGTCGACCTGGCCCGGCTGCTCGTGGACGTCGGACCGGAGGGGCTGGAGCACGTGTTCCTCGCCGACTCCGGCTCGGTGTCGGTCGAGGTCGCCATCAAGATGTGCCTGCAGTACTGGCGGTCCCGCGGCCGCCCCGGCAAGCACCGGCTGATGACCTGGCGGCGCGGTTACCACGGCGACACCTTCGGCGCGATGAGCGTCTGCGACCCCGACGGCGGCATGCACTCGCTCTGGTCCGACGTGCTCCCGCAGCAGGTGTTCGCCGACGCCCCGCCGGAGGACTTCTCCCACGACTACGTCGCCCACCTCGCCGAGCTCGTCGAGACCCACGCCGACGAGCTGGCCGCGGTCGTCGTCGAGCCGGTGGTGCAGGGTGCCGGGGGATGCGCTTCCACGACCCCCGCTACCTGCACGTGCTGCGCGAGCTGTGCCACGCCCACGACGTGCTGCTCGTGTTCGACGAGATCGCCACCGGCTTCGGCCGCACCGGTGAGCTGTTCGCCGCCGACCACGCGTCCGTCGCCCCGGACGTCATGTGCGTCGGCAAGGCGCTCACCGGCGGCTACCTGACGATGGCGGCGACCCTGTGCACCACCCGGGTCGCCCGCGGCATCACCGACGGCGAGGCCGGCGTGCTCATGCACGGGCCGACGTTCATGGGCAACCCGCTCGCCGCCGCCGTCGCCCACGCCTCGGTGTCGCTGCTGCTCGAACGGGACTGGCGGCGCGAGGTGAGCGACATCGCCGCCGGGCTGCGCGCCGGGCTGGCCCCCGTCCGGTCGCTGCCGGGGGTGCGGGAGGTCCGGGTCCTGGGCGCGATCGGCGTCGTCGAGCTGGACGAGGAGGTCGACGTCGCGGCCGCGACCGCCGCCGCGGTGCTCGCCGGGGTCTGGCTGCGGCCCTTCCGGAACCTCGTCTACGCGATGCCGCCGTTCGTCAGCACCCGCGACGACATCGCGCTGATCACCGCCGGGATGCGGGCCGCAGCGCTTGCGGGGCAGCGGGATCCCCACGGCGACGGGCACCGCGACCAGCGCTGAGCGCCTGATCGGACCACCGATCCGGTGGATCTTTCCGTGTTCCACATCACGTTACACAGAGATGTACGGCGCTGACCGGGCGTTTCGTCGCAGACGTCCGAAACGATGAGAAGCGCTCTCATCAGGATCCGATTCCCTGGTCGGGGTGAAACGGTGTCGGCCGATCGCATTCGTCCGGTCGGCCGCACCCGCTCCGCCGGTCGCGCACCGCACGACCCGCCCCAGCCGACCGCACCGTTGCGGTCCGGCACCCCCCACGGACCGATACGGAGGATCCGGTGCCCGCGCACAGTCACTCCAGCACCACCCGCCCCACTGGCAACACCAGCAACACCGAGCACGGCATGCAGGACCACGAGCACGCCCCGGCCGAGTCCGGCCGTGGCGAGCACTCGCCGCCCGGCGGCTCCTGGTTCGGGCGCACGTTCCCGCACGCCCGGGCGGACCTGTCCGCCTCGATCGTCGTGTTCCTCGTGGCGGTGCCCCTCTCGCTGGGCATCGCCGTCGCCTCCGGCGCCCCGATCCTGGCCGGCCTCATCGCCGCCGTCGTCGGTGCCGTCGTCGCCGGTCTGCTCGGCGGCTCGAAGCTCCAGGTCTCCGGCCCCGCCGCGGGTCTGACCGTGATCGTCGCCGAGCTGGTCAACACCTTCGGCTGGCAGGTCACCACCCTCATCACCGCGGGCGCCGGTGTCCTGCAGATCGTGTTCGGGCTGACCCGGCTGTCCCGGTTCGCCCAGGCCATCCCGCCGGCCGTCGTGCACGGCATGCTCGCGGGCATCGGCGCCACCATCGCCCTCGGCCAGCTGAACGTCGTGCTCGGTGGCCAGGCGCAGACCGGCGGTGTCAACTCGATCACCGCGCTGCCCGGCGCGATCGCGAACCTGTCCTGGCCCGCGCTGCTCCTCGGCGGCATCGTCATCGCGATCATGCTGACCTGGAACCGGCTGCCCGCGAAGCTGACCGTCGTCCCGGCCGCGCTGGTCGCGATCGTCACGGCCACCGTCGTCTCCCTCGCGTTCACCGACGTCGTCCGGGTGCAGCTGGGGGGCTCGCTCCTGGACGCGCTGTCGCTGCCCACGCTGCCGGAGTCGAACTGGGGCGGCGTGCTGTTCGGCATGCTGACGATCGCGCTGATCGCGAGCGTCGAGTCGTTGCTGTCCGCCGTCGCGGTGGAGCGCATGAAGCCCGGCACGAGCACCGACACCGACCGGGAGCTGCTCGGCCAGGGTGCAGCCAACACCGTGTCCGGCATGATCGGCGGCCTGCCCATCACCGGTGTGATCGTCCGGTCCGCCGCGAACGTCAAGGCCGGTGCCGAGACCCGCGCGTCGGCGGTGCTGCACGGTGTCTGGATCGCGCTGTTCGCGATCGTGCTGATCGGCGTCATCGAGCTCATCCCGATGGCCGCACTGGCCGGTCTGCTGGTCATGATGGGTGTCGGGCTGATCAAGCCGTCCGAGATCCGCACCGCACGTCAGCACGGCGAGCTGGCCATCTACGCCGCCACCCTGCTCGGCGTCGTGTTCCTGAACCTGCTCGAGGGCGTCCTGATCGGGCTGGTCCTGGCCGGGCTGATGCTGCTCTGGCGTGCCGTCCGGTCCCGCCCGCACCTGGAGCAGGCCGACGACGGCAGCTGCGAGCTCGTCGTCGAGGGCTCGCTGAGCTTCCTGGCCGTGCCGCGGCTGTCCCGCGAGCTGAACGCCGTCCCGCGCGGCTGCGACGTCACCGTCCGGCTGGTCACCGACTACCTCGACCACGCCGCCTACGACCACCTGCTCGCCTGGAAGGCGCGGCACGAGGGCACCGGCGCCACCGTGACCGTGATCGAGCCCGAGCAGGCCCGTCGCGCCACCGCGCCTGGCGCCGGGTTCCTGACCTGGGGCGAGTGGCAGGGCATGCGGACCGAGGGGCACGCGTCGGGGACGCTGATGGCCGGCGTCGCCGCCTACCACGACAACACCTCCGAGGCGATCCGCCCGACCATGACCGGGCTCGCCGACGGGCAGTCCCCATCCGCGATGATGATCACCTGCGCGGACTCCCGGGTGCTGCCGCACGTCATCACCCACAGCGGCCCGGGTGACGTGTTCACCGTGCAGAACGTCGGCAACCTCGTCGTCGGTCCCGGCACCGCGGCCGCTGTCGAGTTCGCCACCGGCACCCTCGACGTCCCGATCGTCGCGGTCTGCGGCCACTCCGGCTGCGGCGCGATGCAGGGACTGCTCGCCGGCGGCGCGAGCGGGGACTCCGCGCTCGGCCAATGGCTGCGCGAGGCACGGCCGGTGCTGCGGGCCTACGAGACCGGCCACCCGGTCGCCGTCGCCGCCGCGGAGGACGGCTTCGGCGAGGCCGACCAGCTGGCGATGGTGAACGTCGCGATGCAGCTGGAGATGCTGCGGGCGCAGGACTCCGGCGCCGAGGTGCTGGGCCTGTTCTACGACATCCGCAGCGCCCGTGTGCTCGTCCTCGACGAGGCGGCGGGCCGGTTCGTCGAGCCCCGCGCCGACATCGGGACCGACGGCTCGGACCTCGACCGGATCGCCGCCGGACACGGGCACGGGGCCACCGCCGCGGCCCGCCGGCTGCTGAAGGTCTGAGACCGCGCACCCGGGAACAATCCGCACCCACGACGTCGTTGAGGACCGTATGGCCACCGTGGAACTGACCACCGACAACTTCGACGACGTCGTGGGCGCGCCCGGGACGACCGTGCTCATCGACTTCTGGGCGTCCTGGTGCGGGCCGTGCACCCAGTTCGCCCCCGTGTACGACGCCGCCTCCGAGAAGCACCAGGACGTGACCTTCGGCAAGGTCGACACCGAGGCCCAGCAGGCGCTGGCCGGGGCGTTCGGGATCTCCTCGATCCCGACCGTGATGGCCGTCCGCGACGGTGTGGTGCTCTACTCCGAGCCGGGCGCGCTGCCCGCCGAGGCCCTCGAGGACCTCATCGGCCAGGTGAAGGCGGTCGACATGGACGAGGTCCGTGCCGCCGTCGCCGAGCAGGAGAAGCAGCAGGGCGAGGCGCCGCAGGCCTGACCGGCGACGCCCGACCCCGGAGCCCCGCACACCTACCGGTGGGCGGGGCTCCGCTCTGCCTAGGGTGTGGACGTGACCGGCCACCTCCCGACGACGCCAGGATCCGGCCCGCTGGCCTGGCTCGACCAGCACGCCCGCGCCCGTACCGAGGCCGGTCTGCGCCGCAGGCTGTCCCCGCGACCGGCCGACCCCGCGAGCGGGCCGTGGCTCGACCTCGCCGGCAACGACTACCTCGGGCTGTCCACCGATCCGCGTGTCCTCGACGGGGCCGCGGCCGCCTTGCGCATCTGGGGCGCGGGCGCCACCGGATCGCGCCTGGTCACCGGCTCGACCGCGCTGCACGCCGAGCTGGAGACCGAGCTCGCCGCGTTCTGCGGGTTCGCCGACGCGCTGGTGTTCTCCTCGGGGTACACCGCCAACCTCGGCGTCGTCACCGCCCTCACCGGGCCCGGCTCCCTGATCGTCTCCGACGCCGCGGCACACGCCTCGCTGGTCGACGCGTGCCGGCTCTCCCGGGCCCGGGTGGTCGTCGTGCCGCACGGCGACGTCGACGCGGTCGACGCCGCGCTGGCGGCCCGCACCGAGACCCGCGCGCTCGTCGTCACCGACTCCGTCGGGTCCGCCGACGGCGACCTCGCCCCGCTCACGGCGCTGCACCGGGTCTGCCGGGCCCGCGGCGCGGTGCTGCTCGCAGACGAGGCGCACGCCCTCGGCGTGCGCGGTCCCGGCGGGCGCGGGCTGCTCGCCGAGACCGGGCTCGCCGGGGCCGACGACGTCGTCGCCACCGTCACGCTGTCCAAGGCGCTCGGCAGCCAGGGCGGCGCGGTCCTCGGCCCGGCCGCGGTCACCGCCCATCTGGTGGACTCCGCGCGCAGCTTCATCTTCGACACCGGTCTCGCCCCGGCCGCGGCCGGCGCGGCGCTCGCCGCGCTGCGGGTGCTCGCCGCCGAGCCCGGCCGGCCGGCCGAGGTGCTGCACGTCGCCGGGGTGCTGGCCGGGGCCTGCGACGCCCCGGTGCCGGTGTCCGCGGTCGTCCCGGTCGTGCTGGGCGAGCCCGGCCCCGCCGTCGAGGCCGCCGCGGCCTGTCTGCGCCGCGGGCTGCGGGTGGGGTGCTTCCGCCCGCCGTCGGTCCCGCCGGGCACCTCCCGGTTGCGCCTGACCGCCCGCGCCGGACTCACCGACGCCGAGCTGTCCTTCGCGGCCGGGGTACTCACCGAGGTGCTGGCCGCGGCGCGGACGGGGGTCCCGGCATGACCGGGCGCCACCTGGTCGTCACCGGGACCGGCACCGAGGTCGGCAAGACCGTCGCCACCGCCGCGCTGGCCGCGGTCGCGGTCGCGGCGGGGGAGCGGGTGGCGGTGCTCAAGCCCGCCCAGACCGGGGTCGGACCGGACGAGCCGGGGGACGCCGCCGTCGTCGCGCGGCTGGTGCCGCAGGCGCACACCGCCGAGCTCGCCCGCTATCCCGAGCCGCTCGCACCCGGGACCGCCGCACGGCGGGCCGGGCTCGCCCCGGTCACCCCCGTCGCGGCCGCCGACGCCGCCCGCGACCTGGCCCGCACCCACGACCTGGTGCTCGTCGAGGGCGCGGGCGGGCTGCTCGTGCACCTCGACGACGACGGCGGCACCGTCGCCGACGTCGCCCGCCTGCTCGACGCGCCGGTGGTCGTCGTCGCCGCGGCCGGGCTCGGCACGCTCAACCACACCGCGCTGACCGTCGAGGCAGTGCGGGCGCGTGACCTGGTCTGCGCCGGGGTCGTCGTCGGGGCCTGGCCGGACACGCCCGACCTCGCCGCCCGGTGCAACCTCGACGACCTGCCCGCGACCAGCGGGGTGCCGCTGCTCGGTGTGCTCCCGGCCGGGCTCGGCGGTGCCGCTCCCGAGTGGTTCCGCGACGTTGCGTGCCGCACATTCGGACCGCGCCCGGTCGGCCGCTGGCAGGATGCCTGATCATGACGACCGCCAGGACCGACGTTCTCACCGTCGCGCGCGACCAGGTCCTCGACCAGGGCCGCGGCCTCACCGTCAGCCAGGTGCGCGAGGTGCTCGACCTTCCCGACGACCGCCTCGACGACCTGCTGGAGCTGGCCCACGAGGTGCGGATGCGCTGGTGCGGGCCCGACGTCGAGGTCGAGGGGATCATCTCGCTCAAGACCGGCGGGTGCCCCGAGGACTGCCACTTCTGCTCGCAGTCGGGCCTGTTCGCCTCGCCGGTGCGCTCGGCCTGGCTGGACATCCCGATGCTCGTCGAGGCCGCCAAGCAGACCGCGAAGACCGGGGCCACCGAGTTCTGCATCGTCGCGGCCGTCCGTGGGCCCGACGAGCGGCTCATGTCCCAGGTCGCCGCCGGCATCGCGGCGATCCGGGACGAGGTCGACATCAACATCGCCTGCTCGCTGGGGATGCTCACGGCCGAGCAGGTCGACGAGCTCGCCGGCATGGGCGTGCACCGCTACAACCACAACCTGGAGACCGCCCGCAGCCACTTCCCCAACGTGGTCACCACCCACACCTGGGAGGAGCGCTGGGACACCCTGCGCATGGTCCGTGCGGCCGGCATGGAGGTGTGCTGCGGCGGGATCGTCGGGATGGGGGAGAGCCTGGACCAGCGCGCCGAGTTCGCCGGGCAGCTCGCCGAGCTGGAGCCCGACGAGGTGCCGCTGAACTTCCTCAACCCGCGCCCGGGCACCCCGTTCGGGGACCTGGAGCCGATGTCCGGGCCGGACGCGCTGCGCACCGTCGCCGCGTTCCGCCTGGCGCTGCCGCGCACGATCCTGCGCTTCGCCGGTGGCCGCGAGATCACCCTCGGCGACCTGGGCGCCCGCAAGGGCCTGCTCGGCGGGATCAACGCGGTGATCGTCGGGAACTACCTGACCACGCTGGGACGTCCGGCCGAGTCCGACATCGACCTGCTCGGCGAGCTGGAGATGCCGATCAAGGCCCTCAACGAGACGCTGTGACGGCGCCGGTGCAGGTCTCCACCCGGGAGGACGGGGGCCCGTACTGCGACCAGTGCGGGAACCCCGACGCGACGGCGGGCCACGACCGGTGCGCCGCGCGACGTGAGCTGGAGCCGCCGCGCTTCTGCCCGGACTGCGCGCGGCGGATGGTGGTCCAGGTCGACCCGGTGGGCTGGACCGCCCGGTGCAGCAGGCACGGCGAGCGGTCCAGCCGGTAGCGGGCCCGGTCCCGGTCAGGGCTTGATCAGGACCTTGAGGGCCTCGCGGTCGTTCATGGCGCGGTAGCCGTCGGGGACCTCGTCGAGGCCGACCGTGCGGTCGAAGACCTTGCCCGGCCGGACCGTGCCGTCCAGCACGTCGGGCAGCAGCTCCTCGATGTAGGCCCGCGCCGGTGCGACGCCGCCGTGCACGCCGACGTTGCGCATGAACGAGCCCACGCCCAGCGGGATGTCGGAGTACTGCGAGACGCCGACCCGGCCGACGAGCTTGCCGTCCTTGGTGACCTCGACGGCGGTGCGGACGGCCTCGACGTAGCCGACGCACTCCAACGCGGCGTCGACGCCGTCGCCGCCGGTGAGCTCGCGGACCTTCTCGATCGCCTCGTCGCCGCGCTCGGGGACGACGTCCGTGGCGCCGAACTCGCGGCCCAGGTCGGTCCGGGCGGTGTGCCGGCCGAGCAGGATGATGCGCTCGGCACCGAGCCGCTTCGCCGCGAGCACCGCGCAGAGCCCGACCGCTCCGTCGCCGACGACGGCCACGGTGTCCCCGCGCTGCACCCGCGCCGAGACGGCGGCGTGGTGGCCGGTGGGGAACACGTCGGACAGGGTCAGCATCGAGGCGAGCAGCGCGTCGTCCGGCTCGCCGGGCATCGGGACCAGGGTGCCGTCGGCGAACGGCACACGGACGGCCTCGCCCTGGCCGCCGTCGGTGCCGTCGGAGCCCCAGCCGCCGCCGTGCCGGCAGGAGGTCTGCAGGCCCGCGGCGCAGAAGTCACAGGTGTTGTCGGCCCACACGAACGGTGCGACGACGAGCTGGCCCTTCGTGCGGTTCCGGACGCCGGACCCGACCTCCTCGACCACACCGAGGAACTCGTGGCCGATGCGGTGGCCCTCGGTGGAGTCCTCCGCCGAGTTGTACGGCCACAGGTCGCTGCCGCAGATGCAGGAGCGCAGGACCCGCACGATCGCATCGGTGTCGTCACGGATGACCGGGTCCGGTATGTCGGACGAGATCCGGATGTCGTGCTTGCCGTGGATCAGAGTCGCCTTCATACCGATGGGTGCCCACATGCGGAACCGTTCATGCGCGCCCGGTCGCGGTGACGCGCCGCACATGCGGCAGGCTGGCCGGCATGGCGATCAACTGGGGCTCGGTCCTGCGCAAGGCCGCGGACGTGGCGGTGCAGTTCCTCAAGGACTCGCAGAAGGACGCGCAGAGGTCCGGTCGGACGGCACCGCGGGGTGCGCGGCCGGGCGGCGGTGCCCGGCCCGGTCCGCCGCCCACGGCCGGGCGGGTGCGGACCGCGCCGACCGGCGACCGTGCCCGGCAGATCGCCTACGCCCCCGAGCCCGACGGCGCCGCGGACCCCGGCGAGATCGTCTGGACCTGGGTGCCCTACGAGGAGGACGCGAGCCAGGGCAAGGACCGGCCGCTGCTCGTCGTCGGGCGCTCGGGTGGGGACCTGCTCGGGCTGATGCTGTCCAGCCAGGACAAGCGGGCCCACGACCCGGACTGGGTCGGGATCGGCTCCGGCGCCTGGGACCGCGAGGGGCGCGACTCCTACATCCGGCTGGACCGGGTGCTGGAGGTGGAGGAGCACGGGATCCGCCGGGAGGGCGCGGTGCTCGACCGGGCGCGGTTCGACCGGGTCGCCACCGAGCTGCGCTCGCGCTACGGCTGGCACTGAGAAACCTGCGCTGAGAAACCGGGGTGCGCCGCACCGGCGCGCCCGCTAGTCTCCTGCTCATCATGAGGCACTGACGACCCCACCGACCGCGGACGCGGCACACGCCCCCGCGGTCCTCCTCCGTCTCCACCGGAGCCGTCGTCATGTCATCGACCGAGCAGATCCGTGCCGTCACCGCCCGCGGGCTGGTCCGTTCCTACGCCACCCACGCCGGCCGCCCCCCGGTGCTCGACGGCGTCGACCTCGTCGCCGCACCGGGCACGCGGGTCGGCCTGATCGGGGAGAACGGCTCGGGCAAGTCCACGCTGCTGAGGCTGCTCGCCGGCGTCGACACCCCGGACGGTGGGACGCTCACGGTGCCCGCGGACCGGGTGTACCTGCCGCAGGAGCCGGACCTGGGCGACGGGGGGACCGTCGGCGACCTGCTGGACGCGGCGCTGCGCCCGCTGCACGACGCCGTCGCCGAGCTGGAGCGCCTGGCAGGCCGGCTCGCCGACGGCACCGGCGCCGCCGCCTACGACCGGGTGCTGGCCTGGGCGATCGCCCACGACGCGTGGGACGCCGACCGGCGCGCCGAGGTCACCGCGGGCACGCTCGGCGTCGCCGACCTGGAGCGGGACCGGCCGGTCGCGACCCTGTCCGGCGGCGAGCGCACCCGGCTCGCGATGGCCGCCGCGCTGGTCCGCCGCCCCGCGGTGCTGCTGCTCGACGAGCCCACCAACCACCTCGACGACGACGCCCTGGACCTGCTGGAACGCTCACTCGTGGAGCTGCCCGGCGTCGTCGTCGCGGCGAGCCACGACCGCACCTTCCTCGACCGGGTCTGCACCGAGCTGCTCGACCTCGACGCCGGTGAGCTCGGCACCGACGGGCACGGCGGACGCCGGTTCGGCGGCTCGTTCACCGAGTACCTCGATGCCGCCGCGGCGAGCCGCCGTCGCTGGGAGGAGCGCTTCGCCGCGGAGCAGGAGGAGATCGCCGCGCTGCGCGAGCGGAGCCGGGCCGGGCTCTCGACGATCGCCCCCGGCCGCGGCCCGCGCGACAACGACAAGTTCATCCACGCCTTCAAGGAGGCCGGCGTCGAACGCACCCGGGCCCGCCGGGTGCACGACGCCCAGCGCCGGCTGGAGACCGCCGAGCGCGAGGCGGTCCGCAAGCCGCCCCGGCCGCTGGAGTTCACCGGGCGCCTGACCGGCGAGGCCCCGGCCGACGGGCTCGCCGTGAGCATCCGGGACCTGCGGGTCGACGGCCGGCTGCGGCTCGACCTGCTCGACCTGCCGGTGGGGGAGAAGCTGCTGGTCACCGGCCCGAACGGGGCCGGGAAGTCGACCCTGCTGGCGGTCCTGCACTCCGACCTGGCCCCGAGCGCGGGCACCGTGGACGTGCGGGCGCGCCGGGTCGGGCTGCTGGCCCAGGACCCCGACGTCGGCCCGCCCGACCGCAGCGCCGCGGCCGCCTACGCCGACGCCGTCGGCGTCGAGCCGGCCGAGGACGTCCCGCTGCGCGAGCTGGGGCTGCTGCACCCGCGCGAGCACGGCACCGCGGTCGGCGAGCTCAGCCTGGGCCAGCGACGGCGGCTGGCACTGGCCGTCGCCGTCGCCGCCGCCCCGGACCTGCTGCTGCTCGACGAGCCGACCAACCACGTCTCGCTGCGGCTGGCCGGGGAACTGGAGGAGGCGCTCGGGACCGCGCCGGGGACCGTCGTCGTCACCTCGCACGACCGGTGGCTGCGCCGGCGCTGGGACGGGCCGCACCTCGCGATCGGCGGGTGAGCTCAGTTCGGGCTGTGCTCGTCGGTGAACGACCCGAGCGGCGCGGGCACCGCCCGCAGGTTCTCCAGCAGGCCGCGCTCGCGGGCGAGCAGCCGGCGGATCTCCCGCAGCCGCTGCACCGGGCTGGTCTGCTCCAGGAGGAGCTGGCGGTCATCGAGGGGGAGCAGACAGTCCCCGGCGAGCAGGTGCGCGAGCTCGGCAGTGGGGGTGTCGTCGGCGGGTTCGGACCAGTCACCGGTCCGCCACGCGGTGTCGCAGTACTCGCGGTGGGCCGCGCGGGCGGACCGCTCCAGCATCGCCACCAGCCGCGGGTCGGCGTCGTCGCCGGTGTCGTCGGGCAGGAACTTGACCTCGCCGCAGAGGTAGGAGTGCGAGGTCGCGTCGAGGTCGAGCAGCCGGAAGCGGCGGGCCCCGCGGGTGACGACGTCGTAGCGGCCGTCGGGCAGCCGGCGGGCGTCGATGAGCACCGCGGTGCAGCCGACGGGGTGCATGCCCGCGGCGCCGGAGCGGTCCGGTGAGTGGCCCTCGCGCACCGCGACGACGCCGAACTCGCGGTCGGGGACGGCCCCGGTGAGCAGGTCGACGGTGAGCTGGCGGTAGCGGGGCTCGAAGATGTGGAGGGGAAGCGCCGCACCCGGCATCAGCACCGTTCCCAACGGGAACAGCGGGAGCATGGCGGACACCGGCTCACGGTAGTACGCCGTCGCGGGCCCCGCCGGGTCGCGCGGGTGGGCGGAGCACGGCGAACGCGTCGGTGACCCGCAGGCCGCGGTCGGTGAACCGGAACACCGCGGCCGGGCGCCCACCCGCGCGCCCGGACGGCGCGACCTCGCCGGTGGGCTCCAGCAGGCCGCGACGGGTGAGGACGCGCTGCAGGTTCGTTGCCGACACCTCGTGTCCCAGCGCGGCGACGTAGTGCTCCCGCAGCGCCGAGATCGTGAACTCCGCGGGGGCGAGCGCGAACCCGAGGTTGGTGTAGGAGAGCTTGGCGCGCAGCCGGTCCCGCGCCGCCGCGACGATCCCGGCGTGGTCGAACGCGGTCGCGGGCAGGTCCTCGACCTCGTGCCACGCGGTGTCCTCGGGCAGCGCCGGGTCCGCGTCGGAGGGGACCAGGCCGAGGAACGCGGTGGCGATGCGGCGCCTGCCGGGCGAGCGGGCCGGGTCGGAGAACACCGAGAGCTGCTCGACGTGGGCGGCCTCGCGGACGTCGACCTTCTCGGCGAGTTGCCGGCGCACGGAGGTCTCGACGTCCTCGTCGGGGCCCAGGGTGCCGCCGGGCAGCGCCCAGCGGCCGGCGTCCGGGTCCAGGGCGCGCTGCCAGAGGAGGGCATTGACCCGCCCCTCCCGGATCCTGAGCACGACGGCGAGGACCTCGTGCAGGACCGGTGGAGGTGTCACGGACCCCAGCCTAGGGCGGACCGGCAACCGCACCGGGACGTGACGGTGAGGTGTCCGTCAGGTGAGGTCCCGGTCACGACGGAGGTGCCGGTGGCGGACGAGCGGTGCTACTATCCGCTCAGTTTCCGCCCGCTAGGCGAAAACCCGATTCGGCCCGGGAGGGCGCAATGACCGGAACGCTGACGGCACCCGGCGACACGGGGATCGACCCCGGCTGGGCCGACGAGGTGCGTGCGCTGGCCCGCGAGCGGGACGCGGTCCTGCTGGCGCACAACTACCAGCTGCCCGAGATCCAGGACGTCGCCGACCACGTGGGGGACTCGCTCGCGCTGTCCCGGATCGCGGCCGAGTCCGACGCGTCGACGATCGTGTTCTGCGGCGTGCACTTCATGGCCGAGACCGCCAAGATCCTCAGCCCGGACAAGACCGTGCTGATCCCCGACGCGCGGGCCGGCTGCTCGCTGGCCGACTCGATCACCGCCGACCAGCTCCGGGAGTGGAAGGCCGAGCACCCGGGTGCGGTCGTCGTCTCCTACGTCAACACCACCGCCGCGGTGAAGGCCGAGACCGACATCTGCTGCACCTCCTCCAACGCCGTCGAGGTCGTCGACTCGATCCCGCGCGACCGCGAGGTGCTGTTCCTGCCCGACCAGTTCCTCGGTGCGCACGTGCGCCGCACCCTGCAGCGGGAGAACATGCACGTCTGGGCCGGGGAGTGCCACGTGCACGCCGGCATCAACGGCCGCCAGCTCACCGACCGGGCCGCCGCCCACTCCGGCGCCGACCTGTTCGTGCACCCCGAGTGCGGCTGCGCGACCTCGGCGCTCTACCTGGCGGGCACCGGCGCGGTGCCGGCCGAGCAGGTGAAGATCCTGTCCACCGGCGGGATGATCGACGCCGCCCGCGCGACCGGTGCGACGGAGGTGCTCGTCGCGACCGAGGTCGGGATGCTGCACCAGCTGCGCCTGGCCGCCCCGGAGATCGAGTTCCGCGCGGTGAACGAGCACGCGTCCTGCCCCTACATGAAGATGATCACCGCCGAGGCGCTGCTGCGGTCGGTCCGCGAGGGCACCGACGAGGTCCACGTCGACCCCGACCTCGCCGCGCGCGGCCGCGCCGCCGTGCAGCGGATGATCGAGATCGGCCAGCCGGGAGGTGGGGAGTGACCGCGCGGGGAGCCGGCTGGGAGGCCGGCGCCGACCTGGTCGTCGTCGGGTCCGGGGTGGCCGGGCTGACCGCCGCGCTCGACGCGGCCGCGGCCGGGCTGCGCGTCGTGGTGGTCACCAAGGACGGCATCGGTGAGGGCTCCACGCGCTGGGCACAGGGCGGGGTGGCCGTCGTGCTCGGCGACATCGCCGGGGACACGCCCGACTCCCACGTCGCCGACACCGTCGCCGCGGGCGGCGGGCTGAACGACGTCGCCGCGGTGGAGACGATCGTGCGCGCCGGACCGGACGCGGTGCGCAGGCTCCGCGCGCGCGGCGCCCTGTTCGACCTGAGCGGGGACCGCCCCGCGCGGACCCGGGAGGGCGGCCACTCGGCGTACCGGGTGGTGCACGCCGGGGGCGACGCGACCGGTGCGGAGATCGAGCGCGCGCTGGTCGCGGCGACCCGGTCGGCACAGCTCACCGTGCTCGACGGGCACGTCGCCGCCGACCTGCTGCGCGACGCCGGCCGGGTCACCGGCCTCACGGTGCTCGACGCCGACGGCCGCGCCGGGGTGCTGTCGGCGCCCGCGGTGCTGCTCGCGACCGGCGGCTACGGGCAGCTCTACGCCTCCACCACCAACCCGGCCACCTCCACCGGCGACGGCGTCGCGCTCGCCCTGCGCGCCGGTGCCGTCGCGGCGGACCTGGAGTTCGTGCAGTTCCACCCGACCGTGCTGTGGACCGGCCCCGGCAGCGGCGCCGCCGGGCGTCGCCCGCTGGTGACCGAGGCCGTCCGCGGCGAGGGCGCGGTGCTGCGCGACCGGGCCGGGACCGCGTTCATGGCCGGGGTGCACCCGCGGGCCGACCTCGCCCCGCGCGACGTCGTCGCCGCGGCGATCACCCGCCGGATGGCCGAGACCGGGAGCGAGTGCGCCTGGCTCGACGCCACCGCCCTCGACGGGTTCGCCGCGCGGTTCCCGACCGTCTACGCCTCCTGCCGGGCCGCCGGGATCGACCCGCTGACCGAGCCGATCCCGGTGACTCCGGCCGCGCACTACGCCTGCGGCGGCGTCGTCACCGACACGTCCGGCCGGACCGGTGTCCCGGGCCTCTACGCGGCGGGCGAGGTCGCCAGGACGGGGCTGCACGGGGCGAACCGGCTGGCGTCGAACTCGCTGCTGGAGGGGCTGGTCGTGGGGGAGCGGGTGGTCCGCGCGGTGCTCGCCGACGCGGGCCCGACCGGGGTGCCGGCCCCGGCCGGGACGGTCCCGGCGCTGCCGGTGGCCGACCGCACCGTGGTGCAGCGGGCGATGTCGGGCAGCGCCGGGATCGGCCGCGACGCCGCCGGGCTCGCCGGCGCGTCGGACGCGATCGAGGCCGTCACCACCACCGCGGTCCCGGTCGACCGCGCCGGCGTGGAGGACGCGGCACTGACCCTGATCGCCCAGGCCGTGCTGGTGGCGGCGGGCACCCGCCGGGAGACCCGCGGCTGCCACGTGCGCACGGACTTCCCCGACCGGGACGACACGCACCAGCGGTCGTCGCTGCGGATCCGGGTCGACGCGACCGGGCGGCCGGTGGTCGTGGCGGACGGCTCGCTGGTGGGTGCGGCATGACGGCACGCACCGGGACGGCGCGGGGCGGGGCGCGCGTCGCCGCCGGGGTCGGTGGGGTCAGCGACGTCGGGGTCCCGGACCCCGAGGACCTGCTGCGGGTGGTGCGCACCGCGCTGGGGGAGGACCTGCGGTACGGCCCGGACGCGACGACGGCGGCGACCGTGCCCGCCGACGCCGTGGCGACCGCGTCGGTCACCCCGCGGGTCGACGGCGTGCTCGCCGGGCTCCCGGCGGCCCGCGCCGTCCTCGACGAGGTGCTCGGCGCGGGCGGGTACACCGTCCTCGCCGAGGCGGCCGACGGTGACCGGCTCACCGCCGGGACCCCGGCACTGACGGTGCGGGCACCGGTCCGCGGACTGCTCACCGCAGAGCGCACCGCGCTGAACCTGCTCACGCACCTGTCCGGGATCGCGACGGCCACCCGCGCCTGGGTCGACGCCGTCGACGGGACCGGCGCCCGGATCCGGGACACCCGCAAGACGCTGCCCGGCCTGCGGCTGCTGGAGAAGTACGCCGTGCGGTGCGGCGGCGGGGTGAACCACCGGCTCGGGCTGGGCGACGCGGTGCTGATCAAGGACAACCACGTCGCGGCGGCCGGGTCGGTCTCCGCGGCGCTGGCCGCGGCCCGCGCGCTCGCCCCGGACCTGCCGTGCGAGGTGGAGGTCGACTCGCTCGACCAGCTCGACGAGGTGCTGGAGCTCGCCGCCGAGCTGGTGCTGCTGGACAACTTCACCGTCGCCGAGACGGCCGAGGCGGTCCGGCGGCGCGGGGACCGGGCCACGCTGCTGGAGTCCTCCGGCGGGCTGGCCCTGGCCGGCGCCCGGGACTACGCGGCCACCGGTGTGGACTTCCTCGCCGTCGGCGGGCTGACCCACTCGGTGACCGCGCTGGACCTCGGGCTCGACCTGGAGTGACCGACGCCGAGTGGCACACCGTGTACCCCGTGACGGGTGCCGCGGGTGCATGGTGTGCCACTCGGCGCTCGGCCGGCCGCACCGCGCCCGCCGAGCGCGGCGTGCTCCGATCTGCGCCGTGGCCCGATGTGCGCGGTGTCGCCGGCCCGTCAGGCGAGCAGTCGGGGCTGGGCGGGGGCCGGGAACCGGGTGGAGAACCGCGCGTCGCCGAGGAACTCCCGCAGCCGCTGCGCCGCGTCCCGCACCTGCGCCTGCGCCCGGGCCGTGACCGGCGCGAGCAGCAGGGTCGCGATCTCGCCGTCCGGGCGCTGCACCCAGGTCCCGACGATGCGACCGTCCACCCAGACCGCCGGTCCGCCGTTGCCGTTGCGGTCGAACAGCTCCGGCGCCACCTCGGCGGGCAGGTACCAGCCGCGGGCCTTCCACCCCATCGTCGATGGGTCGAGGCTCGGCAACAGCGCCACCGACGGCCCGGGATCGGGGACGGGGTCCAGGTCGTCGGGGAGCAGGAACCCGGTGTCCCCGCCGTCGAGGGTCACCTCGACCGCACCGACGTCGGCCAGCGCCGTGGTGGTGGTGGCGACGGTCCAGCCCGCCCACCACTTCAGGTCGTCGCGGCGGACCGGGCCGAACGCCCGCAGGTGGGCGCGGGCCAGCCCGGCCGCGGCCGCGCGACGGGCGTCGCCGTCGGGGTCGGGTGCGGGGCCGATCCCGCCGGGGACCCAGGCGTCGGCCGTGGCCCAGCGGTACTGGCCGTTGACCCACGTCCCGAGCGGTCGGGTCCGCAGCACCCGGCCCTCGAACCCGAGCACCAGCAGCACCCGGGTGTGGGCGGGCTGCGGGCCCCCGCCGGGCAGGACGAGCCGTTGCGCGGCGAGCCCGGGCAGGGCCTTCGCGACGTCGCGGGCGGCGGTCGGGCCCCGTTCGGCGAGCACCGCCAGGACCTGGTCGGCGGCGTCGGCGTACCACGCCTCGGGGTCGTCGTGGCCGGCTGCTGCGGCCTGACGCAGCAGGTCACGACGCTGGACGGCGGCGACGTCGACGGTGGCGGCGTGGTGGGCCAGCGCGGCGTGGCCGCGGCCGAACACCCACAGCGTGCGGCGCATCGCGTGGTGGCGCAGCAGGGTGCGGTCGGTGTGCAACGCGGCGTCGACCGGACCGAGTGACGGGGTCACCATCCGTGCGGCCGCCGACAGGTACACCGTCACCGGGTCGGTCGAGTGCAGCCCGACCAGGTCGTCGCTGATCGCGACGACATCGTCGGTGCGGGTGTGCGGGGCGAGCCGGTGGCGGGTCACCAGCCGGGCGCGGCGCTCGTCGTCGGTCACGTGCCGGGTCACGCGCGAAGGGTGCCACGCAGCGCCCTCCGTGGGCGACCTCACTCCGGCGGAGTGGCGGGGCCGTGTCCGGGGCGCTGCGCCACCTGCAATTCTTGCTCCGTGCTCGCCGCGGTCCGCCCGGGACGATCGGCTCCGGAGCCGCGCCCGTGGGGGACGCGCCGGGGCCGCCACCGTGTGCCCGCAGCGCCGCCGCCGCGCTGGTCCGCCGCGGTGCTGCCCGCGGCCGCCGCCCTGCTCGCGGCGGGTGCGTTCGCGCTGGTCCGCGGGGCGCTGATCGACGACGCCTACATCACCCTCGCCTACGTCCGCACGCTCGCGCTGCACGGGGAGTGGGGCGTGTCGCCCGGCCTGCCCGCGAACAGCGCCACCTCCCCGCTGAACGTGCTGCTCCAGGCGGCGGTGACGCTCGTCGTCCGCGACGCGGTGGTCGCCGCCGGGATCGTGCTGGCCGGGCTGATGGCGCTGCTCACCCACTGGAGCGCGGGGACCGCCGCGGCGCTCGGGCTGCCCGGCTGGACGGCCGCGCTCCCGGCGCCGCTGCTGCTGGCGAACCCGCTGCTGCTGTCCACCGTGGGGCTCGAGACGTACCTGGCGGTCGTCCTGCTCGCCGGGCTCGCGCACGCCGCGGTCACCGGCCGCGCGCGCACCGCGGGCGTGCTGTGCGCGCTGCTCGTACTCACCCGGCCGGACCTGGTCGTCGTCGCCGTGCTCGCGGTCGTCGCGGTTCCGGCGCTGCGCCGACGCCGGTGGGCGGTCGTGGCGGCGGCGTTCCTGGTCGCCGCGCCCTGGTACCTGTTCTCGTGGGTCGTGCTGGGCTCGTTCGTGCCGGACACGCTGCTGTGGAAGGTCGGCGACAGCTGGGGGCGTGACCACATCACCTTCGCGAACGGGCTGACGGTCTACGCCAGGGTGTTCCCGGTGGCGACCGTCCTCGCGCTGCTCCCGGCCGTCGCCGGGGTGGTGGGCGGCCTCGCCTGGGTGGCCGTGCGACGCCGGGGTCGGGCCGCGGTGACGATCCTCGGGCTGGGCGCGGCGGTGCACGCGGGGGCATTCGTCGTGATCGGGACGGCGCCCTACCACTGGTACTACGGCCCCGCGGTCGGCGTGCTGACGGTGCTGGCGGCGTGGTCGGTCGGTGCGCTGGTCCGACCGGTCCGGCGCGACGGGCCGGCCCCGCGCGCGGTCACGACCCTCTCGGCGGCGACGGCGACGCTGCTCACCGCCGTGCTGGCGGTGCTGGCGGTGGCGTCCGCCGCCTTCGACATCGGCCACGGGACGCCGTGGCGGCTCGCGCCGATCTCGACCAACCACGCCACGGCCGCCGAGTACGCGCGGGTCGCCTCCGGTCTGCACGGCACCGTGGTCAGCGCCGGCGAGCTGGGCGCACTCGCCTACTTCTGCGACCGGCGCTGCACGATCGACGACCCGCTGTCGGAACGGGCCCCGATGCTGACCCGGATCGCGGCCCGCCGCGCCGAGGCGGGCCCGGTCGCCTCGGCGCTCTACGACGTCAACTACCTGTTCCTGCGCCCCGCCCCGTACGAGCGCGGGACCACCCGGCTGGTGCACCGGGCCGGGCACCATCCGGACGGCGTCGACGTCGGGACGCCGTGGGCGGGCGCGGGGAACCTGCTCGTGGTCCCGGTGGGCTGAGGGGGCCTCGGAGCACCGCCGTACCCTGGGGACCATGCTCCGCCGCCTCGACCTGCGAGCCGAACCGCTGCCCCGTCCGGCCACCCTGCGCGCCGTGATGCCGCGCGCCGAGCTGGACATCGACGCCGCGCTGGAGCGCGCCCGCCCGCTGGTGGAGGACGTGCGCCATCGCGGTGCCGCCGCCGCACTGGACGCCACCGAGCGCTTCGACCGGGTCCGCCCGGAGACCGTGCGGGTGCCGACCGCGGCGATCACCGAGGCGCTGCGCGACCTCGACCCGGACGTGCGCGCGGCGCTGGAGACCTCGATCGAGCGGGCCCGGATCGTGCACGCCGAGCAGCGCAGGCCCGACGTCGTCACCCAGGTCGTCCCCGGCGGCACGGTCACCGAGCGGTTCGTCCCGGTCCGGCGGGTCGGGCTCTACGCCCCGGGCGGGCTGGCGGTCTACCCGTCGAGCGTGGTCATGAACGTGGTCCCGGCACAGGCCGCGGGTGTGGAGTCGCTGGTCGTCGCCTCCCCGGCGCAGGCCGAGTTCGGCGGGCGCCCGCACCCGACGATCCTCGCGGCGGCCGCGCTGCTGGGTGTCGACGAGGTGTGGGCCGTCGGCGGTGCACAGTGCGTGGCGCTGCTGGCCTACGGCGGCACCGACACCGACGGTGCCGAGCTGGAGCCGGTCGACATGGTCACCGGCCCGGGCAACGTCTACGTCACCGCGGCGAAGCGGATGCTGCGCGGGCTGGTCGGGATCGACGCCGAGGCCGGGACCACCGAGATCGCGATCCTGGCCGACGACACCGCCGACCCCGCGCACGTCGCGGCGGACCTCATCTCGCAGGCCGAGCACGACCCGAACGCCGCGTCGGTGCTGGTCACGACGTCCGAGGCGCTGGTGGAGGCGGTCGAGGCGCAGCTCGAGACCCGGGTCGGCGCGACCAAGCACAGCGAGCGCGTGCGCACCGCGCTGACCGGCCCGCAGTCCGGGGTCATCCTGGTGTCCTCGACCGACGACGGGGTCGCCGTCGTCGACGCCTACGCCGCCGAGCACCTGGAGATCCAGACCGCCGACTCCGCGGGCGACGCGGCGAAGGTCCGCAACGCCGGCGCGATCTTCGTCGGGGCCCACTCGCCGGTGTCGCTGGGTGACTACTGCGCCGGGTCGAACCACGTGCTGCCGACCGGAGGCTGCGCGCGGCACTCCGGCGGGCTGTCGACGTCGACGTTCCTGCGCGGCATCCACGTCGTCGACTACGGCCGCGACGCGCTGGCCGAGGTCGCCGACCGGGTCGTGACCCTGGCGAACGCCGAGGACCTGCCCGCGCACGGCGAGGCCGTCACCGCCCGGTTCGAGGCCCGCGCGTGACCGCGGGGGAGGGCGTGCGGCTGTCGGACCTGCCGCTGCGCGAGGACCTGCGCGGGAAGAGCCCGTACGGTGCGCCGCAGCTCGACGTCGCGGTGCGGCTCAACACCAACGAGAACCCGTACCCGCCGCCGCCGGAGCTGGTCGCCGACGTCGCGGCCTCCGTGACCGACGCCGCCCGCGAGCTGCACCGGTACCCCGACCGCGACCTCGTCGCGCTGCGGGGCGACCTCGCCGCCTATCTGTCCCGGCAGACCGGGGTCGAGCTGACCACGGCGAACCTGTGGGCCGCGAACGGGTCCAACGAGATCCTCCAGCAGATCTTGCAGACCTTCGGCGGGCCCGGCCGGACGGCGCTGGGCTTCGTGCCCAGCTACTCGATGCACCCGATCCTCGCCTCGGGCACGCAGACCGAGTTCGTCCCGGTCCCGCGCCGCGAGGACTTCACCCTCGACGTCGACGCAGCCGTCGCCGTCCTGGCGGAGAAGTCCCCGGACATCACGTTCGTGACCAGCCCGAACAACCCGACCGGGCAGTCGATCGCCCCGGCCGACCTGGCCCGGCTGGTCGACGCCGCGCCGGGGATGGTCGTCATCGACGAGGCCTACGCCGAGTTCGCCGAGGCCACCGGCCGGCCGAGCGCCACGACCCTGCTGGCCACGCACGGCCACAAGCTGGTGGTGTCGCGGACGATGAGCAAGGCGTTCGCGTTCGCCGGGGGACGGCTGGGCTACCTCGCCGCCGCGCCCGCGGTGATCGACGCACTCCAGCTCGTGCGGCTGCCGTACCACCTGTCCGTGCTGTCGCAGGCCGCCGCGCGGGCCGCGTTGCGCCACGCCGAGGCCACCCTCGGCTCGGTGGCGCTGCTCGCCGCCGAGCGGGACCGGATCTCCGGCGAACTGGCCGCCGCCGGCTACGACGTCGTGGCCTCCGACGCCAACTTCATCCTCTTCGGGCGCTTCGCCGACGCCGGCCGCGCCTGGAAGGGGTTCCTCGACCAGGGCGTGCTGATCCGCGACGTCGGCATCCCCGAGCGGCTGCGGGTCACCGTGGGCACTCCGGAGGAGAACGACGCGTTCCTCGCCGCCGCCACCGACCTCGCCACCCAGGAGCTGTTGTGAGCCGCATCGGACGCGTCGAGCGCGTCACCAAGGAGACCCGGATCGTCGTCGAGATCGACCTCGACGGCACCGGGCGCACCGACATCGCCACCAAGGTCCCGTTCTTCGACCACATGCTCGACGCGTTCGGCAAGCACGGCAGCTTCGACCTGTCCGTGCACGCCGAGGGCGACATCGAGATCGACTCCCACCACACCGTGGAGGACGTCGCGATCGTGCTGGGCCAGGCGATCCGGCAGGCGCTGGGGGACAAGAAGGGCATCCGCCGGTTCGGCGACGCCTGGATCCCGATGGACGAGGCCCTGGCCCAGGCCGTCGTCGACGTCTCCGGACGGCCCTACACCGTGTGCACCGGCGAGCCGGAGATGATGCGCGGCTTCGTCGTCGGCGGGCACTACCCGACCGTGCTGAACAAGCACGTGTTCGAGTCGCTGGCCTTCCATGGGCACCTCGCGCTGCACGTGCGGGTGCTCGACGGCCGCGACCCCCACCACATCACGGAGGCCGAGTTCAAGGCCGTCGCCCGTGCGCTGCGGGCCGCGACCGAGTCCGACCCGAGGGTGACCGGGGTGCCGTCCACCAAGGGCGCCCTCTAGGGAATGTTGAGCCCTCAACCTTCGTTGCAGAGGGCATGACGAAGATCGGGTTCCTGTCGTTCGGGCACCACGGGGAGGTCCCCGGGTCCCGGACGCCCACCGCGGCCGACGCGCTGCGCCAGACCGTGGAGCTGGCACGCGCCGCGGAGGACATCGGCATCGACGGCGCGTTCGTGCGCGTGCACCACTTCGAGCGCCAGCTGGCCGCGCCGTTCCCGCTGCTCGCGGCGATCGCGGCGACCACCAGCCGGATCGAGATGGGCACCGGCGTGATCGACATGCGCTACGAGAACCCGCTCTACATGGCCGAGGAGGCCGCCGCGACCGACCTGCTGTCCGGCGGGCGGCTGCAGCTCGGTGTGAGCCGGGGGTCGCCCGAGATCGCGCTGAACGGCGCCGAGGCCTTCGGCTACCGGCCCGCCGACGGGCAGACCCACGCCGACGCCGCCCGCGCCAAGGCCGAGGTGTTCCTCGCGGCGATCCGCGGCGCCGGGGTCGCGCCGGCGGACCCGGCCCGCACCCGCGGCCGGCACGTCGCGCTGCCGGTGCAGCCGCAGTCCCCGGGGCTGGCGGACCGGATCTGGTGGGGTGCGGGCACCCGCGCCACCGCCGAGTGGGCGGCGACCCAGGGCATGAACCTGCAGAGCTCGACCCTGCTCACCGAGGACACCGGCGAGTCGTTCGACCGGCTGCAGGCCGAGCAGATCCTGCGCTACCGCGAGGCCTGGTCCGCCGCGGGGCACGAGCGCACCCCGCTGGTGTCGATCTCGCGCAGCGTCATCCCGGTGACGACCGACCTCGACCGCCGCTACTTCGGCGAGCGCGGCGAGGACGACCAGGTAGGCATCCTCGACGGCGCCCGCTCCCGGTTCGGGCGCAGCTACGTCGGCGACCCGGACCGGATCGCCGCCGAGCTCGCCGAGGACGCCGCGGTCCGGGAGGCGGACTACGTGCTGTTCACCGTGCCCAACCAGCTCGGGGTGGAGTACAACGCGCACCTGCTCCGCTCGATCGCCGAGCGGGTCGCTCCGGCGATCGGCTGGGCGCCGGCCGGTCACCAGGTCGCGGCGGCGGTCCCCAGCAGCTGAGGTGGCCCGGGCAGCGGCGCGGGCCGGCCGTCGAACTCCAGCGGGAGCACGGGTTCGACGAGCCGGCCCATCGGCCCGTCGACGACGTGCATGCCGATGGTCGGCCCGCCGGGCCGGGGCAGGTCCGCGACCTGGGCCGCGGTGAACATCCCGAGCTCCCGGACCCAGGTGCAGACCCCGGCGAGGGTGACCCGCACCCGCCACGAGCCGCCCTCGACGGCGCGCCGGCGCAGCGCCGCGAGCACCCCGGCGGCTCCGAGCCAGGCCGCGAGGTAGTCGTTGAGCAGGTGCGTCGGCGGCAACGACGGCGGCCCGCCCGCACCCTCCTCGAGCGCGAACCCGGTCGCCGAGCAGGCCAGCTGGTCGAAGCCGCCACGCGCGGCCCACGGCCCGTCGGCACCCCAGCAGTGCAGGTCCAGCGCGACGATCCCCGGCCGGTGTCCCGCCAGGTCCTGCGGGCCGAAGCCCCGCGCGGCGGTACCCCGGTAGGCGTTGACGAACACGTCGGCCCCGCCGACCAGGTCGCGCAGCGTCGCCGCCTGCGCCGGGTCCCGCAGGTCCAGCCAGGCGTTGCGCTTCCCGCCGCCGGTCAGCGCGACCATCGCGAGCGGGTCGGGCAGGTCCGGGCGCGACACGTGCAGGACGTCCGCACCGAACGTGCCGAGCAGCTTCGCCGCGACCGGCCCCGCGATGACGTGGGTGTCGTCGAGGACCCGCAGCCGGTCCGGTACCGGCTCGGGCGGGGCGTCGCCGATCCGCTCCACCTCGACGACCGGGCGCCCGGCGAGGTGTCGGCCCGCCGGGTGCGCGGCCCACTGCTCCCCGGTCCGGACCGCCGCGGCCACCCCGCCGGCCGCGCACACGGCATCCTCCAGCTCGACGGACCGCCACCGGGCGGCCTCCTGCGCGATCCGATCGCGCAGGGGCGGGCAGTCCAGCACCCGGCACACCGCGTCGCGCTGGTGCGGGTAGGTGGTGATCAGGAAGATCCAGCCGTCGGCGGTCCGGCGGAACCCGTTGTTCGCCAGTGCCGTCGGGTCCTCGGCCACGGTCTGCACGTCGACGCCGCCGAGGGTGGTGAGGAACGGGGCGCGCAGCGTGTCGATCGTGTCGGCCGCGCGCACCGTGATCTCCCGGGGCGCGCCGCCGGAATCCTCGGCGAGCCCGGCGACCTGCAGCCCGAACGCCCCGACCGCCGCCGACATCGCGTCGGCGAGCCGGTGCACCGACGGCACGAGCGGGTCCGCTCCGGTGACCCGCAGCGTCGAGCGGACCGGGGGAGCGTCCGGCAGCAGGGTGGCCGCCGTGTCGGCGGCGGAGGGGAAGCGTGCGGCCGGGGTCGTCGTGGTCATGGCCCCAGCCTGCGACGGAACGGCCGCACTCTCCACAGGCTCCGTATATCCGTAGGATCGGACGGGTGTCGGGATCTGTCGCCTCCGCCCGCGCGGTCGGCCGGGCCGACCGCATCCTGGAGCTGGTCGCGACCGCCGGGACACCTCCGTCGGTGACCGCGGTCGCCCGGGAGCTCGACCTGCCGCTCAGCTCCACCGCGGACCTGCTGCGCGAGCTGCGGGCCACCGGCTGGCTACGGCTGCGGGGCCGCGGCCACGTCCTGGGCCGCCGGCCGTACGTGCTGGGGCTGCTCGCGGGGCTGGGTCCGCCGGCCTCGCTCACGCACTCCGAGCTCGACGCGCTCAGCCGCGTCGCCCGGGCCCCGTGGCACTCGCGGTGCTGGTCGGCGGGCAGGTCCGCTACGTCGACCACGCCGGTCCCCGCGCCCCCGACCGGCTGCAACGGGTGACCGACGACCACCGGCCCCGACCGCCGCTGCGCACCGCCGCGGGACGGTTGTTGCTCGCCCTGGGCGATCCCGAGGAGTCCGCCCGAGCGCTGGCGGGGGTCGACGACCCGCCCGCGGTCGCGGCCTACCTCACCGAGCGCCCGGAGATCGTCCGTACCCGGCTGGCCCGCAGCGACGGGCTGGCGGACCCGGCGATCCGCGCCGTCGCCGTCCCGGTGGAGGAGGACGGGGAGACGGTTGCGGCGGCGGTGCTCACCGGCACCCGGCGGGGCCGCGCCGACCGCAGCGTCACCCTGGACCGGGCCGCCGCCCGGTTGGTCGCCGCCCTCGCGGACCGGGGGGCGCGGGAGTCGCACGCGGACCCGGGGGCGCGGGAGACCCACGCCGGCCCGTGGCCGGACCGACCGCGCTGAGCAGGTGCCGCGCTGAGCAGGTGCCGCGCTGAGCAGGTGCCGCGCTGAGCAGGTGCCGCGCTGAGCAGGTGCCGCGCTGAGCAGGTGACGGGACGGACCCCGGAACCGGCGACGCGCCACCGCCGGGCCCCGCCACGCCGAACCCCGCCGCGGCACCCGCGGAATCCCGCGACCCCCGAACCCCCGCGGCCCCCGCCCCCCCGCCTCATCCGGCGCAGCACGCGGCCTCCGCCGCACATGATCATCAGTACTTCAGCGCTGTCGCGCACTAGTGGGGCAGCGCTGAAGTACTGATGATCATGTGGTCGCGGCGCGCCCGGTGGTGCGCGGCGCGGGCCACCCGTGGGCGGGTGTCAGCCCGCCGACCGCAGCCAGGCCAGCACCGCCAGCACCCGGCGGTGGCCGGGGGCGTCCGCGGGCAGGTCGAGCTTGGTGAACACCGACCGGACGTGCTTGTGCACCGCGGCGTCGGACAGCACCAGCGCCGCGGCGACCTCGGCGTTGGAGCGGCCCTGCGCCATCAGGTCGAGAACCTCGCGCTCGCGCGGGGACAGCCGCGCGACCGGGTCGCGCCGACGGCGCACCAGCCGGGCCACCACCTCGGGATCCAGCACCGTCCCGCCCGCGCCGACCCGTTCGACGGCGGCGACGAACCCGGCCACGTCGGCCACCCGGTCCTTCAGCAGGTAACCGACACCGGTGCCGTCGCCGGTGTCGAGCAGCTCCTCCGCGGCGACCGGTGCGACCACCTGGGACAGCACCAGCACGGGCAGCCCGGGGTCGGCGCGACGCAGCTCCACCGCGGCGCGCAGCCCGCTGTCCGGGCCCGCGGGCATCCGGACGTCGGTCAGGACCAGGTCGGGCCGGTCGGCCCGGACCGCCGCCAGCAGGGCCGGTGCGTCGCCGACCGCGTCGACGACGGTGTGGGAGAACCGCGTCAGCACCCCGACGATCCCGTCGCGGACCAGCACGGAGTCCTCGGCGACGGTCACCCGCACGGCAGCTCCACCCGCAGGAGCGTCGGCCCGCCCGCCGGGCTGGACAGCCGCAGCCGGCCGCCGGCGAGGGCGACCCGCTCGGCGAGCCCGGACAGCCCGGTCCCGCCCGCCGGGTCGGCGCCGCCCCGGCCGTCGTCGCGGACCTCCAGGACGAGCTGGTCGGCGTGCCGGCCCCCGCCGATCGAGGCGGAGGTGGCGCCGCTGTGACGGGCGATGTTGGTCAGCGCCTCGGTGAGCACGAAGTACGCGGTCCCGGCGACGGCCGGCGGCAGCTCGGCCGGCAGGTGCAGGTCCACCTCGACCGGCACCGGGCAGCGCCGGGCCCGGTCCGCGACGGCCACGGCGAGCCCGTTGTCGGCCAGCGTCGCCGGGTCGAGGCCGCGCACCAGGTCACGCAGCTCGGTCAGTGCCAGCCCGAGCTCGTCGCGGGCGCTGTCGAGCCGTGCCGCGCAGGCCGAGCCGTCGACGGCGTCGAGACGGGCGAGGCCGAGGGTCACCCCGAGCGCGACGAGCCGTTGCTGGGCGCCGTCGTGCAGGTCCCGCTCGATCCGGGCCCGTTCGGTCGCGAACGCGCCCAGCAGCCGCCGGGTCGCGACGTCGGACAGGTCGGGGCCCAGCTCGGTGCCGCGCGGTCCGAGCACGGTGCGGGTCAGCGTCGCCCGCGCCCCGGCCCACGCGGTGACCGTCCAGGGGGTGGCGACGAGCAGCAGGACCCCGGGCGCGACCAGTGGCCAGGTGGACGGGTCGTCGGCGGCGGAGGTGAACAGCAGCACCGGCAGGACCAGGGAGAAGCCGAGGACTCCGGCGTCGAGCGCGGCGAGGCCGGTGGCGGCGAGCAGCGCGAATCCGATCTCCCGCCAGACCAGCGGGGTCCGCCACCGCTGCGCCGACCACCACCGGCCGGGCCGAGTGGACGGATCCGGCAGGGGCGCGGTGTCCACCAGCCGCAGCCGCCACCGTTCCAGCGCCGCGATCGGCCGCCCGCCCAGGCACACCGCCGTGACCAGCAGGAGCGCGGTCGCGGTCGCGACCCAGGGGCCGCCCAGCACGAGCCCGGAGGCCCAGATCCCGGCGACGGCGACGAGCCCGGCCCCGAGCATCGTCCCGGTCAGGAGGAAGGCCAGCGACCGCCACGGCCAGGCCGTCGCGAGGAACCGCAGCGGCTGCTGGTCCAGCGCCTGCCAGGCCGTCACGATCCGCACGTCCCGCAACCTAGCCCGCCGTGCGAGCCGGGCGCGGTAACGCAGGCACTACCCCGGAACTCCCGTCGAGGTGACCGCGTGGGGCCGGGCCCGGGCCGTCCACTGGGCCCATGCCGACCACGACCATCGAGCTCCACGACCTGCACCACGTCCACCGGCCCCGCGGTGCGCCCCCGGTCCGCGCGCTCGTCGGGGTGTCGCTCGCCCCGCGACCAGGGACGGTCACCGCGATCATGGGCCCCTCGGGGTCGGGGAAGTCGACCCTGCTGCACTGCGCCGCCGGGCTGCTCGTCCCCGCCTCCGGTCGCGTGCTGCTCGGCGGTGTCGATCTGACGGCGTTGTCCGAGCGGGGACGCACGCTGGCCCGCCGGGAGCGCACCGCCGTCGTGTTCCAGGCGTTCAACCTGGTCGCCGCGCTGACCGCGGCCCAGAACGTCGCACTGCCCGCGCGGCTCGCCGGCCGTCGGGTGGGTACCCGCGCGGTCGTCGCCGCCCTCGACGAGGTCGGCCTGGCCGACCGGGCCGGGCACCGTCCGGCCCAGTTGTCCGGCGGGCCGCAGCAGCGCGTCGCGATCGCGCGCGCCCTGCTCACCCGGCCCGCGGTGCTGTTCGCCGACGAGCCGACCGGCGCGCTCGACTCGGCCGCGTCCACCGGGGTCCTGGGACTGCTCCGCCACTGCGCCGTCGACCGGGGCGCGACGACGCTGATGGTCACCCACGACCCGGCTGCCGCGGCCTGGGCCGACGAGGTGGTGGTGCTGGGCGACGGGCGCCTCGTCGACCGCTTCCCGGTGCCCGGCCCGCCGGGGGACCGGCGGGCCGCCGCCGCCATCGCGCACCGCCTCACCGGACCCGCTGTCCCGGCCCCGGACGGCGTCCGATGATCGCCGTCGCGAGTGTGCGCGGCCGGTGGAGGGAGCTGCTCGCCGCGGTCCTCGCCGTCGCCGTCGGGGTCGGGTTGCTCGGGGCGGTGCTGCTCGCCGCGGCCGCGTCCCGCCCGGTGGTCCAGGAGCGCCTCGCGGCCACCTCGGCGCTGGTCGTCGCCCCGCCGGTCGTGACGTCGACGACCCCGCGCTCGCACGGGCGGATCCCGTGGAGCGGCCCGGTCGCCGACGCCCTCGCCGACCGCCTGGCCGCGTCGCGCGGCGCGACCGCGGTGCCCGACCGACCGTTCCCCGCGGTCGCCCTGCCCGGCGGACGACCGGTCGGTGACCCCGACGACCTGGAGGGCGGTCACGGCGTCGCCTCGCTCGTCCTCGGCGGGTACCGCGTCACGGCGGGGGAGCGTCCGCGGGGCCCTGGCGACGTGCTCGTCCCCCGCACGCTCGGGGTCGGTCCGGGCGACCGGCTCGCGGTGCAGTTCGCCGACACGGTCCGCACGATGCGCGTCTCCGGCACGACGGACGGTCCCGGCCTCTGGGTGGACGACACCGAGGCCGCCCGGCTCGCCCCGGGCGTGCGGACGATCGGCGTGCTCGGTGCGGTCCCGCCGGCGCCGCCGGACACGACCGTCCTGACCGGCGACGACCGCGCGGCCGTCGAGCCGGTCCAGGAGGCCCGCGTGCGCTGGCGCGGCGACCAGCTCCTCGCCGCTCTCGCGCTGCTCACCGCGGTCACGACCGTCGTCGTGGTCGGTGCCGCGCTGTCGACGGCCGTCGCGGGGCGCCGCCGCGAGCTGGGCCTGCTCCGCGCCGCCGGGGCGCTGCCCGGCCGGGTGCGCCGCCTCGTGCTCGCCGAGTCGGCACTGGTCGGGGTCCTCGGTGCGGCGGCGTGCACGGTCCTCGCGGTCGTCTCGGCCGCTCCGCTGCACACCGTCCTCGTCGCCACCGACGCCGCGCGGCCGGCACCGGTGCCCGCCGCCGCCGGGCCGCTCGCCGCTGCGGCCGCCGCCGGCGTGCTGCTCGCGGTCACCGGGGGCCTCGCCGCGGCGCGCCGGGCGGCCCGGGCCGCGCCGCTGGACGTCGTGCACGACACCGGTCCCGGACGCGGGTCGGCGCGGGGCCGCCTCCTCGGCGGGTCGCTCGCGCTCGCCGCCGGGGTGCTGCTCGCGGCCCGGACCGCGGCGGCGACCGGCGACGGCCGGGTCGGGCTCGCCCTCGCGACCGGTGCCGCGCTGGTGGGCGCGGCCGCGCTGCTCGCTCCGGTCCTGGTCGGGCTGCTCGCGCGGGTCGGCCCCGCTCGTCCGGGCGGCCGGGTCACCGCGATGCTGGTGCGCGCCGAGCTCGCGGCGAACCCGGCGCGGGCCGGCGCGGTCGTCGCACCGGTGGTCGTCGCGGTCGGGTTCGCGGTGCTGCTCGGTGGGCTCGTCGCGACCTCCGCCGACGCGTACCCGGCCCAGCGGACCGCACAGCTCGCCGGGCAGGTGACCGTGGAACGCGACGGCACGCCCGGCCTGCCCGACGACGTCGCCCGCACCCTCGCCGTCCCCGGCGCCCGGATCCCGCTGCCGACCGTGCTCGTCGTCCCCGGGGGTGCGGGACCGACCGCCGTCGACGCCGTCGGGACCGCCGACCCCGGCCTGGTCCGGCCGGGTGAGGTGGTCCTGTCCGTCCCGGCGGCCGACGCGCTCGGCCTCGCTCCGGGCGCGACCCTGGACGCCCGCTTCGCCGACGGCACCTTGGTGGGGCTGCGGGTCACCCGGGTCCTGCCGCCCGACGAGCGGCGCGGGGACGTCGTCATCGACCGGTCCCAGGTCCGCGCCCACGATCCGGCCGCGATGACCCGCACCGCGTTCCTGCCCGCCGGAGCGGTGCCCGGCCCGCTCCCGCTCGGGGTCGCGGTGCGCGACGCGGCTGCCTACGCCGCGCAGGAGTACGCGGTGGACGCCCGGTTGACCGACACCCTGGCCGCCCTGCTGGTCACGGTGTCCTCCGGCTACGGCGCGCTCGCGGTCGCCGCGGGGGCGCGGGCGGCGGCACGCACCCGGCGGACGGACCTGGCGGCGCTGGTCGCGGCCGGCGCGACCCGACGCCGGGTCGCCACGACCGTCGCCGCGGAGAACGGTGTGGCGGCGACCCTGGGCGCCGTCCTCGGGGTCGCGGTGTCGCTCCCGCCGCTGGCCGCCGTGGCGTCGGGGCTGTCCGCAGCGACGGGGACGGCGGTCGGTCCGGTGCTCGACACGGCCGTCACCTCGGCCGCGGCCGGTCTCTGCGTGCTGGTCGCCGTCGTCGCGGGTGGGGTGGGCGCCGCCACCACGAGGTGAGGGCACGTCCCGGTGCGGCTCGACCGGGGGCGCCGGGCGGCCGGCGGGCGGCAGAGCACGAGGTCAGCCGAGGAGCCGTCGCGCGTTGGCGGTGGTCAGCTCGCGCCAGCCGCGGCCGTCCGCGGCCGGGGGAGCGGTGTCGAGCGAGGCGACCTGGGCGCGCACGGCCGCGGCCGGTGTCCAGCACGAGTCGCTGCCGTAGACCAGCCGTTCCACCCCGACGGTGCGCTCCAGGGCCGGGACCTGGTGCGGGAACGGGGTCCCGGCGGTGTCGAACCAGAGGGACCGCAGCTGGTCGGGCACCGGGGCGCCCCCGCCGTCGCCGAACGCCGTGCGGAACAGCTCGATCCGGTCGGCGAGGGCGGGCAGCGCACCGCCGCAGTGCGTGGCGATCCACCGGACACCGGGGAACCGGGTGAGGGTTCCGGACAGCATGAGATCGGTGTAGGTCCGGGCGGTGTCGAACACGAACTCCAGCATCGGTCGGGGTCGACCGGCGGTCAGCTCCGCCGCGTGCGGCGGCGAGGTGGGGTGGACGAGCACCACCGCCCGACGCCGGTCCAGCTCCGCCCACAGCGGCGCGAACGCGGGATCCCCGAGATACCTGCCGTGGGCGTTGGTCTCGACGGTCACACCGTCGCTGCCGAGCTCGTCGAGGGCGTGGACGGCCTCGGCCAGCGCTCCGTCCACGTCGGGCAACGGCAACGAGGCGAGGTGCCCGAACCGGTCCGGGTGGTCGGCGCGCAGGGACGCGCCGGCCTCGTTCACCTCGCGGGACAGGCGTCGGGCGGCCCGGTCGTCCCCGAAGTGGGTCCCAGGAGAGGAGACGGACAGCAGGGACGTGGTGATCCCGCACTCGTCCATGAGCGCGAGGTGGCGAGCCGGGTCCCAGTCCGGCCATCCCGGCATGCCGTCGGGGCTGGTGTGCCCGGCCGACCGGGCGGCCTCGACGTAGGACGGGGTGAGGAAGTGGGAGTGCAGGTCGATCAGGGTCATCGGGTCCCTCCGGACGGAGCGGCTGCGGAACGGGCGGTGGGCGGCAGCCGCGCGGCGCGATCGCCCCGCGCCACCGGTCCCGGGCGGGACGGCGACTATCCTGGTCGTCGTGGCACGCATCGTCGTCCTCGACTACGGCTCCGGGAACCTGCGCTCCGCCGAGCGCGCCCTGCAACGCGTCGGCGCGGACGTCACCGTGACGTCCGACTTCGACGCGGCGACCGAGGCCGACGGTCTCGTCGTCCCCGGCGTGGGCGCCTTCGCGGCGTGCATGCGGGGCCTGCACTCCGTCCGCGGCCCGCAGATCATCGGGCGTCGCCTCGCCGGCGGCCGTCCGGTTCTGGGGATCTGCGTCGGCATGCAGGTTCTGTTCGAGCGCGGCGTCGAGTTCGACGAGGACACCGAGGGTTGCGGCGAGTGGCCCGGCACGGTCGAGCGGATCCAGGCCGACGTGCTGCCGCACATGGGCTGGAACACCGTCCGGACCCCGCAGGACAGCGCGCTGTTCGCCGGGCTCGACGCCGACGCCCGCTTCTACTTCGTGCACTCGTTCGGCGTGCGGCGCTGGACCCTGGAGCCCTCGCACGCGATCGCCGTGCCGAAGGTCACCTGGACCCACCACGGGGAGGACGTCATCGCCGCGGTGGAGAACGGGCCGCTGTCGGCCACCCAGTTCCACCCGGAGAAGTCCGGCGACGCCGGCGCCACGGTCCTGGAGAACTGGCTGCGGTCGGTCACGGCCTGATACCCACCACGACGCCGCCGCCGTCGGGCCGGGCCTCCAGCTCGCCGACGCGGCCGTCGCGGCCGATGCAGGTGACCACGACGGTGGGACCGCTGCCGAGGTCGGCGACGACCAGGCGGATGGTCTCCGGTGCGGGCACACCCACGGCGCCGGGGGCCCGTGCGACCACCTCCGCGACCGGTCCCGGTGCGAGGTCGTCGAGGTCGACGGTGCGCTGTGCCGGGTCCCGGGCGAGCGGTCGGTCGGTCGTGACCACGCCCAACCCGTCGTCGGAGTTCCAGACGTAGGTGCGGGTGTGGGTGGGCCGGCCGGGGTCGGCCGTCTGCACGGTTCCCCCGTCCGCGCCGTACGCCGCGAGGCGGTCGACGACCGTGCTCCCGGTAGCGCGGCGGACGTCGTCGACGAGGCGGGTCAGTCCCGCTGCCGTGCTGATGTCGGTGGCCGGGGCGGCCGGCGCGGAGACGACGGGAGCCGGATCGCGGGCCGGCCCGAAGTCGATCTGCTCGACCTGGACCTGCAGCCAGACCCGTCCGACGACGACGATCACCACGACGGAGATCAGCCCGCTGATCCACGAGGGCGGTCCGTACTTCCGCCTCCGGTACTCGGCGATCTCGCGCCGGTCCGGTGCCCACGGCAGGAACGGCGGTTCGAAACGGGGCGCGGTCCGGTCGGCGCGCGTGCGGGCACGGAGGAGAGCCACGACGGGGAGTGTGGCCGTGCTCGCGCGCTGCCACGGGCGTTCCGCGGAACGCGCCTCGGCCCGGCCCGTACTCCCCGGAACGCATGCTGTCCCCCTCGGCCACTCCCGGGGGCCACGAGTGCCGCGGATACCCTGGCGCGGTGAGCTTCACGTTGCTTCCCGCGGTGGACGTCGTCGACGGGCAGGCCGTCCGGCTGGTGCAGGGCGAGGCCGGCACCGAGACCGGCTACGGCTCGCCCCTGGAGGCGGCCATGACCTGGCAGGCCGGCGGCGCCGAATGGGTCCATCTGGTGGACCTCGACGCCGCGTTCGGCCGTGGCTCGAACGCCGAGCTGCTGGCCGAGGTGGTCGGGAAGCTCGATCTGCGGGTCGAGCTGTCCGGCGGCATCCGCGACGACGAGTCCCTGGACCGCGCCCTGTCCACCGGCGCTGCCCGGCTCAACCTCGGCACCGCGGCGCTGGAGCAGCCCGAGTGGTGCCGGAAGGTCCTCGCCGAGCACGGCGAGAAGATCGCGATCGGCCTCGACGTCAAGGTGATCGACGGCAGGCGCCGGGTCGCCGGCCGCGGCTGGACCTCCGACGGCGGCGACCTCTGGGAGGTCCTCGCCCGCCTCGACGCCGACGGTGCCACCCGCTACATCGTCACCGACGTCTCCAAGGACGGCACCCTCCAGGGCCCGAACGTCGAGCTGCTCACCGAGGTCGCGCAGGCCACCACCGCCCCGGTGATCGCCTCGGGCGGGATCTCCGAGGTCGCCGACCTGACCCGGCTCGCCGAGGTCGCCGCGACCGGGGTGAACATCGAGGGCTCGATCATCGGCAAGGCGCTCTACGCCGGCCGGTTCACCCTGCCCGAGGCCCTGGCGGCCGTGAACGCGGTGAGGGCCTGATGGGCGTCGCGGTCCGTGTCATCCCGTGCCTGGACGTCGACGCCGGGCGGGTGGTGAAGGGCGTCAACTTCAAGGAGCTCCGCGACGCGGGCGACCCGGTCGAGATGGCCCGCGTGTACGACGCCGAGGGCGCCGACGAGCTGACCTTCCTCGACGTCACCGCGTCGTCGTCGGAGCGCGGAACCATGATCGACGTGGTGCGTCGCACCGCCGAGCAGGTGTTCATCCCGCTGACCGTCGGCGGTGGCATCCGCACCCCCGACGACGTCGACCGGATGCTCCGCGCGGGCGCGGACAAGGTCTCGGTGAACACCGCCGCGATCGCCCGGCCCACGCTGCTGCACGAGATGTCGCGGCGTTTCGGCAGCCAGTGCATCGTGCTGTCGGTCGACGCCCGCCGGGTCCCCGAGGGGGAGCAGCCACAGCCGTCGGGCTGGGAGGTCACCACGCACGGCGGGCGTCGCTCCGCCGGTATCGACGCCGTCGAGTGGGCGCAGCGCGGCCAGGAGCTCGGCGTCGGGGAGATCCTGCTCAACTCGATGGATGCCGACGGCACCCGCGCCGGGTTCGACCTGGAGATGCTGACCGCGGTCCGCAAGGTCGTCGACGTCCCGGTGATCGCCTCCGGCGGTGCCGGTGCGGTCGAGCACTTCGCGCCGGCCGTGCGCGCCGGGGCGGACGCCGTGCTCGCCGCCAGCGTGTTCCACTTCGGTCAGCTGCGGATCGGTGAGGTGAAGGACGCGCTGCGCGCGGAGGGGGTCGAGATCCGGTGAGCACCCGTCTCACGGCGGCCGAGTCCGCGCTGGACCCGGGGATCGCCGCCCGCCTCAAGCGCGACGCCGACGGGCTGGTCTGCGCCGTCGTCCAGTCCCGCGCCGGTGAGGTGCTGATGGTCGGCTGGATGGACGACGAGGCGCTGCACCGCACCCTGACCACCGGCCGGGGGACCTACTGGTCGCGCTCGCGCCAGGAGTACTGGGTCAAGGGCGACACCTCGGGGCACGTGCAGCACGTGCACGAGGTGCGGCTCGACTGCGACGGCGACGCGGTGCTGGTCGTCGTCGATCAGGAGGGGCCGGCCTGTCACACGGGAACCCGGACCTGCTTCGACACCGACGTCCTGCTCGCCAGGGACGGCGCATGAGCACCGACGTCCTGCTCGCCAGGGACGGCGCATGAGCACCGACGTCCTGCTCACCAAGGACGGCGGCGGGGTCTGACCGCTCACGGGTGCACCGGCGGCGTCGGTGGCGGCTGGGTGGGTGCCGAGGTGACCCACCGGATCCCGGCGGTGATCGCGTGCCCACCGGCCCGCACCACGGTCGCCTCGGCCACGGGCAGCCACGGCAGCCGCAGCGGCAGCCGCGTCCAGCGTGGCATCAGCCCCACCGACGCGGCGGCCAGCACCGAGTACGGCAGCCGTGCGGAGAGCGGCAGCGGCGGCTCCCACAACAGGAACCGCGCGGCGTCGCGGGCCTCCGGGGTCCCGGCCAGCTCGGGCCGGTAGGCGGCGAGCTGGGCGTGCAGCTCGGCAACGGACTCCGGCGGATCGGGCACCCCCAGCTCACGGGCGACGCGTGCGGTGTCGGCGACGTAGGCGTCGCGTCCGGCGGCGTCGAGCGGGGCGGCGCCGTAGCGGTCGTGCGCGCTGAGGAAGCTGTCGATCTCGGCGATGTGCACCCAGCGCAGCAGGTGCGGATCCGACGCCGAGTACGGGCGCCCGTCCGGCGCGGTCCCGCGGACGTGCACGTGGGCCCGCCTGATCCGCGAGATCACCCGCTCGGCCTCCTCGGCCGGCCCGAACGTCGTCGCGGCCAGGAAGTACGAGGTGCGCTGCAGCCGTCCCCACGGGTCGCCGCGGAACCCGGAGTGCCCGGCGACCCCCGCCATGGCCAGCGGGTGCAGCGACTGCAGCAGCAGCGCACGCAGTCCGCCGACGAACATCGACGAGTCGCCGTGCACGGTGCGGATCGCGGCGTCCTCGGCGAACCAGCGCGGGCCCTCGGCACCGAGGACGCGGGCGCGGCGGCCGGATCCCTCGTCGCCGGCGACCCGGCTGAACACCGCCGACCCGACCCGCGAGCGAAGCGCCTCGAGCCGGTCGGCGACGGCGCCGGGCAGCCGGGCGGACAGATCGACCATGACCCCAGTGTGCGGTCGTGCGGCCCCGGCCGCCCTGCTGGCGAGCTCGTGGCCGGGTTCGCCGCGGGCGACGGCGACCGTCTCGCCGGCGCCGGGCTCACCACCCGCGAGGGCGAGGTGCTGCGGCTGATGGCGCGTGGTCCGTCCGACGCCGAGATCGCCGCCGAGCTGGTGCTCGGGGTGGAGACGGTGACGACCCAGGTGGCGGGCGCGCTCGCGAAGACCGGGTCGCGGAACCGGACCCAGGCCGTCGTCGCCGCCTACTCCTCGGGGTTCGTCGACCCCAGGTTCCCGGTCAGGTAGCGCTGCACGGTCGGCCCGACCGCGGCGAAGATGTCCTCGGGGGGCGCCGAGGCCAGCGGCTCCAGGTGCACCACGTAGCGGATCATGGCGAGCCCGATCAGCTGGGCGGCGACGAGCGCGCCCCGCTCGTCGGGCCGGTCGGGGGAGTGGACGCGGGTGACCGGCACCAGGATCGCCTTGCCGATGAACTCGCGCAGCATCCGGGCCGCGGCCTCGTGTCCCGCGACGCTGCGCAGCACCGCCGCCATCGGGGAGCCGCCGTCGGCGTCCCACACGGTGAGGAAGGTGCGCACGATCCGCTCGCCGACGGTGTCGCCCGGACCGCTCACCAGGTGCTCGCGGACCTGCTCGGGCTCGAGCGGCAGGTCGAGCGCGGCGAGGAACAGCTTCTCCTTGCCGCCGAACCAGTGGTTGACCATCGCCGGGTCGACCCCGGCGCGCTCGGCGATCCGGCGGACCGTGGCGCCGTCGAAGCCGCGGTCGGCGAACTCGACGCGGGCGGCGGCCAGCAGCGCGGCGCGGGTGTCCGCACCGCCGGACCGGCGGCCACGACGCCGGGGCTGCGCCCCCGGGGCCGGGGGTGCGCTGGCGCTCGGTTCGGTCATGCGTCCCATCCTCACCCGCGCGAGGGCAGTCGTCACTGCTCGGGGACAATGAGTCGCATGACCCAGCGGACCCAGAACGCATCCGGTGGCGCGACGACGACGGGCGCCCCCGCCCCCGCGGTTCCCGCAGCCGCAGCCCTGGGCGCGGTGAGCCCCAGCCGCGAGGAGTTCCGGGAGCTGGCGCGTGCGCACCGGGTCATCCCGGTGACCCGGCGGCTGCTGGCCGACGACGAGACCCCGGTCGGGGTGTACCGCAAGCTGGCGGGTGGGCGGTCCGGCACGTTCCTGCTGGAGTCCGCGGAGAACGGCCGGTCCTGGTCGCGGTGGTCGTTCGTCGGGGCGCGCAGCGCCGCGGCGCTCACCGCCGTCGACGGCGAGCTGGTCTGGACCGGAGAGGTCCCCGACGGCCTGCCCACCACCGGTGACCCGCTCGAGGCGCTGCGCACCGTGGTCACCGAGCTGCACTCCGAGCCGCTGCCCGGGCTGCCGCCGCTGACCGGCGGCATGGTCGGCTACCTCGGCTACGACATCGTCCGCCGCGTCGAGCGCATCGCCGACCCGGACGACCCGGCCGTCGACGACCTGGCGCTGCCCGAGCTGGTCATGCTGCTGGCCACCGACCTGGCGGCGCTCGACCACCACGAGGGCACCGTCACCCTGATCGCGAACGCGATCAACTGGGACGCCACCGACGACCGCGTCGACCAGGCCTACGACGACGCGGTCGCCCGGCTGGACCGGATGACCGGCGAGCTCGCGGTCCCGTCGCCGAGCTCGGTCGCGGTGTACACCCCGACCCGCCCGGAGTTCCTCCGCCGGCGCACCCCCGAGCAGCACCACGCCGCGATCGAGGACGCCAAGGAGCAGATCCGCGCCGGTGAGGCCTTCCAGATCGTGCTGTCGCAGCGCTTCGAGATGGAGTGCGACGCCGACCCGCTCGAGGTCTACCGGATCCTGCGCACCACGAACCCGAGCCCGTACATGTACCTGCTGCGCCTCGACGACGCCGCGGGCGGGCCGCCGTTCTCGATCGTCGGGTCCAGCCCGGAGGCGCTGGTCAGCGTGCTCGACGGGCGCGCCACCACGCACCCCATCGCGGGCACCCGCTGGCGCGGCGCGACCGACGAGGAGGACCAGCTCCTGGAGAAGGAGCTGCGCGGCGACGAGAAGGAGCGCGCCGAGCACCTGATGCTCGTCGACCTCGGACGCAACGACCTGGGCCGGGTGTGCGAGCCCGGCACGGTCACCGTGCGGAACTTCTTCGAGATCGAGCGCTACAGCCACGTCATGCACCTGGTGTCGACGGTGTCCGGGCTGCTGCGGCGCGACCGCACCGCGTTCGACGCCGTCGTCGCCTGCTTCCCCGCCGGCACCCTGTCCGGGGCGCCGAAGGTGCGGGCCATGCAGGTCATCGACCGGCTGGAGCCGACCCGACGCGGCCAGTACGGCGGCATCGTCGGCTACCTCGACTTCGCGGGCAACGCCGACACCGCGATCGCCATCCGCACCGCGATGATCCGCAACGGGACCGCCTACGTGCAGGCCGGCGGCGGGATCGTGGCCGACTCCGACCCGGCCGCGGAGGACATGGAGTGCCTGAACAAGGCCCGGGCGGTGCTCTCGGCCGTCGCCGCGGCCGGGTCCCTGTCGGCCCCGCTGACACCCCCGCCCGTCCCGGGCAGCGCGTGACGGCGCCCGGCGACGACGGGGTCGCCGCGCCCGCACCGCACCGCACCGACCGGCGGGCACTCGGCCTGACCGTGCTCGGCCTGCTGCTCGGCGCCGGGGCCCTGTGGGGCGCCGGGTCCGCCGACTGGTTCGTGCTGGAGGTGCCCACCGCCACCCGCGGCACCGTCGAGCTCGGCGCCACCGGCGCGCAGCTGCAACCCGTGGTCACCGCGGTCGCCGCGCTGCTGGTCGCGGCGGTCGCCGCGCTGGTCGCGCTGTCGGGGATCGCCCGCCGGGTGCTCGGTGTGCTGGTCGGGCTCGCCGGGGTGGCTGCGGTGGTGCTCACCCTGCGGCTGGTCGCCGTGCCGCCGTCGGCGGTGGAGCTGGCCTCGGCCCGCTCCGGGCTGACCGCCCCGAACGCCCCCGCGGGCTCCGGCGCGGTCTCGGCGACGCCGTGGCCCTGGCTGGCGGTCGCCGGCGGGGTCGTCGCACTCGCCGCCGCGGTGCTGCTGGTGGTGCGGGAGCCGCGGCTGCCGCGGCTCGGTGCCCGCTACGCCGCACCGGGCACGCAGGCGGCCACGACACCGACCGACCCCGACCGGGCGGCCTGGGAACGGCTCGACGCCGGCGGCGACCCGACCGTCGGTCCGCGTGAGGGGGAGAACTAGCATGACCTCGACGTCCGGGCGACGCGCGAGCGGAGGAGGAGTCGGTCCTGTGAGCACTACGGGCACTGCCGGTACGACCGGACACCCGAACGGGACTCCGGGTCGCGTACCCAGCGTCCTCGAGGCCATCGTGGACGGGGTCCGGGAGGACCTCGCCGTGCGCGAGAGCGTCGTCGATTTCGCCGAGATCAAGCGGCGGGCCGCGGCCGCGCCGCCGCCGCGGGACGCGATGGCGGCCCTGCGCGAGCCGGGCGTCGGCGTCATCGCCGAGGTGAAGCGGGCCAGCCCGTCGAAGGGGTCGCTCGCCGACATCCCCGACCCGGCCGACCTCGCCGAGGCCTACTCCGCCAACGGTGCGCGGGTGATCAGCGTGCTCACCGAGCAGCGCCGCTTCGGCGGTTCCCTGGCCGACCTCGACGCCGTCCGCGCCCGGGTCGACACCCCGCTGCTGCGCAAGGACTTCGTCGTCACGCCGTACCAGGTGCACGAGGCCCGTGCGCACGGCGCGGACGTCGTGCTGCTGATCGTCGCCGCGCTGGAGCAGCCGGTGCTCGCCTCGCTGCTGGACCGCATCGAATCCCTCGGGATGACCCCGCTGGTGGAGGTGCACACCGAGGAGGAGTGCGACCGCGCCCTGGAGGCCGGCGCCACGCTGATCGGTGTCAACGCCCGCAACCTGCACACCCTCGAGGTGAACCGGTCGGTCTTCGGTGAGATCGCGCCCGGCCTGCCGTCGCACGTGCTCAAGGTCGCCGAGTCCGGCGTCCGCGGCCCCGGTGACCTGCTGACCTACGCGGGATGGGGCGCCGACGCGGTGCTGGTCGGCGAGGGCCTGGTGACCAGCGGGGACCCGGCGGCCGCGGTCCGCGGTCTGGTCGCGGCCGGGTTCCACCCGTCCTGCAGCCGGAACGGCGGCTGATCCGTGCTCGTCACGCTCGCCACCGCACTGCCCACCGCACTACCCGGCGCGCTCCCGGCGTCCATCCCCAGCCCGGACCGGGGTGTCTGGCATCTCGGCCCGATCCCGATCCGGGCGTACGCGCTGTGCATCATCGCCGGCATCGCGGTCGCCCTGTGGTGGGGCGAGCGCCGGCTGCAGGCGCGCGGCGGGCGGGCCGGGACGGTGCTCGACGTCGCGGTGTGGGCGGTGCCGTTCGGCCTGCTCGGCGGGCGGCTCTACCACGTCGCCACCGACTGGCGGACCTACTTCGGCCCCGGCGGCAACCCGTGGGGAGCGCTGGAGATCTGGAACGGCGGGCTCGGCATCTGGGGCGCCATCGCGCTCGGCGGGGTCGGGGCCTGGATCGGCTGCCGCCGGCACGGCGTCCCGCTGCCGCTGTTCGCCGACGCGGTCGCCCCCGGCATCATCGTCGCCCAGGCGATCGGGCGACTCGGGAACTGGTTCAACCAGGAGCTCTACGGTGGCCCGACCACCCTGCCCTGGGGGCTGGAGATCTACCGGCGGGTCGACCCCGCGACCGGGCTGGACGACCCGCTCGGCGGTGTGGCACTCGACCCGACGCCGATCGCGGTCGTGCACCCCACCTTCCTCTACGAGCTGCTGTGGAACCTCGTCGTCGCCGCGCTGATCGTGCTGGCCGACCGCCGGTTCCGGCTCGGCCACGGCAGGGTCTTCGGCCTGTACGTCGCGGGCTACACGCTCGGCCGGTTCTTCATCGAGCTCATGCGCACCGACCCGGCGACGCGGGTGTTCGGAGACGTCCGGATCAACGTCGTCGTCGCGTCGGTGGTGTTCATCGGGGCCGTGCTCTACGTCGCGTTCGCCCGTCGCGGCCGCGAGGAGTACGTCGCCCCCGAGCCGGCGGACACCGCCGGGCCCGGGCAGCAGGGCAGACCCCAGGAGCGCGAGGACGCGTGAGCGCGTTCGCGGGCTTCGGCGAGGGCGCCGTCGAGTTCTACGACGGCCTGCTCGCCGACAACTCCCGTGCGTACTGGACCGACCAGCGTGCGGTCTACGAGAACGACGTCCGCGGCCCGATGCTGGCGCTGCTCGCGGACCTCGAACCGGAGTTCGGGGCGGGGAAGGTGTTCCGCCCCTACCGCGACGTGCGCTTCGCCGCGGACAAGACCCCGTACAAGACCCACTGCGGCGGCTTCGCCGAGCCGTTCTACGTCGAGGTGTCCGCGGACGGGATGCTCGCGGCCGGCGGCTACTACCACCTGGCGCCCGACCAGCTGGCCCGCTACCGCGAGAGCGTCGACGACGAGCGCCGCGGCGAGGACCTGCGAGCCCGCCTCGACACCGCCCGCGCCGCCGGACTCACCGTCGACGGCGCGACCCTGAAGACCCGGCCGCGCGGCACCGCCCCGGACCACCCGCGGCTGGACCTGCTGCGGCACACGGGGCTCTACGTGGCGCGGCACTGGCCGCCGGACGACGTGCTGCACGGCCCGCGGGCCCGCGACCGGGTCCGCAGGGTGTGGCGGGCGACCCGCCCGGTCACCGAATGGCTCGACGACCACGTCGGCCCCAGCGAGCTCCCGCGGCGCTGACCCGGCGCCGCGGCCGTGGGGCCCGGCGCGCCCGGAGCAGCGGTGCAGGACCGTCGGAGGAAGGTACCGCTCCGCCTCAGAGCCGCGACGACGTCTCGCGGCCCGGTCGCCGGCGGGCCACCAGCACGGTCAGCCCCAGCCCGAGCGCCGCCCCGGCGACGTCGACGAGCGCGTCGAGGACGTCCCCGCTGCGCCCGATCGGCAGCAGCGCCTGCGCGACCTCCGAGGCCGCCGCGTAGGCGACCAGCCCGCCCAGCAGCGGCCACACCCGGATCCCCGCGGCCCGCCCGGTCCACGCCAGCAGCGCGAACAGCAGCAGGTGGACGAGCTTGTCGGTGCCCGGAGGTGCCGTCGGGACCCCGGATGCCGGGGTGAACAGGATGACCAGGCTCAACAGGACCGACAGGACGAACGGCTGGACGCGCACGCCCCCAGTCTGCTCCACCGCCGATCCTGCGGATGAACACCGTCGAACCGGACACCGACAGGCCGGGTTCCCGTCGTCCTGATCGTTCCAGACACCGCTACCCTGATAGCCGTGACACGTCGAACCAAGATCGTCTGCACCATCGGACCGGCCACGGCGACCCCGGACCGGATCCGTGACCTCGTGGAAGCGGGCATGGACGTGGCCCGGCTCAACTTCAGCCACGGGGACCGCGCCGACCACAAGCGCGTCTACGAGATGGTCCGCGACGCCGCCGACTCGACCGGGCGCGCCGTCGGCATCCTCGCCGACCTGCAGGGCCCGAAGATCCGGCTCGGCCGCTTCACCGACGGGCCCACCGAGTGGGCGACCGGCGAGGAGGTGCGGATCACGGTCGACGACGTGCCCGGCACCCACGACCGGGTCTCCACCACCTACAAGGGCCTCGCCCAGGACGCCCAGGTCGACGACCGGATGCTCGTCGACGACGGCAAGGTCGGACTGCGGGTCGTCGCCATCGACGGCAACGACGTGGTCTGCCGGGTCACCGAGGGCGGCCCCGTCTCGGACAACAAGGGCCTGTCGCTGCCCGGGATGAACATCTCGGTGCCCGCCCTGTCGGACAAGGACGTCGCGGACCTGGAGTTCGCGATGTCGCTGCGGGTCGACGTCGTCGCGCTGTCGTTCGTGCGCAGCCCCGCCGACATCGACCTCGTCCACAAGATCATGGACAACACCGGCGCCGGTCGGGTCCCGGTGATCGCGAAGCTAGAGAAGCCCGAGGCCGTCGACAACCTCGAGGCCGTCGTGCTCGCCTTCGACGGCATCATGGTCGCCCGCGGCGACCTGGGCGTCGAGCTCCCGCTGCAGAACGTGCCGCTGGTGCAGAAGCGCGCCGTGCAGATCGCGCGGGAGAACGCCAAGCCGGTCATCGTCGCCACCCAGATGCTGGACTCGATGATCACCAGCTCGCGCCCGACCCGCGCCGAGGCCTCCGACGTCGCGAACGCCGTCCTGGACGGCACCGACGCCGTGATGCTGTCCGGAGAGACCAGCGTCGGCCGCTACCCGATCAAGACCGTGCGGACGATGGCCGAGATCGTCGAGGCCGTCGAGGCGGGCCCGGCCGACGTGCCGCCGCTCAACCACGTGCCCCGCACCAAGCGCGGCGTGCTGTCCTACGCCGCCCGCGACATCGGCGAGCGGCTCTCCGCCCGCGCGCTGGTCGCGTTCTCCCAGTCCGGGGACACCGTGCGGCGCCTGGCCCGGCTGCACACCCGGCTCCCGCTGCTGGCGTTCACCCCGGAGCCCGCGGTCCGCAGCCAGCTCGCGATGACCTGGGGCGTCGAGACGTTCCTGGTCGACAGGGTCGACTCGACCGACGCGATGATCCGCCAGGTCGACCACGCGATCCTGTCCATCGGCCGGTTCAAGCCGGGTGACCTCGTGGTCGTCGTCGCCGGTTCGCCGCCCTCCACGGTCGGCTCGACCAACCTCATCCGGGTCCACCGGCTGGGCGAGGACGACCACGCCTGACCGGCGCCGGGCATACTCCCGGGCGTGAGTGCCGACCCCGTACACGCACCCGAGACCGTGCCCGAGACCGCAGCCGACGGTGAACCGCGCGGCCAGGCCGTCCTCGACGACCTGGTCGCGCTGCTCGACCTGGAGCGCCTGGAGGACAACCTCTTCCGCGGTGTGAGCCCACCGGTCTCGCTGCCGCGGGTGTTCGGCGGCCAGGTGGCCGGCCAGGCGCTCGTCGCGGCCGGGCGGACCGTGTCCGCCGACCGGCACGTGCACTCGCTGCACGCCTACTTCATCCGCCCCGGGGACCCGAGCATCCCGATCGTCTACGAGACCGAGCGGGTCCGCGACGGCCGGTCGTTCACCACCCGCCGGGTGCTCGCCATCCAGCGCGGCGAGCCGATCTTCTCGCTGTCGGCGTCGTTCCAGCTGCCGCAGAACGGCCTGGAGCACTCCCAGCCGATGCCCTCGGACGTCCCCGCCCCGGAGGCGGTCGACGACCTCGGCACGCGCGCGGCCCGCGGCGACGGCGGCTGGATGGCCGGCCTGCCCCGCCCGCTGGACATCCGGCTGATCGACGAGCCGTCCTGGTCGCAGGACCACACCGGCCCGTCCGACGACCCGATGCGGCTGTGGCTGCGCGCCGACGGCGAGCTGCCCGACGACCCGCTGCTGCACGTCTGCCTGCTCACCTACGCCAGCGACCTGACCCTGCTCGGCTCGGTCGTCGCCCGCCACGACGTACCCCGCACCGGGCTGCAGATGGCGAGCCTGGACCACGCGATGTGGTTCCATGCGCCGTTCCGCGCCGACGAGTGGCTGCTCTACTCGTGCTTCTCGCCGGCCGCCTCCGGTGGGCGCGGCCTGGCCAGCGGCCGCTTCTTCACCGCCGACGGCCGCCTGGTCGCCACCACCATGCAGGAGGGGCTCGTCCGGGTCCCCCGCGACCGGAAGGACCCCCGCCCGTGACCGTCGAGTCCGAGGTCTCACTGACCAGTGTCAACGGCGGGAGGCTCCCCGGTTTCCTGGCCCGCCCCGAGACCGACACGCCCGGCCCCGCCATCGTGATGATCTACGAGATCTTCGGGATGACCCCGGAGATGCGCCGGATCGCCCGCGAGCTGGCCCGCGAGGGCTACACCGTCCTGATCCCGGACCTGTTCGCCCGTGGCCGGGTGAAGCCGCTGTGCATCGCCTCGACGCTGGCGACGATGGCCACCGGCCGCGGTGCCGCGCTCGGCGACTGCGAGTCCGCCCGGCGCTGGCTGGCCGACCAGCCCACCGTCGACGCCGACCGGATCGGTGTCATGGGGTTCTGCATGGGCGGCGGGTTCGCGTTGCTGCTGTCCCAGACCGGTCTGTACCGGGTCGCGGTGCCGTTCTACGGCCGCGCGGGTGTCGCGGTGGAGCCGGTCTGTCCGGTCGTCGCCAGCTTCGGCGGGCGCGACCTGCAGTTCGCCGACGGGTACCCGCAGCGTCTGGAGGCCGACCTGGCGGAGCGGGGGATCCCGCACGACGTCGTCGTCTACCCCGAGGCCGGGCACTCGTTCATGACGCGCACGCCGGGTGCGAAGGGTGCGGTGGCACGCCGGACGCCGCTGCACGCGGAGTACCACGAACCCTCGGCGACGGACGCGACGGAGCGGGTGCGGGCCTTCCTGCACGACCACCTGTAGGCGGGGGAGGATGGGGACGTGAGCGAGCTTGCGAGCGAACCGTCGGGACCGCGCGGCGACCGACCGGATCGGGCCTGGGGCTTCCGCACCCGGGCGGTGCACGCGGGGACGGTGCCGGACGCCGCGACCGGTTCCCGGGCGGTCCCGATCCACCAGACGACCAGCTATGTCTTCCGCGACACCGACGACGCCGCGGCGCTGTTCGCGCTGCAGAAGTACGGGCTGATCTACTCCCGGATCGCCAACCCGACGGTGTCGGCGCTGGAGGAGCGCCTGGCCAGCCTGGACGGTGGCATCGGCGCGGTGTGCACGGCCAGCGGGCAGTCCGCCGAGTTCCTCACCTTCGCCGCCCTCGCCGGGGCGGGGGACCACGCCGTCGCCGCGGCCGGGCTCTACGGCGGCACCATCACCCAGCTCGACGTGACGCTGCGCCGCTTCGGCGTCGACACGACCTTCGTGCCGGGCACCGACCCGGCCGACTATGCCGCCGCGATCCGCGAGAACACCAAGTTCGTCTTCGCCGAGGTCGTGTCCAACCCGGGCGGCGAGGTCGCCGACATCGCCGGGCTCGCCGAGGTCGCGCACGCGGCCGGGCTCCCGCTGATCATCGACGCGACGCTGGCGACGCCGTACCTGTGCCGGCCGCTGGAGCACGGCGCGGACATCGTGATCCACTCGGTGACGAAGTTCCTCGGCGGGCACGGCACCACCCTCGGTGGCGTGGTGATCGAGTCCGGCCGCTTCGACTGGGGCAACGGCCGCTTCCCCGGGATGACCGAGCCGGTCCCGTCCTACGGCGGGCTCACCTGGTGGGGGAACTTCCAGGAGCTCGGATTCCTCACCAAGCTGCGTGCCGAGCAGCTGCGCGACGTCGGCGCCACGCTGTCGGCGCACTCGGCGTTCCTGCTGATGCAGGGCGTCGAGACGCTGCCGCAGCGGATGGAGGCGCACGTGGCGAACGCGCAGAAGGTCGCCGAGTGGCTCGAGGCCGACCCGCGGGTGGAGTACGTGACCTACCCCGGGCTGCCGTCGCACCGCCACCACGAGCGGGCTCGCCGGTATCTGCCCGCGGGGCCGGGCGCGGTGTTCGCGTTCGGGGTGCGCGGCGGCCGGGCCGCCGGGGCGCGGTTCATCGAGGCGGTGCAGCTGTGCAGCCACCTCGCCAACGTCGGCGACGCCCGCACCCTCGTCCTGCACCCCGGGTCCACCACCCACCAGCAGCTCACCACCGAGCAGCTGGAGCAGGCGGGCGTCCCCGAGGACATGATCCGGATCTCGGTCGGTCTGGAGGACCCGGACGACATCGTCTGGGACCTCGACCAGGCGCTGGCCGCCTCGCAGAAGGAGAGCTCGTGACCTGGGAGAACCCGCCCGCGTGGCGGCGCCAGCAGATCCTGCGCGACACCCGCACCGTCGCCGTCGTCGGGGCGAGCCCGAACCCGGCCCGGGCCAGCAACTTCGTCGCCACCTACCTGCTGGCCTCGACCGGCTTCGAGGTGTACTTCGTCAACCCGAACGCACCGGAGATCCTCGGGCGCCCGGTGTACCCCTCGCTCGCGGAGCTGCCGGTGGTGCCGGACCTGGTCGACGTCTTCCGCCGCCCCGAGGACCTCGGCGGGGTGCTCGACGAGGTCCTCGCCCTGGACCCGACGCCGTCGACGTTCTGGCTCCAGTTCGGCCTGTTCGACGAGGAGCTCGCCCGTCGCGCGGAGGCCGCGGGCCTGACCGTGGTGATGGACCGGTGCCTCAAGGTGGAGCACGCGCGCTTCGCCGGCGGCCTGCACCTGGCCGGCTTCGACACCGGTGTGATCACCTCGCGGCGCCGGGACTGATCCCGCCCGGGGGCACGACGGTCAGATCCGCTCGGAGGCCCGCTCGCCGTCGTCCTCGACGACCTCCTCGATCGCCTGCTCCCGCGCGGTCGGGGGGCCGGCCTCCTCCCGGGCCTGTGCCGCCGCGTCCTCGGCCTCGTCCCGGGAGGCGTACTGGGTGAGGAGCCCGCACCCGCAGTCGCAGCGCACCACCCACCGATCCGCGACGTCGGCCATCGGCAGCACCTGCGGGTCGTGATCGGCCACGAGGACCTCCTCCGTGGGGAGTGGATGATCGGCATCATGGCGAGACACAGCACCCGGCGCCATTCGGGAGAGGGGGTCGCCGGACGACGGTCCGGGAGCGACGAGCTGCGGCCTCTCCCGCGCGCCGGCCGCCGCGCCGGGCGTCGCGTCCGCGTGGTCACGACCACCGGAACGCGACGCCCGACGCGGGGATCGCGGATGAGGCTCGGGACCGGGGTGGGCCGGCCGATCGCCGGCGCCGGTCTCACCAGCCGAGCAGACCGACCAGGACGGCGTGGATCAGCCAGAACGGGGCGAACGCCAGTGCCACGAGCCCGCCGGGGCCGACCCCGCGCCGGGCCGGGAACACCAGCGCGAGGGCGGCGAGCCCCCACGGCACGAGCAGCGCGAGCCCGCGCAGCGGCCACGACCCGACCCCGGTGACCAGGGCCAGCAGCAGCGCCACCGCCACCCAGCCGGCCGCCGCGGCCACACAGCGGGGGAGCACGGCGGCGACGCCCGGGAGCTGCGGGGACCGGTCGGCGACCGCGGCCCGCTCCGGCTCGGTTCCCGGCGGGTACGGCGGCGCCCCCGGCAGCGGGGCGTGCGGCGGGACCTCCACCGGGCCGGACGACACCGGGCCCACCCCGGAGAAGCCCGGGGCGCCCTGCCACGACGGCGTCGCCCCGGCCGCCCCGGGCACGTCCGGCCGCGCCGGCTCGTCCGGTCCGGGCTGGTCGGCGGGGTCGGTGCCGCTCATGTCGGGAGCCTAGACCGCCACCCGCTCGCGGGGCCGCGCCCCACGATGATCGCCGGGAGTGGAGTGCAGAGCGCAGCGGGGTGCCTCCGGCGCTCCACTCCCGGCGATCATGGTCCGGTGGGGTGGTGTGCGGGAGCCGGGGTGCGGCCGTAGGTCAGCCGGCGCAGCAGCACCTCGGCCGGGCCGCGGTGGCCTCGGCGCTCGGCGACCACGGCGACGACGACGGTCACCAGCCACACCCCGGCCCCGCACAGCGTCGCCGCCCACAGCGGCAGGCCCGCGCCGAGCCCGAGCGTCCAGGCCGGGAACAGGGCCACGAACGCCACCGACTGCGCCAGGTACCCGCTCAGCGAGCGCCGCCCCAGCGCGACCAGCGCGCGGGACATCCACCCGCCCGGCACGGGTCCTGTGTCGCCCGGGGACCGGTACACGGCCCCCGGACCGTCCGGTGCCGCTCCGGCGGACCGTGTCCGTCGCGCGACGACCAGCCCGGCCAGCGCCGCGTACCCGGCGCCCGCGGCGTAGCCGGTGACGGCGTGCAGCACCCCGACCACGAGCGCGACCGGCTCCGACGGCGTCCACGCCCCCGCGGCGACCAGCCCCAGCGGCAGGCCGCCCACGACCCCCGCCCCGATCCCCGCGACGGCGACCCGGCGCAGCGCGCGACGGTGCCGGGCCGGGTCGTCGAGCCAGCCGGCCCTGGCGACGAGGACCCCCGCGACCGCGGCCCCCGCCAGCCCGACCGCGCTGATCAGCAGGTTGCCGAACAGCCACTCGCCGAAGCGCTCCACCGCCGCGGACACCACGTCCGGTGCGACCAGCGACGGCGACGCCGACGCCGCGTCGGACCGGGTCAGCGCGACGGGGGCGTAGAGCACCGCCAGCAGCGTCGTCGCGGCCACCCCGGTGAGCACCAGCACCGCGGTCGACCCGCGGACCAGCACCGGCGCGAGAACCACGGCGATCAGCCCGTAGGCGGCGACGAAGTCCCCGTGCCACAGCAGCACCGCGTGCGCGGCGCCGACGGCGAACAGCGCCCCGCCCCGGCGCCGGACCAGGGCCAGCACCTGGTCGGGCCCGGCACCGGCGCGGGCCGCGCGGCGGGCGAGCCCGGCGATGCCGTAGCCGAACAGCAGCGCGAACAGCGGGTAGGCCCGGCCGTCGACCAGGGTCAGCTGCGCCGCGGCGAGCCAGGCGTCGACGCCGGTCGGGTCGAGCGGGTAGGTGCGGACCCCGATGCCCCGGTGGGTGACGAAGGTGTGCACGTTCGCCACGGCGATCAGCAGCAGCGCCGCGCCGCGGGCCAGGTCCGGCGCCGGTGCACGACCGGTCACCGGGACGTCTCGCATCGCCCGCACGCTACCGGCGGTGTGGTTCGTGCCACGCATGGCGGTGGGTGTGCTCCCCGTCGCGGTACGCAGGCGCGAACAGGGCTAGGGTCCGGGGCGTGTCTGCTACCCCCGTTACCGTTACCGTCACCGGAGCCGCTGGCCAGATCGGTTACGCGCTGCTCTTCCGGATCGCCTCCGGGCAGCTGCTGGGGCCCGACACCCCGGTCACGCTGAACCTGCTGGAGATCCCGCAGGCCGTGAAGGCCGCCGAGGGCACCGCGATGGAGCTCGACGACTGCGCCTTCCCGCTGCTGCGCGGCATCAACATCTTCGACGACGCGAACGCCGCGTTCTCCGGCACCAACGTCGCGCTGCTCGTCGGTGCCCGTCCCCGCAGCAAGGGCATGGAGCGCGGCGACCTGCTCGAGGCCAACGGCGGCATCTTCGGCCCGCAGGGCAAGGCGATCAACGCCGGTGCCGCGGACGACGTGCGCGTCCTGGTCGTCGGCAACCCGGCCAACACCAACGCCCTGATCGCCCAGGCCTCCGCCCCGGACGTCCCGGCCGACCGGTTCACCGCGATGACCCGCCTCGACCACAACCGTGCGCTGGCGCAACTGTCGAAGAAGCTTGGCGTGGGCCTGGACGAGATCAGCAAGCTCACGATCTGGGGCAACCACTCGGCGACCCAGTACCCCGACCTGTTCCACGCCGAGGTCGGCGGCAAGATCGCCGCCGAGCAGGTCGAGCGGGAGTGGCTGGAGAACGACTTCATCCCGACCGTCGCCAAGCGCGGTGCCGCGATCATCGATGCGCGGGGCGCGTCCTCGGCCGCGTCGGCCGCGAACGCCGCCATCGACCACGTCTACGACTGGGTCAACGGCACCCCGGCCGGCGACTGGACCTCCGCCGCGATCCCGTCGGACGGCTCCTACGGCGTCCCCGAGGGCATCATCTCCTCGTTCCCGGTCACCTCCGAGAACGGCGCGTGGAAGATCGTCCAGGGCCTGGAGATCGACGAGTTCTCCCGCGGGAAGATCGACGCGAGCGTCGCGGAGCTGGTCGAGGAGCGCGACACCGTCGCCAAGCTCGGCCTCATCTGAGCCGACCGCACACCGACCGCGGCCCCGCACCCGTCACGGGTGCGGGGCCGCGGTGCGTCCGGAGCCGTCCCCGCCGGCCACCCGGCGCACCGGTGATCGCCGATCCGCGCGGTGATCCGCGCCGCGCGCGTCCGGACACGCGCGCCGAACGGATCACCGCGCGAGCAGCGGATCACTGCGCGAGCTGCGGATCACCGCGCGGGAGCGGGGGACCGCAGCGGGTCGGGTCAGCCCAGGCGGGCGCCGGTGTCGCCGTCGAACAGGTGGGTGCGGTCCGGGTCGGGGACCAGGCGCAGGCGGGTCCCGCGCTCCGGCGGGGTGCGGGCGTCGACCCGGGCCACCAGCGTCGTCCCTGCGCCGTCGTGTCCCGCGGCCTCGGTGAGGGTGCCGTAGACGTAGGCGTCGGCCCCCAGCTCCTCGACGACGTCGACGGTCACCTCCAGCCCGTCCCCGGCCCCGGCCGGGCGCAGGTCCTCCGGCCGGATGCCGACCGTGACCGTGTCCGACGACCCGCCGGGCACCGGGATCCGCACCCCGCCGAGGGACACCGACCCGTCGGTGCCGGTGGGCACCGTCACCAGGTTCATCGCCGGTGACCCCACGAACCCGGCGACGAAGGCGTTCACCGGGCGCTCGTACAGCTCGCGCGGGGCGGCGCACTGCTGCAGCACCCCGCCCGACAGCACCGCGACGCGGTCGCCCATCGTCATCGCCTCCACCTGGTCGTGGGTGACGTAGACGGTGGTGACACCCAGGCGCCGCTGCAGGGAGGCGATCTGGGTCCGGGTGGACACCCGCAGCTTCGCGTCCAGGTTGGACAGCGGCTCGTCCATGCAGAACACGGCGGGCTCGCGCACGATCGCGCGGCCCATCGCGACCCGCTGGCGCTGCCCGCCCGACAGGGCACGCGGCTTGCGGTCCAGCAGTCCCTCCAGGTCGAGGATCTTCGCCGCCTCGGCGACGCGGCGGGCGATCTCGTCGCGCGGCCGGCCTGCGTTGGTCAGCGCGAAGCCCATGTTCGCGGCGACCGTCATGTGCGGGTAGAGCGCGTAGTTCTGGAACACCATCGCGATGTCGCGGTCCTTGGGCCGGACGTCGGTGACGTCGCGGTCGCCGATCCGGATGGCGCCGGCGTCGACGTCCTCCAGACCCGCGAGCATCCGCAGCGACGTCGACTTCCCGCAGCCGGACGGCCCGACGAGCACGAGGAACTCGCCGTCGGCGATCTCCAGGTCCAGCCCGTCGACGGCGGGGGTGTCCGAGCCGGGGTAGATCCGCGTCGCCGAGTCGTAGGTGACCGTTGCCATGTCAGCGTCCCGCCGTCAGATGTTGGGCTTCACGTCGGTGTCGAAGATCCGGGTCAGCGTGCCCTTGAGGGTGGTGAGCTCGCTCTGCACGTCGGCCCGCTGGTTGAGGATGTTGGCACAGGTCCGCGCGATCTCCTGGTCGGCACCCGGGAAGAACGCGCGCGCCCGGTCCTGGGTGCGGGTCCGGTCGAGCTGGTCGATCGCGACCTTGCGCAGCGGCGTCTGGGCGAGCAGTGGCCCGGTGTTCGCCGAGGTGCGGATCGGCAGGTAGCCGGTGGCCTGGGAGAACAGCACCGTGTTCTCCGGGCTGGTCAGGAACTTCGCGAAGGCCGCCGCGGCGAGCTGACGCTCCGGCGGGATCGCGGCCGGGATGCCGATGCCCGCGCCACCCGTCGGGCACACCGGGCCGGGGACCGGGCCCGCGGGCAGGAACCCGGCGCCCACGTCGAACTGCGCGGCGTCGAGCACGGTGACCAGCGAACCGGTCGAGCCCACCGTCGCCGACACCGCCCCGGCACCCAGGTCGGTGGTGCCGTCGGTCGCGGCGACGCCCGCCCAGCCCGAGGTCACCGCGTTCTGCAGGGCCGAGATCGCCCGGACGGCCTCGGGGGAGTCGCAGGTGACGTCCCACTCGTTCGACCAGGCGCCGCCCTCGCCCCAGAGGTTGTTCTGGAACGACCAGCCGGCGTAGTCGGCCAGGGCGGGGAGCTGGTACGCCTTCTGCGCGCCGGTGCCCGCGGCCTGCAGCCTCGGCCCCCACTCGGCCATCTCGGCCCAGGTCGCGGGCGCCCGGTCGGGCAGGCCGGCCTTCTGCCAGTGCGCCTTGTTGTAGTAGAAGATCGGCGTCGAACGCGCCCAGGGCAGCGCCCAGAGCTTGCCGTCGTAGCGGTAGTCCTCGATCAGCTGCTGCCGGTAGTCGGCGGTGTCGATGCCCGTCGCGGCGATCAGCGGATCCATCGGCACGATGGAGCGCTGCATGTAGTAGCGGAACCACCAGACGTCGGAGAGCACGACGAGGTCGGGCAGCTGGGAGCCGCCGCCGGCCTGCGCGGTCTGGAAGCGCTGGGCGATCTCCTCGTAGGTCGCGCCCGCGGTCACGAGGTTGACCGTGGTCCCCGGGTTGGCCCGCTGGTAGGCGTCGATGATCTGGCGGGACACCTTCTCCGAGCTGCCCGGGTTGTTCGTCCACCAGGTGACGGTCGTCGCCGGCTGCACCCCGGAGTAGTCGACCTCCGGGGCGTCGGCGGGCCCGCCGCCGCTGGTGGAGGGGCCGCCGCAGGCGGCCAGGGCCGCGGCGGCGCCGGTGATGCCGGCGAACTTCAGGAATCCGCGACGGTCGAGGTGCATGGCAGCTGGCGTCCTTTCGGGGGGAGGGGAGGAGGCGCGGGGGACGGTCTCAGTCCTTGACCGCGCCCTGGGTAAGCCCGGCGATGATGTGGCGCTGGAGGGCGATGAAGACGATCAGGACCGGCACGATCACGGCGACCGACCCGGCCATGAGCTGGCCGTAGGCCGCGGCCCGGTTGTCCACGTTGGCCAGCAGGGTGAGCCCGACGGGCAGCGTCATCATCTCCGGCCTGGAGATGATGACCAGCGGCCAGAGGTAGTCGTTCCACTCGTAGACGATCGTGATCAGCGCGACGGTGGCGACGGTCGGCGCGGACACCGGCAGGACGACCCGGGTGAGCCGGCGCCAGTGCCCGGCCCCGTCGAGCTCGGCGGCCTCCAGCAGGCTCGGCGGCAGCGTGCGGAAGTGCTGGCGCAGCAGGAACGTGCCGAACGCCGTCCCGAGACCGGGCAGGATGATGCCCCAGTACGTGTCCGCGCCGCCGAGCGCGGTGATGAGCGTGTAGTTGGGCAGCAGCGCCACCTGCGGCGGCACCATCAGCGTCACCAGCAGCCCGGCGAAGATCCAGTTCTTGAACGGGAACCGGACGAACACCAGCCCGTAGGCGGTGAACACGGCCAGCGCCACCTTGAGCACGGCACCGACCACGGTGACCAGCACTGAGTTGAGGAACACCCGGCCGAACGGCAGGCGCTCGGCGACGGTGGCGTAGTTCTCCGTCGTCGGCGCCGACGGCAGCAGTGCCGGGGTCTGGGTGATGATCTCGGTCAGTGGCTTGAACGACGACAGCGTCATCCACAGCAGCGGGAACAGCACGACGAGTACGGCCACCAGCAGCGGGACGTAGGCGCTGGTCACGACGTCGAACAGGGCCCGCGGCGACAGCGCGCGCGACGACCGGTGCTCCGGAGCGGTGGTGGTCATGCGTAGTGCACCCGCCGTTCCATCCACCGCAGCTGGACCAGGGTGAAGACCACCAGCACCACGAACAGGACCGTCGACACCGCCGCCGAGTAGCCTGCCCGGTTGCTGGAGCCGAAGGCCTGCAGGTAGGCCTCGTAGATCAACGTCGTCGTCCCCTGCCCGAGCGGGGTCATGATCCGGATCAGGTCGAAGGCCTGCAACGAGTTCAGCGCGCTCGTCACGACCAGGAAGAACGTCACCGGCGACAGGAGCGGCAGCACCACCCGGAAGAACGTGCGGGCCGACGACGCGCCGTCCAGCGCGGCGGCCTCCAGCAGGTCCTTCGGGATCGACTGCAGGCCCGCCAGGTAGATCACCGCGGCGTAGCCCATGTTCTTCCAGACGTAGACGATGCAGATCATCGTCAGCGACATCGACGGGTCGTTGAAGAAGTCCGGTGCGGTGCCGCCGAAGGCTCGCACCACCGCCCCCAGCACCCCGATCGACGGGTCGAACACGAACAGCCACACCAGCCCGACGCCGACCCCGGACAGCACGTAGGGGGAGAACACCGCGGCCCGCGCGACACCGGTACCCGGCACCCGCCGGTTGAGCGCCAGTGCGATCAGCAGACCCAGCACCATCGAGCCGCCGACCGTGACGACGGTGAACACCAGCGTCGTCCCGACGATCCCCGCCGACGACGGCGAGGTCAGGAACGTGACGTAGTTCCCGAGCCCCACGAACGTCGCCGACGGCGACCCGAGGGTCCAGTTCAGCAGCGAGTACCGGACGTTCTCGATCACCGGCCGGTAGGCGAAGGCGACGATCAGCGCCGCGTTGGGCAGCACCAGCGCGAGGAACACCCAGAAGTCGTGCCGGTCCCGGGCGGTGAAGCGGCGCCGTCGCCGCGGCGGGGGGCGCGAGGTCGCACCCGGCGCCGTCGGCGTCGAGGCGGACCGGGTGGGGGTGGACGTCACGTGACCTCACGTCTGTCGCAGGGGCGGCGCGCGGCCGCATCGTCGCGACCTCGCAGACCCTCGCAGTCTCGTGTGGCCCGGCCGCGTCACGTGTCCGGCGAACAGGTGAACGGCGGCACTCGGACGGGTGACGCGCAGGGTCCCCGCTACTCCGCCACGCGGCAGATGGCGAACGCCTCCGCCGGGACGGTGAACGAGGAGCCGTCGCTGGTCGTCGGCTCGGACGCCAGCAGGATGCGGGTGATCTCCGATCCGAGCGACAGCGTCACCGGCTCCGGGCCGAGGTTGACCACGACCCGCATCCGCCCGCGGGCGACGACGAGGGTGCGCGCCTGCTCGTGGACGTCCACACCGATCCGGTCCAGCCACGGGTCCGACAGTTCCGGCCAGGCGCGGCGCAGGGCGATGAGCTCACGGTGCATGCGCAGCAGGGTCGCGTGCGGCTCCTGCTCGGGCTCGGACCAGTCCAGCCGGGAGTCGGCGAAGGTCGACTCGGCGTTGGGGTCGGGCACCTCGGCGGCGTCGTCCCAGCCGTGGTCGGCGAACTCGGCGCGCCGGCCGTCGCGGACGGCCTTCTGCAGGTCCGGGTCGCCGAAGCGGGAGAAGAACTGCCACGGCGTGCGTGCGCCCCACTCCTCACCCATGAACAGCATCGGGGTGAATCCGGAGGTGAACAGCAGCGCCGCACCGCAGGCCAGCAGGCCGGGCGAGAGCGTGTGGGTGAGCCGGTCACCGGTGGCGCGGTTGCCGATCTGGTCGTGGTTCTGCAGGTAGGTGACCAGCCGCGAGCCGGGGATCCGCGCGGTGTCGATCGGGGCGCCGTGGCTGCGCTGCCGGAACGACGACCAGGTCCCCTCGTGCAGGAAGCCGCGGGTGAGCACGTGCGCCAGCCCGTCGAGACCGGCCTCGGCGAAGTCGCCGTAGTAGCCCTGGCCCTCGCCGGTGAGCACCGAGTGCAGGCAGTGGTGGACGTCGTCGGCCCACTGCGCGTCCAGGCCGTACCCGCCGCCCTCCCGCGCAGTGATCATCCGCGGGTCGTTGAGGTCGGACTCGGCGATCAGCGACAGCGGGCGCCCGACGTGCGCCTCCAGCGCGGTCACCTCGACGGCGAGCTGCTCCAGGACGTGCTGGGCCCGGGTGTCGCGCAGCGCGTGCACGGCGTCGATCCGCAGCCCGTCGACGTGGAAGTCGCGCAGCCACATCAGGGCGTTGTCGATCATGTAGCGGCGGACCTCGTCGGAGCCCGCGGCGTCGAGGTTCAGCGACGGACCCCAGATGTTGGAACCGGCGAAGTAGGGGCCGAACCGGTCCAGGTAGGCCCCGGACGGGCCGAGGTGGTTGTAGACGACGTCGAGGACGACACCCAGGCCGCGGGCGTGGCAGGCGTCGACGAAGCGCTTGAACGCGTCCGGGCCGCCGTAGTTCTCGGTGACGGCGTACCAGCCGACGCCGTCGTAGCCCCAGTTGACCGGCCCGTCGACGGCGTTGACCGGCAGCACCTCGACCAGGTCGACCCCGAGCGAGACCAGGTGGTCGAGCCGGCCGATCGCGGCGTCGAACGTGCCCGGCCCGGTGAACGTGCCGATGTGGCACTCGTAGAGCACCGACCCGGCCAGCGCGCGGCCGGTCCAGGTCTCGTCGGTCCACCAGAACGCCTCGTGGTCGTAGACGCGGGAGCGCTCGTGCACCCCCTTCGGCTGCCAGCGGGAACGGGGGTCGGGCAGCGGCGTCGCGTCGTCGTCGAGCAGGAACGCGTAGTCGGTCCCGTGCCCGTGGTCGGGCGCCTCGGTGCGCCACCAGCCCCCCGGGGAGGGATCGAGCGCGATGCGCTGGTCACCCACCAGCACGCTGACGCGGTTCCTGTCGGGGGCCCACACGGCGAACTCCGTCACGGGCGCCGATCCTTCCGCACCCGGTGGGGTCGGCGCGCGCCCGGCGGGGGGTGGGCCGGGTCACGCGCCGCTAGGCTGCCCCGATGAGCGACCCCGACGCCGGCGACGACCTCGACTCCGACGCGCAGCTGCAGCCGGAGGACACCCTGGAGTACGGCGGCGTGACCGACGTGCTCGACGAGGGCTACTCGCCGCCCGAGCGCCCGTGGAACGACCGCGACGACGAGACCCTCGACGAGCGCCTGGCCGACGAGGAGCCCGACACCTGGACGGCCGAGCTGGACACGACCGCCGACGCGGAGGACCGCGACGACGCCCGCGCCGCCGGGGTCGTCGGCGACCCGGACTCCCGGGACGACTTCTCCGACGTCGACGACGCCACCGGCGACCTGCTCGGGGACGCCCCGGGTGCCGACGGCGAGCTGCTCGCCGACGACGAGGTGGGCGACCGCCGCGCCGGGCGCCTCACGATCGACGACGCGAGCTTCGACGGCAGCGACGGTGGGGAGAAGGACCTGGTGGCCGGCGACGCCGGCATCGACGGTGCCGGCGCCTCGGCCGAGGAGGCCGCGGTGCACGTCGTCGACGAGCCCTGACCCGCCGGACCCGTACGCGTCGCGCCCCGGCCGCCTGCGGGCGACCGGGGCGCGACGGGTGACGGATCAGGCGGGGCGGACCAGCAGCGCGACGGGGTAGCGGGCGAGCAGGTCGGCCAGCGCGGGCGCGGGCCCGTCCACCGGACGGTTCGCGATCATGTCGTGCCAGTCGTCGAAGCCGCCGGGAAGTGGCAGCCGGGTGTCGTCCCAGCCGCCCCGGCGGGCCAGCCCCTCGGGCAGCCGGGTCGCCACGGCGACGAGCGCGCCCCCGCCCCGCGAGAACGCGACGGCGTGCTCCGCCGCCGGGCCCTGGGCGTCGACCCGGCCGTAGCCGCTGAACAGCTCGGGCCGGAACCGCCGCAGCCGCGCCGTCGCCGAGGTGACCAGCAGCTTGGCCGCGCCGGTCGGGTCGACCGGCGGCTGCTCGCCCGCGTCGAGGCGCTCCAGGATCGCCCGCCGGGCGTCCCAGTCGACCGGGCGCCGGTTGTCCGGGTCGACCAGCGAGTACTCGAACAGCTCGGTGCCCTGGTAGACGTCCGGCACGCCGGGCCCGGCCATCTGGAGCAGCTTCTGGGCCAGCGAGTTCGACCGGCCCGGGTCGGCGATCTCCCCGACGAACGCCTCGATCTCGGCGACGAGCTCGGCGTCGGCGAGGACCTGCTCCGGCCAGGCCGCGATCGCCTCGTCGACCTCGGGCACGGCGTCGATGTGCGAGGTCACCAGCTTGGCCTCCTTGGACGCCTTGCCCAGGTAGCCGGCGAGCCGGTCGGCCGGGATCGGCCACGCCCCGACCAGCGACTGCCAGGCCAGCAGCTCCAGCGAGCGGTCGGGCAGCGGGTGGCGCACCGACCACTCGCGGACCTTCGCCGCCCAGTCCGCGGGTCGCTCGGCCAGGACGGCGAGCCGGGCCCGGACGTCCTCGGAGCGCTTCGTGTCGTGGGTGGACAGCGAGGTCATCGTGCGCGACCGGCCGGCCTCGCGGCGGGCCAGCCCGACGTGGAACTCCTCGGGGGTCACCCCGAACCGGGCCGGGTCGCCGCCGACCTCGTTCAGCGCGACGAGCCGGTTGTACCGGTAGAACGCGGTGTCCTCGACGCCCTTGGCGGTGACCATGCCCGAGGTCTGCTGCAACCGGGTCGCGTACTCCGAGCCGGGCTCGCGGACCAGCCCGCTGTGCAACGCGGTGAGCACCGCGCCCAGGTCCGGTCGCCGTGTGCGGGCCACGGCGACGGCGGTGTCGGCGGCCGCGCGGCCCTCGGTGATCCGCGGCGTCAGGTACGAGCGGTAGACCGGGAACCCGCACAGCAGCTCGGCGACCGCGTCGTGCAGGTCCTCCGCGGTGACCTCGGCCAGGTCGAGCCCGGTCGCCGCCGAGTCCGCACCGGGGCCGGCCCGGAAGGCGTTGGCGATCCGGCGGACCTCGGCGACCAGGATCTCGCGGGCGACGAGGTGGCGGCCGTCGTCCTCGACGGCGTGCGCGGAGCGCTTCTCCCCGGTGTGTTCGGCGGCGAACTGGGTGAGCAGCCCGGCACCGTCGGGGTCGACGAGCACCCCGCAGACCTCGCGCAGCGCCTCGTAGCCGGTGGTGCCGTCGACCGGCCAGGAGATCGGCAGCTCCTCGTCGAGGCCCAGGATCTTCTCCACCAGCAGCCACTTGCCGGGGCCGAGCTCGGCGCGCAGCCGCCGCGCGTAGGCACCCGGGTCGGACAGGCCGTCCGGGTGGTCCACCCGCAGCCCGACGACGGTGTCGTCGGAGCGCACGAGGTCGAGCACGGTGCGGTGGGTGTCGGCGAAGACCTCCGGGTCCTCGACCCGGACCGCGGCGAGGTCGCTGACGTCGAAGAACCGCCGGTAGGTCAGCTCGGCGGCGCCGCGTCGCCAGGACACGAGCCGGTAGTGCTGGCGCGCGTGCACCTCCTTGGCGGTGCCCTCGCCGGTGCCGGGGGCGATCGGGAAGCGGTGCTCGTGGTAGCGCAGCTCCCCGTCGAGGACCGACAGCTGCGACAGCGCGGTGTCCTCGTCGGCGTCCAGCACCGGGAGCAGCAGCGCGCCGGCGCCCCAGTCGATGTCGAAGTGCCGGGCCCAGCGCGAGGCCTGGCCGTGCGTGAGCACGTCCCACCACCACGGGTTCTCGGCGGGCTTCGCGACGCCGACGTGGTTGGGCACGATGTCGATCAGCATCGTCAGGCCGTGCTCGCGCAGCGTCGCGAGCAGCGACCGCAGCCCCTGCTCGCCGCCGCGCTCACCCGACACCCGGGTCGGGTCGGTCACGTCGTAGCCGTGGGTGGACCCGGCCGTGGACTCCAGCAGGGGTGAGGCGTAGAGCGCCCCGACCCCCAGCCGGTCCAGGTAGCCGGTCAGCGCGGCGGCGTCGGCGAAGGTCTGCTCCGCCGAGAGCTGCAGCCGGTAGGTCGATCCCGGAAGGCGGGTCACGCCTCAGCCCTTCGATCGCAGGACGAGCAGGGAACGGGCGGGCAGGGTCAGCACCGAGCCCGCGGACACCGGGTCGAGGTCGGTCCCCGTGACGCCGGCGGCGTTCGGCGGGTGCACCTCGCCCGAGTGGGTGTCGACGACGATCTCCCACGCCTGCCCGAACTCGGTGGGCGGGAGCGTGGTGTCGATGTCCTCCCAGAAGGAGTTGAAGCACAGCAGGAACGAGTCGTCGACGATCCGCTGGCCGCGCTGGTCGACGTCGGCGATCTGGCTGCCGTTGAGGAACACGACCACCGAGCGGCCCAGGTCGTTGTCCCAGTCCTCCTCGGTCATCTCCCGCCCGGCGGGGGTGAACCAGCCGATGTCGGCGACGTCCTCGCTGGTGGAGGACCGGCCGATCGGGCGGCCGGCGAAGAACCGGCGCCGGCGGAACACCGGGTGGGCGTGCCGCAGCGCGGCGACGCCCGCGGTGAAGGTGGTCAGGTCGTCGTGCTTGCCCGCGAGCTCCCAGTCCTGCCAGGCGATCTCGTTGTCCTGGCAGTAGACGTTGTTGTTGCCGCCCTGGGTGCGTCCGGCCTCGTCGCCGTGCAGCAGCATCGGGGTGCCCTGGGACAGCAGCAGCGTCGCCAGGAAGTTGCGCTGCTGGCGGGCCCGCAGCTCGACGATGGTCTCGTCGTCGGTGGGACCCTCGACGCCGCAGTTCCAGGACCGGTTGTGGCTCTCGCCGTCGTTGCCGCCCTCGCCGTTGGCCTCGTTGTGCTTCTCGTTGTACGAGACGAGGTCGGCCAGGGTGAACCCGTCGTGCGCGGTCACGAAGTTGATCGAGGCGAACGGGCGGCGGCCGTCGGCCTGGTAGAGGTCCGAGCTGCCGGTGATCCGCGACGCGAACTCGCCCAGGGTGCCCGCCTCACCGCGCCAGAAGTCGCGCACTGTGTCGCGGTACTTGCCGTTCCACTCGGTCCACAGCGGCGGGAAGTTGCCGACCTGGTAGCCGCCGGGGCCGACGTCCCACGGCTCGGCGATCAGCTTGACCTGCGAGATCACCGGGTCCTGCTGGACGAGGTCGAAGAAGGTCGACAGCCGGTCGACGTCGTAGAACTCGCGGGCCAGGGTGGAGGCCAGGTCGAAGCGGAAGCCGTCGACGTGCATCTCGGTCACCCAGTACCGCAGCGAGTCCATGATCAGCTGCAGGGTGTGCGGGTTGCGGACGTTGAGGGAGTTCCCGGTGCCCGTGTAGTCCATGTAGTAGCGGGGGTCGTCGTCGACCAGCCGGTAGTAGGCGTGGTTGTCGATGCCGCGCATGGACAGCGTCGGGCCCATGTCCGAGCCCTCGGCGGTGTGGTTGTAGACCACGTCGAGGATGACCTCGATGCCGGCGTCGTGCAGGTCGCGCACCATCGCCTTGAACTCCGCGACCTGGGTGCCGGACCGGATCGAGCCCGACGAGTACGCGTGGTGCGGGGCCAGGAAGCCGATGGTGTTGTAGCCCCAGTAGTTCGACAGGCCCTTCTCGGTGAGGTGGTGGTCCTGCACGAACTCGTGCACCGGCATGAGCTCGACGGCGGTGATCCCGAGCCGCTTGTAGTGCTCGATCATCGCCGGGTGCGCCACGCCGGAGTAGGTGCCGCGCAGCTCCTCCTCGACGTCCGGGTGCTGGATCGTCAGTCCCTTGACGTGCGCCTCGTAGACGACGGTCTCGTTGTAGGGGATCTTCGGCGGGCGGTCCGAGCCCCAGTCGAAGTACGGGTTGACGACGACCGACTTCGGCACGTGCAGCGCGGAGTCGGTGTCGTTGCGCGAGTCCGGGGCGCCGAAGTTGTAGCCGAACACGGCCTCGTCCCAGTCGACCGGGCCGTCGAGGGCCTTGGCGTAGGGGTCGATGACCAGCTTGTTCGGGTTGCACCGCAGACCCTGGGCCGGGTCGTAGGGACCGTGCACGCGGTAGCCGTAGCGCTGGCCGGGCTCGATGCCGGGCAGGTAGCCGTGCCAGACGAAGCCGTCGACCTCGGTCAGCGGGACCCGGGTCTCGGCGAGTCCGCCGGGCGCGCCCGGGTCGGGGGAGAACAGGCACAGCTCCACGGCGTCGGCGACCTCGGAGAACAGTGCGAAGTTGGTGCCGGTGCCGTCGTAGCTGGCACCCAGCGGATAGGCGTGCCCGGGCCAGGCCTGCATGGTCTGTGTCCTCTCGTCGCGTACCCCCGGCCGCAGGCCGCTGGCACGCTCACACTGTGTAGGGCGGGCTCCGTTGCCGCATGGTGGACGGGGCCGCCGGCGGCCCACGCCACATCACCGTCACGTCCGCAGCTGCTGCGGACGGGGGCGGTCGATCGTCCCAGGGGCGGTCAGGAGTCGGCGAGCCGGGCGGGGAAGCCGCCGGTGGCGACAGGGCTCCACCGGGTCGGGGTGATGCGGATCAAAGCCTTCCCCTGGTCGGCCATGGCCCGGCGGTACTCGTCCCAGTCCGGGTGCTCGCCGGAGACGGCGCGGAAGTAGTCGGCCAGCGGCTCGAGCGCGTCGGGCAGCGTGATGAGCTCGGCGTCGCCCTCGACCTGCACCCAGGCGCCGTCGAACTCCTCGCTCAGCACGACGACCGCGGCCCTGCCGGCCCTCGCGACGTTGGCCGACTTGGCGCGCTCGGGATAGGTGGAGATCACGATGCGCCCCTCGTCGTCGACGCCGCCGGTGACCGGGGAGGCCTGCACGCCGCCGTCGGAACGGGTGGTCATCAGCACCATGTGGTGCCGGGGCCGGACGAACTCGAGCAGCTCGTCCCGGTCGACGCGGTCACTGCGGGCGATGGTGCGGGGCATGCCCGGAATCCTAGGGCGGCCGGGGGCCCCGCGCCCGCCGTTCCTCACCCCGCGCCGCGGGCCACTAGGGTCCGGATCCGTGGCCACCGTCTTCACGAAGATCATCAGCGGCGAGATCCCGGGCCGGTTCGTCTGGGCCGACGAGCAGTGCGTGGGGTTCCTGTCGATCAACCCGCTCGGCCCGGGGCACACCCTCGTCGTGCCGCGCGCCGAGATCGACCAGTGGGTCGACGCCGACGCCGGCCTCGTCGCCCACCTCACCGGGGTGGCACGGACCGTCGGACTCGCGGTGCGGGAGATCTGGTCGCCGCCCCGGGTGGGTCTGCTGGTCGCCGGGTTCGAGGTGCCCCACCTGCACGTCCACGTGTTCCCGGCCTGGGACATGCGGGCCTTCGACTTCGCGAACGCGGCCGCCACCGTCGACGGCGCCGAGCAGGACGGGCACGCCGAGGCCCTGCGCGCGGCGCTGCGGGCCGCCGGACACGACGCGCACGTCCCGGGCTGAGCGGGTGCACCTGCTGCTCGTCCGGCACGCGCTGCCCGAGGCCGTCGAGCACGACGACGGCACGCACGCCGACCCGGGCCTCGCGCCGCAGGGCCTGGAGCAGGCCGCCCGGCTGGTCGACGCGCTGGCCGGCACCCCGGTCGACGCGCTGTACACCAGCACGATGCTCCGGGCGGTCCAGACCGCGGAGCCGCTCGCGCGCGAGCGCGGCCTCACCCCGCACACCCGGTCCGACCTGCGCGAGTACGACGCAGAACGCTCGCTCTACGTCCCGGTCGCCCGGATGGCGCAGGCCGACCCGGCGGCATGGGCGCGGATGCGGGCCGGGCACCTGCCCGACCACGTCGACGGCGCCGCGTTCCGGGCCCGGGTGCGTGCCGGGATCGAGGACGTCGTCGCGGCACACCCGGGCCGGGCGACGGTGGTCGTCGTCGCCCACGCGGGCGTGGTCAACGCCTACCTCGCCGAGGTGCTGGGCATCGGACGGGACCTGCCGTTCCCCCTGGACTACGTCGGCCTCTCACGGGTGGTGTGCGCACGCGACGGGATGCGCAAGGTCGCGACGGTGAATGAGACCGCCCACGTCGCGGACCTGCTCTGACCTCCACCGCCGACCGTTGCGCAACGGTCGTCGACCGCTTGCCGTCGACCGTTTGCCGTGGACGGAGGCGCACGTGATGGACGTGTGCCCCCGCTCGTACGCCGTTCGCCGCCGTCGTTACGCCGCCCGGCTTCGGACGGGTGATCCAGGACGCCGAGCGGGCGGGCTGTACCTACGCTCGGCTGCGTCTCCGCCCGACGACGATGCCGAGGTCGTGGGGCCCCGTCCAGGGCGGGTGCCGGATCCCGGCACGGGCCACCTACGGACTCCGAAGGGACCGCACGCCGATGGCCGAGCGCGGAGGCTCCGGGACGCGGGACGACGAACGTCGCGTCCCCACTCCCGCCGGTCCTCCCGTCGCGCGTGGCGCCTTCTCGGTCCGCGACGTCCGCGACGTCCGCGCGGACGTCCGCGCGCTGCGCCTGCTCGCCCTCGGCGCCGTCCGGATGCCCCGTCCGGATGCGCCGCCCGGCGGGTCCGGGGGCGGTCGCATGCCCCCGGCAGGTGTGGTTCCCGGTGGTCACCGGCCTCGGTCGCGCACGACGTCACCGGCGCCGCACGGTCCCGACGGCACGATCGCCCCAGTTCGTTCGGGCAGGCACCGGTGACCGCGATCCGGGGTGAGGACGCCGAACGGCCCCGCTGGCCCTCGCGCGGGCTGCCGGCCCGGGTACTCGCCGTGCTGGTGCTGGTGGAGCTCACCGCGGTGGTGCTCGTCGTGACCGACGTGGCGCGGCTGCCGTGGGACCGCGCCACCGGCATGCTGGCGCTGGGCGCCCTCGGTCTCGCCGCACTCGGCGCGCTGCACACCGAGATGGCGTCCGGCATCGACCGGGTGCGCCGGCGCGGAGCGCAGGTCACCTACTTCGACCTGTCGACGGTCTGGACCTTCGCGGCCGCGCTGCTGCTGCCGCCGGGGGTGGCGGGCCTGGTGGTCGTCGCGGTCTACGGCCACCTGTGGTGGCGGGTCTGGCGCCCGGCCGGGGCGAAGCTGTATCGGCACGTCTACACCACCGCGACCGTCGTGCTCGCCGCGATGGCCGCCTCGGTCCTCGTCTCGTCCGACTCGCTCACCGCGGCGGCGGGGCTCGGCGGTGCGAGCCAGGTGGTCGGCTACCTGTCGCTGCTGCTGGCCATGGCTGTCTACGGGCTGGTCAACCAGGTCCTCGTCGCGACCGCGCTGGCCCTGACCTCGCCGGATCGTCCCGACTGGCGACGCCTGATGGGGGACTGGGACGACCACGTGCTCGAGGGCGCGACGCTCTGCCTGGCGGTGCTGGCCGCGCTCGCGGTGCAGCGCCATGTGCTCCTTGCGCTGCTGGTCCTCCCGCCGCTGTTGGTGCTGCACCGGGCGGTGCTGATCCGGCAGCTGGAGGAGCGGGCGAACACCGACGCCAAGACCAACCTGCTCACCGCGGTCGCGTGGCGGGGCCGGGCGCACCGGGCGCTCACCCGGGCCCGGCGCCAGCGCGGTGCCGTCGCGGTGCTGATCCTCGACCTGGACCACTTCAAGGCCGTCAACGACGGCTACGGCCACCTCGCCGGCGACGAAGTGCTCACCGCTGTCGCCGCGACGCTGAAGGCCCAGGTCCGCGAGGTCGACCCGGTCGGGCGCTTCGGTGGGGAGGAGTTCGTCGTCCTCCTCGCCGGGCTGCCGGTGGGGCCGGAGGGGTGCGCGCTCGCCCACGGCGCGGCCGAGCGCATCCGGCGGACCATCCGGTCGCTGACGGTGCACGTCGACGGCCCGGGCGGCGGCATCACCATCCGCGACCTGTCGGTGTCGGTCGGGGTCGCGGTGACCGGCGGCGACGGCGAGTCCCTCGACGACCTGCTGCAGGTCGCCGACCACGCCCTCTACGCCGCCAAACGTGCCGGACGCGACCAGGTCCGGATCGGGCGCGACGGGAGCGTCCCCGGCTACTGAGCCCCGGCCACTGAGCGCCGGCGGCAGGGCCCCGGTGCCGCGGCGGCGGCAGGACGGGACGGGTCAGGCGTGCTCGGGCTCGGCCGGGAAGGTGTGCCGCCCGATCCGCACGGCGTCGCGCCCGGCGCGTTTGGCGGCGTAGAGGGCGGAGTCCGCGACCTCGAGCAGCCCGGTCAGGGCGTGGCCGTCGTCGGGGAACAGCGCCCCGCCGATCGAGACGGTGATCCCGGTCCGGGACGGAGGGCCGTCGGTCCCGGGGGCGTCCGGGGGCGGTGCGGGCAGCCGCTGGGCGGGGACCCCGTCCACCGGTGCCACCGGGTCGGACTCACCCGCGATCCGCCTGCGCAGGCGCTCGGCGATCTGCCGGACCTCCTCGCGCCCGTCGTGCCCGGACAGCCGGGGGAGCAGCACGACGAACTCCTCCCCGCCGAACCGGCCGACGAGGTCGTGGTCGCGCAGCTCCTCGCGCAGTACCCGGGCGGTGGCGGCGAGGACCTGGTCGCCGTAGAGGTGGCCGTGGGTGTCGTTGATCTCCTTGAAGTGGTCCAGATCGAGGATCAGCAGCGCCGCCGGCCGCCGTTCGCGTTCGGCGATGGCCAGCTCGTGGGTGCCGCGCAGGTGCCAGGCCGCGTGGTTGAGCAGCCCGGTCTTGGAGTCGGTGTCGGCGCGTTCGCGCAGCTTGCGGACCAGGATCGTGCGGTGCAGCGCGAGGATCGGCGGCACCGCGAGCAGCGCGACGAACGGGCCGCTCGCGGCCAGCGCCCCCGCCGTCAGCGCCCCCAGGCAGAGGGTCGCCAGCTCCAGGGTGAGCTCGTCGCCGCCGAACAGGATCCGCACCACCCGGGTGTCCGGGCTGGCCACCGCGACCACACCGAGCACCAGGCAGGTGTTGACGACGGTGTAGGTCAGCAGCGCGAGCAGCAGCGCGACGACGTCGGGCAGGCTGCCGTAGAGCTCACCGGGCCGGGTCGCGGCGAGCACCCCGGCCGCGGCGTGCACGGAGAGGATCACCGTCGCGGTGCTGTAGACCTCGCGGTAGACCGGCCTGCGGTCCGGGGGCGGCACCGGCCGCAGCACCCGGACGTAGAGGTGGGTGTAGACGACCACCACCACGAACGCGCCCAGGACCGGTGGCAGCAGCAGGGCCGAGGCGACCGTCCAGACCGAGGTCAGGTTCACGTGATGGGTCTCGGCGGTGTAGCGCCGGACGCGCTCGATGCCGGCCACGACCTCGGTGTGCAGGATCCCGGCCACGGTCAGGGTGACGAGCAGCACCAGCGTCGGGCGGTCGAGCCGGGGCGGGTGCAGCAGCCCGGCGAGGACCAGGCAGACCGCCAGCAGCTCCACGGCGAGGACCGGGCCGAGCAGCCGACCCGGGATGGACCAGATCGGCCAGCGGGTGACCTGGTGCAACCGGACCGGTTCCGGGGCCATGCGTCCCTCCCTCGGCCGGCGTCGTACCACCCGATCCTGCCCGTCCGCTGCGGCGAACGGGATGCCGCCGCGCCGTGATCCTAGCCGCACCCGTCGCGTTCCGTGATCGATACGACGTCGTGATCGAGTCGTAGCTGCTCGGACGAGTGTCCTCGTCACGCTGGGTGTCACCGGCAGGGCCGGGTCGGTGATGGTCGACGTCGCAATGGTGCTCCCTGGTTTGTTCGTCGGCCGACCGCGGTCCACTCTTTCCGGCGACGGCGTCGAGAAATGGATGAGAGACCATGTCGGTGTGTCCGGCAATTGCTGTCCGTGACGGTGTGGCAGCACCACTACGTGCGGGATGTCGATCAGGAAAGGAGATCATCGTGCGCAACTGGGGTTGGTGAGGGCATCCGCCGCAATGGCCGCGGCCATTGAGGTGTTCTCAGTAGCGGGGTGGCAGGTCGTGGCGACACGCCGAGGGTGGTGAGATGAGCGGGAACGGGGCAGGACCCCGGTAGATCGGTTCGGTCCAGCACAGATCGACACCGTCACCGAGGTCCTGCATGTCTGATCCTGTCACCTACACCGCTGTCCTCCCGATCGGGGAGCGCACCGTGGCCTATCTGGCGCGGCTCCTGGTCCTTCAACGCCGTCGACGTGGCACCCGGCGGCGGGCGTTGACCCCGTTCGCCCAGGCAGTGCTGGTGATCCGCTGGTTCTGTGATGCTACCCGGGTCCGATGTTTGGCCGGTGACAACGCGATCAGCACTGCAACGGCCTACCGTTACCTGCACGAAGGCATCGACGTCCTCGCCGCGGCCGCACCCGGCCTGCACGGAGCCCTGCTCGCCGCCCGCACAGCCGGGCACACCCACGTGAATCTCGACGGCACCCTGATC
>NZ_MCIM01000001.1:5855162-5856686 GCF_001932405.1 Pseudonocardia sp. Ae331_Ps2 | reverse complement strand
GGATCGGGAGTTCCCGCCGATGCGCTTCTGATCGACGATGATCGCTACCGACAGGTTCTCGATGGAGTCCATGTCCGGCTGGCCGTACCGTGGCAGCCGGTTGCGCTGAAATGCCGTGAAGGTCTCGTTGAGCTGTCGCTGCGATTCCGCAGCGATCGTGTCGAACACAAGCGACGTCTTGCCCGATCCCGAGACACCGGTGAACACGACGATCTTGTGCTTCGGGATGTCCACAGAGACGTTCTTCAGGTTGTTCTCGCGGGCACCGTCGACATGGACGTACGAATCGATCATGGGATCACCGTAGTGAGAATAGCGGTCAGCTCATGTCCGCGATTATGACCAGAGCCCGATCAAGAGTCGGCCAATCGCACTCGGAGTTTCCGGCACGGGCGGGCAACAGCGATACCGCTGAATCCGCAGACCCAAGATCGAATTCTCCGGCGACGCTGGACGATGACCACTAGCGAGCACAGGGCGAATTCAGGCGGTCGAAGCATCTAGCTCAACGAGTTCGGCGAATATCTCGGAGGGCTTCTTCCAGTTGTGGATCTTACGGGGTCGGTCGTTGATATCGCAAGCCACCATCGCCAGATACTTCGGGTCCGAGGTGATTTCCGTGCCTTTCGGGAAGTACTCGCGCACGATGCGGTTGAGGTTCTCGTTGCTGCCGCGTTCCCACGGCGAGTGCGGGTGGGCGAAGTACACCGGCATCGACCCCTTGGTGACGGCGGCGTGGCCGGCCATCTCCGCCCCGCAGTCCCAGGTCAGCGAGGCCCGCATGTGGGCGGGCAGGCCACTGGTGGCGGCGATGACCCCACGGCCGACGGTCAGCGAGTCGCGCCCGTGCAGCGGAACGAGCACGAGGAACCGGGAGGTGCGCTCGACCAGGGTCCCGACGGCGGTCTTGCCGTCCTTGCCGATGATCAGGTCACCCTCCCAGTGCCCGGGCACCACACGCCCCTCGGCGTTGACGGGGCGCTCGTCGATGTAGACGGGGTCCTTGATCCGCGGAGCCGGTGGTGGCTTCCGTCCGCCACGTCGAGTGGTGCGCCCGGAGCGCAGTGCGAGCAGCTCGCGGGCCAGGGTGGACACCGGGGTGGCATAGATCCACTGGTAGATCGCCTCGTGAGACACCCGGCAAGCCTGATCGTCGGGATACTCGGTCGGCAACCGGCCCGCGATCGAGGCCGGTGACCAGCCACGACGCAGCAGAGCGTGCACGATCCCGCGCAACCGCGGATAGCGGTCCACCGCGAGCTGCTTCGGGCGCGCCCGCGCCGCCTGGGCCCGTTCCTGCGCTGCCGCGGCCCGGTACTCGTGGCGTCCGCCGTGGCGACGGACCTCACGAGAGATCACCGACGGATCACGACCCACCACCGAGGCGATCTGCTTGTAGGACAAGCCTTCCGCCAGACCCCTCGAGATCTCCTCCCGATCCGACAACATCAACATTTCACGCACGGAACATCCTGTCCCGCCCAACTCGCCAAGATCAAGTGCTACGACCGGCAGAACTCACCC
>NZ_MCIM01000001.1:5835052-5855150 GCF_001932405.1 Pseudonocardia sp. Ae331_Ps2 | reverse complement strand
GATCGTGCCGACCGTGGATCGGGAGTTCCCGCCGATGCGCTTCTGATCGACGATGATCGCTACCGACAGGTTCTCGATGGAGTCCATGTCCGGCTGGCCGTACCGTGGCAGCCGGTTGCGCTGAAATGCCGTGAAGGTCTCGTTGAGCTGTCGCTGCGATTCCGCAGCGATCGTGTCGAACACAAGCGACGTCTTGCCCGATCCCGAGACACCGGTGAACACGACGATCTTGTGCTTCGGGATGTCCACAGAGACGTTCTTCAGGTTGTTCTCGCGGGCACCGTCGACATGGACGTACGAATCGATCATGGGATCACCGTAGTGAGAATAGCGGTCAGCTCATGTCCGCGATTATGACCAGAGCCCGATCAAGAGTCGGCCAATCGCACTCGGAGTTTCCGGCACGGGCGGGCAACAGCGATACCGCTGAATCCGCAGACCCAAGATCGAATTCTCCGGCGACGCTGGACGATGACCACTAGCGAGCACAGGGCGAATTCAGGCGGTCGAAGCATCTAGCTCAACGAGTTCGGCGAATATCTCGGAGGGCTTCTTCCAGTTGTGGATCTTACGGGGTCGGTCGTTGATATCGCAAGCCACCATCGCCAGATACTTCGGGTCCGAGGTGATTTCCGTGCCTTTCGGGAAGTACTCGCGCACGATGCGGTTGAGGTTCTCGTTGCTGCCGCGTTCCCACGGCGAGTGCGGGTGGGCGAAGTACACCGGCATCGACCCCTTGGTGACGGCGGCGTGGCCGGCCATCTCCGCCCCGCAGTCCCAGGTCAGCGAGGCCCGCATGTGGGCGGGCAGGCCACTGGTGGCGGCGATGACCCCACGGCCGACGGTCAGCGAGTCGCGCCCGTGCAGCGGAACGAGCACGAGGAACCGGGAGGTGCGCTCGACCAGGGTCCCGACGGCGGTCTTGCCGTCCTTGCCGATGATCAGGTCACCCTCCCAGTGCCCGGGCACCACACGCCCCTCGGCGTTGACGGGGCGCTCGTCGATGTAGACGGGGTCCTTGATCCGCGGAGCCGGTGGTGGCTTCCGTCCGCCACGTCGAGTGGTGCGCCCGGAGCGCAGTGCGAGCAGCTCGCGGGCCAGGGTGGACACCGGGGTGGCATAGATCCACTGGTAGATCGCCTCGTGAGACACCCGGCAAGCCTGATCGTCGGGATACTCGGTCGGCAACCGGCCCGCGATCGAGGCCGGTGACCAGCCACGACGCAGCAGAGCGTGCACGATCCCGCGCAACCGCGGATAGCGGTCCACCGCGAGCTGCTTCGGGCGCGCCCGCGCCGCCTGGGCCCGTTCCTGCGCTGCCGCGGCCCGGTACTCGTGGCGTCCGCCGTGGCGACGGACCTCACGAGAGATCACCGACGGATCACGACCCACCACCGAGGCGATCTGCTTGTAGGACAAGCCTTCCGCCAGACCCCTCGAGATCTCCTCCCGATCCGACAACATCAACATTTCACGCACGGAACATCCTGTCCCGCCCAACTCGCCAAGATCAAGTGCTACGACCGGCAGAACTCACCCGCCCTGCTCAAGACCACCTTCGCCGCGTTGCGGCGAGTCACGCTATGTCCCTGGCGCACCGGCGCGATCACCGCAGCTGCGCTCGTACTACTCCACACCGAGTACGACCGCACGACATGATCAACCCGCTACTGAGAACACCTCATTGTGTCGACCAACGGTGGTTCGAGTGTGAAAGGAGATCGACAATGCGTAACTGGGGTTGGTGAGAACAGCGCACGTACCGCGTCGCAGCACGGGACGCGGTGGGCACCGTCCGGGTGACGACGCCCACCGCGCCCGGCAGCGCCATCGAGTCCCCTCGGCCACCTGTCCGTAGAGTGGGACCCCGAGTCGATGCCGGTCCTCCCTGCGGTCTCTCCGCCGTGGAGGACTCCCGAACGGGGCCGGCGGCGAGGAGGCAGTACGTGACGACGAACCGGGGACTCTCGGCGATCCGACGCCCGGCCGATCTGCGAGGGCTCGGGCCCGAGGAGCTGGCCTCGCTCGCGGCCGAGATCCGGGGGTTCCTCATCAAGGCGGTGTCCCGCACCGGCGGTCACCTGGGGCCCAACCTAGGCGTGGTGGAGCTGAGCATCGCCCTGCACCGGGTCTTCGAGTCCCCGCAGGACACCCTGATCTGGGACACGGGCCACCAGGCGTACGTGCACAAGCTGCTGACCGGCCGTCAGGAGGGCTGGGACCGGCTGAAGAAGACCGGCGGGTTGTCGGGCTACCCGAGCCGCGCCGAGTCCGAGCACGACCACGTGGAGTCCAGCCACGCGTCGTCGTCGCTGTCCTGGGCCGACGGGATCGCCCGCGCGCACGCGCTGACCGGGGTCGACCGGCACGTCGTCGCGGTGATCGGCGACGGTGCGCTGACCGGCGGCATGGCCTGGGAGGCGCTCAACAACATCGCGGCCGGTGCGGACCGCAACGTCGTGATCGTCGTGAACGACAACGGCCGCTCCTACTCGCCGACCATCGGCGGGCTGGCGGACCGGCTCGCGTCGCTGCGGCTGCAGCCCGGCTACGAGCGCGTGCTCGAGGCCGGCAAGCGCACCGTCCGCGGCACCCCCGTCGTCGGGCCCGCGCTCTACGCGGGCCTGCACGCGTTCAAGGCCGGGGTGAAGGACGCCCTGTCCCCGCAGGAGCTGTTCTCCGACCTGGGGCTCAAGTACTTCGGCCCGGTCGACGGCCACGACATCGGCCAGCTCGAGTCCGCGCTGCGCCGGGCGAAGCGCTTCGGCGGGCCGGTCATCGTGCACACGGTCACCCGCAAGGGCAACGGCTACCCGCCCGCGGAGAACGACGAGGCCGAGCAGATGCACAGCCCGGCCGCGTTCGACCCGGAGACCGGTCTGCCCACCGGCACCCCGGTGACCGGCTGGACCGACGTGTTCGCCGAGGAGATGGTGGCGCTCGGGACACGGCGCACCGACGTCGTCGCGATCACCGCGGCGATGCTCGGCCCGACCGGTCTCGCCCCGTTCGCGGCCGCCCACCCGGACCGCATCGTCGACGTCGGGATCGCCGAGCAGCACGCGCTGACCACCGCCGCCGGGCTGGCGCGGGCCGGGCGGCACCCCGTCGTCGCGCTGTACTCGACGTTCCTCAACCGGGGCTTCGACCAGCTGCTGATGGACGTGGGCCTGCACCGCGAGCGCGTCACGCTGGTGCTGGACCGCTCCGGGGTCACCGGCAGCGACGGCCCGTCGCACAACGGGATGTGGGACCTGTCGCTGCTGGGCATCGTGCCCGGCATGCGGGTCGCCGCCCCGCGCGACGAGACGACCCTGCGCGAGGAGTTCCGGGAGGCCGTCGCGGTCACCGACGGCCCGACCGCGCTGCGCTACCCCAAGGGCTCGGTCATCGGCTCGGTCCCCGCGCTGCGCCGGCTCGACGGCGGGGCCGGGGTCGACGTGCTGCACGAGCCGTCCGACGGGCGCTCCCAGGTGCTGCTGGTCTGCGTCGGGCCGTTCGCCGAGTCCGGCGTCGCCGTCGCCCGGCGGCTCGCCGACCAGGGCGTCGACGTCACCGTCGTCGACCCGCGGTGGGTCCTGCCGGTCCCGCGTGAGCTGCTCACCCTGGCCGCCGACCACCAGCTCGTGGTCACCGTCTCCGACTGCGGCACGCACGGCGGGTTCGGGTCCGCGCTGTCGGACGCGTTGCGCGCCGCCGAGGTCGACGTGCGTCAGCGCGACCTCGCGCTGCCCCAGGAGTACCTGGAGCACGGCAGCCGCGACGACGTGCTCGCCACCTGCGGGCTGACCGAGCAGGACATGGCCCGCCGGATCACCGAGTGGGCGGCCGCGGCGGTTCCCTCGACCCCCGAGGGGGCCGTTCCCGGGCGGGAGCGCACCCGCTGATGCGCGTTATCGTCGTCGAGGACGAGCCGGCGATGGCCGACGCCGTCGTGCGCGGCCTTCGCCGGGACGGGATGGCCGTCGACGTCGCCTACGACGGCGACGAGGGTTCGGAGAAGCTGTCGGTGACCCGCTACGACGTCGCCGTCCTCGACCGGGACCTGCCCGGCCGCAGCGGCGACGACCTGTGCGACGAGCTCGTCGCCGCGGGCGGCCTGACCCGGGTGCTGATGCTGACCGCGTCGGGCACCCCGGCCGACAAGGTCGAGGGCCTGTCCCGCGGCGCCGACGACTACCTGGCCAAGCCGTTCGACTTCCCCGAGCTGGTCGCCCGGGTCCGGGCGCTCGGCCGTCGGGCGACCCCGGCGGTGCCGCCCACGCTGCGGGCCGGTGACGTCGTGCTGGACCCGGCCCGGCGCACCGTGCTGCGCTCCGGGCGCCCGGTCGAGCTGACCCGCAAAGAGTTCGGCGTGCTGGAGGTCCTGCTCGCCGCCGGTGGTGCCGTGGTGTCGTCGGAGGAGCTGCTCGAACGCGTCTGGGACGAGAACGCCGACCCGTTCACGACCACGGTGCGGGTCACCGTCATGACCCTGCGCAAGAAGCTCGGCGCGCCGGGTCTCATCGACACCGTCGTCGGTGCCGGGTACCGGGTGCCCGCCGACGGGACCCCCACGGCGTGACGCGGTGGGCGCCCTCCGGCCGCGGCTGACGCTGCTCGCGACGGCGCTCGTCGCCGCCGTCGCCGCGCTGCTGCTCCTGCTCGGCTGGATGCTGGTGGGCGCGGTCATCGCGGGCACCCCGGCGCTGCCCGGGACGGTGTTCGTGGGCGGGGTCGCGGTGCCCGCCGAGACGGCCCGCGACGCGGTCGCCGCCTCGGCGCGCGCCGAGGTGCTGCGGGCCGGGCTGATCGCGTTCCCCCTGGTCGTGGCGGCCGGTGCGGTCGCGTCCTGGGTGCTGGTCGGGCGGGTGCTGCACCCGCTGCGCCGGGTCGTCGAGACCACGTCACGGCTCTCGGCGAGCTCGCTCGACGAGCGGGTGGCACTCGCCGGGGCCCGCGGCGAGGTCGCCGAGCTGGCCGCCGCCGTCGACGCGATGCTCGACCGGCTGCAGGCCGCGTTCGACGCCCAGTCCCGGTTCGTCGCCAACGCCGGGCACGAGCTGCGCACCCCGCTGGCGGTGCTCCGCACCGAGATCGACGTGACGCTCCAGGACCCCGACGCCGACGCCGCGGAGCTGCGCCGGATGGCCGGGGTGGTCCGTGAGGCGGGCCGTCGCTGCGACGAGTTGGTCAGCGGGCTGCTGCTGCTCGCCCGTACCGAGGCCGGGGGAGCGTTGCAGGACTCGGACCGGGTGCCGGTGGACCTGGCCGCGCTCGTCGCCGCGGAGCTCGCGGCGGTGACCGGGGATGTCGCCGTCCGCGGACTGGTGGTGCGGACCGACCCGCGACCCGCGACGACCCGGGGCAACGAGCCGTTGCTGCGCCGGATGGTGGCGAACCTGCTGGAGAACGCGGTGCGGCACAACCGCGACGGCGGCTGGATCGAGGTCGGCTGCGGCACCCGAACGCCCGGGTCGGAGGTCGTGCTGCGGGTCGCGTCGTCGGGACCGGAGCTGGCCCCGGACAAGGTGGCCGAGCTGTTCGAGCCGTTCCGGCGGGGCCCGGTGGCCCGTACCGCCCACACCCGCGGATCCGGCCTGGGGCTGTCGATCGTGCGGTCGGTCGCGACCGCGCACGGCGGCACCGTGCACGCCGAGGCGGTCCCCGGCGGGGGACTGGCGGTGCACGTCGCGCTGCCCGACGACACGACGGTCCCCGTGCCCTCGGGCGGCGCCCCGGCGCTGGCCCGCTGACCGGCGAGCGGGCCCGGTCCGGGCTCAGCCGGCGCGGGTGGCCAGGGCCGGTTCGAGCACCGGGGTCAGGAGCTCGACCTGCCACGGGCGGGCACCGCCGGCGCGCAGGGCGGCCGGGAGGTCGCCGTCGGTGGGCGGGGTCCAGCAGACCCGGCGCAGCAGGTCGGGCTGCAGGAGGTTCTCCACCGGCACGTCGTGCTGCTCGGAGACCGTGCCCAGTGCCGCGCGGGCGGCGGCGAGCCGGGCGGCGGCGTCGGGGTCCCGGTCGGCCCAGCGCGACACCGGCGGGGGGCCGTCGGTGGTCGCGGCGCCACGCGGCAGCTCGGACTCGGGCAGCTCGGCGGCCCGGCGCAGCGCGTCGAACCAGTACCGGGCCAGCCTGCGCTGGGAGCGTCCGCGGAACACCGGCAGCTCGGCCAGTGCCTGCGGGGAGTCGGGGTTGCGCACCGCGGCGTCGACGATCGCGGCGTCGGGCAGGACCCGGCCGGGGGCGATGTCGCGCTCGGCCGCGAGCGCGTCGCGGGCCAGCCACAGCTCCCGGACCGCGGCGAGCGGCCGGGGGCGGCGGACCTTGTGGATGCCGGAGGTGCGCCGCCAGGGCTCCGCGCGCGGCGCGGGCGGCGGTGCGGTGCGGACCGCCTCGAACTCCTGGCGGGCCCACTCCAGCTTGCCCTGCTCGTCGAGCATCCGGGTCAGGACGTCCCGCAGGTCGATGAGGACCTCGACGTCCAGCGCGGCGTAGACCAGCCAGTCCTCGGGCAGCGGGCGACGCGACCAGTCGGCGGCGCCGTGCCCCTTCTCCAGGCCGAGGCCCAGCAGGTTCTCCACCATCGGGCCGAGCCCGACCCGGGGGAGCCCGGCGAGCCGGCCCGCGAGCTCGGTGTCGAACAGCGACGCCGGGCGCAGCTCCAGCTCGGCCAGGCACGGGAGGTCCTGCGAGGCCGCGTGGAGCACCCACTCCGGCCCGTCGAGGGCCTCGGCGAGCGGCCCCAGCTCGCCGCGCAGCGGGATCGGGTCCACCAGCGCGGACCCGGCCCCGGCACGCCGCAGCTGCACCAGGTAGGCGCGCTGGGAGTACCGGAAGCCGGAGGCACGCTCCGCGTCGACGGCGACCGGACCGCTGCCCCCGGCGATCGCCGCCGCCACGCGGGCGAGGTCGTCGGGGGTCTCGGTGACCGGGGGGAGGCCGTCGGCGGGACGGAGCAGCGGTACCGGATCGGGTGAACCGTCCGGAGTCGCCGAGACCGGCGGCCGGGTCGTGTCCGTACCGCCGGCGGCGCCGGTCCCGGGATTCAGCGAATGACCCCCGCGCGCATGGCGAGCGCGACCATCTGGGCGCGGTCGCCGGTGCCGAGCTTGCGGCCGATCCGGGAGAGGTGGCTCTTCACCGTGAGGGCGGAGAGGTTCAGGGCCTCACCGATCTCCTTGTTGGACTGGCCGTCCGCGACGAGCTGCAGCACCTCGACCTCGCGGGCCGAGAGCTCCCGCGGGGTGTTGTCGGTGCCCGGCACGCGGGACCCGGTGGCCAGCAGCGGGGCGACCGTCGGGTCGGCGTAGACGCCGCCGTCGAGCACCCGCTTGACACCGTCGGTCACGACCGACGGCGACGCCGACTTGAGCAGGTACGCCTGCGCGCCGGCCTGGAACGCCGAGCGGACCGCGTACGGGTCGTCGGAGGAGGCGAGCACGACCAGCCGGTTCCAGCCGAGCGAGCGGAGCTCGCTGACCAGGTCCAGCCCGCTGCCGTCCGGCAGCGTCAGATCGAGGATCGCGAGGTCGCAGGGGCCCGCCGCGTGGGCGCGTGCCCGCGCCTCGGTCACCGAGGCGGCCTCGTGCACGGTGCCCGCTCCCATGGAGCGCATCTGCCCGGCGATCGCCTCCCGGAGCAGCGGGTGGTCGTCCACGACGAGAACCGTGAACAGCTCCTCCCGCGGCTGCGGGACGATCCCAGGTGAGAGCACTGCTCCACCGATCGGAGCGCCACCTGGGGTGGTGTTGCCGGAGCTCTGCGCCGGCACTTGCTGGCCAAGTACAGCCACGTCGTCAACCTTCCTGGAGTCGGTCGTACGCCCCCGACCAACACCGGAACCCGAGGGACGGAGAGTGGCGCTCGGCCGCCCGGGCGGGTGCCATGGCAGAGATGGTATCCCTCCATGCGGCCTAACGTCTGGTGTGCATTCGTCTTTCCGGCTCGGAAAGTTACATGCGTGTGGGCGCGGTCCCACCCCTCCGGGTGAAAGATGTCCGACACATGCCGCTGACCTGCGACGTTCAGCCGGGCGATCGGCTCAACGGCACTGCGCCGACCGGCGGCAGGCCCGCGGCGGTCGACACGAGGGACGCGAACGCGACGGCGTGTCGGGACAGATCGCCGTCGCTCTCCGTGGGGGACCAGGAGGCGCGCAGCTCGACGTCGTCCTCCCGCGGGGGCGCGTCGCCGGGGCCGCCACCGTCCGCGCTGAGCCCGCCGAAGCGGACCGACGAGGTCTGGGTGACGGTCCCGCCGAGGGCGGTGAAGCCCGCCCCGGCGTGGTCGAGCGCGTCGGTCAGCCAGGACCATCCGATGCGCGGCAGCATGTCGTCGCCGAGCTGGCCGGGCTCCAGCCGGGCCTGCACGAAGCAGACCAGCCGGAAGGTGCCCTCCCAGCGTTCCTGACCCTCGGGGTCGTGGAGCAGGATCAGCCGGCCGGAGGTGTCCGGCTCGTCGAGGTCGTCGGTCCCGTCGCCGCGGTGCCCGATGTCGGCCTCGACGCTGGTCGCCCAGCTGTACGGCGCGAGCCGGGGCGGGGCCTCGAGCGGCCGCACCACGAGCTCGGGGCGCGGTCGGACCGACGCGAGCGAGCGGACCGCGCTGCGGAACGCTGCTGGTGGTGGTGAGTTCGGGTCCGGCACGGCGTCGGACTCTAGGGTGCGATACCGGTCGTACCTGGCAGGCGCGCCGGGGCGCCCGAGTACCGGCCCCGTCCGCGTGGGATCATCCGGGGGTCATGACTGCAGGCATCGTCTCCGCGCCCCCCGCCCGCCGCGACCTCGCGGGCGCTCCGTTCCTCGATGCAGTGCGCGGCGCGACGCCGTCGCGGCTGCCGGTCTGGTTCATGCGTCAGGCGGGTCGCTCGCTGCCGGAGTACCGGGCCCTGCGCCGGGACAACGAGATGCTCGAGGCGTGCCTCACCCCGGATCTGACCTGCGAGATCACCCTGCAGCCGGTCCGCCGTCACGACATGGACGCGGCCATCCTGTTCTCCGACATCGTGGTGCCGCTGCACCTGGCGGGCATCGGGATCGACATCGTTCCGGGCACCGGCCCCGTCGTGGACTCGCCGGTCCGCACCGCCGCCGACGTCGCGGCCCTGCCCGAGCTGGCGCCGGAGCAGGTGACGCGCGTCACCGAGGCGATCGGTCTGCTGCTGCCCGAGCTGGGCCGGGTCCCGCTGATCGGGTTCGCGGGCGCCCCGTTCACCCTCGCCTCCTACCTCATCGAGGGCGGCCCGAGCCGCAACCACGAGCGGACCAAGTCCCTCATGCGCTCCGCCCCCGAGGTCTGGCACTCCCTGCTCGGCAAGCTCGCCGTGCTCACCGGCACGTTCCTGCAGCAGCAGGTCGCCGCCGGGGTGGACGCGGTCCAGCTCTTCGACTCCTGGGCGGGCGCGCTCTCCGAGCGCGACTACCGCGAGTTCGTGCTGCCGCACTCCGCCGCCGTGCTCGGTGCGCTCGCCGGGGCCGGGGTGCCGCGGATCCACTTCGGGGTCGGCACCGCGGAGCTCCTGGGCGCGATGACCGAGGCCGGCGCCGACGTGATCGGCGTCGACTGGCGGACCCCGCTCGACGTCGCGGCTCGCCGTGCCGGGGGAGCGGTGCCCGTGCAGGGCAACCTCGACCCGGCCGTGCTGTTCGCCGGCCAGGACGCCGTCGACGCCGAGGTCGTGCGGATCGCGGCCGAGGGCGCCCGCACCCGCGGGCACGTGTTCAACCTCGGCCACGGTGTGCTGCCGGCGACCGACCCGGACGTGATCACCCGGACCGTCGAGACGGTGCACGCCCAGCCCGTGTCCGGGCCGACGGGCGAGCGTCCGGCGCGATGACCCGCGTCGCCGTCGTCGGCGGCGGTGTCTCCGGGCTGGCGTGCGCGCACCGGCTGCGGACGCTGCTCGGCCCGTCGGCCGAGATCGTCGTGCTGGAGCAGCGTGACCGGCTCGGCGGGGTGCTCCGCACCGTGGACCTCGCGGGCGCGCCGTTCGACGTCGGCGCCGAGGCCTTCCTCGCCCGCCGCCCCGAGGTCCCCGCACTGCTCGCCGAGATCGGGCTGGCGGGCGCGCTCACCCACCCCACCGCGGCGACGGCGACGATCCGCGCCGGGGGCCGCACCGTCGGCCTGCCCCGCGGCACCCTGATGGGCGTACCCGGCCGGGACGCCGACCTCGGGGGAGTGCTGTCCGACGCCGGACGGGCCGCGGTCGCCGCCGAGCCGTCCACGCCGCTGGAGTGGGAGCCCGGCATCGACGTCGCGCTCGGGGCGCTGCTGCGCCGTCGGTTCGGCCCGGAGGTCGTCGACCGGATCGCCGACCCGCTGCTGGGCGGTGTCTACGCCGGCCGGGTCGACCGGCTCGGCCTGCGCGCCACGGTCCCGGCGCTCGCCGCCGCGCTCGACGCGGGGGCCGGCTCGCTCACCGAGGCGGCCAGTACCGGGATGGCCGCGTCCGGCCAGCGCAGCGGCACCCTCGCCGCCGGGACGCCGGCCGCTGGGGGCTCCGGGGCCGACCCCGCCGCGGTGCCACAGCCGGTGGCCGCCGGACCGGTCTTCGGTGCCGTGCGCGGGGGCTACCGCGAGATGACCGCCGCACTCGTCGCCGCGTCGGCGGCCCGGGTGCGGACCGGTGTCACCGTGCGGGAGCTGCAGCGCCGCCCCGGCGGCTGGCGGCTGGCTCTCGGCCCGGTCCCGCCGCCCGAGGCACTCGACGTCGACGCCGTCGTCCTCGCCGTCCCCGCGCCCGCCGCCCGCCGGCTGCTGGAGCCGGTCGTACCGGCCGCGGCCGCGGCGGCCGGGCGGATCGAGCTGGCCTCCTCCGCGGTCGTCGCGCTCGCCTACCGGGCGGCCGACGTCGCCGGACTGCCCGGCACCTCCGGCTGTCTGGTCGCCGCGGACGAGCCGCTGTCGGTCAAGGGCGTCACCCACGCGTCGACGAAGTGGGCCCACCTCGGTGCGGACGGTCTGGTCCGGATCCGGGCCTCGATCGGCCGGTTCGGGGAGGAGGCGAGCCTGCAGGTCGACGACGCCGAGCTCGTCGACCGCGTCCGCGCCGACCTGGCCGTCCTCGACGGCGTCGACGCCGTCCCGGTCGCGTCGTTCGTGCAGCGCTGGGGCGGCGGTCTGCCGCAGTACGGGGTCGGCCACGGCGCGGTCGTCGACGCGCTGGAGTCGGCCGTCGCCGCCGTCGGGGGCCTGGAGGTCGCCGGGTCGATGCTGCACGGGGTCGGTGTCCCCGCCTGTGTGGCGACCGCGCGGTCCGCCGCCGAGCGGGTCGCCGCGGCCCTGCCCCCCGCACCGACCGGTCGCTGAGGGCACCCTCACCGGCCGCGTACCATGCCCGACATGGCCCGCGTGGACGTCAAAGCGATCAACGACACCATCCGCTACACCATGTGGTCGGTCTTCCGGGTCGAGCCCGGCCGCCTCGGCGACGACCGTGCCCCCGCCGCCCGCGAGGCCACCGAGTACCTCGACGCGCTCGCGAACAAGGACGTCGCCGTCCGCGGCGTGTACGACCTCGCCGGTGTGCGGCACGACGCCGACTACATGATCTGGTGGCACGCCTCGGAGATCGAGTCGCTGCAGGCCGCCTACTCCGACCTGCGCTGCACCACCGCGCTCGGCCGGGCCAGCGTGCCGGTCTGGAGCCAGACCGCGCTGCACCGCCCGGCGGAGTTCAACAAGAGCCACGTCCCGGCGTTCATGGCCGGCGAGGACCCGAAGCGCTACGTCTGCGTCTACCCGTTCGTCCGGTCCTACGAGTGGTACCTGCTGCCCGACGCCGAGCGCCGGAAGATGCTGGCCGACCACGGCATGGAGGCCCGCGACTACCCGGACGTGCGCGCCAACACCGTCCCGGCCTTCGCCCTCGGCGACTACGAGTGGATCCTCGCCTTCGAGGCCGACGAGCTGTACCGCATCGTCGACCTCATGCGGCACCTGCGCGGCACCGAGGCCCGCCGCCACGTGCGCGAGGAGATCCCGTTCTACACCGGCCCGCGGGTCGAGGTCGGCGACCTCGTCGCGTCCCTGCCGTGAGCCGGGTGCGGGGCCGTCGCGCGACGGCCCCGCACCGGTGTCAGCCCTCGGTGGGCTCCAGGGTCAGCGACACGGAATTGATGCAGTAGCGCAGGTCGGTCGGGGTGCCGTAGCCCTCGCCCTCGAACACGTGGCCGAGGTGGCCGTGGCAGTTCGCGCACAGCACCTCGGTGCGCGTCATGCCCAGGCTGGAGTCGACCCGCTCGATGACGGCGTCGCCCGCGAGCGGGGTGAAGAACGACGGCCACCCGCAGTGCGACGCGAACTTCGAGTCGCTGCGGAACAGCTCCGCCCCGCAGGCCCGGCAGCGGTAGACGCCGGTGGTGGTCGTGTCGGTGTACTCACCGGTGAACGGGCGCTCGGTCCCGGCCTTGCGGAGCACCTGGTACTCGGCCGGGCTCAGCTGGGCCCGCCACTCCTCGTCGGACTTCTGCACCTTCGGGGCCGGGAGCTCGGACCCGGAGGCGGTGGTGTTGCGGCTGAACAGACCCATGCATCCACGGTAACCCGTTGATCGGTCGTGCGCCGCCGGTCGTCGGACCCGGGTAGCTCGTCAGACCCAGGTGGCGACCACGAACCCGGCCGCGTTCGCGATGACCCACGCCGCGACGAGCAGCAGCAGCACCGTCACCGCGACCGCGGCGGCCCGCCGGGGGCCCCGCAGCCGGTTCGCCGACTCCGCGAAGTCCCCGACACCGCGGATGTAGCCCTCCACCGAGCACGACGGCAGCCGCTGCATGCGGTCCAGGTGCGCGGCGAACTCCCGCGCCTCCGGGTCCTCCGGGTCGAGGCCCAGCAGGTCGTCGTCGAACCGGGGGGACCGGTCGGAACTCATGGGCACACGATAGTCACCGGGGGTAGGTTCGCCGGGTGGCGAGCCGTGAGGTCGTGATGCTGCAGGTCGACGGGCCGGACGGGCCGCGTGAGGTCCGCCTGACCAGCCCGGACAAGGTGGTGTTCGGCGAGCTCGGGATCACCAAGCGCGAGGTGGTCGAGTACTACGTCGCGGTGGGGGAGCCGATGGCGTCCGCGCTGCGCGACCGCCCCACCAACCTGAAGCGGTTCAACTCCGGAGTGGACGGCGAGCCGTTCTTCGTCAAACGCGTCCCGAAGGGCGCCCCGGACTGGGTGCGGACCTGCACGGTGACCTTCCCCAGCGGCCGCACCGCCGAGTCGGTGTCGATCACCGAGCCGGCGACGATCGCCTGGGCGGCCAACCTCAACACCCTCGACTTCCACCCGTGGCCGGTCCGCTGCGCCGACACCGACCACCCCGACGAGCTGCGCATCGACCTCGACCCGCAGCCGGGCACCGACTTCGGCGACGCCGTCGTCGTCGCGCAGACGCTGCGCGAGGTCCTCACCGAGGCCGGACTGACCGGGTGGGCCAAGACCTCCGGTGGGCGGGGCGTGCACGTCGCCTGCCCGATCCGGCCCGAGTGGGACTTCGTGCAGGTCCGGCACGCCGTCATCGCGATCGCCCGGCGCGTCTGTCGGGGGATCCCGGAGCTGGCCACGGTGGACTGGTGGAAGGAGGAACGCGGCGAGCGGGTGTTCCTCGGCTACAACCAGGCGGCCCGTGACCGCACCATCGCCTCGGCCTGGTCGGTGCGCGGCCTGCCCGCCGCGACCGTCTCCATGCCGGTCACCTGGGACGACCTCGGCGAGGTCGACCCCGCGGCGTTCACCCTGCGCACCGTGCCCGGTCTGCTGGAACGCCACGGGGACCCGCACGCCGGGATGGCCGACGAGCGGGGGAGCTGCGCGAGGGCGCTGGAGTGGTACGCCGAGGACGAGGCCGAGCGCGGCCTGGGGGACTTGCCCTACCCGCCGGAGTACCCGAAGATGCCCGGCGAGCCGCTGCGGGTGCAGCCCAGCCGGGCACGCAAGCAGTAGCCCACCGCGGCCACGCCGACGACCGTCCAGATCACCGGGGCCGGGTCGGCGCACCGGCCCGGGGGCCGGGCGCGGTGGCAGAATCCCCTGCCATGTACGCGGTCCTGGACGACGGTCCCTACGCGGGCGAGCAGGTGCGCATCGACCCCGACGCCACCGGCCGTCCGCCGCGGACGATCGAGCTGTCCGACCCCGGCGGGGGCCCCAGGGGCTACGTGCTGATCGGACCGCTCGCCGACGCCGACCGCTGGCTCTACCGGAGCGCCCGCGACGACGTCGACGAGTGATCACCCGTCGCGTTCGCGGGCGCGCTTGCGGCGCTTCCCCTCGTGCATGGCCGCGACCCGCGGCACCGGGATCGCCCGGCCCTCGGTGAGCAGCACCTCCGGCAGGGACGCGGGTGCGGGCCGCAGCTCCGACCAGGTCGGGCGCCCGTCGAGCAGACCGGCCACGGTGCCCACCGTGAAGTCGGCGGGCGAGGCCCCGTCCAGCTCGTCCCAGGTGAGGGGGAACGACACGGGCAGGCCGGGGCGGGCCCGCGGGCTGTAGGGCGCGGCGAGGGTGGCCCCGCCCGCCCGGGTCGGGTCGAGGAAGACCCGCCCGCCGCGGTCGTCCCGGATGAACGCGGTCGTCGCGACGTCGGGGGCCAGCGCCGCGGCGCGGGCGCACACCGCGCGGGTCGCGGCGAACGCGTCGTCGATCGGGAGCTGCTCGGACAGCGGGACCACCAGGTGCAGGCCGGTCGCACCGCTGGTCTTGACCGCGGCGGCGAGGCCCAGCTCGGCCAGCGCCGCCCGGACCGGGTGCGCGGCCGCGACGACGCGGTCGAACCCCGCGCCGTCGGGCGGGTCGAGGTCGATCACGAGCTCGCCGGTGGTCGTCGCGCCGTGCGGCACGAGGGTCGGGTGGAACTCGACGGCGCGCTGGTTGCCGAACCACAGCAGCGTGCGGCGGTCGTGGCAGAGCGGGTAGTGCACGGTGCGCTGCGACGACTCCGCCCACACGTCGACGGTCGGGATCCAGTCCGGAGCCCCGCGCGGGAGGTTCTTCTGCATGAAAGGCGCCTGGCCGGGGCGGGCCCGCACCACCGACAGGGGCCGGTCGGCCAGCGCGGGCAGCAGCAGGTCGGCGACGGCGTCGAGGTGGTCGAGCAGGGCCCGCTTGGTGACGCCGGCGCCGTCGAAGGCCTCGGCGTCGAGGCTGGTGAGCTCCACCCCGTCGCGGACCTCGTCGACCTGCCGGCGCGCCACGGCTCAGCTCCCGATGAACCCGCGCTCGGCCAGCCAGGCCCGCGCGACGTCACGGGGGCTCTGCCCGCCTGCGGAGACCCGGCCGTTGAGCTGCTGCACGGTCTGCTGGTCCAGGGCCGCGGTGATCGGGGCGAACAGGTCGGCGACCTGCGGGGCCCGGTCGAACACGTCGGCCCGGAAGACCGGGACCGCGCTGTAGGTGATGTGGTAGCCGCGGTCGTCGGTGAGCACCTTCAGGCCCAGCGCCGGGATGCGGCCGTCGGTGGCGGCGACCTCGCCGAACAGGCAGACGCCGTCGGCCGTCGACTGGAAGATGACGCCCTGGTCGAGGGTCTTGCGCCGCTCGCCGGGCAGCTCGAAACCGTAGGCGCGCTGGAGCCCGGCGAGGCCGTCGGCGCGGGAGGCGTACTCGGTCTCGACGCAGACGTCGCCGGGCTGGCCGGAGCGGACGTAGGCGGCCATGTCGCTGATCGTGTTCAGGTTCAGCCGGGCGGCCGTCGCCCCGTCGACGACGAAGGAGTACGTGTTGTCGAACCGGGCACGGTCCAGCCACACCACGCCGTTCTGCACACGGTCGCGCCGGCGCAGCTCGGCGAGGACCTGGTCGTCGGGCAGGGTGCGGGTCTCGCGCAGGTACGACGCCCATGCCGTGCCGGTGTACTCCCAATAGGTGGAGATGTCCCCGGACAGCAGCGCCTGCCGGGTGGCGTCGGACCCGCCGATGTTGCACCGGTCGGTCACCGAGGCCCCGGCGGACTCCAGCGCCGCGATCGAGATCTGGCACAGGATCTGCTGCTCGTCGAAGTTCTTCGACCCCACGACGTAGGTCCGCCCGGACAGGTCGACGCCGGGGGCGAGCGACCCGGCCGACGCCCGTGGCCCGCCGCCGGCCAGGCCGGTGCAACCGCCCACCAGCAGCGCGACGGCGAGCAGGGCCGGGACCAGCGTCCGCAGCCTGCGGCCGAGGAAGGGGCTCACGGGATCGTCCTGGTTCGCCGGGAGGGCATGGTCCGGTCAGCCGATCACGAACCGTCCCCCGGCGCAACGTTCACGCGCGCACGGTGATCGACCCGCGACACCGCGACACCGGGACACCGGGACACCGCGACCCCGGGACACCGCGACCCCGCACCCGGTGGATCCGGGGCGGGGTCGCGGCGGGCGTACCGGGGGACACCTCAGCCGATGAAGCCCTTCTGGGTCAGCCACTCACGCGCGACGTCGCGTTCGTTCTGGCCGAAGGAGGACACCTTGCCGTTCAGGTCCAGGATGGTGTTGTAGTCCAGGGCCTGGGCGATCGGCGCCAGCACCTGCCGGACGGCGGGGTTGGCGTTGTAGACGTCGGCCCGGATGGTCGGTGCCGCGTTGTAGGTGACGTGGTAGCGCTTGTCGTCGTCGAGGACCTTGAGCTTCAGGCCGGGGATGCGGCCGTCGGTGGTGAAGACCTCGCCGAACAGGCACTTGTTGTCCGCGGTGGCCTGGTAGATCACGCCGGTGGCGAGCACCTGCGGGTTCTGGGCGGTGAAGCCGTAGGTCTTCTCCAGGCCGCGCAGGCCGTCGTCACGGGAGTTGTACTCGGTCTCGACGCACATCGAACCCGCCGGTGCCCGGCCCGACTTGATGTAGTCGGCCATCTGCGACAGCGTCGTGATGCCGAGCTCCTGGGACTTCGCCTCGGTCATGGCGAAGGCGTAGGTGTTGTTGAAGTTGGCCTTGTCCAGCCACTGGATCTTGTTCTGCTCCAGGTCGCGCTGGGCGACGAGGTTGTAGAGCTCGTTGTCGTCGGTGATCCGGCGGGTCTCCTTGAAGAAGGACGCCCAGGCGGTACCGGTGTACTCCCAGTAGATGTTGATGTCCCCGGCCAGCAGCGCCTGGCGGGTGACGTCGGTGCCACCGGTGTTGCAGCGGTCGGTGACGTTGCCGCCGGCCGACTCGAGCGCGGCGACCGTGATCTGGCAGAGCACCAGCTGCTCGTCGAAGTTCTTGCCGCCGACGACGTAGTTCTGTCCGCTCAGGTCGCCGGCCTGGGCCAGCGAGCCGCCGGAGGCCGACGGGCCGCTGCCGCTCAGGCCGCCACAGCCCGCCAGGGCGAGCGCCGCCGCGGCGGCCATCGCCGTCAGGGCGAGACGCCGGGATCGTCCGAACTTCACGTGTCCTCCAGGGAATGCGGTACTGCGGGGATTCGGGGGCGAGCGGGGGCCCGCGTCAGCCGGCGTTGCGGCGGACGGCGTACTCGGCGAGACCGGCGAGCCAGTCCACGATCAGGGCCAGCGCGGCGACGATGGTCGCGGCGACGAGGGTTCCGGTGGGGCGGCCGAGCTCCAGCATCCCCTTGATCGGCTCGCCGAGACCGCCGGCGCCGACGTAGGTCGCCAGGGCCGCGGTGCCGACGTTCAGCACGAGCGCGACGCGGACGCCGGCGACCATGACCGGTGTCGCCAGCGGCAGCTCGACCCGCAGCAGCGTCTGCCGCGCCGACATCCCGCCGCCGCGGGACGCCTCGATCAGCGCCTTGTCGACCTGCTGGAGCCCGACGACGGTGTTGGTGAGCACCGGCAGCAGCGCGGCCAGTGCCAGCGCGACGACGGCGGTGGGCAGGCCCAGCCCGAGCGGGGAGAACGCGAGCAGGACGATCACGCCGAACGCGGGCAGGGCCTGCATGAACCCGGTGAACGCCAGGATCGGGCGCTGGATCCGGTGGGCGGACGGGCGGCTGATCGCGATGCCGGCCGGGATCGCCACGATGATCACGACGAGGGTGGACAGCCCGGTCAGCACCAGGTGCTCCCCGAGCCGCTCCCCGAGCGAGCTCGCGTTGATCACCGAGGCCTCGACGTCGTCGAGGCCCTGGGAGGCGGCGTAGAGCAGCACCAGCACCACACCGACGACGGCGATGAGCGGGTTGACGATGAGCGACCGGTCCAGCCGCCGGGTCCGGCGGACGACCGGCTCGGCCGAGGACGACCCGGACGGCGCGCCGGCGCCGGTCTCCTCGGCGGCGGGGGCGCTCACGAACCGGCCTTCGTCGTGAGGCCCTCGACCAGGTCGCGCCACCACAGCGCGCCCTGCAGCTTCTGCTGCTCGTCGACCACCCCGACCAGCTCGGTCTGGGAGTCGAGCATGACGTCGACGGCGTCGTAGACGGTCCCGGTGCGCGGTACCGTCACCAGCTTGGGCAGGTCGGCGGTGCCCGGCAGGTAGGCCCAGCGCACCGGGCGGCCCTGCGCGTCGGCCTCGTAGGTGGGGGAGCCGTTGCTGGCGGCGGTGCCGTCGAGGTCGACCGGCTGCAGCTCCAGGCGGGACAGCTCCAGCAGCGACAGCCGCCGGACCGCGGCACCGGCGCCGACGAACTCGGCGACGAACTCGTTGGCCGGGTGCGTCAGGATCATGTCGGGGGTGTCGTACTGCTGCAGCGTGCCGCCAGGCCCGAACACCGCGATCCGGTCGCCGAGCTTGACCGCCTCGGTGAGGTCGTGGGTGACGAAGCAGATGGTCTTGGCGATCTGCTGCAGCTCCAGGAACTCGTCCTGGATGCGCTCGCGGGTGATCGGGTCGATGGCGCCGAACGGCTCGTCCATCAGCATCACCGAGGGGTCCGCGGCGAGTCCGCGGGCGACGCCGACACGCTGCTGCTGGCCGCCGGAGAGCTGGCGGGGGTAGCGGTCGCGGTAGTCCTTGGGCTCCAACCCGACCAGGTGCAGGAGCTCGTCGACCCGGGCGGCGATCCGGTTGCGGTCCCACCCGAGGATCTTCGGGACGACGGCGATGTTGTCACCGATCGTGAAGTGCGGGAACAGGCCGACCTGCTGGATGACGTAGCCGATGCGGCGGCGCAGCTCGTCGGCGTTGACGTCGGTGACGTCGTCGCCGTCGAGCAGGATGCGACCGGTGGTGGGCTCGATGAGCCGGTTCATCATCTTGAGCGTGGTCGTCTTGCCGCAGCCGGACGGCCCGATGAACATCGAGATGCTGCCCTCGGGCACCTGCAGGTCGAGTTCCTGCACGGCCGGGGTGGTGGACTTCGGATAGGTCTTGCTGATGCCTTCGAGAGCGATCATCGGCTTGCCGGAATCAGACACGGATCCCCCTCGGGGTGGTGAAGCGCTGCACGATCCAGAAGACGACCTCGTAGACCGCAGCCACGACGAGGCAGCCGAGCGTGGCCGCCAGAACCTGGTTGAACGAGTTGACCGATCCCAGCCGTTGCAGGCCTAGGAAGAGCGAGGAGCCGAAGCCAGGGCCGTTGATGGCGCCGGCGACGACCGCGATACCGATGATGATCAGGACCGCGACCCGGATGCCGGACAGGATCACCGGCCAGGCCAGCGGCAGCTGGATGGTGACCATCCGGCGGACCGAGCCCATCCCCATCCCGCGGGCGGACTCGAGGACGGCGTCGTCCACCGAGGAGAGCCCGGCGACGACGTTGCGCAGCACCGGGTAGATCGCGTAGATCGTCAGGGCCGTCAGCGACGGCGTGACGCCGAGCCCCAGGATCGGCTGCAGCAGGCCGAACAGTGAGGTGTTCTCAGTAGCGGGGTGGCAGGTCGTGGCGACACGCCGAGGGTGGTGAGATGAGCGGGAACGGGGCAGGACCCCGGTAGATCGGTTCGGTCCAGCACAGATCGACACCGTCACCGAGGTCCTGCATGTCTGATCCTGTCACCTACACCGCTGTCCTCCCGATCGGGGAGCGCACCGTGGCCTATCTGGCGCGGCTCCTGGTCCTTCAACGCCGTCGACGTGGCACCCGGCGGCGGGCGTTGACCCCGTTCGCCCAGGCAGTGCTGGTGATCCGCTGGTTCTGTGATGCTACCCGGGTCCGATGTTTGGCCGGTGACAACGCGATCAGCACTGCAACGGCCTACCGTTACCTGCACGAAGGCATCGACGTCCTCGCCGCGGCCGCACCCGGCCTGCACGGAGCCCTG
>NZ_MCIM01000001.1:5663550-5835040 GCF_001932405.1 Pseudonocardia sp. Ae331_Ps2 | reverse complement strand
CCGCCCCCGGCCGCGGGCAGACGGTCAACCAGCGCACCGTCAACACCCTGCACTCAGCCCTTCGTGCTCTGGCCGAACGCGGAAACGCCCTGCTCAAGACCACCTTCGCCGCGTTGCGGCGAGTCACGCTATGTCCCTGGCGCACCGGCGCGATCACCGCAGCTGCGCTCGTACTACTCCACACCGAGTACGACCGCACGACATGATCAACCCGCTACTGAGAACACCTCAGTGCCAGGGACGGGATCGTCAGCGCGGCGGAGAACACGATCAGCAGCGCCTCGCGGGAGCCCGCGCGGATCGGGCGGCTCCACGACTCGGGCGTCAGACGATTGGTGTGCAGCAGGGTGCCCGCCACCAACGAGATCACGACCGCGATTCCGACCGAGATCGCGACCAGCAGGAAATGCTGCTGGCCGTAGAACACCAACTGGTTCAGCTGGGTGCCGACATAGGTGAAGAAATCCACCGTGCTCCTTCCGCCCGGGGGCCGTGTCCGCCGCTCGGGGCAGGGACACGGTCCTTCCGCACCACTCGTCGTCGGGTCCGTTCGGCGTTACACCCACCCGAACGACGTGACCGGGAGTTCGCGTGCGCCCACCGGTGCGGTGGGCATGACCTGCGGCCTCCCGCTCGCCCGACGGAGCCTAGCCGCAGAACGGTGGGGGCGGTAAGTCGAGCGGACCGTTCCGGGACGATGGCGTCGGCATTCCGGAAACGTTTCGTGCCACCGTCGTCGCAGGTGGGGATGGGCGACAACGCTGTTCCCGCAACCGCACCGGAAAGCGGCGGATACGCAATCGTGACCTTCTGCGCCGGTTTCGTCGCGGTCCGGCTCCACCCAGCGTGAGCCGCCCGGAGCACGCGGTTACGGCGGGCAGACCACGGGCTGGGAGGGCGCCCGGCCGGTCAGCAGCGCCCGGTCCACGAGGCCGGTGACACACGGGGTGCGCGGATACGCCCCGGTCCCGCTGCCCTGCCAGCGCACCAGCCGCCCCGTCGCGAGCTGTTGGGCGGTCCGCTCGGCGCCGCTCTGCGGCGAACGCGGGTCCTGCGCGGTCCCGATCACGAGGACCGGGGGCGGGGGAGCGCCCTGCGGCGCCGCCGGGGTGACCGGCCCGCCCGAGGGCCACGGCCCGCACGCCACCAGGTCCTGCGCCGCCGCGACGCCGAACAGCGGGAAGCGCTGCGCCCACTGCCCGGCCAGGTCGGCGGCCTCACCGGGGGTGACCCGCACCCGGCTGTCGTTGCAGCGGGTGGCCAGGGCGGCGTCGTAGCGGCCCTGCGGGCCTCCCAGCGGGGCCAGGATGCGGACCAGACCCGCCGGGTCGCCGTCCCCGGCCGCGACCAGCGCGGACTGCAGCTCCGGCCAGCGGGCGGGCTGGGACAGGACCGAGCGGACCGCGCGCAGCGTCGCGCCCGCGGTGACGGCGTCGCCGTCGCCGGCCGGCAGGGCGGTGCGGGACAGGCGGAACACCAGCTCGTCGACGTAGCCGCGCGGGTCGGGGCCCAGCGGGCAGGCCGGCGAGGCGGTGCAGGCCACGGCGAAGGCGTCGAAGGCCTTCTCCGCGGCCGCGGTCGTGCTCTCGGTCCGGGCGGGCTCGTCGAGGGTGGGGTCACCGGGGCCGTCGAGCACGACCCGCCCGACGGAGCCCGGGTGCGCGCCGATCCAGGCGGCCGCGGCGTCGGCGCCGTCGCCGACGGCGAGCAGGTCCAGCCGGGCCGCGCCCAGCACGGACCGCAGCGACTCCAGGTCGTCGGCGCCGCTCGCGGCGCGGTAGCTGGTCAGCGTCCCCGACAGCAGCAGGTTGCAGTCCTGCACCACCTCGCGGGCGCGTTCCAGCAGTGCCGTCATGGCGGCCTCGTCGCGGCGGTCCGGTCCGGCGTCGAGCAGGGTGGCGCGCGCGTCGACCGGGGCGCAGTCGAGCAGGTCCTCCCCGGTGCCGCGGCGGTCCATGCCGATCACCTGGTAGCGGTCGAGCACCGTGGCGGGCAGCCGGGCGGCGAGGCTCACCGCGGCCCGGGCGGACCCGTCGGTGCCGGTGTCGCCGAGCACGACCAGCGCCGGCCGCCCGTCCGGTGCGCCGGGCGTGGTGACCCGGGTCAGACCGAGCCGGGCCGGGCCCAGCTCGGGCCGGTCCCGGTCGGCGGGCACGGTGAGCCGGGCGCAGCCGACCGTCAGGGGGCGCCCGGCGGGCAGCGGGGTGCCGGCCGTGGTCAGTTCCGCGGCCGTGTCGGCGGTGCAGTCGGTGAACCCGGTGGTGCGGACCGGGTCGGAGTCCGGCAGCAGGTCGGGGTCGGCGGGCGGGCCCGCGGCCGACGTCGGAGGAGCGGCGGGCAGTTGTTCGCCGCGTACCGCCACCGGTGGCCGCTGCGACGGCCCGACCGCACACCCGGCGAGCAGCACCGCGGCGAGCAGGACCCCGAGCACACTCCACCGCCGCACGAGCACCGATCATGCCCGCACCGGGGTGTGGCCGCGGTGAGCGGTCTCCTACCGCGCCGTCCAGCCGCCGTCCTGGGACAGCGAGGTCCCGGTGATCGACGCCGACGCCGGTCCCCACAGCAGCGCGGCCAGCTCCGCGGTCTCGGCGGGCTCGATCAGCCGCTTCACCGCCACCGGGGTGAGCATGATCTTCGTGACGACCTCGTCCTCGGAGATCCCGTGTGTGCGGGCCTGGTCGGCGATCTGGGCCTCGACCAGCGGGGTGCGCACGTAGGCGGGGTTGATGCAGTTGCTGGTCACGCCGTGCTCGGCGCCCTCCAGCGCGGTGACCTTCGACAGGCCCTCGAGGCCGTGCTTGGCCGAGACGTAGGCGGACTTGTACGGCGAGGCCCGCAGGCCGTGCGCGGAGGAGATGTTCACGACCCGGCCCCAGCCACGGGCGTACATGTGCGGCAGCGACCGGCGGATCAGCCGGAACGGCGACTCCAGCATCAGGCGCAGGATGTTCGAGAACATCTCCCGGTCGAACTCCTCCAGCCGCGAGACGTGCTGGCGGCCGGCGTTGTTGACCAGGATGTCGACGTCGGTGGGCAGCTGCTCCACGGCGTCGAGGTCGGACAGGTCGCACCCCAGCGGCGTGACCAGGTCGCTCTCGGCGGCCAGCGGGGCCACCCGGTCCTCGGCGAGGTCCACCGCGTACACCCGCGCCCCGTCGGCGACGAGCCGGCGCGCCACCGCGGCCCCGATCCCGCTGCCCGCCCCGGTGACGAGGGCCGTCCTGCCGTCCAGCACTGCACTCATGCCGACGACCGTACGGACGCCGGCCGGCCCGGCTCCTGTGAGCCGGGTCACGCACCCGGCCGGTGGGTCAGGAGACCCGTGGGCGGTCGTCGCGACGGGCCGCGTCCAGCTCCAGCCGCACCGCGACGGGCAGGTCCGCCATCCCCAGCGCGTCGCGGATCGCGGGCAGGATCTCGGCGTCGAGGCGGCGGCAGATCTCGGCGACCTCCCCGTCGGCGACGTCCTCGTCGACCCACACGGTGGCGCGCACCGCGGGCGCGGCGGCACTGCCGACCATCCGGGCGCGGGCCCGGGTCACCCCGGGCAGTGTGGCAGCGCCGTCGGCGACGGCGTCGGCCGCGGCGGAGGCGCCGATCCGGATCTCGGTGTCCGGTCCGCCGTCCAGGACCAGCTCCGGGCGGGGTTCCGGACGCAGCGACCGGGCGGTCCACCAGAGCCCGAGCAGCACCAGCACGAGCCCGGCCAGCACCGCGACCACCCGGGCGGCGGTGCCGTTGGCCAGCAGGAACTGCTCGACCACCGGGTCCAGCAGCGGGCGCTGCGGGCGGCCCCGCCCGAAGACCCCGGTCACCAGGAGCACGGTGAGCACGCCGACGGCGAGCAGCAGCCCGCCGAGGAGGACGAGGCCGGTGCGGGCACCGCCCGCGGAGCGGTACTGGGCGCGCCGCGCGGTCCGCGCCGCGCGGCGCGGGTTCGCGAGGGCGGGTGCCGGCGCCCCTCCTGCCGGGATCCCGGTCGAGCTCGCGTCGTCGGTCATCACTGCACTCCCTTCGAGCCCGGCTGGTCCGGGGTCGCGCGCACGGTCAGGCGCGGCCGCCGGGCCAGGGGAAGCGCGTCGAGGACGCCGGAGGCGGCGTCGCGGGCCGCCTCGCGCAGCACGTCGAGGTCCCCGCGGCCGCGGGCGTTCACCACGACCGAGCGGGCCGACGCGGTCACCGAGGCCGCGGTCACCGGGTCCGCGGCCCGGACCCGGGTGCCGACCAGGCGGGCCAGCACCCGCGGCGCGGTGGCGACGGTGAGCCCGGGCGACGGCGCGTCGAGTGCGACGTCGTGGCGCCGGGCGAGCAACCCGACGAGCAGCAGCACGGCCCCGACGACGATCACCCCCACCGCGACCCAGAGCACCGGCTGCGCGGTCCACAGGGTGTTCTGGACGGTGGTGCGCCAGTCCCGCCAGGGCACGAGCAGCCCGGGGCCGGAGACCCGGCCGACCCAGGCCGCCACCACCTCGACGACGACGAGCGCGCCGATCGCGGCCACCACCAGGCTCAGCAGCGGCGCGAGAACGCGGAGCAGGACACGCACAGGGTCCGGCCTCCCTCTTCCGACTCGGTCACGGGTCCGACGGTTCTACTGCACGTCTACTGCACGCGGGGGGAGGCCGGGCGTGGCCCGGCGTCCCCCGATCGGAGGGCCTCGACCTCGACGGTCAGGCCGCGCAGCCGGTGCCCTGTGGTGCGACGCAGGTCGGCGTCGATCCGCTCCCGGACCTCGGCGACGGCGGCCCGCACCGACCCGGGGTGGGCCAGGGTGAGCCGCAGCCGGACGTCGACCTCCCCGGCGTCGCCGGTCGTGTCGCCGCTGGCGCCCCCGACCGTGCCCCGCGCCGGACCGGGCCGCCGGGTCACCCGGGCGGTCGGTCCGGACTCGCCGACGTCGAGCCCGGCGACCCGCCGGGCGCGGTGCCGGGTGGCCGGTGCGGTGTCCGCGGCGTACTCGACGATCTTGCGCAGCACCGCCGGATCGATCTCCAGGACGCCGCGCTCGGCGGGGTCGGGGAGGGTGCTCACCGGTCGCGGCCCCGGCCGAGGCCGGACAGGTCCAGCTCGCCGTCGAGGACCCGGCCGACCACCAGGCCGATGATGCCGAGCACCAGGGTGATGACGAAGGCCAGGAAGCCGCCGGTGGCACCGGCGACGCCCAGCAGGAGGCCCGCGAGCAGGCCGGTCTGGGTGGCGTTCATGAGATGTCCTCTCCGGGACGGGTGGGTCGGGGTGAGTGCCGGCCGGGCCGGTCGACCCGGGGGTGCGTGCGACGTCGGACGGTGCGGATCAGGGCCACCAGGACCCGGGTCGGCAGCGGCAGGTCGCGCACGATCTCGATCGGTGCGTCGTAGCGGGGGTCGTCGTAGTCGGGGTCGCCGAGGCCGGGGGTCGGGCCGCCGCGCGGGTCGGCCGCCAGGGCGCGGAAGCGGGCCAGCCCGGCGCGGAAGACCTCCGGGTCACCCCCGCGGTCGGGGTGGTGGGTACGGACGAACGAGCGGTAGGCCGACCGCTGCTCGGGGGTCAGGCCCCCGTGCGCGCCGGGGTCCGGCTCGACCATCCCGTTTCCACCTCCACCTCAGGTGACCTCCACGTCGGTCACCGTCACGTCGACCGGGACCCCGTCGACCAAGGGAGCGACCGATGCCCGCAGCGCCGCGACGGTAGCCGGGATCGGCCGGTCCAGGCGCAGCACCACCCCGATCTCGACCGGATCGTCGGCACGGTCGATCCCGACGCCGACCAGCCGTCGTCCGGGCAGCCAGGTCGCGATGGTGCCGAACGCGCCGCCGTCGAGCCGCACCACCGACGGGTGCGCGGCGACCGTCTCGGCGACCAGCTCGGCCAGGACGGCCGGGCTCCGTTCCGGCACCGTCACTCCACGACGCGGCCGGTCGGGGCGGGAGCCGCCGGGGCCTCGTCCCGGCTGTCGTCCTCGCCGGCCAGGTGGATGTCGTTCACCGAGATGGTGACCTCGATGACCTCCAGCCCGGTCATCCGCTCGACGGCGCCGATGACGTTGCGGCGCACCGCCGAGGCCAGGTCGGCGATGGCGACGCCGTACTCGACGACGACGTCCAGGTCGATCGCGGCCTGCTTCTCGCCGACCTCGACCGCCACGCCCGCGACGGTCGAGGCGCCGCTGGTGCCGCCGCCGGGGATGCGCTCGCGCAGCGCACCGAAGGCACGCGACGCGCCCGACCCCATCGCGTACACCCCGGAGACCTCGCGGGCGGCGATGCCGGCGATCTTCTGCACGACGGACGGGGCGATGGTGGTGCGGCCCTGACCGGTGCCCTCGGCGAGGCGTCCCGTGGGTGTCGCGGCCGGTGTCGAGGTGGAGGTGGTGGTCGGGGTGCCGGAGGTCATCGGTGCTCCTCTCACGGGCCGGACCCGGGTTGGGGGCCCGCCGCGGTGCGTGTGATGTCCCCCGTGGGATGCCCGTCCCCGGACCTTCCTCACGGTGGTTCACCCGTTCGGCGCAGCCGGGACGGCGGCGGTGGCGCGGACGTAGTGCAGGAGCAGGGTCCCGTCGGCCGCCGCCTCGTGGCCGGCCAGGCGCAGCGCACGCGGTGCGGGGAGGGGGTCCGGCCCGGTCGCGATCCGCCTCTCGGGGCCCCCGACCAGCACCGGGACCAGGGTGAGGCGCAGCTCGTCGACGACGTCGGCCCCGACCAGCGCGCCGAGCAGGGTCGGCCCGCCCTCGCACAGCACGGAGGTGTGGCCGCGGCGGGCGAGGGCGGTGAGCAGCGTGGTGGGGGAGAGGTCGTCGAGCAGGACGACGTCGGCGCCCGCGGCGGCGAGCGCGGCCCGCCGGTCGGCAGGGGCGGCGGCCGTGGTGAGTACGACCGGTGCGGTGACGGTGTCGGTGAACAGCCGTGCGCCGGGGTCCAGCCCGGCCGACCCGGTCACGACGACGACCGGCGGTGGCGGCCCTGGCCGGCGCCCGTTCGGCCCGGGACGGCGCGGCCGGACCCCGCGGTAGTCCTCGTCCCGTGCGGTGCCCGCCCCGACGAGCACGCAGTCGGCGGACCGGCGCAGGGCGCGGAACAGGTCCCGGTCGGCGGGGGTGGACAAGCCGCCGGAGCCGGCCCCGCCCGCGCTCACGGCACCGTCGGCGGAGCTGACCATGACCGCGGTGACCCGCGGCCGGACGGGCGGGGGACCGGACGCGGAGGGCTCGGTGGACACCCGCCGAGCATCCCGCCGTGCGGGCGACGTGACGCACGGGGGTGTTCTGTCGTAGGGCAGCCTCACTTATGGTGAGCGGAGCCGCACCGGATGGGTGGGGCATCCGGTCGAGCAGGGGGCCACGAGCAAGGTGAACGCGATCCGGGTCCGACCACCGTCGGTGCAGCAGCCGGCCCCCCCACGGCGGTCGTTGCGCCGCCGGCGGCTGATCGGCCTCGCGGCGCTGGCCGCGGCGCTGCTGCTGGCGGTGCTGGCCAGCATCGCGATCGGGACCAAGGTCATCCCGGTGAACGAGGTGTTCTCCGCGCTGGTCGCCCCGACCGGCAGCGAGAACGACGTGGTCATCCGGTCCCTGCGGATCCCGCGCACCCTGCTCGGGCTGCTGGTCGGGATCGCGCTCGGCCTGGCCGGCGCGCTCGTGCAGGGCTTCACCCGCAACCCGCTCGGCGACCCGGGCCTGCTGGGCGTCAACGCGGGGGCGGCGTTCTTCGTCGTCATCGGCATCTACGTCTTCGGCGTCAGCACGCTGTTCGGCTACGTCTGGTTCGCCTTCGCCGGCGCGCTGGTCGCCAGCGTCGTGGTGTTCGTGATCGGCACCCGGGCACCCGGCGGCGCCACCCCGGTCTCGCTGGCGCTGGCCGGGGCGGCGGTGAGCTTCCTGCTGCAGGCGGGCACGTCCTCGGTGGTGCTGCTCGACGAGACCAGCCTCGACGCCTACCGGTTCTGGGTGGTCGGCTCGCTCGCCGGGCGCGACGCCGCGGTCGGCGGCCAGGTGGTGTGGTTCATCCTCGTGGGCACGGTGCTCGCGCTGGCCAGCGCGCCCGCGCTCAACGCGCTCTCCCTCGGCGACGACGTCGCCACCTCGCTGGGGCACTCGGTCCGCCGGACCCGGGTCGTCGGCGTCGTCGCGATCACGCTGCTCGCCGGTGCGGCCACCGCGGCCTGCGGGCCGATCGCGTTCCTCGGGCTGATCGTGCCGCACGTCGTGCGGGTGTTCACCGGGCCCGACCACCGGTGGCTGCTGCCCGCCGCCGGTCTCGCGGGGGCGGTGGTGCTGCTGCTCGCCGACGTCGTCGGACGGGTGGTGGCCCGCCCCGGCGAGCTGCAGGTCGGCATCGTGATCGCGTTGATCGGCGGGCCGTTCTTCATCGCGCTGGTGCGCCGACGCAAGCTGGGGGCCGTGTGAGCACGCTGACCGACCCGGACACCGGGCCCCGGCCCTCGACGGTGGTCGTCCCCGGCCGCCGCGCCGTCCGCGCGGGCCGCTTCTCCGGCGTGCTGCGCGTGCGCACCGCGGTGGTGCTGCTCGTCTGCGCCGTCGCGCTGGTGCTGGCCGCCGCGGTCAACATGGGCCGCGGCGACTACCCGATCGCGATCACCGACGTGCTGGCGACGCTGTTCGGCGGCGGTGACGCGGGCCAGCAGCTCGTCGTGCTGGAGCTGCGGCTGCCGCGCACCCTGGTCGGCGCCCTGGTCGGCGGCGCGCTCGCCGTGTCCGGGGCCATCCTGCAGGCGGTCGCCCGCAACCCGCTGGCGAGCCCGGACATCATCGGCGTCCAGTGGGGCGCCAGCGCCGCGGCGGTGTTCGTCATCGTGCTCGGCGGTGGCGCGGCCGGGGTCGGCGGCGCGTTCGCCTCGCTCGGCATCCCGCTCGCCGCCCTGAGCGGCGGGCTCGTGGCCTCGGTCGCGGTGTACGTGCTGGCCTGGCGCAAGGGCATCCAGGGCTTCCGGCTGGTGCTGATCGGCATCGGCATCCAGGCCGTGCTCGTCGCGGCGGTGCAGTGGCTGCTGACCGTCGCGCAGATCTACCAGGCCGCGCAGGCCCAGGTCTGGCTGAACGGCAGCCTGAACGCGCGCAGCTGGAACGAGGTCGTCCCGCTGTCGATCGCGATGCTGGTGCTCGTGCCCGCGGCGCTGGTCCTGGTGCACCTGCTGGGCGCGCTGCGCTTCGACGACGACACCGCCCGCGGCCTCGGCGTGCGGGTGAACGGTGCCCGCACCGCGCTGCTGCTCGTCTCCGTCGGCCTCGCCTCGGTCGCGACCGCGGCCGCGGGCCCGATCGCCTTCATCGCACTGGTCACCCCGCAGATCGCGCGCCGGCTCTGCCGGGTCGGGACCCCGCCGATCGGGGTCTCGCTCGTGCTGGGCGCCGCGCTGACCGTGCTGTCCGACCTGATCGCCCGCACCGCACTGGGGTCCGTCGAGCTCCCGGTCGGCATCGTGACCGCGGTGCTCGGCGCCCCGTTCCTGCTGTACCTGCTCGCCCGCACCCGCCAGGAGGCCCGTCGATGAGCACCGTCGAGGACATCAGTGTCGCGGAGGCCACCGCCTCCTCGACGACCACCGCGGGCGAACCCGTCCGCCCCGGCGAGGTCCGGCTGTCGGCCGAGCAGGTCACGCTCGGCTACGGCGACCGCACCATCGTCGACGGGCTGGACCTGGAGGTGCTGCCCGGCGCGGTCACCACCGTGATCGGCCCCAACGGCTGCGGCAAGTCCACCGTGCTGCGCGCGCTGGGCAGGCTGCTGCCCGCCAGGGCCGGCCAGGTGCTGCTCGACGGCAAGCGGATCGACCGCACCCCGACCAAGGAGGTCGCGCGGGTGCTGGGGATCCTGCCGCAGTCGCCGCTGGCGCCCGAGGGGCTCACCGTCGGCGACCTCGTCGCCCGCGGTCGGCACCCGCACCAGGCCTGGTACCGGCAGTGGTCCTCGGACGACGAGCGCGCCGTCGCCGAGGCGCTGACCTGGACGGGCCTGTCCGACCTCGCCGAGCGCCCGGTCGACGAGCTGTCCGGCGGCCAGCGCCAGCGGGCCTGGATCTCGATGGCCCTGGCCCAGGAGACCGACCTGCTGCTGCTCGACGAGCCGACCACCTTCCTCGACCTGGCCCACCAGGTGGACGTGCTGGAGCTGGTGCGGCGGCTGCAGTCCGAGGCCGGTCGCACCGTGGTCATGGTGCTGCACGACCTGAACCTGGCCGCCCGCTACGCCGACCGGCTCGTCGCGATGAAGGACGGCCGGATCGTCGCGGCGGGGCCGCCGGCCGAGGTCGTCACCGAGGAGCTGCTCGCCGACGTGTTCGGGCTGCGGGCCCGGGTGCTGCCCGACCCGGTCACCGGCACCCCGTTGGTCGTGCCGGACGCGGGCCCGTCGCTGCGCGCCCCGGAGCCGATCGCCGAGGCATGATCTCCGGCGTGACCCCCGGCGACGACCGACCACCCTTCCTCGCGACCCGCGCGGTGCACGCGGGCAACGACGTCGACGCCGGGACCGGCGCGATCCGCCGCCCGATCGTCGCGGCCAACTCCTACGCCCTGCCCGAGGACCCCTCGGAGCTGGACTGGTCGGGCACCGCGACCCGGCTCTACACCCGCAACGGCGGGGCGAACCAGGGCTGGCTGGAGGACAAGCTCGTCGCCCTGGAGGACCCGGCCGGGGTGTCGCCGGGCGGGTGCGCCGCGGTCGCACTGGCCTCGGGCGTCGCGGCGCTGCACGCGGTGTTCTTCACGTTCCTGCGGAGCGGCGACCACGTCGTCAGCTCCGACGTGACCTACGTCGCCACCCACCGGCTGCTCACCGAGCTGCTGCCGGACCGGTGGGGGATCACCGCCACCCTGGTCGACTCCTCCGACCCGGAGGCGGTGCGCGCCGCGATCCGCCCGCGGACCCGGCTGGTGCACGTCGAGACCCCGGCCAACCCGACCACCCGGATCACCGACGTCGACGCCGTCGCCGCGATCGCGCACGAGGCGGGCGCCCTGCTCAGCGTCGACGCCACCTTCGCGACGCCGGTGCTGCAACGCCCGCTGGAGCGGGGCGCGGACCTCGTCGTGCACTCGCTGACCAAGTACGTCAACGGCCACGGCGACGCGATGGGCGGTGCCGTGCTCGGTCGCCGTGAGCTCGTCGAGCGGATCCGGGCCGACGCGATGGTCGACGCCGGGGGAGTCATCAGCCCGTTCAACGCCTGGCTGATCGCCCGGGGCGCGGTGACCCTGCCGATGCGGATGCGCGCGCACTGCGCCGGCGCGCAGCAGGTCGCGGAGTACCTGGAGTCCCGCCCGGAGGTCGCCTACGTGGCCTACCCGGGTCTGGCGTCGCACCCGCAGCACGCGCTCGCGACCCGGACCCTCGACGGCGGGTACGGCGGCATGCTGGCCTTCGCCCTGGACGGGCCGCCGGAGCTGCAGAACCGGTTCGTCGCGGGCCTGCGCGTCATCACCTCGGCGGTGTCGCTGGGCCACGACGAGTCGCTGATCGTGCACGTCGGGGCCGGTGGCGACGGCCGGGCGGCGCACTTCCCGCCGGAGTTCCGCCGCCTCGGGCACCTGCGCCTGTCGGTGGGGCTGGAGGACCCGCGCGATCTCGTCGCCGACATCGCGCGGGCCCTGGACGCCGTGGCGGGCGGCCTCAGCCGATGAGCGACCGGCCGACGATCTCCTTCATGATCTCGTTCGTGCCGCCGTAGATCGCCTGCACGCGGGAGTCGACGAACGCGCGGGCGATCGGGTACTCGAGCATGTAGCCGTAGCCGCCGTGCAGCTGCACGCAGCGGTCGACGACCCGGTTCTGCAGGTCCGAGCACCACCACTTGGCCTTGGCCGCGTCGGGTACCGACAGCTCGCCCTCGCCGTTGTGCTCGGTGATGCAGCGGTCCACGAAGACCCGGGCGATGGACACCTCGGTGTCCATCTCGGCGAGCTCGAAGCGGGTGTTCTGGAAGTTCGCCACCGGGCGGCCGAAGGCCTTGCGCTCCTTGGTGTACTCCAGCGTCATCTTCACGGCGGCTTCGGCGCCCGCCACCGAGGCGACGGCGATCGAGAGCCGCTCCTGGGCGAGGTTCTGCATGAGGTAGATGAAGCCCTGCCCGACCTCGCCGAGCCGGTTCGCGTCGGGCACCCGGACGTCGGTGAAGCTCAGCTCCGCGGTGTCCTGGGCCTTCATGCCGACCTTCTTCAGGCGGCGGCCGCGTTCGAAGCCCTCCATCCCGCGCTCCACGACGAACAGGGTGAAGCCGAGGTGCTTGGCGTCGGGGTCGGTCTTGGCGACGACGATCACCAGGTCGGCCAGGATGCCGTTGGTGATGAAGGTCTTGGAGCCGTTGAGGATCCAGTCGTCGCCGTCGCGACGGGCGTTGGTCGCGATGCCCTGGAGGTCCGAGCCGGTCCCGGGCTCGGTCATGGCGATCGCGGTGATCAGCTCGCCGGAGCAGAAGCCGGGCAGCCAGCGCTTCTTCTGCTCGTCGGTGCACAGCCGCAGCAGGTAGGGCTGCACGACGTCGTTGTGCAGCGGGAAGCCGATGCCGCTCGCACCGGCCGCGACGATCTCCTCGGCCAGGATCGCGTTGTAGCGGAAGTCGTCGACCCCGCCCCCGCCGTACTCCTCGGGGACGGCGGTGCCCAGCAGGCCGGCCGCGCCCGCCGCGGTCCATACCGCTCGGTCGACCTGGCCGTCCTCCTCCCACTGCTCGTGGTGAGGGGTGACCTCCTTCGCGATGAAGGTCCGGCACAGGTCACGGAACGCGTGGTGCTCGTCGTCGAAGATCTCGCGCTGCATGGTCGGCAGTCTCACATACCGACGGGTAACTCCGGTCGTCCTCGCGGGCCGTCGATGACCCACGCGTGCCGATAGGGTGCGCCCGTGGATCTCGTGGACGCCGTCGCCAACGTGTGGGACCGGGCCGTGGTCGGCCACCTCGCCGACCTGCGCCGGATGCCGCGGGACGCGGTGGTGGGCTCCCCGCAGGGGATCCTGTTCCGGTACCGCCCGTTGTCCGGCGTGGATCCCTCCGAGGGCGCGCCGGTGCTGCTCGTGCCGCCGCTGGGTGCCCCGGACTTCGCCTACGACCTGCGCCGCGGCTGCTCGCTGGTGGAGCACCTGCTGCAGCAGGGCCGGACCGTCTACCTGATCGACTACGGGCCCAAGTCGTTCTCCGACCGCACCCTGGGCATCGAGAGCTGGGTCGACGAGCTGCTGCCCGACACGGTCCGCCGGGTCGCCGAGGAGACCGGCGACGAGGTGCACCTCGTCGCCTGGTCGCTCGGCGGGATCTTCGCGCTGCTCACCGTCGCCGCCGCGGTGCAGGCACGCGACCCGCTGCCGGTGCGCTCGGTCGCCGCGATCGGCACCCCGGTCGACATCTCCCGGGTGCCGCTGGTGGCGCCGTTCCGGCCGCTCGCGCAGATCAGCGGTGGCCGGCTGGTCTCGTCGATCTACCGGGCCGTCGGCAGCTTCCCGGCGCCGATGGTGAGCTGGGCGTTCCAGCTGACCGCGGTGGACCGGCTCGTCACCAAGCCGCTCGCGATCGCGTCGCGGATCGACGACCGGGACTGCCTGGCCCAGATCGAGGCCGTCGACCACCTGATGAGCAACATGCACGGCTACCCGGGGCGGGTGTTCGGGCAGCTGTTCCACCTGTTGCTCCGCAGCAACGATCTCGCGAGCGGCGGACTGCGCCTGGGCGGGCGCGACGTGGAGCTGGCCGACGTCGGTGTGCCGGTGCTCGTCGTCGCCGGGCGGGACGACGTCATCGCCCCGCTGCGCGCGGTGCGTGCCGGCGTGCCGCTGCTGACCGGCAGCCCCGAGGTCCGGTTCTCGACCTCGCCGGGTGGGCACCTGGGCGTGCTGACCGGGCGCCGGGCCCGGGACACGACTTGGCCGGAGCTCGACCGGGCCCTGACCGACTGGGACGCCGCCGCGGACACTCCCGACGACGAGGCAGGCCCCGCGGTCGGCGCCTGACCGAGCGCGCCGGCCCTGCCGCCTCCCGGCCCGAGCGCTGATCCCCAGTCCGCGCGCTGATCCGTCCGGCGCGCGCGTCCGGACGCGCGCGCCGGACGGATCAGCGCGCGCCGACGAGCAGAGGGATTGACCGGTGAGGCGGCTAAGTGATTTAGTCACTTTATGACCGCAGGGGAGACGTTGTCGGAGCGCCTGGCCGACGACATCATGGACATCATCCGGACCGGGAACCTCGGCCCGGGGGACCAGCTCGCGTCCTCCCGCGACCTGGCGCGACGGTTCGAGGTCACCACCCCGACGGTCCGCGAGGCGCTGCGACGCCTGGAGGCCACCGGTGCGGTGGAGTTCCGGCACGGCTCGGGCACCTACGTCGGCGACGGGGTCGGGCGGCGGCTGCTCGCGAACCCGCACCGCCCGTCGCGGACCTCCGACGGCGTGCACGAGCTGATCCGCGCCCGGCTCGTCCTGGAACCGTCGATCGCGGCCGCCGCGGCCCGGGAGCGTGACACCGCCGGGCTGGCGATGCTCGCCGAGAGCGTCACCAACGCCCTGCACCCGCCGGTCCGCGACCACCGCCCGGCCGTGCACTTCCACGTCGCACTGGCCGCGACCAGCGGCAACGCCCTGCTCCGCGAGACGGTGGAGGCGCTGCTGCACATCCGCGCCCGCGACCAGGTCGAGATCCGGCACCGCTACGACGACCGCGAGCGCGACCACGCCGAGCACGTCGCGCTGCTCGACGCCGTCCGCGGGGGCGACCCGGACCTGGCCGAGCGGCTCTGCCGCGAGCACCTCACCTCGATCGCCGAGGCGGTGGGCGCGTGAGCACGCGACGCCTGGGGGAGATGACGACGGTCGAGGCCGCGGCCGCCGTCGTCGACAGCCCGGTCGTGCTGCTGCCGGCGGGAGCCTTCGAACAGCACGGGCCGGGGCTGCCGCTCGCGACGGACCTGATCCGCGCCGAGGCGGTCTGCGACCGGGTCGCCGCGGCACTGGGCGGCACCGCGGTGGTCGGGCCGTCGTTGCCGGTCGGGGTGTCGCCGCACCACCTGGCCTTCGCCGGGACGGTCAGCCTGACCACCACGACGTTCGCCACGCTCGTGCGCGAGTACGTCGAGGGCCTGTACCGGCACGGCTGGCGCAAGATCTGCGTGGTCACGGGGCACGGCGGGAACGACGCCACTCTCGCGACGGTCGCGCAGGACCTCCTCGCCGCACGCCCGGACCTGCAGTTCGCGTGGAGCCCGCTCACCCCGCTGGCCGCCGACGTCGTCGCCGCGGCCGGGCCGCCCGAGGTCAGCGGGCACAGCGGGCAGGCCGAGACGGCGCAGATGCTCGCCGTGGCACCGCATCTGGTGCACACCGACCGGCTCGCGGCCGGGACCACCCGGCTCACCGAGCTCGATGCCTTCGGCGCACTGGCCCGGCGGCGCGGTGGTCCGACGCTCACCGCGCCCTACGACCGCCTGTCGGAGAACGGGGTCCTCGGCGAACCCCGCCGGGCCGACCCGGAGCACGGCGAGGCGATCGTCGCCGCGATCGTCGACCGGATCACCGACTTCGTCACGGCGTGGCTCAGGGCCTGACGTCCTCCGACCCGTACGGATCCACAGCACTCCCGCGGTGGCGCCACCGGTGCCCCCGTCGCACGACCTGCCCCGTGACCGGGCGGGACCAGCACCGGCCGTCGACGACGCCGTCCGAAGGGAACCCCATGTCCGCACCGAGATCGTCAGCACCGAGGCCGACGGCAGCGCCACGACCCGCGACGACGCCGTCCGTCCCGGAACGCCCGTCGGACGTGACCCGACGTCCCGGCAGAGCCCGCCTGCGTGCCGTGGCGACGGCCTGCCTCGTCGCGGCCGCCCTCACCACCGGCGCCGCCGTCGCCCCGACCGCCTCCGGCGCGCCCGCCTCGGGCGGGACGCCCGGCCCCGAGGCGACGGCCGGACCCGCCGGCACCGGCACGGCCCCCGGGCTGCCCGGCCCCGAGGCAACGGGACCCGCCGGCGCGACGCCCGGGCGGCCCGGCCCCGGCGCGGCCCCAGGACCGGTCGGAGCTCCGACCCCCGGCTGCGGCACCACACCGCCGCAGGCAGCGGGCACGACCGCGGTCCGCACCATCGACAGCGGCGGCCGGGAACGCAGCGTGCGGGTCCACCTGCCCGACGGCTACCGCCCCGACCGGCCCACCCCGGTGGTCCTGGTCTTCCACGGCCGCGGCAACGACGGCGCCACCACCGAGAACTTCTCCGGCCTGTCCGGGCTGCCGGCCGTCGTCGCCTATCCCGACGGGGTCCCCGGGGGAGAGGGCAAGCGCTCCTGGCAGGGCGCGCCGTACTCGGCGCCGGGCGTCGACGACGTCGCCTTCACCGGGGACCTCCTCGACGACCTGGAGTCCACCCTCTGCGTCGACCCCGGCCGGGTCTTCGCCACCGGCAAGTCCAACGGCGGCGGTTTCACCGAGATCCTGGCCTGCCGGATGTCCGACCGGATCGCCGCGATCGCCCCGGTCGCGGGCGCCTACTACCGCGACGGCGAGCCGCCGTGCCGGCCCGGCCGCCCGGTCCCCGCGCTGTTCGTGCACGGCACCGGGGACGCCACGATCCCCTACACCGGCGACGCCGACCGCGGCCTGCCCGCGATCCCGGCGAAGGTCGCCGAGTGGGTCGCCCGCGACGGCTGCCGGGCCCGCCCGCAGATCCGCCGGATCGAGCCCGACGTCACCATCTCGACCTGGCGGGGCTGCCGCGACGGAGCCCGGGTGGCGCACGTCGCCGTCGACGGCGGCGGGCACACCTGGCCCGGCGCGACCGCCTACTCCGGCGGCGGCGTCACGACACAGACCGTGCGCGCCACCGCGCTGATCGGGGACTTCTTCGGGCTCGGGGGTCCGCGGTGAGCGCGCCCGCCGGCACGTCGGACCGGGAGCTGCCCCGGCTGGTGCGGGCGATGGCCGTCGTCGAACGCGTCGGGAACGCGCTGCCGCACCCGTTCTGGCTGTTCTGGGTGCTGTCGGCGATCCTCGCCGTGATCAGCGCGGGACTGGCGGCGGCGGGCGTCGCGGTGGTGGCACCCGACGGCGAGCCGGTCGCGGTGCGGAACCTGCTCTCCGGCGACGGCCTCGCCATGGCCGTCTCGTCGATGATCGACAACTTCGCGCAGTTCCCACCGATGGCCACCATCGTCACGGTGATCATGGGCGTCGCCGTCGCCGAGCGCAGCGGGCTGCTCGCCGCGGCCATGCGGGCCGGGGTCGCCCGGGTGCCGGCGTCGCTGGTGGTGTTCGCGGTCGCGTTCGCCGGGACCGTCGCGCACGTCGCGTCGGCCGCGGCGTACGTGATCCTTGTGCCGCTGGGCGGGCTCGCGTTCCGCGCGGTGGGCCGCTCGCCGATCCTCGGGATCGTCGTCGCCTACACCGCCATCGCCTCGGGCTACGACGCCAGCCCGGTCCCCACCCCGAACGACGCGATCTTCGCCGGCATCACCACCGCCGCGGCCCGGATCGTGGACCCGGAGGTCGTGGTGACCCCGGTCGGCAACTGGTTCTTCAACATCGTCTCCTCGGTCGTGCTCGCGCTGGTGATCACGGCGGTGACCCGGCTGGTCCTGGCCGAGCGCCCGGACCTGGACCCCGACCCGGACGCCCCCGACGACGACGTCGCCGGCCTGAGCCTGTCGGCGGCCGAACGGTCCGGCCTGCGCCGCGCCGGCTGGGTGCTGCTGGCCTTCGCAGTGCTGCTCGTCGCGGTCATGGCCCCGGAGTGGTCGCCGCTGCGCGGGGAGAACGGGTCGATCGTCGAGTCCCCGCTGGTGGAGGGGATCGGCGCGGTCATCGCGCTGCTGTTCGGCCTGCTCGGCACGGTCTTCGGGCGCGCGGTCGGCACGATCACCACCGCCGCGGACGTCCCGAAGCTGATGGCCGACGGGATCCGGCAGATGGCCCCGGTGCTGGCGCTGTTCTTCGCGATCGCCCAGTTCCTGGCCTACTTCGACTGGACCCATGTCGGGGACGTGCTCGCCGTCGTCGCCGCGGACGCGCTGCGCACCACCGGCGTCCCGATCCCGGTCGTGTTCCTGATGGTGCTGGCCGTGCTCACCGTGGTGAACGTGATGGTGACCAGCGGGACGGCGATGTGGTCGATCGCGGCGCCGGTGATCGTGCCGATGCTGATGCTGGTCGACGTGCCGCCCGAGACCACCCAGGCGCTGTTCCGGATCGCCGACTCCGGCTCGACGGCGATCACCCCGATGAGCCCGTACTTCATCATGGCGCTGGGGTTCCTGCAGCGGTACCGCAAGGACGCGGGCATCGGGACGCTCGCGTCGTACACGCTCCCGCTCGCGATCGCGATGACGGTCGTCTGGACCCTGCTGTTCTTCGCCTGGTGGGCACTGGGGATCCCGCTGGGACCGGGGGCTCCCGTGCGGTAGCGGGGTGCGGGCGGGCCCCGGCGGCGTGGAGGACACTGCGCAGGTGCGCTACCTCGACGGCCTCGCTTCCGGACCACGACGCTGGTCGGTGATGGGGCTGGGCACCTGGCAGTTCGGCACGAGCGAGTGGGGCTACGGCGACACGCTGGAGGCCGGGCGGATCGTCGCCCGTGCCCGCGAGCTGGGTGTCACCGTGTTCGACACCGCGGAGCTCTACGGCCCGCTGCGCAGCGAACGGATCCTGGGCGACGCGCTGCGTGCCTGCGGCGGCCCCGGGTGGCGCGACGAGGTCGTGATCGCGACGAAGTTCTTCCCGGTCCTGCCCCTGGGGCCGGTGCTGCGCCGGCGCGCGGTCGCCTCCGCCGCCCGGCTCGGGGTGACCGAGCTCGACCTCTACCAGGTGCACAAGCCGCACCCGCTGATCGGCGACGCGTCGGCGATGCGCGGCATGGCCGAGCTGCAGCGGACCGGCCTGGTGCGCGACGCCGGTGTCTCCTCGTACTCGCTGGAGCGCTGGCTGGCCGCGGAGGAGGCGCTGGGCGGACCGGTGCTGTCCAACCAGGTCGAGTTCAGCCTGCTGCGCCGCCTGCCCGCCGGGGCCCTCGTCCCGCACGCCGCTGCGCACGGACGCATCGTGATGGCCTACAGCCCGCTCGCCCAGGGACTGCTCACCGGCCGCTACGACGCCGACCACCGGCCCACCAACGCGGTGCGCCGCAGCAAGCCGGAGTGGCTGCCGGAGAACCTGGCCGCGCTGGCCCCGCTCACCGACACCCTGCGCGACGTCGCGTCCGCGCACGACGCGACGCCGTCCCAGGTCGCGCTGGCGTGGGTGGTGCACCACCCGAACACCGTCGCCATCCCCGGTGCGTCGAGCGTGGCGCAGCTGGAGTCCAACGTGGCTGCGGCGGACATCGTGCTGACCTCGGACGAGTACGCCGGTCTCACCGCGGCCGCGCAGCGGGTCCGGCTGCGCACCGGACCCGCCACGCTGCCCGCCGTCGCGCGGGAGCTGTTCTCCCGGCGGTGAGGGCGCCTACTTCACGTGCTCGCGCAGGAACTGCGTCGCGCGGGTCCAGGCGATCTCCGCCTGCTCGGCGTCGTAGGTCCCCATGTGGTTCTCGTCGTTGAAGAAGGCGTGCCCGGCCGGGTACTGCAGGAACTCCGGGCGGGTGCCGGACTCGGACTCGATGCGGTCGGCGAGCGAGCTCACCGCGTCCGGCGTCGCCATGGTGTCCTCGGCCCCGAAGTGGCCCTGCACGGCCGCGGTCAGGTTCGCGAACGACGGGTAGTCCTCCTTCAGGACGCCGTAGAACGGCACCGCGGCCGCGACCTTGTCGCCCTGCTGCGCGGCGAGGACCAGCACGAAGCCGCCGCCCATGCAGAAGCCGACGGCGCCGACGGCCGAGGAGGTCACGTCGTCGCGCCCGAGCAGGTACTCCACGGCTCCGGCCAGGTCGGTGGCCGCCTGCTGGACCGGCAGCTCGGCCATGAGCTTGCCGGCCTCGTCGGAGTCGTGGGTGGTGCGTCCGCCGTAGAGGTCGGGCGCCAGCGCGACGAAGCCCTCGGCGGCGAACCGGTTCGTGACGTCCACGATGTGGTCGGTGAGGCCCCACCACTCCTGGATGACGATCAGGCCGGGCCCGGACCCCGAGTCGGGGCGGGCCAGGTAGCCGTGCGCGGTGCCGCCGCCGGAGGGGAAGGTGACGTTCTGCGCGGGGTTCTCGTTGGTGTGTGCCACGCGGGCGATGACATCACGACGGTGCCGGTGCCGCCCGCCGGGAAGATCGTCGCGCCCCTGTGACGGAGGACCCTCCGTTAATCTTGAGCGTCGCAAACGATATGGGTCTATCGTCACCGCCATGCTCGCCGGGACCGCCACCCGCACCGCGCACGACGCCGCGGTGGAGAACCTGCGCCGGGCGCGCGCCGGAGCCGGCGCCGTCCAGCTGGGGAAACCGTCGTCGAACCTGTTCCGGTTCGGTGACCGCGACACCGGGGCCGCCGCGCGCCGACTCGACACCTCCGCGCTGAACGGTGTGCTCGGTGTGGACCCGGAGCGCTGTACCGCAGAGGTCCAGGGGATGGCGACCTACGAGACCATCGTGGACGCCACCCTCGCCCACGGGTTGATGCCGCTGGTCGTCCCGCAGCTCAAGACCATCACCCTCGGGGGAGCGGTCACCGGTCTCGGTGTCGAGTCGACGTCGTTCCACGCCGGGCTGCCGCACGAGTCGGTGCTGGAGATGGACGTGCTCACCCCGGCCGGGGAGCTGCTGCACGTCACCCCCGACGGCGAGCACGCCGACCTGTTCGCGGCGTTCCCCAACTCCTACGGCACGCTCGGCTACGCCCTGCGGCTGGTCGTCGAGCTGGCCCCGGTGAAGCCCTTCGTGAAGCTCACCCACCACCGCTACCCGACCGCGTCCGCCGCGTCGGCGGCGATCGAGCGGTTCGTCGCCGCGGGGGAGATCGACTTCCTCGACGGGGTCGTGTTCGGACCCGACGAGCAGTACCTGACCACCGGTGAGTTCGTCGACGCACCGATGCCGGGCGCCCGGATCTCCGACTACACCGGCCAGGAGGTGTTCTACCGGTCGCTCCAGCGCCGCCCGGTCGACCACCTCACCGTGCACGACTACCTGTGGCGCTGGGACACCGACTGGTTCTGGTGCTCGCGGGCGTTCGGCGTGCAGCACCCAGTGGTGCGCCGGTTCTGGCCGCGCCGCTGGCGCCGGTCGGACGTCTACCGCCGGCTCGTCGCCCTCGACCAGCGCTACGGCGCGTCCAACCGGGTCCGCGAGGCCCTCGGCGGGACGGCCGAGGAGATGGTCGTGCAGGACGTCGAGATCCCCGTCGAGCGGCTCCCGGAGTTCCTGGAGTTCTTCCACCGCGAGATCCCGGTGCTGCCGGTGTGGCTGTGCCCGCTGCAGCTGCGGGGCGAACGGACCTGGCCGCTCTACCCGATGGAGCCGGGCCGGCTCTACGTCAACGTCGGGTTCTGGTCGTCGGTGCCGGAGAAACCGGGTGACCGGTGGGCACACAACCGGCTGATCGAAGAGTGTGTCGCCGACCTGGGCGGGCACAAGTCGCTGTACTCGACCGTGCACTACGGCGAGGACGAGTTCTGGGCCCACTACAACGGTGCGGCCTACCGCGCGGTGAAGCAGCGGTACGACCCGGACGGTCGGGCACCCGACCTGTTCCGGAAGGTCACCGGCCGCTGAGGGGCACCGCGAGGATCGACACGGGAGGGGATCGGCGATGACAGGAGTGCTGGAACAGCGGACCGCGTCGCTCGAGCCGGTGGCGGGGATCCTGTCCCGCGTCCTGGGCTCGACGCGTGAGCTGCGGGTGGAGGCGTTCGACGGGTCGCGGACGGGACCCGACGACGCCCCGGTCACGTTGCGGGTGAACTCGCCCCGGGCACTTGCCCGGCTGGTGAGCGCACCCGGCTCGCTCGGGCTGGCCCGGGCCTACGTCACCGAGGAGATCGACGTCGACGGGGACCTCTACACCGCGCTGCGCGCGATGTCGGAGGTGACGCTGCACTCGATCCCGCGCCGGGAGCAGCTGTGGCTCGCGCGGCGGCTGCTGCCCTACTGGCGCGAGCACCGGATGCCGCCGCCCGACCTGGAGGCCCGCCCCAAGGGGCTGCTGCACTCCAAGCGGCGTGACTCGCAGGCCATCTCGCACCACTACGACGTGTCCAACCGGTTCTACGAGTTCGTGCTCGGACCGTCGATGACCTACACCTGTGCCGCCTACCCCGACGCCGACGCGTCGCTGGAGACCGCGCAGGCCGCCAAGTACGAGCTGGTCGCGACCAAGCTGGACCTGAAGCCGGGGATGCGTCTGCTCGACGTCGGCTGCGGCTGGGGCGGCATGGTCCGCCACGCCGCCCGCGAGCACGGCGTCCGCGCGCTCGGGGTGACCCTGTCGAAGGAGCAGGCAGCCTGGGCGCAGGAGGCGATCGCCCGCGAGGGGCTGTCCGACCTGGCCGAGGTCCGGCACCTCGACTACCGCGACGTCCCCGACGGCGTGTACGACGCGGTGTCCTCCATCGGCCTCACCGAGCACATCGGCAAGTCCAACCTGGACTCCTACTTCGCGTCGATGTACGCCAAGCTGCGGCCGGGCGGGCGGATGCTGAACCACTGCATCACCCAGCCGTACCGGCCCGACCACCGCCACACCGACCCGTTCATCCACCGCTACGTGTTCCCCGACGGGGAGCTGGAGCCGGTCGCGGTGCTGGTGGACGCGATGAACGAGGCGGGGTTCGAGATCCGGCACGAGGAGAACCTGCGCGAGCACTACGCCATGACGCTGCGCGACTGGGGCACGAACCTGGAGCGCAACTGGACCGACGCCGTGGCCGAGGTCGGCGTCGGCCGGGCCCGGGTGTGGCGGCTCTACATGGCCGCGTGCCGGCTGGGCTTCGAGCTGAACAACATCCAGCTCCACCAGGTGCTGGGTGTCAAGCTCGAAGACGGCGGTCGGTCCGGGTTCCCGCTGCGCGGGGAGCACGGGGCGTACTGAGACCGGGGATCAGCGGAGACGGCGCGCGGCCGCGACGGCCTGCGCGCCGTATCCGCCCCCGAACAGCACCGCGTGCACCAGCAGCGGGAACAGCTGGTGCAGGTCGACCCGCTCGCGCCACCCGTCGGCGAGCGGGGCGGCCTCGTCGTAGGCGGCGAGGACGACGTCGAGGTGCGGCAGCCCGAACAGGTCCAGCATCGCGAGATCGGACTCCCGGTGCCCGCCGTGCGCGGCCGGGTCGATCAGCCACGCGGCGCCTTCCCCGTCCCCGTCGTCGCGGGGACCCCAGAGCACGTTGCCCGACCACAGGTCGCCGTGCAGCCGGGCCGGCGGCTCCGCCGGACCGGCCAGGGCGCCGATCCGTCCGCACACCGCCTCGACGACGGCGGCCCCGGCCGGGTCGAGGGAGCCGCGGTCCCGGGCGGCCCGCAGGTAGGGCAGCACCCGGTCGGCGGCGAACCAGTCGCCCCAGGGGCCGTCGTGGGGACGGTTCGTCATCCGCGTGCAACCGATCCACGCCAGCTCCGGTCCGCCCGGCGGCGGGACACCGAACGCGTCGGCCCCGGCGTCGTGCAGCGTCGCCAGCTCCCGGCCGAACCGCTCGGCGGCGGCCGGCGTCGCCCGGCCCGGGGTGATGAGCCCGGTGACCAGGAGCGCGTCGTCGGCGCCGAACACGTGCGGGACCGGTGGCCCGCCCGGCACCGCGATCCAGCGCAGCCCCGCGGCCTCGGCCCTGGCCGCACCCGGGTCGGCCGAGGAGTCCTTCACCACGACGACGGTGCCGTCGTCCAGGGTCGCGCGCGGCGGGTGGCCGGCCGGGCCCTCGCGCACCGACCGGCCGGTCAGCCGGGCGACGCGGTCGGTCATGCGTTCCGGGTGACGTACTCGACCAGGCCGGGCATCGCCGCCTCGATCATGGCGTGGACCTCGGCGAACCCGTCCGGGCCGCCGTAGTAGGGGTCGGGCACCTCGGCGCCCGCGGGCGCCGCCGGGTCGAACGAGCGCAGCAGGCGGACCCGCTTGGGATCGGGCACCGACTGCTCGAGGGTCCGCAGGTGCCCCATGTCCAGCGCCACCAGCAGGTCCGCGGACAGGATCTCCGAGTCGACCTGGCGGGCGCTGTGGGTGGTGTCGTAGCCGTGCTCGGCGAGCACCTCGGCGGCGCGGTCGTCCATCGGCTGCCCGATGTGCCAGTGACCGGTCCCGGCGCTGGTCACCCGCACCCGGTCGGCCAGCCCGGCGGCCTCGACCTCGGCGGCGAGGATCTTCTCGGCGATCGGGGACCGACAGATGTTGCCGGTACAGACGAAGACGACGTTCACTGCGACGTTCCTCCGGGGAGCGGGGGTGCCGACGTCGACCCTGACGCCTCGGGCGGGGTGGCGTGGACCATTGTCCACAGGGCATCGGTGCGCGCCGTAGGGTGGCCCGATGCCGTTCGATCACCATGCGGCCGGGACGGATCACGCGGGCGGCCACGACCTGCGGCACCACGGCGACGCCGAGGCCGCCGACGGGCTCGTCGACTTCGCCGTCAACGTGATCGGCGACGGCCCCCCGCGCTGGCTGCGGGACCGGCTCGCCGCGACCCTGGACGGGCTCGGCCGCTACCCGCGCGCCGACCACGACGCCCGCGCCCGCGCCGCCGTCGCGGCGCGCCACGGCCGCGACGCGAGCGAGGTGCTGGTGCTCGCGGGCAGCGCGGAGGGCTTCGCGCTGCTCCCGATGCTGCGCCCCCGGCTCGCCGCCGTCGTGCACCCGGGGTTCACCGAGCCGGAGGCCGCGCTGCGCAGCGGCGGGGTGGAGGTGGTGCGGGTGCTGACCGACGCCGCGACCGGACACGCGCTCGACCCGGCCGCGGTGCCGGCGGAGGCCGACCTCGTCGTCGTCGGGAACCCGACGAACCCCACCGGGGTGCTGCACCCGGCCGACTCGCTGCGCGCGCTCGCCCGCCCGGGACGGATCCTGCTCGTCGACGAGGCGTTCGCCGACGCCGTCCCCGGCGAGCCGGAGACCCTCGCCGGCGACGCGGGCGTGCCCGGCCTGCTGGTGTTCCGCTCGCTGACCAAGACCTGGGCACTGGCCGGGCTGCGCGCCGGCTACGCGCTCGGCGCCCCCGACCTGCTGGCCCGGCTCGCCGCACCCCGCCCACCGTGGCCGGTCTCCACACCCGCCCTGGAGGCGGTCATCGCCTGCTGCGAGCCCGACGCGGTCTCCGCGGCGGACCGGAAGGCCCGCGAGCTGGCCGCGCACCGCGTCTCGATGGCCACGGCGCTGTCGGGCGTCGACGGCGTCGCCGTGTCGGCGGGACCCGCCCCGTACCTGCTGCTCCACCTGCCCGACGGCACTGGCGAGGAGGTACGGCGGATGCTGCGCGAGGCCGGGATCGCGGTGCGCCGCGGCGACACCTTCCCCGGTCTCGGGCCCGACCACCTGCGCGTCGCGGTCCGCCCGCCGGAGACGGCCCGCCGCCTCGTCGACTCCCTCGACGAGGCACTGCGCCGGCTGGCGGTGTCGGCATGAGCACCCTGCGCGACGTGATCGCCGCCCTCGACGCGGTCTACCCGCCCCGGCTCGCCATGGACTGGGACGCGGTCGGCCTGGTCTGCGGCGACCCCGACGACACCGTCTCCCGGGTGCTGGTCGCCGTCGACCCCACCCCGGAGACCGTCGACGAGGCGATCTCCTCCGGCGCCCAGCTGCTGGTCACCCACCATCCGCTGCTGCTGCGCGGGGTGCACGGTGTCGGCACCGACACCCCGAAGGGCGCGATGCTGCACCGGCTCATCCGGGCCGGGGTCGCGCTGTTCACCGCGCACACCAACGCCGACGTCGCCGACCCCGGTGTCTCCGACGCGCTCGCCGCGGCCCTCGGCCTGACCGTGTCCGGCCCGCTGGAACCGGTCCCCGGCCCGGCCCTGGACAAGATCGTCACCTTCGTGCCGGTCGGCCCGGCGATCGCCGCCGTGCACGCCGCGCTGTCCGACGCCGGGGCCGGCGCGATCGGCAACTACTCCCACTGCTCGTTCGCCACCGCCGGGACCGGCCAGTTCCTGCCCCTCGACGGCGCCGCCCCGGTCATCGGGTCGGTCGGCCGCCTGGAGCGCGTCGCGGAGACCCGGCTGGAGATGGTGCTGCCCCGGTCGCGCCGCCGCGACGTCGTCGCCGCGCTGCGGGCCGCGCACCCCTACGAGGAACCGGCCTTCGACCTGCTGGAGATGGCGCCGCTGCCGTCGTCGCTGGGGCTGGGCCGGATCGGCGAGCTCGACGACGCCGAGCCGTTCGCCGCGTTCACCCGCCGGGTCGCCGCGGCGCTGCCCGCCACCGCCTGGGGGGTGCGCGGTGCCGGGGACCCGGACCGTCCGATCCGCCGGGTCGCCGTCTGCGGTGGCGCCGGGGACTCGGCCCTGGACTCCGCGGCCCGGGCCGGCGTCGACGCGTTCGTCACCGCCGACCTGCGCCACCACCCCGCCTCCGAGCACGCGCTCGCCGGGACCGGCCCCGGCGGCCCGACACCCGCGCTGGTCGACGTCGCGCACTGGGCCTCGGAGTGGCCGTGGTGCGGGCAGGCGGCCGGGGTCGTGGCCGAGGCCCTCGCAGGTAGCGTCTCGGTCGCGGTCTCGCAGGCCCGTACCGACCCCTGGACCACCGCCGCCCCGAGCAGCGGATCCGACACGACAGCAGGACAACCGGAGGCGAGTGCATGAAGGCCGATCCCACCGCGCAGGCGAAGCTGGTGACGCTGGCCGAGGTGGACGCCGAGATCGGCCGGCTCACCCACCGGCGCTCGACGCTGCCCGAGCTCGCGCAGCTGGACGAGGCCGAGCAGCGCGTCCGGGCGGCACGCGACGCCGTGGTCCGCGCCGAGACCCGTGCCGGTGACCTCGACCGCGACATCGCCCGGCTCGAACGCGACATCGACGGCGTGCGGGCCCGCACCGAGCGCGACCACACCCTGCTCGCCGGCTCGGGCATCTCCGCCAAGCAGGCCACCGAGCTGCAGCACGAGCTCGACACCCTCGCCCGCCGCCAGGGCATCCTGGAGGACGAGCAGCTCGGGATCATGGAGGAGCGCGAGGCGGTCGGCATCGAGCTCGACCACGCCCGTGGCGAGCTGGCCGAGGCCGAGACCGCTGTCGGCGAGGTGACCGCGAAGCGCGAGTCCGCCGAGGGCGACATCGACGCCACCCGCGCCGGGCGCGACCGTGCCCGCACCGAGCTCGTCGCCGCGCTGCCCGCGGACCTGCTCGCCGACTACGAGCGCATCCGCGCCGGCGGCCGGGTCGCTGCCGGGCAGCTGCGCGAGTCCCGCTGCGGCGCCTGCCGGCTCGAGCTCGACCGGACCTTCCTCAGCCAGGTCCGCACGGCGCCCGCCGACGAGGTCGTCCACTGCGAGGAGTGCGGAGCGATCCTGGTGCGTGGCCGGTGAAGCTGGTCGTCGAGGCGGACGGCGGCTCCCGCGGCAACCCCGGGCCCGCCGGCTACGGCGCGGTCGTGCTCGACGCCGGAGCGCGCCAGGTGCTCGGTGAGGTCTACGACGGCCTCGGGATCACCACCAACAACGTCGCCGAGTACCGCGGCCTGATCGCCGGGCTGACCGCTGCCCGTGACCTGGGGGCCACCGAGGTCGAGGCCCGGATGGACTCCAAGCTCGTCGTCGAGCAGATGAGCGGGCGCTGGAAGATCAAGCACCCGCCGCTGCAGGAGCTCGCCGACGCCGCGCGCGAACTGGCCGCGGGCTTCGACGCGGTGACCTTCGTGTGGATCCCGCGCAAGGACAACGCCCGCGCCGACGCGCTCGCCAACCGCGCGATGGACGGCGAGTCCAGCCCGACTCTGGACCCGTCCGCCGCGGCAGGGCCCGCGCCGAAGCCACCCGCCGGGGCGACCGCGTCGACGGACTCGGCGGCAGCGGCGGCCTGGACCGGGCAGACCGGGTCCCCGGTGCGGCTGATCCTGCTGCGTCACGGCCAGACCGAGCTGTCGATCGAGCGCCGCTACTCCGGCCACGGGGATCCCGAGCTGACCGAGCTGGGGCAGCAGCAGGCCGCCGCCGCCGCCCTCGCGATCGCGAAGCGGCTCTCGCGCCAGGGCGTCGAGCCGGCGGCGGTGCTGTCCTCGCCGCTGCGCCGGGCCCGCCAGACCGCCGCGGCCGTCGCCGAGTCGACCGGGACCGAGCTGGAGGTCCGCGAGGGGCTGATCGAAACCGACTTCGGCGGCTGGGAGGGCCTCACCTTCACCGAGGCCCGCGAGCGCGACCCCGAGCTGCACGGCCGCTGGCTGGGCTCCGCCGACGTCGAACCGCCGGGCGGGGAGAGCTTCCGCGCGGTGGGGGAGCGGGTCGAGGCCGAGCGGGCCCGGATCGTGGAGGAGTTCGCCGGGCGGACGGTGATCCTGGTCAGCCACGTCACGCCGATCAAGATGCTGCTGCGCACCGCGCTCGGCGCCGGCGACGAGGTGCTGTACCGCATGCACCTCGACCTGGCGTGTCTCAACATCGCCGACTTCTACCCCGACGGGGGCGCCTCGGTGCGTCTGGTCAACGAGACGTCCTACCTGGACGGCCTCCGGTAGCCAGCGGCCCGTCAGGGGCCCGCCACCACCTGCTGGATCGATACCGTCCTGACCCGTTCGGGCGGTGTCGACTCCGGACAGTTGTCCCCTTTCCTCGCCTGAGCGATGCTTCGCGTGCACCGTACGGGGCGGTCAACCTACGGAGCGTGAACGACGGTCTCGGTGGCGGCGGGGAACAGAGAGACGGTGAGGACAGCGATGTCGCAGATCCACGAGCACGACTACGGCTACGACCTGGCACACGAGATGAAGGTGATCGCCCGGCTGCCCCAGCAGCGGCGCGGCAGCTCGCGCCCGATGGGCGTCCCGGCCCGCGAGATGGACCCGGACACCGACCTCGGCCACGACATGGCCCACGAGTTCTGATCCCTGTCCACCGTCCGCGACGGCCCCGCCCTCTCCGGGCGGGGCCGTCGTGCGCTCGGGGCTACTGCGGCAGGACCGCGAGCGCGGCCCACAGCGCGGTCGTCGCGGCGAGCAGGCCCAACGGGACGGTGAGCGCCCCCAGCCGCAGGAACGTCCCGAGCTGCGGCGGGTCGCCGTAGCCGGTGGCGATGCGCCGCCACAGCAGCGTCGCGAGCGACCCGGCGTAGGTCAGGTTCGGCCCGATGTTGACGCCCAGCAGCATCGCGAGCACCAGCCCGGGGTGCGCGGCCGGACCGAGCGCGGAGAGCAGCACCAGCGTCGCGGGCAGGTTGTTCACCAGGTTCGCCAGTACCGCCGCGACGGCCGCGGTGACCAGCAGCCCGGTCAGGTCCGGGGTGGCGGGCAGCAGTGAACCGATCCAGCCGGACAGCCCCTGCGCGCCGAGCCCGGCGACGACCACCCCCAGGGCCAGCACGAACAGGCAGAACCCGGGGGAGGCGGCCGCGACCAGGCGCAGCGGCCCGGTCTCGCGCCGCACCAGCGCCCGCACCGCCAGCACCGCGGCACCGGCCGCGGCGACCCAGCCCGGCGCGACGCCCAGCGGCGAGGCCACCGCAAACCCGGCCAGGGTCAGCCCGAGCACCACCAGCGCGACGACCGGCGCCGCCGGCACGGGCACCGCGGGGTCGGCGGGGACCGGCACCGGCGATGCGGCCAGGTCCCGCCGGAACACCCACCGCAGCACCAGGTACTCGACGGCGATCACCGCCACCCACGGCCCGGCCATCAGACCGGCGAAGGTCAGGAACCCCACCCCCGACGCCGAGAACGCGAGCAGGTTCGTCAGGTTCGACACCGGCAGCAGCCCCGACGCCGAGTTCGACAGGTGTGCGCAGGCGAACGAGTGCGGCCGCGACGCCACCCCCAGCCGGGCCGCCGTCGCGAGCACCACCGGGGTCAGCAGCACGACCGTCGCGTCCAGGCTCAGCACCGCCGTCGTCCCGGCCGCCGCGACGAACACCGCGGCCAGCAGCCGTCGCGGGGACCCGGCCGACGCCGTCGCCAGCCGCGCGCCCAGCCAGCGGAACACGCCCTCGGCGTCGGCGAGGTGCCCGAGCAGCAGGATCGCGGCGAGGAACCCGACGGTCGGGGCGAGCTCGCCGATCTCGGTCCACGCCCCGGCCGGGGTCACCAGCCCGGCGACGACGGCGACCAGCGCCGCCGGGACCGCCACCACGGCCTCGGGGAGCCCGAACGGGCGCAGCGTCGCGGCGGCCAGGACCGCGGCCAGCAGGGCGACCGCCAGCAGGAGGTCGATCACCACCGGACGGTATCCCGCTGCGACGTCGCGGTGCTCCCCGGCGGCCGACCGTTCGGGTCCGTAGCCTGGAACCCATGACCGCAGCCACCGAGATCGCGTTCGAGAACACCTTCGTCCGCGACCTGGAGGGGCTCTTCGTCCCCTGGCAGGCCGCCCCGACGCCGGACGCGCGGCTGGTGCTGCTCAACGAGTCCCTGGCCCGTGAGCTGGGCCTGGACCCGGCGCAGCTGCGCACCCCCGAGGGGGTCGCGCTGCTCACCGGCACGACCGTGCCCGACTCGGCGACAACCGTCGCGCAGGCCTATGCCGGCCACCAGTTCGGCAACTACTCGCCCCGGCTCGGCGACGGCAGGGCACTGCTCGTCGGGGAGCTCGTCACCCCGGGCGGCACCCGCCGCGACCTGCACCTGAAGGGATCGGGGCGGACCCCGTTCGCCCGCGGCGGCGACGGGAAGGCCCCGCTCGGGCCGATGCTTCGCGAGTACGTGATCTCCGAGGCGATGCACGCGCTCGGGGTTCCGTCGACGCGCTCGCTCGCCGTCGTCGCGACCGGTGAGCCCGTGCTGCGCGACCGCGGCCCGGAGCCGGGTGCGGTGCTCGCCCGCACCGCGGCCAGCCACCTGCGGGTGGGGACGTTCCAGTTCGCGGCAGCGAGCAGCGCAGGCGGATCGCGCAGCGACACCGCGACCGGTGAGGTGGACCTGCTGCGCCGGCTCACCGAGTACGCCATCGCCCGGCACCACCCGCAGGCGTCCACGCCGCTGGAGTTCTACCGCGCGGTGATCGCCGCCCAGGCCGAGCTGATCGCGCGCTGGATGCAGATCGGGTTCGTGCACGGCGTCATGAACACCGACAACATGACGATCTCCGGGGAGACCATCGACTACGGCCCGTGCGCGTTCCTCGACGCCCACGACCCGTCGACCTGGTACTCCTCGATCGACTCCGGCGGCCGCTACGCCTACGGCAACCAGCCCGGCATCGCGCAGTGGAACCTCGCCCGCTTCGGGGAGTCGCTGCTGGGCCTGTTCGCCGACTCCCAGGAGGAGGCGGTCCGCCTCGCGACCGAGGAGCTGGCGGGCTTCGCAGGCGCCTACCGCGCCGCCCACGACCGCGGCTACCTGGCCAAGATCGGCGTCGGGACCCCGGAGCTGCTCGCCGACCTGTTCGCGGTGATCGAGGACCAGAAGCCCGACCACACCCTGTTCTTCCGACGGCTGTCCGAGGCCGCCCGCGGCGACGCGGGGCCGGTCCGCGACCTGCTGTCCGACCCGGGCGCGCTGGACCCGTGGCTGGAGTCCTGGCGGGCCGCCGGCCCGGACGCCGACGCGATGGACCGGGTCAACCCGGTCTACGTGCCGCGCAACCACCTGGTCGAGGAGGCGCTGGGCGCCGCCGTCGAGGGGGACCTGGAACCGGTGCAGTGGCTGCTGCAGGTCCTCGCGGACCCGTTCACCGAGCGCGAGGGCTACGAGCGTTACGCCCTGCCGGCCGGGCCGGACGCGCCGCCGTTCAGGACGTTCTGCGGGACGTGAGCAGCGAGCATCGGGCGACCGAGACCAGCCAGTCCCGGTAGCGCGCGACCGGCCAGCCGCGCAGTGCTACCAGTCGGCGCGCCGCTGTCCGAGGACTCGGGCCGCGCCGAACCGGCGGAGGCCGTGCGGGCCGCCGTGGCGACATGAGTATCCTCGTCGTTGCGGACGAGTCGGTCGGGCGGCCGCGGCGGGACCTCCGGGTCCTGCCGAGGAAAGTCCGGACTCCACAGGGCAGGGTGGTTGTCAACGGCAACCCGGGGCAACCCGCGGGACAGTGCCACAGAGAACAGACCGCCACCGGCCTCAGGGCCGGGGGTAAGGGTGAAACGGTGGTGTAAGAGACCACCAGCACCCCGGGTGACCGGGGTGGCTCGGTAAACCCCACCCGGAGCAAGGTCGAGAGGCCGTACATGTACGGCTGCGCAGGCGTTCGAGGGCTGCCCGCCCGAGCCTGCGGGTGGACCGCTGGAGCCTGCCGGCGACGGCAGGCCGAGATGGATGGTCGCCGAACGGAGCACCGTGAGGTGTCCGGGAACAGGATCCGGCTTACAGGCCGACTCGTCCGCCCCGCTCTCCCCGACATGCGACGGGGGAGCGGGGTTCGCACGCTGACCAGGGGAAACGCTCTCGCTACCTCTTGTCGTCTCTCGACGGTCTGCGACGTCCCACGGCCCAGCGACGGCCCGGGACATGATCATGCTTGTCGCGCTGTCCCGGCTCTTACCCACGCGCCCGGCCTGCTGGTGATCTCCTCGCGGCGCGGGTTCACCCCTGCCAGGCCGGGGAGCGGGGTGCAGGGCACGAGGTCCCGCCTTGCACCCCGCTCCCCGGTCTGGCTGCCGTCTCGGCGCGCCGTGAGGAGATCACCAGCCCCGCCGCACTCCCCCTGATCTCCGAGCGGTGTCGGGTCCGGGCGGAGCCCGGGGGTGTTCGTCCCCGTTCCCACCGGGCAGCCTTCTGCGTGTGAGCGCGTACGACGTCGAGGTCTTCCCGATCGAGCCGACTCGCTGGATCGCGGTCATCGAGGGTCCCCGCGGCCTGTTCTCGGCCGAGACCACGGCGCCCGAGCTGATCGTCGACGAGGTGCGCAGCTCGATCCGGGGGGTGCTCGACGACGCGACCCCGACGCTGCGTCTGGTCGACGAGGACGGACGTCCCTGGGCTGTGGAGAGCGCTGCCGCTCAGCTCGCCGGGCTCGATGACCGGTGACGTCGGCTGCGCCCCGGGCCCGGCTCTGAGATCCGGGTCGTCCTCCGTTGGCCTGGGGCCGGGTAGCCGAGCCACGGCGCCGCGAACGGGCCGGAGGTGTAGTGAGCGAGCGACGGGGCCGGCGTGGCCGGCCCCGCGCCGCCGGAGGCGGCGCCTTGATCCTCAAGAGGCGGATTCGGCAGCACGCGGATGTGAGCCGTCGTTCGGTCCGGTCGGGCTGTCGGTCAGCCTGCGACCCGCGGGGCCGGGAAGACGTAGACCAGGGCGGGTTCGGTGAGGCCGTCGCCGAACCCGTGGATGACCTCGGCGATCCGCTCGGCGCCGGAGCGGTCGTAGAGCCCGACGGCGGCGGTGTCCTTGGCCATCACGTCGAAGACCACGGTACGGCCGATGAGCTGGGCGTGGCGACGTAGGGCGAGGATCAGGAAGCCCGCGAGGCCCGTCCCGCGGTGCCCGGGGTCCAGGAACAGGCGCGCCATGACGGCGATGTCGATGCCGTGGTCGCCGGTGTGTTCGATCCAGGCGCGGGCCGCGTCGTCGTCCGGCTGGGCCTCGGTGAGCGTGACCTGCCCGACCGGGACGTCGTCGACGACGGCGGTCCAGCTCCGGATCTCGTGCGGGTGCTCCAGCCATGCCCGGGGATCGGCGATGCCCTCCACCGGGTATCCGTCGTGGGCGTGGACCCGCTCCAGTACTCCGGCGAGTGCGGGAAGGTCGCCGTCCTGACGTTCGCGGACGGTGCGCACCGGCTCGGTCACTGCTCCTCCACTGGCATGTCGTAGTCGAGAGCGGAGTAGTCCGCGCGCATCACGAAGCGGGTCACCTCGAACGGTTCTCGGTCGGCGTTGATCCCGGTGTGCCACAGCTCGATCACCGGGACGCCGTCGGGGATTGTCATGCGCTGGGCCTCCTCGCGGGTGGGCATCCTCGCCGAGATCTCCTCACGGACGTGGGTGATCACGTGGCCGAGGGCGGCGAACTGGCCGTAGATGCCCTCCGGGCCAAGGGCGGCTGAGTCGCCGAGGGGGTTGCCCTCGACTAGGCTCCACGCGGCGTAGGTGACACCGATCTGCAACGGCTCGTCGTCGGCGAAGTACCAGTTCTCGCGCTGCACGACCGGGGTCCCGGGGTCGATCCCGAGCCGCTCGGCGACTTCCGCGGGTGCCTCGACCCTGGTGATGCGGGAGTCGACGTGCGGGGTCCGGCCCTGGGCGACGGCCTCGGCACCGAACGGGCCGAGCTCGTTGGTGGAGCGCATCGCGGCGCTGTAGCGGCGTCGACCGAAGCGCATCCACCGCGGCTTGCTGCGGACGAACACCCCGCGGCCGTGGTGGGCGCTGACCAGGCCCTCGCGACGCAGGGCAGCGATGGCCTCGCGGGCGGTGTTGCGGGCGGCGCCGTGCTGCTCGGCGAGCGCGCGCTCTGAGGGGAGCTTGTCGCCGGGCTGGTACTCGCCCGAGGTGATCGCCTCGCGCAGCTCGTGCGCGATGGCTCGGTAGTCGCTGTTGGCGCCCCGCGGCGTCCGTGCCGAAGACGTCATGTCTTCACGATAGCGAACTGGCCTGGGCCAGCCACTTGCCCTACTGGCTCAAGCCTGCTGTACTGGATCAAGCCAGTGAGGCGACACATAACCAGGAGGCCAGTCATGGCGATCACCAACAAGTTCCCCGTCGCGATGGGCGACGTGTTCCCGCATGGCGCGTTCGTCGTGTCGGAGGTCGAGTCGGTGCGCGACTTCGACAAGTCCTCCCCGGGGCGCCCGGTGCAGCAGACCGACAAGGAGTCCGGGCTGCCGGTGTGGTCGGTGTCGGTCCTCGACGCCGACCCCGCGGCCCGCCGGACGGACAAGACGGTGACGGTGAAGATCGCGGCCCCGCATCAGCCGGTGCCGCCGGAGGCGGCCGCGGGGCTGCCGTTCCGCCCGGTCGAGTTCGACGGCCTCACCGTCACCCCGTACGTGCAGGAGACCGGAGGCCGGCCCCGCGTGGCCTACAGCTTCCGCGCCGCCGGGATGCGCGCCCCCGCCGGTCACGGCCACCGACCGGCGCCGGGCAAGAACCAGGACGCGGCCTGAGCTGCCACTCACCCGCCGCCGCACCAGGTGGAGGGAAGCCCGTCTCCAGCGGGCTCCCCTCCGATCTCCCTCGCCCCTCGTAGCCCTGCCAGGCACTCAAGACTCGGAAGGACACCGAGCGTAGATGCACTCGTCCCTACCCCGTCATGCCCTGACCTCGACCACTCCCACCAACGCCGCGGTCGTGCCGGTGGCACGTCTCGTGGAGGCCGGCCTCCGCCGGGTCGCCGTCGCCATCGCGGCCACCCTCGACCCGGTTCCGTCGCTGGACCCGGTCGCGCACGCGGCCCGGGCCCGTCGCCTGGCTGCGCTGCACACCCGTCGGGGCCGCTGGTGGGCGGTGCTGGAGCGCAGCATCGTCGCCGATCACGACATGCCGATCATCCACGCCCAGGCCGCCTACGCCGCCGGCTCGGTCGCCGAGCGCGAGGCCCGGTTCTGGTCCGACGCCGCCGACGACTGGCAGGCCCGCTCCGAGCAGCGACCAACCTCAGAGGTCGCGGGGGCCATGTCGAACTGGGCCGACCTCGGCCTGACTGAGCCCGCCGCCCCCGGCCTGCCCGACGTTTCGGCGGTGGCCCGATGAGCGCGGTGTCGTCCGGGAGGCCGGTGCTGCGGCTGGTCCCGATCACCGACCCGGCCGCCGTCGTGTCCGGGCCCGGCTGGCGCCAGGAAGCGGTCTGCCGGGGGTTGGACACCGAGCTGTTCTTTCCCGTCGATGACCGCGCTGTCTCGGTGGAGCCGCCGCGTCGGGTGTGCCGGGGCTGCCCCGTGCGCGCCGCGTGCCTGGTCGACGTCCTGTCCACGGAGGACCCGGCGCGGCGGTTCGGGATCGTCGGCGGCACCACCCCTGCCGAGCGCCGGACCCTGCACCGCGCCGGGCTCACGATCACCACCCGCCCGGCCGCCGGAGGCGACGTCGCATGACCACCACGACGAAGCCGCCGCGCCCGCCGTGGTGCGAGGTCTGCCGGACCCCGCTGCACGAGCGCCCCGACCCGCGGCGCCGTCGCTGCGCTGATCACCTCGACCAGCTCGCCCTGGTCCCGCTCACCACCGTCCGCACCACCCGCCGGAAGGGGAACCGTCGATGATCACCACCGCCGTCACCCCGGCCGCGGACGTGCCGCTGTCGTGGGAGCAGATCACCATGGTTGGCGGCGCCGCCCTGGCCGCGGTGCTCTACGTTCTCTACCGGGTCGGTCACTACCTGGCCCGGGTCCTGGAAGCCCTCGCCACAGCCGCCGTCGTGTTCGTCGCCCTCTACCTCTCCGTCAAGGGCATTGTCCTCGCGCTGGTGTGGGCGGTCCGGCACTGGCGCACCACCACGACCGTGACCGTCGTGTCGGTGTGGTGCTGGTGGTGGGGCTGGCTGTCGCTGCTGCTCACCCTCACCGCCGTGACGGTCGCGCTCGGGGTGTGGCGGGTCGCCTCGCTGCCCTCGTTCGACCACTGGGCCGGACGTCACCTGCGCTCCTGGTGGCAGCGCTGGCTCGTCTACGCACCCCGGATGCCACGGTGGCTGCGCTCGGTCGGCCTCACCGTCCCCGACCGCGGCGGGGCCACGGTCATCCAGGTCAACCCTCTGCGCCGCACCGCGACCGCGCCCCGGGAGCGCCCGCGCCGCGACCAGCTCCCGCGCATCCTCTCGGTCCGCTCCGGCCCCTCCTGGGACGAGGTCAAGGTCCGCCTCGTGCCAGGGCAGACCCCGGAGGACTTCGACACCGCCGCCCGCGCCCTGGCCGTCGCCCGTGGGGTGAACCGCTGCCAGGTCCGCGAACTCGCACCGAACGTGGTGTCGATCGACTACCAGCGCCGCAACCTCCTCGACGCCGTCGTCGCCGCACTCGACCTCGACGCCATGGCCGGGCTCTCCGGGGACGGGATCGACCTGGACCGGGTGCTGTCCGGAGCCACGGAGTACGGGACCGAGTGGCGGCAGTCGATCCGCGGTAGCCACACCCTGATCGGTGGCGCCACGGGGGCCGGTAAGGGCTCGCTGATGTGGACGCCGCTGCTGTCGATCGCCCCGGCCATTCGCGACGGCCTGGTGCGGGTGAACGGGATCGACCCGAAGGGGATGGAGCTGGCCTACGGCCGCGACGTCTTCCACCGCTACGCCGTCACCAGCAAGGACGCCCTCGCTCTGCTCGACGACCTGGTCGACCAGATGGAGACCCGCAAGCGCGCCCACGCCGGAACCACCCGCCTCGTCCCGATCACCCGCGACACCCCGTTGGAGATCGTCGAGTTCGACGAGATCGGCGCCCTGCTGCGCTACGTCGGGGACCGCAAGACCCGGGAGGCGATCACCGAGCGGATCGCGCTGCTGACCACCCAGGGCCGCGCCCTCGGGTTCACCGTCCGCGGCTACGTCCAGGAACCGACCAAGGACACCGTTCCGGTGCGGGAGCTGTTCCCGCGCCGCATCTGCCTACGCGTGGCCACCAAGTCCCACGTCGGGATGGTGCTGGGGGACAACGCCTACGAGCGGGGCGCGTGGGCGAACCGCATCGGCGAGTCCGAACCTGGCGTCGGCTACCTGTTCGGCGAAGGCGTCCGCGAACCCCTGCGTGTGCGCGCCGCCTGGGTGCCGGACGAGGCGATCAAGGCTCTCGAACGGTTCGTGACCGCGCCGTCCCCGGACCCGACTCGACGGCCGGCGCCGGTGCTGGCGTTCCGGCCTGGCACGCCCGCCCTGCCCACCGGAGGTGCCGCATGACCGACGAACAGACCGCCCCGACCCCGACGGCGGCCCCGATCGATCAGGAGTCGATGACCCGCGCCCAGAAGGCCATACTTGCCCTCTCGGCCGACGTCGCGACTCAGCTCGCCGAAGACCACGGCGTCTGCGTCCGCCCCCTCGCCATGCGCCGGATCGACCAGAGCGGCGGCCGGGTCGAGGTCGTTCCCGTGCCGTGCAGCTCCACGCGGGCCGACCAGTGCCGCCCCTGCGCGGAGAAGGCCCGACGCCTGCGCATGGTCCAGTGCCGCGAGGGCTGGCACCTCGAGGACGAACCCATCGCCAAGCCCGCCGCCCCCACCACAGCGCAGAAAGACCTCATGGCGGTCCGCGCCGACCTGCACGCCGCCTACACCGACGCCCGCGCCCAGGGCGACGACGCCGAGTGCGAGGAGATCCGCGAGATCGTCGCCGAGGTCGACGCCGAGCTTCGTGCCCTCGGGGTCCGCGGCCGCCTGGCCCCGCTCGACCCCGGCCCACAGACCGTGCGCCGGACGACCCGCCGCCGCCAGGACGCACCGAACCTGCCCCGACGGCCGGTGGAGGACCGCACCCTGGGCCGGGTGTTCGGCGGGAAGTACCGGCCCTCGACCTTCCTCACCCTGACCCTGGACACCTATGGGCGGGTGGACAAGCACGGCGCCGCCCTCGACCCGGACACCTACGACTACCGCCGCGCCGCTCGCGACGCGATCCACTTCCCGAAGCTGCTCGACCGGTTCTGGCAGAACACCCGCCGTTGCGTGGGCTGGGACGTGCAGTACTTCGGCACCGTCGAACCACAGAAGCGCGGGGCACCGCACTTCCACGCCGCCATCCGCGGCACCATCCCCCGCACCGAACTCCGAGCCATCACCGCCGCCACCTACCACCAGGTCTGGTGGCCCGCCCACGACGAGATCCTCTACTCCGGCGACCGGCTCCCGCGCTGGGACAACCACCACAAGGCATTCGTCGACCCCGACACCCGGAAGCCGCTACCGACCTGGGACGAGGCCACCGACCCCGACACCCTGACCGCTCCGGCGCACACGGTGGTGTTCGGGCCCCAGGTCCACGTCAAAGGCATCCTCGGCGGCACCGAAGAAGCCGGACGCCACATCGGCTACCTGACCAAATACCTCACCAAATCCGTCGGACAGGCCGCCGGCCTCGACGACACCGCCACCACCCGCCAACGGGAACACGCCCGCCGCCTCGCCGCCGAGCTCGCCGTCACCCCGTGCTCGCCGCGCTGCCCGATCTGGCTGCTCTACGGCATCGAGCCCAAGGGCGCCCGCCCCGGAACGGCACCAGGGCATTGCACGGGCAAAGCGCACAAGCCCGAACACCTCGGCATCGCCGGGCGCCGGGTCCTGGTCTCGCGCAAGTGGTCCAACAAGTCGCTCTCGGACCACCGCGCGGAGCGGACCGCGTTCGTTCGGCAACTCCTCGACCAGGCCGGGGTGAAGCCCGCCTACGCCGTCGACGACGGCCCCTTCACCTGGGAGACAACCAAACCCGGCGACAGCGACGTGCCACCCCGCACAGTCCTGCTGATCCACGCGATCAACCAACGGAGTCGATGGCGCGCCGACTACGACGCCGCCGTCCTGGCCACCACCGACGCACCACCCGACGACCGTTCGGCAACCGGGTCCGATAACGCCACGGAGGTCCGTCATGCAGCGTGAGCGGCCGGAGATCCATCCGCTGTGGACGGCTGCTGAGCTGTCCCACTACCTCGGCGTCCCTGTCCAGACCCTCTACCAGTGGAAGTGGCTCGGCCAGGGCCCGCCCGTGCACAAGATCGGCCGCCACCTGCGGTACGACCCGTCCGAGGTGCGTGCCTGGATCGCCGCTTCCCGCTCGGAGGTGGCGTAGGCATGGGACACGTCGAAGACCGCTGGTGGCGCGCCGAGCGAGATCCCGCCACCGGCCGAACGGAGCGACGCAAGACCGAGCGGTTCGGCCGCGGACACCGCTACCGGGTCCGGTTCCTCGACCCCGACGGGCGCGAGCGCAGCCGTAGCTTTCCCGACCGTCGGAAGCGCGCCGCCGACGAGTTCCTGGTCAGTATGGAGAGCGACAAGAGTCACGGCAGTTACATCGACCCGAAGGCCGGTCGGATCACCTTCGGCGACTACGCGGGCCGCTGGCTCGCCTCGCAGACGTTCGAGGCGTCGACCCACAACAGCGTGACGTGGCGGCTGAACGCGCAGATCCTGCCGTTCTTCGAGCGGCGCGAGCTGGGTGCCATCAGTCCGACCGACGTCCGGACCTGGATCCGCGGGATGCAGGATCGCGGTGTCGCCGAGAGCTACCAGGCCGGATGCTTCGCGCACGTCTCGTCGATCCTCACCGCGGCGGTCGACGATCGGCTCATCCGCGAGAACCCGTGCCACGCCCGGTCGGTGGTCCGGCCCAAGCGCCCGCCGGTGAAGGTGATCCCGTGGTCCCGCCAGCGGGTGGACTCGATCCGGACGGCGATGCGCGACCGGCTCGCGATCTTCGTCGCGCTCGGCGCCGGGTGCGGGCTGCGTCAGGGGGAGGCGTTCGGCATGTCCCCGGCCGACATCGACCGGAAGGCCGGCGTCCTGCACGTCGTTCGGCAAGTGTGCCTCGTCGACAGCCGACTCGTGTTCGCGCCGCCCAAGCGCAACAAGACCCGCGACGTCCCGATCCCGACCAGCGTGCTGGACCTGGTCGACGAGCACATGGATCGGTTCCCACCAGTGCCGGTCACGCTGCCGTGGCGCACTCCGTCCGGCGAACCGACGACCGTCCTGCTGTTGATCACCGATGAGCGCGGGGGAGCGCTGCGGCGCAACCACTTCAACGAAGCCGTGTGGAGTCCGGCGCGGAAGGCCGCCGGTGTCCAGAACCCGACCCGGCAGGACGGGACGCACGCACTCCGCCACTACTACGCCTCGGTCCTACTCGACGCGGGGGAGAACATCCGGGCGCTCTCCGAGTACCTGGGCCACCACGACCCCGGGTTCACGCTCCGGACCTACACCCACCTGATGCCGTCCAGCTCGGCCCGTACCCGCCGCGCCATCGACGCCGCGTTCGGGGGCCGCGAGGATCGACCCGACGGCCCCGGGACGGCCCAGGGCGATCCACAGGTCTCTGACCTGCGGTGACATCTGCATCCGGCTTACAGACCGACTCGTCCGCCCCGTTCTCCCCGACATGCGCCGGGGGAGCGGGGTTCGTGCGCTGAGCAGCGGAGATGCTCTCGCGACCTCTCGTCGTCTCTCCGCGACGTGCCACAGCCCGGCGATGGGCCCGGGACATGATCATGCGCGGCGCGCCGTGCGCAGGTCACCGGCCCTGCCGCACCTCCCTGATCTCCGAGCGGTGCCGGGTCCGGGCGGAGCCTGATGTGTGCGCTTCCTCGGGGGTGGCGCCGTGGGCCGTCTGCTCGCTAGCGTCCGGCTCCGTGAGCGACTGGGAGATTGCACAGGTCAACATCGCGCTACCGGTGGTTCCGCTGTCCGAGCCCGAACTCGGGTGGTTCGTCGAGGCCCTCGCCCCCGTGAACGCTGTGGTCGACAACGCGCCCGGATTCCGGTGGCGCATGCAGACCGAGGACGGCGACGCCACCGCGGTCCGGGCGTTCGGAGACGACCGGCTCATCGTCAACATGTCCGTGTGGGCCTCGGTCGAGGCGTTGGCCGACTTCGTGTACCGCGACCCGGCCCATGTCGCGGTGCTCCGCCGCAAGCGGGAGAGTTTCGTGCGCCTCGGCGAGATGCATCAGGCGCTGTGGTGGGTCCCGGCCGGGCATCGGCCTTCGGTGGACGAGGCAGAGGAGCGGCTCGCCCATCTCCGGGCTCACGGACCGACGCCTCGGGCGTTCACGTTCCGGATCCAGTTCCCGATCCCCGGCACCGAGGCCGACTCGATCTCCGGACACGACGATTGGTACTGCCGCGCTTGAGACATGAGGCCTCCCGTCGTCGGTGACGCGGGTCGGCCTGGCCGGCCCCGGGCCGGGGGCACACAGGGGGCACAAGGCCTGCTTGCTGGTTCGGTGGCTCGGCGAGACAGTGCAGAGATGCTCGTGGACGAGGTACCCGCCTGGGTCGGGCCGTGGTGCCGGGAGAACCTGGGCAGCGAGCCGGTCGAGGTGCTGTTCGCTGTTGCGCAGATGTCCGTGGTTCTGGGGCTGTGCCTCGATGACGGGGCTGAGGTGGTCCTGAAGGCCAGGGAGGACGACAGCCGTGCGAAGGCATGTGTGCTGGCACAGGCGCAGCTCGCCGAGCGCGGGTTCCCGTGCCCGAGGCCGTTGACCGCGGCGATCAGTTCCGGCGGGATGGTCCTCCATGCCGAGGAGTTCAGGCCCGGTGGGGAGGTCTCGGGTGGTGACACTCCCGAGGTCGCGTCGCGCTATGGGGGAGTCTTCGGCTGGCTGCTCGCCGAGTTGCAGAACGTGCGGGTGGCGCCGCCGTTGCCGAATCCGCGCTGGGTCTGCTGGGACCACGCCGGCCGCGGTGTCTGGCCGAGCATCGGGTTCCTGGACCAGCGGGACCAGAGTGTGGTGCCGCAGTTCGTCGAGGACATCGCGCAGCGAGTGCGGGCCAGGCTGCGCGGGGCGGACGCGCCCTGCGTCCTGGGGCATTCCGACTTCGAGGCGCAGAACCTGCGCTGGCACGGACCGACGCTGTGGGCGCTACACGACTGGGACAGTCTTGCCTGGCAGCCGGAAGCTGCGCTCGTCGGTGCTGCGAGCGGGGCGTTCCCCCGCTCGCCCGGTGAACCACCGACGCTGGCGAGCCTCACCAGCTCCGAGGCGTTCCTGAACGCTTATCAGAACGTGCGCGGTCGACCCTTCACGCCCGACGAGCTGGAACTCGCGTGGGCAGCAAGTCTGTGGCCGGCTGCTCACAACGCCCGCTGGGACGCTCTGCACGGGGAACCGGAGTCACCGTCGACCACGGCTCTGATCGAGCAGGCGGCAGATCGGTTGGCCCGCGCCGGAGTGCGACCGGTCGGAGGCATTCGCGCGCGCTAGCCCGGCGATGATGCGGGTGGTGGCTCCGGTTCCACGAACCCTCGGACGGACTGCGAGGCGCGGACGGCGGGGTCGGGGAAGCGCACAGATCCCCGTCGACGAGCCGACTACCGCCCCCGGAGATACGCAGTGATCATCGCGGTCAGCTCGTTCTCCAGCCGTCGCGCGGGGATCCGGTCCGGTGCCGCCGACAGCGCGTGGACCATGAGCTCCAGGGTGGTCGTGACGATCTGCGCGGCGGCCTCCGTGTCCTCGACGCCCGCCTCGGGATGACGGACCAGGAGGTCCCGGAACCTGCGCATCCGGCCGCGCTGGTACGCCTCGATCTTCGTCATGACGGCGCCGGCGCGGGGCGCTTCCTCCATGAACAGCCGCAGCAGTCGTGGGTCGTCGCGGTGGTTCGCGATCGCCGTGCGCACCATCGCCCGCACGAGCTCCTCCAACGGCTGATCGCCTGCGTCCTCACCGGTCGTCAGCGGCGCGGCGCCCTGGTCCAGGTGCCGGGTCAGGAGCTCGGCCAGGATCGCGTCCTTGTTCGGGAAGTACTGGTACAGCGAGCCGATCGAGCACCGGGCCTCCTCGGCGATCCGGTTCGTGGTGCCTGCGGCGTAGCCGTACGTGGTGAAAACGTGAGCAGCCGCGGTGAGGATCCGCTCGCGGGTGAGTTCTGCCCGGACCTGACGCGGCCGCCGACGTGCGGCGATCCGGCGCTGTTGCGGGGTCATGTCCCTCCCGGGTGCGCGGGCCGAAAGCGAGTAGCCCAGAAAGTGAGCTCCTACTTAGAATATGGCTTCTACCTGCGACGATACAACCAAGGGAAGGCTCACCATGCTCCAGGTGCTCAGCACGCTCGACCCGCGAACCGCCGCCGTCCTCGAACGGCTCTACGTCGAGTCCGACAGCCGGCCCGAGCCTGTCCCGCCGAAGGACCTCGCGGAGTACCCGCGTCCCGTCGAGCTCACCGAGGAGCAGGTCCGCGCGTTCGACGACGAGTTCCTGACCCTGGAGAAGGAGCAGGCGGCGTACTGCTACACCCAGGCCCGCGCCACGGGCGCGCGCACGATCGTCGAGTTCGGGACGTCGTTCGGGATCTCGACGATCTGGTTGGCCGCCGCGGTCCGGGACAACGGCGGCGGAACGGTGATCAGCGCCGAGCGGGTGCCGCGCAAGGCGGAGCGGGCCCGCGCCCACATCGCCGAGGCGGGTCTGGAGCAGTACGTCGAGATCCGGGTCGGCGACGCCCGCGAGACCCTGCGCGCCCTCGACGGCCCGGTCGACATGTTTCTCAACGACGGCTTCCCGGACGTCGCACTCGAGGTCCACCGCCTGGTGACCCCGGCACTGAGGCCGGGCGCCCTGGTCATCACCGACAACGTCGGGCTGATGCCGGACCTCTACGCCGACTACCTCGCCTGGATCCGCGACCCGGCGCACGGGTTCGTCTCGGTCCGCATCCCGTTCCACGGCGGCACCGAGTTCTCCGTGCTGACCGAGGCGGTGCCCGCGTGAAACGACTCATCGACACCCTGCTCCGGACGGCGACCGTCGAGCACGTCGAGCCCCTCGCGGGCCGCTTCCGGGCGATCACCCTCACCGGCGCCGGGATCCGCGACCTCGAGGTGAAGCCCGGCCAGCAGATCCGTGTGCAGGCCGGGGCGGCCAACCCGGTCGTCGACCTGCTCGTCGGCGCGCTGCGGACCTACTCGATCTGGGAGTACGACCGAACCCGCATGGAACTGCGGATCTTCGATCACGGCGAGGGCCCGGGCGCGCAGTGGGCACGGCGGGTCCGTCCGGGCGAGGAGGTCAGCGTGTTCGGACCGGAGGGCTCGTTCGTCACCCGGCCCAGCGCCTACCACCTCTTCGCCGGGGACGAGACCGCCGCGGTCGCGTTCGGCGCGATGATCCGCGGTCTGGACGACGGCGCCCCGGTGCACGCGGCGATCGAGGTCGACACCGAGCAGGAGCGGCTGCCGATACCCGGCGAGGTCACCTGGATCCACCGCAACGGCCGATCGGCCGTCAAGTCCGCCGATCTCGTCGCGGCCGTGGCGAAGCTGGACTTGCCGGAGACACCGGGGACGGCGTACCTGGCGGGCGAGGCCGGGACCATTCAGATGGTGCGCGAGCACCTGGTCCGCGACCGGGGCTGGCACCGGCGCAACGTCGTGACCAAGCCGTTCTGGGCGCCGGGGAGGACCGGAATGGACTGACTCCCGCGGTCGGGGCGGGTCAGCTCGTCGCCGGGCCGGGGCGCAGTGGCCGGCCGCCCACCGGTTTCCCGGCCTCCTCCGCCACCGAGGACCGGACCTGACCGCATCGGGCGGCAGGGTCGTCCTCGACCGCTCCCGAACACCCCGGAGGACGCCATGTACGCACCCGCCCGCCACGACGAGACCACCGGACTCCTCCACTACATCGACCAGCAGCTCACGGCGATCCGTTCGGCCCTGTACGGCCTCACCGAGGAGCAGGCCCGTGCGACCCCGTGCCGCAGCGCGCTGTCGATCGGCGGCCTGGTCAAGCACGCCGCCTACTGCATGCGCGGCGCGGTGCAGCGGCTGACGACCGAGGTCACCACCCAGCCCCTCGACGCGGCCGCGGTCGCCGAGTTCACCGCCGGCTTCGCGATCGGCGACGACGAGACGGTCGCCGGCACCCTGGCCCAGTTCGACGACGCACGGACCGAGCTGCTCGCCGTCGTCTCGCGGACCGACCCGGCGGCGGAGTCCACGGCGCCGCCCACCCCGTGGAACGGGATCCACGACGCGCGCCCGATCCACACCCGCTACTACCTCGTCCACCTGGTCGAGGAGTTCGCCCGGCACGCGGGCCACGCCGACATCATCCGCGAGCAGATCGACGGTGCCACCGTCCCGGCGCTGGAGCTCACCCTCGCCGGGGCCCCCGCGAACGACTTCTTCACCCCGTACGAGGCCGCGCCGGGCACCGTGCTGGCCTGAGCGGTGCCAGGATCGTCGCCATGCGGATCGCGGGGGAGATCGTGCACTGGCGGGGTCCGGCGCCGTACCACTTCGTCCGGCTGCCGGACGATGCCGCGGCGGTCGTCGCCGACGTCGCGCGGGACGTCACCTACGGCTGGGGCATGGTCCCCGTCGACGCCGTGCTGGGCGCGACCCGGTTCAGCACCTCGCTCTTCCCGCGCGACGGCGGGTTCCTCCTACCCGTGAAGGACGCCGTACGCCGGGCCGAGGAGGTCGAGGTCGGCGACGTCGTGCAGGTCGAGCTGGAGATCCGTACCCGTCGGTGACGGTATCCCCGCGCCGGTCCGGTCGTTGACCAGCACGGACCCGCTCGAGGAGGACGGATGCGTCGACGACGACGGAACGGAGCGGTCGCGGCCGCCCTCGCGGTGGCGGCCCTGGTCGGGCTCGCCTCGCTGCAGCCCGCACTGGCGATCGGCCCGTTCGGCCCCTCGGGGCGGGTGACCGTCACCCCGACGGCCTCCAACCAGTTCGCCGGGACCCTCGACGAGGGCTCCGGCAGCCGCGAGTACACCGCCCGCCACGGTGCCCCGCCCGACGGCGGCACCGGCGCGCTCGAGCTGCGCACCCCGGGCGACGGCGACAAGCGTCAGTACGCCACCGACGAGGTCGCCGGGCCGTTGTCCCGGTTCACCGACGCCAGCTACTGGGCGTACCGCGACCCGGCGTCCTCGAGCGGGCAGATGCCGTCGTTCGCGATCGCCGTCGACGTCAACGGGAGCACCCTGGAAGCCCGTGACCTGTACGTCCTCACCTACCTGCCCGACCGGGCGCCCGCCGGCACCTGGACCCGCTACGACGTCGGCGCCGGCACCTTCTGCCTGACCCACCAGATCGGCCGGGTGGACGCCTACCGGCAGTGCCGCGACGGCGGCGAGCAGCGCACCCTGGAACAGATCATGGCCGAGTACCCGCAGATGACCGCCTACGCCGCCGGGTTCAACCAGGGCGGGGGCGACGGCGGCCTGGTCGGCGCGGTCGACCTGATGCAGGTCGGCGGCCGGGTCTACGACTTCGAACCCGCCTGAGCCGGGCGGGTCTCAGCTCACACAGAACTCGTTGCCCTCGGGGTCGCAGAGCGTGGTGGTCACCGGGCCCCGGTCGCTCGTCGTCCACAGCACCCGCGCCCCGAGCGCGACCAGGCGCTCCACCTCCGCGGGCGCCTCGGTCGGCCCGACCTGCAGGTCCAGGTGCACCCGGTTCTTGGCCGACTTCGACTCGGGGACATGCTGCACGAACAGCCGCGGCCCCGGCCCGCGGGCGGTGGCGACGTCCCGGAACCCGCGGCGGTCGCCGTCGGCCAGCACGTCGGCCTCGCCGAGGTGGCCGGCGGCCAGCAGGCCGTCGACGACCGTCGTGTGGTCCTCCACCTCGTAACCGAGGGCAGCCGCCCAGAATCGCACGAGGGCGTGCGGGTCCGTGGCGTCGAACGCGATCTGCAGGGTCGGGCTCATGGCGACGATCCTGGCCCATGACGAGGACAGCCCCTGTCCGCCTGAGGAGACCCACTGGGTTCGGCACTGCCATAGGCTCGCCGGGTGCTGTACGACTTCACCGACCTGCGACTGTTCCTGCACGTCGTCGCCGAGGGCTCCATCACCGGTGGCGCCGCGCGGGCCAACCTGAGCCTGCCGTCGGCGAGCGCGCGGGTCCGGGCCCTGGAGCGGCACGCCGGGGTCGAGCTGCTGGTCCGGGAGCGGCGCGGTGTGCGCACCACCCCGGCCGGGCGGGCACTGGCCCGGCACGCCCGCGACGTCCTCGACCGGGCGGCGCGCCTCGACGGCGCGATCGCCTCCTACTCCCGGCCGGCGAGCGCGCCCCTCTCGCTGCTCGCCGGGAGCTCCGCGATGCACGACCTCGTGCCGCGGGCGGTGACGGCGTTCCTGCTGGCCCGGCCGCACTCCGACGTCGACGTCACCCTGCGGCGCAGCGTCGAGACCGCCCGCACACTCGCCGACGGTGGAGCGGACCTGGGGATCGTGCTCGACCAGGTGGCCGCCGGGCAGGGACTGCGCGCGGAGCCGCTGTGCGACGACTCGCTGGTCGTCGTCGGCACCGGGCACGGTGTGCTCGACGGTCGGGACTCGATCGCGTTCGCCGAGGCGGCCGAGCACCCGATGGTGGGGCTGGCCGCGTCGGCGCCGCTGCAGCTCTCGCTCGACGCGCAGGCGGCCGAGGCCGGGCTCGCGCCGCGGTACCGCACCCGTGCCGCGGACCTGGGCACGGTGGTCGCGCTGGCCGAAGCGGGGGCCGGACTCGCCGTCGTGCCCCGTCGCGCGGCCGCCGTCCCGTCCCGTGCCGGCCGCCTGCAGGTGGTCGCGCTGGACGAGTCGTGGGCCCGGCGCGGGCTGTCGCTGTGCTGGGGCGCGGCCCTGGAGCCGAGCTCGCCGGGGTGGCCCGCGGTGCAGGCGCTCGCCGACCACATCCGCTCTGTCTCTGCCACTGCCGAAGGCTGAGAGCGGAACTTCCGCATTGTCCGGTGGACCGGACGGGCCGACCCTCGACCCATGAACCTCTGCGACGAGCCCGACGGTGTCGAGCGGGCCCTGGCCGGACTCCGGCGGGTCGTCGTGCCCGTCGCGGCCGGGCTGCTCCTGCTCTTGGCGATCGCGGCCGGCGACGCCGCCGAGACCGCCGCCGCCGAGTCGACCGGAACCACACGGGTGGGCGCGACCGTGCTCGGGACGACCGCGGGGCCCGGGCCGGTCACGGTCGGCTGGACCGACGACCGCGGCGTGGTGCGGACCGCCACGGTGACCGTCGGCGGGCGGGTCGACCCCGGCCGGACGGTCGGGTTGTGGCTCGGCCCGGACGGTGCCCCGGCCGCGCCGACCCGCCCGACCGAGGTCCGGACGGCCGGCATCCTGCGGTCGGCGACGGTGCTGGCCGTCGGTGGGTTCCTGCTGGTCGCGCTGTACACGGCCGCCGGCGTCCTGGGCCGGGCCCGGGCGTCGGGACGGGTGGACCGCGAGTGGCGCGCGGTCGAGGCGCGCTGGCGGGAGCTGCCCAGCGGGTGAACGGAACTGTCGGGGGTCCGGTGCAGCATGCGTCCCGAACCCGCCCCCGAGCGCCGGAGGACCCGTGGACCAGCCCGCCACCACCGACCCCGTCATGGACCCGGTCATGGACGCCGTCGTCGTCGCCGTCGAGGCGGGTCGTGCCGGGGACCGGACCGGCGCACGTGCCCGGTTCGACGCCCTGTGGGAGCAGGTGGGTGTCGACGGCGACCCGTTCCACCGGTGCACGCTGGCCCACTACGCCGCCGACGTGCAGGACGACCCGCACACCGAGCTGATGTGGGACGAACGCGCCCTGGCCGCCGCCGACGAGCTGACCGACGAGCGGGTGCAGCGCCACCACGCGTCGCTGAGCGTCGGTGGGTTCCTGCCCTCGCTGCACCTCAACCTCGCCGACGTGCACCGCCGCCTCGGCGACGACGAACGGGCGCGCCACCACCTGTCCCGTGCCCGGGACCGGGTGGGGGCGCTGCCCGACGACGGCTACGGCGCGATGATCCGCGCCGGGATCGACCGCTGTGGTGAACGCCTCGACCTCGGTGACCGCTCGTGACCCGCGCGCACTCAGACGACCGCGCCGTCGCCCGCGCGGCGCCGTGCCCGGTCGGCCTTCGACGGGTGGCGCCGTCCCGCCTTGCCGACCGGCTGCTTCGCTCCGGACGTCCGCGGCGCGGGCCCCGGCCAGCGCCGCTGCAACAGGATCGACACCGGCCCGGCGACGACGATCGTCGACACCGTCCCGACCACGATGCCCACGATCAGCGCCAGCGCGAAGTCGCCGAGGGTCGCCCCGCCGAGGAAGAGCAGCACGGTCAGGATCGTCAGCGTCGAGATGCCGGTGTTCACCGTCCGCGGCAGGGTCGAGAGCACCGCCGACCCCACGAAGGTGTGGAACGGCAGCGTCGCGTTGCGTGCCCAGTGCTCGCGGACCCGGTCGAACACGACGACGGTGTCGTTGACCGAGTAGCCGATGACGGTGAGCAGCGCCGCGAGGAACACCCCGTCGGCGGTGCGGCCGGTCCAGGCGAACACCCCGACCACCACGAGGACGTTGGTCAGCAGCGCCGCGACCGCGCCGGCGCCGAGCGTCCAGCGGAACCGGAACGCCAGGTACAGGAACTGCGCGGCGAGCGCGACACCCAGCGCGATGATCCCGCCGCGGGCCAGTTCGGCACCGAGGCTGGGCCCGATGAGCTCGTCGCGGAGCAGCTCGGCGCCGCCACCCGCCGCGCCGACGGCCTCGCGCAGCTGCCCGACCTGGGCGTCGGTGAGCTCGCCGGAGCGCAGGGCCACCGCGCCGTCGCCGGTCTCGGTGACGGTGAGCCCGCCGATCCCGGTGGCGTCGACGGCGTCGCGGACCTGCTCCACGCTCACCGGGTTCGACGTCGTGAACTCGACCAGCCGGCCGCCGGTGAACTCGACACCGAGCTCCAGGCCGCGTACGAACAGCCCGGACACCATCACCACCACGACGACCCCGGCGCCGGCGAGGTAGCGGGCCGGGCGCCGCAGGAACCCGGGGTCGCTCGCCTCCAGCCTGCGCCGGACCGGGCCGATCTCGGTGATGCCGGTGATCCTCGGCCTGCGCTTGACCGCGGGGATCCGCAGGACGGCGAGGGTGAGCAGCCGGGACAGCACCAACGCCGAGAACAGCGACACGACCACACCGATGACCAGCGTGACACCGAACCCGCGGACCGGCCCCGACGCGAGTCCGAACAGCAGCACGGCGGCGAGCAGCGAGGTCACCGCGACGTCGCCGACCGCGGACAGCGAGTTGGCGTAGCCCATCTCCGAGGCGCGTTCCAGGCGTGGCTTCGCCGCGTACTCCTCGCGGGAGCGTTCGGCGATCAGCACGTTCGCGTCGACGGCCATGCCGACCGCGAGGACGAAGGCGGCCAGGCCGGGCAGCGTGAGCGTCGCGCCGAGCCCGGTCTGCACCGCGTAGGCGACGAGCGCGTACCCGCCGAGCGCGACGACGGCGACGAACCCGACGAGCCGGTACACCACGATGAGGAAGGCCCCGGCCAGCGCGGAGCCGATGATCGCGGCCCAGGCGCTCGCGGAGATCGCGTCGGCGCCCAGGGTCGGGCCGACGGTCCGCTGCTCGATGATCTCCACCGGCAGCGGGAGGGCGCCGCCCTCGATCAGCACGGCCAGCTCGGAGGCCTGCTCGGGGGAGAAGTTGCCGGTGATCTGGGTCTGCCCGCCGAGCATGCCGACGTTGCACGGGATGTCCTCGACGACCTGCGGGGAGGAGATGACCTGCTGGTCGAGCACGATCGCGACCCGACGCTGCGGGTCGCCGGACGGCGCGCAGGCGGCCTGGCCGGTGAGGGCCTGCCAGCGGGCGGGGCCGTCACCGTCGAAGGAGATGTTGACGATGTGCCCGACACCCTGCGGGTTGGGCGAGGACATCGCCGAGCCGACCATGTCGCCGGTCAGGGCCGGCGGGCCGAGCTGCAGCGGTTGGCCCTGCTCGTCGACGCCGGTCCCCCCGGCGGCGGGGTCACCGACCCCCAGCACCGGGTGCATCGTCAGCTGCGCGGTGCGCCCGAGCGTCTCCGCGGCCTCCGCGGGGTCGGTCAGCCCGGGGAGCTCGACGATGATCCGGTTCTCCCCGGACCGGGCCAGGCTCGGCTCGGCCACACCGAGCCCGTCGATGCGCCCGCGCAGCACCTCCAGCACGCGGTCGGTGGCCTCACCGTCGGCGGCGACCTCGGGGGTGTCGCGGGTCTCCAGGACGATCTGGGTGCCGCCGCGCAGGTCCAGGCCCAGCGTGGGGGCGGTGGTGAGCGCGACGACGGAGGACAGGGCGAGCACGGCGAGCGCGATGAGCGCCCGCCAGAGCACGGGGCGTGGCTTCACAGGGATCCTCGGCGGCGGGCACCCCGGTCGGGACCGGGGCACGGCGGGGGTGCGGGGGAGTCGCGGGCGGTGGCGACCGGTGGGGTCGTCCGGTCAGGCCCGCGGGGGTCCCCGCGACCCGATGTCCGCGCCGGTCCCGGGCGCCGGGGCGGCGGCCGGCGCGTGGTCGTCGACGCGGCCGGGCGCCTCGTGCGGGAGCCCGGCGGCGTCGAGGACCAGCAGGTCCAGGGCGGGGCCGGGGTGGCCGGCCGCGTCGGGTGCGACCGGACCGTCGTGGGCGGAGCGCCCCAGCAGCGCGGGCCGGGGCGCCTCGGCGGGAGCGACGTCCTGCCCGACCGAGGCCGCCGCCGTGGCCGGGACGGCCTCGGCGGTCAGCGACCCGGCGACCGGGGCGAGCGCGGCCACCAGCGACAGCAGCAGCACCGCGACGAGGCGGCGGGCCGGGCTGCGGGTCGTGCGCACGAGGGTGATCCGTCCGGTTCGGGGGTTTCCGCCCGCGACGGTACCGGTCACCGCGCCGCCGACGACGGAGCAGGGGGCGGACTGGGGGGCGCGCGACCGTCCCGGTTCGGCACAATCGTGACCGCACCACCCCGTGAAGACCCGAGAGGACGACTGACGTGAGCACGGATCCGTCGACCAGCCAGAACACCGACTCCGCGGAGACCGGCGGCGGGACGACCGGCGGCGAGACGATCGAGTTCCAGGCCGAGGCCCGGCAGCTGCTGCGGTTGATGATCCACTCGATCTACTCGAACAAGGACGTCTTCCTGCGCGAGCTGATCTCCAACGCCTCCGACGCGCTGGACAAGCTCCGTCTCGCTGCCTACCAGGACAAGGACCTGGGCGCCGACACCGACGACCTGCACGTCGAGCTCGTGCCGGACGCCGAGGCGCGCACCCTCACCGTGCGCGACAACGGCATCGGCATGACCCGCGACGAGGTCGTCGACCTGATCGGCACGATCGCGCGGTCGGGCACCGCGGAGCTCCTCGCGAAGCTGCGGGAGGCGGGTGACGACGCCCGCCAGGAGCTGATCGGCCAGTTCGGCGTCGGCTTCTACTCCTCGTTCATGGTGGCCGACCGGGTCGAGCTCGTGACCCGCAAGGCCGGCACGTCCGAGGGCGTGCGCTGGAGCTCCGACGGCGAGGGCACCTACACGATCGAGCCGGTCGCCGACGCCCCGCAGGGCACCGCGGTCACGCTGCACCTCAAGGCGTCCGACGCCGAGGACCAGCTGCACGACTACGCCGACCCCTCGGTCCTGCGGCGCATCGTGAAGACCTACTCCGACTTCATCACCTGGCCGGTCCGCATGCCTGCCGGAACCGGCACGGCGGGGGACACCGACGACGCCGCGCCCGAGACGCTGAACTCGATGAAGGCGCTGTGGGCCCGCCCGCAGAAGGACGTGACCGAGGAGGAGTACGCCGAGTTCTACCGGCACGTCAGCCACGACTGGCAGGAGCCGCTGGAGACGATCCGGCTCGCCGCCGAGGGCACCTTCGAGTACCAGGCGCTGCTGTTCCTGCCGAAGGTCGCACCGATGGACCTCTACATGCGCGACGCCCGCCGCGGGGTGCAGCTCTACGTCCGGCGGGTGTTCATCATGGACGACTGCGAGGCGCTCGTCCCCGAGTACCTGCGGTTCGTGAAGGGCGTCGTCGACGCCGCGGACCTCTCGCTGAACGTGTCGCGGGAGATCCTGCAGCAGGACCGCCAGATCTCGGCGATCCGCAGGCGCCTGGTGAAGAAGGTGCTGTCGGTCCTCGGGTCGATGCGCGACAACGAGCCGGAGAAGTTCGCGACCTTCTGGGAGCAGTGCGGCCGGGCGCTCAAGGAGGGCCTGCTGTCCGACGCCGACAACCGCGACACCATCCTCGGGGTGTCGGTGTTCGAGAGCACCCACGACGCGGAGAAGCCGACCTCACTCGCGGCCTACAAGGAGCGGATGCGCGAGGGCCAGGAAGCGATCTACTACATGACCGGGGACTCGCGGACCGCGATCGAGGCCTCCCCGCACATGGAGGCGTTCCGGGACAAGGGCTACGAGGTCCTGCTGCTGACCGACCCGGTCGACGAGGTGTGGGTCGACGCCGTCGACGGCTTCGACGGCACCCCGCTGCGCTCGATCGCCAAGGGCCAGGTCGACCTGCAGACCGACGAGGAGAAGGAGGAGGCGGCGGCCAAGCAGGCCGAGTTCGCCGACCTCTGCACCTGGATGGCCGAGGTCCTGACCTCCGACGTCAAGGAGGTGCGGCTCTCCACCCGGCTCACCACCTCCCCGGCCGTCCTCGTCGGCGACGAGTTCGACATGACCCCGACCCTGGAGAAGATGTACCGGGCGATGGGGCAGGAGCCGCCGAAGGTGAAGCGGATCCTCGAGCTCAACCCGTCGCACCCGCTGGTCGCCGGGCTGCGGGACGCGCGCGCGGCCGGCAAGGACGAGAGCGGCACCGTCGAGCTGCTGCACGGCATGGCGCTGCTGGCCGAGGGCGGCGAGCTCGCCGACCCGTCCCGGTTCGTGGGGCTGCTCGCGGAGCGGCTGCAGCACACCCTCTGACGCCGCGCGGCGCGGGGACCGGCCCCTGACGAGAGCCGCACATCTGAAGAGCTAATCAGGTGTCGTGGCTATGCTGTCGCGGTGATCGGGAACCCGCGCCGCTGGGCGCCGCTGCTCGCCGGGCTGCTGCTCCTCGCGGGGTGCGGCGCGGGTGACCCGGCTCCGGCGCCCGGCGACCTCGGCGACCACAGCGCCGCACCTGCCACGGCGTCGGTGGTGAACTGCGGCGTCGACGTCCCGGTGCAGCGCCCGGAGCGGGTCGTCGCGATGTTCCAGAACGGCATCGAGGCCGTCCTCGCGCTCGGGGCGGGGGACCGGCTCGTCGGAGCGGCCTACCTGGACAACCCGCTGCCGGCGCAGCTCGACGGTGACTTCCGCCCGCAGAGCTACTGGCCCGAGGAGTACCCGTCGCGCGAGGAGGTGCTGCGGGTCGATCCGGACCTCGTCGTCTCCGGCTTCACCGGCGCGTTCACCCGGGAGGGCCTCGGCACCCGCGCCGAGCTCGGCGCCACCGGCACGGAGACCTTCCTGTTCAGCGCCTACTGCCCGACCGCCGACGGCGGCGGTCAGCAGAGCATCGGCGCCAACGACGTGTCCTTCGCCGGCGTCGAGCGCGACCTCACCGACCTCGGTCGGCTGCTCGGCGCCGAGGACCGGGCCGCGGAGGTCGTCGCCGGCATGCGCAGCACCCTCGGCGACGTGGCGGGCCGGCTCGCCGGGGTCGCCGACCGTCCGCGGGTGGCGATGCTGAACTCCCCGGGCGGCACCGGTGAGCTGCGGGTCTTCGGCATCGGCGACGTCGCGACGACGATCATCGAGGCCGCGGGCGGGCGGCAGGCGTTCGACACCATCGCCGGCCGGCAGCGCACCGTGTCGCTGGAGGGCATCGTCGCGGCCCGCCCGGACGTGATCGTGATCCCGGCCTGCTGCGGGCGCGATGTCGGACCGGAGGGCGCGGAGCCGCTGGCCGAGCGTCTGCGGAACGACCCGGCCCTGGCCACGGTCCCCGCGGTCCGCGACGGCAAGGTGTTCACCACGACCTTCGCCGAGGTCAGCCCCGGCATCCGCAACGCCGACGCGGTCGCGACGCTCGCCCGCCGGCTGCACCCGGACCGGTTCGGCGGCTGAACCCCGGCGCCGTCGCGCGCGGTCCGGTCGGGCGCCGGGCGGCGTCGCGCGGTCCGTTTCGACGGCCGGGTCCCGGCCCGGCGCGGGGCCCGGCGGCTGCGGTCGGACCGCTGCAGCACCCGGTGCGACGAGGCGGAGGAGTGCGGATCCGCCCGGCGCCGTTGCCGAGCGGACGGCCAGAACCGTATCCGGTCCGCGCCGCCCGCGGGAGCCACCGTGCCCCGATCGTTGCTAGGTCTCCGACCCCGCGGGCAGCGGCGGGTTCCCCGGGCGCAGCCCGTCGAGGAGCAGCGCCAGGTAGCGTGCGCGGTCCTCGCCCGACGCCGTCGCCGCCGCGTCCGACCCCTCGGCGACGGCGAGCGCCATGACCAGCACCGCCGACAGGTCCCGTGGGGTGAGCTCCGGGCGGACCGCGCCCGCCTCACGCGCCCGCTCCAGCAGCCGGGTCAGCGTCCGGCCGTAGCGCTCGGCGGACTCGACATCGAACGCACCGGTCTCCCGGGCCAGCTGCAGGAGCGTCCGGCGTCCGGCGATGGCCTCGACCGCCCGGCCCAGCGACCCGGCCAGGTCGGCCCACGGGTCGCCGTCCCCGGCGGCCGCGGTCGGCTCGATCTCGGCGACGAACACCTGGTCCAGCACCGCCCGCACCAGCACGTCGCGGGTCCGGAACCGGCGGTACAGCGTCGCGACGCCTACCCCGGCCCGGCGCGCGATCTCCTCCAGCGGGACGTCCGCTCCGTCCGACTCGAACGCCGCGGCCGCCGTGTCGATGATCCGGCGGTGGTTGCGGGCGGCGTCGGCGCGCAGCGGACGGCCCGCCGGGGAGCCGTCGAGCGACGAGGCGGTCATCGGAGCACGGTATCGCCCTGGCTCACCAGGTCACCGGCAGCGTGTGCATGCCGTAGACGAAGTGGTACGCCCGGAAGGCCTCGGGCGGGACCGGCCCGGCCGGGGCGAGCGTGGGGAAGCGGCGGAGCAGGGCGGGGAACGCCGTCGCCATCTCCATCCTGGCCAGCGGGGCGCCGAGGCAGTGGTGCACGCCGTGCCCGAACGCGACGTGCCCGGCCGCACCCCGGGTGACGTCGAGCCGGGCGGGGTCGTCGAACCCGGACGCGCTGTCGCGGTTGGCCGCGGGGAGCGAGCACATCACCAGCGACTGCGCCGGGATCGGGGTGTCACGCAGCACGGTGTCGGTCGTCGTCACCCTGACCACCCCGGTGTGCACGATCGACAGCCACCGCAGCAGCTCCTCCACGGCGGGGCGGGCGAGCTCCGGGTCGCTGCGCAGCAGCGCGGCCTGCTCCGGGTCCTCCAGCAGTGCCAGGGTGCCCAGCGACAGCATGTTCGACGTCGTCTCGTGCCCGGCGATCAGCAGCAGCGACGCGATCCCGACCAGCTCGTCGTGGCTGATCTCCTCGCCGTGCTCGCGGATCAGCATGCCCAGGATGTCCTCGCCCGGGTCGGCCAGCGCCCCGTCGACGAGCCGGCTCATGTAGGCCCGGTTCTCCCGCCCGACGGCGAGCCGCTCCTGCGCCGGAAGGGACACGTCGAGCAGGCGGGTCGAGCGTGCGGTGAACTCGTCGCGGTCGGTGTAGGGCACCCCGAGCAGCTCGCAGATGACCATCGACGGTACCGGCAGGGCGAACAGGGTGACCAGGTCGGCACCCGGCCCGGCGGCCTCCAGCGCGTCGAGGTGCTCGTCGACGATCTCGGTGATCCGCGGCGCCAGGCGGGTCATCCGGCGCTGGGTGAACTCGCGGGTGAGGAAGCGGCGCAGCCGGGTGTGCTCCGGCGGGTCCTGCGCCAGCAGCTGGCCCGCCCGCATCTGCTCCTGCTCCCGCTCCGAGAGCGGCGGGGCGTCCGGGCGGGTCAGCGCGGCGCTCCCGGCGTTGGAGTAGGTGGCGGCGTCGCCGAGCACCTGGCGCACGTCGTCGTAGCGGGTCACGAGGTAGGCGTCGGCGCCGAACGCGGTCCGTACCCGCGGGATCTCGCCGGAGTCCCGGATGCGCTCCAGGTCGGCGTCGGGTCGGAACCGGTCGCGGCGCATGTGCAGCGGGAGCGAGAAGTCCGTGGCGGTGTCGGTCATGGTGCTGGCCTCCGGTGGGTGGGCGGCGCGTCGCTCTCCACGGTAGCCGCTCAAACGACAGCGCGCTCTCGTTTTGTGTGCCCTGTCCGGTACGCCCCGGACGGCCGCCGAACCGGTGAAACCGGGCGAAGCGTGACAGGCTGCGACCGTCAACGGCGACGGCACCCCGGGGGGCGACCTGTGTTCCAGCACGATCCCGAACCGCTCGGCAGCGTCTGGCTGTCCGCGCTCGTCGCACTGCTCCCGCTGGTGGCGATCTTCGTGACGCTGGGTGCCCTGCGCTGGAAGGCGCACTGGGCCGGGCTGGCCGCGCTCGTCGTCGCGGTGGTGGTCGCGGTGGCGGCCTTCGGAATGCCCGTTCACCTGGCCCTGCTCTCGGCCACCGAGGGAGCGGTGTTCGGTCTCTTCCCGATCATGTGGATCGTCTTCACCGCGATCTGGCTCTACCAGCTCACCGTGGCGGCGGGCCGGTTCGAGGACCTGCGCGCCGCCTTCGGGCTGATCTCCGACGACCCCCGGGTACAGGCGATCATCATCGCGTTCTGCTTCGGCGGGCTGCTCGAGGCGCTGGCCGGGTTCGGCGCCCCGGTGGCGATCACCGGCGTCATGCTGATGGCGCTCGGGTTCTCCCCGGTCCGGGCGGCGGTCGTCGTGCTGCTGGCCAACACCGCACCCGTCGCGTTCGGCGCGGTCGGCACCCCGATCATCACCGCGGGCACCCTGACCGGGATCCCGTACGACGAGATCGGTGCCGTCGTCGGACACCAGACCCCGGTGCTCGCGGTCGTCGTCCCGACGCTGCTGGTGCTGCTCGTCGACGGCAGGCGCGGCGTGCGCCAGGTCTGGCCGGTCGCGCTCGTCATCGGACTCGCGTTCGCCCTCGCCCAGTGGCTGGCCGCCACCTACCTGTCGGTCGAGCTCACCGACATCGTCGCCTCGCTGGCCGGGCTGGCCGCCGGCGTGCTCCTGCTGCGCTTCTGGCAGCCGCGCGGCGGCGCCGAGGCGAGGGAGACACTGCGCATCGAGCGCACCGCCGACGCACCTGTCGAGGAGCCGGGCGGAGCCGACGGCGGCCGGTCCGTCGCGACCGAGCAGCGCACCCTCGCCGAGCGCTCGCAGGCACTGTCGGTCGGCCGGCTGGTCATGGCCTTCGCCCCGTACCTGCTGATCATCGTGGTGTTCTCGGTGGCGAAGCTGGTCGGCCCGGTGACGTCCTTCCTGTCCGGGACCGACGTCAGGATCGGGTGGCCGGGCCTGGACGGGCAGGTCCTCGGCGCGTCCGGAGACCCGGTGTCGACCACGGTCTACAGCCTCCAGTGGCTGTCCTCACCCGGCTCGCTGCTGCTGATCTGCGGCATCGGCGTCGCCGCGCTGTACCGGCTGTCGCCCGCGACGGCCGTCCGCGAGTTCACCGGGACCGCGTACCGGCTGCGGTTCGCCTTCCTGACCGTGGCCACCGTCCTCGCCCTCGCCTACGTGATGAACCTGTCCGGGCAGACGATCTCCATCGGCACCTGGATCGCCGGGACCGGCGCGGCCTTCGCCTTCCTGTCGCCGATCCTCGGCTGGCTCGGCACCGCGGTCACCGGCTCGGACACCTCGGCCAACGCCCTGTTCGCGACGCTGCAGCAGACTGCGGCCGAGCGGGCCGGGCTCGACCCGCACCTGATGGTCGCGGCGAACACCTCCGGCGGCGTCGTCGGGAAGATGATCAGCCCGCAGAACCTGACCATCGCGGCGACGGCCGTGGGCATCGCCGGCCGGGAGTCCGAGCTGTTCCGGCGGACCGTCCTGTGGAGCGTCGGGCTGCTCGCGGTGCTGTGCGTGCTGGTGTTCCTGCAGTCGACCCCGGTGCTCGGATGGATGCTCCCGACCTTCTGAGGCACGGAGTGGGGCCCTGCGGAAGGATCGGCCGGGTGCGCCTGACCGTCCTGCCCACCGCCGATCTCGGGCGCGACGGGCTCCGGGGCCTGCGCGCCCTGCTCGACGCCGCGTTCCCCGCCGACGCCGACGGGACCGGCGGGTTCGACGACGCCTCGTTCGACCACGCACTCGGCGGGGTGCACGTGCTCGCCGGGCCGGTGCACGACCCGGTCGGGCACGCGGCCGTCGTGGGGCGGCGGCTGCTGCACGACGGCGTCGCGCTGCGCACCGGCTACGTCGAGGCCGTCGCCGTGCGGCCCGGGCTCCAGGGCGGCGGGCTCGGCGGGCTGCTGATGGCCGAGGTGGACCGGATCGTGCGCGGCGGGTACCGGCTCGGGGCCCTCGGCGCCGCCGCCCGTGCCGCGCGGCTCTACCGCAGGCTCGGGTGGGAACCGTGGCGCGGCCCGCTCGCGGCGCTCACCCCGGACGGCATCGTCGACACCCCCGACGAGCGCGGCAGCGTGCACGTCCTGCCCGTCGACGCGTCGCTCGACCCGACCCACGCGCTGGTCTGCGACTGGCGCGACGGCGAGCTGTGGTGACCGCCGCGACGCCCCGGAGGCCGCCGGCCCCGGAGTGACGCGGCCGGTTCACCCGGAAGTCGACCGGGAGACGGGTGATCGTCATCCGGCGCCGGTGGAGTTCACCCGTGCAACTGGCGGTGCTCGACCTGGCGGGTACGACGATGGCCGACGACGGGCTCGTGCTCGCCGGTCTGCGTGCCGGCCTGCGCGCCGCCGGGGGTCCGTGTCGACGGCCCGTGCTACCCGGCGCTGGACCGCCAGGCCCGCGCGACGATGGACCGCCCGGTCATGACGGTGCTCGGCGAGCTGCTCGACGGCGACATGTACCGGGCCCGCCGCGCGCACTCCGCGTTCGCCGACCACCTGCACGCCGCGTTGGACGCGGGCCGCGTGCGCCCGGTCCCCGGCGCCGCGCAGACCCTCGACGCACTCCGCGACGCCGGCCTGAGCGTGGCTCTGACCTGCGGGTTCGACCCCGAGCTGCGGGACCGCCTGGTGTCGGCGCTCGGGTTCACCGAGCGGGCGGACATGGTCCTGTCGCCCGCCGACGTCGACGGTCGCGGCCTGCCAGAGCCCGACCTGCTCCACGCCGCCGCCCGTCGGGCCGGGACCGAGCCCGCGCAGGTCGCCGTGACCGGTGACGCGACCGCCGACATCGACGCCGCCGTCCGGGCGGGGGCGGGCCTCGCCGTCGGGGTGCGGGGCGGGGCACACGGCGAGCCGCGGCTGCGCGCCGCGGGTGCCGACGCCGTCATCGACTCGGTCGCGGACCTGCCCGCGCTGCTCGGCCTGCCCAGCTGAGCCCCGCGGCGTAGCGTCCGTCCTGATCATGACCGGTCAGCGGTGACGACGGGGGTGGCGGCGTGGCCCGACGCACGGTGGCGGTGGCGTCGCTGGGTACGACGTTGGCCCTGGTCAGCTACACCGCGCCGCTGGCGACCTTGGCCCCGATCGCGGCCGACCTGGGCTCCTCGCCGTCGGGGCGCTCCTGGATCCTGAGCTCGATGAGCCTGGGGCTCACCGCGGTGCTGCTGACCGCGGGGACCCTGGCCGATCGGCTGGGGCGGCGCGCGGTGTTCACGACCGGCGCGGTGGTGCTGGCCCTGGCCTCGGCGGGCGGGGCGTTCGCCACCGGCACCGCCGGGTTCGTCGCCGGCCGGATCGGGCAGGGCGTCGGGGCGGCCGCGGTCGTCGCGTGCAGCCTCGCCCTGATCGGGCACGCGCTGCCGCCGGGCCCGCGCCGCTCGGCCGCGACCGGGCTGTGGGGCGCGGCGCTGGCCGCCGGGATCGCCGCCGGGCCGTTGCTCGCCGGGGTGCTGCCGTGGCGGGTGCTCTACCTGGCCGTCGGCGTCGCCGGGCTGGTGCTGGCCGTGGCCGCGTGGGTGCTGTTGACCGAGTCCACCGCCGGCGCCCCGCGGCCGGTCGACGTCAGCGGGATGGTGCTGCTCGCGGCCGGGCTGACGGTGCTGCTCGCGGGCCTCACCGAGGCGCGACGGCTGCCGGTCACCACCGCGACGGTCGTGCTGCTCGCGGTCGGGGCGGCGCTGCTGGCCGGGTTCGTCGTGGTCCAGTTCGTCGTGCCGCACCCGATGGCCGGCCCCCGGCTGTTCCGCCACCCCGGGCTGGTCGGGGCGACGGTCGCGAGCCTGGCCACCGGGCTCGGCATCATCTCGCTGAGCTCGTACCTGCCCGCCGTGCTCGCCCCGGTGCACGGCACCGCCCCCGCGACGGCGGCGCTGCTGCTGCTCGGCTGGTCGGGCACCAGCATCGTCACCGCGCTGCTGACCCGCCGGATCAGCGAGCGGGTCACCGGCGGGGTCCGTCTCGGTGTCGGCCTGCTGGTCATGACGGCCGGTCAGCTCGGACTGCTCGCCACCGGCTCCGGCACCGGGGTGGTCCTGGCCGCGCTGGTCGTCGTCGGTGTCGGCACCGGGGTCGTCAACGCGACGCTCGGCCGCGAGGCCGTGGCCTCGGTGCCGCCGGACCGCGCGGGCACCGGCAGCGGCATCAACAACACCGCCCGCTACCTGGGCGCCGCCGTCGGGGTCACGGTGACCTCGGTGCTGACCTCGCCGGCCGGGAACGAGCCGGTGGCTCAGCTGCTGGCGGGCTGGCAGGTGGCGGTGCTGGTCGCGACCGGGTTCACCCTGCTCGGCGCGCTCGTGGCGCTCGGCTGCGCCCGCGCCGCCGCCCCGGCCGGGCGGTGACGCGGGCACTGACGCGGGTGGCGCTCAGACGACCGGGGTGATCGCCCGCAGCGCCCCGGAGCCGCGCACCGCGGTGGTCAGGTCGGCCAGTGCCCGCCCGTGCGCCGCCGCGAGCTCCGCGGACTGCTCGGTGAGGGTGTTGCGGTCCAGGTATCCGGAGTGGTCGAGGTAGAGCCCGGGGGAGAGGACCTGCACGGCGAAGAACCCGGCCAGCACCGAGCGCAGCCCGTCGACGGCGAGGAAGTGGTGCCCGCTCGCCCCGGTCAGCACGACCGCGGCCGCCTTGCCCTGGAGCGGGGCGGTCTTCTCGCCCCACTTGCCGCGCTCGGTGGCCTCCAGCAGTGCCCGCAGCGACGCCGTGTGCCCGGCCCGGTAGACCGGGCTGCCGAACACGACGGCGTCGGCGTCGGCGAAGGCCGCGGTGACCTCGGCGACGGGGGTCTGCGACAGCTCGATCAGCGCGGTGTCGGCCCCGGTGCCGGCGAGGATCCCGGCGTCGGCGGCCGCTGTGCGCCCGCCCGGCTCCGGCCCGGCGACGACCCCGATGATGCGGCCCGCACCACCGCTCACGACACCGCTCACGACGCGGCCCGCGGGGTCAGGGAGTAGGTGCCGCGGTGGAACAGCAGCGGCAGCCGCTCCGGGTCCGCGCCGAGCGCGTCGACCCGGGCGGCGACGATCGTGTGGTCGCCGCCGTCGTACTCGTTCCACAGGGTGCAGTCGACCCAGGCGCCGACGCCCTCCAGGACCGGCGAGCCGGACGGCGCCGCCGTCCAGGACACCCCGGCGAACTTGTCGACCCCGGAGCGGGCGAAGCCGGCGCTGTGGTGCTCGTGGTCGGCGGCCAGCACGTTCACGCAGAACCGGCCCACCTGGCGGATGCGCGGCCAGGTGGAGGACCCGCGCGAGGGCGCGAAGCTCACCAGCGGCGGGTCCAGCGACAGCGAGGCGAAAGACTGACAGGTGAACCCCATCGGCCCGTCCGGTCCGACCGCGGTGACGACGACGACGCCGGACGCGAACGCGCCCAGTGCGTCGCGCATGGTCTCCGGGGTCACCGAGGGGGTCACCGGGGCGGAGTGCGCGCCCACGGCCGGTCCGGTGGAGGAGCGGGACATGACTCGACTGTAGGCGCGCCGACCCGGCAGCGACAACGATCTCGGCCGGGGGTGGCACGCGCCACCCCCGGCCCGTCGTCGTGTCGCGCCACCCGCCGCGGAATCGATCCGGTAGAACTCCCCGTGCCGTGCATCCCGAACTCGTGGGGAGCCCCGGGGTGCCCGAGACGGCAACGGCCGGCGGAGCGATCGCTCCGCCGGCCGTCCTTCACCGGAGCCGGGTGGGGGGACGCCCGGCCGATCCGGCTCAGCTCGCGTAGGCGCGCAGCTTGTCGGCGCGCTCCCCGACCCGCAGCTTCGACATGACCTCGCGCTCGATCTGGCGCACCCGCTCGCGGGAGAGCTTGAAGGCGCGCCCGATCTGGTCGAGCGTGTGCGGCTGCCCGTCGTCGAGGCCGAACCGCATCCGGATGACCTTCTGCTCGCGGTCCTCCAGGGTGGCCAGCACCCGGCGGAGGTCGTCGTGCAGCAGGCTCGAGATCACGGTGTTCTCGGCGTCGGTCGCCTCGGCGTCCTCGATGAAGTCACCGAGCGGCGCCTCCTCCTCGGACCCGACCGGCATGTCCAGGCTCACCGGGTCGCGGGCGTGGTCGAGCAGGTCCTGGATCTTGTGCTCCGGGATGCCCGACTCGGCCGCCAGCTCGGCCTCGGTGGGCTCGCGGCCCTGGCGCTGGTGCATGTCGCGCTTGATCCGGGCCAGCTTGTTGACCTGCTCCACCAGGTGCACGGGCAACCGGATGGTGCGGGCCTGGTCGGCCATGCCACGGGTGATGGCCTGCCGGATCCACCACGTCGCGTAGGTCGAGAACTTGAAGCCCTTGGTGTAGTCGAACTTCTCCACCGCGCGGATCAGGCCGAGGTTGCCCTCCTGGATCAGGTCCAGCAGCGGCATCCCGCGCCCGGTGTAGCGCTTGGCCAGGCTCACCACGAGGCGCAGGTTCGCCTCCAGGAGGTGGTTCTTGGCCAGCAGCCCGTCGCGGACGACCGCGCGCAGGTCGCGGCGGTACTGCGGGTCCAGCTCGTCGAGCGTGCCGTCGGCGGCGGCGGTGTCCAGCCGGTGCTGGGCGAACACGCCGGCCTCGATGCGCCGGGCCAGCTCGACCTCCTGCTCCGCGGTCAGCAGCGCGGTCTTGCCGATCCCGTTCAGGTAGACGCGCACCAGGTCCGCGGCGGGGCTCTGGGCGTCGAGATCCTCCGCCACGGCGGCCGCGGCACCGGGTACGGTGGTCTCCAGCGCGGTGCCTCCGTCGCCGTCGGTGCGACGGCGGGAGCTGCGGGCGACCGGCGGGGCGGTCCGCTTCGTGTCGGACGACGACACGGTGGCGCGAGCGGGGGCCTCGGTCGTGAGGCGCGGGCCGGGTACGGCCGGAGCGGTCGTGGTCACCGTCATGTGCAATTCCTCCCCTGCGCGGGCTGCGGCGGGCGATTGATGGGCCTCGCCGCTTGCCCTGTACGGAGTCAACGCATCCGTTCCGGGGATCGTTCCCACGACAAGGCCCCGCAGGCCGGTAAAAGTGGCTGCGGGGCCGTGTCGTCGGTCACATGCAGTTGCGGTTCTCTCAGGGTCCTCTTAGTGAGCGACCCGTCGGGGCGGGGCGGTCACGGTGCGGGCACCCGCGGGGTGTCCCGCGGGTCGGCCACCGCCCGGACACTGCTGCGCCGCCGCGACGCCTTGCCGGCGCCGGTGTTCTTCCGGCTCGGCGCCGAGTGGCCGTACACGGTCTCCATCAGCACCGGCCAGTCGTGGCGCAGCGCGTCGCGGCCCATGAACAGGCCCAGGTGACCGGCGCTCGCCGTCCGGTAGGTGACGTCCGTGGCCGGGGTCCCGACCTTCTCCGCCGCGGCGAACAGCTGCGGCGCCGGGGTGATGTGGTCCGACGAACCCGCCAGGAGCAGCAGCGGGCAGTCGATCGCCCCCATGTCGACGGTCCGGCCGTCGACGGTGAGCGTGCCCTTGATCAGCCGGTTCTTCCAGAACAGGTTCTCCACCAGCCACAGGTAGAACGCGCCGGGGATGTCCTGGGTGTACTTGAACCAGTCCTCGAACACCCGGTAGCGCTCGACGTGGGTGGGGTCGTCGATGTTCTCCAGCAGCTGCAGCTGGCGGGAGATCTCCGACTGCGGCTGGATCGAGATGAAGTTCGACAGCACCGCCGAACCCGGCATGTTGCCGCCGCCCGCGGCGACCAGTGCCTTGTACGGCGCCATCCCCATCGTGCCCGCCATCAGCCGGGTCGAGGCGGCGATGACCGACTCGCCGGCGTGGAAGTCGATCGGCGCCCCGGCCAGGGTCAGGGTGTTGACCCGGTCCGGGTGCAGCGCGGCGTAGATCGTCGCCAGCCAGCCGCCCTGGCAGTCGCCCACCAGGTTGGCCTTGCCGCCCATCCGCCGGATGGACCGGTCGATCACCGCGAGGTAGTCGGTGATCGTGACGTTCTTCGTCGCGGTCGTCGCGGGCCGCCAGTCCAGTGCGTAGACCTTCGTCAGGCCCGAGGCGCGGATCATGGCGATCTGGCTCTGCTGCGGCGAGTAGTCCACGACGGTCGAGGAGTGCCCGGCCTGGGGCGGCAGCACCAGGGTGGGGACCACGTCGTCGTCGCGGTGCTCGGCGGCGGTGAAGTCGCGCAACGACGCGAACGGCGTCGACAGCACCACCTCGTTGGCCAGGTGCCAGGTCGGCTCGCGCCGGTCGGCCATCGCCGAGAGCCACAGCAGCCCGCGCCGGGCGGCGTCGCCGGGCCGGGCCATCCGCTGGACCGCGTCGATCCAGTAGGCGCCGGTGGCGCGACCGACCTCGGTCACGACCTTCGTCAGGTTCCGGGTGTTGTACGACACGAGGTACCGGAGGGGGTCCGGCCGGTCGTCGCTCCCGGTGGCCGCGGCCACGGGGGTCTCGGGAAGGGCACGTGGTCCGTGCTCCCCGGAGGGTGCGGACCGTCGGGTGATCGCCGTGCTCATGGGCCTCTCCCATCAACTCTGATGACCGGGGGCTAACCGGGTTACCGAACGGTAAAGCGCGTTCGGTATCTCAAGCAAGCGCTGGCTACTCCGGAGTAGTGCTTGCTTCCCTTAGCGCAGGTGAGAGGCCTTACAAGACTCAGGGGCTGCCTACCGGTGAGTACCCGGTCACCATGTGTCCATCCCGTTGCGCGTCCCGACACCCGTGGGAGCCCGGGAACCCAGGCACGGAGACCGAACCGGCCGTCAGGAGTGACGAACAGTGACCACGCAGCCCCTGTCCCAGCCCGAGTCCGAGAACGGCAGCGCCGCCGCGTCGAACCAGGCCGCGGAGGTGCTGCGGCGGCAGGCGGCCGGCCTCGTCCGGGACCTGCGCGAGCTCGCCAGCCCGGAGGGCGTCGCGGCGAAGGTGGACCCGGTGGGCTTCGCCGGGGCCCTCGGCGAGGCCGCCCGCTCGCTCGCCACCCGCCCCGGCGCGCTGCTGCGAACCGGGCTCGGCTTCGGCGTCGACTCGGCCAAGGCGGTGACCGCCGCCGCCGCGCGCGCCGTCGGCGGGACGACCACCGGCCCGGCGTCGCTGCCCGAGAAGGACAAGCGCTACGCCGACCCGGCCTGGGAGGGCAACGCCTGGTACTACCTGGCCCGTCAGGAGCACGCCCTGCTCGCCGACCGGCTGACCGAGCTGTCGCAGGCGGCCCGCGTCTCGCCGACGGCACGCCGCAAGCTGGACTGGCTGGTCGGTCAGATCATCGAGGCGCTGGCCCCGCCGAACGCGATCGTCACCAACCCGGCCTGGCCGAAGAAGATCGTCGAGACCGGCGGGCTGAACATCGTGCGGGGCGCGCGCAACATGCTGCGCGACGCCGTGCAGAACCAGGGGATGCCGCGTCAGGTCACCCCCGGCGCCTTCCAGGTGGGCAAGGACCTCGCGGTCACCCCGGGGCACGTCGTGTTCCGCAACCGGCTGATCGAGCTCATCCAGTACGAGCCGCAGACCGCCGAGGTCCACGAGATCCCGCTGCTCATGAGCCCGCCGTGGATCAACAAGTACTACATCATGGACCTCGCGCCGCAGAAGTCGCTGGTGGAGTGGGCGGTGCAGCACGGCCACACCGTCTTCATGATCAGCTACCGCAACCCGGACTCGTCGCTGGCCGACGTGACGATGAGCGACTACCTGCAGGAGGGTCCGGTCACGGCCATGGAGGTCGTCCGGGAGATCACCGGGCAGGACAAGGTCAACGTCGCCGGGCTCTGCCTGGGCGGCGCACTGTCCGCGGCGATGACGGCGTGGCTGGAGGCCAAGGGCGACCAGCGCGTCAACTCGCTGACCCTGATGAACACGCTGCTCGACTACTCCGGCCCCGGCCAGCTGGGCGTGTTCACCGACGAGAAGACAGTGAACCGGCTCGAGCGGAACATGCGCAAGGACGGGTACCTGCCCGCCACCAGCATGAAGACGACCTTCGACCTGCTGCGGTCCACCGACCTGGTCTGGAACTACGTCGTCAACGACTGGATGCTCGGCGAGGACCCGAAGCCCTTCGACATGCTGACCTGGAACTCCGACTCCACCCGCATGCCGGCCGCGATGCAGACCGAGTACCTGCGGACGCTGTACCTGGAGAACCGCTTCGCCGAGGGCAAGCTGGAGCTGGCGGGGGAGCGGCTCGACGTGGCCGACATCCGGCCCGACAGCTACGTCGTCACCGCGGAGTCCGACCACATCGCGCCCTGGAAGTCGGTCTACACCGGGGCGTCGAAGATCGGGGGCACCGTGCGCTTCGTGCTGTCGAACTCCGGGCACATCGCCGGCGTGGTGAACCCGCCGTCGCCGAAGTCGCGGCACTGGTTCGGCGAGAGCGACGACCTCCCGGCCCGCGCCGAGGACTGGCGCGACGACGCCACCGAGCGCAAGGCCTCCTGGTGGGAGGACTGGACGCCGTGGATCGCCGAGCGTGCGGGCGCGGAGGTCGCGGCGCCGAAGAGGATCGGGTCCGACGCGCACCCGCCGCTGGAGCCCGCTCCCGGCCGTTACGTGCTGCGGGGCTGATCCGCCACCCCGGCCCCGTCGCCGCCCCGATGATCACCGCTGGTCACCCGGGCGGCGCGGTGTCCACGATGGCCGGCGATCAACGCCGTCCATCATGGACACAGCATCGGATGCGTGCACAACCGCCGTCCGGCGGGGAGAATGCGTCGCCATGGACCGCGTACGTTCTGTGCCCGCGCGCCGGCGACCGCCGCGCGGGTCCCTCCGGGCGGGGACGCCGTGAGCCGCGCGGGGGAGACCCGCGCCCGCGGCGGCCGCCGGACACCGAGCGCCGGGGGGACCACTGCCGACGAGCTGCACGAGAACGGCCGCAGGGCCGCCGAGGACGCCTGGAGCGCGCAGGTGAACGCCCTGGGCGGGTTCATCCGGGCGCAGCGGCAGATGGCGAAGCTCTCGCTGCGGGAGATGGCGGCGATGACCCAGGTGTCCAACGCCTACCTCAGCCAGGTCGAGAGGGGGCTGCACCAGCCGTCGCTGAAGGTGCTGCGCTCGATCGCCGACGCGCTGCACCTCAACACCGACCAGATGCTCAGCCGGGCCGGCTGGGCGGTCGGCGACCCGGACACCGCGGGCGACGCCGCCCCGCCCGAGGAGGCCGCGGCCGCGGCCACGTCCCCGCCGGGTGTCGAGGCGGCGATCGAGGCCGACGCACGGCTGTCCGACGAGCAGAAGGCGGCGCTGCTCGGGGTGTACCGGAGCTTCGTGCAGCGGGACTGAGCAGGCGTGCTTGACATACTTAACGGGCGTGCGTAGTTTTCTTGGCATGCCGGGGTGCTCGTCGTGCTCCCCGTCCGCACCCCAGACACGTCTCCCGGGAGGGAAGCACCGATGACCGCCTCCACCGAGCAGTTCGTCGACATCGCCAAGCGTGGCCAGGACCTGGTCACCGAGTCCGTCCGCGGGTGGACCGAGGCCGCGAGCGGCCTGGCCCGCCAGTTCGGCGCCGGGGACCGCCCGCAGCTGCCCGACGCGGGCGCCGCCGTCGAGCGCGTCTTCGACTTCTACGAGCAGGTGCTGGGCCACCAGCGCGAGTTCGCGCGGACCGTCGTCAGCGCCGGTACCTCGGTGTTCGACCAGGTCACCGAGCAGGCGACCAAGGCGGCCGAGGCCGTGACCGAGCACGCCGGGCGCGGCGCCGAGGCCGTCGCGGAGAAGACCGCGCGCGCCACCCGCAGCACCACCAAGTGAGTCCCCGACCCGGGACTCCCTGAACGACCTCGACGGCCCCCGCCCGGTCACCCGGGCGGGGGCCGTCGTCGTGTGACGGGACCGGGTGTCCCTACCGGCGGGTGGGGGAGAGGCTGGGCCCGCCGTCACCCCGAGGACGGTCAGAACGGGATCAGCGGCACCACGAGGACCCGGGCGAGCAGCACGACCACGAACACGATCAGGACCGACAGGTCCAGCCCGACCGCTCCCATCCGCACCGGCTGCACCCGGCGGCGGATCGGGGCGACGACCGGTTCGGTGAGCCCGTGGGTGATCCGCCGGGCGGTGTCGAGCACGGCGCCACCCCGCCCGGACCCGAGCACCTCGATCCAGTCCACGACGACCCGCGCGATCAGGACGAGCTGGAACAACCCCAGCAACGACGACAGCAGATACGCGACCATGCCCACATCGTCCCCTTTCCGGCTGAGAGTCCGGTGAGAGGACGCTGTGACGCGGTGACGAGCTCGGCGTTCAGACCTCGACGAGCACCGTGAACGGCCCGTCGTTGACCGACTCCACGGCCATCCGCGCCCCGAACTCGCCCGTCCGCACCGTCGCGCCGCGCCCGCGCAGCGCGGCCACCACGGCGTCGACGACCGGCTCGGCGTCCTGTGGGCGCGCGGCCGCCGACCAGGACGGCCGGCGGCCCTTCCGGGTCTCGCCGTACAGGGTGAACTGGCTGACGACCAGCAGCGGGGCGCCGGTGTCGGCGCAGGACAGCTCACCGCCGTCCGCCCCGGTGAGGATCCGCAGCTCGTGCAGCTTGCGGGCCATCGTGTCGACCTTCCGTGCGGTCGCGGCGGGGTCGGTGCCGACGTCGTCGACGTGCACACCGAGCAGCACCAGCAGCCCGGGCCCGATCTCCCCGGACACCCGCAGCGGTGTGCCGTCGGGCGCCTCGATGGTCACCGACGCCCGTCGCACCCGCGCGACGACGGCCCTCACCCGACCGGCCCCGACGGCGACGCGGCCGCGGTCCGCGCGGGCACCGGGTGCGGCCAGCCGTCCACCGGCTGCAGGAGCCCGTGCCGCACGAACTCGCGCACCGCGGGCAGGGTCGCCGCGACCAGGGCGTCGGTCGGCAGGTCGTGGGCGTAGGACAGCAGCGCCAGCAGCTCCGACAGCGGCAGCTCGCCGCGGCAGCCGGCCAGCAGCGCCGCGGCCGGGCCGTCGACGGGGTGCTCCCAGCCGGGGCCGCCCCAGCGGCGCACGGTGGTGGACAGCTCGGCCCAGCCGCCGTCGGGGTCGACCGACGACGCCGACTCCAGCACGGTCTCCGGGGCGAGCAGCAGCCGCGCGCCCAGCAGGTCCTCGTCGCGGGTGTGGGCGCGCAGCCAGTCGACCCGGTCCAGCCAGCCGGTCATCTCCCGGCCCAGGCCCTCGCCCAGCTCGCCGGGCAGGTCCTCGACCACGACGGTCGGCTCGGCCTCGGGGTCGGAGGTGCGGCGCAGCATCAGGAAGCCGAACCCGACCCCCTCCACCCGCTCGGCGGCCATCCAGTCCAGCCAGGCCCCGGCCTGCTCGCGCGCCGCCCGCGAGCTCGGGACCAGCCCGGCGTCGCGCTGCCAGGTGCCCACGTGCAGGCCCGGGTCGACGACCTCGCGCTGCAGCACCCAGGCGTCGACGCCGTCGGGCAGCCAGGAACGCACCCGGTCCGGCCAGTCCTCGCCGCGCACGTGCAGCCACGACCCCAGCAGCTGCGCGACCCCGCCCGGGTTGAGCAGGCCGGGCAGCTCGCCCAGCAGCGCGGCCAGCGCGGAGTCCCCGGCGGTGCCGGAGTCGCGGTAGACGTAGTCCACCCGCGGCGGGCCCGGCACGAACGGCGGATTGGACACCACCTGGTCGAAGCGCTCCCCGGCCACCGGGGCGAACCACGGACCCTCCCGCAGGTCGACCTCCACCCCGGACAGCCCCAGCGACAGCCGGGCCAGCGCCAGCGCCCGGGGCAGCACGTCGGTGGCGGTGACCCGCATCGCGTGCCGGGAGCCGTGCAGCGCCTGCACCCCGCAGCCGGTGCCCAGGTCGAGCAGGGTGCCGACCGGGCGGCGGACGGTCGCCGCGGCCAGCGTCAGCGCCGCCCCGCCGACTCCGGTGACGTGCTCGCGGTCCTGCCGCGCGGCGGGGGTGTCGATGTCGGACACCACCCACCAGTCGGTGCCCGGCTCGCCCTCGGCGCCGGCGCCCTCGCCGTAGGGGCGCACGTCCAGCGCGGCCCGGATGCCGTCGGGGGTGCGACGCAGGATCCGGCCCTCCAGCAGCGGGTCCAGGTCGCCCAGTGCCGCGGTCACCGCCGGCTCGGGCTCGGTGTCCTCGAGCAGGAACAGCCGCACCAGGGTGCCGAGCTCACCGCCGTCGCGGCTGGCACGGGCGGCGGGCTCCGGTTCGCCGCGGGTCAGCGCGTCGTGCGCGGAGCGGCCCAGCAGGGCGCGCACGCCGTCCGGGGTGTAGGCCGCGTCCAGCAGGCAGCCGCGGACGCGTTCGATGGCACCGGCGTCGAGATGGGGGAGCACCCCGCCATTGTCGCGTGCCATCCTGTGCGGCATGAGCGGGATCTGCATCGCCCAGGAACCGGAGGCCGACGCGCTGCTGGAACGCGAGCCCCTCGCGTTGCTGATCGGCATGCTGCTCGACCAGCAGATCCAGATGGAGGTTGCGTTCCGTGGCCCGCTGAAGCTCTACGAGCGCCTCGGTGGGCTCGACGTGCGCGTCATCGCCGACCACGACCCCGAGGCCTTCGCGACGCTCGCCACCACCCCGCCCGCCATCCACCGCTACGGCGGCTCGATGGCCAAGCGGGTGCAGGAGATGTGCCGCGCGATCGTGGAGGACTGGGACGGGGACCCGGCCGCGATCTGGACCCGGCCCGGGGCCGACGGCGCCGCGCCCGACGGACGTGAGGTGCTGCGCAGGCTCAAGGCGCTGCCCGGCTACGGCGAGCAGAAGGCGAAGATCTTCCTCGCGATCCTCGGCAAGCAGTACGGGGTCACCCCGGACGGCTGGCGGGAGGCCGCCGGGGACTACGGCGCCGACGGCACCCGGCTCTCCGCGGCCGACGTCGTCGACGGGCAGACCCTCCTCGAGGTGCGCGACACGAAGAAGGCGATCAAGGCCGCGGCACGCGAGAAGAAGGCCGCTGCGGCGAAGTGATCCGCCGACAGGGCTAGCATCACAGGCGTGCACAAGGTTCCGGAGGCGCTCGCCGGCGCACGCGTGATCGACCCGGACCAGGTCTGCGACGCCGTCGCGGTGCTCGCCGACTCGGAGAAGGTGGCCGAGGCGGCGACCGTCCTGGACGTCCTGGGCGAGGCCAACCGTCTGTCGCTGCTGCTCGCGCTGCAGCACGCCGGGGACCTCTGCGTCTCCGACCTCGCCGTCGCCGTCGGGATGAGCGACTCGGCCGTGTCGCACGCGCTGCGCCTGCTGCGCGCACACGGCATGGTCACCGCCCACCGCGAGGGACGGCTGGTCCGCTACCGGTTGACCGACGGGCTCGCCCGCCGCCTGCTGGAGATCGTGTCGGCGGTCGCCGTCGCCCCGGGCGCGCTGCACGCGCACGGCGCCGACGACGGGGAGGCGTCGTGACCCCCGCCATGATCGAGCAGGTCCGCCCACCGGTGCCGGCCGAGAAGCTCGACCACGAGATCGCCCGGCTGCTCGACGCCCTCCAGTCGGTCTACGACGACGGCTGGTACCCCGAGCTCGAGGTCGTGCGCCCCTGGTCGACGCACAACCCGCGGATCTCCGGCGAGTTCGCCCGGCCGTGCGCGATCCGCCGCTACCTGCACCGGGAGCTGCGCGGCCTGCTCGCCGCCGGGGCCACCGTCACCGCCCGCGCCGCCCGACCGGCCCGGGCGTTCACCGACCCGGAGTTCTTCGCCGCGCTCGACGAGGACCGTTTCGACCTGCGCGTGAAGAAGCTGTTCCTGTTCGGCCCGGAACGCATGGCGCTCTCGCTCGACCGGCTCTCGCACTACACCGGCACCCCGGCCGAGTCCTTCCAGCGGCACGTGCTGTTCACCAACTACGCCATGCACGTCGAGTCGTTCCTGGAGCGCTTCCCCGACGCCGAGCGGCCCGACCGCGCCGGTGTCCAGATGCCCGCCTACCACCACCCGGGCGCCGACGGCGACGGCGTGACCCTGGTGAACATCGGCGTCGGCCCGGCCAACGCCAAGACCGTCACCGACCACCTCGCGGTGCTCCGTCCGGACACCATGATCATGATCGGGCACTGCGGCGGCCTGCGGAACCGCCAGGAGCTGGGCGACTTCGTGCTGGCCACGGCCTACCAGCGGGCCGATCACGTGCTCGACGAGGTGCTCCCGGCGGACGTCCCGGTCATCCCGAGCATCCGGCTCAACGGCTACCTGATGGACGCGCTCGGCGCGGCCGAGGCGACCTGGCGGCCAGGTGTCGTGCACACCACCGACAACCGCAACTGGGAGTTCAACCAGGCCGCGACGCTGCACCGGATGCGGCTGGCCCGGGCCGTCGCGGTGGACATGGAGTCCGCGACGATCGCCGCCAACGGCTTCCGTTACCGGATCCCGAACGCGACCCTGCTGTGCGTGTCGGACAAGCCGCTGCACGCCGAGCCCAAGCTGGCCGGCGGCGCGCGGGCGTTCTACGAGACGAGCAAGCGCAAGCACCTCGGGATCGCGCTGGACGCGCTGGACCGGGTCCGCGCCGAGCACCCCGACGGGCTGCCCGGCTCCGAGGTCCGCTCCGCCGACGAGCCGCTGCTCGGCAACGGGCCCGACGGGGCCTGAGCCGCCCCGCCGGCCGGCAGGGTCAGAGCGGCAGCGCCAGAGGGGCAGGGGTCAGAGCGGCCGGGTGTACCCGGCCCGGTCGGGCTGGTAGCCGAACCGCGCCAGGAACGGGTGCGGCCCGTCCCCGGCGGTGTCCCCGGCCCGGGCCAGGACGGCGCCGCGGGCGCGCCCGTGCTCGTGCGCCCACTCCAGCAGCGCCGACCCGACCCCGCGCCGCCGCCACCCGACGGCGACCCGCAGCCCCTCGACCTGCAACCGGGTCGTGCCACGCAGGACGGGCCCGGGCAGGATCGTGAGCTGCACGGTCGCGACCACCCGGCCGTCGCCGGCGCGGGCGACCGCGAGGAACCGGCCGGGGTCGCGGTCCAGGGCGTCGAAGGCCTCCTCGTAGGGTGCGAGGTCCGGGTCGTCCGGGTCGGCGGCGTCCCCGGCGCCCGACAGCAGTGCGACGACCGCGGCGACGTCGGCTCGGCTGGCCCGGTCGACGACGAGCCGCCCCCCGGCCAGCACGACGTCCGCACCCGCCGGGTGGGCCGAGGCCCGGACGCCGTCGACGACCCGGTCGAGCCAGGCGCCGACGTTCTCCCTGGCCTCGTCGGTGTCGGGGTAGCGGCAGCGCAGGTGCAGGCCGGCCTCGTCGAGGATGAACCAGACCATCACGCCGTCGGCGTCGCCCGCGGAGCTGACGTACTGCGCCTCCAGCCCGGCGTGGTCGATGCGCACCGGCAGCCGCCGCAGGTCCAGCCAGGAGATCGCGAACATGCCGGGGGCCTCGGGCATCCCGCCCCAGGGGGCCAGCACGTCGTCGAGCGGCCAGGACCCGAGCCGCACGGCCTCACGGACGGCGTCGGCGCAGGCCCGCGGGTCCGGGTCGCCCGCGTCGATCACCGCGTTGGTGATGAACCAGCCGACCGAGCCGTGCCAGCGGTCGTCGTAGCGGCTGTGCACCGGGAACACCGCGCGCAGCGGGGCGTGCGCCAGCTCCCGGGTGGTGCGGGTCATGACCGAGGTGACCAACGCCAGCGTCGACACCCCGGATGCGCGTGCCCGGCGTTCGAACAGCGCGCAGTCGTCGACGCCGAGCACGTCGCGCACCTCCACGCGCTCCGGGGGAGCGGGGGCGAGCTCCCCGAGCGGCAGCGGGAAGCGGGGCATCACGTCGCCGCCCGCGGCCAGGATCTCCGCCCAGCGCTGCCGGACCTGGTCGGGTGCGGGCTCGCGGTCGGCCAGGGCGGCGGTGTGCTCGGCGAAGGGGCGCACGGTGCCGGCCGGCAGCGTCCCGCCCAGGCCCTGCACGAGGTCGCGCAGGATCACCAGCAGCGACCACATGTCCACGTGGGCGTGGTCGGCGGCCACGACGAGCGTCGGCCGGTCCGCGGTGAGGATCACACAGAGCCGGTGCGAGGGCGCCGCGTAGGGGGTGCAGCGCTCGTCGAGCATCCGCCGGACGGCGTCGTCGACGGCCTGGCCGGGCGCGATGGGGTGGGTGACCCAGCGGCCGGGACGCAGGTCCACCTCGTGCAGCCGGGGACCGGCCGGGCCGGGGGAGAACACCGTGCGCAGCGTCCCGTGCCGGCGCAGCACCGCCAGCCAGGCCTCGGCCAGCGCGTCGAGGTCGACCGCGGGCAGCCGGCAGGTGATCGCCATCCACGAGCCGGGCCGGTCACCGCGGTCGACGTGGCGGCGCTGGTCGAACGAGACCGGGACCGGGTCGCCCCGGCGGCCGACGGTGACGTCGTAGCCGAGCAGCGTCCCGTAGGGAAGGCGCAGGTGCGTCACGCTCGTCAGCCGCATGGCCATAACCTAGGCCGACGATGATCAGGAGGCGTAGCGCATGGCCACGTTCGGGATCGCCGGGGCGACGCTGGACTTCGACGTACGCGACGAACCCGGCGCTCCGGCGGTGGTGGCGCTGCACGGCCTCACCTCCAGCCGTCGCCGCGAGACCCTGATGCGGCTCGACATCGCCTCCCGGGTCGAGGGCATCCGGCTGCTGCGCTACGACGCGCGCGGCCACGGCCGCTCCGGCGGCACCACCGACCCCGCCGACTACCGGTGGCCCGCGCTGGCCCGGGACCTGCTGGGGCTGCTCGACCACGTCCTGCCCGGTGAGCGGGTGCACGGGGTCGGACCGTCGATGGGAGCCGGGACGCTGCTGCACGCCGCACTGGCCGACCCGGGCCGGTTCGCCAGCCTCACCCTGATGCTGCCGCCGACCGCCTGGGAGACCCGGCGCGCCCGGGCCCGCGACTACGAGCGCTCCGCGCTGGCCGTGGAGGCCGCGGGCATCGCGGCGCTCGACGCCGGCGCCGACGACGCGGATCTCCCCCCGGCCGCCCGGGGCCGCCCGCGGACCGAGCCCGACGTGCGCGCCGACCTGCTCCCGGCCATCCTGCGCGGCGCGGCCGCCACCGACCTCCCCGCACCGGAGGAGCTGGAGCGGATCACGGTGCCGGTGCAGATCCTGGCCTGGACCGGGGACCCGGGGCATCCGGAGTCCACCGCGCAGACCCTGCGGGAGCGGCTGCCCGCGGCCGGGCTGTCGATCGCGGCGACCCCGGACGACGTCGTGTGGTGGTCGCGGCTGCTCGCCGCGCGGCTGCGCCGCTGGGAGTCGCTGGATCCCACCGTCGACGGACCCGCGGATGTGCGCGAGGCGCCCCGCGGGCGCCCGCGCAGAGAACGCACAGGGGTGTCACCATGGAGAGGGAGGTGGTTCGACAGTGGCTGACCAGCGACGCGAGGACCCCGTTCTCATCACGGACGCGCAGATGTCCTACGAAGAGGAACTGGAGATCCGCAAGCGGCGCTACAAGTGGACGATGGGCATGCGGATCCCGTGCATGGTCCTCGCCGGCGTCTTCTACACCTACCCGTGGGTCGCGGTGACCCTGCTCGTGATCTCCGTGCCGCTGCCGTGGATGGCGGTGCTGATCGCGAACGACCGGCTGCCGCGCAAGGCCGAGAAGCCCAACCGGCACCGCCAGGGGCACCGGGCCATCGAGGCCCGCCCGCACCCGGTGATCGACCAGGCGGACGAGCCACCGCCCGCTGACGGGCCCACGACCGACGACGAGCAGCCCACGGGCACGGCCGGCGGCGGCACCACCTCCACGCGTTGAGGCCGTGTTCGGGCATCATGGGCGCCATGTCCACGACGACGCTGCCCGAGGTCGACACCCGGCCGGAGACCACCGACAAGACCGGTGACGACCGGCCGGACATGTTCCACTACGTCAAGAAGGACCGGATCGCCGAGAGTGCCGTCCTGGGGAACATGGTCGTGGCACTGTGCGGCGAGACCTTCCCGGTGACCAAGTCGCCCAAGCCGGGGTCGCCGGTGTGCCCGCAGTGCAAGGAGATCTTCGACGGGCTCCCCCCTGGTGGCGGCGACGGCGAGTGAGACCCGCCCGAGGCGGCGCCGAGAGGGCGCCGCGCCTGCGCTGAGGGCACGCCGGGGCCGGCTCAGCCCCGCGCGAGCAGCAGCCGCAGCGGGGTGGAGCACGGGTCACCGGGCACGGCGCGCAGCACGGTCTCGGTGACCATCCCGGCCGACCGGTAGAGCGCCAGCGCCGCGGCGTTGTCCGCGGCCACCTCGAGCCACAGCCGCCCCGTCCCCGCCCACGGCGGCCGCTCGGGGGTCTCCCCGGTCGCACCGGGCACCCCGGCGACGGCGAGGGCGGCACCGAGCAGTGCCCGCCCGGCGCCGGTGCCGCGCCGGTCGGGATGGACCACGAGCCGGTGCAGCTCGACGCCCGGTTCCGGGCCGCGCGGCGCGGCCAGCACGACGTAGCCCGCCGGGCCGGGCTCGCCGTGACGTTCCAGGACCAGGTGCATCCGGGCCGGGTCGGCCGCGGCGTCGTCGTGCCACTCCGGTCCGGTGGTGTCGCCGATGCCGGGGGCGCCGTCGTCGAGCGCGGCCAGTGCCGCCGAGTCCGCCGGGCCGCGCCACGGCCGCAGGACCGTGTCGCGGGCCTGGTGGGCGGGCGTCGTGCGTACACCGGTCGTGCGTGCACCGGTCGTTCGTGCGGGGGACACCACCCGGCCATCCTGCGTCCACCCGCGCGGACCCGCTCGGCCGGGGGCCGGGTGGGACCGGGATCAGGACCGCAGGAAGGCGTCGATCTCCGTGGCGAACGGCTCCGGATCGAGCAGCAGCTCCAGGTGTCCACCGGGGTAGCGGCTGATCCGGGAGCGGCGGATCCCGCGGTGCAGCATCGTGGCGTTGCCGCGCGGGACGATCGGGTCGTCGTCGCCGGCGATGATCAGGGTGTCCGCGGTGATCGCCGGCAGCAGCGGCAGGCTGGTCCAGCCCGAGAGCGCCATCAGCTGGTAGTAGTAGCCGCGCATCGGGCCGCGCCGGGCGCCCGCGCCGAGTGCCTCCGCGGCCCGTTCCGGGTGGTCGCGCAGCGAGCCGCCGTAGATGCGGGCGGCGACGGCGTCGATGTAGGACGGGTCCTGGTGGCGCTTCGGCGAGGTCATGACGGCCATCACCCGCGGCGAGGCGGGGATCATCAGCGCCCCCGGCCCGGTCGCGACGAGCACGAGCTTGCGGACCCGTCGCCGACGGCTGATCGCCAGCTGCTGGGCCAGCATCCCGCCCCAGGAGAACCCGAGGACGTCGGCCTCGCGCACGCCCAGCTTCGTGAGCACCTGGCCGAGCCGGTGCGCCATCCACGTCAGGTGGTACGGCATCCGCGGCACCGCCGACCCGCCGATGCCCGGCGGGTCGAACCGGATGACGTCGAGGTCCGCGGGCAGCGCCGCGACCAGCGGGTCGAGCACGTCGGTGGCGGCGCCGATGCCGTTGCACAGCAGCAGCGGGGTACGGCGGGGGCCCGGGCCGGAGGCGGGGCGACGCACGACGCGCAGGGCCCGGCCGCCGACGAGCACGTCGTGCTCCTCGAGGCCTGCCCCGCTCACGGGACGGGAGCTGGAAGTGGTCATCACCGCCGAGCCTAGGCGCCGTGGCCGGGCGGTGGGGTGCCGGAAAGGCCGGGGTGTGATGATCCCGGGCCCGCCCTCAGACGGGGGCGGGTTCGCCCAGGTAGGTGCCCGGCGCGGGGAACAGCGGTCGCAGGCGGCGTCCGCCCAGCTCGGGGGGTGCGTCGCGCACCGTGCCGGACCGCTCGACCAGCCAGCGGGCCAGGTCGTCCCACCAGGAGCCCTCGACGGCCTCGGCCCCGGCCCGCCAGCGCTGCGCCACGCCGTCGCCGGTGGAGCAGGGGGCGGCCCGGAACCCGGTCGCCATCGACGGCGGTGCGATCAGCGCCCCCGCCTGGTCACCGGGGGCCAGCACGAGCCGGCAGCCGCCGCCGAGGCGCTGCGCGGTGCGGTACCCGCCCGTCCAGGGCTGTACCGGGTCGTCGTCGGCGGCCACGAGGTAGCTGTCGCGCCGCAGCTCGGCGAACCGGACGGGGGTGCCGAGGACCCGCACGTCGGGCCGGTCGGGGTCCGCGCCGTCGCCGGTGGCCGCGGCGAGCGCGGCGAGGTCGATGTGCAGCCCGGCGGGCAGCGGCAGCAGGTCGGCCACCCAGGCCCGCATCGCCCGCGCGGCGCGGCCGTCCAGGTCGGCGGTCCCGCCACCGTGCGGCACCGCCCACGGCAGCACCCGGTCCGGGCCGCGCCGCCACGCCCAGGCCCGCACCGCCGTCGCGCCGTCGAGAACGCCGTCGCGGGCGGCCAGGTCGGCGGTCTCCGCGACGGTCGCCGGGTCGGGCGCGAAGCCGGGCAGCGCGTCGGACTGGTCGAGGACGGTGGCGAGGTAGGCGACCGCGGCGACCCGGTCGTCGAGCCCGATCGTGGCCTGGTGGGCCTGCACCGCCGCGGTCAGCAGCCCGCCGGTGCGCACCCCGAGCAGCGACACCCGCGGGGCGCGGGTGATCCGCCCGCAGGCGTCGACGGCGTCGAGGACGGCGGCGGCGTGCGCGTCGAGGTCTCGGTCGGCGTCGGCCGGGCCGGCCGGGCGCCAGGACAGCGCGAACACCTGCAGCCCCTTCTCGAGCAGGTGCTCGACCAGCGAGTACCCCGGCGCGAGGTCGGCCAGCCAGTAGCGGTGCACCAGCGGCGGGACGACCAGCACCGGGGTGTCGCGCACCTTCTCGGTCCGCGGCAGGTACTGGAGCAGCTCGAACATCGGGGTGCGCAGGACGACCGCGCCGGGGGTGGCGGCGACGTCGCGGCCGGGGACGGGGCCGCCCCGGGCGTCGCGGGCGCCGGTGTCGAACGGGACCGAGGGGGTGTCGGCGCCGGGGGGTGTGAAGACCCGCTCGGCGGCCTCGGCCGGGGCCGGGCAGGGCTCGTCGGCGGTCGCGGTGTCGGTGGCCACGCTCTCGGTGGTCACGCCGTCGGTGGCGACCACGCTGTCGGCGGTGTGGGCGGTCACGGTGTCGGTGGCCACGGTGTCGGCGGTGTCGGTGGCCGCGGTGGCGTCGGTCACGGCGGTGGTGGCGGCCCGACCGCGGTCGTCCTGCCGGCCGGGACCGGTCCTTGCCGTGGCAGCGGTGCCGTCCGGGGCACCGGCTCCTGCTGATCCGGTGATCACGAGCGGGCCGCCGCCCGGCAGCAGCAGGGACGTGAGGCCCGCGAGGGTCGCGCGCAGCCGCTCGGCGTCCGCGGCGGGCAGGGGCATGTCGGGGCTCGCGACGGCGTCGTCGAGCAGCCCGGCCACCGCCCCGGTCGTCGCGAGCAGCACCTGGGCCGCGCACCGCGCCACCGGTGCGACCGGGCCGGCCGGCACGTCCGGAGCGAGGTCGGAGCGGCCCAGGCCGACCCGGCCCAGCTCGGCGACCCAGCCGCCGCCGCGGCGCAGGAGCAGCAGCGGCCGTGCGGACACGGCGGCCGCCAGCCGCAGCCCCGCCGCGGGCAGGGCGAGGGGGCCAGCGTCGGCTGGGGTGCGGTCGCGCTCGCTCATCGCCTCCATCATCCCCACCGCGACCGGTCGCGGCGCGTTCACCCCGTCGTCGGGCGGCGTTCGGACCTGACCGGCACGGTGGCCCGGTCGCGTCGCACGAGACCCCGGAGCCCGATGAGCACCGTCGCACCGTCCACCCTGTCCCCGGCAGCGCAGCCGTCACCGCAGACGGCAACGCAGACGGCAACGCAGACGGCAACGCCGACCTCCACGGCCGGGGCGGGTGCGTTCCTGCGGGAGTTCCTGCGCGACCCGCTGCGCACGGCGTCGGCGCTGCCGAGCTCCCGGGCGCTGGCCCTCGCCGCGACGGCGCCGGTCCCCGCGACCGGGGACCCGGTCGTCGTCGAGCTGGGGCCGGGCACCGGGGCGTTCACCGACGTCATCGCCGAGCGGCTCGGCGGCCGCGGCCACCATCTGGCCGTCGAGCTGAACCCGCGCCTGGCCGCGCTGCTGCGGGCCCGCCACCCCGGCCTCGACGTCGCCGTCGCCGACGCGGCCGAGCTGCCCGCGCTGCTGGCCGCCCGCGGGCTCGCCCGTGCCGACGTCGTCGTGTCCGGGCTGCCGTGGGCGGCCTACCCGCGCGAGGAGCCGTGGCTGACCGACGTCGTCGCCGGCTGTCTGCACCCCCACGGCGCCCTGACCCAGTTCGGTTACTCGGTGACCCGGGCCCTGCCGCCCGCCCGCCGGCTCCGGCTCCGGCTCGCCGCGGCCTTCGAGGAGGTCGTGCACGGCCGCGCGGTGCTCGCCAACCTCCCGCCCGCGTTCGTCCTCACCGCCCGCCGCCCGCGGCCGCCCCGGGGCTGACCTGGCCCGTCGCCGTCGGGGAGGCTCCCGGCCCGCCCACCGGGCGGCGCCGTCACGACGCCCGGCTACCCTGATCCGCGCCCCGCAGCCGTGTCGGCGTCGACGCGCGGACGTGGCGGGGAATCGCCGGTTCCCACCCGGGAACGACCCACGGACCAGGGGAGACGTGTGTCGCAGACCCAGCTCGTGTCGCCCGACACCCGCCCGCTGCGCGCGTGGCAGCGCAGCGCACTCGCCCGCTACCTCGCGACCTCGCCGCGGGACTTCCTCGCGGTCGCGACCCCGGGCGCGGGCAAGACGACCTTCGCCCTGCGCGTCGCGTCGGAGCTGCTGCGCGACCGGGTGGTCGACGCGATCACCGTCGTCACCCCGACCGAGCACCTGAAGTACCAGTGGGCCGAGTCGGCCGCGGCCGCCGGGATCGCGCTCGACCCCGAGTTCCGCAACTCCGCGGGCGGCACCTCGCGGGACTACCAGGGCATCGCGATCACCTATGCCGGCGTCGCCGCGCACCCGATGCTGCACCGCAACCGCACCGAGAACCGCCGGATGCTGGTGATCCTCGACGAGATCCACCACGCCGGCGACGCCAAGAGCTGGGGCGAGGGCGTCTACGAGGCGTTCGAGCCCGCCACCCGCCGCCTGGCCCTGACCGGTACGCCGTTCCGCTCCGACGACAACCCGATCCCGTTCGTCGAGTACGTCCCCGACGCCGAGGGCGCCCCACGCAGCCGCGCCGACCACCAGTACGGCTACGCCGAGGCGCTCGCCGACAACGTGGTCCGGCCGGTCGTCTTCCTGGCCTACTCCGGCACCTCCAACTGGCGCACCAGCGCCGGCGAGGAGATGTCGGCCCGGCTGGGGGAGCCGCTGACCCGCGAGCAGACCGCGATGGCCTGGCGGACCGCGCTCGACCCCTCGGGGGACTGGATGCCCGCGGTGCTCGCCGCGGCCGACCGCCGCCTGCAGAGCCACCGCGACGGGGGCATGCCCGACGCGGGCGGCCTGGTCATCGCCACCGACCAGACCGCGGCACGGGCCTACGCCGCGTTGCTGACCGGCATCACCGGGGTACGGCCCGCGGTCGTGCTGTCCGACGAGGCGGGCGGCTCGGAGCGGATCGCGGAGTTCTCCCGCTCCACCGAGCGGTGGATGGTCGCGGTCCGGATGGTGTCCGAGGGCGTCGACGTGCCGCGCCTCGCCGTCGGCGTCTACGCCACCAGCGCCTCGACCCCGCTCTACTTCGCCCAGGCCATCGGCCGCTTCGTGCGGTCGCGGCGGCAGGGCGAGACCGCGTCGGTGTTCGTCCCCAGCGTCCCGGTGCTGCTCGGCCTGGCCAGCGAGCTGGAGGCGCAGCGCGACCACGTCCTCGGCAAGCCGCAGCGGCCCGAGGAGGTCTGGAACGACGCCGAGCTGAACGAGGCCAACAAGGTCAAGGACGAGCCCGGTGAGCAGGAGCAGGCGTTCACCTCCCTCGGCGCCGACGCCGAGCTGGACCAGCTGATCTACGAGGGCGCCACCTACTCCGCCGACGAGGAGGACTACCTCGGGCTGCCCGGTCTGCTGGAGCCCGACCAGGTGCGCACCCTGCTGTCCCAGCGGCAGGCGGAGTGGATCGCGAAGGGCTCACCGCGCACCGGTGCCCAGGCCCGCGCGACGCCGGCGACCGAACCGACCCCGCCGCTGGCCGCCGAACGCGGGCAGAGCGTCCGGGAGCGGCTGCAGACCCTGCGCAAGGAGCTCAACACCCTGGTCGCGCTGCACAACCACAAGACCCGCAAGCCGCACGGGAAGATCCACAACGAGCTGCGGGCGCACTGCGGCGGCCCGCCGGTGGCGATGGCGACCATCGAGCAGCTCGAGGAACGCATCGCGACCCTGCGTTCCTGGCGCTGAGAGCCGCCCTCGCGGGCCGCGACCGCGCGCGAGCCCGTGCCTGCGCGGGCGGGGCCCGCAGGCAGCACCGTCGTGCCGGGACCACCGCGCAGGCCGGGACGGGAGGGCACGGCGGCCCGTGCCCGGGCGATGGGGCGGCCTGTCGCCGTCGCGGGGCTGCAGCGCCACCGCAGCGCCACCGCCGCACCACCGGGACGCCGGTGCGGCCGAGCACACGGTGATCCGTTCCGCGCGCGCTGATCCGCTCGGCGCGCGCGTCCGGACACGCGCGGACCGCGTATCACCGCGCAGACTGCGGATCACCGCGCAGACTGCGGATCACCGCGCGGACTGCGGATCTGCGCGCGCACCGCGGATCACCGTGGGGATGGCGGATCAGCGCGCGGACTCCGGATCAGCGCGGACTGGGGATCAGCGAGCGCCGCGGATCAGTGTGCGGACTCCGGAGGACCGTGCGCGGACGGATCAGCGTGCGGACTCCGGATCAGCGCGCGGACGGCGGATCACCGTGCGGCCTGCGGATCACCGCGCGCGGAACGGATCACCGTGGGCGTCGTGTCGCCGTGCCGGTCAGGGCGGATCGGTCAGGACGGGGCGGCCCGGTCCCGGGCGGACGTGGCGGGCAGGGGGACCGGTTCGTCGCCGTCACGGGACCGCAGGGCCACGGCGAGGACCACCAGGCCGATCCCGACCGCCTCCAGCGTCCCGGGCAGCTGACCGAGCACCACGAGCCCGACCAGGGTCGCGGTGGCGGGCAGCAGCGCCAGCAGCACCGCGAACCGGGCCTGCCCGACCCGGCGCAGCACGACCTGGTCCAGCACGTAGGGGATCAGCGAGCTGAGCACACCCAGCCCGATGGACAGGGCGAGCACCGCCGGATCGGCGAGCGGTGCGAGGTTCGCGACGCCGAACCCGGTCACGGCTCCCGGACCCCCGACGAACAGCAGCGGGACCAGGACGACGGCGGCCACGGTGAACCCCGTCGCCAGGTCGTCGATGCCGGAACCGGCGCGTGCGACCCGTTTGCCCAGCACGATGTAGACGGCCCACATCGCCGCCGCGCCCAAGGCCCACAGCACCCCGGCCGGGCTGCCGGACCAGCGGACGTCGGCGATCAGGAGCACGCCGGCGGCGGCCAGGCCGACCGCGCCGATGTCGCGGAACCGGCGGGAGGCGAGCGCCGCGACCAGGACCGGTCCGGTGAACTCGACTGCCACCGCAGTGCCGAGCGGCAGCCGGGCGATCGCCTCGTAGTAGGCGACGTTCATCAGGGCCGTGGCCAGCCCGAACACCCCCGCGCGGACGAGGCGGACGCCGCGCCAGGCGTCGCGGCCGGGGCGGCGCCAGGCCAGCAGCAGCAGCGCGGCACCGATCAGCCGCAGCTCGGCGACCGCCGACGGCGCCAGCCGGTCGAACAGCCCGACGGCCAGTGCGGCCCCCACGTACATCGAGATCCCACCGGCCAGGAACAGCAGCGGAGCGGGAACACGATCGGGCGACGGGCGGGGACTCACTCGCCCACCGTAGTCCGCGACACACCGTATTTACCGTGGCGCGCTTGCACGTCGGCCGAGTTCCCCGCATGATTCACACGCAGTCAACTTCATACGCAATCGGTCACCGCGGGTACATCGCGGCGCCACCAGACCGTGCGGCCCGCGCCACACGTGACGGACGTCGCGACGCATCCCGGGAACACGTACAGGGGCCTCGAGCGTCTGTACAGGTGTGGGCGAGCCGCTCGTGCGGTCGTCACAGTGATACGGCGGCGAGCGCCCGAAGCCCGCCGCCGCGACGGAGGGAGACCGCTATGCAGCCCGAAACGCTGACCCGGCCCGAACTGACCCTTGCCGACCGTTGCGACCGCTGCGGTGCGGCTGCCAAGGTGCGCGCGATCCTGCCCTCCGGTGGGGAACTCCTGTTCTGCAACCACCACGGTCGTGCCCACGCCGAGAAGCTGCGTGAGTCCGGGGTGCAGGTGCAGACCGGGGAGTGACGCCCGGGGCCGCCGCGGCCCCCACACACAGACCCGCGAACGGGGCGGGGATCCGATCGGATCCCCGCCCCGTTCGGCATGTCGGGGGTGTCAGGAGGTCGGGCGCCTCAGGATGCCGGTGCGAACGGCTCCTGCCCTGAGCCCGTGCCCTCGTGCGTCCCGGCCCGCCGCGACGGCGCCGGGTCGGCGGGCAGCGGGGTCGCGCCGGTGACGATGTCGGCGGCCCGCTCGGCCACCGCCACCACGGGGCCGTAGGTGTTGGCGTTGGGCACGTCCGGGAAGATCGACGCGTCGACGATCCGCAGGCCCTCGGTGCCGTGCACCTGCAGCGTCGACGGGTCCACGACGGCGTCGGCGTCGGTGCCCATCCGCGCGGTGCTGGTCGGGTGCAGCCCGTTCTGGGCGCGCCGGGACACCCAGTCGAGGATCTCGGCGTCGGAGCGGACGGCCTCCCCGGGGAAGGTCTCCCCGGCGTCGAGGTCGGCGAACGCAGGCTGGTTCAGGATCTCCCTGGCCAGGCCGACGGCCTCCACCCAGCGACGCCGGTCGCCGTCGGTGACCAGGTAGTTCTGCACCAGGCGCGGCGGGACCGCGGTGTCGCGGGACACCGCGCGCACCGTCCCCCGGACGTCGCCCGCCATCACCGAGACGTGCATCTCGTAGCCGTGCCCGACCGGCGGGACGTCCGGCGCGAAGCGCATCGCGACCGGCGCGAACAGCATCATCACGTCCGGGATGTCCCCGGCCATCGAGGTGGAGGCGAACCCGCCGATCTCGAAGTGGTTGCTCGCCCCGACCCCGGTGCCCGAGACCAGCCAGCGGGCCGCCGCGGCGGGCAGCCGGTGCGGTGCCCGCTGCGGCGCCAGCGAGATCGGCTGGGAGCAGGCGTGCTGCAGGTGCACCGCGAGGTGGTCCTGCAGGTTCGCGCCGACCCCCGGCAGCGCCACCCGGGTCTCGACGCCGATGCCCGCGAGGTGCTCCGGGTCGCCGAAACCGGACACCTGGAGCAGCTGCGGGGTCGCGATGGAACCGGCGGCCAGGATCGTCTCGCCGGCGTCGACGTCGCGGATGGTGCCGTCGGAGGCGCGGTAGCGGACCCCGATGACCCGGGTGCCGCGGGCGTCGGTGCGTAGCGCGCGGACCAGGGCGCCGGTGCGCACGGTCAGGTTGGGCCGGGAGCCGGCGACCGGGTGCAGCCACGCATCGGTGGCCGAGAAGCGGCGCCCGCGCGAGATCGTGCGTTCGGTGCGGGAGAAGCCCTCCTGGACCGGACCGTTCGTCGAGTCGACCAGCGCGTGCCCGGCCTGCTGGGCCGCGGCCAGGAACGCCGCGTTCAGCGGGCCGGCCGCCGGGGCCCGCTCGAGGACCTGCGGGCCGTGGCCGCCGTCGGGCAGCGGGGTGCCGTGCTCGGAGGTCCGACGCTCCAGGCGGCGGAAGTAGGGCAGCAGGTGGGCCGAGCTCCACTGCTCGCAGCCGGGCAGGCGGGACCAGCGGTCGTAGTCGCCCGGGTGGGCCCGCTGGTAGACCATCCCGTTGATGCTGCTGCTGCCGCCCAGGACCTTCCCGCGCGGGACGGCGATCCGCCGCCCGGCCAGACCCGACTCGGGCTCGGTGACGTAGCACCAGTCGTAGCGCGGGTTGCCCCACGCCTTGGACAGCGCGGCGGGCATCCGGATGATCGGGTCCCAGCGGTGGTCGGGGCGGCCCGCCTCGAGCATCAGCACCCGGCGTGTGGGATCCTCCGTGAGCCGCGAGGCCAGCACCGCCCCCGCGGATCCTCCGCCGACGATGACGACGTCGTACCGGCCCATTCGCGTCCTCCACACGTACTGTCGGGATTGCCCTGTTCGAGGGAGCAACCCCCCTTGCGTGGATCACGGTACGCCGCGGCCACCGCCCGTCGTCGCCGCCCCCGTACGCTCGACGGCGTGACGACGACCGAGCGTGGTGCGGACGACGGAGCGGACCTCCGCGACCGGCCCGCGGACGACGCCGACACCGCGCTGGCCGCCCTCGCGGCCCAGCTGGACGCGTCGGTCGCCGCGCTGTCCTCGGCCCGCCGACGGGTGGCCGAGCTGCAGGAACTGCGGGCACAGGGGCTGAGCTGGCGGGAGATCGTCCCGCGCGAGGCACGGCCGCTGATCGTCGAGACCCTCACCCGCACCCTCGACGGCCTGGGCGCCGTGGGTGGCCGGTTCCGCCGTGAGGAGGCCGTCGCGCTGCACGGCGAGGGCGAGTCGATCGCCGGGATCGGCAGGCTGTTCGGGGTCAGCCGCCAGCGCGCGTCGGCCTACCTGCAGGAGCACCAGCAGCTCCTCGAACGGGGCGCGTCCCGCGAGGACCGGCCGGAGACCTGACCCCGGGGATCAGGTCTGGTCGCGCCGGCGGTGCCGGGCCTGCCGCTGGGCGGGCACCCGCGGCGCCACCGGTGCCGCGGGGGAGCGGCGGGCCGCCGGGATCAGCGCGGTGCGGTCGACCGCGTCGGACTGCTCGGGCACCGCGGAGGCCGCGGTGCGCAGCTGCAGCCGGGCCAGCTCGCGGACGTCGGTGAGCCGGGCCGCGAGTGCGGTGACCACCGGCGCCAGCGCGACGACCAGCCGCTCGCCCAGCGGGTCGTCGGGCCCGCCCCGGGCGAACAGCTGCAGGGCGCCCGCGGTGCGCCCGGCGACCGGGACCGGCACGGACAGCGAGCGGACCAGGCCGCAGTCGGCCGCGGCCGCGGCCAGCTCGGGCGGCCCGGTCCGGGTCAGGTCCGGGGTGGTCAGCGTGCGGTCGCCGCGCTCGGCGGCGGGGCCCGGCCCGGCGTCGGCCCGGCGCTGCAGCTCCCCGAGGCGCAGGGCGGCGGTGTCGGACCCGAAGACCCGCCGAGCCTCGGGGTCGCGGGGGTCGGCGGGCTCGCGCAGCAGCAGCGCCGCACCTCCGACCCGGGCGGCGGGCACCAGTGCGACGCAGATCCCGGACAGCATCGCGGCGACGTCCGCGTGCGCGACGGAGACGGAACCGGCCTGCAACGCGACCCGCACCAGGGCGGGTGCCGGGTCGGGCGTCGGCCGCCCGGTCGTGCCGGAGGTCCAGAGCGAGGCCGCCATCTCGTCCCTTCCGCGTCAGCTCCCGCGAGCGAGGTCCGTGACACAGCGTCGCGGGTGTGGTGGGTGAGGATAACGATCGTGGTCACCGCCGCGGACGGCGGCTCGCCCGGCGCGTCCGACCGATCACCGCAGGTGACCGAAGTCGCGGCTCCGGTGACGGGGGGGTGTCCGAACGGTGCGGTGCGACCGACGTCGCCCCGGCGGGACCGGGTGGGCCGCGTAAGGTCTCCGGACGTACCGCGGGAGCCCGCGCACCGAGGCTGAGAGGGCGGCAGGACCGGCCGCCGACCGTTCGAACCTGATCCGGGTCACACCGGCGTAGGGAGGCCGCCCCGTGCTGTCACGTGCTCTCCGTCCACTGGCCGTCGTGCTGGCGCTCGCGCTCGCCCTGTCCGGCTGCGCCGCGGGCGACGGCTCCGGGGCCGCGGCCGGGGGTGGGCCGATCCGCGTCGCGCTGGACTGGACGCCGAACACCAACCACATCGGGTTGTTCGCAGCCCAGCAGGCGGGCTACTTCCGCGACGCCGGTCTCGACGTCGAGTTCCTGCCCTACAACCAGACCTCGCCGGACACCCTGGTCGGCTCCGGCGCCGCGGACTTCGGCGTCGGCTTCCAGGACTCGTTCACCTTCTCCAAGGCCGCGGGTGCCGACATCACCTCGGTCATGGCGATCCTGCAGCACTGGGCCACCGAGATCGCCGTGCGCGCCGACCGGTCCGACCTCACGCGGCCGCGCGACCTCGACGGGAAGGTCTACGCCGGGTTCGGCGGGCCCGGCGAGAACCAGAAGATGCAGGCCGTGATCCGGGCCGACGGCGGGCGCGGCGACTTCCGCACCGAGGTGCTGTCCACCGCCGCCTACGAGGCGCTCTACTCGGGGCAGGCCGACTTCACCGAGCCGTTCGTCAACGTCGAGGGGATCGAGGCACAGCTGCGGGGCGAGCCGATCCGTACCTTCCGCTACACCGACTACGGCTTCCCGGACTCCTACAACGTGCTGCTGCTGGGCAACTCGACCTGGCTGCGGGACAACCCGGACACCGCCCGGAGGTTCGTGCAGGCCGTCCAGAAGGGCTACGCGCTGGCCGCGCAGGACCCGGCGACGGCGGCGCGGATGCTGAAGGAGGCCAACCCCGGCGCGTTCACCTCCGACGAGCTGGTCGACCGGGGCGCGCAGATGCTCAGTGAGCGCTTCCTGCGCGACGCGCAGGGCCGTGTGGGGTTCCAGACCCCGCAGCAGTGGGCCGGCTTCTCCGGGTTCCTCTACGACACCGGCACCGTCGCGGGGCCGGACGGGGCCCCGGTGCGGCAGAAGCCGGACTTCTCGACCTGGTTCACCAACGACTACCTGGCACCGTGACCCGTCGGCTGTGGCCGGCCGCCGCGCTGGTCACCGCGCTGCTGCTCACCTGGCAGGTCGCGGTCACCGTCGCCGGCACCCGGCCCCAGGTGCTGCCCTCGCCGCTGCGGGTGGTCGAGCAGGGCTGGGCGTTCCGGGCCGAGCTCTGGGCGAACACCCTCCCGACGGTCCAGGTGACGCTGATCGGGTTCACCGTCTCGATGGCGCTGGCCTGGGCCGCGGCGGTCGCGGTGGACTTCTCGCCCTGGCTGCGGCGGGCGCTGACCCCCCTCCTGGTGGCCTCGCAGACACTGCCGGTGGTCGCGATCGCGCCGCTGCTCATCATCTGGTTCGGTTTCGGCCTGCTGCCGAATGTGCTGGTCATCGCCCTGGTGACGTTCTTCCCGGTGGCGGTCGGGCTGATCGAGGGCTTCGCCGCGACCGACCGCGCCGCGACCGCCCTGCTGCGGTCGATGGGTGCCTCGCGCTGGCAGCGGTTCCGCTACGTGCGGCTGCCGGGGGCGCTGCCGTCGTTCTTCACGGCGCTGCGGATCGCGATCACCTACGCGGTGACCGGGGCGATCTTCGCCGAGTACGTCGGCGCCCGGGCCGGCCTGGGGATCTTCATGCAGCTCCAGAAGAACCAGTTCCGCACCGACCTGGTGCTCGCCGCGGTCGGCGTCACCGCCGTGCTGTCGGTGACGTTGTTCGCACTGACCTTCCTGCTCCAGCGCCTGGTCACGCCCTGGTACGTGGCCGACCACGACGGAGGAGGTGCGCGGTGAAGGTCGTGGTGCGCGACCTGTCGGTGTCCTACGGCGACCTGCCGGTGCTGTCCGGGGTGCACCTGGACGTCGCGCCGGGGGAGTTCGTGTCGCTCGTCGGGCCGTCGGGATGCGGCAAGTCGACGCTGTTCGGGGCGCTGGCGGGCATCCTCGACGGGGCGACGGTGACCGGCGACATCGAGGTCGACGGCGGCCCGGTGCGCGGTGCCCCGTTCGGTCTGATGCCCCAGCAGGACCTGCTGTTCCCGTGGCGCACGGTCCTCGACAACACCGCCCTCGGGCTGGAGGTCGCCCGCGTGCCGCGCCGCGAGGCCCGCGAGCGCGCCCGCGCGCTGTTCGAGCCGTTCGGGCTGGCCGGCTTCGAGGACGCCCGCCCGGGCGAGCTCTCGGGCGGCATGCGCCAGCGCGCGGCGCTGCTGCGCACCGTCGTCGCGGGCCGGCAGGTGCTGCTGCTCGACGAGCCGTTCGGCGCGCTGGACGCGCTCACCCGGACCGCGATGCAGGACTGGCTGGAGTCGGTGCGCGCCCGCTACGGCTGGACGACGGTCCTGATCACCCACGACGTGCGGGAGGCGGCCCTGCTCTCGGACCGGGTGCTGGTGTTCTCGCTGCGCCCGGCGACGGTGGTGCGGGAGCTCGTCGTCGACTCCGGGCGCCCGCGCAGCCGTACCGACCCGGCGCTGGCCGCGGTCGAGGCGGACCTGCTGGACACCCTGCGCGGCTGAGGCAGGGCCGGCGTTCCGGCGCTCCGGATCGTGCCCGAGGGCAACAAAGTCGGCGTTCGTGACCGGATCGTGATGACGAAACGGGAACTGTCTCGATTCAGAAGGCTGTTGCGGAGCCGGTTCCGCCCAATACGTTGGCGCTCGCAACATTCACCCGTTCGTGATCATGCGAGCGGTCCACAACGTCGTGGAGGGAGACCCCGATGGGGGCACGGAACACGGGGCGCGGTCCCCGGCTGCGTCGGGCGGTCGCGGCGGCGGGCCTCGGCCTGCTGCTGGCCGTCGCGGGCTGCGGACAGAACAGCGCGGGCGGCGGCGGGGACACCGCCGGCGGTGGCTCCGGCGGGTCCGGCGGTGGGGTGAAGGTCGGGGTGATCCTCCCCGAGACCGACTCCTCGGCCCGCTGGGAGGGCTTCGACAAGCCCATGCTGGACGCGGCGCTGCGCGCCGAGGGCATGGACCCCGACATCCAGAACGCCCAGGGCGACGAGCAGAAGTTCTCCACCCTGGCCGACGGCATGATCTCCAGCGGCGTCAAGGTCATGATCATCGCCTCGATCAGCAGCGACGGCGGCACGGCCGTCGCCCAGAAGGCGAAGGCCCAGGGCATCCCGGTCATCGACTACGACCGGCTCAACCTCGGCGGCGTCAGCGACTACTACGTCTCCTTCGACAACGAGAAGGTCGGCGCCCTGCAGGGCGAGGGCCTGGTCCAGGGCATCGGCAACAAGCCGGGCGCCCAGGTCATCGAGATCGAGGGCGCGCCGACCGACAACAACGCGACCCTGTTCTACAACGGCCAGCAGAGCGTGCTGAAGCCCAAGTACGAGTCCGGGGCCCTGAAGCTGGTGCAGAGCCAGAAGATCGACAAGTGGGACAACCAGGTCGGCGGCACCACCTTCGAGCAGATCCTCACCGGCAACGGCGGCAAGGTCGACGGCGTCGTCGCCGCCAACGACGGCCTCGCCGGCGCCATCGTCACGGTGCTGGCCAAGTACGGCCTGAACGGCAAGGTCGTGGTCACCGGCCAGGACGCCACCGCCGACGGCCTCGCCGCGATCCTGCGCGGGGACCAGTACATGACGGTGTTCAAGCCGATCGAGCAGGAGGCGCAGGCCGCCGCGAAGCTCGCCGGCGCCCTGGCCAAGGGCGACACCGCGGCCGCCGACGGCGTCGCCACCCAGACGGTCAAGGACCCGAAGGGCAACCGTGATGTCAAGTCGCTGCTGCTCGAGCCGCAGCTGATCACCAAGGACTCGGTCAAGAAGGTCACCGACGCCGGCTACGTCAAGGCCTCGGAGATCTGCAACGCCGAGACCCAGGCCGCCTGCGGCCAGCTCGGCATCAAGTAGGACCCGCAGCCGGTCCGGGCCGCGGCGGTGATCCCGCCGCGGCCCGGCCGGCGCCCACGTGGAAGGTGCCCGAAGTGGCCGACCCCATCCTCTCCCTGCGCGGTGTCTCCAAGAGCTTCGGCGCCGTGCAGGTCCTGCACGACGTCGACCTGACCGTGCGCGCCGGCGAGGTCACCGCGCTCGTCGGCGACAACGGCGCGGGAAAGTCCACCCTGGTCAAGTGCGTCGCGGGGATCCACCCGATCGACTCCGGCGAGGTCCTGTTCGAGGGGGCTCCGGTGACCGTCGCCGGCCCGTCGGACGCCGCCAAGCTCGGCATCGAGGTCGTCTACCAGGACCTCGCGCTCGCCGACAACCTCGACATCGTCCAGAACATGTTCCTCGGCCGCGAGCGCGGGCGCTCCTGGATGCTCGACGAGGGCTCGATGGAGCAGGCCGCCCGCGACACCCTCGCGTCGCTCTCGGTCCGCACCGTCACCTCGGTCCGGACCCCGGTCGCGTCGCTGTCCGGCGGGCAGCGCCAGACCGTCGCGATCGCCAAGGCGGTGCTCTGGGACTCGCGTGTCGTGCTGCTCGACGAGCCGACCGCGGCGCTCGGCGTCGCCCAGACCCGCCAGGTGCTCGACCTCGTGCGACGGCTGGCCGAGCAGGGCCTCGGCGTCGTGCTCATCAGCCACAACATGGCCGACGTCTTCGAGGTGTCCGACCGGATCGCCTGCCTCTACCTCGGCCGGATGGTCGCGCAGGTCCCGACCCGCGAGGTCACCCACTCCGACGTCGTCGCGCTCATCACCGCGGGCCGCTCCGGCGAGCTCGGGCTGCCGCGGCCCGAGCAGGCGGTGTCCTGATGGCCCCCCACCCCGACCCGTCCGGCCCGGCCGGCCCGGGAGGAGACACCGTGACCGAACGGACGCCCGCGCCCGAGCAGGAGCAGAGCGCGGCCCGCCGGGCGAACCCCGCCAACCGGGCCGCCGACTTCGGCATCGACACCACCGCCCGCACCACCCGCGAGGCGATCACGGCCTACCTGCGCGGGCTGCGCGGCGGCGACCTGGGCTCGCTGCCCGCGCTGCTCGGCCTGGCCGCGCTGTTCGTGCTGTTCAGCGTGCTCGACTCGGGCGGCACGTTCCCGAGTCTGCTCAACCTCGCCAACCTGCTCCAACAGGGCGCCGGTCCGACCATCATCGCGATGGGCCTGGTGTTCGTGCTGCTCACCGGGGAGATCGACCTGGCCGCCGGCACGGCGTCCGGGCTGGCCGCGGCGCTGATGGCGCTGCACCTGATGAGCGACGGCAACGTGCTCGGCGCCACCGGCACCACCGTGTTCGTCCTGCTGGTGGCGGTCATGCTGGCCGGTGCCGTGCTCGCGGCGCTGGTCCGGGTGTGGGCCGGGTCGGTGATCAGCCTGCTCACCGCGGTCGTGCTCGTGATCGGGGTCCCGGCGAACGCGTTCACCGTGATGGGGCTCGCCGTCGGCGTCGGGGTGGTGATCGGCTGCCTCACCGGGTTCCTCGTGGCCCGGATCGGGATGCCGTCGTTCGTCGTGACGCTGGCGTTGTTCATCACGTGGCAGGGGGTGATCCTGCAGCTCATCGGCGACGGCGGCACCATCGCGCTGCGGGACCCCTTGATCAACGCGGTGGCGAACGGCAATCTCTCGGTCACGGCGTCGTGGGTGCTGTTCGTGGTCGTCGCCGGTGGCTACGCGCTGGTCCAGACGGTCCGGCTGCGGACCCGGCTGCGCAGCGGGCTGGTCGCGCCGCCGACGGGCCTGGTCGCGTTGAAGATCGGAGCGGTGGTGGTGCTCGGCGGCCTGGTGACGTTCGCGCTGGTCCAGGACCGTTCACCGGGCGTCATCGCGATCGCCGGGGTGCCCTACGTCGTCCCGATCGTGCTCGTCCTGCTGGTGCTCGGCACCTGGGTGCTCGACCGGACCCGGTTCGGCCGCCACGTCTACGCCGTCGGCGGCAACCGGGAGGCCGCGCGCCGGGCCGGCATCGACGTCGCCCGCATCCGGGCGTCGGTGTTCGTCATCTCCACCGCCTTCGCCGCGATCGGCGCGATCGTCTACTCGTCGAAGATCGGGTCGGTGAACCCGGCGGCCGGTGGCGGCAACACCCTCCTGTTCGCGGTCGGCGCCGCGGTCATCGGCGGCACCTCGCTGTTCGGCGGACGCGGCCGGATCAGCAACGCCGTCATCGGCGGCACGGTGCTGGCCACGGTGCAGAACGGCCTCGGCCTGCTCAAGCAGCCCGCCGCCGTCGTGTTCGTGGTGACCGGCCTGGTGCTGCTGCTCGCGGCCGGTGTCGACGTGGCGTCACGGCGCCGGGCGGCGGCCACCGGCCGGTGACATGACCCAGCCCGGATCGGGGACCCGACCCGACGACGCGCGCCGGCACAACCGGGCCGTCCTCTTGCGTCGGCTGCACGTCGAGGGACCCTGCACCCGCGCGACGCTGGCCGGCGAGCTCGGCCTCAACCGCAGCACGATCAAGGCGGTGGTGGACGGGCTCGCCGAGGCGGGCGTCGTCACCGAGGCCGTCCCGGCCCGGCGCTCGGGGGCCGGACGGCCGTCGCTGCTGGTGCTGCCCGACCCGCAGGCGGCGGTGGTGCTCGCCGTCGACATCCGGGTCGAGCAGGTGGCGCTGGCGATGGTCGGCATCGGCGGCCAGATCCTCGGGCGGCACAGCTGGAACCTGCACCGCACCACCCGGCTGCCCGGCGAGGTGATCACCCACCTCGCCGAGTCCGCCGCCCTGCTCCGCGACGAGCTGGGCGTCGCCGAGCAGGCGGTCGGGGTGTCGGTGCCCGGCGTCGTCCGGCGCTCCGACGGCTTCGTGCACGAGGCACCCAACCTCGGCTGGCGCGACGTCGACCTGGGCACCCGGCTCGCCGCCGTCCTGGCCCGGCCGGTGCAGGTCGCCAACGACGCCGAGGCCGGAGCACTCGCCGAGCACCTGCGCGGGATCGGCCGCGACGTCGCCGACATGGTCTACCTGTCCGCCGACGTCGGCGTGGGCGGCGGTGTCGTGTCCGGCGGGACGCCGCTGCGCGGCACCGGCGGCTACGTCGGCGAGCTCGGGCACCTCATGGTCCGACCGGACGGGCGGGAGTGCTTCTGCGGCTCGCACGGCTGCTGGGAGACCGAGGTCGGCGAGCCCGCGCTGTGCCGCGCGCTGGGGCTGCCCGAGGACACCCCGCGCGGGGTGCTCGTCGCCGAGCTGCGCGACCTGGCCGCGGTACCGGGGAGGGCCGACCGGCTGCTGGCGGACTACGCCGGATGGATGACCGCCGGGCTCGTCACGGTGGTGAACATGCTGGCCCCGGAGCTCGTCGTACTGGGGGACCTGTTCGGGGCGCTGCCGCCGTCGGTCGTCGAACGGGTCGGCTCCGAGCTGCGCCGACGCAGCCTGGTCAGCCGGGCCACGGGCGGGACCCGGCTCGCGGTGTCCCCGCTCGGCCGCGACGGCGCGCTCGTCGGCGCGGCCGAGATCGCGTTCGAGCCGGTGCTGGCGGCGGTCTGACGCCGTGCCGGGGCCGGCCCGGCACCACGGCCGGCCCGCGGGCTCAGGCCAGGTGGCCGGCCAGCGCCGCCAGCGCGCCGACGGTGAAGGTCGGCGGGGTGAGGTACCCGGGCCAGGTGTCGCCGTGGCGGTCCAGCCAGGCCGTCGCCATCCCGACCCGCGCGGCGCCGTGCAGGTCCCACGGGTGCACCGCGACCATCACCGCCTCGCCCGCGTCGACCCCGCAGGCCCGCAGCGCGTACCGGTAGGACTCCGGCGCCGGCTTCCAGATCCCGGCGTCCTCGACCGACAGCACGGCGTCGAACTGCTCGCGCAGGCCGTGGTCGCCGAGCAACCGCTCGGCCACCGACGCGGCGCCGTTCGACAGCGTCACCAGCCGCAGCCCCGCGGCCCGCAGCGCCGCGACCCCGCCGTGCACGTCGTCGTGCACCGGCAGCTCCAGAAATCCGTCGACGACGTGCCGGGCGCCCCGGTCGGGGTCGGTGACCCCGTGCCGGCGCAGCAGCCCGGCCGCGGTCGCCGTCGCCAGCTCGGCGAAGGTCGTCAGCTCCCCGCCCGCGGCCTGCGCCATGCCCTCGCGCAGGGTCGCGGCGAACCACAGGGGCCCGAGCGACTCCGGTGCGCCCAGCGCGGCGAACCGGGCCCCCATGGGTGTCAGGCCCGACAGGGTCTCGTTGACGTCGAACACCACGGTCGTGATCGCCATCCCCCTACCCTGACGGGTGTGAGTGCTCCCCGCACGGTGCTGGTCCTCGGCGGTACGACCGAGGGCCGTGCCGCGGCCGCCGCGCTGGCCGTCCGCGACGACGTCCGGGTCGTGTCGTCGCTGGCCGGGGCCGTGCGCAGCCCGGCCCTGCCCGACGGCGAGGTCCGGATCGGCGGGTTCGGCGGTGCCGACGGGCTGGCCGCGCACCTGCGTACCGAGCGGGTGGCGGTGGTGCTCGACGCCACCCATCCGTTCGCGTCGACGATGACCGCGAACGCGGCCGCCGCCTGCGCGGGCACCGGGGTGCCGCTGGTCGTGCTGCGCCGGCCGGGCTGGACGCCCGGGCCGGGGGACCGGTGGCACCGGGTCCCCTCGGTCGCCGCCGCGGCGGCCGCGCTGCCCGACCTGCTCCCCGGCCCCGCCGGGCGGGTCCTGCTCACGACCGGCCGCGGGGGACTGGCGCACTTCGCCGATGTCGACGCGGCGTTCTGGATCCGGGCGGTCGACCCGCCCGACGGCCCGCTGCCCGCCCGGCACGAGCTGCTGCTCGACCGGGGCCCGTTCGCCCTCGACGACGAGCGCGCCCTGTTCGACGCCGTCGTCCCGCACGTGCTGGTCACCAAGGACTCCGGCGGCGCGGCGACCGCGCCGAAGCTCGCCGCGGCCCGGGAGCGCGGGGTGGCGGTCCTGCTCGTCGACCGGCCGCCGCTGCCCGGTGGGGTCGCGGTGGAGTCCACGGTGGAGGCGGCTCTGGCCCGGCTGCTCGGGGACTGATCACCAGGGGACCGGCTCGCCCGTCCAGTCGACGAAGGTGCCGGTCGGGCCGCCGTCGGGGGCCAGCAGGAGCCGCACCGCGCCGGCGGCGGCCTCGGCCGGGTCCCCGGCGGACGTGGCCGCGCGGGCGTTGAGGTTGGTCGCCCGCAGCCCCGGGGCCAGCGCGTTCACCGCGATCCCGGCGTCGGCGAGCGACTGGGCGTAGGACACGGTGAGCGCGTTCAGGGCCGTCTTCGACGACCGGTAGGCCGCCGCGCCCCCGCCCGAGCGGTGGTCGAACTGCCGGTTCGGGCCGGTGCTCCAGGTCAGCGACCCGGTCCCGCTGGAGACGTTGAGGATCCGTGGATGAGCCGAGCGCCGCAGCGCGGGCAGGAACGCGTTGGTCACCGTGACGACGCCGAACACGTTCACCTCGTAGACCCGGCGCAGGTCCTCTGCGGTCGACTCCGGGGCCGTCGCGAACGAGTCGCCCACCCCGGCGTTGTTCACCAGCAGGTCCACCCGTTCGACGGCGGCAGCCGCCGCCGCGACCGAGGCCGCATCGGTCACCTCCAGCGCGAGCGGCCGGGCGCCCGCACCGAGTGCGGCGACCGCGTCGGCACCGCGGGCGGCGTCGCGCGCCCCGACGTACACGGTGAGTCCCGCGGCCAGCAGCCCGCGGGCGATCTCGAACCCGATCCCGCTGTTCGCGCCGGTGACGACGGCGACGTCGCCCGCACCCGGTCCGGTCGGCTCGGTCATGACGGCCTCCATCTCGATCTCCAACTCCAACTCCAACGATGGCGTTGGAGATGAGCGTACGCCCCTCCGCTACCGTGCGGCCATGGCCTGGGACACCGAGGGGACGCGACGCAGGCTGAAGGACGCGGCCACCGCCGAGTTCGCCGAGCGCGGCCGCGAGGGCACGACGATGAGCCGCATCGCCGCCCGGGCCGGGATCAACAAGGAGCGCCTCTACAGCTACTTCGGCGACAAGCAGGCACTCTGGGACCTCGTGCTGGCCGAGCAGCTCGAGCTGCTCGCCGCCGGCGTCCGCGCGACCGGGACCGGCCTCGACGACGTCGGCGAGTTCGCCGGGGCCACGTTCGACCACCACGCCGACCACCCGGTGCTCGCCCGGCTGCTGCAGTGGGAGGGGCTGGACGCCACCGGACACGTCGCCGGGCGCCCGGGGCGCAGCCGGCACTACCGGGAGAAGGTCGAGCGGTTCGCGGCCGCGCAGCGCGCCGGGACGATCGACGACGGCCTCGACCCGGCCCATCTGGTGTTCGCGCTGATCGCGCTGGCCGCCTGGTGGCACACGGTGCCCCAGCTCGCCTCGATGGTGACCGGTGCCGAGCCCGGTGACCCGGCCGAGCGGGCCGCGCGCCGTGCCTTCGTCGTGGAGGCCGCCCGGCGCCTCGCCGCGCCGCGGCGGTCCCCGGACGAGGTGCCCGGCCCGGATCGGGGGTAGCGGCCGGCCCACCGGTCGCGCGTCGTCCGTCGGGGCATCCGGAACCCGGGGGCTGCCGGAACCCGGGGGAGGCCGGAACGTGGGCACGCCGCACCCCGGGGCGGACCGGGTCCCGGGGCAGGCCGGGGCTCAGGGCAGGCCGACGAGGATCCCGCCCGGTTCCGGGGCCGCGGCCAGCGCCCCGGCGAGCGCGTCCAGCCCGGTCCGCCGGGTGACCAGCCGGCCCGGGTCGAGGCGGCCCTCGGCGACGAGTGCCATCAGCTCCGGGTAGTCCGCGGCGGCCATGCCGTGGCTCCCGGTGACCGTCAGCTCGTGCGCGATCATCAGCGGCACCGGCATCACCGGCTCCCGGGCGAGCAGGCCGATCTGCACCAGCGTCCCCTGCCTGCGCAGCGACCGGACGCCGAGGTCCAGGGCGTCCGCCCGGCCCGCGGCCTCCACCGCGAGGCGGGCGCCGCCGTCGCCGACGGCCTCGCGGACCGCGTCCGGGCCGTGGGCGGTGTCCACCGCCGCCGCCGCGCCCAGCTCGACCGCCCGGGCCCGGGCCGCGGGCGAGGGGTCCGCGACGACCGACTCGGCGCCCAGCGCCGCCGCGATCAGCACCGCGGCCAGGCCGACCCCGCCCGCGCCGAGCACGAGGACCCGCTCCCCGGCGACCAGCCCGCCGCGCCCGACCAGCGCCCGGTGCGCGGTGGCGACCCGGCAGCCGAGCAGCGCGGCCCCGGCGGCGTCGGCGTCGTCGGGGACCGGCACCAGGTTGTGGTCGGCATGGTGCAGCGCGACGAGCTCGGCGAAGGAGCCGTCGTGGGTGAAGCCGGGCTGCTGCTGGTGCGGGCAGACCTGTGCGCGGCCCGCCCGGCAGTCCGGGCACACACCGCAGCCGCAGACGAACGGCGCCGTGACCCGGTCACCGGCCCGGAACCGGGTGACCCCGGTGCCGGTCGCGGCCACGCGCCCGACCAGCTCGTGGCCGGGGACGTGGGGGAGCGTCACGTCGCCGTCGTGCCCGGCCCAGGCGAAGCGGTCGCTGGCACACAACCCGGTCGCCTCCACCTGCACGACCACCCCGCCCGCGGGCGGCGTGGGGTCCGGCAGGTCGACGACCTCGGGTGGCGCACCGAACGCGGTGATCCGTACTGCTCGCATGGAGGGGATCCTTCCAGGCTCGATATGCTCGCCGTCCGAGGGAAAGGGGTGGTGCGGTGTACGCCGCGATCCTGTTCGACATGGACGGCACCCTGGTGGAGTCCGACGAGGCGGTCGCCCGGTCCTGGGCCGCCTGGGCCCGCGAGTACGGCGTCGCCGAGGCCGACCTGGTCCGCGTCGCGCACGGGGTGCCGAGCGACGGCACGATCCGGCTGCTGCGCCCGGACCTCACCGGTGCCGTGCTCGACGCGGCCGCGGCCCGCCAGCTCGAGCTGCAGTACGACGACCTCGACGACGTCGTCGCGCTGCCCGGCGCGCACGCGCTGCTCGCCGCCCTCGACGCGGCGCGGATCCCGTGGGCCGTCGTGACCAGCGCCGACCGGCGGCTCGCCGAGGCCCGCCTCGGCGCCGCCGGGATCGTCGCACCGGTGCTCGTCGCCCGCGACGACGTGCGGCACGGCAAGCCGGACCCGGAGGGCTACCGCGCCGCGGCGGCCGCACTCGGGGTGGACCCGGCCACCTGCCTCGTCGTCGAGGACGCACGGGCCGGGCTCGACGCGGGCCGGGCCGCCGGCGCGGCGACCGCGGCGCTGCGGGGACTCGACGGGGACCTGCGACTCTCCGGGCTGCCCGAGCTCACGGCCCTGCTGGGGCTCGCGGACGCGGTCAGACCGGGCGGCTCATGACGGTCAGCCCCGGACCGGGCACGCCGTCGGCGACGAACCCGGTCCGGAGGTAGAAGGCGATCGCGCGGGCGTTGTCCGGCTCCACCTTCAGCGACAGCGTGCGCGACCCGTTCTCGCGAGCGACGGCGGTGACCGCGTCGACCAGCGCGTCGGCCACCCCGGTACCGCGAAGGTCGGGGTGCACCCACATGCCGTACAGCAGGCCGTCGCCGTCGTCACCGGCCCGCCAGCACGCGGTGCCGACCGGGCGGTCGCCGTCGAAGGCGGCGAAGCGGACGTGCTCGGTCAGGACCACCCGCCAGGCGGCCGGTTCGAGGGCGGCCTGCTCGCGGTAGAAGTCGCTGTCCTCACCGAACCCGTCCCGCACCGACGCGAGGCGGGCCACGCGGGCCTGCTCCCAGTCGTCGGGCCCGAATCGCCACACCCGCAGTTGCACGGCGTGACGCTAGCGCGGAACCGGCATCCGTCAGGATGTCGTCAACGAGCCGATGTGATCAGTCGGTCGTCGTGCCGCCGGGGCCGTAGTGCCGGGGGGTGAACACGACGGTCGTGCCGCCGCGCTCGACCGCCCGGGTCGTCGACGAGCCGACGACCACCAGGGTCCGCATGTCCACCTGCTCCGGGTCCAGCTCGCCCAGCGTGGTGACGACGACCCGCTGCCCGGCGCCGCCGACGTCGCGGCCCAGCACCACCGGCGTGTCCGGGGCGCGGTGCTCCAGCAGCACGTCGCGGGCCGCCCCGACCTGCCACGGCCGGGCCTTCGAGCGCGGGTTGTAGATCGCGATCGCCAGGTCGGCCGCGGCCACGGCACGCAGCCGGTCCGCGACGACGTCCCACGGCTTGAGCCGGTCCGACAGCGAGATCAGGGCGTGGTCGTGCCCCAGCGGGGCGCCGACGGCGGCCGCCACGGCCTGCGCCGCGGACATGCCGGGCAGCACCCGGACCGGGACGTCGTGGTACTTCGGCTCCGCGGCCACCTCCAGCACCGCGGTCGCCATCGCGAACACCCCCGGGTCCCCGGCGGAGACGACGGCGACCCGCCGACCCGAGGCGGCGAGGTCCAGCGCGTGCGCGGCCCGCTCGGACTCGACCTTGTTGTCCGAGGCGTGCCGCGTCTGACGCGGGTTCGGCGGCACCCGGTCCAGGTAGGGGCCGTAGCCGACGAGGTCGTCCGCCTCGGACAGCGCGCGGGCGACCTGCGGGGTCAGCCAGTCCCGCCCGGCGGGCCCGGTCCCGACGACGACGACCTCACCCGGCCCGCGCACCGACCGCTCCTCGGCCGCCGCGCCCCCGCGCTCCGCGACGGACGCCACGGCCTCCTCGGGCACCGATGCGGCGACCTCGCCGGGCACCAGGGTGATCGCGAAGTAGGGCACGTCCGAGGGGTCCACGTCGGACAGTGCCCCGGTCCGCTGCCCCTCCATCGTCGCCCGCTCGACGTAGCGGGCCCGGTCGAGCACGCCGGCGTCGGCCATCGCCCCGCGGACCGCGGTGAAGGTGCGCCCGAGCTTCATCACCGCCGCCGAGTCGGTCCCCGCGAGCCGCCGGGCCAGCTCCTCACGGGGCAGCGTGCCCGGGATCACGGTGAGTACCTCGTCGCGCTCCACCAGCGGCTGCCCGATCGCCGCGGCCGCACCGCTGATCGAGGTCACGCCCGGCACGACCTCGGTGCGATAGCGCCCCGCCAGGCGCTTGTGCATGTGCATGTAGGAGCCGTAGAACAGCGGGTCGCCCTCGGCGAGCAGCACGACGTCGCGGCCCGCGTCCAGGTGCGCGGCGAGCCGGGCGGCGGCCTCGGCGTAGAACGCGTCGATCGCGCCCTGGTAGCCGCCGGGGTGGTCGGTGGCCTCGGTGGTGACCGGGTAGACCAGGGCCTCCTCGATCGCGGTGCCCGACAGGTGCGGCTCGGCGATCCGGCGCGCGATGGAGCGGCCGTGCCGCGCGGAGTGGTAGGCGATGACGTCGGCGTCGCGGACGAGCCGGGCGGCCTTAATGGTCGTCAGCTCGGGGTCGCCCGGACCGAGGCCGACGCCGTAGAGGGTGCCCGTCACGCTGTGCTGCTGCGCGTCACTCGCAGGCTCGTTCTCGCTGTGCTGCTGCGCGTTCACGCGATGATCTCCTGTTCGTGGGCCAGCGCGTTCAGCGCCGCCGCGGTGATCGCCGACCCGCCACGACGGCCGTGGACGACGAGGTGCTCCAGGTCGGTCCGCTCGGACAGGGCCACCTTGGACTCGGCGGCACCGATGAACCCGACCGGGATGCCGATGATCGCGGCCGGGCGGGGTGCGTCGCCCCGGTCGATGAGGTCCAGCACGTGGAACAACGCGGTCGGGGCGTTCCCGATCGCGACCACCGCGCCCTCGAAGCGGTCGGCGAGCAGCTCCAGCGCGGCCGCGGACCGGGTGTTGCCGATCCGGCGCGCGTGGTCGGGGACCCGGGCGTCGCGCAGCAGGCAGAGCACCTCGTTGTCCGCGGGGAGCCGGGCGGCGGTCACCCCGGAGGCGACCATCATCGCGTCGCACAGGATCGGGGCACCGGCCCGCAGCGCGGAGCGGGCGGCCGCGACGACGCCGTCGGAGGCGGCGATGTCGTCGACGAGGTCGACCTGGCCGCAGGCGTGGATCATGCGGACGGCGATGTCGTCGACACCGGGCGGGAGCCCGGAGAGATCGGTCTCCGCGCGGATCGTCGCGAACGAGCGGCGGTAGATCTCGTTGCCGTCGGTGATGTAGTCGTACCCGCTCAGCGGAGCTCCTCGGTCGTGATCGTGCGTCCGTCGATGACGTAGGTGTCGCGCCCGGTGGCGACCGCGTCGCGGTGCGCCGTGTGCGGGGCGCCGCAGCGCCGGCCACAGCCGACGACGTGCACCGCGTCGGGCCCCGCGCCCGCTCGCGGCCCGCCCCGCGCGATCAGCACGAGCGCGTGCGCGCGGACGTCGGCCCGGGACTTCGCGCAGCCCGGAGCGCCCGCGCAGGCACTGACCCGCACCGCCGGGTGCCCGGGGTCGACGACGAGCCCCGCCGCCGCCAGCCGGGCCGCGGCACCGGGTGCGGGGGTGGGCAGCACCAGGGTGCGCCACGGGGTGACCAGCAGCTGCGCAGCCGACTCGGCCAGCAGGTCCAGCTGCCCGGCCGACAGCTCCCCGAGCACCGGCGCGACCCCCAGCGCGCCGCCACCCAGCGCTCCGACGAGCACCGGGCCGGGACCCCCGGGCGTGCTGTCGTCGAGCCCCGGACCGGGGGAGGACACCGACCGGTGTCCGCGCAGCCGGGCCGCCACCCCGGTCGCGGCGCCGGGCAGCTCCGCGGCGCGCCAGGCCCGCGCGGCCGGGTCGGCGGCGTGCGCGGCCCGCAGGTCGAGGAACGCCGCGGCCGCGTCGAGCAGCAGCGCGGGCGCCTCGGCGGGGGAGCAGCACAGGCCGGTCGGGACGCCCGCCACGAGGAGCTCGCCCTCCTCGGGGCCCCGTGCCCGCCAGCACAGGTCGGCACGCTCGGCGGCGACGTCGCCGCGGCCGTCGTCGAGGGCGAACAGGAACCGGCCGGGCAGCGCCGACAGCGCGGGGCGTGCGCACAGGCCGCGGTCGAGCGCGGTGGCCAGACCGCGGACGTCGGCAAGACCCCCGGCGATCCCCGAGAGCGGGGAGGCCAGCACGTTGCGGACCCGCTCGTGGGTGGTCGACGGCAGCAGCCCGGCCACGGTCAGCCGCTCCACCGGGCGCGGGTCGGCCGGGTCGAGGCCGCGCAGCTGCAGGTTCCCGCGCGAGGTCAGGTGGACGGCGCCGTCCCCGGCCTCGCGGGCCAGGGCCGCGACCGCCCGCAGCGCCGCCGCGGTGACCATCCCGCCCGGCAGCCGGATCCGCGCGAGCGCCCCGTCCGCGGCCGCGTGCGGCGAGACGACGCCGGGACAGGCGTCGGTGCGGGTGCGGGTGGTCGGCGACGGCACGCCGGACACTGTAGGCATCCGAGACCGCCGAAGGGACCTGCCGGGGCGGCGGTCACACCTCGTCAGGTGTTCAGATCACGGCAGGTACCGGCGGGCCCCGGAGTACGTCGCGTCGAACCGCACCGGGGTCACCCGGACCGGGGTGGCCGCGTCGAACGCCTCGATCATCCTGCCGCCGCCGGCGTACATCGCGACGTGCGTCGCGGGGGAGTTCCAGAACAGCAGGTCACCGGGCCGCAGGTCGGCGGGGTCGCCGACCGGCCGTCCACCGCGGGACTGGTCGGAGGCGTCGCGCCCGACGGTGATCCCGTGCAGCGCGTAGGCCAGCCCGGTCAGGCCCGAGCAGTCCGGGCCGAACCCGGAGCGCCCGCCCCAGAGGTACGGACGGTCCAGGAACAGCCGCGCGGTCGCGACCAGCCCCTCCCCGGTCGGAGAGGGTGGCGCCCCCGGCCGGAGGGTCTCCGCCGCCGTCCATGCCTGGTCGCCGCCGGGCAGCGCGACCCGGACCGCGTCGCCCGCCTCGCCGACGACCGGCAGCCGGGTACCGACGCTGATCTCGCGCAGCCGCTCGGTGCGGGCCGGGTCGCGGTACAGCCAGGTCGTCGCGACGTCGTCGACGGTGCCGGCGGGCGCCCCCGCGGCGAGCGCGCCGAACGCGGGGTCGTCGACGAGCTGGGCCTCGGGGACCCAGCCGGGGTAGCCACGGTGGTCCTTGGCCGACGGCTGGCCGGGCACGACGATCTGCGCCCAGCCGTCGCGACGCGCCGTCACGGTCACGGGGGCGCCGAGCAGCACCTGGGTCTGGGTGCGCGAGGCGGTGGTGAGCTCGCGGCGGTCCTCGCTGCTCATCGACCCCAGCCACCCGGCCGGGTCGGCCGGGGTGGCGACGGCGGCCCGGTCCCGCGGGCGCGGACTGTCCGGTGAGGTCCACACCGTCGCGACCGACACGGCGACGAACGTCCGCCCCTGTCCCTCGGCGGCCGCGGGGACGGCGGCCGCGGGTAGGACGGCGCAACCGAGCACCGCGGCGAACAGGACGGGCAGGACACGGGGCACGGCCGGGACTCTCGACGGCGGGAGGCGTCGGGGCAAGCACCCACACCGCCGGGTCATCACGACGAGTGGGGTGGCCCCGCTCACCGTTCACGACCCGCCTCGCAGGTCGTCGCCGGGTACCGGGAGGTGAAACGCGCGGCCCGAACGCCGTCAGCCTCTTGTCAGGTCCCCCCGCTGCTCTTAGTGTATGCGTATGCATCTTACTGAAGCGGACCTGCGGCGCATCGGGTCGCCCGTCACCGTGGCGAAGGCGCCTGCCGTCGTCGACAGCGCGGACCTGCGCGACCCGGCCGTGGTCGCCACCGTCTCGGAGATGCTGCGCACCATCTCCGCCGGCGGGATGGACGCGGTGCTGCGCTACGCCCGGGAGCTCGACGGGTTCACCGGCACCGACCTGCTCGTCGGCCCCGCCGAGCTGGCTCGTGCCGGGGACGAGCTGCCCGCGGACCTGCGCGAGGCGCTGGAGGCGGGCGCGGACCGGACCCGTCGGTTCGCGCGGATGCAGCGGGACCGGCTGCAGGACTTCGAGGCCGAGGTCCTGCCCGGGGTGGTGTGCGGTCAGCGTCTGATCCCGGTCGGGAACGTCGGCGCCTACCTCCCGGCGGGCCGGTTCCCGCTGCTGGCCGGCGCGTTCATGACGGTCGGGGTGGCCGGGGTGGCGGGCGTGCCGAACATCGTCGCGGCGACCCCGCCCTCGCGCGACGGGCGCCCGCACCCGGCCGTGCTCTACGCGGCGCACATCAGCGGTGCCGACGCGGTGTACGCCGTCGGCGGTGTGCAGGCACTCGCCGCCATGGCGTTCGGGCTGCTCGACGGGACGCCCTCGGACATGATCGTCGGCGCCGGCAACGCCTACGTGGCCGAGGCCAAGCGCCAGCTCTACGGGCAGGTGGGCATCGACGTGCTGGCCGGGCCGTCGGAGATCGCGGTGATCGCCGACGACACCGCCGACGCCGCGACCGTTGCCGCGGACCTGCTGGCCCAGGCCGAGCACGGGCCGACCTCGCCCGCGTCGCTGGCCACCACCTCCGAGCGGCTGGCCGAGGAGGTCCCGCGGGAGATCGAGAAGCAGCTCGCGGGCCTGGCCACCGCGGAGATCGCCGGCGCGGCCTGGCGCGACCACGGCACGGTCTACCTGGCGCCCGACCGCGAGACCGTCGCCCGGGTCATGGACACCCTCGCTCCCGAGCACCTCGAGGTGATCGCCGAGGACCTCGACTGGTGGCTGGGGCGGCTGCGCAACTACGGCTCGCTGTTCCTCGGCCCGCACTCGACGGTGGCCTACGCCGACAAGGGCATGTCCGGCACCAACCACGTGCTGCCGACGACCCGGGGGGCGCGCTACACCGGCGGGCTGTCGGTGGCCGGCTTCCTCAAGCAGCTGACCTACCAGCGGGCCACGCGCGAGGCGACCCGGGCCCAGGCCGAGCCGACCGTGACCGTGTCCGACTTCGAGCAGCTCGTCGGACACCGGGACAGCGCCCGCATCCGACTCGACGCGCTCAGGAGCTGAACGCGCATGCGTATGTATACACGGGGCGTGGTCGCCGGCCGCGGCGCCCGCCTTCCGGTGGTCGCGGTGGGGCTCGCCGTCGTCCTGCTGCTCGCGGGGTGCGGCGCCGGGTCGCGGACCCCCGCCGCCACCGCCACGCTCGTCCCGTGTGACTTCCCGCCGCCGCCGTCGTCGGTGGACGTCAACGTCCTGGCCTACAACTCCTCGGCCATCGACCCGTTCACCAACTCCATGGTGCGCAGCTGCTCCAAGGACGGGGTGACCCTGCACCACGAGCCGGTCGACTACGCGGGCCAGTCGCAGAAGACGACGGCCACCCTGGCCGGGCGCTACGGCACGTACGACATCCTCGAGACCTACGGATTCGTCGTCCCGCAGCAGGCCTCGACCGGCAAGCTGCACCCGCTCGACGATCTGATGGTCCGCTACGGCGCGGAGCTCGGTCTCGACCGGCTCAACCCCGAGATGCGCGAGGCGCTGTCCTACGACGGGAAGCTCTACGGCATCCCGATGCAGGCCCAGACCTTCGTCATGGCCTACCGCCGCGACGTGTTCGACCGCCTCGGCATCGCCCCGCCGCGGACCTTCGCCGAGCTGCGCCAGGCCGCCGACCGCATCCAGCGCGAGGGCGGGATCCGCTACCCGCTGGCCCTGCCGCTGCTGGCGAGCTCGGACGTCGCGACCGCCTACGACGCGGCGCTGGGCTCGCTGGGCACCGACTACGTCGACCGTGACACCGGCCGCCCGAACTTCGACACCCCACAGGCCGCGCGGGCCTTCACCGAGCTGCGGTCGCTGCTGCCGTTCATGGACCCGCAGGTGACGACCTTCGCCCAGCCCGCGGTGCAGCAGCAGATGTACAACGGCTCGGCCGCGATCGCGATCATGTTCAGCGGCCGCATGCTGGATCTCACCGACCCCGCCAACAGCCGGTTCGCGACCGACTTCGCGTTCGCCGCGCCGCCGTCGGTCGCCGGTGGGGACGTCCTCTACAACGCCCTGTCGGTGGACGGCTGGGCCATCCCGGAGAACACCGAGGTGGACAAGGACCTGCTGTTCCGGCTGGTCGCCGCCTCGGTGGGCGAGGAGGCGTCGCGGGCCGCGGTGCCGGCGGCCTTCCCGGCCCGCGAGGGCAGCGTGACGCCGGCGAGCAGCCCGTTCGCGCCGGCGCAGCTGACCGCGCTCGGGAAGGCCCCGCCGCCGGAGCCGTTCCCGTGGACCTCCCGGATCAGCAACGAGACCCGCCCGGTCGTCGCCGACGTGCTGGCCGGCCGGACGACGATCCCCGACGGTCAGCGGCAGATGCAGGAGATCGCGACCGCGATCGTCGCCGAGTACCGGCGCTGACGTACTGGCGCTGAGGTACTGGCACTGACCCCTTCCCACTACCCACGAGAGCGAGGTGAGGCGATCATGCGCAGGCGCGAGTTCCTGGGGCTGGTCTCCCCGAGCCTGCTGGTGATGCTCGGCCTGCTGCTGTTCCCGCTCTACAAGACGGTGGAGTGGAGCCTGCAGCGGGTCAACTACGGCGAACCCGGCACCTTCCTCGGCCTGGACAACTACGCCCAGGCCCTGTCCGACCCCCGGCTCGGGCGGGCCGTGCTGTTCACCGTCGGCCTGACCGTCGCGGTCGTCGCCGTCCTACTGGTCGGGGGCTACGTGCTCGCCGTCCTGGTCAACGGGCTCGGCCGGTCCCGCCCGTGGGTCCTCGGCGTGCTGCTGGTGTCCTACGTCGTGCCCAACGTCGTCGGCGCCACGATGTTCTCCTGGCTGTTCGACTCCAACTTCGGCGGCGTCGTCGACTACCTGATCACCGAACTCACCGGGGCCGAGATCCTCTGGTTCACCGAGCCGTGGGCGAACCGGGTCATGATCGGGCTCGACACGGTCTGGTTCATGCTGCCGTTCGCCATGCTGGTGATCCTCGCCGGGCTGCAGGGCGTGCCGGGGGAGATCGTCGAGGCCGCCCGGATCGACGGCGCGACCGGCTGGCGGGTGCACTGGCACGTGATCGTGCCGAGCATCCGGGGCGTCCTCACCTTCGTCTCGATCATCTCGATCATGGACGTGCTGCGGACGTTCGACCAGCTCGTCCCGCTCTCGCCGCAGGCACCGCAGATCGGCAACGAGTCGATCATGCTCTACATCTACAACATCGCCTTCCAGGACGGCGGCCAGCAGCTGGGGCTCGGCAGCGCGATCAACGTGCTGCTCATCGTCCTGATCGTGCTGCTGCTCTCCCCGTTCATCCGGGACATGGCCAAGGAGGCCCGCCAGTGACCAGCGTGCAGACCACCCCGCCGGCCACCACCGCCCCCGGCCCGTCCGACGATGCCGGCCCCGCCCGGGCCCGCCGCCGCCCGCGGGGGAGGACCGTGCTGGTCGGCGGCCTGCTGCTGGTGGTCTGCTGGGTGATGCTGAGCCCGGTGCTGTGGACGGCCATGTCGGTCACCAAGCCGACCGACGTCGCCTTCCTCGACCCGCCGGTGTTCACCTGGACCCCGACGTTCACCGCGTTCGTCGACCTGTGGCAGACCACCGAGTTCTACCGGTACCTGCTCAACACCCTGGTCGTCGCGCTGATCAGCACGGTGATCGCGCTGCTCATCGGCATCCCCGCCGCCTACGCGCTGTCGCGCTACCCGGGCTGGGTGTCGGTGGCCCTGCTCATCACGGCGCTGATCTTCCGTGCGCTGCCCCGCTTCGCGGTCGTACTGCCGATGTACGAGCTGTCGCGCTCGCTGGGGATCTACGACACGACCGTCGCCGTCGCCGCCGCGCTCGTGGCGATCAACCAGCCGTTCTCGATCTGGCTGCTGCGCAACTTCTTCGCCGAGATCCCCAAGGAGCTCGACGAGGCCGCCATGCTCGACGGCTGCAGCCGCTTCCAGATCCTCTGGCGGGTCATGGTGCCGCTGATGGGCCCCGGGATCCTGACCGCGGGGATCTTCATGTTCCTGTTCGCGTTCCAGGAGTACCTGACGGCGAACGTGCTCACCGACGTCGTCGCCCGCACCGTCCCGGTCTTCATCGCCACCCAGCTCGGGCAGACCCTGCCGATGCTCCAGCAGGCCGGCGCCGCCGCGATCCTGCTGACGCTGCCGGTGATCGGGTTCGCCTTCGTCGCCCAGCGCTACCTCGTCGCCGGTCTGGGCGCGGGCTCGGTCAAGGGCTGAGCGGTGCCCGCCGTCCCGTCGTCCCCGCCGCTGGTCCTGCTGCCGGGCATGAACTGCTCGGCCCGGCTGTGGGGCCCGGCGGGGGCCGGGGCGCTGCACCCGGTCCTCGACCGGCCGACCCTCGACGAGCAGGTCCAGGCGCTGCTCGACGCCCTGCCCGACCGGTTCGCCCTCGGCGGGCTCAGCCTGGGCGGGATCGTCGCGATGGCGTTGACCCGGCGGGCCCCGGAGCGGGTCGCCGGGCTGTGCCTGATGGCGACCAACGCCCGCGCGCCCACCCCCGAACAGCGCGCCGGCTGGGACGCGGCGCTCACCCGGCTCGACGACGGCGCCCCCGCCCGGGCCCTGCAGCCGCTGGACCTGCTGCTGCACGACCGGTCGCTCGACGCCACCGCCCTCCAGATGGCCGACGAGACGGGGGAGCGGCGCCTCGCGGCCCAGCTGCGACTGCAGGGCACCCGCGTCGACGAGCGCCCGGCCCTGCCCGCCGTCGCGGTGCCGACCCTGGTGCTGGCCGGCGAGCAGGACCGGCTGTGCCCGGTCGAGCGGCACACCGAGATCGCCGAGCTGGTGCCGGACGCCCGGCTGCACGTGCTGCCGGGCGTCGGTCACCTGCTCCCGGTCGAGGACCAGGACACAGTGGCGGCATTGCTGGGGGAGTGGCTGTCCGAGGTGCACGGGCGCTCCGCCCGCTGATCGCTCGCGTGTGTGATCCGGAGCCCGCGCGGTGATCCCGCGTTCGCGTGCTGATCCGACGCCCGCGCGGTGATCCGACGCTCGCGCGGTGATCGGCTGTTCGCGCGCGTCGGGACGCGCGCGACGACCGGTTCTGCGCGCGTACCGCGGATCACCGCGCGGCCGTCGGGCACGTGGGGGAGCCGACGCGCCCGGGGGCAGGGGGACGCGCCGAGCCCCGGCTCGGGGGTGTTGTGCGCCGGGCCGACCGCAAGATTGCCGCGAGCGAGGGTTCCGGTGCCACGGACGGCACCGGAACCCTCACTCGCGGCGATCATGGTCGGAGCCTGCCCTGCCGGCGGCGGCGCTCAGCCCGTCGCCGTGGCCAGCTCCCGGAACGACGCCATCATCACCGCGGTCAGGTTGTAGACCACCAGCTGCGCCCCGCCGTCGAACGACGCCGCGGCCGCGTCCGCCGATCCCGCCAGGTCGGCCCGCACGGCGCCGCGGACCGCCGGGTCGGCGCGCACCGCCGCCAGCAGCTCCGCGACGGGCGGGTCGGTGTCGGTGCGGGACGCGCCCAGGTCCGCGACGCCGACGAGCCAGCCGTCGATCCCGTCCACCCCGACGATCTCCCCGGCCCGGGCGAGGGCGCCGGGTGACTCGAGCATCGCCACGACCAGGACGTCCTGCGCCGCCGCCCGGTGCTGCGCCGCGGTGACCTCGCCGAACCGGCCCGCCCGCGGGTACGTCGCGAACCCCCGGGTCCCGTGCGGTGGGTACCGCAGCGCCCGCACCAGCGCGGCGGCCTGCTCCGCGTCCTCCACGTGCGGGGCGACGATCCCGCGGGCGCCCTGGTCGAGCGCGCGCTGGGCCAGGTGGTGCTCGCCCTCCCCGGGCCGGACCAGCACCGGGAGCCCGTGCGCGTCGGCGAACGCGATGTGGGTGCGCAGCGACGACACGTCGGCCGGGCCGTGCTCGCAGTCGATCAGGACGAAGTCCAGACCGGCGACGGCGAGCATCTCCACGATCTCCTCGCACGGCATCCGCACCAGGGCCCCGGCGAGCCGCTCCCCGGCGGCGACCCGCGCCCTCACGCGATCATCCCGGCCGACAGGTCGACGTCGGCGCCCGACAGCCCCGGCATGGCGAGCATCGCGACGACGGCCGCACCCACCTCGTCGGCGGTGATCATGCGGCCGAGCGCGGCCCGCCCGACGAACGCCGCGCGCGCCGCGGCGACGTCGGTGCCGGTCCGCCGCGCCTCGAGGGCGAAGTTCCGGTCCATCCGGTCACCCTCGACCGGGCCGGGCGACAGGGCGTTGACCCGCACCCCGGCCGGGCCGGCCTCGAACGCGAGCGTCGAGGTCAGCCCGAGCACCGCGGTCTTCGACGCGCAGTACGGCGTGTGTCGGGCGAGCGGCCGCTTCCCCGACACCGAGGCCACGTTGACCACGTCGCCGTCGCCGCGCTCCAGCATCGGCGGCAGGAACGCCCGGCACACCAGGTAGGTGCCGCGCACGTTGACCGCGAACACCTCGTCCCACTCCTGCGGGCTCACCTCGACCAGCGGGGCGACCGGACCGGCGATCCCGGCGTTGTTGACGACGATCGAGACCTCCTCGTCGCCGAGCCGGTCCGCCAGGTCCGCGACGGAGTCCGGGTCGGCGACGTCGCACGTCTCGGCCCGGGCGGCGGGCCCGATCCGGGCCGCGGTCGCGGCGAGGGCGTCGGCGCGCCGTCCGGCGAGTACGACCCGGGCGCCGGCGCGGGCCAGGTGCGACGCGATCGCCGCACCCAGCCCGCTGCCGCCGCCGGTCACCAGCGCGGTGCGCCCCGTGACCGATCCGCTCACGACCCGGCCACCGGGACGGCCGGGGTGGCGGCCGTGACCTCATCGAGCCAGCCGAACCGGTCGCCGCCGTGCCGCCAGGCTCGCAGGTCGCCTGAGCGGGCGTGCCCCTCGAACAGCTCCACCCGCGACGCCCGCCCGCAGACCCGGCCGAGCTCGGCGCTCGCCCCGGGGTCGCGCACCTCCTGGTAGGTGCAGGTCTTGAGGTACTTCCCGACCCACAGCCCGCCGGTGTAGCGGGCCGCGCCCAGGGTGGGCAGCACGTGGTTGGTGCCGATCACCTTGTCGCCGTAGGAGACGCAGGTGTTCTCCCCGAGGAACAGTGCCCCGTAGTTCCGCATCCGGTCCAGCGCCTCGCGCGGCCGGGCGGTGAACACCTGGACGTGCTCGGCGGCGAGGTCGTCGGCGACGCGCCACATCTCGTCGGCGTCGTCGCAGACCACGATCCGGCCGTGGTCGCGCCACGCGGGCCCGGCCAGGTCGTTCGTGGGCAGCCCCGGCAGCAGCCGGTCGACCAGGTCGAGCACCGCCCGTCCCAGTGCGGCGGAGGTGGTGACGAGTACGGCGGGGGAGTCCGGGCCGTGCTCGGCCTGCGACAGCAGGTCGACGGCGACGGTGAGCGGCTCGGCGGTGTCGTCGGCGACGACCAGGATCTCGGTGGGCCCGGCGAACAGGTCGATGCCGACCTCGCCGAACAGCTGCCGCTTGGCCTCGGCGACGTAGGCGTTGCCCGGTCCGGCCAGCATGTCGACCGGGGAGATCGAGTCGGTGCCCAGTGCCATCGCCGCGACCGCCTGGACCCCGCCCAGGACGTGGATCTCGTCCGCGCCGGCCAGGTGCATCGCCGCGACCGTCGCCGCCGGGACCTCGCCGCGGATCGGGGGCGTGCAGGCGACCACGTGCGGGACGCCCGCGGCCTTCGCGGTCACGATCGTCATGTGCGCCGACGCCGTCAGCGGGTACCGCCCGCCCGGCACGTACGCACCCGCCGAGCCGACCGGGACGTGCCGGTGCCCGAGGACCACACCCGGCAGGGTCTCGACCTCGACGTCGTGCAGGGACTCCCGCTGGACCCGCGCGAAGTTCCGGACCTGGTCCTGCACGAACCGGATGTCGTCGACCACCTGCCGCGGCAGCGACGCGACCAGCTCGTCGACCCGCTCGGGGGTCAGGCGCTCCGGGGCGCGGCCGTCGAACCGGTCCGCGTACTCCCGCACCGCCGCGTCGCCGCGCGTGCGCACGTCGTCCACGATCGCCCGGACCCGCTCGGCGACGCCCGCGTCGCTGCGGCGCGGGGCCGTCCCCGTCGCACTCTTCAGTTCCTGCGCCATACCGCCCTCTCTTGGTAGCATACGTATGCGCTACGGCTCAGCAGTGAACGGCGGCGACGCGCCGCTGTCAAGGGTGTGTCCGGCGGAGCACTAGGCTCGACGGCCGGTCGGGGGAAGGGCGGACATGGTCACCAGTCGCGACGTGGCGAGGCTCGCCGGGGTCTCGCAGCCGACGGTGTCGCGCGCGCTCACCGACCACCCCCGGGTGTCGGAGGCGACCAAGCGCAAGGTCCGCGAGGCGGCCCTGGCCCTGGGCTACTCGACCAACGCGATCGGGCGGGCGCTGTCGGTGGGCCGCTCGAACCGGATCGGGCTGGTCGTCGCCGACCTGGAGAACCAGTTCTACGCGAACATGATCGGCCCGCTGCACCACGAGCTGGAGGGGCTCGGCCACGAGCTCGTGCTGATCACCGAGTCGGCCGGGACCGCGCCGCTGCCCGAGCGGGTCGCCGCGCACGGCCTGGCCGGGGTGGTGCTGTCCACGACGACGGTGGACTCCATCCAGCCCGCCCGGCTGCGCGACCGCGGCGTGCCGTTCGTCTACCTGAACCGGACCGCACCCAGCGTGGCCGCCGACGCGGTGACCGTCGACCCCGAGCAGGGTGTGCGCGAGGTGCTCGACGAGGCCGTCCGGCTGGGCCACACCCGGATCGGGGCGATCTTCGGGCCGCGCAACACCAGCACCGGTGAGGTGCGCGAGCAGGTCGTGCGCACGGTGCTCGACGAGCACGGCCTGACGCTCGCCCAGCGCGACGTGCTGCACGGCCCGTTCGACTTCGCCACCGGCCGGGAGGGGTTCCGCACGCTGTACGAGCGGGCCGGCGGACCGACCCTGCTGCTGTGCGGCAACGACGTCGTCGCGCTCGGGGTGCTCGACGCCGCCGCCGAGGCCGGCGTCCCGGTGCCCGGTCACACCTCGGTGGTCGGCTTCGACGACCTGCCGACCTCGCGCTGGGCCATGGTCCGTCTCAGCACCGTCGCCTACGACCTCGACGAGGTCGCCCGGGAGTCCGCCCGCCTGGTCGTCGCGCGGCTGACCGACCCCACGGCCGAGCCGCGGCACGTCGTGTACCCGACGCACTACGTCGCCCGCGCGACCGTGGCCGCTCCCCGGGCGTAGCCGGTCCGGTCGCCGGAAATCCCCGCGCGGCCCTTGCCGGCAGATGTGCATACGCATACAGTCGTGGCACGGATCCCGACGAGGAAGGACGACCATGGCGCTCGACCCGGTCGCGTATGAGCCCTACAACGACCCGGACGACTTCATCCGGGAGGTGACCGACCGGATCTGGGTCCAGCGGGACGTGTCCTACATCGTCGACAACTACGAGCCGGACTCGATCGTCCACGGCGGGCTCGGCACCGTGGTCGGCCGTGACGGGGTGATCGAGGGCAGCCTGATGCGCATCGCGGGCACACCGCAGCACGTCGGGCAGGCGGAGGACGTGGTGTGGGAGGCCCGCGGCGACGACGCGTTCCTCAGCTCGCACCTGGTCTTCTCCGCCGACGAGATCCTCGTCGACGGCGTCGTGCGGCGGATCCGCAAGCGCACCATCGCCAACTGTCTCTACCGCCGCGGGCGGATGGTGGAGGAGTGGGTGGTGCGCGACGAGCTCGCCGACTGCCTGCAGCGGGGCATCGACCCCGCCGAGGCCGCCCGGGAGCTGCGGTTCCGCGGCTACCAGGGCTCGATGACCGAGCAGCCGCCCAAGGACGTGCTCGCGGTCGGCGACAGCGGCCCGCGGCCGGACGACTTCCGGCCCGAGTGCGAGATGGTACTGGAGTTCCTCGAGGAGGTCTGGAACTCCCGGCGCTACCAGAAGGTCACCGACTACATGCACCGTGACCTGTTCCTGCACACCGTCGGGGACCAGACCGTCGTCCGCCCGGACGGCTACCAGCGCGACCTGCTCGCGCTCGTCGCGCCGTTCCCGGACGCCAGGTTCGAGGTCCGCGACGTCCAGACCAACCACGCCGAGCGCTACGCGGGCCTGCGGATCGCGGTGACCTGGGTGATGCGCGGGACCTACCGCGGCACGCCCGCGTTCGGTCCGCTCACCGGCGGCGAGGTGGAGCTGCTCGGCGTCTCGCAGTTCCTGGTCCAGGGCGGCCGCATCGTCAAGGAGGTCCGGGTCTTCGACGAGATCGCGCTGCGTGCGCAGATCGACGCCGGCCGGACCGAGGCGTTCACCGACACCAACATCTACTGACCGGAGCACCGACATGCACGACACGGTGGTCAGCGTGGGCGAGCTCGCCCGCCGCACCGTCCGGCACGCGGACTGGGTCCCGTGCAAGGCCGCGTTCATCGACTGCCGCACCCCGGGCTCGGACCGCAAGGACAACTACTCCTTCATCGGCCCCGGGGTCACGCAGAACGCGTCCCAGCACGTCAACCTGCGCGAGCCGCACGGCTTCAACCTCGGTGCGGCGGGCATGCCGCACGGCACCACGAACAGCCTGCACCTGCACTTCACCGCCGAGGTCTTCATCAACTTCGACGGCGACTACGAGCTGCGCTGGGGCCCGGACGGCACCCAGGGCACCTACCGCAGCGTCGACGGCGACGTCGTCTCGGTCCCGCCGTGGATCTTCCGCGGCTTCACCAACGTCGGCGACGACGACGGCATCCTGCTCACCGTCCTGGGGCGCGACGACACCGGCGGCATCATCTGGGGCCCCACGGTCCTGGCCGAGGCGGCCGGTCACGGCCTGCACCTCACCGCGGACAACCGGCTCGTCGACACCGTCGCCGGGGACGCGCTGCCCGACGACGTCGCGCTGATCCGGCCGATGGAGCAGGCCGAGATCGACCGGCTCGACGTCTACACCCGCGAGCAGTTCCGTGGCCGCGTGGTGCACGCCGCCGACCGGCCGTGGGTCGCCGAGCCGTACCTGTGCTCGCGGCTGCCCGGCGGCGGCGCCGAGTTCGCCCCGGTCATCGGCTGGGGCAGTGTGGAGAGCCGGGCCGCCGTACCGCGGCTGCTCGACCCGCACGGGTTCGCGCTGGCGTGGCTGCGGGCCCTGCCCGGCGACGGCGTGCTCACCCACCGGCACGACGCGACCCAGGTGCTGACGGTGAAGGCCGGGCACTGGGCGGTCACCCTCAACACCGGCGACGACGCGCGCAGCGTCGAGCTCGGCCCGCGGGACACCCTGTCGGTGCCGCCCGGCGCCTGGCGCTCGGTGACGGCGCTCGACGCCGAGGGCGGCCGGACCGCCACCCCCGGCACCGCGGAGCTGCTGGTGGTCACCGGCGGCGACGGCCGGGTCCGGCACGAGTGGGCGCGCGAGGTCGTGGCCGCTGCCCGTGACCGGGGCCGGGTCCTCGACGCCGACGGCTACCTCGCACCGGCCGCGGTGCTGGCGTTCGCGGCCGAGGACGACTGAGGCGGCCGGGATGTCGGCGACGGACCCCACGGAGGCGGGGCCGGCGGCGGGCCCCACGGTGCCTGCACCGGAGGCGGGGCCCGTGGCCCCCGCACCGGCGGCGGCCACCGACGGCCGGGTGACGGTGGCGGCGTGCCGGATCCCGGCGCGGATCGACGCCCCGGACCCGGCGATCGCCGAGCGCGCGGTGCGCGAGGCGGTCGCCGGCGGCGCCCGGCTGGTCGTCCTGCCCGAGCTCGCCGTCTGCGGGTACGCCTTCGCCGACGCCGCCGAGGCGCGGGCCGCCGCCGAACCGGCCGACGGGCCCACCGTCGCCCGGTTCGCGGCCCTGTCGGCGGAGCTGCGCTGCGTCGTCGTGGCCGGGTTCGCGGAGCTCGGCGCCGACGGCCGGGTCTACAACAGCGCCGTCGTCGTCGAGGACGGGCTGCGGCGCGCGGTCTACCGCAAGGTCCACCTGTGGGACCGCGAGCACACGCTGTTCACCCCCGGCGACGCCGCACCTCCGGTGGTCGCGACCGCGGCCGGCCGGATCGCCCCGATGGTCTGCTACGACCTGGAGTTCCCCGAGTGGGTACGCCGGGCCGCGCAGGACGGCGCCGAGATCGTCGCCGCGCCGGTGAACTGGCCGTGGCGCCCGACCCCCGGCGGGCAGGACCCGCTGGAGGTCGCCAAGGTCCGCGCCGTCGCCGGGGCGTACCGGGTGCACGTGGTCGCCGCGGACCGCTGCGGAACCGAGCGCGGGGTCGCCTGGTTCGAGGCGCCGGTGATCGCCGACGCCGACGGGAACCTGCTCGCCGGGCCCGGCGGTCCGCCGCCGGGGGAGCCCGGCGTGCTGCTGGCCGCCCTCGACCCGGCCGCCGCCCGCGACAAGCGCCTCACCCCGCACAACCACGTCCTGCGCGACCGCAGACCCGACCTGTACCGCGAGCCCGACCCCCCACCGGAAGGACCACCACCATGGCCGGCGTGACCTACGACGCGGTGACACGGCGCTACCCGGGCTCGCCCCGGGCCGCCGTCGACGCCCTCGACCTCGAGATCGCCGACGGCGAGTTCCTCGTCCTGGTCGGGCCCTCGGGCTGCGGCAAGACCACCTCGCTGCGGATGCTCGCCGGGCTGGAGGACGTCGACGGCGGCCACATCCGGATCGGCGAGCGCGACGTCACCGGCGTCGCGCCCAAGGAACGCGACATCGCCATGGTGTTCCAGAACTACGCCCTCTACCCGCACATGTCGGTCGCCGAGAACATGGGCTTCGCGCTGCGGATGGCGGGCACCGCCAGGGCCGAGATCGCCCACCGGGTCGCCGAGGCCGCCCGCATCCTCGACCTGGAGGCCTACCTGGACCGCAAGCCCAAGGCGCTCTCGGGCGGGCAGCGTCAGCGCGTCGCGATGGGCCGCGCGATCGTCCGCCAGCCGCAGGTGTTCCTGATGGACGAGCCGCTGTCCAACCTCGACGCGAAGCTGCGCGTGCAGACCCGCACCCAGATCGCGTCGTTGCAGCGACGGCTGGGGGTCACCACCGTCTACGTCACCCACGACCAGGTCGAGGCGATGACGATGGGCGACCGAGTGGCCGTGCTCAAGGACGGCCTGCTGCAACAGTGCGCCGCCCCCGGCGAGCTGTACGCCCGGCCGGCCAACGCGTTCGTCGCCGGGTTCATCGGCTCGCCGGCGATGAACCTGCTGAGCCTCCCGGTGACCCCCGACGGGGTCCGGCTGGGCGGCGTCGACGTCGCGGTGCCGCGCGGGGCGGGGGACACGGTCACCGTGGGCGTCCGCCCGGAGGACCTGCGCCTGGCCGAGGACGGGATCCCGCTGGAGATCGACCTCGTGGAGGAGCTCGGCGCGGACGCCTACGTCTACGGCCGCGCCCGCGTCGACGGCGTCGAGCACCCGATGGTGGCCCGGGTGGACGGACGCCGCCCACCGGCGCGGGGCACCGGGGTGCACCTCGCGCCGGACCCGGCGCGCACGCACCTGTTCGCCGCCGACGGCGCCCGTCTCGGCTGACCGTGCGGGTGGGCCCGCCGGCCGCTGCTCAGTCCCGGCCCGCGGCGGCGCCCACCCGCGCGTCCCACCCGGCCCGCACGTCGGCCTCGACCGGGCGGGTCGCGAGCGACACCACGACGAAGGCGACCAGCCCCGTCCCGAGCCCGGCGAACACCGGCTCGTTGGCGTAGAGGTCGCCCAGCGCGAGCATCGTCGCGAGGGTGACCACCGTCCCGGTGCCCATCGCGGCGAGCGCCCCGGCCCGGGTGGCGCGCCGCCAGAGCAGCCTGCCCAGCACCGGCACGAGCAGCCCGCCGACCAGGATCCCGTAGGCCAGGGTGAGGGCGGCGACGACGTCGCGCAGCAGGCAGGCGATCCCGACCATGACGACGCCGAACGCGGCCACCGCCCAGCGGTTCCCGGACAGCTCGTCGTGCGCCGGGTCCGCGGTGCCCGTGGCCCCCGCGGCCGCGCCCCGCCGGCGGCGCAGCGCGCCGAGCAGGTCCTGGTCGAACACCGTCGCCGTCGCCAGCAGCGCGCCGCTGGAGGTCGACATGACCGCCGAGAGCGCAGCGGCGAGCACCAGCCCGGCCAGCACCGGCGGCATCGCGGCCTCGACGATCGCGGCGAACGCGTCGTCGCGCGAGTCCAGGCCGGGCACGACGACCTGCGCGGCGGTGCCGATCAGCGCGCCGACCACGCCGTAGGCCAGGCAGTACAGCCCGGCGCCGAACCCGGCCCAACGCGCCACGCCGGGGGAGCGGGCGGTGAACACCCGCTGCCAGATGTCCTGGCCGATCAGCAGCCCGAAGCCGTAGGTCACGAAGTAGGTGAGGATCGTGCCGCCGCCGATCGAGGTGAGCGACAGCGCGTCGGCGGGGACCGCGGCGACCAGCCCGTCCCAGCCGCCCGCCCGCCACAGCGCGACCGGCAGCAGCACCAGGAAGATCCCGACGGTCTTGATCAGGAACTGGACGAAGTCGGTGAGCGTCACCGACCACATGCCGCCCAGCGTGGAGTACACGACCACGACCGCACCGCCGATCAGGATCGACGGCACCCGCGGCAGGTCCAGCAGCACCCCGAAGATGGTCGCGTAGGCGATCGTCGAGGTGACGGCCAGCATCAGGGTGTAGGCCCACATGACGATCCCGGACGGGGCGCCGAGCCCGGTGCCGTAGCGCAGCTCCAGCATCTGCCCGACGGTGAACACCCCGAGCCGCTGGATCCGCCCGGAGAACGCCAGCGACAGCACCAGGATCCCGGCGCCGATCGCGACGACCAGCCACATCCCGGACAGCCCGTACTGGTAGCCGAGCCCGACCCCGCCGATCGTGGAGGCGCCGCCGAGGACGACCGCGGCCATCGTCCCGGAGTAGAGCCACGGCCCGAGCCGGCGCCCGGCCACGAGGAAGTCGGTGCGGTCGGTGGTGCGGCGACGCCCCCAGAACCCGAAGGCGATCATGGCGGCGAGGTAGAGCACGACGACGGCGACGTCCATGGCGGATCAGCCCTTCCGGTTGGCGGCGAGCACGGACACCAGCTCGTAGGCGACGTGGGCGGCGGCGATCCCGGTGATCTCCGCGTGGTCGTAGGCGGGGGAGACCTCGACGACGTCGGCGCCGACGACGTCGACCCCCACCAGCCCGCGCAGGCAGTGCAGCAGCTCACGGCTGGTCAGCCCGCCGGCCTCCGGGGTGCCGATGCCGGGGGCGTGCGCGGGGTCGAGCACGTCGATGTCGACCGACACGTACACCGGCCCGGTGCCCAGCCGGCGCCGCATCCGCTCGACGACGGCGGGCACCCCGTCGGTCTGGAAGTCGTCGGTGCCGATCACCTGGAAGCCGAGGACCTCGTCGTCGGCGAGGTCCTGCTCGCTGTAGAGCGGGCCGCGGATGCCGACGTGCACGCAGCGCCGCGGGTCGAGCAACCCCTCCTGCGCGGCGTTGCGGAACGGGGTGCCGTGGGTGATGTCGGCGCCGAAGTAGGTGTCCCAGGTGTCGAGGTGGGCGTCGAAGTGCACGACGCCGACCGGCCCGTGGGTGCGGGCCACCGACCGCAGCAGCGGCAGCGCCACGGTGTGGTCCCCGCCGAGCGCGAGCAGCGTGGTGCCACCGGCGCGCAGCCGGTCCGCGGCCTGTTCGACGGTGGCGATCGCCTCGTCGATCGAGAACGGGTTGATGCCGAGGTCACCGGCGTCGGCCACTTGCTGGGCGGCGAACGGGGAGACGCCCAGCGGCGGGTGGTAGGGCCGCAGCAGCTTCGACGCCGCCCGCACGTGCGCCGGGCCGAACCGGGCGCCGGGCCGGTAGGACACCCCGGCGTCGAACGGGAGCCCCAGCACCACGACGTCGGCGTGCTCCACCTCGTCGAGGCGGGGGAGCCGGGCGAACGTGGTGGGTCCGGCGAAACGGGGGACGACGCTGGCGTCGACCGGGCCGACGGTCACGGTGGGCCTCCTCGGGGCGGCGGTCTCGGGTGCGCCCACGGTCGGGCACCGGGCACGCAGGGGGAAGTGACGAAACGTCGAAGTCCGCGCGATGATCCTCGACGTGGTGTCCATCCCGTCGTCCGGTGTCACGCTCGCGACCCTGCTCGCCGACCCCGCGCTGCGGCTCGGGCGCGCCGCCGTCGACGACGCCGACCTCGACGTCGTGGTCGCGGCGGCCGCGGTGTCGGAGCTGACCGAGCCCGGCTCGTGGCTGGAGGGCGGCGAGCTGGTGCTCACCGTGGGGTTCCTGCTGCCCTCGGACGTCGAGGGGCTCACCGCCTACGCCCGGCACCTGCGCGCGCACGGCGTCGTCGCGCTCGGGCTCGGGCTGGGTGCGGACCTGCCGCACCGCCGGGTCCCGGCCGAGCTGGTCACCGCCGCCCGCCGGGCCGGGCTGCCGCTGCTGGGGGTCCCGGACGGGGTGCCGTTCGTCGCGGTGACCCGGGCCGTGTTCGCCCACCGCGACGCCGCCGAGCGGGCCCGGCTGCAGTGGGCGCTGCGCACCCAGCGGGCGCTCACCGCGGCCGCCGTCGTCCCGGGTGGGCCGGCGGCGGTGCTCGCGGTGCACGCGCAGGCCACCGGGCGCACCGCGGTGGTCGTCGACCTGCTCGGACGGGTGCTGGCCGCCGCCCCGCCGGACGGCGCCGACGCCCTCGCCGCCGGCCTGGCGGGCACCGTCGCCGCCGTGCGTGCCCAGGGGCTGCTGGGGGCGGCGGTCGAGACCGGCGGCGGGCGCCGCCGCGAGGTGCACCCGCTGGGCTCGCACCGGATCCGGGCGCTGCTGCTCGTGGACGGGCCCGCCGCGGGACCGCACTCCAACCAGGTCACCGGGGACCTGGTGTCGCTGCTGTCGCTGGACCTGGAACGCCGCGCCGGTCTCGACGCCGCGGTGCGCCGTGGCCGGGCCCGGTTGCTCGCGTCCCTGGAACGCGGGGTGGTCGACGACGCCGTCGCCGGACGCAGGCTGGCCGCCGCCGGTCTGTCCGAACAGCCGCTGCGCGCCGCGGTCGTCGCCGCGCCGCGCCCGGACGAGCTGGCCGCCGACCTCGCCGCCGTGCTGCCCGACGCCCTGGTCCGGGTGGTGCGCGACGGCCCGGGGACCGAGCCCGCCGACCCCGCGGGCCGGGTCGAGCTGGCCGTGCCCGCGCCGGTCGACCTGGACACCGTGCTCACCACCCTGGCCGCGGGCCGCCCGGCCGGGATCGGGATCGCGGTGCGCCCCGGCGCGCTGGCGGTGTCGCTGCGCCAGGCCCGCTCGGCACTGCCGGTGGCCCGGCTGACCGGACGGACCGCGCACGCCGAGGACGTGGCGTCGAGCCGGATGCTGCTCGCGCTGCTCGACCACGACCGCCTCGGCGGGTTCGCCGACGCCGTCCTCGGCCCGTTCGACGCCGACCCGCGCGGCGCGCAGCTGCTGCGCGCGGTGGCCGCGTTCGTCGAGCGCAACGGCCACTGGGAGGCCACCGCCGCCGCGCTGGGCGTGCACCGGCACACCGTGCGGAACCGGATCGCCGCGGCCGAGCGGCTCAGCGGTCGCCGGTTGTCCTCGGCCCAGGACCGCCACGAGCTGTGGCTGGCGCTGCAGGCCCGCGACCTCGGCCGGGCCGGTGACGACACCCCGCCCGCGGGCGGGGCGGGCGCCGATCGGTTCTGACGGCGGGGTGCCCCCGTTCCGCTCCCGCCCCGCCCACCACGCCGCCGCACGTGCGGATCACCACCCTGGTCCGGCGCACCTTGACGGGACCCCGGGCCGCCACCGAAGGTGACTCACGACAACCGAAGACGGCGAGCGGGAACCAGGAAGCCGGTGCGAGTCCGGCGCGGTCCCGCCACTGTGACCCCCGGCCACGGCCGGGGGGAGCCAGACACTGCGCCCGTTCGCCGCGCCACCCCACCCGGGACGAGGATCCCGAGGAAGGTCCGTCGATGACGCGCGCCCATGCTGTGCCCGGAGCCCTCCGGTGATCCTCCTGTTGTCCACCTCGGACACCGACCTGCTCTCGGCCCGGTCCTCGGGCGCGGACTACCGCCTCGCCAACCCGAACCGGGTCACCCACGACGAGCTGGCCGAGATGGCCGACGCCGCCGACGTCGTCGTCGTCCGTGTCCTCGGCGGGTACCGCTACTTCGAGGAGGGCCTGGACCTGCTGAGGGCCCGCGCGACGCCGCTGGTCTGCCTGGGCGGGGAGATGGCCCCGGACGCGGAGATGATGGAGCTGTCCTCGGTGCCCGCGGGCGTCGCGGCCCAGGCGCACACCTACCTGGCACAGGGCGGCACCGAGAACCTGGCGCAGCTGCACGCGTTCCTGTCCGACACCGTGCTGCTCACCGGTGAGGGCTTCGCGCCGCCGGTGGATCTGCCCGAGTGGGGTGAGCTGTCCGTCCCGGCCACCGACGTCGACGGTCCGACGGTCGCGGTGCTGTTCTACCGCGCCCAGTTCCTCGCCGGGAACACCCGCTACATCGAGGCCCTCTGCGAGCAGATCGCGGCGAAGGGCGCCCGCGCGCTGCCGATCTGGTGCGCGTCGCTGCGCCAGGCCCCGGCCGCTCTGCTCGAGCGGCTGCGCGAGGCCGACGCCATGGTCGTCACCGTGCTCGCCGCGGGCGGTACCAAGCCCGCCGGCGCCCAGGCCGGTGGCGAGGACGAGGAGTGGGACGTCACCGAGCTGGCCGCGCTCGACGTCCCGATCCTGCAGGGCCTGTGCCTGACCAGCTCCCGGGCCACCTGGGAGGCCAACGACGACGGGATGTCCCCGCTCGACGTCGCCACCCAGGTCGCGGTGCCGGAGTTCGACGGCCGGCTGATCACCGTCCCGTTCTCGTTCAAGGAGACCGACGCCGACGGCCTCTCGGTCTACGTCCCCGACGACGAGCGGGCCGCCCGGGTCGCCGGGATCGCCGTGAAGCACGCGACGCTGCGCCGGGTCCCGAACGCGGACAAGAAGATCGTGCTGATGCTGTCGGCGTACCCGACCAAGCACGCGCGGATCGGGAACGCGGTCGGGCTGGACACCCCGGCGTCGACGGTGGCGCTGCTGCGCACGATGGCCGCGGCGGGCTACGCGGTCGCCACCGAGGGCGAGGCGGCGTTCCCGGGCGTCGAGGCCGGCGACGGCGACGCGCTCATGCACGCCCTGATCGAGGCCGGCGGGCAGGACCCGGACTGGCTCACCGAGGACAAGCTGGCCGGCAACCCGGTCCGCATCTCCGCCGCGACCTACCGCAGCTGGTTCGACACGCTGCCCGAGGACTTCCGCGACGGCGTCGTCGAGCACTGGGGCGAGGCGCCGGGCGAGCACTACGTCGACCGCTCGCAGAACCCGGACGGCGACATCGTCGTCGCGGCGCTGCGCCGCGGGAACGTCGTGCTGATCGTGCAGCCGCCGCGCGGTTTCGGGGAGAACCCGGTCGCGATCTACCACGACCCGGACCTGCCGCCGTCGCACCACTACCTGGGCGCCTACCGCTGGCTGGCCGCGCCGGAGTCCGAGGGCGGGTTCGGTGCGCACGCGATCGTGCACATCGGCAAGCACGGCAACCTGGAGTGGCTGCCCGGCAAGACACTGGGGATGTCGGCCTCCTGCGGCACCGACGCCGTCCTCGGCGACCTGCCGCTGGTCTACCCCTTCCTGGTGAACGACCCCGGCGAGGGCACGCAGGCCAAGCGCCGTGCGCACGCCACCCTGGTCGACCACCTCATCCCGCCGATGGCGCGCGCCGAGTCCTACGGCGACATCGCCCGCCTGGAGCAGCTGCTCGACGAGCACGCCAACATCTCCGCGCTGGACCCGGCGAAGCTGCCCGCGATCCGCCAGCAGATCTGGACGCTGATGACCGCGGCGCAGATGCACCAGGACCTCGGGCTGGAGCAGCGTCCCGACGAGGACGTCTTCGACGACATGCTCATGCACGTCGACGGCTGGCTGTGCGAGATCAAGGACGTCCAGATCCGCGACGGCCTGCACGTGCTCGCCCAGGCCCCGGCCGGGGAGCAGCGCGTCGACCTGGTGCTGGCGGTGCTCCGCGCCCGGCAGATGTGGGGCGGCGAGCAGTCGGTCCCCGGTCTGCGCCAGGCCCTCGGGCTGGTCGAGGACGGCTCGGAGACCAACGCCCGCACCGACGCCGTCGAGCAGGTGGCCCGCGCCCTCGTCGCGGCGATGGAGTCCCGCGGCTGGGACCCGGCCGCAGTCGACGCCGTCGTCGACGAGCACCTGACCCCCGGCCCGGCCGGCTCCGAGGTGCTCCCCGCCGTGGACGCCGACGGGGTGCGTGCGGTGCTGCGCTTCGCCGCCGACGAGGTCGTGCCGCGGCTCGACGCCACCGCGCACGAGCTCGACCGGGTGCTGCACGCCCTCGACGGCGGCTTCATCCCGGCCGGCCCGTCCGGCTCCCCGCTGCGCGGGCTGGTCAACGTGCTCCCGACCGGGCGGAACTTCTACTCGGTCGACCCGAAGGCCGTCCCGTCGAAGCTGGCCTGGGAGACCGGGCAGGCGATGGCCGAGTCGCTGGTCGAGCGCTACCGGGCCGACCACGGCGAGTACCCGCGCAGCGTCGGCCTGTCGGTGTGGGGGACCAGCGCGATGCGGACCTCCGGCGACGACGTCGCCGAGGTGTTCGCCCTGCTCGGCGTCCGCCCGGTGTGGGACGACGCGAGCCGCCGCGTCCGCAGCCTGGAGGTGATCGACCTCGACGAGCTCGGCCGCCCGCGCGTCGACGTCACGGTCCGCATCTCCGGGTTCTTCCGCGACGCGTTCCCGCACGTGCTGGCCCTGCTCGACGACGCGGTGAAGCTGGTCGCCGAGCTGGACGAGACCCCGGAGCAGAACTACGTCCGCGCCCACGTCGAGGCCGATCGCGAGCGCACCGGCGACGACCGCCGCGCCCGCACCCGGATCTTCGGCTCCAAGCCGGGCACCTACGGCGCCGGGCTGCTCCAGCTCGTCGACTCCCGCGACTGGCGCGGCGACGCCGACCTCGCCGAGGTCTACTCCACCTGGGGCGGCTACGCCTACGGCCGCGGCCTCGACGGCGTCCCGGCCCGGGACGACATGGAGAACGCCTACCGGCGGATCGCGGTGGCGGCCAAGAACGTCGACACCCGCGAGCACGACATCGCCGACTCCGACGACTACTACCAGTACCACGGCGGCATGGTCGCCACGGTGCGCGCGCTGACCGGCACCGCGCCGGCCGCCTACGTCGGGGACTCGACCCGTCCGGAGGCGGTGCGCACCCGCAGCCTGCACGAGGAGACCGCCCGGGTCTTCCGTGCCCGCGTGGTGAACCCGCGCTGGATCGCCGCGATGCGCCGGCACGGCTACAAGGGCGCGTTCGAGATGGCCGCGACCGTCGACTACCTGTTCGGCTGGGACGCCACCACCGGCGTCATCGCGGACTGGCAGTACGAGACGCTGACCGCCGAGTACGTGCTGGACCCGGACAACCGCAAGTTCCTGTCCGAGTCCAACCCGTGGGCGCTGCACGGCATGGCCGAACGACTGCTGGAGGCCGTCGACCGCGGGCTCTGGGAGAGCCCGGAGCAGGCGACGCTGGACGCGCTGCGCCAGGCCTACCTGGAGTCCGAGGGCGACATCGAGGGTGACTGATCCCGTCGTGCCCCGGCCCGGGCCACGCCCCCTCGTCGAGCGGGTCGTGGCCCGGGCCGTCGGCGGTGGTCAGCCGCCCGTGGTGATCTCGATGCGGTTCACCACGGTGTCCGCGGCGAAGTCGTGCGCCTCGACCACGGTCCGCCCGCCGTCGACGACCAGCCGCAGCCCCTGGTTCATCGCCCGGGTCGGGGCGGCCACCTCGCTGCCGTCCGGCGCGGTCGACCACTGCGTCTGCAGTGAGCCGGTGTTGACGGCGGTGAACCCCTCGGGGTGGCCGCCCGGGACGGTGCGGCGGACCGCCCAGTCGTCGAGCCCCAGGTCGTAGTGGGTGTGCCCGGTCAGGAACACGACGTCGGGATGGTCGCCCATGATCTGCAGCAGCCGGTCGTGCTCGGGCCGCGGGTACTGGCAGCAGTAGTTGTCCGCGCCCGTGGCACCCCGGGTCCCCGACACGGTGTCGAGCAGCGGGTGGTGGGAGAACACGAGCACCGGACCCGGCCGGGCCGAGGCGCGGTCGAGCTCGCGGTCGAACCAGTCCAGCTGCTCGTCGCCGAGGACGGCATAGGCGTCGTCGCCCGGCGCCGCCACGCTGCCGAGGAACAGCACCGGCACCCCACGGACGTCGCTGCGGTGGTAGGGCGCCGGCATCCCGGTGTAGCGCAGGAACCGCTCGGTGAGCACGGCGTCCGGCTCCCCGGTGTAGTACTCGTGGTTGCCGATCGCGGCCAGCGTTCGGGCCCGCGGCGGACCGGCGGCCAGCGCGGCGGTGAACGCCTCGTACTCGGCGACCGTGCCGGAGGGGACCAGATCGCCGTTGACGACGAGCGCGTCGGCGGGACCGGGGCCGTCGGCGTCGCGGCCGAGGTCGTCCAGATCCGCGAGGGTGTGTGCGAGGTCGGGCAGATCACCCTGCACGTCGCTGACCACGTCGAGCACGGCCCGCGGCCCGGCCTGCGGCGCGGGAGCGGCGAGGGCGGCCGGCGCGACGGCGAGGGACAGGGCGAGCACCGCTGCGGCGACGAGGCGGATGCGGGGGGACGGGCGGGTCACGGGACCTCCGGGGGAGTGGGGACGACGACGCCCACCCTCACCCGGCCGGGTGATCACCAGACCGACGGCAGGTGTCGATCCGGACACGGCGGCCCGAACCGGTCGCCTCAGGCGCGGACGCGGGTCCGCCCCGCGGTCACCGCGCCGATCCCGGAGAGGCAGGCCACGACCGCGACGAGCACCGGCAGCGCGACCGCGGGCGAACCCAGCGCCACCAGCAGCGCCCCGCCCAGACCGACGAACACCGCCGTCGCGAGCTGGTCGAGCAGCTGGGCCGCCGAGGAGTGCGCACCGACGTCACCGGCGTCGGAGTGGGCCAGGGTCAGGTAGGCGATCGCGGAGAACGCCACGCCCATCCCGAGCCCGGACACGCCCCAGAACCCCACGGCGAGCCAGCCCGGCAGCAGCCCGGCGGCGACCGGGACCAGCGCGACCTGGCCCGCGGCGATCATCGCGAACCCGGTGCGCAGCATCAGTGCGCGGTCGGCGTCGGGTCTGCGGGCCTGCCAGGCGGCGGCGCCCGACCAGCCCAGCGACGCGACGATCAGCGGCGTCCCGGCGGCGGTCAGCGACCAGCCGTGCGTCGCGGTGAGCACCAGGGGCAGGAACGACACGACCGGGAAGAACGCCCCGGCGACCAGGCCGCGGGCCGCGACGACCGCGGCGATGCCCGGGCGCGCGACGACGGTCCCGCGGGGCAGCAGCCTGCGCAGCGACGGCACCAGCACCGCGAGCGCGACGACGCCGGCCACCGCCCCGCCGACGTCGAGGTTCTCCAGCGCCCAGCTCAGCCCGGCGACGCCGACCGCGGCACCGAGTGCCGCGGGCACCAGACCCGTCCCACGGTCGCCGGCCGCCGGACCGGTGGGCGGTCGCAGGACGCGCACCACCGGCGCGATCAGCACCAGGGCCAGCCCCACCACCGGCAGCAGACCGAGGAAGACCCAGTGCCAGGAGAGGTGCTCGGTGACCAGCCCGGCCAGTGGCGGGCCGACGAGCGCGGGCAGCACCCACGCCGAGGAGATCAGCCCGAACACCACCGGGCGCGCCCGCGTGGGGTACACCTCGGCGACGAGCACGTACACCGCGACACCCTGGGCTCCCGCACCCAGCCCCTGCAGGACCCGTCCGGCCAGCAGCCCGGCCATCGTCGTCGCGAACCCGGCGACGATCAAGCCCGCCCCGAACAGGACCGGCGCGGCGACGAGCGGCACCCGCGGGCCCCGGACGTCGCACCAGCGACCGCCGGCGACGGTGCCGAAGACCGCCGCGGCCAGGAACAGCACGAACGGCCAGGCGTACCGGGAGACCCCGCCCAGGTCGGCGACGACGGCGGGCATCGCGGTCCCCACACCCATCGCCTCGAACGCGGTCAGGCTGATCAGCAGCAGGATCCCGACGGTCGTCGGCGCGCGGCCCGGGGACCAGACCCCCGCACCGTCCGTCCGCGCCTCGACCACGGCGCCACCCTGCTCCCTGAACCCGGGTGCAGGTCAAGCCGATTCAGGGAGCGCCTGGTCGGCGACCTGGCCGTGGTGGCGCAGGTCGCCGACCGGGACGCGGTGCCGGCGCGGCCGTGCGGTCGGCACCGGGAGCGCTCAGCCCAGCGCCGGGACGATCGCCTCGACCAGGTGCGGGCCCGGCTCTGCCTGCGCCCGCCGCAGCGCGTCGAGCAGGCCCTCGGTGGTGGTGACCCGCTCGGCGGGCACCCCCAGCCCGGTCGCCAGCGCGGTGAAGTCCGGCGTCGGGTCGGAGAGGTCGAGCATCCGTCCCGCCCGCCCCGAGTGGGCCGCCTCCCCGGCACCGGTGCGGGCGAGCTCCACCCGCAGGATCGAGTAGGCCGCGTTGTTGATCAGGACGACGGTGACGTCGAGCCGCTCGCGGGCCATCGTCCACAGTGCCTGCAGCGTGTAGAGCGCGCTGCCGTCGGCCTGCACCGCCACCACCGGACGGTCCGGGGCGGCGACGGCGGCGCCCACCGCGGCGGGCAGCCCCATCCCGATCGCGCCGCCGGTCAGCGCGAGCTGGGTGTGCCGCGGCGCGGTCTGCAACGACATCGCCAGCGTCGCCGTCGCCGTCAGCGCCTCGTCGACCACGATCGCGTCCTGCGGCAGCGTCGCGGCGACGCCGGCGCACAGCCCCCGCACGTCGAGCGGCCCCGGCGCGGGCTCCGGCGCCTCGTGCGGGGCGAGCGCGGCGGCCGCGTCCCCGGAGACGACGTCGGCGAGGGCCTCCAGCGCGGCCGTCGCGTCGGTCGTCGCGTCGGCCAGCCCCACCACGGCGGCACCCTCGGGCACCAGGTCCCCGGGCACGCCCGGGTAGCCGAAGAACGACACCGGCGACCGCGCCCCGGCCAGCACCAGCGACGACGTGCCGTCCAGCTGTGCGATCGCCTGCTCGGCGAAGTAGGCCAGCTTGTCGATGCGGGTCCGGCCGGCGCCGGTCTCCCAGCGCCGGGGGAAGGTCTCCACCAGCAGCCGTGTCCCGGTCGCCGCGGCGATCCGCCCGGCGGCGTCGACGCCCGCCGCGCTCAGTGCGGGCCCGCCCAGCAGCAGCGTCGCGCCGGGCGCGCGGACGGCGTCGGCGGCCGCGGCGACCCGTGAGGCGTCCGGCGGGACCGGCCCGGTGACCGGCAGCGGCGGGGCGAGCGACGCACCCTCGGACCAGGACACGTCGGCGGGCAGCACCAGCGTCGCGACCTGCCCGCCGCGCTCGCCGGTCGCGGCGAGGGCACGCATGGCGTCGGCGGCGACGTCGCGGACGTCGCCGCTGGTGTGCACCCACCCGGACACGGTCCGTGCGACCGCGGTGATGTCGGACTGCAGCGGCGCGTCGAACCGGACGTGGTCTGTCGCGTGCCCCCCGACGACGCACAGCAGCGGGATCCCGGCCCGGCGCGCGTTGTGCAGGTTCGCCAACCCGTTGCCCAGCCCCGGCCCCAGGTGCAGCAGCACCGCCGCGGGCTTCCCGGCGATGCGCGCGTAGGCGTCGGCGGCGCCGGTCGCGACGCCCTCGAACAGGGCCAGCACGCCACGCATCTCCGGCACCGCGTCGAGCGCCTGCACGAAGTGCATCTCCGAGGTGCCCGGGTTCATGAAGCACACGTCGACACCGGCCGCGGTGAGCGACCCGACCAGCGCCTCGGCGCCCCTCACGACCGGTTCCCGATCTGTACGGTCCACATGGTCGGTGAGTCCACACGATGTGACGCGCGCCCGCAGGACCCGGGTTCGAGTTGCGCCCCGCAGCGCCAGGGCGGGGAATGAGGGACTGTGAGCGACGACCGCACCGCCCCCGAGGTGTACACCCCCGACCCCCGACGCTGGCGGGCACTGTCGGTCTGCCTGGTCGCCGGGTTCATGAGCCTGCTCGACGTCAGCATCGTCAACGTCGCGCTGCCCGCCATGCAGACCGCGCTGCGGGCCTCGGCCGCGCAGCTGTCCTGGATCGTGTCCGGCTACGCGCTCACGTTCGGCCTGGTCCTGGTCGCGTCCGGACGGCTGGGCGACGACCGTGGCCGCCGTCGCATGTTCGTCACCGGGCTGGCGCTGTTCACCCTCACCAGCGCCGTCGCCGGGTTCGCGCCGAACCCGGAGGTGCTCGTCGCGGTCCGGCTGGTGCAGGGTGTCGCGGCCGGGCTGCTGTCCCCGCAGGTCGTCGGGTTCATCCAGGACCTGTTCCGCGGTCCGGAGCGGGGCACCGCGTTCGGCATGTTCGGCGCCGTCGTCGGGATCTCCACCGCGGTCGGCCCACTGCTCGGCGGGCTGTTGCTGGCCTGGGCCGGCGACGCCGACGGCTGGCGCTGGGTCTTCTTCGTCAACATCCCGATCGGCGTCGCGGCGCTGGTCGCCGCGTTCCGGCTGTTGCCGGCCGACACCGCGCCGGCGGGGGAACGGCGCCCGCTGGACCTGGGCGGTTCGGCGCTGCTCGGTGTCGCCGTCGTCGCGCTGATGCTGCCGCTGGTGCTCGCCGAGCGGGACCCGGCGTCGGCGCCCTGGTGGCTGGTCGCGGTCTCGGTCGTGGCGCTGGTGGCGTTCGTGGCGTGGGAGCGGCGGGCCAAGCGCGTCCACGGCCACCCGCTGGTCGACTTCGCGCTGCTGCGGACCCGCAGCTACGCCGTCGGCGCCTCGCTCGGCGCCGTCTACTTCGCCGGGTTCACCTCGATCTTCTTCGTGCTCACCCTCTACCTGCAGAACGGGCTGGGATACACCCCGTTGCAGACCGGTCTCACGCTGACGGCGTTCGCGCTGGGCTCGGCCGTCACCTCCGCCCTGAGAGGACGCCTGGTGGCGCGCTTCGGGCAGCCGATGATCGTCGTCGGGCTGGCGACGGTGATGGTCGGGCTCGGTGTCACCGACCTCGTCCTCGCCGCGACCGCGCACAGCCCGTGGACCGGGCTCGCGATCGCCGGGCCGCTGCTGCTCGCCGGGGCGGGCGGCGGGCTGGTGATCGCCCCGAACCAGACCCTCGCGCTGTCGGAGATCCCGCACACCTCCGGCGGCACCGCGGGCGGGGTGCTGCAGACCGGGCAGCGGATCGGGACGGCGATCGGGCTGTCCGCGGTCGGTGCGGTGTTCTTCGGCAGGCTCACCGCGTCCGGCGGGGACTGGGCGGACGCCATCTCGCACGGCCTGCTCATCACCGTCGGGCTGGTGGCGCTGGCCCTGGTGCTCGGTGTCGCCGACCTGGTCGCGGCCCGGCGCGCCCGGGGCAGGGGCACGCCGGCGACCGCGACCGGCCGGCGGTAGAGGTCAGAAGTCAGGGGTCAGGTCCGGGCGACGGCGACGGCGTCGTCGCGCAGCCCCGACCGGAGCGTCTCGGTCATCAGCCAGGAACAGACCAGCGACACCAGCGCGATCCCGACGACGTAGCCGGCGACGGCGTAGAGCGACCCGGTCAGCGCGACGAGCGCGGTGCACAGCAGCGGTGCGAGGCCGCCCAGGATCGACGCGATCTGGTAGGCCAGCGACGCCCCCGAGTACCGCATGCTGGTGGAGAACTGCTCGGCGAAGAACGCCGACTGCGGCCCGTACACCGCCGAGCGCGCCACCTGGACGATCAGCCCGCCCAGCAGGAAAAGCCAGATGCTGCCGGTGGACACGAGCCAGAAGTACGGCACCGCGAACACGGCCAGCAGCGCCATCCCGCCGACGAACATCGGGCGCCGACCGATCCGGTCCGACAGCAGACCGAACGCCAGGATCAGCGGGATGTCCGACAGCGACAGCACCGAGTTCGCGGCGAGGATCGTGGTGCGGTCGTAGGACAGCTGCTGGGTGGCGTAGGTGACCAGCCAGACCGAGGAGACGTAGAACGTCGAGTTCGTCGCGAGGAACGAGCCGGCCGCGAGCCCGATCTCCTTCGGGTAGGTGCGCAGCGCCTCCAGCACCGGCATCCGGTTCGCGGCCTTCTCGTCCATCGCCTGCTGGAACACCGGTGACTCGTGGACGCCGAGCCGGATCCACATCCCGACCGCGATCAGCGCGACGCTGGCGAGGAACGGCACCCGCCAGCCCCAGGCCAGGAACTGCTCGTCGGTCAGCGTCGCCGACAGCACCGCGAACGTCGCGGTCCCCAGGACCAGGCCGAGGGGGACTCCGACCTGCGGCCAGCTGCCGTAGAACCCGCGACGGTGCGCCGGGGCGTGCTCGACGGCCATCAGCGCCGCCCCGCCCCACTCGCCGCCGACACCGAAGCCCTGCAGGAACCGCAGGACCACCAGCAGGACCGGTGCCCAGATGCCGAGGGTGTCGTAGCCGGGCAGCAGGCCCATCCCGACGGTCGCCGCGCCCATCAGGAGCAGCGAGTACACGAGCATCGGCTTGCGGCCGACCTTGTCGCCGAAGTGCGCGAACACCGCCCCGCCCAGCGGGCGGGCGATGAACCCGACGGCGAACGCGCCGAACGCGGACAGGGTTCCGGTGACGGGGTCGACCGACGGGAAGAACACCTGGTTGAAGACCAGGGCCGCGGCCGTGCCGAAGATGAAGAAGTCGTACCACTCGATGGTGGTGCCGACGAGACTGGCGGTGGCGACCTTGCGGGACGACCGGAGCGTGGGTCCCGGCGGCGCCGGCGGGACGGTGGGTGACATGCGTCACGACGCTAGGGCGCCGACCGATTCGTGTCGAGACGTACGGATGATCCTGTCGGATCCGGTCGTGATCATGTCGACCGGTGCTCAGCCGGGCCGGCGCCGCCCGGCCAGCACCCCGGCGAGGAGCACCACCACCAGCCCCGCGAGGGGGACGACGAGCAGCCCCACCCGCAGCGACGTCGCGTCGGCGACCAGCCCGACCACCGGCGGTGAGATCAGGAACCCGACCCGCATCAGCCAGGTGACGATCGTCAGCCCGGTGCCCGGTGCCAGCCCCGGCAGGTGGTCGGCGGCGGTCATCGCGGCCGGGACGAGCGTCGCCACCCCGAAACCGGCGAGACCGAACCCGGCGACGGTGCCGGGCACGGTCGGGAACGCCAGCGCGAGGCCCATCCCGGCGAGTACGAGCCCGCCACCGGCGCGGGCCACCGCGCGCTGGCCGAACCGGTCGACCACCCGGTCACCGACCAGCCTGCCGACGAACTGGCAGCCCTGCAGCGCCACGAACCCGAGGCCGGCGACGGCCGCACCGGCCCCGAGCCCCTGCAGGTAGACCGCCGCCCAGGTGGCGCCGGAGTCCTCCACCAGGGTGCCGGAGATCGCGACCAGCCCGAACACGGCGAGCAGCGCCACGGTGCGGGTGCCGAGCCCGGTCCACGGCCTGCGCGGCGGTGCACCGTCGGCCGCGCCGGGGGCCGGACGGTCGTCGCGGTCGTCGCCGCGCAGCAGCAGCGGGTGGACCGCGACCGCGATCACCACTGAGAGCAGCGACGACAGCCCCAGGTGCACCGGCAGCGCCAGCCCGGCCCCGGCTGCGGCCGAGCCCATCAGTCCGCCCGCGACCGCCCCGACCGACCAGAGCGCGTGGAACCCGTTGAGGATCGACCGGCCGTAGCGGCGCTGCACCCGCAGCCCGTGCGCGTTCTGCGCGACGTCCACGACGGCGTCGGCCGCCCCGACCAGCAGCATCGCCGTGGCGAACAGCCCCCAGGACGGCGCGAACCCGACGAGCACGACGCCGAGGGCGATCACCGCCATCCCGAACGACGCCACCTTCGCCGAGGTGAACCGGGCGATCAGCGGGCCCGCGGTGAGCCCGGCCAGCAGCGCCGCGAACGGCATCGCGGCCACCGCGAGCCCGAGCTGGGTGTTGGACAGGCCGAGGTCGGCCTTGACCTGCGGGAAGCGGGGCAGCAGGTTGGCGTAGACCAGGCCGTTGGTGAGGAAGACCAGGGCCACCGCCAGCCGGGCCCGTCGTTCCGTCCGGCCCGCTCCGACTGCCACCACGGGCCCATCATGCTGGAGCGGGCGGGCGCCTGCGGGTCGCGGGTCAGCCGTGGCGTTCCCGCAGGCGCGGTGCCGGGGTCATCCCCGCAGCGAGTTGAGCTTCACCGCGGTGCGCAGCGCCCCGGACACGCCCTTGTAGGCGCTGTTGCGGGCGGTGTCGCGGACGTTGCGCAGCTGCGCGCGCCGCTCGCGGCCCGCACTGTTCCACGCCAGCAGCGACCGGCCCCACGAGTCCTTCGCGAGCTCCTTCGTGCCGGCCTCGCGGGCCAGCAGCGCCCACCGGTCGCCGAAGTCGTCGAGCCCGTCGCGGTAGGCGAACACCGCCGGCCGGACGTAGGCCATCCCCGGGTGCTGGCGCCGCATCCGCGGTGCGTAGTCGGCGATGACCTTGTCCAGGCACTCGAACCGGCGCTGCCGGTTGGAGCTGATCGAGCCGGTGCGCATCAGCCGCATGTCGAGCAGCCAGCGGCGGGTGCCCCACATCAGCGGGTAGTTCGACCCGGCGGCGATCCGCAGCCACATCTCGAAGTCCACCGCGGAGGGCAGCGAGCAGTCGAAGCCGCCGACCTGGTCGAAGCAGGCCCGGCGGATCATGAGCGAGCTGCCGTTGTGCGGCGGGTTGTTCTCCACCAGCTGCTTGTCGATGTCGACCTTGCCCGACGGCTGCCAGCGCAGCGCCACGACCTGCCCGGACTCCATCATCACGCGGGTGTGGCAGTACGCCATCCCGACCCCGGGCGGGGCGGTGTGCAGGGTCTCGAGCATGTGCGACAGGAACTCGGGGTGCCAGCGGTCGTCGCCGTCGAGGAACGCGACGAACGGGGCGGCGCTCTCGGCCAGCGCGCGGTTGCGCGCGGCGCCCGAGCCGCCGTTCTCCACCTGGATCAGCCGCACCCGCGGGTCGCGCTCGGCGCGCGAGCGCACGATGTCGGCGGTGTCGTCGGTCGACCCGTCGTCCACGACGAGGTACTCGAACCGGGACTCGGTCTGCGCGAGCACCGAGTCGATGGCCTCACCGATCCACGGGCCGACGTTGTAGGCCGGCGTGATCACGGTGACGAGAACGTGGGGGTTCCGCACGATCGGCACAGTCGGTGCTCCTTCCGGGGTGCGCCGTCTTCGGCGCCGTCGGCCCCTCAATCACCGTAAGGGGTGACGCAGTGCGTTCGGCACGCCCTCGACCGAGGCCGTGCTGCGGGCATTCCTCGCGAATGGCAACGAGCGTGCCCACTGTTGGTGACGTCCGTGCGGCATCCGGGGTTGCCCCGGGTGGTCGGGCCACCCGGTCCGGGGCCGGTGCGCCGGGCGGTGGGAGAGGGTCGCTATCGTCCGGAGAATGTCGTTCGACGCACGGGTGATGCTGTCCCGACGGCTCCGGTTCCTGCCGCATCGCGCCTTCGCGATGGCCCACCACGCCCTGTTCCAGGGGGAGTTGACGACGTTCCGGCGGCCGCGGACCTGGTCCCAGCTGCTCGCCAAGAAGAACCTCGACGACCAGCCCGAACTGGTGCACGTCACCGCGGACAAGTACACCGTCCGCGAGCACGTCGCCGAGCGCATCGGGGCGGAGCACCTCATCCCGCTCCTCCAGGTGGTCGAGCGCGCCGAGGACCTCGACCTGGAGGCGCCCACCGGCCCCTACGTCGTCAAGGGCACCCACGGCTGCGACATGACGATCCTGGTGCGCCACCCGGCGGCCGCCGACCACGCGAAGATCCGCTCGACGGTCGCCCGCTGGCTGCGCACCGACTTCTTCACCCACGGCTGGCGCGAGCGCCCCTACGAGGGGCTCACGCCGCGCGCCGTCGTCGAGGAGATGATCGGCGACGGCACCACGCCGCCCGCCGACTACAAGTTCTTCGTCTTCCACGGCGAGCCCGCGATGGTCGTCGTCGACCAGGACCGGTTCACCGCCCACACCTCGACGATGCTGCACCCGGACTGGGTGCCGTTCCGGATCTCCGGGCGGTTCTCCCAGGCCGACGCGCTGCCGGAGAAGCCCGCCTCCTACGAGCGGATGCTGGAGATCGCCCGCGCGCTGGGCAAGGACTTCACCTTCTGCCGCGTCGACCTCTACGACGTCGACGGCCACGTCTACTTCGGCGAGATCACCCACAACCCGGGCGGCGGGCTCGTCCGGCTGCGGCCCCGCGCCTTCGACCGGGCCCTGGGGAACCTGTGGCGCAACGGGACACCGATCCCGGAGAAGTTCATCCAGCGTTCCTGACCGGGCTCGCGCACCCACCCGGCGGCCCTCGCAGCCCCCGCGGTCCCGCTGCCCCGCGGCGACCCGCCGCCCGCCGCGGCACCCCACGCGGCCAGTCGCCGCGCGTCGTCGCGGGTCGCCGCAGGTCCACACCCCTTCGCCGGCAGCCACACCCGCTGCAACAGGTGTGGCTGCCCGCGAAGGGGTGTGGCGACGGCGCGCCACCCGTCGATCAGCACCTGAGCGCTGTCGACGGCCGATCGGACAGCGCTCAGGTACTGATCGACGGGGCCTCGGGACGCTGCGTGGGCCGCCGGACGGAGCCCCTGATCGCCGAGGGGTCAGTCGCGGACGCGGGGGAACTCGTGGGTCCGCGCCTCCGGCCCGCTGATGGGCCGGGTGTCGTCGTCGCGGTCGAGGAGGTCCTTGCCGTCCGGGCTGGCGGGACCGCCGTCGCCGGGCGGGTGCGGCGGGGCCGGCCGGCGCAGCCAACGCACCACCGACGGCGCGAAGACGACCGCCAGCACCAACTCGCCCGCGAGCCACGTCCAGCCGACGGCGTCGACCCCGAGCGTCGGGGCGAGCAGCGGGATCCCGCCGAGCACGATCGCGCAGTGCACGAGCTGCTGCGCGGCCAGGGGGAAGGTGCGGTTCGCGAGCCGCGACTTCGTCATCCACATCGTCACGATCACGCGCGGGAACATCGAGGCCATCAGCAGCTGCAGCAGCGTCGTGGAGTTCTCGACGTACTGCGGCCCGTAGAACCACAGCAGCAGCGGTGCGGCCAGCGCGATGACCAGCGAGGCGGGCCACACCAGCAGGCAGATCCGGCGCAGCACAGCGCGGGCGAACACGTGCGCGTGCTCCGGGTTCCGGGAGCCCTCCACGACCAGCGCCGAGGTGATCGCCATCGACAGCATGCTCATCGCGAGGAAGACGGTCTGGGCCGGCAGCAGGTAGGCGCTGGCCGCCTGGCTGATCGTCATGACCACCAGCACCGGCAGGAACGACGACATGGCCTGGTTGAACACCTGGCCCAGGTAGTCGCCGCCCATGTAGCGGGCCAGCGTGGCGCGGTCCGGGGCACCGGCGTCGTCGCGGTCCACGGTCTCCGCGGTGTGCCGGGGGAGCAGCCGCCGCGAGATCAGCAGGGTGAACGGCACCAGCAGGGCGATGACCGGCGCGCTCCAGGAGGTGAACACGCCGTCGGACACCGAGGTGAACGCGACGACGACGAGCAGGCCGAGCTTCACGACGCCGTAGACGCCGTTCTCCAGCACCACCCACATCGCCGAGCGCAGCCCGGTGAGGACCTGGTCCTGCAGGTTGAAGATGGACCACGCGGCGGTCGAGACCACGAACCACGCGGCGAAGCCGGGGGAGACGTGCAGCGGGTCGCCGGGGGCGTAGGCGAAGTGGCAGTAGGTCATGACCGCGGCCGAGCCGACGACGGCCATCCCGGCGCTGACCCCGTAGGCGAGCCGCACCAGCGACCGCGAGTCGCGCCCGGCCGTCGGGAGGAAGCGGATGAGGGCCTGACCGAAGTTCAGCGAGGTCAGGACCGAGATCAGCATCATCAGGTTGACCATGGCGTTGCCGCGGCCGACGTCCTCGGTGCTGAACACCCGCGCGGCGAAGACCCAGTAGAGCAACCCGAAGCCGGAGTTGACGACGGTGTTGAGCATCAGGGCGTACGCGTTGCGGTAGAGCGGATTGCCCATCTCCCGGCGGACCGAGCGGACCCGGCCGGCGACCATCTCGCCGACGCTCATCGCGCGCACCGCCGGACGGCGGCGTGGGAGGTCCCGCTGAGTGCGTGCACACCTCCACGCTAACCAGGGGTCGACCAGCCGGGTGCCGGGGGAGGGGCGCCGGACGGTCCGTCACCGGACGGGGTCGGACACTGCGGACATACACACCCCGTCGCGCTCCGCAACCCCTGCGCTACGGTTCATTTCTTCCGGTGATCTGATGAACCGAAGGGGGTCTGCGTGCGTATCGCCTGCGCAGGAGGTGGGCCGGCCGGTCTGTACCTGGCGGTTCTCGCCAGGCTCCGGTCCGGGGGACGCGACGAGGTCGTCGTGTACGAACGCAACGAGGCGGGGCGGACCCACGGGTTCGCCGTCACCTACGGCGAGGACATGCTCGACGACGCGTTCCGCAACGACCCCGAGGGCGGTGAGGCCCTGCGTCGCGCGTCCCGGCTGTGGAACGCCCAGGAGATCCGGGTCGCCGACCACCGCCCGGTGCACGTCGGCGGCAAGTACGGCTACGCGATCGCCCGCGTCGACCTGCTCGACGTGCTGGCGCGCCGGGCCGAGCAGCTGGGCGTGAAGATCGAGTACGGCTCCCCGGTCGAGCGCGACTCCCTCGACGCGGACCTGGTCGTCGCGGCCGACGGCGTCGGCAGCCGGATCCGCACCGCGCGCGCCGAGCACTTCGGCACCACCGTCGACGAGGGCACGAACCCCTACATCTGGCTCGGCGCCGACAGCGACTCGGACACCTTCGTCTGGGACTTCCAGCCGACCGACGCGGGCTGGATGTGGATCCACCTCTACCCGTCGTCCAACGGGGTCAGCACCTGCATCGTGGAGTGCGAGCCCGACACCTGGGAGGGGCTGGGCCTGGACCACATGTCCGGGGCCGACGCCGTCCGGCTCGTCGAGTCGGTCTTCCACCGCACGCTGGCCGGGCGCCGGCTCATCGAGCCCCTCGGCGGGCTGGGGGAGAAGCCCTGGCTGCGCTTCCGCGAGGTCCGCAACCGGACCTGGCGCGACGGCGACCTCGTGCTGGCCGGCGACGCCGCGCACACCACGCACTTCGGGATCGGCTCGGGCACCGTGCTGGCGATGCAGGACTCGATGGGTCTGGTCGACGCCCTCTACGGCGTCGCGGGCCAGACGGCCGCGGCCGACCTGACCTGCCCGAACGGCCGCGGTGCCGCGCTGTCGGCCTACGACGCCCGGCGGCGCGCGGAGATCGGCCCGATCCAGGACGCCGCCCGGCGGAACATGCAGTGGTTCGAGCAGGCGGGGCGCCAGCTCGAACAGGTCACCGATCCCGTCGAGTTCGCCTGGTCGCTCACCGACCGCCGGGGCGACATGGGCCGCATCCACCGCACCCTGCACCGGGCCACCCAGGTTCCCGCGCTGCGTCAGGTGCGGCGCGGTCTGACCACCGCCCGCCGCGTCCGGCGGTCGGCCCTGCGCGGGCGGCAGAGCTAGAAGTTCCGGGGCGAAACCGCTCGCCGACGGCACGCGCAGCGTCACCGATCGTGGCGGCCCCGGTGTCCACACGGGTCCGCCGCGTTCGTAGGGTCGTTGCGTCCCAGATCGATGACATCCGATGGAGGTCCGGTGTGAAGATCGTGGTCGTCGGTGGTGGGCCGGCCGGTCTGTACTTCTCGATCCTGGCCCGGCTCCGGTCGGGCGGGCAGGACGAGATCGTCCTGGCGGAGCGCAACGCGCCCGGCACCGCCTCCGGCTTCGCGGTCACGCTCGGTGAGGACATCCTCGACGAGCTCTTCCGCACCGACCCCCTCGGGGCCGAGAAGGTGCGGGCCGCGGCGCACGTGTGGGACTCCCAGGTCGTGGAGGTCTCCGGGCGCCCGGTGCACCTCGGCGGTCGCTACGGCTACTCCATCGGCCGCGCGCGGCTGCTGGAGGTGCTGGCCGAGCGGGCCCGCCAGGTCGGGGTGAAGCTCATGTTCGACACGGCCGTCGCCGTGGACGGTGACATCGGGCGCGACCCGCTGACCGCCGACGCGGACGTCGTCGTCGCCGCCGACGGGGTCGGGTCCGCGATCCGCGCCGCGCGGGCCGACACCTTCGGGACCCGGATCTCCCACGGTTCCAACCGCTACGTCTGGTTCGGCACTAGCAAGCCGTTCCGGCCGTTCACCTTCGCGTTCGAGAAGACCCACGCCGGCTGGATCTGGTTCCACGCCTACCCGGCCGCGGACTGCGTCAGCACCTGCATCGTGGAGTGCACGCCGCAGACCTGGGCGGGGCTGGGGCTCGACACGATGGCGCCCGACGAGGCCATGCGGATGCTCGAGGGCGTCTTCTCCCACTCGCTCGACGGGCACTCGCTGATCGCCCCGCCCGGCATGGGCTCCTCGCCGTGGCTGCAGTTCCGCGAGGTCCGGAACATGTCTTGGCGCGACGGCAACGTCGTCCTCGCCGGCGACGCGGCCCACACCACCCACTTCGCCATCGGCTCGGGCACGGTCCTCGCCGTCGCCGACTCGATCGCGCTGGCCGAGGAGCTGTACCCGCGCGGGACCCGCGGCACCGACGACGTCGAGGCCGCCCTCGCCGGGTACGACGCCCGCCGCCGCGCCGCGATGGCACCGGTCCAGCGGATGGCCCGGGCGAGCATGGAGTGGTTCGAGACCGTCCCCGAGCGTCTCGAGGGCGCCGAGGACGCGCTGGCCTTCTCCTGGTCGCTGCTCGACCGCCGGCACGACCAGGGCCGGCTCAACGAGCGTCTGCACCGTGCGACCCAGGTCGAGCCGGTCCGTCAGGTCCGGCGCAGGCTGACCGCGGCCCGCCGGGTCCGCCGGGCGCTGGCCCGCGGGGAGATCACCCCCCGCGAGGCCCTGCACCGCTGATCCGCGGCCCGGCGGGGCCGGCTCAGTCCCGGTCCCGCCCGGCCCCGGAGCCCTCCTGCTCCTCGCGTGCGAGGAAGGAGTGCCTGCGGCCGTAGAGGGCGTAGACCACCAGGCCGAGCGCCAGCCAGACGGCGAACCGGATCCACGTGTCCAGGTTCAGGTTCAGCATCAGGTAGAGGCACGCGATCGCGGTGATCACCGGCACCACCGGCGAGAACGGCACCGTGAACGGCCGGTCGAGGTCGGGGCGGGTCCGGCGCAGCACCGGCACCGCGACGGCGACGATGATCATCGCCGAGAGCGCGCCGATCGACACCATGTCGGCCAGCGCGGTGATCGGGGTGAACGCCGCGATCACCGCGCAGACGACACCGCCGATGATCGTCATGCGGTGCGGGGTGCCCCACCGGGGGTGCGCGGTGCCGATGGCCTTCGGCAGCAGGCCGTCGCGGCCCATCGCGAAGCCGATCCGGCCGATCGTCACGAGCTCCACCATCATCACCGAGGTCAGACCGGTGACCGCGCCGAGCGCGATGAGCGCGCCCACCCACGGCAGTCCGACGCCGGCGAACGCCGAGGCGAGCGGGGCGCCGGTGTCGATCTCGGTGTAGGGGACCATCCCGGTGAGCACGAGCGAGACGCCGACGTAGAGCACCGCGCAGATGGCGAGCGCGCCGAGCAGCCCGACCTTCAGGTCGCGGTTGGGGCGCTCGGCCTCCTCGCCGAGGTTGGCCAGCGCCTCGAACCCGGTGTAGGCGAAGAAGACCACCGCGGCCGCGGTGAGCATGCCGCCGACGCCGAACACGGTCGGGGCGAGCCCGAACACCCCGGAGATGATCGGCTGGGTGAAGACCGAGCCGCCGTCCTCCGGTGCCTGGGCCGGCGGGATGAACGGCTGCAGGTTGGCCGGGTCGATGTAGAACACGCCGACGGCGAGGATCAGCACGCAGACCGCGAGCTTCACCAGGACCAGCAGGTTCGTCAGCCGTGACGACTGCTGGATGCCCGCGACCGCGACGACGGTCAGCACCGCGATGATCAGCACCGCGCCGACGTTGATCGTGGCGTCCTCCCCGAACCAGTCCGTCGGCAGCCCGAACAGCGACGCCAGGTAGCCCGACCAGCTGCGGGAGACGACGGCGAGGCCGAGGCCGAACTCCAGCAGCAGGTCCCAGCCGATGATCCAGGCGAAGACCTCGCCGAGGGTGGCGAAGGCGTAGGTGTAGGCCGAGCCCGCCGTCGGGACGGAGGAGGCCAGCTCGGCGTAGCAGACGGCGGCGAGCCCGGCGACGACCGCGCCGATCAGGAACGACAACGTCACCGCCGGGCCCGCGTGCTGCTGGGCCTCGACCCCGGCCAGGGTGAAGATCCCGGTACCGATGATGATGCCGACGCCGAATCCGACCAGGTCACGGGCCTTCAGCGTGCGCTTGAGCGGCGTGCCCCGCCCCTCGCCGCCGACGTCCTCGGAGCCGTCGCCGGCTCTGCCCCTGGCCAGGATCCGTTCCACCGGCATAGTGCGCGTCCAGCCCACGCCGCCACCCCCACTCGTCGTCGGTCGGTCGATCGTTGCGGCACGGTATGCCGGGACGGGGTGCGGTGCCGGGCGGAGCGCAGGGCACATCCTGAAAATGCTGTGTGAACCCTCCGTCCTCCGTGTCCGGATCGCCGTTCGGCGGTGCACCATCGAGGACGGGACGGCCGTCCGGTCGTCCGCGACCGGAGGGGTCGTGTCCGGACCTGAGCGACGCCGTGGACGGGATCCCCGTACCCGCGTGTCGGTGGCCGTGGTCGTCGCGGTGGTGGTGGCGGTGTCCGCGCTGTGGGGCGCCGGTGTTGCCTCGGACGGTCCGGTCCCGCGCCCCGGGGGCGGCGCCGTCGTGCCGGCGCAGCACCAGAGCTCGACGACCGGCCCCGACGACGACGCGGCACCCGGCCCGGACACCCTGCGCGAGCTGCTCGCGGCGATGACCGGATCCGCCACCGCCGACCCGCTCGACCTCGCTCCCGGATCGCTGCTCGTCGACCGCGAGGGCGAGGACGACCTCACCCTGTCCTGGGCGCTGCTCGACACCGACGACGGCCGGTGGACCGGCTCGGCGGACGCCGCGACCACCCGTTTCGAGGCCGAGTCCACGATCAAGGCATGGCTGGCGGCGGACACCTTGCGCGCCGCCGCGCAGGCGGGCCGCCCGGTGACGGCCGCCCAACGGGCCGACATCTCCGCCGCCGTGCGCGCCTCCGACGACGACGCCGCCGAACGGCTCTACCGCGCCCTCGGGCGGGACGCGAGCACCGCGCGGCTGGACGAGGAGTGCGGGGTGGAGGTGTCGACGTCGCGGCCGGGGTGGTGGTCCTACACCCAGATCGCCGCGCTCGACGCGGCCCGGATCCTGGCCTGCGTGCGCGACCGCGCACCGGAGTGGCCGGGCGGGGACGCCCTGCTGGCCGACCTCGACGCCGTCACCCCGGACGGCCGCTCGGGTGTCCGTCCGGCGCTGCCCGGGGTGGTGGCGGAGAAGAACGGCTGGACGCTGCACGGCGCCGCGGGGTGGAACGTGCACTGCGTCCTGGTCTGGGCGGACCGGGCCCTCGCGGTGCTCACCACCTACCCTGCCGAGCGGGGCGTGGAGTACGGCTGGGCGGTGTGCCGCGACGTCGCCGGGGACGTGCTCTCCGCCTCCTGAGCGGCCCCGCTGGAGTTTCACATGCGAATACGTGCATGTATGGTGGCGGTCATGGGGCACGGACACGGTGGTGGGGCGGGGCACGCCGGGGCGGGTACCGATCGTCGCCGGCTGGCGACGGCGCTGGGCGTCACGCTGGTCACGGCGGTCCTCGGTGCGGCGGGCGCGGTGTACACCGGCTCGCTCGCACTGCTGGCCGACCTCGGTCACCTGCTGACCGACGCGGGCGCGCTGGTCGCCGCCCTGATCGCCAGCGTGCTCGCCGCCCGCCCCGCCACGACGTCGCGGACCTACGGGATGGGCCGGGCCGAGGTGCTCGTCGCCGCCCTCAACGCGCTCACCCTCGTCGCGGTCGTGGTGTGGGTCGGGGTGGAGGCGGTGCAGCGGCTGTTCGTCCCGGCCGAGATCCCCGGCCTGCCGCTGCTGGTCATCGGTGTGCTCGGCCTGATCGGGAACCTGGTCTCGCTCGCGGTGCTGGCCGGCGGCGACCGCGGCAACATGAACATGCGCGGGGCCATGCTGCACGTCCTCGGCGACGCGCTCGGCTCGGTCGGTGTGCTCGCCGCCGCCGTGGTGCTGCTGACGACCGGCTGGCCCTGGGCCGACACCATCGCCTCGCTGTTCATCGTCGCGCTGATCCTCCCGCGCGCGGTGTCGCTGCTGCGCGAGGCCGCGCACGTCCTGCTGGAGGGCGCGCCCAAGGGGATCGACGCCCAGGAGGTCAAGGCGGCGCTGCTGGCCGTCGAGGGGGTCGCCGACGTCCACGACCTGCACGTGTGGGCGATCAACGACCGCACCCCCGCGATGTCGGCGCACGTCGTCGTCGACGAGGAGGTCTCCGGGCACTGCGGGGACGCCTCGGTGCTCGACCGTGCCGGGCACGTGCTGCGGGAGCGGTTCGGCCTCGACCACTCCACCCTGCAGGTCGAGCACGCCGCGCACACCGGGCACGAGAACCACTGCGGCTGAGCCGCCGTGGCCCGCCGTCGCCCGGACCGTCGCGCCCGGCCGAACCGGGTGCGCCGTCCGGGCGCCTCACGGCTGGGCCCACCCACGATGTGAGGGGCCCGTTACCGGACGGGAACCGGCAGTCACCCGATGGTGACGAGCCGAGAGCATGGTTGTGCACGACCGAATCTCCCCGAGGAGTGCCCGTGCCTGACCTGTTCAGCCCCTACACGCTCAAGGGCGTGACCCTGCGCAACCGCATCGCGATGTCGCCGATGACGATGTACCGCTCGGTCGACGGCAAGATGAACGACTTCCACCTCATGTATCTCGGCGCGCGCGCCGCCGGCGGGTTCGGGCTGATCTTCCCCGAGCAGGTCGCGATCGCCCCCGAGGGTCGCACCACCCCGCACTGTGCCGGGATCTACGACGACGACCAGATCGAGGGCCACGCCCGGGTCACCGCGATGATCAGCGACATGGGCGCGGTGCCGGCGATCCAGCTCGGCCACACCGGGCGCAACGGCAGCGAGCTCAAGCCGTGGGTGGCGAACGAGCTCGGCCGCCAGCTGCCGCCCGACCACCCCGAGGGCTGGCAGGTCGTCGGACCGTCGGACGTCCCCTACGGCTTCGGCAAGCGCCCGTACCCGGTGCACGCCCTCACCGTCGAGGAGATCGCGGCGGTGCACCGGCAGTACGCCGACGCCGCCCGACGCGCTCTCGACGCCGGCTACCGGTGGCTGGAGATGCACTTCGCGCACGGCTACCTCGGCGCCAGCTTCTACTCGCCGCTGGCCAACCGGCGCACCGATGCCTACGGCGGCAGCAAGGCCAACCGGGCCCGGTTCCTGCTGGAGGCGATGGACGCCGTCCGCGAGGTCTGGCCGGAGGAGTACCCGCTGACCTTCCGCCTCGGAGCCGACGACTACCACCCCGACGGCGTGCAGTGGGAGGACTCGATCGAGGTCGTCGGGTGGCTCAAGGAGCACGGCGCCGACATGGCCGACCTGTCGATGGGCGGCAACACCGACGACATGCGCGACCCGCACTTCCCGCACGTCTCGGCCTGGGTCGAACGCGGCGCCCGGGTCCGCCGGGAGATCGGCATCCCGGTCACGGTGAGCTGGAACCTCGGCATCCCGGCCAACGCCGACCGCGCGATCCGGGAGGAGAAGCTCGACCTGGTGATGCTGGGCCGCCCGGCCCTGGCCAACGCGCACTGGCCGGTGTGGGCGGCCCGCGAGCTCGGCCACGGTGACCCGTTCTCGCTGGTCCCCGAGGACTGGGGCTGGTGGCTGTCGAACTTCCGCGGCCACGACCCGAGCATCGGCTGGCCGGCTCCGTCGCCCGCGACCGAGCAGCACCTGCGCTCGGCCTGAGCGGTCACCGGCCGCGGCGACGCCCGCCGCGGCCGGGTGACCCGGCTCAGCCCGCCAGGTGCGACCAGCGTGCGGCCAGCTCGTCCCAGGGGCCCTCGTCGGCGACCCGACCGCGGTCCAGCACGACCACCCGGTCCGCCCGGGCCAGCGCCGCCCGCTTCGTGCTCGCGCCGACCACGGTGCTGCCGCGCCGGCGCAGCGCCGCCCACAGCTCGATCTCGGTGCGGACGTCCAGCGCGGACGACACGTCGTCGGCGACGATCAGCTCGGCGCCGGTCGCCAGCGCCCTGGCCATCGCCACCCGCTGCACCTGTCCGCCGGACAGCCGGATGCCCCGGTGGCCGACGACGGCGTCCGGCCCGCCCGCCGCGGCCACGTCCCGGTCGAGGCGAGCGTCGCCGACGGCGTCCTGCACCGGGCGGTCGTGCCCGAGGGCGATGTTGTCGCCGAAGGTGCCCGACAGCACCCGGGGGACCTGCCCGACGTAGGCGACCTGCCCGGGGCGCAGGAACGTCTGCGGGTCGGAGACCGCGCGCCCGTTCCACCGGATGACGCCCTCGTGCTCGACCAGCCCGGCCAGACCGGCGAGCAGGCTGGACTTGCCCGATCCGACCTGGCCGGTGACCAGCACCAGCGAGCCCGCGTCGATGTCGAGGTCCACGCCCTCGACGCCGACGGTGCCGTCGTCGTGCACGGCGGCGACCTTCTCCAGGCTCAGCCGCTGCAGCGGCTCGCGCTCCACCGGCGCCGGCGCCGGCGCGGCGCCGGTGACCAGGTCGACGCCCGGCGGCAGCCGCGTCAGGTCCGCGGGGCCCGCGAACGGGGCGACGGCACGCAGCCAGCGCCGTGCGATCGGGGCCTCGGTGACCGCGGCCGCGCACACCTGCCCGAGGAACCCGGCCCCGTTCAGCGTGGTCGACACGAGCAGCGCCGTCGCCAGCGGCCAGGTGCCGACCAGGTACAGCGACCAGGTGAGCACCACCGCGCCCTGCAGCAGCACCCCGGGGACACCGTCGAGCAGGGTGCGCACCCGGTACTCCCGGACCGTGGCCCGCACCCGGTCGCCGTCGACGTCGGCGAGGTGGGCCCGCAGCGCACCGGTCGCGGCGGCGAGCTTCACCGTGCGCACCGACTCCAGGACCGAGCCCAGCGCCGTGCCGAACCGGGCCCTGGCGTCGGCCGCGATCCGCCCGGAGCGCCCCGCGAACGGCGCCCCGATCGCCGCGACCCCCGCGCAGACCAGCAGGAACCCGCCGATGACGGCGGCCGCGCGCACGTCGGCCGCCACCAGACCGGCCACCACGACGACGATCACCGAGTTGGTGACGTCGACCCAGCGGTCCACGTAGAGGATCATCCGGTCCGAGTCCAACGCGCGCGCCACGACCTCGCCCGCGGGGGAGCGCGGGCCGCGCCGCTGCATGGTCTGCCCGCGCAGCACCCCCAGCCGCAGCCGCAGCGTCGCCGCGGACCACCAGCGCGGGTAGGTGCGGAACGCGACGGCGATCCACACCGGGAACAGCATCAGCACCACCGTCAGGGCGACGGCGGGTCCCCACGGGGTGCGGCCGCCCTCCAGCCCCGCGACGACGAGGCCCCACAGCCAGCCGGTCAGCACACCGGTGGCCGAGCCCAGGGTGGCGAGGGTGAACATCGCCCCGCCGGTCAGACCCCACCGCGGGTGGGCCAGCGCCAGCCGCAGCACGACCCGCCACAGCGGGGGAGCGGGCACCGGGTCCGGGGTCGGCACCGCACGACGGGCGGCCCGGTGCAGCAGCGGTGACCCCGGGTCGGCGACGGCACCGCCGTGCCGCGCCGCGCCCGCCGGGGCCGTCGCGGTGGCGCCCGCGGTCCCGGGCAGGGACCGGTCCGCGGCGAGCAGGTCGGCGTAGCGGCCCGGCTCGGCGGCCAGCTGCTCCCGCGCGCCGTGCTGGACCAGACGGCCGTCGGACAGCACCGCGACGGCGTCGGCACGGCGGATCGTCGACAGCCGGTGCGCCACGACGATCCCGGTGCGGCCCGCGAGCAGCGCCCGCGACGCGCGGGTCACCCGCTCCTCGGTGCGCGGGTCCATCCGCGCGGTGGCCTCGTCCAGCACGACGACGGCGACGTCGCGCACCAGCAGCCGGGCGAACGCCACCAGCTGTTCCTCACCGGAGGACAGCGCGATCCCGCCGGTGCCGAGACGGGTGTCCAGGCCGTCGGGCAGGGCGTCGACCCACTCGTCGAGCCCCAGCGCGGCCGTCGCGGCCTCGACCGCCGAGCGCGGGACCGCCGGGTCGAACAGCGTGATGTTCTCCGCGAGCGTCGCGGCCAGGATCTCGGTGCGCTGGGTGACCACACCGACCCGGCGGCGCAGGCCCTCCAGGTCCAGGTCGCGCACGTCGACCCCGGCCAGGAGCACCTGCCCGCGCGGCGGCTCCACGGCGCGCGAGAGCACCTTGGTGACCGTCGACTTCCCCGAGCCGGTACGGCCGAGCAGCGCACACGTCGTCCCCGCCGGGACGGTCAGGTCGATCCCGCCCAGGCGGAACCCGTCGTCGTACCCGGCGGTCAGCCCGCGCAGCTCCACCGACGCCGGCCCCGGCGGCAGGGGACGGCCGCCCTCGGGCTCCCGCTCGGTCTCCAGCAGCGACGACACCCGGGTGAGCGCGCCCAGACCGGCCTGGATGTCGGGCATCCGGTCGACGATGGCGTCGACCTGGCCGACGAACGCGGTGACCAGGAGCCACAACGTGACCAGTGCGGCGATGCCGCCCGGGTCCCCGGCGACCAGCCACACCCCGCCGAGCGCGAGCGCCCCGAGCAGCGCGTGCGCGACGGTGCCCGTCCGCAGACCGAGCCGGGTCGCGATCCGGGACACCTCGTGGGTGCGCGCGACGACCGTCGCGGCCCGGCGGGCGAACCCGGCGACCACGTGCGGCTGGCCCAGCGAGGTGCGCACGTCGTCCTGGCCGGCGACCGACTCCTCCAGCTGCGCCGCGTGGTCCGACCAGGCCGTCTCCTCGGCGACCTTGGCCCGCGCGATCTGCGGCGTCAACGGCCGCGCCACCAGCACGATTGCGGCGGCGACCAGCGGGAACACGACGAACGCCGGCCAGAACACCAGCCCGGCGACGATCCATGCGACCACCGAGCGCAGCAGCGACCGGCCGGTCTCCCAGCCGATCCGCCGGATGAGCTGGGCGAGCTGGCGACAGTCGTCGTCTACCCGGTCGAGGAGCTCCCCGACCGCCTGGTCCTCCAGCGCGGGCAGCGGCTGCGCCAGCGCGGACCCCACGAGGTCCGCACGCAACCTGCCCTCCGCGCGCCCGACCACCCCGGAGAACAGGACCCGGCCCAGGGTGTCCAGCAGCGCGGCGCCCAGCAGCAGTGCGGCGAGCACGGCGATCAGGGTGGCCGTCGGCCCGCTCACCACCGCCCCGACCACGGTCGCCGCCGTCGCCTCCGCGACCGCGGCCACCACCGCGGCGCCCACGGCCACGAACGACACCGGTCCACCCAGCCGACGCCATGACAGCGCGCGCACCCTCGACACCCCCGACGAGACCGCGCTCCGGGATCTCCGACGCGATCGGTGATCGACGGTAGCCGTGACCCCCGACGGAATCGCGCGGTTTTCCGGGCCGTGCCCCGGAATGCCCGGTCGAAACCGGATCGGCCCGTGCCCCACCCGAAGCGGTCGACAACACCCCGAGGGGGCGCGGACGGGCCCGTCGTGTCCGCATGCTTGCCCTTCGGCGACACGCGAGCACGAGGGGGAACCGATGGGACTGCGGTCGATCAGGTGGGTCGGGGGCGCGCTCTGCGCGGTGGCGGGACTGGCGCTCACCGCGTCACCCGCGCTGGCCGAGGACGCACCCGTCCCGGAGCCGCCCACGTTCACCAGCACGCTCACCGCGACCCTCACCCCGGACGCGGTCCGCGCCGACGACGGCGCACCGGTGCCCGGCCAGCAGGGCGCGACCGGCACCTTCACCCTCCGCCTGAACAGCCAGCAGAACATCGTCTGCTACGACATCCAGGTCACCGGGGTGACCCCGCCGTTCAGCAGCCCCGCGCGGACCGCCACGCACCTGCAGGAGGGGCAGCCGAACGAGTCCGGCAACCCGAGGATGGCCTTCCCGGACCCGCAGGGCCCGCCCGGCGGCCCGATGACCAGCAAGGGCTGCCTGCAGGGACCGTTCACCACCGGTGTGATCGTCGGCGGCGTCGACACCGGCACCGGGTTCGCGGTCACGGACCTGGAGGCCAACCCGGCTGCCTGGCTCGTCGACATCCACACCGAGCAGTACCGGACCGGTGCGCTGCGCGGGCAGCTGTCCAAGACCGGCTGACGGCCCGCTCACCGGCCCGGCGCCGGGTCGCGCTGCGGCCCGGTGAGTCCGGTGGGCCCGGTGCGGACCGGTGTCGGCGCGGCCGGCCGTCGCGTCGGGGACCCGGGTCCCGCGGTCGGATCACCGGTGCCGGTCCGGGCGTCGCACCGGACCGACGTCGCCGGGGGCGATGAGTCCGGTGCCGCGACGCGGTCGGTAGGGGGACCGATCCCATCGTCGCACCGCGGGAGACACCATGACCGGACCAGCACCCACTCTGTCGCCGTCCTCGGCCGGACACCTGCCGGTCAACGGCCTGGATCTGTACCACGAGGTGTACGGCGAGCTCGGGACCTCACCCCCGCTGCTCCTGCTGCCGGGCGCGTTCATGGCCACCGGCTCGATGGCGGCGTGGGTGGCCGGGTTCGCCGCCGACCGCACCGTCGTCGTCGCCGACATGCAGGGCCAGGGCCGGACCCCGGACGCGCCCCGTGCGCTGTCCTACGAGCAGTTCGCCGACGACGCCGCGGCGCTGCTCCGCGGCCTGGGCGTCGATCGGGCGGACGTGCTGGGCTACTCCCAGGGCGGTGGCGTGGCGCTGCAGCTCGCGCTCCGGCACCCGGACCTCGTCGGCAAGCTCGTCGTGATGGCCGCGACGTTCCGCCGCGACGGCTGGTACCCCGCCGTGCACTCCGCCGTCACGGGGATGGACGTGACGGTGCTGTCCGGCACGCCCGTCGAGACGGCGTTCCTGGAGCACACTCCGGACCCTGCCGCGTTCGCGGCGTGGGTGGAGAAGGTGAAGGTGCTCAACGCCGAGGACCAGCAGATCGACGACGCCCGGATGCGCGGCATCACCGCCCGCTCCATGGTGATCGTCGGGGACGCCGACGGCGTGCGACCCGAGCACGCGGTGGAGATGTTCCGGCTGCTCGGCGGCGGCAACGAACGGGCCGCCGCGACCGGGATGCTGCAGGAGGTCCCCCGGGCACGCCTGGTGGTGCTGCCCGCGACGTCGCACATCGGGCTGGTGGGGGAGACGGCGACCCTCGTGCCGGCGATCAGCGCGTTCCTCGACGACGCCGTGGCCCCCACCCCGACCCTGTTCTGACCGGACGACGAGGGCCCCGCCGGATGCTCCGGCGGGGCCCTCGTCGTGGAACGGTGGTGCTCAGTCCAGGTAGTCGCGCAGCACCTGGGACCGCGACGGGTGCCGCAGCTTCGACATCGTCTTCGACTCGATCTGGCGGATCCGCTCGCGGGTCACGCCGTAGACCTGGCCGATCTCGTCGAGGGTGCGCGGCTGGCCGTCGGTGAGACCGAAGCGCAGCCGGACGACGCCCGCCTCGCGCTCGGACAGCGTCGCCAGCACCGACTGCAGCTGGTCCTGCAGGAGGGTGAAGCTCACCGCGTCGACCGCGACGACCGCCTCGGAGTCCTCGATGAAGTCACCGAGCTGCGAGTCGCCCTCGTCGCCGATGGTCTGGTCCAGGGAGATGGGTTCCCGGGCGTACTGCTGGATCTCCAGCACCTTCTCCGGGGTGATGTCCATCTCCTTGGCGAGCTCCTCGGGAGTGGGCTCGCGCCCGAGATCCTGGAGCAGCTCACGCTGTATGCGGCCGAGCTTGTTGATGACCTCCACCATGTGCACCGGGATGCGGATGGTGCGGGCCTGGTCGGCCATCGCGCGGGTGATGGCCTGCCGGATCCACCACGTCGCGTAGGTCGAGAACTTGTAGCCCTTGGTGTAGTCGAACTTCTCGACCGCACGGATGAGGCCGAGGTTGCCCTCCTGGATCAGGTCCAGGAACGCCATGCCGCGGCCGGTGTAGCGCTTGGCCAGCGAGACCACGAGCCGGAGGTTCGCCTCGAGCAGGTGGTTCTTGGCGCGCTCGCCGTCCCGCACGATCCAGCGCAGGTCGCGCCGCATCTGCGGGGACAGCTTCTCGTTCGACTCGAAGACCTTGCGGATGCGCTCGGCGCCGTAGAGGCCGGCCTCGATGCGCTTCGCGAGCTCGACCTCCTCCTCGGCGTTGAGGAGCGCGACCTTGCCGATCTGCTTCAGGTACGCGCGGACCGAGTCGGCCGAGGCGGTGAGCTCGGCGTCCTTGCGCGCCTGGCGCAGGGCCTCGGACTCCTCCTCGTCCCAGACGAAGTCGGCCGACTTCTGCTGCGACGCCCGGGTGGTCGGCGCCACCCGGTTCTTGCCGGTGTTGGTCTCGTCCTCGGAGTCGTCGTCATCGTCGTCGTCGGACGAGTCGTCGGCGGTCTCCTCCTTCGCCGCCGCCTCGATGTCGGCCTCGACGTCCGAGGCGTCGATCTCGCCGTCCTCGAGGACGACCTCCTCGCCGTCGGCGTCCGGCTCGTCGCCGTCGGCCTTCTTGGTGGAGGCCTTCTTCGTGGCGGGCTTGCGCGGGCCGGTCTTCGGCGCGGCCTTGGTCGCCGTGCCACCCGCCGCGGCGGGCTTGCGGGTGCGTGCGGCCGGCTTCTTCACCGTGCCGGTCGCCGCCGACGCGGTGCTCGTGGTGCCGGAAGTACGGCGGCTGCGGGATGCGGTACCCGACGTCGGTTCGACGGTCGAGTCGCTGCGTGCTGCGGAGTCTGCGGCTGCCACCTGGGCCCTCTCGCTACGTGCGCTGGAGTCGTTACGCGGCCCGGTCGCGGCGCGCTCGTCGGGGGAGACGAGGCCACGACGGCCGGGATGTCCTGTCCTGCCACCGTCTCGGTCGCCGGCGTCGATGGTGGTCGCCGCGCGGCCCGGAGACGGGGTGTGCGTTCCATTGTAACTGCGTACCGGCCGGGGGGGACGCACCTCACGCCGCCCCGCGCGTCCCGGCGGCTCCGCACGTGGTCGGATGGGGTGGTGAGGCCGCACGAGAGCAGCGATCCCGCCACCCTGCGCGCCGTCGCCGAGCAGGTCGCGGCCGAGGCCGCGGAGCACCTGCGCGGCCTGCCCGCCCCGCACGACGACGGCGTCACGACGAAGTCCTCGCCGACCGACGTCGTCACCGCCTCCGACGCCTCGGTGGAGCGGTTCGTCCGCGACCGGCTCGCGCAGCTGCGCCCCGGTGAGTCGGTGTACGGCGAGGAGGGCGCCGGCGACCCGGCTGTCGCGCGCTGGGTGGTCGACCCGATCGACGGCACCGTCAACTACCTCTACGGCCTGCCCTGGTACGGGATCTCGATCGCCGCCGTCGTCGACGGGGAGGGCGTGGCCGGTGCGGTGTCCGAGCCCGCCTCCGGGCGGCTCTGGTCGGCCGGACGCGGTCTCGGCGCGACCCTCGACGGGCGTCCGCTGTGGGCCGCGGCGACCACCGAACTCGGCCAGTCCCTGGTCGGCACCGGGTTCGCCTACCGCGCCGAACGGCGCGCCCGGCAGGCCGGGATGGTCGCGGCGATGCTCCCCGAGGTCCGCGACGTCCGGCGGGCCGGCGCGGCGTCGCTGGACCTGTGCGCCGTCGCGGCCGGCTGGCTCGACGGCTACCTCGAGCACGGCTGCAACTGGTGGGACTGGGCGGCCGGTGCGCTCATCGCGACCGAGGCCGGTGCCGTGGTGCACGTCTCGGGCAGCCCGGGCGTCCACGGCCTCGACGACGGCGACGCCCTGGGCGCCGACGTCACGCTCGCCGCCGCGCCCGGAGTCGCCGCCGCCCTCGCGGAACTGGCCCGCCGCAGCGGCGCCGACACCGTCTGAGCCGCCGGGGCGCTCCGCTCAGCAGGTCGCCGCGCGGGCCTGGGCCAGCAGGCCCGGGTCGGCCCGCGGACCGCCCTCGGTACCCGGCGCGGACAGCTGGTCCAGCACGTCGCGGGCCGCACGGCCCGGTGCGACGTCGGTGAACGCCGACCCGACGACGACGTCGACCACCGCCCCCTGACGATCGTCGCGGATCAGCTCGACGCAGGGCAGCGCCAGCGCGAGCGTCGACGCGGACGCCGCGCCGTCCGGGCCGAACCGCATCTGCCCGATGCAGTCCAGGTCGCCCTGCGGGAACGCGGGGTCGTTGCCCGGGGTCCCGGCCTCGCCGAACTGCAGGTCCTTGAGCTCGGCGGACACCAGGTTCGCCTGCCCGCGCTGACCGCCGGCGTTGAGGACGTGGAAGCGGACGTCGTCCGGGGCGGCCGGGGCGACCGAGGCCAGCTCGGCCCGGTCGATCTCGGTTCCGGCCAGGGCCCCCGACGACGGGGCCGGGCAGTTCGTCGACGCCGAGCCGTCCGAGGCGGTGCCGAGCACGACCGCCCACGTGGCGACGGCCAGCACGGCCAGCAACGCGGTGGTCACCAGGATCGGACGGGCCCGGCGCCGCTCGTAGGGGCGGTCGGTGCGGGTGCGGCCGGCCGGCATCAGATCGACCCTCCGTCCAGGACGTGGTGGCCCAGCGCGACGAGCGGGCCGACCGACCCGTCGAGGCCGTCGGCCATCTCCGCCGGCACCGACCCGGCCCGGGCCCGCGCCAGGATCCCCGCGAGCACGACGGCCAGCTTGAACGCGCCGAACCCGACGTACCAGGGCAGCGGTCCGGCGTCGAGGCCGGTGCGCGCGGTGTAGCCCTCGACGAGCTCGCGCCGCGTCGGGAAGCCGGGCAGGCCGGTCGGGCTCGCCAGCGGCTGGGCGGAGGACCAGACGGTGGCGTCGCCGTCCTGCTTCCAGTAGACGAGCAGCAGCCCGAGGTCGGCCAGCGGGTCGCCGAGGGTGGACATCTCCCAGTCCAGGACCGCGCGGATGCGGCCGGGGTCCCCGGCGTCGAAGACGCAGTTGTCGAGCCGGTAGTCGCCGTGCACCACGGTGTGGCGCTGCGCGGCCGGCACGTCGGCGGCCAGCCGCTCGGAGAGCCGGGTGAGCTCGGACTCGACCTCCGCGTCCACCGGGACGGGGTCGTCGCCGTCGCGGGCGGCTGCCCACTGCGTGCCCCAGCGCCGGATCTGGCGCTCCATGAAGCCCTCCGGGCGACCGAAGTCGCCCAGGCCCGCCGCGGCCGGGTCGACGGCGTGCAGCGCGGCCAGCACGTCCACCAGCTCCTCGCCCGCGGCGCGGCGCTGCTGCTCCGTGGCCGCCCAGCCCTCGGGCAGGTCGTCGAGCGGCACGACGCCGTCGACGAGCTCCATCACGAAGCAGGGGGCGCCGAGCACGTCGCCGTCGTCGGCGGCCAGCACCGCGGGGACGGGCACGGCGCTCGGCCCCAGCGCGGAGATCACCCGCTGCTCGCGGCCCATGTCGTGGGCGGTCGCGGCGACCTCGCCGACCGGCGGGCGACGCAGCACGACCGCCCCGGCGGGGGAGGAGACCCGGTAGGTCAGGTTGGACCGCCCGGCGCCGATCGGGGTGAGCCGCGCCTCGCGCCACCGTTCGTCGCCGAGGGCCGTGGACAGCCACGCGCCGACGGTGGCGGGGTCGGCACCGGGCGTGGGGGTGCGGGCGCTCGTCGTCACACCGGGCGACACTAGTGCGCCCGGCGGCGGTGGCGTCGGGGCGACACCCGGCATCATCGGGGGACTCGCTGCGACGCTCCGCGGACGCTGGGCTACCCTCCCCGCCGCCGGTGACGGATCGGCCGCGACAGGACTCACGACGGACGAGCCACCCGGTCCACCGGGCCAGGTGAGACCGGCGTCACTCATGGGGCCGGGCACAAACCCGCTCCCCGCGACGTTCTCCAGCGGCACGCGACGACCAACCGATGCGAAGTACCGCTGCTCGTGGGCCGGAATCGAGCAGCTCGGACGTAAGGCAAGGGTGAGACCTGATGGCGACCGACTACGACGCCCCGCGTCGCAATGAGGCCGACGAGATGGCCGAGGACTCGCTCGACGAGCTCAAGCAGCGCCGCAACGAGGCGCAGTCCGCGGTCGTCGACGTCGAGGAGACCGACACCGCGGAGAGCTACGAGCTCCCGGGCGCGGACCTGTCGGGCGAGGAACTGACGGTGAACGTCCTGCCGAAGCAGGCGGACGAGTTCACCTGTGCGAGCTGCTTCCTGGTGCACCACCGGAGCCGGCTCGCCAGCTCCTCGGGCGGACAGTTCCTCTGCCGCGACTGTGCCGCTTGATCGGGCAAGCCTGATCGGGCGCAAGCCTGATCGGGCAGGCCTGACCGGGCGGGCCCGGCAGGGCCCGTCCGACGGGAGGACCACGACGGGGCCCCGGCGATCTCGCCGGGGCCCCGTCGTTTCTGCGCGTGGTTTCTGCGCGTGTCGGCGCTGTCAGTGCTGTCAGCGCTGCTGTTGCTGGGGGTGCGGCGCCTCGGCGGCGATCGCCGCCCGCAGCTCGTCGGGACGGCGCGTGCTGAGCACCCAGTAGGGCTCGTCGCGGCCGATCACCTGGACCCGTACCAGCGGCCCCACCCACGCCCGGTGCAGGACGTAGGCCTGCGGGTCGAGATCGGGGCCCATCGCCTGCTGCTTGTCGGCCCGCGCGACGGTGTCGGTGACGCCCGCCGCGGACAGCGGCAGCTCGCGGCCGTTCGAGACGAGCACGCCGTCGCGGACGGTGACGCGGCTGCGGCCCATCCACCACAGGACACCGACGCACAGCGGCACCATCGTCAGGTAGCCCAGCCACGCCCGCAGGCCGGGATAGCCCATGTGGATCTGCGCGCCCATCAGGACACCGAGCCCGACGGCGAGCAGGTACCACCACACCGGGACGGACAACCGCTCGTCGAACGCAGCAGGGCCAGCCGTCGCAGAGTCGGTCTCCGGATCCCGTTCGCTCACGAGGCCCAGGGTAGCGTCGCCCGCCGTGCCCGGTTCCGTGCCCGCTCCCCCGGACCAGCCGCCGGCAGCAGCGTCCGTCGACGTCCTGCTGACGCGGCTCGACCCCGACGTCCCCCCGCCCGCGTACGCGCGGCCCGGCGACGCCGGGGCCGACCTCGTGACGACCACCGACGTGGTCCTCCAGCCGGGGCGCCGGGCGCTCGTCGGGACCGGGGTGGCGATCGCGCTGCCCGAGGGCTACGCCGGGTTCGTGCACCCCCGGTCCGGCCTCGCGGCGCGGTGCGGGCTCTCGATCGTCAACGCACCCGGCACGATCGACGCCGGGTACCGCGGCGAGATCAAGGTCTGCCTGGTCAACACCGACCCGGACACGCCGGTGAAGCTGCACCGGGGGGACCGCATCGCGCAGCTGGTGGTGCAACGGGTCGAGACGGCCCGGTTCGTGGAGGTCACCGCGCTGCCCGCGTCGGTACGCGGCGCCGCCGGTCACGGCTCGACCGGCGGGAACGCCGCGCTCGTCGCCGGGGGAGGGGACCAGTAGATGCCCGGACGCACACGCGGTCGGATGTTCGACATCCGTCCGGAGGACGGGATCGAGGACACCGGGACAGGTGCCTACCCGGGCTATCCCGGCTACGGCGACTCCGACGTCGACGACTTCGACGACTACGCCGACCACTACGCCGCGCAGGACGCCCGCCGCGGGGCGCCGCCGGCGAACGGCGTGGCCCCGCGCAACGGCTCCGGACCCGGTGCGCCGAACGGCAGGCCGCCCGCGCCGGGGCGCAACGGTTCCGCCCCCGCCACCGGCTCCCGCCCGGTGCCACCCGGCCCGCGGACCGGCGGCGCCGTCCCCGCACCCGCCGGCCCCGCCGCGGCGACGACGGCGGTGCGCGCGGTCGGCCGGGACACCACCGGCCGTGCCCCGGCCCCGGGCGCCTCCGGGCGCCTGCCCGCACCCGCACCCGCGGGGTACGACGACCGGGTCGCACCCGACGGCCGCTGGGACGACGAGGAGCCCCCGCTGCTGTCGCACCGCGTCGAGGACGACGAGCTCGCCTACGCCCGCGACCGCACCCCGCAGGGCTTCGACGGCGGCGACCCCGACGACCCGTCCTGGGGCCGGCGCCCGTCCCGGCCCGCCGGCGACGACCTCGACGACGAGCACGACGCCGAGTACGTCGGTGACCACGACGCCGAGTACGACGACGAGGCCGAGTACGACGCCGAGTACGACGAGGACGAGTACGGCGTCGGTGACGCCCCGCTGTCGGTCCCGCCGCCCGGCAGCGGCGGCCGCCCGCTGGGGCCGGCCGACGTCGAGGAGCTCGACCCGTCGATGACCGACGCGCTCGCCCGCGTCGACCTCGGTGCCCTGCAGGTCCCGGTGCCCTACGGTGCCGAGCTGAAGCTGGAGCCCGCCGGCGCCGAGCGTCCCCAGGCGGTGCACCTGCTGCTGGCCGAGGGCCGGATCGCGGTGAGTGCGCTCGCCGCGCCGCGGTCGTCCGGGCTGTGGGCGGACCTGTCCGCGGAGATCGAGCAGTCCCTGCGCACCGGCGGTGCCCGGGTCCGCAACGCCCGCGGCGACTGGGGCCGCGAGCTCCACGCCCGCACCGAGAACGCCGCATCGGTGTTCGTCGGCTGCGACGGCCCGCGCTGGATGGTCTACGGCGTGGCGACGGCGTCGCTGGAGACCGTCGAGGCCCTCGACGTGGAGCTCCGGCGCGTGCTGCGGGGGATCATCGTCGTCCGCGGGAAATCGCCGTACCCGCCGCGGACAGTCCTGCCCCTGGAGCTGCCCGAGCACCTGCGCGAGCGGCAGCCCGAGGCCGCGCCGCAGAAGCCCAGCATCACCGTGTCCGTCCCGGCCCCCGCCGGGGAGACGGGCGCGACCCCGGCGCCGTCCGGCCCCACGACCGGCGCCCGCCCGGTGCCGGCCGCCGCCTCCGCGGAACCGGCGACGCCGGTCGAGCCCGCCCGCCCGGCCCGCCCGCGCCGTACCGCGCCCGCCGCGGCGTCGGCGTCCGGGGTCCCGGCCGCGCGGCCCCCCGCGGGGCCGGTGGGCCCCCGCCCGTCCACCGACGACGCCGACTCGCGCACCCGCGCGCTGCCGCAGGTCCGCCGCCCCGCCGCGGCGGCCCCGGCCGATCCGGCCGCGGCGCGCACGCCGCTCGCCCCGGACGTGCGCACCGACGAGTCGCCCGCCGAGCGCACCGCGCTGACCGACGGTCCGCTGGTCGCCCCCGGGCCCGAGGCACGGCCCGGTCGCCGACGCGGGCGCCCGGCCCGGCCCGACCGGACCGGCGCGAACCGGCTCGGCGGCGCCCCGGCCGGTGCCACGACGTCCGCTGCCACACCGTCCGCTGCCACGCCCCTCGCCGCCCCACAGCCCGGGGGCATCCCCGGCAGTGCGACCCCGACCGGCGCGATCCCGACCGCGGGCGGCGTCGCCCCCGCGGCCGGGCCGGGCCGGGCCGGTCCCGACACCGGCGTGGGCCCGCTGCCCGGGCGCGGGTCGATCCACGCCCCGGCTCCGCTGCACGCCCCGGCGCCGATGCACGCGCCGGACCCGGCGCCGAGCGCGGTCGCCCCGCTCCGGGCCCCGGAGCCCGAATCGGCGGAGCCCCCGGCCCGCCGCGACCCGGCAGTGACCGCGCTGTCGGCCGCCGACCTGCTCGCCGGCGTCGAGGACGACCGGTCCGCGACCCCGCTCACCGGTTTCGGCCGGGGCGCGTCGGCCGGCGACATCCTGGACCGCAGCACCCCCGTCCCGGCCTCGGCCCTCGACCCCGGCACCGTGCTCGGCGGCCCTGCGCTCGGGGACACCGCGCTCGGCGGCCCTGCGCTCGGGGACACCGCGCTCGGCGGCCCTGCGCTCGGGGACACCGCGCTCGACGGTACGGCGTTCGACGGCCGCACCGCCCTGGATCCCGGCACCGCTCCCGACGGCTCTGCCGACACCGCTGCCGACGGCTCTGTCGACGCTGCCGATGGCGCCGCCCACGGCCGGGACCCGTTCGGCACCCCGACCGCCTCCGGTGCCACGGCGGGGTCGACCCGGCCCGGCACCGGTGGGGCGGCGCGCCGCTCCCGGCGCGACCGCGCCGCCGACGCCGCCCGCGTCGACGCCGCGGACCTGCTCGCCGCGCGCACGCGGGACACCCCGGCCGGGCCGCCGGAGCCTGCGTCGCCGCCGACGGGGGCCATCGAGGACATCCCGTTGTCGGACGTGCCGCTCATGGAGGCCACGCTCGACCGGCTCCCGGCCCCGACCGAGCCCGCCGCACCGGCGTCCACCCGTCGTCGGCGGGGTGCCCGGCCCACCGCGGACGCGCCCGGCCACACGGCGCCCACCGACCCCACCCCGGACGACGACGGCTGGCTGTCCGCCGAGATCGCCGCCAGCCGCCGGTCCGGTCGGCACGGCGCCGGTGCGGGCACCTCGGTGGCGGACCTGCTCGCCGCCGTCGCCCTCGACGCCCCTGCAGGCGGTGGACGCCGCCGCGAACCCGGCGACGCGCCCTCCACGGGGAGCGGCACCGCCGGGAGCGACACCGCAGGTCCCGCGCCCACCGGCTCCACGTCGCGCGGCGTGGACCACGACCCGGCCCCGGCCGCGTACCCGGCGTCGCCGGGCCCGGGCGGGGACGATCTGTTCCGGGCCGCGGCCGATGCGGACCGCCCCTGGCACGGAGGCGGTCCCACCTCGGCCGACGAGGCACGCAGTGCCCTGCAGGACCTGCTGCGCAGCGCGTCGGCCGACCGCGGGCCGCACGCCGACGGACCGGGTGCCGACCGCACCAACGGGCACGGCGGTGTCACCGGGCTGGCGGACTACCGCGCGAGCCGGGCCGCCGCCGGACGGGCCGCGGCCCGCACCGACGACCCCGCGCCCGCGGACCCGGCCCGCACCGCGGGCGAGCGCACCGACGGCACCGACGACACCGAGGACGCCTCCGGCGGGCTCGACGCCGGGCGGGCAGCGGGCGGGTCCGGGCTCACCGGCCAGTGGCCCTCCGGTCGGCGCGCGGGCGGCACCGGTCCCCGCGACCTCGGACGGCACCGGCGGGACTGAGCGGCAGCGGGATGGGCACGGGTGTCCGGTACGCCCGGCCCGCACCCGCCCGTCGACCACCGGGCGCGGCCCGCGAGCCGGTCGCCGGGGCGGTGACCGGGAGGTCGGGGCCGCCGCGGGCACAAACCGGGGCATCCGCGCGTTACGCTCTCGGCGCCACCACGACACCCTGTCGTGTTGCCGCGCGAGTGCGGGTCACCGGAGGGTCCGGTGACCCCGGGCCGGTACCGGACACGGCCGAGGAGAGACATGGGCAGCACGGATGGCGGAGCGTTCCGCCGGATGCTCCGCAAACTCACCAGCGATGTCGACGAACTCGACGCGCGCGACCTCGCCGAGGACGTCGAGGAGACCGGTGCACGACCGGCCCGCGACTGTGCCTGCGGCGAAGAGGTCACGATGCTCGGCCGGATCCGCAGCGTCGACCTCTGTCCACAGAGTGCCGACGCCACCCTGAAGGCCGAGCTGTTCGACGGGACCGACGGCGTCACCCTGGTCTGGATGGGCCGGCGCAGCATCCCCGGTATCGAGGCCGGACGCACCATGCGGGTCCGTGGCCGGATCTCGGTCCGCGACGGCCGCAAGGTGCTCTACAACCCGTACTACGAGATCTGCCAGGCGCAGTGACCCGCGGGACCCTCGCGGCCTGCTCCTGAGCCGACGGATCGGACCGGCTTGAACGACCACCACCACGACGCCCCGACCACCCGGATCCCGCGTGTCACCGACGTCGACCCGCAGGACCGGACCGCGCCCCTCGGCCGGCCGGTGACGGCACCGGCGCACGCCGCCGCACCGGAACCGGACCGGACCGGGGGACCGGCGGAGTCCACCCCGGAGGCGCCCACCCCGACCCTGCTGGAACAGATGGGCGGGGTGACCGGGATCGTCGCCTCGACCATCCCGGTCGTGGTGTTCGTCCTCGTCAACATCCTGGCCGACCTGACGACCGCGCTGTACGCGGCCGTCGGAGCCGGTGTGCTGGTGCTGGTCTGGCGTCTGGTCCGTCGTGACCCGGTCATGCCCGCGATCTCCGGTCTGCTCGGGGTCGGGGTGTGTGCGCTCGTCGCGAGCCGGACCGGGGAGGCCCGCGGGTTCTACCTGCCCGGTCTGCTCTACAGCGGCGCCCTGGGCGTCGTCGCGCTGGTGTCGATCATCGCCCGCTGGCCGCTGGCCGGGGTGATCTGGCACGGCATCAACGGACACGGCACCGAGTGGCGCGCAGACCCCCACCTGGTCCGCGCCTACGGCTGGGCCACCGCGGTGTGGGCGGGGACCTTCCTCGCGAAGGTCGTCGTGCAGGGCGGGCTGTACCTCGCCGACTCCGAGACCTGGTTGGGTGTCGCGCGGCTCGCGATGGGCTACCCGCTCACCGGGGTCGCGATCCTGGCCACGATCCTCATCGTGCGCCGCGCCGAGCGCGCCCGCCCCGCGACCGCCTGAGCGGCACCGGCACGCGGGACACTCCGGGTGCCGGTCCCCGGCGGGGTGGGAGAGGCGGGGTCACAGGAGAGCGGCGCGGATGTCCTCCTCGACCGCCGTCGTCGCCACGAACAGCAGCTCGTCGCCGCCCTCCAGCGCGTCGTCGGGCTGCGGCACGATGACCCGGCCGCCGCGCAGGATCGTCACCAGCGCCGAGTCCGTCGGCAGCTCCAGCACCCGCACCGGCCGCCCGGCCAGCGGGGTGTCCTCGGGCAGCGTCACCTCGACGAGGTTCGCCTGCCCCTGACGCAGCGTCAGCAGCCGCACCAGGTCCCCGACGGCGACGGCCTCCTCGACCAGCGCCGCCAGCAGCCGCGGCGTCGACACCGCGACGTCGACGCCCCAGTTCTCCCCGAACAGCCACTCGTTGCGCGGGTCGTTCACCCTGGCCACCACCCGGCGGACCCCGAACTCGGTCTTCGCCAGCAGCGACACCACCAGGTTGACCTTGTCGTCGCCGGTCGCGGCGATCACGACGTCGCAGCCCTCGATGCCGGCGTCCTCCAGCGACGACAGCTCGCAGGCGTCGGCGTGCACCCACTCGGCCTCGGGGACCGAGTTCGGGTCGATGTGGGTCAGCTCGCGCTCGATCAGCATGACCCGGTGGTCGGACTCGACCAGCTCCAGCGCGATGGACCGCCCGACGGCGCCCGCACCCGCGATCGCGACCCGCATCAGTCCTCCTCGGGCGGCGCCGCGGCGGCCGCCGTCACGTCGCTGACCGTGCCCGAGACCGCCGCCACGTAGACGGTGTCCTCGTGCTGCACGGTGGTGTCCTTGGTCGGCAGCACCCCGGTGCCGAACCGCACGATGAACGCGACCCGCGAGCTCGTCGCCCGCTCCAGGTCGCGGATCGGGCGCCCCACCCAGTTCTCGTGCAGCGGCAGCGGCAGGACGGCCACGGTGCCGGTGGGCTCGCGCCAGGCGGTGGCGACGCCGTCGGGCAGCAGCATGCGCAGCAGCCGGTCGGTCGTCCACGGGACGGTCGCGACCGTCGGGATGCCGAGGCGCTCGTACACCGCGGCGCGCTTGGCGTCGTAGATCCGGGCGACGACCTTGCCGACGCCGTAGCTCTCGCGCGCCACGCGGGCGGCGATGATGTTGGAGTTGTCCCCGGAGGAGACGGCGGCGAACGCGCCGGCGGACTCCAGCCCCGCCTCGTCGAGCACGCTGCGGTGGAAGCCGAAGCCGACCACCTGGCGCCCGCGGAAGTCCGGGCCGAGCCGGCGGAAGGCCTGCGGGTCGCGGTCGATCACCGCGACCTCGTGGCCGAGCCGTTCCAGGCCCGAGGCCAGGGACGCGCCGACGCGGCCACATCCCATGATCACGACGTGCATGGCGTCTGGGGTCCTTCCGCCGGGTCGGGAGGCCCGGGATGTACGGTTCGTTCCTTCTGTACCGACGGCGACGGGGACGCCGACGACGCGCGGTGAACGCTATCGCGAAGCGGATCGGACCGGGGGCATAGGCTGCGCCCCGTGTCCAAGCTCGCCGTCGCTCTCAAGCGGCTCGTGGTCGGACGACCGCAGCGCAGCGACCGCCTGACCAGCACCCTGCTCCCGAAGCGGATCGCCCTCCCCGTGTTCGCCTCCGACGCCATGTCGTCGGTCGCCTACGCGCCGGAGGAGATCTTCCTGACCCTGTCGGTCGCCGGCGTCGCCTCCTACGCGATGTCGCCGTGGATCGGTCTCGCCGTCGTCGTCGTGCTGCTCACGGTCGTCGCCAGCTACCGGCAGAACGTCCACGCCTACCCCTCCGGCGGGGGTGACTACGAGGTCGCGACGGTCAACCTCGGCAAGAACGCCGGACTGACCGTCGCCAGCGCGCTGCTCGTCGACTACACCCTCACCGTCGCCGTCTCGATCTCCGCGGCCGCGGCCAACATCGGCGCGCTGGTGCCGTTCGTCGCCGAGCACAAGGTGCTGTTCGCCGTCTCGGCCATCGCCGTGCTCACCGCGATCAACCTGCGCGGCATCCGCGAGTCCGGCGCCGCCTTCGCGGTCCCGGTCTACGCCTTCGTCCTCGGCGTCGCGACGATGATCCTCTGGGGGCTGACCCGGGTGCTGATCCTCGGCGACCCCGTGCGCGCCGAGAGCGCCGACCTGCACCTGGTCGCGGAGGGCGACGCGTTCACCGGCCTCGCCCTGGTGCTGCTCGTGCTGCGCAGCTTCACCCAGGGCGCGGCCGCGCTGACCGGCGTCGAGGCGATCTCGAACGGCGTGCCGGCCTTCCGCAAGCCGAAGTCGAAGAACGCGGCCACCACGCTGCTGCTGCTCGGGGCGATGTCGGTGTCGCTGTTCATGGGGCTGATCGCGCTGGCCCAGCTGACTGGCGTCCAGATCGCCGAGGACCCGGCGCGCCAGTTCCCCGACGCCCCGCCCGGCTACGAGCAGCACACCATGATCGCCCAGCTCGCCGACGCGGTCTTCGACAACTTCCCGCCGGGCTACTTCTTCGTCATCGTGATGACGGCGCTGATCCTGGTCCTGGCCGCGAACACCGCGTTCAACGGCTTCCCGGTGCTCGGCTCGATCCTGTCCCAGGACCGCTACCTGCCCCGCCAGCTGCACACCCGCGGCGACCGGCTCGCGTTCTCCAACGGCATCGTCGCGCTCGCGCTGTTCGCGATCCTGCTGGTCGTCGGCTTCCAGGCCGAGGTCACCCGGCTCATCCCGCTCTACACCGTCGGCGTGTTCGTGTCGTTCACGCTGTCCCAGGCCGGCATGGTCCGGCACTGGAACCGGGAGCTCGCGCTGGGGCCGCCGGTGTCCGAGCGCCGCCGGATCCGTCGCGCTCAGTCGATCAACGGGTTCGGCGCCTGCATGACCGGCGTCGTGCTGATCACGGTGCTGATCACCAAGTTCACCCTCGGCGCCTGGATCGCGATCGTCGCGATGGGCGGGTTCTTCGTGCTCATGCGGCTGATCCAGCTGCACTACGACCGGGTCGCGGCCGCACTCGTCGCCGACGAGACCGACGACGTGCTGCCCTCGCGCAACCACGCCGTCGTGCTCGTCTCCACGCTGCACAAGCCGACGCTGCGGGCGCTGGCCTACGCCCGCGCGACCCGCCCGGACATCCTCGAGGCGGTCACGGTCAACGTCGACGACTCCGAGACCAAGAAGCTCGTCGAGCAGTGGCACAAGCGGAACCTCCCGGTCCCGCTGAAGGTCGTCGAGTCGCCCTACCGGGAGATCACCCGGCCCGTGCTGGACTACGTCAAGCGGATCCGCAGCGACTCCCCGCGCAACGTCGTGACCGTCTACATCCCGGAGTACGTCGTCGGGCACTGGTGGGAGCAGGTGCTGCACAACCAGAGCGCACTGCGGCTCAAGACGAGGCTGCTGTTCCAGCCGGGGGTGATGGTGACCAGCGTGCCGTGGCAGCTGCCGTCGTCCTCGCGCACGCGGGCGCTGTCGCCGCTGCAGGCGCCGGGGGCGTCCCGTCGCGGCTACCCGGGCACGGAGCAGCTGCCCGGCGAACTCCGCGACGGCGCGGGCGTCCGCACCGGTGGCGGCACCTCGCCCGCACCCCGTGTCCCGAAGGAGGAGGACCGGTGAACGCCGAGACGGCGACCGACTGGACCGACCGGATGCTGGAGCTGCGGGTCGGCCCCGTCGCGCACGGCGGACACTGCGTGGCCCGCGACGGTGACGGTGGCCGGGTCGTGTTCGTCCGGCACGCGCTGCCCGGTGAGCTGGTCCGTGCCGTGGTCACCGACGACCCGGGTGGGGCGTTCTGCCGCGCCGACGCCGTCGCCGTGCTGGAGGCGTCCCCGGACCGGGTCGAGCCCGCGTGCCCGTGGGCGGGGCCCGGCGGCTGCGGTGGCTGCGACTTCCAGCACACCGACCACGCCACCCAGCGCGTCCTGAAGATGACCGTCCTGCGCGAGCAGCTGGAGCGTCTCGGCGCCGGGGCCGCGGTCGTCGCCACCGCCGACCTCGCCGCGGTGGAGGTCGAGGAGCTCCCCGGCGGTCCGTTCGGCTGGCGCACCCGGGTGCGGCTGGCCGTCGACGACGCCGGCGTCCCCGGCCTGCGCGCCCACCGCAGCCACGACGTGTGCGAGATCGGGGACTGCCCGCTCGTCCCGGCGGGCGCGCTGCCCCCGGTGCTGGAGCGCCGCTTCCGGCCCGACTCCGAGCTCGACGTCACCGTCGTCGGCGACGGGGCGGCCCGGGTCGGCTCCGGCGCCACCGTGACCGCGGCGGGCCGCACCTGGGAGCTGTCGGCCGGCACGTTCTGGCAGGTCCACCCGGCGCTGCCGGACACCCTCGCGTCGGTCGTACGCGACTGGGCCGACGCCCCCGTGGGCGGTGTCGCCTGGGACCTCTACGGCGGCGTCGGGCTGCTCGGCTCGGTCCTCGCCGGCCAGGTGGGGGAGTCCGGGACCGTGCTGGTCGTCGAGTCCGCCGCGTCCGCGGTCGCCGACGGCGCCGCCGCGCTGGCCGACCTGCCGCAGGTCCAGTTCGTGCGGGGCCGCGCCGAGCGCGAGATCGCCCGGCTCCGGCCCGACCCCGACGTCGTGGTCACCGACCCGCCGCGGGCCGGGCTCGGGAAGGCCGCGGTGCGCGACCTGGCCGCCCGCGGCCCGCGGCGGATCGTGCACATCGCCTGCGACCCGGCCGCGCTGGCCCGGGACCTGTCCCTGTTCGCCACCGCCGGGTACCGCACCGCCGCGCTGCGGGCGTTCGACGCGTTCCCGATGACCCACCACATGGAGGCGGTCGCCCTGCTGGAGCGGATCCCGCGGTGACCACCGTCGTCCAGCTCTCGGACCTGCACCTCGGGCGTCCGGATCCGGAGGGCCGGGCCGCCCGCGCCGTCGCCGGGGTCCGGGCGCTGGATCCGGCGCCGGACGTCGTGGTCGTGACCGGGGACCTCGCCGACCACGGCGACCCCGCGGCCTACGCCGGGGCCGCCGCCCTGCTGGCCGGGCTCGACGCGCTGCACGTGCCCGGCAACCACGACGACCGCACCGCGATGGCCGCCGCCGTCGGCCCGGTGGGGGACCGGCTGCACCGCACCGGCGGCTGCACGGTGGCGCTGCTGGACACCCTGGTCCCCGGTGCGCCGCACGGTGCGCTGTCCGAGGGCGCCGTCGCCCTGCTCACCGAGGCCGTCCGGGACCCTGCGCCGCTGCTGGTCGCCCTGCACCACCCGCCGGTCGCGCTCGGGCACCCCGTGCTCGACGGGATGCGGCTGCGCGACCCCGGCCCGCTGGAGATGCTGCTCGCCGCCCGGTCCGACCCGACGCTGGTGGTGTGCGGGCACGTCCACACCCCGCTGGCGACGACGTTCGCCGGGCACCCGCTCGTCGTCGCCCCGTCGGTGGCGCCCGCCCTGCGCTGGCCGGACGTGCCCGGTGCCGGAGGCTCCGACCCGGTCCCGGCGCCGGGTGGGGTGCTGCACGTGCTCGGTGACGGGCCGCCGCGCAGCCGGTTCCTGAACTGGCCGGTGTGAGGCGGGTCGGATGTCGCGGGGGACTCGGAACCCGCTAAGCTCGCTTCAGAACTGAATACGCCGAAAGTAGCAAGCCCTCGTAGTCCAATCGGCAGAGACGATGCACTCAAAATGCATACAGTGTGGGTTCGAATCCCACCGAGGGCACCATTGTCCGGAATTGTCGGTGGCGCGTGCGACGGTTTCCGCATGCACCCGCCACACGTCGTCGACAGGGCCCGGTCGCTGTATCGCGGCGGCATGCCGGTTCGGTCGGTGGCCGCGGCCGTCGGCGTCCCCGAGCGGACCGTGCGCCACTGGTGCACCGGGACCCGTCGCACGGGGGACCCGCGGCGGACCCGGGCCCGCTGCTTCCGCTGCGCCCCCGGTATCGACGTCCCCGTCGCCGACTACGCCTATCTGCTCGGCATGTACCTCGGTGACGGACACCTCACCGCTGCGCAGCGCACCCACTGAGGTGTTCTCAGTAGCGGGTTGATCATGTCGTGCGGTCGTACTCGGTGTGGAGTAGTACGAGCGCAGCTGCGGTGATCGCGCCGGTGCGCCAGGGACATAGCGTGACTCGCCGCAACGCGGCGAAGGTGGTCTTGAGCAGGGCGTTTCCGCGTTCGGTCAGAGCACGAAGGGCTGAGTGCAGGGTGTTGACGGTGCGCTGGTTGACCGTCTGCCCGCGGCCGGGGGCGGGTTTGATGGGCACGGTGAGCCGGTCGGCTTCGCCTTCGTAGCCGAGGTCGCCCAGCGCGGCGTGGGTGTCGTCGGTGAACGCGGCCAGGCCCTCGAGCAGCCCGGGGTGC
>NZ_MCIM01000001.1:5661669-5663538 GCF_001932405.1 Pseudonocardia sp. Ae331_Ps2 | reverse complement strand
GGACCGTGCTGGTCGTCGAGTCCGCCGCGTCCGCGGTCGCCGACGGCGCCGCCGCGCTGGCCGACCTGCCGCAGGTCCAGTTCGTGCGGGGCCGCGCCGAGCGCGAGATCGCCCGGCTCCGGCCCGACCCCGACGTCGTGGTCACCGACCCGCCGCGGGCCGGGCTCGGGAAGGCCGCGGTGCGCGACCTGGCCGCCCGCGGCCCGCGGCGGATCGTGCACATCGCCTGCGACCCGGCCGCGCTGGCCCGGGACCTGTCCCTGTTCGCCACCGCCGGGTACCGCACCGCCGCGCTGCGGGCGTTCGACGCGTTCCCGATGACCCACCACATGGAGGCGGTCGCCCTGCTGGAGCGGATCCCGCGGTGACCACCGTCGTCCAGCTCTCGGACCTGCACCTCGGGCGTCCGGATCCGGAGGGCCGGGCCGCCCGCGCCGTCGCCGGGGTCCGGGCGCTGGATCCGGCGCCGGACGTCGTGGTCGTGACCGGGGACCTCGCCGACCACGGCGACCCCGCGGCCTACGCCGGGGCCGCCGCCCTGCTGGCCGGGCTCGACGCGCTGCACGTGCCCGGCAACCACGACGACCGCACCGCGATGGCCGCCGCCGTCGGCCCGGTGGGGGACCGGCTGCACCGCACCGGCGGCTGCACGGTGGCGCTGCTGGACACCCTGGTCCCCGGTGCGCCGCACGGTGCGCTGTCCGAGGGCGCCGTCGCCCTGCTCACCGAGGCCGTCCGGGACCCTGCGCCGCTGCTGGTCGCCCTGCACCACCCGCCGGTCGCGCTCGGGCACCCCGTGCTCGACGGGATGCGGCTGCGCGACCCCGGCCCGCTGGAGATGCTGCTCGCCGCCCGGTCCGACCCGACGCTGGTGGTGTGCGGGCACGTCCACACCCCGCTGGCGACGACGTTCGCCGGGCACCCGCTCGTCGTCGCCCCGTCGGTGGCGCCCGCCCTGCGCTGGCCGGACGTGCCCGGTGCCGGAGGCTCCGACCCGGTCCCGGCGCCGGGTGGGGTGCTGCACGTGCTCGGTGACGGGCCGCCGCGCAGCCGGTTCCTGAACTGGCCGGTGTGAGGCGGGTCGGATGTCGCGGGGGACTCGGAACCCGCTAAGCTCGCTTCAGAACTGAATACGCCGAAAGTAGCAAGCCCTCGTAGTCCAATCGGCAGAGACGATGCACTCAAAATGCATACAGTGTGGGTTCGAATCCCACCGAGGGCACCATTGTCCGGAATTGTCGGTGGCGCGTGCGACGGTTTCCGCATGCACCCGCCACACGTCGTCGACAGGGCCCGGTCGCTGTATCGCGGCGGCATGCCGGTTCGGTCGGTGGCCGCGGCCGTCGGCGTCCCCGAGCGGACCGTGCGCCACTGGTGCACCGGGACCCGTCGCACGGGGGACCCGCGGCGGACCCGGGCCCGCTGCTTCCGCTGCGCCCCCGGTATCGACGTCCCCGTCGCCGACTACGCCTATCTGCTCGGCATGTACCTCGGTGACGGACACCTCACCGCTGCGCAGCGCACCCACTGAGGTGTTCTCAGTAGCGGGTTGATCATGTCGTGCGGTCGTACTCGGTGTGGAGTAGTACGAGCGCAGCTGCGGTGATCGCGCCGGTGCGCCAGGGACATAGCGTGACTCGCCGCAACGCGGCGAAGGTGGTCTTGAGCAGGGCGTTTCCGCGTTCGGTCAGAGCACGAAGGGCTGAGTGCAGGGTGTTGACGGTGCGCTGGTTGACCGTCTGCCCGCGGCCGGGGGCGGGTTTGATGGGCACGGTGAGCCGGTCGGCTTCGCCTTCGTAGCCGAGGTCGCCCAGCGCGGCGTGGGTGTCGTCGGTGAACGCGGCCAGGCCCTCGAGCAGCCCGGGGTGC
>NZ_MCIM01000001.1:5162043-5661657 GCF_001932405.1 Pseudonocardia sp. Ae331_Ps2 | reverse complement strand
TTCCCGCCGTGGCGGCGGTGCTTGCCCGACCACCACAGGTCGACCCCGGGGGTGAGGCCGAGCGCGCGGCACCGGTCGGTGGCGATCAGGGTGCCGTCGAGATTCACGTGGGTGTGCCCGGCTGTGCGGGCGGCGAGCAGGGCTCCGTGCAGGCCGGGTGCGGCCGCGGCGAGGACGTCGATGCCTTCGTGCAGGTAACGGTAGGCCGTTGCAGTGCTGATCGCGTTGTCACCGGCCAAACATCGGACCCGGGTAGCATCACAGAACCAGCGGATCACCAGCACTGCCTGGGCGAACGGGGTCAACGCCCGCCGCCGGGTGCCACGTCGACGGCGTTGAAGGACCAGGAGCCGCGCCAGATAGGCCACGGTGCGCTCCCCGATCGGGAGGACAGCGGTGTAGGTGACAGGATCAGACATGCAGGACCTCGGTGACGGTGTCGATCTGTGCTGGACCGAACCGATCTACCGGGGTCCTGCCCCGTTCCCGCTCATCTCACCACCCTCGGCGTGTCGCCACGACCTGCCACCCCGCTACTGAGAACACCTCACTGTCTCTGGATCTACTGCGGCGACGACTGGCCCGGCATCATCGACGACGTCCGGGCCGCCACCGCGGCGGTCCTCCCGGGCGCCTCGGTCTCGACGACACCCAGGGCCGGGTCCACGGCGGTGAAATGCTTCTCGCGGCACTGGACCTGCCTGTTCCCCCAGCACGGCCCCGGAATGAAGCACACCCGCCCGATCCGACTCGAACCGTGGCAGCGCGCCGTCGTCGACACCCGTCCCGACCGCTTCCTGCGTGGCCTGTTCCATTCCGACGGCTGTCGCACCACGAACCGGGTCCGCGCCGTCCTCGCCGACGGTTCGGTACGTGAGTACTCCTACCCGCGCTGGTTCTTCGACAACACCTCCGAGGACATCATGCGGCTCGCCGAGGGGGCGCTCGACCTGCTGGGGATCGCGCACCGCCGGGCCCGGCGCACGTGTCTGTCGGTGGCCAGGGCCGACGCCGTCGCCGAGCTCGACGCCGCGATCGGACCGAAGACATGATCGGGTCGCACCTGCCCGATCGGACGGGTAACGCGGTCGACCGGGCGTGTTTCCGCACACGAAAGGCCGAAGTGGCTCGGCTGCTGCCCCGGACCGCCGGTAGCGTTGGCCGTCCGGACACCCCGGACACCCCACCGACCGATGAAGGAGTTCTCCGGTGACCGACAACGTTCCCGCAGAGACGCCGGCCGAGGACGGCCCGCAGCCCGGGTGGCGGGTGCTGGTCGTCGAGGACGAGGCCCTGATCCGGATGGACCTGGCCGAGATGCTCTCCGAGGAGGGCTACCGCATCGCAGGTGAGGCCGGCGACGGCGAGGCCGCCATCACCCAGGCCCGCGAGCTGAAGCCCGACCTGGTGATCATGGACGTCAAGATGCCCAAGAAGGACGGCATCGAGGCGGCGTCGACCATCGTCGAGGAGAAGATCGCGCCGGTCGTCATGCTGACCGCGTTCAGCCAGCGCGAGCTGATCGAGCGCGCCCGCGACGCCGGCGCCATGGCCTACCTGGTCAAGCCGTTCGCCCGGCACGAGCTGGTCCCGGCCATCGAGCTCGCCGTCTCCCGGTTCGCCGAGAAGAAGGCGCTCGAGGACGAGGTCGCGAGCCTGAACGAGCGCTTCGAGACCCGCAAGGTCGTCGACCGGGCCAAGGGCCTGCTCATGACCGCGCAGAAGATGTCCGAGCCCGAGGCCTTCCGCTGGATCCAGCGGACCGCCATGGACCGCCGCACCACGATGAAGGCCGTGGCCGCGGCCGTCGTCGAGGGACTCGCCCCGGCGAAGACCTCCTGAGGCCCGGCGGCGGTCGACCACCGCCGCCCGGCACCGTCGCACCGGCCCCGTCGCGCACCGCGCGACGGGGCCGTCGTCGTGCGTGCGGGCTCCCCGGCGCGGGCCCCGGTCCGGCCAGGACCGTCGTACGCCACGGGGTGTCGTTCCCCGTTTCGATGCACCACGACACGGTTCAGGTAACCGAAAGTGCCCGTCCGGGCACCCGAAAAGATCCACTTGTGTCACGCTGGTGTCGCCGCATCACATTCCTGTCACGAGTGGTGATGATGTCCCTTCTCCTGGTTCGGGCGTACTACTTTTCCGCCATCCTCCCGCGCTGCTTCGGGCGGGCGGAGAACCGAAGGGGACTCGAATGACGCGAACGACGTGGCGACTCGCCGCCCTTGCCGGGGCGGCGTCGCTGGTACTGGCCGGATGCGGTGGTGGTGGGGACACCGGTTCCGGCGGGGCCACCGGCGGCTCCGAGGAGCCTGCCGCCGCGGGGCCGGCATGCACCCCGCCGCAGGCCCAGGCGACCGGCAACCCGAGCACCGCGCCGCTGAAGATCGGCTCCCTGCTGCCGGAGACCGGCAGCCTGGCGTTCCTCGGCCCGCCCGAGTTCGCGGGGGTCGACGTGGCGGTCAAGGAGATCAACGGCGCCGGGGGAGTCCTCGGCAACCCGATCCAGCACCTGCGCGGTGACTCGGGCGACGACACCACCGACATCGCGAACCAGACCGTCGACCGGCAGCTCGGCGCCGGCACGCAGGTCATCGTCGGCGCGGCCGCGTCGGGCGTGTCCAAGCTGGTGATCGACAAGATCACCGGTGCCGGCGTGGTGCAGTTCTCGCCCGCCAACACCTCCGACGAGTTCACCTGCTGGCAGGACCGCGGACTGTACTTCCGGACGGCACCGCCGGACGTCCTGCAGGGCCAGGCACTCGCCCAGCTGATCACCTCCGACGGTGGCCAGCGGGTGGCGCTGCTCGCCCGGAACGACCCGTACGGGTCCGGTCTGGCCGACAGCACCGAGCGCAACCTGGTCTCGGCCGGCATTCCGCAGGACCAGATCACGAAGATCATCTACGACCCGAACGCCGCATCGTTCAACCCGGAGATCGACCAGGTCGCGCAGTTCAACCCGGATGCGATCGCGGTGATCGGCTTCGACGAGTCCAAGCGGATCCTGAGCCGGATGAGCGAGGTCCAGATCGGCCCGGCCCAGAAGTCCGTCTACGGCACCGACGGCAACATGGGCAACGCCCTGGGCGAGGGTCTGCCCGCCGGACTGCTGAACGGCATGAAGGGCACACTGCCCCTCACCGAGCTGTCCGGTGACTTCCGGCAGCGGCTCACCGCGCAGGACCCGAGCCTGACCGACTTCAACTACGCGGCCGAGTCCTACGACGCCGTGGTGGTCTCGGCGCTGGCCGCCGAGGCCGCGAAGTCGACCAACGGCGCGGACATCGCGACCCAGATCATCGGGATCACCAAGGACGGCGAGAAGTGCACCACCTTCGCCGCCTGCAAGGCGATCCTCGACCGGGGCGGTGACGTCGACTACGACGGCGCCACCGGCACGCTCGACTTCACCGCTGCGGGTGAGCCGGGCTCCGGTTCGTACGGTGTCCAGACCTTCGACGGTCAGAACAAGATCTCGGACAACGTCACCTACGTCCGGGTCGGCGCCCAGAGCTGATCCGCGGCACGACGGGCGAGGGGCGGACCGGCAACGGTCCGCCCCTCGTGTCGTGTCCGGGCCCGTGGTGACCGGTCAGGTCACTTCTTCTCGCTGCTCCCGGCCAGGGTGCCCAGGTAGAGCTCGATGACCTTCGGGTCGTTCAACAGGTCGCGACCACCGGCGGTGTAGGCGGCGCGGCCCTGGTCGAGCACGTAGCCGCGGTCGCAGATCTGCAGGCAGCGGCGGGCGTTCTGCTCCACCATGATGACCGAGACGCCGGCCGCGTTGATCTGCTTGCAGCGGACGAACACCTCGTCCTGCAGCATCGGGGACAGCCCTGCCGACGGCTCGTCGAGCAGCAGCACCGACGGTTCCATCATCAGCGCCCGCCCCATGGCGACCATCTGCCGCTCGCCGCCGGACAGCGACCCCGCCTTGATCTTGCGGCGCTGCCCCAGCATCGGGAACAGGTCCGCGACGACGTCGAAGCGCGCCGCGAACGACTTCGGCCGCAGGAACACCCCCATCTGCATGTTCTCCTCGATCGAGAGCGAGGGGAACACGTTGTCGCGCTGCGGGACGTAGCCCAGACCCCGGGTGACCAGCGCGTGCGCCTTGGCTCCGGTGATGTCGGCGTCGCGCAGCCGGACCGTGCCGCTGCGCACGGGGATGAGCCCGAACATGGCCTTGAGCAGCGTCGACTTCCCGGCGCCGTTCGGCCCGATGATCCCGACGATCTCACCGTCGCGCAGGAAGAAGTCGCTCCCGTTGAGGATGTCGACCCCCGGCACGTACCCGGCGACCAGCGAGTCGACCCGCAGGACGGCGCCCTCGGCGAGCCCGCGGTGGACCTCGGTGGTGGCCGCGCGCTCCGGTGTCATGACGTCCTCGGCGCCGGATTCCCGCTCGCTCATGTGCGCTTCCCCTCCTGGCCCTGGTGGGCCGGACCGGTGCCGTCCTCGCGCAGGCCGCCCTCGAGCTCGGCGGCCTCCATCTCGGCGACGATCTCCGCGGTCTCGCCGACCGGGTTGCCGTCCTCGTCGAATTCGAGGACCTGGTCGTGGTGCGAGCCGAGGTAGGCGTCGACGACGGCCTGGTTCGACGACAGCGCCGACGGCGGCCCCTCGGCGATGACCTGCCCCTGGGCCATGACGACGACCCAGTCGGAGATGTCGCGGATGACGTCCATGTCGTGCTCGACGAACACCACGCTCATGCCCTCGTCGCGGAGCGACTTCACGTGGCCCAGCAGGCTCTGGGTCAGCGCCGGGTTGACCCCGGCCATGGGCTCGTCGAGCATGACGACCTTGGGATCCATCATCAGGGCCCGTGCCATCTCGAGCAGCTTGCGCTGTCCGCCGGACAGCGAGCCCGCCAGGTCCTCGGACTTGGCGTCGAGCTTGAAGCGGGCCAGCAGCTCGCGGGCCTGCTCGGTGATCCGCCGCTCCTGGGCGCCCCAGCCGGTGAACAGCGCGCCGAGGAAGCTCTCGCCGCGCTGACCGACCGCGCCCAGCTTCATGTTCTCCAGCACCGTCATGCCCGCGAGGGCCTTGGTGAGCTGGAAGGTGCGGACGACGCCCTTGCGGGCCACCCGGTGCGGCGGCAGCTTCTGCAGCGGGCTGCCGTCGTAGACCCAGGAGCCAGTGTCGGCCCGGTCGAAGCCGGTCAACAGGTTGAACAGCGTGGTCTTGCCGGCGCCGTTCGGGCCGATGAGGCCGGTGATGGCGCCGCGCTGGAACTCGAGGTGGGCCACGTCGACGGCCTTGAGGCCGCCGAAGGTGCGGGTCACGCCGTCCACGGTGAGCACCGGGTCCGGCTTGGCGACGCCCGGTTCCGGGGCGACGCCGGTCAGTGTCCGGCCGGTCTCGGTCTCGGTCCGTCCGGCGGTCGGGTCGTCAGCGGCCATCGCTCAGCACCTCCCTGCGGCGTCCGAAGATGCCTTGTGGTCGGAACACCATCATGAGGCCCAGGAACAGGCCGACCAGCACGAAGCGGATCGCGCCGACGTCCTGGGAGGAGATGAACGGCAGCAGCGGTGCGTCCCCGGCCGTGGCCTGACGCAGGAACGCGTCGGCCACCGAGAGCAGGAACCAGAACACCATCGCGCCGATCACCGGCCCGAAGACCCGGCCCGCCCCGCCCAGGATCAGCGCGGCGTAGGCGAAGAAGGTCTGCGGCGGGGAGTAGAAGTCCGGCGTCAGCGACTGGGTCGCCAGGGCGAACACGATGCCGCCCAGCGCGCCGAAGACCCCGCCGAGGGCGAGCGCCTGCATCTTGTAGGCGAAGACGTTCTTGCCCAGCGCGCGGGCGGCGTCCTCGTCCTCGCGGATCGCCTTGAGCACCCGGCCCCACGGGCTGCGCACGAGCAGCCAGGTGAGGAGCACGCACAGCGCGACCACGGTCCAGCCGACGACGATCGCCCACAGGTCCGGCCCGCGCAGCGACAGCACCCCGAAGTCGTAGGTGCCGGTGCCGAACGGGTTGGCCCTGGCGAACGAGTCGGCGAACCCGGTCAGGCCCTGGGTACCGCCGGTGAAACCGGTCTGCGAGGTCGAGCGGGTGATCAGGCGCAGGATCTCCGACGCCGCGATCGTCACGATCGCGAGGTAGTCCGCGCGCAGGCGCAGGGTCGGGATGCCCAGTACGAGCGCGAGCGCGACACCGCAGGCCATGCCGATGATCACGCCCAGCCACAGCGGGGCGCCGTAGTTCGCCACCGAGATGCCCATGCCGTAGGCACCGACCAGCGCGAAGCCGATCTGGCCGAAGTTGAGCAGCCCGGTGTAGCCGAAGTGGATGTTGAGTCCGAGGGCCAGCAACGCGAAGAAGATGGCCGAGGGGCCGATCAGCTGTGAGAGCCCGACCGTGAGGAGCTGTCCGAAGTCGATCATGTCTGCCCCCTCAGCCGATCCGTGCCCGGGACCCGAGCAGGCCCTGCGGCCGGAACACGAGGATCACGATCAGCACGGCCAGTCCGCCCAGGTACTTGAGGTCCAGTGGCAGCACGACTGCACGAGGATGCCGACGATCAGGCAGCCGAGCAGGGCGCCGTAGGCGGTGCCGAGCCCCCCGAGGATGACCCCGGCGAACATCAGCAGCAGCAGGCGGAAGCCCATCTCGTACTGGACGGTCGAGGACAGCTCCGACAGTGCGAAAAGCACACCGCCGAGCGTGGCCAGCGCACCGCCGAGCATCCAGACGAACAGCACCACCCGGTCGACGTTGATGCCCGACGAGGCGGCGAGGTCGCGGTTGTCGGAGACCGCGCGCATCGCCTTGCCGATCCGGGTCTTCTGCAGCAGCAGCGCGACCGCGACGAGGACGACGATCGCGATCACGATCGCCGACAGGTCCTTGTCGGTCAGCGCGATCGGGCCGTAGTTGCGCACCGTCTGGCCGGTGTAGTCGGCGAAGGACTCCGACCGGCCGCCGAAGATGATCAGCACGAGATAACGCAGCGCGATCGACAACCCGATGGAGACGACGAGCTGGGCGATCAGGCCGGCACCGCGCCGGCGCAGCCGTCGCCAGATCCCGAGCTCGTTCGCGGCGCCCAGCAGGGCACCGATGAGCATCGCGACGATCGTCGCGGGGATCAGTTGGACGCCGCCGCCGACGTTGATGAACCAGGCGATGACGGCGCCGATGGTGACCATCTCGCCGTGTGCGAAGTTCGTGAGGCCGGTGGTGCCGAAGATCAGCGACAGGCCGACCGCGGAGATGCCGATGACCAGGCCGAACCGGATGCCGTCGACGAGCAGCCGCAGGAAGGTCGCGAACCCGCCGGTGGCGGCGCCCTCGACCTCGGCGCCGAAGCGGAACACCACGGTGTTCAGCGATCCGGCGGTCACCTCGCGGGTGGTCTCGCCCTGCAGGACCTCGGTGCCGGGCGGCAGCGAGGCCTCGTCGAGCCGGAACAGGTAGGAACCGGCGCCGGGGACGGTCAGGGTCCAGCGGCCGTTCGCCTGGGAGCGGGTCTCACCGGCTGGCGCACCGTCGCGCTCGGCGGTGATGCGCACGTTCGGCAGCGGCTGGCCGTTCTGGTCCCGCAGCGTGCCGCTGACGTCGATGCCGTCCGCCTGCTGGAACGGGGCGACGGCGCCGGGGGAGGCCGGTGCGGGGTCGGTGGGAGCGGTCGCGGCGGCGGCCGTCCCGGACAGGGTGAGCGCGCCCAGCAGGGCGATGAGCAGGCCCACCAACCACCGGGCGGTCGTGGGGATCGGGGAGTGCCGCGACGCACCGACGGGCGGGGTGACCGCGCGGTCGGTGCGCGGTCGGCGCGGGAGCGGATGTGGTGACAACGTTCGTCCTCGTGGGTCGTCGGACACGACTCTGTGCGACACCCTGATGGGTGATTGAGGGCGAACGTAGCCGAGGAGAGAACTGGTACCTCCGTCTCGGACGAGGACGTAGCCGAGACGTAACGCGACGGGACCTGCCGGGCGCCCGTGGCGCCCCGCAGGGCGGAGGTCAGGCCACGGGCGGTCGGTTGTCGCGGTGCAGGCAGGTCAGCTTCGCGGTGCAGACGCGGCGGCCCTCGTCGTCGACGAGGACGATCTCGCTGGTCGAGGTGGTCCGCCCGATGTGGACCGGCCGGGCGGTGCCGGTGACCCAGCCCGAGGTGGCCGAACGGTGGTGGGTGCAGGCCAGCTCCAGCCCGACCGGGAACCGTTCGGGCAGCGCGTGCATCGCGGACAGGGTGGACCCGAGGGTCTCGGCGAGCACGCCGCTGGCGCCGCCGTGCAGCAGCCCGTAGGGCTGACGGTTGCCCGCGACCGGCATGCGGCCGACGACCTCGTCGAGGCCGACCGCGAGGATCTCGATGCCCATCCGGTCGTTGAGCTGTTCCAGGGCGTACTCGGAGCTCAGCTCCGGCAGCTGGTCGGGGGTGATCGGCACCCGTCGACCTTACGTCGGCCCGTGGCCGCGGACGACGGGGCCGCCGCGGGTGTCCCGGGCTGCGCGGACGGTGCCGCCCGGCCGTGCGGGCCTCGTCACACGGGAGGCGTGCGGCGGCGTGCATGCTTGTCCGTGCGGACCCGTTCACCGATCTTGGTCGGTGAGACGCCGACCGAGGGAGACCCTATGGCGAACGACAGCAGGCCGACCGCGGCCCAGGCGTGGCAGATGATGCTGGAGGGCAACGGCCGTTGGCAGCGCGACGAGCGCGAGGACCCGCGTCGGTCCGCCGAGGAGCGCGCCGCCGCGGTGGCGGGTCAGACCCCGGCCGCGATGATCCTGTCCTGCTCGGACTCGCGGGTGCCCGCCGAGCTGGTGTTCGACCTGGGTCTGGGGGACCTGTTCGTCGTCCGGACCGCGGGCCAGGTCGTCGACGACGCCGTGCTCGGCACGCTGGCGTTCGGCGCCGGGGCGCTGGGCATCCCACTGCTGGTGGTGCTCGGCCACTCCCAGTGCGGTGCGGTGAAGGCGGCCGTGTCGGTCGCCTCCGGGCAGCCCGCGCCGGCGCCGTCGACGCTGGGCGCCCTGGTCGGCGACATCGTCCCGGTGTGCGAGGGCTCCGGTGAGGCCGCGGTGGCCGGCGCGGTCGACGCGAACGTGCGCCGGGTGGTCGCCCAGCTGACGGCCGACCCGTCGCTGTCGGGGGCGGTCTGCAACCACCACCTCACGATCGTCGGCGCCCGCTACGACCTGGAGACCGGCGCGGTCCTGGAGGTCTGACGACCCGGCCGACCCTGACGACCGACTCGGCCGACTCGGCCGGCTCAGCCCGGTCGGTGGGTCACGAGGATCGCGGTGCCGGGGAACAGCGCGCCGCGCAGCGGCGACCACTGCCCCCACACCCGCTCGTGGCCCTCCGGCCACTCCGGCTCGACCAGGTCGTCGAGCACGAGCCCGGCGGCGACGACGTCGCGCACCCGGTCGCCGAGGGTGCGGTGGTGCTCGACGTAGGTGGCCCGGCCGTCGCCGTCGACCTCCAGGTAGGGGGTCCGGTCGAAGTAGGACTGGACGACGGTGAGCCCCTGCTCGCCGGGGTCGTCGGGGAAGACCCAGCGCATTGGGTGGTTCACCGCGAACACCCAGCGCCCACCGGGTCGCAGCACCCGGGCCACCTCCCGCATGACCCGACCCGGGTCCGCGACGAAGGGGATCGCCCCGAACGCCGAGCAGGCGTGGTCGAAGGTGGCGTCGGCGAACGGCAGGTGCTCGGCGCCGGCCTGCACGAGCGGCACGGGCAGTCCGAGCGCGGCGTTGAGCCGGGCCGCGTGCCGCAGCATCCCGCCGGAGACGTCGAGCGCCACCGGGTGCGCTCCGCGGCGGGCGAGCCACCGGCTGCACGGGGCCGAGCCGGCACCGACCTCCAGCACCCGCTTCCCGACGAGGTCGGCGGGCGGGCCCAGCAGGCCTGCCTCGTCCTCGTGCAGGTTCTCCGGGCACCAGACGAACGCCTCGTCGCCGATGTCGGAACCGTGCTCGGCCAGGTAGTCGTCGGCGTCGGCGTCCCACCAGCGGCGCCCGGCCGCTTCGGACTCGGCGCTGCCGACGCGGCGCCGGGCGACGCCCGTGGTGCCCACGGCGTCCTCGGCGGAGAAGTACTCGTCGCGGCTGCTCATGACCACCCGATCGTCGCAAGCGCGGGTGGTCCCGCAGATGGCGGACCCGCATTGCCGGGGGGTTCACGGGCCGCGTAGCATTCTTTCCGGACCGTGGTCAACGTGTCGGCCGACCGCGCGGCGCCACTCCAGCGCCGGTCTCGCGGACGTCCGTGCACCGATGTTCCCGACCACGGGAATCGACGCCAGAGGGTGACTGTTACAACGTCACAGCTACACGTACCAGAACCGGGGCGCACTGCTGCAGCAGAGCCGACCGGGCCGACCATGCCAGAGAAATCCATCGGAGCACCTCACTACATGTCCACCGACACCACCGCCGCCCCGACCACGCCGCAGGTCGCTATCAACGACATCGGGTCGGAGGAGGACTTCCTCGCCGCCATCGACCAGACGATCAAGTACTTCAACGATGGCGACATCGTCGAGGGCACCATCGTCAAGGTCGACCGCGACGAGGTCCTGCTCGACATCGGCTACAAGACCGAGGGCGTCATCCCCTCGCGCGAGCTGTCGATCAAGCACGACGTCGATCCCGCCGAGGTCGTCGAGGTCGGCGAGTTCGTCGAGGCCCTCGTCCTCCAGAAGGAGGACAAGGAGGGCCGGCTGATCCTGTCCAAGAAGCGCGCGCAGTACGAGCGCGCCTGGGGCACGATCGAGGCGCTCAAGGAGGCCGACGAGCCGGTCGAGGGCACCGTCATCGAGGTCGTCAAGGGCGGCCTGATCCTGGACATCGGGCTCCGCGGCTTCCTCCCGGCCTCGCTGGTCGAGATGCGCCGCGTGCGCGACCTGCAGCCGTACGTCGGCCGCAAGATCGAGGCCAAGATCATCGAGCTGGACAAGAACCGCAACAACGTGGTCCTGTCCCGCCGCGCCTGGCTCGAGCAGACCCAGTCCGAGGTCCGCAGCGAGTTCCTCAACCAGCTGCAGCGCGGTCAGGTCCGCAAGGGCGTCGTCTCCTCGGTGGTCAACTTCGGTGCGTTCGTCGACCTGGGCGGGGTCGACGGTCTGGTGCACGTCTCCGAGCTGTCCTGGAAGCACATCGACCACCCGAGCGAGGTCGTCGAGGTCGGCCAGGAGGTCACCGTCGAGGTTCTCGACGTCGACCTGGACCGCGAGCGCGTCTCCCTGTCGCTGAAGGCGACCCAGGAGGACCCGTGGCGGCTCTACGCCCGGACCCACGCGATCGGCCAGATCGTGCCGGGCAAGGTCACCAAGCTCGTCCCGTTCGGCGCGTTCGTCCGCGTCGAGGAGGGCATCGAGGGCCTGGTCCACATCTCCGAGCTGGCCGAGCGCCACGTCGAGATCCCCGAGCAGGTCGTCCAGGTCGGCGACGACGCGATGGTCAAGGTCATCGACATCGACCTCGACCGCCGTCGCATCTCGCTGTCGCTGAAGCAGGCCAACGAGGGCATGACGGTCGACACCGAGTTCGACCCGACCCGCTACGGCATGGCCGCCGAGTACGACGACCAGGGGAACTACATCTACCCCGAGGGCTTCGACGTCGACTCCGGCGACTGGAAGGAAGGCTTCGACGAGGCCCGCGCGGCCTGGGAGAAGCAGTACGCCGAGGCGCAGGCCCGCTACGAGCAGCACATGGCGCAGATCCGCAAGGCCGCCGAGGCCGAGGCGGAGGGCGGCAACGACATCGCGCCGGCGAACTACTCCTCCGGCGGCGACGACGACCGTCCGGCCGCCGGCAGCAGCGGCGGTGGCCAGGCCGAGTCGGGTGGCTCGCTCGCCAGCGACGAGCAGCTCGCCGCACTGCGCGAGAAGCTCTCCGGCGGGGCCTGACAGCCCCCTGCCGGTCCCACCCCGGACCGGCGCCAGCACCACACCGGGCCCCGGTGACCCTCACGGTCACCGGGGCCCGGCCCGTTTCACGGCGGCCCTACGGCGCGCGATGGACACCGGTTCATCTCGCTCGGCGTGTCAGGGTGGACACGCACGGTGGAGATCACGGTTCGGCTGCGGTTGGTCACGGCGCGCGCACCCGCTCTGAGTCGATCTTCGGGTCGGCCTAGATTGGATGCATGGTCGGCCGTACCGTCCGCCGGACGCGTTCCGGCGAGCTCCTGTCCCACACCCGCCCGTCCCGGCGTCGCGGACGGTCCGCGCTCGCGGGGATCCTGCTGACCGCGGTGCTCGCCGGGTGCGGCACGGCGTCCGGGGACACCGGGATCGCGGTCCCGACGTTCCCTGCCGAGCAGTCCGGCGCCGCCCAGGCCGGACGGGGCCCGGTTCCGATCGCGCTGCCCACCGACTGCGCGCAGCTGATGGACCCCGAGCAGGCCGGCGCGCTGTTCGGCCAGGTACTGGGGTCGGTGTCGGTCCAGTCGGTCCGCGGCGTCCCCGAGGCGGCGGTCAACCGCACCGAGCGCACCGCCTGCACCTACCGGGCGGGCGGCCAGACCCAGGCCTTCGGCGGGGCGCGCAACTCGGGTCCGGTGCTGTTCCAGCTCAACATCGGCCGCTACACCGACGCCGCGTCCGCGGCGCGGCAGTGGCAGCTCAACACCAACGCCGAGCGGGGCTCGGCCACCGCGTCGCGCGACATCACCGTCGGCTCGGTCCCCGGCGTCCTCGTCGAGCGGCCGGACGAGACCACCCTCGCGCTGGTCTACGGCGTCGACACGCTGACGTTCATTCTGCCGGTGGCGGCTCCGGGGCAGACCCGGTCCGCGGCCGAGACCCTGCCCGACCTGGCCCAGCGCATCATCCCGGCGTTGACGCCGACCCAGCCGCCGTCCGCGCGGCCGACCCCCACCACGCCGCCCGCGGCGCCCGCCCCGCGGGCCGGCGACGGCGGCGCGGGCAGCGCGCGCGGCACCACCTGAGCGCCGCCCAGGGTACCCGGTGCGGCCCGCTACGGTGATCACGTGCTGCGGACAGGGCTGACCGGCGGAATCGGTGCGGGCAAGTCGACGGTCGCGACGCGACTGGTCGAACGCGGGGCGGTGCTGGTCGACTCCGACGTCATCGCCCGCGAGGTCGTCGAACCGGGCACCGAGGGACTGGCGGCGATCGTCGAGGCGTTCGGCCGGGACGTCCTCGACGCCGACGGCCGCCTCGACCGGCCCGCTCTCGCCGCGGTCGTCTTCGCCGACGCCGGGGCCCGGCGCACCCTCGACGGCATCGTGCACCCGCTCGTGCGGGCCCGGTCCGACGAGATCGTCGCCGCCGCCGCGCCGGACGCGATCGTCGTGCAGGACATTCCGCTGCTCGTCGAGGGCGGGATGGCCCCGGCCTTCCCGTTGGTCGTCGTGGTGGGGGTGGACGCCGAGGAGCGGGTCCGGCGGCTGGTGTCCGCGCGGGGGATGGCCGAGCAGGACGCCCGGGCCCGGATCGCCGCCCAGGCCACCGACGAGCAGCGTCGCGCCGTCGCCGACGTCTGGCTGGACAACTCGGGCGACCCGGAGGACACCCGCCGCCGGGTGGACGCGCTGTGGGACGGGCGCCTGACCGGGTTCGAGGAGAACCTGCGGACCGGCCGCCCGGCCGTGGACGGGCCGCCCCTGCTCGTCGAGCACGACCCGGACTGGGCTGCCCAGGCCCGCCGGCTGGCCGAGCGGGTCGCGGTCGCCGCGGGCGGTCCCGGCCGCGGGGTCGAGCACATCGGGTCGACGGCCGTCCCGGGGCTCCCGGCCCGCGACGTCCTCGACCTGCAGCTCGCGGTCGAGTCCCCGGCCGACGCCGACCGGATCACCGATGCCCTGGTCACGGCCGGGTTCCCGGTCGACGCCGCCGCCCCGGGCGGCGACGCGGGCACGGTGCGGGTGCACGGCTCGGCCGACCCGGGACGGGCCGCGGTGCTGGCCGTGCGGGTGCACGGCTCGCCCGCGTGGCAGCACGCGGTCGAGCTGCGGGACCGGCTGCGCGCCGACGCGACCGCCCGTACCGACTACGCCGCGCACAAGCGCGCCGCGGCGGAGCGGCACGCCGACGACGCAGACCCACGTCACTACCGTGCGTGCACGGCGGAGTGGCGCTCTGATCCGGACGAGTGACCGGATCGGGATGTAGATCACGCGGAACGTGACGATCGGATCGCGCCGGGCCGTTTCTGTAACGCTGCACGCTCGTTGGTCGATCAGGCGGGGCAGAGGGTGCTCCTGCCCGGATCGGCGGCGGTACCTGCGGGTACCCGCCGATCGGACAGGGCACCACGGTGATCGGCACCGGGCCGCAGGGCCCGGTGGCGGCGACGAGAGGACACGGGGTTGAGCACAGTGGCCCAGCGTTTCGGGGCGGACGGCGAGTTCGCCGAGCCCGAGCGCGCGCCCGCGTTCCCCCACGCGGACCAGTACGGCGGTGTGCCGGAACCCGGCGAGCCGGGCGCGGCCGACCGCGACGCGTGGACCGGCGCCGACTACGGAGCCGACTACGAGGCTCCGCCGATCAGCGGCGCCGTCGTCCAGCAGCACCGCACGCTCCCGCACGGTGAGCTCCGCGCGGACTTCGGGGCGCACCTGGAGACCCACTACCCGCGCCTGGTCGCGCAGCTCTACGCGATCACGCTCAATCCGTACGACGCACACGACGCGGTGCAGGACGCCTACTCGCGTGCCTGGCGCCGCTGGGCCGCGCTGCGTGCCGAACCCGCGGGCCCGGACCACGAGGACGCCGCCGTCGGCTGGGTCCGGCGGGTCGCGATCCGCACGTCGATGCGGCCGCGGATCCTGCGTCGCCGTCGCAGGCCGGCCCCGGAGGAGACCGACCCGCGCACCGGGGCGCTCCTGGAGGCGCTCGGGCGGCTCGCGCCCGTCGACCGCAGGGCCGTGGTGCTGCACCACATGGCGGGCCTGTCGACCGGCGCGGTCGCCGAGCTCGAGCGGGTCACCGTGCACGAGGTGCGGCGCCGGCTCGTCCGCGGTCGCGAGGTCGTGACCGAGGGCATGGCCGAGGTGCTGGAGGAGATCATCGGACCGGCGGGTGGCGCGGTCGGGGGACCGCCGCCGGGTCACCGGACGCCGCAGTACGACCTGCGTGGCGGATACCCACCCGCCACCGAGGGGGGACGGGCATGAACGGGTTCGCCGACATCGACCGGGAGTTCCACCGGCTCGACGACGTCCTCGCGGCGGCCGTGCGGCTGCCGGCCGTCGACGACGTGATCTCCCGCGCCGCCGGTGCGCGCCGCGCCACGTCGGCCGCGGCCGCGGCGGTGCTCACCGTCGGGTCGCTGGGCGGGATCACCGCCGTCGCGACCGCGGCCGCGCCCGACGGCAGCTTCGTCGGCCCGCCCTTCGCCATCGCCGCGCCGCAGGCGACCGGCCCGAGCCCGGACCCCGTCGAGACCGGTGCGCCGGGTGGCGCGGCCGCCGGCGGGGACGGCCTCCCGCCGGCGTTCGACCCGACCGTCGCGGCGACCCAGGGTGGCGCGCTGCCCGGTGGCGGCGGCTCGCCCGTCGCCCCCGCGCCCGGTTCGGCGCCCGCGCCCGGAACCCCCGGTGCGCCCGTGGTCCCGCCGCCGTTCACCGGTGGCCAGCCGACCCAGCCGCAGCCCACCACCCCGCCCGAGCCGACCGACGAGGGCTCGCCCGAGCCGACGACGCCTCCGCCGGCCACGACGAAGCCGCCGGTGACGACCACGCCTCCGCCGGTCACCACGACGCCGCCGACCTCGACGCCGGAGCCGACCGACGAGGGCACCCCGGAGCCGACGACGACCAACCCGGCCCCGACGACGTCCAACTCGGCCGCGCCGACCACCACCGCGTCGTCCGACCCGACCACGACCACCGGGACGACGACGCCGGAGACCTCGACCAGCGCCGTCGGCCTCGCCCCGGCGCAGTCCTTCGCGCTCTGACACACCCCGGGACACACCCCGGCCGGCCCCCGCGGCCGGTCAGTCCGGGCCGTCCTCCGGTCGGTCCCGCGGCCCCAGGTCGATCCCGAGCGACGCCAGCCAGGCCACGTGGTCGTGGTCGTGGCGGACCAGCCCGTCGAGCACCGCGTGCGACCGTTCCAGGGCGTACTCGGCCAGGTCGGTCCCGACCAGCCCCTGCGCCACGGCGGCGACGAACTCGTCGACGTCGATGACGTCGGTCCCGCGGCCGCGGCGCACGACGAGGTCCAGGTAGAGGTCCGTCATGTGCAGCCGCCTGCCCTCGCGGGAGATCGCGGCGACGTCGACGTACACGTCCTGGTCGCGCTCGTGCCCGGGCCGCCACCGCCAGTCCGACAGGCACACGCCCAGCTCCGGCAGCACCCAGGTCTCGATCCACCAGGCGTTCGGCCGGGCGACGACGGGCCGGGACAGGTACAGCCCCCAGTCCTCCTCGCGCAGCGTGGCGATCTCGCGGTGGGTCCCCTTGGTGTCGACCTGGACGCCCCGCTCGGGGTCGAAGGTCTGTGTCTTGGGCGGGTGCACGGTCGACCATCCTGCCCCCTCCGGCGGTCCCGGCGGGGCGTGCGACGGGAAAGTGTCGGGGGTCGCTCGTACCCTGGTGTCATGGCATTCGCGACCGAGGTCCCGGGCAGCGCGGCGGACTCCCGTGCCCGGGGGGACGCTGCGCACCCGGACGCGGGCACCACCCCGGCGGACACCCCGCGCGCGCACTCCGAGCACCGCCCGGTGGGCGCGGTCGAGCGCAGCACGGCCCCGTTCCGCGTGGTCAGCGACCACGTCCCGGCAGGTGACCAGCCGGCCGCGATCGCCGAGCTGGACCGTCGGCTGCGTGCCGGCGAGCAGGACGTCGTGCTGCTGGGCGCCACCGGTACCGGCAAGTCGGCCACCACCGCCTGGCTGATCGAGCAGCAGCAGCGGCCCACGCTGGTGATGGCGCCGAACAAGACCCTGGCGGCCCAGCTGGCGAACGAGCTGCGGGAGATGCTCCCGAACAACGCGGTCGAGTACTTCGTCTCGTACTACGACTACTACCAGCCCGAGGCCTACATCGCGCAGACCGACACCTACATCGAGAAGGACAGCTCGATCAACGACGACGTCGAGCGGCTGCGGCACTCGGCGACGATGAACCTGCTGTCCCGGCGCGACGTCGTCGTGGTCGCCTCGGTGTCGTGCATCTACGGCCTGGGCACCCCGCAGTCCTACCTCGACCGGTCGGTCTCGCTGCGGGTCGGCGAGGAGGTCGAGCGGGACCGGCTGCTGCGGCTGCTGGTCGACGTGCAGTACACCCGCAACGACATGTCCTTCACCCGCGGCACGTTCCGGGTCCGGGGCGACACCGTCGAGATCATCCCCGCCTACCAGGAGCTGGCGCTGCGGATCGAGTTCTTCGGCGACGAGATCGAGGCGCTGTACTACCTCAACCCGCTGACGGGGGAGGAGGTCGAGCAGGTCGACGAGATCAAGGTCTTCCCGGCGACGCACTACGTCGCGGGCCCGGAGGCGATGGAGCGCGCCGTGCGCGCCATCGAGGCGGAGCTGGAGGAGCGTCTCGCGCAGCTGGAGAACCAGGGCAAGCTGCTGGAGGCCCAGCGGCTGCGGATGCGGACCCAGTACGACATCGAGATGATCCGCCAGGTCGGGTTCTGCTCGGGCATCGAGAACTACTCCCGGCACATCGACGGCCGCGGTCCCGGCACTGCGCCGGCCACCCTGATCGACTACTTCCCGGACGACTTCCTGCTGGTCATCGACGAGTCGCACGTGACGGTGCCGCAGATCGGCGGCATGTACGAGGGCGACATGTCCCGCAAGCGCAACCTCGTCGAGTACGGCTTCCGCCTCCCCTCCGCGGTGGACAACCGGCCGCTGACCTGGGAGGAGTTCGCCGACCGGATCGGCCAGACCGTCTACCTGTCCGCGACCCCGGGCCCCTACGAGCTCAACCGCACCGGCGGCGAGTTCGTCGAGCAGGTCATCCGCCCCACCGGCCTGGTCGACCCCGAGGTCGTCGTGAAGCCGACCAAGGGCCAGATCGACGACCTGATCGCCGAGATCCGGGACCGGACCGCCAAGGACGAACGGGTCCTGGTCACCACCCTGACCAAGAAGATGGCCGAGGACCTCACCGACTACCTGCTCGAGCTCGGGATCAAGGTCCGGTACCTGCACTCCGAGGTCGACACCCTGCGCCGGGTGGAGCTGCTGCGGCAGCTGCGGTCGGGCGAGTACGACGTGCTGGTCGGCATCAACCTGCTCCGCGAGGGTCTCGACCTGCCCGAGGTGTCGCTGGTGGCGATCCTCGACGCGGACAAGGAGGGCTTCCTCCGTTCCGGCACTTCGCTGATCCAGACCATCGGCCGCGCGGCGCGCAACGTCTCCGGCCAGGTGCACATGTACGCCGACAAGATCACCGACTCGATGCGGTACGCGATCGACGAGACCGACCGGCGTCGCGCCAAACAGATCGCCTACAACACCGAGCGCGGGATCGACCCGCAGCCCCTGCGCAAGAAGATCGCCGACATCCTCGACCAGGTCTACCGGGAGGCCGAGGACACCGAGACCGTCCCGGTGGGCGGGTCGGGCCGCAACGCCTCGCGCGGCAAGCGCGCGGCGGGGGAGAAGGGTCGCGCCCCGGCCGCGGCCGGCAGCTCCGGGGTGGCGGCGAAGGACACGGCGGGCATGCCGCGCGCCGAGCTGGCCGACCTCATCCAGCAGATGAACGACCAGATGCTCACCGCGGCACGGGACCTTCAGTTCGAGCTGGCGGCCCGGCTGCGCGACGAGATCGCCGACCTGAAGAAGGAGCTGCGGGGGATGGACGCGGCCGGGGTGTCGTAGGCGGGTCCGCGGCGGGGCGGCCGGGCCTCCCCGCTACCGTGGACCACCGTCATCTCCCGTCCGGCCGCCGGGTCCGCCCGTCACGCGGCCGCATCCCCGTCCGGCCCGGGCGGCCCGGTCGTTCTCGGAGGAGCCCCGCGTGACCGTCATCCGCACCACGCCCGACCCGGACGTGCCCGCAGCCCCCGGCCGGGGCGGCGCCGCGCTGGTCGGCAGGCTGCGCGCGGCGGCGCTGACCCGGTGGACGCTGGTGGTCACCGTCCCGCTGCTGGTGGCCGCGCTGTACTGGTCCTGGTACCGGCTGCGGAACTACGCGCTCGACCTCGACGTGTACCGGATCGGCGTGCAGGCCTGGCTGGACGGCAGCGACATGTACGGCCGGCTCCCGCTGCCCCTGCACGGGCCCGAGCTGCCGTTCATCTACCCGCCGTTCGCCGCCATCACGATGGTGCCGCTGACCGTCGTGCCCTACGCCGTGGCGTTCACCGCGCAGTTCGTCGCCTCGGTGCTGTCGTTGGCGATCTGCATCGCGCTCACGATCCGCGTCGCCTGGCCCGCGGGCGGGTGGCGGGCGCCGTTCCTGCTGGGCGTGCCGGTGCTGGCCGCGGTCCTGCTGATGGAGCCGGTCGCGCAGACCTTCGCCTTCGGGCAGATCAACCTCGTGCTGATGCTGCTGGTGCTGGTCGACCTCCTCGCCCCGCGTACCTGGTGGCCGCGCGGGCTGCTGCTCGGCCTGGCCGCGGCGATCAAGCTGACCCCGGGCGGGTTCGTCCTGTACTTCCTGGTCCGGCGGGACTGGAAGGCCGCGGGGGTCGCCGTCGTCACCGGCATCCTCGCCACCGGGCTCGGGTTCGTCGTCGACCTCGACTCCTCGGTGCGGTACTGGTTCGTCGGCGGGCCGGCCGCCGGGGTGAGCGGCTCGACGTTCTTCTCCAACGAGACCGTGCAGGCCGTGCTCGCCCGCCAGGAGGTCCCCGAGCCCTGGTTCCACATCCTGTGGCTGGGCATCGTCGCGGTCCTGCTGGCGTTGGCCGTGCCGATCATCCGACGCTCCGAGCCGGTGATCGCGATGTCGGCGACGGCCGCCGTCGTGCTGATGGCGACCCCGACCGCCTGGTCGCACCACTGGGTGTGGGTCGTGCCCGCGCTGATCGGGATCGGTGCGCACGCCCTGCGGTACCGCAGTGCCGGGTGGGCGGTGGTCGGCGTGGTCATCGCCGCGATCTTCTACGTCGCTCCGTTCCGCTGGATGCCCAACGTGTGGGGCGTCGAGATGAAGTGGAGCCTCTGGGAGCAGGTCCTGGGGGCCAGCTACGTCATCCCCGCCGCGCTGACCCTCGGGCTCGGCTGCTGGTACGTCACCCGGGGCCCGGGGCGTCCCGGCGGTCCGCGGGCGCCGCGTCCGGAACGGCTGCGCGTCGGCTCCTGACCCTCCGGGGGCCCCCGGGGCACGACGGCCCGCGACTATGGCGCGGGTCACGGGCGCCCGCCTACTGTGGGGGCCGGAGGTGCCGGTGGAGCCAGTCGACGACGACCGGAACCGGGCAGGCGTGTGTGCCGTCCGCCCGGGAACCGACCTCGGTCGGCACGCCCGGATGCTGTCCCGGCTGCACGACGCGGTGCTGTCCGGCGACGCCCGCCCCGTCGACACGGCCCGCGGCCGCCGGCTGGTCACCCGGTCCTGGGACCGGGTCCGGGCCCAGGGCGTGGACCCCGACGCCGGTGAGCCGCCCGGCCCGCTGGATGCCGCCGTCGTCGAGCAGCGGCGGGCGACCTCGCCGCTGGCCCCGGTGCTGCCCGCGCTGCGTGCCGCGCTGACCTCGGTCGCCGAGGACGCCCGGCACGTGATGGTCGTCTGCGACGCCGACGGGGTCCTGCTGTGGCGGGAGGGCTCGACCGCGGTCCGCCGCCGTGCCGACGCGCTCGGGTTCACCGAGGGCGCCGAGTGGTCCGAGCGGTCGGTCGGCACCAACGCGATCGGGACCGCGCTCGCCGAGGGCGGGCCGGTGCAGATCTTCTCCGCCGAGCACTTCGTGCGCAGCCACCACGGCTGGACCTGCACCGCGGCCCCCGTGCACGACCCGCGCAGCGGTGAGCTGCTCGGTGTCGTCGACCTGTCCGGGCCCGCCGAGACCGTCCACCCGACGACCGTGGCGCTCGTCGACACCGCGGTGCGGCTCGCCGAGGCCGGGCTGTGGCAGCGCCACGAGGCCCGCCTCGACGCGCTGCGCACCATCGGCGCCCCGATGCTCGCCGGTGACACCGGGCCCGGCCTGGTCGTCGACGACCACGGCTGGGTGGCCGCCGCGTCCGGGCTGCCCGGCGTCGAACGGGTCGCCGCGCCGGTGCCCGAACGCCTGATCGCCGTGCACGGGCTCGGACCGTGCCTGCCCGAGCCGGTGCCCGGCGGCTGGCTGCTGCGCCCGGCGTCGGGCGGGGGCAGACGGATGCGGCTGCGCCTGGACCTGGACGGCCGCCCGCCGCAGGCCGTGATCGAAGGCACGACCCGCTGGGTGCACCCGCTGTCGACCCGGCACGCCGAGGTCCTGGTGCTCCTCGCCCGGGCCGGGACGGGCGGGCTGGACGCGGCGACCCTGTCCCAGGGGCTCTACGGCGACCGGGCGCACCTGGTCACCGTCCGCGCGGAGATGTCCCGGCTGCGCCGGAACCTGGGCGGCATCCTGCTGGCCCGCCCCTACCGGATCGCTCCCGAGGTCGAGCTGGACCTGACCGGGCTGGCGGGCAGCCGGGTGGTGCGCGAGTCGGGCGCGCCCGGCGTCGCCGCCCTGCGCTGCGACTGACCGCCGCCCGGGCGGCGACGCCCGGCGCGGACCGGTCCCGCGTCGGCCGGGCACCCGCCCGGCCGACGGCGGGCGCTGCAACCGGCCTGCAACGCTGTCCCGGACCCGCGCCACCAGGGTGGACTGGCTGTCGCGGGAACGTCCCGCCGCGGCAGGGACGCCGCCCCCGGCGGCCCGCGCGAGCGAACTGGGAGGCCGACATGGGTGTCGCCGTGGTCACCGGAGCCGGACGCGGGATCGGGCGGGGCATCGCCCTGCGGCTGTCACGCGACGGGCACGCCGTCGCCGTCAACGACCGGGACGCCCACGGCGCCACCGCCGTCGCCGAGGAGATCCGGGCGGCGGGCGGGACCGCCGTGGCCTACCCGGCCGACGTCACCGACCCGGACGCGGGTGCCGGGCCACGCGGGGCGGCCCGGCACCGCGGTCAGCTGGTGATGTCCTTGGTGCGGAACCGCCACGCCGCGAGCCCCAGGAACACGGTCGCGTAGCAGACCGCGGAGAACGCGCCGTAGGTCATGTCCGACCAGTCGACGTCGGTGGCCAGAAGCGCCGACCAGGCGTCGCCGTAGTGGGTCGGGAGGAAGTCCCGGATGATCCCCAGGTCCTCGATCTGGTCGATGATCTGGGAGACGATCGAGGCCATCACCGCGCCGCCCACCGCGCCCAGCGGGGCGTCGGTGCTCACCGACAGCAGCAACGCCAGTCCGGCCACCCAGCTCAGCTGCACGGTCACGTACAGCGCGCCGAGCATCACCCGCCCGACCGCGCTCCAGAACGGCAGCGACTCCCCGATCGGCGAGACCAGGTCCCCGGTGCCGTAGGCGATCGCGCCGACCACCAGCGAGGCGACCGGGAGCAGCAGCAGCGCCGCCACCGACAGCACCCCCGCGACGACGGCCTTCTGCCGCAGCAGCCGCGCCCGCGGCACCGGGACGGCCAGCAGGTAGCGCAGCGACGACCACGACGCCTCCGAGGCCACGGTGTCGCCGAAGAACAGCGCGACCAGCACCACCAGCAGGAAGCTCGCCGAGGCGAACAACGTGAACACCGCGAAGTTCGCGGCGCTGCCCGACGCCAGGTCGACCAGGCTCGGGCCGCGGGCGCCGGGGTCGTCGTCGCCGAGGGAGAACGCCGCCCACAGGATGATCGGCATCGCCACGACCAGCGCGAACGCGACCTGGGTGCGACGGCGCTGCAGCTGGCGGACCAGCTCGGTGCGCAGCGGCATCGTGCGTCCCGGGACGGCGGGCGGCGCGGCCCGGCCGGTCACGAGGTCGCCGACGTGCCCGCGACGGGTCGAGAGCTGACGGTCGTCACTCACGGGGTACCTCCGGCGTCCTGCCCCCGCGGGGCTTCCACGTCCTGCCCCTGCGCGGCTTCCACGTCACGGCCCTCGGGGCCCACCAGTTCCAGGAACGCGTCCTCCAGCCGGCCGCGCGGCCCGGCCGCGCTGACCGCGACCCCGCCGGACACCAGCGCGGCGACGGCGTCGGCGCGGGCGGTGTCGCCCGTGTGGGCGTGTACGACGCCCGGCTCGTCCCCGGTGACGACGTCGGTGACGCCGTCGAGGGCGGCCAGCACCGCCGCGGCCCGGCCGGTGTCGTCCACGGTGAACGACGAGCCGCCCCCGGCCGCCATCAGCTCGGCGACCGTCCCTGCGGCGACGACCGTGCCGCGGTGCATGACCACGACCTCCGAGCAGGTCTGCTCGACCTCCGACAGCAGGTGGCTGGACACGAGCACCGTCCGGCCGCCCGCGGCGTAGCGGCGCAGCAGCTCGCGCATCGCGTGGATCTGGGGCGGGTCGAGCCCGTTGGTGGGCTCGTCGAGGATGAGCAGCTCGGGCAGGCCCAGCATCGCCTGCGCGATCGCGAGGCGCTGCCGCATGCCCTGGGAGTAGGTGCCGACGCGGCGGTGCACCGAGTCGCCGAGACCGGCGATCTCCAGCGTCTCGGCCATCCGGGCCTGCTCCGGTGGGCGTCCGGTGGCCTCCCAGTACAGGCGCAGGTTCTCCGCGCCTGACAGGTGCGGCAGGAACCCGGGGCCCTCGACGAACGCGCCGATCCGCGACAGCACCGCCGCGCCGGGCCGGATCGGGCGGCTGAACGCCGTCATCGTCCCGGCGGTGGGCGTGATCAGGCCCATGAGCATGCGCAGGACGGTCGTCTTGCCGGCGCCGTTCGGGCCGAGCAGGCCGAGCACCGCGCCGCGCGGCACCGTGAACGACACGTCGGACACCGCGGCGAACCCGTTGCGGTAGGTCTTCGCCAGCCCGCCGACGACCAGCGGCGCCGCGTCGTCGGGCACGTCGTCGTCGGCGGGGTCGGCGCGGCGCGACCGCAGCCGCGCCACCAGCCACGCCACGAGCGCCGCGGCCAGCACGGCGGCGATCCCGAGCACCGGCCACAGGGGGACCGTCCCCGCCGACTCGGTGCGGCCGGGCACCTGGGGCACCGACAGCGCGGTGTCCCCGGCGAGCCCGACCCGCCACACGGCCGGGTCGGCGCCGGAGTCGTAGCCCTGGTCGGTCGTCGACAGCTGCACCAGCAGGCGGCTGCCGCCCTGCACCGGTGCGACGACGCCGGGCAGCGTCACCGTGGTCTCGGCCGGGGACCCGTCGGCGGGGACGGCGATCCGCAGGGGCGCGACGGCGTTGCCCAGCAGCGTGCTGCGCCCGTCCGGGCCGAGCGTGGTGAGCGAGGCGAACAGCACCGCGGTGTCCGGGGCGGGCTGTCCGGCGACCCGCGCGACGCGCACCGTCACCCGCGGTGCCCCCGACGGCTGTATCGCGTCGGCGACGGGCGCGGTGAGGAACCGGGCGGACTGGCCCGGCGTCGTCAGGCCGGACAGGCCGCCCAGCGAGCCCAGCGACCCGAGCGCCGAGCCGAGCCCCGGCAGCGAGGTGAGCGCCGAGGGGTTCCCGCCCGGCGGGTGGACGACGGTCTGCTCGCCACCCTCCAACGGCAGCGCGGTGGTCGGTGCGGGAGCGGAGCCCGCCCTCAGGCCGGGGTAGGCGTCGGCCAGGACGGTCCGGCCGGTGGGGGTGTCGTCGCGGGCGCGGACGGAGCTGCGGACCTGGTAGGCGAAGGGGGCCTCGGCGAGGCCGCCGGTGGTGCCCTCCGCAGCGGGCAGGCCCCGCAGGTGCTGGTCGAACCAGTCGGCGATGCGGGCGCGGACCTCGGAGTCGGGGCCGCCGCCGTCGTGGCCGCCCGCGAACCACAGCACCGACACGGGAGTGCCGTTCGCGGCGATCTGGCGGGCGTTCGCGTCGGCCTGGTCGAGACCGAACAGGGTGTCCTGTTCGCCCTGGACGAGCAGCGTCGGCGCGGTGATCCGGTCGGTGACGGTCGCGGGGGAGGAGCGGCGCAGCAGCCGGGCCAGCTCCGGGGAGACGCGGCCGGTGCGGGCGGCCTCGCCGTAGGCGGCGCAGACGTCGCGGGCGAAGCGGCCGCAGACCGGGTCCGAGGGGGCGCCGGGCACCGCACCGGGGCTGCCCGCGGACGTGCCGGGGCCGGCCGGGCCGGAGCTCCCCGTCCCGCCTGCCGCGGGCCCGGCGTCGACGGCCCCATTCCCGGAGCCGACACCTCCGACACCGCCGCCTCCGTCGGCTCCGCCGCCGGTCGACCCACCGGTCCCGCCGGTCGCGTCCGACCCGCCGAAGCCGCCGCCGGACTCGTCGCCGGAGCCCGACCCGGCCCCGGACGCGGTGTCGCCGCCCGCGGGGACCCGGCCTCCGGAGCCGAAGAACACCCCGGCCCAGCCGCTCTTGAACACCCCGTCACCGGCGCCCGCTCCCGCGGCGGGGGTGCCGGGTGCGCTCGTGCCGGTGGGGACGGCGTTGTTCGGGAACAGCGCCTGCCCGAGGTCGTTCCAGGTGATCACCGGGACGATCGCGTCGATCCGCCGGTCGTAGCCGGCCAGCAGCAGGGCGAGGCCGCCGCCGTAGGAGCCGCCGGTCACCCCGACGCGGGGGTCACCGGGGCCGTCCTGCTGCACGTCCGCGCGCCGGGACAACCGGTCGACCAGCCGGGAGGCGTCGGCCACCTCGCGGTCCGGGTCGTCGAGCCCGATGCTGCCGCCGGAGGCGCCGAAACCGCGCGCGGTCCACGTCTGCACGACGTACCCGCGGGCGGCGAGCTCGCGGGCGTCGGAGTCGACCGAGTCCTTGCTCCCGCCGAAGCCGTGCGCGACCAGCACCGCGGGGGCGGGGGAGGCCGCGGTCGCCGAGGCGGGGACGTAGAGCGAGGTGTCCAGGTCGATCGTGCCCGGCTGTCCGGGGCCGGCCGGGACGGCGACCCGTTCGGCGGTGACGGCGACCGACCCGCCGTCGTCGGCGGCCGCCGCGGCGGGTGCCGCCGTCGCGCCCGGGACACCGGGGGCGGCCGCCGCGGCGGGGGCGAACGCCAGCACCAGAGCGGTGACCGTCGCCGCCACGATCGGGGTACGGACCCACCGGGCCCGGGGGAGCACGTGCACCTCGTCGAAACTACGCAGATCCCCGCGGCCGCGTCGCGGGGCGGTGCGTGCGCCCCACCACGTCCCGTCCGTTCCCGTCCACCGGACCGTCCCCGCGCCGGTGCCGCGGGAACCGGCCACCGCGGGATGAACTCCGCACCAACGGCGCGCGACCCCCGGGTGTCGTCGCCCGTTCACCTTCTGTTCCGCCGTGCAACGCCGACCGGAAGCCGCGACCCGGCACCGTCACCGGGTGTGAGCGTCAACCCCACCGGAGAGACCCCCGGCGTCGGTGTCCCGCGGGCACTCGCCGTCGACATGACGATCGCCGACCAGCAGGACTGGCTGGCCGCGTTCCTGCGTCGGCACCCCGTCAGCCGGCGCACCGCGCTGCGCGGCGGCGCCGGCGTGCTGGCCACGCTCGCCGCGTCCGGGTCACCGTGGGCACGCGGGGTCGCCGCGGCCGCCGGACCCGCGCCGGTCACCGTCGTCGGACGGCACCTGGCCTACGGGCCGGACCCGGCCCGGTCGATGTCGTTCTCCGGGGAGCTGACCGCGGCACCGCCGCCCGGCCGGATGGTCGTCGACGTCGGTACCGACTCCGGGTTCGGCCTGACCCTCCCGGTGCAGGTCCGCCCGCTGGAGAGCCTGGTCCCGCAGGCCGACGGCGGCATCCGGGGCACCCGGCAGTGGTTCGTCCATGCCCGCGCCGACGGCCTGACCCCCGGCAGCCGCTACGTCTACCGGTTCCGGCTGGAGGGCGCGGACGGCACCGCGACGACCACCGCGACCAGCACGTTCCGCACGGCCGCGCCGCGCGGCACCCGGCACCGGTTCACCTTCACCGCGTTCGCCGACCAGGGTGTCAGCACCGGCGCCGAGCCGAATCTCTACAAGGCCGACGACACCCACCGCAGTCCGATGCCGTCGGAGGCGCTGACCGCGCTCGTCGCAGCGGAGCAGCCCGCGTTCCACCTGCTCGCCGGCGACATCTGCTACGCCGACCCCTCCGGTGCCGGGAAGCCCGCCCTCGACGGCGCGGGGCACGACGACGAGGCCCACGACAGCTTCGACCCCACGGTCTGGAGCACCTACTTCGCCGCGATCGAACGCTCGGCCGCGTCGACCCCGTGGATGTTCGCCACCGGCAACCACGACATGGAGGCGCTCTACGACCTGAACCGGGCCGACGGCCCCGCACACGGCTACGCCGGGCACGCCGCCCGGCTGTCGCTGCCCGGGACCGGCCCCCGCGGCTGCCCCTCGGTGTACGCGTTCACCCACGGCACCGTCGGGGTCGCCAGCGTCGACGCCAACGACCTGTCCACCGAGATCCCGACCAACGCCGGCTACTCCGGCGGCACCCAGCTGGCCTGGCTGGAGCGGACCCTGGCCGGCTGGCGCGCCGACCCGGACATCGAGTGGATCGTGTTGTTCTTCCACCACTGCGCCTTCGCCACCTCCGGCGCGCACGCCTCCGACGCCGGGGTGCGACGGGCGTTGGCGCCGCTGTGCGACCGCTACCGGGTCGACCTGTGCGTCCAGGGCCACAACCACCAGTACGAGCGCACCGACCCCATCCGCGACGGCCGCCCCACCCGCCCGGCCCCGGACCGCTCGACCGTCCACCCGGAGACCGACGGCACCACCTACGTCTGCGTCGGCTCCGGCGGACGGCCCCGCTACCGCTGGCAGCCCGGCGAGACCGACAGCCACCGTGGCCAGGAGACCGAGCAGGCGCCGGTCACGAGCTTCGTAGCGGGACCCGACGACCAGAAGCAGGCCGAGACCGTCACCTGGTCGCGGACCCGGTACCTCGGCTACGCCTATCTGCGCTGCTCGGTGGTGCCCGGCTCGCACGGCACCGACTCCGAGCTCGTCGTGCACGCGATCACCGACCTCGGTGAGGAGATCGACAAGGTCCGGCTCAGCCGTCCCGCGCGTCACTGAACCGGACACTACGGACGAAGTGGGTCACCGACCGGGTGCACTGGGTCACCCCGACTCGCCACGCAACGGTGCAGGGAGGACACTTCACCTACCGCAGGGGAGTATCCCTACCGCGGTGGTGTCGTCAGCACGGTGTCGTCGTGAGCGTGGCTCGCGCGCGGACCCGGCACCACCGGCCACGCTCGGCAGTCGCAGGACCAGGGTGCCGTGGCGGGAGAGACCTCGGGCTGTCTGATACTGCCCTGGTCTGGAGGAAGTCCGTGAACGTACCCCTGTGGGTCTGGTTGGTCACCATCGTCGGGTTCGTGCTGGTGATCGGCGCGGACCTGTGGCTCAACGACCACAAGCCGCACGCCGTGACCCTGGGCGAGGTCACCCGCTGGGTCGTCTTCTACGTGGCGCTGGCCGTCGCGTTCGGCTGCGGGGTCTGGTTCTTCTCCGGCGGCACCTACGCCGGCGAGTTCTTCGCCGGCTACCTGACCGAGTACTCGTTGTCGGTCGACAACCTGTTCGTCTTCCTCATCATCATGTCCGCGTTCAAGGTCCCGGTCCTCCACCAGCACCGGGTGCTGCTGGTCGGCATCGTGATCGCGCTGATCATGCGCAGCATCTTCATCGCCGCGGGCGCGGCGGTCATCGACCGCTTCAGCTGGGTGTTCTTCCTCTTCGCCGCGTTCCTCATCTACACCGCGGTCTCGCTGGTCAAGCAGGCCGCCGGCGGCGACGACGAGGAGTGGAAGGAGGGCCGGGTCCTGAAGTGGGTCCGCAAGGCCTTCCCGGTCACCGACGACTACCACGGCGCCAAGACCACGGTGAAGATCGACGGCAAGCGCTGGCTGACCCCGATGCTGATCGTGATGATCGCCATCGGCGTCACCGACATCATGTTCGCCCTGGACTCGATCCCGGCGATCTTCGGGCTCACCCAGGAGCCCTACCTCGTCTTCACCGCGAACGCGTTCGCGCTGATGGGGCTGCGCCAGCTCTACTTCCTGCTCGGCGGGCTGCTCAACAAGCTGGTCTTCCTGTCCTACGGCCTGGCGGTGCTGCTCGCCTTCATCGGCGTCAAGCTCGCCCTGCACGCCCTGCACGAGAACGAGCTGCCCTTCATCAACGGCGGGCAGCCGGTCCCGGTCCCCGAGGTCGGGATCGGGCTCTCGCTCGGCGTCATCGTCGGCGTCCTCGCGATCACCACGATCGCCAGCCTCGTCGCGGTCCGGATGAAGCCCGAGCTGGCCGAGCAGGGCAGCGGGATCACCGCGCCGCCGCTGGCCCGCACGAAGGAGGAGGCCGCGCAGATCGAGGCCCGCGACGAGCAGGCCGACCACCGCGTCAGCGCGCCCCCGCGCGACTGAGACCCACCGTCCCCGACGGCCTCCCTCCGCCCCGGCGTCCGCATCGGACACCGGGGCGGCTCCGTGTCCGCCCCCGTCGACGGCGCCGCCCCTGACCTGCCGAGACATCGCGCTCGCGGTGTCAAGTGTTGCATCGGCACGTGGCCCAGGTCACCATCGAGTGATCCTGGCAGTGTAGCGAGGGGCTGACGCATGATCCCGGTGATCGAGTTCGTCCTGGGCGTCGCCGTGCTGGTCTACAGCGCGGAGAAGCTCATCGGTTACCTGGTCGGGGTGGCGAGCCGCTGGGCGATCTCGCTGTTCCTGATCGCCGTCGTCTTCACCGGCATCGAGTTCGACGACCTCGCGTTCGGCGTCGTCCTCAACATGGAGGACCTCAGCGACGTCGCGCTCGGCACCGTCATCGGCACCACGATCGCGCTGACCGGCATCGTGCTGGCTCTCGCCGCGATCATCGCGCCGACCCGGGTCGAGGTCCCGCGCGACTACCTCGCGCTCTACGTCGCCGCTCCGGTGGTGATGTTCCTGCTGGCGCTCGGCGGCCTGCTCACCGCCGGGACCGGCGTCGTGCTGATCCTGCTGTTCGTCGCCTTCGTCGGCTGGATCGCCTACCGCGAGTACTCCGCCCGACGGCCCGTCTGGCGCAACGCCGAGGTCTACGAGCAGCTGGAGCGGGCCGGGGTCGGCGCGGGCGGGAGCACGACGGCGACGGTCGCGACGAGCGGCCCGCTCCGGACCGGGACGGCGGACGGCAGCAGCCCCGGGTTCCGGCTGCCCGAGGACCTGCGCGTCGACGACGGGTTCCTGAAGGCACGGTCCCAGCCGCCCGGGCGGACCGTCCTGTTCGCCGTCATCGCGCTGATCGGGCTCGTCGTCGGCGCACTCGTCGCCGGGCAGGGCACCGAGGGCATCCTCGAGACCTGGGCGATCAGCGGGACGGTCTTCGGGGTCACCATCGCGACGCTCGCACTGTCGCTCGAGGACATCCTCATCACCGTCGAGCCGGCCCGGCGCGGCGCACCCGAGATCGCCGTCGCGAACGTGCTCGGCAGCGTCGTGTTCTCGGTCACCGGCAAGCTCGGCGTGATCCTGCTGGTCGGCGGGTCGATCGTGGTCGACCCGACGGCCCTGGTCTGGCACCTGCCGGTGCTGCTCGGGCTGACGGTGCTCTCCGCGGTGTTCCTCGGCACCGGGCGGATCCGCCGCTGGCACGGCGTGGTGCTGCTCGTGCTCTACGCCGCCTACTTCGTCGTCAGCCTCACCGTCTTCGGCGGCGTCCCCGTCGACGACTGAGCACCCGCAGGGAGACCCGATGCCCACGAAGGACCGGCTCACGAAGGACCGGATGGCCGCGGCGCTCGCGGTCGTGGCCGCGCTGATCGGCCTGGTGCTGGTGTTCGGCACGGGCGAGGGCGCCCGCGACGACGACTCCCCGGCCGGCGGCCCGTCGTCGGCGACCCGGGTGGACGACGACCGGCAGGCCCCGGCGGCTCCGGTCCCGCAGGACCGGGGCCAGCAGCCCGACGACGATGACGACGGCTGACGACGACGGCTGACGGGACGTCAGAGGTGGTGCAGCACGACGTCGTCGATCCGGCCGTCGTGCAGGGTCAGCGTCATCCAGGTGTGGGTCGGCATCCGGCGCCGGTCGGTCGGCGACCCCGGGTTCAGCAGGCGCAGCCCGTCGGCGACGGAGTCCCACGGGATGTGCGAGTGCCCGAACACCAGCAGGTCGGTGTCGGGGTGCGCGGCGAGTGCCCGGCGTTCGCGGCCCTGCTTCGGGCCGGTCTCGTGGGTCACCGCGACCCGGACCCCGTCGATCCTCGCCCGGGCCGTCTCCGGCAGCCGGGCGCGCACGTCGTCGCCGTCGTTGTTGCCCCAGCAGGCGAGCAGCCGGGCCGCGCGGCCCGCGACCCGGTCGAGCAGTTCCACCGAGCACCAGTCACCGGCGTGCACCACGACGTCGGCGGCGTCGACGGCGTCCCACACCGGCCCGGGGAGCCCACCGGAGTGGGCGGCCCCGCGGCTCGGGTGGTGGGTGTCGGAGATCAGCAGGAGTGCGGTCAGCGCACGCCCACCAGGTCGCAGACGAAGATCAGGGTCTCGTTCGGGGCGATGACGCCGCCCGCGCCCTGGGCGCCGTAGCCCAGGTGCGGCGGGATCACGAGCCGGCGGCGGCCGCCGACCTTCATCCCGGCGACGCCGTTGTCCCAGCCGGAGATGACCTGCCCGGCGCCGAGCCCGAACTGCAGCGGCTGGCCGCGGTCGTAGGAGTTGTCGAACTCGCGGCCGGTGGACTGCGAGACCCCGACGTAGTGCACGGCGACGGTGTCACCGGGCTTGGCCTCCTGGCCGTCGCCGACGGAGAGGTCCTCGGTCACGAGGTCGGTGGGCAGCGGGCCGTCGACGATCTCGACGGCGGGCTTCTGCGGTGCGGACACGGACGTGCTCCTCACGGACGGGGACGGCCCACGGGGGGCGGGCCTGGGGTGTGCGACGACCCTGCCAGAACCCGTCGGCGGGTGCGTCCCGGGCCCGCCCGTCGTGGCAGGGTGCACACGTGACCGGTGACCGTGACCTCTCCGGCGGGGCTCCCGACGACGGCGTCGCGACCGACTGGCCCCGCTGGCTCGACGTGCTGGAACGGGCCGGGATCCCGGCCTCGTCCAACCTCCGCGCGCCCGCGGAGCCGGGCGCGGTCGCCGACGCCGAGGCCGTGTTCGGCCGGGAGTTCCCGGCCGCGCTGCGGGCGCTCTACACGCTCGCCGACGGCCAGCTGGCCGACCACCCGCGAGCCCCCGGTCCGCACCCGGAGGTCGCGACGAGCCTGTTCCCCGCGACCTACCGCTTCGTCCCGCTGGCCGAGGCGACCCGCGAGTACCGCGTCTGGGTCGACGCCGTCGCCACCGTGGGGAGCGACTTCGTGACCGTGCGCGCGGGCGACCCCGTGCGCGCCCATTACTGGGACGTGGGCTGGTGGCCACTGGCCGTCGACGGCGGCGGGAACGCCCTGGTCGTCGACACCGTCCCGGAGCCGGGCGGCACCGTGGGGCAGATCGTCGTCGCCGGGCCGGACGAGGACGAGCGCCGCGTGGTCGGGACGGGTGTGGGGGACTACCTGCGTCGGCTGATCGCCGCCGGACCGCAGGTCGACGACGCGGTCGTCGACCCCGCGGACCGGTCGTACCGCTTCTGGGACGCCGCGCACCTGCGCTGACCCGGTCGGGCTCAGCGGTGCGGGCGGGGGGCGAGCTCCAGGTCGACCCGCCCCGGCCGGTTGGCCTCGCCCACCACGTCCTCGACGAGTCCGTGCTCGGGCGACAGGTGGCACACCGGGTCGGTGGCCGCGGCGTCGCCGGTGAGCTGGAACGCCTGGCAGCGGCACCCGCCCAGGTCGATCTCGCGCCGGTCGCAGGTCCGGCACGGCTCCTGCATCCAGTCCTCGCCGCGGTAGGCGGTGAACAGCGGCGCCGACGTCCAGATCTCGGCCAGGCCCGTGTCGTGGACCGAGGCCCGCGGCAGCGGCAGGGTCTGCGCCGCCGGGCAGGGCAGCGCGTCGCCGTTCGGGGCGACGGTGAGCTGGCGCTGCGCCCAGCCCCCCATGCACGGCTTGGGGTGGCGGGAGTAGTAGTCGGGCAGCACGTGCACGACCTCCATCGACCCGGCCAGCCGCGCCCGGGCGGCGGAGACGACCTCCTCGGCCCGGTCGAGCTGCGCAGCCGTCGGCAGCAGCGACGACCGGTTGCGCCACGCCCAGCCGTAGTACTGGGTGTTGGCGAGCTCCACCCGGTCGGCGCCGAGGCGCTCCACGAGGTCGACGATCGCGCCGACCCGGTCGATGTTGCCGCGGTGCAGGACCACGTTGACCGTGAGCGGCCAGCCCAGCTCGCGCACCAGCGCGCACGCCTCCAGCTTCCGCTCGAACGACCGGATCCCGGCGATCCGGTCGGAGGTGGCGGGCTCGTCGGCCTGCACGCTGACCTGTACGTGGTCCAGGCCCGCCGCGCGCAGCGCCTCGGCCCGCGGGCGGGACAGGCCCATCGCGCTGGTCACCAGGTTGGTGTACATGCCCAGCTCGGCGGCGGTGCGGACCAGCTCGGGCAGGTCCCGGCGCAGCAGCGGCTCCCCGCCGGACAGGTGGCACTGCAGCACGCCCATGGCCGCGGCCTCGCCGAACACGCGCTGCCAGTCGGCGGTGGACAGCTCGTCGTCGTAGCGGGACAGCTCGATCGGGTTCGAACAGTAGGCGCACGCCAGCGGGCAGCGGTAGGTGAGCTCGGCGAGCAGCCCGAACGGGCGCGGGTCGCTCATCCGAGCGCCACCAGGTTCCGGTCGACGAGCCGGGCCAGGTAGTGCCGCACCTGCTCCCCGACGACCAGCTCGTCGGCCTCGTCGAAGTCCGCGACCAGCGCGGCGACGATGTCGTCGACGGTGCGCTCGCCGTCGCACAGGCGCAGCACCGCGTGCCCGGTCCGGTTCAGCACGACGACGGTCTCCGGCCCGAGCAGCACCCAGCCGTCGGTCGGGCGGTCCGGGCGCATCCGCACGTGCCGGCCCAGCCGGGGCCGGGAGCCCCCGGTCACCGTGGCCGCGCGGGCGGCCCGCTCGCCGCGCCGCGGTGCCGGCACCCGCGCCGCACCGGCGGCCGTCGACCCGTCACGCGTAGGCATGGTCGATCGCATCCATGATCGCCCACAGCACGTCGCACTTGAACGACAGCGCGGCCTCGGCGGCGTCCTGCTCGGCGGGCGTGCGGCAGTGCGCGACGACGACCTCCAGCGCGTGCTCGGAGTCCCGCGGGGCCTGGACCAGGCGGTTGCGGAAGTACTGCAGCCCGTCCGGGTCGATCCAGGTGTAGTACTTCTCGAACGCCGCCAGCCGCTCGGCCATCAGGTCCGGGGCGAACAGCTCGGTCAGCGACGACGCGACCGCCTCGACCCACGGCCTCGTGCGGGCGAAGCCGACGTAGGCGTCGACGGCGAACCGCACCCCGGGCCGGACGTGCCGGTGGTCGAGGATCTCCGACCGGCTCAGCCCGCACGCCTCGCCGAGCCGCAGCCACGCCTCGATACCCCCCTGTCCGGAGTTCCCGCTGCCCGGTTCCCGGCCGTCGTGGACCCCATCATGGTCAGTGATCCGGCGGATCCACCGCCGACGGACCCCGACGTCGGGGCAGTTCGACAGGATCGCCGCGTCCTTGACCGGGATGGCCTCCTGGTAGGCGAACCGGTTCGCGACCCATCCGCGGATCTGGTCGGGGGTCAGGGTGCCGTCGTTCATGCGGACGTGGAACGGGTGCGCCGAGTGGTACTGCGTGGCGTGCGCCCGCAGGCGTCGCACCAGCGCGGTGTCCGGAGCGGTCATGTCAGACCTCCAGTTCCAGTCCGTCGAACCCGACGACGACCCCGGCGGCGGTGACCGCGGCGCGTTCGGCGGAGTCCTCCAGCAGGACGGGGTTGGTGTTGTTGACGTGCACGTAGACGATCCGGGGCACACCGAGGGCGGTGAGCACCTCCAGGCTGCCACCACGGCCGCCGATGTGCAGGTGTCCCATGTCGTGCGCGGTCTTCGCGGCCAGCCCGAGCCGCACCAGCTCGTCGTCGTGCCAGGTCGTGCCGTCGACGAGCAGCAGGTCCGCGCCGTCGATCTCGTCCTGCACCGCGGGGGTCAGCTCCTGGACACCGGGCAGGTACACGGCGTACCGGCCGGACGCGGTGTCGGTGAACCGGTACCCGACGACGCGCCCGGGCAGGCCCTCGGCGGTACCGATGCCCGCTCCGCCTGCGCTGCGCGGGGACGCGAACCGGTCGTGCTTGCCGGTCGGCGCGTCGAACGCGCGGTAGGCCAGGCCGCCGAGGTCGTGGTCGGAGCCGGGGACGACCTCGGTCCAGGTCACCGGGCAGAACCGCTCCAGGGTGCCCAGCAGCCCGGACCCCTCGCGCAGGGTCCGCTCGGTCGCCGCGGTGGCGTGGAGCGACACCCCGCGGCCCTCGCGCAGCAGCACCAGCCCGAGGGTGTGGTCGATCTCGGCGTCGGTGAGCAGCACCCCCTGCAGCGGGGTCGTCCGGTCGCCGGTGGGGTGCAGCGCGGGCGTGTCGGCGAGCTGGGTGCGGATGTCGGGGGAGGCGTTGACCAGCCACCACCGCCTGCCGTCGGGGGAGACGGCGATCGAGGACTGGGTGCGCGGCGTCGCCGGCCGTGAGCCGTCGCGCACCGCCCGGCAGCCCGGACAGCCGCAGTTCCACTGCGGGAACCCGCCACCCGCCGCCGAGCCGAGGACCCGGATCCTCATGGCACCCCCTTGTTCCACGGCGACGGCCGGGGGCGCGCCGTTCGCGCACCCCCGGCCGTCGGCCGTCTCACGCCTCGGTACGGGCGATGTACATCGTCACCTCGGGCGCGCAGCCGATCTCCTCGAACTCCGGCGCCTCCCACTCGGTGGTCGACTCCATGCGATCACCTCCCTCCTCACGACGTCCGGGTTCCCGGGAACGGCGGGTCCTACTGCTCGGGCAGCGCGAAGCAGAACAACGCGTCACCCGCGGCCGCGCCGAGCAGACCCGGCAGGAACCCCTCGACCCAGCCGCCCCACCCGGTCGGCACGGCGACGAACTGCCTGCCGTCGACCTCGAAGGTGGTCGGGCTGGAGTGGTGCCCGCTCCCGCACTGGAACGACCAGAGCTTCTCCCCGGTCGAGGCGTCGAGCGCGACGAACTCACCGGTCGGGGTGCCCTGGAAGACCAGGCCGCCCGCGGTGGTCAGCGTCGACGCGCACATCGGGTACTCGTTGTTCCAGCGCCACTTCTCCTCGCCGGTGAGCGGGTCGATGGCGGCGACGAACCCGTAGAAGTCCTCGATGTCGACGGCGACGCCGGCGCCCCAGTAGGGGATGGACTCCTTGAACTCGCGGCGGCGCCGGGTGGCGGTCGCCCCGACCTCCTGGACGGGCACGTACATCAACCCGGTCTGCGGGTTGTAGGACATGTGCGTCCATTCTTTGCCGCCCGCCGGGCCCGGCCAGAAGTGCACCGGGACGCCCTCCTCGTCGGGGTAGATCTTCGGCGTCACCGTGCCGTCCGGCGTGATCTCGCCCCAGGTGATCCGGTCGACGAACGGGAACACGCGCACGAGCTCGCCGTTGGTCCGGTCGAGCACGAAGAAGTAGCCGTTCTTGTCCGCGTGGGCGAGCAGCTTGCGCCCGTCCGGTGCGTCGAACAGGACGTTCTCCATCGTGGAGTCGTAGTCCCACAGGTCGTGCGGGGTGAACTGGTAGTGCCACCGGATCTCGCCGGTGTTGACGTCCACCGCGATCGTCGAGTCGGTGTAGAGGTTGTCGCCCGGCCGGACGCCGCCGTCGAAGTCCGGCGCGGGGTTCCCGGTGCCCTGGAACAGCAGCTCCAGCTCCGGGTCGTAGGTGGGTGTCACCCAGCAGTTCCCGCCGCCGCGCTGCCAGGCCTCGCCGTCGTCGGGCCAGGTCTCCGAGCCGGGCTCGCCCGGCTTCGGGACGGTGTAGCAGCGCCAGCGCCGCTCACCGGTGTGCGCGTCGAACGCGTCGAGGTGTCCGCGGACGCCGAACTCCCCGCCGGCGCTCCCGACGATCACCAGGTCCTTGACGATCAGCGGCGCGACGGAGCCGCTCTCCCCGGCGCGGACGTCACCGTTGACGGTGTCCCACACGACCTTCCCGGTCGTCGCGTCGAGCGCGACGATGTGCGCGTTGAGGGTGTACAGGTAGACCTTGCCGTGCCCGACGGCGAGACCGCGGTTGACGTTGCCGCAGCACAGGGACACGTCGTAGGGCGAGGCGTGCTTGTAGCGCCACAGCTCCTCGCCGGTCCTCGCGTCGATCGCCCAGGCGCGGCCGTCCGGGCCCGAGACGTACATGACGCCCTCGACGACGATCGGTGATGCCTCGAACGAGTAGGTCGACGCACCGGACTGCATGCCGACGGCCCCGGCCTGGAAGACCCAGGCGGGGGACAACCGGCGGACGGAGTCCCTGTCGATCTGGTCGAGCTCGCTGTAGCGCTGGCCGTCGTAGGTGCCGTAGTAGGTCAGCCAGTTCTGCGGCTCGGAGCGCGCGCCGCGGATGCGGTCGTAGTCCACGGTGGAGGTGGCCGGGGCCTCGCCCCGGACGTTGGTGAGCTGCACGTGCGGGATCGCTTCGCCCGCGTCGACGTAGTCGGTCATCTCGGGATCCTTCCTACGGTCGCGGCTGCGGGGGACGGTCGAGCTTGGCGTGGTCGGGTACCTCGCCCCCGATGACGATCGAGCCGGTGAGACCGCGGCCCTCGTCGTTGCCGCTCGCGGAGCCGTAGTAGTACGTTCCCGGCCCGTCGAGGTTGATCTTCGCGGTGCCCTTGGAGTGGTTCACCAGCCAGATGAACTTCGGGTCACCGTTGCTGGGCAGCACCGCGCAGTGGGTGTTCTTGTCGTCGTTGATCAGGGTCAGCTCGATGTCACCGCCGTGCGGGAGGATGAGGATCCCGGGCTCGTAGCAGATCTCGTCCTCGGGGATCCGGATCGTCGCCCGGAGGACGCCGTCGGGTCCCTCCTCGGCGTACCCGATGGTCCCGCTGCCGAGCAGCCGGCCGAGCGCCAGCCGGTTCTGCCGGCCGAGGCCCGCGGCCTCCAGCTGTTCGGCGCGTTCGTTGTCGGTGGTCGTCATTGACACTTTCCTCCCGAGCGCAATTCGTCGGCGGGTACGTGATCACTTTCACACTGCGCGGTGGTAAGCGTCAACCCCGCGCGCGCACCCGATTCCGCGCCGACGATCATGAATGCTCGGGTCGATGTGCGAAACGATCTCCCGCAACGGCCGGTGCTCGGCGCGGACGATCTTCCAGCAGGTCAGATCCGCCTGCGTGGTGTCATATCGTCGACTCGTCGGCGATTCTCCGGGGACGTCCGGAGTATTCGTCCGTGTCGTTCGAGGGGGTTTTCGGAAACGGTGGTAAATCGCGGGCGGCGGCTCCGGGAATCGCGTCGCCAGAGGTCGGTGACATCGGTGCAGTGCCCGCACCTTGGCGGGGGCGAGGTGTCCGTCCCCGTCGTGACGTGCGACGTCGCATCCCGGGCGGCGCCGCGGGCTCCGGTGTGGACACCTGCTCGCCTCGCCCGCGGAACCGTCCGCGTCCATTCCGCGCAGGTCGGGCCGCGGGCCCGGAGGAATGAAACACGTGTTTCTCGAAAGGGGGTGTCACCAGAACTTGATGCCCGCCGCCTTGAGGCGGCGGCGGTGCTGCTTCACCGCGAGCGCGATCGCGTCGGGTGTGATGAGCCCGCCCCAGACCTTCGCCGCGGTCTCGCCCTGCTCGAGCAGCGCGTCGGCCTCCTCACCGCCCAGCTCGGCGCTCTGCACGACCCGCGAGCCGAAGCCGATGTGCCAGCGCTCGTCGCGCAGGACCAGCTCGGTCCCGCGGCGCACGCCCGGCAGCGGGACGAACAGCCGGTCCAGGGCCTGGAGCATCGCGTGCTGGCCGGCCAGCAGCACCACGCCCTCGATGACCATGTGGTAGAGCCCGACCGCCCCGGTCAGCCCGGTGTGGTCGTCGGCGAGCCGGCGGGCGGTCGACGGCAGCCGGTGCTCGAACAGGTCGACGAGCTCCGAGCTCACCTCGCGTCGCAGCACGTCCAGCCGGTCGGCCGGGGTGCCGCCGGGGACCCCCAGCACCTGCGCGGCGACCAGGTCGAAGAACCGGGCGTGCCACGCCTCGTCACGGGCCTGGGCGCGGAACGCGGCCTGCATGGTGTCGTCGAGCGCCGCGGCCTGGTACGAGCCGAGCTGCCCGGCCACCGAGGCCTCGGCGACGGCGAACCCGGCGACCAGCCCGCGCACGGTCGCCGCCTCGTCCGGCGCGAGCCGGGTCCAGGCGTCGCGGTCCGGGCCCAGGTCGAGGTCGGTCTCGTCCCACTGCAGCGACTCGGCCAGCTGGACGAAGTGGTCGTATCCGGCGATCATGACCATGGTCTCGGTGTCCTCACCCCGGGAACTGTTCTCCCGGCTCCAACGGGCGGAAGTCCGACTTGGCGGCGCCGCAGATCGGGCACATCCAGTCGTCGGGGATGTCCTCGAAGGGGGTGCCCGGCTCGACGCCGCCGTCCGGGTCGCCCTCCTCCGGGTCGTAGACGAAGCCGCACGGCTCGCAGATCCACAGGGACCGCGTGGCCCGGCCGGACATCGTCATGCTGCTCCCCACGGCGTCGTCGCCCACGCCCGCCGGCCGCCCGTGACCGGGCCCGGCGGAGGTGATCCCCGAGGCCCAGGGAGCCACAGTGTGAGCGGGGTCGCAAGCGGGCCCGGAGCCCTCCCGTGGGGACCGGCGACGGCCGCGCATCCGGTCGTGGCCGGACGCACGGCGCTCTCAGCTGCGACGACGCGGTGCCCGGAGATCAGGTCCGGCCGGCGCCGGTGATCGTCGGAATCGGTGAAACACGTGTTCGCGCTCAGGCGCCGAGCGCGTCCCGGAGGAACCCGACCTGCAGGAGCAGCAGGTTCTCGGCGACGACCTCCTGCGGCGTCATGTGGGTGACCCCGGACAGCGGCAGCACCTGGTGGGCACGCCCGGCCGCGAGCAGCGCCGAGGACAGCCGCAGGGTGTGCGCGGCGACGACGTTGTCGTCGGCGAGACCGTGCACGACCATCAGCGGACGGTGCGGCCGCTCCGGGGTCGGCGGCGTCGCGGCGTCGTCGATGATCGACGAGCGGGTGTACGGCTCGCCGCCCGGCATCCCGAGGTAGCGCTCGGTGTAATGGGTGTCGTAGAGCGTCCAGTCGGTGACCGGGGCCCCGGCGATGCCGGCGTGGAAGACGTCGGGACGCCGCAGCACCGCGAGCGCGGACAGGTACCCGCCGAACGACCAGCCGCGGATCCCGACCCGGCCCAGGTCGAGGTCGGGATAGGCCGCCGCGGCGGCGTGCAACGCCGCGACCTGGTCCTCCAGCACCGGGCCCGCCAGGTCGCCGTGGATCGCGCGCTCGAACTCCGGGCCGCGCCCGGGGGAGCCACGACCGTCGGTGACCAGCACGGCGAAGCCCTGCTCGGCGAACCAACGGCTGGTCAGGTGCGCGTTGCGGGCCTGCAGCACCCGCTGGGAGTGCGGGCCGCCGTAGGGGTCGAGCAGCACCGGCAGCGGAGTGCCCGGCACGTGGCCCGACGGCAGGAACACCGCGGTGCGCAGCTCCCGCTCACCGAAGGAGTGCAGCACCGGGGCCGGGTCGAACCCGGGGTCGACGGCGTGCCCGGCGACCGGGTGCTCCGCCCCGCCGGCGGTGACGAGCACCGCGTGCGGCGCCGTCGCGAGGTCCTGGGAGACGCGGACGGTGGTGCCCCCCGCCGCGGCGACGGTGTGCACCCCGGTCGTCGGCGTCACCGCGACCGGCTCGGACCCCGGGGTCACCGAGTAGACGGCCACCGAGGTCGGCTCCGTCGAGGCCCGGAACAGGACGGTCTCGCCGTCGATGCCGACGACCCCACGCACCTGCAGCTCCGGGCCGGTCAGGTACGTGTCGCCGACGACGAGCCGACGCGCCCCGCCGGAGTCCTCGGCCCGCACCAGCGCCCCGGACGCGGTGCGCGCCGGGACACCCGGAACGTTCTCCACCCACACCGGGTCGGTCTGGGAGTGCAGCGTCGTGGTCCGACCGGTCGCGGGGTCCACGGCCAGGGTGCGGACCTCCCGCTGGTCGCGCGGCTGGACCGACAGCAGCGGCCCGTGGGTGTCCCAGTCCGCTGTGGCGAGGTACTCGTAGGTCTCGTCGTCCCAGGTCACGGTGGTGCGGGTGCCGTCCAGCGCGACGACGACCAGCCCCACGCGGGCGTTCGGGGTGCCGGCGGCGGGGTAGCGGACCGTGGTCGGGACGCGGTCGGGGTGCGCCGGGTCGGCGATGTGCCAGCGGGCGACCGGGGACTCGTCCACCCGGGCGACGAGCAGCGCGTCGCCGTCGGGGGACCACCAGAACCCGCGGTGGCGGTCCATCTCCTCGGCCGCGGCGAAGTCGGGCAGACCCCAGGAGACGTCGTCGCCGTCGGGGGTGAGCAGGGCGGTCGTCGTGCCGGTCGTGAGGTCGTGCAGGTGCAGGGCGCGGTCGGCGACGAAGGCGACCCGGGCGCCGTTCGGGTCGATCCGCGGGTCCACCACGGCCTCGATCCCGCCGACGTCGAGTGGCCGCACGTCCGGCTCCCCGGTCAGGGCGACGGTGAACGGCCGCCCGGACAGCGCGAACACGGCCCGGGTGACCGCGGCGTCGGTGGTGTACCCGACGACGCCGCCCGCCTGCTCCCGGACCCGCTCGCGGCGGGCCCGCTCGGCGGCGGGCAGGTCCTCCTCGCCCGGCAGCCCGGGCACCGACGCCGGGTCCACGAGCAGCCGCTCGGCACCGGTCGCGGCGTCGACCGACCACAGGCAGGTGACCGGGTCGGTGCCGGACCGGCTGCGCAGGAACACCGCCCGCGACCCGTCCCGGGCGACGGTGAACCCGCGGGGGACCCCGAGGGTGAAGCGGCGGGTGCGGGCGTGCAGGCGGGGGAACGAGTCGGCCACGGAGCCGACGCTATCTCCCCGGCGTCACCGCGTGCGGGACGGCCGCTTCCCGGACACGCGCCCGCCCGCCTCCTCGCAGCCGCGGGCGGCGAGCCGGTCGGCACGCTCGTTCTCCGGGTGCCCCGCGTGGCCCTTCACCCAGAACCAGGTGACGTCGTGCCGGCGGACGGCGGCGTCGAGCTCGCGCCACAGGTCGTCGTTCTTGACCGGCTCGCCGGCCGCGGTCCGCCAGCCGCGGGCCTGCCAGCGCGGCAGCCACTGGGTGATGCCGTTGCGCACGTAGGTGCTGTCGGTGTGCAGGTGGACGACGCTGCGCCGGGTCAGCGCGTCCAGCGCGCGGATCGGGGCGGTGAGCTCCATCCGGTTGTTCGTCGTGCGCTCCGGCTCGCCGCCGTACAGATCACGCTCGTGGCTGCCGTACCGCAGCACCGCGCCCCACCCGCCCGGCCCCGGGTTCGGGACACAGGCACCGTCGGTGAAGATCTCGACGACAACGGGCGGGTCGGCGGCGCTCACGGTCGGTGACGGTAGCGGGCGGGTCAGTAGAGCCGGTACGCCGCCCGGGCCGCGGCGAACCCGGCGCCGGTGCGGGCGTCGCGGCACTCGACGCCGGTCCGCGAGCTGACGCAGGTGACGTCGCCCTGGGTGAGGTGGGTGCCGTAGTCGAGCACCGCCGCGCCGGACGTGACGGGTGCCCCTCCGCACTCGGTGCGGGCGCCCGCCGGTCCGCCGGTGACCAGCGCGGCGTCCGGACAGTCACCCGCCGACCAGGTGCGGGCGGTGACGTCGCAGCGGACGGCGCCGTCCCCGGCGCCGCCGGTGATCCGGCAGGAGATGTTGCCGGTCGGGGAGGTGAACGACGCCGGCGACCCGAACGCGGCCGGGTCGGCCGCGGTGGTGCCCGCGACCAGCTCCGTCGGGGCCGCCACCGGTGCGGGACCCGAGCCGGCGCCCTGCGGCGCGCCGGGGTCGCCGGTGCGCCCGGAGCCGACGTAGGCGGCGACGACCACCGCCGCGGCCAGCACGAGCGTCGCGGCCACGGCGATCGCCGCGGTCCGGTGCCCGACGGCGTCGCGCAGCCCGCCGTCGGGCAGCCGGGCCGCGGACAGCCGGTCGCGCAGGGCGTCCCACCGTCCGGCCGGGGTCCCGGACGCGGCGTGGCCGGGCGGGTACACGACCGGCACGGGCGCGGCGGCGCGCGACCCGGCCTGGACCGGCCCGCTCTGGACCGGGCCGCCCTGGACCGGCACCGCCCAGGGCGCGGTCGGGAACGGGGCGCGGCCGGGCCCCGGAACCGGACCTGTGGTCCACGGAGCCTGCGCGCCCACGGCCGGCCCGGTCCGCTGCGCCGGGACCCCGCCCACCGGCCGCTGCTCGGCCGGGACGGCGGGCCAGGGCAGCGGCGGGGTCCGCGGGCCCGGCCGGTTCCGGGCGTCGACCGGTCCGGTCAGCTCGGTGGGCTCCGGCGCGGGTTCCCGCTGCGTCCCGGTCCAGCCCCCGGCGCGCGGGGCGGGGACGGGACCGGGTGTGACCGGCCCGGTCGTGGGTGCGGCGGTACCGGGGGCCGGGAGGCCGTCGGCGGGCGCGGCGCCGGTCAGCAGCGTCGTCGGATGCCCGTTGCGGCGGCCGTCCGGGCGCGCGGGGGTGCGGTCGTCGGCGTGGGGAGCGCTCATCGGTCCGGGACGCTAAGCGGGCCGACCATCCCCGGACAGCGGCCGTTCGGGGCAGTCACGGCGGCCGGTCGCCCCGTCTCGGTGACCGTCCGTGCACCGCCACCGTGGGTCGTGCCGCTCCCGGCGGTCCTGCCGGACGCCGCCCGTCCTGTACCGGTCACCGCACGACGGCGTTGCAATGTGCAATGGTGAGCAAGGCCAACGACGGTGAGGGGGCAGCGATGACGGAGGCCCGGCCCGGGGCGGCCACGAGCGGACCCGCGGCGGTGCTGGAGTCGCTGCCGCTGTCGGGATGGCACCGACGGCTCGTCGTCCTGGTGGGGATCGGGTCGTTCTTCGACCTGTACGAGGTGTTCCTCGGTGGCGTGCTGGCCCCGATCCTGGCCCGCGAGTGGGCACTCGGCTCGGCCGGCAAGGCGGCGGTGGTGTCGTCGGGCTTCCTCGGGATGTTCGTCGGCGCGGTCCTGCTGTCGATCGCGGCCGACCGGTTCGGCAGGCGCACCGTGTTCCTGCTGAACCTGCTCACCTACTCGCTGTTCTCCGTGGCGGCGGCGTTCTCGCCGAACCTGGAGACCTTCCTCGTCCTGCGCTTCCTCGCGGGCCTCGGGCTGGGCGCCGAGCTGGTGCTCGTCGACACCTACCTGGCCGAGTTCCTGCCCCGGCGGGTACGCGGCCGCTGGACGGCGTGGGCGTACACCGTCGGCTTCCTCGGGGTGCCGGTGGCCGCGCTGCTCGGCGGCCGGCTCGTCGCGGCGCAGTCGATCGCGGGCGTCGACGGCTGGCGCTGGCTGCTCGTCGCCGGGGGCCTGGGCGCGTTCTTCGTACTGGTGCTGCGCCGCGTGCTGCCTGAGTCCCCGCGCTGGCTGGTCGCCCACGGGCGGCGCGAGGAGGCCGCCGCCGTCGCGGCGGACGTGGCCCGGCGGGCCGGCGCCCCGGTCGAGGGGGAGGTGTCCACGGCCGACTCGGGGGGGCCGCGGGCCGGCTCGACCGTCGCGGTGCTGCGGATCGCCTTCAGCGGGGTCTACCGCACCCGCACGGTGATGCTCCTGATCTTCCAGGTGCTCCAGACCGTCGCCTACTACGGTTTCGGCACGCTCGCGCCGCTGGTCCTGGTGGCCAAGGGCTTCGACGTCACCGAGTCCCTCGGCTACGCCGCGCTGAGCTTCGCCGGGTACCCGCTGGGCTCGCTCGCCTCGGTCCCGCTGGTCGAACGGTTCGAGCGGAAGTGGCTGATCATCGCCTCGGCGCTGGCGATCGGAGTGCTCGGCATCGTGTTCGCGGCCGGGTCGACACCGCTGGTGATCGTCGGCTCCGGGTTCGCGCTGACCGCGGTGAGCAACGTGTTCTCCAACGCGTTCCACATCTACCAGGCCGAGATCTTCCCGACGACGATCCGCTCCACCGCGGGCGGGATCGCCTACTCGCTGTCCCGTGCGACGTCGGCGTTCCTCCCGTTCGTCGCCGTCCCGCTGCTGGCCACGGCCGGGCCGGTCGCGGTGTTCGGTGGCGCCGCGGGGCTCATCGTGCTGCTCTGTCTCGATGTCGGCCTGCTCGGTCCGCGCTCCACCGGGCTCGCGCTGGAGGAACTGGGCTGAGGGGGCATCCTGGCGGCGTGAGCCAGGCCCTGTACGAGATCACCGTCAACGCGCTGCTCGACCGCGACCGCCCGCTCACCCGCGCCGACTGGGACGCCGCCGTCGCCCGGGTGGGCGGGCACCGCGTGCCGCAGCTGCTCGCCGAGCTCACCGACGCCGGGCTGGTCGGCGCGGACCTGCTGCCCGAGGTCGTCGCCGCGGCGTGGGCGTCGGCCGACCGGCCGCTGGACCGGCTCCCGGCGGCGCGCTGGCGGGAGCTGTTCGACGACGCCGGGCTGGCCGCACCGGCCGTCACGGATGGGTCGTCGTCCCCTTGAGGATCTTGTCGACGGCGTTGCGCGGCCCGTGCAGCGCCAGCCCGACCAGGTCGAGCTCCTCGGCCCGGGCCACCGCGACCACGGCACGGTTGTCGTGGTCGTTGCCGGTGCCGAACATCGCGGAGGTGAACACCGCCACCGGCAGTCCGCGGCCGACCGCCCGGGCCCGGCAGGCCGCGAGCGTCGTCGCGTCCCCGGCGCGCACGAGCACCGGCAGACCGAGGGTCGGCAGGTAGGCGGTGCCGTCGGCGTCGGCGTAGGGCTCGCCGATCAGCTCGGGGACACCGGCGGCGACACCGGCGGCGAGGAAGGCGGTCACGTTCGCGACCTGCCAGCCGAGCAGGTCGTCACGCAGCACGACGGCGATCTTGGTGGCGGGGCGATCGGAGGAGATGGGGAGCAGGGCGGTGTCGGTCACGCCGTCGATCCTCGGGCGGCAGGACCCCTGCACTCTTGTACGTTCCGCACATGTCCGGAACCGGTTCGCGGGCGGCGGGCGAGGCCGTCACCGCCTGGCGGCCGCAGCGCGTGCCGGGCATCACGGAGGTGCTGCACGCGCGCTTCGTCCGGCACCGGTACCCGCTGCACGCGCACTCCACGTGGACGGTCCTGATCGTCGACGACGGCGCCGTGCGCTACGACCTGGACCGGCGACCGCACGGGACCGAGGAGGCCCCGATGACGCTGCTGCCGCCGCTGGTCGCGCACGACGGACGCGCGGCGGGCGGCTCCGGTTTCCGCAAGCGGGTCCTCTACCTCGACCCCGCCGCCCTCGACCCGGGGGCGTCCGGGACGGACGGGCTGGTCGGCCCCGCGGTCGACCGGCCGGGGGTGGCCGACCCCCTCCTGCGCCGCAGGCTCGACGAGCTGCACCGCGCGCTGGCGGTGCCGGGGGAGGAGCTGCACGCCGAGAGCCGCCTCGCACTCGTCGCCGAACGTCTCGCCCGGCACCTGGACCCGACCGCCGGGCCCGGCCCGGCGCCGCCGACGGACCTGGCCGGCCGGCTGCGGGACCTGCTCGACTCCCGGCTCGTCGACGGTGTGACCCTCGCCGAGGCCGGGCGCCTGTTGCACGCCCACCCCGGCCACCTGGTCCGCACCTTCTCGCGCCGCTTCGGGCTCCCGCCGCACCGCTACCTCGACGCCCGCCGCGTCGAGCGGGCGCGGTCGCTGCTGCTGGACGGGACGCCGCCGGCCGCGGCCGCCGCGGCGGTGGGGTTCCACGACCAGGCCCACCTGCACCGCCGGTTCGTGCGGCTGGTCGGTGTCACGCCCGGCCGCTACGCCCGCAGCGGCCCGGCGTGACGCCGAGGGTCACCAGCCCCGTGACCGCCACTCGGGGATGCTCGGCCGCTCCGCCCCGAGCGTCGAGTCGTCACCGTGGCCCGGGTAGAACCAGGTGTCGTCGTCGAGCCGGTCGAACACCCGCTCCTCGAGGTCACTGATCAGCTGCGCGTTGTCCTCCGCCGACCAGGTCTTGCCCGGCCCACCCGGGAACAGGCTGTCCCCGGTGAACAGGTGCGGCCGGTCCTCCCCGCGGTAGAGCAGCGCCACCGAGCCCGGCGTGTGCCCGCGCAGGTGGATGACCTCCAGCTCGATCTCACCGAAGGCGATCGTGTCGCCGTGCTCGACGAACTCGTCCATCGGGGCGGGGAGCTCCGGCGCGTCCAGCGGGTGGGCGATCAGCCGCGGCTCGAACATGCCCGCGATCGCGCCCAGCGCCTGCCAGTGGTCGGCGTGGCGGTGGGTGGTGACCAGGTGGCGCAGGTCCGGGCGCTCGTCCGCGGCGCCGATGAGGTCGGCGATGCGGGTCGGCTCGGCCGCCGCGTCGATCAGCAGCGCCTCGTTGCTCTGCTTGCACACGAGCAGGTAGGCGTTGTTGTCCATCTCGCCGACCGAGATCTTGCTGATGCTCAGCCGCTCCAGGTCGCGGCGGATGGCCGCGCCGCCCGGCTCGGTGTGACCGGTGTAGTTCTCCAGGACGTCCACGAGCGGGAGGGTAGCGGCCCGTCCCGACATCCCGCGGTGGGGAGAACCCGCCGGTCGCACGCACGGGGCCGCTGACGGATCGAACAGGCGTGCGAGTACCGTGCGCGGTGGACCGACCGGCGCGTACCGAGGTGCATCCACCGCGCCGGACCACCGCCGGGCCCCGCTCACCGGGTTCCTGTCGGGGGTCGCACCTAGCATCGACGGCGGACGAGGGGACGAACCTCACCGGCCACGGGTGCCCGGTCCGGGAATGTCCGTCAGCCCGCGGGCGTCACAACCGGGTCCGACCCGGACGGCACCGCCACCCCAGGAGGCGCGCAACGTGAGCGACCACAGCACCGACCGCCGCGACGCCGGCACCGCCCTGTCCCCGGGCGCGTCGCCGGTCCCGGAGGGGCCGAAGCTGGTCGTGCGCGGTGCGCGCGAGCACAACCTGCAGGGCATCGACATCGACCTGCCCCGCGACAGCATGATCGTCTTCACCGGGCTGTCCGGGTCCGGCAAGTCCAGCCTCGCGTTCGACACGATCTTCGCCGAGGGGCAGCGGCGCTACGTCGAGTCCCTCTCGGCGTACGCGCGCCAGTTCCTCGGGCAGATGGACAAGCCCGACGTGGACTTCATCGAGGGCCTGTCCCCGGCGGTCTCGATCGACCAGAAGTCGACCAACCGCAACCCGCGCTCGACGGTCGGCACGATCACCGAGATCCACGACTACCTGCGGCTGCTCTACGCGCGCGCCGGCATCCCGCACTGCCCGACCTGCGGCGAGCGGATCGAGAAGCAGACCCCGCAGCAGATCGTCGACCAGGTGCTGGAGATGGAGCAGGGCAGCCGCTTCCAGGTGCTCGCGCCGGTCGTGCGGACCCGTAAGGGCGAGTTCGTCGACCTGTTCGGGAACCTGCAGGCCCAGGGCTACTCCCGCGTCCTCGTCGACGGCACGGTCCACCCGCTGTCGGACCCGCCGAAGCTGAAGAAGCAGGAGAAGCACGACATCGCCGTCGTCGTCGACCGGCTCTCGGTGAAGGCGACGGCCAAGCAGCGGCTCACCGACTCGGTGGAGACCGCGCTGCGGCTGGCCGACGGCCTGGTCGTGCTGGACTTCGTGGACCTGCCCGACGACGACCCGCAGCGCGAGCGCCGCTTCTCCGAGAAGATGGCCTGCCCGAACGGGCACACCCTCGCCGTCGACGACCTCGAGCCTCGCACCTTCTCCTTCAACTCGCCCTACGGCGCCTGCCCGGCCTGCTCCGGCATCGGCATCAAGAAGGAGGTCGACCCGGAGCTGGTCGTCCCCGACCCGGACCTGTCCCTCGGCGACGGCGCCATCGCGCCCTGGTCGTCCGGACACAACGCGGACTACTTCGGCCGGCTGCTGTCCGGCCTGGCCACCGCGGTCGGGTTCCGGATGGACACCCCCTGGCGCAAGCTCCCCGCCGCCGCGCAGAAGGCGGTCCTGCACGGCAGCGACGACCAGGTCCACGTGCGCTACCGCAACCGCTACGGCCGCGAGCGCTCGTACTACGCCAACTTCGAGGGCGTGATGCCGTTCCTCGAGCGTCGCCTGGAGCAGACCGAGTCCGAGTCGCAGCGGGAGCGCTACGAGGGCTACATGCGCGACATCCCCTGCCCGGCGTGCAACGGCGCCCGGCTGCGTCCCGAGGTGCTGTCGGTGACCCTGCCGCACCGCGACCTGGGGGAGCGGTCGATCGCGCAGGTGTCGAACATGTCGGTGGCTGAGTGCTCACAGTTCCTGAACGGCATGGTGCTCGACGACCGGCAGGCGATGATCGCCGGTGCGGTGCTCAAGGAGGTGCAGGCCCGGCTGGGCTTCCTGCTCGACGTCGGGCTGGACTACCTGTCGCTGGACCGTGCCGCGGGCACGCTGTCCGGTGGCGAGGCGCAGCGGATCCGGCTGGCCACCCAGATCGGATCCGGCCTGGTCGGGGTCCTCTACGTGCTCGACGAGCCGTCGATCGGGCTGCACCAGCGCGACAACCGGCGGCTGATCGACACGTTGACCCGGCTCAAGGAGCTGGGGAACACGCTGATCGTCGTCGAGCACGACGAGGACACCATCCGCGCCTCGGACTGGGCGGTGGACATCGGCCCCGGCGCCGGCGAGCACGGCGGCCGCGTCGTGCACTCGGGCACCATCGCCGACCTGGAGTCGCACGACACCTCGCTGACCGGCGCCTACCTGTCCGGGCGCAAGTCGATCCCGCTGCCCGAGCGCCGGGTGCTCGACCACGACCGCAGGCTGACCATCGTCGGCGCGCGGGAGCACAACCTGCGCGGCATCGACGTCGACATCCCGCTCGGTGGCCTGGTGTCGATCACCGGGGTCTCCGGGTCCGGCAAGTCGACGCTGATCAACGACATCCTCGCCACGGTGCTGGCGAACCGGCTCAACGGCGCCCGCCAGGTCCCCGGCAGGCACACCCGGATCAACGGCGTCGACGAGCTCGACAAGCTCGTCCGGGTCGACCAGTCGCCGATCGGGCGGACCCCGCGGTCCAACCCGGCGACCTACACCGGCGTGTGGGACAAGGTCCGCAAGCTGTTCGCCGCGACCACCGAGGCGAAGGTCCGCGGCTACGCCGAGGGCCGCTTCTCCTTCAACGTCAAGGGTGGCCGCTGCGAGGCGTGCACCGGCGACGGCACGATCAAGATCGAGATGAACTTCCTGCCGGACGTCTACGTGCCGTGCGAGGTCTGCAAGGGGGCCCGGTACAACCGGGAGACCCTGGAGGTCCACTACAAGGGCAAGACCGTCGCCGACGTCCTGGACATGCCGATCGAGGAGGCCGCCGAGTTCTTCGAGCCGATCACCTCGATCGCCCGCTACCTGCGGACCCTGGTCGACGTCGGCCTCGGCTACGTCCGGCTCGGGCAGCCCGCGCCGACGCTGTCCGGCGGTGAGGCCCAGCGGGTCAAGCTCGCCAGCGAGCTGCAGAAGCGCAGCAACGGCCGCACCGTCTACATCCTCGACGAGCCGACCACCGGCCTGCACTTCGAGGACATCCGCAAGCTCCTCGCCGTCATCCAGGGGCTGGCGGACAAGGGCAACACGGTGATCGTGATCGAGCACAACCTCGACGTCATCAAGACCTCGGACTGGGTCATCGACATGGGCCCGGAGGGCGGCTCGGGCGGTGGCACCGTGGTGGCGCAGGGGACACCGGAGCAGATCGCGGCGCACCCCGACAGCCACACCGGCCGGTTCCTGCGTGATCTGGTCACCCCGGACCACACCCCGGTCACACCGGCCCGGCGGCGGGCCGCGTCGTCGAAGGGCAGTGGAAGCGGCACGGGGACCGCGGCCGCGGGCCGGTCGACGACCGCACGGCGAAGTCGGGCCAAGGCGGCCAGCGCGGGCTGAGCCCCGCCCCGGGCCGGGGTCCGCGCAGGTCCCGGTCCGACCCCGCGTTCCCGGCGCACCGGCGGCCTGTTACCCTCGGGAATGCGACCACCCGGGATCGCGTTGTCACGTGTGTTCCGGGCGTCAAGTGGAGCCCCGCTCCCACCCGTGCCGTGATCGTGACGGTGTCCGGGTCCATGGTCCGGCTTCACGGCAGAATTCTGTCGCGGGCCGATCAACGGGTCTTCGCTTGTCGTCGCCGGCGCAGCAGGTAGTAGCGACACAGCGAGTCACTCAGGAGACCCCATCAGCACAGAGCCCCGCATCAACGACCGCATCCGCGTGCCCGAGGTCCGCCTCGTGGGCCCGAACGGCGAGCAGGTCGGGATCGTGCGCATCGAGGACGCCCTCAAGCTGGCCCAGGACGCCGACCTCGACCTCGTCGAGGTCGCCGGCCAGGCCCGCCCGCCGGTCTGCAAGCTCATGGACTACGGAAAGTTCAAGTACGAGAGCGCGCAGAAGGCCCGGGAGTCCCGGCGCAACCAGCAGCTCACCGTGATCAAGGAGCAGAAGCTCCGGCCGAAGATCGACAAGCACGACTACGAGACGAAGCGCGGTCACGTCATCCGCTTCCTCGAAGGCGGCAACAAGGTCAAGGTCACGATCATGTTCCGTGGTCGCGAGCAGTCGCGTCCCGAGCTGGGCTACCGCCTGCTCCAGCGCCTGGCCGAGGACATCGGTGACATGGCCGTCGTCGAGGCCGCTCCGAAACAGGACGGCCGCAACATGACGATGGTGCTGGCACCGACGAAGAAGCCGGTCTCGCGCAAGACGACGGCCGCAGCCAGCTCCGACGCCCCGGCAGACGCCGAGGCGTGAGGTCCCACTCCCGTGTCCGGCCGCCGCCGGGCACGGGAGGGACACGCAGTACCCGCACCGACCCCCGGAACCTCGGGGGCCGACATCGAACGGATACGTCATGCCGAAGAACAAGACGCACAAGGGGACCGCGAAGCGCGTCCGCATCACCGGTGGCGGCAAGCTCATGCGCCAGCAGGCCGGGCTGCGGCACCGTCTCGAGGTCAAGTCGCGCAAGGAGAAGCGTGACCTGTCGGGCACCGTCGAGCTCGCCAAGGCCGATGTGAAGCGCGTCAAGAAGCTGCTCGGTCACTGACCTTCCGCCCCTTTCACGAACCCCGGCACGCCGCACCCCCACCGCGGTAGTGCCGGAGAAGCCCCAGGAGATACCCCATGGCACGCGTGAAGCGCTCCGTGAACGCCCAGAAGAAGCGCCGCACCACGCTCGAGTCGGCCGCCGGCTACCGCGGGCAGCGCTCGCGGCTGTACCGCAAGGCCAAGGAGCAGATGCTCCACTCGATGAACTACGCCTACCGGGACCGTCGCGCGCGCAAGGGCGACTTCCGGCAGCTGTGGATCACCCGCATCAACGCCGCGGCCCGCGCAAACGACATGACCTACAACCGGTTCATCCAGGGCCTCAAGGCCGCCGGTGTCGAGGTCGACCGCAAGAACCTCGCCGAGATCGCCGTGAGCGACCCGGCCGCCTTCGCCGCGCTCGTCGCGGTGGCGAAGGAGAACCTGCCGGTCGGCACCGAGCAGGGCTCCGCGGCCTGAGGTGACCCGGGGCGACATCGAGTCGCGCAGCGCCGGTGAGCGCTCCGCGGACTCCACGCCCGGCACCGAACGCACCCCCCGCGTCGCAGCGGCACGCAAGCTGCTGCGACGCGCGGGGCGCGATCGGGCCGGGCGTTTCCTCGTCGAGGGGGCCCAGGCCGTCCGTGAGGCCCTCGACGCCGTCACGGTGCACGAGCTGTTCGTCACCGCCGTCGCCGCCGCGCGCCACCCCGAGCTGGTCGAGGCCGCGGAGCGCTCCGGCGCCCGGGTGTCCCCGGTGACCGAGAAGGCCGCCGCGGCCCTGTCGGAGACGGTCACCCCGCAGGGGCTCGTCGCCGTCTGCGACCTGCTCGACGTGCCGGTGTCCGCCGCGCTGGCCGGGGTCCCCGGCTTCGTCACCGTCTGCGACGGCATCTCCGACCCCGGCAACGTCGGCACCGTGGTCCGGGTCGCCGACGCAGCCGGCTGCGACGCGGTCCTCCTCGCCGGGGACACCGTCGACCCGCACAACGGGAAGGCCGTCCGGGCCTCCACCGGCAGCGTGTTCCACCTGCCGCTGGCCCGCGACCGGGACGCCCCCGCCGTCGTCGAGATGTGCCGGGCGGCCGGGCTGACCACACTCGTCGCCGACGGGCACGGCGAGGTCGACCTGCACGACCCCGCCGTCACCCCGACCCTCGCCGGGCCGGTCGCCTGGATCCTCGGCAGTGAGGCGCACGGCCCGTCGGCCGAGGTGCACGACGCCGCCGACCACCGGGTCCGCGTCCCGATCCACGGCCGGGCCGAGTCGCTGAACCTCGCCACCGCCGCGGCGATCTGCCTGTACGCGACGGTCGCGGCCCGTGCGGGCGTCGCCCCGCAGCTGCCCCCGGCGCGCGGCTGAAACCCGCTCGCGGCCGCCCTCTACGATCGTGGGCACCATGAGTGAGAACGACACGGCGAGCCCTCTTGACCCGGACGTACTGAAGGCCGCGGTGGAGGCCGCCCGCACGGCGTTCGACGAGGCGGGCGACCTCGACGCGCTGGCCGCGGTGAAGCCCGCGCACCTCGGGGACCGCGCCCCGATCCCGATGGCGCGCCGGTCGCTGGGACAGCTGCCCGGTCCCGAGCGCGCCGACGCCGGCAAGCGGGTCAACGCCGCCCGCGTGGAGGCCCAGGCCGCGTTCGACGCGCGCCGCGAGGTCCTGCTCGCCGAGCGCGACGCCCGGGTGCTGGCCGAGGAGACCGTCGACGTCACCCTGCCCTGGGACCGTTGCCCGCGCGGCGCGCGCCACCCCATCACCCAGCTGTCCGAGCGGATCGCCGACATCTTCGTCGGGATGGGCTGGGAGGTCGCCGAGGGCCCCGAGGTCGAGGCGTCTTGGCTGAACTTCGACGCGCTCAACTTCGGCAAGGACCACCCGGCCCGCACCATGCAGGACACCTTCTACCTGGGTGACCCCGAGCGCGGGCAGGACTCGGGCACGGTGCTGCGCACGCACACCTCGCCGGTCCAGGTCCGGTCGCTGCTGGAGCGCGAGCTGCCGGTCTACGTCGCCTGCCCGGGCCGGACCTTCCGCACCGACGAGCTCGACGCCACCCACACCCCGGTGTTCCACCAGGTCGAGGGCCTCGCCGTCGACCGCGGGCTGACCATGGCCCACCTCAAGGGGACGCTCGACGCGTTCGCCCGCGCGGTGTTCGGCCCCGAGGCCGGGACCCGCATGCGACCGTCGTACTTCCCGTTCACCGAGCCCTCGGCCGAGGTGGACCTGTGGTTCCCGCAGAAGAAGGGCGGCCCCGGCTGGGTCGAGTGGGGCGGCTGCGGCATGGTCAACCCGAACGTCCTGCGCGCCTGCGGCGTCGACACCGAGGTGTACTCCGGGTTCGCCTTCGGCATGGGCATCGAGCGGACCCTCATGTTCCGCAACGGCATCCCGGACATGCGGGACATGGTCGAGGGCGACGTCCGCTTCTCGACCGCGTTCGGCGTCTGACCCGGCCCACCCCGCTTCCACACGAGGAGTTCTGAGCAGTGCGAGTGTCCGCGTCCTGGCTCGCCCGGCACATCGACCCGGCGGCGCTGCCCGCCGGGCCCGAGGCGATCGGCGACGCCTTCGTCCGGGTCGGGCTGGAGGTCGAGGACATCCACCCGGCCCCCGCGATCACCGGGCCGGTGACCGTCGCCCGCGTGCAGGAGATCGAGGAGCTCACCGAGTTCAAGAAGCCGATCCGGTACTGCCGGGTGGGCTTCGGAACCCAGGGCGACGGCACCGAACGTCACCGGTACGTCGTCTGCGGTGCGCGCAACTTCGCCGTCGGCGACCTCGTCGTCGTCACCGAGCCGGGTGCCGTGCTCCCCGGCGACTTCGCGATCGCCCAGCGCACGACCTACGGCAAGGTCTCCGACGGCATGATCGCCTCGGCGAAGGAGCTCGGCCTCGGCGCCGACACCGGCGGCATCCTCGTGCTCCCGCCCGGCACTGCCGAGCCCGGCGACGACGCGCTGGAGGGCCTCGGGCTCACCGAGCCCGTCGTCGAGCTCGCCGTCACCCCGGACCGGGGCTACTGCTTCGCCGTCCGCGGCCTCGCCCGCGAGCTCGCGACCTCGCTCGACGCCGACTACACCGACCCGGTCACCAGGGTCGCCGTCCCGGACACCACCGGCGACGCCTGGCCGGTCCGGCTCGCCGACACCGACGCCTGCCCGCGGTTCGTCGCGCGGCGGGTCGACGGCGTCGACCCGGCCGCGCCCAGTCCGTGGTGGATGCAGCGCGCGCTGCTCTCGGCCGGGATGCGCCCGATCTCGCTGGTCGTCGACGTCACCAACTACGTGATGCTCGACCTCGGCCAGCCGCTGCACGCCTACGACGCGTCCCGGCTGAGCGGCGCCATCGAGGTCCGCCGCGCGACGACGGGGGAGAAGCTGCAGACCCTCGACGGTCAGACCCGCGCCCTGGACCCCGACGACCTGCTCATCACCGACGACTCCGGCCCGATCGGGCTCGCCGGCGTGATGGGCGGGGCGTCCACCGAGATCCCCGCGCCGGAGGACCTCGCCGACGGCGCCCGGGTCGACGTCCTGCTGGAGGCCGCGCACTTCTCGCCGCCGGTGATCGCGCGCGCCGCACGCCGGCACAAGCTGCCCAGCGAGGCGTCCAAGCGGTTCGAGCGGGTCGTGGACCCGGCGCTCCCGCCGGTCGCGGCCGAGCGTGCCGCGCAGCTGCTCGTCGAGCTCGGCGGCGGCACCCTCGCCGACGGGCGCACCGACGAAGGCGGGGTCCCCGCCGTCGCGAGCGTGCGGATGCCGCTGTCGATGCCCGACCGCGTCGCCGGGGTCGAGTACCCGCGCGGGTCCACCGTGCGGCGCCTGACCCAGGTCGGCTGCGCGATCTCCCTGGACACCGGCGCCGGCGGGGAGGGTGTCGTCGTCGCGACCCCGCCGACCTGGCGCCCGGACCTCACCATGGCCGCCGACCTGGTGGAGGAGGTGCTGCGGCTGGAGGGCTACGACGCCATCCCGTCGGTGCTGCCCGCCGCCCCGGCAGGGCGTGGCCTGACCGCCGCCCAGCAGCGCCGCCGCGCGGTGTCCCGGGCCCTCGCCGAGGCGGGCCACGTCGAGGTGCTGCCGTTCCCGTTCGTCTCCGACGCCGTCTGGGACGACCTGGGCCTGGCTGCCGACGACGAGCGCCGCCGCACCGTCGCCGTCACCAACCCGCTCGACGCCGAGCGGTCCCGGCTCGCGACGACCCTGCTCCCCGGCCTGCTCGACATGCTGGTGCGCAACCGTTCCCGCGGCGCCGAGGACCTCGCGCTGTACGCGATCGCGCAGGTCGTGCAGCCGGGGGAGACCACCCCCGCGATGCCCGACCCGGCCGTGACCGGCCGTCCCTCCGACGAGGAGTACGCCGCCCTGCGCGCCGCGCTGCCCGACCAGCCCGTGCACGTCGGGATCGTCCTCGCCGGGAACCGTGAGCCGCGCGGCTGGTGGGGCCCGGGCCGTCCGGCGTCCTGGTCCGACGCCGTCGAGGCGGCCCGGCTGACCGGCGCCGCCGCCGGGGTGGAGCTGCGGCCGCGCCGCGCCGAGCGGGCACCGTGGCACCCCGGCCGGTGCGCCGAGCTCGTCCTGGTCGACGCGGCCGGGACCGACACCGTCGTCGGGTACGCCGGTGAGCTGCACCCCAAGGTCGTCGAGGCGCTGGGGCTGCCGGCCCGCACCGCCGCGGCCGAGATCGACCTCGACGCGATCCCGCTGCGGGAGAACCTGCCGGTGCCGCGGGTGTCGGCGTTCCCGCCGGTCGCGGTGGACGTCGCGCTGGTCGCCGACGAGTCGGTCCCGGCGGCGGACCTCGCCGACGCGCTCACCGCGGGCGCGGGGGAGCTGCTGGAGTCGGTGCGGCTGTTCGACGTCTACACCGGTGACCAGGTCGGACAGGGGCGCCGTTCGCTGGCGTTCTCGCTGCGCCTGCGCGCCTCGGACCGCACGCTGACCAGCGAGGAGGCGAACGCCGCCCGCGACGCGGCGGTCGCCGAGGCCACGGCCCGGCACGGGGCCGCGCTGCGCTGAGTCCGGGCCCGCAGCGGTCCGTGCCGCGCCGGCCCCGGCCGGCTCAGCGCGGGACCGCCGCGGCCGCGGCCACCGCCGCGGCCCGCCACTGGTCCCGGGACGGGGTCCGCCCCGCAACCGCCACCGTCACGAGGTACCGGGCGGTGGCCAGCTGCAGGGTCGGCCCGGCGACGGTGTCGAGCACCGTCGCCGAGGTCCCCGCCGGCAGCCCGGTCACCGCGCTGCCGTGCCGCGCGGCGGCCACGTAGCCGGCAGGGGTGCTCCGGTTGGTCGTGTAGGCGTTCACCGACACCGTCACGCCGTCGGCGAGCGCGAAACAGGCCCGGGTGCGGGTGCCGTCGGTGCGGGTGACCACGGCGTTCGTCGCCGGCGCGACCGGTGGGCCGCCCAGCAACCCGGTCAGCGTCGCACGGTCGAGCAGGCACTCGTCGGCCACCACGTCGGAGGTCAGCGGGGCCGGTGCGGCCGGCGCGGCGGCCCGCGTGGGAGCGGCGCGCGCCGCGTCCGGTGCGGGCCGGGCCCGGCCGTCCGGGACACGGGACGCACCGTCCCCGACCGGCACCGGCGGCACCGTGCGGGCCGTGCCGTCCCCGCCGTCCCCGCCGTCCCCGCCGTCGGGGAGACCGGACGAGGGCGGAACCGGGACGGGCGGGACCGTCGTCGTCGGACGGCCGTCGGTGGTCGGGGCGGCGAGCGGCCCGTTCGACAGCGGCCCCGGCACCGTGAACGACGTCGGCGGCCGCCGCGTGGGCTCCACCGGAGCCGCCGCGGTCGAGGGCAGCGCCGGCCCCTGTCCGGTGGGCCACGGCGTCCCGGCCACGGTCGAGGCGCACCCGCCGAGCAGCCCCGCGAGCACCGCCGTGACCACCGCGGTGACCGCCGCCGTCGGGGTCGCCGACCGTCCCCGGGCAGGCGTTCCCGCGCCCGGTCCCACCCCGCGTGTCACCCGTCGCCGCACCCGCGGGAAACTAGGCGCCGGACGTGCCCGCCGGGCCCGGTTCCGCCCCGCCCGGTCGCGATCGCGAATCCCGATTGCATGGCTTTGCGTGGCCGTGCATACTCATCCACGTGGTACGCATCGCAGTGGCGGGAGCCAGTGGCTACGCCGGGGGAGAGCTCCTCCGGCTGCTGCTCGCACATCCCGAGGTGGAGATCGGCGCCCTCACGGCCGGCGGGAACGCGGGCACGCGTCTGGGCGAGCACCAGCCGCACCTGGCCCCGCTCGCGGACCGCGTCCTGGGCGAGAGCACGGCGGAGAACCTCGCCGGACACGACGCGGTGTTCCTGGCCCTGCCGCACGGCAAGTCCGCCGAGCTGGCGGCGCAGCTGGGGCCGGACACCCTCGTCGTGGACTGCGGGGCGGACCACCGCCTGACCGACCCGGCCGCCTGGGACCGGTGGTACGGCGGCGAGCACGCCGGGCACTGGCCCTACGGGCTGCCCGAGCTGCCCGGCGCCCGGGCGTCGCTGACCGGCACCAGGCGCGTCGCGGTGCCCGGCTGCTACCCGACCGGGACCAGCCTCGCGCTGGTCCCCGCGCTGGTCGCCGGCCTGGTCGCCCCCGAGGTCGTGATCACCGCGGTCACCGGCACCTCCGGTGCGGGCAAGTCGCTCAAGCCGCACCTGCTGGGCGCGGAGGTCATGGGGTCGCTGTCGGCGTACGGCGTCGGCGGTGTGCACCGGCACACCCCCGAGATCGCGCAGAACCTGTCCGCCGCGCTCGGCTCGCCCGTCTCGGTCAGCTTCACCCCGGTGCTCGCGCCGCTGCCGCGCGGCATCCTCGCCTCCTGCTCGGCCCTGCTGGCCGACCCGGCGACCGATGCGGCCGCGGTCCGGTCGGTCTACGAGAAGGCCTACGCCGACGAGCCGTTCGTGCACCTGCTGCCGGAGGGCCAGTGGCCCACCACGGCGCAGACCCTGGGCTCCAACAACGTCGCGCTGCAGGTCACCGTCGACGCCGACGCGGGCCGCCTCGTCGTCGTCTCGGCGATCGACAACCTGACCAAGGGCACCGCGGGCGGCGCCGTCCAGTGCATGAACCTGGCCCTCGGTCTGCCCGAGACCACCGGCCTGCCGACGACGGGAGTGGCGCCGTGAGCGTGACCGCAGCGAAGGGCTTCCGGGCCGCCGGGATCGCCGCCGGGATCAAGAAGTCCGGGCGGGCCGACCTGGCGCTCGTGGTGAACGACGGCCCGCGCACCGAGGCCGCCGGGGTCTTCACCCGCAACAAGGTCAAGGCCGCTCCCGTCCTGTGGTCGCAGCAGGTGCTGACCACCGGCTCGCTGCGCGCGGTGGTCCTCAACTCCGGCGGGGCGAACGCCTGCACCGGGGCCGAGGGCTTCCAGACGGCGCACGCCACCGCGGAGCAGGCCGCCGAGGTACTCGGCTGCGGTGCGATCGACGTCGCCGTGTGCTCCACCGGCCTCATCGGCGAGCAGCTCCCGCGGGAGACCCTGCTCGCCGGGGTCCGGACGGCCGCCGGGGAGCTGGCGTCGGGGCCCGAGGCCGGGTCCGCCGTCGCCGGCGCGATCATGACGACCGACACCGTCCCGAAGGAGTCCGTCGTCACCGATCCGGCCGGCTGGACCGTCGGGGGCACGACCAAGGGCGCCGGGATGATCGCCCCGTCGATGGCGACAATGCTCAGCGTGCTCACCACCGACGCGGTGCTCGACCGGGCGACGCTCGACGCCGCGCTGCGCGAGGCCGTCCGCTACAGCTTCGACCGGCTCGACGTCGACGGCTCGATGTCCACCAACGACACCGTGCTGGTGCTGGCCTCCGGCGCGTCCGGCGTCGAGGCCGACCCGGCGGTGTTCACCGCCGCGCTCACCCGCGTGTGCCGTGACCTCGCCGAGCAGATGCAGGCCGACGCCGAGGGCGTCACCAAGCGCATCACCGTGCGGGTCACCGGCGCCGCCTCCGAGGACGACGCGGTGACCGTCGCCCGCACGATCGCCCGCGACTCCCTGGTGAAGACCGCGATGTTCGGATCCGACCCCAACTGGGGCCGGGTCGCGGCCGCCGCCGGGTACGCCGACGCCGAGCTCGACCCCGAGCACCTCGACGTCACGATCAACGGCGTGCTGCTGTGCAAGGGCGCGGCCGTGGCCGGGGACCGGGCCGACTGCGACCTGTCCGGGAAGGACGTCCTGATCGAGGTCGGGCTGGGTCTGTCCGGCGGGGCCGAGGGACACACCGCGGAGATCAGGACCACCGACCTGTCACACGCCTACGTGGAGGAGAACAGTGCCTACTCCTCCTGAGCCGGTCGCCCCGGACGCGCTGCCCCAGCCGCAGATCGCGCGGTCCCCGGAGACCCCGGCCCGACTGAAGCGGGCGGGGGAGAAGGCGGGCGTGCTCGCCGAGGCGCTGCCCTGGCTGCAGCGGTTCCACGGCCGGATCGTCGTCGTCAAGTACGGCGGGAACGCCATGATCGACGAGGAGCTGAAGCAGGCCTTCGCCCGGGACATGGTGTTCCTGCGGCTCGCCGGCATCCACCCGGTCGTCGTGCACGGCGGCGGGCCACAGATCTCGGCCATGCTGAAGCGGCTCGGCATGCCCGGCGAGTTCCGCGGAGGCCTGCGCGTCACCACCCCGGAGACGATGGAGATCGTCCGGATGGTGCTGTTCGGCCAGGTCGGGCGCGAGCTCGTCGGGCTGATCAACGTCCACGGCCCGTTCGCCGTCGGGTTGTCCGGGGAGGACGCAGGACTGTTCACCGCCGAGAAGCGCACCGCGCTCGTCGGCGGCGAGCCCGTCGACATCGGCCTGGTCGGCGACGTCACGAAGGTCAACCCGGACGCGGTGCTGGACATCATCGCCGCGGGCCGCATCCCGGTCGTCGCGGGGGTCGCGCCGGACGCCGACGGCCAGGTCCACAACATCAACGCCGACAGCGCCGCCGCGGCGCTGGCCGGTGCGCTGGACGCCGCGAAGCTCGTGGTGCTCACCGACGTCGAGGGTCTCTACGCGAACTACCCCGACCCGGAGTCGATCATCACCTCGTTGACGGCGGACCAGCTGGAGCCGATGCTGCCCCGCCTGGAGAGCGGCATGGCCCCGAAGATGGAGGCCTGCCTGCGCGCCGTGCGCTCGGGCGTCGGACAGGCCCATGTGATCGACGGGCGGGTGCCGCACTCGGTCCTGCTCGAGGTGTTCACGCACGAGGGCGTCGGCACGATGGTGCTGCCGGACGCCCCCGGTGCCACGGCTGGGGGAACGACATGAACACGCACGCGCAGCGGTGGCAGGCCGCCCTGATGAACAACTACGGGATCCCGCCGCTGACCCTGGTCCGCGGCGAGGGCGCCCGGGTGTGGGACGCCGAGGGTCGCGCCTACCTGGACCTGTATGCGGGGCTCGCGGTCAACGCGCTCGGGCATGCGCACCCGGCCGTCGTCGAGGCGGTGTCCGAGCAGGTCCGCACCCTCGGCCACACCTCGAACTTCTTCATCACCGAGCCCGCGCTGCAGCTCGCCGAGCGGCTGCAGGCACTGCTCGGCCGCGACGACGCCCGCACCCTGCTCTGCAACTCCGGCACCGAGGCCAACGAGGCCGCCTTCAAGATCGCCCGCCGGACGGGCAGGCCGGAGATCATCGCCTGTGAGGGCGCGTTCCACGGCCGCACGATGGGCGCGCTCGCGCTGACCGGGCAGCCCGCCAAGCGGGCCCCGTTCGAGCCGATGCCCGCCGGGGTGAGGCACATCCCGTTCGGTGACGTCGCCGCAATCGACGCCGCGGTGACCGAGCGGACCGCCGCGGTGGTCCTGGAGCCGATCCTCGGCGAGGCCGGCGTGATCGTGCCTCCCGAGGGGTACCTGGCGCAGGCCCGGCGGATCACCGCCGAGCGCGGCGCGCTGCTCGTCCTCGACGAGGTGCAGACCGGCATCGGCCGCACCGGGTACTGGTTCGCCCACCAGGCGCACGGCGTCCTCCCGGACGTGGTCACCCTGGCCAAGGGCCTCGGTGGCGGCCTCCCGATCGGTGCCTGCATCGGGCTCGGCGCCGCCGCAGCCCTGCTCGAGCCCGGGCAGCACGGCACCACCTTCGGCGGCAACCCGGTGACCTGCGCCGCGGCGCTCGCCGTGCTCGACACGGTCGCGGCCGAGGGTCTGCTCGGCCACGTCGACCGGCTCGGCAAGGAGATCCGCAGCCGGATCGACGGTCTCGGCCACCCCCTCGTGGGCGACGTGTCCGGCGCCGGCCTGCACATCGGCATCGGCCTCACCGCGCCGGTCGCCGCGCAGGCCGCCGCGGCCGCCCGCGACGCCGGGTTCCTGATCAACAACGCCACCCCGGACCGGCTGCGGCTGGCCCCGGCCCTGACCCTGACCGACGACGAGGCCGAGGAGTTCCTGACGGCCTTCCCGGCGTTCCTCGACGCCGCCGCGGCCCAGCACGAGGGGCAGGGGAGCTGATGGTCCGCCACCTGCTGCGGGACGACGACCTGACCCCGGCCGAGCAGGCCGATGTCCTCGATCTCGCCGACCGGCTCAAGGCCGACCCCTTCGCCGAGAGCCCGCTGGCCGGCCCGCGTGCGGTGGGGGTCGTGTTCGACAAGTCCTCCACCCGCACCCGGGTGTCGTTCGAGGCCGGGATCACCCAGCTCGGTGGCACCGCGATCATCCTCGACGGCACGACCAGCCAGCTCGGGCGCGGCGAGACGATCTCCGACACCGCCCGGGTGCTGTCGCGCTACCTCGACGCGATCGTGTGGCGCACCAGCGGCCAGGAACGGATCGAGGAGATGGCCGCCGCGGCGACCGTGCCGGTGGTCAACGCGCTGACCGACACGTTCCACCCGTGCCAGATCCTGGCGGACCTGCAGACCGTGCGGGAGCGCTTCGGCCGCCTCGCCGGGCTCACCCTGACCTACCTCGGCGACGGCGCGAACAACATCGCCCACTCGCTGCTGCTCGGCGGGGCCACCGCCGGGCTGCACGTGCGGATCGCCGCGCCCGCCGGGTTCACCCCCGACGACGACGTGCTCCGCGACGCGAAGGCCCGGGCCGAGCAGACCGGCGGTTCGGTCGCACTCGTCGCGGACCCGGTGGCCGCCGTGGCGGGGGCCCAGGTCGTCGTCACCGACACCTGGACCTCGATGGGCCAGGAGGACGACGGCCTGGACCGGGTCGCGCCGTTCCGGCCGTACCAGGTCAACGCCGCCCTGCTGGAGCACGCCGCGCCGGACGCGATCGTGCTGCACTGCCTGCCGGCCCACCGCGGCGACGAGATCACCGACGAGGTCCTCGACGGCCCGGCCAGCGCCGTCTGGGACGAGGCCGAGAACCGGCTGCACGCGCAGAAGGCGCTGCTCGCCTGGCTCCTGCGGCATGGGTGAGACCGACCGCGACCGGAGGAACCCGGTCAACCGGGCCCGACGGCAGGCCGCCGTCATCGACGTGATCTGGAACCACCAGCTGAGCAGCCAGGTCGAGATCATCGGACTGCTCCACGAGCGGCACGGCATCGAGACGACCCAGGCCACGCTGTCGCGGGACCTCGACGAGCTCGGTGCGGTGAAGCTGCGCGGCGCCGACGGCGGGCAGCCGGTCTACCGCATCCCCGAGGACGGCAGCCCCGTGCGCGGCGTCGAGGGCGGCACCGGCCGGGTGGCCCGGTTGCTGGGGGAGCTGCTCGTGTCCGCCGACGCGAGTGGGAACCTGGCCGTCCTGCGTACCCCGCCGGGCGCGGCGCACTACCTCGCGAGCGCGCTCGACCGGGCCGCACTGCACGACGTCGTCGGCACCATCGCCGGGGACGACACGGTCATCGTCGTCGCCCGTGAGCCCCTCACCGGGGCGGAGCTGGCCGAGCGGCTGCAGGACCTGTCCCGGAGGGCCCACGCGGCCACCGGGGCGCACGACGAACGAGAAGGAGACCCGACATGACCGACGCGGACCCCCGACGGGGCGCGGTCGCCGGTGGCGGAGCGCTGTGGGGTGGCCGGTTCGCGTCCGGTCCGGCCGATGCGCTCGCGGCGCTGTCGAAGTCCACCCACTTCGACTGGGCACTGGCCCCCTACGACATCCGCGGCTCGAAGGCGCACGCCCGGGTCCTGCACCGCGCCGGTCTGCTGACCGACGAGGAGCTGTCGGGGATGCACAAGGCACTCGACGAGCTCGCCGCCGATGTCGCCTCCGGGGCGTTCGGCCCCGACCCGGGCGACGAGGACGTGCACACCGCACTCGAGCGCGGCCTGATCGAGCGGGCGGGTGCCGACCTGGGCGGGAAGCTGCGGGCCGGTCGCTCGCGCAACGACCAGGTCGCCACCCAGTTCCGGATGTGGCTGCGCGACGCCGTGCGGCGGGTCGGTTCCGGTGTGCTCGACGTCGTCGACGCACTCGTCGACCAGGCGCAGGCGCACCCCGACGCCCCGATGCCCGGCCGCACGCACCTGCAGCACGCGCAGCCGGTGCTGCTCGGCCACCAGCTCGCCGCGCACGCCCAGGCCCTGCTGCGCGACGTCGACCGGCTGGCCGACTGGGACCGGCGCAGCGCCTGGTCGCCGTACGGCTCCGGCGCGCTCGCCGGTTCCTCGCTCGGGCTCGACCCGGAGGCCGTCGCCGCCGAGCTCGGCTTCACCGGGTCCTCGGCCAACTCGATCGACGGGACCGCCGCGCGCGACTTCGCGGCCGAGGCCGCGTTCGTCCTCGCGATGATCGGCGTCGACCTGTCGCGGCTGTCGGAGGAGGTCATCCTCTGGGCGACGGCCGAGTTCGGCTACGTCACCCTCGACGACGCGTTCTCCACCGGCAGCTCGATCATGCCGCAGAAGAAGAACCCCGACGTGGCCGAGCTGGCACGTGGGAAGTCCGGCCGGCTGGTCGGCAACCTCGCCGGGCTCATGACCACCCTCAAGGGGCTCCCGCTGGCCTACAACCGGGATCTGCAGGAGGACAAGGAGCCGCTGTTCGACTCGGTCGCGCAGCTGGAGCTCCTGCTCCCCGCGGTCGCCGGGATGGTGGCCACCCTGACCTTCCACACCGAGCGGCTCGCCGAGCTGGCCCCGGCCGGGTTCACCCTGGCCACCGACGTCGCCGAGTGGCTCGTCCGGCAGGGCGTGCCGTTCCGGGTGGCCCACGAGGCCGCGGGCGGCTGCGTCCGCGCCGCCGAGGCCCGCGGCGTCGGACTGGAGGACCTGACCGACGCCGAGCTGGCCGCCGTGCACCCGGCACTGGACCCGAGTGTGCGCGAGGTACTGACCGTGGAAGGCTCCATCGCGTCGCGGAACGCCCGCGGTGGGACGGCCGGCGACCGGGTCGCCGAGCAGCTCACCGACCTGCGTACCGCGGTCGGAGCAGCGCGAGAGTTCACCGGAGGAACCGCATGACCGACCCTGCCGCAGCCTACGAGGAGCTCAAGGCCGCCGGCCTGAAGCTCGACCTGACGCGGGGCAAGCCGTCCGCGCAGCAGCTGGACCTGTCCCACGAGCTGCTCGGCCTGCCGGGCGCGGGACAGTTCCGCGCGGCCGACGGCACCGACATCCGCAACTACGGCGGCGGCCAGGGTCTGCCCGAGCTGCGCGAGATCTTCGCGCCGTCGCTCCAGGTCCCGGTCGGGCAGCTGGTGGCGGCCAACAACTCCAGCCTCGAGCTCATGCACGACACCCTCGTGCACGCGCTGCTGACCGCGCTGCCCGGCGCCCCGACCCGCTGGGTCGACGCCGGCCGCGTGGCGTTCATCGCCCCGGTCCCCGGTTACGACCGGCACTACGGCGTGTGCGAGCGCCTGGGGATCGACGTGGTCACCGTCGGCATGACCGCCGACGGCCCCGACATGGACGAGGTCGAGCGGCTCGTCGCCGAGGACCCGTCGATCAAGGGCATCTGGTGCGTGCCGAAGTACTCGAACCCCGACGGCGTCGTCTACTCCGACGAGGTCGTGCGCCGGTTGGCCACCATGCCGACCGCCGCCCCGGACTTCCGGATCATGTGGGACAACGCCTACGCGGTGCACCACCTGACCACCGAGGAGATCGAGATCGCCGACGTCCTCGCGCTCGCGGCCGAGGCGGGCAACCCGGACCGGCCGTTCGTCTTCGGGTCCACCTCGAAGATCACCCTCGCCGGTGCGGGCGTCGCGTTCTTCGGTGCCTCGCAGGCGAACGTCGACTGGTGGCTGAAGCTGGCGTCGAAGAAGACGATCGGCCCGGACAAGGTCAACCACCTCCGTCATGCGCTGTTCCTCAAGGACGCCGCCGGGCTGCGTGCGCACATGGCCGCGCACCGCGAGCTGATCGCCCCGAAGTTCGCCGCGGTCGATCGTCTGCTGACCGAGGCGTTCGCCGACGTCGACGGCGTGACCTGGACGAAGCCGAAGGGCGGCTACTTCGTGAGCCTGACCGTCCCGGACGGCCTCGCCTCGGAGGTCGTGCGCCTGGCCAAGGAGGCGGGCATCGTCCTGACCCCGGCCGGTGCGACGCACCCCTACGGCAAGGACCCGCAGGACGCGACCATCCGTCTCGCCCCGACCCTGCCCCCGCTCGACGAGGTCGAGAAGGCCATGGCCGGTGTCGTGACCTGCGTGCAGCTGGCGCTCGCACGCCGCTGATGGCGGACGACGACCACACGGCGGGGCCCGGCCGGGACGACCGGCCGGGCCCCGCCGGTCTGCTGGACCGTTCGGTGCTGGCCGTCGACGTCCTGCCCGCCGCGCGACGCCTGCTCGGCTGCGTCCTCGAGGCCGACACCCCCGACGGCACGGTCGCGGTGCGGCTGGTCGAGGTGGAGGCCTACCGGGGCCGCGATGACCCCGCGTCGCACTGCTACCGCGGCCGGACCCCGCGCAACGCGGTGATGTTCGGCCCGCCCGGCCACCTGTACGTCTACTTCGTCTACGGCATGCACTTCTGCGCGAACGTGTCGTGCCTGCCCGACGGCGAGCCGGGCGCTGTCCTGCTGCGCGCCGGCGAGCTGCTCACCGACCCGGGGGTGGCCCGCCAGCGCCGGCCCACCGCCCGCCGCGACGCCGACCTGGCCCGCGGACCCGCACGGCTGGCCGCGCTCCTCGGGCTGCGTCGCGAGGACGACGGGACCGACGTCACCGACCCGGCCTCCCGGGTACGGCTGCGAATGGGGCCCCCGCTCGGTCCGGAGATCGTCCGGTCCGGACCCCGGGTGGGCGTCGCCGCGGCGGTCGAGCTGCCGTGGCGGTACTGGGTCGACGGCTCGCCCGCGGTCAGCCCGTACCGGGCCGGGACGCGCCGTCGTCGCAGCGCCTGAGGAACCCGCGTGCACGCGCCGCGGCGGCCCGACCAAGATGGGCACCGTGGGTACCGACATCCTCGACGACCTGGAGTGGCGCGGCCTGATCGCGCAGAGCACCGACCGCGACGCGCTCGCGAAGGAGCTCGCCGCCGGCGACCCGGTGTCGATCTATGCCGGGTTCGACCCGACCGCGTCCAGCCTGCACGCCGGGCACCTGATCCCGATGCTGACGCTGCGCCGGTTCCAGGAGGCCGGCCACCGGCCGGTGATCCTCGCGGGCGGCGCGACCGGCATGATCGGCGATCCGCGTGACGTGGGGGAGCGGACGCTCAACGACGCCGCGACCGTGGCCGACTGGACGAACCTGATCCGCGGACAGCTGGAGCGCTTCGTCTCCTTCGACGGCGGACCGACCGGCGCCACCGCCGTCAACAACCTGGACTGGACCGGGCAGCAGACGGTCCTGGAGTTCCTGCGCGACCTCGGCAAGCACTTCCCGGTCAGCACGATGATCTCGCGGGACACGGTGAAGCGTCGCCTCGCCGGCGACGGGATGTCCTACACCGAGTTCAGCTACCTGCTGCTGCAGGCCCAGGACTACCTGCACCTCTACCGCGAGCTCGGGGTGCGGCTGCAGATCGGCGGGTCCGACCAGTGGGGCAACATCGTCGGCGGTGTCGACCTCATCCGTCGGGTGACCGGTGACCACGTCCACGCGCTGACCCTGCGGCTGGTCACCGACTCCGAGGGCCGCAAGTTCGGCAAGTCCACCGGGGGCGGCAACGTCTGGCTCGACCCGGACCGCACCTCGCCGTACGCCTGGTACCAGTACTTCGTGAACGTCGCCGACGCCGACGCGATCACCTACCTGAAGCTCTTCACCTTCCTCGACCGCGCCGAGATCGAGGCGCTGGAGACCGAGCTGGCCGAGAAGCCGCACCTGCGCGGCGCGCAACGGCGTCTCGCCGCCGAGCTGACGACGTTGGTGCACGGCGAGGAGCAGACGAGGCAGGTGACGACCGCGAGCCAGGCCCTGTTCGGCCGGGCGGAGCTCACCGACCTGGACGCGGCCACCCTCGGCGCCGCGCTCGCCGAGGTGCCGACGGCCGACGCCGGCCCGGCCGACACGATCGTCGACCTGCTCGTCGCCACCGGCCTGACCGACAGCAAGGGCGCCGCGCGTCGTGCGGTGAAGGAGGGCGGCGCGTACGTCAACAACGTCAAGATCGTCGACGAGGAGTGGGTGCCGGGTGCCGGTGACGTCCTCGACGGCGGCTGGCTGGTGGTGCGCCGGGGGAAGCGCAACCTGGCCGGTGTGCGGGTCCGAGCGGCCTGATCGGCCGTTGACCTGCAAGAACACCGGAAGGGGACCCCCCCTGTTCAACGGCTCCGGAACATCCTGTAACTTTCTCGATGTCGCCAGGACGGGACGGACGAGAGCGAGACCGGCCGACAGGCCAGGGACGCGGATCCGGACCGGAGGCGACGGCCCAGGAACTCCACTTCGGTGTAGATCCGGCCGCCCGGAGTGAGGCTTGACGCCGCTCTCCGGTACACGTAGCATAAGAGAGTTGCCTCCTCGCGGGGCCGACTCTGACGCCCCGGGGCGACGGCCATCAGGCCCGGTCCCCGAGCGCGGGTGTCTTTTGAGAACTCAACAGTGTGTCGAGCTATATTGAATCGGTTTGGCGTTTTGTGCCAGATTGTTTGTTTGGTTGCAGCATTCGATCCCGTCGGGTGTTGTGGCTAGTTGTTTGTTGCAAGTCAGGGTTTTGTTGGAGAGTTTGATCCTGGCTCAGGACGAACGCTGGCGGCGTGCTTAACACATGCAAGTCGAGCGGTAAGGCCCTTTCGGGGGTACACGAGCGGCGAACGGGTGAGTAACACGTGGGTGACCTGCCCTCCACTCTGGGATAAGCCTGGGAAACTGGGTCTAATACCGGATAGGACCACTGGCTGCATGGTTGGTGGTGGAAAGTTTTTTCGGTGGGGGATGGGCCCGCGGCCTATCAGCTTGTTGGTGGGGTGATGGCCTACCAAGGCGGTGACGGGTAGCCGGCCTGAGAGGGCGACCGGCCACACTGGGACTGAGACACGGCCCAGACTCCTACGGGAGGCAGCAGTGGGGAATATTGCGCAATGGGCGGAAGCCTGACGCAGCGACGCCGCGTGGGGGATGACGGCCTTCGGGTTGTAAACCTCTTTCGCCAGGGACGAAGAGTGATTGACGGTACCTGGAGAAGAAGCACCGGCCAACTACGTGCCAGCAGCCGCGGTAACACGTAGGGTGCGAGCGTTGTCCGGAATTATTGGGCGTAAAGAGCTCGTAGGCGGTGTGTCGCGTCGGCCGTGAAAACTTGGGGCTTAACTCTGAGCGTGCGGTCGATACGGGCATCACTTGAGTTCGGCAGGGGAGACTGGAATTCCTGGTGTAGCGGTGAAATGCGCAGATATCAGGAGGAACACCGGTGGCGAAGGCGGGTCTCTGGGCCGATACTGACGCTGAGGAGCGAAAGCGTGGGGAGCGAACAGGATTAGATACCCTGGTAGTCCACGCCGTAAACGTTGGGCGCTAGGTGTGGGGACCATTCCACGGTTTCTGTGCCGCAGCTAACGCATTAAGCGCCCCGCCTGGGGAGTACGGCCGCAAGGCTAAAACTCAAAGGAATTGACGGGGGCCCGCACAAGCGGCGGAGCATGTGGATTAATTCGATGCAACGCGAAGAACCTTACCTGGGTTTGACATGCACCAGACATCCCTAGAGATAGGGCTTCCCTTGTGGTTGGTGTGCAGGTGGTGCATGGCTGTCGTCAGCTCGTGTCGTGAGATGTTGGGTTAAGTCCCGCAACGAGCGCAACCCTTGTTCCATGTTGCCAGCACGTTATGGTGGGGACTCATGGGAGACTGCCGGGGTCAACTCGGAGGAAGGTGGGGATGACGTCAAGTCATCATGCCCCTTATGTCCAGGGCTTCACACATGCTACAATGGCTCATACAGAGGGCTGCGAGACCGTGAGGTGGAGCGAATCCCTTAAAGTGAGTCTCAGTTCGGATCGGGGTCTGCAACTCGACCCCGTGAAGTTGGAGTCGCTAGTAATCGCAGATCAGCAACGCTGCGGTGAATACGTTCCCGGGCCTTGTACACACCGCCCGTCACGTCACGAAAGTTGGTAACACCCGAAGCCGGCGGCCCAACCCTTGTGGAGGGAGCTGTCGAAGGTGGGACTGGCGATTGGGACGAAGTCGTAACAAGGTAGCCGTACCGGAAGGTGCGGCTGGATCACCTCCTTTCTAAGGAGTCCCATCATGTGATGGGGCATCACATGGCTCTGCAGGGTTTTGCTCTGTGGGTTTCTGTGGTTCCTTCATTGAATCGCATCATCAGCTCCGTCTGTGGGTTGGGTGCGTTGGGTGGAACGCAGTTCGTTGGACCGGTTTGGCTTGGCACACTGTTGGGTCCTGAGGAGACACCTGGTGAACGGGTTGTTTTCTTTGGCCGCTCTGGTCGGGGGCTTCCTAACGCCTGCTTGTGGTGGGTGGTGGTTGTTCTTGGTTGGGTGTGGTTGTGGGTTGAGTGTTGCATAGTGGATGCGAGCATCTTGTTGTGGTCAAGTTGTTAAGAGCACATGGTGGATGCCTGGGCATCAGGAGCCGATGAAGGACGTGGGAGGCCGCGATAGGCCTCGGGGAGCTGTCAACCGAGCTGTGATCCGAGGGTGTCCGAATGGGGAAACCCAGCGCCCGTCATGGGGCGTTACCCGTACCTGAATTCATAGGGTGCGTGGAGGGAACGTGGGGAAGTGAAACATCTCAGTACCCACAGGAAGAGAAAACAATAGTGATTCCGTGAGTAGTGGCGAGCGAAAGCGGATGAGGCTAAACCGTGTCCGTGTCAAGCCGGCAGGCGTTGCGGGTGCGGGGTTGTGAGGCGTGTCGTTCATCTTCTGCCGAGGGTGGGACAGCATGAACCGGTGTTAGCGGAACGATTCTGGGATGGTCGGCCGTAGTGGGTGATAGCCCCGTACGCGAAAATGTTTGGTTCTGTTGTGGGCATTGTTCTCGAGTAGCAGCGAGCCCGTGAAATTCGCTGTGAATCTGGCGGGACCACCCGTCAAGCCTAAATACTACCTGGTGACCGATAGCGGACAAGTACCGTGAGGGAAAGGTGAAAAGTACCCCGGGAGGGGAGTGAAATAGTACCTGAAACCGTGTGCTTACAAGCCGTCAGAGCCTTGCGGGGTGATGGCGTGCCTTTTGAAGAATGAGCCTGCGAGTTATGCTTCGTGGCGAGGTTAACCTGTGTGGGGTAGCCGTAGCGAAAGCGAGTCCGAATAGGGCGGTTGAGTCGCGGGGTGTAGACCCGAAGCGGAGTGATCTACCCATGGCCAGGGTGAAGCGTCGGTAAGACGTCGTGGAGGCCCGAACCCACCAGGGTTGAAAACCTGGGGGATGAGCTGTGGGTAGGGGTGAAAGGCCAATCAAACTTCGTGATAGCTGGTTCTCCCCGAAATGCATTTAGGTGCAGCGTCGTGTGTTTCTCGCCGGAGGTAGAGCACTGGATGGCCTAGGGGGCCGACAAGCTTACCGAAGTCAGCTAAACTCCGAATGCCGGTGAGTGAGAGCGCGGCAGTGAGACTGCGGGGGATAAGCTTCGTGGTCGAGAGGGAAACAGCCCAGATCACCGGCTAAGGCCCCTAAGCGTGCGCTAAGTGGGAAAGGATGTGGGATCGCCCGGACAACCAGGAGGTTGGCTTAGAAGCAGCCACCCTTGAAAGAGTGCGTAATAGCTCACTGGTCAAGTGGTCCTGCGCCGACAATGTAGCGGGGCTCAAGCGCACCGCCGAAGCCGTGGCAATGACATCTTTGTGGTGTTGTTGGGTAGGGGAGCGTCCTGCGTCTGGTGAAGCCCGGGAGTGATTTACGGGTGGAGGGTGTGGGAGTGAGAATGCAGGCATGAGTAGCGAATGCAGAGTGAGAATCTCTGCCGCCGGATGACCAAGGGTTCCTGGGCCAGGTTGTTCCGCCCAGGGTGAGCCGGGACCTAAGGCGAGGCCGTCAGGCGTAGTCGATGGACAACGGGTTGATATTCCCGTGCTCGTGATAGTGCGTCCATGCCGAGGCTGGTGATGCTAACCATCCGAACCCACCTTCGCTCCTTCGGGAGTGTTGTTTGTGGGGGAGCGTGGGATCCGATCTGGTAGTAGGCAAGTGATGGGGTGACGCAGGAGGGTAGCTCCGCCACGCGGTGGTTGTCGTGGTGTAAGCCTGTAGCCTGATCTCCTAGGTAAATCCGGGGGGTCGTGAAGGGTGAGAGGTGATGCGTAGCCGATTGAGGCGAAGAGGGTGATCCCATGCTGTCGAGAAAAGCCTCTAGCGAGTGCTGTTGCGGCCCGTACCCCAAACCGACACAGGTGGTCAGGTAGAGAATACCGAGGCGATCGAGCGAACTGTGGTTAAGGAATTCGGCAAAATACCTCCGTAACTTCGGGAGAAGGAGGGCCGGTTGTCTTGATGCCCCGTGCGGGCTAGGGATGGCCGGTCGCAGAGACCAGGCCCAAGCGACTGTTTACTAAAAACACAGGTCCGTGCGAAGTCGCAAGACGATGTATACGGACTGACGCCTGCCCGGTGCTGGAACGTTAAGAGGACCTGTTAGTCCCCTTGTGGGGCGAAGCGGAGAATTTAAGCGCCAGTAAACGGCGGTGGTAACTATAACCATCCTAAGGTAGCGAAATTCCTTGTCGGGTAAGTTCCGACCTGCACGAATGGCGTAACGACTTGGGCGCTGTCTCGACCACAGACTCGGCGAAATTGCACTACGAGTAAAGATGCTCGTTACGCGCGGCAGGACGGAAAGACCCCGGGACCTTTACTATAGCTTGGTATTGGTGCTCGGTTCGGCTTGTGTAGGATAGGTGGGAGACTGTGAAGCTATCACGCCAGTGGTGGTGGAGTCGTTGTTGAAATACCACTCTGGTCGAATTGGGTGTCTTAACCTCGGGCCATGATCTGGTTCAGGGACAGTGCCTGGTGGGTAGTTTAACTGGGGCGGTTGCCTCCCAAAGAGTAACGGAGGCGCCCAAAGGTTCCCTCAGCCTGGTTGGCAATCAGGTGTTGAGTGTAAGTGCACAAGGGAGCTTGACTGTGAGACTGACGGGTCGAGCAGGGACGAAAGTCGGGACTAGTGATCCGGCACCACCTTGTGGAAGGGGTGTCGCTCAACGGATAAAAGGTACCCCGGGGATAACAGGCTGATCTTGCCCAAGAGTCCATATCGACGGCATGGTTTGGCACCTCGATGTCGGCTCGTCGCATCCTGGGGCTGGAGTAGGTCCCAAGGGTTGGGCTGTTCGCCCATTAAAGCGGTACGCGAGCTGGGTTTAGAACGTCGTGAGACAGTTCGGTCCCTATCCGCCGCGCGCGTTGGAGACTTGAGGAAGGCTGTCCCTAGTACGAGAGGACCGGGACGGACGAACCTCTGGTGTGCCAGTTGTCCCGCCAGGGGCACGGCTGGTTGGCTATGTTCGGGAGGGATAACCGCTGAAGGCATCTAAGCGGGAAGCCTGTTCCAAGATGAGGTCTCCCACCACCTTTGAGTGGGTAAGGCTCCCAGGAGATGACTGGGTTGATAGGCCGGAGATGGAAGCCCTGTGAGGGGTGGAGTTGACCGGTACTAATAGGCCGAGGGCTTGCCACAACGAGTTGTTCGCATCCACTGTGTGACCCTGAGCCCACAACCCTGTGCGGGTTGTGTGTTCGTAGGTCCCCCCATGTTTGTGTGGGGGTTTGTTGAATAGTGTTGTCGGTGGTCATTGCGGTAGGGGAACGCCCGGTCCCATTCCGAACCCGGTAGCGAAGCCTTCCAGCGCCGATGGTACTGCACTCGCCAGGGTGTGGGAGAGTAGGTCGCCGCCGACATTCAACCTCTGAAAGGGGAGTCCGCAACGGTGTAGAAACCGCTGTGGGCTCCCCTTTTTTCGTATGTCTGCAACCGTGTCCGCCTCGCTGCGCGGAGCGGTTCGCCCAGTGCGGTCGCTGACCGCGGAAGTGACGGTGTTCGTTTGTACCCTGACCACGTGACGGACGGGGAACGTCCCGGCAACGGCCGGGCAGGCGAGGGGCGCGGCTCGCGCAGCGGGTCGGGATGGTCGCGCGGCGATGACCAGCGGGGACGGCGCCGTGACGGCGACGACCGCCCGCGTCGCGACGACCGGGCCGGCCGCAGCAGCGGCGACCGTGTGCGGGACGACCGAGGGCGTCCGGGCGACCGTCGTACCGAGGGACGCTCCTGGTCCGACCGGGGCGGACGCGACACCGATCGGGGCGGACGTGACACCGGCCGGCGTGACGGCGGCTTCCGCGGCGACAACCGGGACCGGCCGCGGCGCGACGACGACCGTCGTCCCGCCCGCGACGACGATCGTCGGTCCGGTGGCGGCGACCGCCGTGACTCGTTCCGGGGTGGACGCGACGACCGCGCCGGTCGTCCGGGCTCCGGCCGCGACGACCGTGGTGGCCGCTCGTTCTCGGGCGGCGACGACCGTGGCAGCCGCTCGTTCCGCGGCGACCGCGGGGGACGACCCACGGGTGACCGCGACGATCGTGGTGGCCGCTCCTACCAGGGACGTGACGACCGACGGCCCGCCCGCGACCGCGACGACCGTGGCGGCCGCCCGTACCGCGACGACCGAGGTGGTCGCCCGGCCGGGGACCGTGACGACCGTGGTGGCCGCTCCTTCGGCGGGCGGGACGACCGCGGTACGCGCTCCTTCCGGGACCGCGACGACCGGGGGCCCCGTCCGCAGCGCGACGACGACCGAGGCGGCCGTTCGTTCCGCGACCGCGAGGACCGGCCCACCCGTCCGTCCCGCGACCGTGACGATCGTGCCGGCCGCTCCTTCGGCGGTCGCGACGACCGTGCCCCCCGTGGCCGTGACGACCGCGGCGGGGACCGGCGCAGCACCTTCCGCGACCGCGATGAGCGTGGCGGCCGTCCCGCAGGCGGCCGTGACGACCGTGGCCCCTACCGGGAGCGTGACGACCGCGCCCCTCGCGGTCGTGACGACCGCGGCGAGGGCCGGCGCAGCACTTTCCGCGACCGCGACGACCGCGGGCCCCGGGAGGAGCGGCCGTACCGCGCCCGCGAGGAACGACCGTCGCAGGGCCGCCAGGTCGAGGGGTCCACGGCCCTGGAGCCCCAGGACGTCGTGCAGACCGACCCGGCTCCGTCGTCGGCCCCGGCCGGTGACACCTCTGTCGTGACCCCGTCGTCGGCCGGTACACCGGTCCACGACGGTCGCGAGCCTGCCTCGCCGACCGGCGCCACCTCCGACGCCGTCACCTCCGACGCCACCGCAGCGGGTACCGGCACCCCGGGACCGGACACCTCGTCCGCAGCGGCGGACGGCGCCCCGGCCGGCCGCGACGAGCGCATCGACGACGTGGGCGGCACGGGCACCGTCGCACCCGACAGCCCCCGGACCGACAGCGACCGGGCCGACAGTGACCGGGCGACTGACACCCGCGGGACCGACTCCCGCGATGCGGGGGCCGACGCCGTCGACCGTGCCGGGACCGACCCGGTCGCAGCGGGCACGACAGGCGTCGCCGACGGGCCCCGCGCGGACCGTGCGGAGCGTCCCGCAGGGCGCGATGAGCGTCGTCCGCTCCGTGACCGTGACCGTGACGACCGTGGCCCGCGCCGGGAACGCGACGACCGCGGGCCGCGTGGCGGCCGGGACGACCGTGGACCGCGGGCCGGCCGGGACGACCGCAGGCGCGACGACCGGGGTCGGAACGACCGCGGCCGCAACGAGCGCGGCCGTGATGACCGTGGCCGCGACGACCGTCCGCGCCGGGCGATCCCGGAGTCGGCCGAGCGGACCTTCGTCGCCGAGCCGGACCTGCCGGACTCGGTGTCGGCCGCCGAGCTCGACCCGAGTGTGCGCCGGGACCTGCGCGGGCTCCAGAAGGAGACCGCCGAGGTCGTGGCGCGGCACCTCGTCGCAGCGGGTCTGCTCGTCGACGAGGACCCCGTGCAGGCCCTCGAGCACGTGCGCTACGCACGCCGCCGGGCATCGCGGATCGCCGTCGTCCGCGAGGCCGCCGGCATCGTCGCCTACCACGCGGGGGAGTGGAACGAGGCCCTCGGCGAGTTCCGCGCGGCCCGCCGGATGGGCGGCGGACCGGGACACGTGCACGTCATGGCCGACATCGAGCGCGCCCTCGGACGTCCCGAGCGAGCCCTCGACCTGGCCCGCAGCCCCGAGGCCCGCGACCTCGGCCACGAGGAGCGCATCGAGCTGCTCATCGTCGCCGCGGGGGCCCGGCGCGACCTCGGTGAGGCCGACGCCGCCGTCGTCGGGCTCCAGGTCCCCGAGCTCGACGCGGCGCGCCGCGACCCGTGGAGCGCCAGGCTGTTCTACGCCTACGCCGACAACCTGCTCGCCGCCGGCCGTGAGTCCGAGGCCGTGCAGTGGTTCGTGCACGCCCACGACGCCGACGCGCACCGGGAGACCGACGCGGCCGCGCGGATCGCCGAGCTGACCGGCGACGAGCTCGAGGGCGCCGACGACGAGCTCACCGTCGGCTGGGAGGACGTGCCCCCGGCCGCCGACGACCACCGCACCGAGACCGGCACTGACGCAGGCGGTGCCACGAGCACCGCACGCGCCGATGCCGCGTCCGCCGACAGCTCCGACAGCGCCGAGACCGAGGCCCCGGTGGTCGACGGAACCGACGAGGACGGGACCGACGAGAACGGGACCGTCGGGGCTGGGACCGTCGGGGACGGCACCCGCGAGGAGCGGACCGGCCAGGACGGGACGGACGACGTCCGCGGGGACGCCGAGGCCGACACCGTCGCCGGTCAGGTGACGGCCGGTGGGACCACGTCGGGCGCAGTGGACGGGGACGGCCCGTCCGACCCCGAGAGCCCGGCGGGCGCCGGCAGCGCGGCCCCGGAGGTCGGGACCGGACGGGACGACACCGCGCCGGACCCGACCGCACCCGTCACCGACCAGGACACGGTTCGGGACCAGGACCAGCGCCGGGACCCCGGGGCCGGCGACCGGTGACCGACGACCTGCTGTCCCGCCACGACGTCCTCCTGGCCGATCTCGACGGCACCCTGTACCGGGGCCCCGAGGTCGTCCCGGGGGCCGTCGAGGCGGTGCTCGGGGCGGCCGACCGCGGCGTGCCCACGGTCTACGTCACCAACAACGCCTCCCGCAGCCCCGCCGACGTCGCCGCGCACCTCGCCGAGCTCGGGTTCCCGGCGCGCGTCGAGGACGTCCGCACCAGCTCGCAGGCCGCGGCCGCGATGCTGGCCGAGCAGCTCCCGCCGGGCGCGCGGGTCCTGGTCGTCGGCACCTCGGCGCTGGCCGACGAGGTTCGCGCCCGCGGACTCGCCGTCGTCGACGCCGCCGACGGCGCGGACGCCGTCGTCCAGGGGCACTCGCCCGACACCGGATGGCGGATCCTGGCCGAGGCGGTCGTCGCCGTCCGGGCCGGGGCGCTGTGGATCGCCTCCAACGTCGACCCCACCCTGCCCACCGAGCGGGGTGCACTGCCGGGCAACGGCTCGATGGTGCAGGTCGTGCGGACGGCGACCGGCGCGCAGCCGCAGGTGGCGGGCAAGCCCGCCGCCCGGCTGCTCCGCGAGGGGGCCGGTGACGCGCGGGCCCCGCTCGTCATCGGGGACCGGCTCGACACCGACATCGAGGGCGCCAACGCCATGGGAGCCCCGTCGCTGATGGTCCTGACCGGGGTCAGCGGCGCCGCGGACCTGCTCGCCGCCGCCGCGGAGCTGCGCCCCACCCACATCGGGGCCGACCTCGCCGCGCTCACCCGTGCACCGGACGAGCTGCCCCCCGGTCCGCGACCCGGGTGGCACATCGCCGTCGACGGCGGCACGCTCGTGCTCTCCGGCGACGGGGACGGTCCCGAACCCGCGGTGGACGCGCTGCGTGCGCTCTGCGCGGTGGCCTGGGAGCACGGCGTCCAGGACGTCCGCCCCGACGGTGCGGCCGCCGCCGCGGCGCTGGCCGACCTCGGTCTGGCGGAGCCGCCAGGGCGGTGACGCCGCGTCCCCGCCGCTGTCGGGACCGTCGGCTACCGTGGCGTCAGAACCCCGTCCCCGGAGACCATCCATGAGCGTTCCCGCACCCGGACCCCGTCCGGGCGACCCGCGGCCCGAGCAGGACCGCCCGGTCGCGGCCCTGCGTGCCGAGGTCGACGCGGCCGTCGCGGCGCTCGACGCGCTGGACGACCGTCCGGTCGCCGAGCACCCGGCCGCGTTCGAGCGGGTGCACGCCGCGCTCGGCCGCGCGCTGAGCGCCGGCTCGGAACGGGAGTGACGATGGGACCCACCCGTTCCCGGCTCGACGCCGAGCTCGTCCGCCGCAAGCTCGCCCGCTCCCGCGGCCAGGCCGCCGAGCTGATCGCCGCCGGCCGGGTCGTCGTCAACGGCATGCCGGCGGCGAAGCCCGCCACCGTGGTGGACCGGGACGCACCCGTCCTCGTCCGCCCGGACGACGCCGGCGAGCCCGACTGGGCCTCCCGCGGCGCCAAGAAGCTGCTCGGGGCCCTCGACGCGTTCACCGGCGTCGATCCGGCCGGGCGCCGCTGCCTCGACGCCGGCGCCTCCACCGGCGGCTTCACCGACGTGCTGCTCACCCGCGGGGCGGCGGAGGTCGTCGCCGTCGACGTCGGGTACGGCCAGCTGGTGTGGCGTCTCCAGTCCGACGAGCGCGTCCACGTGCACGACCGCACCAACGTCCGGGCCCTCGAACCGGCGCAGATCGGCGGACCGGTCGACCTGACCGTCGCCGACCTGTCGTTCATCTCGCTGCGCACCGTGCTGCCGGCACTCGCCGCCTGCACCGCGCCCGGAGGTGACCTGCTGCCCATGGTGAAACCCCAGTTCGAGGTCGGGAAGGACCGGCTCGGGTCCGGCGGGGTCGTGCGCGACCCGGGTCTGCGCACCGAAGCGCTGCACGGGGTCGCGACCGCCGCCGCGGCGGCCGGGCTGCAGGTCCTCGGCGCGACCGCGAGCCCGCTGCCCGGCCCGTCGGGCAACGTCGAGTACTTCCTGCACCTGCGCCGGCCCGCCGACGGGCCGGCCGGCGTCGCCCCCGCGCAGCCCGAGCTCGCACCGATGCTGGCGGCCGCGGTCGCGGACGGCCCCGCATGAGGGACGTCCTGCTGGTCCTGCACACCGGGCGGCCCACCAACCGCAAGACCGCGCTGCACGTGATGAGCGAGCTCGGGCGGCTCGGCCTGCGCACCCGGGTGCTCGCCGACGAGTGGGCCGAGCTCGCCGCGGACCCCGACGTCCCCGCGGGCTACGAGCCCGTCCCGGTCCCCGGGAGCCCCGAGTGCGCCCGCGGTGCCGAGGCGGTCCTGGTCCTCGGCGGCGACGGCACCCTGCTGCGCGCCGCCGACCTCGCCCGCCACGCCGGCGTGCCGCTGCTGGGCGTCAACCTCGGCCACGTCGGCTTCCTCGCCGAGGCCGAGGAGGACACCCTGCCCGAGGCGCTGCAGAAGCTCGCCGACGGCGACTACGAGGTGGAGGAACGCACCACCCTCGAGGCCGTCGTCACCGCCGCCGGGCAGGTCCTCGGCCGGGCCTGGGCGCTGAACGAGGCCGTCGTCGAGAAGACCACCCGCGGCCGCATCCTCGAGGTCGTCCTCGAGGTGGACGGCCGCCCGGTGTCCTCCTTCGGCTGCGACGGGGTGCTCTGCTCGACCCCGACCGGCTCCACCGCCTACGCCTTCTCCGCGGGCGGCCCGCTGATCTGGCCGCAGGTGCAGGCACTGCTGGTGGTCCCCAGCAACGCACACGCCCTGTTCGCCCGGCCGATGGTGATCGCGCCGGAGAGCACCGTCGCCATCGAGGTGTCCGCCGACGGCCCGTCCGCCGTGCTGGACTGCGACGGTCGCCGCACCGTCGCCGTGCCGCCCGGGGCCCGGGTGGAGCTGCGCCGCGCGTCGGAGCCGGTGCGCATGGTGCGCCTGGCCGCGCAGCCCTTCGCCGACCGGCTCGTCCGCAAGTTCGACCTGCCCGTCCGGGGCTGGCGCGGGGCCCGGAACCCACCACCGGATTCGAACGCCTGATCGACCGTTCGGCGCACGGGAACATCCGTTCGGTGTCGGCTGCGTGTCGGGGCTCGAACGCTGTCGGTGTTCGAACGTATGGTCCCACGCATGTTGTCCGAGATGCGGATCCAGGGCCTCGGCGTGATCGACGACGCGACCTTGGAGCTCGACCCGGGCCTGACCGTGCTGACCGGCGAGACCGGCGCCGGGAAGACCATGGTCGTGACCGGGCTGAACCTCCTCGGCGGTGGCCGTGCGGAGTCCTCGCGGGTGTCGGCCGGGGCGAAGCGGGCCGTCGTCGAAGGCCGGTTCGCGGCTTCGCCGGGTGCCCTGGAGCTGGCCGAGGAGGTGGGCGCCGAGGCCGACGAGGACGGGTCGCTGATCGCCGCCCGCACCGTGTCGGCCGACGGGCGCTCCCGTGCCCACCTGGGCGGGCGGTCGGTGCCGAACGGGGTGCTGGGCAGGCTCGCCGAGACCCAGCTCGCCGTGCACGGGCAGAACGACCAGCTGCGGCTGCTGCGCGGCTCCGACCAGCGTGCCCTGCTCGACCGCTTCGCCGGGGATCCGGTCGCGGTCCCGCTGGCCGCCTACCGGGCGGTCCGCACCGAGTGGCTCCAGGTGGTCACCGAGCTCGCGGAGCGGCGGGACAACGCGCGCCGGCTCGCGCAGGAGGCGGACCTGCTGCGGCACGGGCTCGCCGAGATCGAGGCCGTCGACCCACAGCCCGGGGAGGACCGCGAGCTCGTCGGACAGGCCCGCCGGATGGCCGAGGCAGACGACCTGCGGGCCACCGCGGAGAGCGCACATCTCGCGCTGTCCGGGACGGACGACGGCGAGGCCCCCGGTGCCGTCGGGCTCGCCGGGCAGGCCAAGGGGCTCGTCGAGGGCAGTGGCGACCCCGCGCTCGAGGAGCTCGGGCCGCGTCTGACCGAGGCCGTCGCGGTGCTCGCCGACGTCGCGGCCGAGCTGTCCGGCTACCTCGACCGGCTCGACGCCGACCCCGAGCTGCTGTCCCGCGTCCTGACCCGGCAGGCGGAGCTCAAGGCGCTCACCCGCAAGTACGCCGCGGACACCGACGGCGTGCTCGCCTGGGCGGCCACCGCCCGCGAACGGCTGTCCGGGCTCGACACCTCCGACGAGGCGCTGGCCGAGCTGTCGGCCCGCCGTGACGCACTCGCCGGTGAGCTGGCCGGGCACGCCGCCGCGGTCACCGCGGCGCGTACCGCCGCTGCGTCCCGGCTGGCCGAGGCCACCACGGCCGAGCTCGCCGGTCTCGCCATGAAGGACGCGACGCTGCAGGTCGGTGTGCAGCCGCGGCCCGCCGCCGACACCGGGCCGGTGCTCGAGGTCGGCGGGCGGCGCTGTCAGGCCGGGTCGAGCGGTGTCGACGAGGTCGAGATCCGGCTCGTCCCGCACGCCGGCGCGGTGGCCCAGCCCCTGCACAAGGGGGCCTCCGGCGGTGAGCTGTCCCGCGTCATGCTGGCCCTGGAGGTCGCGCTCGCCGGAGCCGACCCGGTGCCGACCATGGTGTTCGACGAGGTCGATGCCGGCGTCGGCGGCCGGGCCGCGGTGGAGATCGGCCGCCGGCTCGCGCAGCTCGCCTCGCGGCACCAGGTCATCGTCGTGACGCACCTGCCGCAGGTCGCGGCGTACGCCGACCGGCACCTCGTGGTGCAGAAGGCGTCGGGGGCGGGGGTCACCCGCTCCAGCGTGCGGCGGCTCACCGACGAGGAGCGCACCGGGGAGCTGGCACGGATGCTGGCCGGAATGGACGACACCGACACCGGCCGCGCGCACGCCGAGGAGCTGCTCAGCGCCGCGACCGCGCACCGCGAGGCCGACCGCGCGGCGGCACGCCCCGCGGATCTCGCCGAGGCCCGGTCGCGGCGCGCGCAGTCCCGGCGCGGCCGGCCCCCGCGGGACGCGGAGACCGAGCTCTCCACTGCGCAGGCGGAGGGGACGGTTCCCGGTCCGCGCGGCAGCGATTCCTGCGGCACCGATTCCTGCGGCACCGACACCCGGGGAACCGGCTCGGACGGCGCGGCGACCCGTCCTGCGGCGTCGCCGCGGCGTCGCCGGGTCGCCCGGGCCGGCTGAGCGGCCGGGCGAACGATCGGGCCGAGCTGATCGGCAGGGCCGGACGGTCGAGCAGACCGACCGGGCCGGACGGCCAGGGTGAGCTGCCGGGCCGGGTCGCCAGTGTGAGCCGGCGGGCGGTGTGTGGTCGCTGTGGGTGAGCAGGCTGCTGCTCCGATTGCCGTCGACCGGCGGCGCGGGGAATGCTCCGGGCCAGTGACGTCACAGTCTCACGCGGCGTGCCTCCGTGGTCACGGGCGCCCCACCTGTCACAGTGCGCGACATGAAGCTGTCCGGCCTGCTGCACCGTTCCCGACCGGAGCTGCCGGGCCTGACCGGCCCGGCACGCGCCGACCGCCGCATCGAGTCGCTCCTCCGGCGCCTGCGGCCCGGCGACATCGCCGTGATCGACCAGGTCGACCTGGACCGGGCGACCGCGGATGCGCTCGTCGCCGCCCGGGTCGCCGCCGTCGTCAACGCCGCGCCGTCGATCTCCGGCCGGTTCCCGAACCTCGGCCCGCAGGTGCTCGTCGAGGCGGGTGTCCCGCTCGTCGACGACTGTGGTCCCGACACCCTCCGCGCCGTCAAGGACGGCATCCGGGTGCGGCTGCACGACGGCGTCCTCTACTCCGGCGAGCAGCCGCTGTGCGAGGGCCGCGAGCAGACCGAGGACACCGTCGCCGACGCCCTGGACGAGGCCAAGCAGGGCCTGACCCACCAGCTCGAGGCGTTCGCCGCGAACACCATCGAGTTCATGCGTCGGGAGCGTTCGCTGCTGCTCGACGGGCACGGCGTCCCCGAGGTCGACGTCGCCCTCGACGGACGGCCGGTGCTCGTCGTCGCCGCCGGGTTCGAGCACCTCGCCGTGCTCAAGCAGCTCAAGGCCTACATCAAGGAGTACCGACCGGTGCTCATCGGCGTCGGGGCCGGGGCGGACGCGCTGCTCAACGCGCGCCATCGCCCCGACCTCATCGTCGCCGACCCCTCCGAGGTGTCGAACCAGGCGCTGACCAGCGGTGCCGACGTCGTCGTCCCGGCCTTCCCCGACGGGCACGCCCCGGGTCTGCACCGCGTGCAGGACCTGGGCGCCAGCGCCGTCACCTTCCCGTCGATGGCCAACCCCGAGGACCTGGCGCTGCTGCTGGCCCACCACCGCGGCGCCTCGATGATCGTCACGGTCGGGCTGTCCGCGTCGATGGGGGAGTTCCTCGACCGCGGACGCTCCGGCAGCAACGCCTCCACCTTCCTGACCCGGCTCCAGGCCGGGGGCAGTGTCGTCGACGGCGCGATGATCGCGCAGATGTACCGGAGCCGGACCTCGTTCGCGCCGCTGCTGCTGCTCGTCGCGGCCGCCGTGGTCGCGGTCGTCGTCGCGGTGCTCGTGTCCGGCGGCGGTCCGGCGGTGCTGGAGTGGCTGCGCGGGGTGCTGGAGAGCGTGCGGGCCCTGGTCGCCGGATGGTTCCCGGCGTGATCTCGCGGCGCCACCACCGCATCGCCCTGGTCGCGGTGTTCGTGCTGGCCCTCGCGGCCGGGTTCGCCCTCGCCGTCGTCGGGCTGCCGCAGCGCATCGCCGACGTCGCGGCCTCGGGGGCGGACACGGGAGAGATCGCCCGGCTGAGCGCCGAACGCGACGCCCTGGCCGCGCAGCTGCACGCCAGCGACGAGTTCGCCGGCCGCGTCGGACCGGACCTGGTGCGCGGGAAGCTCACCGGGGTGCCGGTGACCGTCGTCTCGCTCGGTGCCGACCCGGCCGACACGCGCGCGGTCGCCGAGCTCGTCGTCACCGCGGGGGGCAGCGTCGCGGGGGAGGTCGTGCTCACCCCGGCCGTCACCGACCCGGCCCGCGCCGATCAGCTGCGCGACCTGTCCGCGCGGCTGCTGCCGTCGGGGGCGCAGCTCCCCACCGCCACCGACGCCGGTGCGCTCGCCGGGGGCCTGCTCGGCTCCGCGCTGCTGACACCGCCCGACGGCCCCGCACCCGCCCCGGACGCGGCCGGCACGGTCCTCGCCGGGCTCGCCGGCGGCGGCTTCGCCGAGGCCCCGCAGGGCAGCCCCGCGGCCGGGAGACTCGCCGTCGTCGTGACCGGGGCGGCGTACTCCGGGGTGGACGCCGACGCCTCGGCAGGCACCGCCGCGGCACTGGCCGCCGAGCTCGACCGTCGGGGTGCGGGAGCCGTGCTGGCCGGGCGGGACGCCGCGGAGGGCTCGGCCGTCGCCGCCGCCCGGGCGGCCGGGGCCGGGCCGGGGGGCCGGCTCGCCACCGTCGACGGCGTCGGCACCGGGGCCGGGCGGGTCGCGACCGTGCTCGCACTCGCCGAACGACAGGCAGGAGGCACCGGCCGCTACGGTTCCGGGGCCGGAACGGCGGGGCCGGTTCCCGCCGCCCCTTGACCGATCGGTAGGCTGAAGCTCCGTGCAGACTCGCGCCACCCGTCATCTCTTCGTCACCGGTGGGGTCGCGTCCTCGCTGGGTAAGGGCCTGACCGCCTCCAGTCTCGGTCAGTTGCTCACCGCGCGCGGGCTTCGCGTCACCATGCAGAAGCTCGATCCGTACCTCAACGTCGATCCCGGGACGATGAACCCGTTCCAGCACGGCGAGGTGTTCGTCACCGAGGACGGCGCCGAGACCGACCTCGACGTCGGCCACTACGAGCGGTTCCTGGACCGCGACCTCGCCGGGCGGGCCAACGTGACCACCGGCCAGGTCTACTCCGAGGTCATCGCCAAGGAGCGCCGCGGCGAGTACCTCGGCGACACCGTCCAGGTCATCCCGCACATCACCAACGAGATCAAGGACCGCGTCCTCGCGATGGCCGAGCCCGACGCCGAGGGCGTGGCCCCCGACGTGGTCATCACCGAGGTCGGCGGCACCATCGGCGACATCGAGTCGCTGCCGTTCGTCGAGGCCGCCCGGCAGGTCCGCCACGAGGTCGGCCGGGACAACTGCTTCTTCCTGCACGTGTCGCTGGTGCCGTACCTGGCGCCGTCGGGCGAGCTGAAGACCAAGCCGACCCAGCACTCCGTCGCGGCGCTGCGCAACATCGGCATCCAGCCCGACGCGGTGGTCCTGCGTGCCGACCGGGACATCCCCGAGGGCATGAAGCGCAAGATCTCGCTGATGTGCGACATCGAGCTCGACGGCGTCGCCGCGTGCCCGGACGCCCCGTCGATCTACGACATCCCGAAGGTGCTGCACGGTGAGGGCCTCGACGCCTACGTCGTGCGCCGGCTCGGGCTGCCCTTCCGCGACGTGGACTGGACCGTGTGGGGCGACCTGCTCGACCGCGTCCACCACCCGCGGGAGACCGCGACGATCGCGCTGGTCGGCAAGTACGTGGACCTGCCCGACGCCTACCTCTCGGTCACCGAGGCGCTGCGGGCCGGGGGCTTCGCCCACCATGCCAAGGTCGCCGTCCGCTGGGTGCCCTCGGACTCGTGCGAGACCCCGGCCGGCGCGGCCGAGGCGCTCGACGGCGTCGACGGGGTGCTCATCCCCGGCGGCTTCGGCATCCGCGGCATCGAGGGCAAGCTCGGCGCGATCACCCACGCCCGCACCCGGCGCATCCCCACCCTGGGCCTGTGCCTGGGCCTGCAGTGCATGGTCATCGAGACCGCGCGCACCGTCGCCGGCCTGGAGGGTGCCAGCTCGACCGAGTTCGACCCGGAGACCGCGCACCCGGTCATCTCGACGATGGCGACCCAGCGCGACGTCGTCGCGGGCGAGCGGGACATGGGCGGCACCATGCGCCTGGGCGCCTACCCGGCGGTGTTGCAGCCCGGCTCGGTCGCGGCGAAGGCCTACGGGACGCGCGAGATCTCCGAGCGGCACCGGCACCGCTTCGAGGTCAACAACGCCTACCGGCAGCAGCTCACCGAGGCGGGCCTGGTGTTCGGGACCTCCCCGGACGGCACGTTGGTGGAGTTCGTGGAGCTGCCGTCGTCGCAGCACCCGTTCTTCGTCGGGACCCAGGCGCACCCGGAGCTCAAGAGCCGCCCGACCCGGCCGCACCCGCTGTTCGCGGCGTTCGTGAAGGCGGCGCTGCGCTACCGGGCCGAGGACCGGCTGCCGGTGCACCTGCCCGGCCGGGACAACGCCGACGCCGACGACGCCGAGACGGCCGAGGGCGACGACGTCGCCGTCGGCGCGGGCGGCAACGGCGTGGCCCCGGCCGAGAGCACCCCCGTCCGCTGACCCCGACCGGACCGGGCCGCCGTCGGTGCTGCGGTCCGGTTCCAGTGGTCGGGTGCCCTGCCGTCGGGCGCGGGGCGCGGCCCGTACGGCCCGCGCGCCCGCACGGGCGGGGCCCGGCGACTACTGTCCGACGGGTGATCGAACTGCGCACCCGCCGGGCGGTGGCCCGGTGACCCGCCCCGGTGAGCACGACTTCCCGGTCCGCTCGGCCACCGACATCTACTCCGGTCGTGTCATGGCGCTGCGGTCCGACCGCGTCGTCATGCCCGGCGGCCGGGTCGCGACCCGCGAGATCCTGGAGCACCCGGGCGCGGTCGCCGTCGTCGCGGTGGACGAGTCCGGGCGGGTCCGGATGCTGCACCAGTACCGCCACGCCGTCCGGCGACGGCTGTGGGAGCTCCCCGCCGGCCTGCTCGACGTGGCGGGGGAGGACCCCGCGGTCACCGCCGACCGGGAGCTGACCGAGGAGGCCGGGCTGTCGGCGCGCGACTGGTCGGTGCTGCTCGACGTCGTGCCCTCGCCCGGGTTCTCCGACGAGTCGGTCCGCATCTTCCTGGCGCGCGACCTCGTCGAGAAGCCCCGCCCCGACCTGGGCGACGACGAGGAGGCCGACCTGGAGCTGCGCTGGATCCCGATCGCCGAGGCGCTCGGGATGGTGTTCTCCGGGGAGATCGTGAACGCGGTGTCCTGCGCCGGGCTGCTCGCGGCCCGCGCGGTCCTGGCCGGGGAGTTCGACCCGCGGCCGGTCGACGCCGAGTGGGTCGACCGGCCGTTCCGCTTCGCCCGCCGCGCCGACGAGTGACCGCCCCCGCCACGGGGTGCCGCATCCTCCGGCCGTAGCCGCGTTCAGCTGTGGAACAGCACGCTGCGGCACGCCAGGTGCAGGGCGAGGCGCTCGTCCGGGTCGGCGAGGTCGACGCCGAGCACGTGCCGTACCCGTTCGATCCGGGTCGCGACGGTGTTGCGGTGCACCCCGAGCACCGCCGCGGTCTCGGTCAGCGACGACTCCGCGTCCAGGTAGGCGGTCAGCGTCGTCAGCAGGTCCCCGGGCCTGCCCTGCAGGGGTTCCAGCATCGACCTGGCGGCGGGCAGGAACGTGTCGGTGCGGGTCCAGGCCAGCAGCAGCGCCCCCAGGCCGAGCCGGTCGACGTGGACGAACCGGCCGCTGGTCGTGCGTTCGGCCGCGAGCCGTGCCGCGTCCCCGGCCTCGCCGAGGGTCCGGGCCAGCCCGCGCGCCCCGCGGTGCACCCGTCCCACCCCGGTCGAGGTCGGCAGGGACTCCCGCAACAGCCACTGGGTCCGCCGCGCGGCCGTCGCGTGCTGCTGCAGCTCGCCGGCGACGGGCTCGTGGTCGAACGTCGTCCAGGCGTTCCACCCCGGCCCCTGTTCGACGACGACCGCCCGCAGCCGCGCCGTCTCCACCGCCCGCAGCACCTGCTCCCGGGCCGCGACGACGTCCACCGAGGACGGCACGTCGATCCGCAGGCCCGCGTGCCAGCCGTCGAGCGACCAGCCCGCGTCGAGCGCCCGGCGTCGCAGCCCGGCGGGGAGCGGGTCCCCGGCCTGCAGGATCTCGGCGAGCAGCGCCGTGCGCAGCCGCGCGTCGCGCTCCACGGTGAGCCGCTGCTCGGCGAGCCGCTGACGGACCGAGTTCGCGGCGACGGCCAGCGCCGCCCGCAGCGCCGCGGTCTCGGCGGGCACCCCCTCCGGCTCGGTGACGGCCAGGCGGCCGTCCGGCTGGCCCGGACCGAACGCCACCTCCAGCAGCGCCGACCCGGCGGCAGGCGGCGGGGGCGCGGGGCCCGCCGGATCCGCGCCCGCGACGACCGAGCCTCCCGGGTCGAGCAGCCACACCGGCCGCCGCCAGGTCCGGGCCAGGTCCGCGACGAGGTCGTCGACGCCGCCGTGCGGGACCCCGCACACCGCCGCCGTCCGACCGACGAGTGCCGCGACCACCTGGTCGGGCTCCTGCAGCAGCCGGGTCGCGGTCAGCGCGGCGGCCAGCGCGTCCGGTGTGCCGAGCACCGGCAGCCCCATCCGCCCGGCGAGCAGCCGGCTCGCCGGGTGCAACGGTGCGTCCCCGGCGAGCAGCACCGCGACGGCCCCGGCCGCGACGGCGCGGCGCAACAGCACGTCCAGGTGCCAGTCCTCGCGCGGCGCGGACACCGCGACCGTCAGCAACGCCGCCCGCACCTCACCCGGGTCGGCGTGCAGATCGGCGACGGTGACCACCCGCTCGACCGTGGCACCGTCCGGGACGGGACCGCCCAGCGAGCGCACCGCGGCCCAGTCGGGGTGGGCGAGCAGCCCGGACAGACCCAGCCCGCCGGTCACCATCCCGCCCCCGTCCTGGGTCGCGCGGCTGCCGCCCCGCCGCGGGCCGTGGGCGGCCCGAGCCCGAACGCCTGCGGACCGACGTGGACCGCGGCATCCGGGCGGGCCGCCCACCACGGCGGCGCGGGCAGCACCAGGACCAGCACGTCGTCGCCGGAGCGGACGGCGTCGGCGGCGATCGGCGCGGCCGAGCGACGGTCCAGCAGCACGATCACCTCCGGCGACGCGGCCACCGTCTCGCCGTCGGCGAGCACGAGCAGGTACTCGTTCTCCGCCTCGATCCGCAGGACACCCGTGCCCGGTGCGTCGACGGTGACCGCGGCCCGGCCGAACCGGCCGACGGGGGAGCGGCGCACGTCCACCACCCGGCCGCCGCCGAGCGGGTGTCCGCCGAGCGCGTCCGCGACGCGGGCGGGCGCCGGGGTGTCACCCAGCCCGGCGTGCGCGCGACCCAGCCCCAGCGCGCGGCCCAGCGTGCCCAGGCAGGCGTCGCCGAGCGCGGCCGAGGCCGGTGCGGGCGCCATCACCGTCCCGGCCCAGCCGCCCGCCTGGGCGACGAACGCCCGCACGGTCAGCTCGGTCGACACCGCGTCCCCGCCGTCGACGACGACGGTCTGCCCGGCCGGCTCGGCCAGCGCCATCGGCGTCACCGCGCCCCCGGCGACGACCCGGGTCAGCTGGTCGACCCGGGGCAGCGCGCGCCCCATCAGGTCGGCGTCGACCAGCGGCAGCCCCAGCTGGTGGGCCAGCGGCAGCGGCAGCACGCCGTTCAGCCCGGCCGCCTCGAACGGCATGACCGCGGCCGGGGTGACCCCGGTCCAGCGGACCAGAGCGCGCACGGCCGCGGGCAGCTCGTCGCCCGAGGGCAGCTTCTCGCCCAGCACCCGGGTGCCGCCGAGCATCCCGACCGGCACGACCGGGGCGTCGCCGAGCTCCGCCGGGGAGTGCAGCCGGACCGGGCCCGCCGCCAGCACCGACCGCAGCACGTGGGCGTACACCCTGGCGTCGCCGCCCCCGCCGGAGCCCAGCAGCAGCACCCCGGTGACGAGGGCGTCGACGTCTCCCGCGGTCACCTCCACGCCGGGGATGCTGCCAGGTCAGACCCGGTCCGCGGCGCCCGCTCCCCGCGGGACCGCGGTCTCCAGCGGCACGAACGGCACGTCCAGCCCGAAGCAGGCCGGCCCGAACACCGCGAGGGCCTCCGGCGTGCGCATCATGTCCGGCGTCGAGATCCCCACCACGACGACGCGCTGGCCGTAGCGCAGCGCCTCGGTGGTGATCGGCTCCCCGGACTCGGCCTCCAGCACGCAGATGAGGTCCGGGACGACCGCGACGGTGGTGTCGTCGACGGTGGCGACCAGGGTCTCGTTCTGGAAGACCGTGCGGAGCTCCGAGCCGCCGTCGAACGCGGTGAACCGGGCGGTGCCGCGGGCGAACCCGTCGACGGTGCGCCGCTCGACGTCGGTGACCTTGCCGGCGAACAGCACCCGCAGGTGCCGGTAGAGCGTCGGCGCGAGCGTGTCGGCGATCGCCGCGACCGGGTCCCCGAGCTGCTCGCGCGCCTCCCGGATCGCCCGGCCCAGCCGCAGCGCCAGGGTGAGGGTGTGCGGGATCGCGGTGCGGCGCACGTCGGCGCCGGACATCGGGTACTCCGCGATCAGCGCGGACCCGCCCATCCGGATGGCGGCGCCCCGCGCGAGGTGCTCCATGCGGTGGTTGTCGGTGCCGGTGTCGATGAGCACCGACTCGCCGTGGTCCCCGGCGACGACCATCGGGGACCCGGGCACGCCGTACACCCCGAAGGTCTCCATCTGCAGCTCCGGAAACGCCCGGCCCATGCCGTCGCCGTCGATCACCGGCAGCCCGGTCCGGGCCGCGACGAGCAGCGGGATCATCGAGTTGATGCCGCCGCACTCCATCGGGATGGTCGCGTCCGCGGTGCGCCCGAGGTGCTGCTCCAGGCGGCGCAGGGCGAGCACCGGCTCGTCGCCGCGCGGGATCTTCTCGATCATCACCGTGGGCGCGCCCATCATTGCCGTCGCGATGACGAACATCTCCTCCGGCAGGTCGGCCGGATCGGCCGGGTCGAGCACGGTGACCGGCCCGTGCTCGCGCATCGCCTGCTCCACCATGAGCCGCCCGATGTAGGGGTCCCCGCCGCCGCCGGTCCCGAGCAGCGCGGCGCCGCGGGCGAGGTCGGGCAGGTCGTCGGGGGTCAGGGTCCAGCTCATACCGGCGCTCCGTCCGTCACGGTGTCGTGGACCCGCACGGGGTCGGTGTTGCCTGCGACCCGTACCGGGTCGGTGTCGTAGCCGAAGTACCGCGGTCCGACGACGGCGATCGCCTCCGGGGTGTGCCAGCGGGGGTCCGCGGGGGCGGCGAGCACGCTGACCCGGTGCCCGAAGCGCAGCCCCTCGGTGGTCACCGGCTCCCCGGTCGCGGTGTCCAGCACCATGATCAGGTCCGGGGTGGTGACGACCGTCGCGCCGTCGACCTCGGCGATCAGGTGCTCGTTCTGGAAGTGCAGGACGCACCCACCGGACAGCGTCGCCGTCCCGCGGGCGAACCCGGTGGTGGTGCGCCGCTGCACGTCGACGACCTTCCCGGTGTGCACCACGCGTCCGCCGATCTCGGCGGCGGCCGCGGCGACCGGGTCGGTGAGCCCGGCCCGGGCCCCGGCGATGGCACGCCCGATGCGCACGCAGAGCCCGAGGGTGCCGCGGATCATCGTCTCCCGTGCCCGGGCCCCGGTCATCGGGTAGTTCGAGATGATCGCGGTGCAGCCCATGGTGATCGTCATGGAGCGGGCGAGGTCCTCGGCCCACTTCGCGGTGGGGCAGTCCAGGACGCCGGTGTTGCCCTGCTCGTCGGTGATCGACATCGGGGTGGCGGGGACGCCGGCGATGCCGGGCAGCACCATCTGCAGCTCGGGGAACGCCCGGCCCATGCCGTCGCCGTCGACCAGCGGCAGCCCGAGCATCGTCGCACCGGCCACCGGGATCGTGGAGTTGATGCCGCCGGCCTCGATGCACGCGACGTGGGTGGGGGTGACCCCCAGGTGCCCGGCGAGCGCGGTGACCGCGCGGCCGATCTCGTCGTAGGCGGGCAGCTTCTCCACGCTCACCGTCGGCGCCCCCATCTGCGCGACGACGAACACGGCGGCGTCGTCGGGCAGGTCGGCGGGGTCGACGAGCGGCACCGGCCCGTGCTCGCGCAGCGCCCGCTGGGCCAGCAGCCGTCCCAGGTAGGGGTCACCACCGCCGCCGGTCCCCAGCAGCGCGGCACCGCGGGCGAGCGCGGGCAGGTCCTCGACGGTCAGCACGCCGGTCACCGGGTCACCCTCCGCTCCAGACGCAGGTCGCCGACCGCCTTGGCGCGGATGCGGGTCGCGTTGCCGGGCAGGTAGGGGATGGGGACCTCGTCGAAGTCGACGAGCGCGACGGAGCCGGGGTCGGCGCCGGAGGCGACCGCACGGTCGACCGCCTCCTGCTTGGCGGCGTCGACGACGGCGTCGCGGCGTCCCGGCTCGATCGCGTACACCCGGTCGACCTCCCCACCGACCTGCGCGATCGCCGCGCCGATCGCGTTGGCGACGGCGAAGTTCTCCGGGCGGTGCACCGCGCCCAGCCCGGGGAAGGCGTCGGGCAGCAGCACCGAGCCGCCGCCGACGGCGACCACCGGCAGCGGGTCGGCGGAGATCCGCATCCGGTCCACGACGTCGGCGACGTCGGTGGCGATCCGGTCCAGCGCCGCGGTCACCAGCTCCCGGGACAGCCCGGCGACCAGGGAGCGGTCGCCGATGTCGGCCCGGCCCGCCGCGACGGCGATGTCGGTCGCGGTCAGGGTGTCGCCGCCGAACACCAGCGCCCGCTCGGTGAGCCGGTAGCCGACCGAGTCCGGGCCGACGGTGGGCCCCTCGGACCGTCCGGGCTCGCCGGTGCGGACCAGGGAGCCGCCGCCGATGCCGACGCTGAGCACGTCGGGCATCCGGAAGTTGGTGCGCACCCCGGCCACGCTGACCTCGACGGCGGCCTCCCGCGGGAAGCCGGCGGTCAGCACACCGACGTCGGAGGTGGTGCCGCCGACGTCGACGACCGCGCAGGTGCCCAGCCCGGACAGCACGGCGGCACCGCGCATCGAGTTGGTCGGACCCGAGGCGAACGTCGCCACCGGGTAGCGACGGGTGTAGCCGACGTCCATCAGTGTGCCGTCGTTCTGCGACAGGTACAGCGGCGCCGTGATGCCCTGGCCCTGCACCGCCCCGGCGAGCGCGTCGACGATGTGCGCGGCGAGCTCGCGCAGCGCGGCGTTGACGATCGTCGCGTTCTCCCGCTCCAGCAGCCCGACCCGACCGATCTCGTGGGACAGCGAGATCGGGACGTCCTGGCCCAGCTCCTCGGCGATGATCTCCGCCGCGGCCAGCTCGCACTCGCTGGTCACCGGGGAGAACACCGAGGAGATCGCGACCGAACGGACGCCGTGCGCGGCCATGTCCGCGGCGTGGCGACGCAGTTCGTCCGGGTCGAGCGGGGAGATCCGGCGGCCGTCGAACTCGTGGCCGCCGTGGGCGAGGTAGCCGCGCCCGGCGATCGCGTCGACCAGCCGCTGCGGCCAGTCGACCATCGGCGGCAGCGCCGCGGTGGCGGGCAGGCCCAGGCGCAGCGCCGCGGTGGGGGCGAGGCGGCGGGCCTCGACCAGGGCGTTGACGAAGTGCGTCGTCCCGATCATCACGGCGTCGACGTCGGTGGGGGAGAACGGGTGGTCGGCCTGCAGGCCGGTGAGCGCGCCGACGATGCCGGAGGTGACGTCGTCGGTGGTCGCGGACTTGACGGCGGCCAGTACCCGGACTCCGCCGGCCGGGGCGTCGTCGAGCAGGACGGCGTCGGTGTTGGTGCCGCCGACGTCGATGCCGATGCGCATGGAGTGCTCCTTCGGTGGTGCCGCGCCGCCCGCCCGCGGGATCGCGGACGGGCGGCGCGGAGTGCGGGTCAGGACGTGACGGCGGGGGCCGGGACCACGTCCGGCCGTTCGGTGCGGCTGACGCCGATCCCGCGGAGCAGCCCGAGCCGCCCGGCGACGACGTAGAGCACGAAGGCCGCCACGATCGAGTTCACGCTGGGCAGCCCGGCGTCGACGAGACCGCCGAGCAGGGCCGAGGCGGCCCAGATGACCAGCGTCGCCGGCACCCAGGTCGGTGAGGTGGCGGGCAGCGCACCGGTGGTCCGCGCGGCCTCCAGGTCACCGCGCCAGCGCTTCACCACGAAGTACTCGGCGACCATGATCCCGGCGATCGGCGGGAACACCACGCCCAGCACCGACAGGAACCCGGTGAACAGGTCGAGGATGCCGCCCGCGGCCAGCAGCGAGCCGACGACGCCGAGCGCGAGGGTGACCATCGGGCGGCTGACGGTGCGTCCCAGGACGCTGCCGGCGAAGTTCACCACGCCCAGCCCGGCCGAGTAGAGGTTCCAGTCGTTGATCTTGAGGGTGCCGAGGATGATGATCAGCGTGCCGACCCAGCCGACCGACGACGTGACGATGGTGATGATGTCGTCGGACCGGATGGCGTGTGCGAGCAGCACACCGGACATGCCGATCACGTACTCGCCGAGGGTGAACCCGACGACGGTCTGCTTGACCACGTCGGCGGAGGTCCGGTTGAACCGGGTCATGTCCGGGGTGATGATCGCCCCGACGATGAAGCCGCCCGCGACCAGCGTCGTGCCCTCGACCAGCGAGATCGACGGCCCCGGCGGCGGGCTCACCATGAGCGCGCCGACGTCGTGGCCGAGCAGGGCGCTGCCGATCGACCAGCCGACCAGCACCAGGAAGGCCGGCACCGTCACGTAGGCGACCCACTGCATCGAGCCGAAGCCCCACAGCACGATCATGGTGACGACCAGGCCGAACACCAGCGACCACGCCCAGACCGGCAGCACGCCGACCAGCGAGACCAGGCCCTCGGCCGAGACCCCGGACTGGACGCCGAACCAGCCGACGAGGCTCACCCCGATCGCGACACCGATCAGTGCGCTGCCGCCGTGACCGAAGCCGGTCCAGCGGGCCAGCAGCGAGGTGTTCAGGCCCTCCTTGCAGCCGATGATCCCGACGCCGATCGAGACCAGCTCCAGGATCACCGCGCCGAGGGTGAAGGCGAGGAAGGCGTCCCAGAACCCCATCCCGAACCCGAGTGTCGAGCCGAGCAGGAACTGGCTCAGGGCCGACACCTGCCCGAACCGCTGTACCGCCACGCTCCACCACGAGTACCGGGCGTGCTCCGGAACCCTGCTCAGGGCGTAGTCGTCCGTACCGACCCCACCGCTCATCTCGGTCTCCTCTCGGCTGGTCGGGAGAACGGTAGGTGCAGGTCAGGGCCGGGTCACGGGGCGATGTGCCCGGTCCGGGGCGGCCGACTGTGCAGATCGCCCTTCCCGGCCGCCGAGCGGCGGGCGTCCTAGGGTCGGTGCATGCGTTTCGGACTCTTCGTGCCCCAGGGCTGGCGCCTCGACCTCGTCGGCATCGACCCCACCGCGCAGTGGGACGTGATGCGCGGCCTCGCCGAGCACGCCGACCGCGGCGACGTCTGGGAGTCGGTCTGGGTCTACGACCACTTCCACACCGTCCCCGCGCCCACCGACGAAGCCTGCCACGAGGCGTGGAGCCTGATGGCCGCCTTCGCCGCGACGACCGAGCGGGTGCGGCTCGGCCAGATGTGCACCTGCATGGCCTACCGCAACCCCGCCTACCTGGCGAAGGTCGCCGCCACCACCGATGTCATCTCGAAGGGCCGCGTCGAGATGGGCATCGGCGCCGGCTGGTACGAGCACGAGTGGCGCGCCTACGGCTACGGCTTCCCCCGGCCCGGTGAACGGCTCGGCATGCTCGAGGAGGGCGTGCAGATCTTCACCCAGGCCTGGCGCGACGGCCGGGCCACCCTGAACGGCACGCACTACACCGTCGACGACGCCATCGTCGCGCCCCGCCCGCTCCAGGAGGGCGGCATCCCGCTCTGGATCGCCGGCGGCGGGGAGAAGGTCACCCTGCGGATCGCCGCGCAGTACGCGCAGTACACCAACTTCGACGGCACCTTCGACGGCTTCCGGCACAAGTCGGCGCTGCTCGCCGACCACTGCCGCGACCTCGGCACCGACTACGACGCCATCGTCCGCTCGGCCAACTACAACGTCGCGATCGGGCACACCGAGGACGAGGTGGAGGAGCGGCTCGCCCGGCTCGTCGCCCGGCTGGAGCCGATCGTCGGCGCGGAGAAGGCCCAGGGCGCGCTGGGTGCGTTCCGCGGGATGCCGGGCGTCGGGACCCCGGAGCAGATCGTGGAGAAGCTCTCCGCACTGGCGGCCGTCGGCATGAGCTACGGCATCTTCTACTTCCCCGAGGCCGCCTACGACCGGTCGGGCATCGAGCTGTTCGAGCGCGAGGTCGTCCCGGCCCTGCGGGACTGACCGGTGCCGACCGCGCGACGGGTGGCCGAGGACTACCTCGACCACCTGGCCGTCGAACGGGGACGGGCGCAGAACACCCTGCGCTCCTACCGGCTCGACCTGGGGCGCTACCTCGACCACCTCGACCACCTGGGACGCACGGAGCTGACCCAGGTGGCCGAGGCCGACGTCGCCGCGTTCGTCGCGGCCCTGCGCACGGGGGAGCGTCCGCTGGCCGCGTCGTCGGCGGCGCGGGCGCTGGCCGCGGTCCGCGGGCTGCACCGGTTCGCGCTGCACGAGGGGCTGACCCCGACCGACGTCGCGGCCGGGGTGACGCCGCCCGCCCTGGGCTCGCGGCTGCCGTCGGCGCTGTCGGTCGACCAGGTCGACCAGCTGCTCGCCGGCTGCGTCTCCGACGGCCCGGTCGGACTGCGCGACCGCGCCCTGCTGGAGCTGCTGTACTCCACCGGTGCCCGGATCTCCGAGGTCGTCGGCGCCGACCTCGACGACCTCGACCCGGACGCGCGGACGATCCTGCTGCACGGCAAGGGGAACAAGCAGCGGATCGTGCCGGTCGGTCGTCCCGCGCTCGCCGCGGTCGACGCCTACCGGGTCCGCGCCCGCCCCGCCCTCGCGGCACGGGGCACGGGCAGCCCGGCGCTGCTGCTCAACGCCCGCGGCAACCGGCTGTCGCGCCAGAGCGCCTGGCACGTCCTGCGGGCCGCCGCCGAGGCGTCCGGGCTGCCCGGCGACGTCGTCGCCACCGTCTCCCCGCACACGCTGCGGCACTGCTTCGCCACCCACCTGCTCTCCGGCGGCGCCGACGTCCGGGTCGTGCAGGAGCTGCTCGGGCACGCGAGCGTCGCCACGACGCAGATCTACACCCACGTCACCGTCGACACGCTGCGCGAGGTCTACGCCACCGCGCACCCCCGCGCCCGGGGGTGACCACGGACCCCGGGGCGGCGGGCCGCAGGGGAGGACGAACGACTACGTTCCGGGCCCATGCGGTACGGAACGTGGGTGACGGCGGTCGTGGCGGGACTCCTCCTGGCCGGGTGCGGTGGTGTCGCCGCCGGGCCGGAGCAGCAGCAGACGGTGAACGAGCCCGTCGACGGGCCGGTCACCCGCCTCGAGGTCGACTCCGACGCCGGGGACGTGCGCCTCGTCGCGGGGGAGAGGCCTGCGGTCGAGCAGGACCTGCGGTGGACCGGCGACGCCCGCCCGCAGGTCGAGCAGAAGGTCGAGGGCGGCGTCCTGCGGATCACCGCCCGCTGCCCGGACCAGGTCGGCGACCGCTGCCAGGCGAGGCTCGTGGTGACCGCGCCCGCCGCGTCGTCGGCGCTGGTCGACCTGCGCGCGGGCGGCATCGAGGTCCGGGGGCTGACCGGGGCGCTGGACCTGACCTCGTCGGCGGGCGGGGTCGACGCCACCGGCGTCGGACCGGGCGACGTGCGGGCGAAGTCCAGCGCCGGCTCGGTCGAGCTGACCTTCGCCGCGGCGGCCGCGGACGTGACCGCGGAGTCCAGCGCCGGCGGCGTCGAGGTCCGGGTCCCGGTCGGCCCGGCCTACGAGGTGACCGCCGAGACCTCCGCCGGGTCGACCGAGGTCGGTGTCCCCGACCAGCCCGGTGCCGACCACCGGATCACCGCGAAGAGCAGCGCGGGAGGCGTGTCGGTCCTGCCCGCGGGCTGAGGCGCGACACGCCGGGGCGCACCGTCGGCCGGACGGCGCCCGCCCGCGGGTAGGGTGACCGGAAATCCATACCGCGACGTGGCCCGACAGGGACGTCGCCGCACGTGGGGGAATCTCCTGCAGTGCGGTCTCAGGCCCTGACCGGGACCCGAGACCCGGCACGGTACCCGCGACGAGACCGGAGACCGCATGAACCCGACGCGGCCGGAGGCCCAGGGCAGGTTCGACGACCCGAGCGACGAGCCGGCGCCGGATCACGGGCGAGGCACCCAGACCACCAGCGCGCGCGCTCCCGAGCCCGCACCGCTGTCGGTGCACGGGCCGGCCCGCGTGATCGCGGTGGCGAACCAGAAGGGCGGCGTCGGGAAGACGACGTCGACCATCAACCTCGGGGCCGTGCTCGCCGAGTACGGCCGCAGGGTCCTGCTCGTCGACTTCGACCCGCAGGGCGCGCTGTCGGTGGGGCTCGGCGTGCAGCCCCACCAGCTCGAGTCCACCGTCTACAACCTGTTGATGGAGCGCGGCGTCGAGGCCGACGAGGTGCTCCAGGACACCGGTGTGGCGAACCTCGACCTGCTGCCGTCGAACATCGACCTGGCGGCGGCCGAGGTCCAGCTCGTCACCGAGGTCGGCCGGGAGCAGGCACTCGGCCGCGCCCTCAAGCGGTTCCTGCCCGACTACGACATCGTCCTCATCGACTGCCAGCCGTCGCTGGGCCTGCTCACGATCAACGCGCTCGCCTGCGCCGACGAGGTCCTCATCCCGCTGGCCTGCGAGTTCTTCTCGCTGCGCGGCGTCGCGCTGCTGATGGACACCATCGACAAGGTGACCGAGCGGCTCAACCCGGACCTGCGCCTGCTCGGCGTGCTCCCGACGATGTTCGACACCCGCACGCTGCACACCCGCGAGGTCCACGACCGCGTGGTGGAGGCGTTCGGGGAGAAGGTGTTCGACGCCGTCATCAACCGGACGATCAAGTTCCCGGAGACCACGGTCGCCGGGGAGCCGATCACGACGTGGGCGCCCACGTCGTACGCCGCGGAGGCCTACCGGATGCTCGCGCGCGAGGTCATCGCCCGGTGACGCTGCTCGCCGACGGCGCCCCCGAGGGGCTCGACGACGGGGACGTGGCGGCGCCGCGGACCCGGCGCTTCACCGTCCGGCTGTACAACTTCGAGGGCCCGTTCGACCTGCTGCTGCAGCTGATCGGCAAGCACGAGCTCGACCTCACCGAGATGGCCCTGCACAAGGTCACCGACGACTTCATCGCCCATCTCACCGATCTCGGCGACGACGCCGACCTCGACGAGATCACCGAGTTCCTGGTCGTCGCGGCGACCCTGCTCGACCTCAAGGCCGCGCGGCTCGTGCCCGGCGCCGAGGTCGACGACGAGGACGACCTCGCCCTGCTCGAGGCCCGTGACCTGCTGTTCGCCCGGCTGCTGCAGTACCGCGCCTACAAGGAGGCCGCGGCGCTGTTCGTCGAGCTGGAGAACGGCGCGATGCGCCGCTTCCCGCGCTCGGTCGCGATCGAGGACCGCTACGCCGACCTGCTGCCCGAGGTGCTGCTCGGCGTCGACGCGCAGGCCTTCGCCGAGCTCGCCGCCGCGGTGTTCCGGCCCCGCCCGCCGGACGAGGTCGGCGTCGACCACCTGCACGCGGTGCACGTGTCGGTGCCCGAGCACGCGGCGATCCTGCGGGAACGCCTCGCGCTCGTCGGCACGGCCACCTTCGCCGACCTGACCGCCGACTGCGTCGCGACGCTGGAGGTCATCGCCCGGTTCATGGCGCTGCTGGAGCTGTACCGGGAGCGCTCGGTCGCCCTGGAGCAGCCGGAGGCGTTCGCCGACCTGACGGTCACCTGGACCGCGGACCGCGACGACGACCCGGTCGCCTACGCCGCCGCGCTGGAGGACGAGGCCGCCGCCGCCGAGGAGGCGGTGCGGGCCCGCGACCGGCGCCGCAGGAAGAAGAACCGCGCCGAGCCGGACGCGGACCCGGCCGACCCGGTCGCGTCCGGCTCCGATGCCGCCGCGGACCCCGAGGCTCCCGGTCCCGAGGACCCGGATCGGGAGGACCTCGATCCGGAGGACACCGATCCGGAGGACACCGACCTCGCCGGTCACGGCTCCGACCAGGACCCGGCGGACGTGCTCCACCCCGAACCCGACGACGAGAGGACCGGAACCACCGGTGACTGAGCCGGACGACCGGCCGGGCTCCGACGACCCGGAGGACCCGTCCGAGCTGCTGCGCCTGATCGGTCGCACGGTGCCGCGCAGCCCGCACGCCAGTGCGTCGCCGCAGGTGGCTCCGGGCGCGGAGGGGCGAGCCGCCCCGGAGGCCGAGGGCCCGCCCGCCGCGGCCGACGACGGCGCGACCGCCGATGCCGAGTTCGCCCGCACCGCGGGGACCGCTGACGACGTGGATCCGTCGGCCGATGCCGGGCATGGGGCGGCCGACCCAGCCGGCACCGAACCACACACCTCGGAGAAGCCCGAGCCCTCCACCGCCACCCCCGACACGTCGGCAGACCATCGAGCGTCGCGGAACGGTGCTCGCGACGACGCATTCGTAACGCTCGCCGCCGGGCCGAGCAACGTGGCCGGACCGGGGAACGACGCCCGGCCGGACGACGCAGCAGGGCCGGAGAACGCAGCAGGGCCGGAGGGGACGGACGGCCTGAAGGCCCACGGAACCGAGGACTCCCGAGCGGAGGAACCCGGAACCCAGGACGAGCCGGAACCCGAGAACGATCAGGACCCCGAGTTCCACGAGCTCGCCGACGACACCGAGCTCGAGCACGCCCTGGAGGCGCTGCTGCTCGTCGTCGACGCCCCCGTCGACGAGGCGCCGCTGGCCACGGCGCTGCACCAGACGCCGTCGCGGATCCGGCAGACGCTGCACCGGATGTCGCTGGCCTACACCGCCGACCGGCGCGGCATCGACCTGCGACGGGCGGGGGAGGGGTGGCGGTTCTACACCCGCGACCGCTACGCCCCCTACGTCGAGAAGATGCTGATGGACGGCCAGCGCGCCCGGCTGACCCGGGCCGCGCTGGAGACCCTCGCCGTCGTCGCGTACCGCCAGCCGGTCACGCGTGCCCGGGTCTCCGCGGTCCGGGGCGTCAACTGCGACGGCGTGCTCCGCACCCTTCTCACCCGGGGGCTGGTGGAGGAGGCGGGCACCGAGGAGCACACCGGGGGGACGCTGTTCCGGACCACCGAGCTGTTCCTCGAACGGCTCGGGATATCCTCGGTGGCCGAGCTGCCCCCGCTGGCACCGCTGCTCCCCGACATCGACGCGATCGACGACCTGGACAGCTGACCCCGGTCCGGGAACGTCGACACCGGACCCGGCGCGCGCCGCCTGTCGGCGCCGCGGCCGAGCACGCCGGGTACCGTCGGTACCCGGCCGGTCCGGCGCCCTGCCGACGACCACCCGGCCCCACCGATTCCGGCCCTGACATCTCTGGACGAGGCAACAAGTCATCATGAGCAACACACACGACCCCGACGGCGTCCGGCTCCAGAAGGTGCTGGCCCGCGCGGGCGTCGCCTCCCGGCGCGCGGCGGAGGCCCTCATCGCGCAGGGACGCGTGCAGGTCGACGGCGAGACCGTCCGCGAGCAGGGCCGCCGGATCGACCCGGAGACCGCGGTCGTCCACGTCGACGGCGCCCGGGTCACCCTGCGTGACGACCAGGTCTACCTGGCGCTGAACAAGCCGTACGGGCTGCACTCCACGATGTCCGACGACCTGGGCCGGCCGTGCATCGGTGACCTGCTCGCCGACCGCGTCGAGATCATGAACACCGCGCAGCGGCTGTTCCACGTCGGCCGGCTCGACGCCGAGACCGAGGGACTGCTGCTGCTCACCAACGACGGCGAGCTCGGCCACCGGCTGATGCACCCGTCCTACGAGGTGCCCAAGACCTACCTCGCCGAGATCGAGGGCAAGATCGCCCGGGACCTCGGGCGACGGCTGCGCGACGGCATCGAGCTGGAGGACGGCATCGCCCGCGTCGACGCGTTCAAGCTCGTCGACGCCGTCCCCGGCCGCGCCACGGTGCAGCTGGTCCTGCACGAGGGCCGCAAGCACATCGTGCGGCGGATGCTCGCCGAGGTCGGTCACCCGGTGCTCCGGCTGGTGCGGACCCACGTCGGGACGGTCGCGCTGGGCAACCAGCGGCCCGGCAAGCTCCGTCCCCTCGACCGTGTCGAGGTGGGTTCCCTGTACAAGGCGGTCGGTCTCTGATGGCCGTGCGGGCCCTGCGGGGCGCGACCCAGGTCGACGCCGACGACCGGCAGCAGATCCTCGACCGCTCCGCCGAGCTGGTCACCGCGGTGCTGGAGCGCAACGAGCTGGTCTCCGACGACATCATCTCGATCTGGTTCACCGCCACGCCGGACCTCACTGCCGAGTTCCCGGCGTACGCGGCACGGCTGCTCGGGCTCACCGACGTGCCGCTGATGTGCGCCACCGAGATGTCGGTGCCCGGCGCGCTGCCGCGGGTGCTGCGGCTGCTCGCCCACGTCGACACCCCGAAGCCGCGCTCGGCGATGCGTCACGTCTACCTGCACGGGGCCCGGGCGCTGCGCACCGATCTACCGCAGTAGGACACCCCGCCCCGTCGTGGCGGGGGCCGACCGGCGACAATGCCGGACGCAGCACACTCGAACACGGTGGGGGAACAAGGTGGCCTTGCGGGGCGTCGTCGCGATGGACGGTCCGTCCGGGACGGGCAAGTCGACCGTCTCCCGGCGGCTGGCGCAGGCCTGCTCTGCGGCCTATCTGGACACCGGGGCGATGTACCGCGCCGCGACCCTGGCCGCGCTGCGCGCCGGGCTGCGGGAGGGCGCGGCGGAGGACGAGATCGCCCGCGCTGCCGTCGGGGCCCGCCTGGAGTCGGGCACCGACCCGGACGCGCCGACGATCACCCTGGACGGCGAGGACGTCTCCGTCCCGATCCGCGGCCCGGAGGTGACCGGGTTCGTCTCGGCCGTCTCGGCGGTGCCGCAGGTCCGCGCCGAGATGGTCGCCCGTCAGCACGCCCTGATCCGGGCGGCCGTCGAGAGCGGGGGCGGGATGGTCGTCGAGGGCCGCGACATCGGTACCGTGGTGGTGCCGGACGCGCCGCTCAAGGTCTACCTGACGGCGTCGCCGGAGGTCCGCGCGGCGCGGCGCGGGCGGCAGGACGAGAAGGCGGGCCGCAAGGCCGACCTGCACGTCACCCTCGCCGACGTCGAACGCCGGGACCGGCTCGACTCGTCGCGGCGGGTGTCCCCGCTCTACGCGGCGGCGGACGCGCTGGTGCTCGACACCGACCACCTGTCGGCGGACGCGGTGCTGGCGAAGCTGCGCGAGCTCGTCGCCGCGCGGGGGCTGGACGGGTGAGCCGGGCGCGTGCGCTGCCGGAGCACGCTCTCGGGTGGCTGCACGACCTCGGCCGCTGGATCGGCACGTGGGTGTGGGTGCCGTTCTTCCGGGTGCGGATCCGGCACCGGGAGCGGATCCCGGCGACCGGCCCGGTGGTGCTCGTCGCGAACCACACCGCGTTCGTCGACGGACCGCTGCTGTTCGGCATGTTCGGGCGCCGCGTGGTGTTCCTGGTGAAGGCGGAGATGTTCTCCGGGATCGTGGGGACGTTGCTGCGGTGGCTGGGGCAGGTGCCGGTGCGGCGTGACGTCGTCGACCGGAGGCCGCTGACGACCCTGCTGGAGGTCCTGCGCGACGGCGGCATGGTGGCCGTCTTCCCGGAGGGGACCCGCGGCACCGGCGAGCTCGGCGGCGAGATCGGCAGGGCCCGGCAGGGCGCGGCCTGGCTGGCCCGTTCGGCATCGGCGCCGCTGCTCCCGGTGGCGGTGCGCGGCACGCACCGCCCGGCGGGTGCGCCCCGCCGCTTCCGCCCCCGGGTGGACGTGCTGGTCGGTGACCCGCTGCCGGCGCCGACGGCGCCGGGACGGGACGGCCTGGCCGCCGCGACCGCCCAGGTCACGGAGGCCCTGCGGACACTGGTCCGCGAACTGGACAACGAACACAGGCAAGTGACACGGCCCGACGCGGCCGGGGACGTGAGAGAGCAGTGAGCGAGAACAGCGAACGCGGAACGAGCCTCGGCGCGGCGTACGACGCCGGCGTCGGGATCGGTGACGCGGCCGACCGGGCCGAGATGGACCGGCTCGGGCTGGACCCGGCCGAGTTCGTCGCGGTCGACGCCGACGGTGTGGTCACCGCCGGGATCGACCCCGACGAGGTCCTGGCGACCCCGACCCTGGCCGTCGTCGGCCGTCCGAACGTCGGCAAGTCCACCCTGGTCAACCGGATGCTCGGTCGTCGCGAGGCGGTCGTGCAGGACGTGCCGGGGGTGACCCGTGACCGCGTCGTCTACGACGCGCTGTGGAACGGCCGCCGGTTCAAGCTGATGGACACCGGGGGCTGGGAGCCCGACGCGGACGGCCTGCAGGGCTTCGTCGCCCGCCAGGCCGAGACCGCGATGCGCATCGCCGACGCGGTACTGCTCGTCGTCGACGCCACGGTCGGTGCGACCGCGACCGACCAGGCCGTGGCGCGGGTCCTGCGGCGCGCCGACGTCCCGGTGATGCTGTGCGCCACCAAGGTCGACGACGACCGGCTCACCTCCGACACCGCCGACCTGTGGCGGCTCGGGCTCGGCGAGCCGCACCCGGTGTCGGGCCTGCACGGCCGCGGCTCCGGTGACCTCCTCGACGCCATCCTGGAGATCCTCCCCGAGACCCCGCGCGACGACTTCGGCGCGTCCGGGGGCGGTCCGCGCCGGGTGGCGCTGGTCGGCAAGCCGAACGTCGGCAAGTCCAGCCTGCTGAACAAGCTGGCGGGCGAGGAGCGGTCGGTCGTCCACGACGTCGCGGGCACCACCGTCGACCCGGTCGACTCCCTGGTCGAGCTCGACGGCCAGGTGTTCCGCTTCGTCGACACCGCCGGCCTGCGCAAGCGGGTCAAGATGGCCTCGGGCATGGAGTACTACGCCTCGCTGCGGACGAGCTCGGCGATCGAGTCGGCCGAGGTCGCCCTGGTGCTGATCGACGCCTCCGAGCCGATCGCCGAGCAGGACCAGCGGGTCCTGACGATGGTGGTGGAGTCCGGGCGCGCCCTGGTCATCCTGTTCAACAAGTGGGACAAGGTCGACGAGGAGCGCCGCCACCAGCTGACCCGCGAGCTGGAGCGCGACCTGATCAGCGTGCGCTGGGCGGAGCGGGTCAACGTGTCCGCGCTGACCGGCCGGTCGACCCAGCGGATCGCGCCCGCGCTGAACCGCGCGCTGGCGTCCTGGGACACCCGGGTGCCGACCGGGCGGCTCAACCAGTGGCTCAACGACCTCGTCGCCGCGACCCCGCCGCCGGTCCGCGGCGGCAAGCAGCCGAAGATCATGTTCGCGACGCAGGCGCAGACCCGCCCGCCGACGTTCGTGCTGTTCACCAGCGGGTTCCTCGAGGCGGGCTACCGGCGCTTCATCGAGCGGCGGCTGCGCGAGGAGTTCGGGTTCGGTGGCACGCCGATCCGCGTCTCGGTCCGGGTCCGCGAGAAGCGCGCCCGGAAGAAGTGATGCGGGCCCTGCGCGGCCGTCCCGGCGCGCGGACCTGGGAGCTCGGCCGGATCGACACCCCGGTCCCCGGTCCGGGGGAGCTGCTCGTGCGGGTCCGGGCGGCCGGGGTGAACCGGGCCGACCTGCTCGCGCTGGGCGGTGGCTACCCCGCCCCGCACGCCGACGACGACGGCTCCTTCACCGCAGGCATGGAGCTCGCGGGTGAGGTCGTCGCCGCCGGTCCGGGCGTCACCGGCGCCCCGGGCCGCGGGCCGGGGGACCGGGTGTTCGCGTCCGCCCCGGCCGCGTTCGCCGAGTACGTCGTCGTCGACGCCCGCCGCGCCCTGCCCGTCCCGTCCGGGCTGAGCTGGACCGAGGCCGCCGCGCTGCCGGTCGCGCTGGAGACCGCGCACGACGCGCTGGTCACCCAGGCCGGATTCGGCGCCGAGGGCGGCGCCGTCCTGGTGCTCGGGGGCAGCACCGGGGTCGGGCAGGTCGCGATCCGGCTGGCCGCGGCGCTGGGGGCCTCGCCGGTCCTCGCGACGACGACCTCGCCCGCCAAGCGATCCGCGCTCGTCGACGCGGGGGCGATCCCGCTCGTCGGGATCGATGCGCTGGGTGATCTCGACGGGCCCGTCGACGTCGTGCTGGACCTCGTCGGCGGCGACCACCTGGCGGCCGCCCTGTCCGCCGTGCGGATCGGCGGGACGATCGTGCAGATCGGCCGGCTCGCCGGGCCGTCGGCGACGCTGGACCTGAACACCCTGTCCTTCCGCAGGCTGCGCCTGATCGGCACCACCTTCAGCGTCCGTGGCGCCGCCGAGCGTGCCGCCGTCGCCACCGCGCTGACACCGGTCCTCGGCCTCGTCGGCGACGGGCGGGTGCGTGCCACCGTCGACCGCGTCGTGGCCCTCGACGACGCCCCGGACGTCGTCGCGCACCTGCGGTCCGGCAGGGCCGTCGGCAAGGTCGTGATCGAGGTGTCCGGCTCGTGACGCCACGCCCGCCCCCACCGGCGCCGCCCCGATGTGACGGTGTCGAGTTGACGGTGCAGAGGTGACGGTGCCGGAGTGACGGCCGTCGCACGGCTCCGGCGGGCGGGTGCTGCCTGCGAGCCCTCGATCCTGCTCGCTCGGCGCACCGTCACCACGGGCCCCCTGGAACGGTGACGACACGGTCACTATCGTGGCCGGACGTGAGGGAGACACCGGCCGAGGTCTTCCACGGCCGGGTCGCGGAGCTGGACCTGCTCGCCGAGGCGCTGCGCGACGCCGTCGCCGGCGGCGCCTCGGCCGTGCTCCTCGGCGGCGACGCCGGGGTCGGCAAGACCCGGCTGGTGTCGGAGTTCGGCCGGACCGCGACGAGCGGTGGCGCGGTCGTGCTGTCCGGCCGCGCGCTGGACATCGCCGACGCCCCGCCGTTCTGGCCGGTCGTGTCCGCCCTGCGCGAGCAGTCCCGCAGCCGCGGCGCGCTGGGCCGGGAGTGCGCCGCCGCGCTGTCCCGGCTGGACCGCGCCGACGGACCGGCCGGGCGGGTCGAGATGCTGGGGGAGCTGGCCGCCGTCGTCGAGCGGGCGGCCCGCCGGGCACCGGTGGTGCTCGTCGTCGACGACCTGCACCGCGCCGACCGCTCCACCCGCGACCTGTTCGCCTACCTGCTGGCGGCGCTGTCGTCGTCGCCGGTGCTGTTGGTCGGCACCTATCGCGACGACCCGGCGGGCGGTGTCCCGGTCGACCTCCTCGGGCTCACCGGGGAGCTGCGCCGGCACCGTGGGGTGCGCTTCGCCCGGGTGGAGCCGCTGCCCCGGCACGAGCTGGCCGAGCTGGTCGCGCGGTGGGCACCCGAGCGGCACGACGTCGAGGACCTGGTGTGGCGGCACTCCGGTGGGAACGTGTTCCTGGCCCGCGAGACCGTCCGCGCCGTGCTCGACGGGGACCCGCACGGCGTGCCGCAGTCCGTCCGCGAGCTGGTGCGGGCCGGCGCCGCCGGGCTGTCGGCGGCGGCGACGGCGGTCGTGCGGGCCGTCGCGGCCGGGGTCGGGGAGGTCGAGCACGCGTTGCTGGCCGCCGTCGTCGACGTCGACGGGGCGGAGCTGGCCGCCGCCGTGCGGGAGGCTGCCGACGCCGGGTTCGTCGTCGTCGCCGGTGCCGACGGCTACACGCTGCGGCACGGTCTGATGACCGAGGTCGTCTCCGCGGACCTGCTCCCCGCCGAGCGGGTCGAGCTGCACGGCCGCTACGCCACCGCGCTGCACGGCGGCCACCGCGTCCCCGGGTCGGCGGCCCGTCTCGCGCACCACTGGCAGCTCGCCGGGCGCCCGGACGAGGCGCTGGAGGCGACCCTCGACGCCGCGCAGGAGGCGGAACGGCTGCGCGGCTACGCCGAGGCGCACCGGCACTGGCTGCGCGCGGCCACGTTGCCGGTCCCCGCCGCCGTCCGCGACCGCAGCCGCTACCTGGAACGGGCGGCGGCCGCCGCGGCCCTGGCGGGCGACCACGGCTCGGCCGTGGCGCTGCTGGCCGAACGGCTCGGCGAACCCGACGCGCCCAGCGGCACCGAGCAGGCGGTGCTGCGGTCCCGGCTCGGCCGCTACCTCGGTGCGGCGGGTCAGCTGACCGAGGCCGAGGGGGCCCACCGGCGCGCCGTCGCCACCCTGCCCGCCGACGACGACCCGGACGACACCGCCGTCGCCGCCCGCGCCGAGGTCCTCGCCGGGTACGCGGCCGCGCTCCTCGACCGGGCCGACTACGCCGGTGCCCGCACCGTCGCCGAGGAGGCGCTGGTCGCGGCGCGCCGGGTGGGGGAGCCGCGGGCACTGGCATCGGTGCTGGCGACGCTCGGGTTCGGTGCCGCGCACTCCCGCGACGGCACCGCCGGGCTCGACGCGCTGACCGAGGCGGTTGCCGTCGCCGAGGCCGGCGGCGACCCGGAGACGCTGGGGGAGTGCCTGGCCCGGCGCGCGGAGCTGCTGACCGGCCCGCTCAACGCCCTCGACGGCGGCGTCGCCGCGGCCCGGGCGGGCGCCGAGCGGATGGCCGGGCTGGGGCTGGGGCGGACCGCGTCGGTGTCGCTGCGGGTGGTGGCGGCGAACGGGCTGTTCCGCGCCGGAGCCTGGGACGAGGCCGAGCAGGAGGTGGCGACGGCGTGGGCGGCCGCCCCGTCCGGTGCGCAGATGTTGGAGCTGCGCCTGGCTCGCGCCCGGCTCCGGATGGGTCGTGGCGACCTCGACGGCTCCGACGTCGACCTGACCGCGGCCGAGCTCGTCGCCGGGTCGACGGGGCTGCCCAAGCAGCGGCTGCCGCTGCTGATCCTGCGCGCCGGGCTGGAGATGTGGCGGGGCAACCCGGAGCTGGCGTTCGCCCACGTCGGGAAGGGGCTCGACGTCGTCGAGTCCGGCATCGACGACGTCTTCGCGGTGGCGCCGCTGCTCTGGCACGGCGCCCGCGCGCACGCCCAGGCCGTCCTCGCCGGACGACCCCCCGACGCCAGTGGGCTGCGGCGGCTGCGCCGCCACCGCCGGGACCTCGTCGAGCGCGGGGAGCGTTCGGCCCCGGCGCTGCGCGGGGTGATCGCGAGCTACGAGGCCATGTGCTCCGCCGAGGACGCCCGGACCACCCCGGGTGCCGACCCGGACACCTGGCGGGGTGTCGCCGACCTGCTCGACGGCCTCGGCCAGCCCTACCCGGGTTCCTACGCCCGGCTGCGCAGCGCCGAGGCGCTGCTGTCGGGCCGACGCACCGAGGACGGCGCCGCGGACCTGCGCCGTGCCGCCGATCTCGCCGCGGGACTGCGGGCCGGTCCGCTGCTGACCGAGATCGCCGAGGTCGCCCACCGGGCCCGGATCGAGGTGCCCGCACTCGCCGCGGTCGGCGCGGTCGGTCATGCCCCGGTCGCCGTGGACGGCCCGCTGGCCCGGCTCACCGACCGGGAACGTGAGGTGCTGGAGGTCCTCGCCGACGGCGCCACCAACAAGCAGATCGCGGCCCGGCTGTTCATCACCCCGAAGACGGTCGGTGCCCACCTCGCCTCGGTATTCGCCAAGCTCGACGTCACCAACCGCACCAGCGCGGCGGCCGTCCTGCGTGAGCACCGCGCCGACATCTAGGTCATTCGCCCTATACCGTCGCCACGCCCGCTCGACCAAGGTGATCACCGGACCGAGCGACGCGGAGGAACCGATGACGGCCACCATCGACACGCCCTCCGACGAGGGCGCCGCCGCGGCGGGCCGGGCGCGCGTCGCGGAACTGCTCGCCACCCCACCCGAGACGATCGACGGCGTCATCGCGCACCAGGAACGCCTCCAGGAGATCCTCGAGAGCGAGTACGGCCCCGGCGACGGCGTCGCCTCGTTCAACCGGCTGTACCTGCGCATCACCCGCGGGATCCGCGACCAGCTCGACGACGACCTGTTCGCCGACCGGGACTTCCTGGTCCGGCTCGACGTGGAGTTCGCCCGCCGCTACTTCCGGGCGCTGCACGCCGAGGCGACCGGCGGGACCCCGCCGCGGTCCTGGGGGGTGCTGCTGGAGCGCCGTCGGCACGAGCGGATCTCCCCGGTGGAGTACGCGGTCGTCGGGGTGAACGCACACGTCAACTTCGACCTGGCACCCGCGGTCGTGCGGACCTGCACCGTCCTCGGGCGCAGCGCCCCCGGTCCCGCCGAGCGAGCCGACTACCGGGCCGTGAACGACGTGTTCTCCCTGCACATGGTCCGCCTGCTCGACGATTTCGACCAGACGGCCCCCGGTGAGATCTCGCTGACCGAGCAGCTGCTGGGCTGCGTCGCCGACGTGCCGGTGGTGCTGGCCCGCGACGTCGCCTGGCGGCAGGCGCTCGAGCTGTGGGAGCTCCGCTCCCGGCCGATGGAGTACGAGAACGAGGTCGCGGCGCTCGACCGCCGGACCGCGCTCCTGGGGCGTGGCCTGCTCACGCTGGGAGCCCTGACGTGACACCCGCCCGAGTGGGGGGCGGGCGGGTGTCACACCCTCGGTCGGCGGCGGCCCCGCCGCTCGACAGCGTGCTGATCATCGACGACCACGAGCTCGTCGGGTCGTCGCTGGCGCTGGCGCTGCGCGCAGAGGGTGAACCGGCGTCGTTCCGGCCCGCGCACTCCCACGTCGACGTGCACCGCGCCGTCGCGGGGGTCGAGCCCGGGTTGCTGGTCCTCGACCTGGACCTCGGTCGCGACGCCGACGGCCGCCGGATCGACACCGTCCCGCTCGTCCCGGGGCTGCGTGCCCAGGGCTGGCGGGTCCTCGTGCTCTCGGGGAGCTCCAACCCCATCCGGATCGGCGCCGCCCTGCACCACGGCGGCTTCACCTGGGTGTCGAAGACGGCCTCGATGCCGGCGCTGGTCGTCGCGATCCGCGAGGCCCGCGCCGGCCGTTCGCTGCTGCACGCCACCCACCGCGACGAACTCGTGCAGCGCTACGTCGAGTGGGACCGCCGCCAGCGGGCCGTCCGCGGACGCATCGCAACCCTGACCCGCCGCGAGCGGGAGGTCCTCGAACTGCTCGCCGCTGGCATGCGGGCGCACGCCATCGCCGAGCACTTCGTCGTGTCGCTCCCGACGGTCCGCACGCAGGTCAGGGCCGTGCTCGCGAAGCTCGACGTCGGCTCGCAGCTGGAGGCGGTCGCCCTCGTGCGCAGCGTCGACGCCACGGACGACACCCCTGGTGGGGGCCTGCCGTGGATGCGGTAAAGTTCCACGTGCCCCGCGAGGGGTGGCCGGGACGTGGCGCAGCTTGGTAGCGCACTTGACTGGGGGTCAAGGGGTCGCAGGTTCAAATCCTGTCGTCCCGACAGGCCGGAGGCCGGTATCCGAGAGCATCGGGTACCGGCCTTTACTCGTGTGACCAGCGGATTCGTGGCTTTGTCGTGGTCCCCGGATAGTCCCCGCGGCTGGTGGGCCCGAGTCCTCGGGCGGTCCCGCGAACCGCCGAGTGACTAACTGAGTGACTATGCGCGGGAGGTCGGTCCGCCATGATCGTCGCTGTTGAGGGACCCAGTGCGGCGGGGAAGTCGACGTGGTGTGCGCGGTTCGGGAAGGGCCGGGTGGTCCCGGAGTACACCCCGACGGGGCGCGAGCCCGACGGTGTGGATCGGGAAGCCCAAGCGGCCTACTGGGTCGGGGTGAACGCGGATCGATGGGCGGCGGCCAGGTCGATCGACGCGGACGGTGGTGTCGCGGTGTGTGACAGTGACCCGCTGAAGCTGCATTACAGCTGGTGTTTGGCGCGGATCGGAGCAGGCCCGATCGACCGGTGGGAGCACGAGTTGCGCGCGGTGCGCCGGGCGTTGGAGACCGGTCGGCTGGGGTTCGCCGATCTCGTGCTGGTGTCTGTTCCCGATCTGGCGACGTTGCGGTCGCGGAAGGTCGGTGACCGGACGAGGTCGCGGCGTAGCTTCGAGCTGCACGCGCGGCTACGTGAGCCGTTGCGGGAGTGGTACCGGGCCGTGGATGGACTGGAGCCGGGGCGTGTGTGGTGGGAGCTGCCGGGTTCGGGCGTGCCGATGGGCATCGAGCCCCGACGGAACCGGTCGGACCCCGCGTTGCTCGATGCCCTTGTCGACTCACTTCCCGCGATTGCGACTGCGTGAGCCGATGAGCTAGCGATCGACGACCGGGAAGATGTCGTCCATCGCGGTTGCGCCCTGCTCCAGGACGGGCCGGAGCTGCTGCCGGTACACGGCCTCGGTGATGGCCGTCCCGCTGTGCCCGACCAGCCGTGAGATGTGCTCCAGTGGCATCCCGGAGTCCGAGAGCAGCGAGACGAAGCTGTGCCGCATCTCCCGGGGTGTCCACTCGGCCGCGTTCAGGCCGGCGGCGGCTGCGACCTTGCGAAACGATCGGCGGACGTTGTGCGCGTCCATCTCTGATCCGGTTCGGGTGGCGAAGACCAGCGAGTCGGGCGCGCTGTCAGCTCCGGGTCGGTTCGCGTGGTCACGGAGCACGGTGACGCAGCGCTGCGGCATCCCGAGGCGGCGGCGGGACCTCCGCGTCTTGGTGTCCCCACCGATCCGCACCGACCTGACGACGGAGATCGATGGCGGGAGCGGGGGAGTCGCGTTCGGAGCCCCGTCGAGGTCCACGTCTCCCCAGCGCAGTGCACGCAGTTCCTCGGTCCGGGCCCCGGTGAGGAGCGAGAGGACGATGTACGCCCGCAACGGACTGGCGTCGGCGGCCTGGAGGAGCGCGGTCGCCTGTTCCAGGGTGAGGGACTTGGAGGGGCGGCCCGTGCGACCGGCCGGGGGAGTGCAGATCGAGACGACGTTGCGCTTCACTTTGTCCCGGGCCATTGCGTGGGTTACCGCGCGGTTGAGCAGCGAGTGCATGAGCCGCACTGTCCGGGTGCTGACCGTGGGTGCCTCTGCCCGCATCCACCGGTCGACGTCGTCGGCGGTCAGGTCGCGCAGTCGTCTTGCTCCGAGCTGGCTGACGATGTGGGTCTCGGCGATCGTCCGGTAGTTCGACACCGTCGACGGTGCGCGGCCCGACAGCCCGAAGGCCAACCAGTCGTGCACTGCTTCGCGGACCGTGTAGCTCCCGGGAGCGACCGTGGTGCCGTCCTCGTGGTCGCGCAGGATCTCGCGCAGCTTGGCCTTGGCCGCGGTCTTGGTGGTCCTGCTGGCCTTGCGGGTGATCCGTTTGCCCCGGCCGTCGAACCCGAGTGTGGCGGTGGCGATCCAGCGTTGGCGGGACTCGTCTCAGTGCAGTCCGCCCTCTCCGCGGCTCCTGCGGTTGGTCATGACGCGGCCCGGTAGTCGTCGGTGTCGGCGGCTTCGCGCTCCAGGAGGGCGATGTGCTCGGCGATGGCGGACGCGGGGATGAGCCGGGTGCGCCCGACGCGGACAGACCGGAGGCGGCCACTGCGGAGCTGCTCGTAGATCACGCTGCGGCTCAGGGAGAGAACGGCCATCGCGTCGGTGACGCGGTGCAGTTCCTTGCCGGTCATGACGTCCTCCCGTGCTCGGTGCGAGGAGTGCTGCGGGTGCGGCGTTGTACCCGTCGCCGTTCGGCGATGCCGAGGGCGATCTCCCGCTCGGCGTTGTCGCGGTGCCCGATGTGCATGACCTGCCAGTCGTTGACCACCAGCACCGAGCCCGGCTCCGTGCGGGTGTCGAGGGCGGCCAAGGTCTCCCCGAGCCGGTAGGTGCGTCGATCCCCGCGGATCGCGCCGAAGGTCGTGGAGTAGGCGCGGGACTTGGTGAGGAAGTGGCCGCGGAACCCGAGCATGTGTGCCCATCGGCGCAGGTTCAGCCCCTCGTACTCCTCGCGCCCACCGAGCTCCCACGTGGTTTCGATCAGCCGCCGGTGGTGCGCTGTGATGTCGAGGTGACGGACATGGGCGATGTCGCGGATGGGCCGGTCGGTGGCTTCGGACTTGCCGGGGTGCCCTTGGTGGCGTACTTGGCGACGTAGGCGGCCAGGGCTGAATCGGTGATCTCGCCGTCGTCGTTCTCCAGCAACGCCGCGGTGGTGGAGGTGATGGGGCGGACGTCGACCTGCGAGCCCCACGCGAGTGCCAGCGGGGCGCCGTCGGGCCGGTCGACGGCGAGCGAGACGCCGCGTGCAGCGTCCCGGATGGCGGCGTTGAGCCCGTCGGCGGTGAGGCCGGCGGGTGGGGTGGTCCAGGGCCCGTCGGGGCCGTCGAGGCGGACGACGGTCGGCAACGACGAGGCGTCACGGGCCGACTCGGCGGTTCCGGGTGGTGGGGAGATGGTCATCGGCGAACCTCCGTCACGGTGTGTGCGCATGGCCGAGCACTGTCGGCGACGGGCTCGGGGTGGTCCAATGCCGGTTGGCGCCGCCGTGATGCATGGCGCTCATCAGCGTGTCCGAGGCGGCCACGTCACCGGAAGGTGCGTGTGACGGCGACGGTGACCTGCGGGGCGCCGCCGAGGAGCCCCAGCTGCCGGTCCGCGAGTCGACGGCGGGCATCGACTACAGTCGCCTTCGGACTTGCTGGATCGGGGACGGGTGATGACGCGCATGGCTGCTTCGGGCTCGCGCAGCCGGGGCGTGTCACCGCAGGAGTACGACGAGCTGGCCCGTGACGCGGTCCGCCAGGTCGTCCCGAGCGCAGACCTGGAGGCCATGGCGTTCGGGTTCGGCCTCGTCCGGGTGGCCAATCGGTTCCAGCAGGACGTCGAGGCCCACATCATGCGTCCCGCCGGCCTGACCTACGCCGCGTTCCGGGTGATGTTCTGCATCCGGATCGTGGGGCCGGTGCCGCCCAAGGAGATCGCCCGGCACTCCAACGTGTCCCAGGCGACGATCTCCAGCGTGGTCAACACCCTCGAACGCCGCAAGCTGGTCACCCGCACGCCGTCCACCGACGACGGACGCGGGGTCATCGTCGGGCTCACACACATCGGCGAGACGACGGTGACGCAGCTCCTGCACGGGATCAACGAGCGGGAGAGCCGATGGCTCGCGGCGCTTCCCGCGGACGAGCGTAGCCGGCTCGTGAGGACCCTGCGGAGCCTCCTCCACCGCGAGCTCTGACACGTCCTGTCCGGGACCTTCCGTCCGGGGGCCCGAGGCCTGCGGGCGGTGTCCGGCGGAAGCATCCTGACGTGCGGATCCGGCGTCTGAGACACAGCTGTGCGGACGGAACGACTGCCTTCTCCGGGTGACCCGCTCCGGCGGCAGCCGACCCTTGACGACGTTCCGGGTGCCGCGTAGGGTCCCGCAACAACTTAGAGATCTAAGTACTTCTCTCACTCGGCCAACGTCGACCGAAAGGGCTGTGCGATGACGACGACCCAAGGGCGTGCTATCGCGGGCCTGTCCGCCGCGGCCCGCGCCGATCTGGTTGCCCTGCTCGGTGCGGATGCGGTGCTGGACGAGGAGACCTCGGGTCGCGAGTACGGCGACCCGTTCACGTTCGCCGGGTGGCACGATCGTCGGATCTCGGCGACGGTGCTCCCCGAGACGGTCGCAGACGTCCAAGGAGTCCTCCGGCTCGCGGGCCGTCACGGATTCCCGCTGTGGGTGGTCTCCCAAGGGCGCAACAACGCGTACGGCGGCTCGGCGCCGCGAGTGCCGGGGTCGGTCCTCGTGAGCCTGCGTCGGATGAACCGGGTGCTCGAGGTCGACGAGGAGCACGCGGTGGCCCGCGTCGAGCCCGGCGTCCGCTTCTTCGACCTGTACGACCACCTGCGGGCGGGCGGGCACCGGCTCTGGTCGTCCGCCCCGGACCTCGGGTGGGGCAGCGTCGTCGGGAACGCGCTCGAGCACGGCGTCGGGTACACGGTCCACGGTGACCACGCCGCGCGGCTGTGCGGCCTCGAGGTCGTGCTTCCGGACGGCGAGGTCGTCCGGACCGGGATGGGTGCGATGGAGGGCAACGGGACCTGGAACCTGCACCCGCGCGGCTTCGGTCCCACGTTCGACGGCCTGTTCGGGCAGTCGAACCTGGGGATCGTGACGAAGGCCAGCGTGTGGATGATGCCCGAGCCGGAACACTATTTCTCCGGGAGCATTCGGGTGCCGCGCCGCGAGGACCTGCCTGCGCTCGTGGACGCCGTGCGTCCGCTGCTCCTGTCCGGAGTCGTGCAGAACCCGCCCGCCATCGGGCATCCGGCGTTCATCGCCGGGCTCGTACCGGGGGCACCCTCTCGTAGCGAGGTGCACTCGGGCCCGGGACCGATCCCCGAGGCCGCCGTCGCGGCGTTGGCCGACCGGCTGGACGTCGGTCGCTGGACAATGCGGTTCGCGCTGTACGGGACCGAACCGATCGTCGCCGCGCGACTCGACGCGGTCCGGGCAGCGGTCGCCGCCATCGACGGCGCACGGATCGACGGCACGTCGTTCGCGGGGCACGAGGTGCACGACCTCGCTCGCGACCAGAACGACCAGGTGCAGGCAGGCATCCCCAGCCTGGATCTGATGAAGGCCCTGGACTGGTACAGCGGTCCGGCGGGTGGGCATCTCGACTTCTCCGTGGTGGCCCCCCTGCGCGGCAACGAGATCACCCGCCTGCACGACCTGCTCGACGGGCTGATGGACGGCTCCGGCTTGGACTTCGACAACGCGTTGATCCTCGGCCGCAGGTACGCGATCAACGTCATGCAGCTGTACTTCCACCCCGAGGACGAGGCCACGGTCTCCCGCGTCTGGGAGCTCTACCCGCGGCTGGTCCGCGCAGCCGCAGCAGAGGGGTTCGCCCTCTACCGCGCGCACCTGGACTTCATGGATGTCGGGGCGGAGCAGTTCGACGCCCACGATCACGCCCAGCTCCGCTTCAACGAACGGCTCAAGGACGCACTGGACCCCACCGGAGTCCTGGCGCCCGGCAAGCAAGGGGTCTGGCCGGCGGCCTACCGGGCCGGCTGACCCGCGCGCTGCGCACGGACTGTGCGCACCTGCTCTGCCGCGGGTTCCTTCTTCCGCGTTCCGTCCGAACCCCTGTCTCGATGAGGAGACGCCGTGAACATTCCCATACGCGCCCGGCGATGGCCGGTGATCGCCGCCGTCGCCACGGTCGCGTTGGCGCTCGCCGCCTGCGGCGCCGGCTCGACGAACGCCCCGTCCGCCTCTGGATCGGGGGCCGCGAACACCGGACCGGCGTCTTCCTGCGGGGAGGGGACCGGGCAGCAGGCGACCGGAGAGCCCATCAAGCTCGGGGCCGTCGTCACGAACACCCCCGGGCTCAGCTTCACCGACGCCACGGGCATGGTGAAGGCCTACTTCGACTGCGTCAACGACAACGGCGGCATCCACGGCCGTCCGATCGAGTACGTAGCCAAGGAGGATGCCCTCGACCCGCAGCTCACGGCGTCGCAGGCCACGAACCTGCTCGACAGCGAGAAGGTCGTGGGGCTCGTCGGCTCGATGAGCGTGCTGGACTGCACCGTCAACGCCAAGACGTATGCGGACCGCGGTCTGCGGGTCATCAACCTGGGGAGCAGCCTCGAGTGCTTCGACACCCCCGCGATGGCCCCCGTCAACGACGGGCCGAGCTTCAGCGCGCTGTCGACGGCGAAGTACCTGCTCGACTCCGGGGCGAGGAAGCTCGTCATCTTCACGAGCAACACCCCCGGGTCGGACGCGATCAACGAGTCGATCACGCTGCTGGGCCGGCAGGCGGGTGTGCCGGTCGAGGCCTGGCTGGAGAACGTCCCCGTGAACGACGCCAACGCGCTCGCGCTGCGCGCCGTCCAGGCGGCAGGAGAAGGCGGCGGAGTCGTCGTCAACTTCAACCCCGGTGAGGCCATCAAGGTCTTCAGGGCGGCTCAGCAGCAGGGTCTGATCGACCGGGTCAAGTGGGGCTGCCCCGCCGGTTGCAACGACGCGTCGTTCGCCAAGCAGCTCGGCGGTGCCTGGGACGGCAAGGTGGGGATCGACGCCGAGATGAACACCGTCGGCTCCGGCGGGCCGGACGACCAGCTCTACCGCAGCGTCCAGGCGAAGTACGGGGCGAACACAGCGGTCGGCAACTTCGGTCAGCTCGGCTTCACCGCCGCGCGGATCGCGACCCAGGCGCTGCTGAAGATCCCGGCCGGTGGCGACTACACGGTCTCCACCGTGTCGGCGGCCTTCCAGGGCCTCACCGACTACACGTCCGACCTCTACTGCACGCAGTGGTACTTCGGCACCCAGGACTTCCACGCGGCCAACAACTCCACCCGGATCGTCGCCCCCCGGAACGATGGCTTCGAGCAGGTCCGAGGCTGCCAGGAGATCCCCGCCCTGCCGAACAACAACTTCGCCGAGATCCGCTCGTACGAGAAGACGCTCGGGATCGGCTAGGGCTGACCATGACTCAATTCCTTCCCTTCCTGGTCCTCGGAGTGTCGCTGGGCAGCGTGTTCGCGCTGTCCGGCGTGGGGATCGTCGTCCTGTACCGAGCCACCGGTGTGCTGTTCCTCGCCGGGGGTGCGGTCGGAGCGGTCGGCACCCTCTGCGCATGGAGCCTGGTCAACGGGGCCGGCGTCCCGGTGGGGGTCGCGGCGGTGGTCGCGGTCGCCATCGGCGTCGGCGTGACCCTCGCCTACGGCATCCTGGTCGGGCCCCGGCTGGCCGACCGCGAGCCCGTGGTGAAGTCGACGGCGACGCTCGGGCTCCTGCTGGCTCTGCTCGGCACGATGTCGACCGTCTGGGGAGCGGACACCTACGACCTCACCTTGCCGAGTACGGAGTGGGGCCTGCCGCTGGGACAGGCCTACGTCAACGGGACCCAGCTCATCGGCCTGGTCCTCAGCCTGCTCGCGACCGTCGGGGTGTCGTGGTTCCTGCGCCGGACGAGGACGGGGACGGCGATGCGTTCCCTCGCGGAGGACCGGCAGACCACGGCGATGCTCGGCGTCGACGTGGGCAGGCTGGAGATGCTCGCCTGGGCCGGATCCGGGTTGATCTTCGGGGTCAGCGGCCTGCTGCTGTCGAACCTGGTCGGGCTCGACATCACCGGCCTGACCTTCCTCGTGGTGTCCGGGTTGGCCGCGGCTCTGCTCGGCGGCCTCGCGTCGCTGCCCGCGACCCTCGCAGGCGGGATCGCGATCGGCGTCCTGCAGTCCCTGCTCACGCCGATCTCGGCGGTGTCGTCCTACCGGGCGCTGACGCCGTTCGTCGTGGCGGTCGTCGTCGTCCTCGTCGTGGCGGGCCGCAGGCCTTCCACGGCCCGGGTTTGAGGGAGGCTGGAATGCACAGGACGACCGAGAAGCTCTGGCGCGTCCTCGGCGTGCCGCTCGCCGTGGTGGTGGCTGCGGCCCTGGTGCTACCGCCCGTCGTCGGGACCTACTGGCTCCAGGTCTTCACCGCCGCGGTCGTGTACTCCGTCGTGGCACTGGGGCTGGGAATCCTCCAAGGCCGGGTGGGCCTCATCTCCATGGGGCAGATCGCCATCCTCGCGATCGGCGGATGGACCGCGTTGCGCCTCGAGCAGGCGTTCGGACTGCCCTTACCTCTCCTGCTCCTGGCGGTCGGGCTGGTGACGGCGGTCGTGGGGGTGCTCATCGGCCTGCCCGCGCTGCGCCTGTCCGGTCTGCACCTGGCGCTGGTGACGCTCATGCTCGCCGCCGCGCTCGCCATCGTGCTGACGAACGCCGGCTTCCCCAACGGTGGCGGCGGGCTGCTCGGGCACGACCCGTTGCTGCCCGGAAACGTGGCCCTTCCGAGACCGAGCTGGGCGACGACCGACGAGGCGTACTTCCGGCTCACCGTGCTCGTCTGCGCCCTCCTGTTCGCCCTGGCGTTGGCCCACCTGCGCGGCCGTCCGGGGCGGGCGTGGGCCGCGATCCGGCAGAGCGAGTTCGCGGCGAGGTCGGCCGGGATCAACGTGACGTTGTACAAGCTCGTGGCCTTCGCCCTGGCCTGTTTCATGACCGGGGTGGCAGGCGGTCTGCTCGCCGGGAGCAGCGGCGGGCTCAGCGTCTACCAGTTCGCCCCGCAGGAGTCGATCTCCCTGCTGGCCGTCGTGCTCATGGCAGGCATGGGATCTCCGTGGGGAGCGGTGCTCGCGGGCGTCCTCATGAAGGTGATGCCGGCCGTGACCGACCTGTTCGGGGTGAGCAGCAGCCTGCTCCTCGTGCTCTTCGGGCTCGGGCTCGTGCAGACCCTCGTCACGTCACCCGGCGGGATCGTGGGGCAGCTCGGGTCCGACCTGGGCCGGCTCGGTCGCAGGCTGCGCCCCCGCCCTGCCGGTGCCCCCGCGCCGGTCGCGCCGGGAACCCCGTTCGACACACCGCCGCCGGTCCGCAGCCCCGACGACGGGCACCCCGCCGCGGGCGCGGCACCGTCCTTCACCTCGGCCCGGCGGGAGGGGCGATGATCCTCATCGAGGACCTCACAGTCCGGTTCGGTGGCGTGGTGTCCCTGGACGGGGTCCGGGCGGAGCTGCCCGTGGGCACCGTCGGGCTGATCGGCCCCAACGGCGCTGGCAAGACCACGCTGCTCAACGTGCTCTCCGGGTTCGTCCGGCCCGCGGCCGGACGGGTCGTCGCGTTCGGCGAGGATCTCTCCGGCATGCCGGCTCACCGGAGGGCCCGCTGGGGCGTGCGCCGCACCTTCCAGACCGAGCAGGCGATCGGGGCGCTGTCGGTCGCGGAGAACGTCGCCATGGTCCACGAGCACTGCGGCAGCGGACGGCGCGACCGGCGGGCCGCGGTGGATCGGGCGCTGGAGTTCACCGGCCTCGCCGGGCAGCGCGAGCGCCCGGTCGCCGGGCTCTCGGCGGCCGACCGCCGGTGCGTCGAGCTCGCGCGCGCGGTGGTCGGACGGCCACGGATCATCCTGCTCGACGAGCCGGCGGCCGGCCTGCCCGAGGCCGAGACCGAGCGGATGCGTGACGCCATCCGGGAGATCCCCGAGCAGTTCGGGGCGTTGACCATCCTCGTCGACCACGACATGGCCCTCGTGTCGGCGTGCTGCGAACGTGCCGTCGTCCTCGACTTCGGCCGCGTCATCGCGTCGGGCCCCACTGCGGAGGTCCTCCAGGACGACCACGTCCGGCGGGCCTACCTCGGGACCGAGGAGGTCGCATGAGCCCAACCGACGAGACACCGAGTACCGGTGGTCTGAGGCTGCGAGGTCTGCGGGTCGCGCGCGGAGGGCGGGAGGTCCTCCACGGCGTCGACCTCGACGTGCCTGCGGGTGAGGTGACGGCGCTGCTCGGCGCGAACGGCGCGGGCAAGTCGAGTCTGGTCCTCGCCGTCGGTGGCCTCGTCCCCGTCACGTCGGGGGAGGTGAGCCTCGGCGACAGCCCGATCACGGGCCTGCGACCGGAGCGGATCCGGCGGCGCGGGGTGGCCGTCGTCCCCGAAGGCCGGCGGCTGCTGAGGACGCTCACTGTCGGCGAGAATCTCGAGGTCGCCACGAACAGCGTCCCCAAGAAGGCGGCCAAGGACCGCATCGAGCATGCCCTGGAGCTGTTCCCCGAGCTGCGTGAGCGGTGGACCCAGGTGACGTCCACCCTCTCGGGCGGCCAGCAGCAGATGGTGGTGCTCGCCCAGGCGCTCGCCGGGCGTCCCGAGGTCCTCGTCGTCGACGAGCTCTCGCTCGGACTCGCGCCAGTGGTGGTGCGCAGACTCGCACCCGTGTTGTCGACGGTGGCCGAGGCGGGGACGGCGGTGCTGCTCATCGAGCAGTTCGCGCACGTGGCCCTCGCGGTGTCCGCGACCGCACACGTGCTGTCCGGCGGACGCATCGTCGCGAGCGCCGCCTCGCGAACCTGGCAGAACGACCCCGAGGCCCTGAGCGCCGCCTACGCACTCGGGCCTGCGGCGGGCACCGCCCCCACGGAGAGGCAGAGCGTATGAACACCCGGACCGACGACCCGTCGACGCAGACCCGACCCGGCGGCCTCGACGTCGCCGTCGAACGCTTCGCCGCCGTCGTGGGGGAGGAGCACGTCACGACCGACCCGTCGCAGGTCGCTCAGTTCCGCGACCCGTACGCGCACCCCGCCTGGGTCGAGCACGAGCCGGCCGCGGTCGTGTCGCCTGCGAGCACCGAGGAGGTCCAGGAGGTCGTCCGGATCGCCGCCGAGACGGGCGTGCACCTGTGGCCGATCTCCCAGGGCAGGAACAACGGCTACGGCGGGCCCGCCCCGCGGCTGGGCGGCGGCGTCGTCGTCAACCTGCGCCGGATGAACCGCATCCTCCAGCTCGACGAGGAGCTCGCCTTCGCCGTCGTCCAGCCCGGCGTCCGATTCTTCGACCTCTTCGAAGAGATCCGGCGTCGGCGGCTGCCGCTGTGGCCCTCCATCCCGGACCTGGGCTGGGGCAGCATCGTCGGCAACACCCTCGACCACGGCATCGGCTTCACCCCGCTCGGCGACCACCAGGCGCGGCAGTGCGGCATGGAGGTCGTGCTGGCGGACGGCTCGGTGATGCGCACGGGCCTCGGCGCCATGACGACGGCCCGCACCGGAGCACTGCGCAAGTACAGCTACGGGCCGTCCGCGGACGGCATCTTCATGCAGTCGAACTACGGCATCGTCACCGAGATGGGCTGCTGGCTGGTCCCGCAGCCGGAGGTCTACGTCGCGGCCGACGTCGTCGTGGAACGGGACGAGGACCTGGCCGCGCTCATCGACGCGGTCCGGCCGCTGCTCCTCGACGGCACGATCCCCAACCACCCGATCGTCTACAACACGGCGCTCGTCGCGGGGGCGCTCAGCGACGTCCCCCGCAGCCACTGGCAGCAGGACCCGGGACCGCTCACCGAGGAGACGATGCTCCGGATGCGGGCCGAGACCGGGTGTGGAGCCTGGTTGATGAGGTTCGCGCTCTACGGACCGGCGGCGGTCGTCGATGCTCAGCAGGCGCTGTGCGAGCAGGCGCTGGCCCGGGTGCCGTCGGCGCGGACGAGCCTGCGGCGCATGGACGGTGCCACTGCGGTCGACGAGCTGCTGGACCGGGCTCGGTCGGACACCTCGCCCGCCGGCCCCGCGGGTGCCGTCGCGCGACTGCGCCACCAGTCGGACTCGACCCAGGCCGGCGTGCCGTCACTGGATCTGCTGGAGCACCTCAGCTGGGACGAGCGGGGTTCGGGTGGCCATCTCGACTACTCGCCGGTGGCGCCGCTCGACGGGCACTCGGGGCGGGCCCTCTGCGACTTCCTGGACGGAGCGTGCCGAGATCTCGGCGTCGACTTCGCCGTGTCGCTCATGCTCACTCCGCGAGTCATGATCGCGGTCGTGTCGCTGTGGTTCGCCCCGGCGGACGAGGTCGGCACCCGGGAGGCCTACGCGACGGTGCGTTCGCTCGTGCAGCGCGGCGCCGAGCAGGGGTACGGCGCGTACCGGACGCACCTGGAGCACATGGACGACGTCGCAGCGACGTACGACTGGAATGACCACGCAGGGCTGCGTCTCGCCGAGCGGCTCAAGGACGTGCTCGACCCGCAGGGCATCCTCGCGCCGGGCAAGCAGGGGATTTGGCCGGGGTCGATGCGTGACCCGGCCGATCGGCCGCTGCGACCGCTGGGAACGCACGTCGAGCCCGGGACGGTGAGCTGAGATGACCGGACCTCTGGCCGACAAGGTGGCACTCGTCACCGGCGCCTCCGGCGGCATCGGCCGGGCGAGCGCCGTCGCTCTCGGGGCGGCGGCGGCCACCGTCGTCGTGACCGACGTCGCGGCTCGTGCCGACGACGCGGAGAAGACCGTCACGCTCGTCCAGGAGGCGGGCGGTGGCGCCTGGTTCGAGCCGCTCGACGTCACCGACGAGGCGGCCTGGGAACGGACGGTCCGGGACGTCGTCGCCCGGGCGGGGCGGCTCGACCTGGCACACAACAACGCCGGTGTCGGCTACGCGGCCGCCCTGGTGGACACCGGCCTCGAGGACTTCCGCCGCGTCGTCGACATCAACCTCACCGGGGTCTTCCTCGGCCTGAAGCACCAGATCCCGGTCATGCTCGCCGCTGGCGGCGGGAGCATCGTCAACACCGCCTCCCTCGCCGGGCTCAAGGGCCTGGAACGCGGCAGCGCCTACTCGGCGAGCAAGCACGCGGTGGTCGGTCTGACCCGTAGCGCAGCCCTGGAGCTGGCCGACAGCGGGATCCGGGTCAACGCGGTCTGCCCCGCCGCCACGGAGACCGCGATGACGGCGGAGCTCCCGGCGGACCTGCGGGCCGCGATCGTCGCGCCGCAGCTGATGAAGCGCTTCGCCGCGCCGAGCGAGATCGGTGCGGCGGTCGCATGGCTGCTGTCCGACGAGGCGTCGTTCCTCACCGGGGTCGCCTTCCCGGTCGACGGTGGGGCGACAGCGGGATGACATCACCACGCGCCCTCGGATCTCCGGTCGCGGACCGGCCGGTCGTACCGGACGAGCTGGACGGCCTGGTCGTGCTCGTCACCGGCGGCTCCCGGGGCATCGGCGCGGCCGTGGCAGGCGCCGTGCTCGCCGGCGGAGGCAGCGTCTGCCTCACCGGGCGGGACGCGGGGACGCTCCGCGAGACGGCGGACCGGCTCGGCGGTGGCGACCGGGTGCTGACCGCGCCCGGAGACGCCGCCGACCCCGGCCATCGCGAGCATGCGGTCGACCGGCTGGTGGCCCGGTTCGGCCGGCTCGACGCGGTCGTCAACAACGCCGCGGCGGCCGGGCCCCCGACCCTCCTCGTCGACTCCCGGGCGGAGGACCTGCGGCAGGCGTTCGAGACGAACGTCGTCGCGGCGTGGGACTGGGTCCGGCTCGCGTGGGAGGCGTGGATGGGCGCGCACGGAGGCCGGGTCGTCAACATCTCCTCCGTCGCCGGGCTGCACCCCGAAGCGGGGATCGGGGCCTACGCGGTGAGCAAGGCCGCCCTCCAGCAGCTCACCCGAGCGATGGCCCTGGAGCTGGCTCCCGGCGTCCGGGTCAACGCCGTCGCCCCGGGGCTCGTCCGCACCGATGCCACCCGCCCGCTCTGGGAGGGCCGCGAGACCGAGGTCGCCGCGGCCTACCCGCTCCACCGGATCGGCAGACCGGACGACATCGCCGACGTCGTCCGGTTCCTCCTGGGTCCCGCGGCGTCCTGGATGACCGGCCAGACGCTGGCCGTGGACGGCGGGCACACCGTCCACCCGACCCCCGCCGGCAACTGGCTGCAGACCTGACCGAGCCGTCCGCGACAGGAGCTCCATGACAGACACCACGACCACCTCCGCGACCGCCGAGCAGGTGGCGGACCGCGGCGGCGCACGCCCGGACCTCACCGCGGCACGACGGGCCACTCCCGCCTCCGTGCCGGTGGGAAGGCGATCCTCGACGCTCAGGTCGCAGAAGGGGTCTCGCTGGTCTTCGGGATGCCCGGCTGGCACGTCCTGCCGATCTACGACGCGATCCTTGACGAGCCCGCGATCAGCAGCGTTCTCGTGCGGCACGAGCACCAGGCTGCGGCGATGGCGGCGGTGCACGTGCAGCTCACCGGTCGGCCCGCCGTCGTCCTCGTCACCGCGGGGCTGGGGGTGACGAACACAGTGACCGCCGTCGCGGGGGCGTGGGTCGGGCCGCTGCCGCTGGTCGTGCTGGGCGGGCGGGCGTCCACGGTCGCCGCCCACCGCGGGGCCAGCCAGGAGATTTCCACCGACGACGTCTTCGCACTGATCACCACATGGTCCGTTCGGGTCGACCGCGCCGAACCGGTGCTGGACAGCCGGGGGCCGTTCCCGGGCCGAACGCCGACTACGTGCAGGTCGACATCGAGCCCTCCGAGATCGGTCGCAGCGTCCGGGCGGACGTCGTCCTCGTCGGGGATGTGGGCACCGTGGTGGAGCAGCTGCTCGGCGAGCTGTCGTCCGGATCGGCCGCGGTGCGGCGGGACGTCCCGCGCGGCGCCGCGCGGCGGGCCCGACTCGCCGTCGACCTCGCCGAGGTCGAGGCGGACGTCGCTCAGCCGGCGCGTTCCCCGCACCGCCCCCTGCATCCGGTCCGGGGCATCAGGCCCGCGACGGAGGTGCTCGGTCCCGACACCGCCCTGGACCGTGCCGCCGCGGCGAACCGGCACGGGATCCCCGGTCGTCGACGTGGCCGTCGCCCGCGAGCGCTTGCCGCAGACGCGCGAGCAGGCCCCATGTCCATCGCCTGCAGACCTGACCCGGACCACGAGGAGAACCCATGTGCGCATCCCACCGCCCCGTCGAGAGTCCGGCCGCCGAGGGCCCTCCGGCGGTCGAACCCGGGCCTCCCGACGGGCCACCGGCGACGGCGCTCGATCACGTCGGGCTGTCCGTCCGCGACCTCGACGCGGCGCTGTCGTTCTACCGTGATGCCTTCGGGCTCGTCGAGGAGTTCCGGTTCACCGTCGACGGCGCGGGGATGACGGCCGTGGTGCTGCGCAGCGAGGACGGCTGGGCGGTGGAGTTGCTGCACCGGTCGGACTCCGTCGACCCGGTGGTCCGGTACGCCCGACCCGACGAGGCGGTCCGCAACCGCGGCTACGGCCACCTGTGCGTCAGGGTCCAGGATCTGGAGACGGTCTTCGAGCGTCTCCTGGCCGCCGGGGCCACGGTCATCGTGCCGCCCGGGCCCGCGCCGCACCCCGCTGTCCGCTACTCCTATATGGCGGACCCGGAGGGCAACCTGCTCGAACTCGTCCATTTCGGTGCCGGGGCAGACCTGGCGGCGCCGGCATGAACGGCTGGTTCGACGGGCGCGCGGGCATCGTCACCGGTGCCGCCGGTGGGATCGGCAGGGCGAGCGCCCTCGCCTTCGCCCGGCGTGGTGGTGCGGTCCTCGTGACCGACCTCGAGGCCACCGCGGAGGAGGGAGAGCACACCGTCGACCTCATCCGCGCCGAGGGCGGCACGGCGGAGTTCGTGGCGGGTGACGTGACGAGTGCCAAGGACCAGGAGAACCTCGTCGCCGAGTGTGTCCGTCGGTTCGGTCGGCTCGACTTCGCCCACAACAACGCGGGCATCGAGCACCAGGCGTCGTTGACCGACATGGAGGAGGCCGACTTCGACCGGGTCCTCGCGGTGAACCTCAAGGGTGTCTGGCTCGGGATGAAGTACCAGCTGCGGCACATGCTCGCCGCCGGGTCCGGTGCCGTCGTCAACACGTCCTCCCTGGCCGGGCTCGTCTCGCCGCCGCTGCTCGGTGCGTACGTCGCGAGCAAGCACGCGGTGGTCGGCCTGACCAAGACCGCCGCCGTCGAGTGCGCCGAGGCCGGGATCCGGGTCAACGCGGTCTGTCCCGCGTCCATCCGGACGCCGCTGATGGACGTCCTCCCCCCGGACCAGCTCGAGCTGTGGGTCGGCCGGATGGCCATCCACCGGCTCGGAGAGCCGTCCGAGGTGGCCGCGGCGGCCACCTGGCTCTGCTCGGACGAGGCCGGCTTCGTCACCGGTGTCGCGCTGCCCGTCGACGGAGGGGCGACGGCCAAGTGAAGGACGACGCCGGGCGGCCCACCCACCCCGAACGACCCACACCCTAGGAGGCCCCGTGTCCCTCGCCCTGTCCGAGCAACCCGCGCCGAAGCTCGACGTCCTGGCCGTCCCGCGAGAGGCGGACCGGCTCCTCGGGGTCGTCACCGACGAGCGTCAGCGCGCCATCCTGGAGAACTTCCGGCGGCACGCCATGCTCGAGGTGACAGGCCGCTGGCCCGAGATCCTCGTGCCCGAGCTCACCTGCTCGCACCCGGTCTACCGGGTGGCCGAGGGCACGAGGACCGAGGTCTTCGACGGGTACGACGCCGTCGCAGGCTTCTACCGCGGGATGACCGACGTCGGACTCAATCTCATCATGCCCCTCGTGGAGCGGATGGCCGTGGCCGACTGGGGGCTCGCCTTCGAGTCCGAGCTCGCCCACGTCGTCCCCGGCGCCGCGCTGCCCCTGCTCGGCGTCGTCGTCGACGGTGCCGACCCGGCTGCGACCTACGTCCTCACCGAACGGGTGGCCAACATCTGGCCGTACGACGCCGACGCGAAGCTGTTGGGGGAGAACGTGTTCATCGACGTCGCGTCGCGCAACCTCTACCTCGTGCAGCCCGGCGACATCATCACGGCCGACGACGCGCGGCAGGCACTGGAGCCGCTGCTGGACGCGGCACGCACCAGCTGACGTCGCACACATCGATCTCGAGCACAGGAGAAACGGTCATGAGTCTGTTGGATCCGGCGATCTGGTCGGAACGGGTCTTCTCGGTGGGGGGCTGGGTACCGGGCAGCGGTGGCGCGGCGGACGTCGTCGAGCCGGCGACGGGGAACGTCCTGGGGCGCCTGGGGGTGGCGACGCAGGAAGACGTGACCAAGGCGGCCGCCGCCGCGGCACAGGCGCAGCGGGACTGGGCGGCGACGTCGTACGAGGAGCGTGCTGCGGTCCTGCGGCGGGCGGGACAGCTGTGGCTGGACCACGCGGCGGACATCGAGTCGTGGATCGTCCGCGAGGCGGGCTCGATCCCGTCGAAGGCCGCGATGGAGACGCACGTCGCGAGCCAGGAGTGCTTCGAGGCGGCGGCGTTGCCGTCCTTGCTCTCGGGGTCGGTGCTGCCGAGTGCGGAGCCGCGGTGGAGCTTGGCGCGCCGGCGGCCTGCTGGGGTGGTGTCGGTGATCGCGCCGTTCAACTTCCCGTTGATCCTCTCGATCCGTTCGGTGGCACCGGCATTGGCGTTGGGGAACGCGGTGCTGCTGAAGCCGGACCCGCGGACCGCGGTGTGCGGTGGCGTGGCCCTGGTGCGGGTGTTCGAGGAGGCCGGGCTGCCGCAGGGCCTGCTGCACCTGCTGCCGGGCGACGGGTCGATCGGTGAGGCGGTGGTCACCGCCCCCGAGGTGCGCGTGATCTCCTTCACCGGCTCCACCCGGGCCGGGCGGATCGTCGGCAGGCTCGCCGGGGAGCATCTCAAGCGGGCGCACCTGGAACTCGGCGGGAACAACGCGCTCGTCGTCCTGCCCGGGGCCGATCTGGCGAAGGCGGCGTCGGCGGGGGCGTTCGGGTCGTTCCTGCATCAGGGGCAGATCTGCATGACGACCGGTCGCCATCTGGTGCACACCAGCGTCTACGACGGCTACGTCGAGGCGCTTGCCGAGAAGGCGCGGCAGCTGCCGGTGGGTGACCCGGCGACCGGCCAGGTCGCACTCGGTCCGCTGATCGATGCCGGCCAGCGTGACCGGGTGGACGGTCTCGTGCAGGACACGGTGCGGGCCGGTGGTCGGCTCGCGGCGGGCGGGACCTTCGACGGGTTGTTCTACGCGCCGACGGTGCTGGCGGACGTGACGCCGGACATGCCCGCGTACGCCCAGGAGGTCTTCGGCCCCGTGGCGCCCGTGGTCGCGTTCGACACCGTGGAGGAGGCGGTCCGGCTGGCGTCGGACAGCGAGTACGGATTGTCGTTGGGGATCCTGGGGGATGTGGGATCGGCGATGCAGGTCGCGGACGCGGTGCCGTCCGGGATCGTGCACATCAACGAGCAGACCGTCGCGGACGAGGCGAACGTACCGTTCGGGGGTGTCGCCGCGTCCGGCACCGGCTCCCGGTTCGGTGGCCCGGAGGCCAACCTGGAGGCGTTCACCGAGACGCAGTGGCTGACGGTGCGGGGCAGCATCGCCCCGTACCCGTTCTGACCGGAACCTGCAGGTGGCGGCGGTGGGACGTCGGTGAAGAACCGACAGGTGCCTCGCCGAGCAGGCGGATCGCGGTCGTCGGGACGACAGGTGCCTCGCCCGCAGGCGAGGCACCTGTCGGGTGACCGGAGCACGAGGATCCCGACGACCGCGGTACCGGTCCCGGCCGACAGCTCAGACGCTGGTACTCGTCGACCCGCCTGGCGCCGGCCGTGGCCCCCGCATGCCGGACAGAGCGGCCTTCAGTCGGCCGCTCATCGGGGACTCCGGGTGGGGCTCGCCGAACGCGGCGAGGATCGGTGCGGGCTCGACCGGGTCGGGCGCCCATCGGCTCTGCACGGTGATCAGCGTGCGCAGTGTCCGCCGCAGGGTCCGGGCCACGAGCGGCCGTGGGGCTGTGAGCCCGTGGACGGCGATCAGCTCCGGGGTGGCGATGGACAGCACGAGAGCACGACCGAACCCGTGCAAGGGGCGCGGGAACCAGCGGTCGGAGAACTGCTGCAGCAGCGCCTCTGCGGCGACGTTGCTCTCCGGAGCGGTGGAGTAGTCCTTGCGCTCGAACTCGGCCAGGAATGCGAGCATCCCGTCGAAGTCCGCCGGGACCGGGACGCCAGGGTCCGAACCGATGCGGAACAGTCCGGCGATCTGCGACCAGTGCCGGTGGGCGGCCCGCTGCTCCGTGGCGCTGAAGCCGGGTAGGCCGAGCCGCCGCATGACCCGGTGCGGCTCGGCGGCGAGGACGCAGATGGTGTACGTGTACTGGCGTACGTCCAAGATCGCCTCGGGGTACTTCCCCGCCCATGCGTCATGCTGTCGGTTGACCCGTTCGACGGACTCACGCACGCGCGGGTCGTGCGCACCCTCGCCGAGGTACCAGGTCCACACCTCGCGCATGGTGCCCTCTATCCGACGCTGCTGGTGCAGGACGACCTTGCCCTTGCCGCCGCGGACGAGTGTGCGTGCGCCGCTGCCCGGCCCGACGAGCCGCAGGAAGCCCTGACAGACCGCCATGTTGAGGATCATCGGGTTGGTCCGGTAGGCGTTGCCCAGCTGCCAGATGCGGGCGCTGTCGACGTCCGGGTCGAGCGTCTCGATCTCGGCGTCGATCCACTTGCGCGGCTTCTCCCTGGACGCTCTGCCGGCCATGTGTTCTCCTCGGGTTGCTGATCGTGCGTGGTGATCTCGTCGGACGTCGGCGCTGGATCGCCTCGTTCTCCCGGCACACTTCGAGTCCCTGGGCTCCATGTCGACCCGGGATCCGCCGTGCCCGTCTCGGTGACCACGACCGGCCCGCAGGCTCCGGTCCCGAGCGGCACCACATCAGCCACCTGGCACTCCCTCGCCGTTCGCCGTTGTCCGATCGCGGGGTCGGGCCGAGCGCGCCGACCCATCCATCGTCGATGTGTGACGGGCGGCACTCAATGGTGTGGTGCACAGTATCCCCTGACAGGTCAGTGCATACTGCACCGCCGGCGGGTAGCGTGACGCCATGCATGGCGCCGGTCTATCGGGCGACTCCGAAGAGTTGCTCCGTGCTGTCTGCAAGGAGATCTTGGCCGACCCCGCCCTCTTGCGCCCGATCCAGGACGCACTCCTCAAGGCCATCCGTCCCCGCTTCGGATCGGACCCCTCCATCGCCGACGCGATCGGTGAGGCGACCCGGGCCCACACCCACCATTGGGCCCGCTCGATGCACGAGGACCCGCGGGGGGACGTGGAGCCCTACCTGACGAGCCAGATCATCGGCATCGCGCGTGACGGCTACCGCTGGGGTGAGGAGGACACCTTCCGCATCTCTCACCACGCCGCTCAACAGGAGATGTTGTCCGTCTTGATGCGGATCGCCTTCTCTCTGTGCGATGACTCCGCCGTATTGGAACCCGCTCTCGACCGGGCGTCGCGCTCACTGTCGCTCTGGACCGACCGCACGGTCACGGCCCTGAGCAGGGTTCTGGAGCAGGAGCGCGCAGCCCTGTCCGGTGACGAGCACGTCAGACGCCTCGAGCTGGTCAATCTCATCCTGGGTGGAGCGCCGGTACCGGTGACCGGTGTCGACCAGAGTCTCGGCTACCCACTCACCGCCAGACACCTGGGGGTGATCCTCTGGGCACCACCACAGCTAGCCGATCGCGCGGCACTCGTGCAGGTGGCGAGCGAGATCGGGCGCATCATGGAGTGCCGGAGCCGGCTGCTCGTGCACGCCAGCGCATCCTCACTGTGGCTGTGGCTGACGCCCGGGAACCCGGTCTCGGTCGGGGCGCTCGACACCGCACTGGCCCCGCATCGCGACATCCGGGTGGCGATCGGATCGTCGGAGTCGGGAGTGGACGGGTTCCGTCGCACCCACGATCGCGCGGTGGAGACCCAACGGCTGGTACAGGGCACCAACGCACACCGGATCGCCTGCTACGACGACGTCGCCGCCGTCTTGTTGCTGGCCCGAGATGAAGCCCGGTTACGCGAGTTCGTCCACGCGACCCTGGGCCCGTTGACCTCAGGGCCCCAGGACCTCCGTGACACTCTGCGAACTTTCATCCATCAGCGGTACAACGCGTCCCGGACGGCAGAGCTGCTGTTCACCCACCGCAACACCATCCTCCAACGCGTTCGCCGCGCCGAAGACCGCCTGCCCGTCACCCTGGACCGGCACGGCACGAACGTCGGCATCGCCCTGGACGCCATGCACTGGCTGAACCTCCAGGACGAGTAGGAGCAGGGTCGGAGAGGGCATCGTCGGGTCAACCCTCTCGGACGGGGTCGGTGCCGTCCCAGCCCACGGAGGCCAGGTGGATGTCGGTGTAGACGCGCTCCTGGGCCTCGTTCATCTCGACGATCTCGACCATGCCGGGCAGGATGTCCGTGGTGTCGACGTAGGCGACGCGGGCGCCGGTAGGCAGCGTGTCGGTGAAGACGACCTCGGCACCGGCGCGGCGGTGCCCGGTCACGGCGGCGTCGAAGTCGTGCACGCCGATCGCGATGTGGTGGAAGCCGTGGCCGCGGCCCTGACCCTCGATGACGTCGCGGTAGACCGAGGGCCCGTCGTCGTGCTGTCGGACGAGTTCGATCATCGTGTGGCCGTTGAACGCGCGGGCGAGGGTGAGGGTGGGAGCGGTCGGCAGGTCGCGGTACCGCGCTCCGGGCGGGGTGAACGGACCGCGGACGAACCAGGGCCCGATCCCGACGCGCTCGGTCCAGGCCTTCATCGCGGTATCGATGTCGGGCACGGTGTAGGTGACCTGGATCATGCCGCCGACCGGCTGTCCGAAGTCGAACCTGGTCACGAGGCGTCCTGCTGCTGCGGGTAGGTGTTCGCGTAGTGCTCGCGGGTCTGGGCCAGGCGCACGCGGGCCACCCGCACGTCGAGCACGGCGGGCCGCCCCGCCTCGTTGGCCTTCAACGCCCGCTCGAGCGCTGCCTCGACCTCGTCCGGATCGTCGACGCGTTCGCCATGGCAACCGCAGGCCTCGGCGAGGGCGGCGAAGTCGGGTTGGTACGCGAACTCGGTGTCGATGATCCGGCCGTCGAAGACGTACTGTTGGATGTCGCGGATCGACCCCAGCGCCTCGTCGTTGAGCACCACCCACGTGACCGCCAGCCGATTGGCCGTGGCGACCGGGAGCACGGTGTTCACCATCTGGAACGAGCCGTCGCCGGTGAAGCACAGCGCCGGGCTGTCCGGGCGGGCCAGTTTCGCGACGGGCATCGCGGCCGTCACGAAGCCCATGCCGTAGAAGCTGGACGGCACGATCGTGGTCCGGGGGCCGAACACCCGGAAGTGAGGGAACGCGCCGCCGATGTGTTGGGCGAGCACGCCGACGTCGACGCCCAGGGTGGTGTCGCGGGGGAAGACCTCGCGGGCGGCGCGGATGACCCGGACCGGATGGATCGGCCGCTCCGTGGACGCGGCCATGGCCTCCGCCCCGGCGTCGAGCTCCGCGACCGCCGCTGCGATCTCCGCGATGCGGGCGTGCTCGCCCTCGGCCGGACCGAGCTCGTCGGCCAACTGCTGCAACACGGTCCGCGCGTCGCCGCCCACCCCGATGCGCGCGGGGACGCTGCGGCTCAGTTCGAGCGGGTCGACGTCGACCTGGATGTAGGTCGCGTCGGGGGCCGGGACCGCGCCCGGCTGCCAGTTCGTCTCCATCTCCTCGAAGCGGGTGCCGATGCCGAGCACCACGTCGGCCTCGGCCAGCAACCGTTTGGCCAGCGGGTTGCGGTGTGCTCCCAGGCCGCCCGCGGCGAGCGGGTGGTCCTCGGGGAGGCTGCCGCGCCCGGCAAGGCTGGTCAGCACCGGCGCGGCCAGCCGCTCGGCCACCGCTCGAAGTTGCTCGGCCGCACCGGAGGCGATCACACCGCCGCCGGCGACGAGCAACGGCGAGCGGGCGGCGCGCAGGGCCTCGGCCGCGCGGCGGACGACCGCGGGGTCGGCGGCGATCCGGGCGGCCGGGCCGGCGGGGAGGTAGGGCTGGGCGGGGACCTGCTGGGACAGGACGTCCCGAAGGATGTCCACCAACACGGGTCCAGGCTTGCCGCCGCGTGCGGCGGCGACGGCCTGCCGCACCGCGGTCACCAGCAGGTCGGCTCGGTCGACCCGGACCGCGGACTTGGTCGCCGGGGTGAACATCACGTGGGTGTCGATCTCCTGGCTGGCCCCCCGGTACACGGTGGCGCTCGCGCCTCGGCCGCCGAGCACGAGCATGGGGATCGCGCCGATGTGGGCCTCGGCGACCGCGGTGAGCACGTTCGTGACTCCGGGCCCGGCGGTCACGACGACCGCGGCCAGTTCGCCGGTGAGCTGGAACCAGCCGGCCGCCATCGCCGCGGCCTGGTGCTCGTGGGTGACCAGGGTGGTGCGGATCTGCGGGGTGTCGTAGAGGGCGTCGTAGATGCCGAGGACGTGCCCGCCCGGCATCCCGAAGACCTGGGTCACCCCCTCCGCGACGAGCGTGTCGACGATCGCGCGTCCGGCGGTCACGGTGTCGGTCATCAGGGATTCCTCTCCGTCGGACGGGTCTCGTTCTGGGCGGAGCCGAGGACCGGGTCCATGCTGTTCTCGTCGGGATCGTCGCCGACGAGGATCTGCTCGGTGCGGGTACGCAGGGCGTCGGCATAGCGATCGGGGTCGCTGAGGACCCAGAACCGGTCGTGGCGCACCGCCTCGAGCATCTGCTCCGCGACGACGTCCGGGGGCAGCCGGGCGGGGTCGTCGTCGGCGATCCGGCCGCTGGCGCTGACGGCCGGTGCGTCGCCCAGGGCGGCGGGGGCGTTGCGGCGGGCGGTGCTGATGTTGGTCCGGACCAGGCCGGGACAGACGAGCGAGACGCCCACGCGGGATCCGGCGGCCCGCAGCTCGCGGTGCAGCGCCTCGGTCAACCCGACCACGGCGTGCTTGCCTGCGCTGTAGTGCGCGCTGCCGGGGCCGGTGAGCAGCCCGGCCATCGACGCGGTGTTGACGAGGTGACCGTCGTCGGCGGCGACGAGATCGGGCACGAACGCCTCGATCCCGTGGATCACGCCCCACAGATTGACCCGCAGGGACCACTCCCAGTCGCCGTGGCGCAGCTCCCAGCTGCGCCCGGAGAAGGCGACGCCGGCGTTGTTGACCACCAGCCACGGGGGTCCGAACGCCTCCCGCGCCCTGCGGGCCAAGGCCTGCACCTCCTCGATGTCACCGACATCGGTCCGCACACCGAGGACATTCGCCCCCTGGGCGGCGAGCTCGTCGGTGGCGCGGTCGAGAGCACGCGGCTCGACGTCGGCCAGCACGACCTGCATACCCTCGCGCGCTGCCTCGCGGGCCAGGGCGAAGCCGATCCCGCTGGCGGCCCCGGTGATCACGGCCGTGCGGCCGTCGAGGCTCCTCATCGGGCGTTCTCCTCCTGCGGTCGTGCGTCGTCGCGGGCCGCGGCCGCCCGCATGGCCTCGGTTTCGGTCTCCACATGGAGCAGTACGGCGGTATCGGGGACGGCCCAGAACCGCCCTTCCCGGACCGCGGTGAGCGCGGCGTCGGCGACGGCGTCGGCGTCCTGCCCCTCGCTGTTCATCCGAGCGTAGAACTCCGCCCGGGTGGCCGGGTGGCTCGGCTCCAACCCGCCCGCGGGCGGTGGACCCAGCCTGGCCGACGGCCAGGCGCGGCCGGACTCGTTCATCCGGGTGCGGGTCATGCCCGGACACAGGACCGTCACACCCACCGGCGAACCGGCCAGTTCCAGGTCGCGGCGCAACGACTGGGACAGTCCGATGACGGCGTGTTTCGCGGCGGAGTAGGGCGCCATGCCGGGCGTGCCCACCAGGCCTGCCACCGAGGACGTGTTCAGCACGTGTCCGTGCCCCTGCTCGACCAGGCGCGGCACGAACGCCCTTACCCCGTGCACGACTCCCCACAGGTCGACGTCGATCACCCATCGCCACACCGAGTCCGGGATCTCCCATGCCACTCCGCCGGGCCCCACGCCGGCGTTGTTGCAGACCAGGGCGACTGCGCCGAACCGCTCCCAGCTGCGCTCGGCGAGTGCCTCGACCGAGGCCGGATCGGTGACGTCGGTGAGTACCGTGAGCACGGTCGCGCCCGTGTCGGTGAGCTGGCGGGCCGCCTCGTCCAACCCGGCCGGGTCGACGTCGGCCAGCACGATCGGCATCCCGTCGGCCGCGCATCGGGCGGCGAGGGCGTACCCGATGCCCCCGGCTGCGCCGGTCACCACGGCGGCGCCGTCGATCCGGCTCATTTCTCCGTACCCGTGACGGCGGGGGTCCGGCTCGTGGCGGTGTCGTCGAAGGTGAGGTCGCGTCGCGCGGTCTCCCGGGTGAGCAGGAGGGCGACGACGGTGATCGCGGCGGTGGCCGCGACGTAGATCGCGACCGGGACGGCGCTGTCGTAAGCCGCGAACAGGGCCACGGCGATGATCGGGGCGAGGCTGCCACCGAAGATCGACGCGAACTGCACACCGATCGAGGCACCGCTGTAGCGCACCGACGTGCCGAACAGCTCGCTGAAGAGCGCACCTTGCGGGCCGAGCATGCCGCCGTGACAGATCAGGGCGACGGCCACAGCCAGGGTCAGCAGCACCGGAGAGCCGAGGTCGATGAGCGGAAAGACGGCGAAGACCCAGATCCCGACACCGACGGCCCCGCCGATGTAGAGCGGACGACGGCCGAACCGGTCCGACAGCGCCCCCCACGTCGGAACCGCGATCATGTGGCATACCGAGGCGGTCATCACGGCGTAGAGGGCGACCTGCCGGGACAGGCCTTGCTGGGTGGCGTAGGTCAGGATGAAGACGGTGAAGATGTAGCCGGAGGTGTTCTCGCACAGCCGCGCGCCCATCACCAGCAGCACCTCACGCCAGTAGTGGCGCAGGACCTCGAACAGCGGCGCCTTGCGCGGCGCGCCCTCCGCCTGCCGGGCGGCCTGCGCCTCCTTGAACATCGGTGACTCGTCGAGGGAGAGGCGGATCCACAGTCCGACGACCAGCAGCAGCCCCGACAGCAGGAACGGAACCCGCCAGCCCCAGCCCAGGAACGCGTCGTCGCTCAGGACCGCGCCGAGGACCACGAGGACGGCGATCGAGAGGGCCTGGCCCGCCGGGAGTCCGACGTTCGGCCACGAGCTCCAGAAGCCACGTCGTCGGGTGTCGCCGCGCTCCGACACCATCAACACCGCGCCGCCCCACTCGCCGCCGACGGCGAAGCCCTGCAGCAGCCGGCAGACGACCAGCAGGATCGGCGCGGCCACACCGATCTGCGCGTACGTGGGCAGCAGGCCGACCGCGACGGTGGCGGCGCCCATCAGCACGAGGCTCAGCACCAGCATCTTCTTGCGGCCGACGAGGTCGCCGAAATGCCCGAACACCACCGCGCCGACCGGACGCGCCACGAAGCCGACGGCGAAGGTCGACAGCGACAGCAAGGTGCCGACGACTGGGTCGAAGTCCGGGTAGAAGAGCTTGTTGAAGACCAGGGCCGCGACCGAGCCGAAGAGGAAGAAGTCGTACCACTCGATCGTCGTTCCGACCAGGCTCGCCGTGACGATCTTGACCATCCCCGGTTGCGCCCGGCCGGCCGACGAGGTCGAGGCACCGCTGCTTGAGCTCATGGGTTTCCCATCGTCGTTGAGGGGTGAAGGCGGGTACAACGTGGCGCGGTGCGAGGGACATCGGGTCCTGCTCGACCGAACCGAGCTGTTCGCCGCTCAGAGATTGTCAAATATCGATCTATCTCCGATGATGGCGAAGTGTGGACACCGACCGGGAACCGTGTCAACCCCTTGAGTGGCCGTGGATGATGTCGCGATGGCCGTCGACCCGACCACGATCTCCCGCGCCGAACACGTGCAGCTGGCCGTTGCCGCCGCCCGTGAGCAGGTCCCCGAGGTGGACGAGGAGGCCATGCGGGTGGGCCTCAACCTCGTCGGGGCCTCCAACAGCCTCATCTCCGAGGCAGAGTCCCTGATCTTCCGGGCGGAGAAGCTGAGCTGGCCCAGCTTCCGCGTACTGTTCATCGTCTGGATGTACGGTGAGATCGAGGCCCGCAGCATCGCCCGCATCGCAGGCGTGACCCGCCAGACGGTGTCCAGTGTGTTGTCCACTGTGGAGCGCTACGGCTACGTTCAGCGCGAGAAGGCCAACGGACAGGACCGTCGGCTGATCCGGGTCCGCCTCACCGAGACCGGCCGCGAGGCCGTCCGCCACGCCTTCGCCCTGCACAACGAGGTCGAGGCCCGCCTGTTCGCGCGCCTCACAGCTGACGAACAACGGCAGCTGGCCTCCCTGCTCGGCAAGCTCATCGACACTACTGACGGTGTCGACGACCGCACGAGCCCTTCCCTCTGAATCCCCTGTTGCGAGGTAAACCCATGACGTCGACGGGCACGATCGACACCACCACGACCCTCTTCCACTGGGCCGACGGTCAGAAGGTCTACGGGGAGTCGGGCCGGTTCTCCGACGTCACCAACCCCGCGACCGGTGCGGTGACCGCGTCCCTGCCGCTGGCGTCGGAGCAGGAGGCGGCCGAGGTGATCGCCGCCGCGAAGGCCGCGTTCCCCGGCTGGCGGGACACCTCCCTGGCCCGACGGACCCGGATCCTGTTCGCGTTCCGGCAGCTGCTCGACGAGCGCGCCGGGGAGCTGGCGGCGATCATCACCGCCGAGCACGGCAAGGTCCTCTCCGACGCCGCCGGGGAGGTCGCTCGGGGCCAGGAGGTCGTGGAGTTCGCCTGCGGGGCACCGCACCTGCTGAAGGGGTCGGCCACGCAGAACGCCTCGACCGGGGTGGACGTGGCCTCGATCCGGCAGCCGCTGGGCGTCGTGGGCATCGTCTCGCCGTTCAACTTCCCGGCCATGGTGCCGATGTGGTTCTTCCCGATCGCGATCGCCGCGGGCAACACCGTGGTGCTCAAGCCCTCGGAGAAGGTGCCCAGCGCGGCGCTGTGGATCGCTGAACTGTGGAAGGAGGCCGGGCTGCCCGACGGCGTGTTCAACGTCCTCAACGGCGACAAGACCGCAGTCGACGCCCTGCTGACCAGTCCGGACGTGAAGTCGATCTCGTTCGTGGGGTCGACCCCGATCGCGCGCTACGTGTACGAGACCGGCACCGCGCACGGCAAGCGGGTCCAGGCCCTGGGCGGGGCGAAGAACCACATGGTGGTCCTTCCCGACGCCGACCTCGACCTGGCCGCCGACCAGGCGATCAACGCCGGGTTCGGCTCGGCGGGTGAGCGCTGCATGGCGATCTCCGCACTGGTCGCGGTCGGCGACATCGCCGACGAGCTGGTCGCCAAGATCAAGGTCCGAGCGGTCGCCCTGCGGACCGGCGACGGGACCCGGGGCTGCGACATGGGACCGCTGGTGACCAGAGCGGCGCAGGAACGGGTGTCGGGCTACATCGACGCCGGACAGGCCGAGGGCGCGACCGTGGTGGTCGACGGGCGGGCGGGCTCCTACGACGCCGAAGGTGCGGGGTTCTTCGTCGGGCCGACCCTGTTCGACGACGTGACGCCCGACATGTCGATCTACACCGACGAGATCTTCGGCCCCGTGCTGTCGGTGGTGCGGGTCGACACCTTCGACGAGGCCGTCGAGCTGGTCAACGCGAACCCGTACGGCAACGGCACTGCGATCTTCACCCACGACGGCGGCGCGGCACGGCGGTTCCAGACCGAGATCGAGGTCGGGATGGTCGGGGTGAACGTGCCGGTGCCGGTCCCGATGGCCTACTACTCCTTCGGCGGCTGGAAGAGCTCGCTGTTCGGCGACACCCACGCCCACGGCACCGACGGCTTTCACTTCTTCACCCGCGGCAAGGTCGTCACCACCCGCTGGCTCGACCCGGCCGCGCGGGAACAGCACGCCGGCATCAACCTCGGTTTCCCCCAGAACGCCTGACCGTCGCCGAGCAGGGTGGCTCACGGCCTGCTCGTGGTGGCGACGCGCCGGTCAGCGCGCACGGGTGGCCATCCAGCGGAGATCGGAGGCGGTCGGCATCCCGGGCCGGCACAGTGCCTCGTGCAGCGCGTTCGTCGCGTCCAGGAGTAGGGCGACCATGTAGCCCCCCCGTGCACGGATCTCGGCGAGCGACTGGCGGAGGCGGCCAGGATCGGGAACCGCGGCGACGGGCGGGTCTTCACACGTTCGCGCGAGGTATGCGTCGACGAACGGGTCGGGCTGGTGCGCGAGCAGCGCCAGCCCGACCCCGTCGACGTGCCTCGGCTGCCGGCTACCGATTCGTGCGGCGCGGACCAGGCGAGCGGGCCAATGCCGAGTTGAGGAACTGGCGAGTCCTGAGGAGGATCCGCTCCAGTGAACACCGCGCACAACCTCATGGCGCAGTTCAGATCCTCATCATCGCCAGTACATGACCAGGTTGGCAAACGCTCGGTTCGACCCGCGGCAGGGGTCGGCCCGCCGGTCGGGCTGGACAGTCGCAGCCGCGCGCCGGAGAGGGCGACGCGCTCCGCGAGCCCGATCAGCCCGGTCACAGCGGTCGAGGTCGGCGTCGACGCGTCAGGGAAGCTCGACGGTGATCTCGCCGTCGGCGACCCTCGACACACAGAGGCAGATGTCGCGGCCAGCGGACTTCTGCCGCGGGCTGAGGAACACATCCCGGTGGTCGATGGCTCCTGATCCCACGGCGAGAACCGGGACGACGCACAGCCCGCACTCGCCCCGCAGACAGTCGGACATCACCTCGGCGCCTGCTGCCTCCAGAGCCTGCACGGCCGTGCTCCCCGGTGACACCTCGACATCGAGGCCCAGCCGTGGGACACGGACGATGAACGGTGTGGTCGGCAGGTTGCCGCTGTTCCCGAACGTCTCGAAGCGCAGGCGGGCGGGTGGGCGGCCGCTGGTGCTCCACGCGTGCTGGACGGCGGCGAGCATGCCCGAGGGGCCACAGACGTAGAGCTCGGTGTCGGGGCTGACGCCGTCGACGAGCGCAGCAACGTCCAGCGGTCCGTCCTCGTCGTCCACCACGGTCCGCAGCCTGGCGGCATGGTCGGCCTCGAGGTCGGGGAGGAACGCCATCGACGCGCGGGACCGCCCCGCGTAGACCAGTTCGTAGTCGGCGCCCCACGCCGCCAGCGCGTGCGCCATGCTGAGCAGGGGAGTGATACCGATGCCGCCGGCGAGCAACAGGTACCGCTCCCGGCCGGGAGTAAGTTCGAAGTCCTGGACGGGCTGCGACACCGTCACCGTGTCGCCCGCCTCCAGCGTGTGCATGAACGCGGAGCCACCCCTGCTGCGCGGATCGAGACGTACCGCGATCCCGCAGCCACCGGACTGCCTGCCGTGCTCGACCACCGAGTAGGAGCGGACGAGCTGCCCCCCGTCCCTCGTCGGGACGAGCACGTCGACGTGTGAGCCGGGCGGGGCGGGGCGGCTCCGGGGAATGTCCAGCAGGATGTGCCGGACGCCATCGGCCACCGTCGTCGAGGAGGCGACGACCGCGCGCTCCCACCGCGGGGCCACACGGTGTGCCATCAGCTCGTCCCGTCGGAGCGGGCGCCCACCAGCTCCGCCTCGGCCTCAACGAGCCGGCCGATCATGCGTCGGACCCACATGCTGCCGGCGTCGATGTTGAGGTTGTAGAAGTCGTAGCCGGGGTGGGCGTCGACGGCGACCTGCTGGGCGTTGAGCATCACCTCGTCCTCCCCGAAGATCCGGTGGACCGCTGCCCGATGGGCACGGGTGAGAACGACGTCGTCGAGGGCGTGGTTGCGCATCCGGAACCAGAAGTAGTGCGCGGTCCGGTCCGTCTCCGGGGTGACGGTGTTGAGCACGTAACCGCGCACGCCCTGGTCGTAGTTCCCGTCCGGGGCGCCGGAGCCGGCCTTCGCCACCCCCACGTCGATCGTGATGGTCGACGGTGCCTGCCACCGGATGACCTGCCATCGGTCGACGGGGCCGTCGTAGTCGGGAAAGCGCAGTCGCATCTCCTCCGCCCAGGCGGGGGGAGGCGTGATCCCCAGCATCCACCGGGTGACGGTGACGCTGTCGTCGGTGTGGCTCACGGTGAACGGTGTCTCGGCGACGGCGGCGTTCCCGATGCTGGAGCCATGGATGAAGCTCTCGTGGGTGAGGTCCATGAGGTTGTCCAGGATCAGTCGGTAGTCGCACTCCATTGCGAGCAGTTCGCCGTCGCCGGCCCAGCGAGGGTCGTCCGCCCAGTGGAGGTCCGGGACCGTGCCGGGATCTGCCAGCGCCGGATCACCGAGCCAGACCCAGATGAGCCGGTCCCGCTCCACCACCGGGAACGAGGTCACGGACGCGCTGGGGTTGATCGTCTCCTGGGAGGGCATGAAGGTGCATCGACCGCGCGGGTCGTAGGCGATGCCGTGGTATCCGCAGACGAGGTCGTCACCGCGCAGGGAGCCGAGCGACAGCGGGACCAGCCGATGCCAGCAGGCGTCCGCCAGGGCGACCGGCGCGCCCGCTTCGGTGCGGTAGAGGACGACCGGGCGTCCCCCCATCGTGCGTGACAGCGGGGTCCGATCCACTTCGCGACCCATGGCCGCGGCATACCAGGCGTTCGAGGGAACACTGTCTCCTCCTTCGTCGTCGGACGAGATGACTGCGGGCCGAGGCAGGCTGGACGCAGCTGTTCGTGAGGCTCCCGATGCCTTCGACATCGGTTCCCACCACCTGCGAGGAGGATCGGCAGCGGTGAACGCGTCGACGACGGAGCCGCTGTGCGCGCGACCTCGGCGTCAGGTGGTCGTGGCCGCGTCCAGCCGGAGGTAGCCCCGCAGGATGTCGTCGGGCTTGCGTTCCCGCGTGCCGCCCGGGATGAGCCGCAGATCGGGGAACTCCGACGTGAGGAGCTCGCCGGCGACCGCGGCCTCCAGTCGGGCGAGGGGAGCGCCGATACAGAAGTGTGGGCCCACCCCGAGCGACAGATGCTGGTTGTCCGGACGGTCGAGGTCGAACTCGTCGGGCCGGGAGAACCGGCGTTCATCGTGGTTGGCCGAGGCCAGGACGATCCGGACGAGGTCCCCGGCCGGGAGTGTCCGGCCCGCGATCTCGGCATCCCCGGCGAGCCTCCTCAGGGTGGACACGATCGGTGCCTCGAGCCGCAGGGTCTCCTCCACCCACGCCGGGACCAGCCCGGAATCGGCTCGAACCCGGTCCGCGACCTCGGGGTGCGAGTCGAGTACGACCGCCATGTGGCAGAGCAGGTTGGTGGTCGTCTCGTTGCCCGCGACGAGGAAATGGAGGAGGTTGCCCCGGACCTCCTCGGGGGTCATGCCTCCGGACTCCCGGTCCCGGGAGACGAGGAGCGAGATGAAGTCGTCCTGCGGCGCCGCCCGCCGTTGGTCGATGAGCTCGTCGAGCAACGCGGCCAGCCCGGACACCTCGACGAGCATGCCGAACCGCTCGGGGTCGGACAGACGCGGTTCGAAGATGAGCGCGAGCCGATCGGCCAGCACACGGACGGTCTCGCGATCGGACACGGGGATTCCGATGTAGTCGGCGATGACCAGGCTCGGCAGCAGGTTCGCGAAGTCGTGCGCCCAGTCGAAGTCGCCCTTCTCCCGGCACATGGTGAGCAGTTCGCGGCAGATGCGTTCCACCGCGTCCCTGCCGGAACGGATCTTGCGAGGGGAGAACGTGAGGCCGGAGAGCCGACGCATCCGCGTGTGGTCGCCTCCGTCCTTCATCATCATGATCTGCGAGAAGCTCTCGATGACGTAGGCCTGCCGGTCGTCCGCCGGGTCGTGCCGACTCGTCGGGGCGTCCCAGAACGTGTTGCGGGTGAAGAGCTTCGGGCTGCGAAGACAGAGGTTCGCGTCCTCGTAGCGGGTCACCAGCCAGCTGTTCATGGGTTCGTAGAACATGACCGGCGTCCGGTCACGTACCTGCCGGTAGAGCGGGTACGGATCGTCGTGAAACTCCTCGTTGCGCTGGTCCAGCACCATCGTCATCGCTCGTCCTCCCATGGTGTTCCGCAGCAGAGGGTCGGGCAGACGTGTGGGGTCAGCGACCCGTTGGCCCGGGGTCGTCGGCCCGGCGGACGGGCAGATGCTCGGGGACGTCCCGCTCGTAGCTGGTGATCAGGTCCTCGGGATCGAAGGTCGTCCTGCTGGGCGGTGCCCGCGAAACCCACGGTGGCCACACGGCGGGTCTGGTGGGCGAGGCCGATGTCGACTCGGAAGGACACCGCGACTCCTCTCTCCGGCGCTGGAGGGTGGTCCGGACGACCCGAGGGGGCTGATCCGCCGTGCCCCTGTGTCCTGGCCGCAGCTATCTTGACTCCCATTCAAGAGAAGTGCAAGGGGTTGCGGGGGCAAGGTGCGGTCATGCGCAGCAGGTGGCGCCGGGTCTCGTCGTCGATCCCGTCGAGCTGGCAGATGCCCGCCTCGAGGCCGTGGGACCACAAAGAGTTGCTGCATGCCGTGGCTGGCCTCGGGCGGGGAGGCTCACCGAGCGTGTTGGCGGGGAGGGCCGTGGGTCTCGCGTCAGTGCCCGCTGGAGGTGGGTGACCGCGCGGCGGACCTCGATCGGTGGGGGACGGTTGTTGGGCAGCTCGACTCAGGCCGCGGTCAGGACGTGCACCACCGCCGAGCGCGGGCAGCTCGGCAGCTCGTGCAGCGTGCCCGTGAGCTCGGCGGCCTGCTGATAGCCGCGCATCTGGTCTTCCAGCAGCCCATCGCGCGCCACCGGTGCCGGACCGCGCTGGTCCGCTCGCTCGGCCGGCGGCCGCGGCGGTGGGTGATGGTCGCGCGGGTGACCTCGACGCTGCGGCGCCACCTCGACGCCCGTCCCGCTGAGAGCGGTCTGAGACCGGCTCCCTGCCGGGTCCGGATCCCGCCCCACGGGTGGCGGCGCACAGTCGCCGGAGCCGACCGCCGGAGCCGGCCACGTGGTGCCGGCTCCGGCTTACGGTCCTCCGGTCTGCTGACTCAGGAACGGATGAAGTCCAGGAGGTCTGCGTTGATCGTGGCAGCCTCGGTGGTGGGCATGCCGTGGGGGAAACCGGAGTAGGTCTTGAGGGTGCCGTGGGGCAGGAGCTCGGCCGACAGCGGGCCGGAGTCGGCGTAGGGGACGATCTGGTCGTCGTCGCCGTGCATGACCAGAGTGGGCACGGTGATCTTCTTGAGGTCGTCGGTGAAGTCGGTCTGGGAGAAGGCGACGATGCCCTCGTAGTGAGCCTTGGCGCCGCCCATCATGCCCTGCCGCCACCAGTTCTGGATGAGCGCTTCCGACGGCTCGACGCCGGGCCGGTTGAAGCCGTAGAACGGTCCGGCCGGCAGGGACCGGTAGAACTCCGAGCGGTTGGCCGCAAGCTGGGCCTGCAGGTCGTCGAACACGCTGCGGGGCAGGCCGCCCGGGTTCGCCTCGGTCTGCACCATCAGCGGCGGAACCGCCGAGATGATCGCCGCTTTCGCGACCCGGGACTCGCCGTGGCGGGCGAGGTAGCGGACGACCTCACCACCTCCGGTGGAGTGCCCGACGTGCACAGCGTCGTGCAGGTCCAGCTGTGAGGTCAGTGCGGCCAGGTCGTCGGCGTAGTGATCCATGTCGTGGCCGTCACTGACCTGGGCGGAACGGCCGTGGCCGCGCCGGTCGTGGGCGATGACCCGGTAGCCGTGCTGGAGGAAGAACAGCATCTGGGCGTCCCAGTCGTCGGCCGAGAGCGGCCAGCCGTGGCTGAAGACGATGGGCTGACCGGTGCCCCAGTCCTTGTAGAAGATCTCCGTACCGTCGTTCGTGGTGAGCGTGGGCATCGGGGTGTCTCCGTTCGTAGATGGGGGGTCTCCCCGCCGGGGTCGCCGGGGCTTCGGTCACCCCGCGTTCGACAACGCGAATATTGCAGAAGCCGTCGGCGAGCAGGGCCCGTCAGATGACTGGATTCGTGACGGTCGCCCGACGGCCTGATGCGGAGCGCCGCAACGGAAGTAGGGGCGCGGTCTCCGCGATGAGGCCGGCCCGCACGAGCTGCCTGCGCTCGGCGGCGTGCCCCGACCACCGTGCCCGCCGCCCCGCTGGACGAGGTCCACGCGGTCGGGGACGATCACCGCGATGAGCCGCCCGTCGTTCGTGCAGCGTCTGGGCCTGGCTGCGCCGATCGTGCAGGCCCCGATCGGGAGTGCCTGCACACCGGAGCTGGTGGCGGCGGTGGGCGAGGCGGGCGGCCTGGGTGTGCTGGCCGGGTCCTGGCTGTCCGCCGCGCAGCTGGTGCGGGCGATCGCACGAGTACGTGAGCTGTCGGACCGGCCGTTCGGGGTCAACCTCGTGCTGGCCCAGGCGCCCGCCGACCACGTGCGGATCTGCGTCGCCGAGGGGGTCCCCGTGCTGTCGACCTCGTGGGGAGACCCCGCGCCGGTCGCGGCGGCGCTGTGCGGCAGCGGGATGGTCCACGTGCACATGGTCGGGGCGGTCGAGGACGCCGTCCGGGCCGCCGCGGCCGGCGTCGACGCCGTCGTCGCGCAGGGGTGGGAGGCGGGCGGGCACGTCCTGGGGACGGTCTCCACGCTGGCCCTGGTGCCCGCGGTGGTCGACGCGGTGGACGTGCCGGTCCTCGCCGCCGGCGGGATCGCCGACGCCCGCGGGGTGGCCGCGGTGTCGGCCCTCGGCGCGGACGCGGCGTGGGTCGGGACGCGGTTCCTGGCGGCCCGCGAGGCGGACGTCCACCCCGAGTACCGCGCGCGGCTCGCCGCCGCGGGCCCGTCGGACACGGTGCTCGGTGAGGTGTTCACCGGTGGCTGGCCCGATGCGCCGCACCGCGCACTGCGCAACAGCAGCACCGCCCGCACCGACCTGTCGCCGGAGGTCGTCGCCGTCGACGCCGGCGGACGCCCGGTCCGGCGCTACGACGACGTGATCCCCACGGCCGGGGTCCGTGGTGAGATCGAGGCGCTCGCGCACTATGCGGGCCAGGGCGTCGGTCTCGTCCCCGGGGTCAGCCCGGCCGCGGCGATCGTGGCCGCGCTCCGGCCGGCGCCGGCGCGGCCCGACGACCGGGGCCGCGGATCATCCTGAGCAGCGGTGCCGTCATGAACGTCGTCACGACGGCGACGAGGACCAGGACGGTGAACACGGTCGGGCCGATCAGCCCGAGGTCCAGCCCGACGGTCAGCACCACGATCTCGGTGACGCCCCGCGCGTTCATCAGCACGCCGAGCGTCGCGGCGTCCCGCCGCTCGTCGCCGAGCAGGCGCGCGGTCAGGCCGACCCCACCGATCTTGCCCACGACGGCCACGACCAGCACGGCCACGAACACGAGCGCGTCGAGCGGGGTCAGCGTGTCCACGCGGGTCGAGAGCCCGACCACGACGAAGAAGACCGGGAGCAGGACGGCGGTGACGGCCGGGTCGAGCCGGGCGCGCACGTGCTCCCGCCAGAGATCGGACCTCGGCATCGCCACACCGGCGAGGAAGGCCCCGAAGATGGCGTGGATCCCCACCTGCTCGGCCGCCCACGCCGAGAGGAGGGCGACGACGACCGGGACCCACAGCGGCGGCGTCCCCCAGCGCGCCAGCAGCGGCCGGACCCCCGACAGCAGCACCAGCACGAGCACGACGGCGCCGCCGGCCGTCAGCAGGAAGGGCCCGACGCCGTCGGCCTCGGTCACCGTCGCCGCCACGGCCACGAGCACCCAGGCCACGACGTCGTTGGCGGCGGCCGCGACCAGCGCCGTGGCTCCGATCCGGGTGCCCGTCAAGCCGGTCTCCCGCAGCAGCCGGGCCAGCACGGGCAGCGCGGTCACCGAGACCGCGGCCCCGACGAACAGCACGAACGCGACCAGCGGCGAGCCCTCGCCGTATGCCGGGTACAGCCCGATGGCCAGCGCGCCGGCGAGGACCAGCGGGACGACGACGGACGCGGCGGCGACACCGCCCACCCGGACCGGTTCGAGCCGATCGCCACCCGGGGCGGTCTCCATGCCGACGAGCAGCAGGAACAGGACCAGACCGAGCTGGGCGACGACGCGCAGTGCCCCGATGACCGGCTCGGGGAACAGCTGCGCGACGACCTCCGGCAGTACGAGGCCCAGCGCGCTCGGGCCCAGCGCGATCCCGGCGAGCAGCTCGCCCACCACCCGGGGTTGGCCGATCCGTCCGACGAGCCAACCGGCGACGTTGCAGGCCAGCAGCACGATCCCGATGGCGAGCAGGGTCCGGACCGCGACCTCGCTCGCCGTCACGCGGCGGCCCCCCGGGGCAGCGGGGCCGCGGGCTGGAGCGGGTGACGAGGATGCCCAGCACGATCAGGACCCCGCCCACCAGGGTGTTCCAGCCGAACGGCTCGCCGAGCAGCACCACCCCGATGACGGTGGACCAGATGGGGGTCACGTAGGTGACGGTCGAGGCGATCGTCGCTCCGGCGGCTCGGATGACCTGCAGGTTGAGCAGGAAGGCGTAGCCCGTCCCGAGCGCTCCGAGGACGACCAGCCCGATCGAGGCGACGGGCCCCGGCAGCGTGGGAGCCGTCCCGGTGACCGCCGCGACCAGCGCCAGCTCGACGGTCGCCGCCCCGATCTGAGCGGCGGAGAGCGCGACCGCCGACTCCGTCCGGCCGGAGAAGAACCGGCGGGTGTAGGCGAACCCGGCGCCGTAGCAGGCCGTCGCGGCGAGACAGGCCAGCGTGCCGGTGAGCGTGCCGCCCGCCAGCCCCCGCCACACCGCCAGCAGGCACAGCACCCCGACGAAGCCGAGCAGCAGTCCCTGCACCCGGCGCAGCGTCATCCGCTCGCCCCGCACGAGGGCCAGCACGAAGACCAGCGTCATCAGCGGGGTGGTCGCGTTGATCACCCCGGCGAGCAGGGAGCTGACGTGTTGCTCGCCGAACGCGAAGAGCGCGAACGGCGCCGCATTGAGCAGTGCCGCCACCACCGCGGCGTGACCCCACGTCGACCGGGACCGGGGCAGCCGCTCGCGGCGCAGGGCACACACCGCCAGCAACGCCAACGCGCCGAACAGGCACCTCCACAGCGCCACCCAGATCGGCGCGACGCCGTCGTCCACGGCCAGCTTGATCAGCGCGAAGCTGGATCCCCAGATCGCGGAGAGCAGGATGAAGCCCGGCAGCCAGCGGGTCACCGCCCGGGTCCCGTCGGGTCGCTCGGTCGTCCGGTCCGTGGTGCTCATGGGTGTCTCGTCCTTCCCCGTTCGCGAGAGGTCTGGCGTGGAGTCTCGCGATCGGGTAAGCATGAGTCCAACAAGTGATGATCAGTCTGTCATGAGGATCGTTCATGTCCGTCGCTCTTCCCCAGCTGCGTGCCCTGGTCGCCGTCGTCGACACGGGCGGCTTCGGCGCGGCCGCGCATCGGCTCGGCGTCAGCCAGTCGGCCGTGTCGCACGCCATCGCCGCCCTGGAGCGGGCGGCCGGCCGCCCGGTCGTGGCGCGTGGTGTCCCGATCACCCCGACACTGCTCGGCCGCAGACTGGTGGAGCACGCCAGGATCGCGGTCGCGGAGGCGGCGGCCGCGGAGGAGCTGCTCCGGGATCCCGCCGAGAACCCGTCCGGTGCGGTCACCCTCGCCGCGCCGCCGACCGCGTGCCACGCCGTGCTCCCCGGCCTGCTCGCGGGATGGTCGGCCGAGTACCCGGAGCTGCGCATCGTGCTGCTGGAGGGCGAGGACGACGAGGTCGTCGGCTGGCTGGAGGACGGCACGGTGGACCTCGCGATCGTGGTGGACCCGGACTTCGGGACGACCGAGGCGCTGCCGGTCGCGGCCGACGGGTTCCAGGTCGTGCTGCGTACCGACCACCCCCTGGCGGGGGAGCGGTCCGTGGACGTGGCGGACCTGGCGGACGATCCGCTGCTGCTGTCCACCGGGGGGTGCGAGCGGCAGATCCGCGAGCTGTACCGGCAGGCGGGCTGCGCGTTCACCCCCACCCACCGCGTCCGCCAGCTGAGCACCCTGTTCTCCATGGTGCGGGCCGGGATCGGGGTCTCGCTCGTGCCCGGCCTCGCCGCGGGGATGGAGGGTGCGGGCCTCGTGCTGGTGCCCGTGGCCCAGCACCTGCGCCGCGAGCTCGTGCTCACCGGCCCCGCCCGCAGGCCGTGGCGTCCGGGAATGGCGCAGATGATCGACGCCGTCCGCGCCCGGCGGGCCGCCTGAGCCCTCACAGCTGCTCGATCAGCGCCCGGACCGCGTCGCGGACCTCGTCGGGGCGTTCCTCCTGGGGGAAGTCCCCGCACCCGGGCAGCTCGACGAGCCGGGCGTGCGGCAGCAGCTCGGCGAACCGTCGGCCCGTCGACGGCGGGACCAGCCGATCGGCGGCGCCGAAGACCAGCGTCGTCGGCAGCGTCGCGCCGCGCAGCGGACCGGCCAGCACGTCGAAGTCCTCGCCGTAGCTCAGCCGCACGCCGAGGCCGAACCGCGCCATCGGCGCGCCCCGCCCGCGGAGCTGTCGGTGGTAGTGGGCCACGGCCGTGGGCTCCGGGACGAAACCGGGCCCGTGCGTCGCCGCCCACCGGGCGGCGAACGGCCCGTACGGGAACGCCCGGGCCAGCAGCGGCCCCAGCAGCGGAGCGCCGAGAGCGCGGAAGAGCCCCAGGTTCGCCGCCCCCTCACCGAGGGCTCCGGCCGCCATCACCACCATCCCCGCGAGCCGGCCGGGATGGCGGGCCGCCGCCCACGCTGTCAGCGAGCCGCCCATCTGACTGCCCACCAGCACCGGGTCCCGCAGCTCCAGCGCGTCCAGCAGCCCGACGAGCAGGTCGGCGGCGGAGTCCGCGGTCCAGTCGGTCCGACCGGGCACGGGCGAGCCCCCGCAGGCGGGCAGGTCGACGAGCACGGTCCGGTACCGCTCGGCCAGGCCGGGGGCCACGTGCCGCCAGGTCGTCGAGTCGGTGAGGAAACCGTGGACCAGGACGACCGGCCGCCCGCCGGGCGGGCCCGACTCGGTGACGTGCAGGGTGGCCCCGTCGAGCTCCACCAGCCGCCCGCCGGCCTGGTCGGCGGCCGTCACGACCGCCCGCCGAAGGCCTCGACGAGCAGGGCGTTGAACGCCTCGGGTGCCTCGACCGGAGGCAGGTGCGCGGCGGCCAGCAGCTCACGGCGCGATCCCGGCACGAGGTCGGCGAGCCGCTCGGTGAGCACCGGCGGGAACAGGATGTCCTCCCGGCCGCCGACGACGAGCGTCGGCACGCCCGTCAGCCCGGCGAGCAACGTCGTCCCGTCGTGCTCGAGTGCGCCGCCGTAGATGCTGCGCAGGCTCGCGGCGTCGTACTGGTCGAACATCGCCCGCCGCAGGGCGCGCTCGCGGCGGCGCAGGGTCTCGGCGCCCGCCTCGGAGAACAGGAAGGCCTTCAGCACCTCCCAGAACCCGCCGACGTCGTCCCGCTCGAGGAACCCGTTGAGCATTCCGAGCAGCAGCCGCGTCGGCCCGTGTGACGCGCCGAACGTGGCGACCAGCCCGAGGCCGCTGAGGCGCTCGGCGTGCTTGGCCGCGACGTGCTGCGCGACCAGCCCGCCGTGCGAGAGGCCCACCACCGTGGCGGCGGGCACGCCCAGCGCGTCCAGGACCCGGGCCAGGTCGTCCGCATGGGCGGCGTTGTCCGGGAACCCGGTGGTCGACGGGGAGTCGCCGAAGCCGCGCATGTCGTAGGTGATCACGGTGAAGTGCTCGCGCAGCGTCGGAACCTGGCGCATCCAGCTCCCGGACAAGGTGGTGAGCAGCACCAGCGGCGGTCCCGCACCCACCGTCCGGCAGCGGATGCCGCCGCCGGGCACCGCGATGGTGTCCACCGTGGACCCGTCCGCCATCCCTGCTCCTCTCGTCATCGGACGGCGACCCACGTGGCGGCCCGTCCGTGGATCTCGTCGATCGCGTGCCTGCGGGGTTTGGTCGTCTCGGTCAGGCAGCCCTCCTCCACCGTCGGCATGCGGTCGACCACGGCGTAGCTGCGGACCCGTTCCCAGCCCGGCACCGCCGCGTTGACGGCGGCGAGGAGCTCGCCGACCGGCGGCCGCGCGGGGTCCGGGTGCGGGAAGAAGAGCAGGGCGCCCAGCCGCCCGTCCGGCCGCAGCCCGACCTGGCAGAGCCCCGCGCCGGTCGCCGCCGCCACGGCCTCCTCGATCGGCCGGACGAACACCTTCTCGCCGCTGCCGAGCGCGACGAAGTCCCGGGTCCGGCCGAGCACGGTGAGCAGGCCCCGCCCGTCGAACGACCCGGCGTCGGCGGTGGGCTCGTAGCGCTCGGGGTCCCACGACCGCCGTTCGACCCGACCGTCGACGAGCCGGCCGTAGAGGAAGGGGGTGGGTGTCCGGACGAGGATCTCCCGCGTCGTGACGTCGAGCCGGACCCGGCCCCAGGGGATCGGGCGCCCGACCGTGCCCGGCTCGCGGGTCTCGGGGGTGTTGAGCCCGATCATGCCCAGCTCGGTGGTCCCGTAGACCTCGTAGAGCGGGATCCCGGCGTCGAGCAGCTCGGCCATCAGGGCGGGCGGTGTCGGCGCGCTCCCGACGAACACCGAACGCACCGAGTCCCCGAGCATCGCCGCGACCGCGGCGGCGGGTGCCGGGGTGCCGGCCGCGGCGGCCCGGGCGCGGAGGTGCTCGAGCACCCGGGGGACGGTGACGTGCAGCGTCGGGTGGTGCCGCGCGGTGTCCGCGACGAACCGCGCGGGGTCCGACAGCACGAAGTCCAGACCCGTTCGCAGGCCCCAGTAGAGCATCATCCGCTGCGGCAGGTGGGACAGCGGCAGGTAGAGCAGGAGCCGGTCCCGGTCGTCGATGCCGTAGATCTCGGCGAACCGGTCCATCGTGAACAGCAGCGGGTCGGCGTGCACCGCGAACAGCTTCGGTTCCGACAGCGTGCCACTCGTCGAGACGACGGTGAACGGTCCGGTCCGGCGGTGGGCGGGGCGGAACCCCTCGTGCGCCCCCGCGGCCACGATGTCGCCGACCGCGACCGCCCCCGCGCCGTCGCCGGACCCCGGCGGACCGAGGAACAGCACCGTCAGGCCCGCCTCCGCGAACGCCGGGACCGCCTCCCGGCGGTCGGTGAGCACCAGCGCGCACCGGCTCTCGACGGCGGCCGACACGGCCCGCGGCACGGGCGCGGTCGAGTACAGCGCGACGGACAGCGCACCGACGATCGTGCAGGCCAGGTCGGCGAGCACCCACTCGATGCCGGTGCCGCCGTGGATCGCGACACGGCTCCCCGGACCGACCCCCGCGGCGCGCAGCGTCTCGGCGAGCACTCCGGCGTCGGCTCGGCACCGGGCGAAGGTGGCCTCCTGCGGCCCGGACGGACCGTGGAAGAACAGCCGGGGGCCCGTCCGGTCCGCCATGCCGTCGACGATCTCGGCGAGGGGGCACGGCGGCTCGGGCCCGAGTACCGCCGGGGCGGTGCCCGGGTCGGAGGTGACGTCGGTGTCGGTGGTCATGGCTACGCCGTGGTCATGGCGTCGGTGAACAGCTGTCCGTAGGCGCGCAGCGTGTACGACCAGGCCGTGACCATCAGCTGGTACCGCTCCGGGGTCGTCGCGGCCCGGTCGAAGGCCTTGCGGACCAGCTCGATGTGCTCCTGGTCCTCCTCGGAGTGCACCTTGAGGAAGTTCAGCGCGGTCCGCGCGAACGGGTAGCCCGCCATCGCCTCGGTGACCTTGGGTCCGAGCGAGGCGCCGAGCCCCTCCGTCGCCGCCGCGAACCCGATGAGCGCCGCCGGGTCCTTCATCGACACCAGCCAGTGGTTCTGGCCGACCATCGTCCAGGTCCCGAGCCCGGGCAGCCCGGACAGGTAGGTGTCGGTGTCGTAGCCCAGCCTGCGCAGGTCCTGCACGCACAGCCGGTCGTGGTGGCGCTCCTCGATCGCGAGGTTGAGGAACCAGTCCTGCAGCCATCCCTCGGCGGCGCGGGAGGCGGCGGCGGAGAGGAAGTACGGGGTCTGCTGGACGAGGTGGTAGGTCTCGCGCAGGTAGGCCGCGTACACCCCCTCGGTCAGCTCGCCGCGCAGGATCAGGTCGATGAAGGGATGCTCGACGACGTCGGACCTCAGCACGTCCGAGGTCTCGGCCAGCGCCTTCTCGTAGTTGCCGGTGGTCATGTCTCAGCTCTCCAGGATTCCGATCTTGCCCATCACGTCGTCGAACCGTAGGCGGGTGCGGTCGATGTAGTCGGCCGAGACGAACCCGGCGTCGATGGCCCAGCCGATCGACTGCTTCAGCCGGCCCTCCAGGTAGCCCTCGAGGTGCTCGCGGTACCACTTGCAGTGCTCCACGGCCCGCTTCTGCGCCTCCGGGTTCTCCGCCAGCACCCGCTGGGCGACGGTGATGCCGAAGGCGACGTGGCGCCGTTCCTCGCGTTCGATCCGGTCGAACTGGTGGAAGTAGCGCGATCCGCTGCGGCCGAGCTGGTAGAGCTCCTCCATCGCGAGGACGCCCTCGGCGTAGAGGTTGAGTCCGATCAGGACCTCGACCTCGTCGTCGCTGTAGAACAGCTTCGCGAACCGCTCGCCGATGTCGTCGATGCGGTACGGCTCGTGGTCGAAGCCGTGCCACGGCTGGCCGAGGATCTCGACGCCCTCCCGGAACAGCCGGGCGTGCACGACCTCGTCCGCCGCGTGTTTGATCAGGTAGTTCTTCTCCTGCAGGCTGTTGCGACGCGGCAGCCACCGGGCACAGAGATCGATGATCTCCAGCTCGGAGTAGTAGAAGTTGACGTAGACGGTGAGGATCAGGTCCCAGGCGTCCCGCCCGTAGGTGTCGATGATCTCCTGCTTGAGGGTCGTCGACGAGTCGGATGCCGTGGTCGTGTCGAGAGTCATCGGGTGTCCTCCTGGGCAGTGGACTGCGGGGTGGGCGGGCTGGACCCGAACACGTCCTCGACCCCGATCTCGAGGGCCTTGAGGAACCGGCTCGTGAGGTTGTACATGCCGACGGCCAGCACGATGTTGACGATCTCGGCTTCGGAGAACCGGGCCCGCAGCCGCGCCCGCAGGTCCTCGGTGACGCCGTCGGGATCGCGGGTCAGGGCGTCCGCCACCTCCAGGACGAGTGCCTCGCCGTCGTCGAAGACCTCGGCGACCGCGATCGCGTCCCCGATCGCCCCGATCTGCATCTCGCCGATGCCCGCCCGCCGGGCGGAGGCGCTCATGTGGGCGATGCAGTAGGTGCACTCCTGGGTCGTCGCGGTGCCCAACGCGGCCAGCGCCCGCAGGCGGGGACCGATCGTCGGCGAGCGGTAGACCTCGGCCCACAGCGGGACGAAGGCGGACGTCAGGTCCGGACAGTGGGCGAGGGCGCGCAGGATGTTGGGGACGAAGCCGTACTCGGCGCGGACCGCCTCGAACAGCGGGGCCAGGCCCTCGGGGAGGTCCGCGTCCGGCAGCAGCCCCACCATCGGGCCGGTCCCGGTGCCGGCCTCGGTGCCGGTGCTCACGAGACCGGCACCAGCAGGCCGTAGCTGACCGCCTCGTGGACCAGGCTCTGGGCCTGTTCGCGGGCCTGGCCGCCGTCGGCGACGAGCCGCTCGACGAGGTCGAGGCTGTTGGTCCTGCCGTCGGCGAGGTCCAGCAGCGACTCCAGAGCGGCGGTGTAGGGGACGGTCACACCCGACGGCCCCGCGATCGCCTGCGCGGCCCGCAGGTGGGCCCCGTCGACCGCGAGGTCCGAGGAGATCGTGACCTCGTCGGACCGGCGCACCGGCTGGGTGGGATCGACGCCGATGCCCGTGGACTTGCCGTCGAAGATGTTCTCGATGGTGCTGCGCAGCTGGTCGGGCACGTCGAGCTGCTCCAGGTAGCGGCTGTACCAGGACCGGTGCGCGAAGGCTCCCGCGATGAGCGAGACGAAGGCCTTCTCCGGGTCGATGTCCGGCACGTCGAACTGGCTGCGGGCGTGCCAGAAGTAGGACTCCTTGCTCCCGCCGTGGCCGCCGTAGAGGAAGTAGACCTGCGCCCGCAGCCGGGCGAACTCCTTGCGGTAGGCCTGCTCGTAGAACCCCAGGACCTCCTCCCGCGGCAGCTCGGGCTTGTCCAGCGCGGTGTTGACCGTCACCGCCGCGAGGAAGCCGCTGAGCATCGCGAGATGGACGCCGGTGGAGAACAGCGGGTCGATGAAGCAGGCGGCGTCACCGACCGCGATGTAACCGTCCCCGCTGAACCGGTCGTAGATGTAGGACCAGTCCCGCGCCACGTGGATCTCGTCGGCGCGCTCGGCGCCCGCGAGCCGGGCGGCCAGCTCGGGGGTCCGGGCGAGGCACTGGGCGTAGTAGGCCTCCATGCCCTCCTCGCGGTGGCGGGCCAGCACCCCGGAGTCGACGACCATGCCCACGCTGGTGATCCCGTCGCGGAGCGGGATGAACCACCACCAGCCGTCGTCGAAGGTGGGCAGGAAGGTGTTCCCGGCGTCGAGGCCGGGCGGGCGCTCGGCGTCCTTCCAGTACGTCCACACCGCGAGGTTCTTCAGGTACGGGTCCCACTGCTGTTCGTGCAGGCGCCTGGTCACCGTGCCGCCCTGGCCCGAGGCGTCGACGATCCAGCGGGCCCGGGCCCGGGTCACGACGCCGTCCGGGCCCCGGAAGTCCACCGTGCCGCCCTGGCCGTCCAGGGCGAAGTCGACGACCTTGTGCTGCTCGCGGACCTCCACCCCGTGCTCCGCCGCGTTGTCCAGCAGCATCTTGTCGAAGGGGCCGCGTTCCACCTGGTAGCCGTAGTCGTACGGCATGGCGAGGGCGTCCTTGAAGTACACCGTCCAGGGTTCGCGGTTCTCGCCCCAGACCCACTCCACGCCGTGCTTCTTGATGTAGCCCTCGTCCTCGAGCCGGTCCAGCACGCCGATCCGCTGCAGCAGGTCCGCGGTTCCGGACAGCAATGACTCGCCGATGTGGTAACGCGGGAAGGAAGCGGCTTCGAGAGTGAGGACGGACTTTCCGAAATCGGCCAGGAGAGTCGCCGCCATCGCACCTCCCGGGCCCCCACCAATCACAATCACGTCGTACTCGAGAAGATGTCCGTCAGCCATGGGTCAGCTCGTTTCCGGTAGGAGTGGAAGCGGTCAGGCGGCGTAGACGTCGACGACCTCGTCGTAGCCCATCAGGTAGCGGTAGAACGGGGCGTCGGACCGGAAGGACCGCGAGAAGAGCTCGCCGACCTGCAGCAGCAGCGCCACCGAGCGGTCGGGTTCGTCCAGCTCGGTGTCGACGAACTCGAGGCCGGTCTCGGTGAACCCCATCGACAGCAGCGTGCGCATCGGCGTGGTGGGGGTGTTCAGGAACAGGTCCGCCACGATGTGGCTCACCCCCTGCTGGATGCAGTGGTGCAGGCAGCCCTTGACCAGCGCGGCGAGCACTCCGAACGGCATCTCCGGGTAGCGCCGCCTGCGGAACTCCGGAAGCACCATGAGCCGCTGGACCTCGACGAGCCTGCGGTCGCCGTCGCCGCGCAGCTTCTCGATCCCGACGAACTGCTCGACCGGCAGCCGCTCGGGGGAGTCCGCCACCACCCGCATGGTGCCCACGGGCTCGCCGGCCGCCCTGGCGAGGAGATAGGTCGAGTGCGGGTGGTAGCGGTCGTCGATCAGGGCCGGTGCGTCCGCGGCCAGCCAGCCGCACTCGGTGCCGTAGACCGCCCGCCAGAGCAGGTCGACGTCGCGCAGTTCCTCCTCGGTCCGGGCGAACCCGACGCGGAACGGGGAATCAGTCGCAATGCACCGTTCCCTGAATTGCAGATCCATCGCCGGCCCCCTGTTGTAGGTGTCCTGTACGGGCCTTCACGCTAACGATCCCGAGGTGCTCCGGTCAATAATCTCAACCGTGTTATTCGCGGGCCCTGAGAAAGGATTTCTGCGACGCTATGCGATCAGTTCTTCGTCGCAGAAATCCCTTTTCGGTACGGCGCTTCCGGCGAGCAGCAGAACCGCGCGCAGGCGCTCCCAGCCGACCTCGCGGGCGGGCCGGTGCAGGCACACGTCGGGCCGACCCGACCACCGGGCCCGGGTGGCGGGCGAGCGGCGCAGCTCGGCCTGCCCGCGTGGGTCCGCGACCACGTGCACGACCGTCCGCCCGGTGCCGCCGGTGCGGCCCCTCGGGTCCAGGACCCGGCGGAGCAGATCGTGCACCGAGTCCGTCTCGACCGGTCGTGGAGGTGCGCCGCCCGCCCCCGCGGACAGGACGACGGCCTCGCCCGCCCGCCCCGAGCACCTGCCGAGCACGGTCAGCGACCGCGCCTCCAGCACGGGTACGACGGCGAGGCCGAAGGCCCCGGAACGAAGGGGACGATCCCGTGCTCGTGCCAGGTCCGGGCGACGGTGGCGCCGCTGATGCCGAGCCGGGACGCGACCCCGCGGCAGGTCCATCGTCTGCCGACCGCGGGGGGCTCCAGCAGCGTCGTGCGCACCACGGCGTCGGCGTCGACGGTCCGCGGCCGCCCGGGCCGGGACGAGTCCCGGAGTCCGGCCGGCCCCTCGGCGAGGTACCTGTTCCGCCACGTCGCCACCGTGGGTCTGCTGGTGCCCAGCCGCTCGGCGACCGCCGTCACCGAGAGACCCTCGGCGCTGAGCAGCACGATCCGGGCGCGCAGCGCCGTCGGGGACGAGCCCTCCGCCAGCCGGAGCAGCTGCGCGCGGTCCGGCGCGGTGAGGGTCAGCGCGCGGCCACCGCTCATCTCACGCCGTCCCGGCGCGCGTCTGGGCGGCGGCGAGCAGCGTCTCGGCGTCCGCGTCCCGGGCCTCGTAGGCGCCCGCGGGATCCATCGAGAGCAGGGAGCGGTCGCGCATCAGCCAGCGGCCGTCGACCATCGAGTCCACCACCGCGTGGCCGCTGCCGCCGTAGACCAGCGCGGACTCCAGGGACTGCATGCAGGCCGGCCCGCGGTGCAGGGCTGCGGTCGCGACCGTGACGAGGTCGGCCGGGGCGCCCGCGGTCAGGGTGCCCGCCCCGCCGCCGGTCCCGAGGGCGCGGTGCCCGGCGACCGTCGCCATCTCGAGCAGGGTCCGCGCGGGCAGCGCGTCCGGGACCCGGCTGACGAACGAGGCCAACCGCCCCATGGCCCGCATCTCCGCGAACATGTCGTAGCTCCCGTTGTTGCAGACGTTGTCGGTGCCCAACGCGACCGTCACCCCGTGTTCGAGTGCCCGTCGAGCAGGTGGCGGGGCGGCGCCGCTGGCCATGCACACGTTCGGCGCGAGGACCAGCGCGACGTCGGTGCCGGCGAGGAGCGGGAGGTCCTCGGGCAGCACCGTGCAGCCGTGCGCCAGCAGCAACCGTCGTTCGAGCAGGCCGAGCTCGGCCATCCGGCGCAGCGCCGTCGTGCCGTGGTGCTCGAGGCACCACGCGTCCTCCTCCCCGCTGGTCGCGAAGTGCGCGTGCAGTCCGGTGTCGTGCGCGTCGGCGAGCGCCATCTCGGCGACGATCGCCTCCTCGGTGTTGTCGACGAAGAAGGCGTGCGGACCGACCCAGCCGCGGACCAGCGTTCCCGCGCCCGCGGTGGAGTCGAGGAACTCGGCACAGGCCTGCAGCTCGCGCGCGCGGGCCGCATCGTCCCCGAGCTCGACGATCCCGTAGGCCACCGCGGCACGCAGGCCGCTGCGGACGACGGTCGGCACGATCTCCTCGGCGAACAGGTACTGGTCGGCGAACGCCGTGGTGCCCGAGGCGATCATCTCGGAGCACGAGACGGCCACGGCGGCGGGCAGCGCGGTCGGCCGCAGACCGGCCTCCAGGGACCGGACGCTGGCCAACCAGCCCTGCTTGGTCAGCAGCGACCAGCCCTGTGCCACCCCCTTCATCAGCGACATCGGCGTGTGGGTGTGGGCGTTGACCAGGCCCGGCATCAGGATCCGGCCGTCCAGCCGGACGGTGTCGGCCCCGGTCGGTGGCCCCGCGGTCCCGACGGGGTCGACGCCGGTGATCGTGCCGCCGTCGAGCCGGACCACCCCGGGGCTCAGCACCCGGTCGGGCAGCAGGACGTGGTCGGCGACGAGGGTCGTCCTCCCCGCCGCCGTCGTCACGGCCGCCCCCCGGCCTCGGCGCCCGCCATCAGCCCGCCGACCCGCTCGCGGTCCACCTCGGCCCGCGGGTACGGGCCGAGCAGCCGCCCGTCGTACAGGACGGCCACCCGGTCGGAGAGGTCGAGCACCTCGTCGAGCTCCGTCGAGACGAGCAGGGTGGCCAGGCCGCGGTCGCGTTCGGCGCGCAACGCCCGGTGCACGAACTCGATGCTCCCGACGTCCAGCCCGCGGGTGGGTTGGTTCGCCACGAGGAGGGCGGGGTCCCCGGAGAGCTCGCGGCCGATCACGATCTTCTGCAGGTTGCCGCCGGACAGCGTGGCGACGGGACCGCGGGGCGGCACCCCGCGCACGTCGAAGCGGGTGACGACGTCTCGCGCGGCCCGGTCGACGGCCGTCCTGCGCAGGACCCCGTGCCGGGACAGGGGCGGCCGCCGGAAGGCCGTGGAGATCACGTTCTCGGCCAGGTCGGCTCCCCGGTTGAGCCCGGCGGTCATCCGGTCCTCGGGGATGTGCGCCACGCCGGCCCGTCGGGCCGCGCGGACCGAGGCGTCGCAGAGCCGGGTGCCGCCGACCTCGATGACGCCCTGGTCGACCGCGCGGATGCCGGTGACGGCGTGGACGAGGTCGTTCTGGCCGTTGCCGCTCACCCCGGCGACGCCGACGATCTCGCCCGACCGCACGGTCAGGTCGACCCCGCGGAGCCCGACGTCGCCGGACGCGTCGGCACGGCACCCGACACCCCGCAGTTCGAGCACGACGGTGCCCGCGTGCTCCGTCCGCCGCGCCGGGACCGGGGCGATCTCCCGGCCGATCATCATCCGGGTGACGGTGCGGCGGTCCGCCGCGGCGCGGTCCAGGGTCCCGACCAGCCTGCCGCGGCGCATCACCGCGATGCGGTCGGCCACGGCGAAGACCTCCGGCAGCTTGTGGCTGATGAACAGCACGGCGCGCCCGGTGGCGGCGAGCCGCCGGATCACCCCGGCGAGGTCGCGGGCCTCGGCGGGGGTGAGCATCGCCGTGGGCTCGTCCAGGATCACGACCCGCGCGTCGGCGGCGAGGGTCCGCAGGATCTCCACCCGCTGCTGCAGCCCGATCGGCAGACCGCCGACCTGCCGCCGGGGGTCGACCGGCATGCCGAGCTCGGCGGCCAGCCGCGCGACCTCGCGGTCGGCCGCCCGGCGGTCGACCAGGCCCCGCCTGCGCGGCTCGCGCCCGAGCAGCACGTTCTCGGCCACGGTGAACGAGGGCACCAGCGCGAAGTGCTGCTGGACCATGCCGATGCCGAGCGCGATGGCGTCCTGGGGCGTGCGGATCACCGCCTCGCGGCCCGTCACGAGCACGCGGCCGGAGTCGGGCCGATGCAGGCCGAACACCATGCTGGTGAGGGTGGTCTTCCCCGTGCCGTTCTCACCGACCAGCGCGAGCACCTCGCCGGCCCGCAGGTCGAGGGACACGTCGTCGACCGCCAGCACCCCGCTGGAGGCGAAGTACTTGGTCAGCCCCTCCACTCGCAGCAGCGGCGCGGCCGTCACGCCGCCACCCCGAGGGACCTGCACTGCGGCGTGGTCGGCGCTCCGAGGGCGTCGCACACCGCGATCGAGCCGTCGAGGATGCGCGCCTTGTAGTCCGCGACGGCGGCCCGGACCTGCGGGAGCTTCGCCGTCAGGTCGGCGGGGCCGGTGCGGGCGAACGTGGTCGAGCCGTCGTCCCAGGACAGGCCGGTCGCTCCCTGGGCGAGCCCGACCGCGGTGAACCCGGACCGGAACGTTCCGTTCTTCGCGGCCTCGATCAGCAGCTCGGTCGTGCGGTCGACCCGCTTGAGCACCGAGGTGATGACCGTGCCGGGCGCGTCGTCGTCCTGGTTGCCGTCCACCCCGATCGCGAAGGTGCCGGTCTCCTGCGCTGCCTGGATCACACCGGTGCCGGACAGGCCGGCGACACCGTAGACGATGTCGGCGCCGCGCTGGATCTGGTCGAGCGCGGCCTCCTTGCCCAGGGCCGGGTCGGAGAACCGCCCGCCGAGGTAGGAGTTGACGACGGTGCAGCCGGGGCAGGCGGCGAGCACGCCCTGTTTGTAGCCGTAGAAGAACTGGTTGAGGCCGGGGGCGTCGATGCCCAGCACCGCGCCGACCGTCCGCGTCCGGGTCAGGCTGCCTGCGACGACTCCGGCGAGGAAGCTGCCCTCGTGCACGTTGACCGTGTAGGCCGCGACGTTGGCGGGCAGCTCGTCCATGTTGACGTCGCTGGGGGCGCCGAACCGCTGGTCGGGGTTGTCGTCGGCGACCGCGCGCAGCGAGTCGGGGTCCAGCCCGAGCGCCAGGACGAGATCGGGGCGCGCGGTGACGGCGCTGCGCAGCGCGGACTCCTGCCGGGAGGTCGACTCGGCCTCGATGACCTGCCCGGTGACCCCCATCGACTGCTCCGCGGCGTCGAGCCCGCGGACGGCGGCGTCGATGTAGGAGTTGTCGCCCTGGGCTCCCGGCGTGATCAGGGAGACGGTGAAGGCGTCCGGGTCGGCCTGCTCGGACCCACCGCCACCCGACGGGGAACCGCACCCGGCGAGCAGCACCAGTGCGGCGGTGAGCGAGCCGGTCAGGGCGACGCCCCTCCTACGGTTCGCTGACGGTGTCGTGCGGGGCATCGCGTCCTCCGGTGGTGGTGGGGGTGGGAGTCGTGGGGCCCGGGCCCGGGCCCGGGCCCGGGCCCGGGTCCGTGCGGGTGCGGTTGCGGCTGCGGTGGAACAACGCCCGGATCCGGTCGCGCCGCCCGGCGTGCAGACCGACCGCCACCAGCGCCACCAGCGCGGCGACCTGGGGGAGGAACTGCACGAGGTTGGGCGGGACGGAGGTGGAGGTCTGCAGCCGGACGGACACCGCGTCGGCGAGACCGAAGAGGAAGGCCGCGGGGAGCAGCCCGCGCGCGCTGTTGAGCGCCAACAACGCGGCGGTCACGGCGATCCAGCCGCGCCCGTCGGTCATGTTGCGGGTGAACAGCCCGAGGTTGCCGACCGAGAGGAACGCCCCCGCGATCCCGCAGAGCGCGCCGGCCACGCACAGCGTCACGAGCTGAACCCGGTGGACCGGAATGCCGGCGCCCGACGCGGCGGCGGGGGACTCCCCGGTGGCGAGCAGGTGTCTGCCCGGCCGGGTCCGGAAGAGCAGGGCATAGCCGAGCACCGCCGCCCAGGACAGGTAGACCAGGCCGTTGTAGCCGGAGAGCAGCCCACCGAGGACGGGGATGTCGGCGACCACCGGGATCCGGATCGGGGGCAGTGGGCTGACATCGGGCCGCCAGCCGCCGGCGTCGCCGAGGAACGCCCTGGTCGCGAACACGGTCGCCTGCAGGGCCAGCAGGTTGAACCCGATCGCGAACACCACGAGGTCCCCGCCGACCCGGTCCAGCGCGGAGAGCGCCGCGCCGATCATCGCCCCGACGAGTGCGGCCGCGACGACCCCGACCGGACCGCTGCCGCTGCCCGCCGCCACCAGCAGCCCGGCGAAGCAGCCGGTCAGCATCGTCCCCTCGACGGCGAGGTTGAGCAGCCCGACGCGGTTGCACAGCGCCGACGCGACGGCGGCCAGCAGGATCGGAGTGCTCAGTCGCACCGCGCTGGCCACGAGGTCCACCGTGAAGAAGCCGTCCACCGGTCAGCGTCCGCTCGGGTCGGGGGCGGCGACCGGCGCCGCGTCCGCGGACGGTCGGGTCGGGGGAGCAGTCCCGTCCGTGGTGCGTCTGCGGTGTTCCTGCCAGCGCCGCAGCACCGGCGGCCGCAGCGCGACGAGGACGATCATCACCGCGAACACGGTCCCGCCGAGCTCGCTGGGGATCCCGAGCTGCACCTGGAGCCCGTTCACCGCGCCGGTGGAGATCCCGGCGAAGGCGAATGCCGCCACGAGGGCCCCCACCGGCGAGAGCCCGCCGAGGAGGGCGGCGGTGAGACCGTTGAATCCGGTGCCGTCGGCGAACCCGTCGACCACCCGGTAGTTGACACCCAGCACCTGGACCGCTCCGGCCAGCCCCGCGATCCCGCCGCTGACCAGCATGGCGCGCACCGCGGCCGGCCCGGCCGCCATCCCGGAGTGCAGGCCGAAGGCGGGTGCCTCCCCGGTCATTCGCTGCTCGTAGCCCCAGGTCGTGCGGAAGAGCAGGAACCAGACCGCGACCGTGGCCGTCACGACCACGACGACGCCGACCCCGACCTTGGAGGCGGTGTCGAACACCGGCAGCTGGGCCGAGCGCTCGATCCGCGGGGTGAAGGGCTGGGACGAGCGGTCGGCACGCATCGGGAAGCTGATGAGGTACGAGACCAGCAGGATCGCGATGTTGTTGAAGATGATCGAGCAGATCAGCTCGTTGACCCCGAACCGCACCTTCAGCAGCGCGGGGACCAGCGCCCAGAGCGCGCCCGCGAGTACGGCGGCGAGGATCGCGCCGAGCAGGTGCGTCACCCCGGGCAGCGGGAGGGCGTAGCCGACCCAGCCCGCCGCGACCCCGCCGACCGCGTACTGCCCCTCCTGGCCGATGCTGAACATCCCACTGCGCAGCACGACCACCCCCGCGAGCGCGCAGAGCCCGAGCGGCGGCAGCAGGGCGAGGGTGTTGAGGAGGTCGCAGCGGTCCGGACGACACGAGAAGCCCGCGTCGAGAACGGTGGCCGCCGCGGCCAGCGGATCGGCGCCGCCGATCCGGATCAGCAGCGCTCCGACCAGCAGGCCGAGCAGCGCGGCGCCGAGCGAGACGACCACGGCCCGGACGCGGGGATCGGACAGCGTCAGAGGGGACGAGATGGCGGCCTCCCGGAGCTCGGTCACGGCGGCCGACGATAGCGTCGTCTGTGAATCTATAACGTCGTACTGTTAGTTGTTCACGATCTCGCAATACCGAGAGCGATCGGCAAAGTCGTGTTCACAGACTTATCCCCCGATCGTGACCACCTTAGAGGTCGCGCGGATTGATGGATGATCATGGGCGGCGGTGTGGTCGGCTGTCCCAGCGGTGCGTGGTCCAGGCCTGCCGGATCAGGCTACGGAGTGTGATGATGGTGTCGGCGAGGTCGAAGAACGCGTCGACGACGGTTTCGCGGCGTTCGTAGCAGCGCTGCAGCCGGTTGAAGCTGTTGTGCCAGGCGTTGGTGCGCTCGATGTGCCAGCGTTGGGTGGCCTGGATCGGTGCTTTCTCGCCCTTGCGCGCGATCTCGCTGTGCAGGCCCCGTTCGGTGAGTGTGTCGCGGGTCTTACCGGAGTCATAGCCGGCGTCGAGGTGCACGGTGATGTCGTCGGGCAGCGGGCCGAGAGCGTCGAGGTGGTCGAGAGTGGGGCCCAGTAGCGGGGAGTCGTGGCGGTGTGCCCCGGCCAGGACCCGGCCCAGTGGGATGCCATGGCCCTCGACGAGCACCGATCGCTTCATGCCCTGTTTACGCCGGTCAACCGGTGACGGTCCGGCGACCTCACCGCCGCCGGGGGCCTTGGTGATGGCGCCGTCGACGGCAACGTCGTCAAGCAACAGGCCGACGATGCGGTCGTAGGCGTCCAGGGCGATCCGGCGTAGCTGGGCGAAGACCCCGAGCCGGATCCACTCGTCACGGCGATCGCGGATGGTGGTCGCCGAGCAGGTGCTGTCGGAGACGCCCTGATACGGGCAGCCGAACCGCAGCACCTGCAGGAGCTTGTCGAACACGACCCGATCCGCGATCCGGCGGCGGTGACAGCCCCACGGATGAGTGGGATCGAACTCGCCCCGGGGCGGCAGCAGCGCGGCGAACTGGTCCCACAACGGCTCGGTCAACCATGATGGCAGGGCGGGCACGCGGCCTCCAGACGATCACGAAGAGTCAACAACTTCATGATCGACAGGCCCGTGCCCGCCCCTCACCATCGACACCCGGCCGCGACCCAGCTGTGATCAATCCGCGCGACCTCTAAGGCTGGCCTGGTCGCAGCCCGTCATCGGGGTGCCGCCGAGCAGGGCGGCGCGCCACTGTGAGGCTCGGACCAAGATGTGATCTGATGACATCGTGATGACGGTCCTGCCGCAGAGGTGCCTGCGATGAGCCGCACCGCGACCCGTCGCGCCGAGCTGTTGCGGCGCGTCCGCGCGGCGGGCGAGCTCGGCTTCACCGAGCTCGCGGAGCAGCTGGCGGTCTCCGAGATGACGGTGCGCCGCGACGCCCACGCACTCGAGAGCGACGGGCTGCTGCGGCGCGTGCACGGCGGAGTGATCGTGAACCCGGACCAGGGCGGGGTCGACCGCCTCTTCTCCGCCGGGGACCGGGACCTCCACCTCGCCCGGACTGCGATCGCGGCGGCGGGGGCCACCCTCGTCGGCGAGGGGGAGGCGGTCGCCCTGGGTGCCGGGACCGCCGTCGTCGAGCTCGCGCGGGTCCTGGTCGGACGGGACGATCTCACCGTCGTCACCTCCGGCCTGGCGGCGATGACCGTCCTCGCCGGGACGGCGGGCCCCCACGTCCTCGCGACCGGCGGGCTCGTCGAGCCCGGGCGGCTGGGGCTGGTCGGCGACCGGGCCGAGGCCGGGTACGACGGGGTGAACTGCGACATCGCGTTCCTGTCGGCGGACGGCATCGGCGGGATCGGTAGTGCGGTGCTCACCAGCAGCTCGGAGGACGAAGCCCGGGTGGCCGCCGCGGCCGTCCGGTCGGCACGCAGGCGCGTCGTCCTCGCGGACCGGACCACGCTCGGTCGGACCGAGCTGTACACGGTCGTCCCGCTGACCGCGGTGGACGTGCTGGTCACCGACGCCGAGCCGGACAGCCCCCTCCTGGAGCCGGTCCGGGCGGCGGGGGTCGAGGTCCTCGTCGCGGGCGGTGTCCCCGCGAGCCCGGGTGCGTCGTGACCGCCCCGGTGGCCGATCGGCGGGCCCGCATCCGCGTCCTGCTCGCGCGTGACGGCGAGGTCCGCTTCGACGCCCTCGCGCGCGAGTTCGGCGTCTCCGAGATGACCGTCCGCCGCGACATCGACCAGTTGGAGGCGGAGGGGGTCGCCCGGCGGGTGCGGCACGGGGCCATCGACGTCACGGGCCGGTCGTCGGAGCCCCGCTTCTCGCGCCGCGCCGGGGTCGAGACGCCCGCGAAGGCGGCCATCGCCGCGGCGGTGGCCGAGCTGCTGCCCGTCTCGGGCGGGCTGATCCTCGACTCGGGCACCACGGTGCTCGAGGTGGCCCGACGGATGTCCGGACTCCGGTCGGACCTGACCGTCATCACCCCCAGCGTGCTCGTGGCGACGCACCTGGCGGACAGCGGGGCGCGGGTCGTGCTCACCGCGGGGTCCGTGCGGCCGGAGGAGCTCTCCGTCGTCGGACCGGAGGCCGTGGCGTCCTTCGAGGGGCTGCACTGCGAGATGGCGGTCCTCGGCGTCGCCGGACTCGACATCGAGCGCGGCCTCACCGACTACAGCCTGGAGGAGGCCCGCGTGAAGGCCGCGGCGGTCCGGGCGTCGCGTCGGGTCGTCGCCGCCGTCGACCGGACGAAGCTGGGGCGGGTGTTCTTCGCCGCCGTCGCCCCGGTGAGCGCGGTGGACGTGCTGGTCACCGACGCCGAGCCGGAGCACCCGGTCCTGCGGGCGCTGCGGGACCGGGGGACGCAGATCGTGACGGTGGACGCCCGGGGGGTGCCCGGGTGAGTGGCGGCCTCCTGCTCGGGCTGGACATCGGGACGACCGCGACCAAGGGTGTGCTGCTGGACCTCGACCGGGGCGTCGTCGCGCAGTGGCGGCTGCCCGTGGAGCTGCACTCGCCGCAGATCGGGCACGCCGAGGTCGAGGCAGGGGACTGGTGGGCGAACGTGTGCCGGGTGCCCGCGGCGCTGCTGGCCTCGGCGGGAGTCGACGCCGGCGCGGTCGCGGGCGTGGCGGTGACCGGGATGGTGCCCGCCGTGATCCCCGTGGGCCGGGGCGGGGAGCCGCTGACCCGCGCGATGCTGCAGAACGACGCCCGGGCGTCGGTCGAGATCCGCGAGCTGGCGGCGGAGCTGGCCGGGATCGACCTCGTCGCGCGCACCGGATCCCCGCTGTCACAGCAGTCCGTCGCGCCGACCCTGCGCTGGCTGGCCCGGCACCGGCCGCAGGTGCGCGCGGGGACGGCCACCCTGGCCGGGTCCTACGACTGGATCGCCCGCAGGCTCGGCGCCGAGCCGCACCTCGAACGCAACTGGGCGCTGGAGAGCGGTCTGTTCGACCTCGACGGCACCCCGTGTGCGCCGGTGCTGGCGGCGGCGGACCTCGATCCGGCCCTCCTACCCCCGGTCGTCGAGCCGGGCAGGGTGGTCGGCGCGGTGTCCGCGTCCGCCGCGAGCGAGACGGGCCTGCGGGTGGGCACCCCGATCGTGGTCGGTGGGGCGGACCACGTGCTCTCGGCGGTGGCGAGCGGGCTGCGCAGCCCGGGGGACTGGACGGTCAAGCTCGGCGGCGGCGGGGACATCCTGGCCGTGGCGGACTTCCCGCTCGTCGACCGCAGGCTCTATCTCGACGCGCACCCGGTCCCGGGACTCTGGCTGCCGAACGGCTGCATGGCCACCAGCGGCAGCCTGGTCCGCTGGCTCGGCGCGCTGACCGGCACCGACGACCTGGCGGCGCTCGGCGCGGAGGCAGCGGACAGACGCCCCGGCGAGGTCCTCTGCCTGCCCTACTTCCTCGGCGAGAAGTCGCCGTGGCACGACACCGACCTGCGCGGCGCGTTCGTGGGCCTGGACCTCTCGCACGACCGCGCGAGCCTCTACCGGGCGGTGCTCGAGGCCGTGGCGTTCGGCTTCCGCCACCACGTCGAGATCCTCACCGACTGCGGCATCGCGCTGGCCGCGGCGCCCGTGGTGACCAACGGCGGCGCGGGATCGGCGCTGTGGAAGCAGATCCACGCCGACGTGCTGGACCGGCCGGTCGTGGCCCTGCGCGGGCATCCCGGCGGCGCGCTCGGCGCGGCGCAGGCCGCCGCCGTCGGGGTCGGTCTGGTATCGGGCTGGGCGGAGATGCCGCTGCACGTGCGACCGGAGGCCCCCGTCCTGCCCGACCCGACCTCGGCCGCCCGGCTGGCCGAGGCCTACCGGACCTGGCGTGCGCTCGGCGAGGTCCTCACCCCGATCTCGCACCGGCTGGCGCGGTCCTGACACCCCGAATCCGGACGACTCGGACCCGAACCCGACCTCAGGCGGCCCGGCGCCCGCGCACCGCGGCGACGAACTCCGCCGCCCGGCGCGGGTCGACGCGGTTCCAGGTGTGGCGGTCCACCTTGAGCGAGGACCCGACGATGCAGCCGTCCACGATCTCCAGCATCTCGGCGATGGACTCCGCCCGCGCCCCGGTGTTGAGCAGCACCGGCACCTCGGTCGGGACGGCGGCCCGGACCTCGCGCAGCACCCCGGTGTCGGGCGCCGCGCCCGCGCGGGGACCGGACACCAGGATCGCGTCCGGCAGACTGGACACCGCGACGCTGGCGGCGACCTCCGCGGGTCCGCGGCGCCCGATCGGCGAGGCGAACTCCGGGGTGATGTTCATCAGCACCGCCAGGTCGTCACCACCGAGCCTGCGACGCTCCCGCAGGGTCCGGGCGGCGTCGGTGGTCCACAGGCCCATGTCGGACTCCCACACACCGGTCACGACCTCGCGCATGAACGCGGCGTCGGTCGCCACGGCCGCGGCGAGCGCGGTCCGGGCGTCCCAGAGGAAGTCGACGCCGAACGGGATCGAGTCCGGCCGGCACTCGGTCACGACCCGGGCCATCAGCGCGGCCGACTCCGGGCCGGGTGCCAGCTCGTAGGGGCGGTCGTTCTCGTTGCAGAACAGCACCGCGTCGAACCCCGCCTGCACCAGCACCTCGACGTCGGCCCGCAGCGCCTCGACGACGCCGCGCAGGCCCGCCCGGGCGTCGTACAGCGGGGTGCCGGGTAGGGCCGGGACGTGGGCCATGGCGATCAGCGGCGTGTGCACACCGGAGAAGACGGTGTGGAACCTGGTCATGGGACTCCCTTCACTGCGCCGGGACCGGTTCCCGGGCGGACATGAGGACGCGGCCGCCGACCACGACGTCGGTCACGTCGCCCGCGCGTTCCTGGAAGACCATGGCCGCCGCGGGATCGGTCCGCGGCCGCCAGTGCTCGCCGGAGGTGTCCACGACGACGACGTCCGCCGCGGCGCCGACCCGGAGCACCCCGAGGTCCGGGCGCCCGATCGCGACCGCGCCCTCGCAGGTCGCCATGCGCAGCACCGTCTCCGCGTCGACCCGCCGGCCGGTGGTGCCCGCCACGCGGTCGAACATCAGGGCGTGCCGCATCTCCAGGACCATGTCGGCCGTGCCGTTCAACGAGCCGTTGTCCAGGCCGAGCCCGACCGGCAGGCCCGCCTCCCGGACCCGGCCGAGCGCGCTGGTCGACCCGCCGCCGAGCATCGTCGAGCTCGGGCAGTGCGCCGCGCCCGCGCCTGCTCGGGCGAGCCGGGCCAGCTCGGCGGGTTCGGCGTGGGTGAGGTGGGCGCCGAGCACACGGCCTGCCGGGTTCGCGCCCAGGACGCGGTCGACGGCGCCCCGGGCTCCGTCGGGGGAGGCGCTCAGATGGGTGGTGACCCACCCGCCCGAGTGCTCGGCCAGGGACGCCAGCCCGCGCAGGAGCCCGTCGGAGGCCATCTCCGGGAGCTCCGCGCACGGCCACACCGTGACGCCCTCCCCGTCGGCCTCCATGGCGTGGGCGGTGAACGCGAGGGCGGTGTCGGTGGAGGTGGTCAGGCCGTCCGGGCGGACGCGGGCATCGGCCGCGGCGATCCGGGCCAGGTCCGCCGCCCAGGCCGCGGGGAGCCGGTCACCCGTTATCGGGGCCAGGACCCAGCGGAGCCCGGATGCCCTGGCGACCTCGACGGTGGCGGCGAGGCACTCCCGGCTGCGCGCCGAGCCGGCGTCGCCCACCCCCCAGCAGCCCACGACGGTCGTGACCCCGGCGCGGAGCAGGCCCGCCGCGGTCCGCCGGGCCGCCTCGGCCGCTCGCTCGGGGCCGTGGCCGAGCACCTCGGCGTAGTGGACACCGAAGAGCCAGTCCGGGAACGCGCGCGCCCGGGCGGCCGATCCGGGCAGCAGGGCGTCCATGGAGTGCTGGTGGGCGCTCACGAAGCCCGGCCGGACGTACCCGCCCCGCGCGTCGACCCGCCGGGCCCCGGGTGCGGGGGGTGCGGCCCCCTCGGCGAGGGCGACGATCCGGTCCCCGGCGATCCCGAGCCAACCCCGCACCAGGCGGTCGCCGTCCATCGTGACCAGGACGCCGTTCTCCACGACGAGCGTCGGTGCGCTCATACCGGGGGTGCCGTCCGCAGGCCGTCGACGTGCGCGGCGATCCGGTCGGTCAGGTCGTAGAACCGGCGGCTGCGGAGCAGCGTGAGGTCGCGGTCGGGCGGCAGGTCGGTGTCCAGGACGGCGACGACCCTGCCCGGTCGCGGCGAGAGCACGACGACCCGGTCGGCGAGGAACGCCGCCTCCGTGACCGAGTGCGTGACCAGCACCGTCGTGACAGCCGCCCCCGTGACCACCGTCCGCAGCTCGGCGTTCATCCGCTGGCGGGTGATGTCGTCCAGGGCGCCGAACGGCTCGTCGAGCAGCAGGAGATCGGGCGTCGCGACCAGCGCGCGGGCGAGTGCGACACGCTGGCGCATGCCGCCGGAGAGCTGGGCGGGCCTGGCGTGGGCGAACCCCGCCAGCCCGACCCGCTCCACGAGGTCGGTGACGCGGTCGTCGTTCCGGGCGGCCCCGGCGAGCTGGAGGGGGAGCCGGATGTTCTCCGCGACCGTGCGCCACGGCAGCAGCGCCGGGTCCTGCAGGGCCACCCCGATGCGGTGGGCCCGGCGGAGGTCCCCCGGCGGCCGGCCCTCGATCCGTACCGTGCCGGAACCGGGTTCCTCCAGCCCGGCGAGGAGCGCGAGGAGCGTGGACTTCCCACAGCCGGAGGGGCCGAGCAGCGCCGTCACCGAGCCGGCGGGCAGGTCGAGGTCGACGCCGTCGAGAGCGACGAGTCCGTCGGGGTAGCGCAGCCCGACCCCGTCGAGCCGGATGCCGGACCCGCCCGGCTCCGGACCGGACCCGCCCGGCTCCGGGCTCGGCTCCGTGCGTGGGGTCCGGGACCGCCGCGTCGCCGCGGGGCGCACGGCCCCGAGAAGTCGCGCCACCCGGCTCTCGACGGCGGCGATCGCCGCGTAGAGGGCGAGCGAGCAGGCGGTCACCACGACCACCGCCGACCACAGCAGGCCCAGGTCGAACGAGGTGAGCGTCAGCAGCATGAGATGGCCCAGCCCGTCGCCGGTGACCAGCCACTCCGCCAGCAGCGCTCCGGTCAGGGCGAGCGGGGCGGCCATCCGCAGCGCGGCGAACAGAGTGGGCAGGGCGGGCACGAACCGGATCCGGACCAGGACGGCCGCGGGGGACCCGCCGAAGGCGCGTCCGACGTCGACCATGGTCGCCGGGGTGCTGCGCATCGCCACGGCCGTGCCGGTCAGCACCGGGAAGAACGTGACGATCGCCGTCACGGCCGCGACGGCGACCGGGCCGCGCCCCAGCACGAGCGCGATGAGCGGGGCCATCGCCACCAGGGGCACCGAGCGCAGCGCCATCGCAGGCGGGAGGAGGACCTGCCCCACGGCCGGGAGCAGCACGAACGCCGCCGCGGCGGTGAGCGCCGCGGTCGCGCCGACGACCAGTCCCAGGAGGGCGTGCCAGAGCGTCGTGCCGGTCGCCGCGACGAGGGAGGCGCGCGTGCCCTCCGGGTCCGTGACCAGGTAACGCAGCACGTCGAGCGGCCCGCGGGCCAGGAAGGGATCCAGCCGCAGCACGAGGAGCAGGAGCTCCCACAGCACCGCCAGGACCAGGACCGAGCCCAGCCCGGCGACGACCGCGGTGAGCGGTCCCCGCCGCCCGCCGGGCAGCCCCGGCACACCGGCCTCCCGGTGCGGTGCCCACGGCACCAGGACGCGGCCCAGGAGCCCGACCGCCGCGTAGGCCGCCCCGGCGGTGGCGGCCGCGACCGCGCCCAGCGCCCAGGTTCGCTCGACGGCGAGGCTCTGCTGTGCGGCGACCAGCGCCACCCCGAGTCCGCTCTCGGCTCCCAGGTACTCGCCGATCACGGCGCCGAGCACCGCCGACGGAGCGGCGACCCGCATCCCGGCCAGCAGGTCCGGCAGCGCTGCCCGCCAGCGCACGTGGCCCAGGAGCCGGACCTCGCCCGCGCCGAACGCCCGCGCGGTGCGGACCAACGTGGGGGTGGTCGCTCGAAGGCCGCTCTCCGCCCCCACCACGGTGGGGAAGAAGACCGCCAGCGCGGCGAGCACGACCTGCGGTGTGCGGCCGCCGACGGTGGCCGCCAGCAGCGGCCCGACCGCCACCAGCGGCAGGCAGTAGGTCACCAGCGCGATCTGCAGGACCGTGCCACCCGCGCGTGGCACGACCGCGACGAGAGCCCCCGAGGCGAGGGCGAGCACGGTGCCCCATCCCCAGCCCTCGGCGGCCGCGCGCGCCGTCGGCCAGAGGTTGCGCAGGTAGAAGGCGGGCCCGTCCTCGACGACCACCCCGACCACCGCGGACGGTGGCGGCAGCACCGCGGCCCCGAGCGCTCGGGCGAGCACCTCCCAGGCCGCGACCAGCGCGAGGCCTGCGAGCAGCGGACCCGCCGCGCGCAGGGTCATGCGGCGGTCCGCAGGGCGGGATCGGCGGCGTAGACCTCGTCGAGCACGGACATGTCGAAGAGCTGGTCGGCCGCGATGGCGATCCCGCCGCGGCGCAGCGACTCGATCGACCGGTCCCGGAGCTCGTCGCTGATGGTGAACAGCCCGTTCGCCCGGGTGTCCTCGGTGAGGATCAGGGTCGCGTGGTCGTCCAGCGCCCGGCGTTGCTCCGTGCGGTCGAGGCCGAGGTCGCGGCCGTACTCGTCGACGGTCAGGGTGGTCGCGGCGTCGCGGTCCCGCAGCGCGTCCTGCCAGCCCTGGATCTCGGCGCGGACGGCGGCCGCGACCGCGGCCCGGTCCGTGGTGAGCGAGTCCCGGCGCGCCACGATGATGTCCGAGACCAGCGGGAACCCGTGGTCGGCCAGCAGCATGGTGGTGACGTCGTAGCCGCGGACCCGCAGCGAGTTCGGTTCGTTCGCGTAGAAGGAGAACCACCCGTCGACCTCCCCCGCGGCCAGCGGCTGGGGGTCGAACTGGGCGGGCACCGTGGGGACCTGAGCCGGGTCGATGCCGTTGACCTGCAAGAACGCCCGCCAGGTGGTCTCGTTGGTGGCCTGCAGGCCGATCCGGCGGCCGATCAGGTCGCGGGGTTCCCGGATGGGGGCCGAGGAGAGGCTCATGATGCAGAGCGGGTTGGTCTGGCGCACCGCGCCGAGGGCGACCAACGGGGCGCCCTGCAGGATCGCGGGCCCGGTGACGTCGCAGCCGGACAGGGTGAGCAGCGCCCGTCCCGACACCACCACGGTGTTCGGCGAGACGTTCGGCCCGCCGGGGACCAGATCGACGGCGTCGAAGCCGCCCGCCGCGAAGTGTCCGCCGCGGTCTGCCATGTACTCGCCCGCGAACTGCACGTTGCGGATCCAGCCGAGCTGGTAGACCAGCGTGCCGAAGGAGCCACCCGTCGGCGCCGGCGGTGCCGAGCACGCCGTCGCCGCGGCGAGGGTGGCCGCCGCACCGAGGAAGGAGCGCCGGGTCAGGGTGTTCATCTTCGAAACCGTAGATGTGAAGAAATCACACATCAACGCGAAGGATGTTACAAGACAACGTCTTACCGCACGGAAACACGCGATCCGGGTCCGCTGACTACCGTCTCTCACATGCGCCACCCCACCCTCCCCGCGGCGTTCGAGGCGCGGATCGGGACGCTCCCCGTCCGGCTGCCGGTCGTCGAGGTCGCCCCCGACCTCGCGGTGGCCCTGTTCATGACGATCGACCACGGTGTCGAGCTGATCGCGGGGGCCTGCCGCGAGCTCGCCGACCGGGTGCGCGGCCTCGCCCCCGACGTCGTCGCCGGTCCGGCGACGCTCGGCATCCCGGTGGCCATCGAGACCAGCCGGGCCCTGGGCCTGGACGACTACGTGATCCTGCAGAAGACCCCGAAGGCCCATCTCGGGGACGCGCTCGCGGTCGAGGCGGAGTCGATCACCACGGCCGCGCGGCAGCGGCTGCTGCTGGACCGTCGCCGGGTCGGGGCGCTCGCGGGGCGGCGCGTCCTGCTGGTGGACGACGTGGTGTCCACCGGAGGGTCGCTCGCCGCCGCACTGACCCTGCTCGACCGGGCCGGGGCGGACGTCGTCGGGGTCGGCGCGCTGCTGGGCGAGGGCACCGGCTGGCGCGCCCGGCTCGGGCCCCGTGCCGACCTGGTGCACACCCTCGGGACGATCCCGCTGTTCCGCCGGGACACCGACGGCTCCTGGTGCGAGGACCCGTCGTGACTGCCGCCCGGGCCCGCACCGAGCCCGCCCTCAACGGCCATCTGCTCGTCTCCGACGCCGACCACTTCCGGGTCGACTTCGAGATCAACCCCTACATGTCCACCCACGACCAGCCCGATCGGCTCGCGGCCCGCGCCGAACACGCCGGGATCGTCCGCGCCCACCGCGCCTCGGGCCGCCGGGTCGAGTGGCTCCCGTCGGCGCCGGACTGCCCGGACATGGTCTTCACCGCGAACGCCGGACTGGCGTGCGGCGGGCAGGTCGTGCTGGCGCGGCTGCCGGGCCCGCGCCGACCCGAGACCCCGCACCACCGGGCGTGGTTCGAGAGTCGCGGCTACGCCGTCGTCGACGCGCCGTACGACTTCAGTGGCCAGGGCGACGCGCTGCCGTGCGGACCGCTGTTGCTGGCGGGCTCGGGACATCGCACCGATGCGCGGATGCACCCCTTCCTCGCCGACCGGCTCGGGTACGAGGTCGTGAGTCTGCGGACGGTCGGCCCGCTCTGGTACGACCTGGACCTCGCGCTGGGCGTGGTCGCGCCCGACCTGCTGCTCTGGTGCCCCGAGGCCTTCGAGCCCGGCAGCCGGGCCCGGATCCGCGACCTGGGCCCGGAGCTGGTCGAGGTCGCCGAGTGCGACGCGCGCAGGTTCGCGCTCAACCTCGTCAGCGACGGGCGGACCGTCACCATGACCGATCGGGCTCCGCGGGTCGCCGCGGAGCTGCGCGACCGTGGGCTGACGGTCGTCGAGCTCCCGACCACCCAGCTCGCGAAAGGGGGCGGGGGAGTGCGCTGCACCGCACTGACGCTGCACCCCGCTCCGTAGGGGGTGTCCGGGGGATCCGGCCGGCCCGCGAGGTCCCGGGCGGCGGGCACCGGGTGTTCGGCGATCCCGACGGCGCCCGCACCACTGCTGTGAATCGACGTCCGGTTACGTACGATGACAGAGGTGTCGGACAGTAACCAGGAGCCGGCGTTCGACGAGGCCGGTCGACCTCGCCCCACCGGCGGGCACGACGCCGTCCACCACGTCTGTCCGTTGAACGAGGTGCTGGACCGGGTCAGTGGGAAGTGGGCGATCGGTGTGCTCACGCTCATCGGTGCGGAGGAGGTCGCGCGGTTCACCGAGCTCGAGCGGGGCATCCCGGGGATCAGCAGGCGGATGCTCACGTTGACGTTGCGGAATCTGGAGCGGGACGGGTTGCTGACCCGCACGGTGTACGCGACGGTGCCGCCCAGGACGGAGTATCGGTTGACCGAGGCGGCTCGGGAGCTCGCGCGGACGCTGTCGCTGCTCACCGACTGGGCCAAGCGGCACCAGACGCACGTCCAGGTGTCCCGCCTCGACTACGACGGGGCCCACTGACCTCTCACGGGTGAGTCGCCTCGAACCGCCTCAGCATGCGGTCGGCGTCGGCCCGTCGGCCGGTGAGGACCTCGAACCCGTCCGCCGCCTGCAGCACGACCATCGGCCCACCCCCCAGCACGCGGCAGCCTGCCCGCTCGGCCCCGATCAGCAGGGCGGTGCGGCGTGGCCGGTAGACGATGTCACTGACCCACAGACCTGGGTGGAGCGCAGAAGTGGGCACCGGATGTCCCTCGTGGCCGGTCATGCCGACCGGCGAGGCGTTCACGATCCCGGTGGCGTCGGTGAGCAGAGCGGGCAGGTCGTCGGGCCGACCCGTGCGTACGGTCCGGTCCCGGTGTCGTCGTCGGAGCGTCGCTGCGAGCGCCGACGCCCGGTCGTGGTCGATGTCGACCACCCAGAGGTGTGCGACGCCGATCGAGAGCAGCGCGTGGGCGACCGCCGAGCCCGCCCCACCGGCACCGACCAGCACGACGGAACGCAGGTCGTCGTCGGTCAGTCCCCCTGGCAGACAGGTACGGAGGCTCCGCGCGTACCCGGACCAGTCCGTGTTGTGACCGATCGCGTGTCCCTGGTCGAAGACGACGGTGTTGACCGCGCCGATGGCGGCCGCGTCGGGGGTGATCGCGTCGAGGAGGGGGATGATCGTCTGCTTGGCCGGGTGGGTGACGGTCACCCCCTGCCAGCCCGCGGCCCGGACCTCCCGCAGGACACCGCCCAGGACCTCGACACCGTGACCGAGTTCGTCGAGATCGAGGAGGGCGAACGCCGCCCGGATGCCGTGGGCGGCGGCCTCGGTCTCGTGCAGCAGGGGTGAGGCGGACGTCGTGATGCCGGACCCGATCAGTCCGGCCCGGTAGGTGGTGGATGGGCTCCCCAGGAGCTCGGGGTCGAGCACGGTCGTGGTCATCGCGACGGACCGGCCACGGCGGAGCGGATGCGGTCGCCCTCGCCGAGCGCGGCGACGATGCGGCCGAGACTGCCCAGCTTGTCCTCGCCGTCGGTCAGGTTGGAGGTCAGCATGAGCTCGTCCGCCCCGGTGGTCTCAGCCAGTGCGTGCAGGCGTCGTCGCACCGTCGCCGGCGAACCGACGGCCTGCTCGTCGAGCAGTCGGGCGGCGTCGTCGAGCTGGTCGGTCGTCCAGGGCAGGGCGGCCGCCACGTCGGGAGCGGGGAACGGGCTCCGAGGGCCGAGCCCGGCGACACCGAGCGCGGGTGCGAGCGCAGGGGCGACGAGCCACCGGGCGTGGGCGTCGTCCTCGCCGCAGACGGTGTGGACGGTGAGCATGGCGTGCGGGACGGAGCGGGTGGGCCCCGGACGGAAGTTGCTCCGGTAGGTCTCCAGCGCCCGGACGGCGTCGGTGGGGCCGAAGAAGTGGTGTGCGAAGGCGTACGGGAGACCCCGCTCGGCGGCGACGAGTGCGCTGGCGACGCTCGAGCCCACGAGCCAGACCTCGGCTGGGGCGCTCGCGTGCGGCAGGGCCGATCCGAGCGGGTCGGTCAGATGGCCGCCGAGCTGGTCGAGCTGCGCGTCGAGGGAGACCGTGGTGCCGCCGCCCCGCCCGACACCGAGATCGATCCTGTCGGGGTACAGGGCTGCGAGGACCCCGAACGCCTCGGCGACGGCCCGTGGCTGCCGCCCGGAGAGCAGGACGGCTCCGGAACCGATGCGCAGGGTGCGGGTCCGTGCGGCGATGGCGGCGATGAGTACCTCGGGGGTGGAGCTCGCGATGCCGGGCATGCCGTGGTGCTCGGCGACCCAGAACCGGGTGAAGCCGAGCCGGTCGGCGCGGCGGGCGAGGTCGACGGTGGTGGCGAGTGCCCGTTCCGGGGACTGACCCTCACCGACCGGGGCGAGGTCGAGCAGGGACAGAGGAATCATCGGGGGCCTCCGGAGCGGACGCCCGCCGGGCCGGGGAGGGCGCCGACGGCGACCGTGAGTTCGGAGACCTGGACGGCCTGGGCGCGGACCTCGGCGTCGGTGACACTGCGACGGCGGTCGTGCAGGCGCTGGGCCTGTTCGACGGCCTCGTCGGCCCGTCGTATCGCGGCGGCGGTGGCGGCGGTCGTGCCGTAGGTCGTGCGGGCGGCGAGGGCGATGTCGAGCAGGACGAGGTCGAGGGTGGGGGCCAGCAGCCCGTTGTAGGGGCGGGGCTCGAACCGCTTGTCCACGTGCCCCAGGGCACCGGTCCAGGGGATGTCCGCGCCGCTGACCTCGATGCGGGCGCCGTCGTGACCCGGGACGCTGATCCCCGGGTGGGAGGTGTAGGCGAGAGCGCTGATCGGTGTCGCCACGTCGGAGCGGGCGCCCTGCAGAATGGTGATCGTCGAGACGTCGGCGCCCACGGCGGGTGCGATGCGGCCGTCGAAGAGCATGGCCTCGCCGTCGTCGACGACGGTGAGCTCCGCGGCGCAGGGGTCGGACGCGCCGCAGTAGAACCACCTGCTCCGGGTGGAGACCTCACCGATGTGGTCGATCTTCTCGTCGGTGCCGATGAACTCGGCGATCCAGTACCAGACGTAGTGGCGTCCGAGCAGCTCGGCGATGGTGGGGTCGACGCGGGCGATCTCACGGACGACCCGGTGCGCGACGCGCCACGGTTGCTCCGCGCCGCCGTGGCGGGCAGGACCGAGCAGGGTGGTCAGGCCGTTGTCGGCGAGTGCGGCCACGGCGTGCCGGCGACGAGCGGCTCCGTCGGTGTCGGGCAGGTCCTCGGCGAAGGAGCGGGCGACCTCCTCCCACCAGGCGGCATCATCGGCTGTGTCGGGCACGGGTGCACTCCTCAGGGGTGGGACGGCGTCGTCACCGGCCGGTGGCGACGGGGATCGGGGACCGCATCGAGCAACGCCCTGGTGTAGGCGTCCTGCGGGTCGGACAGGACCGTGGCGGCAGGCCCGTGCTCGACGAGACGGCCGGTGCGCATGACGGCGACGTCGTGGGCGATCTCGCGCGCGACGGCGAGATCGTGGGTGATGAACAGGTAGCCGATGCCCCGGTCACGCTGCAGCCCGGAGAGCAGATCGAGGATGCGTGCCTGGACGGACACGTCGAGTGCCGAGACCGGTTCGTCGAGGACGACGAGCTCGGGGTCGAGGGCGAGGGCCCGCGCGACGGCCACCCGCTGGCGCTGACCGCCGGAGAGCTCCGCGGCCCGCCGGTGGAGGGCGTCGGCGGGGAGGTGCACGACGTCGGCGAGCTCGGCCGCACGTCGTCGACGATCGGCGGAGCTGCCGATGCGGTGCGCGTGCAACGGGTCCGCGATGATCGCCTCGACGGTCAGGCGCGGGTTCAGCGCCGTGAACGGGTTCTGCTGCACGAGCTGGACCCGGCGGCGCAGCGCGCGCAGCTCGGGCCCACGGGTGGTGGTGACGTCGAGACCGTCGAGGGTGATCCGGCCGGTGTCGGCGTCGACCAGCCGCAGCACCAGCCGTCCGACGGTCGTCTTCCCGGAACCGGACTCGCCGACCAGCGCGAGGGTGCGCCCGCGGGAGACGGTGAGGTCCAGTGCCTCGACCGCGGGTCGCTCGGCCGCCCGGCCGGTGCGGGACGGGTAGGTCTTGCCGACCCCGTCGAGCACCAGGAGCGGCGGCTCGTCGGCGTCGCGACCGACACGCTCGCTCACGCCGTCGCGCCGCGGTGCGGCGGCGGCCAGCTCGCGGGTGTAGGGGTGGCGCGGAGCGTCGAACACCTGGGCGGGATGGCCGGACTCGACGAGCTCTCCGGCCCGCATCACCAGCACCCGGTCCGCACGCTCGGCGGCGACCGCGAGGTCGTGGGTGACGAGCAGCAGGCTGGTGCCGCTCTGCGCGGTCAGGGCCGCGAGATGGTCGAGGATCTGCTTCTGGACCGTCACGTCCAGCGCGCTGGTGGGCTCGTCGGCCACGATCAGCGCCGGGCCCCCGGCCAGCGCGGCCGCGATGAGGACCCGCTGGCGCATCCCCCCGGACAGCTCGTGCGGGTACCGGTGCGCGACCCGGTCCGGATCGAGTCCGGCACGGGCGAGCGCCTCGCGGGCGAGGGCCGCGGCTGCTCGCCCCGTGGCGAGACCGTGGATCTCCAGGACCTCGGCGACCTGCCGTCCGACCCGCATGACGGGATCGAGCGACGCGCCGGGGTCCTGGGGGACGAGGGCCACGGTGCGGCCCCGCAGCCGGCGCAGCTCACGGTCGTCCGCCGCGGCGAGGTCGGTGCCGCGAACCACGACCCGTCCGGCGGTGACCGCCGCCCCCGGGGGCAGCAGTCCGAGCGCGGCGTGGGCCAGGGTGGACTTGCCCGAGCCGGACTCGCCCACGAGCGCGACCGTCTCACCCGGGTCGACGTGGAAGGACACGCCGCGCACGGCCTCGACGGACCCGTAGCGGACCGCGAGACCCTCGACCGTCAGCACCGGGTTCATCGCGGTCTCCGTCCGACGAGCAGCGACAGCCGGTTCGCGGCCAGCACGGTGGCCACGATCGCCAGGCCGGGAAAGGTGGTGAGCCACCACGCCGTGCGGAGGGAGTCGCGACCGGCGGCGACCATGGCCCCCCACTCCGGGGCGGGGGGCTGGGCGCCGTAACCGAGGAAGCCGAGCGCGGACACGGACAGGATGGCGGCGGCGAGCTCGAGGGCGGCGAGGGCGAGCAGTGGGGTGACGGCGTTGGGGAGGACGTGGCGCAGGGTGAGCCGCAGCGGCCGGTTCCCGCTGACCTGCGCGGCCTCGATGTAGGGGGAGGTCCGTACCTTGAGGACCTCCGACCGCAGGACCCGGGCGATGCCCGCGATGCTGCCGAGCGAGACGGCGAACGCGACCGCGGCGGTACCCACGCCGAGCACGGTGATCAGCGCGAGCGACAGCAGGATCCCCGGCACGGCGAACAGGACGTCCACCACCCGCATGACGACGATGTCGACGGCCCCGCCCGCCAGCCCGGCCAGCAGCCCCAGCGCGGAGCCGAACAGCACGCCCATCGCCACCGCGAGCACCGCCGTGCGCATCGTGAGCCCGGTGCCGTGCACCACGCGGGTGTAGAGGTCCCGCCCCACCGCGTCGGTGCCCAGCCAGTGCTCGGCCGAGGGAGGTTCCAGCTTCAGCGCCGGCACTCCGGCGAGTGGGTCCCCCGCCGCGAGCAGGTGCGGGACGAACACCGCGACCGCGACCGCGAGCAGCCATCCGCAGGCGAGGACCAGGCCCATCGGAGGCCGGCGACGACGTCGTCCTCCGGCCGGTCGCTGCGGTGCCGTGACGGGAGGATCCTCGAGGGCGAGCGTCATGCCGCACCTCCCGGAACCGAACGGGCCGGCCGCCGGCCGGCGACCCGGATCCGGGGGTCGAGGACCGGGTAGAGCAGGTCGACCACCAACCCGGTCAGCACGAACACGATCGCGGCGAGGACGACGACGCCCTGCACCACCGCCACGTCCTGCTGCTCGACGGCCTGTGCCACGACCCGGCCCAGACCGGGCCGGGAGAACACGGTCTCCACGACCACCGCCCCCGACAGCAGCCCACCGACGATCAGCCCGGTCATGGTCACGGTCGGCAGAGCGGCGTTGCGCAGGGCGTGCCGCAGCAGGACCCGCCCGGTTCCGGCGCCGCGGGCGCGGATGGTGTGGATGTAGGGCTCGGCCAGCGTGGCGTCGAGGCTGCGGGTCAGCAGCTGGGCGATCGTGGCGCCGGTCGGGACGGCCAGCGCCACCGCCGGCAGCACCAGCGAGGCGGGGCCCTGCGCACCGAACGCGGGGAACAGCGGTATGCCGAAGGCGAACCACTGGATGAGCAGCAGCCCGAACCAGAAGGCCGGAACCGCGACCCCGAGGGGCGGTAGCACGCCGAGCAGCTGGGCGAGCCACCGCCGACCCGTCCCGACGGTCACCAGCGCCAGCACGGTCCCGCCGACGACGGCGACCGTCAGCCCGGCGGCCGTCAGCTGCAGTGTCGAGAGCAGGGCCTCGCCGACCACGTCGAGCACCGGACGGTTGCTGACGATCGAGTGCCCCCAGTCCCCGACGGCCGCGGCGCCCAGGCGGGTCGCGTACTGGACGACGAGTGGACGGTCGAACCCGTACTCGTGGCGCAGACCGTCGAGCTGGGCTGGGGTGAGGAACCCGACGCCCGTGCCCGCCATCAGGGTCACCGGGTCCCCGGGCAGCACGTAGAGCACCGCGAAGGTGATGGTGTAGGCGGCCCAGACCACCAGCAGGGCCTGCCCGAGGCGGCCCAGGACGTAGCGAGTCAAACGGAGCGCTCCCAGTTCGTGACCGTCAGGGGATCACCGGCTCCCGCGCGGGCGGGAGCCGGTGATCGCTCAGGTGGGGTCCTTCCAGGCGCCGACCAGCAGGTCGGGCCGCGAGTCCGCGCCGAGCACCACGCCGTGCACACCCCTGGTGGTGGCGACGATCCCGGTGTTCTCGTAGACCGGGACCTGGTAGTACTGCTCGGCGATCCGCTTCTGCACGTCCGCGAGCACCCCGAAGCGGACGGCCTGGTCGACGGAGGCGAGCTGGCGGGTCAGCAGGCCGTCGAGGGTCGGGTCCTTCACCTTGTAGAAGTTGGTGCCGCTCGCGGAGTACACGGTGCGCAGGATGTCCGGGTCCGACGCGCCGCCGGCGATCCACGCCGCGTCGAACGCGCCGCTCTGCCAGGCGGCCAGGAAGTCCGGCGCCGCCCCACCCGAGAGCACGAGCTCGACGCCCGCGGCGCGGAGCTGCTGCTGCAGCACCTCGACCGCGCTCTGGGTCTGGCCCGAGGTGTTCATGTAGATCAGCTTCAGGGACAGCCGGTTCCCGTCCTTCGCCCGGATGCCGTCCGGGCCGGTAACCCACCCGGCGGAGTCCAGGTCGCGCCCGGCCGCGGCCGCGTCGAACCCGAACCACGAGCTCTGGTCGGACCACCCGGGGGTCGCCGCGGACAGGATGCTGGTGCCCACTGCGAACTCGTCGGTCACCGCGGTGTCGCGGATCTGCCCGGCGTCCACGGCGTGGGCGATGCCCCGCCGCACGGCGAGGTCACCCGTCGCGGGCCGGGACACGTTGAAGTAGAGGCCGTTGACGTAGCCCGGCGTGGAGCGGCTCACCACGGTGCCCGCCCCTTCCAGCTCGCCCACCGCCGTCGGGTCGACACCGTTGATCACATCGACCGAGCCGGAGGTCAGGCTGCCCGACCGGACCGTCGACTCGGGCACGACCGTGAAGTCGATCGCGTCCAGGTGCGCTGCCCCGGTGGTGGCGAATCCGGCGGGTGCCCACGCGTAGTCGGGCCGCCGCACCAGGGTGGTGGAGACGTCCTTGGTGTAGTTCTGCAGGACGAACGGACCCGAACCGACCACGCCCTTGCCGGTCGCGCGCTCGTCGTAGGGGATCCTCGTCGTCGCCTGCGACACGATGCCGAGCATCACGCCCGCCGTGTTGGCGGGGAACGCGGCGTTCGGTGTGGAGAACCGGACCGTCACGGTGTCGGCGTCGACCGCGTCGGTGGTCCGGTAGCCGCTGAAGAAGCTTGCCGTGCCGGGACTCTTCGCCTTGTTCGCGACCAGGTCGTCGAAGGTCGCCTTGACGTCGTTCGCGGTGACCTTGCTCCCGTCGGAGAACGTGGCGTCGTCACGCAGCTCGAAGGTGAACGCCGTCGCGTCGGCGTTGCTCGACCAGCTCTTCGCCAGCCACGGTTCGAGCTTCTTGCTGTTCGGGTCGAGGTACAACAACGAGTCGAACAACTGCCGGGTGACCGTCCACGAGTCGTTGCCGGCATTGTTCCCGGACGGGTTGAACGACAGCGGATCGGTGCTCAGGGCGTAGGTGAGCCTGCCGCCATTGACCGGTTCGCCGGTCGGGGGCGTCCCGCTCGCCGACGGGCCGGTCGAGCAGGCGCTGAGCAGAACGGCGATGGCTGCCAGGGCGGCGCCCGCGCCGAGTGTGGCGCGTCGAATGGACACGGTCGGTGGTCTCCTCGTGCGGGAAAGGGTGCCGGCGGCCCAGTCGAGAACTCGGCTCGGCGGGACGAGGGGCTGGATTTGCGCCGACGCTACGTGAGCGGACGGCGACGAAACCCCTGTCCGGGCCCCTACCGACCCCTATCGACATTGTCCGGTCACATTGAGGTGTTCTCAGTAGCGGGGTGGCAGGTCGTGGCGACACGCCGAGGGTGGTGAGATGAGCGGGAACGGGGCAGGACCCCGGTAGATCGGTTCGGTCCAGCACAGATCGACACCGTCACCGAGGTCCTGCATGTCTGATCCTGTCACCTACACCGCTGTCCTCCCGATCGGGGAGCGCACCGTGGCCTATCTGGCGCGGCTCCTGGTCCTTCAACGCCGTCGACGTGGCACCCGGCGGCGGGCGTTGACCCCGTTCGCCCAGGCAGTGCTGGTGATCCGCTGGTTCTGTGATGCTACCCGGGTCCGATGTTTGGCCGGTGACAACGCGATCAGCACTGCAACGGCCTACCGTTACCTGCACGAAGGCATCGACGTCCTCGCCGCGGCCGCACCCGGCCTGCACGGAGCCCTGCTCGCCGCCCGCACAGCCGGGCACACCCACGTGAATCTCGACGGCACCCTGATCGCCACCGACCGGTGCCGCGCGCTCGGCCTCACCCCCGGGGTCGACCTGTGGTGGTCGGGCAAGCACCGCCGCCACGGCGGGAACATCCAGGTCCTCACCGCACCTGATGGATGGCCGCTATGGACCAGCGACGTGCGGCCGGGCCGCGAGCACGACACCCGCTGCGCCCGTACCCACCCCGGGCTGCTCGAGGGCCTGGCCGCGTTCACCGACGACACCCACGCCGCGCTGGGCGACCTCGGCTACGAAGGCGAAGCCGACCGGCTCACCGTGCCCATCAAACTCGCCCCCGGCCGCGGGCAGACGGTCAACCAGCGCACCGTCAACACCCTGCACTCAGCCCTTCGTGCTCTGGCCGAACGCGGAAACGCCCTGCTCAAGACCACCTTCGCCGCGTTGCGGCGAGTCACGCTATGTCCCTGGCGCACCGGCGCGATCACCGCAGCTGCGCTCGTACTACTCCACACCGAGTACGACCGCACGACATGATCAACCCGCTACTGAGAACACCTCACTGACCTCGCGCCCGGGTCAGCCGGCGACCGCTCCCCGGGTGGGCGCGGTGCCGGCTCCGGTGCCGTGTGCGGCTGCGGAGCGGTGGCGCAGATGTCCCGGCGCGAGGATGCGGCCGGCGCGGCCCAGCTCCGCGACGAGCTGCTCGACCGCGACGTCCTGACGGCGGGCCGCGGCGTGCAGGATCGCGCAGAGCCGCCCGACCGTGCCGGCCGTGCCCTCCGTGCCTGTGGTGCCGGCCGTGACGCCCGTGGTGGTGTCGGTCGTGCCACCGGCCGCGAGGCCGATCGGGGTGGCACGGGGGCCGGTGCGGCGTCGGGTGTCGCGCTCGTGGCGCAGCACCGCGGCCAGGTCGCGCCCGGCGGCGGCGAGGACGTCGGCGTCGTCGGTGTGGACCGCGACGACCGCGTCGGCGTCCCCGGCCGCGGCCACCGCGCGTTCCGCGGAACGCGACCATGCCCGCAGCGCACGCCGCCCGGCCAGCGACGGCGGAAGCTCCAGCCCGCCGGCCTCGGCATCGGCCAGGGCGACCAGCAGCTCCCCGATCAGGACGGCCCGGCGGGCCCAGGTCGCCCGGTCCCCGGGCAGACCCCGGTGCACGACGACGCCCGCCTGCGCGGGGACGGCCGGCGGCACGTCGGGGCGGCGGGGATGCGGGACCGGGGACGACATCGGCGTCACCTCCTGCGGTGCCGACGTCGGTAGGGTCGCAAACCCTCCTACCTGCTGTTACAGCGTGGCGGCGGACGGTGCGGGCCCCCCGCCGGACGGTCGGTGCCCGGCGTCCGGCGGTGCGGATCCCGGCAGCGCTGGCCTCGGTGGCGCTGCTCTCGACGTCGCGGATCCCCGCGGTGCTGCTCTCGGTGGTGCTGCTCTCGGTGGTGCGGATCCCCGTGGTGCGGATCCCCGTGGTGCGGATCCGTGTGGTGCGGATCCGTGCTGTGCGGGTCCCTACGGTGTGGATCCCCGCTGTGTGGATCCCTGCGGTGCGGCTGCCGCCGGTTCCAGGATCGTCAGCTCGGCGGGGGCGAGGCGGAGCACGCCGTCGTCGAGGGGCTCGCAGCGGACCCCGCCCCGGCCACGCAGCGCGGCCCACGCGCCGTCGCCGATCTCGGTGTCCATCCAGCGGCACGGCGCGGCGGCGCGGTGCGCGCGGAAGCGGACCGGGCCGTCGCCGGAGTCCAGGGCGAACAGCGCGCCGGTGCCGCCCCGGCCCGGTGCGGCGAGCGCGTCGACCGGGGCGCCGCGCAGCACGATGTTGCGCCGCGCCGCCCGCGGGGTCGCGGTGGCCTCGACGACGTCGCCGAGGACCGTGCGCAGGTGGTCCAGCGACTCCGCGGCCAGCAGCGTCACCGCGGCGCGGGCGTGCGCCGGGTGGCCGGCGTAGCGGTCGCCGACGATCCCGTGGCCGGCGCGTACCCGGACCTCGTCGCGCAGCGGCGGCTCCGGGTCGGGACGCGGCCCGTCGGCGGGCCTGCCCTCGTAGGCGTGCCGGGACGCGACCACCAGTGCGGTGATCTCGACCCGCATCAGTTCAGCCCGGTCAGGAAGCGGATCACGGCCTCCCGGGTCAGCTGCGCACCGGGACTGCCGAAGGGGCGGTCGAAGACGTGGTCGGCGTAGGGGACGGTGACCAGCCTGCCGTCGACCCCCGCGGAGCGGAGCTGCCGGTCGTAGGCGGCGACCCGGTCGGGCAGGACGTAGTGGTCCGCGGAGCCGAGCAGCAGCAGGGTCGGTGGGAGCCCGGGGCGCACCTGCTCGGCGGGGGAGAGCAGCCGCAGCAGGCCCGGCGCCTGGTCGGCGGTGCCGCCGAACAGGGTGCGCTGTAGGTCGGGGTCGACCAGCGTCAGGTCGACGGGCGGGTAGTAGGCGACCACGCCGACCGGCGGCGGGCCGGGCGTCGGCGGTGGGGCGTCGGCCGGGCCGGTGCCGCCGTACGCGGCGGGTGCCTCGGAGCACGCCAGCGTCCCGTCGAGCAGTCCGGAGGTGACCGACAGCGCCAGCGTCGCCCCGGCGGACTGCCCGCCCAGGACCAGCCGCGCGGGGTCCAGACCCGCCTCGCCCGCGTGCGCGCGGACCCAGTCGACGGCGCACGCGACGTCGCGCTGCTGGTCGCGGCCGACGGGCTCGGGTGGCGGCAGCCGGTAGTCCACCGCGGCGACCGCCCAGCCGCGCTCGGCGAGCCACCGATTCAGCGCGGTGCGGTCGCTGCGGTCCCCTCTGGTCCACGACCCGCCGTGCACCCACACCATCGTCGGGTGCGGACCCGCGCCGGTCGGCAGGTAGAGGTCCAGCGTGCGGCCGGGGGCGAACTCCACCGACCGGTCGGGCTTCCCGTCGGGCTGGCCCAGCTCGGTCAGCGCCGCCGTCCAGTCCAGCGGGACGCCCTGCTCGGACGCGGCCCGGCCCTGCGCGGCCAGCACCGTGACCGACCCGACGACCGCCGCCAGGGCGAGCACCGCCGTCGCGACGCCGGTGAACCGTGCGCCCGCGGCCCGCGCGGCCAGCCCGAACAGGATCCCCAGCACCCCGGCGAGGGCGACGTGCAGCGGGTACGCCCCGGACAGGAACGACCCCGCGAGCCCGATCGCCGGGGTCTCGGGGCGGAACGTCCCCACCAGCACGACCAGCAGCAGCGCGGCCCACACCCACGCGAGGACCCGGAGGAACGACGTCACCTGCGCACCCTGTCATCCCGGGCGTCACCCCGGTCCGCCCGGCCCGGTCCGGACCCGCCGGTCCGGCGTGCCCGCCCGGACGGGACCGTCCCGACCGGTACGGTTCTCGAACGGCTGTGCGGTCCGAGGCGAGGGGGACGCGGTGCGGGTGCTCGGGGTCGACCCCGGACTGACGCGGTGCGGCATCGGCGTCGTCGAGGCCGGTGCGGGCCGGACCGTCGGGTTCGTCGACGTCGGCGTCGCCCGCAGTGAGCCGGCCCTGCCGCTGGAACGGCGGCTGCTCGCCGTCGCCGACGAGGTGGAGCGCTGGGTGGCCCGGCACCGACCCGACGTGATCGCCGTCGAGCGGGTGTTCAGCCAGAACAACGTCCGCACCGTGATGGGCACCGCGCAGGTCAGCGGCGTCGTCGCGCTCGTCGCGGCCCGGGCGGGGCTGCCGGTCGCCTTCCACACCCCCAGCGAGGTGAAGGCCGCCGTCACCGGGGAGGGCCGCGCGGGCAAGGCGCAGGTCACCGCGATGGTCACCCGGCTCCTCGGCCTGGACGCACCCCCGAAGCCCGCCGACGCCGCCGACGCGCTCGCGCTCGCCATCTGCCACTGCTGGCGCTCACCGATGATCGACCGGATGGCGCAGGCCCAGGCCCGCGCCGAGGAGCTGGCCGCGGTGCACCGTGCCCGGCTCGCCGAGGCCCAGCGCGAGCGCGGCGGCGCCCGGCCCGGTGCCGCCGAGCAGTGGGCCGCGGCCCGCGCGGCCGCCGACGCCCGCTCGACCGGCGGGTGGCGCGCGCGCTGATCCCTCTCGCCCGGTGGTGGCGTGGTGTCGCGTGCGGTCCGGTCGGTGCGGCCCGGTAGCGTCGGTGCTCGAACGGTCGTTCGTCGGAAGGGGACCTGTCAGTGATCCACTCGGTGCGCGGTCCGGTGCTGGAGATCGGGCTGGACCACGCGGTCATCGAGGTGGGTGGGGTCGGGCTCGCGGTGTACGCCACCCCCGCCACGCTGGGCGGGCTGCGTCGCGGGGACGAGGCCCGGCTGCCGACCACGTTGGTGGTGCGCGAGGACTCGCTGACCCTCTACGGGTTCGCCGACGCCGAGGAACGCGAGCTGTTCCTGCTGCTGCAGACGGTGTCCGGGATCGGGACGCGGCTCGCGCTCGCCACGATCGCGGTGCTGGAGCCGGACACGCTGCGCCGCGCGCTGGCCGACGGCGACCTGGCCGTGCTCACCCGCATCCCGGGCGTCGGGCGCAAGAGCGCCGAACGCCTGGTCGTGGAGCTGCGCGACAAGGTGACCGCGCCGGCCGCGGTGCCCGCGGGCGCCGTCGCGGCCGCACCGGCCCCGATGCTCGGGGTGCGCGACCAGGTCGTCGAGGCGCTGCTCGGGCTCGGCTTCACCCAGCGCCCGGCCGAGCAGGCCGTCGACGCGGTCCTGGCCCACGCCCCCGACACCGACGCCCGGGACCTGCTGCGCACCGCGCTGTCGAGCCTGGGCCGGTCGCGGTGACCGACCCCGACCCCTATGCCGGGGTCGACGGCCGGCTCGACGAGCGCGCCGTGGACGCCGGGGTCCAGCCGGGGGACACCGACGTCGAGGCGTCGCTGCGGCCCCGCTCGCTGGCCGAGTTCGTCGGCCAGCCCCGGGTCCGCGAGCAGCTGCAGCTGGTGCTGGAGGGCGCCCGTCGCCGCGGCGACCCGCCGGACCACATCCTGCTGTCCGGCCCGCCCGGGCTCGGCAAGACCAGCCTCGCCATGATCATCGCCCAGGAGATGGGGGCCGCGATCCGGCTGACCTCCGGCCCGGCGCTGGAGCGTGCCGGGGACCTCGCCGCGATGCTGTCCAACCTCGTGCCCGGCGACGTGCTGTTCATCGACGAGATCCACCGCACCGCCCGGCCCGCCGAGGAGATGCTCTACCTCGCGATGGAGGACTTCCGGGTCGACGTCGTCGTCGGCAAGGGCCCTGGTGCCACCTCGATCCCGCTGGAGGTCGCGCCGTTCACCCTGGTCGGGGCCACGACGCGGGCCGGCTCGCTGACCGGTCCGCTGCGCGACCGGTTCGGGTTCACCGGGCAGATGGAGTTCTACGACGTCCCCGAGCTGGAGCTCGTGCTCCGCCGTGCCGCCGGGATCCTCGGCATCGACCTGCGCCCCGACGGCGGGGCTGAGATCGCCGGTCGCTGCCGCGGCACCCCCCGGGTGGCGAACCGGCTGCTGCGCCGGGTCCGCGACTACGCCGAGGTCCGCGCGGACGGGGTCGTCACCCGGGAGGTCGCCCGCGACGCGCTGGCCGTCTACGACGTCGACGAGCTTGGCCTCGACCGCCTCGACCGCGCGGTGCTCGGCGCGCTGGTCCGCTCCTTCCACGGCGGCCCGGTCGGGGTGTCGACCCTCGCCGTCGCGGTCGGGGAGGAGCCCGGGACCGTCGAGGAGGTCTGCGAGCCCTACCTGGTGCGGGCCGGGATGATCGCCCGCACCCCGCGCGGGCGGGTCGCGACCCCGCTGGCCTGGACCCACCTCGGGCTGACCCCGCCCGCGGACGCGCCTGCCGGACACCGGATCGACCCGCTGTTCTGACCCGGCGCGCCGCCGGGGCGCCGGAGCGCACGACCGGTCGCACATGGGAGGATCCGGACGGACCGAACGGATCGGGCAGCGCCCGGCCGGGACGACGGGCACCCTGGTGCCCGCACACCGCGCGGAGCCCTCCGGACACCGCGTGCCCCGACCGGCGACCCGGACCGGGACGTCGGAACGATCCGGGCGTGCGACTCGTTCCGGGGCAGGTCGGACAGTCGACAGCTCCCGGACGACGCCGTTCGGCCCGCCGCACTGCGACGAGCGGTCCGCCACCGGGAGGGGGCAGGCCGTCGGTGTCGGTCCCGGCTGGCACACTCACGATTACGAGACGAGACGGAGACCCCGCACGATGACATCAATTCTCGCCCAGCAGGCCGGTGGCGGCTCGAGCATCTTCTCACTGCTGCCGTTCCTCATCATCCTGCTGCTGTTCGTGCCGTTGTTCCTCAACGGCCGCAAGCAGCGCAGGCAGATGGCGGAGACGCAGGCGATGCAGCAGGCGCTGGAGGACGGCGACGTCGTCGTCACCACGTCCGGGCTGCGGGGCACCATCGTCGACGCCTCGTACGAGGACACGATCGACCTCGAGATCGCCGACGGCGTGGTCACCACCTGGCTGCGTGCGGCGATCCGGGAGAAGGTCACGACCGAGGAGGCGACGGAGGAGACCGTCGCCGAGTCGGCCGACAAGGACGCGTCGGAGAACAAGCCGACCATCCACTGAGCACGTCGGGAACGGGCCGGACGGCCCGTTCCGGCGGCCTCGGCGTCCGTACCGGGCCCGGCCGCGGCTCTGCCGCACCGGCCCGGTGGGACGGCGACCGACCGTGAGGCAGGCCGCGGCCGCCGCACGAGTCGGATCAGGAGAACGATCACGTGGCAACGTCGTCGGGGCAGCAGCACGTGCGCCCCTGGCGCTACCTGACGGCCTTCGCAGGCATCGTCGTGGTGCTGTACGCACTGGTGTTCCTCACCGGGGGCGGCAACCTCACGCCGAAGCTGGGCATCGACCTGCAGGGTGGCACCCGCGTCACGCTCACCGCGCGCACCACCGACGGGCAGCCACCGCCGCGTGACCAGCTGGTCCAGGCGCAGGACATCATCGAGCAGCGCGTCAACGGGCTCGGTGTCAGCGGCGCCGAGGTCCAGCTGGACGGCAGCAACATCGTCATCACCGTCCCCGGTGACGCCGGCGAGCAGGCCCGCTCCCTGGGGCAGACCGCGCAGCTGCGTTTCCGCGAGGTGCTGCAGGGCCCGGTCCCGGCGAACCAGGCCGCCGGCGGGCAGCCCGCACCGGGCCAGGGCGCGCAGACCGGTCAGGCCCCGGCGAGCCCGGCCCCCGCGAGCCCTGCCCCTGCGCAGCCGCAGGGGATGGGCGAGCAGAGCCGCCCCGTCGCCCCGGTCGCGCAGGTCTCGCCGCTGCAGGACCCGCCGCCGACGCCCGCGCCGTCCCCCGCACCGGGCCCTGGTGGGCTCGCCCCGGACGACCCGCGGGTCGCCGCCGAGGTCACGAAGCTCCGTGAGACCCGGCAGAGCACCGACCAGGCCACCCAGCTGCAGGCGCTGCTGACCCTGGACTGCAACGCCCCCGACCCGCTGCAGGGCTACGACGACCCGACGAAGCCGCTGGTCGCGTGCAGCGAGGACAAGCAGAACAAGTACCTGCTCGGCCCCTCCTTCCTGGAGGGCACCGAGATCGCCTCGGCCCAGGCCCAGCAGAACCCGCAGGGCGCAGGCTGGGTGGTCTCGCTGACCTTCAAGCCGCAGGGCGCCGACACCTGGGGGCAGTACACGACGAACAACGTCGGCAAGAACGTGGCGTTCGTGCTCGACGGCGACGTCGTCTCGGCCCCCACGATCAACCAGCCGATCTACGGGCAGACCCAGATCTCCGGGCAGTTCAACCAGGAGCGGGCCCAGCAGCTCGCCCAGGTGCTGCGCTACGGCTCGCTGCCGCTGTCGTTCGACTCCGGGAACGCCCAGACCGTCTCGGCCACCCTGGGGCTCGCCTCGCTGGAGGCCGGGCTGCTCGCCGGCGCCGTCGGACTGGCCCTGGTGTTCGCCTACTGCCTGTTCTACTACCGGCTGCTCGGCATCCTGACGATCCTGTCGCTGGCCCTGTCCGGCCTGGTCGTCTACGCGGTGCTGATCCTGCTCGGGCGCTGGATCGGGTTCACCCTCGACCTCGCCGGCGTCGCCGGGTTCATCATCGCCATCGGCATCACCGCCGACTCGTTCGTCATCTTCTTCGAGCGGCTCAAGGACGAGATGCGGGAGGGCCGCACGTTCCGCTCGGCCGTCCCGCGGTCCTGGGAGCGGGCGCGGCGCACGATCCTCACCGCCGACGCCGTCAGCTTCCTCGCCGCCGCGGTGCTCTACATCCTGGCCGTCGGCGAGGTCCGCGGCTTCGCGTTCACTCTGGGCATGTCCACGATCCTCGACCTCGTCGTCGTGTTCCTCGTGACGTTCCCGCTGGTCGTGCTCATCTCCCGGTCGAAGTCGCTGGGCAGGCCCGGGCTGTCCGGGCTCGCGGCCGTCGACCGGATCGGGCAGCGGCACCGCCGTGAGAAGCCGGCCGTCGGCAGGCGCGCGGCCACCACCGGGAAGGGAGCGGGCGCATGACGAACCCCGAGTCGATGTCGGGCTGGACCCGGCTCACCACCGGCACCGCGAACGTCGACATCATCGGCCGCCGGAAGACCTGGTACATCGGGTTCGGCGTGCTCATCGCGATCTGCCTGCTGTCGCTGGTCTTCCGGGGCTTCAACCTCGGGATCGACTTCACCGGCGGCTCCCAGATCCAGATGCCCGCCACCGGGGCGAACGGCGCGATCAGCACCCAGCAGGTCGACCGGGTCTACGAGAGCGTGATCGGCTCCGCGCCCGAGGTCACCCAGTCCGTCGGGTCCGGCGACGCCGCGTCGATCGTGCTGCAGTCCGAGCCGCTGACCTCCGAGCAGCTCGTGCCGCTGCGCGAGGCGCTGTTCACCCAGCTGCAGCCGCTCGGCGCGGACGGCACCCCCAGCGCCGCCTCGATCAGCGACTCGCAGGTCTCGGGCACCTGGGGCGGCGAGGTCACGACACAGGCGCTGATCGCGCTCGCCGTGTTCATCGTGCTGGTCACGCTGTTCCTGGCGTTCTACTTCGAGCGGGCGATGGCGGCCGCCGCGCTGGTGGCTCTGATCAACGACATCGTCGTCACCGCGGGCGTGTACTCGATCATCGGTCTGGAGGTCACCCCGGCCACGGTGATCGGGCTGCTCACCATCCTCGGGTTCTCCCTGTACGACACCGTCGTGGTGTTCGACAAGGTCCGGGAGAACTCCCGCGGACTGCTCAAGCTGACCCGGCGCACCTACGCCGAGGCCGCGAACCTCGCGCTGAACCAGACGCTCATGCGGTCGATGAACACCTCGCTGATCGCGATCCTGCCGGTGCTCGGCCTGCTCGTGATCGGCGTCGGGCTGCTCGGCGTCGGCACCCTGGCCGACCTGGCCCTGGTCCAGCTGGTCGGCATGATCTCCGGTGTCGTCTCCTCGTTGCTGCTGGCCACCCCCGTGCTGGTGGACATCAAGCTGCGCGACAAGCGGGTCCGGGACCAGGCCGCCCGGGTCGAGGCCCGGCGTGCCCGCGCGGCCGGCCGCGGCGGGACGGACTCCGGGCCCGACACCGGGCCCGACTCCGACGTCGACGGCGGCCCGGCCACCGACACCCTCGCCGCCGTGAGCTCCTCCGCACCCGCCGCCCCGCGGCCCGGCGCCCGCCCGACCGGCAAGACCGGACGGCGTCGCGGGTGAGCGGGGCACAGGTCGACGGCATCCGGGTCGGGCCCGGCATCAGCGGCGACTCCGCAGAGGACCTGCTCCTGGTCGCCGAGCTGGTCCGCTCGGTTCCCGACTACCCGCAGCCCGGCGTGCTGTTCCGGGACATCACCCCGGTGCTGGCGGACGGGGAGTCCTTCGCGACCGTCACCACCGAGCTGGCCGCGGGCGCCGGCCAGGCGGACCTCGTCGTCGGGGTGGAGGCGCGCGGGTTCCTGCTCGGCGCCGCCGTCGCGCTCGTCGCCGGGGTCGGGACCGTACCGGTCCGCAAGGCGGGCAAGCTGCCCGCGGTCGCCGCGTCGCGCAGCTACGACCTGGAGTACGGCAGCGCCACCCTGGAGCTGCCGGCCGGCGTCGTCGAGCCGGGGGCCCGGGTCTACGTGGTCGACGACGTGCTCGCCACCGGTGGCACCGCCACCGCGGCCTGCGCGCTGCTCACCGACGTCGGGGCCGAGGTCGTCGGGTTCGGCACGCTGCTGGAACTGAGCGCGCTGAACGGCCGGGCGAAGCTCGGTGACCTGCGGATCGACGCCCTGCTGAACGCCTGACGACGACGCGGGCCCGAACGCGGACTATCCTCGGGTGGCGGGGACCTCCCCGCCACCCGAGCACGAGCAGGAGGTGCGGTGACCGAGGTCGACCGGACGAGCACCCACCCGGCCACGCGGCCGCTGTCGCCTGCCGACGACGAGCCGCCACGCCCGTCCGCGACCCGCCGGGTCCGCGCCCGGATCGCCCGGCGGATGACCCCGCAGCGCGTCGCCATCGTGACCCCGGTGCTGGAGCCGCTCGCCGCGGTCCACCGGTCGCTGCACCCCAAGGCCGACCTGGTGCTGCTGCAGCGTGCCTACGACGTCGCCGAGGACAAGCACGACGGGCAGACCCGCAAGTCCGGGGACCCCTACATCACCCACCCGCTCGCCGTCGCCACGATCCTGGCCGAGCTGGGCATGGACACCACGACGCTGGTCGCGGCGCTGCTGCACGACACCGTGGAGGACGCCGACTACTCCCTGGAACGGCTGCGCGCCGACTTCGGCGACGAGGTCGCGCACCTGGTCGACGGGGTCACCAAGCTCGACAAGGTCGAGTTCGGCACCGCCGCCGAGGCCGAGACGATCCGCAAGATGGTCGTCGCGATGGCGCGGGACCCGCGGGTGCTGGTCATCAAGCTGTCCGACCGGCTGCACAACATGCGCACGATGCGCTTCCTGCGCCCGGAGAAGCAGGTCAAGAAGGCGAACGAGACCCTCGAGGTGTTCGCCCCGCTCGCGCACCGGCTCGGCATGGCCACGGTGAAGCTGGAGCTCGAGGACCTGTCCTTCGCGATCCTGCAGCCGAAGAAGTACCAGGAGATCGTGCGGCTGGTCGCCGACCGGGCGCCCTCGCGCGACACCTACCTGCGCCAGGTCATCGACGAGGTGTCCGCCCAGCTGGACTCCGCGCGGATCCCGGCGAAGGTCGAGGGCAGGCCGAAGCACTACTACTCGATCTACCGCAAGATGATCGTCAAGGGCCGCGACTTCGACGACATCCACGACCTCGTCGGGGTCCGGGTGCTCGTCGACGAGGTGCGCGACTGCTACGCCGCGATCGGCATGGTGCACGCGCTGTGGCAGCCGATGCCCGGCCGTTTCAAGGACTACATCGCCCAGCCCCGGTTCGGGGTCTACCAGTCGCTGCACACCACGGTGATCGGACCGGACGGCAAGCCCCTCGAGGTGCAGATCCGCACCCACGCCATGCACCGCACCGCCGAGTACGGCATCGCCGCGCACTGGCGGTACAAGGAGGTCAAGGGCGGCGGCAACAAGGAGGTCGAGGTCGAGGAGATGGCGTGGATGCGCCAGCTGCTCGACTGGCAGCGCGAGGCCGCCGACCCCGGCGAGTTCCTCGACTCGCTGCGCTTCGACCTCGCCGCGCGGGAGATCTTCGTCTTCACCCCGAAGGGCGACGTCGTCACCCTGCCGACCGGCTCCACCCCGATCGACCTGGCCTACGCCGTGCACACCGAGGTCGGGCACCGCTGCATCGGGTCCCGGGTCAACGGCAAGCTCGTCGCGCTGGAGCGCCAGCTGTCCTCCGGCGACGTCGTCGAGATCTTCACCTCGAAGGCCGAGGACGCCGGGCCGAGCCGGGACTGGCTGCAGATCGCGAAGTCCCCGCGGGCCAAGGCCAAGATCAAGCAGTGGTTCGCGAAGGAACGTCGCGAGGAGGCCGTCGAGGAGGGCAAGGAGGCGATCACCCGGGAGGCGCGCCGCACCGGGATGCCGCTGCAGCGGCTCATCTCCGCCGACGCGATGTCCGCGCTCGCCCGGGAGATGCACTACTCCGACGTCTCCGCGCTCTACGCCGCCGTCGGCGAGCACCAGGCCAGCGCCCAGCACGTCGTGCAGCGCCTCGTGGCCTGGTTCGGCGGCGAGGAGGAGGCCGAGGAGGAGCTCGCCGAGCGGGCGACGCCGTCGACGGTCCGCCACCGCCGCCCGTCGGGCAACGCGGGTGTCGTCGTCACCGGCGCCGACGGCCAGTCCCTCGGTGACCTCTACGTCAAGCTCGCCCGCTGCTGCACCCCGGTGCCCGGCGACGAGATCCTCGGGTTCGTCACCCGCGGCGGCGGGATCAGCGTGCACCGCACCGACTGCACCAACGCCGGCGACCTCACCGCCCGCGAGGAGCGCCTGGTCGACGTGACCTGGTCGGTGTCGCCGGAGTCGGTGTTCCTGGTCGCCATCCAGGTCGAGGCGCTCGACCGGCACCGGCTGCTGTCCGACGTCACGAAGGTCCTGGCCGACGAGAAGGTCAACATCCTCTCGGCGACGACGACCACGTCGCGCGACCGGGTCGCGATCTCCCGGTTCTCCTTCGAGATGGGGGACCCGAAGCACCTCGGGCACCTGCTGCACGCGGTGCGCAACATCGAGGGCGTCTACGACGTCTACCGCGTCACCAGCGCGGCCTGACCCCGGCCCACCCCACGCGGGGGCGGGCCGGGGCGCCGGTCAGCCGAGGGTGGTGCGCTGGATCTCGACCGGGATGCTCGGCAGGCCGTCGCCGGAGCCGACGGACTCGCCGCCCTTGGCGACCTTGTCCAGGGTCGCGAGCCCCGCGGTGCCGATCGAGCCGAACACGGTGTAGTTCGGGGGCAGCTGGGCGTCGCCGTAGATCATGAAGAACTGGCTGCCGTTGGTGTTCGGCCCGGCATTGGCCATCGCCAGCAGGCCGCGGCCGTAGGTGAGGCCGGGGAACACCTCGTCGGCGAAGGAGTAGCCGGGGCCGCCGCGGCCGGAGCCGGACGGGTCGCCGCACTGCAGCACCTGCAGGCCAGGGCTGGTGGTGAGCCGGTGGCAGGAGGTCCCGTCGAAGTAGCCCTGCTGCGCGAGGCTCGCGAAGCTCTTGACCGTGCACGGCGCGAGGGCGCGGTCCAGCGTCAGGTCGATCGGGCCGGCGCTGGTCTGCAGGTCCGCGGTCACCGTCCCCTGCGCCGGGGTGGCGCCGGCGGCCGGCGGGTTCACCGGCTTCGCGGCGGGCTCGGGAGCCCGGGGGTAGGTGCAGTCGACCGAGGCCGGCAGGGCCGTCGGGCGCTTCGGCAGGGGGACGGTCGGCAGCCCGGAGGTGTCCGGGCCGTCACCGGCGGGCGGGGCGGCGGCCGGGGTGGCGTCGTCGGGGCCGCCCCAGGCCGAGGTCAGCGCGTAGATCCCGACCGCGGCCAGCACGACGACCAGCACGGTCACCACGGCCGCGATCGTCGTGTTCCGCTTGCGCTTCTGCTCGCGCTCGGCCCGGCGGGCCTGCTGCGCCTCCAGCTTGCGCTTGGCCGCCTCCCGGCGCTGCTCGTTCGTCGCCACGTCCCGCCAACTCCCTGACTTGATCATCCGTACGCGCGGTGAGGGTATCGGGGCGACCTGGGGAGAAAGCTGAGAGACACCGGTTCTAGGCTGGGAGGACCGATCTGATCCCCGGAGAGGACGTGCAACCACCGTGACCGCCACCGAGCCGCAGGTGAGCCGGGCCCGCAGGCCCGAGCCGTTCGCCGCGCCGAAGGGCATCCCCGAGTACCTCCCGCCGTCCTCGGCCGGGTTCGTGCACGTGCGGGACACCCTCGCCGCCGCCGCCGAGCGCGCCGGGTACGGCCACATCGAGCTGCCGGTGTTCGAGGACACCGGCCTCTACGCCCGCGGGGTGGGGGAGTCCACCGACGTCGTCTCCAAGGAGATGTACACCTTCGCCGACCGCGGCGACCGCTCGGTGACGCTGCGCCCCGAGGGCACCGCGGGCGTCGTCCGCTCGGTGATCGAGCACAACCTCGACAAGCAGGGGCTGCCGGTCAAGCTGCGCTACGCCGGACCCTTCTTCCGCTACGAGCGTCCCCAGGCCGGCCGCTACCGGCAGCTCCAGCAGGTCGGCGTCGAGGCGATCGGGGTGGACGACGCAGGCCTGGACGCCGAGGTCATCGCGATCGCCGACGAGGGGTTCAAGGCCCTCGGCCTGACCGGCTACCGCCTGGAGATCACCTCCCTCGGCGACGCCGAGTGCCGCCCCGCCTACCGCGCACTGCTGCAGGAGTTCCTGGCCGGGCTCGACCTCGACGAGGCGACCCGGGCCCGGGCGGAGATCAACCCGCTGCGGGTGCTCGACGACAAGCGCCCCGAGATCCGCGCCGCGATGGCCGACGCGCCGCTGCTGATGGACCACCTGTCCGACGCCGCCGCCGACCACCACGCCCGCGTGCTGGCCCACCTCGACGACCTCGGCGTCGCCTTCACGCCGAACCCGCGCATGGTCAGGGGCCTGGACTACTACACCAAGACGACCTTCGAGTTCGTCCACGACGGCCTCGGCGCGCAGTCCGGCATCGGCGGTGGCGGCCGCTACGACGGTCTCATGGCGACCCTCGGCGGACCGGAGCTGTCCGGCGTCGGGTTCGGCATCGGCGTCGACCGCACGCTGCTCGCCTGCCGCGCCGAGGGCGTCGCGCCCTGGTCGGACGCGCGGGTCGAGGTGTTCGGGGTGTCCCTCGGCGACGCCGCGCAGCGCCGCCTGGTCGTGATCGCCGCGCAGCTGCGGGCCCGGGGCCTGCGGGTCGACCTGGCCTACGGCGGCCGGGGACTCAAGGGCGCGATGAAGTCCGCCGACCGGTCCGGGGCGCGGTTCGCGCTGGTCCTGGGGGACCGGGACCTGGAGAACGGCACCGTCGGGCTCAAGGACCTCGTCTCCGGCGAGCAGCAGGACGTCCCGCTGGACGCGGTCACCGACGCCGTCGTGACCGCCCTGGCGGGCTGAGGCCCACCGTGGCCCGGACCGACCGGGACCGGTGGGACGCGAAGCACCGCGCCCTCGGCACCGGCACCCCCGCCCCGCCGGACGCCCTGCGCGAGCACCTCGACCTGCTCCCGTCGTCCGGCCGGGCGCTGGACGTGGCCTGCGGGCGGGGGAGCGTCGCGGTGTGGCTGGCCGGGCGCGGGCTCGACGTCGTCGCCGTCGACGTGTCGCCGGCCGCGCTCGCCGCGGGAGCCGAGCTCGTCACCCGCGAGCAGCCGCCCGGTCGCGTGCGCTGGGTGGAGGCCGACCTCGACGCCGGGTTCCCGGCCGAGGACGACCGCTACGACCTCGTCGTGTGCCAGCGCTTCCGCGACCCGGCGCTCTACCCGGCGATGGCCGCGGCGCTCGCCCCGGGAGGGCTGCTGGTGATCACGGTCCTGTCCGAGGTCGGCGACACGGGCGGGGCGTTCCGGGCGGCGCCGGGGGAGCTCACCGCGGCGTTCGCCGGCCTCGAGGTCCTCGCCCACCGCGAGGGCAACGGCGAGGCGCACCTCGTCGCCCGCGCCCCCGCCTGAACGGGCGCCGCCGCTCAGCCGCCGTGCGTCGCCGCGCTGCGGTAGTCGGTGTAGGTGTAGGGGTTGTCGAGGACCTTGGTCTCCGGGATCTCCGGGTTCATCCCCGCCTGCCACGCCTGCTCGCCCATCGTCGCGCGCAGGTGCTCCACGGTCGCGGTGACCGCTGCGCGGGCGGCGGGCAGGTCGACGTCGACGAGACGCCCGTCGCGCTTCACCACGCGCCCGTCAACCAGGACCGTGTGCACGTCCCCGCGCTGGGCCTGGAACGCGACGTGGCCGTGCGGGTGCAGCACCGGGAACGACACCGGTGAGTGGTCGTTGCGCAGCAGCACCAGGTCGGCCTTCTTCCCGACCTCGACCGAGCCCAGGTCCGACTCGCGCCCGATCGCGCGGGCCCCGCCGCGGGTGGCCCACTCGACGACCTGCTCGGCCCGCAGCGACGAGTGGGTGACGGTGTCCCCGCGCCCGTGCGCCTCCAGGTGCTCGCGGGACCGGTCGGCGCCCAGCGTGGTGCGCATCGCCGAGAACAGGTCCGCGCTCCACCACATCGACGAGTCCATCGACAGCGACACCGGGATGCCGTGCTCGCGCAGCGCCCAGGTGGGCGGGTAGCCCTGACCGGCGCTCTGCTCGCTCTCGGTGGACACCGACACCGAGCCGCCGGTCGCGGCGATCCGGTGGTAGGAGTCCGCGGACAGCGACGCGGCGTGCACGTAGACGGTGTCCGGGCCGGCGAAGCCGTGCTCGTGCATGAGCCGGACGCCGTCGTCGTTGGTGGCGCCCCACACCCCGGCGTGGGTGGTGACGCCGACGCCGAGCTCGCGGGCCACCTCGAACGCGGGACGCTCGGGGAACGCCGGGTCGCCGGTGACGTCGAAGGCCAGCTGGAAGCCCAGCATGTCGTCGCCGGGGGTGATGCGCCGCGACACGAACTCCGCGAACCCGGGGTCGGCGGTCCAGTTCGCGGGGGCGTCGTGGATGTTGCCGTAGGCGAGCACGAACCGGCCCGCGGTGGAGGTCAGGGCGTCGACGGCGGCGTCGGCGTGCTGCGGGGTCTGCAGCCCGTGCGACCAGTCGACCGTGGTGGTGACGCCCGCGTCGAGGGCCTCCAGCGCCGCGAGCAGGTTGCCCGCGTGGATGTCCTCCGGACGGAAGACCTTCCCCCACTCCAGGTAGTTCCACACGAAGTACTGGGTCAGCGTCCAGTCGGCGCCGTAGCCGCGCAGCGAGGTCTGCCACATGTGCCGGTGGGTGTCGATCATGCCGGGCATCACGATGCCGCCGGCCGCCTCGATCTCCTCGGTGCCCTCGGGAACCGCCAGCCCGACGCCGACGGCGGCGATCCGGTCGCCGGTCACCAGGACGTCGTGGCCGGACAGGACCGTCCGGCTCGCATCGACGGTCAGGACGGTCGTGTTGCGGAAGACGACGCTCATCGGCGCACCCCTCGATCTGCCGGACAGACGTCCGCTGAACGGACACCGTGGAACGGCGGTCACTGTCGCGCACGCTGGTTGTGCTGTCAACGTCCGGGCTGTCACCGTCCGGGCCGCCGTCGTCGTGCGGTCGGTCGCGGTGTGTCCGCAGGGCGGACGCGAGGCGCTACCGTGACGCCCATGCCACGCGACGGGACCGGCCCGGACTTCATCGAGGCGCTCGCCCGCGGCCTGGAGGTGATCACCGCGTTCCGGCCCGGCCGGCCGGAGATGACCCTGGCCGACCTCGCCGCGGCGACCGGGCTCGCCCGGCCGACCGTGCGCCGGGTGCTGCTCACCCTGGCCGAGCTCGGCTACGTCCGCGCCTGCGAGCGCGGGTACACCCTCACGCCGCGGGTGCTCGACCTCGGCGTCGCCTACGTCCGCTCCACCGGGCTGTGGGACGTCGCCCGCCCGCACCTGGAGCGCCTGGTCGGGCGCACGCACGAGTCGTGCTCGATCGCCCAGCTCGACGGCAGCGACATCGTCTATGTCGCGCGGGTCGCGGTGCCCAAGATCGTCGCACTGTCGGTCCAGATCGGGACCCGGTTCCCGGCGGCGTCGACCTCGCTGGGGAAGGTGCAGCTCGCCGCGCTCGCCCCGGACGAGCTGGAACGCGTGCTGGCCGAGCCGTCGCGGTCCGGGCTGACCCCGCGCAGCGCCCCCACTCCGGCCGAGCGCGACGCGGAGCTGCGCGAGGTCCGCGCCCGCGGCTGGGCGCTCACCGACGAGCAGCTGGCGCCCGGAATCCGCTCGGTCGCCGCCCCCCTGCGCGATGGCGAGGGCCGGGTGATCGCCGGGGTCAACGTCAACTGCCACGCCGCGGAGACCTCGCTGGAGACCCTCCTCGAACACCACCTGCCGCTGCTGCTGCAGACCGCGGGCGACATCAGCGCCGACTTCGCCCGGCTCGCCACCGCCCCGCACGTGACCGTGTCCGCCCCGGCTTGACCTCCCGGCCCGGACGGGGCCACGATCGTCTGGCGGACAGGCGTCCGCACAGCGATCACTTCGGAGGAAATGATGGCGGAAGCTGGAACCGGCGGGCCGCTCGAGGGCATCCTCGTGGCCGACTTCTCGCGCATCCTGGCCGGGCCGTACGCGACGATGCTGCTGGCCGACATGGGCGCCGACGTCGTCAAGGTCGAGGGTCCGGCCGGCGACGACACCCGGACGTGGATGCCGCCCGAGCGCGATGGGGAGTCCACCTACTACCTGGGCATCAACCGCGGGAAGCGCTCCATCGCGCTGGACCTGCGCGACGAGACCGACCTCGCCGCCGCCCGCGAGCTCGCGCGGCGGGCCGACGTCGTCATCGAGAACCTGCGCCCCGGCGGGATGACCCGCTTCGGGCTGGACTTCGACGCCGTCGCCGCGACCAACCCGGGCGTCGTCTACGCCTCGATCTCCGGGTTCGGCTCCGGCGCGGGCGCGCACGTGCCGGGCTACGACCTCATGGTCCAGGCGATGTCCGGGCTCATGAGCCTCACCGGCGATCCGGACGGGCCGCCGTACCGGGCGGGCATCTCGGTGTTCGACGTGATGGCCGGCAACCACGCCGCGATCGGGATCCTGGCCGCGCTGCGCCACCGCGACCGCACCGGCACCGGCCAGCACGTCGAGGTCAACCTGCTCTCCTCGGCGCTCACCGGGCTGGTCAACCACAGCTCCGCCTGGGTCGCCGGGGACACCGTGCCGTACCGGATGGGCAACGCCCACCCGTCGGTCTTTCCCTACGAGCCGATGCCGACCGCCGACGACGACCTCATCGTCGCTGCCGGCAACGACGCCCAGTTCCGCAAGCTCTGCGTCGTGCTCGGGGTCGGAGACCTCGCCGACGACCCCCGCTTCGCCCGCAACGCCGACCGCACCGTGCACCGCGAGGCGCTGCGCCCGCTGCTGGAGGAGCGGCTCGCGACCCGCGGCGCCGTCGAGTGGTTCGAGCTGCTCACCGAGGCCGGCGTGCCGTCGGGCCCCATCCAGACCATCGACGGCGGCTTCGCCATGGCGGAGCGGTTCGGCCTCGACCCCGTCGTCACCGTCGGGGAGGGGGAGCGGGCGGTGCCCACCACGCGCCACCCGGTCCGCTTCTCCGCCACCCCTGCCGTCTACCGGCTCCCCCCGCCGCAGCTCGACGAGCACGGCGCCGACCTGCGGAAGTGGCTCGACTCATGACCTACCCCACCGCCCTGGGTGCCTCGTCGAAGGACGCCATCACCCTGCTCGGCCACGACCTCGCCGAGGACGTGATGGGCACCGTCGGGTTCGGTGAGCTCGCGTTCTGGCTCGCCACCCAGCGCCGCCCGACCCCCGGTGAGCCCCGGGTGTTCGAGGCCGTCCTCGCCGCCCTCGCCGACCACGGGTTCACCCCGACCGCGATCGTCACGCGGCTCACCCACCTGTCCGCGCCGGACTCGGTGCAGGGCGCGCTCGCCGCCGGCCTGCTCGGTGGCGGCTCGCGCTTCCTCGGCGTCACCGAGGACTGCGGCCGGTTCCTGCACGACCACCTGCCCACCGAGCGCCCCACCGACGACGACGGCTGGGACGCCGTCGCGCTCGACGTCGTCACCGCGCAGCGGGCCGCGAAGCGGTTCGTCCCCGGCCTCGGCCACCACGTCCACAAGGACGGCGACCCCCGCACCCCGCGGCTGTTCGCCATCGCGGAACAGGAGGGGCTGCTCGGCCCGCACCTGCGCCTGTTCGCCGCGATCGACCGGGTGCACCCGCAGGTGCTGGGCCGGACGCTGCCGCTCAACGGCGCAGGGGTCTGCGGCGCGGCACTGGCCGACCTCGGGCTGCCGCTGGAGCTGCTGCGCGGCTTCGCGCTGCTCGCCCGGACCGCCGGTCTGATCGGTCAGCTCGCGGAGGAGCTGCGCCACCCCGTCGCGAACGACATCTTCCTGTCCGTGGACCTGCACAACCGGTCCGTCGACCCCGACCCGTACCAGCCCGAGGGAGACCTGCGATGACGCAGCCCACCACCGTCACCGAGGACACGATCACCGACGCCGCCGTCGCGCGCTGGGCGACCGCGCACGACCCGCGCACCGCCGAGCTGATGACCGCCCTGGTGCGCCACCTGCACGACTTCGCCCGCGAGACCCACCTCACCGAGGACGAGTGGATGGCCGCCGTGCGCTGGCTGACCGCCACCGGGCAGATCTCCGACGACAAGCGCGAGGAGTTCATCCTCGCCTCCGACGTGCTCGGGCTGTCCATGCTCGTCGTCCAGCAGAACCACCGCCTCGACCCGGCCGCCACCCCGGCGACCGTGCTGGGCCCGTTCCACATCGACGGCTCCCCGGAGAAGGACTTCGGCGCCGACATGTCCGACGGGCTGCCCGGCGACCTGCTGTTCGTGCACGGCACCGTCCGCTCGCTCGACGGCACCGGCGTCCCCGGCGCCGTGCTCGACGTGTGGCAGTCCGACGCCGACGGCACCTACGAGGCCCAGCTCGACGTCGACGAGGCCCGGCTGCGCGCGAAGTACACGACCGACGCCGACGGCCGCTACTGCGTGCGCACCATCGCCCCGCTCGGCTACGCCATCCCGATGGACGGCCCGGTCGGCGACTTGATCTCGCGCACCGACATCAGCCCGATGCGGCCCGCGCACATCCACTTCCTGCTCGCCGTGCCCGGCTACGCACCGCTGATCACCCACCTGTTCCGGGAGGGCACCGAGTACCTCGACTCCGACGTCGTGTTCGGTGTGAAGCGCGAGCTCGTCGTGGCGTTCGACCGCCACGAGCCCGGCCCCACGCCGGACGGCGGGCACAGCGACACCCCCTGGTACGAGGCCCGCTACGACTTCGTGCTCCAGCCCGCCGGGTGAGACTCAGCGCCGCCCGACGACCAGCGCGGCCAGCCCGGTCGTCACCGGGACGGCGGCGACCAGACCGATGCTGCCCACCAGCGTCCGCACGATCTCGGTCGCCACGTCCTGGCTGGTCAGCACCTGCGTCACCCCGCCGGCGGCGACGGTGAACAACAGCAGCAGCGGCAGCGCCGCCCCGGCGTAGGCCAGCACCAGGGTGTTCACCGCGGACGCGACGTGGTCGCGGCCGATCCGCATCCCGGCGGCGAACAGCTCGCCCACGCTCATCCCCGGGTTCGCCGCGCCCAGCTCCCACACCGCGGACGCCTGGGTGACGGTGACGTCGTCCAGCGCCCCGAGCGCGCCGATCACCAGCCCGGCCAGCACCAGGCCGCGGGGGTCGATCGGTACGCCGGGGCCGAGCGTGCCGATCAGGGTGGCGGTGGTGTCGTCGAGCCCGGTGAGCCGGGAGGTGACGGTGAACAAGTAGCCGAGCAGCCCGATCAGGGCGAGCGAGGCCAGTGTGCCGAGCACCGCGCACGACGTCCGCGCGGTGAACCCGTGGGTCAGGTACAGCACCACGAACATGATCAGGCAGGCGCCGGTGACCGCGACCGCGAGCGGGGAGCCACCGGACAGGATCGCCGGCAGCACGAACCACAGCAGGATCACGAAGCTCAGCGCCAGGCTGACCAGCGCCGCGAACCCGCGCAGCCGTCCCAGCACGACGACGGCCAGGGCGAACGCCGCCGCCAGCCACCCCAGCGGGGCGCCGCGCTGGAAGTCGACGAGCTGGTAGGAGCCCGCGTCGTCGGGGTTGGCGCCCGACCACGACAGGGTGACCGGGTCGCCCACCGCGAACCGCGGTGTCGACGGCTCGTTCGGCACCAGCTGCACCAGGTCCCGTCCGGCACGGGGCCCGTCGGACAGCGCGACCGTCACCCCGGTGCAGCGACGGTCCCCGGCGCCGGGGGAGCAGTCCGCGACCTGCACCGTGGTGACGGTGCCGTGCACCTGCTGGGTGGGCGGGATCTCCGGGACCGGGGTCGCCCCCGGCCACAGCAGGGCCACCCCGGCGAGCGTCGCGAGCACGCACGGCACGAGCAGCGCGACGAGCAGCCGCCGCACCCGTCGTCCGGCCGGGGACGCGGCGCCGTGCCCGTGGCCGTGGCCGTGTCCCTGCTCGTGTCCCTGGCCGTGTGCCGCGCTGGGTCCCTCTCGGTGTCCCGCGCTGTGTCCGTCTCGGTGTCCTTCCCCGAGTCCCGCGCCGTGGTCGTGCCCGGTGGCGGGCGGTGCCGGCGCGCCGGTCGTGGTGCCGGGCCCCGCCGCGCCGGGGCAGTCGCCCCAGCCGCCCGGGTGCCCGGCGCGGGGGATCGGACCGGTCTCGGCGCTGTCGTCGGTGCTGTTGTCGGTGCCGCCGGTGGGGCCCGGCGCGGCACGTCCTGCCGGTGCGGGGGAGGCGCCGTTCTCCTCGCGGGACGGACGGCGCGGGGCGGGTGGCCGGGTGCCCGGTGTCCGCCGGGCCCGGTGCTGCGCCGGTTCTGCCGGGAACAGGTGCCCGCCGGAGGCGCCCGGTGCCCGGTCCTCGGCGCGCCGCCGTCCCCCCGTCCGCGGAGCGGTGGGCCGGCCGCCGTCGGGGGCGGACGGGTCGCGCGGGACGGGCGGGGGCGGGGGCACCTCCGCATCCTTGCAAACGATCTTCGGCCTGCGGGGTGCCGTTCGCCCGGACGCGACCGCCCGGCGACGACCGGTTGTCCGTCGTTCGAACTTGTGTTCGACTGGAGCGGTGCGATGGGACGGACAGCAGGTCGGGGCGGACGGGGTCGGACACGCGACGGCGCTGCCGGGGATGCGGGGGTTGCTGCACTCGGTGCGCACCCCCGGGTTCGCGGACACGGTGTTCCACGAGGTCGAGGCGCGCTCGGTGCTCAACCGGGTGCCGTCGTCGTCGCCGGTGCCGTTCGGGTGGACGGTCAACCCCTACCGCGGCTGCTCGCACGCCTGCACCTACTGCCTCGTCCCGGACACCCCGGTGCTCACCGCCGACGGCCGGTCCCGGCCCATCGGGGAGCTGCGCCCGGGTGACGAGGTGGTCGGCACCCTCGCCGACGGCGGCGGGCGGCGCCGGTTCGTCCGCACCCCGGTGCTCGCGCGCTGGTCGACCCGGCGCCGGGCGCAGGAGGTGACCCTCGACGACGGCACGGTGCTCGTCACCTCCGCCGAACACCGTTTCCTCACCACCACCGGCTGGGCACACGTGCGCCCGGGGCGCTGCCGTTCCTCGGCGGACCGGCCGCACCTGACACCGGGGACGGCACTGGTCGGGCCCGGTGCGGCCGCGGTCCCGGGCGGGCCCCGGCCCGAGGGGTACGCCGAGGGCTGGCTCTGCGGGCTGGTCCGGGCCGACGCGGTGCGCGGGCGGGTGCGGGCCGAGCCGTTCCCGACCGGCTGGGTGGAGCTGGAGGCGCTCGCCCGCGCCCACCACCTGCTGACCGCGCGGCCGGTGCCCGTGGCCGCCGGGATGCTCGCGGCGCCCGCACCGTCGCCGACGGCCTGGCCGCACCGGCCCGCCCGTGGCTGGTCGGCCGGCTTCGTCGGCGGGATCGTCGACGCCTGCGGTGAGGTCTCCGCCGGGGTGTTGCGGATCGTGCCCGGCGAGGAGACGCTCGCCCGCGCCTGCGTCGACGCGCTGCGGCGGCTCGGGTTCCGGGTGGCCTCGGAGCCGTCGGCCCGGCCCGGGGTGCGGGCGCTGCGGGTGCTGGGCGGGGTCGCCGAGCAGCTGCGGCTGGTCGCGGTGACCGACCCGGCCGTGGCCCGGATGCGTGACGTCGGCGGAGCCCGCGTCGAGGAGCCGCCCGGGGGAGCGCCGCGGGTGGTGTCGATCCGCGACACCGGCACCCTGCGTCCGATGGTCGACATCACCACCGGCACCGGTGACTTCGTCGCCGCCGGGGTGGTCAGCCACAACTGCTTCGCCCGCAACACCCACACCTACCTGGACCTGGACGCCGGCGCGGACTTCGACTCCCAGATCGTGGTCAAGGTGAACGTCGCCCGGGTGCTGGAGCGGGAGCTGGCCCGGCCGTCGTGGCGGCGCGAGCACGTCGCGATGGGCACCAACACCGACCCCTACCAACGGGCGGAGGGCCGCTACCGGCTGATGCCGGGGGTGATCGGCGCACTGGCCCGCTCCGGCACGCCGTTCTCCGTCCTGACCAAGGGCACCGTGCTGGGCCGGGACCTGCCGCAGCTCGCGGCCGCGAACGCCGATGTGCGCGTCGGCACCGGGGTGTCGATCGCGCTGCTGGACCGGGAGCTGCAGTCGCACCTGGAGCCGGGCACGCCGAGCCCGTGGGCCCGGCTCGACCTCGTCCGCCGGATCACCGACGCGGGCCTGCCCTGCGGGGTCATGGTGGCCCCGGTGCTGCCGTGGCTGACCGACTCCACCGAGGCCCTCGACGCACTGCTGGGCGAGATCGCCGCCGCCGGGGCGAGCCGGGCCACGGTCCTCGCGCTGCACCTGCGCCCCGGGACCCGGGAGTGGTTCCTGGCCTGGCTGGGGCGGACCCACCCCGCGCTGCTGCCGCGCTACGCGCGGCTCTACCGCGGCGGGGCCTACGCCACACCGGACTACCGCAGGGCCCTGGCCCGGCGGGTCTCCCCGCTGCTGGCCCGGCACGGCCTGGACCGGCCCGAACCGAACCCGCGGGACCCGGGGTGGACCCGGCAGCCGGTCGCGCCGGTGCGGCCACCGGACCCGGACGCGGGGCAGCTGAGCCTGCTGTGAGGCGGCGCCGGAAACCTGGTGGCAGGCGGCCCGGGTGGTGCCGATAGCCTTGACCGCCGTGATGCGAACCCACCCCGTCGGCACCCTGCGTGCCGAGAACGCCGGCCAGACCGTGACCCTCGCCGGATGGGTGGCCCGCCGCCGCGATCACGGTGGCGTGATCTTCATCGACCTGCGGGACCGCTCCGGATCGGCCCAGGTGGTGTTCCGCGAGGGCGAGATGGCCGAGCGGGCGCACCGGCTGCGCTCCGAGTTCTGCATCCAGGTCGTCGGCGAGGTCGTCCGCCGGCCCGCGGGCAACGAGAACGCCGACCTGCCGACCGGCGACATCGAGGTCACGGTCACCGGGCTGACCGTGCTGTCGGAGTCCGCGCCGCTGCCGTTCCCGATCGACGAGCACACCGGCGTCGGCGAGGAGATCCGGCTCTCCCACCGCTACCTCGACCTGCGCCGTCCCGGGCCGGCCGCGGCCATGAAGCTGCGCAGCGACGTGAACAAGGCCGCCCGCGACGTGCTCGCCGCCGAGGACTTCATCGAGGTCGAGACGCCGACCCTGACCCGGTCGACCCCGGAGGGCGCGCGCGACTTCGTCGTCCCGGCCCGGCTGCGCCCCGGCTCCTGGTACGCGCTGCCGCAGAGCCCGCAGCTGTTCAAGCAGCTGCTGATGGTCGGCGGGCTGGAGCGGTACTACCAGATCGCGCGCTGCTACCGCGACGAGGACTTCCGCGCCGACCGGCAGCCGGAGTTCACCCAGCTCGACATCGAGATGAGCTTCGTCGAGCAGGACGACGTCATCGCGCTGGCCGAGAAGGTGCTGGTCGCGCTGTGGAAGCTCGTCGGCTACGACGTGCCCACCCCGATCCGCCGGATGCCCTACGCCGAGGCGATGGCCCGCTACGGCTCGGACAAGCCCGACCTGCGGTTCGACATCGAGCTCACCGAGCTCACGTCGTACTTCGCGGGCACCGGGTTCCGGGTCTTCCAGAACCCCTACGTCGGCGCCGTCGTCATGCCGGGCGGGGCGTCGCAGCCCCGCAAGGTGCTCGACGGCTGGCAGGAGTGGGCCAAGCAGCGTGGCGCCCGCGGTCTGGCCTACGTGCTGATCGGCGAGAACGGACAGGTCGACGAGCGCGGCCCCGTCGTCAAGAACCTGTCCGAGGCCGAGCGGTCCGGGCTGGCCGAGGCCGTCGGCGCGAACCCCGGTGACTGCATCTTCTTCGCCGCGGGGACGCCGAGCGAGGCCCGCGCACTGCTCGGTGCCGCCCGGGGCGAGATCGCGCGGCGCATCGGCGCGATCGACGAGTCGGCCTGGTCGTTCGTCTGGATCGTCGACGCCCCGCTGTTCGAGTCGGCCGCCGACACCGACGACGTCGCCGTCGGCGGCGGTGCGTGGACCGCGCTGCACCACGCGTTCACCTCGCCGACCCCGGAGTGGATCGACAGCTTCGAGAAGGACCCGGGCAACGCGCTGGCCTACGCCTACGACATCGTCTGCAACGGCAACGAGATCGGTGGCGGCTCGATCCGTATCCACTCGGCCGAGGTGCAGAAGCGCGTCTTCGAGGTCATGGGCCTGTCCGCGGAGGAGGCGCAGGAGAAGTTCGGCTTCCTGCTCGACGCCTTCGCCTACGGTCCGCCGCCGCACGGCGGGATCGCGTTCGGCTGGGACCGGATCACCGCGCTGCTCGCCGGCGTCGACTCGATCCGCGAGGTCATCGCCTTCCCGAAGACCGGCGGCGGGTTCGACCCGCTGACCCAGGCACCCGCTCCGATCACCGCCGCCCAGCGCAAGGAGGCCGGCGTCGACGCGAAGCCCGCCGCGCCCGCGCCCGGGGGTTCCGTGCCCGGCCCGTCGTCGGAGACCGGCGGCGGCGCCCCGGAGAAGCCCGGCCCGGCCGCGTAGGTGCTGCACCTACGGGTGGTCTGTCCAGCCGGACGGACCGCCGACGTCCGCACCGTCCTCGACACCGAACCCGGGGTGGCCCACCTGGTGGTCCACCCCGGGGTGGCCGTGCATCCGGCCGGTGACCTGATCGAGGCCGATGTCGCCCGGGAGTGCGCCGACGACCTGCTGGGCAGGCTGTCCGATCTCGGCGTCGACCACGACGGCGGCATCACCCTCGAACAGCTCGACACGGTGCTGTCCGACCGGGCCGACGCCGCCGAGGAGGCCGCCCCGGGGGACGGCGCCGACGCCGTCGTCTGGGACGAGCTGATCCAGCGCACCGGCGAGGAGTCGCGGCTGTCGGGGACGTTCCTGACCTTCCTCACCATCGCCTGCCTGCTCGCCGCCGTCGGCGCGGTCACCGACTCGCCGGTCACCGTGGTCGGGGCGATGGTGCTGGGCCCGGAGTTCGGCCCGATGGCCGCGATGGCGGTCGGATTGGTGCTGTGTCGTCGCGACCTGGTCTCGCGCGGCGCGCTCGCGCTCGCCGTGGGGTTCCCGCTGGCGATGGCCGTGACCGCCGTCGCGACCCTGGTGTTCGACCTGCTCGGCTGGTTGTCCTCGGCCGGGCTCGACAGCCTGGAGCAGATGGACTTCATCTACGAGGTGGGGCCGTTCTCGCTGGTCGTCGCCGTGCTCGCCGGGGCGGCCGGGATGCTCTCGCTGACCTCGGCGCGGTCGTCGGCGATGGTCGGCGTGGTCATCTCGGTGACGACCGTCCCCGCCGCCGCCTACGCCTCGGTCGCGGTGATCGAGGGACGCTGGAACGAGGCGGCACTGTCGGCGCTGCAGCTGGGGGTCAACCTGGTGGGCGCGATCGGCGCCGCGGCCGCGGTGCTGGCGTTCGCCCGGCGCGGGTCGCGACGTCGGGGCGCGGACCGCGCGCTCTCCGAAGGGTAGGGTCGCCTTCGATGACCGATCCGCAGTCGACTCCGGGCGCGGTCGCGGCGGTGGCCGGGGCCGCGCGCCTGCTGTCGCGGCGGGCCGGCTCGGAGGTCGAGCTGTACGAGCCCGAGGACCTAGGCGGCAGCGGCCGCTCGGTCGTCGCCCGGGCGCGGATGGCGAAGAACCCGTTCTCCGACCGGCGCAGCGTCGTCGTGAAGCACTACGCGCCGCCCGAGGACGGCTCGGCCGGCGCGGACCTGGTGTCGGACCCGTTCCGCTACGAGGTCGCGTCCTGCCAGCTGTTCACCGCGCTGCCCAGCGACGTCCGGCCCAGCCCCGTGATCATCGCGCACGACCCCGAGCAGCGGTTGCTCGTCCTGGAGGATCTCGGCCGCAGCCTGACCCTGGCCGACAAGCTCTTCGGCCCGGACGCCCACGCCGCCCGCACCTGCCTGCTCGGCTGGGCCCGTGGCCTGGGCCGGATGCAGGCCGCGACCGCCGGTCGGGAGGGTGACTTCAGCGCGCTGCTGCGCCGGCTGGGGGAGAAGGCACGCCGGGACCCGGTCGCCGACCAGGCCCGCGCCGCGCTGGCCGGCCTGCCGGAGCTGCTGGCCGGGATCCTGGGGGTCGAGGTGCCGGAGCTGGCGTCGTGGGAGGCCCAGGGCGGGGTGCGCCTGCTCGGCGGCACCGGGTTCCGTGCGTTCAGCCCGTCCGACACCTGCCCGGACAACAACCTGGTCACCAGCCGCGGGGTTCGGTTCGTCGACTTCGAGTGGGGCTGCTTCCGCGACGTCGTCCTCGACGCGGCCTACGTGCGGGTGCCCTTCCCCGGGTGCTCGTCGAGCTTCGCCCTGCCCGACGCCGTCGCCGACGCCATGCTCGACGCCTGGCGGGCCGAGGTCGCGCCGGTGTGGCCCGAGCTGGACGACCCGGAGCTGCTGGAGTCGCGCCTCGCCGACGCCCAGGTGCTGTGGGTGTGGTGGTCGACCTGGCGGCTGCTGCCGCGGGTGCCCGAGCGCGACGGGCCGATCGGCCCCGACGCCGGCCGGTCCCCCCGGATCTCGACGGCACTGCGGCACTACTGGCGACGCCTCGGTGTCACCGCGGAGGCGACGGCCCGGCCCGGCACGGCCGCGCTGGCCGACGCCGTGGTGACGGCGCTGGACACCCGCTTCCCGGACGCGTCGTCGACGCTGCCGCTGTTCCCGGCCTTCCGTGGCGGCGACTGGTAGGGGTCTGCACGACAGCGCTGCCCCGAGAGTTCCCGCGGCGGTACGAGACGCGTCACCGGTTGCACACGGAAACGGTGGCTGCGGCGGTGAGGGTGTCGGCGTGTCCCCGATGACCGCGCGCCCGTCCGTCGTCGATCCGGTCCTGCGCTCCGTCCGTCCCGTCGCCGCACCGCGTGCGACCGGGCGGCCCGTCCGGCACCTCGTGCTGCTGGGCGACTCCACCGCCGTCGGGCTGGGGGATCCCCTGCCGGGCGGTGGCTGGCGCGGTGTCGGCCCACTGCTGCGCGACGCCCTCGACGATCCCGCCCGCCCCGGCTCGGTCCGGCTGGACAACCACGCCCGGACCGGGGCACGCATGGCCGACGCCCGGCACGGTCAGGTTCCCGTGGCCGCGGCGTCGGGGCCCGACGTGGTCGTGCTGTGCGTCGGGATGAACGACACCCTCCGCTCGGACTTCGACCCGGCCGGGATCCGGCGGGACTGCGCGGAGTCACTGGAGCTGCTGCTGGGGGCCGGTGCGACCGTGCTGCTGCTCCGCTTCCACGACCACACCCGCGTCTGGCCGCTGCCGGGCCTGTTGCAGCGGGCGCTCGCCGCCCGGATCTCCGCTCTGAACGGGGCCGTCGACGCGGCGGTGGCCGACGCCGTCGCCGCGACGGGACGGTCCGCCGTCGGGATCCTCGACCTCGACACCGCCGGCAGCTACGACCCGGCGGCGTGGAGCGTGGACCGGTTGCACCCGTCCGAGCTGGGCCACCGGCTGCTGGCGCGGGGTTTCGCCGGGCTGCTCGGCGCCGCGGGGTTCGCGGTACCGGGGGAGGTCGGGCTCGACGCCGCCGGTGGCCGGGAGGTGACGGCCTGGCAGCGGGGGGCGTGGCTGGTGGTGCAGGGCGTGCCGTGGCTCGTGCGGCGGGGCCGGGACCTCGGGCCGGTGATGGTGCGCGGCCTGGTGGAGGGGGCGCGGGTGCGCAGGCTCTCGGCCTGACCCGTGCCCCGGCCGGCGTCGGTCACCGTCGGAGCCGGGGAGTCCCGCTACAGGCGTCGCAGGAAGTTCCCGATCCGCTCCACGGCCTGCTCCAGCTGTGGCAGCGCCGTCGCGTACGAGCAGCGGATGTGCCCCTCCCCGGGCGACCCGAACACGCTGCCCGGGACGACGGCGACCGACTCCTCCCGCAGCAGCCGCTCGGCGAAGGTCTCCGAGTCCAGGCCGGAGGCGCGGATCGAAGGGAACGCGTAGAACGCGCCCGCGGGCTCCGGGCAGTCCAGCCCGGCCTCGCGCAGGCCCTTCACGAACACCCGTCGGCGACGGTCGTAGTCGGCCACCATCTCCGCGACGTCGCCCTCCGCGCTGGTCAGCGCCTCCACCGCGGCGATCTGCGAGACGTGCGGCGCACACAGCATCGTGTACTGGTGCACCCGCAGACACAGCTCGGCGATCGGCTCCGGCGCGGCGAGCCAGCCGACCCGCCACCCCGTCATCGCCTGGGCCTTGGAGAACCCGCCCAGGACCACCGTCCGCTCCCGCGCACAGGGGACCGCACCCAGGCAGGTGTGGGTGCCGACGTAGGTGAGACGGTCGTAGATCTCGTCGGAGAGCAGGTACAGGTCGTGCCGCTCGGCCAGCGCGACGAGCTCGCGCAGCACCTCGGGCGGCTGCACCGCGCCGGTCGGGTTGGCCGGCGAGCCGATCAGGATCGCCTTCGTCCGCGGGGTGACCGCGGTCTCGACCGCGGCGATGTCGATGGCGAACCCGTCCTCGGCGTGGGTCGGCACCCCGACCGGGACACCCCCCGCGAACGCGACGCAGGGCTGGTAGGCGACGTAGCAGGGCTCCGGGACGATGACCTCCTCGCCCGGGTTCAGCAGCACCCGGAACGCCAGGTCGAGCCCCTCGGACACCCCGGTCGTCACGAGGCACTCGGTGGCGGGTTCGTAGTGGGCGTCGTAGCGCGACGCCAGGTCCGCACACACCAGCTCACGCAGCTTCGGCAGGCCCGCGTTGCCGGTGTAGGTGGTGTAGCCGCGCTCCAGGGCGTAGATGCCGGCTTCGCGGATCCGCCACGGCGTCACGAAGTCGGGTTCGCCGACACCGAGGGAGATGACGTCGTCCATCTCGGCGGCGATGTCGAAGAACCGCCGGATCCCCGACGGCGGGATCGCCGAGATCGTCGTGTTGAGCGGCTTCACGGGGTCACCGGCAGCCGGTGGTCGGGCTCCGGCTCGGCGAAGGAGTCGCCGTCGCGCTTGTGCGTGGCCAGCACGAAGTGCGTGGCGGTCGAGCGGACCCGGTCGATCGTGGACAGCTTCTGGGACACGAAGTCGCTGACCGCGCGGATGTCCGGGCCGACGACCGTGCAGCGCAGGTCGTGCCCACCGGAGACGAGGTAGCAGTCGCGGACCTCGTCGAACCGGGAGATGCGAGCGGCGACGTCGTCGAACCCGACCCCACGGGCCGGGGCCACCGAGACGTCGATGAACGCCGTCACCTGCGCACCGGCGCGGCCCGCGCCGGGGTGGCCGTCGCCGCCGTCCTCGTAGCGGGCCCAGTCCACGACGGCCTTGTGCCTGCGGATCACCCCGGAGCGTTCCCACTCCGCGATCCGGGTGTCGACCTCGTCCCGGGTCAGACCCAGCATGGTGGCGACGGTGTCGTGGCTCAACGACGCGTCACGTTCGAGCAACTCGAGGATCTCGCGCACGGCGTGACCCTACGACGACCGCCCGTCGTCGCGCCGCGGGCCGGGCGGGTCGGTCGTGGCCCGCCCCGTCCGACCGGTCAGGCCGCGCGCGGCAGCGGGGCCGCGACGCCCGGAGTGACGGCGCCGCGGGCCGGGTCGAGCAGCCCGCACTCCAGGTCGACGAGGTGCAGCCGCGTACACGGACCGCACACGTACACCGTGCCGGCCGGGCCGTGGTGGCTGCTCCACGCGAGTCCGCGGACGTCGGCGGGGGTGCGCGGACGAGAACAGAGCGGGCAACTCGGGATCGTGTCCATGCCCTGTGAGCATGCACGGGATCTGTTGCGAGGCGGTGACACCGCGCGTCCGCGGCGTTGCGTTCCGGCGACGATCCGGGGTCGGAGACGATCACGGTGCGTACGCGACGGTCACGAATCGGGGGCGAGCCGGTGAATTCGGCGCCGCCGCACCCGGTCCGCAACTAGGGTCCGCGCGCATGAGCAGCAACGAACCGCCGCGGGGCGAGGACCCGCAGGCCGGTCCCGGGGGCGCCGCGACGCCCGGTGGCGCCCAGGAGCCCGGCCACGCGGCCTGGAGCGGCGACCGGCCGGACACGCCGGAGGGTGGGCAGTACGGCCAGGCTCCCCACGGGCAGGACCCCGGCACGCAGCACGGGCAGCCGGGCCAGCAGTACGGGCAGGACCCGGGGCAGCAGTACGGCCAGCCCGGGCAGTACGGCCCGCCCGGCCAGCCCGGGCAGTACGGCCAGCCGGGGCAGTACGGCCAGCCGGGGTCGCAGTACGGTCAGCAGCCGTACCCCGGCCAGTACCCCGGCGCGGGCCAGCCCTACGGCGGCCAGCAGCCCGGGACCCCGTACCCCGGCCAGTACCCCGGGGCCGGGCAGCAGTACCCCGCCCAGTACCCGCCCGGCCAGCAGTACGGCGGTCCGTACCCCCAGGGCGGCTACGGCCAGCCCGCCTACCCCGCCGGCGGCGCCCCGCCCAGCGGCACCTCCCCGGATCCGCTGGTGCCGTTCTCCTTCGGCGACTGGTTCTCCAAGATCGTCGGCGTGCTGCAGCGGAGCTGGAAGCCGCTGCTGGTCATCAACCTGATCGTGCTGATCCCGACCGCGATCCTCAGCGCCCTCGGCTACGTCCTCGACGGGAGCACGCGGTCGTCGTTCGACCCCGTCGACCTCGACCTCAGCGCCGGCGTCGTGGCGGGCCTCGGCCTGACCACCCTGCTCCTGGCCGTGGTCACCCTCGTGCTGTCGGCTCTCGGCTATGCGGCGTCGGTCTTCGTCGTCGTGCGCGACGCGGCACAGCGCCCGTGGAACCAGGACCAGGTCATCGCGTTCGCGAAGAACCGCGCACTCCCGGTGATCGGCTGGTCGTTGCTGGCCGGGCTGCTGTTCGTCATCGGGTTCTTCCTGCTCGTCATCCCGGCCATCTACCTGGGCGTGGTGTTCACGGGCGCGCTGATGGGGGTCGTGGTGATCGAGCGGGCCGGGATCGGCCGGGCGTTCACCCTGGTCAACCCGCGTTTCTTCCCCGTACTCGGCCGGCTGGTGGTCTTCTTCCTGATCGCGGTCGTGTACTCGATGATCATCTCGCTGGTCATCGCCACGCCGCTGATGTTCCTCAGCCCCGTCCTGGGTGAGCTCGTGGCGGTCCTGCTGCAGCTGCCGCTGCAGATGGCCGGTGTCGCCGCCATGATCGTCACCTACGCGGAGTGCCGCTTCCACGAGCACAACCCGGTGCACACCCCCGTCCTCGCCGACGAGATCGACCGGGCCTGAGGCGCTCGTCCCCCGGGGCCGGTGTCCTGGCAGGCTGGATGCGATGAGCACCGACGGCCTGTTCGACATCGACCCGGGGGGCGACGAGCGCGACACCGGTGACGGCGACGCCGTCCGTCCCGACGCGCCGCTCGCCGCCCGGATGCGTCCGCGTACCCTCGACGAGGTCGTCGGCCAGGCCGACCTGCTGAAGTCCGGCGCCCCGCTGCGCCGCCTCCTCGACGGCGGTGCCGCGGCGTCGGTGCTGCTCTACGGCCCGCCCGGCACGGGCAAGACCACCCTCGCCCGGCTGATGGCCGGCGCCGGGGGAGCCGACCGGCACTTCGTCGCCCTGTCGGCGCTGTCGGCCGGGGTGAAGGAGCTGCGGGCGGTCATCGAGGAGGCACGCCGGCGTCGCGACCGCAGCGGCACGACCACGGTGCTGTTCATCGACGAGGTCCACCGCTTCTCCCGCACCCAGCAGGACGCCCTGCTCGGCGCGGTCGAGGACCGGCTCGTCCTGCTCGTCGCCGCGACCACCGAGAACCCGTCGTTCTCCGTCGTGTCCCCGCTGCTGTCCCGCTCCCTCGTGCTGCAGCTGCAGTCCCTCGGGGAGGAGGACGTGCGCACCCTGCTCCATCGCGCCGTCACCTCCGAGCGCGGCCTGAACGCGACCGTCGAGCTCGCCGAGGACGGCGAGGAGGCACTGGTCCGGCTCTCCGCGGGCGACGGGCGCCGCGCGCTCACCGCGCTGGAGGCGGCCGCCGACGGCGTCCTCGGCGCGGGCGGCGACCCGGTGATCGACCTCGCCGCCGTCGAGCGCGCCGTCACCGAGGTCGCCGTGCGCTACGACCGCGCCGGCGACCAGCACTACGACGTCATCAGCGCGTTCATCAAGTCCATCCGCGGCTCCGACCCCGACGCCGCCCTGCACTACCTGGCCCGGATGCTCGTCGCCGGGGAGGACGCCCGCTTCATCGCACGCCGGCTGATGATCCACGCCTCGGAGGACGTCGGGCTGGCCGACCCGACCGCGCTGCCCGCCGCCACCGCGGCCGCCCAGGTCGTGCAGCTCGTCGGGATGCCCGAGGCGCGGATCGCGCTCGCCCAGGTCACCGTGCACCTGGCGACCGCGCCCAAGTCGAACGCCGTGATCACCGCGATCGACGCCGCGATGGCAGACGTCCGCTCCGGCAAGGTCGGCGGGGTGCCCCCGCACCTGCGCGACGGCCACTACGCCGGCGCGCAGAAGCTCGGCAACGCCGTCGGCTACCGGTACCCGCACGACGACCCCGACGGCGTCCTGCGCCAGCAGTACCCGCCCGACGACGTCGTCGGCGTCGACTACTACGCGCCGTCCGGGCGTGGGCACGAGCGCGTCCTGGCCGAGCGGCTGCCGAAGCTGCGGCGCGTCGTGCGCGGTACCCGGGACTGAGCCCGGATCAGCCGGTGCGCAGGGTCAGCCCGAGCGCTCCGGTCGCGGTGCGGATCGGGGTGAAGTAGCTGGTGCAGTTGCCGTCGCCGCCGGCGCCGGTGTGCACGCCCTGGGCCTGCCCGGACGAGGTGATGTAGGGGGCGCCGGAGTCGCCCTCCTGGGCGCACGCCGCCACCGAGGTCAGCCCGGACTGGCTCTGGCCCTCGAAGTTCACCGTCATGTCGGTGCGCTGGATCGTGCCGCAGGACCGCCCGCTGGTGGAGCCGTAGAGACAGACCGAGGAGCCGACGGGCGCCGGACGGCTGCCGGCGACCCGGATGCCCGACACCGTCGGCGACACGCTGCCCGGGCCGACCGCGATCGCCCCGACGTCGACCCCGCCGCCCGCGGTCTCGACCTCCGAGCCGATCGTCGAGCCGTCGACGGCGTACCAGGACGACGAGTTCCGGGTGCAGTGCCCGGCGGTGATCAGCCAGTCGCTGCTGCCGTCCGAGGCGGCGAACCCGGCCGTGCAGCGGCGGGTCCCGTCGGTGATGGTGTCGCCCCCGCCGACCGCGGCCTGCCGGTGCGCCGGCGCCGCGACCCGTTCCACCCGTACCGCGGACGGGTCGAGCCCACCGGTCAGGCGCGCGGCCAGCGCGTCGGCACCCGGCCCGTCGACGACGCTCAGCACGACCTGCTCGGTGCGGGGGTCGACGCCGTAGGAGTCCAGGCCGGCGGGCATCCCGGTCGCGGTGCGGGCGGCCAGCGCCGACAGCACCGCGACCGGGTCGCGGCGCGGCTCGTCGCGCACCACCGGCGTCGCGCCGAGCGCGGTGATCAGCGGAGCCGTCCCGGCGTCCCAGGTGCCCACCATCAGCCGGTCGCCGGCCAGCCACGTCCCGGCCAGTGCGGGGCCGAGTGCCTCGGTCACCGCCGGCACCAGCGCCGCGGCCGCGTCGTCGCCGACCGTGACCGGGGCCGGCTCGGGCGCCGCGGTCGCCGGCACGGCCACCGCCACACCGATCGCGACGGTGCCGAGAGCGGCGAGCAGGAGACGGTGCGGGCGACGCAGAGGCACGAGCGTTCCTTCGGGCGGGCGGAGCGTGACACCCGGCCCAACGACGCTGCTCCGCATGGGTCACGCCCCGCAGACGGATGGCACCCCACTGTGAGATGGAGACGTCCGTCCGTGGCCTGGGTCACCCCCGTCAGGACCCGAGGCTCCTACTGTCCGTCGTCATATACCGCAAATTGTGCATATTAATTGACCCCGAAAGGGTGCACCGCGAGGGTTGAACGCAGGCCGGGGCGCGGCCGGGCGGACCTGCCGGCAGCGCCGACCACCACCGGCGGAGGACAGCGCGACAGTCGCGCCGCCCGACCTCTCCCGGGGTCGGACGGGCGGTGCCGGCGCCTGACGCGCCCCCCCCGGGGCGCGACCGAGGAGAGCTGGGTAGATGCACGACGGACCCGTGGCCATCGCGACCGCACCCGACGACACCGCACCCGACGACACCGTCGAGGAGACCGACCCCGGGCAGGCGCCGGACCTGCTCCCGCCGGAGATGCTGGCCGCCGCCGTCGCCGGCGACGAGCGCGCCGTCGCACTGCTCCTGGCCAAGGTGCATCCGCAGGTGGCGCGCTTCTGCCGCGCCCGGCTGGGCCGGCGCGAGACCATCCTCGGCTGCGCCGACGACGTCGCACAGGACGTCTGCATGGCCGTGCTCTCCGTACTGCCGGACTACCGGCCCTCGGGCATGTCGTTCCGCGCGTTCGTGTTCGGCATCGCCCGGCACAAGGTCGCCGACGCGTTCCGGGCGATGGCCCGCAACCGCTGCGACGCCGTCGAGGAGGTCCCCGAGCGGTTCAGCCGCGAGGAGGACCCGGAGCAGTTCGTGCTCCACGCCGAGCGCAACGACCGGCTGTCCGACCTCATGGGCCTGCTCGGCCCGCGCCAGGTCGAGATCCTCACGTTGCGCGTCGCGGTCGGGCTGAGCGCCGAGGAGACCGCCGACGTGCTCGGCTCCACCCCGGGTGCGGTCCGCGTCGCCCAGCACCGCGCGCTGCAGCGGCTGCGCCGCGAGCTGGAGGACCGCGCGTCCCGCCGGGCGGGTGCCCCGGTCGTCGCCGTCCCCGCCCCGCGGGCCCCCGTCCGCGCCCCCGCGGCCCTCGTCCCCGCGGTCCCCGCGCCGCGGCCCCCACTCGACGCCCCGCTGCCGGTCGCGGTGTGACCGCGGCGTGACGGCGGGCCCGCCCGCTCCCCGGTCGACCCCCCGGACCGGGAGCACGGCGCGGCCCGCAGGCGGCCGGTGCCGGTGCGCTCGGGCGCGCACCGGCACCGGCCGTCGCTGCTGCGGGTGCCGGTAACCTGGCACGACCGGCCTCCCGCGGCGTCCCCACGCCGCGCGGCCTACGGTGTGGCGCGGGCGCAGGGCGCCCGCCCCGTCGCCGACCCGTCGCCAGCCGTACCCGTCACGAGAGACCCACCGGTGCAGACCCACGAGATCGTCCGTCGTTTCACCGCCCACTTCGAGAGCAACGGGCACACGCCCGTCCCCAGCGCCTCGCTGATCCTCGAGGACCCGCAGCTGCTGTTCGTCAACGCGGGCATGGTGCAGTTCAAGCCGTACTTCCTCGGCGACGTCCCCGCGCCCTACCCGCGCGCCACGTCGATCCAGAAGTGCGTCCGCACGCCGGACATCGACGAGGTCGGCAAGACCACCCGGCACACCACGTTCTTCCAGATGGCCGGGAACTTCTCCTTCGGCGACTACTTCAAGCGCGGCGCCATCGAGTTCGCCTGGTCGCTGATCACCCGCAGCCAGGACGAGGGCGGCTACGGCTTCGACCCGGAGATCATCTGGGTCACCGTCTACCACGACGACGACGAGGCCATCGCGCTCTGGAAGGAGATCGCGGGCCTGCCCGAGGAGCGCATCCAGCGCCGCGGCGGCGACGACAACTACTGGGACATGGGCGTCCCCGGTCCCGGCGGACCCTGCTCGGAGATCTACGTCGACCGCGGCCCGGAGTTCGGCGCCGAGGGCGGCCCCGAGGCCGACGAGGACCGCTACCTCGAGATCTGGAACCTCGTCTTCATGCAGGACGAGCGCGGCGAGCTGTCCCCGAAGAAGGGGCATCCGCCGATCGGCACGCTGCCGCACAAGAACATCGACACCGGGATGGGCGTCGAGCGGGTCGCCTTCCTGCTGCAGGGCGTCAACAACGTCTACGAGACCGACCTCGTCCGACCGGTGATCGCCAAGGCCGAGCAGCTCTCGGGCCGCCGCTACGGCGAGAACGAGGCCGACGACGTCCGCTTCCGCGTCATCGCCGACCACGCCCGGTCCTCGATGATGATCGTCGGTGACGGCGTCACCCCGGGCAACGAGGGCCGCGGCTACGTGCTGCGCCGGCTGCTGCGCCGCATCGTGCGCTCCGCCCGGCTGCTCGGCGTCACCGGTCCCTGCCTGGGCGAGTTCGCCGAGGTCGTGCGCGAGACCATGTCGCCCACCTACCCCGAGCTCACCACCGACTTCGAGCGCATCTCCGCGGTCATCCGGGCCGAGGAGGACACCTTCCGCGCCACGTTGACCGCCGGGGAGCGGATCTTCGAGGGCGCGGTGTCGAAGGCGCGCTCCGCCGGGAGCGACACCCTGCCCGGCGACCAGGCGTTCGCGCTGCACGACACCTACGGCTTCCCGATCGACCTGACCCTGGAGATGGCCGCCGAGGCCGGACTCACCGTCGACCGGGAGCGGTTCACCGCGCTGATGGACGAGCAGCGTTCGCGGGCCAAGGCCGACGCCGCCGGGCGCAAGGTCGGCTTCGTCGACGCCTCGGTGTACCGCGCCGTCCTCGACACCCACGGCGCCACCGACTTCACCGGGTACCAGACGCTGCAGTCCGAGGCCCGGGTCGTCGGGCTGCTGCGCGACGGCGCCACCGTGCCCGCGGCCGAGGAGGGCGAGCAGGTCGAGGTGCTGCTCGACCGCACCCCGTTCTACGCCGAGGCCGGCGGCCAGCAGGCCGACACCGGTGTGCTCCGCGGTGCGTCGTTCGAGGTCCGGGTGGACGACGTCCAGTCGCCGGTGGCCGGGCTGCGGGTGCACCGCGGCGTCGTCACCGCCGGCACCGTGACCCTCGACGCCGAGGTCGTCGCCGACGTCGACCGCACCCGCCGGTCCGCGATCTCGCGCGCCCACACCGCCACCCACCTCGTGCACGCCGGGGTCCGCGGGGCGCTGGGCAGCGCCGCCGCGCAGGCCGGGTCGCTCAACGCCCCGGGCCGGCTGCGGTTCGACTTCACCTCCCCGACCGGGGCCGTGCCGCCCGCGGCGCTGGTCGAGATCGAGGAGGAGGTGAACTCGGTCCTGCAGGAGGACCGGGAGATCCAGACCTACGAGACCTCCATCGACTCCGCGCGCACGCTCGGCGCGATGATGCTGTTCGGCGAGAAGTACGGCGATCGCGTGCGCGTGGTCGACATGGGCGACTACTCGCGTGAGCTGTGCGGTGGCACCCACGTCGGGCGCACCGGCGAGCTCGGCCTGGTCCGGGTGCTGTCCGAGGCCTCCATCGGCTCCGGCGTGCGTCGGGTCGAGGCGCTCGTCGGACTGGACGCCTTCAAGCACGCCACGACCGAGCACCTGCTGGTCAACCAGCTCGCCGACCAGCTCAAGGCCCGCCCGGAGGAGCTGCCGGAACGGATCAACGGGATCGTCGAGCGGCTGCGGACGGCCGAGCGGGACCTGGAGAAGCACCGCGCCGACGCCGTCCTGGCCTCGGCCGGGGCGCTGGCCGAGCGGGCCGAGGACCTCGACGGCACCGCGCTCGTCGCCGTCACCGCCCCGGAGGGGGTGACCGGCAACGACCTGCGGACCCTCGCCGCCGACGTGCGCGGCAAGCTGGGAGACCGGCCCGGTGTGGTCGTGCTGTTCGGCGTCGACGGGGAGAAGGTGTCGTTCGTCGTCGCCACCACGAAGGCGGCACGGGACAACGGGGTCGCCGCCGGGAAGCTGATCGGCGAGTTCGCCCCGGCGGTCGGCGGGCGCGGCGGCGGCAAGCCCGACCTCGCCCAGGGTGGCGGCACCGACCCGGCCGGGATCGACGCCGCGGTGCAGAAGCTGCGCACCGCGCTGCGTCCGTGACGCCGGTCCGCGGGCGGCGCCTGGGCATCGACGTCGGCGCCGTCCGCGTCGGCGTCGCGATGTGCGACCCGGACGGGATCCTCGCGACCCCGGTCGAGACCGTCGCGCGCGACGCCGAGGGCGGCGCCGACGTGCGCCGGATCGCCGATCTGGTGGCCGAGCACGACGTCGTCGGCATCGTGCTCGGGCTGCCCCGGAACCTGCGCGGCGAGGACGGCCCGGCAGCCGTCGCCGCGCGGGAGTTCGCGGCCGCGCTGGAGGCGGGTCTCGCCGCCGCCGGCTGCGCGGTGCCGGTCGAGCTCACCGACGAGCGGATGACCACCGTCGTCGCGACCCGGCAGCTCGCCGGGCGCGGCGTGCGCGGCCGCAAGCAACGCTCCGTGATCGACCAGCAGGCCGCCGTCGCCATCCTGCAGGGCTGGCTGGATACCACCCGCGACGGCTGATCACCGCCACCGGGGGTGACCACCCGGCGGGCGCCGGGCCGTTACCCTCGTGCCCGTGACCGGCGCCGGCGAGTACGACGTGACGTCCCGGGGCCCGGTGTGAGCACGACCGCGGGCCCCGTGCGGCACCGTCCGACCCCGGTGCACTTCCGGCGGCGGCGGCTCGCCCTGCTGGGGTCGGCGCTGCTGGCCGGTGCGGTTCTCGTCGCGGCGGGTCTGTACCTGCGCGGCGCCGACGACTACACCGGTTCCGGCAGCGGCTCGGTGGTGGTGCGGGTCGAGTCCGGCGACTCCACCAGCGCGATCGGGGACACCCTGGTCGGGTTGGACGTGGTGAAGTCCCGGGCGGCCTTCGTCGAGGCCGCCGCCGAAGAGCCCGGCATCCAGCGGGTCCAGCCCGGCTACTACGAGCTCCGCTCGCACATGTCCGGCGACTCCGCGGTGGAAGCGCTGCTCGACCCGGAGCGGCGCGTCGGGTTCTTCGACGTCAAGGGCGGCGTCCAGCTCGACGACACCCGCGCCCCGGACGGCACCGTCTCCCCGGGTGTGCTGTCCCAGATCTCCCGCGCCACCTGCCTCGGCGCCGCCGACGGCGACCCCACCTGCACGAGCGTCGACGCCCTGCGCACCGCGATGGCCGACGCCGACCCGGCCGCGATCGCCGTCCCCGACTGGGCCCGCGCCGGCTACCGGGCCGCGGCGCCCGAGCGCCGGATGGAGGGCCTGGTCGCCCCCGGCCCCTACGACCTGGATCCGCGTGGCACCCCCGAGCAGGTGCTGCGGCAGGTCCTCACCGCCTCGGCGAAGCGGCTCGACGCCGCCGGGCTGGGCGGCGCGAACTCCTACCGCACCCTCGTGCTCGCCTCGGTCGTGGAGAAGGAGGCGCTCGTCCCCGACATGCCCAAGGTGGCACGGGTGATCGAGAACCGGCTCGCCGCGAACCAGCGACTGGAGATGGACTCCACCGTCAACTACCCGCTCGACGTGCAGGCGCTGCGCACCACCGCCGAGGCCCGCAACACCCCCGGCCCGTACAACACCTACCTCAACACCGGGCTGCCACCGACGCCCGTCGCCTCGGTGTCCACCGCCGCGCTGGCGGCCGCGGAGAAACCGGCCGCGGGGCCCTGGCTGTTCTTCGTGCGGTGCACGACCGAGGGCGCCTCCTGCTTCGCCACGACCTACCCCGAGCACCTCGGCAACGTCGACCGTGCCCGCGCCGCCGGAGCGTTCTGACCCATCACCGGGCGCGCATGCAACCCCGCCCCAACCCGTGACGGCGCTCACCCGCCACCGGTAGACCGGTCCCGACAACGACGTCAGGCGAGAGGAGCCAACGATGCGTGCGGTCGTCTACCGGGGACGCGGGGACCTCGACATCACCGACGTGCCCGAGGGCGAGGTGGGCCCCGGCGAGGTCCGGCTCAGGGTCGGGTTCAACGGCATCTGCGGCTCGGACCTGCACGAGTACTACGCGGGGCCGATCTTCATCCCGAACGGGCAGAAGCACCCGCTGACCGGCCGCGAGCTGCCGTTGACCCTCGGCCACGAGTTCTCCGGCACCGTCGTCGAGATCGGGTCGGGGGTCCAGGGCGTCACCGAGGGCGACCGGGTCGCGGTGATGCCGCTCTACAGCTGCGGGACGTGCTCGCGCTGCGCCGAGGGCCGCGAGAACGTGTGCGCGCAGATCGGCTTCCACGGGCTGATGGCCGACGGCGGCATGGCCGAGTCGACCGTCGTTCCGGCACACATGCTGCACCCGCTGCCGGAGAACGTGTCGCTGGAGATGGGCGCGCTCGTCGAGCCCATGTCGGTGGCCTACCACGCGGCGAAGCTCGGCGAGGTGGACCCGGGCGACACCGCCCTGGTGTTCGGCGCCGGGCCGATCGGGATCGGGCTGTGGTTCGCGCTGCGCGGCATGGGCGTGGAGAACGTCCGCGTCGTCGAGCCGTCGGCGACCCGGCGCGGCGCGATCGAGCGGCTCGGCGCCCAGACCCTCGACCCGACCTCCCAGGACGTGCCCGCGATCGTCGCCGACCTGACGAACGGCCGCGGCGCCGACGCCTGCTACGACGCCGCGGGCGTCGCCCCGGCCGTCGCGACGGCGCTGGACACCCTCGGTGCCGGCCGTCCGATGGTCAGCGTCGCGATCTACGAGACGCCCCTGGTGACCCCGCTGCTCAGCCTGGTCCTCGGGGAGTCCCGCATCCAGGGCTCGCTCTGCTACACCCACGACGACTACCGGGCGGTGATCGAACTGATGGCGGGCGGCCACTACGACACCACCGGCTGGACGGAGAGGATCGCGATGCGCGACGTCGTCGAGGAGGGCTTCGAGGCGCTGCACGCGGGCCGGAAGATGAAGGTCCTGGTCGACCCGTCCCTGGCCTGACCGGGGGTCCCTGACCGGGGATCACTGCCCCCAGAAGCCCTCCGGCGGCCGCGGTGAGGGGACCGCGTACGCATCGGTGACAACGCCCGCGCCGCGGCCGAGGGCGCGGGTGTCGGCGTCGTCGAGGACCCGGGCCGGGAACGGGTCCCCGGCCGCGCGGCGGGTCACGCCGGGCACCGGGAGCTCCCGGTCCGACGCGGCGAGCACGAGGTTCCCGAACCGGCGACCGTGCAGCACGTCCGGCGCGGCGACGAGTGCGAGCTCGGCGAACGCCGCGCCGGCCGTCGCGATCTGACCGGGCAGGAACGGCCACGGGGCGCCGTCGCCGAGGTTCGCCACGTGCATCCCGGTCGGCGCGAGCACCCGGCGGACGGCGGTGAGGAACTCCGCCGTCGTCACCTGGGCCGGGGTGCGGGCGCCGGCGAACACGTCGACGACGACGACGTCGAACGACCCGGGCGCGAACCGGCCCAGGGTGGCGCGTGCCTCCCCGGTGACCACGGCCAGCCCGTCCGCGACGCCGGGGCCCGGCAGCCGGTGTGCGACGAGGGCGGCCAGCTCGGCGTCGAGCTCGACGACGGTCTGGGCCGACCCGGGGCGGGTCGCGGCGACGTAGCGGGCCAGCGTCCAGGCCCCGCCGCCCAGGTGCAGCACCCGCAGCGGCACGGCGGGCGGCGCGGCGAGGTCCACGAGGTGGCCGATCCGGCGGACGTACTCGAACTCGAGGTGCTCGGGGGCGTCGAGGTCGACGTGGGACTGGGCGGTCCCGTCGAGCAGCAACGTCCACGACGCCGGCCGCGCCGCGTCCTGCACCAGCTCGGCGACGCCGTGGTCGACCTCGGCGCGGACCACCGCGCCGGCCCGACGGTCGTCCTGCGGTGCACGGGATCCCATTCCGGTCATCCTGCCCCGGGCCGACGAGTTGTCCACAGGCGGGCGATCGGTCGGTCCGGGCGGCGCCCCGGGCCCCAGGATCGGGGTATGAGCCTCGTCGTCCTCGCCGCCGCCCTGGGTCTCGTCGCCGGTGCGGGTACCCGGTACCTGCTGGCCCGGGCGCCCCGCGGGGCGCCGGTACCGGAGCGGTGGTGCGGGCCGGGGACGGCACTGTGCTGGGCGGCGGTTGCGCTGGCGGTGCAGACCGGACGGCTCGACCCGCGGTGGGCGGCGCTGCTCGCGGTGCTGTCCTGGCTGGCCGTGGCCGGGTCGGCGACCGACCTGCTGGTCCGCCGGCTGCCGAACGCGCTCACGGTGCCCGGGTTCGTGCTGGTGCTGGCCGCGCTCGTCCCGGCCGGGGGCGGCGCCGTGCTGCGCGGCCTGGCCGGCGCGGTGCTGCTCGGCGGCGCCTACCTGGTGGTGCACCTGGTCTCGCCGCACGCGATGGGCGGCGGCGACGTGAAGCTGGCCGCCCCGGTGGGAGCCGCGGCCGCCGGGACGGGGTGGGCGCTGCTGCCGGTGGTGGCGGTGGGCGCCGCGATCGCCTCGGCGGTGGTGGCGCTCGTCGTGGTTGCGGCCGGCCGGGCCGGGTGGGGGAGCAGGCTCCCGCACGGGCCGGTGCTGCTCGGTGCCGCCCTGGTGGTCGTCGCCGCGACGGTCGTGGTGCCGTCGGGTGCCGTCGGGGCCGGGTGAGAGGATGGTCGCCGTGCTGCGATGGATCACCGCCGGGGAATCCCACGGTCCGGCCCTGGTGGGCGTGCTGGAGGGCATGGTCGCCGGTGTCTCGGTCACCACGAAGGAGCTGCAGGCCGAGCTGGCCCGCCGCAAGCTCGGCTACGGCCGCAGCCCACGGATGGCGTTCGAGGCCGACGAGCTGGAGGTCCTGGGCGGCCTGCGGCACGGGGTCACCCAGGGCGGCCCGGTCGCGGTCCGGATCGGCAACACCGAGTGGCCCAAGTGGGAGACGGTGATGGCCGCCGACCCGGTGGACCCGGAGCTGATCGCGCACCGCGCCCGCAACGCGCCGCTGACCCGGCCCCGCCCCGGGCACGCCGACCTCGCCGGCATGACCAAGTACGGCTTCGACGAGGCCCGTCCGGTCCTGGAGCGGGCCAGCGCCCGCGAGACCGCGGCGCGCGTCGTGCTCGGCACCGTCGCGAAGGCGTTCCTGCAGCAGGCGCTCGGTGTGACGATCGTGTCCCACGTCGTGGGCATCGGTGCCGTCGACGCCCCGGACGACGAGCCGCTGCCCGGCCCCGCCGACCTCGACCGGATCGACGCCAACCCGGTGCGCGCGTTCACCGACGCCACGGGTGCCGCGATGGCCGCCGAGATCGACGCCGCCCACGACGCGGGCGACACCCTCGGTGGGGTCATCGAGGTCATCGCCTACGGGATGCCGGTCGGCGTCGGCACCTACGTGCAGGCCGACCGCCGCCTCGACGCCCGGCTCGCCGCCGCGCTGATGGGCATCCAGGCGATGAAGGGCGTCGAGATCGGTGACGGTTTCCGCACCGCGCACCGCCGCGGCTCCGTCGCCCACGACGAGATGGTCCCCGCCGGCTCGCCCGGGCAGGGCCCGGCGGGCACCGTCCCGGTCACCCGGCTCACCAACCGGGCCGGTGGCATCGAGGGCGGGATGACCAACGGCGAGCCGGTCCGGGTCCGGGTCGCGATGAAGCCGATCTCCACCGTGCCGCGGGCGCTGCGCACCATCGACACCACCACCGGTGAGGAGGCCACCGCCATCCACCAGCGCTCCGACGCCTGCGCCGTGCCGCGTGCCGGGGTCGTCGTCGAGACGATGGTGGCGCTGGTCCTGGCGCAGGCCGCGTTGGAGAAGTTCGGCGGGGACTCGCTCGACGAGACCCGCCGCAACGTCGCCTCCTACCTCGCGGGGCAGCGATGACCGCGCCGGGCCCCGATGCGCAGGGCCGCCCCTGGCTGGTGCTCGTCGGCCCGCCCGGGTGCGGCAAGAGCACCATCGGGACCCTGCTCGCCCAGCGGCTCGGGCTGAGCTTCGCCGACACCGACGCGGTGATCGTCGAGCGCATCGGCAGGCCGATCGCGGAGATGTTCGTGCAGGAGGGCGAGCCCGCGTTCCGCGCGCTGGAGCGGGAGGTCGTCGCCGAGCAGCTGCACGCCGGGCACGGCGTGCTCGCCCTCGGCGGCGGCTCGGTGCTCGCCGCCGAGACCCGGGCGCTGCTCGCCGGGCACCGCGTCGTCGCCCTGGAGGTGGACCTCGCCGACGGGATGCGCCGCACCGGCATGTCCACCGCGCGCCCGCTGCTGGCCGGGGTGAACCCGCGTGCCACCTTCCGCGCCCTGCTCGCCGAGCGCGCCCCGCTCTACGCGGAGGTCGCGACCGTGCAGGTGAGCACGGTGCGGCGCAGCCCCAACCAGGTCGTCGCCGCGGTGCTGGCCGCGTTCGGCCAGGGCCCGGACACCCTGCCCGAGGCCTCGCCCGACGCGGCCGACCCGTTCGACCGTCCCACCCCGCGCCAGGACTCGACGCTCCCGGCGCCCGGCTTCGGCTCACCACAGGACGCCACCGGGACCGGCACAGAGCGGGCGGAGGCCCGATGACCGACACCACCACGCTGCCCGACACCTCCGGCACCCTCGAGTCCGACGGTGCGGTCCGCATCGACGTGCGCACCGAGCAGCCCTACCCGGTGCTCGTCGGCGCAGGGGTCGCCGCCCGTCTCGCCGAGGTCGTCACCGGGACCGGCGCCGGCCGGGTGCTCGTGCTGCACCCGCCGACCCTCGCCGACCGCGCTGCCGCCGCCTGCGACGAGCTCGCCGCCGCCGGGCTGGCCGCCGCGCTGCACGAGGTCCCCGACGCCGAGGGCGGCAAGTCGCTGACCTCGCTGGCCGACTGCTGGGACGCCTGCGCCGAGGCCGGGCTGACCCGCGCCGACGTCGTCGTCGGGTTCGGCGGGGGAGCGGTCACCGACCTCGCCGGGTTCGTCGCCGCCACCTGGATGCGCGGGGTGAAGGTCGTGCACGTCCCGACCACGCTGCTCGCGATGGTCGACGCTGCCGTCGGCGGGAAGACCGGCATCAACACCGCCGCCGGGAAGAACTTGGTCGGCGCGTTCCACGAGCCGTCCGCGGTGCTGGTCGACCTCGACACGCTGCGCACGCTGCCGCGCGCGGAGCTCGTCGCCGGGTCCGCGGAGGTGTGGAAGGCCGGGTTCATCGCCGACCCGATCATCCTCGACCGCGTCCGCGCCGACCCGGCCGCCGCGCTGGACCCGACCGGGCCGGTGCTGGCCGAGCTGGTGCGCCGCGCGATCCGGGTGAAGGCCGACGTCGTCGGGGCGGATCTGCGCGAGTCGCACCTGCGCGAGATCCTCAACTACGGCCACACCCTCGGCCACGCCGTGGAGCGCCGCGAGCGCTACCGCTGGCGGCACGGGAACGCCGTCGCCGTCGGCCTGGTGTTCGCCGCCGAGCTCGCCCGCGCCGCCGGGCGGCTCGACGACGCCACCGCCGACCTGCACCGCGAGGTGCTGGAGCTGGTCGGGTTGCCGACGAGCTACGAGCCCGGCGTGCTCGACGAGCTGACGGAGACCATGCGCGGTGACAAGAAGTCCCGCGCCGGGACGCTGCGGTTCGTGGTCCTCGACGGGCTCGCCGAGCCCGGCCGCCTGGAGGGCCCGGACCCGGAGCTGTTGGCGACCGCGTACACCGCGATCTCCCGCTGAGACCGTGCCCGTGCCGCGGGCCGATGTCCTCGCTCCGCTCGCCGTGGTCGCCGGGGGGTCAGCGGGTCGCGTGGGACTCGTAGCGGTACAGGACGGCCAGCTGGGGGACCGAACGGCGCACGTCACGCGGGGACGCGACGGCCAGGGCCGTCAGGTCGTCCGCCGCGGCCCACAGCTGCTCGGCCGACGACAACTCGCCGTCGTGAGCGCGTGCGGTGAGATGGGCGATGGCGGCGTCGCCGCGCGGGTTCAGGTGCGCGACCCGCCACAGCAGATGACGGGCCGCGGCGAGGTAGGCGTCGTCCGACCTGGAGGCCTGTTGGTCGTCGAGATGGGCGAGCAGGTCCCAGGTCGGCTCGCCGGCGGCCGGACGTACCGCGAACAGCGGCCGTGCCCCCTCGCGCTCCCGGACCGCTCGCTCGCGGCTGCGCATGCGGCACGCCCAGGCGACGAAGCCGGTCGCAACAGTGAGCAGAAGGAGCACCAGCAGCGCTTCGGACGCCTGCAGGACTGCTGCGCCGAGCCCGCCACCGACCAGCAGCGAGACCACGATCAGGCGCGCCCGGCGGGGCCCCGGCGCGGACGCGGTGTCGGCGGCGTCGGACAACAACGCCATCATCAACGGCCGGGGCAACAGCGGATCGGCCACGATCAGCTGACCTGCGTGCGGCAGCGCTGCACCCCACCAGGTCAGCTCGGCGCCGACCCGTGACGGGGCAGCAGCTCCACCGAGCTGCCAGCTGTCGCGCGCGGTCACCTGCGCAGCCTCCGTGAACACGTCGCTTGCCCGCCCGAGCCCGTTGGCGCTCATCCGGCGGGATGGAGCAGCGAATACAACACATTGAGGTGTTCTCAGTAGCGGGTTGATCATGTCGTGCGGTCGTACTCGGTGTGGAGTAGTACGAGCGCAGCTGCGGTGATCGCGCCGGTGCGCCAGGGACATAGCGTGACTCGCCGCAACGCGGCGAAGGTGGTCTTGAGCAGGGCGTTTCCGCGTTCGGCCAGAGCACGAAGGGCTGAGTGCAGGGTGTTGACGGTGCGCTGGTTGACCGTCTGCCCGCGGCCGGGGACGGGTTTGATGGGCACGGTGAGCCGGTCGGCTTCGCCTTCGTAGCCGAGGTCGCCCAGCGCGGCGTGGGTGTCGTCGGTGAACGCGGCCAGGCCCTCGAGCAGCCCGGGGTGGGTACGGGCGCAGCGGGTGTCGTGCTCGCGGCCCGGCCGCACGTCGCTGGTCCATAGCGGCCATCCATCAGGTGCGGTGAGGACCTGGATGTTCCCGCCGTGGCGGCGGTGCTTGCCCGACCACCACAGGTCGACCCCGGGGGTGAGGCCGAGCGCGCGGCACCGGTCGGTGGCGATCAGGGTGCCGTCGAGATTCACGTGGGTGTGCCCGGCTGTGCGGGCGGCGAGCAGGGCTCCGTGCAGGCCGGGTGCGGCCGCGGCGAGGACGTCGATGCCTTCGTGCAGGTAACGGTAGGCCGTTGCAGTGCTGATCGCGTTGTCACCGGCCAAACATCGGACCCGGGTAGCATCACAGAACCAGCGGATCACCAGCACTGCCTGGGCGAACGGGGTCAACGCCCGCCGCCGGGTGCCACGTCGACGGCGTTGAAGGACCAGGAGCCGCGCCAGATAGGCCACGGTGCGCTCCCCGATCGGGAGGACAGCGGTGTAGGTGACAGGATCAGACATGCAGGACCTCGGTGACGGTGTCGATCTGTGCTGGACCGAACCGATCTACCGGGGTCCTGCCCCGTTCCCGCTCATCTCACCACCCTCGGCGTGTCGCCACGACCTGCCACCCCGCTACTGAGAACACCTCATTGCGTCCTGTAGGGCCATACGATCGAGCACTCCGTCACCTGGTGAGACCAACCGCCTACACGAAGCGCAACGGATCTTGTGACGCCAGGTAGTTGAAGGCGGCACGGGCAGCATGGCGGCAGTGATCGACCCGACCGTCGAGCTCGCCGAGGGCGTGACCCCGAACAGAGGCCGACACCGGTCGAGATCAGGTGGCGCCCGCGTCGTCGGTGCGTACGTCCCTCATGGTCCCGGGCGTGGTGACGGCACCGACGGGTTGGACGGAGGAGCGGCCGGGCCGTGGCTGACCAGGACCTGGTTACGGCCGGCGTTCTTCGCGGCGTAGAGGGCCTCGTCGGCGGCCGCGAGCAGGACGTCGAGCTCGCGACCGGCCTGCGGGTAGACCGCGGCCCCGATCGAGGCGGTGAGGTCGGTGACCGCGACCGGGGGGACCTCGTCGTCGACGTGGACCGCCAGGCGCTCGATCCTGCGTCGGATCCGCTCTCCCACCTCCAGGACCGCTTCTGCGTTGCGGCTTGCCGAGGTGAACATCCCGGCCAGCGCGATGATGAACTCCTCCCCGCCGAAGCGACCCGCCGCGTCGTCGTCGCGGATCTCGGCGACGATCGCCTCGCCGACCGCGCGGAGCACCGCGTCACCGACCAGGTGCCCGTAGCGGTCGTTGACCTCCTTGAAGAAGTCCAGGTCGAGGATGAGCACGCCGGCACAGGTGCAGTCGCGCTTCGCCGCGCCGAGCAGCTGCAGCGCGCGGGAACGCCAGCCCTCGGCGTTCAGCAGACCGGTCTTCGCGTCCGTCGATGCCCGTGTCTCCAGCTGCCTGATGAGGGTCGTCTGCTCCATCAACACGAGCGCAGGGATCAGCAGCCAGACGAGCAGGACGTGGTCGGGGACGATGACAGCCGCGACGATTCCGCCGAGGCTCAGTGTGGCGGTCTCCAGCGCGATCTCCCCTCCCGCGAGGATCGCGAGGAATGTGCTGCCCGGCTGCGCGAGCCGGATGACGCTCACGACCAGCAACATGTTCGTACCGGTGTAGGCCACCAGGCACGCGGCGATCTCGACGATCGCCCACCAGGAGTCGAATCCGCCGGATCCGGGAAAGATCAGTGTGACCGCGGAAACCAGGTAGACGGCCAGGACGACCGTCGACGTCGAATAGAGCTGTCGATGCGGGGGAGTTCCTGCGGGTCGGAACACGCGGAAGTACAGATGTGTGTAACTGGCGATCACCGTGGCCGCTGCCAGCATCGGCGGTAGCAACAACGCGCCCGCGAACGTCCACACCGAACTCAGGTCGACATATCTGGTCTCGGCGATGCGCCGCCGTAGTCGTTCGGCACGCAGTGAGATCTCGGCGTGGAACCCGCTCAAGATCACCAGTGTGCCTGCGATCAGCCATGCCGACAGATCGCGCGGGACGCCGCCGAGGACGATATCGACGGTGAGTAGGCACACAGCGGCGAGCTCTACCGCGACGAGTAGCGCTCGGACGCCGATCGGAAGTGACCACAGCTGCCACGCCGCCAGCCACGACCGGAGCGCACTCCGGTCGGTGTCTCGCGCGGCGGATGAGGTCACCGAAATCCCCGAATCGTAGATCGTTTTCTCTCGTGTCAGCATAGACGTCGTCCAGCGGTTTCATCCCTGCTCAGTCGTGTCGCTCTCACCGATCTGCTGGGCGCCACCCGGGCTCGAACGACCTGCCAAGATCAACTAAGAGGTCGCGCGGATTGATGGATGATCATGGGCGGCGGTGTGGTCGGCTGTCCCAGCGGTGCGTGGTCCAGGCCTGCCGGATCAGGCTACGGAGTGTGATGATGGTGTCGGCGAGGTCGAAGAACGCGTCGACGACGGTTTCGCGGCGTTCGTAGCAGCGCTGCAGCCGGTTGAAGCTGTTGTGCCAGGCGTTGGTGCGCTCGATGTGCCAGCGTTGGGTGGCCTGGATCGGTGCTTTCTCGCCCTTGCGCGCGATCTCGCTGTGCAGGCCCCGTTCGGTGAGTGTGTCGCGGGTCTTACCGGAGTCATAGCCGGCGTCGAGGTGCACGGTGATGTCGTCGGGCAGCGGGCCGAGAGCGTCGAGGTGGTCGAGAGTGGGGCCCAGTAGCGGGGAGTCGTGGCGGTGTGCCCCGGCCAGGACCCGGCCCAGTGGGATGCCATGGCCCTCGACGAGCACCGATCGCTTCATGCCCTGTTTACGCCGGTCAACCGGTGACGGTCCGGCGACCTCACCGCCGCCGGGGGCCTTGGTGATGGCGCCGTCGACGGCAACGTCGTCAAGCAACAGGCCGACGATGCGGTCGTAGGCGTCCAGGGCGATCCGGCGTAGCTGGGCGAAGACCCCGAGCCGGATCCACTCGTCACGGCGATCGCGGATGGTGGTCGCCGAGCAGGTGCTGTCGGAGACGCCCTGATACGGGCAGCCGAACCGCAGCACCTGCAGGAGCTTGTCGAACACGACCCGATCCGCGATCCGGCGGCGGTGACAGCCCCACGGATGAGTGGGATCGAACTCGCCCCGGGGCGGCAGCAGCGCGGCGAACTGGTCCCACAACGGCTCGGTCAACCATGATGGCAGGGCGGGCACGCGGCCTCCAGACGATCACGAAGAGTCAACAACTTCATGATCGACAGGCCCGTGCCCGCCCCTCACCATCGACACCCGGCCGCGACCCAGCTGTGATCAATCCGCGCGACCTCTAAGGCGCTGACGTGGTGATGCTTCTCGCCTACCCTGTCGAGGTCGCCGCGAGGCGGGGCTCGGCGCCTCGGCGGCTCGCCGTCGGCGGACGGTCGGCGACTGGGCCGTTCGCAGTAACCCGACAGAAGGGGCTGCCCGGAGAGGGGGAGTCGTGCGTAACTGGAACTGGTGACGGAGCGCGGTTCGGTGTAAAGATTCTCCACTCCATCGAAAAGGGGGCGTAATGCGCAACTGGAACTGGTGACTGCAGTGGTCGAGCGGAACGGTGTCTGCGATGAGGGGTGGGTGGCGAGCGTGCGCAACTGGAACTGGTGAATGCGACGACGTGTTGGTCACGATGGTCTGGGAGGTGTCGACATGCGTAACTGGAACTGGTGAGGCGTGGATGCAACGACGGGTCGAAGAAGCAGGCGGGGAGGTGTGGGCGATGCGCAACTGGAACTGGTGACGGTGACCGAGTCGGGGCGGGTGTCGAGCCATCCGGCTGTCGGCGCCGGCGGGGATCGTCGGAAAGGGGAATGCGGGATGCGCAACTGGAACTGGTGAGCGTTGTGATCGACGGACACGAGCGGAGAGGGGAGATGGCTGTGCGCAACTGGAACTGGTGACGTGGTACTGCCGTCCGAGATCGGGAAGAGGCAACTCGTGACATGTAGCCGTGTACGGATCTGAAGCACGCGCCGGCGACGTCCGGCCGGGGAAGGCGCGACGCGCGACGTCGATGAGGTGGCGGGGAGCCGTGAGTCGTCCGTGGCGACCCGCCCCTCAGAGTGCTCGCGCGGGCCGCGACATGGCCACGGCTGCGAGCCCCGCCGAGGCCACCGCGGCGGTCACCGCCACCGCCACGGCGGGGGAGGACCACTCGGCGAGCAGACCGGCAGCGAGAAGACCGAGCCCCTGCGCGCCGATCAGCCCCGCGGCCGCGAGGCCGGTCGCGCGCCCTCGCGCCTCGGCCGGGGTCCGGCGTACGAAACCGGCCTGTGCCTGGATCAGCGCGGCGGCCACGGCCGCGCCGCTGAGTGCCCACAACACGGTGATCGCCGCGACCGACGGTGCGAGCGCGCTCACCATCAACGGAACGCCGGCGGCCACGGCGAGCGGGAGCATCCACCGTTCCCGGGTTCGCTGGGGGACCCAACGCGTGAACACGATCGCCCCCACGACACTGCCGGCCGGGATGGCGGCCAGGAGCAACCCGACGGCGACCGGCCCGGCGCCGAGCTGCGCGGCATAGGGAGCAGCGACCCCCTCCGGGGCGATGTAGGTCCCGGCCAGCCAGACCACGACGGCCAGCGTGCGACGCGAGGGGTCCGCGAAGACCGTGTGCGCTCCGGCAGCGATGTCGCCCGACCAGGAACGGACCGCACCGGCGGCAGGGGCGGGCGCGGGACGAGGTGCGACCCCGTAGGCCAACACCGCCGCGGACAGTACGAAGGTCACCGCGTTCATGACCAGCGCGGCGTGCGGACTCAGCAGGGCCAGCAGCGCTCCGCCGGTCGCGAACCCGGCAACCTGCGCGAGCTGGCCCGTCACCTGACGGACGGCGTAACCGCGTTCGAGCAGGTCACCGCGCAGGATCTCCGGCAACAACGCCCCCTGCGCGGCCGAGTGCGGTGAACCTGCCAGCACCAGGACCACGATCAGGGCACACAGCACGGGCAGCGGGAGGCCGGGCCACGCCATCGGCATGACGAGCGCCGCTCTGGTGAGGTGACTGCCGATCATGACCCGCCGACGCGGATACCGGTCGGCGACCCAGCCCAACAGTGCGCCGCCCAGCAGCGCAGGGAGGAAGGTCAACGCGTACACCGCCGCCGACAGGGCCGCTGAGCTGGTGCGCTCGTAGACCAGCACCGAGAACGCCACCCGAGCGAGCTGGTCGCCCAGGATCGAGACGACCTCGGCAGACCAGAGCGCACGGAACTCGCGAAGCGTGAAGACCTCGGTCAGGCGCCGGGGCCTCGGCACGGCGGCTGCGGAGTCGGCATCGTTCATAGTCGGCCTGCTGACCATGTCACGAACAGCAACGCGTCGGACACTCAGGGTTCGAGCAAGCACACTACTAGGCGATCAACGATCGCGAACAGTCGACCACCGACCCCCGGACGTCGGCGCCGGAGGAGGAACTAGTCGCGCACCGCGGCGACCGCTTCGATCTCGACGAGCTGATCGTCATAACCGAGCACGGTCACTCCCATGAGGGTGCTGGGTGGGTCGTGGTCACCGAAGGCGTCACGGACCACTTCCCAGGCGGCCACGAGATCGGCCTGCTCGCTGGACGCGACGAGCACCCGGGTGCTGATGACGTCACTCAGCGACGCGCCGCTCTCGGCCAACGCGGTTCTCATGTTCTCGACGGCGTGCGCTGCTTGGCCTGCGACGTCCCCGACCGCCGCGGTCGAGCCGTCGGCGTGGAGGGGGCAGCTACCCGCCAGGAAGATCAGTCGTGCGTCCGCGGGCGCGGTCGCGGCGTAGGCGTACTCCGCCACGTCGGACAGGCGGGCAGAACGGATCAACCTCACGATCGTGGTCATCGGCGACGACCCTAGCCACGTCTGCCGATCCGCGCGGTCCGATTTCAGGCTCCGCCGAGCTGGTCAACCGATGTGCGCGACGAGCGTGGGGGCGGCGTCGGTCGTCGCCGGTCCGGAACCGGGCCTCCGTGGCCGCGGTGCGCTCATCGAAGGTCCAGGCCGGGGGTGATGAAGTCGCGGTAGTAGGCGACGACCGTGGAGCGGGGGATGTCGGGCCGGGTGAGCCACCAGCGTCCGAGCTGTTCGCCGACCCCGCTGATGGCGTAGGCGAAGGCGAGGCTGCGCTCGTCGTCGAAGGTCCCGAGGTGCCGGACCATCCCCGCGATCCGCGTGATGGTCTGCTCACGCAGCTCCGTGAGCTGTGCGTTCAGTTCCGGGGACAAGGCGGTGCTGGGGTTGAACAGCACCATCCAGCGGCGCGGATCGCGCTCGAGGATGCCGAAGAACACCTCGCCCGCCCGCGTGATCACGGTGCGGGCGTCGGCGCCGGCCTCGATGAGGATCTCCGGCTCGCGGACCCGGTCCTCGAGTTCGGCGCGGGCCTGTCGGACACATGCGACGAAGATGTCGTCCTTGGTGGCGTAGTGGGCGTAGACGATCGTGCGGCTGACCCCGGCCTCCCGGGCGATGTCCTCGATGCTCGTGCCCTCGAAGCCCCGATCGGCGAAGAGGCGCTCGGCGACGGCGACCAGCTGCGCTTGCCTGGCCTCGCGGGACAGGCGCCGTCGCGGGGGTCGCTCGGTCATGTACGAGACGGTACGTCGCCGCGCGGTATCGACCCGCGCCCACTCGACCGTCACCCCGAGAGCCGGCGCTCCGACACGAAATCCCACATCACAGCGGCAAGGTCGGGGCCGCGCCGGTCGACGAAGAGCCCTGTGCTGCGGGGCCCCGACCATGCGTGGCCCTGTCCGTGGATCAGTACCCGCTGGACGACGAGACCGGGGGTGGTGGGGCGGCGGTAGGTGTCGGTCTCGAAGGCGTGTCCGTCCGGCGGCGTGGAGTGCACCGCCGTGTCGGGTCGGACCGGAGTCGACGCGTCCGGGATGCGGCCCTCGATGAGTTCGCCGAGTGCGAGCCACTGCTGTACGAGTCGCTCCGCCATGACGGGCGGAACGGTGGTGTCCTGGTCACCCTGAACGACCAGGAGCGGGACCTGGCGGGCCCGTGGCCCCATCTCGGCGCGAGCCGGCACCGCCGTCTCGGCCGGTGACGGCGGGACGGGCTCCTCGGCGAACTCGCGCCGGAACCCGTACTCGCCTCCGGCCACGGACGTGACCGTCGCGAACAGGTCGGGATAGGTCACGCCGAGGATGACGGCCGTGCCTGCTCCGGAGGACACGCCGAGGGCGTGGACGCGGTCACCGTCGGCATGGTGCGTGGCCACGACCTGCCGCACGGCTCCGGCGATCAGCTCCGGCTCACCACGACCGCGGTGCTGGTGTTCGGGCGACAGCGAGTTCCAGCACAGCTGTGGGTTCCGCAGCACGGACTGTGTCGGGTAGACGACGATGAAGCCCTCTCGGTCGGCCAGATCGTCGAGCCGCGTCGTGTCCTTCATCGAGTTGAGCCCGAAGCCGGTCATCGCGCACCCGTGGATCGCGACGACGACCGCCGGCGGCGCGCCCGTCGAGCCTTCGGGCCGCGGCGGCGGGAGATGTACCTGGTAGCGCAGAACCCCTTCAGCGCTGGTGTAGGACTCGTTCCGGTCTTCGCCCCGTGGGCCTGACGGCCCGGGCAGCGCCGCCGCGAAGCCCGGCGCGACCGTCATCAGGACGAGCGCGACCGCCAGCACGATCGCGTGTCCCCTGAACCGACGTCCCGACATCCACCGACCTCCAGTAGCGCCATTGCCGTAGTTGGCACAGCGTAACTTATGGTGGACACCATGTTCAGTTGAGTTGCTCGGCACTTCGTTGCGACAGTGGGTCTCCGTGTGCGGGAGGCCCCGCGCTGCCGCGGGATGTCGAGTCCTCCCGAGCGAGCCAGCCCCGTCAGCGGCGACGACGACGGGCCAGGGCGTGGCGGCGATTCACTCGGAGAGGGCAGAGCTGCTCTCCTCCAGGGGGCTACGCGCAGGTGATCAGGTTGGTCTTCGTCATCTCTGCGCGCCGCTCCATGAAACGTGCGAGATCAGGAGTGCTGACTGTGGATTCGCGCTCGGTCACCTACGGTGACAGAGGTGGCCAGTAGTGGCCTGGAGTCGACCTCCGACGAGGGCGGCCGACCTCGCCCCACCGGCGGGCACGACGCCGTCCACCACGTCTGTCCGTTGAACGAGGTGCTGGACCGGGTCAGTGGGAAGTGGGCGATCGGTGTGCTCACGCTCATCGGTGCGGAGGAGGTCGCGCGGTTCACCGAGCTCGAGCGGGGCATCCCGGGGATCAGCAGGCGGATGCTCACGTTGACGTTGCGGAATCTGGAGCGGGACGGGTTGCTGACCCGCACGGTGTACGCGACGGTGCCGCCCAGGACGGAGTATCGGTTGACCGAGGCGGCTCGGGAGCTCGCGCGGACGCTGTCGCTGCTCACCGACTGGGCCAAGCGGCACCAGTCGCACGTCCAGATGTCTCGGCTCGACTACGACGAGACCCACTGAGGCAGCGTGAGCAGGCGGTCGCCGTCCGGGCCGTGATCACCGCCCACGACGCCGGGTTGGCTCAGGAGCCGAACGCCGCCACGAACTGCTCCGCCGACGTCGCCCGGTAGACGGTGTTCGTCCGCTGCACCTCGGCCAGCGGGGCGTGCGACGCCGGGGAGTAGCGGTGCCCCGGGTACACCGTCGGGTTGCCCTTCAGCCCCGCCAGCTGCTGCAGCGAGTGGTACATCTGCGCGGTGTCGCCGCCCGGGAAGTCGGTGCGCCCGCAGCCCTGCAGGAACAGGGTGTCCCCGGCGACGAGCCGGTCGCCGTCCGGGTCCGGCACCAGGAAGCACTGCGAGCCCGGGGTGTGGCCGGGTGTGTGCAGCAGCCGGATCGCGACGTTCCCGACCTCGACGACGTCGTCGTGGTCGTGTGGGGTCAGGTCGGTCGCCGACAGCCCGGTCACCCGGGTCACGTAGTCGGCCTCGGCGCGCTGCACGTGGATCGGCACCGGGTGCGACCCGATCAGCTGCGCGACGCCGACGAGGTCGAAGCCCATCATCGTGCCGCCGACGTGGTCGGGGTGGTGGTGGGTGGCGAGCACCCCGGTCAGGCGCATGCCGTCGGCGTCGAGGGTCGCGACCAGCTCGTCGGGGGAGTAGGCCGGGTCGACGACGACGGCCTCGCGGGTCTCGTCGTCGCCGATCAGGTACGAGAAGTTGACCATCTGGGTGGCCACCTGGTCGCCCACGGCGTAGTCCTGGCCCGACAGCAGCTGGCGGAAGTAGAGACCCATGGCCGCGACCCTAGACATAGGGTTCGTGGCATGTCCCACCCCGCCCGGCGCGACACCCTCCGCGCCCTGCTCCCCGCCGCTGGACTGGACGCGCTGCTGGTCACCGAGCTGCTCGACGTCCGGTACCTCACCGGGTTCACCGGCTCCAACGCCGCCGCGGTGATCGCCGCCGACCCGGGGGAGGACCTGCTCTGCACCGACGGGCGCTACCGCGTCCAGGCCGCCGAGCAGTGCCCCGGCCTGGAGATCCTCGTCGAGCGGCCGAGCGCCCCGGCTGCCGCAGCCCGCGTCCGGGCCGGGCGGACCCTCGGCTACGACTCCGCCACGCTCACCGTCGACGGCCTGGCCGCCGTGCGCGACGCCGTCCCCGGCCGCCGGCTGCGCCGGGCACCCGGCCTGGTCGGGCGGCTGCGCGCGGTCAAGGACGCCGACGAGGTCGAGCGGATCGCCGCCGCCTGCGCGCTCGCGGACACCGCGCTGCGCGGCCTGCTCGACGACGGCGGCCTGCGCCCGGGACGCACCGAGGCCGACGTCGCGCGTGAGCTCGACGACCGGATGCGCCGCCTGGGCGCCGACGGCCCCGCCTTCGACACCATCCTCGCCGCGGGCCCGCACTCCGCGGTGCCGCACCACCGCCCCACCGGCACCGAGCTGCGTCGCGGCGACCTCGTCAAGATCGACTTCGGGGCGGCGCTGGACGGCTACCACTCCGACACCACCCGGACGTTCTGCCTGGGCCCGGCCGCGGACTGGCAGCGTGAGCTGCACGCCCTGGTCGACGCCGCGGCGGCGGCCGGGCGGGCCGCGCTCGTCGACGGTGCCTCGGTGGCCGCCGTCGACGCGGCGGCCCGGGACATCGTCACCGCCGCCGGGCACAGCGAGCGGTTCCCGCACGGGCTCGGGCACGGGGTCGGGCTCGCGGTGCACGAGCCGCCGTGGCTCGCGACCACCGCCACCGGGCGGATCGACGCCGGCGCCGTCGTGACCGTCGAGCCGGGCGTCTACCTCGACGGTCGGGGCGGGGTGCGGATCGAGGACACCCTGCACGTGGCCGCGGGCGGCCCGGCCAGGGCACTGACCGGGCTGCCCCGCGAGCTCATCGAGATCTGAGTGCCTCCCGCCACGGCACCGTCGCCCCGATCCGCAGCACGGACCGCTCGTACACGCGGGCCCCGGCGCGGGCCAGCAACGCCACGGCGACGATCATGACCAGCGCCGAGCCGGCCACGTGCCAGGCCGAGACGGTGCCCTGGGCGACCATCAGCGGCATGAGCATCGCCGGGAACGGCGGGATCCACGACAGGACCTGCAGCGCCGTCGCGTCCGGCGAGCCGAGGTACCAGAACGAGGCGCCGTACATCGCGAACATCAGCATCATCAGCGGCCCGGTCGTCGAGTTGACGTCCTCCTGGCGCGACACCAGCGACCCGGCTGCGGCGTAGAGGACGGCGAAGAAGGCGTAGCCGAGCACGAACCAGGCCAGCGCCGCGCCGAACACCCCGACCGCGGTACCGGTGATCGTCAGCAGCCCGGTGGCGAGCCCGGTCGCGATCCCGACGACGCCGTAGAGCAGCAGCTGGACCAGCCCGACCGCGCCGATTCCCACTACCTTGCCCCAGAGCAGGTCCAGCGGGCGGATCGTGGACAGCAGCAGCTCCACCACCCGGCTGGACTTCTCCTCGACCACGCCCATCGCGACGGTCAGCCCGAAACCGACGATCTGCATGAACATCACGATCAGCACCGCGAACGACAGTGCCGACCGCTGCCCGGCCTCCGGGTCGGTGGGGTCGAGTGCGTCGACGGTCAGCCTGGCGGGCGGGGTCGCGGCGGCCAGCTGGGACGGGGTCACGCCCACCACGGCGAGCCCGACGCCGGTGGCCCGGTCGGCCAGTGCCGCGTCGAGGACGGCCCGGGTCGTCGGGGCGAGCTCGGAGTCGACGACGGCCGTCGCGCCCGGCCCTGATTCGTCGCCGAGCAGGGCGACGTCGAGGTCCCCGGCGGCGACGGCGGCCCGGCCGTCGCCGGCGGAGGCGATCTCCCGGACGTCGACGGGTGACCCGAGCCGCTCCGCGGCGGCGGTGACGGCCGCGGCCAGTGCCGGGTCACCGGCGACGCCGACCGAGGGCCGGTCGTCGCCCGTGCCGAACAGCGAGAAGGCGATCATGCTGCCCGCGATGAGCAGGAGCATGATCGCGTTGCTGACCCAGAAGCTGCGTTTGTGCACCTGCACGCGGAACTCGCGACGAGCGACCAGCGCGATGGCGCGCCGCGCCGGCAGGGTGGTGGACGGGGCGCTCATGCGACGACTTCCCGGTACAGATCGGTCAGCGACGGGGTGGTGACGGTGAAGCCGTGCACCGGTCCGGTGGACAGGGCGGCGGCGAGGACCCGCTGGTCGTCGACGCCGTCGCCGAGCGCCAGCACGGTGCGGCCGCGCTCCTCGGCGAGCACGGTGACCCCGGTCAGCCCGTGTGCCCAGCCGGGTCCGGCGGCGGGGGCGCGCACCTCCAGCCGGGTGCCGCCACCGCGGCGGACCTCACCGACGGTGCCGACGGTCCGCATCCGGCCGGCCACGAGGATCCCGACCCGGTCGCAGAGCCGCTGCACCAGGTCGAGCTGGTGGCTGGAGAACAGCACCGGCACCCCGGCGCGGGCCTTCTGCCGCAGCACCTCGCTCATCACGTCGACGGCGACCGGGTCCAGCCCGGAGAACGGTTCGTCGAGCACCAGCACGGCCGGGTCGTGCACGAGTGCCGCGGCCAGCTGGACGCGCTGCTGGTTGCCCAGGCTGAGCGCGTCGACGGTGTCGTCGAGCCGGTGGTCGACGCCGAGCTGCTCGGCCCAGCGCAGCACCGCCCGGCGCGCAGCGACCCGGTCGACGCCGTGCAGCTCGGCCAGGTAGGCGAGCTGCTCACCGACCTTCATCTTCGGGTACAGCCCGCGCTCCTCGGGCATGTAGCCGATCGTGCGGCGGACGTCGAGGTCGATCGGGCGCCCACCGAGACGGACCTGTCCGGAGTCCGCCGCCAGCACGCCCAGGGCGATCCGCATTGTCGTCGTCTTCCCGGCGCCGTTGGAGCCGACGAAGCCGAAGATCTCGCCCGGGCGGACGTCGAAGCTCACCCCGTCCAGGGCGACGGTGCCGCCGTAGCGCTTGGTCAGCGCGTCGATCTCGAGTGTGGCGCCGGTGTCCGCCACCGGCCCGGCCCGGAGCTGCTGCTGCTGTGTGGTCATCGGTCCCTCCCCCGCTGTGGGGACCGACGCTACGAGCCGGGGGTGCCCTCGCGGATCGGCGCGAAGGACGAGATCGGTGCCGCGGCGGGGTCGTCCTCGCGGACGAGCGGGCTGCGGGGCAGCACCGCGCGGACCGTCCACCCCTGCCCGTCGCCGGGGCCGGTGTACAGCTCGCCGCCGACCAGCGCGACCCGTTCCCGCATCCCGAGCAGGCCCAGGCGGGAGCCGGTGTCGTCGGGCCGGTGGCCGGGCACCGGGCCGTCGTCGTCGACCTCCACGACGAGCGGCTCGGCGGCGCCGCCGTGGACGACCCGCACCCGGGTGGGGGTGGGCCCGGCGTGGCGCAGGGTGTTGGTCAGTGCCTCGGTGACGATGCGCCGCGCGAACAGCTCGGCCTCGCCGGGCGTCGCCGTGGGGGAGCCCTCGACGGTCACCGCGACCGGCAGCCCTGCCGCGCGTGACGGCGCGACCAGGGCCTCCAACGCGGCGGGGGACAGGTCCGCGCCGTCCGGGTCCGGCCCCAGATCGGCGAGGGCGGGCAGCGCCTCGGCGACCCGGCGGACCGAGTCCGCGATGTGCCCGAGCGCCTCGGCGCGGGCCGCCGGGTCGGCGGCGAGCCGCGCCGCCCCGGCCTGCACCGCCACCGCGGAGACGTGGTGGGCGACGACGTCGTGCAGGTCGCGGGCCACTCGCAGGCGTTCGCGGGTGAGCGCCTCGCGCACCCCGGCCTCGGTGAGCGCGCGTCGCCGGGTCGCGGTGTCGAGCCGGTGGTGGCGGACCGCGACCCCGGCCGCCCACAGCGGCACCACGGCCAGGAAGCTGAGCACGACCACCGACGCCGGGGTCCCGAGCCGGTGCCACACCCCCGCGAGGGTGCCCCCGGTGAGGACGACCAGCGTCGACACCGCCACTGCCACCGCGGACGTCACGACCGGCGCCGTCGACGCCGCGCCCCACACCAGGAGTATCCAGGTGGACTCGGCGAACGTGTTGGAGCCGTCGAGCATGGTCGCGACGAACGACGCCACTCCGGCGAGCAGCAGCGCCGGCACCGGCGCGGTCCGCCACCACGCGACGAGTGCGAACTGCACCGCCACGACCAGCGCCGCGGCCGGGTTCCCCCACGGCAGCTGCAGCAGGCGCAGGAACCCGTCGACGACCACCAGCCCGGTGTCCACGTCGCCCGCCGAGGAGACGAGCGCACCGATCAGCAGAGCCGGGACGACGAACGCGACGAGCGCCCACAGCCCGGCCCGGTCGGGCAGCGGCACCCGGCGACACCGCGCGGGCGCGGCCGGGGCCGGCACCGGGACGGCGACGGGTCCCGGTTCGGCGGCGGGGGCGCGGAGCACACCCAGGACCCGGCGCATCGCGGCCAGCACGGACCGGGCCCGTTCCCGCACGGCCCGCAGGTCGGCCTCGGTCGCGTCGGGGCCCAGTGCCCCGGCCTGGGCGACCAGACGGCGCAGACCGCTGAGCACCCCACCGCCGATCTCCTCGGCGATCCGGGACCGCTCGGCGCCCAACGCGGTGCCGTGCTGCAGCCGGTCGGTCTCGGCCCGTTCGCGGTCGGCGCGCAGCGCCACGGACCGGCTCCAGCGCCCCGCGATGGTGGCGATCACCAGCATCGGCATGACCACCATCGCGCCGCCGACGATCAGCCCGGCGTCGGTCGCCACGTCCGGCGAGACCAGCAGGCGCAGCAGCCCGGCCAGTCCGAGCGAACCGAGCCAGGGCAGGGCCACCCACGCCGCAGCGCCGACCGGTCCGCGCTGCGGCGCCCGTGCGACGGAGAACGCGAGCAGCGGCCACACCAGCGCCGCGGCCCCGCCGAGGAACGCGATCCCCGGGGCGGAGATCACGGCCAGGACCAGATAGGCACACCGCGGCCGCCGGCGGCGCAGCAGCATCGCCGCGGCCGCCGCCAGACTCAGCCCGACCGCCAGGGCCACCTCCAGCGGCAGCGGCAGCCGGTGGACGTAGCCGTAGGTGTTGACGACCAGGGCCGTCACCATCTCCTGGGCGGCGAGGATCAGCGCCAGCACCGCGAGCGCGATGTCCCCGGCTCGGCTGCCGGGCAGCGGTGCCGGGGGAGCGTCCGCGCCGGGCTCAGCCGTCGGCACCGGCGGCCCCCACCAGCCCGTGCTCGTAGGCGAACACCACGAGCTGGACCCGGTCGCGCAGCCCCAGCTTGGTGAGCAGGTTCGACACGTGGGTCTTGACCGTCGTCCCGCCGAGCACCAGCCGGTCGGCGATCTCGGCGTTGGACAGCCCGGCGGCGACCAGCCCGAGCACCTCCCGCTCCCGCTCGGTCAGCGCGGCGGCGGGTCCGGCCTGCGCGGGCGGGTCGGTCGGGACGAACGAGCCGACGAGCCGCCGCGTGACCGACGGCGCGAACAGCTCATGGCCTGCGTGCACGGTGCGCACCGCGACCTGCAGGTCCTCCGGCTCGACGTCCTTCAGTACGAAGCCGGACGCGCCGGCCCGCAGCGCGTCGTAGACGTGGCGGTCCAGGTCGAAGGTCGTCACCACCAGCACGCGGATGCCGGGGTCGCGCAACGCCCGGATCCGCCGGGTCCCCTCGATGCCGTCGGTGCCGGGCATCCGGACGTCCATCAGGACGACGTCCGGACGCAGGGTCTCGGCCAGCTCGGCGGCCTCCGCACCGTCCCCTGCCTCCCCGACGACGTCGATGTCCGGTGCCGCCGCCAGCACCGTCCGCAGCCCCGCCCGCACCACGGCCTGGTCGTCGGCCACCACCACCCGCACCGTCATGGCGCCCATCCTGGCAGGTCGCCCGCCCCTCGGGCGGGCCGGTGAACCCGGTGGCGGTACCCTGACCGACGCACGAATCCGAGATCCGAGCAGGAGAGCGCGCACGTGGCGACCACGAACGACCTGAAGAACGGCCTGGTCCTGAACATCGAGGGCCAGCTGTGGACCGTGACGGCGTTCCAGCACGTCAAGCCCGGCAAGGGCGGTGCGTTCGTTCGCACCACGCTGAAGAACGTGATGTCCGGGAAGGTCGTGGACCGGACCTTCAACGCGGGCACCAAGGTCGACACCGCGACGGTGGACCGCCGCGACATGACCTACCTGTACCGCGAGGGCACCGACTTCGTCTTCATGGACGCCGACACCTTCGACCAGATCCCGATCCCGGAGAAGGCGGTCGGCGACGCAGCGCGCTACCTGCTGGAGAACGCCACCGCCCAGGTGTCGCTGCACGAGGGGGAGCCGCTGTTCGTCGAGCTCCCGACCTCGGTCGAGCTGGTCATCTCCCACACCGACCCGGGCCTGCAGGGCGACCGCTCCACCGGCGGCACCAAGCCCGCGACACTGGAGACCGGCGCCGAGATCCAGGTGCCGCTGTTCCTGGAGAGCGGCACCAAGGTCAAGGTCGACACCCGGGACGGCCGTTACCTCGGCCGCGTGAGCTGAGGTGCGCGCACGCACCAAGGCCCGTAAGCGGGCACTGGACATCCTGTTCGAGGCCGAGGCCCGCGGTGAGGACGCGCTGTCCGTGCTCACCGCGCGCCGCGAGACCGACGACGCGCCGCCCGTCCAGGACTACGCGGCGCGGCTCGTCGAGGGCGTCGCCACCCACCAGGAGCGGATCGACCAGCTGATCGCCGAGCACGCCGAGGGCTGGGACGTCGACCGGATGCCCGCGGTCGACCGCGGCCTGCTGCGGCTCGGGATCTACGAGCTGCTGTGGGTCGACGACGTCGACGACCCGGTCGCGATCACCGAGGCCGTCGAGCTGGCCCGGACGCTGTCGACCGACGACTCCCCGCGCTACGTCAACGGGGTGCTGGGCCAGATCTCCGACATCGCCGAGCACCTGCGCGCCACCCTGTAGGCCCCGGCCGCTCGGTGCCGGTGCCCGCGCGGTCCCGGGCGGACGGTGGCCGCGTCCCCGCCGCCCCGGGACCCGGGCGTGACCGCGGTGCGATCCGCACGGTGGGGCCTCTCAGGTGTTCGTGGGGAAGCCGAGGTTCAGCCCCGCGTGGCTGGGGTCGAGCCAGCGGGTGGTGACGACCTTGGCACGGGTGAAGAAGTGCACGCCCTCGGTGCCGTGGGCGTGGGTGTCGCCGAACAGGGAGTTCTTCCAGCCGCCGAAGCTGTAGTAGGCCATCGGGACGGGGACCGGGACGTTGACGCCGATCATGCCGACCTCGACCTCGTTCTGGAAGCGGCGGGCGGCGCCGCCGTCGTTGGTGAAGATCGCGGTGCCGTTGCCGTAGGGGTTGGCGTTGATCAGCTCCACGGCGTCGGTGTAGGTCGCGACGCGCACCACCGACAGCACCGGGCCGAAGATCTCGTCGGTGTAGACGCTCATGTCGGGGGTGACGTGGTCGAGCAGGGTGGGGCCGACGAAGAAGCCGGACCCGTCGGCGTCGAACTCGCCCTGCCTGCCGTCGACGACGACGGTGGCGCCCTCGGACTCGCCGGCGTCGATGTAGCCCGACACCCGCTCCTGGGCCGCCCGGGTCACGAGCGGCCCCATGTCGCAGGAGCGGCGGCCGTCACCGGTGCGCAGGTTGCGGGCGCGGTCGGCGATCTTCGCGACGAGGGTGTCGGCGACGTCGCCGACGGCCACCAGCGCGGACACGGCCATGCAGCGTTCGCCGGCGGAGCCGAACCCGGCGTTGACGGCCTGGTCGGCGGCGAGGTCGAGGTCGGCGTCGGGCAGCACGACCATGTGGTTCTTCGCCCCGCCGAGTGCCTGGACGCGCTTGCCGTGGGCGGTGCCGGTCTCGTAGACGTGGCGGGCGACCGGGGTGGAGCCGACGAAGCTGATCGACTTGACGTCCGAGCTGGTCAGCAGGGTGTCGACGGCGGTCCTGTCGCCGTGCAGGACGTTGAACACGCCGTCGGGCAGGCCGGCTTCCGACCAGAGCTCGGCGAGCCAGAGCGCCGCGGAGGGCACCTTCTCCGACGGCTTGAGCACCACGGTGTTGCCGGTGGCGATCGCGATGGGGAAGAACCACATCGGGACCATCGCCGGGAAGTTGAACGGGCTGATGATCCCGACGACGCCGAGTGGCTGGCGGATCGAGTGGACGTCGACGCCGGTGGAGGCGTTCTCGGTCGCCGAGCCCTTGAGCAGGTGCGGCATGCCGCAGGCGAACTCGACGACCTCCTGGCCGCGGGCGACCTCGCCGGCGGCGTCGGAGAGGACCTTGCCGTGTTCGGCGGTGATGAGTGCGGCCAGCTCCGGGGCACGGGCGTCGAGCAGCTCGCGGAAGCGGAACATGATCTGGGTGCGCTTGGCGAGGCTGGTGTCGCGCCAGGCGGGGAACGCGGCCTTCGCCGCGGCGATCACCGCGGCGGCCTCGTCGGCGCTCGCGAGGGGCAGGTGCGCGGTGACCTCGCAGGTGGCGGGGTCGGTGACCTCGCAGGTCCGCCCGGAGCTGCCCTCGACCCGCGTGCCCGCGACCCAGTGGTGGAGCGTCTTCTGCAGCGTGCTCGTCATGATCCTCTTCCGTGTCGGGGCCGTGGTCGGACGACGGACGCGGCGTCGCCGGTCGTCCGCCGTCGGATCCGCTCCATCTCGTCGGACTCGGTCTACCCGCAGACGAGCCGGAGAGCGACCTGCACGACGTCACCGCGGTCGTCGGGGCGAGTCGCTCGGCCCCGTTCGCTGTTGCCCACCGCGGCGGGCCGTACGGATCGTGGTGTCCGGACCGGTCGTGCCACGACCGTCACTGTGTCGGCAGATCTGCCGAAGAATGGTCACTGTGTCGGGGTCCGGCTAGGTTGGGGCGGTGCGGATGTCCCTCCGGGAGGTGCTGGAGCTCCCCTCGGTGCTCCGGGGCCGGCCGCGCGTGCGCGCCGGCTCGGCCGCTCTCGGGGCGGAGGTGCGCTGGGTGCACGTGAGCGAACTCCCCGACGTGGCGGGAACGTTGACCGGCGGCGAGCTGGTCCTGCAGATCGGGGTGGTGCTGTCCGAAGCGGGCACCGACCTCGTCCGGTACCTCGACTCGTTGCGCGCCAGCGGGGCGGTCGGTCTGGTGGTGGAACTGGGCCGGCACGTGGAGCGGCTGCCCGAGGAACTGGTGCAGTACGCCCGCTCCGTGGGGTTCCCCCTGGTCGAGCTGCGGTCGACGGTGCGTTTCGTGGAGATCACCGAAGCCGTGCACGGCCGCGTCATGCACGAGCAGTTCGCACGTCTGGACCTGACGCGCCGGGCACACCGGGTGCTCGGACCGCTGGGGGTCGAGGGCGCCCCCGTCGAGGTGATCCTGGCTCGCTGCGCGGAGCTGGTCGACCGGGCGGTCGTGCTGGAGGACCTCTCCCACCGGGTCATCGGGTTCGCGGGCGCATCCGCACCGGAGGACATCCTGCGCGACTGGACGGCGCGCTCACGGCAGGTCCCGCCGGCGGCGGACACGATCCGGGGCGGGCCGGAACGGTGGATGGCCATCCCGGTCGGGCTCCGCCGCGCCCGGTGGGGACGTCTGGTGGTGCCCACCCGGGTCGACCAGTTCGAGGCCGAGGACGTGGCACTGGTCCTCGAACGGGCGGCCGAGGCGGTGACGATCACCCGTCTGGTGGGCGGGCCTGCCGAGGAGCTCGAGGTGATGGCCGTCGAGCGGCTGATCCGGGACGTCATCGGCGGACACGGCGGCGACGAGGCGGCCGTCGGGGCCAGGGCACAGGCCCTCGGCTTCAGCCCGGCCGGGGAGATCGCGGTGCTGATGGCCCGCGGGCGTGGCGGGGACGGCGGGCCCGATGCCGAGCTCGTCGAGCAGTTCGGCGCGGCGGTGCACCGCATCCAACGAACGGCCCTGGTCGGACGGGTCCGCCGCAACCTGGTCGTGGCTCTGCTCGACGGGGGCGACGGGGTCGACGACCGGTTGGCGAGCGAGCTCGGGGCGGGTGCGGTGGCCGTCCTGGCGCTCGGGCCCCCGGTGCGACGATGGCGGGAGCTGGCCGAGGCCCTGACCGAGGCCGAACAGATCGCCGGGATCGCCCGGCCCACGCGGCCCGGTGAGGCGGTCCGGGTGTCGCGCGGGCGGCACCTCGGTGTCCGCAGGCTGCTGTGGCAGCTGCGCGGCGAGGTACGACTGCACGCCTTCGTCGACGAACAGCTCGGACGGGTCCTCGCGCTTCCCCACGGACGACGTGAGGACACGCTGCGCATGCTCGAGTCCTACCTGGACTGCAACGGGGTGATGGCGGTGTTCGCCCGCTCGCTGCACCTGAGCCGGGCCGGGGCCTACGCGCGGCTCGACACGCTGCGTCGTGTGCTCGGCGCGGACCTCGGTGACGCGGAGGTCCGTACCGGACTGCACCTGGCGATGCTGGCGCACCGGGCCGCGACCGGTGACCAGCCGGCGCCGACCCCACCGTGAGGTGCGCCGCGCGGCACACCGGCCCCGCGCGCGGTGGCCGGGCACCGCGGGACGAGGACGGCGGCCGGGGGACTGTGCGAAAACCCCGGCCGCCGTCGTGCCGGTCGCGTCACCCTTCCCCTGGGACGCGGCCGGCGGGGCAGATCATCCCACGTGCTGTCCGGGGCGTGCCTCGGGAGGCAGGACACCCCAGTCGATCAGCTGGTCGGTCAGCTCGCCGGGGGACATGTCGTAGATGATCGCGAGCGACCGCAGGTCCTCGGCGCGGATCGAGAGCACCTTGCCGTTGTAGTCGCCGCGCTGGCTCTGGATGGCCGCGGCGTAGCGGGCCAGCGGACCCACCTTGTCCGCGGGCAGCTGCTGCAGCCGCTCCAGGTTGATCACGATCTTCGTGGCGGGCTCGCTGCCGGACGGGATGCGGCCCTCGGGGAGCAGCTCGGCCACCGGGACGCCGTAGAAGGCGGCCAGCTCGGCCAGCTTCTGCACGGTGACCGCACGGTCCCCGCGCTCGTAGGAGCCCACGACGACCGCCTTCCAGCGTCCGCCCGACTTCTGCTCGACGCCGTGCAGGGAGAGCCCCTGTTGCTGCCTGATCGCCCGGAGCTTGCCCCCGAGCGCCTTGGCGTAGTCGCCCATCGATCTCCTCGTTCCTGACGGTCCGTGCCGGTGAGGACGGACCGGCGGTCACCGGCGGTGCACCGGTGGCGTGGTCGCGCCTGCCGCGTCATCGCCCCTGTGGGTGGTCCCGTTCGGGGCGGCAGCTCCGGCGGGGGGCCGGCCTCCCGGCCGTCCCGTGCGTCGCGGCGCTGCTGCACGCGTGCTGATTGATGCTGAGTGATTGCTGATTGATACGGAGAGTAATCCTCCGGGTCCGGTCCGGCGTGGTCAAGCTCGACCCCCTGCTCGGGGGGTTGACGAGCGGTTTCCCACACGAACGGGGCAGTCCGTGTCCCTCGACAGCGGTAGCGCAGGGTACGGGCGCCGACTCCGCCACCCGCCCCTGTGGGTGCGCCTGGGCGGAACCGGGTATCGCAAGTCCCGTCCGGCCCGGCCGTCGATCATCGCGCATCGTGACAGGAACGTGACCTCAAACGAGTGGTGCCGTTGTGGCGCGGCTCGCGTTGTGACGCGCTGCGGCCGACCCGCGCGGCACCTGCCGGGTTGATAGGTTGACGCACAGCTCTTGCACGACCGTCCTTTAAGACCCGTCCGGTGAGGCGGGGAAGGAGACCACCTCGTGGCGCAGAACCGCCGCGGGGACGCCGACGCGCAGCAGCCCGCACGGGAACTGCTGTCCGCCGCCGACGTCACCCGCACCGTCGCGCGCATCGCGCACCAGATCATCGAGAAGACCGCGTTCAGCGCCGAGGCCCCCGACGGGCTCGTGCTGATGGGCGTCCCCACCCGCGGCGTGCACCTGGCCCACCGGCTCGCCGCCGCGATCACCGACTTCGCCGGCGCCGCACCGGCGGTCGGCTCGGTCGACGCCACCCTCTACCGCGACGACCTGCGCCGCGGCCCGGCCCGTGCGCTGGAGTCCACCGCGGTGCCCGAGGGCGGTGTCGACGACCGGCTCGTCGTACTCGTCGACGACGTCCTCATGTCCGGGCGCACCACCCGCGCCGCGCTCGACGCCCTGCGCGACGAGGGCCGCCCGCGCGCGGTGCAGCTCGCCGTGCTGATCGACCGCGGCCACCGGGAGCTCCCGATCCGCGCCGACTACGTCGGCAAGAACGTCCCGACGTCGCGCTCGGAGCAGATCCTGGTCTCGCTGACCGAGATCGACGGCGGCGACGGCGTCTGGATCACCCAGGGAGAGGGGGACAGGTGAGGCACCTGCTCTCGGTCGCCGACCTCGACGCCGCCGAGGCCACCGCGCTGCTCGACACTTCCGACCGGCTGCGTCAGGCGCTGCTCGGCCGTGAGGTGCGCAAGCTGCCGACGCTGCGCGGCCGCACGGTCATCACGATGTTCTACGAGAACTCCACCCGCACCCGGGTGTCGTTCGAGATCGCCGGCAAGTGGATGAGCGCCGACACCGTGAACGTGTCGGCGTCGGGCTCGTCGGTGTCGAAGGGCGAGTCGCTGCGCGACACCGCGCTGACGCTGTCGTCGATGGGGGCGGACTGCGTGATCGTGCGCCACCCCGCGTCGGGGTCGGCGCACCGGCTGGCGCACTGGGTCGATGCCGACCGCGAGGTCACCGGCACGCCCACCGCGATCGTGAACGCCGGCGACGGCACCCACGAGCACCCCACCCAGGCGCTGCTCGACGCCGCGACCCTGCGCGACCGGCTCGGCGGCATCGCCGGGCGCCGGATCGGGATCGTCGGCGACGTCCTGCACTCGCGGGTGGCGCGGTCCAACGTGCTGCTGCTCGCGACCCTCGGCGCCGAGGTCGTGCTCGTCGCGCCGCCGACGCTGCTGCCCACCGGCGTCGAGTCCTGGCCGTGCCGGGTGTCGCACTCCCTCGACGCCGAGCTGCCCGCGCTCGACGCCGTCATGATGCTGCGCGTGCAGTCCGAGCGGATGCACGGCGGCTTCTTTCCCTCCGCGCGCGAGTACGCGGTGCGCTTCGGGCTGTCCGAGGACCGCGCGAAGCTCCTGCCCGACCACGCGGTCGTCCTGCACCCCGGCCCGATGATCCGCGGCATGGAGATCGCCCCCGCGGTCGCCGACGCCCCCAACGCCGCCGTCCTGGCCCAGGTCCGCAACGGCGTGCACGTGCGGATGGCCGTCCTCTACCACCTTCTCGCCGGAGCTCCCGAATGACCGACCTGCTGATCCGCAACACCCGGCCCTACGGCGGGGACCCGGTCGACGTGCTCGTCACCGACGGCGTCGTCGCCACCATCGGAACCGGGCTGACCACGCCCGAGGGCGCCGAGGTCCTCGACGCCGACGGCGCCGTGCTGCTGCCCGGCTTCGTCGACCTCCACGTGCACCTGCGCGAGCCCGGCGGCGAGGAGTCCGAGACCATCGAGACCGGCAGCCGGGCCGCCGCCCTCGGCGGGTTCACCGCCCTGTTCGCGATGCCGAACACCACCCCGGTCGCCGACTCCGACGTCGTCGTCGAGCACGTGCGCCGGCGCGGCGAGGAGATCGGGCTGGTCGACGTGCACCCGGTCGGCGCGGTCACCGTCGGCCTCGGCGGCGAGAAGCTCGCCGAGCTCGGCACGATGGCCGCCTCCCGCGCCGCGGTGCGGATGTTCTCCGACGACGGCCGCTGCGTGAACGACCCGCTGATCATGCGCCGGGCGCTGGAGTACGCCTCCGCGCTCGACGTCGTCATCGCCCAGCACGCCGAGGACCACCGCCTGACCGGCGGCGCCCAGGCGCACGAGGGCGCCGTCGCGGCCCGGCTCGGGCTCGCCGGATGGCCCGCGACGGCGGAGGAGACGATCGTCGCCCGGGACTGCGCGCTGGCCCGCGAGGCCGGGGCGCGGCTGCACGTCTGCCACATCTCCACCGCCCGCACGATCGACGTGCTGCGCGCGGCCAAGGCCCAGGGCGTGCGGGTGTCGGCCGAGGTCACCCCGCACCACCTGCTGCTCACCGACTCCCGGCTGACCGGCTACGACCCGGTGAACAAGGTCAACCCGCCGCTGCGCACCGCCGACGACACCCGCGCGATGCGCGAGGCACTGGCCGAGGGCGTGATCGACGTCGTCGCGACCGACCACGCCCCGCACGCCGCGCAGTACAAGGACACCGAGTGGCAGGCGGCGAAACCGGGCATGCTCGGCCTGCAGACCGCGCTGTCGGTGCTGGTCGAGACGATGGTGGAGCCGGGCCTGCTGGACTGGCACGGCGTCGCGCGGGTGCTCTCGGAGCGCCCCGCGGAGATCGGGAACCTGCCCGACCAGGGCCGTCCGATCGCGGAGGGGGAGCCGGCGACCTTCGCGCTGGTCGACCCGGACGGGGTCTGGACGGTCCGTGGAGCGGAGCTGGCGAGCAAGGCGGCGAACACGCCGTACGAGGGAATGCGGCTGCCCGGAACGGTGGTCGCGACGGTGCTGCGGGGACGCATCACCGCGCAGGACGGGAAGGTTGTGCAGTGACCGCGCTTTTGGTTCTCGAGGACGGGCGGATCTTCCGCGGTGAGGCCTACGGCGCCACCGGGCAGACCCTGGGTGAGGCCGTGTTCACCACGGCCATGACCGGCTACCAGGAGACCCTCACCGACCCGTCGTACCACCGACAGATCGTGCTGCAGACCGCACCGCAGATCGGCAACACCGGCTGGAACGACGAGGACGACGAGTCCTCCGGCATCCAGGTCGCCGGCTACGTCGTGCGCGACCCGGCCCGGCGGCCGTCGAACTGGCGGGCCACCGGCACCCTGGAGGACGCGCTGCGCACCCAGGGGGTCGTCGGCGTCGCCGGGATCGACACCCGCGCCGCGGTGCGCCACCTGCGTGAGCGCGGCGCCATGCGGGCCGGGATCTTCTCCGGCGACGCGATCGCCCCGGACGACGAGCTCGTCGAGCGGGTGCGGCAGTCCCCGCCGATGGAGGGCGCCGACCTCTACGGCGCCGTGACCACCGCCGAGACCTACGTGGTGCCCGCGGTGGGGGAGCGGCGCTTCGTCGTCGCCGCCCTCGACGTCGGCATCAAGTTCAACACCCCGCGGATGATGGCCGCCCGCGGCATCGAGGTGCACGTGCTGCCCGCCTCGAGCACCATCGAGACGGTCGAGTCGCTGCGTCCGGACGGCTTCTTCCTGGCCAACGGCCCCGGTGACCCGGCCACCGCGGACGGTCCGGTCGCGCTGGCCCGGCAGGTGCTGGAGCGCCGGATCCCGCTGTTCGGCATCTGCTTCGGCAACCAGATCCTGGGGCGCGCGCTGGGACGCGAGACCTACAAGCTCCGCTACGGCCACCGCGGCGTGAACATCCCGGTCGTCGAGCACGCCACCGGGCGGATCGCGATCACCTCGCAGAACCACGGGTTCGCGGTCGCCGGGTCGCCGGGGGAGGAGTTCGACACCCCCTACGGCCGGGCGCAGATCAGCCACTACTGCCCCAACGACGACACCGTCGAGGGCATGACCGGGCTGGACTTCCCCGCCTTCTCCGTGCAGTACCACCCCGAGGCCGCCGCGGGCCCGCACGACGCCGCGGACCTGTTCGACCGGTTCGTCGCGCTCATGACCGAGCACCCGGTCGGCTACGCCGGCGTCGCCGGGCAGCGGCCCGAGGGCACCGCGCCCGCGCCGTACCCGCAGCCCGAGTCCGACCCCGTGTCCGAGTCCGTGTCCGACTCCGAGCCGGAGCCCGAGCCGGCGCCCGCGCCGGGGATGACCGCCCAGCCCGACCCGGCCACGCCGCCGTCGGCGACCGCGGCCCCGTCGGTCGACCTGCGGCCCACCCCGCCCGCTCCGTCACCGGGCCCGGCCCCGGCCGCGGGCGGGTTCGAGCCGGGCAGCCCGGAGGTCCCGCACGGCGGGGTCCGGCCCGGCCCGGCGGCCGTCGAGCATCCTGCCGACGAGCACACCACCCGGCTGCCCGTCACCCCGCCGACCGGGACCCCGGTCTCCGGCCGCGACGAGGTCGAGCCGCCCACCAGCCGGATGCCCGCCCTCGGTCGTCCCGCCCCCCCGGACCCGCTGACGGCGCCGTTCTCCGACATCGAGGACGCGCTGCGCCGCGACGGCGGCACACCCGCCCACCCGGGCGCCACCGCGGACCCGGACGCGGCGGACGTCCCGGCCGACCCGGCACCGGGCGCCGACCCGGTGTCCGGCCGCGCCCGGCCCGTCGACGACCGCCCGTGGCCGCCGCCCCACGCAGCCCCATCCACCCCGCAGCACCCGGACCGGCACGACCAGGCCCGGCAGGAGGACCACTGATGCCCCGCCGCGACGACATCGACCACGTCATGGTGATCGGCTCCGGGCCGATCGTGATCGGCCAGGCCTGCGAGTTCGACTACTCCGGCACCCAGGCGTGCCGGGTGCTGCAGGCCGAGGGCATCCGGGTCTCGCTGGTCAACTCCAACCCGGCGACGATCATGACCGACCCGGAGTTCGCCGACGCCACCTACGTCGAGCCGATCACCCCGGAGTTCGTCGAGAAGGTGATCGCCGCCGAGCGCGACAACGGCACCCCGGTCACCGCGATGCTCGCGACCCTGGGCGGGCAGACCGCGCTCAACACCGCGATCGCGCTGCACGAGAACGGCGCCCTGGAGCGGCACGGCGTCGAGCTGATCGGCGCCGACGTCGACGCCATCGAGCGCGGCGAGGACCGGCTCAAGTTCAAGGACATCGTCATCGGGGTCGGCGGCGACGTCCCCCGCTCGCGGGTCTGCCACTCGATGGAGGAGGTCCGCGCCGCCGCCGACGAGCTCGGCCTGCCGGTGGTCATCCGGCCGTCGTTCACCATGGGCGGTCTCGGCTCGGGCATGGCGCACTCGGCGCAGGACCTGGAGCGCCTCGCCGGCGCCGGGCTCGACGCCTCCCCGGTCACCGAGGTCCTCATCGAGGAGTCGGTGCTCGGCTGGAAGGAGTACGAGCTCGAGCTCATGCGCGACCACCACGACAACGTGGTCGTCATCTGCTCGATCGAGAACATCGACCCGATGGGCGTGCACACCGGTGACTCGATCACCGTCGCCCCGGCGATGACGCTGACCGACCGCGAGTACCAGCACATGCGCGACGTCGGCATCGCCGTGCTGCGGGCCGTCGGCGTCGACACCGGTGGCTGCAACATCCAGTTCGCGATCCACCCCGAGACCGGGCGCCTGGTCGTGATCGAGATGAACCCGCGCGTCTCGCGGTCCTCCGCGCTGGCGTCGAAGGCCACCGGCTTCCCGATCGCCAAGATCGCCGCGAAGCTCGCCGTCGGCTACACCCTCGACGAGATCCGCAACGACATCACCGGCGAGACCATTGCCGCGTTCGAGCCGTCGCTGGACTACGTCGCGGTCAAGATCCCGCGGTTCGCCTTCGAGAAGTTCCCCGGCGCCGACCCCGAGCTGACCACGACCATGAAGTCGGTCGGCGAGGCGATGGCGCTGGGCCGCTCGTTCCCCGAGGCGCTGGGCAAGGCACTGCGCTCGATGGAGCGGGACCGGGCCGGTTTCTGGACCGCCCCCGACCCCGAGGGCGAGCCGGAGTACACCGTCCCGGTCGACGGCCGCATCTACGAGGTCGAGCGCGCCCTGCGCAGCGGCCAGTCGGTCGACGACGTCGCCAAGGCCTCCGGCATCGACCCCTGGTTCGTCGACCAGATCGCGCTGCTGGGGGAGATCCGCGCCGAGCTCGAGGCCGCACCCGTCCTCGACGCCGACCTGCTGCGCCGGGCCAAGCGCCACGGCCTGTCCGACCGCCAGCTCGCCGCCGTGCGCCCCGAGTTCGCCGGCGAGGACGGCGTGCGCACCCTGCGCCACCGCCTCGGCATCCGGCCGGTCTACAAGACCGTCGACACCTGTGCCGCCGAGTTCGCGGCGAAGACGCCCTACCACTACTCGGCCTACGAGACCGACCCCGCGGCCGAGTCGGAGATCGCCCCGCAGACCGAGAAGCCGAAGGTGCTGATCCTCGGCTCCGGCCCGAACCGCATCGGGCAGGGCATCGAGTTCGACTACTCCTGCGTGCACGCGGTCATGGCGCTGCGCGCCGCCGGGTTCGAGACCGTCATGGTCAACTGCAACCCGGAGACGGTGTCCACCGACTACGACACCGCCGACCGCCTCTACTTCGAGCCGCTGACCTTCGAGGACGTCCTGGAGGTCGTGCACGCCGAGCAGGCCTCCGGCACCGTCGCCGGGGTCATCGTGCAGCTCGGCGGGCAGACCCCGCTGGGGCTCGCCCAGCGCCTCACCGACGCCGGGGTGCCGGTCGTCGGGACGTCCGCGGCCGCGATCGACCTGGCCGAGGACCGCGGCGCGTTCGGCGAGGTCCTGCACAAGGCCGGCCTGCCCGCCCCGGAGTTCGGCATGGCCACCTCCTTCGAGCAGGCCAGGGGGATCGCCTCGCGGATCGGCTACCCGGTGCTCGTGCGGCCGTCCTACGTGCTCGGTGGACGCGGCATGGAGATCGTCTACGACGAGGCGACCCTGGCCGGCTACATCGCCCGCGCCACCACCATCTCCCCGGACCGCCCGGTGCTGGTCGACAAGTTCCTCGACGACGCCATCGAGATCGACGTCGACGCCCTGTGCGACGGTGAGGAGATCTACCTCGGCGGGGTCATGGAGCACATCGAGGAGGCCGGGGTCCACTCCGGTGACTCCTCCTGCACGCTGCCGCCGATCACGCTGGGCTCCTCGGTCCTGGCGAAGGTCCGCGAGGCCACCGCCGCCATCGCGCACGGCGTCGGCGTGCGCGGGCTGCTCAACGTCCAGTACGCCCTGCACGGCGACGTGCTCTACGTGCTGGAGGCCAACCCGCGGGCGTCGCGGACGGTGCCGTTCGTGTCCAAGGCGACGTCGGTGCCGCTGGCCAAGGCCGCCGCCCGGATCATGCTCGGTGCCACCATCGCCGAGCTGCGCGCCGAGGGCCTGCTCCCGGCCACCGGCGACGGCGGAGCGCTGCCCGCCGACTCCCCGGTCGCGGTCAAGGAGGCGGTGCTGCCGTTCAACCGGTTCCGCAACACCGCGGGCCAGGGCGTCGACCCGCTGCTCGGCCCGGAGATGAAGTCCACCGGCGAGGTCATGGGCTTCGACTCCGCCTTCGGTCCGGCCTTCGCCAAGTCCCAGGCCGCCGCCTACGGCTCGCTGCCCACCTCGGGCACGGTGTTCGTGTCGATCGCCGACCGCGACAAGCGGGCGATGGTCTTCCCGATCCGTCGCCTGGCCGACATGGGCTTCCAGGTCCTGGCCACCGAGGGCACCGCGGAGATGCTGCGCCGCAACGGGATCGACGTCACCGTGGTGCGCAAGCACAGCGAGGGATCCGGCCCGGACACCCCCACGATCGTCGACACCATCCTCGCCGGTGACGTCGACCTGATCGTCAACACCCCGGTCGGGAACCCCGGCCCGCGGGTGGACGGCTACGAGATCCGCGCCGCCGCGGTGTCCCGCGGTGTCCCGTGCATCACCACGGTGCAGGGGACCGCGGCCGCGGTGCAGGGCATCGAGGCGCTCGCCTCGGGCGGGCTCGGTGTGCGGTCGCTGCAGCAGGCGCACGCGGCGCTGAAGGCCAAGGCGTGAGCATCGCCGCCCGGCTCGGCGAGGCCGTTGCCGCCCACGGGCCGCTGTGCGTCGGGATCGACCCGCACCCGGCCCTGCTGGCGGCCTGGGACCTCACCGACGACGCCGACGGCCTCGCCGCGTTCGCCGACCGCTGCCACACCGCGTTCGCCGGGGCGGTGTCGGTGGTGAAGCCGCAGTCGGCGTTCTTCGAGCGGCACGGCTCGGCGGGCGTCGCGGTGCTGGAGCGGCTGCTCGCCGGGTACGCGGGCACGGGCACCCTGACCCTGCTCGACGCCAAGCGCGGCGACATCGGCTCCACCATGGACGGCTACGCCGACGCCTACCTGCGCGTCGGCGCGCCGCTCGGGGCTGACGCGCTCACGTTGTCGCCCTACCTGGGGTTCGGGTCGCTGGAACCGGCCCTGACCGCGGCCGACGAGGCCGGGCGCGGGGTGTTCGTGCTGGCCCGGACGTCCAACCCGGACGGTGCCGCGGTGCAGTGCGCCACGGCGCCGGGCGGGGTGTCCGTCGCCCAGCAGATGGTCGACGAGGCCGCCGCGCGCAACGCCGGCGCACAGCCCGGCGGGGCGGTGGGGGTCGTCGTCGGCGGCACCCACGACCACGGCCTGGACCTGAGCGCGCTGAACGGTCCGGTGCTGGTGCCCGGGCTCGGCGCCCAGGGCGCGAGCCCGGCCGACGTGGTGGCGCGGTTCGCGGGCACCACGGGCCCGGTGCTGCCGGTGTCGGCCCGCGGGGTGCTCCGGGCGGGCCCCGACCCGTCCGCGCTGCGTGACGCCGCGCACGCCCTGAGCGAGGAGCTGGCCTCGGCGACCGCCGGATCGCACTGAACCGGACCGGCCGACGTCGGTGTGCGGGGGACCGGTGCCACGTCCGGCACCGGTCCGCTCACCGACCGCGGCCGTGGCCGTCGGCGACGCCGGACGCGCCGGGAGGGCGTCCGGCGGTCCGTCGTGCCGGTCGGGAGCCCCCCGGCGCACCGGGACGTCGATCGGGCGCGCCCGACCGTGTCGGTGGGGTGCACCTCCGGCACGCCCACTGCGCCGACCCGCCGTCCGGCGGAGCCGGGTGGCGGTGGTGTGGCGGGACCGCCGGCGTGCCGTTGATCACCTCCGCACGGCCGAAACCGGAGGTGGGACCCCCATTGACGCTTCCGTGGAGGTCGTGGGTACGTTCGATCGCACCAGCCGGGACGTCCCCCGGACGGGTAGGTGCGACCCGCCGCCCGATCGCTGACGCGACACCCCGGCGCGAGCCGGGATCACGGCGGCGAGAACGACGAGAACGACACAGGAAAGTACGGAGGAACCAACCGTGGCCCTTCCCCAGCTGACCGAGGAACAGCGCGCCGCCGCGCTGGAGAAGGCTGCGGCCGCGCGCCGGGCCCGGGCCGAGCTGAAGGACCGCCTCAAGCGCGGCGGCACCACCCTCGAGGAGGTGCTGAAGAAGGCCGAGACCGACGAGGTGCTCGGCAAGATGAAGGTCTCGGCGCTGCTCGAGGCGCTGCCGAACGTCGGCAAGGTCCGTGCCCAGCAGATCATGGAGGAGCTGGAGATCGCGACCAGCCGCCGCCTGCGTGGCCTGGGCGACCGTCAGCGCAAGGCGCTGCTCGAGCGCTACCCGAGCTGATCCGGGCGTCCCGTGACCGACACCTCCTCCGTCATGTCCTCCGGCCGGACCGGCCCCGACCGCGGGCGGCTGCTCGTGCTGGCCGGGCCGTCCGGGGTGGGCAAGAGCAGCGTGGTCGCGGGACTGCGCGAGGCGTTGCCGGAGCTGCTGTTCAGCGTGTCCGCCACGACCCGGCCCCCGCGGCCGGGTGAGGTGGACGGCCGTGACTACCACTTCGTGTCCCGCGAGGAGTTCGACGCGCTCATCGAGCGCGGCGAACTCCTCGAGTGGGCCGAGGTGCACGGCGGTCTGCAGCGCTCCGGCACGCCACGGGTACCCGTCCAGCAGGCCCTCGACCAGGGCCGTCCGGTCCTGGTCGAGGTCGACCTGCAGGGCGCCCGGTCCGTCAAACGGGTCGTGCCCGAGGCCGTCACCGTCTTCGTCGCGCCGCCGTCGATGGAGGAGCTGACCCGTCGGCTCACCGACCGCGGCACCGACACCCCCGAGCAGCGCGAGCGCCGGCTGCGGACCGCCATCGAGGAGATGGACGCCCAGGGGGAGTTCGACGAGGTGGTCGTCAACGACGACCTGCAGGCCGTGATCGGCCGGTTGGTAGCATTGGCGGTCGACCGCGGCGCCGTCTGAGTGCCCCAGGTCCCCCTCGTTCTTCAGGAGTCCACCACGTGAGCACGCCCACCGGCACCTCCACCGCCCCCGAGGGCATCACCTACCCGCCGATCGACGACCTGCTCGGCCAGGTCAGCTCGAAGTACGCGCTGGTCATCTACGCGGCCAAGCGCGCCCGGCAGATCAACGACTACTACTCCCAGCTCGGTGAGGGCCTGCTCGAGTACGTCGGGCCGCTCGTCGAGCCGGGCCCGCGCGAGAAGCCGCTGTCGATCGCGATGCGCGAGATCCAGGCGGGGATGCTCGAGCACACCGAGGGCGAGTAAGACCTCTCGATGGCTCCTCCCGAGGTGCTCCTCGGCGTCTCCGGCGGCATCGCCGCCTACAAGAGCGCCGAGGTGCTGCGCCGTCTGACCGAGTCCGGCCACGCGGTGCGGGTGATCCCCACCGAGTCCGCGCTGCGGTTCGTCGGCGCCGCGACGTTCGAGGCTCTGTCCGGGCGGCCGGTGGCCACCGGGGTGTTCTCCGACGTCCACGAGGTGCCGCACGTGGCCCTGGGCAAGGGTGCGGACCTCGTCGTCGTCGCTCCGGCGACCGCGGACCTCATGGCCCGCCTGGCACACGGCCGCTCCGACGACCTGCTCACCGCCGCGCTGCTGACCGCCCGCTGCCCGGTGGTGCTGGCGCCCGCGATGCACACCGAGATGTGGGAGCACCCCGCGACGGTCGACAACGTCGCGCTGCTGCGCGCCCGGGGCACCGTGGTGATCGAACCCGCAGCGGGCCGGCTGACCGGCGCGGACACCGGCAAGGGCCGGCTGCCCGACCCGGCCGAGATCGTCGATCTGGCCCGGCTGCTGCTGGAGCGCCCGGACGCGCTGCCGCGCGACCTGGAGGGCCGCCACGTGGTGGTCAGCGCCGGCGGGACCCGGGAGAACCTCGACCCGGTCCGGTTCCTCGGCAACCGCTCCTCCGGCCGGCAGGGCTGGGCCCTGGCCCGGGTCGCCGCCCAGCGCGGCGCCCGGGTGACGCTCGTCGCCGGACACACCGCGGACCTCGGCGCCCCGGCCGGGGTGGACGTCGTCGCGGCGGGGACCGCCGTCGCGATGGAGGCCGCCGTCCGCGGCGCCGCCGCCGACGCCGACGCGGTGGTCATGGCCGCCGCCGTCGCGGACTTCCGCCCGGTCGACACGGCTGTCGACAAGATCAAGCGCGGTGACGCCGAGCCGGCGCCGCTGCGGCTGACCCAGAACCCCGACATCCTCGCCGGGCTCGTGGCCGACCCGCCACGGCCGGGTCAGGTGGTGGTCGGGTTCGCCGCCGAGACCGGCGACGCCGACGGCGACGTGCTCCACCACGGCCGCGCCAAGCTCGCCCGCAAGGGCTGCGACCTGCTCGTGGTGAACGCGGTCGGCGACGGCAAGGCCTTCGAGACCGCGGACAACGCCGGCTGGCTGCTCGCCCGCGACGGCGGCGAGGAGGAGCTGCCGTTCGGCTCCAAGGCGCTGCTCGCCTCCCGCATCTGGGACGCGGTCACCCCGCGCCTGCGCTGAGCCCCGCACACGACGACGTGCCCGCACCGGAGAGCTTCCGGCGCGGGCACGTCGTCGTACGGCCCCGGCTCAGTCCTCGTCGAAGAACGAGCTGCGGGTCGGCGTCGCCTCGCCGGAGGACGAGTCGGACCCCTCGCCCGACCCCTCGTCCGACGACGGCGTGGCCGACGAGGTCGACCGCGGCGTGGAGGTGGACGGCGTCGCCGAGGAGGTCGACCGCGGGCTCGTGGTCGACGGCGACGAGGTCGACGGGGTCGACCGCTCGCTGCTGCTCGGGGTCAGCGAGTCCTCCGAGGACCCGGAGCGCTCGGTGCCGGAGGTCGAGACGTACCGGGACATCGCCCAGCCGCCGTACTCGGGGAGCTCGACGAACCCGTCCTGGGTGTCCCCGGTCGAGGTGGTCTCCCCGCGCTCGCACACACCGACGATCGGGGCGTCGGTCTCGGGCTCGGAGCGGACGTTGACGCTCTGGGTGCACGTGCCGGTACCGGCGGCCGACGCGGTGCCGGCAACGATCCCGATGGTGGTGACGCCGGCCACGGCCAGGGCGCCGAGGACGGCAGCGACGCGTCGCGAGTTCGGCTTCATCGTGGAACAACCTCCGTGCCGCCGGGGCCGGGGAGGCCACCGTGCGGATCCGTTCGTGGGCGACCCCGCGGGGCGTGCGAGGTGTTGTCCGGCCCAACGAGCCGACCCCCGTTCGATTCGTGCGCGCAGGGTCAATCACCCCATCCGGCGACACTGAGTAGCGTCATTACCACGGCGCGTCACGCTCCGTGTGTGAGTTCGTCGCAGGTGGTCCCGTACGGGCGGCCGGTCTGCACTACCCTGCATGGCGAGGGGCGCCCGCGATCATGGGCGTGCGTCCGAGCGAGCGCGACGGGGCCGTCGCGCCGGTGCGGAGAACATTTCCAACGGGATGGAGAAACTGCGCGTGTCAACCACGAGCCGTCGCCTGTTCACCAGTGAGTCGGTCACCGAGGGCCACCCCGACAAGATCTGTGACGCGGTCAGCGACACCATCCTCGACGCGATGCTCGCGCAGGACCCGAGCAGCCGGGTGGCCGTCGAGACCCTGGTGACCACCGGCCAGGTCCACGTCGCCGGCGAGGTCACCACGGGCGCCTACGTCGAGATCCCGCAGCTGGTCCGGGACAAGATCCTCGAGATCGGCTACGACTCCTCCGCCAAGGGCTTCGACGGTGCCTCCTGCGGCGTCAACGTCGCGATCGGCGCGCAGTCGCCCGACATCGCGCAGGGCGTCGACACCGCCTACGAGAAGCGCGTCGAGTCCGCCGAGGACGAGATCGCCAAGCAGGGCGCCGGCGACCAGGGCCTGATGTTCGGCTACGCCTGCGAGGACACCCCCGAGCTCATGCCGCTGCCGATCGCGCTGGCCCACCGCCTGTCGCGCCGGCTGACCGAGGTCCGCAAGAACGGGACGCTGCCCTACCTGCGCCCGGACGGGAAGACCCAGGTCACGATCGAGTACGACGGCGACAAGCCGGTCCGGCTCGACACCGTGGTCCTGTCGTCGCAGCACGCCGCGGACGTCGACCTCGACGGCATGCTGGCCCCCGACATCCTCAAGCACGTCGTCACCCCCGAGGTGGAGGCGCTCGGCTGGGACCCGTCGGAGCCGCGGCTGCTGGTCAACCCGACCGGCCGGTTCGTGCTCGGTGGCCCGATGGGTGACGCCGGCCTCACCGGCCGCAAGATCATCGTCGACACCTACGGCGGCATGGCCCGCCACGGCGGCGGCGCCTTCTCCGGCAAGGACCCGTCGAAGGTCGACCGCTCCGCGGCGTACGCCATGCGGTGGGTCGCCAAGAACGCGGTCGCCGCCGGGCTCGCCGGGCGGATCGAGGTCCAGGTCGCCTACGCGATCGGCAAGGCCGCCCCGGTCGGGCTGTTCGTGGAGACCTTCGGCACGGAGAACGTCGACCCGGCGCGGATCCAGGCCGCCATCGAGGAGGTCTTCGACCTGCGCCCGGCCGCGATCATCCGCGACCTGAAGCTGCTGCGCCCGATCTACGGCCCGACCGCCGCCTACGGCCACTTCGGCCGTACCGACGTCGAGCTGCCGTGGGAGGACACCTCCCGCGCCGAGGCCCTGAAGTCGGTCGCCGGCGCCTGACCGCCGAGCACGTGCCCCGTGGCCGTCGACCGCACCGTGCGGTCGGCGGCCACAGGCGTCTCCGGGGGGAGTCGGTGCCTCGTGGTAGACCCTCGGCGTGAGCTCTCCGCGTCCGGCCCCGGCGGCCCGCGCCCGCCGCCCGGGGCGCAACCGGGGGGAGTGGCAGCCCGCCGCGGTCCGTCCGGTCGCGCGGGTGCTGGTCGACGTCGCGCTCCCGCACCTGGACCGGACCTTCGACTACCGCGTCCCGACCCATCTCGACGACGCCGCCGTCCCCGGCGTGCGGGTGCGGGTGCGGTTCGCCGGCCGGATGGTCGACGGCTTCCTGCTGGAACGCTCCGACGACACGGCCCACGTCGGGAAGCTCGCCTGGGTCGACAAGGTCGTCTCGCCCGAACCGGTGCTCACCGCCGAGGTGGCGGGCCTGGCCCGCGCCGTCGCCGACCGCTACGCCGGTGTGATGGCCGACGTCCTGCGCCTCGCGGTGCCCGCCCGGCACGCCCGCGTCGAGGCCGAGACCCCGCGCGAGCGCGCCACGACCGACCCCGCCCCGGTGGACCGCGCGGGCTGGGAGGCCTACCCGCGCGGCGGCGCCTTCCTCGACGCGCTGGCGGGCGGACGCGCCGCGCACGCCGTCTGGCAGGCACTGCCGGGGGAGGAGTGGGCGGCCCGGTTGGCCGAGGCCGCCGTCGCCACCCGGTCGGCCGGGCGTTCGGCGCTGCTCGTCGTGCCCGACCAGCGCGACGTGGCCCGGCTGCACGCGGCGTGCGCCGCGCTGCTCGGCGAGGACGGGGTGGTGGCCCTGACCGCGGAGCTCGGGCCCGCCGAGCGCTACCGGCGCTGGCTGGCGGTGCGGCGGGGGAGCGTGCGGGTCGTCGTCGGCACCCGGTCCGCGGCGTTCGTCCCGCTCGGCGAGCTGGGCCTGCTGGCCGTGTGGGACGACGGCGACGACTCCCACTCCGAGCCCCGCGCCCCCTACCCGCAGGTCCGCGACGTGCTGGTGCTGCGTGCGCACCGCGAGGGCGCCGCGCTGCTGCTCGCCGGGTTCGCCCGCACCGCCGAGGCACAGGTGCTCGTCGAGACCCGCTGGGCGAGTCCGGTCGCGGCCGACCGCGCCACCGTGCGGGCCCGGATGCCGCGGGTCACCGCGATCGGCGAGACCGACACCCAGCTCGTGCGCGACCCGGCCGCCCGCGCCGCCCGGGTCCCCGGCGTCGCGTTCGAGGCCGCCCGCGCCGCGTTGAGCGCCGGCCGCCCGGTGCTGGTGCAGGTGCCGCGGTCGGGGTACCTGCCGTTCCTGGCGTGCGCGACCTGCCGCGACGCCGCCCGCTGCCGGCACTGCGCGGGCCCGCTCGGCCTGCCCCGCTCCGGCGCCGGCTCCGAGGGCGCCTTGCCCGCCTGCCGCTGGTGCGGCCGCGCGGAGCCGGCGTTCCGCTGCGGGCACTGCGGGTCGCGGCGGCTGCGGGCCGGGGTCGTCGGTGCCGGGCGCACCGCGGAAGAGCTGGGCCGCGCGTTCCCCGGCGTCACCGTGCGCACCTCCGGCGGCGGCGCCGAGGTCCTCGACACCGTCCCGGCCTGGCCCTCACTGGTCGTCGCCACCCCGGGTGCGGAGCCCGTCGTCGAGGGCGGCGGCGGGGCGGGGTACGGCGCAGCGTTGCTGCTCGACGGCTGGGCGATGCTCGCCCGGCCGGATCTGCGCGTCGCCGAGGAGACGCTGCGCCGCTGGTTCGCCGCGGCCGCCGGGGTCGTCCCGCACACCGACGGCGGACGGGTGGTGGTCGTCGCCGAGGCGTCCCTGCCGACCGTGCAGGCACTGGTGCGCTGGGACCCGGCCGGGCACGCCGAGGCCGAGCTCGCCGAACGCGCCGAGGTGGGGTTCCCACCGGCCGTCCGGATGGCCGCGGTGGAGGGGCCGCCCGCCGCCGTCGCCGAGATCTGCGACGCGGTGCTCGGCACCGGGCGCGTCGACCCCTCCCCGCCCGAGGGGGTGGAGCTGCTCGGACCGGTCGAGATCGACCCGCCGGACCGCCCCGGGGCCGGCCACGGCGCCGCCGACGAGGTCCGGGAACGCGCGCTGCTGCGGGTCCCCCGGCGTGCCGGCCGCGACCTGGCCAGGGCCCTGCACGACGCGCAGGCCCTGCGCACCGCCCGCAAGGCCCCCGAGACCGTGCGGGTCCGGCTCGACCCCGACGAGATCGACTGAGCCGCGCGCACCGGGTCGCCGCCGCGACACCGGGCGGGACCGGCGGTGCCGCAGTGGCACAATGGAACGCTGATCACCGCACTCGTCCGCCCGAGGGAGAACCCGTGCCCATCCAGCCCGTCCGGCTGTTCGGCGACCCGGTCCTGCGCACCCGCGCCACCGAGGTCACCGACTTCGACGCGGAGCTGCGCAAGCTCGTCAGCGACCTGACCGACACCATGCACGACGAGGGCGGCGCCGGTCTGGCCGCGCCGCAGATCGGCGTCGGCAAGCGGGTGTTCGTCTACGACTGCGACGGCTTCTCCGGGCACCTGGTCAACCCGACCTGGGAGGCCGTCGGCGACGAGGAGCAGTTCGGCATGGAGGGCTGCCTGTCCATCCCCGGGCTCGGCTGGGACTGCCGGCGCAAGCTGCACGTCGTCGCACGGGGCTGGGACATGCACGGCGAGCCCCAGGTGATCGAGGGTTCCGAGCTGCTGGCGCGGGCGATCCAGCACGAGACCGACCACCTCGACGGCGTGCTGTTCGTCGACCGGCTCGACGCCGACACCCGCAAGCTGGCGATGCGCGAGATCCGCGAGGCCGCCTGGTTCGGCGAGCCCGAGCCGGTCGTCAAGGCGAGCCCGCACCCCATGTTCGGCAAGGCTCGATGAGGCTGCTGTTCGCCGGCACCCCCGACCCGGCGGTGCCGTCGCTGCGGACGCTGCTGGAGCACCCCGGCCACGAGGTCGTCGCGGTGCTGACCCGCCCCGACGCCCCCGCCGGGCGCGGCCGCAGGCTCACCCGCTCCCCGGTCGGCGAGCTCGCCGACGCCGCCGGGATCCCGGTGCTGACGCCCGCGAAGCCCTCGGACCCGAAGTTCCTCGACACGCTGCGCGCGCTCGCCCCGGACTGCGCACCGGTCGTCGCCTACGGCGCGCTGCTGCCCCGCCCGGTGCTCGACATCCCCGTCCACGGCTGGGTCAACCTGCACTTCTCGCTGCTGCCCGCCTGGCGCGGCGCGGCCCCGGTGCAGGCCGCGATCCGGCACGGCGACGACGTCACCGGCGCCACCACGTTCCGGCTCGAGGAGGGCATGGACACCGGGCCCACCTACGGCCTGGTCACCGAGACCGTCGGTGCCACCGACACCGCGGGGGACCTGCTGGGCCGGCTCGCCGAGTCCGGCGCCCGGCTGCTCGCCGCGACCCTGGACGGCATCGCCGACGGCTCGCTGACCGCCGTCCCGCAGCCCGCCGAGGGTGTCTCGCTCGCGCCGAAGGTCACGACCGCCGACGCCCGCGCCGACTTCACCACCCCGGCCGCGGCGCTGGACCGGCTGATCCGCTCGGTCACCCCCGAGCCCGGCGCGTGGTGCGGGTTCCGCGGGGACCGCCTCGGACTCGGCCCGGTCCGCCCGCTGCGCACCGGTGAGGTCGAGCTCGCGCCCGGGGAGCTGCGGGTCGAACGCCGCCGGGTGCTGGCCGGGACCGCGACCGTCCCGGTCGAGCTGGGCGAGGTGAAGCCGAAGGGCAAGCGGTCCATGCCCGCGCCGGACTGGGCCCGCGGCGCCCGGATCGACGGCGTCGAGTACCTCAGCTGACCGCCGACGCCCAGCCCGGTCCGGCGCACCGACCTCCCGACACCCACCGACTTCCCGACATCCCGGACGACGGCCGGACCCCGGCCACGGCGGACCACCGCCGAGGAGACCACGTGAGCGAGCAGGACCCCCGACCCGACCGCGACCGGCCGGACCGCCCCGAGCGGCGCTCCGGCGACGACCGGCACCGTGGCGGTGACCGAACGGGCGGTGACCGAACGGGCGGTGACCGGTCGCGCGGCGACCGCGGCCCGCGCGCCGGGTCCGGCTGGGGCGGCGGCCCGGGCTCCGGATCGGGGTCCGGCGACCGGCGCGGCGGGCCCGGTTCCGGTGGATCCGAGGAGCGTCGTGGTGGGCGCGACTCCGACCGGCCCGATCGGTCCCGGTCCGGCCGGGACGCGGCGTGCCCGCGCGACGGCGGTGACCGTCCGCGCGGTGACCGCCAGCGCGACGACCGACCCCGCGTCGACCGGCCGTTCCGGGGGCGCGACGACCGCCCGCGGGATGCGGACCGCCCCCGCGGCGACCGTTCCGACCGCCGTGACGACCGCCCGCGTGACGACCGCCCGCGTGACGACCGCCCCCGGGGTGGCCGCCCCGGCGTCGACCGCCCGCGGTACGACCGTGACGACCGGCCGCGCGGCGACCGGCCGCAGGGCGACCGCCCCCGGCCCGACCGGCACCGCGGCGACGACCGCCGCAGCCCCCGGGACGACCGGGGCGCCCCGCGCCGCGACGACCGGGGCGGCGACCGGGGTGGCGACCGCGGCCCCCGCCGCGAACGCACCTCCGGCCCCCGCAACTCCGGCCCGTCCCGCGGCCGCGGCGGCCCCACCAGGCCCCCGGCCGTCGACCCGGCCCGGCAGGCGGCCTACGAGCTGCTGACCGCCGTCCGCGAGCGCGACGCCTACGCCAACCTCGCCCTGCCCGGCATCCTGCGTCGCCACCGGCTGCGCGACCGCGACGCCGCGCTCGCCACCGAGCTCGGCTACGGCACCCTGCGCGCCCAGGGCCTGCTCGACGCGATCATCGACACCTGCACCGACCGTCCGCTGGCCAAGATCGAGCACGCGCTGCTCGACGCGCTGCGCCTGGGCGCCTACCAGCTGCTGCGCACCCGGGTGCCCGACCACGCGGCCGTCACCACCTGCGTCGAGCTGGTGCGCTCCGACCACGGGTCGCAGTCGGCCGGGTTCGTCAACGCGGTGCTGCGCCGCATCGGCGAGCACACCGAGGCCGAGTGGCTCGACCGCCTCGCGCCCGACCCCGCCGAGGACCCGGTCGGCGACGCCGCGCTGCGCCACGCCCACCCGCGCTGGATCGCACAGGCCTTCGCCGACGCGCTCGGCGGCACCGGCGAGGAGCTGACCGCCGCCCTCGCCGCCGACGACACCCGGCCCCGGGTGCACCTGCTCGCCCGCCCCGGCGAGATCACCGCCGAGGAGCTGGCCCTGGCCACCGGCGGTGAGCAGGCGCCGTACTCGCCCTACGGGGTGCACCTGGAGCCGGGCAGCGGGGACGTCGGCGAGCTCGACGCCGTCGCCGAGGGGCTCGCGATCGTCCAGGACGAGGGCAGCCAGCTCGTCGCGGCCGCGCTCGCCCGCGCCGAGCTGCTCGGCGAGGACACCGGGCGCTGGCTCGACCTGTGCGCCGGACCGGGCGGCAAGGCGTCGCTGCTGGGCGGGCTCGTCGCCGCCCGGGGCGGGACGCTGGACGCGGTCGAGTCCAGCGAGCACCGCGCCGACCTCGTCCGCCGGTCCGTGGCGGAGCTGCCGGTCACCGTGCACGTCGCCGACGGCCGGGAGGCCCCGCTGCCCGACGGCGGCTACGACCGGGTGCTCGTCGACGCGCCCTGCACCGGGCTGGGCGCGCTCCGCCGCCGCCCCGAGGCCCGCTGGCGGCGCCGCCCCGAGGACATCGCGACGCTGACCCGGCTGCAGCGCGAGCTGCTCACCGCCGCGTTGCGCCACGTCCGCCCCGGCGGCGTCGTCGCCTACGTCACCTGCTCGCCGCACGTGTCGGAGACCCTGGGCGTCGTCGGCCGGATCGTCGGCCGCGAGGGACGGCCCGGCCCGGCCGGTGTCGTCGAACAGCTCGACGCGCGCGCCTGCCTGCCCGGTGGGATGCCCGGGCTCGGCGACGGCCCGACCGTGCAGCTCTGGCCGCACGTGCACGGCACCGACGCGATGTTCCTGGCGCTGCTGCGCCGCCCGCTCACCGACTGAGCGCGGTGTGACGGCGGCCTCGCCCACGGGTGCGAGGCCGCCGGGACACGGCCAGTAGCCTGCTCCGCGTGCACCCGATGATCGCGCCCAGCATCCTCTCGGCCGACTTCGCCCGACTCGGCGAGGAGGCCGCCGCCGTGCGCGGCGACGGGACCGGCGACGGCGCGGACTGGCTGCACGTCGACGTCATGGACGCGCACTTCGTGCCGAACCTGACACTCGGTCTGCCGGTCGTGCAGAGCCTGCGCGCCGCCACCGACATCCCGCTCGACTGCCACCTGATGATCGAGGACCCGGACCGCTGGGCCCCGGGCTACGCCGAGGCGGGCGCCCGCAACGTCACCGTGCACGCCGAGGCCGCCCACGACCCGGTCATGCTCGCGAAGAACCTGCGTGCCGCCGGGTCCCTCGCCGGTCTGTCGCTCAAGCCCGGCACCCCGCTCGACCCGTGGGTCGAGGTGCTCCGCCACTACGACACGCTGCTCGTGATGAGCGTCGAGCCCGGCTTCGGCGGACAGAGCTTCATGCCCGAGGTGCTCGACAAGGTCCGCACCGTCCGCAACCTGGTCGACACCGGGCACCTCACGGTGCTCGTCGAGATCGACGGCGGCATCAACGCCGACACCATCGACGCGGCCGCCGAGGCCGGTGTCGACTGCTTCGTCGCCGGGTCCGCCGTCTACGGCGCCGAGGACCCGGGCCGCGCCGTCGCCGCGCTGCGCGACAGCGTCCGCCGGGCGACCCCGCACCGCTGGGCCGACTGAGCCCGCCGCGGACGACCGAGCGACCGAGCACACCGCAGTGGACCGCCCGACCGGCACCGACGAGCGCACGGCCGCGGCCATGCGCCGCGCCCTCGCCGCGTCCGTCGAGGTCCACGGCAGCACCAGCCCCAACCCGGCGGTCGGCTGCGTGGTCCTCGACCGCGACGGCGTCGTCGTCGGCACCGGCGCCACCGCACCGCCCGGCGGACCGCACGCCGAACGGGTCGCGCTCGCGGAGGCGGGGGACCGCGCCGCGGGCGGGACCGCCGTGGTGACCCTGGAGCCGTGCAACCACACCGGTCGCACCCCGCCGTGCGTGGACGGCCTCCTCGAGGCCGGCGTCGCCCGGGTGCACGCCGCCGTCGCCGACCCCAACCCGGTCGCCGCGGGCGGCCTCGACCGGCTCCGCGCCGCCGGAGTCGCTGTGACACTGGGCACCCTCGCCGACGAGGTGGCCCGGGGTCCGCTGCGCGGCTGGCTGCACCGCCAGCGCACCGGTCGCCCCCACGTGACCTGGAAGGTCGCCACCACCCTCGACGGCCGGGTCGCCGCCGCCGACGGCACCAGCCGCTGGATCACCGGGCCGGCCGCCCGGGCCACGGTCCATGACCTGAGACGCAGGATGGACGCGATCGTCGCGGGGACGGGTACCGTCCTGACCGACGACCCGGCGCTGACCGCCCGCCGGCCCGACGGCACCCTGTTCGACCACCAGCCCCTGCGGGTGGTGGTGGGACACCGCGACGTCCCGCCCGGCGCCCGGCTGGCCCGGACCGACGAGGACGGCACCGCCGACGTGCTCCACCTCCGCACCCGCGATCCGGGGGAGGTGCTCGCCGAGCTCGACCACCGGACCGTGGTGGACGTGCTCCTCGAGGGCGGACCGACCCTCGCCGGTGCCTTCGTCGCCGCAGGACTCGTCGACCGGGTGCTCGTGCACCTGGCCCCGGCCCTGCTCGGCGCGGGACCGCACGCCCTCGGCGACGCGGGCGTGGTAACGATCGCCGACATCGTGCGGTTGCACGTGGACGAGATCCACCGCGCCGGCGACGACGTGGTCATCGACGCACGACCGGTACCCGGCCCGACCGGGCCGGACGTGCCGCAGTAGGAGGGACGGGCGATGTTCACCGGGATCGTGGAGGAGGTCGGCGAGGTCGTCGACGTCCGCACCGACGACGACGTCGTCGTGCTGACCGTGCGCGCGGCCCTGGCCGCCGAGGTCGGGCACGGGGAGTCGGTCGCGGTGAACGGCTGTTGCCTCACCGCCGTCGTCACCGGGCCGGGCGCGGCCACGCTGACCCTCGAGCTGGTGCCCGAGACGCTCAAGCGCACCTCGCTCGGCGCCGTCGGCCCCGGCTCCGGGGTCAACCTGGAGCGCGCGGTGCCCGCCGGCGGCCGGCTCGACGGCCACATCGTGCAGGGCCACGTCGACTGCGTCGGCACCGTGGTCTCCCGCACCCCCGGCGAGCGCAGCGACGAGGTCCGCTTCTCACTGCCCGCCGAGCTCGCCCGCTACGTCGTCGAGAAGGGCTCCGTCGCCGTCGACGGGGTCTCGCTGACCGTCGCCTCGGTGTACCCGGACGGGTTCGGGGTGGCGTTGATCCCGACGACCCTGGCCGAGACCACCCTGGGGTCGCGCGCCCCGGGGGACCCGGTCAACCTGGAGGTCGACGTGATCGCCAAGTACGTGGAACGCATGACCGCGGGGTACCTGCAGGGGCCCGGGTCCGGACAGGAAGGGGCCGCCCGGTGAGCGAGCCGTCGGAGTCGCCGGTCAACCCGGCAGACCAGGGGGCTGGCAAGCTGCCGGACGCCCCGCACACCGCGATGTCGCCCTCGGAACGGGCCGAGCGCTTCGCCCTGATCGAGAAGGCCATCGCCGACATCGCCGAGGGCAAGCCGGTCGTCGTGATGGACGACGAGGACCGCGAGAACGAGGGCGACCTCATCTTCGCGGCGTCGAAGGCGACCGCGGAGCTGCTGGCGTTCACCGTCCGCTACACCTCAGGCTACGTCTGCGTGGCCATCACCGGTGAGGCCTGCGACCGGCTGGACCTGCCGCCGATGCACCACACCAACCGGGACTCCTTCCGCACCGCGTACACGGTCACCGTGGACGCGAAGGAGGGCATCACCACCGGCATCTCCGCCCAGGACCGCGCGCACACGATCCGCACGCTGGCCGACCCGGAGTCCGACCGGCACGACCTGGTCCGGCCCGGGCACGTGGTGCCGCTGCAGGCCCGCGAGGGTGGCGTGCTGCGCCGCCCCGGGCACACCGAGGCCGCGGTCGACCTGGCCCGGATGGCGGGCCTGCCCGCCGCGGGGGCGCTCTGCGAGATCGTCTCGGAGAAGAACACCGGCGAGATGGCCCGTGGCGAGGAGCTCGGCGTCTTCGCCGCCGACCACGACCTCACCCTGATCACCATCGCCGACCTCATCGCCTACCGGCGCCGCTACGAGAAGCACGTCGAACGGGTCGCGACCGCGCGGATCCCCACCGGCCACGGTGACTTCCTCGCCTACGGCTACGACTGCACCCTCGACGGCACCGAGCACATCGCCATGGTGATGGGCGACGTCGCCACCCCCGCCGACGACGGGGAGGACGTGCTCGTCCGGGTGCACTCCGAGTGCCTCACCGGTGACGTCCTCGGTTCGCTGCGCTGCGACTGCGGCCCTCAGCTCGACGCGGCCCTGGAGTCCGTCGCCAAGGAGGGCCGCGGTGTCGTGCTCTACATGCGCGGGCACGAGGGCCGGGGGATCGGCCTGCTGCACAAGCTGCAGGCCTACCAGCTCCAGGAGGCCGGCGCCGACACCGTCGACGCCAACCTCGCGATGGGGCTGCCCGCCGACGCCCGCGACTACGGCATCGGCGCCCAGATCCTCGCCGACCTCGGCGTGAAGTCGATGCGGCTGCTCACCAACAACCCGGACAAGCGCGCCGGGCTGGAGGGCTACGGCCTGCGCGTCGTCGGCCGCGAGCCGATGCCGGTGCGCGCCACCCCGCAGAACCTGCGGTACCTGCGGACCAAGCGGGACCGGATGGGCCACGACCTGCCCGACCTCGGTGAGGTCGCCGACCCGGCGCTCTGACCGGCGCCGCGCACCGCGGGCGAGCGCGGTCGGCGGACCCCCCGCTGCGGCCCACGGACCCGGAGGCGAGAATCGGCCCATGAGCGGTGAAGGCCGGCCCTCCGGGGCCACGCAGCTGGACGCGAGCGGACTGCGGGTCGGGGTGGTGGCGGCCCGCTGGCACGCCGAGATCGTGGACCGGCTGCTGGACCGGGCCGTCGCCACGGCCCGCGAGGCCGGCGTCGAACCGACCGTGGTCCGGGTGCCCGGCACCATCGAGCTCCCGGTGATCGCCCAGGAGCTCGCCCGCGGCCACGACGCCGTCGTCGCGCTCGGTGTCGTCGTCCGCGGCGGCACCCCGCACTTCGAGTACGTCTGCGACGCCGTCACCGCGGGCCTCACCCGCGTCGCCCTCGACGAGTCGACCCCGGTCGGCAACGGCGTGCTCACCACCGACACGGTGGACCAGGCGGTCGACCGCTCCGGCGCGCCGGGCGCGGCCGAGGACAAGGGCGCCGAGGCCTGCACCGCCGCACTCGAATCGGCGCTGGCGCTGCGCGACCTGCGTGCCGGCGCCCCGACCAGCCCGTGACCCCGACCCGGGTCAGCACAGGGAGACCCCAGTGACCGAGCAGCCGACCGACTCCACCACACCCGACGCCACCACCGCCGGCACCGCAGCGCCCGACACCCGGCCCCGGACCGGACCCGGGCCTGACGCGGTGACCCTGCGCCCGCGGGTCATCCGCTGGACGGCCTGGCTCAGCGCGCTCGGCGTGATGGTGTTCTTCCTCATCGCGGCCTACTACATGCCCGCCGAGGACACCGGGGTGATCTTCCAGCCGGCCGACCAGGTCGCGATGATGGTCATCGGGGCGTTCGTCGCCGGCGGGCTGCTGCTCATGGCCCGGCCCCGGGTGCGCGCCGACTCCCACGGCATCGAGGTCCGCAACGTCATCACCGCCCGGTGGTACGACTGGGCCGACGTGCACGGCGTCTCGTTCCCCGACGGCGCCGCCTCGGCCCGCCTGGAGCTGCCCGACGACGAGTACCAGTCGGTCCTGGCCGTGCAGGCCGTCGACCGTGGTCTGGCCGTGCGCCACGTCCGCACGCTCCGCACGCTGCACCGCGCCGCCGTCCTGGGCGAGTGACGGCTCAGGCGCCGATGCCCGGCGCCGCGGCCCGGTGGTCCAGGACCGGGCCGCCCAGGTCGGCCCGGTCGGCCGCGGCGGCCCCGTGCCGGAACCCGCTGCCCGACACCTGCGGGCGGCGGGCGCGACGCAGCCTGCCGAACTCGGCGTCGTAGGCGCGGTCCACCTCGGCGCCCCGGTCGGCCAGCACCAGCTCGGTCGACGCCGCCGCCCGCCCGGTCTCCGCCTCGGTCTCGCCCAGTGCCGAGCGCTCGGCCGCGCACAGCCGCTCGTACACCCGGCCCGCGAAGCCGTAGATCCAGGACCGCCGGTAGGCCGCCACCGACTCGCCGGGGTCCGGCGGGCGGACCGCGGCCAGCGCGGCCGTGGCCTGCAGCAGCAGCGACGTGTACAGCAGCTCCACCCGCTCCCGGTCCGAGGCGAACCCGAACACGGTGACCGCGGCGACCGAGCCGCCCCGCTGGTCGTGCATCACCCAGCGGCACCGCAGCGCCGACGCCGTCCACCCCAGCAGCCGGGCCTTCGCCCCGCTGTAGGGGTTGTCGACGGTGATCCGGCTCCGGCCGATCGGATCGGCCCGCGCCCCGGCGCCGGGTGCCGCGGCCAGCAGCGCCTCGTCGATCCCGTGCCGCGCCATGAGCGCGAACGCTTTGTCGGTGTAGATCTCGGCCTCGTCCGGCGTGCCGGCCCGCTCCGCTTTCGCCAGCAGCTTCCGGATCCGGTCCAGCCGGGCCCCGGGCACCTGCTCACCCGGTGCGGTGCCGATCTCGGTGCCGGTGTCGGTGCGGGGGCCGGTCTCCTGCGCGGTGGCCACGGCGGTCTCCTCGGGCTCGGTAGGGTCGAACTCGTGTTCGAGGGCGAGGTGTACCGGACCCTACCGACAGTTCCGGCGGCGCCGCGCGAGGTCCCCGGTCGACACGCGTCCCTACACCTCGTCCGGGGCCCGCGCCGAGACCGGGGCCGGACCGGGACTGTCGGTGCCCGCAACTACCCTGGGAGTCACCATGGCCGACCCCAGCACCTACCGTCCGGCGACCGGGACGATCCCGGAGTCGCCCGGGGTGTACCGCTTCTCCGACCCGCGCGGCCGGGTGATCTACGTCGGCAAGGCCAAGAGCCTGCGGCAGCGGCTGAACTCCTACTTCGCCGACCTGTCCGGTCTGCACCCGCGCACCCGGCAGATGGTCACCACCGCGTCGAAGGTGGAGTGGACGGTCGTCGGGACCGAGGTCGAGGCCCTCCAACTCGAGTACAACTGGATCAAGGAATACGACCCGCGGTTCAACGTCCGCTACCGCGACGACAAGAGCTATCCCGTGCTCGCCGTGACGATGCACGAGGAGTACCCGCGGCTGCACGTCTACCGCGGCCCGCGTCGCAAGGGCGTGCGCTACTTCGGCCCGTACGCCCACGCCTGGGCCATCCGCGAGACCCTCGACCTGCTGCTGCGGGTCTTCCCCGCGCGCACCTGCTCGACGGGGGTGTTCAAGCGGCACGGCCAGATCGGGCGGCCCTGCCTGCTCGGCTACATCGACAAGTGCTCCGCCCCGTGCGTGGGCAAGGTCAGCGCGGACGAGCACCGGGAGATCGTCGAGAACTTCTCCGAGTTCCTGTCCGGGCGCACCGACCGGATGGTGCGCCGGCTCGAACGCGACATGGCCGAGGCCTCGGAGAACCTCGAGTTCGAGCGCGCCGCCCGGCTGCGCGACGACCTCGGCGCCCTGCGCCGCGCCCTGGAGAAGCAGGCCGTGGTGCTGGGTGACGGCACCGACGCCGACGTCGTCGCCTTCGCCGAGGACGAGCTGGAGGCCGCGGTCCAGGTCTTCCACGTCCGCGGCGGTCGGGTCCGCGGCCAGCGCGGCTGGGTCGTCGACAAGGTCGAGCCCACCGACACCGGGCAGCTCGTGGAGCGGTTCGTCTCCCAGTTCTACGGCGAGCAGCACGCACTCGCCGGCGCCGCCGACGACGCCGCCCAGCCGGTGCCCAAGGAGATCCTGGTCCCGGTGCTGCCCGCCGAGACGCCCGCGCTGGAGCGCTGGCTGACCGGGCTGCGCGGGTCCAGGGTGCAGATCCGGGTGCCGCAGCGCGGCGACAAGCGGGACCTCGCCGCGACCGTCGCACGCAACGCGAAGGAGGCGTTCGCCCAGCACAAGCTGCGCCGCGCGGGGGACCTCACCGCCCGCTCGGCCGCCCTGCAGGAGATCCAGGAGAACCTGGAGCTCGACCAGGCCCCGCTGCGCATCGAGTGCATCGACATCAGCCACGTGCAGGGCACGAACGTCGTCGCCTCGCTGGTGGTCTTCGAGGACGGGCTGCCCCGCAAGTCCGAGTACCGCCGCTTCGAGATCCGCGACGCCGCGGCGGAGGGCGACGTCGCCTCGATCGCCGAGGTGGTGCGGCGCCGGTTCCGCCGCTACCTGGCCGAGACGGCCGACGAGCCCGCGCCCACCGAGGGCTCCGGCGAGGTCGCGCCGGGCGACACCGTCCGCACCGGGATCGACCCCGAGACCGGCCGGCCCAAGAAGTTCGCCTACCCGCCGAACCTGCTCGTCGTCGACGGGGCGAAGCCGCAGGTCGACGCGGCCGCGGCGGAGCTCGCCGCGCTGGGCATCACCGACGTCGCGGTGTGCGGGCTCGCCAAGCGCCTCGAGGAGGTCTGGCTGCCCGACGACACCGACCCGGTGATCCTGTCCCGGACCAGCGAGGGGCTCTACCTGCTGCAGCGCATCCGGGACGAGGCGCACCGGTTCGCCATCACCTATCACCGCCAGCGTCGTTCGCAGGGCATGACGGCGTCCGCGCTCGACGGGGTCCCCGGGCTCGGCCCGGCCCGCAGACAGGCGCTGCTCAAGCACTTCGGGTCGGTGCGCAAGCTGCGCGCCGCCGACGTCGACGAGATCGCCGGCGTGCCCGGCTTCGGTCGCCGGACCGCCGAGTCCGTGGTCGCGGCCCTGCACGCCGGAACCGAGGGGGAGAAGGCATGACCGAGGACAACGGCGAGGCGGCCGCGGGCCCGGGGATCGAGGTCGCGGTGGTCAGCGGCCTGTCGGGGGCCGGGCGCAGCACCGCGGCGAAGGTCCTGGAGGACCTGGGCTGGTTCGTGGTGGACAACCTGCCGCCCGAGCTGATCGCCACGATGGTCGAGCTCGGGTCGCGGGCCCGGGGCGAGGTGGCCCGGATCTCGGTGGTGATGGACGTGCGCTCGCGTGCGTTCACCGACGACCTCGGCGCCGTGATCAAGGACCTCGACGGCCGCGGCTACCGGCCGAAGCTGCTGTTCCTGGAGGCCTCCGCCGCGGTGCTGGTGCGCCGCTTCGAGCAGAACCGCCGCTCGCATCCCCTGCAGGGCGCCGGACGCATCACCGACGGGCTCAACGCCGAGCGCGAGGTGCTGCGCCCGCTGCGCGAGGACGCCGACCTCGTCGTCGACACCTCGAACCTGTCGGTGCACGACCTGCGCACCCGGATCGAGGGCTCGTTCGCCCAGGAGAGCGCGCACGCCGCGACCCGGGTGACGGTGCTGTCGTTCGGCTACAAGTACGGCCTGCCGCTGGACTCCGACCTCGTCGTCGACGTGCGGTTCCTGCCCAACCCGCACTGGATCCCCGAGCTGCGCCCGTTCACCGGCCGCGACCGGGAGGTCAGCGACTACGTGCTGTCCCAGGAGGGCGCGGAGGAGTTCGTCGACCGCTACCTGGAGCTGCTCGACCTGGTCGGGGCCGGGTACCGGCGCGAGGGCAAGCGCTACCTGACCGTGGCCGTCGGCTGCACCGGCGGCAAGCACCGCTCGGTCGCGATCTCGGAGGAGATCGGCCGACGGCTCGCCGACCGCGAGGGCATCCAGGTCAACGTCGAGCACCGCGACATGGGGCGCGAGTGAGCCCACGCCCGCCCGAGCACGGCGGGGGACTGCGGGTGGTCGCGCTCGGCGGCGGGCACGGCCTGCACGCCACGCTGACCGCGCTGCGTCGGTGCCCGCCGGTCACCGACATCACCGCCGTGGTCACCGTCGCCGACGACGGCGGTTCCTCCGGGCGGCTGCGCCGCGAGCTCGGTCTGCTCCCGCCCGGCGACCTGCGGATGGCGCTGGCCGCCCTCGCCGGTGACGACGAGCGGGGCCGCTTCTGGTCCGGGCTGGTCCAGCACCGCTTCGGCGGGACCGGCGCCCTGGCCGGGCACGCGGTGGGCAACCTGCTCCTCGCCGGGCTGCTGGAGCGCGACGGCGACCCGGTGCGGGCGCTGGCGACCGTCGGCGAGCTGATGGGCTGTGCCGGGCGGGTGCTGCCGATGGCCCGGGTGCCGCTGGACATCGAGGCGGAGGTCGCGCTGGACGGCGTGGACGGTGCCCACCTGATCCGGGGCCAGGTCGCCGTCGCCGCCACCCCCGGCCGGGTGCGCCGGGTCTGGCTGCGGCCCGAGAGCCCGCCGGCCTGCGACGAGGCCGTGCGTGCGGTGCGCGACGCCGACGTCGTGCTGCTCGGACCCGGCTCGTGGTTCACCAGCGTGCTCCCGCACCTGCTGGTGCCGGAGCTGCGTGCGGCACTGCTGGAGACCGTGGCGGCCCGGGTCGTGCTGCTCAACCTGGCCCCCGAGCCGGGGGAGACCGCCGGCTTCTCCCCCGAACAGCACCTTGAAGTACTGTCCGGGCACGCTCCCGGGCTGCGGGTGCACGCCGTCCTGGCCGACGCCGGGTCGGTGAGCCTGCCGGACCGGCTGGACGCGGCCGCCGCCGACCTGCTGGTCCCCGGCGGGCGGGTGTGGTCGGCCGCCGTCGCCGACGCCCGGGCGTCGACCCCACGTCACGACCCGGACGCACTGGCCGGGGCACTCGTCGACGTGTTCGGTGCTCTGGCCCCCGGCCGGATCCCGGCGGAGAACGGCACCCACGACAGCCCGCAGCACGACAGCCCGCAGCGTGGAAGGAGCTCCCGATGGCCATGACCGCCACGGTGAAGGACGAGCTGAGCCGGCTCACCGTCACCAAGCAGTCGTCGCGGCGTGCGGAGGTCGCCTCGTTGCTCCGCTTCGCGGGCGGCCTGCACATCGTGGGCGGCCGGGTGGTGATCGAGGCCGAGGTCGACACCGGCTCGGTCGCCCGCCGGCTGCGCCGCGAGATCCACGAGCTCTACGGCCACACCGCCGACGCGCACGTGATCACCGCGGGCGGGCTGCGCCGCAGCGCCCGCTACGTGATCCGGGTGATCCGCGACGGCGAGGGGCTCGCCCGCCAGACCGGGCTGCTCGACAACCGGGGCCGCCCGGTGCGCGGGCTGCCGCCGCCCGTGGTCTCCGGTGACCTGTCCGACGCCGAGGCCGCCTGGCGCGGCGCGTTCCTCGCGCACGGCTCGCTGACCGAGCCGGGCCGCAGCTCCGCCCTGGAGGTCACCTGCCCCGGCCCGGAGGCCGCGCTGGCGCTGGTCGGCGCGGCACGCAGGCTGGGTGTCACGGCGAAGGCCCGCGAGGTCCGCGGCGCCGACCGGGTCGTCGTCCGCGACGGCGACGCGATCGGCGCGCTGCTGACCAGGATGGGCGCCCACCAGAGCGTGCTGTCCTGGGAGGAGCGGCGGATGCGCCGCGAGGTCCGGGCGACGGCGAACCGGCTGGCGAACTTCGACGACGCGAACCTGCGCCGTTCGGCACGGGCCGCGGTCGCCGCGGCGGCCCGGGTCAGCCGCGCCCTGGAGATCCTCGGCGACGAGGTGCCCGAGCACCTGCAGGCCGCCGGCCGGCTGCGGGCCGAGCACACCCAGGCGTCGCTGGAGGAGCTGGGCCAGCTGGCCGACCCGCCGATGACCAAGGACGCGGTGGCCGGCCGGATCCGGCGGCTGCTGCAGACCGCGGACAAGAAGGCCGCCGAGCTCGGCATCCCCGACACCGAGTCCGCCGTCACCGCCGAGATGCTCGAGGAGGACGGCGGCGGGCGCTGACCCCGGTCACACCCCGTCACGAGAGGTTGCGCAGCGTCGGGCATGATGCCCTCGTGACGATCCCGGGCTCCACCCTCCTCGCCGTCCATCTCGATCGATCCAGCACGCTGCGGCCGCTCCTGCCCGCACTGCGCTCCGGTCTCGCCGACCTGCTCGCCGAGCAGGACGCCCACGACGGTGACCTGCAGGTCGTCGTCGCCACCGGGGACGACCTCACCCGCTCGCTGCCCGACGGCACGCACCCGCCCGCCGTCCCGGTCGGCGCCGGTGAGGCCCGGACCGCACTGCCCGCGAAGCTCCGCCCGCTGGGCGGCCCGGACCTGCGCGGCGGCGCGGCCCGGCTGCTCGGCGCCGTCGGCGACGAGCTCGCCGCCCGCGACGAGGCCGACCGCCCCGAGCGGGTCGTCGTCCTGCTCGTCGGGGAGGGCGCCGTGGGCGACACCTCCGCGGTCCGCGAGCGCATCGTCCACCAGCAGAACACCTACGCCTGGGAGTTCGTGCTGGTCGACGTGACCACCGGCACGATCCCGGCCACCGCCGGTGCCCGGGCGGCCGCGTCCGAGGAGAACCGGGGCGAGGGCGGGGACGCCGCCGTCGCCGTCGCCGAGCGCCCCGCGGGCGACGGTGCCGAGCGGTTCGGCGTGCCGGCCACCGCGACCATCACCGCAGGCCCGGGGGCCGCCGGCGTGACCGCCGCGCTGTCCGCGGCGTCGGCGTTCGTGACCCGGGCCCGTGCCGGGCGCCCGCACGAGCCGGTCGAGGGCTTCTCCGACGACGAGCGCGCCGCCGCCGAGGTCCCCGACACCCGTCCGGGCTGGCGCCGCCTGCTCCGCCTGGCCTGAGCACCCACCCGACGGCCCCGTGACCCGCCCGGGCACGGGGCCGCCGGGTGTCCGGATACCGGCCGGTACCGGTCCGTCCCCACACCGGGGACCGTCCGGAGCGCTCCGACCGTGCCCGACCGCGGAGCGCGGCGCAGGTCACGGGCCCTACGGGCGTCGCGACGGCCGATGCGCCGATAGGGTGGCTGCCGAGCACGGCACGCGCCGGCGCCCGCACGGGTGTCGACCCGCGATCGACCTGCCACACCCCACCGCCGGGACCCGGCGGGCCGGGGGAGAAGACGACAGGCACGACGAGCCCTGGAGGCATCTGTGACGGTCCGCGTAGGAGTCAACGGCTTCGGCCGCATCGGCCGGAACTTCTGGCGGGCGGTGGACGCCCAGCGCGCCGCCGGCACCACGGACATCGAGATCGTCGCGGTGAACGACATCACCGACAACGCGACCCTCGCGCACCTGCTGAAGTACGACTCGATCCTCGGGCGCCTGCCCTACGAGGTCAGCACCTCCGGCGACGAGATCGTCGTCGACGGCAAGGGCTTCAAGGGCCTGGCCGTCCGCGACCCCGCCGAGCTGCCCTGGAAGGACCTGGGCGTCGACGTCGTCGTCGAGTCGACCGGCATCTTCACCAAGCGCGAGGCCGCGGCCAAGCACCTCGACGGCGGCGCCAAGAAGGTCGTCATCTCCGCCCCGGCGACCGCCGAGGACATCACCATCGTCAAGGGCGTCAACGACGGCGACTACGACGGTTCGCAGACGATCATCTCCAACGCGTCCTGCACCACGAACTGCCTCGCCCCGCTGGCGAAGGTCCTCGACGACCTGCTCGGGATCGAGAAGGGTCTGATGACCACGATCCACGCCTACACCCAGGACCAGAACCTGCAGGACGGCCCGCACAAGGACCTGCGCCGCGCCCGCGCCGCCGCCCTCAACGTCGTCCCCACCTCCACCGGTGCGGCGAAGGCGATCTCGCTGGTCATGCCGCACCTCAAGGGCAAGCTCGACGGCTACGCGCTGCGGGTGCCGATCCCCACCGGCTCGGCCACCGACCTGACCGTCGACGTCCGCAAGGAGGCGTCGGTCGAGGAGATCAACGCGGCGTTCAAGGCGGCCGCCGAGGGCCCGCTCAAGGGCATCCTCAAGTACACCGAGGACCCGATCGTCTCCTCCGACATCGTGACCGACCCGCACTCGACGATCTTCGACGCCGGTCTGACCAAGGTCATCGGCAACCAGGTCAAGGTCGTCGGCTGGTACGACAACGAGTGGGGCTACTCCAACCGGCTCGTCGACATCACCGGTCTGGTGGCGTCGAAGCTGTGAGGACCCTCGACGACCTCGTCGCCGAGGGCGTGCAGGGCCGGACCGTCCTGGTCCGCAGCGATCTGAACGTTCCCCTCGACGACGACCGGAACATCACCGACGACGGCCGCATCCGCGCGTCCGTGCCGACGATCAACGCCCTCTACGAGGGCGGCGCCCGGGTCGTCGTCACCGCGCACCTCGGCCGTCCGAAGAACGGGCCGGACGAGAAGCTCTCGCTGGCCCCGGTCGCGCAGCGGCTCGGCGAGCTGCTCGGCGCCCCGGTGCGCCTGGTGCAGCTCGGCACGCCGCTACCGTCGATGGCCGCCGGTGACGTCGTACTGCTGGAGAACATCCGGTTCGACGCCCGAGAGACCAGCAAGGACGACGCCGAGCGCGGCGCGTTCGCCGACGAGCTCGTCGCCCTGGTCGGCGAGGACGCGGCGTTCGTGTCCGACGGGTTCGGCGTGGTGCACCGCAAGCAGGCGTCGGTCTACGACGTCGCCCAGCGGCTCGACCCCTACGCCGGCGGGCTCGTCCTGTCCGAGGTCGAGGTGCTCCGCACCCTGACCGGGAACCCGGAGCGACCGTACGCGGTCGTGCTCGGCGGCTCGAAGGTCTCGGACAAGCTCGCCGTGATCGAGGCGCTGCTGCCCAAGGTCGACACCCTGCTCGTGGGCGGCGGGATGTGCTTCACGTTCCTGGCCGCCCGGGGCCACGGCGTCGGGTCCTCGCTGCTGGAGGCCGACCAGGTCGAGGTCTGCCGGACGCTGCTGGAGTCCGGCAAGATCGTCCTGCCGACCGACGTCGTCGTCGCCGACGCGTTCTCCGCGGACGCGAACACGAAGACGGTGTCGGTCGAGGAGATCGCCGACGGCTGGATGGGCCTGGACATCGGGCCCGACTCGGTGCGGGAGTTCGCGGCCCGCATCGCCGACGCGAAGACGATCTTCTGGAACGGCCCGATGGGCGTGTTCGAGCTGGCGCCGTTCGCCGAGGGCACCCGCGGCGTGGCGCAGGCGATCGCGGACGGCGACGCCTTCTCCGTCGTCGGTGGCGGGGACTCCGCCGCCGCGGTCCGGGCGCTCGGCATCGCCGAGGACGCCTTCTCCCACATCTCCACCGGGGGCGGCGCGTCCCTGGAGTTCCTGGAGGGCGCGACCCTGCCGGGTGTCGCCGTGCTGGAGGAGAACGCCTGATGGCCACCCGCAAGCCGCTGATCGCCGGCAACTGGAAGATGAACCTCCACCACCTCGAGGCCATCGCGGTGGTGCAGAAGCTCGCCTTCGCCCTGCCCGACCGCTACCTCGACAAGGTCGAGGTCGCCGTCCTGCCGCCGTTCACCGACATCCGCAGCGTGCAGACGCTGATCGACGGGGACAAGCTGCGCCTCGTGCACGGGGCCCAGGACCTGTCCCCGCACGACTCCGGTGCCTACACCGGTGACGTGTCGGGGGTCATGCTGGCCAAGCTGGGCTGCACCTACGTCGTCGTCGGGCACTCCGAGCGCCGCGAGATCCACGGCGAGGACGACGCCGTTGTCAACGCCAAGGTGCACGCCGCGCTCAAGCACGGGCTCACCCCGATCCTGTGCGTCGGCGAGGGCCTGGACGTCCGCGAGGCCGGCACCCACGTGCAGCACTGCACCGAGCAGCTGCGCGCGGCGCTGAAGGGCGTCACCGCGGAGCAGGCCGCCGGGATCGTGCTCGCCTACGAGCCGGTCTGGGCGATCGGCACCGGCAAGGTGGCGGGTCCGGCCGACGCGCAGGAGGTCTGCGCCGCGCTGCGCGCGACGCTGGCCGAGCTGTACTCCGACGAGGTGGCCGGCGGCGTCCGCATCCTCTACGGCGGCTCGGTGAAGTCGTCGAACGTGGGCGAGATCGTGGCCCGGCCCGATGTCGACGGCGCCCTCGTCGGCGGGGCCAGCCTGGACGCCGAGGAGTTCGCGAAGCTCTCGGCGATCGCCGCGGGCGGCCCGCTCCCGTGACCGGCAACCACTAGCACCGGCACGACCACCGCGGCCCCGGTCCCCTCGTGAGGGGGCCGGGGCCGCTGGAGTATTCTCGGCCACTCCGGCGAGCGACCACTGATGGGGAAGCGCACGTGATCCTGACCCTCCAGATCATCCTGATCGTGACCAGCCTCCTGCTGATCGCGATGGTCCTGCTGCAGCGCAGCAAGGGTGGTGGTCTGACCAGCCTCTTCGGTGGCGGCGTGCAGTCGAGCCTGTCCGGCTCGGCGGCGGCGGACCGCAACATCGCTCGCTACACGGTCTTCGTCGGCCTCATCTGGCTCATCGCGGTGGTCGGCAACGGCCTGCTGCTGGCCACCGGCTGACGGTCGGACGGACGAGAGGGAGCGGGACATGGCAGGCGGCAACGCGATCCGCGGTACCCGGGTCGGTGCGGGCCCGATGGGCGAGAACGAGCGGGGCGAGACCGCCCCGCGCGAGCGCATCCCCTTCTACTGCGCGAACGGGCACGTCAACAACACCTGGTTCGCCGCGGAGGCCGAGGTCCCCGAGACCTGGGACTGCCCGCGCTGCGGGCTGCCGGGCGGGCGCGACGCGGAGAACCCGCCCGCCGCGCCCCGCACCGAGCCGTACAAGACGCACCTGGCGTACGTGAAGGAGCGGCGCAGCGACGCCGACGGGGAGGCCATCCTCGAGGAGGCCCTCGGCCGGCTGCGGGCGTCCCGGGAGCTCTGACCCCGAACCCGCGGCCCGCCCGGGTCGTGACCGGGCACACGTTCCGGTTAGATTCGGTGGTCATGAGCCGCTGGACGCTGCCCCCGGACCGGATCCCCTCGGCGTGGTTCAACGTCGTGCCGCACCTGCCGACGCCGCCGCAGCCGCCCCTGCACCCCGGGACCCGAGAGCCGGTGGTCCCGGACGACCTGGCTCCGCTGTTCCCGGCCGCCCTGATCGAGCAGGAGGCCAGCGCGGAGCCGTGGATCGACGTCCCCGGTGAGGTCCTCGACATCCTGAGGCTCTGGCGGCCCACGCCGCTGGTCCGCGCGACCCGCCTGGAGAAGGCGCTGGGCACCCCGGCGCGCATCTACTTCAAGGACGAGTCGATCTCGCCCTCGGGCAGCCACAAGACGAACACGGCGGTGGCCCAGGCGTTCTACAACGCCCGGGAGGGCACCACCCGGCTCACCACCGAGACCGGCGCCGGCCAGTGGGGGACCGCGCTGGCGTTCGCGTCCGCCCAGTTCGACCTGGACCTGAAGGTCTACATGGTGCGAGCGTCCTACGGGCAGAAGCCCTACCGGCGGATCGCGATCGAGACCTGGGGCGGGGAGGTCGTGCCGTCCCCGGTCGACGAGCCCGACCAGCCCGGCTCACTGGGCTCGGCCATCTCCGACGCGGTCCGCGACTGCGTCGGCCGCTCCGACACCCACTACGCACTCGGCTCGGTGCTCAACCACGTGCTGCTCCACCAGACCGTGATCGGTCTGGAGGCCAAGGAACAGCTGGCGCTGGCGGGGGAGCGGCTGCCCGACGTCGTCATCGCGCCCTGCGGCGGCGGGTCCAACCTGGGCGGCATCTCCTTCCCGTTCGTGCCGGACCCCGGCGTGCGGCTGCTCGCCGTCGAGCCGCTGTCCTGCCCGACGCTGACCCAGGGCCGCTACGACTACGACTTCGGCGACACCGCGGGTCTCACCCCGCTCATGCCGATGTACACCCTGGGCCACGACTTCGTGCCGCCGTCGATCCACGCCGGCGGTCTGCGCTACCACGGTGACTCGCCGCTGGTGTCGTCGCTGGTCAAGGACGAGCGGATGGAGGCCGTCGCCTACCCGCAGGGCAAGGTGTTCGAGGCCGCCATCCAGTTCGCGCGCGCCGAGGGCAAGATCCCGGCGCCGGAGTGCGGGCACGCCATCGCCGCCACCGTCGACGAGGCGCTCGCCGCGAAGGAGACCGGGGAGGAGAAGGTGATCCTCTTCAACTACTGCGGCCACGGCTTCCTCGACCTCGCCGCCTACGACGACTACACCCACGGCCGGCTCGACGAGATGGGCTGAGCCCCCGGGCACGTGACGACGGCCCGGCACCCCCGTGGCGGGAGTGCCGGGCCGTCACCGTGCGGGCGGTCAGCGGCGCAGGCCACCGACCAGGGCCGCGGTGTCGTGGCGGCGGGCCCACGCGACCACGCACACCGCCACCAGGGTCAGCGCCGGGAAGGCGACCATCGCGGGCATCAGCACCACGGTGACCGCGGTGGCCCCCACCATCAGCACCACCTGGCAGGCCGCGGCGAGCCCGCACAGCCGCGGGACGAGCAGCGCCACCGCGCCCGCCAGCTCCAGCCACCCGACGACGACCATCCCGGCCGTCCCCAGCCCCAGCAGGTCGAAGCCGGCGACCGCGACCGGATCGGCTCCGATCTTCGGCACGGCGGCCATGACGAAGATCCCGGCGAGCAGCACCTGCAGCACCCACAGGCCCACGGTGACGGCGCGCGGCCGGCGGGGACGGGCGGTGGTGGACGCGGACTCGGTGCGGATGGCGGTCATGACGGTCTCCCTCGATGGTGCGGCCCCGGGCCGGGGCCGCCGCCGTAAGGGGGAGACCGCACCCCGCGCCGGAACTCATCGGTCCGGTCCTGCCCCCGGTCCGGTCCGTGCCGTCGGTGCCGTGTGTCGCATGGGCGGCGTCTGCGTGCCCCGCGCCGGGTGCCCGGACCCGACACCCATCGGAAACCACGCATGGTTGCTCCACGAAACACCGCGGGCGAACGATCCCTGCCGGGGTCGGGGAACTGCGACGACGGAGGACGCGTGGGCGTGAATGCGGGAGACACCGCGTGGGTGCTGGTCAGCGCCGCGCTGGTGATGTTGATGACGCCGGGACTGGCGTTCTTCTACGGCGGGATGACCCGCAGCAAGTCCGTGCTCAACATGCTGATGATGAGCACCATCTGTCTGGCCGTGGTCAGCGTCCTGTGGGCGCTGTACGGCTACAGCTGGGCCTTCGGCAACGACGTGGGCGGCGGCCTCCTCGGCGTCGGCGAGTTCGCCGGGCTGGCGAACACCGTCGGCGCGATGGTCGGCGTCGGCAGCGACTCGGCCCCGTGGCCGGGGCCCGACGCTCTGCCCGCGCTGGCGTTCGTGATGTTCCAGCTCATGTTCGCGGTCATCACCCCGGCCCTGATCTCCGGCGCCGTCGCGGACCGCACGAAGTTCTGGGGCTGGACCGCCTTCGTCGTGCTCTGGGTGACCATCGTGTACTTCCCGGTCGCGCACTGAGGTGTTCTCAGTAGCGGGGTGGGAGGTTGTGGCGACACGCCGAGGGTGGTGAGATGAGCGGGAACGGGGCAGGACCCCGGTAGATCGGTTCGGTCCAGCACAGATCGACACCGTCACCGAGGTCCTGCATGTCTGATCCTGTCACCTACACCGCTGTCCTCCCGATCGGGGAGCGCACCGTGGCCTATCTGGCGCGGCTCCTGGTCCTTCAACGCCGTCGACGTGGCACCCGGCGGCGGGCGTTGACCCCGTTCGCCCAGGCAGTGCTGGTGATCCGCTGGTTCTGTGATGCTACCCGGGTCCGATGTTTGGCCGGTGACAACGCGATCAGCACTGCAACGGCCTACCGTTACCTGCACGAAGGCATCGACGTCCTCGCCGCGGCCGCACCCGGCCTGCACGGAGCCCTGCTCGCCGCCCGCACAGCCGGGCACACCCACGTGAATCTCGACGGCACCCTGATCGCCACCGACCGGTGCCGCGCGCTCGGCCTCACCCCCGGGGTCGACCTGTGGTGGTCGGGCAAGCACCGCCGCCACGGCGGGAACATCCAGGTCCTCACCGCACCTGATGGATGGCCGCTATGGACCAGCGACGTGCGGCCGGGCCGCGAGCACGACACCCGCTGCGCCCGTACCCACCCCGGGCTGCTCGAGGGCCTGGCCGCGTTCACCGACGACACCCACGCCGCGCTGGGCGACCTCGGCTACGAAGGCGAAGCCGACCGGCTCACCGTGCCCATCAAACCCGTCCCCGGCCGCGGGCAGACGGTCAACCAGCGCACCGTCAACACCCTGCACTCAGCCCTTCGTGCTCTGGCCGAACGCGGAAACGCCCTGCTCAAGACCACCTTCGCCGCGTTGCGGCGAGTCACGCTATGTCCCTGGCGCACCGGCGCGATCACCGCAGCTGCGCTCGTACTACTCCACACCGAGTACGACCGCACGACATGATCAACCCGCTACTGAGAACACCTCACTGGGTGTTCGCCTTCGACGGGTTCACCGGCCCGGACAACGTCGGCGGCTGGATCGCCAACACCCTCAAGGCCGAGGACTTCGCCGGCGGCACCGCGGTGCACATCAACGCCGGTGCCGCGGCGCTCGCGCTGGCGATCGTGCTCGGCAAGCGGCGCGGCTGGCCGCGCGAGCCGATGCGCCCGCACAACCTGCCCTTCGTGCTGCTGGGCATGGCGCTGCTGTGGTTCGGGTGGTTCGGCTTCAACGCCGGTTCCGCGCTCGCCGCCGGTGACCTCGCCGCGACGGCGTTCACCAACACCATGCTCGCCACCGCCACCGCGCTGATCGGGTGGCTGCTCGTGGAGCAGTTCCGCGACGGGCGTCCCACCACCCTCGGTGCGGCCTCGGGGGCCGTCGCCGGGCTGGTCGCGATCACCCCGGCCTGCGGGTTCGTGCGGCCGGTCGGGGCGCTGGCCATCGGGCTCATTGCCGGTGCGGTGTGCGCGCTGGCCGTCGGGCTGAAGTTCCGGTTCGGCCTCGACGACTCCCTCGACGTCGTCGGCGTCCACCTCGTCGGCGGCATCGTGGGCACCCTGCTCATCGGCTTCTTCGGCGACAACAGCGTCAACTCCGCCGCCGCCGGCGACAACGGCCTGTTCTACGGCGGTGGATTGGTCCAGCTGGGCCGTCAGGCACTCGCCGCGGGCGCCGTGCTGCTGTACTCCTTCGTCGTCGCGCTGGTCCTCGGTTACCTGATCAAGGTGACCATCGGGTTCCGCATCGACGAGGAGAACGAGGCCACCGGCATCGACGAGACCGAGCACGCCGAGACCGCCTACGACTTCTCGTCGCTGGGCACCCGCGCGCTCGCCGGGGCCTCGCGCCCCGCGACGCCGGCCACCCGCGAACCCGTGGGGGAGACCCGATGAAGCTCGTGACCGCCATCGTCAAGCCGTTCGCGCTGGAGGACGTCCGCGCCACGCTCGAACGCCTCGGCGTGCTCGGGCTGACCGTCGGGGAGGTCCGCGGGCACGGCAGGCAGAAGGGGCACACCGAGATCTACCGCGGCGCGGAGTACTCGGTGGACTACGTGCCCAAGGTGCGCATCGAGACCGTCGTCGACGACGACCTCGTCGACAAGGTCGTCGACGCCGTCGCCGAGGCGGCGCGCACGGGCAAGATCGGCGACGGGAAGATCTGGGTGCAGCCGGTCGAGACCATCGTGCGGGTCCGCACGGGCGAACGCGGCAGCGACGCCGTCTGAGCCGGTCAGCGCGTCGCCGGGCGGGCCGTCCGGCGACGCGCGACCCCGCCCGCGGGTGCGGTGCCCGCCGCGTGCGCCGCACCCAGCTCCGCCGCCGCGGCGGCGAACGCCGGGTCGAAGAACAGGAAGCTGAGCAGCTCCGCGCCGTGGGTGGTGTCGGCGTCCGGCACCGCGCCGCCGACCAGCCGTTCCAGCACGGCCAGCGACGGGTTCCGCAGCGCGCGCAGCCCGCCGTACTCGCGGCGGCGCACCGCGTCGGCCAGCTCCGCCAGCTCGGTGGCCCGGTCGGCGGGCGGCCCGGCGAACCAGGTCGCGATCCGGCGGTGCCGCCGGTCCTCGCCGCGCTCGACCAGCGCGTTGACCGCGCGCAGGGTCCGCAGGTCCTCGGTCACCCCGGCGCCCAGCACGATGCGCAGCGCCAGCGCGGCGACCGCGTACACGTCGGGCACCCGGTCGGCGGGGGGACAGCGCTGCGGCGGACGCGCCGAACGGCACGTCGGGTGTCGTCGCGACGACCCCGACCCAGTCGGCGCCCAGGCGCAGCGCGGGCTTCAGCGGGGTGTTGAGCCGGACCCCGCCGTCGAGGTACCAGCCGGCCGCCTCCCCCTCGATGCGGCGCGGGGCGAACAGCACCGGCACCGCGGCCGAGGCGAGCAGGTGGTCGGGGCCCAGCCGGGCGTCGACGTAGCGGATGTCGCGCCCCGGGTCGTATGGCGGCAGCGCCACGTCCGGCCCACGTTCGACGAACACCGTGGTCCCGCCGGTCCCGGCCGCGGTGCACGCCACGCCGACGGCGTCGACCCGGCCGCGGGCGACGGCGTCGTGCAGCCGGTCCCAGTCGACGACCCGGTCCACCACCGGGCGCAGCCGGTCGGCGTCCAGGAGCCGGGTCACTCGGTCCGGCACCAGCAGCAGCCTGCGCAGCCACGACGGGACCCCGGCGAGGTCACCGAGGTAGGCCGCGGTCGCCTCCACCGCCGACGACGGCAGCGCCACCACCTCGTCGGTGCGCACCGAGGACCAGCGGGCGACGAGCTCGGCGGCCGCGGCGTCCGGGGCGACATCGGCCAGCCCGGCGAGCGCGGCCACGTTCAGCGCACCCGCGCTCGTGCCGACCAGCACCGACGGCGCCGACCACGTCCTTGCCATCCGCGGAAGGAGCTCGGTCAGCGCACCCGCCTCGTAGGCCCCGCGCGCCCCGGCGCCGGCCACGACGAGTCCGGTCCGAGCCACCCCGCCAGGCTACCCGCGGTGGCCCCTCCCCAGGGCGACGGCGGGGACCCGCCGTCAGCCCCGCGGCACCGGCCGGACGTGACCGGCGGCGCGGGTCGCGCGCTCCCGGGCGGTGTCGACGTCGTCGGCGTGGGCGACCGCGACGCCCATCCGGCGCCGCTCGGTCGCGGTGGGCTTGCCGAACAGCCGCAGGTCCGCCCCCTCGACCGCGAGCGCCTCGGCGACGCCCTCGTAGGCGGGGGCGTCCATGTCCTTGCCGCCGTAGACCACCGCCGACGCACCCGGGGAGCGCAGTGCGGTGTCCACCGGCAGGCCCAGCACGGCGCGGGCGTGCAGCTCGAACTCCGAGAGCCGCTGGGTCGCCAGGGTGACCAGGCCGGTGTCGTGCGGGCGCGGGCTGACCTCGGAGAACAGCACGGTGTCCCCGCTCCCGTCGCGGCCCTCCCGGACGAACAGCTCCACCCCGAACAGCCCCCACCCACCGAGTGCCTCGGTGATCCGGGCGGAGACGTCGCGGGCGGCGGCCAGCGCGGCGTCGGACATGGGCTGGGGCTGCCAGGACTCGACGTAGTCGCCGGACTCCTGGCGGTGCCCGATCGGCTCGCAGAACGCGGTGCCGCCGGCGTGCCGGACGGTGAGCTGGGTGATTTCGTAGTCGAACTCGACGAAGCCCTCGACGATCACCCGCGGGTTCGACACCCGGGCGCCGGTGCGGGCCTGCTCCCAGGCGGCCTCGGCGTCGTCGGCGCTCTTCAGGACCGACTGCCCCTTGCCCGACGACGACATCACCGGCTTGAGCACGCACGGCAGCCCGACCGTGGCGACGGCGTCGCGGACCTCGTCGAGAGTGTCGGCGAAGACGTAGGGGGAGGTGGGCAGCCCCAGCTCCTCGGCGGCGAGGCGCCGGATGCCCTCGCGGTCCATGGTCAGCTTCGCGGCCCGTGCCGTCGGCACCACGGTCGTCCCGGCCGCCTCGATCTCCAGCAGCGCACCGGTGGCGATGGCCTCGATCTCGGGGATGACGAGATCGGGCGCCTCCTGCTCGATGAGCGTCGCCAGCGTCACCGGGTCGGTCATGTCGATCGCGTGCCAGCGGTGCGCCACCTGGTGCGCGGGTGCGTGCGGGTAGCGGTCGACGGCGACGACCTCCACACCCAGGCGCTGGAACGCGATCGCGACCTCCTTGCCCAGCTCACCCGAGCCGAGCAGCAGCACGCGGGTGGGGTCCGGGCCGAGCGGGGTGCCGATACGCATGACGGGGACCCTAACCGCAGGTCCACCTGCGGCACCCCGCCCGGGCGCGGCATCTCACATCCGCGCCCGGGCGGTGGTCAGGACACCCGGGCGACGAACCCGTCGGGCAGCTCCGCGGCCGCCTCGGTGTCGAGCAGCCAGCGGGTCGTGACGGTGCCGCGGGCCCCGCCGACCGGCAGCTCGGTCTCCGGTGTGCCGGTGAGCGCACCCGCGACGGCCGGTGCCTTGCCCGACCCGGCGGCGACCACCCACACCTCGCGGGAGCGGCGCGCCGCGGCCAGGGTCAGCGAGATCCGGGTCGGCGGCGGCTTCGGGCAGTCGAACACCGCGACGACCGTCGCCGCCTGCTCGTGCACGGCGGGGGAGTCGGGGAACACCGACAGGGTGTGGCCCTCCTCGCCCATCCCGACCAGGGTCACGTCGAACGCCGGGATGCCGTCGTCGTCGGGGCCCGCCAGGTCGTCGAGCAGCCGCGCGTAGTCGGCCGCGGCGGCCAGCGCGTCCTCGCGGGTGCCGCCGCCGGGCGGGGCCGCGGGCATCGGGTGCACCCGGGCCGGGTCCAGCGGGAGCGCGTCGAGCAGCGCCTCGCGGGCCTGGCGGTCGTTGCGCTCGGGGTCGTCGGCGGGGACGAAGCGCTCGTCGCCCCAGAACAGCTCCACCCGGTCCCAGTCGACGGCGTCGCGCGCCGGGGAGGCGGCGACGTCGCGCAACAGCGCGATCCCGACCCCGCCGCCGGTGAGCACCAGCCGTGGCACGGTGCCCGCGGCCTGCAGATCCACCAGCGCGGTGACCAGCCGGGCCGCGGTCGCCGCGGCGAGGGTGTCCTTGTCCGGGTGCACCGCGACCCGGACCTGCGACGTGGCGCTCACGCGCGCACCTTCAGCGGGGTGCGGCCGCGGGTCACCTTCGACACCCCGGCGAGGGCCTCGGCGTACACCTCGTCCGGGTCGAGCCTGCGCAGCTCCTCGGCGAGGCAGTCCGACACCTGCCGGCGCGCCAGCGCGATGAGGCGCTCCGGCTGCCCGGGCTGGCTCAGCCGGGCGGTCTTGCCGTCCGGGCGGGCCAGCTCGACGTCACCGGAGGGGCGCGTCAGCCGGACCAGGGCGAGCCCGTTGTCCTTCTCCGACGGCGAACGCTTCACCTTCACGCCCAGGCACGCGGCGAGCCAGCCCGCGATCAGCTCGGTGGACGGCGACACCGCCTCCCCGGCGACGACCGCCGACGTGATGCCCTCGAACGGCGGCACGTCCAGCGCCGCGGCCAGCTGGGCCCGCCACTGGGTGAGGCGGGTCCAGGTCAGGTCGGTGTCGCCCGGGGCGTAGTCCTTGCGGCGTGCCTCGAAGGCCTTCACCGGGTTCTTCGCCGAGAGCGCGTCGGTGATGCGGCGCTGCGCGAGGCGGCCCACCGCGTCCTCCGACGGCGAGGCCGGTGCCTCGTTCGGCCACCACGCGACGACCGGCGCGTCGGGCAGCAGCAGCGGCATGACCATCCCGGCGCCGGCGTCCGCGTCGGCCAGGGGGCCGTAGCCGCGGAGCACGATGACCTCGCTGGCGCCGGCGTCGCCGCCGACCCGGATCTGGGCGTCGAGCCGCGGCGAGGCCCGGCGCTGCCCGCGGGCCAGCACGATCACCCGGCAGGGGTGCTCGCGGCTGGCCGTGTTCGCGGCGTCCACGGCCCGCTCCAGCTCCGGGCCGTCCTCGGTCAGCACGACCAGGGTCAGCACCCGGCCCAGCGCGAACACGCCGCCGGACTCGCGGAGCTCGACGAGCTTGCGGTTGACCGCCGAGGTGGTGCTCGACGGGAGATCGATGATCACGATGGGGTCTCCGTCTTCTCCGCGACTGCCGTCGGTCCGCTCACGGCCGCCTCCAGTGGCGTCCGGTGCGGGCGAGCATCTCCTCGGCCGAGGTCGGACCCCAGGACCCCGCGGGGTAGGAGTCCGGGCCGCGCTCGTCGGCGGCCCAGTGCTCCAGCACCGGGTCCAGGATCTCCCACGACCGCTCGACCTCCTCGTTCACCGGGAACAGCGACGGCTCGCCGAGCAGCACGTCGAGGATGAGGCGCTCGTAGGCCTCCGGGGACGCCTCGGTGAACGCGTTGCCGTAGCCGAAGTCCATCGTGACGTCGCGGACCTCCATCTGGCTGCCCGGCACCTTCGACCCGAACCGCATGGTGACGCCCTCGTCCGGCTGCACCCGGATGACCAGGGCGTTCTGCCCCAGTTCCTCGGTCATCGTCGCGTCGAACGGCAGGTGCGGCGCACGCTTGAACACCACCGCGATCTCGGTGACGCGCCGGCCCAGGCGCTTGCCGGTGCGCAGGTAGAACGGCACCCCGGCCCAGCGGCGGTTCTCGACCTCGCAGGTGATCGCGGCGAAGGTCTCCGTGGTGGACTCCGGGTTGAAGCCCTCCTCCTCCTTCAGCCCCGGCACCTGCTCGCCGCCCTGCCAGCCGCCCTCGTACTGGCCGCGGGCGGTAGTGGCGTCGAGCGGGTGCGCGAGCTTGACCGCCTTGAGGACCTTGATCTTCTCCGCGCGCAGCTCGTCGGAGGAGAACGACGTCGGCTCCTCCATCGCGGTGAACGCGAGCAGCTGCAGCAGGTGGTTCTGGATGACGTCGCGGGCCGCGCCGATGCCGTCGTAGTAGCCGGCGCGACCGCCCAGGCCGATGTCCTCGGCCATGGTGATCTGGACGTGGTCGACGTAGTTGGCGTTCCAGATCGGCTCGAACAGCTGGTTGGCGAACCGCAGCGCCAGCACGTTCTGGACGGTCTCCTTGCCGAGGTAGTGGTCGATGCGGAACACCGAGTCCTCGGGGAAGACGTCGTTGACGATGGCGTTGAGCTCGATGGCCGAGGTCAGGTCGTGGCCGAACGGCTTCTCGATGACGACCCGCCGCCAGACGTCCGGGTCCTCCTGGGCGGACAGTCCGGAGCGGGCGAGCTGCTTGCAGACCACCGGGAACGCGCCCGGCGGGATCGACAGGTAGAACGCGTGGTTGCCGCCGGTGCCGCGCTTCTCGTCGAGCTCGCGCACGGTGCGCTCCAGCTCGTCGAAGGCGGCGTCGTCGTCGAAGGAGCCCTGGACGAACCGCAGCCCCTCGGCGAGGTGGTCCCACACCTCCTGCCGGAACGGGGTGCGGGCGTGCTCGCGCACGGCCTCGTAGACGACCTGGCCGAAGTCCTCGTTGTCCCAGTCGCGCCGGGCGAAACCGGTCAGGGCGAAGCCCGGCGGCAGCAGCCCCCGGTTGGCGAGGTCGTAGATCGCGGGCATGAGCTTCTTGCGTGACAGGTCCCCCGTCACTCCGAAGATCACCAGTCCGCAGGGGCCGGCGATCCGGGGGAGCCGCTTGTCACGGGGGTCGCGCAGCGGGTTGGTCCGTCCGCCGTTCGCGGTGGGCATCGCCCCTCCTAGTACTGGTGTTCTCGTGATCGGGACACCGGGTCACGGCTCTGTCGATGTGACGGCCCTGGCCAGGGTGACCAGCCCGGCGAGCCGGTCGGTCAGGTGCAGCCGCAGCACCGGACGTCCCCGGCGTCGCTGGTCGTCGATGACCGCCCGGGCCTGTGCCGCGTGCAGGCTATCCAGTCCCGGGCCGGGCGGCGAGGCGCCCGCGCCGACGGATCCCGGAAGATCACCGCCGGGTCCGTCCCCGGTCAGGTGACAGTGCACCGCGACGTCCGGTGCACCGGTGTCGCCGCTGCGGCAGGCCGGGGCCCAGCCGAACGCGACGGGCAGCCCGAGCCGGGCCACCAGTGGCCCGCGCAGCACCGAGACCGAGGCGTCGGACTCCGGGTCCAGCCAGGCCGAGACGACCGCCGGGGCCCCGTCGGCGACGGCGGCCAGCGCGTCGAGCGCACCGGCGACGGTGCGGGTGCCGGCCGGCAGCCAGTCCCCGGCGTGCACCGCGATCCCGCCGTCGACGAACGACGGCGCGGGGTCGGTGCCGTCGGCGGGCGCGGGTGGGGCGGGCGCGAACGGGTCGGTGTCGAGCACCCGCCCGGCCAGCGCCGCGGCGGCCTGCCACAGCACGACCGCGGCCCCCGGTCCGGCGTCGAGCCGCACCGCGCCGTGGCCCGGCCCTGGCCGCGGCCCGGTGCCGTCGGCGTGCACGTCCACGACGCCCGCGGGAGCGGTGGGCTCGCGGGGGCCGGGGCCCGCGCCGACCGGCTCGTCGGGCGGCACCGGCACGACGGTGAGCCCGGCGGCGGTGAGCAGCGGGGCCAGCCAGCCGGTCAGGGCGGGGGAGCGCTCGACGTCGCGCAGGGCGAGCAGCGAGCCGCGGCCCGCGACGAGCGCACCGGCCAGCAGCAGCGCCGGGTTGTCCGGGTCGTCGGCGGCCAGTGCGCGCTCGGCGGCGACGGCGTCGCCCAGGACGGCGGGCACGTCCGCTCCGGCGAGCCCCGCGGGGACCAGCCCGAGCGGTCCCAGTACGCCGAAACGGCCGGGCACGTCGGCGTCGAGGGTGACCACGACCGGACCGGGGTCGGCGGGGACGTCCAGCGGCGAGCCGGGCTCGGTCAGGTGCACGGTGCGCGCGGCGAGTGCCTGTGCGCCGACCTCCTCGGCGATCGCGGCGGCGACCACCCGGGTGACGGCCGCGACCACCGGGTCGGTGCCCGCCGCGTCGGCGACGACGAGGACGGTCTCGGCGAGCTCCCCGGACAGCGCCTCCGCGACCTGCACGGGGTCCGCGGAGTCCAGCGCGGTCAGCCGGGTCCCGTCCGGGGCGGTCCCGGCGACCACCCGGGCCGCGGCGACCGCGTCGGGCGTGCCGACGAGCAGCACCCGGTGCGCACCGGCGACGGCGAACCGCTCGCGCAGCGCGGCGACCTGGCCGACGAGTGGCCGGCTGCGGGTGGCGAGCCCGGCCCAGCCGGTGCGGGGCGGGGCACCCGCCGCGCGGGGCCCCCAGACGCTGGGGTCGCCGTCGGCGAGCCGGGAGGCGACGGTGTCGCCGGCCAGCTCGGCGGCGATCCGCCGGGCCGCCCCGGCGAACGGCTCACCGGCGAGCCGCACCCGCACCGGGGAGGGTGCGGGTACGGCCGGGCCGCCGGTGGCGGCGGAGCCGAGGTCGGCCCCGTCGCCACCGGGAGTGACCTCGTCCAACTACTTCGCGGAGTCGAGCTGGCCGCGGACGGTGTCCTGCAGCTCGGTCCAGGACTTCTCGAACTTCTCGACGCCCTCGTTCTCCAGGGTGAGGAACACGTCGTCGAGGTCGATGCCCTGGCCCTCCAGGTCGGTGAAGACCTGCTGGGACGCCCCGGCGGTGTCGGTGACCTTGTCCCCGTTCACCTCGCCGTGGTCGGCGAAGGCCAGCAGGGTCTTCTCCGGCATCGTGTTGACGGTGTTGTCCACGACCAGCTCGGACACGTACAGCGTGTCCGGGTAGTCGGGGTTCTTCACCCCGGTCGAGGCCCACAGCGGGCGCTGGGCGTGCGCACCCTTCGCGGCGAGGGCGTCCCAGCGGGCGCCGGAGAACGCGTCGCGGTAGGCGGCGTAGGCCAGCCGCGAGTTCGCGACGGCCGCCTTCCCGCGCAGACCGAGCGCCTGCTCGCCGCCGATCGCCTCGAGCCGCTTGTCGATCTCGGAGTCCACACGGGACACGAAGAACGAGCCGACCGAGTGGATCCGGGACAGGTCCTGGCCGTTCTCCAGGGCCTGCTCCAGGCCGGTCAGGTAGGCGTCCATCACGAGCTTGTAGCGCTCGACGGAGAAGATCAGCGTCACGTTCACGCTGATGCCCTCGGCGGTCGCCCGGGTGATGGCCGGCAGGCCCTCCTCGGTCGCCGGGATCTTCACCAGCAGGTTCGGCCGGTCGACGGCCTTGGACAGCTCGCTCGCCTGGGCGGCGGTGCCCTCGGTGTCGTGCGCCAGCCGCGGGTCCACCTCCAGGGAGACCCGGCCGTCGACGCCGCCGGTGCGCTCGAAGACGCCGGAGAACACGTCGCAGGCCTGCTGCACGTCGGCGACGGTGATCTCGCGGATCGCGGTGTCGACGTCGGCGCCCCGGGCGGCGAGCTCGCGGACCTGCGCGTCGTAGGCGGCGCCGTCGGACAGCGCGCCCGCGAAGATCGTCGGGTTGGTGGTGACCCCGACGACGTGCTTGTCCTCGATGAGCTCGGCCAGGTTGCCCGAGGTCAGCCGTTCGCGGGACAGGTCGTCGAGCCAGATGGAGACTCCGGCCGCGGAGAGTGCGGCCAGTCGGTCGTTGCTCACGTTCGCTCCCTTCACGCCGTCGTCGCGGCGAGGGTCTCCCGCGCGGCGTCGGCGACGGTGTCGGCGGTGAAGCCGAACTTCTCGAACAGGGTGGCGGCATCGGCGCTGGCGCCGAAGTGCTCGATGGACACCGATCGCCCAGCGTCGCCGACGACGGCGCGCCACGGCATCGCGATCCCGGCCTCGACCGAGACCCTGGCCCGCACCGCGGACGGCAGGACCGACTCGCGGTAGGCCTCGTCCTGGGCGTCGAACCACTCGACGCACGGCATGGACACCACACGGGTACCGACGCCGTCGGCCTCCAGCTTCTTCCGCGCCTCGACCGCGAGGTGCAGCTCGGAGCCGGTGGCGACGATCACGACCTGCGGGACGCCGGTCGAGGCGTCGGACAGCACGTAGCCGCCGCGCGCGACACCCTCGGCGGAGGTGCCCGGCAGGGTCGGCACGTTCTGGCGGGTCAGCGCGAACCCGATCGGCCCGTCCGACGGGCGCTCCAGCGCCGCCTTCCAGGCGTAGACGGTCTCGTTGGCGTCACCGGGGCGGACCACCGACAGGCCCGGGATCGCGCGCAGCGCGGCCAGGTGCTCGATCGGCTGGTGGGTCGGGCCGTCCTCGCCCAGACCGATCGAGTCGTGCGTCCACACGTAGATCGGGTTGGTCTTCATCAGGGCGGCGAGGCGGACCGCCGGGCGCATGTAGTCGGAGAACACCAGGAAGGTGCCGCCGTAGGCGCGGGTCGGGCCGTGCAGGGCGATGCCGTTGAGGACCGCGCCCATCGCGTGCTCGCGGACACCGAAGTGCAGCGTGCGGCCGTACGGGGAGGTCGTCCACATGCCGGTCGAGGCCGACTTCGGGCCGAACGAGTCGACGCCCTTCATCGTGGTGTTGTTCGACTCCGCGAGGTCGGCCGAGCCGCCCCACAGCTCCGGCAGCACCTCGGCCAGCGCGCCGAGCACGGTGCCGGAGGCCTTGCGGGTCGCCAGGCCCTTCTCGTCGGTGTCGAAGTGCGGCAGCGCGTCCGCCCAGCCCTCGGGGAGCTCCTTCGCGAGCAGCCGGTCGAGCAGCTGCTTGCGCTGCGGCTCGCGCTGCGCCCACTCGTCGAAGGTGCCCTGCCAGGTGTCGTGCGCGGCGCGGGAGCGCTCGCCGACGGCCCGGGTGTGGGCGAGGACGTCGGCGTCGACCTCGAAGTCCTGGTCCGGGTCGAACCCGAGGACCTTCTTGACCTCGCGGACCTCGTCGTCACCGAGCGCCGAGCCGTGCGCGGCACCGGTGTTCATCTTGTTCGGCGACGGGTAGCCGATCACGGTCTTGAGCACGATGATCGACGGACGGCCGGTCTCGGCCTTCGCGGCCTCGAGCGCGGCGAGGATGCCGGTGACGTTCTCGCCGCCCTCGACGACCTGCACGTGCCAGCCGTAGGCCTCGTACCGCTTCGCGGTGTCCTCGTTGAACGCGATGTTGGTGTCGTCCTCGATGGAGATCTCGTTCGCGTCGTAGATCACCGTGAGGTTGCCGAGCTCCTGGCGGCCGGCCAGCGACGACGCCTCGGAGGTGACGCCCTCCTCGATGTCGCCGTCGGAGGCGATCACGTAGATCTGGTGGTCGAACGGCGAGGACCCCTCGGGGGCGTCCGGGTCGAACAGACCGCGCTCGCGACGGGCGGCGATCGCCATCCCGACGGCCGAGGACAGCCCCTGGCCCAGCGGGCCGGTGGTCATCTCGACGCCGCGGGTGTGGCCCCACTCCGGGTGGCCCGGGGTGAGCGAGCCCCACGTGCGGAGGCTCTCGAGGTCCTCGCGCTCCAGGCCGTATCCGGCCAGGTAGAGCTGGATGTAGAGGGTGAGGCTGGAGTGGCCCGCGGAGAGCACGAACCGGTCGCGGCCCATCCAGTCCGGGTCGGCCGGGTCGTGGCGCATGACGCGCTGGAACAGCGTGTACGCCAGCGGGGCCAGGCTCATCGCGGTGCCGGGGTGTCCGCTGCCGCACTTCTGGACCGCGTCCGCGGCCAGTACACGGATGGTGTCCACGGCCCTGCGGTCGAGGTCGGTCCAGTCGTCGGGGACGTGCGCGCGGGTGAGCGCGGCGACGGCGCTGTCCCCGGCGTGGGGGGACGTAGCGGTCTCGGACAAGGCGATGGCTCCTGTACTCGCGTCGACGATCGTCGGTCTGCCGGTGGTGGATCCGGAGGTCCGCCCGGTGGTCGCGGCCACTGCGGTGGCGGCGACGTCGGCGGGTGTCGTGGTGACCCGGACCACCTGGCGGCATCCTCGCCGCCCCGACCCGGAACACCCTACTGCTCACGCCCGCGGCCAGCGGCTTTGCGCCTCGTGGCGTTCGGCGGACCGGGGCGCCGAGGTCGGTGTACCCGGCGGGCCCGCGACGCATGCCACCGGTTAGCATCGACGCGCTGTAGAACTAGGGAGGTCGCCACCGCGGCTACCCACCCGGTGTCCACGGCACCGAGCCGGTGCGGCCCCTCGGGCGGCGCGGCACGGGATCACTACGTCGAACCGAGCGAGGTACGAACAGGTGAGCGCACCCGCGTCAGGGCGGAGCCGGGCCGACGAGGCCGGAGTGCCGGCCGAGCACGTCCCGGCCGGACCGGACGCCGCGCCGGCGGCGACGCCCCCCGCCACGACCGTGGTGGTCCCGGCGGCACCGACCGGGCGCCTCGCCCGTGTCCGCGCCACGGTGGCGGCCTATCTGGGCCTCACCAAGACGCGGATCATCGAGCAGCTGCTCGTCGTCACCGTGCCCGCCATGTTCCTGGCCCAGCGCGGCGTGCCGTCGCTGCTGCTGATCGCGGCCACCCTGGTCGGCGGCGCGATGGCCGCCGCCGCGGCGCACGCGCTGAACTGCGTCGTCGACGCCGACATCGACCAGAAGATGGCGCGCACCGCCCGCCGTCCGCTGGCACGGGGACAGGTCCCCACCCGCAACGCGCTGGTGTTCGGCCTCGTCCTGGCCGCGCTGAGCTCGGTGTGGCTCGGCCTGACCACGAACTGGCTCGCCGCCGTGCTGTCGCTGGCCGCGATCGCGTTCTACGTGCTCGTCTACACGATGCTGCTCAAGCGGCGGACCTCGCAGAACATCGTGTGGGGCGGTGCCGCGGGCTGCATGCCGGTGGTGATCGGCTGGGCCGCGGTGACCGGCACCGTCGAGTGGCCCGCGCTGGTCATGTTCGGTGTGATCTTCTTCTGGACGCCGCCGCACTTCTGGGCACTGGCGATGCGCTACCGCGAGGACTACGCCGCCGCCGGGGTGCCGATGCTCCCGGTCGTCGCGCCCGCGCCCGCGGTGTCGGTGCGGATCGTGGTCTACAGCTGGGTGATGGTGGCCTGGAGCCTGCTCCTGCTGCCGGTGACGTCGTGGGTGTACCTCGCGGTGGCGCTGCTCGGCGGGGCCTACTTCGTGTTCCGGGCGCACCGGCTGCACCACCAGGTGAAAGAGGGCGGCGAGATCTCCCCGATGCCGCTGTTCCACCTGTCGAACATCTACCTGTGCGTGCTGTTCGCGGCGATCGCCGTCGACGCCGCGCTGGGGCTGCCGGTCCTGTTCTGAGCCCGGACCGGCAGCCGCCGGGGCGGTGGCCGGTCAGCGCAACAGGTCCGGGGTCTCCCACTCGGTGCCCAGCACGTGGTGGTCCAGGAACGCCCACACCGTGCGGTACCAGACCTTCGCGTGGTTCGGGGCGAGGACCCAGTGGTTCTCGTCGGGGAAATACAGGAACCGGTGCGGGTTGGCCTCCGGGTCGGCCTGCCGGGACACCAGGTCCCACCACAGCCGCAGCCCCTCGCCGATCGGCACCCGGTAGTCGCGGTCGCCGTGGATCACCAGCATCGGGGTGGCGATCGCGTCGGCGTGCCGGTGCGGGCTGTTGGCCTGGGCCATCGCCGGGGTCATCTCGGTCAGCCAGTACTCGGCGTGGTCGGTCGTCGGCCCGAACTGGTCGAGCGCCCACAGGCTGGCGTGGGTGACGATCGCGGCGAACCGGTCAGTGTGCCCGGCGACCCAGTTGGCCATGTAGCCGCCGAAGGAGCCGCCCATCGCCGCGGTGCGGGTGTCGTCGATGTCGGGCCGGGCGGTCGCGGCGTCGGTGGCGGCCATCAGGTCGGTGAACGGCGCGCCGCCCCAGGCACCCCAGCCGCGCTGGACGAAGTCCTGGCCGTAGCCGGTCGACAGGGCCGGGTCGGGGAGCAGCACGGCCCAGCCGCGTGCGGCCATCAGCCACGGGTTCCACCGCCACGACCAGGCGTTCCAGCTGGCCAGCGGGCCGCCGTGGATCCACAGCAGCAGCGGTACCGGGTGCTCGGCGTCGGCGCCTTCGGGCAGGACCAGCCAGGCGCGGACCCGGGTGCCGTCGGCGGCGGTGGTCTCCAGTTCGGTGAGCGAACCGGGCAGTGCGGGCGCCGCGGCGGGTGCGGGCAGGTGCTCCGGGACGGCGTCGTGGCCGTCGGCGGGGATCCGGACCGGGGCGGGCGGCGCGTCGTAGGCGTGGCGCAGTGCGTAGACCCACCGCCCGTCCGGCGACGGGCACGGGTCGGAGTAGGTGCCGTGGTCGCCGGTCAGCCGGGTGACGGCGTCGTCCTCCCCGGTCGCGCCCAGCTCGATCCGGAACAGCGGGCCGCGGCCGTTCTCGTCGGCGGTGACCACCAGCGCGGACCCGTCCCGGGTCCACCGCGCCGCGGTGGGCCACCGGTCCCAGCCCGGTGCCACCGGGCGCGGTGCGCCACCGGCGAGCGGGACCAGGACCAGCTCGATCCGCGGCGCGACCTCCGGGGTGGAGACGCGTTCGCGCAGCGCGACGACGGTCCGCCCGTCCGGGCTGATCCGGGGCGCGGCGTACTCGTGCCCGTCGTCGTCGGTGAGGCCGCGGTGCTCCCCGGTCGCGGTGTCGACCACGACCAGACCCGGCCGCCAGGTGCCGTGGCCGTGCGCGCGGTACCAACCGGTCACCACCGAGCCGCCGTCGGGGGACACGTCGAACGCGGTCTCGTCCAGCGCACGGCCCGGCGCCGGGGTGAGGTCCCGCCACGGGTCCGTCTCCCCGGGGGTGGCCAGGAGCAGCCGTTCCTCGGCCGGGCCGAGGTCGTGGTCCCAGTGCCGCACCGGGTAGCCGGTGTGCAGCATCGCGGTGACCTTGCCCTCGGTGCGCGCGCTGCGGCGCTGCTCGTCCTCCTCGGTCGTGGTGGCACCGGGCAGCGTGGGGGAGGACACGACGACCGTCCCCGCGTCGGCGGCGACAGCGACCGCGGAGATCCCGCCGGGCCGCGCCCCGGCGGGCTCGGCCTCGCCCCCGGCCGCCGGGAGGCGCCACAGCGAGGTCGGCGGCTCGGTCTCCCCGGTGGCATCGGGGTCGGGGCGGGCGGACCGGAACAGCAGGTCGCCGTCGGGGGTGAAGACCGGCCCGGACTCGCCGGCCGCGCCCCGGGTCAGCCGCCGCGCCGGGGCGTCCCCCGCGGGGTCGATCTCCCACAGGGCGGTCCGGTAGCGGGTGCCGTCGGCGTCGAGCTCGGCGACGCCGGTGACCAGGCGCTGCCCGTCGGGGGACAGGGTGAGCCCGCCGAGGCGGGGGAGCGCGACGTAGGCGTCGAGGTCGTGGAACGGGGTGTCGGTCACGCCGTCGGTTCTACCGCACGCCGCGCGGCGGACCGACCCCCGTGGCGCCTCGTCAGGGGACGAGCAGCACCTTGCCGGTGGTGCGGCGGCCCTGCAGGTCGTCGTGGGCGGTGCGGGCGTCCGCCAGGCCGTAGCGGTGTCCGATCCGTACGTCGAGGCGGCCCGCGGCGACCTCGCCGTACACGGCCGCCGCGCGAGCGCGCAGCTCGTCGGTGGTGGCGATGTAGTCGAACAGCTTCGGGCGGGTCAGGTACAGCGACCCCGCCGCGTTGAGCCGCTGCGGGTCGAACGGCTCGACCGGGCCGGACGCGGCGCCGTAGAGCACCAGCGTGCCGCGACGGCGCACCGAGGCCAGGCTCGCGTCGAACGTGCTGCGCCCGACCGAGTCGAACGCCGCGTGCACGCCCTCGCCGCCGGTGAGGTCGCGGACGGCGGCGGCCAGGTCGTCGACCGCGGTGTAGTCGATCACCTCGTCGGCGCCGGCCCCGCGGGCCAGCTCGGCCTTCTCCGGCGTCGACGTCGTGGCGATCACCCGGGCGCCCTTGGCGACGGCCAGCTGGGTGAGCAGCAGCCCGACGCCCCCGGCCGCGGCGTGCAGCAGGATCGTCTCCCCGCCGCGCAGCGGGAAGCAGTCGGTGACCAGGAAGTGCGCGGTCATGCCCTGCAGCGCCGCGCCGACCGCGACGTCGTCGGCGACGCCGTCGGGCACCGGGACGGCCTTCGCCCACGGCACGGCGACCTGCTCGGCGTAGCTGCCCAGGGTGTTGGCCCAGGCGATCCGGTCCCCGACCGCGACGCCGTCGACGTCCGGGCCCAGCGCGGTGACCCGGCCCGCGCCCTCCAGCCCCGCGACGTAGGGCGTCGGCATCGGGTAGATGCCCTCGCGCTGGTAGGTGTCGATGAAGTTCACGCCGGCCGCGGCGACCTCCACCAGCACCTCGCCCGGACCCGGGACCGGGGCGTCGGTGTCGACGACCTCCAGCACCTCGGACCCGCCGGGCTCCCGCACCCGTACCGCACGCATGTGTCCTCCTCGTCGCTCGCCGCTGCTGCCGGTCCCGATCATGCCCGCACGCGTCGCGGCGCGGCATCCGGGAGACGGCCCGCCGCGAGCCCGGTGCGCGCGACGAGACCGTCGGTCGGCAGCGGGTCGCGCAGCACGTCGTCCGGACGGACCCGTGCCGGCTCAGGCCGACGCGGCGGCGGGTTCCGGGGCGGTGTCCGCCGGGTCACCGGTCGGGGTGGCGCGGGGGTCGACGGCGGCCGGCCGGGTCGCGGTCCCGGCCCACACCCAGGCGGCCGCGGCGGCGGTCAGCCCGGCGCCGAGCACGTGCAGTGACACCAGCAGCTCCGGGACCCCGAGGGCGTACTGGACCCCGCCGAGCGCGCCCTGGGCGAGGACGACCACGACGAGCACCCGGAAGCGGCGCTGCAGCGCCTGCGGGGCGGACACCGCGCGCAGCAGGAACCCGAGCCCGACCAGGGTCCCGAGGTAGAGGAACAGGGTGTCGACGTGCAGCTGCGCGAGCGCGGGGATCGGCACGTCCAGGCGCGGGGTCTCCGGGTCGCCGCCGTGCGGACCCGCCGCGGTGACCAGCGTCCCGGCGACGAGCAGCACCGCGAGCACCGCGGTGGAGAACAGCACCAGCCCGCGCCCGGCGGCGGGCACGGTGCGGGTCGCCGGGCCGTCGGCCTCGGTCGCCGCGCCGACGAACAGCACCGAGAACCAGACCAGCACCATCGAGGCGAGGAAGTGCAGCATCACCGTCCACCAGGCCAGACCGAGGAGCACCGTGATGCCGCCGATGACGGCCTGCGCGACGACGCCGAGCGGCATGGCCAGCGCGAGCGCGGTGAGGCGGCGCCTGCGGGGCCGGGTGAACAGGGCCCCGAGCAGCGCGGCGCCGGCGAACAGCACGACCAGGATCCCGAGCAGCCGGTTGGAGAACTCGATCCACATGTGCAGCGGCGCGATCTCGGCGTGGTCGACCGGGATCATGCTGCCCGGCTCGCACTGCGGCCAGGTCGAGCAGCCGAGCCCCGAGCCGGTGACCCGCACGACCGATCCGGTCACCCCGATCCCGATCTGGGCGACGAGGTTCGCGATCGTGAGCCGGCGCATCAGCACCGGCGGGGTGGAGGGCACGCGCGACGACAGCACACTACGCATCGTAGAAGATGGGTCTCAGGTCCAGCGCACCAGCCGCGACGCCGCCACCCCGGCGACGACGGCCCACCCGGTGAGCACCAGCAGGGGCCCGGCCGACGGGAACTCGCCCGCGCCGAGCGCCGACCGCAGCGCCTCGGCCAGCGCCCCGGACGGGAGCCACGGGGCGATCGCCGCCAGCGGTCCCGGCAGGTCCGCGACCGGCACCACGATCCCGCCCGCCAGCAGCAGCGCGAACCACACCAGGTTGGCGACGGCGAGCACGATCTCCGCCCGCAGCGTCCCGCCCAGCAGGATGCCCAGCGCCCCGAACGCGGCAGCGCCGAGCAGCACGGCCAGCGCGGCGCCGTCGAGCCGGGCCCCGGCCGGGGACCAGCCCAGCAGTGCGGCGAGTACGCCGAGCAGCACCACCTGGATCACGACGACGGCGGCGACCGCGGTCAGCCGCCCGCACACCAGCAGCCAGCGGGGCAGCGCCGTAGCGGCGAGCCTGCGCAGCGCGCCGTAGCGGCGGTCGAAGCCGAGCGCGATGGCCTGGCTGGTGAATGCCGAGCTCATCACGGCCAGCGCCAGCATGGCGGCGAACAGCCACGCCACCCGCGGCTCCGGGGCGGGCACCGCCGGGACGAGCGTGAGCCCGGCCAGCAGGGCCGCCGGGATAAGCAGGGTCAGCAGCACCTGTTCGGCGTTGCGCAGTGCGAGCCGGGTCTCCAGGCCGCCCTGGGCCCGCAGCATCGTCAGCGCACGTCCGCGGCCGGGCGCGGGGGTGAACATGCCGTCGGGGAACGGCGGGGCCGTCGGCGGGGTCCTCACGAGCGCAGCTCCCGTCCGGTGAGGTCGAGGAAGACGTCCTCCAGGCTGCGGCGCACGACCTGGACGTCCTCGGCGAGCACGCCCTGGTCGGCACACCACGAGGTGATGGCGGCGAGCGCGGCCGGGTCGATCCGGCCGCGGACCCGGTAGCGGCCGGGGGAGGTCTCGCAGCTGGCGTAGCCGGCGGGCAGCCGGGCGTCGAGACCGTCGACGTCCATCCCCGGCCGGGCCCGGAAGCGCAGCTCGGTCTGGTCGCCCGCGGTCAGCTGCGCCGGCGAGCCGTGCGCCACGACCCGGCCGTGGTCGATGATCACGACGTCGTCGGCGAGCTGTTCGGCCTCGTCCATCAGGTGGGTGGTGAGCAGCACCCCGACGCCGTCGCGGCGCAGCGCCCGCACCAGGTCCCACACCAGGTGGCGGGCCTGCGGGTCGAGACCGGCGGTCGGCTCGTCGAGGAACACCAGCTCCGGGCGCCCGACGACGGCGCAGGCCAGCGCCAGGCGCTGCTGCTCCCCGCCGGAGAGCCGCTTGTACGGCGTGCCCGCCCGCGGTCGAAGCCCGAGCACGTCGAGGAGCATGTCCACGTCGAGCGGGTGCGCGGCGCAGTCGGCGACCAGGTGCAGCATCTCCCCGGTCCGCACGGCCGGGTACGCGCCGCCGCCCTGCGGCATGACGCCCACGCGGGGGCGGACGGTCTCGTCGGCCGGGTCGTGGCCGAGTACCCGCACCCGCCCGGCCGAGGGCGCCCGGAAGCCGGTGCACACCTCGACGGTCGAGGACTTGCCGGCGCCGTTCGGGCCGAGCAGGGCGAGGACCTCGCCGCGGGCCAGGTCGAGGTCGATCCCGTCGACGGCGGTCGTGGTGCCGTAGCGCACGACGAGGCCGCGGATCTCCAGGGCGGCGCTCACCGGGCGGGCTCCGTGTCCGAGGCCGCGCGGGTCCCGGCGGGGGCGTCGCCCGGGGTGGCTGCGCCGTCGGCGTCGTCGGCGTCGTCGGCGTCGTCGGGGCCGTCGGCGGCCGCGTCGCCGGGGGCGCGGATCAGCCGCGCGACCACGTACAGCGCGAGGGCGTACATGACCGCGCCCGCGGTGATCGCCAGCGGCAGCTGGAATCCGCGGAAGAAGAAGTCGGCGCCGGTGGGCGGCACGACCAGGGCCAGCACCACCGACAGGAGCAGCAGGCCGCGGCGGTAGAACGGCATGGCCCGGGTGACGACCAGCGGCAGCAGGGCCCAGAACAGGTACCACGGGTGCACGACCGGGCCGAGCAGCACGACCGCGCCGAGCCCGAGACCGGTGCCGGTGACCGGGTCGACCGTGCCGCGCAGGCAGCCCAGCAGCAGGGCGACCACGATGACCACGATCGGCAGCACGAACAGGCTGCGCATCAGGCCCATCGTGGTGTCGAGGTGGTCACCGAGCCCGGCGAGCCTGCCGACCTGGCCGGCGAGCAGGCCGAGGTTGGTGCTGATCGACATGGGGGAGATGAGCGCGCTGGGCGCCGACAGCCCGCGCACCCAGTTGAAGCCCAGCCCGGTGGCGAGGCTGAAGAAGGTCAGCACCGCGGCGGCGATCGCGGACAGCCACGCGGTCGTCACGGCCCAGTCGACGAGCCTGCCGCCGCGCCTGCGGACCAGGTACACGCCGACGAACCCCAGTGCGAGCAGCGCGGGGAGCTTCACCGAGGCGGCGGCGACGATCAGCGCGGCGCCGGCGGTGATCCGCCACCAGGGCTGCACGGTGTCGTCGCGGCCGAGCATCACCCAGAGCCCGAGCAGCATCAGCGGCAGCATGATCGACTCGTTGTGGATGCCGCTGACCATGTGGAACAGCACCAGCGGGTTCGCCGCGCCGAGCCACAGGACCAGCCCGGCATCGAGGTCGAAGCGCGACGCGAGCCGCGGCAGCACCCACACCAGCAGGGCGACCCCGGCGAGCGCCAGCAGCCGGTGTTCGAGGATCCCGAGGACGACGTTGTCCCCGGACAGCGCGGTGATCCCGCGCCCCAGGCCGAGGAACAGCGGGCCGTAGGGCGCCGGGGTGTCGCGCCAGACCGTGGGGATGCCGCGGACCAGCGGGTCGTCGATGCCGAGCGCCTGCGCCGGGCCGATCGAGTACGGGTCGATCCCGCGGGCGAGCGTCGCGCTCTGGGCGAGGTAGCTGTAGATGTCCTTGGAGAACATCGGCGGCGCCAGGGCCAGCGGCACCCCCCACAGGATCGCGGTGCGGCCGAGCTCGCGACGCTCGGGCGCGGGGTGCCGCGCCCCGCGGGTGGTGAGCATCCGGGCGATCCACAGCCAGGCGGTGACCACCATCAGCAGGCCCGCGTAGGTGACGGCGATGGCCAGGGTGACGTTGCGCGCGGGCAGCCCGATCACGCGCAGCCCGTTCAGCGGGTTCGGCACCGGGAACGCCCCGGAACCCAGTGCGCTGATCCCCATCAGGAGCGCGCCGATCAGGCCGAGGATCCGCGCGATCCGGGCCTGCTCGCGCAGGCCGCGCCGGGCCCGGTGGCCGGTCGACGGCGGTGCGGCGGGGGGATCGGACGGCGCCGCACGCGTCGGGGGGTCGTCGCGCCCGGGCGGGGCGACCTCGGGCGTCACCATGGGAGAAGAGGCTAGTGGTGCCGCCGCGGGGGGTCCGGTACCGGCCCTCACCTGCGGGTGGAGTGAGCCCGGTCACCGCGGCGGGGGGCCTGTTTTGCCGTGCCGACCGATATACGCAACACTGGTGTTGTGAAAACGGACCGGACAGCGCCGCGGCGCCTCGACGACCCTGCCTGCGGGCACGGCGTCGCGGGCGACGCCGTGGTGCCCGCCGGATCCGGGACGGGTACCCGTGCCCTCGTGGCGCGGGTGCTCATGGAGCAGGGTCCGGTCACGGCCGCCGTCGTGGCGGCCGAGCTGGAGCTCACCGAGGCCGCCGTGCGCCGGCACCTCGACGCGCTGATCGTCGACGGCGAGGCGGAGGCCCGGGCCCCGGCCCGGTCCGCCCGGCCGCGGGGCCGGGGTCGTCCGGCCCGGGAGTACCTGCTCACCGACACGGGCCGGGTCCGGTTCGGGCACGGGTACGACGACCTGGCCACCCAGGCTCTGCGCTTCCTCGCCGACACGGCGGGGGAGGAGGCGGTCGACGCCTTCGCCCGGCACCGGGTGCGCGAGCTGCTCGGGTCCGACCTCGACGCGGTGACCGCTCCGGCGGAGCCCGCGGAGCGGGTCGAGGCGCTCGCCCGGGTGCTCAGCGCCCGCGGCTACGCCGCACAGACCCGGCGCGGCGGGTTCGGGGTGCAGCTGTGCCAGCACCACTGCCCGGTCGCCCACGTGGCCACCGAGTTCCCGGAGCTCTGCGAGGCCGAGACGCGTGCCTTCGCCGATCTGCTGGGCACGCACGTGCAGCGGTTGGCCACGATCGCCCGCGGCGACGCCGCGTGCACCACACACGTGCCGCTCGAGGATCCCGAACTCCTCGCGCGGGTACGGGACAGGGGAGCCGCGGGTACCGCGCAGCTCCCACCACCACGGTCCCCGAAAGGGAGGCAGTCCTTATGACGACCACTCCTGATGTGCGCACCGAGCTCACGCAGGAGGAGACGATCGCGGCGCTCGGCCGGTACGACTTCGGCTGGGCCGACTCCGACGAGGCGGGCTCCATCGCGAAGCGTGGCCTGTCCTCCGAGGTCGTCGCCGACATCTCCCGCCTGAAGAACGAGCCCGAGTGGATGCTGGAGTTCCGGCAGAAGGCGCTCGACATCTTCGGCAAGAAGCCGATGCCGCGCTGGGGCTCCGACCTGTCCGGGATCGACTTCGACAACATCAAGTACTTCGTGCGCTCCTCGGAGAAGCAGGCCGCCACCTGGGAGGACCTGCCCGAGGACATCAAGAACACCTACGACAAGCTGGGGATCCCCGAGGCTGAGAAGGCCCGCCTGGTCTCCGGTGTCGCCGCGCAGTACGAGTCCGAGGTCGTCTACCACTCGATCCGCGAGGACCTCGAGCAGCAGGGCGTCATCTTCCTGGACACCGACACCGCGCTGAAGGAGCACCCGGAGCTGTTCCGGGAGTACTTCGGCTCGGTCATCCCGTCCGGTGACAACAAGTTCTCCGCCCTGAACTCCGCGGTCTGGTCCGGCGGCTCGTTCATCTACGTCCCGCCGGGTGTGCACGTCGACATCCCGCTGCAGGCCTACTTCCGGATCAACACCGAGAACATGGGCCAGTTCGAGCGGACGCTGATCATCGTCGACGAGGGTGCCTACGTGCACTACGTCGAGGGCTGTACCGCGCCGATCTACAAGACCGACTCGCTGCACTCGGCCGTCGTCGAGATCGTGGTCAAGAAGGGCGGCCGCTGCCGCTACACCACGATCCAGAACTGGTCGAACAACGTCTACAACCTGGTCACCAAGCGCGCCAAGGCCGAGGAGGGCGCGACCATGGAGTGGGTCGACGGCAACCTCGGCTCCAAGGTGACCATGAAGTACCCGGCCGTGTGGCTGATGGGCGAGCACGCCAAGGGCGAGGTCCTCTCGATCGCGTTCGCGGGCGAGGGCCAGCACCAGGACGCCGGCGCCAAGATGGTCCACCTCGCGCCCAACACCTCCTCGACGATCGTGTCGAAGTCGGTGGCGCGTGGCGGCGGCCGTACGTCCTACCGCGGCCTGATCCAGGTCAACCCGCGCGCACGCAACTCCCGGTCCACGGTGAAGTGCGACGCGCTGCTGGTCGACACGATCTCCCGCTCCGACACCTACCCCTACGTCGACATCCGCAACGACGACGTGTCGATGGGGCACGAGGCCACCGTCTCCAAGGTCTCCGACGACCAGCTCTTCTACCTGATGAGCCGCGGTCTGACCGAGGACGAGGCCATGGCCATGGTCGTGCGCGGGTTCGTCGAGCCCATCGCGCGCGAGCTGCCGATGGAGTACGCGCTGGAGCTGAACCGGCTGATCGAGCTGCAGATGGAGGGTTCCGTCGGATGACGACGAGTGACGTTGCCGGCCTCGCGCCCGAGCTGGAGGGCGCCAAGGAGGGGCAGGGCGAGGTCCCGATCGCCTCGGCCGGTGAGCGCTTCCAGTCCTTCGACGTGGAGGCGTTCGAGGGCCCCGGGGGCCGCGAGGAGAACTGGCGGTTCACCCCGCTGCGGCGCCTCAAGGGCCTGCACGACGGGTCGGCCGACCTGCAGGGCTCGCCCGTGGTCACGGTCACCGAGGCCGCGGGGGTCACGGTGGAGACCGTCGGCCGCGACGACGCCCGTCTCGGTGAGGGCGGCACGCCCTTCGACCGGGTCGCCGCCGCCGCGTGGTCCGGCTTCGCCGAGGCCACCGTGGTGACCCTGGACGGCGAGAAGGTGGAGCCGGTCACGATCACCGTGGAGGGCCCCGGCGAGGGAGTCTCCGCGGCCGGCCACCTGCACATCCGCACCACCCCGCACACGCAGGCGACGGTCGTCGTCGTGCACCGGGGCTCGGGCGTGCTGGCCGACAACACCGAGGTCGTGCTCGCCGACGGCTCGCACCTGACCCTGGTCGTCACCGAGGAGTGGGCCGACGACGCCGTGCACGTGGGCGCCGAGCACTACTCGGTCGGCCGCGACGCCACGCTGCGCGGGACGACCGTGCAGCTCGGCGGCGACCTGGTCCGGGTCTCCTCGACCGTGCGCTACGCCGGCCCCGGCGGCGACGCGGAGCTCCTCGGGCTCGGGTTCACCGACGCCGGCCAGCACCTGGAGCAGCGGCTGCTGGTGGACCATGCGGTGCCGAACTGCAAGTCCAACGTGCTCTACAAGAACGCGCTGCAGAGCCTCACGAAGGACTCCTCGCACGTGGTGTGGATCGGCGACGTGCTGATCCGGGCCGCCGCGGAGAACACCGAGACCTTCGAGTTCAACCGGAACCTGGTGCTCACCGAGCACTGCCGCGCCGACTCCGTGCCCAACCTGGAGATCGAGACCGGCGAGATCGTGAGCGCCGGCCACGCCAGCGCGACCGGCCGGTTCGACGACGAGCAGCTGTTCTACCTGCGCAGCCGCGGCATCCCCGAGGACCAGGCCCGCCGCCTCGTCGTCCGCGGGTTCTTCGGCGAGGTCCTCAACAAGATCACGCTGCCGGAGCTCAAGGAGCGACTGGAAGCGGCCGTCGAGGCCGAGCTCGCCCTGACCGGCGTCTGATCCCACACCCTTCCCGAATACGGAGCGACCACCACAGATGTCCACTCTGGAGATCAAGGACCTGCACGCCTCGGTCGAGACGGCCGAGGACGGTCCCAAGGAGATCCTGCGCGGCGTGAACCTCACCGTCCGCGCGGGCGAGACGCACGCGATCATGGGGCCGAACGGCTCCGGCAAGTCCACGCTGGCCTACGCCATCGCCGGGCACCCGAAGTACACCGTCACCGGCGGCGAGGTGCTCCTCGACGGCGAGAACGTCCTGGAGATGTCGGTCGACGAGCGGGCGCGCGCCGGGCTGTTCCTGGCGATGCAGTACCCCGTCGAGGTCCCGGGCGTGTCGATGGCGAACTTCCTGCGCTCGGCGGCCACCGCCACCCGCGGCGAGGCGCCGAAGCTGCGGACCTGGGTCAAGGAGGTCAAGGAGGCCATGGCCGGCCTCGACATCTCCCCGGAGTTCGCCGACCGCTCGGTCAACGAGGGCTTCTCCGGCGGTGAGAAGAAGCGCCACGAGGTGCTCCAGCTCGAGCTGCTGAAGCCGAAGTTCGCCGTGCTCGACGAGACCGACTCCGGCCTCGACGTCGACGCCCTGCGCGTCGTGTCCGAGGGCGTGAACCGGTACCGCTCCGGCGGCGAGACCGGCGTCCTGCTGATCACGCACTACACGCGGATCCTGAACCACATCAAGCCGGACCGCGTGCACGTGTTCGCCGGCGGCCGCGTCGTCGAGTCCGGCGGCCCGGAGCTGGCCGACGAGCTCGAGAAGAACGGCTACGTCCGGTTCACCCGGGCCGACAAGGCAGCGGTCTGACATGACCCTCACCCACGGAACCGGGACCACGGCCGGCCTGGACGCCGACGCCGTGGCCCGGATCCGGGCGGACTTCCCGATCCTCGCGCGCACCGTGCGCGAGGAGAAGCCGCTGGTCTACCTCGACTCCGGCGCGACCTCCCAGCGGCCGCGCCAGGTGCTCGACGCCGAGCGCACGTTCCTGGAGCGGCACAACGCTGCTGTCCACCGGGGCGCGCACCAGCTCGCCGAGGAGGCCACCGACGCCTACGAGTCCGCCCGGGCACGCATCGCGGCGTTCGTCGGTGCGAACGACGACGAGGTCGTGTTCGTCAAGAACGCGACCGAGGGCGTCAACCTGGTCGCCTACGGCCTCGGCAACGCCTCGGTCCGGACCGGGCTCGACGCCGCCTCCGAGCGGTTCGCGCTCGGCCCCGGTGACGAGATCGTGGTGACCGAGCTGGAGCACCACGCGAACCTCATCCCGTGGCAGGAGCTGTGCCGGCGGACCGGCGCGACCCTGCGCTGGTACTCGGTCACCGACGACGGCCGGATCGACCTCGACTCGCTCGAGCTGACCGACCGGACGCGGGTCGTGGCCTTCACCCACCAGTCGAACGTGACCGGTGCCGTCGCGCCGGTCGCACAGCTGGTGGCCCGCGCCGCCGCGGTCGGGGCACTCACCGTGCTCGACGCCTGCCAGTCGGTGCCGCACATGCCGGTCGACCTGCACCGGCTCGGGGTGGACTTCGCGGTCTTCTCCGGGCACAAGATGCTCGGGCCGTCCGGGGTCGGCGTCCTCTACGGCCGCCGGGAGCTGCTGGAGGCGCTCCCGCCGTTCCTCACGGGTGGCTCGATGATCGAGACCGTCCGGATGGAGGGCGCGACCTACGCCCCGCCCCCGCAGCGGTTCGAGGCCGGGGTGCCGATGACGTCGCAGGCCGTCGGCCTCGGCGCCGCGGTCGACTACCTCGAGGCGATCGGGATGGACGCCGTCGCCGCGCACGAGGCGTCGCTGACCGCGGCCGCCCTCGAGCAGCTGTCGGCGATCGACGGGCTGCGCATCGTCGGTCCGGCCACGCCCGGCGAGCGCGGGGGAGCGGTGTCGTTCGTCGTGGACGGCATCCACGCCCACGACCTGTCCCAGGTGCTCGACGACGCCGGCGTCGCCATCCGCGTGGGTCACCACTGCGCGTGGCCGCTGCACCGGCGTTTCGGCATCGTGGCCAGCGCCCGCGCGTCGTTCGCGGTGTACAACACGCTCGACGAGGTCACCGCGCTGGCCGACGGGGTGCGCGCCGCCCAGACGTTCTTCGGGACGGTGTGACGTGCAGCTGCAGCAGATGTACCAGGAGATCATCCTGGACCACTACCGCGACCCGCACGGGTCCGGGCTGCGCGAGCCCTACGACGCCGAGACCCACCACGTGAACCCCACCTGCGGGGACGAGGTCACGCTGCGGGTCAAGGTCGACGACGGTCCCGAGGGTGCCGTGGTCACCGACGTCTCCTACGAGACGCTGGGCTGCTCGATCAGCCAGGCCTCGGTGTCGGTGCTGCACGACCTGGTCGCCGGGAAGTCGGTCGGCGAGGCGTGGAAGATCATGGCCTTGTTCCAGGAGATGGCCCAGGGACGCGGCAAGGTCGAGCCCGACGAGGACGTCATCGGCGACGGCGTGGCCTTCGCCGGCGTCGCCAAGTACCCGGCGCGGGTCAAGTGTGCTCTCCTGGGCTGGATGGCATTCAAGGACGCGGTGAGCCGCACCGACGCCAGCATCGAGAACTCCGAGGGGAGTCCGGCATGAGCGAGACCACCGAACAGAGCACCTCCGAGGACGTGGTGCGCGGGGCGGCGGGCATGCCCGAGCCGCCCGCCCGGGCCGACGCCGGTGACGGCGCGACCCTGGAGGCCCTGGAGGAGGCGATGAAGGACGTCGTCGACCCCGAGCTGGGCATCAACGTCGTCGACCTCGGCCTCGTCTACGGCATCGACCGGGACGGCGGTACCGCAGTCATCGACATGACGCTGACCTCGGCGGCCTGCCCGCTGACCGACGTGATCGAGGAGCAGACCCGCTCCGCGCTCACCGCCGGTCCCGACGGCGGCCTCGTCGACGACGTCCGGATCAACTGGGTCTGGATGCCGCCGTGGGGCCCGGAGAAGATCACCGAGGACGGCCGCGAGCAGCTGCGCGCCCTCGGCTTCCGGGTCTGAGGACCCGTACCGACCCGACGGGCCGGATCCCCGACATCCGGGGGTCCGGCCCGTCGTCGTCTCACGGGAAGTAGACCTCCCGCAGCCGGCCCTCGAGCCCGGCGACGCCGCCGGTGTCGATGCCGAAGTGCGTCTCCAGCGCGTCCCGGACCCGGGCGGGGGAGGCGAGGTCGTGCCGCTGCGCGGCGCGGTCGGCGGTGCGCACGGTGAGCCGGGTCCCGTCCAGGGTGGTCCGGCGTTCCGGGGTGGTGCGCGCGGCGACGAGCCCGGTCCGGAAGTGCGACCCCGGGTGGTGGGTCAGGTACCAGGAGCCCATCGCGAAGTCGATGTCCGGTGCGGGGGCCAGGTCGAAGGTGTACTGGTCGGCCCAGCCACCGTCGCCGCCGCGCCGCTGCAGGACCCAGCTGCCGTGGTCGCCGCGGGCGTAGCGGTAGGTAGCCTGCGGGGTCGGCTGCTCCAGCCCGGCGACGAGCCGCAGCGCGGTGGTCGGCACCGTCGAGCCGAACCCGGCGTCGACGGTGAAGCGGCCCTCCACGGTGTCGACGAGGGTCAGCCGGTGGGTGCGCTCGGTCGGCGGGTCCTCGGCGGCCAGGCCCAGCCGGACCCGCCCGACCAGCGGGGTCACCCGCAGACCGAGGTCGGCCAGGGCGTCGTGCAGCAGCCGGTTGTGCTCGAAGCACCAGCCGCCGCGCCGCCCGTGCACCAGCTTGGCCGCGACACCGTCGGCGGTGGTCGGCGGTTCGACCCCGGTGAACGGGTCGAGGTTCTCGAACGGGATGGTCGCGACGTGCGCGGTCACGAGCCGGTCGAGCAGCGCCCGGTCCGGTGTCGCCCGGTCGACCCCGATGAGGTCGAGGTAGGCGGCGACCGAGGTGGTCACCGTGCTCGTCGTGCTGCCCGTCGTGCTCGTCATGGTGATCGAGGCTGTCACCTCGACCCGGGTTCAGGTCAACTGAATCGACCGGGTCGACCGGGTCGACACGGTCAGCGTTCGCGGGCCCCGCGCAGCGCCCAGGCCCGCAGGTGGGAGTAGCCGCGCGTGTGCAGGGTCGCGATCCGCCGCAGGTCGAAGCGCGGGTCGTCGCGCAGCGCGTCGTACATCTCCTTGTCGACGAGCACCGTGTCCGGGCGCGCCTCGGAGGTGAGCCGGGCCGCGACGTTGACGACCTCGCCGTAGACGTCGCCGTAGCGGGCGAGCACCATGCCGTGCGCGAGCCCGATCCGCAGCAGGGGCAGCGACGGCTCGGTCCGGACCCGGTCCCGCAGGCCGAGCGCGATGGCCGCCGCGTCGGCGGGGTGCTCGGTCACGAAGAGCACCTCGTCGCCGACGGTCTTGATCACCCGGCCCCGGCCGTTCGCGATGACCTCGTTGGTCACGGCCCCGAAACGTTCGATCATCTCGCTGAGCTCGTCCATGCTGCGACGGCGGGTGGTGCGGGTGAACCCGACCATGTCGGCGAACCCGACCGACAGCGGCCAGGTGTCGGCGACGATGTCGGCGACGTCGCGGCGCTGCACCCCGGCGACCCAGCGCGACGCCGTCGCCGCGAGGTGGCGCCGCCACACGTAGGACTGCAGCGCCTCCAGGTCGGGGATCACCTCGGCGGCGAGCCGCGCCGCGTCGCGCGGGGTCAGCTCCCCGAGGTGCGCGGCGGCGACCTGGGCGAGCATCCCGATCTGCCACTCGGCGAGCCGGGACATCGACTGCGCGAGCGCCCGGGCGACGGCCTCGCGGGCGACCGTCTCGGGCAGCCACTCCCGGCTCAGCCGGGTGACCATCCGGGCGGCCTCGAGGTCGGCCCGGGTGTAGACGCGGTCACCCGGCTCGGAGTCGGTGAACCCCAGCGCCCGCCAGAGCCGCCCCGACTCCTCCGGGTCGAGCCCCGCGGCCTCCACCAGCTCGTCGCGGGTGAACTCGCGGGGCACGCCCAGGATGAGCTCGTCCAGCGCCCCGTCGTCGACCTCGCTCCAGTCGATCGAGGCGGGATCGGGCAGGGGGCGGGACGACCCGGGCTCGGACCTCACGCGATCACGTGGTGTGCACGACGAGCACGTCCACGCCGGCACGGCGGGTCGCGTCGGCGGGCACCGAGCCGAGCAGCCGCCCGGAGAACGTGTTCAGACCGCGGTTGCCGACCACGAGGAGGTCGGCGCGGTGCTCCTTGACGGCCTTGCGGAGCACGTCCACCGGGGCGCCGTCCTCGGCGAAGGTCGAGACGTCCTTCGCGCCGACGGCGGCGGCCCGGTCGGCGGCCTCGCGCAGCGCCTCCTCGGCGGGGGTCCAGCCGGTGACGAGGAAGGCCTCGTCCTTCAGCGCGTCCTCCGCGGCCGAGGTGTCCTCGCGGCTGGCCGGGGTGTAGGCGGAGACGATGACCAGCTTCGCGCCGCTGTCGGCGGCCACCCCGGCGGCGCGCTCGACGGCCAGGAACGACGTCGCCGAGCCGTCGGTGCCGACGACGATGGTCTGGTATGCGGACACAGGTGCCTCCCGGGGGAACGGTCGCGCGTCGCCGGGCATGCGGCCGGCGTCACCGCGTGCGACGACGTTACTACGTTGTATCCGATCAACTTGTCCCGAGTCCCTCCCGTCATCGCCCGTTCGGGTGGAATGCTGCAGCTGATCGCAGCATGCGCGTACGCACGGCCGGCGGAGCGGCCCGGAACACCCCGGCCATTCCGGCGAGGGTGCCGGTCAGGTCGTCGCGGCCGGTGAGGAACGCGCGTCCGCTGCGCCCGGCGAAGAACGCGTCGAAGAAGTCCGGCACGAGGTGCGGCGGCATCTCCAGCACGGTGCGCAGCCCGTGCCGGCGCAGCCGGTGCACCGCGCGGGCCGACCGGGGCCAGAGCAGCCGCCGGGCCGCCGTCGTCGCGGCGGCGGGATCGTGCGGCAGGTGCCGGGCCAGCTCCGCGGCCAGCCGGGGGGCCAGCCCGAGCGCGGGGGCGACGCTGAACCCGGTGGCCGGGTGCACCAGCGGGGTCGCCGCCCCGAACCCGACGGGGTGCCGCGGACCGCGCGGGGTGTCGACCGGGAAGCGCACCCGCTCGACGGGGGCGCCGTCGGGCACGGTGACGCCGGCCCCCGCGAGCCGGGCCGCGAGCCGGTCGCGCAGCTCGGGCAGCGGCAGCCCCGGCCGTCGCGCGAGGGAGGTCTCCTCCAGCAGGACGGTGCCGTCGCCGTAGGGGACGGCGTAGAGGAACGTCGGCCAGTCCGTCCACCCGGGCCGGTGCGGGCCGGGGGAGCGCCAGTCCATGAAGACGGCCTCGCCGGGCCGCACCACCGGTGCGGCCGCCCGCTCGTCGACGACGACCCCCCAGGCGGTCTGCTCGGTCCCGCCCGCCGGGCCGGGGCGCAGCCGCGACGGCGCCCCCGTCGCGTCGACGACCAGTGCCGCGTCGACGACCTGCGTCGCGTCGTCCCCCGGTGCTGTGTCGCTGCCTCCGCCTCCGCTGCCGCTGCCGCTGCCGCTGCCGCTGCCGCTGCTGCTGCTGCTGCCGCTGCCGCTGCCGCTGCCGTCGCCGCTGGTGCCGTCGGCGTCGGTGCCGCTGCTCCCGCCGTCACCGCCCCGGTCGCCCGGGACGTGCAGCCGCACCCGGTACCGGTGGCCGTCGGGCCGGACGTCGTCGGCGGCGGCGCGGCCGGGCAGCACCGTGACCCCGGCGAGCCGGGCGTCGAGGTGGGCGCGCAGCCCGGCGGTGTCCAGCACCGCGTACGGGCCCAGCGCGCGCCTGCCGCCGCCGGGCAGCACGGCCACCGCCGCCGGCCGGGCCGCGACCGTCGTGGCCGGCAGGTGCGGCGGCAGCTCCTCGGGCCACGCGCAGTAGGTCGCCGTCCACGCCCGCTCCGGGGCGGGATCGGCGAGCACGGTGCGCAGCCCGGCCTCCGCGCACGCCGCGGCGAGTGCACGCCCGGCCAGCCCGCCGCCGAGCACCAGCACGTCGGCCACCGTCGGCCCGGAGGCACCCGAGGGCTGCGCTGTCGTGCCCGAGGGCTGCGGCGCCGCGGCCCCGCCGGCCGTCCCGGTCACCGCGGGTCCTGCCGGTGCCGCCCGGCGGACAGGCTGCCGCCGTCGATCCGCAGGGTGGCGCCGGTGACCCAGGACGCGGCGTCGGAGACGAGGAACGCGACCGCCTCGGCGACGTCCGCCGGCTCCCCGATGCGCCCCAGCGGGTAACCCGCCACGACCGACGCCTCGTCCCGGGCGTAGAGCGCCTCGGCGAACCGCGTCCGCACCACGGCGGGGGCGACGGCGTTGACCCGGATGTCGGGGCCGAGCTGGCCCGCCAGCTCCTCGGTCAGGGTGAGCAGCGCCGCCTTCGACGCCCCGTAGGCGCCGATGACGCCGGTGGCGCGCAGCGCCGCGACCGAGGCGACGTTGACGACCGCGCCGCCGTGCGCGCCCATCCAGACCCGGTGCGCCTGCTGGACGAACCCGAGCGCGGCGACGACGTTGACGTCGAGGATCTTGCGGACGGCATCGAGGTCGGCCTCGACCAGCGGCCCGTGCTGGGGGTTGATCCCGGCGTTGTTGACCAGCACGTCCAGCGAGCCGAACGCCGCCACCGTGGCCTCCGCCGCGGCGGCCCGGTGCGCCGCGTCCCCGGCGTTGCCGGCGACGGCCAGCACCCGGCCGGCGTCGACACCCGCGGCTGCCGCGAGACCGGCCGCCGCCGCGTCGAGCTCGGGGGCGTGCCGCCCGGTGATCGTCACCGACGCGCCGCGCGCCAGCAGCGCGGCCGCGACGCCGTGGCCGATGCCCCGTGAGGCGCCGGTGACCAGTGCCGCCCGACCGGCCAGGGAGGTGAGATCGGTCATGGAGAACGACCCTACGTGGGAAACACCGTGGACCCGGCCGGTAGGCTGGCCGCGTGATCCTGATCGAGTAGACCGGCTCCCGGGCACAGGTGTGCCCGCATCCGGTCCTCTCAGCGTCACTCCTCGTCCTCCGTCTGGAGCCCTTTCACGTGATCACCACGACCGACCTCGAACTGCGTGCCGGGTCCCGCATCCTGCTCTCCGGTGCGACCCTGCGCGTGCAGCCCGGCGACCGGATCGGTCTGGTCGGGCGCAACGGCGCGGGCAAGACCACCTCGATGCGGGTGCTGGCCGGTGAGGGCGAGCCGTACTCAGGGCAGCGGACCGCGAACTCCCCGGTCGGCTACCTGCCGCAGGACCCGCGCGAGGGCGACCTGTCGGTGACGGCGAAGGACCGGGTGCTCTCGGCCCGCGGCCTGGACGTGCTGCTCGCGAAGATGGAGAAGGCGCAGACGGCGATGGCCGAGCTGGCCGACCCGGCCGCGAACGACAAGGCGATCCGCGAGTACGGCCGGCTCGAGGAGCGGTTCTCCGCCCTCGGCGGCTACGCCGCGGAGTCCGAGGCCGCGCGGATCTGCACCCACCTGGGACTGCCCGAGCGGGTGCTCGCCCAGCCGATGCGGACGCTGTCGGGCGGTCAGCGTCGGCGCGTGGAGCTTGCCCGGATCCTGTTCGCGGCCTCCGACGGCGGGTCGCAGTCGGCGACCACGCTGCTGCTCGACGAGCCCACCAACCACCTCGACGCCGACTCGATCACCTGGCTGCGCGGGTTCCTGCAGTCGCACGAGGGCGGGCTCGTCGTGATCAGCCACGACACCGAGCTGCTGGCCGCGGTCGTGAACAAGGTGTGGTTCCTCGACGCCACCCGCGGCGAGGCGGACCAGTACAACATGGACTGGAAGCGGTACCTGGAGGCGCGCGCCACCGACGAGAAGCGTCGTCGCCGCGAGCGGGCCAACGCCGAGAAGAAGGCGTCCGCACTGCACGTGCAGGCCGCGAAGATGGGTGCGAAGGCCACCAAGGCCGTCGCGGCGAAGAACATGGCCCGCCGCGCCGACGCACTGCTCGCCGGCCTGGACGACGAGCGTCAGGCCGACCGCGTCGCGCACATCCGGTTCCCGACCCCGGCGCCCTGCGGGCGGACCCCGCTCACCGCGGAGAACCTGTCCAAGGCCTACGGGTCGCTGGAGGTCTTCACCGGGGTGGATCTCGCGGTGGACCGCGGGTCGAAGGTCGTGGTGCTGGGCTTCAACGGCGCCGGGAAGACGACGCTGCTGCGGATCCTGGCCGGCACCGAGGAGTCCGACTCGGGCGGTGTCGTCCCCGGCCACGGGCTGCGCCGGGGCTACTTCGCCCAGGAGCACGACACACTCGACATGGACGCCTCGGTCTGGGACAACATCCGCCACGCCAGCCCGGACGCCCCCGAGCAGCAGCTGCGGACCCTGCTCGGGTCGTTCATGTTCTCCGGGGAGCAGCTCGAGCAGCCCGCCGGGACGCTGTCCGGCGGTGAGCGGACCCGGCTCGCCCTGGCCGGGCTGGTGTCCTCGGCGGCGAACGTGCTGCTGCTCGACGAGCCGACCAACAACCTGGATCCGGCCAGCCGCGAGCAGGTGCTCGACGCGCTGCGCCGCTTCGAGGGGGCCGTCGTGCTCGTCACCCACGACCCGGGCGCGGTCGAGGCGCTGGAGCCGGACCGGGTGATCGTGCTGCCCGACGGCACCGAGGACCACTGGTCGGCCGACTACCTGGAACTGGTCCAGCTCGCCTGACCGGTCACCGCACGCCGCGGTGATCACCCGACCGGACCACCACGATCATCGGACGTGTCCGGCACGTGTCGCGGGCGGCCGCGGCGACCTCCTCGGCCGGTCCCGACGGGTGGTTCGTTGCGCCACCCGACGGACGGCGCCGTCGAACGGTGCTCGCGGTGCTGAGCCGTTCGGGGTAACCGTTCGCCGATCGCGTTTTCCGCGGTCTGGTCATAAATCGTCAACTGGATCATCATGACCTGATCGTCGCGGCTGATGCGGCGATCCGCGGGGGCATCCGCGGAGGGGATGAGGAGGGCCGATGGCCGAGCTGAAGAAGGGCGCCCGGATCACCGGGACGCAGCGGGGCAAACTCGCCGCCGACCTGAAGAAGAAGTACGAGAAGGGCGCCAGCATCCGTTCGCTGGCCGAGCAGACCGGGCGGTCGTACGGATTCGTCCACCGGGTCCTGTCCGAGACGGGTGTGACGCTGCGCGGGCGCGGCGGCGCCACCCGCACCAAGAAGAAGTAGCTCTCTCGTCGGCGCCGCCGACCGGGTCGAGGAACGGGCCCGGGGCGGCGTCGTCGTGTGTCCGGGGTCGGTCGTGTGCCCGGGCCCCGGGCCGCCGGGCGCGTGATCGCCGCGCCCGCCCGCCGTGCGCGCCGTAACGTGAACCCTCGCCGTCCACCACCGGCGAAGGGGAACACCGTTGGATCGCCCGCTCACCCTGATGCGCGGGGTCATCCGGGGGGCGGACTCGACGTCCATCCGCCGTGGCTCCATCGCGCGGGGCACCTGGCCCCGGATCTGGGGCTTCGTCCGGCCCTACCGCCGCTGGCTGTTGTCCTACCTGGCCCTGACCACCGTCACCGCGGTGATCGGGGTCGCCACGCCGGTGCTGGCCGGCCGCGTGGTCAACACGATCGTCGCGGCGAACGACCTGCCCGACGCCGCCCGCGTCGTGATGGTGATCGCCGGGGCGATCGCCGGGATGGCCGTCCTGGAGGCGGTGGTCGGGCTCACCGGACGCTGGTTCTCCGCGCGGCTCGGTGAGGGCCTGATCGAGGACCTGCGGGTGGCGGTGTTCCGCCACGTCCAGTCGATGCCGCTGGCGTTCTTCTCCCGCACCCGGACCGGGGCGCTGGTCAGCAGGCTCAACAACGACGTGATCGGCGCCCAGACCGCCATCACCGGCACCCTGTCCACCGTGCTGTCCAACAGCATCCAGCTCGTGCTGGCCGTCGCGGTCATGATCGGGCTGGCCTGGCAGGTCACCGTCCTGGCGATGCTGCTGCTGCCGGTGTTCGTGCTCCCGGCCCGGCGGATGGGGACCTGGCTCGCCGAGCTGCGCCGCGAGGCCGCTGAGCTCAACGCCACCATGGGCAACCAGATGACCGAGCGGTTCTCCGCACCCGGCGCCACGCTGGTGAAGCTGTTCGGCGACCCCGACTCCGAGGCCGCCGTCTTCCGCGGCCAGGTGTCGCGGGTGCGCGACATCGGTGTCCGGTCGGCGATGGTGTCGCGGCTGTTCGTCACCGCGCTCCAGCTGGTGTCCGCGCTGGCCCAGGCCATGATCTACGGTCTCGGCGGCTACCTCGCGGTGACCGGGTCGATTCCGGCGGGCACGGTCGTCGCGCTCGGGCTGCTGCTGAGCAGGCTCTACACCCCGATGACGGCGCTGGCCAACGCCCGCGTCGACGTCATGACCGCGTTGGTCGCCTTCGAGCGGGTCTTCGAGGTGCTGGACCTGCGCCCGATGCTGACCGAGCGGCCCGATCCGGCCCCGCTGCCCGACGGCCCCGTCGACGTGGCCCTGCGCGGGGTCCGGTTCACCTACCCCAGCGCCACGGACGTCTCCCTGGCCTCGCTGGAGGAGGTCGCGGTGCTCGACCAGCGGGTCAATGCCGAGGTGCTGCACGGCGTCGACCTGCAGGTCCACGGTGGTGGCCTGCTGGCCCTGGTCGGGTCGTCCGGGGCCGGGAAGTCGACGCTGGCCTCGCTGGTCCCCCGGCTCTACGACGTCGACTCCGGCTCGGTGGAGCTGTCCGGGGTGGACGTGCGGGACCTGTCGTTCGCCACGCTGCGCGGTGCCGTCGGCATGGTCACCCAGGACGGGCACCTGTTCCACGACACCATCGCCGGGAACCTGCGCTACGCCGCACCCGCCGCCACCGACGACGAGATGGTCGACGCGTTGCGGCGCGCCCGGCTCGGCGACCTGCTCGACACGCTGCCCGACGGCCTCGACACGGTGGTGGGGGAGCGCGGCTACCGGCTCTCCGGCGGCGAGCGCCAGCGCCTGACCATCGCCCGGCTGCTGCTGGCCCGCCCGCGGGTGGTGATCCTCGACGAGGCCACCGCCCACCTCGACTCCGAGTCCGAGGCCGCGGTGCAGGAGGCACTGGCCGAGGCGCTGGTCGGGCGGACCGCGATCGTCATCGCGCACCGGCTGTCCACCGTGCGGGCGGCGGACCGGATCGCGGTGCTGGAGGGCGGTCGGGTCGTCGAGTCCGGCACCCACGACGAGCTGCTGGCCGCCGACGGCCGCTACGCCACCCTCTACCGCACCCAGTTCCTCCCGGCCGCGACCGCGAGCTGAACGGCCCGCGGGGACGGGACTCAGGTCCGCCCGGCCAGCGGGTCCGCCACCTCGGCGTCGGGCTCGGCGACCGCGGCGACCGCGGCGAACAGCAGCGCGACGCCGACCGCGCCGGGGTCCGGTGCGCCCTTCGCGCGCTCCCCGACGTAGGACGCGCGGCCGTGCCGGGCCGCGAGCTCCGCGGTCCGTTCGGCGCCGTCGAGGGCCGCGGCCGCCGCCGCGGCGAACCCCGCACGGTCCAGCGCGGTCACGGCGGGGGCGAGCGCGTCGACCATCGTCCGGTCGCCCACCTCGGCCTCGCCGACCCGCTGGATCGCGGTCAGCCCGGCCCGGGCGCCCGCGGCGAACGCGGCCGCGTCGGCCGAGCCGTAGGACAGCGCGCGGGCGATCTCGGAGAACAGCAGGCCCAGCAGCGGGCCGCTGGTGCCGCCGACCTCGTCGAGGAAGACCTCGCCGAGCGCGCCGAAACCGCGCTGCGGACCGCGCTCCGCGAGCGCGACGGCCAGCCGGACCCCGGCACGCAGGTTGTCGCCGTAGTCGCCGTCGCCCGAGTGCTGGTCGAGGTCGGTGAGCGCGCCGTGGCCGTCCTCGACGGCCCGGGCGAACCGGGCCAGCACGGCGTCCTGGTCGATCCGCTGGCCCGTCATGAGGTCTCCGTCCGGGGGAAGGCGGCCGTCCGGGCGGGGGCGGACCACAGGTCCGTCCACTCCGGGCGCATCCGGGTCAGGGTCAGGGAGAAGCCGGCCATGTCCAGGGCGGGCACGAAGGTGCCGACGAGCAGACCCACCCGCTCCAGCCCGCGTGCCTCCAGCGCGACGGCGGCCAGCTCGGCGAGCACGTACAGCTCCAGCAGCGCCGTGCCCCCCATGCCGTTCACGACCAGGACGACCTGGTCGGGGCCCGCGGGCAGGCCGGCGACGATCTCGTCGAGCATCCGGTCGACGAGCTCCTCGGTGGGCGGCCGGTCGACCGAACGCCGTGCCCGCTCGCCGTGGATGCCGACGCCGTAGTCGAGCTGCCCGTCGAGGGCGAACGCGGGCTCCCCGGTGCGGGCCGAGGTCTGCGCGCGGGAGGCGACGGCGAGGCTGCGCGAGGCGGCGGCGACGTCCGCGCCCAGCGTCGCGAGCTCGGTGAGCCCGGCGCCGGTGTCCGCGGCGGCCCCGAGGATCTTCTCGACGACGACGGTCGCCCCGGTCCCGCGCCGCCCGGTCGCGGTGTCGAGCCCGTCGGTTGCCAGGTCGTCGTCGACGAGGACCCGGGCGACGTCGACGCCCTCCATCCGCAGCCGCTCCGCGGCGATGCCGAAGTTGATCCGGTCGCCCGTGTAGTTCTTCACGACGTGCAGGACCCCGTCCGGGCCGGCGGCAGCCCGGGAGGCGTGCAGCACGGCCTTGTTGTGCGGGGAGGTGAACACCGGGCCGGGGGCGACGGCGTCGAGCATCCCGCGGCCGAGGAACCCGGCGTGCAGCGGCTCGTGGCCGGACCCCCCACCGGAGACCAGCCCGACCCGCCTGCCGGGTGCCCGATCGCGGGCGACCAGGTGGATCGGGTCCTCGTGCAGGACGACGAGGTCGGCGTGGGCCCGGGCGAACCCGCGGACGGCGGCCGGCACGGGGTCGTCGCCCGCGGGGTGGAAGGGGAACGGCATGGCGCCGATCATGCTGGCCGCGGGCGGTCAGCGCATCAACGGCGCGCGGACGGCGTTCTCCACGAGGTCGAGCACCGGGCCGAGGTCGTCGGCGGGCAGGCCCATCGCCAGGTGCGACACGAGCCCCTCCAGCACCAGCTCCAGGTACTGGGCGAGCACCGGGACCGGCACGTCGTCGCGCAGGGCGCCGGCCGCGGCCTGGCGTTCCAGCCGCGCCCGGGTCGCGGCCGTCAGCGCACCGGAGTGCTGCTGCCAGCGGGCCCGGAACTCCGGCTCGGTGCGCAGCCGTCGCGAAACCTCCAGGCGGGTGCCCAGCCAGCTGCGGTCCGATCCGTCGCGCAGCAGGTCGCGCATGACCTGCACCAGGCCCTGCTCGGCGACGACGTCGGCCATCCGGGTGGCGTCCTGCTCGGCCAGGGCCAGGAACAGCGCCTCCTTGTCCCGGAAGTAGTGGAAGATCGCGCCACGGGACAGCCCGGTGTACTCCTCGAGCCGCCGCACGGTGGCGCCCTCGTAGCCGTGATCGGCGAAGCAGGTCCGGGCACCGGAGAGGATCTGCTGCCGGCGCGCGGCGAGCTGGTCGGTGCTGACACGGGGCATGGCCCCAGTATTCCGTACGCTTGTCCTGCATGGGGGGACGGTCGTGCCGCCGGTCACCCGCGATCGCGCGGGATCACGGTTGCATCGCGTGCGGGTGTCACACGTCGGGGGTAGCGTCGACCTGGTGACCCTGGACCACCAGAGCACCGACGGTGTGCTCCGCAGCGTGGGGGAGGCCGAGGCCTACGTGGCGTCGGTCTGCTTCAAACACGGCCCCCCGACCCTGGCCGGTGTCGAGATCGAATGGATGCTCCACCGACCCGGTCACCCGGCCGACCCGGTCGACCTCGGCGCCGTGCGTGCCGCGCTCGGCCCGCACTGCCCGGCCTCCCTGGACCCCGCCTCGCACGCGGCCCCGCTCCCCGCGGGCGGCACCGTGACCGTCGAGCCGGGCGGCCAGATCGAGATCTCCAGCGCTCCCGCCGGCTCGCTCGAGGCCCTCCTCGGCGCCCTCACCGCCGACTCCGCCCACCTCCACGGACTGCTCGCCGAGTACGGCCTGCGCCCGCACGACCGCGCCGCCGACCCGGTCCGGCCCGCCCGGCGGCTGCTGGACCTGCCGCGCTACGCGGCCATGGAGTGCGTGTTCGACGGCGTCGGCCCGCACGGCCGCAGCGGCATGTGCTCCACGGCCGCGGTGCAGGTCAGCGTGGACGCCGGCCCGGCCGCCGGGATCGCCGACCGCTGGGCGGTCCTGCACGAGCTCGGCCCGGTGCTGCTCGCGGCGTTCGCGAACTCGCCGGTGCAGCACGGCCGCCGCACCGGCTGGAAGTCCTCCCGCCAGGCGTGCTGGCTGAGCCTGGACCCCTCGCGGACCGCGCCGCCGTCCATCGCGGCGTCCGGTACCGACCCGGCCGCGGCGTGGGCGCGCCGGGTGGTCACCACCCCGCTGCTGTGCGTGCGCGGCACCGGGACCTGGTCGGTGCCACCCGGGGTCACCTTCGCCGACTGGGTGTCCGGCCGCGTCCGTGGCGGGGTCCTCGACCGGCCGCCGACACTGGCCGACCTCGACTACCACGTCTCGACCCTGTTCCCGCCGGTCCGTCCGCAGGGCTACCTCGAGGTGCGCTACGTCGACGGCCAGGCCGGCGCGGACTGGGCGCTGCCCGCCGCGGTCCTGCTCGCGCTGACCACCGACACCGTCGTCGACCGGGTGCGGGAGCTGTGCGAGCCGGTCCGCGACGAGTGGGTCGCCGCCGCCCGCGACGGGCTGGACCACCCCGGGCTCGCCGCCGCGGCGGCCGCGCTGTTCCCGCTGGCCTGCGACGTGCTCGCCGCTGCGGACCACCCGCTGACCACCGCCCCCGCACCGCTGCTGGACCGGCTGCGGGAGGTCACCGAGCAGCGTGTGCTGCGCGGGCGCTGCCCCGCCGACGAGGCCGACCCGGCCGAGCACGGCGCGGGGCCGACTACCGCCCCGTTCCCGCCGGGGCTGTACCTGCCCCAGGCCGGTCGAGGCCCCGCCAGACCCGGTGACACCGCCAGTCCGACCACCCGAGCCGCCGAGGAGGACGTGGCATGACCGCCGACCCCACCGTTCCCACCGGACCCCTGACCGGGCCCGCGACGCCCGGGGAGCGCCCGGAGACCATGCGCACCCGGGTCGCGGCGCTGCTGGAGCGCTCGCGGGGCCGCAGCACCGCGCTGACCGATCTCGACGACGGCGAGCTGCAGGCCCAGCACTCGCCGCTGATGTCACCGCTGGTCTGGGACCTCGCGCACATCGGGTCGATGGAGGAGCTGTGGCTCGTCCGTGACGTGGGCGGCCGCGAGCCGCTGCGCCCGGAGATCGACGGCCTCTACGACGCGTTCCAGCACTCCCGCTCCTCGCGGGTCACGCTGCCGCTGCTCACCCCGGCCGAGGCCCGCGGCTACGTCGCCGAGGTCCGGGACAAGGCGCTCGACGCGCTGCACCGCAGCCCGCTGCGCGGTCGCCGGTTGGAGGCGGAGGGCTTCGCGTTCGGGATGATCGTGCAGCACGAGCAGCAGCACGACGAGACCATGCTCGCCACCCACCAGCTGCGCTCCGGGGCGCCGGTGCTCGACGCCGCCCCGCCGCCCCGCCCGGCCGGTGCGGTGGACCCGGCGGCGGAGGTCCTCGTCCCGGCGGGCCCGTTCGAGATGGGCACCTCGGCCGAGCCGTGGGCGCTGGACAACGAGCGGCCCGCGCACGTCGTCGACCTGCCCGCGTTCCGGATCGACGTGCACCCGGTCACCAACGGCGCGTTCGCGGCGTTCGTCGACGCGGGTGGCTACGACGACCCGCGGCTGTGGACCGACGCCGGCTGGGCGCACCGCACGGAGGAAGGGTTGGCCGCGCCGCGGTTCTGGTCCCGCGACGCCGACGGCACCTGGTGGCGGCGCCGGTTCGGGATCATCGAGCGGGTGCCCGACGACGAGCCCGTCGTGCACGTGTCCTTCCACGAGGCCCAGGCCTACGCCCGCTGGGTCGGCAAGCGGCTGCCCACCGAGGCGGAGTGGGAGAAGGCCGCCCGCTTCGACCCGGCGACCGGCCGCTCGCGGCGCTTCCCCTGGGGCGACGACGAGCCGCGCGCCGAGCACGCCAACCTCGGTCAGCGGCACCTGCAGCCGGCCCCGATCGGGGCCTACCCGGCGGGGGCGTCCGCGCTCGGGGTGCAGCAGATGGTCGGCGACGTCTGGGAGTGGTGCGACTCCGGCTGGCACCCCTACCCGGGGTTCACCGTGTTCCCGTACCCCGAGTACTCGGAGGTCTTCTTCGGCGGGGACTACGCCGTCCTGCGCGGCGGGTCGTTCGGCACCGATCCGGCGGCGATCCGGGCGACGTTCCGCAACTGGGACCACCCGATCCGCCGACAGATCTTCGCCGGGTTCCGGCTGGTCCGCGACGCCGGTGTGTAGGCACCTCGCGTACCTGGGGGAACCGGCCACACTGGCGTCGCTGGTCCTGGAACCGGAGCACGGGCTGCTCGCGCAGTCCTACGCCCCGGCCGACATGCGCGGTGGCGGCACGATCAACGCCGACGGCCACGGCACCGGCTGGTACCCGCCCGGGAGCACGACGCCGGTGCGGGTCCGCTCGGCGTCGCCGCTGTGGTCCGACACGTCCTACGCCGCGCTGGCCGGGACGACGACGTCGGGTGCGGTGCTCGCCGCCGTCCGCTCGGCGACGGTCGGCATGCCGGTCACCGCGACGGCCGCCGCCCCCTTCACCGACGGGCGGTGGCTGTTCAGCCACAACGGCGTCGTCCGCGGCTGGCCAGAGTCCCTCGCGGACGCCGCGGCGGCACTGCCCGTCACCGACCTGATGACCCTCGACGCCCCCACCGACGCGGCACTGCTCTGGGCGGTGGTCCGGCGGGGTCTCGCCGACGGCGCCGACCCGGCCGACCTGCTGGCCAGGGTCTGCGCCGACACCGAACGGACCGCGCCCGGCTCGCGGCTGAACCTGCTGCTGACCGACGGCACGACGATCTGGGCGACGGCCTGGCGGCACGCACTCGCCGTCCGGGTCGGACCGGGCTGCGTGACCGTCGCCTCCGAACCGACCCATGCGTTCCCCGACTGGACCCGGGTGCCCGACCGGCACCTGGTGGTGGCCCGACCGGGCCACCACGAGAGTCATGACCTAGGAGCTCCGTGAGCACTCCCGGCGCCATTCAGCTGGACGTCCACCTCACCGAATCCGATGCCGACACCGCGCTGCGGTCCGACGTGACGCGCGGGCTCGCCGCGTCGCCGAAGGAACTGCCGCCGAAGTGGTTCTACGACGCCCGGGGATCCGAGCTGTTCGAGCGGATCACCGAGCTGCCCGAGTACTACCCCTTCCGCACCGAGCGGGCCCTGCTCGCCGACTCCGTGGACGACATCGCCCGCTCCTCGGGCGCCGACACCGTCGTCGAGCTGGGGTCGGGGTCCTCGACCAAGACCCGGCTGCTGCTCGACGCGTTCGCCCGTGCCGGGACGCTGCGCCGCTACGTCCCGCAGGACGTCAGCGAGTCCGCCCTGCGCGGCGCCATCGACGAGCTCCACCGGGACTACCCAGAGCTGGAGTTGCACGGCGTGGTCGGCGACTTCACCCGTGACCTGGACCGGCTGCCCGGTGCCGAGCCGGGCGGGAAGCGGATGATCGCCTTCCTCGGCGGCACCATCGGCAACCTCATGCCCGGCCCGCGCCACGACTTCCTGCGACACGTCCGCTCGGTGCTGCGGCCCGGTGAGCAGCTGCTGCTCGGCACCGGCCTGGCCACCGACCCGGCCGTGATGGTCCCCGCCTACGACGACGCGGCCGGGGTCACCGCGGAGTTCAACCGCAACGTGCTGCGCGTGCTCAACCGCGAGCTCGGCGCGACCTTCGACGTCGACGCGTTCGACCACGTCGCGGTGTGGGACGCGGAGAACTCGTGGATCGAGATGCGGTTGCGCGCCACCCGCGACATGCGGGTCCGGATCGCCGACCTCGACCTCGACGTCGCGTTCGTCGCGGGGGAGGAGCTCGCCACCGAGATCTCGGCGAAGTTCACCCCGGCGACGGTCGACGCGTTCGCCGCCGCGGCCGGGTTCGCGCCGCCGCGCCGCTGGGTCGACCCCGACGCGCGGTTCGCGCTGACCCTGTTCACCGCCGCCTGAGCCCGGGCGGTGCTGCGCCGGCCGGGCGCAGCACCGCCGACGGCGTGGTCCCGGTCTCCCGGCGGAACGCCGCGACGAACGCCGAGGGCGTCGCGTAGCCGACGTGCCGGGCAACCACGCCGACCGGGCGGCCCGCGGCCAGCTGCTCCAGTGCGACGCGCATCCGCAGCAGCGTCCGCCACCGGCCGGGGCCCACCCCGGTCTCGGCGCGGAACAGCCGGGACAGGGTGCGTTCACCCGCTCCCACGGCCCGGCCCCACGCGGCGGTGTCGCGGTCGTCGGCGGGATCGTCGAGCAGGGCCAGGGCGACCCGGCGGGCTCGCGGGTCGGTGGGCAGGACGAGCCGGACCGCCGCGCCGGGGCCGCCGGCGTCGCGGGCCGGGCGGAGCCGGTCGAACAGCACCGCCTCGGCGCGGGACCGCTCGGGCGTCGCGGGCCCCGGCCCGGCCAGGTGTTCCAGCAGGGCCGCCACCAGCGGTTCGACCGCGAGCACGCACGGCGCGGGCCAGTCGATCGGGCAGCGGCCGGGCCACAGGTAGATCCCGCGCATCGCCGCCGTCTCGGTGGCGGCCGTGACGTGCGGGACCCCGGCCGGCAGCCACAGCGCCCGTCCGGGGCCGAGGACCCAGCTGGTGTCGGCGACGGTGACCCGCAGGACCCCGGCGGCCGCCCAGGCGAGCTGATGGGCCGGGTGGGTGTGCTCGGCGAACGCGTGCCCGCGCTCGAGCGGGATGCGGGAGACCAGCACCGCGGCGCCCGGCACGTCGGGGACGTGCGCGGGCAGGCCGGAACGCGACACGATCCGGCAGCCTAGCGGCTCCCGGCCACCGCTACCCGCGCCTAGCGTCGCGGCCATGGCGATGAACGTGCTGCACCGGCGGATCTGCCGCTCCGACTCCTGGTCCGACCGGATGCACGGGACGACGCTGCCCTGGGCCACCCGCGACGTCGACCTCACCGGTGAGGTCCTGGAGATCGGCCCCGGCTACGGCGTCACCACCCGCTGGCTCGCGCCGCGATCCGGGGCACTGACCGCGCTGGAGGTCGACCCCGTGCTGGCGGCCGACCTGCGTGACGACCTCGGGGACGAGCTCGGGGTCGACGTCCGGCACGGCGACGGCGCCGCCCTGCCGTTCCCGGACGGGAGCTTCGACGCCGTCGTCTGCTTCACGATGCTCCACCACGTCCCGACACCGGGGGAGCAGGACCGGCTCTTCGCCGAGGCCGCACGGGTGCTGCGTCCCGGTGGGACGTTCGCCGGGATCGACTCCCGGATGTCGCTGCGGTTCCGGGCGGTCCACATCGGGGACACCCTGACCGCGGTCGACCCGGCGACACTGCCGCGGCGGCTCGGCGCGGCCGGGCTCGCACGGCCGGAGACCGAGCTGGGTGCGCGGTCGTTCCGGTTCCGGGCCGGCCGCGGCTAGGGTCGGGTGCATGAGCACCGACTGGCGCCACGACGGCGTCCGGGTCATCCCCGGCGACATGCTCGACGACAACACCCCGCAGACCCCCGGCATGCACCGCGCCGCCGCCGTCACCGGGGACCGGGTCGGCGCGCAGCGGTTGTGGGCGGGCACGGTGACCATCCACCCCGGCGCCCGCACCGCGGCGCACCACCACGGGGAGCTGGAGAGCGTCATCTACGTCGTGCGCGGCCGGGCCCGCATGAAGTGGGGCGAGCACCTGGAGTTCACCGCCGAGGCCGGGCCGGGCGGGTTCATCTTCGTGCCGCCGTGGGTGCCGCACCAGGAGATCAACGCCCTCGACGACGAGCCGCTGGGGTGCGTGCTGACCCGCTCCGGTCAGGAGCCGGTCGTGGTGAACCTCGACATCACCGGGGTCGAGCAGCCCGAGCACGTGCCGTGGATCGACCCGCTGCACCGGTCCTGAGCAGGCAGACGACCAGCGTCAGCGCCAGCAGGGTGCCCAGGACGAGGTCGACCACCGGCCACGCCCGCTCCGACGGGTCGAGCCCCAGGGTGTAGACGGCCAGCGGGTCCACCAGACGCCCGCGGTAGGCGAGCAGCGTCGCCGGACCCAGCGCGAGCAGCAGCCCGGCGACGCGGCCCGCGGTGGCCGTCGCCCCCGGGTGCCGGCGCGCCCACAGCGCCGAGACCGAGAGCAGCGCCAGACCCGCGAGGATCAGTGGCAGCCAGGCTCGCCACAGCCCGACCGGCAGTACTGGCACCGCTGTCCCGTGCCGGAAGACCAGACCCGGCACCTGCTGGGCGACCAGCAGCACGGCGGCGGCGCCGGCGACGACCGGGGTGGCCCGGGACGGCCGGCCGGGCGACTGTCCCGACGGCTGGCCGGACGGCTGCTCGGACGGCTGCTCGGACGGCTGGCCGGACGACACGGCACTCACGGCGGGTGACGATACGGGCCGTCGCCGCGCGTCGGGTGTGACCGTGCCCGAGGGGCTCCCGGAGGTTGTGCGTGCCCCGCGTCGCCGGGCACGCCCGGCGTACCCGGCACGCGTCCGGTCTCATCCCGTCGGAGCGATCCGCGGGAGTGCCCGTGGGCCGGGAAGGGGCAGACCGAGGTTCTCGCGCAGGGTCGTGCCGGTGTAGTCGTCGGCGACGATCCCGCGGCGGCGCAGCTCGTGGAGCAGGCCGTCCACGACGAACTCGTGCTGCCGGGGGTCGGCCAGCCCCTGCAGCGAGATGACGTCGAGGACGCCGGCCCGGAACCGCTCCTCGACGGCGTCGGCGAGCTGTTCGGGGGTGCCCGCCGCGGCCCAGTGCCCGGTGTCCTGTGCCGCGATCACCAGCTCGCGCAGGGTGTATCCCTCCCGGACGTAGCGGGCGAAGATGTCGACCCGCCCGCGGCGACGGTGCACCGACCGGATGTCGGGCAGCAGGGACTCCGGGATCGGCACGTCGAGCGGCAGCTCGGCCAGCGCGGTGGGCTCGATCCCCCCGAGCATGTCGGCCACCTGCGCGCGGCCGCGGTCGAAGTCGATCGCCTCCCGCCGGTCGCGCACCGTCCGCAGGGCCTCCTCCTCGGTGGCGCCGTAGGTGGCGTGGAAGGAGCTGAAGATCAGGGGGAGCCCGCCGGGCCGCCCGAGCCTGCCGGCCTCGGCACGGATCGCGCGGGTGAAGTCCAGGGCGATGTCCAGGGTGGGCAGCGAGGTGAAGACCACCTCGGCGTAGCGCGCGCCGAGCGCCCGGCCCGCCTCGGACTGCCCGGCCTGCATCTGTACCGGGCGCCCCTGCGGCAGCGGGGGGATGTTGAGCGGGCCCGCCACGTCGAAGAACCGGCCGGCGTGGTCGATCGGGTGCACCCGCTCGGGGTGCAGCACCGCCCGCCCGTCCGGCCCCCGGGTGAGCGCGTCGGCGTCCCAGCTGTCCCACAGCGCGTTGACGACCTCGAGGGTCTCGGCGGCGCGGGCGTACCGGTCCTCGGGGTCGGGCAGCCCACCGGGTCCGAAATTCTCCTCGCCGAGCGACGACGTGACCAGGTTCCAGGCCGCCCGCCCGTTCGACACGTGGTCGAGCGTGCCGAACAGTCGGGCCAGGTTGTACGGGTGGTGGAACGTCGTGGAGACCGTCGCGATGAGCCCGATGCGCGAGGTCACCTGGCTCAGCGCGGACACGAACACGAGCGGCTCCTGCGACCCGATCGCGCCCTGGGCGCCGAAGCGGAGCAGGTCCGCGGTGAACAGGGCGTCGATCCGGGCGGCCTCGGCGAGCTCGGCGACCCGTACCGCGGTGTCCAGGGTGGACCGCTCGGGGTCCAGGGCGAGGTCGTAGGTCTCCGCGACGCCGCCCGCTCCGGTCACCGTGCGGAGCATGCGGGGTGGACGGGCGCTCACCGCGACCTCCGGATCCCGTGGGGCCGGATGCGGGAGGAGGCACCGGCGCCTGACGCCGGGGGGACGGCACCCGTCGGCGTGGGGGCGGGCCGCGTCGGCCGGTCGGTACCGGTGGTGGGCACCAGGGCACCGCGGGATGTGGCGGGCATGAGGATCCTTCGGTCGTGCGGTCGGGAGACGGGCTGTGGTCAGCCCCGACAGCACGCCCCCGAGGTCCGCACGAAGTCCACGTGGCGGCGCCGGACGGCGACGAACATGCGGTCCTCCCTCGTGCTGGGCGCTACCACCCGCACCCGCGGCCGGACGGTGCTGTCGTCTCGCCGACCCCACCTCTGCCGGTCGCCCCGTGCGAGCCTGCGGAGCCGACACAACCCGGGTGGTGCGCCGGTGTCAAGGCGGATCAGGCACTTGCGCCGGCCGCCTGCGGGGCGGGTCCCGAGGGCGAGGACCGACCGATGACCGGGGGTCTCCGCCCCCGGAACCCGGAACCGGAACCCGGCAGCGGGGCCGCCGCCCGCTGCGGAGCGGGTCAGGGCCGGCTGCGGGCGACGAGCTCCTCGATCGCCCGGACGACCTGGTCGGGAGCCTCCTCCGGGATGAAGTGGCCGGCACCGACCACCCGGACGTCGAGGACGTCGACCGCGTCGCCGACGAGGGGTCGGACGGCCGCCGCCATGTCGGGGATCGAGCCCTGGTCGCTGGAGATCGCCGACACCGGCACATCGATCTTCCGGGCGGCCGCGAGCTCGCGGTTGCGACTCGCCGACTCCGGCACGGACCGGTAGTAGGCGAGGATCGCCCGCACCCCGTCCGCCGCGGCGAACAGGCGTGCGTACCGGTCGATCTCGGCATCGGAGAACACGTCGGGCGCCGCGGCCTTTTGGGTCAGGAACCAGGCCACGTACTCCCGCTCGTGCCCGCTGATGAGCGTCTCGGGGAGATCGGGCACGAGGTGGAAGGCGAAGTGCGCGAGCTTGTAGGCGCTCGCGGGGTCGAGGGCCACGCTGGTGGGCAGGCTGACGCCGGGGATCCCGGCGTCGAGCAGTGCCAGACCGAGCAGCTCGGGTCCGCCGGACGCGGCCGGGGTGTCGAGGGCGTAGGTGGTGGCGACCCATGCCCCGACGTCGTGGGCGACGAGCCAGTGCTCGCCGACCCCGAGGAGCTCGACGGCCCGCCGCACGAGGCGCGCCACGCTGAGGGTGTCGTAGCCGTCGGCGGGCCGGTCGGAGTGCCCCTGCCCGGGAAGGTCCAGGGCCACGACCCGGTGGGTCGCGGCGAGGGCGGGCATGACCCGGTGCCAGGCCCACCAGGTCTGCGGCACGCCGGCCAGGAGCACCACCGCGGGTGCCTCCGGGACGCCACCGTCGACGGCGTGCAGCGTCACCCCGTCGACGTCGACCATGTGGTGGGTGAAGCCGTCGAGGACGTCGAACGGCAGGTCGATCTCGCGGTGAGCGGATGCGGTCATCGTGCTCTCCTCCCTGGGGAGCCGAGCGTAGAACGGGTACCTATCGCCTCCACCGTGGGCGTGGTCGTTCTCCCCGGGCAGAGCCGGTGTCGGCCGCGCGTGAGCTGCCGCGGCGTGCCGCACCCGGTAGCGTCGTCGCCGATGCGGCGGCGGACGGACGAGCAGGCGGCCGCCCCGGTTCCGGCCGGGGCCCGCGACTCCGGGGCAACCCCGGGGTGCACCGGCACGATGCAGCACGGCGTCCCGCGCGCGGACGGCACGACAGCGCTGCCCGCGGCGCGCGGCGGACGGAGAACACCGGTCGACCCCCGCCGCCGCATCACCCAGCGTTGCGGCCCCGCCGTACCGTCCGATCCCGCGGTGCGGGACCGCTCGAGGGTGCGGGGCCGCTGATGGCACCGCACCCGGCGGCGGTCGCCGCGGCCGCCTGCGCCGGGCCGTGGGGCACGGACCCGCTGACCGAGCGGCTCGCCGGGCTCGGTGGCTGGTCGGGACCCGAGGAGCTGGCGGGCGTCGTGGGCGCGCTCGTCGCCCGGCGGCGCCGAGCCCCGCGCGATTCCTCGGCCGGTGTCGAGGCCGAGGTCGTCGCGCTGCTGGCGGGGCCGCGCCGACATCGCCGGGTCGAGCAGCCCGACCCGGTGTGGCGCCTGCCGGTGCCCCGCTGGGCGGATCTGTCCGCCCTGGCCACCGCCCTGCACCTCGACGACGGCGAGCTCGCCTGGTTCGCCGACCCCGGCGGCTGGCTGCGGCACGCCCCCGAGGGGCCGCTGACCCACTACCGGCGGCACTGGACACCGTCGCGCTCCGGGACACCCCGGCTGATCGAGGCACCCGCCCCGCGGCTCGCCGAGCTGCAGCGCCGGATCCGGCGGAGGGTGCTCGACCGGATCCCGGTGCACCCGGCCGCGCACGGCCACGTCCGGGGGCGGAGCCCGCACACCCTCGCCGCGGAGCACCGGGCCCGGCCGATGGTGCTGCGCCTGGACCTTGAGGGCTTCTACTCCCACGTGACCGGCGGCCGGGTCGCCGGACTGCTGCGGGTCGCGGGCTACCCGCCCGCCGTCGCCGCCACCATCGCCGGCCTGCTCGTGACCGCCACCCCGCCCGGGGTGCTGCGCGCCTGCCCGCACCGCGGCGATCCCGCCGCGCGACGACGGATGCTCGACCGCCTCGCCGCACCGCACCTGCCCCAGGGCGCGCCGTCGTCGCCGACGGTGGCCAACCTGCTCACCTACGGACTGGACCGGCGGCTGAGCGGCCTGGCGACCGCGGTCGGCGCCGCCTACGGCCGCTACGCCGACGACCTGGTGTTCTCCGGCGACGCCGCGCTGCCGGTGCACGGTCTGACGCGGCGGGTGGCGGCGATCGCCGCGGAGGAGGGCTTCCGCGTCCGCCCGGACAAGACCCGGATCATGCCCGCGCACCATCGGCAGCGCGTCGTGGGCCTGGTCGTCAACGGCGACGCCCCGGCCGCCTCGCGCCGCGACCACGACGAGTTGCGCGCGATCCTGCACAACGCCGCCCGCACCGGCCCCGACGCGCAGAACCGGGCCGGGCACCCGGTGTTCCGCGAGCACCTGCTGGGGCGGATCGCGTGGGTGGGTCACGGACGCCCGGCGCGGGCGGCGCGGCTGCGGGAGCTCTTCGACCGCATCAGCTGGTGAACCGCCGGGGACGGGGAAACGGCGGGCGCCGGGGGAGCGCGACGGCTACGGTGACGGCCGTGGGCAGTCCGGAGTCGAACACGCGGTAGCCACCGGTCCCACCGGTGGCGGCGACCTCCCCTGCCCGCACCCGGTGACGCGGCCGGACCGATGTCCGTTCCCGACCCCGTCACCCACGGAGTTCCACCGTGCTGCTCGTCGTCCTCGCCTGCGCCGTCACCGCGCTGGCCACCACGGAGTTCATGCTCGCCGGGCTCGTCCCGGACATCGCCGCCGACCTCGGCGTCACCCCGCTCGCCGCCGGGTCCCTGACCTCGGCGTTCGCCGTGGGGATGGTCCTCGGCGCCCCGCTCACAGCGCTGGCCGCACGCCGGCTGCCGCCGCGGCTCGCACTGTGCGGGTTCCTGGCCGCCTTCGTCGCCGCGCACGTCGCCGGGGCGCTGACCCCCGGCCTGGGGATCCTGCTGGTCACCCGGGTGCTCGCCGCGCTGTGCACCGCCGGGTTCCTCGCCGTCGCCCTGTCGGTCGCGGTCGCGGCGGCGCCGCCGGAGCGTACGGCCCGCGCGACCGCGACCCTGCTGTCCGGCACGACCGTCGCCCTCGTCGCCGGTGTCCCGGCCGGCGCACTGGTGGGACAGGCGTTCGGCTGGCGTGCGACGTTCTGGGTGGTCGCGGCGGTGGCCGCCGTCGCGCTGGCCGGGGTCGTCGCCGGCGTCCCCACCGGCGACGGCGGGCGGGCACCGGCGCCCGGCCTGCGCGCCGAGCTGACGGTCCTGCGCCGGGGCGCGGTCGTCGGGGCGCTGGCGCTCGGTGCCCTGGTGAACGGCTCGACGTTCGCCGCGTACACCTACCTGGCGCCGCTGCTGGCCGAGGCGGGCGGCCCACCGGCGGTGCCCGTCGGGCTGCTGCTGTTCGGGTCCGGCGCCGCCACAGGGGTGGGCATCGCGGGCAGGTTCGCCGACACCCGCGCCCGCCCGCTGCTGCTCGGCGCGGGTAGCGCGCTGCCGGTGGCCTGGACCGCGCTCGCGCTCGGTGCCACGCACCCGGTGGCGGTGCTCGCCCTGGTCGGGCTGCTGGGCGCGCTGGGTTTCGCGGTCGCGTCGACGCTCGTCGCCCGGGCGCTGACGGCCGCCCGCGAGGCACCGACCCTCGGCGGCGCCGTCGCCACCGCGTCGCTGAACGCCGGAGCGACCCTCGGCCCGCTGCTGGGTGGCGCGGCATTCGCGGCGGCCGGGCCGATCGGTCCGATATGGACGGCCGCGGCACTGGCCCTGCTGGCCGCGCCGCTGCTGGTGCTCACAACGACTCCCAGTCCAGCTCCGGGCCGGGCGGCCACGGCCGCTCCCACCCGCCCAGGCGCAGCACCGCGTCGAGCACCTCGGCGGTGAACCCCCACACCACGTCCTCGCCCACCCGGAAACCGGGGCCCCGCCAGGCCCCGCCCCCGGCCCGGAGCCGGAACCGGTGCGCCGGGTCGGCGAGCACCACCAACGGCACCTGCAGCACCGCCTCGGTCTCGGCCGGGTCGACCGCGTGCAGCCGGGTCGGCGTCCGCCAGTGCCCCAGTACCGCGGTCACGTGGAACCCGGTCAGCAGGATCAGCCGCGGCAGCGTCGCGACGACGTCCACACCGGACGGCTCCAGCCCGGTCTCCTCGGTCGCCTCCCGCAGCGCGGTGGCCGCGGGATCGGTGTCGCCCGGGTCCGCACGGCCCCCGGGGAAGGAGATCTCGCCGGAGTGGTGGCGCAGCCGTCGGGCCCGCCGCTGGAGCACGACCTCCGGGCCGTCGGGGCCCTGCCCGAGCAGCACCAGCACGGCCGACTGCCGGGGTCCGACGTGGTCGGCGGGCAGGTCGTTCCTGCTGATGTCCCGCGGCCCGGCGTGCTCCAGCCCGCGCAGCAACGGCACCATCCAGTCCGGGGCACGGCCGGGATCGGGCCGGGCGGCGTCGAGCCAGCGCCGGGCCGCGGCGACGTCACACATACGGTTGGGTGATCATCTCGAGGAAGTGACCGGCCGGGTCGAGGAAGTACACCCCGCGCCCGCCGTGCCCGTGGTTGATCTCGCCGGGGCGGGTGCGCTGCGGGTCGGCCCAGTGCTCGGCGCCCGCCTCGACGAGCCGGGCGTACGCGCGGTCGAACAGCGCGTCGTCGACGAGGAACGCGTAGTGCTGGGGCTGGATCTGCGGGTAGACGTCGGTGGGCAGGTCGGCGAACTGGACGAGGACGCCGCCGTCGAGGGCGACGTTGGTGAACGGCCCCCAGGACGGCGCCTGCGCCGCCTCCAGGACGTGCCGGTAGAACTCGGCGGAGGCCACCCGGTCCCGGGCGGCGACGATCATGTGGTTGAACGTGCAGGTCATACGGGTCTCCCGACGACAGTGGGGACCACGCGAACGACCTGGGTGAAGGAGCTGCGCCCGCGGGCCCGTGCGGGACTGGCGAGAACTCCTTCCGGCTGGGCCCATCGGGGGCGCACCGGACACGCTATCAGCGCAGCGCGGCGTTGCCGATGTCCTGCGCCCGCCGCAGCCCCGCGGCGACGGGCAGCCGCCCGGCGAACAGGTCGTCGAGCGTGGGCTCCATCGCCGTCGTCGCCGCGCCCACCTTCGGCCCCGACGGTGCCGGGGTCGTCGGGCCGTCCGCGACGAACTCCCGGGTGTCGACGCCGCGGCGCGCCCAGTAGTCGAACCAGCCCCGCTGGGCCGCGGTCACCGCGGGCAGCCCGGCGCCGCTGTCGCCGACCGGGGCGGCACCCTCCGGCGATCCCAGCCAGCGCAGCACCCGCAGGATCTCCGGACGCCGCGGGCTGTCGGCGTTGCCGGCGGCCACGATGCTCGACACCACGCTGACCCGGCCGCGCGGGCCCTCGACCATCGGCGCGATCCCCCAGTCGAAGGTCGCGCCCTCGGCGATGTTGGCGAGGTTGTAGGTGCCGCTCTGGAACAGTGCGATCCGGCCCCGCAAGAACTGGTCGCGGCTGAAGTCCGGGTTCTGGTTCGTGTCGGCCGCGGACGGCGCCACCCGCTCGGTGTTGATCATGTTCACCAGGTAGCCGAACGCCTGCTCACCCGCGGGCGTGGCGAAGTCGAAGGTCTCGTCGGGGGCCTGCAACCGGCCGCCCGCGGAGGCGAGGAAGTTCACGTAGATCGCCTGCAGGTCCCGGGCCGCGTTGAAGCCGTACCGGCGCACCGTGCGCGGGTCGAACCCGGGCTGGTCCGCGGTCCGTCCGGTGGCGTCGGCGGTCAGCCTCCGCGCGGCCGGGAGCAGGGTGTCGCGGGCCGGGTCGGTCGGATCCCACCGCAGCGTCGTCGGGTCGACCCCGGCCGCGCGGACCAGGTCCTTGTTGTAGAACAGCGCGATCCGGCCGTCGGTCACCACCGGGACACCCCACAGAGTGCCGCCGCGGGTGTACTGGTCCGCGGCGGCCGGCACCCAGCCGGCGCGCTGGTCGGCCAGCGCCGACCCGACGTCGATCAGCCTTCCGGCGTCGGCGAGCGCCCCGAAGTTGGACGAGTTGACCCAGTAGATGTCGGTCGCGGTACCCGAGGCCACGTCGAGGGGCAGCGAGGTGAAGTAGTCCTTGAACGGGACCTGCACCAGCTCGACCCGGATGTCGGGGTTGGCCGCGGTGAACGCGTCGAACGAGCGCCGGTAGGCCGCCGCGACCTGGGTGTCCCACAACCGCAGCGTCACCGTGGTGACGCCGTCGGCATCGTCGTCGAACTGCGACGCGGGGGAGCAGGCCGTCAGCACCAGCGCCGCGACCAGCACCAGCGCGGCGCCCAGGCGGCGCCTCACCGGAACCCCGTGATCGTGATCGAGCGGACGACGCTGCGCTGGAACACCAGGAACAGCGCGATCAGCGGGACGATCGCGACCGTCGTCGCCGCCATCACGATCGGCCAGTTCCCGTTGTACTGGGTCTGCAGCCCGGCGGTCGCCACCGTCATCACCTGCCAGGTCCGGCCGGAGGTGATGACCAGCGGCCACAGGAAGTTGTTCCAGTGCGTCACCACGGTGATCACCGCCAGCGTCGTGAGGATCGGCCGGCTCACCGGCACGACGACGTGCCGCAGGATCCCGACCGTCCCGGCACCGTCGAGCCGGGCGGCGTCGATCAGGTCCTGCGGGATGGTCCGGAAGTGCTCGCGCAGCAGGAAGATCGCGAACGGCGACCCGAGGACGTAGGGCAGCACCAGCGCCCAGAAGGTGTTCCGCAGCCCCACCTCGGTCATCATCAGGTACAGCGGGATCACCGTCACCGCCTGCGGCACCATCAGCGTCCCCAGGTACACCCAGAACAACGCGTCGCGACCCGGGAACTCCAGGCGGGCGAACGCGTACGCCGCGAGCACCGAGAACAGCAGCTGCCCCACCAGGACCACGACCACCACCTGCGCGGTCACCGCGATCGGGGTCACGAAGTCGTAGTCGCGGCCGAACAGGGTCACGATGTTCTCGACCGTCGGCGGGGCCGGCGGTGCCAGCACCGGCGTCGCCGCGAACTGCCGGGTCGTCTTCAGCGCGGTCATCACGCTCAGCACGAACGGCGCCAGCGTCACCACCGCGCCCACCAGCAGCGCGACCAGCACGGCCGCGTCGACGAGTCTGCCGCGCCTCACGTGTCGAGCTCGTAGGTCGTGCGACGGCTGAACCACCGCTGCTGGGCCACGGTCACCACCACCAGGATCACGAACAACACCACCGCCATCACCGCGGCCTGCCCGACCGCGCGGTTCTCGAACGCCTCGTAGTAGATCCGCCCCGCGACGACGTCGGTGACACCCTGCGGGCCGCCGTTCGGCGTGAGCGCGTACACCGAGTCGAACACCTGGAAGCTGGAGATCACGCCGGTGACCAGCACGAAGAACAGCGTCGGCCGCAGCAGCGGCAGCCGGATCCGCCACAGCAGCTGCCACGCCGATGCCCCGTCGAGCCGGGCCGCCTCGACGATCGTGTCCGGGATGGCGCGCAGCCCGGCCAGGAAGAACAGGGCGACGTAGCCGACCTGGGTCCAGGCGGTCACCGCCGCGACCGACGGCAGCGCCAGCGCAGGGTCGGCCAGCCACTCGACGCGGATCCCCAGCAGCGCGTTGAGCGCGCCGTCGGTGGGGGACAGGATCCACCGCCACACCACGCCCAGCGCCAGCGGCGCGCAGATCCACGGCAGCACGAAGATCACCCGGAACACCGTGGTCCCCGGCAGACCGCGGTCCAGCAGCAGCGCCGCCGCCAGACCGAGGGCGGTCTGCACCGGGATGACGATGAGCACGAAGAACGCCGTCACCAGCAGGGACCGGGTGAACCGGCCGTCGGTGGCGACGGCGACGACGTTGTCCAGCCCGACGAACGTCCGCGGCCCGACCAGGTCCCACCGGAACAGCGCCAGCCCCACCACGATCAGCACCGGGACCAGCAGGAACAGCACCACACCCAGCAGGCTGGGCGCCAGCAGCAGGTACGCGGTGCGGGTGTCCCGCCGGGACCGGCTCACGTCCCGTGGGCGAAGCCCGCGGCCTCGCTCCCGCGGACGGGACCGGCCTGGCGGCGCAGCCGCTCCAGCAGCCGCGCCAGGTCGTCGAGCAGCAGCGCGGCCAGGTCGTGGCTGAACCCGTTGCGCACCACGATCCGCAGCGCCGCCAGGTCCTCCCGGTTCTGCGGGAACGTGTACGCCGGGACCAGCCATCCCGTCTCGCGCAGACCCGCCGACACGTCGAACACCGAGAACGGTTCGCCGTCGGCGACGGTGAACGCGAACACGGGCAGCTGCGAGCCGTCGGTGAGCAGCCGGAACGCGCCCGTGTCGGCGATCCGCCCGGCCAGCCCGGTGGCGATCTCCCGGCAGGTGCTCTGGACCCGCGCGTAGCCCTCGCGGCCGAGCCGCAGGAAGTTGTAGTACTGGGCGATGACCTGCCCGCCGGGGCGGGAGAAGTTCAGGGCGAACGTCGGCATGTCCCCGCCCAGGTAGTTCACCCGGAACACCAGGTCCTCGGGCAGCGCGTCGGTGTCGCGCCACACCGCCCACCCGACGCCCGGATGCACCAGGCCGTACTTGTGGCCGGAGGTGTTGATCGCCGCCACCCGGGGCAGCCGGAAGTCCCACTCCAGGTCGGGGTCGCAGAACGGCGCGATCATCGCTCCCGACGCGCCGTCGACGTGCACCGGGACGTCCAGCCCGGTGCGGGACTGCAGGTCGTCGAGCGCGGCGCAGATCTCGGCGACGGGCTCGTAGCTGCCGTCGAAGGTGGACCCCAGGATCGCGACGACGCCGATGGTGTTCTCGTCGCACAGCGCGACGGCCTCGTCGGCCCCCAGGTGCAGCCGGTCGCCCTCCATCGGGACCAGCCGCGGCTCCACGTCCCAGTAGTTCGCGAACTTGTCCCAGCAGATCTGGACGTTCACGCCCATCACGATGTTCGGCCGGTCCGTCGGGAGGCCTGCCGCCCTGCGCCGGTGCTGCCAGCGCCGCTTGAGCGCCAGCCCCCCGAGCATGCACGCCTCCGACGAGCCCGTCGTCGAGCAGCCGACGGCCCGTCCCGGGTCGGGGGCGTGCCACAGGTCGGCGAGCATCCGCACGCACCGCTGCTCCAGGTCCGCGGTCCGCGGGTACTCGTCCTTGTCGATCATGTTCTTGTCGAAGGACTCGGCCATCAGCCGCTCGGCCTGGGGCTCCGCCCACGTCGTGACGAACGTGGCCAGGTTCAGCCGGGCGTTCCCGTCGAGCATCAGCTCGTCGTGCACGACCTGGTAGGCGATCTCGGGGTGCAGGCCCGAGTCGGGCATCCGGAACCGGGGGATGTCCACCGGCTCGGCCGCGAAGACGGGGTTGACCGAGACCCCGCGGTCGTCGCCGCGGTCCTCCGAGGGTGAGTGCGCACCGGGCATGGTCAGCAACCTAGGCCCGGCCGGCCGGGAGCGCCCGCGGACGCGCCCGATCCGGGGACCCGGGTCAGGCGCCGAGCAGCTTCTTCTGGACCTTGCCCATCGCGTTGCGGGGCAGGGCGTCGACGAACACGACCTCGCGGGGACGCTTGTGCCAGGACAGCTGCCCGGCGACGTGGTCGATCAGCGCCTGCCCGTCACGCGAGTCGCCGACGACGTAGGCGACGATCTTCTGGCCGAGGTCGGGGTCGGGGGCGCCGACCACGGCCACCTCGGCGACGCCCGGGTGGTCGAGCAGCACGGCCTCGATCTCCCCGGAGCCGATCCGGTAGCCGCCCGACTTGATCAGGTCGGTGGACTCGCGGCCGACGATGCGGTGGAACCCGCCCGGGTCGCGGACGGCGAGGTCCCCGGTGCGGAACCAGCCCTCGCCGGCCCAGCACTCGTCGTTCGCGTCGGGGCGGTTCAGGTAGCCGTCGAACAGCATGGGGCCGCGGACCTCGAGCCGGCCGACGGTCTCGCCGTCGTCGGGGACGGTGGCGGGGGCGTCGTCGGAGGCGGGCAGCAGCCGGGTCTGGGCGCCAGGGACGGGGAGGCCGACCCATCCGGCGCGACGCTCCCCGGAGGCGTGCGCGGACAGGGTGATCATGGTCTCGGTCATGCCGTAGCGCTCGACCGGCGCCTGCCCGGTCAGGCCGGCGATCCGGTCGAACAGCGAGGCGGGCAGCGGGGCGCTGCCCGAGACGAGGAGCCGGGCCCGGCCCAGGGCACGGGCGGCGTCGGGCTCGTCGACGATCCGGTTCCAGACCGTGGGGACGCCGAAGTACATCGAGGCGTCGACCGCGGCGTAGCGGGCGGGCTGCGGCTTGACCGTGTGCACCACCCGCGACCCGAGGCGCAGCGAACCGAGCACCCCGAGGATGAGGCCGTGCACGTGGAACAGGGGCAGACCGTGGGCGACGGTGTCCTCGGGGGTCCAGTCCCACACCTCGAACAGGGCGTCCAGCCCGGCGGCGATCGCGGCCCCGGACAGCTGCGCGCCCTTGGGGCGGCCGGTGGTGCCGGAGGTGTAGAGCAGCATCGCGGTGGCGGCCGGGTCGACCGCGCGCGGGGTGAGCGGTCGTGCGCCGGGGACGACGACCGGCAGGTCGACGCCGTCGGGCCGCGGTCCCGCCCAGGCGGTGGCGCCGGAGTCGGTCAGGATGTGCCCACGCTCGGCCGGCCCCGAGTCCGGGGGGACCGGCACGACCGGCACCCCGGCCATGATCGCGCCGGTGATCGCGACGACGGTGTCGATCGAGGCGGTGGCGTGCACCGCGACCGGGCCGTCGTCGGGGATCCCGGCGGCGACGCGTCCGCCCCGGTCGACGAGCTCGGAGCGGGAGAGCACGTCGTCGCCGACGGTGACGGCCCGCTCCAGGTCCCGCGGCTCGGTCAGGGAGGTGAGGAACACGAGGATCTCCTTCTCACGCGGCCATGGCCGGCAGTACGAGGGCGCCGACCAAGGCCAACGGGCCGATCACGACCATCGACAGGCCCCAGCGGGTCAGCAGTGCAGTCATGCGGGGGCGTTCCTGCTCGTCGACGGTGGTGGCGACCAGCGTCGCACCCACCGTCGAGAAGGGCGACACGTCCACGATGGACGAGCAGACCCCGAGCGCGCAGATCAGCGCCCAGCCCGGGAGCCCGCCCTGCTGCACGAGCGGGATCGCCAGCGGCACCAGCGCGGCGAGGATGCCGGTGGTCGAGGCGAACGCCGACACCAGCCCGCACACCGCGCAGATCACCAGCGCTGCGAGCAGCGGGACGGTGAGGCTCGCGGCGAGGTCGCCCAGCAGGTCGACCGAGCCGATCTCCTGGAGCACGCCCACGTAGGTGATGATGCCGCCGACCAGCAGCACGGTGGACCAGTCGATCTCCTTCAGGGCACCGCGACCGCTGTCCGGGTCGATCAGGGTCAGCACCGCGCCGAAGACGAAGGCGAGCACTCCGACGTCGGGCTCGGCGTCGAGCAGCGCCAGCACGACGATCGCCGCGACCAGGCCGAGCATCGCGACGACGGTGATCCGGTGCGTCGCGGTGAACGGCTCGCGCGCCGGCGGCTCGGTGTCTCCGGGCTCCTGGGGCCCGCCGCCAGCGGCGACCGGGACCCGGCTGCGGGCGGAGAACATCAGGTAGGACGCGGCCAGCAGCACCAGGTTCGCGACGATCGCGACCGCGAACAGGGTCAGCGGGGCGAGCGCGATGCCCGCCGCCGACGCCGTGCCCCAGGTGACGATCCCGAACAGCGACGTCGGTGCGAACCCGCCCGCCGACAGCCCGGTCCCGATGGCCAGCGCCATCAGCATCGGGTCGATCCCGCGCCGGTGGGCCACGGTCATCCCGATCGGTGCCATGACCAGACCGCCCAGGGGCGAGCCCATCGCCGACACCACGCCGGTGAGCACGAAGAACGTCAGCGGCAGCGCCCCGGTCCGGTCACCGACCACGACCAGGGCCCGGTCGACGAGCCGGCCGATGGTGCCGTTGGCCTTCGCGATCCCGAAGAAGAACGTCACCCCGACCAGCAGGACGAGGATGTCGACGGGGAAGCCCGCGACGACGTCGTCGAGCGGCAGGCCCGCGACGAGCACGCCCATGCCCGCGGCGGCCGCGAACATGACGATCCCGATGTGGGACCGGCGGACCTCGGCGATCACGAAGACCGCCGCGAACACCACCAGCGTGACGACCTGCACCGTCTGCACCGCCATGCCTACCCCCGTTGGTACGCGCTTGTCGTATCGGTCCATCAGGTGGCACAGTGGTTCGTAGAGTGGACCGTCTGGGGCGGACACTAGGTCGCCCGAACGGGGGAGGTCAACACCGCTCATGGCTCCGACCACCAGCGTCGTCTCCGCGGTCCGCGTCCTGGAGGCGGTGGGGGAGCGTCAGCCCGTCGGGCTGTCCGACCTCGCCCGCACCGTCGCGCTGCCGAAGTCCACCGTGCAGCGGATCCTGCACACCCTCGCCGAGGTCGGCTGGTGCGTCAGCGACGACACCGCCCGCTGGCGGCTCACCTACCGGGCGTTCGCGGTCGGCAACCAGGCCCGCGACGCCGGTGGCCTGCGCGCGGTGGCGCTCCCGGTCCTGCACGAGCTGCAGCTCACGACGGGGGAGACCGTGCACCTGGCGGCCCCGGACGGTCGCGAGCTGGTCCTGCTCGAACGGCTGGACACCGCGCACCGGCTGCGCGCGTTCCTGCCGCTGGGTCACCGCATCCCGCTGCACGCCTCGGCCACCGGGCAGGCCTACCTCGCCGCGTGCACCCCGGCGGAGGTCGAGGACTACCTCGCCGGTCCGCTGGAGGCGTCCACCCGGCGCACCGTCGTCGACCCCGACCGGCTGCGGGCCCGGATCGCGGAGGTCCGCGAGCGCGGATGGTCGGTCAACCCCGAGGGGCTCTCCGACGGCATCGCCGCGGTCGGCGCCCCCCTCCTCGGTCCCGACGGGCAACCGGTCGGGGCGCTGTCGGTGTCCGGTCCGACGGTGCGGATGACCGAGGACGTCTTCGACGACCACGGCCGCGCCGCCGCCGACGCCGCCCGGCGCATCTCCCACGACCTGGGGGCCCGTCCGTAGGCACGCGCCGGGAGTGCAGTCCCAGCCCGCAGCCCCGGCCCGCAGTCCCGTCCGGCAGCACCGACGGAGCCCGCCCCCTCGGCGAGGGGACGGGCTCCGTGTGGTGGTGGGTGCTGCGCGCGTCAGCTCTTCAGCATGCCTCGCAGGACGTACTGCAGGATGCCGCCGTTGCGGTAGTAGTCCGCCTCACCGGGGGTGTCGATGCGGACCTTCGCGTCGAACTCGACGGTCTCGCCGGACCCCTTGGTCGCGGTCACGTGCACCGACTTCGGGGTCTTCCCGTCGTTCAGCTCGGTGACGCCCGCGATGTCGAAGGTCTCGGTGCCGTCGAGCCCGATGCTCTTCGCCGACTCGCCCTCGGGGAACTGCAGCGGGATCACGCCCATGCCGATCAGGTTCGAGCGGTGGATCCGCTCGAAGGACTCGACGATGACGGCGCGCACGCCCAGCAGCGCGGTGCCCTTGGCCGCCCAGTCACGCGACGAGCCGGAGCCGTACTCCTTGCCGCCGAGGATGACCAGCGGGGTGCCGGCCGCGGCGTAGTTCTGCGCGGCGTCGTAGATGAACGCCTGCGGTCCGCCGTCCTGGGTGAAGTCGCGGGTGTAGCCGCCCGAGACGTCGTCGAGCAGCTGGTTGCGCAGCCGGATGTTCGCGAACGTGCCGCGGATCATCACCTCGTGGTTGCCGCGCCGCGAGCCGAAGGAGTTGTAGTCCTTCTTCTCGACGCCGTGGGAGTCCAGGTACTCCGCGGCCGGGGTGCCCGGCTTGATCGCACCGGCCGGCGAGATGTGGTCGGTGGTGACCGAGTCGCCGAGCAGCGCGAGCACGCGGGCGCCGGAGATGTCGGTGACCGGGTCCGGCTCGCCCTTCATGCCCTCGAAGTACGGGGGCTTGCGGACGTAGGTGGACTTCTGGTCCCACTCGAAGACCTTGCCCTCGGGGGTGGGCAGCGCGCGCCAGCGGTCGTCGCCGCGGAACACGTCGGAGTAGCTCTTGGTGAACATCTCCGAGGTGATCGAGGAGTCCACGACGTCGTTGATGTCCTCGGTCGAGGGCCAGATGTCGCGGAGGAAGACGTCGTTGCCCTCGGAGTCCTGCCCCAGGGGCTGGGTCTCGAAGTCGAAGTCCATCGTCCCGGCCAGCGCGTAGGCGATGACCAGCGGCGGGGACGCCAGGTAGTTCATCTTGACGTCGGGGTTGATCCGGCCCTCGAAGTTCCGGTTGCCCGAGAGCACCGAGACGACGGTGAGGTCGTTGTCGTTGACCGCGGCCGAGATCTCCTCCGGCAGCGGGCCGGAGTTGCCGATGCAGGTGGTGCAGCCGTAGCCGACCAGGTTGTAGCCGAGCTTGTCGAGGTAGGGCCAGAGGCCGGCCTTCTCGTAGTAGTCGGTCACGACCTGGCTGCCCGGGGCCATCGAGGTCTTGACCCACGGCTTGGTGGTCAGGCCCTTCTCGACGGCGTTGCGCGCCAGCAGCGCGGCACCGAGCATGACGCTCGGGTTCGAGGTGTTGGTGCACGAGGTGATCGAGGCGATCACGACGGCGCCGTGGTCGAGCACGAACTCGCCACGCGTCTCGGACTTCACCGTGACCGGCTTGGACGGGCGGCCCTCGCAGCCGTCGGCCGCCGACATGATGATCGGCGCGGCGTCGTCGTCGGCGAAGGAGAGCGCGGGGGCGTCGCTGGCCGGGAAGGACTCGTTCGACGACTCGTCGACGCCGGCGAGCGGGCTCGGGGCCACGCCGTCGTCGGTGTAGTCGTGCACGGTCTTGCGGAACGCCGGCTTGGCGTCGGTCAGCTCGATGCGGTCCTGCGGGCGCTTCGGGCCGGCGATCGACGGGACGACCGTCGACAGGTCGAGCTCCAGGGTCTGGGAGTAGACCGGCTCGTGGTCCGGGTCGTGCCAGAGGCCCTGCTCCTTGGCGTAGGCCTCGACCAGCGCGATCTGCTCGGCGGACCGGCCGGTCAGCTTCAGGTAGCGGACGGTCTCCTCGTCGATCGGGAAGATCGCCGCGGTCGAGCCGAACTCCGGGCTCATGTTGCCGATGGTGGCGCGGTTGGCCAGCGGCACCGCGCCGACGCCGGCGCCGTAGAACTCGACGAACTTGCCGACGACGCCCTGGCGGCGCAGCATCTCGGTGATCGTCAGCACCACGTCGGTGGCGGTCACGCCGGTCGGGATCTCGCCGGTCAGCTTGAAGCCGAGCACCTGGGGGATGAGCATCGAGACCGGCTGGCCGAGCATCGCGGCCTCGGCCTCGATGCCGCCGACGCCCCAGCCCAGCACGCCCAGGCCGTTGACCATCGTGGTGTGGGAGTCGGTGCCGACCAGGGTGTCGGGGTAGGCCTGTCCGTTGCGCGGCATGACCACGCGCGCCAGGTTCTCGATGTTGACCTGGTGCACGATGCCGGTGCCGGGCGGGACGACCTTGAACTCGTCGAAGGCGCCCTGGCCCCACCGCAGGAACTGGTAGCGCTCCTTGTTGCGGCCGTACTCGAACTCGATGTTGCGCTCGAACGCGTCGGCGGTGCCGAAGAAGTCGATCATCACCGAGTGGTCGATGACCAGCTCGGCCGGTGCGAGCGGGTTGACCTTGGACGGGTCGCCGCCCATCTCGGTCACGGCCTCGCGCATGGTCGCCAGGTCGACGACGCAGGGCACGCCGGTGAAGTCCTGCATGATCACCCGGGCGGGGGTGAACTGGATCTCGGTGTCCGGGTCGGCCTGCGGGTCCCAGTTCGCCAGGGCGTTGATGTGGTCCGCCGTGACGTTCGCACCGTCCTCGGTGCGGAGCAGGTTCTCGAGCAGGACCTTCAGGCTGAACGGCAGGCGCTTCGAGCCCTCCACCGCGGAGAGCCGGAAGATCTCGTAACCGGTGCCCCCGACGTCGAGCTGTCCTCGGGCGCCGAAGCTGTCGGTGCTGGCCACTTGGTGGTCCTCCCGTGGTGGTGGGCGGTCGCTATGTCCGGTGCGGTGAGCCCGCCCCGCCTCGCGGGGGAGGAGGGGCTCACCTGCGTCGTGTCGGAGTCTCGCGCACCGCCGTGTCGGCAGCAGCGCGGACCCTCGTGAGGTAAACAGTACGCCTGTCCTATAAGCCTGGCGAGCCGGGTGTGGCCGGAGTCGCGGAGCCGTCGGGGGCGTGGGGTCGCTCGTGTGATGGACGAGTCCGGTGTGTCGCACGGGATTCGGGTGACGCGAGTGGCAGTGTTGCCGGTCGAGCTCCCCTGTCGATCCCGCCCCGCTCCCCGGAAGGACCTCCCCGTGACGCGCCAGCCGTCGGCGACCCTCGTCGTGGTGGCCGTGCTCGTGGCGGTTGCACTGGCCTCGCCCGGGGTGGGTGCGGCCGCGACCGTCGTGCCCACCGCCGCCGTGCCCATTGCTGCGGTGCTCCCGGCGCAGCCTCCGCCCCCGCCGCCGCCCAACCCCGGCGACGACGAGCTGGAGCGCAGCCGCCAGTCGGTGCAGGACCGGGCGGCCGAGGTCGGCAGGCTCACCGCCCGCCTCGCCGAGCTCGACGCACAGGCCGAGCAGCTGCAGATGGAGGTCGCGGGGCGCAACGAGGAGGCACTCGCCGCCCGGGACACCGCCGACGCCGCCGGTCGCGAGGCCGAGACCGCCGCGGCCCGGGCCGCCGACGCCCGCGCCGCGACCGAGGCTGCGGGTCGCGCCGTCGACGACGCCCGGACCCGGATCGACGCGTTCGTCGGCGACGTCTACACCCACGGCCTCGACCTGGGCCCGCTCGGCCTGCTCTCCCGGGCGACCGACCCGCAGGACCTGATGGACCGGGCCCGGCTCACCGACGCGCTGAGCGAGGACCAGGCTGCCGTCCTGGAGCAGCTCCAGCAGGCCCGCATCGCCCAGGCCAACGCCGACTCCCTCGCCCGCGCGGCGCAGGAGGAGGCCGACCGGCGTCGCGCCGACGCCGAGCAGGCGTCCGCGGCGGCCGACGCCGCCGTCGACGAGGCCGTCGCGGCCGCCGACGCCCAGCAGACCCGGCTCGACGCGGTGCACGCCGAACGCACCGACGTGCAGTCCCGGCTCGACGCCGCCGAGAACGCCGACGCCGGGCTGCGCGCCCAGCGCCAGCGCTACGAGGCGTGGCGGGCCGAACAGGCCCGGCTCCAGGCCGAGGCCGACCGGCGGGCCAGGGAGGAGGCGGCGTCGCGGGTTGCGCAGGAGTCCGCGCCGTCGGCGGGTCCCGCGCCGCGGCGCACCGGGACGGCGGCGATCGAGACCGTGATCGACCGGGCGATGGCCCAGCTCGGCACCATCTACGCCTGGGGTGGCGGCAACACGCGCGGACCGACCCGCGGCATCCGCGACGGCGGCGTCGCCGACGCCCACGGCGACTTCCGCAAGGTCGGCTTCGACTGCTCGGGGCTGATGCAGTTCGCCTTCGCCGGGGTCGGCATCTACCTGCCCCGCTACAGCGGGAACCAGGCCAACGCCGGGCGGCTGGTGCCGATCTCGGACATGCGGCGCGGGGACATGCTGTCCTGGGCCGAGGGCGGTCGCACCCACCACATCGCCATCTACCTCGGCGACGGCAAGATGCTGGAGGCTCCGTACTCGGGTGCGACCGTGCGGGTCACCCCGGTCCGCTACGCCGGACTGAACAAGGTCACCCGGCTGCTCTGACCGCCGCGGCCTCCGCGGCGAGCTCGTCGAGCACCAGCCGTACCGCGGGCCGGGTCACCGCACCGCGGGTCACGGCGCGCACCAGGCGGGCGGCCCGCACCCCCGCGAGCGGGCGCAGCGCGAGCCGGGCGCCGTCGCGGTGGTCGGTGGAGTAGCGGGGCAGCAGCGCGACGCCGTGCCCGTGCGCGACGAGCTCCTCGGTGACCGAGAAGTCGTTGATCCGCTGCACCACCCGCGGCACGGTGCCGGTCACCAGGGACAGCGAACTCAGCACGTCGTCGACCGGCCAGCCGCCGGCGACCGAGATCCAGTCGGCGTCGACGAGCTCGGGCAGGTGCACCTCGGCACGGTGGGCCAGCGGGTGGTCCGGGGGGAGCGCGACGTCGAGGGGCTCGCGCAGGAGCGGGTGCACGGTGAGCCGGCCGGTGCCGAACGGGTCGAGCCGTTCGTCGTGGTGGGTGACGACGACGTCGGCGCCGGCCGCCGCGGCCGGCACCTCCTCCGGACGCAGGTCGAGGTCCCGGCAGGACAGCGCGAGCCCGGGATGGGCCGACGCCCGGTGCAGCAGACCGGGCAGGAGCAGCCGGGCCGCGGACGGGAAGAACACCACCCGCACCGTCCCCAGCGGCTGCTCGCGCAGTCCCGCGGCGGTCTCCTCCAGCCGGCCCAGCGCGTCGAGCACCTCCTGCGCCCCGTCGACGACGGCCCGCCCGGCCGCGGTGAGCCGCAGACCACGGCCGTCCGGCGCGGTCAGCTCCAGGCCAGCCTCCCGCGACAAGGTCTTGAGCTGCTGGGACACCGCGGACGGGGTGAAGTTCAGTGCCGCGGCGACGGCGGTGACCGAGCCGCGGTCGGCGAGCTCGCGCAGGATCCGGAGCCGACGCACGTCCATGAAGGAACGCTACAACATCGTTTCACTTCTCATCGCTGGTCTGTACGGTCAGGGGGCGGCAGCGTGGACCCGTGACCGTTCGGGACCGTCTGCTCGCCGTCGTCGTCGCCGTGTTGTGGGGCGCCAACTTCATCGCCATCCACGTCGGCCTGGAACACTTCCAGCCGCTGTTCCTCGCCGGGCTGCGGATGCTCGTGCTCGCGGTGCCGACGGTGCTGCTCGTACCGCGGCCGCGGGTGCCGCTGCGCTGGCTCGTCGGCTACGGGCTCGGGTTCGGCACGGTGCAGTTCCTCTTCCTGTTCCTGGGTATGTACGCCGGGATGCCGACCGGGCTCGCGTCGCTGGTGCTGCAGGCGTCGGGGCCGTTCACGCTGGTGCTGGGCGCGCTGTTGCTGCGCGAGCGGGTGACGCCGCGGCAGTGGGCCGGGATCGGCGTCGCCGTCGTCGGTCTGGGGTGCATCGCGGTGGCCCGGGCACAGTCCGCGGCGTTGCTGCCCGTGGTGTTGACCCTGCTCGGCGCACTCGGCTGGGCGGCCGGGAACCTGTGCAGCCGCCTGGCCCAGCGCGAGGGCGAGGCGGTGAACCCGCTGCACCTGACGCTGTGGATGACCGTCGTGCCGCCGGTGCCGCTGCTGGCCGCCTCGGCCGTGGTGGAGGGGCCGGGCGCGTGGGGCGACGTCGTCGCGATGGTGACCCCCGACGGCGTCGCGGGGCTGGCCGCGCTCGTGTACCTGTCGCTGGTCGCGACCGTGCTGGCCGCCGGGATCTGGACCGGGTTGATGCGCCGCTACCCGGCCGGGCTCGTCGCGCCGCACTCGCTGCTCGTGCCGGTGGTCGGGATGAGCCTGGCGATGGTGCTGCTGGGGGAGCGGCCGTCGGTGATCGAGCTGGTCGCCGGGGCGGTGGTGGTCGGCGGGGTGCTGGTGGCGTCCGCGCCGGCCCGGGGTCGGGTGCCGGTGGCGGTGTGAGGGCGCGCTGCTCGCGGGTGGCGGTGCAGAGGGTGTCGGCGTAGGGGCTCGCTGGGATCGGCGGGCGGGGGTGGGTCGACGAGCCCGCCCGCCGGACGGGTGCGTCGGACGGCCGTGCCCGAGCGCCGAACGACCTGGAAGACAGCATCTCAGGGGGATATAATCGAACGTATGATCGAGACCGTGATGGCCTGGACGTCCGTCGACCCCGGTGACGACCCGGCCTGGATCGAGCACCGACGCCGCCGTGAGGCGGTGGAGGAGGCGACCCGGTGTCCGCACGGTCTCGCGGCCGATCTGTGCGGCGAGATGTGCGGGCCCGAGCAGCCGCCCGACCCGTCCGGCGGGATCGACGACGTGGCGTGGGCCGCATTGCGCTGCCTGGTCGCCGGGGCGCTGCCCGACCGGCTCACCGACCTGCAGGTGCTCGACGTCCTCGAGGGCGCCGAGCACTGGGTGCGCCGCTCGACCGCCCTGCGGATGCGCTCGGTCGCGGAGGTCGCGGAGCGGCACCCGACCAGGACGAGTGCCGCACCGCCCGGAGCGGACCCGCGTGCGTCGCAGCCCGTCGCGCGATGGTTGCCGGACCAGGTGGCGATCGTGCTGCGGGTCCCGCGCGACCACGCCCGGTCGCTGATCGGTCAGGCGCAGCGGTTCGCCAGGGTGCTGCCGGAGACCCTGGCGGAGTGGGAGTCGGGGCGGATCGACCAGGCTGCGGCCGAGGCGATCTCGTCGTCGACCCTCGTCCTCGACGACGAGCGTGCCCGACGGGTGCAGGCCGCCGTCCTCCCGGGCGCCCCGCAGCGCACCGGCGGTTGCTCCGGGAGCGGCTGCGCCGCCACATCGCCCGGATCGGCCCGGACGGCGCCCGCGAGCGTCACGAACGGGCCCGTTCGGAGCGGCGGATGTCGGTCTCCCCGGGGGACGACGGCATGGGGTCGCTGTGGCTGGGCGGCACCGCCGCGCAGGTCGAGGCGTCGTGGCAGTGCGTCGACCGGCTCGCGCGTTCCCTCGACGACCCGTGCGACGACCGGACCCTGGACCAGAAGCGCGTCGACCTCGCCCACCAGCTGCTGCAGGGCACGCTGACGCTCACCGACGTCGGTACGGTCCGGGACGCGCTCGGTGCGGCCGCTGAGGGTGCCGAGGACGGCACCCTGCTCGCCGCGGTCGCGCAGGTGCTCGCGGCGAAGCCGGACCCGGGGGAGGTGGTGGGTCGTCGTCCGCTGATCCAGGTCGTGGTCCCGCTCAGCACGCTGATGGGAGGCGCGGCGCCGGCCGAGCTGGTCGGGCACGGTCCGATCCCCGCGGACCTCGCCCGGGCCTTCGCCGCAGGCAGTGTGTGGCAGCGGTTGGTGACCGACCCGCTGTCGGGCATGCTGCTCGACGTCGGACGGACGCGCTACCGCCCGCCGGTCGCGATGGCCGACCACGTCCGGGCACGAGACGGCACCTGTCGCGGTCCCGCGTGCAGCCGCCGGGTCCGCGACCTCGACCACCACCGGCCCTGGGCGGCCGGGAACGGGCCGACGAGTGCGGAGAACCTGTTCGGGCTGTGCCGGGCCGACCACGCGTTGAAGGACGCTCCCGGCTGGCAGGTGCTCGCCGGGCGCGACGGCAGCCTGACCTGGGTGGCACCGTGCGGCCGTCGGGCGACGACGCAGCCGTTCGACTACCGGGCCTTCACCGATCCGTTGCCCTCCGGGGCCGACCACGGCGCCGACCATGGTGCCGCCCTCGTGCCCTTCTGATCCCGTCGAACCCTTCTGGGCATCGCGCGGATCGGGCAGGGTGGTGTCGTGGAGCGGCACCGGGAACGCAGCGAGGCCCAGGCGGTGGAGACCACCCTGGCCGTGCTGCTCGGTGTCACCGCCGCCGGCGTGGTGCTCGCGGTCGTGTGGGCCCTGCGGGCCGGGTTTGACATCGTGCACCCGTGGTGGTCGTTCCGCACCGGGTTCCCGCTCCCGGTGGCCGGGGCGCTGGGGCTGGTCGTCATGGTCGTCGTCCTGCTGCGGGCGCGTCGGCGGGGGATCTGAGCGCTGTTCGGGCCGCCGGGGCGGTGGGTGACCGGGACGGGTGAGCGCGCCCGAAGCCGGACGACGCACCCACCTGCCGACGGGTAGGCTCGAACCATGGCACGAGGAATCTGGTCGCAGAAGGTCCGCACCGCCCGCTGACGGCGGCGCCCACCTCTTCGTCCCGCGAAGCAACCACCGCGTCCGCCGTCCCGGTCCCCGCCGGGCGGCGCACTCCGTGCTGCCCGGCTCCGATCTCGGATGCCGCGGAGCCTCTCGTGCACACCACCCCCGAACCCTCGTCCCTCCTCCCCACCCTCGACGCCGGCGCGTCCGCCCACGTGCGCGCCGAGGACATCGTCGTCACCCGCGGATCGCACCGCGTCCTCGCCGGCGTGACCCTCACCGTCTCCGCCCGGTCACGCCTCGCCGTGGTCGGGGAGAACGGCCGGGGCAAGTCCACGCTCCTGCACGTCCTCGCCGGCGTGATCGTCCCGGACTCCGGCACCGTGCACCGCGCCGGGACCGTCGCCCTGGTCCGCCAGGAGGTGCCCGCCCGTGACGGCGAGACCGTCGGCACGCTCACCGCGGAGTCGCTCGCCGCCCCGCGGACGGCGCTGCGCGAGCTCGACGCGGCGACCGGGGCGCTCACCGACGGTGCGCCCGGCGCCGACGACCGGTTCGCCGCCGCCCCGGACACCGCGACCCGGCTCGACGCCTGGGACGCCGAACGCCGCATCGACGTCGCGCTGGACGCACTCGGCGCCTGCACCGACCGCGACCGGCCGCTGGAGACCCTGTCGGTGGGGCAGCGCCACCGGGTGCGGCTGGCGTGCCTGCTCGGCGCCCGCCACGACGTCCTGCTCCTCGACGAGCCCACCAACCACCTCGACGCGGGCGGTCTGGACTTCCTGACCCGCACCCTGCGTGCGTACCCGGGCGGACTTGCCGTGGTCAGTCACGACCGGGCCCTGCTGCGCGAGGTCGCCGAGGAGTTCTGCGACCTCGACCCGACCCGTGACGGCGCGCCCCGGCTCACCGCGGGCGGCTACGACGGCTGGGTGACCGCCCGCGACCGGGCCCGCAGTGCATGGGAGGCCGCGTACGCCGAGCAGCAGGCCGAGCACCGCCGCCTCGTCGAGGCCGTCGCCACCGCCCGGGACCGGCTCTCGACCGGCTGGCGCCCGGACAAGGGGACCGGCAAGCACGCCCGCCAGTCGCGGGCTCCCGGCGTGGTGCAGGCACTGCAGCGCCGCCGCGCCGAGCTCGACGCGCACCGGGTCGACGTGCCGGTGCCGCCGTCGTCGCTGCGTAGGCCCGACCTCGACGTGCGACCGGGCGCGCCGCAGTTGCGCGCGCAAGGGATCGGCGTGCGGGACCGCCTCGCCGGCCCGGTCGACCTGGTCCTCGACGGGGGCGACCGGCTGCTCGTGACCGGGCCGAACGGGGCCGGGAAGTCGACACTGCTCGCCGTGCTGGCGGGAGCACTCGACCCGGACACCGGGGCGGTGCGCACCGCGGGCGGCGCCCGGGTCGTCCGGCTGGGGCAGGAGACCGCGGTGCTCGACCCGCGGTGGCCCGCGCGCGCCGTGCTGGAGCAGGCCGGCGGCGGTGCTCACGGCCTGCTCGACGCGGCGGCGTTGCGGACGCCGGTCGGACGGCTGTCGGAGGGGCAGCGACGACGGCTCGACCTGGCCGTGACCCTCGCGGCGCGCCCGACGACGCTGCTGCTCGACGAGCCGACCAACCACTTGTCGGCGCGGCTGGTGGACGAGCTCACCGCGATGGTGCGGGACACCTCGGCGGCCGTCGTCGTCGCCACCCACGACCGGCAGCTGCTGCGCGACCTGGCCGACTGGCCGCGCCTCGAGCTCGGTACGGCCGGCTGATCAGGGCCGGAGCCCGGCCTCGACGACGTCGAGGGTGCGACGCAGCCCGGACTCGAACAGCGGCTCGCCGCCACCGGGTCCGCGCACCACCGCGCCGCCGAGCAGCCGGGACAGCACCGGCAGCTGCTCGGACCGGCCGGAGCGACGGACGTCGTCGAGGGTGGGCAGGCGGTCCCCGGCCAGGGCCGCCGCCCCCCGCACGTAGCCGTGCAGCAGGTGCAGCACCTCCACGGCCGCGTGCAGCGGATGCCCCGCCCCGACGACGTGCGCGAGCAGCGCCTCCGCCCACGCGCACTCGGCCGGGCCGGTGGCGCGGGGACCGGCGAGCAGCCCGACGGCCCACGGGTGCTCGTCGAGCACCTCGCGCAGGGCGGACGCCCAGATCTCGCACCCCAGCCGAAGCCCGCAGCCCGCCAGGTCCGGCGGCTCGCCCAGCGCGGCGTCCAGGACGAGGTCGACCAGCGCGTCCTTGCCGGGCACGTGCCGGTACAGCGACATCGGCGCCGACCCCAGCTCCCGGGCCAGCCGCGGCATCGACACCGCGGCCAGGCCGTCGGTGTCGGCGAGGCGCAGCGCCGTGGCGACGACGGACCCGCGGTCCAGCGTCCGTCGCGCCGGGGCCGGGGGAGCGGCCCAGCGGGGGTCGTCGACGGTCACGGCGTGGATCATGCCACGCACGTCGTAGAGACACCTACGCACTGTGCGTAAGCCCTACGCAGACACGGGCGGCGGGTCGTCCGCCGTGCGGTTCGTAGGGTGGCCCGATGCAGTGGTGGGAGGTCGGGGTCATCGCGCTGGCCGGAGTCTGGGCGGGGTTGATCAACACCGTCGTCGGGTCCGGGACGCTGGTGACCTTCCCGGTGCTGGTGGCGCTCGGCTTCCCGCCGGTGACGGCGACGACGTCGAACGCCATCGGCCTGATCACGGGGTCGATCACCGGCGCCGTCGGCTACCGCAGGGAGTGGGCCGGGCACGGTCGCCGGCTCGCGAAGTACGCCGTCGCGTCGTTCCTCGGGGCGGTCGTCGGCGCGGCGCTGCTGCTGTCGCTGCCGCCGGATGCGTTCGAGACGATCGTGCCGGTCCTGGTCGGCACCTCGGTGCTGCTGGTCGCCGTGCAACCGCTGCTGGCCCGCCGGCTGCGGGACCGGCCGCGTCCCGACCGGTCCGGCTCACCGGTGCTCTACCTGCTGGTGTTCCTGGTGGGCGTCTACGGCGGCTACTTCACCGCCGCACAGGGGATCATGCTGGTCGGGGTCATGGGGCTGCTCCTCGCGGACCCGCTGCAGCGGCTCAACGCCTTCAAGAACACCCTCGCCTCGGTCGTGAACATCGTCGCGGGGGCCATCTACGCCGTCGTCGCGCCGGTCGACTGGAGGGTCGTCGGGATCATCGCGGTCAGCTCGATCGTCGGCGGGCTGCTCGGCGCGAAGGTCGGGCGCAGGCTGTCGCCCGCGGTGCTGCGGAGCGCGATCGTCGTGATCGGGGTCGCGGCCATCGTGTTCCTGCTGGTGGAGTGAGCGGCCCGGAACTGTCGGGGGTGTCTGCTCTGCTGGGGCCGTGGACGACGACCGCGCCGCCGAGCTGGCCGCGGCCCTCGCCGCGCTGGCCGGTCGCGAGATCGGTCCGGGCGAGGCGCGGGCCGTCGTCGCGCACGCCCACGACCTGACCCCGGCCCGGGCGAACGCGGTCTGGACCCGGCACCGGGCGGCACCGCGGACCGTGCCGCTGCGCGACTACCTGGCGATGACGCTCCGGTTCACCGCGCAGGACCCTGCGGTCGGCCCGCTGGCGGGCGGGGAGCGGCACGCCTCACCGGATCCACACGGCCGACACGGTGGGATGGCACCGTGAGCACGACTGCCTCGACCGGCCCGGACCCGATCACCCCCGCCCGCGACGCCGAGCGGCTCGAGCGTGCGGTACTCGAGGTGAAGCGGGTGATCGTCGGCCAGGACCGGCTCGTCGAGCGGATGCTGGTGGGTCTGCTCGCGAAGGGGCACCTGCTGCTGGAGGGCGTCCCCGGCGTCGCGAAGACCCTCGCGGTGGAGACCTTCGCCCGGGTCGTCGGGGGGAGCTTCTCCCGGCTGCAGTTCACCCCCGACCTGGTGCCCGCCGACATCCTCGGCACCCGGATCTACCGGCAGGGCAGGGAGGAGTTCGACGTCGAGCTCGGCCCGGTCGTCGCGAACTTCGTGCTGGCCGACGAGATCAACCGCGCCCCGGCGAAGGTGCAGTCGGCGATGCTCGAGGTGATGGCCGAGCGCAAGCTCTCCCTCGCCGGTCGCGACCACCCGATGCCCGACCCGTTCCTCGTGCTCGCCACCCAGAACCCGATCGAGAACGAGGGCGTCTACCCGCTGCCCGAGGCCCAACGCGACCGCTTCCTGTTCAAGCTGATCATCGAGTACCCGGGGGTCGAGGAGGAACGGGAGATCATCTACCGGATGGGGTCCACCCCACCGGTGGCCTCCCAGGTCCTCACCCCCGACGAGCTGGTCCGGCTGCAGCGCACCGCGGCGGACGTGTTCGTGCACCACGCCCTGGTCGACTACGTCGTGCGGCTGGTCGTCGCGACCCGGCTGCCGTCCGAGCACGGCCTGTCCGACGTCGCGTCCTGGATCGCCTACGGGGCCTCGCCGCGTGCGTCGCTGGGCATCGTGTCCGCCGCCCGCGCGCTGGCCCTGGTGCGTGGCCGCGACTACGTTCTGCCGCAAGACGTGCTGGAGGTCGCCCCGGACGTGCTGCGGCACCGCCTCGTGCTGTCCTACGACGCGATCGCCGACCAGGTGCCGGTCGACCACATCGTCACCCGGGTCCTGCAGACCGTGCCGTTGCCGCAGGTCAGCGCCCGGCCCGGGGGAGCGCCCGAGGGTGCGCCGTCGGCGTGGCCGCCCGCACCGGGTGCCGGCCAGGGTCCGGCGTGACGGCGGGGTCCGCCGACCTCGTCCGGCTCGAGGCCTCCCTGCGGACCCTGGAGCTCACCGTCCGGCGCCGGCTGGACGGCCTGCTCCAGGGCAACCACATCGGGCTGCTGCCCGGCCCCGGCACCGAGCCCGGTGACGCGCGCCCGTACCAGCCCGGTGACGACGTCCGCCGGATGGACTGGTCGGTCACCGCCCGCACGACCGCCCCGCACGTGCGCGAGACCGTCGCCGACCGCGAGCTGGAGACCTGGGCGGTGGTGGACCTGTCGCGCAGCATCGACTACGGCACCGCCCGCACCGACAAGCGGCACCTGGCGCTGGCCGGGCTGACCGCGGTCGCCCAGCTGACGACCGGGGGCGGCAACCGGCTCGGCGCCGTCGTCGCGAACGGGGAGTCGACGCTGCGGCTGCCCGCCCGCGGTGGCCTGGCGCACGCCCGTGGCCTGGTCCGCCGGGTCGCGACGATGCCGTCGGCGCCCGAGGGCACCCGCGGTGACCTGTCGGGCGCACTCGACGAGCTGCGCCGCCCCCCGCGCCGGCGCGGGCTGGTCGTGGTGGTCTCGGACTTCCTCGGCGAGCCCACCTGGGAGCGGTCGCTGCGGGCGCTCTCGGCGCGCCACGAGCTCCTCGCCATCGAGGTCGTCGACCCGCGGGAGCTGGAGCTGCCCGACGTCGGGACCGTCGTGCTGGCCGACCCCGAGACCGGGCGTCAGCGCGAGGTCGACACCACACCGCTGCTGCGCCGCGAGTTCGCCGCCGCCGCCTCCGAGCACCGCGACCGGGTGGCCGCGGCGCTGCGTCGCTGCGGGGCCGGGCACCTGACCCTGCGCACCGACACCGACTGGGTGGCCGACATCGTGCGGTTCGCCGTCGCCCGCAAGCACACCGCGTCTCCGCGCAACGGCACAGCGGCCCCACGCAGCGGCGCCGCGTTCTCGGGCAACGGCGCAGCGGCCCCGCGCAACGGCGCAGCGTTCCCGCCCGACGGAACTGCGGCCCCGCGGAGGCCCGCGTGACGTTCACCGCCCCCTGGTGGCTGCTCGGGCTGCTCGTCGTCGCCGCGCTGGCGGTCGCCTACGTGTGGCTGCTGCGCCGGCGCCGTCGCGACGTCGTACGGTTCACCAACCTGGAGCTGCTGGAGTCGGTCGCCCCGAAGCGGCCGGGCCGGTGGCGGCACCTTCCCGTGATCGCGTTGATCGCGGCGCTGGCGGTGCTCACCGTGGCGCTCGCCGGGCCACAGGCGATGGCGAAGGTGCCGCGGAACCGGGCCACGGTGATGCTGGTGATCGACGTGTCGCTGTCGATGAAGGCCACCGACGTCGCGCCGACCCGGCTCGCCGCCGCGCAGGCCGCGGCCAAGCAGTTCGCCGACCAGCTGACCCCCGGCGTCAACCTCGGGCTGGTGTCGTTCGCCGGGACCGCGGCGGTGCTCGTCTCGCCGACGACCGACCGCAGCGCGGTCAAGAACGGCGTCGACAACCTGCAGCTCGCCGAGTCCACCGCGACCGGCGAGGCGATCTTCACGGCGATGCAGTCCATCGACACGTTCTCCCGGTCGCTGCAGGGCGGCCCGGACGCGGAGGGGGTGCCGCCTCCGGCGCGGATCGTGCTTCTCTCCGACGGCACCCAGACCGTGCCGGGTCCGGACGGGGAGAACGAGCCGCGCGGCTCGTTCACCGCGGCCGCCGAGGCGCGCAACCGCGGCATCCCGGTGTCCACGATCTCCTTCGGCACCAGCTACGGCACGATCGAGCTCGACGGCGGACGCACCCCCGTCCCCGTCGACGACGCCTCGATGGAGCGCATCGCGCAGCTCGCCGGTGGCCGGTTCTTCACCGCCGCCACCGAGTCCGAGCTGCGCGCGGTCTACTCCGACCTGTCCGAGGAGCTCGGCTACGAGGAGCGCGAGGTCGACGCGAGCAGACCGTGGATGATCGGCGGGTTCGTGCTGCTGATCGGCGGGCTCGGTGCGGGCATCCTGCTCGGCAGGCGGCTGCCGTGAGGGTGATCTCCGCTCGCGGGTACCGACCGGTAGTGCGTTAGGTTCACCCCCCGTGGGACGCAGCGTGCTCGTGACCGGAGGAAACCGCGGCATCGGCCTGGCGATCGCGCAGGCGTTCGCGGCCGAGGGCGACCAGGTGGCGGTGACCTACCGCTCGGGGAAGGACGACATCCCCGACGGGCTCTTGCCGGTGCACTGCGACGTCACCGACGCCGAGTCCGTCGACGCCGCGTTCACCGAGGTCGAGGCCGCCCACGGACCGGTCGAGGTGCTGGTGTCCAACGCCGGCATCACCGACGACGGCCTGCTCATGCGGATGTCCGAGGAGTCCTTCACCCGGGTCGTCGACGCCAACCTCACCGCCGCCTACCGGGTCGCGAAGCGGGCCTCGCGCGGGATGCTGAAGGCCAAGAAGGGCCGCATGATCTTCGTGTCGTCGGTCGTGGGCCTCTCCGGGTCGGCCGGGCAGGTCAACTACGCCGCCTCCAAGTCCGGGCTCGTCGGCCTCGCGCGCTCGGTCGCCCGCGAGCTCGGCAGCCGCGGCATCACCGCGAACGTCGTCGCCCCCGGCTTCGTCGACACCGACATGACCCGCGCGCTGCCCGAGAAGCGGCGCGAGGAGATCCTCGGGACCATCCCGCTCTCCCGCTACGCCGACGCCGGCGAGATCGCCTCGGTCGTCGCCTTCCTCGCCTCGCCCGGCGCCGGCTACGTCACCGGGGCGGTCGTCCCGGTCGACGGCGGCCTGGGCATGGGGCACTGAGCATGGGGCACTGATCGGCGCTCACGCGCGAACACCGACACCGGGCCCCGGGTCCGGGCCCCCGCAGAACTCTCGAAAGGACGTCATGGGACTGCTCGACGGCAAGCGGCTGCTGATCACCGGTGTGATCACCGATGCCTCGCTGGCCTTCCACTCCGCCAAGATCGCCCAGGAGCAGGGCGCCGAGGTCGTGCTCACCGGCTTCGGCCGGATGCGGCTGGTCGAGCGGATCGCGATGCGGCTGCCGAAGCCCGCCCCGGTCGTCGAGCTGGACGTGTCGAACCAGGAGCAGCTGGACTCGCTCGTCGAGCGGATCACCCCGCACCTGGGCGAGGAGCCCCGCCTCGACGGCGTGCTGCACTCGATCGGGTTCGCCCCGGCGGGTGCGCTGGGGGAGGGTGCGTTCCTGAACGCGCAGTGGGAGGACGTCGCCACCACGATCCAGGTGTCGGCGTTCTCGCTGAAGTCGCTGGCGATGGCGTGCAAGCCGCTGCTCGGTCCGGGCAGCTCGATCGTCGGCATGGACTTCGACAACCGTCAGGCCTGGCCCGCCTACGACTGGATGGGCGTCGCGAAGTCGGCGCTGGAGTCGGTCACCCGCTACCTGGCCCGCGACCTGGGCCGCGACGGCATCCGGGTCAACCTGGTCGCCGCCGGCCCGGTGAAGACGATGGCCGCCAAGTCGATCCCGGGCTTCGCCGCGTTCGAGGACGTGTGGGACAAGCGTGCCCCGCTCGGCTGGGACATGAACGACCCGGTGCCGGTCGCGAAGACCGTGTGCGCCGCACTGTCGGACTGGATGCCGACCACCACCGGATCGATGATCATGGCCGACGGCGGGGTGCACGCCGTCGGCGTGTGAGGCCGGGGAGCGCGCCCGCGGGAAGGCGTCGATAATCGGGTCGTGCCCGAACAGTCCTGCCCCGACCCCGATGCCATCCTGGTGCTCAGCTTCGGCGGCCCCGAGGCCCCCGACGAGGTCCGCCCGTTCCTGGAGAACGTGACCCGGGGCCGCGGGGTCCCGCCGGAGCGCCTCGACGCCGTCGAGGAGCACTATCAGCACTTCGGCGGGGTCTCGCCGATCAACGCCCGCAACCGCGAGCTGATCGCGTCGATCGCCGCGCGCACCGAGCTGCCGGTGTACTTCGGCAACCGCAACTGGCGGCCCTTCGCCGAGGACACCGTGCGCGAGATGGCCGAGGCCGGCGTCGAGCGGGCACTGGTGTTCGCGACCAGCGCCTACGGCGGCTACTCCGCCTGCCGCCAGTACCACGAGGACATCGCCCGGGCCCGCGACGCCGTCGGCGAGGCGGCGCCCGAGCTGGTCAAGCTGCGCCACTTCTACGACCACCCGGACTTCGTGCGCGCCAACGCCGACGCCGTGCGGACGGCGTGGGCGCAGCTGCCCGAGGACCGGCGCGAGGCGGCGCGGCTGGTGTTCACGGCGCACTCCATCCCCACCTCCGCCGACGCGGCGGCCGGGACCCCGGCCGACGGCGGGCACCGCTACTCCCGGCAGGTCGCCGAGGCCGCCGCGCTGGTCGCCGCCGAGCTGGGCGTCGACGAGTTCGACGTCGTCTGGCAGTCCCGCTCCGGTCCGCCGCAGGTGCCGTGGCTGGAGCCCGACATCGTCGACCACATCGACGACCTGCACGCCAAGGGTGTGCCCGCGGTCGTCGTCGCGCCGGTCGGGTTCGTGTCCGACCACGTCGAGGTCGTGTGGGACCTCGACAACGAGGCCGCCGAGCGTGCCGCCGAGCACGGCATGGGGTTCGCCCGGGCCGCCACCGCCGGGCCCGACCCGCGGTTCGCCGACATGGTGGTCGAGCTCGTGCGGGAGCACACCGACGACGCGCCCGCCCGGCGGCTGGGCAGCGGCCCGTCGGCGGGGTGCACCCGCAACGGGGCACCCTGTGCGGTCGACTGCTGTGTGCCGCAGCGGCGGCCCGCCCGGTCGGGCTGATCAGCGGCGCCGTACCCGGGCGAGGTGGGCGGGGACCTCGACCCTGGTCCCGGCCGGCTCACCGTAGGCCTGCGCCAGGGCGGCGGTCACGACTCCCCGGTACGACGCCGGTGTGACGGTCTCCACCGACCAGTCCGGACCGGTGAACGCGGTGCGGACGTCGGCCGCGTCGATCACCGGGCCGAACTCGGCGGCGGCGCCGGTCCGGGCCAGGGCGAGCACGTGCACGACGCCGCCGGGGCGCACGATCCCGGCCAGCGCGCGGGCGTAGCGGGCCTGGTCAGCGGGGTCGAACAGGTGGAACAGGGCACTGTCGACCACCGTGTCGAACGGGCCGAGGCCGTCCGGGGCGAGTGCGTCGGCGACGACGAACCGCGCGTCCACCCCCGCGGCCGCGGCGCGCTCGCGTGCCCGGTGCACCGCGGTCGGGGCGGCGTCGGCGCCGAGCACGTCGTACCCGAGCCCAGCCAGCAGGATCGTGTGCTCGCCGGTGCCGCACCCGGGGTCGAGGACGGTCCCGGTGACGGCGCCGTCGCGGGCCAGCGCGACGACGGCCGGCTGCGGCTCGTCGATGACCCAGGGCGGATCGCCGTCGCGGTAGGCCTGCTCGAACCAGGAGACGGGCGGGGTGAGGTCCATCGGATGCTCCTCTGACGGGGTTCTCGCGAGAGCCTGCGACCTCGATCGAGGTTCAGGTCAAGGCCCGGCGTCACACCAGGTCCGCCGTCCCGGCGGCCACGGCGTCCCGCCCACCTTGTCAAGGAATCATTGACGCCCGCGCGTGGTCAATCGAACGGCGACACCTGCCGGACGTGGAGACGGGGGAGGGGTGGCCGGACTCCGCGGGGTCCGGCGCGGGGCCCGTCGCCGGGAGCGTGGCGGCCCCACGCAGGGGGACCTGCACGGATGGTGTTCCCGGCATCGCCGAGCTGCGGGAACAAGTCGTCGGCATGGTGCGGCCCGGCTGCCGCGTGCGGAGGCGGTGCTCCTGTCGGGCCCTCGGTGATGCCGCCGCGCCCACGCCGCATCCCGCCGCGCCGCATCCCGCCGTGCCGGAGCGCATCGCGCGGTCTCCTCGCCGACCGTCGGATCGTGTCCTGACCTCCGATGACAATGATTCATTGACGCCAACAGATCGTCGACGAAACGACGACAACCACACCGCCAGGAGCCGGGGGAGTCGGCGCCGGCCGGGGAGCCCGGGCTGCGGGATCTCCCGTGCGATGTGCGGTGTGGTCGGTCCGGGTCAGCGGGGCAGGTCGGCGGCCCGGTCGAGGGCGTCGACGACGGCGTCGGTGAACGCTCCGGCACCACCGTGCCCGGCGTCGTCGATGATCCGCAGCTCGCTGCCGGGCCAGCGCCGGTGCAGGTCCCAGGGGATGTCCGGGGGCCCGCTGACGTCGTAGCGGCCGTGGACCATGCTCCCGGGGATGCCGGCGAGCCGGGTCGCCCCGTCGAGCAGGGCGCCGTCGGGGAGGAACGCGGCGTGCCGCCAGTAGTGCGTGACCAGCCGGGCGAACACGAGCCGGAACGCCGGGTCCTCGTAGCGGCTGCTCGGCCGGTACCCCGGGACGAGGGAGACGTGGACGTCCTCCCAGCGGCACCACTCGCGGGCTGCGTGCTCGCGGACGGCCGGGTCGGGGTCGGCGAGCAGGGTCGCGTAGGCGTCGACGAGGCGGGTGCCGCGCAGCGGGGCGGGCACGGCCTCGGCGAAGCGGTCCCAGGCGGCGGGGAAGATGCGGCGCATGTCCTCGGTGATCCAGCGGACCTCCCGCTCGGTCGTCGTCGCGACGGCGGCGAGCAGTAGCGCCTCGACCCGCTGCGGGTGGGCCTGGGCGTAGGCCAACGCGAGGGTGCTGCCCCAGGAACCGCCCTTCACGACCCAGGAGGGGATCGCCAGCAGCTCGCGGAGCCGCTCGATGTCGTCGAGCAGCAGCCGGGTGGTCGGGGTGCGTTCCAGGTCGACGTCGGGGTCGGACGCGAGCGGCCTGCTGCGGCCGCAGCCGCGCTGGTCGAACAGCACGATCCGGTACCGCTCGGGGTCGAAGTACCGGCGTGCCCCGGCCGAGCAGCCCGAGCCGGGGCCGCCGTGCAGGTACAGCACCGGGCGTCCGTCGGGGTTCCCACAGGTCTCCCAGTACAGGGCCTGGCCGTCGTCGGTGGTGAGGACGCCCGTGTCGTAGGGCTCGATCGGTGGGTGGAGAGGCACCGCTACAACCCTGCCAGCAGGGCGGCCGAGTTGTCCTCCCAGGCGTTGTCGACACGGATGTAGGTGCCCACGGTGGCCAGGGAGCGGTGCCGGGTCTGGTGGGCGATGGCCCGGTCGGAGGCGCCGCGCTGGTGGGCGTAGGTGACGTGGCCCGCGCGCAGGGAGTGCGCCGACCAGGGGCCGGGGCCGATGCCGGCGCGGGCGACCGCACGCTGGACGATCTCGTTGACCGACTCCGGGTGCAGCGGGCGGTCGGTGACCCGGTTGCCACGGGTGACCTTGCGCAGCACCGGGCCCTCGGTGATCCCGGCGGCCTCGAGCCAGGTCCGCAGCGCGGTGACCGGGCAGCGCGCGGCCCGGTGCGCGTGCGGGAGGACCACGAGCTCGGGCTCGGTGCCGTACGGGTTGGTCTTGGACCGGGGGATCGACAGGACGCGGCCGCGGGGGTGCTCGGCGACGTCGGCGACGGTGAGTCCGGCCAGCTCGGAGCGGCGCAGCGCGGAGAAGAACCCGACCAGCAGCAGGGCCCGGTCGCGCAGGCCGGCGAGGTCGGTCCCGGACCCGCACGCGGCGACGACGTCGTCGAGATCGGGCGGCATGAGGGCGCGGGCCCGGACCGGCGGCGCGCCGTGGGTACGGCGGATGCCCTCCCACACGGCGGTGACGCGGCGGGCGTCGGTGGGGTCGGGCAGGTCGCGCATGACGTGGACGAAGCGGATCGAGGACAGTCGACGGCTGATGGTCCCGACCTTGGCCCCGGCCCCGGCGAGCTCGGTGATGTAGCCGGACAGCGCCTCGGGGGCGGCGGGCAGTGGCGCGTGGCCGTTCCGGGCGCACCAGCCGCTGAACTCGCGCCAGTCCGAGGCGTAGCCGCGGCGGGTGTTCGGAGAGCGGGCGGCCGCGACGTAGGCGGCCTCCTCCGGCGTCAGCGGCAGGTCGACCTGCGGTGCGAGCAGCTCGGCACCGGGGACCGTGGTGCGGTCGGGCACGGGGGCGGTCACGGGGTCATCCTGCCGGTTGCGGCGCCGCGGCCACGAGCACCACGCCCGACCCGCTCGCCCCCTCGGCGGGGAAGCGGAGCTCGGCCTCGGTGCGCAGCCCGGTGTCCTCGACGAGCGCGCGGAGCCGCTCGGGCCGCCACAGGTGCGTGGTCCAGGTGACCGGGACGCCGCCGTAGCCCTCGGTGCGGACGAGGTCGCCATCGCCGGCGTGGGTGGCCAGGATCAGTCGTCCGCCCGGGGCCAGCGCCCGGGCGAAGGAGGCCAGGACGTGCGGCAGGACGTCACGGGGCAGGTTGAACAGCGACCACCACCCGAGCACGCCGGCGAGCGAGTCGTCGGGCACGTCGAGCTCGGTGGCCGAACCGACCGCGAACGAGCAGTGCGGGTGCAGGCGACGGGCGTGGGCGACCATCGCGGGGGACAGGTCCACACCCGAGGCGTCCACCCCGCGCTCCACCAGGTAGGCGGTGACCTGCCCCGGCCCGCAGCCGACGTCGAGGACCGGCCCGCGGCCGGCGACGGCGTCGGCGAACACGTCCATCGCGGCGCGCAGCCAGGGATGGGCGCGGACGTCCCCGATCCCGGTGTCGACGACCATCGCGACGTAGTTGTCGGCGACGCGGTCGTAGGACGCGCGGACGGCGTCCAGGTCGGCGGGGCGCGGGACCGGTTCGGTGGGCACGCCGGCGACCGTAGGGCAGGGGACCGACACTCAGGCGCCGCGTGACCGGCGACCGGCCGGGGCGTGGCGCAGGGTCTGCTGGTGCGCGACGGCGCGGCGCACGATGTCGATCACGCCGTCGTCGTCGGCCAGGTAGACGCGGTGGCGGCCCTGGCGGCGGACGCGGACCCACCCGGCCGCCTTGAGCTTGCCCAGGTGGTGGCTGACCGTCGCGACGGACTGGCCGAGCTCCTCGGCGAGGGCGCCGACGTCGCGCTCGCCGTCGGCCAGCAGCCACATGATGTGCAGCCGGACGGTGGCCGAGAGCATGCCGAAGGCGGAGGCGGTGTCGTGCAACAGGTCCTGCGACGGGGGATCGGGGGTCAACGGTCTCCTTCCGCGACGGGGTGACGAGCGTCAAACATTATCACACCCGTTTGAACGTTGCAGCTCGGTACGGTTCACTGGTCCCCGACTGTCCACGAGGGAGGTGAGCCGGATGTCCGACGACGAGCACAGTAGGTGCGGCCGCACGGACTGCCGGCCGCTGCACCGGGAACTCCCGGGCTGAGCTCCGGGCCACGTGCCCGCGTCCGCCGTCCACAACGGCCGCTTCGTCCGCGCGGCGTCCCCTGCCGCGCGTCTCCCACCTCTCCGTCCGTCACCGCCGCCCCCACACGGCCGGTCGTCGCGTGCTGCGCCGACCGGCATCGACGTGTGCCCGGCCGCGGCCGGCGGACCTCTCCTGCGCAACGAGAGCGAGTACGTGATGACGACCGTCGAGATGCTGCTGCGCCTGGGGGCCGGTGTCGGCCTGGGCACGGTGATCGGCTTCGAGCGCCAGTACCGGGCGCGGATGGCCGGCCTGCGCACCAACGCCCTGGTCGCCGTCGGCGCGACCCTGTTCGTCCTGCTGTCCGCACACGGCTTCGGTGGGCTGTCCGACACCGGCAGTGCCGATCCCACCCGGGTGGCGGCCCAGATCGTGTCCGGCATCGGGTTCCTCGGCGCCGGGGTGATCCTGCGCGACGGGATGACCGTCCGCGGGCTCAACACCGCGGCGACCCTGTGGTGCTCCGCCGCCGTCGGAGCGCTGTCCGGGGCCGGGCTCTACCCGGTCGCCGCCGCGGGGACCGGCGTCGTGGTGCTGGTGAACCTGGCGCTGCGCCCGCTGGGGCGGGCCATCGACCGCCGCCCGGAGTCCGGCGACGAGACCCCGACCGTCTACAGCTTCCACGCCGTCACCCGCGACGACGCCGAGGCCCACGTCCGGGCGCTGCTGGTCCAGGCACTCGGGCGCACCGACTTCCGGCTCGCCTCGGTCCGCTCGGCCAACACCGACACCGACGGCTACGTCGAGGTCCGGGCCGACCTGGCCGCCGACCACCGTGACGACACCCAGATGGAGTCGGCGGTCAGCCGGCTGTCGCTGGAGCCCTCGGTCACCAGCGTCCGGTGGGACGTGCGGACCCCGGCCCGGGACACCGGCGCCGCACGCTGACCCCGCCCGCAGGCGGAGAAAGGAGACCGTCGTGGTGCTGCGCGTGTTCCCCTCCCGGGAGGCACTGGCCCGGCCGCGGCAGGGCCTCGTCGACGTCGCCGTGCTGGCCGGGGCCGCCGCCCTGCTGTACGCACTGGTGCGGGTCTCGCACGGGATCGACGTCCCGTTCGACCCGGCCACCGCGCCGTCGCGCCTCTCGACCGACCCGGCCGAGCTGCCCTACTACGCCGCCCGCTCGCTGCTGCGGATGTTCGCCGCGCTCGTGCTGTCGGTGCTGTTCACCTTCGTCTACGCCACCGCCGCGGCCCGGCTGCCGCGCGCGGAGGCGGTGCTCCTGCCGGCGCTCGACATCCTGCAGTCGGTGCCGATCCTGGGGTTCCTGTCGATCACGGTCACCGGCTTCCTCGCCCTGTTCCCCGGCTCGGAGCTGGGCCTGGAGTGCGCGTCGATCTTCGCGATCTTCACCTCGCAGGCCTGGAACATGGCGTTCGCCTTCCACCGGTCGCTGGTGTCCCAGCCCCGTGAGCTGGACGAGGCGGCGCGGCTGCTGCGGCTGTCGAAGTGGCAGCGGTTCTGGCGGGTCGACGTGCCCGGCGGGATGATCCCGCTGGTCTGGAACGGCATGATGAGCTTCGGCGGCGGCTGGTTCTTCCTGGTCGCCTCGGAGGCACTGACCGTGGACGGGCACTCCTACGTGCTGCCCGGTATCGGTGCCTACGTGGCCACCGCGACGGCCGACGCCGACCCGGGCCGGGTGCTGCTCGCCGTCGTCGTCATGGTGGTCATGGTCGTCGGGGTGAACGTGCTGTTCTGGCGGCCGCTCACGGCCTGGGCGGAGCGGTTCCGGATCGGCGACTCCGCGCCCGCCGAGGCACCCCGCAGCGTGGTGCTGGACCTGCTCCGCCGCTCCCTCGTCCCGCGGGCGGTCGGCCGGGTCGCGGGGCGGCTGGTCGGGCCGCTCGACCGGGCCATGGCGGTGTTCGGCCGCGCCGAGCACCCGCTGCGGGTGTCGGCCGTGCGCCGGCGGGCCGGTGACGTCGTGCTGGGGGCGGCGGGGGCGGCCGTGCTCGCCTACGCCCTGGTCCGGATGGCCGGTTACGTCGCGGCGACGGTCGGGTTCGGCGAGGTCGGGCACGCCCTGCTGCTGGGGCTGGTCACGTTCGGCCGGGTGGTGCTGCTCGTCGTCGTAGCGACGGTGGTGTGGGTGCCGGTCGGGGTGTGGATCGGCATGAACCCACGGGTGTCCCGGCTCGCGCAGCCGGTGGTGCAGGTACTGGCCTCGTTCCCGGCGAACTTCCTGTTCCCACTGGTCACCGGGGTGCTCCTGGCGACCGGGGTGAGCCTGGACTGGGGCGGGATCGTGCTGATGAGCCTGGGTGCGCAGTGGTACATCCTGTTCAACGTGATCGCCGCGGCGTCGGCGATCCCGCACGACCTGCGCGAGGCCGCGGCCGACCTCGGGCTGCCGCGCTCGCTGTGGTGGCGCCGGCTGGCGCTGCCCGCGGTGTTCCCCGGCTACGTCACCGGCGGGATCACCGCCGCGGGTGGCGCCTGGAACGCCTCGATCGTCGCCGAGGTCGTGACCTACGGACCGGTCACGCTCACCGCCACCGGGCTCGGCGCGTACATCGCGCAGGCCACCGCCGCCGGCGACGGGCCCCGGATCCTGATCGGCGTCGTCGTCATGAGCCTGTACGTCGTCGGGGTCAACCGCCTGTTCTGGCGACCCCTGCAGGCCCTGGCCGAGCGCCGCTTCGCCCTCTGACCCGCTGCCCCACCGATCACCAGGAGGCATCCCGTGTCGTCCACGACCGCCACCCGTTCCGACGCCCTGATCACCCTCGACGGGGTCAGCACGAGCTTCCCCGGCAGCACGGGGGAGGAGCTGCGGGTCCTGCAGGACATCGCCCTGGAGCTGCGCGAGGGAGAGATCGTCGCGTTGCTCGGCCGGTCGGGTTCGGGCAAGTCGACCCTGCTGCGCACCATCGCCGGGCTGATCGCGCCGACGTCGGGCACGGTGCGGTACCGGGGCCGCGAGCTCGACGGCGCCAACCCCGGTGTCGCGATGGTGTTCCAGTCCTTCGCACTGATGCCGTGGCTGACCGTGCAGGACAACGTCGAGCTGGGGCTCGCCGCCCGGGGCGTCCCGGCCGCCGAGCGCCGCGAGCGAGCCCTGGCCGCGATCGACCTGATCGGACTCGACGGCTTCGAGTCCGCCTACCCGCGGGAGCTGTCGGGCGGTATGCGCCAGCGGGTCGGGTTCGCCCGGGCGCTGGTGCTGGAACCGGACCTGCTGCTGATGGACGAGCCGTTCTCCGCCCTGGACGTGCTCACCGCGGAGAACCTGCGCACCGAGCTGATGAGCCTGTGGACCGGACGGCGCTTCCCGACCCGGTCGGTCTGCATCGTCACGCACAACATCGAGGAGGCGGTGCTGCTGGCCGACCGGGTCGTCGTCCTGGAGGCCAACCCGGGGCGCATACGGGCGGAGGTCGCGGTCGACCTGCCGCGGCCGCGGGACCGCGCGACGCCGGCGTTCACCGCGCTGGTCGACCGGCTCTACGACCTGTTGACCGGTCGCGAGTCCGACGTCGTCGGCGCCGGCACCGGCGAGGTGACCCCGACCGCGCGGCCGCTGCCCGCCGCCTCGGTGGGCGGGCTGGCGGGCCTGGTGGAGCTGGTGCACTCCGGTGGCGGCCGGGCGGACCTGCCCGAGCTCGCCGCCGGACTGAGCTTCGAGGTCGACGACCTGCTGCCGCTGGTCGACGCGGCCGCGATGCTCGACCTGCTGGAGGTGTCCGGGGCGGACCTGCACCTGACCGGCACCGGGCGGGCGTTCACCACCGCCGACATCCAGGAGAGCAAGCGGATCTTCGCCGCGCAGGCGGTGACCCGGGCCCCGCTGGTGCGCACCGTGCACCGGGCGCTGTCCGCCGCTGCGGACGGATCGCTGCGGGTCGGGTTCTTCCTGGACCTGCTGCAGCGGGGGTTCTCCGCCGAGGACGCCCGCCGCCAGATCGACACCGCGATCGACTGGGGCCGCTACGGCGAGCTGTTCGACTTCGACACCGACACCGGTCTGCTCACCCTCGACCCGGCCCCCTGACCCCGCCGGGCCGCCCGCGCTCCCGGCGGTCCCTGTCAAGCCATACGGGATTCCCCGCATTATCCAGTGTTATCTCGGTTAATGATAACGAACCATGAACTGGTTTCGAGTTTGAGAAACATGAACTGGTAGCGTGGGGTGCATGGCGGACACGGTGGTGCGGTGCGGATACAGCCGATGCCGGGCGGAGCTGCCCCCGCCCGGGCCGCAGGGCGGCCGTCCGCGGTCGTTCTGCCGGGACACCCGGTGGGAGCAGGGTCGGACCTGCGCGCAGATGGCCCGCGCCGAGCGGGAGGCCCTCGGGGCCCTCGGCCTCGACACCGGGACCGGGGCGTTCGCGCTCGACGCGGACCGGCTCCGCGAGCACGTCGGTGCGCTCGCCGGACCGGTGGCCGAGCTGTCCGGGGCACTGACCGCCGTGTTGGACCGGCTCGACGAGATCGAGCGCGACGCCCTGGCCGCCACCGAGGCCGCCCGCGCCGCCGCCACCGAGTCCGACGCGGCCCGTCAGCAGGCCGAGACCGCCCGGGAGGCGGCCGAGCGCCGGGCCCGTGACGCGGCCCGGGCCGCCGCCGACGCCCGGCAGGAGCGGGCCGAGGCGGTGGCCCGGGCCGAGGAGGCCACCGCCACCGCCCTCGCGGCGACCGAGGCCCTCGGTGCCGCGCGCCAGCAGGCCGCCGACGCCGTCGCCGCCCGGGACGCCGCCGTCGTCGCGCGCGCCGCCGCTGTCGCCGACGCCCGTGCGGAGCGGGAGGCCGCCGCGTCCGCCGGCCGGGGCCGGGAGACCGCGGTGCTCGCGGCCCGGACCGCGGAGCACGAACGCGACACCGCGCTCGCCCGCGCCGACGACCTCGCCCGCGACCGCGACCGTGTGGCCGGGGAGCTGGCGGCGCTGCGCGCCGAGCTCGCCTCGGTGGCCGGCGAGCGGGCCGGGCTGGCCGAGACCGTCGCCGAGCAGCGCAGCCGTCTCGCCGGGCAGCAGGACGCGCTGGCCGAGGCCCGCGCCGTCGCCGACGGGCTGCGTGCGGAGCACGACGCGGCGCGTGCGGAGATCCGGGAGCTCTCCGACCGGATCGAACGCGTCCGCGCCGAGCGCGACGGCCACGCCGCCGAGCTCGAACGGCTGCGGAGCGCGACCGTGGAACCCGCTCCTGTGGCCCGGATGCACCCCGACGACCTCGCCGCCCTGGCCGCAGCCCTGAAGGACTGACGCACCGGGCTGGATCGGCGTCGGGAGGTGCGGCTCGCGCGTCGACGCGACGTGAAGGTCGAGATCGCGAGCGTCCGGCGTCAGGAGCCGTCCTGAGCCGCCCGGTCACCGGTCGTCCGGTCGGACAGGGCCCAGCTGGCCAGGACGTCCATCGCCTCGCGCGACGGTGACCCGGCCGCGGTCGAGTAGAGGAACAACGTGGTGTCCGGATCACCGGGCGGGGTGAGGGTCTCGTACTCCACGCTCAGGTGCCCGACGACCGGGTGACGCAGCCGCTTGGTCCCGTAGGTCCGCTGGTAGACGCGGTGCTCCCCCCACCATCGGTCGACATCGGGGCTCTCCCGGCGCAGCTCGGCCACGAGCTCGACGGTCGCCCGGTCCCCGGGGTCGCGGCCTGCCTCCAGCCGCAGGGTCTCGACCGCGGCGCGGGCCTGTACCGCCCAGTCCTCGAACAGCGACCGCGCGTCGGCGTCGAGCATGATCCAGCGGGCGTAGTTGCGTTCGGGGGCGGGGAACCGGTCGAAGTCGACGAACAGCGCCGCGGCCATCCGGTTCGCGGCCAGCACGTCCATCCGGCGGCCCAGCAGCAGCGCCGGCTCGTCGAGGGCGTCGAGCAGCTGTCGCAGCCCGGGCCGTACCCGCTGCACCGCCCGGGCCCGGGGCCGCGGCGAGGCCGGGCCGAGCCCGATCAGGTCGCTCAGGTGGGCCCGTCCCGCGGCGTCCAGCTCCAGGGCCCGGCCGATGGCATCGACCACCGACGGCGAGGGGACGATCCGGCGTCCCTGCTCCAGCCGGGCGTAGTAGTCCGAGGAGACTCCGGCGAGCAGCGCCACCTCCTCCCGGCGCAGCCCCGGCACGCGGCGGACGCGCCCGTCGGCGGGCAGGCCCGCCCGCGCCGGGTCGCACTGACCGCGGGCGCGGCGCAGGAAGTCGGCGAGCTCGCGGTTGTTCCCGGCCATGCCGGCCAGTATCGCCCCACCCGGTCCGTCCCACCTGGCCCTGTGGGTCCTGGTCAGCGGAGTCCGCGGTCGGGCAGGGCCCGGTATAGGCCCCCGCGGCACCCATGCCGCCACAAGGCTGGGGACACGCTCCGATCGCCGGGAGCGCACCACGGTCGACCATCGAGGGAGAACCACCATGGGCCGGATCCTGATCGTCATGTCCGCCGCCGACACCTGGGAGCGCACGGACGGCACCTCCTACCCGACGGGCTACTGGGCCGAGGAGCTGGCGGCGCCGTACGAGACGTTCGTCGGCGCCGGGCACACCGTCGAGTTCGCCTCCCCGGGCGGCGTTCTGCAGCCCCTGGACCAGCACAGCGCCGACCCCGAGGTCGCCGGCCCCGACTGCGCGCGTTACGTCGAGGTCGCGGAGACCGCCCTGCGGGAGTTCGGGGCGCCGCTGGTGCTGGCCGAGGTCGACCCGGAGCGGTACGACGCGATCGTGCTCCCCGGCGGCCACGGACCGGTCGTCGACCTGCACGAGGACGCCGACCTGGGTGCTCTGCTGGCGCGGGCCGATGCCGACGGCCGGATCGTCGGCGCGGTGTGCCACGGCCCCGCGGGTCTGCTGAGCGCGACCGGCCCGGACGGCGGCTGGCTGTTCGCCGGGCGCCGGATGGCCGCCTTCACCGACGAGGAGGAGCAGATCTTCGGCACTGCGGAGGGCGCTCCGTGGCTGCTGGCGAGCCGGCTGCGCGAGCGCGGTGCCGCCCACGAGAGCGGGCCTGCCTACGAGGCGTTCACCGTCGTCGACGGCAACCTGGTCACGGGTCAGAACCCGGCGTCCAGCGCGCCGATGGCCGAGCAGGTCAACGACGCCCTGCGTGCCCGCGGCTAGGTGTTGCCGGTCCGGCCGAGGAGGAGGGTCTCCCGGGCGAGCTCCCGGCCGACCTGGTGGGCGAGGTGGGCCGAGCCGTCGCCGTCGTCGAAGGAGCCGACGTCGGCGTCGGTCGGTGTGGCGCGGGCGTGCTCGCGGGGGCGATCGTCAGGCCGGCGCCGGCGTGCAGCGTGTGATGGCAGTGCTCATCCGTCGGTGGGGGCAGGCCGCGATTACGCCGTCCGGACCTTCCGACGGTCACGCGTGACTGTAAGTTCTTCTCGGGGTAGGAGGTGTCACCGTCGATGCCGACCACGGTCACGGGGTCCACATGAGATGGATGCTGGGCAGGCTCCGTCGCGGGCGGCACCGCGCCCGGGGCCGGTGGCGCCGCCGGGGCTGCACGTGGCCGTGGTGACCCGTCGTCGACGCGGCCTGGCACGCTCGGCGTCATGACCTCCCGTGTTCCCTCCCGCCGTCGCCGCGACGGTGAGGTCCCCGCCCCGGTCGTGGTGACGGTGCTGCGGGAGCGGCTCTACGGCACCCTGTCCTGCCTCTCGACCCTGCTGGTCCTGCTCGGCCACGGCGGCGAGGGATCCTCGGCCGGGTCCGCGATCGTGGACGTCGTCGTGGCCGCGGGCGCCCTGTGGGCGGCGAGCCTGCTCTCCGACGTCGTCGCCCACCTCACCGTGCACGGTCACGGCCCCCGCGGCCACGAGCTCGTCGCCGCGCTGCGCAGCTCGGGGCAGATCCTGCAGGCCTCCGCCGCGCCCGTCGTGCTGCTCGTCGCCGCCGCGGTCGGGCTGCTGGAGCTCACCACCGCGCTGGAACTCGCGACCGGGGTGACGGTGCTGGTGCTGGCCCTGTTCGCGGTGCTCGCGGCCCGGCGGACCCCGCTGTCGTGGTGGCGACGGGTGCTGCTGGTCGTCGCCCTGGTCGGGCTGGGCGCACTGGTCATCGTGGTCAAGCTGCTCGCGCACGGCTGACCTCGCACACGGCCGCCCCCGGCCGGTCCGGCACGGACTCAGGCGGTGCCCGGGCGGGGCGGCCCGTACCGGAACGACGGGTGCGTCACCTCGGCGGTCGCGCGGGGCGAGAACCCGTCGAGGAGGTGGTCGACCCCGGACCAGGCACACGCGGCAGGGACGTCGTCGCCGAACGGGGCGAGGACGTTCACGCAGTAGGCGGCGTCGCGGCCGCGGACGGTGTCGGCGACGGCCGCGGCCCGCCCGGCGGCGCCGCCCAGGTGCCGGATCCCGGTCACGACCATCGGCCCGGTGCGGGAGACGACCCGGTCGAGGCCGTCAGGGTCGAGACCGTCGACCAGCACGTCGTCGCCGAGGTAGGCGTGCGGGACCTCGGGCTCGGCATACACCCGCGACGACGCGCGCGGGTCCAGCGGGGCGACGGTGTCGTCGTCCCAGGCGACGGCGGCGCGCAGCGGCGCGAGCAGCGCGTCGGTGCGGCCGGTACCGCCGGTGCCGACGACCCCGACCCGCAGGACGCGACGTCCGCGCAGGTGCGGGGGGAGGACGGGCAGGTCGGGGTAGGGGACCACGGACACCCCGGAGGTGACGTCGTCGGGCAGGGTCGCGGTCCAGTCCGCCCAGGCGTGCAGCGCGGCCGGGTCGCCGGGGGCGTCCGCGGCGCCGAGGACGCGGACCAGGCCGCCGCCGACCAGACCGTCGGAGCCGAGCAGCCCGACGACGACCGCGGTGACGACGTCGCCGTCGTCGGGGCCGGTGCCGCGCAGCCGGGCGAAGTACGCCGGGTCGGACTCCGCGGTCACCGTGACGGTGCCCCCGGCGCGGGCGATCTCGACGGCGCGGACGTGGTCGGCGGCCCAGCCGTCGGCGCGGACGGCGAGGCCGAGCCCGCCACCGAACAGGTACCCGGCGACGCCGACCGACGGTGCGCTGCCGTGCGGCGGGCGGAGTCCGTGCGGCGCCGCCGCGGCGACGACGTCGCCCCAGGTCGCGCCCACCCCCGCGCGGCCGGTGCGGGTGCGCGGGTCGACCGTCATCTCCGCCAGCGCCGCGGTGTCGATCAGCAGGCCGCCGTCGCACGGGCGGCGCAGGCCGTGCCCGGTGGCGTGCACGGTGACGGCGAGGCCGTCGTGGTCGGCCCGCGTCAGCGCGGCGACGACGTCGTCCGCCCCGGTGGCGGTCACGACCGCCGAGGGCCGGTGGGTGATCCCGGTCTGGAAGCTGGGTGTGCTGGTCATGGCATCGAGCCTGGGACCGACCACGGCAGAAGTCGAAGAGATGGATCGTCTGCTCGCTAGCATCCCTGGTTATGGAACTGCGTCACCTGCGCTACCTGGTCGCGGTCGTCGACTCCGGGACCGTCACCGCGGCCGCCGCGGCGCTGCACGTCGCGCAGCCCGGGGTGAGCGCGCAGCTGCGGCAGCTGGAACGGGAGCTCGGTGCGCCGCTGTTCGAGCGCGGCCCGCGCGCGGTCACGCTCACCGAGGCCGGACGGGCGGTCCTGCCGCACGCCCGCGCCGCGCTCGCCGCCGTGGAGGACGCCCGCGACGCCGTCGCCGCGTTGCACGGTCTGCTGCGCGGGCGGGTCGCGGTCGGCATGGCCACGTCGCTGCCGGACACCGTGCTCGCCGACCCCGTCGGGGACTTCGCCGTCGCCCATCCGCAGCTGGAGGTGACCCTGCGGGAGGGGACCACCGACGAGCTGGTCGACGAGCTGCGGGCCGGGCGGCTCGACGTCGCCGTGCTGGGGTTCCCGCACGCCCCGCCCGACGGCCTCGACGGACGGGTGCTGGTCGAGTCCCCGCTGGTCGCCGCGGTCGCGGCGGACGACCCGTTCGCCGGCCGGGCCGCGATCACGTGCGAGGAGCTCGCGGCCCGGCCGCTGATCTGCCTGCCCCGCGGGCACGGTCTGCGCGCCGCGCTGGACGCGGCGCTGGCGGCCCGGTCGCTCACCGCGCGGGTCGGGTTCGAGTCCGGGGCGATGACCCTGCTGCTGCGTCTGGCCGCCCGCGGCGCGGGCGTGGCGGTCGTCCCGGAACCCGCGCTCGGCGCGGCCGGGGTCGTGGCACTGGCGCGGCCGCCGGTGGCGGTGCCGATCACCCCGCAGATCCGGACGCGGCTGCACCTGGTGTGGCGCTGGGGCGGGCCCGGCGGCCCGGCGGCGCGGGCGCTGCTGGAGTCCCTGCTCCGGCAGCACCCGGCGCCGTGAGATCAGCTGGGATCAGCGGGAGATCAGCCGGGCATCAGCGGGGGACCGACACCAGGACCCGGACGGCCTCGGCGACGGCGGCGCGGCGCGCGACCCGGACCGCGGTGGCGATCGGGCGCAGCGCGTCGGACCGGGCGATCGCCGCCGACGCCGACAGCGCGCCGCCGGGCTCGTCGCCGGACGCTGCGGACAGGATCGCGTCGACCTCGTCGGCCTGCTGCAGGACCCGCAACGCCTGCGGGGGCATCCCACCGGGCCACAGCGCCTGCGGGCGCCGGCGCAGCCAGGCCGCGATCTCCTCGCGCACGCCCGGCCGGTGCCGGGCCACACCCAGGTCGGTCAACGCCGCGGCGGCGGCCCGCACCTGGCCGCGCAGCTCCCGCTCGGCCTCGTTCAGCGCGACGTACTCGGGGACCGGGCCGGCGTCGGTGACCGAGTGCACGGTCCAGCGGACCACCCCGTCCGCGATCGGCGACGGTACGACGCCGAACCCGGCGTCGGGGAACAGCACGCCCTCGCCCGCGGTGATCGCGGCGTCGGAGAACGGGCCAGGGCCGGGCAGGCCACGCACGTCCCCGGGAGCGGGCAGCACCAGACGGGCCTGTCCGCGCGGAGCGGCCCTGCGGACGGCGGCGAGCAGCATCGCCGTCGACGTCGGAGCCGCCCCGGGGCCGGGCAGGCCGGTCGTGGCGGCGGTGACGTCGTCGGCGGCGAGCACGTCGTGCGCCTCCGACCACGGCGCGAGCGCGTCGAGGACGTCGTCGGGTGCGGCGGACCCGGCCAGCCAGGCCGAGGCCCACACGGCGAAGGTCGTGGAGGCACAGGACACGGCGGTCAGGCTAACGGCCCATCCCGCGTCGCACACCCGGCACGTGGGTGACGCAGCGCTACGAGATTCACGCTGAGCGTGACCACCGGAGTGTGGGCGTGTCGTGCACCGGTCACCGACCGACGTCGACCGATACTGGCTCACCATGAGCCGGACCCACGACTACCGGGGCATCTTCGACACCGCGGGCACCCGTGCCCCGCGGGAGAGCCGGGTGACCGAGGTCCCCGCCGAACCGGGCCTGGTCGTCGAGGACCCGGCCAGTGGGTTCTGCGGTGCCGTCGTGACCGTCACCGGCTCGGAGGTGACGCTGGAGGACCGCTTCGGCGGTCGGCGGATCTTCCCGCTGCGCCCCGCCGGGTTCCTCCACGAGGGTCGTCCCGCGACGCTGGTCCGGCCGCAGGCCGCCCCCGCGGGTCGCACGCTGTCCGCCTCCGGGTCGGTGCACGTCGCGAACCTGAAGGCCCGCACCGCGCGCGCCGCCCGGATCTGGGTCGAGGGACTGCACGACGCCGCGCTCGTCGAACAGGTGTGGGGCCACGACCTGCGCGTCGAGGGTGTCGTCGTCGAGCCGCTGCACGGCGTCGACGACCTGGCCGCGGCCGTCCGGGACTTCGACCCCGGACCGCACCGACGCCTGGGCATCCTCGTCGACCACCTCGTCGAGGGCACCAAGGAGACCCGGCAGGCCCGCGAGGCCTACCGCGCCACCCCCGCCGCCCAGCACCACGTGCTGGTGACCGGTCACCCCTACGTCGACGTGTGGCAGGCGGTGAAGCCCTCGGTCGTCGGGATCCGCGAGTGGCCGGTGATCCCGCGCGGCACCGACTGGAAGACCGGGGTCTGCGCGGCGCTGCGGTGGGGCGAGCCCGCCGACGGTGCCCGGCGGGTGCTCGGCGCGGTCCGCAGCTACCGCGACCTGGAGACCCCGATGATCGGCGCGGTCGAGCGGCTCATCGACTTCGTCACCGCCGAGGGGGCCTGACCCCGACACCGGGGTCGAACTCCGGCACCGACCGGTAACGATCGGGCCAAGCAGTGCGGAGCATCCCGACGAAACGCCGACGGTGAATCGGACATTCTGGCACGCTGGGAGCCATGGAACCGGCACTGATCTGGCTGCTCGTCGGTCTCGTGCTGATCGGCAGCGAGCTCGTGTCCGGGGAGCTGTTCCTCGTCATGCTCGGCGGTGGGGCACTCGCCGCGGCGGCCGGGGCCGCCCTCGGGCTGACGCTCCTCCCGGCCGCCGGGCTGGGTGGGGCCGTTGCGGTCCTGCTGCTGCTGGCCGTGCGGCCGGCGGCGAAACGCAGGCTGGACGCGCACCTGGGCACCCTCGAACGCCACCAGGACCGGTTCGTCGGCGCCGCCGCCGAGGTCGTGCAGCGCGTCGACGGCGAGCGGGGGCAGGTCCGGATCGGACGCGAGCTGTGGTCGGCGCGGTCGATGGACGGGGTGGAGGTCCTCGAGGCCGGCAGCACCGTCACGATCCTGCAGGTGACCGGGGCGGCGGTGCTCGTCACCGGTCGGGGGGAACTACCGCCGTCCTGAGCTGCCACCGCGGTAGGACGGCACGACGCCCCGGGGACGCCGGGGCGACACCGGCGCCGGTTCTCCGGCGCGCAGGAGGGGAGTGCACATGGCCGAGCTCATCATCGGCATCATCCTGCTCGTGCTGGTCGTGACGATCGTCGTGAAGTCGGTCGTGATCGTCCCGCAGGAGTGGGCGTACATCATCGAACGGCTGGGTCGCTACCACAGCATCCGCGAGGGCGGCCCGGCGATCCTGGTGCCGTTCGTCGACCGCACCCGCGAGCGGGTCGACCTGCGCGAGCAGGTCGTGTCGTTCCCGCCGCAGCCGGTCATCACGCAGGACAACCTGACCGTCAACATCGACACCGTCGTGTACTTCAAGGTCAACGACGCCAAGGCGGCGGTCTACGAGATCGCCAACTACATCGCCGGTGTCGAGCAGATCACCACCACGACGCTGCGCAACGTGGTCGGTGGCATGACGCTGGAGCAGACGCTGACCTCGCGGGACCGGATCAACACCGCGCTGCGCGGCGAGCTGGACGAGGCCACCGAGCGCTGGGGCATCCGGGTCGCCCGGGTCGAGATCAAGGCGATCGACCCGCCGCCCTCGATCCAGAACTCGATGGAACAGCAGATGAAGGCCGACCGCGAGAAGCGGGCGATGATCCTCACCGCCGAGGGCCAGCGGGAGTCGGCCATCCGCAGCGCCGAGGGCAACAAGCAGTCCCAGATCCTCACCGCGGAGGGCGCCAAGCAGGCCGCCATCCTCGCCGCCGAGGCCGAGCGGCAGTCGGAGATCCTGCGGGCGCAGGGCCGCCGGGCCGCCCTGTACCTCGAGGCGCAGGGTGAGGCGAAGGCGATCGAGAAGAAGTTCGCCGCGATCAAGGCCGGCAAGCCCACCCCGGAGCTGCTCGCCTACGAGTACCTGCAGACGCTGCCGCAGATGGCCGAGGGCGAGGCCAGCAAGCTGTGGGTCGTCCCGTCCGACTTCGGGAAGGCACTGGAGGGCTTCACCCGGATGCTGGGTGCGCCCGGCGAGGACGGCGTCTTCCGCTACGAGCCCAGCCCGGACGACGGCACCGTCTCCAAGCCCGCCGAGGACGACGGCGTCGAGGACTGGTTCGACACCTCCTCCGACCCGGAGATCGCCAAGCAGGTCGCGGCGGCCACCGCGGCGGCCCAGCAGGAGGTCCCGCCGGTGGGCTCGGACGTCCCGCCGGTCCCCGGCACCGAGGTCGGCACCGGCGGCTCTGCGACCCCGGCCCAGCTGGAGTCCTCCCGTGAGGCGCCCGGCATCGGCCTGCCGGATGCGGCGCAGGGCCACCCGAACGGCCAGGAGCAGCGCGGCTGACCCACCCCGCCGCACCACACCGCACCGCACGACACCGCCCCGCCCGGTTCGCCGGGTGGGGCGGTGTCGTGTCGGACCAACACCCGGCGCTCGCACCCACCTCGGGGTGGGGTCGGGGCGGTTCTACCGGATGGGCACGACCGTGACGCCGACGTCGAGGGTGGTCCAGGCGGTGTCCGCGGTGACCGCGGGCAGTTCGAGCCGCGCGGCCAGGGCGAGACATGCCCGGTCACCCAGAGAAAGGCCCGCGGCGCGGGTGACCGGCCACAGCGTTGCCGCCGTGGTCGCGTCGGTGGCGCCGAAGGGCTCCACGTGCACGCCCAGGGTGCGGAGCTGGCGGATGGTCCGGTCGGCGTCGACGCCGTGTTGGGCGAGCTTCTGGTGGACCTCGGACAGATTCACTGCGCTGAGCACAGCTCCGATCCGGGCAGCTCCGCCGGCTGCGGTGAGATAGGGCTCGACCAGCTCCGCCCCGGGCTCGTCGCGCAACCAGGCCAGCACCGCGGAGGCATCCAGCACCGCCGACGTGCCCGGTGACGCCGCGGTGTCGGCGGGCACGGGGGTCAACGGGCGTCCTCGGCATCGGCCTCGGCGCGTCGGTCGGCGAGCAACTCGGCGGCCACGGATCGGGTGGGGGCGCCCTGCCAGGCGGCGGCGACGTCGCGGCGGATGCGCGCCATCAGCTGATCCCGGCTCTCCAAGATCACCCGGCCGTCCTCCACCGAGAGCACCAGCGTCGAGCCCGGGTCGAGCCCCAGCTCCTGGCGGACCTGCTTCGGGATCAACACCCGCCCGTCCCGGTTCATGGTCACGTCTGAAGTCAGTGGGTGATCCACGGATTCTGACACGTCCCTACTCTATCTGACGGGCAAGACCTTCAGATGTCAGACGCGTTCCGACCGCGACAGGAGCTTGCTCGCTGACAGCACTGCGTTCGGCCTGGCGGCGCTGCAGACCTGACCGAGTACGTCGGCCGACCAGCCTCTGGGGGCGCGCAACCCGTCGCCGTACTAGGCGAGGACGAAGCCGTAGGGCAGCTCCAGCCGGTGCCGGGCGAGGAGCTCGGCGTCGGCCAGCAGGTCCCGGGTCGGCCCGTCGGCGACGACGGTCCCCCCGTCGAGCACGACGCTGCGCGGGCACAGCTGCAGCGCGTACGGCAGGTCGTGGGTGACCATGAGCATGGTCCGGTCCAGCCCCAGCAGCACCTCGGCCAGCTCGCGGCGGGCCACCGGGTCGAGGTTCGACGACGGCTCGTCGAGCACGAGGATCTCCGGGTCGCACGCCAGCACCGTGGCCAGCGCCACCCGGCGGCGCTGCCCGCCGGACAGGTGCAGCGGGGAACGGTCGCCGGCGTCGGCCATCCCCACGGCGGCCAGTGCCTCGTCGACCCGCTCGCGCAGCGCCGGCCCGCGCAGCCCGAAGTTCGCCGGGCCGAACGCCACGTCCTCGGCGACGGTGGGCATGAACAGCTGGTCGTCGGGGTCCTGGAAGACGATCCCGACCCGGCGCCGGATCTCGCGCAGGTTCCGCTTCTCCACCCGGAGCCCGCCGACCTCGACCGAGCCCGCCCGGCGGTCCACCCGGCCGTCCGCGCTGCCGCCGAGGATCCCGTTGAGGTGCAGCACCAGGGTGGTCTTCCCGGCGCCGTTGGGGCCGAGCAGCGCGACCCGCTCGCCGGGGGCGATCGTCAGGTCGACACCGAACAGCGCCTGGTGGCCGTCGGGGTAGGCGAAGGCCACGTCGGTCAGCCGCAGCGACGGCGGGCTCATGCGGCCACCCAGCCGGACCCGGCCAGCAGCACCGCGACCCCGGCCACGGTCAGCCCGGCCAGCCACTGCCGCGGGGTGGTCGGGGCGTCGCCCGACGGCGGCATGGTGCCGGTCCAGCCGCGCGACAGCATCGCCAGGTGCACCCGCTCGCCGCGCTCGTAGGACCGCACGAACAGCGAGCCGATCCCACGGGCGGTCGCCCCGGCCTGCCACAGGAACCGCGGGTCGTGGCCACGGGAGATCCGGGACAACCGCATCCGCCGGGCCTCGCCGGCGATCACGTCGGCGTAGCGCAGCATCAGGGTGGCGATCGTGGTGACGATCGCCGGGGCGCGGAGGCGCGCCAGGCCGACGAGCAGGTCGCGCATCGGCGTCGTCGCGGCGAGGGTCAGCGAGGTCAGCACGCCCAGGGTGCCCTTGACCAGGATGTTCCACGCCCCGAGCAGCCCCGGCTGGGACAGCGTGAGACCGAGCCAGTCCAGCGTCGGCGCCGGGCCGGTGAACGGCAGCAGCACCGCGAGGACCACGAAGGGCAGCTCGATGACCGAGCGCCGCAGGATCCAGCCCGGCCGGATGCCCGCCAGCGCCCAGACCCCGGCGAGCAGGACGGCGAACCCGCCGAACACCGCGAACGCCTCCCGCGGGGTCGCGACCACGCACACCGTCACCAGCAGCGCCGAGACGATCTTGACCTCGGGTGGGAGCCGGTGGACGGGGGAGTCGTGGTGCAGGTGGAGCGGGTGGGAGTGCCCGGCGCCCATCAGCCGCCCCGTCGGCGCAGCAGCAGGAACACCCCGCCCGCGACGACGACCGTCACCAGCACCCCGGCCACCCCGGCGACGCCGGTGGTGCCCTCGCCGCCCACGACCGAGTACCCGGCGAGCGGGCTCGACGCCATGGCGTGGTCGCTCTCGTGGGTCGCGATGCAGGTGCCCTCCAGCCGCTCCCCGCCGTCCGGGGTCGCGACGGCGGTGCAGCCCTGCCGGGCGACGGTGTCGAGGCCGTCGGGGTCGGGGGAGGCGAGGGAGGAGACCAGCCCGGCCACGACGAGGGACACGATCAGGAACCCGGCGAAGAACAGCAGCGGACGGCGGTGGGCGGGGGCGGTCATCGCACACCCTCCTCGGAGGTCGGGCGACGGGCGAGCGGGGTCGCGGTGCCGCGCAGCAGGTACACCAGGTCCGGCCGGACGGCGGCCACCGCGCCGACGGTGGCCGCGGTGATCACGCCCTCGCCGATGCCGATCAGCACGTGCAGCCCGCCCATCAGCGCGAAGACGGTGCCGAGGGTGGCCCCACCCGCGCCGCCGATCGCGTACTCCAGGACGAAGCCCATCGCGGCGACGACCGTGTTCAGCAGGGCGGCGACGAACGCGACGACCACCAGCCCGGCCCGCGACCGCACCGCGAACCGACGCAGCGCCCGCGCCACCAGCCAGCCGACGACCACCCCGATCACGGCCATGTTCGTGATGTTGAGCCCGAGGGCGGTGATGCCGCCGTCGGCGAACAGCAGCGCCTGCACGACGAGCACGATCGAGATCGCGATGATGCCCACCCAGGGGCCCACCAGGATCGCGACGAGCGCCCCGCCCAGCAGGTGCCCGCTCGCGCCGGGCAGGATCGGGAAGTTGATCATCTGGACGGCGAAGACGAAGGCCGTGACCAGCCCGGCCATCGGCGCGGTGCGGTCGTCGAGGTCCGCGCGGGCGCGCAGGACGGCAACCGTCAGCGCGATCACCGCGACGACGGCGAACAGCAGCGCCGTCGGGCCGTTCACCAGCCCGTCGCTCATGTGCATGGCGACCGCATGCGTCCGCATCGCGCCCCCTCACCGGTCGGTCCGGCCGCCACCGGGCCGGGTGAGGGAATTCAACGCGACGGCAGTGCTGCCGCAAAGACCTGGCAGCAGATAGGCGACTGCATGTCCCCGATGTCCGGTATCGGCCCCGCCGATCGGGGAGTCCGGGATGCCGTCGGGGCGGCGGCCGCGGCCGCGGCCTGCACCCAGCGCGGTCAGCGGGCCTCGGCGGCCGCGGCCTCGTCGCGCTCGGCGATGAGCTTGTCGTCCTTGCGGGCGGCGATCCGCGACACCTTGAACAGTGCCTTGCGCCGGGCCCGGCCCAGCGGCAGGGCGAGCTGGCCGATCCGCACGTCGATCGGGCGGACGTCGAACACCCCGGAGCCGCCCAGCTCGTCGAACAGCAGCTGCTGCTCCTCGGAGATCTGCTGCTCGAACTCCGAGGAGACCGAGCCGCGGGCGATCCGGAAGGCGGCCAGGGTCTCGGGGACTCCGAGGAAGTCGCCGTACTGGAGCAGACGCATCCAGAGGTCGAGATCCATGATGAAGCGCCGCTCCGGGCGCCACCCGCCCGCGGTGACGAACTGCTCGTGACGGAACAGCACGTTGCCCGGCTCGCCGATCGGGTTCGCCCCGTTGCGGATGACCCGCCGCGCGACCTCGCTGCCCGAGTGCAGCCCGACCAGGCCGCCGCCGAGGCCGCGGCGCGGGACGATGACCCGGCTCTGCTCGTCGATCATGTGCCGGCGCGAGGCCACCACCGACAGCGAGGGGTCGTCGCGCATCGGCGGCACCTGCAGCTCCAGGCAGCGCGGGTGCAGCAGGTCGTCGGCGCACACCAGCTTCACCAGCGGCGCACGGCACAGCTCGACGGCGCGGTTCCAGTTGTCGCCCTGCGGCAGGACCTGCCGGTTGCGCTCGACCCGGATCCGCGGGTCGCGGAAGGAGGTGGCGATCTCCCAGCTCGCGTCGGTGCTGCCGTTCTCCAGCACGACGAGCTCGAAGTCCCGCCAGGTCTGCTCCAGCACGCTGCGGATGGTCTCGGCGAGATAGGCCTCGCCGTTGTGGACCGGGATGCAGACGGACACGCTGGGCACAAAGCCGCCGGGCCTCATCGGGTACCTCGCAGGGGTGGAACGGATCGGACGAGCAGGCGGCGACCCACGCTACCCGCCCCGGTCGACGTGCCGGACGGCGGCGCGGACGTGCGACGTCCGAACGGGACCATCGGGACGGAACGGATACGCACCGTGATCATGGGCCGGGTATCCCGCCGCTCGCCGCCCGACGGTCACCGCTCGTCGGCCGGGGCCCCGCGAGGCGGTCCCGCGCCGCGGTGGTCCGGAGCGCATCCGTAGTATCCGTCGTCGTGTTCGCGTGGTCGGTCCACGCCGCGGCGACGGAGTCCGGGGGCCTTGCACCGTCCGGGCGACACCCGATGCGGTGCGGCTCACGTAACGCGACCGACGGCACCGGAGATATCTCGGATGTCCCCCGTTGTGGGGTAAGGGATCCGGTCGGATCGGGATCGTCGTCACGACCGGACACGCACTGCTCGCCAACCGCGCGCCAGGACCGATCGATTCGGGGGAGAGACCGGTGAACAAGCGCCCTGACCACGGACTACGTCGTCCGAGCCAACCGAGGGTGTCGGTGATCGTGCCGACCCGCAACGAGGCACGGAACCTCGAGGTGGTGCTGCCGGCCGTCGCGGCCGTGCGTCCCGCCGTGCACGAGGTCATCGTCGTCGACGGCGACTCCCGGGACGGCACCGTCGAGACCGCACGCCGTGTCCTGCCCGGCGTCCGGATCGTCCGCCAGACCCGCAAGGGCAAGGGCAACGCGATGGCCTGCGGGTTCGCCGCGGCCACCGGGGACGCGATCGTCATGTTCGACGCGGACGGCTCCGCCGACCCACAGGAGATCCCGCGCTTCGTGGCCGCGCTCGTCGACGGCGCCGACTTCGCGAAGGGCAGCCGGTTCACCAAGGGCGGCGGCAGCGACGACATCACGCTGCTCCGCAAGGGTGGCAACGCCGGGCTGAACCTGATCGCCAACACGCTGTTCGGCACCCGCTACAGCGACCTCTGCTACGGCTACAACGCCTTCTGGGCCGACATCCTGCCGCTGCTGGACCTGCCCGCGGTCGACATGCCCCCGCACCCGGACGGCGGGATGTACTGGGGCGACGGCTTCGAGATCGAGACGGTCCTGAACTGCCGCGTCGCCGCCGCCGGTCTGACGATCACCGAGGTCCCCTCGGTGGAGAAGGAGCGGATGTTCGGCGAGACGAACCTGCGCACCTTCGCCGACGGCACCCGCGTCCTGCGGACCCTCGCCGCCGAGCGGCGTCGCGCCGGTCGCGAGGACCGGCCCGCCGTCCCCGGCCCCGCCGCGGTCGCCCCGCCCGCCGGACACCCGGCGGCGCCCACCACCCCGCCCACGGGCCCGGTGCCGCCCACGACGCCGGACCGGATGGTCCCGCCGGCCCACCAGCGACGCCCGGCCCCGCGACCGCGTGCCGACGCCCCGGCCCCGCAGCGCCGGCAGCAGCCGTCGCGACCGGCCCCGCAGCCGCAGCCCGGCACCGCCCAGCCCGCTCCGGCGCAGCCGGCCCCGTCGCCGGTCGCCCGCGAGCAGCGCCCCGTCGGCGCCGAGCGGGACGGGTCCGCCCGTCCCGAGCGGACCGGTGTGCGGTACGCATGGGGGGAAGAGGCGTCCTGAACGCCCCGGGACCGGATCGATCCGGTCCACGCCCCACCGGCACCCGTCCCACGGGGGACGCCGTGCCGGGAGAACCACCAGTGAAGAGGAGTGAGCCGCGGTGAGCGTGCAGTCCGCAGCAGAGCTGACCCGCGCGAGGACCGCGCGGCGGTACGTCGCGATCCTGCTCGTCCTCGCCGGCATCGTCGCCTGCGGACTGAACGTCGCCGGGGTCACCGGTGGCGCGTTGGGCGAGTTCCGGCTGCTGGTCACCATCGGCTTCCTGCTGCTCGGCCCCGGCTGGGCCGCCGCGGGATTCCTGCGCCGCGCGCCCGCCGCGCACGTCTGGCTGCTGACCCTCGGGGTCGGCACCGCCGTCACCCTGATCGGCGGCCAGCTCATGGTCAGCCTGGGGCTCTGGTACCCGAGCGTCGCCCTGTTCGTCGTCACGCTCCTGTCGGTCCCGTTCCTGCTGCGCCACGCCGTGGTGGCCCAGTGAGCGGGACCTTCCGGTGAGGCCGGTCGGGCCGGCGCGTCCCCGCCCCGCCGCGGGGACGCCCGGTCCCGGCCCCGTCCCCGGACCGCACGCGAGGGGCGTCGACCCGGAAGCCCCGACCCAGCGTCTGTCCACGGCGCACGCCCGGGCGCACTCGCGCCGCAACGCCGAGCAGCACACCGAGTTCCTGCCCCCGCTGGTCGGGCTGCGCGGGCCCGGTGAGAACCCGCCTACCCCGCCGCCCACCCCACCACCCGGACCGGGCGGCGGAGGCGGCGACGGCGAGCAGGTCCCGGACCGCAACGGCGGCATCGGTGACGGCATCGCCCTGACCCTGTGCTCGGGCTTCGGCTCGGTCGCCGGGCTGCTCGGCGTGCTGATCGCGACCCGGATCATGCCGCAGTCCGAGGTGGGCCGGGCCTCGGAGTTCGTGTCGGCCTTCCAGCTGATCGGCGGCGTCGCCCAGCTCAACCTGGGGCTCGCGCTGCTGCGCTGGCTCCCCGGGGCCGGCCGCAAGTCGGTCCGGCTGACCTTCGGCTCGCTGCTGCTGATCATGCCGCTGTCCGGGCTGATCGGCCTGATCTACGGCACGCTCGTGCCCCGGGTCGCGGAGGCCGCCGGCGGCGGATCGTTCGGCTGGGGACTGGTCGTCCTGGTCCTGACCTGTGCCGGCTGGTGCGTGTTCGTCGTCCACGACTTCGTCATGGTCGCCATCGGGCGGCCGTGGGTGGCGGTGTGGCGCAACGGCACCTTCGCCGTGACCCGGATCGTGCTGCTGCTGGCGCTGGGCAGCACGCTCGCGTCCGAGGCGCTGGTGCTGTCCTGGGCGATCCCGGTCGTGCTGTGGATCGCGGCGGGCACCGTCCTGCTCTGGTTCATGGTGCGGCGCTTCGCCCGCGCCGGCGGGCCGGGCACGCTCCCGTCGCGCCCGGAGATGATCGCGTTCCTCGCGCCGACCGCGCTGGCGCAGTGCGGCAACGCGCTGCTCTACAACCAGGTCCCGTTGTTCGCGAACTTCCGGATGGGCAACGAGATCGGCGCGGTCTTCTTCATCTGCTGGCAGGCGGTGACCGTCATCGACCTGGCCGCGACGTTCTTCACCAACTCGTTGACCGTGCAGACCGCCCGGGAGCCGCACCGCGCCGAGGAGTTCGCCCGCGTCGCCCGGCGCCGGATGCTCCTGCTGTTCGTCCCGGCGCTCGGGCTCGGCGCGGCACTGGGCTACCCGGTGCTGTCGCTGCTCGGGGAGGGCTACGCGCCCGGCGCCCCGGCGCTGGCCGTGCTCATGGGCGGGCTGTTCTTCCGGCTGATCGTCGTGTTCGAGCTCGCCCGCCGCCAGGCCGACGGCGACGGCATGGGCTACGCGAAGATCCAGCTGCTCAACACCGGCCTGGTCGTGGCCTTCGCCGGTCTGGTCCCGCTGCCCGAGCCCGGGACCGCGGCGGTCAGCATGACCATGCTGCCGGTCGTCCTCGGCTACGTCGGCGCGCAGGTCCTCTGCGCGCTGGCACTCAGATTCGTCCCGGCGTGGAACCGCCGGAGCACACCGGAGGTGAAGTCGTGACGTCGGAGACCCGCCGGCCGGGCGGCCCCGACCCGTCCACCCGCGGCCACCGCGGCGAGGAGCCCGCCGTCGCGCGGACCCGCGTCGCGGAGGAGAGCGCGAGCGAGCGGACCCAGTTCGTCACGCCGCCGGGTCCGGACTCGCCGACCATGGCCGTCCGCGGCCCGGTCCCGCGCCCGCCCGGTGACGGTCCGCCACCGCCTCCGCCGCCCGCGCCGGAGACCGCCGAGCCGCTGTCCCCGCTGTGGGTCTGGGGCGCCCCGGTCCTGGCCGTGCTCGCGGTGCTGCTGCTGCCCGTCGCCGCGGCGACGACCGACCTGTCCGACCTGGGCGGCTGGGGCCTGGCCCCGGCGCTGAGCCCGTTCGCGTGGGTGGCCCTGTTGCTCGCGATCGGGGCCTGCCTGGTCGAGCTGTGGTCGCGCCGGCCGCGGATCCCGATGCTGGGCGCCGCGACGGGTGTGCTGCTGCTCTGCTCCACCGGTCTGCCCTCGGTCGTGCAGCCCCAGGCGCGGTTCACCACCGCGTGGCTGATCTCCGGCTTCGTCGACGCCGTGGCCAGCAACAACGGCGTCCCGCCCACCGGTGTGGACGCCCGGTTCTACTGGCCGGCGTTCTTCGCCCAGTGGGCGTGGATCCGCGACGCCGCGGGCGCCGACCAGCTCGACACGGTCCTGCGCTGGTACCCGCCCGCCGTCACCGCGGTGTGGGCGATCGGTGTCTACGCGCTCGCCCGCTCGATGCTCGGGGGCACCCGCGCACCGTGGGTGGCGGCCTGGCTGTTCATCGGCCTGAACTGGATCGAGCAGGACTACTTCTCGCCGCAGGCGACCGCGATCGTGCTGCTGCTGACGGTGCTGACCTTCGCGCTCGGCCCGCTGGCCACCCGTCGCGTCGACAACGCAGGTGCCCCGGGCTGGCCACGGGCGCACCGTGGGGCACCACCGCTGCCACGGTGGCGGCGCTGGCTGGTGTCGGCGTTGACCCCGCCGAACACACCGACGCTGCCCGCCCGGCAGCTGCTGCTGATCTACTTCTGCGCGGCGCTGTGTGTGATCGCGGTGGCCCCGGCCCACCAGCTGACCCCGTTCGCCATCATCGGCCAGCTGGCCGTGCTGGCGATCGTGGGCCGGTTCCGCGGCCGCGGGCTGGTGATCGTCGCGATCGCCGCGGTGGCGGTGTTCGTGCTGATCGGCGCCCGCGACTTCTGGATGAACCAGATCAGCATGATCATCGGCAGTGGCGACGAGGGCAGTGCGCTGCAGGCCGGCGTCGCCGACCGGTTCCAGGGCGACACGGGCCAGCTGGTGGGCAAGGGGCTCCGGGTCGTCATGACCGGCCTGACCTACATCATCGGGTTCGCCGGTGCCTGGGTCTACTGGCGCCGCCGTCGCGACCTCGTGCCGATCCTGCTGGCCATCATCCCGATGGGCATGGCGGTCGTGCAGAGCTACGGCGGCGAGCTGCTCCTGCGCGTGCTGCTCTACGGCCTGCCGATCCTGTCGATCCTGGCCGTCGACGCGCTGCGGGCCTTCGCCCGGGTCGACCGCAAACGCGAACGGTTGCTCGCGGTGGGCATGGTGGTGGTCTTCGGCTTGCTGATCTTCATCCGCGGCGGCAACGAGGCCTACACCGACGTCACGACCGAGGACGTCCAGATGACCCGCAAGGCCTACGACGAGGCGCCGCCCGGGGCGACGGTGCAGCCGTTGTCGACGGTCGGGCCGTACGCCCTGGAGGGCGTCGGCGAGCACAACAACATGGCCTCGGGCGGTCAGGGCTGCGCGGTGCTCGCCGCGGACCCGTTCCGCTGCATCGACCAGGTCCAGCCGCAGACACTGCTGTTCTACCCGGCGATCGAGAAGCAGGGCGTCGTCCTGAACGACCGCCAGCCGGGCTGGACGCTCGAGATCCGCAACCAGCTGATCGCGTCGGGCCAGTACCGCGCGACCTACGAGAGCGGCTTCGACGCGATCCTGGTGCGCAACGACCCGCCCCCGGCGCCGGCTGTCCCGGCACCGGCGACGGCCCCGGCCCCGGCGGCCGGCGGGGAGGTGCCGAACCCGTGAACGGATTCGTCCTGACCTGGATCGCCTTCGGCCTGATGCTGGCGGTGTTCGCCGCCCGCGCCTGGGTGGTGGAGACCAGCCGTGGCCGGTTGGTCACCAGCGGGTCCGCGCAACGCGGACTCACCGCGGCCGCCGTCGCCTCGGTGGCGCTGTTGATCGTGATGCTGACCCTCAACGGCGGTGTCGAGCTGGTCGAGCTCGTCTCGGGCGGTCGGGCCGACGTGACCCAGCCCGCCGAGCCGGTGCCCGGGCAGGATGCGGCGGTCCCGATCCAGCCGCAGGCCCCGGCACCTGCGGCACCTGCTGCACCCGCGGCCCCGGCCAACTGACCGGTCCGCGAACCACGAGGGCCCCGGCGCCGTACGGCGCCGGGGCCCTCGTCCGTGCCCGTGGTCAGCCGCTGTAGCCGATGGCCACGTACTTGGTCTCGAGGAACTCGTCGATGCCGATGGCGCCGCCCTCGCGGCCCAGCCCGGACTCCTTCACTCCGCCGAACGGGGCGGCCGGGTTCGACACCAGGCCGGTGTTGAGCCCGATCATGCCGCTCTCGAGGTTCTCGGCGATGTGCAGCGCCCGGTTCAGGTCGCGCGTGTACACGTAGTTGACCAGGCCGAACTCGGTCGCGTTGGCCGCGGCCAGCGCCTCGTCGGCGGTGTCGACGACGGTGATCGGCGCGACCGGGCCGAAGATCTCCTCGTGGTTGAGCCGGGAGTCGACCGGCACGTCGGTGAGCACGGTCGGCGGGTAGAAGTAGCCCGGCCCGTCCTGGGCCTTCCCGCCGAGCGCGACCGAGGCGCCCGCGGCGACGGCGTCGGCGACCAGGTCGGTGACCTTGTCCCGGCCCTTGGCGTCGATCAGCGGGCCGACGTTCACGCCCTCCTCGGTGCCCCGGCCGACCTTGAGCGCACCCATCCGCTCGGCGAGCTTGGCGGTGAACGCCTCGGCGACGCCGCGCTGGACGTAGAACCGGTTCGCCGCGGTGCAGGCCTCGCCCATGTTCCGCATCTTGGCGATCATGGCGCCCTCGACGGCGGCGTCGACGTCGGCGTCGTCGAGCACGATGAACGAGGCGTTGCCACCCAGCTCCAGCGACGAGCGCAGCACCTTGTCCGAGGCCTGGGACAGCAGCAGCTTCCCGACCGGGGTGGACCCGGTGAACGACATCTTCCGGGCGCGGCCGTCGCGCAGGATCGGCTCGATCACCGCGCCGGCGTCGGTGGCGTTGATGACGTTCAGGGCGCCGTCGGGCAGGCCCGCGTCGGCCAGCACCTGCGCGAACGCGAACATCGTCAGCGGTGTCTGCGGTGCGGGCTTGATCACCGAGGCGCAGCCGGCGGCGACCGCCGGAGCGATCTTGCGGGTGCCCATGGCCAGCGGGAAGTTCCACGGGGTGACGAACACGCAGACCCCGACGGGCTGGCGGATGGTGAGGAAGCGGGTCTGGCCGTTCGGGGCGACCTGGTAGCCGCCGTCGATCCGCACGGCCTCCTCGGAGAACCAGCGGAGGAACTCCGCGGCGTAGGTGACCTCGCCCTTGGCCTCGGCGAAGGGCTTGCCCATCTCCAGGGTCATGAGCAGGGCCAGGTCGTCGATCCGCTCGTGGAGCAGGTCGTAGGCGCGGCGCAGGATCTCGCTGCGCTCCCGCGGTGCCATCGCGGCGATCGTGGGCTGCGCGGCGTGCGCGGCGGCGAGGGCGTCCATGCCGTCGGCGGGGGAGGCGTCGGCGACCTCGGTCAGGACCTCTCCGGTGGACGGATCCTCGACCTTCGCGGTCGCACCGTTCTCCGCCTGCCGCCACTGGCCGCCGATGAACAGGCCGGTGGGGACGGCATCCAGCACCCTGCGCTCGTCAGCATTGGTGGTCATGCCCGGAACGTACCCCGGTGAGTCGGCCCATAGACACCGGCGGCGTCGGCGGGGCTGGGTCATGATGAGGCCCGTGGCAGTGACATCGACAGCGGCAGCGACGCTGCCCGAGCTCGTGCCCGACCCGGTCGAGCTCCCCGCCGGGCTGGCGGACCTGCGGGCCGAGGTCCGGTCCTTCCTCGACGAAGAGCGCGACGCCGATCGCTGGACCCCGCGCGCGGACGTGTGGCTCTCCGGCTGGGACGAGTCGTTCTCGCGGCGGCTGGGGGAGCGCGGCTGGCTCGGTATGACCATCCCCACCGAGTACGGCGGGCACGGCCGCACCGCGCTGGAGCGCTACGTCGTCACCGAGGAGCTGCTCGCCGCGGGCGCCCCGGTGGCCGCGCACTGGATCGCCGACCGCCAGATCGGGCCGTCGCTGCTGCGCCACGGCACCGAGGAGCAGCGTCGCGCGTTCCTGCCCGGCATCGCCCGCGGCGAGGTGTACTTCGGCATCGGCATGTCCGAACCGGACTCCGGCTCCGACCTGGCGTCGGTGCGGACCCGGGCGACCCGCGTCGACGGCGGGTGGCGGCTGTCGGGCACCAAGGTCTGGACCTCCGGGGCCCACCACGCGCACGCGTTCTTCGCGCTGGTGCGCACCGAGCCGCGCGACGACGCCCACCGGCACGCGGGGCTGTCCCAGTTCCTGGTCGAGCTGGACTCGCCCGGGGTGGAGATCCGCCCGATCCCGCTGCTCACCGGGGCACACCACTTCAACGAGGTCCGCTTCGACGACGTGTTCATCCCCGACTCGCGGGTCTTCGGCGAGATCGGCAACGGCTGGGCCCAGGTCACCGGCGAGCTGGCGTTCGAGCGGTCCGGACCAGAGCGGTTCCTGTCGACCTACCCGCTGCTGTCGTCGCTGGTCGGAGAGCTGACCGCGGCGTCGGGCGGTGTCGACACCGGCACCCGGCGCCGGGTCGGGTCGCTGGTGTCGCGGCTGTGGACGCTGCGGGCCATGTCGCTGGCCGTCGCCGGGGCCCTGGAGTCGGGTGAGGCGCCCGAGCTGGCCGCAGCCCTGGTCAAGGACCTCGGCACCCGCTTCGAGAACGAGATCGTCGACGCCGCCCGGCTGCTGGTCGACATCCCACCGGACCCCGGCGCGGAGTCCGGGTTCGCTCGGCTGCTCGCCGACGCCGTGCTGCACGCGCCCGGGTTCACCCTGCGCGGCGGTACCAACGAGGTCCTGCGCGGCATCGTCGCGCGGGGGATGGGACTGCGCTGATGGCCCGCAACACCGACCTCGCCGACCTGGCCGCGTCGATCCTGGCCGCCGGGTCCGACGACCGCGAGGGCACCGGCCTGGACACGGCCGCCTGGAAGGCGTGCGCCGGGGCCGGGCTGACCTCGCTGACCGACCCGGAGACCGGCGGCACCCTCGACGACGCCGCCGTGCTGCTGGAGGTCGCCGGCGCGGCGGCGGCCCGGCTGCCGCTGGCCGAGACCGACCTGCTCGCCGGGTGGCTGGCCCGCGCCGCCGGACTCGCCGTGCCCGACGGGCCGCTGGCCGCGGTCGTCACCGACGCGACCGGCGGGGACCGCCCTGCCGGGGCCGCCGGGGGCGCGCTCACCGGCGGCGGCACTCACGGCGGCATTGGTGGTGGCACCGACGGCGGCACCGGCGGCGTCACTGGCAGCGGCACCGTGTCGGCGGAGCTGACCCGGGTGCCGTGGGGGCGCTCGCTCGCCGCGGTCGTCGTGCTCGACGGCGACCGGGTGCTCGTGCTCGACGCGGCCGCGGCGCGGGTCACCGAGGGCGTCAACCTCGCCGAGGAGCCCCGCGACGGACTGACCCTCGACGCGGTCACCCCGACGGCCATCGGCACCGCCCCGGCCGACGCGGCCACGGAGCTGACCCTGCGGGCGGCGCTGGCACGATCGCTGCTGCTCGCCGGCGCGGCCCGCGGCGCGCTGGCCGCCTCGGTCGCCTACGCCGGGGAGCGCACCCAGTTCGGCCGCCCCATCGGCCGCTTCCAGGCGGTGCAGCAGATGCTCGCCGAGGCCGGGTCGGAGGTCGCCGCCGCCTCGGCCGCCTCCGCCGCGGCGACCTCGACCGCGCAGCGCGCGGGGTTCGCCGCCGCGGAGACCGCGTTCGCCGTCGCCGCGGCGAAGGCCCGCTGCTCGGAGGCGGCCACGGCCGTCGCCCGGATCGCCCACCAGGTGCACGGCGCGATCGGGTTCACCCGTGAGCACGCGTTGCGGCTGGTCACGACCCGGCTGTGGGCCTGGCGGGACGAGGACGGCACCGAGGCGTACTGGAACGACCGGGTCGGTGCGGCCGCCCTGGCCGCGGGCGCCGACGGCCTCTGGCCGCTGGTGACCGGGCGGCCCTGACCCGGCCGGAACCCGGTGATCGTCACGGGTGAGGGGATCGGTGCCACATCCGGCACCGATCCCCTCACCCGTGACGATCACATCTTCCGGAAGTCCCAGCTGGTGATCTTCTCCGGGCGCAGCCGCAGCCAGGCGTGCCGGCCGTCGATCACGACCTGCCCGCCGAAGTAGCGGTCGGCCATCGCCTGCTCGACCCGCTCCAGCTCGGGGTGCGGCTCCCCGGTGCGCGGGACCTCGCCGACGACCTCGACCGAGCCACGCAGCTCGACCCCGCGCAGCTCGGAGTAGTCGTGGCCGGCGTCGACGACGACGGCGATCCGCGGGTCGCGCTGCAGGTCGGTCCAGCGCTGCGAGCGCGACAGCGAGGTCAGCCAGAGCGCCTCGCCGTCCCACACGTACCAGAGCGGGGTGGCGTGCGGGCCGTTCACGCCGTTGGTGGCGACCCGGCAGGTGCGCTCGGCATCGAGGAACGCGGTGACCTCCTCCGGGGTCATGGCGATCTTCCGGGCGCGGCGCTGCGGCTTCGGTGCGGTCATGGGTCGAACCTAGATCAGGGGCCCGGCGCCCGGAGCGGTCCGGTCGGGCCGGTCCGGGCCCCGGCGGGTCGTGGCCCCGCAGGTCGTGCCCCGGCGGTGGGGCGCGGCCCGGCCCGGGAGACGATCGCGGTGTGCCCGACACCCTGAGCCCCGGCCTGGAGCGGCTGCTCGCCACCGACCGTCCGACGCCGTACCTGGCGCTGGACCCCGTCGTCGTCGGGGAGCGGTACCGCGCGCTGACCGCGGCGTTCGGCGACGCCCGCATCCTCTACGCCGTCAAGGCCTGCCCGGAACCCGCGGTGCTGCGCACCCTCGTCGCGGCCGGGGCCGGGTTCGACGTCGCCTCCCAGGCCGAGATCGACCTGTGCCTGGCCGCCGGGGCGGACCCGGCGACCCTGCAGCACGGCAACCCGGTGCGCGGCCCCGGTGCCGCCGCCCGGGCCGCCCGCGACGGCGTCACCCGGTTCGTCACCGACAGCGCCGAGGACGTCGACGCCCTCGCCGCCGAGGTCCCCGGCGCCCGGGTGCAGGTCCGCCTCTCGGTCGACGACACCGGCTCGGCGACGCCGTTCCACGGCAAGTTCGGCGCCCCGCCCGACGCCGCCGTCGCGCTGCTGGACCGGGTCGCGGACCGCGGCCTGGTCGCGGCCGGGGTCACCTTCCACGCGGGCTCCCAGCAGACCCGCCCCGCCACCTACGCCGGGGCCGTCGCGCTCGCGCTGCGGGTCGCCGGGCGGGCCGGGCTGCGCCGCCCCGAGCTGGACCTGGGTGGCGGCTGGCCGGTGGCCTACCGCACCGCCGTCGCCCCCGCGCAGGACTACGCCGCGGCCGTGCGCAGCGCGGTGGCCACGGCCGTCGCCGCCGGGCACGTGGACGACGCGACGCTGCTGCTCGAACCGGGCCGCGCGCTGGTCGCCCCGGCCGGGGTGCTGCGCGCCCGGGTGCTGCGGGTGTCCCGCCGCCCGGGGGTCGACCACCGTCGCTGGGTGTACCTCGACGTCGGCCGCTACCAGGGCCTGGCCGAGACCGAGGGCGAGGCGATCGCCTACCCGCTGCGCGTGCCCGGCCGCTCCGGCCCGTGCGGACCGGTCGTGGTCGCGGGCCCCACCTGTGACGGCGACGACGTCGTCTACCGCCGGACCACGGTCGCGCTGCCGCTGGACCTGGCCGCGGGCGACGTCGTCGACCTGCTCGGGACCGGCGCCTACACCTCCAGCTACGCCTCGATCGGGTTCAACGGCTTCGGACCGCTGAACGTGGTCGTCGGCGAGGAGGGGGCGGCGTTCCCACATCGCGGTTAACGTGTCCGGACGTGTCATCTTCCACCTCGCCCACCATGTCCGTGCCCGCCACCGCGGCCGGAGAACTGCATCCGGGCACCGGGCTGGGGACGGGCGCGCCCGCACTGCCCAGCACCTCGTCGCCGGTCGGCAGGCACGTCCTGGCCGAGCTCGGCGGCATCGCCCCCGAGATCCTCGACGACTGCGCCCGCCTGCGCAGCGACCTCACCGCCGCGCTGACCGAGGCCGGAGCCCAGGTCCGCCAGGTGGTCGTCGAACGGTTCGAACCGCAGGGGGCGACCGTCGTCGCGGTCCTGGCCGAGTCGCACGCCTCGATCCACACCTGGCCCGAGCACGGCGGCATGCACGTCGACGTGTTCACCTGCGGCGAGAGCGCCGACCCGGTCGACGCCGTGCGCCGCCTCGCCGACCGCGTCGGCGCGACCGACACCGCGCTGCAGGTCGTCGACCGCGGCGGCGCCCCGCGCACGGTCACCGAACCCCTCTCGCCCGGCCTGACCCGGCGCTGGGACCTCGGCCGGGTCCACCACGTCGCGGACACCGGGTTCCAGCACGTCGTCGTCGCCGACACCGCGCACGGCGTCACCCTCTTCTGCGACGACGAGCGCCAGTCCACCGAGCACACCCAGCTCACCTACCACGAAGCGCTGGTGTGGCCGGGTGCCCTGCTCGCCCGCGAGCTGGACCGGGTGCTGATCATCGGCTCCTCGGAGGGCGTCGCGTCGGAGATGGCGGTCGCGGCCGGCGCGAGCCGGGTCGACCACGTCGACATCGACGCCGAGGCCGTCCGGATCTGCGCCGAGCACCTGCCCTACGGCTACACCCCCGAGTCCCTGGCCGCGGCCGAGCGCGGCGAGGGCCCGGTGCACCTCACCTACGGCGACGGGCGGCAGTTCGTCCTGGACGCGCGCGAGCACTGGGACCTGGTGATCGTCGACCTGCCCGACGAGCGCCCCGACGTGCCCGACGCCCAGATCAACCGGCTCTACGAGGAGGAGTTCGTCCGGGCCTGCGCACAGCGGCTCACCCCCGGCGGGGTCCTGGTGTTCCAGGCGGGCAGCCCGGCCGTGTGGCGGGACGCGACGCTGCGCTCGGCCTGGCAGCGCTTCGCCGCGGTGTTCGGCGAGACCGGCGGTCGCGGGGTCTACATCGGGTGCGAGGAGCACGAGTGGGCGTTCCTCGCCGGCGTCCGCGAGCCGATGGCCGACCCCGGCGCGGTGGCCGCCGAGCGGCTCGCGTCGATGCCGTTGCAGCCGCAGCTGTGGGACGCGACCGCGCTGCGGCACCGCCTGGTCGCGCCGCTGTCGCTGCGCAGGCTCACCGACTGAGCGAGCCCCGTCCACGGTGCGTGACGGGCCGGGCGGTCCCGGCCCGTCACGTGCGCCGAACGGGGCGTAACCGGTCCGCGACGATGATCGTTGGTCGGTCAGGACCGGCGTGCCCACGCCGGCGACGTCCGACCGGAGGTCCGAGAACCCGTGCGCCGTCCCCGCCCGTCCCGGTGGCTCGCCGTGGCGACTATGACCCTGCTGAGCTCGGCCGGGATGAGCGCCCTCGCGCCCGCGCAGGCGGAGGCGCCGACCACGTTCGCCGAGACCACGCTGTCCGCGCGCAACCTCGACTCCGCCCCGGTCGGGCGCTTCGTCGCCCTCGGCGACTCCTACGCCGCGGGCCCGCTGGTCCCGGTGCAGCAGGGCACGCCGTCGGGCTGCCAGCGCTCGAACCAGAACTACCCCTCGGTGCTCGCCCGCTCCGCCGGCATCGGCCGGTTCACCGATGTGTCCTGCAGCGGTGCGACGACCGAGGTCATGACGGCCCCGCAGGAGGTGAAGGCCGGCCCGAACCCGCCGCAGCTCGACGCTCTCGACGGGTCCGAGTCGCTGGTCACGCTGACCATCGGCGGCAACGACATCGGGTTCTCCGGTATCATCGGCGAGTGCGTGCGCCGCTCCTCGGCGAACCTGTTCGGCGCGGCCTGCAAGGACTTCTTCACCGCGGGCGGCACCGACCAGCTCGCCGAGCGGATCGACGGCACCGAGTCGAAGGTCTCCGACGTGCTCGAGCAGATCCGCGAGCGGTCGCCCGCCGCGCGGGTCGCCGTCGTCGGGTACCCGTCGATCCTCCCGGACACCGGTCCCGGCTGCTACCCGGTCATGCCGTTCAGCGCGGGCGACACCGCCTACCTGCGCGAGACCGAGAAGAAGCTCAACGCGATGCTGGCCGGCGCCGCCCGCGACGCCGGGGTGGACTACGTCGACACCTACACCCCGACCATCGGCCACGACGCCTGCACGCTGCCCGGCGTGAAGTGGGTCGAGGGCCTGCTCCCGACCTCCCCGGCCGCGCCGGTGCACCCCAACGCGCAGGGCATGCGCGCGATGGCCGCGGCCGCGGGCGACGTGCTCGGCATCCGGGTCGCCCGGCCCGCCTCGCAGCCGGTCCCGGGGGCGACGAACCCGGTGCCGACCGCGTCGCTGCCGCCGCAGGCCCGCACCGCGGGCTGACCCCCGGAGCGGCGGTCGCGGTGCGTGTCAGACTCGCACCGTGACGCGGACGGTCGAGCGCGGACGGCGCATGCCGGTGCCGGCCCGGTGGGGCGAGCTGCGGACGTGGGCGGCCGCGGTCGACCCCGGCCACACCCGGCTGCACCTGGCCTCGGTCGCGACGGCGGCGATGCTGCTCGCCGCGGTGCTGGCGAGCGTGCTGCGCGCGCTGACCGGGCAGCCGGTCACGATCGTGCTGTTCTCCGTGGTGCTGGCGATGGTCAGCAACCTGGCGGTGAACGAGAACGACCTGCGACGGCGGCGGGTCACCACCGCCCTGATGGTGCTGCCCGCCGCGGCGTCGGCGACGGTGTCCGCGCTGCTGTCGACGAACCGGGTCGCGGCCGACGTCGTGTTCGTCCTGGTCATGGTCGTCGCCGTCGCGGTCCGGCGGTACGGGCCGCGCGGGGTCGCGCTGGGCATGGCGGCGTTCATGCCGTTCTTCTTCGTGCAGTTCCTGCACGCCGGCCCCGCCGAGCTGCCGTACCTGCTGGCCGGCGTGGTGATCGGCATCGGCAGCACCTTCCTGCTGCGCTGCCTGGTGTTCACCCGCCGCTCCGAGGCCGTGCTGGACGCGCTGTTCCGGGCGTTCGAGGCGCGGCTGCACGCGCTGCTGCTCACCGCCGTCGAGGCGGTGGAGACCACCGAGGGCGAGCCCGACCTCGACCCGCTGGTGCGCGCCCAGGCCCGGCTCAACGAGACCGCGCTGCTGGTGACCGACCGGCTCGACGACACCGACCCCGACCCCGACACGAACACCGACACCGACACCGCCGCCGGGACCGACACCCCGACCGACACCGCGACCGACGCTGGGAACGACACCGCCGCCACCGCGGGACCCGCCGCCGGCCTGCGGCAGTGGATCATCGACTCCGAGCTGGCCGCCGAACGGGTCGCGATGTCGGTCCGCCGGTCGGTCGAGCACCACGACCCGATCCCCGACGACGACCGCGCCGCGCTGGCCGAGGGACTGCGGGCCCTCGCCGCGGCCACCGCCGTCGGGACACCCGGCGCGATCGCCGCCCGCCTCTACGACGGCGCCCGGTCGGCCGTCGCCGAGATCGTGGACCGGCCGTCCGGGGTCGGGCCCGCCGCTCGTGAGCAGCGCATCGGGTTCGCCGTCGTCCGGCTCGCCGACGCGATGCAGACCACCGTCGAGCAGGCCCGGCTGCGGATCGCCGAGCACCACGACACCGACCGGGCGACCGCGGGCGGCGACCCGGTCCCCTCCGGCGACCCGGCCCCGCCCGGCGACACCGTTCCCTCAGGTGCCCCTGCTCCCTCCGGTGAGACCGTTTCCTCCGGTGAGACCGGTGGCGACACCCCGGCGGGTCGGGACCGGTTCGAGGGGCTCGCGCTGCACACCCGCCAGGCGGTGCAGGTCGGCGTCGCCACCAGCCTCGCGATCGTGGTCGGCGAGCTCATCTCACCGGCCCGCTGGTACTGGGCGGTGATCGCCGCGTTCGTGGTGTTCGCCGGCACCGCCAGCCGCGGCGACGTCCTGAGCCGCGGCTGGGCCCGCGCGGTGGGCACCGCGGGCGGCGTCGTGGCCGGGATGCTGCTGGCGCTGCTGGTGGGCGGCAACGTCGTCGCCAGCCTCGCGCTGCTGTTCGTCTGCGTGTTCCTCGCCCTGTACCTGGTGCGGATCTCGCAGGCGATGATGGCGTTCTGGATCACCGCGGTGCTGGCCCTGCTCTACGGCGTGATCGGCCAGTTCAGCGTGCAGACCCTGGTCCTGCGGGTGGAGGAGACCGTCGTCGGTGGCGCGCTGGGCATGCTCGCCGCCTACCTGATCCTGCCCACCCGCTCGCGCACGGCCTTCGCCGAGGCCCTCGACGACGCCCTCACCGCGGTCGACGTCTCCCTGCGCACCTCGGTCGACGCGGCACTGGGCCGCCCCGGAGCCGGTGACCCGCTGGAGCGGGCCCGCGCCGTCGACGCCGCGGTGGCCACCGTGCGGACCCGTGCGGTGCCGCTGGAGCACCCCGTCGCCCGCAGGCCGCTGCGCCGCGGGGTGCACCACACCGTCCGCGTCGTCGGGGCCATCGACCACTACACCCGCCAGCTCGCCGCCCAGGCCGCGACGGCGTCGGCGCCCGGCTGGGCCGCGACGCTGGAGCCCGCGGCCGAGCGGGTCCGCGCGGACCTCGACGGCCTGCGCCGCATCCTCGACGACGGCTGGGGCCCCGCCGACCGGCGCGAGCACCCGCCCGGCGCGAGCCCCGCCGACTACGGCGTCGGCTCCGCGGAGGAGCTGCTCGACGCCGCCGAGGCCGACGCCGCGTCGCGGGCGGTGGTCGGCCCCGGGACCGAGCGGACGCGGCGGCTGGCCGCGGCGCGGAGGCTGCGCCGGATCGACCAGCTCGCGGTCGGGCTGGCCCGGGAGCTGTGCGGACAGAGCTGGAGCGAGCCCGCGCCCGCCGGGCGCGGCGCCGGTCACGCGGACGGGTCCGGGGGGGTCGACCGCGGGTTAGGGTCCGGCCCGTGATCTCCGTGAGCACCCACGACGACGTCGGTCTGATCGAGCTGAACCGCCCCGAGCGCCGCAACGCCCTGGACATCGCGACCTGCCGGCAGCTGGTCGACGCCGCCGCCGAGGTCCGCGCGGCCGGCGCGCGGGCGGTCGTCGTCGCCGGGAACGGGTCGGCGTTCTGCTCCGGCGCCGACTTCGGCGAGGTCTACACCGACCAGTTCCTCGACGCGCTCTACACCGGCCTGCACGCGGTCGCCGACCTTCCGATGCCGACCGTCGCCGCGGTGACCGGGCCCGCGATCGGCGGCGGGCTGCAGCTGGCGCTGGCCTGCGACCTGCGGGTCGCCGCCCCGGAGGCGGTGTTCGGGCTGCCGACCGCGCGGCTCGGGCTGGCCGTGGACCCGTGGACGATCGAGCGGCTGGTGCAGATCGCCGGCGGCGGCACGGCCCGCAGTCTGCTGCTGGCCTGCGCCACGGTCGACGCCGCCACCGCGCACGCCCGCGGCCTCGCCGACACCCTCGGCGACCGCGACGCCGCACTCGCCCTGGCCCGTGACGTCGCGACCATGGCCCCGCTCACGCTGGCCTACAACAAGCGTGCGGTGAACGCGTTCGGCCGTGGCGGGCACACCGACCCGGCCGTCGTCGACGGGCTCGCCGCGGACTTCCGCGGCTGCTGGGCCGCCGAGGACATCGCCGAGGGCCGCGCCGCCCGCACCGAGAAGCGCGTCCCGGTGTTCCGGGGCCGCTGACCGCCGCCACCGACCGTCCGGCGCGCCTCGCGTACCGCCGATCGGGGGTATGCGATGCACCCGTTCAGTCCAAGATCGTGATCGAACTACGGTTCGAGGACGACCGGTCGCGCTGTGCATCCGGTCGGTCCGGGCGGGTCGAGCCCGCCGGACCCGACGGAGGAGCGGACGGATGCGGGCACGGGGACGGAGCCGGATCGTCGGGCTCCTCGTGGCGGGTGTCGCACTGAGCGGTGCCCTCGCCGGGCTCGTGGTGGGCCCTGCGCTCGCCGAGCCGTCGGAGCAGCCCGACCCCACCGACCGGCAGGTCGCGACCGGCTCGCTCGTCGCCGGGACGCCGTGCACCTCCTCGGCGCGCGCCTGTGTGGACCTCGCGAGCCGCTCCACCTGGCTGATCGAGGCGGGCCAGGTCGTCGCCGGGCCGGTCGCGATGCGCCCGGGCGACCCGGAGGCCCCCACGCCGACCGGCACCTTCGCGGTGCAGTGGAAGGCCGAGCAGCGGACCAGCCGGGAGCGGCTGACCCAGATGCCGTGGTCGGTGTTCTTCGCCCAGGGCGGGATCGCCTTCCACCAGGGCGACCTCTCGACCCCGTCGGCCGGGTGCGTCAAGCTCGGCGAGTCCGATGCGCGCCAGTGGTTCGAGAACCTGCAGGTCGGCGACCAGGTGCAGATCCACTGACGACACACCCGGGTGTGAGCCATCTCCCGCGGGGGTTCTACGCGCAGTAGAAAGGTTCGCGTAGGATGACCTACGTGACGAGTCTGGGCGAGTTGGAGCGGGCGGTCATGAACGTCCTCTGGGAGTCGGACCGGGACATGACGGCCCGTGAGGTGCAGGATCAGCTCGCCGACCGCGACCTGGCCACGACGACCGTGCTCACCGTCCTCGGTCGGCTCGAGCGCAAGCAGCTGGTCCGGCGCATCCGCGACGGCCGCGCCCACCACTACCGCCCGGTGGCCAGCCGGGAGGACCACGTGGCCGAGCTGATGACCGACGCGCTCGACGACGCGTCCGACCGCGGCGCCGCCCTCGCGCGATTCCTCGGTTCGATGTCGGAGGAGGAGCGGTCGCGCCTGCGTGACCTGCTCGGCTGAGCGCCGGACGGTCGAGGATCCTGTCCGGTCGCGGGGGTGATGCGGCGCCGCGGCGCGCCCTCCGCGACGATGTGACGCGATGGAGCTGACCGCGCTCGGACTCGGGCTGCTCGGCGTACTGCTCGCCGAGCCGGTCAGCCGTGCCCTGGCCCGGGCGCGCTGGCCCGGCCGCGACCCGGTCGGCGCGCTGCTGCTGTGGCAGGCCGTCGGGCTGGGCGGCGGCATTTCGCTGTTCGGTGCCGGGCTGGCCTACGGGCTCTCCCCGATGGGGGAGAGCCTGCCCTCGGCGGCCGCCGCGCTGGCGTCGTCGCTGTCGGCCGGGGAGTGGCCGGAACGGATGGACCCGTTGCACGTCGGGGCGCTGCTCATCGCGGTCGGGGTGCTGCTGCGGCTGCTGTCGGTGCTGGTGATCACCACCGTGCGGACGCTGCGGGCCCGTCGCCGCCACCGCGACCTGCTCGACGTGCTCGCCTCGCCCTGGCCCTACGCCTCCGGTACCCGCGTGCTCGACCATCCCGTACCGGTCGCCTACTGCCTGCCCGGGCGCAGCTCCCGGCTGGTGGTGTCGGCGGGGGTGCTGGACGCGCTCGACACCGCCGGGGTCGTCGCGGTGCTCGCGCACGAGCGGGCACACCTGCGCGAACGCCACGACCTGGTCGTGCTGCCCTTCATCGCGTGGGGTGCGACGGCACCGTTCGTGCGCGGCATGGTGCACGCCCAGCTCGCGGTGGCCCGGCTGATCGAGATGCGGGCCGACGACGTCGCCCGCAAGCTCTGCGACCCGACCGAGCTGGCGACCGCCCTCAAGGCCGTCGGCGGGTCCGCGCCGGCGGCGGCGCTGTCCTCGTTCACCGATGCGCTGGAGGCCCGGATCGACCGGATCACCGCGCCGCCGGCCCCGCTGCCGCGTGTCGTGCACGGGCTGGTCCGGCTGGTCGCGGTCGCGCTGGTGGCGATCCCGGTGTGGCTGCTGGTGGCCCCGTGAGCGGCCCGGTCCGGGCGTTCCCCGGGGCGGAGGCGCTGGTGCGGGTGCACGCGGCGTCGCTGCCCCAGCCCGACCAGCTGGCCGGGCCGTTCGTCGCCCGGCTGCTCGTCGCCGCGCTCTCGCCGCTGCCCGCACCGACGGTGGCGGCGTTCGCCCACGCGGCGGGCACCCGGGTGCGGCCCGGCGACGACGTGGCGTCGCGGCCGCCCGGGGCACCCGCGGACGCCGACTACCTGCAGGGACTGCCGGTCGCCGCGGACGACGAGCCCTCCGGCACCCCGGTGGCCGGCCTCGGACGCGCGGTCGAGGAGTTCTCCGGCGAGTCGCTCGCGGCGGTCCCGGCGGCCGGGGACTGGACCGGCGACCGGCTCGTGGGGCTGCTCGGTGCGGTCACCGGCGACGGCCCGGTCGGGGTGCTCGCGTCGCTCGCGACCGGTGAGCTGGGCGCCGCCGCGACCGCCGTCGCCGACCTCGACGCCGGGGCCCGCCCGGGGCCGGACTGGTCGGTCGCGCACGTCGTCGCACTGTGGGGGCGCCGGGACGGCCCGGCCGGGCCGCTGCTCGCCGTCGCCGACACCTACCCGCAGCTCGGGTCGCCGGACCTCGGCCCGGGTCTGCACCTGCAGCCCGCGGACCGGGTCGCCGCCGCACTCGGCCACGGCGGAGGCATCGTCCTGGTCGGGCCGGACCGGCGGCGCGCCGCGCTGGCCGGGGCCGTCGAGGCCGCCGGGCTGTCGTCGCGCTGGTGGGACGGCCCGGACCGACCTCAGGCGCCGTAGGCCTCGAACAGGGTGGGGCCGTCGTCGGCGAGCAGCGCCCGGGTCGCGGCGATGTTGCGGACCCGCACGGCCTCCAGCGACGCCGGGCTGCGCCGGACCCACCGGCGCTGCAGCGCGACCATCCGGCCGAGGGCCGCGACGGCCAGCTCCCACCCGGGGCTGCGCCGCAGACCCAGCCCGGTGGTCACCGCGGCGCCGTGGAAGCGCCGGGCCAGTGCCCGCAACAGGCGCCGGCCGTGGGGCACGGGCAGGCGCAGCGGCTCGACGAGCAGCACGGCGACGGCCCCGATCAGCGCCCCGGCCAGGGCGCGTGACTCGGGGGCTGGCGGTCCGGTGACGGCGCTGACCAGCGCGTCGAGCTCCTCGGCCGCGGCGTGCGAGGTGACGTCGCGGACCAGCTCGGGGTCGATGCCGAGCTGATGGGCCAGCAGCTGCCAGCAGGCGTAGACCTCGGTGATCTCGGCGGGGGTGAGCCCGAACCCGATCGTCGCCTCGGCCCGCATCGAGACGAGCGTGAAGTCCAGCCAGGTGCGGACCAGGTCGAGCTGGTTGACCGGGGTGCCGTGCACGGCCTCGTCGAGGCCGCGGTCGCGGGCGAGCACGCGCATGTGGGCGTGCAGCACGCGGACCTGCAGGGTGCCGACGTAGCCGGGGCTGCCGGGCCGCATGCCGCCGGGCAGCGTGGCGGCGAGCAGCCAGGCGCCGGTCTCGGTGAGGCGGCGCTCGGCGGACTCCACCAGCCGTCCGGTGGTGCCGAGCAGCACCGCGATCGACGGCGAGCCGTAGGTGCGCAGCAGTGCCCCCGCCGACAGCGACAGGGTGTGCACCGCGGGCGGCGCGGTGAACATCGGTCGGACCCCGGTGTCGAGGATCGCGGGGTCGGTGCCCGCGGGCACCGACTCGGCGGAGCCGAGCAGGGCCGCGACGGCGGGGGAGGGGTCGGTCAGCGAGGCGAGTCCCTCGCGGATGCCGCGCTGCAGCTGGGCGGTGAGCGCCCGGCCGCCGTCGCGGCCCGCGGCGCGGATCTCGGCGACGACGGCGTCGGCGAGCGGGTCGCCGGTGGTCCTGGCGCGCAGCGCGAGGTCGGCGCGGGCGGGGCCGAAGCGGGCGGCGACGGCGCCGCGGTCGGGCGCGCCGGGGGATCGGGTGGCGGTCACGGGAACCGGTCCTCCTGGGTCTCGGGCCGCGGCCGTCGGGTCCGGCGGCGGGTCTCGGGCCGGGGCCCGTGGCGGGTCTCGTCGCGGTCGTCGTCGGTGGGGAGCCCGGCTCCGGCGAGCAGCCGCGCCATCCGGGCCCGCAGCTCGTGCTCCGTCGGCGGTGCGGGGGCGAACACGGCGAGCGCGGACAGCCCGAAGACCCCGGCGAACAGCTCGCGGGCCCGCTCCCGGTTCCCGACGTGGTCCTGGATGAGGTCGATCAGGGCCGCGTCGGGTTCCGGGTCGGGTTCCGTGCCGTGCGGGCCGGTGGCGCCGCCGTGTCCCCGGGCGACGCGGACGCGCAGCTCCAGCATGGTCAGGAACACCGGGCGGCGGGGGCCGAGCAGGTCGGCCAGGTAGGCGGTGCAGGCGTCGAGCAGGGTCAGCTCGCCGGAGCGGGCCCGGCGCGTGAGCTCGCTCAGCCGTGCGACGGCGTCGCGCTCCAGCTCGACCACGACCGCCTCCAGCAGCGCGTCGACGGTGCCGAAGTGATAGGTCGCCGCCGCGGCGGAGGCGCCCGCACGGTCCGCGACCTGGCGCAGCGTGAGCCGGTCGAAGCCGTGGGCGACGACGACGTCGACGGCGGCCCGCACCAGCGCGCGACGGGTGTCGGCGCCGCGTCGTCGTCGTCCGTCGGGGCGGGCATCGGCCATACCGACAAACTATCTGTACAGCCAGACAGATTCCAGTCCGGTCCCGCGGAACATCGTTCCGCGACGACGCGCTGCACCCCGGGAGCGGGCGTAGCGTGGAGAGCGTGCCCGTCACACCTGACCTTCCCCGTACCGTCGGCTCACTGCGTGCGTCCGGTCACGTACAGCGCCCTGTGAAGCACGAGATCCGCGACAACCTCCTGGCGGCCCTGCGCGAGGGCCGCGACCCCTGGCCCGGCATCGTCGGCTTCGACGACACCGTCGTCCCGCAGCTGGAGCGGGCCCTGATCGCCGGCCACGACCTGGTGCTGCTCGGTGAGCGGGGCCAGGGCAAGACCCGGCTGCTGCGCTCGCTGGCCGGGCTGCTCGACGAGTGGGCCCCGGTCATCGAGGGCTCCGAGATCGGCGAGCACCCCTACGAGCCGATCGTCCCCGCCTCGATCCGGCGCGCCGCCGAGCTCGGCGACGACCTGCCCGTCGCGTGGGTGCACCGCGACCACCGCTACACCGAGAAGCTCGCCACGCCCGACACCTCGGTCGCCGACCTGATCGGCGACGTCGACCCGGTCAAGGTCGCCGAGGGCCGCTCGCTGGGCGACCCCGAGACGATCCACTTCGGGCTCGTCCCGCGGTCGCACCGCGGGATCGTCGCCATCAACGAGCTGCCCGACCTGGCCGAACGGATCCAGGTCGCGCTGCTCAACGTGATGGAGGAGCGCGACATCCAGGTCCGCGGCTACACGCTGCGGCTGCCGCTGGACGTGCTGCTCGTCGCGAGTGCGAACCCCGAGGACTACACCAACCGCGGGCGGATCATCACCCCGCTCAAGGACCGGTTCGGCGCCGAGGTCCGCACCCACTACCCGCTGGAGCTGGCGCCCGAGGTCGAGCTCGTCGCGCAGGAGGCCGACCTCGTCGCCGAGGTGCCGCGACACCTGCTCGAGGTCGTCGCCCGGTTCACCCGGCACCTGCGCGACTCCTCCGCGGTCGACCAGGGCTCGGGGGTGTCGGCCCGGTTCGCCGTGGCCGCCGCCGAGACGGTCGCCGCGGCGGCGCTGCGCCGTGCCGCGCTGACCGGGGAGGAGACCCCGTACGCCCGCCCGGTCGACCTGGAATCCGTCCCCGCGGTGCTCCGCGGCAAGATCGAGTTCGCGTCGGGGGAGGAGGGGCGCGAGGACGAGGTGCTGGAGCACCTGCTGCGCCGCGCCACCGCCGACACCGCCCGGTTCGCGCTCCGCGGCGTCGACCTCGACGAGCTCGCCGACGCGGTCTCGACCAGCCCGGTCCGGACCGGCGAGCGGATCCCGGCGAAGGACGTCGTCGCCGCGCTGCCGCAGGTCGACGCGCTCACCGAGATCGCGGCCAAGCTGGGCGCCTCGGGCACCGAGGACCCGGGGCCGATGGCCTCGGCGGCGGAGCTGACGCTGGAGTACCTGTTCCTGACCCGCAAACTGGCCAAGGACGAGAGCGACGACGGAGACACGGTGTCGTATGGCTGATCCCAGGCGTCGTCGCCGCCGTTACGCCTACGGCCCCTACGCCGGCGGGCCCGACCCGCTGGCGCCGCCGTACGACATCCGCGCGGCGATGGACCAGATCGGTCGCGACGTCATGGAGGGCTCCTCGCCGCGCCAGGCGCTGCAGGAGCTGCTCCGCCGCGGTCTCGACGGGCGACGCGGCCTCGACGACCTCACCCGCCGGGTGTGGGAGCGGCGCCGCGACCTGCAGCGCGACAACCGGATCGACGGGACGCTGCAGGAGGTCCGCGAACTCCTGGCCCGGGCGCTGGACGCCGAGCGCGAGTCGCTGGGCAGCGAGGACTCCGACGACGCGCGGTTCCGCGAGATGCAGCTCGACGCCCTGCCCACCGACACCGGCGGCGCGGTGCGCGAGCTGGGTGAGTACGACTGGCGCTCCTCCGACGCCCGCGAGGCCTACCAGGAGATCCGCGACCTGCTCGGCCGGGAGATGCTCGACCAGCGCTTCGAGGGCATGAAGCAGGCGATGCAGAACGCCACCCCCTCCGACGTCGAGCGGATCAACGCCATGCTCGACGACCTCAACGACCTGCTCGACCGCCACGCCCGCGGCGAGGACACCACCGAACGGTTCGCCGAGTTCATGCGCGAGCACGGCGAGCACTTCCCGGAGAACCCGCAGAACACCGAGGAGCTGGTCGCCGCGCTCGCCGCCCGGGCCGCCGCGGCCCAGCGGATGATGAACTCGATGTCGGCCGAGCAGCGGGCCGAGCTGGCCGAACTGGCCCAGCAGGCGTTCGGCGACCCGCGGCTGGCGCAGTCGCTGGCCCGGCTGGACACGCAGCTGCAGGGCCTGCGTCCGGGCGAGGACTGGTCGGGGAAGGGGAACTTCCGCGGCGAGAACCCGATGGGCATGGGCGAGGCGACCCGCGCCCTGGAGGAGCTGGGGCAGCTCGACGCGCTGGCCGAACAGCTGGCGCAGAGCTACCCCGGTGCGCGGATGGAGGACATCGACCTCGACGCGCTCACCGAGATGCTCGGCCCGGAGGCCGCCGCCGACGCCCGCACCCTGGCCGAGCTGGAACGCGAGCTGCAGCGCCAGGACCTGTTCCGGCGCGCACCCGACGGCTCGCTGCTGCTCTCGCCGAAGGCGCTGCGCACGCTCGGGCAGTCGGTGCTGCGCGACGTCGCCGACCGGATCTCCGGGCGGTCGGGGCAGCGCGACACCCGGCGTGCCGGGGCGGCGGGCGACGCGACCGGGGCGACCCGGCCGTGGGCCTTCGGGGACACCCAGGCCTGGTCGGTGCCCCGGACCCTGCTCAACGCCCAGCTGCGCCGCGCCGGTGGCGACGGCCGGGCACTCGACGTGTCCGACGTCGAGATCGTCGAGACCGAGCAGCGCACCCGGGCCGCCGTCACGCTGCTGGTCGACACGTCGTGGTCGATGGTCGCCGAGGGCCGGTGGGTGCCGATGAAGCGCACCGCCCTGGCCCTGCACCAGCTCATCTCCACCCGCTTCCGCGGCGACGACCTCTCGCTGATCACGTTCGGCCGGCACGCGCAGACCGTCGAGCTGGGCGAGCTGATCGGGCTGGAGGGCGTGTACATGCAGGGCACCAACCTGCACCACGCCCTGCTCCTGGCCCGCGAACGGCTGGCCCACCAGCCCGACGCGACGCCGGTGGTCCTGGTGGTGACCGACGGCGAGCCGACCGCGCACCTGGAGCCCGACGGCGAGGCGTTCTTCGACTACCCGCCCAGCCCGTACACCCTGCGGGCGACCGTGGACGGGCTGGACAAGCTGATCGGGATGGACGCGGCGTTCACCTTCTTCGTGCTCGGCGACGACCCGGGGCTGCTGTCGTTCGTGAACCGGCTCGCCCGCCGGGCCGGGGGACGGGTGGTGCAGCCCGACCTCGACGGTCTCGGTGCCGAGGTGGTCTCGGACTACCTGCGCCGCCGCACCGGCTGAGCCGCAGCAGCGTCGGCGGCCCGCTGCGGTCAGGTGGGTTCCGGTGCGCGCAGGTGTTCGGCGGCCCAGCTCCGCAGGGTCGTCGGGGTCGTCGAGACCGCGTCGCGGCGCTGCTCGGGCACGTACCCGGGGGCGGCGAGCCCCTCCGCCATCCCGGCGACCGCGTCGACCTCGGCCGGGGTCATCCCGGCCCCGGCCAGGATCTCCCGGAACTCCCGGCTCCCGAGGGGCACCGCACGGACCGGGTGGCCGAGGACCTCGGTGAGCACCGCCGCGGCGTCGTCGAACGTCAGGTCCGCCGGCCCGTGCACCGCCTGGACCAGCCGCCCCGACCACACCGGACCGAGCAGCCGCACCGCGGCGACGGCGGCGATGTCACCGGGCGCCACCCACGGCAGCGGACGGTCCGGCGGCCACGGCGTCGACAGGGTCCCGCCGGCGAGCTCGTCGGCCGCGTGCAGCAGGTTCGACATGAAGTAGCCGCACCGCAGGTGCAGCACCGGCGCACCGGTCGCGTCGAGGGCCTGCTCGGTCGCGGCGAGGCCGTCGATGTCCCCCACCCCGCGACGCAGCTTCGCCCCGCCGCTGCTCTGGAACACCGTCGCGCTGATCCCGTTGCGTCGCACCGCCTCCGCGGCGGCGGCCGCGCAGGCCGCGTGGTGGGCGAGCGGGTCGGTGCCGGGTCGGCCCGGCGGGTTCACCCAGTACAGCCGGTCCGCGTCCAGGGTGGCGCCGACGACGGCGTCGGCGTCGGTCTGGTCCGCGACCACCGGCTCGACCAGACCGGCCAGGTCGGGTGGCAGTCGTGCCGGGTCGCGGAGCAGGGCCACCGGCCGGACCCCGGCCTGCACGAGCAGGCGCAGGACCCGGGAGCCGACGGTGCCGGTCGGTGTCGTCACGACGATGCGCATGCCCGCACCGTCGCACAGGGGTCCGACAGCGGGTGTGGGGTCAGCCGAGCCAGGGGCGGGCGAGGCGGTCCCAGGTGCCGTCGGTGCGGGCGGTGCGCAGCCAGTCGTTGACGCGGGCGGCGAACACCGGATCACCGGGCGGCATCAGGTAGGCCTTCTCCGAGTCGGTGAACGGGGCGTCGGGGTGCACCGCGCAGAGCACCCCGGGGTGCCGGGCGGCCTGCCAGCGGGTCTCGATCGCGTCGGTGACCATCAGGTCGGCGCGGCCGGCCACGATCTCGTCGAAGATCGTGGAGTTGTCCGGGTGGTCGACGATCGTCGCGCGGGTGAAGGTCTCCCGGGCGAAGCGCTCGTTGGTCCCGCCCGGGTTCACCACGACCCGCACGCCGGGCCGGTCGATGTCGGCGACCGTGCCGTAGCGGGCGACGTCGGGGCAGCGCACGATGGGCGTCTTGCCGTCGCGCAGGTAGGGCTCGGTGAACACCGCCCGCGCCGCGCGGTCGGGGGTGACCGAGATGCCGCCGACGGCGATGTCGCAGCGCCCGGCGACGACGTCGTCGAGCAGGGTCGCCCAGGTCGTGCGCACCGGCTCGGCCCGGGCGCCGAGCTCGGCGGCGAGGTCGCGGGCCATGTCGACGTCGATCCCGGACCAGGTGCCGTCCGCGGCCAGCGCGGTCAGCGGCCGGTAGTCACCGGTCGAGCAGACCCGCAGCACCTGCGACGACGCGACCCGCTCCAGCGTCGGGGACCCCGGCGCGGGTGCGGCGCACCCGGTGACCAGCAGCAGGAGCAGCAGGACGATCGGCGGGCGGCACACGGTCCGGGACCCTAGCCGCCGATCGGGGGAGTCCAGGACTCCGGACGGAGGTCGGCCGAGCGGATGCTGCGGACCAGCGCCTCGGCCGGGCCGCTGCGGCGTCGTCCGTGCGCCAGCACCACGTCGACCGGACCCAGATCGGGCAGCCCGGCGTGTTCAGGCACGACCTCCAGCCCGTCGGGGACCAGCGTCGCGGCGTGCGCGAGCACCCCCAGCCCGGCGAGCGCGGCGGCCCGCAGCCCGGACAGGCTGCCGCTGGTACAGGCCATCCGCCACGGCCGCCCCGCGGCCTCCAGGGCCCCGACGGCGGCGGTGCGCGAGAGGCTCGGCGGGGGATAGGCGACGACCGGCACCGGGTCGCCGGGGCCCAGCGGCAGCCCGGGCGCCCCCACCCAGACGAACCGGTCGCGGCGCACGACCAGCCGGCCGTCGTCGGGGCCGGGCAGGCGCTTGGCGAACATGAGGTCCAGCTCCCCGGCGGCGAGGCGGCGTTCGAGATCGCCGGCGAGGCCCACGGTCAGCTCCAGGTCGACCTCGGGATGGCGACGGCGGAAGTCCGCAAGCACCGCGGGCAGCCGGGTCAGGACCAGGTCCTCCGACACCCCGAACCGCACCCGGCCGTGCACCCGCGAGGCCCGGAAGTGCGCCATCGCCCGGTCACCCGCGTCGAGGATGGTGGCGGCGAACTCCAGCATCGCCTCGCCGTCGACGGTGAGCGACACCGAGTGGGTGTCGCGTTCGAGCAGCGCGCGTCCGACCGTCGCCTCCAGGCGTCGCACGTGCTGGCTCACGGTGGACTGGCCGACGCCGAGGCGCGCGGCGGCCCGGGTGAAGCTGCGGGCGCGCGCGACGGCGGCAAAGGACCGCAGCTGTACGGGGTCGAGCACCCGGTCATCGTAGTTCGCGGACACAGTCATGGTGATCAGCCGGTTTCCCGATCGGGACCCGGCTTGCAGGATGGAACCATGCGTGTCCGTCCCGACCCCTTCCTCGTGCTGCTCCTCGTGACGGTCGGTGTCGCGTCGCTGGTCCCCGCGCGCGGCGCGGCGGTCGGGGTGGTCGACGTCGCCGTCACCGCGGCGATCGCGCTGCTGTTCTTCCTCTACGGCGCCCGCCTCTCTGCCGCCGAGGCACTGGGCGGGCTGCGGAACTGGCGGCTGCACGGCACCGTCCTGGCGGCCACGTTCGTCCTGTTCCCGCTGCTCGGGCTGTCGGTGCTGCTGCTGCCGGAGTGGCTGCTGCCCGCGCCGCTCGCCGCCGGGGTCGTGTTCCTGTGCTGCCTGCCCTCGACCGTGCAGTCCTCCATCGCCTTCACCGGCGTCGCCCGCGGCAACGTGCCCGCCGCGATCGTCGCGGCGTCGGTGTCGAACGTGCTCGGCGTGGTCCTCACCCCGGTGCTGGCCGCACTGCTGCTGGCGACCAGCGGCGGCTTCGACGCGTCGAGCTTCGGCGACATCGCGCTGCGCCTGCTGGTGCCCTTCCTCGCCGGGCAGGCCGCACGGCCGCTGATCGGCCGGTTCGTCGCCCGGCACCGGACGCGGCTGGCGCTGGTCGACCGCGGATCGATCCTGCTGGTCGTCTACGCCGCGTTCAGCGAGGGCGTCGTGGCGGGGATCTGGGGACGGCTCACCCCGGTCTCGCTGCTCGTGCTGCTCGGGATCTGCCTGGTGCTGCTCGCCCTGGTGCTCGCCGCGACCGCGTACGGGTCCCGCGCGCTCGGGTTCGACGACGCCGACCGCATCGCGATCGTGTTCTGCGGGTCGAAGAAGTCGCTGGCCAGCGGACTGCCGATCGCCGGCGTGCTGTTCGGTGGCCCCGCCGGGGCACTGGTCGTCCTGCCGCTCATGCTGTTCCACCAGATCCAGCTGATGGCCTGCGCGGTGATCGCCGAGCGGGTCGGCCGGCGTCGCGCGGCCCTCGACACCGAGCGGGCCGCCGAGGCAGCATCGCAGGCGTGACGCCGTCCGCCTGCCGCCTCTGCGGCGCCCCCGGCCCCGACGACGCCGGGGTCGCCGCCGTCGCGGGCTGGGTGACCGACCGCGACGAACGCGGCCGGGACGGGCGGCTCTGCCCGGCCTGTGCCCGCCGCCACGTCCGCGACATCAAGTCCAAGCTCGACCACCGGTGGTGGTGACCGGCGCCAGGGCCTCGCCGGAATCTGCGACGGGCACCGCGCGTTCGCATGCGTGACCGCTTCCGAGAGCTAGGTAGGTTTGACCGCATGGAGACCTGGGCCCCGACCGACGTCCCGGCACTGGAGGGCAGCGGCCCGCCGCTGCGCCTGCACGACACCGCCACCGGCCGGGTCCGGCCCACGGCGCCCGGCCCGGTCGCGACGATGTACGTCTGCGGGATCACCCCCTACGACGCGACCCACCTCGGCCACGCCGCCACCTACCTGACGTTCGACCTGGTCAACCGCTACTGGCGCGACCTCGGACACGACGTGCACTACGTCCAGAACGTCACCGACATCGACGAGCCGCTGCTGGAGCGCGCCGAGCGCGACCAGGACGACTGGATCGTGCTGGGCCTGCGCGAGACCGCACTGTTCCGCGAGGACATGAAGGCCCTACGGGTGCTGCCGCCGCGGGAGTTCGTCGGCGCGGTCGAGGCGATCCCCGAGATCGCCGAGCTGGTCGAGAAGCTCGTCGCCTCCGGCGCGGCCTACCGGATCGACGACCCGGAGTACCCCGACGTCTACCACGACGTGTCCGCCACCGGGCACTTCGGCTACGAGTCGAACTACGACCTCGACACCATGCTGGCCTTCTCCGCCGAGCGCGGCGGCGATCCGGACCGGCCGGGCAAGCGCAACCGGCTCGACCCGCTGCTGTGGCGCACCGCGCGCCCCGGTGAGCCGGCCTGGGACTCGGGTCTCGGTCGCGGTCGTCCCGGCTGGCACGTGGAGTGCGCCGCGATCTCGCTGAACCGGCTCGGCCCGCAGATCGACCTCAACGGCGGCGGCTCGGACCTGATCTTCCCGCACCACGAGTGCGGTGCCCTGCACGCCGAGTCGCTCACCGGTGAGCACCCGTTCGCCCGGCACTACGTGCACACCGGCATGATCGGCCTCGACGGCGAGAAGATGTCGAAGTCCAAGGGCAACCTGGTCTTCGTCTCGAAGCTGCGCAACGCCCGCGTCGACCCGAACGTCATCCGGGTCGCCCTGCTCGACGGGCACTACCGCACCGACCGGGCCTGGACCGACGAGGTACACGCGACCGGCGACCGGCGGGTGGCCCGCTGGCGCGAGGCCGTGGGGCTCGACGCCGGGCCGGACGCGACCGAGCTGGTCGCCAAGGTGCGAACCCATCTCGCCGACGACCTCGACACCCCTGGTGCGCTCGCCGCCGTCGACGCCTGGGCCGAGGAGGCGCTGACCCGCCGCGGCACCGACACCGCGGCCCCGCAGCAGGTGCGCACCGCGCTGGACGCGCTTCTCGGGGTGCAGCTGTAGATCGGCTGTAGAGCAGATGAGGACTGCGCGGCCCGCGCCGCACTGAGCGCAGGTGCGGCGCCGCCGGTGGTGCCGGAGGCCACCCACGCCCGCACCCCGGAACGGGTCTACCTCGACGACCTGCGGGCGCACGCCGTCGGGCGGGCCTCAGACGCGGCGCGCCCGGTCGACCGCGAGGACGGCCGGCGCGCCCGCCGCGAGCAGCGCCGCCGGCGCGAGGAACGCCACCAGCGGGTCCGCGTGGTACACCGGCGTCAGCGCCACCGGCGACGCCGCCGTCCCGGCGAAACGGACCGCCTGCACCACCGACACCGCCCCGCCCCCGCCGCCCCCGGCCGGACCGAGGACCAGCGCGTTCACCCCGACCAGGACGAGCTGGCTGCACACCCCGCCGACCGCCCACAGCGCGACGACCACCCCGAGCCACGGGACCAGCCCGATCGCCGCGACGAGCACGCCGCCGACGACCGACCCGGCCAGTACGCAGCGCCGCGCCCCGAACCGGTCCACCGCCCCGCCGATCACCCGCGCGGTCAGGATCCCGGCGACCCCCAGCGCGGTCAGCACCAGCCCGCGCGGCCCCGAGCCGAGCCCGAAGACCTCCTCCAGCCGCAGCGCGAGCAGGAAGTTCAGCCCGGCCAGGCAGCCCCAGCCGATCCCGGCGACCAGCCCGAGCCGCAGCACCGGGCCGGTCCAGGCCGCCCGCAGCCGTGGCCGGGGGTCGCCGTCGGACGGCGCCCCGCCGCCGGGGATGCCGATCACCGCCAGCACCAGGGCCACTCCCGCGGCGCCCCAGAACGCCCACCGCCAGTCCACCTCCGCGGCCAGCCCGCCGACCAGCGGCGCCGAGGTCTGTCCGGCCGCCTGCAGCGACCCGAACCAGCCCAGCACCCGGCCGAGGCGGTCCGGCTCCACCGCGGCGGCCAGCGCCGCCAGCAGCAGGGGAGTGGTGAAGGCGTTCGCGACGCCCTGCAGTGCCCGCCCCGCCAGGAACAGCGGCCAGGACACCGCCAGCACGCAGACCAGCGAGGCGACGACGTAGAGCGCGTACCCGGCGACGACGGTGCGCCCCCGCCCCCACCGGTCGCCGAGGGTGCCCGAGACGAGCATGACCCCGGCGAACGGCAGCAGGTACGCGGTGATCGAGACCGACGCGGTCGCCGTCGGGACGCCGAACTCGGTACCCAGCTCGGGCAGCATCGCCGCGGTCATCCCGCCGCCGAACGGGCCGAGGAACGCCCCGGCGAACAGCGCCCCCCGGCGCAGGGCGGTGACCACCGGGCGGGTCAGGAGTTGGGGCCGCGGCGGCGCAGGTAGCGCTCGAAGTCCGCCGCGATCGAGTCCCCGGAGGTCTCGCGCAGCTCGGTGCGGGCCTCCTCGTCGTCGGACTCCGAGGCCTGCTCCTCCAGCTGGCGGACGTACTCGCGGACCTCGTCGTCGGCGTCGGCCATCTCCGAGACGGTCCGCTCCCACTCCTCGGCCTTCTCCGGCAGCACCCCGAGCGGCGCCTCGACGTCGAGGGACTCCTCGATCCGGTGCAGCAGCGCGACCGCGGCCTTGGGGACCTGGGCCTGCGAGACGTAGTGCGGCACCTCGGCCCAGTAGGAGACGGCCGGGATGCCGGCCTGCACGCAGGCCTGCTGGAAGACCGCGACGATCCCGGTCGGGCCCTCGTAGTTCGACGGCTCGGTGCCCATCGCCTTCTGCGACTCCGCGTCCCAGGATGTGCCGTTCACCGGCGTCGGCCGGGTGTGCGGGACCTCGGTGAGCAGGGCCCCCAAGGTGATGACCTTCGTCACGCCGAGACGCTCCGCGTGACCCACGAGCTCGGCGCAGAACGTCTTCCAGCGCAGGTTCGGCTCGATCCCGTTGACCAGGACGACATGGCGGTCGGTGCCCGGCAGCGTCGCCCAGGACAGCCGGGTGGTCTGCCACTCGATCCGTCGGGTGACACCGTCGGCGAGCTTGACGTGCGGACGCGTGACCTGGAAGTCGTAGTACTCCTCTGGATCGATCGAGGTCAGAGGCTTCGCGTCCCAGCTGAGCTCGAGGTGCTCCAGCGCGGTGCTCGCGGCCTCACCGGCGTCGTTCCATCCCTCGAACGCGGCGATGAGGACCGGATCGACCAGGTGCGGAGTGCTGTCGCCACCCGTGATGCTCGGCTCTCGGTCGGTCATCTCCCCAGCCTACGACCCCGCGGTCGCGGGGCCTGGTCGCTACCCCTCCAGCAGGTACCCTGGGGGATCGTGTCATCTACGACGGGAGCGGATCACTCGGTGGGCACCTCGGCGCACGACAGCACCCTCCGCCCGGTCGACCCCGAACGGGTCCGGCGGGCTGCGCAGCGTACCGAGCAGCTGACGGAGCTCCTCGGCCGTCGCATCGCGGTGATCGACGGCGCCTGGGGCACCGTCATCCAGGGCCTCGGCCTGACCCCGGAGGACTACTCCGCGGACTGGCTGAAGGGCCACCCCAAGGACACCAACGGCGACCCGGACCTGCTCAACCTCACCCGTCCGGACCTGATCCTCCAGGCGCACCGCAACTACTTCGACGCGGGCGCCGACCTGACGACGACCAACACCTTCACCGCGACCACGATCGGCCAGGCGGACTACGGCCTGGAGTCGAAGGTCGACCAGATGAACGTGGCCGCGGCGCGACTGGCCCGCGAGGCCGCCGACGAGGCCGAGAAGGCCACCGGCGAGCCGAAGTGGGTGGCCGGCTCGATCGGTCCGCTGAACGTCACGCTGTCGCTGTCGCCGAAGGTCGAGGACCCCGCCTACCGCGCGGTGTCCTACGAGCAGGTCTACGACTCCTACGCCCAGCAGATCGCCGCGCTCGACTCCGGCGGCGTCGACATCCTGCTGATCGAGACCATCTTCGACACGCTGAACTCGAAGGCCGCGCTGCAGGCCGCGCACGACGTCGCCCCGCACCTGCCGGTGTGGATCTCGGTGACCATCGTCGACCGCTCCGGGCGCACGCTGTCCGGGCAGACCGTCGACGCGTTCTGGACCTCGGTGCGCCACGCCGCGCCGCTCGTCGTCGGGCTGAACTGCGCGCTGGGCGCCGACGAGATGCGCCCGCACGCCGTCGCGGTCGCCGAGATCAGCGACGCGTTCGTCGCCACCTACCCCAACGCGGGCCTGCCGAACGCCTTCGGCGGCTACGACGAGACCCCCGAGCAGACCGCGGACTACCTCAAGGAGTTCGCCGAGTCCGGGCTGGTCAACATCGTCGGCGGCTGCTGCGGCACCGGCCCGGAGCACATCCGGCACATCGCCGACCGGGTCAAGGGGCTGCCGCCGCGGGTCCCGGCCGAGCCGCCGCAGCGCACCCGCTTCTCCGGTCTGGAGCGCTTCGAGATCGGCCCCGACACCGGCTTCGTGATGATCGGTGAGCGCACCAACGTCACCGGGTCCAAGCGGTTCCGCAGGCTCATCGAGTCGAAGGACTACAACGGCGCGCTGGACGTCGCGCTGGACATGGTCCGCGGCGGCGCGAACATGCTCGACGTCAACATGGACGCCGACCTGCTCGAGTCCGCCGACGAGATGCGCACCTTCCTCAACCTGCTGGCCACCGAGCCCGAGGTCGCCCGGCTGCCGATCATGATCGACAGCTCGCGGTGGTCGGTGATCGAGGCCGGCCTGCAGTGCGTGCAGGGCAAGGGCGTCGTCAACTCGATCAGCCTCAAGGAGGGCGAGGAGCCCTTCCTGGAGCAGGCCCGCAAGGTCAAGGCCTACGGCGCGGGCGTCGTCGTCATGGCCTTCGACGAGGACGGCCAGGCCGACACCGCCGACCGCAAGGTCGAGATCTGCGGACGCGCCTACGACCTGCTCGTCGAGAAGGCCGGGCTCGACCCGCACGACATCATCTTCGACCCGAACATCCTTGCCGTCGCCACCGGCATGGAGGAGCACAACGACTACGCGAAGGCCTTCATCGAGGCCTGCCCCCGGATCAAGGAGCGCTGCCCCGGCGCCCACATCTCCGGTGGTGTCTCGAACCTGTCCTTCGCCTTCCGCGGCAACAACGTCGTCCGCGAGGCCATGGACTCGGCCTTCCTGTTCCACGCCATCAAGGCCGGCCTGGACATGGGCATCGTCAACGCCGGCCAGCTCGCGGTCTACCAGGACATCCCCGCCGACCTGCTCGAGATGGTCGAGGACGTCCTGTTCAACCGTCGGCCCGACGCCACCGACCGGCTCGTGGAGAACGCCGACCGGTTCAAGGGCGAGGGCACCCAGCGCAAGGTCGATCTGACCTGGCGGGAGAACGACGTCCGCGCCCGCCTGGAGCACGCCCTCGTGCACGGCATCGTCGACTTCGTCGAGGCCGACACCGAGGAGGCCAGGGCGCAGGCCGCCCGGCCGCTCGACGTCATCGAGGGCCCGCTGATGGACGGCATGAAGGTCGTCGGCGACCTGTTCGGCGACGGCAAGATGTTCCTGCCTCAGGTCGTGAAGTCCGCCCGCGTGATGAAGCGCGCCGTCGCCTACCTCGAGCCCTTCATGGAGAAGGAGAAGGAGGAGGCCAAGGCCCGCGGTGAGATCGACACCCGTGGCAACGGCAAGGTCGTCATGGCCACGGTCAAGGGCGACGTGCACGACATCGGCAAGAACATCGTCGGCGTCGTGCTGGGCTGCAACAGCTACGAGGTCATCGACCTCGGTGTGATGGTGCCCGCCCAGACCATCCTCGACACCGCCGTCGCCGAGGGTGCCGACGTCGTCGGGCTGTCCGGCCTGATCACCCCCTCGCTCGACGAGATGGTCAACGTTGCCACCGAGATGGAGCGGCGCGGCCTGAAGCTGCCGCTGCTCATCGGCGGCGCCACCACCTCCCGCCAGCACACCGCGGTGAAGATCGCCCCGCAGTACCAGGGCACCGTGCTGCACGTCCTGGACGCCTCCCGGGTCGTCGGGGTCGTGTCCGACCTGCTCGACGACGACCGCGCCGAGGCCCTGTCCGCGCGCAACGACGACGACCAGCAGCGGCTGCGCGAGCAGCACGAGGGACGGCAGGCCAAGCCCCTGCTGCCCTTCGCCGACGCCGTCGCCAACCGCGAGGTCGTCGACTTCGGCGAGCTGCCCGTCCCGGAGTTCACCGGGGTCCGGCCCTGCGAGCCGACGATCGCCGAGCTCCGTGAGCTGATCGACTGGCAGTTCCTGTTCCTGGCCTGGGAGCTGAAGGGCAAGTTCCCGCAGATCCTGAACTCCCCGGTCGCGAAGGAGCTCTACGACGACGCCAACGCGATGCTCGACCAGATCATCGCCGAGGACCGGTTCACCGCCCGCGGCGTCTACGGCTTCTGGCCGGCCCACGCCGAGGGCGAGGACATCGTGATCTCGCCCGACGGCGGCGACGTGCGGCTGCCGATGCTGCGCCAGCAGACCGTCAAGCCACAGGGGCGGGCCAACCGGAGCCTCGTGGACTACGTGGCGCCCGAGGGGGACCACCTCGGCGCGTTCGCGGTGTCCATCCACGGCGCCGAGGACATGGCGGCCGAGTTCGAGGCCGCGCTCGACGACTACAAGGCCATCATGGTGAAGGCGCTGGCCGACCGGCTCGCGGAGGCCTTCGCCGAGTACGCCCACCGGCAGGCCCGTCGCGAGTGGTTCGAGCCCGACGCGAACCAGGCCGTCGAGGACCTGCACGCCGAGCGGTTCCGGGGCATCCGGCCCGCGTTCGGCTACCCGGCCTGCCCGGACCACACGCTCAAGCGGCCGCTGTTCGACCTGCTGGGCGCGGAGGAGACCGGCGTGGGGCTCACCGAGTCCTTCGCCATGACCCCGGCGGCCGCGGTCAGCGGCATGATGTTCGCCCACCCGGAGTCGCGGTACTTCACCGTCGGCCGGATCGGGCCCGACCAGGTCGCCGACTACGCCGGCCGGCTCGGCGTGGACGTCGCCGTCGTCGAGAAGTGGCTGCGCCCGAACCTGGGCTACACCCCCGATGCCTGAGCCGACGACGATCCGGCCCGCGGGCGTGCTGCTGGACATGGACGGCACCCTGATCGACTCGGAGAAGGTGTGGGAGGTCGCGCTCAACGACCTCATGAAGCACCTCGGCGCCCCCGAGCTGAGCCTCGGGGCCCGGCTGGAGTCCGTCGGCGGTTCGCTGGACTCGTCGCTGCGGATCTGCTTCCGGGAGGCCGGACGCGACCCGGACACCGTGCCCGCCGACGAGTACCGCGAGACCGGCGAGTGGCTCTACGACCGCGCCGGGGAGCTGTTCACCCACGGTGTGCCGTGGCGGCCGGGCGCCCGGGAGCTGCTCACCGCGCTGCGCGAGGCGGACATCCCGGCCGTGCTCGTCACCAACACCATCCGGGTGCTGGCGGAGCGGGCGCTGGAGACGCTGGGCCGGGAGCACTTCGTCGCCGTCGTGCCCGGCGACGAGGTGCGCGAGCCCAAGCCGCAGCCCGAGCCCTACCGGCGCGGCGCCGAGCTGATCGGGGTCGACCCCGGCGACTGCGTCGCGGTGGAGGACTCGCCGACGGGTGCGCTCTCGGCGGAGCGGGCCGGCTGCGCGGTGCTGGTGGTGCCCTGCGAGCTCGACGTGCCGGCCGGACCGCGCCGGGTGCTGCGCGAGACCCTCGCCGGGGTCGGCCCGGCCGAGCTCGGGGCGGTCCTCGCGGAGGTCCGGGCCCGCTGAACGGCGCAGGCACCGGCGTGAGCGGGCCGTTCGCGGCGATGAACGGCACCGCACCCGGGGGTTGCTCACTCCGGGTGAACCACCCGGCGCGGTCCGTTGCCCACACGGCTTACCGCCCCGGATGCGCCCGGCATGCGGCACAGGTCACCGTTCACACTGGTACCCGTGAAGACTTTCGACGACTTGTTCGCCGAGCTGGCGGCCAAGGCCCGGGACCGGCCGGCCGGCTCGGGGACCGTCGCCGCGCTCGACGCCGGGGTGCACGCCCAGGGCAAGAAGGTGCTCGAGGAGGCCGGTGAGGTCTGGATCGCCGCCGAGTACCGGGGTGACGACGAGCTGGCGGAGGAGATCTCGCAGCTGCTGTACCGGCTGCAGGTGATCATGCTTCAGCGGGGGCTCACCCTCGAGGACGTGTACAAGCATCTGTAGGCCGACCCGGCCCACCGACACCACCACCACCGATGACGACCGTCAGGAGAGCGGAAATGCTCCGCGTGGCACTGCCGAACAAGGGCACCCTGGCCGAGCCCGCCGCGACGATGATGCGCGAGGCCGGGTACCGCCAGCGGACCGACTCGCGCGACCTCAGCGTGGTCGACGAGGAGAACGAGATCGAGTTCTTCTACCTGCGGCCCAAGGACATCGCGACCTACGTCGGCAAGGGTGACCTGCACCTGGGCGTCACCGGCTTCGACCTCATGGAGGAGTCGGGCAGCCAGACCCAGGAGATCATCCCGCTCGGCTTCGGCAGGTCGCGGTTCCACTTCGCCGCCCCGGCCGACGCCGACTGGAAGATCGAGGACCTCGACGGCCGCAAGATCGCGACGTCCTACCCCCGCCTGGTCCGCTCCTACCTGTCGGGCAAGCGGATCGGCGCCGAGATAGTGAAGCTCGACGGCGCGGTGGAGATCTCCATCCAGCTCGGTCTGGCCGACGCGATCGCCGACGTCGTGTCCTCCGGCCGCACGCTGCGCCAGCACGGTCTGCAGATCATCGGCGAGGCCATCGCCACCTCGCAGGCCACGCTCATCGAGCGGGAGAAGCGGCACGACCGCGCCGAGGACGCCGAGACCACCCGTCTGAAGAAGGTCTTCGCCGACCGGCTGCAGGGCGTCGTCGTGGCCCACGAGTACCTGATGATGGACTTCGACTGCCCGGAAGGGCTGCTCGAGGCGGTGGAGAAGGTCGCGCCGGGCCTGCAGGCGCCGACGGTCTCGCCGCTGTCGAAGAAGGGCTGGGTCGCGGTCCGCACGATGGTGCGCACCAAGGACACCAACCGCGTGATGGACAAGCTCGCCGACATCGGCGCCACCGCGATCCTCACCTCGGAGATCCGGTCCTGCCGCGCGATGACGGTCAACGGCCACGGCCACTGAGCACGTCCCCGTCCGACGTCCGTTCCCCCCGCGGCGGCCCGCCCCCGGTGACTCCGGTGGGCGGGCCGCCGTCGTGTTGCCGGGATCTCCGGCGGGCCGCTAGCGGGCCCGGACGGTCAGCGCCTGGGCGCTCCGACCGGTGTGCCCGTCGTCGTCGAACAGGGTGGCCGAGCAGGTGCCCAGCCCGTCCGGCCCGACGACGGTCGCGGCGTCCACGCCGATCCACTCGCCGGTCGGGGCCCGGTGCAGGTGCACCGTCAGGTCGGTGTTGACGAACAGCCAGCGGGCCGCGTCCAGCGGTGCGGCGAGCCCGTTCGCGCAGTCCGCGGCGACCATCAGCCGCTGTGCCGGGCTCGGCTCCTCGCCCTCGACGAGCGGGACCCGCATCCGGATCCAGCCCCGTCCCGGGCCCTCGGTGCCGAGGCGGCCGCCGTCGAGCCAGGCCCACTCGACCGCGTCGAGGAACCCGGGCAGCCAGCCGTCCGGCCGCTCGGTCCGCACGACGGCGGTGTCCCGGCCGGGCAGCGGCGCTGTCTGCCCGACCGCGACGGCGGCGGTGTCGGAGGCGGCGAGCCGCCAGGCCCGCGCCCGGAGCACGTCGCGGTCGCCGGCGCGCATCGTCGCCGACAGCAGCTCGATCGTCCGCCCGGGCCGCTCGACGCCCGCGGTCACCGTGACAGGCCCGGCGGGCACCGCCCCGAGCACCTCGACGGTGACGCGGGCGATCCACCAGTCGTCCCCGGCGCCGCCGGGCCGGGACGCGGGCAGCCGTTCGAGCGCACGGACGAGCAGCCCCGAGGGCGGTCCCATGTGCTGGGCGTCGGCGAACCAGGGGCCGGTGGTCGACGGGGTCGCCTCGAACGCGGCGTGGGTGACGCCGTCGGCGGAGTGCTCGCCGCGGGGCAGGTAGAACGGGCCGGGCGGGATCGGGGGCGGTGCGCTCACCCGTCGATCATGCCCCGCCGCCCGGCCAGCCGGGGTACGGCGGGGGAGTGCCGCCCCAGGCGGGGCAGCGGGCCTGGTGGTCGCAGGTGCGGCAGGCCGGGCCGGGGCGGGGCCGGAAGTCCCCGGTGGGGGCGGCGAGCCGGATGGCGGTCCACACCGCGTCGAGCAGGCGTCCGAACCGGGTGAGCTCCTCGGCGTCGGGCCGGTAGGTCAGGGCGGTGCCGTCGGCCAGGTAGAGCAGGCGCAGCTCGTCGGGGACGCGGCCGTGGGTCAGCAGGACCGCCAGCGCGTAGAACTTGAGCTGGAACAGCACGCCGGACTCGTAGCCCTCCCCGGGCGTCGCGCCGGTCTTGTAGTCGACGACCCGCAGGCCGTCGGGGCCGTCGTCGAGCCGGTCCAGGATGCCGCGCAGCGGTACCGGGGCCGCGCCGTCCGCGCCGTCCGCCCCGTCGAGGGTCGCCTCGATGCGGGCCTCCACCGCCGTCGCGGTGACGCCGGCCGGGTCCTCCAGCGCGAAGTAGCGGTCCAGCAGTGCCGAGGCCGAGTCCAGCCAGAGCGCGAGCTGCGGGTCCTCCGGGCCGGTGAACAGCGCCGTCACGGCGGGATCGGCCGCGGCGAGGTCGTCCCAGCAGGGGCCGAGCAGCTCCCGGGCCGCGCGTGGGGTCCGGTCGGCCGGCTCCCGGGCGAACAGCTGCTCCAGCACGGCGTGCACCAGGGTGCCGCGGACCTGCGCCCGCGACGGCGGCTCCGGCAGCCGGTCGACCGCGCGGAACCGGTAGAGCAGCGGGCAGCGGCGGAAGTCCGCCGCCCGCGACGGCGACAGCGCGGGCGGGCGCGGTGGCGCCGCGACGATCGGGCGGACGGCCGGGGTGACGACCTCGGGGCCCGCCTCGTCCGGGAAGGGGCCGGACTCGTCGGAGGGGGCTGCGGTCATGGCGGCAGGCTAGCCGCGACCCCCGACGGTTCCGGGCTGCCCGGTGCTGCCCTGTGCCCCGGCGTCGGGGCCGGGGGTGCGCGCGGATAGCGTCGTCGTCCGTGCACGACGCCCCGACGCCCGACGCGCCGACCGAGTCCGCGCCCCTCGACTCCCCTCACACCGAGTCCCACACCGAGGAATCCGTCGACGCGGAGCTCGTCGCCCCCCGGCCCGTCGACGCCGAGCCCGCCGCCGGGCCGGCCACCGACGAGCCCGCCGACGAGCCGGCCACCTGGGTCCCCCCGCGCCGCGGCGGGCCGTTCCGCGAGGGCGACCGGGTGCAGCTCACCGACCCCAAGGGGCGCCACTACACCGTCGTCCTGCAGGCGGGCGGGTCGTACCACACCCACCGCGGCCAGATCGACCACGACGACATCATCGGCTCGCCCGAGGGCGGGCTCGTGCACTCGGCGGCCAACACGCCGTACCTGACCCTGCGCCCCCGCCTGGCCGACTACGTGCTGTCGATGCCCCGCGGCGCCCAGGTGATCTACCCGAAGGACTCGGCACAGATCCTGATGTGGGGCGACGTGTTCCCTGGCGCCCGGGTGCTGGAGGGCGGCGCGGGGTCCGGCGCGCTGACCTGCTCGCTGCTGCAGGCCGTCGGGCCGACCGGGAAGGTGATCTCCTACGAGGTCCGCAAGGACCACGCCCCGCACGCGGTCACCAACGTCGAGACCTTCTTCGGGCAGCGGCCCCCGCACTGGGAGCTGACCGTCGGCGACGTCCGGGACCACCGCGGCGAGGTCGACCGGGTCGTGCTGGACATGCTTTCCCCGTGGGACGTGCTCGACACCGTCCGCGACTGCCTGGTCCCGGGCGGGATCCTCGTCGGCTACGTCGCGACCACCACCCAGCTGTCCGTGCTCACCGAGGCGCTGCGCGAGATGCAGTGCTGGACCGAGCCCGAGTCGTGGGAGGCGATGGTCCGCCCCTGGCACGTGGTCGGTCTCGCCGTCCGTCCGGAGCACCGGATGATCGCCCACACGGCCTTCCTGCTGACCACCCGGCGGCTCGCCGACGGCGTCACACCGCCCCGGCAGCAGCGGCGGCCGACCGGCCGCTGACCTGGGCGTTGTGTCCGGTTTCGGTCGGATGGTGACCGCGACGCGCCCGAACGCGGAACGAGAACGTTACGAACTACCCTCCGTGTGGACGTGGCGGTGACGCCCGCGAAGCCGCAGAGTGACCACATGGTGCCGACCGGCTGAGGCCCGGATCACCGGTTCGACGCACCGTCGCGGTCACCCGTCACGGGTACCGTGGTGAGACGGAACACGGAGGGAGGCTGCCGTGAACCACCCCTACGACGACGGTCCCGGCAACCAGGGTTTCCAGTCTGACCGCGACCTCAGCCCCGCTGAGGCCGCCGAGCACATCCGTCACCTCGAGCACGAGATCTCCACACTGCGTCAACGGCTGACCGAGACGCCCCGGCACGCCCGAGTGCTGGAACAACGTCTCGCCGAGACCACGAGCCGGCTGTCCGCGCTCAACGCTCGGAACGAGAAGCTGACCGAGACCCTCAAGGAGGCCCGCGGCCAGCTGGTCGCGCTCCGCGAGGAGGTCGACCGGCTCGCGCAGCCGCCGTCCGGCTACGGGGTCTTCCTCGGCCGGTACGACGACGACACGGTCGACGTCTTCACCTCCGGCCGCCGGATGCGGGTTCCCGTGTCCCCGGCGGTCGAGGGCGAGACGCTGCGCAGCGGCCAGTCCGTCCGGCTCAACGAAGCACTCACCGTGGTCGAGGCCATGGGCTTCGAGCAGGTCGGTGACCTCTACTCGCTGCGGGAGATCATCTCCCGTCCGGGGGAGGACGGGTCGGCCGGTCGCGGTCTGGTCGTCGGCCACTCCGACGAGGAGCGCGTCGTCTGGCTGGCGGCGCCGCTGTTCGAGCTCGGGCAGGAGGAGGGCACCAGCCCGCTCAAGTCCGGTGACTCGGTCATGGTCGACTCGCGGGCGGGCTACGCCTACGAACGGGTCGCCAAGGCCGAGGTCGAGGACCTCGTGCTGGAGGAGGTCCCGGACATCGCCTACTCCGACATCGGTGGCCTGACCCGGCAGATCGAGCAGATCCAGGACGCGGTCGAGCTGCCGTTCCTGCACACCGAGCTCTTCACCCAGTACGAGCTGCGTCCGCCCAAGGGCGTGCTGCTCTACGGGCCGCCCGGCTGCGGGAAGACGCTCATCGCGAAGGCCGTCGCGAACTCGCTGGCGAAGAAGATCGCCAAGCAGCGGGGCGACGACCCGGACGAGGGCCGCGCGTTCTTCCTCAACATCAAGGGCCCCGAGCTGCTCAACAAGTTCGTCGGTGAGACCGAGCGGCACATCCGTTTGATCTTCCAGCGCGCGCGGGAGAAGGCGAGCGCCGGCACCCCGGTGATCGTGTTCTTCGACGAGATGGACTCGATCTTCCGGACCCGTGGGTCGGGTGTGTCCTCCGACGTGGAGACGACGATCGTCCCCCAGCTCCTCGCCGAGATCGACGGCGTCGAGGGCCTGGAGAACGTCATCGTCATCGGCGCCTCGAACCGCGAGGACATGATCGACCCGGCCATCCTGCGCCCGGGCCGGCTCGACGTGAAGATCAAGATCGAGCGTCCGGACGCCGAGGGCGCGATCGACATCTTCTCGAAGTACATCACCGACACCCTGCCCATCCACGAGGACGACCTGGCCGAGTTCGGCGGGGACCGGAGCGCCTGCACCTCCGCGATGATCCAGCGGATCGTCGAGCGGATGTACGACGAGTCCGAGGAGAACCGGTTCCTGGAGGTCACCTACGCCAACGGTGACAAGGAGACGCTCTACTTCAAGGACTTCAACTCCGGCGCGATGATCCAGAACATCGTCGACCGCGGGAAGAAGTCCGCGATCAAGGCGGTGCTCGAGTCCGGCCAGCCGGGCCTGCGGGTCCAGCACCTGCTGGACGCGATCGTCGACGAGTTCGCCGAGAACGAGGACCTCCCGAACACGACCAACCCCGACGACTGGGCGCGGATCTCGGGCAAGAAGGGGGAGCGGATCGTCTACATCCGCACCCTGGTCACCGGCAAGAACGACGCCACCGGCCGCGCGATCGACACCGCGTCGAACACCGGCCAGTACCTGTAGGCACGCTCTGCTCGCACGGGCCCCGCCGCATCCCGCGGCGGGGCCCGTCGTGCGTCCGGCGGCGGTGCCCCGGAGGAGTGAGGGCCGGACGAAACGGGCATCCTGTGCAGGGAGCCGTGCACGTCCGTGTCGCGGCCCGCACCACGGAGGACCACACATGGCCGGCATCATCGGGCGGATCACCGCATTCCTGAAGAGCCCGCAGGGACGTCGCTACACCGACCAGGCCAAGCGGATGGCGAGTGATCCGCGCAACCGGCAGAAGGCGCAGGACATGCTGCGGCGCTTCCGCGGCAAGCGCTGACCCCTGTCCGATCCGTTCACGACGCCGGGCCGCCCGCGGCCTAGCGTCGTGGGCATGGACACCTCGATCGGCGCCGAGCTCGACATGATCGGCATCGTGGTCACCGACATGACCCGTTCGCTCGCCTTCTACCGCTTGCTGGGGCTGGAGTTCCCCGAGGGCTCCGACACCGAGACGCACGTGGAGACCACCCTGCGCGGCGGCCTGCGGCTGGCCCTGGACCTGCAGTCGGCGGTGGAGGGCTTCCACCCGGGCGCCGCGCCGGTCGGCAACGGCCGGGTCACGCTGGCGTTCCGGGTGCCCAGCGCCGCGGCCGTCGACGAGGCCTGGGGCCGGGTCACGGCGGCCGGGCACACCTCGGTGCTGGACCCGTTCGACGCCCCGTGGGGCCAGCGTTACGCGACCGTCGCCGACCCCGACGGGTCGTCGCTGGACCTGTTCGCCTGGGCCTGACCGACCCGGGCGAGCAGGTCACCGTGAGCCGGGCGGCAGGGGGAGCTCCAGTGCGAGCAGCCGCGACGAGAGCGACTTGCCGTGCGTGTCGAGCTGGGTCGACACGGTGACCCCGCCGCCGTGGATCCCGGTGCAGACGAACTGCAGACAGCTCACCCGGGGCAGCTCGTAGCGGGTGACCTCGCCGCCGACCCAGCGGCTCAGGCCCGTCCGGACCAGCTGCGGGGTGAGCACGGCGACGAGCAGCGGGTAGGTCGCGTCGTCGTGCGGGACCACCGTCAGCGTCGCCACCGTCCCCTTGTCGCCCGCGCGACAGTGCGCGATCTCATGCAGCAGCACGGCCGGCCCCCAGGACGGTGACCCGCGGGACGACGGCCGCACGGGGGACGAGGGTGGACAGCACTCCGACGACCTCGTCGAGCCGGGTGCGCACGCCGCCCCCGCCCGCCGGGCCGTTGGTGTAGAGCGCCTCGACCTCGTGGGCGAGGACGTCGAGCAGGCCCGGGTCGCGGTGCAGCGCCGCGACCCGCAGCCGGGCGTCGGTGTCGCCGCCGCGGACCTCGATCCGGGGAGCGACGGCGAGCCCGCGGACCCGCTCGGCGACCACGTCGGCGGCCAGCCGGGCCCGGGCGGCGGCGTTCGGGCCCACGTAGGAGATCCCGGCCTCGACGCGGTGCCCGGCCCGGTAGCCGACGCTGACCTTCAGCTCGTCCGGGCGGGCGCGGCCGGTGGCGCCGGAGACGCGGACCCGGTCCGGGCCGTCGTGGTCCACGGAGACGCCACGCAGGTCCAGGACGACGTCGGGGGTGCGGTACCCGGTCGGGTCGGTCACCTCGTAGAGCAGCTGCTCGCGCACCGTGTGCCGGTCGAGGCGGCCGCCGGTGCCGTCGAGCTTGCCGTAGCGGGCACTCCCGTCCGCGGCGACGTCGGCGAACGGGAACCCGAGCTCGGCCAGCCGGGGGACGTCGAGGTGCCCGGGGTCGGCGGCGTACCCGCCGGTCAGCTGACCGGCGCACTCCAGCAGGTGGCCCACCAGGGTGCCCGCGGCGGCCCGGTCCGGGCGGTCGAGGTCCCAGCCGAGCCGGTGCGCCAGCGGCGCGAGGAACAGCGACGGGTCCGCCACCCGCCCGGTGACGACCACCGCGGCCCCGGTGTCCAGCGCGGGCGCGATCGCGTCGGCGCCGAGATAGGCGTTGGCCGACACCAGCTCCCCGTGCTCGCCCAGCGGGACACCGTCCTCGGCCGCGGGTGCCGCCGGGTCGACCACGTCGAGCACGTCGTCGCCGGTCACGACGGCCACCGGGGCCACCGACCCGAGACCGTCGAGGTGCTCGCGGACGATGCGACCGGCCGCGGGAGGGTTCGCCGCGCCCATGTTGGTGAGCAGCCGGACCCCACCCACCAGCAGGTCCGGCAACAGCGCCGTCAGCCGCTGTCCGAGCCGTGGGTCGTACCCGGTCGCCGGGTCGGCGAGACGCCGGAGGTGGCCGAGCGCGATGGTGCGCTCGGCCAGGCACTCCAGGACGAGGTCGTCCAGCCCGCCGCGGCGGACCAGGTCGACGGCAGGCTCGATCCGGTCGCCGGCGAAGCCGGCACCGCTGCCGATCCGGGTGGTCGTCCGGGTCATCGGGTCTCCTCAGAGGCTCAGGGCGCCGGTGAGCAGCGCGACGACGGTCATGACGGCGGTGGTGCCGAACGCCCACCCGAACACGAACCGCTGGTGGCGGCCCAGCTCGACGGCGGTGAGCCCCAGCAGGATGAAGGTGGAGGCGGTGAGCGGGCTGAGCGGGAACCCGGTGGTCATCTGGCCCAGGATCGCGGCCCGGGCGACCTCCGCGGGGTCGCCGCCCAGCGCCGCCGAGGTCTCCGCCAGCACCGGCAGGACACCGAAGTAGTAGGCGTCCGGGGTGAACACCAGGCTGAGCGGCATCGAGGTCAGCGCCACCGCCACCGGCAGCGCTCCGCCCGCGCCGTCGGGGACGAGCCCGACCAGCGACTGCGCCATCGCGGTGATCATCCCGGTGCCGCCGAGGACACCGGTGAACACACCCGCCGCGAAGATCATCGCGGTCACCAGCACGACGTTGTGACCGTGCTTCTCGAACAGCGCGCGCTGGCCGTCCCAGGTGGGCCGGTTGACCAGCAGCGCGACGACGAAGGCGCAGAGGAACACCACCGGCAGGTCGGCCAGCTGCAGGAGCAGGACCACCACCAGGGCCAGGGTCAGCACGACGTTGACCACGAACCTGACCCGGTCGGCCCGCGACCACACGGCGGGCGCTCCGGCGGCCCCGGGCGCGTCGGCGGGCTCGGGCAGCTCGACGACGCCGAGCCGGGCCCGCTCGCGGCGGCCGATGACCCAGGCCGCGAACAGCACCCAGACGATGCCGGCGGTCATGGCGGGCAGCAGCGGCACGAACACGTCGGAGGCGGTGAGGTCGAGGGCGGCCATCGCCCGCGCCGTCGGGCCACCCCAGGGGATCATGTTCATCACCCCGGCGCCGAGGCACACCAACGCCGCCAGGACGATCCGCCGCATGCCGAGCCGGTCGTAGAGCGGCAGCATGGCGCTCACCATGATCAGGAAGGTGGAGGCGCCGTCGCCGTCGAGGGCGACGAGTACCGTCAGCGCGGCCGTACCGACGCAGATCTTCAGCGGGTCCCCGCCCGCCCACCGGACCACCCGGCGGATCGCCGGGTCGAACAGCCCGGTGTCGAGCATCAGGCTGAAGTACAGGATCGCGAAGGTGATCATGATGGCGACGGGCGCGACGGTCTCCAGGCCGGTCGCGACGTACTCGCCCAGCCCGCCGCCCAGCCCGGCGACGACGGCGGCGGCCGCGGGCACGACGGTCAGCGCCAGGAGCACCGACACCCGCCCGGACAGCACGGCCGCCAGGAACACGGCGATGGTCAGGAATCCGATCGCGGCGAGCATCGTCGACCTCCTCGTCGGCGGGGCGGACCGGCGTCGGCCCGGGGGAACGGTGCGCGCGCGGACCTATGATCGTCAAAGACCGAATCCGGATGGACTGATGCGGTGGGCACATGGATCTGACGTTGCAGCAGCTCAGGGCCGTCGTCGCGGTACACGAGGCGGGTGGGTTCACCGCGGCCTCGGCCGTGCTGCGGACCGCGCAGCCGTCGTTGAGCCGCACGGTGGCCGACGTGGAGCGGCTCCTCGGGGCGCGGCTGTTCGAGCGGACCACCCGGCGGCTGGAGCCGACGCCGGTGGGGGAGACCGTCGTGGCGGCCGCTCGCCGGGCGCTGGACGGTGTCGCGACCGAGCTGCGCCACGTCGAACACGTCCTGGACGGGCTGTCGGGCACCGTGCGGATCGCGACGCTGCCCTCGCTGGCCGCGATCCTGCTCCCCGGGGTGGTGTCGGCGTTCCGGCGGGAGCGGCCGGGTGTGCGCCCGGAGATCTCCGACGCCCTGGCCGACGAGGTGACCGCACGGGTGCGCTCGGGGCGTGCCGACCTCGCCGTCACCGTGGTGCACGGCCGTGTCCCCGACGACCTCGTGGTCACCCCGGTGGCCGCCGACAGGTTCTGCGCTCTGGTGCCTCCCACCCATCCGCTCGCCGGGCGCAGCACGCTGCGCTGGGCCGAGCTCGACGGCGTCGAGTTCGTCGACTTCGACTCCTCCACGAGCATCCGCCAGCACGTGGACCGCGCCCTGGACGAGTCTGGATGCCGGCCCGGCCGTGGCCTGGCGGCCCGCAACATCGCCGCGGTGGCGGGTCTCGTCGCCGCCGGCCTCGGTGCGACGGCGGTCCCGGGGCTGGTCGTGCCGCTCACCGGTTTCGCCGGGCTGACCGCGGTCCCGCTGACCGACCCGGTCGTACGACGGCGGATCGCGCTGGTCCTGCCGCGGGGACGGCAGCCGGTCCCGGCCGCCGCCGCCTTCGCCGGGCTGCTCACCGGCTCCGTGCGGCGTCCGTCGCTGCCGGCGCACGCCCGGTGGGCGCCACCGGACGGGGCGTCCGGCGCGGGCGACGGGAGCTAGCGGATGTCGGCGGCGTCGGCGGCGGGGACGGCCCGCAGTGAGCCCGGCGACACCCCGGCCAGGGCGCGGACCTCGCGGGACAGGTGGGGCTGGTCGGCGTAGCCGGTGCGGGCGGCGACCTCGGCCGGGGCGACGCCGTCGTAGAGCAGGGCGGCCGCGGCCCGGAAGCGCAGCACCCGCCGCGCGACGGCCGGTCCGTAGCCGAGGGTGGCGACGCAGCGCCGGTGCAGCGTGCGGCCGGTGACGCCGAGCCGGTCGGCCAGCTCGGCGGCGGGCACACCCCCGGCCAGGGCGCGCAGCGCGGCGTGCGGCAGCGGAGCGGGCGTCGGACGGTCCGCGGCGGCGATACGCAGGGCGAGTGCCAGCCGGGTGAGCCACACGACGTCGCCGCTGCCCGTGTCGCCGGGGTCGCCGGTCCCGGGGGCGGCGGGTCGGAGCAGCCTGCGCCGTCCGGGGTCGAGCACCTCGGAGAGGGGGACGCGGCGGTCGCGCAGCGCGTCCGCCGGGACGCCCAGCAGCTCCGGGAGGGCGCCGGGACGGAACCGCAGGCCGGTGGTCACCCCGCCCGCCGGCGAGGTGGCGAGGTGCGCGGTGGTGTCCGGTCCGGCGACGACGAGGTCACCACCGGACAGGAGCAGGTCCATGCAGCCGTCGGGCAGCACTCGCTGGGTGTGCGGCTCGGCACCCGAGCGCGCCTGCCAGGCCACCTCGACGACGGCGCGCAGCGGTCCGGTCGGGGGCGTCTCGGCGTAGCTGCGCACCGCGCCAGCCTACGGACGCGGCACGGCCCCGGTACCGGCGTCGCCGGTCCGGGGCCGTGGCCGCGTGTGCGGAGATCAGGAGGCGCGCAGGACCGCCTCGATCTCCAGCTCGACGCTGACCTTGTCGCCGACCACGACGCCGCCGCCGTCCATCGGCATCTCGATGTCGACGCCGAACTCCGAGCGCTTGATGGTGGTGGTCGCGGTGAAGCCGGCGCGGGTGCCGCCGTAGGCGTCCGGGCCGAAGCCGTTGACCTCGAGGGCGAACTCGACGGGGCGGGTGACGCCCTTGATGGTCAGGTCGCCGGCGAGGACGTAGTCGTCGCCGCCCTTCGCGACGAGGCCGGTGGAGCGGAAGGTCCACTCCGGGTACTTCTCCACGTCGAAGAAGTCGGCGGAGCGGATGTGGCCGTCGCGCTGCTCCTGGCCGGTCGTGATCGAGGTGGCGTCCACGGTCGCGGTCACACTGGAGTCCTGGAGGCGCTCGGCGGTGACGAGCTCGCCGGTCACGCCGGTGAAGCGGCCCCGGACCTTGCTGACCATCATGTGACGGACGGAGAAGGAGACGTCGGAGTGCGCAGCGTCGATGTCCCAGGTGCCGACGACGTAGCCGGGGATGGCGGTGGCGGTGGTCATGATCTCTCCCGGAGAACTAGTTGAACTCTCACTTGTTGAGAGCGATACTAGAACTAACGGATCGCACGTCAAGATGTTTCGGAGGGTGCTGTGGGTCACACACGCTGGCTCGACGACGAGGAGCAGCGCACCTGGCGCGCCTTCCTGGCCGCGCAGCGGCTGGTCTCGGAGAAGGTCGAGCGACGGCTGCAGTCCGGGGCCGGGATGCCCCAGGCCTACTACGAGATCCTGGTCCGGCTGTCCGAGGCGCCGGAGCGGACCCTGCGGATGAGCGTCCTCGCGGACTCCGCGCTGTCCTCACGCAGCCGGGTGTCGCACGCGGTGGCCCGGATGGAGGAGGCGGGCTGGATCGAACGGCGGTCGTGCCCCACCGACCGGCGTGGCCAGCTGGCCCATCTGACCGACCGCGGCTTCGAGGTCCTGGCCGGCGCCGCACCGGACCACGTCGAGAGCGTCCGCGAGGCGGTGTTCGACGGCCTGACCCCTGCTCAGCAGGCCGGGCTGCGCGAGGCCTGCGAGGCCGTCGTCGCCCACCTGTCCGGTGGCGGGGAGTGGCCGGTGACCCGGGACTCGGGACCGGACGGCCCGAGCCCGGCTCAGGCGTCCTAGGCTGGGCACATGCCTCATTTCGACGTCGTCGTACTCGGAGCCGGACCCGGTGGATACGTGGCGGCCATCCGTGCCGCCCAGCTCGGCCGCAGTGTGGCGGTGATCGAGGAGAAGTACTGGGGCGGTGTCTGTCTCAACGTGGGCTGCATCCCGTCCAAGGCGCTGCTGCGCAACGCCGAGATCGCCCACATCGTCACCAAGGAGCAGAAGACCTTCGGCCTGTCCGGTGAGGTGTCGCTCGACTTCGGCGCCGCCTTCGACCGCAGCCGTTCGGTCGCGGACGGGCGCGTCAAGGGCGTGCACTTCCTGATGAAGAAGAACAAGATCACCGAGTTCGACGGGTTCGGTCGGTTCACCAAGCCGGGCGAGATCGAGGTCGAGCTGTCGAAGGGCGGCAACGAGACCGTCACCTACGACGACGTGATCATCGCGGCGGGCTCCACGGTCAAGCTGCTGCCGGGCACCGAGTTGTCCGAGCGCGTCGTCACCTACGAGGAGCAGATCCTCACCCGTGAGCTGCCGGAGAGCGTGATCATCGCCGGCGCCGGTGCGATCGGCGTCGAGTTCGCGTTCGTGCTGGCCAACTACGGCGTCGACGTCACCATCGTGGAGTACCTGGACCGGTTGCTCCCGCTCGAGGACGCGGACGTGTCCAAGGAGCTGGCCAAGGCCTACAAGAAGCTCGGCGTCACGGTGCGGACCTCCACCAAGGTCGAGTCCATCACCGACGACGGCAAGGGCGTCACCGTCTCGGTCTCCTCGTCCAAGGGCAGCGAGGAGCTGCGCGCGGACAAGGTCGTGCAGGCCATCGGCTTCGCGCCCCGGGTCGACGGCTACGGCCTGGACAAGCTCGGCGTGAACCTCACCGAGCGCGGCGCGATCGAGATCGACGACTACATGCGCACCAGCGTGGAGCACGTCTACGCGATCGGTGACGTCACCGCGAAGCTCATGCTCGCCCACGTCGCCGAGGCGCAGGGCATCGTCGCCGCCGAGACCCTGGCGGGCGCCGAGACCCAGGAGCTGAACTACAAGATGATGCCGCGCGCGACCTTCTGCAACCCGCAGGTCGCGTCGTTCGGCTACACCGAGGCCGAGGCCCGGCAGCTGGCCGACGAGAAGGGCTGGAAGGTCAACACCGCGACCTTCCCGTTCACCGCGAACGGCAAGGCGCACGGCCTGGCCGAGCCCGCAGGCTTCGTGAAGCTGATCGCCGACGACACCTACGGCGAGCTGCTCGGCGGGCACATCATCGGCGCCGAGGCGACCGAGCTGCTGCCCGAGCTGACCCTGGCTCAGAAGTGGGACCTGACCGTCCACGAGATGGCGCGCAACGTGCACGCGCACCCGACCCTGTCGGAGTGCCTGCAGGAGGCGATCCACGGCCTGGCCGGCCACATGATCAACTTCTGACGACGGCCGCGACGGGCCCGCATCCCCACCCCGGGGTGCGGGCCCGTCGGCGTACCGGGGGTCAGGACCTGCGGGCGTCCGGCTCGCGCCGGGCCGTGTGCTCGCGACGCGTGGTCGAGCTCGCGGCGACGCGCTGCTCGTGCCGCTCGGCGGCCAGTGCCGCCTCCACCGCGGCCTGCACGGCGGCGGTGTTGACATCGGGATCGATCAGCCTGGCGGCGGCGAGGGATCGGGCCGAGACCGAGATGCTGACCATGGTGGCTCCTGGAACTGTCGCGTGGTGGGTGTGGTGGTCCGTCGGGGAGGCCTCACGCTGGGCCCTTCCCGGGGTGGCGTCGCGCGACCCGCTCGGCATGGACCGATTCAGGTACCGGTGTGGGTGACATATGTTACCCATTGGTAAACGCGCTGGCCCGAGGACTTTAACGGACGAGATCTGCCAGGAGGAGGCGGGTGACGTAGAGGCCGTCGGGGACCCAGGGCCGGTCCGGGGTGCCGATCCGGGCCACCAGCTCGTCGAGGGTCCACCAGCCGCCCTCGGCCACCTCCGAGGGCTGGTGGGTCACCGGGCCGTCGGAGAAGGCGCGGTAGACGTGCACGTGGGCCCGCAGCCCGTCCGGGCCGGTGCCGGGCCCGGTGTCGACGCCCAGCGCGGCGGCGTCGAAGGGGACCACGGCGAGCTTCTCCAGCGGCACACCGGTGACGCCGAGCTCCTCGCCCAGCTCGCGGGCGGCGCCGGCGTCGGGCGTCTCGCCCTCGTCGAGGACCCCGCCGGCCAGGCAGTCCCACATCCCGGCCATGACCAGCTTGGTGTCGGTGCGCCGGTGCACGTAGGCCCGCGTGCCGTCGGCGGAGCGGAGCAGGACCGCGGTCGTCGCATGCCACAGCGAGCGCGCGTAGACCTCGCCGCGCTCGGCGACGCCGGTGGGCCTGCCCTCGGCGTCGAAGACGGTCAGGCGCTCACGTGCGGGATCGGTCACGCCACGATGATCCCGCCGGGCCGCGGTGCACCCCGGACCGGGGCGCGGACGGTTAGTCTCGTGCAATGCACTCTCGCGCAGGGGGCCGGTCGTGACGGCCCGCCGGATCATGGGCACCGAGGTGGAGTACGGCATCGCCGTGCCGGGTGACCCCACCGCGAACCCCGTCGTCACCTCGACGCAGGTGGTGCTCGCCTACGCCGCCGCGGCGGACGTGCCCCGCAACCGTCGGGCGCGCTGGGACTACGAGGTCGAGTCGCCGCTGCGCGACGCCCGCGGGTTCGACCTGTCGGCGCCGTCGCTGGCGCCGCAGCTCGACACCGACCTCGACGACCTCGGTGCGGCGAACGTCATCCTCACCAACGGTGCGCGGTTCTACGTCGACCACGCCCACCCGGAGTACTCCACACCCGAGGTCCTGTCCCCGCGCGACGTCGTGACCTGGGACAAGGCCGGCGAGCGGATCATGCTGGAGGCGGCGAACCGCGCGGCCACCGTGCCGGGCGCGCCGCGGATGCAGCTGTACAAGAACAACGTCGACGGCAAGGGCGCCAGCTACGGCTCCCACGAGAACTACCTGATGGCCCGCTCGACGACGTTCCCGTCGATCGTCACCGGGCTGACCCCGTTCTTCGTGACCCGCCAGGTCGTCTGCGGCGCCGGCCGGGTCGGCCTGGGCCAGCAGGGCGACGAGGCCGGCTACCAGATCGCCCAGCGCTCGGACTACGTCGAGGTCGAGGTCGGCCTGGAGACCACGCTCAAGCGCGGCATCATCAACACCCGCGACGAGCCGCACGCCGACGCCGACAAGTACCGCCGTCTGCACGTCATCATCGGCGACGCGAACCTGTCCGAGGTCGCGACGCTGCTCAAGGTCGGCACCACCGCCCTGGTCCTCGACATGATCGAGAAGGGGCGCTCGTTCGAGGACCTGCGCCTGGCCGAGCCGGTGAAGTCGGTCTCGCGGATCAGCCACGACCCGACGCTGCAGCGGACCGTCCCGCTGGCCGACGGCCGTCACCTCACCGCGGTGCAGATCCAGCAGGAGTACCTGGCCCGCGCGGTCGAGCACCTGGAGCAGACGGTCTCCCCGCGCCGCGAGGAGTGGGACCCCGACACCCGCGAGGTCGTCGAGGAGTGGGAGTCGGTGCTGGTCGACCTGGAGCGCGACCCGATGCTGACCGCCGACCGGCTCGACTGGACGGCCAAGCTCAAGCTGCTCGAGGCCTACCGCGAGCGCGACGGCCTGACCTGGGCGTCGGGCCGGCTCGGGATGGTCGACCTGCAGTACTCCGACGTCCGGTTGGCGAAGGGCCTCTACAACCGGCTGGTCACCCGGGGGTCGATGCGCCGGCTGGTCACCGAGGAGCAGGTCGCCGCGGCGATGACCGAGCCGCCCGAGGACACCCGGGCCTACTTCCGCGGCACCTGCATGGGCCGGTTCCCGGTCGAGGTCGCCGCCGCGTCGTGGGACTCGGTGATCTTCGACCTGGGGCGCGAGTCCCTGGTCCGGATCCCGACGCTGGAGCCGCTGCGCGGAACCCGCAAGCACGTGGGGGAGCTGTTCGAGGCGGTGTCGACGGCCGAGGAGCTGGTCGACAAGCTCACCGCCTCCTGAGCCGTCCCGCCGGGAAGCGGATCACACGCCGCTGCGCAACAGGCGATTTTGTCGCCCCCGGTAGGTAGGGTGAGCAGGCAGGCAATTCTCTGCGAGGAGATCTGCAAGGAGGAGCGTCATGTCCCAGGAGCAGACCAAGCGCCAGGGTGGCGGCGACGGAGACGACGAGTCCGGCGAGAACGCGTCCGGATCCGGCCAGGAGCGCCGCGAGAAGCTCGGTGAGGACGTCGACACCATCCTCGACGAGATCGACGACGTGCTGGAGGAGAACGCGGAGGACTTCGTGCGGTCCTACGTGCAGAAGGGCGGTGAGTGAGCTCCACGGGGCCATTCACCGTGCCGCACCCCGGCACCAGCAGTACCGTCCCGGCCGGGTCCGCACCTGCGGGCCCGGCCGTGCCGGAAGGGCCGCCGACCCCCGCCGAGATGGGGGAGCGGGACCCCCGGCGCACGCAGTTCGAACGAAAGGCACGTCCGAGAGATGGAGTTCCGGCCGTCGGTCACCTCCGGGCTGGTGCCCGGGCACCACACGGGTCAGCTCGGCACCTTCCTGACCGGGTCGCAGTCGTTCTCCGACTTCGTCGGCGGCGCGGCCCCGCACCTGCTCCCCGGCGCGGGCCTGGACCGGACAGCCGGTCCCGGCACCTCCGCCGACGCCCTGGGCGTCCCGCACGGCACCACGATCGTCGCGCTGCTGTTCTCCGGCGGCGTCGTGATCGCCGGTGACCGGCGCGCGACCGCGGGCAACGTGATCGCCCAGCGCGACATCGAGAAGGTGTTCGTCACCGACACCCACTCCGCGGTCGGCATCGCCGGCTCCGCGGGGATCGCGCTGGAGATGGTCCGGCTGTTCTCGGTGGACCTCGAGCACTACGAGAAGCTCGAGGGCGTCCCGCTCTCGCTGGACGGCAAGGCCAACAAGCTCGCCGGGATGGTCCGCCAGAACCTGGGCGCGGCGATGCAGGGCTTCGTCGTCGTCCCGCTGTTCGCGGGCTACGACACCGACGCCGCCGACCCGGCCCAGGCCGGCCGGATCGTCACCTTCGACCCCACCGGCGGCCGGTACGACGAGAACCTCGGTTTCCACGCCGTGGGATCGGGCTCGGTGTTCGCCAAGTCCTCGCTGAAGAAGCTGCACGACCCGGCCGCGGACCTCGACGGCGCGGTGCGCACCGCGGTCGAGGCGCTCTACGACGCCGCGGACGACGACACCGCCACCGGCGGGCCGGACACGGTGCGGCGCATCTACCCGGTGGTCGTCGGCATCACCGCCGAGGGCGCCGTGCGCCGCGACGAGGCCGAGATCGCCGCCGTCGTCGACCAGGTGATCGCCGGGCGCCGGGAGCGCCCGGGCGGCCCGTCCCGCTGACCCCCTCCCTGCACGAAGCACGAGCCTGGAGCGCCTCCCCATGACGATGCCGTTCTACTCCTCCGTCGACCAGCTGCTGCGCGACCGTTCCGAGCTGGCCCGCAAGGGCATCTCGCGCGGCCGCAGCGTGGTCGTGCTGACCTACGCCGGTGGCGTGCTGTTCGTCGCGGAGAACCGGTCGACGGCCCTGCACAAGGTCTCCGAGATCTACGACAAGATCGGCTTCGCCGCGGTCGGCCGGTACAACGAGTTCGAGAACCTGCGCACCGGCGGGATCCGGATGGCCGACTTCCGCGGGTTCACCTACGACCGGCGCGACGTGACCGGCCGGATGCTGGCCAACGCCTACGCCCAGGCGCTGGGCACGGCGTTCGTCGAGCAGCAGAAGCCGTTCGAGGTGGAGCTGTGCGTCGCCGAGGTCGGCGTCGAGGCCTCCGGGGACCAGCTGTACCGGATCACCTACGACGGCTCGATCACCGACGAGCCGCGGTTCGTCGTCATGGGCGGGCAGACCGAGCCGATCTCGCAGAAGCTGTCCGAGACCTACGCGCACGGCCTGGAGCTGGGCGCGGCGATCGAGGTCGCGCTCGGCGGGCTGCAGGTGCCCGGGGCGGACCCGGCGTCGGCCGGCAACGGTGCGAACGCGCAGCCGCGGGTCCTGGGCGCCGAGGCGCTCGAGGTCGCGGTGCTCGACCGGACCCGTCCGCGGCGGACCTTCCGTCGTCTCGAGGGGGCGGCGCTGGCGGACCTGCTGCCGGCCGCGAACCGCGGCACCGAGGAGCCGGAGCCCGACGTGGCGGGCGGGGACGACACCCCGGCCGCCGGTGGGGCGCTGGGTGGGGACGGGGCGTCCTGACCCGCTTCTCCGCGACCACCGCGTCCGAGGCCGTCGTGACGGCCTCGCGTGACGACGTCTGGCGCGTCCTGACCGACCCCGCCGTGCTGCCGACGTTGACGCCGCTGCTCAACCGGATCGAGGCCGACCCCGCGCGGGACGCGGCCGTCGACGGCTACGAGCTGTGGCGCTGGCACATGGTGCGGATCGCGGTGCTCGGGGTGGGCATCAAGCCGGTGTTCACCGAGCGGATGACCTTCGTCGAGGGCAAGCGGATCGAGTTCACCCACGCACCGCCCGCCGGGGCCACCGAGTGGGCGGGCGCGGAGGGCTACTACGCGTTGAGCGACGCCGAGCCGGAACCGGACGGCACGCCCGCGACACATCTGGAGATCTCGCTGACCGTCGACGTCGACATGCCGCTGTCGCGGCTCGCGGCGCCGGTGGTGACCCGCACGATGAAGGCGACGATGGACGTGACCGGGGACCGGTTCGGAGCGAACCTGCTGCGTCGCCTGGGGGCGCGGGAGCGCTAGTCCTGTCCGGGGTGGTCGACCAGCACCACCACCCCGCCGTGCGGTGCCTCCGGCCCGTGGAACCCGTGGCATGATTGAGCCATCAACCAACTGGGGGACCGGATGAGCGAGATCATCTTCGGCATGGACACCTTCGGCGACGTCCCGGTGGGCGACGACGGCACGCTGCTGTCGCACCCGCAGGCCATCCGTCAGGTCGTCGACGAGGTGGTGCTGGCCGACGGGGTGGGCGTCGACGTCGTCGCGCTGGGGGAGCACCACCGCCCCGAGTACGCGATCTCCACCCCGGAGACGGTGCTCGCCGGCATCGCGACCCGGACCTCCCGGATCCGGCTGTCCTCCGGCGTCACCGTCCTCAGCTCGGACGACCCGGTGCGGGTGTACCAGCGCTTCGCCACGCTCGACGCGCTGTCCGACGGCCGCGCCGAGGTGATCGTCGGCCGCGGATCGTTCACCGAGTCCTTCCCGCTGTTCGGCTACTCCATGAACGACTACGAGCGGCTGTTCGAGGAGAAGCTCGAGCTGTTCGTGCAGCTCCTCGACGAGAAGCCGGTGAACTGGCCGGGTGGGACCCGCGCCGCGATCGACGGCATCGAGGTCTTCCCGACGACCGGCCGCCGGCTGCCCGTGTGGGTCGGCGTCGGCGGCTCGCCGGAGTCGGTGGTGCGCACCGCCCGCCACGACCTCGGCCTGATGCTGGCTATCATCGGCGGCCCCGCCGGGCGGTTCGCGCCCTACGTCGACCTCTACCACCGCGCCGTCGAGCAGTTCGGGCACGCGGCGAAGCCGGTGGGCATGCACTCGCCGGGGTTCGTCGCCGACACCGACGCCGAGGCGAAGGAGATCTTCTTCGCCCCCTACAAGGCGCAGATGGACCGGATCGGCGCCCAGCGCGGCTGGCCCCCGCTGGACCGCGCCCGGTTCGAGGCCGAGGTCGCCGACGGGGCGCTGCACGTCGGGTCCCCGGAGACGGTGGCCCGCCGCATCGCCGACTCGGTGCGCTCGCTGGGCGCCCAGCGCTTCGACCTGATCTACACCGTCGGCCCGCAGCCGATCTCGGCACGCCTCCGTGCCGTCGAGCTGTACGGAACCCGCGTGATCCCGATGGTCCGCGACATGCTCGCCTGAGCGGATCCGCACCCGCTCCCGGGCAGTCACACCCAGTGCGACGGGTGTGGCTGGCGGCCAGGGGGTGTGGCTGCGGGCCGGGGCGGTCAGGCGGGGATGATGCGGGCCGCGGCGGCGCGCAGGCCGTCGACCAGGGCGCGCAGCGCGGGCAGGTCGGCGTCGGACCCGCGGGTGGCCAGCACCAGGGAGCGGCCCGCCGCGGGCCGGCAGGGGAGCAGCCGGACGCCGTCGTCGGCGGTGACCGGGACCGGGCCTGTGCCGCCGGGGACGGCCGACCCCGCCACCGCCATGCCCGGGACCAGCGCGATCGCGAGCCGCGCGCGGACCAGCGCCAGCTGGGTGGCGAAGTCGCCCACCCGGTAGCGGATGTCCGGCTCGAACCCGACACCGCGCAGCAGCTGCAGCAGGGCCGCGTAGGGCTCGGTGCCGACCGGGCCGGAGGTCCACACCCGACCGGCCAGGGTGCGCAGCGGCACCGGATCGGGCCCGGTGAGCGGGTCGTCGGCGGGGACGGCGAGCATCGCGGGCTCGGTGGCCAGCGCGGTCACCCGGATCCCGGCGGGCAGCCGGGCCGGGGCCTGCGTCCAGCTCTCCATGAGCACCGCGTCCAGGTCGCGGGACTGCAGGGCGGGCAGCAGGTCGACGACCTCGCCGTCGTCGACGGTGGGGACCAGCCGCGGGTGCGCGGCGGCCAGCCCGTCGATGACCTCGGGCAGAAGCGTGCGCAGCGCGCTCGCGACCGAGCCGATCCGCAGCGGTCCGGCGGCGTCGTCGTGCAGGGCGGCGAGGTCGCGCTCGGCACCGGCGACGGTCGCCGCCGCGGCGGCCGCGTGCCCGGCCAGCACGTGTCCGGCGGCGGTGAGCCGGATGCCGCGCCCGTCCGGTTCGACGAGCCGGGTGCCGGTCTCGCGTTCGAGCTTGCGCAGCTGCTGGGTCACCGCCGGCCCGGTGATGTGCAGTGCGGCCGCGGCGGCGCCGACCGAGCCGTGCTCGGCGACGGCGTCGAACACGCGCAGCCGGTCCCAGGAGATCACACAGCAGAGCTTAGCGGTATCGGGTAGGAACAATCATTGGATCTTCGCGGTGCGGAGAGGGATCGTGGATCACGTGAACGCACGCACCGCCCCCGACCCGCACTCCGCCCTGCTCCTGCTCGCCGGCGCCTCCGTCCTGGCCTGGACCGGCATCCTCGTCGCGATGGCGGGTACCGACCCGGCGACGGCGTCGTTCTGGCGGTGCGTGCTCGCCCTGGTCGTGCTGGGTCCGTGGGCACTGGCCGAGTACCGGCGGGTGGGCGGGCTCCCGCTCGCGACGGTCGGCACCTCGCTGCTGTCCGGGGTGTTCCTGGGTGCGGACTTCCTGCTCTGGACCCACGCGGTGCTCGACGCGGGCGCCGGGATCGCGAACGTCGTGCTCAACATCCAGGTGCTGGCGCTGCCGCTGATCGCCTGGGTCGTCGCGGGCGAGCGGGTGCCGCGCAGGCTGGTGTACGCCGCGCCGCTGCTGCTGGGTGGCATCGCGCTGGCCGGCGGGGTGCTCGGCGCCGGCGTCGGGGGGCCGGAACCGGTGCGTGGCGCGGTGCTCGGCACCCTCGCCGGGATCGCCTACGCCGGCTTCCTGCACCTGAACCGCTCGGTGTCGCGGCGCCGTGCGCGCCACCTGGTGACCCCGGTCGCGCTGGCGACCGTCGGGGCCGGACTGACCTGCGGGCTCGTCGGCGTCGCCGGGGGCGGGATCGCGGTGGCACTGCCCGCGACGACATGGGCCTGGCTGATCGTGCTGGCCCTGACCGGGCAGGTCGTGTCCTGGGTGCTGATCGGGCGCGGCTCGGCCGGGCTGGCGCCGGGCACCGCGGGTGCGCTGCTGCTGGTGCACCCGGTGTTGTCGGTCGTGCTCGGCATGCTGGTGCTCGGGGAGACCCTGACCGGCTGGCAGGCCGCGGGCTGCGCGCTGGTCGTCGCCACCGTCGCCGCACTGGTCGGCCCGGCCGGGACCGCGGGGCGGCTGCGCCGGGTGGTGGACCGGCACGAGCGGGCCTGGGCCACGCTCACCCCGCGCGTCTGACCACCGCCGGGCGCGGCGGCACTCACAGGTCGATGCGCTCGGCCCCGGTGTAGACGTTGCCGGTGTCGCCGCGCAGGAACCCGACCAGGGTCATCCCCGACTCCTCGGCCAGCTCCACCGCCAGCGACGACGGCGCCGACACGGCCGCGAGCATCGGCACCCCGGCCATCACGGCCTTCTGCACGAGCTCGAACGACGCCCGCCCGGACACCATCAGCACGGTGCCCGCCGCGGGCACCCGGCCGTCCATCACCATCCGGCCCAGCACCTTGTCCACCGCGTTGTGCCGGCCCACGTCCTCGCGGGCGGCGAGCAGATCGCCGTCGGCGTCGAACAGGGCGGCGGCGTGCAGCCCACCGGTGGAGCCGAACACCTTCTGGTGCTCGCGCAGCCGGTCGGGCAGCTCCAGCAGCAGCTCCCGGCCGATCCGCAGCGGGTCCGCGGCCGGGGAGTGCCGGGTCTTGAGCTTCACCGCGTCCAGCGACGCCTTCCCGCACACCCCGCACGACGAGGTCGTGTAGAAGTTGCGCTCCACCGACACGTCCGGCGGGGCGACGCCCTCGGCCAGGTCGACGTCGAGCACGTTGTAGGTGTTGCGGCCGTGCTCGTCGACGGAGTTGCAGTAGCGGGCCCCGGCCAGGTCCAGCCCGGAGCCGATCACACCCTCGGTCAGCAGGAAGCCGTGCGCGAGCTCCACGTCGTGGCCGGGGGTGCGCATCGTGACCGTCAGCGCCTTCCCCCCGACGCGCAGCTCCAGCGGCTCCTCGGCGACGAGGGTGTCCGGCCGCGAGCGGGTGCTGCCGTCCGCGTTCAGGTGCAGCACCGGGCGCCGCACGGTGAGCCGTCCCATTCCGATCCCCTCCCGCTGTCGACCCCCAGGGTAGGAGGAGGATCGGCGGCGTGCGCGGGTACGGGGGTCGGCGGCCGGGGGCGGGGATCGTGCCGGCGGGCGGTGCCTCGTCGCGGATGGGGACGGCGAAGGCGTCGCTGGACTGGCACGGGGCGGCGCTGCTGACCCGCACCGTCGCCGTCCTGGGCCGGGCGGTGGACGGGCCGCTGGTCGTGGTCCGCGCCGCCGGGCAGGACCTGCCGGAGCTCCCGCCGGGCACCGAGGTCGTCGACGACCCGGTGCCGGGCCTCGGCCCGCTGCCCGCGATCGGGGCCGGGCTCGCCGCCGTCTCGGGCCGGGCGCAGGTGGCGTTCGTCGCGTCGGTCGACCTGCCGCTGCTGCATCCCGCGTTCGTCGCCCGGGTGCTGGACCTGCGCGGGGACCACGACGTCGCGCTGCCCGAGGCGTTCGGGCACCACCAGCCGCTCGCCGCCGCCTACGCCACCACGCTCGCCCCGGTGATCGACGGGCTGACCGCGGCCGGGCGGGGGCGCCCGCCGTCGCTGTTCGAGCGGGTCTCGGTCCGCCGGATCGGCGAGCAGACCCTGCGCAGCGACCCGGTGCTGGCCCGCCTCGACCCGGACCTGGCGTCGCTGACCAACGTCAACACCCCCGGCGAGCTCGCCGCCGCCCGGGCCCGGCCGCTGCCGGCGGTGCGGCTGCACGAGGGGGGTCGGGGCCGCACCGTCCGCGCCCGCACGGCGGGGGAGCTGGGACGCCCGGTGGCCGTGGCCGGCGGGACGGAGCCGCTGCCGTCGTGGTTCCCGCTGGTGACCGGCGACGAGCTCGACGGTCTCTGACGCGCCCTGGCTTCCCCGGGGTGCGGGGAGCCGGTGACAAGCCGGCCGGTCCCACGGCGCGCTCCTGTGCCGGTCAGGCCGGGCGCAGCACGGTCGTGACGAACGCGGTCAGTTCGCGCCGCACGTACTCGGTCACCGGGAGGGCCGGGTCGAAGCTCCACCACAGCAACGTGCCCTGCCAGTAGGTCGCCAGCACCGCGCCCGCGCCCGGCGTGCCCTCCAGACAGGTGTCCAGGATCCGGCCGAGCGTCTCCCGCCACTCGCGGCCGCGGCGCCGGGACTCGGGGTCCAGCAGGTCCTCGCGCAGCACGAGCAGCGCGTCGGCGTAGCTGTCGATGCCCCCGTACTGCGCGGAGAGCCCGACCAGGAAGGCCACGGCTCCCTCCGGCCCGGGCGCGGCGGCCTCGCCGAGCTCGGCGGTCCGGCGCTCCAGCTGGTCCCAGGCGTGCATCAGCACCCGGTGCAGGAGCTCGGCCTTCCCGCCGAAGCGCTGCACCAGGGTGGCCGGGGCCAGACCGCTGACCTGCGCGAGCGCCGCGAACGTCAGCGCCTGGGCGCCGCCGGTGTGCAGGACGCCGAGGGCGAGGTCGAGGACGTCCGCGTCGGGGACCTGCTTGCGCCGGGGCATGACACCAGCTTATATGAACGAACACTCGTTTATATAAGGAGGACCATGGACCTCACCGGACGCATTGCCCTGGTGGCCGGCGCGACCCGCGGCGCGGGCCGCGGCATCGCCGTCGAGCTGGGCGCCGCGGGCGCGGTCGTCTACTGCACCGGGCGCACCACCCGCGACCGTCGGTCCGAGTACGACCGCCCGGAGACGATCGAGGACACCGCCGACCTGGTCACCGCCGCGGGCGGGACCGGCATCGCGGTGCCGACCGACCACCTCGACCCCGCGAGGGTCGCCACGCTGGTGGCGCGCGTCGAGCGCGACCACGGCCGGCTCGACGTGCTGGTCAACGACATCTGGGGCGGCGAGATGATGGTCGAGTGGGACACCCCGGTCTGGGAGCACGACCTGGACAACGGGCTGCGCACCCTGCGCCTGGCGATCGACACCCACCTCGTCACCGCCCACCACGCGCTGCGGCTGCTCTCCCGGACCCCGGGTGGGCTCGTCGTCGAGATCACCGACGGCACCGACGCCTACAACGCCGAGAACTACCGGCTCAACGTCTTCTACGACCTGGCCAAGATCGCACCGATCCGGCTGGCCCGGTCCTGGGCGCACGAGCTGCGCGGGCACGGCGGAACGGCCGTCGCGGTCACCCCGGGCTGGCTGCGCTCGGAGATCATGCTGGAACACTACGGGGTCACCGCCGACACCTGGCGCGACGCGTGCGCGGCCCAGCCGCACTTCGCGATCTCGGAGACACCGCGGTTCGTCGGCCGTGGGATCGCCGCGCTGGCCGCCGACCCCGACCGGCACCGGTGGAACGGCCGCTCCACCTCCTCGGGGGAGCTCGGCCGGGTCTACGGCGTCGACGACGTCGACGGGTCCCGCCCCGACGCCTGGCGCTACGTCACCGAGGTGCAGGACGCGGGTCTGCCCGCCGACACGACGGGCTACCGGTGACGGCTCACCCCGGGCTCCGCGCGTCACGACGGTCGAGCACCAGCAGCGCCGCCAGCGCCAGCAGCGCGAGCACCGCGACCGCCACGCAGAACACGATGCCCGCGGTCCGCAGCCCCCACGCCTGGCTCGCCGCCCCCAGCCCGACCACCGGCAGCGAGATCGCGACGTAGAGCACCACGAAGTACGACGACGTCGTCCCCGCCCGCTGGTGGGCCGCCACCCGCGCGTTCACCGCGGCCAGGCCCTTGGAGAACGTCATCCCCTGACCGACGCCCGCGACCACCGCGCCGACGACCAGCTCGACCATCGAGCCCCGCGCCACCGACACCGCGACGAGCGCCGCCCCGGCCGCCAACAGCACACAGCCCAGGTGCAGGATCCGCCCGGTCGGCGCGGTGCGGACCGCGAGCTGGGCGAGCACCGAGGCGCCCAGCAGCAGCAGCGACATCGCCCCGGCGACGGCGTGGCTCGGGTTCCCGATCAGCTCGGACACGATCCGCGGGGACAGCGCGGTGAACAGGCCCAGCACCGCGAACCCGGCGACCCCGGCCGTCGCGGCGACCCCGAACACCGCGCGCACCGCGGGCGGCACCTCGGGGCGCTGGGGCCGCAACACCGGGCGCGCGGGCAGGTCGGTCACGGTCTCCGGTGCGCCCAGCACGAGCAGCCCGCACAGCGCGACGGCGACGGCGTGCACCGCGAAGGACAGGTGCAGCGGCGCCGGCAGGTACTCCACGGCCACCCCGGCGAGCGCCGCGCCCAGCCCGAGCCCGCCGATGTTCGCGACGGTCGCGACCGCGGCCCCGCGTTCCCGCCAGGACTCCGGCGCGGCCTCGATGACCGCGGCGGTCGCCGCCCCGGCGAAGATGCCGGCGGAGAAGCCGGACAGCAGCCGTCCGACCAGCAGCACCCACACCGGGCCCGCCACCAGGAACACCAGGCTCGACGCCAGCGACAGCGCCACCCCCGCCAGCAGCATCGGCCGCCGTCCCAGCTGGTCCGACCACCGTCCGGTGACCAGCAGCGCGGCGAGCACCCCGACCGCGTAGACGGCGAAGATCACTGTCTGGACGGTGGCGGAGAACCCGAGCTCGTGCTGGTAGAGCGCATACATCGGGGTCGGCATCGTCGCCCCGAGCATGACCACGGCGAACGTCACGGCCAGGCCGGCGAAGGCGGCGGCCCGAGGCAGTCGGAGGATGGCGGAACCCCTTCCGGAGGTCGTTGCGCGGCGCACCGCTCATGATCGCAGCCGGTCGGGGCGACGGCATCCGCAGCGCCCGGCACACCCCGCCGCACGGTCAGGGACGGCGCAGGACGTGCAGGTCCACCCCGTCGGGCAGCGGCCGGGTCGTGACCGTCCAGACCTCCCGGGCGGCGGCGAGCCAGCGCGGCGTCTCGGGGCGACCCGGGTCGGCCAGCCACACCTGCCCGTCGGGGGCGGTCACCCGCGGCAGCAGCGCGGCGAGCGCGTCGGCGGCGGCCACGCCGTAGAGCACGTCGGCGGCCAGCACCAGGTCGCAGCGCGCGCCGCCGTCGCCCGCCCGGTCGAACGGGACCGCCGCGGTGCCCACCGCCAGCCCGCACCGGCGGGCCGACGCCGCGACCCAGGCGACGGCGGCGGCCGACCGGTCGGTGGCGAGCACCGTTCCGGCCCCGGCGCGGGCCGCGGCCAGCGACGGCAGTCCCAGCCCGCACCCCAGCTCCAGCACCCGACGCCCGGCGAGCCACCCCGGACCGGCCTCGTCGACCGCGTGCGCCAGCGCCCGGCCCGCGGGCCAGAGCCGCGCCCAGTGGGGCGGGTGCAGCTCCTCGCTGCCACCGGGCCCCGGCACCGGCTCGAACGCCACGACGTCCGGGTCGGCTGGGCGCAGCACCGTCAACGGCCCGGACGGCAGCGCGATCTCCTCCAGCACACCCGGCCCGGTCGGCCCGGTGACCCGGCGGTGCACCCTCAGACCCCCGAGCGGTGGGTCCAGCGCCCGCCGACCAGCGTCCCGGCCACCGGCATGGCGCGCAGCACGGCCGGTTCGCAGGAGGTGGGGTCGGCCTCGGTGAGCACGAGGTCGGCCCGGGCGCCGACGGCGACCGCCGCGGTCGCGCCGTCGACCACCCCGAACGACGCGTCGAGCGCGGTCGCCCGGTCGATCTCCTGCTCGGGGTGCCAGCGGTCCCGGTCGTCGGCGGTGCGGTGCACGGCGGCGGCGAGCGCGATCCACGGGTCCAGCGGCGCGACCGGGGCGTCGGAGCCGAGGGCGAGGCGGGCTCCGGCGCGGTGCAGCGACGCGAACGCGAACGCCCGGTCGGTGCGGCCCGCCCAGAGCCGGTCGGCGACGTCGCGGTCGTCGAGGGCGTGCTCGGGCTGCACGCTCGCGACCAGGCCGAGACCGGCGAAGCGGGGGACGTCGTCGCCGGTCAGCAGCTGGGCGTGCTCGACCCGCCCGCGGGCCCCGGTCGCGGCGAACGCGTCGAGGACCAGGGTGTTGGCGTGGTCACCGATGGCGTGCAGGGCCGCGGTGAGCCCACCCGCGTGCGCACGGGCCAGCAGCGGGCGCAGCTCGTCCGGCGGCACCAGCAGCAGCCCGCACGGGTGCTCCAGGGGGTTCTCCGGCGGCGCGGGGTAGGGGTCGTAGCAGTAGGCGGTGCGGGTGTTGAGCGACCCGTCGGTGATCACCTTCAGCGGGCCGGCGGTGAGCAGGCCGTCGGTGCCCTCGACGACGTCGCCGGTGCGCAGCCCGGTGGCCAGGGCGTCGTCGAGACGGTCGGGCCACACCGACGCCTCGACCCGCAAACCGGTCGTGCCGCCGGCGATCCGGCGTCGCCAGTCCGGCAGCGACCACGGCGCCTCGAAGTCGACGACGCCGACCACCCCGCGTGCCGAGGCCGCGGTGACGGCGTCGGCGACGAACCCGTCGAGGGCCTCGGTCGGCGCGTCCTGCAGCGCGGGGGAGACGACGGCGAAGAACTCCGACTCCCGGATCCGGCCGGTCGGGTGCCCGTCGTGCCCGAAGCGGGCCAGCGCGGCGCCGTTGAGCCAGCCCTGGTGCAGGTCCCCGGACACGAGCACGACGGGGGTGTCACCGGTGACCGGGTCGAGCAGCGCGCGGTGCGCCTCGTCGGGCCACAGCGCGTCGCGGAACCCGAACCCGACCAGCACCTCACCGGCGGCCGGTGGCGCGGTCGCCAGCCGCCGCGCGACGAGCGCCGCGGCGTCGGCGGCCGAGCGGGCGCCGGACACGTCCAGCCTGCGGCGGGCCAGCGCCCACTGGGCCATGTGCACGTGGTGGTCCCACAACCCCGGCAGCAGCGCCCGCCCGTCGCACTCGACGACCTCGGCGCCGCCCGGGTCGAGCCCGGCGCCCACGGCGCGCACCCGGCCCCCGTCCAGGAGCACGTCGACCGGACCGCCCAGGCCGTCGCAGCCGGGCCGCAGCGGGCGGACCGAGCGCAGCAGCACGGGTCTCACCCCTGGAACGGCCGGTCCCGCCCGGTCCAGCGCTCCTCGTCGCGGCGGTAGACCGGGATCGGCTTCTCGGCGAGCCGGAAGGTGTAGCGCCCGGCCTCCTCGACGACCTCGCCGTCGGTGGCCAGCATGCTCGGCTCCAGCAGCTCGACGTCGAGGCTGGGCACCTCCCGCTGGTGGTAGACCCGGCTGTGCCCCAGGGCGCCCAGGATCAGCGCGATCACCACCCGCAGCCGGGAGAACCGCACGTCGGCCCGCAGCCAGCGCACGTCGAGCAGGCCCGAGTCCAGCGTCGGCCGCCACGCCGGGACCGCGCCGCGCGGGTAGTACGGCCCGTTCCCGACGAACAGGAACCACACCTTGTACCAGCGGCCCTCGATCTTCACGCTGATCTTCTCCGAGCGCTGCAGCACGGTGATCAGGGCCGCGGCGAACGCCGGCCACTTGCCGTAGCGCGGCTGCCACTGCTCCCGCAGCCGCACCAGCTCCGGGTAGGAGCCGATCGAGGCGGTGTTGATGAAGTAGCGGGTGCGGGTGACCGAGATGTCCTCGGGGTCGTCGAGCCGGCCCGGGTGGGCCTCGACCAGCGCCAGATCGACCGCGACGGCCTCCCCGGCCTGGGTGGCGTCGACGGCCTCCTGGGTGTCGTAGACGCCGACGTCGCGCGCGAAGTGGTTCAGCGTCCCGCCCGGCACGACGACCAGCGGCAGGCCGTGCCGGTCGGCGACCGCGGCGGCGGTGGCGACGGTGCCGTCGCCGCCCGCGACACCCACGGCGCGCACCCACTGCCCGCGCTCGGCCAGCGCGTCCTCCAGCATGTCCTCGACCTTCACCCCGTCGCCGACCACCAGGTGGTGCGCGGCGGGCAGCCGCTCCCGGACCTCCTCGGACACGTCGGTGTCGGGCGGCCCGGAGAACGGGTTCGACACGATGACCAGGCCCTCGCCCTGCGGCAGCGCCGGCACGGTGTCGATCGGGCGGGCACGGGCCTCGTCGCTGGGGCGCACCGGCCACCAGCGGTTCGTCAGCTTCGCCACGCCGGTGCCGATCGCCGCGCCGACGAGCACGTCGGAGGTCCAGTGCACCCCCACGTGCACCCGTGACCAGCCCACCAGCGCCGCCAGCGGCACCACGACCGGTGCGGCCCGGCGGTTCTCCATCACCACCGCCGTCGCGAACGCCGCGGCCGAGGCGGCGTGCCCCGACGGGAACGACGACGACGACGGCGGGTCGGCCACCGTCCGGTAGGCCGGCAGCTCGGCCGCGGCCGGGCGCCGGCGCGGCAACAACGGCTTGAGCAGCGCGTTCGCGGTGAAGCTGGTCAGCGCGATGGACGCGATCCCGCGCATCGCCGCCTTGCGCCCGGCTCCCCGGCGCACCGACAGCACCGCGGCGATCGCGAACCACAGCACGCTGTGGTCGGCGGTGCGGGTCAGCCGCCGCAGCGAGGTGTCCACCCGGCTCGGTGGACGGCTCGAGATGAACTCGGTGACCGCCCGGTCGGCCCGGGACACCGAGTCCGCCCCGCGGTCCAGTCGACGGGACCTGCGGGCGACGCGTTCGAACCATCCACTCACAGTCGTGACAGTAGAGGGGGTCGGGCGCCTACCCTGAACGGCATGCAGCGTCGGATCTTCGGGGTCGAGACGGAGTTCGGTGTCACGTGCACCTTCCACGGGCAGCGCCGGCTGTCCCCGGACGAGGTGGCGCGCTACCTCTTCCGTCGGGTGGTGTCGTGGGGCCGGTCCTCCAACGTCTTCCTCCGCAACGGTGCCCGTCTCTACCTCGACGTCGGGTCGCACCCCGAGTACGCCACGGCGGAATGCGACTCCCTGACCCAGCTGGTGTCCCACGACAAGGCCGGTGAACGGATCCTCGAGGACCTCCTCGTCGACGCCGAACGACGGCTGGTCGACGAGGGCATCGGCGGCGACATCTACCTGTTCAAGAACAACACCGACTCCGCGGGCAACTCCTACGGCTGCCACGAGAACTACCTCGTCGCGCGGCAGGGCGAGTTCTCCCGGATCGCCGACGTGCTCCTGCCGTTCCTGGTCACCCGCCAGCTCATCTGCGGTGCCGGGAAGGTCCTGCAGACCCCGCGCGGCGCGGTCTACTGCCTGTCCCAGCGCGCCGAGCACATCTGGGAGGGCGTCTCCTCCGCGACGACCCGGTCCCGGCCGATCATCAACACCCGCGACGAGCCGCACGCCGACGCCGAGCGCTACCGGCGGCTGCACGTGATCGTCGGGGACTCGAACATGTCCGAGGTGACGACCCTGCTCAAGGTCGGGTCGGCCACCCTGGTGCTGGAGATGATCGAGGCCGGCGTCCAGTTCCGGGACTTCACCCTGGACAACCCGATCCGCGCGATCCGCGAGATCAGCCACGACCTCACCGGGCGTCGCCCGGTGCGGATGGCCGGTGGCCGGGAGGCCTCGGCGCTGGACATCCAGCGCGAGTACCACGCCCGCGCCGTCGAGTACCTGGAGGCGACCGGGCACCCGGACCCGGCGATGGCGCGCGTCGTCGAGCTGTGGGGACGCACGCTGGACGCCATCGAGTCCCAGGACCTGTCGAAGATCGACCGCGAGATCGACTGGGCGATCAAGCACCGGCTGGTGGAGCGCTACCGGGCCAAGCACGACCTGGACCTGTCCAGCGCCCGGGTCGCCCAGCTCGACCTGGCCTACCACGACGTCCGCCGGGGCCGCGGCCTGTTCGACATGCTGCAGCGCAAGGCGCTGGTCGACCGGGTCACCGACGACGGCGAGATCGAGGCCGCGAAGGACACCCCGCCGCAGTCGACCCGGGCGAAGCTGCGCGGTGACTTCATCGCCGCGGCCCAGGCCGCCGGGCGGGACTTCACCGTCGACTGGGTGCACCTGAAGCTGAACGACCAGGCCCAGCGCACCGTGCTGTGCAAGGACCCGTTCCGCGCCGTCGACGAGCGGGTGGACCGCCTGATCGCCTCGCTCTGACCGCCGCCCCCGGGGTGGGGGTGCACCCACCCCGGGGCCACGGCTCAGTCCGGCTGGGCGATCCGGCCGAAGCGCGACTCCTGCGGGTCGGCGAACACGTGCAGCCCGAACCGCGACGACAGCTCCCGGCAGACCGCGACCCCGCGCACCGAGTTGCCGTGCCGGTCCAGGCCGGGGGAGTACACGCCGAGCCCGAACCAGCGCGGCAGCACACCCATGATCCCGCCGGACACCCCGCTCTTGGCCGGGATGCCGACGTCGTGCGCCCACTCGCCCGCGGCGTCGTACATGCCGCACATGCTCATCACGCTGATCACCGTGCGCAGGTGCTCGCGGGACAGCGCCCGCTCACCGGTCAGCGGGTTGACCCCGCCGTGCGCGAGTGTCGCGCCCATCACCGACAGCTCCGGCGCGGTGACCGTGATCGAGCAGGCGGCGAGGTAGACGTAGAGGGTGTCGTCGATGTCGCCGTGCAGCATCCCCAGGCTCCGCATGAGGTAGCTGAGCCCGAGGTTGCGGTCGTTGGAGACCAGCTGCTCGTCGAGGACGTCCTGGTCGATCTCCAGCGACGGGTTGCCGGTGTAGACCCGGTTGCGCTCCAGCAGCCGCCCGGCCCGCTCCTCCTTCGTCGCCCCCTGCACCATGTTCGCCGCGACCAGCGCCCCGGCGTTGATCATCGGGTTGAACGGGCGGTGGTGCACGTGGTCGAAGGTGATGGAGTTGAACGGGTCCCCGGAGGGCTCCACGCCGATCCGGCGCAGCGTCTCGGCCAGGCCGTTGTCCTCCAGCGCGAGCCCGTAGGTGAAGACCTTCGAGATCGAGTGCAGTGGGAAGCGGACCTCGCAGTCGCCGACCTGCCACTGCGTGCCGTCGACGTTCGTGCCGGCCAGGCCGAACTCCTCGGCCCGGGCCTCCATCTCCGGCGGGTAGTAGCTGACGACCTCCTCGCCGGGCAGCAGGATGCCGCTCCCCGCGGTGCAGGTGCTGCGGAGCTCCTCGAACTGCTGCTGGACCAGTTCACGCTCGGCCTGGGCGACCATCGGTGTCCCTTTCGTCGGGGGTGTCCGGGCGCACCGTACCGACGGCGCCGGGCCCGGCCGCGGGCTCAGCCGTCGCGCCGGGTGGGCCAGGGGGCCCAGCGACGGTCGTTCGGGCCTGCCGGGCCGAGGTCCTCCTCGTCCTCCGTCGCGGCCCACGACTCGCCGGAGGACGACCCGCCCGCGTAGGGGCCGAGGGCGTGGCCGTGCCACATGCGGTCGGCCCGGCGGACCCGCCACTCCCGGAAGGCGCCCGCCGTGATCGCCCCCACGGTCCGCTCCAGTTCGTCGGCGAGCCGCTCCACGTCGTCGTCGCAGGCGTCGCAGCCGCACACGGGCAGCGACGACCGCCACCAGGCCCCGGCGGCGAGGCCGAGCCCGGGAAGCGCCGTCCACGTAACGGTCAGCGTGGCGGCCGCCGGATCGCGCGGACGCAGCGACGTCGTCCGCAGGACGGTGTCGGGCAGAAGCTCCGCGGCGTCCCCGGTGGTCGCCGGGTCCTCGGGCAGCTCGGACAGCTCGACGTCGAACCGTTCCGCCAGGTCCGCGACCAGCGCGTCGGCGACGGCGTGCAGCGGCCGGAACCGCTCCGGGTGGGTCACCACCGAGTAGCTGTCCTCGGGCGGGCCGTCGGAGTCCCACCGGTGGCCGTAGGGGATCACCGAGCCGTCGGCGTCGCGGAACGGCCCGGTCACGACGACCGGACGGCGGTAGCTGGACACCCCCGCAGCATGACCGCGGCCCGGACCCGCGGCACCCGGTTTCCGTCCGCCGGGGCGACGGCCCGCGCCCCGGTCAGGGCGCCTCGCCGATCCCGTCGGGCAGCCAGCCGTCGCCGGAGGGGTACATCTCGGTGGTCTCCTCGCGCCGGCCCGGGCGCACGATCCGGCCCAGCCGCGACTCCGACGGGTCGGCGAACACGTGCAGCCCGAACCGGTCGGACAGCTCCCGGCACACCGCCACCCCGCGGACCGAGTTGCCGTGCCGGTCCAGCCCGGGGGAGTAGACGCCGACCCCGATCGCGTCCGGGATCGCCGCCAGGATCGCCCCGGACACGCTGGACTTGGCCGGGATGCCGACCTCGTAGGCCCACTGTCCGGCGGCGTCGTACATGCCGCACATGCTCATCACGCTCAGCACGTCCCGGGTGTAGGTGCGGGGCAGCGCGGGCACCCCGGTGAACGGGTTCGCCCCGCCCCGGGCCAGGGTCGCCGCCATCGTCGACAGCTCGCTCGCGGTGACCGTGACCGAGCAGGCCGCCAGGTAGACGTAGAGGTTGTCCTCGATGTTGCCGTGCAGCATCCCCAGGCTGCGCATGAGGTAGGACAGGGCGACGTTGCGGTCGTTGGAGACCAGCTGCTCGGCGAGGACGTCCTCGTCGACGGCCAGGTCGGGGTTGCCCGCGTAGATCCGCAGCCGGGTCAGCAGCCGCTCGACCTTCTCCTCCCGGGTCGCGCCGTGCACCAGGTTCACCGCGACCAGCGCCCCCGCGTTGATCATCGGGTTGAACGGGCGGTGGTTGACCTCGTCGAAGCTGATCGAGTTGAACGGGTCCCCGGACGGCTCGACCCCGACCCGCAGCAGGACCTCCTCGCGGCCGTTGTCCTCCAGCGCCAGGCCGTAGGTGAACACCTTCGAGATGGAGTGCAGCGGGAAGCGGACCCTGGCGTCGCCGACCTCCCACTGGGTGCCCTCGATGTCGGTGGCGGCCAGCCCGAACAGGTGCGCCCGCTCGGCCATCGCCGGCGGGTAGTAGGCGACGACCCGCCCGTCGGGCACCCCACCGGGGCCCCCGATCGCCGCGTGCAGCTCCTCGAGCTGCCGCTGCACGATCGCGCGCTCGGTCTGCTGCTCCATCGGCGCCCCTCCCCGCGGACCGGTCCGTCCGTGCGGAGCGCAAACTAGATCACCGGCGCGCGGTCACTCGATCCCGGGCATGATCCGGCGCCGCAGCTCGGCCAGCTCGTCCTGGACCTCCGGGTCGGCCGGACCCGCCTTCTCCGGTGCCGGGGCGATCCCCAGGGACCGCAGCAGCCCGGTCGCGGCCGCGGCCGGGTCCCCGGTCTCCCCGAGCACCGGGCGCAGGCCCTGGTCGGCCAGGTGGTGGAACACCAGGTTCACCACGGTCCACGGGTTGTAGGTCTCCTGCTCGCCGGACATGCGCCACCTCCACGTGCCGGTACGGCCGCGGCGCCGCACCCGGGGTCGAGCCTTTGCCGTGCGCGGGCCGTCGTCAACGACCCTGTCGCAGGATGAGACACCGGTCAGCGGTGACCGGTACCCGGCGCGGTCCCGGGTGCCCGCGGCCCGGGGCGCCCGATCCGCCCCGTCCGGCCTGGCTACGATGCCCGTCGTGTCCTCCGCCCGCGCCGAGCGACTGGTCAACCTGGTGCTCTGCCTGATGTCGACGCGCCAGTACCTGTCCGCGGAACGGATCCGGTCCATCGTCCCCGGCTACGCCGACGGCGCCGGCGACGAGGCGTTCTTCCGGATGTTCGAGCGGGACAAGGCCGAGCTGCGGGAGCTGGGCGTGCCCCTGGAGACCGGCCACAACTCGGTGTTCGACACGGTCGAGGGCTACCGGATCGCCCGGGCCGACTACGAGCTCGGCGAGATCCACCTCGACCCGGACGAGGCGACCGTCGTCGCGCTGGCCGGGAACCTCTGGGACTCCCCGGAGCTGGCCGGGGCCGCGCACGGCGCGCTGGTGAAGCTGCGCGCCGCCGGCGTCGAGGTCGCCGAGACCCCGGCCGCGGCGATCCGCCCCGGTGCCGCCGCGGGCGAGCCGGCGCTCGCGCCGCTGCTGGGCGCGGTCACCGTGCCCGACGGCGTCGACCTGCGGGCCCTGGTGCGCGCCTCGGCGGGCCCGCAGCCGGTGTCGGGGACCGCGCGGGTCTGGGTCGCGGCGGGACGCGCGGCCGGGCTGCGCCGCACCGGCCGCGAGCGCGGGCCGCGCGAGCACGCGGGCCGTCCGGGCGTGGAGATCGAGCTGGACCTGCGTGACCGGGGCACCGTCGCGCGCTGGCTGGCCGGGCACGGCCCGGACGTCGCCGTCCTGGACCCGCCGGAGCTGGCCCGCGCGGTCCGCGAGCTGTGGGAGGCCGCGCTCGGCGCCGGAGCCCGGGGGGCCCGCACGTGAGCCGTCAGGGCGTCGCCCAGCGCCTGCCCCGGCTGTTGTCGCTGGTGCCCTACCTGCGCGCGCACCCAGGGGTGCCGGTCGCCGAGGCCGCCGCGGACTTCGGCGTCGACGAGCGGCAGCTGCGCAAGGACCTGGAGCTGCTGTGGATGTGCGGCCTGCCCGGCTACGGGCCGGGTGACCTGGTCGACCTGTCCTTCGCCGGGGACACCGTCGACGTCGTCTTCGACGCCGGGCTGACCCGGCCGCTGCGCCTGACCACGACCGAGGCGACCGCGTTGCTCGTGGCGCTGCGCATGCTGCACCAGACCGCCGGGGTGGTCGACTCCGACGCCGTCGGGCGGGCCATCGCCAAGGTCGAGGCCGCGGTGGGGGAGGCGGCCGGTCCGGGCGGCCTGGTCACCGTCGAGTCCGGGATCGGCGAGCGCGACACCACCGCCGTCGTGCGCCGGGCCCTGGACCGCGGGCGCGCGCTGCGCATCGTCTACTTCACCGCGGGCCGCGACGCGGTGTCCCGCCGCGACGTCGACCCGATGCGGCTGGTCGTCAGCGGCGGGCGCGGCTACCTGGAGGCGTGGTGCCGCCGGGCCGAGGACGTGCGGATGTTCCGCCTGGACCGGGTCGAGCAGGCCGAGGAGCTCGACGAACCGGCCCGCGCACACCCCGAGGCACGGCCCGTCGACGTCTCGCACGGGCTGTTCAGCCCGCGTGCCGAGCACCGGTACGCGGTCCTGGAGCTCGAACCGGACGCCCACTGGGTCGCCGAGTACTACCCGGTCGACGAGGTGCGCACCGCCGCCGGCGAGCTGGTCGAGGGCGACCCGCCGCCCGGCGCGCCGGACCCGGTGCCCGCACCGGCGGGCGGCGACGACCGGCTGCGGGTGCTGCTCCGCTTCGCCGACGACGACTGGCTGGTCCGTCTCGTACTCGGCCTCGGCGGCTCGGCCCGCATCCTCGAACCGCCCGAGCTGGCCACGGCGGTGCGCGACCGGGCCCGCGAGGCCCTGCGGACCGCCGACGCGTCACCCTAGGTCACACCGCCCGTCACCGACGCGTGAATGCGACAGGATGACGACGACGGGATGAACACCGGGTGACCGTGGCCACGTCCGACGACGGGGGGACCGGGCGACCGATTCGCCCGTGTCTACACTCGGTCCTGACCCGGCCCGATCGACGCGAGGTGGACCCATGCCCGGTGGCTACGAGTGGCTGATCATCATCGCCGTTCTGCTCCTGCTGTTCGGCGCGAAGAAGCTGCCCGAGATGGCGCGTTCGGTCGGCCAGTCCGCCCGCGTGTTCAAGGGCGAGATGAAGGGCCTCAAGGACGACGACGCCCGCACCCGTCAGGGCGAGGAGCCCAAGCCCGCCCAGGAGCTGCCCGCGGCCGCCCCGGCGCCGCAGCAGACCACACCGGCCCCGCAGCAGCAGGCCCCGCAGCAACCGCAGGCACCGGCGCAGGCCACCGACCGGCCCGCCGGCCCGGCCGCCTGAGGCACCTCCTCCCGTGAAGGCACCGTTCCGTCGGAAGCGCAGGCTCAACCCCGACGGGACCATGACCCTGATCGAGCACCTCTACGAGCTGCGCAACCGGCTCGGCATCTCGCTCGCCGCGATCGTGGTGACGACGGTGTTCGGCTACATCTGGTTCGAGGTCTCGTTCTTCGGCTTCCCCAGCCTGGGGGAGCTGCTCAAGGAGCCCTACTGCTCCCTGCCGCCCTCGGCGCGCGCGTCGCTGACGGCGGACCCGAACGTCTGCACCCTGCTCGGCACCACCCCGTTCGACCAGTTCATGCTGCGCCTGAAGGTCGGGGCCACGGCCGGGATGATCCTGGCCTGCCCGATCTGGCTCTACCAGCTGTGGGGGTTCATCACCCCTGGTCTGCTGAAGAAGGAGCGCCGCTACGCGCTGAGCTTCGTCTCGGTCGCCGCGGTGCTGTTCGTCGCCGGCGCGGTGCTGGCCTACCTGATCATCCCGCAGGCGCTCGGCTTCCTGCTCACCATCGGTAGCGAGATCCAGACGACGGCACTGACCGGCACGTCGTACTTCTCCCTGGTCGTCAACCTGATCGTCATCTTCGGGGTCAGCTTCCTGATCCCGCTGCTGGTCGTCGCGCTCAACGCGGCCGGGGTCGTGTCCTACGACCTGTTGCGCCGCTCCCGGCGCGGGCTGATCTTCGGGCTGTTCTGCTTCGCCGCGATCGCCACGCCCGGCCAGGACCCCATCTCGATGCTGGCGTTGGCGTTCGCGCTGACCCTGCTGTTCGAGGCGGCCATCCAGGTCTGCCGGATCACCGACCGCCGCCGGGCCCGCCGGCGGGCCGCCGAGGGCTGGGACTCCCTGGACCCGGACGAGCCGTCGCCGCTGGACACCACGCCGTCGCCGATCGAGGGGCCGTCCCGGATCGAGCCGCCCGCCCCGGTGTCCGCCCCGGTGTCCGCCCCGGTGTCCGCCACCCCGACGCACGTCGTTCCCCCGACCGGTGGCGCCACGGGCGCGGCGAACGGCCGCCCCGGTGCCGGGGCGAACGGGACCGCACCCGAGCCGCCCCGCTACGACGACATCACCTGACCGGGCGGCGCCGCAGATCCCCCCGCGGCCCGGTCCGGCACGGCTCCGTAGGCTGGCTCCCCGGATCGGGTCGGGCGGCACTGAGGAGCGGGTCGGGACAGATGAAGTACAACCGGGTGGTCATCAAGCTCAGCGGACAGGCGATGGCCGGTGCCGACGGCTTCGGGTTCTCCGCGCAGGCCCTCGCCCACCTCGCCGACCAGATCCGGCAGATGCGCGCGCTCGGGGTGCAGGTCGCGGTCGTCGTCGGCGGCGGGAACGTGTTCCGCGGCAACCGGTCCGAGACCTGGGGGATCGACCGCGTCGAGGCCGACAACATCGGCATGCTCGGCACCGTGATCAACGGCCTCCTGCTGCGCGGCAAGCTGTCCGCCGGCGGCGAGGAGAACGTCCGCGTCATGACCGCGATCCCGATCAACGCCGTCGCCGAGCCGTTCCTGCGGCTGCGCGCCAAGCGGCACCTGGAGAAGGACGCGATCCTGATCTTCTCCGGCGGCAACGGGCAGCCGTTCATCACCACCGACTACCCGAGCGTGCAGCGCGCCCTGGAGATCGGCGCGGACGCGCTGCTGGTGGCCAAGCACGGCACCGACGGCGTCTACGACACCGACCCGCGCACCAACCCCGACGCCCGCCGCTACGAGCGCCTGCCCTACGACGAGGTGCTGTCGCGCCGGCTGGCCGTGATGGACCAGACCGCGTTCATCCTGGCCCGCGACCACGGCCTGCCGCTGCACGTGTTCGACATCGAGAAGGACGGCCTGATGGCCGCCATCTGCCGTGGCGAGCACCACGGCACCGAGATCAACCCGGACATCGTCGAGGCGGAGTTCGCCCGGCCGGAGTAGGCCGGCGGTCACACGTGGCCCGGCTCACCCTGTGACGGAGCAGGGTGTCGGTGCCGTGTGACAGCCTGGGGCGGTGAATGGTTCCGCCGACCCGGCCGCCGCGTACGCGGCGGCGAAGGCCCGCGCCGCCTACCCGCGGCTGGCCGAGTTCACCGGTCTGATGCCCTTCGACCTGGACCCGTTCCAGCGCGAGGCGTGCGAGGCACTGGAGGACGGCCACGGTGTCCTGCTGTGTGCGCCCACCGGCGCCGGGAAGACCGTCGCGGGCGAGTTCGCCGTGCACCTGGCCCTGTCCGAGGGCCGCAAGTGCTTCTACACCACGCCGATCAAGGCGCTGTCGAACCAGAAGTACGCCGACCTGGTCGCCCGCTACGGCGCGGACGCGGTCGGCCTGCTCACCGGCGACACCGCGGTGAACGGCGACGCCCAGGTGGTCGTGATGACCACCGAGGTGCTCCGCAACATGATCTACGCCGACTCGGACAAGGCGGCGAACCGGCGGCTGGACCACCTCGGCTACGTGGTGATGGACGAGATCCACTACCTGGCCGACCGGTTCCGCGGCGCGGTCTGGGAGGAGGTCATCCTCCAGCTGCCCGAGCACGTCGCGGTGGTGGGTCTCTCGGCCACGGTCAGCAACGCCGAGGAGTTCGGCGACTGGCTGGTCGAGGTCCGGGGCGACACCCGCGTCGTGGTCGACGAGCACCGCCCGGTGCCGCTGTGGCAGCACATGATGGTCGGCAACCGGCTGTTCGACATGTTCGGCGAGCGGCGCACCCCCGGCGGGCCCGGGGAGGTCGTCGTCGACCCGGAGCTGGTCCGCTACACCCGCGAGATGGCGCGGCGGGACTTCACGACCTCCCGCGCCGCGGACCGGGCGGGCGATCGCGGTCCGCGCGGGCGGGGCGGCCCGCAGCGCGGACGCACCCGGGGCGGGAAGACCGACTCCACGGCCGTCGTCGGGAGGGGGCCGCGCGGGGGCGGGCCGTCGCGCGGGGGGTTCCGGCCGCCGTCGCGGGTGCAGGTGATCGACCGGCTCGACCGCGAGGGGCTGCTGCCCGCGATCACGTTCGTCTTCTCCCGGGCCGGCTGCGACGCCGCCGTCGGGCAGTGCGTGCGGGCCGGGGTGCGCCTGACCGTGCCCGAGGAGGTCGACGAGATCCGCCGGATCGTCGAGAAGCACACCGGTGACCTGCCGCAGGCCGACCTGGGTGTGCTCGGGTACTGGGAGTGGCGCGAGGCGCTGGAACGCGGCGTCGCCGCCCACCACGCGGGGCTGCTGCCGGCGTTCAAGGAGACCGTCGAGGAGCTGTTCGTCGCCGGCCTGGTGCGCTGCGTGTTCGCCACCGAGACCCTGGCGCTGGGCATCAACATGCCCGCCCGCACCGTCGTGCTGGAGCGGCTGGTCAAGTACAACGGCGAGGCCCACGTCGACCTCACCCCCGGCGAGTACACCCAGCTCACCGGGCGCGCCGGGCGGCGCGGGATCGACGTCGAGGGCCACGCCGTCGTGCTCTGGACCCCCGGCATGGACCCGGAGCAGGTCGGCGGGCTGGCCTCCACCCGCACCTACCCGCTGCGCAGCTCGTTCCGGCCCGTCTACAACATGTCGGTCAACCTGGTCGGGCGCCTCGGCACCGACGCCGCCCGCGAGCTGCTGGAACGCTCCTTCGGGCAGTTCCAGGCCGACCGGTCGGTGGTCGGGCTGGCCCGGCGGATCGACCGCAACAACGAGGCCCTGGAGGGCTACCGGGAGGCGATGACCTGCCACCTCGGCGACTTCGCCGAGTACGCCGACCTGCGGCGGCGCATCTCCGACCGGGAGAAGTCGCTGCGTCGCCAGAACACCGTCGCCGCCCGGGACGAGGCCACGGAGTCGCTGCGCGAGCTGCGCCCCGGCGACGTGATCGCGGTGCCCTCGGGCAGGCGCGCCGGGATCGCCGTGGTGCTCGACCCGGGGATCGGGGCGGTGTCGGCCGCGGGCCGTGACCCCGAGGTCCGGCCGCTGGTGTGCACCGAGGACCGGTGGGCGGGGCGGCTGTCGGCCGCGGACTTCCCGGACGTGGTGGAGGTGCTGGGCCGGATCAAGCTGCCCAAGCGGGTGGAGCACCGCTCCCCGCAGGTCCGCCGGGACCTGGCCGCCTCGTTGCGCGCCGCCCGGCTGGGGGAGGGGCGCGCCGTCGGGCGTCGTCGCCGGCCCGGGGTGCAGGACGACCCGGAGCTGTCCACGCTGCGTCGGGCCCTGCGGGCGCACCCCTGCCACGGCTGCGACGACCGGGAGGCGCACGCCCGCTGGGCCGAGCGGCACGCCCGCCTGGAGCGGGAGACCGAGTCGCTGCGGCAGAAGGTGCGGGCCACGACGCACTCGCTGGCCCGGGCGTTCGACCGGATCCGGGCGCTGCTCGCCGAGCGCGGCTACCTCGTCCCGGCCGGGGAGACCGAGCCCGGCGAGGAGGAGATCACCCCGCACGGCCGGATCCTGGCCCGGCTGTGGGGCGAGTCGGACCTGCTGGCCGCCGAGTGCCTGCGGCACGGCGCGTGGGACGGCCTGGAACCCGAGGAGCTGGCGGCGGTCGTCTCGGCGCTGGTCTACGAGTCCCGTCGGGACGACGCCCCGATGCCGCGGCTGCCCCCCGGCCCGGTGTCCGAGGCGCTGGAGCGCACCGTGCGGCTGTGGGAGGAGCTCGACGCCGACCAGCGCCGGCACAAGGCCGAACGCACCCGGGCACCCGACCTGGCCTTCGCCTGGCCGATGCACCGGTGGGCCCGCGGGGAGTCCCTGGCGCAGGTCCTGGAGGCCGCCGAGCGGAACGGGCACGAGCTGTCCGCGGGTGACTTCGTACGCTGGACCCGGCAGGTCCTCGACCTGCTCGACCAGATCGCCGGGGTCGCCGGGCGGTCGAGCCCGGTCGGGAAGGCGGCCCACCGGGCCTCCGGTGCCGTCCGGCGCGGTGTGGTCGCGGCCGGTATGCAGTAGCGGTCACCGGCACACGGCACCAGCGCACGGCACGAACGGACGGCCACGAACAGCGGCCACGAGCACGGCCACAGGCAGCAGGAACGACGAGAGAGACGGGCGGACGAGTAGGCGATGAACAACCCGCAGGGACCGGACCGGCATCCCGAGGATGCCGCGGAGCGGACCGGGGAGATCCCCGCCTGGGGCACGCCACCGCCCGGCGGGTGGGGCGCGGACCCCGAGACCACCGGAGCCTGGTCCCCCGAGCGCGACGACCGTGACGGCTGGGCCACCCACGGCAGCACCGACGCGGGCTGGGACCCGGCCACGGCCCGCCGGGACGCCACCCACGACGCCGGCGGCGCGCCCGTGCAGGGCACCGGCGGCTGGGACGCCGTCCCGCCCGCCGGCGGGCGTCACAGCGGCGACACCGGCGGCTGGGCCGCCCACGACGGATCGGCCCCCGGCGGCGACACCGGGGACCGGACCCGCGCCGAGCCGCTGTGGGGCGACGAGGCGGGTACCGGCACCGATACCGGCACCGACGGCGGGTGGGCCGTCCCGACCGGGCGCCGCGCCCGTCGCCGGGCCGCCGGGGCCGGAGCCCCCACCGACGCCGTGCCGGCGTCCTCGCCCGGGTCGCCCTGGGCCGACGCGCAGTCCACCGCGGCGGTCCCCGCCGACGGCGGGGCCGGTGCGGGCGGGTGGCAGAACCCCGGCCCCGGCGAGGACGAGCCCTGGGTGTCGCGGGACGCGGTCCGCTCCCCGTCGAGGACCCGGGTGTGGATCCTGGCCGGGATCGGCGCCGTGGTGGTGGCCGCGCTCGTCGTCGGTGCGCTGTTCTGGGCGGGCGTGCTCGGCAGCGACCGGCTCGACCGCACCGCGCTGCAGGCCGGGGTCACCCAGGTCCTCACCCGGGACTACGGCCTGCAGGTCGGTGCGATCGCCTGCCCGGAGGACGTCGAGGTGTCGGCCGGCACCCGGTTCACCTGCCAGGCCGTCGTCGACGGCGAACAGGTCGAGGTCCCCGTGGTCGTGACCAGCGACCAGGGCGACTACCAGGTCGGGCGGGTCTGACCGGGCCGCGGTGACGGCCGGCTAATCGGCTGGCGCGCGGGGCGCGCGGGCGCGAGGCTCGTCGGATGTGAGCACCGATGCCCCGTTCGCCCCGCACCCCGCCCCGCCGACGGTCGCCCCGCACACGGTCCGCACCCTGACCGACCCCGCCGACCGGCGGCGTGCGTTCGACCTGTTCCTGGGCACCCTGCACCACGGACCGATCACCGACGACGCGTGGGAGGCCCACGGCCAGGCCGCCGAAGAGCACTGGCTCGGCGTCACCGACCCCTCCGGCGCGATCGTCGGCTCCGCGTACTCCTTCCCGACCCGGCTGACCCTGCCCGGCGGGACCCGGATCCCCGCGGCCGCGGTCAGCGGCGTGGGGGTGCGACCCGACAGGACCCGCGCCGGGCGGCTGACCGCCCTCATGCGCGCCCAGCTGAGAGCGGCCCGCGACCGCGGCGACGTCGCCGCCGTGCTCCGCGCGTCGGAGGCCACCATCTACGGCCGCTACGGCTACGGCGTCGCCTCCCGCGGCGACCACGTCCGGGTCACGACGGGCGCCACGTGGCGCCCGGAGGCCCCGGCCGGGGGCGCGGTGCGGATGCTCGACCCCGACGAGGCGACCGCGCTGCTGCCCGACCTGCAGGAACGCCTCGCCGCGCACCGCCCGGGCGGGCTGACCCGCTCCGCGCGCTGGTGGCGGCGGGTGCTGCGCCCCGCTGGCCCGTCCGCCGGGGAGTACAAGGGCGTGGCGGTGCACACCGGCACCGACGGCGTCGACGACGGGTTCGTGGTGTGGGGCGTCTCCGAGGGCGACCTGGCCACCGGCGCCACGGACGAGGTCCGCCTGCAGCAGCTCTGGGCCGCCGGGCCCGCCGCGACGGCCGGGCTGTGGCGGTTCCTGACCGGTCTCGACCTGGCCGGTGCGGTGATCGGCTGGGTACGCCCCCTCGACGAGGACCTCGACCTGATGCTGACCGACTCCCGGGCCCACCGGGTCACCGGGCGCGGCGACGACCTGTGGCTGCGCCTGCTCGACCCGGGCGCGGCGCTGAGTGCCCGCACCTGGGGGCCGGGCGACCCGGTCGTGCTGCGGGTGCACGACGCGTTCCTCGGCGACACCGGCACCTGGCGCCTCGCCGGCGGCGCCGCCGAGCCCGCCGCGGCCGCCGATCCGGACCTGGAGTGCACCGTCGACGCGCTGTCGGCGGCGTTCCTCGGCGACCGGTCGCCGTCGTCGCTGGTGGCGGCGGGGCGCTGGAGCGAGCGCACCCCCGGAGCGGCGGTCCGCGCGGACGCGCTGTTCGCGGTGCCCGGCCCGGCCCCGTGGTGTGGCACGTTCTTCTGAGCGCGGCGGGCGACCCGGATCCGGCGGCTCCTGCCCCCGCCGGCGACCCGATCCGTCCCGATCCGGCGCCACCGGCCCGGCGGCCGGGGCGGACGAACGGGGCGGGACGGACGGGGCGCTCAGGCCCGGCGGCGGGCGCGCACGACCGCGTCGTGCCCGGTCACCGTGCTCCCGTCGGGCAGCGTCACCGGCCGCGGACGGGCGTCGGCGACCAGCACCTCCCACCGGTCCGGGTCGAGAGCCCCGGCGAGCTCGTGCTCGTCGGGGAACATCTCCGGCTCGGGCGGGCGCGGGATCCTCGCGGCCAGGTCGCGCGGGTGGTGCAGCACCAGCAGCAGGGTCCCGCCGGGCGCGACGGCGTCGGCGAGCACGGCGTACAGCGGGCGGCGCACGTCCGGGGGCAGGTGCAGGAACTGGGCGGTGACCAGGTCGTAGACGCCCGCGGCGGGCGGGTCGGAGCGCAGGTCGGTCGCGGTGAGGGTGACCGCGTCGGTGACCCCGGCCCGTGCCACGGCGGCCCGGGCCCGCTCCAGCGCGACGGGGGAGACGTCGACGGCATCCACCCGCCATCCCCGCGCGGCGAGCCAGACCGCGTCGCCGCCCTCCCCGCAGCCGACGTCGAGGGCCCGCCCGGGCGGCAGGTCCGCGGCCTCGGCGACGAGGGCGGCGTTGGCGTCGCCGCTCCACAGCTGCGGGCGGGTGGCGTAGTGGGTGTCCCAGAACGCCGCGGACCAGCGGTCCTCGGTCACGGTGGCTCCTCGGGTGGGTGCAGAAGAGGGAGTGGGTGTGCGGGGTGCAGCGGTGCCGGCGGTGAGCCCGTGCGGGTCGCCGCCGACGAGCGCGGCGACCCGGCGCTCGGAGGCGGCACCGAACGGGTCCGTGGGGGAGGGCGTCATGGCACCAGCGTGCGCGCCACGACGCGGAGCTGGCAAAGCTCGTTGCCGAAGTGGCAAACTGCCCGGGTGGACGAGGCGATCGCGGACACCCTGGCCGGCGTCGGCCCCCGGCTGGCCGGGCTGCGCACCGCGCAGGGCATGACCCTGGCCGACCTATCGGAGGCCACCGGCATCTCGGTGAGCACGCTGTCACGGCTCGAGTCCGGCGGGCGCCGCCCGACCCTGGAGCTGCTGCTGCCGATCGCGGCCGCCCACCAGGTGCCGCTCGACGAGCTCGTCGCCGCCCCACCGGTCGGCGACCCGAGGGTCCGGCTGCGGCCGCGCCGGGCCAACGGGATGACCGTCGTGCCGCTGACCGAGCGGCCCGGTGGGCTGCAGGCGTTCAAGATGGTCATCCCGTTCCGCGGCGACGAGCCCGACCCGCGGGTGCACGAGGGCTACGAGTGGCTCTACGTCCTCGACGGCAGGCTGCGCCTGGTCCTCGGCGGGCACGACGTCGTGCTCGGCCCGGGGGAGGCCGCCGAGTTCGACACCCACGTCCCGCACTGGTTCGGCTCGGCCGACCGCGACCGCGCCGTCGAGCTGCTCAGCCTGTTCGGCCCGCAGGGCGAGAAGATCCACACCCGCGCGGCGCCCCGCGACCGCCGTCCCGGCAGCACCGACGACTGAGCCCCACCCGGGGAGAACGGCTCACTCGAAGAACGCGGGCACGTCCACCGGGCCGCCCGCCTCGGCGAACTCCGCCGCGACCGCCTCGCGCAGCGCCGCGTCGTGCAGCAGGTCGGCCACCACCGTCGCCAGCCCGGCGGCTCCGTCGAGGACCGCACGGTCCCCGGCCGCGCCCGCCGCGGCCTCGGCGAACCCGGTGGTGTGCAGTGCGGTGCCCGGCTCGGCGATCGCGATCATCGGGTGGATCGAGGGCACCCGCAGCGAGACGTTGCCCAGGTCGGTCGACCCGGTCTCGGACTCCGGCACCACCCCGCGCGGGTACACCGTGCGCCCCCGCCCGGCCTGGGCCACCGCCCAGCGCGCGGCGAGGGTCCGGTTGTGCCGGATCGGCAGGTACGGCGGGCGGGGGTCCCAGTCCAGGGTGTGACCGCAGCCGGTCATCGCCGCCGCCGCGACCACGATCGCCTCCACCCGGGCGGTCAGGTCCCGCAGCGTCTCCGGGTGCTGCGAGCGCAGGTAGTAGCGCGCCGCCGCCCGCTCCGGGACGACGTTGGGTGCCTGCCCGCCGTCGACGACGACACCGTGCACCCGGTCCCCGTCGGGGATGTGCTGGCGCAGCATCGCGATCCCCTGGTACCCCATGACGACCGCGTCGAGGGCGTTGCGGCCGCGGTGCGGCTGGGCCGAGGCGTGCGCGGCCACCCCGTGGTAGGTCACCTCGAGCTGCCGGCGCCCCAGGAACGGGTGGTCGGCGATGTCGTGGGCGAACGGATGCAGCATCACCGCGGCGTCGACGCCGTCGAAGGCGCCGTCGCGGGCCATCGTCTCCTTCCCGCCGCCGCCCTCCTCGGCCGGTGTGCCGAGCAGCACCACGGTGCCGCCCACCGGGTGCGCCGCGAGCACCCGCGCGAGCGCCAGGAACGCCCCCACCGCCGCCGCGCAGATCACGTTGTGCCCGCAGGCGTGCCCGATGCCGGGCAGCGCGTCGTACTCGGCGAGCACCGCGACCGTCGGGCCCTCCCCGGAGCCGAGGGTCGCCCGCAGCGCCGTGTCCAGCCCGTGCACGCCGACGGCCGCGTCGATCCCGTGCCCGGCCAGCAGCGCGGCCACCGCGGCGACGGAGCGGTGCTCGGAGAACGCGGTCTCGGGGTGGGCGTGCAGGTCGTGCGACAGCGCCAGCAGCTCGTCCCGCAGCCCGTCGACCGCGGACGCCGCCGCCTCGCGCACCGCGGCCGGGGCGCCGTCGTACGGAGAGGTGATCGGCTCGGCCGCAGCCGCGCGCACCGCGGTCTCCCGGGCCACCGCCTCGTCGTACGCCGACGACGGCGGGACCGGCAGGCAGTGGTCGTGGTCATGGTCGTGCTGGTCGTGGCGGGTCACGACGACGCCGCCGCGTCGAGGGCCTTGCGCAGCCGCCCCACCGAGGACTCCAGACCCCACCGCGCCGCCAGCTCGTCGAGCCGGTCCGGGTCGGCGAACGCCACCGGGAGCACGTCGTCGCGGCTGAGGTCCACCTCGGCGTCGGTCCGCACCCGCACCACCGGCTCGACGACGTCGAGGTAGTCCCGCGCCGCGGCCAGCTTCGCCCGCGGCCCGGCGCCGATCCGGGGGTCGCCGTCGCCGACGGCGGCCAGCAGCTCCGCCCACGAGCCGAACCGGCCCACCAGCGTCGCCGCGGTCTTCGCGCCGACCCCGGGCACGCCGGGCAGCCCGTCGGAGGGGTCCCCGCGCAGCATCGCCATCTCCGCGTAGGCGGCACCGGCCCGCTCCGGGGGCACCCCGAACTTCGCCGCGACGTCGTCCGGGCCCAGGTTCTCGGCCTTGTTCAGCCCGCGGCCGATGTAGAGCAGCCGCACCGGCGGGGCGTCGCGCACGATCTGCATGAGGTCCCGGTCCCCGGACACCCCCAGCACCGGGTCGACGGCCTCGCGGTGGGCCAGGGTCCCGATCACGTCGTCGGCCTCGCAGCCCGCGGCCCCGCCGGTCGCGATCCCGGCCGCCGCCAGGACCTCCATGATCAGCGGCACCTGCGGGGCGAGCGTGTCCGGCACCTCCTCGGCCACCCCGGCCGGGACCTCGTCCCCGGCCCGGCCCGCCTCCACCCGGTGCGCCTTGTACGACGGCAGCGCCGCCACCCGGAACGCCGGCCGCCAGTCCAGGTCCAGGCAGGCAACCAGCCGCGCCGGGCGGTGCTCGGTGACCAGCCGCGCGATCATGTCGGTGAACCCGCGGACCGCGTTCACCGGCGTCCCGTCCGGGGCGGTGACGCTCTCCGGGACGCCGAAGTAGGCACGGAAGTACATGCTCGCGGAGTCCAGCAGCATCAGCGGGCGCTCACTCATGCCGAGAGTCTGGCACCGTCGCCGTACCCGGGTGGGCGCCGGACCCGGCCGGACCGTGCAGAATGTGGTCGTGGAGAACAGCGGAACCACTACGAGCAGCGGACCTGCGGCGGCCGCCGCGGGAGACGAGGACTGGAGCGCCGAGCGCGCCCTCTTCGTGGCCGCCGAGCAGCGCGGCGGGCCCGCCGAGGCCGCCCTCGCCGAGACCGGTCCGCTCGCCCGCGAGTTCACCGCCCTCACCACCGCCCTGCTCGCCTCCGGCTCGGTCGCCGACGTCCTCGCCCGGATCGTCGCGGCGGTCCGCCGGGTCGTGCCCGGCGCGGACATGGTCAGCGTCACCCTCCGCGACGAGGACGGCCGCTTCCACACCCCCGTCGAGACCGACCCCGCCGCCTCGTCGATCGACGAGGCCCAGTACGCCAGTGGCCTCGGACCCTGTGTCGAGGCCGCCCGCGCGGACGGCCCCGCGCTGGCCTCCGCCGACGACCTCACCACCGAGACCCGCTGGACCGACTTCGCCCGTGCCGCCGTCGGGCACGGCTACCACTCGGTGCTGGCGGTCTCGCTCATCCCCAACGCCGAGCCGCCGCGGCTGCCCGGCGCGCTCAACGTCTACGCCACCGAGCGGCACGCGTTCACCCCCGAGGACCGCGACCGCCTCATGCTGCTCGCCACGCACGCGTCGCTGGCCCTGGCCACCTGCGTCGCCGTGTCCAGCTCCGCGCTCCAGGAGACCCAGCTGCGCCAGGCCATCGTCTCGCGCGACGTGATCGGCCAGGCCAAGGGCATCCTGATGGCGCGCCGCGGACTCACCGCCGACGAGGCCTTCGACGTGCTCCGCCGCACCTCCCAGGACCTGAACGTCAAGCTCGTCGAGCTCGCCGGGACCGTCACCGCGCACCCGACCGCCCTCGACACCGACTGACCCGCCGACCGGCTCCGCGGGCGTCCGGTCACGCAGCGCGTCCGGCCGCGATCCGGCCGCCGCCCGGTCCACGCCGCGGTGCTCCGGGTGGCGGTCGTGTACCCCCCGTGCCCGCCTACGCTCACGGTCATGACCGATGCCGTCCCCACCGAGCTGTTCGCCGACCGGCTGCGCCGTGCCGGCGAGCACGCCGCCGAGCAGGGCTCCGACGTGCTGTTCCTGACCCCGGGAACCGACCTGCGCTACCTGACCGGGTTCGACGGGTCCTCGCACGAGCGCCTCACCTGTCTGATCGTCCCGGCCGCCGGGCACCGGGCGCCGCCCGCGCTCGTCGTCCCGTCGTTGGAGGCGCCGGGGTTCGCGGATGTGCCGCTGGAGGCCCTCGGCATCGACCTGGTCACCTGGACCGACGGGGAGGACCCGTACCTGCTGGTCAGTGACCTCGCCGGCGGTCCCACCCGGATGTCGGTCGACGACGACATGCCCGCCCGCCACGTCCTCGGCCTGCGTCACGCCTTCCCCGACGTCCCGCAGTACCTCGGCGGCACCGTGCTGCGCGAGCTGCGCATGCGCAAGGACCCGGCCGAGATCGATCGCCTGCGCGAGGCCGGCGCCGCCATCGACCGGGTGCACCGGCGGATGGGCGAGTTCCTGCGCCCCGGCCGCACCGAGGCCGAGGTCGGCGCGGACATCTCCGCCGCGATCGTCGCCGAGGGCCACACCGAGGCCGCGTTCGTCATCGTCGGATCCGGACCCAACGGCGCCAGCCCGCACCACGACGTCTCCGACCGCGTGATCGAGCCCGGCGACGTCGTCGTCATCGACATCGGTGGTCCGCTCCCCGGCGGCTACAACTCCGACTGCACCCGCACCTACGCCGTCGGCGGCGAGCCCGGCGCGGAGGTCAAGGAGACCTACGCGGTGCTGCAGGAGGCCCAGGAGCGCGCCGTCGCCGCGGTCCGGCCCGGCGCCACCGCGGCCGACATCGACCGCGCCGCCCGCGAGCACATCGCCGCCGCCGGGCACGGTGAGCACTTCATCCACCGCACCGGGCACGGCATCGGGCTCGACGTGCACGAGGAGCCCTACATCGTCGACGGCAACGACCTCGTCCTCGCCGAGGGCATGACCTTCTCCGTCGAGCCCGGCATCTACCAGGCCGGCAGGTGGGGCGCCCGGATCGAGGACATCGTCGTCGTCACCGCCGACGGCGTGGAGCGGCTCAACACCACCGCCCGCGACCTCGTCGTCCTGTAGCGCCGCCTCTGCAGGGTCTCCGGGTGCGTTCGGGGTCACCGTCGGGGTGTTCCCCGAGCGCGCCGGGGCCCGGTGGTGCCAAGGTGGGGGAGGTCCGATCCGCACCACCAAGGAGCACCCGTGAACATGCCCGTGTCCCAGCGCCTCGTCCGTCCCCGCAACGGGAATGTGATCGCCGGGGTGTGCGCCGGGCTGGCCGACCGCTTCGGGTTGGGCCGCAACACCGTGCGGTTCCTGTTCGTGTTGTCCTGCCTGCTGCCCGGCCCGCAGTTCGTCATCTACCTCGCGCTCTGGCTGATCATGCCGAAGAGCACGGTCTGACCAGCGCCGATCGAGGGCTGACCGAGCTCTGACCGAGCGCTGTGAGCGCCGTCGCGGGACCCGGTGTGGACCCGCGACGGCGGCCCTGCCATCATCTCCCGCGTGATCGACCCGACGACCGCCACCGCCGCCGCGCGCCCCGTGCGTGCCGCCGCGTGTCGCTGTCGTCGGGGTCCGTCCCCGCGCGGCTGACACCGCCGTCCCGACTCACCGTCCGTGGACCGCTCCCGCCGCCCGGGTACCGACCCGCTCCGGACCGACGTCCGTACCGGCCACCCCGGCCCCGCACGCGAAGCGATCACCAGGTGCACACCCTCTCCGGCCAGACCGTCCTGGCCCTCCACGCCCACCCCGACGACGAGTCGATCTTCACCGGCCTGACCCTGCGCCGCCTCTCCGACGCCGGCGCCCGCGTCGTGCTCGTCATGGCCACCGGCGGTGACCTCGGCGGCTCCCGGCTCCCGCTGGAGCCCGGCGAGACCGTTCCCGAACGCCGCCGCCGCGAGCTCGCCGACGCCGCAGCGCTGCTCGGCGTGCACCGGCTGGTGCTGCTCGGGCACCGCGACTCCGGCCTGCCCGGTGGCGAGGGCCTGCGCCACCCGCAGGCACTCGCCGGTGCCGACCCGGTCGCGCTCGGCCGCGCCGTCGCCGAGATCGTCGACGCCGAGGGCGCCGGCACCGTCCTGCACGACGACGACGCCGGCATCTACGGCCACCCCGACCACCGCGCCGCACACGCCGCGGGCGCCATCGCCTGCTCGCTCACCGGTGCCCACGGCTACCGGATGACCGTCGACCGCGAGCACCTGGCGCTGGCCGCGCGCGACCGGCACCTCGTCCACGGCGCCGCGCACGCCGCGGGCGTCGGCTACGGCCGGGTCACCGCGGAGATCGCCGTCGCCGTCGGGGGCGGGCCTGCCGAGCTCGCCGTCAAGCGGGCCGCGATGCTCGCCCACGCCAGCCAGATCGCGCCCGGCTCGGTCGACGAGGAGAGCTTCGCCGCCACCTACGGCTACGAGTGGTTCCTCCCCGGGGAGAACACCGGCGGCCGGGTCGGCGGCGGGGTCCTGGAGGCGCTCGGCAACGCCCACCTGCTCGCCGGGACCCGCTGACCGCCGCCCCCGTCCCTGCCCCGGCACCGACCGCGTCCGGGCCCGGGTGCGATCCCCTGTCCGGTTCCGTGGCAGAAGCCACCGCGTCGGGCGATCGCACCGCTCCACTACGCTGTCCGCACGACCGCGCTCGGCCACAGCACGACGAGCGGTGACCGAACAGGTGCGGTCCGTACGGGTAGGGTCGTCCGGTCGACACCGATCGGGCGGGGGAGAGGACGAGCATGGTCGAACCGCCGGGCCCGGTCCTGGTCGTGGTTCCCACCTACGACGAGCGGGAGAACCTCGGTCCCGCCGTCGCGCGGCTGCACGCCACGCTGCCCGACGCCGACGTCCTCGTCGTCGACGACGCCAGCCCCGACGGCACCGGCGAGCTCGCCGACTCCCTCGCCGCCGCCGACGAGCGGATCAGCGTCATGCACCGCTCCGGCAAGGACGGCCTCGGCGCCGCCTACCTCGACGGCTTCCGGCACGCGCTGACCGGCGAGCACCAGGTGGTCGTCGAGATGGACGCCGACGGCTCGCACGCCCCCGAGGACCTCCCCGCGCTGCTCGCGGCGCTGGCCGACGCCGACGTCGTCCTGGGTTCCCGTTACGTGCCCGGCGGGCGCGTCGTGAACTGGCCCTGGCACCGCGAGGTCCTCTCCCGCGGCGGCAACCTCTACTCCCGCCTCGCGCTCGGTGTCCCGCTGCGGGACATCACCGGCGGCTACCGGGTCTACCGGCGCACGGTGCTCGAGCAGCTGCAGCTGGACTCGGTCGCCTCGCAGGGCTACTGCTTCCAGGTCGACATGGCCTGGCGGGCGCTGCAGGCCGGATTCCGGGTCCGCGAGGTCCCGATCACCTTCACCGAGCGTGAGCGCGGCGCCTCCAAGATGAGCGGCGGCATCGTCGCCGAGGCGCTGTGGCGGGTCACCTGCTGGGGGCTGTCGCACCGGCTCGGCCGCGACATCCCCCAGCACCCCGCGGGCCCGGTCACCGAGGGCGCCACACACGGCTGAGCCGCGCGCGGCGCCCCGGTGCGCCGTCAGGCGCGCGCTGCCGGCAGCGCCGCCAGCTCCGGCACCAGGTCGTCGAGACCCAGAGTGCCCTGCGCGAGCGCGGCGGCGTGCCACGCGGCCAGGTCGAACTCCTCGCCGCGCGCGGCGTGCGCGGCCCGCGCCCGCTCCCGCCCGGTCAGCCAGGCCCGCTCACCGAGCTTGTAGCCGATCGCCTGGGCCGGACCGCCGAGGTAGCGCAGCAGCTCCGAGTCGGCCATCGCGTCCCCGCCGCCGACGTGCCGGCCGAAGAACTCCCGTCCCAGCTCCGGGGTCCACCGCAGACCGGGCCCGACCGGGGAGTCGTCGGGGATCGGCAGCGACAGGTGCATCCCCAGGTCGATCACCACGCGCACCGCGCGCAGCATCTGCGCGTTGAGGTAGCCCAGCCGCGAGCCCGGGTCGGTGTGGTGGCCCAGCTCGTCCATCAGCAGCTCGGCGTAGAGCGCCCAGCCCTCCACGTCCGCGCTCACCGCGCCCACCAGCGACGTCTGGAACGTCGACAGCTCCCGGCTGCGCACCGCCCACGACGCCAGCTGCAGGTGGTGACCCGGGACGCCCTCGTGGTACCAGGTGCTGATCAGGTCCCACAGCGGGTAGCGGTCGTCCTCGCTCCGGGGCAGCCAGGTGCGGCCCGGACGGGAGAAGTCCAGCGCCGGCGGTGTGTAGTACGGCGCCGTCGCACTCCCCGCGGGCGCCAGCCGTGACTCGACCTCCCGCAGCCGGCCGGACAGGTCGAAGTGGACGCCGTCGAGCTCCGCGATCGTCTCGTCCATGATCTTCTGCAGGTGCGCCCGGGCGGCCTCCCCACCGACGACGACCCCGGTCGTGCCTCCGTCGGTCTCCAGGAGCTCCATCGCCTCGCGCACGCTGCCGCCGGGCACGATCCGCGCGGCCTCGACGGCCATCTCCGCGCGGATCCGGTGGAACTCCGACCAGCCCCACTCGTAGGCCTCGGTGGTGTCGATGTCGGCGCCGTTCCAGAACCGGTTCGCGATCCGGTACCGGTCGGGGCCCACGCCGTCCGGGGTCCCCGCGGCGGCGGGCAGGTACTCCGCGGCCAGCCAGTCCCGCAGCTCGCCCAGCGCGGTCGTCGCCTCCTGGGCGCCGCGGTCCAGGTCGGCGCGCACGGCGTCACCGACGGAGGCCTCCGCGGCGAACGCGGCGAACCAGCCGCGGCCGCCCGCGTCGCGGTTCCAGGCGTCGATCTGCTCGGTCACCCGCACGACCTGGCGCGGCGCGGCGAACAGCCCGCGACGGCATCCCTCCGCCAGCGACGCCCGGTACCCGGCGAGTGCCTCGGGGACCCGGGTCATCCGCGCGGCGACGGTGGCCCAGTCCTCGTCGCCGTCGACGGGCATGAGGGTGAACGCGGTCCGCAGGGTCGCCAGCGGGCCGAAGAGCTCCTGCACCGCGCGCAGGGGCTCCCCGGAGGTCAGGTGGTCGAGCTGGGCGCCGAGACGCTCGCCCAGCAGCCGCGCGCAGCGACGCTCGTCGGGGTCGGCCGGCTCCCGTGCGCCCGTGGTGGCGTCCAGCCGGTCCAGGGTCTCCCGGCAGACGGCGACGAGCGCGGCGGTGCCGTCGGGGGACAGGTCGGGCAGCTCGTCCTGCCGCGCGGTACCGCCGAGCTCACCGGCGAGGATCGGGTCGAGCTCGGTGAGGCGCCGGACGTGGTCGTCGGCGAGGTCCCGGACCGCCCGGCTGGGGCGTGCGGTGCGGTGGGTCCCGGTCTGCGTGTCGTTCATCGCCGGTCATCATGCCCGGACGCCATGGAGCCCGGACCCCCTGAGGGGTCCGGGCTCCATGATCACCGCGGTCACCGGGCGGTGGTCCGGTATGTGCCTGTGGCGCGGCCGGGATCAGGCGATCTCGGCGCGCCGCTCGCGCAGCAGCTCCAGGCGCTCGTCGAGCAGCTCCTCGAGCTCGGCGATCGACCGGCGCTCGAGCAGCATGTCCCAGTGCGTACGCGGCGGCTTCTGCTTCTTCTGCTCCGGCTCGGTCCCGTCCACCCGACGACCGACGCCGCCCTGCGGGGACTCCCACGTCGCGGGAGCCTCGGCGTCGTTCGCGAACGGCACCTGGAACTCGTAGCCGGACTCGGACACATAACGGACCATCTGCCGCGGCGCCAGGTCGTGGTTGCGGTCCGTCTCGTAGCTGACAGCCCCGAGCCGGCTGCCACGCAGAACGCGGTCGGCCATGCGTCACCCTCCTGTAGCGCGATGTCGAGGGAGCACCTCGACGGTTACGTCTCCGCCACCGGGTGTAACGTGCGTAGAGCTAGGATATTCCGGCGGCAGGGCAGAACGGACCGCTCGAGTTACCTCGCGGTAACCCGCTCTGCGCCCGATTGACCAGTGTTCCCTATCGCCGCCATCTACACACTCTGATGTGACGTGTCAGCCATGTGTGATGGTGCTCACGTCGACGTCGACGAGTGTTCACACGGCGGACCGGACCGGTGCACGGTCGGGGGAGCGCACCGGCAGCAGCGCGACCAGTCCCGCCGCCAGGACCAGCACGATCCCGACCGTCCCGGCCCGGTCGGAGCCGAACGCGTAGGTGAACACCCCGATCAGCGCCGGCGCCAGGAACGACACCGCGCGCCCGGTCGTCGCGTACAGGCCGAACAGCTGGCCCTCCTGCCGCGCCGGGCTGACCCGCAGCAGGTACGACCGCGACGACGCCTGCGCCGGCCCCACGAACAGCCCCAGCACCAGCCCGAAGATCCAGAACATGGTCGGACCGGACACGAACAGCAGGACCACGCCCACCGCGACGCTGCCGGCCAGCGACCCCACGACCACGGCCTTGGGCCCCAGCCGGTCGTCGAGCCGGCCGCCCACCACGCAGCCCAGCGCCGCGACCACGTTGATCGCCACGCCGAAGATCAGCACCTGTCCCGGCTCCAGGCCGTACACGGTGACGGCGAGGACCCCGCCGAAGGCGAACACCGCGTTGAGGCCGTCCCGGTACAGCGCGCTCGCCCCGAGGAAGTACACGGTGTGCGGGCTCGTCCGGTACAGCTCGCGCAGGTCGGCCACGAGCCTGCGGTACGAGCCGACGACGCCCAGCTTCGGCGCGTCCGGCGTCGCCGGCGGTGTCTCGGGCAGCAGGAGGAACATCGGCGCGGCGAACACCGCGAACCACACCGCCGCCACCAGCACCGCGATCCGCACGTCGAGGCCGTCGGTGGTGGGGACACCGAGCAGCCCGCCGTCGCCGGACAGCAGGAACACGTACACCGCGAGCAGCAGCACGATCCCGCCGATGTAGCCCAGCGACCAGTCGAATCCCGACACCCGCCCGACCGTCGCCGGCGTCGACACCTGCGCCATCAGCGCGTAGTAGGACACGTACGCCAGCTCGACGAAGATCGACGCCAGGGCCAGCAGCAGCAGACCCAGCCACAGGTAGGACCAGTCGTCGCGGACGGCGAACATCCCGGCCATGCAGAGCACGACCAGTGCCGTCCACAACCCGGTCGCGCGCACCCGCCGGCCCGTCCGGTCCGCGCTCTGCCCGATCACCGGCGCCATCAGTGCGATCAGCACCCCGGCCGCGGCCGTCGACCAGGCCAGCCAGCTGTTCGCGCTGACCGTGCCGGGCAGGTCCGCCCCGACCGCGTCGGTCAGGTACACCGAGAACACGAAGGTCAGCGCGATGTGCTGGAACCCCGACGAACCCCAGTCCCACAGCCCCCAGGCCCACACCCGGGATCGGCGGGGCGGGGCCGGCTCTGCGGTCGGGACGGTCGAGGCGGTCACGGCGCGAGCGTATCGACGCCCGCGGGACCCGGCCTCCGATCATCTACGCAGACGCCCACCCCGGTCAGCTCCCGACGACGTCGAGCAGCCGGTCCGGCCGGTCGGACAGCAGCCCGTCCACCCCGAGGGCCAGCAGCCGTCGCATCTCATCGGGCTCGTCCACCGTCCACACGTGCACCTCGTGCCCGGCCCGGTGCGCCGCCTCGACGAACCGCCGGTCCGAGGCCACCGGGATCGGCCCGAACGCCGGTGGCACCTGCGCGAACACCCCCGCCGGCGACGGCAGCAGCCGGCCGGGGACACCCCACGCGCGGGCCCGCAGCGCGACCACCTCGGCCTGCCCCATCGACGTGCACAGCCGCGCCCCGGCCAGCGTCCGGGCGACGTTGAGCCACCGGGCGGAGAACGAGCCCAGGCACACCCGGTCCCAGGCGTCGGCGGCGTCGAGCACCGCCAGCGTCGGCGCGACGACCTCGGCCGACTTCAGCTCGATCGTCACCCGCACCCCGGGCAGCGCGGCGAGCACCCCGGCCAGCCGGGGCAGCGGCTCGGTGCGCTGTGCCCCGGTGACCCGCACGGTGTCGAGCTCCGCTGCGGGGCGCGCGTCGATCCGGCCGGTGCCGTCGGTGGTGCGGTCCAGCGTCGGGTCGTGGTGCACGAACGGCACCCCGTCGGCACTGGCGTGCACGTCCATCTCGACGTAGCGCAGACCGTGGTCGGCGGCGGCGGTGAACGCGGCGACGGTGTTCTCGCAACCTGCGAGCTCCCCGACGTGCCAACCGCGGTGGGCGTAGGCGCGCGGGTGCGGACCGTCGAGGTACGGGTGGTGCACGGCGGTCAGCCTGGCACCTGCCCGATCACCCCACCACGGGGGAGCACGAAACCCTGGGTGTCGATCAGGGGACGCATCAGGTCCCCGTGGGTGTCCAGCCGTGCGGGGAGGTCGTCGAGGGTGAACACCAGGTCGGCGGGCTCGCGACAGCCCTCGACCTCGGCCCAGGTGAGCGGGGTCGCCACCGTGGGGCGCTCGCGCCCGCGCAGCGAGTAGGAGGCGATCGTGGTCTTGGCGGTGGCGTTCTGGCTCCAGTCGACGAAGATCTTCCCGCGGCGACGCGCGCGGGTCATCACTGCGATCACCTCCCGCCGGTGCTCCAGCGCCAGCCGCTCGGCCACCTCACGGGCGAACCCGCTGGTCCGTTCCGGGTCGGTGACCCGCACCGGCAGGTAGAGCTGCATCCCCTTCCCGCCCGACGTCGACGGGTACACCGGCAGACCGTGATCGTCGAGCAGGTCCCGCAGCCACAGCGCCACCCGGGCGCAGTCCACGATCGTCGTGCCCTCGCCCGGGTCCAGGTCGAACACCACCCGGTCCGGCGGCCGACGCCCGTCGCGCGGGCCGAGCCGCCACTGCGGCACGTGCAGTTCCAGCGCCGCCAGGTTCGCCGCCCAGGCCAGCCCCTCGGCGTCGGAGAGCACCGCGAAGTCGGCGGACTCCGACCGGCCGCCGGGCGTCCCCACGCGGGCGGTGCGCAGCCAGTCCGGGGCGTGCCGGGCCACGTTCTTCTCGAAGAACGACTGCCCCTCCACCCCGTCCGGCCAGCGCTTCAGCGTTGCCGGCCGGGCCTCGATGTGCGGCACCATCACCTCGGCGACGGCCAGGTAGTGCCCCAGCACGTCGGCCTTGGTCGTGCCGGTGGCGGGGTAGAGCACCTTGTCCGGGTTGGACAGCGCCGCCCGCCCGTACCCCGCGCGCTGTGCAGACCCGCGCTGTGCAGACCCGCGCCGGGCCGCCTTCCGGCTCGCGCCGTCCACCAGGACCTCCCGCCAGTCGTCGCCCGCGCCCTCGGGGTACCCGGAACCGGCCCGGACGGCGACCACCCCGGGCAGCCCCTGGTCCCGCACCGCGTCGAGCAGCCGGGCACCCGCGTTCGGGTACGACGGCACCGCGCGCCGGTGCGGCCCGTCCAGCGGCAGCTCCTCCAGCAGTGCCCTCCGCTGCTCGACCGGCAGGGCCCGGACGTCGCGGCCACCGGTGTGCAGCACGTCGGCGACCCACAGCTCGCCCCGGTCGGTCAGCTCGGCGTCGAGCAGGTGCCCACCGGCGCCCAGCGCGGGCCCCAGGCCCCGCAGCGCGCCCGGCGGGTCGAACGCCTCCCCGGGGCGGCCCTCGGCGTCCACCGGGCGCAGGGTGAGCCAGCCGCCGTCGGACCGCACCAGCACCCGCCGGCCACCGAAGACCGGGCGGACCGTCCAATCGTCCCCGGTGGGCAGGCGGTCGGCGGACCGGGGGACGGCCAGGACGACGTCGTGGGGGAGCGGGTCGCCGCCGGCGCCCATGCCGTCGGGCTGGTCCCGGGTGCGACGCAGCAGCCAGCCGTCCTTCCGGCCGCCGGAACTCCGGTGCAGCAGCACGAACCGGCCGCGGACCCGCTCGCTGTGCAGGACGAACGCGATCTCGCGGTCGTCCCACTTCTCGGTGTCGTAGCGACCGTGGTCCCAGATCGCCATCCTGCCGCCGCCGTACTCGCCGCGCGGGATCTCCCCGGAGAACTCCAGGTACTCCAGGGGGTGGTCCTCGGTGCGCACCGCCATCCGGACGGTCTCGGAGTCCTCCGGCAGCCCCTTGGGCACCGCCCACGACGCCAGGACACCGTCACGTTCGAGCCGCAGGTCCCAGTGCAGCGCCGTCGCGTGGTGCTCCTGGACGACGAACCGGTTGCCCACGGCGCCCGGCGGGCCGGCGTCGTGCTCGGGCACCGGCTCCGGCGTGCGCCGCGGGTCGCGCCGGCGGCGGTACTCGTCCAGGGGCACGACGGCAGCGTAGTGACCGGCACCGACACCGGCCGGGTTCTTGTTATGACAGTTCCGGTGACGGCGGGACGGCTCGACGTGCGGGGAGTGGCGGTCGAAGATATGTTCGACCCATGACCAACGACCACAGCACCGACGCCGTCGACCCCGGTGCGGCCGAGAAGGACCCCGCCGACTGGACGACCGGCGACGAGCCGATGACCGGCCCGCAGCGGTCGTACCTGGAGACGCTGCTGCAGCAGGCCGGGCAGGACGCCCCGGACGACCTCGACGGGCTCACCAAGGCCGAGGCGTCGAAGCGGATCGACGAGCTGCAGGACGTCACCGGCCGCGGGAACTGACACCGTCCGCTCAGGGCGCGACGAGCTCCACCTCGAAGCCCTCGGCGTTCTCCAGGAACAGCGCGGTGTGGTCCGGGCCGCCGGCGTGCGGGTAGGTCTCGCCGAACAGCTCGGACCACCCGTGCGCTGCGCAGTCCGCCCGCAGCGCGTCGAGCCGGGCACGACCGGGCACGGTCAGGGCCAGATGGTTCAGGCCCGGCCGCATGCGGTCGTGCACGCCGTGGACGGCGGGCGACTGCTCCAGGACGACGTACACGCCCGACGGATGGGTCCAGATCCGTCCGTGGTCCCAGTCGTCGCCACGCAGGGTCCAGCCGAGCCCGGTGAGGAGCCAGTGGAACGACGGCGCCGTCCCGGCGAGGTCTCGGGTCCAGAGTTCGAGATGATGGATGGCGGCAGTCACCGGGACATCTTAGTGCTGAGCCGATAATGCACGTTATGACAGTTCGAGTGCTGCGAGGAGGGGCCGCGGATCCACCCCGGCGCCCCGTCGCCCGATCTGCTAGGACTGCCATGGCACCGGCGAGCGCGCCCAGTTCAGGCAGGCGTTCGTGGGTGGCGTCGGCACGGCCGCCCTGGTGTCCAGCCGGTGCCCGGCGTGCCATGGGACCGGGAAGGCGGGCGCGTGATGCTCTCGGAGTGGTGGATCGTCGCCGCGGCAGTGGTCGGCGTCGTTGCCGTGCTGTCGATCGGCGAGTTGATCATTCGCAGGCGGCGACAGGCGCGGGTGGCGGGTCTCCAGGCGAGGGTCGACCGCCTTCGCGAGGAGCTGGCCGAGGCCGTGGAGAAGGTCGAGGACGACGCGCAGCAGCAGACGCCCGACGCCCGGAAAGCGATGGGCGGCGAGTAGAACGAAGCGGCCCCCGCCCGGGAAGGCGGATTCAAGAGGTCGCTGCAACACCGCTGGCGGGTCAGGCGGACAGCAGTTGACGCAGACGCTCGGCTGGAGTTTCCAGCCGAGCGTTGTGCGTGGGGCGCCCTCCTTCTCGAGCACGCACCGTATCTAGTCAGTTCTGATGAGTTACATCGGACGAAGCAATCTTCTCACCCGTACGGGCGACATACGTGACAGTTCGGGTCGGTGCTGTGCGTGTGCGGCAGCCTGGCGTTCTGGCGGGCCGACATCGTGAAGCAGCGCACCGACGAGTTCCTCGGGCAGCAGTTCCTCGGCGAGACCTGCTCCTACGGCGACGATCGGCACCTCACCAACTTGTCCCTGCTGCACGGCCGGGTCGTCATCGCGCACCGCGCCGTCGCCCGCACCGCCGTCCCCGAGAAGGGCGGCCACCTCATCCGGCAGCAGGTCCGGTGGGGCCGCAGCTTCTTCCGCGAGAGCCTGTTCGCGCTGACGAACCTGCGCCCGAAGCGGGCCGCGTGGTGGCTGACGCTGCTGGAGACCGTGTCCTGGGTGGGGTTCACCGCGGGCCTGGTGCTCGCGCTGTTCATCCTCCCGGCGATGACCGGTGAGGCCCACTGGATCGACTACCTCGTGTGGGTCGTCCTCGCCGGGTACGCCCGCTCGGTGCACATGTTCTCGGTGCGGCGCGCCGGCCGCCCCTGGTGGGTGCAGACCGGGGTGTTCCTCATGGCCCCGCTCTACGGGATGATCCACGTCCTCGCGCTGCTCCCCCTGCGGCTCTGGTCGCTGGCCACACTGCGCTCCACCTCGTGGGGCACCCGCGCCAAGGGCGTCGGGGTCGCCGCCGCCACGAGCTGGCGGGGGCACGCCTGCCCCGCATGACCTCCGAGGGCCTGCCATCCCGCGTCGTCGACCGCGAGCACCGCCGATGGATGCTGACGTTCGAGCGGCTCGGCGGGCCCCTCGTCTGCAAGGACGCCTCGAACGTCCGGGCATCCCGGCATCTCGCCCCCCCCCGCTCCCCCGGCCCCGATACCCCCGCGCCCCACCCGGCGTCCTAGGTTGGACACGTGAAGGTCCTGCTGCTGGAAAACATCCACCCCGGCGCCGCCGAGGCGTTCCGACGCGACGGCTTCGAGGTCGAGACCCGACCCGGGTCGCTCAGCGGCGACGAACTGCGCGAGGCGCTCGACGGTGTGCAGCTGCTCGGCATCCGCTCCAACACCACGATCACCGCCGAGGTGCTCGACGCCGCGAAGGATCTGCTCGCCGTCGGCTGCTTCTGCATCGGCACCAACCAGGTCGACCTCACCGCGGCCGCCGAGCGCGGCATCGCGGTGTTCAACGCGCCGTACTCCAACACGCGCAGCGTCGTCGAGCTGGTCATCGGCGAGATCGTCGTCCTGGCGCGACGGTTGACCGAGAAGACCCAGCGGATGCACGAGGGCGTCTGGGACAAGTCGGCCAAGGGCGCCCACGAGATCCGCGGCCGCACCCTGGGCATCGTCGGGTACGGCAACATCGGCACCCAGCTGTCCAACATGGCCGAGGCCATCGGCCTGCAGGTCGTGTTCTACGACACCGCCGACCGGCTCGCCCACGGCAACGCCCGGCGGATGCCGAGCCTGGACGCCCTGCTGGCCGAGTCCGACGTCGTCTCCATCCACGTCGACGGCCGCCCCGGCAACGCAGGTCTGTTCGGCGCCGAGCAGTTCGCCCGGATGAAGCCCCGCTCGATGTTCATCAACGCCTCGCGCGGCATGGTCATCGACGAGCTGGCGCTGCGGGAGAACATCCTGTCCGGGCACATCGCCGGAGCCGCCGTCGACGTGTTCCCGGTCGAGCCCAAGGCCCAGGGTGACCAGTTCGACTCGCCGCTGCGCGGCCTGGACAACGTGATCCTGACCCCGCACATCGGCGGATCCACCCAGGAGGCGCAGGAGGGCATCGGGGCGTTCGTCTCGCGCAAGCTGCTCGACTTCGTGCAGCTGGGCGCCACTCCCCTGTCGGTCAACCTGCCCAATGTCAGCGCCCCGAACCCGCCCGGGGTGTTCCGGACCGCCTACCTGCACACGAGCACCCCTGGCGTGCTCGCCGACATCAACCGGCTGCTGGCCGACGCCGGCGTCAACGTCGTCGGGCAGGCGTTGTCCACCGGCGGCGACCTCGGCTACGTGCTGACCGACACCGACCAGGTCCTGCCCGAGGACGTGCTGTCGGCGCTCCGCCGGGCCGCGCAGACCGTCTGGCTGCGCTCCTTCCGGCTCTGAGACTCACGCACAGGCGTTCGCGCCGTACTCCTCGACGTCGGAGGGGTGCATCGGACCGTGCACCCCGTGGAAGACGACGAACTCGACGCCGGTCGGGCGGTGGAACAACCCGCCCGTCCGGCGTCGGTACACCAGCGGAGCGCAGCGGTACCCGAACACGGCCCGTGCCCAGCCTTCGGCCTCGCCGCGCGCCAGCGGCTCCGACCCGGTGACGGCGAGCTCCCAGATCCCCACACCGGTCGCCGGGGAGCTCGTGTCCGGCGCGGTCGAGGCCACCAGCGTCAGCTCGCCAGCCCCCCGCATCGCCGGGACGACGGTCCGCACGCGGTGCCAGTCGGGCACCGGCTGCGGGTAGGGGTAGGCCAGCAGTCCCGCGCGCAGCGCGGTGACCGGTCCCCCGTGTCGTTCGTGGATCAGCTGTGCCAGATCCACCGAACGCTTGCGGCGCAGGTCGGCGTTGACCAGACGCGCTTCGACCGTCATTCCCGTGGCCCTCATTCCCGTCCCCGCGCCCCGGGACGGACCTCCGGCGCTGAGGCGGCGCGGTGGGGCCCGACGCCCGGGTGGGAGGACCCTCGAACGGTCCGGCGTCGGCGCCGTGTTCTACGGCTCGTAGAGCATTCTAGATCACATCTCGCAGCCGGGCGAGAGCGGGATCACATGACGGCCCGATCACACCTCGCGCCGGTAGTGCGCGCTCAACGGATCGACCGGGTAGTCGGCGAACGGCGGGCAGCGGACGAAGCCGGAACGCTCGTAGAGCCGCCGGGCCGGGGTCCAGTACTCCCCCGAGCCCGTCTCCAGGTACACCGCCCGGTGTCCGCGTTCACGCGCCGCGTCGAGCAGCCGGGTCAGCACCGCGGCGCCCACACCGCGACCGCGGGCGTGCTCGGCCGTCCGCATGGACTTGATCTCCGCGGCCGGGTGCTCGGGCACCGCCCCGGCTGCCAACGTGCTCAGCGCGCCGCAGCCGAGCAGGGAGCCGTCGTCGTCGCGGGCGACCCACAGGGTCACCCCGGGCCCGCGGAGCCCGTCGAGGTCCAGGGCTTGTGTGCTCTCCGGCAGCCCCTGGGCGTGCATGTCGGCGACGTGCCCGGCGAGGAACCCCTGGACCTCCGCCCCGGACAGGTCGTCGGTGTCGATCTCCATGTGTACCGTCCCTGTCCTTCCCCGGCCGACCCTGCTCAAGAATTGCTCAAATACCGCGCCGACCCATTCGGCACGCTCCTATCGTCGGTGCATCGCACTTTCACCGGCGGCGGGCGGCCGCGTACCGACCGGCGAGGAGAACATCGTGAGCGCAGTCGTCGCAGTAGTGCTGGTCATTGAGGTGTTCTCAGTAGCGGGTTGATCATGTCGTGCGGTCGTACTCGGTGTGGAGTAGTACGAGCGCAGCTGCGGTGATCGCGCCGGTGCGCCAGGGACATAGCGTGACTCGCCGCAACGCGGCGAAGGTGGTCTTGAGCAGGGCGTTTCCGCGTTCGGCCAGAGCACGA
>NZ_MCIM01000001.1:5093530-5162031 GCF_001932405.1 Pseudonocardia sp. Ae331_Ps2 | reverse complement strand
CGGGGTCAACGCCCGCCGCCGGGTGCCACGTCGACGGCGTTGAAGGACCAGGAGCCGCGCCAGATAGGCCACGGTGCGCTCCCCGATCGGGAGGACAGCGGTGTAGGTGACAGGATCAGACATGCAGGACCTCGGTGACGGTGTCGATCTGTGCTGGACCGAACCGATCTACCGGGGTCCTGCCCCGTTCCCGCTCATCTCACCACCCTCGGCGTGTCGCCACGACCTGCCACCCCGCTACTGAGAACACCTCATTGTCCTGATCGCCCTCGCCGTCCTGATCGGGAGGCTCCGCGACGTGCGCCCGACCAGGCCGAGCGTGATCCGGTCACGCGAGGTCCGGCGTTCCGCCCGACCGGGCGCCCACGGTTCCTGAAGCCTCGTCGTTATGCTTCCGGCGACCCCGGGTGAATCCGGGACGGCGAACCGGGAGGAACTGCAGTGGCGAAGGTCGAGACGATCCGGCTGGTCGACGACATCACCGGCGGCGACGCCGCCGAGACCGTCGATTTCGGGCTCGACGGTCGCCGGTTCGAGATCGACCTGACCGCGGACAACGCCGCGGCGCTGCGGGAGGCGCTCGCCCCGTTCCTCGGGGTCGCGCGCGCCGCGGGGTCCCCGCGCACCGGACGCAATGCGGGAGTGCCCGCGCAGTCCGCCCGACGCAGCGGTGCGAGCGGCTCGGACACCGCAACCCGCGAGCACAACCGCGCGGTGCGCGCCTGGGCCCGGGAGAACGGCTGGACGCTGTCCGAGCGGGGCCGCATCCCGTCCGAGGTCGTCGAGGCCCACCGGCGGGCCCAGGACGGCGGCGCGGCGAGCGCCGCCACGCCGGCGCCCGCTGCCGAGGCCGTCCCGGAGGCGACCCCCGAGGCCGAGACCCGGGCCGAGGCGCCCGCGAAGCGCAGGAAGCCCTCCGCGCCACCCGCGGTCGAGTTCAGCGGCTGATCCCGCTCCCCCGGGCCCCCGACGGCCCGGGGCCCCGTCACCGGCTCGGCGACGGGATGCCCGGCGGCGGCGCCGGCAGCGGACCGGAGCTGTAGAGCCCGGAGCGGTCGACGTCGCGACGTTCCAGGGTCGGCGCGACCGCGTTCGGCCGGTACGGCTGGATTGCCTGCACCTTCCCCCAGTCCCGGCCGGGGTCACCCTCGAGGTAGGTGGGAAGCTCCGTCTGCTTGCCGATCACGGTGATCCAGCCCAGCGGGCCGCCGGCCTGCGGGGACGACCAGCCCTCGCCGTCGCCGCGCATCTGGCTGCCGTCGGCCTGCAACCGGTAGGCCGGGACCTCGGCGATCCCGCCGGAGGTCCGGAACGGGCGCAGGCAGGGGCTGGCCAGCGACACCGGGTACTCCAGGAACATCGGCTGGTTGCCCACGACCTGCGGCAGCGGCGCCAGCTGCGGCGCGCGCAGCGGTGCGACCGCCAGCCACCCGTCCGCCCCGAGCGAGTTGTCCTGCACGACCATCCGGACCTCGGTCGCCGCGCGGGCGGTCTCGGGCAGGTCGAACCGCAGCTCGCGCCACGGCATCTCCTCCACCCGCCCGTCGTCGAGGGTGGTCTGCTCGACCACGCGGACCCGCCCGTCGGACAGCCGCGTCGCGTACTGGATGGTCAGCCGGTTCCCGTTGCCCAGGCGCCCGGCCGCGGTCACGACCAACGGCGTGCTGCCGGCGCGCTGTTCGGCGGTGAGCAGCACCCAGGGGGTGCGCAGGGTGCCGGTGTTGCGGTCGCCGTGGGGCAGGTAGCTGCCGTACGCCGGCGCCGCGTCGCTGCCCAGGCCGCCGGACAGCACGTACTCGAACCCGGACGCCCCCGTCCCGCCGCCGGTCGGCGGGATGCCGTTGCGGACGAAGCCGCTGCCCCCGCTGTTCGGGTCGAGCAGCTGGGCGTCGGGGCTGTTCGCCGGGACGACACCCGGCGGCAGCGGCGCCGGGGTCGCGGTCGGCTCCCCCGGCGGGGGCGGCGGGGCGACGGTCGGCAGCAGCCCGGGGCGGGCCGGTGCGGCCATCCCGGTCGGTTCCGGGGCGGGGGTCAGCACACCGTCGACGGGCCGGCGCTCGGCGAACACCTGGCTGGCGAGCCCGCAGGACCCGCCGAACGGGTGCGACAGCGCGTCGGCGCCCATCGTCCAGGTGCCGGAGCGGTCCTGGATCGCCGAGACCATCGACCACACGTTGAACGTGACGAGCAGCCCGCACAGCACCGCCAGCGGCGCGGAGGTGAGCCGCAGCCGCCGGGTCGCTCGCAGCGCCGAGGACGCGTCGCGGCGCCAGTCCCGGGCCCGGACCCAGCGGCCCACCAGCGGGATCCGGCCCAGCGTCCGTTCGACGCCGGCGAGCTGGTCGGGGTGGCGCTGCTCGCGAATGCCGCGCAGGTGCTCGACCCCGGCGCCCGCGGCCAGCAGGAGCGCGACGAGCAGCAGGATCGTGGAGAGCTCGTAGCCGGCGACCGTGACCTGCTCACCGGCCCACGGCACGCCCCAGTTGTTGGTGTACCACCACAGGTTCGGCCCGGCCGCGGACAGCGCCGCCACCAGGAACACCGCGGACAGGAACGCGAGCCGGTTGCGCAGCGAGCGCAGGACGTCCGAGCCGGTGGCGATCGCGGCCAGCGCCACCATGCCGGAGCCCAGGCCGACGAGGTCGCCGAAGTGGTGGGTCCACTTCGTCGGGGTCAACGCGAAGATCAGCAGCGCGATCACGGTGCTGCCGATGAGGCGCTGGGCGGGCCCGAGCGCGGCGCCCGGGATGCGGTCGCGCCGGATCAGCACGACCACGCAGGCCAGCAGACACAGGATGACCAGCAGGATCGGGAACCGGCGGGCGATGGAGCCGTCCGCGAGCCCCTCGAACAACGGCGCGTAGCGCTGGGCGATCTCGGTGTACCAGGGCCAGTCCGGCCCGATGTCGGACCGCAGCCGGGTGGAGTCGATCACCGCTGCCCAGCTCTGGTCGGCCCAGGCGATCATCAGGATGGCGGTGCCCGAGGCCAGCAGCGGCGCCAGCACCGGTACCGCGCCGACGGTCCGGATCCGGGCCGCGAGCAGGTGCCACAGCGGGCGCACACCGGCGATGAACGGCGCGATCGCGATCAGCCCTGCCGGATTCGCCCCGACCGCCATCGAGGCCGCGAACAGGCCGAGCGCGATCGGGAGCAGCCGCTGCAGCGCCAGCGCCCGCTCCACGCAGACCAGCGCCAGCAGCGAGCACACGACGACGACCGGCTCGGGACGCAGCCCGGAGTTGTAGGCCATCCAGAACGCCAGGAACACCATCCCCGCGGCCCAGGTGGCGGCGCGGGAGCGGCGGGCCTGACGGCCCAGGCGCGGCAGCAGGCCGCGGGAGACCAGCCACCAGGCCATGATCCCCATCAGCACCGAGGGCAGCCGCAACCAGAGCAGCGAGTCCGAGACCCGCACCCACAGCGCGTAGAGGTCGTAGAACCAGCCGAACGGCGCCTCCGCGGCGTCGTACCAGCGGTAGTAGTTGCCGACGTAGCCCGAGGTCGGGACGTCGCGCACGATGCCGAGGGTGAACCCGTCGTCGGAGGTCTGGCCCCCGATCGCGGCCCACCCGACCAGCACGACGGTGGCGATCAGGTCGATCGGCCGCGGCCGGGCGCGGGACCACCAGCGACGCAGCCGCGGCGGCCACCGGCCGGCGAGACCGCCGATGGCGTCGCGGCCCGCCCGGTGCGGGCTGCGCCCCAGGTGCCGGTCGACCCCGGCCAGCGCGAGCAGCGAGCCCAGCAACGCCACCGCGGCGACCGCGGTGGCGGCGGTCTTCCACACCGAGGGGCTGGTGTCGAAGCGGGTGTCCGGGGTGATCCGGACCGCGGTGCCCGAGGTCGGGTCGAGCTCGGTGTCCAGGTCGGAGTAGATCCCCACGACCTGCGGCCGCAGGTCCCCCTCGAACGTCTGCGCCCCGGCACCCAGGTCGATCGTCGTCGACGTGCCCTCGGAGGTGATCCGGACCTCCGACGGGCCGGCCCGCAGCGGCGCCGTGGCGAGCTGCTGGCCGCGGTCGACCAGCGCGAGCTGGCCGTCGGCGACGGTCAGGACCATCCCGGAGCGTGCGCCCTCCGGCGACTCCGGCGGGACGGTGGACAGCACCGTGGCGGTGCCGTCGGTGCGGTCGTCGAGGCTGCGGATCGTGTCGGCGGGGACGACCACCGACATCGTCTCCGGGCGCAGCGCGACCAGCGGCGAGTTGACGTCGGCGGTGCCGGTGGCGGCCGACGGCCAGACGATCGTGGTCGTGTGCTGCACCACGGGCAGGAAGGGCACCGCGACGGCGAGCACGAACGCCAGGAGGCCGAGCCGGCCCGCCCAGCGCAGGCGTCGACGGTCGCGGAGCGTGTCGACCGGAGCCGGCGCGGCGACCGTCGCTTCGGAGGTGAGCACCGAACGACGGTAGCGGCCTCGCTCCGCGTGATCCGGGGAGCCCCCAGGGGTGATCAGCCCACCGGGACGTGGTGCCGGTCGCGGAACCGACGGCCCTGCAGCCACCACCCCAGCACCCGCGTGATCCAGGGCAGCATCACGTACACCATGATCGGGGTCAGGACGATCGTCGTCACCGCCAGCCGCGGCACGACGGGCCAGTCCGCGAGCAGCGCGCCGAGCGTCACCGTGGCGAGCAGGTTCATCGGGAAGAAGACGAGCCAGATCGTCGTCGCCTGCTTCCAGCGCGGCGGGGTGATCTGGGGCGGGCCCGCGGTCTCCACCGCGGCGGGCTGGTCGAACCAGCCCTCGATGCCGGTGCGGCGCTCGGCCCGGGTCATCTCGGCCAGGCCCTGGGCGGAACCGAGCCACCAGCGACGCTCCGGGCTGGCCTCCCATCGCCCGAGTGACTCCGGGGAATCGAAGCGGGCCAGCATGTGCCACTCGTCGGAGCCGTCGCGGCTGCGGACCCAGCCGCCGCCGAGGAAGCCGGGGAACCCTTCGGCCATGAGCAGGCCGGCGCGGATCCAGGCCGTCATCTCCGCGGCGTGCCCGGGGTCGGCGCGACGGGTGAACGAAACCGTGACGGGGTCGCCGCCGGCCGGTGCGGGAGCGGACGCGGCGGCGGGGGTGGTGCCGTCGGCCCGGTCGTGGGTGTCGGTGGACATGCCGGCCATGGTGACCGCTCCCCCGGCGGACGCCCAGTCCGGCCGCACGACATCACTCCGGGACACTCTCCGGGCAGCCCGATCCCCGCAGGCCGCTCCCCCGTCGTTCCGTGCCGTGTCGTCCTGTGTCGTTCCGTGTCGAGAGGTCCCACCGTGCCCACACCCGTCCTGCGCCGGGCCACGGCCCGTGACGTCCCCGCCGTCGTCGCGCTGCTGGCCGACGACCCGCTCGGCGCCACCCGGGAGACCCCGGACGACCTGGCTCCCTACCTCGCCGCGTTCGCCGAGGTCGACGGCGACCCCCGGCACCTGCTCCTGGTCGCCGACGACGAGGACACGGTGGTCGGGACCCTGCAGCTCACGCTGCTCCCGGGGCTGGCCCGCCGGGGTGCGATGCGGGCCCGGATCGAGGCCGTCCGGGTGGCCGCGTCCCGGCGCGGCGACGGCCTCGGGGCGACCATGGTCCGGTACGCCGTCGACGAGGCCCGCCGTCGTGGCGCGGTGCTCGTCCAGCTCACCTCCGACCGGTCCCGCACCGACGCCCACCGGTTCTACGAGCGGCTCGGGTTCACCCGGACCCACGACGGGTTCAGCCTCTCCCTGACCTGATGGCTGCTCCCCCGGCGAGCGGCCGGCTCGGTGGTCGAGGCCGGTTCTGTGTCGTCGTTTCGCTGACGACGAGAACGCGTCAATGAACCATTGACTACAGAGGAGGAGTCCTGGTTCGGTGGACCGAGCCGTAGCCGACAACCGGGACTCGGTCACGTCACGGGACGACAACCGACGTCTGGACGGGTCGGCTCCCCCTCGCGCCCGGCGGACGTTGTGGCGTACCGGTCTGTCGCACGGCGCATCCCGCCGGCAGCGAGGGATGAGAGAGCGCCGCGGGGGCTGCGGCAACGACAGTGCTCCTACGACCCGGCGGCGGCCCGGGGCCCGTACAGCGCCGTTCAGGGCGTCCTGAACGGCTCCTGGACCGTCCGGCACCCCACGGCGGCACTCGGCCACCGGGCGCGCCGCTACGGGCCTCCGGTGCCGGCGGGCCGGCCCCCGCTCCCCCGCCGACCGGCTCGGGCCCACCCGGCCCCATCACGGGCTCGGTCTCTCCTGGCCTGAGTACCGGCTCCCTGTCCTGGGCGTCTTCCTGCCAGGTCTGTGGTCGTTGTGTGGATGACAATCAGATGGTGTCAACGGTACATTGACATAGAGAGGCAGAGGCCGAGATCCCGCCACCGAGCGGGCGGTGACCGGCTCCGGCTGTGGTCGAGGATCGCGCCGGCTCCTCCGCGGCGGAGGTGCTACGACGATCCGGGACCGCCGTCCTCGGCCGGCCCGGGGGACGTCCGCGGCGGTGCCGCCATCGCCGCACGCAGCTCGGCGGTGGCCTCGGCCATGAGCTCGGCGAGTGTGGCGTTCTCCTCGGCCAGCCAGCGGGAAACGGCTCGCCGGTGGATCGCCAGGACCACATCGACGAGGAAGCGCGCCGTGCCGGGGTCGACACCCCGGCGTTCGAGAGCCGGGGCCAGTGCCTCGGCGATGTCGGCGAGCTTGATCAGATCGCGCTCGGCCAGCGCCGGGTTGGCCGCGATCACCCTCCCGCGGCGCCGGAGGTACCCGCGCGGGCGGAGGAGCCCCTCGGCGCTCCCCAGTGCGCACAGGAGCACGTCGATCGGCGCCAGACCGGGGTCGGCCGCCTCCACCTGCTCGACGAGGTGCGCCTCGATCTCCCCGCCGGCGAAGAGGACCTCCCGCTTGTCGGGGAAGTAGCGGTAGAACGAGCGCTCCTTGAGGCCTGCCGCGTCCGCGATCTGCGCGACCGAGGTGCGGTCGAACCCGTGGGTCTCAAACAGGTCCAGAGCCGCGCGTTCGAGCCGGCCCTGTGCGTCGGATTCCCAGCGCGGCATACCCGCCAGGATACGACGACAGACACTGTCGTCGCCTGCTACCGTTGGTGACAACAGGTGCTGTCATCACTGAGAGGGCCGTCATGCGAGCTCTGCAGTTCCACAGGTTCGGCTCCCCGGACGTGATCGTGCTCGCGGAGGTCGCCCGGCCCGAGCCGGGCCCCGGTCAGATTCGGATCTCCGTGCAGGCCTGCGGGCTGACACCGGCCGACTGGCACCTGGCGGACGGTCTGCTCGCCGACGTCCTCCCCGTTCTGCCCCGTGGCCTCGGCCTGGAGGTGGCGGGCACCGTCGACGCGCTCGGCCCGGGAGTCCACGACGTCCGCATCGGAGACCGTGTGTTCGGCCCGGCCTGCTTCGACGGTCCGACGGCCGGCGCCGCCGAGTACGCGCTCATGCCGGCCTGGGCACCCGTTCCCGAGGGGGTCACCGCCGAGCAGGCCGCCGCGCTGCCGGTGGCCGCCGAGACCGCGTGGCGTGCGCTCGACGACCTCGGTGCCCGGCCGGGCGAGCTGCTGCTCGTCCACGGCGCGGGCACCACCGTGGGCGAGACGGCCGTGCGCCTCGCACGGCACCGGGGTCTGCGAGTGATCGCCACGGCCGGGCCGACCCGGACTGCCGCCCTGGAACAGGTCGGTGCCCGGGTCACGCCCTACGGGGAGGGAATGGTCGCGCGCGTCCGCCGGCTGGCCCGGGGGCCGGTGGACCGCGCGCTGGACGCCACGCCGACCGGGGGGCGGATAGACCGCGCCGACCGGCCCAGCCCGGCAGGCGGCTCGCTGCCGGCCCTGATCGAGCTGACCGGGGTCGCCGATCGCGTCCTCACCGTGTCGGACTTCGCCGCCGCATCCGAGCTCGGCGTCCGGACCAGCACAGCGATGCGCTACGACCGGATGGACGGGATCGCCCGGCTCGCGGGCGAGGGCGTCCTGGCCGTGCCGGTCGCCGGCACCTACACCTTCGACCGTGTCCAGGACGCAGCCTCGCTCAGCCTGTCCCGCCGTACCGGCGGCAAGCTCGTGCTCGTCCCGTGATCGCCCCGTCCACGCGCTAGGTCGCGACCACCCCGGCCGGCTCGGGCGCTCCGCCCGTGTCCTTCGGCGGGGCGACTCCCCCGCCCGACGCCGTGCACGGAGCCGTACGGGGCACCTCAGGGCGATACAGAGCGTCCCCGGCGGCGCCCGCCGGGGACCCGGGTCTGGTGACCCCGGGTGTGGCCTCGCCGTGCCGGCGCCGGTCGTACCCGCCCCCTCCCCTGTCGTCCGGCCCGGACCGTGTCCCGGCAACCCGCCGACCGTGCGGCCGGGCGTGACCGCGGTTCCCTCCACCACCACGACGGCCGGCCCCGATCCGACGGGGCGGCCGTGTTGCCGTGGCCGTCGGTTCCCCGGCGACACGCCGGGGTCGCCCAACGGTTGACCTCAGGTACGCGTCAATGAACCATTGACTTCATGAGGTACGAGGAAGCGCAGCGCTGGCTGGAACGGGCCGATCCGTCGATCGCGAAACGCCGGGAGTCGATCACCCAGCAGCTGGACGGGATGAAGGAGCGCGCCGCCGACGGCGTCCTCACCCACGACGGGGCCGCCGCCTGGTACGCCCTGGTGCAGGAGATGCGCCGGCTGGCCGACTACTACGAGCGCGACCTGATCCGCACCCTGCGGGCCGGGGGCATGACGTGGAAGGAGGTCGCCGACGCCGTGCAGGCCCAGCTGTCGAGCCGCCAGGCGGCCCAGGCGAAGTGGAAGCGCCTGGTGGATCCGACCCGGCGGACCACCAACGGCAACATGCGCCGCGGCGGACGACCCCGCCAGGACCAGGTGCCCCGGCAGGACACGGCCACAGAGCCGGACGGGCGTGCCGACCCGGATCGGACGGAGTAGCCGCGCCTCCCCCGGACGGCCCTGTCGGGTGACGGTCAGCAACCTCCCCTCGGCGTGGTCGTTGATCCGGTGACGACGGCACCCGAGGAGGCGGCTCGTGACTGGACAGGGCATCGATCGGCGCCGGTGGGCGGCGGTCGTCTCGATCGCGGTGGCGGTCTGCACGGTCGGCCTCGCGCTGGTGCCCCCGGCCCAGGCGGCGCCACAGCCCGCATCGGTCGCCTCGCTGACCGACCTGCTCGACCCGCCCCCGCCCGGGTCGAACGACTGGAACTGCCGGCCGTCGGCGGCGCACCCGAACCCGGTCGTGCTCGCGCACGGCCTACTGGCCAACCAGGGCAACAACTGGAGCTACATGGCCCCCCGGTTGGCGGAGCGCGGCTACTGCGTGTTCTCGCTGACCTATGGCCGCAACCCCCTCGCACCGCCGCCGCTGACCCAGGTCGGAGGCCTGGCGCCGATGGAGGACAGCGCCGCCGAGCTCGCCGCGTTCGTCGACCGGGTCCGCAGCGCCACCGGAGCGGCGAAGGTCGACATCGTCGGGCACTCCGAGGGCTCGCTGATGCCGAACTACTACGTCCGGTTCCTCGGCGGTGCCGACAAGGTCGAGCGCTACGTCGGCATGACCCCGCTGTGGGACGGCACGACCGTCGCAGGCCTGGACTTCCTCAACCGCACCGGCCAGCAGCTGGGCCTCGGCCCGGCCGTCGGCCTCGTCCTGGACCCGCTGTGCGTGTCCTGCCGGCAGTTCCTGCGCGGCTCGGACTTCCTAGAGCGGATGAACTCCGACGGCGGGCCGCGCGCCGACGGCGTCGACTACACCATGATCCTCACCCGCTACGACGAGCTGGTCGTCCCCTACACCTCGGGCCTGATGGACGGGGCACACAACATCGTCCTGCAGGACGGGTGCCCGACCGACCTCGCCGAGCACGGCGCCGTCGCGTTCGACCCGGTCGCTCTCCAGCACGTGTTCAACGCACTGGATCCGGAGCACCCGCGCCCGGTGCAGTGCCTTCCGGTGGGCCCGGACGCCCCCACCGCACGCTGACCTGCCAGGCTGTCGCCGTGGTGGCGGTGACGACGGAGACCGAGCTCGTCGCGGCGGCTCGTGCCGGTGGCGAGGTGGACGCGCCGCGCCTGGACGAGGCCGACCTGCGCGAGACCGACCTCGCCGGGCTGGTCCTGCGGGGCGGCTCGCTCGCGGGCGCCGACCTGCGCGGTGTGCGGCTGGACCGGGCACGGATCTCCGGCACCTCGTTGGCGGGCGCCGACCTGCGCGAGGCCGACCTGACCGACGCCGTGCTGAGCGGGGTGGACCTGTCCGGGGCCCGGCTGGCCGGGGCGACCCTCGGCGACACCCGGTTCACCGGCTGCCGGATGATCGGCACGGTCCTGCGCGGTCTGCGGGGGCTGACGGCCTCGTTCGTGCTGGACGACTGCTCGCTCCAGCTGGCGGACGTGCGCGACGTCGCGATGCGCGGGCTGCGGGTCGCCGACTGCGACCTCTCCGAGGCCGACCTGTCGGGCGCCGACCTGCGCGACGTCCGGTTCGAGCGGTGCCGGCTGCGCGGCACGGTGCTGCGTTCGACCCGCCTCGACGGTGCCGACCTACGGGGCTGCGACCTCGGCGAGGTCACCCCGGACACCCCCCGCGAGCTGCGCGGGGCGATCGTCTCCCCCACCCAGGCGAGCGCGATCTGCGCGGCACTGGGGCTGACGGTGCTCGAGGCGTAGATCCGGGTCAGCCGACGGAACGGTCGACGCCGCCGCGGCGCATCGCGTCGTCGATCTGCCCGGCGATCCACGGGTCGTCGTCGCACTCCGGCCCGGCGGCGGTGAGCGCGCCGAGCCGGACGACGTCCGCTGCACGGCAGAGCGGTGAGCTGCCGACGCCGTCGGCGGTGTAGTCGGCGGTGTGGTCGTCGAGGAGCACGGGACGCGACGAGTCCGCGAGCCGGTCCTGGCGGGCCGCCTCGTCACGGTGGTAGGCGGCCAGCTCGGCGTCCCCGGCGGCGCGGGCCGCCTCGGCCCGGGCCCGTGCCTGGTCACGGAGCTCGGCGGCCACGGTGCTGACCCGGGCCGAGGTCTGTGCGTCGGCCGCGCGGGTGGCGGCGTCGCGGGCACCGCCGACGGCGTCCAGCACGATCTCGCCGCGTCCGGGGACCGCGACCGGCTCGGCCGCATCGGTGGCTCCGCCGTTCGCGCCGTTCGTGACGGCGGCGGTGGCGGCGGTGGGAGTGGGGGTGACGTTCCGGGCCGGGTCCGTGCCGTCGGCGCCGGCGAGGGCGGCGGCCAGGCCGGCGCCACCGACCAGCGGGACCGTGCCGAACAGGGCCAGGCGGCCGGGCGTGGTGCGTGGACGTCGATGCCGTCCGCTCATCGTGATCGCCTCCTGCCCTGTCGGTAGCCGGAGCCGGAGGGGCTCAAACCTCCCTCGCCCCGTCGGGTGCCAGCGGGGCCGGGTGTCAGCGGGGCACAGTCACGAACCGGACGACACGGCTCACGACGCCTCGGTGCGCGGGGCACCCCCGGTCGGTGCCGGGGCCGAGGTAGCGGTCGGCGCGGGGGCCGCGCCCCCGGGCTCGTCGGGCCCGGTGCTGCTCGGCGGGGCCGGGGCGGTGCTCGGGGCGGGCGGGGTCGTGGGGGCCTCGGTCGGCGGCACGGCAGCGCGGCGGCGTGCGTCGGCCTGCTCCCGGGCCCGCTGCTCCTCCGCACGCCGCTCCTCGTCCCGGCGCTCCTGCGCGGCGACCTCGGCAGCGTGGCGCTCCTGCGCGGCGATCTCCGCGGCCCGGCGCTCGTCGGCGAGCCGCCGCTCCTCGGCGATGCGGGCCGTCGCCGCCCGTACCGCCCCGTCGGCGACGGCGGCCGCGCGCGTCTCGCGGGCCGCGACCGGCACCGTGGTGGGCGTCCCGGTGGGCACCCTGGAGGGCTCCGTGGTGGACGTGACCCCGGTGCCGGAGCCGTACCAGCGCGACGGCATCGGGAGCGACGAGGCGTCGTCGGCGGTCGGGCCGGCGGCGAAGGTCGGCACCGGGACGTGGTCGTCGACCCGCTGGTCCGCGGGGGCGACCCCGCCGAGCACCCCGGTACCGAGGAGTCCGGCGACGGTGACCGCGGCGACCAGCACCACCGGGACGACCCCGGCCAGGGTGACGCGGAGCCGACGGCGGCCCCGCGCCGGCCGGTCCCGGTCCTCGACCGGTCGTGGCACCTCGCGCGGGTGGGTGGGAGTCGTCGCGCCCCGGGAGCGGGCCGCGGCGTGCGGCCACGCCGCGGGCCCGACCGCGGCCGGGCCCGTCGGGTCAGCCGAGCCGGGGTGCCGGTGCCGGCCGGTCACGGGGTGGAGCCGCTCGCCGTGCGCATGGGGTGATGGTGACCGGCGGACGGAGGAACGGCCATGCACCGAACGGGTGCGTCGCGGGCGCGTGGCATCCCGGTGGGGTGGTCTTCGCGCCACCCGGACGGACCGGTCGGACTCAGCCGCCGAGCAGCGACAGGGCGGGGCCGGGCACCCGGACGTCGACGGGCGGGGTCTCGGAGATCCGCAGGCGCAGCCGGAGCAGTGCCCCGTCCGCGGCGCCGGCGCCCGGGTCGGCCGGCGTGACCGCGCCCGGGGAGCCGCCGGAGGAACCGCCGCCGGCCGGGTCGTCGCCGTTCAGGTCGTCGCCGCCCGGATCGTCACCGCGCGGGGTGGGCGTGACGGTCTGCGGCTGCGGGGGTGTCGGCACGGTCGGGGCGGAGAACCCGGTGTCGCGGCCCCGTCCGGAGAGGTCGCCGGGTGCGGTGTCGTCGACCGGAGCGGTGTCGTCGACCGGAGCCGGGTCGTCCGGTCTGGTGTCGCCGGGTCTGGTGTCGCCGGGACGTGTGGTGTCGTCGAGCGGGGAGGTGACGTCGGAGGGCGTCGTGCCGGCCGGCGGGACGTCCCGGCCGGGGTTCGGCGTGGTCCCCGCGCCGGGCTCGACGGCGAGCGGACCGGGCGCGGCGCGGTCACCGGCCGCGCCACCGGTCGCGCCGCCGGTCGCGCCGCCTGGGGCCGCCGGGCCGGGACCGGCTGTGCCACCGGTCGTGGAGCGCGGCTCGACGGCGCGCTGTGCACCGCCCCCGCCGGACCAGGTCGGACCGGCCCCACCGGCGGACGTGGTCGACGGTCCGGGCCCCCCGGACCAGCCCTGCTCCCCGGACCACCCCGGCTGCGGGGACGCCCCGGGCACGGCGGCGGGTTGTGCGGCGGCAGGGTGTGCGGCGGCCGCGGCGTCGGCGGCCGCCCGTGCCGGTGCCTGCGCGAGTGGAGCCGGGTCGGCCATCCGTGCCGGTGCGCCCCCGTCGGCCATCGCGGGACCGGCGGCGAGCGGCGCGGCCGGGCCGGGATCGGTCTGCTCCGCCTGACCCGCGACCGGCTGCTCGGTCGACGTCACGGTGACGACGACCGCCGCGGCGAGAGCGACCGCGCCGACCGCGGAGACCGTCACGGCCAGGACTCGCCTGACCAGCCCGGCGCCCGCCGTCCTCCGGTGCCTGCCGCTCATCGCTCGGTCCTCTCCCACGTCCGGTACCGCCCCGCGTCACCGAGCGTCGAGTCTGGACCAGACGGAGCCGCAGGGCCAGCCCGAACGGGTGAGCAGTCGACGTGTCAGCGCTCCAGTGCGCTGTGCATCCGCCCGACCCGGTCCTTCCGCTCGGCCCGCAGCGACAGCGCCGTCTCCAGATCGACCGCGACGAACCGGGTGCGGGTGCGCGGCGCCGACTGGGCGACGACGTCGAGGTCACCGGAGATCACCGTCGCCACCATCATGTAGCCGCCGCCGGACACCGCGTCGCGGTGCAGCACGATCGGCTCGACCCCGCCCGGGACCTGGATGGATCCGATCGGGTACGGCGAGTCGACGATGTTCGACGGGTCCTGGCCCGCCCCGAACGGTGGCTCCCGGTCGACGGTCTCCAGCTCGCCGCCGGTGTAGCGGAACCCGATCCGGTCCGCGACCGGGGTCAGCGTCCAGGTGGTGTCGAGGAAGGTGGCGCGGCCGCGGTCGGTCAGCCGGTGGTCGTAGAGCCCCATCACGACCCGGACCTCGACGTCCTTGGCGAGCGACGGCCGCAGGTCCTCGGGCACCACGAGCCCCGCGCGGCCGGTACCGGTCCCGACGGGCAGGACGTCACCCTCGGCCAGCGGCCGGCCGTCGAGCCCACCCAGGGCGCCGAGGGCGTAGGTGGCGCGGCTGCCGAGCTTCTCGGGCACGTCGATCCCGCCGGACACCGCCAGGTAGGCGCGTGCGCCGGCCTTGAGGTAATCGAAGGCCAGCACGTCGCCCTCGGCGACGTCGAAGGACTCCCACACCGGACGGGCTTCGCCGTTGACCTTCGGGGCGATCGTCGCGCCGGCCACCGCGACCGTCGCCGGCCCGGTGAACGCCAGCTCCGGGCCCATGTAGACGATCTCCAGGGCGGCGGCGCCGTCCGGGTTCCCGACGAGGGCGTTGGCGCAGGTCAGCGAGTACTGGTCCAGCGCGCCCGACGGCGGGATGCCCAGGTGGTAGTAGCCGGAGCGGCCACCGTCCTGCACGGTGGTCGACAGACCGGGCTTGCGGACCTCGATGCGTGTCACGCGAGCACCTCCAGCAGGCGCTTGTTGTAGCCGTCGGGGTCGTCGAGGAAGGGCTGCAGGTCGAACGCGACCGGGCGGGCGGTGATCCGGTACTCCCCCGCCTGGGCCTGCGCCTCCAGCTGGTCGTACTCGTCGCGGTCGATCCCTCGGAACTTGACCATGTCCCCGGGCCGCATGAAGACCATGTGCTCGGCGAAGTCCGGCTTGGTCTGGGTCGGGTCGTAGATCGGGGCCGGGGTGATCCCGAACATCTGGTACCCACCGGCCCCTCGCACCGAGTAGATGCAGGAGAAACAGCCGCCGTAACCGACCGTCTGCTTCGGGGTGTCGGTCCGCGGACGCAGGTACTTCGGCACGATGATCTGCCGCTCACGGGGCACCATCTGGTACTTGAACGGCAACCCCGCCACGAACCCGACCATCGAGGTGAACCACGGCGAGCCCGAGTGCGCGGCGATGAACTCCTCCACACCCGAGTAGCCGTTGATCCGGGCCGCGTACTCGATGTCGGTGGCCTCCGGGTCCTGGTGACGGTCCCGGAACCGCAGCAGCGTCTCGGTCGTCCACGGATCCTGGTAGAGCACCGGGATCTCCACGACCCGGCAGTCCAGGGTCACCCCGAGCGCGTCGCCGACCCGGGCCTCCAGCTCCTTCAGCTGGGCGAGCAGCGCGTGCGGGTCGAGCACGTCGGGGTCGTAGCGCACCTGGTAGGAGGCGTTCGCCGGACAGATCTCCAGGATCCCCTCCGGTCGCTCCTCGCGGAGCAGGTTCGTGATGGCGACGGCCTTGAAGTTGGCCTGCAGACTCATGTCCTCGGCCAGCTCGACGAACACGAACTCGTCACCGCCCCAGCTGTAGCGGGCGCTCATGAGGTCCCCTTCCCTTCGGCCAGCCACTGTTCGAGGGTCCCGGTGTGGAAGTCGGCGGCGGCGACCCACGGCTCACCCGCCAGGGTGCGGAGCAGCCCGGCGGTGGTCGGGATCCCGGCGACGGAGAACTCGTCGAGCGCGCGCCGGGACCGGGCCAGCGCCTCGGTCCGGTCGGCTCCCCACACGACGACCTTCGCCAGCAGCGAGTCGTAGTACGGCGGGACGGTCCCGTCGGGCTCCAGCCAGGTGTCGCAGCGCACCCACGGCCCGGACGGCAGCGTGACCCGCCCGACGCCGCCGGGTTGGGGCAGGAAGTCCCGCTCCGGGTCCTCCGCGCAGACCCGGAACTCGATGGCGTGCCCGCGCCGTTCGACGGCGTCCTGGGTGAACCGCAGCGGCTCCCCCGTGGCGACGCGCAGCTGCTCGGCGACCAGGTCGATGCCGGTGACGAGCTCGGTGGTGGGGTGCTCGACCTGGATGCGGGTGTTCATCTCGATGAAGAAGAACTCGCCCGTGCGGTCGTCGACGAGGAACTCCACGGTGCCGGCCGAGGTGTAGCCGACCTCGCGGCACAGGGCGACCGCCGCGGCTGTCATGGCGTCCCGGGTCGCCTCGGTGATGCCGGGCGACACGGCCTCCTCGACGACCTTCTGCCTGCGGCGCTGCAGCGAGCACTCCCGCTCGAACAGGTGGACGGCGTCCCGGCCGTCGCCGAGGACCTGCACCTCGACGTGCCGGGCGCGCTCGACGAACCGCTCCAGGTACATGGTGCCGTCGCCGAACGCCTTCTCCGCCTCGGTCGAGGCCTGCCCGAAGGCGGTGCGCAGCGGGTCGGCGTCGGCGACGACCCGGATGCCCCGGCCCCCGCCGCCGGCGGCGGCCTTGAGCATCACCGGGTAGCCGACCTCCTCGGCGGCGGCGACCGCGGCGTCGGCGTCGTCGACCCCGCCGGGGGTGCCGGGCACGGTCGGGACCCCTGCGGCGCGGGCGACCTCCCGGGCGGCGACCTTGTCACCCATCCGCTCGATCGTCGCCGCGTCCGGGCCGACGAAGGTCAGGCCCGCACCGGCGACGGCGGCGGCGAACGACGCCCGCTCGGACAGGAACCCGTAGCCGGGGTGGACCGCGTCCGCGCCGGTCTCCTTCGCCGCGGCGAGGATCGCGTCGGCCACCAGGTAGGACTTCGACGCGGGCGAGGGCCCGATCGCGACGGCGGTGTCGGCCAGGCGCACGTGCAGGGCGTCGGCGTCGGCCTTGGAGTGCACGGCGACGGTGCCGATGCCCAGGTCCCGGGCTGCCCGGATGATCCGGACGGCGATCTCGCCGCGGTTCGCGACGAGCAGCCTCATGCGGTCTCCACCACCGCCACGGGCTGGCCGGCGTCCACCTCGTCCTCGTCGCCGACCAGGAACTCGACGACGGTGCCGGTGGCGCCCGCCGGGATCTGGTGGAAGGACTTCATGACCTCGACCAGGCCGATCGCCTGGTCGTCGGTGACGGCGGCGCCGTCCTCGGCGAACGGCGGGCTGCCGGGGTCGGGGCGGCGGTAGAACACGCCGGGGATCGGGGAGACGACCTCGTGTCGGGGCACTGCGGGTACTCCTTCTCAGCTGCTCAGGTGGGGTTTCAACGCGTCGTGCACGGCACGGGCGAGCTCGACGGCGTTCGGGGTGTCGGAGTGCACGCAGACCGAGTCCGCGCGCACGGTGAGCTCCTTGCCGTTCTCCGAGGTCGCCTTCCCCTCGGTGACCGCGCGCAGGGCGCGTTCCGCGGAACGCACCGGGTCGAACGCCTCGTGCTCCCGGGTGATGATCAGCGAGCCGTCGTCGCGGTAGTCGAGGTCGGCGTAGTACTCGGCGACGAAGCCGGCCGGCCGGTCGCCCCACACCTGCTCGTGCGCGGTGCCGACCATGCCGACGAGCGGGGCGCCGAAGACGTCGGCGGCGTCGGCGATCGCGGCGGCCACCTCCGGGTCGCGGGCCGACATGCCGTAGAGCGAGCCGTGCACCTTGACGTGGTTGAGCTCCATGTCGTGGGCACGCAGGAAACCCGCCAGCGCACCGATCTGGTACACGACGCCCGCGGTCAGCTCCTCGCGGTCGAGCCTCATCTCACGGCGGCCGAAGCCCTCCCGGTCGGGCAGCGACGGGTGCGCCCCGACCTTCACCCCGTGCCGCTTGGCCAGCGCGACGGTGCGGGTCATGACCCGCGGGTCGGAGGCGTGGAAGCCGCAGGCCACGTTGGCGACGGTCACCCAGGGCATCAGGCCCTCGTCGTCGCCGCAGTGGTAGATCGAGTACGACTCGCCCATGTCGCAGTTGATGTCCACCATGTGCCGGTCTCCCTCCCCTGGTCTCAGGCAGTGTGACCGGAGGCCTGCGTGATCGCCCGCCAGACGGCCTGCGGTGTCGCGGGCATGTCCACGTGGGTCACCCCGAGGTGGGCGACGGCGTCGATCACCGCGTTCACCACGGCGGGCGAGGACCCGATCGCGCCGGACTCGCCGATCCCCTTGACCCCCATCGGGTTCGTCGGCGACGGGGTGACCAGCTGCTCCAGCTCCACGTGCGGCAGGTCGGTCGCGGCGGGCACGGCGTAGGACGCCAGGTTGGCCGCCGTCGGGTTGCCGGCGTCGTCGAAGGTGGCGTGCTCGTAGAGGGCCTGCCCGATGCCCTGGGCGATGCCGCCGTGCAGCTGACCCTCGACGATCGTGGGGTTCACCACGACCCCGCAGTCGTCGACGGCGACGTAGCGGCGGATCCGGGTGAACCCGGTCTCGGTGTCGACCTCGGTGACGCAGACGTGGGTCCCGAACGGCCAGGTGAAGTTCGGCGGGTCGAAGGCCGAGTCCGCGGTCAGGTTCGGCTCCATGCCCTCGGGCAGGTCGTTGGCCAGCGACGCGGCGCCCGCGACCTCCTGGATGGTCACCGACGGCCCGGCCGTGCCCGCGACCGAGAACCGGCCCCCGGTGAACTCGAGGTCGGCCTCGTCGGCCTCCAGCAGGTGCGCGGCGATCTGCATCGCCTTGTCCAGGACCTTGCCGGCGGCCAGGTGCACCGCGGTGCCGCCGACGGCGAGGCTGCGCGAGCCGTAGGTGTCGCGGCCGAACGGGGCGACGAGGGTGTCGCCGTGCAGGACCTCGACGTCGTCGGGGTGCACGCCGAGGCGGTCGGCGACGATCTGGGACCAGGCCGTCTCGTGGCCCTGGCCGTGCGGGGAGGTGCCGGTGACGACCTCGACCTTGCCGCTGGTCGTCATGCGGACCGTCGCCTGCTCCCAGCCGCCGGACTGCAGCCGGACCCCGGCCGCGACCTTCGACGGCGACAGCCCGCCGGACTCGGTGAAGTTGCCGAAGCCGATCCCGATCTGCACCGGGTCGCCGGACTCGCGGCGGCGGGCCTGCTCGGCGCGCAGGGCGTCGTAGCCGACCAGCTCCATCGCCCGGCGCATGCAGGTCTCGTAGTCCCCGGAGTCGTACTGCACGCCGGAGGGGACGGTGCGCGGCTCGAGGAACTTCGGGTGCAGGTTGCGCAGCCGCACCTCGGCGGCGTCCATGCCGAGCTCGCGGGCGAGGTCGTCCATGATCCGCTCGTGGCCGTAGGCGGCCTCGGAGCGGCCGGCACCGCGGTAGGCGTCGGTCGGGGTGAGGTTGGTGAACACGCCCTTCGCGGTGAAGGAGTAGTGCCCGAAGTCGTAGAGGCCGCAGAAGGTGAACGCGCCGAACACGGCGATGCCCGGGGTGAGCAGCTGCAGGTAGGCGCCCATGTCGGCGAGCAGCTCGACCTTCATCCCGAGGATCTTGCCGTCGCGGGTGGCGGCGACCGAGACGTCCTGGATCTGGCCGCGGCCGTGCGTGGTGGCCTGGTGGTGCTCCGAGCGGGTCTCGGTCCACTTCACCGGGGCGCGCAGCCGGCGGGCGAGCACGAGGGCGAGGAACTCCTCGGCGTAGACGTTGAGCTTGGCGCCGAAGCCGCCGCCGACGTCCGGGGCGACGACCCGGATGCGGGTGTCGGGGATGCCGGTGACCGCGGCGAGGATGTCGCGGACGAAGTGCGGTACCTGGGTGGCGGTGTAGACGGTGAACCCGGCGCCGACCTGGTCCGGCACGCAGACCACCGCGCGCGGCTCCATCGGCGAGGGGATCACGCGCTGCTGCAGGTAGCGGCCGGACACGACGACCTCGGCGTCGGCGAACGCGGCGTCGACGTCGCCGGTGGCCAGCGGCCAGGTGTAGCAGTGGTTGGTGCCCATCTCCTCGTGGACGACGGGGGCGCCGGCGGCGAGGGCCTCGGCCATGTCGACCACGGCGGGCAGCTCGGCGTACTCGACGTCGACGAGGTCCGCTCCGTCGCGGGCGGCCGCGGCGCTGGTGGCGAGCACGACCGCGACGCCGTCGCCGACGTGGTTGACCTCGTCGCGGGCGAGCGGGCGGTGGTCCGGGATACGGATGTCCTCGGTGACCGGCCAGCCGCACGGGATGCCGGCGAGGAACTCGTCGTCGACGTCGGCGGCGGTGAGCACCGCGCGGACCCCGGGGACGGCGGCCGCGGCGGCGGTGTCGATCGCGACGATCCGGGCGTGCGGCAGCGGGCTGCGCACGACGACCATGTGCAGGGTCCCGGGTGGCGCGATGTCGTCGGTCCAGGTGGCCCGGCCGGTGAGCAGCGCCTGGTCCTCCTTGCGCTGCATGCGGGCCCCCACCCACGGTGCCGCAGCGGTACCCGTCTCCTGCGTGGCGGTCACAGCGCTCCTTCCGACGACGACTGCGGTCCGTGCGGGACATCGTGATCGGGAACACCCGCACGCGGTAGTGTCCGAACCGTCCAGTTCCAGGTCCGCGACACACCGTTCCGGCAGGGGTTTCGATGGCGCTGACGCTGCGCACGCTGTGCGCGAGCCGCACTCTCGGACTGCGTCTCGTGTGTCCGTCCGCGGATCAGGATCGGGCGCTCACATGGGTGCATTCGAGCGAACTGTCCGATCCGACGCCCTACCTCGACGGCGACGAGCTGCTGCTGACCACCGGCCTCGGACCCGCCCCCGACCCGGCCGGCTACGTGGCACGGCTCGTCGCGCACGGGCTCGCCGGGCTCGGGTTCGGCTGCGGGCTGGGGCACGACGACCTGCTCCCCGCGCTGCGCGAGGCGTGCGAGCGGGCCGGGCTGGCGCTGCTGGAGGTCCCCGAGCGCACCCCGTTCCTGGCGCTGACCAAGGCCGTCGCCGAGGCGCGCGCCGCCGACCGCTACGCCGAGGTGGTCCGCACCGACGAGGCGCAGCGGGCGCTCACCTCGGCCGCCCTGGGCGAGGACGACCCGGACACCGGCACCGCCCGGGTGCTGGACCGGCTCACCGAACGCCTCGACGCCTGGGCGCTGATCTCCGAGGCCGACGGCCGGGTCCGCCGGTCCGCGCCCGCCGGTGCGGCCGGGCGGGCGGTGCTGCTGCGGTCGGAGATCGACCGGGTGCGCGAGCACCCCGGGCCGTCCAGCGTGACCGTCGCCGCCGGGGACGGGCAGGTCGTGCTCCAGCCGGTACGGCTGATCGGGCCCGCGGTGCTCGTCGTCGGGCGGGACCGGCGTTTCACCCCGGTCGACCGGCAGCTCATCGGGTCGGCGGTGTCGGTGCTGACCCTGGCCCACGCCCGGAGCGCCGCGGCGGGGCGGGCCGAGCGCCGGGTGCGGACCGCGGTGCTCCGCGCGCTGGCCACGCTGCCCGGCCGCGGGGCCGAGGACGTGCTCGCCGAGACCTGGGGTCCGCTGCCCGCGGGGGACCTGGTCGCCGTCGCGCTGGGCGGGCGGGCCACCGGTGCGCCGCCGGACGTGCTGCTCGACGCCCTGGAACGCGATCCCGGGGTCGCCTTCCACGCCGAGCTCGACGGACAGGTGGCGGCGGTCGTCGGCGCGGGGTCGGTGCCCGCGGTGCTCGACGTCGCCGGGCGGGTGCGCGGGGTCCGGGCCGGGGTGTCCACCCCGGCACCGGTCGGTGACCTGGGCCGGGCGCTGCGCGAGGCGGGTCGGGCGCTCGACGCCGCCGAACGCCGCGACCGGACGGTGCTGCGCTTCGCCGACCTCGCCGGCAGCGGGCTCGCCGCGCTGGTGCGCCCCGAGGACGCGGGCGCCTTCGCGGACGCGGTGCTGGCCCCGCTGGTCCGGCACGACGCCGAGCGGCGCGGCGACCTGGTCGCGTCACTGCGGGAGTGGCTGGCCCAGCACGGGCAGTGGGACCCGGCCGCGTCCCGGCTCGGGGTGCACCGCCACACCCTGCGGGCCCGCATCACCCGGGCCGCGGCACTGCTGGGGCGCGATCTCGACTCCCCCGGCGTCCGGGCCGAGCTGTGGTTCGCCCTGCACGTCGCCGACACCGCCTGAGTCGCCGAGCTGCCGGGGCACGCCCCGGGGACAGCGCTCCCACCGACCGGGCCGCGGCCTACCGGGCCTCGACCGACCCCACCGTGGCCTGCGGCGGCGCCGGGTCGGCGGAGCACACCGGGCCGGGGCGCGGCACGAACCTCCCACCACTGCCGCCGGGCGGGGTGACCCGCAGCCCGCGCGCCTGCTCCGGGACGCAGTCGGCCTCCGGGTACGAGGCGGTCGCCCGCACCCGCAGCGCCGCCGTCGCGGCGGCGCCCGGAGCCAGCCGTACCCGCGCCCGGGGCCCGTCGATCGCGGCCCGTGGTCCGACCCGGGTCCCTTCGTTGCCCGCCACGAACGCCACCCCCGGGTAGCCGTCGAGCACGCACGCGCCGTCGCCGGTGTTGCGGAACACCAGGTAGGAGACCTCGGCCGGGCCGTCGGTGCGGGGCGCGGTGGCGGACACGTCGAGGGTGTCACCGGTGCACGGCCCGGCCGGGCCGTCGTCGGCCGGGTCGGCCACGGTGCTCGCCGGGACCGGGGTGGCCGGGGCGGGAGTTGCGGGGGCCGGGATGGCCGGGGCGGCGGGTGACGAGGTGGCCGGGTCGAGGACGGGCCCGGCGGCGCCGCAGCCCGCGAGCAGGAGCAGCAGGGCGACACCCACCCCGGCCTCGCGCGGGCCCACGTCCATCCTCCGTTCCGACGCAGGTCGCTGCGCCGATCGGCGCCATTGTGGCGTGATCGTGCCCCTCACGGGGCGGCGGGTAGGGTCCTGTGCATCCACAACGAGATGCTCCGCCGGTGACCCCATGACCCCGTGGCAGCTGGTCACACTCCTCGGTGCCGGCGTCGCGGCCGGCCTCATCGGCTCGGTCGCCGGGCTCGCCTCGCTGTTCTCCTACCCCGCGCTGCTCGCCGTCGGGCTGCCGCCGACGACGGCGAACGTCACCAACACCGTCTGCATGCTGTTCCAGGGGGCCGGAGCGGTCGCCGGGTCCCGCCCGGAGCTGCGGGGCGCCGGGCCGCAGCTGCGGCGCTGGCTCGGCCCGGCGGTGCTCGGCGGCGCGGCCGGGGCCGGGCTGCTGCTGCTCACCCCCGCCGGCGGCTTCGAGCGGATCGTGCCGTTCCTCGTCGCGGCCGCGGCCCTGCTCCTCCTGCGCCCGCCCGCGGCCGGCGAGCCCCGTCCGCCCGGGCCGGGCGTCGCGCTGGCGGTCTTCGGGGTCGCCGTCTACGCCGGGTACTTCGGCGCCGCGGCCGGGGTGATGATGCTGGCGCTCACGCTCTCGCTGCCGGGCGCGACCCTGCTGCGGGCCAACGCGCTGAAGAACGTGCTGACCTGGGCCGCGAATACGGTCGCCGCGGTCGGTTTCGCGGTGTTCGGCGACGTCGCGTGGGCGGCGGTGCCCCCGCTGGCGCTGGGCCTGCTCGTCGGCGGGCGGCTCGGCCCGGTCGTCGCCCGCAGGCTGCCCGCCCGGTTCGTGCGGATCGCGATCGCGGTCGCCGGACTCGGCCTGGCGGTGCGGCTGTTCGTCCAGGCCTGGCTCTGAGCGGCCCGGCGCGGCCCGAGCGGACGGCGGTCAGCCGCGGCGGTACTCCAGCATCGCGGTGACCGGGCCGTCGGTGCGGTGCCCGTGGCGACGCAGCCAGCCGTCGAGCTTGGCCTGCACCGTGGGCAGGTCCGGGCGCCGGTGCGGCTCGGTGCGCATCGCCTGCTTGAGCAGCGTCAGGTGCGCCGTGCGGGTCGGCAGGTGGGTGAGCTTGGCCCCGGCGGCGGCCGCCCGCAGCCCGGCGACGGCGTCGGCGGACTCCCCGCGCGGCGGGTGCCCGCTCAGCGCGAACGACACCGCCGCGGCGAGCTGCCAGGCGTCGGAGGCGGGCGAGGCGGGCTTGCCGGCCGCGGCCTCCGGCGCCAGGTAGTCCGGGGTGCCCAGGACGTAGCCGGTCTGGGTCAGCGTGGAGTCACCCTGCTTGCGCGCGATCCCGAAGTCGATCAGGTGCGGGTGCCCCTGCGGGTCGACGACGATGTTGCCCGGCTTGATGTCGCGGTGCAGCACCCCGGCGCGGTGCGCGGTGTGCAGCGCCCCGGCGATGCCGGTCCAGATGCGGGCTGCGGAGATGTCGTCGACCGGGCCCTGCTCGCCGACGAGCTGGCCCAGGGACATCCCGTCGACGTACTGCATGACGATGACCAGGCCGTCCATGCCCTGCAGGCCCGGGTCGGAGGAGGCGTGCAGCAGGTCGTGGATCTGCACGCAGCAGGGGTGGCGCAGCGCCCCGAGCGCGGCGGCCTCGCGGCGGATGCGCTCCTCGGTCTCGGGGTCAGCGGCATGCGCGGACTTGACCGCGACGGTGTGGCCGAGCTTCGCGTCGTGGGCCAGCCAGACCCCGCCGAAGCCACCGGCACCGAGGCGGCGCAGCAGCCGGAACCGGGGCGCACGGGGCGGCCCGCCCGGCACCGGCGCGACGAGCGTGGGCCGGCGCGGCGGACCCGCCGGGGGCCGTCCCGCGCCGGAGACGGGGCCACGGGCCGCTCCCGACACCGGGCCGCGCAGCGGTCCCGCCGCCGGGTGGGCGGCCGGTCCGGTGAACGGCGGCGGTCCGGCGGGCGGGCGTCCGGCCGGGCCGGGCGCGTAGGCCACGGGGGGCGGTGCGCCGTAGCCGGCCGGCGGACGGGGGGCGGCGGCGAACCCGACGTAGGGGGCGGACTGCTCGACCGACGACGGCACGCGGGCGCCGCCGGTCCCGGGGCTGCCCGGGTTCTCGCGGGCGGAGAAGCGCTGGGCGAGGCGCTCGGCGACGCTGGGCGTCGCGGCGGCGCCGGACTGCGCGGCGAGCCCGTCGCCCCCGGCACGGCCGGCCCGGGACGACCCGGTTCCGATGCCGCCCGCCGCGGACGGCTCGGCACGTCGGGCCGGCACGTCGCGCCCGGCGCGGATCCGCTCGATCCTCGCCCGCGACGGCACCGGGAACAGCGGGACGACCAGCACCCCGACCAGGCTGGCGGCGAGGACGCCGACCCACAGGTGCTCGGCGGTGCCCGCCGGGACCCCGCCGGTCAGCACGATCAGCGAGAACAGCGGGAGCCAGAAGAACTTGGCGGGCCAGCGCGGCCCGCGACGCAGTGCGGTGCGTGCCTGGACCGCGACCAGGACCGTCGCGAGCAGCGGCACGACACCGAGCAGGGCGACGGAGGTGACCGAGGTGACGACGTCACCGCCGATGGACCCGGCCACGGTGCCCCGGCCCAGGTAGCTGCTCTGCGTCCCGACGACACTGCAGGTCTCGACCCGGATCGACGACGTCGCCGACTGGCTCAGGCCGGGCACGGCCGGCACGCCCGCGGTCGCGCGGCTGAACACCCCGCCCGCTCCGACGAACACGGCCAGCGGGAGCAGACCCGCCGCCAGCACCCCGATCCCGGCCAGCAGCACGGACTCGGCCGAGCCGTAGCCCGAGGAGGAGCCGGAGCCGATCCCGCGACGCAGCAGCGCGACCAGCGCCGCGCCCGCGGTGGGCAGCAGCCCGGTGAGCACGCCGAGCGCGGTGACCGACCAGGCCCAGTCCCCCGGGCACACGTCCGGCACGCCGAGCCCGCGGATGCCGTCCAGCACTCCGGCGACGAGCGCCACCAGCGCGTCCACGCCCGTCCTCACCCCCGAAGTCGCTCCGGGTGCGGCCACCCGGACTGCCCACTATCGCATCACCCGGGCGGGGCCCGGCGGAGCAGCGGGTGCCCGGGTGCGTCCGGGGCGGGTGGAGCGGGTCAGCGCACGAAGAGGTCCAGGTCGGTGTTGAACCGGTCGAGCAGCTCGGCGAGGGAGTCGCGGTCGTGGGTCGGCCAGTGCGCGATGACCTCGCGCAGCGGGGCCAGGCGGGCCTCGCGGACCTGCTCGCGGGCCGCAAGTCCGGCCGGGGTGAGGGTGACGCTGACCGAGCGGGGGTCGCGCTCGTGCGGGGAGACGTCGACCAGGCCGGCCCGCGACAGCCGGGACACCTGACGGCTGGCGGTGGGCTTGGAGACCCCCAGCTTGCCGGTGAGCGCGGTCAGCGAGAGGGGGCCCTCATCGTCGAGGAGCATGAGCACCGGGTAGGTGTAGCGGTCCACGGCGTCGTTCGTGCCGTACCCGTGGGACCACACCGACTCCATGGTGCGGCGGACCAGCAGCGTGATCTGCTTCTCCAGCGAGTGCAGCGGGTCCTGCGTCGCCGTGGCGACGCCGCCGGTCGCCACGGTGGCGTCGTCGTCAATCGGGCCAATCGGACGTTCGGTCATGTTTCGCATGCTACACACGTTGCGGGCCGCAACATTGACGATCGCAATCACGTAAGCGGATCGAAAGGTTCGTGCGCCTTCACGCAACGGTGCTGCTCCGAACGGGTGTGATCGGCGACGCGCGTCGCCGAAACCGTGGGACGAACCACCCAGCACCGGACAGAGCCCGCACCGTGTGTTTCCTCCGTGTTGCGTTCCGCAATCATTAGCGTTGCAATCGATCCACCGGACGACGTGGTCCGGGCACGAGATCGAGGAGGCGCTCAACCGTGTGCGGAATCTGCGGCTGGATCGACTACCGACACGACCTGGGGGCGGACGAGCACGCCCGCACCCTCGCGGCGATGAACGACACGATGTCCTGCCGCGGACCGGACCAGCAGGGGGTGTGGGCCCAGGGCCCCGCGGCGCTGTGCCACCGCAGGCTCGCGGTCATCGACATCGAGGGCGGCCGCCAGCCGATGACCCTCGACGAGGGCGGGGCACCCGCCCTGCACATGGTCTACTCCGGGGAGACCTACAACTTCCGTGAGCTGCGCGAGCAGCTCGCCGCGGCGGGGCACCGGTTCCGTACCTCCAGCGACACCGAGGTCGTGCTGCGGGCGCACCGCGAGTGGGGCGCGAAGGACCCGCGTGAGGTCGCCCGGCGGCTCAACGGCATGTTCGCCTACGCCCTGTGGGACTCCGGCACGAGCGAGCTGGTGCTGGTGCGCGACCGGCTGGGCATCAAGCCGCTCTACTACTACCCCACCCCGCACGGGGTGCTGTTCGGCTCCGAGCCCAAGGCGATCCTGGCCAACCCCGAGGCCGAGCGGGTGGTCGACGCCGAGGGGCTGCGCCGAGCGCTGGCGTTCGTCTCCGACATGTCCAACGCGGTGTTCCGCGGCATGCGCGAGGTCCCGCCCGGCTGCGTCGTCCGGGTCTCCCGCGACGGCGGGATCCGCGAGGAGCGCTACTGGCAGCTCACCGACACCGGGCACACCGACGACGTCGACACCACCGTGCACCACGTCCGCGAGCTGCTGGAGGACACCGCGCAGCGCCAGCTCTACGCCGACGTGCCGCTCTGCACCCTGCTGTCGGGCGGTCTGGACTCCTCGGCGCTCACCGCGCTGGCCGCGAAGCACGTCGAGGGCACCGTCCGGTCGTTCGCGGTGGACTTCGTGGGCTACGCCGACAACTTCGTCGCCGACGACGCCCGCAGTACCCCGGACACCCCCTACGTGCACGAGGTCGCCGAGTACGTCGGCACATCCCACCGCGACATCGTGCTGCGCACCGAGGACATGATGGACCCCGCCGTGCGCCGGGCCACGGTGCACGCCCGCGACCTGCCGGCCGGCATCGGCGACATGGACTCCTCGCTCTACCTGCTCTTCTCCGCGATCCGCAAGGAGTCGACGGTCGCGCTGTCCGGGGAGTCCGCCGACGAGGTCTTCGGCGGGTACCGCGACTTCCACGACCCGGAGACCGTCGCCGCGGACACCTTCCCGTGGCTCGCCGGGCGGATGATGAACCACGACCCCGCCGACCCCGGTCTGTTCGACGGCGCGCTGTGGGCCAAGCTCGACGTGCCCGGCTACGTCGAGGAGCAGTACCGGACGGCACTGTCCGAGGTGCCCGAGCTGACCGGCCCGGCCGCCGACGACCCGCACGAGCGGCGGATGCGCGAGATCTGCTACCTGTACCTGACCCGCTGGCTGCCGGTGCTGCTCGACCGCAAGGACCGGATGAGCATGGCGGTCGGGCTCGAGGTGCGGGTGCCGTTCTGCGACCACCGCCTCGTCGAGTACGTCTTCGGCACCCCGTGGGCACACAAGACCTTCGACGGCCGCGAGAAGTCGCTGCTGCGGCACGCCACCTCCGACCTGCTGCCGGAGTCTGTGGTGCAGCGGGTCAAGAGCCCGTACCCCTCCACCCAGGACGACGGCTACGAGAAGTCGCTGCGCGAGCAGGTCGCCGAGATCCTCTCCCGCGGCGACGACGCCCCCGTCGCGCCGCTGGTGGACCGCGCGGCCGTCCGGCGACGGCTCGACGCCGGCGGCGGGCACGAGGCCAACTCGATGGGCCGCCGGATGCAGCTGGAGCGGATCATCGACCTCAACACCTGGATCGGCGACTACGACGTGCAGCTCTCGCTGTAGCCCCGTGGCGGGTTCGCCCCGTGGGTGGTTGTGTGGGTACCGACCCGCACGACCACCCACGAGGTGAGGCCACATGGGACTGACCCGCACCGACGGCCCGCTGTCGTCCTCCGCGCCGACGACGGTGAACTACGCGATCGAGGGCCCGCCGCACAAGCTGCTGATGCACCCGTTCCCGAGGCGGGTGCGGGCGGAGTTCGCCGGGCGCACCGTGCTCGACACCCGTGGCGGGTTCCTGCTGCACGAGTCGAACCTGCTGCCCGTGCTCTACGTCCCCGAGGCCGATCTCGACCAGGACGTGCTGGTCGCGACCGACCACACCACGCACTGCCCGTTCAAGGGCGACGCGTCCTACCGCTCGCTGGTCGTCGGCGACCGCACCGCGGAGAACGCGGTCTGGCACTACCCGGAGCCCGTCGCGGCCGCGCCCTGGCTGCGCGGGCTCGCCGCGCTGTACTGGAACGCCGCCGACGCCTGGTACGACGAGGACGAGCAGGTCTTCGCGCACATCACCGATCCCTACACCCGGGTCGACGTCCGTCCGACCCACCGCGAGGTCGTCGTCACCCACGTCGCGACCGACGGGGTGGAGACGGTCCTGGCCCGCTCGCGACGCCCGTGGGTGCTGTCGGAGACCGGGCTGCCGAACCGCTGGTACCTCCCCGCCGCCGACCTCGCCGTCCCGACCTCGCCGAGCGACCTCCGGACGCGCTGCCCCTACAAGGGCGAGGCGCACTACGAGCACGCCGACCTGCCCGGCGGGACCCGGCTGGCCGACGTGTTCTGGCACTACCCCGACCCGCTGCCCGAGTCCTCCCGGGTCGCGGGGCTGCGCGCCGTCGCGGGCGGCAGCCGCGACGACGGCTCCCGGGTCGTGGTCACCGTCGACGGCGCCGAGACCTGAGCCCGGCCGGGGCGGCCGTCACCACGGGCGGCTCCACCGGGGCGGTGCCGGTCGGTCGGCCCACCGGGGCAGTCCCGGTCGGTCGTCGCACCAGGGTGCGGGCCGGTCAGTCGTCGGCGACAAGCAGGGCCTCCAGCGCGGGCAGCGCGGCCTCCAGCGCGGCGCGCTGAGCGGCGTCGAGCCGGTCGAGCCGGCGCGCGACCAGGGCGGTGCGCTGGCTGCGGATCTCGCGCAGCCGGGCCAGCCCGTCGGCGGAGACCGAGACGAGCACGCCGCGGGCGTCTCCCGGGTCCGCGGCACGCTCGACCATGCCCTGCTCGTCCAGCGCGGAGAGCACCCGCGACATCGTCGGTGCGGTCACACCCTCACGGCGGGCCAGCTCCGACAGGCGCAGCGGGCCGTGCTGCTCGACGGTGACCAGGGTCGACAGCTGCAACGGCGGCAGCGACTCGGAGCCGTCGATGCGGATCCGGCGGTTCAGCCGTCCCACCGCCAGTCGCAGCCGGGAGGCCACCTCGTCGTCGCTCGTCTCGAAACGGCCGGTCACCACGGTGCCACCGGACTCGCCGCCCGATCCCTCACTCATCGCCCCATTCTGCCAAAGAAGTGCTGAGCAATGGCATCGGCCCTCGGCGGCCGCGGCGTCGCGGCAGGGCCGTGGCAAGGTCGTGGCAAGGTCGCGGGGATGGAGATCCCCGACCCCGTCGCGCTCGCCGGCTCGCTGATCGCCCTCGACACCCGGGGCGGCGGCGAGCGCGCGGCCGCCGACGCCCTCGCGGGCCTGCTCGACGACGGCGGATTCACCGTACGGACCGAGCCCGACCCGGCCGACCCGGCACGGGCGAACCTGGTGGCCCGCCGCGGCGACGGCCGCCCACCCGTCACCCTCACCGGGCACCTCGACACCGTCCCCGCCGACCCGGCCGGCTGGTCGTTCGACCCGCATGCCGGTGACGTCGTCGACGGGCGGCTGCGCGGGCGCGGCAGCACCGACATGAAGGCCGGGGTGGCCGCGCTCGTCGTCGCGGCACTGCGCAGCACCCCGGCGACCCCGCTGCAGCTGGTGTTCACCTTCGGCGAGGAGACCGGCGGCGACGGCGCCCGGCTGCTCACCGGCCTGGAGCCGTCGCCACTGCTGGTGGTGGCCGAGCCGACCGCGAACCGGGTGCTGCACGGCCACAAGGGCGTGCTGTGGCTGCGGCTGGTGCAGCACGGGGTGAGCGCCCACGGGTCGCGCCCGGAGCTGGGCGACAACGCACTCGTCGCGCTCGGGCGGGTGGCCGCTGCGCTGCACGACCACACCTGGCCCGTCAGCGCGACGCACGGCGCCGCCACCGCCAACCCCGGGACGCTGCACGCCGGACTGCAGCCCAACCTGGTGCCCGACCGCGCCGAGCTGGAGGTCGACCTGCGTCTGGTGCCCGGCCTCGACGCCGCCGCGGCCCGCGACGAGGTGGCCACGGTCGCCCGCGCCGCGCTCACCGGGACACCCCACCGCGGCGTCCCGCACGTCGAGGTGCGCCTGGACCTGCCCGCCGTCGGCACCGATCCGGCCGACCCGCGGGCCAGGGCGGCCGCCACCGCGCTCGGCCACGACGGACCGGCGGCGTTCGCGTCCTACTTCACCGACGCGTCGGTGCTGGTCCCCGCGCTCGGGGACCCGGCGGTGCTGGTGTACGGGCCCGGCGACCCCGAGCTGGCCCACGTCACCGACGAGACCTGCTCCGCGGCCCGGGTCGACGAGGCGGCCGAGGCCCTCACCACGGCCCTGGTCAGAGCTTGCGCAGCCGCACCCGCGTGACGTCGTGGTTCGGGCCCTTGGTCAGCACCGCGCTGGCCCGCGAGCGGGTGGGCAGCACGTTCTGTTCCAGGTTGGGCTGGTTGATCGTCGCCCAGATGTGCTCGGCCCGTGCCACGGCCGCGTCGTGGTCGAGCTCGGCGTAGCGGCGGAAGAACGACTGCGGGTCCCGGAACGCGGTCTGGCGCAGCCGCAGGAAACGCTCCACGTACCAGCGGCGCACGTCGGCGGTGGCGGCGTCGACGTAGACGGAGAAGTCGATGAAGTCCGACACGGTCAGCGCGCCCGCGACCGCGGGCTGGAGCACGTTGAGCCCCTCGACGATGAGGATGTCGGGGCTGCGGACGACGAGCTGCTCGTCGGGGACGATGTCGTAGACCAGGTGCGAGTAGACCGGGGCGGTGACCTCGGGGCGGCCGCCCTTGATCTCGGAGACGAACCGCAGCAGCTTGCGGCGGTCGTAGGACTCCGGGAAGCCCTTGCGCTCCATCAGCCCGCGGGCCTGCAGCTCGGCGTTGGGGTAGAGGAACCCGTCGGTGGTGACCAGCTGCACGTCGGGGTGCTCCGGGGAGCGGGCGAGCAGCAGGCGCAGCAGCCGCGCGGTGGTCGACTTCCCGACCGCGACCGAGCCCGCGATCCCGATCACGAACGGGGTCCGGGCCCCGCCCGAGCCGAGGAAGCGCCGGTAGGCCCGGTAGAGCCGACCGCCCTCCTCGACGTGCAGGTTCAGCAGCCGCGACAGCGGCAGGTAGACCTCGCGGACCTCGTCGAGGTCGACGAAGTCGCCGTAGCTGCGCAGCTGGTCGAGCTCCTGGGCCGACAGCGGCACCGTCGTCGACGACGCGAGCTGCGACCAGGAGCGGCGGTCGAAGTCGACGAACGGTGAGGCGCTCCCCCGGGCCAGGCCCGAGCTGCGCCGGCCGCCGTACTGCGGGTGCGTCGCGGCCGCGGGGGACGCGCGCTCCGACGGGGGCGTCGGCTGCGGTGCGCTCACCGGTGCGCTGCGGTCGGGGCCCCGCTCACCGGCACCCGACCGCCGTCCGGGGAGCCCGGTGGCGCGGGGGACGGTGCGGAGGGCGACGTCGCCGTGGTCATGGCTGACCAACCTAGACCCCGGTCACGGCCGGGATCACCGTCGGGACGCCGTGACGTCACTCGCAGCTGCCCGACTCGCAGCTCCCGGCGCGCGGTCCCGGCGCGGCCGCCGTATCGTCGTGCACCGTTTCTCCCCGATGGAGGCCATGAGCTCCGTGTCCGTCCTGCTCTCCGTCCTCGGGCTGCTCGCGGTCGCCGCGCTCACCCTGGGAACCGCCGTGTCCGTCGCCTCGGAGTTCTCGCTCACCGCGCTCGAACGCAGCCGCATCGACGCCGCCGTCGCCCGCCGGGACGACCGCCGCACCCGCGCGGTGCAGCGGGCGCACGCCGGGCTGTCGTTCCAGCTGTCGGGCTGCCAGCTCGGGATCACCGCCACCACCCTGGCCACCGGTTACATCGCCGAGCCCGCCGTCGCCGAGCTGATCCGGCCGGTCCTGGAGGCCGTCGGTCTGCCGGCCGGGATCGCCTCGGGCACCGCGACCGTGCTGTCGCTGGTCCTGGCGACGGTGCTGTCGATGGTGTTCGGCGAGCTGGTCCCGAAGAACCTCGCGATCGCCCACCCGATGGAGGTGGCGCGCTCGGTGGTGTGGCTGCAGGCCGGGTTCGCCTCGGCGTTCCGCTGGCTCATCACCGGTCTGAACAGTGCGGCCAACGCCATCGTGCGCCGGCTCGGCATCGAACCGGCCGAGGAGCTGCGCTCGGCCCGCTCACCCGGTGAGCTGAGCTCGCTGGTGCGGGCCAGCGCCGAGAGCGGCAGCATCGACCCGGGCACCGCGGTGCTGCTGGAGCGCTCGCTGCGCTTCACCGACCGCGTCGCCGAGGATCTGATGACCCCGCGGGTGCGGGTGGAGACCATCGACGCCACCGACACCGTCACCGACCTGGTCGCGCTGGCCCGCCGCTCCGGGTTCTCCCGGTTCCCGGTCGTGGACGGCGACCCGGACGTCCCGCTGGGCCTGGTGCACGTCAAGCAGGCGTTCTCGGTGCCGCCGGCCCGCCGCGCCGACACCGCCGTGCGGGACCTGGCCCGGCCGGTCGAGACGGTGCCGTCGTCGCTGGACGGCGACGAACTCATGACCCGGCTGCGGGCGGCGGGACTGCAGACCGCCGTCGTCGTCGACGAGTACGGCGGCACCGCCGGTCTGGTGACCATGGAGGACCTGGTGGAGGAGATCCTCGGCGACGTCCGCGACGAGCACGACCGCGGCGAGCAGAACCGGGTGCGCCGCCTCGGCGACGGGGTCTGGGCGCTGTCCGGCCTGATGCGCGACGACGAGGTGGACGAGGTGACCGGGTTCCGCATGCCGCACGGGGGCTACGAGACCCTCGCCGGGCTGGTCGTGGCCCGGCTGGGCCGGATCCCCGACGTCGGCGACACCGTCGAGGTCGACGGGTGGACGCTGGAGGTCCTGCGCCGCGACCGCAACCGGGTCGCCGAGATCCGTGTGCAGCGCAGCGCCGACCGCACCGCCGGGCACGGGACGGTGCCGGCGTGAACGACCTGCTCGCACTGCTCGCCGCCGTCGCCCTGCTCGGGGTGAACGCCTTCTTCGTCGCCGCGGAGTTCGCGCTGATCTCCGGCCGCAAGGACCGCCTGGAGGCCATGGCCGACGCCGGCTCCGCCGGGGCGCAGCGGGTCCTCGACGCCTCGCACGACCTGTCCCGGATGCTCGCGGCCTCCCAGCTGGGCATCACCATCGCGTCGCTGCTGCTCGGCCGGCTCGGCGAGCCGGCCGTGGCGCACCTCATCGACGGACCGCTCGAGGCGGTCGGGGTGCCGGAGTCGTTCGCCTACCCGGTCGCGTTCGCGGTGTCGCTGATGATCGTCGTCGTCGCGCACATGATGCTCGGCGAGATGGTGCCGAAGAACATCTCGATCGCGGGACCGGAGCGCGCGGCGATCCTGCTGGTCCCCCCGTTCCTGGTGTGGACCCGGGTCACCCGCCCGTTCATCGACCTGTTCAACGCGATGGCCAACGCCACCCTGCGCCTGGTCGGGGTGACCCCGCGCGACGAGCTGGAGACCGCGTTCACCACCGGCGAGCTCGCCGAGATGCTCGGCGACTCGCGCCGTGAGGGCCTGCTCGACGACTCGGAGAGCTCGCGGATCGAGCGGACCCTGTCCTCGGCGGAGGCGACCGTCTCCGACGTCGTCGTCGCACTGGAGGACCTGGTGTGCCTCGACGCCGGCCCCGGCGGGACGACGACGGTCTCCGCGCTCACCGAGGCCGTCGAGCGGACCGGGTACTCACGGTTCCCGATCCGCGGCGCACAGGGCAGGCTGACCGGGTACCTGCACGTCAAGGACGTGCTGGATCTCGCCGACGCCGAGTCCGCGACGATCCCACCGCAGCGCGTCCGCAGCCTGCCGTCGGTCCCGGCCTCGGCCCGCCTCGACGAGGCGCTCGCCACGCTGCGGGCCGCCCGGGCACACCTGGCCCGCGCCGTCGACGAGCACGACACCACCGTCGGCGTGGTCACCATGGAGGACCTCACCGAGGCGTTCGTGGGCAGCGTCCGCGACGCCACCCACGCCCCCGGCACCCCGGCCTGACCCGCGCGCGTCGTACCGTCGGACACCGTGCCGCCCCCGTCCGTGCCGACCTCAGCCCGGCCTACCCCGCCTGTGTCGACCGCGTCCGGGCCGACCCCGAGCGTCTGCGCCCCGACCGCCACCGTGCCCGTCCTCGACGGCGCGACCTGGCGGGCACGGGCGGCGGCCCACCGCGAGCGGGTCGCGGCCTGGACCGGTCCGCACCGGGAGCGGCGACGGCGCGGCGAGCCGCACCCGGTGTGGGACTTCCTGTTCACCTACTACTCCCACCGCCCCGCCCAGCTGGAGCGCTGGGACCCGGGCCCCGGCGTCGCGCTCGCCGACGCCGCGGAACTCGCCGACCGCCCCGGCCACGTCACCCGGCCCGACGGCACGGTCCTGTTCGACCCCGCGGCGGCCCCGCAGCGGCTGCGGACGACCGCGGCGTTCGTGCACCGGCTGCTGGTCGCGACCCGGTCCCGGCCGCCCCGGCTGGGCTGCTTCGGCCTGCACGAGTGGGCGATGGTCTACCGCACCGACGACGTCCGGCACCGGGACACGGTGCCGCTGCGTCTCGGGCGGGCGGGCACCGACGCCGTCGTCGAGTCGGCGCGGATCAGCTGCACCCACTACGACGCCTACCGGTTCTTCACCGACGCCGCGGCCCCGCGCAATGAGCTCGTGCCCACCCGCGAGCGGCAGGTCGAGATGGAGCAGCCGGGCTGTCTGCACGCGACGATGGACCTCTACAAGTGGGCCTACAAGCTCGCCCCGGCGGTGCCGTCGGAGATTGTCGCCGACTGCTTCGCCCTCGCCGCGGACGTCCGCGAGCTGGACATGCGCGCCTCCCCCTACGACCTGTCCGGCCACGGGTTCGACCCGGTGCGGATCGAGACACCCGCCGGACGCGCCGAGTACGCCCGCGCCCAGGCCGGGTTCAGCGAGCGCGCCGCGCCGCTGCGCGACGCGCTGGCCGACCTCGCGGGCCGGCTCGCCGGGACACCCGACCACCCGGCCGGCCACCCCGCCGAGGGCCCCCTCGGCGGCCCGCACACGGACGACGGGGCCGCCGGGACGGTGCCCGGCGGCCCCGCGACCGCGTAGCGGCTCAGCCCGCGACGAGCTCGTCCAGCACGCCGTTGCGCGCCGAGGCGACGAGGTCGGCGAACTGGTCGACGCTCATCTGCACGCGCTGGCCGAAGTCGTCGGTGATCACGATCCGCTTCTCCGGGACGGCCGCGTCGTCGACGAACAGCTCGGGGCATCCGCAGTTGCAGCTGCCGCAGAAGGTGGCGATGTGTCGCACTCGGGTGCTCCTCGTCGTCGGTCCGGGTGTCGCGGGCGGTGTGCCCGCGCCGTCGGGAGAGGTCGCCCGCGGACTCCCGGCGGTTCCCGATGTCACCCGATGGGGTCAACCGGTCACCGATGGGAGCCGTGCGGGACTCACACCGGCAGGGCTCACACCGGCAGGTCGGCCGGGTCGGTGCCCTCGAGGAAGAAGTCGATGTCGTTGTGCTCGGAGTCGCCGTAGGGGGTGAGGTCGGTGACGCCGTGCGCGGCGAGCACCTCGTCGTCGATGAAGGTGTGCCCGGTGGGGCGCGCCGGATCGGTCAGGATCGCCAGGGCCGCGTCGGCCATGATCTCGGGGGTGCGGGCACGCCCGGCGACCTGGTCGCCGCCCAGCAGGTTCGTCACGGCCGCGGTCGCGATGGTGGTGCGCGGCCACAGGCAGTTGGCCCGGATGCCGTCGCCGGCGAACTCGTGCGCCCAGCCCAGGGTCAGCAGCGACATGCCGTACTTGGAGAGCATGTAGGGCGGGAACGCGCCGAGCCACTTCGGGTCGAGGTTGATCGGCGGGGACAGGGTGAGGACCTGCGCGTCGTCGGAGGCCTTGAGGTGGTCCAGCGCGGTCCGGGTCAGCAGGTAGGTGCCGCGCGAGTTGATCGACTGCATGAGGTCGTAGCGCTTGGGCGTCACGTCGGCGGTGCCGCTGATGTTCAGCGCGCTGGCGTTGTTGACGACGATGTCGACGCCGCCGAAGGTCTCGGCGGCGGTGGCGACGGCGCGTTCCACGTCCGCCTCGACCCGCACGTCCCCGACGACGGCGACGGCCTTGCCCCCGGCCTGCTCGATCTCGGCGACCGCGGTGTGCACGGTCCCGGGCAGGCGCGGGTCGGGCTGGTCGGTCTTGGCCAGGATGACGGCGTTCGCGCCGCGGCGGGCGGCGGCGAGCAGGATCGCGAGGCCGATGCCGCGGCTGCCGCCGGACATGACGATGGTGCGGCCGTTCAGGTCCCGCTGGGCGGTCTCGGTCATGGGGTCCTCCGGTGACGGTGCGTCGGTGCACGTGCTCGGAAGCACTCTAACAGTCAGCCCTGACCGTTTCTGTGGAGGTGCGTCACACGTGCGGGTCGCAACCGGTTCAGCGCGGCCGCGACCTCGTGCCGTCGCGGCACCGCGACGTCCACCGGGGCGCCCCGGGTGATCGCGTCGGTCCCGCCGTGGCGCACGGCCTCCTCCAGCCGCTCCAATGCCGCGGCGAGGGTGACCCCACGCAGGTCGAGGGCGGCCAGGGCGTACCCGACGCCGGTGGTCTGGCCGGGGTCGGCGAGCTGGGCCACCGCGGACAGGTCGATGTCGTCGGCGCCGAAGGTGAGCCGCCCGCGGCCGCGGGCGGTGATCCTGCGCCGCCCACGTACCGAGGCGTCCACACTGCGGGGGTCGAACTCGCGGCGGGCGAACGCCGGGAACGCGGTGTCGGTCGCCTCGTCGGCCCGTCCGGCGATCTCCCGGGCCCGGCCGGTGACCTCGGAGGCGACGTAGTCCTGCAGCAGGATCACGGTGTCGGCGCGGTCGAGGTACTCCCCCGAGCCGCCCATGACGAGCACGGTGGACACCCCGTGCCCGCGGTGCAGCGGCCGGACCCGCTCGGCGAACGGGACCAGCGGCTCGGCCGGGATCAGCGCGCGCATCCGGTCGTCGCGGATCATGGCGTTGGTGGCTGCGGTGTCCTCGTCGATCAGCAGCACGCCGGCGCCGGCCTCCAGCGCCTCCACCGTGGCGGCGGCCTGCGAGGTCGAGCCGGACGCCGACTCCGTGGAGAAGTCGTCGGTGGGGTTCCCGGACGGCAGGCCGGTGACGAAGGCCGACACGTCGACGCGCTGCACCGAGCGCTCGTCCTCGGCGCGCACCGACACCGCGTCGGCGCGGGCGACGACGAGCTCGCGACCGTCGCCGGGGACGTGGTCGTACACGCCGTTCTCCAGCGCACGCAGCAGCGTGGACTTGCCGTGGTAGCCGCCGCCGACGATCAGCGTGACGCCCTCGGGGACGCCCATGCCGGTCACCGTGCCGCGGTGCGGGACCTCCAGGTTCACGCGCAGCTCCGGCGGGGAGACGAATGGCACCCCGCCCACCAGCGGCCGGTCGTCGACGCCGGAGGCGCGCGGCAGCACCGCGCCGTCGGCGACGAACCCGACCAGGCCGCGACCGGCCAGCGCGTCGCGCAGGGCACCGGCGTCGACGACGGTCTCCACGAACTCCTCGGCGGCGTCGGTGTCAGCGGTCTCCCAGCGCAACGCCCCCAGCACCGCGCGCGGCAGCGCGACCGTGACCTCCGCGGCCGCTGCCCGGCCGTCGATCCGCCGACCCCGGCCGGGCAGCGGCACCGACACCTCGGCGACGACCGTCCCGTCGGGCCGGATGCGGACCGCGCTGCGGTCGAGCACCTCCTGGCCACCCGCATCGATCCGCACGGTGCTGCGCTCCAGGGCCCGGCGCAGTGCGCGGGCCAGGAACCCGGCGAGGGCACGCGCCCGCACGGGCCCGTCGTACAGGCCGGGCGGCAGCCCGGCGGTCCGGGCGGGCACGGTCACCCGCAGCCGCGACGGCGGCGCGAACGGGTCGGCCTGCACCGTCCGGATCTCGAGGTCGTAGCCGTGCTCCCCCGTCCAGACGCCGGTGAGGTCCTTGTAGGAGCGGTAGGACGCTCCGTCGAGGTCGTGGAGCCGGGGGCCGAGAGCCGCGACGTCGCCGCGACGTCGGGGCGTGGCCGAGCGCTCGTGCGGGGTCATGCGGGGTCGTCTCCTCCACGTCGTGGCGACCGCCAGTGGCCCCGCGGGGCCCGGTCCGCGGCGGACCGGGCCCGGACGCGGATCAGCGAGCGGTGAACGCCTGGATCACCAGCTGGTCCCCGGGCGGGGTGGCGGCGCAGCCGGTGCCCTCCATCGGGACGAACAGCGAGTCGGTCTCGCCGGGCGGGTAGACGCGCAGTCCGCGCACCGCCGTCGGGCGGCAGGCGGCCTCGTCGAAGTTGCGCACGTTCACCACCCGCAGTGTCGCACCGGCGCTCCCGCCCGGGGCGAGCCGGACCGGGTCGCCGTGCCCGCCCTGCATCGCGGCGGCCGGGCCGATCTGGTGGCCGTCGTCGCCGCCGACGTAGGACACGCCGGGGAAGCCGCGCAGGTAGCAGGTGCGGCCGCTCTGGTTGCGCAGCGTCAGCGTCACGTACGACGAGCCCGCGGCACCGCCGCCCGGGTCGGCCGCGACCGAGCCGGCCAGCTCGGAGGTGTGGCAGCGCTCGTCGCCGCCCGCCTCGGTCCCCCCGGTTCCGGTGTGCGCGCCGCCGGCACCGGCGCCGCCCCCGGTGTTCCCGGCGTCGGACACCGGGGTGCTCGTGGTCGGTGCGGCGGTGCTCGGCGGCGTGGCGGTGCCGCCGGAGCCGGCGGCGGTCGGCCAGTCGCCGCCGCCCCCGCAGCCGGCGAGCACCGCTCCGCAGGCGGCGATGGTCACGGCCCAGCGGGCGGTGCGGTGCAGGACGTACCCGTCCATGTCAGTCCCCCGATCGTCATGGTGCGTACGTCTCCTCGGACGTATCGGCACGCAACCGGTTGCCCCGATCCTTGGTGATGCGAACGAGAGTTCACCCGTCTGTCGCCGTTCGTCGCCCGGTCGGTACCGTCCTGGCCCGTGTTGTCGCGTATGTCCGTTGTTCATCTGGCCCGTGGGGCCGCGATCGGCGTGGTCGAGACCATCCCGGGGGTCAGCGGCGGGACCATGGCGCTGGTCGTCGGGATCTACGAACGCCTGATCGCCCAGGGCGCGCACCTCGTCGGCGCGGCCCGGGCGTTGCTGCCGGGCGCGGCGGGCGGTGACGTGACGCCCCGCGAGGAGCTGCGACGGCTGGACCGGGGCCTGCTGGTGCCCGTGGCGCTGGGCATGGCGCTGGCGGTCCTGGCGGCGTCGCAGGTCCTCCCGGGGCTGATCGAGGACCACCCCGTCGGCGCCCGGGCGGTGTTCCTGGGGATGGTCGCCGCGTCGGTGGTGGTCCCCCTGCGGATCACCGGGCGGCTGCGCGGGCTGCGGGAGTGGGCGCTGGTCGTCGTCGCGTTCGCGGCGACGTTCGCCGTCAGTGGGCTCCCCCCGGTCGTCGGCGACGGCCGCCCGCCGATGCTCCTGGTCGGGCTGGCCGCGGCGGTCGCGGTGTGCGCGCTGGTGCTGCCGGGGTTCTCCGGCTCATTCCTGCTGCTGGTGTTCGGGCTCTACGAGCCGACCCTGCGTGCGGTGCGCGACCTGGACCTGGCCTACGTCGCGGTGTTCGGGCTCGGCGCCGTGGTCGGGCTCGTGAGCTTCGTGTCGGTGCTGACCTGGCTGCTGGAGCACCACCGCCGCACCCTCATGGTGATCATGACCGGCGTGCTGCTGGGGGCGCTGCGGGCGCTGTGGCCCTGGCAGGACGACGCCCGCGGAGTGCTGGCACCCGACCCGGGCTGGTGGTGGATGCTGCTGCCGGCCGCGGCGGGTGCCGCGCTCGTCCTGACGATCATGGCCGTCGAGCGGCGGGTCGACGGGGCGGCGGCCCCCGGCCTCAGCGGGGCAGCCACTCCGGACGCCCGGAGCCGCGCGGGACGAGCACCGTGCGGTACTCCCCCGGCGTCGCGCTCATCGTGACCTGGTCGGTCACCCCCTGGTAGTGCCCGAGCGGGGTCTGCGCGGTGAACGTCTCCGGGGCGGGGTAGGCGTGCCGCTCCCCGGTGCCCGCGACCTCGCGGGCGTAGCCGAGGTCGAGCACCCCGAGCTCCAGCATCCAGAGCGCGGCCCGGGCCAGCGACACCTCCACCGCCCAGGACCCGCCCTCCACCGCGCGGCGGCGCAGGGCCGCGGCGATCCCGGCGGCGGTCAGCCAGGACACGATGTAGTCGTTGACGACCAGGATCGGCGAGAGCCGGGGCGTCACCGTCGGGTCGGTGGCCGAGCCGCCCTCCAGGGTCATCATCCCGACCAGGGTGCCCGCGGACTGGTCGAACCCGACGCGGTGCGCCCACGGCCCGACCGGCCCGTGCAGGGTGTTCGTCGCGTGCACGATGCCCGGCCGCACCGCGGCGGCCTCCTCGGCGGACAACCCGAGCCGGGCCAGGTAGCCGGGGCGGCGGTTGGCGTAGAACACGTCGGCGTCGGCGAGCAGCCCGCGCAGCAGCGCGGCGCCGTCGGCGGTGTGCGGGTCCACCGTGGCGGACCGGACGCCGACGTTCGCGGTGACGTAGGTGCTGTCGTGCTCGAACTCCGTGGGGCGCCAGATGTTCAGCACGTCCGCGCCGTGCAGGGCCAGCGCCCGCCCGGTCCCGGCACCCGCGATGACGTGGCCCATCCCGAGCGCGCGCAGCCCGTCCAGCGGGAGGTCGGCGCGGCGGCGCTGCGGGAACGGCTCGGGCGGGGCGTCGCCGATGCGGCGCAGGGTGATCGGCGGGGTGCCGGCCAGCGCCGCGTGCTGCTCGGTCGCGAGCCACTCGCCGGGGGTACGGGCCATCGGCATGACGATGCCGACATCGCTCGCGGCCTCCTCCAGCTCGGCGGCGTCCCACCGGGCGATCGCGTCGGCGACGCCGCTCTCCGGGGCCCCGAGGAAGGTCTCGGCCCGGGCCCGCAGCGCGGGGTAGGGGTTGAGCGGCATCACCCAGCGGTCGTCGCGGGTGCGGTGGAACGAGAACCCCAGCGCCTGCGAGGTGATCGCCGGGCTGGCGGCCGGGTACCCGTTCACCAGCTCCCAGCGGCGGTCGTAGAACGGGCAGAGCCGGTGCGGGGCGCGCCGGACGTCGACGGTGACGTCCTGGCCGTCGCCGCCGCGGTCGCGGTGCACCGCGGCCATCCCGACCGACTTCGCGGCGAGCGCGACGGCCGCACCGCCCCCGAGGCGCAGCGCGCTGGGCACGACCGGGTCGGCACCGACGAACGCGACCCGCCCCCCGGCGTCGGCGCCGCTCATCCCGACGCAGCCCAGCAGCCCGTCGAGCGCGGCGCCGGGGTCGAAGGCGTCGTCGGTCGCGGGGGACGCGACGTTCGCGAGGATGCGCTCGGCCGTGGCGTCACCGGCAGTGGCGTCACCGGCAGTGGCGTCACCGGCAGTGGCAGCGGCGGGGGTGGTCATGCGGTGGGTCCTCCCACGTGTTTGGCCCGCAGGTACTCGCCCACGGACTTGCCGATCTGGTCCACGCGCAGGTTGGCCGAGCCGCCCGAGCCGAGCAGCCCGACGAGCACCAGGTGCACCGCGCGCAGGTGCGGGAACTCGTGGCGGACGATGCGGCCCCCGGCCTCGGGGAGCAGCGCGGCCGCCCGCTCGGTGGTCAGCGTGGCACGCAGCCAGTCCCAGTGCGCGGGGTCGCGGCACCAGACGCCCACGTTGGCGTTGCCGCCCTTGTCCCCGGCCCGCGCCCAGGTGTACTCGCCCAGCTCGACGGGCGGGCCGGTCGGCGCGGGCAGGTCCGGCTCCGGGTGCACCGGCTGTGCGGTCTCGTCGGGGGTCGCCGTCCGCGAGGCGCGGGGGACCTCGACCCGGCTGCCGTCGTCGAGGACGGCGTGGTGGTCGAGCAGCGCGGACTCCAGCAGCGCCGGCCAGTACTCGATCCGCGGCCACGGCTGCGACGCCCGCGGCGCGTGCCCGTCGTGGTGGAACCCGGGGAAGCCCTGCAGGTACAGCGACCCGACGGCCGGGGAGAACCGGACCAGCGGCTCCTTCTCGCGGGCGGTCGCGATCACCCGGATCGGGACGGTCGCCGCCCACTGGGTCGGCGGGTCGACCGCCGCGACGCCGAGCGGGGTGACCTCCAGGGTGTCGACGTGGCCCTCCAGCGCCGCGCGCAGCTGGTTGCGCAGCAGCTCCACCTTGCCCTCGACGTCGGGAGCGGTGCAGAACAGCATCGTGGAGATCTCGTAGCCGATGGGGGCGAACACCGCGACCTTCGCCGTCGGCGGCGGCGGGGACCCGGTGACCGGACCGATCGCGACCCGGTCCGGTCCCTGCTGGCTCAGCCGCACGGTGTCCAGGTGCACGGTGACGTCGGGGTTCAGGTAGCGCGGGCCCTGGATCTCGTAGAGCAGCTGCGCGGTGACGGTGTCGACGGTGACCGTGCCGCCGTCGCGGGCGTGCTTGGTGATCACCGAGGAGCCGTCGGCGGCGACCTCGGCGATCGGGAACCCGGGGCGCAGCATGCCGGGCACCGAGCGGAAGCCGGAGAAGTTGCCGCCGGTGGCGTGCGCGCCGCACTCGATGACGTGCCCGGCGGTCACCGCCCCGGCCAGGGCGTCGACGTCGTCGGGGCCCCAGCCGTGCCACCAGGCCGCCGGCCCCGCGGTCAGCGAGGCGTCGGTGACCCGCCCGGTCACGACGACGTCCGCGCCGGCGGCCAGCGCGGCGGCGATCCCGAACCCGCCGAGGTAGGCGTTCGCGGTGATCGGGGCGAACCCCCAGTCCTTGAGCGGGGCCCCGGTGTCGAGATGCTCGAGCCCGTGGCCGTCGGCGTGGAAGTCGGCGAGCCGATCGAACACCCCGTCCCCGGCGACGTGGGCGACCCGCAGCGACAGCCCGGCCGCCGCGATCCGGTCGCGCAGCTCCTGCGCCATCCCGGCCGGGTCGAAGCCGCCCGCGTTGGTGACGACCCGGATCCCGCGGCGGGCGATCTCGGGCAGGTGCGGGGTGAGCTGGTCGAGGGCGTAGGCGACGTAGCCGGGGCCGCCGCGCCCGGCCGCGGCGGCGAGCGCGGCGAGGGTGATCTCGGCGAGGTAGTCGCCCATCAGGACGTCGACCGGGTCCCCGGCCATCGCCTCGTCGACGGCGGTGTACCGGTCGCCGAGGTAGCCGGACACGTTCGCGATACGCACGGGACGGGAGGCCATGCCGGTCACGGTAGGCCGCCGGTCAGGGCCGCGACCAGGACCGATGACCGCACCTGGGCGTGACCTCTAGGGTCATGCCCCGTGGAGCTGTTCCATCTGCGCTACTTCCTCGCCGTCGCCGACGAGCTGAACCTGACGCGGGCGGCGGCCCGGCTGCACCTGGCCGCGTCGCCGTTGTCGCGACGGGTCCGCGACCTGGAGCGGGAGCTCGGCGCGCCGCTGTTCACCCGGTCCGCGCGCGGGATGGCGCTGACCGCGGCCGGGCGGGCACTGCTGCCGCGGGCCCGGGACATCGTCGCCCGGGTCGAGGCGCTGCCCGGCGCGCTCGCCGCCGCCGACGGGCATCCGGTCGTCGTGGTGGGGATGGCCCCGGACGTGACGGCGGCGGTCCGCGACGGCTTCCTGGAGCGTCTGCGGGCCGCGCGTCCGGAGCTGGCGGTGCGGATCCGCCCCGGCACCTCCGCGGAGCTGGCCCGCGCGGTCGCCCGGCGCGAGCTGGACCTGGCGTTCGTGCACGGCGCCGTCGACGACCCCGGGCTGAGTGCACGACGGGTGGAGACCCGGCCGGCCGCCGTCGCCGTCGGGCACGGGCGGGGTTTCGACGACCGGACCGAGGTCGCCCTGGAGGAGCTGGCGGACCTGCCGTACGTGTCCATCCGCTACGACGCCGCCCCGTCGGTCTACCGGGCCACCGGGGAGCTGCTGGCCCGCCACGGGGTGCACCGGCGGATCGAGCTCGACACCCACAACCCCGGCGACCTGACCCACGTCGTCGCCTCCGGGGAGGCGTTCACGCTGGTCGGACTGGGGTCGGGGGCGACGCACAAGGCGTTCGTCGGGGAGCCCGTGCACGTGCTGCCGGTGACCGGGGCGCAGGTGCGGCTGGGCACCGACGCGGTGTGGCGCACCGACCGGGCCGCCGACCCCGGCGACGTCGTCGGGTTGCTCGCGGCCGCGGCCGGGACGCCGGCGGGGCCCGTGGCGTGACGCCACGGGCCCCGCTGCGGTGCGGTCGGTCAGACGTGGGCCGGGGCCCGGTCGCGGGTCCCGAACCCGGCCTCGATCTCGTCGAGGGTCTGGTGCGCGGTCTCCCGGGCCGACCAGGCCGACGCCGCCGCGACCAGGCAGATCACGGCGCCGAAGACGGCGACCGGCAGCCAGCCGGTGACGCTGTTCTCGGCCAGCGCGGCGGCGATGGTCGGGGCGAAACCGCCGAACGCGAAGCCGATCTGGGTGCCGACGGCCATGCCGGTCAGGCGGACCTTGGCCGGGAACATCTCCCCGTAGAACGAGGGCCAGACACCGTTGGCCGCGCTGTAGACCACCCCGGAGAGCAGGATGCCCGCGCCGAACACGAACAGGTACTCGCCGGTGGACACCGCCCACAGGTAGACGGCGAGCAGGACCGCGCTGCCCAGTGCGCCCGCGACGAACACCGGGCGGCGTCCGACCCGGTCGGACAGCGTGGCGAACAGCGGGATCGCGGCCAGGGCCACGACGTTCGCGCTGACGACGACCCACAGCATCGTCGAGCGCTCCAGGCCCACGGTGTTCACCGCGAAGGACAGCGCGAAGACCGTCATCAGGGTGCTGACCGAGGCGACGGTCGCGGCGAGGCTGACGCGCAGCAGGTTCGGCCAGTGGTCACGGAACAGCGCGGCGATCGGGAGCTGCTCCGCGGCCCGCGGGGACCCCTCGGTGTCGGCCACCTCCGTCGCGAAGACCGGGGTCTCGTGCAGGGTGCGCCGGATCAGCACACCGGCGACCATCACCAGCACGCTCGCCCAGAACGGCACCCGCCAGCCCCAGGACAGCAGCGCCTCCTCCGGGAGCAGCGCGATCGGCAGGAACACCGCGGTCGCGATGATCTGCCCGCCCTGGGTGCCGGACAGGGTGAAGCTGGTGAAGAACGCACGCCGGTGCTGGGGCGAGTGCTCCAGCGTCATCGAGTTGGCGCCGGCCTGCTCTCCGCCCGCGGACAGGCCCTGCAGCAGCCGGCAGGTCACCAGCAGCACCGGCGCGAGCACGCCGACCTGGCCGTAGGTCGGCAGGAAGCCGATCGCCAGCGTCGCGACGCCCATCATCATCAGCGTCGAGACCAGGACCTTCTTGCGGCCGAACCGGTCCCCGATGTGTCCGAACAGCACCGCGCCGAGCGGGCGGGCGACGTAGCCGAAACCGAAGGTCGCCAGCGACAGCAGCGTGCCGGCCACCGGGCTCGAGTCGGGGAAGAACACCTTGTTGAACACCAGCGCCGCAGCGGTGCCGTAGATGAAGAAGTCGTAGTACTCCAGGGCGCTGCCGACCCACGCGGCCAGGGCGGCCCGTTTCGGCTGCGCCTCCGGCGCGCTCGGCGCGGCGGCGGACGGTTGCTGGCTCACGGTGGCTCCCGGCGTGTGCGACGTTGCAGGCACTTGATGACGCGGTCGACGGCCCGGGCGGCGAGCCGCTCGTCTATGTACCGTCTGGTTAGGTACCGAATAGTGAGTTGCGGCGCGAGGCGTGTCAAGAGCCGGATGGACGCCGGCGCGGTCACCCCGCCAGGGGTTCTCCGTCGACCCTGCGGTCGGTCCTGCCGGGCGCCTGCCACGGGCCCCTGCCGTCGGCTCCGCCGTCAGTCCTGCCCCACACGGGCGGTCAGGTACTCCACGACCAGGTCACCGACCATGCGGCGGTAGTGCCCGCGCCGCTGCGGGTCCAGCAGGTCACGGTCGAAGATGGCCGAGACGGTGTGCCGGTTGGCCACCCGGAACACGCAGAACGAGCTGATCAGCACGTGGACGTCGAAGGCGTCGACGTCGTCGCGGAACAACCCGGCCTCCCGGCCGCGGGCGAGGATGGAATCGAGCACGCCGAGCGCGGGCCCGGCGAGCCCCGCGCGCAGCGGGGAGGAGCGCAGGTGCTCGGCGTGGTGGATGTTCTCGATCGCGACCAGCCGGATGAAGTCCGGGTGCGCCTCGTGGTGGTCGAAGGTGAGCTCCGCGACCGCCCGCACCGCCCGTGCCGGGTTGAGGTCCGACACCGACAGCTGCTGCTCCAGCGCCCGGATCCCGGTGTACGCGCGTTCGAGAACGGCCAGGTAGAGACCCTGCTTCGAGCCGAAGTAGTAGTAGAGCATCCGCTTGGTGGTCCGGGTGCGCGCGGCGATCTCGTCGACCCGCGCCCCGGCGAGGCCCCGGTCGGCGAACTCCGCGGTCGCCTCGTCCAGGATCTCGGTGCGGGTGCGCTCGGCGTCGCGCTGCCGGACGCCCTCCTCCGGTACCGCCGCCACTGCGGCCCCCCTCCACCGGTCCGCGCCACCGGGATCCCGGTGGCGCCCCGGACTCTACGGATCGTCGGCCGTTCCCCCTGGCCGACGGACCCACCGTCCCGTATAACTAACCGTACGGTACATAGATCCGAGGAGGGATCCGTGCGGAGCAGCAACGAGACCCGTCGCGAGACCGACGCCACCGCAACCGGCACACGGGTGCGGACGGGGTTGATCGGCGCCGGCATCGGTCCGTCGCTGTCCCCCGCCCTGCACGAGCGCGAGGGCGCCGCGCACGGCCTGGACCTGACCTACACGCGTTTCGACCTCGACGTCCTCGGGCGCGACCCCGACGCCGTCGGCGACCTGCTCGCCCTGGCCCGCGCGCAGGGCTACGCCGGGGTCAACGTCACCCACCCCTGCAAGCAGCGGGTGATCGGCCACCTCGACGTCCTCGCCCCGGACGCCGCCGCGATCGGCGCGGTCAACACCGTCGTCATCGGTGCGGACGGGGCGCTGACCGGGCACAACACCGACTGGACCGGCTTCCGCGACGGCTGGCGGGCCGGGCTGCCCGGCGCCGCGACCGGGCGCGTCGTGCTGCTGGGCGCCGGGGGTGCCGGTGCCGCGGCCGCCTACGCCATGGCCCGCGAGGGCGTCGGCGTCCTGCAGATCGTCGACGTCGACGGTGCCCGCGCCGCCGCACTCGCCGCGTCGGTGACCCCGCACCTGTCCCCCGGCGCGCACGCCACCGGACACCCGCTGCCCGCACTGTCCGCGCTGCTCCCGGGGGCCGACGGCCTCGTGCACGCCACCCCGACGGGGATGGCCGAGCACCCCGGCCTCCCCCTCGACCCCGCGCTGCTCGCCACCCGTCCGTGGGTCGCCGAGATCGTCTACCGGCCGCTGGACACCGCACTGCTCGCCGCCGCCCGCGCCGCGGGCTGCCACACCGTCGACGGCGGCGCGATGGCCGTGCACCAGGCGGCGGAGGCGTTCCGGCTGTTCACCGGCGCCACACCGGATCCGGCGCGGATGCTCGCCCACCTGGCCGAGCTCGTCACCGCCGAGCAGGCGGCGGCCCGTGTCGCCTGAGCCCCGCCCCCCGCACGGGCCCGCGCGCCTGTCGCTGGCCACGGTCTGCCTGTCCGGCACGCTGGAGGACAAGCTCGCCGCCGCCGCGACCGCCGGGTTCGACGGGGTCGAGATCTTCGCGCCGGACCTGCTCGCCGACCCCGAGCCCCCCGCCGGGATCGGTGCCCGCTGCCGCGACCTGGGCCTGTCGGTGGACCTGTACCAGCCGCTGCGCGACATCGACTCCACCGATCCCGCCCGGTTCGCCGCGAACCTGCGCCGCGCGGACGCGACCTTCGAGGTCATGGCCGGTCTCGGCGCCGACACCGTGCTGGTGTGCTCCTCGGTGTCCCCCGACGCCGTCGACCCCGCCACCGACGCCGACCTGCTCGCCACCCAGCTGCACACCCTCGCCGACCGGGCCCACGAGCGCGGGCTGCGCGTCGCCTACGAGGCGCTCGCCTGGGGCCGGCACGTCGACACCTGGGACGCCTCCTGGGACGCCGTGCGCGCCGCCGACCACCCCGCGCTCGGCCTGTGCCTGGACTCCTTCCACATCCTCGCCCGCGGCTCGGACCCCGCTCCGATCGCCGACGTCCCCGGCGACAAGCTGTTCTTCCTCCAGCTCGCCGACGCCCGTGAGCTGTCGATGGACGTGTTGTCCTGGAGCCGTCACCACCGGCTGTTCCCCGGCCAGGGCGGGGTCGACCTGCCCGCGTTCCTCGCCCCCGTGCTGAGGGCCGGGTACAGCGGACCGCTGTCGCTGGAGGTGTTCAACGACGTCTTCCGCCAGTCCGACCCGGTCCGCACCGCCGTCGACGCCCGCCGCTCGCTGATCGCGCTCGCCGAGGCCACCGCACGGGCCGGCGCCGGGACCGATCCCGTGGGCACCGCGGCGCCGGCCCTGCGCGGGACGGCGTTCGTCGAGCTCACCGCGGGCCCGGAGCTCGGGCGGGTGCTGCGCGCCCTGGGGTTCAGCCGCACCGGGGTGCACCGCACCAAGCAGGTCGAACGCTTCGAACAGGGCGACGCCCGGCTGCTGGTGAACGCGGCGGGCGACGGCACCGGCGCGGTCGCCGCGATCGCCGTCGAGTCCGCCGACCCCGCTGCCGCCGCCCGCCGCGCGGCCCGGCTGTGCGCCGCCCCCGTCCCCCGGGTCACCGGGCCCGGGGAGGCCGAGCTCGCCGGGATCACCGCCCCCGACGGCACCGCGGTGTTCCTGTGCCGCACCGACGGCGACGCCGGACGGGCCTGGCCGCACGACTTCGTCGCCGTCGACGAGCCCCGCTCCCCCGGCACCGGGATCACCGGCATCGACCACATCGGGCTCACCCAGCCCTACGACGCGTTCGACGAGGCGGTCCTGTTCCACCGCGCCGTGCTCGGCCTCGACACCGTCGGCGACGGCGAGTACGCGGCCCCGTTCGGGCTGGTCCGCAGCCGCGCGCTGGCCGACCCGGACCGCAGCGTCCGGCTCGCCCTGACCGTGTCGGTGCTGCGCCGCGGCGGGTGGAGCCCGGCCGTCGCCGACCCGCAGTACGTGGCCCTGGCCTGCGACGACGTGCTCGCCACCGCGGCCGCCGCGCGGGCGGCCGGGGTACCGCTGCTCCCGGTCCCGGCGAACTACCACGACGACCTTGCCGCCCGCCTCGACCTGCCCGCGGCGACCGTCGCGGTCTACCGGGAGCTCGGCGTCCTGCACGACCGCGACGCCGCCGGCGACTACCTGCAGGTGTGCACCGAGCTGCTCGGCGGCCGCCTGTTCCTGGCCCTGGTGCAGCGCACCGGCGGCCACGACGGGCACGGCTGGGCCGACGCCCCGGTGCGGATGGCGGCCCATCGCCGGTCCCGGCTCGCCCGGGCCTGAGCGGCGCCGCTACCGTCCCGGCGTCGGTCGCGGAGGGGAGTCGCAGGTGCGTCGCTGGGGTTGGTTGCTCGTCCTGGTCGTCGGGGTCGCGCTGTTCGAGGCGGTCCGCCGGGTCCTGCTCGTCACGCAGAACCCCAACCTGGTGCCGTCGCTGATCCTGCTCGGCGCCGCGGTCGCCCCGGCCGCGTTCGTGGCCTTCGTGCTCGGGCGGCGGCTGGACTACTCGATCGGCGCGGGCCCGATCGCGCTGGTCGCGTTCCTCGGCGGAGTCGTCGGCGTCGTCGCGGCGGGGCTGCTGGAGTTCGACGCGCTGCGGTCGCTGGGCACGCTGCCGATGCTGGGCGTCGCGCTGATCGAGGAGTCGGCCAAGCTCGTCGCGCCGCTGGTGGTGCTGCTGCTGACCGCCCGCCGCGGGCACCCCGCGGACGGGCTGCTGGTCGGCGTCGCCTCCGGTGCCGGCTTCGCCGCGCTGGAGACGATGGGCTACGGCTTCGTCGTGCTGGTCCGCTCGGGCGGCGACCTGGGCGCCGTCGACGACGTCCTGCTCCTGCGCGGCGTGCTCAGCCCGGCCGCCCACATGGCCTGGACCGGGCTCACCGCGGCCGCGCTGTGGTACGCGGCCCGGCGGCGCACCGGGCGGGCCGCCGGACGGGCGCTGCTGGTGTTCGTCCTGGCCGTCGCCCTGCACACCACCTGGGACAGCATCGGCGGGTTCGTCGCCTACGGCGTGCTCGCGGTGCTGAGCCTCGGCCTGCTCACCGGGTTCGCCCACCGGCTCCCGCACCGCGCCCCGGGCACGGTCGGGGGCGGGGCCGGGTTCCGGGCCTGATCAGGTGCTCTGCTCGGCCGTGGGCTGCGCGGCCAGGCGCGCCGAGTAGATCGAGTAGCCGTCGAGCCACCGGGCCACCGCGGTGGCCACCAGCGTCGCGACGACCAGCGGGACGGCGATCGCGAACCCGGTGCCGGTCAGCTCCAGCACCAGCACCAGCCCGGCCAGCGGCGCCTGCATCCCGGCCCCGATCATCGCGGCCGCCCCGACCAGGGCGAACGTGCCGACGGGGGTGCCCGGCCACAGCGCCGACCAGACCCCGCCGAGCGCGGCCCCGAGCAACGCGCCGGTGCACAGGGTCGGGGTGAACAGCCCACCGGACGCACCGCTGCCCAGGCACATCGCCGTCACCAGCGGCTTCAGCACGGCCAGCATCGCGAACAGCAGCAGCGCCCCGCCACCCAGGAAGGCCTGCTCGGCCAGGTCCGCGCCGTTGCCGTAGAGCTGCGGGAACACCAGCCCGGCCACGCCGAGCAGCCCGAACGCGACGACTGGGGCGGCGATCCGCCACCACGTCCGCCGGGGCCCGTGGTGCGACACGAACCCGATCAGCCGGACCCAGCCGGTCGCGAGGACCCCGATCAGCACGCCCGCGGGCACCGCCCACACCAGCAGCGACGGCGTCGTCACCGGGTCCGGCAGGCCGGGGTAGACCGGCCCGGCGGGCAGGTAGAGCCAGGCGACGACGGTGGCGGTCGCGGTGCAGGCCAGTGCGGGCAGCACCACCGGCAGACGCACCGTGCCGACGAGCACCTCGGCGACGAACAGCGCCCCGCCCAGCGGCACGTCGTAGACGCACGCCAGCCCGGCGCCCGCACCGCAGGCGACCAGCAGACGTCGCTGCTCGACCGACAGGCCACCCCAGCCGGCCAGGACCGCGCCCCACACCCCGCCCATCAGCTTGGGCGCGGCCTCCCGGCCGAGCGAGGCGCCCAGCCCGACGACGACCTCCGACAGCACCGCGGTGCCCGAGCTGCGGCGCACCCCGAGCCGGGCGTCACCGGTCCAGATCGCGTCGTCGACGGCGGTGCGGCCGGGGACGAACCGACGCAGCAGGTACCCACCGACACCGGCGACGAGCCCGGCCAGCAGCAGCGGCCAGATCCGCCCCCAGGCGTCGGCCCGCTCGACCGCCGCGCCGAGCCCTTCTGCCGCCCCGGATCCCCACGCCCACTCCGACACCGCGTGCAGCAGTGCCATCAGCGCGATCCCGGACAGCCCGGCGGCGATCCCGGTCACGACGAGCAGCACCCAGAACCGGGCGGTCAGCGGCGACGCACCGTCGCCGGTGACGTTGGGCTGGTCGGTCGCGGCCCGCTTCGACCGGACCCGCGTCCGCAGGACGGGGGCTGGGACCCGGAGGCGCTCACTCGGTCGGTGTGACACCCCTCCATGATCCCCGACCTGTCCGGACACCCTCCCGACGGGTGGGCAGGACTCAGGCGAAGGCCTCCGGCGGCGGGCAGGAGCAGACCAGGTTGCGGTCGCCGTGGGCGCCGTCGATCCGGCGTACCGGCGGCCACACCTTCCGGTCGTGCACCCCCGGGGTGACCCCGGTCGGGTACGCGGCCAGCTCCCGCGGGTACGGGTGGTCCCACTTGTCGTCGGCCAGGCAGGCCGCGGTGTGCGGGGCGTTGCGCAGCGGGTTGTCCTCGGCGGGCCACTCCCCCGCGGCGACCCGGTCGATCTCGCCGCGGATCGACACCATCGCCGCGACGAACCGCTCGATCTCGGCCAGGTCCTCGGACTCGGTCGGCTCGACCATCAGCGTCCCGGCCACCGGGAAGGACATGGTCGGGGCGTGGATGCCGTGGTCGATCAGCCGCTTCGCGACGTCGTCGACGGTCACCCCGGTCTCCTTGGTCAGGGTCCGCAGGTCGAGGATGCACTCGTGGGCGACCGCGCCGTCGGCGCCCGAGTAGAGCACCGGGAAGTGCTCCCGCAGCCGGGTGGCGACGTAGTTGGCGGCGGCCACCGCGGTGAGCGTGGCGCGGCGCATCCCGTCGGTGCCCATCATCCGCAGGTAGGCCCAGGAGATCGGCAGGACGCCGGGCGAGCCGTACCGGGCGGCCGAGACCGCGCCGACTCCGCCGTCGGACACGGGGGTGCGACCGGGCAGGAACGGCACCAGGTGCTCGGCCACCGCGACCGGGCCGACACCGGGCCCCCCGCCGCCGTGCGGGATGCAGAAGGTCTTGTGCAGGTTGAGGTGGCTGACGTCGCCGCCGAAGGCTCCCGGGCGGGCCACCCCGACCAGTGCGTTCAGGTTGGCGCCGTCGACGTAGACCTGGCCGCCCGCCTCGTGCACCGCGGCGCAGACGTCCCGGACCCCGGCCTCGTAGACACCGTGCGTCGACGGGTAGGTGATCATCAGCGCGGCGAGCCGGTCACCGTGCTCGGCGATCTTCGCGTGCAGGTCGTCGAGGTCGACGTCACCGCCCGGCGCGGTCCCGACGACGACCACCCGCATCCCGGCCATGACCGCCGAGGCGGCGTTCGTGCCGTGCGCCGAGGCGGGGATCAGGCAGACGTCGCGGTCGGCCGCCCCGCGGCTGCGGTGGTAGGCGGCGATGGCCAGCAGCCCGGCGAGCTCGCCCTGGCTGCCCGCATTGGGCTGCAGCGACACCGCGGCGTAGCCGGTGAGGTCGGCCAGCCAGGTCTCCAGCTGCTCGATCATCTCCCGGGTGCCGACCGTGTCGGACTCGGGCGCGAGCGGGTGCAGGTCGGCGAACTGGGGCCAGGTCACCGCCTCCATCTCGGCGGCGGCGTTGAGCTTCATGGTGCACGAGCCCAGCGGGATCATCGTGCGGTCCAGCGCGAGGTCGGCGTCGGCGAGGCGGCGCAGCCAGCGCATCAGCGCGGTCTCGGACCGGTGGTCGTGGAACGTCGGGTGCGTGAGGTACTCACCGGTGCGGCGCAGGCCGGCGGGCAGCGCGTCGGCGGTCTCGCGGGCGAGGGCGTCGGCGTCCACCCCGGCGAGGCCGAACGCCGACCACACCGCGCGCAGGTGCGCCACGGTGGTGATCTCCGAGGTGGCGACGCCGACCTCGTCGTCCGAGGCCCGGCGCAGCGCGATCCCGGCCTCGTGCGCGGCAGTGACCACGGCGTCGGCGCGGCCGGGGACCCGGGCGAGCACCGAGTCGAAGAACGCGTCGTGGACGATCTCCACCCCGCCCGAGCGCAGGCCGGCGGCGAGGACCGCGGCCATCCGGTGGGTGCGGGTGGCGATGTCGCGCAGCCCGTCCGGGCCGTGGTGGACGCCGTAGCAGGCGGCCATGACCGCGAGCAGGACCTGTGCCGTGCAGATGTTCGAGGTGGCCTTCTCCCGGCGGATGTGCTGCTCACGGGTCTGCAGCGCCAGGCGCAGGGCGTAGTGGCCGTCGGCGTCGCGGGAGACGCCGACGAGCCGGCCGGGCAGCTGCCGGGCGTGGCGCTGCCCCACCGACAGGTAGCCGGCGTGCGGGCCGCCGAAGCCGAGCGGCACCCCGAAGCGCTGGGTGGAGCCGATCGCGGCGTCGGCGCCGAGCTCCCCGGGCGGGGTGAGCAGGGCCAGGGCCAGCAGGTCCGCCGCGACGGCGACGAGCGCCCCGCGGCCGTGCGCGGCCTCGATGAGTCCCGACGGGTCGGCGACCCGCCCCGAGGCGCCCGGGTAGGACAGCAGGACACCGAAGAACTCGCCCTCGGGCAGCACGCCGTCGGCGAGGTCGGCGACGACCAGCTCGATGCCGAGCGGCTCCGCGCGGGTGCGCAGCACGTCCACGGTCTGCGGCAGCGTGTCCGCGTCGACGAGGAACCGCGGGCTGGTCGAGCGGTTGGCCCGGCGCAGCAGGGTCATCGCCTCGGCGGCGGCGGTGGCCTCGTCGAGCAGCGACGCGCCGGCGACCGGCAGCCCGGTCAGGTCGGACACCATGGTCTGGAAGGCCAGCAGCGCCTCGAGCCTGCCCTGGCTGATCTCGGGCTGGTACGGCGTGTACGCGGTGTACCAGGCCGGGTTCTCCAGCACGTTCCGCCGGATCACCGACGGGGTGCGGGTCCCGTGGTAGCCGTAGCCGATCATCGGGACGGTCACGGTGTTGCGCCCGGCCATGGCGCGGAGCTCGGCCAGCATCTCGGCCTCGCCGACCGGCGCGGGCAGCGAGGCCCCGACCGGCTCGGCGTCGCGGATGGTGTCGGGCAGCGCGCGGGCGGCGAGCGAGTCGACGCCCAGCACCTCCAGCATCCGGGCCAGGTCGCCGGGGCGGGGCCCGATGTGGCGCTCGGCGAACGGGAGCCCCCGCTCCAGCTCGGAGAGGGTGGGACGGTGCTCGGACGTCGGGCTCACGGCGCCTCCGGAGGTCGTCGGGCGGATTCGGGGCAGGGCAACTCGCCCTCCCCCTCTGTCCGTACCCGGAGACCGGGCGCCTGAGAGATTCACCGGAGGCTTCCGGCTTTCCCCGTCGGCGGACGGCTCCCCGCGTGCGCGGGTGACCCGTCGCTTTCCAGAGGCGTCTCGACCGCGCGGTCCGTGTGCCTGAGAGATTCCGGGAAGGGGTTGCTCCTTCGGCGCCCGGGCTCGTTCCCCGGGGCTCTCCCGCGCGGCGTCGACGACTACCGGGTCAGCCTACCTGCGTAGTTCTGCGGCGTCGCCGCCTGCGCCGGCTCGTCACACTCACGTCATGTCGAACACCAGCGCTCCGAACACCACCCCGGCCACCACCGCCGCGTTCCACATGCAGGCGATGCTGTCCTTCGGCGTGTCCCTCGCCGCCGTCGTCGTCGGGACCGTCTACCTGCCCGTCGACGGCTGGGTGAAGGCGTTCCTCGCGATCGCCGTGCTGTACGCGATCACCTCGGCGTTCACCCTGGCGAAATGCGTCCGGGACCGGCAGGAGTCCCTGACCGTGGTCAACCGGGTCGACCAGGCGCGGATGGAGAAGCTGCTCGCCGAGCACGACCCGTTCCGCTCGGTGGCGTGAGCGGATCCGCCTCAGGAAATGGCCTCAGGAGATGGCGCGGCGCGCGCGGCGCCGCGCCAGCTCGTCCTCGGGGGCCTCGTCGACGGTGCCGCCGTCGGCCCGCTCGGCCGGGAAGTCCTTGATCACGCCGGAGATCTCACGCATCGCGCCGGAGACGGCGATGCCGAACACGCCCTGCCCGCCCTGCAGCAGGTCGACCACCTCCTCCGGGGAGGTGCACTCGTAGACGGTGGTGCCGTCGGAGAACAGGGTGATGCCGGCGAGGTCACGGATCCCGCGCCGACGCAGGTGCTCGACGGCGATCCGGATGTTCTGCAGCGAGACACCGGCGTCGAGCAGCCGCTTCACGATCTTGAGGACGAGGACGTCCTTGAAGGAGTACAGCCGCTGGCTGCCCGACCCGGCGGCACCGCGGATGGACGGCACGACGAGCCCGGTGCGGGCCCAGTAGTCCAGCTGTCGGTAGGTGATGCCGACGACCTGACACGCGGTCGGGCCGCGGAAGCCGACCAGGCGGTCGGTCACCCCGTCGAGCCCCGCACCGACGAGCGGGTCCGGGAACAGCTCTCCCTGACCCGGCCCCTCGGGTGGTGGCGTCTGCACCGCGCGGTCTCCCTCGTTCGGGACCGTGGACCGTCCTCTACCATGTGACTCTGGGTAGTGGGTGAGTTCCACGGATGTCATCAGTCGAGATGACGATAGGCCCAGCGGCCGGGGTGGTCAACGCGGCTCGCCGACCTGGGCGTACCGGACACCCGGCCGGGTCGCCGGGCACACGGGGCGTACGGACGCCGAACGGTCGGTGACGTCGGTGAACGGTCGGACCGCGGTCCGTGCGTTCCCACTGCCGGGTGACGGCGGTGGTGACCCGCACGGATCAGCCCGGCTGGGCCCCGCGGAAGTCCTCCGGCGAGACGGAGTCGAGGAACTCGCGGAACTTCTCGACCTCGTCCTCCTGCTCGTCGGGGATGACCAGTCCCGCCTCGGCGAGGACGCTCTCGTCGGCGTGCACAGGCACACCGATCCGGAGCGCCAGCGCGATCGAGTCGCTCGGCCGCGCGGACACCGTGACACCGCCGTCGAAGATCAGCTCCGCGTAGAAGGTGCCCTCCTGCAGGTCGGTCACCCGCACCTGCTCGAGCCGCCGCCCGAGTGCTCCGATGACGTCCTTGAGCAGATCGTGGGTCAGGGGCCGCGCGGGCTTGACCCCCTGCTGCTCAAGGGCGATCGCCGTTGCCTCCACCGATCCGATCCAGATCGGGAGGTATCGGTCGCCGTTCGTCTCCCGCAGCAGCAGGATCGGCTGGTTCGCCGGAAGTTCGACCCGGACGCCCACGACGCGCATCTCGCTCATCAGCCCGCCTCCCCGGCCCTGTCGGGCCTGTCGGACCACCCGGGTGGACACGCCACCCCGGCCGCCCTGATCGCCTTGCTCGCCCTGACCCGCGCGGTGGACCCGACGACTCCGTGTCGTCACCGTGGTGTCGTCACCGTCGTCGTTGCCACCGCACTGCCACCGACACCTGATGACGCTACACGGCGGTCCGCCCGGACGCGCGCCTCCGGACGGGGAGTGACAGGGTCCGTTCGACGATCGTCACACGCCCGTCGCGCACGGCGTGTCGGCTCGACACCCGCCGGTCCCCGTCCACGCCGAAGGCCCGCCGCACCAGAGGGCACCGGAGCACCCCCGGCCGCGACGGGCCGGTCACACGCGGGGTTCCGTGCACGGCACCCACGGCGCCGCTGTCAGAGACGGCGGCAGAGACGGCGCGGACGGCGCCACCGCACGGACCCGGGTCAGCCCTGGGCGCCGGGCTCGCGGGGCCCGGTCAGGAACACCAGGCGGAACTTGCCGATCTGCACCTCGTCGCCGTTGGCCAGCACGGCCGTGTCGACCGGCTCACGGTTGACGTAGGTGCCGTTGAGGCTGCCGACGTCGACCACGACGAACTCACCGGCGTCGCGGCGGAACTCCGCGTGCCGCCGGGAGACGGTGACGTCGTCGAGGAAGATGTCGCTGTCGGGGTGCCGGCCGGCGCTGGTGGTCGGCACGTCCAGCAGGAAGCGCGAGCCGGCGTTCGGACCGCGCCGGACGACGAGCAGCGCCGACCCGGCGGGAAGCCCGTCGACACCCGAGACGGCGGGCTCGGCGGCCGGCTGCTCGACGTCGGCGAGGAAGTCCGCCCGGAAGACCGACGTGGTCTCCGGTGCGCGCTCCGGTGGCACGTCGCGCGGGTCGTTCGTGGTCACCTCGGGGACTCCTCCTCGCGGATGCGGTACCCGGACGGCGTCCGGGCGGTCAGGTCTGTTCGGGGCCGGGTGTCCCGGCCCCTTCCGGACGACACGTCCAGGGGATGTGAACCTACCGGTCGGAGCGGCCGGGGCGATACGGAGGTCCGCGTGCCGCGCCGCGTGGTGCGGCGGGCGGCCGGCTCAGTCGCCGTCGGCCAGCTGGCGGTAGGCGTCGGCGTCGAGCAGGCCGTCGGGCGAGGCCCCGTCGGCCAGCCGGATCTCGACGATCCACCCGTCGCCGTAGGGGGCGGAGTTCACCAGCTCCGGGGCGGCGTCCAGCCCGTCGTTCACGGCGACGACCTCGCCGCCGACCGGGGCGTAGATGTCCGACACCGACTTGGTCGACTCGACCTCGCCCATGGCGTCGCCCGCGGCGAGGGTGTCACCGACGGTCGGCAGCTGCACGAACACGACGTCCCCGAGCTGCGACTGGGCGTGGTCGGTGATCCCGACCCGGACCACCCCGTCCCCGCTGCGGCGCACCCACTCGTGGGCCTCGGTGTAGGACAGGTCCGACGGAATCTCCGAGCTCACGCCGGGGAGCCTATCCCCCGGCGCGGTCGTGATCGAACCGGGTCGCCGGGGCCGGGACGCCCGGCGCCGGGCGGCGCAGCGCCAGCCGGAACTGGGCCAGGTAGAGCAGCCCCGACCACAGGTAGAGTGCCACGCCCCAGATGGCGAAGGCGTTCGCGACGACACCGACCACGGCCTCGGCGGGTGTCGGGCCGTCGCCGAGCAGGAGCAGCGGGAAGGCGTAGAGCAGCACGAAGGTGGCGGCCTTGCCGAGATAGACGACCTCGAAGGGGCCGTAGCCGCGGTGGCGCAGCACGAACACGCAGCCTGCGAGGACGACGTCGCGGGCGACCAGGGCGACCACCGCCCACCACGGGACGATGTCGCGCGCGGCCAGCCCGACGAGCGCGGCCAGGATGTAGAGGCGGTCCACGGCCGGGTCGAGCATGGCGCCGAACCGGCTGAACTGGTCCAGGACACGGGCGAGCTTGCCGTCGAGCCAGTCGGTGAACCCGCCGATCGCCAGCACCGCGACGGCCCAGCCGTCGGCCTCCGGGCCGAGCATCAGCCACAGGAACAGCGGCACCCCGGCCAGGCGCAGCATGCTGAGCGCGTTCGGGACGGTCCAGAGCCGGTCGTCGTCGGTGGGCGGGCCCACGGTGTCGTGCACCGAGTCCCGGACCGTGTCGCGCACCGTGTCCCGGACGGTGTCGCGGGCCTCGCGGACCGAGTCGGCGGCCTCGCGGGCGCTGCGGCGCACCGCGGCCGCCCGTCCGGTGTCGCTCTCCCTGCCCACACCGGGCACCCTAGTCGTCGGGTCGGGGTGTGCGGGGCGCCCCGTCGGGGTGAGGATGGGGACATGACCGACACGAACGTCTCCCTGCGTGACATCCAGGCCCCGCTCAAGCAGCAGTACCGCGACGACCCGGAGTCGGCGGTCATCACCCTCAAGGCCGACGGCGAGCTCGGCTCCGGTGTGGCGTGCAAGGTCTCCACCGGCCAGGCGATGGCCGAGGCGGGCCTGCACCCGGCCACCGGCGGCGACGGCACCCAGCTGTGCTCGGGCGACATGCTGCTGGAGGCCCTGGTGGCCTGTGCCGGGGTGACCCTGCGCGCGGTGGCGACCGCGCTGGAGCTCGAGGTGCACGGCGCCGTGCGGGCCGAGGGCGACCTCGACTTCCGCGGCACCCTCGGCGTCGCGAAGGACGCCCCGGTCGGGTTCCGGGACATCCGGCTGTCGTTCGACGTCGACATCCGCGACGGCGACGCGCCCGCGGCGCAGGACAAGGTCGCGACCCTGGTGAAGCTGACCGAGCGGTACTGCGTCGTCCTGCAGACCATCCAGGGCAGCGCGACCACCTCGGTCGCGGTCAACCCGGCCGCCTGACCCCGCCACGCCACCACCGCGCCGCCACGGACGGTGAACCCCCGGACGCCGGGAGCCACCGCCGTCCGGCGGGCACCGGACAGCGCCGAACGGCCGTACGTCCTGGTCGGACCGGGTCTGCGCACCACCGTCGCCCGCCGGTGACGTTCCGCTCGTCGCGCGTCACCGTCGGTTCGGCGCCTCGCACGCTCCGAGGTCTCGGGCCTCCGCCGAGGGCCTCCGTACGGTTGATCCGTCCAGGAGTTCGTGACGGGGTGTGCCCGGCGCCGCGAGGAGCGGCGGCGGGGCGCGCGCGGCAGGTGAGACGTGATCAAGCTGGCGGACGCGCTGACGTCCGGGGATCACGTGTGCGCGGTCCCGGACAGCACCGAGCACCTCGGGGAGCTCGCCGCCGCCTACGTCGGGCACGGTCTCGACCGGGGCGAGCGCATCCTCTACTTCGACGACGACGGTGCCGCCGACGTCCTGCTCCGCCGTCTCGCCGAGGACGGCGTCGAGGTCGACGACCCGCTGCGCCGCGGCCAGCTGGAGATCCTGCCCGCCGAGCGGACCCGGCAGACCTTCCGCACCCCGCTCGCCGACGTGTACGCCGGGATGGCCGACGAGATCGTCCGCTCCCGTGAGCTCGGCTGGAACGGCACCCGGATGACCGGGCAGATGCACTCCGTGCTCGACGCGGGCGCCGCCGGCACCCTGCCCGAGTACGACGGCCTGCTGGCCCGGCTGGTCCGCGAGAGCGCGGGCGGGCTGACCGCGCTGTGCACCTACGACGACCACTTCCCCGCCGAGCAGGTCGACATCATGCGTGCCCTGCACCGCGACCACGTCCCGTGCTCCACCGCCTACGACGACGACCTGCTCCGGATCGTCCGGCTCGGCACCGGTCACGCACGGCTGGCCGGCGAGGTCGACCACAGCAACCGCTCGAAGATCACCTCGCTGCTGCACTCGGCGCTGGACTCCGCACTGCGCTCCGCCGACGCCTCCCCCGACATCGGCCTGGACATGGCCTCGGTGCGGTTCATCGACGTCGCCACCGCGGTCGCGCTGGTGCACGCCGCCGAGGGCTTCCCGGCCACCCACCGCCTGGTGCTGCACCGGGTCCGGCCGCGGGTGCTGCGGGTGCTCGAACGCTGCGGTGCCGCGTTCTCCCCCCAGCTCGTGTTCGACGACCGTCCGCCGGCCCCCGAGGTCGTGCATCCGGGAGGACGGGACCGGTGAAGGTCAACGCCGCTCCCCGCCCGCCCGGCTTCCGGCACGCCCTGGTGCACGCCGACGACCCGGTGGAGCTGCTCGCCGCCGTCGTCCCGGCGGCCCGGGCCGCGGCGCGGGACACCGGTGCCCGGGTCGCGCTCGACCTGCCGGCGCCGCTGGAGCAGGCGCTGCACGACGAGCTCGGCGACGAGGTCGAGCTCGGCAGGCTGACGTCGCTGACCAGCTCGGCCCGGGAGTCCGGACAGACCGTCGCCGCCTGGCGGGCCCGGGAGCTGCGTGCGCTGACCTCGTCGGGCCGCCCGGTGCTGGTGGTCTCCGCGCACGACCCGGACCTCGACGGGGTCGACGGCGGGTTCTGAGTCGAGCTGGAGGCCGCGCTCAACATCTCCCTGGCGGGGCTGCCGGTGCTGCAGGTGTGCGCCTACCCACGGCTGCCGCTGCACGGCGCGGTCGGCGAGTCCGCCGAGGTCAACCACCCGCTGCGGCTGCACGCGTCCGGGCTCGCCGCGAACCCGCGGTACCGCCCGCCCGCCGAGGCGGTCGCGGCCCTGCCGATCGCGCCGCCGCACCTGCTCGGGCCGCCGGACGTCACGCTGTCCTACAACACCTTCGAGCTGTCCCGGGTGCGCGACGCCGTGACCGAGGCCGCCCGGGCCTGCCGGTTCGACACCACCCGCGGCGAGGACATGGTGCAGGCGGTCAACGAGATCGCCACCAACGCCGTCGAGCACGGGTCCCCGCAGGCGGAGCTGTCGGTCTGGGCACGCGACGGCGAGCTGGTGTGCGAGGTCCAGGACAGCGGGGTGATCGCACTGCCGCTGATCGGGCTCGCGTCGCCGCACCCGTCGCAGGCGCGGGGGCGCGGGACCTGGATCGCCCGGCAGCTCTGCGACAGCCTGCACGTGTGGCGGGCGCCGGACGGCACCCACGTCCGGCTGCTCTCCCGGGCCTGAGGCAGATCTCACGATCCGCCCCCACCCGGATCTCACACCGTGGGCACTGCTGGGCTATCCTCGCAAGCGACGACACCACACGGAGACGCCGCCCGCCGTCCGTGTCGGTGCGGTTCCGTCGTGCCCGCTCCGCGATCCGAGGCCTCCCGCCCGGCGCGCCCCGGCTCTGTGCGGAGCCGACCGCGGGCCGAACGCCACGACCGATCCGGGGAAACGGCCATGTCCGACGACGATCACTGTCGATCCAGTGAGCAGATCACTCCCACCTCCGCCCCGCACGTGCGAGTGCTGGGCTCGTTCGGGCTGCGCGCGGACGACCGCGCCGTCCCGCTGCCGGTCGACTCCCGTCGCCTGGTCGCCTACCTCGCCGTGCACCGGCGTCCACAGCCGACGGCGGCGCTCGCGGCGACCCTGTGGCCCGGGGTCGGCCCGGTCCCCGCGGCCCGGCTGCTGGACGAGGCCGTCGCCGGCGTCGACGTACCGGGGCTGCTCGACGCCGACCACCTCGGGCGGCTGCAGCTCGCCGACGACGTGGTCGTCGACCTCACCGAGGCCATGCTGCTGATCCGCGGGCTGTCCGCGCCCAGCATGCTGCGCACGGTGCGCGAGATCGGCGCCCCGGAGACCACGCTGCTGGAGTCCGACATCCTCCCGTCGTGGACCGCGCCGTGGATCGCCGTGGAGCGCGAGCGGTTCCGCCAGCTGCGCCTGTCCGCCCTGGAGGGTCTGGCCGGCACGCTCACCGCCGCCGACCGGCACGACGACGCCGTCGCCGTCGCGCGCCGGGCCGTCGCCACCGCCCCGAGCCGCGAGCGGTCGCGTCGCGCGCTGGTCGAGGCTCTGCTCGCCGGCGGGCACGTCGCCGACGCCCTCGCCGAGTACGAGGAGTTCCAGCGGCTGTTGCGCAACAGCGTCGGCGCCACCCCGGACTCCGAGCTGGACCGCCTGCTCGCCCCGCTCGACGCGGGCTGGCCGCTCGGCCCGGGTCTGCACCGCCCGACGCAGCGCCTCACCGTGGGCATGCCCGGCATCTCCCGCGGCCCGCAGCGGTCGCGCCGGGTCGTCGCGGGGAGCCCGGCCAGCGCGCGCTGAGCGACCGCACCGCGACACGCCAGGACACACGCAAGGACAGACACGGAGGGGGCGCGACCGGTCGGTCGCGCCCCCTCCGTCGTGTCCGGGTCCGTCCTTGGACGAGGTGCGTCGTGGACAAGGTGCGTCGTGGACGAGGTCTGCCCGGACGAGGTCGCCGGCAGAACGGGCTCAGTGGAACTGCGGGCGACGCTTCTCGCCGAATGCGGCGAGCCCCTCGGCACCCTCCGGGCCCGCGGCGCAGGTCGCGATGGAGTCCGCCTCGGCCGCCAGCTGTTCGGCGAGGCCCCGGTCCCATCCGTCGGCCAGGAGCCCGCGGATGCGGCCCAGCGCGGCCGTCGGGCCCTGGGCGAGCCGGTGCGCGACCGCGGCGGCCTCCTCGGCGACCCGGTCGTCGTCGACGACCGAGGCGAGCAGTCCCAGCTCGGCCAGCGTCTCCGCGTCCAGGACCTCGTCGGTGAGCAGGACCCGGCGCGCCCGCGCGGCGCCGATCAGCCGCGGCAGTGTCCAGGTCATCCCGCCGTCCGGGGAGAACCCGATGCCCGGGTAGGCCGGGCGCATCCGGGTCGAGGTCCCGCCGACGGCGAGGTCGCACGCCAGCGCGATGCTCATGCCCGCGCCGGCCGCCCAGCCGCCGACCGCGGCGACCGTCGGCACCGGGCTCGCCGCCAGCGGGCGCAGCATCGAGTGGAAGGTGTCGGCGAGGGAGTGCACGTAGGCGTAGCGGTCCTCGGCGCCGGCGAAGGCGCGCACGTCACCCCCGGTGCAGAAGTTCTCGCCGTCGCCGTGCACCAGGACCGCACCGGTCTCGGCCGGGTCGAGCGCCAGCAGCGCCTCGGCGACCTCGGCCACCGCGGGGCCGTCGAGGGTGCCGTGGCGGCCGGTGGAGATGCGGCAGCGCAGCACGCGCCCCTCGCGGGTCAGCGCCGGGGCGCTCGTCGCGGCGCTCACCCGAGCGCCCGCAGCTTCGGCGCGACGTCGGTCGTGAACTGCTCCAGGAACCGGCGCTGGTCGTGCCCCGGGCCGTGGACGACGAGGTGGTTCAGGCCCGCGTCGAGGTAGGGCTTGATCTGCGCGACGGCCTCGTCCGGGTCGGAGGCGACGATCCAGCGCTTCACGACCTGCTCGATCGGCAGCTCGTCGGCGAGGCGCTCCATCTCCCGGGAGGAGTCGACGGAGTTCTTCTGCTCCGGGGTGAGCGACAGCGGCGCCCAGAACCGGGTGTTCTCCCGGGCGGCGTCGGGGTCGCGGTCGTAGCTGATCTTGATCTCGATCATGCGGTCGATGCCCGAGGCGTCGCGGTCGGCCTTCTCCGCGCCCTCCTCGACGGCCGGGATCAGCTTGTCGGTGTAGAGCTCCATGCCCTTGCCCGAGGTGCAGATGAACCCGTCGCCGAAGCGGCCGGCGAACCGCGCCACCATCGGACCGCCCGCGGCGACGTAGATCGGCACCGGCTGCTCGGGCCGGTCGTAGATCATCGCGTCGACGAAGGTGTAGTACTCGCCCTCGGTACTGACCGACTCCTCGGTCCACAGCGCGCGCATCATCTTCACGGCCTCGCGCAGCCGGGCGAAGCGCTCCTTGAACTCCGGCCACTCCCGCCCGGAGACGGCGATCTCGTTGAGCGCCTCACCGGTGCCGACGCCGAGCGCGACCCGGTTGCCGGTGAGCAGCGCCATCGTCGCGAACTCCTGGGCGAGCACCGCGGGGTTGTAGCGGAACGTGGGGGTCAGCACCGAGGTGCCGATCTGCACCCGCTTCGTGCGCTCCCCCACCGCCGCCATCCAGGGCAGCGCGGCCGGGGCGTGGCCGCCCTCGTGCCGCCAGGGCAGGAAGTGGTCCGACGCCCAGACGCTGTCGAGCCCCAGCTCCTCGGCGAGCACCGCGTACTCGACGAGGTCGCGGGGGCCGAACTGCTCGGCCGACGCCTTGTACCCGATCTTCAGATCCACGGGTCCGTCCTTCTCACGTGATCGCCCGGCGTCCGGTCTGCGGGGCGCCGTTGGTCCTGCAGGTCTTGCTACACCCCGGGAGCGTCCGGCGCAGCACCGCGGCGCCCGCGACACACGGGCGGTGACCGGGACCACGCGTCGGACGCGGTGCCCGGTGCCGCGACGTGAGTGCCGGGCGGGGCGCGGCGGGCGGGGCTCGTACGATCGACGACGTGTTCGACGCCTCCGCCCCGGACGAGATCCCGCTCCCGCCCGAGCCCGAGGAGGAGTACGGGTACGAGCCCCCACCGGAGGACGCCTGGGCCGCCGCACCCGCACCGGCCCGTGAACTGCCCGTCCCCGAGCGGGTGCACAGCAGCGACCCGCACGAGATCCTGCGCCGGGTCTTCGGCTACGACGCGTTCCGCGGCGAGCAGCAGGCGATCGTGGAGCAGGTCGTCGGCGGCGGCGACGCGCTGGTGCTCATGCCGACCGGTGGCGGCAAGTCGCTGTGCTACCAGGTCCCGGCGCTGGCCCGGCCCGGGACCGGTGTGGTCGTCTCCCCGCTCATCGCGCTGATGCAGGACCAGGTCGACGCGCTGCGCGCGCTGGGGGTGCGGGCCGGGTTCCTGAACTCCACCCAGGACGCCGACGAGCGCCGCCTCACCGAGCAGGAGTTCCTCGCCGGGGAGCTGGACCTGCTCTACCTCGCCCCCGAGCGGCTGCGGGTCGAGTCCACCGTCCGGCTGCTGGAGCGCGGTCGCATCGCGCTGTTCGCGATCGACGAGGCGCACTGCGTCGCGCAGTGGGGGCACGACTTCCGGCCGGACTACCTGCTGCTCTCCGAGCTGCCGAAGCGGTGGCCGGACGTCCCGCGGATCGCGCTGACCGCGACCGCGACCGACGCGACCCGCACCGAGATCGGCCAGCGCCTGGAGCTGACCGATGCGCGCCACTTCGTGGCGAGCTTCGACCGGCCCAACATCCAGTACCGGATCGTCGCGAAGAACGAGCCGCGCCGCCAGCTGCTGGAGCTGCTGCGCGCCGAGCACGCCGGGGACGCGGGCATCGTCTACTGCCTCTCGCGGCGCAAGGTCGAGGAGACCGCGGAGTTCCTCACCGCGCAGGGAATCCGGGCGCTGCCCTACCACGCGGGGCTCGACGCGTCGGTGCGCCGGGAGAACCAGTCCCGGTTCCTGCGCGAGGACGGCCTGGTCATGTGCGCGACGATCGCGTTCGGGATGGGCATCGACAAGCCCGACGTGCGGTTCGTCGCGCACCTGGACCTGCCCAAGTCCGTGGAGGGCTACTACCAGGAGACCGGCCGCGCCGGGCGCGACGGCGAGCCGTCCACGGCGTGGCTGGCCTACGGGCTCGCCGACGTCGTCCAGCAGCGGAAGATGATCGACGACGGCGAGGGCGACGCCGCGCACAAGCGGCGCCTCGCCCAGCACCTCGACGCGATGCTCGCGCTGTGCGAGACCACCGAGTGCCGCCGGGCCCAGCTGCTGCGCTACTTCGGGCAGAAGCCGGCGTCGGAGCGGTGCGGGAACTGCGACACCTGCCTGACACCGGTGTCCTCGTGGGACGGCACGGTCGCGGCGCAGAAGGTGCTGTCGACGGTGTGGCGGCTGAAGAAGGAGCGCAACCAGGAGTTCGGCGCCGGGCAGGTCGTCGACATCCTGCTGGGCAAGCACACCCCGAAGGTCGACCAGCACCGCCACGACGAGCTGTCGGTGTTCGGGATCGGGACCGAGCTGAGCGACGTCGCCTGGCGCAACGTGCTGCGCCAGCTGGTCGCGCGGGGGCTGCTGACCGTCGGCGGGAACTACTCCACCCTGCGGTTCACCGACGAGTCCCCGGCCGCGATGCGCGGTGAGCAGAAGGTCATGCTGCGCACCGAGCCGGAGCGCACCGCGCGGCCGTCGCGGTCGCGGGGCGGCGGGTCGAAGCCGGCCGTGGAGATGCCGGCCGAGGTCGCGCCGGTGTTCGAGCGGCTGCGGGCCTGGCGCGCGGCGACGGCGAAGGAGCAGGGCGTCCCGGCCTACGTGATCTTCCACGACGCGACGCTCCGCGAGATCGCGACACGGTCCCCCGCCGACCGGGCCGCGCTCGGCACGATCTCCGGGATCGGCGAGGGCAAGCTCGCCCGCTACGGCGACCAGGTGATCGACGTGCTGCACGGGGCCGGCTCGTGACGCGCCCGCTGATCGGCATCAGCTGCTACAGCGAGCGGGCCGACTACTGGATCATGCGCGACGACGACGTCGTGCTGGTCCCCCGCACCTACGTCGACATGGTGCTGGCCGCGGGCGGGGTCCCGGTGCTGCTCGCGCCGGTGAACGGCGCCGAGGAGGCCGTGGACGCCCTCGACGGGCTGCTCCTCACCGGCGGCCAGGACGTCGACCCGGCCCGCTACGGGCAGGTGGCCGGCGCGCACACCGACACGCCGCGCACCGGGCGCGACGCCGCCGACGTGGCGGCGCTGCACCGGGCGCTCGGCCGCGGGATCCCGGTGCTGGGGGTGTGCCGCGGGCTGCAGCTGCTCAACGTGGCGCTCGGCGGGACGCTGCACCAGCACCTGCCCGACGTGGTCGGCGCGGAGGTCGCCGGGGCGCACTCGGCCGGTCCGGGGGTGTACGCGCCGGTGCCGGTGCTGACCGAACAGGGGACCCGGGCCGCGGAGATCCTGGGTCCGGGCACGGTGACGGTGCGCTGTCACCACCACCAGGGGGTGGACCGGGTCGCCCCCGGGCTGCGGGTGTCCGCCCGCGCCGGGGACGTCGTCGAGGCGCTGGAGTGGAGCGACCCGGCCGGCCCCAGCGGCCCCAGCGGCCCGGACGCGCCCTGGGTGGTCGGTGTCCAGTCCCATCCCGAGCGCGACGCCGAGGACCTGCGCCTGGCCCGCGCCCTGGTCGCCGCCGCCACCCGGGCCCGCAGCCGCGCCTTCCGCCCGGTCCGCCTCGCCGGCTGAGCCGGATCCACACCCCCTGTCGGATGTCCACACCCGCCACGACGGGTGTGCCTACCGAACAGGGGGTGTGGACGCGGGCAGCGGGTGTCCGCGATCGGGGCCAGGCTGTGGGGTCATGACGGAGATGGGGACGACGACGGGTGTCGACTGGAGCTCCGAGCTGCTCGCTCAGCTGACGTTCCACTGGGAGACCGCACTGAGGTGTTCTCAGTAGCGGGTTGATCATGTCGTGCGGTCGTACTCGGTGTGGAGTAGTACGAGCGCAGCTGCGGTGATCGCGCCGGTGCGCCAGGGACATAGCGTGACTCGCCGCAACGCGGCGAAGGTGGTCTTGAGCAGGGCGTTTCCGCGTTCGGCCAGAGCACGAAGGGCTGAGTGCAGGGTGTTGACGGTGCGCTGGTTGACCGTCTGCCCGCGGCCGGGGACGGGTTTGATGGGCACGGTGAGCCGGTCGGCTTCGCCTTCGTAGCCGAGGTCGCCCAGCGCGGCGTGGGTGTCGTCGGTGAACGCGGCCAGGCCCTCGAGCAGCCC
>NZ_MCIM01000001.1:4772343-5093518 GCF_001932405.1 Pseudonocardia sp. Ae331_Ps2 | reverse complement strand
GGTGAACGCGGCCAGGCCCTCGAGCAGCCCGGGGTGGGTACGGGCGCAGCGGGTGTCGTGCTCGCGGCCCGGCCGCACGTCGCTGGTCCATAGCGGCCATCCATCAGGTGCGGTGAGGACCTGGATGTTCCCGCCGTGGCGGCGGTGCTTGCCCGACCACCACAGGTCGACCCCGGGGGTGAGGCCGAGCGCGCGGCACCGGTCGGTGGCGATCAGGGTGCCGTCGAGATTCACGTGGGTGTGCCCGGCTGTGCGGGCGGCGAGCAGGGCTCCGTGCAGGCCGGGTGCGGCCGCGGCGAGGACGTCGATGCCTTCGTGCAGGTAACGGTAGGCCGTTGCAGTGCTGATCGCGTTGTCACCGGCCAAACATCGGACCCGGGTAGCATCACAGAACCAGCGGATCACCAGCACTGCCTGGGCGAACGGGGTCAACGCCCGCCGCCGGGTGCCACGTCGACGGCGTTGAAGGACCAGGAGCCGCGCCAGATAGGCCACGGTGCACTCCCCGATCGGGAGGACAGCGGTGTAGGTGACAGGATCAGACATGCAGGACCTCGGTGACGGTGTCGATCTGTGCTGGACCGAACCGATCTACCGGGGTCCTGCCCCGTTCCCGCTCATCTCACCACCCTCGGCGTGTCGCCACGACCTGCCACCCCGCTACTGAGAACACCTCACTGCGCCCGCGGCTGGCCGGGCTCACCGACGACGAGTACCACTGGGAGCCGGTACCCGGCTGCTGGGGCGTGCGCCGCCGCGGGGAGTCGGTGACCCCGCCGGGGGCCGGACCGGGCGACTGGGTGATCGACTTCGCCTTCCCGGCGCCGGAGCCGCCCCCGGTCACGACGATCGCCTGGCGGATCGCGCACGTGGTCGTGGGGGTGTTCGCGTTGCGGTCGCACTCCCACTTCGGCGGCCCGGCGGTCGACTTCGACTCCTACGACTACCCCGGCACCGCGGCCGCGGCCCTGGACGCCCTGGACACCGAGTACGCCCGGTGGACCGCCGGGGTCGCCGCGCTCGGCTCCGACGGCCTGGCCCGGCCGTGCGGACCGGCCGAGGGGCCCTACTCCGACGCGCCGCTCGCGACGCTGGTGCTGCACATCCACCGCGAGGTCCTGCACCACGGGGCCGAGATCGCGCTGCTGCGGGACCTCTACCGCGCCCGCGCCTGAGCAGCCCGCCGAGCGGAGCGCCTACTCTGTTGCACAACGACATCCGGCGGTGCGACGGACGACGGGGGGCCCGCAGTGGGACAGGACACGGACACGGGGCGGACGACGGCGGGGCCGGTCACACGATCGGGTCCCCGACGCGCGGGGGCTGTGCTGCTCGCCACCCTGCTCGGCCTGCTGGCCGTCCTCGTGCTGCTCTGGGTCGTCCTCGCCCAGGCACTCGCGCTGGCCCCGATCGGCTGGTGGGGGCCGCTGCTGCAGGACGCGACGTCGCAGGGGGTGCTGATCGTGCACGGGACGCTGCGCGACGGCCTCGGCGTGTGGAACGTCGTCCTCGCCCTGGTCGGCGTGGCGGCCGCCACCGGGATGCGGGCGCTGTCGCGGCGTCGCCGGGCCGGCTCGGTGTTGATCGGCCTCACCGTGGCCGCCACGCTGGTGGCCGCGGGCACCTACACGGCGCTCGTGGTGAGCGTCGCCCGCGACGGCGGCGGGCTGCACCTGTTCTCCCCGGTCTCCCCGGTGCCGGTCGCCGCGCCCGGGCCGGACCGCACCGTCGAGTTCGGTGCTCCGGGCGGGACCCCGCTGCTCGCGGACCTCTACCTGCCCCGGCCCGGCGGGGGTCCCGCGCCGGTGCTGGTGCGGGTGCACGGCGGCGGCTTCGTGCAGGGCTCGCGCGGGCCGTCGTCGTACAACCGGTTCCTCGCCGACAACGGGTACGCCGTCGTCGACGTCGACTACCGGCTCGCGACCGAGGAGGTGCACAACTGGGACACCCAGGTCGGCGACGTCGGCTGCGCGCTCACCTGGGTCGGCACCGCAGGCCCGGGGCTCGGGCTGGACACCTCGCGGGTCGGGATCTTCGGCGAGTCGGCGGGCGGAAACCTCGCGGTCAACGCCGCATACCTCGACCGCGCCGGGACCCTGGCCCCGACCTGCGGTGACCGCGCCGCGCTGCCCCTGGTGCGGGCGGTCGCCGGGATGTACCCGGCGGTCGACCTGACCGCCACCGAGCCGTTCACCGCGATCGGGCGCCAGGTCGGCGCGGCCTACGTCGGCGGGTCGCCGGAGCAGCTCCCGCAGCGCTACGCGTTCACCGACTCGATCACCCATGCCCGGCCCGACTCGCCGCCGACGCTGGTAGTGCAGGGCTCGGCGGACCACCTCGTCCCGGCGGCGCCGGTGGCGCGCTTCACCGCCGCGATCGCCGATCTCGGCATCCCCACCCGCTACCTGCAGCTCCCCGGCCTCGAGCACGGCGCCGGGGACGGGCTCGGCACCGTCACCCCGGGCACCGAGCTGCAGCGCGCGGCGCTGCTGTCCTGGTTCGACCGCTGGGTGCGCTAGGGCCGGCCAATCCGCTTGAGCACCGGCGGCAGCTCCCCGCTGTGCAGCACCCCGAGCCGCTGGGTGGCTCGGGTGATCGCGACGTAGAGGTCGTTGAGCCCGCGCGGGGACTCGTCGAGCATCTCCTGCGGCTCCACCACGACGACGGCGTCGAACTCCAGCCCCTTCGACGCCGCGACCGGGAGCACCACGACCGGCGCGTCCAGCTCGGACTCCCCCTCGGCGGGCTCCGGGGTGGTGAGCCCGGCGGCGTCGAGGACGGCGCGGACCCGGTCCAGGCGGCCCTGCGGCGTGAGGACGGCGGTGCGCCCGTCCCCGACCGCGTCGCGCTCGGCGCGCACCCGCTCGACCAGGACCCGGTCCCCGTCGGCCCCGGCGGGCAGCGCCACCGCCCATGGCGGGACCCCGGTCGAGCGCACCGACGACGGCGGCTGCAGCGAGGCGTCGATCTCGGCGAGGACGTCGTCGGCGACGTCGGCGATCTCCGAGGGCGTCCGGTAGTTCACCGTCAGCTGCTCCAGCCGCCACCGCCGTGCCACGAACGGTGACAGCACCTCGTCCCAGGAGCCCGCACCGCCGCGGTCACCGGTCTGGGCGATGTCCCCGACCAGGGTCATCGACCGGGCGGGGGCGCGGCGCATGACCATCCGCCAGGCCATCGCCGAGAGCTCCTGCGCCTCGTCGACGATGATGTGGCCGTAGGTCCACTCACGGTCCGCGGCCGCCCGCTCGGCGGTGGAGTCGTAGCGGGAAACCTGCATGCGCTCGGCGAGCCGGTCGGCGTCGATGATGTCGGTGGCGCGCAGCAGCTCGGGGTCGAGGTCCTCCTCCAGGTCGAGCACGTCGAGCACGCCCTGGGCGTACTCGACCTCCTCGCGCAGCGCGGCGGCCTCGGCCGCGGCCTGGGCCGCGCCGTCGTCGCCGAGCAGCTCGGCCGCCTCGTCGAGCAGGGCGACGTCGGCCGGGGTCCAGCGCAGGTCCGGGGGCACGTCGGGGCCGGGCGCCGGGCGCTCCAGCAGCGCCCGCTCGGGCGCCGGGATCCGGCGGGCCACCGAGTTGAGCCGGCGGCGGTCGGCGAACAGGTCGGTCAGCAGCTGCTCGGGCGACAGCGTCGGCCAGAGCTCCTCCAGCTGCGCCGCCACCTCGGCGGACTCGGCGAGCTCGTCGCGGATGTCGTCGACGTCGCGCCGGTCCAGCAGACCGGACTCGCCGCCGCCGACACGGCGGGCGACCTGCTGGGCGAGCAGCCGGAGCAGCTCCTTGCGGAAGATGCGGCGGGCCTCGTTGTGCGGCTTGCGGGAACGCCGGGCCCGGGTACGGGCCTGGGCGACGGTGTCGCGGTCGAACACCACCCGCTGCTGCTCCACGACGAGCTCGACCGGGCTGCGCGGCAGCTGCTGCCGGTCGCGCACGGCGGCCGCGATCACCGGTGCCATCTCGGCACGGCCCTTCAGCTCCGCCGTCGCCGGGGACTCGGTGCGGCGCGCGTCCAGGCCGGGGAACAGCTGCGCGACGGTGCCGAGCACGACGCTGGTCTCCCCCAGCGAGGGCAGGACCTGCCCGATGTAGCGCAGGAACGTCGGGTTCGGCCCGACGACGAGCACGCCGCGGCGGGCGAGCCGGTCCCGGTGGGTGTAGAGCAGGTACGCCGCGCGGTGCAGCGCGACCGCCGTCTTCCCGGTGCCGGGCCCGCCCTGCACGACCAGCACGCCGGACGGCTTCGACCGGATGATGCGGTCCTGCTCGCCCTGGATGGTCGCGACGATGTCGCCCATCCGCCCGGTACGGGCCTGCGACACCGCGGCCAGCAGCGCGGCCTCGCTGGTGAGCCCCGACCCGGAGCGGGCCCGCTCCTCCTCGGTCATCTCGGCCAGGTTGAGCGGCTCGTCGTCGATCGCCACCACCTGCCGGAGCCGTGTCCGCAGGTGCCGGCGCCGGCGCATCCCCTCGGGGTTCGCGGCGGTGGCGGTGTAGAACGGCCGGGCGGCGGGCGCCCGCCAGTCCATCAGCAGCGGCTCGTACTCGTTGTCCTCGTCGAGCAGGCCGATGCGGCCGACGTAGCGGATCTCGCCGTCGTCGGCGTCGAGCCGGCCGAAGGCCAGCCCGTGCTCGGCGGCACGCAGCCCGGCGAGCCGGTCGGTGAGCATCTCCGCGGCGGCGTCGCGCTGGGTGATGGCCTGCGGGGTGCCGACGGTCTCCTCGCGCAGCGTGTCGGCCAGCCGGCGCGCGGTGTCGCGGCGGCGGTCCTCGAGCTGCTCGTAGAGCATGGCCACGTAGGACTGTTCGTGTGCCAGCTCCGGGTCGACCGGCGCGGCGGGGTCGGCCGCGGCAGCCGGGGAACCGGCAGCGGAAGTGGGTTCGGGCACGGCGCGGGGATCCTCCACCGGGGGGACGTACACGACACGTCCGCGCGGTGGCAGGGCGAGCCTGTCGCCGACGGAGCGACTGACCATGCTACCAGCGGTGCACGACCGACCGGTACGTGACGGGCCGGGGTCGTCCGGCCACCGTCCGGCTGCCCCACCGTCCGGCGACCCACCGTCCGGCGGAGCGGCCGGACGGCGGAGCGCCGGGCGCGGTCAGCCGCGGACCCGCGGGGCCCGCCCGTAGGGCTGCTCCACCGGCTCCACCCACTCCGGGGTGGGGGTCGGCGCGGTGGCCGGGGCCTCGCCGTCGAGCGCGATCGGGTCGCCGTGGTGGCGCAGCCGCATCGGGGCGCCGTCGGTGAGGCGGTACTCGGTCTCCTCGGGGGTGATCGAGACCCGGATCCGGCGCCCCTGCCACTTCAGGCCGAACGAGATCCGCGACAGCGACGTCGGGAGCACCGGCGCGAACGACAGCCCGTCGGCCTCGCAGCGCATCCCGCCGAAGCCCAGCACGACCGCGGTCCAGGTACCGGCCATCGACGCGATGTGCATGCCGTGGTCGGTGTTGCCCGCGAGGTCCTGCAGGTCGACCAGCGCGGCCTCGGCGAGGTACTGGTGGGCCAGCTCCAGGTGCCCGGTGCGGGCGGCCATCACCGACTGGGTGCACGCCGACAGCGACGAGTCCCGCACGGTGATCGCCTCGTAGTAGGCGAAGTTGCGGCGCTTCTGCTCCTCGGTGAACGCCTCCGGGAAGATCTGCATCGCCAGCACGAGGTCGGCCTGCTTGATGACCTGCTTGCGGTAGAGGTCGAAGTAGGGGTAGTTCAGCAGCAGCGGGTACCGGTCGGCCGGGGTCTCCTCGAAGTTCCACCGCTGGTGGTCGGTGAAGCCCTCGGACTGCGGGTGCACGCCGAGCCGGGAGTCGAACGGGATGAACATGGCGCTCGCGGCGTCGCGCCAGGACGCGATCTCCTCCGAGTCCACCCCGAGCCGCGACGCCGACCGCGGGTGCTTCGCGGCGACCTCCGCGGCGTAGCGCAGGTTCTGCTGTGCCATCAGGTTGGTGTAGACGTTGTTGTCCGCGATCGAGGAGTACTCGTCGGGGCCGGTGACACCGTCGATGCGGAAGTTGCCCGCCGAGTCGTGGCTGCCCAGCGAGCGCCACAGCCGCGCCGTCGCGACCAGCAGCTCCAGCCCGACCTCCAGCTCGAACGCGGTGTCGCCGGTGGCGTGCACGTGCCGTTTGACCGCGTCGGCGATGTCGGCGTTGATGTGGAAGGCCGCGGTGCCCGCGGGCCAGTAGCCGGAGCACTCGTGGCCGCGGATGGTGCGCCACGGGAACGCCGCGCCCTTGAGGCCGAGGGTCTCGGCGCGCTCGAAGGCCAGCGGCAGGATCGACTTGCGCCAGCGCAGCGCGTCCGCCGCCGCCTCCGGGGCGACGAAGGACAGCACCTGCAGGCAGAACGTCTCGGTGTCCCAGAAGGTGTGGCCGTCGTAGCCGTCGGCGGTCAGCCCCTTGGCCGGGATGCAGCGGCGCTCGGCGCGGGCGCCCGCCTGCAGGATGTGGAAGGTCGCGAGCCGCACGGCCTGCTGCAGTTCGGCGTCGCCGTCGATCTCGACGTCGGCGGTGGCCCAGAAGTCGTCGAGGTAGTCGCGCTGCTCGGCGACCAGGCCGTCCCAGCCGGTGTAGCGGGCGGCGGCGATGGCGGCGCGCACCTGGTCGTAGACCGCCGGCAGGCTGCGCCGCGAGGACCAGCCGTAGGCGAGGTACTTGACCACGCGCAGCGACTGGCCGGGCTGCACCCGGGCGATGACGGTGGTGCGGGCGAGGTCCTCGTTGGCGTCGGTGGACACCTGGACCCCGTCCGGGCCGAAGACCTCGTGCTCCATCGCCGCGCCGCAGCGCAGCCCCGACTTGCGGGTGCGGTGCACCAGGGTGGCCCCGGCGTCGCCGGCGCGGGACTGCTCGGGCTCCAGCACGTTGTCCAGCGCGGTGTCCAGGCGTGGGTCGTCGGCGTCGCGGCCGGGCAGCTGCTCGTTCGCGACGAGCTCGGACTGCAGCACCAGCAGCGCCGCGTCACCGGCGGCGCCGCTGCCCTCGTTGCCGTTGCTCACCAGCTCGACCTCGTAGGAGATCGCGGCGACCGCACGCTGGGTCAGCGACACCATGCGGGTGGAGCGGACCCGGACCCGGCGCCCGGCCGGGGACTCCCACTCGACCTCGCGGTTCAGCGTCCCGGCCTGCATGTCCAGCACCCGCTCGTGCCGGTGCAGGGTGCCGTAGCGCAGGTCGAACGGCTCGTCGTCAACCAGCAGCCGGATCAGCTTGCCGTTGGTCGTGTTGATGATCGTCTGCCCGGACTCGGGGTAGCCGTAGCCACCCTCGGCGTACGGCAGCGGGCGCACCTCGTAGAAGGAGTTCAGGTAGGTGCCGGGCAGGACGTGCGGCTCACCCTCGTCGAGGTTGCCGCGCAGCCCGATGTGGCCGTTGGACAGTGCGAAGACCGACTCGGTCTGGCCCATCGCGTCCAGGTCGAGGCGCGGTTCGCGGACCACCCACGGCTCGACGGTGAAGGTGGGCAGGTGGTCGGGCTTCACGAACGCTCCAGCAGGTCGGCGAGATCGGTGACGACGACGTCCGCGCCGTGCTCACGCAGCGCGGCCGCCTGGTCGAGACGGTCGACGCCGACGACGGCGCCGAAGTCCCCCGCGCGGCCGGCCTGCACGCCGGCCAGCGCGTCCTCGAACACGACCGCGGCGGACCGGTCGACCCCGAGGTCGGCCGCGGCGGCGAGGAAGGTGTCGGGTGCGGGCTTGCCGGGCAGGCCGCGCTCGCGGGCGGTGACCCCGTCGACGCGGTGGTCGATGAAGGTCTCCAGGCCGGTGACCCGCAGGATCTGCTCGGCGTTGGCACTGGAGGACACCACCGCGGTGGTGAGGCCGGCGTCCTTCACCGCCTCCAGGTAGCGACGCGACCCCGGGTAGACGTCGACGCCGTCGGTGCGGATGCGCTCCTGCACGAGGTCGTTCTTGCGGGTCGACAGGCCCCACAGGGTCTCGGCGTCCGGGGGGTCGTCCGGCGTCCCCTCGGGCAGCTCGATCCCGCGCGAGGCGAGGAAGCTGCGGGTCCCCTCGAGACGGGGCTTCCCGTCCACGTACGGACCGTAGTCGGTGGTGACGTCGAACGGGGTGTACCCGTCACCGTCACGGGCACGGAGGTACTCGTCGAACATCTGTTTCCACGCCGCAGCGTGGACGCTCGCGGTGTCGGTGAGTACGCCGTCCAGGTCGAACAGGCACGCGCGTGTGCCCTCGGGCAGCCCCAGCATGGCGCGCACGCTATCCGGATCGATGAAGCTCCGTCGCCCCGGGCGGTGCACGCCACTCCCCCGCCGACGGGTGTCACACCACGGGCACGCCCAGCGGCAGGACCAACAGGACGAACGGGGCGCCGGCGGAGGTGTCCGCCGGGACCGCCGGATGGACCTCCACCCGGGCCGCCGGGCCGTCGGAGGCGTCCGGGTCCAGCCGCACGTGGACCGCGCCGCCCGCGCTGTGCGGCTCGATCTCCTCCTGCACCCCGCGGCGGACCGCGGCGAGCAGCGACAGCGGCGGCACCGCGGACGACGGGTCGACCCCGGCCCCGGACGGGTCGTCGAGCTCGGTGGACAGGCGGGCCCCGAACCGGGTCCGTTCGATCTGCAGGTAGGCCCGGACGGCGGCGAGCTCCTCGTCGAGCCGGATCGACGCCTCCCCCGCCCGGTCCGCGGCCCGCGACAGGTCGGCGAAGCCGAGCAGCAGCTCCCGGGCCCGCGGCGGGTCGGTGCGCACCAGCGACGCGATGGTGTTGAGGGTGTTGTAGACGAAGTGCTGCTCCAGCCGGCGCGACAGTGGCCCGTGCCAGGGGCCGTCCGGGGCTGCGGTCGGGACGGCCGTCGGCGCCGCCGGGGCCCCGGGCAGCGGCGGGACCGCGTCGCGCACCCGGATGCGGACGGTCTCGTCGGGGGCCGGGGCGCGGTGGGCGCCCGGCCGCGGCGGACGGGCCTCGTCGGGGGGCGCGTCGCGGGCGGCCGGCTCGGCGGCGGAATCCCGGGTGGTCCGCGCGGCCGGGTCGTGGTCCGGCCCGGCTCGGCCGGAGGCCGGGCCCGGGGTGCGGGTGGCGGGGCGCGCGTCGTCGTCGGTGGCCGCGGGCCGGGTGCCCCCGCCGGCGGCCCGCGGCAGCACCACCGTCTCCGGACGCGGACCCGGACCCGGACCGGTCCCGGCCGGCGACGCCCCCGGCCGGCGACGCCCCCGGCCGGCGCAGCGCGACGGTCGGCCGGGACGCCGACGTCGCCCGCCGGGCCGCCTCGATGGCGGCACCCAGGTCGTCGTCGTGCTCGGCGGGCGGCACCAGCCCGCGCCAGGACGGCAGGGCGAGCCGCCCGGCGGCCGTCCGGCCCCGGTGCTCGACCGCCGCGACCAGGCCAGGGGCCAACCAGCGGGCGTCGCCGATGCCCTCCGGCACCCCGAGCGGCGGGGTCCCGGTGGCGGGGACGCCCACGACGGTCCGGGCGTCGACGTCGGCGGCGCCGATCCCGACGCGGCCCACGTAGCGGAGCCCGTCGGGTTCGGGCAGCGCCAGCAGCACCGCGCCGATCCGCTCCCGGCCCCCGCCGGGGCCCCCGGCCGGCACCCAGCCGGCGACGAGCACCTGCCGATGCCGGCGCAGCGGCACCCGCAGCCAGTTCCGGGTGCGCCGCCCGGGCTGGTAGGGCAGGTCGAGCCGCTTGAGGTGCAGTCCGTCGAGGCCGTAGCGCTCCGCGGTCCGCACCACCAGGTCGGCCTCGTCGAGCCCGAACGAGGGCGGGACCAGGATCTTCGGCCCGGCCAGGCCGAGTGCCTCCAGCTCCGCGCGGCGCCGCCGGTAGGGCAGCTCCAGGGTGCGGCGGCCGTCGCAGAACAGCAGGTCGGTGACGACGTAGCCGATGGGCACCTCGGTCCGCAGGGCCGCGTCCGGGGACACCGTCGCGGTGCGGCGCAGCAGCGGCCCGCGCGACGGACGGCCCGCCTCGTCGAGGGCGACGACGGTGCCGTCGAGCACGAGGCCCCCTGGCGGGGCCTCGTCGCCGAGCACGGCCAGCTCGGGGAAGGACCCGGTCACGCTGCGTGCGGTGGACGACAGCAGCCGCACGCGGCCGGGCCGGGCGTAGGCCACGCAGCGGTGGCCCTCCCAGGCGAACTCGACCGCCCAGCGGTCCGGGTCGACCGCGTCGGTCAGCTCCCCGGCGGCGGGCAGCATCGGCGGGACGAGGTCGGGCATGGGCGCGCCAGGTCCCGCGCCGGCGCCCGACTGCCCGGCGCCGTGCGTCGCACCGCCCCCCACCACGGCATCCACGCTATCCCCCGCACGGGCGAGTGCGGGCGCCACCTCGGCGCTGCGGCGCCCGGTGTCGGGAGTGTCTGCGACGATCGGTCCCATCATGACGCTCACCGACCGGCTGCCGCGCTCCTCCGACCCCGCGACCCCCCCGGACCCCGCCGCGCTGGTGGACACCTTCGCCGAGTGGGCGTTCGACGAGCGCGGCCTGTCGCTGTACCCGGCGCAGGAGGAGGCGCTGCTGGAGCTGGTCACCGGCGCCAACGTGATCCTCTCGACGCCGACGGGCTCGGGGAAGTCGCTGGTCGCGATCGGTGCGCACGCCGCCGCGCTGGCCCGCGGGGAGCGCAGCTTCTACACCGCGCCGATCAAGGCGCTGGTCAGCGAGAAGTTCTTCGCGCTGTGCGAGGTCTTCGGCGCGGACAAGGTCGGCATGCTCACCGGCGACGCCGCGGTGAACGAGAAGGCGCCGATCATCTGCTGCACCGCGGAGATCCTGGCCAACCTCGCGCTCCGCGAGGGCCCCGGGACCGACGTCGGCACGGTGATCATGGACGAGTTCCACTTCTACGCCGACCCGTCACGCGGCTGGGCCTGGCAGGTGCCGATCGTCGAGCTGCCGCAGGCGCAGTTCCTGCTGATGAGCGCCACGCTGGGCGAGACGTCGTTCTTCGCCGAGGACCTGACCCGGCGCACCGGCCGGGAGGCCGCCGAGATCACCTCGGTGGAGCGGCCGGTGCCGCTGCACTTCCGCTACGTCGTCGAGCCGCTGCACGAGACGATCACCGAGCTGCTCTCGACCCGTGAGGCCCCGGTCTACGTCGTGCACTTCACCCAGCAGGCCGCCGTCGAGCGGGCCCAGGCCCTGATGAGCGTGAACGTCACCTCCAAGGAGGACAAGGCCGCGATCGCCGAGACGATCGGGGCGTTCCGGTTCACCTCCGGCTTCGGCCGCACCCTGTCCCGGCTGGTGCGCCACGGGATCGGCGTGCACCACGCCGGGATGCTCCCCCGCTACCGGCGGCTGGTGGAGACCCTGGCCCAGGCCGGGCTGCTCAAGGTCATCTGCGGCACCGACACCCTCGGCGTCGGCATCAACGTGCCCATCCGCACGGTGCTGTTCACCGCGCTGTCCAAGTACGACGGGCGCCGGGTGCGCCCGCTCAAGGCCCGCGAGTTCCACCAGATCGCCGGCCGGGCAGGGCGCGCCGGGTACGACACCGTCGGCACCGTCGTCGCACAGGCCCCCGAGCACGACATCGAGAACGCCAAGGCACTGGCCAAGGCGGGCGACGACCCGAAGAAGCGCCGGAAGGTTCAGCGCAAGCAGCCCCCCGAGGGGTTCGTGGGCTGGTCGCAGACCTCGTTCGAGAAGCTGCAGCAGGCTCGCCCCGAGCCGCTGACCAGCCACTTCGAGGTCACCCACGCGATGCTGCTCAACGTCGTCTCACGCGGCGGGGACACCTACGCGGCGATGGAGCACCTGCTCACCGACAACCACGAGCCCCGCAAGCGGCAGCTCAAGCACATGCTGCGGGCGATCGCGATCTACCGGGCGCTGCGCACCTCCGGCGTCGTCGAGCAGTACACCGTGGAGGGCGCGGCCCGGCCGCGCGCCCGGGTGGTCGACGAGCTGCAGCTGGACTTCGCGCTCAACCAGCCGCTGTCGCCGTTCGCGCTGGCGGTGTTCGAGCTGCTCGACCGGGAGTCGCCGACCTACGCCCTCGACGTGCTCTCGGTGATCGAGTCGACCCTCGACGACCCCCGCCAGATCCTCGCCGCCCAGCAGAACAAGGCCCGCGGTGAGGCGATCGCGGCGATGAAGGCCGACGGCATCGAGTACGAGGAGCGGATGGCCCGGCTGGAGGAGGTGACCCACCCCAAGCCGCTGGAGGAGATGCTGCACGCCGCGCTGGAGACCTACCGCCGCGGCGCGCCGTGGGTCGCCGACGCCGTCCTGTCGCCGAAGTCGGTGGTCCGGGACATGAGCGAGCGGGCGATGACGTTCACCGAGTATGTCTCGCACTACCAGCTCGCCCGTTCCGAGGGCCTGGTGCTGCGCTACCTGGCCGACGCCTACCGGGCGCTGCGCCAGACCGTGCCCGAGCACGCCCGCACCGAGGAGCTCACCGACCTCGTGGAGTGGCTGGGCGAGCTGGTCCGCCAGACCGACTCCTCGCTGCTCGACGAGTGGGAGAAGCTCGCCGCCGGTGCGGGGGCCGACGGGGAGGTGCTGCCGCCGGGGGCCGAGGTCGCCGTCGCCACACCGACCGGGGTCACCGGCAACACCCGCGCGTTCCGGGTCATGGTGCGCAACGCGCTGTTCCGCCGGGTGGAGCTCGCGGCGATGGGCCGTTACGCCGAGCTGGGCGACCTCGACGCCGACGCCGGCTGGACCGCCGACCGCTGGCGGGACGCGCTGGCCCCCTACTTCGCGATCCACGACCGGATCGGCTTCGGGCCCGACGCACGCGGGCCCGAACTGTTCGACCTCACCGAGGAGGCCGACCGCTGGCTGGTGCGCCAGGTGCTCGACGACCCGGCCGGCGACCGGGACTGGGCGATCGTCGCCGAGGTGGACCTCGCCGCCTCCGACGAGGCGGGCGAGGCGGTCGTGTGGGTGACGGACGTGACCGACGGGTCCTCGGTCTGACCCGACCGGCCGGTTGTCCGGCACCGACGTAACCCGGTCGGCCCCACCGGGCGGGTCGGATCGGTTACGGTGTTCACCGATCATCCCGATCATGAGGGAAGTCCCTCCCACCGGAGCGAACGGGGGCGGTGGATGCAGCAGGCCGACGTCGCCGCTGCACGCGCCGACCACGGACGGGCGCTCGTCGGCGCAGCCCTCCCCGACCCCGCCGACCTCGCCGCCCCGTGGACCGAGGAGCTGGCCCGCCGCTCGGTGCTGCCGGTCACCGAGCTGCGCCCGGTCGTCGACCGGGTGACCGGGCAGCTGCGGGCCGCCGCACTGGCCGAGCGGTACGACCCGGACCTCCCGGCCACCGCCGGCGGGGACCTGGTGCGGGCCCGGATCCACCAGCCGGGCTGCCTGGAGGTCGGGATGGAGCTGCTCGGGGCACACCTCGAACCGGCCGCCGACACCGCCGCCCGGGTCCGCCGGATCGCGGCGGTGCTCGCGTCGTTCGCCCGCGGGTTCACCGAAGCCACCCGCCGCCTGGTCCTCGCCGAGCACGAGCAGGTCACCCGCGCCGCACTGGAGGCCCGCCGCGTCGCCGAGGAGGCCCGCCGCCGCTCGGACCTGCGGCTGCGGACCGTCGTCGACTCCGCGGCCGTCGGGATCGTGATCTTCGACCCGGACGGCAGGCTCGTCGAGGTCAACGAGACCGCCGCGGTCATGCTCGGCTACACCCCCGCGCAGCTGCTGACGATGCGGGTCACCGACTTCGTGCCCCCGGAGTCCGCGCCGGAGGTGTGGGCGGAGCGGCCGCGGCTGCTCGACGGCTCGCTGGACCGGCTCCGGGTGGTCCGCTCGGTCCGGCGGGCCGACGACAGCGACGTGTGGATCGACGCCGTCGTCACCCTGCTCGGACCGGTCGGCGGTGACGAGCGGCTGTTCGTCGCGGTGGTGACCGACGTGACCGACCAGCTCCGGATGCGGGAGAGCCTGGCCCACCAGGCGTCGCACGACCCGCTGACCGGGCTGCCGAACCGGTCGCTGTTCTTCGAGCGGCTGCGCGCCGCGATCGACGCGGGCTCCTCCGGCGCCCGCCCCGGGGTCTGCTACCTGGACCTCGACGGGTTCAAGGTTGTCAACGACACCCTGGGCCACCAGGCCGGGGACCGGCTGCTGCAGGTGCTGGCCGACCGGCTGCGGGACACGCTGGAGCCCGCGGGCCACCTCGTCGCGCGGATGGGCGGGGACGAGTTCGTCGTGCTGGTGCCGTGCACCGCAGACCGGGCCGAGCTGGAGGAGGTCGCGACCCGCGCTCTGGGGACCGTGCGCAGGCCGGTCCGCGTCGACGGCCGCGACATCGTGATCTCGGCCAGCGTCGGGGTGGTGCGCCACGACGGCGAGCTGGACGCCGACGAGCTGATCGCCGCCGCCGACACCACCCTGTACTCGGCCAAGCGCGCCGGCCGCGGGCGCTACGTGCTCTACGACCGCGACCGGCACCGTGACGACGTCGCCCGCCTCGAGCTGTCCTCGCAGATGCCCGAGGCGCTGCGCCGCGACGACTTCGTGGTCGTCTACCAGCCGCTGGTCCGCCTCGCCGACGAGCAGACGATCGGGGTGGAGGCGCTGGTGCGCTGGCAGCGGCCCGACGGGCAGCTGCTGGGCCCGGACCGGTTCATCCCGCTCGCCGAGGAGACCGGGCTGGTCGTGCCGCTGGGCCGTCGTGTCCTCGACGAGGCCTGCCGGCAGGGCCGGATCTGGTCCGACGCGTACCCGGGCAGGCCGCTGACCATCAGCGTGAACGTCGCCGCCCGGCAGGTGACCGAGTCCGACCTGGTCGCCGACGTCGCGGCCACCCTGGAGCGCCACGACTGGCCACCCGAGCTGCTGCAGGTCGAGCTGACCGAGTCCGACCTGATGGGGTCGCCCGGCCGGCCGCTGGCGACGCTGCGCGAGCTCGACCGGCTCGGGGTGAAGATCGCCATCGACGACTTCGGGACCGGCTACTCGAACCTCGCCTACCTGCGGCACCTGCCGGTGCACCGGCTCAAGCTGGCCGGGCACTTCCTCGCCGGGACCGCCGAGCGCGACGACGTCATCCTGCGCACGCTGATCTCGCTGGCCTCGGCGCTGGACCTGGAGGTCACCGCCGAGGCGGTGGAGACCCGGGAGCAGGCGGCGCGGCTGCGCGAGTACGGCTGCGCCAACGCCCAGGGCTGGTACTACGCACCGGCGGTCGCCGCCGAACGGGTCCCGGACCTGATCCGGGACCCGTTCCTGCGCGAGCTCTGAACAGCCCGTCAGGCGGCGTTGCGCTCGTCGCGCCAGGCGATCCAGTCCTTCAGCCGGGCCAGGTCGTAGCCGCCCTGGCCGTCCTCGCCGACGGTGAACAGCCGAGCGCCGGCGTCGTACAGGGCGGCTGCGGAGTCCTGCGGGGAGCCCTCGACACCCACCGAGCGCTCGATCTCGGCCGGGTCGCGGCCGATGTCGCGGCAGTGTCCGTCGAGCACGGCGGACTTGCGGACGAGGGTGTCGACGTCGCCGAAGCCGTGCCAGATGCCGGCGTGCTCGGCGGTGTAGCGCAGTGTCTTCTTCTCGCCGCCGCCACCGATGAGGATCGGGATGTCGCGGGTGGGAGCCGGGTTGAGCTTCGACCACCGGTCGCGGATCCGGGGCAGGGCGGCGGCCAGGTCGTTCAGCCGGCCGCCCGCCGTGCCGAACTCGTAGCCATACTCGTCGTAGTCGCGCTGGAACCAGCCGGACCCGATGCCCAGGATGAGCCGGCCGCCGGAGATGTGGTCGACGGTGCGAGCCATGTCGGCGAGCAGCTCGGGGTTGCGGTAGCTGTTGCAGGTCACCAGGGCGCCGATCTCCACCCGGGAGGTCGCCTCGGCCCAGGCGCCGAGCATGGTCCAGCACTCGAAGTGCTTGCCGTCGGGCTCGCCGTAGAGCGGGAAGAAGTGGTCCCAGTTGAAGACGATGTCGACGCCGGCCTCCTCCGCGGCGGCGACGGTGCGGCGGATGTCGGCGTAGTCGGCGTGCTGGGGCTGCAGCTGCAGCCCGATGCGGACGGGACGGGGATCGGTCATGTCCCCATCCTGGCCCCGGCGGGCGGTCCTCGCAGGGCGCCCGCGGACCGGGGGCAGCGCTGTCGTGCCCGGCGACCTACAGCCTGCGCAGCCCCGCCAGGACCCGGTCCATCAACGCGACGCTCGGCCCGTCCTCCGCCGAGGACACGCCGTGCACCACCAGTCGCCCCTCGGAGGCGAGGTCGTCGATGAGCACGCGGGCCACACCCAGCGGCACCGCGGCCAGCGCCGCGACCTCCGACACCGACCGGGGCCGGGCGCAGAGCCGCAGCACCGTGGCGCGCTCGACCGACTCGGCCCGCGGGGCGGGGCCGGGGGCGGGCCGCACCGAGACCAGCGTCTCCAGCCGCAGCTCGGCGCGGACCCGGGTACGGCCACCGGTCATGACGTAGGGCCGGACCGGGGCGAACGCCGGGACCTGCGGCGACGCGCCGGCCGCACCGCCGCCCGTGCCGCCGGCCGCGCCGCTGTCCGAGCCGCCGGCAGCCCCGCCGTCCGTGCCGGCGGCAGCACCCGACGGGTGGCCCGGACCCGCGGTGGCGGGGCCGTCCGGCCGGCCCGCGACCATCGGCAGCGGGGCGGTGTCGGCGAGGCCCGCACCGACGGCGTCGGGGTTCTCCGGGGCGATGCCGCCAGGTGTGGCGGCCGCGTTGCCGGGTGCGCCGTCGGCCGACGGCGCTCCCGCGCCCTCCGCCCCGGCCCGGGCAGCGGCCCGCCGGGCCGCGCGCTCGCGGCGGCTCAGCCGGGTCCGCTTCGCCGAGTGCCCGCCGAACCGGGCCCCGGTCACCCCGACCAGGCTCTCCGGCTCGGGCTCCTCCCCGACGACGGTCGGCCCCGACCCCGAGTCCGACTCCGGGGTCGGCTCCGGTGGTCTGCCGTGCGGGTACTCCGGGACGGGGGCGTCCCGAACCGGGCCCCGGTGCGTCCGATCTCCGACCGTGCCATCCACCCTCCGCGCGTCGCGACCCCGACGGCCCGGGGGCGCCGCGGTCGTCCGTTCCGCCCCACGCTGCGCTCGTCGTCACGATGCGCGACCGGGAGCCACAGGGTGGCGCGGGACGGCTACCGCACCGTATCGCCCGTGTCACGTCCGTGTGACGCGACCCCATCCGTGCAGGTCACACGCACGGCGGTTCACCCGATCCAGTGAGCGGTGCCGACGCGTGCCGACCACCGCCGGCGCGCCTGCCCGGCACACCCGTATCCCCCGAGGGATGCGCTGGCAGCATTGTTCTAGTACATTGCGAACAAGTTCAGTTCGTTCGAGGACGGAGGACGTCATGACCACATCCCCCACACCCGCCGGCCGTACGAGCCGGCGCCGGCTGCTGGCCGCCGCCCCCGCGGTGGCACTGACCCTGGCCGGGCTCGCCGCCCTGGTGGCGACCCGGCCGGACGGCCGGTTCGCCGTCCCGGTGGTCGTCATCGGGCTGCTCGCGCTGGGGCTGCCGCTGCTGCGGCTGCGTTCCGGGCGGCCCGATGTCGAGCGTCGCGCCGTCGGCACGTCCTGGGCGTTCGCCGTCATCGTGTGGTGGGTGCCGGCCTCCCGGCTGGCCCCGCAGGTCCCCGGTTGGGCCTGGACCGTCGCCGTGCTCGCCGGGGCCGTGGTCGCCTACGGACTGGGGCACGTGCTCGCCGGTCCGGACGCCCCGCACCCGTCGGCGACCGGGGGCGCCCCGGCCGGCGCGGTGCGCACCCCGCTCGCGCCAGGTGAGCGCTACCTGTGGGCGCGCTCCGTGCTCTCCCGTCCGACCCTGGTCCTCGCGGGCGTGCTGGTCCTGGCCGGGGTGGCGCTGCTGCTCGCGGGCGGGGCGGCCCCGCTCGTCGTCGTGCTGATCGCCGCTGCCGTCGTCACGACCGCGCTGACCGCCGTCGCCCGGGTCCGGGTCGACGACGCCGGGGTGCACGTCCGCCAGGCCCTGCTCGGCCGCCCGCTGGCCGAGGCACCGCTGGCCGAGGTCCGCGGCGCGCGGTCGGAGCAGCTCGACCCGGAGCACTTCCGCTGGAACGAGTACGGCGTCCTGCGCCGGACGCCGTCGGTGCTCGGCTACCGCGCCCGGCGGGCCGGGGAGGCGCTGGTGCTCGACCTCACCGACGACCGCAGGTTCGTCGTCACCGTGCCCGACGCCGCCACCGCGGCCGGACTGGTCAACGCCGAGCTGGACCGGCGCGCCGGGCAGGGCGCGGCCGGCGCCGCACCGTCGTGCTGATCCGGGTCGACCCGTCGTCGCCGGTGCCGCTCGGGGACCAGGTCGCGGCCTCGGTCCGCCGGGCGGTCGCCGACGGGCGGGCCGCCGCCGGGGACCGGCTGCCGCCTGCCCGTGAGGTCGCGGGCGCGCTCGGGATCAACCTGCACACCGTGCTGCGCGGCTACCAGCAGCTGCGCGACGAGGGCCTGGTCGACCTGCGGCGCGGCCGCGGGGCCGTGCTCAGCGAGCGGGCCACCGGTGGGCGCGCCGAGCTGGAGCGCAAGGCCACCGAGCTGGCCGAGCTCGCCCGCCGCCTCGGGCTCGACGAGTCCGACGCCCTCGGCGCGGTGCGGGCCGCCTTCCGCTGACGCCCCCGGCGTCGCCGTCAGCCGAGCGGGCTGCGCGGGAGCAGCCGGTCGGAGATGATCTTGCGTTGGATCTCGCTCGTGCCCTCGAAGATCGTCGTCAGCCGGGCGTCACGCCAGTGCCGTTCCACCTGGTGCTCGGTGGTGTAGCCGTTGCCGCCGTGCAGCTGGACGCCGTCCGCGGTGACCTCGGCGGCCATCTCGGTGGCCAGCAACTTGACCATCGCCGCCTCCCGCTCGCAGGGCTCGCCGAGGTCGAGCCGGTGCGCCACGTTCTGGTAGAAGGCGCGGGCCTGCTCGACCCGGGCGGCCATCGTGGCGAGGGTGAACCGGACGGCCTGGAAGTCGCCGATCGGGTGCTCGAACTGGTGGCGGCGCTGGAGGTAGCGCACGCAGTCCTCGACGGCGGCCCTGGCCAGCCCGACCGCGCGCGCCGCGGTGTGCACCCGGGCGATGTTGAGCCAGGCCTGGGCGTCGGCGAAGCCCTCGCCGCCGTCGCCGAGCTGGTTGCCGACCGGCACCCGCACACCGTCGAACTCCAGGTCCCAGGTGACGAAGCCGTGGTAGCCGATCTTGTCGATGGGCCGGCCGGTGATCCCGGCGGGGAAGGTGTCGCGCTCCTTCTCCACGACGACGGTCGCGAGGCCCGCGGAGCGCTTCTCCCCCGGCGCCGGGTCGTCGGTGCGCACCAGCACCTGGATGAAGTCGGCGGCCTTGGCGTTGCCGGTCCAGCGCTTGTGCCCGGTGATCACGAACTCGTCGCCGTCGCGGACCGCGCGGGTCTCCACCGCGGCCAGGTCGGACCCGGCGTCGGGCTCGGACAGCGCGATCGCGCCGATCCACTGTCCGCGAGCCGACCGGCGCAGCAGCTCCGCGCGGCGCCGCGGGTCGGCGACGGCGGTCCCGGCGCCCTGCGCGCGGGCGATGATCGACCCGACGCTCATCCAGGCCCTGGCCAGCTCCTCGGCCACCATGCAGTACTCGAACGCACCGAGGCCGAGACCGCCGTGCTCGCGGTCGACGGTGATGCCGAAGTAGCCCAGCTCGCCCATCTCGTCGAGCAGGTCGCGGGGGATCTCGCCCTTGCGCGGGTCCAGCTCGTCGGCGACGGGCAGCACCCGGCTCGCGGCGAACTCGCGGGCCTGCTTCAGCAGCGCCTCGCGCTCGGGGGTGTGGTACGGCGCGGGGAGCACCGGGACCGGCGGCTCGAGAAGATCGTCAACGGCCATCCGCGCAGTATCACCCGCGCCGTCGTCCGGCGCCGGGCGGCGCTGCCCCCTTCGGACCTGCACCCATCGTCAGGTGCGCACCCCGCCACGAGCTGGGAGGGTCGGGACCAGCGACGTGGCCGGCCCCGATGGGGCGCAGGGGATCCCTCGGTCCACGGAGCCACCGTGCGGCCGTGATCGCGGCCCGCACCCCCGCGCAACGAGGAGCACGTCATGCCCGACAACCGCGTCGTCGTGTACAAGGGGCCCGGCCAGGTCGCCGTCGAGTCGATCGACTACCCGAAGCTGGAGCTGCCGTCCGACGTCGTCGACGGCCTCGGCATCGCGCGCAAGGCCCCGCACGCGGCGATCCTGAAGATCGTCACCACCAACATCTGCGGCTCCGACCAGCACATGGTCCGCGGCCGCACGACCGCACCGGTCGGGCAGTCCCTCGGCCACGAGATCACCGGCGAGATCGTCGAGGTCGGCGACGACGTGCTGTTCGCGAAGGTCGGCGACATCTGCTCGGTGCCGTTCAACATCGCCTGCGGGCGGTGCCGGATGTGCAACGAGGGCAAGACCGCTGTCTGCCTGAACGTCAACCCGGCCCGTCCCGGCGCCGCCTACGGCTACGTCGACATGGGCGGCTGGATCGGCGGCCAGGCCGAGTACGTGATGGTGCCCTTCGCCGACTTCAACCTGCTGCGCTTCCCCGACCGCGACCAGGCGCTGGAGAAGATCCTGGGCCTGACGATGCTCTCGGACATCTTCCCGACCGGCTACCACGGCGCGGTGACCGCGGGAGTGACCACCGGGTCGACGGTCTACGTGGCCGGCGCCGGGCCGGTCGGGCTGGCCGCGGCGCACGCCGCACAGCTGCTGGGGGCGGCCGCGGTCGTCGTCGGGGACATGATCCCCGAGCGGCTCGCCCAGGCCCGCAGCTTCGGCTGCGAGACCGTCGACCTGTCCGCCGACGGCACCCTGGCCGAGCAGCTCGAGCAGCTGCTCGGCGAGCCCGAGGTCGACGCCGCCGTCGACGCCGTCGGCTTCGAGGCCCGCGGACACGGCCGCGACGCCGGGGAGGCGCCCGCGACCGTGCTGAACTCGGTCATGGAGGTGACCCGGGTCGGCGGCGCGCTCGGCATCCCGGGGCTCTACGTCACCGGCGACCCCGGTGCCGCCGACGACAAGGCCAAGGAGGGCACCCTGGGCGTGCGGATCGGGCTGGGCTGGGCGAAGTCGCACAGCCTCACCACCGGTCAGTGCCCGGTGAAGAAGTACAACCGGCAGCTGATGCAGGCGATCCTGTCCGACCGGGCGCAGATCGCGAAGGCGGTCAACGCGACCACGATCTCGCTGGACGACGCCCCGCGCGGCTACCAGGAGTTCGACGGCGGCGTGGCCCGCAAGTTCGTGATCGACCCGCACGGCAGCGTCGCGGCGTGAGATCGGCCGGGTCCGGTGCCGCCGAGGCGGTGCCGGGCCCGGCTCAGCCGTCCTGCCCGGCCCCCGCCGCGCGCCGGTAGAGCTCCGCGGCGGCGCGGGAGAAGCCGTCGGGCAGCCCGACGGCGGCGAACGCGTCGGCCGCCTCGTCCATCTCCCCCGCCCAGCGCCACGCCCTGCCCGCCATGCGCTCGCGGGCGTGGGCCAGCGCGGCGGCGTGGTCGACCCCGGCCCGGTCCAGCTCGGCGTGCAGGGCGTCGGTGACGCCGAACGCCGCCGCGGCCTCCTCCAGCGCCACCCACAGCATCGGTGCGGCCTTGCTCTGCAGCGCGAAGCAGGCCTTGAGCCCGCTCGCGGTGCCCAGGTCGGTCCCGGCGGTCCCGAGCACCCGGGCGTCGAACGGGCCGGGCTCGAACAGGGTGGCGGCGGCGTCGGCCCCCGGCCCGGACAGCCACAGCGTCGTGGTGCCCGCCGTCCACGCCGGCGGTCCGATGACGGCGCCGTCGCAGACGGTCGCACGGTCGCCGAGGAGCGTCGCGACACCGCGGACGGTGTCCGGGGACACGGCGTTGGCCTCGACGTAGAGCGGCCGGTCGGTGCGCCCGGTCAGCCCGGAGCCCACCAGGCCCGCCACCTCGCGCGCGGCGTGCGGCGGGCAGATCGACACGATCACGTCGGCCCGGGCGGCGAGGTCGGCGACCGTCGGCACCGCCTGCAGGTCGGCCAGCTCGGCGCGCTTGGCGGTGGCGTGCGAGCGGCCGGCGTCGGCCCAGATCACCGCGCCGGCCCGGGCCTTGAGGGCCGAGCCGAGTGCGGCGCCCATCGCGCCGGGGTGCAGGACCCCGACCACCGGCCGGGCGGGCAGGGACACCGGCTGCGCGGACGGCGACGACATGGGGTGATGATCGCACCCCGCCGTCGGCGGCCGGCCGGGCTCACCCCGTCCCGAGTGCGGCGGCCAGGTCGTCGAGCACCACGCGCGCGGCCTGCGGGCCCGCGTTGAGGAACCAGGTGTCGTCGTCGACGGCGGTGGTGCGCCGGTCCCGCACGGCACCGAGCGAGGCCCCGATCCCCTCGGTCAGCAGGGCCGGCGGCCGTGCGTCCGGTGCGGCGCCCTGGACGCCGTAGAAGATCCATCCGGCGTCGGCGCGGCCGAGCTCCTCGGCGGACAGGTCCTCCGAGGTCGCGGCGAAGCGCTGGCTCGGCGGCCGGGTGATCCCGGCGTCGGCGAGCAGCGAGCCGGGGAACGAACCGACGCCGAAGACCCGGACCCGGGTGGGCTGGATGCGCAGCAGCGACACCTCGACCGGCCCGGCCTGCTCGCCGACGGCACGGGCCCGCCCGGCGAGGTCGTCGACGAGGGCCTGCGCGGCGCCGGCCCGGCCCAGCGCGTGCCCGATCAGCAGCAGGTCGGTCTTCCAGTTCACGCCGTTGCCCCGGGTCATCACGGTCGGCGCGATCGCGGACAGCCGGGAGGCGACCTCCTGCGCCCCGGCCACGTTGGCCACGATCAGGTCCGGGCGCGCCGCGGCGACCGCCTCGATCGCCGGGTCGGTGCGCAGGCCCAGGTCGGCCATCGCCGCCAGCGCGGCCCGGTGCTGCGGGAACGCCGTGGTGAGGTACTCCGGGACCATCGTGGCCGCCTCGGCCCGGGTGGACCCGACGGGCACGACGCCGAGGGACAGCAGCCCGTCGAGCTGCCCGGTGGAGATGACCACGACCCGCCGGGGCTCGGCCGGGATCGTCGTGGTGCCCGTCTCGTGGGTGACGGTGCGCGGGAAGACGCCGTCGGGCTCGGGCGAGCCCTGCCCGGCGGGCAGCGCGGTGGGGGCCGCACCGTCCGTGCCCGCCGGCGCGGGTGTCCGGGTCGCCCCGGCGCCGCAGCCGGCGAGCAGGAACAGGCACACCGCGGCGGCCACCGCACGGGGCAGGACGGGGCGCACGGCACGGGGCACGGCTCGGCGCACGGTTCGGCCGGGGAAGGTGAGGCTCACCTGACCATCCCAGCCGACGGGGGTCCGGCGCACAACGAGACGACGATCTCGACTGGCGCGTCGGACGGGTCGGGCGGCACGGTCGTCGCATGACGACTGATCCCCTGTTCACCGACGACGCGGTCGGTGGCTGGCTGCAGCTGCCCTCCTCCGCCGTCGCCGAGATCGCCGGCTCCGTCGGGTTCGACCTGGTCTGCGTCGACACCCAGCACGGCCTGATCGGCGACGACACCGTTCTCGGCATGCTGCAGGCCCTGTCCGCGACCGGGACGCCGGCGCTGGTACGGGTCCCCGGTCACGGCGCGGAGGGCATCGGGCGGGCCCTGGACCGGGGCGCCGACGGCGTGATCGTCCCGCTCGTCGACACCGGCGAGCAGGCCGCGGCGGCGGTCGCGGCGTGCCGCTACCCGCCGGACGGGGTGCGCAGCTTCGGCCCGGTCCGCCCGTCGTGGCAGGGCCGCGACGTGTTCGCCCCGCCCCGCACGGTGGTGATGGTGGAGACGGTCGCGGCGGTGGCGAACCTGGCCGACATCGTGGCCGTCGACGGGGTGGCGGCGGTGTTCGTCGGGCCGTCGGACCTGGCGCTGGCGCACGGGCTCCCGGTCGCCGCCCAGGACGACGGCGGCCCGGGGTCCGACCGCCACGCCGAGCTGGTCTCCGGGATCACCGCGGTGTGTGCGCGGGCCGGGGTGCCGGTGGGCATCTACTGCGACTCCCCCGCGCACGTGCGGCGCTTCCGGGCGCTGGGGTGCACGTTCACGATGCTCGCCGCGGAGCAGGCGATCCTGCGGGCGGCGCTGGCGGAGAAGCTGGCCGACGCCCGGTCCTGAGCGGTCAGCCCGCGGACCCGTCCCGCACCACGCGACGGTCGTCCGGGGTGGTGCGGGTGGGCTCCCTGGCGTCGACCATCGCGAGCCCGGTGAGGCGTCCGGCCACCCCGCGGTGGCCGGTGCTGCGCCAGAGCCCGACCAGGCCGACGAGCCCCCATACCAGCCCGAGCAGGCCGAGCCCCCCGGACGGACCGGACAGCAGCAGGAAACCGCCGGTGCCGAGCAGTGCCCGGGCGAGGCGGCGTCCGCGGCCGGGGACCCTGCCGTCGGGCAGCGCCGGGCGCAGCCGCACCGCACGCTGGCCGACCGTCCCGCCCCGGCCGAACAGCGGCACGACCAGGAACGCCAGCAACGGCACCCAGAAGCCGACGACGGCGTTGGCGGTGTCGTACCAGTCCGGGAACGGCGCCCGCAGCCCGGCGACGACGGTGACCCCACCGAGCAGCAGCGCCCCGAACAGCGCCCCGGTCGCCCACACCGCCATCAGGTCGCACACGGCGCCGAGCAGGCGTCGCCCGCCGGTGACCGGCGCCGGGAGGTCCGGGTCGCCCGTCTCGTCCCACGAGCGGGGCCGCAGCAGCATCGCGGCGAGCCCGCCGAGCAGGGCGCCCGCGGTGTTGGCGATGAGGTCGTCGACGTCGGCGAGCCGGTAGGCGCACGGGAACAGGAACCAGTTGCCGGTGTACTGGGTGGCCTCGACGAGCAGCGAGACCGCGAACCCGGCGGCGACGGTGACCGGCAGCGAGCGGCGGAACACCCCGCGCAGCAGCCAGCCCAGCGGCGCGAACAGCACCACGTTGAGCACGACCTGCTGGACGGCGGCGTTCGCGAGCCAGGCCCGCGCGCCGGTCGCGTCCTGGCGGGCGGCGATCCGGGCGATGTCGCCGACGAAGGCGAACGGCCGGGTCTGCAGCGAGTCCGCCGCGGTGCGCCCGGCGCAGAACGCCGCGTCGACCTGGGGCAGCGGGAGCAGGGTGTAGCCGAGGATCGCCAGGCCGTACACCGGGACGGCGACGAGCACGGCCAGCTCCCCGGGCCCGAACCGGCCGCGGCGACGGTAGGTCACCGCGACGACGGGGACGAGCACGGCCAGCACCAGCGCCGACCCGAGCCCGATCGCCAGCATCCCGGGGATGATCCGCTCGTTCACGGTCGCCGACGCTAGTGACCCGCCCCGGTGCGGGCAGGGACCGAAACGGGTGGTTCAGCCCAGGACGTCGAGGATCTGCTGGGCGGCGAGGGTGGGGGTGAGCCCGCCCTCGCGGACCTCGGCAGTGAGCTTCGGGAGCCGCTCGGCCGTCGCCGGGTCGTGCAGCACCCGGTCCATCAGCCGGTCGCGCACCATCTGCCACATCCACTCGACCTGCTGGTCGGCGCGCCGGGTCGCGAGCTCACCGGCGGACTCGAGGGCCTCGCGGTGCGCGGTGACCTTCTCCCACACCGCGTCCAGCCCCTTGCCGGTCTGCGCCGAGCAGGACAGCACCGGGGTGCGCCAGTGCGCCGAGGTGGGGGTCATCATGTGCAGCGCGCCGGCGAGCTCACGGGCCGCGGCGCGGGCGTCGCGCTCGTGCGGGCCGTCGGCCTTGTTCACCGCGACGACGTCGGCGAGCTCCAGGATGCCCTTCTTGATCCCCTGCAGCGCGTCGCCGGTGCGGGCGATGGTGAGGAACAGGAAGGTGTCGACCATCCCGGCGACGGCGGTCTCGGACTGGCCGACCCCGACGGTCTCGACGAGCACGACGTCGAACCCGGCGGCCTCCATGACCACCATCGTCTCCCGGGTGCGGCGGGCGACCCCGCCGAGCGTGCCCGCCGAGGGCGAGGGCCGCACGAACGCGTCCGGGTCGACGGCCAGGCGCGGCATCCGGGTCTTGTCCCCCAGGATGGAGCCGCGGGTCCGGGTGGACGACGGGTCGACGGCGAGCACCGCCACCCGGTGGCCCTGCGCGGTGAGCTTCGACCCCATCGCCTCGATGAACGTCGACTTCCCAACACCGGGCACCCCGGAGATGCCGACCCGCACCGCGTGCCCGGCCTTCGGGGTGAGCTCCAGGAGCAGCTCCTGGGCGGCCCGCTGGTGGTCGGGCCTGCTGGACTCGACCAGGGTGATCGCCCGGGCGAGCAGGGTGCGGTCGCCGGCCAGGACCCCGCGGGCGAGCTCCGCGGGGTCGGGGACGCGAGGGGCCATCGGCGGGACTCTCCTTGCGGGTCGGCACCGCGCCCGGTGCGCGGGTGGGCACACCGGGCGCAAGGACGGCGGCACGGTGACAGCGGCACGGTGACGGAGGCACGAGCCCGGGGACACCGTGACGGCGACACCGTGCCGGCGGGCTCAGTCGGCGTAGACGCTGCCGGCCGGTGCGGACGTGTCCGGGTCGTCGTGACCGAGCGCGGCGGACAGCTTGCCGAGCAGGTCGACGGCCGCCTCGGCGATGACCGTGCCGGGCGGGAACACCGCGGCGGCGCCCATCTCCAGCAGCTCCGGCACGTCCGCGGGCGGGATGACCCCGCCGACGACGACCATGATGTCGTCGCGCCCCAGCTCGGCGAGCTCTCGGCGCAGCTCCGGGACCAGCGTGAGGTGTCCTGCGGCCAGCGAGCTGGCGCCGATCACGTGCACGTCGGACTCGGCGGCCTGCTTCGCGACCTCGGCCGGGGTCTGGAACAGCGGCCCGACGTCGACGTCGAAGCCGATGTCGGCGAACGCGGTGGAGATGACCTTCTGGCCGCGGTCGTGGCCGTCCTGGCCCATCTTCGCGACCAGGATGCGGGGCTGGCGGCCCTCGTGGCGGGCGAACTCGGAGACGAGCTCGCGGGCGCGGTCGATCGCCGGGTTCTGCCCGGCCTCGGCGGAGTACACACCGGAGATGATGCGGATCTGACCGGCGTGGCGCCCGAAGACCTTCTCGAGTGCGTCGGAGATCTCCCCGACCGTGGCCTGGTCGCGGGCCGCGTTCACGGCCAGCTGGAGCAGGTTCTCGTCGTCGGAGCGCGACGAGCCCTCGGCGATCTTCTCCGCGGCGCCGGTCAGCGCCCGCAGCGCTTCGTCGACGGCGCGGTCGTCGCGCTCGGCGCGCAGCCGCTGCAGCTTCTCGAGCTGCTCGCGTCGCACGTTCTTGTTGTCGACCTTGAGCACGTCGATCTGCTCGTCGGCCTCGACGACGTACTTGTTGACGCCGATCACCGGCTGGCGGCCGGAGTCGATGCGGGCCTGGGTGCGGGCCGCGGCCTCCTCGACACGCATCTTCGGGATGCCGGCGTCGATGGCCTGGGCCATGCCGCCGGCCTTCTCGACCTCGTCGATGTGCGCCCACGCCCGCTTGGCGAGGTCGTAGGTGAGCTTCTCGACGTAGTACGAGCCGCCCCACGGGTCGACGACGTTCGTGGTGCCCGACTCCTGCTGCAGCAGCAGCTGGGTGTTGCGGGCGATCCGCGCGGAGAAGTCCGTCGGCAGCGCGAGGGCCTCGTCGAGGGCGTTGGTGTGCAGCGACTGGGTGTGGCCCTGGGTCGCGGCCATCGCCTCGACGCAGGTGCGGACGACGTTGTTGTAGACGTCCTGCGCGGTCAGCGACCAGCCGGAGGTCTGGGAGTGCGTCCGCAGCGACAGCGACTTGGCGTTCTGCGGCTCGAACCGGTTCACGAGCTTCGACCAGAGCAGGCGGGCGGCCCGCATCTTGGCGACCTCCATGAAGAAGTTCATGCCGATCGCCCAGAAGAAGCTCAGTCGCGGGGCGAACTTGTCGATGTCCAGCCCGGCGTCGACACCGGCCCGCAGGTACTCCACGCCGTCGGCCAGGGTGTAGGCGAGCTCCAGGTCGTTGGTCGCACCCGCCTCCTGGATGTGGTACCCGGAGATGGAGATCGAGTTGAACTTCGGCATCTTCCGGCTGGTGAAGCCGAAGATGTCGGAGATGATCTGCATAGACGGCTGCGGCGGGTAGATGTAGGTGTTGCGGACCATGAACTCCTTCAGAATGTCGTTCTGAATGGTTCCGGTCAGCTTCTCGGGGCTCACGCCCTGTTCCTCGGCGGCGACGATGTAGAGCGCCAGCACCGGGAGGACGGCGCCGTTCATCGTCATCGACACCGACATCTTGTCCAGCGGGATGCCGTCGAAGAGCTGGCGCATGTCGAGGATCGAGTCGATCGCGACACCGGCCATGCCGACGTCGCCCGCCACGCGGGGGTGGTCGGAGTCGTACCCGCGGTGGGTGGCCAGGTCGAACGCGATCGACAGGCCCTTCTGCCCGGCCGCGAGGTTGCGCCGGTAGAACGCGTTGGACTCCGCGGCGGTGGAGAATCCGGCGTACTGGCGCACCGTCCACGGCTGGTTGGTGTACATCGTCGGGTACGGCCCGCGCAGGTACGGGGTGATGCCCGGGTAGGTGTGCAGGAAGTCGACGCCGGCGAGGTCGTCGGCGGTGTAGAGCGGCTTGACGCCGATCCCCTCCGGTGCTTCCCACGTCGGGGCGGAGCCGTTCCACGCCGTGGCGGGCGCTGTGTCGCCCAGGAGCGGCACGGTGGTGAAGTCGGGAATGCTCACTTCGAGCCCTCCAGGTGGGTGTACACGTCGTCCAGGACGGCGAGGGCGTCGCAGCCGGCGAACAGGTGGCCGTCGACGCCGGGCACCGGCTCCTTCGGCTTCCCCGCGAGCAGGATGTGGGTGGCCCCGGCCTCGCGCAGCGCGGCGGCGGCCTCGGCGGCCCGCTCGTCGTAGAGCGTGTCCGAGGAGCAGAGCACCGCGACCGGCGAGCCGCTCTTCCCGAACGCCTCGACGACGTCGGCTGCGGTCTCGGTCGGGCCGGCGTCGACGGTGTCGACACCGCCCGCGGCCAGCAGGTTGCGGGTGAACCCGGCGCGGGCGGTGTAGACCGCCAGCGGGCCGAGGGTCGCCAGGAAGGCGGTGGGACGCGAGCCCGTCTCGGCCAGCAGCGCGTCGGAGCGGTCCCGGTGGGCCTCGTAGGCCTCGGCGGGGCGGTAGAGCGGCAGCCCCCCGCGCTCGACGGCCGGCGGCAGCGGGGTGCGTCGCACCGGCTTCTCGTTCAGGTCGGGGAACTCCGAGACGCCGGTGAGCGGGGCCTTCCGCTTCGCGACGTCGGCCTCGCGGCGGGCGCGGACCTCGCCCACCTTCTCCGCGACCAGGCCGGAGTCGAGCGCGGCGACCGCGCCACCCGCGGCCTCGATCTCGACGAAGAACTCCCAGGCCACCCGCGCGAGGTCCTCGGTGAGGTGCTCGACGTACCAGGACCCGCCCGCCGGGTCGATGACCCGCGCCAGGTGCGACTCCTCGACCAGCAGGTTCTGGGTGTTGCGGGCGATGCGGCGGGAGAACGGCTCGGCGACGCCGAGGGCGGCGTCGAACGGCGGCACGGTGACCGCGTCGGCCCCGCCGACGCCCGCGGCGAACCCGGCGACGGTGCCGCGCAGCATGTTCACCCACGGGTCGCGCCGGGTGAACAGCGCGTCGGGGACGGTGGCGTGCTGGGTCTGCGGCACGTCGGTGACGCCGGAGGCCTCCAGCACCCGGGCCCACAGCCGCCGGCCCGCCCGCAGGGTCGCGATCGTCGGGAACTGCTCGGGAGTGGCGGCGTAGCGGAACTCGATCAGCCGGGCCGCGTCGGCCACCCCGATCCCCGCGGCGTCCAGGGCACGCAGGTAGGCGACCCCCGCGGCCAGGGACCAGCCCAGCTCCTGGGCGTCGGAGCCGCCGGCCTCGCGGACCACGGTCGCGTCGACGGTGATCGCGGTGACCTTGTCGAAGGTGCCGTGCACGCGACGGGCGACCTCGACGACGGACTCGACGTCCGGGCCGGAGCCCGCGCGGGCGCGCAGCCCGATCGGGTCGACGCCCAGCGAGCCGAGCAGCTCGGCGTCCTCGACGCCGTTGCGGGCGGCCAGGTCCAGGTAGGCGTGCGCGGCGGCGACCTGCTCGGTCCCGGCGTCGAGGGCGACCCCGGCCAGGTCCAGGTGCACGCCGTCGAGGGCGCGCGCCAGGTCGGCGACGGCGACGCCGCCCTCGCCCACCCGCAGCCACACCGAGGTGACGCCGCACTCCAGGTCCGCCAGCACGGCCTCCCGGACGGCGGCCGGGTCGGTGCCCGCGTGGCGCTGGCGGATGTCCCAGCCGTCGGGGACGTGCCCGTCGGTGCGGGCGCCGCGGGTGAACGGCCACGACCCCGGCACGCCGGTGGGCGGCAGGTCGGTGGTGTCCTCCTCGGCGTAGAGCGGCGCGCCCCGGATCCCGTCGGGTGAGGTGCGGGTCAGGGTCTCGACCCCGGCCCCGAGCTCGGCGTCCTCGCCGAGCCGGCCCGACTTGCGCACCACCGCGTCCACGGCGGCGAGCCACTGGTCGCGGGTGACCGGGTCGAAGGCGCCCGCGAGGACCAGCTCCTCCGGCTCCACCGGAGCATCCACGGAAGAGCCCTCCGGACCGGCTGCGCGGCCGACCGCGCTGCGGTCACTGTCCGTCATCCGCTCTGTTCTCCTCACCGGCCCGCGGGGCGGCCTCGTTGCCCGCCGGATGGCGCCGTCGTCGACGCCACCGAAGTGCAGCGGAGTCTAGTGAGCCGGTGCCGCCAGGGGCATGCGCTGTGGCGAGGCGCGCACGGCCTGTGATGCACCCGACTGGCGCAACGGGGCCGTCCGGGGGCCTCGCGGCGTGCACGCGGCCGTTCCCCGCCGGTAGTCCCCACCGGTAGCCCCTGGCGGCCGGGTGCCGGTGTGACGGGCCGGGGCGGGAACAACCGGGGGCGGGGGTGCATTGTGGTCGGCATGCCCCGCGTGACCCGAGGATTCGTCGGGCGCAGACCGCGTGACCGACGGCTGCCGCCCGGCCAGTACGACGCCGGCGACCAGTGGCCGGTGCTGACCGCCGAACGCGCCCCCGTGCTGGACACCGCCCGCTGGACCTTCCGCATCGACGGTCTCGTGCAGCGCCCGGTCGAGTGGACCTGGGACGAGATCCGCGCCCTGCCCCGCGAGCGGTGGGACGGCGACATCCACTGCGTCACGACCTGGTCGAAGTTCGGGATGCGCTGGAGCGGGGTCGCGGTCGACACGCTGCTGGAGGCGGCGGGACCGCTGCCGGAGGCGCGGTTCGCCGTCGCGCACTCGCACTCGGGCTACACCACGAACATGCCGCTGTCGGACCTGACCGGCGGCCGGGCGTGGCTGGCGTTCGAGGCACAGGGCGCGCCGCTGACCCGCGAGCACGGCGGCCCGGCACGGTTGCTGGTGCCGCACCTCTACTTCTGGAAGAGCGCGAAGTGGGTCGCCGGGCTGCGCCTGCTCGCCGAGGACGAGCCGGGCTTCTGGGAGCGCAACGGCTACCACGACCGCGGCGACCCGTGGTCCGAGCAGCGGTTCCAGGGGGACTGACGGTGGACACCACCCCACGCCGCACCCTGCGCTGGCAGGCCGCGACCGTGCTGTCGGTGCACGACGAGGCCCCGGGGGTGAAGACCTTCCGGCTGGGCCTGGAGGAACCGGCCACCCACCTGCCGGGCCAGTACTACGTGCTGCGCCTGACCGCCGAGGACGGCTACACCGCGCAGCGCTCGTACTCGGTCGCCTCCGCGCCCGACGGGCGGCCGGAGATCGCCCTGACCGTCGAACGTCTCGACGACGGCGAGGTGTCGGGGTTCCTGCACGACGTCGCCGTCGTCGGGGACGTGCTGGAGGTCCGCGGCCCGGTCGGGGGCTGGTTCGCCTGGGACGGCGTCTCCCCCGCGCTGCTGGTCGGCGGCGGGTCCGGGCAGGTTCCGCTGGCCGCGATGCTGCGTCACGCCCGCGCCGTCGGCCGTCCCGACCTGGTGCGGATGCTGGTCTCGGTCCGCACCCCCGACGATCTGTTCTACGGCGAGGAGCTCACCGGTCCGCCGGTCACCGCGGTGTTCACCCGGACCGCCCCGCCCGGCGCGACCCGCCCGGCGGGCCGGCTCACCCTCGCCGACCTCGCCCCGCTGGTCCGCGGCGGGGAGACCGCGTTCGTGTGCGGCTCGCCGGCCTTCTCCGCCGCCGCGGCCGACCTGCTCGCCGCCGCCGGCGTCCCCGACCACGCGATCCGGATCGAGCAGTTCGGCCCGACCGGGGCCTGACCGAGCGGCCGGGCACCGGGGTGCGGCACGATGACCCGGCCCCGAGACTCCGCGTGCTGCCGCGAGCGGCCCGGACCGACTCGATCCGCCCGTGCACCGCAGGAGCAGACGATGACCGTCACCCCCGCCGAGACGTCGTTCCCGAGCGGCGGGCTGCGCTGCGCGGCCTGGCTCCTCACGGCGTCCGGCGACGCGCTCACGAACGACCGCGGCCGGCCCTGCGTCGTCATGGCGCACGGGTTCGGTGCCACCCGCGACTCCGGGCTGCTGCCCTTCGCGCAGCGTTTCGCCGCCGCGGGCTGCGCGGTGCTGGTGTTCGACTACCGCGGGTTCGGCGCCTCCGACGGCACCGGCGACCCGCGGCTCGACCAGGACGTCCACCACGGCCGCCACCGCGCCGACTACCACGCCGCGATCGCGTACGCCCGCACGCTGCCCGGCGTCGACCCGGAGCGGATCGTGCTGTGGGGCAGCTCGTACTCCGGCGGGCACGTGGTCCCGGTCGCCGCCCGCGACGGCCAGGTCGCCGCGGTGATCTCCCAGGGCGCCGCGATGGACGGGGCCGCCGCGCTGCTGGAGATCCTGCGCTACGCCGGGCCCGGGCAGCTGGCCCGCCTCACCGGGCACGGCCTGCGCGACGCCGCCGCCGGGCTGCTCGGGCGCCCGCCGCACCGGATCGCGGTGTTCGGGCCGCCCGGGTCGACCGCGGCGATCACCTCGCACGACGCCGAGAGCGGCTACTCCTCGATCGCCGGACCCGGGTTCCGCAACACCATGCGGGCCCGGGGCGCGCTGCGGATCCCGCTCAACCGCCCGGTGACGGCGGCGCGGCGGCTGCGGGCGCCGATCCTCGTCGTCGTCGCGGCGCGGGACTCGATCGCGCCGCCGGCGTCGGTGCGTGCGGTCGCCGCCCGGGCCGGGGCGGGCTCGGAGGTGCTGGAGCTGCCGTGCGGGCACTTCGACATCTATCTCGGCGAGATGTTCGAGCGGTCCGTGGCCGCGCAGGTGGACTTCCTGCGGCGCACCCTCGCCGTCGCCTGACCGGGCCGGACAGGACCGGACCGAGCCCCCCGGACCCGGGGGCGAGCGCACCCGCGGCGGCCCGCGTGTCCAGCGCCACCGGGCCCGGGTCCCCGCTGATCTTCTACTTCCGGTAGAACTACTACTGGACGTAGAACTTCGCTCGGGAGGTCCCGATGGACGCGCTCGACCTGGCTCGCTGGCAGTTCGGGATCACCACGATCTACCACTTCCTGTTCGTGCCGCTGACCATCGGGCTCTCGGTGATCGTCGCGTCGCTGCAGACCGCCTGGTTCCGCACGGGCCGGGAGGAGTACCTGCGGGCGACGAAGTTCTTCGGGAAGCTGTTCCTGATCAACTTCGCGATGGGCGTGGTCACCGGGATCGTGCAGGAGTTCCAGTTCGGGATGAACTGGAGCGCCTACTCCACCTTCGTCGGCGACGTGTTCGGCGCGCCGCTGGCGATGGAGGCGCTGATCGCGTTCTTCCTCGAGTCCACCTTCATCGGGCTGTGGATCTTCGGGTGGGACCGGCTGCGCCGGGGCGTGCACCTGGCCTGCATCTGGGCCGCCGCGATCGGGTCGAACCTGTCGGCGTACTTCATCCTCGCGGCGAACGCCTGGATGCGGAACCCGGTCGGCTACGAGGTCGACCGCGCCACCGGCCGGGCCCGGCTCACCGACATCGGCGCCGTGCTGACCAACCCGCAGGCCTGGTCGACCTACGCCCACGTCGTCGCCGCGGCGTTCCTGATCGCGGGCCTGTTCGTCGCCGCGGTCAGCGCCTGGAAGCTGATGCGCGAGCGCTGGCGCCGTCCCGGTGACGCGACGCCGCACCCGAGCGAGCACACGCTGTTCCGCAAGACCCTGCGCACCGGGTTCCTCGTCACCCTCGTCGCCGGGGTGCTGGTCATCGCCTCCGGTGACCACCAGGCCAAGCTGGCCGCCACCTACGAGCCGATGAAGCTCGCCTCGGCCGAGGCGCTGTGGCAGACCGAGGAGTCGGCCGGGTTCTCACTGTTCGCCGTCGGCGACGTCCAGGGCAGCCGCAACCACATCAACGTGCAGATCCCCGGCGTCCTGAGCTTCCTGGCCACCGGGAGCCCGTGGGGCCCGGTGCAGGGCATCGAGAACGTGCAGGCACAGTACGAGGCGCTCTACGGCCCCGGGGACTACCGGCCCAACATCGCCGTCCTCTACTGGGCGTTCCGGCTCATGATGGGCCTCGGCCTGGCCGGGGTCGCGGTCGCGACGGCCGGGCTCTGGCTCACCCGCGGCGGACGGCTGCCCGGCTTCACCCGCGACGGCGCACCGGCTCCGGCCGGGCGGCTCCAGCGGTGGGCCTACCGGGGCGTGATCGCCGCGCTGCCCGCCGCGCTGGCCGGGAACATCGCCGGCTGGGTGCTGACCGAGATGGGCCGCCAGCCCTGGACGGTGCACGGCGAGCTGCTCACCGCCCAGAGCGTCTCCCCCGGGGTGAGCCTGGGCCAGGTCGCGTTCTCCCTGGCCACGTTCACCGTGCTCTACGGGGTGCTCGCCGTCGTCGAGGTGCGGCTGCTGTTCCGCTATGTGCAGGCCGGTCCCGGCGCCGCACTGCCCTACACCGACGATCCCGACGGCCCCGACGGCTCCGACGGCCGTCCCGACGACGGCGCCGCCGTCGGCACCGACGACGAGCGCCGCCCCGCGGCGTTCAGCTACTGACCTACGGAGGGACGACGATGGACCTGCCCACGATCTGGTTCCTGGCCGTGGCCGTGCTGTGGACCGGCTACCTGGTGCTCGAGGGGTTCGACTTCGGCGTCGGGATGCTGGTCCGCGTCCTGGGCCGCGACGAGGAGGCCGACCGCGAGGCGGCGCTCGGCGCGATCGGCCCGGTGTGGGACGGCAACGAGGTGTGGCTGATCGCCGCCGTCGGCGCGATGTTCGCCGCCTTCCCCGCCTGGTACGCCGCGACGCTGTCGGGCCTCTACCTGCCGGTGCTGCTCGTCCTGCTGGGCCTGATCGTGCGCGGGGTCGGGCTGGAGTACCGGCACAAGCGCTCCGACGCGTCCTGGAAGGCCCGCTGGGACCTCATGATCGGTCTCGGGTCGCTGGTCCCGGCCTTCGTGTGGGGCCTGGTGCTCGCCAACCTGGTCCGCGGCCTGCCGACCGAGCTCAGTGCCCCGGGCAGCGGGCAGAACACCGTGGTCACGGCCTCGCTCGCGGACCTGCTGAACGGCTACGCCCTGCTCGGCGGCGTCGTCACCACTGCGCTGTTCCTCCTGCACGGCGCGGTGTTCCTGGCGCTCAAGACCGACGGGCCGGTGCGGTACCGGGCACGCCGGTTCGCCCTGCGGGCGGTGGTTCCGGTCCTGCTGGTCACCGTCGCCTTCCTGGCCGCGACGCTCGCGCTGCGTGAGCCGTCCTGGACCGGCACGGTCGCCTGGGTCAGCGGGCTGGCCCTCGCCGCGGCCGGGGTGGCGCTGCTGCTCGGCCGCGAGGGGTGGGCGTTCACCGCCACCGCGCTGTCGATCGGCGGGCTGTCGGTCGTGCTGTTCGGGCAGCTGTACCCGTCGCTGCTGCCCTCGACCACCGACCCCGCCCACACCCTGACCGTCGCGAACGCCGCGTCCGCGCCCTACACGCTCACGGTCATGAGCTGGGTCGCGGCCGTGTTCCTGCCGCTGGTCCTCGCCTACCAGTCCTGGAGCTACTGGGTGTTCCGCAAGCGCCTCGGCGGGGCGCGGGTCGCACCGGAGGGGCCCGCCGGCCCTCGTGGCACCGCGGTACCGGCGCCACGATGACGACCATGTCGCACCCGTCCACCCCGTCGGCTCCGCCGGCCCCGCCGGGCACCGCCGGGGCGCCGCCCGCGGGCGGCCCGCCCGTCGACCCGCGGCTGCTGCGCACCGCGAGCGCGGTCCGGGTGCACCTGGCCGTCGCCGCGGGCTGCGGGGTCGCCGCGACCGGGCTGATCCTGGCCCAGGCCTGGCTCGTGTCGCGGGTGGTGGCCGGGGCGACGCCGTCGTTCGCCACCGACGGCACGCCCATCGGTCCGGGCGCCGGGCTCGACACCCTGGCCCGGCTGGTCGGGGGCGTCGCCGTCGTCGCGGTGGCGCGGGCGCTGCTGACCTACGGCGCGGAGTCCGCCGCGCTGCGCTGTGCCGCCCGCGCCAAGTCCCAGCTGCGGACGGCGCTCGTGCGCCGGCTCGCGCTCGCCGCGCCGGACCCGCGGCGGTCCTCCGGCGAGATCGTCACCCTGGCGACCCGCGGGCTCGACGCCCTCGACGACTACTTCGCCCGCTACCTGCCCCAGCTGGTGCTCGCCGTCCTGGTCCCGGTCGCGGTGCTGATCGTCGTCGCGGACGCCGACTGGATCTCCGCGGTCGTCATCGGGGTGACGCTGCCGCTGATCCCGCTGTTCATGGTCCTGGTCGGGATGCACACCCGGGCCAGGACCGACCGCCAGTGGCGGCTGCTGTCGCGCCTGGGCGGGCACTTCCTCGACGTCGTGCAGGGGCTGCCGACGCTCGCGCTGTTCCGCCGTGCGCAGGTCGTCGCGGGCAAGGTCCGGGAGACCACGGACGAGCACCGGCACGCCATGACCGGCACCCTGCGGGTCGCGTTCCTGTCCGCGTTCGTGCTGGAGGTCCTCGCGACGCTGGCCGTCGCCCTGGTCGCGGTCGAGGTCGGGCTGCGGCTGCTCTACGGGAACCTCGACTACGCCACCGCGCTGTTCGTGCTGGTCCTGGCCCCGGAGGCGTACCTGCCGCTGCGCGAGGTCGGTGCCCGGTTCCACGCCAGCATGGAGGGGGTCGCCGCCGCCCGGCAGGTGTTCGCCGAGCTCGACCGCCCCGTCGGCGGCGCCACCGGCGGGACCGCTCCGGTGCCGGCCGCCGACCCGGCCGGGCGCGGCCTGACCGTCGACGGGCTGCGGGTGCGCTACCCCGGTGCGGACACCGACGCCGTCGCCGGGCTGTCGCTGGGCCTCGCCCCCGGTGAGACGGTGCTGCTGCGCGGCCCGTCCGGGGCCGGGAAGTCCACCCTGCTCGGGGTGCTGCTCGGCACCGTCGCCCCGACCGGCGGCACCGTGATCGTGCACGGCCGGGACGGAACCGCCGCCGAGCTCGCGGAGCTGGACCTCGACGCCTGGCGGCGCGGGGTGGCCTGGGTCCCGCAGCAGCCGCACCTGTTCGCCGACACCGTCGCCGCCAACGTCCGGCTCGGCGCCGGACGGGACAACGTCACCGACGACGCCGTCCGCGCGGCCGCACGCCGGGCCGGACTCGACACCGTCGTCGCCCGGCTGCCCCGGGGCTGGGACACCGTGCTCGGTGAGGGCGGCACGCAGCTGTCCTCCGGCGAGCGCCAGCGGGTCGCGCTGGCCAGGGCGTTCCTGCGCGACGCGCCGCTAGTCCTGCTCGACGAGCCGACCGCGCACCTCGACCCCGACTCCGCCGCCGCGGTCCGCACCGCGGCCACCGAGCTGCTGCGCGGGCGCACCGCGGTCGTCGTCGCCCACGACGCGGGCTGGGCCGAGCACACCGACCGCACGGTCACGATCGCCCCCGCCACGATCACCCCGGCCGGGGGTCCCCGATGAGCCCCTGGTCGCTGGCCCGCAGCGTGCTGGCGCCCCGGCTGCGCGGCGTCGTCGGTGGCGCGCTGCTCGGCGCGCTCGCCACCGCCTGCGGTGCCGGGCTGCTGTCGCTGGCCGCCTGGCTGCTCGCCACCGCCGCCCAGCACCCGTCGGTGACGGCGCTGTCGGTCGCCGTCGTGCTCACCCGTGCCCTCGGCGTCGGACGCGGGGTGGCTCGCTACGCCGAGCGGCTGGTCGGGCACGACGCCGCCCTGCGCGCGCTGTCGGACATGCGCGGCCGCGTCTACGCCCGGCTCGCCGCCACCGAGCCGGTCCACCGGTTCCGGTCCGGCGAGCTCGTCGCCCGGCTGGTCGGCGACACCGACTCCGTGCAGGACCTGGTCGTGCGCGGGATGCTGCCGGTCGTCGCGGCCGCGGTCGCCGGGTCCGGTGCGGTGCTGCTCGCCACCGCGCTCTACCTCCCCGGCGGCGCGCTGCTCGCGGGCGGGCTGCTGCTCGCCGGGGTCGCGGTGCCCGCCCTCGCCGCGGCGCTGTCGCGGCAGCCCGCCGAGCGCGCCGGCGTCGCGCGGGACCGGCTGGCGACCGCCCTGGTCGACCTGCTCGACGGCGGCCCCGAGCTGCTGGCCCACGGAGCGACCGGCCACGCCGTCGACGCGGTCGCCCGGGCCGACGCCGAGCTGACCCGCACCGCCCGCCGCGACGCCGCGCTGCTCGGCCTCGGCGCGGGCTCCGGCGCCCTGGTCGCCGGGCTCACCCTGGCCGGGACGCTGCTGCTGGGCGTCGCCGCCGTCGACGCCGGTGCCCTCGGCGCGGTCCCGCTGGCCGTGCTGGTGCTGACCGCGCTGGCCGCGTTCGAGATCGTCGCGCCGCTGCCCGCCGCCGCGGCCCGGCTCGCCGCGGTACGCGCCGGGATGGCCCGGCTGGTGCCGGTGCTCGACGCCGCGCCCGCCGTCGCACACCGCGAACCGGGCGCCACACCGCTGCCCCGTCGCGGCGACCTGGCGATCCGCGGTCTCACCGCGGCCTGGCCGGGACCGGGACCGGACGGCCGCGGCCGCACCGTCCTGCAGGGGGTGGACCTCGACGTCGGGCGCGGGGAGGTCGTGGCGCTGGTCGGCCCCAGCGGGTCGGGCAAGTCGACGCTGGCCGCGGTGCTGTTCCGGTTCCTCGACCCGCGCGCGGGCACCGTCCGGCTCGACGGGCACGACCTGGCGGTGCGGGCACCCGAGGAGGTCCGCGCGGTGGTCTCCGGGGTGCCGGCCGACCCGCACGTGTTCGACTCGACGGTCCGGGAGAACCTGCGCCTGGCCGCCCCCGACGCCGACGACGCCGTCCTGCACGACGTCCTGCGCCGGGTCGGGCTCACCGGCCTGGCGCTCGACGACGAGGTCGGCGCACACGGTGCCCGGCTGTCCGGTGGGATGCGCCGGCGGCTCGCGCTGGCCCGCGCGCTGCTCGTCGACCCGGCGGTGCTGGTGCTCGACGAGCCCACCGCCCACCTCGACCCGGACACCCGCGACGCCGTCCTCGACGACCTGCTCGCCGCCGCGGCGGGGCGCGCGGTGCTGCTCATCACCCACGACCCGGCGGTGCTGCCGCGGGCCGACCGCGTGTACACGCTGCGCGACAAGAAGGTCCACCTGCGTGACGGGGCTGCGTGCAGCCCTCGCGAACCGCGGCCCTACCCTGCTCCGAACGTCCGATAGCGGGCTCGCGCCGGCTCCGGGCGTGCCCGGGGTTCTCTCAGTCAGGTCACAGGAGGCCCCTGACACGCTGGGAGCACCTCGCCGGGACACCGTCCCGCGCAGGAGTGCAGGAGTCAGTACGAGCCCGCGCGCGCCACGGCATCCGCCCGGCGCCGCGTCCGGTCAGAACGTGAGGTCACCACCCCGTGCGAGCGTCACGCCGTCCCTCCCCGACGACGTCAGGACCGAGGTCCGCGTCCCGGACCCCCCGGTTCCGGTCCGGCCTGCGCCGGGCCCCGGCCCTGGCCCTGGTGCTCTCGGGGGTCCTCGCCCTCGCCGCCTGCACCTCGGGGGTCGGCGGTGACGACACCGCCGGCGGCACCGCGCCGTCGTCGGCCCTGGAGGCCTCCGCGAAGGCCGTCGACCTGGGCAGCTGGCGGTGGGACAAGCAGCCGGGACCGATGGAGATCGGGGTGACCCACACCCAGGACAGCCTCGACGACACCGAGCCGGCGCAGGCCCGCCAGCGCGGGGTCGACATCCTGTCGAGCCTCGGCCAGGAGTACCAGAACCACCACATCATGGGCTTCGGCACGCTCAACCCCGAGCCGCGGCCCGGTGAGTTCGACTGGGGCTCGCTGGACCGCCGGATGCAGCTCACCGAGGAGACCGGCGGCAAGGCGATGCTGACGCTGTGCTGCTCCCCGGACTGGATGAAGGGCGCACCGCGCGACAGCGGCGACACCCGCTGGGACCGGCTCGAGAAGGCCCCGCTGCCCGAGCACTTCGCCGACTTCGCCAACCTCGCCCGCGAGGCCGTGCAGCGGTACCCGCAGGTCGACCGCGTCCTGGTGTGGAACGAGCTGAAGGGCTTCTACAACCAGGCCGAGAACCGCTGGGACTACGAGGGCTACACGAACTTCTACAACCAGGTCTACCAGGCCGTGAAGTCCGTCCGGCCCGACGTGCAGGTCGGCGGCCCCTACGTCGTCATGAGCAGCGTCCCGGTGGACTCGCACGACGCCTCGAACATCCGCGGCCCCTGGGGGGCGCTCGACCAGCGCCCGCTCGACGTCCTGGACTACTGGCTGAAGAACAACGTCGGCGCGGACTTCATCGTCGTCGACGGCTCGACCACCAACCGCGGACAGCAGGACGCGATCTCCCCGGTCGACGTCGGCGCGGAGAAGTTCTCGGTGATCGACCGCTGGATCCAGGAGCGGACGCAGCTGCCCATCTGGTGGGCCGAGTTCTACGCGAACGTCCCCGCCGACGCCCAGGCCGGCTTCGACTCCCCCGCCAGCGCGGTCTCGACGATCGCCGCCCTGCAGGCGATGGCCCGCTCCGGCACCCAGGGCGCGCTGCTGTGGGGTCCCGAGGGCAGCAGCTCGCTCGAGTACTCCTCGCTGTGGACCCCGGCCACCGAGGAGAACGGCGGCCAGGCGACCCCGCTGACCGAGGCGTGGCGCTGGCTGGTGCCCCGGCTCCGGGAGGGCACCGTAGAGCTGGGCCGGGCCACCGACGGCTCCTCGCTGGGCGGTTTCCGCGCGGCCGACGGCTCGATGCTGCTGGTCAACTTCTCCGCCGACGCGGTGCCGGTGTCCGGCCAGGAGGACATCCCCGGCTGGGCGATCGTGCCGATGACCACCAGGTCCTGACAGCTCCGCGACGGCCACGACGGGCCGGCACCGCAGCAGCGGTGCCGGCCCGTTCGTCGTGGGGCGGGTCAGGCCTTCGGGCCACCGGCCACGTAGATGACCTGGCCGCTCACGAACGACGAGCGCTCGTCGACGAAGAACGACACGGTCTGAGCGATGTCCTCGGGCGCGCCGGGGCGCTGCACCGGGATCTCCTTGGCCCGGGCGGCCTTGAAGTCCTCCCAGTCCACGCCGATCCGCTCGGCGGTCGCCTTGGTCATCTCCGAGGCGATGAAGCCGGGGGCGATGCAGTTCACGGTGACGCCGAACTTGCCGAGCTCGATCGCCAGGGTCTTGGTGAAGCCCTGCATGCCGGCCTTCGCCGCGGAGTAGTTCGCCTGCCCGCGGTTGCCCAGCGCGGAGGTCGACGACAGGTTCACGACCCGGCCCCAGGCGGCGTCGACCATGTGCTTCTGCACCGCACGGGTCATCAGGAAGGCCCCGCGCAGGTGCACACCCATGACCGCGTCCCAGTCGTCGACGGTCATCTTGAACAGCAGGTTGTCCTTGGTGATGCCGGCGTTGTTGATCAGCACGGTGGGTGCGCCGAGGCGCTCGGTGACCGCGTCGACGGCGGCGGCGACGGCCTGCTCGTCGGCGACGTTCGCACCGAACGCGGCCGCGGTCCCGCCCGCGGACTCGATGGCCTCGACGGTCGCCTTCGCGGCCGACTCCTCCAGGTCCAGCACCGCGACCTTGTGTCCGTCGGCGGCGAGCCGGATCGCGGTGGCGGCCCCGATGCCGCGCGCCCCACCGGTGACGATCGCGGTCCTCTGCTGCTGGGTCATGTCTCTCCTCGCTGATCGACGGTGATCTCCGGGTGTCTCCCGCTGCCGATCGTGTCACCCCCTACCGCCGCGTCACATCGCGGTCCGTGCGACGTCGCTCACCCCCGATCGGATGCCTCGGGTGCACTAGCGTCGAGGTGTCCGTTCCCGACCAGGAAGGATTTTCATGGCCGTCGAGCGTTCCGAACCGACCTACCGGCTTGCTCTGCCGGAGCCCACGACCTCGTTCGAGCAGGACGCGGAGTACTGCGTCATCGACCTCGGACACGGGTGGACCGAGTACCGCTTCCACGACTACGACGAGCTGTTCAAGATCCCCGGCCTCTACGAGAAGCTGTTCTACGACATCCTGCAGTGCCAGTCCCCGGCCGTGGTCGCGGGCGCGCTGGCCGAGCAGCTCGACGCCGTCGGTGTCGACCCGTCCGGGCTGCGCGTCCTCGACGTCGGCGCCGGCAACGGCATCGTCGGCGAGGAGCTGCGCGCCCGCGGCGTCGGGAAGGTCGTGGGGATCGACATCCTGCCCGAGGCCCGCGACGCCGCCGAACGCGACCGCCCCGGGGTCTACGACGACTACCACGTCGTCGACCTCACCGCCCTCGACGACGAGACCGTCGAGAACATCTCCTCGGGCGGCTTCGACGCCCTGACCTGCGTCGCCGCGCTCGGCTTCGGTGACATCCCACCCGCTGCGTTCCGCACCGCGTTCGACATGGTCGCCGACGACGGCTTCGTCGCGACCACCCTGCGGGACGACTTCCTGACCGACGGCGACACCTCCGGGTTCGCCGGCCTCATCTCGTCGCTGCTGGCCTCCGGCGAGCTCGAGGAGCTCGGCGCGACCGTCTACCGGCACCGGCTCGCGACCAGCCGTGACCCGCTGCTGTACCGGGCCGTCGTGGCCCGCAAGCGCCGCCCGCGCGACTGACCCGGCGCGTTCGCACCGGTCCGCGCCGCGTCGACCGGTGCGAACGCGCAGCCGCGAGACCTTCCGGACATTACGGGTTAGGTAAGCCTCGGCTATTGTCCCGGCGTGCTCCGACGACTGATCATCCTGCTGGCCCTCGCGGGCCTGCTCACCGCCTGCGCCTCCGATCCGGGCCCGGCCGCCGCGCCGGCCGGCTCCGACGGCGCGTTCCCCGTCCGCATCGACAACGCCTTCGGCACCGCGGAGATCCCCGCCCGCCCGCAGCGCGTGGTGGCCCTCGGCGTCACCGACGCCGACCCCGTCCTCGCCCTCGGCGTCACCCCGGTCGCGCTGGCCGGCTACGCCTTCTACGAGGAGACCGGAGGGCTCGGGCCGTGGGCTCGCGGCCTGGTGCGGGGTGAGGCACCGCAGCTCCTCACCGAGACCGAGCCGAACCTGGAGCGCATCGCCGCGCTGCGCCCGGACGTCATCATCGCGCTGTCCTCGAGCATCGACCAGGCCGCCTACGACCAGCTGACCGCGATCGCGCCGGTCGTCGCACGGCCCGCCGGCACGATCGCGTTCGGGGTGAGCCGCACCGACCAGATGCGCGCCGTCGCCACCGCGCTGGGTGAGACCGCGCGCGGCGAGGAGCTGATCCGCACCGCCGACGCCGCGTTCTCCGACGCCGTCGCCGCGCACCCGGAGTTCCGTGGCAAGGTCGGCGCCACGGTGCTGCCCTTCGACGGCAAGTACGGCGCCTTCACCGCCGCCGACGCACGCGGGCAGTTCATGACCGGCCTCGGCTTCGCACAGCCGCCGGCGATCGCCGAGCGCGACGACCGGAAGAGCTTCTACGTCGAGGTCTCCTCCGAGCAGGCCGGCCTGCTCGACGGCGACGTGCTGGTGATGCTGGCCGACGAGGGCACCACGAAGCAGCAGGTCGACTCCGACCCGGTCCTGCGCCAGGTGCCGGTCGTCGCCCGCGGCGACATGGTCGTGCCCGACGCCGACACCCGGGGCGCGATGACCTACAACAGCGTGCTCTCGGCCCCGTTCGCCCTGGAGCGGCTCGTCCCCCAGCTCGCCGAGAAGCTCCGCGGCTGATCCGGGTTAGGGTCCCTGCGTGACTGTGATGGAGCGGTTCCGACTGGACGGCCGGGTCGCCGTCGTCACCGGTGCGTCGTCCGGCCTCGGTGTGGCCTTCGCGAAGGGCCTCGCCGAGGCGGGCGCGGACCTCGTGCTGGGCGCGCGACGGGTCGACAAGCTGGCCGACACGGTGGCACTGGTCGAGGCGACGGGCAGGCGCGCGGTCGCCGTCGCCACCGACGTGGCGAAGCCCGAGGACTGCCGGGCGCTGGCGCAGGCCGCCGTCGACGGGTTCGGTCGGCTCGACGTGCTGGTGAACAACGCCGGGATCGGCACCGCCGTCCCGGCCCTGAAGGAGACCCCCGACCAGTTCACCTCGGTCATCGACGTGAACCTCAACGGCTCCTACTGGATGGCGCAGGCCTGCGCGGCGCACATGGCGCCGGGGTCGAGCATCGTCAACATCTCCTCGATCCTGGGCCTGACCACGGCGTCGCTGCCGCAGGCGGCCTACTCCGCGTCCAAGGCGGCGATCGTCGGCCTGACCCGCGACCTGGCCCAGCAGTGGACCGGGCGGCGCGGGATCCGGGTCAACGCGGTCGCGCCCGGCTTCTTCGCCTCGGAGATGACCGAGCAGTACCCGGACGGCTACCTGGAGCGGATGTCCGAGCGGATCCCGGTGGGCCGCAAGGGCGACCCGGAGGAGCTGACGGCGGCCGTGCTGTTCCTCGCCTCGGCGGCCGGTGGCTACGTCACCGGTCAGACCTGGGCCGTCGACGGCGGCATGACGATCACCTGACCGACCGGCCCGGATCGGATCGGATCGGAGGTCCCGGGGGCGCCGCGCGGCGCCCCCGGGACCTGCGCACTCAGCTGCGGGGCACGTCGTCCGACTCCGGGGTCAGGCCGGAGGCGGGCACCAGGTTCCAGCGCTCCAGCGCCGCCCGCACCTGCTCGGCGGCGTCGACGTTGAGCGGGCCCGAGGTCCACAGGGCGTAGGGCAGGTTCAGGAACCGGTTCTCCCGGACCGCGGGCAGGTCGCGGGTGTCGGGGCGGCTCTTGAGCACCGCGACCTTCTCGGCGAAGGTCTGCGGCGGGTAGTCGACGAACAGGAACGCGGCGGGCTGCGCCGTCGCGACCCGCTCCCACGAGACCTGGGTCCAGGTGTCGTCGACGTCGGACAGCGCGTTGCGCGCCCCGGCCGCTTCCATGATCGCCTGCGGGGCGCCGAAGCGGCCGCTGGAGTACGGCGACTCGGTGCCGCTGTCGAACAGGAACACCGTCGGCGGGGTCGCGGCCTTCGGTGCCCTCCCCAGCGCGGCGAGCCGGTCGTCGAGGTCGGCGACGACGCGGTCGGCGTCGGCGGTGTGCCCGGTGATCGTGCCGAGGTTGTGCAGGTCGTCGCGCAGCGCCGTCCAGGGGTCGACGATGCCGCGGGCACGCTGCCCGTCGGCCTGACGGCAGGACTCGGTCAGCACGTAGGGGGCGATGCCCTGCTCGCGCAGCCGGGCCGGGGTGAGGTTCTTCTCCTCGCTGTAGCCGTAGTTCCAGCCGGCGACCATCACGTCGGGGTCGCGGGCCAGGACCGTCTCCAGGGTCGGGTACTGCGGTGCCGCCTGGGCCAGGCCGTCGACGGCGGCGCCGTAGTGGCGGCGCAGCGTCTCGGCGTCGCGCTGCATGCTCGACACCGCGGCGACCCGGTCCTGGGCACCGAGCGCCAGGACCATCGAGATCATGTTGCCGTCGTTGACGAACATGCGCTGCGCCGGGGACGGGAACGACGCCGGCGCCCCGCAGTTCGTCACGGTGACCGTGCCGGCCGGGGCATCGGCGGCGGGCGGAGCCGGGGCCGGGGCCGAGCAGGCTGCGAGGGCGACCGCCCCCGCGGCGAGGACGGCGGACAGCCGCAGTGGACGGGTGGGCAGGAGCGTCACGGAGTCTCCCCGGGTAGGTCGAGCAGGAGGCGGGACCGCCCGGTCACCGGGTGCGTGACGCGGGCGGCGGCGACCCCGAAGACCCGTGAGACGGTGTCGGGGTCGAGGTCGGGCACGGCCGGGAGGGCCCGGCCGTCGTGCAGCACGACGAGGCGGTCGCACCAGCGGTCCGCGAGGTCGAGGTCGTGCAGGCTCACCACGACGGTCCGGCCGAGTGAGCGCACCAGCTCCAGCAGGCCCAGCGCGTGCCGGACGTCGAGGTGGTTGGTGGGCTCGTCGAGCAGCAGGACCCCGGCGTCCTGGGCGAGCCCGCGGGCGAGCAGCACCCGGCGCCGTTCCCCGCCGGAGAGCCGGTCGACCGGCCGGTCGGCCAGGCCGTCGAGCTGGACCGCGGCCAGCGCGGCGGTGACCGCGGCCCGCTCGGCCGCGTCGCCACCCGACCACGGCGGCCGGTGCGGGACCAGGCCGAGCGCGACGACCTCCCCGACGCACAGGTCCGCGGGGAGGTCCTCCTCCTGGCCGACGAAGGCGATCCGCCGGGCCCGCTGCCGGGCCCGCAGCGCGGTCAGCGGGGTGCCGTCGAGCAGCACGCGGCCCGCGGCGGGTCGGCGAATCCCGGCGAGGGCGCGCAGCAGGGTGGACTTGCCGCTGCCGTTGGGCCCGACGACGCCGAGCACCTCCCCGGGCTCGACCGCGAGGTCGACCCCGGCCAGCACGGTGCGCCCGCCGAGCACGCAGGACAGGGTCTCGGCGCGCAGGCTCATGCCGTGCTCCCGGCGGTCCGGTAGCGGCGGCGCCCCATCAGGACCAGGAACACCGGGGCGCCGATCAGCCCGGTGACCACGCTCAGCGGCATCTCGGTGGGCCGCACCGCGATCCGGGCGGCGACGTCGACGACGACCAGGAACAGCGCCCCGGCCAGCGCCGCCACCGGGACCAGCACCCGGTGCCGGGAGCCGACCAGCAGCCGGGCCAGGTGCGGCACGACCAGCCCGACGAAGCCCACCGCGCCCGAGACCGCGACCAGCACCCCGACCGCGGTCGCGCAGACCGCGAACAGCGCCGCCCGTGCGGCGGTGACCGGCACGCCGAGCGCCGCCGCGGTGTCGGGTCCGGCGTTCAGTGCGTCGAGCCAGCCGCTGGAGGCCAGGAACAGGACGAGCACCAGCCCGACGGTCACCGCGGGCACCGCGACCCGGTCCCACTGCGCCCCGGACAGGCTCCCCAGCAGCCAGAACAGCACGGACTGGGCGGCCGCCGGGTCGCCGGTGCGGAACACGAGGAAGCTCGCCGTCGCCGAGAACGCCGAGCCGAGCACGGTGCCGGTGAGGATCAGCCGGATCGGGGTGATCCCGCCCTGGGCGACGGCGATCGCCCCGACCAGCGCCCCGGCCGCGAGGGCGCCGAGCAGCGCCCCGGTGAACAGCGCCCAGGTGCCGAGCGCACCCAGCACCCCGGTGGTGATGACGGCCGTGGCGCCGACGCTCGCGCCGGAGGACACCCCGAGCAGGTAGGGGTCGGCGAGCGGGTTGCGCACCAGGGTCTGCACCCCGGTGCCGGCGAGTGCGAGGCCCGCACCGACGATCGCGGCGAGCAGCGAGCGCGGCATCCGCAGGTCCCACACGATCGTCGAGACCGGGCCGGGACGGTCCTGCAGCACCGCGTCGACGACCCTCGCGACGGGGAGGACCTCGGCGCCGAAGGCGAGCGAGCCCAGGAGCGCGACCGCCAGCAGCGCGGCCAGGGCCACCGTCACCGTCGCGGAGCGCACCGACCGTCGTTCCCACACCTGCACAGTTCATCATGTGGCGGCAGCTCGGTGACTGCGGGGAAGATCACCGAGCGGGACGCAGGTGCACCCGTAGACCGGCGAGCCGCGGTCCGCCGGACCCGCCGGGGTGCACTTCGACGAGGCCGGTGGCCGGAACGGTGGGCCGGGCGTCGGGGAAGTCGTCGCGCAGCACCTCCAGCATCGTGCGCAGCTCCAGCCGGGCCAGGTGCGCACCGGCGCAGAAGTGCGGGCCGTGCCCGAACGTCAGCGGATGTCCCTGGGTCGGGCGGGCGTCGATCCCCCGGATGTCGACGAGCACCGGAGCCCCGGCAGGCAGCGCCCGCCCGGCGAGGTCGACGGCGGTGCGGGCGAAGCGCCACAGCGAGTAGGGGGCGGGCGGGTGGACCCGCAGCACCTCGGTGACCAGCGCGTCGAGCTCGTCGGCGGTGCGGCCGGCGAGCCCGGAGTCCAGGGCGTGGGCGACGACGTAGCCGAGCGCGGCGTCGGTGGTGAGCTGACCGCCGAACACCAGGCCGAACACGAGGTAGCCGACCTGGGCGTCGTCGAGGTCGGGCAGGGCCGCACGCAGGCCGGCCGCGACGCCGTCGCCGGTCCCGTCGGTGACCGCGGCCGTGCCGATCGCCTGCAGCCGTCCGAAGGCGGCGCCCGCCACGGCCGGGTCGGGGCTCCACATCGCGCGACAGGCGTCGACGGCGTCGTCGAGGAGCCCCGGCGGGGCACCGACGACCTCGAGCACGACGGCAAGCGGGTACCGGATGGTGACGTCCTCGGTGAGGTCGACCTCGCCGGGGCCGAGGCCGTCGAGCAGGCCCGCGGCGATGGACCGGATCCGTCCGGCGTACGGAGCGAGCGCGCGGGCCGACAGCAGCGGAGCGTGCGCGCGGCGCAGCCGGGCGTGCCCGGCGCCGTCGGCGGTGGTGAGCGACAGCCGCTCGACGGCCGGGGGTTCGAGGTCGGTGACGCCGGGCGGGGCGAGCGCGGGGTCCTTGGCGAACCGCGGGTCGGTGAGCACCCGGCGGGCGAGCGCCTCCTCGGTGACCACCCACACGGCGGGCCCGCCGGGGAGCGTCGTGCGCACGACCGGACCTCCGGCCGGCGCGGGGTCCGGTTCGGACAGCGAGCGGGTACGGGCGGTGAACGGGCACGTCATGGCTCGATCGTGCCCGCGGACGCGGACACCTCCGGTCCTCAGTCGAGCAGCACCGTGCGCAGGTCGAGGCGGCGCAGCACCCGGTCGACGGCGTGCGGGTCGACACCGGGCTCGCGCCGCGCGGCCAGCACCTCGGTCCGGGCGGCCGCCAGCGCTGAGGCCTGCGCCTCGGCGAACGCCCGGCGGGCCTTCTTCACCGCCGCGATCCGGGACCGTTCCTCCTCCGACGGCGTCTCCCCCGACAGCACCCGCTCCAGCCGTTCGACGCGCTCCCGCATGGCGGTGCCGACCTCCTCGGGCAGGCCGCGGACCGTGCGTTCGAACTCCAGGGTGGCGACGGCGGCCCGGCGGGCCCGCAGCACGATCTCGCGTTCGGCGCGGTCCTCGGCGTCGGCCTCGTCGTCGATGTCGAGGGCGCGGACCAGCATGCCCAGGGTGAAGCCGGGCACGAGCAGCGTCACGAACAGCACCGACACCGCGATGAGGACGAGCTCGTCGCGGGCGGGGAACGGCGCCCCGGACGCGGTCTGCAGCGGCAGCGACAGCGCGAGGGCGAGCGTCGCGAGGCCCCGCATGCCGCACCAGGACAGGAGCACGGCCTCGCGTCCGGTGAGCGGGGCGGCGCCGGCCGCGGCGGCCCCGTCGCCGTCGCGGGCCAGCACCCGCCAGGCGACGACCATCCAGAGCACCCGCACCGCGACGACGACCACGCACACGACCGCCGCGTGCGCGAGCATCGTCGGCAGCTCGTCGCCCGCGGCGAGCACGACCTGGCGCAGGTCGAGCCCGATCAGGCCGAACGCGAGCCCGGTCACCAGCAGCTCGACGACGTTCCACAGCGAGGACTGGGTGAGCCGCTCGGCCGCCTCGTCGGCGTCCGCCCCGGCCCGCAGCTGCAACGCCAGCACGACGACCGCGATGACCCCGGACGCGCCGAGCTCCTCGGCCGCCAGGTAGGTGGCGAAGGGCAGGACCAGGGTGAGCGCGCTGCGTCCGGTGGCGTCGGTGACCCGGCCGAGCACCCGCCGGGCCAGCCAGGCGACCCCGAGACCGATGAGCACCGCCCCGGCCGCGCCGAGGACGAACCGAAGCCCCAGCCCCAGCGGGCTCAGCTCGCCGCCGGAGACGGTGGCGAGCACCGCGGCCTGGAACACGACCAGGGCCGTCGCGTCGTTGAACAGCCCCTCGCTCTGCAGCACGGCCACCACCCGGCGCGGGATCGGGACCTGCCCGGCGACCGCCTCGACCGCCACCGGGTCCGGCGGGGCCACCATCGCGCCCAGCGCGATCGCCGCGGTCACCGCGATCCCCGGGACCAGCAGCCACACCGTGCCCGCCACGACCGTCGCGGTGACCAGCACCAGCGCGACGGCGAGCAGCGCGATGGACCGCCACCGGGCCCGGAACACCGCCCACGACGTGCGCTGCGCGGTGGCGAACAGCAGTGGCGGCAGGAACAGCGGCAGGATCAGCTCGGGGTCGATGACGAACGCGTCGGGCAGGCCGGGCAGCAGCGCGACGACCACGCCGAGCACCACCATCAGCGCGGGCCAGGGCAGCCGCAGCCGGTCCCCCACCCCGACCAGGACGACCGCGGCCACCATCATCCCGACGAGCACGAGCAGCATCTCCACGGACCGACACCCTGCCCTCCTCGCCGCCGGACGGCAGCCGACGCGCCGTGCCAGGATCACGGCGAGACACCCACCACCGACCCGAGGAGGTCCATCCCGTGCCCCGCAACCCCTACGACGAGCTGCCCCCGGTCCCGTCGTTCACCCTGACCAGCACCGACCTGACCGACGGCACCGCGCTCGCCACCCCCCAGCTGTCGGGGATCTTCGGCGCGGGCGGCGAGGACGTCTCGCCGCAGCTGTCCTGGTCCGGCGCGCCGGAGGGGACCCGGTCCTACGCCGTGACCTGCTACGACCCGGACGCCCCGACCGTCGCCGGGTTCTGGCACTGGGCGGTGTTCAACCTGCCGGCGTCGGTGACATCGCTGCCGTCCGGCGCCGGTGACGACACCGGCTCCGGCCTCCCCGAGGGCGCGGTCCAGCTGCGCAACGACGCGAGCCTGGCCCGCTACCTGGGCGCCGCCCCGCCGCCCGGGCACGGCCCGCACCGGTACTTCTTCGTGGTGCACGCCGTCGACGTGCCCACGCTGGACGTGCCCACCACCGCGACGCCCACGTTCCTCGCCTTCACCCTGTTCAGCCACACCGTCGGCCGTGCCGTCCTGGTCGGGACGCACGCGAACCTGAGCTGAGGCCCGCCGGCGTGGACGCGAACGCGGAGCTGGACCTGCTCTACCGGGTCCCGCCGGAGGACTTCGTGGCCGCGCGCGCCGCCGCCGTCGCCCGGGCCCGCGCCGAGGCCGACACCGACTCCGCCCGGGCGATCGCCGCCGCCCGGCGGCCGACCCGGGCCGCGTGGCTGGCGAACCTGCTGGTCGACGACGCCCGCGACGAGGTCGAGGGGCTCCTGGCGCTGGCCCCGGTGCTCGCCGACGCCCAGCGCTCGCTCGACGGCGCGGCCCTGCGGGAGGTGTCGGCGCAGCGCACCCGGCTGGTCGGTGCGCTGGCCCGGCGGGCCGCGGCCCTCGGCCGCGCCGCGGGGGCCCGGGTGGACCCCGGCCTGGAACGCGACGTGCGGTGGGTCCTGGAGTCGGCGCTGGCCGACCCGGAGCTGGCCGACCGCGTGCGGTCGGGACGGCTGGAGCGCTACGAGCGACACAGCGGCTTCGGCCCGCTCGCGGAGCCGGACTCCGGGCCACCTGCGCCGCGGACCTCGCCGCCGCGCACCCCGCCACCGCCCACCTCGCCACCGCGCACCTCGTCACCGCCCACCTCGACGGACCGCGACGCCGAGCCTGCACCCGGCACCGGGGCTCCCCCGGACACCGCATCCCGACCGGACGGCGACGGGGAGCTGTCCCGGCGCCGGCGCGACGCGCGGCGCCGGGAGGCCGAGCGCCGGGCCGCCGAGGAGCAGCAGCGGCGCGCGGCGCAGCGGCACGCGCGGGCCCTCGCCGAGGCCGAGAAGGCCGTCGAGACCGCCCGGCTGGCCGCCCACGACACCGACCGGGAACGCGAGGACACCCGGGACCGCGCCGCGCAGGCCGCGGGACGCCGCGACGACGCGCACCGCCGCGTGGCGGAGCTGACCGCCGAGCTGGCCCGCGCCCGGGACGAGGCCGAGGACGCCGACCGCGCCCGGGACGAGGCCGAGCGCGCCGCCCGGGACGCGGCGGCCCGGGCCGACCGGGCCGGGGAGGACCTGGCCCGCGCCGAGGAGATCCTGGACGGGCTGCGGTCGGACTGAGGAGGACCCGTCCCTGCCCGGCCGCCACCGGGCACGGCAGCGAGCAGTCCCGCGACCCGTCCGCGGACCCGTGGCATCCTGGCCCGGATCCGACAACGAGGAGCTCCCGTGTCCGACGATCCCCGCCGTCACATCCGTGCCCCCCAGCAGATCAAGGACCACAACGACGACCTGCTCGCCCGGCGCGACCGCGGCGATCTGCCGTTCGAGCTGCCCGTCCTGACCGTCCCCGGCCGGCGCAGCGGCCGGCCTCGGCACACCCCGCTGACGGTGTACGCGACCGGTGGGGAGCGGTTCGTCGTCGGCGGGTTCCCGGGCGCGGACTGGATCGTCAACGTCCGGGCCGCGGGCGGGCACGCCACGCTGAGCACCGGGCACGACGCCGAGCCGGAGCCCGGCGTGCTGGTGGAGGTGCCGCCGGAGCAGGCGCGCACCGTCCTCGAGGCGTGGCCGGAGGTCACCCCGGACGGCGTCGCGATCATGATGGAGAACGGGATCGTCACCGAGCCGACGCCCGAGGCCCTCGGTGCCCTGACCGGCATCTGCCCGGTGTTCCGCATCGACCCGGCCTGAGCGTCCCATGGACGGTCATACGGACGGTCATACGGACATCGGCATCGTCTTCCGGCCCGAGCTGCCCCCCGAGGAGCTGCCGGGCGCAGCCCGTGACGTCGAGGCCGCGGGGCTGGACCAGCTGTGGCTGTGGGAGGACTGCTTCCTGCACGGCGGGACCGCCACCGCCGCCGTCGCGCTGGCCCGCACCGAGGCCCTGACCGTCGGCGTCGGGCTGTTCCCGGTGCCGCTGCGGAACCCGGCGGTCGTCGCCATGGAGATCGCCTCGCTCGCCCGGCTGTTCCCCGGCCGGTACCTGCCGGTCCTCGGGCACGGCGTGCTCGACTGGATGGGCCAGGTCGGCAACCGGGTCACCTCGCCGCTGACCCTGCTCGCCGAGCACACGACCGCGGTGCGGGACCTGCTCGCCGGGCGCGAGGTCACCCGCTCCGGGCGCTACGTCCGGCTGGACCGGGTCCGGCTGGACCACCCGCCGGCGACCGCGGCGCCGGTCCTGGTCGGCGGGCGCGGGCCGCGCACCCTGCGACTGGCCGGGGACCTCGCCGACGGGGTCCTGCTCGACTCGGGTCTGACCCCCGAGGAGGTCCGGTCCTCGCTCGGGTCGTGCGGGCCGGGCGGCGCCGCGGACGGCTTCCGGCGCATCGGCTACGTCGCGCTGCCGGAGGATCCCGCACTCCCGGAGCGGCGGCGGGCGGTCGAGTCGATCGTCGCGACCCACGCCGCGGCCGGGCTGGACACCGTCGTCCTGGTCCCGCCGGCCGGCGCCCCGGACCCGCGGCCCTGGCTGGACGCCGCGTCCGCGGCCCGCAGGACCCTCACCTCGGAGCGGTGAAGCCCGCCCGCAGCTCGCGCTTGCGGATCTTGCCCGTCGCGGTCCTGGGCAGCGGCTCGTCGGTCCACCGCACGTGCGCAGGCGCGGCGAACTCGCCCACCCGCGCGGCGACGGCGGCGCGGACGGCGTCGTCGTCGCGGGCCGCCCCGGGGCGGGCCCGGACCAGCGCGGCGACCTCCTCCCCCAGGCGCGGGTGCGGCACCCCGAGCACCGCCACCTCCAGCACCCCGTCGACGGTGTGGATCGCCGCCTCCACCTGCGCGGAGTACACGTTCTCCCCGCCGCGCAGCACGACGTCCTTGCACCGGTCCACGACGTACACCCAGCCGTCGGTCACGTGCCCCAGGTCGCCGGTGCGGAACCAGCCGTCGACGAACGCCTCGGCATCGGCGTCGGGCCGGTTCCAGTAGCCGCGGACCACGTTCGGGCCGCGGAACCACAGCTCGCCGACCTCGCCGTCGCCCAGCGCCTCCCCGGCCGGGCCCGCGACCCGCAGCTCGGCCCCCGGCGCGGGCCGGCCGACCGAGTCGGGGCGGGCCCGGTACTCGGGCCCGGTGTTCGCGCAGATCGCCGAGGTCGTCTCGGTCAGGCCGTAGCCGTTCGCCGCGCCGGCACCGAGGTCGCGTCCGATCCGGGCGACGAGCTCCGGCGGCACGGGCGCCCCGCCCATGCCGACCGTCCGCAGCGAGGCCAGGTCGGCGGGGTCAGCGCCGTCGAGCAGCTCCGCCGTCGTCGACGGGACACCGTTGGAGCGGGTCAGCCGCTCGGCCCGGACGACCGCCCGCGCCGCGGCCGGGTCCCAGCGGTGCAGGGTCGCGAGCTTCGCCCCGCCGAGCACGGCGCCGACGAGGCCGTTGATCCCGGCGATGTGGAACATCGGGTACATGAGCAGCGTCCCCTGCTGCCCCGGCGGCGGTTCCGTCCCGGCGTCGAGCGCGGTCGCCCGGGCGGTCAGTGCGACGTTGAGCAGGTTCGTCACGTGGTTGCGGTGGGTGCCGACCGCGCCCTTCGGGCGGCCGGTGGTGCCGGAGGTGTAGAGGATCGTCGCGTCGTCGTCGGGGCCGGGCGGGCTGTGGCCGCCCGGGTCACCGGGACCGTCGGTGCGCAGCCCGAGGTCCTCCCACTCGACCACCGGGCCGGGCGCGGGCGCCCCGCCACCGCGGACCCGCACGACGGGTACCCCGACGCCGCGAGCGCTGCTGTCGGTGCCGCTGCCGCACAGGGCGGCGCACCGCTCCGGGTCGGCCACGACCACCCGGGCACCGGAGTCGGCCGCCGCCCAGGCCAGCTCGGGCGCGCTCCACCAGGCGTTCAGCGGCACGACGACCAGTCCCGCGACCTGCGCGGCGAAGAAGACCACCGGCCACTCCGGCAGGTTGCGCATCGCGATCGCGACCCGGTCACCGGGGCGCAGCCCGAACCGCCCGGTGAGCACGCCGGCCAGGTCGGCGACCAGGCTCCGGTGCTCGCCGTAGGTGCGCCGCTCGCCCTGGTACACGGTGAAGGTGCGCTCCGGCCAGGCCGCCGTCGCCGCCCACAGCTCGGCCAGGGTGTGCGGGCCACGCCGGTAGACCCGCATCGCGACGCCCCGCACCTCGGCGTCGACCAGCTCGAACTCCCCGCCGGGTGCGGTCAGCGCCGCGATCACCGGGCCGAGTCCCGTCATCGCCGCTCCGGTGTCGTTCCTCGGGGTGTCTCCCATCGGCGCACCTCCTCGTGCCCGTCCGTCCTACCCCGGCGGCCGCTCCGACGGAAGCGGTGATCGTTCGCTCACGACAACGATCGTGTCCGGACTCACCGCGACTCAGTACGTCCGTACCATTTAGACTCGGGTCGTGATCCCACGGTGAGCTCCCGCCCGTCGCTGTCCGGATGGTGGCGCTGGCCGTTGCTCGCCGCCCTCACCGTGCTGGTGACCGCCGGGCTCGCCACGGTCGACGTGCCCTCCCCCGCCCTGTTCGCCGGGCTGCTGGTCGCGACCGTGCTCGCGCTGTCCGGGCTCGGCCCCACCCGGGTCGCCCGCCCGGCGACGTCGGCCGCCCAGGCGGTGATCGGTGTCGTCATCGGCCTGCTCGCCCGGCCGGACACCCTGGCGGCGGTGGCCGCGGAGTGGCTGCCGGTCCTGCTGATCAGCCTCGCGACGCTGCTGCTCAGCATGGGGTCCGGGCTGCTGATGGGGCTGCAGCGCGGGGTCACCCCGCTCACCGGGATGCTCGCGCAGACCGCGGGCGGCGCGTCCGGGCTGGTCGCGATCAGCCGCGAGCTCGGCGGCGACGAGCGCACCGTCGCCGTCATCCAGTACCTGCGGGTCGGTCTGGTCACCGCGACGATGCCGGTGGTCGCCGCGTTCGTCTACGGCGCCTCGCCCGGTGCCCCGGCCGCCGCGGGCACGGGCCCCGGCGCGCCGTGGTGGGTCGGGCTCGCGGCGACCGCGGTGTGCGTGGGCGTCGGCGTCCCGCTGGGGAAGGTCGCGCGGGTCCCCGCCGGGGCGCTGCTCGGGCCGATGGTGGTGGCGCTGGTGATCAGCCTGGCCGGGTTCTCCCTCGACGCGTCGGTGCCGCTCCCGATCGTCGACGTCGCCTACGCCGTCATCGGCTGGCAGGCCGGGCTGCGCTTCACCCGGGCCGCGCTCGGCACCGTCGCGCGGGTGCTGCCGCTGGCGACCGTCCTGATCCTGGGCGTCGTCGCGCTGTGCGCCCTGCTGGGGCTGCTGCTGTCCTCCCTCACCGGCATGACCCCGCTGGAGGGATACCTCGCGACCACCCCGGGCGGGATCTACGCGGTGCTGGCGACGGCGATCTCGTCCGGAGTGGACGTCACCTCGGTGGTCGCGGTGCAGGTGCTGCGGGTGATCCTGATGCTGCTCGTCGCACCGTGGACCGCGCGGATGGTCGGGCGGCGCCTGGGCCCGGGCACCAGGGAGTGAGGGCCGCTCAGCGGACCCGCGCGACCCGTCCCGGCGGCGGCGCCGGGACCGCGCCGGGGTGCAGCAGGGCCGCGACCGCCTCCACCCCGTCGACCAGGCGCGGACCGGCCCGCACGACGTAGGACGCCGAGTCGATCGCGTGCACCGGGACCCCCGCGGGCAGCCACGGCAGCGCCGCGCGGGCCTGGGCGAGCGCGTCGTCGAGCCCGAAGCCGCAGGGCGCGACAAGCACGGCGTCGCACGGAGGCAGGTCGGCCCGGTCGACCGCGGTGCTGCGCCCACCCGGGGCGGCGGCCACCGGGACACCGCCCGCCGCGGTGACCAGGTCGGGCACCCAGTGCCCCGGCAGGAACGGCGGGTCGGTCCACTCCAGCACCAGCACCCGCGGTGCCGGGCGGCCCCGCACCGCGGCGGCCACCGCGTCCAGGCGCGCCGACAGGCCCGCGACCAGCTCGGCGGCCCGGTCCGGCACCCCGGCCGCGGTGCCGACCGCGGTCACCACGTCGAGCACGTCGGCCAGCCGGTGCGGGTCCAGCGACAGCACCCGGGCCCGGGTACCCAGCTCGGCCTGCACCTGCGCGACGGTCGAGCCGGGTAGCGCGCACACCGCGCACAGGTCCTGGGTGAGGATCAGCTCCGGGTCGGCGGCGGCGAGGCGGGCGCGGTCCACCTCGTACAGCGGCAGCCCGGCCGCGGCCCGCTCGCGGACGACGGCGTCGATCTCCCCCGGCGACGCGACGGTCGGCAGCGCGGTGTCCACGACCACCGGCACCCGGCCCCGCACCCCCGCCGGGTCGTCGCACTCGAAGGTGACGCCGACCAGGTCGGCGGCCAGGCCGAGCCGCCCGGCGATCTCGGTGCCGGCCGGGAGCAGCGACGCGATCCGCACACCGCGCAACGGTAGGCGGTGGCGTGCGCCGCGACGAGAGGGAAGGATCGCCGCATGACCGTGCACGAGCGCGCCGGGACCCCGGCCCGCCCCGAGGACCTCGTCGACGTCGACGCGCTGCTGGCCGCGTACGCCACGACCCACCCCGACCCGTCGGTCGACGTGCAGCGGGTCGCGTTCGGCACGTCCGGGCACCGCGGGTCGGCGTTCACCGCGACCTTCAACGACGACCACATCGCCGCCACCAGCCAGGCGATCGTCGAGTACCGGGCCGCCCAGGGCACCGACGGCCCGCTGTTCCTCGGCCGCGACAGCCACGCGCTGTCCGAGCCCGCCTGGCGCACCGCGGCCGAGGTGTTCGCGGCCAACGACGTCGACGTCGTCGTCGACTCCCGGGACGGGCTGACCCCGACCCCCGCGATCTCGCACGCGATCCTGGTCACCAATGCCGGGCGCGACGGCCGGCACCTGGCCGACGGCGTCGTCGTCACGCCCTCGCACAACCCGCCCGCCGACGGCGGCTTCAAGTACAACCCGCCCGACGGCGGCCCCGCGGGCACCGAGGCGACGACCTGGATCGCCGACCGGGCCAACCAGCTGCTGGAGAACGGCCTGAAGGAGGTGCGCCGCGCCGCCCGGTTCGACGCCGCGGCCGCGCACCGCTACGACTACCTCGGCACCTACGTCGACCAGCTCGACCAGGTCCTCGACATGGCCGCGATCCGCGACGCCGGGGTCACCATCGGCGCCGACCCGCTCGGCGGCGCCTCGGTCGACTACTGGGGCGCGATCGCGCAGCGCTGGGGCCTGGACCTCACCGTGGTCAACCCGGCCGTCGACCCGACGTTCGGGTTCATGGCCCTGGACTGGGACGGGAAGATCCGGATGGACTGCAGCTCGCCGTACGCGATGGCGTCGCTGCGGGCCCGGATGGAATCCGATCCGGCTCCCTTCACCATCGCCACCGGCAACGACGCCGACGCCGACCGGCACGGCATCGTCACCGCCGACGGCGGCCTGATGAACCCCAACCACTACCTCGCCGTGGCCATCGGCTACCTGTTCGCCCACCGCCCCGGCTGGCCCGCCGCCGCCGGGATCGGCAAGACCGCGGTCAGCTCGTCGATGATCGACCGGGTCGCCGGTGACCTCGGCCGGACGCTGGTCGAGGTGCCCGTCGGGTTCAAGTGGTTCGTGCCCGGCCTGCGCTCGGGCGAGATCGGCTTCGGCGGCGAGGAGAGCGCGGGCGCGTCGTTCCTGCGCCGGGACGGCTCGCCCTGGAGCACCGACAAGGACGGCCTGCTGCTCGCCCTGCTCGCCTCGGAGATCACCGCGGTCACCGGCTCGACCCCCAGCGAGCACTACGCCCGGCTGACCGAGCGGTTCGGCGCCCCCGCCTACGCCCGCACCGACGTCGCCTGCTCGCGGGAGGACAAGGCGGCGCTGTCGAAGCTGGACGCCGGCGCCGTCACCGCCACCGAGCTCGCCGGGGACGCGATCACCGCGAAGCTCACCCGCGCCCCGGGCAACGACGCCGCGATCGGCGGGCTGAAGGTCCTCACCGACACCGGCTGGTTCGCCGCCCGTCCCTCGGGCACCGAGGACGTCTACAAGGTCTACGCCGAGAGCTTCCGCGGGCCGGAGCACCTGGCACGCATCCAGGACGAGGCGCGCGGCGTCGTCTCGGCGGCCCTGGCAGGATCGGGCGCGTGAGCAGCAAGCACGCACTCGGGTTCGGCATCGACATCGGCGGCTCCGGCATCAAGGGCGCCCCGGTGGACCTGCACAAGGGCCGGCTGGCCGCGGAGCGGGTGCGGATCCCGACGCCGCAGCCGTCGACACCGGAGGCGGTCGCGGAGACCGTCACGCAGATCCTCGACGAGTTCGACTGGCGTCACTCCTTCGGCTGCACGTTCCCGGCGGTCGTCACGCACGGGGTGACCCGCACCGCCGCCAACGTGGACCGGGCCTGGGTCGACTGCGACGCGGCCGCGGTGCTGCGCCGGGTCACCGGCCGGCACGCGGTGCTGGTCAACGACGCCGACGCCGCGGGCGTCGCCGAGGCCGAGTTCGGCGCGGCCGCCGACCACCACCACGGGCTGGTGCTCGTCGTGACCCTCGGGACCGGCATCGGGTCGGCGCTGGTCAACCACGGGAAGCTGGTGCCCAACACCGAACTCGGGCACCTGGAACTCGACGGGTTCGACGCCGAGTCGCGCGCCGCCGACTCCGCCCGCGAGCGCGAGGACCTGGACTGGGAGCAGTGGGGCGGGCGGCTGCAGCGCTACTTCACCCACGTCGAGAACCTGCTGTGGCCGGACCTGATCGTCGTCGGCGGCGGGGTCAGCAAGAAGTTCGAGAAGTGGTCGCCCTACGTGCGGACCCGCACGAAGCTCGTCCCGGCCGGGCTGCTCAACGAGGCCGGGATCATCGGGGCAGCGCTGCTGGCGCACGGCTGACCCTCGTCCGGTGCCGGATTGCGTCGTGCAGTAGTTTGCGGTGCTCACGATCCTGCGAGCACACTGCAGTGACTGCACGACTGCACTCCCCGCTCGGGTCGAGGGTGCGAGCCGCGCGCCGGGACCAGCGGGAGAGGCGGGACGGGCATGATCGGCGACATGCTGACCGACCAGGAGGCACGCTGCCACGGGCTGCGGGAGCGCAAGAAGGTGCGGACCCGCCAGGCGCTGCGCGCCGCGGCACTGGAACGCGCCCGCACCCAGGGCCCGGACGCGTTCACCGTGGAGGAGATCTGCGCCGACGTCGACGTCGCGCCGCGCACGTTCTTCAACCACTTCCCGTCGAAGGACGCGGTGCTGTTCGACTGGGACGCCGCCTCCCTCGCCGAGCTCGCCACCGAGGTCCGCGCCCGGCCCGAGTCGTCCCCGCTCGGGGCCGCGACGGCGGTGCTCGCCGAGGTCGCCGAGGCGCTGACGACCAGCCCGACCTGGCACGGCCAGATGGAGCTGCTGCGCACCCACCCCGAGCTGCGCCCACGGATCGCCCACGTCGGACGGACCGTGGAGCAGACCGTCGCCGACGCGCTCGCCGAGCGCGACGGCACCGACACCCCCACCACGGCCCACCGGCTCGCCGCGGCCGCCGCGATGGCGATCATGCAGGTCGCCGTCGCCGGCTGGCTGGCCGCCCCGGAGGGCCCGGCGGCCCGCCAGGTCTACGGCGACGTGCTGGCGGCCGCCCGGGAGTCCTTCGCGGCGCTGCCGGACTGAACGCGCCCCCGGCTCAGGCCGCCGGCGGCCCGTAGGTCAGCCGGACCACGCCGTTCTCGTAGGCCTCCGACTCGCGCAGCCGCAACGGCGCCCGGACGCCCTCGGCGAACAGCCGCAGCCCGGCCCCGAGCGACACCGGGTAGACGAACAGGTTGAGCGTGTCGACCAGGCCGTCGGCGAGCAACGCACGGACCAGGGTGACGCTGCCGGAGACGTAGATGCCGCCGCCGGTCGCGTCCTTGAGCTGCTGGATCCGCACCGGGTCGTACGGGCCGAGCACCCGGGCGTTCTCCCACTCCAGCGGGTCGGCCAGGGTCGAGGTGACGACGTGCTTGGGCGCGCCGTTGAAGAACGCCCCGCCGGACTCGACGTCGTGGCCGCGGGCCGACCAGGCCGGGTGGAACATCTCGTAGGTGGTGCGGCCGAGCAGGATCGCCGCGTCGGTCAGCCGGCCGATCGCCTCCCCCATCGCGTCGGGGAAGCCGTACTCGGCCGTCCACGACGGGTCGGACACGACCCCGTCGAGGCTGATGAACTCGTGCACGTCGATGGTGCCCACTGTGGTCTCCCGGGGTCCGGTACGGAGGTGTCGGGGGTAGGACCGCGGCCCGGCCCCGAGCTCATCGGCTCGACTCAGGCCAGGTCCGCGACGGTGGACGCCGCGCCGCGTGACCACAGCGACTCCAGCGCGGCCCGGAACGCGCCCGCGAACCGCTCGTCGGAGCCGAGGTCGCCGAACACCCCGCGGTGGGACAGGAACGACCCCGGGGTGTCCCGTTCGGCGCGGGCCAGCGCGGTCATCTCCTCGGCGAGACGGTCCTGCTGGGGGATCTCGCGGCCCTGCTCGTCGGTGCCCTCGGCGTAGCGGCACCACCCGGCGACGACGGCCGCCGCCCGCGCGACCGGCCCGCCCGCGGCCAGCTGCTCGCGCACCACCGGCAACAGGAAGATCGAGATCCGGTCGGAGCTGCCGTAGTTGATCCGCATCAGCGTGTCGGCGCCACCCGGGTTCGCGAAGCGTTCCAGCAGGGTGTCCTTGTAGGCGTCGAGGTCGATGCCGGGCACCGGGCGCAGCGTCGGGGTGGCCTCGTCGTCCATGTAGGACCGCAGGAACGCCGCGAACGTCGGGTCCTGGGCGACCTCGTGCACGTAGCGGTGCCCGGCGAGGTAGCCGAGGTAGCCGAGCGCCTGGTGGGTGGCGTTGAGCAGGCGCAGCTTCATGAACTCGTAGGGGACGACGTCGTCGACGAGCTGGACCCCGACCCGCTCGAACTCCGGGCGGCCCGCGGCGAAGTGGTCCTCGAGCACCCACTGGGTGAACGGCTCGCACACGACCGGCCAGCCGTCGCGCAGCTCGAAGCGCTCGGCGAGGGCCTCGCGGTCGGTGTCGGCGGTGGCCGGGGTGATCCGGTCGACCATCGAGTTCGGGAAGGTGACCGACTCCGCGACCCAGGCGCCCAGCCCGGCGTCGCGGAGCTGGGCGACACCGGTGAACACCCGGCGGGCGACGTCGCCGTTGCCCTGCATGTTGTCGCAGCTCATGACCGTGAGCGGGCCGGTGCCGCGCTCCCGGCGACGCGCCAGCGCCTCGACGACCAGCCCGAACGCCCCGGTCGGGGCGGAGCCGGCGGCCATCGCGTCCAGGTCGGCGCGAATGCCGGGGAAGTCCGGGTCGAACTCGCCGGTCTTCTGGTCGATCGCGTAGCCGCCCTCGGTGATCGTCAGCGAGACGATCCGGGTGTCGGGGTGGGCGATCCGCTCGATGACGGCGTCGGGGTCGTCGGGGGCGTAGAGGTAGTCGACCAGCGACCCGACCACCCGGGGCGTCAGCGTCCCGTCGGCCTCCTTCAGCACGAGCGTGTACAGCCCGTCCTGGGCGGCCAGCACGTCACGCATCCGGTCGTCGGCGGTGAGCACGCCGACCCCGCAGATCCCCCACTCCGGCGCCCCGCCGGAGGCGAGCAACGCGTCGACGTACATCGCGAGGTGCGCGCGGTGGAACCCACCGACGCCGATGTGGACGATCCCGCGCCCCACGGCGGCCCGGTCGTAGCCGGGGACCTCCACGCCCTCGATCCCGTCGGCCCAGATCCCGGTCTCGTCCAGCGAACGCATGGTCCCCCTTGCCACGTCCCCCGCGCCCCACGGCGCCGTCGGGTGAGACGCCGACCCTACCGCTCGCACCGTGCCGCGCAAGCGCTTCCGCGAGAAGCCCCGCGAACTGGTCCTGCAACCGGTAACGCCTACGAAACAACGTCGTACGCTGCGACGATCAGAGATCAGTACTTGCGCATATCGCAAGTCAGGGCCTACGGTCGCCCGGTGACCGACCCCCGTACCACCCGGACCGCCGAGGACGCGGTCGCCGGACGGGTGCGCGCCCTGCTCGAGCGCGACGGCTGGACCCAGCGCCGGTTCGCGGCCGCGATCGGGCTGGAGGAGACCAAGCTGTCGAAGTCCCTCGCCGGACGTCGCCGCTTCGCCGCCGACGAGCTCGTCCGCATCGCCGAGGTCACCGGCGAGACGGTCGCGCGGCTGCTGCACGGCCGCGACGGCGCCCGGGCCAGGACCGCGGTCCCCACCGGGGCCGCCGCCGCGGCGGCCGAGCCCGACACCGGACGCGAGCCCGGCGGGGCCCACGGCACCCGTGGCCGGATCCTCGACGCGGCCTGGGAGCTGATCGCCGACCACGGTTACCACCGGGTCCGCACCGCCGACGTCGCGCGGGCGGCGGGGACCAGCCCGGCGGCGATCCACTACCACTTCCCCACCCGCTCGGAGCTGCTCGACTCCGCGCTGCGGCACAACGTGCGCCTCGCCTTCGACCGCCAGGTCGCCGAGCTCGACACGATCGCCCACCCGCACGAGCGGCTGCTGCGGCTGATCGACCTGCAGCTCCCCGACGGCGCCCTGCTGCGCCGCGAGTGGTCGATCTGGATCCAGGTGTGGGCGGAGTCGGCGATCGACCCGGCCCGGCGCGCGCTGTACTGGGACGCCTACGACCGCTGGTACCGCAGCATCGCCATGACGATCGCCGAGGGCGCCGCGGCCGGGGTGTTCGTGTCCGGCCGCACCGAGGCCCTGGCCGACCAGCTCACCGCGCTGATCGACGGGCTCGGCATCCAGGTGCTGGCGATGACCCCACGGGCCGGGACCGACCGGATGCGCGCCCTGCTGCACGACTTCATCGACCGGGCCGTGCTCGCGGCGCCGGCAGGCACGGAACGAACGGAGATCGGATGAACCGTGACGTCATCATCACCTGCGCGGTGACCGGGGCCGGCGACACGGTGGGCCGCAGCCCGCACGTGCCCGTCACCCCGGCCGCGATCGCCGCGGACGCGATCGCCGCGGCCCGGGCCGGGGCCGCCGTGGTGCACATCCACGTGCGCGACCCGGAGACCGGGAGCCCGTCGCGGGCGGTGGAGCTCTACCGCGAGACCGTGACCCGCATCCGGGACTCCGGCGTCGACGTCGCGCTGAACCTGACCGCCGGCATGGGCGGCGACCTGGTGATCGACGCCGACGACCCGCTCAAGCCGATCGACGGCACGGACCTCGTCAACGCCCTGGAGCGGCTCCCGCACGTCGAGGAGCTGCTGCCCGACATCTGCACGCTGGACTGCGGCTCGCTGAACTTCGGGGAGGGCAACCAGCTCTACGTCTCCACCCCGGACATGCTGCGCACCGGGGCCAGGCGGGTGCAGGAGCTCGGGGTGAAGCCCGAGCTGGAGATCTTCGACACCGGACAGCTGTGGTTCGCCACCGTCCTGGTCGAGGAGGGTCTGATCGACGCCCCGGCGCTGTTCCAGCTGTGCATGGGCATCCCCTACGGCGCCCCGGCCGACCCGGGTGTGCTGGCGGCGGAGGTGAACCTGCTGCCCGAGGGCGCCAACTTCGCGTCGTTCGCGATCGGGCGCGACCAGCTGCCGTGGGTGGCGCAGTCGGTGCTGGCCGGCGGGCACGCCCGCGTCGGGCTGGAGGACAACCTCTACCTCTCCCGCGGGGTGAAGGCGACCAACGAGCAGCTGACCGAGCGCGCGGTGGAGATCGTGCAGAACCTCGGCGCGAGCGTCGCGACGCCGGACCGCGCCCGCGCGATCCTCGGCCTGAAGGAGCGCGCCGGTGTCTGAGCCCGAGACAGAGTCCGTGTCCGTCACCGAGTCCGAGCCCGACCTCCGGCCCGTCTCCGCGATCCGGACCGTCGCCTGCATCGGCGCCGGAGTGATCGGCGCGGGCTGGGCGGCGTACTTCCTGGCCCGCGGGCTGCGGGTCCGGGCCTGGGACCCCGCCCCGGACGCCGAGGAGACGCTGCGCCGCGTGGTCGACGCCGCCTGGCCGGCGCTCACCGAGCTGGGGCTGGCCGAGGGCGCCGACCGGGACGCGCTGACGATGTTCCCGACCGCGGCCGAGGCCGTCGCGGGCGCGGACTTCGTGCAGGAGAGCGCCCCGGAGGACCTGACGCTCAAGCGCTCCCTGCTGGCCGAGCTGGCCGACGCCGCGGTGGCGGCCGGTCCGGACGTGGTGGTGGCGTCGTCGACCTCGGGGTTCCCGATGACCGACATGGCGACGACCGCGGCGCACCCGGACCGGCTCGTCGTCGGGCACCCGTTCAACCCGCCCTACCTGATCCCGCTGGTCGAGGTCGTCGGCGGGGAGCGGACCGCGGCCTGGGCGGCGTCGCGGGCCGCGGACTTCTACCGGCACATCGGCAAGTCGGTGATCGAGATGGAACGGGAGCTGCCCGGCTTCATCGCGAACCGCCTGCAGGAGGCGATCTGGCGCGAGGCGCTGCACATGGTCGCCGCGGGCGAGGCCACCCCCGAGGAGATCGACCGCTCGATCACCGACGGCCCGGGGCTGCGCTGGCCGGTGCACGGGCCCTGCCTGACCTTCCACCTGGCCGGGGGCCGGGGCGGGATGGCGCACATGCTGGACCACTTCGGACCGTCGCTGAAGGCGCCGTGGACACGCCTGGAGGCCCCGGAGCTCACCCGGGAGCTGCGCGACGACATGGTCGCCGGCGCCGAGGTCTCCGCGGGTGGGCGACCGATGGCCGAGCTGGTGGCCGAGCGCGACCGGGCGGTGATCGCGGTCCGCCGGGCCGTGGCCGCGGCCCGGCAGACCACTGTGCAGACCACCGGGCAGACCACCGGGCAGACCGCCGGGCAGACCGCCGGGGAGACCGCCCGGTGAGCGCGCTGCCGGCGCACCGCGACGTCGTCCGCCCCGAGTGGATCGACTACAACGGCCACCTGTCCGAGCCCTACTACGTGCTGGTGTTCGGCGACGCGACGACGGCGCTGATGGAACACACCGGGATGGACGCCGGCTACCGGGACACGACCGGCTGCTCGCTCTACACCGTCGAGGCGCACGTGCGGTACCTGCGCGAGATCGGCGCGGACGCGGAGCTGGAGGTCACGACCCGGGTGCTCGGCCGCGACGCGAAACGGCTGCGGCTCTGGCACGAGCTGCGCACCGCGGGCCGGCTCTGTGCCACCGAGGAGCTGATGTGTCTGCACGTCGGCCCGGGCGGCACCGCGCCGTTCCCGGACGGCGTCGCCGCCGACCTCGACGCGCTGGTCACCGGCGACCCCGTACCCGAGCACGCCGGACGTGCGGTGCAGGAGGTGACCCGGCCCCCGACCTGACCCGCGACCGCGGCCCCGCACCTGCGGGGCCCTCCCCGAGGAGACAGCTCGATGACCAGCCCGACCCTGACGTCGCTGTCCCGGCGACGCCTGCTGGGCGGCGCGGCGGGACTCGCCGCGGCGGCCGTGCTCGCCGGCTGCGGCGGCCCCGCCGCGGCCCGCGACGCCGGTCCCCCGCGCCGCGGCGGCGTCCTGCGGGTGGGGGTGACCGGCGGCGGATCGTCGGACACCCTGGACCCGCACAGCCCCGCCACGAACCCCGACATCGCCCGCACGCTCAGCCTCTACGAGCCGCTGCTGCACTGGGACGACGCCTACACCCTGCAGCCCGCGGTCGCCGAGTCGGTGACGGCGGAGCCCGGGGCACGGGCCTGGACCGCGGTCATCCGCGCCGGCATCACCTTCCACGACGGCCGTCCGGTCACCCCGGACGACGTCGTCGCCACCTTCGCGCGGATCACCGACCCGTCCGACCCGAAGTCCGGGGCGTCGCAGTTCGGGATCCTCGACGACGTCGTCGTCGCCTCCGACCGGTCGGTGCGGTTCGTGCTGTCCGAGCCGTCCCCGATCTTCGACCAGTACCTGGCCGAGTACTCGTGCGGGATCGTCCCGGCCGACTTCTCGCTGGACAGGCCGGTCGGCACCGGGGCGTTCCGGTTCGCCTCGTTCACCCCCGGCCAGCAGAGCGCCTTCGTCCGCCACGACGGCTACTGGCGCCCGGACCAGCCCTACGTCGACCGCCTCGAGCTGATCAACTTCTCCGAGGACGACGCCCGGATCAACGCCCTGCTCTCCGGGCAGGTCGATGCGATCGACCAGGTCCCGCTGTCGCTGACCGAGGTGGTCGGCTCCTACGACTCGGTGCGGCTGCTGACCTCGGAGACCGGGTCGTGGCTGCCGTTCACCATGCGCGTCGACGTCGCCCCGTTCGACGACGTCCGGGTCCGCCAGGCGCTGCGTCTGGTCACCGGCCGCGGCGAGCTGGTCAACCAGGTGCTGTCCGGGCAGGGCGCCGCCGGCGTCGACCTCTACGCCCGCTTCGACCCGGACTACCTCGACCCGTCCCGCGAGCAGGACCTCGCCCGGGCCCGCGACCTGCTCGCCGCGGCCGGGAAGCCGAACCTCGCGGTGGAGCTGGTGACCTCCCCGATCCAGGCCGGCACCGTCGAGGCCGCGCAGGTGTTCGCCACCCAGGCCCGCGGCGCCGGGATCGACGTCGGGCTGCGCCGGGTCGACACCTCCACGTTCTTCTCCGACCAGTACCTGCAGTGGGAGTTCGCGCAGAGCTTCTGGAACACCCGCAACTACCTGCCGCAGGCCTCGCAGTCCTCGATGCCCGACGCACCGTTCAACGAGACGCACTGGACCGACGCGCAGTACCAGGGCCTGGTCCGCCGGGCCCGGTCCGAGCTGGACGCCGGGCGGCGGGCCCAGCTGGTGCGCGCGGCGCAGCGGATCGAGTTCGACCGCGGCGGCTACCTGATCTGGGGCTTCCCGGACCGGGTGGACGCCCACCAGGCCTACGTCGGCGGGCTCGTCCCGAACCGCACCGGGCTGTCCCTGTCCGGCTACGAGTTCCGGAAGGCGTGGGTGGACGCATGAGCCCGCTCGTCCGCATGATCCTGCGGCGCCTCGCGCTGTCGGTGCTGATCCTGCTCGTCGTGTCGGTGCTGATCTTCGCCGCGACGCTGCTGCTGCCCGGCGACCCCGCCCGGGCCATCCTCGGCCAGCAGGCCACCCCGGAACGGGTGGCGGCGCTGACCGCGCAGCTGGGCCTCGACCGGCCCGCGCCCGAGCGCTACCTCACCTGGCTGGGCGGTGTCCTGACCGGCGACCTCGGCTTCTCCGCCGCCACCGGCGGCCCGGTGTCGGAGCTGCTCGGAGACCGGATCGGGGCCTCGGCGCTGCTGCTGGTGCTGACCGCGCTCGTCTCCACCCCGGTCGCGCTCGCGCTGGGCGCGCGGGCCGCGGTCCGGCGCGGCACCCGGACCGACTCCGCGGTGTCCGGGGCCTCGCTGGTGCTGGCCGCGCTGCCGGAGTTCGTCATCGGCGTGCTGCTGGTCGTGCTGTTCGCGACCTCGGTGCTGCGGATCCTGCCGTCGGTGACGATCGCCCGGCCGGGCGAGCCGGTGTGGGCGCGACCCGAGCAGCTGGTGCTGCCGGTCGTGACGCTGGCACTGGTGGTGATCCCCTACGTGGTGCGGATGACCCGCGCGACGCTGTCGGAGACCCTCGACGCCGGCTACGTCGAGATGGCCCGGCTCAAGGGGCTGCCCGAGCGCACCGTGCTGTTCCGGCACGCCGTGCCGCACACGATCGGCCCGGTCGCCCAGGTGATCGCCCTGCAGCTGGCCTGGCTGGCCGGGGGCGTGGTCGTCGTCGAGTTCCTGTTCCGCTACCCCGGGATCGGGCAGGCGCTGATCGACGCCGTCGCCAACCGGGACGTGCAGGTCGTGCAGGCGATCACCCTCGTCATCGCGGCGTTCTACGTCGTGGTGAACCTCGCCGCGGACGTCGCCGGGATCCTGGCCGACCCGCGGATCCGGCACTCCTCGACCGGAGGTCCCGCATGACCGCCCCGTCCACCCCGTCCGCGCCCTCCGCGCCGTCCGGCCTGCTGCGCCGCACCTTCCGCCGCCGGCAAGCGCGGATCGGAGCCGTCCTCACCGTCCTGGTCGTCGCGGTCGCGCTGCTCGGCCCGCTCGTCGGGCCGCTGCTGACCGGCTACGGCGTCGACGACTTCGCCGGGCGGCCGTTCCGCGCCGAGGGCATCGCCGGCACCGACGACCTGGGCCGCGACGTGTTCACCCGGTTCCTCGCCGGCGGCGGACCGGTGCTGCTCTACGCGCTGGCCGCGACCGCGATCGGCGTCGTCGGCGGGACGGCGCTGGGCATGCTCGCCGGCTACTCCGGCACCACCGGCAGCCGGCTGGACACGCTGATCATGCGGGGCGGCGACGTGCTGCTGTCGTTCCCGCAGCTGGTGCTGGCACTGCTCGCGGTCGCCGTGCTCGGCTCGTCGGGCTGGCTGCTGGTGCTGGTCATCGGCATCACCCACGTCCCGCGGGTCGCGCGCGTCGCCCGGCAGGCGACGCTCTCGGTCGCCGGGCAGGACTACGTGCAGGCCGCCCGGATGTACGGGATGCCCCGGCGACGGATCCTCGCCACCGAGGTCCTGCCCAACATCACCGGCCCGCTGATGGTCGAGCTCGGCCTGCGGCTGACCTACTCGATCGACTACGTGGCGTCGCTGTCGTTCCTGGGACTGGGGGTGCAGCCGCCGGCGTCGGACTGGGGGCTGCAGATCAACGAGAACCGGATCGCGCTGATCGTCACGCCGTGGGGGGTGCTGCTGCCGGTGCTCGCGATCGCGGTCCTCACCGTCGGCACGAACATGATCACCGATGCGCTGGCGAAGGAGTCCGCGGACACGACGGGGGGCGGGGCATGAGCCGGACACCGACGATCGAGTGCACGGGGCTGCGGGTCGCGACGACCCACGGCCGCGAGGTGCTGCACGGCGTGGACTGGGCCGTCGCACCGGGCGAGATCCTGGCCCTGGTCGGCGAGTCCGGGTCGGGCAAGACCACCGCGGCGCTGGCCGCGCTCGGCCACTTCCGCGCCGGGCTGACCCACACCGGCGGGACGATGCGCTTCGCCGGGCACACCGAGTCCCACGACGACCTGCTCACGCTGCCCGCGGCGACGCTGCGCGGGGTCCGGGGCCGGCTGGTCTCCTACGTGCCGCAGGACCCGGCGCTGTCGCTGAACCCGGTGCTGCGCATCGGGCCGCAGGTCGCGGAGGTCCTCACCGCACACGGCTGGGAGGGTGACGTGGCCGCCCGGGTGCGGGAGGTGCTGACCGACGTCGGGCTGCCCGGCGACGACGCCTTCGCCGACCGCTACCCGCACCAGCTCTCCGGCGGACAGCAGCAGCGGGTCGGGATCGCGGCGGCGTTCGTGCACCGGCCCGACGTGGTGGTGCTCGACGAGCCGACGACCGGGCTGGACGTCACCACCCAGGACCTGGTGCTCGACACCGTGCGGGAGCTGGTGACCCGTTCCGGGACCGCCGCGCTCTACATCACCCACGACCTCGCCGTCGTCGCCGGGCTGGCCGACCGGGTCGCGGTCATGCAGGCCGGCGAGGTCGTCGAGACCGGAACCGTGCGCGCGGTGCTCACCGCGCCGGAGCACCCCTACACCCGGGCGCTGATCGCGGCGGTGCCGGACCTGCACCGGCAGACCGGGCGGGAGCCGGCACCGGCCGGTGAGCCGGTGCTGCGGGTGCGCGGTGCCGGGAAGCGCTACGGCGACCGCCCCGTGCTCGACGGCGTCGACCTGGAGCTGGCCGCCGGGGAGTGCCTGATGCTGCTGGGCGAGTCCGGGTCGGGGAAGACGACGCTGGCCCGTGGCCTGTCCGGGCTGCTGCCGCTCGACGCGGGCGAGCTGAGCCTGCACGGCGAGGCGCTCGCCACCCCGCGCAGCTACGCCCAGCTGCGCAGCGTGCAGTACGTGTTCCAGAGCCCGTTCGCGTCGCTGAACCCGCGGCGCACCGTCGCGAGCTCACTGGAGGTGCCGCTGCGGCACCTCACCGACCTCGACGCCGACGCCCGCCGGGACCGGGTGCTGCACATGCTGCGCCAGGTGCGGCTCGACGAGTCCTTCGCCCACCGCTACCCGGGCGGGCTGTCCGGCGGTGAGCGTCAGCGCGCGGCGATCGCCCGCGCCCTGGTCACCGCCCCGGACGTGCTGGTGTGCGACGAGGTCACCTCCGCGCTGGACGTCTCGGTGCAGGCCTCGATCGTCGAGCTGCTGGCGACGGTCCGCCGCGAGCTGGGCACCGCGATGCTGTTCGTGACGCACAACATCGCCCTCGCCCGGGAGGTCGCGGACCGGATCGCGGTGCTGCAGCAGGGCCGCATCGTCGAGCAGGGCACGGTGGACGAGGTCCTCACCGACCCGCAGCACGACTACACCCGCACCCTGCTGCAGCACACACCCTCGATGACGGCCGCACGGTGACGGCAGTGCGGGCGCGCCCGCTCAGGCGAAGTCGAGGACCTGCTCGGCCTCGAGGCGCGGCAGCCGCGGGTGCCAGGCGTCCGGGCCGGGGTGGCCCAGGTTGACCACCAGCAACGCGCGGTGCCGGCCGCCGGGGAAGAACTCCTCGGTGACGGCGTCGGCGTCGAAGCCGGCCATCGGGCCGGTCGCGAGACCGTGGGCGCGGGCCGCGAGCAGGAGGTAGCCGATCTGCAGCGACGCGTTGAACCGGGCCATCGGCTCGCGGCCCTCGCGACCCTGGGACTCCAGGCCCTCGCGGAAGCCGGGCTTGACCGGGAACGTGGTGTCCGAGTGCTCGTGGAAGTCCAGGTCTGCGGCCAGGATCGCGACGACCGGGGCGGCCTGGGACTTGGCCCGGTTGCCCTCGGCGAGCAGCGGCACCAGACGGGCCTTGCCCTCGTCGCTGCGGACGAACGTCACGCGCAGCGGCTGGGTGTTGGCCGCGGTCGGCGGCCACTGCGCCAGGTCCCACACCGCACGGAGCGTCTCGTCGCTGACGGGCTCGTCGGTGAAGGTGTTGGCGGTGCGGGCCTCGGTGAACAGCGCGGCGCGGCCGGCCTCGTCGAGACGGGGCAGGAGCACCGGGGAAGCGGTCTCAGCAGTCACGAAACGTAGAGCGTTCAACGACTTCGCCCGCATTCCCCGTTGCGCCGTGACACGAGTCACGTGCCGCGGTCACCCGGTGGCGTGGACGCCCCAGCGCAGCACCTGCGTCTCGCCAGGGACCAGCTCGATCAGGTCGGTGCCCGAGTTCAGCGCGTCCGGCGGGCAGGTCATCGGCTCGACCGCGATCGCCCGCGACGGCGTGACGACCCCGTCCGGGCCCTGGCGCGGGAAGTCCGACGGGGTGAAGACCTGCACCCAGCCGAACGCCGCGTCGGCCCACAGCTCGGTGCCCCCGCCGTCGCGGGCCCCGACGCGGTGCCGGACCCGGCCGTCGGCTCCGCCGTCCGGGCCGTCGCCGGGCGTGCAGCCGCCGAACGCGCCGTCCAGGACGAGGCCGGCGAGCTTGGTGCGGGAGATCGGGGCGGGCAGCGGCGCCGTCGGGCCGTCGGGCAGCTGCTCGCGCAGCGGCAGCTCGGTCCGCGCGGACAGGGTGAGCTCCAGCTCGTCGGTCGGGACGTCACCGACCCGCAGGTACGGGTGGAACCCCAGGCCGAACGGGACGGTCGCGTCCCCGAGGTTCTCCACCTCGGTGGTGACGGTGAGCCCGTCGCGGCCGACGGCGTAGGTCACCGTGAGCCGTACCGGCTGCGGCCAGCCGGGCTGCACCGGCGCGACGGCGGTCAGGGTGATCCGGTCGCCCGCCCGCTCCACCGGTGTCCACGGCACGTGCCGCAGCAGGCCGTGGATGGCGTTGCCGGCGTCGGGCTCGGTCAGCGCGAGCCGGTGACGGGTCCCGCGGTGGGTCCAGACACCGCCGCGGACCCGGTTCGGCCAGGGCGCGAGCACCGCCCCGGAGCCCTTCGGCGGGCGTGCCGTGGGCGGGTGCGGCTCGGTCCGGACCCGGCCGCCCTGGGGGAACCCGGCCAGCGCCGCCCCGACCTCGTCGACCTCGGCCCGGGAGTCGCCGCTCACGATCACGAACCGTTCACCGCACGCGTCCACGTCGGTGAGTCTCCGTGATCGCTCCGCTCAGCCGGCCAGCGGGGTCGCGCGGGCGGTGTCGGGGTCGCCGACGACCTCGACCGGGGCGGGCGGCCCCAGCTCGGCCACGGTGAACGCGACACCCGCGTCCCGGGCGAGGCCGACGACGTGCTCGTGGTGGGTGAACAGCAGCACCTGCGCGGTGGCGGCCAGCTCCCCCAGCACGGCGACGGCGGCGGCGCCGCGCTCGTCGTCGAAGGTCATGAGGACGTCGTCGAACACGACCGGCACCGTCGGCAGCCCGGCGGCGACCCGGTCGGCCTGCAGCTGCTCGATCCCGGCCAGGCGCAGCGCGAGGTGCACCTGGTCGGCGGCGCCCTCCGAGAGCCGGGTCGGCGCGAGCTCCTCGCCGTCGGCCCGCACCGCGACCAGGCTGCGTCCGGTGCCGCCCGCCTCGGCCGGGGGCCGCAGCGCGACGAACCGGCCGCCGGTGAGGCGTTCGAGCACCACCCCGGCGCGGACCAGCAGCGGGGAGGCGTGGCTGCGTTCGTAGGCCTCCAGCTCGCGGCGCAGGATCTCGCGCTGCAGGTGCAGCACCAGGTAGCGCTCCGCGGCGTCGGCGACGCCCGCCAGCTCGGACTGGGCGCGGGCGTGCAGCTCGGCGGCGCCCTCGGCCTCCTCCAGCTCGCGGCGCCGGGCCCGCAGCCCGCCCAGCTGCTCACGGACCTCGTCCTGCTCGGCCCCGAGCTCGCGCTCGTGGGCCTGCGCCCGGTCGAGCGCCTCGGTCAGCGCACCGGGCTCGGTGTCCGGGGCGGCGGTGACCAGCTCGTCCGCGTCGAGGTCGGGCGCCGCGGCGGCCAGCAGCCGCTCCTGCTCGGCGATGCGGGTGTCGAGCACGGCGACGTGCGCGCCGCGCTGCGCCGCGGCCTCCAGCCCACCCGGCTCCGGGGCCTCGGTCAGCGCCAGCTCGACGGCGAGCCGGTCCAGCACCGCGGTGGCCGCGGCCGCGCTGCGGGCGGCGCGGGTGGCGTCGTCCTCGGCGGCGGCGATGCCGTCGTCGAGGTGGCCCGCCGAGACCGCGGCCTTGGTGACCTCGCGGACCCGGTCGGCGAGCTCACCGAGCCGGTCCACGGCATCGGTACCGGTCGGCGCGGGCTCCAGGTGCCGCTCCACCAGCGCGACGACCGCCCGCCCGTGTACGGCGACGGCGCGCTCCAGGCGGCGGGCCTCCTCGTCGTCCTGGCGGGCGAGTGCCCCCGCGGTCCGGGCGTCGGCGACGGTGTCGCGGCGGGTGTCCCAGCCCGCGGGCTCCAGATCGGTGGGCAGTCCGGCGCCGCGCAGCGCGAACCGCCAGCGCTGGGCGGCCAGCTCGCGCTCGTGCCGGGCGGCATCGGCCGCTCCCCCGGCGCGTTCGGCCTCGCTGCGCAGCCGGGCCAGCAGCACCCGCCGGTCGCGGGCGTGCTCGGCCTCGGTGGCGAGGTCCGCGGCGGCGACGAGCAGCACGTCCAGCGGGGCGCCGTCGCGCGGGCGCCCGGCCGCGGCGAGCGCGGAAGCCAGCGCCCGCTCCTGCACCTCGGCCTGGTCGCGCAGCCGGGCGAGACGCTCGTCGGCGCGGGCGGCGTCGTCCTCGGCGCGGGCGGCCTCGGTCAGCGCGGCGACGACGGCGTCGGCGTCGTCCGGGTCCGGGACGGCGACGCCGTGCGCCCGCCACAGCGTCGCCCAGGCCGCGGCCGCGGCGGCGGTGCGCTCCGCGGCCGCGGTGGCGGCGGCCGCGGTGCGGGCGGCCTCGGCGTCGGCGGTGTCGAGCTCGGCGTCGCGGTGCGCCAGCTCGGCGACCCGGTCCGCGGAGGCGATCATGTCGTCGGCGACCCGGTCGGCCCCGGCGAGGGCGGCCGAGAGCCTGCCCGCGGCCGCGGCGGCGCCGTCCGGCCCGGCGGCGAGCAGCTCGTCCAGCGCGGCGTCGCGGGCGGCCCGGGCGGCGGCGAGCGCGTCCGCGCCGACCGGGCGGCCGTCGGCGGCCACCCCGTCGCGGGCGGCCCTTGCCCGGTGCGCGCGGTCCGCGGCGTCCGCGGCGGCCCGCTCGGCCCCCCGCTGGTCGGACTCCGCGGCGCGCAGTGCGGCCCGCAGCTCCCGGACCTCACGGCGCGGCGGGGCCAGCACGCCGGGACCGACCACCCCTGTGCCGTCCACCGCGGGGCCGTCCACCGCGGGGCCGTCCACCGTGGGGCCGTCGGGGGTGCCGCGGTACCCGGCCGCGACGAGCGCCTCGGCACGGCGGCCACGGGCGGCGTCGCGCTCGGCGACGGCGGCCCGGCACAGCGCGGCGGCCGAGCCCTCGGCCTCGATCGCGCGCCGGACCTCGGCGACCCGGCCGACCCGGTCGGCGTCGAGACCGCCCGGGACGTCGGCCACCTCGCGGACCTCGGCGAGCGCGTCGGCGTGCAGCCGCTCCGCCCTGGTCTGCTCGGCGATCGCCTCGGTGAGGCGTCGGGCGTGCTCGTCGAGATCACGGGCACGGTCGGCCGGCAGGTGGACGGCGGCGAGCCGGTCGGCGGGGCTGCGCCCGTCCTCGGCGACCAGTCCGGCCAGCGCGGTCTCGGCGCGACGGTGGGCCTCGGCGGCCTCGGCGCGCAGCCGGGCCGCCCGCTCGGCGTCGGCGCGCCGGGCCTGGGCGGCGGACTCCAGCTCGCGGACCCGGGTGGCGTCGGCGAGCAGGTCCTCGTCGAGGTCGAGCTCGGCGCGCCGGGCCCGCAGCGCGTCGGCGGTGGCGCGGTGCTCGTCGCGGGCGGTCTCGGCGTCGGCCAGCGCGGCGGTGGCGCGGGTGTACTCCTCCAGGGAGGCCGCATCCAGGGCGGCGCCGGTCGCACACAGCGCGGCGCGCTCGGCCCGCAGCGCGGCCAGCTCCCGGGCCGGCTCCTGGGCGCGGACGGCCTGCCGGGCCTTCTCCGCCGCCACCGCCGCCCCGCGACGGGTGCGGGTCAGCTCCGCGGCGCGGCGCTCCAGCCGGGCGATCTCCTCGGCCAGCGCCGTGACCTCACCGGCCCGCGAGACCCGCTCCTCCACGGCCTTCTCGGTCGCGGTGAACCGGGCGAACGCCGCCCGCACCTCGACCGACCGGTTGCCCCGGTGCTCCTTGAACAGGGCGTCGGCCTCGGTGTCCAGTGCGGCGATCAGGGCTCGGGCGTCGCGGCCGCTGCGCGCGGTGAACACCAGCTCGGCGAGGTCCCCCTCACCCGCGCACAGGGCCCGGCCGCCCTCGCGCAGGTCCTCGTGGCCGAGCCCGAAGCCCTCCCGCCAGCGGCGCCGGGCGTCGGCACCGGACTCGCCCCAGGGCGGGTCGGCGACGGCGCCGGTGTCGTCGTGCAGGCCGCGGGTGGTGCGGCGCAGCACGGTCTCCCCGTCGGCGCCGGTGACCCGGGCCGAGACGGCCAGCCGCGACGGGCCGACGGCGTAGGCGTGGCGCACCGGGCGGGGCATCCCCCACAGCAGGTCGGACAGGGCGTCGAGCAGGGTGGTCTTGCCCGCCTCGTTGGGGCCGGACACGATCGTCAGCCCCTCGCCGAGGGTCAGCTCACGGCCCTCGTAGGCGCCGTAGCGCTCCAGGACCAGGGTGCGCAGCCGGGCGGTCGGGCTCACGACCCGGCCATCCGGGCCAGCAGCTGCTGCTCGGCCTGGCGGGCGAGCGCGGCGAGTCGCTCGTCGTCGCGCAGGTCCAGCAGGCCCGCCTCGCGCAGCCGGCGGCCGACCTCGCGTTCCAGCGGGGCGGCGAGCTCGCGGATGCGGTCCGGCTCGGCGGCCAGGCCGGCCGCGGCCGCGGACACCGCCGCCGTCAGCTCCGGGTCGACGGCGAGCGCTCCGGCGGGCGGCCGGGTGCGGTTGCGGACCTTCTCCAGGACCGCTCCGCAGCGCTCGGCGAGCAGCTCCAGCTCGGTGCGGACCCCGTCCGCGGAGGTGAGGTCCGCGGCGGCCTGGCCCGCGCCGTACAGCGTGACCTGGGCGACGACGGTCCGCGGCGCGGCCACCACGCAGCGCTCGCGCAGCGCGACCTCGACGGCGTCGTAGACGTCGTCGGCGCCGCCCAGGCCGGTGATGTCGACCTCGACGAGCTCCCAGCGGGCGACGTCGAGGACGAGCGGGGTGACCGTCGCCGCTGCGCCGGGGGCCGCGTCGACGAGCAGGGCGCCCTTCGCACCGCGCTCCTGCGGGTGGCGGCCCTGCAGGTTCCCGGAGAACCAGGCCGGGTGCGGGCCCTCGCAGACCGCGCGCTGCTCGTGCACGTGGCCGAGGGCGAAGTACTCGTAGCCGCAGCCGGACAGGTCCTCGGGGCGGCAGGGGGCGTAGGTGTCGTGCCGGTCGTCGCCCTGCACCGAGGTGTGCAGCATGCCGACGTTGACCAGGCCGGGGATCCGGTCGGGGTAGGCGGGCACGAGGTTCTCCAGGACCGCGCGGCGGGCGAAGCCCTGGCCGTGCACGGCGAGGCCGAGGTCGTCGTCGACGACGGTCTCGGGGGCGTCCACCGAGAGCCGGCGGGTGGTCGGCGGGAGCCGCAGCGACCGGGTGATCTCGGACTCGGCGTCGTGGTTGCCGCTGATGAGGAACACCGGGATGCCCTCGTCGTGCAGCCGCGACAGCTGCCGGACGAAGAACGCGCCGGTCGCGTAGTCCTTCCAGTCGCCGTCGTAGACGTCGCCGGCCAGCACCAGCGCCTCGGCCCGGGAGTCGACGACCGCGTCGACGAGGTTCTCGCAGGCCCGCCGGGTCGCCGCGCGCAGCGTCGCGGCGAGCTCGGAGTCCCCGAGCCGCGACAGGCCGCGCAGCGGGCTGTCGAGGTGCAGGTCGGCGGCGTGCACGAAGCGCACGGAGGAACTCCCGGAGCGGTCGGGTACGGGGGAACCGCCGAGTCTAGGACGGGGCCCTCGCCTATCCCCGCCGCGACACCGCCCGCCCGGTCATCGATGACGGCGCCGCAGGTCAGGTGGGGCGCACCACACAGCGGCGCCGGTCACGTTCCGGTGTCCGGATGATGGCCGGTGGGTGGATCCTGGCCGTCCGATCCCGAGAGAGAGCCGCGAGGTCGAGCCCGATGATCCAGCTCTGCGAACGCTGCTTCGCCCCCGTCGACACCGCGACCGAGCGCGTCTACCGGTTGTCCCACATCGAGTCGGCCGACGCGGCGGGCGAGGTGACCTGGCGCGAGGCCGTCGTGCACGTCGAGGCGTGCGTCCCCGCGGGCACCGTGATCCCGGCCGGTCGGTGGGCGGCGTGATCCGGGACGCGCTCTGCGATCGCTGCCTCAACCCGATCGACCCGACGGCCGAGCCGCTGCGGATGCGCACCCACGGCGGGACGGCGCCCGACGGCGGGCCCGTGCGCAGCTTCGTGCACGCCCTGCCCTGCGCGCGCCCGGACACCGGGGACTGGGACCACGGGCGTCGCGGTCTGTCCCCGGCGGCGGTGCAGCACGCGGCGGCCCGCGCCGACCACCGCTGAGCGGCCCTCAGCCGTCCGGGCGGGTCCGGTCCTCCTGCTGGGACTCGACGTCCCGGATCCGCCGGTAGTGGGCGTTGCGGGTGCGCAGCACCACGGTCGCGAGCAGCGCCGCGAGCAGCGAGCCGCCGAGCACACCGATCTTCACGTGGTCGTCCTGCGGGGTGCCGGTGCCGAAGGCCAGCTCACCCACGAGCAGCGACACGGTGAACCCGATCCCGGCGAGCTGCGCGAGGCCGAGCAGGTCCCACCAGGACAGGTCGTCGGACAGCTCGGCCCGGGTGCACCGCTGCACCAGCCACGTCGCGCCGAGCACGCCCACGGTCTTGCCGACCACCAGCCCCGCGACGACACCGAGGGTGACGGTGTCGGCCAGGGCGGCACCGATGCCCCCGCCCCCGCCCCCGCCGTCGCCGTTGCCGTTGCCGTTGCCGCCGACGACGGTGACCCCGGCGGCGAAGAAGGCGAACACCGGTACCGCGAACCCGGCCGACAGCGGGCGCCACCGGTGCTCGAAGTGCTCCGACAGCGACACCCCGTGCACCCGGCGCCGACCGAGGACCGGCACCACGAAGCCGAGCAGCACCCCGGCGACGGTGGCGTGCACCCCCGATGCGTGGACGAGCACCCAGGTCAGGGCGGCGAGCGGTAGCAGCACCCACCAGGACCGGACCCCGCGCTGCACCGCGAGGGTGAACAGCGCGAGCGGGACGAGCGCGCCGAGCAGCGCGGCCACCGACAGCCGGTCGGTGTAGAACACGGCGATCACGGTGATGGCCAGCAGGTCGTCGACGACGGCGAGGGTCAGCAGGAAGGTCCGCAACGCGGTCGGCAGGTGGGTCCCGATCACGGCGAGCACCGCGAGGGCGAAGGCGATGTCGGTGGCGGTCGGGATGGCCCAACCGACCAGGGCGTCGGGGTTCGCGAGGTTGATCGCGACGTAGATCAGGGCGGGCACCGCCATGCCGCCGACGGCCGCGGCGACCGGGAGCAGCGCCGTGCGCGGGTCACGCAGGTCCCCGGCCAGGAACTCGCGCTTGAGCTCCAGCCCGACGACGAAGAAGAAGACCGCCAGCAGCCCGTCGGCGGCCCAGGTCGCGAGCGACAGGTCCAGGTGCAGCGCGGCGGGGCCGACGGTGAACCCGGCCAGCGCGGTGTAGGCGTCGCGCCAGGGCGAGTTGGCGAACAGCAGCGCCGCCGCCGCCGCGCTCACGAGCAGGACACCGCCGACGGTCTCGGTGCGCAGCACGTCGGCGACCCGGCGGGCGCGCGGCCAGGACCCGCGGGGGAACAGGCGTCGGCGGGTGGGGGTGGTGGGCACGGGACCGGTGTTCACGGGGCTCCGGGGAGGTCGGGCGGGCAGCGGACAGCGCTCGCCGACCAGACTTCCCGGCACACCGGTACGGGATCCTAACGGCCGCCGGCGTCGGCGTCAGCCCGTTCGAGGCGCACACCACCGGCGGCCCGACGCCCCGGCGCGGCCCCCTCGTGCCGTCCCCGGGCGTCAGGATCGCGTCCGGATCCCACCCGCCCGTGCCGCAGCGGCGCCACCATGGCGCGGTGAGCGACATCGCCGGAGCGGCCCTGGTCCTCGGCTACGTGCTGCTGGCCGTGCTGGCGGCCCGGGCCGTGCTGCGTTCGCCGAACCGTCAGCCGAGCGCCGCGGCGGCCGCGGCGAGCCCGCGGATCCGGTCGAAGTCCCCCGCGGCGACGGCGTCGGCCGGGGTCAGCCAGGACCCCCCGACGCAGGAGACGGTGGGCAACGCGAGGTAGTCCGGCGCGGAGTCGACGGTGATCCCGCCGGTCGGGCAGAACCGCAGGTCCGGCAGCGGCCCGGCGACGGCCTTCAGGAACGGGCGCCCGCCCGCCGCCTCGGCCGGGAAGAACTTGCACGCGGTGTGTCCGCGCTCGGCGACGGCCATCATCTCCGAGATGGTCGCGGTGCCGGGGAGGAAGTCCAGTCCGGAGTCCTCCATCGCGTCGAGCAGCCGCGGCGTCGCGCCGGGGCTGACCAGGAAGCGGGCGCCCGCCTCGACCGAGGCGCGCACGTCGTCGGGGGTGCGGACGGTCCCGGTGCCGACGACGGCGTCGGGCACCTCGGCCGCGATCCGGCGGACGCCCTCGAGCGCGGCCGGGGTCCGCAGGGTCACCTCGATGACCGGCAGCCCGCCGTCGACCAGGGCGCGGGCGAGCGGGACGGCCGTCGCCGCGTCGTGCAGCACGACGACGGGGACGACGGGGGCCAGCTCCAGCAGCTTCTCGCTCACGGGCGGGGTCCTCTCGGTGGGGCAGGGCGGCTCAGTAGGGCAGGGCGACGGTCGCGCCGGCGTCGGCGGGTCCGACGGCGGCCCGGAACGCGCCGAACAGCTCGCGACCGGTGCCGGTCGTCGGACCGGAGGGGCGGGTGGGTCGGGCGGGCTCGCGGGCGTCGAACTCGTCGGCGTCGACCAGCAGGGACAGCGTGCCGTTCAGGGTGTCCAGACGTACCAGGTCGCCGTCGCGGACGCTGCGCAGCGGTCCGCCCTGTGCGGCCTCCGGGGTGACGTGCAGTGCGGCCGGGACCTTGCCCGAGGCGCCGGACATGCGGCCGTCGGTGACGATCGCGACCTGGTGGCCGCGGTCCTGCAGCAGCCCCAGCGCGGGGGTCAGCTTGTGCAGCTCGGGCATGCCGTTGGCACGCGGGCCCTGGTACCGGACGACGGCGACCAGGTCGCGCCCGTCGAGCTCGCCCGCGGCGAACGCGGCCAGCAGGTCGTCCTGGTCGTCGAAGACCACGGCCGGTGCCTCGACGACGCGGTGGTCGGGCTCGACGGCGGAGGTCTTGACCACCGACCGGCCGAGGTTGCCGTGCAGCACGCGCAGCCCGCCGTCCGGGGAGAACGGGTCGGCGACCGAGCGGAGCACCGACTTGTCCAGGCTCTCGGTGGTGCCCTCGCGCCACACCAGCGCCCCGGTGTCCCCGTCCAGGAAGGGTTCGCGGGTGTAGCGGCGCAGGCCGGGGCCGTCGACGGTGCGGACGTCGTCGTGGGCCAGACCGTGGTCGAGCAGCTCGCGGACCAGCAGAGCCGTGCCGCCCGCGGCGTGGAAGTGGTTCACGTCCGCCGAGCCGTTGGGGTAGATCCGGGCCAGCAGCGGCACGACCGCGGACAGGTCCGAGAAGTCGTCCCAGGTGATCTGCACGCCCGCGGCGGCGGCCATCGCGACCAGGTGCATCGTGTGGTTGGTGGAGCCACCGGTGGCCAGCAGCGCGACGATCCCGTTGACCACGGCCTTCTCGTCGACGACCGCGCCCATCGCCCGGTCCGAGTCCCCCGCGGCGGCGAGTGCGCGGCGGGCGACCTCGTCGGTCAGGGCGTCGCGCAGCGCGGTGCCGGGGTTGACGAACGACGACCCCGGCAGGTGCAGGCCCATGACCTCCATCAGGAGCTGGTTGGAGTTCGCGGTGCCGAAGAAGGTGCAGGTCCCGGGGCCGTGGTAGCTGGCCGACTCGGCCCGGAGCAGCTCGGCGCGGTCGGCCTCGCCCGCGGCGAACGCCTGTCGGACGCGGGCCTTGTCCTTGTTCGGCAGGCCGGAGGTCATCGGGCCGGCCGGGGCGAGCAGCACCGGCAGGTGGCCGAAGGACAGCGCCCCCATCACCAGGCCGGGGACGATCTTGTCGCAGACCCCGAGCAGGACGGCGGCGTCGAACATGTCGTGGCTCAGCGCGATCGCGGTGGACATCGCGATGACGTCGCGGGAGAACAGCGACAGCTCCATGCCCGCGCGGCCCTGGGTGATCCCGTCGCACATGGCGGGGACCCCACCGGCGACCTGGGCGACCCCGCCCGCCGCGCGGGCCGCGGCCTTGATCCGCGCCGGGTAGGTCTCGAACGGCTGGTGCGCCGAGAGCATGTCGTTGTAGGCGGTGACGATGCCGATGTTGCGGGCGGGCGACGCGGTGAGCGTCAGCTTGTCCGGGCCGCACGCGGCGACGGCGTGGGCGAGGTTGGCGCATCCGAGGTCGACGCGGCCGGGACCGGCTGCGGGCCCCGCGGCGGCGGCCGCACGGATGCGCTCGAGGTAGGCGGATCGGGTGGTGGCCGAGCGGGCGACGACCCGCCGGGTGACGGCGTCGACGACGGGGTGCAGCGGGACGGAAGCGGTCACGGTACGTCGATCTCCAGAGGGTGGGGGGCCTGGCGAACCGTTCGATAAGCACTCTATCGACTGACTTATGTACTCACAAGACGTTAGTGCGACTGCATCAGCGTTTCACCAGGTGGAAGCCCTGTGGTTCACTGGACGAATGCGAGGACGCACCCCGACCAGCGCGCCCGCCACGGCGGGCGAGATCTTCCGGCTGGTCCGGGACGGCGTGGCCGGGACCCGGACCGAGATCGGTCGCGAGACCGGCCTGTCCCGGACCGCGGTCGCCGCACGCGTCGACCGGCTGCTCGCCGACGGCCTGGTCACCGAGGTGGTCGGCGCCGCCGCGACCGGCGGGCGCCCCGCCGCGCGCCTGGAGTTCAACGCCGCCGGCGGCACCGTGCTGGCGCTGTCGGTCGGGGTCAGCCGGTCCAAGGCTGCCGTGTGCGACCTGTCCGGCACCGTGCTCGCCGAGGAGGTCGTGGACATCCCCGCCTCCGCCGGTCCGGAGCACCTGCTCTCCGAGGCGGTCATCCGGCTGGAGAAGCTGCTGCTCACCGCCGGTGTGGACGACGCGACGATCCGCGGCATCGGGTTGTCGATCCCGGGCACCGTGGACGGCGAGCGGGGCTGGTCGGTGGGTGTCCCCGCGCTGCCCGGCTGGGAGCGGATCGCGCTGCCGCCGCTGCTCACCGCGCGCTTCCCGGCCCCGGTGCTGGTCGACAACGACGTGAACGTCATGGCCCTGGCCGAGCACGACGCGCATCCCGACGTCGACGACCTGTTGATGGTCAAGATCGGGTCCGGGGTCGGTGCCGGGCTCGTCTGCGGCGGGGTGCTGCAGCGCGGCGCCTGGGGCGCGGCGGGCGAGATCGGGCACACCCCGGTCCACGACGGGCCGGGCATCGGCTGCGGCTGCGGGAACATCGACTGCCTGGAGGTGCTGGCCTCGGGCCGCGCCCTGGTGCGCGACCTCGCCGAGTGCGGGCAGCCGGTCACCGCGATCGCCGACGTCGTCGCGCTGGTCAAGCAGGGCGACCCGGACGCGGTGCGGCTGGTGCGCATCGCCGGGCGCCGGCTCGGCGAGGTCCTCGCCGCAGCGGTGAACCTGGTCAACCCCGCGCTGGTCGCGATCGGCGGGGACCTGGTCGGGGCGTTCGACCCGCTCGTCGCGGGCGTGCGGGAGGCGATCTACCGGCGCTCGATGGCCGCGGCCACCCAGAACCTGCGCATCGAGCCGGGCCTGCTCAGCGGGCGCTCCGGCGTGATGGGCTGCGCGATCCTGGTGCTCGACGAGGTGCTCTCCCCCGGCTCCGTCGACGCCGCCCTGTCGGCCTGAGCCGCTCAGCGGTGCGGCACGCGCAGCAGGTCGAACCGCATCGCGCGGGCCAGCGTGAACCCCATCGCTTCGTAGAGCCGGATCGCGCCGTGGTTGTCGGCGGCCGTGTGCAGCACGGGGCGCTCGCCGCGGGCGACGATCCCGGCTGCGACGGCGTCGACCAGGCGGCGGGCCAGACCGCGGCCCCGGTACTGCGGGTCGGTGCAGACCGCGCTGATCTCGGTCGCCCCGGCGGCACCCTCGCCGCCGAGGCGCATCCGCTCCCCCGCCATCGCGACCAGCCGGCCGTCGTGGCGGACGCCGAGGTAGCGGCCCAGCTCGGCGGTGCGCGCAAGCCACGGCCCCGGTCGGGTGCGCGCGGTGAGATCCGCCATCTCCGGCCGGTCCGCCGGGCCCAGCTCGACGACGTCGTCGGCGGCCGCGCCCGGCACCGCGGAGCCGTCCATCTGCACCCCGGGGATCGCACGGAGCAGCTCCCAGTCCGCCGGGACCCGGGGTGGCCCGTCGGCGGAGCGCACGACGACCACCTCCCCGCCCGGCCCGCACAGCGCCGCGAGGTCGGCCCAGTCACCGGCGCTGCCGTGGCCGTCCCGGTCGAGCGGGAGCGCCCCGAACGGCGACACCTCCGGGTCGAAGCGCACCGCGCCACCGCGGGTCGCGCCGAAGGCGCCGAGCCGCCCGCGCAGGGTGGAGGTCACCGGGTCGTTCAGGACGGACTCGAGGCGATCGGACACGTCGGGCACGGAGGTCATCGTGCCCCGGCTCCCCGGCCCCGCGGCGCGGGGGTCGGCTACCGTGCCCGCGCCCCGGACCGGCCACCGAGTCCGCCACAGGGTCCGCCACAAAGTCCGCCACCGAGCCCGCCAGCGATCACGCACCAGTACGACCGGAGCTGCCATGTCCATCGTCTCCGACGCCTTCACCACCCGTCACGGGGCCGCCCCGACCGGGGTCTGGTTCGCCCCCGGGCGGGTCAACCTGATCGGCGAGCACACCGACTACAACGACGGCTTCGTGCTGCCCTTCGCGCTGCCGCACCGGGCCGTCGTCGCCGCCGCGCCCGCGACCGGTGGCCGCAGCCGCGTCCGGTCGGTGCAGGAGCCCGGCGGAGCGGTGGAGTTCTCCGCGGCATCGGTGGTGCCGGGCCAGGTCCCGGGGTGGGCCGCCTACGTGGCCGGGACCTGCTGGGCGTTCCGCGAGGCCGGGTACCCGGTGGGCGAGGTCGAGCTGGAGCTGGACTCCGACGTGCCGGTCGGGGCCGGGCTGTCGTCGTCGGCCGCGGTGGAGTGCGCGGTCGGCGTCGCGCTCGCCGGACTCGCCGGGATCGACGTCGACCCCACGACGCTGGCCCGGATCGCGCGGTGCGCGGAGAACGAGTTCGTCGGCGCCCCCACCGGCGGGATGGACCAGATGGCCTCGATGCACGGCCGCGCAGGTCGGCTGGTGTTCCTCGACACCCGCGACGACACCGTCGAGCTCGTACCCTTCGACCTGCCGGCGCACGGCCTGGAGCTGCTGGTCGTCGACACCCGTGCGCCGCACGCACACGCCTCGGGCGAGTACGGCGCCCGGCGTGCCGACTGCGAGGCCGCGGCCGCGGCGCTCGGCGTCGCGGCCCTGCGCGACGCGGGCCCGGACGACCTGTCCCGCATCGCCGACGAGCGGATCCGCCGCCGGGCCCGGCACATCGTGACCGAGAACGACCGGGTCGTCGAGACCGTGCGCCTGCTCACCGGCGGCGCGGACCCGCGGGCGATCGGGCCGCTGCTCGATGCCTCGCACGCCTCGATGCGCGACGACTCCGAGATCACCGTCCCGCACGTCGACGTGGCGGTGGAGGCGGCCCGCGCCGGCGGCGCGACCGGCGCCCGGATGACCGGCGGCGGTTTCGGCGGCTGCGTGATCGCGCTGGTCGAGGCCGACGCCGCGGCCGCGGTCGCGGCGTCGGTGCGCGAGGCCTACGCACAGCGCGGCTGGACCGAGCCGGTCGTGTTCACCGGAACGCCGTCGGACGGGGCCGGCCGGCTGGCCTGACCGCACACCCCTTCCGCCTTTCGCGGGCGGAACGGAATCGGTACAGTACGGAAGTGCCCGTCATGCGGGCCCTGGCACCGCTCGACCCGCACCCGTTCGCTTACCGAGGAGACGGCTCGTGCCGCACCCCCTTCCCGTCATGGCCCCCGCCGACGTCGTCGTGTTCGGCGGCACCGGCGATCTCGCGATGCGCAAGCTGCTGCCCGCGCTCTACCTCCGCGACCGCGACGGCCAGCTCGCCGACGACACCCGCATCGTCGCCGTGTCCCGCTCCGGGCTCGACGACCCCGGCTACCGCGACAAGGTCGACTCCGAGCTGCGGCGCACCGCCCCGCGCTGGGCCGGCCCCGACGCCTGCGCCGACGACGCGCAGCACCGCCGCTTCCTGGACCGACTGCACCACGTGACCCTCGACGTCGCCGACGACGACTGGTCGCTGCTGTCGGACCTGATCGGGGCGCCCTCGCCGGGCCGCACCCGGGTGCTCTACCTCGCCTCCGCCCCGCAGCTGTTCGGCCGGATCTGCGTCGGCAGCGCGGCCGCCGGCATCGTCGACGAGCACACCCGCGTCGTGCTGGAGAAGCCGCTGGGCACCGACCTGGCGTCGGCGCAGGCGATCAACGACGAGGTCGGCTCGGTGTTCTCCGAGGAGCAGATCTACCGGATCGACCACTACCTCGGTAAGGAGACGGTGCAGAACCTGCTGGTCCTGCGCTTCGGCAACTCCCTGTTCGAGCCGCTCTGGAACGCCTCGCAGATCGACCACGTGCAGATCACCGTCGCCGAGTCGATCGGCGTCGGGAACCGCGCGGACTACTACGACGGTTCCGGCGCGCTGCGCGACATGGTGCAGAACCACCTGCTGCAGCTGCTGTGCCTGGTCGCGATGGAGCCGCCTGCCAAGATCGACGGCGAGGGCGTGCGCGACGAGAAGCTGAAGGTCCTGCAGTCGCTGCGGCCGCTCGACGGTCCGGACGTGGTGCGCGACACCGTGCGCGGGCAGTACGTCGAGGGGCTCGTCGACGGCACCGCGGTGCCCGGCTACGCCACCGAGCTGGCCGAGTCCCGCGCCGGGACCCCGCGGGAGCGGGAGCGCTCCTCCACCGAGACCTTCGTGGCGCTGCGCGCCGAGGTCGCCAACTGGCGCTGGGCCGGGGTGCCGTTCTACCTGCGCACCGGCAAGCGGCTCGCGACCCACGCGTCGGAGATCGTGGTGCAGTTCAAGCCGGTCCGGCACTCGATCTTCCCCGCGTTCGGCGAGGAGATCCCGGCCAACCGGCTCGTCCTGCGGCTGCAGCCCGACGAGGGGGTGCGGCTGCACATGACGGCCAAGCAGCCCGGCCCCGGCGGGATCCGCCCGATCCCGGCGCCGCTGGACCTGAGCTTCGCCCGCACCTTCGGCGACCGGCTGCCCGACGCCTACGAGCGGCTGCTCATGGACGTGCTGCGCGGCAACCCGACCCTGTTCATGCGCCGCGACGAGATCGAGGCCGCGTGGCGGTGGGCCGAGCCGATCCTGCGGACCTGGGAGGCGACCGACCAGCGGCCGCGCCCCTACAGCGCGGGCAGCCACGGCCCGGCCTCGGCCACCGCGCTGATCGAGCGCGACGGCCGGGCCTGGCACGAGGACTACTGAGCCGGGCTCAGCCGCCGATCCGCTGCACGGCGAACGTCGTGGCGGCGGTCCGGTCGCTCGCGTAGCGGTAGTGCCCCGCGCCGGTCGCCCCGCGCTGGCAGAAGTTGTCTGTGGCGTTGCAGTAGGAGCGGATCGAGGACGCGTAGGCCGACAGCGCGCCGCGCGAGCGGGCGAACACGCCGTTGCGGGCCGCGGAGTAGCTGCCGGTGTTGTAGCTCTCGCGGCCGTTGAACGTCGGGTCGCCGAAGAGCAGCACGGCCGGGATGCGGTCGGCGCCGGGTACGCCGCCCGCGGCCAGGGTGTCCCCGATGACCTGGGCGCCCTGCGAGTAGCCGATCAGGACGAACCGGGTGGACGGACACTGTGCGGAGGTCGCCGCCAGCCTGCTGCGCAGCGCGGACACCCCCTGGCGCACGCTGCTCGCGTAGTTGCCGAGCGAGGCCGGGTAGACCAGGTCGTGGGTCCGGACGGTCTGCGCGGACCGTGACTGGATCGACGACGCCTGCGGGCCCGCGATGCTGCCGCCGCCCTGGGCCTCGGTGCTGCCGCGTACGGCGATCGTCTCGATCTGCGGGCACCCGGTCGGCGGGGCGGGTGCCGCGCCCGCCGTGGGGGCGGCGACGACGCTCGCCAGCACGATGCCGACCGCGGCCGCGATCCCGGTGACGACGGTCCTGATCTGCACGGCTGCTTCCTCCCACCGCCCGACGCCGACCCTCCGATCGGGTGCGTCCAGTGGGCCACGTGCGCGTTCGATCGATGATCGTCGCGCGCCCGGATGCCACCGTCGGGCGGCGAACGGACGACGAGCGGTCGCCGCGTCGTCAGCTCCGGCAGCGGTCCGCGCTGTAGAGGTGCGAGTCCGGGAAGTGCCGGGCCGCGAGCGCCTCGCCGACGATGATCACGGCGGTGCGCTGGATGCCTGCCTCGTCGACGGCCTTGGGCATCTGCTCCAGGGTCCCCCGCAGCACGATCTCGTGTGCGCGCGACGCGTGCGCCACCACCGCGGCCGGGCAGTCGCCGCCGTAGGACGGGGCGAGCGCGTCGACGACCTCGGCGATGCGGTGCACGGCCAGGTGCAGCACGACGGTGCCGCCGGCGTTGCCCAGCTTGTCGAGACCCTCGTTCTCCGGCATCGGGGTCGCGCGCGCCGCGATCCGGGTGAGGGTGACCGTCTGGGCGACCGTGGGGACGGTGAGCTCGCGGCCCAGCGCCGCGGCCGCCGCCGCGTAGGCGGGGACGCCGGGGCACACGTCGTAGGGCACGCCGGCCGCCTCCAGCCGGCGCATCTGCTCGGCCATCGCGGAGAACACCGACGGGTCACCGGAGGCGAGCCGGGCGACGTCGAGCCCGTGCCGGTGCGCGCGCACCATCTCGTCCAGGATCTCGTCGAGCGTCATCAGCGCCGTGTCGACGGTGCGGGCCCCGGGCGGGCAGATCTCCAGCATCTGCGGCGGCACCAGGCTGCCCGCGTAGAGGCAGACCGGGGAGGCCGCGATCAGGTCGCGGGCCCGCAGGGTCAGCAGGTCGACGGCACCGGGTCCGGCCCCGATGAAGTGCACCGTCACGGTTCGGTCCTCACGAGGGGTTCCTCCAGCTCCACAGGGTCACAGGCATGGCGGGGCGCCATCCGTGGAAGCCGCCGACGGGGACGGCGCGGGCGACCTGCACCCGCACGAGGTCCCCGCCGTGCGCGGCGTGGGCGGCGGCCAGGGCCGCCTCGGTCTGCACCGTGACCGCGTTGGCGACCAGGCGACCGCCCGGGCCCAGCGCGGCCAGGCAGGCGTCGAGGACGCCATCGCGGGTCAGCCCGCCGCCGACGAACACGACGTCGGGGCGTTCCAGCCCGGCCAGCACGTCCGGCGCGGGGCCGGTCACCACCCGCAGGCCGGGGACGCCGAGGGCCGCGGCGTTGGCGGCGACCCGGTCGGCGCGCTCGGGACGGCTCTCGACGGCGATCGCGCGGCACCGCGGGTGCGCCCGCATCCACTCGATGCCGATCGAGCCGGACCCGGCGCCGACGTCCCACAGCAGCTCCCCCGCGCGGGGCGCGAGGTGGGCGAGGGTGACGGCGCGGACCTCGCGCTTGGTGAGCTGTCCGTCGTGGTCGTAGGCGTCGTCGGGGAGGCCGGGCGTCTCCCCCGGCGGGACCAGCCCGGCGTCGGGCACGCACTCGAGGGCGACGACGTTCAACGCGTCCGCCTCGCCCCGCCAGGCCGCGGCGGTGGCGGACACCCGGCGCTCGTCGGGCGCGCCGAGCCGTTCCAGGACCGTCATCCGCGACCCACCCCACCCGGCGCCGGCGAGCAGCCCGGCGATCTCGGTGGGCGACCCGGCTCCGGCCGAGAGCACGACCAGGCGGGCGCCCGGGGCCAGCGCCCGGCGCAGCGCGTCGAGCGGGCGGCCGACGACGCTGAGCACCGCGACGTGCTCCGAGCCCCAGCCCAGGCGGGCGCACGCCAGCGCCACCGACGACGGGTGGGTCAGCACTCGCAGCCGGTCCGGCCCGGCGACGCGGGCGAGCGTGGCGCCGATCCCGAAGAACATCGGGTCGCCGGAGGCGAGCACCGCGACGCGGCGGCCGGACAGCTCGTCGAGGATCCCGGGCAGCGCCGGGACCAGCGGCGACGGCCACGCCCGCCGCTCCCCGGCGACGTCGGCGGGCAGCAGGTCTAGCTGGCGGGGCCCGCCGAGCAGCATCTCGGCGTCGCGCAGGGCGTCGCGGTGGGTCTCCGGCAGCCCGGCCCACCCGTCGGCACCGACCCCGACGACGGTGAGCGGGTCACCCACCGGTCTTGTCCGTGACCCCGGCGGCGTCGAAGGTGGCGACGTCGGCCATCGCCCGCGCCGCGCCCTGCAGCACCGGCAGCGCGAGCAGCGCGCCGGTGCCCTCGCCGAGGCGCATGTCGAGCTCCAGCAGCGGCGCCAGGCCGAGATGGTCCAGGGCGAGCGCACCGCCCGGCTCGGCGGAGCGGTGCCCGCCCAGGCAGTAGCCGGTGACCTCCGGGGCGAACGCGGCGGCGACGAGCGCGGCGGAGCCGGCGATGATGCCGTCGAGCACCACGGGGGTGCGCAGCGCGGCGGCGCCCAGGACGAACCCGGCCAGTCCCGCGTGCTCCAGCCCGCCGACGGCGGCCAGCACCCCGAGCGGGTCGGCCGGATCGGGCCGGTGCCGCTCCAGGGCACGACGTACGACGTCGGTCTTGCGGGCCAGGGTCTCGTCGTCGACGCCGGTGCCGCGCCCGGTCGCGACGGCCGGGTCGGCCCCGGTGAAGGCACACACCAGCGCGGCCGCGGCGGTGGTGTTGGCGATGCCCATGTCCCCGGTGAGCAGGCAGCGGTTCCCGGCGGCGACCAGGTCTCGGGCGACCTCGATGCCGTGCTCCAGTGCCGCGCGGGCCTGCTCGCGGGTCATCGCGGGCCCGGCGGTCATGTCCGCGGTGCCGGACGCGACCTTGCGCGGGAGCAGCCCCGGGACGGCATCCAGCTCGGCGGCCACCCCGACGTCGACGACGAGCACCTCCGCCCCGAGCTGACGGGCGAACGCGTTCACCACGGCACCGCCCGCGGTGAAGTTCGCGACCATCTGCGCGGTGACCTCCTGCGGCCACGGGGTGACACCCTGGGCGTGGACGCCGTGGTCGCCGGCGAAGATCGCGACCGCGGCCGGGGACGGCACCGGCGGCACCTCGGCGCCGGCGATTCCGGCCAGCGCGACGGCGACGTCCTCCACCCGGCCGAGCGCGCCACGCGGCTTGGTCATGCGGTCGAGCCGGTCGCGGGCCGCGGCCCGGGCGGCGTCGTCGACCGGTGCGACGGCCTCCACGGTGGACTCCAGCAGCGCGGTGGGTGCGGCGCCGGGCAGCCCGCGGGCACCCCAGGTGTCCTGGTGCACCGCCCAGTCCAGCGGGCGGCGCCGGGCCCAGCCGTGCTGCTCCAGCTCGGGCCGGTCGGGGAAGGCGTCCACGTGGCCGACGCACAGGTAGGCGACGACCTCGACGTGTGCGGGCAGCCCGAGCAGCGCGCCGAGCTCGGTGAGCCCCTCGTCACCGAAGAACGACACCCAGCCGACGCCGAGGCCCTCGGCCCGGGCGGCCAGCCACAGGTTCTGCACCGCGAGCGCGGCGGAGTAGGGGCCCATCTCGGGCCGTTCGTGCCGGCCGAGGGTGTGGCGACCGCCGCGGGTGGCGTCGGCGGTCACGACGACGTTCAGCGGGGTCTCCCGGATCGCCTCCACCCGGATCGCGCGCAGCGCCTCGGCGCGGGCGGCGGGCAGCGACGCGGCGTAGCGGTCGCGCTGGGCGGAGACCAGGGCGTGCACGCGCTCGCGGACGGCCGCGTCGCGGACCAGCACGAAGTCCCAGGGCTGGGAGAACCCGACGCTCGGAGCGGCGTGCGCGGCCGCCAGGACGCGGGTGAGGACGTCGTCGTCGACCGGATCGGGCCGGAAGCCGGTACGGACGTCACGGCGGGAGTGCAGGACGTCGTAGAAGTCCGTCACGTCGGCATTCCTCCTGCGGTACACGGCACGGCGACGGATGAGACGACCACACGTCCGTCGAGGTGGTCAACTGTCCCGTCGGGTCGGTCGGGCACCTCACATGCGGGGTGGAGCATGCTCGACGACCGTGCTCTGCCCCTGCGGTACCGGCCGCCCCGAGGACACCTGCTGCGCCCCCGTGCTCGCCGGGCGCCCCGCCGCCACGGCGGAGGCCCTGATGCGCAGCCGCTACACCGCCTTCGTGCGGGGCGACCGCGCGTACCTGCTGGCGTCGTGGCACCCGTCGACGCGACCGCGGCGGCTGCGGCTGGAGCCGGGGTCGGTGTGGACGGGGCTGGAGATCGTCGCGCGTTCGGGCGGGACGATGTTCGAGACCGAGGGGACCGTCGAGTTCCGGGCCCACCGGACGGACGGGGTGCTGGCCGAGCGCAGCCGGTTCGTCCGGGAGGACGGGCGGTGGTTCTACGTCGACGGGGACGTCGGGTAGGCGCCGCCTCATCAGGGCCGCCTCATCAGAACTGGGGACTCCGTGCAACGCGCCGGACGCGACCGTCGACATGCCGTCCGAACGGACCAGTCGGGAACGGCCGGACAGCGGAGATCGGGAGACCATGAACGTGCAGCAGTGGGAGTCCATGTCGGAGCAGGACCGCCACGAGTGGGCCCGCTTCCGGGAGTGGCAGCACGCCCAGTCCCAGGTCACCCAGACCCGGGTCGCCCAGACCCCGGTCCCGCTGCCACGGGCTCCCTGGGCCGCTGCCGCGACGCCGGGCCATGTCCAGCTCGGGTCCCGGACCTCCCGCCGTCTCCTGGCGGCCGCCGCGGTCGCGGTCGTCCTGGCCCTCGCGACGGGGCTGCTGCTCGCCCTGGCGGACGCCTCGACCCGGAGCATCACCGGAGCCATGACGGTCGTGAACGGCACGAGTTCGCTCTACTCGAGCTCGTCCTACGGTTCCTGCCGCCTGTCGAGCGGCTACGACGACATCGTCGCCGGGACGGCGGTGACCGTCCGGGACTCCGCCGGCAGGATCGCCGGCGTCGGTGCGCTCGACAGCGGGACGGGCAGCAGCTACGGCTGCACCTTCTCCTTCGTCGTCGACGACGTACCGGCTTCGGACTTCTACACCGTGGAGGTCGGCCATCGCGGTGAGGTGACGTTCACCGACGCCGCCGTCCGGAACGGGGACATCCAGCTCTCCCTGGGATGATCCCTGGCCATCGAACGCCTCGGGCCCGACCCACCGTAGGCGCCCGACCCACCGTGAGCGGCCGGGCGTCGTCGCGGCTAGCGTGCCGGGACGTGGACCACTCCCCGTTCGGCGACGACCCCACCGGCGGACCACTGGACGGCGTGCTGGTGGCCGACTTCTCCCGCGTGCTCGCCGGGCCCTACGCCACGATGATGCTGGCCGACCTCGGCGCGACGGTGATCAAGGTCGAGGGCCCGGGCGGCGACGACACACGCACCTGGAAGCCCCCGGTGGTCAGCGACCCCGAGCAGGGCGAGATCTCCACCTACTACCTGTCCATCAACCGGAACAAGCGGTCGGTCGTGCTCGACCTGACCGACCCGGGCGACCTCGCGGCGGCACGGGAGCTGGCGCGGCGGGCCGACGTCGTCGTCGAGAACTTCCGGCCGGGCGGTGCGGCGCGGTTCGGGCTGGACCACGACAGCGTCGCCCGCGACAACCCCGGGGTCGTGTACTGCTCGATCACCGGGTTCGGGGCCCACGGCGGCGCCCACCTGGCCGGCTACGACCTGCTGGTCCAGGCGGTGTCCGGGCTGATGAGCCTGACCGGCGACGCCGACGGTCCCCCGTTCCGCGCGGGGGTCGCGGTCTTCGACGTCCTGACCGGGCTGCACGCGGCACTCGCGGTCAGCGCGGCGCTGCGGCACCGCGAGCGGACCGGGCAGGGCCAGCTGCTGGAGACCAACCTGCTGTCGGTCGCGATGTCCACCCTGGTCAACCAGAGCGAGGCCTACGTCGCCGCCGGCGCGTTCGGCCGCCGGATGGGCAACGCCCACCCCAGCGTGTTCCCCTACCAGCCGATGCCCACCGCGGACGGCGACCTCATCGTCATCGCCGGCAACGACGGCCAGTTCCGCAAGCTCGCGACCGTCCTCGGCGACCCGGCCATGGCGCAGGACCCGCGCTTCGCGACCATGTCCGACCGGATCGGCCACCGCGAAGAGATCGAGCAGCGGCTGCGCGCCCGCCTCGCCACCCGCACCGCCCAGGAGTGGTACGACGCGATCACCGCCGCCGGCGTGCCCTGCGGCCCGATCAACACCGTCGACGGCGGTGTCGCCCTCGCCGAGGAGCTCGGGCTCGACCCGGTCGTCCGGGCCGACGACGCCGCCGCGATCCCGACCGTCCGCAACCCGGTCGGCTGGTCGGCCACCCCGCCGTCCTACCGCCGCTCTCCCCCGCCACTCGGGGCCGACTCCGCCGAGGTCCGGGCCTGGCTCGACCGCGACGGATGACCCCGCTATCGGATAGTGTCAGTATCCATAGCCCGCCGCACGAGGGAGTGGACCGATGGCGCCCTACACCCGCACGACCAACCAGCCGACCGAGGACCAGGTCGTCGTGTTCCTGATCGGGATGCGCTTCAACCGGCCCTGGAAGGTCCGGGCCTGGCTCCCGGTCGTGACCGCGATGGCCGGGATGCTGCGCGAGCTGGAACGGGAGCCCGCCCACGGGCTGCTCGGGACCCGCTCGGGGATCGGCCCCGGCGGTCCGCTGCTCGTCCAGTACTGGCGCGACCGCGAGTCCCTCTACGCCTACGCGAGCGACACCACGGCGACGCACCGGCCGGCCTGGGCCGCGTTCAACCGGCGGGCCCGCCGCTACCCCGGGGCCGTCGGCATCTGGCACGAGACCTTCGTCGCCGGGGAGTTCGAGACCGTCTACGGGGACATGCCGGCATCGGGGCTGGCGAAGGCGCTGGGGGTCCGGGAGGTCGACGCCGCGACCGACGACGGACGCCGCAGGCTGGACGCCTCCCGGCACGCCACCTGACCCTCCTGTTGCGGCCCGCAACACCCCGCCGGAGGATCGGCGGATGAGTTCGGGGGCAGGGACGGCGAAGCGGCCGTCGCAGTGGGCGATCTGGTTCTTCGGGGCACTCGGCGGGATCCTGTGGGGGTACGACACGGGCGTCATCTCCGGGGCGATCCTGTTCATCCCCGACGACATCCCGCTGTCCTCACTGGAGCAGGGCACCGTGGTGTCCGGGCTGCTCGTCGGCGCGATGCTCGGGGCGGGTGTCTCCGGCAAGCTCGCCGACACCCTCGGCCGGCGGCCACTGATCCTGCTCGGCGGCATCGTGTTCGTCGTCGGCACGCTCGGCGCGGCCCTCGGGGTGAACGTCGCGATGCTCGTCGGGTTCCGGTTCGTGATGGGCGTCGGCGTCGGGATCGTGTCGGTGGTCGTGCCGATGTACCTGTCCGAGCTGGCCCCGGCCCGGATCCGCGGGCGGCTCACCTCGCTCATGCAGCTGCTGGTGACCGTCGGGATCTTCCTCGCCTACGTGGTCGACTACGCCTTCGCCGACGCCCGGGACTGGCGCTGGATGATCGGGCTCGGCGTGATCCCCGCGGTCGTCCTCGCGATCGGCATCTACACCCAGCCGGAGAGCCCCCGCTGGCTGGTCGCACACGGACCCGGCAGTGACGAGGACGGTGTCACCACGGCCCGGGCCGTCCTGGAGCGGCTGCGCGGCACCCCGGAGGCGGCCGAGGCCGAGCTGTCGGAGATCCGGGAGAGCGTGCGCGTCGAGCGCGAGCACACCGAGAAGGTCGCGATCGGCACGCTGTTCTCCCCGCGGCTGCGGCGGCTGACCCTGATCGGGATGCTCCTGGTGTTCTTCCAGAACTTCGTCGGCATCAACACGATCATCTACTACGCGCCGACCCTGCTCACCGACGTCGGGTACGGGGCGACCGACGCGATCGGCGCCAACGTCGCCATCGGCGCGGTGAACATGCTGATGACGCTGCCCGGGATGTGGCTGATCGACCGCGCCGGGCGACGCCCGCTGCTGCGGTGGGGCGCGGTCGGCATGTGCCTGGCGATGATCGTCCTGGCGGTCACGAACCTGGTCGGCCTGGAGCAGGGACCGCTGCTGCTCGGCCTGACGCTGGCCGGGATCGTCGTCTACATCGCCTCGTTCTCGATCTCCTGGGGCCCGGTGCAGTGGGTGCTGCTGCCTGAGCTGTTCCCGCTGCGGGTCCGCGCCGGCGCGGTCGCGTTCTGCGTGACGTTCAACTGGCTGTTCAACATGACCGTCGCGCTGCTGTTCCCGTCGCTGCTCGAGGCGTTCGGGGCGGGCTGGAACTTCCTGTTCTTCGCGGTGACGACGGCCGCCGCCTACCTGTACGCGACGAGGCTCCTACCGGAGACCAAGGGCCGCAGCCTCGAGGAGATCGAGAAGGACCTGGCGGGCCCGGTCACCGCATGACCGGCGGGACGTGCGCGGTGACCTCCGGGGCGTCGTACCGGTACCGCTCGACGGCGACCGCGCACAGCTGACCGCTGCAGCCCTGCGCGAAGCTCGACGTCCCGCGGTCGCGGGTCACGGCGTTCGGGTTGCCGTGCACGCAGAGGCCGTCGTCGCCGAACTCGGGACGGTCCGGGTCGGGGCGCGGGTCCCACCACGCCCCGGTCGGCAGCTGCAGCACGCCGGGCCGGATGTCGTCGGTGACCCGCGCCGCGGCCAGGCAGGCACCGCGGTCGTTGTGGATGCGGACGACGTCGCCGTCGCCGATCCCGAGCCGGGCGGCGTCGTCGGGGTGGATGCGCACGACCTCGCGCCCGGAGCGTTTCGCCCCGGCCGAGTGGGCGCCGAAGTCGAGCTGGGAGTGCAGCCGGGTCGCCGGCTGGTTGGAGACCAGCCAGAACGGGTGCCGGTCGTCGGGGACCTCGGTCGGCTCGATCCACGCGGGGTGGCCGGGGTGGTCGGGCAGCCCGAGCGCGGCGATCGGGCCGGACCCGAGCTGGACGCGGCCGGACGCCGTCGGCAACGGGTGCCGGGCGGGGTCGGCGCGGAAGCGGCCGAGCATCCCGCCGTCGTCGGGACGCCGGGGCAGCTCCAGCTCGCCGCGCTCCCAGAACTCCTCGAACGACGGCGCGTCGAGTCCCCGGTCGGCCAGGCCCTTGCGGGTGCGGTCGTACATGTGGACCAGCCACTCGTGCGACGTCCGGCCCTCGGTGAAGGCCTCGCCGTGCCCGAGCCGCGCGGCCAGGTCGGCGAGCACGTCGTAGTCGTCGCGGGCCTCGCCGTGCCGGGGCACGAGCTGCTTCATCGCGACGACGAGCGGGTCGGAGCTGGTGACGCCGATGTCGTCTCGTTCCAGGGTCGTCGTCGACGGCAGCACGACGTCGGCGTGCCGCGCCGTCGCCGTCCACATCGGGTCGTGCACGACGAACGTGTCGAGCTCGGCGACCGCGCGCCGCAGCCGACGCAGGTCCTGGTGGTGGTGGAACGGGTTGCCCCCGGCCCACCACGCCATCCGCACGTGCGGGTAGGTGTCGTCGACGCCCCGGTATGAGTAGGTCTCCCCCGGGTGCAGCAGCATGTCCGCGACCCGTGCGACCGGGATGAACGAGGTCACCGGGTTCGGCGCCCGGGAGAACGTGGGCACCGGCACCGCGTTGCGCGGGCGCCCGTAGTGCCCGAGCGACCCGAGGCCGTAGTTGAAGCCGCCGCCGGACAGGCCGATCTGGCCGAGCACCGCGGCGAGGGCCGTCCCGCCCCACACCGGCTGCTCGCCGTGCTCGGCACGCTGCAGCGACTGCGCGACGGTGACCAGGGTGCGGCCGTGCGCCATCCGCCAGGCCAGCTCCCGGATCGTCGCGGCCGGGATGCCGGTGATGTCCTCGGCCCACCCCGCGTCGCGCGCCGGGGCGGCGAACAGGTACTCGCGCAGCCGGTCCCAGCCGTCGCAGTGCGAGGCGAGGAAGTCGGTGTCGGCCCGCCCCGCCTCGACGATCGTGTGCATGAGCGCCAGCATCAGGGCGACGTCGGTGCCTGGCCGGATCGGCAGCCAGGTGGCGTCGAGGGCCTCGGACAGGTCCGGGCGCAGCGGGCTGACCAGCACGAACACCGCGCCCCGTTCACGCGCGGCGCGCATCGCCCCGCGCTCGACGTGCCGGCTGACCCCGCCCGCGGCGATCGCGGAGTTCTTCAGCGCCATCCCGCCGAACGCGACGACGGTGTCGGTGTGCGCCGCGACCTGGTCCCAGGTCACCGCGTAGCGGGTCACCGCGTCGAAGGTGCCCAGCACGTGCGGCAGGACCACCTCGGCGGCACCGCCGGAGTAGGTGTTGACCGAGCGGGTGTAGCCCCCGGTCAGCGCCAGGAACCGGTGCAGCTGGCTCTGCGCGTGGTGGAACCGCCCGGCCGACGCCCAGCCGTAGGAGCCGCCGTAGACGGCCTCGTCGCCGTGGGTGGAACGGACCCGGTGGGTCTCCTCGGCGAGCCGGTCGAGCACGGCGTCCCAGGACACCGTGCGATAGCCGTCGCGCCCGCGGCCGGGGTCACGACCGGGGCCCCGGTCCCACCAGCCGCGGCGCACCGCCGGTGCGGCGACCCGGGCGGCGTGCCCGACGGCCGCGGGGACGTTGTCCAGCACCGGCGACGGGTCCGGGTCGCCGGGGTGCGGGCGGACCCGCAGCCTGCTGCCGTCCCAGCGGGCGTGGAACACGCCCCAGTGCGCGCTGTGGGTCCTCACGTTCTCGGTCACCACGGCCCACCGTAACCCGCACGAACCCGCATGCGGAGGCCTGCATACGGGAACGCCTGCCGCATGACGACGACCGCGGAACTGCTGACCGACCACGTCGGCCGGATCGACGAGCTCGTGCGCGAGGTGGTCGACGGCCTGTCCGAGGCCGACCTCGCCCGCCGCCCGGAGGGTGCGGACGGCCCCGGCAACCCGATCGGCTGGCTGGTGTGGCACCTGCTGCGGGTGCAGGACGACCACGTCGCCGAGGCCTTCGACGCCGAGCAGGTCTGGACCGGCGAGGGCTGGGCCGAGCGGTTCGGCCTCGACCTCGACCCCGCCGACACCGGGTTCGGGCACACCTCGGCGCAGGTCGACGCCGTGCGGACGACCGCCGACCTGCTGACCGGCTACGGCGCGGCGGTGCACGAACGCACCGTCGGGCACCTCGCGGGCCTCGCCGACGAGGACCTGTCGCGCGTCCTGCCGCCCACCTGGGGGGAGAACGTGACCCTCGGCGAACGCCTGGTCAGTGTGGTCGGCGACGACCTCCAGCACGCCGGTCAGGCGGCCTATCTGCGCGGGCTGCTGGGAGTGTGACCCCGCCCGCCACCTAGGCTGGCTCCGATGGCCACCGCACCCGCACGCGTCCCCGACCTGACCGCTCTCGCCCTGCTCCGCGACATCGCCTGCTCCGGGAGCATGGCCACAGCGGCCGAGGGGCTCGGGCTGACGGTGCAGGCCGCGTCGGCGCGGATCCGGGCCGCCGAACAGCAGGCCGGCGGGCCGGTGCTCGAACGCGGCCGGCGGGGGCGCCGGTCGAGCAGCCTCACCACCCGCGGCGTCCTGCTCGTGGAGTGGGCGGGCCCGCTGCTGGCCGCCGCGGCCGACCTGGACGTCGCGGTCGCGGCCCTGCGCGACGAGCCGGCCGGGGAGGACGCGGTCGTCCTGGCGGCGAACCCGGTGGTCGCGGAGTGTCTGCTGCAGGGCTGGCTGGTCGAGCTGCGCGACGGCCCGGGCGGGCGGGTCGTGCTGCGTGACACCGCGGACCCCGCCGCGGCGGTCCGGTCCGGTGACGCGGCCGTCGGTGTGGTGTCCACGCCCGGCCCCCTGGAGGACCTGCACGCGGCGACGGTGGCGTCGGACCCGCTGGTGCTCGTCGTCGCCCCCGGGCACCCGTGGTCCGCGGTCGACGGTGTCGACGCCACGGAGCTGGCGGGTACCCCGCTGCTCACCCGGCCGCCCGGTGCCGGAGCCCGGCCCGCGCTGGAGGCCGCGCTCGACGCCGCCGGTGCCGGTGAGCTCGCTGCGCCGCGTCGCGAGTACGCCGCGGACGCCGCCCTGCGTGCCGCCGTCCGCGCCGGCGCGGGCCCCGCGGTGCTGGGGCGTGCGGTGGTCGCCGCCGACGTCGCGGCCGGGTCCCTGGTCGTCGTCGACGTCCGCGGCCTCGACCTGACCCGGGAGTTCCGTGCCGTCTGGCGGGAGGGCACCTCCCCCCGCGGCACCGCCCGTGACCTGCTGCGCATCGCCACCGGCGGCCGCATCCGCTGACCCGGCCGCCGTCTCCCGGCGCGCTCAGCCGGCCACGGCGGTGAGCAGCGCGTGCCCGGCCAGCGCCGCCGCGACACCGACGACGGCACTGGCCGCCGCGTAGCCCACGGCGAGCGCGGTACGACCCCGTTCGAGCAGCGACAGCGTCTCCCAGCCGAAGGTGCTGTAGGTGGTGAACGCCCCGCAGAACCCGGTGCCGAGCAGCGCGGCGAACCCCGCCCCGGCCGACGGGGTCAGCGCCACCACCGCACCCAGCACGAACGACCCCACCACGTTGATCACCCAGGTGCCCCACGGGAACGCCGACGGCGTCCGCGCCTTCACCGCGGTGTCGACCAGGTAGCGCAGTGGCGCCCCGACGGCCGCACCGAGGGCGACGAGCAGCGCCGTCATGGGGCTCCGCCCCCGGCGAGCGCGCGGGTCAGGCTCGCGCCGAGCGCCGTCGCGGCGACGGCGAGCACCGGGGTGCCGACCATCAGCGCGAGCGACCCCGGTGACCCGAACGCCGGCGCGGCGACGTCGACGGCGTAGGTGGAGAACGTCGTGTACCCGCCGAGCACCCCGACCCCGAGGGCCGGTCGGACCAGCGGGTGGGCGGAGAACCGCCCGGTGACCAGCACCATCAGCATCCCCATGAGCAGGCAGCCGGTGACGTTGATGATCAGCGTCGTCCACGGTGCCGGCGGGCCGACGAGCCCGAGCAGCCAGCGCACCTCGGCGCCCACCACCCCGCCGGCGGCGACGGCCGTGAGCACCGCCGGCCGGCCGGGCGCGCTCACGACGCGGCCTCCGCCCGGGCGGCGCGGCGCGCCGTGGGGAGGCCGATCGCGGCCGCGACCAGGCAGGCCACCGCCCCCAGCGCGAGCCCGCCGCGACCACCCCACTGCTCGCTGACCCAGCCGGCGATCGGGCCGCCGATCGGGGTGGAGCCGAGGAAGGCCACCGACCACAGCGCCATCACCCGCCCCCGCATGTGCGGGGCCGAGGCCAGCTGCAGCGTCGAGTTGCCGCCCGCCATGAACGCGACGCTGGCCATCCCGACCAGCCCCATCGCGACCAGCGCGACCCACAGCGACGGCGCAATCGCGGCGAGCCCCATGACCAGGCCGAACAGCAGCGCGGTGCGCACCAGCATCGGCACCCCGGTGCGCCCGTTCCCGGCGACGACGAGCCCCCCGACGACCGCGCCGACACCCATCGCGCCGGTCAGCCAGCCGTAGGTGCTCGCGTCGCCGCCGAAGGTCTGCGAGGCCACCACCGGGAACTCGTAGGCCAGGCAGCCGATCAACGCCATCATCACCAGCGGGACCCGCAGCTCGGGGTTGTCCCGCACGTGCGCGAGTCCCTCGCGCAGCTGCCCGGGCGCCCGCGGCGCCGGCGCGGTGGGCACGAGCGCGGAGGTGTCCAGGCGCAGCAGCGAGGTCACGACGGCGACGAAGCTGACCGCGTTGACCGCGAAGCAGATCCCGGTCCCGCCCGCGACGATGACCAGCCCGGCGACCGCGGGACCGACCGCGCGCGCGGCGTTGACCAGGACCGAGTTGAGGGTGACGGCGTTGCGGAGGTCGTCGGGGCCGACGAGCTCGTGCACGAAGGTCTGCCGGGCCGGGTTCTCGACGGCCTTGTTCAGCCCGAGCACCGCGGCCAGCACGTAGACGTGCCAGAGCGCGACGGTGCCGGTGAGGGTGAGCACGGCGAGCGCGGCGGCCTGCAGGCCCATCATCGTCTGCAGGCCGATCATCAGCCGTCGCCGGTCGAGCCGGTCCACCCACACCCCGGCGTAGGGCCCGAGGAGCAGCGTGGGCACGGTCTGGACGGCGACGACGGTACCGAGCACGGCCGCGGACCCGGTCAGCTCGTAGACCAGCCAGGACTGGGCGATCGACTGCATCCAGGTGCCGACCAGGGAGATCGACTGACCGCCGACCCAGAGCCGGTAGTTGTGGCCGGACAGCGACGCGAAGGTCCGGGCGAGCGCCCGCCGGGGTGCCTGGTCCGGGCCGGCGGTCACCGTGCGTCCCGCAGGGCCGCGGCGAGCGCGTCGAGCGCGGGCAGCGCGGCCCGCAGCCGTGCGGCGTGGTCGGGGGTCAGGGCGTCGACGTGTGTGCCGAGCAGACGGGTGCGTTCCTCGCGGCGTCGGCGGTGCTCGGCCGCGCCCGCCTCGGTGACCGCGACGCGCACGGCGCGGCCGTCGTCGGGGTCGGTGTCGCGGACGAGCAGCCCCGCGGCTTCCAGCTTGCCGGCCAGACGCGACAGCATCGTGGGGTTGACGCCCTCGACGGTGGCGAGCTCCCCCATCCCGATCGGGCCGCGGACGGCGACGGTGCCGAGCACCGACAGGGCGCTGCGGGTGAGGTCGGAGCCGCGGGTGGCCCGGTCCAGGCCCCGGGCGATCCGGGCCAGGTCCGTGCGCAGCCGCGCCAGCTCGTCGGGGTCGAGGCCGCTCATGCACACTCCATATGATTGCCTGTCGGCAAGCATATACCCGTGCAACGATCCGCGCCGCGGCGCGGACGCGTGGTGCGGCCCCGGTCAGGCCGAGGCGGCCCCGGCCTCCGACGCCCGGAGGCGGGAGGCGAGCCGCTGCAGGTCGTCCCGGAGGCGGAACAGCTCGTCCGTCGACATGCCGGTGGCCTTGATGACCTCGTCCTGTGCGGCGGCGGCCTGGTCCCGCAGCGCCTTGCCCTTCTCGGTGAGCGACACCTGCACGGTGCGCTCGTCGTCCGGGCGACGGGCGCGGGTGACCAGCCCGCGGCCCTCCAGCCGGGTCAGCATCGGCGACAACGTGCCGCTGTCGAGGAACATGCGCTCCCCGAGTTCCCGCTGGGGCACCGTCTCCTCGACCCACAGCACGAGCAGGACCGCGTACTGGCTGTAGGTCAGCCCGATGGCGTCGAGGATCGGGCGGTAGCACCCGGTCATCGCGCGGGACGCCGAGTGGAGCGCGAAACAGAGCTGCTCGTCGAGCGCCAGCGGCGCCACGGTTCCGGGCTCGGTCATTCCCACAGGGTATGCGTTCGGCGTCGGGAGTACATCCGAGCCCGCGGGATCCGGCGTGCCGCGACGGCCCGCCGGGGTGGCCGCGACGAGGAACGGGTCCGGGGTGCGACCACCCCCGAAGCGGTCGCACCCCGGACCCGGGGCCCACGGACCGGAAGGCTCCCCAGCGCCCGGTCCGTGCAGGAGTTCGTGTCGTGCGTTCGTGGCCCCAGGATTCCCCGGCCGTGCGCGGTTCAATCGCAAACAGGTCCGGTTCACCCGCACCGCCCAGTGCCGGCGCGCACCGTGGCCCGGTCGTCGGCACCGCGCTACGACAACGGGGTGACAGCGGGGTGACGGCGGACCGCTACGACGGTGGTACGGCGACCACCGGTGCCGGGAACGTCTGCACGGTCCGGGCGAGGATGCCCAGGGTCGCCCTGAGCGACGCCGCGGAGATCACCGGGAACAGGTCGGAGTCGCGGTACTGCGGGTGGATGTCGGACCAGTCGCACCACGAGACGACCCGGGTGCCGCCGCCATCGGCCTGGTCGACCGGCTCCAGCCGGTAGCCGTACACGTGGCCGACCGGCGGGCGCATGACGCCGACGATGGTCCAGGAGATCTCGCTGTCCGGCACGTAGCTCGCGATGTGCACGGTGACGTCGTAGCGCCCCATCGGACGGTCGCCGAGCGACTCGCGGTCCATGTGCACGACGAAGGTGTCCCCGGCCGCCGAGACCGGTTCGCCCTCGGCCGACATCAGCATGCCGGAGCTGTCGATGGCCACGTGCCCACGCGGGTCACGGAGCACGGCGAAGATCTCGGCCGGGCTCGCGTCGACGATGCGGGAGGTCTCGATCCGCTGGTCGCTCATGGAACCGATCATGCCCCGTCCCGGCCGGTACGGCCCGGGACGGAGCACGACGGTCGCGGGCTCAGGCGGCGGGACCGACCGGGAAGCGCAGGACGGCGCCGACACCGTCGGTGAGCGAGACCTCGTCGTCCGGGTGGACCAGCACGACGGCAGCATCGGTCGCGGCGGCCGCCCGGACGAGCACGTTCGCGGCCGGGCCGGACAGCACCGGGGTGTCACCGACGAGCTCGTCGGCCTTCTCCCCCACTGCCGCCGGGTCGGTCCCGGCGACCAGCTCGGTCCCGGGCACCGCGGACGGGTCGACCAGCAGCGTCTCGACGGCGTGCGCACGGGTGGCCCCGACGACGTCGCCGAGCCCGGTGACGGCGAGCCCGTCGTCGCGGCCGGAGGCGGTCGCGAAGCCGGCGACGGCCTCGCCGCGGCGGGCCTCGCGGACCTCGTCGGCCGCGGCGCGGACGGTGTCGTCGACCTGCTCGGGCGCCGTGCCGCCGGTGTTCTCGATCTCGGCCATGATCCCGGCCGAGGCCGGCGGGAGCTCGTCGCGCAGGCGGGCCCGGGACTCCGCGTCCCCGGCGACGACGAGCAGGTCCGCGTTGCCGCCGCGGACGACCTTGTCGACCCGCTCGGCGACGGCCCGGGCGTTGCGCTTCCAGGTCTCCTCGACCCGGGCGTCCGCGGAGCCCTCGCCGGGGCCTGCGACGTTCGCCTTGTGGACCGGGCCGCCGGAGTCGGTCGACACCTCCTCGACGGTGCCGTCGACGCCGCGGATCCGACCGCCGGTCCGGTCGAGCGCGACGACGACGGTCGCCACGTCCTCCCCCACCGCGCCGAGCACGCCCAGCAGGTCCGGGACCGCACCCCAGGTCGCGGTCCCGCGCTCGGGCGGGACCTCGGTGTGCCGGTCGAGCAGCACCCGCGTCGCGTCGGCGACCAGTACCCGCCCGGCCGTGCCGTCGGGGGCGTCGGCGGCGGTCACGGCCTCGTCGAGGACGGCGAGCGCCGAGGAATCGGCGCCGGAGTCGGCGAGGCGCTCACGCAGGTCGCGCCAGCGCAGGCGGTACTGCTCGGTCGCGTCGGCGGTGTCGTGCGTGGCGTCGAGCACGACGGTCGCGAAGGGGCCGTCGCCGTCGTTCAGGGCTCGGATCCAGTCGGTACGCATCGACCGCCGCCTTCCCGGCACACCGGTCGGCAAACGTCGCGCGGCGGCTCAGGTCGACCACGCGTCGGCGGCGTCGGCGAGAGCGTCGGCGACCCCGCGGGGCAGCGGTCCCAACCCGCGGTCGGCGGCCGAGAGCGCCCCCGTGACCCGGCCGTCGTGGCGGAGTGCGACCGCGACGGCGACCGCCCCGGGCAACAGGGCGCCGCTCGCCCCGCGTTCGAACCCGTCGGTGCGGATCCGTGCACAGGTGTCGAGCAGCGCGGCGGCGGCGCCGGGGTCGCCGTCGTGCGCGGCCAGCGCCACCCGCTTGCGCTCGGCCGGGGCGAGGTGGGCGAGCAGGACCCGGCCGGCAGCGGTGTCGGGCAGCGGCGCGCGGACCCGGGCGGACAACGCCACGTCGAAGCTCTCGTCGGCGCCGGCCCAGTCGAGGTAGACGGCGTCGTCGCCGATCCGGGCGGCGAGGAGCACGGGCAGGCCGGTGTGCCGGGCCAGCTGGTCGAGTGCCTCGTGCGGGATCGCCGGGACGGGTGGTTCTCCCGCTCTCGCCGCGAGCATCCACGGCGCGGGCCCCAGGGTGTAGCGACGGTCGCGTTCGTCGAGGTAGCCGGTGGCGACGAGACCGTCGACGAGCTTCTGCACCGAGGACACCGGGGCACCGACGCGCCGGGCCAGCGCGGAGAGGGTGCTGCCGTCGGGGCGGCGCGCAGCGGCTTCGAGCAGACCCGCGACCCGGTCCACCGTCCGGTGGTGCTTACGCATATGGGTAAGGGTAGCTCGCAGGAGCGAGAGAAGTTAGCCATGCTCATGGAGAACGTGATCGCGGACCGACCGGAGGGAGCACGACATGGGTGGCGCACTGGACGGGCTGCGGGTGATCGACCTGGCCTCGGTGGTCATGGGCCCCTACGCCTGCCAGATCCTGGGTGACCTGGGCGCGGAGGTGATCAAGATCGAGCCGCCGGCCGGGGACATGACCCGCCGGACGCTGCCCCAGCGCCACCCCGGCATGGGTGCGCTCGCGCTGAACGTGAACCGCAACAAGCGCTCGGTCGCCCTCGACCTCAAGACCGACGCCGGGCGGGCCGTGCTCGACGATCTGCTCGACACCGCCGACGTGCTCGTCACGAACATGCGCCCCGGTGCGCTGGAGCGGCTCGGGCTCGATCCCGGGCGGGTCGCCGAACGCTTCCCGCGTCTGGTTCAGGTGCGGGCGCAGGGCTTCCGCAGCGACTCCGAGCTGGCCGACCGGGCCGCCTACGACGAGATCGTGCAGGCGTCCTCGGGGATGGTGGACCTGATGCGGCGGGCGACCGGCACCCCGTCGTACGCGCCGACGATCCTCGCGGACAAGGTGTGCGCGCTGACCATCGCCTACTCCACGCTGGCCGCGGTGATCCACCAGCGGGCCACCGGTGAGGGGCAGCTGGTCGAGGTCCCGATGACCGACACGCTGCTCGCGTTCAACCTGGTGGAGCACCTGTCCGGGCACACCTTCGTGCCCGCGGAGGGCCCGACCGGGTTCAACCGGTCGATGGCGGCCGGGCACGAGGCCGTCGCGACGAAGGACGGCTGGGCGTGCATCCTGCCCTACACCCCGCGCAACATCGCGGACTTCTTCGACGCGGCCGGCCGTGAGGACCTGGCCGCCGACGAGCGGTTCGCCACCTCGCCGGCGATGGCGGCGCACCAGCCCGAGCTGTACGCACTGATCGGCGAGCTCGCCCCGCAGCGCACCACCGACGAGTGGGCGGCGCTCTGCGCCGAGCACTCGATCCCGTTCGCGCCGGTGCTCGCCGTCGACGACGCCGAGACCGACCCGTACGTCACCTCCGGCGGCCTGCTGACCGAGGCCGAGCACCCCACCGAGGGCCGCTACCGCTCGATCGGCTTCCCGGTCCGGCTCTCGGCCACCCCGGCCGGGATGCGCACCCCCGCCCCCGCGCTCGGTGCCGACGGCGCCGCGGTGCTGCGCGAGCTGGGGCGCACCGAGGACGAGATCGACGCGCTCGTCGCCGAGGGGGTGTTGGTCCGATGAGGGCCGCCGACGTCCTCGCCGCCGGGACCACCCCGCTCACCGCGCCGGCGTTCCCGCCCGGGGCACACCGGTTCACCGACCGCGAGTACCTCAACGTCGTCTACCGCACCGACCCCGACGCGTTCCGCCACGCCCTGCCCGAGCCGCTGGTGGCCGGTGACCCGCTGGTCCGGTTCGAGGTCATGCACATGGGCGACGTCGACGGGTTCGGCCCCTACACCGAGTCCGGTCAGGCGCTGGCCTGTTCCTTCGACGGCGAGCAGGGCGAGTACCTGCACGGGATGTGGCTGGACAACTCGCCGGCCACCTTCGCCGGGCGCGAGCAGAGCGCCTATCCCAAGGCGTTCGGCACCCCGAGGCTGGCCGTGGAGGACGGCGCGCTGGTCGGGACCCTGCACAAGGGGTCGCTGCCGGTCGCCGTCGCCACGATGGCCTACCAGCACGCCCCGCTCGACCCGGCCGAGGCCGCCGCGCAGATCGGCGTCCCGACGTTCATGGTCAAGCTCGTCCCCGGCCGCTCCGGCCCGGTCGACGCCCGCCTGGTCCGCACCCGGATCACCGACCTGACCGTGAAGCGCGCCTTCACCGGCCCGGCGCGGCTGCAGCTGTTCCACCACGTCCTCGCACCGCTGGCGGACCTGCCGGTGCGCGAGGTCGTCTCCGCATCGCACGTGCTCACCGACCTCACCCTGGCGCCGGTCGAGACCGTGCACGACTACCTGGAGCGCTGACATGAGGATCACCGAGATCGGCGCCGGCACGATCGGCGTCTCCTGGACGGTGCTGCTGGCCGCGGCCGGGCACGACGTCGTCGTCACCGACCCGCGGCCGGACCTGGCCGACGTCGTCGAGACCGGGGTGGCGCGCTTCGGCTCGCCGGACCTGCTCGACCGGGTCGTGTGCGAGCCCGACCTCGCCGTCGCCGTCGCGGGCGCCGACGTCGTCCAGGAGCAGGGCCCGGAGGACCTGGCGGTCAAGCGGGAGATCTGGGCGACGGTGGCGGCGCACGCCCCTGCCGGGGCGCTGCTGCTCAGCTCCACCTCCGGGATCCTGCCCAGCGACATCGCCGCCGAGCTGCCCGACGACGCCGCCGCGCGGCTGCTGGTGGCGCACCCGTTCAACCCGCCGCACGTGCTGCCGCTCGTCGAGCTCGTCGCCGGGCGGCGGACCGGGCGGGACGCCGTCGAGCGGGCTGCGGTGTTCCTGCGCGGCGTCGGCAAGGACCCGGTCGAGATCCACAAGGAGGTGTACGGCTTCGTCGGGAACCGGCTCCAGTCGGCGCTGTTCCGCGAGGCCGTGTCCCTGGTCCGCGACGGCGTGGTCTCCCCCGCCGAGCTCGACCGCGTCGTCACCGGGGCGCTCGGCCCGCGCTGGGCGACCGGCGGGCCGTTCCTGTCCTTCCACCTCGGCGGCGGTGACGGCGGCCTGCGCCACCTGCTCGAGCACCTCGGCCCGGGCATGGCGCGCCGCTGGGCCGACCTGGGGAACCCCGCACTCGACGCCGACACCGTCGAGGCGATCAGCAGCGCCACCGAGGACGCCTACGGCCCCAGCCGCGAGGCACTGACCACCGGACGCGACCGCGCCGAGACCGCCGTGCTCGCCGCCCGCGACGACATTCTGGAGCAGTCATGACCGCACCTCTGCCCGCCGACCTCTTCGGCTACGTCGACCTGCTCGGCCCGCAGGAGCGGGAGATCCTCGCCCGGGTCCGCGAGTTCGCCGAGACCCGGATCGCCCCGATCGCCGACGACTACTGGGACCGCGCCGAGTTCCCGTACGAGCTCATCCCCGGCTTCGCCGAGCTCGACGTCGTCGGCCTGGCCCGGGAGTGGCCGGACCGGCCCGCGTACTCGCGGCTGCTCACGTCGTTCGTGTCGATGGAGCTGTCCCGCGTCGACCCCTCGATGGCGACCTTCTTCGGCGTGCACGCCGGGCTCGCGCTCACCTCGATCGACCTGTGCGGCTCGGAGGAGCAGAAGCAGCGCTGGCTCCCCGCCATGCGGCGGATGGAGCTGATCGGGGCGTTCGCGCTGTCCGAGCCGCACGGCGGTTCCGACGTCGCGGGCGGGCTGGAGACCACCGCGCGGCGCGAGGGGGACGGCGCCGACGCGGTGTGGGTGATCGACGGCGCGAAGCGCTGGATCGGCAACGGCACCTTCGCCGACCTGGTGGTCGTGTGGGCGCGCGACGTGACCGACGACCCCACCGGCGGCCCGGTGAAGGGCTTCGTCGTCGAGAAGGACATGCCCGGCTTCACCGCGACGAAGATGGAGGGCAAGCTCGCACTGCGCTCGGTGCAGAACGCCGACCTCACCTTCGACGGTGTGCGGGTGCCCGAGGCGAACCGGCTGCCGGGCGCGGAGTCCTTCCGCGACACCAACCGGGTGCTGCGGGTGACCCGCGGCGGGGTCGCCTGGAACGCGGTCGGCGCGATGGCCGGGGTGTACGAGCTGGCCCGCGACTACGCCGTCGAGCGCGTCCAGTTCGGGCAGCCGATCGCGTCGTTCCAGCTGGTGCAGGACCATCTCGTGTCGATCCTGGGCGACGTCGTGGCCTCGCTCGGGATGGCGGTCAAGGTCGCGCAGATGCAGGACGACGGCACCTTCCGCGACGAGCAGGCGGCCCTGGCCAAGCGGCAGGCGACGATCATGCTGCGCGACGCCGTCGCGCGGGCCCGGGAGGTGTTCGGCGGCAACGGCATCCTGCTGGAGAACAAGGTCGGCCGCTTCTTCAACGACGCCGAGGCCCTCTACTCCTACGAGGGCACCAAGGAGATCAACACCCTGGTCGTGGGGCGTGCGGTCACGGGGATCGGGGCGTTCGTGGGGCGGAAGCCGGCGAAGCACTGAGCCGGCTCCTCGGCACGGCCGGCGAAGCACCGAGCCGGCCCCTCGGCACGGCCCGTGGAGCACCGACAAGCGCCACGGCGTCGCGCAGGGCCCGCAGCCCGGCGACGACGGGGTCGGCATCGGGCAGCGCCGCGAGGTGGGCGTCGACGCACTCCCGGTAGAGCCCCGCCAGGTGGTCGGTCAGCAGCGACCAGGCGGCGACCCGGTCGCCGAGCGTCCCGCCGCGCCACCGCAGGGCCGCGGTCACCAGAGCGCCGTGCTCGCCGTCGTAGGACGCGACGGCGGCGTCGTTGCGGCCGATCTCCCCGGTCGTGAGGGTGTGCAGGAACCGGACGGGGAACAGCACCGTCTTGGTGACCGCCCGCGGCCCGCGGGACAGCAGTGCCGCCGGGTCGGCGATCCCGGCGAGCCAGGCGTCGTCGACCCGCTCGACGAGGAACCCGGCCGAGCCGCGGACCAGCTCGTCGTGGGTGGGTCGCACGGCGCCGTCACGCACGTCGGTGCCGTGGCGCAGCACCCCGGAGTCGAGCAGGTCGAGCCGGTCGACGGCGGGCAGCCGGGCCGGCCGGTCACCGGGGCCGTGGCGGACGGTGTGCGGGTCGGCCCAGAACACCGAGAGCCGCTCGGCCAGCCCGTCGGTGCCCGCGGCGGCGTCCCGCGCCGCGGCGACGACGTCGTGCACCCGCGACGCCGTGCCGCCGCCGGTCTCCGACAGCACCAGGGCCAGGTCGACGTCGCTGACCGCGGGGGCGAACCCTCCGTGCGCGAGGCTGCCGAGGGTGTAGGCCGCCACCAGGTCGTCACCGAACTCCCGGCGGGCCGCGTCGGTCGCCGCGCCCAGCACCGCCTCGCCCCGAGCGTCGTCCGTCACCGGTCCAGCCTGCCACGCGGGACCGGTCGGCGACCGCCGGGCGAACCGGGGCGCCCTCCCGGCCCCCCGGCGTTGCGCACGTCCGGCTCCCGGGGAGGATCACCGACGTGCTCTACATCGGACCGGTGGAGATCCCCGGGTCGGACGACCACGAGGGTTTCGTCAGCGCGGACACCGCCGACGGTCGCGCGACGGGGATCTGGGCCGACGCGCGTCGCGCACCGGCCGTCGCCTACCGCGCGGCCTGCGAGTGCGGCTGGCGTGACGACGTGGCGTACGTGCCGGGCCCGTGCGGCCACTCCGCGGCGCTGCGCGCGTTCGTGGACCACCACTTCGTGCCGGTCACCGGCGTCCGGGCGCTCGACCCGGCGCGGCACTTCCTCCCGGCGTGGTCGGCCGTCGTGGGCGTGCGGGCACTCGCACCTGCGATGGCGTGAACGCCCGGTTCGTACACCTGCGGCCGGTTCGGCAGACTGGAAGAATGACCGTCCCACACCGCCACGCCGCACCCGACGCCGTCCGCTCCACGCCCGTCCTGGCCCTGCGGGTGCTCGCCACCGCCTCGGTCGTGGTCCTGGCCTGGCAGTTCGTGACAGCCGCCGGCCTGTTCACCGGCGGCGACGTCGGTCCGCACGGCGCCGGGGCGATCGTGCTGCACGTCGTCACCGGGCTCGCCGCGGCGGCCGCGGTGTGGCTGCGGGTCGTCACGGCCGGGTCGTGGTGGCCGTCCGTGCTCGCCGTCGCGGTCTTCGCGTTCACCTTCGTCCAGGCGTGGTTCGGGAGCATCCCGGGCCTGGTCGTGCACGTGCCCGGGGCGATGGCGCTGGTCGCCGGATCGGTGTGGCTGGCCGCGTGGTCGTTCCTCCGCGCCGGCTGACCGGCCCGGGTCGGTGACGGGGGTCACCCGAACCATGCGGACGCGTCCGTCCGAACACTACCGGGGTGGTCCGTCCGGTTCGGCGCGCGCGATGACGGTACCCCCCATACCCTCGACAGGACCCGGCCCGGCGGCGCCCTCGGCTCCCGACCGGGTCCGGACGCCGACGTCCGGCCGCCCACCACCCCAGGCGACCCGACGGGAGGCCGCGTGACGTCCGTGAAGAGCACGTCGGTGACGACCACGTCCGTGCAGACCGGCTCTGTGAAGACCACCTCCGTGCAGACCAGACAGCCCGGGCGCCCCGAGCTCGTCCCCACCCATCCGGGCTGGGCGGAGGAGATCCGCGACCGGGTCCGTGAGCAGGTCGCGGAGACGGTGCGCCGTCGCTGCGCCGAGCACGTCCACTCGATGCGCGGGGCGGACGTCGTGACCGGGGTGCTGAGCGACTTCGTCGGTCTCGGCAAGTACCTGCGCTCGATGTTCGGCTACCTGGGCTGGCGGGCCGCCGCCCCGGACTCCCCCGCCGCGCTGGCCGCGGTGTCCGGGCTGGAGCTGCTGCACGCGTTCGCGCTGCTGCAGGACGACGTCATGGACCGCTCGCAGCTGCGTCGCGGCCGGCCGACGGTGCACGTCCAGCTCGCTTCCTGGCATCGCGGCCAGGGCATGTCCGGCTCCGCGGAGCGGTTCGGCGAGTCCGGCGCGGTCCTGCTGGGCGACCTGTGCCTGGTCTGGGCCGAGCAGGCGATGCGCGAGAGCGGGCTGCCGCGCGCCGCGCTGGACCGCGGCTGGCCACGCTACGACGAGATGCGCTCCGAGCTGGCCGTCGGCCAGTTCGCCGACCTGCTCAACGAGGCCCGCCGCGTCCCCACCCTCGACGAGGTGATGGACGTGCTGCGTCGCAAGTCCGGCAACTACACCGTGCGCCGCCCGCTGGAGCTCGGTGCCGCGATGGCGGGCGCCGGGCCGGAGCTGCTCACCGCCCTCGGCGACTACGGGACGATGGTCGGCGAGGCCTTCCAGATGCGCGACGACGTGCTGGGCGTGTTCGGCACCGACGCCACCGGCAAGACCGCGGGCGACGACCTGGCCGAGCGCAAGGCCACCAGCCTGGTCGTGCTGGCCCGCGAGGTCGCCGGGCCGGCCACCCGGGACACACTCGACGCGTTGCTGCACGGCTCCGACGAGACCGACGGTCCGGTCGACGTCGCCGCGGCGCGGGTCGCGATCGAGTCCACCGGCGCCCGCCGCCGCATCGAGGAGCTCATCGCCACCCGGGTGCAGGGCGCGCTGCGGCTGGTGGACGGTGCGGTCGACGGCGGGCTGCTCGGCGACGACGTCGCCGCGGTGCTGCGGGGGATGGCCGTGCGCTGCGCCGACCGGGTCTCCTGACCGGGCCCGCCCCGCGAACGGCTGCGGTGCACCAGGATGCGACCCGACGCGCCGGGCGCCGTGGGCGGTCCTAGGCTCGCGGACATGGCCGACCGTTCCCCGTCCCGCCCCACCCGCCCCGGAACCGTCGGCCGTGCGGGTCTGCCGCGCGAGCAGGTGCCGTCGCACTTCGACGACGGCGCAGCCGACTACGACCGGCTGGTCGGGATGAACCCCGGCTACCACGACCACCTGCGCGCCTCCGCGGCCCGGATGCGGCTGCCCCGGGACGGCGCCGGACTGCGGCTGCTCGACGCGGGCTGCGGCACCGGGGCCTCCACCGCGGCACTGCTCGGGGTCGCCCCGCGCGCCGAGATCGTCGCCGTCGACGCCTCGGCCGGGATGCTGGAGCGCGCCCGCACCAAGCCGTGGCCGGCGTCGGTGCGGTTCGTGCACTCCACCGCCGAGGCCCTCGCCGAGAACGGGGTCGAGGGCCCGTTCGACGGGATCCTCGCCGCCTACCTGCTGCGCAACCTGGACGACCCGGACGCCCAGCTGCGCCGCTTCCACGACCTGCTGCGCCCCGGTGGGGTGCTCGCGCTGCACGAGTACTCGGTGGCCGACTCGCCCCGCGCCCGGCTGTCCTGGCACGCGGTCTGCTGGGGGATCATCGTGCCGCTCGGCCGGATGACCACCGGTGAGACCGCGCTGTACCGGCATCTGTGGCGCAGCGTGAACACCTTCGACGGCATCGGCCGCCTGCGCGACCGGGTCCGCGGCGCCGGGTTCGACGCCGTGCACTCCGAGACCATGACCGGCTGGCAGAACGGCGTCGTGCACACCGTGCTCGGGACGCGGTCGTGACCGCCCGCCCGACCGACCCGCGCCGGGTCCGCCACGAGCCCGCCGGCGGCCTCGGCGACGCCGGGCAGCTGGGGCGGCGACCGCGGGTGGTCGTCGTCGGCGGCGGGATCGCCGGGCTGGCCGCGGCGACCGGGCTCGCCGAGCGCGGGGTCGTCGTCGAGCTGCTGGAGCGCGAGCCCTACCTGGGCGGGCGGGTCGGCGGCTGGTCGGAGCCGCTGCCCGACGGCACCCCGGTGTCGATGAGCCGCGGCTTCCACGCGTTCTTCCGCCAGTACTACAACCTGCGCGCGCTGCTGCGCCGGGGCGACCCCGGGCTGGAGCGGCTGGTGCCCCTGGAGGACTACCCGCTCGTCGACGCCGACGGGCGCCGGGACACCTTCCGCGGACTGCCGCGCACCCCGCCGTGGAACGCGGTGCTGTTCGCCCTGCGCAGCCCCACCTTCCGCCCGTCGGACCTGCTGCGCCTCGACGCCCGCGCCGCCGCGCCGCTGGCCGCGGTCAGCGTGCCCGGCATCTACGAGGCGATCGACCACGTCGACGCGCAGAGCTTCGTCGAGTCGATCAACTTCCCGCCCGCGGCCCGGCACCTGGCGTTCGAGGTGTTCTCCCGCAGCTTCTTCGCACCGCCCTCGACCATGTCGGCCGCCGAGCTCGCGACGATGTTCCACATCTACTTCCTCGGCTCCTCCGAGGGCCTGATGTTCGACGTGCCCGACGCGGGCTTCGACACCGCGCTGTGGGAACCGCTGCGCCACTACCTGACCACCCGCGGCGTCACGTTCCGGACCGGGGTCACGGTCTCCTCGGTCGAACGATCCCCGGCAGGACGCTCCCCGGCGGACGGTGTCGGCAGTGGACGGTTCCACGTGAATCATCACGACGGCGGCGGCACCGGCGGCAGCAGCGAGGCGGACGCGGTCGTGCTGGCCCCGGACGTGCGCGGGTTGCGCGACATCGTCGCCGCCTCCCCCGGTCTGGGCGACCCCGTCTCGGCCGTCGACGGGCCGGACGCGCTCGCCCGCTGGCGCGCCGACGTCGCCGCGCTGGGCAGCGCCCCGCCGTTCCTCGTGCAACGGCTGTGGCTCGACCGGCCCGTCGACGCCGCCCGCCCGCCGTTCCTCGGCACCGGCGGGCTCGACCCGCTCGACAACATCTCCGTGCTGGACCGCTACGAGCGCGACGCCGCGGGCTGGGCGGCCCACCACGGCGGGTCCGTCGTGGAGCTCCACGCCTACTCCGCGGCGCCGCCGCCGGGCACGGGCGAGGACGCCTGGACCGCCGAGCTGCGCCGTCGCACGGTCGCCCGGCTGCACGAGCTCTACCCCGAGACCGCGGGTGCCGGGGTGGTCGGCGAGCTGGTGCAGTGGCGGGCGGACTGCCCGATGCTCGGCATCGGCGACTTCGCGCGGCGGCCCACGGTCGCCACCCCCGTCGACGGCCTGGTGCTGGCCGGCGACGGCATCCGGATCGACCTGCCCGTCGCGCTCATGGAGCGGGCGGCGAGCACAGGCTGGCAGGCGGCGAACCGGCTGCTCGCCGGCTGGGGTCTGGCCGGCCACCCCCTCGAGACCGTCCCCACCAGCGGCCGCCTCGGCCCGCTGCGGCGCGCCGCCGAGTACGCGATGCGCACCTGACCTCCGAAGGACACCACGCCATGACCCTGCTCTCCCGGCTCACCGAGAACTGGCCGTCCCACTGGCCGCTGCAGCCGCTGCCGTCGCAGCGGTGGGCGGCGCAGAAGCCGACCTACGCCGGCGCGGACCCGAAGCTGATCTCGGCCGCGCTGGAGCGGGCGCAGGCACGTCCGTCGGGGAACTGGTTCGTCGTCGCCGCGAGCCGCGAGATCCGCCGCGACCGGCCGCACGGCGTCCGGGTCGGCGGGACCGAGCTCGTCGCGTGGCGGGAGGAGGACGGCACGGTCCGGGTGGGTCCCGGCGCCTGCCCGCACCTCGGTGCGCCGATGGCGCTGGCCGCCGTCGACTGCGGCGAGCTGGTGTGCCGCTGGCACGGGCTGCGCCTGGGCGCACGGTCCGGCCCGGGCTGGGCGGTGCTGCCCGTCCACGACGACGGGGTCCTGGTCTGGGTGCGGCTCGACGACCTCGGCGGCGAGGAGCCGACCGACGCCCCCGTCGTCCCGGCCCGACCGGCCGGCGCGGTGCTCGACGCCGTCACCACGCTGACCGGGGTGTGCGAGCCGGAGGACATCGTCGCCAACCGGCTCGACCCGTGGCACGGCGCCTGGTTCCACCCGTACTCGTTCCAGCGGCTGACGGTGGACTCCGCGCCCGCCGTCACCGACGTCGCCCCCGACGACGACCGGTTCCTCGTGAGCGTCACCTTCAAGGTCGGGCCGGGGCTCGGTGTGCCGGTGCGGGCGGAGTTCGTGTGCCCGGAGCCGCGCACCGTGGTCATGCGGATCGTGGAGGGCGAGGGTGTCGGGTCGGTCGTCGAGACCCACGCGACCCCGCTCGGCCCCGGCCCCGACGGGCGGCCGCGCACCGCGGTGATCGAGGCCGTCGTCGCCGGGTCGGACCGGCCCGGTTTCGCGGTGGCGACCCGGCTCGCCCCGGCGATCCGCCCGGCGATGGCCGCGGCCGCCACGAAGCTGTGGCGCGACGACCTCGACTACGCCGAGCGCCGCTACGCGCTGCGGGCGCGTTAGGTCCGCTCGAACCGCCACCGCCCGTCGAACCCGGCGTCGCGGCGCTCGACGAACGCGGCGATCCCCTCGGGGGCGTCGGTGACGAAGTTGATCGCCTGCGAGGTGGCCTCGGCGTCGAGTGCCTCGGCGAACGACGACCGGGTCGCGGCGTGCAGCATCGCTTTGTCCCTGGCCAGCGCGACCGGCGGTCCGTCCGCGAGCCGGCCGGCGATGTCGGCGACGAACGCGGGCAGCTCGTCGCCGTCGACGACCCAGGTCACCAGGCCGAGCGCGTGCGCCTCCTCGGCGCCGATCGTCTCGGCGAGCAGCGCGAGCCGCTTGGCCTGCTGCATCCCCACCAGCCGGGGCAGCAGCCAGGTCCCGCCGAAGTCCACCGACAGGCCGCGGCGGGCGAAGATCTGGGAGAACCGCGCCGCGGGGGTGGCGACGACGAGGTCGCAGCCCAGCGCGAGGTTCCACCCGGCACCGACGGCGACACCGTCGACGACCGCGACGGACGGCACCGGCAGCTCGTGCAGCGCCAGCGCGACGTCGTTGATCCGCCGCATCAGCCGGGTCGGGTGCTCGGCGTCCGCCCCGCGGGCAGCCGGGTCGAGGTCGGCGCCGCCGCAGAAGGCACCACCGGCGCCGGTGACGACGACCGCGCGGACCGCCTCGTCGACGGTGGCCCGGTGCAGCGCCTCGCCGAGGGCGTCCCACAGCGCCCGGTCGATCGCGTTGCGCCGGTGCGGGCGGTTCAGGGTGAGGGTGAGCACCGGGCCGTCGAGCCGGGTGAGCAGCACCGCGTCGGACACGCGTACCCCCTTCGTCGGGCCCATCGTCGGGCGACCGTGGTGAGCACCCTGCCACCCCCGCGGATGATGGTCACCCGTGGGCGGCCGGCACCGGGGGCGCCGGCAGCCCGCCCGGGCCGGCCCGGCGCAGTGCGCGGGGCGACTCGCCGAACCAGCGCCGCGCCGCCCGCGACAGCGCGGACTGCTCGGCCAGCCCCACCATGGCCGCGACCTGGGTGAACGGCAGGTCGGTCCGCAGGATGAGCCGCTCGGCGGTGTCCCGACGCGCCTCGTCGACGACGGTCTCGAAGGTCGTGCCCTCGGCCGCGAGGTGGCGTTGCAGGGTCCGTGGGTGCACCCGCAGCAGCCGGGCCACCGAGCCGATGCGCACCGGCCCGGTGCCCAGCGACCGGTCGACCGCGGCTCGCACCCGGTCGGTGACGGTGCGGCCTGGGCGCGCGAAATGGGTCTCCAGGTACTCGATCGCGATGGCCCGGACGGTCTCGTCCCCGCCGGCCACCGGCCTTCGCAGCAGGTCGCCGGGCACCCGCAGGACCGCGGCCGGCCGGTCGAAGCGGACCTCGGCCCCGAAGAACTCGCGGAACCGCTCCGGGGCAGGCGGTGCCTCGTGCGGCAGGTGCACCGAGCGCAGGCCGTAGGGCCCGCCGGCCAGCAGGCTCACGATCCGGTGCAGCACCCCCGTGCCGAGGTCGGCGACCTGCGGCGGGAGCGGCTCGGTGCTGCCGTACGCCACGCCGGTCACCCCCGGCACGCCCTCCGGGTCGGGCACCGCGCCGACGGTCAGCACCGGGCTGTGCACGTAGAGGTAGCGCGAGGCGCAGTCCAGGGCGGCCCCCAGCGTCGGGGACGCCTCGACGGCGACGGCCAGCGGGCCGAGGATCTCCGGGCCCTGCCGCTGCGCGAGGCGCAGCCCGAGGTCGCCGCAGCCCAGCTCGGCGGCGGCGGTCTCCAGCACCCTGGCGACCGAGCGGGTCGGGACCAGTGCGTCCGGGTCGTTGCCCTCGACGGCGTCGATCGGGATCCGGAACCGGGCGAAGAGCTCGGCGCCGTCGCCGCCCAGCTCCCCGACCAGCGCGACGAACCCGCGCAACGCCCTCGCCCGGGTGAGTGATCCGGTTCCCATGTCGCCCGAGGGTAAGTTGTTGTCGCGCCAGGTCAAGTTACTCCGGGTAGGTTTGGGGCACACTGGACCCCGGTCGACAGAGGTAGTCAGCGCGGACGCGCCCGATGAGGAGGACCACATGACCCAGGCCGGTACGACACCCGCTCCGGACGGCACCGCCGTCGAGCACCGCGACGTGATCATCGTGGGGGCCGGGCTCTCCGGTATCGGTGCGGCGGCCCGGCTGCACCAGGAGCTGCCCGGCAAGGACTACGTGATCCTGGAGGGCCGCGAGAACATCGGCGGCACCTGGGACCTGTTCCGCTACCCGGGCATCCGCTCGGACTCGGACATGTTCACCCTGGCCTACCCGTTCCGGCCGTGGCGCGAGCCGAAGTCGATCGCCGACGGCGCCGACATCCGCCGCTACATCACCGAGACCGCCCGCGAGTACGGCGTGACCGAGCGGATCCGGTTCGGCACGAAGGTCGTCGACGCCTCCTGGGACTCCACCACCGCGCGGTGGACCGTCGAGACCACCACCGCCGACGGCCCGAAGCGCTACACGTGCTCGTTCCTGTTCATGTGCTCGGGCTACTACGACTACGACCGGGGCTTCCAGCCCGAGTTCCCGGGCCGGGAGGACTTCGCCGGCACCTGGGTGCACCCGCAGTTCTGGCCGGAGGACCTGGACTACACCGGCAAGAAGGTCGTCGTCATCGGCTCCGGCGCCACCGCCGTCACCCTGATCCCGTCGCTGGCCGCCCGGGCCGGGCACGTCACCATGCTGCAGCGCTCGCCGTCGTACCTGACGGTGCTGCCCAGCAAGGACCCGGTCGCCGACCAGCTCCGCCGCTTCCTGCCCGCGAAGCTCGCGCACGCCATCCTGCGCCTGCAGTACGTGACGCTGACCCAGGCGTTCTACCAGCTCGCCCGGCGCCGCCCGGAGCGGGTGAAGAAGGTCCTGCGCGGGCTCGCCCTGAAGTTCCTCAAGGACGAGGCCTACGTCGACCAGCACTTCACCCCGAGCTACGACCCGTGGGACCAGCGCCTGTGCGTCATCCCGGAGGGCGACTTCTACAAGTCGATCAACCGTGGGGACGCCTCGGTCGTCACCGACCACATCGACCGGATCACCGCCAACGGCATCCGGCTGCGCTCCGGCGAGGAGCTGGAGGCCGACGTGATCGTGTCGGCGACCGGGCTGTCGCTGAGCCCGCTGGGCGGCATCACGATCCACGTCGACGGCGAGCAGGTGGACATCGGCAAGACCGTCACCTACCGCGGCCTGATGCTCTCGGGCATCCCGAACCTGGCGTTCTGCATCGGCTACATCAACGCGTCCTGGACGCTGCGCGCCGACCTCGTCGCCCGCTACGTGCCGAAGCTGCTGGCGCTGATGGACCGCGAGCGGATCGCGATCGCCACCCCGGCCCCGACCGTCTCGCCGGACCGCCCGCTGCTCGACATCGAGTCGAACTACGTGAAGCGCTCCGAGCACCTGTTCCCCCGCCAGGGCCGCAAGGACCCGTGGCGGCTGCACCAGAACTTCTTCCTCGACGCCGTCGGGCTCGGCCGGGCCGACCTCAAGCGGGACATGATCCTCACCCCCGCCTCGGCGCTGGGCGCCCGCGAGGCCCGCGTCCCCACCCCGACCGCGGCCGGCATCGCCGCCGACGCCACGACCGGCACCGGATCCGGCACCGCCGCCCCGGCTGCCGCACAGCAGGAGGTGGCTTCCTGATGGCCCGCTCACCGTTCCGTTTCGCCGAGGGCACCGCCGTCGTGACCGGCGCCGCCGGTGGCATGGGCGAGCACGTCGCGAAGCTCCTGGGCGAACGCGGCAGCGACCTCGTGCTCGTCGACCGCGACGGCGACCGGCTCGACACCGTCGCCGCCGCGATCCGCGCGAAGCACCCCGGCCTGTCGGTGACCACCGAGACCGTCGACCTGGCCGACCGCGAGGCCGTCGACGCGCTGGCGGCCCGGATCCTGGCCGGTCACCCGGAGATCAGGCTGCTGGTGAACAACGCCGGCGTCGCGCTCGGCGGGGACTTCGCCCGGCTGACCCTCGACGAGTTCGACTGGGTCATGGATGTCAACTTCCGCGCCCCGGTGCGGCTGACCCACGCCCTGCTGCCCGCGCTGACCGCGCGCCCCGGCGCGCACGTGGTCAACGTGTCCAGCCTGTTCGGGCTGATCGCCCCGCCGGGGCAGTCGGCGTACTCGTCGTCGAAGTTCGCGATCCGCGGCTTCTCCGAGGCGCTGCGCGCCGAGCTCGCCCAGGTCGGCGCGAGCGTCACCACGGTGCACCCGGGCGGCATCCGGACCGGGATCGCCGCGAGCGCCCGGGTCGGGGTGAACATCCCGGCCGAGGAGGCCGAGCGGGGGAAGAAGGACTTCGAGAAGCTGCTGACCTTCCCCGCCGAGAAGGCCGCCGAGCTGATCGTCGACGCCATCGAGAAGCGCCGCCCGCGGCTGCTCATCGGGATCAGCGCCAAGGTCCCGGACCTGCTGGCCCGGCTCGCCCCGGCGAACAGCATCCGGATCTTCGCGAAGATCGTCGGTGCCTCGGGGAACGCGAAGGCGGCGAAGTCGGCGAAGTCGGCGCGATCGGCGGGGGCGCGATGACCGTCCCGCAGCCCCGCTTCGTCGACGTCGGGGGCACCCGGATCCGGGTCCGCGAGTCCGGTGACCCGGCCGGTGAGCCGGTCCTGCTGCTGCACGGGATCGGCCGGAGCCTCGAGGACTGGGACCCGCAGCACGAGTTCCTGTCCCGGTACCGGGTGGTCGCGGTCGACCTGGCCGGGTTCGGTCACTCCGACCGGGTGCCCGGCCCGGCGACGCTGGAGAAGCTCGCCGACACCGCGCTCGCCACCCTCGACGCGCTCGGCGAGACCCGGCCGGCGCACGTCATGGGCAACTCGCTCGGCGGCGCCGTCGCGCTGCTGATCTCCACCCGGCACCCGGAGCGCGTCGTCTCGCTGGTGCTGGCCGACCCGGCCGGGTTCGGGGCCGAGGTGACGCCCGCGCTGCGGGTCATCGGGGTGCCGCTGCTCGGCCGGTTCCTGCTGGGCCACCTCGACGCCGCGGCCGCCCGACGCTCGGAGCGGTCCCTGTTCGTCGACGGCTCCCTGGTCACCGACGAGCGGGTCGCCCGCGCCGTGGAGATCGCGCGGCGGCCGGAGTTCGCGCAGACCTTCGCCGAGGTCGCGGCCGAGCTGGGCACCGTCCGCGGCGTCCGCCCGGGCTGGCGGCGGGCGCTGCTCGACGCGTTCGCCCGCGCGCCGAAGCCGACGCTGGTCGTGTGGGGCGAGCGGGACCTGATCCTGCCCGCGGCCCAGCTGCGGGCGGCGAGCCGGCTCCCGCAGGTCACGACGCACGTGTTCGGCCGGGTGGGGCACATGCCCCAGATCGAGGTGCCCGCCGCGTTCGCGACGCTGGCCCTGGACCACCTCGCCCGGGCGGGACAGCAGGCCGGCATCCCCGGCGACACCCGCGCCGGCACCCGGTAGCCCGGGCCCGGGCCGGTCGGGCCCGGGCCCGGTCGGCCGGGTCCGGGCTCGTCCGGCGGCCGCGCGCCCCGCCGCGCGACGGACCCGTTCCGGCCGTAGCGTCGGGTTCATGCGGATCGCCCCCTGGCTGGCCGCCCTGGTCACGCTGCCCCTGCTCGCCGCCTGCGACACAGGCCCCAACCCGGTGACCAACGCGTTGTCCGGCGCCGAGGCCCCGGTCGCCGCGGCGGGTGCGGGCCTGGTGCCGGTCCCGGTGTCGGTGCCGCCCGGGGCCGCGACCGCCCCGTTCGACGAACCCCGCGACGCACTCGTCCCGGCCGGCTGGACGATGTCGGTGTTCGCCCGCGTCCCGAACGCCCGGCTGGCCGTGTGGAGCCCCGACGGTGAGCTGCTCGTCTCGGTGCCCGACGACGGCCGGGTGCTGGCGCTGTCGCGCACCGGTGCGCAGCGGCCGCTGCTGACCGGGCTCACCCAGCCGCACGGGCTGGCGTTCTCCCCGGACGGCACGACCCTCTATGTCGCCGAGTCGAACCAGGTGTCCGCCTTCACCTGGGCCGGCGGCGCGGCGACCGGGCGGCGGGTCGTCGTCCCCGGCCTGCCCGACGCCAACTCCCCCGACCTGCGCGGCGCCTACGGCCACGAGCTGAAGTCGGTCACCGTCGGCCCGGACGGCGCGGTCTACGTCTCGGTCGGCTCGACCGGCAACATCTCGGTCGCCGACCGCGACGCCACTCCCCCGCGCGCGTCGATCCTGCGGATGCCGCCCACCGGCGGGCCCGCCGCGCCGTTCGCGACCGGCGTCCGCAACGGCACCGGGCTGGCCACCGCCCCCGACGGCTCGGTCTGGACCGCGGTGAACGGCCGCGACAACGTGCCCTACCCCTACGACCGGCCCTACGGCGACGACACCGGCTCGTCCTTCGGGAAGGTCGTCGACGCCTACGTGACCGACCACCCGGCCGAGCCGCTGGCCCGGCTCATCCCGGGCCGCGAGCTGGGCTGGCCGTTCTGCAACCCGGATCCGGACACCGACCCGGGTGTCGCGGGGTCCGCGCAGGACTTCACCGACGTCGCACTGGTCGCCGACGCCGAGCTCAACCCCGGCGGGCGCGCGATGGACTGTGCGGCGCTGGCCCCGATGGAGCAGTCGTTCCCGGCGCACTCGGCTCCGCTGGGGCTGTCCTTCACCGAGGGCGTACTGCCCGCGCCGTACGCGGCCGGAGCGCTGGCCGGGGTGCACGGCTCCTGGAACGCGGACCCGCCGCGGGCACCGGAGGTGTCGTTCTTCCCGTGGCGGGACGGTGCCCTGGGCGCGCAGCAGACCCTGGTCGGCGGGTTCCAGGACCCGTCGGGAGCGCGCTGGGGCCGGCCGGTCGCGGCCGTCGCCGGGCCGGACGGAGCGGTCTACGTGACCGACGACGACGCCGGTGCGGTCTACCGGGTGGCCCCGCCCGGACGGTGAGTGCCCGCCGTGACCGGGGCCGCAGTCGGCCCCGGCCGTCTCCGGCACCGCGATAGGTTCTGCCGGGCACCCGAGGGCGGATGCCCGGGGGGTGCGGGCGGATGCGGATCGTGGACTGGGCCGGCGACGACGAGGGCGGCCCGACGGTGGTCCTGCTGGACCAGCGCGCGCTGCCCGCCGCGACCCGGCACCTGTACCTGCGCACCGTCGACGAGCTGATCGAGGCGATCCGGTCGCTGGCCGTGCGCGGCGCCCCGAGCCTGGGCATCACCGGCGCCTACGGGGTCGCGCTGGCCGCGCACCTGCACGGCACCGCGACGCCGGTCGCCGTCGCCGCGGTACGGGCCGCGGCCGAGCGGATCGCGGTCGCCCGGCCCACCGCCGTCCCGCTGGGACTGGGGGTCGCGAGCGCCCTGGAGGCGCTCGACGGCGGACCGGCCGCGGTGCTGGCACGGGCACGGGCCGTGGCTGCGGAGGCCGCCCGGGTCAACGCCGCGGCGACCGACCGGGCCGCGGACCTGGCGCAGGAGCTGTGCCCGGACCGCCCACTGCGGGCGCTGACCGTGTGCAACACCGGCCCGCTGGCCACCGGCGACGGCGGCACCGCGCTGGGGGCGATCCTGCGGCTCCACGAGCGCGGCGCGCTGGCCGAGGTGCTGGCGTGCGAGACGCGCCCGCTGCTGCAGGGCGCGCGGCTGACCGTGTGGGAGCTCGCCGCGGCCGGGGCGCCGCACCGGCTGTGCGTCGACTCGGCGGGCCCCGCGGCGATCGCCTCGGGACTGGTCGACGCGGTGTTCGTCGGGGCCGACCGGATCGCGGCCAACGGCGACGTCGCGAACAAGATCGGGACCTACATGCTGGCCTGCGCCGCGGCCCGGTCCGGGGTCCCGTTCCTGGTGGTCGCGCCGGAGGAGACGATCGACCCGCACACCCCGACCGGCGCGGACATCGTCGTCGAGCAGCGGGGAGCCGACGAGGTCCGCGAGCACGGCGGCACCCTGCTCACCCTGCCCGGGACCCCGGTCTACAACCCGGCGTTCGACGTGACGCCGTTCGACCTGGTGACCGCGATCGTCACCGAGGAGCGGGCGTGGGGGCCGGGGTCGTCGCCCGCACCCTCGCCCGCTGGGCGGCGAACCGCCGGCGCACCGCGCTGATCTCGGCGTCGGGCAGCAGCCGCGGCTCGCCGACGGCGCGGGCGCGCAGCCAGACGTCGCAGAGCCACTCCAGCTGGCGGGCGCCGTCGTAGGCGGCACCGAGGGTCTCGCCGAGCACGAGCGTGCCGTGGTTGCCGAGGACGACGGCGGTGGACTCCCCCAGCGCGGCGAGTGCGTTGTCGACCAGCTCGCGGCTACCGAACGGCGCGTACTCCGACACCCGCACGCCCTCGCCGAACATCGCGAGCTGGTAGTGCACGGCCGGGACGTGGTCGGACAGTGTCGACAGGGCGACCGCCGCCGGGGAGTGGGTGTGGACGACGGCGCCCGTCCCCGGCCGGGCCTGCGCGGCCACGTGCAGCCCCAGCTCGCTGGTCGGCTCCCGGGTGCCCGCGACGACCGTGCCCGCCCCGTCGACGAGCACGACGTCCGCCGCGGTCATCGTCTCGTAGTCCACTCCGGACGGGGTGACCGCGATCAGGTCGCCGGTGCGCAGCGACAGGTTCCCCGAGGTGCCGACGACCAGGCCGTCGCGGACCATCCGGCGGGACCACGTGCACAGCAGCTCGCGGGCGGGGGTGTGGTCGTGGGGCACCCCGCCACGATCCCACGCCCACCCCGACCGGGGGTCACACCTCCGGGTCGATCCGCCCTCGTCGGGGCGCGCCGGGTGGCCGCGGGGCCGCACGATCGTCGCACCGCGGACACCGGCCGGGCCGGGACGCCACGCGGAGGGCGGTAGGACCCCGACCGCGCCGGTTCCCGGCGCAGGAAGCGAGCACATCGTGAGGACCGCCCTGCGTGCCGCCACCACCGCGGCAGGCGCCGTCGCCGCCGCACTCGCACTGGCCGCCGTGACCGCCGGGACCGCGTCGGCGCAGCCCGCCCCGCCCACCGAGCCGCCGCTGACCCCGGCCGACCAGGCCGCGCAGCTGGCCTGTCTGCAGAAGTACCTGGACTTCGGGGCGCTGCCGGCGCAGTCGCTGGCGGACCCGGTGGCGTTCTCGGCGCTGGTCACCAAGGCAGCCCAGGAGTGCGACGCCGTCCGCGCACCGGCCACACCGGCCGCGCCCACCGCCCCGGTGGCGGGGGCCTGACCGCGGGTCAGAGCAGGTCGCTGCGGCTGAGCACCCCGACCAGCACGTCGTCGGCGTCGACGACCGGGACGACCCGGAACCCGCGCCGGGACAGCAGGTCCTCGGCGTCGGTGAGCGGGTCGTCCGGCTGCACCGTCTCGACGTCGCGGGTCATCACCTCCGACACGGTGCGGGCCCGCAGCCGCCGGCCCCCGTCCAGGGAGCCGTGCATGAGGTCGGCCTCGGAGACGATGCCGAGCAGGTGGTCCCGGTCGTCGACGACCGGGACGGCGGTGAACCGGTAGGACAGCAGGACCTCGGCGGTCTCGTCGAGGGCCAGCTCCGGCGGGATCGCGACCAGCCCGCCGTCGGTCATCACGTCCGAGACCCGCAGCGACGACGTCGGCCAGCCGCCGACCCGGCCGGCCCCGCGCGGGGCCATCGCCTCGGGCAGCGGTGCGACCGGGAGGACACCGCCGATCCGGCGGGCGGTGCGCCGCAGCCGTCCCCCGGAGTGCCGGTGCCGCAGCAGGTCGCTGCGGGTGATCACGCCGACCAGGACTCCCTTGTCGACGACCGGGACGAGCCGCAGCTCGCCGTAGACGCGCATCCGGTGCGCGACGATCGAGACGTTCGTCGTCGGGAGCACCGACACGACCTGCTCGGTCATCGCGTCGCCGACGACGGCGTGCGGGTCGTCGCGGTGCCGCAGCACGTCCACCAGCGAGATCACCCCGACCAGGGAGAACCGGCGGTCGACGACGGGCAGGGCGGAGAACCGGGACTCGGCCATCCGCTCCTGCGCCCGCGCCAGCGGTGCGTCCGCCCAGATCGTGACGACGCGTTCGGTCATGACATCACGAGCACGCACCACCATGGACGCACCGTAACCACGGCGGCGTCGCGTCCGCCATCGTTCACCGTTCGAGGTGGCCGAACCGGTGCCGGGTGCGACTGACCGCCTGCTCGCGCAGCACGGTGAGCATCTCCCGGCGGCCGTCGAGCACCACCGGGGTGTCCACGACGGAGGCGCCCACCTCGGCGGCGGCCGCCCGCAGACCCTCGGGCACGGTGCCCAGGGCCCGGATCCGCTCGCCCGCGACGGGGACGAGGCCGTCGCCGCCGTGCACCCCGCCGGGGACCTCGCCCGGCGGGATCCCCGGCCCGTGCAGCCGTACCGGCACCCCCGCCGTGGCCGCGGCGAGCAGCACCCGCAGGACGTCGGCGCGGGCGGTGCCGGTGCCGCACCACAGCGTCGCCGACGGGGCGGGCCGGTAGCGGAACACGTTGGACTCCGCGGCCAGCCCGGTCGGGTCGTGCTCGACCCCGAACTCGGTGTCCCACGCGCGGGCGTCGGCGGCGGCGGCGCGGGCGAGACGGTCGCGGGCGGCCGGGTCCAGGTCGGCCGCGGCGGCCAGCACGCGGTCGGCGGCCGGGCCGGAGGTCGGGCCCGGTGCGGGGAGGTCGCCGTCGTGCCAGGTGCCGAACTGGGCGACGTAGTTCGGTCCGCCGGGCTTGGCGCCCGGGCCCAGCACCGAGCCCTTCCAGCCGCCGAAGGACTGGCGCTGCACGATCGCGCCGGTGATGTGCCGGTTGACGTAGGCGTTGCCGACCTCGACGCGGTCGAGCCAGTGCGCGATCTCGTCGTCGTCGAGGGAGTGGATGCCGCCGGTGAGACCGAAGCCGGTGTCGTTCTGCCAGGCGATCGCCTCGTCGAGGTCGCGGGCGGCCATCAGGCCGAGCACCGGGCCGAAGCACTCGGTGCGGTGGAACCAGCTGCCCGGCGAGACCCAGGCCCGCACGCCCGGCGTCCACACCGTCTCGGAGACCCGGCGTGGGCGCACCAGCCACCGCTCCCCCGGCTCCAGCGTGGTGAGCGCGCGGTGCAGCTTCGCCGAGGGCGCCTCGATCAGCGGGCCCATGGTCGTCGCGAGGTCGGTGCCGGGGCCGACGCGCAGGGTGCTGACGGCGTCGACGAGCTGACGGCGCAGCCGCCTCCCGACGGCCGAGCCGGTCGCGGCCGGACCGACCAGGATGGCCAGCGACGCCGCGGAGCACTTCTGCCCGGCGTGGCCGAACGCCGAGCGCACGAGGTCGGCGACGGCGAGGTCCGGGTCGGCGGCGGGGGTGATGACCAGCGCGTTCTTGCCGCTGGTCTCCGCGAGGAGGTTCAGGTCCGGCCGCCAGGACCGGAACAGCGCGGCGGTCTCCGAGGAGCCGGTCAGCACGACCCGGTCGATCGCGGGGTGGGTGACGAGCCGGCGTCCGGCGTCGGCCTCGTCGGTGGGCAGCAGCGCCAGCGCGGCGCGCGGGATCCCGCCGCGGTGCAGCGCGGCCACCCCTGCCTCGGCGCACGCGCGGACCTGCGGGGCGGGCTTGAGCAGCACCGGGGCGCCGGCGGCGAGCGCGGCCAGGCAGCCACCGAGCGGGATCGCGACCGGGAAGTTCCAGGGCGGGGTCACCGCGACGACCCGGTCCGGGGTGAACGCGGCGCCGTCGAGCTCGGCAGCGCGCTCGGCGTAGTAGGCGGCGAAGTCGACGGCCTCGGAGATCTCGGGATCGGCCTCGGCGACGGTCTTGCCCGCCTCGTGCAGCATCACCGACAGCAGCGTCCCGCGGGCTGCGGCCAGTGCGCGGGCGGCGCGGCGCAGCGTCGCGGCCCGCTCCGCGGCGGGGACCTCGCGCCAGCCGCAGGTGCGGGCGCGCTCGACCGCGGCGTCGACCGCGGCCGGGTCGGTGACGACCGGGACCTCCGAGCGCGCGACGACGGTCGTCGCGGCGCGGCGGGCCCACTCGCGGTTCGCGGGAAGCGACGGGTCGGTGTCGGGCTCGGCGCGGAACCCGCGCGGCACGGGGTCCCCCGGCAGCGGGCCGTCGGTACCGACCGGCGCGGACACGGTGCGGTCCTGGGTGCGGCGCGGGGTGGCGGCGACGGCGTCGCGGTCGCGCACCGAGGCGAGGAACCGCTCCTGGTAGCTCGCTGGGCCGCCGGAGTCGGGGGCGAAAAGTGTGTACAGGTATCCCTCCGGCGAGGCGTTCTCCTCCAGCCGCCGGACCAGGTAGGACACCGCGGTGTCGAAGTCACCGCGGTGCACGACGGGGGTGTAGAGCACCAGCTGCGAGCCCGGCCCGGACTCCGGCAGGTCACCCGCGACGGCGTCGGCGAACGCGGGGGCCATGCCCTGCAGCATCTCCAGGTCCAGCTGGGGCCGGACACCGCGGGCCTCGGCCAGTTCCAGCGCGAGCGCGACGTGGTGGAGGTGGTGCGACGCGATGCCCAGGCGCATCCCGTCGGCGTGCGGGCCGCCGATGCCGCGGTCGAGGAGCCGGACGTAGTTGGCGTCGACCTCGGCCTTGGTGGCGTAGGGGGCCTGCGGCCAGTCGTGCAGCTCGGCGTCGACCCGTTCCATGGCCAGGTTCGCGCCCTTCACCAGACGCACCTTGATCGGGGCTCCGCCCGCGGCGGCGCGGCGGGTGGCGAACTCCCCGAGCTCGTCGAGCGCGGCGACGGAGTCGGGCAGGTAGGCCTGCAGGACGATGCCGGCGGGCAGGTCGTGGAACTCCGGGCGTGCCAGCAGCGTCGTGAACAGCGCGATGGTCAGATGGAGGTCCTTGTACTCCTCCATGTCGAGGTTCACGAACACGCCGTGCTCGCGGGCGGCCCGGTAGAGCGGCAGCAGCCGGTCCACGAGCAGGTCCCGGCTGCCCCCGAGGTCCCACGGCACGAGCTGCGCGACGACCGAGGACGCCTTCACCGAGACGTGGTCCACGCCAGGCCGGCGCACCAGCGCGATCGTGCGGGCGAGGCGACGGTCGGCCTCGTCGCGGCCGAGGACCGCCTCGCCGAGCAGGTTGAGGTTCAGCCGGTGTCCGTCGCGGCGGGCCGCGGCGAGCCGCCGGTCCAGGCCCCGCCCGCCGGCGTCGACGATCAGGTGCCCGACCAGGCTGCGCAGCCGCGACCGCGCCGCGGGCACGACGACGTGCGGCAGCGCCGTCGCCAGCCGGCCGCCGGCCCGCAGCAGCAGCCGGTCGGTACCGGCGACGAACGCCGGCAGTGCGGCGCCCGCCCCGGCGAGCCGGGCCAGCTCGCGGGCCGCAACCCGGTCGTCGGCGGGACGGGCGACGCGGTCGACGAAGCGCAGGGTGAAGTCGACGCCTGCGGGGTCGTGCATCAACGCGGCCAGCCGCTGCGTCGGGTCGGTACCGCGGCCGGCGCCGGTGGACGGGGAGGTGCCGGTGCGCGCGGTCCAGCGGCGCACACGGTCGACGGCGCGCGCGGTCAGCGCGTCGTCGAGGGCGGGGACGGGGTGGGTGGGGTGCACGCTCACCGGCCCAGTCTGGACCCACTGTCAGGACCGTGTCACGTCGACGGTGCTGACCGGTGCCGGCCCCTTCGGTGACGACCGCGGTCAGGACTCGGTGAGGTCGGTGTCGGGCAACGGCCCGAGCAGGGCGAACGCGTCCAGGTAGGGCTCGACGTCACCGCGCTCGGTCCAGGCCCGCAGCTGCGCCGCCGACCGGCGGGTCATCAGGGCCCTGGCCAGCTCGAAGTCCGGGGCCCGCACGACGACCGCGGCCCCCGCCTCGTCGCCTGCGGACACCCAGCGGCGGCCGTCGCCGATCAGCGCGATCGGTGCCCGGTCGCCGAGCGCGGCGGCGAACCGGTCCAGGAACCGGTCCATGACCGCGTAGAGGCCGGGGGTGTGCTGTCCGCCGGGCTCGCGCAGCGCACCGCGCAGGTCCTGCTCGTGGATGATCACGTCGCCGAGCGGGCGGGTGGTGTTCGCCGCCATCCAGTCGCGCAGCGGGCCGGTCAGCGACTCCCACTCCGCGACGAGTGCGGTCACGTCGTGGTCGCGCCGTTCCCGCACCTGCCGGCTCGTCCACTCCTCGTTGTGGTCGTCGGGCTCGTCGCCGCGCACCACGTCGGCACCTAGACCGACCATGTGCGAGAACAGGTCGCGCACCGTCCAGTCCGGGCAGGCCGGGACGGTCAGCTCCGTGCGCTCGGGTGGCAGGTCCCGCACCAGGTCGACGACCCGGCGCTGCGCCCGGGCCCACTCCTCGATCTCGTCGATGCCGCTCACGGGCACCGATCCCATCACGACCGGGGTTCCCGCGCCGCTCCCCTGGGTGTTTTGCCTGGACCGGACACGGGCACCTGGGGATCATCGAACCGGACACGACGGCGAGGACGGTCACGGCGACTCCGCCGGACGACACCGCCGGCATCGGGGACCACCCGGTGCGTCGGTGAGGAGAGGACGAGCGTGAGCAGCCCACCCCCGTACCCGGGTCAGCCCGGGGACCCGCAGGACCCGAACAACCTGGACCAGCCGACCCGGCAGAACCAGCCCTACGACGGGCAGCCCCACGGCGAGCACCCCGGCGCCCAGCCCCACGGCGGGCAGCAGCAGAGTCAGCAGCAGTACGGCCAGCAGCCGTACGGGCAACAGCCCTACGGCCAGCAGCAGTACGGTGACCAGCAGTACGGCCAGCAGCCCTACGGCGCACAGGGCCACGACCAGGCCGCCTACCCGGACCGCCCGGCCGCCGGGCCCCCGGGGTGGCCGCAGGGCGGGGCGCCGGCGACCCCACCGCGCAACGGCGTCGGGATCGCCGCGCTGGTGCTCGGCATCCTGGCCGTGCTGCTCGGGTTCTTCCTGATCGGTGCCCTGTTCGGTGTCGTCGCGGTCGCGCTGGGCATCCTCGGGATCAGCCGGGCGTCCAAGGGCGCCGCCACCAACCGCGGTGTCGCGATCGCCGGGCTCGTCCTCGGCGTCGTCGGCATCGTCATCGCGATCGCCGTCGTCGCGTTCGGCGTGAGCGTGTTCAACCAGGTCGGCGGTAGCGAGTACGTCAGCTGTGTGCAGCAGGCCGGCAACGACCAGTCCGCGATCGCGCAGTGCCAGCAGGACTTCGAGGGCCGCCTCGAGGGGCAGTTGGACCAGGACGGCAACTGAGCCCGTTCCCGCGGGCCCCCGGCCGGTCACCGGTCAGGCGGGCCCGCGGTTCGCGGTGTGGAACGCGCCGCCGCGTGGAACGCACCCCCCGCACCGAACGCCAGCCGGGCGAACCGCTCCCCCATCCGCACGTGCGCCTCCGGACACGGGTGCAGCCGGTCGGGCAGCGGCAGCTCGGCCGCGTCGTCCTCGCCGTAGAGCTCCCGGCCGTCGAGGAGGGCCAGTGCCGGGTCCTCCGGGGTGCGGTCGGCCACGATCCGGGCCAGCTCCTCGCGGATCACCGACAGCGTCAGCTGCCCCGCCGCGACCCCGGCCGGGTCGCCGGTCGCGCGGAACAGCAGCCGCCCGTCGACGACCTCCGGCGCCCCCGGGCCCGGGGTGTGCTCGTGGATCGGGCACAGCACCGGCGACACCACCAGCAGCGGGGTGTCCGGGTGGCCGTCGCGGATCGTGTCGAGGAACCCGTGCACGGCCGGTGCGAACGCACGCCGGCGCATGAGGTCGGCGTTGACGATGTTGATCCCGATCTTGACGCTGATCATCGCGGCCGGGGCGTCGCGCAGAGCGCGGGCGACGAACGGGTCCAGCATCGCGCTGCCGGAGAACCCCAGGTTGACCAGCTCGACACCGGCGGCGCGAGCGGCGAGCGCCGGCCAGGTGGTGCTGGGCCCCGCGGCGTTGCTGCCCTGGCTGATCGAGCTCCCGTGGTGCAGCCACACCGGGCGCCCACCGGGCGGGACGACGGCGACCGGCGCGTCGGTGCGCAGCGCGACGACCTCGGTGATCTCGTTGTGCGGCAGCCAGATCTCGACGATCGCGTCGTGGCCGGGCAGGGTGAACCGCACCGGGCCGGGTGCGCCGTCGGTGACCGTGACCTGTCCGGTCGCCGGGTCGGTCATGAGGAGCTTCCCGCCGGAGGTCGTGGCACTGCCCATCGGCCGGCCGTCGACGAGCAGGTCGTAGGCGCCGTCGGGCCGCAGCGGGGCTCCGACGAGCCCGATCCGGGTGCGCAGGGTCTCCAGCTCGACCGTCCGCGCGGCGGTGCGGAACACGACACGGACCCCGGACGGCTGGCTCTGCGCCCCGGCCAGCTGCGGGTCGCCGTTGCGGGCGCGGGCGGGGGCGGGGAGCCGCTGCGGGAGCAGGCCACGCTCGCCGTCGACGGCGTCGAGGACGCCGTGCAGCAGCTCGGGCCCGATCGGGGTGGTGATCACTCCGGCAGCCTGGCACGCACGCGGCCGCCGTTCATCCCGGAATCGGACGGCGCCCGTGGAGGGGTCCTGCCGGTGACCGCCCCGGGCGCGTGACCCAGGATGACCGGGTGACTGCGACCGAGGACGAGCGCACGGCGGCCGACGACCGCGCGCACACGGGGGTGGAGCGCGTGCTGGTGATCGCCGCGCACCCCGACGACATCGACTTCTCCTGCAGCGGCACCGTCGCGGTGTGGACCGCGGCCGGCGTCGCGGTGACCTACTGCCTGGTGACCGACGGCGACGCGGGCGGGTTCGACCCGGCCGTGCCGCGCAGCGACATCGCGGGCATCCGCCGGGCCGAGCAGACCGCCGCGGCCGCCGTGGTGGGCGTCTCCGACCTGGTGTTCCTCGGCCACCCCGACGGGCGGCTGACCGTCACCCTGGAGCTGCGCCGCGACCTGGCGCGGGTGATCCGGCAGGTCCGCCCGGACCGGGTCCTCGTGCCGCAGCCGGTGCGCGACCTGCGCAGCATGTACGGCAGCCACCCCGACCACACCGCGACCGGCGAGGCCGCCCTGTGCGCGGTCTACCCCGACGCGCGCAACCCCTACGCCTTCCCCGAGCTGGCCGAGGCCGGGTACGAGGCGCACACGGTCGGCGAGGTGTGGATCATGGGCCCGGCCCCGGCCGACGACCCGGAGGGGGCGCGGCACGTCGACATCACCGACACCATCGACGTGAAGATCGCGGCGCTGCGCGCGCACGAGAGCCAGACCGCCCACATGAACGACCTGGAGGACATGATCGGGCAGTGGTCCGAGTCGCTGGCGAAGCGGGCCGGGTTCCCGCCCGGTCGGCTCGTGGAGTCCTTCCACGCACTCGACACGCGCTGAGGCCACCGGGGCCCAGGGGCCGGTCGGTCAGATCGCGGCCGCCGTGTCGGCGCCGGGCGTGGACCGGTCCGCTCGCTGGGCCGCACCCGCCGCGAGGTCCAGCGCCTCGGCGGGGCGCAGGGCGTGCCGCTCGCGGATGCTCATCTCCAGCTGCGGGGCGAACCCCGCACCGCAGCGTTCGAGCAGCCGGGCCACACCCGGGCGGAGGTTCACCAGCCGCAGCCGCACACTGGCCGGGAGCTCGTCGGCGGCGTGCACGAGGCTGACCGCACCGGCGACGTCGACGAACCGCAGCGCGGACAGGTCCGCGGTCAGCGTGCCCTCCCCGACGTCGCCGCGCACGACCTGGTCGATCAGTCCGGCCAGCACGCGGCGGACCTGGGGGCGGTTGGCGTGGTCGACCTCGCCGGCCAGCCGGATCCGGGCCGGCCCGGTCTCGGTGACGCGCAGCAGGCTGTCGTCGTGGAGCGGGGTGGCGGTCAGCTCGGCGGGGTGCCGGGCGCGCATCGTCGCGATGAGCTCGTCGGGGTAGCGCAGGTGGTCGTAGACGCACAGCACGCGCAGCGGCTGGTCGCGGACGGCGTCGTCGAGCCTGCGGTCGTACTCGTCGAGCACCTGCCCGCCGGGCCGGCGCAGGCCGTGGTCGGTCTGGCCGCTGACCCGCAGCCCCGCCCAGCCGTCGTCCAGGGCGGAGGTGAGGTGGTGCGCCACCAGCCCGGTCAGCTCCTCGAGCGGGCCGCGCAGGGCGGCGCGGGTGACCTCGCCCGGGACGAGCCGGAACTGCCCGGACCGCAGCGGGCCGGTGACGTCGACGCCGTCGTCGGTCAGGCGGGAGAGGACCAGACCTGCGGTGTCGTCGTCGAGGTAGACGACCCGCTCCCCCGCCGCGAGCCCCTCGGCCAGGAACGCGGCGACGTCCTCGGCGAGCTGCTCGTCGCTGACCGGCACGGTCAGCACGTGTCGGTGCGGGACCCGTACCGGTGCGGTCACACATCACCCCCGTCATGGCGTCCCCTCGGTCCCCCGGCGGGTGTGACGCTGCGTGCACGATAGGTGATCACCGATCCCGTGGCGACCCGACGCTGTTGTTCAGGCGTGCCGAGGCGTAGAGTTAGCCGGACCGAACTCCAGGGTTCGGGGCGTACTGTGCGAGTCGGTGGCACGGGCGCCGACCAGGAGGTGGACGCCATGTTCCGAGCCGCTCCGCAGTCGCGGACGACCGAGGTGCGCGCGGTCGTGCTCGCCGGGGTGCTGATGGTCCTGCTGGCCGTCGCCACGATCGTCTCGGTGTCGCTGGCCCCCACCTCCGTCACCCTGGTCCTGGCCGCCGCCGCGCTGGCCGTCCGGCCGCTGGTCGTCGCCCACCTGCGGCGCAGTGCCCACGACGAGCGGGTCGCCGCGCGCCGCTGAGGCGACCTACGGTGGGGGTCCGCGACCCGAGGAGCCCCATGACGACCGTCGGTGAAGCCGGCTGGCAGGTGCTGACCGCCCACGGCATCGACACCGTGTTCGGCAACCCCGGCTCCAACGAGCTGCCCTTCCTGGCGGCGATGCCCGACGGGGTGCGCTACGTGCTGGGTCTGCACGAGGGCGCGGTGCTGGGCATGGCCGACGGCTACGCCCTGGCCTCCGGCGGCCCGGCCCTGGTCAACCTGCACGCGGCGTCCGGGTCGGGCAACGCGATGGGCGCGCTCACCAACGCCGTCTACTCCCACTCCCCGCTCGTGCTCACCGCGGGCCAGCAGGTGCGGTCGACCGTCGGCCAGGAGGTCATGCTGACCAACGTGGACGCCACCGCCCTGCCGCGTCCGCTGGTCAAGTACTCCGCCGAACCCGCGTCGGCCCAGGACGTCCCGCGGGCGCTGTCCCAGGCGGTGCACACCGCGCTGCTGGCCCCACGAGGCCCGGTCTACCTCTCGATCCCCTACGACGACTGGTCCCGCGAGGCCGGCCCGGACGCCGCGCACCTGCCGTCGCGACGCACGACCACCGCCGCCGAGCTGGGTGAACGGGCGGTCGCCGAGCTGGCCGGGGCACTGGCCGGGGCGGCGAACCCGGTCCTGGTGCTGGGTCCGCAGGTCGACGCGGACCGGGCGAACGGCCACGCCGTCGCCCTGGCCGAGCGGCTCGCCTGCCCGGTGTGGATCGCGCCGTCGGCGTCGCGCTGTCCGTTCCCGACCCGGCACCCGGCGTTCCGCGGGATCCTCCCGGCGTCGGTGCGCGACGTGTCCGACCGGCTGGCCGGGCACGACGTCGTGCTCGTCGCGGGTGCGCCGGTGTTCCGCTACCACCAGTGGGTCCCCGGTGACCTGCTGCCGGCGGGCTCCCGGCTGCTGCACCTGACCGCGGATCCGGCCGAGGCCGCGCGGGCCCCGATGGGCGAGGCCTGGGTCGGCCCGGTCGGTCCGGCGCTGGCCGCGCTCGCCGGGCGGGTGCCCGCCTCGGGGCGGGTGCCGCTGCCGCCCCGGCCGGCACCGCCCGCCCCGCAGGGCGCCGCGGACCACGTCCCGCCGCAGCAGCTGTTCGCGCTGGTCCGGGACGCGGCACCGGCCGGGACCGTGCACGTGTGCGAGTCCACCTCGACGATCGACGACTTCGTCACCCAGGCCGACCTGACCGAGCCGGGCAGCTACCTGTTCCCCGCGTCCGGTGGTCTCGGGTTCGGGCTGCCCGCCGCGGTCGGCGCGCAGCTGGCCCACGGCGACGCGCGCCGGGTGGTCGCACTCGTCGGCGACGGGTCCGCCAACTACGGCATCACCGCGCTCTGGACGGCGGCGCAGTACCGGGTGCCGGTGGTCGTCGTGATCCTGCGCAACGGGACCTACGGTGCGTTGCGCGGCTTCGCCGAGCTGCTGGGCACCGGCGAGACACCGGGCCTGGACGTCCCCGGGATCGACTTCGTGCGGATCTCCGAGGGCTACGGCGTGCCCGCGGTGTCGGTGCGGGACGCCGCCTCCGCCGCGGCGGCGCTGAAGGAGGCCTTCGCCGACGACGGCCCCCGGCTCATCGAGGTCGTGACGGCGCCGGGCGTGGCGTAGGCCGGCGTAGGGCCGGCGCCGTCCCTCACACCGCGGCGAGCGCGGCGTAGCGGCCCGCGTCGGCGAGCAGCTCGTCGTGGCTGCCGGACTCGACGATCCGGCCGTGGTCGACGACGGCGATCCGGTCGGCGTCGCGCACGGTCGTGAGCCGGTGCGCGATGGTGATCGTCGTGCGGCCGTGGGCCAGCGCGTCGAACGCGGCCTGCACCGCCCGCTCGGTACGGGTGTCCAGCGCACTGGTGGCCTCGTCGAGGACCAGCACCTTCGGGTCGCGCAGCAGCGTGCGGGCGATCGCGATCCGCTGCTTCTCCCCGCCGGAGAACCGGTGCCCGCGTGAGCCGACGACGGTGTCGTAGCCCTCGGGCAGCGAGACGATCAGGTCGTGGACCTGCGCGGCGCGGGCGGCGGCCTCGATCTCGGCGTCGGTGGCGTCCGGGCGGGCGTGGCGCAGGTTCTCCCGCACGGTGGCGTGCAACAGGTAGGTGTCCTGCCCGACGACGCCGACGATCCGGGTCAGGTCGGCCGCGGCCATGTCGCGCAGGTCGATCCCGTCGATGGTCACCCGGCCCGCGGTCGGGTCGTGCAGCCGGGACACGAGCCCGGCCAGGGTGGTCTTGCCCGACCCGGTCTCCCCGACCAGGGCCAGCGTGGTGCCCGCGGGGACGTCGAGGTCGATGCCGGCGACGGCGGCGGCGTCGCTGCCCGGGTAGACGAAGGTGACGTCCTCGATCCGCACGTGCCCGCGGACGCGGTCGTGGTCGACAGCGACGGGATGCTCGGGCTCGGGCACGTCGGTGGTCAGGTCGAGGTAGGAGAAGATCCGCTCGAACAGCGCCAGCGAGGCGACGATCTGCACGCCGACGCTCAGCATGCCCATGACCGGGCGGAACAGCCCGCCCTGCAGCGCGGTGAACGCCACGAGGGTGCCGATGCTCATCGTCCCGGCGGCGAACGGCAGCCCGGCGGCGAGGTAGATGGCGGCCGGGACGGCGGCGAACACGACCTGGGTGACGGCCATCGTCCAGCGTCCGGCGAGCTGGGAGCGCAGCTCCAGCCCGATCAGCCGGGACGAGGACTCGGCGAACCGGCGGCTCAGCTCCGGGCCGCTGCCCAGGGTCTTGGACAGGGCGATCCCGTCGACGGACAGGTTCTCCTCGACCGCGACGCTCAGGTCGGCGAGCTCGCGCTGCTGGGCCGCGGTGATCGCGCGGCGGGTGCGGGCGACCCGCCGGGTCAGCAGGATCGCCGGGGGCAGCACGACCAGGGACACCAGTGTGAGCTGCCAGGACAACGCGGTCATCGCGACCAGGGTGGCGACGGTGGTGGTCAGGTTCGACGCGACCGAGGTGGCGGTGCTGGTGACCACCGACTGCATGCCGCCGATGTCGTTGGTGATCCGCGACTGCACCTCCCCGGTGCGGGTGCGGGTGAAGAACGCCAGGCTCTGGCGCTGCAGGTGGGCGAAGACGCCGGTGCGCAGCCCGTGCATGACCTCCTGCCCGATGCGGGTGGAGATCCAGGTCTGGGCGACGCCGAGGGCGGCGGTGACCGCGGCGACCGCGACCATGCCCGCGGCCAGCCAGGCGAGCAGGGTGACGTCGCGCTCGGGCAGGGCGACGTCGATGACCTCGCGGAGCAGGAACGGCGAGGCCATTCCCACGATCGAGGACGCCACGATCGTCACGACGACGACCGTGAGCGGGCCCCGGTGCGGGGCGAACAGTGCGCCGATGCGGCGCAGCGAGACCGCGCGCGCCTGCTCCCGTTCCTCGGGGGTGGCGGTGCGGGTGTCCGGCCGTCCGGGCCGGTTCGGGGGTCGGGTGTCCAAGGGGTCTCCTCCGGGCCGATTACTGTGGTTGCCTCACTATGAGGCAGCAACAGCGTCCTGCGCTAGTCTGTTCCCGTGCCGGACCGGGAACCACCCAGCCAGTCGCGCGGCGACCTCGTCGACGCGTTCTGGTCGGTCGCGCGCTCACTGCGCCACGCCTCGGCCGAGCGGCTGGCGGCCTGGGGTCTGACGCCGTCGCAGGCGCGGGCGCTGGGCACGCTGGTCCGGCACGGCGAGATGCGCCCGGGCACGCTGGCCGGGCACCTGCGGATCACGCCGCGGTCGGCGACCGAGGTCGTCGACGCGCTGGCCGGACTCGGGCTCGTCGAACGGGCGACTGACCCGGCGGACCGGCGGGCGGTGCTGGTGCGGGTCACGGACGCGGGCGCGGCGACCGCGCGCGACGTGCGGGCCGCACGGGCCGACGGGGCCGAGGCGTTGTTCGCACGGCTGTCCGACGACGACCGCGCCGAGCTGGCCCGCATCCTCGCCGTCCTGCGCGACGGGGCCGACGGGGACCGCCGCTGCTGAGCCCGGCCGCCCACGACCGGAGCAGCCTCCGTCCGGGCCCTGCCGGGGCGCGGGCCGGGGCGGGGGGGGGAACGGTCGCGGCGGACCGAGCGGGCCCGGGGCCACCGCGGGCGGGGCGGCCGCGGCTCACCGCCCGACGGGATCCGTCCGGTCGTCGCCGGTGCAGGTGCCGCCACGGCGGACCCGCCCGGCCCGTACGAGCGCCCGCACCGCCGTCCCGGCCGCCAGGACCACGGCCCCCGCCAGCACCGACACCCGCGGCAGCAGCGTCGCGAGCACCACGCAGCCGAGCAGCCCGAACCCCGACAGGGCGCGGCGCCATGGCCGGTCGCGGTGCAGGGTGAGCGCCGCGGCGTTGGCGACGGCGTAGTACAGCAGCACCGCGAACCCGGACAGGCCGATCGCGGTGACCGGAGCGGCCGTGACCACCAGCAGCAGCACGACCGCGCCGACGGCGAGCTCGGCGCGGTGCGGCACCGCGAACCGCGGGTGGACCGCGGCGAGTGCGCCCGGCAGCTCCCGGTCCCGGGCCATGGCCAGCACGGTGCGCCCCATCCCGGCGACCAGCGCGAGCAGCACCCCGGCCGACGCGACGGCGCCCCCGATGCGCACCAGGGGTGCCGTCCCGTCCCCGGCCGCGGTGGCCAGCGGCGCCGCGGACGCCGCGAGCGCGTCCGGCCCGGCGGCCCGCAGCGCGGCGACGGCGACCACCGCGTAGACCACCAGCACCAGGCCGAGCGCGAGCGGGATCGCCCGCGGGATGGTGCGTGCGGGGTCGCGGACCTCCTCGCCGAGCGTCGCGATCCGGGCGTACCCGGCGAAGGCGAAGAACAGCAGCCCGGCGGCCTGCAGCACCGCGAGCGGACCGGCGTCGGTCCAGCCCTGCAGCGGCGCGGCGACGGCGGGGCGGGAGAACGCGGCGACGACCACCGCCGTCAGCACCGCGAGGGTGCACCCGACCAGGACCCGGGTGGCGAGCGCGGTGCGGGTGACGCCACGCAGGTTCACCGCGACCATCGCGACCACCGCCGCCGCCGCGACCGCGCGGGCGTGGTCCGGCCAGGCGTAGGAGCCCAGGGTGAGGGCCATCGCGGCGCACGACGCGGTCTTGCCGGTGACGAACGCCCACCCGGCGAGGAACCCCCACGTCTCCCCCAGCCGGCGGCGGCCGTAGACGTAGGCCCCACCGGACTCGGGGTGGCGGGCGGCGAGCCACGCCGAGGACATCGCGTTGGCGACCGCGACCGCGCCGGCCACGGCGAGCGCGGGCAGCAGGGCCGTCCCAGCGACGGCCGCGGCGGGCCCGAAGACCGCGAACACCCCGGCGCCCAGCATGGACCCGATCCCGAGGACGACGGCGTCGCCGGTGCCGATCCGGCGTTGGGGCGTCGTGTGCACGTGCTCACCCTTCCCGGCGTGCGGACGGCCGGTCGAGGGGGTACCCACCACGGCATGGGACCGACCCCGCACGACCGACCGCTGACGTTCACCATCGGGCACGAGGAGCTCGTCGTCCGGAAGCGCTACGAGGTGCTCAGCATCGTCAACGACATCCTGGTGGCGCTGTGGTTCGTGATCGGCAGCGTGCTGTTCTTCTCCGAGGCCACCAGCTACGCGGGGACATGGCTGTTCCTCCTCGGCTCGATCGAGCTGATGATCCGACCGGTGATCCGGCTCGCCCGCCGGGTGCACCTGCAGCGGATCACCGGGGCACCGCCGGAGGCGAGCCACGACTTCTGACCCGGACGACGACGCCCGCCACCGTTCACCGCACGAACCGTCCTTCCCACGGCGGGGTCCGGCGGCGCGGTTCGCGGGCACCGGGCGGGGGTAGGCCGCTCGGGCACCGCACGAACGACCCGGAGGCACCCCGATGTCCGACAGCACGCTCAGCAAGGATCCGACCGCGGACCCGGCGGAGCACGATGCGTACTTCCCGTCGCCGTACTCGCTGGACGCCTACACCGCGCCGAGGACGGACTTCGACGGTCTCGCCACCGAGCGGCACGCCTGGTCCGGCGGCCGCTGGAAGGTGCTCGTCCTGGCCACCGACGAACGCTACCTGCGCATGGGCAACGGCACCTTCTTCTCCACCGGCAACCACCCGGTGGAGACCCTGCTCCCCCTGCACCACGTGCTGGAGGCCGGGTTCGGCGTCGAGATCGCGACGCTCACCGGCAACCCGGCGAAGTTCGAGTGGTGGGCCTACCCCGGCGAGGACGAGGCGGTCGGCAGCGCCCGCGAGAAGCTGCTCGCGCAGTGGCGGGCCCCGAAGTCGCTGGCCGAGGTCGTCGACCGCGAGCTGGGCGAGGACTCGGACTACCTGGCGGTGTTCGTCCCGGGCGGGCACGGTGCGCTGTCCGGGCTGCCGTTCTCCACCGACGTCCGCGACACCCTGGAGTGGGCCATGCGCACCGACCGGCTCGTGGTGTCGCTGTGCCACGGGCCCGCGGCGTTCCTCTCCACCCGCATCGGCCGCGGGCGGTCGGTCTTCGAGGGCTACGAGATGTGCGTGTTCCCCGACGCGCTCGACGCCGGCGCCAACATCGACATCGGCTACCTGCCCGGCGAGATGCCGTGGCTGCTCGGCAAGGCACTCCAGGACGAGGGCGTCCGCGTGGTCAACGACGACATGACCGGCCGCTGCACCACCGACCGCAACGTCATCACCGGGGACAGCCCCCTGGCCGCGAACGAGCTGGGCAGGCGCACCGCGACCGCGCTGCTGGAGCACGCCCGCCGCCGCGGCTGACCACGCAGCTCACGGCGCCGTGCCACCGGCCGCGAGCCGCCACACCCGGTCGCGGCTGAACGGCTGGTGGTACGGCCGCACCCCCAGCGCCCGGCGGATCGCGTTCGCGACCGCGGGCGCCACCGGGTTGTAGGGCGCCTCGCTCATCGACTTCGCGCCGTAGGTGCCCAGCGCGTCGTGGGTCCGGGCGTAGCGCACCTCGGTGACCGGGACGTCGGCCATCTGCGGCACCCGGTACGTGCGGAACACCGGGTTGAGGATCTCCCCGGACTCCCCGACGTACACCTCCTCGTAGAGGGCGCTGCCCAGCCCCATCGCGGCACCGCCCTCCACCTGCCCACGCAGCTGCTCGGGGTTCAGGACGGTGCCGGCGTCGACGGCCTGCACCGAGCGCAGCACCCGGACCTCGCCGGTGGCGGTGTCCACCGCGACCCGCACGCCGTGGCAGTTCGCGGTGATCGCCCGCGCGGTGCCGGGTTCCTCCCCCGTCGCCGACAGTCCCCCCGGCGCCGACGCGGCGGCCAGCACCTCGTCGAGGGACCACTCGCCGTCGGGGGTCGTGACGCCGTCGGCGTGCAGCTCTCCGCCGCCGGTCACCGCGAGGATGTGGGCCCGCAGCGCGGTGGCCGCGGCGTGCAGGGCCTTGCCCGCCACGGTGGTGCCCGCCGAGGCGAACGCCCCGGTGTCGTAGCCGCAGGCGTCCGTGTCCCCGTGGTGGGCGTCGACCCGGTCCGCGGTCGTGCCGAGCACGGTCGCGACGACCTGGCGATGGGTCGTCGTGGTGCCGTTGCCGAACTCGACGGTGCCGGCACCGAGCCGGTAGCGCCCACCGGGCAACAGGGTCACCGTGGTGGTGGCGGCGTGGCCGAACGGGGCCATCGTCGTCATCATGCCCAGTGCCGTGCCCTCGCCGACGCGCCACGTCGGACCGTCCGGCACGGGGTCGCCGCTACCGTCGGCCAGTGCGTCCTGCACGAGGTCGAGACACTGGTCCATGCCGTAGCTGGTCCAGTGCAGGTCGTGCTCGGGGTCGCCGTGGTGGGCGACGTGCAGCGGGTCCCCGGCGCGGACCATGTTGCGCCGCCGCAGGTCGAACGGGTCGAGGCCGGCGACGATCGCCAGCTCGTCCATCGCGGACTCGACGGCGAACATCACCTGGCCCAGGCCGTAGCCGCGGAACGCGCCGCTGGGGACGTTGTTCGTGTAGACGACCTCGGCGTCGAGGTGCTTGACGGGGCAGTTGTAGACGCTGACCGACTCGGCGACGGCGTGGAACAGCACCCCGCGGGAGTGGTTGCCGTAGGCGCCGGTGTCGGACAGGACGTCGAGCTTCATCGCGGTGAGCCGGCCGTCGTCGTCGGCGCCGAGCGTGACCGCGACCCGCATCGGGTGGCGCAGCGCGGTGCGGGTGAACTCCTCGGTCCGGGTGAACTCGTGGACGACGGTGCGCCCGGTCCGCAGCACCGCGAGCCCGACGAGGTCCTCGGCGAACATCTCCTGCTTGCCGCCGAACCCGCCGCCGACCCGCGCGGTGTGCACCCGGACCCGGTCGGGGTCCAGGTCGAGCACGCGGGCGAGCTCGGCGCGGGTGAGGAACGGGACCTGGGTCCCCGCGCGGACGACGAGGCGGCCGTCGTCGTCGAGGGAGCCGATGGCCCCGTGGCACTCGAGCTGGGCGTGGGAGACGCGGCTGGTGCGCCAGGTGCCGGTGACGGTGTGCGCGGACCCGGCGAGCGCGGCGTCGACGTCGCCGCCGTGTCCGCCGTGCAGGGCGAGCACGACGTTGCGGGACGCCTCGTCGACGCGGTCGGCCGGGGTCCGGTCCGGGTGCACCAGCGGCGCGCCGGGCCGCCGGGCCGCCTCCGGGTCCAGCACGGCGGGCAGCACCTCGTAGTCGACGGCGATCAGGGCGCAGGCGGCCTCGGCCTGTGCCGGGGTCTCGGCGACGACGGCCGCGACCCGCTGCCCGACGTGCCGGACGACGTCGTCGAGCATCCGGGTGTCGTCGGGGTCGTCGGTGCGGTGCTCGTGCCGGGCGGTGGAGTACCGCAGGTCCGGCACGTCGTGGTGGGTCAGCACCAGCGCGACGCCCGGTGCGGCCGCGGCCGCGGTGGTGTCGATCGACCGGATCCGGGCGTAGGCGTGCGGGGAGCCGAGGATCCGCAGGTGCAGGGCACCGGTGAGGTCGACGTCGAAGGTGAACGGCTCGGCGCCGGTGACGATGCGCTCGGCCGCCGGGGGCCGGGCCGAGCAGCCGACCGTGCCCTCCGCGGCGCGGGGACCGTCGGCGGCGCACCGACGACGGACGCCGGTCTCGATCGCCTCCCGGATGCTGCGGTAGCCGGTGCAGCGGCACAGGTTGCCCTTCATCCGCCGCGGCAGGTCGTCGAGGTCCTCGGCGGTCAGGGCAGACGCGGTGACGATCTGCCCGGCCGTGCAGAACCCGCACTGGTAGCCGAACTTCTCCACGAACGCCTGCTGCACCGGGTGCAGCTCCCCGTCCGGCCCGGCCAGCCCGGCGACGGTGGTGACCCGCGCGCCGTCGAGACGCTGGGCGGGGATCAGGCAGGAGTGCACGGGCCGGTCGTCGAGCAGGACTGTGCAAGCGCCGCAGTCCCCGGCGTCGCAGCCCTTGCGCACCTCCAGGTGCCCGTGCTCGCGCAGGAACGTGCGGGTGCACTGCCCCGGGGCGGGCTCGGCCTCCAGCTCGGTGTCGTTGATGTGCAGCTTCACGACAGCTCCTCCCGGATCTGCTCCAGCAGCACCGCACTGACCCCGTGGCGCCAGTCCGCGGAACCGAGCGGGTCGGTGTACCAGCCGTCGACGGCGTCGACGTCGGCGCGCAGCCGGTCCGGGTCGGGCACCCCGGCCGGGTAGCGCAGGACGGTGGGTGCCTCGGTCGCGGCGGTGATCACGAACGTGGCCGCGCCGCCGTCGCGCGCGGTGTCGACCCGCCCGGTGAGCACGGCGCCGGAGCGGCCGAGCTCGGCGAGTGCGATCTTGCGGAAGGCGGTGCGGGCGCGCAGTGCGGCACCGGGCAGCTCGACCGCGCGCAGGACCTCGCCGGGGCGCAGCGCGGTGGTGCCGTTCCCGGTGACGAGCGTCGCGACCGGGACCCGGTGCTCGGCGCCGTCGGGGGTCCAGACGACGGCGACGCCGTCGAGCGTCGCGGCGAGCGCGACCATCCCGGCGGCGGCGTAGGCACGGCACACGTTCCCGCCGACGGTCGCGGTGTGCCAGATCTTCCACGACGCCAGCAGGGCGTGCGCGCACTGGGCGAACAGCGGGGCCCCGGTGCGCTCCCCGTACCCGGCGAGGTCGGCGATCGGGCAGGTCGCCGCCACCGACAGGCCGCCGTCGGGCAGCGGTTCCAGGGGCTCCCAGCCCATCGTGGTCAGGTCGACCAGGCCGGTGACGCCGGGCTGCGGCTCGGAGAACAGCCAGGTCCCGCCGGCGAGGATCCGCTCCCCCGGCGCCAGCGCCAGGTCGGCGCGCTCGCGGGCGCGCCGGAACCCGGTGACGGTGTGCAGGTCCATCCGCTCACCCGGCCCGCGAGACGAGGTCGCGGTGCACCGCGGCGCACTCGGCGGCGACGGCGTCGGTGTCGACGGTGAGGACCGTGTCCTTCTCCACGACCGGGCGACCGTGCACCAGCAGCAGCTCCAGCGGCGGCGGGGTGCCCAGGACCAGGGCGGCCACCGGGTCGGCGACGTCGCGGTGCCGGAACCCGTCGAGGCGCCACAGCGCGAGGTCGGCGAGCTTCCCGGTCTCGATCGACCCGATCTCGTCCTCGCGACCGAGCACCCGGGCGCCGCCGAGCGTGCCGAGCTCCAGGGCCTCGCGCACCGACAGGGCGCGGGGGCCGCCCGCGGCGCGGGCGAACAGGACGGCGTGCTTGACGTCCTCCAGCAGGTGGGTGCCCTCGTTGGAGGCGGCGCCGTCGACGCCGATCCCGACCCGGGCGCCGGCGTCGACGAGGTCACGGACCCGCGCGATGCCGGCACCGAGCCGGCCGTTGGAGGTGGGGCAGTGCGCGACGCCGGTGCCGGTGGCGCCGATGGTCTTCACCGCCTCGTCGTCGAGGTGCACGGTGTGGGCGAACCACACGTCGGGCCCGGTCCAGCCCAGGTCGGCGACGTACTCGGTGGGCGTGGCGCCGAAGCGCTCCCGGCAGTACGCCTCCTCGTCGTCGGTCTCGGCGAGGTGGGTGTGCAGCCGCACGCCGAGCTCGCGGGCCAGCGTCGCGGACTCCCTCATCAGCTCCGGTGTCACCGAGAACGGCGAGCAGGGGGCCAGCGCGATCCGCAGCATCGACCCCGGTGACGGGTCGTGCCAGCGGGCGACGGCGTCGGCGGAGGCGGCGAGGATCTCGTCGCGGTCGGAGACGACGTGGTCCGGCGGCAGCCCGCCCGCGCTGCGCCCCAGGTCCATCGACCCGCGGGTCGGGTGGAACCGCAGGCCCACCTGCTGGGCGGCCCGGATCTCGGCGCCGAGCACGTCGCCGCCCTCCCGGGGGAAGACGTAGTGGTGGTCGGTGGTGGTCGTGCATCCCGACAACGCGAGCGCCGACAGCGCCCCGGTGGCGCCGGTGTGCACGGCGTGCTCGTCGATGCCGGCCCACACCGGGTAGAGCGTGGTCAGCCACTCGAACAGCGTGTGGTCGACGGCGAGTCCGCGGGTCACCCACTGGTAGAGGTGGTGGTGGGTGTTGACCAGCCCCGGGGTGAGCAGGCAGCCGCGGGCGTCCACCCTGCGGTCGTAGGACCCCGCCGGGGCGGGGCCGGGCCCGACGGCGGCGATCTGTTCCCCCTCGACGACCACGTGCCCGCCGGGGATCTCCTCCCCGGTGACGGTGACGACGTGGGCACCCTCGATGGCGATCCGGCTGGCGACCCGGCTGGCGGTCCGCCCGGCGTTCGGCTGCTGCATGGACCCCAGTGCACCGTGTGACGGTCACCAGGAGAAGGCACCACTGTGACGAATCGGGGTCCCGCCGGGTGCACCGAGTTGTAGGTTCCTCCCATGCTGCTCTCGGAGCTGGTCGCGCGACCGGAGCTGCGGCTGCGGGTCCTGCACGGCTCGGCGGCCGATCTGGACCGGTCCGTGCGCTGGGTGTACCCGACCGACCTGCCCGACCCGTCGCGTTACCTGGGCGGCGGCGAGCTGGTGGTGTCCGGGCTGGTGTGGCGGCGCACGCCGGCGGACTCGGAGCGGTTCGTCGCGGCCGTCGCCCGGTCCGGCGCGGCGGCGCTGGTGGCCGGCGAGGCCGTGTTCGGCGACATCCCGGCCGACGTCGTCGACGCCTGCCGCCGCCACGACCTCGTCCTCATCGCGGTCCCGGTGGACGTGTCGTTCGGCGCGGTCACCGAGGTGGTGATCGGGGCGCTGTCCGCGGCCCGCGGGGACCGGCTCGCCCACACCCTGGGCCGGCACCGGCGGCTGCTCGCCGCGTTCGCCGGCGGCGCGGAGCTGGCCGAGCTGGCCGGGTCGGTCTCGGCGGGCACCGGGCTGGTCTGCCGGGTGCTCACCGCCGCGGGCGGCCTGCTGGCCGGGCCGGCCCTGCCCGACGCCGAGCGCGACGCCGTCGTCGCCGGGTTCCTCACCGCGGGCCGGCTGCCGGTGACCGTCCCGGCCGGTCGGGACGGTGCCGCGCACCTGGTGGTCCCCGCGGCACCGGGAACGGCACGGGCCACCGGCTGGCTGGTCGCCGCGCAGCTGCCGCCGGGCACCGCACAGGCGGGCACCGAGGCCGTCGACGCCGTCGGGGAGCTGGCCGCCATCGCCGCGCTGGACCGGTCCCGGCGCCGCGAGGGCGCGGCGGTGGCCCGCCCGATCGCCGACGACGCGCTGGCCCGGATCGCCGCCGACACCGGCGACCGGCCGGAGACCCGGGTACGGCTGCGCCAGGCCGGGGTGGAGCCGGACGGGACCCTCGCCGTGGTCGTGCTGCGGGCCTCGGGCGTCGCGGACCCGGCCGACACCGCGCACACCGTGCTGCTCGACGCGCTGGTCGGCACCGGCCCGGCCGCGGTCGGGGTGCTGGGTGGCGACGCGGTCGCCGTCGTCGCGGTGCCCGGGCGTGCGGACACCCCGGACCCGGTCGAGGTGGTGCTGGGCGCGGTGCACCGGCTCGGCCCCGGCCTGGCGGGCGGACGGCTGTCGGCCGGGGTGTCGCGGCCGTCGACGGCGGAGGCGCTGTCGGGTGCGCTCGCCGAGGCCGGGCACGCCGCCGGACTGGCGGCGTCCCGGGTCGGCCCGGTGACCTCGGTGCGGGCCGGGGAGATCACCTCGCACGTGGCGCTGCTGGCCGGGGTCCCCGACGACGTCCGGCGCGGCTTCGCCGCCCAGGTCCTCGGCCCGGTGCTCGACCACGACGCGCGGTCGGGCACCGGGCTGGTGGAGACCCTGGAGGTGTTCCTCGACGAGTCCGGGTCGTGGAACCGGACCGCGGCCCGGCTGCACCTGCACGTCAACACCGTCCGGTACCGGATCGGCCGGGTGGCGGAGCTGACCGGGCGGGACCCGTCCTCGTTCACCGACCGCGTCGACCTCTACCTGGCGCTGCGCTCGCGCTGACGGCGGCCCGGCGGCGGGCGCCGGCGGCGCGGCGGCGCACCGGCTTGGCGCCCGGCCGTGGCGCCCGGCTGCGTTCCGGCGCCGGCGGGGCGACGACGACCGGTGGCCTGCGGTCGAGCAGCCGGGTGAGCACGAGCTGCTGGACCAGGGTCGCGACGCTGCCGGTCATCCAGTAGAGCAGCAGCGCGACCGGCGCCGGGTAGAGCAGCCCACCGGCGAGGACACCGACCGGCGCGATCCAGGGCAGGGCCGCGAGGATCCGGGTGGCGCCCTGCGGCACGGCACCCGGGTCGACCCGGGCGTAGCGCATGCTGAGGTGGGTGCAGACCGCGGCGAGCACGGCCAGCACCACCACGACGGCGGCGACCGCCGCCCCGTCGACGGGGGTCCCGCCGAACGCGGCGAGCTGCTCGGCGGGCATCCGCAGCCACGCCGACAGCGGCGCCCCGAACAGCCGGGCCTGCAGGAACGGGGCGACCTGGTCGGGCGGGAAGGCGTAGTTGGCGAGTGCGGCGTTCTGTTCGAAGGTCAGGCCGGGCCGGTTGAACGAGCGCAGCACGTGCAGCAGCGCGACGAACACCGGGATCTGCAGGAACACCACCCCGAGCCCGGCGACCGGCGACGAGCCGTGCGTGCGGTGCAGCGCGGCGGTCGCCTCGGCCAGTGCCCGGGCGTCGCCGCGGTGGCGTTCGCGGAGCCGGGCGACCTGCGGGGCCAGTGCGCGACCGATCCGGGCGGCGCGCATCCGGGTCCAGGCCGAGCGCACCAGCAGCGCCCGGACGGTGAGCACGAGGAACACCACCGACAGCGCCCAGGACAGGCCGGTGGCCGGTCCGAACAGGGCGCCGAACAGCTCGTGCCACAGGCGCATGACGAAGGACACGGGGTAGTACAGGAAGTCGAGCACTTCTCACTCCGGGGACGTCCGAGGGGCAGGACGGGTCCCGGAGCAGGGACGACGACGGGCCGGTGCGCACACCGCACCGGCGCGCGGCGCGGCGCGTCAGGCGGCCGCGACGACGCCGGGAACCTGCTCCGGGTGGAGCGGTCCCGGAGCGCGCGGCCGGGGACGGCCCGCCGCGTCGGGATCGGTCTGGCGGACGATCCCGGCCCGGTGCCGGACCCGGCGGGCCTCACGGACCGGGGTGGTCGCGGCAGTGGCGACGAGGTGGATCGCGCCGAGCTCGCGGTGCCCGGCCCACACGAGGACGGCGAGCGCGACCACGGCGCCGACGAGCCCGGTCTCGACCTCGGCGGACAGCAGGACCGGCACGAGCAGGAGCAGCGACGCGACCAGCAGGGCCGCCCCCGCCCGCGCGCGCCGTCCGATCCCGAGGTCCACGCCGCCCACCGTACCGGCGCCGGACACCCGCAGCGGCCGGCGCGGACCTCCCGCGCCGGCCGCCGGGCCCTGCGCCCGTCACCGGGTCAGCCGGACACCAGGTCGTCGAACCGGCGCCCCGCGACCTTGGCTATCTCCACCAGGGCCGTCGCGTGCTCCTGCGCGGGCGGGTGCTCCAGCCTCCGCCGCGCGGTGGCGAGCAAGGTGCGGGTGTCCCCCGCGTCGCGCAGGCAGACGATCAGCGGGAACCCGAAGCGCTCCCGGTAGGCCGCCGCCACGGCGCAGAGCTCGGCGCGGTCGTCGTTGCCGAGCAGGGCCAGCCCGGCCCGGTCACGCAGCGCCGCCGCGGCGGTGCCACCGACGGGGCCACCGACCGGGCCGACGCCGTCGGGGCGGCGGCGGGGGGCCGGGGCGCCGGAGCCGCCCGCGCCGGCGAGCCCCCCGAGGTCGGGGTAGTGGCCCATCAGCGCCCGCTGCTCCTCGGGCGGCGCGGCGAACAGCTCGTCCTGCACCGCGGCGCGCAGCGCGGTGGCGTCGGCGAAGGGGCCGCGGGCGTGCACCCGGGCGGGCACCGCGGTCGGGCCCTCGAACAGCCGCCCGAGCACCGCGGAGAACTCGCCGGCGTCGGCGGAGGCGAGCCGGTCGAAGGTCACCGTGTCCCCGCCGGGCGTCGCGGGTGCGATGTCGCGGCGGCGCCCGGTGTGGAAGAAGAGCAGGTTGAGCCCGATCGCGACCACGCTGCCCGCGGTGATCCCGGAGCCGAGCACGATGCCCGCCCACTCCGGCAGGGCCTGCGCCACGTCCGGCTGCACGGTCACGAACAGCGCGACCCCGAGCCCGGACCCGACCACGACGACGTTGCGGTGGTCGCGGAAGTCGACCCGCGACAGCGTCTGGATCCCGACGACGGCGACGGTCGCGAACATCGCCAGCGCCGCACCGCCCAGCACCGGGTGCGGCACGGCCGCGACCAGCGCCCCGGCCTTCGGCACCAACCCGATGAGGATCATGAAACCGCCCGCGGCGGCCACCACCCAGCGGCTGGAGACCCGGGTGAGACGGACGAGGCCGACGTTCTCGGCGAAGCAGGTGTAGGGGAAGGAGTTGAGGACACCGCCCAGGGTGGTGGCGGCGCCGTCGGCGCGCAGGGCGCGGGCGACGTCGTCCGACCCGACCTTCTTGTCCACGATCTCGCCGGTGGCGATCACGTCACCGGTCGTCTCGACCGCGGTGATCATCATGACGACGATCATCGACAGGATCGCGGCGATCGAGAACTGCGGCCAGCCGAAGTGGAACGGCGTGGTGACCCCGACCCAGTCCGACTCCCCCACCGCGGACAGGTCGACCAGACCGAACGGCACCGCGGCGAGCGTGCCGAGCACGAGCCCGGCCAGCACGGCGACCGTCGCGAGGAACCCGCGGAACAGCCGCTGGATCAGCACGATCACCGCCAGCGTCCCGAGGGCGAGCCCGAGGTAGAGCGGGTTGCCGGGGTCGGGGGCGTTCGAGCCGCCGACGGCGTCGGTCGCGGCGACCGGCAGCAGCGCCAGCCCGATCACGGTGATCACCGTGCCGGTGACGACCGGTGGGAAGAAGCGCAGCAGCCGCGCGAAGTAGGGCGCGGCGAAGAAGGTCACCAGCCCGGCGACGATCACCGCGCCGTAGATGGTGGTCAGCCCCTGCGTCCCGCCCCCCGCGGCGAGCCCGATCGCGATCATCGGGGAGACCGCGGTGAACGTGACGCCCTGCAGCAGCGGCAGCCGCACCCCGATCCGGCCGATCCCGACCGACTGCAGGATCGAGGCGATGCCGCAGGTGAACAGGTCGGCGTTGATCAGATGGATGAGCTGGCGCTCGTCGAGGCCGATGGCGTTGGCGAGCAGGATCGGCACGACGACGGCACCGGCGTAGAACGCCAGCACGTGCTGCATGCCGTAGACGGCGAGCCGTCCGGCGGGCGGCACCCGGTCGACCGGGTGGACGGGACGGGCGGGATCGGCGGTGGCGCTGGTGGATCGGCGCAGGCGCATCGGTGACCTCGATGAGAGCCGGAGGGGGATGACGGGGCAGGGCGCGCAGAGGGGCCGGATTGCGACCTGCATCACCATGCGCCCGGGCCGGGACCCCCCGGCACCGCCGTCCCCGACGAACCCCGGGCCGCTCGCCGCGGGGCTTTCGTAGGTTCCGACAGTCGACCCGGACATCGGGACCCCGGCGGGACACCGTTCGGAACCTCCCGGTCATCCCGTCGAAACCCGGAACCGGACACAATGCGGGGCATGCACCTCAGCCCGAGCGAGCGCGACAAGCTCCTCGTCCACGTCGCCGCCGACGTCGCCCGCAGGCGCCGCGAGCGGGGTCTGCGGATGAACTACCCGGAGTCGGTCGCCCTGATCACCGAGCACGTCCTGGAGGGCGCCCGCGACGGCCGCACCGTCAGCGAGCTGATGAGCAGCGGCCGGGAGGTCCTGACCCGCGACGACGTCCTCGACGGCGTCCCGGAGATGCTCGACTCGGTACAGGTGGAGGCCACCTTCCCGGACGGCACGAAGCTCGTCACCGTGCACGGGCCGATCGCGTGACCCCCGGCGAGATCCTCGTCGGCGAGGAGCCGGTCGAGCTGCACCCCGGCCGCCCCCGGCTGACCCTGACCGTGGTCAACGCCGCGGACCGCCCGGTGCAGGTCGGCTCGCACTACCACTTCGCCGCCGCGAACCCCGGCCTGCCCTTCGACCGCGACGCCGCCTGGGGGCACCGGCTCGACGTCCCCGCCGGGACCTCGGTGCGGTTCGAGCCCGGGGTGGAGCGCGAGGTGACACTGGTGCCGATCGCCGGGGCACGCCGGGTCCCCGGTCTGCGCCCCGAACGGGCCGGCGCCCTCGACGAGCGGAGCTACGAGCAGTGAGCATCGACCGAGCGCGCTACGCCGACCTGTACGGCCCGACCGTCGGCGACCGGATCCGGCTCGCGGACACGAACCTGCTGATCGAGGTCACCGAGGACCGCTCCCGCGGCCCGGCGTCCGGCGACGAGGTGCTGTTCGGCGGTGGCAAGGTGATCCGGGAGTCGATGGGCCAGGCCGCCGTCCTCGCCGCGGACTGCCCGGACCTCGTGATCACCGGTGCCGTCGTGCTGGACCACTGGGGTGTGGTGAAGGCCGACGTCGGCGTGAAGGACGGCCGGATCGTCGCCATCGGCAAGGCCGGCAACCCCGACACCATGGACGGCGTCGACCCCGCCCTGGTCATCGGGCCCGGCACCGAGGTGCTGGCCGGCAACGGCCGCATCCTCACCGCCGGCGCGGTCGACGCGCACGTCCACTTCATCTGCCCGCAGCTGGTCGAGACCGCGCTCGCCTCCGGCGTCACGACGCTGTTCGGTGGCGGCACCGGGCCCGTGGACGGCTCGAAGGCCACCACCGTCACCCCCGGCCCCTGGAACATCGGCCGGATGCTGGCGGCCATGGACCACCAGCCGGTGAACCTGCTCCTGATGGGCAAGGGCAACACCACGTCGCACGAGGCACTGCACGAGCAGCTGCGGGCCGGAGCGGGCGGGTTCAAGCTGCACGAGGACTGGGGCACCACCCCGTCGGCGATCGACGCCTGCCTGCGGGTGTGCGAGGAGACCGGCGTGCAGGCCGCGATCCACACCGACACCCTCAACGAGGCCGGGTTCCTGCAGTCCACGCTGGCCGCGATCGACGGCCGCTCGATCAACGCCTTCCACACCGAAGGTGCGGGCGGCGGGCACGCCCCGGACATCATCGAGGTCGTCGGCACGGGGCACGTCCTGCCGTCGTCGACGAACCCGACCCGGCCGCACACCGTCAACACCCTCGACGAGCACCTCGACATGCTCATGGTGTGCCACCACCTCAACCCGTCGGTGCCCGAGGACCTGGCGTTCGCCGAGTCCCGGATCCGCCCGACGACCATCGCCGCCGAGGACGTGCTGCACGACCTGGGCGCGATCTCGATGATGAGCTCGGACTCCCAGGCGATGGGCCGCATCGGCGAGGTCGTCATCCGGACCTGGCAGACCGCGCACGTCATGAAGGCCGCCCGCGGCCCGCTGCCCGGCGACTCCGAGCGCGCCGACAACCTGCGTGCCCGGCGCTACGTCGCGAAGTACACGATCAACCCGGCGCTGGCGCACGGCGCCGCCGAGCACATCGGGTCGGTCGAGGTCGGCAAGCTCGCCGACCTGGTGCTGTGGGAGCCGAAGTTCTTCGGGGTGCGCCCCGAGGTCGTGCTGAAGGGCGGGTTCGCCGTGTGGGCGCAGATGGGCGACGCGAACGCCTCCATCCCGACCCCGGGCCCGGTGTACGGCCGGCCGATGTTCGGCTACGCCCACACCCCCGCGGCGCTGGGCTCGCTGACGTTCATGGCCCCCTCGGCCCTCGACGAGGGCGTCCCCGACCGGCTCGGTCTGGCGACCCCCGCGGTGCCGGTGGCCGACACGCGCTCGGTGCGCAAGACCGGGATGCTGCTCAACGACGCGACCCCGGACGTACGGGTCGACCCGGACTCGTTCACCGTGACGATCGACGGCGACGTCGTCGAGCCCGCCCCGGTCGCCGAGCTGCCGATGGCGCAGCGGTACTTCCTGTTCTGATGCTGGCCTCGCTCGTCCTGTCCGACGCCCGGTTCCCCGGCGGCGGGCACGTGCACTCCGGAGGTCTGGAGGAGGCCGCCGACCGCGGCCTGGTCACCGACGTCGCGTCGCTGCACGCCTTCCTCCGGGGGCGGCTGCGCACCGCGGGCCGGGTCGCCGCCTGCGCCGCCGCGGCCGCCGCCGACCTCGCTGCGGGGACTGGCGCCGGGTGGGCGGAGCTCGACGCCGCACTCGACGCGCGGACCCCCTCGGCGGCCCAGCGGGAGGCGTCCCGGTCCCAGGGCCGGGCGTCGCTGCGCGCGGTCCGCTCGGCGTGGCCGTCGGCCGCCCTCGACGCCCTGGTCGCGGTCCACCGGCGGCCGCACCACCCGCTGCTCGTCGGGGTCGTCGTCGGCGCGGCCGGGGAGCCGCCGGCCGCGGCGGCCCGCTGTGTCGGCTACCTCGCCGTGTCCGGGCCCGCGGCGGCGGCGGTGCGGCTGCTCGGGCTGGACCCGTTCGCCGTCAACACCGCCGTCGTCGCCCTCGGCGACGAGCTGGAGGCCCTGGCCGCCGAGGCCGCGGCCCTGGCCGGGGGCGACCCCGCCGATCTCCCGGCGCCCGGCGCGCCGCTGCTCGACCTCATGGCCGAGTCCCACGTCCACCACCACCGCGAGAGGGTGCGTCTCTTTGCCTCCTGAGTCCGCAACGACCGGCCACGGTCACGGCCACGTGATCAGCTTCGACCCGACGGTCACCGACCACGACCACCACGCCCCGGCCCCCGCCGGCGGTCGCGCGGTGCGCATCGGCATCGGCGGCCCGGTCGGCTCCGGCAAGACCGCGCTGGTCGCCGCGCTGGCCCGCAGCCTCGCCGGGCGGGTCCGTCTCGCCGTGGTCACCAACGACATCTACACCACCGAGGACGCCGACTTCCTGCGCCGCAACGCCGTCCTCGCGCCGGAGCGGGTCGAGGCCGTGCAGACCGGCTGCTGCCCGCACACCGCCATCCGCGACGACATCACCGCCAACCTCGACGCCGTCGAGCTGCTGGAGGAGCGTTTCGCCGACGTCGACGGCGGGCTCGAGCTCGTGCTGGTCGAGTCCGGCGGAGACAACCTGACCGCGGTGTTCTCCCGCGGGCTGGTGGACCGGCAGATCTTCGTCGTCGACGTCGCCGGTGGGGACAAGGTGCCGCGCAAGGGCGGCCCGGGCGTCACCACCGCCGACCTGCTGGTGATCAACAAGACCGACCTGGCGCCGCTGGTGGGCGCCGACCTCGGGGTCATGACCGGCGACGCCGCGCGGATCCGCGGGGAGCTGCCGGTGATCGCGCAGTCGCTGGTGGAGGACCCGGGCGCGACCGAGGTCGGGGCGTGGGTGTGCGAGCAGGTCGCCGCCGTCCGCGCCACGGTCTGAGGTGCGGGCACGCGCCGAGCTGGTCGTCGCCGAGCACGACGGCCGGACCGTCGTCCGGCGCCTGCGGGCGCAGTCCCCGCTCGCGCTGATCCCCCGCCGGGGCGCCGCCGGGGCCGGGGCCGACGGTGCGGTGGTGCACCTGGTCGGATCGGCGTCGACCCCGCTGGCCGGTGACGACGTCGAGCTCGTCGTCACCGTCGGGCCGGGGGCGCACCTGACGCTGTGCGGCGTCGCCGCCGCCGTCGCGCTGCCGGGCGGTGGACCCGGCCGACCGAGCCGGACGGTGCTGCGCTGCACCGTCGGCGAGGGCGGCTCGCTGACCCACCTGCCCGAGCCGACGGTGGTCACCGCCCGCGCCCACCACGAGACCGTCCTGGACGTGGAGCTGGCCGCGACCGCGTCGCTGCACGCCCGCGACATCCTGGTCGGCGGCCGCACCGGCGAGCGGCCCGGCCGCTACCGCGGCACCGTGCGGATCACCCAGGACGGCCGGCCGCTGCTGGTGCAGAGCCAGGAGATCGGCGACCCGCTGCTCGACGGCTCCCCCGCCCATCTCGGCGGGCACCGGGTGCTGGGCACCGAGGTGCTCGTCGACGCTCCGGGCCCGGTGGCCGCGGCCACCGGGCCGGGCTGGAGCCTGTCCCCGCTGGCGGTGCGCGGCGTGCTCGCGACCGCCGTCGGGCACGACGCCGTCACCGCGGGCCGCCGGCTCGCGGCCGCCGTGGCCGCCGCGGGTCCGGTCCCCGCGCCGGTGTGACCGCTCCCGGCCGCGGACCTCAGGGCTGCGCGGGCAGCACGTGCTCCTTCGTCCGGTCGGTCGCCAGGCACAGCGAGCAGACGTGCCCACCCGCCGCGCTCGCCGTCATGTCCGGGCGCTCCAGGTCCTGTCCGCACGAGCGACAGTTAAGGACGGCGGCGGAGGGGTTGCCGTGCTCGTCGAACATCGGCTCGTCGATGCCGTCGTCGGTGCGTCGCAGGTAGTAGCGGCCTCGGGTCGCCACCGCGAGCACCGGCGGCAGGACGAACCCGAGGACGATCGCCACCACCGGCGAGAACGGCTGGACCGCGCTGCCGAGCGCGCCGAAGAACGTCGCGATGGACAGCCCGCCCGCCACGACGACCGACCCGAAGCCGACCGGGTTCACCGCGTAGAGCATGCCGCGGCGGAACTCCGGGACCTTCGGCGAGATCTTCAGCAGGTACTTGTTGACGACGATGTCGGTCGCGACGACCACGATCCAGGCGATGCCCATGTTGGCGTAGAAGCCCAGGATGGTGTTGAGGAAGTCGAACATGTTCGCCTCCATCAGCACCAGCGCGATCAGCAGGTTGACCCCGAGGAACACCAGCCGACCCGGGTAGTGCCCGGTGATGCGGGTGAAGGAGTTCGTCCACGCCAGCGAGCCCGAGTAGGCGTTCGTGACGTTGATCTTGATCTGGCTGATGACGACCAGCACGACGGCCAGGGTGATGGCCAGCCAGCCCGGCATGAGGTCCTGGTAGATGAGCAGGAACTGCTGCACGGGCTCGTTCGCGACCTCGGCACCGCCGGCGACGTTGGCGATGAAGTAGACCGCCAGGAACAGCCCGACGACCTGCTTCGCCGCGCCGAACAGCACCCAGCCCGGCCCGGCGAGCAGCGTCGCGGTCCACCAGCGGCGCGCGTTCTCCGGGGTCTTCGGCGGCATGAACCGCAGGTAGTCGATCTGCTCGGCGATCTGGGCGATCAGCGACAGGCAGACCCCGGCGGCGAGCATGACCGAACCGAGACTCGGCGCGCCCATCCCGTCCTCGCCCTGGTAGGCCAGGAAGGTCGACACCGAGTCGGGGTGGGCGAACAGCAGGTAGCCGAAGGGCAGCACCATCAGGACCAGCCACAACGGGGTCGTCCACAGCTGCAGCTTCGACAGCAGCGACATCCCGTAGACGACCAGCGGGAAGATCACCACGGTGGACAGCGCGTAGCCGAGCCAGACCGGGATGCCCAGTCCGAGCTCGAGGCCCTGGGCCATGATCGAGCCCTCGAGGGCGAAGAAGATGAAGGTGAACGTCGCGAAGATGACGTTGGTGAGGATCGAGCCGTAGTAGCCGAAGCCGCTGCCGCGGGTGATGAGGTCGAGGTCGAGGTTGTAGCGCGCGGCGTAGTAGGCCACCGGCGTGCCGGTCGCGATCACCACCAGGGCGAAGACGAGGATCCCCCACAACGCGTTCGTCGTGCCGTAGGCGATGCCGATGTTGGCCCCGATCGCGAAGTCGGCGAGGTAGGCGATCCCGCCGAGCGCGGTCACCCCGACCACCCCGGGCGACCAACGCCGGTAGCTGCGCGGCGCGAACCGCAGCGTGTAGTCCTCGAGCGTCTCGCGCGCCGCGCCGACGGCGGTCGGCGCGCCGTCGGTCGTCGCCGGCGAGCTCATCTCCTGGGTCATCTCCGCTCCTTCGGCAGCCGGGTCGGGGGCCGCCGGGGACGAATGCTCCGTCGCGCACCCGTCGCGCACGGTTGCCCGGATGTGACGACTGTGTGACGGCGCAGACCGATGAACCGGATGTTCCGGACATCACGTGACGAGAGATCACCGGCGGTGACGACTGCGTGACGTTCGGGGCGGGGCGGGTGCGCCACGCCGCCGACACGGGCCACCGTGGAGGCCCGGAGCCCCCTGCGCCCCACCGGGATCCGACGACACCCGGTGCCGGGACCGGCACATCGGGACCTCCACCGTGTCCGGACACCGCACGGTGAGCCTTGACACCGCGTCTTCCCGACACCAACACTGACATCGTTCGGAATCACGATTCCGCATCATGAAATGTGCGGAACCGCACGGAAGCAGGGCCCATGTCGGACGCACTGTCCCTCGATCATCTCAACACCGCGCCGCCGGACGAGCTGCGCCCCGTCCTGCGGGCCTGCGTCACCTCGTCCGCCTGGGCCGACCGGTTCCTCGCCGGCCGGCCCTACGCCCGCGTCGACGACGCCGTCGCCGCGGCGGAGAAGGCGGTGCTCGCCCTCGACGCCGCGCAGATCGACGCCGCCCTCGCCGGGCACCCCCGGATCGGCGAGCGCCCCGGTGGCGCGCACGCCGACGGTGCCGCCTTCTCCCGCTCCGAGCAGTCCGGCGTGGACTCCGGGGCGGACACCGCGGCCCGGCTCGCCGCGGGCAACGCCGCCTACGAGCAGCGGTTCGGCCACGTCTTCCTGATCCGCGCCGCGGGCCGCGACGCGGACCAGATCCTGGCCGAGCTGGAGCGCAGGCTGGGCAACGACCCGGCCACCGAGCGCGCCGAGGCCGCTGGGCAGCTGGCCGAGATCACCGCGCTGCGGATGCGGCAGGTGCTGGCATGAGCAGCTTCTCCACCCATGTCCTCGACGCCGCGGCGGGCCGCCCGGCCACCGGTGTCCCGGTGACCCTGACCGGCGCCGACGGGACCGTGCTGGCCTCGGGCACCACCGACGACGACGGGCGCTGGCGCGCCCCGGACTCCGCCGCGCTCACCGCGGGGGTGCTGCACCGGATCACGTTCACGACGCCGAGCCCGTTCTTCCCGGAGGTGTCGATCGCGTTCCGGCCGGAGCGCACCGACCGCCACCACCACGTCCCGCTGCTGCTGTCGCCCTACTCCTACTCCACCTACCTCGGGAGCTGACATGTCCGTCTCGGTCCACCTCGGCGACAACAAGTACGGCAAGGCGGAGGTCCGCGTGGTGCGGGTCGTGCGCGACACCGCCCGGCACGAGATCACCGATCTCAACGTCACCAGCCAGCTGCGCGGCGCGGCCCTGGAGAGCAGCTACCTGACCGGGGACAACTCGAAGGTCGTCGCCACCGACACCCAGAAGAACGTCGTCTACGCCTTCGCCGCCGAGCACGGGATCACCTCCCCCGAGGAGTTCCTCATGCTGCTCGGGGACCACTTCACCGGCGAGTTCGAGTGGATCACCGGCGGGCTGTGGCAGGCCGAGCTCTACGAGTGGGAGCGGATCGTCGTCGACGGCGCGGGGCACGACCACTCCTTCGTCCGCAAGGGCCGCGCCACCCGGCTCGCCACCGTGCAGAAGGTCGGTGGGGCCACCCACGTCACCGCGGGGCTGAAGGACCTCACCGTGCTGAAGTCCACCGGCAGCGAGTTCCACGGCTTCCCCCGGGACCGCTACACGACCCTGGTCGAGACCGACGACCGGATCCTGGCCACCTCGGTCACCGCGCGCTGGCGCTACCTGCCCGAGGCCGTCGCCGCCGGGATCGACTACAACGCCGCCTACGACACGATCGGCGCGGCGATGCTGTCCGCGTTCGCCACCACCCACTCGCTCGCACTGCAGCAGTCGCTCTACGAGATGGGCCGCGCCGGCATCGAGGCGTGCGACGGCGTCGCCGAGATCCGGTTCGCGATGCCCAACAAGCACCACTTCCTGTCCGACCTCTCCCCGTTCGGCCTCAAGAACCCGAACGAGGTGTTCTACGCCGCGGACCGCCCCTACGGCCTGATCGAGGGCACCGTCGTCCGCGACGGCGTGACCCCGGCGCCGGAGGCGTGGACCGACGTCCCGTCGTCGGTCTGACCCATCCCACCACCTCCGCACCGAGGGGACGCCCATGAGCACCGACGACGCGGACGCGCCGGCGACGACCGGCCGACGCACGACCGCCACGACAGCCCCCCGCCCCGAGGACGACCGGCTCGGCCTCGGACCCACGGTGGGCTACGGCGTACAGCACGTTCTCGCGATGTTCGGCGGCGTCATCGCCGTCCCGATCATCATCGGCGGCGCGGCCGGGCTCGACCCCGCGCAGAGCGCCGTCCTGGTGGCCAGCGGGCTGTTCGTGAGCGGGCTCGCAACGCTCCTGCAGACGCTCGGGCTGCCGTTCTTCGGCTCCCAGCTGCCGCTGGTTCAGGGCACCTCCTTCGCCTCGGTGTCGACGATGATCGCGATCGTCGGCGACGACGGCACCGACGGCCTGCGCGTCGTCTTCGGCGCGGTGATCGTGGCCGCGCTGGTCGGGCTGCTCATCTCGCCGTTCTTCGCGAAGGTGGTACGGCTGTTCCCGCCGGTGGTCACCGGGTCGATCATCACCGTCATCGGGCTGTCGCTGATGCCGGTGGCGACCGGGTGGATCACCGGCCGGGAGACGGTCACGGTCGCCGGCGCGACGGTGCCCAACCCCGCGTTCGCCTCGCTGCCGAACATCGCGCTGGCCGCGTTCACCTTCCTGGTCGTGATCGTCGCCAGCAAGATCCGGGTCGTCTCCCGGCTCTCGGTGCTGCTCGGCCTGCTGGTGGGCACCGTCGTCGCCCTGGTGCTGGGGCTGAGCAGCTTCGCGAAGGTGGGCGAGGCGAGCGTGGCCGCCATCCCGACGCCGTTCGCGTTCGGCGGGCCGCTGTTCGAGATCGGCGCGATCGTGTCGATGGTCATCGTCATCCTGGTGGTCATGGTGGAGACGACCGCGGACATCCTCGCGGTCGGCGAGGTCGTCGGGGCCGAGGTGGACTCCCGCCGGGTCGGGGACGGCCTGCGCGCGGACATGGCGGCCTCGGCGCTCGCGCCGGTGTTCAACTCCTTCCCCGCGACAGCGTTCGCCCAGAACGTCGGCCTGGTCGCGCTGACCGGGATCCGGAGCCGGTTCGCCGTCGCCGCGGGCGGGCTGCTCCTGCTGGTGCTGGGGCTCTCGCCGATGGCGTCGGCGGTGTTCTCGGCGATCCCGCAGCCGGTGCTCGGCGGGGCCGGGATCGTGCTGTTCGGCACGGTCGCCGCCAGCGGCATCCGGACGCTCGCCTCGGTCGAGTACCGCAACACCAACAACATGGTGATCGTCGCGGCGGCGGTGGCGTTCGGCCTGATCCCGGTGGTGTCGCCGGACTTCTGGGCGAACTTCCCGGAGTGGTTCGCGACGATCTTCCACTCCGGCATCAGCTCGGCGGCGATCGTCGCGGTGCTGCTCAACCTGTTCTTCAACGTGCTCGCCCCCGGGCGGCCGTCGGCACCGTCGATCGTCGCCGCGGGGCCGCCGGTGCTCGTGCAGACCGGGGAGATCCGGATCCTGTCCTCCGGTGAGGTGCTGGGCCCGGACTCCTACGAGCCGGTCACCGCCAAGCCGGGGACCCAGGTCCGCGACGAGTGATCGTCTCCTCCGAGGGGTCCGGTGCCGGATCCGGCACCGGACCCCTCAGGCGGCGCGATCACCGACGGCCCGCCGGATCCGCCCCACCGTCTCGCCCGGCCGGTCGTGCACGTCCGACCAGGTGAACCGCAGCACCGTCCACCCGGCCGCGACCAGGGCGTTCTGCTTGCGCCGGTCGGTGCGGAACCGCTCCGGGTCGCTGTGCCAGGCCCAGCCGTCGACCTCGACCGCCACCCGCGCCGCGGGGAACGCGAGGTCGACCGTCCAGGGCCCGAACGGCATCGCCCGCACGAGCCCGGGGAGCCGGGCCTCGCGCAGCAGCCGCAGCAGCCGACGTTCCAGGGCCGAGTCCGCCCGGTCCCCCGCCGCGACGAGCAGCCGCACGGCGGCCGCGATGCCCGGGGTGCCGGCCACCCGGCAGTACGCCGCGTACAGCTCGTCGTGGGACACCCACCGTTGCAGCGCCCGGTCCAGGAACGCGGGCCCGTCGGTGCCACCGAGCGCCGCGGCCGCCTCCAGCACGGTCAGCGGCGTCGCGGTCACGACGATGCCCCGGTGGACGACCCGGTCGGCCGGGTCCAGGCTGCGGCGACGCAGACGCACCCCCGGCCGCCGGGCCCGCTGCACCGTCGGCGGGACGGCGAGCAGCACCTCGGCCGGGGCACCGGGGCGCAGCCCCAGCCAGTACGCGGCCGCGGGCCCGGTCACGACGCAGCGGGCGCCGCCCCAGAGCCACGCCGCCCGGACCCGGGTCTCGTCGGTGACCCGGTGACCGGCGACCAGGTAGACCCCGGGGTGCCGCGCCCGCCAGGCACCGGAGGACACCCGCCGGGCCACGGTCCGGGCCGGGACGCCGTGGGCGATCGCCTGGGTCCGGGTGACCAGGCCGCCCTGCCGGACCAGCAGCCGTTCCAGATCGGTCGGATTGGTCGGATCAGCCATCGGGGCAGGGTGGTGGACCGGCCCGGCTCCCGGAGGCGAACGGCGGCCCCGGTTCGCGGGTGCGAACGGCGAGCCCCGGGGCGGGACACCTGGTGATCGCGACGGGCGAGGGGTCCGGTGCCGGATGTGGCACGGAATCCCTCGCTCGTCGCGATCATGCCGGGGCGCCCGGGGCAGGCCGAGCCGTCGCGCCCGGTCGCGATCATGCCGGGGCGGCCGGAGCAGGCCGGGCAGGCGCGCCCGGTCGCGGCCATGCCTGCTCGGCGCAGCATGCCGGGCGGGCGCCCGGGATGTGCGGCGCCTGGGCCTCGGCACCGGGTGGGTCAGACCCCGGCCGCGTCCTGCCGGGCCAGCTCGGCCACCAGCGCGTCGGCGACGGCCTGCAGCTTCGGCACCGCGGAGTCGAGCAGCGCGTCGGTCATCCGGGTCGTGGGCCCGGAGATGGACACCGCGGCGGGCAGCGGCCCGTCGAGCGCGACGGCCACGCACCGCACCCCGAGCTCCTGCTCGCCCTCGTCGACGGCGTACCCGGCGGCGCGGACCTTGTCGAGCTCGGCGAAGTACTCCTCGGGCGAGGTGATCGTGTTGTCGGTGTGCCGCACGAACTCGGTGTGCCGCAGGATCTCCCGCGCCCGCTCGACCGGCATCCGGGACAGCAGCGCCTTCCCGACGGCGGTGCAGTGCGGCGACACCCGTCGTCCGACCTCGGTGAACATCCGCATCGAGTGCCGGCCGGGCTCCTGGGCCACGTAGACGACCTGGTTGCCCTCCAACAGCGCCAGGTTCGCGCTCTCCCCCAGGTCGTCGACCAGCGCGGCGAGCCGGGGCCGGGCCCACATGCCCACCAGGCGTCCCGCGGTGTCGCCGAGGCGCACCAGGCGGGGGCCGAGGGCGTACTCGCGCGAGGACTGCTGGCGGACGTAGCCGCGCCCGGCCAGGGTCCTGACCAACCGGTGGATGGTCGGCAACGGGAGCCCGGAGGTGGCCGCGAGGTGGGACAAGCTGACCGTCCCGCCCGCGTCGGCCATCGCCTCCAGCAGGTCCACGGCCCGCTCCACGGACTGCACGCTCCCCGAGCGGGCCGGTGCGGCCGCGGCGACGTCCGCGGCGGCACCGACGCGACTGTCGGGATCGTTCTTCCGCATGACGGAAGTCTAGCCCTGCTCGGGCGGTGCGGCCGGGACCTCGGAGGCCTCCGGGGCGCCGGGGGTCTCCGGGGCGCCGGGGGCACCGGTCACCCGCTCCACCGAGCCACGGCGCAACAGCCGCCCGTGCGGCTCGCCGGCCACGTCGACGTCGCGGCCGCCCAGGACGGTGCGCCGGACCACGCCGGACAGCGACCGGCCGGCGTAGGCGCTGACCTTGTTCTTGTGGTGCAGCCGCTCCGGGTCCACCACGTACGCGGCGTCGGGTGCGAAGACGACGAGGTCGGCGTCGTACCCCAGCGCGATCCGGCCCTTGGAGCGCAGCCCGACCAGGTCGGCCGGCTTCGAGGCCATCCACTGCACGACCTGCGCCAACCCGATGCCGCGCCGGCGGGCCTCGCTCCACACCAGCGACAGCCCCAGCTGCAGCGACGACACCCCGCCCCAGGCGAGCCCGAAGTCCCCGGAGTCGAGCAGCTTCAGCTCGGCGGTGCTCGGCGAGTGGTCGCTCACGATGCAGTCGATCGTCCCGTCGAGCAGCCCCTCCCAGAGCAGCTCCCGGTTGGACGCCTCGCGGATCGGCGGGCAGCACTTGTGGGTGGTGGCGCCGTCGGGGATCTCCTCGGCGAACAGCGTCAGGTAGTGCGGGCAGGTCTCGGCGGTGATCCGGACGCCGTCGCGGCGCGCGGTCGCGATCATCGGCAGCGCGTCGGAGGACGACACGTGCAGGACGTGCGCACGCGCCCCGGTCCAGCGGGCCCGCTCGATGACCTCGGCGATCGCCAGGTTCTCCGCGCCGCGCGGGCGCGAGCGCAGGAAGGTGTCGTACTTCGCGCCGTGCGGGGTGGGGGCCTTCTCGATGGCCCGGGAGTCCTCGGCGTGCACGATCATGACGGCGTCGAACGTGGCCAGCTCGGCCATGTCGCGCTCCATCTCGTCCGCGTCGAGCGGCGGGAACTCGTCGACCCCGGAGTGCAGCAGGAAGCATTTGAAGCCGAAGACGCCCTCGTCGTGCAGGCCGCGCAGGTCGCCCAGGTTGCCCGGCACCGCCCCGCCCCAGAACCCGACGTCGACGAACGCCTGGTGCTCGGCGACCTTGCGCTTCACCTCGAGTGCGGCGACGTCGACGGTCGGCGGGATCGAGTTGAGCGGCATGTCGACGATCGTGGTGACCCCGCCCGCCGCGGCGGCCCGGGTCGCCGAGGCGAAACCCTCCCACTCCGTGCGGCCGGGCTCGTTGACGTGGACGTGGGTGTCGACGAGGCCGGGGAGCAGCACCTCGTCCTCGACGAGGTCGATCACCCGGGCACCGTCGAGGCCGTTGCCGAGCGGCTCGATGGCGACGATCCGCCCGCCGGTCACACCGATCTCGCGGGGCTGCTCGCCCGCCGTGGTCATGATCCGCTGCCCGCGGACCACCAGGTCGTAGCTGGTCATGGCATCTCCAGGGGGAATCCGGTGATCTTCTTGGTTCGGGGGGCCGCGTAGGTGCGGGCTTTCGAGGTGCTCAGGCGCAGACGCACCAGCGACTCGGCGACGGTCACCGCGGCCTGCACCCCGTCGACGACGGGCACCCCGGTCTCCGCGCGCACCTTCTCCTCCAGGCCCGCCATGCCGCCGCAGCCCAGGCAGATCACCTCGGCGTGGTCGTGCTCGACGGCCAGCCGGGCCTGCTCGACGATCGCGGCGACCGCCCGGTCCGGGTCCTGCTCCAGCTCCAGCACCGCCAGCCCGGAGGCGCGCACCGAGGCGCAGCGCCGCTCCAGCCCGGCCAGCAGCAGCCGGTCGGAGATCAGCGGCACGGTGCGGTCCAGCGTGGTCACCACCGAGTAGCGGTGGCCGAGGTACATCGCGGTGGTCGCGGCGGCCTCGGTGATGTCGACGACGGGCACGTCGAGCATCTCCTGCAGACCCTCCCGGCCGTGCTCGCCGTAGCCGGCCTGGATCACCGCGTCGAACGACTCGCCGGCCGCGGCGTACCGCGCGACGGCGTCGGCGACCCCGACCGCGGCCAGGTAGCTCTCCAGGTTGCCCTCGACCGACTCGGCGCCGAACCGCGGCGTGAGCCCGACGATCTCGGTGCCGGGCGCGGCGACCGAACGCGCCGAGGCGGCGATGGCCTCGGTGACCGAGGCCGTGGTGTTGACGTTGACGACGACGATGCGCACTAGTGCCCCCCGGTGGGTGCGACGGCCAGGGGCTCCCCGGACACCGCGCGGTAGGTCCGTCCGCGCGGGGCGACGAGCACGGTCAGCAGCGCGGCGAGCCCGGCGCCGAGGAACCAGCTGAACGGGGCGACCGGCTCCAGCGCGGGCACGAACCCGACGGCGACGGCGACCAGCGCGGACGGCACGAACACCGCGACCGCCCGCCGGTTGACCCCGCCCCGGTAGTGGTAGGCCGCCCCGCTCGCCTCGGAGTACAGCGCGGGGACGTCGATCCGGCCGCGCCGCACCAGCCAGTAGTCGGCCATCACGATCCCGAACAGCGGCCCGAGCAGCGCGCCGAGCACACCCAGGAAGTAGGTGATCACCAGCGGGGAGTCGTAGAGGTTCCAGGGCAGGATGACGAGCCCGATCAGCGCGCTGACGACCCCGGCCCGGCGGAAGTCGAGGACCTTCGGGAACAGGTTGGACAGGGCGTAGCAGGGGGCCACGAAGTTCGCCATCAGGTTGACCGCGATCGTCAGGATCAGCAGCGCCGCCGAGGCGAGCAGCAGCAGCGGGGTGTTGGGGATGGTGTTGACGACGTCGGCCGGGCTGGAGATGACCTGCCCGCCGATCCGCAGCTGCCCGCCCGCGAGCACCACGACGACGACGCCGAAGAACAGGGTGTTCGGCAGGATCCCCCAGAAGCTGCCGCGCCGGACCGCGCCGGTGGACACCGCGCCGCGGGTGAAGTCGCAGAAGTTGAGGACGAAGGTGCCGTAGATCGCCGTCCACAACGACGCACCGGCCAGGATCTGCACCCACATCGCGCCGCCGGTCAGTGGGTCGGGCACCGACCAGGCGATCTCCCCGCCGGTCTGCCACAGCACCCATCCGGAGAGCACGGCGAGGGTCACCAGCACGATCGGCCCGGCCACCGCCTCGTAGCGGCGGATGCCGTCCATGCCGCGCAGCAGGATCGCCACCTGCACGACCCACAGCACGAGGAAGCAGATCCAGCCCAGCACCGACAGACCGAGGAACGACACCTGCTCCAGCCCACCGGCCGACGGCGCCACGGCCAGGACCATCACGACGAGCACCTGGGTGGCCAGGTAGGTCTGGATGCCGAACCACGCGATCGCGACCGCACCCCGGACCAGGGCCGGGAGCTGCGCGCCACGGACGCCGAAGGAGATCCGGCTCATGACCGGGAACGGCAGGCCGGTCCGGTAGCCCATGTACCCGGCGACGGTGAGCAGCACGAACAGCACCAGCGCACCGATGCCGAGCGAGACCAGGATCTGCCAGGCGCCGAGACCGAGGGCGAACAGGCCGAGGGCGAAGCCGTAGTTGCCCAGGCTGTGCACGTCGACGGCCCACAGGGTGAAGATGTTGTAGGCCTTCCACGACCGCCCCTCGACGGTGGTCGGCGCGAGGTCGCGGTTGTAGAGCCGTGGGCTCGGTGCGTCCGCGCCGCCCGGCGCGACGGGCACGGCGGTCACCTGGTCGTCGGTCGGGGCTGCTGCGGACCGGTCGCTCGTTCCGGGTCCCGTCATCGGGGCCACCTCGGTTCCCACGTCGTGGCGCGTCGGATGTGACGCGCTGGTTTCCGCGATGTGAAACGGATCTCTTGCGGTGCGGAATCACGCTATGGCGCCTGTCACGCAAGCGTCAAGGGGTCACCGACGACAGCGATGCTTGACACCCCCCGGATGCCGTGGTCCGATTCATGCCGCACAACGGAATCACTATTCCGCATTGCGGAAGGATCGGAGGCTCCGGTGACTGCCCTCTTCTGTTCCGGTGACGCGATGCGCGGCGGCCGGCTCCACCACAACGTGTCCGCCCACCCGTTCCTCGGCCAGGTCCGGACCGCTCCGCACTACCGCATGTACTCGGTGCGCGACGAGTTCCCGGCCCTGCTGGAGGACCCCGCCGGCGGCGTACCGCTGGCCGGGGAGATCTACGACGTCCCGCTCCGGGCGATCCGCACCGACTTCCTGCCCGACGAGCCGCCGGAGCTCGAGCTCACCGTGATCGAGCTCGACGACGGACGCGACGTCCTCGCCGTCGGGCTGCGCCCCGGCGTGCTGGAGCGCCAGCGCGCCGAGCTCACCGACATCACCACCCACGGCGGCTGGCGTGCCTACAAGGGACTGCCCGAGCCCGCCTGAGAACCGCACCGCCCGTCCTCAACGAGGAGGCCCCTTCGTGCGCTACACCGTCAACTGCTCCATCGTCCTCGGTGACCTGCCGCTGCTGCAGCGTCCCGCGGCCGCCGCGGCGGCCGGCTTCGACGCCGTCGAGTTCTGGTGGCCCTTCGCCGCCTCCGTGCCCGGCGACCGCGAGGTCGACGCCTTCGTCACCGCCGTCGCCGACGCCGGCGTCACCCTCACCGGGCTCAACTTCTCCGCGGGCGACATGCCCGCCGGGGAGCGCGGCATCCTGTCCGACCCCGCCCGCACGGGGGAGTTCGCCGACAACGTCGCCGTCGCCGTCGGCATCGGCGAGCGGCTCGGCACGCTGGGCTTCAACGCCCTCTACGGCAACCGTCGCGACGACCTGGACCCGCGCGTCCAGGACGAGACGGCGCGGGGCAACCTCGCGCTCGCCGCCGACGCGGCCGCCCGGATCGGCGCGGTCGCGCTGCTCGAGCCGGTCAGCGGCGTCGACGCCTACCCGCTGCGGACCGCCGACGACGCCGTCGCCGTGCTCGACCGGGTCGGGTCGCCGCACCTGCGGCTGCTGCTCGACGTCTACCACCTGGCCGTGAACGGCGACGACCCCGCGGCCGCGATCGACCGACACGCCGACCGGATCGGCCACGTCCAGATCGCCGACTCCCCCGGCCGCGGCGAGCCCGGCACCGGGGACCTGCCGATCACCGACCTGCTCGCCCGGGTCGTCGCCGCCGGCTACGACGGGCCGGTCGGCCTCGAGTACAAGCCCGTCACCGCCGACCCGTTCGGCTGGCTGGTCGGACAGGGAGCGTCCGCATGAGCAGCACCGACACCCGCACCGTCGCGTTCATCGGGCTCGGCATCATGGGTGGCCCGATGGCCCGCCACCTCGTGCGCGCCGGGCACGACGTCGTCGGCCACAACCGCAGCCCGGGCAAGGCCGAGGCGCTCGCCGCGGACGGCGGCCGCGCCGCGGCGACGGTCGCCGACGCGGTGGCCAAGGCCGAGGTCGTGGCGCTGATGCTGCCCGACTCCCCCGACGTCGTCGACGTCTGCACCCGCGACGGCGGGGTGTTCGACACCGCCGAGCCCGGCACCCTGGTCGTCGACTTCTCGACGATCCGGCCCGACGTCGCCCGGGACCTGGCCGCCCGTGCCGCCGAGCGCGGCCTGCGGATGCTCGACGCCCCGGTCTCCGGCGGCCAGGCGGGCGCCGAGAACGCCGCACTGTCGGTCATGGTCGGCGGCGACGGGGCGGACGTGGCCGCGGCCCGACCGCTGCTCGACGTCGTCGGGAAGACCGTCGTGCACGTCGGCCCGTCCGGGGCCGGGCAGACGGTCAAGGCCGCCAACCAGCTGATCGTCGCCGGGAACATCGCCCTGCTCGCCGAGGCCCTGGTGTTCCTGCAGGCGCACGGCGCCGACCTCGACGCGGCCGTCGAGGTGCTCGGCGGGGGCCTCGCCGGGTCGAAGGTCCTCGACCAGAAGGCGCCGACGATGCTCGCCGGGGACTACGCCCCCGGCTTCCGGATCGACCTGCACCACAAGGACATGGGCATCGTCGCCGACTCCGCCCGGGAGGCCGGTGTGGTCGCCCCGGTGGCCGCGCTCGTCGCCCAGCTCGTCGCCGCGACCCGTGCCGCCGGCGACGGCGGGCTCGACCACTCCGCCCTGCACCGCACCGTCCGCCGCCTGAACGGGGACCTGTCATGACCCGGATGACCGCGGCCGAGGCCGCCGTCCGCATCCTGGAGGCCGAGGGCGCCACGCAGGCGTTCGGCGTCCCGGGCGCGGCGATCAACCCCTTCTACGCGGCGATGCGCGCCCGCGGCACGATCGGCCACGTCCTGGCCCGCCACGTCGAGGGCGCCTCGCACATGGCCGAGGGCTTCACCCGGTCCGGTCCGGGCAACATCGGCGTCTGCATCGGCACGTCCGGCCCGGCGGGCACCGACATGGTCACCGGGCTGTACTCGGCGTCGGCGGACTCGATCCCGATCCTGGCGATCACCGGACAGGCGCCGGTCGCGCGGCTGCACAAGGAGGACTTCCAGGCCGTCGACATCGCGGCCATCGCCGCACCGGTCACCAAGATGGCGATGACCGTGCGCGAGGCCGCGCAGGTGCCGGGCGCGTTCGCGCAGGCATTCCACCTCATGCGGTCCGGCCGGCCGGGGCCGGTGCTGATCGACCTGCCGATCGACGTGCAGCAGACCGTCATCGACTTCGACCCCGACACCTACGCCCCGTTGCCGGTGCACCGTCCGGCGATGACCGGCCCGCAGGCGTCGCGGGTGCTGGATCTGCTCGCCGAGGGCGAGCGGCCGCTGATCGTCGCGGGCGGCGGGATCGTCAACGCCGACGCCTCGGCCGAGCTCGTCGAGCTGGCCGAGATCCTCGGCGTGCCGGTGGTCCCGACCCTGATGGGCTGGGGCACGATCCCCGACGACCACCCGCTCGCCGCCGGGATGGTCGGCCTGCAGACCGCGCACCGCTACGGCAACGCCACGTTCCTGGACTCCGACGTCGTCGTCGGGATCGGGAACCGGTGGGCCAACCGGCACACCGGCGGGCTCGACACCTACCGGCGCGGGCGCCGGTTCGTGCACGTCGACATCGAGCCGACGCAGATCGGGCGGGTCTTCGCCCCCGACTACGGCGTGGTCTCCGACGCCGGGGCCGCGCTGCGCGCCCTCCTGACCGAGGCCCGCCGCCGTCGCGACGCGGGGACCCTGCCGGACCGCAGCGCCTGGGCCGAGTCCTGCCGCGAGCGGAAGGCGACGCTGCTGCGGCGCACCGACTTCCCGCACGTGCCGATCAAGCCGCAGCGGGTCTACCAGGAGATGAACCGGGTGTTCGGCCCGGAGACCCGCTACGTGACGACGATCGGGCTGTCCCAGATCGCGGCCGGTCAGTTCCTGCACGTCTACCGGCCCCGGCACTGGGTCAACTGCGGCCAGGCCGGACCGCTGGGCTGGACCATCCCGGCGGCGCTGGGCGCCGTCGTCGCCGACCCGTCGACCCCGGTCGTCGCGCTCTCGGGCGACTACGACTTCCAGTTCATGCTGGAGGAGCTCGCCGTCGGCGCCCAGTTCGGGCTGCCCTACGTGCACGTCGTGGTCAACAACTCCTACCTGGGGCTGATCCGGCAGGCACAGCGCGCGTTCGACATGGACTTCGAGGTCTCGCTGGCCTTCGACAACATGCACGCCGACGAGGAGCTCACCGGTCTGCCGAAGGGCTACGGCGTCGACCACGTCCGCGTCGCGGAGGGTCTGGGCTGTGTGGGGCTGCGGGTCACCGACCCCGACGAGCTCGCCACGACCCTGCGCCGGGCGTCGCAGCTGGCCCGTGAGCACAAGGTGCCGGTCGTCGTCGAGGTGGTGCTGGAGCGGGTCACGAACATCGCGATGGGCACCGAGATCGACGCCGTCACCGAGTTCGAGGACCTCGCGCAGACCCCCGCCGACGCCCCGACCGCGCTGGCCCACCTCAGGTGAGCGCGATCCTGCTGGCTCCGGACAAGTTCAAGGGCTCGCTGGACGCCGCCGCCGTCGCCGCCGCGCTGGCGGCCGGGATCACCGACGCCGACCCGGGCCGCCCGGTGCGTCGCTGCCCGGTCGCCGACGGCGGGGAGGGCACGGTCGCCGCGGCACTGGCCGCCGGCTGGGAGCCGGTCGCGACCGTCGCGACCGGACCCACCGGGGCTCCGCTGACGGCCGTCTGGGCCCGGGCCGGGGCGTCCGCGCTGGTGGAGCTGGCGTCGACGGCCGGGCTCGCGGTCCTGCCCGGCGGGGTGCGCGACCCGGGCGGCGCGGGCACCGAGGGGCTGGGGACCGTGCTGGCCGCGGTGCTCGACGCCGGGTGCACCGACGTCGTCGTCGGGCTCGGGGGCAGCGCCACCACCGACGGCGGCGCCGGGCTGCTGCGCGGGCTCGGCGCCCGCGTGCTCGACGCCGACGGCGCCGAGGTCGGGCGGGGTGGCGCGGCGCTGGCCCGGGCCGACCGGCTCGACCTGTCCGGGCTGCACCCGCGGCTGCGGGACCCGGCCGTCCGGGTCCGGCTCGCCGCCGACGTCGACAACCCGCTGCTCGGCCCGCACGGCGCCGCGGCCGTCTACGGTCCGCAGAAGGGCGCCGACGCCGGCGGGGTCGCTGCGCTCGACGCCGCGCTGGCCCGCTGGGTGCGCGTGCTCGACGCCGCCACCGGCGGGGACCCGGCCACCCTGGCCGCCGCGCCGGGGGCGGGTGCCGCAGGGGGCGCCGGGCTCGCGCTGACCGCGGTCTGCGGTGCGCGGGTCGTCCCCGGCGTCGGTACCGTCCTGGAGCTGACCGGCTTCGACGACGAGCTGGCCGGCGCCGGTCTCGTCGTCACCGGGGAGGGCAGGCTGGACACCCAGACCCTGCACGGCAAGGCCCCGGCCGGGGTCGCCGCGGCCGCCCGGGCAGCCGGGGTCCCGGTCGTCGCCGTCGCCGGGCAGGTCACGCTGGACGCGGCCGCGCTGCGGACCGCGGGGTTCGCCGGGGCCTACGCCCTGACCGACACCGCGCGCGACCAGCACGACGCCGTCGACCGTGCCGCCGAGCTCCTGCGCCTGCTCGGCGCCCGGATCGCCGCCGACCACCCGTCCCCCACCCGTCCGATGATCAGGAGCAGACCGTGACCGACCCCTCGCTCATCGACCTGGCCTCCCGCGCGCTCGGCGGCTCCGTCGTCGCCGCGAACGACGAGTTCTTCGCCCAGCGCGAGAACCTCATCACCGCCGCGCCGCCCCGCTTCGACCCCGACGAGTTCGGCCTCAAGGGCAAGGTCTACGACGGCTGGGAGACCCGCCGTCGCCGCGAGCCCGGCCACGACTGGGCGCTGGTCCGCCTGGGCGCGCCGGGCGTGGTGGACCACGTCGTCGTCGACACGTCCTGGTTCAAGGGCAACTACCCGCCGGAGATCGCGGTGGAGGCGACCGCCGTCGACGGCCACCCCTCGCCCGACGAGCTGGAGAAGGCGCCCTGGCACGAGATCGTGCCGCGCTCGGCCTGCGCGGGGCACACGGCGAACGTCTACCCGGTGACCGACACCCGCCGGGCCACCCACCTGCGCCTGATCATGCACCCCGACGGCGGGATCGCCCGGTTCCGGGTGCTCGGCCGGGTGCTGCCCGACCCGCGGTTCCTGGAGGGCACCGTGGACCTGCTCGCGGCGGAGAACGGCGGGCACGTCACGGGCTGCTCCGACGAGTTCTACTCCTCCCCCGGCAACCTGCTGCTGCCCGGGAAGGCGCGGCACATGGGCGAGGGCTGGGAGAACGCCCGGCGCCGCGACGGCGGCAACGACTGGGTCGAGTTCGCCCTCGCCGCGGGCGGGGTGCCGCGGCACGTGGAGGTCGACACGACCTGGTTCGTCGGGAACGCGCCGGGCTGGGTCTCGATCAGCACCCGCGACGAGCGCACCGGCGGGTCGTGGACGGTGCTGCGGGACCGCGAGCGGGTGCAGCCCGACACCCGGCACCGGTTCCTGCTGCCCGGCGCCACCGCGGCCACCCACCTGCGCCTGGACGTGTTCCCCGACGGCGGGCTGTCCCGGCTGCGTTGCTGGGGCGAGCTCGACGACGACGGCGCGGCCGCCGTGCGCCGCGCCCACGACGCGGCGGGCTGAGGGCCCCGGCCCGACCCCGGGCCGGTCGCGGTCAGGTGGCGGAGGAGACCGGCCGGTCGTCCGTGCGGTCCCTGCGGTCCCCCGTGCGGTCGTCGCCGGCCCGGCGCGGTCCGGGCACGGTCCCGCCCTCGCCAGCGGCGCCGGGGCGGGCCGCGGTCAGTGTCCGGACGGCGACCTCGGCGGAGGGGAAGGCGCTGCACCGCTGCAGGACCTGGCGGGCACGCAGCGGCAACAGCTCCGCCCGGCCGCCGCACCCGGCCAGGTGCAGCCGCACGCCGTCGGCACGCGAGCGGGCGACGACCGCACCGAGCAGCTCGGTGGCGGGCCCGTCGAAGGCGTTGACCCCGGCGAGGTCGACGACGAGATGGCCCGGGATCCGGCCGCACCGGGTCTGGGCGTCGAGCATCCGGGCCAGTGCCTCCACGCCCGGACGGTCCAGCCACCCGGACACCCGGACCAGCCGCACCCCCGGCCCCGCCGTCTCGACCGCCAGCCCGATCGCCGTCTGCCCCGCCACGTCCGCCTCCTCGCTCGTGCCGGGCCCACCGTGGGACCGGCACCAGCGACCTTCCCGGTGATCCACGGGCTACACGCGCACCGCCGGCTGGATCGATACCGTCGCCCGGTTCGGGGAAAGCGGACCAACCGGGCCACCCCACGTGATATACATCACCTCGCGTGGCCGGCCGGTCGGCACCGGCAGCCTCAGCCCCGTCGCGGGCCACGCAGCCCGAGGACCCACCACCCGTCGCTGGGGAGCGGACGGGTGGTCGCCCCGGCCGGGGCCGGCGGATTCGGGACCGCCGACCCCGGCCGACACGGGCCGCACGGGCGGGGCGATCGCACCGCCCGTCGGGACTCAGGCCGGGCGGTGCCCGGTGCCGGGTGCGGGCCCGCCCACGGCGCGCCGCAGGTGTCGCGGGACACCGGCCGACCCCAGGGCCGACTCCCTGGCCGACTCCAGGGGGTGCAGCCGGTCGGCGCCGACCGCGGGCCGGACCGGCGCCGGGCGCAGCCGGTCGTGCGCCGCGGCCGTGAGCAGCTCGACCACGGCCTCGAACGACGGGTACCGCCCGTCCGGCAGCGGGACGAGCTGCTCGCGGACCAGGCCGCTCACCCCCCACGCCTCGGCCTCGGCGAGGATCTGCCAGCGATGGGCGGGCCAGCGCAGACCGGCCAGCACGCGTCGGAGGTTCTCGCGCAGCCGTTCCAGGTCGGCCGACGACACCGGAAGCGGGTCGGCCGGCGGGAGCACGGTCCGGGCGGGCGGCGCGGTTCGGACATGCGGTGCGGGCCGGCCGGGCGGCACGGTCCGGGCGCGCGCGACCGGCGCGGGGACCGGGCGCAGCGTGCGTCCCGGCACGGGGAGCGCGCTCATGCGACCCACCTCGTCTCCAGCTCGGGCTGCTGCGCCCCGCTGCACGCCGGGTCACCGTCGAGGTGACGGTAGGAGAAGGCGGGCTTCTCCAGCGGCGCGGTGGGGTCGGAGTGCCGGAAGATCCGACAGACCGAGCCGTCCGCGACCGACGACCAGCATCGTTCGCAGATGCGGAGCCGGGGAGTGTTCTGCTGCACGATCCACCGCCTGGGGCGATTCCGGGACCCTGCCGGCGCGCCCCGTTCCGGTCGACGTCCGCAGGTCGGCAAGGTCATCTGCACCAAGTGTGGTGGACGACATATCGCCCCGCCACTCGTGACCGTGTAGTGCCAACCTCTCCGCGGCGGAATGTGTGCGGCGGGCGGCGGCCGGGGAACCGGTCAGCCGCCGTCGGCGCGGTAGCGCTGCTCGAGCTCGCGGACCTCCCCGAGCCCGGCGAGCTCGGCGAACGCGTCGAGACCGCCGAGCCGGTCGATCAGCGACACCGGTGTGCCCTCGGCACGCAGCCGCTCGAGCAGCTCCCGCATCCCGGCCGTCGCCGCGAGCAGGGTGCCCACCGGGAACAGGACCAGGGCGAATCCGAGCTCGGCGAGCCGGTCGCGCGACAGCGGCGGGGTGCGGCCGCCCTCGGCCCGCACCGCTTGGGCATGACCTGGTCCTCCAGGTGCAGCGCGGCGACCCCGGCCCGTTCGTAGTCGCGGACGGTCCGGATGACGTTGAGCGGGTTGCCGTAGCCGGTGTCCGCGTCGGCGATCAGCGGGAGGTCGACGGCGTCGGCCAGCCTGCCCGCGTGCGCGGCCATCTCCGCGCCTCCGAGCAGCCCGACGTCGGGGCGGCCGAGCAGCCCGGCCGTCGTCCCGAACCCGGTCATGTAGACGACGTCGAACCCGGCCTGCTCGACCAGCCGCGCGGACAGCGCGTCGTACGCGCCGGGGGCGAGCACCGGGGTGCCGGCGTCGAGCAGGGCACGCAGCCGGGCCCGCCGGTTCCCGGGTCGGCCGAGGAGGTCCGCCACGGCGAGGTCCCTTCGTCGAGCTCCGATGGTGTCCCGCGCCGGCCCCCGGCCAGACCTGAGAAGTCCTCACTCAGGTTACGTGAGGGGGGTTGTCCCCACTGTCCGTTCTGGTGCGAGCCGGAACCATCGTGGGCGTGACCGACACCCGGCCCGCGCCGCGCTCGGACTTCTCCGACCGGCTCCGCCATCCCGTACCGCACCTGTTCGTCTACGCGTTCGCGATCGTCCCGGCGGTCGCGCTCGTCGCCGCCGTCCCGCTCGCCTGGGGCTGGGGGCTGACCTGGCTCGACGCCGGCCTCGCGCTCGGCCTGTACGTCGTGTCGATGCTGGGGGTGACCGTCGGTTTCCACCGCTACTTCACCCACGGCTCGTTCACCGCGAACCGGCCCCTGCGGATCGCGCTCGCCGTCGCCGGCAGCCTCGCCGTGCAGGGGCCGGTCCGGCACTGGGTGGCCGACCACCGTCGTCACCACGCCTACGCCGACGCCGAGGGCGACCCGCACTCGCCGTGGCGCTACGGCACCTCCCCCGCCGCACTGGTCCGCGGCTTCTGGCACGCCCACATGGGCTGGATCTTCGACCGGTCGCTGACCGACCAGCGCCGCTTCGCCCCGGACCTGCTCGCCGATCCCGACATCGACCGGGTGCACCGCGGCTTCACGGTCCTGACGATCCTGTCCGTGTTCGGGCCCGGCGTCGTCGGCGGCCTGGTGACCTGGTCCTGGTGGGGAGCGTTCACCGCGTTCTTCTGGGCCGGGCTGGTCCGGGTCGCGGTCTCGCACCACGTCGCGTGGTCGACCAACTCGATCTGCCACCTCGTCGGCGAGCGGCCGTACAAGGCACGGGACCGTTCCACCAACGTCTGGCTGCTCGCCATCCCCAGCATGGGCGAGTCCTGGCACAACCTGCACCACGCCGATCCCACCTCGGCCCGGCACGGTGTCGGCCGCGGCGAGATCGACATCTCGGCCGGCACGATCCGGCTGTTCGAGAAGCTGGGCTGGGCGTGGAACGTCCGCTGGCCGACCGAGAAGCGCCTGGCCAAGCTGGCCGTCCGGCCGGACGAGCCCGCCACCGCCTGAGCCCGTCGCCGCCCGGGTCCGCCCCCGGCGCGCGGGCTCCCGGCGCGGAGCTCACGCGGCGGCACGGGCGGCTCGGGCCGACCGGGCCGCATCGGTGCAGAGTGTGCGCCGACGCACGATCGGCAAACTTGCACAGTCTGCATCTTTGCGTCAGAATCGTTGCGTGACGTCAACTACCCGCCCCGCGCGCACCCCCGAGGAGGCCGCGGCCCACCGCCGCGACGTACTGCTCCCCCTGACCGGCCTCCTGATGGCGCTGTTCGTCGGCGTGCTGTCCAGCACGATCGTGTCGAACGCGCTGCCCCGGATCCTGGGCGACCTCGGCGGGACGCAGGCCGAGTACACGTGGGTGGTCTCGGCGTCACTGCTGGCGATGACGGCCTCGACCCCGATCTGGGGCAAGCTCGCCGACCTCTACTCCAAGAAGCTGCTGGTCCAGGCCGCGATCGGGATCTTCCTGGTCGGCTCGCTGCTCTGCGGGCTGGCGGTCTCCACCGGACAGCTCATCGGCTTCCGGGTCCTGCAGGGCCTCGGCATGGGCGGTCTGCAGGCCCTGACCCAGGTCGTGATCGCGGCGATCATCACCCCGCGCGAGCGCGGCCGCTACATGGGCTACCTCTCCGGGATCATGTCGATCGCCGTCGTCGGCGGGCCGCTGCTCGGCGGCATCATCGTCGACTCGCCGCTGGGCTGGCGCTGGTGCTTCTTCGTCGGCGTCCCGCTGGCCGCGCTCTCGCTGCTCGTGCTGCAGCGCACCCTGAACGTGCCCACCCCCGTCCGTGCCGACGGCGAGCGCGTCAGCATCGACTACCTGGGTGCCACCCTCATCGCCGCCGCGGTGTCGGCGCTGCTGCTGTGGACCTCGTTGGCCGGCAAGCAGTTCGCGTGGGCCTCGCCCACCTCGTTCGGCCTGATCGGCGCCGGCCTGGTGCTGCTGGTGGCCGCGATCGTCGTCGAGCGACGGGCGAAGGACCCGGTCGTGCCGCCGTTCCTGTTCCGCGACCGCACCGTCGTGCTCGCCACCGTCGCGAGCCTGTTCGTCGGCGTCGCGATGTTCGGCTCCACGATCTTCCTGTCGCAGTACTTCCAGCTCGCCCGGGGTGCCACGGCCACCGAGGCCGGGCTGCTCACGCTGCCGATGATCGTCGGCATGTTCGGCGCGTCGAACATCGCGGGCCAGCTCATCAGCCGCACCGGTGTCTGGAAGCGCTACCTCGTCGGCGGTGCGGTCTCGCTGACCGCGGGCCTGTCGCTCGGCGCCGCGGTGATCTCCTCGACCGCGCCGTACTGGCTGGTCGCGGTCGCGATGGCGCTGGTCGGCATCGGCGTCGGCAGCACCCAGCAGAACCTCGTGCTCGCCGTGCAGAACACCGTCGCGCTGCGGAACATGGGCGCCGCGAGCTCCACGGTGACCTTCTTCCGCTCGCTGGGCGGTTCGGCCGGTGTCGCCGGGCTGGGCGCGCTGCTCGCCTCCGTGGTCGGCTCCCGGACCGCGGCCGGGCTGGCCGAGGCCGGCGTCGACGGCGGGGCGGCGGTCGGCGGCGGCCAGGTTCCGCACCTGGGCGACCTGCCCGAGCCGGTGCGCTCGATCGTCATGGAGGCCTACGGGCACGCCACCTCGATGATCTTCCTGGTGGCGGCGCCGCTCGCCGCACTGGCACTGCTGGCGATCCTGGCCCTGCGCGAGGTGCCGCTGCGCGACACCCTCGACATCGAGAAGCCGGCCGACCCCGCCGCCGGGGCCACCGTCACCCCGGTCCCGCCGACCGGTCCGTCGGGTCCGTCCGGTCCGGTGCTGCACGGGTTCGTGCGGGCCGACGGAGCCCCGGCGGGCGGTGCCGTGCTGACCGTCCTCGACCCCACCGGCGACGAGCTCGGCCGGACCCGCGCCGACGCCGACGGGCACTACCGCATCTGCGTCGCCACCGGGATCGTGTCCACCGTGTACCGCTGGGAGGGCCGCCCCGCCGCGCGCCGGGTCACCGTCGGTTCGGACGGGCTCCGCCTCGACGTCGACCTGCCGACCGGCACACCCGTCGACGGCCCCACCGACGGCACGGCCGACGGCACGGCACGGACCGGCGGGCAACCGGGCCGCCACGAGCTCGTCTCGGTCATCGAGGCGCCCGAGCGCGAGCGGACCGGAGCCGACCGTGGCTGAGCAGGCCGCCCCCGGGCGTCGCGAGCGCAAGAAGGCCGCCACCCGCGCCGCGCTCGCCGGTGCCGCGCTGCGGCTGTGCAGCGCCCGCGGGCTGGACGCGGTGACCGTCGAGCAGATCGCCGACGCCGCCGACGTCGCGCCCCGCACCTTCTTCAACTACTTCACCTCCAAGGAGGAGGCGGTCGTGGCGGCCAACGAGTCGGCGGCGGACACCCTGCTGACCGCGTTCACCGCCCGCCCCGACGACGAGCCGGTCACCGAGTCGCTGCGGCACGCACTGCGCGCCGTGGTCACCGACCCCGGCTACCTCGACCGGGTGCAGGCGCTGCGGGCGCTGCGGGGGCACCCGACGATCGTCGCGCACCAGCTGGCCGTGTTCGCCGCCCAGGAGCGGGCGCTGGCCGAGGCCGTCGTCACCCGGACCGGGTCCGACCCGGCCCGCGACCTCTACCCGACCCTGGCCGCGGCCGCCGCGGTGACCGGGCTGCGCGTCGCGGTGCAGCACTGGCTGGGCGACCACGGCGTGGACCCGCGCTCGCCGACGCTGCCCCAGCTGGTGGACGAGGTCATGGCCGTGTTCGACGCCGGCCTGCGCGCGCTGGCGGGGGTCCCGGCCTGACCCCGCGGGCGGCCGGGAGAGGATCACCGGCGTGCCCGTCACCATCGTCCTGGACCGTCCGGCCCCGGCCCCGCTGGAGCTGACCCTGCACCCGGTGCTCGACCCCGGTGCGCCCGTGCTGCTGGTCGTGCCCGCGATGGGGCTGCGGGCGTCGTTCTACGCCCCGCTGATGACCGCGCTGACCGACGCCGGTGTCGCCGCCGCGGTCACCGAGCTGCGCGGGCACCAGGCCCGCCCTGCTCCCCCGCCGGGACGCCGCAACGACTTCGGCTACGAGGACCTCGTCGGTGACCTCGCCGCCGCCGTCGAGGAGGTGCGCACCGCGCGGCCGGGCGCGCCGGTGTTCGTCGTCGGGCACAGCCTCGGCGGGCACCTCGCCGCCGCCCATGCCGCACGGCACCCCGACCGCATCGACGGTGTCGCCCTGGTCGCGTCGGGCAGCGTCGACTGGCGGGTCTGGGGGCTCGCGCACCTGCTGCGCACCCAGGCCGTCGTGGCCGCGTCGACGCTGATCGGGCACTTCCCCGGCGACCGGATCGGCTTCGCCGGGCGGGAGGCCCGCGGGCAGATGTGCGACTGGGGCCGGTGGGCCCGCACCGGGCGGCTCGAGTTCGGCACGCCGAGGGTCGACCACACGCCGTCGATCGCCGCGGTGCACCTGCCGGTCCTCGGGATCGGGTTCGAACGCGACGGGTTCGCCCCGCCCGCCTCGGTCGACGCGCTGCTGACCATGTTCGGCGCGGCGACCCGGAGCCGCCACCACCTCGACGTCCCCGGGGCGCGCCCGCACATCGGGTGGGCACGCGAGCCGCAGGCACTCGCCGTCGTCGTGCCGGTGCTGACCGACTGGGCCCGCGACGCCGCCGGGGCGTGACCCCGGCGGCGCCGCCGTGCTGTAGGTGGCCGTGCTGAAGGCCGCCGTGCTCGGGTCGCCGTGCCGCCGCGGCCGGTCAGACCCCGGTGTTCACCGACTCGTGCCACGGGATGACCAGGCGCTTCGCGGTCGTCACCATCATGTAGAGCAGCGACCCCAGCACCGCGAGCAGCACGATCACCGCGAACAGCCGTGGCGCGTCGAGGGCGTTGAGGCTCGACACCACGAGGTAGCCGAGCCCGGCGCTGCCGCCGAGGTACTCACCGACGATCGCGCCGATCACCGAGAACACGATCGCGACCTCGGCGCCGGCGAACACGTACGGCAGGGTCGCGGGCAGCTCCAGGTTCCGGAACGTCGCCCAGCGCGAGGCGCCCAGCCCGGTCATGACGTCGCGGTGCCCGCGCTCGACCGAGCGCACCCCCAGCATCACGTTGAGCATGATCGGGAAGAACGCGAGCAGCCCGGCCATGATGATCTTCGAGGTGGGGCCGAAGCCGAACCAGATCACGAAGATCGGCACGAACGCCACCTTGGGCACGACCTGCAGCGCGACCAGGGCGGGCTGCACCGCGCGGCGCAGCCACTCGATGCGCCCGAGCACCGCGCCGACGCAGACGCCCGCGACGAGCGCGGCGCCGAACCCGACGAGGACCTCCAGCAGCGTCACGCCGATGTGGCCCCAGATCTCCGGGTCGGCCAGCAGCTCCCTCAGCGCCCCGACGACGGCGGCCGGCGCCGGCAGGATGAACTCCGAGACCCCGACCACCGAGACGGTGAACTGCCAGACCCCCACGAGCAGCAGCAGGAGCACCGGTCCGGAGATCCACGGCAGGCGCCGCAACCACGGCGACTCCTTCTCCGGGCCGCCCGGGTCGGTCACGGGGGTGGTGGGTTCGGTCGCCGCGGCGGGACGTTCGGTCGTGGTCATCGGTTCAGTCCTCCCGGTCCAGCTCGGTGCGCAGCCCGGCGACCAGCGCGCCGAACTCCGGTGTCGTCTCGGTCGCCGCGGACCGCGGGCGGGGCAGGTCGATCGCGGTGACCGACCGGATCCGTCCCGGGCGCGGGGTCAGCAGCACGACGCGGTCGGCCAGGAACACGGCTTCGGGGATCGAGTGGGTCACGAACACGACGGTGGCGCCGGAGACGGCGTGGATCTGCTGCAGCTCCAGGTTCATCCGGTCGCGGGTCAGGGCGTCCAGCGCACCGAACGGCTCGTCCATCAGCAGTACCGACGGATCACAGGCCAGCGCGCGGGCGATCGCCGCCCGCTGGCGCATCCCGCCGGACAGCTCGCGCGGGTAGGAGTCCTCGAACCCGCCGAGGCCGACGGTGGCGCACAGCTCCGCGGCCCGGGCCCGCCGCTCGGCGCGCGGCACCCCACGCAGCTTGAGCGGCAGCGCGACGTTGTCGGTGATCGTGAACCACGGGAACAGGTTCGCCTCCTGGAACACCAGCCCGAACTCGGCGAAGACCGCGTCGTCGCGACGGCCGGCGGCCCAGGCGGGCCGGCCACCGGCCTCGACCAGCCCCGCGGACGGGGCGAGCAGACCGGACAGGATCCGCAGCAACGTCGTCTTGCCGCAGCCCGAGCGCCCGACCAGCGAGACGAACTCGCCGCGGGCGACGTCCAGGTCGATCCCCGACAGCGCGTGCACCTCCCCCCGACGGGTCGGATAGACCTTGTCCACACCCGACACCCGCAGGCCGACCGCGCCACCGGTCGGGGCCGCAGGCGTCGCGGACCGGGTGGTCGTCCGCCGGGCCGCCGTCTGCTGCTGGGTCGCCGTCTGCTGGGTCATGTCCGTCTCCTGCTCCGTCGCCGGGGACCGTCGTGTCGTCGGGGTGCTCATGGGGCGCCCTGGGCGCCGTTGAGACCGGCGTCGAGCCACTGCGCCGGGTCCTGGCCGGCGGGGACCTGACCGACCGAGGAGACCTCGTCGTAGGTGGCCTGCCAGCGCTGCGGTTCGATACCGGTCGGGCCCCGGCCCGCCGCGTAGCCGTCGACGTAGGCGGCGAGCGCGGCGCGGGCGACCTCGGGCCGGTCCAGCGTCGAGACCTGGTACTTCGAGCCGATGAGCTGCATCGTCTCGGTGAAGCCGGCTGCCTCGTCGGCGGCGATGAAGGCGGTGGCGTCGGCGATCGCGGCCAGGTAGCGGCGCAGCTTGTCCTGCTCGGCCGGGTCGGCCGCGGTGGCCTTCGAGGTGGCGTAGATCTGCGACCCGGCGGAGATCGCGTCGTTGGGGTCGTAGACCACGGCCTCGGGCCGGGTCGCCTGCAGCAGCATCGCGGTGTCGAGCGAGACGATGAACGCGTCGACGCGGCCGGTGTCCACCAGGTCGAACACGCCCGGGCTGAGCCCGACGACCTGGCGACGCAGCTCGTCGGGGGCGATCCCGGCCGAACCGGCGACCAGGTCCAGGGTGATGGAGCTGGTGCCGCCCTCCGACGGTGTCCCCACCAGCTTGCCGCGCAGCTGTGCGGCGTCGGTGACCGGCGCGCGCTGCGAGGAGACGAGCCGCAGCGGACCGTCGTGCACCACCCCGCCGATCGCGACCAGCGGTGCGCCGCGCTCCCCCGCGGCGACCATCGTCTCGATGTCGCCGATCCGGGAGATCTCCGCGGACCCGGCGAGCAGGGTCTGGATGGCCGGCGCGGAGCCCTGCGTGGCCTCGAAGGTCACGTCGAGACCGTGGGCGGCGAAGAAGCCCTTGGTGTCGGCGACCATCTCGGCGGCGTAGCCGAGCGACTCCATCGGCAGGATGTTGAGGAAGGTGATCCGGTCGCGGCCGTCCTCGCCGCCGCCGCCCGACCCGCATCCGGCGAGGACGAGGCAGGCGGCGAGCAGGACCGCGGCGAGCCGGGTCGTCGTGCGGGTCATCGGGGGACCTCCGGTACGTGGTGGGTCGACGCGAAGGACGGCGACGGTGTGGCGGCGGTGTCCGGGCCGCGGTACCACGCGGTATCGGCGCCGCGGTACCACGCGGTGTCACTGCCGCGGTACCACGCGGTGGCGTTGCCGTGGCGGACCGCGGCCCGGGCGGCCGGGTCGAGGGCGGCGAGCAGCCGGGCCGCCCCGTCGCCGTGGCGGTGCGGGTGGTCACCGGCGTGGAGCAGGATCTCGGCGGCGCCGAGGACGTCCAGGGCGTCGCGCAGCTCGCCGGGGTCGCGTGGCAGATGGACCGGCGCGGTGGTGAACCGGACCTGCTCGCGGACGTACTGCGACGGCATCCGGTCCACCCACGGCACCTCGCGGCGGATGCCGCGCCACTCCTTGTCCAGCCGCCACAGCAGCGGCGGCAGCCAGGACGACCCGCACTCGGCGACGGTCACCCGCAGTCCGGGCAGCGCCCCGAGGGCGCCCTCGGCGACCAGCGACACCAGCTGGGACTGCGCGACCTGCCCGTGGGACAGGTAGTCCTGCAGGTAGGTGTGGGTGAACCCGGTCGTGGTCGGGGCGCTGCCGACCCGGCCCCAGGCGTGCAGGGTGACGACCAGCCCGGCCGCGGCGGCCGCGGCGAGGACCGGCCGGAACACCGGGTGACCCCAGCGCAGGTCGTGGCCGCGCACCGGGAGCAGCACCTGCACGAAGCGCGGGTCGTCCGCCCAGTGCTCGATCTCGGCGACGGCCGCCGCCGGGTCACCGAGCGGCACGGCGACCGACCCGCGGGCGCGGGGCTCGTGGTCGAGGAACCGCTGCGCGACCCAGATGTTCACCGCCCGGCACAGGGCGGCCTCGAACGCGTGGTTGCGACTGACGTCGAACGCGGTGGTGCAGGTCAGGACCGCCGTGGTGACCCGTCCGCCACCGGGGACCGGTGGGTCGAGGACGGCGGCGCGCAGGGTCGCCACGTCGTGCGGGGCGGGGCCCTCGACCATCGCGGGCGGGTAGGCACCGGCCTGGACGGGGTCCACGCGCAGCGCGGCCCCCAGGGCGTAGTCGCGCCAGTAGGGGCTCAGCAGCGGCGAGAGGTCGGCGAACGAGGCCGGTGCGACGTGGGTGTCGGCGTCGAAGAACTCCTCGGCCGGCTCGGCGCTCATTCCTCGCTCCCGGGCAGGGTAAGGCCGTAGAGGCGGGCGGCGTTGGCGGCCGCCATCGGCCGGCGCAGCGCCGCGGGCAGCACCCGCAGCGCGGTGATCGGGTCGTCGAAGTCCCAGTGCGGGTAGTCGGAGGAGAACAGGATCCGGTCGGTCATCCCGGTCTGCTCCCAGGTCGTCGCCAGGTGCGCGGGCACCGGCGGCTCGTCGATCGGCTGGGTGGTGAACCACACCCGCTCGCGCACGATCTCCGACGGGGGACGGGTCAGCCACGGCACGTCGTCGCGGCACAGCTCCCAGGCGTCGTCGAGGCCCCAGAGCAGCGACGGCAGCCAGGACACCCCGCCCTCGACGAGCACGAACTGCAGGTCCGGCACCGCGTCGAGGACTCCGCCGGCGACCAGCCCGGTCAGCGCGACCGCGACCGCGTTGCCGTACCAGGCGTGCTGCTCCAGGTAGAACGACGGCCAGCCGTCGCCGCGGTGGCCCTCGGTGCCGCCGAGGTGGATCGCGACCGGCAGGCCGTGCGCGGCGGCCGCGGCGTAGATCGGCCGGTACTTGGGGTCCGACCAGGGCAGGAACGTGCCGCTGGGGAACAGGACCTGCACGAACCGCGGGTCGTCGGCGCGGCGCTCGATCTCGGCGACGGCCTCGGCCGGCGACTCGTGCGGGATGCAGATGCTGGCCCGCAGCCGCGGCTCGGGGTCGAGCCAGTCGGTGACGAGCACGTCGTTGAACGCCCGGCACAGCGCCGCGGCGAACGCGGGCTCCTCGGCGCCCGCGGTGTGCCCCTGCATCGGGATCAGCACCCCGGCGACGACGTCGTAGGGGTCGAGCAGCTGGCTGCGCATCAGATCGAGGTCGCTGCCGGGCGGCCGGGCGGGGCCGCCGGCCGCGTCGGGGTGGGCGTCGCGGCGCATGCCGCCGTGCCGGACCCGGGGGTAGACCGCGGGCGGCGGCGCGCCGCGCAGCCCGAACCGGTGCAGGCGGCGCCGCCAGGGCTCGGGCAGCGCGGCCGCGAGCCGGTCGGCGGTGACGACCGGGTGGATGTCGGCGTCGACGATCGGGGTCCGGGCGCGGCGCCGGGCCGGGGCCCGGGTGGTGGCCGTGGCGGAGTCGGTGGTGGTCATGACGTCTCCTCGGTGGCGGGGCGACGGCCGGTGTCGACGACCACCCAGCGGTCCTCGACGGTGACCTCGAAGGTCTCGGCGGTGTACGGGCCGGGTGTCATCCCCGGCGGGCCCGGCTCGACCGACGCCGGGAGGCTGCGGGCGGGGGCGTCGCCGGGCTGGTAGGAGCGGCCGGTGCGCACGTCGTACTCCCAGCCGTGCCAGGGGCAGGCGACGAGCACGTGGTCGTCGTCGAGCCGCACGTCGGCCGGGCCGGTCGCCACCGGGGCCCCGGCGACGGAGCCGCGGCACAGCGGGCCGCCCTGGTGCGGGCAGTGGTCGGCGAGGGCGTAGTAGTCGTCGCCGACCCGGAAGACGCCGATCGAGCGGGTGCCCACCCGCACCACGCGGTGCTCCCCGGGGGCGAGCTCGTCGGCGGGGAGCACGGCGAGCCTCATGTCCCCTCCCCCGCCCGGTGCCCGTCCGCCCGCGCGAGGAGCTCGACGGTGCCCGCGGTGGCGTCGAGCCGGATGCGGTCACCGGTGCGCAGGACCCGCACCGGGTCGACGTCGAGGTCGGCCAGTGCGGGGACGCGGGTGACGACGGCGCCGAGCGCGGCTTTCGTCGTGGTGACCGTGAAGATCATCCCGAGTGGGGCGGTGCCGAGCAGCCGGGTGCTCTGGAAGAACGCCGACCAGCCCGAGGAGCCCTTGGCGCCGGGGAAGACCAGGATCCGCCCGGTGAAGCAGACACCCTGCAGCGGGTGCCGGGCCTCGACGATCGTCCCGCTGGCCGGGTCGATGCCGCCCCACCCCGAGATCGTCTCCGGCGAGACCAACGCCTCTCCAGTGACCACACCGGGGACCACGGTCCGGCCGCGCAGGACGGTGCCGACGGTCGCGGTCATCGCAGCTCACCCGACCAGCGACCGGTGACCGCGGCGTGCACGCAGTCCTCGGTGGTGCCGAACCACGCCTCGATCCCGAGGATCGCGGGCAGGTAGTGGGCCTGCTTGGCGGAGTCGGTGGCGAACACCCGCGTGCCCGGCGGGGCGAGGCGGGACATGGCCGGGCACGAGTCGGTGAGCACACGTCCGCCGGCCGCCTCGATGACGGCGGTGTAGCCGCTGCGCTCGGCGACCGCGGCCAGCGCCCGCGGCGCCATGATCCACAGCGAGGTGCCGTGGTGCAGGCGGCGGCCGTCGAGGAGCCGGGCGACGTCACGGATCTGGTCGAGCGAGGCGTGCGGGCAGCCGAGCAGGACGAAGTCGACGGACGCGCTGGTGCCCTGGTCGTTGAGCCGGGCGTAGGTGGCGGCCCGCTCGGCGGCGCCGTAGACGACGGCGTCGACCGGGACGCTGCCGCCGAAGGCGGCCTCGACGGTCGGGGCCTCCGGGGTGACCCCGGGGACGTGGTACATCTCGACCCCGCCGGAGGAGGCGGCCGCGGCGCCGAAGTGCTTGAGGTCGGTGAGGTCGGGCAGGGCGAGGTCGCCGGTGACGACCGGGCGGGCCTCCTGCACGACCTCGCCGGTGAAGTAGCCGAGCAGCCCCCAGTCGAGGAACCCGCCGACCGGGGTGTCGACCCGGACCAGGTGGGTGCCGCGGCGGTGGGTGTCGTGGTGATTGCCCCAGCACGGGACGCGTCCGGTGAGGCTCGCCGCGCCGGTGGACGCGGTGCCCTCGCAGTTGGTGCGGGCGCCGAGCACGGAGTTGGCGTAGACGACCGCGGAGGACTCCATCCAGGCGCAGTGCTCGCCGCGGACCGGGAGGTTGCCGACCTGGTACGGCGTGCAGGTGGCGAGGATGGAGACGCCGCGACGGCCGTAGAAGGTCTCGGCGTCGGCCTGCAGCTCCACGAACTCCGCGGGGTAGGGCGCGACGGCGGCCGCGTCGGCGCCGAAGCCCTGCTGGAGCTGGCAGGTGGGCACCGCCATCGGCGGGATCTCGTGCGTGGTGTCGCTGTCGAGGTTGATGACGGAGAAGGCGCGGTCCCAGCCGCCCTCGGCGACCAGCCGGGCCTTGAGCGGCGAGGGCTGGGTGGCGGTCCCGGCCACGTTGCGGACCGAGCAGAGCCGCTCCGCGTCCAGCGCCTCGGCGTAGCGGGTGAGCAGGTCCATCGCGGCGGCGACGGCGGGACCCTCGGCCCCGTCGAGCATCCTGCGGTCGTCGTCGGTGAGTATCACGGAGCGCCTCCGGGCATCGTTGCCTGTCTCCTCGTGGTGGTGGCGGCGGGGGCCGGGTCAGCCGTCGACGTTCTCCCGGATCCGGTCGGTGAGGGCACCGGCGGGCACGTCGTGCAGGCTGCCCGCCGGTCCGGCGAGGTCGAGGGCGTGTGCGGCGGCGTGGCCCATCGCCGCGCACGGGCCCATGACGCGCACGCTGGACAGGGCGGCGGCGTCGCCGTCGATGCAGCGGCCCGCGGCGACCAGGTTGGACGCGCCGGGCGGCAGCATCGAGCGCAGCGGCACGTAGTGCAGGTGGTCGGCGTCGAAGGTCTCCCAGACGTAGCCGTCGGGGCTGTCGTGCAGCTCGATCGGCCACGCGGTGCGGGCCACGGCGTCGTCGAAGCGGACCCCGGCGCGCACCTCCTCGACGGTCAGCTGGTGGACGGCGGCGATCCAGCGGGTCTGGCGACGGCCGGGCAGCCCGTAGGAGCGCACCGCGGCCTTGCCGAACACCTCGGGGAACTCCGCGCGCAGGAACTCGACGACCCGGTCGGCCTGCGCCTTCCCCTCCAGCTGGGCCTCGGCGGCGGCGAACGGGTCCAGCGGCGCCTCGATGTGGGTCATGTTGAGCACGGCCGTGTCGCGCCCCGGGAAGTAGAAAGCCAGGCCGTCGCGGCGGAGCAGGCCGTAGTCGCCCGTCTTGGCCGCGACCCGCTCGGCGAGCTCGGCCGGCTCGGGGGCGGCACTGGCGTCGAGATGCTCGACGACGAGCTGCTGGCTGCCGTAGATCTCCCGGTCGGGCAGCCGGCACTCCAGGCCCGCGGCCCAGGCGAGCGCGGCGTCGCCGCTGGCGTCGACGAATCCGGCCGCGGTGACGTCGACGGCGCCGTAGCGGGTGGCGAGGCGGGCGCCGAGGACACGGTCGCCGTCGCGCTCGACGCCGGTGAGGGTGGCGTTGGTGAGGACCCTGATGCCGTGGGCACGGACGGTGTCCTCGACCCAGCGGCCCAGGCGCACCTCGTCGTAGCCGACGGTGAGGGTGTGGCCGGAGCGGCGGAACAGGTCGCCGCTCGCCTCGAGCTCGGGGAACAGGGAGTCGAACAGCCCATGGGTCAGCTGCCGGAACTCCGGACCGTTGCCGTAGACCCCGCAGAACAGCCCGATCAGCGAGTTCACCATCTGCCCGCCGAGGACGGGGGCGGCGTCGACGAGGACGACGTCGCGGCCGAGGCGGGCGGACTCGACGGCGGCGGACAGGCCGGCGATGCCGGAGCCGACGACGCAGACGTCGGCGGTCACCGCGTGCTCGGCCGGGTCACCGGCCTGCAGCGGGGCGTCCCGGATCACGGTGTGGACCGGCAGGGGCGTCAGCGGGTGAGGCATGGCTCACACACTAGGAACGGCGCGCACCGTCCCGGAAATAGAACGTTCGCCTGCCGGACCATCGACCGGACGAATAGTCGCAGCTCTACAGGGTGGCCGACAGCTCGACGAGGAGCTCGCGCAACCACTGGTGGGCCGGGTCCGGGTCGAGGTCGGTGTGCCACCAGAGGCGCTCGCGGATCGGTCCGGGGTCCCCGGGGCAGGGCAGCACGACCAGTCCGAGGCCGTCGGCGACCTGGCGGGCGAGTCGCTCCTGCAGCAGCGCGACGCGGTTGGTGCCGACCACCATGTACGGCACCGACAGGTAGCTCTCGACCCGCACCCGGATGTCGGGCTCGACGCCGAGGCGGGCGAGCTGGCGGGTCATCGGCGCCGCCGCCGACATGCCCCGGTCCGGGGCGAACGGGACCACCCAGGGCATCGCGGCGAGCTCGTCGAGGTCCAGGGTCGGGTCCGGCCCGGCAGCGACCGGGTTGGCGGCGTCGACGACGCAGACCCAGCGGTCGTCGAACAGGGCGGTGGAGCGCAGCTCGGGGCGTTCGAAGCGGGCGGCGGGCGGGGCGATGAGCCCGTCGATGAGCCGGATGGTCTCGCCGATGTCGGCGGAGAACGACTCGCGGACCAGCCGCAGCCGCAGCTCGACGCCGGGGGCGCGCCGGGCCGCCGCCGCGGACAGCGCGGGCCCGAGGACGGCGACGGTGTAGTCGGCGACGAGCAGGGTGAACCCGCGCCGGGCCGTCGACGGGTCGAAGCCGTGGCCGGTGCCGAACAGCCGCTCGGCGGCCGAGCAGACGCCCTCCACCTGGTCGACGAGCTGGGCGGCGAGCGGGGTGAGCACGTAGCCGCCGGGATGGCGGGACAGCAGCTCGTCGTCGAAGTGCCGGCGCAGCCGGGACAGGGCCGCACTGGCGGCCGGCTGGGAGATGCCGATCCGGGCGGCGGCCCGGGTGACGTTGCGCTCGCGCAGCAGCTCGCGCAACGAGACGAGCAGGTTGAGGTCGAGGTTCGCCAGCCGGACCGACGGTGGGTGCGGCGGGACCGTCACGACCGGCCGCTGACGGAGACGACGACGGCGGTCACACCGGAGGTGCGGCCGAGGGCGCGGTGCAGGACGGCGACGGTGGTCACGGCGCTGCAGGCTAGCCGCTCACCCCGTCCGGAGCATCCGCCCGCTCGCCGGGCCGCCCGCCTCGCGACCCGCCCCGGCGGAACGCGCTGGGGGTGACGCCGCGGACCCGGGTGAACGCCGCGCTGAAGCCGAACGGGTCGGCGTACCCGACCCGGCGCGCGATGCCGGCCAGCGTCGCGTCGGGCTCGGCGAGCAGCAGGTCCGCGGCCAGGGTCATCCGCCAGCCGGTGAGGTAGGTGAGCGGCGGCTCGCCTACCCGGTCGGTGAACCGCTTGGCCAGCGTCGCCCGGGACACCCCGGTGGCGGCGGCGAGCCCGGCGACGGTCCAGGCCGCGGCGGGGTCGGCGTGCAGCAGCCGCAGCGCCCGCCCGACCACCGGGTCGTGCTGGGCGGCCCACCAGCGCGGGCGGCTGCCGTCGGCCCGGTCGAACCACTCGCGCAGGGTGCAGACCAGCAGCCAGTCCAGGAGCCGGTCGAGCACGACCTGCTGCCCCGGCGCGTCGACGGCGACCTCGGCGGCCACGTGGTCGAGCACCGTGTCCCCGCTGCCCCCGGCGCCGACCCGCAGGACCGGCGGGAGCGCGTCGAGCAGCCGGGCGCCGACCTCGCCCCCGGCCACGGAGGCCGCGGTGATCAGGGTGCTCGCGTCGCCGTCCGGTGCCGGCGCCGGGTCGTGCCAGCCGAGCCGGTGGCGGGTGCCGCCCTGCTCGGGCGTCGCGCAGTCCACACCGCAGACGATCGGCTCGGCCGGGGTGCCGACCTCGTCGACCACGTGGAACCCGGCGGGCCCGCGTACGACGGCGGTCTCCCCCGCGGTGAGCCGCACCGGGTCGGCGCCGGGCACGACGATCCACCCCGCGCCGGTGAGCATCGCGCACAGGGTCAGCGGTGCGCCGTCGACGAAGTGCAGCGACCAGGGCGGGGTCAGGGTGGTGCTGCCGAACAGCGAGCCGTGCGAGCGCAACCCGCGGACGAGGTCGCCGAAGGGGTCCACCGCACCGAGGTTAGACGATCGGACAGGAGATCCGGTGTCTCACCCATGTCGTCGTCCGCGTCGTGCTGGTGTCGTGGACGCCATGCCCACCACCGACATCCGCACGGCACTGACCGACGACGACCGCGCCTTCCTCGCCCGCCCGCTGCACGGCTTCCTCAGTGTGGCGGGCGGCCCGGTGCCGCCGCAGCCCCGCCCGGTCTGGTTCGAGGCGACCGACGACGGCACGGTGCAGCTGTTCACCGGACCGGAGTCGCTGCACATCCGGCGCAGGCGGAAGGACCCGCGGGCCTCGCTCGTCGTCGCCGCTCCGGTCGGGGAACGGGAGCGTTGGATCGCGGTCGAGGGGGGCACGACCGTCGAGACCGACGGGGCGCACGCGCTGGCGCAGCGTCTGGCGCAGCGCTACTGGGACCTCGACGACCCCACGCGGGCCGCGGACCTCGCGGCAATCCTCGCCGAGGACCAGGTGCGGCTGGTGATCCACCCCGAACGGGTACGGCGGCTGATGTTCTGACGCGTCGCCCGGGTCAGGGGGTGCGGCGGCCCGACCACTCGGGCTCGACGGCGGCCCAGTCCTCCGCCCAGGCGCGGGCGAACGTGCGCCCGTTCCAGGCGAAGGCCAGCCGCCCGACGACCAGTACCCCCGCCGGCCCACCCGGCGGCGGTGAGGAACCCGGCCGCGACGGCGACCGTGACGGCGTCGGCCGGGGTCGACGGCGGCGGCGCCAGCCTGCCGTCGGTACCGACCCAGGCCGACACCCGGTCGCCCACGTCGTAGATGCCGGGCAGCGAGCTGCCCCCGGAGTGCGGCAGTCCGTCCGGCCCGGTCCAGCTCAGCGTGAGCGACTGCTGCCCGGTCTGCAGGTCCCCGACCGCGTTCGCCCGCGCGGTGACCGTCGCCTCGACCGGCACGCGCTGCCGGGCCTCGACCGCGCCGCGCTCGAGCACCGTCCCGTGGGCCGCGGCACCGGCGAGCCACGCCACGACGAGCCCGCAGGCGGCGAGCAGCCCGCACAGCACCGCGAGCAGGTCCTCGCGACGGGACGCCCGACGACGGAGCCGGTCGGCAGGTCCCGGCTCGGAGCCCGGACGGTCGGCTGCGCGCATCGTTCCTCCTGGGGTCGGTCACGAGTGGGCGTCCCCACCACCGCGGGTGAGGAGGCGATCACCGAGACCTACCCCCGTTATCGCGCCGTGACATCCCGTCGGGACGGAGATCACGCCCCCGGACGCCGCACGGTCCGCTCCCGTACCCGGGCGGTCGACCGGCCATCGGTCCGCCGCCGGGCCCACCGCCCACCCGTTCGCCGTGCACTGCTGGCCACTCGCCGCCACGGGACGCTCCCGCGCAACCGCGACATCCGGACGGGCGTCTGCCCTGTTGTCACCCGGGTGGGTGATCTGTGGCGTGGGAGGTGGGCATGTCCCGGACCGAGCGGCTCCGTCGCCGTCGCCGTGTGCTGGTGACCGGTCTCGTGCTCGTGGCCGGGGTGGGGCTGGGTGGGACCGCGATCGCCACCGCCGACCCGGAGCAGAGCCGGGTCGCGCAGCAGGCGCACGCCGAACCCGCGGCCCCGGGGACACCGTGCTCGGCGTCGGTGCGCGCCTGCGTGGACCTCGAGACGCGGCAGGCGTGGCTGGTCCGCGACGGCAGGGTCGCCGACGGCCCGTTCCCGGTCACCACCGGCGGCGAGGGGAAGGCCACCCCGGTCGGGCACTCGTTCCGGGTGTACCGCAAGGAGGCCGACCACCGCAGCGGCGAGTACCCGGGCCCGGACGGCCGTCCGGCGCGGATGCCGTGGTCGGTGTTCTTCGCCGACGGCGGGATCGCCTTCCACGGCGGGGACCTCAGCCGGGAGTCGGCGGGCTGCGTGAAGCTCCGCACCCGCGATGCCCGGCGGTTCTTCGAGACCCTGCAGGTCGGGGACAAGGTGCAGGTCGTGAACGGGTCGGTGGAACGCCGGCACCGCGCCGAGGGCCGCGGCCACCTCTGAGCCCTGCCGCCTTCACACACGGGACCGGCCCGCGACGCGTGGTCGCGGGCCGGTCCGTACGTGCTGGGAGCGGAGGGCCTCAGCCCGTGCTGGCCGTCCGCCGCGGCAGCACCCAGTTCGGGCGCGGGAAGTGACAGGTGTAGCCGTAGGGGAACTTCTGCAGGTAGTCCTGGTGCTCCGGCTCGGCCTCCCAGAAGTCGCCGGCCGGCTCCACGTCGGTGGTCGCGCGGCCCGGCCAGAGCCCGGAAGCGTCGACGTCGGCGATCGTGTCCAGGGCGACGGCCCGCTGCTCCTCGGTGGTGTAGAAGATCGCGGAGCGGTAGCTGCGGCCGATGTCGTTGCCCTGGCGGTCCTTCGTCGACGGGTCGTGGATCTGGAAGAAGAACTCCAGGATCTCGCGGTAGGAGATCCGCTCCGGGTCGAAGACGATCTCGACGGCCTCGGCGTGGTCACCGTGGCGCCGGTAGGTGGCGTTCGGGGTGTTCGGATCGCCGGAGTAGCCGACCCGGGTGGAGACGACGCCCGGACGCGCGCGCAGCAGCTCCTGGACGCCCCAGAAGCAGCCACCGGCGAGGATCGCGGTCTCGGTCATGGGGATGAACCTCCCTGTGTCGGGTCTCGGAACCTACAACGGTCCCACCGCCGCGGATGTTCCGTCGCACACGACCGGTCACCCCGGCTCGCGGGGTCCCCGGTCGATGACCGATGCTCGGTCGCATGGACGGGCAGAGCGCCGGGTCGGACACGGGGTTGAGCACCGAGGAGCGGGCGGTCGTGGAGACGGTGCGCGACTTCGTCGACCGGGACGTCCGCCCGGTGGTGCGGGAGCTGGAGCACGCGAACACCTATCCCGAGGGGCTCATCGAGCAGATGAAGGAGCTCGGGATCTTCGGGCTCGCGGTCCCCGAGCCGTGGGGCGAGGCGCCGGTCTCGATGCCCTGCTACGCCCTGGTCACGGCCGAGCTGGCCCGCGGCTGGATGAGCCTGGCCGGCGCGATGGGCGGGCACACCGTCGTGGCGAAGCTGCTGGTCGCCTTCGGCACCCGGGAGCAGCAGGACCGGTACCTGCCGCGGATGGCCACCGGCGAGCTGCGCGCGACGATGGCGCTGACCGAGCCCGGCGGCGGCTCGGACCTGCAGGCGATGACGACCCACGCCCGTCGCACGGACGACGGGTGGGTGGTGAACGGCGCCAAGACCTGGATCACCAACTCGCGGCGCTCGGGGCTGATCGCGCTGATGTGCAAGACCGACCCGACCGCCGAGCCGCGGCACCGCGGCATCTCGGTGCTGCTCGTCGAGCACGGTCCCGGCCTGACCGTGTCCCGGGACCTGCCCAAGCTCGGCTACAAGGGGGTCGAGTCCTGCGAGCTGGCCTTCACCGACATGGCCGTCCCCGCCGACGCGGTGCTCGGCGGAGAGCCGGGACACGGCTTCGCCCAGATGATGAAGGGCCTGGAGACCGGCCGGATCCAGGTCGCCGCGCGCGCACTCGGCGTCGCCGACGCCGCTCTGGCCGACTCCCTGGCCTACGCCCAGGAGCGGGAGTCGTTCGGCAAGCCGATCTGGCAGCACCAGTCGGTCGGCAACCACCTCGCCGACATGGCCACGAAGATCACCGCTGCGCGGACCCTGATCCTGCACGCCGCCCGGAAGTACGAGTCCGGGCAGCGGTGCGACATGGAGGCCGGCATGGCGAAGCTGTTCGCCTCCGAGACCGCCATGGAGGTCGCCCTCGACGCGGTGCGCATCCACGGCGGCTACGGCTACTCCACCGAGTTCGACGTCGAGCGGTACTTCCGCGACGCCCCGCTGATGATCGTCGGGGAGGGCACCAACGAGATCCAGCGCAACGTGATCGCCGCCCAGCTCGTCAAGCGCGGGGGTCTGCAGCGCTGGTGAGCGCTCAGCTCGCGCACAGTCGGCACACATCCCGGCCTGCCACGATCGCCGCACGGGGATCGACGGCGGAGAGGGGACGGTGTGACGACGGCCGAGACCGTCCAGACGGCACCCGACGACGGGCTGACCGCGGCGCAGGTCGCGGCGGCGCGCCGCGCGGGCCGGACGAACGCGCCGGTGAGCGCCGGGACGCGCGGCTACGGGCGGATCCTGCGCACCAACGTCTTCTCCTTCTACAACACGATCCTGTTCGCGATCGGGCTGGCCCTGCTGGTGCTGGGTCGCTACGGCGACGCCCTGACCAGCGTGGGGCTCGGCCTGGTCAACGCCGTCGTCGGGGCGGCGCAGGAGATGCGCGCCAAGCGGAAGCTGGACCGGCTGCAGCTGCTCGACGCCGCGGAGGTCACCGTCGTGCGCGACGGTGTCGAGCAGCGGGTCCCGGCCGCCGACGTCGTCGTCGGGGACGTGCTGGTGGTGCGGGCGGGCGAGCAGGTCGTCGTCGACGGGCCGGTGCTGACCGGGCGGGCCGAGGCCGACGAGTCGCTGCTCACCGGCGAGTCCGACCCGGTCGTCAAGGATCCCGGCGACCTGCTGCGCTCGGGCAGCCACTGCGTGACCGGGACCGCCCGCCAGCGCGCGACCGCCGTCGGCGTCGACAGCTACGCCGGCCGGCTGACGCTGCAGGCCCGCGCGGACACCACCGAGGCGACACCGCTGCAGCGGCGCATCGACTTCGTCGTACGGCTGACGATGGTGCTGGTCGTGCTGATGAGCGGCGCGATCCTGGCCCAGGCGTTCCTGGAGGGGTTCTCGCTGCTGCGGGTCGTGCAGATCACCGCGGTGCTGTCCGGGCTGGTCCCCTACGGCCTGTTCTTCCTCATCGCCGTCGCCTACACCCGGGGTGCGGCCCGGCTCGCCGGGCGCGGCGCCCTGGTCCAGCGGGTCAACGCGGTGGAGGCGGTCACCCACGTCGACGTCGTGTGCACCGACAAGACCGGCACCCTGACCACCGGCGCGCTGCGCCTGGACCGTGTCGACCCGCTCGACGGGACCGAGCCGGGCCCCGCGCTCGCCCGCTTCGCGGCCTCGGTGACCGACCCGAACCCCACCACCGCCGCACTCGCCGCCGCGCTGCCCGGCGCCCCGTCCGAGCTGCGCGACGAGGTCCCGTTCACCTCGTCGCTGCGCTGGTCCGGGCAGGTCACCACCGACGGCGAGGCGTTCGTGCTCGGCGCCCCGGACGTGCTCGCCCCGCACCTGGGCGACCCGGACGCCGTCGCCAACCGGGTGGCGGCACGCGCCGCCGCCGGGCTGCGGGTGCTGCTGCTGGCCCGGTCCGCGCGGCCGGCTGCCGGGCTGCGCGGCGACGACGGCCGTCCCGCCCTGCCCGACCTGGTCCCGGTGGCGCTGGTGGCGCTGTCGGACGAGCTGCGTCCCGGCGTCGCCGACGCCCTGGAGCGGTTCGCCGCGGACGGGGTCGCGGTGAAAGTGCTGTCCGGCGACGACCCGCGCACCGTCGCCGCGCTCGCCGCCCAGGCCGGGCTCGACGTCGGCGAGCCGGTCGACGGGTCGGAGGCCGCGGAGCTCGCCGACTCCACCGAGTCCAGCGACTCCGCCGACTCCGCCGACTCTGCCGACATCACTGCCGACCGCCGGGCCGCGCTCGACGCGCTGGTCGCCCGAACCACGGTCTTCGGGCGGGTCGCCCCGGAGCAGAAGGAGCGGATCGTCGCGAGCCTGCGCCGGGGCGGTGCGCACGTCGCGATGCTCGGCGACGGCGTCAACGACGCGCGGGCACTCAAACGGGCCCACGTCGGCGTCGCGATGCGCAGCGGTTCGGCGGTGACCCGCGACGTCGCCGACATCGTGCTCGTCGACGACTCGTTCGCCGCGCTGCTGCCGGCACGCAGCGAGGGGCGCCGGATCATCGACGGCATCGCGGTGTCGATGTACGTGTTCCTCACCCGGGTCGCCACCCAGGGCCTGGTGATCATGGCCGTGACCATGCTCGGGCTCGGGTTCCCCTACTCCCCCACCCAGGTCGGGCTGACGCTGCTGACCGTCGGCGTGCCGACGCTGTTCCTGACGCTGTGGGCGACGCCGTCCGAGCCGGACCCGGACCTGCTGGGCAACCTCGCCCGCTTCGTGGTGCCGGCCTCGGTGGTGACTGCGGGCGCGGGGACGGTCGTCTACACGCTGCTCTACCAGGGCATCCTGCAGGGCTTCACCAGCGGGCGGACCCCGGAGCAGGTGATCGCCCAGTTCCAGAGCTACACCGGGCTGACCTACGGCACCGACGCCGACTTCGCCGAGGCGGCCGCGACGCTCGGCGCGCAGACCGGGCTGTCGACGTTCGTGGGGCTGGCGTCGTTCGTCCTGATCCTGTTCCTGCTGCCACCGCACCGGTTCCTCGCGGCGTGGACGGCGCCGGTGCACGACCGTCGCCCGGCCTGGCTGGTGCTGGGCCTGACCCTGGTGTTCGCGGGCGTGGTCGGGACCCCGGCGCTGTCGTCGTACGTCGGGCTCACCGGCGCGGCGCCGCCGGTGGTCCTGGTCGTGCTGCCGGCCCTGGTCTGCTGGTTCGCCGTGATGTGGGTGGTGCTCCGGTTCCGGGTGATGGACCGGCTGCTGGGGACCGACCGGCTGCCCGGACGGGTCGGTCAGCCGCCGTCCTGACGGGCGGAGTCCGGCGGGGCGGGCACGGAACCGTTCCCGGGGCCGCTCCCGGCGCCCTCCGTCTCCCGGTCCGGGTCCCCCGCCGTGGAGGTGTCGGCGGGTGCCGCGTCGTGGGCGGCGGCGACCGGCGGGCCCGCGGCGGCGATGTCGTCGACGCCGGAGAAGCGGCGGTCCCGCAGGTCGATCTGCTCGCCGAGGTAGCGCAGCAGCACCGCGACGACGGCCGCGACCGGCACCGCGAGGAACGCGCCGGCGATCCCGGCGAGCGAGCCGCCCGCCGTCACCGCCAGCAGCACGACCGCGCCGTGCAGCTTGAGGCTCTGGCCCTGCAGGAAGGGCTGCAGCACGTTGCCCTCGATCTGCTGCACCGCCACGACCAGCACCACCACCGCGACCGCGGTGCCGAAACCCTGCGTGACCAGCGCGATGAGGACCGCCAGCGAGCCCGCGACGACCGCACCGACGATCGGGATGAACCCACCGATGAAGGTCAGCACGGCCAGCGGCAGCGCCAGCGGGATCCCCAGCAGCACCAGGCCGATGCCGATGAACACGGCGTCGATGAGGCTCACCAGCGCCTGGACGCGGATGAACCCGCCGAGGACGTCCCACATCCGGCGCAGCACCTCGGCGATGTGCCCGCCCGCGCTGCGCCCGGTGATCGAGGTCAGCCACGGCAGGAACCGCGGCCCGTCCTTGACGAAGAAGAACGTCAGCACCAGGGCCAGCACCAGCGAGACCAGTCCGGACGCGACGGTGGACACCCCGGTCAGGACGCCGCCGGCGATGGAGGTCGCGCTCTGCTGCAGCTGCTGGGTGACCTGGGTGATGATGTCGCCGATCTGGCTCTCACCGAGGTTCAGCGGTGGACCGGAGATCCACTGCTGGATCTGGCCGAGCGCCGCGATCACGCCGGAGGTGATCTGCTGGGTCTGCCCGGCGATCGACGGCGCGATGCCCACGAACAGGCCGGTCACCGCGGCGATGCCGACGAGCAGCACCAGCGCCGAGGCGGCCGCGGGTGGGAACCGCCACCGGATGAGCAGCGCCGCGGGCGGACGCAGGACGGTGGCCAGCAGGATCGCGAGCAGCACCGGCCAGACGACGACCCACAGCATGCCGGTGACGTAGCCGAGGATGACCAGCCCCAGGGAGATCAGCGCGACCCGCAGGCTCCACGCCGCCACCCAGGTGAGCCCGTTGCCGATGAGGGTGCCGCGGCTCGCGGCCCCGGCCGTCGGCGACGGGTTCAGCAGTCCGCCCTCCGCCGGGTCCCGCCGCGCCCCACCGTCCTCGGCACGCGCGGCCGGTTGCGCCCCCGAATCCATGACCCACTCCGTTCGTCCCGGTTGACCTGCGGCGGGAACCCTAGCGGCGCAGGGGCTCCGATGCCCGCCGCAACGACACGCCACGCCCGCGCGTCGCGGACAGAGGGGCCTCCGAGAGGACGTCGGCAAGGTGACGGGACTCGGCGGGCCGGTCGTGGAGCACCGCCCACAGGGGCCCGCGAAGCCGATGGAGGGGCGCGGCGGCGCGGACGCACCGGGTGCGGAGTGCCCGCCGCTCAGCCGCCGGACAGCAGCGTGAGCCGGTCGGCGACCGCGCCCAGCTGCGAGCTCATCCCGTTCAGCTCCCGGGCCGCGTCGCCGAGCAGTCCGGGGTCGCCCAGTGACGCCCCCGCGATGCAGTGCCGGGCGGCGTCGGCGCCCGCCGCGAGCCCGTCGCGCCAGTACGTCTGGGCGACGGCGTCGGGGATCGCCGGGTACGCCTGGGCGGAGGCGACCTCGTCGCGCAGGCCGCGGCAGGCCTCGACCAGGGCCGGGATCCCGCCGTCCGACCCTGCCCGGGCGATGTCGCGCAGGGCCTCGGTGATCGCGGTGACGTGCACCTGGCCGCCCGCGGCGCGCCAGTCGCCGACCGCGGCCGTCGCCGTGGCGGCGTCCTCGATCCCGCGGCCCGCCGCCCCCGCGGCGCCGACGACCACCGCGAACACGACGAGCATCCCCGCGATCGCGCCGGCCAGGCCCGCACCGACCGCCAGCGGACGACGGCGGCGCGGCAGCAGCGCGGTCGGGAACCCGGGCAGTCTCCCGTCGGCGCCGGGCCCGGCCGCGGGCTCGACGACGACCGGGACCGGGGTGAACCAGGGCCGCTCGGGCGCCGGGGCGGGCGGTGCGGGGTGCGCGGTGCCGTCCCGGGGCGCCGGGACCGTCGCCCACCACGGACCCGCGCTGTGCTGCTCGTCGGTGTCCGGCCGGGTCTCGGTGTCCGGCCGGGTAACGGAGTCCGGCCGGGTCACGGAGTCCGGCCGGGTCACGGCCTCGGCCCGCGGGGCGCCCCGCTGCGCCGGGACGGCGATCGTGGGCGGGGTCTCACGCAGGGCGTGCCGCGGGCGGTACGGCGTGCCGTCCATGACGTCCCCCTCTCCGACGTGCGGGCGCTTCACGCAGTTCATCGCGCCGGCGCCGAGATCGTGACCGACTCGGCGACAGTTTCACCAGAAATGGCGACCTGCGCATTCGCTGGGCGCCATGTGGTGTTCACGCGACGCCCGTATGATCACTCTCCGTCATGCCCGACCCCGTCCGCCCGCTGCGCACCGGCGCGGCCGTCCCGTCCGTGCACGTCGCACCGGAGTGGACCACGGTGCCGCGTTACGCCGGTCCGGCCGACCGCGGCGGGTCACCGCACCTGGTCGTCGTCTGCGGCTCCGCGCCCGCTCCCGACCTCGGGCCCGCCGACCGCCTGGTCCGGCTCCCTGCCGGCGCGGACGCTGCGACGCTGCTCGACCGGGAGCTCGCGACGCTGGTCACCGGCACCCGGATCCTGGTCACCGGGCCCGAGGCGCTCGTGCAGGCCGTGCGCGCCGCTGCGCTGCACCGTGGCGCCCTCGACGAGGAGCTCGTCCTGGTCCCGACCGACGTCGCCCACGCCACCCGGGACCGGACGGTGCACTGCGGACACTGCCACCGGCACGTCGTCGTGCACGCGGCCGTCGGGGACGCCGTGGCCTGTCCCGGCTGCCGGGTCGTGCTGCACGTCGCCGGGCACCACTCGCGCCGGCTCGGGGCGTTCCTCGGCGCACCCACGCCGCAGCGGGCGCCGTGACCCGGCCGGGGGTGCACCTGCGGGTCGTCGCGGTCACCGACGCCGCGCCCGACGTCCGTTCGCTGGAGCTCGCCGCCGCGCCGGGGACCGGGTCACTGCCCGCGGCGCCGCCCGGCGGCCACATCGGCGTCGAATGGGCGCCGGGCCGCTGGAACTCCTACTCGCTGACCGCGCCGTCCCCCGCACCCGACCGGTGGCACGTCTCGGTCGCGCGGCGCCCGGACTCCCGTGGCGGCTCGGTGTGGGCGCACGGTCTCGTCCCGGGTGACGCGGTCGTGGCGACGACGCCGCGCAGCTCGTTCCCGCCGGTCGACACCGCGCGCCACCACCTGCTCGTCGCGGGCGGGATCGGGGTGACCGCGGTCCTGTCCCACGCCCGCTGGCACGCGTTCTGGGGGAACCCGTACACCGTGCTCACGGTGCACCGCCCCGGCCCCGCACCGCACCGCGACGCGCTGCGCGCACTCTGCGGGGACCGGCTCGTCGAGGCGACCGGCCGCGTCGAGGCCCGGGCCGCGCTGGAGCGGCTGCTGGGCACGGCACCGTTCGGCAGCCACGTCTACACCTGCGGCCCGCCCGGCCTGATCGCCGCGACCGCCCGGACCGCCCGCGCCGCGCACTGGGTCGACGCCCGCATCCACGCCGAGGCGTTCGTCGGCGAGCCCGAGCCCGGCACCCCGTTCCGCGCTGTGCTGTGCCGCAGCGGCCGCACGGTCGAGGTCGGTGCCCACGAGACCCTGCTCGACGCCGTGCACCGAGCCGGGGTCACCGCGCCCGCGATGTGCCGGCGCGGGGTCTGCGGGGAGTGCGTGACCCCCGTCGTCGACGGCGGGGTCGAGCACCGCGACACGGTCCTGACCGCCGACGAGCGCGCCGACCGGATGGCGCTCTGCGTGTCCCGCGCCGCCGGGGCGACACTGGAGCTGGACCTGTGACCGGCGTCGACGACTACCCGTTCCCGCTGCCGCACCCGACCTACCGGATCAGCGCGAACGTCGAACCGGCCGGGGTCGAGCGCCGCAGCGAGGCGGGCTCCTGGGGCGGGCGGATCCTGCACGACGGCCCGGACCGACCCGCCGTCGCCGCCGAGCGCGCGTCGATCCTGGACCGCGAGCCCGCCCGGTTCGTCGCCGCGCCGCACGCCCGCGCGTCCTGCTGGGACGCCTGTCTGTACCTGCTCGGTCGGCTCGCCGCCGAGCAGCCCGGCACCTGCACCCTGACCCGCATCCCCGGCCGGGCCGGCGGGTGGCGGTTCCGTGACACGGCCACCGGCACCGACCGGGAGTTCGTGTTCGGCGACGACGCCACCCTCCCCGAACACCCGTTGCGCTGGGTGTCCCGGCTCGTCGCGGAGGACGTGGTCGTGCTCGGCGCCCGCGACGACGCGCTGTGGCTCGACGCCGGTGCCGTCGCGTTCGCCTCCGTGTGGTCGATCGGGTTCGACGCCGGCATGAGCTTCCGGGAGCTGCACGGGCCGGTCCCCGGGAACGGACCCGGCGGCGTGTTCGAGCGCGCCGAACGCTTCCTGCTGCGGCTGCACCCCGGCGAGGCCTACCGCCGCCTGAACTGGGGTCTGCAGCCCGACGACCACCGCGACCTGTCCCTCGACGCCGCCCCGCACTGGCAGCCCGCCCGGACCCGGCTCGATCTCACCGACCCCGGCCGACAGATACACCTGCGCACCGAGGTGCAGCACCTGGTGCGGCTCCCGCTGACCGGGGCGGTGCTGTTCCTGATCGGGATCCGCCTGCTGCCGCTCGACGGGGTCGCGCAGGTCCCGGCCTGGCGCAGCCGTCTCGCGTCGGTCCTGGAGACGCTGCCGCCGGAGGTCGCGGAGTACAAGGAGCTCGAGCCGCTGGCCTCGATCGCCGCGGAGTGGCTGCGCGCCCAGCTCTGACCAGGGCCGCGCCCGCCCGGGATCGCCTCCTGACCGGGATCACCTCCTGACCGGGAGCCTCCTGACCGGGGGCGCCTGCGGTGGTCGCGACGGGCGTCCGTGCGCGTTCCGCGGAACGCACCCCACAGGCCCGGCCCCACCACGGGTCAATCCGAACTGTCGGACCCCTCAGCCACACTCGTGCGAACACACGTTCGATGAAGGAGCCGTCGTGGAACCGTCCGCCGAGCCGATCACCCCCGCAGCGGACCCGGGCCCGCTGCCACTCGACCTGCACGAGCTCGAGTCCGAGCTCCTCGGTCTCGCCGGCCACATCGCCGCCGCCGAGTGCCGCTTCCTGCGACTGCTCGCCGAGTTCGACGACCGCGGCGGCTGGTGCGGGGTCGGCGTCCGGTCCTGCGCCCACTGGCTGACCTGGCGCGCAGGGATGAGCCTGCGCACCGCGACCGAGCACCTGCGCGTCGCGCACGCACTGACCCGGCTGCCCCGGATCACCGAGGCGTTCGCGGCCGGCCGGATCTCCTACTCCAAGGTCCGGGCGATCACCCGCCTCGCCGGCGCCGAGGACTCCGTCCTCGCCCGCCTCACTCCCACTCCCACACCGGCCGCCATGCCGCACACTCCTGCCCCCTGCACCACAGCGGCGTCGCCCCACCTCGACGCCGACGCCACCACCGACCCTCGACCCGGCGACGACAGCACCACCCGCAGCGCCGGCGACGACCCCGGGACCAGCCCGGTGACCGACTCGCACCAGGGCCTCGTGTCCTCGTCCCCAGCCGGACACACAGACGGCACCGACCCGGCCGTGCATGGCACCGACGACACCCCACCCGCGCCCGAACGCCCGACCGGCGCACCCGTCCCCGGTGCGCACGGCCCGTCGCCGGCATCCGCGCCTCCGCCCGCGGAGCAGGTCCTGCTCGACCTCGCCCTGACCGGCACCGCGAGCCACGTCGAGAGCGTGGTCCGCGCCGCGCGCCGCCGCCTCGCACCGCCCGCGACCACCGCAGCCCTGCGTGGTGTGAGCTGGTACCACGACAGCGACGGCTCGCTCGTCCTGCGCGCCCGCCTCACCCCCGACGACGGCGCGGCCCTGGTCGCTGCGATCGAGGCACACGTCGTCGCCGTCGCCCCCTCGACCGCGGCACCGTCAACCGAGCCCGATCCGCGGGTCGGCCCTCACGAACGGGCCCGCGAGGCCGCCGAGCACGCCCCGGGCGCCGTCGTCGACACCCTGGCCGCGCGGCGCGCCGACGCCCTGCTGGACCTCGTCACGCGTGAGGGTGACGACGAGGGCGGGCCGGTCGTGTCCCGCCCCGGGACGCGGGTCACGGTGGTCGACGACGCCACCACCGGCTCCGCCCGCCTCGACGGCGGACCCGAGATCCCCGCGCCGACGGCCGAGCGGCTCGCCTGCGACGCGCGCGCCCGCGTCCTGCTCACCGACCGCCACGCGAACCACCTCTACCTGGGCCGGTCCCGCCGACTCGCCGGTCCCTCCCAGATCGCCGCACTGAGCGCCGCGGGCGCTGCCGAGGGTCGGCCCGGGTGCCGGTTCCCCGGCTGCGCGCACACCCGGCACCTGCATGCCCACCACGTCCGGCACTGGCTGCACGGCGGCCCCACCGACATCGACAACCTGGTGCTGCTGTGCAGCTTCCACCACCGGCTCGTGCACGACCACGGCTACGTGATCCTCCGCCCGCCCGGTGGGACGTGGACCGTCCACCGCCCCGACGGCACCGTCGTCCGACCGACCGGAGCCCCGCTCGACGGCAGCGCCGAGACACTCCTGGAGATCAACACCCGAGCCCGTCTCCGCATCGACCGCGACACCCTGACCCCCGACTGGTACGGCGACCGCCTCGATCCGGGCCCCATCCTGGACGCACTGCTGCCTCCCGATACGGCATCGACGGCCGCGGCCTGACCCGACGCGCCGGTGCCGCCGCCCACGTTCCGCGGAACGCGACGGCACGGCACCCGGCCCACGGCAGGCGTCCCTGGTCTCCTGCGCGGGTCTCCTGAGCGGCTGGCCCGTCCCCGGGCTCCGGCACGCTCCTGCCACCGCCACCCATATCGGTCCGCCACACGGCCGCACAACGTGCGACCGCACGGCCGCACCGACAGTCCGACACCCGGCCGAACCCTCACCCGCCATCCGCCCCGCTGCCCACGGGCTCGCGGTCCACCGGGCCCGCCGGCGGGCCCGCCTCCGACGTCGTGCCGCCACGGTCTGTGGGCACTAGCCTCACGCCCCGTGACCGACGCGACCCGCACCACCGTGCTCGACCTCGTCGCCGACCCCGGGTTGCCGACCGAGCTCGCCCACCGGCTCGTCCGCGACCTGCCGGCCGCGCTCGGCGCGCACGACGACGCCCGCTGGGAGGTCCGCGTCGCCGACGAGCCGATCGTGCTGGACGAGCGCGGCGCGCTGCCCGCTCTCGACATCGGCGACCGGGTGCGCGAGCGGGACGGTGCCGACGCCGTCGTGCTGCTCACCGACCTGCCGCGCCGCTCCGGGGCGGACCCGGTCGTGGCCGACGGCGGGACCGGGCACCGGGTGGGCCTGGTGTCGCTTCCCGCACTGGGCGCGATCAACCAGTACCGGCGGTGCCGCGACACGGTGGTCCGTCTCGTGACCGGGCACCTGATGCCCGCCGACCCCGCGCACGCCGGAGAGGCAGGAGCGCCGGACGCCGGCCATGCGGGCCCCCTGACCCGGATCGACCCGGGGTCGGGAGCCAGGTCCGACGACGACCGCCGGGGCCGGGACCAGGACCGGGGGCAGGCAGGCGCGGACGGGGACGACTCCGGCGCCGGCAGCGGCGGGGTCGAGGACGACATCGACGTCCGGCTGGCACTCACCGGGCTCCGCGGCCGGGTCCGGCTGCTGGCCGGGCTGGTCCGCGCGAACCGTCCGTGGCGGCTGGTGCCGAGCCTGTCCCCCGCCATCGCCGCGGCGGCGGCCGGGGCCGCGTTCGGGATCTTCTACTCCAACATCTGGGAGCTGGCGACGGCGCTCGGGACCGCCCGGCAGGTGACGGTCATGCTGATCGCCCTGGTCGGGATGACCGCGTGGCTGATCCTCGACAACCGGCTCTGGGAGTCGCGGCGACACCGCTCACTGCGCGAGGAGATGCTGCTGTCGAACCTGTCCACGGTGATCACGGTGGCCTGCGGGGTGCTCGCGATGTTCGCCCTGCTGTTCGTGCTCGCGCTGGTGGCGGCGTTCCTCGTGATCCCGCCGGACTACCTCTCCTCGAAACTCATGCGCGAGTCCGGGCCGGACGACTGGATCATGATCGCCTGGCTGTCGACGTCCATGGGGACCGTCGCCGGGGCGCTGGGTTCCGGGTTCGCCGACGACGGCGCGGTCCGTCAGGCCGCGTACAGCCGCCGGGAGCAGGAGCGGCGGGCACGGCTCGACCGGGCCGACGACCGCGACCGTGCCAGTGGCCACGACCGCGGCGGCGACCGCGACGGCGACCGTGGCGGCGACCGTGGCGGCGACACCCGGGCCTGACCCGCACCGGTCGCGTCCCCGGCTCCGCCGACCGCCCTGGATCCGGCAACGGACAGCGCCAACGGCCAGGACCCGGGCGGGTCAGCCCCCGACGAGTGCGTTCCGCAGGACGCGCAGCGCCGCGGCGTCCCTCGGCGCTCCGTCCGCGGCGGCGTCGAGCCGGGCGACCAGGTCGGCCGGCAGGTCGAGCACGATCCGGACCGGTGCCGCGTCCGGTGCCACCTCCGGCGCAGCGCCCGGGGTGCCGGTGCCGTCGTCCTCGGCAGTGGCCCCAGAGGAGGTGGTCCCAGAGGAGGCGGTCCCGGTGGAGGTGGTTCCGGTGGAGGCGGGCCCGTGCTCCCCTCGGCCGCGCAGGACCAGGGCCAGCACCGGCAGTGCGATGGTGCCGAGCGCGTCGACGATCCCGGCGACACCGAACCAGCGCCAGTACCACTCGCCGCCGCCGACCGCGCCGTCGGTGATCACCGGCAGCGCCAGCATCGTCGCGACGACGGCGATCGCGGCCAGGGTCAGCACCAGGCCCGTGCGGATCACGGTCCGCCGTCGCTCGGCGAGCAGCAGGAGCAGGTTCGCGTGCGCGAGGCTGATCGCGACGATCGTCGCCACCAGCAGGGTCTTCAGCACCGAGCCGTCGCCGTCGTCCTCGAAGAGTTCGTCGCCGCTCCAGACCAGCCACAGGGCCGCTCCCGCGGCGACGACGCTCGCCGCCAGGCCGGCGAACCCGAGGAGCCGCACGGCACGGGTGACGACGGCGAGATGGCAGAGCGCCGAGGTGCCGAACGCGGCGACGATCAGGGTGGTGGCGACGATCCGCGCCTGCAGGTCACCGAAGCCGCCGCCGAGCAGGGCGACGATCCCGCAGAGCGAGGCGACGAGCAGCGAGGCGACCACCGCGACGATCATCGCGCGGCGGGCCCCGCGGACCGGGGAGGCAGCTGGTGCGGTCATGCCGGCGAGGCTAGGGCCCTGCGGGGCGGTCGGGCCTCCGTAGGGCTACGGCAACCCGAACGGCATCCCTGGCGGCAGCCCGGGCAACGTTCCGGGGCAGCAGGGTGGCGACACCCTCCCGGTGCTGGGCGACGGCGTCGTCGACCCGCCCGCGCCGGGCCCGGCCCGCCGCCCGGGTGGAGACGAGTGCGGCGAGGGTCCGTCGGTCGGGTCCGGCGATCTCGACGCGGCCGAGGTCGTGGCCGGTGAGCAGGTCCATCGCGCGGGCCAGCACGTCGGGCGGGAGCGGCGCGTGGACGTGCAGCCGGGCCCGGGCGCGGCGGAGCCGGTCGGGGCTCCACGGGCCGGGGTCGGCGACACCGCGGTAGAGCTCGTCGAGCCGTGGGTCGCCGCCGGGCAGCCGCACCCGCACGTCCCGGTGGGTCTGGTTGAGCACCGCGTCGACGATCTCCACCAGCTCCCACCCGCGCGCATCGGCGTCGACGGTGGCGAGGACGTCGGGGACCGCGCCGGGCAGCGGTGCACCGCGCACGCCCGGGTCGGGGACGAGCGCGGCGATCCGGATCCGCTCACCGTCCTTGCCGCCACCCACCGTGTCGTGGTCCGCCGGGCGGCCACCCCAGTCGGGGCCGTCGTGCCAGGCCACCGCGGCCGGTTCGTGGACCAGCAGTGCCCCGTTGTTCCAGGCCCGGTAGGCCAGGTCCCAGTCCTCGCCGCCGTAGCCGACGTAGCGCTCGTCGAAGCCGCCGAGGTCGTCGAACAGGCCGCGGTGCAGGGCGAGCACGGCACTGATGACCAGCTGCCAGTCCGTGCCCGAGGCGTCGAGCAGGTCGCGGGTGCGCCGGTAGCCGTCGGCGAGCCAGGCCGGGTCGGGCAGCTGAGGTGCGGCGGCCGGATCGTCGCCCGGTGCGGTGCCGGACAGGTCGGCGTGCCGACGACGGCCGACGGCGAGCACGTCCGGGCAGGCCGCGATCCGTGCGGTGATCGCGGCGAGGAACCCGGGCCCGGGGACGGTGTCGGCGTCGAGGAACACCAGGATCTCGCCGTCGGCCCGTGCGGCACCGCGGTTGCGCGCGGCGGCGGCGCGGAAGCCGCGGTCGTCCTGGGTCACTACCCGCACCGGCACCGGTCCGGCGAGCGCGGCCGGGTCCGGCGGCTCCGGCGACCCGTCGTCGGCGACGACCACCGACACCGGCGGGAGCGTCTGGCCCTGCAGCGCGGCGACGGTGCGGGCCAGCTGCGCGGGCTGGCGGTAGTGGCACACCACCACCCCCACCAACGGCGGCGGCCCGGTGTGTGGCGCCAGCAGGTCCCAGCGGTTGCCCGGCACGCTCACCGGGCGAGCAGCCCGCGGTAGAGGGCGGCGTGCCCGGCCCCGGCGTCCGGCCAGTCCGGGACCGGGCCGCGGGTGGCGGTGGGCCGGGTCAGGGCGTCGGCGACGAGGGCGTCGCGGCGGTCCTCGTCGTCGTAGAGCGCCACCGAGCCCGGGGCGGCGACGGCGGCCTCGCGGGCGTAGGCGCCCACCGCCGCCAGCGGGTAGCGGCCGTGGGCCAGCCACGCCAGCAGCGAACCGCTGGCGCTGACGGTGCGGCCCGGCGCGACCGGGACGGTGACCGCCGCGGCAGCCGCGGCGAGCGCCGCCGGTTCCAGCTGCCCGGTCAGGATCCACTCCACCCCGCGGGAGCGGGCGTGCCCGGCGAGGGACCGGGCGAGGTCGTCGTGTCCGTCGGAGACCGCCCCCGCGGCGACGACCGCGGGCCGGTCCGGGTGCGCCGCGGCCGCGTCGATGACGGCCTCGTGCCCCTTGCCGGGGTAGACGAACCCGAGCACGCCGAGCGTGCGGAGCCCCGCCCAGCCCGGCGCCTGCTCCGCGGGCACGACGACCGGCAGCGGCAGCGCCACGGTCACCGGGTCGACCGCGCCGAGCGCGCGGGCCTTGTCGGCCTCGTGTCCCGCGGACACGACGACCGCGTCGGCGGCGGCGACCACACGCCGGTACCCGGCGCAGCGGCGGGCGTCGCGGGCCGGGTCGGGGTCGGCGCCGGGGAGGTCGTGCAGGGTCACGACCAGCGGCCGGGGCAGGACCCGCGCCTGCTCGACGAAGGCGTCGGCGGCCGCGGCGACATCGGCGCCCCAGAGCGCGTCGGTGAACTGGGCATGGGAGAGGTCGGCCTGGCCGGAGCCGACCGGGACGAGGCCCTCGGCAGCCACCGCGGCGGCGACGGCAGCGGCGTGCCGGACCACGCCGTGCCCGGACGCGCCGGGCGCGACGACCCGCACGGTGACGGTCACCGCGCCACCCCGGCCAGGACCCGGCGGTACTCGCGGGCGTGGGCGTCGGCGACCTCGGCGCGGAGCCGCTCCCGGTCGTCGGGGTCGGCCCGCCAGGCCGGGCGGGTCCGGTGGGCCAGCGCGACGGCGGCGCCGAGCGAGGCGCGGTCGGGGCCGTCCTCGGTGAGGGCGTAGGTCAAACAGGGCGCCTGCTCGTGGAAGTGCCCGACCTCGGGGACCAGCGCGGCCGTGCCGAGGTCGTGGCAGGCCTCCAGCCAGCCGGAATGAGTCCCCCACCGGTACGGGAGCACCGACACGTCGAGCTCCTGGAGGTAGGCGTGGAAGGCGTCGTCGTCGAACGGGGGGGTGCACCCGCAGCTCCAGGCGGGGCTCGTCGCGCAGGGCGTGGGCCACGGCGCGGCCGCGGGCGTCGTCGTGCGCGTCGACCCGCAGTGCCACCTCGGGCGGGGCGGTCGCGGCGAGCGCGCGGGCCACCCCGACCGGGCCGGCGTTGGTGCGGTGGCTCTTGGCGTGCAGGCCCACGACGAACCCGTCGGCGCGGCGGGGCCGGGGGCGGCGCAGCCAGTCCGGCCCGACGACGGCCGGGTGCCCCAGCACCAGCGCGTCGCGTCCCCAGCGCTCCCGGATCCGCGCGGCGGCCCCCGGGGTCAGCGTGACCAGCCCGGCGGCGGCCGGCACCAGCACGTCGAGGGCCGCGGCGTGCGGCGCCGGGTCGGCGTGGTGCGGGTTGCGCAGGTCGTGCACGGTCAGCACCAGCGGGACACCGGTCTCCTCCAGCGCCGCGACGAGTGCGCGCAGCTGGTCGGGGGTGCGGTCGTCGAAGCCGAAGTGGACGTGCAGCACGTCCACCTCCCCGGCGTGCGCGCGCAGGTGCTCGGCGTCGAGCCAGGGCGAGGGCCACCACACCCCCGGACGGGCGCCCGGGACCGGCGGGTCCGGGAGCCGGACCACCTCGGGGTGGTGCAGCGACGCCACGTAGGGATGGGCGGTGGGCACGGATGCCACGCGCACGCGACGGCTCCTCTCCTCGGATCCACCGGGATGCCCGTCCGGGCGCGGATCAACCGCGCGGGCCACGATGACCGGGTGACCGATCCGCGCCGCCGCCACTACGGCGTCCTCTACGGCCTCGACGCCCCGACGCCGGGACCGCTCGCCCTGGTGTGGGGCAACTGCCAGGCCGAGTCGGTCCGGGTGCTGCTCGCCACCGTCGCCGACCTGCCGGTCACCCCGGTCCGCATCCCGCCGGTGCACGAGCTCACCGCCGACGACCTGCCGCACCTGCGCCGGCTGCTGTCCCGGACCCGGCTGCTCGCGTCCCAGCCGGTCCGCGACGACTACCGCGACCTGCCCCTGGGCACCGCCCAGATCGCCGCCGGCCTCGCGCCGGGGGCGGTCGTCGCGCGCTGGCCGGTGATCCGCCATCCCGCGCTGCACCCGTGGTCGGCGATCGTGCGCCACGCGTCCGACCCGGCCGCCGTCCCGCCCGGGGTGCCCTACCACGACCTGCGGGTCCTCGCGGCCGCCGCCGGACGCCCGGCGGGTCCGCCGCCGACGCCGGACGCGCTGCGCGAGGTGGGCCGGCGCGGGATCGCCGAGCTCGCCCGGCGGGAGGCCCGCGACACCGACGTCGGGGTGTCCGACGCGATCGCGGGATTCGGCGCGGCGGCCGCGCACACCCTCAACCACCCCGGCAACGAGGTGCTGACGCTGCTCGCCGGGCGGATCCTCGACGCCGCCGGGATGCCGGGCGTCGTCGGTGACCCCGGACGCACCCTGCTGGGCGGGATCCGGGCCCCGCTGCGCGCCGACGTCGTCGACGCCCTCGGACTGGACGTGCCGCCGCGCCCGCACTGGTGCGTCTCCGGCCGGGCGGTCGCCGAGGACGAGGTCGCCGCGGCGCAGCGGGCCTGGTACGCCACGCACCCCGGATGGGTGGACGCCGGACTGGCCCGACACGCCGACACGCTGGAGGTTCTGGGGCTGTAGCCGGGTCCCGGCGACCATGGTCGAGTTGTGGGGGGCTCCGGGGAGCCGCATGATCGGTGGAACGTCCGGGTTCAGCCGCCAGCTCGCACGGTTCCGTCCTTCGAGCCTCGGAGCGTGTCGACCCATGACCCCGTCCGCCTTCCGCCGGTAACCTCCCGGATCGCGCTCATCGCCTCGGCCCGCTACCCGATCCGTGAACCGTTCCCGGGTGGGCTGGAGGCCCACACCGCCGGGCTCGCGTCCCGGCTGCGACGTCGTGGTCACGACGTGACCGTGTTCGGCGCGCCCGGTTCCGATCCGGGGCTGCGGGTCCGGGAGATGGCGGTGCTGCCGCCGATCTCGCCTGCCGCGCGCAGCGACGTCGGCATGCCGGCGGAGTGGTTCCTCGCCGAGCACCACTCCTACCTGGAGCTGCTGCTGGCGCTCTCCCGCGAGCGCGGACGCTTCGACGTGGTGCACAACAACTCGCTGCACTACCTGCCGCTCGCGCTGGCCGACACCCTCGACGCGCCCGTCCTGACCACGCTGCACACGCCGCCGACCCCGTGGATGGAGTCCGCCGTGCGGCTCGGCGACCCACGCCGGCTGCGGTTCGCCGCGGTCAGCGCGCACACCGCCCGCTCGTGGGCGCCGACCGGAGCCCGCGCGACGGTCGTCCGCAACGGCGTCGACATCGCGGCCTGGGAGTACGGGCCGGGTGGCGGGGTCCCGGTGTGGTCGGGCCGGGTCGTGCCGGAGAAGGGCCCTGTGGAGGCGATCCGCGCGGCGCGGCTGGCCGGGACCGGGCTGCGGCTGGCCGGGCCGTGCCCGGACCGGGCGTTCTTCGACTCCTGCGTCGCCCCGCTGCTCGGCGACGGCGTCGACTACGTCGGCCATCTCGACCACCGCGCGCTGGCCCGCCTGGTCGGGGACGCGACCGTCGCCGTCGTGTCGCCGTGCTGGGACGAGCCCTACGGTCTGGTCGTCGCCGAGGCGCTGGCCTGCGGGACCCCGATCGCCGGGTTCGCCAGGGGCGCACTGCCCGAGATCGTCGACCCGCTCAGCGGGGTGCTGGCCGAGCCCGGCGACGTCGAGGGTCTGGCCGAGGCGATCCGCGCGGCGTCGCTGTTGTCGCGCACCGACGCCCGCCGGCACGCCGAGGCGACCTGCTCGGCCGAGGTGATGGTCGAGGGCTACGAGCGCATCTACCGGGCCCTGGCCGCCGCATGACCGGCGGCACGATCGTCTACTACGTGCACCACCACGGCAGCGGGCACGCCCACCGCGCCGCCGCGATCGCCGCGCACTGCCGCACCCCGGTCGTCGGGGTGGGGAGCAGGCCCGCCCCGCCCGGCTGGCCCGGCGCCTGGCACGAGCTGCCCCCGACACCGGCGGCAGCGACACCTGCGCCAGTACCGGTACCGCCGATGTGACCGCGGGCGGGACGCTGCACTGGGTGCCGCGCCGGCACGACGGTCTGCGTGCTCGCACCGCCGCGGTCTCGGCGCTGCTCGCCGCGGGACCGGCCCGGCTGCTCGTGGCCGACGTGTCCGTGGAGATCGCCCTGCTGGCGCGGCTGCACGGGGTTCCGGTCGCCGTCGTCGCGCAGCCCGGGGAGCGGCTCGACCGGCCGCACCGCACCGCCTACGACCTGGCCGAGGTGCTCCTCGCGCCGTGGCCCGCGGACCCGCCGCGGCCGTGGCGCCCGGAGCTGACCGGCCGGACGGTGCACCTGGGCGGCCTGTCCCGCTACGACGACCGCACCGCCGGCCCGAGCCCGGGCCGGCGTCGGGTGCTGGTCCTGACCGGCAGCGGCGACGGCGGCGCCGACCCGGCCGCGCTCGCCGCCGCGGCCGCCGCCACCCCGGACTGGACCTGGCGGGTCGCCGGCGGCCTCACCGGCGCGCTGGCCGGCGCCCCGCCGAACCTCACCTGCGCCGGCTGGACGGGCGAGGTGTGGGCGGAGCTGGCCGACGCCGACGTCGTCGTCGGCCACGCCGGCCAGAACGTCGTCGCCGAGATCGCCGCCGCGCGCCGGGCCGCGGTCGTCGTCCCGGCCGAGCGCCCGTACGGCGAGCAGACCGCCACCGGTGCGGTGCTGCGGGCGGCGGGGCTCGCCACGGTCCGCGACCGCTGGCCCGCCCCGGCCGACTGGCCGGGGGTGCTCGACGAGGCGCTGTCCCGCGGCGGGGCGGGCTGGTCGCGCTGGTCCGACGGTCGGGCCGCGGAACGGGCGGCCGCGGTCCTCGACCGGATCGCCGCGTGAGGGCGCCCGCGACGCGGGTCGCCGTGGTCACCGTGGTGCGCGGCCGCACCGACCACCTCGCCCGCCAGCGACGTGTGCTCGCCGCGGGCCCGCCGGTGGGCCACGTCGTCGTCGGGATGGGCGAGGACCCCGTGACCGACGGCGAGGGCCCTCCGACCCGGGTCCTGACCGTCCCCGCACCGGGCCCGTTGCCGCTGGCCGCGGCACGCAACGCCGGGGCGGTCGCCGCGCTCGCCGACGGGGCGACGCTGCTGGTGTTCCTCGACGTCGACTGCCTGCCCGGTGACGACCTGGTCGACGGCTACCGCCACGCCGCGGCACGGCGCCCGGACGCGCTGCTGTGCGGGCCGGTCACCTACCTGCCGGCGGGGGTGCTGCCGGAGCAGGACCTGCACCGGCACACCGATCCGCACCCGGCGCGCCCGGCCCCGGCCGACGGAACCCTGGTGGCCGAACCGCGTCGCGAGCTGTTCTGGTCGCTGTCGTTCGCCGTCACCGCCGACGCGTGGCGGACCGGCGGCGGGTTCTGCGAGGACTATGCCGGCTACGGCGGCGAGGACACCGACTTCGCGCTGTCCTGCGGGCTGGACCTGGTGTGGGTGGGCGGGGCGCACGCCTACCACCAGCACCATCCGCCGGCCCGTACCGACCCGGCCCGGATCGCCGAGATCGTCGGCAACGCCCGGCTGTTCCACACCCGGTGGGGTTGGTGGCCGATGGCGGGCTGGCTGCGCGAGCTGCACGCGGCGGGCGCAGTGGAGTTCGACCCGCGGCGCGACGTGCTGCGGGTCGGATGAGACCGGTCGGGAACTAGCAGGCGGTGCGGGGCGGGCAGGCGCAGAACTGCACCGGCCGCATGCACGAGTAGCACAGGTCCGACGCCCGGCCCGGCCGCGCACGGCGGGCCAGGGCCCGGTGTGCGAACGCGAGGATCGACATGACCAGGATCTTTCCCGGCGACGCCGCGTTCACACGCCTCCGGCCCGGATATGGGACGGACGGCGGCGCGGCTGCGACGGACGGCCCCGGCCCGCGCGACGTCCGGTCGAGCGGTTGCCGCCGTCCGTCTCAGCGCGGTCTCACTCCGGGCCCTGCGAGCGCAGCTCCTCCACCCGCCCCATCGCCGCGCGCAGCTCGGCCAGCCACTCGTCGGTGTGCCGGCCGACCAGGCGCACCGACCAGGCCAGCGCGTCCGACCGGGACCGGGCCACCCCGGCGTCGACGAGGGTGTCGAGCACCGCCCGCTCGGGCTGGCGCAGCCGGGTCATCACCGGCACCGAGATCGTCGTGAACAGCTCGCGGGTCCCGCCGATCCGCGCGCCCCAGGCGACCTTGCGCCGGTAGCGGCTCTCGGCCTGGCGGGCGATCTCGATCCGCCGGTCCCGGGTCTCCTCCCGGAAGCGCGAGATCCGCCCGGCCTCGGCGGCCGCGGCGTCGGCCCGCCCCTCGTCGGTGTCGGGGTGGTCGGCATCGAGCGGGGGCAGCTCCCCCACCACGACGATCTCGTCCCGGTCGACCGTCACCTCCGGCGCCCCGGTGAACCACCCGTCGGGCAGCCGTCCGGAGAACCACGCCGCGGCGTCGTCGGCCGGGGGGAGGTCGGCCTGCTGCCAGCCGCCCCGCCCGCGTCCTCGTCCTGTCATCGCGCACCTCCCGCATCGATGCTCACATGATTACACCGTCGCGAGCTGGGATGCCAGCAGCACGGCGCCGAGGGTCACCATCGCGGCACCCGCGACCCGGGACACCACGCGCGCCGCGGCGGGCCGGGCGGCCAGGACGGCGCGGGCGCCGACACCCACGCCGGTGTAGACGAGCGCGCAGCCGAGGACGTGCACGAGGCCGAGCAGGAGGATCTGACCGCCGACGGGGACCGGCGCGGCCGGGTCGGTGAACTGCGGCAGCAGCGCCAGGAACAGCAGCAGCGCCTTCGGGTTGAGCCCACTGACCCCGGCGCCACGGACCAGGTCGCCGAGCCCGGACCCCCCGCCGTCGACGGCCGCCACGGCGGGACCGGCCGGTCGGAGCAGTGTCGTCGCACCGAGCACCAGCAGGTAGACCGCGCCGACGGCGGTGAGCACGGTGAGGACCTCCGGCCGGCGCGCGACGACCGCGGCGATCCCGGCCGCGACCAGCCCGGTGAGCGCCAGGTGCCCGCCGAGCAGCCCCGCCAGCGACGGCAGCACGGTCCGCCCGCGCAGCCCCGCGCGGATCATGTACGCCCAGTCCGCGCCGGGCGTCAGGACCAGCAGCAACGACAGGCCGGAGAACCCCAGCACACTTCCGATCGGCATGCCACGACGCTAGGCACGAGGCGCCGACAGGTGTTCCCGTTGTTCCCACCGAGCACCCGGCATGGTGCAAGATTCTTCTCCGTGGACACGATCGACCGGAAGATTCTTGCCGAGCTGCAGGCCGACGGTCGCCTGACCGTCACCGAGCTGGCCGAGCGGGTGCGGCTGTCGGTGTCGCCGTGCCACCGCAGGCTGCGTGCCCTGGAGTCCTCCGGGGCGATCGCGGGCTACCGCGCCCACCTCGACGCGCACCGGCTCGGCCTGGGGTTCGACGCGCTGGTGTTCGTGACCATGCACGAGGCCGTGCAGGACACGGTGCAGGCGTTCGAGTCGGCCGTCGACGACATCGAGCAGGTCGTCGCGGCGCAGCGGCTGTTCGGCGACCCGGACTACCTGCTGCGGATCATCACCCGGGACCTGCCCGCGTTCCAGCGGCTCTACGACGAGCGCCTCACCACGCTGCCCGGCGTGCAGCGGCTGTCCTCGACCCTGGTGATGAAGGACGTCGTCGCCGACCGGGGGCTGCCGCTGGAGCACGGGCTCGACACCGGACGACGAGGATCATGACGTGCTCAGGGGGTGAACAGCACCTTCACCGCGCCGTCGCTCTTGTCCTGGAACATCGAGTAGGCCTGGGCCGCCTCCTCCAGCGGGACCCGGTGGGTGGCGAAGTGGTCGACGCCGAGCGGGTCGTCGTCGCCGAGCAGCGGCAGCAGGTCCGGGACCCAGCGCCACACGTTGGCCTGGCCCATCCGCATCTGCACCTGCTTGTCGAACAGGGTGAGCAGCGGCAGCGGGGTGGCGCTGCCGCCGTAGACGCCCGACAGTGAGATCGTGCCGCCCCGGCGCACTGCGCCGATCGCCAGCTCCAGCGCCGCGGTCCGGTCACTACCGGCCGTCTCCATGACCGTGCGGCCCAGCCCGAAGGGCATCGCGGCCACGAGCTTCTGGGCCGCGGCCGCGACCGGGGACCCGTGCGCCTCCATGCCGACCGCGTCGATGACGGCGTCGGCGCCACGGCCCCGGGTCATCGACCGGATCGCGCCGAGCACCTCGTCGTCGCCGTGGCCCAGGTCCAGCGCGGTCACCCCGCGCGCCTCGACCCGGGCCAGGCGTTCCGGCACGACGTCCACGCCGACCACCCGCCGGACCCCCAGGTGCGCGGCGATCCGGGTGCACATGTCGCCGATCGGCCCGAGCCCCAGCACCACCAGCGTCCCGTCGGCGGGCGTCGCGGCGTACTGCACGGCCTGGTAGGCGGTCGGCAGCACGTCGGACAGGAACAGGAACCGGTCGTCCGGCGGCCCCTCGGGGACCCGGATGGGCAGCGAGTTGCCGAACGGCACCCGCAGGTACTCGGCCTGTCCGCCGGGCACCTGCCCGTATAGCTGGGTGTAGCCGAACAGGGAGGCGCCGGTCCCCTGCTCGCGGTTCTGGGTGGTCTCGCACTGCGACTGCAGGCCGCGCTCGCACATCCAGCAGTGCCCGCAGCTGACGTTGAACGGGATCACGACGCGGTCACCGACCGAGAGCTCGGTGACGGCCGATCCCACCTCCGCCACGACACCCATCGGCTCGTGGCCGAGGATGTCGCCGGGGGTCAGGAACGGGGTGAGCACCTCGTAGAGGTGCAGGTCGGAGCCGCACAGGCCGGAGCTGGTGATCTGGACGACCACGTCGTCCGGCTGCTCGATGACCGGGTCGGGAACGGTGTCCACCCGGACTTCGCGGCGGCCGTGCCAGGTCAGGGCACGCATGGGGTCTCCTCGGGGTCGCCGGTGGTGTGGGCGCCCGGCTACCCGGGCGCACCCCGGCGAAACCGGCACGGGCGTCCGGCCGGCAACCCGCATCCGGCGGTCCGTCCCACCGCGGCCCACCGCGTGGCCGTGGGAGTGGTGCCGGGCCGGGTCGGCATACTCGACCGGGTCCGTGGCACCGGTCGGTCGACGTGCCGGCGCGGCCACCCGCGCACCGGCGGGCTGCCCGTCGTGACCGGCATGACGTCCGTGAGCCCGGGTACCGCGGATGCACGGCGGGCCCGCGGGCCGTGGCACGGGAGGGGGACCGCGTGGCAGAACGGGTGGCAGAACGGGTCGACGCCGTCGTCGTCGGGGCCGGGCACAACGGTCTCGTCGCGGCGAACCTGCTCGCCGACGCCGGCTGGGACGTCCTGGTCTGCGAGGCCGCCCAGGCGCCGGGCGGCGCCGTGCGCTCGGCCGAGATCACCGCGCCCGGCTTCGTCAGCGACCTCGCCAGCGCCTTCCACCCCCTCGGCGCCGCGTCCCCGGTGCTGCGCGAGCTCGACCTCGGCGCGCACGGGCTGGTGTGGCGCCACGCCCCCGCCGTGCTCGCCCACCCCACCCCCGACGGCCGGTGCGCGGTGCTGCACCGCCGCCTCGACGACACCGCCGACGCGCTCGACGACGACCACCCCGGCGACGGCGCCGCGTGGCGCGCCCTCGTCGCGCAGTGGGACCGGATCGGCGACGACGTCCTCGCGGCCGCGCTGCGCCCGTTCCCACCGGTCCGCCCGGCGACCCGGCTGCTGCGCACGCTCGGCACCGGCGACGCCCTGCGGCTGGCCCGGATGCTGGTACAGCCGGTCGCCCGGATGGCCCAGGAGCACTTCGGGGGCCGGGCCGCCCCGCTGCTGCTCGCGGGCAACGCCCTGCACACCGACCTCGGGCCGGACTCCGCGGCGGGCGCCGCCTACGGCTGGCTGCTGGCGATGGTCGGGCAGCGCGTCGGCTTCCCCGTCCCGGAGGGCGGTGCCGGTGCCCTGACCGGCGCCCTCGTCGCCCGGCTCACGGCACGGGGCGGTCGGCTCGACTGCGGACGACCGGTCCGGACCGTGCTGGTCGGACCGTCCGGGCGGGCCAGCGGTGTCGTGGACGCGGCCGGGCAGCGTGTCCTCGCCCGCCGGGCGGTGCTCGCCGACGTCGACGCGCCCCGCCTCTTCCGCGACCTCGTCGGCGAGGAGCACCTGCCGGCCCGCTTCGTGGCCGACCTCGACCGGTTCCAGTGGGACCACTCGACGGTGAAGCTCGACTGGGCGCTCGACGGGCCGGTCCCCTGGACCGCGCCGGGCGCCCGGTCGGCCGGCACCGTGCACCTGGGCGCCGACCTCGACGGCCTGCGCCGCTACGCCGCCGACCTCACCGCGGGCCGGCTGCCCGGCGACCCGTTCCTGCTGTTCGGGCAGATGACCACGGCCGACCCGACCCGCTCCCCGCCCGGCACCGAGTCGGCGTGGGCCTACACCCACGTGCCGCGCGGGCTCGGCTGGGGCCGCGACGAGGTGCTGCGCTGGGCCGACCGGATGCAGCAGGTGGTGGAGGACCACGCCCCCGGGTTCGGGTCGCTGGTCCGGGCCCGCGCCGTCGCCGGGCCCGCGGACCTGCAGCGCCGCGACGGCAACCTCGTCGACGGGGCGATCACCGCGGGCACCTCCGCGGTGCACCAGCAGCTGGTGTTCCGTCCGGTGCCGGGTCTGGGCCGCGCCGACACCCCGGTGCCGGGCCTGTTCCTGGCCGGGGCGTCGGCGCACCCCGGCGGGGCGGTGCACGGCGGGCCCGGCGCCAACGCGGCGCGGGCCGCGCTGGCCGCGGCGGGGGCGACCGGTGCGCTCTACCGGGGCGCGGTCCGGTTCGCCCACCGGCGGCTGTACGGCTGAGCCCGACCACCCTCCGGTCGGGTTTGGACCCGCGGGGGACGGACATACGGTCATCCGTGACCATCGATCACCGACCCGCCGTCACCGGCACCGGCGTCCTGGACCCGGTGCCCGCGCCGACCGGCCCCACCGAGCCGTTCCCGGCCGCACCCGGGGCGACGCTCACGGCCGTCGTGGCCGCCGGTGAGCTGGACCTCCCGCTGCCCGGCGCCGGGGCGACCGCGACCCGGTGGGCCCGGCTGGCCCGCATCGCACGACGGGACCTGCCGGTCGCGCGGCTCGCCGAGGGGCACGCCGACGCCGTCGCGATCCTCGCCGACCTCCACCGCTCCCCCGCCCCGGGCGCCAGTTACGGGGTCTGGGCGTCGCGGTCCGGCGGCGGGGCCCGGCTCGACGGCGGCCGCGACGGGCTGCGCCTCACGGGCACCGTGCGGTTCTGCTCGGGCACCCACCTGCTCGACCGGGCCCTGGTCGTCGCCGGTGCGCAGGACGGCACCCGGCTCGTGGACCTGGACCTGCGCGCCCCGCAGGTGGAACGGGTGACCGCCTGGCGGGCGTCCGGGATGGCCGCCAGCGACACCCACGACGTCGTACTGCACGACGTGCCCGTGCCGGCCGAGGCCGTCGTCGGCGGCCCGGACGCCTACACCGCGCGCCCCGGCTTCGCCCACGGCGGCGCCGGGGTGGCCGCGGTGTGGCTGGGTGCCGCCGCCGCGGTCGTCGACCACGTCGCGGAACCCCTGCGCACCACCGACCCGGACCCGCACCGGCTCGCCGCGCTGGGGGCGGTGCACGCGGCCGTCGCCGCCGCCGACGCCCTGCTCGCCGTCACCGCCGCCCGGATCGACGCCGACCCCACGAGCCCCCACCACGACGCGGTCGCCACCGTGCGGGCCGCGGTGGAGCGGGCGTGCCGCACCGTCCTCGACGCCGCCCCGGAGATCGCCGGGGTGGCCGGGCTGGCCGGGTCGCCGCTGCTCACCGAACGTCTCGCGGACCTGCAGATCTACCTCCGCCAGCACCACGGCGGACGCGACCTCGCCGCCCTCGGGCGCGCCCTGGTCGCCCCGGTGACCTGATGGAGCCCGTACAGACCGCGCACGTCTGGGAGGACGCGGCCGTGACCCTCGCCCGGCGCGAGCTGGACCCGTCGGCGTTCGGCCGCCTGGTCGTGGTCTGCGCCCACCCCGACGACGAGACCCTCGGCGCGGCCGGGCTCATGCGCGGCGTCGTCGCCGCGGGCGGCACCGTCGAGATCGTCCTGGCCAGCGACGGGGAGGCCGCCCTGCCCGAGGTCGGGTCGATCGACCGGGCCGAGCTGGCCCGCACCCGCCTCGCCGAGCTCGACGCGGCGCTGGCCGAGCTGGGCGTCCCCGCGACGGTCCACCGGCTCGGGCTGCCCGACTCGGCGCTGCACGAGGACCAGCTCGTCGGGCCGCTGACCGGGCTGCTCGCCGGCGCCGACGCCTGGGCGAGCCCGTGGCGCGGCGACCCCCACCCCGACCACGCCGCGGTCGGGCGGGCCTGCCCCCGGGCCGCCCCGGTGACCGCCCACGGCTTCGGGTTCCCGATCTGGGCGCGCACCCGGATCCCACCGACCGACCCCGGCGTGCCGTGGGAGCGCGCCCACCGGCTGACCCTGTCGCCCGAGGACCGCGACGCCCGGCGGCGCGCGATCGCCGCGCACGCGTCGCAGTCCGCGGTGCCGCCCGGCGGGACCCGGGCGGTGCTGTCCGCGGCGACGCTCGCGCACTTCGACGGCGACCACGAGGTCCACTTCCGGGAGCCGTCACCCTCGGGGGCGCCGCCGGAGCTGTTCGCCGGGCTCTACCGCGACGGCGCCGACCCCTGGGACGTGCGCGGCTCGTTCTACGAGCGGCGCAAGCGCGACGTCCTGCTGGCCTGCCTGCCCCGGGACCACTACGCCCTCGCCGCCGAACCGGCGTGCGGGCTCGGCGAGCTGACCCGCGCGCTGGCGGCCCGCTGCGACCGGCTGGTGGCCTCCGACGTCGTCGACGAGGCCGTCGCCGCCACCACCGAGGCCGTCGGCGGGACCCCGGGCGTCGAGATCCTCCGGGCCGACGTCGACGACGACCGGGCCGTCCCCGGCGGGGTCGACCTCGTGGTGCTCGCGGAGTTCCTCTACTACCTGCCCGCCACGCGGGTCGACGCCGTGCTCGACCGCATCGCGGGTGCGCTGGTGCCGGGCGGCGACCTGGTGCTGGTGCACTGGCGGCAGTGGCCCGCCGAGGCACCAGCCGACGCCGCGGCCGTGCACGCACGCGTGCTGGCCGACGACCGCTTCGACACCCTCGTCGAGCACACCGACGAGCAGTTCCTGCTGCACGTGGTCCGGCGCCGGTGAGCCGGCCCGTGCGGACCCGTGGCGCACCGTCCGCCGTCGGGGTGCTCGTCCCCGCCCACGACGAGGCGGCCACCGTCGCCGCGTGCGTCCGCTCCGTGCTGACGTCCCTCGACCACACGCCAGGGCTCACCGCGCGGGCGCTGTGCGTGGTCGCCGACCGCTGCTCCGACACCACCGCCGCGCTCGCCAGGGCCGCGGCCGCGACGCACCCGGCCGCGGCCCGGGTGCGGGTGACGGTGCTCGAACCCACCGCCGGGGTGGCCCCGCTGCCCGGCGGCCGGCCCGTGCAGCGGCCGCACGAGGTCGCCGGACCGGTCACGATCGGCGCGGTCCGCGAGGTCGCCGCCCGCACCCTGGCCACGCTGCTCGCCGCCGACGGCGCCACCCCCGCCACGAGCTGGCTGCTCGGCACCGACGCCGACGGCACCGTGACCCCCGGCTGGGTGGCCGCGCACCTGGCGCTGGCCGCGGCCGGCGCCGACGCCGTCGCCGGTGGGGTGGTGCTCGACGTGCCCGGGCTGCCGCGCCCGCCCGGGGAGCCGGCGCCGCCCGAGCACCCGGTGTACGGCGCCAACCTGGGGGTGCGCGCCGACGCGTGGGCGGCGGTGGGCGGGTTCCCGCCGCTGGCCTGTGGCGAGGACCACGGGCTCGTCGCCCGGCTGCGGGCCGGTGGCTACCGCGTCGTCCCAGGTGCGCCCGGGACGGTCCGGACCAGCGCCCGCACCCGGGGCCGTGCCCGCGGCGGGCTGGCCGACCTGCTGCGCGACGCCGGTCCGGCGCTCCCCCAGCCCCGGCCGGGTGTCGGCGCGGGCGGGGCGGGCATGCCGGTCGCGTGAGCCCGGCGGGCGCCGGGGTCAGCGGGCCACGGCGTGCAGCAGCAGGCCGGTGACGGTGCCGTCGGCGATCAGCCGCCCGATCCGCTCGGACTGCTCGCGGGCCGCGGCGTGGCGCGGATCGTGCCCGTGGTCGCGGTCCAGGACCGCGTCCACCCGGGCCGTGCTGTCCCGCCAGTCCTGCGGGGACGGGGGAAAGGCGGTGAGCGCCGCCTCGTCGGTGAGCGCGAACCCGGCGTCGTGCAGCAAGGCGCGCAGCTCCGGCGCCGACGGGAACCGGTTGCCCTCCGGGGACCCGGCCGGGCGTTCGGTGTCGGCCAGGAACACCAGCAGCCCGAGCGACCCGCCAGGGCGGAGCACCCGGTGCAGCTCGGCCAGCACGGCGGCCTTGTCCTCGACCGTGCAGAGCACGCCGAGACACCAGCAGGCCGGGAACGCACCGTCGGCGAGCGGGACGGCGTCCCCGGCCCCGACCAGCGTCGGCAGCCCGAACAGGGCGGCCGCGGTCCGGCAGGCCGGTCGCTCCACCCGGCGGCACCGCAGGGCGCAGATCACCGGGCGGACCCGGACTGGACCGGCGGCGCGCGGGTACCCCGCGCGGATGACGACCCCGGACACCGCGGTGATCGACGTCGACGGCACGCTCGTCGACACGAACTACCACCACGCCCTCGCCTGGTCCCGCGCCCTGCGCCGGTTCGACGTCACGGTGCCGCTGTGGCGGCTGCACCGCGCCGTCGGGATGGGCGGCGACCAGCTGGTACCCGCCGTGGCGGGGCAGGAGTTCGAGGACGCCCACGGCGACGACGCCCGCGCGGCCTGGAAGGAGGAGTTCGACCCGCTGCTCGGCGAGGTCGTCGCGTTGCCGCAGGCCGCGGAGCTGCTCGCCGACCTGCGCGACGGCTTCGGGATGAAGGTCGTGCTGGCCAGCTCCGGCGACCCGGAGCACGTCGATGCCTACCTCGACCTGTTCGGCGGGCGCGAGCTGGCCGACGCCTGCCTCACCCGGGAGGACGCGCGCCGCACCAAGCCCGACCCGGACCTGGTCAGGACCGCGGTGCGCCGGGTCGCCGGGTCGACCGCGTTCGTGCTGGGCGACTCGGAGTGGGACGTGCGCGCCGCGGCGGCCGCCGGGCACCCGGCCTACGCGGTGCGCACCGGCGGTGCCGGTGTCGACGAGCTGACCGCGGCCGGCGCCGTCGAGGTCCTCACCGACCTCGCGGCGGTGCGGCAGGCGATCCCGCGGATCCTGCGCGGCTGAGGCGGCGCCTGCATCACGATGGTCGACCCGCCCGCCCGGCGGCACCGGGCGCTGCGACCCCGCCGTCCCTGCGGTGGCAGCATCGTCGTCGGCCCCGTGGTCGCGAGGCCGGTCCTCCGACAGCCGCGGGAGCACCCATGTCGATCATCGCCGTCGAGGAGCACTGGACCTCCCCCGCGCTGGACGCGGCGCTGGCCGCCCTGCCGGCGGACCGGCGGGACCCGAGCACCGCGCTGAACGACATCGGCGACCACCTCGCGCAGCTGCACGACCTCGGCGCGGGCCGGATCGCCGCGATGGACGCCCAGGGCGTCGACCTGCAGGTGCTCTCGATCGCCCCGCCCTCGACCGGGCCGCTGGACCCGGCGGACGCGGTCGCGCTGTGCCGCGAGCTCAACGACACCGCCGCCGCGGCCGTCGCCGACCGTCCGCGACGCCTGCGGGCGATGGCGACCCTGCCCACCGCGGCGCCGTCGGCGGTCGCGGCCGAGCTGGAACGCGCCGCCGACCTGGGCATGGTCGGGGCGATGGTCTACGGCCGCAGCGGCGAGCTCCTGCTCGACGACCCGCGCCTCGACGACCTGTTCGCCGTCGCCGCGGCGCGTGCGCTGCCGGTGTTCGTGCACCCGCAGGTCCCGCCGCCCGCCGTGCGCGACGCGTCGTACTCCGGGTTCGGCACCACCACCGACCTGGCGCTCGCGACGTTCGGGTGGGGCTGGCACGTGGAGGCCGCCGTCGCGGTGCTGCGCCTGATCGCCCGCGGTACCTTCGACCGGCACCCCGGTCTGACCGTCGTGCTCGGCCACTGGGGGGAGCTGCTGCCCTACTGGGCCGACCGGGCGAACGGCGTCGCCCGGGTCGCGGGGCTGGAACGCTCGGTGCCCGAGTACGTGCGCGAGAACATCGTGCTCACCTGCTCGGGCATGCTCGACCCCGCGCACCTGCAGCACGCGCTCGCGGTGACGACGCCCGACCGGCTGCTGTTCTCGACCGACCACCCCTTCCAGCACCCGTCGCGGGTGGAGGTCGAGGCGTTCCTCGACGAGTTCGACGCCACCGACCGCGCCCTGTTCACCGAGGGCAACGCCCGCCGGCTGTTCCGGATCGAGGGACCGGTCGGCCCGGACCGGTGACGGCAGTGCTGTCGGCAGGGGTATCGGCAGTGGTGTCGACCGCCACCGGTGTGTCACGCGCCGACCGGGCCCGCGCGGGGTAGGGTGGCACCCGGATCAGATCTGCCGCCCGTCCCGGGCGTTCCGACGGCCGGGGCGGAGAGCGGGTCCCGGACACCGTCGACGGCCTGTGGCGCTTCCCGCAGCCGGACCGCCGACCTCCGTGACTGCGATCCCCCACCGGCCGGTTCGTGGTGCGGAGGGGCCATCAGGCCCTTCGTCACGTCGAGCACGTCCGGCCGCGGCCCCCACAAGGGACGCGGCCACGGACCGGCGCCGCAGGACGTCGACAGGAGCAGTACGTGGCGCGAGGAGGCAGGCCCCGGACCGGGGCTCGCCAGGGCACCCCCCAGCGACGTCGCCGCCCGCGCGGCAACGACGTGATGTCGGTGCTGACCGGGGCCGCCCGCGAGGTGCGGACGGCTCTGCGGAGCGGCCGGGTCACCCCGGCCACCCGCACCAAGTTCCAGACGGTGGCGCTACTGCTGCGTGACGAACGGGCCCGGGTCCGTGACCGGCACGACGACGCGAAGCGCGCCGAGACCCTGCAGCGCCTCGACGAGATCGCGAAGGCGCTGGCGATGGACGCGGTGCGCGACGCCGGCCTGCTGGCACTGCTCGCCGACGACGCCGTCGTCTCCGACTCGGCGCGCGCGCTGAAGCGGGAGATGCTGCGTTCGGCCGGTATCGAGGTCGACGAGCCGGAGCCGGAACCGGAGCCCGTCGACGTCCCGCAGGTCCCGGCGAAGCCGCAGGTCGTGCCGCGGTCCGTGGTGGCCCGGCAGATGGCCAACCCGTTCCTGGCGCCCGACTTCTCCGCCGCCCCGCCGAGCGGCCCGCGCCCGACCCCGCTGACCGGCTGGGAGCTGCTCGGCCCGCTGCTGCGTTCCTTCGAGCGTGCCGGGGCCGGTGCCCCGGCCTGCATGGAGCTGCCCGAGCCGTCGACCCGCCCGATCCCGGGTGGCCGGGAGCTGATGCCGCACCAGGCGAAGCTCGTCGCCGCCGCCGAGAACGGGCACCGCACCTTCCTGCTCGCCGACGAGCCGGGCCTGGGCAAGACCGCGCAGGCGCTGCGCGCGGCGGAGGCGGCGAACGCCTACCCGCTGCTGGTGGTCGTGCCGAACGTGGTGAAGACCAACTGGGTGCGCGAGGCCGCGCTGTGGGCGCCGCGCCGGTCCGCGACCGCGATCCAGGGCAACGGCGACTCCGTCGACGGCTTCGCCGACATCGTCGTCGTCAACTACGAGGTGCTCGACCGGCACATCGGCTGGCTGGGCGACTTCGGGTTCCGCGGCATGGTCGTCGACGAGGCGCACTTCATCAAGAACCGCACCTCGCAGCGGTCCAAGCACGTCCTGGAGATCGCCGAGAAGATCCGGGCCTTCATCCCGCGACCGCTGCTCATGGCGCTGACCGGCACCCCTCTGATCAACGACGTCGAGGACTTCCTCGCCATCTGGCAGTTCCTCGGCTGGATCGACGCGACCAAGCCGCGCGCCGAGCTGCTCGACGCGCTGACCGCGACCGGGATGACCCCGGCCGACGGGCTGTTCGAGCGCGCCGCCCGCCAGTGCGTCGTCGACATGGGCATCGTGCGTCGTCGCAAGATCGACGTCGCCGCGGACATCCCGGCCCGGCGCATCGCCGACCTGCCCGTCGAGATCGACGGCCCGACCGGCCGGTCGATCCGGGCGGCGGAGAAGGCGCTGGCCCGGCGGATGGTGGCCCGCTACACCGCGGCGCTGGCGGCCCGGCGGTCCGGCCCGGGCGTCGAGGGCATCGACCACGGCCTGGTCCGCGACGTCGCGGGCTGGGAGCAGAAGGACGCGGCGGAGGCGGGCTCCGGGGACAACGTGTTCACGATGATGCGCCGCCTCGGCCGGGCCAAGGCCGGGCTGGCGGCGGACTACGCGGTGCAGATCGCGCGCAGCGCGGGCAAGGTCGTGTTCTTCGCCAAGCACGTCGACGTCATGGACGCCGCCGAGCAGACCTTCGCCAAGCAGGGCGTGCGGTACTCCTCGATCCGCGGCGACCAGACGCCGACGGTGCGCCAGCGCAACATCGACGCGTTCGTGAACGACCCGGGCGTCGCGGTGGCGGTGTGCTCGCTGACCGCGGCGGGGGTCGGGCTGAACCTGCAGGTCGCGTCGAACATCGTGCTCGCGGAGCTGTCCTGGACCGCGGCCGAGCAGACCCAGGCGATCGACCGCAGCCACCGGATCGGTCAGTCCGAACCGGTGACCGCGTGGCGGATCCTCGCCGCGCAGACGATCGACGCCCGGATCGCAGACCTGATCGACGCCAAGGCCGGTCTCGCGGCGGCGGCACTCGACGGCGCCGACGACGTGTCCGGCTCGTCGGCCGACGTGCAGCGCGAGGCGCTGGTCGCGCTGCTCACCGAGGCACTGGAGGCCGATCTGGCTGCCGCGTGAGCGGCGGTCGTCGTCGCGGCCGGGACCGACCCGCGCGTCCACCGTCGGGCGCACGCCTCACCGCGGGACCCGCTCCAGGAAGCGCCGCAGGTGCCCGGCGACGACGTCGAGGTGGCTCTCGAGCAGGAAATGGCCGCCGTCCACCAGGTGCACCTCGACGTCGCGGGCGTCCCGGGCGAACGCCCGTGCCCCGTCCGGTCCGAAGATCTCGTCGTTGCGCCCCCACACCGCGAGCACAGGGACCCCCGAGGTCCGCAGGAACTCGTGCAGGCGCGGGTACAACGGTCGGTTGGTGCGGTAGTCGCGGAACAGCGCGAGCTGGACCGCGTCGTTGCCCTCGCGCGAGACGAGCGCGTGGTCGTGGTGCCAGGTGTCCGGGTCCACCGTGCCCGGGTCGGGCACCCCGTGCAGGTACTGCCACCGGATCGCGTCGAGGCCGAGGGCAGCACGGACGGGGGGCTCGGTCTCCGGGCCGGGCGCGGCCCCGTAGGCCCAGACGTCGGTCCAGAAGGACTCGACGAACCCGTCCTCGTAGCCGTTGCCGTTCTGGGTGACGATCGCGGTGATCCGCTCCGGGTGGGAGAGGGCGAGCCGCCAGCCGATCGGTGCGCCGTAGTCCTGGACGTAGAGCGCGTAGCGGTCGACCCCCAGCAGCTCGAGCAGCCCGTCGGTGACGTCCGCGAGCGCGTCGAAGGTGTAGTCGAACTCGGCCGCCGGCGGGGCGGCGGAGTGCCCGAAGCCGAGGTGGTCCGGTGCGATCACGTGGTGGTCGCCGGCCAGCAGCGGGATCAGGTGCCGGAACATCGACGAGCTGGTCGGGTAACCGTGCAGGAGGACGATCGTGGGTGCGTCCGCGGGACCGGCCTCCCGGTAGAAGACCTCGTGTCCGTCGACGGTCGCGGTCCGATGGTGGACGAGCGGCATGGCTAACTCCTTCACGTGCTCGATGTGGTTAGACACCGTCACGGAAGCACGCTCGCATGTAACCTGTCAAAGAAGTCGATGCGGTTAGGAGGCGACGTGGACCTGCTACTGGACCTGCTCAACAGCAGACCCCTGGTCGACGGCACGGAGCGCGACGCCCTCCGCGACCCCACCTCGGGACGCCGCTGGGCACGGGGGCACGGCGGGGACGGCGACCCGGAGGAGCTGGCGGCACTGCGCCGCGCGCGGGACGCACTCACCCGGGTCGCACGGGGGGACGCCGACCCGGGTGTCGCGCTGGCCCCGCTCCTCGACGGCGTGCGCCGGACACCGGAGTTCACCGACGGCCGGCTGACCTGGCGGACCGTCACGCCCCCGCACGCCCGGCTCGCCGTCGAGGCCGTACTCGCCTGGGCCGCCGTCGAGGAGCAGCTGCCCGGGCGGCTGCGCCCCTGCGCCAACGACGCGTGCCGACTGTTCCTGCTCGACCGCAGCCGCGCGAACCGCGCCCGGTGGTGCTCAATGGCGGTCTGCGGGAACCGCGCCAAGGCGCGCCGGCACTACGAGCGGACCCGCTGAGCCGGCCTCAGCCGGCCGACCCGACCAGGGCGGTCACCCGGATCTCGATCCGCATGGTGGCGAGCCCGAGCACGGTGACCCCGGTCTGGGTCCACACCGGCGCGCGCCCGCCGAGCCGGTTGCGGAACTCCCGGACCATGACCCGGTTGTGCTCGTCGCCGATGGCCTCGGCCCCGGGCTCGACCTTGTGGTAGGAGTTCACGTGGACCACGTCGGCCCAGGTCGCGCCCGCCTCGGCGAGCGTGCGCCCGACGTTGTCGAACGCCTGCACGATCTCCTGTTCGAGGTCCTCGGCGACGACCAGGTCGTCGTTCCAGCCACCCTGGCCCGAGGTCTCCACCCGGTCGCCGATCCGGACCGCCTGGCTGTAGCCGAGCAGGTCGCGGGCCGTGACGCCGTAGCCCGGCGTGACGTGGAACGTGAGGGTCGCGTGGTCAATGACTTCACTCATGAATTCAAGCTACAACTCATGGCTTCACCTGTAAAGTACGAGCTCGGAACCAGGGACGGGGGCGACGGGTGACGACGGAGCGGGCGACGCCGGAGGTCGGTGGTGACGAGCCGACGTGGCTGGACGGCGAGGAGAAGGCGGCGTGGACGAGTGTGATTTCGCTGATCATGCTGCTGCCCGGCCGGCTGGAGGCCCCGCTGCAGCAGGCGCACGGCATCACGCTGTTCGAGTACCTGACGCTCAGCCATCTGTCCGAGGCACCGGGACGCAGGCTGCGGATGAGCGAGCTCGCCTTCCTGACGAACGGCTCGCTGTCGCGGCTGTCCAACGTGGTGAAGCGGTTGGAGGGCCGCGGCTGGATGCACCGCTCCCCCGATCCCGACGACGGCCGCTACACCCTCGCCGCCCTCACCGACGCCGGGTTCGACGTCGTGCACGCCGCTGCACCGACCCACCTGCGTGCGGTCCGGGACGTCGTCCTCGACCGGCTCGACGCGCAGGACCGGGCGGCGCTGGGCCGGATCGGCGTCGCGCTCGGGGTGCAGGACTTCCCGCCGCGCGCGGGGTCGCCACATTTCCGATCCGGAACCCCCGGGACGGAAGAGGATGGGCCTCCGGTTCGTTGACCGAGAGGTCACCGTGTCGATCCGTGAGGTGCTGTCATGCCGCTACCGCTGCCGTTGTCGATCCTGGACCTGGCCACCGTCGCCCGGGGTGAGACCGTCGCCCAGGGCCTGGAGGCCAGCACCAGGCTGGCGCAGCGCGCCGAGGACTGGGGGTTCCGGCGGATCTGGTACGCCGAGCACCACAACATGGGCTCGATCGCGTCGGCTGCGACGAGCGTGGTCATCGCCCACGTCGCCGCGCACACCGAGCGCATCACGCTCGGCTCCGGCGGGGTGATGCTGCCGAACCACTCGCCGCTGCAGATCGCCGAGCAGTTCGGCACCCTCGCCGAGCTCCACCCCGGCCGCATCGAGCTGGGGCTCGGCCGCGCGCCCGGCACCGACCAGGCGACCGTCGCGGCCCTGCGGCGGGATCCGCGCGCGTCGGAGACCTTCCCGCAGGACGTGCAGGAGCTGCAGGCCTTCCTCGGGACGACCAGCCTGGTCCCGGGCGTCGAGGCCCACCCGGGCCGCGGCACCGGGGTCCCGCTGACGATCCTCGGGTCCTCGCTCTACGGCGCGCAGGTCGCGGCCGCACTGGGGCTGCCCTACGGCTTCGCCTCGCACTTCGCGCCGGACGCCCTGGAGCAGGCCGTGGCGCTCTACCGCCGCGAGTTCCGGCCCTCGGAGCAGCTGTCCGCCCCGCACGTCCTGGCCGGGGTGAACGTGATCGCCGCGGACTCCGAGGACGAGGCGCAGCAGATCCAGCGCGAGGTGCAGCGGTCCCGGGTGCGGCTGTTCACCGGCCGACGGGGAGCCTCGCTGACCGACGCCGAGGCCGACGCGGTCCTCGACAGCGCCTCGGGCGAGCAGATCCGGTCGATGACCCGCTACACCGCGGTCGGGACACCGGAGACCGTCACCGCGTACCTGGAGGAGTTCGCCGCCCGCGCCGACGCCGACGAGCTGATCGTCACCGGTCCGGCGCCGCGCCGGGAGAGCTGGTGGCGCAGCTGGGAGCTGCTCGCGACGAAGGTGCAGACCACCGACTGACGGCGGCCGTCAGCGTTGCGGCGGGCCGACGCTGTCGCGGGACACCAGCACCGGGGCGATCCTCCGGTGCACCGCCTGCGGCGCGTCCGGACCGTCGCCGTGGTTCAGCAGCAGGTCGAGCGCCTCCCGGGCGACGGCCTCGAAGTCCGCGCGCAGACTCGTCAGCGGCGGGATCAGGTGCGCCGAGACGGGCACGTCGTCGAACCCGACGACGCTGACGTCGCCCGGGACCCGCCGGCCGCGGTCGTGGAAGGCGTGCAGCAGGCCGGTGGCCAGCGCGTCGTTCGCGGCGAACACCGCGGTCACCTCGGGCATCCGGGCCATCAGCTCCCCCGCCCGGTACCCGGCGTCCGCGCTCCAGTCCGCGGCCATCACCGGGGGCACCTCGGCCCCGGCCGCACGCAGTGCCGCGGCCCAGCCGGCCGCGCGGCCCGCCGCGTCGAACCAGTCGGTGGGGCCTGCGACGTGCCAGACGGTCGCGTGCCCCGCGGCCAGCAGGTGCTCGGTGGCGATCCGACCGCCCTCGACCTGGTCGACCGTCGCCATCGGCAGCTGCTGCTCGGGGTCGCCGTCGACGGTCACGAGCGGGACGTCACCCGGGACGGAGTCGAGCGCCTCGGCCACCGACGCGACCGGCGCGATCACGACGATCCCGGCGACCTGCCCGTCGAGGTGACGCTGGACGGCCTCGCGCACCGACCCGCCGTCGATCTCGCGGACCCGGACGACGCTGACCCCGAATCCGGCACCGACCGCCTGCTCCTCGAACGCGGCGAGCAGCGAGACCGGACCGAACAGGGTGGACCGGGGGGCGACGATCCCGAGCACCCGGTCACGGCCGGTCACCAGGGTGCGGGCGGCACGGTTCGGCCGGTAGCCGAGCTCCTCGATCGCGGTGCGGACCCGCACCCGGGTGCTCTCCCGGACGTTGGGGTGCGCGTTCAGCACCCGGGACACCGTCTGGTGGGAGACCCCGGCACGGCGGGCCACGTCGAACATGGACGGTGCCCGCCCCGGCCTCGGCCCAGGCTCCATCGCGATCCCCACGCCCACCCCCTCCGATCCGTGCAGCGTAGCCGTCCGTGACCGTCCCCCTGCCGAGGGCGTTCGCCGTGGCGGCACCCAGCCCCGACGCCGGGCGGGCGGGTCGTGCTCAGGCGTCGCCGCGGGCGCGGCGCTTGTTCCACACGTCGAACGCGACGGCGAACAGCAGCACGAGTCCCTTCACGACCGACTGCACGGACTGGTCGACGCCCATGAGCTGCATGCCGTTGCTCATCACGGCCATGATCAGACCGCCGACCAGCGCGCCGACCACGGTGCCGACACCGCCGGTCACCGCGGCGCCGCCGATGAACGCGGCGGCGATCGCGTCGAGCTCGAACATGTTCCCCGCCGCGGGCTGGGCACCGTTCGACCGGGCCGAGTAGATCACCCCGGCCACGCCGGCCAGGAAGCCCATGTTCACGAAGATCCAGAACGTGACGGCGCGGACCCGCACCCCGGACAGCCGGGCCGCGGCGGCGTTGCCGCCGAGGGCGTAGACGTGGCGGCCGAACACGGTGCGCCGGGTGAGCAGGCCGTAGGCGAGCACCAGCACCGACAGGACGACCAGCACCACGGGCAGCCCGCGGGAGGACGCCAGCTGCCAGGCGAACGCCATGACGACCAGCCCGACGAGTGCGATCCGGCAGGCGAACAGCGGGAACGACTCGACCTGCTGCAGGTCGAGGACCTTCGCGACCCGGCTCCGGTAGGCGAGCACCGCGTACCCGGCGACGCCGAGCGCGGCGATCAGGACGGTGAACGCGTCGTAGCCCTGGCCGCCGATGAGCCCGTTGAGGAAGCCGCCCGCGATCTGCTGGTACTCCGCGGGGAACGGCGAGAGCGAGATGTTGCCCAGCACCTGCAGGGTCAGCCCGCGGAACAGCAGCATCCCGGCGAGGGTCACGATGAAGGCGGGGATGCCGACGTAGGCGACCCAGAAGCCGTGCCAGACGCCGACCAGCACGCCGACGCCGACGGCCGCGACGACACCGACCCACCAGGGCAGGCCGCCACCGATCACGAGGACCGCGGCGACCGCGCCGGTGAGCGCGACCACCGACCCCACCGACAGGTCGATGTGCCCGCCGACGATGACGATCACCATCCCGATCGCGAGGACCAGGATGTAGGAGTACTGCAGGACGATGTTGGTGATGTTGCCCGGGCTCAGCGAGACGCCGCCGGTGAGGACCGCGAACAGCGCGACGATCGCCACGAACGCGATCACGATGCCGCTCTGGCGGACGTTGCCGGCCAGCAGCCGTCGCAGGTCGCTCGTGCCGGAGTGCAGGGCCGCCGCGCCGGCGCCGGGGCGCTCGTCGGAGGAGGGGTCCTTCTTCGGGAGGGTGCTGGTCATGCGGAGCTCTCCGCCTCCTGGGTCATGAGGGCCATCAGGCCCTCCTGGGTGGCCTCGGCGACCGGCACCTCGCCGGTGATCCGTCCGGCCGACAGGGTGTAGACGCGGTCGCAGATCCCCAGGAGCTCGGGCAGCTCGGAGGAGATGACCAGGACCGCCTTGCCGGCCTCCACCAGCCGGTTGATGATCACGTAGATCTCGTAGCGGGCGCCGACGTCGATCCCGCGGGTCGGCTCGTCGAGGATCAGCACGTCCGGCTCGGTGAACAGCCACTTGGCCAGGACGACCTTCTGCTGGTTGCCGCCGGACAGGGTGCCGACCCCGACACTCGTGCTCGCCGCCCGGATGCCGAGATCCCTCCGGTAGGACTCGGCGACGCGCAGCTCGGCGTCGGCGTCGACCCAGCCGTGGCGGGCGAGCCGGTGCAGGCCCGCGCCGGAGACGTTGCGCCGGATGTCGTCGACCAGGTTGAGGCCGAGGTGCTTGCGGTCCTCGGTGACGTAGGCGAGCCCGGCCTCGATCGCGTCGGACACCGAGCGGGCGCGGACCTCGCGACCCCCGATCCGCAGGGTGCCGCTGACGTCGCGGCCCCAGGACCGCCCGAACACGCTCATCGCGAGCTCGGTGCGGCCCGCGCCCATCAGCCCGGCGATGCCGACGACCTCCCCGGCCCGCACCGACAGCGACGCGGCGTCGACGACCTTGCGGTCCTGGGTCGGGTGCCAGACCGTCCAGTCGGTGATCCGCAGCAGCTCCTCCCCCGGGCTGCTCGCCCGCTCCGGGTAGAAGGAGGTGAGGTCACGGCCGACCATTCCGCGGATGATCCGGTTCCGCGGGGCGGGCTCGTCGGCGACGGTGAAGGTCTCGACGGTGCGGCCGTCGCGGATGACGGTCGTGCGGTCGGCGATCGAGACGATCTCGTCGAGCTTGTGCGAGATGATGATCGAGGTGATGCCGTTGTCGCGGAAGCGCCGGATCAGCTCCAGCAGGTGCGCGGAGTCGGTGTCGTTGAGCGCGGCGGTGGGCTCGTCGAGGATGAGCAGCCGGACGTCCTTGGTCATCGCCTTGACGATCTCGACGAGCTGCTGCTTGCCGACGCCGAGCCGCCCGACCGGCGTCGCGGGGTTCTCGGTGAGGCCCACCTCGGCGAGCAGGCGGGCGGCCTCGGCGTGGGTCCGTCGCCAGTCGACCAGCCCCAGCCTGCCGCGCCGCTCGTTGCCGAGGAACACGTTCTCGGCGATCGACAGGTGCGGCACCAGCGCGAGCTCCTGGTGGATGATCACGATGCCGTCGGCCTCGGAGTCGCGGATCCCGGCGAACCGGGCCGGTCTCCCGTCGAGGACGATCTCGCCGTCGTAGGTGCCCGCCGGGTGCACCCCGGAGAGCACCTTCATCAGCGTCGACTTGCCGGCGCCGTTCTCGCCGCAGATCGCGTGGATCTCGCCGCGGCGCACGGCGAGCGAGACCTCCGACAGCGCGGTCACCCCCGGGAAGGTCTTGGTGATGGCGCGCATCTCGAGGATGGTGTCCGGCAGGTCGCCGCCGGGGTCGTGGTCGGTCACGTCGTCCTCCGTCACGGAAGGTGGGGTGCGGCCGGTCGCGGGGCTCAGCCCTGGCGGCCGCGGGCGACGTCCTGCGCCGTGTAGTAGCCGGAGTCGACGAGGACGGGCCGGATGTCGGCCTTGAACACCGTCCGGACCGGCAGCAGGTAGGACGGCACGACCTTCACCCCGTTGTCGTAGGTGGTGGTGTCGTTGGCCTGCGGGGTGCCGCCGGAGAGGAACGCCTTCGCGGCGACGACGGCCTGCTCGGCGAGCTTGCGGGTGTCCTTGAAGACCGTGGAGCTCTGCACCCCGTCGTCGATCAGCTTGACCGAGGCGATCTCGGCGTCCTGCCCGGTGACGGTCGGCATCGGCTTGGCCGGGGTGCCGAAGCCCGCGTTCTGCAGGGCGGTGATGACGCCGCGGGAGATGCCGTCGAAGGGCGACAGGATGCCGTCGGGCCGGCTGCCGTCGTTGTAGGTGGAGGTGAGCAGGTCCTCCATCCGCTTCTGGGCGGTCTCCTGGCCCCAGCGCAGCGTGGCGGTCTGCTCGATGGTCGTCTGGCCGCTCTTGACCCGGATCGTGCCGTTGTCGATCAGCGGCTTCAGCACCGACATGGCGCCGTCGAAGAAGTAGAAGGCGTTGTTGTCGTCGAGGGAGCCCGCGAACAGCTCGACGACGACCGGGCCCTTCTTCGGACCGGGTGACCCGTCGGCGTTCTGCAGGCCCATGCCGCGCAGCAGCGCCTTCGCCTGGGCGACGCCGACCTGGAAGTTGTCGAAGGTGACGTAGAAGTCGACGTTCGGGCTCTGCCGGATCAGCCGGTCGTAGGCGATCACGGGGATGCCGGCGTCCTTGGCGGCCTGCAGCTGCCCGGACAGGGCGGTCCCGTCGATGGCCGCGACGATCAGCAGGTCCGCACCGCTGGTGACCATCTGGTCGATCTGCTGGGACTGGGTGGGGATGTCGTCGCCCCCGTACTGCAGGTCGACCTTGTAGCCGGCGGCGGTGAGCTGGTCGCGGACGGCGTTGCCGTCGGCGATCCACCGCTCGGAGGTCTGGGTCGGCATCGAGACGCCGACCGTCAGGTCGCCGGGTGCCGCACCGGCCCCGGCCCCGCCACCTCCCCCGGCTCCCTGTCCACCACAGGCGGCCAGCCCCAGCACCAGCAGGGCACCGACGGCGACGGTGCGCATCCTCGTGAACACAGGCGATCTCCTCGTCGAGACGGCGGCGGGTGGGTCCCGCCCGACCGGACCGGCGCACCCAGGAATGTGAACGCTAACTACAGACGCGCCGGCAGGGAAGGCGCCGTTACCGCTCCGTTATCCGGCCGGCCGGTCCGTGTCGATCAGCGACCTCATGATCGACGTGAACGTGTCGTACAGCCGGCCGTCGTCCACGGGGCATCCGCACCGGACCGTTGAGTTCGCCTTCTGTTAGCGATAACATTCGCTCGCCGTCCGATCGCTCGGCCGGCCGTGTTCGTGACCCGAGGAAGTGCTCATGATCCGACCACCGATCGACCTCGCCGACGCCCTCGTGGTGGGCGTCGACTTCGGGACGCTGTCCGGACGGGCGGTCGTCGTCCGTGCGGCCGACGGGGCCGAGCTGGGCTCCGCCGTCCACGCCTACACCCACGCCGTCCTCACCGACGCCCTGCCGGGGCGGCCGGACCTCCGGCTGCCGCCGGACTGGGCGCTGCAGGTGCCGTCGGACTACGTCGACGTCCTGCGCCACGCCGTCCCCGGTGCGGTCGCCGCCGCCGGGGTGGACCCCGTGCGGGTGGTCGGCATCGCCACCGACTTCACCGCCTGCACCATGGTCCCGACCCTGCGCGACGGCACCCCGCTCAACGAGGTGCCCGACCTGGCCGACGAGCCGCACGCCTACACCAAGCTCTGGCGCCACCACGCCGCCCAGCCGCAGGCCAACCGGATCAACGCCCTCGCCGCCGAGCGGGACGAGAGCTGGCTGCCCCGCTACGGCGGGTTCATCTCCTCGGAGTGGGAGTTCGCGAAGGGCCTGCAGATCCTGGAGGAGGCCCCCGCGGTCTACGCCCGGACCGAGCGCTGGGTCGAGGCCGCGGACTGGATCGTCTGGCAGCTGTGCGGCCGCTACGTCCGCAACGCCTGCTCGGCCGGCTACAAGGGCATCCTGCAGGACGGCGCCTACCCCGGCCGTGACTTCCTCGGCGCGCTGAACCCGGCCTTCGCCGGGTTCGCCGAGACCAAGGTCGCCCACGAGATCGGCGAGCTGGGCACCGTCGCCGGGACGCTGACCGCCGAGGCGGCAGGCTGGACCGGGCTGCCCGAGGGGATCGCGGTCGCCGTCGGCAACGTCGACGCGCACGTCACCGCCGCGGCGGCGAACGCCGTCCGGCCGGGACAGATGGTCGCGATCATGGGCACCAGCACCTGCCACGTCATGAGTTCCGACGTGCTGCGCGAGGTGCCAGGCATGTGCGGGGTCGTCGACGGCGGCATCGTCTCCGGGCTCTGGGGCTACGAGGCCGGGCAGAGCGGCGTCGGCGACATCTTCGGGTGGTTCGTCGAGCACGGCGTGCCGCCCGCGTACCACGAGGCGGCCCGCGCGCGGGGGCTCGACCTGCACGAGTACCTGACCGAGCTGGCCGCCGGGCAGGCGGTCGGTGAGCACGGGCTCGTCGCGCTGGACTGGCACTCGGGCAACCGCTCGGTGCTGGTGGACCACGAGCTGTCCGGCGTCGTCCTCGGACAGACCCTCGCGACCCGGCCCGAGGACACCTACCGGGCGCTGCTGGAGGCCACCGCGTTCGGCACCCGGATGATCGTGGAGACCTTCGCGGCCTCCGGCGTCCCGGTGACCGAGCTGATCGTCTCCGGCAGGCTCACCCGCAACGCGCTGCTCATGCAGATCTACGCCGACGTGACCCGGCTGCCGCTCACCGTCGTCGAGGCCGGGCAGGGCCCGGCCCTGGGCTCGGCGATCCACGCGGCCGTGGCCGCGGGCGTCCACCCCGACGTTCCCACCGCGGCCGCCGCGATGGGTCGCGTCCGCGAGGGCGCACACCTGCCCGACGAGGAGTCGGCGAAGTCCTACGACGCCCTGTTCGCCGAGTACACCCGCCTGCACGACCACTTCGGCCGGGGCGGCGACGACGTGATGCACCGCCTGCGCGCGATCCGCCGCGAGGCCCGCGCCCAGCGAGAAGGAGACCTCGACGCATGACCGACACCCTGGCCTCCCCCGAGCTCGCCGCCACCGTGGCGCGGCTGCGCGAGCAGGTGTGCGCGCTGCACGCCGAGCTGGTGCGCTACGAGCTCGTCGTCTGGACCGCGGGGAACGTCTCGGCCCGCGTGCCCGGCCACGACCTGATGGTCATCAAGCCCAGCGGGATCTCCTACGACGACCTGACCCCGCAGAACATGGTGCTGTGCGACCTGCACGGCGCCCCGGTCGAGGGCGACCTGACGCCGTCGTCGGACACCGCGGCGCACGCCCACGTCTACCGGGCCATGCCCGAGGTCGGCGGGGTGGTGCACACCCACTCCACCTACGCCAGCGCGTGGGCGGCGCGCGCCGAGCCGATCCCCTGCGTGCTCACCGCGATGAGCGACGAGTTCGGCGGGGACATCCCGATCGGCCCGTTCTCGCTGATCGGCGACGAGTCGATCGGCCGCGGCGTCGTGGAGACCCTGACCGGCAGCCGCTCCCCCGCCGTGATCATGCAGAACCACGGCGTGTTCACCGTCGGCGCCGACGCCCGCTCCGCGGTCAAGGCCGCGGTGATGTGCGAGGACGTCGCCCGCACCGTGCACCTCGCCCGCCAGCTCGGCGACACCGTGCCCATCCCCCAGGACCAGATCGACAGCCTCTGGGACCGCTACCAGAACGTCTACGGGCAGCGCTGAGCTCCGCCCGACCCCGAAGGAGGGAAGTCTGATGAGCGGCTCGCTGCTCGACAGCTACGAGGTCTGGTTCCTGACCGGGAGCCAGGGCCTCTACGGCGAGGAGACCCTCGCCCAGGTCGCCGACCAGTCCGCGGCCGTCGCCGCCCGGCTCGACGCCGCCGACGAGATCCCGGTGCGGGTGGTGTGGAAGCCCGTGCTCACCGACGCCGACGCGATCCGACGGATCTGCCTGGAGGCCAACGCCGACGACCGGTGCCTCGGCGTCATCACCTGGATGCACACCTTCTCCCCGGCGAAGATGTGGATCCCCGGGCTCGAGGCCCTGACCCGGCCGCTGCTGCACCTGCACACCCAGGCCGACGTCGACCTCCCCTGGTCGGAGATCGACATGGACTTCATGAACCTCAACCAGGCCGCGCACGGCGACCGCGAGTTCGGCTACGTCCAGACCCGGCTCGGCCTGGCCCGCAAGACCGTCGCCGGGCACGTGTCCGACCCGGTGCTCCGCGACCGCATCGGGACCTGGACGCGTGCGGCCGCCGGTGCCGCGGAGCTGCGCGCGCTGAGGCTCGTCCGGTTCGGTGACACCATGCGCGACGTCGCCGTGACCGACGGCGACCGCGTCGAGGCCACCCGGGTCTTCGGGATGTCGGTGCAGACCTACGGCGTCAACGACCTGGTCGCCGTGGTGGACCAGGTCTCCGACGCCGACGTCGACAAGCTCGTCGGCGAGTACGCCGAGGTCTACGACGTCGCGTCCGAGCTGCTCCCCGACGGCGCCCGGCACGACGCGCTCCGCTACGGCGCGCGGGTCGAGATCGGGCTGCGCTCGTTCCTGGAGTCCACCGGGGCGCAGGCGTTCACCACGAACTTCGAGGACCTCGGCGGTCTGCGTCAGCTCCCCGGGCTCGCGGTGCAGCGCCTGATGGCCGACGGCTACGGCTTCGGCGCCGAGGGCGACTGGAAGACCGCGGCCATGCTGCGCGCGGTGAAGGTCGTCGCCACCGGGCTGCCCGGCGGCACGTCGTTCATGGAGGACTACACCTACCACCTGCGTCCCGGCCACGAGCGCATACTCGGGGCGCACATGCTGGAGGTCTGCCCGAGCATCACCGGGTCCCGGCCGTCGCTGGAGATCCACCCGCTGGGCATCGGCGGGCGGGAGGACCCGGTCCGGCTGCGGTTCACCGCCGACCCCGGCCCGGGCGTCGTGCTCGGCATCTGCGACCTCGGGGAGCGGTTCCGCCTGGTCAGCAACGACATCGAGGTCGTCGACCCGGACGAGCCGATGCCGAGGCTCCCGGTGGCGACGGCGACGTGGGTCCCGGAGCCCTCGCTCGCGACCTCGGCCGAGTGCTGGCTGATGGCGGGCGGCCCACACCACACGGTGCTGTCGACCGCCGTCGGGGTCGAGGCCGTCGACGACCTCGCCGAGATCGTCGGCACCGAGCTGGTGCACATCGGCGACACCACACGGCCGCGGACGTTCCTGCACGAGCTGCGCTGGAACAACGCCTACCACCGGCTCGCGCGCGGCTTCTGAGCTCCGCCGCCCGGCGACGGGCCGGCGGTCCGGGTCACTCGTGCCCGGGGGTGCGGAACCTCAGGTCGCCCGCCATGTCGATCCGTGCGAGCTCGGCCCGGGAGGTGACGCCGAGCTTGGGGTAGACGCTGCCCAGGTGGTGCCCGACCGTGCGGTGGCTGATCAGCAGCCGGGCCGCGATCTCCCGGTTGGTGAGCCCCTCGGCGGCCAGCTGGGCGACCCGCAGCTCCTGGGCGGTGAGCCCGGCGGCGGCCGGCTCGTGCCGCACCCCGGACTGCGCGGCCAGCCCCAGCTCCCGCAGCGCCCGCGCCCGCAGCGGCTCCGCGCCGAGGCGGCCGAAGGCCTCGGCCGCCCCGGCGAGCTCGTGCCGGGCGTCGGCGCGACGGCGGACCCGACGGAGCCATTCGCCATACAGCAGCCGGGTACGGGCCCGCTCGAACGGATCCGGGACGGCACCCGCGCCGTCGAGCGCGGCGCGGTACGCGGCCTCCGTGTCCGGCCCGCCGGCGACCAGGGCGCGCAGACGGTGCGCAGCGGTACGCGCCCAGTGGGCATCGGTCCGCCGGGCCCACCTCTCGACGGCCGCCAGCCGGGCCGAGGCCGTCTCCGTGCGCCCCTCGTGCGTCGCGGCCTCGGCGGTGTCCGGGGCGGCGAGCAGCGCGAAGGTGGGGTGTGCGGCCTCGTGGCCGGGCTCGTCGAGCGGCATCAGGTGGTGCAGTGCGTCGCGGGGCCTGCCGTCGAACAGCGCCGCCCGGCCGCGCACCCAGTACACCGACGCGGTGAGCGCGCGCACCTCCTGCCGGACCGAGACCGCCAGCGCCCGGGTGGTGTGTTCCTCCAGGCCGGGGGCGTCGCCGCGGGCTGCGGCCAGGTTCGCCAGACAGAGCCGGCACTGGCTCGCCACGTGGTTCGCCCCCACCTCCTCGGCCAGCCGCAGGCCCTCGGTGGCGCCGGCCTCGGCGGTCTCCCACCGGCCCGCCGCGGCGTCGAGGACCGCGCTCTGTGCGAGCACCATCGCGAGCGCGGCGAACTCGTGCCGCCGCCGCAGCTGCGCGGCCTGCACCCGCAGCACGTCGTGCAGCGGCCCCTCGACCCCGCAGGCCTGGACCAGCGGCACGGGCGGCAGCAGCTCCCACGGCACGGTCCCGAGCAGGCCGACGGTGGCCGCGTCCGGGGCCGGGAGCGACCCGGCCGCCCGGCCGGTCCCGTCGTAGCAGGCCCACCAGGCCCGCAGTGTCGGCATGACCGGTGCCAGCTCCGGGACGCCGCCGGGGTCGAGGGCGAGCAGCCGCTGCAGCGCGGCCTGCTGCAGGTCCGGGCGGCCCGCCGACCACGCCGCGCGGGCCGCCACCGTGCCCAGCTCCATCGCCGTGCGGGTCCCCGCGACGACGGCCATGTCCCCCACCAGGTAGTGGTGGGCGCGTTCGGGGAGACCCGTGGTGAACTCGAGGATCCCGCGCAGCCCGCCGCTGTACCGCACGACGGGCTCCGCCCCGCCCCGGCCCTCGGCGTCGTCGAGCAGTCGCCGGGCTCCCTCGGCGTCGCCGGCGCCCCAGGCGGCGCGGGCGGCGACCGCCAGCCGGCGTGCGGCGTCCGCGGGGTCCGGCGACAGGTCGGCCGCCCGCCGCAGCGTGCGTGCCGCCAGTGGACCGGCGCTGCGCTCCAGGCACCTGGCGGCCGCCTGCTCCAGCAGCGCCGCGACGTCCTCGTCGGGGCCGTCCGCGGCGGCCGCCAGGTGCCAGGCGCGGTGCTCGACGTCCTCGGCCGGCAGCGCCGCGGCCAGCGCCCGGTGCGCGGTCCGGCGGTCGGTGACGGGGGCGCCGTCGTAGAGGGCGGCCGGGACCAGCGGGTGGCGGAACCGGAGGCGGGTGCCCGAGGCGTGCAGCAGGCCGGAGCGCAGCGCCTCGTCCCAGGTGGAGGCGTCGACACCCCACCCGGCCCCGGCCCGGTCGACGACGTGCCGGTCGCCCCGCCCGTCCGCGGCCGCCAGCAGCAGCAACGCTCGGGTGGCCGGTTTCAGCGCCTCGGCGCGGGCGCAGAACGCCTGCCGCAGCCGGGGCCCCACCGGCATCGGCTCCCCGGACGCCTCGTCGTCGGCCTCGCGCCCGACGGTGGGCAGCTCCTGCAGCGCGAGCGGGTTGCCCGCCGCCATCGCGACCGTGTCGTCGACGAGGGCCTCGTCGGCGTCGGGGACGGCGGCCGCGACCAGCCGGCGGGCGTCGTCGTCGGCGAGTCCCACGACCTCCAGCGCCGGCACCCCCTCCCAGGGCCCCTGGGCCGGGTCGGCGTGGTCGGTCAGGATCACCACGACCGGCTCGGTCCGCACCCGACGCGCGAGGAAGCCCAGACAGTGCGCGGTCGCCTCGTCGACCCACTGCGCGTCGTCGACGACGACGAGCACCGGCCGGTCTCGGGCCAGGCCGGAGAGCAGCGACACCACGGCCGCGCCGATGAGGAAGCGGTTGGCCGGGTCCCGGCTGACCCCGAGCGCGCCGCGCAGTGCGGCGGCCTGCGGGTCCGGGAGCGCGTCGAGCCGGTCGAGGACCGGCCAGAGCAGCGCGTGCAGTGCGCCGAAGGCGAGCCCCGTCTCCATCCGGGTGCCCCTGGTCCGCAGCACCGTGGCCCCGGACGCGGCGTCGACGACGTGGTCGACCAGTGCGGTCTTGCCGATCCCCGGCTCCCCCCACAGCACGAGCGCCGCACCCGCGCCGTCGGCCGCGCGTGCCAGCAGCCGCTCCAGTGCCGCGGTCTCGGCACGCCGTCCGAACAGCTCCATGACCCCCCGCAGCCTCGTCCCGCCTGCTCCCCGTGGCACGGCGGATCCGTCGGGCCACCGTAGCCGCGTCGTCCGGATCGTCCGGTGACCGATCCGGCGACCGATCCGCCGGGACCGGCCGGACCCGACACTCGCCGGGTGATCCGACCCGCCCCCACCGATGCGCCCGGGACGTGCGGGGGTCCCGACGTCACCGGTGTTCCGCGCGACCGGCGTCGAACCCGGTCGTCGACCGCGGCAGCGCGATCGTGACCGATAGCCTGACCCACCTCGCCTCGATGATCCGGGGCGCGGGCGGGGTCCCGGCCCCGGACCACCCCCGAGTACCGCCGGCCCGGTCGACGGGCGACCACGGAGAGAGGCCCCACATGATCGTCGTCACCGACAACCGCTCCGCGAACCGGTTCGAGGCCCACGACGGCACGACGCTCGCCGGCGTCGCCGCGTACGTACGCACGCCGGAGCTCGTCGCCTTCGTGCACACCGAGGTCGACCCGGCCTTCGAGGGACGCGGGGTGGGATCGGCGCTGGCCCGCGAGGGCATCGCGTCGGCGCAGGCCGACGGGCTGCGGGTACTCGCGATCTGCCCGTTCGTCGCTGCCTGGCTGGCGCGCCATCCCGAGCTCGCCCACCTCGAGTACCGGGCGACCAGCAGGGTCACCGACTGACCGGTCGCCGGCGCCACATCCGCGGCCCCGGTGGACACCACCCGGGCCGCGTCACCGCCGGGACCGGGAACGCGACCCCGGTCCGGCCGATCCACGAGGAGACCGATGAGCAGCACGACGACGAGCTGGCCGAGCCTGCGCGTGGCGGACTGGACCACCACCCGCGAGACCCTGCACATGTGGACCCAGATCGTGGGCAAGATCCGGATGGCACACGCCCCGCTGATCAACCACTGGTGGCAGGTGACCCTGTACCCGAGCGCGCGGGGCCTGACGACGTCGGCCGTCCCGTACGGCACCGGGGCCTTCGAGATCGAGCTCGACCTGCTCGGCCACCGGCTCGAGGTCCGCAGCAGCGACGGCGGCGCGCTCGGCTTCGACCTGGCGCCGATGTCGGTGGCCGAGTTCTACGGCGCCGTCCTGGACGTGCTCGGCCGGCTCGGCATCTCCGCGCCGATCCGGCCGCACCCCAACGAGGTCGACCCGGCGATCCCGTTCGCCGAGGACCTCACCCACGCCTCCTACGACGCCGAGGCCGCCACCCTGTTCTGGCGGCAGCTGCTGCAGGTGAACCGCGTGCTCGGTGAGTTCCGGGCGCACTTCGTCGGCAAGGTCAGCCCGGTGCACTTCTTCTGGGGCAGCATGGACATGGCCTGCACCCGCTTCTCCGGGAGGCCGGCGCCGGCGCACCCGGGCGGGGTGCCCAACTGCGGCGACTGGGTCATGGTCGAGGGCTACTCGCGGGAGCTGTCCAGCTGCGGGTTCTGGCCCGGTGGCGGCGAGGAGGGCGCCTTCTACTCGTATGCGTACCCCGCGCCCGACGGCTTCGCCGAGGCCCCGGTCGGCCCCGACGGTGCCTTCTACAGCCCGGACTTCCAGCAGTTCCTGCTGCCCTACGAGGTCGCCCGCGCCGCACCCGACCCGGACCGCGCGGTCGCCGAGTTCCTCCGCACGACCTACGAGGCGGCCGCGGACCTCGGGCGCTGGGACCGCTCCGCGCTGGAGGACGACCCGCTCCGCTGGGCGTGACCGCCTAACCGGCGGTCGGGGTGATCCGGTAGAAGAACGGGCCGGTCCCGTTGCGGGCGATCGCGATCAGCAACGGGCCGGCGTCCTCGATCGCCCGGGCCGCCTCCAGGCCGCCGACGTGGATCGGGTCGAACCCCGCGTCCCGGTTGAGCCGGTCGACGAGCGTACGGATAGCGGGGTCGGCCGCCACCAGGTTGCCCGGGGGCGTGGTCTGTGTCGCCAGGCGCGGGTACTCGGACGCGAAGTTCGCGCAGAAGGACTTCGCGACGGGCCCGCCCGTCCGGGAGCGGACGAGGTGCGCGTTCGACTCGTGCTCCGGGTCGCGCGGTCCGTAGACGTTGGTGGCGTCGATCGCAGGGACGCCGGCGATCCCGGTCGTCCGGCCCAGCGCGTCGGCGACCTGGTCCCCGGGGACGGCGACGACGAGCACGTCGGCCCCGGTCGCGTCACCACCGTCGCGGCCCAGACCGGTGACGGTGTGCCCGGCGGCCGACCAGAGCGCGGCCAGGCCGCCGCCGACGGTGCCGCGTCCCAGGATCGTGATCCTCACGTCTACCCCTCTCCCACCGGGACCGTGGCGGGCCCGGTGCACCAGCCGGGCGATCGGTCGCCGCGGGGGCCTCCCGTCGCGCTGTCGCGTGCCGAGGTGCGGGACGGGCGACCCGGCGGTGACGTTACGAAGGGCGCGGTCCCCGGGGATCGGTCACGCAATCGGTCGTCCGTGCTTCCCGATGTCCTCCTCTGTACTTCCCGATGTCCTCGACACGGTCCACCATGATCCGCAGGCCGTGGCAGCGAGGTGACGGCCCCACACGAGCGACGTGACCTACGGCGCGCCCGTCCGGCAGGAGAGCATCTGACCATGGTGTCCATGGACGCGGTCCTCGACGACCTGGAGGCCGAGAGCGCGGTCGTCCGGGCGATGGTCGCCGACCTCGACGACGCCGGGATCGGCGCGCCGACCCCGGCCGAGGGCTGGAGCGTCCGCGACCAGCTCACCCATCTCGCCTACTTCGACGAGGCCGCCGCCCTCGCCGCGACGGACCCGGAGACCTTCCGGTCGCGGGCGGCCGCGCCGCGGGAGCTGGGTCCCGGCTTCCCCGACCGGGTCGCCGCGGACCACGCCGGGCTCGGGGCGGAGGAGGTCCGGGCGTGGTTCGCCGGGGCCCGCGACGCCCTCGTCGGCACGTTCCGCGGCATCGAGCCGAAGACCCGGCTGCCCTGGTACGGGCCCGACATGAGTGCCCTGTCCTCGGTCACCGCCCGGCTGATGGAGACCTGGGCGCACGGCCAGGACGTCGCCGACGCGCTCGGGGTGCTCCGGGAGCCGACGGACCGGCTGCGCCACGTCGCCCACCTCGGCGTGCAGACCTTCGGCTTCACCTTCCGCAACAACGGCCGCGAGGTCCCGCAGGTGCCCGTGCGGGTCGAGCTGCTCGCCCCCTCCGGCGCCTCGTGGACCTGGGGCCCGGAGGACGCCGCGGACCGGGTCACCGGTTCCGCGCTCGGCTTCTGCCTGGTCGCCACCCAGCGCCGGCACGTCGAGGACACCGACGTGACCACGACCGGTCCGGTGGCCGCGGAGTGGGTCGCGATCGCCCAGACCTTCGCCGACACGCCCGGCCCCGGCCGCGCCCCCGGCGCCGTCGCGGCCGCCTTCCCGGCGCCGACCCGGACGCCCACGGGAGGACCCGCGTGACCCGAGCGCCGGGGCGCAACGGGCGCGGCGGCCGCGCTCCGCCGGGGGACATCGCGCGCGGACGGGCGCCGCGGGTGTGGGGAACGCCGCTCGCCGGAACCGGGAGCGGCCCGCGGACGACTGCCGGAACGTGCACACCCCACCGCTCGGCCCGGCCCGCCCGTCGGTCGTCGCCACCGTCGTCGCACTCGTCGTCGCGGCCATGCTGCTCGTCGCCGGATGCTCCGCCGCACCGCAGGCGGCCGGTCCGCAGGGAGCGGACGCCGCGTTCCCGCTGACGCTGGACCACGCCTTCGGGACGACGACGATCCCGGCCCGTCCGCAGCGGGTCGTCGCGCTGGGGTCGGCCGACGTCGCGGTCGCCAGGGCGCTCGGGGCGGACGTCGTCGGTGGCCTGCGCAACGCCGGGGAGTCGCAGCCGCAGGCGCCCTACCTCGCGCCGTTCCCGGACGGGGTGCTGACGATCAGTGAGCTGGAGCCGCTGCCGCTGGAGCGGATCGCGGCGTACCGCCCGGACGTCATCCTGGCCGTGTCGTCCTACCTGGTGACCGACCGCGACGCCTACGAGCGCCTGAGCGCGATCGCCCCGACCGTCGTCTACCGCGACGTGCTGTTCGGCGCCCCGATGGAGGACGACGCCCGGCGGATCGGCGCGGCCCTCGGGGCACCGGAGCGGGCCGAGGAGCTGGTGGCGCGGGCCGACGGCGCCGTCGGCGCGTTGCGGGCCCAGCTGCCCGGTCTCGCCGGCCGGTCGGTGCTGGTCGGACAGGCACGGGGCGACGTCATCCCGGTCATCGTCGACCCCGCGAACCAGTCCACCGCGCTGACCCGCGCGCTCGGGCTGGGCCTGCCGCCGACCTTCGCCACCGACCCGCCCGCCGGTGACGAGGTCGCCCCCGGCACGGTCGCGCTGTCCTACGAGGAGGCGGGTCGCCTGGCCGAGGCCGACCTGGTCGTCATGAGCTTCCCGACCCCGGCCGACCGACGGCGGTTCGAGGGCAACCCGGTGGTCGCGCGGGCGCTGGCCCGCACGACCTACGTCCCGATCGGCCTCGACGAGGCGATCGCGCTGCAGGCACCGAACGTGGTGTCCACCGGCTGGCTCCTCGACCGGCTGCGCCCGGCGCTGGAGCGGGTGGCCGCCGCGCCCGCTACCGGCCGCTGAGGAACGCGACCGTCGCCCGGTTCACCTCGGCGGGCCGCTCGAGGTAGCCGTAGTGCCCGGCGTCGGCGATCTCGACGTACCGGGCACCGGGCACGGCGTCGGCGACCTCGCGGCTCAGGTGCCGCGGGATCGCGGCGTCGTCGGCGAAGGCGAGCACCAGCAGCGGCACGGCGAGCGCCCGGTAGGCCTCGGTCCGGTCCCCCAGGTCCATCGACACCTGCAGCTGGGCCCGGTGCCCCTTCGACACCCCCGCCCCGGCGAACGCCAGGACGTCGAGCCAGTCCTGGGCCTCCCGGTCGGCACGCACGGTCGACGGCGACAGGTACTGCAACGCGGACACCGCGGCGTGGTAGTCCTCGGGCAGCTCGACCCCGGCGTCGGCGAGTGCGATCTCGCCCGCGGTGATCGCCCGCTGCACGGGGCCGAGCCGGGCGTGCGCGGCCATCGCGACGACCCGGGTGACCAGGTCCGGCCGGGCCAGCGCCGCCTCGATCACGACGCGGGAGCCGAGCGAGGTGCCGACGAGCGCCGCCGGGCCCGCGTCGAGGTGGGTGACCAGGGCGAGCACGTCGGCGGCCATGTCGTCGACGGTGAACCCGTGCGCGCACTCGTCGGTCGGCGGGATGCCCCGGTTGTCGAGGGTCACGACGCGGTGGCCGGCCTCGCGGAGTGCGGGCACCTGGTGGGTCTGCCAGACCCGTCCCGGGCTGCCGGTGCCCATCACCAGGACGACGGGCGGGCCGTCGCCTCCGTGGTCGGTCCAGGAGAGCCGGATGCCGTTGAGGGTCGTGACCGTCATCCGCGCACCTCGCTCTCGGCGGCGAGCAGCGCACCCAGTGCCCGCTTGTCGATCTTACCGACGGCGGTGAGCGGCAGGTCGTCCCGGACGACGACCCGGTCCGGGGACATGAAGCGGGCCAGCCCGCGCTCGGTCAGGAAGGTGCGCAGGTGACGCCGCTTCGGCGGGGTCGCGCCGGGCGCCGGGACGATCACCGCGCACACCGCCTCGCCCAGGTCGTCGTCCGGGATCCCGATGACGGCCGCGCCGGCGATGTCCGGGTGCGCCAGCAGGTGCTCCTCCAGCTCGGTGGCCGCGACGTTCTCGCCGCCGCGGTTCACAACGTCCTTGATCCGGCCCTCGACCACGAGGTGCCCGGTCGGAAGGCGGCGCACCAGGTCGCCGGTGCGGTAGTAGCCGTCCGGGGTGAACGACGTCGCGTCGTGCTCGCGGGCCCGGTAGTAGCCCCGCAGCGTGTACGGGCCACGGGTCCACAGCTCCCCCGCCGTCCCCTCCGCGACGTCGGTGCCGTCGCGGTCGACGACCCGGACCTCGTCGGCCGGGCTGAGCGGGCGCCCCTGGCTGACCGCGACGAGGTCGTCGGGGTCGTCGAGCCGGGTGTAGTTCAGCAGCCCCTCGGCCATCCCGAAGACCTGCTGCACGGCGGCGCCGAGCTCGGGACGGACCCGGCGGGCGAGCGTCGCGTCGCACTTGGCCCCACCGACCTGGACCAGGCGCAGGGTCGACAGGTCCCAGGACCCGCGGCCGTCGCCGGCGAGGTCGGCCCAGAGCCGCAGCAGCGGCGGCACCATCGCGGTGACCGTGACGCCCTCGGCCGCGACCAGCCCGAGGGTGACGTCGGGGCTCGGGACCGGCGCGAGGACGACCGTGGCCCCGACCCCGAGGGCGCCGAGCAGGCCCGGGCAGGCCAGCGGGAAGTTGTGCGCCAGCGGCAGGCAGGCGAGGTAGACGTCGTCGGCGGTCAGCGCGCAGACCTCGGCGCTGGCCCGGGCGTTGTAGGCGTAGTCGCGGTGGGTGCGCGGGATCAGCTTCGGCTTGCCCGTGGTGCCGCCGGAGACGAGCAGGACCGCGACCTGTCCGGGGTCGGGCCGCGGGAGCGGCTCGGCGGTGCCGGCGGGCAGGTCGGCGATCGCGGTCGTCCCCGGCAGCGGCTCGCCGTCGACGAGGAGGTGCCGCAACGAGGGGACCGCCTTCGCCACCTGCAGTGCGAGCTCGCGGTGGTCGAAGCCCTCGACGACGTCGGGTCCGACGTAGGCGACGGCCCCGGAGAGCGCGGCGAGGTGCTCGATCTCGGCCTGCCGGTGCGCGGGCAGGGTCAGCACCGGCACCGCCCCGGCCCGCAGCAGCCCGAACAGGGTCACCGGGAACTCGGCGGTGTTGGGCAGGTGGACCACGACGCGGTCGCCCTCGGCGATGCCGAGTGCCCGCAGCGAGCGGGCGCGGGCGTCCGCGGCCCGGTCCAGCTCGGCGTAGGTCCGCCGGCTGGGCCCCGCGACGACGGCGACGGCGTCGCCGTACCGCCCGGCCCACTGTCCCAGCAGGTCACCGAGGGTGTCCTCGCCCCAGTAGCCCTCCCGCCGGTAGCGCTCCACGTCCGCGTCGGGCCAGCCGAGCGCCCCGTCGATGAGCACGGTCACGTCGTCTCCTCTCCGACCAGGAACCGGCTGACGCTGCGCAGCTTCTCCCGGGTCTCCTCCAGCTCCCGTTCCGGGGTGGACGCGCCGACGATGCCGGCCCCGGCGCGGAGCCAGGTCCGGCCCTGCGCGCGGTAGATGGCGCGCAGCACGAGCGCGGCGTCGAGCGCACCGGTGTGGTCGACGGTCAGCACCGCGCCGCTGTAGAGGCCGCGTGCTCCCTCGTGGCGGCTGATCGCCTCGCACGCCGGGGCCTTCGGCAGCCCGGACGCGGTGACCGCGGGGAACAGCCGTCCCAGCGCGTCCCAGGCGGTGGCGCCGGGCCGGAGCCTGCCGCGGACGCGGGACGCGAGGTGCTGCACGCTGCCGCGCTCGACCACCCGCATGAACTCCTCCACGACGACGGCGTCCGGGTCGCTCACCTCGCACACCTCGTCCTGGGCGACCTGGACCGACACCGCGTGCTCGTAGATCTCCTTGGGGTCGCGCCGCAGCTCGTCGGACAGCTCGGCGTCGCGTTCCGGCTCGCCGGACCGGGCCCGGGTGCCGGCCAGCGGCTGGGTGGAGAAGGTCCCGTCCGCGGCGACCTCGACGACGGTCTCCGGGCTGAACCCGGCCGCCTCCAGCCCACCGAGGCGCAGCAGGAACGAGCGGGCCGGGGTGTTGTGCGCCCGGCCGTGCCGGTAGGTGGCGGGCAGGTCGACCGGCTCGGTGACCGGGACGGTGCGGGACAGGATGACCTTGCGGAAGCGGTCCTCACCGATCTCGGCGACGGCGGCGGCCACCGAGCCGCGGTAGGCCTCGGCGCGGGCGGACTCGTCGACGGTCACCGCCGGCCCGGTGCGGGGTGCTGCGTTCCCGGCACCGAGGATCGCGTCGCGCCAGGCCCGTGCGACGGCGTCGTCGGCGGTGTCGACGTCCACGCCGCCGGGGTGCAGGTGCGCGGTGTGGCGGGGAAGCAGCAGGTGCAGCAGGGTGCCGGTGTCCGCGGGCAGCTCCCCGCCGTGCAGGAGGTGGGCCAGCTCGAACGACGCCCAGCCGAACGCCTGCCACCCGGTGCCGCCGACCTCGGCGAGGGCGGCGGAGACCTGGCCGAGCGGGTCCGCGCCGAGCGGTTCGTGCCGGGTGCCGGTGGGCGCGGTGACGGTCAGGCCGTCGGGACCCAGCACGATCTCGGCGGCGGTGCCCGCGGCCAGGAACACGTCCTCGCCGCGCTCGTAGAGCACGTAGGGGTCCGAGTCGGGCACCGTGCGGGCGACGGCGGTGGCGCCGGCGATGCGGTCGGTGGCGGTGCGGTCGGTCGTGCTGCGGTCGGTCGTGCTGCGGGTCCGCTCGGTGGGGGCCGGCTGGGTGCGCGGCGGGCCGGCCGCCTCGGTGGTCGTGGACATGGTCGGTTCTCCTTCGGGCCGGCGCTCGTGCCACCGGGGTGGGGGTCGTCGTGGGGTGCCGAGGCGTGGTGGGCCGGGCGTCGACGGGCAGGTGGGACGGCGGGCTCAGCGGCCCCAGGCCGTCGCGGCGTCGGGGTAGTAGTCGGCGAACATCCCCAGGTCGGTGGCCTGGTCGTAGCGGGGGTGGCCCCGCATCCCGGCGAGTGCGAGTCCCTCGGCGAGCCCGTAGTAGCCGGGTTCGCCCTCGGGCCGGCGGGCCGGTCCGGCGGTGCCGTCGACGACCGCGCCGAGGTTCTCGGTGAACGCCCGGTGCGCGGCCTCGACGAGGTCGGACAGCACGTCCTCCAGCACCGCGTCGGGGTCGATCGGGAACCGCGCCTCGGCCAGCACCGGGCCGGTGTCGATGCCGGCGTCGATCTCGTGCAGGGTCGCGGCGAAGCTGGTCTCGCCGTGCAGCACGGCGTAGGCAGCCGTCACCGGCGGGAGGCCGCGGTAGGACGGCAGCGGCCCTCCGTGCACGTTGAGCAGCCGCAGCCCCGAGGCCAGCACTTTCTCCCGGAACAGGAACGGGTTGTCGATCGACCACAGCAGGCCGTCGGTGCACCGCTCGGCGAGCTCGCCGGCGAGCGCGTCGAGGTCGGCGCCGCTGCGGACCTCGCGGGCGGCGCCTGGGTCGAACCCCGGCGGTGGGGTGGTGCGGGGCCCGTGGCAGACGAGGTCGACGGGGTGGCCGTCGGCCCGGGCGTGCCGCACGGCGCGCCACAGCAGGGCGCCGTCGCCGACGAAGATCATCGTTCCTCCTCGATGGATGCGCGGGTGACCCGGCGCAGCGGTCCGAGCAGCAGTCCGGTCGCGGCGGCGACCAGACCGGTGACGGTGTTGTAGAACCAGAGCGCGTCGCCGTCGCCGACGAGGCCGCCGACGAACCCGGCGACGACGGCGCCGATTGCGGCGCCGGTCATGGCCTGGGCGGCGAACAGGCTGTTCACCCGGCCCAGCAGGGCGTCGGGGGTGCGGAGCTGCAGCAGCGTGTAGCGCAGCACCTCCTCGATCGCGTTCGTCGCGCCGGCGGCGACCAGGGCGGCGAGGACCAGCGCAACGGTCGGTGCGGCGCCGGCCAGCGCGTAGCAGGCATAGCAGAGGACCATCAGGGCCAGCAGGAGCCGGCCGGGACGCGGGCTGCGCCGGACCCAGCCGCTGCCCAGCGAGCCGAGCACCACCCCGGGCGCGAGTGCCGAGTACATGAGGCCGACGACGGTGGACGAGCCGCCGAAGCGGGCCTCGACGAAGGCCGGGACCAGCACGAACGAGCCTCCGCCGACCATCCCGACGAGGCCGGCGACCATCACGCCGAACACCACCGGCTCGCGGACCGCGAACCGGGCACCGGAGCGCAGGGCGGCCAGCGGGCTCTCCACCGGTTCCTGCGGAGCGCCGTCCCCGCCGCCCGCGCCGGGCTGGTCGCCGTCGGGACCGTCGCCGTCCGGACCGGCCGAGGCGGCCGCGGTCGTCCGTCCCCGGCCCGGTGGCGGCGCGACCATGAGCAGCGCCCACGTCACGGCGGCGGCGAGTGCGCCGGCCGTGTAGTTCCAGGCGGCGGAGGCGACCGCGAACACGATGCCGCCGACGGCCGGGGCGACCACCGCGCCGAGGCGCAGCGACACGGTGTTCAACGCCCCGACCGCGTGCAGCTTGGCCCGGTCCACGATGGACGGGGTCACGGCGAGCATCGCGGTGATGCAGGTGGCGCCGGACAGCCCGTTCGCGGCGACCAGTGCGGCGGTCAACGGGGTCGACCCGATCCAGGCGGCGTTCACCGCGAGCCCGGCGAACGTCGTCCCGCTGATCAGCCAGGTGACGCGCACCAGGAGCCAGCGGTCGACCCGGTCGGCGAGGACCCCACCGCCGAGGTACCCGACGACGAACGCCACCGACTCGATCGCGGTCACCATCCCGACGACCGGGGTGGAGCCGGTGCGGCCGTAGACCTCCAGCGGCACGGTGACCGCGACGATCCCGACCCCGAACAGCAGGATGGTCCGGGCGACGAACAGGTTGCGGAACGTCCGGTCCTCGCGCAGCGGGCTGACGTCGACCAGCAGGGACGCCATCAGCCACGCACCGACCAGGTCATGAGGACCTCGGCCCAGCGCTGCGCGACCCGGTCGACCGTGCCGGCGTCGAGGACGCCGGTGGGGTGGCCGAAGGTCGTCTCCAGGACGGGGCCGTCGATGGTGTCGCGCAGCAGCACGTCGACGACGAGCGAGTGCCCGACCCGCACGCCGGGCGCGGGTCCGACCCGTACCGCGGTCTGCTCGGGGGCGAGCTCCCAGCCGCCGCTCGCGGTCCCGGCGGGCCGGGTGGTGCGACCGAGCCAGTTGAGCGCGACCTCCGCTCCCGGGCCGGTGACCCGGGGCGTGCCGTCGGCCGGGTACCGCAGCAGGCCCCAGCCCAGGCCGCGCCCGGGCGGTGCGGCGACGGCGTCGCGGGCCCTGGCGATCGCGGGGGCCGCGTCGGGTACCTCCGGACCGGGGGTGCCGCGCACTGGGACCGGGGCGAGCACGGTGAGGCAGCCCACCGTCCGGGCGAGGTCGATGTCGTCCCCGAGTTCCTCGGCGCGGCCGTGGTGTTCGAGGTCGACCAGCAGCGGGCCGTCCGGCGCGGTGACGGTGAGCGCCTCCCCGAGAACGGCGAGCAGCACCGCCTCGGCGCCGGCGCCGTGCCTCCCGGCGAGCGTGGTGACGACGTCCGGGCCGGTCACGACGGTCTGCCGGAGGTCGGCGTGGGTGTCCCGGTGGTCGCGGGGCCGCAGCGCCGGCAGCGGGGCCGACGAGGAGAGGGTCTCGGTCCAGAAGCCGGTCTCCGCGGTGACCTGTGGTCCGGCGCCGTGGGCGTGGAGCCGCGCGGCGAACGCGGCGAAGCCGGTGGCCTCCGGGGCCGGTTCGGTCCCGGTGCCGTGGGTCGCGATGTCCTCGGCGAGCACCCGCCAGGACGTGCCGTCCACGGCGAGGTGGTGCGCCACGACCGCGAGCCGTCCCGGCTCGGTGCCGCGGTCGAACCAGAGCAGCCGCAGCATCCCGCCGGGTCCCGCGTCGAGCTCGTCGCGGGCGGCGACGGTCGCCTCGGTGACGGCGCGGGTGAGTGCGTCGGCCCCGGCGGCCGGGTCGACGGGAACCCGCCGGACCAGCGCAGCCGGGTCGGCGTCGTGGCGCGGGAGGATCTGCAGGCCCGTCCAGCGCCCGTCCGCGTCGGTCTCCAGGGCCGAGTGCAGGACCGGGTGCCGGGTGACCAGGGCGTCGGCCAGCGCGGTGAGGTCGTCGGCGTCGAACCCGGCGGGGGTGGTGACCAGCACCGCCTGTGCCCGGCCGGCGACCGGGCCGCCCACGGATCCCAGCCAGGACAGGACCGGAGTGAGCGGCGCGGTGCCGGGCTCGTCGGCGGCCGGGGTGGCCGATGCCCCGGCACCGACCGTGCCGGCGGTACCGGCTGTGTCACCGCCCTCGCCCTCGCCGGCGTCGAGCGCCGCCGCGACCGCGGCGACCGTCCCGGCGACGAGCAGGTCCCGGACGCGCAGCTCGATGCCCTCGCGCCGGGCGGTGGCGGCGATGTCGATGGCGCCGAGGCTGTCGCCGCCGAGGCCGAAGAAGTCGTCGTCGATGCCGACCGTGTCCAGTCCGAGGACGGCGGCGACGATCGCGCACAGCCGCTGTTCGAGCGGGGTGCGGGGGGCGCGGGAGGCGCGGTGCGCGATCGGTTCGGGCTCGGGCAGCGCACCGGTGTCGAGCTTGCCGTTGACCGTCAGCGGCAGCGTGTCGACCACCGCCCACAGGGTGGGCACCATGTAGTCGGGCAGCACGCGGGCCACCGCGTCGCGGACCGTCTCCGGGTCGGGGTCGCCGACCAGGTAGGCCGCGAGCCGCTTCGTCGTCCCGGTCGTGCGGATGACGACGGCGGCCTGGTCGACCCCCTCCACCGCGCCCAGCGCGGTCTCGACCTCCGCCGGTTCCACCCGGTAGCCGCGGATCTTCACCTGGTCGTCGCTGCGGCCGAGGAAGTCGAGGTTCCCGTCGCCGCGGCGCCGCACCAGGTCACCGGTCCGGTACATCCGGCCACCCGGGGTCCACGGGTCGGCGACGAACCGCTCCGCCGTCGAGTCCGGCCGGTCCAGGTAGCCGCGGGCCAGACCGGTCCCGGCGATGTAGAGCTCACCGACGACGCCGTCGGGCACCGGCCGCAGCCAGCCGTCGAGGACGTAGGCGGTGGTGTTGGTGATGGCGGTGCCGACCGTGGAGGTGGCGCTGTCGGTGGTGCCCGCGCCGAGAGTGTTGATCGTGTACTCGGTCGGACCGTACAGGTTGTAGCCCCACGTCCCGTCGGTGTCGCGCAGCCGCGACCACACCGACTCCGGCACCGCCTCACCACCGAGCAGCACCAACGGCGGCACGTGCGGGCCGTCCAACAAGCCCGCGGCGAACAGGTGATGGGCGTAGGTCGGGGTCACGTTCACCACGTCCACCCGATGCTCACCGCAGTACTCCACGAGCCGCTCCGCATCACGACGCAGCTCCTCGTCGCACACATGCACCTCATGCCCCTCCACCAGCCAGAGCAGCTCCTCCCACGACATGTCGAACGCGAACGACACCGTGTGCGCAATCCGCAACACCCGACCACCCGCCGCCTCGATCGTCGGAGCGAAAATCTCCCGACGATGGTTGACCTGCATGTTCGTCAACCCACGGAACGGAGTCACCACACCCTTCGGCTTCCCCGTCGACCCCGACGTGAAGATCACATACGCGGGATGGTCCAGCCGACCCGGAGTGCCGGGCGCGAACGACCCCAGCTCCTCATCGGTCAGCGGCGTGTCCGGGACACCGTCGAACAGACCCGGCTCGTCCAGACACACCTGCGGCACGGACGGATCGAAACGGGCGGCGACGGTGGAATCGGTCACCAACAACGCCGCCCCCGACGCGGTAAGAATCTCCGCGAGCCGCTCGTCGGGATGGTCCAACTCCAACGGCACATAGGCCGCGCCGGCACGCAGCACCGCGAACAACGCGACGACGTTGGCCGTCGACCGCGGCAGACCCAGCGCCACGACGGTCTCGGGGCCGGCACCGCGGGCCCGCAGGACCCGCGCGGTGCGGGTGACCCGGGCGTCGAGCTCGGCGAAGGTCAGCCGGGACTCCCCCGCCACCAGGGCGGTGCGTTCCGGGCAGGTCGCGGCCCGCTCGGCGAGCAGCTCGGCGATGGTGGCGTCCGGGACCGGGGTGGCGGTCGCACCGGTGTCCACGGCGACGCCGAGGTCAACCGCGGCGAGCGGGGCGTCCGGCGCGGCGGTGAGGGCGTCGAGCACCGCGACGAAGCGGTCCATCAGCGACCGTGCGGTATCGGTGTCGACCGCCTCCGGACGGTGGTCGACGGTCAGCTCCATGTCGTCGAACGGGTTGACCGCGAACGACAGCGGGAAGTGGGAGTCGTCGAGGGTCTCGACGTCGGCCATCCCGTGCCGCTGCGCGGCCTCGGCGAACGCGTCCCAGGCGTTGCGCAGGGTGAACAGGGTGTCGAACAGCCGCGGACGGCCGGTGGCCTGCTGGATCTGCCCCAGCCCGAGGTACTCGTGCGCGACGAGGTCGGCGCGCTCGTCGGCGAGGCGGCGCAGCACGTCGGCGCCGGTGTCGGTGGGGGCGAGCCGGACCCGGACGGGGACGGTGTTGAGGAAGAGCCCGACGGAGTGCTCCACCCCGGCGATCTCGTCCGGTGCGACGGCCATCGGCGTGCCGAGCACGACGTCGTCGCCGCCGGTGGCATGGCCGAGCACGACGCCGAGCGCCGCGATCAGGACGGTGTTGACGGTGACCCCGTGCCCGGCGGCGACGGCCCGGACCCGGTCGGACAGCGGGACCCCGAGCCGGGTCCCGATCCGGGCCGAGGGTTCGGTGAAGGACCGCTGCTCCTCGCCCGCGACCAGGGTCGGGGCGGCGAGGTCGGCGTAGGCCCGCTCCCACACCTCGCGCGAGGTCTTCTCGTCCTGGTCGGCGGTCCAGCGCAGGTACGTGTCGTAGCCGGGCGCCGCCGGGGGCTCGCCACCGTCGTGCAGGGTGAGCAGGCGGTCGACGACGCGCATGGCCGACGCGCCGTCGAACAGCTGGAAGTGGTTGGTGAGCACCAGCCGGTCCCGGCCGTCGGGCAGGTGCACGAGGAGCAGGCGAAACAGCGGCGGCGCGTCGAGCGGGATGGGTCGCCCCCGCTCCTGCTCGGCGGCCTCGCGGGCACCGTCCACGGACGCCACGGACAGCTCCGGCACCGGCAGGTCGGGGAGGTGGTCCCGGACGACCTGGACCGGGCGGCCGCGGTCGTCGGTGGTGAACCCCACCCGCAGCAGCGGCGTGGCCGCGACCAGCCGGGCCAGCGCGTCCCGGAGCCGCTCGCGGTCCAGGGTGCGGTTCAGGGTGAACACGGTCTGCAGGATGTAGACGCCGCTGCCGGCCGTGTCACCGCCGGTGCCCTCGGCGGCGTCGTAGACGGACTGGAAGTAGAGGCCCTCCTGCAGCGGGGACATCGGCCAGACGTCGGTGGCGGTGCCGCCGACCCGCTCGCCGAGCGCGGCGACGTCGGCCGGGCCGAGCCCGAGCAGGTCGCGCAGCAGCCGGGTGTCGGTGCGGACCGTCTGCGGTGCCGTGCCCGCGACGCGGGCCATCCCGGCCGGGGTCCGGTGGGCGAACACGTGCGAGGTGCGGACGTCGAGTCCGGCCTCGCGCGCGGCCCGCACGACCCGGGTGGCGAGGATGCTGTCGCCGCCGAGGGTGAAGAAGTCGTCGTCCGGGCCGACCCGGGCAGCGCCGAGGACCTTCGCGAACGCGGCGCACAGGGTCCGCTCGACGTCGTCGGCGGGCTCGCGGTCCGCGGTGACGGGGCCCCCGCCGAAGTCGGGCTCCGGCAGGGCGCGGCGGTCGAGCTTGCCGTTGACGGTCAACGGCAGCCGCTCCAGCACGACGATCGCGGCCGGGACCATGTACCCGGGCAGGACGGCGCCCAGGGCGGTGCGCACGGCGGCGGGGTCGGCCGTGGTGCCGGGGGTCGGCACGACGTAGCCGACGAGCCGCCGGTCGGCGGCGTCGGTGCCGGTGTGCACCCGGGTGACCGCCTGCGCGATCCCCGGCAGCGTGAGCAGGCCGGCGTCGACCTCCCCCAGCTCGACCCGGTACCCGCGGATCTTCACCTGTTCGTCGGCGCGGCCGGCGAACTCCAGCTCCCCGGCCCGGTCGAACCGGGCGAGGTCACCGGACCGGTAGAGCCGGGTGCCGGGTGGGCCGTCGGGGTCGGCCACGAACCGGACGGCGGTGAGGTCGGGGCGGTCGGCGTAGCCCTGGGCCAGCTGGGCTCCGGCGACGTGGATCTCTCCGACGACGCCCTGCGGGACCGGTCGCAGCCGCCGGTCCAGCAGCCGTACCTCCAGCCCGGCCAGTGGGCCACCGACCGGGCTGACCGGCCGGTCGAGGTCGGCGGGGCCGATCTCACGGTAGGTGGTGTGCACCGTGGTCTCGGTGATGCCGTAGAGGTTGGCCAGCACCGGGGCGCCGGGGGCGTGCCGGGCGCACCAGTCCCGCAGCAGCCGCGGCTCCAGTGCCTCCCCGGCGAACACCACGTAGCGCAGGGTCTCGGCCGCCGCGCCGCCGGTGGGCTCGGCGAGGGCCAGGGGGCCGAACGCCGAGGGCGTCTGGCTGAGCACGCTGACCCGCTCGGCCGCGATCAGTGCCCAGAGGCGCTCCGGGTCACGTGCGGTGTCGCCGTCGACGACCACGACCGTCGCGCCGGTCGCGACCGCGCCCCACAGCTCGAACACCGACACGTCGAAGGCGATCGAGTGGACCAGGGAGAACACGTCGTCGGCGGTGACGTCCATGGTGCCGCCGGGTGCCACGGTCGCCGCCAGCAGCGACAGCACCGCACGGTGCGGGACCTCGACGCCCTTGGGCCGGCCGGTGGACCCGGAGGTGTAGACGATGTACGCCGGCTGCGCTGCGGGGACGGCGACGGGCTCGGGCAGCGGTGCGACGTCCGCCGGGAGCGCGTCGACTGCGACCACGCGCGGGCCGAGACCGGTCACGCTCTGCGGGGTCGTGGCGACGGCCAGCAGGCTGTGCGGCCGGGCGTCGCCGACGATGAGCGCGAGGCGACCGGCCGGGGAGTCGACGTCCAGCGGGACCGCGGTGGCCCCGGCGAGGGCGACGGCGAGCACCGCGACGACCATGTCGGCGCCGCGCGGGACGCCGACGGCCACCCGGTCCCCCGGGCGGACCCCGTCGGCGACGAGCACGGCGGCCAGCCGCCCGGCGCGGTCGCCGAGCTCGCCCCAGGTCAGCCGCTCCGCCCCGGCGACCAGCGCGGGGCCCTCGGGCCGGGCCGCGACGGTCGCGGCGAACAGTGCCGCGAGGGTGGCGGGGAGGGTCCCGGGGAGCCGATCGGTGCCGGTCGGCGCCGGAGCGGGTGCCGGGGCCGGCGGGTCGAGCCGCAGCTGGGAGAGCCGGGTGCCGGGCGCCGAGGCGACCAGGTCCAGCAGACGCTCCAGCCGCGCGAGCACCGCCTCGATGGTCGTGGCGTCGTAGAGCTCGGTGGCGTACTCGACGATCACGCCCAGCCGCGGGTCGCCGGTCTCGGTGACGGACTCGTGGAAGGCGAAGGTCGCGTCGAACTTCGCCGAGCCGGTGCCGGTGCGCCGGGCCGTGGTGACGGCGCCGTCCAGGTCGAGCTCGCTGCGGTCGGGGTCGGTACGCAGGTAGAGCAGCTCCACCTGGAACAGGGGCGAGGCCGCGCCCCGCTCCGGGCCGATCCGGTCGACGACGCGGTCGAAGGGGACGTCGGCGTGCTCCATCGCGGCCAGGTCCGCGGTGCGGGCCCGGTCCAGGACCTCGGCCAGGGTCGGGTCACCGTGCAGGTCCAGCCGCAGCGCCAGGGTGGTCAGCGCGAACCCGACGACGTCCTCGGCCCCCGCGTGCCGCCGCGCCGAGACCGGGGTGCCGACCACGACGGCGTCCCCGGCGTCGTCGCCGGGGTCGCGGTCGGCGTCGGCGTGCGCCTCCAGCAGGACGGCCAGTGCGGCGTGCAGCAGCATGAACATGCTGGTCCCGTGCCGCTGGGCGGCGACGCCGAGCGCCGCGGCCAGCTCGGGGCCGAACTCGGAGCGGACCTCGGCGCCGTTCCCGCCGGGCGTCGCGGGCCGGGGCCGGTCGGGGGGGGGAGCGTGGTGACCGGCGGCGCGCCGGTCAGCCGGTCGGCCCAGAACTCCAGCTGGCGCCGTGCGCGGTCGGTCGGCTCCTGCGGGGTCCCGACGAGCGCGGCCTGCCAGGCGGCGACGTCGCCGAAGCGCAGCGGCGGTGCGGGCAGGGCGGGGGCGCGCCCGGCGCGGCGGGCGGCGTAGGCGGTGCCGAGGTCGGCGAGCAGGACCCGCAGGGACCACTCGTCGACGGCGATGTGGTGGCAGACGAGCCCGATGCGGTGGCGGTCGTCGGCGGTGCGGGCGATCTCGGCGCGGACCGGGGCCTCGCGCTCCAGGTCGAAGCGGTGCCCGACGAGCGCGGCGAGCGTCGCGGCGGCGCCCGCCTCGTCCGAGGCTCCGGTCCCGACGTGCACCGGCAGCTCACCGGGCGGATGGACGTCCACGGTGACCGTGCCGTCGGCGGTCTCGCCGTAGGTGGTGCGCAGCACCTCGTGACGGGCGACGACGTCGTGCAGCGCGGCACGGAACGCCTCGGGGTCGAACGGGCCGGTGACGGTCCACTCGCGGGGGACGTTGTAGGCCGCGCCGGGGCCCTGCATCCGGTACAGCGTCCACATCGGATGCTGGGCGGGGGCGAGGACCGCGGGTGCGGTGTCCGGGCGGCGGACCGGGCCGTCGGCGGCAGCCGGGTCCCGGTCGTCGGTACCGGCGGGGGCGTGGTCCGCGACCAGCGCGGCGAGTCCGGCGACGGTCGGGCGGGCGAAGACGTCCGGGACCGTGACCGGGGCGCCGAGCCGTGCCCGCACCCGGTTGGCCAGCCGCAGCGCGGACAGCGAGTGCCCGCCGAGGACGAAGAAGTCGTCGTCGACGCCGACCCCGGTGCGGTCGAGGAGCTGTTCGAACAGTGCGCACAGTGCGCGCTCGCGGTCGTCCCGGGGCGGGCGCGAGCCACCGTGGACGCGGTCGGGCACCGGCAGCGCACGCGTGTCGATCTTGCCGCCGGGGGTGCGCGGCAGCTCCGGGAGCACGACGACCGTGGCCGGCACGAACTGCGACGGCAGCCGCTGCGCGACGGCCGTGCGCAGGTCCTCCCCCACGAGCTCGGCGGTGTCGTCGGCGGGGACGACGTAGGCGACCAGGGACGGTCCGTCGCCGACCGTGCGGGCGACGACCACGGCCGCGCGCACACCCGGCTGTGCGACCAGGGCGGCCTCCACCTCGCCGGGTTCGACCCGCACGCCGCGCACGGTGACCTGGTCGTCGGCGCGGCCGAGCAGCTCGAACCGGCCGTCGGGCAGGCGCCGGGCGAGGTCACCGGTGCGGTAGAGGCGGGCGCCGGGCACGGCCGGGTCGGCGACGAACCGGGCGGCGGTCTCGGCCGGCCAGCCGGCGTAGCCGCGGGCCACCTGCTCGCCGCCGACGTACAGCTCGCCGACGACGCCGTCGGGTACCGGGGCCAGGAACCGGTCGAGCAGCGCGACGGTGCTGCCGGGCACCACCCGCCCGGCCGTGACGCGCTCGTCGCCGTCGACCTCTCCGGCGAGCACGTCGCCGTCGACCTCGGAGGATCCGTAGGAGTTCACGACGACCGAGCCGGGCGCCCACGCGCGCGCGGCCGCGACGGCGGTGGCGGTCAGCGGCTCGCCGGAGCAGATCCAGCGGCGCACCGCGACCGGGCCGGGGGTCTCGGCGAGCACGGACACCAGCGACGGGACGGCGGTGACCTGCGCGACCGGCTCGGTGCGCAGCAGCCGGGCCAGTGCCTCCGGCTCCGTCGCGGTGGCGTCGTCGGCGACCAGCACCCGCGCCCCACCGGCCAGCGCGGCGAGCAGTTCAGTGACCCCGTCGATGAAGGCGATCGAGCTCTTGGCGACCCGGACGTCACCGGGCTCGACCGGCCAGGCCCGGCCCGCCCAGTCCAGCCGCCGGGCCAGGCCGCGGTGGGTGCCGAGGACGCCCTTGGGCACGCCGGTCGATCCGGAGGTGTAGACGAGGTGGGCGGCCTGCTCGGGGCGCGGCCGGTCGAACGGCCGGTCCGGGGCCGGGCCCGTCGCCAGGTCCGCGACGCTCGCCGTGGCCGCACCGGTCGCGACGGCGGCACCGTCGGTGATCACCAGGGCGGGCGCGGAGTCGGTGAGCACGTGCCGGATCCGTGCGGCCGGGTAGCCGGGATCCACCGGTACGAGGGCCGCGCCGGCGCGCAGGACGCCGAGCACGGCGGCGACCAGGCCGGTGGTGCGGGGCAGCAGCACGGCGACCCGGTCCTCCGGCCCGATGCCGCGCGCACGCAGCGCGGCGGCGACGCGGTCGGCGGTGTCGTCGAGCTCGGCGACGGTGACCTCCACCGGAGCCTTCCCGGGGCCGGGCGCGGCGACCAGGGCCACCTCGTCGGCGCGGTCGGCGACGCCCGGGCCGAGCGCGTCGGCCGGGTTCCAGCGTGGCCCGCCGTCGGTGGCGGTGACCGACCGGTGCACCGGGCGGGTGGTGAAGATGTCGGCGAGCCGGCGGTCCGGGTCGTCCCCGGCGTCCTCGAGCAGTGCCTCGAGGTCGGCCAGCAGGGTGGACACGGCGTCCGCGGTGAGGTGCGCCGCGGCGTAGGTGGCCTCGACGTCGAAGCCGTCGTCGGTGAGGAACACCTCCAGCGCCAGCGGGTGCTGGGCGGTGCCGTTGTCGGTGCGCAGCCAGCTCGTGGTGGCACCGGGCAGCTGCGGGCCGTCCAGCTTCTGGGTGAGGAACAGCAGCTGGGCCTCGAACAGCGAACGGTCCTGTCCCGACGCCGACGGGTTCAGCTGCTCGACGAGCCGGTCGTAGGGGAAGCCCTGGTGGGCGAACCCGTCGGCCGCGACGCCCGCGACCCGGCCGGTGAGCGACCGGACGGTGTCGTCGGACCGCACCTGCGAGCGCAGTACGACCAGGTTGCCGAAGTTGCCGACGAGCTCGGTGACCCCGCCCTCCTCGCGGTTGACCACGGCGGTGCCGACGGCGACGTCGCCGGTGCCGGCGAACCGGCTCAGCACGGCGCTGTAGCAGGCGAGGACCACCGTGTACGGCGTCGTGCCCAGCTGCGCGGACAGCTCCCGGACCGCGCGGGCGGCGGCCGGGGAGAAGCGCCGGTCGACCCGTCCGCCCGTCTCGACGCCGGCCGTGGGGTCCTCGGCCGGCAGCCGGTCGAACAGCGCGGGGACCGGTTCGGCGAGCCGCTGCCGCCAGAACGCGGCGTCGGCGTCGTGGCCGCTCCCCTGCCCGGCAGCGGCCCACGCCCGCTGTTCGGCATCGGCGAAGTCCGCGACCTGGCGCTGCGGTGGGGTCGTGGTCACCGCCCCGTCCAGGGCCTGCCGGTAGGCGCGCTCCAGGTCGCGGGAGATCACGGCGAAGGTGAGGCCGTCCCAGGCGATGTGGTGGACCTGCAGCAACACCGTCGTGCGTGCCGGGCCCTCCCGGAGCACCGCCACCCGCAGCGCGGAGTCCGCGGCGAGGTCGTAGGGCCGCGACGCCCGCTCGCGGGCCAGCTCGCGGACCCGGGCACGACGCGCGTCGGCGTCGGCCCCGGGCGCGTCGAGGACCTCCCAGGGGTAGTCGAGCGAGTCGTGCACCCGCTGGAACGGGTCGCCGTCGTCGCCCGCGTGATAGGTGGTGCGCAGCACCTCGTGCCGGGCCACCAGCGCGTCGAAGGCCGCCCGCAGGGCCGCCACGTCGAGGTCGCCGTCGACGGTCAGCTCGATGCACAGGTTGAACGCGGTGCTGCCCGGCACGATCTGGTGGTGCAGCCACATCCGTCGCTGCGCGAACGACAGCGGGAACTCGGTCCGACCGGCCCGGCGCGGCGCGGCGCCGGGGTCGCTGCGGCGCAGGCCGGACTCGGCCAGGCGCCGGGCGATCAGGGCGCGCTTGCGCTCGTCGAGACTGGTCATGGTGGTGGCCTCCGGTGTCCCGGGCGGGACGGATGGGTGCGGTCGTTCGGGTGCGGTCGGTTCGGGTGCCGCAGTTCGGGTGCCACGGTCCGGGCGCTGCGCGGCGGCGGGGCTCAGCCGTGCGGAGGACCGCTCACCGGTCGGCCAGCGCCCGGTCGACCTCGTCCTCGGCGAGCGACTCGATCTCGTCGACGACCTCGGCGACGGCGTCGAGACGTTCGGGCTCCTGCGCGCGCAGGGCCCGGCACAGCTCGCGGACCGTCGGGTGGGCGAAGACCGTGCGTGCGGAGACGGCGTCGGTGTCGAGCAGCTCCCGCAGCTGGGAGACGATCACCGTGACCAGGACCGAGTCCCCGCCGAGGGCGAACAGCGGGGTCTCGACGCCCACCGGGCCGTCGTGCTCGAGCACCTGCGCCCACACCCGGGCCACCACCCGTTCCAGGGCGGAGTCGGGCTCGACCCGGTCGCCGCCGTCGGCCACCCGCTCGGCGACGGCGGCCCGCACGGCCCGGCGGTCGATCTTGCCGTTCGCGGTCAGCGGCATCCGGTCCAGCGCGACGACCGCCCGCGGGACCATGTGCGGCGGCAGCGCGTCCGGGAGCGCGGCCGCGACGGTGTCGGGGTCGGCGGTGCCGTGCACGGCGACCGCGAGCACCGCGTCGCCGACGACGACGGCGACCGCGCGGGCCACCCCGTCGACGGCGGCGGTGGCGGCCTCGACCTCCCCCAGCTCGACCCGGAAACCGTTGAGCTTGACCTGGTCGTCGCGACGGCCGAGGAACTCGACGGTGCCGTCGGATCGGTAGCGGGCGAGGTCCCCGGTGCGGTACCAGCGGCGCCCGTCGAGCGTCAGGAAGCGGTCCGCGGTGCGGTCCGGGTCGCCGCGGTAGCCGTGCGCCACCCCGGCGCCGCCGATCCACAGTTCGCCGGGAACGTGGTCGGGTGCGTCGCGGCCGAGGTGGTCGACGACGCGCAGCGCGACCCCGTCGAGCGGGGTGCCGTAGGGAACGCACCGCCAGTCCGGGTCGACGGCACCGGGGCCGTCGCCGACCTCGGTGACGGTGGAGTGGATCGCGGTCTCGGTCGTGCCGCCGAGCCCGGCGAAGCCGCAGCCGGGCACCCGCTCGCGCAGCCGGCCCGGCAGGTCGGTGCCCACCCGGTCGCCGCCGAGCAGGACCTGGCGCAGGGTGTCGCCGAGGTCGTGCCCGGTGGCCAGCAGCGCGTCGAGCAGCGCCGGCACGCAGTTGAGGATCGTGACGCCGTGCTCGCGGATCGCGCGCGCCCAGTGGTCGGGGTCGCGCTGGGCGCCCTCGGGCACGACGACGGCGGCACCGCCGGTGCCGAGCACCACGAACAGGTCGAACACCGACAGGTCGAAGTCGAGTGCGGAGACCGTGAGCGTCCGGTCGCCGCTCCCGATCCGGTAGCGGCGGACGAGGTCGTCGAGGGTGGCGACGGCGGCGCGGTGCGGGACCTCGACTCCCTTGGGCTCGCCGGTGGAGCCGGAGGTGAACAGCAGGTAGGCGGCCTGTTCCGGGTCCGGGCCGGCCGCCTCGGGCAGCGGCGAGTGGGCCATGAGCTCGGTGAGCGTCACCCGGTCCTCCCCCGGCTCGGCGGTGATCGCCCACCGGTGCCCGGACACCGCCCGGATCCGCTCGACCCTGGCGGGGGGCTGCTCCACGCCCAGCGGCACGTAGGTGCCGCCCGCGGCGAGCACACCGAGCACCGCGACGACCTGCTCCGGTCCGCGCGGCAGCGTCACCGCGACCGGCTCGCCCGGCGCGACCCCGCGCTCGCGCAGCCCGGCCGCGACCCGCAGTGCCCGGTCGGCCAGCTCGGCGTGGCCCAGCACCCCGGAGTCGGCGACGACGGCGGGGGCGTCCCCGCTGGCGACGGCGCTGGCGAAGAAGTCGTGGTGCAGCGGTCGCGCCGGCGGCAGCTCGGCGGTGGTGTTGACGCGCTCCCGCACGGCGAGCTGGTCGGCGGGCAGCAGCGCCGGGACGGGCACGGACCAGGTCCGCTCCTCGCCCAGACCGCGCACGAGCCGGCTGAACGCGGCGAACATGGCCTCGCCGACGCCGTCGGGCAGCAGGTCGGCGCGGACGTCCCAGTTGACCAGGATCTGCCCGCCGACCTCGGTGATCTGCGCGTCGAGCAGGACCTGCGGCCCCTGCGAGATCATCCACACCGGGTCGCCGAACAGCGCCCGCGCCTGCTCGTCGAACAGCTCGCCGAGGTTCAGCCCGCTGGTGAAGACCACCGGTGCGAGTACCTGCTCGCCCGCGCGGCGGCCGAGCTCGCGCAGCACCTCCACACCGGAGAAGGCGGCGTGCTCGGCGTCGGAGTGCAGCCGGTGCTGGACGGCCCGTGCCCGTTCCAGGAACGTCGCGGGCGTGGTCAGGTCGACCTCGAGCAGGACCGAGCCGGTGAAGTCACCGACGACCCGGTCGATCTCGGGGTGCACCGGGTCGCGGTCGAACAGCGGGACGTTCACCACGAACCGTGGCTGCGCGCTCCACGCGCCGATCACCTCGGCGTAGGCGGTGGCGATGACGGCGGCCGCGGTCAGACCGTGGCGGCGGCACGCGGCGAAGACCGCGTCCCGCTCGTCGCCGGCCAGGGTGAACGCGAGCCGCTGGGCGCGCGGCCGACCGGTGCCGTGTTCCACCACGGGCAGCTCGGGCGCCCCGGGCAGGTCGGCGGCCCGGGTCTCCCAGTAGGCACGGGCGGCGTCGGACACCGCCCGGCGTGCAGCCGGCCTGGCCTGCAGGTACTCCCGGTAGGTGACGCCGATCGGTTCGGTCTCGGGCGCGTCGAGGCGGTGGGCGTAGCAGTGGGCCAGGTCGGCGAGCAGCACCCGGAAGCTGACGGCGTCCGCGGCGACCATGTCGACGTCGACGTGCAGCCGGGCTCCGTCGGGCAGCAGGCTCACCGCGACCCGGAAGACCTCGCCCCGCTCGATCGCGAGCATCTCGTGCGACATCGCGTCCCGGGTCGCGGCCAGCCGCTGCTCGCGCTCGGTGTCGGACACCGCACGCAGGTCGTGCACGACGGGCGTGCCCTGGCCGTCGGCGGGCAGGATCTCCTGGCGGCCGTTGTCGGTGATGCGGGCGCGCAGCATCGGGTGCCGGTCGACGAGCCGGCGCACGGCCGCGGCCAGCCGGTCGGGGTCGAGACCGGGCCCGTCGAACTCCAGGTACAGGTGCGGGGCCACCCCGCCCAGGGGCTGGGCCGGGTCGCGGCCGGCCCAGTACGCGTGCTGGAGCAGGGCCAGCCCGAACTCGGCGGACTCGTCGGTCGCGGCGGGCCGGCCCGCGTCGGTGGGCTGCTCGTCGGTGCCGTCCGTCGCCGGGGCGGCGTCGGGACGGCGGGCCAGGAGCGCGGCCCACGCCGCGACGGTCGGGCGGGCGGCGAGGTCGCCGAACCCCACGTCGAGCCCCTCGTCGCGCCAGCGCGAGACCAGGCGCATGAGCGCGATGGACTGCAGGCCGAGCTCGAACAGGTCGTCGTCGTCGCCGACGTCCGCGGGCTCCTCGTCGACCAGGTCGGCGATCAGCTCACGGAGTTCGTCGGTGGACACGGGGCTCATCGGGGTGGTTCCTCCTGCGCGGTGGTTGCGGACGCTCAGCGACCGGCGAACTGGTCGAGGGCTCCGGGCACCGGAGCGGCGGGGTCGGTGTCGAGCTCGACGATCCGGTTGTGGGCGTCGACGTGGACGACCCGCGGCACGTGGTCGGCGACAGCGGACTGCGGGACCTGCTGGTAGGCGACGATGATCGTGAGGTCGCCGGGGTGCACGAGGTGTGCCGCGGCCCCGTTGACACCGATCACGCCGGTACCGCGCTCACCGGTGATGACGTAGGTCTCGAGGCGGTTGCCGTTGTCGATGTCGAGGACCTGGACCTTCTCGCCCTCGACCAGCCCGGCCGCGTCCATGAGGTCCTCGTCGACGGTGAGCGAACCGACGTAGTGCAGGTCGGCCTGGGTGACCGTGGCGCGGTGGATCTTGCCGCTGAGCAGCGTGCGGTACACCTGCGGGACGACATCGGCGACGCCGGACATGGGGGTTCCTTCCGTTTCGGGGGTGAGGGGTGGAGCGGGTCAGCCGGTGCGGTCGGCCAGGCTGCGCGGTCGCAGGTCGGTCCAGTGCTGCTCGACGTGCGCGAGGCAGGACGCGCGGTCGGCCGGACCGTGCGTGACCTGCCAGCCCGCGGGGACGGCGGCGAACCCGGGCCACAGGGAGTACTGACCCTCGTCGTTGACCAGGGCGTAGAACGTCCCGGTCTCGTCGTCGAACGGGTTGACGGACATGGCTGTCTCCTCTGTCGTCGGTCGGGTCGGATCAGCGCGCGGCGCGACCGGCGGGACACGGGCCGGACCGCTCGGTGCCGCCGGACACCGGCCGCTCGAGCTGGTCGTGGCCGTCCCGGGTCGACGGTCGAGGGCTGCGGGTCCCACGGAGAGCGACCGGGCTCCCGAGGCTCGCGCTCCCCGTCGTGGTGCCCTCGGTGAGCCTGCCGTGGTGCCGCCCGACCGCGCTCCGACACTCGGCGAGGCAGCCGGTCGTCCGACCGCCACCGCTTCGCACCCTCGCGGGGTCGGCCATCACTGTCCCTTGCACATGGTCGGCTGCACTTCTCTAAGGCGAGCCTAACTTCATCACATCGATCAACATCCCGCCTAGAGAGTGACATCACGCAGAACACCCACACCGACCGAAACGCCAGGTCGGAGTAGCGTGAGGAGGCCAGCGTCACTCGTTTGACTGATCTCGTCGCGCGTTGGCGTTACTGCGTCCTGGTGTGACGTCCCGGGCCTCCTCGGCCCGTTCGACGGAGGCCCCGGCCCCGGGGATCAACCCTCCGCACACGACTGCGGCCGGCACCGGGGATGCCGGAGCCGGCCGCAGTGGAGGACGAGGGACTACTTGGACACGGCGTCCGACAGACGCGGGGCGATCCGGTCGACGATCCACGGGATCGACAGCGGGGACGGGTTGCGCAGCCCGATGAACTCGTCGTAGTCGTAGGTCACGACCGCGCCGCGCTGCACCACCGGCAGCCGCTCGTACAGCGGGTTCTGCTGGAGGGTCCTGAGTGCCTCCGCGTCACCGCCGTCGAACAGGACGAGGGCGTCCGCGTCGAGCGAGGCGATCTGCTCGGAGGAGAGCTGCACCCCGAACGACTCCCCCTTCGGCAGGGCGAGGATCTGCGGCGACAGCGAGAGCCCCAGCGCCGCGGGCACCGAGTTCATCGCGTCGTCCGGGTCGCGCAGGGCGGTCACCGCACCGGGCTGCACGAAGCCGAAGGTGTAGGTGGCACCCTGCAGCGCCGGGTGCGCGGCCCGCGTCTCGTCGAGCTTCGTCTGCACCTGGCCGATGACCCGCTCGGCGTCGGCCGGCCGGCCGAGCGCAGTCGCGAGCTGCGTCGTCATCTCCTGCCAGGTGTCCTGGGCCGGGCCCTTCTGGTAGCCGATCGTCGGCGCGATCGCACTGAGCTGCTGGTAGGACTTCTGCAGCGCGAAGTAGCCAGGGGCGAAGATCAGGTCCGGCTTCAGGGCGGCGACCTGCTCGATGTTCACCTCGGTGGCCTCGCCGGTCACGGGGAGCACCTCGACGTCCTTGGCACCCGGGGCCTGCGACGTCCACGGGGAGAGACCGGACTCGCTGCCGCTGGAGGACGCTCCGACGACGGGCGCCTGCAGCGCCAGTGCGACGTCGAACCCGGTGGGCCCGAGCGCCACGATCCGTGAGACACCGGGCGGCACGGTCGTGGTGCCCAGTGCGTGGGTGACCGTGACCGAGCCCTGGGCGGTGTCGGGGGCACCGGAGGACTCACTGCCGCAGGCGACGGTTCCGAACAGCAGCGCGCCGCACACGGCGGCACCGAGGAGTCCTCGGCGACTTAACTTAGGCATACCTCGTAAGTTACGCAGGAGGTACTCGTCCGCGGAAGATCGGTCGCGGTATCGGTGCGGTACCGCACAGTCACGACGGTCCGATGAGGACCGACGCGCACGATCAGGGGCCCCGGGCCGTGACGGCCCGGGGCCCCTGCTCATGCGGTCGGAGGCGAGCGTTGGTCGGGGCGCACTCTTCGGCGCCCGGCGTCGTGCCGCGTTGGTCGCGTTCCCGGTCCGGCGCGTCCCGGTCCGGCGCGGTCGGGCGTGTCCTCGGTGGCGGTGGCGGTGTCGGTGCGAGGACGCCGGATCGTGCGACGGCGGGCGGTCCGAGGCCGGGCTTCGGGCCACGGACCGGACGCGGCGACGATGGCGAAGAACGCGGCGTCGGTGTCGGGCCCGGTCTCGACGTGGGCGGTGACCCCGCAGTCGGGTGAGGTACGGCCGTCGAGCGGCATCTCGACGACGGGGGCCGTGTCGGCTCGGGCCGGAACACCCGAGGGCGCTGCACACGGGGCGTCCAGCATCGTCATCACCTCACGAGGGTCGAGGAGCGGAGTCGCCCCGGTCGGAGCACCGGGGACGGTGCCCGACCCGTGGGCGACTCCACCGTGCGGTTCGAGTGATGGTCGGTCGATGATCAGAAGTCTCGAGGTGGCTGCCACCCCCTTCCGAACCTGTCGTCGTGGCCGTTCCGTGGCGACTCCGTGGCCGTTCGGTGGCTGCTCGGGGGCCGCGGCCTCGGCGGACCGCCGCGTCAGCGAGGACCGGGCCAGGAGCTGTCGTCCGCGATCGTCGACCCGATCGCGACGTGCGTCGGCCAACCCGGGGCCGCCGGGACGAACGGTCTGGCGTCCGGGTCGAGGAACCGGTCCAGCGCACGGAACGGATTGGCCCGCATCACCAGGTTCTCACCTCCCTTTCCGACCTGTTCCACGCACACCGGGAAACGGGGCACGGCACGGACGACGTCACCATATCTGTCGCCCGGGCTCACTTCGGCCTGCCATTCCCGGCCTGCTCGGAGGAACCGTCGCTCACACTCGGTCGGTTGTCGTGCGGTGTCCGATCTCTCGGACATCTCCACTAATAAGACACTCCACGGCGGTTGTCAAGGACGCGGATCCGACACCGGAGAACCGTCGTCGCGAACCGGTTCCACCCACTCGACGTCGCCCTCCCCGATCACGGTTTCCTCCGGGTGGGGCTCGGGCGCGACGAGCCGCACCCGGGCGTCGGCGCCGGGGCTGTAGAGCGACTCCGCCCCATCGGCCCACCGGACCCGGTACGGCGGCTCCCCGTTCCGTCCCAGCACGCCGAGCACCTCACCGAGTCGGGCGGTTCGCCCCAGCGTGGCGGACTCGACGACGATGTGGTCGCCCACGACTGCCTGCATCGTTCTCCACCTTCCTCCTTTTCCTGCGGTGCTCACCCTCGGGACCGGGGGCTCGGTGACGCGACGCCCCGGCTCGGGCGCGGTGACCGGCCCCCGTCGCGATGGTCCGGGGCCGTGACCAGCGCGTCCAGTGCAGCCGGCAGATCGGGGAACTGCCCGATCCGCTCCAGCACGGCGTGGGCCCGCACCCCGGCCCGTGCCGCGAGGTGCCCCGCACCGACGAGGTGGAAACCCACCCCGCGGCGCGCGGTCGCGTAGGTGGCGTGGCGCAGAGCGGACAGCCCCGGCGAGGTCGCAGCCGCGACCCCGGCCAGGTCGGCCAGGATGTGCCCGGCCCGCACACGGGCGTCGTCGAGCAGGGCGAGGCGGGCGTCGACCTGGCGCAGGATCCGCGCACCCGCTGTGGTGTCCAGGAAGCCCCACACCCGGATCCGGTACACGTCCGGATGTGGGGAGTCCACTCTGATCCGTTCAACTCCCATCACGAAACCCCTCCTTCTCGCACCCCTGTTCCGGCGATGTCCGCGCGGCACCCCGGCCCTCGCGGAACCGATCGAACGGCGTTCTCACACCGCCATCTCGATTTATAGGAACCGATTCCGACAACGGCCCTATTCCTGGCGGGGCCGACGTCGGAGGAAACAGACGATCGCGCTGAACATCTGCCAGGAACCGGAATCCGCACATCGCACGCGGCCCCGTTCCTCCACGCGGTCGGCGGACGACGGCTCGACGCGCGATCACGTGATCCACCGGATCCCGCCCGGCCGCGCCGGGGGGGCGCACACCCGCACCGGAGGGATCGAGCGCGGAGCCGGACCCGGGGCGGCGACGATCGTGGGTCATGGCGAGCGGACTACCCGGCTGCGCCGAGAGCATGCCGGAGGTGCGGCCTCCGTCGTCACACCCGCGACCAGGATCTCGCGAACGGTCGTCGGGCCGTCGCCGCGCGCCTCGGCCGAGGTCTCACCTGATGGGCTCGCGATCGAGGCGAGGCAGGCGTCGTACTCCTCGGCCGCGCCGGGGCCGGGCTGCCACTGTTGGCGGGTCGACTCGACGGCGATTCTGACGAGCCTCCTGCGGTCGGGGTCCTGCGGGTCGGGCTCACCGACGTCGGGGCTCGACGGCATCGCGCGGTCACGCTGGTACTGAAAGAGCCGTGCGAAATGCACTTCGGCACCGTCGGCGGTGACATCGACGACATGCCCGCGGACGGTCGGTCACGCATTCGTGGGGGTTGTCGCTCGCCGAGACCCCGAGCGTGACCCGCGCGTCACGCACCAGGTTCCGGACCCAGGCCTGTCGGGGTGTGCTGTTCAGTAGGACATCACCGTCCTGCCAGTCGACCCGGGTCGGGGTAACCGGGGCGCTGCCGTCAGCGCGGGCGGTGGGCACGTGAGCGGAATGGGGCGCCAGCAGGAGGGCACGGACCCTCTCGTCGATGGTGTCTCCCGGAGTCGTCGGACCACCTGGTGGTCGCGTCGTCGGTGACGGTGCAACCGACCGACTCAGTGGTGGTCCAGCTCGTCGCCCGACATGAGGGCGAGCAAGCCGGCGGGAGTGTGCTCGTCGAAGAGCAGTCCGAGGTTGCGGTGGGACTCGGCCGCGAACTGCGCGCTCCGCGCGAACAGGGCCGTCTCGTAGGAGGCGAACGCGGCCTCGATGTCGTCGGGGTGCTCGGCGATGACTCGGCCGAGTTCGGCGCCGTCGAACATGGCGAGGTTGACGCCTTCCCCGGCGAACGGCGACATAACGTGCGCGGCATCCCCGAGCAGGGTCACCCCGGGCACGCGGTCCCAGCGGTGCCCGATGGGCAGGACATGGATGGGGCGCAGCACGGGAACGGTGTCGCCATCGGTGATCAGAGCAGTGAGCGCGGGAGACCAGCCTCCGAACTCGGCGGCGACGCGTGCCGTCGTCATGGCGGCGTCCGCGCCCTCGATCTCACGGAACCAGCCCCGCGGTTCGACCAGGGCAATGTAGGCGTGCAGGACACCTCCGGGCTCGCGGTGGGCCAGCACCCCGCGGCCCGGCGCGAGCGCGAACAGCGCCCCGTCCCCGACCGCCGCGGCCGCGTCCGGGTGCCGTACGTCGGCATCGTGCAGCGAAGTCTCGACGAACGAGATACCGGCGTACTCCGGGGTCGCGTCACTGAGCAGCGGCCGGATCCTCGACCAGGCGCCGTCGGCGCCGACGAGCACGTCGGTGGTCACGGTGGCGCCGTTGTCGAAGCGCAGCGTGTGCCGCCCGTCGCCCGCGGGAGCGACCCCGGCGAGCCGGTGCCCCCATCGGACAGTGCCCTCGGGAAGCGACTCGAGCAGGATCCGGCGGAGGTCGCCACGCAGGACCTCCGGACGGCCTCCGATGCCCTCGTCGGGCTCGTCGAGCAGGACGGTGCCGTCGGCCGTCAGAACGCGGGTGGCCTCGCCGCCACGGTGGATGATCCCCTCGAACTGTGCGGTCAGACCGGCGGCCGCCAGGGCGGGTTGCCCGTTGTACTGGTGCAGGTCGAGCTGACCGCCCTGTGTGCGGGCCTGCGGCGAGCTCTCCGCCTCGTAGACCGTGGCACCGACACCGCGGACGTGAAGGACGCGAGCGAGGACGAGCCCTCCGAGACCCGCTCCGACGATGGTGACCGATCCGGCCATGACAGCTCTCCCGACGGTGTGCGGATGGCACGTCGTACCAGATTGGTACGACGTACCATCCGTGTCAATATGAGTCGTGCCCAGGACGTCGCGCCGCGCGGAGCGGAAAACGCTGACCCGGCAGCGCGTCGTCGAGGCGGCCGCCCAGCTGCTCGACACCGTGGGCGAGGACGGTCTGACCTTCCGGGCACTCGCCGCGAAGCTGGAGACCGGACACGGCGCGATCCAGTGGCACGTGGCGACCAAGGACGAGCTGCTCGTCGCCGCGACCGAGATGGTCGTGTCCCGCGCGCTCGGACGCGCTGACCCGGCCGGCTCGCCGCAAGCCGCGATCCGCGCGGTGGCCCTCGGCGTGTTCGATGCGATCGAGGCGCACCCCTGGGTCGGCGCCCAGCTGGCGAGGCCGCCGTGGGACGCGACGGCCCTAGTCGTGTTCGAGCTGATCGGTCGCCAGGTCCAGGCACTGGAAGTGCCGTCCGACGCCCAGTTCACCGCGACGTCCGCACTGCTGGTGCACATCATCGGCGCCGGTAGTCAGCAGGCAAGGAACGCCCGCTCCCCCGAGGCCGCTCTCGGGCGCCAGGAGTTCCTCGACCGGCTGGCCGTACGGTGGGAGGAGCTCGACGGCGAGCAGTACGCGTTCACCCGCACGGTCGCGGGACGGATGCGCGATCACGACGACCGGGCCGAGTTCCTCGCCGGGATCGACCTCATCCTCGCCGGGCTCACCCGGCTCCCCTGAGCGGACGACCCAGGGCCGCCGGTCGGCGGGCCGCCGTCAGCGGAGCGAGCAGAGCAGGCCGTGGAACGCTGCCCAGACTGCCTCGCTGTCCACCGTCCCCCGCGCCTCGGCCAGCCACAGGGCAGCCTCGTTCATCGCACCGGACAACAGCCTGGTCAGCGGCTCGACCGGCTGCGCCGCGATCACCCCGTCATCGACGAGTTGCTGCAGCGACTCCGCCAGATGCCGCGCGGAGGTCTGTTCGTCCAGCCGCCGCCACTCCGCCCATCCCAGGACCGCGGGCCCGTCGATCAGCATGATCCGGGACAGCTCGGGGTCGTTCGACACCGACAGGAACGCCCGGCACCCCTCGACGAAGGAGACCCAGGAGTCCGCGTCGTCGGACACCGACGTGGCCACCCGCTCGGCGACCTCCGACTGGACCTGCGCGAGGACCTCGCGGAACAGGCCGATCTTGCCGTCGAAGCTGTGGTAGAGGGCCCCCTTGGTGACACCGGCGGCGGCCACGATCTCGGCCAGCCCGACCGCGCCGTAGCCACGCTGGGCGAACAACGTCCGCGCCTCCTGGATCAGCGCCTGGCGCGTCTGCTCCCGTTGCCGGACCCGCACTCCGGTCATCGACCCTCCCCGATTTCATGTACCGACGGTATGTGAACGTGCTACGGTCCCCTTGTACGTACCGATGGTACGCCAACTTCGACCAAGGAGTCCCGTCATGACCACCGTCGCGCCTCGCGAGCAGCGCGCCGGTACCCGCGAATGGCTCGGCCTCGCGGTACTGGCACTTCCCACCCTCCTCGTCTCGATGGACGTCAGCGTCCTGCACCTGGCCGGTCCCGCGATCACCCTGGATCTCGGCGCCACCGCACAGCAGATGCTGTGGATCATCGACATCTACGGCTTCATGATCGCGGGCCTGCTGGTCACGATGGGCAGCCTCGGCGACCGCATCGGGCGGCGGAAGCTGCTCCTGATCGGCGCGGCCGCCTTCGGCGACGCATCGATCGTGGCCGCGCTGGCGACCAGCCCGGAGGCTCTCCTGGTCAGCCGGGCCGCTCTGGGGATCGCCGGCGCGACCCTGATGCCCTCGACCCTGTCGCTGATCAGCGCAATGTTCGGCGACCCACGCCAGCGCGGCATGGCGATCGGGCTGTGGGTCACCATGTTCTCGGTCGGGATCGCGCTCGGTCCGGTGATCGGCGGCGCGCTGCTGCAGGTCTTCTGGTGGGGCTCGGTCTTCCTGATCGCGGTGCCGGTCATGGCGCTGCTGCTCGTCGCCGGACCGCTCCTGCTGCCGGAGTACCGCGCCGAACAGGCCGACCCGATCGATCTGGCGAGCGTCGCCCTGTCCCTCGGCGCGATCATGCCCGTCGTCTACGGCCTCAAGGAGCTCGCGGTGGGCGGCAACGCCGGCATCGCCGCAGTGGCGATCGTCGCCGGTCTGGCACTCGGCGTCGTCTTCGCCCGCCGGCAGCGGCGCCTGACGACCCCGCTGATCGACCTCACCCTGTTCCGGAGCCGGGCCTTCAGCACCGCCGCCGTGGCCATGCTGCTGGCGATGTTCGTCGCCGGCGGCACCTACCTCTACGTGACCCAGTACCTGCAGCTGGCACAGGGACAGTCCCCCATGGCGGCCGGCCTCTGGCTGCTGCCCGCGGCGCTCGGGCTGATCGTGACCTCGATGGCCGCTCCGGCCCTGGCCGGACGCTTCGCGCCGGCCCACATCGTCGCCGGCGGTCTCCTGATCTCCATCGTCGGACACCTGATGCTCGCAACGGTCGGCCCGGAGACCGGACTGTGGGTGGCGGTGGTCGGATTCAGCCTGACCTACGCCGGTGGCGGCCCGCTGATCGCCCTGGGCACCGACCTGATCGTCGGCTCCTCCCCGCCGGAGAAGGCCGGCTCGGCGGCCGCCGTCTCCGAGACCGCGACCGAGCTGGGCATGGCACTGGGCGTCGCGGTGCTCGGCGCGCTCGGCACGTTCATCTACCGCACCCAGCTCGCGGGATCCCCTGTCGGAGCAGAGGCGGGAGGTGCCGACACCTTCGCCGGCACCGTGGAGGCCGCCGGCCAGCTCCCCGGCACGGAGGCCGGAGAGCTGGTCGCGGCGGGCACCCAGGCGTTCACCTCGTCGCTGTCGACGATCGGCCTGGTCAGCGCGGCGCTGTCCGCCGTCATGGCGGTGGCGATCGTGCTGGGTCTGCGCACCAGGAGCTGACCGGCTCGGCGCGGTGATCGGGCGACCCGCCCCGATCACCGCTGCCGCCGCCGTATCGGACATCCAGCTCGATAGGGCCCTGATAGACCACACACCTACGGTCGGACGTACCGAACTCACCGCCCAAACCGGGCAGGAGTCCGATACGCCGTGGAGGCGCTGTGGGGGAGCTCGCGCACAGGGTGGTGGGTCAGGCGGAACCGTTGCCGGCCCGCCGCCCCGGGAACATCGGGACGTCGAGTCGGACGGAGTTCCCGGACCTGCTCGGCGATCTCGTCCGGAGAGGACAGCTGTCCTACACCCGGACGTCGTTCGCCGAGGGGAGCACCGTGTACCGCGGACAGCACCCCGACGAGTCGATCTACCTCGTCCTCACCGGACGGGTGAAGACCATCGTGCACTCCCGGTCGGGGAAGATGTGCCTGCTCCGCATCTACGGTGCCGGGGAGGTCGTCGGGGAGCTCGCACTCCTCGACGGCGCACGCACCGAGACGGCCGTGGCGATGGACCCGGTGGACATGCTGAGGTTCTCCGCCGAGGCGCTCTTCCGGGCTCTCGACGGCCGGGTACTGCACCGGCATCTCATCCAGCACCTGGCGGGCCGGCTCGCCGAACAGCAGACCTCGATCAGCCATCTCGTCACCGATGACAGCGAGCACCGCCTGGGTGTGACCCTGCTCGACCTGGCCCACCGACTGGGCCGCGCGGGGCCGACCGGGGTGACCATCCACGACCGCATCACGCAGGAGGAGCTGGCGCACATCGTCGGCACCACCCGGTCGCGAGTCGGGTACTTCCTGCGCCGGTTCGAGGAGGCGGGGGCCGTCGAGTTCCGGACCGGCCGCGTGCTGCGGGTCCGTCCGGCGGCACTGCGCTTCTACCTCGATGCCCGCGCCGACGCCGGCTGACCGTCACAGACCGCCGGGAACGGTCCACCACCACCACGAAGGAGCCGACCGGTCATGACGCACACACCCACCAGGTCCACCACCTCCCCACGGCGACCGCGCAACACGGTCTGGGACTGATGAGGACGCCCCCGAGGTCAGGCCGGCGGTCGCGTACGCCCCGCGGCTCCTCCCGGGGCGTCACCACGGGCCACGGCCAGGGCGGCGCGGCACTGGTCCTCGAGCAGTGTCAGGCCCGCCCCCTCGATCACGTCCAGTGCCTGGACCGCAGCAGCGGCCGCCGCCGCACGGTCGCCGAGGCCCAGGTCGAGGCGACCGATCGCGAGCAGCGCGTGGGCCCGCATCCGCTTCTCGCCCAGGCTCTCGGCGAGGACGGCGGCCTGTTCGAACGACCGGCGCGCCGCGACCGGGTCTCCCCGCAGCTCCAGCGCCTCACCGAGTCCGACCATCCCGTGCAACGCGGCCGACCGGTCGTCGACCGCGCGGGCGAAGGTGAGCACCCGGTCGAACAACGCCTCCGCGGTCTCGCCCTCGCCGCGGCGGAGATGGACGAGCCCGCGCCGGTGGGTGATCTGCGCGGCGAGCCTGCGATTGGGCAGGTCCTCCACCGCACGTGCGGCATCCTCGATGACCGCCAGCGCCTCGTCGACCCGGCCGGTGTCCATCGCGAGCTGGGCCAGGTTGGCCAACACGTGTGCCGCCCCGGACCGGTCACCGTGCGACCGCAGCACCACCAGGGCGGCCCGGGACCGCTGGCACGACCGGTCGAAGTCCCCGGTGAGCCGATCGAGGATGGCGAGGTTGCGGTCCACGAGAGCCCGGCCGTACTCGTCGGCGAGGTCGGCGAACAACTCGGCGGCCCGGTCGAGGTCGACCCGCGCCCGTCCGTAGCGCTGCTCGAACAGCTCGAGGGACCCGAGCGAGTAGCGGACGGCCGCCTCGCCGCGGTGGTCCCCCGCCCGGACCACCGCGCTGAGCGCGGTGAGGTGGGTCGAGCGCCACTCGTCGTAGAAGCCGTACGCCTCGAACAGCACCACCGCGGTGACGGCCAGGGACCAGCACTCGGTGTGCAGCCCGAGCGCCGATGCCTGGGAGACGGCGGCGACCAGGGCGGCGCGTTCACGCCGCAACCAGGCGAGTGGCTCGACCGGCAGTCGGTCGGCGGCGCGGCGGTCCGCCTCCGGCCGCGGCCCGTCGCCCGGCAGCCCATCGCTCCGCAGCAGCAGATCCCCGCCGTACTCGTGGACATGGGTCTGCTCGACCAGCCGCAGGAACGCCCGCACGACCCGGGTGATGGCCTCGACCCGACCGGACGGCGTCTCCTCGACCATCGCGCGTTCGCGGGCGAACAACCGGACCAGCTCGTGCAGCCGGAACTGACCGGACAGGGGATCGTCCGAGCCGACCTCGACGATCTCGAGCAGGTGCAGCTCCACGAGCTCGTCGAGATGCCTCTCCGCCGTACGTCCGTCGCAGCTCAGGAGCACCGCGCACACCCACCCGCCGGTGCGGGGAGTGTCGAGCAGCGCCAGCAGCCGCAGCAGTCGGCGGGCCTCGGGGGCCAGCGACTCGTAGGTCAGGAGCAGACTCCCCCGCACCGCCATGTCCCCGTGCTGGAGTTCGTCCAGCTGTATCGAGTCGTCGGCCAGGCGCGAGCACATGGCGCGCAACGTCCAGTGCGGACGGGCGGCGAGCCGGGCCGCCGCGATCCGCACCGCGAGCGGCAGGTGCCCGCAGAACCGCGCGAGGGTGCGGGCGGCCTCGGGATCGGCCCCGATGCGTTCGCACCCGAGGATGCGTTCCAGCAGCGCCATCGACTCGGCAGGGGCGAACGCTCCGACCTCGAAGCGGGTGGCGCCCGGGAGGGCGGTCAGTCGCCGCCTGCTCGTGACGATCAGCGCGCTCCCCGGGCCCGGGGGGGACCAGAGGGAGCAGCTGCGACTCCACGGTCGCGTCGTCGACGACGATCAGGACCGACCGGCCGGCGATGCGTTCGTGGAACGCCGCGTGCCGTTCGTCCGACGACTCGGGGATGAGCTGGGGCGGAGTCCCCAGAGCCCGCAGGAAGCGCTCGAGCGCCCGGTCCGTAGCGGCCGGGTCGCTGCCGATCGAGGCGTAGAAGCAGCCGTCGGGGAACCTGTCGGCCGTGCGGTGCGCCAGGTGCAGCGCGAGTGCCGACTTGCCGACCCCGCCGTGCCCGGACAGAACGAGCACCGCGGCGGCGCTGCGGCCCCGGGTACTCGAGCGGATCACACCCAGCATGCGACGGATCGCGGCCTCGCGGCCCGTGAAGTCACCGACGCCCGCCGGGAGCATCGCGGGAGCCGACGCGGCCGGCGCGGCCGGCGACGGGCCCTGCAGCAACGAGGAGTCGCCGCGCAGGATCGCGGCCTCCAGCGAGCGCAGCGGCTCGGCGGGTTCGATGCCGAGCTCGGCGATCGACACGTCACGGGCACGCCGGTACTCCCGCAGCGCGTCGGCCTGCCGGCCGGCTCCGAACAACGCCAGCATGAGCTGGCTGCGCATCTGCTCGCGCAGCGGGTAGTCGAGGATCTCGCGGCTGAGCAGCGGTACCAGCTCCGAGTGCCTGCCGTTCGCCAGCATCAGCGCGGCCAGCTCCTCGATCACGACGGCGCGGCTCTCCTCCAGGGCCACTGCCCTGTCGCGGACGGCGGGACTGGTGATCTCCGGGAGGACGACGGGCCCCCGCCACAGCGCGAGGGAACCGCGCAGGACGGTGACCGCCTCACTGGATCTGCCGGCCCGTACGAGCTCGCGGGCGCGGTCGACGGCGCGCTCGAACTCCAGCCGGTCCAGCTCCGCCGCGCCGGGTTCGAGGGCGTAGCCGGCGCGTCGGGTCACGATCCGGGCCACGGCGGTCCCCAGCCGCTGCCGGAGGTGCGAGACGCAGATCTGGATCTGGCTCCGGGCCGTCGCCGGCGGAGCGTCCGGCCACACCGCGTCGATCAGCCGTTCGGTCGAGACCGTCGCGGGACAGTCGAGCAGCAGACAGGCGAGGACGATCTGCAGCCGAGGCCCTCCCGGGTCCACGGCCTGACCCGTCATGCGCTGGACGTCCAGCACGCCGAGAACCCGCAGTCGCACGGACGCCCCCCATGGCCACTGCCGCGATACGCCGTGAAAGCATTACCGACAGTAGAGATGCTGTTCGAAGAAGTCCACGAACGAGTGGCACACAGCGGACGAAACGGTAGTTACGCATCGTCCGTTCAGCCGAGCGTCGCCCTCGTGAGCCGCCGAACGGCGGTATCGGACCGGCCCGATGGCGGTGCGTCCCGATGACACTGACGCTTCGGGTGTACGACCTGTTGCACGGCCGCCCGGCGGCGGAGGTCCAGGCCCGGATGGAGTACGAGGTGGACGGCTGCTGGGAGCTCGCCCGCGTCGCGCTGACCGACGGCACGGGACTGCTGACCGAGACGGGGCCCGACCGCCATCGGCTGCCGGTCCGCATCGTGATCGACGCCCGCCGGTACTTCGCCGCGCAGGGCGTCGCCGTCACCACCGACGAGATCACGGTCGACGCCGGGACCGCCGGCCCCGGGGTCAGCCGGGACGTCGTACTGCAGATCGCCCCGCACGGCTACGCGGTCTGGACCGGCCACTCCGGGTGAGCGGCGGCCGGCCGGCCGCCGCCCGGGCTGCGCGGGGCGGTCGCCCCGGCCCTCGACGCCGGGGGCGCCGAGACCGTCCCGGCCGCCGCCGCGAGCACGGCGATCAACGCGGCCAGCTCGTCGTCGGTGGGTGCGCCGCGCAGTACCCGCACGTCCGGCGCCGCCTGCGCACTCACTGGGGCGGGTTCCCGTGCCGCGCCGCGTCGCCGACGTGCTTGTCGCTCAGCATGTCCAGCGTCCGGTGGATCAGCCTCCGGGTGTCGCGGGGGTCGATGACGTCGTCGACCAGGCCTCGCTCGGCCGCGTAGTAGGGGTGCACGAGCTCCTGCCGGTACTGCGCCGTGCGTCGGGCGCGGACGCCCTCCGGGTCCTCGGCCTGGTCGATCTCACGGCGGAAGATGACGTTGGCCGCCCCGTCGGGGCCCATGACGGCCACCTCGTTGCTCGGCCACGCGAAGGACACGTCGCACCCGATGGAGCGGGAGTCCATCACGATGTAGGCGCCGCCGTAGGCCTTGCGGAGGATGACCTGGATCCGGGGCACCGTCGCGGCGCAGTAGGCGTAGAGGAGCTTCGCGCCGTGCCGGATGATCCCCCCGTGTTCCTGGCGGGTGCCGGGCATGAAGCCGGGCACGTCGACGAGGGTGACCAGCGGGATGTTGAAGACGTCGCAGGTGCGGACGAACCGGGCCGCCTTCTCCGACGCCGGGATGTCCAGCGCCCCGGCCTGGGCGAGCGGCTGGTTCGCGACGATGCCCACCACCCGCCCGCCGATCCGCGCGAGGGTGCACAGCACGTTGGGTGCCCAGAGCTCGTGGAGTTCCATGTGCTCCCCGTCGTCGACGATGTCCTCGACGACCTCCCGCATGTCGTAGAGCTTCGACGGGTCTGCGGGAACCAGGTCCAGGAGTCGTTCGCAGGTCCGCTCGGGCGGGTCATCCACCCGCGTCGCGGGCGGTGACTCGTCGCCGTGGGCGGGTAGCAGGGCGATCAGGTGGCGGACGTCGAGCAGGCAGGTCGCCTCGTCGTCGTGCACGAAGGTCGCGACGCCGGTCGTCGCGTGCACGTCGGCACCGCCCAGGGCATCGTGCCCGATCTGCTCACCGGTCACCGCGGCCACCACGTCGGGGCCGGTCACGAACATCTGGGCCACGTCGCGGACCATGAACACGAAGTCGGTCAGCGCCGGGGAGTAGGCGGCACCGCCCGCGCACGGCCCCAGCATCACGCTGATCTGGGGGATGACCCCCGAGGCGGCCACGTTCCGCCGGAAGATGCCGCCGTAGCCCGCGAGCGCCGTCACCCCCTCCTGGATGCGCGCGCCGGCCCCGTCGTTCAGCGACACGAGCGGGGCGCCGGCGGACAGCGCCAGGTCCATCACCTTGTGGATCTTCTCGGCGTGCGCCTCACCGAGCGAACCCCCGAAGATCCGGAAGTCGTGCGCGTAGGCGAAGACCGTCCGGCCGGGCACCGTGCCCCAGCCCGCGACGACGCCGTCGGTCTCGGGCCGCCTGCGGTCCATCCCGAACGCGGTCGCCCGGTGCCGCCGCATCGGCTCCACCTCGACGAACGACCCCTCGTCGAACAGCAGGTCGAGCCGCTCGCGCACCGTCAGCTTGCGCCGTGCGTGCTGCCGGGCGGTGGCCTCGGCCTCCCCCTCCACGACGGCGGCGCGGCGGCGGTGCAGGTCCTCGACCAGCCCGCGCAGCGTAGGTGGTGCCGTCTGGTCGGACGGACGGTTCTCCACGGCGGTCACGGGCCGCTCCTCTCTGTTCCACGGTTCGCGCCACCGACGCTAGGACGCGGCCGACCACTCCCCCGCGCAGTTCTGAGCACTCCCCCGGCGGCTCGTCCCGACGCGCACTTCTGAGCGGTCGCCCCGGCGCGGCGTGCGTACCAAGGGCACCGGGACACAGTCGGGCACCTCGCCCGGCGCCCGACCGAGGAGGAGCACCAGCATGTACGACGCGATCATCGTGGGAGCCCGGTGCGGGGGAGCCCCGCTGGCCATGCTGTTGGCCCGGCGCGGCCACCGCGTGCTCGTCCTCGACCGTGCCGCGCTGCCGTCGGACACCGTCTCGACCCACTACCTCCACCAGGCCGGGCTAGCCCGGCTCCAGGCATGGGACCTGCTGGACGAGGTCGTCGCGGCCGGCACACCCGCGTCCCGGTCGATGCACTACGCGCACCGCGACGTGACGATGATCGGTTTCGCCGACCCCGTCGACGGCATCGACGCGGTCTACTGCCCGCGCCGGGTGGTGCTCGACGAGATCCTCGTCAACGCGGCACGCCGCGCCGGTGCGGAGGTCGTCGACGGCTTCGCGGTGACCGACGTGATCTGGGACGACGGGCGGGTCGTCGGGGTCCGGGGGCGCTCGGGCTCCGGTACCGAACAGGAGTTTCGCGGAGCGCTCGTCGTCGGGGCGGACGGGGCCCATTCGACGATCGCGAAGCGCGTCGGTGCGGAGACCTACAACGTCCGTCCGGCCGCGGGGTTCACCTACTACTCCTACTTCGAGGGTCTCGACGACTGGGGCATGCACCACCGGACCGGGCACCACGGAACGTGGGCCGGGACGTGGCCCACGAACGGTGGCCAGCTCGTCGCCGTGATCGGGCGCAAGGACCTGCTGCGTGAGTTCCGTCAGGACGTGCCCCGTCACTTCCAGGCCGTGCTGGACGACGTCGCCCCCGAGCTCGGCGAGCAGATGCGTGACCGCGGCCGGGCGCTGGAGCCCTTCGTCCCGATGCGGTACCCCGACAACTTCTACCGTCAGGCAGCCGGTCCCGGCTGGGCCCTGGTGGGCGACGCGGGCTACCACAAGGACCCGCTGACCGGCTGGGGCATCACCGATGCGTTCCTGCAGGCCGAGATGCTCGCCGACGCGGTCACCCGGTCCGCGTCCGGCGAGACCGACCCCTCCGCGGCACTCGCCGAGTACGGCAAGCGCCGTGACGAGGACACCGCGGTGCTCTACGACTACACCACGACCGTCGCCGAGCTCGACGAGCTGCCGCCCTTCTTCCAGGCGGTCCTGGAGGCCGCCGGATCCACCGAGCGGTGGACGACCGCGATGCTCGGCTGGATCGCCGGCGGGGTCCCCGACCACGAGATCTTCTCCCCCGAGGGGCTCCAGGCCCTCTACGACGACGCCGGCCTCCCCGAGGAGCGGCGCGTCTACGACCCCACGGCCTGACCGTCACCCGCCCGCCGCGAGGAGCCCACGATGACCAGCGTCCCCAGCATGTTCGACCGCATCGGTGAGCAGGATCCCGACCGCGACTACTTCGCCACCGGCGGTACCGGCCGCTCCCACGAGTTCTACACCGGCGAGGAGCAGTTCCGCCGGGAGATGAAGGAGATCTACGGCCGTCGTTGGCTCCCCGTCGACCACGTGTCGCGGCTCGGCGACAAGGGCAGCTACACGACGCTCGACATCGGCACCGGCTCCATCCTGCTGATCCACGGCGACGAGGGTGTCCAGGCCTTCCACAACTACTGCCGGCACCGCGGCTACAAGCTCGTCGAGGAGCCGACCGGGCGGCGCCAGAGCATCGTCTGCCTCTACCACTGCTGGGTCTACGACCGGAACGGGGCGTTGAAGAGCCTCAACGGCACCTATCTGGACCACTTCTTCGACAAGGGCGAGAACGGTCTGATCCCGATCCGCACCGAGGTCCGCTTCGGTCTGGTGTTCGTCAGCTTCTCCGACGACGCCCCGGACCTCGACGACGCGCTCGCCGAGTTCGGCGAGTTCGCCCGTGCCTACGAGCTCGCCGACCTCCAGGTCGTCCAGGCCAAGGACTATCCCGTCGCGTCGAACTGGAAGCTGGTCGCCCACAACGTCAACGAGAGTCTGCACTTCCCGACCGCGCACAAGGACCTGCACCGCGTCACGGACTTCGACGACGCGGGCACCTACATGCTCGGTGGGGACCTCGTGGGTGCCTGGCAGGTCATCCGCGAGGGCTACAACTCGGTGTCCTCGACCGGACGCAGCGAGAGGCGCCCGATCCCGTCGGTTCCCGAGGGCGACCTGCAGAAGATCAACTGGATCACGATCCTCCCGAACCTGCTGTTCGGCTTCACCGCGGACTACGTGATGGCGCAGTGGGTGTGGCCGGAGAGCCCCGCGACCTGCACCGTCCGCCACTTCTGGCTCTTCCACCCGTCGGAGACCGCTCGTCCCGACTTCTCCCACGAAGCGGTCTTCGCCCTGTGGGACAAGGCCAACCACGAGGACTGGGAGCTGTGCGAGCGCACCCACCGGGGGCTGTCGAACCCGCTGTGGAGCCCCGGACAGCTCTCGCTCGACGAGGAGGTCGTGTCCCAGATCGACGCCTGGGTCGCCCGGGCCACCGACCCGGCCACCGGGGGAACGGGGACTGCGACGTGAGCGCCCGCTGCCACCTCCTGGGCGGGACGCGGGTCCTCACGCGCTGTGGTGACGCGCTGCTGGCGGCCGGGGCGACCGTCCGCGGTGTGTTCAGCGACGACCCGTTGGTCGAGGCGTGGGCGTCCGGACACGGCATCCCCTGCCGCCCGGCGTCGTCCGACCTGGTCGCCGCGCTGTCGGCCGAGCCGGCCGACTTCCTGTTCAGCATCGTCAACCAGCAGGTCCTCTCCCCCGAGGTGCTCGCACTGCCGGCGATAGCGGCGGTGAACTTCCACGACGGTCCGCTCCCGCGCTACGCCGGCAGCAACGTCGCGGCCTGGGCGGTCTTCGACGGCGCGGTCCGGCACGCGGTGACCTGGCACGTCATGGCGGAACAGGTCGACGCGGGGGCGGTGCTCGCCGAGCGGTGGTTCCCGGTACGGCCCCACGCGACCGGCCTGTCGCTCACCTGGGAGTCCACCGAGGCGGGAATCGCGCTGTTCGGCGAGATCGTCGACGACCTCGCACGGCGGTCGCTGCCGACCCCGGTCGACGTGGCCGGACGTGACCGGCGGTTCCACCCGCGCTCGGCCCGGATGGACGACGGGCTCGTCCACCCCGGCACCCCGGCCGACCGGGCGGAACGGCTGGGCCGGGCGATGGACTTCGGCTCCTTCCCGAATCCGCTGGGCATCCCGGCTGTGCTGACCGGCGCCGGGGCGGTGCTGTGCCGTCAGCTGCGCGCGGCCGCGCGGGACGCGCACCGGGCCGCTCCCGCGGTCGCCGCCGTTCTCCCGTCCTCGATCACCGTGTCCGGCACCGACGCCGACCTGGTCCTCTCGGACTTCCTCGCCCCGGACGGCAGCAGCCTGTCCGGGACCGCCGCGGCGCAACGGCTCGGGGCGGTCGTGGGCGCGCCGTTGCCGCCCGTCGACGCGCCGCGGCTCGCCGCCGTCGCCGCGACGCTCGATGCGGCGCGCCGGCACGAGACCTGGTGGCGGGACCGGCTCGACCGGATCCGTCCCCTCCCGATCGCCGCCGGCGACTTCTCCGCCGCGACGGCCCACTACACCCGGCTGCCGTTGGCCCTGGTGCCCGCCGCGCCCGAGGAGACCGCTGTCGTCGAGCAGTCCCTGTTGCGCGTGCTGTCCCGGCGCACCGGTTCCCGGAGCTTCGACGTGGCCTGGTCGACGGCCGCGGCGCAGGAGTCGGGACGGATCACCTCCCAGCTGGTGGTGGAACGCGTCCCGGTCCGCTGGGACGACTCGGACCGCCACGCCTTCGAGCGCGCCTGCGCCGAGGCCGACGAGCGGGTGGGCTACGTCGCCGACCTGGAGATCCGCGCCGGGCTCGCTCCCCGCCCGCTCGGCTCCGACCTGCCCTCCTTCACCCGGGCGGCGCTGCTGCGCCGCGAGCACGAGCAGGACGCGTCCATCGACTCGGACACCGAGGTCGCGCTGGTGTCGGTGGCGGGGACCGCCCCGCTGCTGTGCGTGCGCGCGACGTGGCTGGACGGGGCCGCCGCGCTCGAGCTGGCCGAGGAGGTCGAGGAGGCGGCCCGCCAGGCACTCGCCGGCACCGAGCCGGCCGAGCACGTCGTCGCGGTCCCCACCGCGGACCCGCAGGAGGATCCCGCACCGGCACCGACGGTGCTGGACCTGTTCGACGCCGTCGTGGCGAGCCGCCCGAACGCGGACGCCGTCCGCTGTGGAGGACGGACGCTCAGCTACACCGAGCTGGACCGCTGGGGCGACGCGGTCGCGGCCTCGCTGTACGAGGCGGGCGTCGGCCCGGGCGACGTCGTCGGGGTCCTGTCCGACCGGGGGCCCGACCTGCTGCCGGCGCTGCTCGGTGTGCTGCGCTGCGGCGCGGCGTTCCTCCCGCTCGACCCGGGATTCCCCCGGGAGCGGCTGCAGCGCTACCTGGAGGTGGCAGGGGCGGGCCCCGTCCTCGTCGACGAGGCGTGCGAAGGACTCGGCCGTGAGCTCGGCGAGGTGCGGCGCATCGGACCCGACGACGGGCGGGCGCTCGCCGTCCCGCCCGTCGTGCGACCCGGTGACCTCGCCTACGTGCTGTTCACCAGTGGTTCCACCGGTGAGCCCAAGGGCGTGGAGATCGAGCACGCCGCGCTGGGCAACTTCCTGACCGGGATCGCCGGTGTGCTGGGGAGCGCCCCCGGTGACCGCGTCCTCGCCCACACGACACTGGCGTTCGACATCTCGTTGCTGGAGCTGCTCCTGCCCCTGACCACCGGCGGCAGTGTGGTGCTCGCCTCGCGCGCCGAGGCCTCGGACCCGGCGCGGTTGTCGGGGCTGCTGGCCGACGTCGTCGTCGCCCAGGCGACCCCCAGCCTCTGGCGCATCCTGCTCGACGCCGACTGGACACCGCACCCGGATCTGACGGTGCTGTCCGGTGGCGAGGCCCTCCCCCGGTCGGTCGCCGAGAAGCTCCTGGGCGGACGAGCCCTGTGGAACCTCTACGGCCCGACCGAGGCGACCATCTGGGTCTCCTGCGCCAGGATCGACGATCCCGCCGTGATCGGCCTCGGGGCGGCCCTGCCCGGGATCGGGCTGCACGTGCTCGACCACGACCTCGCACCGGTCGCCCCAGGAGGGACCGGGCAGCTCCACCTCTCGGGTGCCGGGCTCGCCCGCGGCTACGTGAACCGCCCCGATCGCACCGCCGAGGTGTTCGTGCGAGACCCGCGCAGCGGCGCCCGGTACTACCGGACCGGTGACCTGGTCGCGGTGCATCCCGACGGCGGCCTGGAGTGGCTCGGACGGGTGGACGCACAGGTCAAGGTCCGCGGGTTCCGTATCGAGCCCGGCGAGATCGAGGCGGTGCTCGAACGCCACCCGTCGGTCGGCTCCGCGGTCGTCGTGGCGACGGCCTTCGAAGGCACCGGCGAGCCTGCGCTGACCGCCTACCTCACGACGAGGGGCGACTGCGACCGCGAGGATCTGGTCGCGGCGCTGCGGCGCGAGCTGCCCGGTTACATGATCCCCGCTGCCTTCGTCCCGATCGAGCGGTTCCCGCTCACCGGCAACGGCAAGATCGACCGGGCACGGCTGCCGGTCCCCACCCGGGACACCGTCCTGCGCGCCGGAGTCGCGCGGCCCGCGGTCGCGCCGCCGGCGGTCGAGCCCGTCCTGCCGGTCGAGACCGCCCGACCGGCAGGAGCCGTCGCAGCACCGGCCCCGGCCGATCCGGTGGCCGTGACCGGCGAGGTGCTCGGCGAGGTGCTGGGCATCGGGGCGCTGGGGGCGACCGACGGCTTCTTCGACCTGGGCGGCAACTCGATCACCGTCGTCACTGCGGCCACCGCACTCACCCGCCGGCTCGGGACCGCGGTCGGGCCGACGGACATCCTCGCGACCGGAACCCCGGCGCGACTGGCCGAGCTCCTCGGCCTGTCCGGGCCGTCCCGGGGGACGGCCGACGTCGTCGCCGGTAGGAGCACGCCTGCGCCCACCGCGGCCCACACCCCGTCACCGACGACGGACACGGGCGAGCGCGGCGTGCCGTCCGTGCCGGTGCACGACCGGCACGCGGCGGTACCTCCACGGGAGACGGCCGCCGACGAGCCGATCGCCGTGGTGGGCATGGCCTGCCGGTTCCCCGGCGCGGCCACCCCCGACGAGTTCTGGGCGTCCCTGACCGCCGGTCACGTCTCGATCGGCACGGCCCCGGTCGGGCACCGGGGCTGGGGCTCACTGTGGTCCGACGACGACCCGACCACGGCCGGCTGGCTGGCCGGCGTCGAGCTGTTCGACGCGGACCGCTTCGGGATGTCGGACCGCGAGGCCCGCCGTACCGACCCGCTGCAGCGGCTGCTGCTCACCGTCACCGCGGAGGCCGTCGAGTCGGCCGGGCACGATCCGGTGTCCCTCGGACGTCGCACCGGGGTGTTCGTCGGGACCATCGCCAGCGACTTCGGTGAGCTCGTGGCCGCCGCTGACGGCCACGCCGACCCGCACGCGGCGACCGGCTCGGCGATGGCGCTGCTCGCGAACCGGGTCTCCCACGTCTTCGACTGGACCGGCCCGAGCTTCTGCCTGGACACCGCATGCTCCTCGTCCCTGGTCGCCCTGCACCAGGCGGTGCTGCAGCTGCGCGCCCGGCAGAGCGACGCGGCCGTGGTCGCGGCGGCCAATCTCATCCTCACCCCGTCCAAGTCCCGGTCCTTCGCGCGCAACGGGATGCTCTCGCCGCGCGGCCGCTGCCGGGCGTTCGACGAGGAGGCCGACGGGTACGTCCGCGGTGAGGGCGCCGCCGCCGTCGTCCTGAAGCGGTACTCCGACGCCGTCCGTGACGGCGACGCCGTCCTGGCCGTGGTCCGCGGCGTCGCGGTGAACCACACCGGTGCCAGCACCGGATTCCTCACCGCTCCGAACGGGCCGGCCCAGACCGAGGTCGTCCGGGAGGCGCTGTCGGCCGCGGGGATCGGCCCGCACGGCATGGGCTACGTCGAGGCGCACGGCACCGGGACCCGCCTCGGCGACCTGGTCGAGCTCGAGGCACTCGGCGATGCCCTCGGCCCGGCCGCCGCAGGATCGGTGCCGATCGGCTCCGTGAAGAGCAACATCGGCCACCTGGAGCCCGCCGCGGGGCTGGCGGGTCTGATCAAGACCGTGCTGGCCCTGCAGGCCGGCACGGTTCCGGGGACGCCCGGGATCGAGACCCCGAACGCCCGTTTCCGGTTCGAGAACTCGCCGCTGTTCGTCCCGGACCGGACCGTTCCCTGGACGGGTCCCCGGGTGGCGGGGGTCAGCAGCTTCGGGTTCGGCGGGGTCAACGCACACGCGGTGCTCGCCGCCGCCCCCACCGCGGTGCACGACGACGACGTCCTCGGGCTGCTGGTGCTCTCGGCCGGGTCGGAACGTGCGCTGCACCGGCTCGCCGAGCGGTTCCTGATGCTCCTGCGGTCCGAGCACCGTCCCGCGATCGCGGCGTTGTGTGCCACCGCGCTGCGCCGTCGCCACGGTCACCACCGGTTCGCCTGCGTCGTCGACTCGGCGGAGCAGGCGGAGGACAAGCTGATGCTGTTCCTCACGGGCAACCGCGACAGTCGGTCGAGCCACACCGGGGTCACGAACCCCACGGCGGCGACGGGGACGTTCTCCGTGACCGGCGTGGACCGCACGGACCTCGACGAGGCGGCGAGGCGGTTCGTCGCGGGTGAGCACCCCGTGGTCACCGGACCCGCACGCACGGTGCGGATCCCGACGGTGCCCCTGGAGGAGCGCCACCTCTGGATGGAACGTCCGGCCGCGGCCCCCGCCACGATCACCGCAACGGCGCGGCGCGGGGGGCCGGCCCATCCCGGCGCGGCCCTGGGTGCCGTCGGATCGTTGTTCGGTGGGCTCCGCGAACGGGAGTGGGCCGACCTCCCCGAGGCCGAGGGTCACGTGGTGCTGGGGTCCCGGGTGCTGCCGGGCGCGGCGTACCCGCAGAAGGTCGTGGACCTGCGCGGAGGGCTGCCCCTCGCGCTGCAGGACATGACGTTCCGGGCCGTGGTCAGCCCTCCCACCGGTCTGACCGGGCGGCTCGAGGACGGGGCCGTCCGGTTCCGCGACGACGCCGGGGTCCTGGTGTGCGACGCCCGGCTGCTCGACACCGTCCCGGCGCGGCCGGTCGTCCCGGCCCCGTCCGACGGTGTCCCGGCCGATGTCGCCGCGTTCCATCTCGACCTGGAGCGGCACGGACTGCACTACGGCGAGCGGTTCCGCTGCCTGCACACACTCGTCGTCGGCGACGGGGTCGCCTCCGGCGAGCTCGCGCGGGTCGGCGACGGCACCGCGGCCCTCGAACCGACCCTCATCGACGGCGCCTTCCAGGTCGCGCTCGCCGCCTGCGGCACGTCGGGCCTCTACGTGCCGTTCTCCGTGCAGCGGCTGGCCGTGTACGGGCCGCTGCCCTCGCGGGTCACCGTGCACGCACGACGGGTCGACCGCGGCACCGGGGAGGACCGCACCGTCACCGCGGACATCACCGTCAGCGCGGACGGGCAGGTGCTCCTGCGGGCCGAGCGGGTCACCTGGACCCGCCTCACCGCGACGGAGGGCACCGCACCCGGGAGCGACGCGACCGGGTCGGCCGCGGACGGTCCGGGTCCCGGCGGGACGACCGTGCCGCCACGGGCACCCGCGACGAACGGGGCACCGGCCGCCGGTCCGGTGCGGGACACCGGCGGAGGGAGCCGGGTGCCCGCGGGCGCGCGGGACCTCGGGACCGCTGTGGCGGAGTGGGTCGCCCGGGCGTTGGAGGTCGATCCCGCCGAGATCGAGCCCGACCGGCCGCTGCAGGACCTCGGCCTCGACTCGATGCTGGCCGTGTCCGTCGCCCAGGACCTGCGGGACCGGCTCGGTGTGGCCCTTCCGATGACGCTGGTGCTGGAGGTCGGCACGCTGGACGGGCTGGTGCGGGAGCTGGCCGAGGTCTACGGCGTGACGTCCGCGCCCGGGTCCGTCGGCGACGCCGGGGCCGACGGCGGAGCCGGGACCGGTGGGGCCGCCGGGTCGGATCGCACACCGCCTCCGACGCCGGTCGACCCGCCGGTCGCCGCGCCACCGGATCCCGCGCCGCCGGCCCCCGCCCCGGCGGCCCGGAGCACCGGGCAGGGTCCGCGAGGTCCGGTGTCCGACGACCGCGACCTGCACGACATCGCGATCATCGGCGTCGACGGGGTGTTCCCGGGTGCCGGGGACGTCGACCGGCTGTGGGACGTGCTCGTCGAGGGCCGCGACTGCCTACGCGAGGTACCCGCAGACCGTTGGAACCTCGACGAATACTACGCGACCGACTCGACCCCCGGCACCGTCTACCTGCGCCGTGCGGGGTTCGTCGACGACCTGGAGGGGTTCGACGCGTCGTTCTTCCGGGTCGCACCGGCCGACGCGGGCTGGATGGACCCACAACAGCGTCACCTGATCCAGTCGGCCTGGCGGGCGCTGGAGGACGCCGGTCTGTCGGGGCGTACCGCGGACACCACCGTCGGCGTCTACGTCGGCGCCAGCTACCAGCACTACCGCGACCAGGTCGTGGGTGACGTGGTCCAGACCGCCGCCGGGCTCGGCAACCACAACGCCATGCTGGCGAACCGCGTGAGCTGGTTCATGGACCTGCACGGTCCCAGCATGACCATCGACACGCTCTGTTCGTCCTCGCTGGTCGCCCTGCACACCGCCGTCCGCAGCCTGCGTGAGGGCGAGTGCGGCATCGCGCTCGTCGCCGGGGTCCACATGGCCCTGTCGCCGCAGTACTTCCAGCTCGGCTCGCGTCTGCGGTCGTTCTCCCCCACCGGGTCGTCACGGGCGTTCGACGACGGCGCCGACGGCTTCGTCCCGGGAGAGGGTGTGGTCACCGTGGTGCTCAAGCCGCTGCGCGACGCACTCGCCGACGGGGACCCCGTCCACGCCGTCGTCACCGGCACCGCGGTCAACCACGGCGGCCGGGCCGCCGGGCTGACGGTGCCCACCACCAACGCCCAGCGCGACGTCGTCGACGCCGCCCTGCGCGACGCCGGCGTGTCCCCGGACTCCATCTCGCTGGTGGAGGCGCACGGCACCGGGACCGGGCTGGGCGACCCCATCGAGATCGACGGGCTGACCCGGGCATGGCGCCGGCACACCGACCGCCGCCAGTTCTGCGCGATCGGCTCGGTCAAGTCGAACATCGGCCATCTCGAGCCTGCCGCTGGCCTGGCCGGGCTCGTCAAGATCCTGCTCGCCCTCGAACACCGGACGATCCCCGCGACCCTCAACCTCGCCCGGCCGAACGACCACATCCGGTTCGAGGACACCCCGTTCTTCCCCGTGGTCGCCCCCCTGCCCTGGAACCGGGACGAGCGGCCCCGTCGGGCAGCGCTGTCCGCGTTCGGGATGGGCGGGGTCAACGCCCACGTCATCATCGAGGAGCCGCCGGCGCGCACCGCCCCCCTGCGTCCGGGCGAGCGGTCCGACGGTTCGCACCTGCTGCGGGTCACGGCGCCGACCGAGGACGGTCTGCGTGCCGTGGCCGCGGCCTACGCCGGCCATCTGCGGGCCCGGCCCGCCGACCGGGTCGACGACGTCGCTCGTACCGCCAACACCGGGCGGGCGGGGCACGGGCTGCGGCTGCTGCTGCATGCCCGCGGCCGGGACGGGATGGTCGCCGCCCTGGACTCCGTCGCCGAGGGTCGGGGGCCCGTGCCGGCACGTGCCCGCCGCGCGCGCACCCCGGTCACCTTCGCCTTCACCGGCCAGGGGGCCCAGTGGCCGGGTATGGCCCGGGAGCTCCGCCGGTCCGAACCGATCTGCGCGGCGGTGCTCGACGAGTGCGCCGCGGTCCTGCGCGGTCACCTCGACGTGCCGTTGGAGACCCTCCTGGAGGAGGATCCCCTCGTCGGGACCGACCGGGCCCAGCCCGCGATCGTGGCGACCCAGGTCGCCCTGGTCACGCTGCTCCGCAGCTGGGGTGTCCACCCCGACGCGGTCGTCGGTCACAGCGTCGGTGAGCTGACGGCCGCCTGGGCCGCGGGCGTGCTGGACCTGCCCGACCTCATGCGGGCCACCGCCCTGCGCGGACGGCTGATGGCCTCCGCGCCCGGGCCCGGCGCGATGGCCGTCGTCCGCGGTGACGTCGACACCGCGCGGGAGGCTATCGCGGCCCATCCGGACCTGGAGATCGCGGCCGACAACGGTCCCGGTGCGACGACCGTCGCGGGCCCGGCCGTCGCGATGGCCGCGTTCCTGGACTCGGGCACGGTGCGGGCCACCGCGCTGCCCGTCGCGCACGCCTTCCACTCGGCGGCGATGGCCGGCGTCGTCGGCCCGTTCGCCGACCATCTCGCGGGACTGGCGCTGCAGCCGCCGTCGATCCCGTTCGCCTCGACCGCGAGCGGGCGGCTGCACACCCCCGGGACCGCCACCGACCCGGCCTCCTACGCGGGAGCGGTCCGTGCTCCGGTCCTGTTCGGACCGGCGGCGGCGGAGCTCGACGCCCGTGTCCCGGACGAGCAGGACCACGTCTGGTGGGAGATCGGTCCACAACCCGCGCTGCTCCCGCTGCTGCGCCGGATCGCCTCCCCGCGCGACGGGCGGACCCGGTTCCGCTCCACGCTGCGCCGGGAGGAGGGCACGGCACCGCTGCACCGTGCCCTGGCCGACCACCACGACGAGACCGACGCGACGCTGGACCCGGCTGCCCACCACCGGGGCAAGCCGCACGTCGGCGTGCGGATCCCGACCTATCCGTTCGCCCGCATCCGGCACTCCGCCCTGCCCGACGCGTCCGTGGTGGGCGCCCCGGGCGACGGCGCCGCGGTAGCGGCCGGCCACCCCTTCCTCGACGGACGTTCCGGAGGCCTGGCGTCATGACCGACTCGCAGCTGCTCCAGCTGACCCTCACCGAGGCCGACCCGCTGGTCGGCGAGCATCGCAAGGACGGCAGGGCGCTGCTCCCGGCCGCCGTGCAGATCGAGCTGGCGCTGGTCGCCGCGGGCGGCACCGAGCTGCGGGGCGTGTCGTTCCGCAGGCCGGTCGTGGTGCCGCCGGACGCGCCGACGACGGTGCGGGTCGTCCGCTCCGGTGCGGGCGCCGGGTCCGTGCAGCTCCTGGCGGACGGGACGAGCGGACCGGTCGGGGCGGCGACCCCGGCCGCCGCCGCGTCGCCGCCCGGCACGGCACCACCCGCCGTGGCCGGTACGGCCTGGGACCCGCACCTGGTGTACGCGGCCTGGTCGGGAGCCGGCCTGGAGTACGGACCCTCCTACCGCACGCTGACCTCACTGGTCGTCGGTGAGGGGGCGGCGGAAGCCGTGCTGCACAGCGCGGACGCCCGTCCGTGGATCGGGCACCCCCTGCTTCTCGACGGGGTGCTGCAGCTGTCGTCGGTGGTCCTGCAGGAGGCGACGGCGCCGGGAGGACTGCGCCCGCTGTACCCGGTCGGGGTGGACCGGCTCGTGGTGCACGCACCCCTGCGTGGTCCGGAGGTGTCGGTCCGCGCGTGGCGCACTGCGCCGGCCGAGCACGGGACGGGCCGCTGTAACGCCGTGGTCCTCGACGGGACCGGCCGGGTCGTGGCCGAGCTGGTGGGGCTGCGGATGCGTGGGGTCCCCATGACGGCCGCAGCACCGTCGGAGGCCGTCACGGCCAGGACGCCGGTCCCTGCTCCTGCTCCTGCTCCTGCTCCTGCTCCTGCTCCTGCTCCTGCTCCGATGAGGGTTCTGCGCTGGTCGCCGTCCGGACCCGGTTCCGCACCGGCACCCGGCGGCCGCTGGGTGGTCCTGCACCACGGCGGCCCACGGTCCCCCGGTGCCGAGGCCGCCGCTGCGTTGCGGGCGGCCGGCTCCCGGGTGGACGAGGTCGCGGACGGGATCCCCGACCTCGACGGGCTCACCCGCCTCTGGGACGAGGCAGCTGCCGGCCGGCTGGACGGAGTCGTCATGGCGACCGCGGTCGGGGACCCCGCCGACGACGGGGAGCGGGACCTTCTCGATGCATTGCACGTCGTCCGGTCCCTCACCGAGCGTCGCCGGAAGGGACTGCGGCTCGTCGTGCTCACCGAGCGGGCCGCCGCGGCGGCCCCGGGCGACCGGCCCGACCCCGGCCGCGCGTCGGTCTGGGGGTTGCTGCGGACCGCGGCCGTCGAGTACCCCGGGCTGTCGCTGCGGATGATCGATCTCGCCGGCACCGGGACCGTGGGTGCCGATGATCTGGGGATCGGCCCGGCCGAGAGCGCGATCCGGGGCGGGGCACGACTGTGCCCCGCCTGGGAACCGCTGCCCGCCGGGCCCGGGACCGCCCTGCCGGTCCGGGCCGACGGCGCCTACCTCGTGCTCGGCGGGCACGGCGGGCTCGGGCTCGCCGTGGCGGAACGGTTCGCCCGTGACGGCGCCGGCGAGATCCACCTGGTGAGCCGGTCGGGGGGCTCGCGGCTCGCCCCGTCGGCGACCACCGCGATCGCCGCACACGGTGCCCTCGTCCGGTCGCACGCGGTGGACGTCGCAGTACCCGGCGCCCTCGCCGAGCTCGTCGCCGGACTGGGCGGGCGGCCCCTGCGCGGAGTCGTGCACGCGGCGGGGGTGCTGCGCGACGGCCTGCTGCGGGGTGTCTCCCCCGGGGACCTGCGCTCGGTGGTCGCGCCCAAGGCCGACGGTCTGCGCGAGCTCGTCGCCGCCGTCGACGGGGTCGAGCTGGACCTCGCGGTGCTGTTCGGGTCGGTGTCGGGCGCGTTCGGCAACCTCGGGCAGGCCGGGTACGCCGCGGCGAACGCCCACCTCGACGGTGCCGCCCACCTGCTCGGCGCACCGTGGATCAGCATCGACTGGGGGCTGTGGGGCGAGATCGGGATGGGTGTGGAGGTCGCCGCGCAGCTCCGCCGTCGGGGGGTGGAGCCGCTGGGCACGGTCGAGGGACTCGACGCGCTGACCGCCGCGGTCCTGTCCGGCGAACGACAGGTGGTGGTGGCCCACCCCGACCGAGCAACCGGTACCGAGGAGGTCCGTCCCGACGCGCCCCCGGCCGCGTCGGCCCGCCCGGCCGATCCGAGCCCGGCACCGCCGCCGGACGCCGGCACCGACCCGCTCACCGCCGAGGTCACCGCTGCGCTGGTCGACCGCCTGGGTGTCGAGGACCTGGCCCCCGACACCTCGTTCGCCGAGTTCGGCATGGACTCGATCACGAGCGTCGAGCTGACCGAGGCCCTCGGTGCGCGCTGGGGCCTGACCCTGCCCCCCACGCTCTTCCTGGAGCATCCCGACGTGCGCGGCGTCGTCGACGCGCTCCGCGACCGGCACGGCGTCGCACCGGCATCCGGAGTCCCCACACCGGACCCCGCTCCCGCGACCGCCACCGATGTCTCCCGGGCCGGACGGCCCGAGCCACGGCGGGAGCCGCCCGAGGGCGCGATCGCCGTCGTCGCGGTGTCCGGCGACCTGCCCGGCGCCGAGGACCTCGACGACTTCTGGGCGATGCTGCGGCGGGGCGACGACGCCTTCGGCCCCGTCCCGGCCGACCGTTTCGACATCGGCGAGGTCCTGCAGGACCGGGACACCGCCACGACCGGCACCTACTGCGGCAACGGCGCGTTCGTCCGCGACATCGACCGTCTCGACCCGCGGTTCTTCGAGCTCGCCGTCCGTGAGGTCGCCGAGATGGACCCGCAGCAGAAGCTGCTGCTGGAGCACGCCTGGTCGGTCGTGCAGGAAGGCGGAGCGGCGGACCGGCGCGACGTCGGTGTGTTCGTCGGGGCCACCTACACCCACCACCGTGACGCGGCCGGCCTCGACCGGGTCGGGCCGCACACCGCCCTGGGCTCGATGAACGCGTTGCTCGCCAACCGGATCTCCTACGCGCTCGACCTGACCGGGCCCTCGATGACCGTGGACACGCTGTGCTCGTCCTCGCTCGTCGCCCTGGAGCAGGCGGTGTCGGCGCTGCGGGCCGGCCGGTGCTCGACCGCCGTCGTCGCTGCCTGCCACGTCGGTCTCACCTCGTGGTACTACCGCAGTCTCAGCCGCCTCGGCGCGCTCTCCGCGGACCTGCCGCGCCCGTTCGACGCCGCGGCCGACGGGTTCGTCCCCGGCGAGGGTGCGGTGGCAGTCCTGCTCCGGCCGCTGGCCGACGCGCTCCGCGACGGCGACCACGTCTGGGGGGTCATCCGTGGGGTCGCCACCAACCACGGAGGTCGTGCGGGCGCCCTCTCAGTCCCGCGCAGCGCTGCGCAGGCCGACGTACTGCGGGCCGCACTCGCCGACGCCGGGCTCTCCCCGTCGTCGGTGGACCACGTGGAGACCCACGGAACGGCGACCCCGCTCGGCGACCCGATCGAGATCGCCGCACTGGCCGAGGTGTTCGGGCCGGACCGGGCCGCACCGGTGCTGCTCGGCGCGCTGAAGGGCAACATCGGGCACCTCGAACCGGCCAGCGGGCTCGCCTCCCTGGTCAAGGTGCTGCTGTCCCTGCGTCACGGCGAGATCCCGCCCGTCGCCGGACACCGGGGGCCCGGCGAGCGGCTCCGACTGCCCGCGGGCGTGCTGGCGATCCCCACCGCGTCGACCGCCTGGCCGGCCGGCGACCGGCCCCGACGGGCCGGGATCAGCGCGTTCGGCATGGGCGGCACCAATGCCCACGTCGTCGTCGAGGACTGGCCGGCGCCCGTCGCGACCGTTCACGACCCGGGCGCGGCCGGCGTCCTGCACGTGTCCGCGCACACGCCGGAGGCGTTGACCCGGCGCCTCACCGACCTGCTCGCCGCCGTGCACGACGGCCTCGACCCCGGAGTACTGCACACCTCGGCCGGGGTGGGCCGCAGGCACCTGGCGCTGCGGGTGGCGGTCGTCGCCCGCGGTGCCGAGGAGCTGGCCGACGGGCTGCGCCGCGCGCTCGGGTGCGGGCCGGGGTCCGTCGTGCACCCCGACGGGGCGGACGACACCGTCGCAGGACTCGTGCAGACCGCCCGGGTCTGGGTCGACGGCGGCCCCCGCGGCCCCCTCGGCCCGGGTGCCGCCGCGCGGCGTGCGCCACTGCCGTCCTACCCGTTCCGTACGCCGGCGACCCCCTCTCCGTCCACCGCCCCCGACCCGGCCGGAGCCGCCGCGCTGATCGCGGGACACGAGGTCTTCGGGCTGCCGACGGTGCCCGCGGCGCTGCTGCTGTCCCTGGGCCTCGACCGGGCCCCGGTGCTGCGTGACGTGGAGTTCCCCGCCCGAGGGACGGCGACGTCCCTGCCCGAGCACGACCTGGACGACACCATCGACGGTGCGGTCGCGACCCTGCACCAGCAGGGCCGGGTGATCGCCCGGCTGCGTCCGGAGCCCGGTCCGACGCAGGTGCCTGCACCCGACGTGACACCGTGCCCCCGCGTGCTCGACCCCGCCGGGCTGTACGCGTGGTTCGACACCCACGGCACCCGGTATGCGCCGGCACTGCGCCGCATCGGCGGTGTCCGGCACGGCGAGGGGGCGGTCGCCGCCGATCTGCTGCCGGGGGCGGTACCGGCGACCGACCGGGTCACCGCCGTCGACGCGGCGCTGCAAGCCATGGCGGTGCTGACCCTGGGAGATCCCACACTGTCCGACACCGCCCTCCTTCCGGTGGGCATCGGCCGGGTCACCGCGACCGGTGATCCCGCCGAGGCGCTCTCGCTCCGGTTGCGCTCGCGAGGGTGGCAGGACGGCACGCACGTCGCCGATGCGTGGCTGCTGGGCGTCGACGGCCCGGTCCTCGTCCTCGAGGGCATCCGGTTCCGACCGGTGGCCGGCGCCGGCGGAGCATCACCGCCCGCGGACGCCCCCGGGACGTCGCTCACTCCGGAGGGTCTGCTGGAGATCCTGCGCGGGGTCCTCGCCGACCCCTCGGTCACGGTGACCACGCCGCTGTCCGCGGTGGGGATGGACTCCCTGCTCGCCGGCGAGATCGCGGCCGAGATCGGGGCTGCCGCGGGCACCCCGGTGTCGGCGGTCGAGGTACTCGCCGCCCGCGACGGCCGTGCCCTCGCCGACGCGCTCGGGCTCGAGGTCGGCCCGTCCGCCACCCGGGAGGACGCCGCCCTCCGGTCCACCCACCCGGACCGCGCGGACGAGCAGTCCCTCGCTCCCCTGACCGCGGACCCCGCGCTCGTCGAGGCGGTGGAGGAGGCGGTGGCCCCCGCGGTGTCCGCGCGCAGGCGGCCACCCGTCGCACCGTCGGGGGACCGCCACGACATCGCCGTCATCGGCCTCGCGGGTGTCCTGCCCGGTGCCGACGACATCGACAGCCTGTGGCCGTTGCTGCGGGACGGGAGCGATGCCCTGCGCCCGGCGCCCGCGGATCGGTGGGACCGGCCGGACCGGCCGGTCGGCGGGTTCGTCGACGGCGTCGCCGGCTTCGACGCCGACCTGTTCGGACTTCACCCGCGCCAGGCCCGCCTGCTCGACCCGCAGGCACGGTGGCTGCTGCGCACGGCCTGGCAGGCGTGGGAGTCGGCCGGCGTCGACCCGACCTCCGCACCCCGCCGGACCGGGGTCTTCGTCGGTGCCAGCTACCAGCACTACCGCGAGTTCAACGTGGACCGTGAGCTGGACGCCGCCGCGGGCCTGGGGAACCACAACGCCTTCCTGGCGAACCGGGTCAGCTGGTTCTTCGACCTGCACGGCCCGAGCCTCACCGTGGACACCCTGTGCTCGTCGTCGCTGGTCGCGCTGCACACCGCCGTGCGCAGCCTGCGCGACGGCGAGTGCGACCACGCCGTCGTCGGTGGGGTGCGGCTCGCACTGTCGCCGCTGCACTACACGGCGATGACCAACCTGGGGGCGCTGTCCCCCAGCGGATCCCCCCGGGCGTTCGACCAGGACGCCGACGGGTTCGTCCCCGGGGAGGGCGCCGTGACCGTCGTCCTCCGACCGCTCCACGACGCACTCGCCGACGGCGACCCGGTGCACGCCGTCATCACCGGCACCGCGGTCAACCACGGCGGCCGGACGTCCGGTCTGACCGTGCCTGCGGTGTCGGGGCAGCAGGAGGTGATCACCGCGGCGCTGCGCGATGCCGGCGTGTCCCCCGACACCATCAGCTACCTCGAGGCCCACGGCACCGGGACCGCCCTCGGCGACCCGGTCGAGATCGACGCGCTCACCCGGGCGTGGGCCCCCCACACCACCCGGCGGCAGTACTGTGCGATCGGGTCGGTCAAGACGAACATCGGTCATCTCGAGCCGGCCGCGGGACTCGCGGGACTCGCCAAGATCATCCTCGCTCTCCGGCACGACACCCTTCCGCCCACCCGCAACCTGGACCGCCCCAACGAGCACATCCGCTTCGAGCGCACGCCCTTCCACCCCCTCCTCACCCCCACCCCCTGGCGCCGCAACGGCACCCCCCGCCGCGCCGCTCTCTCGGCCTTCGGCATGGGCGGCGTCAACGCCCACGTCGTCATCGAGGAGCCGCCGCCGATCGGGCCGCGCACGCCGGTCCCGCCCCGGGAACACGCGTTGCGGATCTCAGCGGCGACCGAGGAGGGCGTACGCCGACTGGCTCGTTCCTACGCCGACCGGATCGGCGAGACCGGCGACGACACCGGAGACGACACCGACCTCGCCGACGTCGTGCACACCGCCAACACCGGACGCGCCGAGCTCTCCCACCGCGCCGCCGTCGCCGGTGGGTCCGCGACCGAGCTGCGCGCCGGGCTGCTGGCAGTGGCCGACGGGACCGCCCCGGTGGTGTGCGGCGGGGGCGCTCCGCCACCGGTGGCGCCACGGGACCCGGCGGACCTGGTCGCCGCGGCACTGACCGGTGCCGACGGGCTGGACTGGTCGCTGTTCTCGGCACCGACCGCACGGCGGACCGCGGTGCCCGGTTACCCCTTCGCCGACGAGGACCACTGGAACACGGTCGGCCGGCCGCCGCAGGACCCGGTGATCGCACCGTCCGCCGCCCGTCCGGTGTGGCGCACGGCGTGCGTCCCGCCGGCCAGGCCCCCGGCCGGACTGTCCGTCTTCGTCGACGGGGGAACCGTCCCGCGGGAGACCCTGATCGCCCGACTCGTCTCCGACGGCTGCGTCCCCGCGACCGAGCTGTCCACCGCCGACGCCGTGGTCGTGCTCGACGACCCGGATTCCACCACGGCCACGTTCTGGGACCGGCTGCGCGGCGTCGCCGCCGTCGGGTCGCAGGAGAGGCCCGAGCTGCGACCGTGGTCGGTCGCGCGCGGCGCCGCCGTACGCGCGGCGGCCGCGGAACGAGGCTGGTCGGCGGCCAGCGTGGACGTCCGGGTCGACGATCCCCGGGCGGCCAAGGCGCTGCCCGGCGAGCTGTACTCGCTGGTGACCGGGCAACCCGCCGAACCGGAGGAGCGGGCGCTGCGGTCCGGTGATCGTCTGCAGCGCAGCCACGAGCCGCTCCCGGAACCGACCCCCCGCGACGCCGACGCGTCCGGCTTCCACCTGGTCCTCGGCGGTCACGGAGCGGTGGGCCGCGAGCTCGTCGCGGCGCTGGCCGACCACGGGGCACGGGCGATCGGGGTGGTCGGCCGTTCGGCCGTCGAGCCGCCGACCGTCCCCGGTGCGGAGGTGGCCTGCGACCGCGCCGACGTGACCGACCCGGACGGGCTCGACGCCGTCGTGGCCCGGTTCGTCGAGCGGTGGGGGCCCCTGCGCGGGATCGTCCACTGCTCCGGGGTGGTGAACCCGGTGGGGGCGCTCACCCGCCGGAGCCCCGCGGACGCCGAACGGGTGCTCGCCCCGAAGTGCGTCGGTTCCGACGTGGTCGTCGCGCTCGCCCGCCGGCACGCCGCACGCTGGGTCGTACTGGTGTCGTCCATCGCGGGCTGGCTCCCGGAGGCGGGTCGCGGGGTGGTCGACTACGCCGCCGCGAACGCCTACCAGCTCGCGCTGGCCGAACGGGAGGACGGCCCGTCCCTGCGGGTGACCGCACACGCCTGGCCCGACTGGACGGGCACCGGCATGGCCGCCGATCCGGCCTTCGCCGCCCGCCACTCGCTCACGCCGCAGGAGGGCCGGGCCGCGTTCGGTGCCTCGTTCGACCTCGGCGGTGCGGTGGTGCTCCTCGGCTCCGCCACCCGGGCCGGCGACGGTGCCCCGGTCCCGGCGGCGCACGGCTCCCCTCACCAGGAGGTCGGGCCGAAGGGGGCCGCCGGCCTCGGCTCCGCGGCGCCGGATCGTGCACGGGCGGTCTCTGCGGTCTCCGGAGCGTTCCGGGCGGTGCTGGGCGAGGACCCCGGGGAGGTCGCACTCGAGGCACTGGGCCTGGACTCCATCACGGTCGCCGAGCTCGCCGCGGCGATCGAGTCCCGCACCGGCAGCCCGCTGGACCCCTCAGTGCTGTTGCGGGCCCGCGGCGTCGCCGACGTCGCCGACGTCGCCGCCGGCACGGCACCGCGCTCCCCGTCGACCACGACGGACCACACCCCCGCGGCGACGGCACCGGGGGCCGACCTCCGGACCCTGCTGACCGAACTCGACGACACCCCTCGCACGGACGGGAAGGCCTGACATGTCCGACCACCCGACCCATGACCTGGCCGTCATCGGCCTCGCCGTCCGGCTCCCCGGAGCAGAGGACGTGACCGACCTGCGCACGTTCCTGGCCGGCGACACCGTCGCGGTGTCGCCGGTGCCGGCCGCCCGCTGGGCGCCGGGCCTGCTGCCGCGCCCGGGCCTGCGCGGGGGCTTCCTGCAGGATCCGCACTCGTTCGACCACGAGGCGTTCGGCCTGTCCGCCGAGGACGCGGTCCGCATCGACCCCCAGCACCGCGTGATGTTGGAGATCGGGGCGCGCGCCCTCGAGGAGGCCGGCTATCGGGGCCGCCGGCGGCTGCGGGCCGGGGTGTTCGTCGGCAGCAGGATGAACGCCTACGGCTACGACGCGGCCCTCCCGGGCCCCGGGTCCCCCACCGGGCCGCCCGCCGCCACGCTGTGGGGCCGGTCGCAGAACTTCGCCGCGGCCTGGCTGGCCGACCGGCTCGACCTGGCGGGGCCGGCGCTGGTGCTCGACACGGCCTGCTCGTCCTCGCTCACCGCCCTGTGGGCGGCCTGCCTCAGCCTGCGCAGCGGTGACTGCGACCTGGCCGTGGTCGGCGGCGTGGACCTGCTCGTCGACCCGCTCACCTACCGACTGCTCGACGGGGCCGGGGCCCTGTCCGCCGACGGGCTGTGCCGCACGTTCGACCGTCGCGCGGACGGTTACGTCCCCGGGGAAGGGGCGGTCGCCCTGGTGCTGAAACCGCTGGCGGCGGCGCAGCGCGACGGCGACCGTGTGCTCGGGACGATCGTGCACGTCGCCGCCAACAACGACGGCGCGACCATGGGTGTCACGACGCCCAACCTGGAGGCCCAGGTCGAGCTCCTCGACGGGGTCTACCGGCGGGTCGACCCCGACACGGTCCAGATGGTGGAGACACACGGCACGGGCACCGCGATCGGCGACCCGATCGAGGTCCGCGCCCTCTCCGAGGTGTTCACCCGGCACGGGATGGCCCCGGGTTCGGTCGCGCTCGGCTCACTCAAGAGGCGGATCGGGCATCTGCACTCCGCTGCCGGCCTGGCCGGGCTGGCCGGCCTGCTCTGCGCGCTCGCCGAGGAGATCGTCCCCGGCCTGCACGTCGAACAGCCCAACCCACGCCTGCAGATCGACGGAGGGCCGCTGCGGCTGACCGGGGCGGCCGAGACGTGGCCCGCGGCGACGGTCCGAGGGGCCGGGCTGAGCGCGTTCGGCTTCGGCGGGACGAACGTCCACGCCGTGGTCACCGGGGCGCCGCCGGTCCCGCCGCGTGCCGGCACCGGTCCCCACGTGCTCACGCTGTCCGCCCGGACGCCGTACGGGGTGCGTGAGCTCGCCACCCAGTGGCTGGAGCTGCTCCCCCGGCTCGGTCCCGGTCTCGACGACGCCTGCGCCACCACCCGGCTCTCCCGCCCGCACCTCGCGGCACGGATCGCGGTGTCCGGTGACGGCGCCGACGCGCTCGCGGCAGCCCTGCGGGACACGCTGTTGCGCACCGGGCCGGGGTCGGCACCACACCGGGCACCGGCGCCACCCGTCCCGGGCGGCGACGCCGGGACCTGGCTGCCCTGGCTGGCCGAACAGGTCCCGGCCGTCGCACGGCTGGTGGACCGGTTCGTCACCGCCACCGGGGATCCGATCGGCGCCTGGGGGGCCCGCCGTACCGCGCTCTGCGGCGCGATCGCCTGGCCGGTCGCGCTGGTCGCCCTGGGGGCACCCGACGCGGCGCTCCCCGGGGAGGGGCCGGGTGCGGTGACCGCCGCCTACGCACTCGGCGACGACCCCGACCCCACCGCGGCGGTCGCGGCGCTGCTCGCCGCCGGCACCCCGGTCGAGGGCCCCGGTCCTCTCGACGGCACGACCGGCCCGGCCGACGTCGCCGGCAGGATCGCCGCGGTCCTCGCCGCCCTGTACGCCGACGGGCACGACGTGGACTGGAGCCGCCACCGCGCCGGCCGGCCGTTCCGGACGGCCGAGGTCCCGATGACCCAGGCCGACGGGCGGGTGCTGGACCTGCGGGAGCCGCAGCGGTCGGCCGAGTCCGGCGGGCCGCTGCGGGTACTGCAGCCGCTCGGGGCGGACGGCTTCGCCTTCGAGCGGGTCCACGGCCCCGGCGAGGTTCCCATCGCGCAGCACTCGGTGTTCGGCGAGGCGATGCTGCCGGGAATGGCGTGGCTGGACCTGCTGAGGGCCGGAGCGGTGGCCGCCGGCGGGACGTTCGGTGGCCTCGCCGACCTGGTGTTCCACCGCCCGTTGCGGGCGGCGCAGCCGGAGGTCGTGACGTGCAGGACCACCGGCGACGGCGCCTTCGAGCTCCGGGGACCGGACGGCCCGTACGCGCACGGGCGCTACGTCACCACCGCCGTCGCCCGGCCCGCCCGTCTGGACCTGGGCCCGCTGCTGGAGACCTGCGGGCCACTGAGGTCCGGTACGACGCTCTACCGCAGACTGCGTGCGCTCGGCTATCGGCACGGCCGCTACTACCGCAACATCTCGTGGGTCGCGGCCGTACCCGACGGCACGCTCGCCCGCGTCGAGGGAGCGCGTCAGCGCAGCTGGAACGACGACGGGGTCGAGCTGTTCCCCGGCCTGCTCGACAGCGTCACGATCGCCGCACTGGACCTGGACCATGCGATCGCGGGCCGGGCCGACGCCCCGGTGTTCATCCCCTTGTCGATCGGCGCGGTGGAGGTGCACGGATCTCTGGAACGAGCCGCGTTCGTCCACACCCGGGTCGGGTTCTGGAACGAGGAGGCCTGCCGGGTCACCCAGACCGTCACCGACGACGCCGGGTCGGTCGTGATGGTGCTGCGTGACATCTCCTCGAAGCGGGTACCGGCAGCCGCCTTCGCGCCGACCGATGCGGCGACGTCCGCGCCGACGGCGCCGGAACGGGCCCCCACCCCGGCGGAGGTCACCGCCGAGGCGGCGGTTCCGGCGGTTCCGGCGATCGGTCCGTCCTCGCGGACCGGCGTGGTGGCATCGTCCGGCGCGGACGGGCGACCGGCCCCCGCCGTGGTGCTCGACTGGTTCCTGGCCGAGGCCGGGCTCGGTCACGACGACACCGACGAGGAGTTCCTGTCCACCGGGTTCGACTCGGTGGGCCTGGTCGACCTCAGCGAGCGTCTGTCCCGCGAGCGCGGCCTGTCGCTCTACCCGACGGTGTTCTTCGAGTTCCCGACACCAGGACGGTTCGCCGCTTTCCTGGCCGAGGACGCGCCGGAGCTGGTGCGCGCGCTGCGGGCAGAGCGGCCCGGCGCCGGCGGCCGGACCGACGACGCGTCCCGACAGCCGACGGGCGGCCCGCCACCCGCGGACCCACCCGGCTCGGACCGGCCGCCCGTACCCCCGTCGAGATCCCTGGCCGCGGGGCCGACCACCCCGGCACCGGTGGCCGCCACACCGACGCCGGCACCCACCGTGGCCCCGGCGGGCGAGCCGGCCGGGAGACCCACCGGCCCGCGCCCGGCCGACCCGGCGGACCGGGATCCGTCGCGCGACGTCGCGGTCGTCGGCATGGCCGTCCGTGTGCCCGGTGCCTCCACCCCCGAGCAGATGTGGCAACTGCTGCGGGACGGCGTCGACACCGTCGACGAACTCCCCGCCGGCAGGTGGGCCGGCCACCCGGACTCCGCCCCACGCGCATCGTTCCTGCCGGAGGTCGACCGGTTCGACCCGACACCCTTCCGGATCTCGCCGCGCGAGGCTCCGATGATCGACCCGCAGGCCCGGATCGTCTACGAGACGATCTGGGAAGCGTTGGAGGACGGCGGTCGGATCGGCCCGCGGGCCGAGGGCAGCAGGACCGGGCTGTGGATCGCCTACAGCCACGACCACTACCACTACCACGAGGAACGCGCCCGGCTCGGTGTCGGTGACGGCCGCGGGCTGGGCCTCGAGGCGATGATCCCGAACCGGCTGTCGCACCTGATGGACTGGACCGGACCGAGCATGGTGGTCAACACGCTGTGCTCCTCTGCCCTGGTCGCCCTGCACACCGCGCTGGCGCACCTGCGCTCGGGGGACATCGACACCGCCGTGGTCGCCGGGGTGCATGCGGCGATCAGCCCTGAGTACTTCGCCTCGATGACGGCGATGCGGGCCCTGTCCCCGCAGGCCCGGTGCGCCGCCTTCGACGCGGGTGCCGACGGTTTCGTACCCGGTGAGGGTGCCTCGGCCGTCGTGCTGCGCCGCTCGGCCGACGCCACCGCCGAAGGCGACCGGGTCCGCGGACTCGTCATCGGCGCAGCCGTCAACCACGGCGGCCGCACCAGCCGGTACTCGGCCCCGAGCCCGACGGCCCAGCGCGACGTCATCACCGCGGCACTGCGGGACGCCGACGTGTCGCCGGACTCCATCTCCCTCGTGGAGGCACACGGCACGGGCACCACGCTCGGCGATCCGATCGAGGTCGACGGGCTGACCCGGGCCTGGCGTCGGCACACCGACCGCCGCCAGTTCTGTGCCATCGGCTCGGTCAAGTCGAACATCGGCCATCTGGAGCCCGCCGCCGGTCTGGCCGGTCTGGTCAAGGTCCTCCTCGCCTTCGAGCACGCCACGATCCCGGCCACCTTGCACCTGACCAGGCCGAACGACCACATCCGGTTCGAGAACACACCGTTCTTCCCCGCCGTCGACGCGCTGCCCTGGCACCGGGGCGACGGTCCCCGGCGCGCGGCCCTGTCGGCGTTCGGGATGGGCGGGGTGAACGCCCACGTCGTGCTGGAGGAGCCCTCCCCCCTGGTGCGACCCGCCGTTGCGGCCGGACGCAGCCATGTCCTCACCGTGTCGGCTCCCACCGAGGACGCCGTGCGGGACCTCGCCGACCGCTACGCCCGGTCCGTCACCGCTCTCCCGGACGACGACGACCTCGCCGCCGTCGCCTGGACCTCGCGTGCGGGGCGGGCCCGCCAGCGCCACCGCGTGGCGGTCCACGGCACGACGCGCGCCGAGCTCGCCGCACGGCTCACCGCCGTCGCGACGGGGGCCGCGGACGCGGCACCGGTCATCCGGACGGGTACGGGAGCAGGAGGTCCGACGGTGTTCCTGTTCACCGGCCAGGGCTCCCAGTACCCGGGCATGGGCGCCGACCTCTACCGCGACGAGCCCGTGTTCCGTTCCGCCGTCGACGACTGCACGGCGATGCTGGCGCCCTGGCTCGCGGTCCCGCTGCCGGAGCTGCTGTTCCGGTCCGAGGCCGGGGTGCTGACCCGGACCGACCACGCGCAGGTCGCGATCGTCGCCGTCCAGGTCGGGTTGGTCCGGCTGCTGGACTCCTGGGGGATCCGTCCCGGGCACGTGATCGGGCACAGCGTCGGCGAGCTCACCGCCGCATGGGCCGCGGGGTGCCTCGCGCTGCCCGACCTCATGCGGGTCACCGCCTGCCGGGGGCGGGCCATGCTCGCCCAGCCGGCGCCCGGCTCGATGGCCGTCGTGCACGCCGACCGGGTGACCGTCGCCGAGATCCTGCGCGACCACCCGGGGCTGGAGGTCGCCGCGCACAACGGGCCGCGCAACACCGCGGTCGCCGGCCCGCGGGAGCACATCGTGGCACTGCGGGACCGGCTCACCGCGACGGCGCAACCGGTCGCGGTGACACCGCTGAGTGTCAGCCACGCGTTCCACTCGCGGGACATGTCGGGCGCCGTGCCCGCGCTGCGGTCGGAGCTCGCGACGGCCGGGTTGCGGCCACCGGAGATCGCCTTCACCTCCACCGTGACCGGGACCCGGCACACGGCGGAGACCGCGACCGACCCGCAGACGTGGGCCGACGGTCTGGTCGAGCCGGTGCTCTTCCACGAGGCACTGACCGAGGTCCACCGGAGCCGGCCGGCGGGCTACTGGGAGATCGGGCCGCAGCCCGTGCTCGCCCGGCTCGCCGCCGACCTCACTCCCGAGGCGGGGTTCGTGCGCTCGACCCTCGCCCGCGGCCGTACCGACGCGCTGTACCGGCACCTGTGCGACCACCACAACACCACCGACCCCGAGGTCGTCCTCGCGGGCACACCGCGGACGCCCGGGCCGGGTATCGCCGACCTGCCCCGGTTCCCGTTCGCCCGGACCCGCTACTGGGTCGACGACACCGGACGTCAGGACCGAAAGCCGACCGATAGGACAACCCTCTAACGTCGACGACCGGTTCCCCCGCGACCCCGGAGAGTGAGTACGTCCATGACGGAGTACGGCCTGAAGCGACACTTCGACAGCGGAGCGGCCCGCCTGCTCGGAGACCTGGTGACGCAGGTGCACCCGCAGTTCGACCTCGAGGGATACGTCACCGAGGTCGCGGCGCTGGTCCCCCCGCTCGAGCTGAAGGACCGCGTCCGGGTCCTCTCCGACGGCCTGCGCAGCAGGCTCCCGCAGGACTATCCGCAGGCCCTGGCGACGTTGCTGTCGATCCTCGGCGAGGAGCTGGCCGAGGGCGACGGAATGTTCAACACCAGCTGGTACCTCATGCCGGTGGCCCGGTTCGTGGAGGACCACGGTCTCGGTCACCCGGAGATCTCGCTCGACGCGATCGAACAGATCACCCGGCGGCACACCGGTGAGTACGCGATCCGGCCCTACCTCGACCAGCACCACGAGATCACGATGGAGCGGGTCCGGACCTGGGCCGGATCACCGAGCCTCAACGTGCGCCGGCTGGCGAGCGAGGGGATCCGGCCGCGGTTGCCGTGGGCGCGGACCCTGCACCGGTTCGTCCAGGACCCCACCCTTGTCCTGGAGGTACTGGAGGCACTGCGTTCGGACCCCTCGCCCTACGTCAGGAAGTCGGTCGCCAACAATCTCAACGACATCGCCCGCGACCACCCCGACGCCGTACTGGACGTGCTCGAACGGTGGGCCGCGGAGAGCCCGACCCCGGAGACGGAGTGGATCAGCAGGCACGCGCTGCGGGTTCTGGTGAAGAACGGCGACCAGCGAGCACTCGCCCTGTCCGGTGTGACCGGGGGCGAACACGTCCGGGCGGACCGGCTGGTGCTCAGCCCCGCCACCATCCGGCTCGGCGAGTCGGTCACCCTGCGTGCCGAGATCCGCAACACCGATCGGCACGCGCACACCGTCGCCGTCGACTACGTCGTGCACCACGTGCGCAACAACGGGCGCACCCTCCCCAAGGTCTTCAAGCTCGCCTCGGTCGAGCTGGGGCCCGGCGAGAGCCGGGCGGTGGAGAAGCGCCACCCGGTCCGGGAGATCACGACCCGCCGCTACTACCCCGGTACCCACGTCATCGACCTCCAGGTCAACGGTCGGGTCGTCGCCGCCGACGGATTCGAGCTCGTCACATGACCAGCCGGCGGACGCTCACCGCGGACGATCCGGTGGTCGCCGACCACCGCATCGACGGGGTCGGGGTGCTCCCGGCGGCGGCACAGATCGACCAGATGCTGCGGGCCGTCAGTGCCGGCGCACCCTCGCGGCGGTGGTGGCTGGAGCACGTGGTCCTCGCCGAGCCGCTCGTCGTCACCGACCGCGGGTCGGCTCTGGAGGTCGACGTCGCTGACGACGGCGCGGTGGTCCTGCGGGCCCGCCGGGCGGACGACCCGGACTCCCCGTCCCGGCTGCATGCCCGTGCGGTCGCGGCCGGGGCACCCCTTCCCCCGCCGACCTACCTCGACACCGCCGCGCTCGAGGCCTCCGCCGGACCCGAAGCGCCGCTGGCGGTCCTGGACGGCTGGCGCGCGGGCAGCGGGATCGTCTACGGCGAGCGGTACCGGGTGATGCGTTCGCTGCGACGCGACGGTGACCGGATGTTCGCGGTACTGCGACCGACGACCGACGAGCCCGGCGCCGTGATCGACCCGGCCGTGCTCGACGCCCTCCTCCAGGGGTTGGGGCTGCTGGACGACGGCGCCGCCGGGCGCTGCCTGCCGTGGTACATCGGGCGGATCTCCGTCCGTCGTCCGGTCCGGGGAACACTGCTGGCCCTCGTCGAGCGGACCCCGGGCGGCCCGGACGCCGCCGGATGCCGGGGGCGGGCGACGGTCTGCACCGAACAGGGTGAGGTCGTCCTCGAACTCGACCGCATCGTGCTGCGGACGGTCGGCCCGCCGGGCCGCACCGCCGCCGGTATGCCGACCCGCGCGTCCGGGACGGCCGGCTGCACGACGGTCCCCGGCTGGCGGGCCGCTCCGGCACCCGCGCCGACACCTCAGGACACCTCGAGGATCCTGGTCCTGGGCGACGCCCCCGGGATCAGGGGACCGGTGCGACGTCTCGGGCTCGAGGTCATCACCGACGGGACATTGCAGTCCCACCTGGCCGAGGAGCCGCCGGAGCTCGTCGTGCACGCCCCGGCCCCCGGCGGGGACGCGTGCACCCAGGTGCTGCAGGCGGCCGCACTGGCACGCACGCTGTCCGGCATCCGACCGTTCCCCGCCCTGACCGTCGTGACCCGCGACGCCCACGGGGAGCGTCCCGATCCGTCGCACACCGCGCTGTGGGGCCTGTTCCGTTCGGTGCGGACCGAGCACCCCCGGACGCCGGTCACGCTGCTGGACCTCGGCGGCGAACCGTCGGGGTCGTTCTCCGTCCCGCACGACGGCGGCGAGTACCGCCGGCACGGCGACGAGCTGCTCGTCCCCCACCGTCGCGACGCCGGCCCCGGCGACGGGCCACCGTTCGACCCGAGGGGGCGGCGCGTGCTGGTCACCGGGGGTCTGGGCGGACTCGGGCTGCTCGTCGCGGAGCTGCTGGCGGAGCTCGGGTGCGCACACCTGACCCTCGTCGGCCGCACCGCGCCGTCGGGGCGTCGGGGGGAGCGGATCGACCGGCTGCGCGAGCGGTGCGAGGTCCAGGTCCTGACGACGGACGTGGCCGCTCCCGACCCGGCGCTGGGTCGGGAGCGCTTCGACCTGGTGATCCACTCGGCCGGGGTGCTGAGGGACGGCCTGGTCCGGACGCTCACTCCTGAGCGGATCGCGGAGGTCCTGGCCCCCAAGATCTCGGGTGTGCAGGCACTCGATGCGATGCTCGACCGCGACCACCGCCCCGGCGCGGTGGTGCTGTTCAGCTCGATCAGCGCGGTCGAGGGGAATCTGGGCCAGAGCGCGTACGCCGCCGCGAACGCGTTCCTCGACGGCTACGCGGCCCGCCGCCGCTACGACGGCGAGCACTGGTGGAGCCTCGACTGGGGCCTGTGGAACGCCGGGATGGGCGAGGGCGTGGTCACTGCGGCCGCGGCCCGCGGCATCCCGGCGCTCGAACCGGACGCGGGTCTGGCGCTGCTGCGTGAGGTGCTGACCCGCCCACCCGGCCAGTACGTCCTGTCCGCACCCGCCCGACCGAAGGACGAACCGATGACCAGCACGCTGGACACCACCGACGCATGGACGTCCGTGAGCGCGATCCTCACCGGCACGATGCACCTGCCCGCGGTCGCTCCGGGCGACGACCTGCTCGAGCTCGGGCTGGACTCGATGATGGCCGTCGAGATCACCGCCGGCCTGGCGAAGGCCGGCTACGAGCTGGACCCCGCGCTCCTCTTCGAGCTGACCAAGGTGCAGGACCTGCTGGACCACCTCCGGTCCCTCCCCGTGCCTGCCCCGACTCCGGGCGGCGGGGCCCCGTCCGTGCCCACGACCGATGCCGGGGCCTCCTCGGTCCCGACGTCCGCACCTGCCGGATCCACGACCTCCGACGTGCGCCCCGCGTTCCGGCCCGACTGGGACCGTTTCCGTACGGAGCCGGTCGGTCCCGGGCACCCCGCGCCCGCCCCCTCGATCACACTCTCGTCGACCACACCCCCGTCGACCCCGGCCGCGGTGATCGCGCCGGCGCCCGCGGTGGTGCCGTCACCGCGCCCGGTCCCGGCACCGCCCGCGGTGACGCGGCCGATGCCGCACACAGCAGCGGCCGGCGCTGTGGGATCGGACGTCCTCGACCGGCCCGGCCCGCGCCCCGAGGGAGGCGCAGCAGGGGCCCCGACCGGGCCTCGGAGCGTGCCGGGACGCACACTGCCGGGCCGGCTGACCGACCGCCCCGGCGGGGGCTTCCTCGACCGCCGTATCGACGACCTCTCCCGGGAGGACCGGGCCGTCGTCGCCGAGGGTCGCTACTTCTACGAGCCGGTGGTCGAGGAGGAGACGGGCTCCTGGATCCGCTTCGACGACCGCTGGTACCTCAACTTCGCCTCCTACAGCTACCTCGGCCTGATCGGGCACGACTACATCGGGGCCCGGGTGCAGGAGGCCGTGCGCCGGCACGGCACGGGTGCGCACGGTGTCCGCCTGCTCGCGGGCACCCTCGGCCTCCACCGCGAGCTGGAGCTCGCGATCGCCCGGTTCCTGGGCACGGAGGACGCCATCGTCTACTCCAGCGGGTACATGGCGAACGTGGCCACGGTCGGCGCACTGGTGGGGCCCGGCGACACGGTGATCGGCGACGTCTACAACCACGCCAGTATCCTCGACGGGTACCGGCTGTCGGGGGCCCGGGTCCTGACCTATGCCCACAACGACCTCGACGATCTCGAGCGGGCGCTGCGCCAGTCCGGCGACGGCGGCAGGCTCGTCGTCACCGACGCCGTGTTCAGCATGGACGGCGACATCGCGCCGCTGCCGGGCATCGTCGATCTCTGCGAACGCTTCGACGCCCCGCTGATGGTGGACGAGGCCCACAGCCTGGGGGTGCTCGGCCGGACCGGACGAGGCATCACCGAGCACTTCGGCATCGGCGCCGACCGTGTTGCGGTCAAGATGGGAACACTGTCCAAGACCGTGCCCAGCGCCGGCGGCTACGTCGCCGGGAGTGCGGACCTGGTGTTCGCGCTGAAGAACAACGCCCGCGGCTGGATGTTCTCCGCCGCGGTCACCCCGGCGAACGCGGCCGCCGCGCTCGCCGCCGTCGAGGTGATGACGGCCGCACCGGGGATGGCCGAGCAGCTGCGCGGCCGCACCGGGCGCTACCGCGACGCGCTGCACCGGTCGGGCTTCGACACCCTGCACAGCGAGTCGCCGGTGGTGCCGGTCCTCTGCCGCGACGACGGCCAGGCCCAGGACCTCGCCCGGCTGTGCCAGGCCGACGGGGTGTTCGTCCAGCCCATCGTCTACCCGGCCGTGCCGCGGAGCCTTCCGCGGCTGCGGACCATCGTGAACCTGTCCCACACCGATGACGACATCGACCTCGCCGTGGAGGTCCTGACCCGCGCCGGCCGCCGGCTCGGGCTCGTCTGATCCGTCCGTTCCGTCCCGAAGGGAAGCATCATGGGTGACATCAACGGCAAGGCGTTCTTCGGTGCCGTGCTGCGGGCAGTGAGGTGTTCTCAGTAGCGGGGTGGCAGGTCGTGGCGACACGCCGAGGGTGGTGAGATGAGCGGGAACGGGGCAGGACCCCGGTAGATCGGTTCGGTCCAGCACAGATCGACACCGTCACCGAGGTCCTGCATGTCTGATCCTGTCACCTACACCGCTGTCCTCCCGATCGGGGAGCGCACCGTGGCCTATCTGGCGCGGCTCCTGGTCCTTCAACGCCGTCGACGTGGCACCCGGCGGCGGGCGTTGACCCCGTTCGCCCAGGCAGTGCTGGTGATCCGCTGGTTCTGTGATGCTACCCGGGTCCGATGTTTGGCCGGTGACAACGCGATCAGCACTGCAACGGCCTACCGTTACCTGCACGAAGGCATCGACGTCCTCGCCGCGGCCGCACCCGGCCTGCACGGAGCCCTGCTCGCCGCCCGCACAGCCGGGCACACCCACGTGAATCTCGACGGCACCCTGATCGCCACCGACCGGTGCCGCGCGCTCGGCCTCACCCCCGGGGTCGACCTGTGGTGGTCGGGCAAGCACCGCCGCCACGGCGGGAACATCCAGGTCCTCACCGCACCTGATGGATGGCCGCTATGGACCAGCGACGTGCGGCCGGGCCGCGAGCACGACACCCGCTGCGCCCGTACCCACCCCGGGCTGCTCGAGGGCCTGGCCGCGTTCACCGACGACACCCACGCCGCGCTGGGCGACCTCGGCTACGAAGGCGAAGCCGACCGGCTCACCGTGCCCATCAAACTCGCCCCCGGCCGCGGGCAGACGGTCAACCAGCGCACCGTCAACACCCTGCACTCAGCCCTTCGTGCTCTGGCCGAACGCGGAAACGCCCTGCTCAAGACCACCTTCGCCGCGTTGCGGCGAGTCACGCTATGTCCCTGGCGCACCGGCGCGATCACCGCAGCTGCGCTCGTACTACTCCACACCGAGTACGACCGCACGACATGATCAACCCGCTACTGAGAACACCTCACTGACCCGGATTAAATGAGCAGGGCCGGTTCAATGTCGGAATCAGGCCGTTCGGAGTAGCGACCGTTGACAGGTGGGTACTGTCAGCACCAGGTCGATCACGACGAGCTTCCTGGCGCCCCGCGCTTTGCCGCCCGACCAATGCGCTGCGGATCGAGACGACTGTCACGTTCCCCTCGATCGCCGAAATCGGACGGGAACATCATCGACAAGCCGACCGAGGAGCCACCATGAACCGACGGTCCCTGCTGAAGATCGCCGCAATGACGGCATTCACCGCAGCATTGCCGGAATCATCGGAACGCGGAGAGGGCGACCTGGCCACATCGACCGCCGAGCACCGTGGCGGATCGAACTTCGGCTGGTACGACCTGGCAGCGGGCTGCCGCCGTGAACCGTACGGGGTGATCAGCGCCTACCACCGGGCCCCGCGGCGGATCCTGGACCGGCTTCGGCAGATGCACGCCGCGGGGCAGCGACGGCTGCGCATTCCGGTGTTCCACAAGCACGGACCCGACGAGGGGACCTTCATCGACTCGACCGGTGGCCGGATGAGCGACCGGTCGGTCGCCGCGCTCGCCGGTCTGCTCGCCGCCGTCCGCGCGACAGGCTTCCAGGAGGTGGAGATCGGGCTGTTCCCCGGCAAGCAGAACTCACCGAAGAGCTGGTCGCGCTGGGAGCAGGGCCTCTACCTGGAGAACCTCGGCATCGTCGAGCACGCCCGAGCCGTCGTACGGGCCTCCGGCCTGCCCTACCTGCTGGACCTGTCCAACGAGCTCGTACCACCACCGGGCCGGCCGATGGCGCTGCGCTGCGCCCGACAGCTGTGGCAGGACTACACCGAGCGCCACGGCACCGCCGACACCGTCGGGTTCTCGTGCATCGGCGACACCGAACGGTTCACCATGCTGCCCGAGATCTACCGCGACGTCGCGCCCGACCGTCTCGAGTTCCACTTCTACGGCACCCCGGCCAACGACGAGTGGGCACGTTTCCTGTCCGCGCACCGAACCATCCGTGCCGCCGGACACGGGGCACGGCCATGGGTGATCGGCGAGGTGTTCTCCGACGACGCCGTCGCCGCCGCGAACCTGGCACGGGCGGTGCGGGCGACGGGGCAACGAGTGCACGCCCTCTACCAGTGGCCGCTGACCCGGCGACAGCTCTGCGCGGACGTGGAGACCGTGCCCGTGTCGTTCGCGGCCTACGCCGCTCACGGGTTCTGACCGTGGGAAGCACGGTGACCCGGCGTGCCGGGTCCTTCACCGGCTGCAGTTCTGTCACATCGGCGACATCGCTGTGACACGGCTAGGACAGTTCCGTGACCTGCCGACGACGACCGCCGTGCAGCCTGAGCTGAGCTCAGCCCCGGGCCCGGCTCAGCCGCGCCGAGCGATGCCCGGATGCCCCACGGCCCCGTCCGCCCGCCCGAGGGGTGAGTCCGGCCCGTCCAACAGCCAGCAGTAGGTGAGGGAGCATGCGCAATCGCGAACTGGTGCTCAGTTCGATCCAGCAACACCCCAATGTGACCCGGTCACAGATCGCTGAGCTGCTGGGATTGCCCCGCACCACCGTCACCGCCGCGGTCGCGTCCCTGGTCTCGGACGGCAGGGTGGAGGAGAACCCCACCCGACCCACCCACCGACGGGGCCGACCGGCGATGCTGCTGCGTGCCAGCGAGGCCGTCCGCCTCGTCGCGGCGGTGATCGTCCACCGCCACCACGTGCGGGTGACCCTCCACGACTCCGACGCCAAGCAGTGGGGCAGCGGGCGGAGAAGCCTGGCGCAGCTCGCGGAGGGCAGTGTGCTCCCCGTCGCGCGCGCTCTCCTGGACGAGCTCCTCGCGGAGGTGCGCACCCCACTCACCCCCGTCCTCGAGCGCGTGGTGGTCGGCGTCCCCTGCTTCCCCGACCCCGAGGGACAGATCTCGATGACCACCCTGGTCGAGGAGGCGCTCTCGGACCGCACGCGGGCCGGCGTCCTCGGCGAGGCCCACCGACCCGCGCTCGTCGCCTACCACGCCAGCCTGGCCGCGCTCGGGGAGTTCGAGTTCGGCGCGGCCCGCCGGAACCCGGAGTTCGTGTACCTGAAGTGCTCGCGGAACAGCATCGGAGCCGCAGTGGTCATGAACGGCACGGTCCGCCGCAGCGGGCGGGAGCTCACCGGATCCATCGCGCACCTGCACGTCGAGGAGGACGGCCCGCCGTGCCTCTGTGGCAGGCGGGGGTGCCTGGGCAGCGTCCTGGGCCCGACACGAGCCGAGATCCCCCGTCAGCGTGACTCGGAGGACGTCGCCACCGATGAGGCCGACCGGGACGGCCGTCCCCTGTCGCGGCGCGGGCGACGCGCGCTGGGCACCACTCTCGGCCGTCTCCTCGCACCCACCTGCGCGATCCTCGAGCCACAGGCCATCGTGATCGACTCGGCTCTCCGCCCGTTCGACGACGAGATCAGAAGGGCCATGACCGCCACGCTCCGGGACCACGCCGGCCCGGCAGCCGTCCGTGGGCTGGAGATCATCACCGGTGCTCTTCCCGACGCCGAGAGCGCCGGCGCCACCGCGCTCTCCCGCCGCGCCGCGATCTGAACCGGCACCACCGGGGACCGACCGCTGTGGACAGTGGAGCGACATGGAGGACACGAAGCAGAATCGCCACCGTCGGACCGCGGGCGACCCCGAAACGATTGTCGCCGTCAGCCGTGGTTCTTCCAGAAAGCGATCGACCTCTGCTTCATCTGAGCGACGAAGTCGACTGCCGAGGGCGAATTCAGGCGGTCGAAGCATCTAGCTCAACGAGTTCGGCGAATATCTCGGAGGGCTTCTTCCAGTTGTGGATCTTACGGGGTCGGTCGTTGATATCGCAAGCCACCATCGCCAGATACTTCGGGTCCGAGGTGATTTCCGTGCCTTTCGGGAAGTACTCGCGCACGATGCGGTTGAGGTTCTCGTTGCTGCCGCGTTCCCACGGCGAGTGCGGGTGGGCGAAGTACACCGGCATCGACCCCTTGGTGACGGCGGCGTGGCCGGCCATCTCCGCCCCGCAGTCCCAGGTCAGCGAGGCCCGCATGTGGGCGGGCAGGCCACTGGTGGCGGCGATGAC
>NZ_MCIM01000001.1:4770309-4772331 GCF_001932405.1 Pseudonocardia sp. Ae331_Ps2 | reverse complement strand
GCCGCCGCGAACCTGGCACGGGCGGTGCGGGCGACGGGGCAACGAGTGCACGCCCTCTACCAGTGGCCGCTGACCCGGCGACAGCTCTGCGCGGACGTGGAGACCGTGCCCGTGTCGTTCGCGGCCTACGCCGCTCACGGGTTCTGACCGTGGGAAGCACGGTGACCCGGCGTGCCGGGTCCTTCACCGGCTGCAGTTCTGTCACATCGGCGACATCGCTGTGACACGGCTAGGACAGTTCCGTGACCTGCCGACGACGACCGCCGTGCAGCCTGAGCTGAGCTCAGCCCCGGGCCCGGCTCAGCCGCGCCGAGCGATGCCCGGATGCCCCACGGCCCCGTCCGCCCGCCCGAGGGGTGAGTCCGGCCCGTCCAACAGCCAGCAGTAGGTGAGGGAGCATGCGCAATCGCGAACTGGTGCTCAGTTCGATCCAGCAACACCCCAATGTGACCCGGTCACAGATCGCTGAGCTGCTGGGATTGCCCCGCACCACCGTCACCGCCGCGGTCGCGTCCCTGGTCTCGGACGGCAGGGTGGAGGAGAACCCCACCCGACCCACCCACCGACGGGGCCGACCGGCGATGCTGCTGCGTGCCAGCGAGGCCGTCCGCCTCGTCGCGGCGGTGATCGTCCACCGCCACCACGTGCGGGTGACCCTCCACGACTCCGACGCCAAGCAGTGGGGCAGCGGGCGGAGAAGCCTGGCGCAGCTCGCGGAGGGCAGTGTGCTCCCCGTCGCGCGCGCTCTCCTGGACGAGCTCCTCGCGGAGGTGCGCACCCCACTCACCCCCGTCCTCGAGCGCGTGGTGGTCGGCGTCCCCTGCTTCCCCGACCCCGAGGGACAGATCTCGATGACCACCCTGGTCGAGGAGGCGCTCTCGGACCGCACGCGGGCCGGCGTCCTCGGCGAGGCCCACCGACCCGCGCTCGTCGCCTACCACGCCAGCCTGGCCGCGCTCGGGGAGTTCGAGTTCGGCGCGGCCCGCCGGAACCCGGAGTTCGTGTACCTGAAGTGCTCGCGGAACAGCATCGGAGCCGCAGTGGTCATGAACGGCACGGTCCGCCGCAGCGGGCGGGAGCTCACCGGATCCATCGCGCACCTGCACGTCGAGGAGGACGGCCCGCCGTGCCTCTGTGGCAGGCGGGGGTGCCTGGGCAGCGTCCTGGGCCCGACACGAGCCGAGATCCCCCGTCAGCGTGACTCGGAGGACGTCGCCACCGATGAGGCCGACCGGGACGGCCGTCCCCTGTCGCGGCGCGGGCGACGCGCGCTGGGCACCACTCTCGGCCGTCTCCTCGCACCCACCTGCGCGATCCTCGAGCCACAGGCCATCGTGATCGACTCGGCTCTCCGCCCGTTCGACGACGAGATCAGAAGGGCCATGACCGCCACGCTCCGGGACCACGCCGGCCCGGCAGCCGTCCGTGGGCTGGAGATCATCACCGGTGCTCTTCCCGACGCCGAGAGCGCCGGCGCCACCGCGCTCTCCCGCCGCGCCGCGATCTGAACCGGCACCACCGGGGACCGACCGCTGTGGACAGTGGAGCGACATGGAGGACACGAAGCAGAATCGCCACCGTCGGACCGCGGGCGACCCCGAAACGATTGTCGCCGTCAGCCGTGGTTCTTCCAGAAAGCGATCGACCTCTGCTTCATCTGAGCGACGAAGTCGACTGCCGAGGGCGAATTCAGGCGGTCGAAGCATCTAGCTCAACGAGTTCGGCGAATATCTCGGAGGGCTTCTTCCAGTTGTGGATCTTACGGGGTCGGTCGTTGATATCGCAAGCCACCATCGCCAGATACTTCGGGTCCGAGGTGATTTCCGTGCCTTTCGGGAAGTACTCGCGCACGATGCGGTTGAGGTTCTCGTTGCTGCCGCGTTCCCACGGCGAGTGCGGGTGGGCGAAGTACACCGGCATCGACCCCTTGGTGACGGCGGCGTGGCCGGCCATCTCCGCCCCGCAGTCCCAGGTCAGCGAGGCCCGCATGTGGGCGGGCAGGCCACTGGTGGCGGCGATGAC
>NZ_MCIM01000001.1:4622775-4770297 GCF_001932405.1 Pseudonocardia sp. Ae331_Ps2 | reverse complement strand
AGTGCGAGCAGCTCGCGGGCCAGGGTGGACACCGGGGTGGCATAGATCCACTGGTAGATCGCCTCGTGAGACACCCGGCAAGCCTGATCGTCGGGATACTCGGTCGGCAACCGGCCCGCGATCGAGGCCGGTGACCAGCCACGACGCAGCAGAGCGTGCACGATCCCGCGCAACCGCGGATAGCGGTCCACCGCGAGCTGCTTCGGGCGCGCCCGCGCCGCCTGGGCCCGTTCCTGCGCTGCCGCGGCCCGGTACTCGTGGCGTCCGCCGTGGCGACGGACCTCACGAGAGATCACCGACGGATCACGACCCACCACCGAGGCGATCTGCTTGTAGGACAAGCCTTCCGCCAGACCCCTCGAGATCTCCTCCCGATCCGACAACATCAACATTTCACGCACGGAACATCCTGTCCCGCCCAACTCGCCAAGATCAAGTGCTACGACCGGCAGAACTCACCGAGATCTCGCCCTGCATGAGCGCTGCCGCAGGGGGATCGAGGACTTCCTGGGTCCACGGCCCGTACTCGAGGTCGAGACCCGACCCCCAGGGATACACTTCGCGTCCGGAAAGTGCGCTCTGGAGTGACGCGAGCTGCCGCGGTGCCGGGATGTCGGCTCGCGGGGTGAGGTTGTCCGCCCGTTCGGAAATCTTCTCCAGCTGGCTGCGATTCATGAAGTACGCGATGAACTTCTGTGCAGCCGCACCGTTCTTGGCCGACCGGGGGATGGCGAAACCGAAGAGTTCCACGCTCACGACCGGGTCGCCACCGTTGATGGCCGGAAGTTGGATGGAGGTGGGTCTGAAGCTCGGCGCCATGTACGGTTCCGCCTCGCTCGGAAGCCAGGATCCCTGCAGGAACAACGCGGCCCTGCCCTGGGCCCACTTGATCTGCCCGGCCGGGAACTGCGCGTCGGTGTAGGCGTGGCCGAAGTAGCCGCTGCGCACCAGCTGCTCGAGCCTGTCGATGGCGTCCAGGACGGCCGGGGCGTTCCACGCCTCGCCCGTCCGGTCGCCGGCCGACCGCACCAGATCCTGTGGTCCCAGCGCTCGCTGCAGGACCAGCAGCGGCCAGAACGCCTTGTTGGTGTCGAGCGCGATCGGTGTCACGCCGCTCGCCTGGATCCTGGCGAGCACGGCGACGAAGTCGTCCCAGTTCTCCGGTGGCTTCGCAGCGATGTCCGGGTACCTCGCCGCGTCCAGCCACAGGGCCTCGCCGGTCACCTCGTAGGGGATCAGGTAGGGCCTGCCGTCCCGCCCGTTGAGAAAGGGCCGGTACTTCGGGGGGATGACCTCGGAGATCTTCTTGTTCTCCCCCGGGATCGGCTGGTCGAGGACGGCGGTCAGGTCCGCGGACTGGCCGGTGTCGGCGAGGGCGGTGCGGAGCTTGGTCCTGGACTGGTCCACCAGGTCTGCATCAGCCCCCTGGGGCAGCGACGGGGCCAGATTGTCCAGCACCCGCCGTCCTTGCCACCGGACGTCGACCGTGATCCCGGTGTCCCTGGTGAACTGGTCGATCGAGGACTGGAGGACCTGGCCCTGAGGCTCCGTGGGCCGCCACATCGACCAGTACGTGAACCTCGTTCCGTCGCCGGAGTCGGCGCCGTCACCGGGGCCGCACGCCGCCGAGACAGCGACGACGCCCGCCACGGCCGCGGCAGCGACCAGACGTCGCCAGCCCCGGCGTGACCGTACGGGAGCCTTCATGTGGTGGTTCCGCCCATCTGCAGGATCGGGCAAGGGCCGCTCCCTCTCGTCGCGGCAGGCCGGTCGGCTCTCACAGTGCGGGCAGATCGACCCGCACCCGCAGGCCCCCACCGTCACGCGCCCCCAGTTCGAGGGACCCGCGGTGTGCCCGGACGATCGCCGCGACCACCGACAACCCTAGTCCCGCTCCGGCCGCGTGGCCGCTCCGCCCGCGGTCGTCGACCCGCCGGAACGCATCGGTCAGGGTCGGCAGCGCCTCCTCCGGGACGACGGGCCCGGTGTTGACCACCTCCACCCAGGCGTGGCCGCCCTCGATCCCCGTGCGAATCACGACCCGGCCGCCGTCGACGTTGTGGACGATCGCGTTGTGCAGCAGGTTCTGGGTCATCTGCAGCAGCAGCGGCGCCGACCCGGAGCAGGGAGCGGCTCCGGTCCCGTCGGCGTCGAGGGTCACCCGCCGGCGGTCTGCCACCGGGACCAGCGTCTCGACGGCTTCCTCCGCGACCAGCGACAGGTCCACCCGCTCGGTGGGCAGCTGCCCCTCCTGCGAGCGGGCCATCACGAGCATCGCCTCGGTGGTCGCGATGGCGTGTTCGTTGATCCGACGGAGCCGCTCCAGCAGGTCTCCGGTGTCGAGCGAGCCGGGGTCGGCCTCGGCGACGTCGAGCAGCGCCCTCGTCGCGGCCAGCGGAGTCCGCAGCTCGTGCGAGGCGTTCGCGGCGAAGCGGCGCTGCTGGTCGTCGTGGCGCTGCAGCTGGGCGAGCATGTCGTCGAAGGTGTCGGCGAGGCGACCGAGCTCGTCACGGGCGCCGGCGTAGCGGATGCGGTGGGTCAGCGACCCCTGCGAGGTCAGCTGCGCTGCCCGGGTCAGTCCTGGCAGCGGGCGCAGGATGCGGCCCGCCAGGAACCACGAGACCCCCAGGGCCACGCCGAACAGCACCACGATGACGACCGCGGCCCGCGGTGCGAACGCCTCGAAGATGTCCTGCCGCCCCGGGGCCCACTCGCCACTGACCGAGACGACGAGGCCGGCGTTGGGGATGTAGCGCAGAATGAACAGCGCCACCACCGCCAGCAGCACCGCTGTGGTTCCGAGGAACAGGCCGACGTAGCTGAGCGTCAGCTTGGCACGGATGCCCAGGTGCACCCGCCCGGTCACCCCACGCCGTCGGTGCACAGCCGGTATCCGACCCCGGGCACGGTCTCGATGATCCACGGCTCGCCGAGTCGCCTGCGCAGCGCGGAGATCGTGACGCGCACGGAGTTGGTGAACGGGTCGATGTTCTCGTCCCAGGCGCGGGCCAGCAGGTCTTCGGCGCTGACCACACCGCCCGCCTCGCCCGCCAGTACCTCGAGCACGGCGAACTGCTTGGGTGTGAGCGGCACGAGTCTGCCGTCGCGGTGGACCTCGTGCCGGTGGGTGTCCACCCGCAGGCCGCCGTACTCGTGCACCACGGGCAGGGCACGCGTCGACCGCCGGGCCAGGGCACGCACGCGCAGCTGCAGCTCTCTCATGACGAACGGCTTGGTGAGGTAGTCGTCGGCGCCGGCGCCGAAGCCGTCCTCCTTCTCCGCCAGGCCTCCTGCGGCGGTCACCATGATGATCCGCGGGCCGGGGCCGCGGTGCCCGATCCGGCGGGCGATCTCATCCCCGTCCGGGCCGGGCACGTCACGGTCGAGGACCGCGACGTCGTAGTCGTTGAGCCCCAGCAGGTCGAGCGCCTCGTGGCCGTCCGCGGCGACGTCGACGACGGCGGAGTCGGAACTCAGCCCGGCCCGCATGGCCTCCCGGATGTCCTGGTCGTCCTCGACGACGAGTACCCGCACGATCCCTCCCCCGGCTCGCTGGACCGTCCAGACTAGGAGCCAGCACCGTCCGGCGTCGCTTACGGTCTCGCAACACCGCCGAGCCGAGGGTGGTGGACGTGACGCCGACGACCGCACACGCACCGACCGTCCCGACGCATCGTCCCGCGCACTCCAGGGGCGCGTCGATGATCGTGCTCCCCGTGCTGACGGCCGTGCTCGGATGTGGTTGGGGTGCGCTGTCGGCCAGCGCCCGGCTCGCCGAGTTCGGCTCGATCGTCGCGGTGACCGACACCTGGTGGTCATGGGCCGCGGTCCTCGGGCTCTCGGCGATGGTGTCCCGCAGGTTCAGCACCAACCTGATGTCGGTGCTCGCCTGCGGCATCGCGGCGGTCAGCACCTACTACCTGCTGAAAGCGCACTGGATGATCGGGTTCTCCTCGCGCCACCGCGACTTCTGGCAGTACCTGCAGACGGACTCCTGGGAGAGGTGGACGCTGCTGGTACTCGTCTTCGCCGTACCGGCGGCCGTCGTCGGGACCGCCGTGGGCCGGCTTCTCCGGCTCCCCTGACCCAGCGGGTCGACACCGCCCGGCCTCGTCGAGGACGACTGCATAGGCTCCTAACATGTAGGTTCCTACTGTTCTGTCGCGGCAACCGGAAGGGCCACCCCATGACCGAGCCGGCTCCGATCACGGGCGAGGACCTCGATCCCGCGTCCCGCGCGGTCCGCTACGAGTACACGACGCTGCACTTCAGGCTGACCGACGCCGACGCCGCGCTCGCCGGGGTCGAGCCGTGGGTCACCGCACCCGACGCCCACGGCGAGTTCCTCGGCTGCTGGTACGCCGAACACGGACCGGTCGGCCGGGCCTATGTCCTCCGGTCCTTCGACGACGATGCCGAGCTGGCCGCCGAGCGCGCACGCGCCGCCGCGTCCCGCCACCCCTTCGGCGCCGGCGACCACCTCACCGACCTCTCGATGGCCGGCTTCGCCCCGTTCCCGTTCGTGCCCCGCGTCCGACCCGGCCGGTTCGGGCGGATCTACGAGATCCGCGACTACCACCTCGTCCCCGGTGGCCTGCCCGCCACCATCGACGGCTGGCGCCAGCGACTGCCCGGCCGCCACCTCGTGGACCCGATCACGGTGGTGATGTACGCACTCGACGGACCCGCCCGCATCGTGCACATCTGGCCGTTCGACAGCCTCGACCAGCGGGTCGAGGTCCGCCGCGACCTCGTCGCCACCCACCGCTGGCCCCCACCGGGAGGCCCGGAGCACATCATCGAGGCCGACTCGATCATGGCCTGGCCCGCTGCGTTCTCGCCGCTCGCGTGAGCGGCAATGCTCCCGAGCCCGCCGGGTTCGGCGAGTTCCGCACGGCCTCCGGCGAGCTGTTCGCCCGCATGCGGCAGGTCCGCGCGGCCCTGGCCCGGGGCTGCGACCCGTCGCTGACCCTGGCCCAGCTGCACCTCGTCGAGGAGCTCGACTCCAGTGGCGCACTGTCGGTCGGCGAGCTCGCCGCCCGCGCCGCCGTGTCCTCCCCCACCGTCACCGGGATGCTCACGACGTTGGAACGCAACGGCATCGTCAACCGTCGACGCAGCACCCGCGACCAACGGCGGGTCGAGGTCACGCTCACCGACCGGGGCCGCTCCATCGTCCGGGAGCAACAGCATCGACTGAGCGCGCGTCAACGCCAGACCTTCGACCGCCTGAGCCCGACCGAGCGCCGCGAGACCGTCGACACCATGCGCAGGCTCACCGAGCTGCTCGGCCGGCTGGATCCACCGCCCCCACCGCCTGGGTATGGGCGGCGTTCGAGCCCACCTCCCTGATTCACGGACTCCCGGTGCTCACCGCTGTGGTGATCTCCGTACCGGCCGCGAGCACGCCGGTCCGCAGCCGCGCGGCGTCGGACGCCGGGCGGCTGCGGACCGGTCCCGGTCAGCCCGTCGCGGCGCCGACCTTCTTGAGGACGTCGAGCTGACGGTCGATGGTCCAGGGGATGTTGAGGACCGTCGGGTAGTTCTCGGCGACGCCACCGGCCTCGTCGGACTCGAAGTAGCGCTGCTGCTTCACGACGTCGAGGTTGGCGAACAGCGGGTCGGCGAAGAGCTGGGAGCGCAGGTCGGCGTTGGCGAACGACAGCGACAGGTAGTCGACGTCGAGCAGGCCGATCTGTTCGGCCGACAGCGACCGGTTCTTCACGTTCGCGGCGATCTCCGGGTCGATCCGCAGCCCGAGCGCGGCGTAGACCTGGGGCATGGTGGTCGTGGAGTCGGTGGGGACGACGAACGTGCCACGCTCGTAGTAGTAGGCGGTGGCGTAGGTCTTCCCCTGCAGGCCGGGGATGGCCGCGGCCGTGTCGGAGATCTTCTTCTCGACGCCCTGGACCACGCGGGCGACGTCGGCCTCCTTGCCGACGGCCTTCCCGATCAGCGCCGCGTTGTCCTGCCAGGTGTCTTTGTTCCAACCCTTCTGGTACACGACGGTCGGCGCGATCTGGCTGAGCTGCGGGTAGAACTTGTCGATCGTGCTCAGGTTCGTCGCCAGGATGAGGTCCGGCTGCAGCGCCGCGATCTTCTCGAGGTTGACCTCCTGGGACGGCTCGACCACCACCTCGCTGCCCGCGAAGTCGACCTTGCCCTCCTCCCAGGGGTAGGGCCTGCCGGGGGTGACGGCGTTCTCGTTGTGCCCGACGGTGGTGATCCCGATCTGGCTCAGCAGGTCCTGCTCGTAGCTGAGCGCCACGATCCGGGTGGGTGCCGCCGGGATCGTGGCCTCGCCCAGCGCGTGGGTGATGGTGACCGGGAACGTCCCGGAGGCCTGACCGGCGGGAGGCTGGTCGCCGCCCTGCTCCGCGGCGCCGCCACAGGCGGTGAGCGCGAGCACTGCCAGGATCGCGAGCAGCGCGCCGCCGACGATCCTCCTGGTTCCGTGCATGTCCATCCTCTCCTGTTCAGTGTTTAGGGCAACCTAAGTCAGGAGCGGACTGCGAACGAGCATCGCCATGTCCCGGATTCATCACGTTCGTCACGTCCCCTCCGCGCCCCAGGCCTGCGCGGCCTCGGGCCAGACGTCGGCGAAGAACCCGAGCTCGGTCGCCCGGTCGTACCGCGGGTGGTCGCGCATGCCGGTGATCGCGCGGGCCTCGGCGAGGCCGTAGTAGCCGGGCACCCCGTCGGGCCGGTACGGGGTCGGCCCGGAGCCGGCGACCACCGCGTCGAGGTGCTCGGTGAAGACCTCGTGCGCGGCGTCGACGAGGTCGATCATCACGTCCTCGAAGACGGCGTCGTCGTCGATCGGGAACCGGGACTCGGCGAGCACCGGCCCGGTGTCGATCCCGGCCTCGATCTCGTGCAGGGTCGCCGCGAACTCCTTCTCGCCGTGCAGGATCGCGTACGCCACCGTCGCGAGCGGCAGCCCCCGGTAACCGGGGAGCGGCCCGCCGTGCACGTTGAGCAGCCGCAACCCCGAGCCGAGCAGGCCCTCGCGCAGCAGGAACGGGTTGTCGAGCGACCACAGGAGCCCGTCGGAACACCGGGCCGTGAGGTCACCGGCCAGCGCGTCGAGCGCGGCGCCGTCGGCGACCTCGTGCACGCCGACCTGGGGCGGGACCCCGTCGGGAGCGGCACTGCGCGGACCGTGGCAGACCGCGTCGACGGTGTGCCCGCGGTCCAGCGCGTACCGGACGGCCCGCCACAGCAGTGCCCCGTCCCCGACGAAGATCATGCGACTCGCTCCTCGACCGACTCCCGGGTGGCGCGGCGCAGCGGGCGCAGCAGGACCCCCGCCAGGAGCGCGACCACCGTCATCACGGCGTTGTAGACCCACAGGGCGTCGGCGTCGCCGACGATCCCCCCGACCGTCCCGGCGACGACGGCGCCGATCGCGGCACCGCCCATCGCCTGGGCGGAGAACAGGCTGTTGACCCGTCCGAGCAGCGCGTCGGGGGTGCGCAGCTGCAGCAGGGCGTAGCGCAGCACCTCCTCGACCGCGTTGACCGCGCCGGCCGCGACGAGCGCCACGAGCGTCAGCCACAGCGCGGGGGCGGCGCCGGCCAGCGCGTAGAGGGCGAAGCACCCGACCATCAGCACGAGCAGCAGCAGTCCGGGCCGTGGGTGGCGCCGGACCCAGCCGCTGGCCAGCGAGCCCACCACGACCCCGAGCGCGAGCGCGGCGTAGATCGCGCCGACGGCGACCGGTAGACCGTCGAAGCGGGCCGCGACCAGCGCCGGGACCAGCACGATCGAGCCGCCACCGAGCATGCCCACCACCCCGGCGGCCATCACCCCGAGCACGACGGGCTCGCCCAGGACGAACCGGCCACCGGTGCGCAACGCGCGCAGCGGTCCCTCCACGGCGTCCGGGGCCGTCCCGTCCGCGAGGTGCTCCTCCGGGGTGTCCGCGGTTCCCGTGACCCGGCCGTGGCCCGGCGGCGGGGTGACGGCGAGCAGCACCCAGGTGAGCGCGGCGGCCGCCGCGCCGGCGGCGTAGTTCCAGGCGGCGGAGCCGACGGCGAAGGCGAGGCCGCCGAGGACCGGGGCCAGCACCGACCCCAGCCGCAGCGACACGGTGTTGAGCGCGCCGACCGCGTGCAGCTTGGAACGGTCCACGATGGACGGCATCACGGCGAGCATCGCGGTGATGCAGACCGATCCGGACAGACCGTTCGTGGCGACGAACAGCGCGGTCAGCGCGGTCGATTCCCACACGGCGGCGTTGACGGCGAGCAGGGCGAACGAGATCCCGCTCAGCGCCCAGGTGCTGCGGATGAGCCGCCAGCGGTCGGTGCGGTCGGCGAGCACCCCGCCGCCGAGGAACCCGAGCAGGAACGCGACCGACTCGACGGCGGACACGAGCCCGACGGTCGGTGTGGACCCGGTGCGGGTGTAGACCTCCAGAGGCACGGTCACCGCGACGACGCCGACCCCGAACAGCAGGATCGTGCGCCCGACGAACAGGTTCCGGAAGGTCCGGTCCTCGCGCAGCGGGCTGAGGTCGAGGAGAATCCCGGCGGCCATCAGATCTCCTCCCGGGTGGTGCGCGCCCAGCTCTCGAGGGTCTCGGTCCAGCGGTGCGCGACCCGGTCGACGGCGTCGTCGTCGAGTACCCCGCGGGCGTGGGTGAAGCTGGCCTCCAGTTCGGGCCCGTCCTGGGTCTCGCGGGCGAGCACGTCGACCACGAGTGCGTGCCCGGACCGGACGTCGCCGGGCGCACCGACCTGGACCGCCGCGGTCTCGGGTGCGGCGGAGAAGGCGTCGTCGCGCGGCGGGGGGCCTGCGGCGATCCGGCCGAGGTAGTTCAGCTCGACCTCGGCACCGGACGGCGGCAGGGCCTGCCCGCTCCCGGCGACGAAGCGGAGCAGGCCGTGGCCCACGCCGCCGTCGCCGAACTCGCGCTGGGCGCCGGCGACCCGCCGGACGGCGTCGACCGGGTCGGGGCCGGCGGGGCCGACCGGGACCGGGGCGACGACGGTGAACCAGCCGACGGTGCGGGCGGGGTCGCACCGGCCGTCGGGGGCCTCCGGGTCGGCCAGGTCGTCGAGGCGCCCGTGACTCTCGGTGTCGACCAGCACGGGCCCGCCGGGACGGAGCTCCTGAAGGGCCTCGCCGAGCGCGGCGAGCAGCACGCCGTCCGGTCCGGCGCCGCTGCGGCGCGGCAGGTCGACGAGCAGCGCCGTGCCGAGCCGGGCCGGGAGCGTGACGCTCGTCCGGCGCTCCCCCGCGACGACGTCGTGCGCGGCGCGGGGGCGGCGCAGCGGCAATGGTGCCGCCTCGGCGACGCGGCGGACCCACCCGTCGCGTTCGGACCGGGCCTCGGGGGACGCGGCGTGCTCGGCGAGCCGCCGCGACCACCGGGCGAAGGTGGTGCGTTCCGGAGGCGCGGGGGTGCCGGTCCCGCCGGGGCCCCAGGCGGCGATGTCGGCGACGAGCAGCCGCCAGGACACGCCGTCGACGGCCAGGTGGTGCGCGGCGACGACGAGGCGCCCGGGCGTCCGGGGTCCGCGGTCGAGCCACACCAGGCGCAGCATCCCGCCGGGAGCGGCGTCGAGCTCGTCGCGGGCGGCGACGGTCGCGGCGGTCACCGCTGCGGCCAGCTCGTCGCCGCCGAGACCGGTCGCGTCGACCCGGCGGGTGTGGGACGCGGGGTCGAGGGTCCCGGCCGGGGCGACGGCGAGGTGCTCCCAGCGGCCGTCGTCGCCGGTCACGAGGGCGGCCCGGAAGGTCGGGTGGGTGTCGAGCAGCCGCCCGGCCAGCCCGGTGAGGTCGTCGGCGGTGAACCAGACCGGGGTCCGCACCAGGGTGGCCTGGTGGTAGCCGGTGATCGGCCCGCCGAGCTCCTCGAGCCGGCGCATGACCGGCGTGAGCTCGATCCGGTCGGCCGACACGGTGTCCGCGGGAGCGGTGTCGGCGGCTGCCGGTGCCCCGCTGTCCGGTCCGGAGCCCGGTACGTGATTCGTCCCGGTGTGGTCGGGGACGTCGCCGAGTGCCGCGGCGAGACCGGACACGGTGGGGTGCGCGAGCACGTCGCGGACCCGCAGGGACAGTCCGGCGGCGCGGGCGCGGTCGGCGATCCCGATCGCGGACAGGCTGTCGCCGCCGAGGCCGAAGAAGTCGTCGTCGACGCCGACCGTGTCCACCGCGAGGACCTCGGCGAGGATCCGGCAGAGGGTCCGTTCGACCGGGGTGCGCGGGGCGCGGCTGCGGGCGGTGGCGAGCGGCGCCGGTTCGGGCAGCGCGGCGGTGTCGAGCTTGCCGTTGACCGTCAGCGGCAGGGCCTCGACGACCGACCACAGCGTGGGCACGAGGTAGTCGGGCAGCAGCCGGGCCGCGGTGTCGCGCACGGCGACGGGGTCGAGCGGGGTGTCCCCGGAGGCGGGGACGAGGTGGGCGGCCAGCCGCTTCGGGCCGGTCGCCGTGCCGTGCGCGACGACGGCGACCTGCCCGACGCCGTCGACGGCGGCCAGCACCGTCTCGATCTCCCCCGGCTCCACCCGGTAGCCACGGATCTTGAGCTGGTCGTCGCTGCGCCCCAGGAAGTCCAGGTTCCCGTCGCCGCGACGCCGCACCAGGTCACCCGTGCGGTATATCCGCTCCCCCGGGGCCCACGGGTCGGCCACGAACCGTTCGGCGGTGAGGTCCGGCCGGCCCAGGTAGCCGCGGGCCAGACCGATCCCGGCGACGTACAGCTCACCGGCGACACCGTCGGGCACCGGCCGCAGCCAGGGGTCGAGGACGACCGCGCGGGTGTTGGTGATGGGCCGCCCGACCGTCGAGGTCGCGCTGTCGGTGGTGCCCGCGCCGAGAGTGTTGATCGTGTACTCGGTCGGGCCGTAGAGGTTGTAACCCCACGTCCCCTCGGTGTCACGCAACCGCGACCACACCGACTCCGGCACCGCCTCACCACCCAGCAACACCAACGGCGGCACGTGGTCACCGTCGAGCAGACCGGCCGCGAACAGGTGATGGGCATAGGTCGGGGTCACGTTCACCACGTCCACCCGATGCTCACCGCAGTACTCCACGAGACGCTCCGCGTCACGACGCAGCTCCTCGTCGCACACATGCACCTCGTGGCCCTCCACCAGCCAGAGCAGCTCCTCCCAGGACATGTCGAACGCGAACGACACCGTGTGCGCAATCCGCAACACCCGACCACCCGCCGCCTCGATCGTCGGAGCGAAGATCTCCCGACGATGGTTGACCTGCATGTTCGTCAACCCACGGAACGGAGTCACCACACCCTTCGGCTTCCCCGTCGACCCCGACGTGAAGATCACATACGCGGGATGGTCCAGCCGACCCGGAGTGCCGGGCGCGAACGACCCCAGCTCCTCATCGGTCAGCGGCGTGTCCGGGACACCGTCGAACAGACCCGGCTCGTCCAGACGCACCTGCGGCACACCCGCGTCGAAGCGCACGGCGACGGTGGAATCGGTCACCAACAACGCCGCCCCCGACGCGGTAAGAATCTCCGCGAGCCGCTCGTCGGGATGGTCCAACTCCAACGGCACATAGGCCGCACCCGCACGCAGCACCCCGAACAACGCCACCACGTTGCCGACCGACCGCGGCAGACCCAGCGCCACCACCGACTCCGGGCCCACCCCCCGGCGCAGCAGGACCCGAGCCAGCGCGGTGACCCGGCGGTCCAGCTCGGCGAAGCTCACCCGCTCCCCCGCCGCGACCAGCGCCGTCCGCTCCGGACAGGCCGCCGCCCGCTCCGCGAGCAGCTCGGCGATCGTCACGTCCGGCACCTCCGTCGCGGCGGTGCGAGCCCGGTCGGCGGCGAGCGCGCGGTCGGCGGGGGCGAGCACGTCGAGCATGCCGACCCGGGTGGCCGGGTCCCCGACGAGGCCGCGCAGCACCGTCACGAACCGGTCGGCGACGCGGGCGACGGTGTCGGCGTCGAACAGGTCGGCGGCGTACTCGACGACCCCGGTCAGCAGGTCCGGTGCGTCGTGGAAGTTGAACGACGCGTCGAACTTCGCGGTGCCGGTGTCGACGTGGTGCGTGCTCACCTCGACGCCGTCGAACCTAGGGTGCACGACGTCGGTCTCACCGGACAGGCAGACCAGCATCACCTGGAACAGCGGGCTCCGCCCCGGTGCCCGTGGCGGCCCGACGGCGCCGACGACGTCGGCGAACGGGACGTCGGCGTGGTCGTAGGCGGTCAGGTCCGCGGCCCTGGCCGCGTCGAGCAGCTCACCGACGGTGAGGTCGCCGCGGGCGTCCAGACGCAGCGCGAGGGTGTTGAGGAAGTAGCCGACGGCGTCGGTCAGCGACGGGTCGAACCGGGTGGAGATGGGGGTGCCCACCACGGTGTCCGAGCCGTCGCCGCCGGAGCGGTGCCGGGCCAGCAGCACGGCCAGGGCGGCGTGCAGCACCATGAAGGTGGTGACGCCGCGCTCGCGGGCGACCCGGTGCACCGCGCGGGTGAGCTCGGGGCCGATCTCGACCCGCGCGACGCCACCGGCCCCGGTCGGTGTGGTCGGCCGCGGGCGGTCCGCGGGCAGCGTGCACTCCGGTGGGGCGCCGTCCAGGACGCGGCGCCAGTGGTCGAGCTGGGTCGCGGCCGAGGTGGCGGCGCCGTCGGCCAGGCACGCGGCCTGCCAGTCGACGAAGTCGGCGTACTGCACCGGCGCCGGCTCGGGTGCGCCGCGGCCCGCGCGGCGGTCGGCGTAGGCGCGTTCGAGGTCGCGGACCAGCGGGCGCCACGACCACTCGTCGGTGGCGATGTGGTGCAGGGTCAGGACGAGGACGTGGTCGGCCGGGTCCAGCTCCAGCAGGACCGCCCGCAGCGGCGGCTCCGCGGTGAGGTCGAACGGGTGGGTCGCGGCGGCGGCGATCCGCTCGTCGAGGGTCTCCGGGGTGACCCTCTCGTGCAGCACGGCCGCGCGCACCCGGTCGCGGTCGACGACGACGCCGGCCGGGCCGCCGTTGCCGTCGGTGTAGACGGTGCGCAGCACCTCGTGCCGCACCGCCAGGTCGGCGACGGCGTCGGCGAGAGCGGCGGTGTCGAGCGGGCCGCGTAGGCGGAGCACGTTCGGCACGTCGTACACGGCGTCCGGGCCGGACACCCGGTGCAGGGCCCACATCTGGCGCTGCCCGGCGGACAGCGACCGTGCGCGGCCCGTGCGGGCGGCCGGGCGCATCGCCGGGCGGCCCGCCGGGCCACCACGCCCGGTCAGCTCGGCGAGCCCGGCGACCGTGGAGTGGTCGAACACGTCACGGACGCTGACGTCGCCGCCGAGCTCGTGGACCAGCCGCAGGGCGAGCAGCGAGTGGCCACCGAGGGCGAAGAAGTCGTCGTCGGCACCGACCCGCTCCACACCCAGCACGGTGCGGAACGCGGCGGCGACCGCCTCCTCCGCCGGTCCCGCGGGGGCGCGGCCCCCGGCCGAGGACAGCTGCGGAGCGGGCAGCGCACGGCGGTCGAGCTTGCCGTTCAGGGTGAGCGGGACGGTGTCGAGCACGGTGACGACGGCGGGGACCATGTAGCCGGGCAGCAGACCGGCGAGCTCCTCGCGCAGCCGGGCACCGTCGGGGCGCGGGGCGGCCGTGCCGGCGGGGGCGACGACGTAGGCGACGAGCTGGGTGCCGCCGGGGCCGTCCCAGGGCAGGACGACCGCGCGGCCGACACCGGGCAGGCCGAGCAGGGCGGCCTCGACCTCGCCGGGCTCCACCCGGAACCCGCGGATCTTGACCTGGTCGTCGGCGCGGCCGGCGAACTCGAGCTCGCCGCCGGGGCCGCGGCGGGCCAGGTCACCGGAGCGGTAGAGACGTCCGCCCCCGGCGTCGGCGACGAACCGGGACGCGGTCAGGCCGGGCCGGGCCAGGTATCCCTGGGCGAGCTGGCCGCCGCGGACGTAGACCTCGCCGACGACGCCGTCGGGCACCGGGCGCAGACGGTGGTCGAGCAGCTCGACGTCGAGACCGTCGAGCGGGACGCCGACCGGGCTGACCCCGGCCTCGGCGTCGGCGCGGCGCAGGGCGCGGAACGTGGTGTGCACGCAGGTCTCGGTGATCCCGTACATGTTGACCAGCCGGGGCGCGTCCTCGGGGTGGCGCGCGTACCAGGGGCGCAGTCGCCGGGTCTCCAGCGCCTCCCCGGCGAACACGACGTAGCGCAGCGCGTCGCCCGCGCCGGCGGGCTCGGCCTCGGCGAGCTGGTCGAACGCCGAGGGGGTCTGGCTCAGCACCGTGACCCGTTCGGTGTGCAGCAGCTCCCAGAACGCCTCCGGGGAGCGGACGGTCTCCTGGTCGGGCACGACGAGGCGGGCGCCGTGGGCGAGCGCGCCCCACATCTCGAACACCGACACGTCGAAGGCGATCGAGTGGAACAGCGACCAGGCGTCGTCGGCGGACAGGTCGTAGTGCCGGTCGGCGGCGGCGACGAGGTCGAGGACCGCGGTGTGCGGCACCTCGACGCCCTTCGGCCGGCCGGTCGAGCCGGAGGTGTAGATGACGTAGGCCGGCTGGGCGGGCGGCACCGCGACGGGTGCGAGCGGCGCCGCGTCCCGGGTGGTGTCCGGGTCGTCCAGCACGACCAGGTCGACGTCGCCGGGCAGGGCCCGGGTGGCGTCGGTGACGACGGCGCAGCGTGGCCGCGCGTCGGACACGATCAGCGCGGTGCGCTCGGCGGGGGCGGTGACGTCGAGCGGCACGTAGGTGGCGCCGGCGCGCAGGACCCCGAGCACCGCGACGACCATCGCGGCGGAACGGGGGACGGCGATCGCGACCCGGTCCCCGGGGCGGACCCCGCGGGCGGCGAGGAGCCCGGCCAGGCGGGCGGCGCGGTCGGCGAGCTCGTCGTAGCGCAGGCGCTCGTCGGCGACGACGGCGGTCGCGCCGCCGCGGGCGGTGGCGACCTCGTCGAACAGTGAGGCGAGGGTGCCGCCGCCCGCGCGGGGCGGGACCGGCAGCGCCCGCGCTCCGCGGTCCCCGCTCGGCAGCGCGGCGAGGCGCCGGTCCGGGTCGGCCACGACGGTGGCCAGCACCGCGCGGAGCCGCTCGACGACGGCGCCGACCTCCTGCTCGGTGAACAGGTCGGTGGCGTACTCGACGGCGCCGTGGATCACCGGCTCGTCGCCGGCGCGCTCGAAGAACTGGAGGGTGGCGTCGAACTTGGCGGTGCCGGTCCCGACCCACCGGGGCTCGACGTCGAGGCCGTCGAGCACCAGGTCACCCGCGTCGTCCTCGACCCGCAGGTACACCATCTCGACCTGGAACAGGGGGTGCCGGGCGGAGGAGCGCTCGGGGTTGACCCGCTCGACGACCTGGTCGAACGGCACCGTCTGGTGGGCCATCGCGTCGAGCGCGGTGTCGCGGGCCCGGCCGAGCAGCTCGGTGAACGACGGGTCGCCGGTGAGGTCCAGGCGCAGCGCGACGGTGTTGACGAAGAAGCCCAGGACGTCGGCGAGCGCGTCGTCGTCGCGTTCGGAGACCGGGGCGCCGACGACGGTGTCCGGGCCGGCGCCGTGCAGGTCGAGCAGGGTCGCGACGGCGGCGTGGAACAGCATGAACATCGAGACCCGGTGCGCCGCGGCGAGGCGCTGGAGGCCGGCAGTGAGCTCGGTGTCGAGGGTGAACCGCACCTCCGCGCCGGCCCCGGTGCGCATCTCGGGGCGGCCGTGCCGCAGCGGGAGGGTGCACTCGGTGGGCACGCCGTCGAGGACGCGGGCCCAGTGGTCGAGCTCGGTCGCCGCGAGCGAACCGGCGTCGCGGGCGTCGCCAAGGCGTTCGGCCTGCCACGCGGTGAAGTCGGCGTAGCGGACCGGCAGCGGCGCGAACCCGGGGGCGTGTCCGGCGGCGCGGGCTGCGTAGGCGCTGCCGAGGTCACGCACCAGCGCGCGGAACGACCAGTCATCGACGGCGATGTGGTGCACCACGAGCACGACGAGGTGCCGGTCGACGGCGGTGCGCACCACGTGCAGCCGCAGCGGCGACTCGGCGTCGAGCGCGAACGGGGCCCGGACGAGGTCGGCGAGGAGGTCCGACACCTGGTCGTCGCCTGCTCCGGTGCGGTCGTGGACCTCGGTGCGCGGCGCGGTGCCGGGCAGCACGCGCTGGACGAGCCGGCCGTCGACGTCGTGGTAGGTGGTGCGCAGGATGTCGTGCCGGGTCGCGAGGTCCTCGACGGCCGCGCGCAGCGCGGCGACGTCGAGCGGGCCCTCGACCTCCCAGGTGCGTGGGATGAGGTAGGTGGCGGACGGTCCGGCGAGCTGCTCGTGCGCCCACATCCGGACCTGGCCGGGCGAGGCGGGTGCCTCGGTGGTGCCGTCGACGTCCTGGCGGGGCCGGGCGGCGACCTCGGCCAGGGTGGGCCCGGCGTCGCCGGTGGTCCCGGCCTCGCTCGCCGGGGCGGGATCTGCCGGGGCGGGATCTGCCGGGGCGGGATCTGCCGGGGCGGGATCTGCGCTGCCATCGGCCGCGTCCGCGGAGGCGCCGTCGCCGAGGTGCTCGGCGAGGCGGGCGACGGTGCGGGCCTCGAAGACGTGTCGGGGGCGGATCCGCAGCCCGGCCTTGCGGGCGCGGTTCGCGGTGGTCAGCGCGGAGATGCTGTCGCCGCCGAGGGTGAAGAAGTCCTCGTCGGCGCCGACCGTGTCCACCCCGAGGACCTCGGCGACGATCCGGCAGAGGGTGTGCTCGGTCGGGGTGGCAGGTCCTCGGCTGCGGGCGGTGGCGAGCGGTGCCGGTTCGGGCAGCGCGGCGGTGTCGAGCTTGCCGTTCACGGTCAGCGGCAGGGCGGCGACGACCGACCACAGGGTCGGGACCATGTAGTCGGGCAGGGCGCGGGCGGCGGCGTCGCGGGCGGTCCGCGGGTCGGCCGCCGGGCCGACGAGGTAGGCGGCGAGGCGGCGCTGTCCGGGGACCTCGGTGTGCTCGCGGGCGACGACCGCGACCTGGTCGACGCCGTCGACGGCGGCCAGTACGGTCTCGATCTCCCCCGGCTCAACCCGGTAGCCACGGATCTTGAGCTGGTCGTCGCTGCGCCCCACGAAGTCGAGGTTGCCGTCCGGGCGGCGCCGGACCAGGTCACCGGTCCGGTACATCCGCTCCCCCGGGGTCCACGGGTCGGCCACGAACCGCTCGGCGGTCAGGGCGGGACGGCCGAGGTAGCCGCGGGCCAGGCCGGCGCCGGCGATGTACAGCTCGCCGACCACGCCGTCGGGCACGGGGCGCAGCCAGCCGTCGAGGATGTGGGCGGTGGTGTTGGTGATGGGGGTGCCGACGGTGGACGTCGGGCTGTCGGTGGTGCCCGCGCCGAGGGTGTTGATCGTGTACTCGGTCGGGCCGTAGAGGTTGTAGCCCCACGTGCCCTCGGTGTCGCGCAGCCGCGACCACACACTGTCCGGCACGGCCTCGCCACCGAGCAGCACCAACGGTGGCACGTGGTCACCGTCGAGCAGACCGGCCGCGAACAGGTGATGGGCATAGGTCGGGGTCACGTTCACCACGTCCACCCGATGCTCACCGCAGTACTCCACGAGACGCTCCGCGTCGCGACGCAGCTCCTCGTCGCACACGTGGACCTCGTGGCCCTCCACCAGCCAGAGCAGCTCCTCCCAGGACATGTCGAACGCGAACGACACCGTGTGCGCGATCCGCAGCACCCGACCACCCGCGGCGTCGATCGTCGGGGCGAAGATCTCCCGCCGGTGGTTGACCTGCATGTTCGTCAACCCACGGTAGGGGGTCACGACTCCCTTGGGGCGCCCGGTCGATCCGGACGTGAAGATCACGTAGGCGGGGTGGTCGAGCCGGCCGGGGGTGCCGGGGGCGGAGGTCCCGAGCTCGTCGTCGGTGAGTGGTGCGGTGGCGATCCCGTCGAACAGGCCGGGTTCGTCGAGCCGGACCTGCGGCACGTCGCCGTCGAACCGCTCGGCGACCGAGGTGGTCGTGACCAGCAGCCGCGCCCCGGACTCCGCGAGGATCGCGGCGAGGCGGTCGTCGGGGTGGTCGAGCTCCAGCGGCACGTAGGCGGCTCCGGCGCGCAGCACCGCGAACAGCGCGACGACGTTGCCGACCGAGCGGGGCAGCCCGAGTGCGACGACGGTCTCGGCGGTGGCGCCGCGGGCCCGCAGCACGCGGGCGAGCGCGTTGACCCGCGCGTCCAGCTCGGCGAAGCTCACCCGCTCCCCCGCCGCGACCAGCGCCGTCCGCTCCGGACAGGCCGCCGCCCGCTCAGCGAGCAGCTCGGCGATCGTCACGTCCGGCACGTCGACCGCGCCGGCGGCGGCCCGCGCGGCGCGGGCCTCCTGCTCGACGGGGGTCTGCAGGTCGACCGCGCCGGCCGGTGTGCCGGCGGTGGTGACCGCGCGCAGGGCCTGAACGAAGCGGTCGAGCAGTCGCTGCGCGGCCGCGGTGTCGACGAGGTCGGGGCGGTGCTCGAGCCGGACGACGATCCGCGGTCCGGGGGTGAGCACCCAGGTGAGCGGGAAGTGGGTGTGGTCGGAGTAGTCCATCGCCGTGACGGCGTTGTCGCGGGCGAAGCCGGTGAAGGTGTCGGCGTCGAGGAAGTTCTGGAGCACGTAGAGGCTGTCGAACAGGTCCCCGTCGCGGCCGGCGAGGACGTCGCCGAGGCCGGCGTGGTCGTGCGGCATCAGGCCGGCCCGGTCGTCCTGCAGCCGGCGGGCGTGGTCGAGCAGGTCGCGCCGGGGATCCAGGCCCAGGCGCACCGCGACGGTGTTGAGGAAGACGCCGACGGTGTCCTCCAGGCCGTCGCCGTCGGCCGGGCGGCCGGAGACGGTCGCGCCGAACACGACGTCGGTCCGGCCGGTCTCGGCGCCCAGGACGAGGGCGAGCGCGGTCTGCGCGAGCGCGTTGAGGGTGACGCCGCCCCGACGGGCGGCCGCCTCCAGCCGGCCGGTCAGGGCGGCGGGGAGCTCGGCGTGCAGCACCTCGGGGACGACGAGCTCGCGTCCGCGCACACCGTCGGTGACCAGGGTGGGCTCGACCCCGTCGAGGTAGGTGCGCCAGGCGGCGAGGTCCGCGTCGCGGTCGGCGGCGGCGAGCGCGGCGAGGTGCTCGGCGAACGACCGGCGCGGCCGCTGCGGCACGCCGCCCCGGTACAGGGTGAACAGGTCGTCGAGGACCCGGGAGCGTGACCAGCCGTCCCACAGCAGCAGGTGGTAGGTCAGCACCAGCACGTCGTCGTCGGGGGTCCGGACGACGGTCAGGCGCAGCAGCGGCGGGTCGGTGAGGGAGAACCGGACCTCGGCGTCGCGGGCCAGGGCCGCGGCGAGCGCGGCCTCCGGGTCCTCGTCGGCACGCAGGTCGACCTCGGTGACCTCCACCGGGTGCTCGGCGCACCAGAACTGCACGGGCCCGGCGGCGGTGTCCCCGGTGAAGCCGGCACGGACCGCGGGGTGCACAGCGCCGAGCCGGGCCGCGGCGGCCCGCATCCGGTCCAGGTCGATCCGGTCGGCGATCCGGAAGGTGTTCTGCGCGTAGTAGACGTCGCGCTCGGCGTCCATGACGCTCTGCACGTACATGCCGGCCTGCAGTGGGGACAGCGGCAGCACCGCCCGTACCGGGGCGGGTGCCGACGCGGCCAGCGCGGCGAACTCCGCCGGGTCCGGTGCCACGGCGGTGGCGACCAGCTCGTGCGCGGCCCCGGCGAGCGCGGCGGCGACGGCCTCGGCCACCCGGCCGGCGTCCTCGCCGATCCCGCCGCGGACGACCACGGTCGTGGCGTCGACGTGCTCCACCAGGTCGACGACGAGCCCCACCTGTCCGAGCTCGTCGGGGAGTGCGGTGTCCCCGTGGACCCGCACGGCGTCGGCCCAGTCGATCGGCAGGACCGCGTCGGGCTCGGGGTGGCGCCGCAGCAGCACCGTGGCCCCGTCCAGCGGGGCCAGCTCCCGGGCGCCGCGGGCGTCGAGGAAGCGGTGGTGGTCGAACCCGGGGTGTGGTCCGTCCGGTGCGCGGGTCACCCCGGCCGGGGTCACGCGCACCGGCTCGGTGCCGGCGAGCGGGACGACGGCGCGGTCGAGGTCGGCGCCCAGGTCGGGCCGGGTGCCGTCCTGGACGTCGACGACGAGCTCGTCGGCGGCGTGCCCGGCCTCCCGCAGGGCGGCGGCCAGCGCGGCGACCGCGACGTCGACGACGGCGGCGCCGTCCGCGGCGGGACTGCCCGGACGGGCCGTGGCGACCGCGCGGCCGGGGGCGCCCCCGGCGGACGGGGCGGCGCCCGGGGCGAGGATCCCGGTCCAGGAGCGGACGACCTCGGCCGACGGTGCGGGCCGGGCCGCGAGGGCCTCGGCGCAGTCGTCGGGCCCGGTGCCGGTCGGGGGTCGAGAGCCCGCCGGGTCGGAGTAGGCGGCGGCCAGGTCCTCGGCCAGAAGCACGACGCCCCGGTCGTCCGCGGCGACCTCGTGGACCACGAGCAGGACCGCGTCGCCGCTGCCCTGTGTGCCTTCCGCTGCACTGCCGCGCAGCAGCGCGATGCGGGTGAGGTCACCGGCGAACGGGTCCAGCTCCTCCGCCAGGGCGCCGAGCGCCGCACCCGGGTCGTCGGCCGGGGCCGCGGCGAGCCCAGCCGCACGCGTGCCGCCGGTCTCCAGGACCCACACCGAGGGCGCCAGCTCCTCGACCCGCGCGGTGAGCCACGGGTGGCGGTCCCGCACCTGCTCCCAGGCCGCACGGAGCCGGTCGGGGTCGACGGCGCCGCGGTGGCGCAGCAGCAGACCGCGGACCCGACCGGGCCCACCCTCGGGCGACTCCTCGGCCAGGCGGGCCACCGACGGCAGCAGCGCCAGCTCCCGCGGCTCGGCACCGCCGGCGGCGGCGCGGGTGTGTGCGGTCTCGGGCGGGCGGGTCATGCCGATCCTCCGGACGTGCCCGCGGCTGCGGGGTCGTTCACGATGTCGATCAGTGCTTCGGCCCAGTGCCGGGCCAGGAGGTCCAGGTCGTCGGCGTCCAGCACGGCGCCCGGGGCGGTGAGTGCGACGTGCAGCTGCGGGCCACGGGGCCCGCGGCACACCATCGCCTCGATCTCGCAGGTGTGCGGCACCTCCAGGTCGGGGTCCTGCTCGGTGCGCGCGGCGACGCGCCGCGGGTCGTCCGGCCCCACGACCGCGGACACGCCGTCCATCCGGCCGAGGTAGTTGACCAGGACCGGCGGGGTGCCGAGCGCGGCCAGGCGGGGGCCGGTCTGCGGGTGCAGGTAGCGCAGCAGCCCGAACCCGATCCCGGTCGCGGCCGGGCCACCGAGCCGGTCGCGGACGTCCTGCAACAGGGCCGCGGCCCCCTCCCGGCGGACCAGGTGCACCGGGAACAGCGCGGTGAACCAGCCGACGGTCCGCGACAGGTCGACGCCCGGTGCCAGCTCCTCACGCCCGTGCCGCTCCAGGTCGACGACGAGGTCGTCGCGGCCCTGCGGGGACCAGCGGTGCCACGCCTCGACCGTCGCCGCGAGGCTCAGCTCGGTGCCGTCCCAGTGCGACCGCAGCAGGCGGTCCGTCACGTCGGCGGGGAGCACCCGGGTTGCCGTCCGGGTCGCGCTGCGGGTCGCCCGCCGGGTGTCGGTGCCGGTGCCGGCGTCGGGAACGACCGGGGTGGCCGCGGCGAGCACCTGCTGCCAGTGCCGGTACTCGGCCAGCGTCGCGCGGTCGGCCGCACGCTCGCCGAGCAGCCGGCCGTACTCGGCGAGCGAGGTGACCGGCGGGGCGAGCCGCACCGGGCGGCCCGCGGCGGCGGCCGTCCACGCCTCGTCGAGGTCGTCGAGCAGGATGTGCCAGGACACCCCGTCGACGGCCACGTGGTGCGCGACCAGCAGGAGCAGGTCCGGCTCGTCGCCGGCGACGGTGAACAGCACGGCCTGCAGCACCGACCCGGCCTCCGGGTCCAGCCGGGCGGTCGCGGCGGCCGACTCCTCGGCCAGCACCCGTCGCCCGTCCGGGCCGTGCGGGTCGGGCAGCGCCACCTCGTGCACGCACCCGTCCACCGCGACCTCGGCGGCGGGGCGCACGTGCATCTCCCGCAGTCCCTCGGTGACCCGCAGCCGCAGCGCCTCGTGGGTGGCGACGAGTGCGGCCACCGCGGTCCGCAGCGCCGCGACCGACCGGCCCGGGCCGACCTCGACCAGCACGGACTGGTTGTGCCTGCGGTGCGACCCGGACAGCTCGGCGAGCCGCTGCACGATCGGGAACGGCGGCACCTCGGCGGCGCCGTCGGTCGCCCGGGTGTCCCCCGCCGGGCGGGCCACCGCGGCCAGGGCGGCCGGTGTCCGCTCGCGGAACACGTCCTGCGGACCGAGCACCAGCCCGGACCGGCGGATCCGGTTCACCAGCCGGATGGCCAGGATGCTGTCCCCGCCGACGGCGAAGAAGTCGTCGTCCGGGCCCGCCGCCGTCCCCAGGACGGCGGCGAACGCCTCCAGGACGGTGGCCTCCTCCGGTCCGGCGGCGGCCCGGGCGCCGGGGGCCGGCGCGACGTCGCCGGGGGCGGGCAGCGCCGCACGGTCGAGCTTGCCGTTGACCGTCAGCGGCAGCCGGTCGAGCACGACCAGCGCGGAGGGGACCATGTACGCGGGGAGCCGTTCGGCCAGCCGCGACCGCAGCGCGACCGGGTCGGGCCGCGCCCCCGGGCCGGGGACGACGTAGCCGGCGAGGCTGCGGTGCGGGGTTCCGTCGGACTCGACGGTACGGACGGTGACCACCGCCGTGACGACCCCGGGCAGCTCGCGCAGGGCGGCCTCGACCTCGCCGAGCTCGATCCGGTAGCCGCGGATCTTGACCTGCTCGTCGGCCCGGCCGGTGAACTCCAGCGCGCCGTCGGGGCGCCGTCGGGCCAGGTCACCGGACCGGTACAGCCGGGTGCCCGGGGGGCCGTCGGGGTCGGCGACGAAGCGGGTCGCGGTCAGCCCTGGCAGGCCGGCGTAGCCCTGCGCGAGCTGCGGACCGGCGACGTAGATCTCGGCGACGGTGCCGGGCGGGGCCGGGCGCAGCCGGTGGTCCAGCAGCCGCACCTCCAGGCCGGCGAGCGGCTCACCGACCGGGCTGACCGGACGGTCGCAGTCCGCCGGCCCGATCTCCCGGTAGGTGGTGTGCACGCAGGTCTCGGTGATGCCGTAGAGGTTCGCGAGCACCGGGCTCCCGGCCGGGTGGCGGTCGAACCAGCCGCGCAGCAGGCGCGGATCGAGCGCCTCCCCGCCGAAGACGACGTAGCGCAGGCTCCGCGCCGGCGGGCGGGCGCCGCCCCGCGCCGGGGGCTCGGCCGCGGCGAACGGGTGGAACGCCGACGGCGTCAGGCTCAGCACCGACACCTCCTGCTCGGCGACGAGACTCCACAGGTGCTCGGGCGAGCGTGCGGTCGCGGGGTCGACGACCACGACGGTGCCGCCGGTGGCCAGCGCACCCCACAGCTCGAAGACGGAGAAGTCGAACGCCACCGAGTGGAACAGCGTCCAGGTGTCGTCCGGGCCGACCGTCATCTCCCCCTGCGGCCCGACGGTCGCGGCCAGCATGGCCAGGACCGCCGTGTGGGAGACCTCCACGCCCTTGGGGCGGCCGGTGGAGCCGGAGGTGTAGATGACGTAGGCCGGGGTCGACGGGTCGACCGCGACGGGCCGGTCGAGCCGCCCGGCACCGGCGGTCTCGGACGTGTCGGCGGTGTCGACGCGGAGCACCTCGACACCCGCGTCGGTGACCGTGGACGGCGAGTCCGCTCCGGCGAGGACCAGGCGTGGCCGGGCGTCGTCGAGGATCGTCGTGGTCCGCGCCGAGGAGGCGTCGACGTCGAGCGGGACGTAGGTCGCCCCGGCCCGCAGCACGGCCAGCACCGACACGACCATGTCCGCGCCGCGCGGCAGCCCCACCGCGACGCGGTCGCCGGGTCCGGTCCCCCGGGCGACGAGCGCCCCGGCGAGCCGGGCCACCCGCTCCTCCAGCGCGGCGTAGTCGATCCGGTCCTCGCCCGCGACCAGTGCGGTCGCCGTCGGGTGCCGTTCCGCGGTCGCGGCGGGCAGCTCGCCGAGGGTCGCGGCCGGGCCGAGGGCCGCGGCCGGGGGCCGGGCGACGGCGGGGGCGCCGAACCCGCGCAGCGCGGACAGCGGCACGTCGGGCGTGTCGACGAAGCGGCGCAGCACGGCCACCAGCCGGTCCAGCGCCGCCTGCACGGTGGCCGGGTCGTAGAGGTCGAGGGCGTACTCGACGACGACCCGCATCCGGCGGTCGTCGTCGGCGGCGGTCTCGAAGAAGGCGAACGTCAGGTCGAACTTGGCGGTCCCCGTCCCGACCCACCGGGTCGCGGTGTCCGCGCCGGCCAGCTCCAACTCGCTGACCGCGGTGTCGGTGCGCAGGTACACCAGCTCGACCTGGAACAGCGGGTGGCGTCCGGACCGCTCCGGTGCCAGACGCTCGACGACCTGGGGGAACGCGACGTCCGAGCGGCTCATCGCGGCCAGGTCAGCGGTGCGGACCCGCTCCAGCACCTCGGCCGGGGTCGGGTCGCCGTCCAGGTCGACCCGCAGGGCCAGGGTGCTGAGCAGGAACCCGACGACGTCCTCGGTGCCGGCGTCGCGACGCCCGGACACCGGGCTGCCGATCACCACCGCGTTCCCGGCTCCGTCACCCGGGCCGCGGTCGGCGTCGACCGAGGCATCCAGCAGCACCGCGAGCGCGGCGTGCAGCAGCATGAACATGCTGACCCGGTGCCGGTCGGCGGCCGCGCCCAGCGCCGCGACGAGGTCCGGATCCAGCTCGCCGACCAGTTCCGCCCCGCGCCCCGAGGGGCGCTCCGGCCGCGGACGGTCGCCGGGCAACGTGGTCTCGGCGGGGGCACCGGCGAGCGTCCGCTCCCAGAGGTCGAGCTGCTCGCGGGCGAGCGGGGAGGGCTCCGTCGGGCTCCCGACGGTGTCCGCCTGCCAGGCCGCGACGTCGGAGTAGCGCAGCTCAGGCTCGGTGAACCCCGGGTCGCGCCCGGCCGCCCGCGCCGCATAGGCCGTCCCCAGGTCGGCGAGCAGGGTGCGGTAGGACCACTCGTCGACGGCGATGTGGTGGCACACCACGGTGAGCAGGTGCCGGTCGTCGTCGACGCGGACGACGTCGGCCCGGATCGGGGCCTCCCGCTCCAGGTCGAAGCGGTGGCGCACCAGACGGGTCAGGAGCTCGTCGGGGTCGCGGCCGGCCAGGTCGCACCAGCCGACCGGCGCCCGGAGTGCACCGGGGGGATGGACGACCGCCTGCACGTCGGTGCCGCCCCCGGCGTCGTTCCCGGCGTCGTTCCCGGCTTCACCGGCGGTGCCGCCGTCGCGGTAGGTGGTCCGCAGGATCTCGTGCCGGGCGACGACGTCGGCCAGCGCGGCGCGCAGTGCCCCGACGTCGAACGGGCCGGTGACCGTCCAGGCCCGGGGCACGTTGTAGGTCGCGGCCGGCCCCTCCAGCCGGTACAGCGTCCACATCTGACGCTGCGCGGGCGCGACCGCGGTGGGTGCGCCGTCCGGGCGGCGCGCGGGCGCCCCCACGGCCGTGACCGCGGCGGCGGTCCCGGTCGACGTCGCGCGGTCCACCACGACCCGCAGCCGCGCCACCGTGGGCGCGGCGAACACCTCGGGCACGGCGAGGTCGGCGCCGCAGCGCTCCCGGATCCGGTTGACCAGACGCAGCGCGGACAGCGAGTGGCCGCCGCGGGCGAAGAAGTCGTCGTCGACGCCGACAGCGCCGTCGTCGAGCCCGAGCACCTCGGCGAACAGGCCGCACAGCTCGCGCTCCCGGTCGTCGCGGGGTGCCCGCCCGGCGGTGACCACCGGTGCGGGCAGGGCCCGCCGGTCGAGCTTCCCGCCGGGGGTGTGCGGCAGCTCGGGCAGCGCGACGAGCACCGACGGCAGGAACGCCGCCGGCAGCCGCTGCGCCAGCAGCGCCCGGAGCGCGTCGGTGTCCGAGTCCGTGTCCGGGTCGGTGTCCCCGTCCGCGGCGGGCACCAGGTACCCGACCAGCGCGGGACCGTCCGGTGTGGACCGTGCGACGACCGCGGCGTCGGCGACGCCGGGCAGCTCGCGGATCGCGGCCTCGACCTCACCCGGCTCGACCCGCACCCCGCGCACGGTGACCTGGTCGTCGATCCGGCCGAGGAGCCGGAACCGGCCGGCGGGCAGCCGCACCGCCAGGTCACCGGTGCGGTACAGCCGCGCACCGGACCCGTGGGGGTCGGCGACGAACCGTGCCGCGGTCTCCCCCGGGCGCCCGGCATAGCCGCGCGCCAGCTGGATCCCGCCGACGTAGACCTCACCGGCGACACCGTCGGGCACCGGCCCGAGGAACCGGTCCAGCAGCCGGACGGTCGTGGCCGGGACGGGTCGTCCCGCGGTGACCCGCCCGTCGTCGTCGGCGGGGTCGACGGGGCCGGCCAGGACGTCGCCGGCGACCTCGGAGGAGCCGTAGGAGTTGACGATCTCGGCGCCGGGGGCCCAGCGGCGGGCCGCGGCCACGACCTGCGCGGTCAGCGGCTCACCGGAACAGACCAGCCTGGTCAGCAGCTCCGGGCCGGGCGCACCGGTCGCCGCCAGGGCCGCCACCAGGGACGGCACCGCGGTGAGCTGGGCCGTGCCGGACCCGGCGACGTGCTCGGCGAGTGCCGCGGGGTCCCCCGCGGTGGCGTCGTCGGCCGGTATGACGCGAGCGCCGCCGGCGACCGCGGCGAGGAGCTCGGTGAGCCCGTCGATGAACGACACCGAGCTCTTCACGAGCCGGGTGTCGCCCGGCCGCACCGGCCACTCCGCGGCGGCCCAGCCGAGGCGGTGGGCCAGCGCCCCGTGGGTGCCGAGCACGCCCTTCGGCCTCCCGGTCGACCCGGAGGTGTGGATCAGGTAGGCGGCCGCTGCGGGGTCGGGCTCGGGGAACGGCGCGACCGGAGCGGCGGCGCCGTGCAGCGACGGCGGACCGAGGACGACGGCCCCGTCCGGGAGCTCGACCGGCGGGGCGTCGCCGGTCACCACGACGGCCGGAGCGGCGTCGTCGAGGACCAGGCGCAGGCGCTGCGCCGGGTAGGTCGGGTCGAGCGGGACGAGCAGGCCACCGGCCCGCAGCACGGCGAGCAACGCGACGATGAGCTCCGCCGAGCGGGGCAGCAGCACCGCCACCGGGGTCTCGGCCGCGACGCCGGCCGTGCGGAGCCGGTCGGCGAACGCGTCGACCGCGGCGTCCAGGCCCGCGTAGTCCAGGTCCCCGCCGTCGTGGACGAGTGCGGGGGCGCCGGGCGCCGCGTCCGCGCGGCGGCGCAGCAGCTCGGCGGGGGAACCGCCGGGCACCGAAGTCGGTACCGGGGTCGGCACCGTGCCGGGGGCTGCCGCCGGGCCGGCCAGGAGCGTCGTGATCGGCGTGGCCGGGCGGGCGGTGGAGAGCACCCGCTCGATGCGGTCGAGCACCGCCGCGACGACCGCGTCGTCCAGACGCGCGACCGTGTGCACGGCCTCGACCCGCAGGGCGTCGTCGTCGGCGAAGAACTCGAGCACGAGCGGCTGCGCGGCGGCGCCCGGGTCGGTGCGGGTCACCGTCGTGCCGGCACCGGGCAGGTGCGGCCCCGTCCCGCCCCGTGGGACGAGGTCGACGGTGACGTCGGCCAGGTCGGCCGGACCGCCGCCCGAGCGGGATCCGAGGGCGGCGACCAGCGCGTCGTAGGGCACGGCGTGTCGGCGCGCCCACCCGGCGTCGGCGGCGACCCGGGCGACGAGGTCGGAGACCGTGTCCCCGACGTGCACCGTCGTGGGCACGACGACGAGGTCGGCGAGGTTCCCCACCACCTCGTCCGCGCGCTCGGCGTCCCGCTCGGAGACCACGGTCCCGATGCGGGTCCGCGGGTCGGGCCCGATCGGGGCGAGCGCGGCGGCCGTCGCGGCGAGCAGCACGGTGTAGGGGGTCACGCCGAGCTCGCGGGCGAGCCGGCGGGCCCCCGCGGCGGCCTCGGCGGACAGGTCGCGATCGGTGCGGCGGGCCGCCTCGGCCGGCGCGCCCGGGTCGGCGGGCGGCTGGTGGACGAACGGCCCCGGCACCTCCTCGGCCAGCGCCTCGCGCCACGGGGTGAGGTCCGGGGCGTCCGACGCACTGTCGGGGGCGAACCGGCCGGGGCCCGGTGCGGGCGGCCCGTCGAGCGGTGTCCCGGCGCGGGCGGCGGCGTAGGACCGCTCCAGGTCCCGGGCGACGACGGCGAACGTCGGTCCGTCCCAGGCGACGTGATGGGTCGTGAGCAGGACGGTGATCCGGGAGGCGGACTCGCGGAGCAGGTCGAGGCGCAGCGGCGGCTCGACGGCCAGGTCGAACGGCCGCCGGACCCGCTCGCGCGCGATCTCCTCGACGCGGGCGGCGCGGGCGTCGTCGTCGAGCCGGGTGAGGTCGGTGACGACGACGGGTTCCTCCGGCGCCGGGTGCACCCGCTGCGTCGGCGCCGTCTCGTCCCCGGTCCCGCCGTGGAAGGTGGAGCGCAGCACCGGGTGCCGTGCCACCAGGTGACGCAGCGCCGCCACCAGCGCCGGCTCCGACACCTCGCCCTCAATGGTGAGCCGCACACCGAGGTTGTCCGCCACGCCGTCCGGGTGGACCTGCTGACGTAGCCAGGCACGTCGCTGGCCGGGGGTGAGGCCGAACTCGGTCCGGCCGTCGTCGGCGGCGGGCTCGTCGCGGTCGCGCTGCAGGCCGGCCTCGGCCAGGCGACGGGCGATGAGCTCGCGTCGACGGTCGTCGAGTGTGGTCATGAGATGCGGTCCTCCGGTACGGCGGCGGTGCTGGTGGACACGGTGTCGTCGACGCGGGCCGGGTCAGGGGTCACCGTGGACGCCCTCGGCCCGCGCCTCCTGCGTTGCGGCAGGTGCGGTCAGCGACCGGCGGTCTGCGCGAGCGCACCGGGCACCGGCTCGGCCGGGTCCACGCCGAGCGCGACGACCCGGTTGTCGGCGTCGACGTGCACCACCCGGGCGACGTGGTCGGCGACGGCGGGCTCGGGCACCTGCTGGTAGGCGACGATGATCGTCAGGTCACCCGGGTGCACGAGGTGCGCGGCGGCGCCGTTCACGCCGATGACGCCGCTGCCGCGTTCCCCGGTGATCACGTAGGTCTCGAGGCGGTTGCCGTTGTCGATGTCGAGGACCTGGACCTTCTCGCCCTCGACGAGGCCCGCGGCGTCCATCAGGTCCTCGTCGACGGTCAGCGAGCCGACGTAGTGCAGGTCGGCCTGGGTCACGGTGGCGCGGTGGATCTTCCCGCTGAGCAGGGTGCGGTAGCGGACGGTCTCGGTGGAGCCGGGCATGACGGAACCTTCCTCACCGGATCACCTCCGGCGCGGGCGTGGGGGTTGCGGAGCGGGTCAGGCGCCGGGACGTCCGACCGGGCTCCCGGGGAGCAGATCGGTCCAGGTGCGCGCGACGCGGCCGGGTACTCGGCAGGTGCCGCCGCCGGGCGGCGGACACGGGCACGTGGCAGGGTCGAGGACCCCGACCGCGGCGACGACGTCGAACGGCACGCGGCCCGGGCGGCCTCCGTCGCCTGTCACCGTCGCGCCACCCCTTACTTGCCTCGCCACACCTGAACTTAGGCAAGGCTAAGCATGCGGGTGGATGCGAGGGTTCCGCCGAATGGATGACGCATTCCGATCACCGTCACGGGCCGGGATCTCCGCACGTCAGCGACCCGCGCCGACGGGAGGGACGCTCCACACACGGCGTCTGCGGACCCCTGATGGTCCGAACGGGTGTGAGCACCGGCATGGCCCCGCCCGCGCCCGAGGCACGACAGGGGGCCGTGTCCGGCCGACCGGCGGCGGGTGACCCACGATCGCGGGCACGAGTCGGCGCCGTGCCGGGCGGCGGCGGGTGCCGGGCCCGGCGCGACGCCCCCGGGGGACGGTCGCGCCGGGCGCGGGAGGAGGGTCAGGGTGCGACCGGCTGGAGCGACCGGAGCGTGTCGCCCCAGCCGACGGTCTCGGTGGCGACGGTCCGCAGTCCGGCGTCGGCGACGACGGCCGAGAGCTCGGTGGCCGTCCGGCGGCCGGAGCCGTGCAGGACGAGGGCCAGCAGGTCGTCCTCGGCCTCGTGCTCGTCGAGGTCCTGCTCGTCGAGCACGTCCTCGAGAAGCAGGATCCGCCCGCCGGGGGCCAGGCACTCCCCCGCGCGGCGGAGGATGTGCACGGCCTCCGGGTCGGGGTACTGGCCGAGCACCTTGCCGAACAGGATCGCGTCGGCGGCCGGGACCGGCTCGGCGATGGTCTGCACGACGACCTCCACGCGGGAGCGGGCACCGTCGTCGGGGACGGTGCGCAGCAGCTCGGACCGGGTCCAGTCGGCGTCGGAGGGGCCAGCGACGATCGTGACCCGCGTCCCGGGGCGGCGGGCGACGACGGCGGCCGCGGCGGACACCGCGGCGTCGGCGTGGACGACCAGGTGGTCGATCCCCTCCAGAGCTGCGGAGTCCGCCACCGGGGCGGCGATGTAGTCGGCGAACTGCGCGGTGTTGTCCAGGAGCCTGCGGGCGAACTCCTCGTCCCCGCGCAGGCTCGGGTAGTCGCGACCGGTGACCGCCGCGAAGGACTCCCGGCCGGTGCGCACCGCCTGCTCGAGCCCCAGGAACCCCTGCTCGCGGCGGGCACCGACGCCGTCGCGGCGCACCACGTCGAGCACGTGGTCCTCGGTCAGGTAGAAGCCGGTGTCGGTCAGCGTGTACCCGCCCTGCTCGTCGCGGTCGAGGATCTTGATCGCCACGAGGTACCGCAGCAGCTTCTCCAGCGCCCGCGGATCCGCACCGGCCCGTTCGGCGAGCGACTTCGGATCGCGGATCCCGCCGGCGACGAGCTCGCCGAGGCCGAGGTTCGCGGCCACCCGGATCGCCAGTGGGGGCAGCAGCTCGGCCTGCTCGTGGAAGGTCTCGAACGCCTCGGCGTTGCGTTCCTCGTCGGTCACCCGGGGGTCGGACTCGAGGGTGACCACCTCGCCGAGCTTCCAGTAGCCGGTGAAGTCGATCCGGCGCCGGTCCACCCCCGCCGCGACGAGCAGCCGTCGCAGGTCCCGCACGACGGACTGCTCCCCCGCCAGCCAGCCGGCGGTGGCCGCGGCGTCCCAGCCCGGCCCCTCGGCCACCGTGCGCAGGCACTCGGCCAGCTGCGTCGACGTACCCGGCCCGGCGCCGTCCCGGACCAGCCAGGTGACCTCGACACCCGGGTGCTCGCGCAGCGGGACCCGGTGGGCCGTCTCCGCGACCTCGATGAACACGTCGGCCCGCAGGTCCGCCGGCGCGGTCTCCAGCAGCCGCGAGACGGCGGGCAGCGCGGTGTCGTCCCCGGCGACCAGCAGCCGTTCGGCCGTGGCCGGCAGCGCGAGCGACGCCGCCGGTCCCGCCACGTGGACCCGGTCCCCCGGCGTCGCGCGGTAGGCCCAGGTGGTCGCGATGCCGACGCCGTGTCGCACGAACTCCACGTCGAGCTCACCGGCGACGGGGTCGTGGCGGCGGACCGTGTAGACCCGCCAGACCGGCCGGCGTCCCTCGGGCAGCTTGATGCCGCCGTCGCGCAGGATCGGCAGGACGGGCTCGGTCTCCCCCGGGTAGGGGAAGATCAACCGCACGTCGTCGTCGAAGCCCGTACTGGTGAACGCGGGCCAGGCACGCCCCTCGTCGTCGGTGAACGCCCCGAGCTGCTCCCCGGTGAGGGTCACGCGTCGCAGCGCGGGCGTGACGTCCACGATCCGCGAGACGCTGAGCTCACGCACGGCGATGGGGTAGACCGAGACGGCACGGTCCTGGTTGGGCATGGGGGCTTCTCCTCGCACGGGCACAGGGACGGAGCACGGCGATCCGTGGCGTCCGGCCCGGGCGTTTCCGGCAAACCCGCCCTATCGGCCGCGCGGCTCCGCCTGCGACTCTAGCCACCGGTGTCCGGGCGGCCGTGAGCTGCCGACACGGCGTCGTCACACGGCCGTACCGCTCTCAGGTGGGACGCGGGTAGTACGCCCATCCCTTGGCCAGCCGTCGGGCCGTCCGACTGATGCCCAGCATGCGGAACTCGACGGACCCGGCCCCGGCCCCGGCCTGCACGCGGACCGGCATGACGCCGGAGGGGTGTCCGATCAGGACGGTGTCGGGCCTGCGCTCCGTCGCGACCTGGTGCACGGTGGTGCCCGGCAGCCGCGACGCCGCGGCGAGGCTGATGGACGCGGTCCCGGCCATGCTCTCGTGCAGACGGTTCATGAACATCAGTCGGGCCCGCAGGTCCATGTCGTCGGGGTCGACGGCCTGTCCGTTGAGTGTGCTGTAGCCCCCCGGCGGTGCCACGGCCCCGACCATCGGGATGGCCGGGACCTCGGTGTCCACCTGGGTCCACTCCTGGCACAGGCCGAGTCGGACGCAGACCTTGCCCCGGATCTCCCGGATGGCGGACACGAGTTCCGCTCGGCCATTGAGTTCGAGACCCTCGCTCCCGGTGAGACCGAGATCCGCGGCGGCGACCCAGGCGATCGGATTCCCGGCATCGACGATCGACAGCCGGACCGTTCGCCCGTCCTCGAGCTCGACGGTGTCGAGTGGGTTCCCGGTGGGGAGCAGCCTGCCGGTGACGGCCCCGACCGTTCCCGACCAGTCCATGACGATCTCGGCGCCCGTGCCCGGTACCCCGGGGATCGCGAAGTCACCGTCCACCCGTGCGGCACCGTCGCGGACCGGGACGTGCGCCACGAGGACCTTGTCGGTGTTGGTGTTGCGGATACGGACGACGGTCGTTCCCTCCTCGACCGGGACGAGCTTCTCGTCCACGGCGAACGGTCCGACGCCGGAGGAGATGTTGCCGCAGTTGCCGTTGTAGCTCACCAGGCCGGTCTCGATGTCGACCTGTGCGAACGTGTAGTCGACGTCGGCGTCGGCGGCGTCCGACGGCGCGATGATCGCGACCTTCGAGGTGATCGGGCGTGAGCCGCCGAGACCGTCGACCTGCAGGACGTCGGGTGACCCCATCAGCCGCGCCAGGAGCGCGTCGCGGGCGGGACCGGGTGCGGGGATGTCGGCGGCGTGCAGGTACAGGCCCTTGCTGGTCCCGCCCCGCATCTGGACCAGCGGGACCGACAGCTGGTCGCTCATCGCCGTGCCCCCACGTGCTCGCGCGGCGCGGCGACGTCCGACACCGCGGCGGTCGCCGGCCCACCGGCCGGTGGGCGCGGTCCGTCGTCGGGCCAGCGGAGCCACTCGCTGATCCCGACGGTCTCGAAGAGCTCACCCGGCCCGGCGGCGTCCAGGGGCGGGAGGCCGGTGTCGCGCAACGAGGCGAGGGCGCTCTGCACTGCCGCCGAGGCCGCCGCGAGGCCCATGATCGGATAGATGGCCAGCCGGTACCCCAGGTCTGCGTACTCCGCGTGGCTCAGAACCGGTGTCCGGGAGTTCGCCATGACGTTGACCACGAGGGGGACCTCGATGGCGGAGCCGATACGACGTAGCTGGTCCAGGTCCTCGACAGCGTCGACGAAGACCATGTCGGCACCCGCGTCGGCGAACCGGCGCCCACGCTCGACGGCCTCGTCGATCCCGTGGGTGGCCAGCGCGTCGGTACGCCCGATCACGACCAGGTCGTCGTCGCCGCGGGCGCGGACGGCGGCGCGGACCTTGGAGACGGCGTCGTCGCGGTCGATCACGGACTTCCCGGACAGATGCCCGCACCGTTTCGGGAAGACCTGGTCCTCCACGTGGAGTGCCGCGGCACCTGCCCTGATGTAGGTCTCGACGGTGTGCCGCACGTTGAGCTCGTTCCCGTAACCGGTGTCGGCATCGGCTATCAGCGGCAACGACGTCGCACCGCTGAGCCGGGCGAGGTGCGCTGCGACGTCCGTCGCGGTCATCAGGCCGATGTCGGGTCGTCCGAGCAGGCTCACCGACGCCGCCGCCCCACTGACGTAGGCGGCCGGGAAGCCCGCCTGCTCCGTGAGCGTCGCGCTGAGGGCGTCGTACACGCCCGGGACCACGACCATCTCCTCGCCCGCGATCAGGTCGCGCAGGGTCTGAGCCGACTCGTTACTCATGTGGAGGGGATCCTCTCCGCTGCCGGGTGCTTGTCACCTGCCACTGTGCGCCTCGCGGCGGCCCCTCCGGAAATGACGCATGTGCTGTGAAATCATGCGCGCTGTGCATAGTCGGTGCCGGCGACGTGGGCGGCGAACCGTCGCGCGGCCGGTGCGGTGGCGCCCCCGGCACGACACAGCAGACCGATCGACCGGTACGCACCGTCGTCGGCGAGCGAGACCGCCGTCGTTCCCTCTCGGGTGTCCGCCGCCCGGCTCCGCTCCGGAACGATCGCCACGCCCATTCCCTCGCCGACCAGTGCCTGCACGGTGCTCAGCTCCGTGGCCTCGAACACCACACGCGGCGTGACCCCCGCCCGGGTGCACAGACGTTCGGTGGTCTGACGGATCCCGAAGGCCGAGGGGAAGCTGACCAGGTCCTCGGTGGCGAGCTCGGTCACCGGCACCGACCTGCGCGCGGCGAGCCGATGACCCGCGGGAACCAGCAGGACGAGGCGTTCCTCGAACAGCGGCGTCCACTCCAGGTCGCCGTCGGCCGGGCGCGGACCGGTCAGCGCCACGTCGATGCGGTGGTCGCGCAGATCGTCGAGCACGGTGTCCGCGGCCCGCCCACGGAGCTCGAAGGTCGTCGCGGGCGAGGTCGCCCGGTACTCGCGGAGGAGCCGGGGAACCAGCCACACCCCCAGGGAGTGCAGGAACCCCAGTGCGACGACGCCGACCTCGGGATCGGCCAGGGAGGCGATGCGCCGCTCGGCGGCGGCGATCTCCGTCACCGCGCGCACGGCGTGCGCGCGCAGCACCTCGCCGTAGCGGTTCAGCCGTAGCCGGTTCTGTCGCCGGTCGAACAGGCGCACCCCGAGACCCCGTTCGAGCCGGGCCAGCGCGCGCGACAACGTGGGCTGGGAGATGTTCATCTTCTCCGCCGCCGAGGTGACGTTCTCGCTCTCGGCCAGTGCGAGGAACCAGTGCAGTTCTCGGATCTCCACACAGCGACTATGCCCCACGGACATGATGCGGTGCACAGCCCGTCATTTCACACCGCGGCTCCGGAGACGCACGATCGGTACGACAGTCACCAGTACGAGGAGGCGGTTGACATGACCGTTCAGAGCCCGGCGAAGTCGCTCTCGATCGACGTGGCGGACGTCGTCCGTCGCACCGACATCTCCGACGTCCCGCCACCGGTCCTCGAACGGGCACGCCTCCTGATCCTCGACGCGGTCGGGATCGCCTTCGCCTCGAGCGGGTTCGGGTTCGCCGATGTCGCCGCCAGGGCGGCGACATCGTTCGGGCCGGGTGAGCAGCCGGTACTGGGTCGGGCCGAGCGGCTCGGCCTCCGCGACGCGGCGACCCTGAACGGCATCCTGGTGCACGGTCTCGACTTCGACGACACCCACAGCCGCGCGGTCGCCCACGTGTCCTCGGCGGTGCTGCCCGCCGCCCTCGCCTCGGCACTCGACGCCGGGTGCACGACGAACGAGTTCCTCCTGTCCTATGTCCTGGGTGTGGAGATCATGGCCCGGGTCGGGTCAGCGGCCCACGGCCAGCTGCACGACGTCGGCTTCCACCCCACCGCGATCGCCGGTGCGTTCGGGGCGACCGTCGCGGCCGGGAAGAACTACGGCCTCACCGCCGGTCAACTCGCGAACGCACAGGGGATCGCCGGCTCGTTCAGCGCCGGACTGATGGAGTTCCTGCAGGACGGCGCGTGGACCAAGCGCCTGCACCCCGGCTGGGCGGCGTCGAGCGGGATCACCGCGGCCCTCTACGCGCGTGCCGGCTGGACCGGTCCCCCGGCCGTCTTCGAAGGCCGCTTCGGGCTGTTCGCCACCCATCTGCAGCAGCGCACCGACGTCAGGCCCGACATCGTCGCCGACGGCCTCGGCTCGGAGTGGGAGCTCCCGGCGACCGCGGTCAAGCCCTACCCGGTGTGCCACTTCAACCACGCCTTCATCGACGCCGCCCTCGATCTCCGGCGACAGCACGCCCTCCTGCCCGAGGACGTCGCCGCGATCACGTGCGCCATCCACCCCGTTCCGCGCAAGGTCGTCTGCGAGCCGACGGAGGCGAAGTGGGCGCCACGGGACGACTACGACGCCAAGTTCAGCCTCCCCTTCGTCGTCGCCGCCGCCCTGGTGCGTGGCCGGTTCGGTCTCGCCGAACTCGAGGACGACGCCCTCTCCGACCCCGAGATCCTGGCGACCGCCCGCAAGGTCCGGGTCGTCGACGACCCCGACAGCGCCTTTCCGGAGGCCTACTCGGGGTTCGTCGCGATCGAGACCGTCGACGGGACGACGGTCTCGCACCGGGAGCAGATCAACCGCGGCCATTCCCGACGTCCGCTCGACGCCGACGCGGTGATCGCCAAGTTCCGACAGAACGTCGGTCGCGTCGCGGACGACGCCGTGATCGACCGCGTGCAGAACGCCGTCCTCGGGATCGGTGACGACCGCCCCGTCGCCGAGTTCGCGGACGCGTGCAGCAGGTAGCCCGGAACCGGGATCCGTCACCTACAGGACTCTCGATCCTCGTCACCGTCGTGCCGCCGCCGGTGCGGCACGGCTCGCCGGGCGTAGGCTGAGTGAGCACTCAGTCAAGTGGGCCGCACGCCGGACGAAGGGAGTCCGCCATGTCAGGACGGGTCGCGAGGAAGGTCGCGCTGATCACCGGCGCGGCGCGCGGTCAGGGTCGGGCGCATGCCGTCCGGCTCGCGCAGGAGGGCGCGGACATCATCGCCGTGGACATCGCGGGTCCGCTGCCCAGCGTCGCCTACGACTCGCCGACGCCCGCGGACCTGGAGGAGACGGTCCGGGAGGTCGAGAAGCTGGACCGGCGCATCGTGTCGGCGCAGCTGGACGTGCGGGACCTGGACGGCCTGAAGTCCGTCGTCGACGGCGCGGTGACCGAGCTCGGACGGCTCGACGTCGTCATCGCGAACGCGGCGATCTGCGTGCCCAGGGCCTGGGACAAGGTCACCCCGACGATCTTCGACGACTCGATCAGCATCAACGTCCGCGGTGTCTGGAACACCGTGATGGCGGGTGCCCCGCACCTGGTCGAGGCCGGTGGCGGATCGATCATCATCATCAGCTCGGCGGCCGGGCTGAAGGTCCAGCCCTTCATGGTGCCCTACACCACCAGCAAGTTCGCCATCCGCGGTATGGCGAAGGCGTTCGCCGCCGAGTTGGCCGCGCACCACATCCGGGTGAACACGGTCCACCCCACCGGGGTCAACACGCCCATGGGCTCGGGCGGCATGTTGGAACAGCTCGGCGAGGCCATGCAGACCTACCCGCGCCTGGGCGGCATGTTCACCAACCTGCTGCCCGTCGAGCAGATCGAGCCGGAGGACGTCGCGGACGCCGTGCTCTTCCTGGCCTCCGACGAGTCCCGGTTCATCACGGCCCACGAGATCGCCCCCGACGCCGGTGTCACCGAGTACTGACGGCGAGGGCACGTCGGCACGCGAGCGGATCCTCGCCGCCGCGGAGACGCTGTTCGCCGAGCGCGGCTTCGACCGCACCTCGACGTCAGCGCTGGCCGCGGCGGCCGAGGTCCCGCAGGGCCTGATCTTCTACCACTTCCGCACGAAGGAGGAGCTCCTGCGGTCGTTGGTCGAGGAACGGACGGCGGGCGAGCTGCGGGATCTGCTGCCCGACGAACCCGCGGTGTCGCTGGCGGCGGCGGTCGAGCTCGCCTGGACCACGGTGCTCCGTGAGTTCGGCACACCGAACCCCCTGCAGCGCATCGTCCTGCGGGAGATGCTGAGTCGCCCCGACATGCGGCGCGCGGCGCATGCGGCCCAGACCGCGATCACCGAGCAGACGGCCCGCTACCTCACGCGCAGCGCGGGCCGTTCCGGGGAGACGCCACCTGTCTTCCGGACCGTGGCCCGGCTCCTCGTGGTCGCCGCGTCGTTGTGCGAGACGACCTCCGACCCGCCACCGCCGGAGCTGGAACCGGGAGCGGTCGCCACGGCGCTCACCCGCGGACTCCCCGAGCCCGACTGACACCCGCGCCGTCGGCGAACCGATGCTCGGCCCGACCCGCGAGCGGCCCTCACCCTGACGGGGTGCCTGCCGGCGGTCGGACGTGTGCCTGCCGGCGCCCGTTCCCGGCCGCGGTGAGGCGGTCGATCGCCGGACCCGCCCCGAGCCCGTGCAGCAGCACACTGCCGACCACGCACAGGACCATGCCGGTGATGATCGTGTAGGCCGGGTCGCCGTCGGGGAGGCCGTTGAACGCCAGCAGCCCGAACACGATGGTGGTGGTCCCGCGGGGACCGAGCAGACCGGCCAGCAAGCGCTCGCGGCCGCTGAGGTCCGTGCCGATGAGCGCGAGCAGGACCGGGACGATCCGCAGCACCGTCAGCCCCCGGTCCCCCGACCTCCGCCGATCGGCGGGTCGACGCCGTCGTGACGTCGCTCCCGACACCGCTTGGGGTGGTCCCGCCCGGCACCGGGGCGGGAGCAGCGGGGACGCACGACGAGCTTGCACCTGCCGTAACGGTATGTGATGTCCTCGGGGCAACACCGAGAGAAGGGGTTCGCTCTGCCATGCCTCACCTAGTGATGTCTCCCCGTCGGGTCACGATCGGTGGCGCGGCCACGTTCGCCGGTACCACCCCGCGCGCGATCCGCCACTACCACCAGATCGGTCTGCTGCCGGAGCCCGAAAGAGGCGCGGACGGCCGCCGCCGTTACGGCTACGACGACATGATCCGCCTGCTGTGGATCCGCAAGATGGCGGAGGCCGGGATCAGCCTGCACACCATGCGGTCCGCCTTCGACGGATCGCAGGACATCGAGGAGACCCTGGGGCGACTGGCGGACACGCTGGCCGAGGAGGAGGCCGACATCAAACGACAGCGCGCGGCGGTCCAACGCCTGAAGGCGGTGGGCAGCCCGCTGGGGCTGCTCTCCTCGCTCGTGACGGACCGACTCAGCCATCTGCCCACGGGGGCGCTGCGCTCGTCCGACCTGGACGCACTGCTGGTGACGGAACGGATGTTCGGCCCGTTGGGAGCCGCCGTTCAGGCCAGCAGGTTCATCGCGTTGGCCACCCACCCGGAGCTGCGGGCCGAGGAGGACCGTCTCGACGCCGCCGACGCCGACCTCGACGACAGCGTCGACCCCCACGACCCCCGTGTCGAGGAGCTCGCTGCCCAGCATTGTGCGCACCACGAAGCCCTGATGGAGGCCATCGAGGCGGACGGGCTGGACGCGGCCGAGAAGCGTCTGCTCGAGAGCCACGACGACGGTCCGACGGACGACGGGGACGCCCGGATGAGCGTCGTCGACGCAGTGAGCAAAATGCCCTACGACTTCTCCCCCGCCAGGAAGCGATGTATGGAGCTGACGACACGACTCCTTGCCCGGCAGCAGGACGCTCCGAACGGCTCTTGATCGGGTGGTGGGCCAGGGCATCGTCATCGTCCGGCCGAGCTGTGTCCGGACAGCCGGCTTCTACGTACCGTAGAGCGCATGCGGGTTCTGGTCCTTGCTCCGGGCTCGACAGGTGACGTAGCCCCGTACACCGGATTGGGGCAGCGTCTCCGAGAAGGCGGTCACCACGTTGCCATCGCTGCGAACGAGCGGTTCCGTTCGATGGTCACCGGCGCTGGTCTCGAGTTCCGCCTGCTCCGCGGCGACCCGGAGCCGGGGAACACCGGTGAGTGCGGAAGGCGCTGGCACGCCGGCGGCACCGGCCCGCTCGGCCAGGCACGGATGGTGCGCGTTCTGCAGAACTACGTCGACTCGGTCAGCGAGGACTTCATCCCGGCGGTCCGGACCGGCACCGACTTCGTGCTGCTCAACACCGTCGCACTGTTCACCGGCTACGACGTCTGCGAGGGCCTCGGCGTCCCCTCCGCCGGCGCCTTCCCCTCTCCTGTCCACCCGACCGGAGACCTACCGCCCGCCGCGCTCGGCCTGCCGAGCCTGGGACGCACCGTCAACCGGGCTCTGGACCGGGTCGCACTCGCCGCAGGCGCACAGTCGTTCGGCCGGACCTCCCGCAGACTGCGCTCTCGGCTCGGCCTTCCCCACGTGCGGCCCGCCTCGCTGTGGTCCCGACTGCAGGCTCAGGAATGGCCGGCGTTCGACGGCTTCAGCAGCGCCATCCTGCCGCGGTTCAGCGACTGGCCGCCGTCTGCACAGGTGACCGGGACGTGGTGGCCCGCCACACCTGACGGGTGGCGACCCGACCCGCGACTGCAGGACTTCATCGACGACGGCGATCCCCCGGTGTACGTCGGACTCGGGAGCCGCTCCCTTCCCGATCCCGACGCCGCGCTCTCGGTCGTCCGCGAAAGCCTGCGCCGCGCAGGACTGCGGGGCATCGTGCAGTCGGGATGGGCCGGCCTCGACGGCGGAGAGGCCGACGACCGCATCCTGACCATCGGCGAGGTTCCCCACGAGTGGCTGTTCCCGCACATGGCGGCCCTCGTGCACCACTGCGGCGCCGGCACCACAGCGGCAGGGCTGCGCGCAGGCGTCCCCACCGTGGGCCTACCCGTCCTGGCCGACCAGCCGTTCTGGGCATCCCGCCTGGTGGAGGTCGGGGTCTCGCCCGGCGCAGTGCCGCTGCGTCACCTCAGCACAGACCGTCTCGCCGATGCGCTGACAGCCGCGACACGGGACGGCCGGTACCGGCGTCGAGCCGAGGAGCTGCAGCGGATCGTGAGAGCAGAGGACGGTGCCGGCCGTGTAGCGGAAGCCTTGCCGTCATTGGTGTGACCGCCGCAAGGTCTGGCTCAACCGCCCTACGGGCATGACGCCGGCCCCGGGGGACAGGAGGGCCCCGGGGGCCGTCGCTACTTCTGCGGCGTGGAAACCGCTGCATCGTGGCTCACGACCGGCGGCTCGATGACCGTCAGACGATGAGGGCGAACAGCCCACCGCCGACGACCGCGCCCAGCACAGAACCGACGACGACCTGGGCGGCCGTGTGGTCGTTGATCCGTACCCGTGACCAGGCCACAGCAGCAACCACCAGCAGCGACAGCCACCAGACAGGGCCGTAGGTGACGACCAGCACGACGGCGGCGCCGCCACACACCGCCGCGTGCATGGACACCTTCCACCTGGTGGTGATGGCGCCGGCGACGAAGAGGATCACCACCATGATCACGTCGAGCGCGATCACGGGCCACGGAGCGGACAGCACGACCAAGAGACCGAGGCCGAGCAGACTGAGCACGATGAGCACGAGGAACGGGATCAGGCGGCCATCGCGGTTGCGCACGTGGTGGCCGTCCCAGCGCCCGGACCGCGCTCCCCAGACGATCACGACCATGGGAAGGATGCTGCTGGTCAGCGCGACGAGCAGTCCCCAGCTCAAGGTCGGCAGGACCTGCCGTGTGGCGGCCCAGGCGACGGCGAGCGGGAGCATGGTGACCACGACCGACGGAGCGAACACCTCGGTCAGTACACGGGCCAGCCGATGAGTGGGGGTCGGCCGTGAGGCCGCTCGTTCGGTGTCGGCGTCCATGACGGTTCGGAGGTTACCGGGGTCTGCTCCTGGGCCGTCGGGCCGCCGCATTCTGGTCGTTTCTCCCCTGGTACCCGACAACGGCTCGTCTGCCGAGACGCGTGATCTGCTACGAGCTCGTTGTATCGCGGCTTTCCGAATCCGACCCACGACCAGCGAGGACGAGAACGACTACCGCAGCGACCGCCACTACGGCCGCGCCGACGAGGCTCGCGGTGCTGTAGCCGTGGACGGTCGCGGTGTCTGCACTACTGCCCGGTGCCGCGGTGAGTGCCTCGGCCGCACCGGTCGCGGCGATGGTGCCGAGCAGAGCCAGTCCGATGGAGGACCCGACCTGTTGCGCGGTGCCGGCGACCGCGCCGGCGACGCCGGAGACAGGTCCTGCGCGATGGGTGGCGGCGCTGTTGGCGGCGGGCTGGACGCAGCCGGTGCCGAGCCCGAGGAGCACGAACACGGGGAGGACGTGGGACCAGTACGGCGCATCGGGGCGGAGGAGCGACAGCACGAGCAGCGCTGCGGTGAGCAGGGCGAGGCCGAGGGAGAGGAAGACGGCGGGAGGTACGGCCGCCAGCGCCGGCCGGACCAGGCGCACGGTGACGAGGATCGCGGCGGTGTACGGAAGGAACGACAGCCCGGTGAGGAGCGGACCGAATCCGGCGACCTGCTGCAGGTACACGCTGAGGAACAGGAACGCGGGCAGGATCGCGACGCCCCAGGCCAGCATCGCCGCGAACGCCGCGCTTCGGAGCCGTTCGGTGAACAACGACAGCGGTATGAGCGGGCTCCTCGTGCGCGCCTGCCAGACCACGAAACCCGCGAGCACGATGACACCTGCGGCGAGTAGCCCGATCGTCGAGGGCGAGCGCCAGCCAGCGGTCTCGGCGGTGGTGAGCCCGAGAGTGAGCGCTGTGAGCCCGGCGATGCTGAGCACGCCACCGACCACGTCGATGCGTCCTTCGCCTCGGGCGTCGGCAGTCAGCGAGAGAAGCAGACCGACACCGGCGACGACGGCGACGGGAACGTTGATGAGCAGCGCCCACCGCCACCCCCACGAATCGGTGAGGATGCCACCGAGGAGCACACCGATCCCTGAACCTGCGCCCATGATCGTCCCGAAGACGCCGAACGCCCTGACCCGGTCCTGTCCGTCGGGGAAGGTCAGCGACAGCAGAGCCAGCGCCGAGGGAGTGACGAGGGCACCGAACAGTCCCTGCACCGCGCGGGCGGCGATCAACATCTCACCCGAGAGCGCAAGGCCACCCACGATGGAGGCGAGGGTGAACCCCGCCAGTCCGATCAGCAGGGCGCGGCGCCTGCCGATCACGTCCGAGACGCGCCCGCCGAGGAGCAGCATCGAACCGAAGGCGAGCACGTAGACGGTGAGGACCCACTGACGCTGCACATCGGACAGTCCGAGGTCGGCCTGGGCCGAGGGCACAGCGATGTTCATGACCGTGCCGTCGACGACCATCATCAGCTGCGTGGCCGACATCCATCCCAGCGCCCACCAGCGTGCGGTCGGTGCGCTCCTCCTCGACATCGCCTGATCCTGCATCCACGTCGACCTTTCGTTGGCTGAACCAATGTTGGTTGAGCCAACAATACACACCGTTGGTGGCGCCAACAATCGTGATAGGTTGACGGCATGGCGGAGGTCTTCGAGGGTGGGAGCAGGTCGCAGCCGGACAGATTGCGCCAGACCCCGAGTTGGCTCATCACCCAGACCGCGACCCTGACCCACCGGCTTGTCGGCGCAGCCCTCACGGACATCGGCGCGACGCGCTACCAGTACGCGGTCCTCGCCGCCGTCGAGGAGTTCGGACCGATCAGCCAGGCAGAGATCGGGAGGCGGTGCCACATCGACCGCAGCGACGTCGTCGCCACCCTCAACGAGCTCGCCGGCCACGGCCACGTCGACCGCACGCAGGACCCGGCCGACAAACGGCAGAACCTCATCACCCTCACCCGCACGGGGCGAGCACGGCTACGGCAGATCACCCAGGCCGTCGACGCGGCGCAGACCTCGCTGCTCGGCGACCTGCCCGAGGAGCACCGCACCCAACTGGTGGGGACTCTCCAGCGCATCCTCGACCACCACGTGCGCCCATCCGAGTAGGCGCGGGCGGGTGCCGACGAGCGATAGACCGACCCACCCGGGTCCGTACCGGCGCGCCGCGGTTCAAGCGGTCGGGGCCCCGGCCGGAGGGACAGCACATGACTGGAGCCACCGCACCCACGCACGATGAACGGCAGTCAGGAGGACCCTGTCGGCTCGCGGTCGGTGGGAGCCGGGCCGAAGGCGCGAAGGAACGTGGTGACCGCGGCCCGCACGACGGCCGACGATCGGTCGTCGGCCGGGATCCGAGTGCCCTGGGCGAAGTCGAACTCGAGTGGGCCTGCGACCAGCGCAAGGAACTGCTCGGCGGCGACATCCGGGTCCTGAGCGCGTAGCTCACCGCGCAGCGTCCAGCGCGCAATCTTGTCACCCAGCGCACGCCTGATCGGCGCCTCAGTGGCAGCCGTGACGACATGGTGCAGCTCGGGGAACTGCGAACTTTCGGCACAGGCCAGCCGCCGCAACGCCCACAGCTCAGAGTCGCGCATCGCAGCAGAAAGATCCTCGCCGACACCGAGCAGCGTCGTCTCGACATCCCCGACGGAAGAATCCAGCCGCGCCCGTACGGCTGACACCGACGGCGCCCCGATCCGCTCCGCCGCCGCCTCGACCGACTCGCGGAACAGGGTGGCCTTGTCGTTCATGTGGTTGTAGACGGTCGGCTTCGCGACGCCGGCCTCGCTCGCGATCTCCTTCACGCACGCGCTGGCATACCCGAGTCGTGCGAACACGGAGAACGCCGAGACCAGGATCGCGTTCCGCTTGTCGATCCGGCCTGACATCGGCCGTGCAGTCCGGACGCCCGGTTCGTCTGTGGTCACGCCTCGACCATACCCAGCGAGCGACTCAACTATCCTGGCTGGACAGGTCTACTGTACTCGCAGGTTCAGATAAACCTACTCTGAGGTGCGCTGCAATGACTCGAACCGACACAGCCCTCGACCCGAAGCTCCGGATGCTGATCGTGGCTGTCCTGCTGGGCGGCATCATGGCCATCCTCGACAGCACGATGATCGCCGTCGCCGTGGAGACACTCGGTCGTGAGTTCCAGACGGGCCTGGCCACCGTCGGGTGGGTCTCGACCGGTTACCTCCTGGCCCTCGTCGTGACGATCCCGGTCACCGCATGGGCGGTGAGTCGATTCGGGGCCCCCCGGATGTGGTTCGTCGGGCTGGCCGTGTTCCTGCTGGCGTCGCTCGCCTGTGCGCTGGCCTGGAACTTCCCCAGCCTGCTGGTCTTCCGGATTCTGCAGGGTGTCGGTGCGGGCATCGTCGATCCACTGGTGCTGATCCTGCTGGCCCGGCGCTGCCGGACCCGCCCGCGCCGGGCGCGTCATGGGTCTGATGGGTGTCGTTCTGTCCCTCGGTCCGGTCCTCGGCCCGGTACTGGGCGGTCTGGTTCTGGACAGCGCCGGCTGGCGGGCCCTGTTCTTCATCAACATCCCGATCGGGGCCGTCGCCGCCGTGCTGTCGTGGCGACTGATCCAACGGGACGCCCCGGCCGACCTCGGCTCGGCCGGGCGCCTCGACCTCGTCGGCGTCCTCCTGTTGGTGCCGGGCCTGGCCGGGATGATGCTCGGCTTCACCCAGATCGGAGAGACCAACACGGTCGTGGCCTGGCAGGTCCTCGTTCCCCTCGTGCTCGGAGCGGCGCTGCTGGGTGGGTACGTCCTGCACGCGGTGCACGCCCGGCGGGTGATGCCGCTGATCGACCTGCGGATGTTCGCGACGACGGGGTTCTCTCCCAGCGTCGTCGTCCAGGGGCTGGTCGGGACCGGGACGTTCAGCGTTCTGTTCGCGCTGCCGCTGTACTACCAGCTCCTCCACGGATTCTCGCCCTCCACGGCAAGGCTGCTGGTCGCGCCGCTGGGCGCCGGGGCCGCGCTGGCCATGCCGATCGCCGGCCGGCTCAGCGATCGACTCGGCGCGAAGCGCCTGGTACAGGGTGGTGGCACGCTCGCGCTGCTGGCCACACTGGCGCTCACCCAGATCGGCGGAGGGCCGGGCATCGGTACCGCGATCGCTGCAGGAGTCGCCGCGTTCGCCGTGGGCGTGGGCCTCGGGTTCGTCGGGGCACCGACGATCGGATCGCTCTACCGGATCCTCCCGCCCCAGCAGGTCCCCCAGGGAAGCTCGGTGCTCTACACCCTCAACCAGCTGGGCGCCGGGATCGGGATCGCAACCGTCGCAGTACTCGTCTCGACGGCGGGGGCGAACGACCCACTCACCGGCCTGCACGCGCTGTACTGGTTCACCTTCGCCGCCATTGTGATCATCCTGATCTGCAGCCCACGGCTTCCTGGCCGGCCCATCCCGGCCGGTGAGGGGTCCACTTAGACCACTACAGGACCCCGCGGCGTGAGCGCGGACGTCCTCAGACCGTGCTCACTCATTCTCCCGGTTGCGCTTCCGAGTGGTGGGCGAGACAGGTGGCCAGGACTCGCAATGTGGTCAGAGCCTCGTGCTCCCACTCGGTCCGGCAGGCAGGCAGGCAGGCAGGCCCACACCTCACCCGGCGCCCGTCGGTCCGGCCACTCGCTCCCGTCGCACCATCACCGCCAGCACCACGCTCACGGCGATGCCGGCGACACAGGCCCCCAGCACGAACACGAACGACGCCGCCGAGTCGCCAGCCGGCCCCTCGAGCACTCCGAACACCGACGGCCCGACGAAGGAACCGGTCAGGCCGATCATGTTCACGAAGGCCAGGCCGACGGCCGCCATCAGTCCGGACATCCGGGACATCGCGACCGACCAGAACAACGGCAGCGTGCCGATCACGAAGAAGTTCGTCGCGTAGAGCATCACGATCTGCCACACCGGGTCCGTCACCGTCAGGTACGCGCCCAGCGTGACCGTCGCCAGCACCGCGCACAGCACGATCAGGCCGGTGTCGTCGTGCACGTGGCGTCGGTGCAGCCACGGGAAGAACAGCACCCCGGCGAGCGCGCCGATCCCGAGACCGCCGGTGATCAGGCCGATCTGCAATGGGCTGTCCACCCCGAGCGCCTGGATCAGCGACGGCACGTTGAACCCCACCGCGGAGCCGATGAGCTGGTTGAGGAAGTAGAGACCGGACAGCACCAGGATCACCGGGCGCCCGAAGGCGTACCCGAGGTTGCCGCGCAGCCGGGCCGGCGACGGCCGGTCACCGGAGCCCGCCCGGGCACTGAGCTCGTCCGCCTCGGCCCGGCTGAGCCAGCGGGCGTCCTGCGGGCGGCTGGGCAGGGCGAACCAGACGACGGCGCCGATCAGCACCGTCACCAGCCCCTCGACCAGGAACATCCACTGCCAGCCGTACAGGCCCGCGGCCCCGTCGAGCAGCATCAGCGCTCCCCCGACCGGTGAGCCGATGATGATCGCCAGGGCGGGGGCGGTGTAGATCAACCCGACCACCGTCACCCGGTGCTGCGGGGCGAACCACAGCGTGACCATGTACATCAGTGCCGGGTAGAGACCGGCCTCGGCGGCGCCCAGCAGGAACCGCAGGACGTAGAACGACAGCTCGCCCTGCACGAACATCATCGAGGCCGAGACGATCCCCCAGGTCACCGCGATCCGCGTGATCCAGGCCCGGGCACCGATCCGGTGCAGGACCATGTTGCTCGGGACCTCCAGCAGCGCGTAGCTGAGGAAGAAGATCCCGGCGCCGAGCCCGTAGGCCGCGGCACTGATCCCGACGTCGGCCTCGAGCTGGGTCTTGGCCAGTGCGACGTTCGTCCGGTTCACATAGGACATGAAGTACGCGAGGCCCATGATCGGCAGGAGCCGGTACATGGCCTTTCGGGTGGCGACGGTGTGCAGCGTTGCGAGGCCGGTCGACATGGCTGGATCCCCCTGACATTCAGTGTCACCGCGTCGGCGATGACGCGACACCGAGTGCCAGCATGGACGGCGGGCGTCGTCGTGGCAAGGAGTTCGTTTCCTGTGAACGGCCGACAGCGCGAGCGACACTCGGTGCCACGAACGAACCTCGACGTGTCACACTGGCTCGATGCTGCAGCAGGACGAGGCCGCACCCGTCGTCGAGCTGCCCCAGGGGGCCGTGCGGGGGGCGCGGCACCGCGACGGCGTCGTCTACCGGGCGTTGCCCTACGCCGCGTCGCCGACCGGCCCGCTCCGGTTCCGGCCGCCCGAGGCGCCGTCGTCGTGGACCGGCGTCCGGGACGCGACGCGTCCGGGACCGACCGCGCCGCAGGCGGGCGGTCAGGGCGGGATGGGCGAGCTGATCCCGAACCGGGTCGATCCCGGGGACGACCACCTCCACCTGGACGTGTGGGCGCCGGAGGGGGCGAGCGGCGCTCCGGTGGTGGTGTTCGTGCACGGCGGCGCCTTCGTGACCGGCTCCAACGCGGTCGGCGGGTACACCGGCGGGAGCTTCTCCCGCGACGGGATCATCTACGTCGGCATCAACTACCGCCTCGGCGCCGACGGGTTCCTCTGGTTCGGTGAGGGCACCCCCAACCTCGGACTGCTGGACCAGGTCGCCGCACTGCGCTGGGTCCGCGACCACATCGCGCTGTTCGGCGGTGATCCCGACAACGTCACGGTGATGGGCGAGTCCGCCGGGGCGATGAGCATCGGCGCACTGCTCGCGATGCCCGCCGCGCGCGGGCTGTTCGGGCGGGCGATCCTGCAGTCCGGGGCCGGGCACCACACGCTCGCCCCGGACAGCGCGCACCGGGTGGGCGTGCGGCTCGCCGCGTTGCTCGGTGTGCCCGCCACCCGGGAGGCGGTCGCCGAGGTCGAGCCGGCGCGGGTCGTCGCCGCCCAGAGCCGGCTCGCCGCCGAGGTCGTGCGACGGCCGTTCCGCCGCGGCTGGGCCGAGGTCGTCGCCAACGTGATGCCGTTCGAACCCGTCGTCGACGGCGAGGTGCTGCCCCGGCGCCCGATCGACGCCGCCCGTGCCGGGGCCACCGCCCCCGTGGACCTGCTGATCGGCCATAACCTGGAGGAGGCCCGGCTGTTCCTGAGCGGTGTCGCCGAGAACGGCCTGCTCACCCGGCTGGCGACCCGGCTGATCGCCCGTCGCTACGGGCTCGGTGCCGGACTGCGGGCCTACCCGCGCACCGGCAGCGACCTGGACCGGTTCTGCGCCGTGCTCACCGATGCGGTCTACCGGATCCCCGCGCTGCGCCTCGCCGAGGCGCACGGGCGCGCCCACCTCTACCGGTTCGGCTGGCGCTCACCGGCCCTGGCCGGACGCCTGGGTGCGGCGCACGCGGTGGAGCTCCCGTTCGTCTTCGACGCCCTCGAGCACCCCGACTGGCACGGCCTGCTCGGCGACGAGCGGCCGCGTGAGCTCGCCCGGCAGATGCATGCCGCCTGGGTCGCCTTCATCCGCACCGGTGATCCCGGCTGGCCCGCCTACGGGACGGAGCACCGACACGAGCGGGAGTTCGCCGGTGCCGACCGGGTCGTCACCGACGTCGAGCCCGCTCGCCGGACCGCCTGGGACGGACGGCGATGACCGCCGCCTCGCAGCCGGACCCGGTCGACACCACGACGCACATCGCGCGGACCGCACTCGGCCTGTTCCTGGAGCACGGCTACGAGCAGGTGACCGTGGACGCGATCGCCGCGGCGGCCGGGGTGTCCCGGCGGACCGTGTTCCGGCACTTCGAGAGCAAGGACGAGATCCCGTTCGCCGACCACGCCGAGCGCCGGGAGCGGGCGCGGGTGTTCCTCGCCGCACCGGGCCGGGGCGTCGATCCGGTCCGCGACGTCATCGAGGCGACCGAGTACACCCTCGCCGACTTCCTGTCCGATCCGGACCTGGTGCTGCACCGCTACCGGCTCACCCGGGTGGTCCCCCGCCTCGCTGAACGCGAGATCCTCGAGCACGAGCGGTACCTGGTGCACAGCCGCCGGCACCTGCGGCTGCACCTGCCCAGCAGCAGCCGGACGTTCGAGCCGATGGCGATCGCCGCGCTCATCGACGGCATGCACCGCTCGGCGCTCGGGGACTGGATCTGCAGCGGGGGCACCACCGACGCGATGGCGGACCTGCGCTCCGGCACCCGCTGGGCCCAGCGGGCACTGGCCGCGGCGACCGACGACGCCGTCAGCACCTCGCTGCTGGCGGTCGTGCCCAACACCCCGACCGCCCGGCGGCTGCTGCAGGAGTTGGTGACGCTGGACGCCCCGGACCGGCCGCACCCGGCGGCCGGGGGCCCCGGCGGCGGCTGAGCGCCGTCTCACATCGTCGGCTGACACATCGTGACCGCGACATACGTGCGGCTGCGATGTGCTGGCGACATGAGCGGCTTGCTCGTCGTCAACTCCTCGGAACACCCCTCGTCATCGTGCGGAGCCCGGGGCAGCAGCTATACGCAGTCTCTCCGCAGAAGGGTCATCCGGGGATGCACTCCTTGGAGGAACTATCGACCGACAGAGCCGTCGACCTGTTCGCGCAGAATGTCAGCGTGGCCTGCATGGCGGGCGGTCTCGGTGATCATGTGCTGCAGGACCCAGCGGGCTGTTGCGCTGAGCTCACCACCTGGTGGCGGCGCCAGCACACGGTCGAGGTCGTCCCAGCAGTCGAGAACCGTGTCGGCCTCGGTGATGGCATCCCGGTAGTCGGCGACCGTGGCGCTGATCGGACGCCCCGGAGGGGGCGTCGACGCCTCCGCCCAGTCGTCGACGGCCACGCCGCAGAACCAGAACCGTTCGGACGCCGCGAGGTGGGTGACGATCCAGGCGATACTCGTCCCGGAGGGAACCCCGGCACGCCCACCGGCACCGTCGGGGACATCCAACGCCTTCCGGATCACTCCGTCCCGCATGTACCCCAGGAACTCTCTCAGTGTCGCCAACTCACCAGCGCCACCGAGAGCCTCCGTCGCCGCCTGATCGCCGGTTTCGACGGCCCGGCTCCGGGCGTCGTCATCGGACTGGTCAGCCGCGGAGTCGCTCATCCGACGAGTCTGCCCCACCGCCTAGCCTCGCGTACGGGGCCGCCTAGTGTTCCGCCCCGTCCCCACCCAGCGCCCTCAGCACCGTGCGGATGAGAAGGTCGATCCTCGCCGGGGTCGGGTCCTCGTCCGGTCCGGAGCGCGGCGGGAGTCCGGGCGAGTCCGCGGACAACGCGTTCACCTCGTCGAGCAGCGCCAGGTAGACCCGCCGGCACCAGACGGGGTCGGCCGCGGTGACGGCGCCGGACTCGCGCAGCCGGACGAACAGCCGGTCGAGCCCGTCCAGCACCTCCGGGGTCAGGGCGGCGGTCAGCCGGATGGCGAAACGGTGGCTGAGCTTGAGTTCGAAGACGATCTCGGTCACCCTGCGCAACGCGAACAGCGGCGGCGCCGAGTCGACCCGCGCCTCGGCGAGCCCGCGCCGGTAGCGTTCGCTCAGCTGCTCGGCCAGGGCGTCCAGCAACGCGGCCCGCGAGGTGAAACGCCGGTGGACGGTGGCCCGGGAGAGCTGTGCGTGATCGGCGATGCGCTCCAGGGATGCGGTCTCGTCCGCGGCGAGCACGACCTCCGCGGCCTCCAGGATGCGGGCAGTGCTGCGTTCGGCGTCGCTCCGTGTTCGACGGACCGCCTTGGTACCGGTCACCGCACCACACCTCCGCTTCTGGACGTCCACTCCACCTGCAACACAAGGGTGCCACAGCCAGCGGAAATGCGACAATCGCTCCCCACTTCGGGGACGGGGTTGCCGCTACCCCGGCACTCCGAGCGTGGCGCGGACACACTCCAGCTGGCCGAGGGCCGCCAGCCGCAGGCTGCGCTCGCGGTCCGGCTCCCGGGTGGCGGCCTTGGCCCACGCGAGTGCGGCGCGTGGGGCGCGACGGCCGCCCCGCACAGCACGTAGCCGCTCCACCACCGCGACCGACGCGGGATTCCCGTAGCGCTCCACCACTACTGCGCGCACCGCACACCTCTCGATTCGTTCCGATACAGATCGGAACGTTACCCCGTGGCTCTCGACGCGGGGTCGGGATCCTGCCGGAACGTGGACCAGCGGACCCCCGGGAGCCCGCGCCGGGCGACGAGCCATTCGGCGACGACGAGGTTGACCAGCCACCCCAGCCACGGCGCGATCGTGTGCATGGCGTTGTCGAACAGCTGCGGGAACGAGGCCCCGGGATCGAACGGCAGCTGAAGGGCGATGAGCACCGGGAGTCCGGCGCGCAGCGTGACCGCGGCGTAGGTCAGGGCGAAGTTGCGGATCGCCCAGGCCTGGTGTTCGCGGAACCGGCGACGGCGGGCCGCGCGGTAGGCCAGCCACGCCGTCAGACCCCACATGACGTCCAGCAGGGCGTATCCGATGATCCCTCGGATGCCCAGGGAGTTCCAGAGCGACGTGGGCAGCCCCGTGAGGGCGGCCGCCCCGACCGCGAGCAGGTACACCCGGCCGACGACGCGGTGGACCCGTGGGTTGCGTCTGCGTAGAGCCGAGGAGAACTGGAGCGCTCCGATCCCGAGAGCGAGCGAGGCGGTGCCGACATGGACGAGGAACAGAACACGGATGGGCGTGGGCATCGCACCGAAGTGCGACGCGGCACTGACGTTGTCCGGCGTCCGCGCCGCGACGGCGGCAAGCCCTTCGACGTACTGGCCTCCGAAGAAGCCGGCCACGGCCAACGCGGTCAGGACGACGACGATCCACGACCAGCGGCGCCGTCGCGGACAGACGGGGACCGCATCGCCGGGTGTGCCGGCGGGAGCGGGGGCGGTAGCGACCATGACAGACCTCTCGAGTGACGATGAGCCCGATTCGACGGGACGGGGCTGAGGCGGCGACACGCGGCGGAGCGCGATGGGGTACGACGCCGGCGGGCCTGCCCGGCTCGCGGCGCCGGCCCGTCGACGGGCCGGCCTCACGCCGGTAGGGACGACCAGAACTCGTGGAGCACCCGGGCGGCACGGATCGGGTCCTGCAGCATCCACCAGTGCCCCAGCCCGTCGAGGACGGCTGTCTGTGCTCCGGCCCGGGTGGCCGCGCGGCGCCGTTGCTCGATGCTGCCGACCGCGTGGTCGTGGGTCGCGATCACGGCCAGACCGTGCGGTGCCGCGGCAGGGAGATTCCTGCCCCGGTGGGCGAGGGCGGGTTGGACCGCGGACCGGTAGAGCGACAGGATCGCCTCGCCCATCCGCTCGTCCTGCCCCGCCGCGACCTCACCGGCGATGGGTTCCGGGATTCCCAGCTCGACCAGCGCGGCGGCACGCGCGGCGACGGGCGCGCCGACGAGCTGGGCGATGGCCTCCTCGCCGTCCCCGGGTGTCTGCCAGATCTGCGCCTGGGGATGCCAGACGTAGTCCGGCTCGAACACGCCGAGGACGTCGGTGACCCAGCTGCGCAGCAGCTCCGGATGCTCCATCGCCACGTTGGTCGCGTGTCCACCGCCGAAGTCGTGGCCGACGAGGTCGACCGGGCCGTCGAAGCCGGCCAGCTGCCGGGCGAGCCAGCCGCGATAGCCGTCGACGGTGGCCTCGAACCCGTACGGGACCTCGGCACCGAAACCGGGGGGACTGAGCCGGACGACGTCGTCGTGGCCGAGCTCGGCCAGCTCGGCGAGCACGGGTGTCCAGATGGCGGACGTCTCGGGCACACCGTGCACGAACACCGTGGTCATGTCGGGCCGCCCTGCCCCACGGCCCCGGGCCGGGAGCGTCGCGTGACGATGGCTCTCACACGGCCTTCAGCGAGCCGGCGTCCACCGCCCAGTTGGCGCCGATGACGCTCGGCACGACGGGTGAGGCGAGCACGAGGACGACCCGGGCGATCTCGGCGGGCTCGATGAGGTCCGCAGTGAGCATCCCGTTCTGCTTCGGCATCCCTGCCAACAGGGTCTCGTGCTCGATCCCCAGCTCGGCGGCGACATGGGCCGCGTAGGTGCCGGCCCCGGTCACCAGCGGGGTGCGCGTGGCCGAGGGCGACACCACGTTCACCCGCACCCCGGACGCCGCGGCCTTCTCGGCCAGCCCCCGCGAGAACGCGTTGAGCGCAGCCTTCGCGACCCGGTAGGGCAGGGGCTCACCCCCGACCCGCCGCGCACTGTCGGAACTGATGTTGACCACCGAACCCGAGGTCCGCTCCAGGGCGGGGAGCGCGGCCCGGGTCACGCGCAGCGCCGCGTCGAAGTTCAGCGCGAAGGTCCGGGCCCAGTCCGCCTCGCTCCCGTCGAAGATGTCGGTGAACCCCTCGGGGGGCATCTCCCCACCACCGGCGTTGTTCACCACGACGTCCAGCCGGGGGTCCCGGTCGAGCACCGCGGCCACCATGCGTGCCGGGCCCGCCGCATCGGCGAGGTCCGCGGCGACGAAGTCGGCACCGGTCGCCTCGAGCTCGGGCGAGGTCCGACGCGCGGTCGCCGTCACCGACGCCCCCTCGGCGAGGAAGGCCCGCACGATCTCGAGGCCCATCCCCCTGCTCGCACCGGTGACCAGGACGCGCTTACCACTGAGCTGAAGATCCATGACCGTCTCTCTCCCCACTGCTGTCGCTGACGGGCTTAACTACAACAACACTGTCGCAGTTCTGTCAATAGCTACGACATGTGTGTACCGTCCACGGGGTCACGGGGTGCCGCGCCGCGGAGGTCGTCGCGCACGGCCTCCACGACCCTGCCCACCACCCGCGCTCGTCGCGCGATCACACGAGGGGGAACGATGGCCGGCGCCGTCGTCACACCGAGCCGGGTCCGGCTCGCATTCGTCCTGGGAGCGCTGATCGCCCTGGGGCCGCTCACCATCGACACCTACCTGCCGGCGCTCCCGGCGGTCGGCCGGGACCTGGCCGCGCCCGGTGCCACGGTCCAGCTCACGCTGACCGGCACCCTGGCCGGACTCGCGCTGGGGCAGCTCCTGATCGGCCCGCTGTCCGACGCGTACGGCCGCCGCCCGCTGCTCCTCGCCGGGGTGGCACTGCACGTGGTCGCGTCCGCGCTGGTCACCGTCGCGCCCACGATCGAGGTGCTCGCCGTCCTGCGCGTCCTGCAGGGCGCGGGAGCGTCGGCCGGGACGGCGGTCGGGCTCGCGATCGTGCGCGATCTATTCACCGGACGCGCGGCGGTCGGCATGGTCTCGCGGCTGATGCTCGTCATGGGCGCGGCGCCGGTGCTCGCACCGACCCTCGGCGCCGGGCTGCTCACCTGGGTGTCGTGGCGCGGGGTCTTCCTGTTCCTCGCGGCGTACGGCCTGGTCATGCTGGCGGTGGTCACCTACGGCCTCCCCGAGACGCTGCCACCGTCCCGCCGACGCTCCGCGCGGCTGGGCCCGACCCTGCGCGCCTACGGCACGCTCCTGCGTGACCGGACGTTCGTCGGCCTGGTCCTCGTCGCCGGCTTCACGATGGGCGCGCTCTTCAGCTACATCTCCGGCGGCCCCTACGTCTTCCAGGAGCAGTTCGGCATCGACCAGACGACGTTCGGGCTCCTGTTCGGCGCCGGAGGGGTCTGGCTCGTCGTCGGTAGCCAGCTGAACCCGGTGCTCCTGCGCCGTCTCGATCCCCGGCAGGTGCTGAGCGGTGGCATCGCGGCGGCCGCGGGCGCCGGGCTCGTCCTGCTAGTCGTGACCATCACCGGCATCGGCGGCCTGCCCGCGATCCTGGCCGGGGTGTGGACGATGCTGCTCGCCGGCGGGTTCGCGATGCCCAACGCCCCGGCGCTGGCACTGGCCCGACACGGCGACAGCGCCGGGACCGCGGCGGCCCTGCTCGGAGCCCTGCAGTTCGGCCTGGGCGCGGCCACCTCGCCGGTGGTCGGCCTGCTCGGCAACGACGCGACGGCGATGGGCACGGCGATGTTCGCGTCGGTCGCGCTGGCGGGGCTGGCGCTGGTCCTGGTGGTGCGGCCGTGGACACTGCCGGATCTCCGCGAACGGTCCACCACCCGGACCACCACCGGTGCGGGCTCGAGGTGACGCACCGGAAGGCACGCCCGCCCGTGCGTCGACGACGAGTGGTCGTGGCCGGACTGGGCGACACCGGGATCCAGGTCATCGCCGCGCTCGCTCGACATCGCCGTCTCCTCGACGTCGTCGGAATCAGTCCGAAGCCCGGGTACCTCAGCGGGCGGCACCTCGGGGTCAGGCTCGCCCGTCCGACGCGGTGGGAGGAGAACCACCGCATCGCCTTCCACCGGTTCCGCCGGCTCGACGACGTCCGCACGGTCCACGGTCGACTGGTGGCGCTCGACACCCGGGCCCGGGAGGTCGAGGTGCGCCACGCCGACGGCAGCACCGCCCGTCACGGGTACGACATCCTCGTCGTCTGCACCGGTGTACGCGACGGCCTCGGCCGGACGCCGTCGATACAGGACGATGCCGAGATCGACCTCGCCTTCGACCGCGCCCGCGCTGCCGTCATCGCGGCCCCCTCACTGGCCGTCGTCGGCGGCGGACCGACCGCGCTGGAAAGCGCCGCCCAGATCGCGCAGGCGTGTCCCGGGAAGCGAGTGGACCTGTACTTCCCGGGCGAGCGGCCCCTCGTTCACCACCACGAGCGGGTCTGGGACGAGTGCCGACGAGAATTGCGACGCCTCGGCGTCGGCCTGCATCCCGGGCATCGCGCCGAGTTCACCCCCGGACAGACCGACCGCATCACCGCGGGCCCGCTCCGCTTCCGCACCGGACAGGCAGCGGTACCGGCCGACCTGGTCCTGTACGCGGTCGGCGGAGCCCGGCCCAACACCGAGTGGCTGCCGTCGTCGATGCTGGACGACGCCGGATTCGTGCGCGTCGACCCGGAGCTCCGGACACCCGGTCACGACGGGATCTGGGCCGTGGGGGACGTCGCCGCCACCGATCCTCTGCGCACCACGGCGCGGAACAGAGGAGCACAGCTCCTGGTGCACAACGTCCTCGCCACCGTGCGCGGGCGGAGGACACGGCGGTACACCCCTCGGACGCGGCGGTGGGGAACCGTCCTGCACGAGATCGGGACCGTGATGACCGTCTTCACCACCACCGGGCGCGCACTCCACCACACCCGGGCTTCGCAGGTGTTCCAGGAACGGTTCCTCCTGCGGCGTGTGGTCTACGGGGGTGTCCGTCCACCGCATCCGGGCGACTCGGCGAGCTCGTGAGCGGACTTCGGCGGCGGATCACCCGCCCGGGGCGTCGCGGGTCAGCCCCGGTCGTCGGTGACGGCGAACGGGTCCCAGGTGGGGTCCTGCCGGACCTCGAGCTCGATCTCCCAGGCGACCCGCTCGGCCTCGGCCGGCCCGAGGAGCTCGCCGATCAGGGCTGCCGTCATGTCCATCCCGGCGGCCACCCCCGAGGAGGTCCAGCGCGCACCGTCCTGCACCCAGCGCGCCCGCGGCATCCACTCGACCTCGCCGCGCAGCGACGACACCCAGGCGAAGGCACGCTTGTTCGACGTGGCCCGGTATCCGTCGAGCAGTCCGGCCGCGGCGAGCAGCGCCGACCCCGTGCACACCGACGTCACGAGGTCTGCACCGGCGCTCCAGGTCCGGAGCCACCGCAGGAAGTGCTGGTCCTCGACCAGGCTCCGGGTCCCGGGGCCACCGGGGACGAGGACGATGCTCGGCGTCGGCGCGTGCTCGTAGCCGTGGCCGGCCACCATCTGCGAGCCCTGTCCGCTGGACACCGGGCCCGCCTCCGGGCCGAGCAGCAGGATCTCGAACTCGTCGGGGCGTCTGCTCAGCAACTCCAACGGCCCGACCACGTCGAGCAACTCGAAGCCGTCGAACAACACGATGCCCACGGTCCGCTGCGCCATCGTTCCACCGTTCTCCTGTCGTCGGACGAGGTGCTGCTCATCGTGCCCCGGAACACCGGACCACGGCGCGGCCCGGTACCGACCGAACCGCCGGCAGGAGCGGCGACGCGACACCCTGCACCCGACTCCCCGACTTCCCGGAGAATGATCGACATGAAGTACACCGTCCTGGTCCCGGGCTTCTGGCACAGCACCTGGAGCTGGAATCTCGTCATCCCGGAACTCGCCCGGCTCGGTGTACCCGCCGTGGCCGTGGACCTCCAGGGCCAGGGCCTCGAGGCGGCGTCTCCCACCGCCCGGTGGACGCGCCCGTTCGACGCATCGGCCTTCGCCGCCGAGAGGTCCGGTGTCGCGGACGTGACCGCGACGAGCGCCGCCGAGAAGCTCGTCGCACAGCTGCAGAGGATCGGCTCCGGCGAGCCGAGCGTCGTCGTCGCACACAGCATGGGCGGTGTCGTCGCCACCCTGGCCGCGGAGATGGCACCGTCCCTGGTGTCGCACCTGGTCTACGTCGCGGCGTTCGCCCCCGTCACCGGCCGACCGGCGGGCGCCGACGTGGCGAGCGAGCTCAACGCGGGTGAGCTCGGCACGTCCCTGCTGCAGGCGGATCCGTTCGCGATCGGTGCCTCGCGCATCGACACCGGCGACCCGAGCTCTCGCGAGGCCCTCCGTGCCGCGCTCTACGCCGACGTCCCGCACGAGGCCGCGCAGGCGGTGATCAGCCTCCTCGGCACCGATGCGCCGGTCGGGATCGCCGCCGAGCCGATCTCGGTCACCCGTGAGCGGTTCGGCTCCGTACCGCACACGTACCTCGTCTGCACGGACGACCGCCTGGTACGGCCCGCGCTCCAACGGAAGATCATCTCCGACATCGACGGCGTCTCCGTGTCGGCCACGCGCACCGTGGAACTGTCCTCCTCGCACTCCCCGTTCCTGTCCCAGCCGCGGCAGGTGGCGGAGGTGGTCGCCGCGGCCTGGCGGTGAGTGGGCGTCTCCGGTGCGGCACCGCGGCCGCGGATCGGAGCTGGATCGAGCAGGGGTGCGAGAAGGGCAGAGTTCCAGCGGATCCTCTCGGTAGAAGGCCGTCCCCACCAGTGACGCCGTGTCACTTCCTCGACTGACACCTCGTGACTGCCGAGATGCGCCTGGCCGGGCTGTGCTGGAGCCATGAAGCATCCGATCCTCGTCACGCCCACCTCGAAGCCCCTCACCGACGACTCCTTCCTCCGCAGAACGGACGGGGGCCAGCGCGGACTCGTCGGGTGGGGCGAGATCGTCGCGGGCCTGGTGCTCATGGGGATCGCGGTCTACCGCATCCCGATCGCGCTGGAGCCGCAGGCCGCCGCGCTGGGACCGTGGTACGACCCGATCCTGCTGGCGCTGCCCGCCCTCGCCGCGCTGAGCGGCTTCTTCGCGGCAGCCCGGACCCGGCTCCGCGACCTCGGCGCCGTCGGGATCCGCCGGGCCTCGGGCCCCGCGCTGCTGGCGGGGGCCGGCCTGGGGGTCGTCGCGCTCGGGCTGACCGTCGGCGCGACCCTCGGCCTGGAACGCCTGGGGCTGCCGACGGGGACCGCCACGCCGAACACGACGGTCCTGGGCCTGGTGATCCTGGGCCTGGTGCTGCCGCTGACCTGGGAGCTGCTGTTCCGCGGGGTGGTGACCACGGCCCTGCTGCGCCACGGCGCGGTCGTCGGCGTGCTGGGCAGCGCGGTGTTCTCCGCCGCCGCGGCGCTGCTGGTCCTCTACTTCCTCCCCACGGCCTCGGTCGGGGTCGTGTCCGCCGTCGTCGTCGGCCTGATCGCCGCGGTCCTGCTGCGGCGCACCGGGTCCGTGTGGCCCGGCGTCGTCGCCCACGTGGTGTGCCACTCGCTCGCGCTCGGTCTGGTGGTGCTGTCGTGAAGCGGCTCCTCATCGCCGGTGTCCTGTCCCTGGTGCTGCTCGCGGGGTGCGGCGCCGCCCCCACCCCCACCGCCGCGGTCGCCACGGACACCCGGTCCGTCACGCACGCGGAGAACGACCGCGTCCCCGAGGGGGCCCGCTGGACCCAGCACTACTTCCCGACCTCCGACGGCGTCGAGCTCCACGCGGACGTCCTGCTGCCCGAGGACCTCCCCCCGGACGCGAAGGTGCCCCTCGTCCTGTCCGCGGGGACCTACTTCGGTCACTCCGGCCAGCTGAGCGTGGAGGGCTTCGCGCACACCGGCCCGTCCGCCCGGTTCGACGACCTGATCACCGAGGGCAGGCTGCTCGAACGCGGCTACGGCTTGGTGATGGTGGACCTGCGCGGCTTCGGCGGCTCCACCGGCTGCACCGAGGCGATCGGCGGGAAGGCCGACCAGACCGACGTCCGGGCGGCGCTGGACTGGGCCGCCGCGCAGCCCTTCTCCACGGGCTCGGTGGGCATGTACGGCAAGTCGATGGACGGGATCACCGCACTCGTCGGGAACAACCTGGACCATCCGGCACTCAAGGCCGTGATCGCGCAGGAGCCCATCTGGGACATCCAGCGCAACATGCGCTCCGGCGGCGTCCCGCGCTCCACGACGGTCTCCGTACCCTCGATCTACAACCAGCTCGCCACCCAGCCCCAGATGCCCGACGACGACCCCCGCTACCTCGCCAACGCCGCCTGGGACTCGCCCGCCGGGCCGCACCCGGAGTGCACGATCCTCAACACGGCGTCCTACATGGACCCGAACCCGGAGTCCGAGACCTGGCGCATCCGGAACCTGGCAGAGCACGCAAAGGGCACCGACACACCGCTGTTCGTGACCCAGGGCTTCCTGGAGTGGAACACCGACGCCGAGGGCATGCAGGAGTTCCTCGCGAACCACCAGGGCCCACAGCGCGCGTGGCTCGGGCAGTGGGACCACAAGCGCAGGGGCGAGCGCACCGCCGACGGCCGCCTGGAGCTGGGCCGCGAGGGCTGGTTCGACGAGGTGTTCTCCTTCTACGACCAGTACCTCAAGGGTGTCGCACCGACGACCGCCTACCCGAACGTGCTGGTCGAGGACAGCACCGGCGCCTGGCGGGCCGAGAAGAGCTGGCCGCGGGCCGACCGCACCGGGTCCGTGCCCTTGAAGGGCGGTTCGTACACCGACGACGGTGCGACGTCGTCGTACGTCCAGCGGTCCGAGCCGGTGGCCCGGCCCACCCGGCTCACCAGCTTCCCTCGGGTGTCACTGACCACCCGGGGCACCGGGAACGTCATGGTCCGCCTGCACGACGTCGCCCCCGACGGCAAGGCCGTCATGATCAACCAGCAGGTCTCCCTGCTCCAGCCCGGCGAGACGACGCTGGCGCTGCGGTCGACGGACTGGACGCTGCCCGCCGGGCACGCCCTCGCCGTCGAGATCGGGACGGTGCAGCCCGGCGCGCCGATGATCAACGACTGGCTGCCGACGGTGTCGAACCAGCGGGTCACGGTGCTGGGCGGACGGCTGGACCTGGCGCTCGACGACCCCTCCCGCGACACCGCGCAACCCGGGACGCCCGCGCCCTGGATGGAACTCTACCGGCTCACCCAGACGTCCACCCCCGCGGCCGGCGCCCCGACCTTCCGACTTCCCTGAGGTCCTTGACCGTGCCGCGACGGCACAGGTTCTGCTGGAGACACCGCCCCACGAGAGGAGCACACCCGGTGACCACCACCGAGCCCCGCCTGATCCCGCTCGAGGAGTTCTTCTCCGACCCGGAGTTCTCCGGCGCGAGCCTCTCCCCCGACGGCACCCGGATCGCCTACCTCGCCCCGGAGGGCGGCAGGCGCAACGTCTGGGTCCGCGGGATCGACGAGGAGCACGCCGACGCCGTGTGCGTCACCCACGACACCCGTCGCGGCGTCGGCAAGTACCACTGGACCGACGACCCGCGCTGGCTGCTGTACGAGCAGGACACCGACGGCAACGAGGACTGGCACCTCTACCGCGTCGACCTCGACGCTCCCGACGAGCCCGCCGTCGACCTCACCCCGTTGCCGCCGGGATCCCGGGTCGTCGGCGTCGATCCCCTGGAGGGCGTACCCGGCAGCATCCTCGTGCTGATGAACCGGCGGCCGCTGTACTTCGACTACTTCCGGATCGACGTCGCGAGCGGCGAGACCACGTTGCACCTGGAGCAACCGGGTCCGGGGGAGACGGTGCTGCTGGACCCGGCGGGTCTGCCCGTCTTCGCCTCCCGGCTGGTGGACGGCGAGTGGCAGTTCTTCGCGATCGACCCGGACGGGCGGCAGCGGCCGATCCACACCGCGGACGGGGCCGAGCACCCGGTGGGTGTCCTCCCCCAGCACGTCACACCGGACGGTCGGGGTCTGCTCCTGGGGTCCTACGGCGACGGTGACGACCTGCAGCTGATCCGGCTCGACCACGCGACCGGCGAGCGGACCGTCGTCGCCGCCGTCGCGGGGCACGACCTGGACACCCTCGGGGCGCTCGACCCGCGGCTGCCCCCGATCCTGTTCACCCGGCGCGGCAGCGGCGAGGTGCTGGCCGCCCGCTTCGTGGGCGACCGCGGCCACATCGAGGTGCTCGACCCGGAGTTCGCCCCGGTCTACGCGCAGCTCGCCACCCTGTCCGACGGCGTGCTGGGCACGCTGTCCTCCGACGAGGCGGGCCGCCGCTGGATCGCCACCTTCCTCCACGACCGCGAACCGGCCGTGACCTGGCTCTACGACCACGAGACGGGCGAGAGCCGGGAGCTGTTCCGGCCCTACCCGCACCTCGACGCGGCCGACCTGGCACCGATGCGAGCCGTCCACTTCCCGGCCCGCGACGGCCTGCCGCTGCACGGCTTCCTGAGCCTGCCGGTCGGCAGGCGACCCGAGGCGCTGCCGCTTGTGGTGCTGGTCCACGGCGGGCCGTGGGCGCACGACACCTGGGGCTACGACGCGCAGGCCCAGTTCCTCGCCAACCGCGGGTACGCCGTGCTGCACGTCGAGTTCCGCGGCTCCACCGGCTACGGACGGCGGCACCTCACCGCGGCCATCGGCGAGCTCGCGAGGGCGATGCACACCGACCTGATCGACGCCGCCGACTGGGCGGTGGCCGAGGGCATCGCCGACCCCGAGCGGATCGGCATCTACGGCGGGTCCTACGGCGGCTACTCGGCGCTGGTCGCCGTGACCGTCACGCCGGACTACTTCGCGGCCTCGGTCGACTACGTGGGGATCTCCGACCTCGTCGAGTTCCTGCGGTCGGTCCCGGAGTTCGCGCGGTTCGGCCTGGTCAACAACTGGTACCGCTACGGAGGCGACCCGGACGACCCCGAGCAGCACGCGGACCTGCTGGCCCGCTCGCCCATCACGATGGTCGACCGGATCCGGACGCCGCTGCTGGTCGCACAGGGCGCCAACGACGCCCGGGTGAAGCAGTCCGAGTCCGACAACATCGTCGCCTCGCTGCGCGAACGCGGGGTCCCGGTCGAGTACCTGCTCGCCGAGGACGAGGGCCACGGCTTCGAGAACCCGGAGAACCAGCTGCGGCTCTACCGGGCCATCGAGCGCCACTTCGCCGAGCACCTCGGCGAGCCCGACGCCTGAGTCGTGCGCGGTGCGACGACAGGGCCACGACGATCACACCGTCGATCGGCCACGGACCCGGCAGAGGAGCGACCGGAGCTGGCAAGGTGGCCGCCATGACGAACGCTGTCACGGTCGCGATGCTGGACGAGGACACCTGGCCCTCGTTCGCCGCGCTGGTCGAGGCGAACAACGGGGTCTGGGGCGGGTGCTGGTGCATGGGCTTCCACGTCAAGCTCGGCAAGGGTCGTAGTCCCCAGCAGAATCGGGACGAGAAGCGCGAGCTCGTCCGCTCGGGCGCCACTCACAACGTGCTGGTGCTCGACGGCGACGCGTGTCTGGGCTGGTGCCAGTTCGGCAGCCCGGCCGAGCTGCCCGAGATCAAGAGCCGGCGGCGGTACGACAAGGAGCTGACGCGACTGCCCGACTGGCGCATCACCTGCTTCTTCACCGGGAAGGGGCTGCGCAAGCGCGGAGTCGCCGACACCGCGCTCGGCGGTGCGCTGGCCGAGATCGACCGCCTCGGCGGCGGGGTCGTGGAGGGGTACCCGGAGGGGACGGACGACCGCACGGTGTCGGGCTCGTACCTGCACACCGGACCGATGGCCGTGTTCGAGCGGCACGGGTTCACCCGCACCCGGCCGATCTCCCCGCACCGCTGGGTGGTGACCCGCACCGTCTGACGCGGTGTTCACCCCCCGGCTGCCCGCGCGGTGCGGCGCCACAACGGCCCCCACGACGTGGCGAGGAAGGCGGCCAGCTCCCGCCAGGCGTCGTGCGGTCCTCGGGCGGTCCGCCACACCACGTGAGCGTCGGGGCGGACGACGACAGCACCCTGCGGGCCGATCTCCAGGCGCTGCGCCACCTCGGGATCGAGCCCGTCCGGGAGGTCGATCGACCGCACGACCAGCTCGACCGGCACATCGTCGGCGTGCTCGTCGACGAGCCGCCGCCACGGCTCCGCCGTCGGCGAGAGCAGCGTGAGTCCGCGCTGCTGCACGAGCCGGCGGGCGGGGACGACGGCGCCGTCCACCAGGACCGGGACGTGCGGAAGTCGGTGCCCGGGCCACGTGGTCGGCCGGTACTCACGGACGCCGTCGCCGATGATCGGGACGCCGCCCGGCTCCGACGCCACGAGTCGTCCCCGGTAGCCGTAGCCGAACTCCAGACCGGTGGCGACGAAGTGGTCGATCTGGCCCGGGACGGTGCGTCGGACGTGGGCGCGCAGCCGCTCGCTGCGCCGCGACGTGGGGTGCAACCCGGCCGTCCGGCCGAGCTGCAGGCGCGTGAGACGTTCGACGATGCCCGCCGCGACCGAGCCCGGCAGCCACGACAGCGGCGGACGCCCCACGCCCTTCGTCGCCACGAGCAGCGAGGCGTTGGAGACGCCGAACGGCGTGGTCACCTCGTCGAGCCGGAAGTGGTTGGTGACGCTGTAGTCGGCGAACCGCTCGATCACGGGACGCCGCTCCTCCTCGTAGGTGTCGAGCAGGGAGTCGTCGGCGGCCCCGTCGAGGACGGCCTCGAGCTTCCACGCGAGGTTCTCGGCGTCCTGGACCCCGCTGTTCAGGCCGAACCCGCCGGTGTGGGGGAACCGGTGAGCGGCGTCGCCGACGAGCAGCAGCCCGCCTTCGCGGAACCGGGTCGCCAGCTGCGAGGTCATGGACCACGTGCCGGTGGAGCGGATCGTCGCGTCGGGTCGGCCGAGGACCGACGGCACGGTGCGCTCCCAGTACGTGCGAGGGGACCGCGCGATCTCCTGCTCGGGGTGCAGGTAGATCGTCATCAGCACGTAGTGGTCATCGGCGTGCGCGATCATCACCCCGGTGAAGCCAGGGCGGTAGATCCAGGTCAGCAGCGGTCGGGTCTCCCCCGGCGCGTACAGACCGGGCGCGTGGACGAACGCGCTGCCCATGTGCGCCAGGACCGGTCCGTCGAGCTCGATGCCGGCGCGGGCGCGCAGCACGCTGTTCGCGCCGTCGGCCGCCACCACGAATCGGCTCGCGAGCGGTGTCGTCCCGCCTGCGACACGGACCTCCATCGCGCCGGCAGAGGTCGCGCGCGCGTCCTCCACGACGGCCCCGAGGCGCAGGTCGACCAACGGCTCGCGGTCCAGCGCCGCCCACAGCTCGGGCATGAGCTGATGCTGGCCGACGTGGGAGCGCAGGTACGGGCTCAGCGTCCGCAGCCGCACGAGGTCCTGAGGGTCGTCGCCCCGGATGTCCAGGTCCGCGATCGGGTCGGTGAGTTCGCTGGCCCACCGGATGGTCGTGATCTCCTCCAGCGGCGGGCTGAGGGCGGCGACCACCCGGGCGAGCTCGGGGTCGGCCTCCTCCCACGTCTCGAGCGTCGGCGCGTTGACGACGTGCGCCGCCGGGTGCTGCAGCGGCTCGGTCCGCCGCTCCAGCACGGTCGTCGCGATCCCGCGACGGGCGAGCAGGAGTGCCAGGGACGAACCGGCGGCTCCCGCACCCACGACCGTGATACGGTGCCCGCCCACCGTCAGAGCGTCTTCCAGGTGATGGTCTTCTTGTTCGCGCGCGGCTTCTGTCCGGGAGGGGTACCGGCGCCCGGCTTCAGCAGCTCGGCCGGGTCGTCGCCGCGGCGCAGCCGCGCGAGCAGGTAGTCGGGGTCGACGTTGGTCCCGATGGGGTTCCGCTCGAACTCCGCGCTGTCGAAGAAGGCCGCCGTCTCCTCGATGGTCGAGAAGTTGTCGACCTGCAGCTCCAGGCGGATGCCGTCGGGGTCCTCGTAGTACAGCGACGTCGTCGGGCCGTGGTTGATGGCCCACACCGGCTCGATGCCGAGCGGCTTCAGCCGCTCGTAGAGGGCGAGCAGCTTCTCGATCGAGAGCAGCTGGAGCGCCACGTGGTCGATCCCGTAGATCTTGCGGCGCAGGTGGGCGAAGGGGAAGAGCACCTTCAGGACGCGGGGCACCTCGATGAGTGCCAGTCGGTGGTGCTCGTGGTCCCAGGTCAGGAAGGTCAGGTCGTCGTCGGTGTGGACGACCCTCGCCCCGAAGACCTTCCCGTACCAGTCGATCATCTCCTGGCGCCGCGCGGTCTTGACGACCCAGTGCGCGACGAAGTCCGGGGCCTTGTCCCAGTCCCCGGGGGTCCTCTCGTCGGTCCGTGCGGCGGCGTCCATCGTGTTCCTCTCGTCAGCTCGCCGGCGGACCGACGATGGTGGTGCGCTGGGTCCCCAGGTCGACCAGGCCCTCGGGATGGGTGATGCTGGCCGTCACGACGCTCCCCGGCTCGAGGTAGGGGCGCTTCAGCTGCCGCGCGACGAAGGCCCGCCAGAGCTGCTGCTCGCTGAGCAGGGCCGTCGCGATGCGGCGGACGATCGCCGGCGGCGAGCTCGCGGTGATGCCCGACGGCGTGCCCGTGAGCAGGAGGTCGCCGGGGTCGAGGTCGCAGAACGTGCTGAGCTCGGTCAGGGTCTCGGCCGGCTTGTGCAGGAGGTGGGCGCTGGAGTCCTGCTGGCGCGGCACACCGTCGACCTCGAGTCGGAGGTCGAGCTCGTCGACGAGTCCGATCTCGTCGGCGTCGAGCACCGCCAGGTACGGACCGACGGGGCAGAAGCCGCGGTAGCTCTTGCCCTTGAGGAACTGTCCCTGCGGGAGCTGCACGTCACGGGCGGACAGGTCGTTGGCGATCGTGACGCCGAAGACGTAGTCGGCGAGGTTGTCGCGCGTCACGACCACGTTCTCGCGGACCCGGCGGCGCAGGACGAGGGCCAGCTCGATCTCGTAGTCCAGGAGTCGCACGTGGGCCGGGCGCACGACCGGGTCGACCGGTCCGGTGATCGCGGCGTCGGTCTTGTCGAAGAAGAGGTTGTAGGACAGGGCGTCGGGGTCCATGCCCGACTCGACGGCGTGCTCGCGGTAGTTGACGCCCTGGCACATGACGCGGCAGGGCGTGGTGACCGGCGACAGCACACGCACCGACGCCACGGGCAGCGTGCCGGTCTCGCCGCTGCGCGCGCGCCAGTCGTCCTCGCCGGCGGTGATGAGGTCGCCGGTCGTCTCGTACCGTCCCTGCAGGGGCGCGATCGCGGAGTCGTGCACCACGCCCCACGCCGGTGCGGCGCCGTCCTCGGCGACGTAGCGAGCGAGGTGGGTGACCATCCGGAAGTCCCTTCGACGGGTGCTCGTGAGCTGGTCCTCCCAGCCTGCCGACCGGGGGTCGCGCCGTCATCGGTCTGGAGTGCAAGACCGGAGGGCGTCGGTCGGACCGAAACCTCACGGCCCGATCCGTGCCATGGTCGGCGCATGACTCGCTCCCTCGTCACCGGCGCTACGGCCGGCATCGGTCACGGCTTCGCCGACGAGCTGGCCCGCCGCGGCCAGGACCTGGTCCTCGTCGCCCGCGACGCCGAGCGGCTCGCGGCGGTGTCCGACGACCTCGCGACGCGGCACCGCGTCCAGGTCGAGACGATCGTGGCGGACCTGTCCGACCGCGAGGGCACCCGAGCCGTCGCCGACCGGTTGTCCGACGACTCGTCGCCGGTAGACCTGCTCGTCAACAACGCCGGCTCAGGTCTCGCCGCGTGGTTCGGCGCGATCGACATCGCCGACGAGGAGCGGCAGCTCGACCTGCTCGTCCGCGCGCCGATGGTCCTGATGGACGCCGCGCTGAAGTCCATGGCGGGTCGAGGCGGCGCGATCATCAACGTCGCCAGCCTCGCCGCCTTCACCCCCCGGGGCACCTACTCGGCGTCCAAGGCCTTCGTGGTCAACCTGTCGCAGTGGGCCAACCTGCACTACGGCGAGGACGGGATCCGGGTCCTCGCACTGTGCCCTGGCTTCGTCCGGACCGAGTTCCACGCGCGGGGCGAGATGGACATGAGCGGCATCAAGCCCTGGATGTGGCTCTCCGTCGAGACGGTGGTGCGGGCAGCGCTCGCCGACCTCGATCGCGGGCGCGCGGTCTCGATCCCGGGCCGTCGCTACAAGCTGCTGGCCACGCTCGCACGGCACGCCCCGGCAGCGATCGTGGCTCGGCAGGCCCGGCGGGGACGCGACTGACGGCGTGTCTCCCCCTGTGCGCAGCTCGAGCAGGGAACCGGAGTCGTTGGATCCTTCCCGGTCACCCGCACGCGCCTCGGCTCACGCCAGGACGTGGTGCCCGAGTACCTCGGCGAGCATCAGTGCCACCTGGAGCTGCGGACGTCGGACCTCGATCGGGTCTCCCCTGAGCTCCTCGGCCCGGCGCACGCGGTAGGCCACCGTGCTGCGCGCCACGTGCAGGGCCTCGGCGGACCGGTTGAGGCTGCGCTCCTCCGCGAGGTAGCGCACGAGTGTCTCGCGCAGTTCCGTCGTCGGATCGTCGAGCGTCGCGAGCCCGCCCAGCTCACGCCGGACCATGGCTCTGGCGGCGGACATGTCGCGCGTGGCCATGCAGACCAGCTCCAGGTCGACGTACCGGAAGACCCGCGTGTTCCGGACCGCCAGCTCGGCGACGCGGACCGCCTCGAGCGCTTGCAGGTGCCCGGCCCGGAATCCCTCGTGCCCGGGAGCGACGACACCGAGCGCACAACGCGCGCCATCGAGGACGTCGGCATCCGTCACCTCGAATCCGGCAGCAGTGGCCCTCGAGCCCCAGGCCCACACGCGGCGACGGCCCACCGGGATCACCAGGGTGCCCGTCGCACCGGACCCGCGCAGCAACGAGCGCGCGCCGATCTCCAGCTGCGTGGCGCTGAGCTCGGACGTCACGTCCGCCCACAGCACGACCGCCAGGTGGTGGGCCTCCAGGTCGTAGCCCAGCACGGTCCTGGCGTCACCGGCCGTGACACCGGAACCGTCGGGAGCGAGGATCTCCTGCACGAGCTCGCGGCGGACCGCCGAGGACGTCGCCGACCACGCCACCTGAGCCTCGGCGAACTCCTGCGTCATGGCCTGCAGCAGGAAGTCGGTGAGCCCCAGCAGCACCTCCGCCACGCGCCGGCTCTCCTGGAACCGCAGCTCGGCCGGGACGTGCCGCCCGCACGCGTCCATCATGGCTCGCACGCCGACCGCGTGGGCCGTGTGGACGCTGCGCAGCATGTGCTCGATGCCGATGCCCCGGCTCACCAGCTCGGCCGGGCCCAGCAGCACCTCGGGCACCTCGAAGTCCGTCACCGTCCCCCGCGCGTGGAGCTCGAGCAGGCACCCGAGCACGACCGCGACGCTGCCGCGCTCCAGCTCGCGGATCACGTCGGGCACGTCGAGCTCGGGCACCGCAGCCAGCATCGCCTCGACCATCGACGACGCGAGCTCCAGCCCCCAGTCGACGGGACCGGGCCCGAGGGCCGCCACCGCGGCGGGCAGGTGCGCCTCGAGCCCGGGTGGCCCCGGCCGGGACCGTGCGCCAGGTGCGCGAGGGGCCAGGCGCAGCACCCACGACGGGTCCGGGAGGTCCTGATCGTCTGCTGGGCTCACGCGCCGACCCCGGCCAGGAGCCGGACCGACCGGAGCCCGGTGTCCGGGTCCGTCGCCCCACGCTCGGCCGTGGTCAGGAGCAGCTCCTCCCCCTGCTCCAGGAGCGCTGCGCCGATGTGGCGAGAGGTGTCCGGCGAGATCTTCTCGACCATCTGTGCCGCAGCGTCGTCGATCGCCGCGGTGTCGGGCACCTCGCCGCCGTCGACGGCGCGGCCGACCGCGGCCCGCCGGTGGGCGACGGTGGATCGAGAACGTCGGCTCACGGGCCCAGCCTAGGTTCGGCGACGGCGACGGACGCACGTCAGGTCGCGAACCCGAGACCCGCGGCGTCCTCCGAGGCCGACCACGGGCGCGCGCTCCGGAGCGCCACATGGACACCTCACCACCGCGCGATCCCGACACGGGCACGGGAGTGGCCGAGGACGGACGGCGAGGAGCGGGGCCTCATGCGGACGCTCCCGCGGTGAGGGTGGCGCGCGACAGCACGCCGGCGAGCCTGCCGTCGCGCACGACGTGGAGGATCTCGGCGCCGTCGGTCCGGGCGAGCGCCTCGGCGACCGTCTCGCCCGTGCCGACCGTGACCGGCGGTGGTCCGGCGGGCACGCCGACCGGGGCGTCCGGGTCTCCCGGCACGAGCCCGGCGCGGAGCCGAGCCGTGTCCAGCCCGCCGAGAATCTCCGCGGCGGAGGCCGCGAAGCGCGGGCTGCGCCCGGCGAGCACGACCGGTAGCACCGGCTGGCCGTCGCCCACCTCGTGGGCCAGGACGACCGCTTCGCGCAGCGTCGTCCGCGGGGTGACGGTGACGACCGGCCCGCCCGCGACCCGCTCGGCCAGCAGGTCGGGGCGGTCGTCGTCGAGGAAGCCGGAGCGGCGCAGCCAGTCCACCGAGTGGTACTTCGACAGGTAGGCGCGACCGGAGTCCGGCAGCAGCGCGACGACGACGTCGTCCGGCCCGAGGCCGCGGGCGACCCGCAGCGCCGCGGCGACCGCCAGCCCCGCCGACCCGCCCACGAGGATCCCCTCCTCGCGGGCCAGCCGTCGGGTGGTCAGCACCGACTCCCGGTCCGGGACAGCCTCGATCCGGTCGACGACGGCGGGGTCGTAGGACTCCGGCCACACGTCCTCCTCGGTATCCGGGTGGAGGTAGTGGCCGGCCGCCTCGACGAGGAACGGGCTGCCGTCGCCGCCGTTGTAGACCGAGGTCACGGGGTCGGCGCCGACGACCGTCACGTCGCCGACCTCCTTCAGGTACCTTCCCGTGCCGGTGATCGTCCCCCCGGTCCCGATGCCCGCGACGAAGTGGGTGACCCGACCCTGCGTGGCCGCCCAGATCTCCGGTCCGGTGGTGCGGTGGTGCGCGGCCGGGTTGGCCGGGTTGTCGTACTGGTTCGCCTTCCAGCCACCGGGTCGCTCGGCCGCGATCCGAGCCGACAGGTTGGCCACGTACTCGGGGTGCTCGCGGGGCAGCCGCCCCGGCGTCCGGACGATCTCGGCGCCGTACGCGCGGAGCACGTCGACCTTCTCGTCGGCGATGGTGTCCGGCAGCACCACGACGAGCCCGTACCCGAGCGCCGCGGCAGCCTGTGCCAGCCCGGTGCCGGTGTTGCCGGAGGTGCCCTCCACGATCGTGCCGCCGGGCCGCAGCGCCCCGGACGCCTCGGCCGCGCGCACCATCTCCAGCGCGGCGCGGTCCTTCACCGAGCCGCCGGGGTTGAGGTACTCGATCTTGACGAGCACGGACGCGCCGAGCCCCGCGGTCAGCCTGCCCAGCCGCACCAGCGGGGTGCCGCCGACCAGGTCGAGGACGGAGTCGTGGATCATGGCAGCTCCAGGTGGTGGCGCAGGGTGGTGCCCTCGTACTCGGTGCGGTAGACGCCGCGCTCCTGCAGCGCGGGTACGAGCGTGTCGACGATCTCGACGAGTGCGTCCGGCACCAGGTAGGGCAGCAGGTTGAAGCCGTCGACCACCCGCTCGCGGGCGTAGCGGGCCCACTCGTCGGCGATGGCGCCGGGCGTCCCGACGAACGCCGGGTGGCCCGGAGTGACCGCCAGGGCCAGCTGCCGGATCGACAGGTTCTCGGCCTCCGCCCGGTCTCGCCAGGACTGGATCAGCGCGAGCTTCCCCGAGCGCCGCTCGATGGCGATCGTGCCGCGCGAAGGGTCGAGTTCCGCGTCGCTCGCGGCGATGTCCGGCAACGGGCCGTCGGGATCGTAGCCGGACAGGTCGGTGCCCCAGTACTGCTCGAAGAAGGCCAGCGCGCGGGGCCCGGTGACCTGCTCCTCGCGTACCCAGCGGGCCTTGTCGGCCGCTTCCTCGGGCGTCTCGCCGAGGACCACGCTCGCCCCGGGCAGGATCCGCAGCGAGTCGGCCGAGCGGCCGTGGCGCGCGAGCCGTTCCCGCAGGTCGGCGGCGTACGCGGCGGCCTCGTCGAAACCGGTGTGGGCCGAGAACACGACGTCCGCGTGCCGCGCCGCGAGCTCGCGGCCGCCCTCGGAGTCCCCGGCCTGGAACAACACCGGCCGGCCCTGCCTGCTCGCGGGCAGTGTCGGGACCGCGCTGAACTCGACGAGGTCGGTGTGCCGTTCGATCGGCTCGATCGAACCGGGCCGGGCCCAGCTCCTGCCGCCGGCGATCGCGTCAGGCTGCCAGCCGGCCCAGAGCGCCGTGGCCGCCTCCACGAACTGGGAGGCCCGCTCGTAGCGACGCTCGTGCGGCAGCCAGCCGCCGTGCCGGAAGTTCTCCCCGGTCCAGGCGTTGTCGGTGGTCACGATGTTCCAGCCCGCGCGTCCGTCGGAGAGCAGGTCGAGGCTGGCCAGCCGGCGGGCGAGGTCGGCCGGGTCGTTGTAGGTGGTGTTCTGGGTGGCGACGAGCCCGATGCGTTCCGTCGCGCCGGCCAGGGCGGAGAGCTGGGTGATCGCGTCCGGGCGGCCCGCGACGTCGAGGTCGAAGACGCGACCCCGGTTCTCCCGCACCCGCAGACCCTCACCGAGGAAGAAGGCGTCGAACAGGCCGCGCTCCAGCAGCCGGGCGAGGTCGACGAAGGTCTGGATCTCCATCTGCGGGGCGGCGCGGTCGTCCGCCCAGACCAGCTGCGGGCCGACGCCGGTGAAGAAGACTCCCAGGTGGATCCTGGGCCGGTTCCCGGTCATGGACGACTCCCGGCGAAACGGTTGGTGGGGCGGGGCAGACCGAGGGACTCGCGCAGGGTCGCCCCCGCGGGCCGCCGCAGCAGCGGCAGCACCTCGGACTGCAGTATCGGCAGGTCCACGGCGTGGACGGCCGGGTGGAACCGGACGCCGTCCACCACCCCGTCGAGCTCGCGGAGCAGTGCGACCAGGGCGTCGACCGACCCGACGTGCCGGAGCCGCCCGGTCGGCTCCCACCGGGTCTCCGCGTCGAGCTCCGCGAGCCGGTCCGCCGCGGGGCGGTCGGCGTCGAGCACGACCTCCAGGTCCAGCACGGTGAGCGGCGCGTCCGCGCGGTGCGGCTGCCCGACCAGGGCCACGTCCGCCCGGGCCCCGAGCTCCAGCTCCGCGGCGGCCAGGACCACGATCTGACCCTGCGGCGGCCGCGGGGTGATCAACGGCCCCTTCACCGTGAACCGGGCCCCGACGGCGTCGACGTGGTGGACGCGGTCCGGGTCCAGGTAGCGACCGCTCGTCCGGTCGCGGATCACCGCGTCGTCCTCCCAGGAGTCCCAGAGGGCGCGGGCGGTGTCGATCACGTCCCGGGTCTCCCGCGCCAGAGCGTCGGGATCGAGGGGCACCGCGCCGATCGTGGCGGCCGACGCGGCGTCGTTCGCGGTGCCGACGACCCACCCCGCTCGGCCGCGCGTCGCGTGGTCGAGCGCGGCCAGCTGGGTGGCCAGGTGGAACGGCTCCGTCGTGGCGACGTGCAGGGTGGGCGCGAGCCCGACCGTCCGCGTGGTCGTGGCGACGAACGCGGCCCGGGTCCCCGCCTCGAGCCGGCTGGCGGCGTCGAGCCCGCTGCTGGGCGGGAGGGGTGAGTCGGCGAACGTCACGAGGGCGACGCCGGCGGACTCGGCGGTGTGGACGGCGTCGCGGAGCGCCCGGCCCGTGAGGACGGCGCCGGGTGGACGGCCCGACCACCGCCAGGCGGCGGGGTGGGCACCGTCGCCGTCGAGTTCGACGGCCGCGAACAAGCTGGTCATGACACCTCCGAGACGACGGTGACCCGTCGTCGGTCGAGAGCCGACGCCACGGTGGCGACGACGAGGGCGAGGGCTCGCCCGGCACCCCGAGCGCGCCTGATCCGGGGCCGACGGCCGATCACTCAGGGCGCCGCCAGTGCCGCGGTGGCCTGCGGATAGAGCTCACGGTAGGAGGCGATGTGACCGAACGGCGTGGTCACGGACGTGGCGGCCAGGACGGCGTGGACGATCGCGCGGGCGAAGGTCCGTTCCGCCGCGTGCGTCACCGCCGCCAGCAGCGCGGGATCGGCGGGGCCCACGGGACCGACGCCGAGGGCGAAGACCGTGTCGCCGTCGCTCGGGCCGTGCACCGGATGGACGGCCCGGGCCATCCCCCGGTGGCCCGCCTCCGCCGCCCTGCACAGCGCGACGTGGTCGAGCGGGGCGTCGGTGGCCACCACGCCGATCACGGTGTTCGGCAGCTGCAGTCCCGCGGCGGGCCGGCCCGGCTCGGCGAGCGCCCGACGGGCGGCCGTGTGTTCCAGCGTGTCCGGGGTGCGCAGGGCGAACTCGCCGTCCGCACCCAGTGCCGCGGCGTGCGGCAGCCCGTTCCACGGGTCCACGGTGGACCCGTGGGCGTTGACGACGGCGAGTGCCCCGACCACGGCGCCACCCGGGAGCACCGCACTGGCCGTGCCGACGCCGCCCTTCATCTCCGCGGTGACCGCCCCGGTTCCGGCGCCGACCGTGCCCTGCGGGACCGGGCCGCCGCTCGCGGCCTCGGCCGCGGCCCGCCCGAAGTCCGGGCCGGGGCGGGCCGTGACCTCGCCGCCGCGGCCGAGGTCGAACAGCGCCGCGGTCGGCACGAGCGGCACCCACGGCTCGTCGGGGGTGCCCCGCCGTTCCTCCAGCCAGACCTGCACGCCGTCCGCGGCGGCGAGGCCGTAGGCGCTGCCCCCGGTCAGGACCACCGCGTCGGCCCGCGCGCCGCCGAACCCGGGGGCGAGCGCCGCGGTCTCCCGGGTCGCCGGGCCGCCGCCGCGCACGTCGACCGCCGCCAGCGCGCCGCCGTCGGGGAGCACGACCACGGTGGTCCCGCTCAACCAGCCGTCCTCTGCCCGCCCGTGGTGCCCGACGAGCACACCGGGAACGTCGGTGAGCGCGTTGTGGTGGCCGGGGCGGGTCATCGGTTCTCCCGGGATCGGTGGGTGGCGGGTCGGGGCAGACCCAGGTGGTCGCGCAGGGTCCGGCCGCGGTACTCCGTGCGGTGCAGGCCGCGTCGCTGGAGCTCGGGGACGACCAGCGAGGCGAAGTCGTCGAGCGTGCCCGGAAGGTAGGGAAAGATCACGTTGAAGCCGTCCGCGGCTCCCGCGCGCACCCACTCCTCGATGTGGTCGGCGATGTCCGTGCCGGTGCCGACGAGCGTCCGGTCGTCGTCCGCCACCTGCTGGGCGAGCTGCCGGATGGTCAGCCCGTCGGCGCGGGCACGCTCCAGGACCCGGGCCTGGGTGCTGCGGCTCTGGTTGGACGGCGGCAGCTCCGGCAACGGCCCGTCCAGCGGGTAGGCGGTGAGGTCGACCCCGCCGAGCCAGTAGCCGAGGTCCTCCAGGGCGACCCGGGGGTGCAGCAGCGCGCGCATCCGCGCCGCCTTCTCCTCGGCCTCGGCCCGGCTGCGCCCGGTGATCGTGGACAGCGCCGGGAGGATCTTCACGTGGTCGGGGTCCCGGCCGTGGGCGGCGGCGCGCTCGCGGATCTCGTCGCGGAAGGCGCGGCCCGCCGCCGCGTCCGCGGGGCTGGTGAAGATCACGTCCGCGACCCGCGAGGCCAGTGCCTTCCCCGCCTCCGACGCCCCGGCCTGCACGATCACCGGATGCCCCTGCGGTGGGCGGGCGATGTTCAGCGGCCCGGCCACGGCGAGGTGGGCGCCGCGGTGGTCGAGCCGGTGCAGCGCCTCGGGCCGGAAGTAGCGGCCGGAGGCCTGGTCGTGGAGGAAGGCGTCGTCGTCGAAGCTGTCCCACAGCCCGCGCACCACGTCGACGTACTCCTCGGCGCGGGCGTAACGCTGCTCGTGCGGGACGTGCGCGTCGAGGCCGAAGTTGCGGGCCTCGCCGTCGTTCAGGGAGGTCACGAGGTTCCACCCGGCACGGCCGCCGGAGAGGTGGTCGAGCGAGGCGAAGGTGCGGGCGAGGTGGTAGGGCTCGTTGTAGGTGGTCGACGCCGTCGCGACCAGTCCGATGTGGGTGGTCACCGCGGACAGGGCGGCCAGCAGGGTGGTGGGCTCGAAGGAGTCGTTGACGACCGAGACCCGGCTCAGCACGTCCGCGTCAGCGAGCGGGACACCGACCAGGTCGGCGAGGAACACGGCGTCGAACCGGGCGGCCTCGGCGGTCCGCGCCAGGGACCGGACGTGCGCGATGTTCACCCCGCCGTCGGCCGGGGAGTCGGGGTGGCGCCAGGCCGCCAGGTACTCCCCCGGCGGCTTCAGGAAGGCGTTCAGGTGGATCACGTGAGCCCCAGGTGGTCGCGGAGGGTGGTGCCCGCGTACCCGTCGCGGACCAGGCCGCGCCTGCGCAGCTCCGGCACCACCTGCTCGACGAAGTCGACGGCGGGGCCGGGCAGGTAGGGGAAGGACACCATGAACCCGTCCGCCGCCCCGGCGTGGAACCACTCCTCGAGGTGGTCGGCGATCTGCTCGGGGGTGCCCGCGAGGGTGCCGCCGGAGAACCGCTCGGCCAGGCCGCGGATCGTGAGGTTCTCCCGCCGCGCCAGGGCCAGCATGCCGTCCCGCCGGGACTTCGAGCGGTTCGTGTCGGGGATGTCGGGCAGCGGGCCGTGGACGTCGTACCCGGTGAGGTCGACGTCGCCGATGTTGTCCTGCACCAGGCGGCGGGCGACGTCGTCGTGCAGCAGGTCGAGCAGCGCCCGCGCCTTCGCCCGGGCCTCGGTCTCGGTGGGCGCGACCAGCGGGGACACCAGCGGCCACACCCGCACCCGGTCCGGGTCGCGGCCGTGCCGGCGGACCCGGGCGTGCAGGTCGTCGACGAACGCCTTGCCAGCGGCGGCGTCGGGCTGCCCGGTGAACACGACCTCGCCGTAGCGGGCGGCGAAGTCCTTGCCGGTCTCCGAGGAGCCGGCCTGGAACAGCACCGGGCGACCCTGCGGCGGCCGCGAGACGTTCAGCGGTCCGCGGACCCGGAAGTGCTCGCCCTCGTGCTCGGTGAGCCGCAGCCCCGCGGGCTCGTAGTAGCGGCCGGACTCCTTGTCCCGCAACGGGTCCAGGCTCGCCCACAGCGACTCGACGACGTCGACGAACTCGGCCGCGCGGGCGTAGCGGGCGCCGTGCTCGAGATGGCTGTCGCGGCCGAAGTTCGCCGCCTCCAGGGGCACCACCGAGGTCACGATGTTCCAGCCCGCCCGGCCCGCGGAGAGGTGGTCGAGCGAGGCGAACTTGCGGGCCAGGTGGAAGGGCTCGTGGTAGGTCGTGGTGGCCGTGGCGACGAGCCCGATCCGCTCGGTGACCTGGCTCAACGCCGAGAGCAGGGTCAACGGCTCGAAGTGCTCGGCCCGCCCCGTGCGGTGCAGCGAGTCGAGGTGCTCGCCCCAGATCGCGACGACGTCGGCGACGAACAGCGCGTCGAACCCGCCGCGCTCCAGCGTCTGCGCGAGCTCGACGTGGAACCCGAGGTCCAGCTGCCCGTCCGGCCGGGCGTCGGGGTGGCGCCACCCCGCGATGTGCCCGCCGGAGCCGTGGACGAGGGCCCCGAGGCCGAGGTGCCGGCTCACGCCGCCACCCGCCCCAGCCGCGGCGCGATCTCGGTCGCGAGCACCTCCAGGCCGCGGCGGGCCTCGGCGAGCGAGGTGCTCTCGGCCTGCACCGCGGCGATCAGGTCGGTGGCGTGCGGCCGGAACACCGCGTCCGCGGCCAGGCCCTCGACGATGTCGTCCGGCGTGCCGTACTGCACGTTCATCAACGCGAGCAGCTCCTCGATCGACGTGTCCTCGCGGGCCCAGCCCGCGGCGACGTGGTGCGGCAGGTAGCGGGCGATGTCCGGGGCGAGCCGCTCGCGGGCGGCCCGGCGGTCGCGGTCCGGGAAGATCCCGCGCACGGCGGCGATCGGCGCGGGGCCGGTGCCGCGCCAGTGCGCGCGGTGGGTCTCGGCGAGCTCGCGTTGGACCAGGTCGTGCGGTCCCACGCCGAGCAGCAGCCCGCGCCCGGCGGCGGCGCCCGCCGCGACCGTGTCGACCCGGGTGGACGACTCCCACAGCCGCCTGCCCGCCCGGTCGCTGGACGGCTGCAGGACGAGGCCGCCGGAGCCGGGCAGCGGGCGTCCGGCCAGTGCGTTCACCAGCCGGGGCAGGGCGCGGTCGTAGTCGGCACGCCGGTCGGCGGCCACGGCGCCGAACGCCGCGAACTCGGCGGCGCTGGGCCCGCCGGAGCCGAGGCCGAGCTCCAGTCGGCCTCCGGAGAGCGCATCGAGCACGGCGACGTCCTCGGCGAGGCGCAGCGGGTCCTCCAGCGGCAGCACGCTGACGGCCGTGCCGAGCCGGATCCGGTGCGTGCGTTCGGCGACGGCGGCGAGCAGCACCAGCGGCGACGGGAGCCGCCCGTAGCGGGGCTGGAGGTGGTGCTGGGCGACCCAGCCGGTGTCGTACCCGAGCTCCTCCGCGGCGACGAACAGCTCGACGACCCCGGCGAACAGCGCGCCAGCGGGCTCGTCGCCGTGGACGTGGGTGAGGAAGCCCAGGCGCATCAGGCCACCGCCTCGCGGGCCGGGCTCCAGCCGAGGGCGGGCGCGATCTCACGGGCCACGACCTCCAGCCGCGCGATGTCCGCGGCGACCTCGGACCGCTCGTGCGACACGACGACGACCAGCTCGTCCACGAGATCACCCAGGCCGGGGTCGCGGGCGAGGCCGAGCACGATCTCGTCCGGGGCACCGAGGTGCACGTTGATCCGGCGCAGGTACTGGTCGGTCGTCAACTCCGCGAGCTCGGTGAGCCCGTGCCTCACGAACGCCTGGCGGTGCACGTCGAGGGCAGGGGCGAGGTCGTCGCGTGCGGTGGCCCGGTCCGCGGCCGGGAACACCGCGCGGACCGCGGCCACCCGACCAGGCCCGGTGAGCGCGGCCCGGTAGGCCTCGGCGAGGGGCCGCTGGACGGTCTCGGGATCGTGGGTGGCCGTGCCGAGCAGCAACCCGTCCCCCGCCCGTGCGACGGCGGCGGCACGGCTCGGGTCCGACGTGGACTGCCAGAGCCGGTCGGCCAGCCCCGGCGCGGGCGGCTGCAGGACCGCGGTGCTCGCCGCGCCCCCGGGCAGGCCCGCCTCGGCGAGCCCCTCGACCACCGGCTCGCCGCGCAGGGCCGCGCGCAGCACGGCGAGGCGTTCGTCGAACTGGGCGTGCCGGTCCTCGACGCGGGCCCCGAAGGCGCCGAACGCGTCCTGGTTCGCGCCACCGCTGCCGAGCCCGAGCTCGACGCGGCCGCCGGACAGGGCGTCGAGCACGGCGGCGTCCTCGGCGAGCCGCAGCGGGGGTTCGAGGGGCAGGACGGTCACCGCGGTGCCGAGCCGGATCCGCCGGGTCCGCTGGGCCGCCGCGGCGAGCACCAGCAGCGGCGACGGCAGCCTGCCGTAGTCCCCGCGCAGGTGGTGCTGGGCGATCCAGGCGGAGTCGAAGCCCAGCTCCTCGGCGGCGACGACCGTGTCCACGACGTCCCGGTAGACGTCTGCCGCGGGCCGGCCCGGGCCGTGGACGTGGGTGAGGAAGCCCAGCTTCATCGCAGCTCCGGCAGGGTCGGGACGGCCGCGAGCAGCCGTCGGGTGTACGGGTCCCGCGGGGCGGCGAGCACCTCGGCGGTGTCCCCGCGCTCGACGATCCGGCCCTCGTGGAGCACCACGATCCGCCGGCACAGCCGCGCCACGGCGCCGATGTCGTGCGAGACGAGCACGAGTGAGAGCCCCAGGTCCGCGGCCAGTCCCCGCAGCAGGTCCATGACCTGTACCCGGACGGCGACGTCGAGCGCGGACAGCGGCTCGTCGCCGACCAGCACCCGCGGGCCGGGAGCGAGCGCGCGGGCGATCGCGATCCGCTGCCGCTGCCCGCCGGAGAACTGGTGCGGGTAGCGGTCCGCCGCCTCGGGACCGAGTCCGACCGCGGTGAGGAGCTCCCGCACCCGTGCCCGGTGGTCGCCCGGGACGTCGAGGCATTCGAGGGGCTCGGCGACGATCCGGGCCACCCGCATCCGCGGGTCGAGCGAGGCGAACGGGTCCTGCAGGACCACCTGGACGTCCCGGCGGAAGTCCCGGCCCGCCCGCACCACGGGCGTGCCGCGGTGGATGAGGGTGCCCGCGTCCGGGCGGTCGAGCGCGAGCAGGAGCCGGACCAGGGTGGACTTGCCGGAGCCGGACTCCCCGACGATCCCGGTGCTGCCGTCGCCCTCGCCGACGTCCAGGTCCACCCCGCGCAGGGCCTCCCGGTGGCGGCGGGGCCCGAGCACGCGGGTGCGCGGCAGGGGGTAGCGGCGTTCCAGCGCACGAGCGGAGAGGATCACGGCCGCACCTCCTGCGGGTTCCAGGCACTCGCCCGGTACGCGTCGAGCAGGGCCCTGGTCGCGGGGGCCGCGGGGGCGCGCAACACCTCGGCGAGCGGACCCTCCTCGCGGAGCCTGCCCTCGGCCAGCACCGCGACCCGGTCGGCGACCTGGGCCACCACGGCCAGGTCGTGGCTGATGAACAGCAGCGCCGTGCCGCGCTCACGGACCAGCCGGTCCAGCAGGGCGAGGATGTCGGCCTGCACGGTCACGTCGAGCGCGGTGGTCGGCTCGTCGGCGATGAGCAGCGCGGGCTCGCCCGCCAGCGCGATCGCGATCCCGACGCGCTGGCGCTGGCCCCCGGAGAGCTGGTGCGGGTAGGCGCGGGCGAGGTGCTCGGGGTCCGGTAGCCCGACGGCGGTCAGCAGCTCCACCGCCCGCTCGGCCGCCGCCCGACGAGGTGTGCCGCGGAGCCGCCGAACGGGTCCGGCGACCTGGCTCCCCACCCGCATCAACGGGTCCAGCGCGGTCTGCGGCTCCTGGAACACCACCCCGACCGAGCCGCCCCGCAGGGGCGCCAGCTCGCCGTCGGGCAGCCCGAGGATCTCCCGCCCGTCGAGTCGCACGCTCCCGCTCACCACCGCCTCCTCGGGCGCGAGCCCGACCGCGGCCAACGCCGTGAGCGACTTCCCCGACCCCGAGGCACCGATCAGCCCCAGCCGCTCCCCCGCGCCGAGGTGCAGCGACACCCCGTCGACCACGGGACGGTCACCGAACCGCACGGTGAGGTCGGTGATCTCCAGCAGGGTCACACGACCACCTCCCGCTGCAGCCGGGGATCGGTGACGTCCCGGAGCGCGTCGCCGACCAGGGAGAACCCGAGCACGGCCGCGGTGATCGCCAGGCCCGGCCACAACACGGCCCACGGGTGGACGGTCACGTACTGCTGCAGGTCCTGCAGCATCCGGCCCCACGACGGGGTGGGCGGCGGGGTGCCGAACCCGAGGTAGGACAGCGCGGCCTCGGCCAGCACGGCGAGGGCCAGGGTGAGGGAGAGCTGGACGAGCAGCACGGGGGCGACGTTCGGCAGCACGTGCGTGCGCACGATCCGCCAGGTGGAGGCGCCGCTCGCCCGCGCCGCCAGGACGTAGTCGGTCCCGAGCGCCGAGCTCATCTCCGCGCGCCCGACGCGGGCCACGTTCACCCCGGTGCCGATACCGATCGCCACCACCGCCGTGGCCACCGAGCCGCCGTAGACCGCGGCGAGCACCATCGCCAGCAGCAGCGTGGGGAAGGCGACGAGGACGTCGATCAGGTGCGAGACGACGTCGCCACTGCGCCGCCCGACCGCGACCGCCGCGGCCAGTCCCACCCCGACGACGCCCGCGACCACCGTCGCGGCGAGCGCCGACGCCGCCGTGATCCGGGCGCCGGCGAGGAGCTGGCTGAACAGGTCCCGCCCGCTGCCGTCCGCCCCGAGCGGGTGCCCGCCGGTCAGCGGCGGGGCCCACGCCGCAGCCGGGTCGACCAGGGTGGGGTCGAAGGGCGTCCACACGAGCGAGACCAGCGCGGAGAGCACGAGCAGACCGACCAGGGCGGCGCCGATCGCACCCCCCGGCTCGCGCAGCACCCGCCGGATCACCGAGCTGTCCACCGGGCTGTTCACCGGGCCGTTCACCGGGCCACCCGCAGCCGCGGATCGACCAGCCGGTGCCCGACGTCGACCAGGAATCCGATGACCAGGACGGCACCGGTGAGCAGCAGGACCTCGCCCTGGACCTTGACCAGGTCCCGGTTTCCCACGTCGGTCAGCAGCATCGACCCGACGCCCGGCAGCGAGAACACCCGCTCGACGACGACGGCGCCGACCAGGAGCGCGGCCGCCTGCAGCCCGAGGACGGACACCACGGGCAGGGCGGCGTTGCGCAGGCCGTGGCGCAGCAACGCGCCGGTGCGGGTCAGTCCGGTCGCCCGTGCGGTGCGCAGGAAGTCCTGGTGCAGCACGCCGAGCGTGGCGGTGCGGACGAACCGCAGCAGCACCGCGCCCTCGGCCAGCGCGAGCGTGACGCACGGCAGCACGAGGCTGCGCAGCGCCCGACCCGGCTGCGCCCAGCCTGCCGTCGGGAAGCCCTGCGCGGGCAGCCAACCCAGCAGCACCGCGAACACGATCACCAGCACGAGCCCCACCCACAGCGTGGGCAGCGCGATCCCGAGCTGGGACACGGCGGTGATGCCGAGGCCGACCCGGCTGCGGTGCCGGACCGCGGCGAGCACCCCGAGCGGGACCGCCACCAGCACGGACAGCAGGATCGAGCCCGCGACGAGCGGCGCCGTGACGGCCAGCTTCGCGCCCAGCTCGGCGGACACCGACACCCCGGACAGCGCCGACCGGCCGAAGTCCCCGGTCGCAGCGCCTCCGATCCAGTCCAGGTACTGCACCACCCAGGGCCGGTCGGTCCCGAGCTCCTGGCGCAGCAGCTCTACCTGCTCCGGCGTGGCCTGCACCCCCGCGACCACCTGCGCCATGTCCCCGGACAGCAGCCGTAGCAGGCCGAACACGAGCAGGCTCGCCACCAGCAGCGACAGCAGCAGGAGCACCGTGCGGCGCACGAGGAAGGCGATCACGTCACGACGATTCCGTGGCGGACAGGGCGGACAGGTCCAGCCGCGAGCTGGTCGAGCTGGTCGGGAAGCCCTCCACCCCGTCGCGGATCACGGTGCGGGCGCCCGGGTTGTAGAGCCAGTCGCTCGCCGCGTCCTCGGAGATCTGCCGGGCCGCCTGCTTGTACAGGTCGTCCCGTTCCCGGTCGCTCGCCGCGGTCCCCGCGCGGGCCACGAGGTCCTGCACCACCGGGCTGTCGTAGCGCCAGTAGTACTGCGGGTTGGCGTAGTTGGCGATGTCCCGGGCCTCGGCGTGGTCGACGATGCTCAGGTCGTAGTCGGCCTGCGTGAAGACCTTGTCCAGCCAGGTCGCGAACTCGACCGGCTGAACGTTCACCGTGATCCCGACCTGCGCGAGCTGCGAGGCCACGTACGTGCCGATGGTCTCCGGGTAGATGTTCGGGACCTGCAGGGACAGCGTGAGCCCGCTGCCCACGCCCGCCTCGGCCAGCAGCCGCTTGGCGGCCTCCGGGTCGTACGGGTCGATCGCGGTGAGGTCGGAGAACCACGGGTCGGTCGGCGCCACCCCACTGCCGATCACCTGGCCCGCCCCGCCGAGGATGGTGAGCAGCCCCTTCTTGTCGATGGCCTGCCGGATCGCCGAGCGCACTCGCTGGTCCGCGAGCGGACCGCGGGAGTTGTTGAACCCGAGGACGAACTTGTCCGACGTGATCCCCTCGGCGACGCGCAGCCCCTCGCGGCCCGCGAAGGTGCTCACCAGGGTCGGCAGGACCGCCGTCTCGACGTCCGTCTCACCGGTCAGCTGCGCGTTGTTGGCGGCGTTGGGGTCGGGGATGTAGTGCAGCACCACCGAGGCGACCTTGGCCTTCTCGCCCCAGTAGTTCTCGTTGCGCGCCAAGGTGATCGTGGAGCCGCGGTTCCACTGCGCGACGGTGTAGGGGCCGCTGCCGTTCGTGGTGGCGGCCAGGCTCGCCGGGTCGGTGCCGGTCTTGTACACCGCGCCGGCCCGGTTGGTGAGCGCGTAGGTGAGGTTGGCGTCCCGCTTCGACAGGGTGAGCACCACGGTGTTCGGGTCCGGGGCGGACACCCCGGCGACGGCGGCGAAGTCCTTCTTGTTCGGGTTCCTCGAGTCCGGCGCGAGGACCCGCTGGTAGGACCACACGACGTCCGCCGCGGTGAGCGGGGAGCCGTCGGCGAAGGTCAGGTTCGGCTTCAGCGGGAAGGTGTAGGTGAGCCCGTCCGCCGAGGTCTGCACCTCCCGCGCCAGCAGCGGGACGACCTCGCCCGTGGGCGAGCGGGTGAGCAGTCCCTGGTAGACGTTGTCGAGCAGCAGTTGCTCGAGGGCCGCGCCCGACACCGTCGTCAGGTCGAGGCTGGTGGGCTCCAGCACCAGTCGGACGTCGACGGTGGTGTCCGTGCTCGGCGCCGCGCTCTCGGCGGGCCCACCACCACAGGCGGCGAGCAGCAGCACGGCAGCCGCGGCGGGGACGAGTCGGGCCAGTCTCATGCGGGCGATGCTCCGATCAGGTTGTGCGCGAAGCGCAGCAGCTCCGCGTGGACGGTCGCGCGGTCGAGCTCGTGCAGCACGTTGTGCCGGTCCTCGGGGTAGGTCACGATCCGCCCGCGGGGCAGCGCGGCCGCCACCTCACGCGCGCCCGCGACCGGGGCGAGGTCGTCCGCCTCGCTATGCAGCAGCAGCACCGGCAGGTGGTCGAGCGCGCCTTCGGCGAGCAGCGGCGCGGTGCGGGCGGTGGCCGCGACCAGCGCGGACAGGGTCTCGCGGCGCAGCCCGCCCGCCCACACCAGTGGGTCCGCTCGCACCCGCGCGGCCTGGTCCGGATCGCGCACGAGTTCGCCGGGGTCCTTGCGCAGCAGCCACGGGTCGATCCCGGGCGGCAGGCTCGGACCGCCGCGCAGCGCGGATCCGGTGAGCACGAGCCCGGCCACGTCCGCGGCCGGGTCGGCGCGTCCGCGGCCCCGGATCTCGCCGACGAGCAGGGCCGCCACGACCGCGCCGAGCGAGTGCCCGACCACCATGACCGGCAGCCCGGGCCTGCTGCGCCGCGCCTCGGCGAGGACGGTCTCGGCATCCGCCACCAGGTAGTCGACCGACTCGACGAGCACCCGGACCCCCGCGCTGTGACCGTGTCCGGCCTGGTCCGGGGCCCAGGTCTCGATCCCCTCCCCGGCGGCGGTCTCGGCGAGCGAGGCGTACTGCCCGGCGTGCTCGCCGAGCCCGTGCAGCAGGAGCAGCACCGCCCGCGGGCTCTCGGCGGGCGACCAGCGGTGAACGTGCAGCTCACCCCGCCGACCCGCGAGCCGGGACTCCTGGTGCCAGACGACCGTCGTGCTCATTCTCGCCCTTCCAGAGCGTGCTCGAGATCCGCCCGCAGGTCGGCGATCCCCTCGATGCCCACCGACAGTCGGACCAGGCCGGGGGTGACCCCGCTCGCGAGCTGGGCCGCCGGGTCGAGCTGGGCATGGGTGGTCGACGCCGGGTGGATGGCCAGGCTGCGGACGTCACCGATGTTCGCCAGGTGGGTGAACAGCCGCAGCCCGTCGACGAACCGGGCGCCCGCCTCGCGGCCCCCGCGGATCTCGAACGCCACGATGGCGCCCGCGCCCGCGGGCAGGTACCGGCGACCGGCCTCGAACCAGCGGCTCGACGGCAGACCCGGATAGTGCACGGCCTCCACCGCCGGGTGCGCCTCCAGGAACTCGGCCACGGCCTGGGTGTTCTCGACGTGCCGGGCCAGTCGCAGGTCGAGGGTCTCGATCCCCTGCAGCAGCAGGAACCCGTTGAACGGCGAGGGCGCGGGACCGAGGTCGCGCAGCAGCCGGGTCCGCAGCCGCAGGGCGTAGGCGAGCGGACCGAACTGCGCGTGGAAGGACAGGCCGCCGTAGGTGGGGTCCGGTGCGGTGAGCCCCGGCCAGAGGTCGGGATGGCGGCCGAAGTCGAACCGCCCGGAGTCGACCACGATCCCCCCGATCGCGGTCCCGTGTCCGGCGAGGAACTTGGTCGTCGAGTGCACGATGACATCCGCCCCGTGCTCGATCGGGCGCAGCAGGTACGGGGTGGGCACCGTGTTGTCGACGACGAACGGGAGCCCGGCCTGGTGGGCGACCGCGGCGACCCCGGCGAGGTCCAGGACGTTGCCCAGCGGGTTTCCGATGCTCTCGCCGAACAGGGCCCGGGTCCGCGCGGTGATCGCGGACCGCCACTGGTCGAGGTCGTCGGGATCCTCGACGAAGGTCACCGAGATCCCCAGGTCGGCGAAGGTCGAGGAGAGCAGGGTATGAGTGCCGCCGTAGAGGCTCGCCGCGGCGACCACGTGGTCCCCGGCGCGGGCCAGGTTCAGCAGCGCCAGCGACGTCGCCGCCTGCCCGCTGCTCACCGCCACTGCCGCGGCGCCCCCTTCGAGGGCGGCCAGCCGCTCCTCCACCACCGCGGTCGTCGGGTTGGAGAGCCGGGTGTAGGCGTGGCTCTCCAGGTCCTCGAGCGCGAAGGCGGCCGCGGCGTGCGCGCTGTCGGTGAAGCGATAGGAGGTGGTCTGGTAGATCGGGACCGCCCGGGCGCCCGTGGCGGGGTCGGGGACCGCCCCCGCGTGCAGCTGCCTCGTGGCGAACGACGTCACGCGCGCCTCGCCAGCACGTCCGACCAGTACTTCTCGGCCACCCGCGGGTGCGAGCGCAGCCATCCGACGACCGCGTTCTCCCCGAACTGGGCGTGCAGCGGGTTGTCCGGGTCCTCGCTGACCCCGCGGACCTGCGCCGCCAGCTCGGCGGGCAGCTCCAGGGGCTCGACGACGGCGTCGAGCCGCGGGCCGAGGAAGAAGGGCACCGAGAAGCGGTCCACCCCGACCGGCGGGCTGACCACCCGGTGCCGGGTCGCGGTCAGGTAGCCCTGGGTGGCGATCTCCAGCATCTCGCCGATGTTGACCACGAACGCACCGGGGACCGGGGTGGCGTCGATCCAGCGCCCGTCCGGGCCCTCGACCTGCAGTCCGCCGACCGCGTCCTGCTGCAGCAGCGCGAGGTAGCCGTAGTCCTTGTGGACACCCACGCCCTGGTCCGAGTCCGGTTCCGGGCGCCCGGGGTACCGCACGATCTTGACGTGCAGGGAGGACTCCTCGTCGAACCACGCGTCGAAGTAGCCCTCGTCCTGCCCGAGCGCGGCGGCGAGCGCGCGCAGCACCTCGCGGCTGACCCGCAGCGCCTCCGCCTGCCAGGTCAGCACGGTCTCGCGCAGCTCCGGCAGCGCGGTGGGCCACTGGTTGGGCCCGATCAGCCGGACCCAGTCCGGGTCGCCCGGGCCCTGGGTCACCGGCTCCCGCTCGGGGCCGATGTCGATCTGCTCGCGCCAGTCCGCGGTGCCGCCGGTGTGCTCGGTACCGGTGCGGGTGTAACCGCGGAACTGCGGCGAGTGCACGTTCTCGATCTCCAGCCGCTGCTCGACGGGCAGCGCGAAGAAGCGCCGCGCCAGCGCGTCGATCCCGGCGGTGACCTCGTCCGGGACTCCGTGTCCGGTCACGTAGAAGAAGCCGACCTCCCGCGCCGCGGAGCGCAGCTCGGCGAGCACGGCGGCACGCTCGCCGGGGCCGGCGCGGAAGCGGGAGAGGTCGATCACGGGGAGGGTGTCGGTCATGGCGACCTCACGTGTCGTGTCCCGCCGGTCTGTCGACAGATCGGCAGGACGGGAACGAGTCAGACAGCCGGACGCACCCGCGGGGTCCGCAGCAGAACGGACCGCGCGGCGGCCGGGCGGTGCGCGACCTCGGCGACGACCAGCTCGCCGAGGACGGGCGGGTCGAGGTCGGTCCTCACCGACAGAGCGCGGTCCCCGTCCGGCAGTAGTCCACGTGCCGACGCCGGGACCAGACACCCCGGATCCACTGGCGCACGGCTCCCCCATCGCTTCCGGCGGAAGCACCTGCGCCCGTGGGGACGTGGTTGCTGCGGCGTCGTCGAGCCGGTTCTCTCGGCCGCTCTGGATGGACGACTTCACCCAACCTCCGCGCCGCACCCGATGTCAAGCCGATCCCGCCCACAGACCCGTTCGCTGAACGGCGCAGACGTCCGGACGGCAGGCCAGCCGGCCACGTGCCGACATCCCTCCCAGCCGCTCCGCGAGTGCGGTGAGTTCGCCAGCGGTGCCGCGCGGCGCCCCCGACCACGACGACCCGTCCCACCATCCCGTGTCCTCCGGGGCGTCGAGGTGCCATCCGCGCAGTCACGCTGTCACCCGCGGTGCGCCCGACAAGTTCTCGTGGCTCGTCGCCGTCCCGGCCCGCGAGGTACCCGTGATCCGAGAGCGATACCCGCTGCCGATCTTCGGGTGACTCCGACCGAACAGGAAGCCCGATCACCGGAACAGCTTCACCGAATCGAGGTGAGGCGCGCCGCACATACTCGACGGTTGCCCCAACTACTGCGCGTCGGTTAGCGTCGCGGCGTGACGATTCGACTGCCGCTGACATCGCGCGCACACGTCGATTTCTGTCGCGTCTCCTCCTCGGTCTGTTGATCTTTCCGAGCTGTTCCCGCAGAGCCTGACCGGCCTGCGGCGCGAGCCGCCTTCTCTGGCCGCTGCCTGCTGATACCCCCATCTCGGCCGACACTTCTCGTGACGGTCGCTCACTGAGGTGTTCTCAGTAGCGGGTTGATCATGTCGTGCGGTCGTACTCGGTGTGGAGTAGTACGAGCGCAGCTGCGGTGATCGCGCCGGTGCGCCAGGGACATAGCGTGACTCGCCGCAACGCGGCGAAGGTGGTCTTGAGCAGGGCGTTTCCGCGTTCGGCCAGAGCACGAAGGGCTGAGTGCAGGGTGTTGACGGTGCGCTGGTTGACCGTCTGCCCGCGGCCGGGGACGGGTTTGATGGGCACGGTGAGCCGGTCGGCTTCGCCTTCGTAGCCGAGGTCGCCCAGCGCGGCGTGGGTGTCGTCGGTGAACGCGGCCAGGCCCTCGAGCAGCCCGGGGTGGGTACGGGCGCAGCGGGTGTCGTGCTCGCGGCCCGGCCGCACGTCGCTGGTCCATAGCGGCCATCCATCAGGTGCGGTGAGGACCTGGATGTTCCCGCCGTGGCGGCGGTGCTTGCCCGACCACCACAGGTCGACCCCGGGGGTGAGGCCGAGCGCGCGGCACCGGTCGGTGGCGATCAGGGTGCCGTCGAGATTCACGTGGGTGTGCCCGGCTGTGCGGGCGGCGAGCAGGGCTCCGTGCAGGCCGGGTGCGGCCGCGGCGAGGACGTCGATGCCTTCGTGCAGGTAACGGTAGGCCGTTGCAGTGCTGATCGCGTTGTCACCGGCCAAACATCGGACCCGGGTAGCATCACAGAACCAGCGGATCACCAGCACTGCCTGGGCGAACGGGGTCAACGCCCGCCGCCGGGTGCCACGTCGACGGCGTTGAAGGACCAGGAGCCGCGCCAGATAGGCCACGGTGCGCTCCCCGATCGGGAGGACAGCGGTGTAGGTGACAGGATCAGACATGCAGGACCTCGGTGACGGTGTCGATCTGTGCTGGACCGAACCGATCTACCGGGGTCCTGCCCCGTTCCCGCTCATCTCACCACCCTCGGCGTGTCGCCACGACCTGCCACCCCGCTACTGAGAACACCTCAGTGCGCCGCGGCGTCCCAGCTGCGGCCGGACCCGACCGACACCTCCAGCGGCACCGACAGGTCCGCCGCGGCCGCCATCTCCCGACGAACGAGTGCCTCCAGGGCCTCGCGCTCACCCTCGGCGACCTCGAGGACCAGCTCGTCGTGCACCTGCAGCAGCATCCGGCTGCGCAGCCCCTCGGCCTGCAACGCCCGGTACACCCCGAGCATCGCGACCTTGATGATGTCCGCGGCGCTGCCCTGGATCGGGGCGTTGAGCGCCATCCGCTCGGCCATCTCCCGGCGCTGACGGTTGTCGCTGGTGAGGTCGGGCAGGTAGCGCCGCCGCCCGAGGATGGTGGCGGTGTAGCCGTCCTTGCGGGCCTGGTCGACGACTCCCGCGAGGTAGTCGCGCACTCCGCCGAACCCGGCGAAGTAGTCGTCCATCAGCCCCTTCGCCTCCTCGGTGGAGATCCGCAGCTGCCCGGACAGGCCGTAGGCCGACAGCCCGTAGGCCAGGCCGTAGTTCATCGCCTTGATCTTGGCGCGCTGCTCGGGCGTCACCTCGGTGGCCGCGACGCCGAAGACCCGGGCGGCGGTCTCGGCGTGGAAGTCGTGCTGTGAGCGGAAGGCCTCGATCAGCGCGGCGTCCTCGGACAGGTGCGCCATGATCCGCATCTCGATCTGGCTGTAGTCCGCGGTGAGCAGCTCGGCGTACGGCGTGCCGTCCGGCGCGGACCCGACCACGAAGGCGTCCCGGATCCGGCGCCCGGCGGCGGTGCGGATCGGCACGTTCTGCAGGTTCGGGTCGGTGGAGGACAGCCGGCCGGTCGCGGCGATCGTCTGCGAGTACGTGGTGTGGATCCGGCCGTCCTCGGCGACGGACTTCATCAGCCCGTCGACGGTCACCTTCAGCCGGGTCGCGTCGCGGTGCTGCAGCAGGAACTGCAGGAACGGGTGCTCGGTCTGCGCGTAGAGGCTCGCCAGCGCGTCCGCGTCGGTGGTGTAACCGGTCTTGGTGCGCTTGGTCTTGGGCATCTCCAGCTCGTCGAACAGCACGACCTGCAGCTGCTTGGGCGAGCCGAGGTTGATCTCCTTGCCGATCACCTCGTAGGCCTGCCGCGCGGCCTCCCGGACCTGGGTGCCGAAGTCGGACTCCAGGTCGGACAGGGTCTCGCCGTCGACGGCGATCCCGGCGGCCTCGCAGTCGGCCAGTACGAACGCCAGCGGCAGCTCGAGGTCGGCCAGCAGCTCGCTGCCGCCCCGCTCGGCGAGGTCGGCGTCGAGGGCGTCGGCGAGCTCGGCGATCGCCGAGGCCGCGAGCATCTCCTGCTCGGCGGCCCGGGCGTCGGCCTCCTCCTCGCCGCCCAGCAGCGACAGCTGACCGTCGGCGGGCTCCTCGGTGCGCAGCTCGCGACGCAGGTAGCGCAGCGCGAGGTCGGCCAGGTCGAAGGTCCGCTGCCCCGGCTTGGCCAGGTACGCGGCGAGCGCGGTGTCGCTGGTCAGCCCGCCCAGGGTCCAGCCCCGCGCACGCAGCGCGTGCAGCACCGGCTTCACGTCGTGCGCGGCCTTGGGCACGGACGGGTCGGCGAGCCAGTCGCCCAGCGCCGCCTCGTCGTCCGGGGTGAGGCCGGTCAGCGCGAGGTAGCCGGCGGCCGGGACGCCCGCGGTTGCGCCGGCGGCCCGCTGCTCGACCGTCGGCTCACCCGCGGCGAGCGCGATCCCGTCGAGGTCGCGCCCGGCGATCGGGCCGGTGACCCCGGCGAAGCTCACCGCGACGCGACGGCCGTCGCGGGCGTGGGTGTCCAGCCAGGCCCGCACCGCGCCGGGGGCGACGACCTCGCCGGCGACCTCGAAGACGGACTCGGCCTCGGGCTCGGCGGAGGACAGCGTGGAGAACAGCCGCTCGCGCAGCACCCGGAACTCCAGCTCGTCGAACAGGCGGTGCACCGCGTCCCGGTCCCAGGGGCGCAGCTCGAGCTCCTCGGGGTCGGCGCCGAGGTCGACGTCGCGCACCAGCTCGGTGAGCTGGCGGTTGAGCAGCACGTTCGCCAGGTTGGCCCGCAGGTTGTCCCCGGCCTTGCCCTTCACCTCGTCGACCCGGTCGGTCAGCTCCGCGAGCGAACCGAACTCCCGGACCCACTTGGCCGCGGTCTTCTCCCCCACCCCGGGGATGGAGGGCAGGTTGTCCGAGGGGTCGCCGCGCAGCGCCGCGAAGTCCGGGTACTGGGTCGGGGTGAGCCCGTAGCGCTTGTCGACCTCGGCCGGGTCGATCCGGCCGAGGTCGGACACGCCGCGCTTGGGGTACAGGACGGTGACGTCGTCGGTGACCAGCTGGAACGCGTCACGGTCCCCGGTGGTGATGAGCACCTGGAAGCCGCGCGCCTCGGCCCGGGTGGCGAGGGTGGCGATGAGGTCGTCGGCCTCGTACCCGTCGACGGCGAAGACCGGGATGTTCAGCGCGCCCAGGACCTCCTTGATGAGGTCGATCTGGCCGCGGAAGTCGTCCGGCGTCGACGAGCGGTTCGCCTTGTACTCGGCGTAGCGCTCGGAGCGGAAGGTCGTGCGGGACACGTCGAAGGCCACCGCGAGGTGGGTCGGCTCCTCGTCGCGCAGCAGGTTGATCAGCATCGAGGTGAAGCCGTAGACCGCGTTCGTGGTCTGCCCGGTTCCGGTGCGGAAGTTCTCCGCGGGCAGCGCGAAGAACGCCCGGTAGGCCAGGGAGTGGCCGTCGAGCAGCAACAGGCGCGGCTTCGCCGGTGCCTTCTTCTTCGCCGAGGCCGACTTCTGGGTGCCCTGCGTCGCTGTGCTCATCGGCGGCGAGTCTAGAACCGACCCCCGACAGTGAACGCGGCCGCGGGTCGGCTCCCGGACGGGCCGGCCCCGGAGACGACGGTGCGGCCGCCCCACGAGGGGGACGACCGCACCGGGACGGGACGCGCCGCTCAGCCGACCTCGGCCATGACCTCGTCGGAGACGTCGAAGTTGGCGTAGACGTTCTGGACCTCGTCGGAGTCCTCGAGCGCCTCGATCAGCTTGAAGACCTTCTTCGCGCCCTCGGCGTCCAGCTCGACCTGCATCGACGGGACGAAGACCGCCTCGGCGGAGTCGTAGTCGATCCCGCTGCGCTGGAGCGCGGTGCGCACCGCGACGACGTCGGTCGGCTCCGAGACGACCTCCCAGCTGTCGCCGAGGTCGTTCACCTCCTCGGCGCCGGCGTCGAGGACGGCCATCAGCACGTCGTCCTCGGACAGGTCGGCCTTCGGCAGCACCACGACGCCCTTGCGGTTGAACAGGTACGCCACCGACCCCGGGTCGGCCATGGTGCCGCCGTTGCGGGTCATCGCGGTCCGGACCTCGGTCGCCGCCCGGTTCCGGTTGTCGGACAAGCACTCGACCAGCACGGCGACCCCGTTCGGGCCGTAGCCCTCGTAGGTGATCGTCTGGTAGTCGGCGCCACCGGCGTCGGCACCCGAACCACGCTTGACCGCACGGTCGATGTTGTCGTTCGGGACCGAGCTCTTCTTCGCCTTCTGGATGGCGTCGTAGAGCGTCGGGTTGCTGTCGGGGTCACCGCCGCCGGTCCGGGCCGCGACCTCGATGTTCTTGATCAGCTTGGCGAACATCTTGCCGCGGCGGGCGTCGATCACGGCCTTCTTGTGCTTGGTCGTCGCCCACTTGGAGTGACCGCTCATCGGCTCGTCTGCCCACCTCTCGTGCTCGCACCACGCACACGACGCGCGGTGAGGGGCAGGTCCGACGCCCCGCAGCGCGAGCTGCGGTCGGGCCGACCTGCGGGAACCCGTCAATGCTACCGACGACGCGGCTCCGCGCCGGGTCGGGCCCGAGCAGACCCCGCCCCACGAGGACACATGCATGAACCGCTATGGTTCGCCACCACGTCCCGTCGGGAACCCGGCGAGGACTACTCTGACAACCGTTGTCGGCACCTGCACCGGGCGCCGGTCGCGAGAGGAGCGCACGTGTTCGGAGCAGTGGCAGGCAAGGCCGTGGGGCTCGTCGTGAGCGGGCTGGCCGGCGCGGTCGCCTACGACGGCGTCAAGAAGGTCGCACGCTCCGGCGCCGTCCGCGAGGCCGCCGTCTCGGTGACCACCTGGGGCCTCAAGGGCGCCCGCGCCGCGGAGACCGGCGCCGAGAAGGCCCGCCTGGCGACCGCCGACATCGTCTCCGAGGCCCGCGGCCGCATCGGCGAGGAGGCCCCCGCGCCGGGCAACGGGCACGGGCACGGCCACGAGCACTGATCCCGGTCCTCCGGGCACGACGAGCGAGACGAGCGAGACCGTGAGCAGCGACACCGCCGGCCCGGAGGCCACCGTCCTCAGTGACGCCGCGGGCCGCGTCCGCTTCGCCGTCCCCGCGCTGCGCGGGCGGACGGCGCTGGCCGTGGCCGTCGAGGACGAGCTGGACCACGTCGGCGGGGTGCGCCAGGTGCACGCCTACCCGCGCACCGGCAACGTCGTGGTCTGGTACCGCCCCGGCTGCCACCGTGTCGAACTCGTCGAGGCCATCGGCAAGGGCCTGGGCGCCGAGCCGGAGGCCACCGCGGCGCGCACACCGCGCTCGGCCGACCAGCACAACGGCGAGCTGGCCCGCCTGGTCGTCGGTGGCGTCGCGCTCGCCGCACTGGGATTCCGCCGCTACGCGCTCCGCCGCCCGCCGCTGCTGGGCCCCGCCAGCCGCACCGTCGCCACCGGCGTCACGATCTTCACCGGCTACCCGTTCCTGCGCGGGGCGCTGCGCGCGCTCGCCGGCGGGAAGGGCGCGGGCACCGACGCGCTGGTGTCCGCGGCGACCGTCGCGAGCCTGGTGCTGCGCGAGAACGTCGTCGCGCTGACCGTGCTGTGGCTGCTCAACATCGGCGAGTACCTCCAGGACCTGACGCTGCGCCGCTCCCGGCGCGCCATCTCCGAGCTGCTCACCGGTGCCACCACCCGCACCTGGACCCGGACGCTCGCCCCCGACGGCAGCACCGTCGAGGTCGAGGTCGACATCGCGGACCTGTCCGTGGGCGACGAGGTCGTGGTGCACGAGCGGATCGTGCTGCCCGTCGACGGCGAGGTCGTCGAGGGCGAGGGCGTCGCCGACCAGGCCGCGATCACCGGCGAGCAGCTGCCGGTCTCGGTCGCCCCCGGCGACACCCTGCACGCCGGGTCGGTGCTGCTGCGCGGGCGGATCGTGGTCCGGGCGACGGCCGTCGGCCAGGACACCGCGATCGGCCGGATCATCGACCGGGTCGAGCAGGCCCAGGGCGACCGGGCCCCGATCCAGACCGTCGGCGAGAACTTCTCCCGCCGGTTCGTGCCGGCGTCGTTCCTGCTCTCGGCACTGACCCTGATCGCCACCCGCGACGTGCGGCGCGCGATGACGATGCTGCTCATCGCCTGCCCGTGCGCGGTCGGCCTGTCCACCCCGACCGCGATCTCCGCGGCGATCGGCAACGGCGCCCGGCGCGGCATCCTCATCAAGGGCGGCGCGCACCTCGAGGCGGCCGGGCGGGTCGACGCGGTCGTGTTCGACAAGACCGGCACCCTGACCCAGGGCCGCCCGATCGTCACCAACGTCATCTCCTTCCACGACGACTGGTCGCCCGAGCAGGTCCTCGCCCACGCCGCGTCGTCGGAGATCCACTCCCGGCACCCCCTGGCCCAGGCGGTCATCCGCTCCACCGAGGAGCGGCGGATCGAGATCCCGCCGCACGAGGAGTGCGAGGTCCTGCTCGGCCAGGGCATGCGGGTCCAGGCCGACGGCCGGGTGCTGCTCATCGGGTCGCGCGACCTGCTCCGCGCGCAGGGCGTCACGGTGCCGCGCAAGGCCGCGGACTGGGTGCGACGGCTGCAGAAGGCCTCGGAGACCCCGCTGCTGCTGGCCGTCGACGGCACCCTGGTCGGTCTGGTCTCGCTGCGCGACACCGTGCGTGCCGAGGCCCGCGACGTGCTGGAGCGGCTGCGCGCCGACGGCGTCACCCGGATCGTCATGCTCACCGGCGACCACCCGCAGACCGCGAAGGCCGTCGCCGAGGAGCTCGGCATCACCGAGTACCGGTCCGAGGTCATGCCCGAGCAGAAGCAGGACGTCGTGCGGGCGCTGCAGGAGCAGGGCCACACCGTCGCGATGATCGGCGACGGCACGAACGACGCCCCGGCACTGGCGCTGGCCGACATCGGGATCGCGATGGGCGTGGCCGGGACCGACGTCGCGGTGGAGACCGCCGACGTGGCCCTCGCCGCGGACGACCTCGGCGCGCTGCTGGACCTGCGTGACCTGGGACGCCGGTCGATCACCCTGATCCGGCAGAACTACGGCATGTCGATCGCGGTGAACGCGGCGGGGCTGCTGGTCTCCGCGGGCGGCGCGATGTCACCGGTGGTCGCAGCGATCCTGCACAACGCCTCCAGCGTCGCGGTCGTCGCGAACAGCTCCCGACTGATCCGCTACCGGCTCCCGGCCGCCGCACCGGCCACGGTCGTCGACGGCGAGGTCGTGCGGGCGGACGCCCGGTAGAAGGTCTGCGCAGCGGGGTGGAACAGCAGCACGACGGCGGCGAGCAGCTCCGCCACGTGCAGCGCGCGCAGCGCGGCGGCGGCCAGCTCGGGGCCGGTCGCGGTCGTCAGGAACAGCCCGACCGATCCCCCGCCCGCCAGCGCCCGCAGCGGCCCCACCACCAGTGACGCCGTGCCGAGGACCCCCAGGACACCGACGACGGTCCAGCGGTGCACGTCGTGCCCGGAGAGCAGCTGCACGACCAGCACGCCCAGCACCAGGTAGATCCCGCCGCGCGCGAGGATCTCCACGACCGAGGGTGGCACCGGGCCCGCCAGCCGGACCAGGGTCTCGGCGAACCCGGCCAGGATCGCGCCGAGCCACAGCGCCACGCTCAGCCCCACCGCGGACGGCAGGGCCGGGCGCGACCCGGTGGGCACGACGGTGCTGGTCATGACCCCATGCTCCCCGCGGCGGGCCGATCGGCCCACACGGCGCTCCCCCGGGTGCACCTGGGGCAACCCCCACCCCGGGGGCCCGGTGACGGAACCGAGTTGCCCCTCGCCCATCAATTCGTACTACCGTACAGATTGTGGACGGACGACACACCCGCAGCGCACGGACCCGCGCCGCGCTGCTCGACGCCGCCATCGAGATCATCTGCACCGACGGCGTCGCCGCGGTGACCCAGCGCGCCGTGGCCGCCAAGGCCGGGACGTCCCTCGCCTCGACGACCTACCACTTCCGCACCGCCGACGACCTGCTCGTCGCCGCGTTCGAGGCGACCAGCTCCCGGACCATCGCCGACATGCGCCGGACCGCGCGCGAGGCCGTCGAACGCGGGGCCGGGATCGTCGACGCGGCCATGGCCGTCGTGGCCCGCGCCCCCTACGGCGACCGACTGCCACCGGACGGGGTCGTCCAGCTGACCCTCAGCGCGATCCACAACCCGCGGCTGCGCCCGATGGCCGAGGCGTTCGTCGAGGAGCTGGCCGCGCTGTTCGCCCCGCTGACCGCGTCCCGCGACACCGCACGCACCCTCGCCCGCTCGCTGTCCGGGCTGATCCTGCACGAGATGGCGCGGGGCGCCGACGCACCCACCGCGACCATGCGCGCCGACGTCACACGGCTCTTCGCCGCGTTCGGCGTTCCCGACCACCCGACGCCCGGTCGGCCACCGGCCGACCCGCCACACCACGAGGACCAGGAGCCACGATGACCGTCACCGCCGCATGGCCGACCGCCCGGTCGAGCCGGACCGCCGTACTCGCCCAGTTCGGCGAGACCCGCGCCGACCTGATGCAGTGGGCCCTGACCACCGGCGATCCGCTCGCCGACGCCGTCGTCGACGAGATGCACGCGCTCGGGACGGCGACGGCGCGACCGCTGCTCAACCGCGGGATCGAGCACGGCCTCGACGCACTCGACGACCCGCCGCCCGCCCTCGCCGCGCTGCTGCGGCAGACCGAGACCCCGCCCGACTACGTCGACGACGAGCTGCTCGACGAGTTCCCTCGCCCCTGGTTCAGCTCGCCCACCCCGGTCCACATCCTCTCGCTCAGCGCGGGCGCCCTCGTCCGCGTGTACGAGTCACCGTCGATCGCGAAGGTCCTGTCCACCACCGGCCGCCTCGTCGACCGCGCCGACAAGCGGCTCTCCGAGACCGGGGCCTGGCTGACCCAGGCGATGCTGCCCGGCAACCTGCGCCGCGGGCGGCCCGGCTACGTCGCGACCCTGAACGTCCGCATGCTGCACGCCCACATGCGCAGGCTCGCACTCGACCGCGGGTACGACAGCACCGCCGACGGCGTCCCCATCAACCAGGTGGACCTCGGGCGGACCTGGATGGACTTCACCCTGACCTCCTTCGTCGCGGAGGAACGGTTCGGGTTCGACCTCACCGGACGCGAGCTCGACGGCCTCTACCGCTACTGGTGGTACATCGGACACCTGCTCGGGATCGATGCCCGGCTCGTCGAGGGGATCACCAGCCACGACGCGGCCCGCCGGATCGACGACGTCCTGCAGACCGTCACCGGGCCCGTGTCCGACGACTCCGCGCGTCTCGCCGCCGCGACCCTCGACTCGATCTCGGTGCTGCTCCGGGGCCTGCTCGGAGTCCCGCCGCGGCTGTCCCGGCCCGCACTCGACGCGATCACCCGCCGCATCCACGGCCCGGCGATGAGCCAGGACCTGCAGATCCGGCACGCTCCGGTCGCCGACGCCCTGCTGACCCCCGCCGTCGCCGGGTTCCGCCGTGCCCGGACCGTGCGCCGACGCTCCCCCGAGCGGTGGCACGCGGGCATCGACTCCACCGTGGCCGCGGAACGCCGGCGGACCGCCGAACCCGGCGAGCCCACCGCCTACCAGCGCGGCGCCACCGGCTCGACCGACTGACCCGCCGCGGCGCCACCCGGTGGTGGCCGCGCCGAACCACCCCGTGGCGGCCCGCACCGCATCAACCGGTGGCGGCCCGCACCGCATCAACCGGTGGCGGCCCGCACCGCATCAACCGGTGGCGGCCCGCACCATGTCGACGAACAGTGCGTGCACCCGCCGGTCCCCGGTCAGCTCCGGGTGGAACGAGGTGGCGAGCACCGGGCCCTGCCGCACCGCGACCGCGCGGCCCGAGGCCTCACCGGCATCGGCACCGGTGCTGGTGACGGCGGGGACGGTGGCGAGCACCTCGACCTCGCCGCCGGTCTTCTCCACCCACGGGGCCCGGATGAACACCGCGTGCACCGGATCACCGGTGAGCCCGGTGAACTCCAGGTCGGTCTCGAAGGAGTCGACCTGCCGGCCGAACGCGTTGCGCCGCACGACGACGTCGAGCCCGCCGAGCTGGTGCTGATCGGGCCGCCCGTCCAGGATCTCCTCGGCCAGCAGGATCATGCCGGCGCACGAGCCGTAGGCGGGCAGTCCCTCACGCAGCCGGGCACGCAGCGGCTCCAGCAGCTCGAAGGTGTCGAGCAGCTTCGACATGGTCGTCGACTCACCGCCGGGCAGGACGATGCCGTCCACCGCGGCCAGCTCGGACGCACGGCGGACCGGCACGGCCTCGGCACCCGCCCCGGTCAGCGCCGCCACGTGCTCGCGGACGTTGCCCTGCAGGGCCAGCACACCGATCCTCACCGCCATGCCGACCAGCGTAGACCCGCCCGACCTGCGGCAACCGCCCGTCCGGGGGTGAGCCGCGGCACCGTACGGCGACCTCCCCGTCGAACGCGGCCCGGCGTCCGCGCCGGTGCCCGCGCCGACCGGGGTGGTCGCCCGCCGCAGGGCCGGGTCAGCCCGCCTCGACCTCGCCGCGCTTGGCCTGCTTCGTGGCGGCGTTGCGGAGCGCCTCGGCGACGGCCGGGGCCACGCTCTGGTCGAACACGCTCGGCACGATGAACGACGGGTTCGGCTCGGCGACGACGTCGGCGATCGCCGCGGAGGCCGCGAGCATCATCTCGTCGGTGATGTCGTGGGCCTGCGCGTCGAGCAGGCCGCGGAACACGCCGGGGAAGGCGAGCACGTTGTTGATCTGGTTCGGGTAGTCCGACCGCCCGGTCGCGACGACGGCGGCGTGGCGCATCGCCAGCGTCGGGTCGACCTCGGGGTCCGGGTTGGCCAGCGCGAACACGATCGCGTCGTCGTTCATCGACCGCAGCTCGGTCTCGCCGAACAGGTTCGGCGCGCTGACCCCGATGAAGACGTCGGCCCCGACGAGCGCGTCGGCCAGCGTGCCCTGCTTGCCGTCCTTGTTGGTCTGCGCGGCGATCGAGGCGAGGTTGTCGTCCATCCCCTCGCGTCCGGTGTGGACGATGCCGTCCACGTCGACGGCGACGACGTCGGCGGTCTCCTCCGACCCGAGCAGCCGGATGATCGCCGAGCCGGCCGCACCGACCCCGCAGACGACCACGCGGACGTCGGAGAACTTCTTGCCGACCACGCGCAGCGCGTTGCGCAGCGCGCCGAGGACGACGACGGCGGTGCCGTGCTGGTCGTCGTGGAAGACCGGGATGTCGAGCAGCTCGCGCAGCCGGCGCTCGATCTCGAAGCAGCGCGGCGCCGCGATGTCCTCCAGGTTGATGCCGCCGTAGCCCGGCGCGATCAGCTGGACGGTGCGGATGATCTCCTCGGTGTCCTGGGTGTCGAGGCAGACCGGCCACGCGTCGACGTTGGCGAACTGCTTGAACAGCGCCGCCTTGCCCTCCATGACCGGCATCGCCGCGGCGGCGCCGATGTTGCCCAGGCCGAGCACCGCGGACCCGTCGGTGACGACGGCGACGGTGTTGCGCTTGATCGTCAGACGGCGGGCGTCGGACGGGTTCTCCGCGATCGCCATCGACACCCGCGCGACGCCCGGGGTGTAGGCGCGCGACAGGTCGTCACGGGTGCGGAGGTTCACCTTGGAGCGGACCTCGATCTTGCCGCCGAGGTGGAGCAGGAAGGTCCGGTCCGAGACCTTGCGGACCGAGAAGCCCTCGAGCTGCTCGATGGCGGCCTTGATCTCCTCGACGTGCTCGGTGTTGCGGGCGTTGACCGAGATGTCGACGACGAGACTCTCGGTGCGCGCCTCGACGACGTCGAAGGCGGTGACGACGCCGCCGACCTGGCCGACGGCGGCGGTGAGGTCACCGGCCGAGGTCGGGTTGGCGGGGGCGTCGACGCGTGCGGTGATGGCGTAACCGGGACCGGGAATGGACACGGCCCCGAACAGTACCGCCAGGCGTGTGGTTACCGGGGCGTCAACGATGTGACGACGCACGTCACCGGTCGTCGGGCTCCTCCGCGGGGATCCGCGGCAGCGGCCCGGTGGGCGCGTCGGCGACGGCCATCTTCGCCGCCGAGTCGGTCGGGGCACCGGCCCCGAGCGCCGCGAGTGCCGCCTCGTTGCCGACGTCGGCACCGGCCCGTTCGGACAGCAGCCAGCGCACCTCCAGCAGGTCGCAGTAGGCCTGCACCGGATCCCCGGCACCGCCGAGCGCGGCGTGCGCGCGGGCCGAGCCGGGCTCGAGACAGTGGTCGATCCAGCTGCGTGCGGCCGCGCGGTCCGAGACCGGCTGACCGGTGCGCCGCTGCATCCAGTCGCGGTGCGCGTTGAGGTCGCCGAGCAGGATCCGGGCCTGGCCCTCCCCCACCTCGACGCCGGTCAGCCTGCGCAGCGTCGCGGAGTGGTAGTTCCGGTCACCGACGGCGATGTGCAGCCGGGACCGGCCGTCGCCGACCGGCAGCAGGGAGACCTCGTCCACGGCGAAGCCCAGGTCGTTGAGCTCACGGATGGCACCCTCGACGCGGTAGCGGTCGCCGAAGGCGAAGACCGGCGAGGCGTGCAGGGCGTCCCACAGCTCCCGGTAGCGCTCGGGCAGCGCGGTGGCCTCGTCGATCAGCTGCGGGATCATCTCCGGCGGCCGCTCCAGCGAGGTCGCCAGGTCGATCATCCCGGCGGCGACGTTCTCGACCAGGATCGTCACGTCGTGCTCGCGCTGACCGTCGGACAGGCCGTCCGGGTGCACCTCGCTGGTCTCGGCGTCGACGAGGAAGGCCTGCAGGGTCTGCCCGTCGCGGGTGAGCAGGGTGTTGTTCAGCGAGCAGTCGCCCCAGAACACGCCGTGCCGGTGCAGCTCGACCAGCAGCGAGATCATCGCGTCGAACAGCCGGGCGCGGTGCCGCGGCCGGTTCGGGGGGAGCCGCAGGAACAGCCTGCGGTACTGCCAGGACCCGCTCAGGTACCGGGTCACCAGGATCGCGGTCTCGTGCGCCGGCTGGTTCACCAGCCCGGCCGGGCGGACCGCGGGCAGACACTGGTGCCCGAGCCGGCGCAGCACGTCGTACTCGCGACGGGCGATCCGCTCGGGCATGTCCTTGAGCGCCCACAGTGCACCGTCGGCCTCGACGAACCGGACGAGGTGCCGGCTGGGACCGACCTCCATGTCGCGCAAAGGGACCCGCGTCTCGTCCCAGTCCTCCAGCGGCTCGTTCCACGGCAGGGCGATCAGCTCGGGGCCGGGTGCCCGCAGCACGAGCTCCGGTGAGGCATCCATTCAGGACACTCCCCGGGCGCCGCGGGCCGGTGGGGCGGTGGAGCCGCGGATGACCAGCCGGGTCGGCAGGGTGGCGAGCGGGTCGACCGGGTCGCCGGCCAGCGTCGCCAGCGCCATCCGGGCCGCGACGGCGCCCTGCTCGGCCGCCGGCTGGGCCACGGTGGACAGATCGGTCAGCGCGGCCAGGGGATGGTCGTCGATGCCGATGACCGACACGTCGCCGGGCACCGCGAGCCCGGCCCGACGCAGCGTCCCGACGGCACCGAGGGCGACCTCGTCGGTGTGGGCGTAGACCGCCGTCGGGGGGTCGGACAGCCCGAGCAGCTCGCCCATCGCGCGCGCCCCGCCCTCCGGGCTCCACGGCACGCGGACCGTCAGCGCGGGGTCGTACCCGACGCCGGCGTCGGCGAGCGCGGCCCGGTAGGCGGCGGCCCGCCCCGCGGGCTGGCCCGGGTCCAGCTCCGGGTCGGTGGTGACGATCATCCCGATCATCCCGATCCTCCGGTGTCCGAGGTGGAGCAGGTGGTCGACGGCCTGGCGGCCGGCGACGCGCTCGTCGATCGACACCGACGGATGGTGCCCGATCCGGGTCCCCGCCGACACGATCCCGACACCGATCCGCTCCAGCCGGGCACGCTCGGCGTCGTCGACGCCGAACCCGAGCAGCACGACGGCGTCGGCGCGGCGCCGGGCGGGCAGCTCGGCGAAGAACGCGCGCCGGGCCGCGGCGTCGCCGAGGTGGTACAGCAGCAGGTCGCGCCCGGCCTCGCGCAGCACCTCGGACAGCCCCTCCAGCGCGGCCCCGAACCACCACCGGGACAGGTGCGGGACGACGACGGCGATCCGCCCCGTGGTGCCCCGCGCGAGCCCGGCGGCGTCCGGGCTGACCACGTACTCCAGGGCGCGCGCGGCCTCCCACACCCGGGCACGGGTGGCCGCGGCGACGTGGGGGTGATCGCTGAGCGCACGTGACGCGGTGGCCGGTGAGACCTTGGCCAGCCGGGCCACGTCCGCCAGGTTGACCGGCTCGGGCACGACACATGTATGCCGAAAGCTGGAAGCGATTGCAAGAGCGGATGTTATCCGTCCGCGCTGGACCAGCGCCTGTTGATCAGTAAGGATCGTCGCCTACCAGCGCGGGCGCTGTGAGCCTTGACACTCCCGAGTGAAGGGCTCACAGTCTCGGCTGGAAACGCTTCCAGCGACGCCGACGTGCGTCGGGACAGCAGCGGTATCGAACACGGGAGTTCGGAGTTGACCATGCGTCGCACACGGTGGAGGAGGACGCTGGCCGCCGGTGCGGCCGCCGTCGCCCTCGCCCTGCTGGCGGGCTGCGGAGGCGCACCCGCGGGCCCGCCGGTCCTCAACTGGTACATCAACCCCGACGACGGCGGGCAGGCCGAGATCGCCCAGCGTTGTTCGGCGGCGTCGAACGGCGAGTACTCGATCGCGGTGTCGGTGCTGCCGCGCCAGTCCGCGGAGCAGCGCCAACAGCTGATCCGCCGGCTCGCGGCGAACGACAGCTCGATCGACATCATGTCCATCGACCCGCCCTACATCCCCGAGTTCGCCGAGGCGAAGTTCCTCGCCCCTGTTCCCGAGGACGTCGCCCGGCGGACCACAGCGGGGATCGTGAACTCCGCGAAGGAGGGCGCGAGCTGGAACGGCAGGCTGGTCACGGTGCCGTTCTGGGCCAACACCCAGCTGCTCTGGTACCGCAAGTCCCAGGTCGACGGCACCGGGCTGGACATGTCGAAGCCGGTCACGTGGGACCAGGTCGTGGCGGCCGCACGGTCGAAGAACTCGATCATCGCCGCGCAGGGCATCCGGGCCGAGTCGCTGACCGTCTGGCTGAACGCGCTGGTGGAGGGCGGCGGCGGCCAGATCATCACCAACGCCTCGCCGCAGGACCCGGAGGGTGTGCAGCTCGGGCTGGACTCCCCCGCCGCGACGAAGGCCGCGGAGATCATGAAGGCCGTCTCCGCCGTCGGCGGTCCCGGGTTCTCGACCAACTCCGAGGACGAGAACTCCAACGCCTTCCAGGCCGGTGAGGCGATGTTCCAGGTGAACTGGCCGTTCGTCTGGGGCAAGGTCAACAGCGCGGTCGAGGCGGGTACCGTCCTGCAGTCCACACCGGACGACTTCGGCGCGGCGCTCTACCCGCAGACCGAGGCCGGCAGGCCCTCGTCGCCGCCCTACGGCGGCATCAACCTCGGCGTCGGCGCGTTCAGCAACCACGTCGACCTGGCCTACAAGGCCACCGAGTGCATCGTCTCGACCGAGAACCAGAAGCAGTACTTCCTCACCAACGGCAACCCGGCCGCCCGGATCTCGGTGTTCACCGACCCGGACGTGGTGGAGAAGTTCCCGATGGCCCCGGTGATCGCCCAGTCGCTGCAGCAGGCCAAGCCGCGCCCGCAGACCCCGTACTACAGCGAGGTCTCCGAGTCGATCCAGCGCACCTACCACCCGACCGCGGGCATCGACCCGCCGACCGTCGGTCCCGCGACCGCCGCGCTGATCAAGGCGGTCCTGGCCAAGGAGGAGCTCCTGTGACGACGACGGAGTCGACGACGGCGCGCCCCGCCGCGGGGGCGGCGCCCGCCCCGCGCGGTGGCAGCGACCGGGCCCGTGCCGAGCAGAAGCTCGGCTGGTACCTGGCCGGGCCGGCGTTCGCCGTGATGTTGCTGGTGACGGCCTACCCGATCGTCCAGGCCGTCTACTACTCGCTGTTCGACTACCGGCTGACCGACCCGGAGAACATCTCGTTCGTCGGCCTGAAGAACTACGCGGTCATCCTCACCGACTCGATCTGGTGGACCTCGTTCGGCGTCACGGTGTTCATCACCGTGGTCACCGTCGCGGTCGAGCTGGTGCTGGGCTTCCTGCTGGCGCTGGTGATGATGAACGCGCTCAAGGCGATCCGGCCGGTCCTGCGCGCGGCGATCCTGATCCCGTACGCCGTCATCACGGTCGTGTCGGCGTTCTCCTGGCAGTACGCGTTCTCCCTGGACTCGGGCTTCGTCAACTCCTGGTTCGACTGGCTGCCCGGGGTCTCGGCGGACACCGACTGGTTCGGCTCGACCGGCTCGTCGCTGTTCGTGATCTGCCTGGCCGAGATCTGGAAGACCACCCCGTTCATCTCGCTGCTGCTGCTCGCGGGTCTGGCCCAGGTGCCCGACGTGCTGCAGGAGGCCGCCCGCGTCGACGGCGCGACCTGGTGGCAGCGGATGTGGAAGGTGACGCTGCCGAACATGAAGGCGGCGATCATGGTCGCCCTGCTGTTCCGGACCCTGGACGCCTTCCGCGTGTTCGACTCGGTGTTCGTCATGACGGCGGGGGCGAACAACACCGAGACGGTGTCGTTCCTGGCCTACCGCCAGACCATCGCCCGGGTCGAGATCGGGCTCGGCTCCGCGGTGTCGGTCCTGCTGTTCCTGTCCGTCGTGATCATCTGCGTCGGCTTCATCAAGGGGTTCAAGGTCGACCTGTCCCAGGCCCGAGGGGAGAAGTGATGTCCACCCGCGAGCGAGTCCTCTGGATCGTGGCCGGCATCGCGATCGTCGTCTACGCCCTGTTCCCGGTGGGCTGGATCGTGTTGCTGTCGCTGAAGTCGAGCGAAGACATCGCCAACAAGCAGTTCCTGCCGACGTCGGTGTCGTGGAGCAACTACGAACAGATCCTCGTCGGCGACGCGGCCGAGCTGTTCCTGCCCGCGCTGCGCAACTCCTTCGGCATCTGCATCATCGCGACGTTCCTGGCGTGCGTGCTGTCGATGTTCGCCGCCTACGCGATCGCCCGGCTCGATTTCCGGGGCAAGAAGCTGATCCTGTCCACCGCGCTGGCGGTGGCGATCTTCCCGGTCATCTCGATCGTGACGCCGCTGTTCAACCTGTGGCGCCAGATCGGGCTCTACGACACCTGGCCCGGCCTGATCATCCCCTACCTGTCGCTGACCCTGCCGCTGTCGATCTGGACCATGTCGGCGTTCTTCCGCGAGATCCCGTGGGAGATGGAGCAGGCCGCCCAGGTCGACGGCGCCACCACCTGGCAGGCGTTCCGCAAGGTGATCGTCCCGCTGGCGACGCCCGGGGTGTTCACCACCGCGATCCTGGCGTTCTTCATCGCCTGGAACGACTTCGCCTACGGCATCTCGCTGACCTCGACCGGCGCGTCCCGCCCGGTCCCGGCCGCGCTGGGCCTGTTCTCCGGAGCGTCGCAGTTCGAGTCGCCCAACGGCCCGATCGCCGCCGCCGCGGTGATCGTGACCATCCCCGTCGTCGTGCTCGTCCTGATCTTCCAGCGGCGCATCGTCGCCGGTCTGACCAACGGCGCCGTCAAGGGCTGACACGCCCTGCCGCTCCGCAACACGGAAAGGAACCGACCGGCCATGGCGTCGATCGAGATGAAGAACATCGTCAAGAAGTACGGGGACGGCTTCCCGGCCGTGAACGACGTGAGCATGGACATCGCCGACGGCGAGTTCATGATCCTCGTCGGCCCGTCCGGCTGCGGGAAGTCGACGCTGCTGCGGATGATCGTCGGCCTGGAGGACATCACCTCCGGCGACATGATCATCGCCGGCAACCGGGTCAACGACAAGGCCCCGCGGGACCGCAACCTGTCGATGGTGTTCCAGAACTACGCGCTCTACCCGCACCTGTCGGTCTTCGAGAACATCGCGTTCCCGCTGCGCCTGGCCAAGGCACCCGAGGACGAGGTCAGGCAGAAGGTCGACGCCGCGGCGAAGGTCCTGGAGCTGCAGGAGCACCTGCAGCGCAAGCCCGCGAACCTGTCCGGAGGTCAGCGCCAGCGGGTCGCGATGGGCCGCGCCATCGTCCGTGACGCCGACGCGTTCCTGTTCGACGAGCCGCTGTCCAACCTGGACGCGAAGCTGCGCGGGCAGATGCGCACCGAGATCGCCCGGCTGCAGCGCCGCCTCGGCATCACCACGGTCTACGTCACCCACGACCAGACCGAGGCGATGACCCTCGGCGACCGCGTCTGCGTGCTGCGCAAGGGCGTCATCCAGCAGGTCGCCTCGCCCCGCGAGCTCTACGAGCAGCCGGTCAACCTGTTCGTCGCCGGGTTCATCGGGTCGCCGCCGATGAACTTCCTGCCCGCGACGCTCTCCGGGAGCACGCTGGAGACGCCGTTCGGTCCGATCGAGCTCGACACCGCGCGCGCCGAGAAGATCGCCGGTCGCGACCTGGTACTGGTGGGGATCCGCCCGGAGTACTTCGAGGACGCCTCCCTGGTCGACGAGGCGAAGAAGCACGTCGGGTCCACCTTCACCGCGAAGGTCGACGTGACCGAGTGGCTGGGCGACTCGCAGTACGCCTACATCCCCTACGAGGCCCCGGCCGAGGTGGAGACCAAGCTGAAGGAGCTGTCGCGCGAGCTCGATGCCGACCAGCTGCGTACCCAGGCGATCGTGTCGATCGACTCGACCAGCCGGATCCGGGAGGGCCGCGACGCCGAGTTCTGGCTGGACGCGCGGAAGATCCACGTGTTCGACCCGGAGTCGGGCGAGAACCTCACCCGCGACCCCGACGCCGGCGCCGAGCTGACCCGGATCGCGGCCGAGGACCGCGCCGAGCAGGTGGCGCAGGCCCGCGGCCAGGGCTGACGCGCCGCGTGGTGCCGCACCCGTGCGGGTGCGGCACCGCGGGCGGCGCTGTCCACGCGTCCCTGCGCCCGCCTCGCGCATCCCGGCAGCCGCCTCCCGGGCGCAGCAGCACCCCACACGTCGGAGCTGCGGGGGCGTGGGAGTCAGAGGGCGCGGACCTCGCGCCGGTAGCGGGTCTCGGCGACCCCGGCCAGGGTCCGGGCCATCACCGCGAACACGAAACGCTGCGAGGGGTAGGCCGCCAGCCACCCCAGCCGCCCGGCCATCCCGCGCGGGGCGAACCGCAGGGTCTGGGTGTAGCGGCTGGTCAGCCGGTCGGTCGGGGTGACGGCGAGCTCCAGCCGGGCGTCGCCGGGCAGCCGGTCGGCGGCCCGCAGCACCAGCCGGTGCCCCGGCTCGACCGCCTCGACGATCCAGCGGTCCAGGGGCTCCCCCGGGACGAGCCGGGCCGGGCCGTCGCCCTGCCGCCGCGGGACCACGCCGGGCCCGCCGGCCAGGACGTCGAGGTGGCCGGTCAGCGTCGCGACCCCCGGGACGGTGTACCAGCCGTGCGGGCCGCCGAGCGTCTCGATCACCGACCAGACGGCGTGGGCGGGGGCGGCCACGTCGCGGGTGTCGGTCGTCGACCACTCCAGCGGGCCGGTGCCGGGCGGGTCGGACGGCCCCGGTCCGGCCGCGCCGACGCCGTCGAGGGCACGGCGGACCGCGGTGCGGTACGGGGTCCGTCCGCCGGGCGGGGTGCCGATGAGCGCGTCGAGGGCCGCGAGGTCGTCGGGGTCGGCCACCAGCTCGTGGCGCATCGACTCGACCAGAGGCTCGGCCAGGCCCCGGCCGACCGGGGTGAGCGCGGCGACGGCGCGGGCAGTGAGCCGCGGCGCGGACAGCGGGACGGGCACTGGGAACGGCCGCAGCAGCCCGGCCTCGGCGGCGAACTCGCTCATCAGGGAGCGGTAGGTGTGCACGTCGGGGCCGCCGACGTCGAACGCCCGGTCCACCTCGGCGGGCAGGTCGAGGCAGCCGACGATGTCGTACAGCACGTCGTCGACGGCGATCGGCTGGATCCGGTTCCACGCCCGGTCGGGCAGCGGCAGGAGCAGGGGACCGCCCATCGCCGTCTCGGTGAGGTGGCGGATCATCTCGAAGCTGGCCGAGCCGGTCCCGACGACGATCCCGGCACGCAGCACCGCGGTCGGCACCGGACCGGCGAGCAGGATGTCACCGACCTCCCGGCGCGAGGACAGGTGCTGCGACACCCGCCGGGTGCCGGCCGCGGGCTGCAGCCCGCCCAGGTAGACGATGCGACGCACACCGGCCGCGGCGGCCCCGTCGGCCAGCGCGTGCGCGGCGGCGCGGTCGCGTGCGGCGTAGCCGGGGCCGTCCATCGCGTGCACCAGGTGGACGACGGCGTCGACGCCCTCGCAGGCCCGGCGCACGTCGGCCGCGTCCTGGGCGTCGCCGCGGGCGACGTCGACCCGGTCGCCCCACGGGTGCGCGGCGAGCTTGGCCGGGGTGCGGGCGAGCACCCGCACGTCGTGGCCGGCGTCGAGCAGGCATGGGACGAGCCGGGACCCGACGTAGCCGGTGGCACCGAGGACGAGCACGAGCATGGGGTGATCCTCGCGGTCCCCGGCGCGGGGCGCGCGCCGGGGTGACGACCGGCTCAGCCGATCCCGGCCAGGCGCAGCCCGGCCGTCGTCGCCGCGGCGAGGACGACGACCAGCACGAACGGCATCCGCAGCAGCAGCGCACCCGCGGCCACGGCCACCCCGGCCGGGCGGGCCCAGCCGGCGAACCCGGCCCCCTCGAACCATGTTCCGGTGGCGACGAGCGCGACGAGCAGCCCGGCCGCCCCCAGCTCGACGAGGCGGACGGTGCGCGGTGACAGGGCGACCCGGTCGTGCAGGACGAGCGGCAGCAGCCGCATGAGGTAGGTCCCGCCGGCGAGGACGAGCAGGGCGGCGACGGTCACGACTGCTCCTCCGTCCGTCCGGCGGCGGTGACGCCGAGCAGGCCGGCCAGCACGGGCAGCCCCGCCGGAAGGAACGGTGCACAGGCCAGCGAGACCGCTGCCGCGGCGGCACCGACCCGGCGGGCGTCGACCCGGCGCAGCATCGGGACGAGCATCGCCAGCATCGCGGCGGGGAAGGCCGCGTCCAGGCCGAACGCGCCCGGGTCCGGCACGCTCGCGCCGAGCACGAGACCGGCCGCGGTGCCGAGCTGCCAGCACAGGTACTTCACGACGCCGAGGATCCGGAACGCACGCCACCCCCTCCCGGGGACGTCGGTGCGGGCCAGCACGAACGCTGTCGACTCGTCGGTGACGACGTGGGCCGCGGGCAGCCGCGCCCAGCCCCCACCCAGGTGGCGGGCCAGCGCCAGGCCGAACGGCAGGTGCCGCAGGTTGAGCACCAGCCCCGCGGCGACGGCGGCCCACATGCCTCCGCCGGCGGCGAGCACCCCGGTGACGAGGAGCTGGGCGCCGCCCGCGAACACCAGCAGCGACATCGCCATCGTCATGGCCGGGGACAGCCCGGCGGCCGGCGCGAGCGCGCCGAAGGACACCCCGACGACGGCGACGGCCACCGAGATGGTGAGCGCATCGCGGACGTCCCCGCGGGTCGTTCGCTGTATCGAACGCATGCCCGATACAGTGAACAACACCGCCTGTGTTCGTCAAGTCGAACGAGGAGAACGATGAACCGAACGCCTGAGCCGCCGCTCGCGACGATCGCGGCGGCCATCCGCCGGGAGCGCGAACGCCTCGGGATCTCCTCGGCCGAGTTGGCCCGGCGCGCGGGGATCGCGAAGTCGACGCTGTCGCAGCTGGAGGCGGGCACCGGGAACCCGAGCGTCGAGACGCTGTGGGCGATCGCCGTGGTCGCGGGGGTGCCGTTCAGCGCCCTGGTGGAGCCGCCGTCGTCGCCGCTGCGGGTGGTGCGCTTCGCCGACCGTCCCGCGATCCGGTCGGAGGAGGCCGCGTACACCGGCGCACTGCTGTCGCGCTGTCCGCCGGGCGCTCGCCGCGACCTGCACCTCATCACCTGCGAACCCGGGCCGGCGCGGACGGCCGACGCCCACTCCCCCGGCACCGTCGAGCACCTGGTGGTGTCCACGGGCCGGTGGAGCGTCGGGCCGGACGACGAGCAGGTCGAGCTCGACCCGGGTGACCACGTCACCTTCCCCGCCGACCGGCCGCACAGTTACCGGGCGCTCACCCCCGGGGCCACCGCGGTGCTGGTGATGGAGTACCGCTGATCAGGTGCCGCTCGCGCCGCGGGTCGCCGAGCCGGGCTCGGGGTCCGGACCGCCCTCGGTGATGCGGTGCAGCAGTCCGTCGAGGAGCCCCTCGTCGTTGCCGCCCGAACCGCCCGAGCCCCCCTCGCCCTTCTCCGACTCGGGCAGCGCGTACTGACGGACCCAGTCGACCTGCATCTCCGAGGGCTTCACGTCGCCGCCGCCCTTGGGGAACCAGTCGAGCTGGATGGTCAGGTGCATCGGCCCGGGAGGCAGGATCGAGGTGTCGTCGGTGTGCCACCACTGCTTGCCGTCGACGAAGGCGGTCACGCCCTTCGGCGTCCACTCGACCGCCCAGTTGTGCCACTGGGTCGCGTCGATGTCGACCGAGCCCTGGACCTGGGAGTTGTCCTCTCCGTAGTGCAGGAACAGGTTGGTCTTCTGCCGGGTGTGGTCGGTCATCTCCATGAAGTCGATCTCGCCGCCGACCGGGAAGTTCTCCGCGGTCGGCCAGAGCAGCAGCAACGCGTTGTACGACGGGTCCGACGCGGGCGCCCGCACCCGGCCCTCCCAGCGGCCGTACTTCTGGCTGCTGTCGGACCAGGCCATGCCGCCGGTGGTGCCGTCGGCGTCGCCGTCGATGGTGAGCACGCCGTCCTTCACCGAGATCGCCGACGGGGAACGGGTCCCCTTGCCGGCGTGGCCGGGGCCGTCGTAGGGGCTCCAGCCCGTGAGGGCGTCGCCGTTGAAGTCGTCGACCTTGGTGGGCTCGCCCCAGCCGTGCTCGACGGCGGCGCTGGTCGCCGCACCCGGATAGGACGGGACCGCCGGGGCCGCAGGGCCTGCCGGGGCCGCGCCTGCGGCGCAGTCCGCGGGGGCCGGGGTCGCGCCGGGGGCCGAGGTGTCGGTCGGGGTGGCCGTGGCGCCGCCGGGCGCCGCGCCCGGGGTCGCGGTCGCCGAGGTCGTGTCCGAGGGTGAGCCCTGCTCTCCGCCCTGCTCTCCGCCGGATCCGGCCTGGTCACTCTGGTCGCCCTGGTCGCCGGCCGAACCGCCCTGGCCGTCGCCCGAGGTCGTGTCGTGGCCCGAGGTCGGGTCGGAGCCCTTGTCGTCTCCGGGGCTCTTGTCGTCTCCGGCGCTCTTGTCGTCTCCGGCGCCCTTCTCGTCTCCGGCGCCCTTGCCGCTGCCGGAGCCGCCGCCGGACCCCTGGTCGGCTCCGTGGTCGCCGCCGGAGCCGGAGTCGCCACCGGAGCCCGTGGCGCCGTCCGATCCGTGGTCCCCGCCGGAACCCTGGTCGCCGCCGGAGCCGGAGTCGCTGCCCGGGGACGTCGTACCGCCCGGGGATGTGTCGTCGCCGGGCCCCGTGTCGCCGGAGCCGGAGTCGCCCGTGCCCGAGGTCGTGTTGCCGGAGTCCCCACCGGAACCCGACCCCTGGTCTCCGCCGGAGCCCGAACCCGAGCCGGAGCCGGAGCCGGAGCCGGAGCCGGAGCCGGAGCCACGGTCACCACCCGAGCCGGACCCCGCATCGCTCCCCGAGCCACCCGACCCCGACGATCCCCCGTCGCCACCGGAGCCGCTCCCGGACGCACCGTCTCCCCCGGGCTCGGCCGTCCCGGGGGTGGCGGAGGCGCCGGGCTTCCCCGACCCGGCACCTCCGTCACCGCCGGTGGCCGGACCACCCGAACCGGCTCCCCCGCCCGGGGTGGCGCCCGTCGTGGGGCAGTCCGCGGTCGTCGTCGCAACCGCTCGACCGTCTCCGGTGTCCGCGAACGCCGCGGCCGGAAAACTGATCAACATCGCGGCGGCGATCGCCACGACCCTCACAGAGTGTCCCATCAGGCTCCTCCGTAACAGTGGTCTCCTGATCCACATCGCACGTTAGATGCCACAGCGTCACCACGAGCCCCTCTGTCACCACATCGAGTAGGCAACCCCTCCACCGAGCGACCGCGGAACGTGTCCGGAACGGACGACCCACGCGTCCGGGGGACCGATCGGGTCACCGGACCGTGGTCCCCGGAACGACGAGAGCCCCGTCCGGCGGCGTGCCGGACGGGGCTCTCGGGGCGGAGCGGGGGGTGCTTACCAGCCGCGAGCGGCGTAACGCTGCTCGTCGGGGATGTCGGCGATGTTGATGCCCACCATCGCCTCACCGAGACCGCGGGAGACCTTCGCGATCATCTCGGGGTCGTCGTGGAAGGTCGTGGCCTTCACGATCGCCGACGCGCGCTGCGCCGGGTCCCCGGACTTGAAGATGCCGGAACCGACGAACACACCCTCGGCGCCGAGCTGCATCATCATCGCGGCGTCGGCCGGGGTCGCGATGCCGCCGGCGGTGAACAGCACGACCGGCAGCTTCCCGGTGCGGGCCACCTCGGCGACCAGCTCGACCGGGGCGCGCAGCTCCTTGGCCGCGATGTAGAGCTCGGCGGCGTCGAGCGAGGCGAGCCGGCCGATCTCGGCGCGGATCGAGCGCATGTGCCGGGTCGCCTCGACGAGGTTGCCGGTGCCGGCCTCGCCCTTCGAGCGGATCATCGCCGCGCCCTCGGAGATGCGGCGCAGGGCCTCGCCGAGGTTGGTGGCGCCGCAGACGAAGGGGGCGGTGAAGCTCCACTTGTCGATGTGGTGCGCCTCGTCGGCCGGGGTCAGCACCTCGGACTCGTCGATGTAGTCCACACCCAGGGACTGCAGGACCTGGGCCTCGACGAAGTGGCCGATGCGGGCCTTCGCCATGACCGGGATGGACACGGCCTCGACGATGCCGGTGATCATGTCCGGGTCCGACATGCGGGCCACGCCGCCGTTGGCGCGGATGTCGGCCGGGACGCGCTCGAGGGCCATGACGGCGACGGCCCCGGCGTCCTCGGCGATCTTGGCCTGATCCGGGGTGACGACGTCCATGATCACGCCGCCCTTCAGCATCTCGGCCATCCCGCGCTTCACCCGCGCGGTGCCGTGCTGCGGACCGGCGGTGTCGGGGGTGTTCTCAGCTGCGGACACGGGTGATCGGAGCTCCTCACATGACGGTCGGACTGCGTCGCGATTCTACGTGAGGTCGCGCAGGTGAACGCGGCGGTTCCGGATCGGCGATCTCGAAGTACACCGGCTCCGGTGCGGTCCCGTACAACCGCAGCATCCGGACCAGCCGCCGGGACCGCAACGCACGGGTGTCGCGGACGGCGTCGTTGTGCACCCGGCGGGCCAGCACGACCAGCGCCTCCGCCTCGGCGAGGTCGCCGCAGGGCGCGGGCTCCCCCGGTCCCCGCCGGACGGCGGCGAGCTGCCTGGTCAGGGCGTTCTCCGCGGCCTCGCGGGCGGCGCGGCTCCCGGCCGGGTCGCGGCCGTCCGGCGCCGGGGCGGGCAGCGCACGCGCGGCGACGGCGGCCCGGCGCAGGTCCGGTGGCGCGGCGGGACCGAGCGCGCCGGCGACGGCGAGCGCGACCCGGGCCCTGGCGTCCAGCGCCGCGGCCAGCCCGGCGCGGGCGGCGTCGACCCGCACGTGCAGCCGGTGCAGGCGTCGGACCCGTGTCACGCACCACAGGGTGAGAGCCGCCACCAGCAGTGCCGCGAGGACCGCCGTCCCGGCGACGACGGCGGTGCTCACCGTGCGCCCCCGCGCACCAGCGGTCGCGGTGCGGCGGCGATCGCGGCCCGGTACACGCGCAGCACGTCCCCGGCGACGACCGGCCAGTCGTAGCGCTGCACCCGTTCCCGACCGGCGGCGGCGAGCCGGGCCCGGGCGGTGTCGTCGTCGAGCAGGCCGGACAGCGCGGCGGCCAGGGCGGCGTCGTCGCCGGGCGGGAACAGGGCGCCGGCGCGGCCGTCGTCGAGGACGGCGCGGAAGGACTCGAGGTCCGCGGCCAGCACCGGGGTGCCCGCGGCCATCGCCTCGGTCAGCACCATCCCGAAGCTCTCCCCGCCGCGGTGCGGTGCGCAGAACACCGCGACCGAGCGCAGCGCGGCGGCCTTGGTCTCCTCGTCGACCGGACCGAGCAGGTCGATCCGCTCGGCCAGCCCGGGCCCCGCGGTGCGCAGCAGCCGGTCGCCGTCGCCGCGGCCGACGACGAGCAGCCGCACGTCCGGCCGGTCGGCGACGACCCGGCGCAGCGCGTCCAGCAGCACCGGCATGCCCTTGCGGGGCTCGTCGAAGCGGCCGACGTAGCCGACCCGCACCGCGGGCGGCAGGTCCAGCGCCGGTCCGTGGGCGAACCGGGCGACGTCGACGCCGTTGGGGATCTCGGTGGCGTCCCCGCCCAGGTGCTCGACCTGCACCCGGCGCGCGGTCGCCGACACCGCGATCCGCGCCGTCACCCGTTCCAGCAGGGGTCGCGCCATGGGTCCGAACGCCGCGAGCGCCCGGGATCGCTCGGTGGAGGTGTGGAAGGTCGCGACGACCGGCCCGCGGGCGTCGAGCAGCGCCAGCGCCGACACCGACGGGGTCGTCGGCTCGTGCACGTGCAGCACGTCGAAGTCGTGCGTGGCGAGCCAGCGCCGGGTGCGATGGCGGGTCATCGGGCCGAACGCGACGCGGGCGACGGAGCCGTTGTAGGGGACGCCGACGGCCCGTCCGGCCGGGGTGACGAACTCCGGCGCCGTGCCGGTCGCCGGGGCCAGGACCTCGACCGTGTGCCCGAGCCCGCGCAGCGCGGCGGCGAGGTCCAGGACGTGGCGCTGCACTCCCCCGGCGACGTCGAGGGAGTACGGGCAGACGATCCCGATCCTCATCCCGCACCGACCGGTTGGAGCATGTGCCAGTCCCACGGGCGGCGGGCGATCATGTCGCCGAAGGCGTCGGCGAGGCGCTGGACGGCGTCGGGACCGGGCGGGACAGGCGCTCCGACCTCGACGCCCCAGGCGTCGTCGGTGAAGTAGGGGTAGGCCGGGTGCAGGGCGGCACCGGTGAGCCGGGCCAGCCGGGCCGGGCCGGACGGCAGCCGGGCGGGCCCCCCGAGGAAGGTCACCTCGGTGCCGGTGCCGGACAGGTCGCGGTCGGCGACCAGGCAGACCACGCCGCCGCGGCGCAGCCGCCCGGTCAGCGCCCGGTGCGCCGTGCGGGGGTCGTCGGCGGTCACGACCTCGAACCCGAGCCCGGACCGGTAGGCGAGGAACCGGCGGAACAACGGCTCCGGGCGCAGCCGTTGCACGACGGTGGTCAGCGCCGGTTCGAGCCCGAGCCGGTCGAGCTCGCGCAGCAGATAGAGCCCGGCCAGGTCCCAGTTGCCGGCGTGCGGGAGGGCGAACACGACCCCGCGCCCGGACCGGACGGCCGCGAGTGCGTCGGCGACGCCGTGGGCGTGCGGCGCCATCGCGGCGTGCACCGCGGCGGGGTCGAGCCCGGGTAGCGCGAACGCCTCCCGCCAGTAGCGGGCGTAGCTGCGCATCCCGGCGGCGACCAGCGCGTCGAGCTCGGCGAGGGTCGCGTCGGGGCGGACCCGGCGCAGGTTGTGCCGCAGCCGCCGCACCCCCGGGCCGTCGCGGCGCACCGCGAGCGCGGCGCCCGCGTCGAACACCCGCTCCACCACACCCGCGGGCAGCCGCCCCGCAACCGTCCAGCCCGCCGCGTACCCGGCGGCGCCGAGCGCGGCAGCCGTGCGTTCCCGCAGGTCAGGCACGGGGGGCCTCGCGGGAGCTCCGCCGTACCGCCAGGATCCGCTGGCCGAGGGTCACCGCCGTCCCGAGCGCCAGCACGACGAGGGTGACGGTCAGCGCCCACGGCACCCCGACGCCGGACAGGAACGCCCCGACCAGGCCGAGGATGAGCCGTTCGGCGCGTTCGACGAGACCGCCCTCGGCGGTGAGCCCGACGGACTCGGCGCGGGCCTTGACGTAGGACACGATCTGGCCGCCGACCAGCGCCACCAGCGCGGCGGCACCGGCGAGGGGCTCGGCCCCGCCGGTCAACGCCCACCAGGCGAGCCCGGCGAACAGGGCACCGTCGACGATCCGGTCGCAGGTGGAGTCGAGCACCGCCCCGAACGGGGTGCCGTGCCCCCGCGCGCGGGCCATCGCGCCGTCGATCAGGTCGGTGAGCACGAACAGGGTGACCAGCACCGCGCCGAGCGCCAGCCACCCGGTGGGCAGGAACGCCAGCGAACAGACCACGGCCCCGACGGTGCCGAGCACCGTGACGGTGTCCGGGCTGACACCGCGGTCGATCAGGGCTCGTCCGACGGGGTCGGTGAGCCGGTTGACGTGCGCGCGGGCGAACAGGTTCAGCATCGGCGGCTGCGTGCTCCCGTGCAGGACGGCAACGGTGGGGGGACCCTCCCAGCCTAGTCCGACACCGGATCCGCCCGCCGCAGGTGCGGCCGGAGTCAGCGGCGTGGCGGTTCCCACGCCTGGGCCAGCTGGTCGCGGGTCTCGGCGAGCAGCTGCGGGATGACCTTGGTCTGCCCGACGACGGCGATGAAGTTCGCGTCCCCACCCCACCGCGGGACGACGTGCTGGTGCAGGTGCTCGGCCAGCGACCCGCCCGCGACGTGGCCCAGGTTCAGCCCCACGTTGAACGCGTGCGGCGCCGCGACCTTCTTCATGGTCACGACGGCCTGCCGGGTGAACGCCATCAGCTCACCGGCCTCGGAGTCGGTGAGGTCCTCCAGGTCCGCGACGTGCCGGTAGGGCAGCACCATCAGGTGCCCCGGGTTGTACGGGTGCAGGTTCAGCAGCGCGAACACCTCGTCGCCGCGGGCGACGACGAGGTTGTCCGCGTCCGGGTCCGCCGACTCGCCCAGGGTCTCCCCCCGGGCGATCCGGCAGAACGGGCAGCCGGTGTCTCCGGCACCCTGGATGTAGGCGAGCCGGTGCGGGGTCCACAGCCGGGCGAAGCCGTCGGGCGTCCCGGTCCCCTCCTGCGGGACCCACTCCTGCTCCATGCGCCGATCCTAGGCGCCGGCCGGGAAGCTCTCCGCGGTCGGCGAGGTGTTCGTGCGCGAGCGCACCCACTCGATGATGGAGGCGACCGCCTGCTCGACCGGCACCGCGTTGGTCTGCGAGCCGTCGCGGAACCGGAAGCTGACCGCACCGGCCTCGACGTCGCGTCCGCCGACGAGCAGCAGGAACGGCACCTTCGCCAGGGTGTGGGTGCGGATCTTCTTCTGCATGCGGTCGTCACCGGAGTCGACGTCGACCCGGATGCCGGCGGCGCGCAGCCGGGCGGCGACGTCGCGGACGTAGTCGTCCTGGGCCTCGGTGACCGGGATCCCCACGACCTGGACGGGCGCCAGCCACGCCGGGAAGGCGCCGGCGTAGTGCTCGGTGAGCACGCCGAAGAAGCGCTCGATCGACCCGAACAACGCGCGGTGGATCATGACCGGGCGCTGCCGGGAGCCGTCGGAGGCGGTGTACTCCAGCTCGAAGCGGTCCGGCAGCATCAGGTCGACCTGGATGGTCGACATCTGCCAGTAGCGGCCGATCGCGTCACGGGCCTGCACCGAGATCTTCGGGGCGTAGAACGCGGCGCCGCCCGGGTCGTCGCGCAGCTCCAGACCGAAGCTCTCGGCGGCGTCGCGCAGCGCCTGGGTGGCCTCGGCCCACGACTCGTCGGACCCGATGGACTTCTCCGGGTTGCGGGTGGAGAGCTCCAGGTAGAAGTCGTCGAGGCCGTAGTCGCGCAGCAGGTCGAGCACGAACTGCAGCAGGCTGCGGATCTCGCCCTGCATCTGCTCGCGGGTGCAGTAGATGTGCGCGTCGTCCTGGGTGAAGCCGCGGGCCCGGGTCAGGCCGTGCACGACACCGGACTTCTCGTAGCGGTAGACGGTGCCGAACTCGAACAGCCGCAGCGGCAGCTCGCGGTAGGACCGCCCGCGCGAGGCGAAGATCAGGTTGTGCATCGGGCAGTTCATCGGCTTGAGGTAGTAGTCCACCGCGGGCCGCTTGAGCTCGCCGTCGGCGGTGTACTCCGCGTCGAGCTGCATGGGCGGGTACATGCCCTCGGCGTACCACTCCAGGTGCCCGGACTTCTGGAACAGCGCGCCCTTGGTCGCGTGCGGGGTGTAGACGAACTCGTAGCCCGCCTCGGCGTGCCGCTCGCGCGAGAGGTCCTCCAGCTCCTTGCGGACGACCCCGCCCTTGGGGTGGAAGACGGGCAGGCCGGACCCGATCTCGTCGGGGAAGCTGAACAGGTCCAGCTCGCTGCCCAGGCGGCGGTGGTCGCGGCGCTCGGCCTCGGCGATGCGCTCCAGGTAGGCGTCGTGCGCCTCCTGGGACTCCCACGCGGTGCCGTAGATCCGCTGGAGCTGGGCGTTGGCCTGGTCGCCCCGCCAGTACGCGGCGGCCGAGCGGGTCAGCGAGAACGCCGGGATGTACTTGGTGGTCGGCAGGTGCGGGCCGCGGCAGAGGTCCGACCAGACGGTCGCGCCGGTGTGGGCGTGCACGTTGTCGTAGACGGTGAGCTCGCCGGAGGAGTCGACCTCCATGACCTCGCCGTCGGAGTCGGCACCGCCCTTGAGGTCGATCAGCTCCAGCTTGTACGGCTGGTCGGCGAGCTCGGCGCGGGCCTCGTCGCGGGAGGCGTAGCGGCGGCGCTCGAAGCGCTGGCCGGACTTGACGATCTTCTTCATCGCCGACTCGATCTTCTTCAGATCCTCGGGGGTGAAGGGGGTGTCGACGTCGAAGTCGTAGTAGAAGCCGTCGGTGACCGGCGGGCCGATGCCCAGCTTCGCCTTCGGGAACAGCTGCTGGACGGCCTGTGCGAGCACGTGCGCCGCCGAGTGCCGGATGACGCTGCGCCCCTCCTCGGTGTTCGCCGGGACCGGCACGACCTCGGCGTCGGCCTCGGGGGCCCAGGCCAGGTCGCGCAGGACGCCCTCGGCGTCGCGCACGACGACGATCGCCTCGGGACCGCTGGTCGGCAGCCCGCCCTCCCGGACGCGCCCACCGGCCGTCGTCCCGGCCGGCACCCGGATCGGGGCGGACGCTGGCGGGGCGGACAGTGCGGACACGGGGGTGCCTCCTGCGGTGGTGCGAACGGATGGACCTCCGATGCTAGTCGGGGGGCGCGAACCGGTTTCGACCGCGGGGAACACGGGCGCCGGGTGGCCCCGGACCGGGGCGCCCGGGGATGATCGCGGACGTGAACGACGCCGCCGCCCGCTTCCGGGCCGCGATCGAGGCCGGAGACCTCGACGCGGCCGTCGCCCTCTGCCGCGACGACGTCGAGTTCCGCTCGCCCGTCGTGCACCGCCCCTACCGGGGCCGGGAGGCGTTGCGCCCCATCCTCGGCGCGGTGTTCACCGTCTTCGGCGGGTTCCGCTACGTCGCCGAGTACTCCGGCGACGACGGCCACGTGCTCGAGTTCACCGCGACCGTCGGGGAGCGCGAGGTGCAGGGGGTCGACGTGCTGCGCACCGACGACGAGGGCCGCATCCGCGAGCTGACCGTGCTCGTAAGGCCGCTGTCGGCCGCGGTCGCACTGCGCGACCGCATGGGCCCGCTGCTGTCCTGACCCTGCCCGTCGCCGCAGGTCGGGGGCGGGGTTGCCGCCGCCCGGCGACCGACGACGGCCGGTCGTCCCGCCGGATGCGGCCGTCCGGCCGTCCGGCCCCGGCTCGCTCGCGCGTCGTCGCACACAACCGGCCGTTGCTCGATGCAGTGATCGCCTCGCCTGTGCAGCCCTTCGGCCGCGGGCACGATGGTCCACATGCCGCACCATGATCGGGCGATCCGGTCACGGAGCGCGCCATCACCCCGCTGACGTGCCGACATTCGAGTGACGTCGATCAGGTGGGCACAACGCCGCCCTCCGGTCCCTCGTTGAGGCAGGGAGCTCGTTGACCGGGTGAGACCACGCCACCGTCCGGCTGCGCCGGCAGACGACCAGAAGGGAGAGCCGGTTGCCCGCAGGCCCGCCCCCACCGCCGCGGGCGCGCCGCTCTCCCGAGTCCGATTCCTACGGTGTGTCCGGCTCCCACGGTGCCTCCGCTCCCGGTCGTGCGGTCGACACCGAGGAGCGCCCGACCGGACGACACCAGACCGGACGACACAGCAGCGACGAGGTCGCCCGCGCCGACTCCGGCGCCCCGGCACGGCACGGCGCCCCCGCCGCCGACGGGCGTGTGCGGTCCGGTGACCCGGAGGCGCGGTCCTTCACCGACGTCGTGCGGGCCACCGGGTCCACCGCGCGCCCCGGCCCGGGCCGACCGCGAAACGCCGGCGCGGACGGGTCACGAGGTTCCGGCGCGAACGGGTCTCCCGGTGCCGGTGAGGACGGCCGCCGTCGACGCTCCCGGCGGGCCGACGAAGCCGTCTCCGCCGGCGCAGGGACACCGACGAACGGCGCCCCTGCGCACGGCGCCCGCACCAACGGATCCCCTGCGAACGGTGCTGCCGCGAACGGTGCTGCCGCGAACGGGTCGTCCGCGCACGGCGCCGCGACGGGCTCCGGGGCCCACGGCTCCGGGGGCAGCACGAAGGTCGGGCTGCGTGTGCGCGGCGGCACCGTGCCCCGCGAACCCGGCCGCGGCCCGCAGCCCGGCACCACCGGCGCGACGCCGGCTGGCCCGCCCGCCCCCACGGGGGCCACGCCAACCGGGGCCACGCCGACCGGGGCCACCCCGAGCAGAGCAACGCCGACCGGGAACCGGCACACCACCGGCCCACAGCGGCGCCCCGGCACCGGCAGGCCCGGCGGCCCTGCCGGGTCCGGCCCTGCCTCGCCCGGCCCTGCATCGCCCGGCCCTACCGTGTCCGGTCCTGCCGCGCCCGGCTCGGCGGCGTCCGGTTCCCCGCCCTCCGGCTCTGCGACCTCCGGCCCCGCGTCGTCCGGCGTGTCGGCAGGCCCCGCGCCGTCCCGTCCGGCCGGGACGTCCGCGCCGGCCGGCCGTCCCACCCCGCCCGCGGCCACCCCGGGGCGCCGGGACACCGGGCCCCGCCGGAACCCCGCCGCCGGCCCGCCCGCCGCCGCACCCCGGGCCGCCGCAGCCCGCCCCGGGGAGCACCCGTCGCTGCCGCCGGTCCCACGGCCCGCCGTGCCCCCGACCCGATCCGCACGGCCCGCCCCGGCGTCGGCCGCCCCGGCGACCACCGCGACACCGGCGACCACAGCGACCCCGGCTACCACCGTGACCCCGGCTACCACCGCGGCCCTCGCCGCGCCTCCGGCACCGAGCCCGGGCCCGGCGGCCCAGGGCGGCACGAGCGGCACCCTCCGCACCGGACGCCGTCGTCGTCCCGAACCGGACGGGAGCGCCGGCAGCGCCACGGACGCCCTGCCCGCGCACACCGGCGGCCGCCGCCGATCCGGCCCCGACGACGCCGCGACCGCGCTCGCCCCCGCCGCCGCGGCCCGCACCGGGCTCGTGCCCGCCGCCCGCCCCCGCAGCGACGGCGGAGCACCCACCGCGCTGGTCCCCGCCCCCGGCGACGACCCGGGCACCGAACTCGTCGACGCCGCGGCCCCCGGCCCGCGCCGCCGGCGCCGGGCCGAGCCCGACGGACCGTTCGACCGGGTCATCGCACTCGTCGGCCCCGGAGTGGGTGTCGTGCGTCGCCGCCTCGGCATCCTCGACGCCGACCAGAAGGCCGCCCTCACCCCCGAGGAGCGCCGGACCCGGCGCCGCCGGCAGATCGTGTACTCGCTGGTCGGGACGGCCGCGTCGATCGTGCTGCTGCCGCTGCTGCTGCTCGGGATCGGCTGGCTGCTGTTCCCGATCCCCAGCACCGACGACGCCGTGCAGAACCAGATCGCGACCGTCTCCTACGCCGACGGCGGGCAGCTCGCCCGGCTGGTGCCCGAGCAGGGCAACCGGATCAAGGTCGGGATGGACGCCATCCCGATCCACGTGCGCGAGGCCGTGCTCGCCGCCGAGGACCGGTCGTTCTACTCGAACCCGGGCTTCGACTTCACCGGCATCCTGCGCGCGATGGTCAACCAGCTGACCGGCGGCGTCGGCGGCGGGTCGACGATCACCCAGCAGTACGTCAAGAACACCCTGGTCGGCAACGACGCGACCTACTGGCGCAAGTACAAGGAACTGATCGTCTCGCTGAAGGTCTCCGGGCAGAAGTCCAAGGACGAGATCCTCAACGACTACCTCAACGCCATCTACTTCGGCCGCGGCGCCTACGGCATCGAGTCCGCCAGCCTCGCCTACTTCGGCAAGCCCGCGGCCCAGCTGACCCCCAGCGAGGGCGCGCTGCTCGCCGGGATCATCCAGTCGCCGTCCAACTGGGACCCGGCGAACTCCCCGGACCGGGCGAAGCAGCGCTGGAACTTCGTCCTCGACGGCATGAACGCCCAGGGCTGGATCTCCACGGCCGACCGGCAGGCAGCGGTGTTCCCGCAGACGATCCCGCCGCAGAACACCTCCCGGTCGTCGTCGCTGACCGACGCACGCGGCCACATCCTCAACGCCGTCCGCTCCGAACTGGGCTCGCTGGGCATCTCCGAGCAGGCGTTCGCCCAGGGCGGCCTCCAGGTCACGACGACGATCGACCCGCAGCGCCAGCAGCAGCTCACCGACTCGGTCGAGCAGAAGCTGCGCGGCGAGCCCGAGCTGCTGCGCACCGGTGCCGTCGCGATCGACCCGCGCACCGGCGGGATCGTCGGCTACTACGGCGGATCGAACGGCACCGGCCTGGACTACGCCCAGGTCATGAAGCAGCCCGGGTCGACGTTCAAGCCGTTCGCCGTGCTCGCCGGGCTCCTGAACGACCCACCGATCGGCCTGGGAACCACCTTCGACGGGTCCGAGCGGCCGGGGCTGCGCAACGCCGAGGGCGCCAACTGCCCGCGCTGCGACCTCAAGCAGGCGATGACGATCTCCAACAACGTCGTCTTCACCAAGCTCGCCGCGCAGGTCGGACCGCAGAAGGTCGCCGACGCCGCCCGGCTCGCCGGGATCACCGCGCCGCTGGACAACCCGGACGCGCGGCTCCCGCTGGGCAACAAGGAGGTCACGCCGGTCCAGCTGGCGTCGGCCTACGCCACCATCGCCGCGGGCGGCGTCTGGCACCCCCCGCACATGGTGTCCAAGGTCGTCGACTCCGACGGGCGCGTGCTCTACGAGTACCAGCCCGGCGAGGGCGAACAGCGTTTCCCCGAGCAGGTGGCACGCAACGTCGTCGAGGCGATGATGAACGTCGTCGACAACGACGGGCTGCAGCTGCCCGACGGGCAGGAGGCCGCCGGCAAGACCGGCACCGTCCAGTCGCGCTTCGAGGGCCAGAACAACGACGCCTGGTTCGCCGGCTTCACCCCCCAGATCGCGACGGCCGTGTGGGTCGGCACCGACCGCAACGACCCGATCCAGGACTCCTCCGGCCGCCCGATCAACGGCTCCGACCTGCCCGGATCGGTGTGGAAGGAGTTCATGTCCGACACCGTGCGCGCCACCGGCACGACCGAGTTCCCGGCGTTCAGGCCGATCGGCGAGGCACCTTCCACCCTGGCGCCCAACGAGCCGACCGCCCCGGCGACGCCGACCAGCACGCCCTCCGCCGAGCCCACCCCGGAGCCGACCGCGGAACCGGCCGCCCCCGCCGAGCCGCCTGCCCCGGCCCCCGTGGACCCGACCGGCGCCCCGGAGGCCACCGGCGACCCGCTGCCCGCCCCGCAGGACGACACCCAGCCCGGCGGCGACGCGGGCCGTGCCGCGGACCCGACCGTCGGCTGATCCGCCCCGTTCGCGCCACCGCCGGGCTACCGTGGACGGGTGACCGGTGACCATCACTTCGAGGTGGTGGCCTGGCGGGCGGACCGCAGGCTCACCCTCTACGTGCCGGGCATCGAGGCGTCGACCACCGTCGACGACCCCCGGGCGGCCGAGGACGCGGTCCGCGACCTGATCGCGGACCTCACCGGCGTCGACCGCGGGGTCATCACCTGCGACATCCGGCTCGGGCGACCCTGGCGCTCCGGGATCTGAGACCTCCCGGGCCCCGGGATCCGCGACCGGTCGGTGTGATCCGGGACCTCCCGGTCGGTGTGATCCGGGACCTCCCGGTCAGCGGGACGGCGGCACCAGGATCGTGGCCGCCGCCGCACAGACCGACTCGGTGAGCGCGTCGAGCACGGTGGTGCTGAGCTTCCAGTGCTGCCAGTAGAGCGGGACGTCGAGGTGGCGATCGGCGTCGAGCAGCACGAGCCGCCCGGCGGCCGCCGCCTCCCGCGCCGGGCCGTCGGTGAACATCCCCCAGCCCAGACCGGCGCGGATCGCCTCGTGGTAGCCGTCGGCGGCGGGCACCCGGTGGGCCGGACCGGTGCACGGCCGGTGGGTGAGCCCGCGGACGAACCGGGTCTGCAACACGTCCTTCGACCCGAAGTCGACCCGCGGCGCGAGCGGGAACGCCTCGGCCGGGTCCCGCCCGGCGAACCACCGGTCGTACACCGGCCGGGCCGCGACGGGCCGGTAGCGGGTCGCGCCCAACGGCCGGACCGCGCAGCCCTGCACCGGCGCCGACGACGTCGTGACCGCCCCGACCACCGAACCCTCGCGGAGCAGGGCCGCGGTGTACTGCTCGTCGTCGACGTGCAGATCCAGCCGGACCCCGTGCCGGGCGGCCAGGGGCACCACCGCGGACAGGAACCAGTGGGTCACCGAGTCCGCGTTCACCGCGATCGGCAGGTGGGTGCCCGCGGTGTCGGCACTGCCGAAGCCGGCCTCGACCTCCCCCTCGAGCACCGCGATCTGGCGGGCCAGCCGCAGCAGCGCGGCCCCCTCCTCGGTCGCGACGCACGGACGCGTGCGGCGCACCAGGATCCGGCGCGCCTGCCGTTCCAGGGCCTTGATCCGCTGGGACACCGCGGACGGCGTGATCGACAGCCGCGCGGCGGCGGCGTCGAAACCGCCCTCCTCGACCACGGCGCTCAGGGTGGCCAGCTGATCCCGGTCGTACATGAAGCAAAGCTACACTTCATGAAGTTCTTTCAGTTCTCGACGTCCTCCTGACGCGGTCGGCCTAGCGTCGACGACGTGAGTGTGCTGGCGGGATTCGGGACGGGACTGTCGCTGATCGCGGCGATCGGGGCGCAGAACGCGTTCGTGCTGAGGCAGGGGCTGCGCCGCGAGCACGTCCCGGCGGTGGTGCTGTTCTGCGTTCTGGCCGACCTGGTGCTGGTGACCGCGGCGGTCGCGGGTGTCGGGCTGGTGGTCGACCGCGTACCGGGCCTGGTCGAGGTGGTGCGGTGGGGCGGCGTCGTCTGGCTGACCGGCTACGGGCTGGTGGCGCTGCGGCGCGCCGTCCGTCCCGGCTCGCTCGACGCCGACGCGCACGGCTCGGCCCGGCCGCTCGTACCCGTCCTGGGGAGCGCGGCGGCGCTGACCTTCCTCAACCCGCACATGATGCTGGACCTGCTCGTCCTCGGGTCGCTGGCCGCCGCCCACGGCGACGACGGCCGGTGGGCGTTCGGCGCCGGGGTGGTCGTGGCCAGCCTGACCTGGTTCTCCGGGCTGGGCTTCGGCGCGGCGCGGCTCGCCGGGCTGTTCGCGCGGCCGACCGCGTGGCGGGTGCTCGACGGCGTCGTCGCGGCGGTGATGCTCGGGCTCGCCGCCGGCCTCGCCGTCTCCTGAGTCCCGCTCGGACCATCCCGGCGGTGCGCGACCCGGCCGATCCGGAGTAGAACCTGACCCGTGTCCGCCGAGTACGTGTCGGTGCAGCCGCCCGTCGCGCTGCGCGGCCGGGTGCTGCGCCTGCTCGGTTACCGCGAACACGCCTCCGCGCCGCGGCGGCGTCGTCAGCCCGCGGCCGGCGGGGTCGCGCTGATCCTCGGGCTGCATCCGCTGACCCTGTCCGGCCCCGCGCTCGGCACCGCGACGGCGGACGCGTTCGTCGGCGCGCCGAGCGACACCTGGGTGCTGACCGAGTTCACCGGCCCACAGGCCGGCGTGCAGGTCGACCTCACCCCGGCGGCGGCGTTCACCGTGCTCGGCGGGCGTGCGCTGCCCGGCGGCGCGGTCCCGCGCCTGGAGGAGCTGCACGACCCCACGCTGGCCGCGCTGCCCGCACGCCTCGCCGCCGAACCGACCTGGGCCGGACGGTTCGCACTGGTCAACGCACTACTGGCGGAGCGGCTGCTCGACCCGCGCGCACGCGTCGTCGCACCGGAGGTGTGCTGGGCGTGGGACCGGCTCCTCGCCACCGACGGCCGGGTCGGCGTCGCGGAGCTGGCCGCGGGGACCGGGTGGAGCACACGGCACCTGCAGTCCCGCTTCCGCGACCAGGTCGGTCTGACCCCGGGTACCGCGCGCCGCGTCCTGCGCTTCGGCCGGGCCGCGGGCCTGGTCGGGCGTGGCCGCGAGCCGCTCGCCGGGATCGCCGTCGCCTGCGGCTACGCCGACCAGGCCCATCTCACGCGCGAGTTCCGCGCGCTGGCCGGGCTGCCGCCCGCCGCGTTCCGGGCCGAGGTGTTCGCATCCGTTCAAGACCTCCCGCCCGGCCCCGGCCAGGATCGGGCGTCATGAGCATCCATCCCACCCTCCGCTACGACGACCCGCGCGCCGCGATCGCGTTCCTCACCTCCGCGCTCGGCTTCCGGGAGGCCGCCGGCCACACCGGCGAGGACGGCACCGTCGCCCACGCCGAGCTCGCCTGGGACGACGGCGACGACACCGGCCTCGTCCTGATCGGACCGCGCCGGCCCGGTGGCGACCGTTTCGACACCGACCCGGCCGTGATCTACCTGACGTGCGACGACCCGGACGCGGTGCACGCCCGTGCGGTCGCCGCCGGGGCGCAGATCGCCATGGCACCGGTCGACCAGGACTACGGTTCACGCGAGTGCGCCGTCACCGACCCGGAGGGCACCACATGGAGCATGGGGACCTACCGGCCGTCCCCGGGGCGCCCGTGACCGCACGCCACCCGGACCCCGCCGACCCGCTGCCGTGGCTGCGGGAGATCTGCCTGTCGCTGCCCGAGGTGACCGAGAAGCTCAGCCACGGGTCGCCGTCGTGGTTCGTACGCAGGATGTTCGTGTCCTACGCCGACCACCACCACGGCCACCCGCACCGGGCGTTCTGGTGCGCCGCTCCCCCGGGCGTCCAGTCCGAGCTGGTCGCCGAGGACCCGGCCCGGTTCTTCCGGCCCGCCTACGTCGGCCACCGCGGCTGGCTCGGGGTGGTGCTGGACGGCACCGGACCCGACGCCGCCGACCGCGACGAGATCACCGAGATCGTGACCGACGCGTGGCGCTGCGTCGCCCCGGCCCGGCTGACCGCCCGGCTCGAGCGCTGACTCAGGCCGCGGCGCCCGACTCCCGGACCGACCGGAGCAGCGCCGTGAGCAGCCGGGCGTGGTCGGCGTCGGCCTGGCTCGGGACGAGGAAGCGGCGGCGCAGGAAGGCGTAGGACAGCTCGTTGCGCGGGTCGGCGAGCGCCTGCTGACCGCCGGCCCCGCTGTGGCCGAACGACCCGGCGGCCAGCATCGGGTAGATCTCGGAGGAGGCGTGGAACCCGACCGCCCACGCCTTGTGCTGCCGCAGGACCAGGTCGAAGCCGGCGGTCTGGATCTGGGCGAACGCCGCGAGCGTGTCCGGGCGGAGCAGCGCGGGGCGGCCGTCGACCGGACCGGTCGCGGCCGCGTAGAGCGCCGCGAGGGCGTGCGCGGTCCCGATCCCGCCGAGCGAGGCGGGTCCCCGGGAGCGGACCACCGGGTGGGCAGGCAGCTCCCAGACCTCGCAGCCCTCGGGGTGCTGCCGGTTGAACGCGATCCCGGGCAGGCCGTCCGCTGCGCCCGCGCCCGCGGCGAGCTCCCGCAGGCGCTCGGGTGTGGCGATCATGGGCTGCGGGGCGAGGAACCGGCGCTCGGCCTCCGCAGGCAGCCCGAGGTGCAGGTCCAGGCCCAGCGGGCCGGTCAGCAGCTCCCGGACGAGCACACCCACGTCCGACGAGGTGGCCCGGCGGACCACCTCGCCGGTGAGGGCCGACTCGACCAGGGCGTGGTAGCCCGACGAAGTGCCGGGACGCCAGAACGGGCGCTGCGCCCCGAGCCGCCGGGCCACCAGCCGATCGTCGGAGAGCTCGTCGACGGAGAAGCCCTCGGGCGTACCGACCAGACCCGCCTGGTGGGCGAGCAGCTCACGCAGCAGCAGGTCCTGCTTCCCGCCGGTGGCGAACTCCGGCCAGTAGTGGGAGACCCGCTCGTCCAGGTCCAGGACCCCCTCCTGGACCAGCAGCGCGACGAGCAGGTGGGTCACGCCCTTGGTCGCCGAGTAGATGCCCAGCAGGGAGTCGGGGCCGGTCTCCGGACCGGCCCACAGGTCCACCACCGGCCGGCCCCGGTGCCGGGCCGAGACCTGGACGTCGAGCGGGGCGCCTTCGGCCGCGAGCAGTGCAGCGAACGCGTCCCGCACGGGTTCGAAACCGTCGGCGACCGTGCCCTGCACCGTGGGCCTCTCGAGTGTCCGCATCGCCTGGTCCTCCCTCTCCTTCGGTAAGTGACCATTGGATACTAACCCAGGCGGGCGGCCGTCGTGCCGTGACGGGCGCCTCGCCTACAGTCCGGCCCATGACACCGACCACGGAGGCGGGCGGTCCCGGACGCCGGCCGGGCCGGCCGCCGCGGCTCAGCCGCGACGCGATCGTCGAGGCCGTCGCGTCCGCCGCGAACCTCGACACCCTGACGGTGCGCGAGCTCGCCGCCCGGCTGCAGGTGAGCCACGGCGCGCTCTACCGCTGGGTGCGCAACCGCGACGAGCTCGTCGACCTGGTCAGCGCCACCGTGGTCGACCGGGTCCTCAGCAGGCTCGACGACGACCCCCGCGGACCGGCCCCCACGGCCGCGGACCAGCTGGAGCGGCTCGGCACCGCCATGCACGCGGAGTTCCTGGCACTACCGGGCTACGCCACGCACCTGTCCCGGCCGCACCGCCACCACACGCCCTCGGTCGAGCGGCTCCGGGACACCGCGGTCGCGGCGTTCGTGCGCGACGGCGTCGCCGAGGACCTCGCGGTGCAGAGCTGGCAGATCTTCGTGACCTGCACGGTCGGGTGGCTGGCCGCGGTGGAGAACGCGCAGCATCCCGGGGCCGGGGTGCCGGACTTCCCGGTCGTCCTCGACGTGCTGGTCCGCGGCCTGCCCGCCCGTCCCCTCGGCGGCGTGGACGGGTCGTGATCACCGGTCGTGGAGCGCGGCGTCCGCGTCACGGACGGCACGGACGGTCCGCTCCACAACCGGTGATCATACGGGGCGGGCGGACGCCGCCCGCCGCGTCACACGGTCGCGTTGTTCCCCGCCAGACCGGCGAGGTTCGACGGGTTGCGCAGCCCGGCCGGGTCGACCGCCTTCTGCGGGCGCCGGGCACGCAGCTTGGCCAGCAGGCTGCCCTCCGGCCGCTCGGCCAGCGCCGAGGTGAACCGGTCGAGGAAGATCGCCACGATGACGACGGCGAGCCCACCCTCGACGCCGGTCGCGATGTCGAGCTGGGTGACCGCGCTGACCACCGTCGTGCCCAGCCCGTCGGCTCCGGCGAGGCCCGCGACGACCACCATCGACAACGCCAGCATGATCACCTGGTTGACGCCGGCCATGATCGACGGGAGCGCCATCGGCAGCTGCACCTCGCGCAGGATCTGGCGGGGGTGGGCCCCGAAGGCGTGCGCCGCCTCGACGACCTCGCCGTCGACGCCCCGGATGCCCAGCTCGGTGAGCCGCACCGCCGGCGCGATCGAGAACACGATCGTCGCGATGACGCCCGGGACCACGCCGATGCCGAACAGCAGCACCACGGGGATCAGGTAGACGAACGCCGGGACCGTCTGCGCCAGGTCGAGCACCGGTCGCAGGGTCCGGCTCGCCGCGCGGCTGCGCGCGGCCCAGATCCCCAGCGGTACCCCGATGACCACCGCGATCAGCGCCGCGACGAGCACCAGACCGAAGGTCTCCATCGTCTCGGTCCACAGGTCGAACGAGGACACGAGGAGGAAGCCGAGCAGGGTGAACACGGCGAACCCGACCCCGCGCACGAGCAGCGCGAGCGCGACCAGCAGCACCAGCCAGACCCACCACGCCGGGGTGGTGAACACCGCGGTCACGGCCTCGACGACCGCGGTGATCACGACCCCAATGGCGTCGAGCACGACGCCGGCGTTCTGCAGCAGCCAGAGGATGAAGGCCTCGACGTAGCTCCCGAACTCGAACCTGGGCATCAGGCGTTCCTCCCGTCGGCGGTGGCCTCGTCATGGGTCGACAGCGCGGCGAGCACGGCACCCCGCGGGACCACCCCGGTGAGCCGGCCGTCGTCGACCACCGCGAGCGGGACCGGGTTGCGCCCGACCTGGTGCAGCAGGTCGATCAGCGGCCGGTCCGGTTCGGTGGTGCGGTACTCCTCGACCAGCGCGGACCGGTCGATGCCGGTGGCGTTCCGGCCCGCGGCGTGGCCGAGCCAGTCGTCGCGGACGACGCCGAGGATGCGCTGGTCGTCGTCGACGACGTAGGCGCCGGTCGCCTCGGCCTTGCCGAGCCGGACCAGCACGTCCGCCGGCCGCTCGTCGAGGGTGACGGTGATGCGGGCAGCCCGGATCACGTCGGCGGCGGTGAGGACGCGGCTGCGGTCGACGTCGGAGACGAAGTCGGCGACGTAGTCGTCGGCCGGGGACGCCAGGATCTGCGGCCCGGTGCCGACCTGGACCAGCCGGCCGTCCTTGAGCAGCAGGATGCGGTCGCCCAGCAGCATGGCCTCGTTGAGGTTGTGGGTGATGAACACGATCGTCTTCTTGAGGTCCCGCTGCAGGCGGACGAGCAGCTGCTGCATGTCGCGCCGGATCAGCGGGTCCAGCGCGGAGTAGGGCTCGTCCATCAGGAGCACCTCGGTGTCGCTGGCCAGGGCCCGGGCCAGCCCGACGCGTTGCTGCATGCCACCCGAGAGCTGACCCGGCAGCGCGTCGGCGCGGTCGCCGAGGCCGACCTGATCCAGCGCCCACTCCGCCTTCTCCCGGCGGGTGCGGGCGTCGACGCCGCGGATCTGCAGCCCGTACTCGGCGTTCTGCGCGACGGTGCGGTGCGGCAGCAGCGCGAAGTGCTGGAACACCATCGCGATCCGCTCGTTGCGCAGGGTCCGCAGGTCGGCGGCGCCGAGGGAGCCGAGGTCGCGGCCGTCGACGGTGATGCTGCCCGAGGTCGGCTCGATGAGCCGGTTCAGCAGCCGGACCAGGGTCGACTTGCCCGACCCGGACAAGCCCATGATCACGAACAGCTCGCCGTCGGCGATGTCGAAGGACACGTCGTGCACGGCGAGCGTCGCGCCGGTGCGGCGCTGGATCTCCGACCGGCCGAGACCCTCGCCGGCCAGCCGGACGGCCTCGTCGGCGGCGCGGCCCTCGCCGAAGACCTTGGTCAGGTTCCGTACCTCGATCATGCTCCCGCTCCCACCCACTGGCGGACGCGGTCCGGGTGCGCGGCCACGTAGTCCCGCGCCACCGCCTCCACGTCCTCGTTGTCCACGTCGACCCGCTGGAGCATCTGCTCGACATCGGCCAGCGGCAGCTCGAACCGGCGCAGCATCGACGCGAACCCGGGGCTGGTGCGCGCCAGGTCCGGGCTCGCCGCGGTCCAGGCCGAGTACGCCGGCATGGCGCAGGCACCGTCCCCGGTGGTGTAGCAGTCCTCGCGCGCCGGGGTCGGCTCCGTCAGCTTGGTCAGCGCGAGCTCCTCGAAGATGTAGTGCGGCCGGTACAGGTAGACCAGGATCGGCTGGCGGCGCTCGTAGGCGCGGCGCAGCTCGGCGATCTGCGCGGCCTCGCTGGAAGTGACCTGCTCCAGGTTCAGCTTGTACCCGGCGAGCCGCTTGGCGTTGTACTCGGTGGTGAGGAAGCTGGGGTCGGAGTCGACGAGCCGGTCGCCCAGGGCGTCGGCGTAGTCGTTCAGCTGGGTCACGCTGGTCAGCCCGGCCAGCGGCTGGCCCGGCTCGACCGCGTAGCTCGGGACGTACCAGCCCTGCTCGGCGCCGGAGTAGGTCGGGTGCACCAGCTCGATCCGGTCCTTCGCCTTCGCGGCCAGCTCGGACTGGTTGGGCATCGCGACCTCGGACAGGGCGTCGACGTCGCCGCGCTGGGCGCCTGCCCACGCCGTCGCGGGTCCGACCTGGATGGTCTTCAGCCGGCCGACGCCGAGCTCCGGGTGGGTCGCGACGACCTCACCGAGGATGGCGTTGGTCAGCTTCGCCGCGCTCCACGGGAACTGGGCGAGCCGGACGGTCGGACCGTCGGCACCGGCGGACGCACAGCCGGATGCGGCCACCAGCACCGCGAGCAGCGCGGTGACCAGGCGGACCGTCCTGGTCCGGGGTACGGGAACGGGCGGATCGGCCACGGGGGCACGTCCTCTCGGGGGTCGTCGGCTCTCCGCGTCCCGATCGGCTCCAGGACACGCGGGCGGGGGTCAACGACAGGCGGACGACCACATCCGGCACAGGTCGACGTGCAGCCGCGACGTCAGCCGGAGGTCGGGAATCACGCGAACGACCCTTCACGACCCTTCCGGACGGCGCAACAGCGGGCACTACGATCGTGACGTGTCTGCGACGTCGCTGCTCGAACTGGACGGTCTGCGCCACGAGTACTCCGACACCGGCGATCCGGGCGACGGCCGCGCACCCCTGCTGTTCCTGCACGAGGGACTCGGCTCGGTCGGGCTCTGGCGGGGCTTCCCCGAGCGGATCGCGGCGGAGTCCGGGCGCCGGGCCATCGCGTACTCCCGGCTCGGGCACGGCCGCTCCGACCGGCCGCGCACCCCGCGGACCACGACGTTCATGGCGACCGAGGCGACGACGACCGTCCCGGCCCTGTGCGCGGCCCTCGGCCTGGAGCGTCCGATCCTCGTCGGTCACTCCGACGGCGGCACGATCGCGCTGCTCGCGGCCGCGGCGATGCCGGCGAGCGGGGTGGTCGTGCTCGCCCCGCACGTGCTGACCGAGCCGTTCGCCCTCACCGCGATCCGGGCGGCCCGCACCGCGTTCACCGAGGGTGACCTGCGCACCCGGATGGCCCGCCACCACGACGACCCCGACACCACGTTCCACGGGTGGAACGACATGTGGCTGGCCGAGGAGTTCACCTCCTGGGACGTCCGCGACGCGCTGGCCGGGATTACCGCGCCGGTGCTGGGTCTGCAGGGCGACGACGACCCCTACGGCAGCATCGTGCACGTGCGCGCGGTGGAGGAACGGGCGTCCGGGCCGGTCACGGTGACCGAGCTGCCCTGCGGGCACGCACCCCACCTGGAGCTCCCCGACGAGACCACCGCCGCGATCACCAGGTTCCTCCACCCCCTCCCCTGACCCCCGCGCTCCCGCGTCCGCGCGCGGATTCGCGGTGCGCGCGCGACGCGACGCGCGCGGGGGCCGGTTCCGCGCGCGGACGCGCGATCACGGCGGCGGGGTGGCGGTCCAGGCGGTCCAGCGGGTCGGGGTCAGGGCGACGACCGGCCCCTCGGGGGGACGGGCGGCGTAGGGGGCGTACCGGTCGGCCAGTGCCGCGACGGCGCGGGAGTGCAGGTCGCCGTCGTCGTGGATCGCGGCGGTGGCGTCGAGGCGGACCCACCACAGTCGGGTCCAGTCGTCGTCGTAGTGGTCGGCCAGCAGCGCCACCCGCGGCTCGACCTCGATGTCGCGCAGCCGCGCGAGCCTGCGGTGCCGTTTGGGCTTGACGTCGTCGACGGCCGACACCACCAGCCCGTCGACCAGGGCGAAGGTGATCGGCACCAGGCGCGGGGTGCCGTCGGTCGCGCGGATCGTCGCGAGCCGCGCCACCCGCGCGCCGGTCAGCAGCGCGCGGGCGGCGGTCTCGTCGAGGGAGGGCACAGCGGTCAGGCCGCGGGGACGGCCACGCGCACGGCGAGCAGCTGCGCCAGGCAGGTGTCGCGGCGCTCGTGCTCGGCGAACCCGGGGGCCGTGCAGAGGAACAGGGTGCGGCCGTCGTCGCCGCCGAGGGCGCAGGCGTACGTGCCGACCTGCCCGGTGGACACCTCGCCGTCGACGAGACCGCCGGGCCGGACCCGGATCGCGCGGTTGCCGATGGCGTCGGCGACCCAGATCGCGCCCTCGGCGTCGGGGACGGAGATCCCGTCCGGGGCGACGGTCAGCTCGGCGATGGCGTCGGACGGGTCGTCGGCGGCCGACGGCGGACCGAACAGGGCCCAGTCCCGGCGCGGGCCGAGCGTGCCGTCGTCGCCGATCGCGAAGGCGGACAGCCGGTTGCCGAAGGTCTCGGCGACGACGAGGTCCCCGCCGGTCAGTGCGGGCCCGTTCGCGAAGTGCAACGGCTCGCTCGCGACCGACACGGTGCCGTCGGGCGCCACGCGCAGCAGCGGGGCCGCGGCGCGCGGGGCACCGTTCATCAGGTCGAAGCCGAAGGTGCCCACCCAGAGCCCGCCGCCGTCGTCGACGACCATGTCGTTGAGCAGGTGCTCGGTGTGGCCGGACAGGTCGGCGTGGGTGACCAGGGTGCCGTCGGACTCGCGGCGCAGGATCCGCCGGTCGCGCATGGACACCACGAGCAGCCGTCCGTCGGGCAGCCAGCCCAGCCCCGACGGCTGCTGCGGCACCTCGGCCTCGGTGCGCAGGTCCGACCCGTCGGCGCGGGCCGAGAGCACCCGGTGGGTGTAGAAGTCGCTGAGCCAGATCCTCCCGTCGTGCCAGCGTGGGCCCTCGAGGAAGGACATGTCCGACAGCACCGTCGACAGCTCCGCCATGGTGATCAGTCTGGCCTGCCGGGAATCGGGACGCCAGCACAGTCGTTGACCGTGCAACAACCACCGACCGTGGAGGTCCCGATGCCCGCCGTCTCCGTCGCCGACGTCAGCGCCCTGCCCCGCGTGCCCGTTCCGGGCCCGACCGACCTGGACCGGGGCGTTCGCAGCGTCACCACCGCCCCGCGCGGCTACGAGGGCGAGGGCTTCCCGGTCCGCCGCGCCTTCCAGGGGGTGGACCTGCGCGACCTCGACCCGTTCCTGCACATGGACCAGATGGGTGAGGTCGAGTACGCCCCGGGCGAGCCGAAGGGCACTTCCTGGCACCCGCACCGCGGGTTCGAGACCGTCACCTACATCATCGACGGGACCTTCGAGCACGGTGACAGCCACGGCGGCGGCGGGACGATCACCGACGGCGACACCCAGTGGATGACCGCGGGATCGGGCCTGCTGCACATCGAGCGCCCGCCGGAGTCGCTGGTGCGCAGCGGCGGCCTGTTCCACGGCCTGCAGCTGTGGGTGAACCTGCCGCGCGCGGACAAGTGGCTGCCGCCGAAGTACCAGGACCTGCGCGGCGGCGAGTCCGCGCTGGTCGCCACGCCCGACGGCGGCGCACTGCTGCGGGTGATCGCCGGTGACGTCGCCGGCGTGTCCGGGCCGGGCTCGACGCACACCCCGATGGCGATGGTGCACGCCACCCTCTCCCCCGGCGCGCAGCTGCGGCTGCCCTGGCCGCGGCCGTACAACGCGCTGGTCTACGTGCTGTCCGGGGCGGGCACGGTCGGTGCCGACCGGCGCCCGGTCCGGACCGGTCAGCTCGCGGTCTTCGGGCCCGGGGACCTGATCACCGTCGAGGGCAACACCGCGCAGGAGGCCCGCCACCCGTCGCTGGACGTCGTGGTGCTGGGCGGGCAGCCGATCCGTGAGCCCGTCGCCTGGGCAGGGCCATTCGTGATGAACACCCGCGAGGAGGTCCAGCAGGCGTTCGAGGACTACCAGCGCGGCCGCCTCGGCGTGGTGCCGTCGGACTACGTGCCGCACGGGTCGCTCCCCGGCTCGTTCAACTGACGGGTTGAATACGAGCCGTCCCCGCGCTACGGTCTGTTCAACCGCGAGGTTGAACGAGGAGGAGACGTGGAGGACCGGCTGAACCGGGTCTTCGCCGCGCTGGCGGACCCGATCCGGCGCGACATGGTGGCCCGGCTGGCGACGGCCGACGCGACCGTGAACGAGCTGGCCGAGCCCTACGACGTCTCCGTGCAGGCCGTCTCCAAGCACATCCGGGTACTGGAGGACGCCGGCCTGGTCCGGCGCAGCCGGCAGGCCCAGCGCCGTCCGGTGCACCTGGAGGCGGAGGTCTTCGACCTGATGACGGCCTGGATCGAGCGGTACCGGCGGCAGGTGGAGGAGCGCTACGCGCGCCTCGACGCCCTGCTCGCCGAGGAGACCGCGCCCACCGAGCACGAGGAGACGGCATGAGCACCACCGGCACCCGCGGCACCGCCATCGACACCGTCGAGGACCTGCCCGCCATCCGCGTCACGCGGGAGTTCGAGGCACCGCCCGAGCGGGTCTTCCGCGCCCACGTCGAGGTGGACGAGGTGCGACGCTGGCTCGGCCCGCGCAGGCTGCGGATGACCGTGGACCGCTGGGACGCGGTGACCGGCGGCGGCTACCGCTACACCCACGCCGACGACGACGGGGAGTACCGCTTCTTCGGCTCGTTCCACGAGGTCCGGGCCCCGGAGCGGATCGTGCAGACCTTCACCTTCGAGGGCTTCGGCGACAGCGTCTGCCTGGAGACGATGACGCTGACCCCGCTGCCCGGTGACCGGACCCGGCTGGTCGCGGAGTCGCTGTACGACTCCTGGGCGGCCCGGGACGCGATGCTGGCCTCGGGCATGGAGGTCGGGGTGAACGAGGGCTACGAGCGACTCGACGAGCTGCTGGCCTCGCGGTAGGCCGCCGGGGTCAGCCCGGTCGCGCGCTTGAACACCTGCCCGAAGTGCGACGGACCGCGGAACCCCCACCGCGACCCGATCGCCGCGGCGGGCACGTCGGCCAGCGCGGGGTCGGCCAGGTCGCGCCGGCACATCTCGACCCGCCGCGCGCGGATCCAGGCCGCGGCGCTCGTCCCGGTCCCGGCGAACAGGTTGTGCAGGTGGCGGGCGGAAACGAAGTGCGCGACGGCGATCCCGGCGGGGGCGAGGTCCGGGTCGCCGAGGTTCGCCTCGATGTGGGCCTTGATCCGGTCCAGCAGGTCGCAGTGCGGGGCGGGTTCGACCCCGGCCACGCTGCGCAGCAGCACCCCGACCAGGTCCACCGCGTGCCGCACCGCGACGGCGGCGTGCGGCCCCATGGCGAGCCGGTGGGCGTCGAGGTGCCGCAGGGTGTCGCACACGTAGCCGGCCAGGCCGGGACCCGCCTCGAACGCCGTGCCCGCCACCCCGGGGAGCGGCTCACCGCGGGGCTCGACGCGGTCGCGGGGGAACCGCACGCACAGCGCGCGGAACGCCCCGTCCGCGGTGGGCGTGCCCGGACGGGCCGGGTCCAGCAGCGCCCACCGCCCGGGGACCAGCGGCTCGCCGTCGCCGAGCAGGGCGCTGCCCGCGAGTGCCACGACCAGGACGAGACGGTCGTCGCCGGGGGCGGGCAGGTCGCCGGTGACGGTGGCGAACTCGACGCCGTCCGGGCCGGGAGCCGGGCCGGAGTGGGTGGGACGGTCGGCGACGGTCGTCATCGGCGGCTCCTGGTCGTGCTGGTGGCCGCCCCCAGCCTAGTCACGCAGCAGCCGCCCGCGGGCCGCGGCGGGCGTGCACTCCGACGACAGCGGTCTGCGCCCGTCGGCGATGTGCCGCGGCCGCGGCGTTCCTAACGTCTCCGAACGTGGCTCATGTCGAAGGCTCGCACCATGTGACCCTGTCCGTCGCCGGCGCCCAGGAGGACGTCGACTTCCACACGAAGATCCTCGGCATGCGCTTCATCAAGCGCACCGTGCTGTTCGACGGCTCGCTGCCGATCTACCACCTCTACTACTCCAACGCCGACGGCGACCCGTCCAGCGTCGTCACCACGTTCCCGTGGGCGCAGGCCGGCCAGTTCGGCACCCGCGGCACCAACCAGGCCCGCGAGGTGCTGCTGTCGGTGCCGGACGGCTCACTGGACTTCTGGGCGCAGCGGCTGCGCTCCCACGACATCGAGGTCGCCGACGTCGAGCGGTTCGACCAGCGGCGGCTCGCGTTCGCCCACCCGTCGGGCATCGAGTACCAGTTCGTCGCGAACGCCGCCGACCCGCGCCGCGGCTACGAGGGCAACGGGGTCTCGGCCGAGCACGCGATCCACGGCATCCACGGTGTCGGGGTGCACATGACCACCCCGGACCGGATGGTCGAGTTCGCCGACACCTCGTTCTTCGCCCAGGGCGCCCCCGCCGAGGACGGCGACGTGGTCGGGCTCCGGATCGGCGACGCGAAGGTCGGCAACCACCTGGAGATCACCGTCAACCGCCGCGACGACCAGGGCACCTGGCGCTACGGCGCGGGCACCTACCACCACTTCGCCTGGAACGTGTCCGACCTGGCGAACCAGGACGCGGTGAAGTTCGACATCGAGGGCGCCGGCTACACCGACATCTCCGAGCTCAAGGACCGCAAGTACTTCAAGAGCGTCTACGTCCGCACGCCGAGCGGGGCGCTGTTCGAGCTGGCCGTCACCCACGAGGAGGGCGGCTGGACCTGCGACGAGTCGCCGCACGAGCTCGGCACCCGGTTCCAGCTGCCCGAGCAGTTCGAGGACCGGCGCGAGGAGATCTTCGCCAAGCTGGAACCGATCGAGGGCTGATGACCACCTGGGGGGACCCGGACGCGCCGCTGGTCGTGCTCGCCCTGCACGGGCGGGGCCGCGACCCCGACGACATGCGGGCCACCGCGGCCCGGTTCGGGGACGTGCCCGCCCGGTTCGTCGCGCCGGCGGCACCGGGCGGCAGCTGGTACCCGAAGCCGTTCCTGGAGCCGTTCGACGAGAACCGGGACGCCCTGCTGCGCGCGCTCGACGTCGTCGACGACCGGCTGGCCCGGCTGGCGGACGACGGTGTCGGCCGGGACCGGGTCGTGCTGTGGGGGTTCTCCCAGGGCACCTGCCTGGCCGCGCACCACCTGCTGGTGCGCGACCCGCGCCCGTGCGCCGGGCTGGTGCTGTTCACCGGCGGCTTCGTCGGGCCGGACCCGGTCCCGGCGCCGCCGGGCGGCTCGCTGGCCCCGACGCCCGCGGTGCTGCGGTCGATCTCGCACGACCCGTGGGTACCGGCGCACCGGGTGGAGGAGACGGCGTCGCTGCTGGTCGCCGGAGGTGCGCGGGTGGACCTGCGGATCGACGACGGCGACGAGCACGTGATCACCGACGAGGCGTGCGCGGCCGCAGCGGGACTCCTGCACGCGGTCGCTGTCGGGGGTCGCCTCTAGCGTGGGGGTGTGTTCGTCGTCCACGCCCTGCACTCCCCCGCCCGCGGCGTCCTGCTGTGGGCGGAGGACGGCGAGCGCACCCCGCGCACCGACCGGCGGTCGCTGCGCACGGCGCGGCCGCACCCGTTCGCGGTGCCGTCGGACGAGCTGGGCGCGATCCATCCGGGCAAGCCGGCGTCGGTGACGGTGCTGCTGCCCTCGCAGCCGTCGGGCCCGCAGGACTCCCCCGGGCTGGTCCGCTCCCGGCCACGTACCCGGAGCCGGGCCACGCCGACGCTGGCGCCGTGGACGGTGCCGGCGGTGGTCGTCGACCCCTCCGAGCTGACCGACCCCTCCGACGAGGTCCGCTACGGCGCCGGGTTCGCCCATCTCGCCGACCTCGCCCGGCTCGCCGAGGAGCTCGCGGCGCGCGGCCGGGTGCTGCCGGTGCTGCTGACCGAGTCCGGGCGACCCGCGGCACGCTGGCGCCCGGTCGTCCAGGGTCTCGACGCGGTGGCCCGCGCGGACCTGGTGCGGCGGCTGCCGCCGGTCGCGCGGGCCGAGCAGCGGCGCCCGGGCGACGTCGCCGGGCAGGACCCGGACGCCCTGGTCGACGCCGCGCTGGCCCGGTTCACCGACGCCGCGGTCCGCGAGCGGCTGGGGCGCAGCGCCGCGATGCCGCTCCCGCTGCCCGCCCGCGCGGACGCCCCGGCGGCGTTGCTGCACGCGCTGACCGGGCCGTCGGCCGACCTGCCCGCGACCGGGGCCGGGCTGCAGGCGCTGCGCGAGGCGCTGTCGGTGTGGGAGGACGTCGGTCGCGAGCAGCCCGGCGCCGCCACCGCCCTGTTCCGGCTCGCCGAGGTGTCCACGCTGCACGACCCGGCGGACCCCGGCCCGGACCTCGACGACCAGACCGGTGACGGCACCCGGTGGGAGCTGCACTTCGCGCTGCGCTCCACCGAGGACCCGAGCCTGGTGTTCGACGCGGCCGGGGTGTGGGCCGGCGAGGCCGACGCCCTGGTCGCCGGCGCGCAGGACGTGCTGCTGGCCGAGCTGGGGCGGGCCGCCCAGGTGCTGCCCGGGCTGGTGCCCGCGCTGCGCCGGGCCCGGCCGACCGGCCTCCCGCTCGACGTCGCCGGCGCGCACCGGTTCCTCACCCGGGACGCGCCGGCGCTGCTGGCGGCCGGGTTCGGGGTGGCGCTGCCGCGCGGCTGGGACGGGCGCCGGCCCCTGGGGCTGCGGCTCTCGGCGTCGTCGGCCCCTGCGCCGGGGGTGATCACCCGCGGCGGGCTGGGGCGCGACGAGCTGGCGGAGTTCCGGTGGTCGCTCGCCGTCGGTGACGAGGAGCTGGGCGAGTCCGAGATCGCCGCGCTGGTGGCGGCGAAGGCACCGCTGGTCCGCCTGCGCGGGCGCTGGGTCGCCGTCGACGCCGAGGCGCTGGCGCAGGGGCTGGACTTCCTGCGTCGCCACCGGGACCGGCCGCCCACCGTCGGGGAGGTGCTGGCCGCGGCCCGCGGCGACGCGGACGCCCCGCTGCCGGTGACCGACGTGTCCGCCCGCGGGCACCTCGGGGCGTTGCTGGAGGGCACCGCCGACCAGGCGCTGACGCCGGTGCCGTCCCCGCCGGGGTTCACCGCGACGCTGCGCCCCTACCAGGAGCGCGGGGTGGCGTGGCTGGCGTTCCTGTCGTCGCTGGGGCTGGGGGCCTGCCTGGCCGACGACATGGGGCTGGGCAAGACCGTGCAGCTGCTGGCCCTGGAGGCCCACGACCGCGCCGGTGGGCCGACCGGCGCCCCGACCCTGATCGTGTGCCCGATGTCGATGGTCGGCACCTGGCAGCGGGAGGCCGCGACGTTCGCCCCCGGCCTGCGGGTGCACGCCCACCACGGTGCCGCCCGTCCGCGCGGCGACGCGCTGCACGCCCGGCTCGGCGCGGTGGACCTCGTCGTCACCACCTACGCGACCGCGACCCGCGACGCGGAGGACCTGCGGGCGTGGCGGTTCCACCGGCTCGTCCTCGACGAGGCCCAGATGATCAAGAACGCGCACGCGGCGGCGTCGCGCACGATGCGCTCGTTCGACGCGGGCCACCGGGTCGCGCTGACCGGCACGCCGATGGAGAACCGGCTGGCCGAGCTGTGGTCGGTGATGGACTTCCTCAACCCGGGGGTGCTCGGGGTCCCGGAGGTGTTCCGGCAGCGGTTCGCGGTGCCGATCGAGCGTCACCGCGACGCCGGGACCGCCCGCACGCTGCGCCGGATCACCCGGCCCTACCTGCTCCGGCGGGTCAAGACCGATCCCACGGTGATCGACGACCTGCCGGAGAAGATCGAGATCGTGGCCGACCACCGGCTCACCCAGGAGCAGGCATCGCTGTACCGGACCGTCGTCGACGACATGATGGAGAAGATCGAGGACAGCGACGGCATCGAGCGCCGCGGCAACGTGCTGGCCGCGATGACCAAGCTCAAACAGGTCTGCAACCACCCCGCCCAGCTGCTGCACGACGGGTCCCCGATCCACCGGGCCGGCGGGCGGCACCGCTCGGGCAAGGTCGCCCGGCTGGAGGAGATCCTGGAGCCGGTGCTCGCCGCCGGGGACCGGGCGCTGCTGTTCACCCAGTACACCGAGTTCGCCGCCATGCTGCGCCCGCACCTGTCGGCGCGGTTCGACACCGAGGTGCTCTACCTGCACGGCGGCATCCCGAAGAAGCGGCGCGACGAGATGGTCGCCCGGTTCCAGTCCGGGGAGGGGCCGCAGCTGTTCCTGCTGTCGCTGCGCGCGGGCGGCACCGGGCTCACGCTCACCGCGGCGAACCACGTGATCCACCTGGACCGGTGGTGGAACCCGGCGGTCGAGGACCAGGCCACCGACCGGGCGTTCCGGATCGGGCAGCGGCGCGCGGTGCAGGTGCGCCGGTTCGTGTGCCCGGGCACGGTCGAGGAGCGGATCGAGGAGCTGGTCACGTCGAAGCGGTCGCTGTCGGACATGGTGGTGACCGGCGGGGAGGACTGGCTGACGTCGCTGTCGACCGCCGAGCTGCGCGAGGTGTTCGCGCTCGGCTCCGACGCGGTGGCCGATCCCGACGAGGACACCGGAGACGGCGATGAGTGACCGGCCGTTCTGGGCGCAGGAGGACTTCACCGGTGGGCCGCCGCGCCGTGTCGAGGGCGGGATCCGGATCCACGCGACGAGGGGCGCGGTCGCCCGGACCTGGTGGTCGGGGCGGTTCCTGGCCGTGCTGGAGCGGCTCGGCGTCGGCGGGCGGCTCTCGCGTGGCCGCAGCTACGCCCGGTCGGGGCAGATCGTGTCGCTCGACGTCGACGCGGGCGCGGTGGTCGCGCTCGTCCAGGGCACCCGGCCGCAGCCCTACCGGGTCCGGATCGGGCTGCGGGTCTGGGACAAGACCGAGTGGCGGCGCGTGGAGGAGGCCCTGGCCGCCGACGCCTGGTACACCGCGGCCCTGCTGGCGGGGACCGTGCCCCCGGAGATCGAGGAGCTGCTCGACGGCCTGGGGCTGTCGCTGTTCCCGGCCGAGGGCGCCGACCTCTCGCAGGACTGCTCGTGCCCGGACCACACGGTGCCGTGCAAGCACCTGGCCGCGGTGTTCTACGTGCTGGCCGAGCGCTGCGACACCGACCCGTTCACCCTGCTCACGCTGCGTGGACGAGACCGGGACGCGCTGCTGGAGCGGTTGCGGGCCGAACGCGACCGCACCGACGGCCCGGCCGCACCGGCCGGGCCGGTGCCGCTGGCGGACCTGCTGGACCGCTTCTGGGAGGGAGCGCCCGGGTCCGCTCCCCCGCGTCCGCCGGACACCGGGCCGGGTGCGGTGCTGGACCAGGTTCCCGAGCCGCCGCTGCGGGCCGGCGGCGGGCGGCTGACCGACGCGTTGCGGCCGGTGTACGAGGCGCTGGCCCACCCGGACGCGTGAGGAGCCGGGCGGAGCAGCTGTTCGCGCTGCCCACCGCGGAGACCGACGAGATCCGTGCCCGACATGACGCACCGCAGACGGGAGGCCGGGATGCGTAGTCCGTGGACGGCCCTGCGCACGTCGCAGGAGCAGATCAGGAACGAGACCGACGAGCGCGCGGAGCTGGTGCAGCTGCGACGGCGCTGCCTGGAGCTGCAGGCGGTGGTGGTCGCCGGGGGGCTCGGCATGGTCACCCTGCTGGGCCGCCCGCTCGGACTGCGGGACGCATCGGGGGCGACCTGGTCCGGTGCCGTGCTCGTACTGGTAGCAGCCCTGCTCGCCGTGTGGCTGGTCGCGCGGGCGATCGGCCGACGGCGGTACGGGACGCACGTGACACCCGAGCGGGATCGTGCGGAGACCCTTCACGCACTGCTGCTGCTGCCGCTGTTCGTGATCGTCGCCGGGGCCGCCCACTGGTGGGTGGGTGGCGACCTCGCCGACACGGGTTTCTACGTCGTAGTGCTCGCCATCGCCATGGGTGCGGAGCTGGGGCTGCGTCTGTGGTTGATCCGGAAGCCCGCCCCGGGCGACGACCGAGCCGGAGAAATGTGAGGGCCCGGTCGCCGTGGTCGAGCGACCGGGCCCTCGTCCCGAACTGACGCGCCGCTCCCACCACGAAGCGACACGTGAAACTTAGCCAAGGCTTACCTATGTTGTCAACGGCCTCCACCGGATTCCCCCGGCAGCGCTGCCGAACGACCGACGAGCCGGCCGTGCCGTGGCGCGCGAGCAGGCCCGAGCCGACGCTCGTGACCTCGCCGTACCCGCCGGGGGCGCCGTGACACCGGGGACGTGGACACCGAGGACGTGAAGACCGAGGCCGCAGCACCGGCGACACGGCACCGGCGACACGGCACCCGCACGGACCCCGGAACGCGGGACGGCCCGGCCGCTGTGGTCGATGCGGCCGGGCCGTGTTTCCCGAACTGACGCGCCGCTCCCACCACGAAGCGACGTCCTGAAGTTAGCCTAGGCTTACCTCAAAAGTCAAGAGCGGCGCGCGGATCCGGGAGGCCCTCAGCCGGCGACGGCCCGGGCACGGGCCGGGTCGAGGCGGCCGGTGGACCCGGTGTGGCGCTCGAACCAGATCGTCGTCAGCGGCGGGATGCTGGCGAGCAGCCCGATCACCGTGGTGCGCAGGTCCCAGCGGAACAGCCGCGCGGTCCACAGCGTGACGAGCACGTAGGCGATGAACAGCGCACCGTGGATCGGCCCCATGACCTGCACCCCGACCTCGGTGGTGGCCAGCACCCACTTGACGAACATGCCGATCAGCAGACCGGTCCAGGACAGCGCCTCGGCGATCGCCACGGCACGGAAGACCTTGGCGACGAGGGACGGGTCGTTCATGACGGGGGCTTCCTCCAGTCGGGCGGGACGTCTGGCGTCCACTCTGCCGTAGTCCCCGCCCCACCTTCTACCGGGTGTCGAAATACACGTCCCGCGATGAGATCCGGCGCCGTGGCCGGTCGGAGTGGGCAGGGGCCCCGTCCGTGGGGCGCCGACCCGACCGGAGGTGGCATCCGTGCTCGATCTCGCCCCGACAGCCCGCGCCGTGGCCGACGTCGTCACGGGTGTCCGCGACGACCAGCTCCACGACCCGACCCCGTGCGACGGCATGTCCGTCGCCGCCCTGCTCGACCACCTGCACGGTCTGGCGTGGGCGTTCCGGGTCGCGGCGCAGAAGTCCCCCGAGGCCGCGGGCACCGCGCCGAGCGCCGATGCCGCGCACCTCGTCGCGGACTGGCGCACCGCGATCCCGGCCCGGCTCGACGCGCTGGCGCAGGCCTGGCGCGAGCCGGCCGCCTGGGAGGGGTTCACCGCGGCGGGCGGGCTGGACCTGCCGGCCGACGTCTCCGGGGTCATCGCCCTCGACGAGCTGGTCCTGCACGGCTGGGACCTCGCCGTCGCGACCGGGCGCCCGTTCACCCCGGACGACGACGCCGTCGCCGCCGTCCTGGAGTTCACCAGCGCCATGTCCGCACCCGGTCAGGAGGCGTCGCGGGAGGGGTTGTTCGGACCGGTCGTCGCGGTGCCGGCCGACGCGCCGCCGTTCGACCGGGCGCGGGGCAACAGCGGTCGGGACCCGCGCCGGGGCCGCTGACGCGGGTACCGTCGACCGGTGTGGTGGCCTCCCCGCACGGCAAGGTCCGCATCGGCGTCGGCTCGGTGGGGCTGCGCACCACCGACCCGGGCTCGGAGTTCGACGAGTTCGTCGACGCCCTCGACCGCGCGGGCGTCGACTCGCTGTGGCTGCCCGACCTGGTCTCCGCCCCCGGCGTCGACGCGCTGGTCGGCACCACGTGGGCGGCCGCCAGGACCCGGACCCTCAAGGTCGGCACCGGCGTCACGATCCTGCCCGGCCGCAACCCGATGCTGCTCGCGGCCGAGCTCGCATCGCTGGCGGTGCTGGCGCCGAAGCGGATCCTGCCGGCGTTCGGCTTGCGTGCGGCGACGCCGTCGGAACGCCAGCTGTTCCCCGTCCCCGGCACCCGGGCCGCGGTGTTCGAGGAGTCCCTGGTGGTGCTGCGCCGGCTGGTGTCCGAGGAGACGGTGACCCACCACGGTGAGTTCTTCACCCTCGACGACGCGTCGGTCGCACCACGCCCGACCCGCACGCTCGACCTGTGGCTCGGCGGGCGTGCCGAGGTCGGGCTGCGCCGGGTCGGCCGGCTCGCCGACGGCTGGCTGGGCAGCTTCCTCACCCCCGACGAGTCCGCCCGCGCCCGCACCGTGATCGAGGCCGCCGCCCGCGACGCGGGCCGGGCGATCGACGACGACCACTACGGCACGAACGTCACCGTCGTGCTGCCCGGCGACGGGTCCGACGCCGCCGCCGAGCAGGCGCTGCACCGGGCCGCCCAGCAGCGGCCCGACGCCGACCCCGAGCAGCTCGTCGCCCGCGGGTGGGACGGTGCCGCCGAGCAGATCCGCCGCCACGTCGAGGGCGGGCTGACCAAGTTCGTCGTGCGCCCCGCCGCCCCGGCGCGGGACTGGGCCCGGTTCCTCGACGAGTTCGTCGCCGAGCTGGGGCCGCTGGAGTCCGGGTGAGGCTTGCTCCTCCCCCGACGGGAGGTCCCACACTGCGACCATGTTGAGCATCGGGGAGTTCGCCCGGATCACCGGCCTCACGGTCAAGGCCCTGCGGCACTACGACGAGCGCGGCCTCATCAGGCCGACCCGGGTCGACCCGTTCACCCGGCACCGCTCCTACGGCAACGGACAGCTCGCTGACGCCGTGCTCGTCGCAGCCCTGCGCACGGCGGACACGCCCCTGGAACGGATCCGAGCCGCCCTGGCCTCCCCGGCCGACGCCCGCGCGGTGGTGGCCGGGTTCCGCTCCGAGCTGGCCGCGGCCCGAGCCGCACAGGACGCCGCCCTCGCCGCCGCGGAGGTCTTCGTCGACGCGTTCGCCGACCCCGGTCCGGTCGTCGAGCGGGACGTCGACGCCCGGCACTGAGGTGTTCTCAGTAGCGGGGTGGCAGGTCGTGGCGACACGCCGAGGGTGGTGAGATGAGCGGGAACGGGGCAGGACCCCGGTAGATCGGTTCGGTCCAGCACAGATCGACACCGTCACCGAGGTCCTGCATGTCTGATCCTGTCACCTACACCGCTGTCCTCCCGATCGGGGAGCGCACCGTGGCCTATCTGGCGCGGCTCCTGGTCCTTCAACGCCGTCGACGTGGCACCCGGCGGCGGGCGTTGACCCCGTTCGCCCAGGCAGTGCTGGTGATCCGCTGGTTCTGTGATGCTACCCGGGTCCGATGTTTGGCCGGTGACAACGCGATCAGCACTGCAACGGCCTACCGTTACCTGCACGAAGGCATCGACGTCCTCGCCGCGGCCGCACCCGGCCTGCACGGAGCCCTGCTCGCCGCCCGCACAGCCGGGCACACCCACGTGAATCTCGACGGCACCCTGATCGCCACCGACCGGTGCCGCGCGCTCGGCCTCACCCCCGGGGTCGACC
>NZ_MCIM01000001.1:4555922-4622763 GCF_001932405.1 Pseudonocardia sp. Ae331_Ps2 | reverse complement strand
GCTCGGCCTCACCCCCGGGGTCGACCTGTGGTGGTCGGGCAAGCACCGCCGCCACGGCGGGAACATCCAGGTCCTCACCGCACCTGATGGATGGCCGCTATGGACCAGCGACGTGCGGCCGGGCCGCGAGCACGACACCCGCTGCGCCCGTACCCACCCCGGGCTGCTCGAGGGCCTGGCCGCGTTCACCGACGACACCCACGCCGCGCTGGGCGACCTCGGCTACGAAGGCGAAGCCGACCGGCTCACCGTGCCCATCAAACCCGCCCCCGGCCGCGGGCAGACGGTCAACCAGCGCACCGTCAACACCCTGCACTCAGCCCTTCGTGCTCTGGCCGAACGCGGAAACGCCCTGCTCAAGACCACCTTCGCCGCGTTGCGACGAGTCACGCTATGTCCCTGGCGCACCGGCGCGATCACCGCAGCTGCGCTCGTACTACTCCACACCGAGTACGACCGCACGACATGATCAACCCGCTACTGAGAACACCTCACTGGGCCGGCGTCGAGCTGAGCGTCCCCGTACCCGACGATCCGGAGACCACCGCCGGGGCCGACGCGGCGCTGTCCCGGGCCGCCGGACGACTGCGCGCCGAGCTCGAGCACGCCGGGGCGTCGCCGCAGCAGCCGATGTGGACGGCGATGGCCGAGGGCGACGACGGCGCGGCCCTGGTGACGCTGTGCTGGCCGCTCACCGCACCGGCTCCGCAGGGGCTGCCGACGACCGTCGAGGACCTGCCCGTCCGTACCGGGACCCTGCCGAGGCGTCGTGAGCTCGTCGCACGCTGGGACCGGGGGCCGGAGGACGCGACCGGCCACGGACTGCCGCACCCCGCGATGATCGCGTTGATGCACGAGCTGTCCGCCCGCGAGGCCGCGGGGCTGCCCGACCCGTTCGACGGCACCGACGCCCTGCGCCAGACGGTGTGGCCCACCGAAGGACCCGACGGCTCCGCGGTCGTGGAACTGGCCCTCACCCTCGTCGCCCACGAGCACTGACCCCGCCGACCCGCGGCACGGCTCAGCGCGTCGTCCAGATCCCCCCGTCGACCGGCAGCACCGCGCCGGTCACGTAGGACCCGGCGGCCCCGGCCAGGAACAGCGTCGCCCCGACGACGTCGGACGGCTTCCCCAGGCGCCCGAGCGGGGTGGAGTCGGCGATCTGTTCGCCCGCCGCCTCCAGTGTGGCGCGCATCATCCGTGACGGGAACGGCCCCGGCGCGATGGCGTTCACGGTGATCCCACGCCCGGCGAGGTCACGGGCCAGCACCCGGGTCAGCTGGTGCACCCCGGCCTTGCTGGCCGAGTAGCTGTAGTTCGGCAGCTCCGGCACGCGCAGCCCGTCGATGCTGCCGATGTTGATCACGCGGGCCGGGTCGTCGGCCGACCCGGCGGCCTCCAGCAACGGCAGGAACGCCCGGGTCAGGAAGAACGGCGCCTTCAGGTTGAGGTCGAGCACCTTGTCCCAGGCGTGCGCGGGGAACTCCTCCAGTGGCGCGCCCCAGGTGGCGCCCGCGTTGTTGACCAGCAGGTGCACCCGCTCCTCGCGCGCCCCGACCTCGGCGGCCAGGCGGACGCACTCGTCCTCCGACGACAGGTCCGCGGCGATGCCGGTGCCGCCGATCTCCGCGGCGGTCCCCGCGCAGGCGTCGGCCTTGCGGCTGGACACGTAGACCCGCGCCCCGGCCTCGGCGAGGCCGCCCGCGATCATGCGGCCGATGCCGCTGGTGCCGCCGGTGACCACGGCCACTCTGCCACGGACGTCGAACAGTTCGGTGATCATGACGCACGCTAACCGGGAAGCTGGCACGCTCGCAGCCATGACCCGTTCCCGCGACCGCGACGGCCGGGGCCGTGCCCGCAACGCCCGCCCCCGCGACGCCGCCGGGCGTCCGCTCCCGCACGGCGCCCCCGGCGTCGAGCGGGTGCCCGAGGACCTGGCGCTCTCCCCCGCCGAGACCGTCACCGAGGCCCAGCGCCTGCTCGACTCGGGCCGGCCGTTCCACGCCCACGAGGTCCTGGAGGGCGCCTGGAAGGACGCCGACGACGACACCCGTGAACTGTGGCGGGCGCTGGCCCAGCTCGCGGTCGGGCTGACCCACGCCCAGCGCGGCAACGCCCGCGGCGCCGTCGCGCTCCTGCGTCGCGGCGCGGAGGGCGTCCGGCTGTGGCGGGTGCTCGACGTCGCCGTCCCGGCCGGGCTGGACCTCGACGGTCTGGTCGCGCACGCGGACGCCCTCGCCGACGACGTCGAGCGGGACGGCACCTGCGCCGTCACCTCGGCACGGCTCGCTCCGCGGTTGCGGGTCACCCGGCCGGGGGTCTGAGCGCCGGGGAGTCCGACGCCACCCCACGACGTCCGTGACTCCGGTACGGCCGCGGGGCCACCATGGCGCCGTGCCCATCCCGACCGCGCCCGCCCCGACCGCGCCGTACGGAGCCCGCTGACGGTGCCCACCCGTGCCACGTCCCGGTCCTGGCCGCGTGCGCTGCTGCGCGAGGCCCGGTCGCTGCCCACGCTGCTGCTGCTCGCGCTGATCGCCGTCGTCGGCGTGCCGCTGGTGATCCTGCTGACCCCGGAGAACCACGTCGAGGTGTTCGGCCAGGACGTCGGCGTGGGCGCCAGGGTGCCGCCGCTGACGCTGTCCGGGCCCGCGCAGATCGCCCAGCTCGGCAACGCCGAGTTCGACCTCACGACCGTGCAGGTGTGGGGTCCGATCCGGCCGCGGCTGTCGATCGGGCCGTTGAAGCGGCCCGCCGACAACGGCCCGGTCCTGGGCCCGCACACCGTCGACGGCGCCGGTGACGCGGTCCGCGACCTCGGTGAGGGGTTCGTGACCTGGTACCTGTGGGGCGCCACCGGCATCGTGCTGGTCGCGCTGTTGGGCAGCGGGCTGATGGCGACCGCGCGGCTGCTGATGGCGCTGCACCGGACCCGCGCCCGCCGGTACCGGCCGGTGCACTGGGACGACCTGGCCGGGCCGATCGGGCGGATGACCGTCGTCGCGGTGACGGCCTCGGTGCTGCTGTGGGCGGGTGCCGGGGTCGCCGCGCTGCACGGCACCCTGACCGGCCTGGGCCGGGTCACCTCGCTGACCGACCTCGTCGGGGCGGCGACGGTCACCCCGTCACCGGTCGGGCCCGCGGTGACCGGGGTCGCGGGCGCGGTGATCGGGGACTCCCGCGCGGCCCGGATCGGCGGTCCTGCGCTGCGCGGCGAGGACGGCACCGTCACCCCGGAGGACCGCGCCTGCGGGCGCAGCACCGACTCCCTCGCCGCCGAGCTCGCCCGGCTGCGTGGCGAGGACGTGCTCAACCTGGCCTGCGCCGGGGCGGGCGTCGCGGCCGGGCTGCGGGGGCCGCAGCTGCGCGAGGGCGTCACCGTCGACCCGCAGGTCGGGCGGCTCAAGCAGGTCCGGAACCTGCAGTGGGTGGTCGTCGCGGTCGGCCCGAACGACCTGGCCTGGTCGGACTTCCTGCTGTACTGCTATGGCCTCGCCACCTGCGACGACCGGCTCTCCGACGGCGAGTTCGAGTCCCGGCTGGCCGGGTTCGCCCGCGACGTCGGCGCCCTGTTCACCGACCTCGACACGCTGCCGGGCCGCCCGCGGGTGGTGGTCACCCTGTCCTACGACCCGTTCCCGGCCCGGTTCGACCCGACGTGCGCCGACATGCGCGGACCGGCCGGCACCCCGGGCCTGGACCAGGCCAAGCTCGACCTCCTCGCCGAGCGGAACCGCCGTCTCAACGACGTGCTGACCGACGGCGCCGCCCGCTTCGGGTTCGCCACCGCCGCGCCGGCCCTGGCGCCGCTGTGCGCCCCGGACCGCGACCGGATGCCGCCGGACATCATGGGGCTCGCCACCCCGGACCCGTTCCACCCGACCGCGATCGGGTCGCTGCGCATCGCCGCCTCCGCCGCCGCGGCGCTCGCGTCGGCGCGCCCCGGCGGCGGCACGCCCTGACCCAGGCCTGCCGCCGCCGGCGCGGCGGTCAGGCGTCGGCGTCGCGCAGCACCCGCAGGGCGTTGCGGTGCGCGAGCTTGGCCAGGTCGTCGGCGCTCCACCCGCGGTCGGCGAGCGCGTCGAGCAGCCGCGGGTAGGTCGAGACGTCGGAGAGCTCGTCGGGGAGCTCGGAGGTCCCGTCGAAGTCGCCGCCGATGCCGACGTGGTCGATCCCGGCGGCCTCGCGGAGGTGCTCGACGTGGGCGACGACGTCGGCGAGGGTCGCGCGCGGCGCGGGCGGACCGTCCCAGGTCGCGACGAACCGGTCGCGGGCGCCGAGGTCGCGGTGGTCGACACCGGCCGCGGCCATGGCCTCGCGCAGCCGGGTGTCCCAGCCGGTGACCGCCGCGGAGACGAAGCGGGGCACGAACGTCGCCATGACCACGCCGCCGTTGCCGGGCAGCGCCTCCAGCACGTCCGCGGGCACGTTGCGCGGGTGGTCGGTGACCGCGCGGGCACCGGAGTGGGTGAACAGCACCGGCCGGGTGCTGACGGCGAGGGCCTGGTGCATCGTCGACGGTGCGACGTGCGACAGGTCGACGATCATGCCGATGCGGTTCATCTCGGCGACGACATCGCGGCCGAACGGCGAGAGCCCGTCGTGGCGGGGCGTGTCGGTGGCCGAGTCGGCCCAGTTGTTGTTCAGGTTGTGGGTCAGGGTGAGGTAGCGGACCCCGAGCCCGCGCAGGACCCGCAGCACGGCGAGCGAGTCGGCGATGCAGTGCCCGCCCTCGGCCCCCATCAGGGAGGCGACCCGCCCGGATCCGACGACGGCGTCGACGTCGTCGGCGGTGTCGGCGAACGCCAGGGCGTCCGGATGGGCGGCGAGCAGCCGTCGCACCCGGTCGACCTGGTCGAGGACGGCGGTCACCGCCTCGTCGTGGCCCAGCTCGCCCGGCACGTACACCGACCAGAACTGCGCACCGACCCGCCCGGCACGCAGCCGGGGCAGGTCGGTGTGCAGCCGTCGGTCGCCGGCGGCGACGTCCGGCTCGGCGGCCGGGTCACCCCCGGACAACTCGCGCAGGGCCCAGGGGAGGTCGTTGTGGCCGTCGAGGACGAACGTCATGCCCCCATCAGTAGCGGATGACGCCGCGGATGTTCTTACCGGCGTGCATGTCCTCGTAGGCGGTGGCGACCTGGTCCAGGGTGTAGGTGGTGGTGACCAGCTCGTCGAGCTTCAGCGCGCCGGCCCGGTAGAGCTCCAGCTGGCGCAGGATGTCCCAGTTCGGGTTGGACATGCCGAACATCGCACCCTGGATGCGCTTCTGGAACAGGGTGACGTCGGCCAGCGACACCGGCAGCGGCTCGGTCGAGTTGATGTCCCCCAGCGCGGTGACGACGACGGTGCCCGCCTTGCGGATCGACGCCATCGCCTGCCCGATGTGGTCGGGCTTCACGACGCCGACGGTCACGACGGTCTGGTCGGCGCCCTGACCGTTGGTGAACTGCTTCGCGATCTCGGTGGCCTCCTCCATCGTCTCCACCGCGTGCGTGGCGCCGAGCTCCTGGGCCTTCTCCCGCTTCAGCGCGACCGGGTCGACGGCGATGATGTTCGCCGCGCCGGCGTGCGAGGCGCCCTGGACCGCGTTGATGCCGATGCCGCCGATGCCCATGACGATCGTGGTGTGCCCCGGCTGCACGCCGCCGGCGTTGACCGCGGAGCCCCAGCCGGTGCCGACGCCGCAGCCGACCAGGCAGGCGACCTCCAGCGGGATGTCGTCGGGGACCTTCACGCAGGAGTCCTCCGAGACCAGCGTGGTCTCGCAGAAGGTCGAGATGCCGCACATCTGGCCGACCGGGGTGCCGTCGTCGGCCAGCCGCAGGCGGGTGGTGTTCTCCTCCCAGCGGGTGCCGGCGAGCAGCCCCGCGCCGAGGTCGCACAGGTTCTGCATGCCGCTGGCGCACCAGCGACAGTGCCCGCAGGACGGCAGGAACGAGAAGACGACGTGGTCGCCCTCCTTGAGGCCCTTCTTGTTCGCCCCGGCGCGAGTGACGATGCCGGAGCCCTCGTGGCCGCCGGCGAACGGGTAGGTGCCGACCGGGATGTCGCCGGTGGCGATGTGGTCGTCGGAGTGGCACAGGCCCGACGCGACCATCTTCACCTCGATCTCGCCGGCGCGCGGCTCGTCGAGTTCGAGGTCGACGACCTCGTACTTGCCCGGAGCGCTCCGGACGATTGCTCCACGGGTGTGTCCCACGGTGGTTCTCCTCAGACGTCGTCGTCCAACGGGATGCGCACGCGACGATATGAGCCAGGCCACTCCAGGGGAAGTGCCACACGCAGATCGCGGGACACCATTCACCTGTAGATCGTGTCGCTAACGGGGCATCCGCCGCCAGACGGCGCGGGGCAGCAGCCGCAGCCCGAGGAACAGCAGCCGCAGCGTGCCGGGCACCCAGACGTCGGCGTTGCCCCGACCGCGCCGGACCGCGCGCACCGTGGCGTCGGCGACCTGCGCGGGCGTCGACGACAGCGGCGCCGGGCTCATGCCCTCGGTCATCCGGCCGACGACGAACCCCGGGCGGATCAGCACCAGCCGCACCCCGGTGCCGTGCAACGCGTCGGCCAGGCCGGAGGCGAACCCGTCGAGCCCGGCCTTGGCGCTGCCGTAGACGTAGTTGGCGCGCCGCACCCGGACCCCGGCCACCGAGGAGTAGACGACCAGCGTCCCGCTCCCCTGCGCGCGCAGCACCTGGGCCAGCTCGGTGAGCAGGTGGACCTGGGCGAGGTAGTCGGTGTGCACGATCGCGGCGGCGTGCGCGGCGTCGGTCTCGGCACGGGCCTGGTCGCCGAGGATCCCGAACGCGACGACGGCGACGTCGATCCGCCCGTGCCGGGCGGTCACCTCGTCGAGCAGCGGGCGGTGGCGGGCGAGGTCGTCGGCGTCGAAGGCGACGGTGTCCACCGCGGCGCCCGCGGCCCGCACCCGGGCCGCCTCGGTGGTCAGCTCGTCGGGGCGGCGGGCGGCCAGCACGACCGTGTCGGTGTCGCCGGCGGCGAGCCGTTCGGCGACCTCCAGCCCGATCTCGCTGCGACCACCCAGGACCAGGACCGTGCGTTCCGAACCACCCACACGGTGCAGCCTCCCACCCGGGGGCGGAGCGTCGTCGCCGTGGGGTCGGACGGGGAGACCCGCTCGACCGAGGGTGGTGTGGGTCCGCTCACACCGGCCCGGGTGGGGATGGGCGGGGACGGCGCCGTCGTTGTGTGCTGTCACGGGGCGTGCCCGCCGCGCTCCGGGAAGGGGACCGTCGTGGACCTCCTGCTGCACCACGGGCTGACCGCGTTCGGGCAGTTCGTGTCGTGGGCCGAGCTCGTCGGGCAGATCGGCGCCATCGCCGTGGTCTTCCTGGCGCGCCGGCGCAGCCTCGCGACCTGGCCGGTGCAGATGGCGGCCTGCGTGCTGCTGTTCACCGTCTACGCCTCGGCCCACCTGGGCGGGCTCGCGTTCCGGCAGGTCATCGTGCTGGCCATCTCGGTGTTCGGGCTCGTCGCGTGGCTGCGCAGGCGCGACCCGGTCTACGGGCTCGCCGTGCGCCAGGCGAGCACCGCCCAGCGGCTCGGGCTGACCGGGCTGCTCGTCGGCGGCACCGTCGTCATGGCGCTGGTCCTCGACGCGCTCGACGCCAGCTGGGCGCCCTGGCCGGATGCCGCGATCTTCGTCGGCACCGCGGTCGCGTTCCTCGCCCAGGCTCTGCGGTTCGTCGAGTTCTGGGTGATCTGGCTGCTGGTCGACGCCGTCGGCGTGCCGTTGCAGCTGGCCTCGGGGCTGTGGTTCTCCGCCGCGGTCTACGTCGTGTTCGCCGGGCTGGTCGTGCACGGCTGGTGGAGCTGGGCGCGGACCCGGCGCACCGTGGCGGCCGCGCAGCGGGAGCCGTCGCGGGCGGTCTGAGCCGCCGCGGGATACTGCCCGGATGAGCACGTCCCCCGTCCGCCGCGCCGCCGTCCTGGGTTCCCCGATCGCCCATTCGCTGTCCCCGGCGCTGCACAACGCCGCCTACACCGCACTCGGGCTGGCCGGCTGGCACTACGACCGGTACGAGGTCGACGAGGCGGGCCTGGCCGGGTTCGTCGCCGGGCTCGGCCCGGAGTGGGCCGGACTGTCGCTGACGATGCCGCTCAAGCGGGTGCTGCTCGACGTCGCCGACCACGTCGCGCCGGGGGCGGCCGCGATCGGCGCCGGCAACACCCTGGTCTTCGAGGGCACCGGCGCGACGGCGCACAACACCGACGTCACCGGGATCGCGCGCTCGCTGCGCGCCGCGGGTGCCGGCGGCGGGCGCGCCGTCGTGCTCGGGGCGGGCGGGACCGCGCAGGCCGCCGTCGCCGCGCTGCACGACATGGAGGTCGACGCCGTCGACGTGCTGGTCCGCGACGCCGGGCGGGCCTCCGCGCTGCGCGGGACCGCCGAGCGGCTCGGCACCGAGGTGACGGTGCACGCGGTGCTGACCGATCCCCCCGCCGCGGCGCGGCTGCTCGAGGGCGCCGACGCGGTCGTCTCCACGCTCCCGGCGGGGGCGGCCGACGCCCTGGCCGGCGCCCGCTGGCGGCCGGGGACCGTGCTGCTCGACGCGGTCTACGCGCCGTGGCCGACGGTCGTCGCGGGCGGCGCGGCGGCGGCCGGCGCGCGGATCGTCTCCGGTCTGGAGATGCTGCTGCAGCAGGCGGTCGCGCAGGTCGAGCTCATGACCGGGCGCCCCGGCCCGGAGGCCGCCATGCGCGAGGCCCTCGACGCGGCCGTGCTCGCCCGCAGCTGAGGCCCCCGGTCCGACGGCCGCACCCGCGCCCCGCTCCGCCAACCGGGCGCCCGACGACGCTCGGCGAGCGGAGCGCCGCGGGCGCGACGACCATGGTGGTCGTGGAGGAGACGACGGGGGCCGACGACGGGGACCAGGGCAGCGACCACTCCCGGGACCGGCACCGGCGGAAGGGCCGTCCGGTCGACACCGAGCTGGAGTCGGCGATCACCGGGCTCCTCGACCGGCGCAGGAGCGGGGCGACGATCTGCCCGTCCGAGGCGGCCCGCGCCGTCGACCCCGACGGCTGGCGCGACCTCATGGAACCGGCGCGGACGGCCGCGCACCGTCTCGTCGACGCCGGGCGGGTGGAGATCCTGCAGTCCGGCCGGGTGGTGGACCCGTCGATGGCGAAGGGCCCGATCCGGATCCGCCGGGTGCCGGACCGAGCGGCCCGCCCGGCCGAGCGGCGCGCCGGACCGAGCAGACCGCCGGCCGAGCGCCGGGCCGGCTGACGGCGTGCCAGGCTGACCCCCGTGCCCCGCGACACCTACACCCACGGTCATCCGGGCGTCGTCGTCCGGTCGCACGCGGCCCGCACCGCGCAGGACTCGTGCGCCTACCTGCTGGACCGGCTCGCGCCCGGCACCAGCCTGCTCGACGTCGGTTGCGGCCCCGGCAGCATCACCGCCGACCTCGCCGAGCGGGTCGCGCCCGGCCGGGTGCGCGGCGTCGAGGTGGTGCCCGGCCCCCTGGAGCAGGCCCGCGCCGGTGCCGCCGCCCGCGGCCTGGACGTGGAGTTCGCCGTCGACGACGGCTACGCCCTGTCCGACCCGGACGACACCTGGGACGTCGTGCACGCCCACCAGGTGCTCCAGCACGTGTCCGACCCGGTCGCGGTGCTGCGGGAGATGGGCCGGGTCGCCCGCCCCGGCGGACTGGTCGCCGCCCGCGACGCCGACTACGCCGGGTTCCACTGGTGGCCGCACGACCCGCGCCTGGACCGCTGGCTGGAGCTGTACCGGGCCGTCGCCCGCGGCAACGACGCCGAGCCCGACGCCGGACGGCGGCTGCTCGGCTGGGCGCACGCGGCCGGGTTCAGCGAGGTGACACCGTCGGCGTCGGTCTGGTGCCACGCGACCCCGCGGGCCCGCGCCGCCTGGGGCGGGATGTGGGCCGACCGCATCCACACCGGGGTCGGCCGGATGGCCGTCGACCGCGGGCTGGCCGAGGAGCCCGAGCTGGCGGACATCTCGGCGGCGTGGCGGGAGTGGGCCGCGCACCCGGACGGCTGGCTGGTGATCCCGCACGGCGAGATCCTCGCCCGGGTGCCCGGCTGAGCGGGGCCGGCCGGGCGGCCGACGGGGTTCAGTCGCGTTCAGTCGCGCCGGTGCAGCGCGACGACGTAGTCGCCCCCCGACCACGGCTCGCGGTCCCAGGTGGCCCAGCGCGCGACCGGCACGAGCCCGGCGGCGGCGCACCACGCGTCGTGGTCGTCGGGGGTCGGCCAGCCCGGCTGCGTCGCGAACCCGGCGAGCAGCAGCCCGCCGGCGCGCAGGTGCGCCGCGCACCCGGCGACCACTCCGGCACGGTCGCTCGCGTATGGGATCACGTTGCCCGCGAGCACCACCAGCGCGAACCGGTCCGGCAGGTCGAGGCGCTCCAGACCGGTGGCGACCCAGCGCAGCGCGGGCGCCTTGGCCCGGGCCGCGGCGATCATGTCCGGGTCGGGGTCGACGCCGGTGACGGCGATCCCGCGCCGGTCCAGCTCGATCGCGACGCGGCCGGTGCCGCAGCCGCCGTCGAGCACGGGGCCGTCGCCGCACAGCGCGGTGACCAGATCGGCCTCGCCGTGCGGGTTCTCCCCCGCCGCGGCCATCGCCGCCCACTTCCGGTCGTAGTCGGTGAGGTCGACGCGGTCCTTCCAGGAGTCCCAGTCGTCGGGCAGGTTCCCGGGGTCGAGCGTGCGGTCGTCGGACACCCCGACAGGCTAGACGGGGACGCCGGCGGCGAGCCGCCGCCGCAGCCACCGGCCCAGTCCGCGGCGGCGGTGCAGCGGGTGCACCACCACGACGGTCTCGGCACCGGTGTCCGGCGCGGTGAGCCGCGCAGCGACGGCGACGAGGTCTCCCGCCCGCGAGCGCAGCAGCAGGCAGCGCCCGCTGGGTGGCAGCAGCACCGAGCGCAGGTCGGCGTCGGTCCAGCTGGTCCCGGCCTCCGGCGACCCCGCGACGCAGGTGCGCAGCAGCGTCGCGAGCTCGGCGGTCTCGGCACCGGTCGCCGGGGTCGCGGTGAGCGCGTCACCGTCGTCGAGGAGCAGCTCACCGACCGGGCCCGCCGCGCCCGCGCGCAGGAACGCCTCGGCCCGGGCCCGCTCGGTGACGGTGAACGGCGCCCAGCCCCGGCGCGCGACGAGCGGGGTGCCGTCCGGACCGGTCAGCTCCAGCACGTGGGTTCCGGTCGCCGGGCCGGCGACGACGTCGTCGGCGTGCAGCAGGGCGGCGAGGGCCTCGCGCAGCCCGTCCGGGGTGCGGGACGCCGCGACGAGGTCGAGCGCCCGGGTGGGGGTGTCGACGAGCTCGTGCGGGTCGGCCGGGGTGACCCGCACCGTGTCCGGGGCGGAGCCGCGCAGCCGTCGCCGGATCACCCGGGAGAGCCGCTCGGCGGTGACCGGGCCGCCGACCAGCATCTCGTCGACCACCGACCCCGCGTCCTGGGCGTGCACCGACAGGGACAGGATGTTGCCGCCGACCTCGGCGACGGCCGCGGTGAGCCGCGCCAGCGCCCCGGACTCGTCGGGCAGCCGGACCCGGACCTTGTGCAGCTCCGGTGCCCCGACCACCCGCAGCACCGTCGGCTCCGGCAGCGCCGGGGCCTCCGACGGCACCGGGGGCTCCGACGGCGCCGCGACGGCGGGGCGCCCCTCGACGAGCGTCTGCCCCGGCCCGTCGGCGTCACGACCGACCGCGCGCAGCGCGGCCCACACCGTCACCTGGTTCGCGGTGAGGACGGGCTTGCCGAGCTCGCGTTCGAGGCCGGCGACGGCGTCGTAGGTGGCGAGGTTGGTGCACGAGACGAACACCGCCTGCGCGTCGGGGTGGTCGGCGGCACGCACGGCGGCGGCGACGTCGTCGGCGCGGACCTGCCAGATCCCGCCGAGCAGGCCCAGGCCGTGCCGGGCGACGGTGGCGACGCCGTGCTCGGCGAGGAAACCGGCGAGCAGGTCGGTGAGGTCGTCGACGTAGGGCGTGGCGACGGCGAGCCGGGTCACGCCCAGCTCGGCGCAGGCCGTGACGAGCGCTCCGGCCGTGGTGACCGCCGCCGGGGCGCCCGCGTCGAGGACCGCGGCACGCAGTGCCCGCTCCCCCGCGGCGCCGTCGACGAAGCTGCCCGAGGTGCACGAGTACGCGACGACGCCGGGCCCGGGTGTCAGCACCTCGCGCACCGCGGTCCGCACCATGGCCGGGTCCGAGATCAGCCGGGCCTGTCCGGCGTCGGCCGGGGTCTCGACGAACGGGGTGCGCGTGAGGTGCAGCGTCGCCCCCTCGGGGACCCAGCGCCACATCTCGTGGTCCAGCGCGAAGTCGTAGGGCACGACCACCCCGACGCCGCACCGCGGCGTCCCCTGCTGCTGCTCGTCCATGCCGGCCTCCACGCCGATGACGATCGCCGTCGTGGGTTGCGGCGGCGGGTCACCTGTGTTTCACGATGATGAGGACGCCGCCGGAGGCCGTGCGTTCCGTCCCGCCGTGGGCGGTGTGGAGGTCGTGCCCAGTTCTCGGATGTCCTGCGCGCAGGATGGCAGCGCCGCGGACGCGGTCACAAGCGTGCGCGGCGACCGTCGGCGCCGACCGGTGTCGGCACGTCGCCGAGCGCGGTGCCCGACCGGGAGCGTGCGCCGTGCCGCCGTGCCGCAGCGCCGCCATGCCGCAGCGCCGTCGTGCCGTCAGGCCGTCGGCCGGCCGCGCGGGTCGGACTCGGGACGCGTGGCGACCGCCCGCAGGAACGCCTCGGCCCTGGCGACCTCGGTCACGGTGAACGGCGCCGCCCGGCGGGCGACGATCCGGGTGCCGTCGGCGGCGCGCAGCTCGATGTCGTGCTCGTCGCGGGCCCCGGGGTCGTCCGGGCCCGGGGTGCGGACCGACGCGGCGCCGAGCAGCGCCGCGACGCCGTCGGCCGCCGTCCGGCCCGCCGCGACCAGGTCGAGCGCCCGGGTCGGCGGGTCGACCAGGTCGTGCGGGTCGGCCGGCAGCACCATGACCCCGCCGCCGGTGACCGCGTCGCAGATCGCGACCGACAGCTCCCCGACGCTGCACGGCCCCGACACCAGCAGCTCGTCGACGACCGAGTGGGCATCCTGGCCGTGCACCGACAGGGCGAGGATGTTGCAGTCCACCGCGGCCAGGGCCGCGGTGAGGCGGGCCAGGGCGCCCGGTTCGTCGGGCAGCCGCACCCGTACCCGGTAGAGGCCGTTCACGGTCCCGGCATCGGTGCTCATCCCCACCAGCGTCCGTCACCGATGTTGCGAACCCGTGTCGGCGCGATGTCGGCCGGGTCGCGACGGCGCTCGCGCGGGTCAGCCGCAGACCGCCCCGTCGGCCGCCGAGGAGACGAGCTTCGCGTACTTGCCGAGCACCCCGCGCCGGTTCGTCGGCTCGGGGCACGTCCACCCCGCGCGACGCCGCTCCAGCTCGGCGGGCTCGACGCCGATGTCGATCGTGCGGGCCTTCATGTCCAGGGTGATCGTGTCCCCGTCGTGGACCAGCGCGATCGGTCCGCCGTCGGCGGCCTCGGGCGCGACGTGCCCGACGCACAGCCCGGTCGTCGCCCCGGAGAAGCGGCCGTCGGTGACCAGCAGGACCTCCTTGCCGAGGCCAGCGCCCTTGATCCGCCCGGTGACGGCCAGCATCTCCCGCATCCCGGGTCCGCCGCGGGGGCCCTCGTAGCGGATCAGGACGATCGTGCCGGGCCCGATCTCCCCGGCGTCGACGGCGTCGAGCGCGCCCTGCTCGCCGTCGAAGACGCGAGCGGTGCCGGTGAAGGTGGTGGCGTCGAACCCGGCGGACTTGACCACCGCGCCGTCGGGGGCGAGCGAGCCGCGCAGGATCGTGAGCCCGCCGGTGGGGTGGATCGGGTTCGCGAGGTCGTGGATGACCGAGCCGTCGAGGCCGGGCGGGTCGAGCTCGGCGAGGTTCTCCGCGACCGTGCCGCCGGTGACGGTGCGGGCGTCGCCGTGGATGAGGCCGGCGTCGAGCAGGGCCTTCATCACCACCGGCACGCCTCCGACCTGGTCGACGGCGTACATCAGGTGCCGCCCGAACGGCTTGACGTCGGCCAGGTGCGGAATCCGGTCGCCGACGGTGTTGAAGTCGTCCAGGGTCAGCGGCACCTCGGCCTCGCGGGCGATGGCGAGCAGGTGCAGCACCGCGTTGGTGGACCCGCCGAAGGCCATGACGACGGCGATCGCGTTCTCGAAGGCCTCGCGGGTCAGGATCGACCGCGCGGTCAGCCCCTTCGCGATCATCCCGACCGCGGCCTCGCCGGAGGCCCTGGCGACGCCGTCGCGGCGCCGGTCCACCGCGGGCGGGCTGGCCGAGCCGGGCAGCGCCATCCCGAGCGCCTCGGCCGCCGCGGCCATCGTGTTCGCGGTGTAGAAGCCGCCGCACGCCCCCTCCCCCGGGCACATCGCGCGTTCCAGGGTGTCGAGCTCGTCGGGGGTGATCAGGCCGCGGGCGCAGGCGCCGATGCCCTCGAAGGCGTCACCGATGTTGACCTCCCGGTCGCCGACCCGGCCCGGCATGATCGATCCGGCGTAGACGAACACCCCGGCGAGGTCCAGCCGGGCCGCGGCCATCAGCATCCCGGGCAGCGACTTGTCGCAGCCCGCCAGGAGCACCGTCCCGTCGAGCCGCTCGGCCTCGACGACGGTCTCCACCGAGTCGGCGATGATCTCCCGGCTCACCAGCGAGTAGTGCATGCCCCGGTGTCCCATGGAGATGGCGTCGGAGACCGAGATCGTGCCGAACTCCAGCGGGTAGCCACCCGCGGTGTGCACGCCCTCCTTCGCCGCGGTCGCGAGCCGTTGCAGCGACAGGTTGCACGGGGTGATCTCGTTCCAGGACGAGGCGATGCCGATCTGGGGCTTGGCGAAGTCGTCGTCGCGCATGCCGACCGCGCGCAGCATGCTGCGGGCGGCGGTGGCACCGATGCCGTCGGTGACCTGGTGGCTGCGGGGCTTGCGGGAACTGGTGGTGGTCATGCGCGCTCCTCGGCCGGACTCCGGTGGTCGGGACGGGCCGATCCTCCCGCAGATCGCCGGTGCAGGCCCGGCGGCATCGCCTTCCACGGGGGGCGACTCCGGGTCCGCGGGCTGCCTGACGATGCGGGACCAGGACGCGACGGTCTTCCTCGGCACGCTCCGCCACGGTGGCCGGGCCGAGGCGGCTGGCCCTCCCCCACCGACGACAGGGGCCCCGCGCGGATCGCGCGGGGCCCCTGTCGTGTGTACCGGGTCTAGCGGGCGCCGGCGTTGTCCCGGTCGCGACGTACGTTGGCCTTGCGGCCCTTCAGCGTCGTCGCACCGCGCAGCGAGCGCAGCACGTCGTCCGCGGCGTGCTCGGGCACCTCGACCAGCGAGTGGCGCTCGTGGATCTGGATGGCGCCGATGTCGCGGCCGGACAGCCGGGACTCGTTCGCCAGCGCACCCACGATGTCCTGCGGGCGCACACCCGAGGCACGGCCCGCCGAGACGAACAGGCGGGTCGCACCGGCCTTCGGCGGACGGGCACCCTGACCGCGGGCACCGGTCGGACGACCGTCGCGGTCGCGGCGCGGGCCACGGTCACCGGGGCCGCTGTCGCGGCCACCGCGCGAGCGGACCTGCGGGATCTCGATCTCGTCGTCCGGCACCGAGTTGCCGGCGCGGGCGATCCGGATCGCCGCGGCGGCGATCGAGGCGAGGTCGTGGTCGCGGGCCAGCTCGACGACGAGCTGCTCCACACCGTCCTGCGGCGGGGTGTCGGCGTCCTGACCGGCCTGCTCGCGCAGGGCCAGCGCGGTGCGGGCGAGCCGCACGGTGCGCAGGTCCTCCGGCGAGGGCACCGGCGCGCTGGGCACCGACGCGCCGATGAGGCGCTCGATGTTGCGCAGGTGACGCACCGACCCCGGGGTGACCAGGGTGATCGCGACGCCCTCTCGGCCCGCGCGGCCGACCCGGCCGATGCGGTGCACGTAGGACTCCGGCGACGACGGGACGTCGTGGTTGACCACGTGGGTCAGCGAGTCGATGTCGAGACCACGGGCCGCGACGTCGGTGGCGACCAGCAGCTCGGTGCGGCCGGCGCGCAGGCGCTCGACGACCCGGGTGCGGTGCTCCTGGTCCATGCCGCCGTGCAGCGCCTCGGCGCGCAGCCCGCGCGCGGTCAGCGTCTCGGTGACGGCGTCGACGTCGGCGCGGGTGCGGCAGAACACGATCGCCGCGGTCGGCTGCTCCATCTCGAGCACCCGGCCCAGCGCGACGGTGACGTGGCTGCGCGGCACGTGGTAGGCGGTCTGGCGGACCCGCGGGGCCTCGCCCTCGGGCGTGGCCTCCTTCTTGATCCGGATGTCGGCCGGGTCGCTCAGGTGGGTCCGCGCGAGGCTCTGGATGCGGCCCGGCATGGTCGCGGAGAACAGCACGGTCTGGCGGCCCCGCGGCGTGGCGCCGAGGATCGTCTCGATGTCCTCGACGAAACCCATGTCGAGCATCTCGTCGGCCTCGTCCAGGACGGCGACCTCGATCGCGTCCAGCGCGAGCGCACCGCGGTTGACCAGGTCGATCGCCCGGCCCGGGGTGGCGACGACGATGTCGACGCCGCGACGGAGCTGGCCCAGCTGCGGGCCGATGGGCGCGCCGCCGTAGACGCAGGCGACCGAGGCACCGAGCGCGGCGCCGTACTTGGAGACCGCGTCGCCGACCTGCATGGCCAGCTCACGGGTCGGGGCGAGCACCAGGCCGAAGGGCTTGGCGCCGCGGGAGCGGGAGGTGCGGCCGTCGGCGAGGCGCTGCAGCATCGGCAGCGAGAACGCGGCGGTCTTGCCGGTACCGGTGGCGGCCTGGCCCAGCAGGTCGCGCCCGGCGATGAGCGGGCCGATCGCGGCGGCCTGGATCGGGCTCGGCGAGGCGTAGCCCAGCTTCTCGAGGGTGTCGAGCAGCTGGGGCGCGAGGCCCAGGTCGGCGAAGGTCGGGCCGGCGGGGGTGTCGTCGACGGGCTCGTCGGTACGGTCCTCGGTGCGCTCGTCCTCGGCGACCTCGTCCGAGGAGGTGTGCTCCTCGACGGCGGTCGCATCGGGGGTGGCGGCGACCTCGGTGTCGAGCTCGGCGGTGTCGGTGTCCGTCATGGCGGCGGAAGTGGTGATCTCGTCTCCGGAGTCGTTCAGGTCGGGGTGCTGGTCCAGCAGAATGGTCACTCGGTCCTCAAATGGCGTGCGCAGGGGGTGCGCTGTGTCGTCGGGCGGCTCTCGCCCGCTCTCCCAGCCCGCCAGGCCCGCGTGCGGCATCTCGATCCAGATGATGTGCCGGTGAACCCAGACCTCCGGGGCTCGCGGCCGTGCGTCATCGCCTACGGCCGTCGATCGACCAGTGTGCCATGTCCCGACGCGACGCGTGCGCCGGGTCCGGGTGACCGACGCCACCGATGCCCCTGGTCACGCCCCCCCCGGCGCGGCCACGGCGAGATCACCCACCCTGGTCGGGTGACGGCATTCCTCTCCGGCGCGGCGACCCGGCGCCCGGCGAACCTGCGCGATCTCGGCGGTCTCCGCACGACGGACGGCTACCGGGTACGGCGCGGGGTGCTCTATCGGTCCGACGCCCCCCGCCCCGGCGACCCCCACGACGCCCGGTCCCTCGACCTGCCCGACGGCTCCCCGTGGCCGCCGCGGACCGTCGTCGACCTGCGCTCGGCGGCGGAGACGCGCGAGCCGCACCCGCTCGCCGACGTCGCCGACGTCCGGCCGGTCCCGCTCGGCTCGTCGCTGACCCCGGAGCGGGTCGCGACGGCCGCCGCCGGCCAGGACGGGCTCGGATGGGCCTACCGGCTACTGGCGTCGGAGGCAGGCGCCGAGCTGGCCGGGATCGTGCGGACCGTCGCCGACGCGCCCGCCCCCGTCCTCGTGCACTGCGCCGCGGGCAAGGACCGCACCGGGATCGTGGTCGGGGTGCTGCTGGCCGTGCTGGACGTCCCGCGCGCGACGATCGTCGCGGACTACCTGCGCACCAACGAGGTCCTGCCGACCCTGTGGGACCGGCTGCGCGCCTGGGGGCAGCCCGAGCCCGACCACGAGGCGCTGCTCGGGGTGGACGCCGCCGCCCTGGAGGCCGTGCTCGACGACCTCGACGCCCACCCCGGCGGACCGGCGGGCCGGCTGCGCAGCTGGGGCGTGACCGACGACGACCTGCGCCGCCTCGCCGAGCGGCTGCTGGAGCCGGACCTCCCCCGCTGACCCCGCCCACACCCCTCTCCTACGAACGGGCCCCCGTACGCACGGTGCGTACGGGGGCCCGTTCGTGCGAGGGCTCGGGGTCAGGACTTCCCGAAACCCGCCTTGCGCAGGGCCTCGGCCATCGCGTCGTTGGCGGGACCGCGGTCCTGGCGACCGCCGGAGCCGCCGCGACCGCCCTGCCCGGCGGAGCCACCACGGCCGGCGCCCTGGCCACCACGCCCGCCGTCGCGGCCACCCCGGCCACGGTCACCGCCGCCCTGACCGCGCCCGGCACCCTGGCCGCGTCCGCCGCCCTGGCCACCGCCCGGACCGCGCCCGCCGCCGTCGCGGCCACGGCCGCCCTGGCCGGCCCCCTGGCCACCGCCCTGACCCTGGCCGGGCCCGGGGGACCGGCCGCCGCGCTCGCCCGCGCCGGGCTCGTCGTCCAGCCGCAGGGTCAGCGAGATCCGCTTGCGGGCCTCGTCGACCTCCAGGACCTTCACCTTGACCACGTCACCGGACTTGGCGACGTCGCGCGGGTCGGACACGAAGTCCTTGCTCATCGCGCTCACGTGCACGAGGCCGTCCTGGTGCACGCCGACATCGACGAACGCGCCGAACGCGGCGACGTTGGTGACGACGCCCTCCAGCAGCATCCCCGGCCGCAGGTCGGAGATCTTGTGGACGCCCTCGGCGAAGGTCGCGGTGCGGAACGCCGGGCGCGGGTCCCGGCCGGGCTTCTCCAGCTCGGCCAGGATGTCGGTGACGGTCGGGAGCCCGACGGTGTCGTCGACGTAGTCCTTGGGCTTGATCTGGTGCAGCCGCGCGGCGTTGCCCATCAGGGCGGAGACGTCCAGCGAGGTGCGCTCCACCATCTTGCGCACCACCGGGTAGGACTCGGGGTGCACGCCGGTGACGTCGAGCGGCTCGTCGCCGCCGCGGATCCGGAGGAAGCCCGCGCACTGCTCGAACGCCTTGGGCCCGAGCCGCGCGACGCCGGTCAGCGCGGTCCGGTTCCGGAACGGGCCGTTCTCGTCGCGGTGGGCGACGATCGCGGCGGCGAGGGACTCGGAGATGCCCGAGACCCGGCGCAGCAGCGGCGCGGACGCGGAGTTCACGTCCACCCCGACGGCGTTCACACAGTCCTCGACGACCGCGTCGAGCGACCGCGACAGCGACGACTCGGGCAGGTCGTGCTGGTACTGGCCGACCCCGATCGACTTCGGGTCGATCTTGACCAGCTCGGCGAGCGGGTCCTGCAGGCGCCGCGCGATGGAGACCGCGCCGCGCAGCGAGACGTCCATGTCGGGCAGCTCGGCCGAGGCGTAGGCCGACGCCGAGTACACCGACGCGCCGGCCTCGGACACCATCACCTTGGTCAGCTTCAGGCCCGGGTTGGCCGCGATCAGCTCACCGGCCAGCGCGTCGGTCTCGCGCGAGGCGGTGCCGTTGCCGATCGCGATCAGCTCGACCGCGTGCTTCGCGCACAGCGCCGCCAGGGTCTTCAGGGCCCCGGCGCGGTCCTTGCGGGGCTCGTGCGGGTAGATCACCGCGGTGTCGACGACCTTGCCGGTGGCGTCGACGACGGCGACCTTGACCCCGGTGCGCAGGCCCGGGTCGAGGCCCAGGGTCGCGCGGGTGCCCGCGGGGGCGGCGAGGAGGAGGTCGCGCAGGTTCGCCGCGAACACCCCGATCGCGCCCTCCTCGGCGGCGGTGCGCAGCCGGACCCTGATGTCGATGCCGAGCGCGGTGAGCAGCCGGGTCCGCCACGCCCACCGGACGACGCCGAGCAGCCAGGCGTCGCCGGGACGGCCACGGTCGGCGATGCCGTACTCGGCGGCGATCAGCGCCTCGTAGGGGTTCGGCTCGTCGTCGGCGACGCCGGCGTCGAGGGTGACGTCGAGCGCCTCCTCGGACTCGCCGCGGAAGGCCGCGAGGATCCGGTGCGACGGCAGCGTCGTGAACTTCTCGGCGAAGGCGAAGTAGTCCGAGAACTTCGCCGCGGCCGGGTCGTTCTCCTTGCCCTCGCGGACCGTGGTGACCAGCCTGCCGTGGCTCCACATCCGCTCGCGCAGGCCACCGACGAGGTCGGCGTTCTCCCCGATCCGCTCGACCAGGATCGACCGGGCGCCCTCCAGCGCGGCGCCGGCGTCGGCGACCTCGTCGGTCACGTAGCCCGAGGCGGTCTCGTGCGGGTCGAGCGTCGGGTCGGCGAGCAGCGCGTCGGCCAGCGGCTCCAGACCCTGCTCTCGGGCGATCATCGCCTTGGTGCGGCGCTTGGGCTTGTAGGGCAGGTAGATGTCCTCGAGCCGGGCCTTGGACTCGGCGGCGAGGATGGTGGCCTCGAGGGCCTCGTCGAGCTTGCCCTGCGAGCGGATGGAGTCGAGGACGACGGTGCGCCGCTCCTCCAGCTCCCGCAGGTAGCGCAGCCGCTCCTCCAGGGTGCGGAGCTGGGCGTCGTCGAGTCCGCCGGTCGCCTCCTTGCGGTACCGCGCGACGAACGGGACCGTCGAGCCCTCGTCCAGCAGGGCCACCGCGGCCCCGACCTGGTCCGGCCGGGCGCCGAGTTCGTCGGCGATGCGTTGGTTGATCGAGCGGTGCTGCTGGATGTCCGGGGGTGCCGTGCCTGTCACCGCCCCATCGTCGCGAACGGTGTCGCGGGCGCCACCGCCGGGTGGGGGTCGGGCCCGCGCCCGTCCGGACGGGTGCCTCCGGGACCGCGGACAAGTGTCCGACATCCGATGGAGAACCCGGTGGGTGAGCGCCCGCTCACCCGTGCCAGACTTCCGTCGTGACCCGCTGTGGATCATGGCCCGCCCGCGGGCCCGGGTCCCGTCACCTCGTCCCCGACCGCTCCCCCAGGTCCCGGAGGTTCCCGTGAGATCGCTCGGTCCAGTGCTGTCCGTGCTCGTCGCAGTGGTCGTCGCAGTGGCCATCGGCGTGGTCGCAGCCGGGGCGGGTGCGGGGGTCGCGTCCGCGTCCACCTGTGACGACGCCTGCCGGGTCGACGGGGCCCGCGCCTACGTGGCCGCGCTCGTCGACCACGACCCCTCCGCGGTGCCGTTCCACCCGGCCGCGACCCGGGTCGAGGCGGGGCTGCCGACCGGGTTCTCCGGCGACCAGTTGCGCGCCGACCTTCGGTACGGCCCGCAGTACCGGATCATCCGCGGCGTCTCCGACGAGACCTACCGCGTGCGCGAGGACGGCGTCGTGGTCGCGGACTTCACCCTGTCCGTCGGGGTGGGCCCGGTCGGCCTCACGACCGCGCGGGTGCACGAGACCTTCCGCTACGAGAGCGGCCTGATCCGCGAGATCGTCGCCGACATCCGGATCGGGGGCTGACCGGCATGCGGGTGACCAGCCGCCGGGGTTTCCTGACCGGTGCCGCGCTCGGCGCCGCCGCGCTGGGCGCCGCCGGGACCGCGAACGCCGCGCCCGCCCTGCTGCGCCGGGACGTGACCGCGATGTCCGCTCCGGCCGTCGTCGTCGGGAGCGGGCTCGGCGGGTCGATCGCCGCGGCCCGGCTCGCCGAGGCGGGCGTGCGCACCCTGGTCCTCGAACGCGGCCGCCGCTGGACCACCCCGGCCGCCGACACGTTCCCGCCGTTCCTGCGCCCGGACCGTCGCTCGTCGTGGCTGACGCCCGCGCCGGTGTTCCCCGGCCAGCCACCGACGCTGTACAAGCCCTACACCGGGCTGTTCGAGAAGGTGTCCGGGCGCGGGATGAGCGTGCTCTGCGGGGCCGGGGTGGGCGGATCGACCCTGGTCTACGCCGGGGTCTGGATCCGGCCGGACGCGGCGGTGTTCTCCGCGGCGATCCCCGGCATCGACCACGACGAGCTCGCCGCGGTCCACTACCCGCGCGCGGCCGCCCGGGTCGGGGTCTCGCCGATCCCCGACGACGTCCTGGCCCACCCCGCGCACGTCGGCACCCGGCTGTTCCTGGAGCAGGCCCGCCGCGCGGGGCTGACGGCCCAGCTGCTGCCCAACGCCACCGACTGGGACGTCGTGCGCGCCGAGTTCGCCGGGCGCGCGACCCCGTCGATGTCGGTCGGCGAGTACTTCTCCGGGGTCAACTCCGGGGCGCGGCTGTCGTCGGACAAGAACTACCTGCGCGACGCCGAGGCCTCCGGTCTGGTCACCGTCGCCCCGCTGCACCGGGTCACCGACCTGCACGCGCTCGGCGGCGGCCGCTACCGGCTCGACGTCGAGCGGATCGACACCGACGGCGTCGTGCAGGAGCAGATCGCGCTCACCACCGGCGCGGTGTTCCTCGCCGCCGGGTCGACCGGCACCTCCCGGCTGCTCGTACGGGCCCGCGACACCGGGACGCTGCCCGACCTCACCGCCGACGCCGGCCGGTTCTGGGGCAACAACGGCGACCGCATCCAGCTGCGCGTCGGTGTCCCCGAGCCCGCGGGCGGACCGCAAGCCGGACCGATGGCGGCCGGCATCCGCCCGCCCACCGACGACCGCGCCGAGGCCGTCACGCTCACCTACGGTCCCGCGCCGCTGCCGTTCGACATCCGGGCGATGTCGCTGCCCGGGTTCGGGGCCTGCGACCCGGTGGGCGAGTTCCGTTTCGACACCGCCACCGGCGAGGCCGTCCTGCACTGGCCCACCGACGGCGACGCCGACGCCCAGCGCACCGTCCGCGACCTCACCCAGCGGTTGATCGCGCCCGACGCCCCGCTCGGCGTCGGGCTGGGCCGGACCGTGTCCGGCCTGGCCGCGCAGTTGCCGGCGGGCCCGTCCGGGCTGGTCGCCCGCGCCGCGGACGCCCCGACCGGGGTGCTCGACCTGGGCACCCTGGACCCGGTGACGTGGCACCCGCTGGGCGGCGCGGTACTGGGCCGGGTGACCGACGACCGCGGGCGTGTCACCGGGCACCCGGGGCTGCACGTCGTCGACGGGGCGCTGGTGCCGGGGTCGACCGGCAGCACCAACCCGTCCTGGACGATCGCCGCGATCGTGGAGCGGGCAATGGACGGGATCCTGCGCGACGGCCTCTGACCGCCGCGCCGTGGCGACCCGCCGCCGTCCGTGGCACCCCGGGCACGGGGCGCCACGCGAGATCAGCGGGTGCCGCGGTCCGCGGTCACCAGGTCACCGGTCACCAGGTCACCGGCAGCGACCGCACGCCGCCGGTAACCTGCTCGGCCCGCACCTCCAGATCCTCCGGGGCGACGGCGAGGCGCAGCCCGGGCAGCCGCCGGAACAGCCGCGCGAACACCGTCGCGAGCTCGGTGCGCGCCAGGCTCGCGCCGATGCAGAAGTGGCCGCCGTAGCCGAAGGACACGTGCGGGTTGGGCCGGCGGGTCGGGTCGAAGGCGTCGGCGTCGGCGAAGACCTCGGCGTCCCGGTTGGCCGAGGCGGTCGCGATCATGACGGCGTCGCCGCGGCGGATCGTGACGTCGCCGACCTCGATGTCGGTGTGGGCGTAGCGCAGCAGGGCGAGCCCACCCGGCGAGGACAGCCGCAGGACCTCCTCGACGGTGCCGTGCAGCCGCCCGTCGATGTCGGCGACGAAGGCGTCGCGGCGGGCGGGGTCGGTCAGGAGCAGGAGGACGCCGAGGTCGATCCGCCCGACGGTCGTCTCGTGCCCGGCGAACAGCAACGCGGCGGCGAGCCGGGTCATCTCCTCCTCGCCGAAGTCCGGGTCCTGCTCGCGGGCGCGGACGAGGTCGGTGACGACGTCCTCCCCCGGCTGCGCACGCTTGGCATCCGCCAGGCGGCCCAGGTAGGCGCGGAACTCCCCCATCGCGACGTCGGCGTCGCCACCGGAGCGGATCGTGGCGACCCGCTCGGACAGCCCGTGGAAGTAGCCGCGATCGGCGAACGGCACCCCGAGCAGCTCGCAGATGACCAGCACCGGCAGGGGGAACGCGAGGTGGGCGTGCAGGTCGGCGACGCCGTCGGCCGCGTCCTCCTTCGCCGCGACGAGGTCGTCGAGACACCCGTCGACGAGCTCGCCGACGTGGTCGCCGAGCAGCCGCATCCGCTTGGCGGAGAACGCGGGCACCAGCAGCCTGCGCATCCGCTCGTGCTCGGCCTTCTCCCGCTCGAAGGCACCGCTGGGCCCGCCCAGGATCGCGGCCTCCGACACCCGGGCGGCGTTCTCCGGCTCGGGGTGCGAGCGCCCGAGCCGCGGGTCGGCGAACAGGGCACGGGCCTCGGCGTGCCGGGTGACCAGCCAGGCCGGGTCACCGACCGGGGTGCGCACCGGGACGACCGGTCCCTCGCGGCGCAGCACGGCGTAGAGCGGGGCGACGTCGATGATGTTCGGACGGTCGAACGGCAGCTGCGGGGCCTCGGTGGTCGTCACGGTGACACTCCCTCGTGCGCACGGTCTGCGAGCACGTAATGGTAGCCGACTATCGTTTCACGGTGCAAGACGATCTCCGGCCGACGCGCGGCCACCGGCCCGCACGACGATGCTGGGGAGATGGCGACAGTCGGACGCACGACCCGTGGGGCGCCGACCGTCCCGGCGCCCCCGGCGCTCCTGACCACGGCGCTCCTGACCACGGTGCTCCTGACCACCGTGCTCCTGGTGGTGGGCTGTGCGGCCCCGCCTGCCGACACACCGGCGGCGCCGGGGCGGGCGGGCACCCCGGTGCGTTTCGCCGAGCCGCTGCCGCCGCCGGCCGAGCCGGGCGTCGCGCCCCCGGTGACCGGCACCCCGCCCGGGCGGATCGTCGCGGTCGGGGCGGTCCCGGAGGGCATCGTCGCCGACGGGCCGACGCGGCGCGTCGCGGTCGGGGTGCGCCGGCCCGACCGGCTCGTGCTGCTCGACGCCGACACCGCCACCGTCGCCGGGCGGGTGCCACTGCCGGGCGTGCTGCGTCACCTGCAGCTCGCCGGGCCGGGCGGGCCGGTGCTGGTCCCGAGCGAGAGCGCGAACGGCCTGCTGCGTGTCTCGCTCCCGGACGGCCGGGTGTCCTCCGAGGTCATGACCGGCCCGATGGCCCACGACGCGACCGAGACCGCGGCCGGGACCGTGTTCGTCGCCAACGAGGCGGGCGGCAGCGTGTCCGTGGTCCGCGGGGACCGGGTGGTGCGACAGCTGACCGACGTCACCCAGCCCGCCGGGCTCGCCCCGGCCGGGGACCGGGTGGGACTCGTCGACGTCCGCGAGAACACCCTCACCATCTACGACGCCGCGACCGGCGACGGAATCCGCGAGCTCCCGGCCGGGGACGGCCCGACCCACCTGGTCGCCGACCGGCACGGCCGCCTGATCGCGACCGACACCCGGGGCGGGCACCTGATCGTCGTCGACCCGGCCGGCACCCCGGCCGAGGTCGGACGGGTGGACCTGCCCGGGGAGCCCTACGGCATCGCCTACGACCCGGTCCGCGACCGCGTGTGGGTCACCGCCACCGGGGCGAACCTGCTCGTCGGCTACGACATGACCGAGCCGACGCCGCGGGAGGTCGCCCGGATCCCCACCGTGCGCCAGCCGAACACGGTCGCCGTCGACCCGGACACCGGGCGGCTGTTCGTCACCGGCACCGCCGACGGCGTCGTCCAGGTCGTCGACGGGCCCGCCTCGTAGCCCGACGCGACGAGCGCCGGACGGCACGGGCGGGACCCGCTCTCCCCTCGATCATCGACGGCCTGTCGGTGCCGCTCGCCCGGTCGCGATCAGGGCTGTGGGGCGAAGTGGGTCCGCACCGCGTGCCCGAACCACTGGTCACGGAACGCGGCGGCAGCCCGGCTCGCCGACGCCTTCGGAACGAGCACGTCGAAGCCGTGGTAGGCGCCGGCGAACTCACGGAACTCCACCGGGACGCCTGCCGCACGCAGGTTGTCCACGTAGTGGACGGTCTCGTCCCGGAACGGGTCGAGACTGCCCACGAAGGTCATCGTCGGGGGGAGCCCGGCGTGGTCCGTCGCCCGTGCCGGAGCGGCGTACGCCGGAACATCCGCGGCCCCGAACAGGTCGCCGAGGTACAACCGCCACGCCGACCGGTTGGTCACGGAGTCCCAGACCGGCGCGTCGTTGTCCCGCCCGGACTCGGTCTCTCCGCGATCGTCGATCATGGGGTACAGCGGCATCTGGAAGGCGACGGCGACCTCGCCCTCGTCGCGTGCGTAGAGCGTCGTCGCCGCGGTCAGCCCGCCGCCCGCGCTGCCGCCCGCGACCGCGATCTGGTCGGGCCGCACGCCGAGTCGGACGGCGTTGTCCTTCAGCCAGACCAGCGCCGCGTACGAATCGTCGAGCGCAGCCGGGTACGGCGCCTCCGGGCTGAGGCGGTAGTCCGGTGAGACGACGACGGCGCCGCTCCCCGCGATCAGGGGCCGGAAGGAGGACGCCTCGAACTCGGGGGCTCCCGTGGCGTACCCGCCGCCGTGGAGCCAGAGCAGTCCGGGAGCATCGGGCCGGGCGTCCCGCGCCCGGTAGACCAGGATGCGCAGCCGCGACCCGTCCGGCCGCCGGATCCACTCCTCGCTGCGGACCAGACCGGCGGGCACCCGTCTGCGCAGCAGCCGGTCGACGGGCCCGGGGAGGGCGCTCGATCGGCGCAGCTGCTCCTCGGTCCGCGCGGACCGGATCCTGCGGATCAGCGTTCCGCGGCGCCGCAGCTCCGGGTCGATCTGCGAAGGGTGTACGGGCATGGCGGCCCTCCTCGTGGGGTCCGTCGCGTGGCTCTCGTCGTGAGACCGTGGCCCACCATAAGCAGTGGAGCCCTCCGTTTAGCTCTCACGGTCCGGGGCCCCCGGGCTGGTCACCTCGCCCGTCCGGCGGCCGATGTCGTCAGCCTGCTCGCGACCAGCACACTCGGGGAGACACCCGGTCACTCGCGACGCAGGAAGAACAGGAACGGCTGGGGCAGGCCGCGCATGTCCATGGCGCCGAGCACGGTGTCGTCGTCGACGCGACGGAAGACGTCGTGGATCGGGAGGTCGTCGTAGCACATGGTGGCGCTGGCGACCCCGCGGTACTCGGTGGTGCGCAACCGTGCCTTCGGGGCCCGGGTGGCGAGCGCGGGGCCCGCGGTGCGGGCGATCCGCGCGAGGGTCGCGTTGCGCAGCGCGGCCGGGTAGCGCAGCAGCGCGGGCAGCGGGACCAGGGCGGGGTTGAGGGAGAACCGGCCGCCGCGGGGGTGGTCCATGACGAGCGGGTGGACGTCGTCGACGCCGTCGAACCGCTTGCCGTGCCAGCCGAAGCGGCCCAGCAGCCCGTCCATCGGGTTGCCGGTGGGGATCTCACCGCCCGACCAGTCACCCAGCATCTCCTCGACCCCGACGGCGGGCAGCGCGTCGAAGAAGCCGAGGCCCTCCTCCAGGGTGGCGCCGTGCGCGAGGTGTCGGAGCGTGTCGGCCGGTGCGGTGCTGGTCATCGCGAGCTCTCCATCGAAACGTCGGCGTGTCGATCAACGGTACAACCCGCACCTCGCTCCGCCCCTGCTCGCGGGGTACCGGGCTACCGGGGTCAGCTCAGGGCGGAGCCCTTCGTCTCCGGCAGGGTCAGCACCGCGACGAAGGAGATCACCGCCCCGACGGCGACGTAGACGAAGAACAGGATCGCCAGGTCCGCCTCCTGCAGCGAGGCGATGACCAGCGGCGCCGTCCCGCCGAACACGGCGACGGTCAGGTTGTACCAGGCGCCGATGCCCAGGGCGCGGACCGTCGTCGGGAACAGCTCGCTCATGATCGCCGGCGCGACCGAGGTCATCGCTGTGTAGAGCCCCAGCCCGACGGTGAACACGACGAACATGTTCCAGAAGCCGGGCCCGATGAGGAACGACAGCGGGACGACGAGCAGCGCGGTGGCCGCGGACCAGACGAGCATCTGGGGTCGGCGGCCCCAGCGGTCGGCGGCGGCCCCCATCGGGTACTGCAGGAGGACGAAGATCGCCGTGGCGATCGAGAGCGCGAGGAACACCTCGGTCGCGTCCGCGCCGCGGGAGCGGGTGGCGAACGGCGTCAGCGCGGAGAAGAACGTGTAGTAGCAGAGGGTGTGCAGGATGGTGAAGCCGACGAGCTGCGCCACCGCCTTCGGGTGCTCGCGCAGGGTCAGTAGGAGCGGGTTGCGGATCCGGGCCGCCGACTCCTTGTTGTCCTCGAACTGCTCGGTCTCGCTCATCTGACGGCGCATCCAGAGCCCGATGATGCCGAGCACCCCGCCGAGCAGGAACGGGATCCGCCAGCCCCAGGCGGCGAGCTGGTCGTCGGTCAGCGTCGCCGCCAGCACGAAACCGGTGAGCGAGGCGAACAGCACCGCGGTGCCGGTGGAGATGTAGAAGAACGACGAGTAGCGCCCGCGCCGCTCACGGGGGGCGATCTCGGCGAGGTAGGCCGACGCGTTGGAGACCTCCCCGCCCAGCGACATGCCCTGCGCGATGCGGGCCAGCAGCAGCAGGACCGGGGCGAACCAGCCGATCATCGAGAACGTCGGCAGCAGGCCGATCACGAACGAGCCGCCCGCCATCAGCAGGATCGTCACCAGCATCGCGGTCCGGCGCCCCTTGAGGTCGGCGAACCGGCCCAGCAGCAGACCGCCCAGCGGCCGGAAGAAGAAGGCGAGCGCGTAGGTCGCCAGCGTCGAGATGAGGGCTAGCGCCGCGTTCTCGGGCGGGAAGATCTGCGTCGCGAAATAGATCGAGAACGTCGCGTAGATCGTCCAGTCGTACCACTCGACCGCGTTGCCGATGGACGCCGCGACGAGCGTCCGGACCGGAAGGCGGTGACGCTCCGTCGTTCCGGTGCTGGCTGGCTGGGACACGGTTCCCCCTGACGTGTCGGCCGAACGGTCGGCGAACCGTATCCGGTGCGGCCCGACACATCGACCGGACCGATCGGGAGAGGAACGGACCGAGTATCGCTGCCGCGCGCCGGGCACCCCATCATCACTTCTCGGTAGACCGGGCCGGGCGGTCCGGTGCCGCCCCACGACCCCGGAGGATCCCCGCGATGCCACTGTCCACCGCCACCGACGGCTTCCGGCTGGCCTACGACCGCCACCGCGAGCCCGGTGCGCCTCCGGTCCTGCTGCTGCACGGCTGGCCGGGCGACCGGACGGACATGGCCGCCGTCGCCGCACGGCTGGCCCCGGCGCACGAGGTGGTCGTCCCCGACCTGCGCGGGTTCGGCGCGTCCGAGAAGCACGACCGCGACCCGGCCGAGCAGTACTCGGCGGCCGCGCAGGCACGCTCGCTGACCGCGCTGCTGGACGAGCTGGGCCTGTCCGGGGTGGTCGTCGCGGGCTACGACGTCGGCAGCCGGGTCGGCCAGCAGATCGCCGCGGACCGGCCCGACCTGCTGCGCGCGCTCGTCGTCACCCCGCCGGCGCCCGGTGTCGGCAGGCGGATCCTGGGAGAGGACCCGGTGCGCGAGTTCTGGTACCAGTCCTTCCACCAGCTCGACCTGGCCCGCGAGCTCGTCGACGGCGACACCCGTGCCGCCCGCGCGTACCTGCGCCACTTCTGGTCGCACTGGTCCGGGCCCGGGTTCACCCCCGACGACGAACGCCTCGACCACCTCGCCGCCGTCTACGGGGCGCCGGGCGCGTTCGTCGCGTCGATCAACTGGTACCGCTCCGGCGGCGGCGCGGTGGCCCGCTCGCTGGCCGAGACCGCGCCCGACCCGGCCGACCGGGTCACCGTCCCGACGACGTTCCTGTGGCCCGAGCACGACCCGCTGTTCCCGCGCGACTGGTCCGACCGGCTCCCGGAGTTCTTCACCGAGGTGACCGTCACCCCCGTCGACGGCGTCGGGCACTTCGTCCCGGTCGAGGCACCGCAGGTGTTCGCCGACGCGGTGGCCGCGGCGGCCGCGCCGCCGCGGACGGTGCGCTGATGGGGACCCCGCGGGTGCGCGACGACGGCCCCGTCCGGACCGTCACCCTGGACCGCCCCGACGCCGCGAACGCCCTGCACCTCGTCGACGTCGACGCGGTCGCCGCGGCCGTCACCGACCTCCCGGACCGGGTGCGGGTCGTCGTGGTCACCGGTGCCGGGGACCGGGCCTTCGGCGCCGGGATGCACCTCGACGTCTTCCGCGACGCCGACCCCGGCGACGGTCGCGCGATCATCACCCGGCTCGCGGCCTGCCTGCGTGTGGTGCGCACCGCGCCGGTCCCGACCATCGCCCGGCTGAACGGCGCCTGCCTGGGTGCCGCGTTCGAGCTGGCCATGGCCTGCGACCTTCGCGTCGCCCACACCGGGGTGCGGGTGGGGCTGCCCGAGGTGCGCCTCGGGATCCCCTCGGTGGTCGACGCGGCGCTGCTGCCCCGCTACGTCGGCGCCGCGCTCGCCCAGGAGATGGTCCTGACCGGCAGCGTGCACCGGGTCGACGAACCCGGGACGGCCCCGCTGGTGAACCGGCTCGTCGACTCCCCCGCCGGGCTCGACGCCGCCGTCGACGAGCTGGTCGCGGCCCTGCTCGCCCCGACCCGCGAGGTCCTGGCGGCGCAGAAGGAGCTGCTCGAGACCTGGCGCGAGCAGGGCATCACCGGATCGGTGGAGGCCAGCGTCGACACCTTCGCGGAGGTGTTCGCGCTGCCCGCGACCCGCGCCGCGATCGCGCGGTACCGGCCGTAGGGTCGCCGCCATGGCCGTCACGACCAAGATCGCCGACCTGACCGGGCCCGGGCACACCGACCGGTTCGGGATCGGCGGCACCGACCTCGGCATCCTCGCCACCGCGCCGGACGGGCGCCTGGTCGCCGTCTTCGGCGACACCTTCGAGCGGGCCGGCGTCGGTGGGCCCGGCTGGCGCTCCCCGGTCGTGCTGTTCGCCGACCCGGACGGGTTCCGGACCGGCCTGCGCTGGACCGGTTCCGGTGGCGACACCGCGGACTACGCCTGCCGGCTCGTCAGCAAGCCGGCGACGAACTGGTTCCGGCTGCACCGCCGCGTCACCACGATCCTGCCCGCCGACGTCATCACCGTCGGCGACACGATGTACCTGCACGTCATGGCCAACAAGGGCCTCGGCAACGTGCTGTGGAGCGAGATCATCGCCTCCCGCGACAACGGCGTCACCTGGGAGCGCACCGGCTGCGACTGGCCCGGCGACCACCACGACGGCCTGTTCCAGCAGCTGACCTGGTGCGACGGCGACGACGGGTACGTCTACGCCTACACCACCGGCTTCCAGCGCCGCGACGGTCTGCTGCTGCACCGGGTGCCCGCCGACCGGATCACCGACCGCGACGCGTGGGAGCCGTGGGGCTTCGCCGGGGAGCGCTGGGACTGGGGCAACCCGCCGACGCTGACGCTGCCGGGTGCCTTCGGCGAGCTCAACCTGCGCCGGGTCCCGGGCCCGGACGGGCGCGAGCACCTGCTGCTCACCGTCTTCGACGCCGGGAACTACCGGATCGACACGCTGCTGCTCGATCGGCCGAACGCCGACCTGCACCGTGCCCCGCGGACCACCGTGCTCACCGGCTGCGGCTGGGACGACGAGGACCACGCCACCGGCCGCGTCGCGCAGCTCTACGGCGGCTACGTCGTCCCCGGCTCGACGCTCGACGACCTGCACCTCGTCGTCAGCCAGTGGAACACCACCACCCACTGGCCGTACCGCGCGATGCAGTTCCGGACGGACGTCACGGAGCTGCTGCGGACGGAGCAGTCCGAGGTCCGGGCGTCATGAGAAGTGGGTAACGGGGAGCTGGTCCTGCAGGCCCGCCTCGACGACATCGACGCTCCCGCCGCCGTCCGGCGGCTGCGCCGGGTCGTGCCGCGGCTGCTGACCGGGTTCCCCGGTGTCGTCGTCGCGGCCGCCCCCGGGCCCGCACTCCGGCCGAGGAGGCCGTGGCGGTGCCCCGGGGTCAGCCGGGTTCCTGCCCGCCGGGCGGCAGGAGGCTGAGGTACCAGCGGCCCGCCTCCTCGGTGACCGACAGCGTCACCAGCACCGGACCCGAGCGGATCTCGACCCGGTCCGCTCCGGTGGGCAGCACGACGGGTGACCCGGCCGCCTGCAGGCGTTCGACGTAGTCGTCGGCGAAACCCCGGTCCGGGGCGTCGAGCAGCAGCTCGTGCAGCCGGGCACCGCCGTCGGGGCTCCGCAGCGCGGCGCCGGCCCGGTCGTGGAGCGCAGCGGGGTCGTCGGCGCCGCGCTCGCCGGCCGCCGCGATCAGCGCGACCGTCCCGACGATCCACACTCCGACGAACGCGACGGCGATCCACCCCAGCAGGGTGCGGGTGCGCGCAGGACGTCTCATCAGCGCGACAACTGTGTCATACCGGACACCCTCGCACCGGACACCTGTCGGCCGCCGCACACCGGTCGCCGTTCACCGGGTCGTGCCGATGCTCGCCCGAACCCCGCGGGTACCCCGCTCGTAGATCCGGGTGGAGGTGGTCGACGGTGGCCCGATGGTGGCGACCCGTGCTGCTGGTGACGCTGGTGATCGCGGGCTCCGCGGTCCTGCTGGTCACCGGCTGGCCGACGGTCGAGGGCGTCCGTGCGACGACGGCGGCCGCGGGCTGGGCGGCGCCGGTCCTGTTCACGCTGCTGTTCGTCGGGTTCACCCTGGTCCCGGCGCCCGCGACCGTGATGGGCATCGCCGCCGGCGTCCTGTTCGGCCTGCCCGTCGGCCTGGCGACGACGATGACCGCGGTCGCCGTCGGCTCGCTGATCGGCTTCGTGCTGTCGCGGACGCTGGGCCGCGAGGTCGTCGCCGGGATCGGCAGCGCCCGCATCCACCGTCTCGACGCGCGGCTGCGCCGGGGCGGGCTGTGGGCCGTCGCCGGGGGCAGGCTTCTGCCGGTCATCCCGTTCCCGGTGCTCAGCTACGCCTGCGGGCTGACCGCGATCCGGCTGCGCGACTACCTCGCCGGGTCCGTGCTGGGCGTGCTGCCCTCGGCCGTGGCGTTCGTGACCATCGGCGCCTATGGCGGGGACCCGGGCTCGGTGCCGTTCCTCGTCGCGGTCGCCGGGCTGGTGGTGCTGACCGTCGCGGCGCTGGTGGCGTCCCGGACACGGCGGCGGGCCGGGCGGACTGCCCGGCGGACGGAGACGGCACCGGTGCCGCCGGCCCCGGTGGCCTGACCCGCCACGGCCGGCCGGGCCTCACGCGGGCGGTGTGCCCGCCGTCGCGGCGTCCCGCTCGGGACGGCCCGGCAGCACCAGGTTCAGCAGCACCGCCACCACCGCCGTCACGACGACGCCGGACTCCAGCAGCGGGCGCCACTGCCCGGGCACCAGCGCCAGCAGGTTCGGCACCGACGCCAGGCCGCGCCCGAGCCCGACCGACAGCGCGACGACCACCAGGGCACGCTGGTCGAGACCGCGCTCGGTGAGCATCTGGATCCCGATCGCGCACACCATTCCGAACAGCAGCACGACCCCGCCGCCGAGCACCGCGGGCGGCGTCGCCCCGATCACCGCCGCGGCCTTGGGCAGCAGCGCCATCGCGACGAGGACCCCGGCCGCGATCGTCACCACGTGCCTGCTCATCTGGCGGGTGAGCGCGATGAGCCCGATGTTCTGGCTGAACATGGTGGTGGGCAGCGCGGAGAAGACCGCGCCGAGCAGCGCGCTGCCGCCCTCGGCGAGGATCCCGCCGCGCAGCTCCCGGGTGGTGGCGGGGCGCCGGGCCCCGGCCTGGGTGACGGCGTTGACGGTCCCCACGGAGTCGACCATGTTGACCACGCCGACGACGGCCACGGTCAGGATCGCGACCACGTCGAAGCTCAGCCCGAACGCGAACGGCGTCGGGAACGCCACCCAGCCCGCGGGCCCGACCCCGGCCAGGTCCACCATGCCCAGCGCCAGCGCAACGAGGTAGCCCACGACCAGCGAGATCAGCACCGCCGCCGTGCCGAGCAGCCCGCGCCCCCACCGGTTGAGCACGACGGCGAGCACGAGCACGAACGCGGCCAGCCCCAGGTTCGCCGCGGCGCCGAAGGTCGGCGAGCCCGCCCCGCCCGCGGCGAGGGTGAACGCCGACGGCAGCAGACCGAGCCCGATCACCAGGATGATCGTGCCGGTGACCAGGGGCGGGAACAGCCAGGCGATCCGGTGGATGTTCAGCGCGATCACCACCTGGACGACCGCGGTGACCAGCACCGCGCCCCACACCGCGGCGAGCCCGCGCTCGGCGGCCAGCGGCACCGCGACCGAGATGAACACGAACCCCGAGCCCATCATGATCGGCAGCCGGCCGCCGACGATGGAGAACCCGATGGTCTGCAGCAGCGTCGCGAGGCCGGCGCACAGCAGCGCACCCTGGATGAGCAGGGTCCGCTGGGCCGGTGTCGCCTCCACCGCGGTGGCCAGCAGGAACGCCGGGGTCAGGTTGCTGGCGAACATGGCCAGCACGTGCTGGAGCCCGAGCGGGACGGCCTCGCGCAGCGGCGGCATCGTCTCGATGTCACTGCGGTCCGGCGTGGGCGCGGGTCGGGGTGCGGTGGTCGCCATCGCTCCTCCTCGGTCGGATGCGACGACGGTGCCCCGTCCGGATGACCCCCGTGTGACGCGCCGTTACAGCTGTTTCGTCCGGTTCGGGGTGCGCCGGCGCAGCCCGGCTGCGCTCAGGTGCCGATCGCCCCGGACAGGGTCGCGGCGAAGGCCCGGACGTCGTCGAGCAGCAGGTCCGGGGCCTGCAACGCGGCGAAGTGCCCGCCGCGGTCGTGCTCGGTCCAGCGCACCACCCGGTGCGACCGCTCCACGAACGGCCGCACGGCGTGGTCGCCGAGCAGGTTCAGCACCGCGGTCGGCACCCCCGAGGGCGGGCGGGTCTCCCGGAACGCCGTGGGCGCGATCTCCCGGTACAGGCGCATCGCGGACCCGGCGGTGCGGGTGAACCAGAAGCTCGCGACGTCGGCGAGGTAGGCGTCCGGGTCCACGGGGGTCTGCCGGGTCGTGTCCGGGTCGTAGTCGACGAACCACTCGAGGTGCCAGGCCAGCAGCCCGACCGGGGAGTCGATCATCGCGTAGCCGAGCGTGGACGGGCGGGTGCTCTGGATCGCGGCGTACCCACTGCGCCCGGGCCACGTCTCGCCGAGCTCGGCGACACGGGCCCGCTCGGCGTCGGTCAGGCCGGCGAGCGGGTCGGCCGCCGACGGGTCGGGGGACGCGCCGACCAGCGCGTTGAGGTGCACCCCCAGCACCCGGCCGGGGTCCCGGCGGGCGATCTCGGGCGCGATCATCGAGCCGTAGTCGCCGCCCTGGGCCAGGAAGCGGTCGTGGCCCAGGGCCGACATGAGGTCGGTGAGGCAGCGGGCGTGCCGGTCGACGTCCCAGCCGAGGTCGCGGGTCGGACCGGAGAACCCGAACCCGGGCAGTGACGGGGCGACGACGTGGAACGCCGGGAGCGTCGCGTCCCCGGGCTCGGTGAGCGGCCCCAGCAGCCCGAGGAACTCCGCCGGGGTGGACGGCCAGCCGTGCACCAGCAGCAGCCCGACGGCATCGGGCCGCGTCGAACGGCGGTACAGCGCGTGCACCCCGACGTGGTCGGGGGTGTCGAGGACGACGGAGTCCGCGGCCAGCCGCTCCTCCACGGCCCGCCAGTCGAAGCGGTGCCGCCAGCGGTCGGCGAGCTCACGCAGGTGACCGGGCGGGACGCCGTAGGACCACCCCGCACCGGACGGCACGTCCGGCCAGCGGGTGTCGTCGAGGCGGGCGTGCAGACGGTCGATCTCCGCCTGCGGGACGGGGAACGGGTTCGTTGCCGTCGTTGCCGTCGTTGCCGTCGGTGCCATAGGTGCCATAGGTGCCATAGGTGCCATGGCCTCGACCGTGGCACCGAACCCGGACTCCTCCGGTCCGCGTGCCGCGGTCAGGCGGAGACGACGGTCCCGACGTGCTCCCCGGCGAGGGCCTTCGTCACGGTCCCGGCGACGGTGCCGTTGACGATCTGCACCGACCGGACGTGCCGGGCGCGCTGCAGCGTGCGCAGGGCCTCCCGGTCGATCGGCAGGGGCCGGGCGGGGTCGGCGAGCAGGTCGGCCGCGGTCGCCGTGCGCAGCACGGTGCCCCCGTCGAGGTCCCCGTCGAGCACGCCGTCGACGTCGCGGACGTAGGTCAGCGACGCCGCGCCCCAGGCGTCGGCCAGCAGCAGCGCGCCGGTGTCGGTGCGGTGCGGCGGGATCTTCCCCGCCGCCGCGGGCAGCTCGTGCACGCCGTAGGGCGGGTAGCCGTTGGTGACGGCGGCGTTGGACGCGGCCAGGTGCACCGGCAGCTGGTGGGCGACGGTGCCGTGCCCGAGGTAGGCGACGCCCTGCTCGGCGAGCAGCGCGGCGACGAGATGCCCGTTCTGCTCGGCCTCACGACCGGCGATCTCGGCGAGCGCGCCGGTCGGCAGGCCCAGGTCGAGGCCGACGCCGAGCGCGTGCCGAGCGCGGATCCCGGCGCCGGTGGCGATCAGCAGCGGGTCCCCGGAGATCGCGGCGCGCAGCTCCTCGACGATCGGCAGCAGCACGTCGCGGCCGCGGTCGACGATCGAGCGGCCGCCGAGCACGACGACGCGCAGGCGGGGCAGCATCCGGATGACCGGCTGCTGCTGGTCGACGGGGCGGACCTGCTCGCGGTCGAGCAGGGTCTGGCGGGCCAGCGGCGACTCGACGTCCTTGGGGTGGGTGGTGCTCATCGGGCGTCTCCCGCGGTGATGATCGTGCCCACGTGCTCGCCGGCGAGCGCGCGGGTGAGGTTGCCGGGCTTGAGACCGTTGACGATCTGGATCGAGCGGACGTGCGTCGCGTGCCGCATGAGCTCCAGCACCGGGCGCTCGACGATCAGGTCGGGCAGGTCCCGCTCGATCAGCTCGTCGACGGTGATCTCCGGGATCAGCGTCGCCGACGGGTCGTTCTTCGGGTTCGCGGTGTAGAGGCCGTCCTCGTCCTTGACGAAGATCATGTTCTTGCAGCCGTAGGTCTCGGCGACGAGGTAGCAGCCCGCGTCGGTGCGGTAGGGCGGGATCACGCCCTCGTCGGGCAGGGGCTGCCACATCGCGTACGGCGGCATGCCCGCGAAGATCGCCGCCCGGACCTCGGACAACGACAGGGGCAGCGCGTCGAACCCGCCCCCGGCGACGACCGGCACCCCGTGCCGGGCCATCAGGTAGCCGAGCATGGTGGCGTTCTGCCCGGCGACGGCGCTGCCGACCGAGCTGAGCACACCGGTGGGCAGGCCGAGCTCGGCGGCCAGGGAGTACGCGTGCCGGGCGCGGGTGCCCCCGCCGGTGCCGATCAGCAGCCGGTGCGTCGACCGGGCCTCCAGCAGCTCCTCGACCAGCGGGAACACCGCCTCACGACCACGGTCGATGAAGCTCTGTCCACCGACCTTGACCACCGACACGTCGGGTAGGACCCGGGTGTCGGACGTCCGCTCGGTGGCCGCGGCGAGCTCCGGGTCATCGAGCGACCGGGTCAGCAGCAGCGACTCGAGCTCGGCCGCGCTCGCGGCGTGCGTCATCGCATCTCCTCGTGTTCGGGTGCGCGCACCCGGACGGGCTGCGCGGTCGAGGCGAACCTAGCGACTCCGGGCCACGTCGTGCCGCCGACGCCACGGGCGCCATCGGCCGGGCTGCGGTACCGGACCCGGGCGGCGCTCCGTCGGCGCGGCCGGTCGCGCTCGACCGGCCCGCATCCGCTGGTCACGACGCCGTCCGGGTGATCCCTGCCACTGGCCGGAGCCCGCTCCGCAGCTCCGGCCCACTCCGCGCTCCGCCCCCGCACCCACGGCACACCCCCGCTACGCGCGGCGTCGCACGGGTTCCGGCCCCGCCGCTCGTGTCCCGGGACGCCGAGCACGAGCGGACGGGGCGACGGCCGGACGGGTGCAGGGCAGCGCGCCAGCACGACGGCACGGCAGCGCGACGGCACGGCGCCTCAGACGCGCAGACGGAACGTGCCGGTCGACGCGTCGAAGGCCAGCTCGTCGGTGTCGAACGCCGCCCCCACCGCCCCGGAGGCGGCCAGCTCGCCGGGCGTCCCCGTGCACAGCGCGCCGGCGCCGTCGAGCAGCCAGGCCCGGTCCGCCAGGCGCAGCGCCGGTTCCAGGTCGTGGGTGGACAGCAGCACCGCGAGGTCCTGCTCCCCCGCGAGCCGGCGCAGCGTCCCGAGGAGCGCGACCCGCGAGGAGACGTCGAGGAACGCGCTCGGCTCGTCGAGCAGCAGCAGCGACGGCTGCTGGGCCAGTGCGCGGGCGACCATCATCCGCTGCCGCTCACCGTCGGACATCCGGGCCATCGGACGTCCGGCGAGGGGGCCGGCGCGGACCGCGTCGATCGCGGCGTCGACGGCGGCCTCGTCCCCCGCGGTGAGCACACCGGCGGCGCCGGTGTGCGGCAACCGCCCCAGCTCGACGACGTCGCGGCCGGTCAGCTGCCCGGGGTCCGGCCGGTCGGTCAGCACCACACCGACCCGGCGGGCCCGTTCGGGCGGCCGCAGCGCCAGCAGGTCGGTGCCGTCGAGGGTCACCGCGCCGCCCAGCGCGGGCGCCAGCCCGGCGAGGGTCCGCAGCAGCGTCGACTTGCCCGTGCCGTTCGCCCCGAGCAGCACGGTCAGCTCGCCCCGCGCGGCGACGGCGTCCACCCGGGACAGCACCGGGCACACCCGGGCCCGGCGCAGCGTCCTGCCCTGCGCGTACCCGGCGACGAGCCCGGTCAGCACCAGCCCGGCGTTCACGAGGCCGCGCCCAGGCGTCGGGAGCGCAGCAGCACCGCGATCACCACCGGTGCCCCGACCAGTGAGGTCACCACGTTCAGCGGGATCACCGTGCCGACCCCCGGCGGGTTCGCGACGACCGCACACGCCAGCCCGACCAGCGCACCGGTCAGCGCGGTGGCCGGGACGAGCACCCGGTGCCGCGAGGTGCCGACCGCCAACCGGGCCAGGTGCGGCACGGCGATGCCGAGGAACCCGATCGGCCCGCAGAACGCGGTGACCGTCCCGGCGAGCACCGCGGCGACTCCCAGCACTGCCAGCCGCACCCGGGCGACGTCGACGCCCGCGGTGCGGGCGTAGTCGTCGCCGAGCAGCAGTCCGTCCAGTGGCTTGGCCAGCACGAGGACCCCCACCAGCCCGGCCGCGACGATCCCGCCGAGGATCGGCAGCTCGCCGCGGCCGACGCCGGACACCGAGCCGAGGCCCCACATCAGGTACTGCTGCGCGGTGCGCGGGTCGGTCCAGACCAGCAGCAGGCTGACCACCGAGGTGACCGCCGACCCCAGCATCACGCCGATCACCAGCAGCGCGGTCACCGACCGGGCGAACCGCGACAGCGCCAGCACCAGCGCGAGCACGGCGGCGGCACCGACCGCCGCGGCCGCGACCGTGGTGAACCGTCCCCCGACGACCGGTGTGGCCCCGAGCCCACCGGTGGCGAACGCGGCGGCCCCCGCAGCCGCCCCGAGGGTGGTCACCAGCGCGACGCCGAGCCCGGCGCCCGCGCTGACCCCGAGCACGTAGGGCTCGGCCAGCGGGTTGCGGAACAGGGTCTGGGTGAGCAGCCCCGCGGTGCCCAGCCCGACACCGACGGCCGTCGCGGTCACCGCCCGCGGCACCCGCAGGTCGGTGACGAGCAGGTCGAGCCGGGCGTCGGGGGTGCCGGTGCCGAACAGCGCCGACAGCGTCCGATCGAGCCCGATCACCACCGAACCGGTCGACACGGCGAGGGCGAACAGCACGACGACCCCGACCGCGAGCAGCATCAGGACCAGCGGTGCGCGGCGCCCCGAGCGCTGCCCGGCCCGGTCCGGGACCCGGCTCGCCGCGGCGGGCGACGCCGGTGCGGCCGGCCTCATCCGGCGGGCACCTGCCGGTAGTAGGTGAAGGCGTGGCCGGGCAGGACCTGTGGGTGCAGGATCGCGACGAGGTCGGCGAGGATCTCGTCCTGGTGGAGCGCGCCGCGCTCGTAGAGGGGGTTGCCGCCGTCGGGGGTGGTGGCCCTGTCGCGGGTCCACAGCTGCCCGCCGGGGCGGACCGCGGCGAGCGAGGACAGCCGCGGGTCGACCGCGGCGACGTCGGCGGTCGTGGCGAACGGGCCGTCGGCGAGCCAGATGCGGGCGTCGCCGTCGTCGGCCAGCACCCGCTCCAGCGACTGCGCCTGGGTGCCGGTGCCCGGCATCCCGGCACCCAGCCAGGTGGCACCGGCGTCACGGAAGAGAATGCCGGCGGTCGACTCGGCGGCCGGGACGTTCCAGGTGCCCTGGTAGGGCTGACCGGCGACGATCGGGGTCGGCGGCAGGCCACGCACGCGACCGACGAGGTCGGCGTAGCGGCCCGCGATGCCGCCGAAGATCTCCGCGGCGCGGGCGTCCTGACCGGTCAGCGCCCCCGCGACCTTGATCCACTCGGCCTGGCCGAGCGGGCCGGTCTCCAGGTAGTCCGCCCAGCCGACCACCGGGATCCCGGCCGCGGACAGTGCCGGGAACGCCGCGTCGTCGGTCCCGGCCGAGAGCACGACCGGCGGCGCGGCGGCGACGACCGCCTCGGCGTCGATCGTCGAGTTCGGCGCGAAGTCGACGGCGGCGCCGGAGGCGACGCGGGCACGAACGGCCGGGTCGGTGACCAGCGCGGCCCCGCCGACGCCGGTGATCCGGTCGAGCCCGCCCAGCTCGGTGATCATCGGCAGCTGGGTGGTCGAGCCGGCGAAGATCCCGCTCACCGGGGTGTGCACGACCGGGGCCCCGGCGAGTGCCGCGGGCAGCGCCGGGTCGCCCTGCCCGCAGCCGACGAGCACCACCGACTGCGGCTGCCCACCCGGGAAGGGCGTGCGGACGGTCAGGACCCGGTAGCCGTCGCCGCCGGTGATCGTGACGTTGGTGGCGTGGGTGAAGGCGACCGTGTCGTCCGGGGCGGACGCGGCGCCCGGCACGCAGTCCTGCGCCGCGGCGCCGGCCCCACCGGGGGCGGGCGGTGCCGTGGCGGGCGCGGAGCAGCCTGCGACGACGGCCAGTGCGAGCAGGGCCGCGAGGACCCATCGATGACACGTCACCTGAACAGTCTCACATATGTGGATCAGGCCCCGACGAAGGCGGAGAGCCCGTCCAGGAGCCGGTCGACGTCGTCGTCGGCGGTGTAGCAGGCCAGCCCGATCCGCAGGGAGCCGGTGTCCCCCAGGCCGAGCCGCCGCGAGCACTCCAGCGCGTAGAACGACGAGGCCGGCGCCGCGATCCGCCGCTGCGCCAGGTACCGGTAGGCCTCGACCGGGTCGCGGTCGTCGAAGGTCACCAGCAGGGTCGGGGTCCGCCGGGCCGCCCGGGACCGCACCGTGACCCCGGGCAGCGCGGCCAGGTGGGTCTCGATGCGCTCGCGCAGCGGGCGCTCGTGCTCCTCGACCGCCGCCATCGACGCCAGCAGGCGCGCCCGGCGGTCCCCGGTCGCCGACGGGTCCAGCGCGGCGAGGAACTCGACGGCGGCGGTGGTGCCGGCGAGCAGCTCGTAGGGCAGGGTGCCGAGCTCGAACCGCTCGGGCACCGCGTCGCTCGACGGCGCCAGCTTCGCCGGGCGCAGCGTCTCCAGCAACGCCGGGTCGGCGGCGAGCACCCCGCAGTGCGGGCCGACGAACTTGTAGGGCGAGCAGGCGTAGAGGTCGGCGCCGATCGCGGCGAGGTCGATCGGTGCGTGCGCCGTCAGGTGCACGCCGTCGACCATGAACAGCGCCCCGGCTGCGTGCACGGCGGCGGCGATCGCGGGCAGGTCGGGGCGGGTCCCGACCAGGTTCGACGCACCCGTCACCGCGACGAGCCGGGTGCGGTCGGACAGCAGCGGCGTCACGTCGTCGAGCTCGGTGGTGTCGGGGTCGAAGTCCAGCCACCGCACCGTCACCCCGGCGGCCTGCGCGGCGATCACCCAGGGGCGGATGTTCGCGTCGTGGTCGAGGCAGGTCACGACGATCTCGTCGCCCGGCGACCAGGTCGCGGCCAGCGTCCGGGCGAGGTCGAAGGTCAGCGCGGTCATGCTGCGCCCGAACACGATCCCGCGCGGGTCGGCGCCGAGCAGGTCGGCCATCGCGGCGCGGGCGCCGAGCACGATCGCGTCGGCGGCGCGCTCACCGCTGGTGACCGTGCCGCGGTTGGCCAGCGGGGAGGTCATGGCGGCCGCGACCGCCCCCGCGACCGAGTCCGGGACCTGGGAGCCGCCCGGCCCGTCGAAGTGGGCGATCCCGGCGCGCAGGGCGGGGAAACGGCTGCGGACGGCGGCGACGTCGTAGCTCATGACCGCACCCTGTCACGCCGGCGCCCGGCCCACGCCCGGACAACGAACACATGTCATCGGGGTGTCGTACCGCCCGTGTGGGTGACACGCGGGCCATGATTCCTCCCATGTCGAGGTCCTGGGAGCACTCGCGCGGGCGCCACGCCCCACGTCGACGGCGACGCTCGGTGCACCGTCGCGCTTGGGCGGTGCTCGTGACCTCGCTGGTCGCACTGGTGGTCCTCGTCGCGGGCGGGACCGCCGCGATGGCGGGCGGGCGGATCGGTGACGCCGTCAGCGGCGGCGTCGACTCGCTGGCCCGCAACCTCGCCGGCGCCGTCGACCGCCTCCGGCCGGCCCCGGCCGTGCCCCCCGCACCCCCGGTCCCCGAGGTCCTCACCAGTGTCCCGGCCGGTGAAGCGCCGGTCGCCCCGCGCGGCCCGGTCCGCACCGAGGTCAGCACCGGGACCCTCGAGGGCGTCGCGCTCACCGCCGACTCCGACGACGGACCGGTCACCGTCGCGGGCACCCTGTCCCCCGACGGCCGCAGCTGGACCGCCACGGAACCGCTGGACTTCGCGACCACCTACCACTGGTCGGGCAGCTGGGTGCTGGGCCCGCAGGACCGTCGCCCGGTGCCCGCGGCCCCGTTCACCACCGTCGACCCGGACGACACCGTCGACGCCACCATGAACATCCGCGACGGCGGCGAGGTCGGCATCGGCGCCCCGGTCGTGCTCACCTTCGGCGAGAAGCTCCCCGACGCCGCGAAGGCCACCGTCGAGCGGGCGCTGAGCGTCACCACGTCGCGGCCGGTCGAGGGCGCCTGGGCGTGGCTGCCCGACACCGCCGAGGGCTCGCGGGTGCACTACCGGCCGAAGTCCTACTGGCCCGCGCACACCCGGGTCCAGGTGCGGGGCGCGCTGCGCGGACTCGACCTCGGCGACGGCACCTTCATGACCGAGGACCTCGACCGGACGTTCACCGTGGGGCGCAGCCAGGTCGTGAAGGCCGACACCCGCAGCCACGCGATCGTCGTCGTCCGCGACGGGAAGGAGATCGCCCGCTACGACGCCTCCTACGGCCTGGAGTCCGACCCCCGCCGGGTGACCCGCTCCGGGATCCACGTCGTCATGGCGAAGTCGGAGAAGGTGCTGATGAGCAACCCCGACTACGGCTACGTCGACGAGCCCCAGTTCTGGGCGGTCCGGATCTCCAACAACGGCGAGTTCATCCACGCCAACCCCGCCTCGTCGTGGGCGCAGGGCAGCCGCAACGTCAGCCACGGTTGCATCAACCTGTCCACCCGCGACGCCAAGGAGTTCTTCGCGAGCGCGACCTTCGGCGACCCGGTCGAGGTGACCGGCAGCTCGCAGCCGCTGACCGCCCGCGACGGCGACCTGTACGACTGGACGATCCCCTGGGACGAGTGGCGCTCGCTCAGCGCCCTGTCCTGACCCCGCTGTCCCGAGCCGCTGTCCCGACCCGCTAGCGGATCCGGCGTTCCTGCCCGGCCCACGCCTCGTCGCGCAGGACGAACTTCTGGATCTTCCCGGTCGAGGTCTTCGGCAGCTCGCCGAAGGTGACCCGCTTCGGTGCCTTGAACCGCGCCAGCCGCCCCCGCACGTGCTCGACGATCTCGTCCTCGGTGGCGCTCTCGCCCTCGCGCAGCGTCACCCAGGCGGCCGGGACCTCGCCCCACCGCTCGTCGGGGACGGCGATCACCGCGACCTCCAGAACGGCCGGGTGGTCGGCGATGGCCTGCTCCACCTCGACGCTGGCGATGTTCTCCCCACCAGAGATGATCACGTCCTTGGAGCGGTCCCGGAGCTCGACGTAGCCGTCGGGGTGCATGACTCCGATGTCGCCGGTCCGGAACCAGCCGTCCGGTGCGGCGTCGCGGGTGGCCTGGTCGTCGTCGAGGTAGCCGAGCATGACGTTGTTGCCGCGCAACGCGATCTGGCCGGTCGTCGCCCCGTCGCGCGGGACGTCGGCACCGTCGTCGTCGATCACCCGGACGGCACAGGCGATCATGTTCCCGACGCCCTGGCGGGCCTTCATCCGGGCCTGCGCGTCGGCGTCGAGGTCGCTCCACTCCGGACGCCAGTCGCAGATCATCGCGGGCCCGAAGGTCTCGGTGAGCCCGTAGAGGTGGGTCACCTCGAACCCGAGTTCGGCCATCCGGCGCAGGATCGCCGGGCTCGGCGGCGCTCCCCCGGTCGCGACGGCCACCGGCGTCTCCACCGGCCCGGCCTCGGGCGCGTACGCGATCATCGACAGCACGGTGGGGGCGCCGTTGAGGTGGGTGACGCCCTGCTCGCGCACGAGCTCCCAGATCCGGGACGGCTCGACCTTCGGCAGGCAGACGTGGGTGGCGGCGGCGGCGGTGACCGCCCACGGGAAGCACCAGCCGTTGCAGTGGAACATCGGCAGCGTCCACAGGTGCACCGACGACGCGGTCAGCCCGGTGTGCCCGACCATGGCCAGCGCCTGCAGGTAGGCGCCCCGGTGGTGGTACATCACGCCCTTCGGGTTCCCGGTCGTCCCGGACGTGTAGTTGATCGACAGCAGGCCGCGCTCGTCGGCGGGACGCACCGCGGTGGGCTCGCCGTCGGCGACGAGGCGCTCGTAGTCCGGGCCGACCCGCACGGTGTGCGGCGGGGTGTCGAGGCGGGCGAGCACCTCCGCGACGAGCTCGTCGAACACCGGGTCGGCCACCAGCACCGAGGCGCGCGAGTGCTCGAGGATGTAGGCGACCTCGCCCGCCGCCAGCCGGGTGTTGACCGCGACCAGCGCCGTCCCCGACCACGGCACCGCGTGCGCCGCCTCCAGCCCGACGTGGGTGTTCGGCACGAGGACCGCGACCGGGCGCCCGTCGTACAGCGCGGCGAGCGAGCCCGCCAGGCGCCGGCAGCGGTCGCGGAACTCGGTGTAGGTGAACCGCAGGTCCCCGTCGACGACCGCGACCCGGTCACCGTGCGCCGCCGCGGCCCGGTCGAGGAACGCCGTGGGGGTCAGCGGCTCGAACGACAGGTCCACCAGATCGGCCGGGACACCCGCCGGGTGCGTGGGGACGGGAGCCTCGTCGGTCATCCCCCGAGCCTCCCCCGGCGACGCGGACGCGCGCAATGTCGCCGCCCCGCGACCCACCGTCGCGCGGGCCTCCTCCCCCGGCGCGTCGGTGATCGCCCGCCCGATCCCCCGCCGCCCGGCAGCCCACCTGCACGGTCGCCGTCCGCCCGGCCCGCCGCCCGCGGTGCCCACCGTGCGCGCGCTGCTGCACCGGCGCGCGGTGATCCGTCCGGCGCGCGCCGATCCGTCGCGCGCACGATGATCCGCTGGGCGCTCGGTGATCCACTGGCCGCGCGGTGATCCGCTGGGCGCGCGGTGATCCGCTGGGCGCGCGCGTCACAACACACGCGCGGAGCGGATCAGCGCGCGAACTGTCGATCACCGACGCGTCACCGAACCTGTACCCCTCGACGCGCCGCGCCGGAGTCGACGCGCCGTGCCCGAGTCAACGCGCCGCTCCACCGGGCACGGCTATCCGCCGTGCGCGTGCTGATCCACCGGCCGCACTGTGATCCGCCGGGCACGCGGAGATCCGTCGGGCGCGCGCGTCACAACACACGCGCGGAGCGGATCAGCGCGCGAACTGTCGATCACCGACGCGTCACCGAACCTGAACCCGTCGACGCGCCGCGCCGGAGCCCACGCGCCGATCCACCGAGGGCACAGCGATCCGCCGGGCGCACGATGGTCCGCCGGACGCGCGCCGCTCCACCGGTCGGACGGCGATCCGCCGGGGCGTGCCCGATCTACCGGGCGCGCATGGAGATCCGCCTGGCGCGCGATGATCCGTCGTCCGCGCGCGTCCGAGCACACGCAGGATGCGGATCACCGCGCGGACTGTCGATCACCGGGGTGCCGCCGGGACTCCTCCGCCCCGTCGTCCTGTGTCGCCGGAACTCCCCCCGTCGTCGCGGGCTGTATTACGTTCGCGGTGGCAACGAGGCTCGTCGGGAGGCGGACGCGATGGCGTGGGACTTCAGTACCGACCCGGAGTTCGAGGAGAAGCTGACGTGGATGCGCGGCTTCGTCCGCGACGAGATCATCCCGCTGGAGACCCTCGACCTGGACCGGGAGACCTTCGCCCGGATCACCGCGCCGCTCAAGGAGCAGGTCCGCGAGCAGGGTCTGTGGGCGGCGCACCTGCCCCCGGAGCTCGGCGGCGGCGGGTTCGGCCAGGTCTCCCTCGGGCTGATGCACGAGATCCTCGGCCAGTGCCGCTACGCGCCGGGGGTGTTCGGCAACCAGGCGCCCGACTCGGGCAACGCCGAGCTGCTCGCGATCGGCGGATCGCCGGAGCAGAAGGAACGCTGGATGCACCCCCTGCTGCGTGGTGAGCTGCGGTCCTGCTTCTCGATGACCGAGCCCGGCGCCGGCGCGGACCCGACGATGCTGTCCACCCGGGCCGTGCGCGACGGCGACGACTACGTCATCAACGGCCACAAGTGGTTCTCCTCGAACGCCACCGGCGCGGACTTCCTGATCGCGATGGTGGTGACCGACCCGGACGCACCGCCGTACCAGCGGGCCTCGATGATCATCGTCCCGACCGACACCCCCGGGCTCGACGTGGCCCGCGACATCCCGGTGATGGACCACCCAGAGGTCGGCGGCGAGATCTACGGCGGCCACGCCGAGGTCTTCTACCGCGACGTCCGGGTGCCGGCGACGAACCTCGTCGGCAACCCCGGCGACGGGTTCAGGCTCGCCCAGCAGCGGCTCGGCCCGGGCCGCATCCACCACGCCATGCGCTGGCTCGGCCAGTCCCGGCGGGCGTTCGACATGATGTGCGAGCGCGCGGTGTCACGGTCGGCGAGCGGCACGCGGCTGGCCGACAAGCAGATGGTGCAGGACATGGTCGCGCAGTCGGCGGCGGACATGGCCGCGGCCCGGCTGCTGACCCTGCACGCGGCCTGGACGATGGACCAGGTCGGGGCCTCGAACGCCCGGATCGAGATCGGGATGATCAAGTACTGGGGCGCGAAGGTGCTCCACGACGTGATCGACCGCGCGATCCAGGTGCACGGTTCGCTCGGCTTCTCCGGGGACCTGCCGCTGGAGCAGATGTACCGCGCGGCCCGCGCCGCTCGGATCTACGACGGTCCCGACGAGGTCCACAAGGAGTCCGTCGCGCGGCGCATCCTGCGCGGCTACACCCCGGTCGAGGTCCCCACCGAGCACGTCCCGACCCGCACCGAGGCCGCGCGACGCAAGTTCGCCGAGTACCTGGACACGGCGACGGCGAACGCCTGACCGCGTCAGGCCGGTGCGGGCCTCGGCTCCGGCGAGGCTGCGAGGTCGGCGCGGTAGTCCGCGACCAGCGCGTTCATCGCACTGAGGAAGCGGGCCGCCGCGTCGAGCTCGTCGTCGTCGAAGCCGGCGAGCAGGGCGTCCATCCGGGCGCCGAGCGGGCCGAAGAACGCCCCGCCGACCTCCGCGGCGTTCTCGGCCTGGCGCAGGGTCACCCGCCGCCGGTCGGCGGACTCGCGGCTGCGGCGCACGTGGCCCGCGCGTTCCAGGCGGTCGACGAGCGCGGTCGTCGCACCGGTGGACAGGCCGAGCCGGGCACCGAGGACGCCCGGGGTGAGCGGTTCACCCGCGGAGTCCGCGCGCATCACCGCGAGCAGCGCGTGGAGGTCCGTGGGATGCAGCCCGTGCCGCCCGGCGAACTCCTGGCCGAGCAGCTCGGACTCGCCCGCGTAGTCCTGCAGCAGCGCGACCAGGTCCTCGCGTCGCGTCCGGGCAGGCATGCCGACGAGCCTAGTCGCCGTCAGCGGGCCCGTGCCGGGCGCAGGGTCAGCGCCCCGTCCACCGCGGCGGGCGCTTCTCCAGGAACGCCGCGACCCCCTCCGTCCTGTCGGCCGAGCGCAGGATCGCCGCGGTGGCGACCTCGGTGGCGCTCCAGCCGCGCTCGTCCGGCTCGGACACCACGCGTTCCAGGGCGCGCAGCGACACCGACACCGCGAGCGGCGAGTTCTCGCAGACCGTCGCGGCGAGCTCCAGCGCCGCGGTCTCGGCCCGCCCCGGCTCGACGAGCTCGTTGACCAGCCCCAGGGTGTACGCACGGTCGGCGTCCAGCGGGCGCCCGGTCACCAGCAGCTGCTTGGCGACGTTGAGCGGCAGCGGCCGCGGCGCGCGGAACAGCGCACCGCAGTTCGCGACCAGGCCGCGGGCGACCTCGGGCAGGCCGAACCGCGCCGTCGTCGAGGCGACGACCATGTCGCAGGCCAGCACGATCTCGAACCCGCCGCCGTAGGCGACGCCCTCGACGGCGGCGATCAGGGGGCGCCGCCGGTCCCGCCGGACGACGCCGTAGTTGCCGCCGCGCGGGGTGGGGCCGCCGGCTCCGGCGGCCAGGTCGGTGCCCGCGCTGAACGCCGTCGCGTCCCCGGCGAGCACGCCGCACCACAGGTCCGGGTCGTCGTCGAGGGTGTTGAGCGCCTCGTCGAGGCCGGCCGTCATCGCCGCGTCGACGGCGTTGCGCTTGTCGGGCCGCGTCATCCGGATCAGGAGCACGTGCCCGTGCCGCTCGGTGCTCACCCTGGTCCCCGCCATGCCGTCGGTCACGATCGTGACTGTAGGTGGGAACCGCGCCCGGGGCGTTCGTAGTCTGGTGATCGTGTCCCGCAGCAAGCGCCTCCCCACCGCGGCCGTCCTGTCCGTCCCGCTCGCCCTGACCGGCGCCCTGGCCGCGCTCGGGCTGCACGTGCGCCGGAACATGGGGGCCCGCCCGGGCGAGCTGCGCCGGATCGCCTCCGCCTCCCCGAACGCCGTCGACGGGCTGTTCGCCAACACCGAGCCCGGGCTGCCGCGGGCCAAGGCCTCGGCCCGGATGATCCTGAACATGCTGGTCGGCCGCCGCTCCGCGGGCGGCGCGCCGGCGACGGTGCCGCTCGCGCCGCTGCGGACCCCCGCCGAGCCCGCCGGGCTGGCGGTCACCTGGCTGGGCCACGCCGGGGTGCTGCTGGAGATCGACGGCCGGCGGGTGCTGGTGGACCCGGTCTGGTCGGAGTACGCCTCCCCCGTGCCGCGCTTCGGGCCGCGCCGCCTGCACCCGCCGGTCGCGCCGCTGTCCGAGCTCGGCTCCCCGGACCTCGTGGTGCTCAGCCACGACCACTACGACCACCTCGACCGTCCGACGGTCACCGCGCTGGCCCGCGACACCTCCGCGGTGTTCGTCGGGCCGCTCGGGGTGGGCGCGCACCTGCGTTCCTGGGGCATCCCAGGGCACCGGGTCGTCGAGCGCGACTGGGAGGGCGTGGTGACCGTGGCGGGGCTGGAGCTGACCTGCCTGGAGACCCGGCACTTCTCCGGGCGCGGGCTGCGCCGCAACACCACGCTGTGGGCGGCCTGGAAGGTCGCCGGACCGCGGCACACCGCCTACCTGGGCGGGGACACCGGCGCCACCCGGGCGCACGCGCGCACCGGGGCCGTGCACGGCCCGTTCGACCTGACGGTGCTGCCGATCGGCGCCTACTCCGACCTGTGGCCCGACATCCACGCCGACCCGGAGCAGGCGGTCGCCGCGCACCGCGAGCTCGGCGGCCGGGTCCTGCTGCCGATCCACTGGGCGACGTTTACGCTCGGCTTCCACCCCTGGGACGAGCCCGCCGAGCGGGCCCGCAAGGCCGCCGCCGACCAGGACGTGGTCCTGGCCCTGCCGCGCCCGGGCCAGCGCATCGACCTGACCGGCGTCACCACCGTCGACGACGCCCGCGCCGCGGTTCCCACCGAACCGTGGTGGCCGACCACACGCTGATTCGCGTCACCGTCACCGCTGCCCCTTTCCGCCCATTCCCGTCACCCGGACGCCGTATCCCCTCCCCGGAAACGCCGGCACCGGACCATTTCCGGGGAGGGGTTCGACAGATCGGTTCGGTATCCCTTATCGTTCTGCTCGAAGAATCGGTTCCGGTACCGACCGGGCGATTCCCGTCTCCGGCCGGGTCCGGCGATTCCCCGCGGAAGGAATGACGACGTGGCGCAGCAGACGACCATCACCCTGGTCGACGACCTGGACGGCACCGAGGCCGACGAGCAGGTGGAGTTCTCCGTCGACGGCCGCGCCTACGAGATCGACCTGTCCACGAAGAATGCCGAGAAGCTGCGCGAATCGTTGGCACCCTACGTCGCGGCCGCCCGTCGCGGGTCCGGTCGGCGCAGCACCTCTTCCGGCACCTCGTCGAACGGTTCCAGTGCCTCGGAACGCGCCGCGAACCGCGCGGTGCGGGAATGGGCAACGGCCCAGGGCATGAAGATCTCCGAGCGCGGGCGTATCCCGTCCTCGGTTCTCGAGGCCTATCGGAACGCGCACTCCTGACCGCTGCCGCCGCCGGGGCCGCCCCGGATGGCAGGATCAGGGCCGACGAGAGACGTGCGCCGGGCGATCCGCGGCGCACACCGACGGAGAGGGCCCGATGTACCCAGGCACGCATGCCGCGACGACCCCCGACAAGCCGGCCGTGATCATGGCGGGCTCGGGCGCGAGCCTGTCCTTCCGTGAGCTGGAGGAGGGGTCCGCACGGCTCGCGAACCACCTGCGCGCCGCCGGACTCCGGCGGGGCGACGTCGTGGCGCTCGTCGCGGAGAACTGCGCGCGGGTCTACGAGGTCTACTGGGCGGCCCAGCGCTCGGGGCTCTACATCACCGCGGTGAACCACCACCTCTCCGCGCCCGAGGCCGCCTACATCGTCCGCGACTGCGGTGCGAAGGCACTCGTGGTCTCGGCCGGTGTCGCCGGTCTGGCCGCGGCGATCGAGGACCACGTCGACACCCCGGTGCGGCTGGCCTTCGGCGGCGAGATCCCCGGCGCGTCCCGCTACGCCGACTACGACAAGACCCTCGCGTCGGTCTCCGCCGAGCCGCCGGCCGACCAGCCCCGCGGGGCGGACATGCTCTACTCCTCGGGCACCACCGGGCGCCCCAAGGGCATCAAGCCCACGCTGCCCGACCGGCAGATCGACGAGCCGGGCGACACCTACCAGGCCCTGTTCGGGCCGATGTACGGCTTCGGCACCGACACCGTCTACCTGAACCCGGCCCCGCTCTACCACGCCGCGCCGCTGCGGTTCACCGCCACCGTGCAGGCGCTCGGTGGCACCGTCGTGGTGATGGAGCGCTTCGACCCGGAGAAGGCGCTGGAGCTCATTCAGCGGTACTCGGTCACCCACTCGCAGTGGGTGCCGACGATGTTCGTGCGCATGCTCAAGCTCCCCGAGTCCGTCCGCTCCGCCTACGACGTGTCCTCGATGCGGGTCGCGATCCACGCGGCCGCCCCGTGCCCGGTGGACGTCAAGCAGGCCATGATCGACTGGTGGGGCCCGATCCTCCACGAGTACTACGCCGCGACCGAGTCCAACGGGGTCACCTTCATCGACTCGGCGCAGTGGAGCGAGCGTCCCGGGTCGGTCGGCAGGGCCGGGCTGGGCACCATCCGGATCGCCGCCGACGACGGCACCGTGCTCGGGCCGGGCGAGATCGGGACCGTCTACTTCGAACGCGACGAGCGCCCGTTCGAGTACCACAACGACCCGGGCAAGACCCTCGCCGCGACCCACCCCGAGCACGAGAACTGGACCACCACCGGGGACCTGGGCTACCTCGACGAGGACGGCTACCTCTTCCTCACCGACCGCAAGGCGTTCATGATCATCTCTGGCGGGGTGAACATCTACCCGCAGGAGGTCGAGGACGCCCTCGCGCTGCACCCGAAGGTGCTCGACGTCGCCGTTATCGGAGTGCCCGACGACGAGATGGGCGAGAAGGTCAAGGCCGTCGTCCAGCCCCCGGAGGGCGTCGACGCCGGCCCGGAGCTGGAACGCGAGCTGATCGAGTTCGTGCGGGAGCGGATCGCGCACTACAAGGCGCCGTCGTCGGTGGACTTCACCGACTTCCTGCCGCGTACCCCCACGGGCAAGCTGGTCAAGCGGGAGCTGCGCGACCGCTACGTGTGACCTCGCCGCGAGCCCGGGGCGTGACCGGGGCGGGGGTCAGGCGGCGCGGCGGGCGTAGCGGGCACGGGCCAGGGCCGCGACCAGAGCCAGCGGCACCGAGGCGACCAGGGCGGCGGCGAACAACGGGGCGAAGCGCCCGGCGTCGGCGAACGGGGCGCCGAGCGCGGTCCCGGCCGAGCTGCCCAGGAACAGCAGCGTCGCGAACAGTGCGACGGCGGTCGCGCGGGCCTGCGGGACGACCTCGGTCGCCCAGGTCTGCAGGGTCGAGTGCAGGAACGCCCACGCCCCGCCCAGGCAGAGCCCGGCCGCGGCGACCGTCACCGGGTGCACCGTCACCAGCGGGAACATCCAGGCGACCACGAGGAACCCGCCGCCGACGCCGGCCAGCGCGGCCGGGCCGAGTCGGCCGACCAGGCGTCGCACGACCCGGGAGAACAGCACCGCACCGACGCCGTAGCCGCCGGCGGCGAGCCCGGCCAGCGCGGCGGAGCTGCCCCCGGCCTGCAGCGACGGCGCGAGGTAGGTCAGCACCCCGAGCACGACCGCACCCTCGACGAAGGCGAGCGCCAGCACCAGCCGGGCCCAGCCGTTCCCGGCGACGGCGGCCAGCGGGCGGAGCACCGCGTCGGTGATCCCGCGCGACGGCGTGCGGGCGCCGTCGGGTTCGGGCAGCGCCCGCAGCGCGACGAACAGCACCGCGCAGCCCGTCGCCGTCGCCCCGAGGACGACGCGCCACCCGGCCAGGTCGGCGAGCAGACCCGCCCCGGCCGTGGCGACGGCGGTGCCGAGCGCGGTCGCGGCGAGCAGGTCCGACAGCGGCCGCTGCCGGACGGCGGCGGGCCAGGTGTCGCCGACGTAGACCAGCGCCGCCGGGATCAGTGCCGCCGTGCACGCGCCGGTGAGGACCCGCGCGACGACCAGCACGGCCAGCGTCGGGGCCAGCACCGAGGCGACCCCGCCCAGCACCGCGCCGACCAGGGCCAGGCGCATCACCCGGACCCGGCCGATCCGGTCGGACAGCACGCCCCACACGACCTGCATGAGGCCGTAGGCGAGGAAGTAGCCCCCGGCCGCGCCGGCCGCCGCCGCCAGCGGCGCGTCGAACGACGCGGCGATCGGCACGAGCAGCGGCGCGATCGCGAACCGGTCGACGGTGCTCGTCAGCGACGCCAGCTGCAGCAGCCGGAGCCGCCGGGTGCCGTCGGGGACGGCGCCCCCGGGGTCGGCCCCGCCGGGACCGCTGCGGTCGAGGCCGCCGCCCTCGGGACCGCTGCCGTCGGGACCGCTGCCTTCGGGGGTCGTGCTCACCGGCGTCACCCTCCACGGCGGGACGAGCTGTTGCCCCACCGGGGTGGCCGGGACCACAGTGACAGGGCAGTCGAGGCTCGGGAGGCCACCGGTGGGCACGATCACGGGACACGGGATGACGGCGGCGGACATCGTCGCGCGGCACGCACGGACCACACCGGACGCTCCGGCGCTGGCCGACCCACGGACGTCGCGGACCTGGGCGCAGCTCGACGACCGGGTGTCCCGGCTGGCGACCGTCCTCGCCGGACGCGGGGTCGACCGCGGGGACCGGGTCGCGGTGCTCGGGCTCAACTCCGTCGAACTCGTCGAGAGCTACCTGGCGGTGCTGGGGATCGGCGCGATCTGCGTCCCGCTGAACTTCCGGCTGACCGCCGGCGAGATCGCCTTCCAGCTGACCGACTGCGGCCCCACCGCGGTCGTCTGCGACGACCGGTTCGCCGCGACGGTGGAGACCGCCCGGGCCGACGCGCCGTCGGTGCGGACGGTGCTGGGGCTCGGCGAGGGCCTCGACGCGCTGCTCGCCGAGGCCGGGCCCGGGTCCTGGGGCGACGACGTCGCCGACGAGGAGCCCGCCTACATCATGTACACCTCGGGGACGACCGGCCGTCCCAAGGGCGCCGTGCTGACCCACCGCAACCTGCTGCTGCACGCGTTCCTGTCGATCACGCACATGGGCACCGCCGGCGACGACCGGGTCTCGCTGTCCGGGGCGCCGCTGTTCCACATCGCCGGGCTCTCCGGGATGCTGCCCACCCTGATCGCGGGCGGCCGGGTGATCATCCCGCCGTCGGGCGGCTTCGACCCGGTCGCGACGGTCGACACCCTGGAACGGGAGAAGGTGTCGTCGTGCTTCTTCGTCCCGGCGCAGTGGCAGGCGATCTGCGCGGTGCCCGGCCTCGCGGAGCGGGACCTGTCGGCGCTGCGCCGGATCAGCTGGGGCGCGGCACCGGCGTCGACGACGCTGATCCGCACGATGATCGACACGTTCCCGCAGGCCACCGTGGTGACCGCGTTCGGCCAGACCGAGTGCAGCCCGATCACGTGCGTGCTGCGCGGCGAGGACTCGGTCCGCAAGATCGGCTCGGTGGGGACGCCGATGATCGGCGTCGAGGTGCGCGTGGTCGACCCGGAGATGAACGACGTGCCACGCGGCGAGGTCGGCGAGATCGTCTACCGCGGACCGACGGTGATGCGGGAGTACTGGGGGCGTCCGGACGCGACGGCCGAGGCGTTCCGCGGCGGCTGGTTCCACTCCGGAGACCTGGTCCGCGAGGACCCCGACGGCTACCTCTACGTCGTGGACCGGGCCAAGGACATGATCATCTCGGGTGGTGAGAACGTCTACAGCGCCGAGGTGGAGGACGTGCTGGCGGCGCACCCGGGCATCGCCGACGTCGCGGTCATCGGGGTGCCCGACCCACGCTGGGGCGAGACACCGCTGGCGGTGGTCGTGCCCGCCGACCCCACCGCGCCGCCGGACCTCGACGCCGTCGTCGCGTGGTGCGCCGACCGGCTGGCCCGCTACAAGCGCCCGACACGGATCGCCGTCGTCGACGCGCTGCCGCGCAACCCGACGGGCAAGGTGCTCAAGACCGAGCTGCGCCGCGACCACGGCGCGCTGGACTCGGTCTCCGCGCCCGCGCAGTAACCCGGTCGCCGACCCGGTCGCGACGGCGGCGGGGCTCGCCTACCGTCGCGACCGTGAGCGTCGTGGAATCGGTGAACACCGGGGTGTCCCGCCCGATCCTCGCCAAGGCGGGGGCCTCGGGGATCGACAAGCTGCCGGTGGCCGGACCGGTCCGGGTGGCCGTCCCGGCGGCTGCGGCGAGCGGGCTGGCCGGCGACACGATCTGCGACGCCGACCACCACGGCGGCCCGGACAAGGCCGTCTACGCCTACGCCCGGGAGGACCTGGAGTTCTTCGCCACCGAGCTCGGGCCGCTGCGGGCGGGGACGTTCGGGGAGAACCTGACGACCCGCGGGATCGACGTGTCCGGGGCCGAGCTCGGCGAGTGCTGGCGGGTCGGCGGGGTGGTGCTGCAGGTGACCGCGCCCCGCGTGCCGTGCCGGACCTTCGCCGCGCACCTGGAGCGGGCGGGCTGGGTGAAGCGGTTCACCGCGGCCGCCCGCCCGGGCGCCTATCTGCGGGTCCTGTCCCCCGGCGAGATCCGCGCCGGGGACACCGTGACCGTCGAGCACCGGCCCGGGCACGGCGTCACCGTCGCCGACGCCTTCCGGGCGCTGCTCGGCGAGCCCGACCGGCTCCCGGACCTGCTGGCCGCGGGCGAGCACCTGCTGCCGCAGATCCGGGACACCGTCACCCGGCGGACCGCGTCCTGACCCGGTCGTAGCGCATCCCCATCGCCGCACGGACCGCGTCGAGGGTCTCCTCCGCCAGCTCGTTCGCACGCGCGTTGCCCCGCGCCAGCACGTCGTCGACCAGCCCGGGGTCGCGGGCCAGCTCGGCGCGCCGCGCGCGGTGCCCGGCGAGATGGTCGTTGACCGCCTCGGTGGTGAGGCGCTTGAGCGCGGCGGCCCCGTCGAGGGTCGCGGCCAGCTCGTGCGGGTCGCGCCCCAGACACAGCGCCGCGGTCGTGAGCAGCCCGTACACCCCGGGCCGCCCCTCGGGGTCGACGGTGATCCGCCGCTCGGAATCGGTACGGGCGCGGCGCACGATCGCCGCCGTCTCGTCGGCGGTCGCGCCGAGCGGGACGGCGTTGCCGCGGGACTTCGACATCTTGTGCCCGTCGAGGCCGGGCAGCTCCGGGGTGTCGGTCAGCATCGGCTCGGGCGGGGTGAACACCGGGCCGTAGCGCTCGGCGAAGCGCCGCGCCAGCACCCGGGTCAGCTCGATGTGCGGGAGCTGGTCCTTCCCCACCGGTACGAGGTCGGCACGGCAGGACAGGATGTCCGCGGCCTGGTGCACCGGGTAGGTCAGAAGCAGCCCCGACAACGCGCGCCCGGACGCCGCGTGCTCGGCCTTCACCGTCGGGTTGCGGTGCAGCTCGGCCTCGGTGACCAGCGACAGGAACGGCAGCATCAGCTGGTTCAGCGCGGGCACCGCGGAGTGGGTGAACACCGTGGTGCGGTCCGGTTCGAGCCCGGCGGCGAGCTGGTCGAGCACCGCGCCGCGCACGTGGTCGGCCAGCCGGTCCGCGACGTCGCGGTCGGTGATCACCTGGTAGTCGGCCAGGATCACCAGCACGTCCACACCGGACCGTTGCAGCCGTACCCGTTCGGAGATGGTGCCCACCAGGTGCCCCAGGTGCAGCGGGCCGGTCGGCCGCTCCCCGGTCAGCACCCGGTGCGACGACGGGTCGGCGGCGACGGCGGCACGCAGCGCGGGCATCCGGGCGACGGTGGCAGCGAGGGAATCCATGATCAGCTCCTGGGAACGGGGAGCTGCACGAGACACACCGGGTTGCGCCGGGCTGCTCGGGCAGCCCGGGGTGACGGTGACGTGCGTCTACGCGGCTGCGGGGAGCAGCCGCCACCAGACGGGACGGGAGGAACGCACGGAGGCAGCCTACACCCGCCTAATCGACTATCGTTATCATCATCGGTATGGCCGACCGTCGCGTTCCCGTCACGATCCTGTCCGGCTTCCTCGGCGCGGGGAAGACGACGCTGCTGGAGCACCTGCTCGCGAACCGGGAGGGCAGGCGGATCGCCGTCGTCGTCAACGACATGAGCGAGGTGAACATCGACGGCGCGCTCGTCGATCTGCACCGCAGCCAGGAGAAGCTGGTCGAGCTCACCAACGGCTGCATCTGCTGCACGCTGCGCGAGGACCTGCTGACCACGGTCGGCGAGCTGGCCGCCGAGGGGCGCTACGAGCACGTCGTCGTCGAGTCGACCGGGATCTCCGAACCGATGCCGGTGGCGGCGACGTTCGAGTGGACCTTCGACGACGGCACCGCGCTCTCCGACGTGGCGCGGCTCGACACCATGGTCACCGTCGTCGACGCCTCCACCTTCGAGCACCTGCTGACCAGCGAGGACTCGCTCGCCGACCGGGAGCTGCAGGCCGCCGAGGGCGACGAGCGGACGCTGTCGGACCTGCTCGCCGACCAGGTCGAGTTCGCCGACCTGCTGGTGCTGAACAAGACCGATCTCGTCGCGCCGCACGCGCTGGGCCGGATCGAGGCACTGCTGTCGCGGATGAACCCGGGCGCCCGCATCGTGCGCGCCGTGCGCGGGGACCTGCCCATCACCGACCTGCTCGACACCCGTCGCTACGACCCGGCGGCGGCCTCGGCGACACCGGGCTGGGCCCAGGAGCTCAACGGCTCGCACACCCCCGAGACCGAGGAGTACGGGATCGCGAGCGTCACCTGGCGGGCGGCGCGCCCGTTCCACCCGGCACGACTGCTCGACGCGCTCGGCGACTGGCCGGGCCTGCTGCGCAGCAAGGGCTTCTGCTGGCTGGCCACCCGGCCCGACGTCGCGGGCCTGTGGTCGCAGGCCGGGCCGAACATGGCGCTGGACCCGGCCGCGCCGTGGTCGTCGTTCGACGGGCCGCGCGGGCAGGAGATCGTGTTCATCGGGCTCGGCCTGACCCGCGACACCGTCACCGCCCGGCTCGACCCGGCCCTGCTCACCGACGACGAACTGCTCGCCGGGCCCGACTCCTGGCGCGACCTGGACGACCCGCTGCCCGCCTGGGACCTCGACGACCTGCACGACCACGAGCACGCCTCCGTGGCCGGGTAGCGTCGGGCCGCGTGCCCGACCTCACCCCGGACGAGTTCCGCGCCCTCGGCCACCTGTTCGTCGACGCCGTCGCCGACGCCCGCGACGGGATCGAGCGTCGCCCGGTTCGCGACGTCGTGGAGCCCGGCACCGTGCGGGCCCGCTTCCCCCGCGAGGCGAACGAGGACCCCGAGCCGCTCGCCGCGTTCCCGTCGCTGGTCGAGGCCGTCACCGGCGACGCCGACACCCGCTGGCAGCACCCCGGCTTCCACGCCTTCTTCCCGGCGAACGCCTCGCTGACCTCGCTGCTCGGTGAGCTGCTCTCCGGCGGCGCCGGGGCGCAGGGGATGCTCTGGTCCACCTCGCCCGCCTGCACCGAGGTGGAGCAGGCGGTCACCGACCAGCTGGCCAGGGCGCTCGGGCTGGACGAGTCGTTCACCCACGACGGCGGCGGGGGCGGCTCGATCCAGGACTCGGCGTCCTCGGCGGCGCTGGTCGCGCTCACCGCCGCGCTGCACCGGGCAGCCCCGGACCCGGGCTCCGGCTGGCGGGCGCGCGGAGTGACCGGGCGGGAGCGCGTCTACGTCACCGCCGAGACGCACTCGTCGCTGGCCAAGGCGGTGCGGGTGGCGGGGCTCGGCTCCGACGGGCTGCGGACGGTCCCGTGCACCCCGGGCTCCCGGGCGATGGACCCGGCGGCGCTGGCCGACACCCTCGCCGCGGACGTCGCCGCCGGGCTGATCCCGGTGCTGGTGTGCGCGACGGTCGGGACGACCTCGACCGGGTCGAGCGACCCGGTCGCGGCGCTGGTCACGGCGGCGCGGCCGCACCGGGCCTGGGTGCACGTCGACGCCGCGTGGGCCGGCGTCGCGGCGCTCTGCCCGGAGCACCGCTGGGTGCTCGACGGCGTCAATCCCGGGCCGGGCCACGGTGTCGACTCCTTCTGCACCGACGCCCACAAGTGGCTGCTCACCGCGTTCGACGCCTCGCTGCTGTGGGTGCGCGACGCCCGCGCGCTGCCGGCCGCGCTGTCGATCACCCCGGCCTACCTGCGCGACGCGCACTCCGACTCCGGCACCGTCGTGGACTTCCGGGACTGGCAGGTCCCGCTCGGGCGGCGGTTCCGGGCACTGAAGCTGTGGGCGGTGCTGCACGGGCAGGGCCTGTCCGGGCTGCGGGCGCACCTGCGCGGGCACGTGGACCTCGCCGCCGAGCTGGCCGAGCGGGTCCGCGGGCACAACGACCTGGAGCTGGCGTGTACACCGGTGCTGTCGCTGGTCTGCCTGCGCTCGCGTGCCGGCGACGCGGCGACCACCGCGCTGCTGGAGCGGGCCAACGCCGACGGTCGGGTGCTGCTCACCGGCACCGAGGTCGACGGGCACCCGGTGGTGCGGGTGGCGTTCGGCGGGGTCACCACCGGCCGCGCGCACCTCGATGTCGTCTGGGATGTCCTGTCCGCCCGATCGTGACCGCCATGGGTAAGGTTCGCCTGTCCACCCAGAAGGGTGTACTGACCTGATCCCCCGGCGCCCGGTGCACCCGCCCGCACGGGTCCCGTCGAAAGGACCGCCCCCATGCCCCGATCCCTGCTCCGTGCGCTCGCCGCGTGCGTGGTCCTGCTGCTGGCGCTGGCCGGCTGTGCGTCCGGGGGTACCGGCGACACCGCGCAGCCCGCCCCCAGCGGCGAGGCCGCCGGAGCCTTCCCGGTCACGCTGAAGCACGCCTTCGGCGAGACGACGATCCCGGCCGCACCGCAGCGGGTGGTCACCGTCGGTTTCAACGACGCCGACTTCGCACTGGCCGTGGGGGTGAAGCCGGTCGGGGTCCGCGAGAACATCGGCGACTACGACTACGCGAAGCGCCCCTGGGCGCAGGAGGCGCTCGGGGGGACGCAGCCGCAGCTGCTGACCGGAGCCGAGATCCCGATCGAGCAGGTCGCCGCGCTGAAGCCCGACCTGATCCTCGGCGTCTACTCCTTCATGGACCAGGCGACCTACACCGCGCTGTCGCAGATCGCGCCGACCGTCGCCCAGGGCACCCCCGACGGCACGAACCCCGCAGGCTGGGAGGAGCAGACCCGCATCACCGGGCAGGCCACCGGCCGCACCGAGCAGGCCGAGCAGGTCATCGCCGCGACCCGCGCGAGGTTCGACGAGGCCAAGGCCGCCCACCCCGACTTCGCGGGCAAGAACCTGAAGATGGACTTCTTCATCGAGGGTGTCCCCTACGACATGGGCACCGACGACCTGCGCGCCCAGATCTTCGCCGGCCTCGGTTTCGCCGTCCGGCCGGACTCGCAGACCCTCTCGCTGGAGCGCCAGGGCGACCTCGACAGCGACGTGCTCGTGGTGCTGGGCCGCTCGCGCGCCGAGTCCGAGGCCGACCCGGTGTTCCGGGCGATCCCGGCGGTGCAGCAGGGCCGGGTGGCCTACCTCGGGCCGTTCGAGACCGAGTTCGCCGCCGCACTGGGCTACTCCAGCCCGCTGTCGCTGCCCTACGCACTCGACACCGTGGTGCCGCAGCTCGATGCGGCGCTGAAGGGGCAGGCACCGGGGAACTGAGCCCACCGCCGACCGCGTCGGGCGTCGATGTTGGCAAGGCTATCCTGACACAATGGACGTTCCCACCCGCCAGGCGGAGTCCGGCCGGTCCGTGTTGCGGGGGTCGCTGGGGGCCTTCCGTGGACGGCTCGCCGCGGCGTCGGCGCTGTTCTGCGGCCACCAGGCGGGTGAGGCACTCGTCCCCGTCCTCGTCGGGGTGGTGATCGACCGCGGGATCGCGGCCGGCGACCCCGTCGCCCTCACCGGCTGGTTGCTGGTCCTCGGACTGGACTTCCTGTTCCTGTCCACCTGCTACCGCTTCGGCGCCCGGCACGCCTGGTCGGCCGACGTACGCGGCGACGCCCGGCTGCGGCTGCAGGTGGCCGGGCGGCTGCTCGACCCCCGCGGCGGCGCCGAGGCCGGACGGCTGCCCGGTGAGCTGGCCTCGATCGCGGTGTCCGACGCGAAACGTGTCGCCGTGGTCAGCTTCATGCTCCCGCTCGGGCTGGCCGCGGTGACCGCGGTCGTCGTCGCGGCGATCGCGCTGCTCACCATCTCGCTGCCGCTGGGGCTGCTCATCCTGCTGGGCTCCCCGCCGCTGCTGTGGGCGATCCAGCGCATCGGCACCCCGCTGGAGCGGCGCAGCCACGCCGAACAGGAGCGGGCGGCCGCGGCCTCCGGGGTCGCGGCCGACCTGATCGACGGCGTCCGGGTGCTGAAGGGGCTCGGGGTCGAGCCGGCGGCCCAGCGTCGCTACCGCCGGGTCAGCCGGGAGGCGCTGGGCGCGACCCTGTTCGCCACCCGGGCCGAGGCCGGCTTCCTCGGCTCGGTCCAGCTGGTCAACGGGCTCTTCCTCGCCCTCATCGCACTGGTCGGCGGGCGACTCGCCGCCGACGGCCAGCTCAGCATCGGCGGCCTCGTCGCCGCCGTAGGCCTCGCCCAGTTCCTGGTGGGCCCGCTCGAGGTGTTCGGCGCGGTGAGCCGCCAGCTCGCCCAGGGCCGCGCGTCCGCCGGCCGGATCGCGACGCTGCTCGGCAGCGAGCACGCCGTCACCGCCCGGCCCGGGTCCGGCTCCGGGAGCGCCGCCGCGGCCGGGGACGGCGGGCTGACCCTGCGCGGGGTCCGCACCGTGGGCCTGTCCGGCGTGGATCTCGACGTCGCACCGGGAACCATGCTGGGTGTGGTCACCGACGACGCGGCGACCGCACTCGGGCTGGTCCGGCTGCTGGGCCGCGAGACCGACCCCGTCGACGGCCGGGTCGAGGTCGGCGGGACCGACCTCACCGCGCTGGAGTGCATCGACGCCCGCGCCGGTGTTCTCGTCGCCGCGCACGACGCACACCTGTTCGCCGGCACCGTGCGCGACAACGTCCTCGCCGGGTGTGCGCCCGGGACCGACCCGGCCCCGGCGATGGCCGCGGCTCGCGCCGACCAGGCCGCGGAGGTCCTCCCCGACGGGGCGGACACCGCGGTCGCCGCCCGGGGCAGCTCGCTGTCCGGGGGTCAGCGGCAGCGGATCGCCCTCGCCCGGGCCCTCGCCGCCGACCCCCCGGTGCTCGTGCTGCACGACCCGACCACCGCGGTCGACGCCGTCACCGAGGCCGCGATCGCCGACGGGCTGCGCGCGCTGCGTCGCGGCCGGACCACCGTCGTCGTCACCACCAGCCCGGCGCTGCTGGCCGCCGCCGACCGGACCGTCGTCCTGCGCGGCGGCCGGATCGCCGCGGACGGGACGCACAGCGAGCTCATGGCCGACCCCGACTACCGGAAGCTGGTGACCGGATGACCACCCGCCTGCCCGTCGCCGACGGGGCACGGATGCGGGCCGTCCTCGGCGAGCTGCTGCGGCCCCAGCGCGGCACCGCGCTGCTCGGGCTCGTGACGCTCGTCGGGGCCGCCGCGGTCAGCCTGCTCACCGCACCACTGCTCGGCCGGATCGTCGACCTGGTCGCCGACGGCCGGGGTGCCGACGCCGTCACCGCCCCGGTGCTCGGCCTGGTCGGGGTCGCGGTCGGGCAGGGCGTGCTCGCGATGCTCGGCGTCGCCCTGGTCGCCCGCGTCGGCGAGACGGTGCTGGCCGGGCTGCGCGAACGGTTCGTCGACCGGGCGCTGCACCTGGACCTGGAGCAGCTGGAACGGGCCGGGTCCGGGGACCTGACCTCGCGGGTCACCGACGACGTCAGCGTCGTCGCCGAGGCCGTGCGCGAGGCGCTGCCCGAGTTCGCCCGCTCCGCGCTGCTGATCGGCCTGACCCTCGTCGCGCTGCTCGCGCTGGACTGGCGGCTGCTCCTCGGCGCGCTGCTCGCCGTCCCGATCCAGGCCTGGACCGCGCGCTGGTTCCTCGCCCGGTCCGGCCCGATCTACGCAGCACAGCGGATCGCCTACGGCGACCAGCAACAGCAGCTGCTCGACACCGCCGCGGGGGTGTCGACCGTGCGGGCGTTCCGCCTGCACGACCAGCACCGGGACCGGGTCGCCGAACGCGCCGACGCCGTCGTCGGGCTCGCCATGCGGGTGATCCGGCTGCAGACCCGGTTCTTCGGCCGGCTCAACGCGGCGGAGTACCTGGGTGTGACCGGTGTCCTGGTCGCCGGCTTCTGGCTGGTGACCTCCGGTGAGGCCACGATCGGCACGGCCAGCGCGGCGGCGCTCTACTTCATCAACCTGTTCGGCCCGGTCAACGTGGTGCTGTTCCAGCTCGACGTCGCCCAGTCCGCGATCGCCGGGCTGCGCCGGATCGTCGGGGTCGCCGACCTCGCCCCCGAGCCCGATCCCGCCGAGCCCGCCCGGCCGGACGGCTCCCGTGTCCGCGCCCGCGGCCTGACCCACGCCTACGTCGACGGACACCCGTCGCTGCGCGGTGTGGACCTCGACGTCGAGCCGGGCACGCGGGTCGCCCTGGTGGGCGCGAGCGGCGCGGGCAAGTCCACCCTGGCGAAGCTGGTGGTGGGGCTGCACCGGCCGTCGTCCGGCCGGATCGAGATCGGCGGCGCCGGCCTCGACGAGCAGGGCCCGACCGTCCGCCGGGACACCGTCGCGCTGGTCACCCAGGAGGTGCACGTGTTCGCCGGGACGCTGGCCGAGGACCTGCGCCTGGCCGCCCCGGACGCCGACGACGCGCAGCTGCGCGCCGCGCTCGACACCGTCGGGGCGCTGGCCTGGGCCGAGGAGCTGCCCGGGGGCCTGGCGACCCCGGTCGGGAACGGCGCGCACGAGCTGGACGTCGTGCAGTCCCAGCAGCTCGCGCTGGCCCGGCTCGTGCTCGCCGACCGGCCGGTCGTGATCCTGGACGAGGCCACCGCGGAGGCGGGCAGCTCCGGGGCCCGGGCGCTGGAGGACGCGGCGCTCGCCGCGGCTCGCGGGCGGACGACGGTGGTCGTCGCGCACCGTCTGACCCAGGCGGCCACCGCCGACCGGGTCGTCGTCCTCGAGGACGGCCGGGTCATCGAGCAGGGCCGTCACGACGAGCTGGTGGCCGCCGGGGGCACCTACGCCCGGCTGTGGAGTGCCTGGTCGGGTCTGCGACCCGACCAGGCACCCGATCTCGGCTGAGTGGCGCGGCGCCCCGGACCAGGCGGCGCCGGGGATCAGGCGTCGGTGCGGATCAGGCGTCGGTGCGTTCGCGCAGGCTGCGCGGTCGCAGGTCGGTCCAGTTCCGTTCGACGTAGTCCAGGCACGAGGTCCGGTCGGCCGGCCCGTGGACCGAGGTCCAGCCCGCCGGGACCTCGGCGAAGTCCGGCCACAACGAGTGCTGACCCTCGTCGTTCACCAGCACCCGGAAGGTGCCGTTCTCGTCGTCGAAGGGGTTGGTGGACATGGTTCTCCTCCGGTGCGGGGACGTGGTGGGGAGCTCAGACGGTGGCGGTGTCGCGTCCGCTCGCCTCCGGGGAGGCGACCGCCGTTCCCCGGACGAGCGAGGCGACGATCTCTCCGGACCGCACGGCGATGTTGGACAGCAGGGTCGAGGTGATGCCGTGCGTGTGCTCGGTCGGACCCTGCAGGTAGACGCCGGCCCGGACCGTTCCGCCACCGGGGAGCGCACCGGTGCGGACGCGGTAGTCGCGCTGCACGTCGAGCCGGCCCTGTCCGTCGCGCCCGCAGGCCTGCTGCAGGCCGGCGTCGAGCAGCCACAGCGGGTCGGCCGACCGGTACCCGGTCGCGTAGACCACGGCGTCGGCGGTGATGACCTCGCGCTCGCCGTCGATGAGCGACTCGATGGCCAGTTCCACCCGGTCCCCGACGTCGACGACGTCGGCCACCCGGGAGACGTTGCGGAAGCGCAGCCGCTCCCGGCCGGCGACCCGCTCGTGGTAGTGCGTGCGGTACAGGCCCTCGATCAGCTCGGGGTCGACCACCGAGTAGTTGGTGTTGGCGTGGTAGCCGAGGATGCGGTCCTTGACCTCGTCCGGGGCGGTGAAGAAGTCGTCGACGGCGGCCGGGTCGAAGATCCGGTTGGCGAAGGACGTGTCGTCGGCGGGGCTGTAGCCGTAGCGGGCGAACACCGCGTGCACCTCGGCGGTCGGGAAGGTGCGGTGCAGGTGCTCCACGGTCTCCGCCGCGCTCTGCCCGGCCCCGACGACGGCGAACCGCGCGGGCGAGGCGCCGGCGAGCTCGCGGGTGCGGAAGAGCAGGTCGCGGTTGTGCCAGATGCGTCCACCTGCGGTGATCCCGCGCGGGAGGACCGGGGTGAGCCCGCAGGCGAGCACGACGTTGCGGGTCCGCAGCCGCTCCACCCGTTCGCCGGTGCGCACCACGACGTCGAGGAGGTCGACCACCCCGTCGCCGGGCACGGGCTCGATCTCGACGACCTCGCTGCCGTAGTCGACGGTCACCGGGGAGCCCGCGGCGTCGCTGACCTCGCCGACCCGTGCGGCGGCCCACTCCAGGTAGTCGTGGAACTCGCGGCGGGTGGGGAACGACGAGCCGTAGTTGATGAAGTCGGCGAGCCGGTCGCGGTCGTGCAGGTAGGACAGGAAGGAGAAGCCGCTGGTCGGGTTCCGCAACGTCACGAGGTCCTTGAGGTAGGACACCTGCATGGTCGCGTCCTCGAGCAGCATCCCGCGGTGCCAGCCGAACCGATCCTGGCGCTCGACGAACCGGGCGGTCACCCGCGCGTCGGCCGGGGCCGCCGCGTTGTGCTCCAGCAGGGCGATCGCGATGCCGAGGTTCGACGGCCCGAACCCGACCCCCACTACGTCGAGTACCTCCGGGGCGGAGTGGGGGTTCGCGTTCGCGGGGTTCGCCATCACGGTCCTTTCGTTGCTTCGGCACGCCTCAGATAAGAGGTCGCGCGGATTGATCACAGCTGGGTCGCGGCCGGGTGTCGATGGTGAGGGGCGGGCACGGGCCTGTCGATCATGAAGTTGTTGACTCTTCGTGATCGTCTGGAGGCCGCGTGCCCGCCCTGCCATCATGGCTGACCGAGCCGTTGTGGGACCAGTTCGCCGCGCTGCTGCCGCCCCGGGTCGAGTTCGATCCCACTCATCCGTGGGGCTGTCACCGCCGCCGGATCGCGGATCGGGTCGTGTTCGACAAGCTCCTGTGAGGTACTGCGGTTCGGCTGCCCGTATCAGGGCATCGCCGACAGCACCTGCTCGGCGACCACCATCCGCGATCGCCGTGACGAGTGGATCCGGCTCGGGGTCTTCGCCCAGCTACGCCGGATCGCCCTGGACGCCTACGACCGCATCGTCGGCCTGTTGCTTGACGACGTTGCCGTCGACGGCGCCATCACCAAGGCCCCCGGCGGCGGTGAGGTCGCCGGACCGTCACCGGTCGACCGGCGCAAGGGGCCTGAAGCGATCGGTACTCGTCGAGGGATACGGCATCCCACTGGGCCGGGTCCTGGCCGGGGCACACCGCCACGACTCCCCGCTACTGGGCCCCACTCTCGACCACCTCGACGCTCTCGGCCCGCTGCCCGACGACATCACCGTGCACCTCGACGCCGGCTATGACTCCGGTAAGACCCGC
>NZ_MCIM01000001.1:4553806-4555910 GCF_001932405.1 Pseudonocardia sp. Ae331_Ps2 | reverse complement strand
GCGTCCGCTCGCCTCCGGGGAGGCGACCGCCGTTCCCCGGACGAGCGAGGCGACGATCTCTCCGGACCGCACGGCGATGTTGGACAGCAGGGTCGAGGTGATGCCGTGCGTGTGCTCGGTCGGACCCTGCAGGTAGACGCCGGCCCGGACCGTTCCGCCACCGGGGAGCGCACCGGTGCGGACGCGGTAGTCGCGCTGCACGTCGAGCCGGCCCTGTCCGTCGCGCCCGCAGGCCTGCTGCAGGCCGGCGTCGAGCAGCCACAGCGGGTCGGCCGACCGGTACCCGGTCGCGTAGACCACGGCGTCGGCGGTGATGACCTCGCGCTCGCCGTCGATGAGCGACTCGATGGCCAGTTCCACCCGGTCCCCGACGTCGACGACGTCGGCCACCCGGGAGACGTTGCGGAAGCGCAGCCGCTCCCGGCCGGCGACCCGCTCGTGGTAGTGCGTGCGGTACAGGCCCTCGATCAGCTCGGGGTCGACCACCGAGTAGTTGGTGTTGGCGTGGTAGCCGAGGATGCGGTCCTTGACCTCGTCCGGGGCGGTGAAGAAGTCGTCGACGGCGGCCGGGTCGAAGATCCGGTTGGCGAAGGACGTGTCGTCGGCGGGGCTGTAGCCGTAGCGGGCGAACACCGCGTGCACCTCGGCGGTCGGGAAGGTGCGGTGCAGGTGCTCCACGGTCTCCGCCGCGCTCTGCCCGGCCCCGACGACGGCGAACCGCGCGGGCGAGGCGCCGGCGAGCTCGCGGGTGCGGAAGAGCAGGTCGCGGTTGTGCCAGATGCGTCCACCTGCGGTGATCCCGCGCGGGAGGACCGGGGTGAGCCCGCAGGCGAGCACGACGTTGCGGGTCCGCAGCCGCTCCACCCGTTCGCCGGTGCGCACCACGACGTCGAGGAGGTCGACCACCCCGTCGCCGGGCACGGGCTCGATCTCGACGACCTCGCTGCCGTAGTCGACGGTCACCGGGGAGCCCGCGGCGTCGCTGACCTCGCCGACCCGTGCGGCGGCCCACTCCAGGTAGTCGTGGAACTCGCGGCGGGTGGGGAACGACGAGCCGTAGTTGATGAAGTCGGCGAGCCGGTCGCGGTCGTGCAGGTAGGACAGGAAGGAGAAGCCGCTGGTCGGGTTCCGCAACGTCACGAGGTCCTTGAGGTAGGACACCTGCATGGTCGCGTCCTCGAGCAGCATCCCGCGGTGCCAGCCGAACCGATCCTGGCGCTCGACGAACCGGGCGGTCACCCGCGCGTCGGCCGGGGCCGCCGCGTTGTGCTCCAGCAGGGCGATCGCGATGCCGAGGTTCGACGGCCCGAACCCGACCCCCACTACGTCGAGTACCTCCGGGGCGGAGTGGGGGTTCGCGTTCGCGGGGTTCGCCATCACGGTCCTTTCGTTGCTTCGGCACGCCTCAGATAAGAGGTCGCGCGGATTGATCACAGCTGGGTCGCGGCCGGGTGTCGATGGTGAGGGGCGGGCACGGGCCTGTCGATCATGAAGTTGTTGACTCTTCGTGATCGTCTGGAGGCCGCGTGCCCGCCCTGCCATCATGGCTGACCGAGCCGTTGTGGGACCAGTTCGCCGCGCTGCTGCCGCCCCGGGTCGAGTTCGATCCCACTCATCCGTGGGGCTGTCACCGCCGCCGGATCGCGGATCGGGTCGTGTTCGACAAGCTCCTGTGAGGTACTGCGGTTCGGCTGCCCGTATCAGGGCATCGCCGACAGCACCTGCTCGGCGACCACCATCCGCGATCGCCGTGACGAGTGGATCCGGCTCGGGGTCTTCGCCCAGCTACGCCGGATCGCCCTGGACGCCTACGACCGCATCGTCGGCCTGTTGCTTGACGACGTTGCCGTCGACGGCGCCATCACCAAGGCCCCCGGCGGCGGTGAGGTCGCCGGACCGTCACCGGTCGACCGGCGCAAGGGGCCTGAAGCGATCGGTACTCGTCGAGGGATACGGCATCCCACTGGGCCGGGTCCTGGCCGGGGCACACCGCCACGACTCCCCGCTACTGGGCCCCACTCTCGACCACCTCGACGCTCTCGGCCCGCTGCCCGACGACATCACCGTGCACCTCGACGCCGGCTATGACTCCGGTAAGACCCGC
>NZ_MCIM01000001.1:4504625-4553794 GCF_001932405.1 Pseudonocardia sp. Ae331_Ps2 | reverse complement strand
CTCGAGCCCCGCGAGCAGGCCTCGCAGGTAGGTTCCGACCCGCCGGCGCGGCTCGACCCTGCGGAAACGGCCAGAGATCAGCTCCACCACCGCGTCCAACGAGGCCACCCACCCGGCAAGATCAACCACGCGGTGATCATCACCGCCGAACGGCCGTCAGCCTCTCACCACACGCCGAACTGCCGTTGCAGTACTAGGGGGTGATCGTCGGAACCCGGCCGCAACGGCTCGTCTGCGCTGGTCGGAGCAGTGGAGTGACGAACGTGTCACCCGTTCAGAGTATGGAGTGCAGGCGCGCACACACCGCCGGACGAGGGTGTCGCATGCCCCGTCCGAGCGTCACCGGTTCTGACGACAGGGACACGGGCAGGGACGGGTACGTGCCCGGGACCCGACCCGACACCGGTCGGCGGCCACGGACGGCGGCGCCGCGCGGGACGACCGAGCGTCCCGCGCGGCGCCGATGACGGTTCACCAGTCCCAGTTGCGCACGAGCACTCTCCCCTCGACCGGAGTACTTCTCACCGTCCCGGAACGGACGCCGTTGCGGTCCGCACGTCAGGACGCACGGCACGCTCCACGATCGAGTGATGACAGGTCCAGCGTAAGCGATGGACAACGCTCCGTCACGGTTTAACGCAATCCTGAGGCGTTCGTCGTCGGTTTCGGGCCGCTCGGCGCGGACTCGGGCCGCTGCGACACGAACGGCAACCGCTTGCCCTACTCCCGCGTAGCCTCGACCCGATACCCCTAACGCACCCGACGAACAGGCAGGCGACGTGACCTCTGGCCCGGTGGCACCGCGCCCGGCACGGCGTCGCCGTCGTGTGCTGGACGCCCGGTCGCTGCTCGGCCTGCCGGTGCGCCCGCTGCTGCTCGTCCTGGCCGTGGAGTCCGCGGCGGTGGCCGCCGTCGTCGCGGGCGCGCTGACCGGGGCCGCGCCGACGCGGACCGACGCGCTGCTCTGCGGGCTGCTGATGCTGGTGGCCGCGGTGCACACCGAGCTGTCGGTCAACGCCGAACGCCTGCGGCGCCGGATCGCCGAGACCCGCTACATCAACATGACCTCGGTCTGGACCTTCGCGGCGGCGCTGCTGCTGCCGCCGGTGCTCGCGACGGCCGTCGTCGCCGTCATCTACGTCCACCTCTACCTGCGGGTGGTGCGCCCGAGCGGCACGCCGCCGCACCGCCAGGTCTACAGCGCCGCCACGGTCCTGCTCGCCGTGCACACCGTCGCGGGACTGCTCGCGCTGGTCGGCGGCTGGGGCGGGGCGCCGGCGACCGCGCAGAACGCGGCGCTGGTGCTGGGCGCGCTGGTCGCCTACACGACGGTGAACACGCTGCTGGTCGTGTCGGTGCTGCGACTGACCGCACCGGGGTCGCGGTTCCTCGCGATCCTGTGGGGCGGTGACATCGGGCTGGAGCTGGCGACGCTGTCGATCGGCGGGCTGGTCGCCGTCGTGCTCGCCAACACCTCCCCCTGGTTCGCGCTGCTCGCGGTGCTGCCGCTGCTCGTCGTCGAACAGACGACCCTGGTGCGTCAGCTCGAGGCACAGGTCGACACCGACGCCAAGACCGGGCTCCTCAACCCGGCGGCGTGGCGCTGGCGCAGCCGCCAGATGCTGGAGCGGGACACACGCACCGACCGCGCCGGCGCGGTGCTGATCCTCGACCTCGACCACTTCAAGGCGGTCAACGACCGGCACGGCCATCTGGCGGGCGACGACGTGCTCCAGGCCGTCGCCGACGTCCTCACCACCGAGGTGCGCGACGAGGACCTGGCCGGCCGGTTCGGCGGCGAGGAGTTCGTGGTCACGCTCGGCGGGATGCGCGCCGACGACACCCTGGACGACCGGGCCCGCGAGGTCGCCGAGCGGATCCGCCGGGGCGTGCGCGCGCTGGAGGTCGACACGGCCACCGCGGGCCGGGTCACCGGGCTGTCGGTGTCGGTCGGCGTCGCGACGACACCGGACCACGGCACGGACCTCGACGGGCTGCTGGCCGCCGCGGACGCCGCGCTCTACGAGGCCAAGCACGCGGGCCGCGACCGGGTCGCGGTGCGGCCGCCGGCGCCGCCCGTCGTTCCCGAGGGTGCGACGCCGCCGTTCGGGCTGAGCTTCGGCACCTGAGAGCTACCGCACCTGAGGACTCCGACACCCGGGGCGCCGGTCACGGCCCGAGCAGCACCCGGGCCAGGTCCTTCCACTGGGGCAGCATCGGGTCGCTGCCCGGGTCGCGCGGGTCGAAGGTGTAGGTCAGCGAGGTGCCGCGCATCGAGGTGAGCAGCAGGTCGCGCAGCTGCTTGAACCGCGGGCGGCCGGCGAGCTCGTCGCCGAACATGCGGGCCATCGACGCCCGGATCGCCGCGCCGAGGCGCTTCTCCTCGGGTCGCAGCGCCTCGGCGATCTCGGCGTTGGACCGGGCCGCGGTCCAGAGCTCCACCGCCGCCCAGAAGTGGGGCTCGGAGAAGCTCTCCCACAACAGCTCGATGACCCGGTCGGCCCGCTCGAACGAGCCGACCGGGTCGGTCTCGACCACCCGTCGCACGCGTTCCTCGGTGTCGGCGACGCGCTTCACCGCCAGGTGCTGCGCAGCCGCGACCAGCAACCGGTCCCGGCTGGGGAAGTGGTGCAGCAGCCGGCCGCGCGACACGTCGGCGGCCGACTGGATGGTCAGGGTCGTGGAGCCCGAGTAGCCGCCGTCGATGAGGCAGGCCACGGCGGCGTCCAGGATCCGGGCGCGGCTGTCCTCCGACCGCTGCGCCCGGCTCCTGACCGCCGGAGGGTGTTCGGAGTTCATGATGTGCTCATGATCGCCTGTCGGTCATCGGCTCAGAGTCCCAGACCCCGGCCGATCACCTCCTTCATGATCTCGGTGGTGCCGCCGTAGATCCGGGTGATGCGGGCGTCGGCGTAGGCCTTGGAGACCGGGTACTCGCTCATGTAGCCGTAGCCGCCGTGCAGCTGCAGGCAGCGGTCGGCGACCCGGCCCTGCAGCTCGGTGCACCAGTACTTCGCCTTCGACGCGTCGACGGCGGTCAGCTCGCCCGCGTTCAGCGCCCGCACGCAGTCGTCGACGTAGTGCTCGGCGAGGTCGATCTCGGTGTCCATCTCGGCCAGCGCGAACTTCGAGTTCTGGAACGAGCCGACCGGGGACCCGAACGCCTTGCGCTCCTTGACGTACTCCAGGGTGTTCGTCAGCACCGTCCGGGCCGCGGCCACCCCGGCGACGGCGATCGACAGGCGCTCCTGGGGCAGCTTCTCGACCAGCTGGACGAAGCCCTTGCCCTCCTCGGGCCCGAGCAGGTTCTCCACCGGCACCTTCACGTCGGTGAAGGAGAGCTCGGCGGTGTCCTGGGCGTGCATGCCCAGCTTGTCGAGGTTGCGGCCGCGCTCGAATCCCTCCATCCCGCGCTCGAGCACCAGCAGGCTCATGCCCTTGTGCTTCTGCGACGGGTCGGTCTTCACCGCGACGACGACGAGGTCGGCGTTGATCCCGTTGGTGATGAAGGTCTTCGCGCCGTTGACGACGTAGTGGTCGCCGTCGCGGATGGCGGTCGTCGACATCGACGCCAGGTCCGAGCCGATGCCCGGCTCGGTCATCGCGATGGCGAGGATCTTCTCCCCCGCCACGACGCCCGGCAGCCATCGCTGCTTCTGCTCGTCGGTGGTGTAGGCGAGCAGGTAGGGCAGCACGATGTCGTTGTGCAGAGTCAGGCCCAGCCCCGAACCGGCCGCACCGACGCGCAGCACCTCCTCGGAGACGATCGCGTTGAACCGGAAGTCCCGCACCCCGCCGCCACCGAACTCCTCGGGCGCGTCCATGCCCAGGAACCCGTTGGCGCCGGCGGTGGTGAACAGCTCCCGGGAGACGACGCCGTCGCGCTCCCACTGCGCCTCGTGCGGGGCGATCTCCTTCTCGACGAAGGCCCGGAAGGCCTCGCGGAAGTCCTCGTGGTCGGACTCGTAGAGCGTGCGCTTCACGGCGCCGCCTCCTCTCTGGGGTACCGGCAGGGGGACTAGCGGGGCTGCATGCGGATCGCGCCGTCGAGACGGATCGTCTCGCCGTTGAGCATCGGGTTCTCCACGATGTGGGCGGCGAGCTTGCCGTACTCCGCGGGCTGCCCCAGCCGCGACGGGTGCGGCACCTGCTTGCCCAGCGAGGTCTTGACGTCCTCGGGCAGACCGGCCAGCAGCGGCGTCTCGAATAGACCGGGGGCGATGGTGTTGACCCGGATGCCGATGCTCGCCAGGTCACGGGCGATCGGCAGGGTCATGCCGACGATGCCGCCCTTGGACGCCGAGTAGGCGGCCTGGCCGATCTGGCCCTCGAAGGCCGCCACCGAGGCGGTGTTGATGATGACGCCGCGGTCGCCGTCGACGTGGTCGGACTTGGCGATGCGCTCGGCCGCCAGCCGGATCACGTTGAACGTGCCGATCAGGTTGACGTTGATGACCTTGGTGAAGTCGGCCAGCGGGAACGGGCCGGTCTTGCCGAAGGTCTTGATGCCGTTGCCGATACCGGCGCAGTTGACCGCGACGCGGACGGTGCCGAGCTCCTCGGCGGCGTCGAGGGCGGCCGAGACCTGCTCCTCGCTCGTGACGTCGGCGGCGACGAAGCGGACGTTGTCCCCCAGCTTGTCGGCGACGGCCTCGCCCTGCGACGACGGCAGGTCGATGATCAGGACCTTGGCGCCGAGCTCCACGAACTTCTCCGTGGTGGCCAGGCCCAGGCCGGACGCACCGCCGGTGACGACGGCGACGGAACCGTTGATGTCCATGTTCTGTCTGTTTCCTTCCGGGTGGGGAGCGGGTGTCAGAGGAGTTCGAGGATGGTGGCGTTGGCCTGGCCGCCGCCCTCGCACATGGTCTGCAGGCCGTAGCGGATGCCGTTGTCGCGCATGTGGTGGACCAGGGTGGTCATGATCCGCGCGCCGGAGCCGCCGAGGGGGTGGCCCAGCGCGATGGCGCCGCCGTTGGGGTTGAGCCGCTCGCCGACACCGGACGCGGTGTCGGTGGTGCCCGCGATGTCGGCCAGCCAGGCCAGCGGCACCGGCGCGAACGCCTCGTTGACCTCGAACGCGCCGATCTCGTCGAGCGACAGACCGGAACGCTTCAGCGCCTTCTCCGTCGCGGGGATCGGGGCGGTCAGCATGATGACCGGGTCGGCGCCGGCGAGGACCGCGGTGTGCACGCGGGCGATCGGGGTCAGGCCGAGCTCGCGGGCCTTCTCGCTGGTGGTCATGAGCAGCGCGGCGGAGCCGTCGGAGATCTGCGAGGAGTTGCCCGCGTGGATAACGCCGCCCTGGTCGGCGTCCTTGAACACCGTCTTGAGCTGGGCGAGGCCCTCGACGGTCCCGCCGCGGCGGACCCCCTCGTCGGCGGTCACGCCGGCCAGCGGGGCGAGCTGACCGTCGAACCGGCCGTCGTCCTGCGCGGCGGCGGCGCGCTCGTGCGACAGCAGCGCGAACTCGTCGAGCTGGGTGCGGGAGAAGCCCCACTTCTCGGCGATCATCTCCGCGCCGACGCCCTGGTTCGGGGCGACCCCGTAGCGGGTGGCGAAGTCGCTGCCGAACGGGTCCTGGCCCTGCAGCGAGGACCCCATCGGCACCCGCGTCATGGACTCGACACCGCCGGCGACGGCCACGTCGTACTGCCCGGCGATCAGGCCGGCGGCCGCGAAGTGCACCGACTGCTGGCTGGACCCGCACTGGCGGTCGACGGTCACACCGGTGACGGTCTCGGGGAACCCGGCGGCCAGCGCGGCGTTGCGGGCGATGTCGAAGGTCTGCTCCCCGGTCTGGGACACGCAGCCCCACAGGACGTCGTCGATCTGCGCCGGGTCCACGCCCGAGCGCTCGACCAGGCTGCGCAGAACGTGCGCGGACAGGTCCGTGGGGTGGACGTCCGCCAGGCCGCCCTTGCGCTTGCCGACCGGGCTGCGTACGGCCTCGACGATGACTGCGTCTCGCACGGTGTTCGCTCCTTCGCGACGGTGGACGGCACCCGGGTCGGGGCCGTCGACTCACCTGCGACGGTAGCAGGAAACAGTCAGAGTTGACTGTCACGAATCCGTGCGACGCCGCTCACGCCCGCCCGGGGACGACCTCGCCCACCGCCCGCCCGGGGACGCGGGACCCGGTCCGCCCGGCCAGCAGGACCAGGTAGCCCAGGACCAGGAATCCGGCCGCCAGCCGGAGGACGTTCCAGGCCAGCCCACCCGCCCCGACGGCGTCCGGGTCCAGGAAGTAGTACGGCGCGCGCCGGCCGGCCCCGTTGAGCACGGCCAGCGCCAGCCCGAGGTACGCGGCCGGGAACAGCAGCCACACCGGCGGGTGCCACCAGCGCAGCCCTCCGCGGGCGGGCCGGACGAGGACCCAGTCGGCCAGCGCCAACACCGGCACGACGATGTGCAGCAGCACGTTGGCCGGGGTGAAGCCCGTCGAGCGCCCGGACAGGAACAGCACCCAGACCAGGCCGGCGACCAGCAGGTAGACCACGACCGCACCACGGACCGCGGGCCGCGCGTCGTACCGGCGCCCCAGCAGGGTCCAGAGGTAGAAGGCCGCGGCGAGCAGGTTGACCTGGTAGGTGAAGGTGGTCAGACGCCAGGCCACGCCGCTGCGCGAGGTCAGTTCGACCACGACCAGCGCCGCCAGCACGCAGGCGACGACCGCCCCGCGCAGGACGACGGCGACGACGGCGACAGGGACCTTGCGGGGCGCCGGGAGATGCACGGGGGATCAACGCCGGGTGCCGCCCACCGGGTTCCCGTGATCCGGACGAGTGATCCCGGTCATGCCGCGGTGCGCCGTCGCACGGCATGCCGCACCATGATCGTGAGCATTGCTCACCTCCTGGGAGGACCGATGTCCGGAGTACCGCACGGCAACGTCCCGGCCGGTGGCAACAGTGTCCCCGGCGGGTGGGACGTCACCCGCAGCGTCGGCGCGACCGCACTGGCCGTCGCCGCGGCCCGCGCCGCCGAGGCCGAGCGCCCCGACCCGCTGGTGGTCGACCCGTACGCGCGCGCACTCGTCGACGCCGCCGCGCCGGGGCTCCCGCTCCCCCGCGGTGCCGACGACGACGGCGGCGTCGGCTGGCGGGCGCTGGTCGACATGATGGCGATCCGCACCCGGGTGCTCGACGCCGCGCTGCTGGCGGCGGCCGCGGACGGAGTGCGGCAGGTCGTCGTCCCGGCGGCCGGGCTCGACGCGCGCCCCTACCGGCTGGCCTGGCCGGACGGCACGTCGGTGTACGAGATCGACCAGCCCGAGGTGCTGGCCCACAAGCAGCGGGTCCTCGGCGCCACCGCTGCCCGGGCGCGGCGGGTCGCGGTGCCCTGCGACCTGCGCGACGACTGGCCGGGCGCACTGCGCGGGTCCGGTTTCGACCCCGGCCGCCCCACTGCGTGGCTGGTGGAGGGCCTGCTGGCCTACCTGCCGCCGGAGGCGGAGGCGGACCTGCTCGCCCGGGTCGACGAGCTGTCCGCGCCGGGCAGCAGGGTCGCGCTGGAGGCGGTGGACCTGGCCGTCGCCGACGAGTACCTGCACACCGACGAGGTCCGGGCGATGGCCCCGGCGATGGGCAGCGACCTCGCGCAGCTGTGGGACACCCGGCGCCGCCCCGCGCCGGCGTCGGTGCTGCGCGCGGCGGGGTGGGACGTGCGGGAGCGGCCCCTCGGCGAGCTGGGCGCGGATCTCGGCCGGCAGCTCACGGGCCCGGTCGGCACGCTGGTCGCGCACGTCCTCATCGTCGAAGCGTCCCGCTGACCCGGCTCGGGACGCGCCACGGCCCGCCGTCCGCGCGACGGGCGCGGTACGGCGGGCCGGGCGGTCCGACCGGCGGCGGTCAGACCGAGGAGGTGCGTCCGGCGACGGACGCGGCCTCCTGCGACGCGCCCGCCGTGTCCGGCTCGGCGGGCTAGGCGGTGACCGGGCCGGTCGCGTCCCCGCGGTCGAGGATGCCCTCCTGCGCGGCGACGAGCGTCGGCACGGTGATCTGCCCGGCGACGTTGGTCGCGGTGCGCATCATGTCCAGGATCGGGTCGATCCCGATGACCACGGCGATACCGGCGGCGATCACCGCGGGCGGCATCCCGACCGCGGCCAGGGTCAGCGTCAGCATGGTGAACCAGCCGGTGGTCCCGGCCGTCGCGAGCGCACCGAACACGGCGACCGCCGCGATCACCACGTACTGCCACGCGGCCAGCTGGATCCCCGAGATGTGCGCGATGAAGATCGTCGCCAGGGCCGGGTAGACGGCGGCACAGCCGTCCATCTTAGTGGTGGTGGCCAGCGGGACGGCGAACCCGGCGTAGTTGCGGTCCACACCCAGGTCGATCGCGGCCTGCCGGGACATCGGCAGCGTCGCCCCGGACGAGCGGGACACGAAGGCGAACTGCAGCACCGGCCAGGTGGTGCCGAAGAAGCGGCGCGGGCCGATCCCGGCCACGACCCCGAGAAGCAACGGGTAGACACCGAACAGCACGATCGCGCAGCCGAGGTAGACGGTGACGATGAGCCCGGCCAGTGAGGAGACGACGCCGCTGCCGTAGGTGGCGAACGCGTTGCCGATCAGGCCGAGCACGCCGATCGGGGCGAGCACGACGATCCAGCGGATGATCGTCAGGACGACCTCGAAGGCGGAGCGGGAGAACGCGACGAACGGCTCGGCCTTCTCCCCCAGCGCGTAGGCGGCGGCACCCACCAGCAGCGCGGCGAGCACGACCTGCAGCACGTTGTCGTCGGCGAAGGCCGCGACCGGGTTGTCCGGCACCAGGTTCGACAGCAACGCCTGCCAGGACCCGGCGGTGCGCTTGCCCACCGCCTCGACGGCGGCCGGGTCGGCGGCGATCGTGACGCCCTGCCCGGGCCGTCCGACGAGCCCGATCGCGATGCCGATCAGCACCGCGACCAGCGACGTCCCGGCGAACCACGCGACGGTGCGGCCGCCGAGCCTGGCCGCGGCGCGCCCGCCGCCGAGGTCGCGCAGGCTGACGATGCCGACCACGATCGCGAGGAACACCAGTGGTGCGACGGTGAACTGGAGCAGCCCGGTGAACAGGCTGCCGACGGTGTCCAGCGTGGACGCCAGCCCCTCCGAGCCGGTGACCCGGGCGGTCAGCCCGAGCAGGGCACCGAGCACGAGCCCGGCGACGGTGAGCAGAGCGAACACACGCGGGCGCTGCCAGGCGCGCGCGGCACGGACGACGAACGACACGGGGATCCCCCAGGAGATGCGGAACGGGCGTGGGCGGGGTGGCAGCGCCGACAGCCCGTGCTGGGACGACGACACAGGTCGATCACCCGCCGGCTCACCAGCCGCACACCCGTCCCCCGCACGGGTGATCACAACGCCTCCGTCCGCCGTGTTCTTCCCGCCGGACGGACCAGCTGCTCGGGCACGCGGGGCACCTGGACCATCGGGGGTGGGCCGAAGGGCGGATCGACGGTCCCTGGTTGAGCTCTCCGCAGCTCGCCAGTATCGACGCCGTCGACGTCCTGCTCGGACGGCCGGTCGTTCCGAGCCCTTCCACCGTTCTTCCAGCCCCGCGCGTCGGGGCGCGTTCGTGAGGAGTAGCGATGTCTCCCACCGACCCACAACAAGATCGTCCACACGGGACACGACGGTTGTCCCGCAGGTGGTTCCTCGGGGGCACCGGCGCCGTCGCGGCCGGGGCGGCGCTCGTCGTCGCGCCGAGGGTGGCCGAGACCGTGACCACGCCGACGGTGACGGCACCCGGGCAGAACCTGGTCGAGCTCACCCTGCGGGTGAACGGCGACCGGATCCACCTGCAGACCGACCCTCGGGCCACGTTGCTGGACACGCTGCGGGAGCGGCTCGCGCTGACCGGCACGAAGAAGGGCTGCGACCGCGGCCAGTGCGGAGCGTGCACGGTCCAGGTCGACGGCCGCCGGGTGCTGTCGTGCCTGACGCTCGCGGCGACCCTGGACGACACCGAGGTGACCTCGATCGAGGGCCTGGCCGACGGCGACGAGCTGCACCCCATGCAGCAGGCGTTCATCGACCACGACGGGTTCCAGTGCGGCTTCTGCACCCCCGGCCAGATCATGTCGGCGGTGTCGCTGGTGCAGGAGGGGCGAGCCGGATCGGACGAGGAGATCCGCGAGAGCATGTCCGGCAACATCTGCCGGTGCAGCGCCTACCCGGGCATCGTCGAGGCGGTCAAGTCCGGTCGGGAGGCGATGCGCTGATGCGCCTCTACGACTTCACCCGGCCCGGATCGGTGCGCGCGGCCCTGACCGCGGCGCACGAGAACAGCGCCTACCTCGCCGGCGGCACCACCCTCGTCGATCTCATGAAGCTGGAGGTGCTGGCCCCCTCCCGCGTGGTGGACATCAACCGGCTGCCGATGCGCGGGATCGGCGTCGACGCCGGCGGCCTGCACATCGGCGCGCTGGAGCGGATGAGCGACGTCGCCCTCGACGAGCGCGTCCGCACCCGCTACCCGATGATCAGCCAGGCGCTCGAGCTCAGCGCGTCGCCGCAGCTGCGGAACATGGCCAGCATGGGCGGCAACCTGCTGCAACGCACCCGGTGCGGCTACTTCCGCGACCTCACCACGCCCTGCAACAAGCGCGAACCCGGTAGCGGCTGCGCGGCGCTCACCGGGCACAACCGGATGCATGCGGTGCTGGGCACCAGCGAGAGCTGCGTGGCCACCCACCCGAGCGACGTCGCCGTCGCGCTCGTCGCGCTCGACACCCAGGTGCACCTGGAGGGCCGGCAGGGTGCGCGCACCGTCGCGCTCGCGGAGTTCTACCGCCTGCCCGGCGACAGCCCGCAGGTCGAGAACGACCTGCGGGACAGCGAGCTGATCACCGGGCTGACCGTGCCACCGCTGCCGTGGGCCACCCGGTCGACCTACGTCAAGATCCGGGACCGACAGTCCTACGAGTTCGCCCTGACCTCCGTCGCGGTCGCGCTCGACATCAGCGGCAGCCGGATCCGCAGCGCCCGGGTCGCCGCAGGCGGGATCGGGACCCGCCCCTGGCGCCTGGGTGCGGTGGAACGCGCCCTGGTCGGGCAGCCCGCCACCCTCGCCACCTACGAGGCGGCCGCGGCACCGGCCGCCGACGGCGCCCGGACGCTCCCGCACAACGTGTTCAAACCAGCCCTGCTCCGCCGCACCCTGGTGCGCGCCCTTCTCGCCCTGGGAGGGCAGTCGTGAGCACTCCGATCGGCAGCGACGTCGCCCGCGTCGACGGTCGCCTCAAGGTCACCGGCGCCGCCCGCTACACCGCCGACCACCCCGTCGACCGCCCCCTCCACGGGCACGTCGTGGTCAGCGCGATCGCCCGCGGCCGGCTCCGCTCCATGGACGTCGACGCCGCCCGCGGGGCACCGGGTGTGGTCGCGGTCCACACCCCGTTCGCGCCACTGCGGCTCTACCCCGCGCCGCCAGGGTTCGGCGAGAACTACGTCCCGCTGCAGGACCGGGAGGTCCGCTTCCGCGGCCAGATCATCGGCCTCGTCGTGGCCGTGACGTCGGAGCAGGCCCGCGACGCCGCCGCGCTGGTCACCGCCACGTACGACCAGGCATCCGCGCGGACCTCCCTGTCCGCCGGCCTGCCGGGGGTGCCCTCACCGGGCATGTCCCCCGAAGGCCCCTCGCCCAACCCGACGGTGCTCGCGCCCGGGGTGCGCTCGATCGACGCCGCGCTGCGCGCGAGCGCGGTCGTGGTGGACACGACGCTGCGCCAGGAGCCGCAGAGCCACGTTCCGATGGAGCCGCACGGGACCACCGCGGTGTGGCAGCACGACCACCTCACCGTCTATTCCGGCAGCCAGATCCCCCCGCTCTACGCGGCCACCGTCGCGGCCCGCGTCGGGGCCACCCCGGACCGGGTGCGGGTGATCAGCACCTTCGTCGGCGGCGGCTTCGGCGCCCGGGTGCCCGCCTGGAGCGAGGCCGCGCTCGCCGCGGTGGCCGCCCGGGAGCTCGGCCGCCCCGTCCGGCTCACCCTCACCCGGGAACAGAGCATGATCCTGACCGGGCACCGACCGGCGCTGACCCAACGGGTCCGGCTCGGCGCCGACCGCGACGGCACGCTCACCGCGGTCTCGCACCAGAGCGCCGCCGAGATGCCCGCGGTCGGTGGCTGGCCCCTGACCCCGGCGACCGAGACGACCGGCGTCCTGTACCGCACCCGCAACCTCGCGATCGACCAGCGGCTGGTCCCGATGGACACCCCGGCCACCTGGGCGATGCGCGGCCCGAACGAGGCGCCGGGCGCGTTCGCGCTCGAGACCGCGATGGACGAGCTCGCCGTCACCCTGGGCATGGACCCGATCGAGCTGCGACTGCGCAACGAGGCCACGACCGTCCCCGCCACCGGACAGACCTGGACGAGCAGGCGCCTCGCCGACTGCTACCGCGCCGGGGCCGAGCGGTTCGGGTGGGCCGGCCGCAACCGGGTCCCCGGCACCCGGGTCGAGGGCGACTGGCTGATCGGCACCGGGATGGCCAGCGCGGTCTACCCCGCCCACGCGGACCCGGGGGCGGTACGGATGCAGCTGCGCGACACCGGGCAGGTGGTGGTGTCGGCCTCGACCCCCGACCTCGGCACCGGGACCTACACCATGGTCCCGATCGTCGCCTCCGACGCGCTCGGCGTACCGATCGACCGCGTCGTCGCCGAGCTGGGCGACTCGAGCCTGCCCCTCGGTGCGCCCGCCGTCGGCTCCCGCGCCGCCGGCATCCTCGCCCCGGCGATCCGGTCGGCCGCACGGGCACTGATCACGACGCTCACCGACCTCGCCGTGCGGACCGCGGGGTCACCGTTCGAAGGACGCGACCCGGCCGGCCTGGCGTACCGGCAGGGACGCATCGAGGGTGGCGCCGACTCCGCCTCGTTCGCCGAACTGCTCGAGGTCGCCCACCGGCCCGCGGTCGAGGCCATGACACCGCCGCCACCGGCCCCGCCCGACTCGAACCTGGCCGCGCACGGCTTCGGCGCGCACTTCTGCGAGGTCCGGGTCCATCGCCACACCGGCGAGCCCCGCATCAACCGGTTCACCAGCGTCTTCGACGTCGGCCGCGTGCTCAGCGCCCGCACGGCGCGCAGCCAGCTCGTCGGCGGCATCGTCTTCGGCATCGGCGGCGCGCTCCTGGAGACCAACCCCATCGAGGAGAACGGACGCTTCGCCGCCGGCAACCTCGGCGACTACCTGGTCGCCGTCAACGCCGACATCCCGCCGATCGACGTGACCTGGCTCGACTACACCGACACCGCCTTCAGCCCGGCGGGCGCCCGCGGGCTCGGCGAGCTCGGCACCGTGGGCAGCGCCGCCGCCGTCGCGAACGCGGTCTTCGACGCCACCGGCATCCGGGTACGCGACCTGCCGGTCACCCTCGACGCACTGATCAGGTGACGTCGTGCGGGGCCCGTCGGCGCGGGCGCATCGCGGGCCCGGACGTGCATCGGGCCGGTTCTGTCCGAGTCCCCGTGCCCGGACACGCGCTGTGATTCACTCGTCCGGCGAGACCGGCCCCGGCGCGTGCACCCCGCCGTCCGGTCCGCCGGGGCGGAGCATGGACGGCTCCGCCGGACCCGCGCTCAGGAGGACATGTGACCGCACTGCCACGCCGCAGCGTGCTGCTCGGCACCCTCGGGGCCGCGGCCGCCGGTCTGGTGCCGGCCACACCCGGTGGCGAGCCCGCCGCCGTGCCCCGCTGGTTCGCCGGCGCGCTGCGACAGGCGACGACGCCGGACCCGTTCACCCTCGGCGTCGCCTCGGGCGACCCGTCGCCCGACGGCATGGTGCTGTGGACCCGCCTCGCCCCCGAGCCCGACGCCGAGGACGGCCGCGGCGGCATGCCCGACCGGGCGGTCGAGGTCGAGTGGGAGGTCGCCGAGGACGAGCGCTTCGCCCGGGTCGTGGCACGCGGCACCGAGACCGCCACCCCCGAGCTCGCGCACAGCGTGCACGCCGAGCCCGCGGGGCTCGCCCCGGGACGCGAGTACTTCTACCGGTTCCGCACCGGCGGACACCTCTCCCCCGCCGCGCGCACCCGGACCGCGCCCGCCGCAGGTGCCGCGGCGGCGTCGCTGACGATCGCGACGGCGTCGTGCGCGAAGTTCGGGGCGGGCCACTTCACCGCCTACCGCGGGCTGGCCGCCGACGCCCCCGACCTCGTCCTGCACCTGGGTGACTACTTCTACGAGACCGACCGGGGCGAGGTCCGCGACCCGGGGCCGCCGGAGCCGACGACCCTCGCCGGGTACCGCCGTACCCACGCCCACCAGCGCTCCGACGAGGACCTGCGCGCCGCGCACGCCGTCGCCCCGTGGGTGGTCGTGTGGGACGACCACGAGGTCGTCAACGACTGGGAGGGCGCGACGACCGACCGGCGCCGGGCCGCGGCCCAGGCCTACTACGAGCACATGCCGCTGCGTCGGGCCTCGGTGCCCGACGGCCCGGACATCCAGCTCTACCGGCGGCTGTCCTGGGGCTCGCTCGCCACCTTCCACGTCCTGGACACCCGCCAGTACCGGATGCGCGGCTCGATGCTCGGCGCCGACCAGGAACGCTGGCTGCTGCGGGGCCTGCGGGACTCCGCGGCCGGCTGGGACGTGCTGGCCCAGCAGGTGTTCTTCGCCCCGCGCCGGGGCGGCAAGTCCGGCACCTGGGGGGAGTTCACCGGCTCCCGGGAACGGGTGGTCCGCGGCTGGACCGAGGCGGGCGTGCGCAACGCCGTCGTCCTCACCGGGGACGAGCACGTGCACCACGCCAACGACATCCCCGGCGACGACGACAGCGTCGCCGGCACCGAGCTGGTCACCACCTCGGTGACCTCCGGCGGCGACGGCGACGGCGACGCGAAGTCCGGTGGCAGCGGCAGCTCGGTGTGGTCGCTCGACCGGCGCGGCTACGTGCTGGCGACCTTCACCCCCGCGCAGATGCGTGCGGACTTCCGCACCGTGTCCCGGGTCAGCGAGCCCACCGCCACGGTGCGCACGGCGGCGTCGTTCGTGGTGCCGGACCGGGAGCCGGGTCTGAACAAGGTCTGACCCGGCCCCGGCGTTCAGCCGGTCGCCACCCGGGGCTCGCGGACGTCGTCGCCGAGGGTGTCGAGCACCAGCGCGGCGATGCGCTCGCGGTGGGCCTCGGCGGACCCGAGCAGGGCCGCGTCGGCGACGGCGCGCTTGTAGTACAGGTGCGCGACGTGCTCCCAGGTGAACCCGATCCCGCCGTGCAGCTGCACCGCGTCCGCGGCCACCCGGTACGCCGTCTCCGAACAGGTGGCCTGCGCGATCGACACCGCGAGGTCGGCCTCGTCGATGCGCGGGTCGTCGACCGCCCAGGCCGCGTGCAGCGCCGCGGTCCGGGCCTGCTCGACGGCGACGAGCATGTCCGCGCACCGGTGCTTGACCGCCTGGAACGACCCGATGGGCCTGCCGAACTGCAGCCGTTCCTTCGCGTAGGCGACGGTCAGGTCGAGCAGCCGGCGGGCGATGCCCGCCTGTTCGGCGGCGAGCAGCGCCCCGGCGGTGCGGAAGGCGTGGCGCAGTGCGCCGTCGGCGTCCGCGCCGGTGGCGAGCACGGTGCCGGTCGCGCCGTCGAGGACGACCCCGGCGACCGGGCGGGTCACGTCGAACGAGCCGCGCCGCTCCACCCGCACCCCGTCGGCGCTCGCGTCGACGACGGCCAGCACCGGGCCGTCGACCCCCGCTGCCGCGACGACCAGCACGTCCGCGGCGCCCGCGTCCGGGACGTGGGAGACCGTGCCGGTGAGCCGGTCGCCGTCGGCGGTGACTCCGGCCGCGGACGCGCCGTCGTAGGGCGCGGTGAGCACGGCGACCAGGGCCGCGGTGCGCGAGCCGTCGGCCAGTGCTGCGAGCAGCGCGTCGCGCTCGGCGCCGGTCGGGGCCGCGACCAGCGCCGGGACCGCGAGCGCGACGGTGCCCAGCAGCGGTCCGGTCACCAGTGCCGCACCGAGCTCCTCGGCCGCGACGGCCTGGTCCACACAGGTCCCGCCGGCGCCGCCGAGGGCCTCGGGGACGGCCAGCGACAGCGCGCCGAGCTCGGTGCCCAGGCGGCTCCAGAGTGCCCGGTCGAACCCGTCGGCGGTGTCGACGAGCCGGCGCAGGGTGGCTTCGTCGTGCTGGCGCTCGGCGAAGCGGTGCAGTGCCGCGCGCAGCTCGCGCTGCTCGTCGGTGACGTCGAACTCGCGGAGTTCCTGCTCAGCCACGGGGGACCTCCTTCCAGGGGCGGTCGGAGTCCGACCGGGGCTCGCCGGGCAGGCCGAGGACGCGCTCGCCGAGGATGTTGCGCATGACCTCCGAGGTGCCGCCCTCGATGGTGTTCGCGCGCGAGCGCAGGAAGCGCTGCTGCACCGTGGAGTTCGGGTCGGTGTGCACCCGGCTGCGGTCCATCGACCAGTCGTCGTAGAGCAGCGCGTCCGGACCGAGCAGGTCCATGCAGAACTCGTAGACGTCCTGGTTCAGCTCGGCGCCGACCAGCTTGGACACCGAGCCCTCCGGGCCGGGCTGCCCGGCGCTCGCGGTGCGTCGCGCGCGGGCGAGGGTGAGGCGGTGGGTCTCGGCGCGGGTCCACAGGGCCGCGAGCCGGTCGCGCAGCACCGGGGTGTGCCGGTCGGGGTGGGCCCGCCACAGGCCGAGCGCCTCGCCGATGACGCCGCTGCCGCGCCGCCCGGTGACCCCGCCGATGGCGGTGCGCTCGTTCATCAGGGTGGTGATCGCGACCTTCCAGCCGGCGCCGACCTCCCCGAGCCGGTGCGCGTCGAGGACGCGGGCGTCGGACAGGTGGACCTCGTTGAACTCGGCCTGCCCGGTCATCTGGCGCAGCGGGCGCACGTCGACGCCCGGCTGGGCCATGTCGATCACGAAGTAGGTCAGTCCGCGGTGCTTGGGCTGCTCGGGATCGGTGCGGGCGACGAGCATCCCCCACCGCGCGACGTGGGCCAGGGTCGTCCAGACCTTCTGCCCGTTGACGACCCACTCGTCGCCGTCGCGGACCGCGGAGGTGGCCAGACCCGCGACGTCGGAGCCGGCGCCGGGCTCGCTGAACAGCTGGCACCAGATCTCCTCGCCGGTGGCCATCGGCCGGAGCCATGCCGCGACCTGCTCGCGGTCCGCGCCGTACTCGACGACGGTCGGCGCGCCCATGCCGTAGCCGATCGGGTTGACCGCGAACATCCGCTCGCCGCCGGCGTCGGTGACGATCTGGTCGACCACCGGCTGCAGCCCGCGGGACAGACCGAGCCCGCCGAGCCCCTCGGGGTGGTGCACCCAGGCGAGGCCGGCGTCGTAGAGGGCGCCGAACAGCTCCTCGCGTGGCACCGACCGCGGGTCGTGGGCCTCGACCACCTCCCGGGCGGCCTGTGCCACGCGGGCCGCGTCGGATGCCGGTCGGGTCGTGGTGGGCGAGCTCATCGCACCTCCGGGGAGCTGGGCCTGACATCGTCGTCGATGTCGATCCCGACGGTAGCCGTCATCAGTTTCGGGGACCACGGTTAACGATTCGTGGTCCGGGTGCGACATCAGGTTCGTCCGTATGACGCAGCCCGAGCCCCAGGAGCAACGATGCCCGCCACCGCCGCCACCCACCGTCCCGCGGCCCCGGTGCTCGACCGGACCGTGCTGCCTGGCTGGGCGCTGCTGCTGATCACCACCGGGCTCGCCGCCGCGGTCGTCGTGATCATGGTGCTGTCCTACAGCGGGCTGGCCTGACCCATACTCGGGGGTGATGTCCCCACTCCCCGACCTGCCGGTCCGCGTCGTCCTCGACGACCTGCGCGCGGCGCTGGACGACCGCGGCGGCGCCGTGCTCGTCGCCCCGCCCGGCACCGGCAAGACCACCCTCGTGCCGCTCGCGCTGGCCGGGCTCGACGGGTTCGCCCCGGCGCCGGAGGGCACGGTGCTGGTCGCCGAGCCGCGCCGGGTCGCCGCCCGCGCCGCCGCGGCCCGGATGTCGTCGCTGCTGGGGACCGAGGTCGGCGGGCCGGTCGGCTACCGCGTCCGCGGCGACGCCCGCACCGGGCCCGGCACCCGGATCGAGGTCGTCACCTCCGGGCTGCTGCTGCGCCGCCTCGCCGGGGACCCGGAGCTGGCCGGGGTGTCCACCGTCGTCCTCGACGAGGTGCACGAACGCCACCTCGACGCGGACCTGCTGCTCACCCTGCTGCTCGACGCCCGCGACGGGCTCCGTCCCGACCTGCGGCTGCTGGCCACCTCCGCGACCCTCGACGCGGCCCGCCCGGCCGTACTGCTGGGCGACGACGACCGGCCCGCGCCGGTGCTGGAGGTCGCCGCACGCAGCCACGACGTCGCGGTCACCCACGTCCCGCCCGCCCGGGCCGGCCGCGGCGGGACCGAGCGGATCGAGAGCACCGTGGCCCGGACGTGCGTGCGGGCACTCGAGCACGGCAGCGTGCTGGCGTTCCTGCCGGGCGTCGCGGAGATCGGGCGGACCGCGTCGGCGCTGCGCGAGCTCGGACCCGACGCCGACGTCCTCGCGCTGCACGGCAGGCTGCCCGCCGCCGAGCAGGACGCGGCGCTGCGCGACGGGCCACGGCGGCGGATCGTGCTCGCCACCGCCGTCGCCGAGTCCAGCCTGACCGTGCCCGGGGTGCGGGCCGTCGTCGACTCCGGGCTGGTCCGGGTCCCGCACACCGACCACCGGCGCGGGTTGTCCGGCCTCGTGACCCGCCGGGTCTCGCGCGCGGTCGCGACCCAGCGCGCGGGCCGCGCCGGGCGGGAGGCACCCGGCGTCGCCTACCGCTGCTGGCCCGAGGGCGAAGTGCTCGCCGACGCCCCGGACCCCGAGATCCGCACCGCCGACCTCACCGCGCTCGCGCTGGACCTCGCCGTGTGGGGCACCCCCGACGGCAGCGGTCTGCGCTGGTGGGACGCCCCGCCGGCTGGTCCGCTGGCCGCCGGACGCGGGGTGCTGACCGCGCTCGGCGCGATCGGCCCCGACGGCGCGGTCACCGACCGGGGACGACGGATCTCCGCGCTGGGCCTGCACCCGCGCCTCGCCAGGGCGCTGCTCGACGGCGTCGCCGCCGGAGGGGACCCGCGGGAGGTCGCCGGGATCGTCGCGGTCCTCGACGACGACACCCTCGCCGGCCCCGCCGACGACCTGACCGCCGCGCTGGCCCGGCTGCGCTCCGGCGACGCCCCCGGCGCCGGGCGGTGGCGCGGGGACCGGGACCGCCTGACCGGCGCACTGCACCGCGCCCGCGCTGCCACACCCGCGGCCTCCTCGTCCCCCGCGGCTGCCGCGTCGCCGGCCACGGGGTCTCCGGGCACCGGGTCGCCGGGCACGGGGTCGCCGGGCACGGGGTCGCCGAGTACCGGGGCCCGCTCCGGCGCTGCCGCCGGGACACCGGCGCGGGCCCGGGGACGGACCGTTCGCGCCGAGGGGGCTGCGGGCGCCGAGCTCGTCGCGCTGGTCACCGGGCTCGCCCACCCGGAACGGCTCGCCCGGCGCCGCGACACCGCGGCCGGGGTGTTCCTGATGGCCGGTGGCACCGCCGTCGAGGTCCCGCCCGGTCCCCTGCGCGACGCCGAGTGGCTCGCCGTGGCCGTCGCCGACCGGAGACCCGGGCAGACCCACGGCCGGGTCCGCCTCGCCGCGGCCACCGATGCCCCGACCGCGCTGCGGGCCGCCGCACCACTGCGGGTCACCGGCTCGGAGGTCGTCTGGAGCGACGGCGACGTCCGCGCCCGCACCGTCGACCGGCTCGGCGCGATCGTGCTGTCGGAGAAGCCCGACCGCTCCCCCGACCCGGGTGCCGTCCGCGACGCGCTCGTCGCCGGGCTGCGCGCCGAGGGCACCGGTCTGCTGCGCTGGACGGCGGGCGCGGTGTCGCTGCGCGAGCGGCTGGGCTTCCTGCACCGGGTGCTGGGCGCACCGTGGCCGGACGTGTCCGAGGAGGCGCTCCTCGACTCCGCCGCCGATCCCGCCGGGTGGCTGGCGGGTCCGCTCGCCACCGCCCGGCGACGCTCGGACCTGGCACGGGTCGACGCCGGGCCCGCGCTGCGCCGGTACGTCGCCGCGGCCGTGGGCGGGCTCGCCGGGCGGATCGACGAGCTGGCCCCGGAGCGGCTCACCGTCCCCACCGGGTCCCGGATCGCGCTGGACTACTCCGGGGCGGCCCCGGCGCTGCCGGTGAAGGTGCAGGAGGTGTTCGGGTGGACCGGCTCCCCCGCCGTCGCCGACGGGCGGGTGCCGGTGGTGCTGCACCTGCTCTCCCCCGCCGGGCGCCCGACCGCGGTCACCGCGGACCTGGACTCGTTCTGGGACAACGCCTACCCGCAGGTCCGGGCCGAGCTCCGCGGGCGCTACCCGAAGCACGCCTGGCCGGAGGACCCGCGCACCGCGACACCGGGACGGGGCACCGGGCGCCGCAGGTGAGCGCGGCGCCCCGGTTCCGGCCGTCCCTGCCCCGGCCGTCCCTGCCCCGGGGCGGCCCTGCCGTCGAGATGCAGCTCAGCGGGAGTTGTCGATCTCCGCAGCCCGCTGAGCTGCATCTCGACGAGCGAGGGGCGACGGACCGCGACGGCGCGGCGGGCCCGGGTCCCACTCGGCGGGGCGCGGAGCGCGGACGGGGGGCGCGGACGGCCGGGCCGCTCAGCGGACCTGGTCGGCGAACACCACGACGTTGTCGAGGTAGCTGCGGGCCGACCGGTCGAACACCCCACCGCAGGTGATCAGGCGCAGGCCCGCGTGGTCCAGGTCGCCGTAGACCTCGGCGGTCGGGAACTCCGCCTTGGGGAAGCGCCCGACCCGGCGCACCGCGAACACCACCGACGTCCCGTCGGCGCGGTCGACGCGGATCTCGTCGCCGGGCTCCAGGGTGTCCAGGTCGGCGAAGGCTCCGGGGAGCCCCTTCCAGTCGACGTGCGCGGTGAGCACGGCGGGCCCGACCTCACCGGGGGTCGGCGCGCCGGTGTACCAGCCGACGGTGCCCGCGTCCGCGGGGACCTCCATCGACCGGTCCGCGGTCAGCCCCATCGGCCGGGGCACGGTGTCGAGCCCGAGCCGGTCGACCCGGAGCCGGACCGGCTCCGAGCGCACCAGCGGCGCGGGCCCCGGCGGCAGCAACGCGCCCGGTGCGGGCCCCGGAGCGGTCACCGGGACCGACGCGACGGCCGTCGCCCCGGGCTCGGGTGCGCCCGCGGGGTCGGCGAGCAGCAGCGTGGCGGTGAGGACACCGAGCGGCGCCAGCACCCGTGTCACCCGGCGCAGCGCACCGGCCCGGCGCCGCGCCCATCGCCGCCGGTCCGGGCTCCCGCGCCGCACCGTCCCGGCCCGGTCACCGGCCACCGGCCCATGTCCAGACCAGTCCGCGGCCACCGGCCCATGTCCGGACCGGTCTGCGGCCGCCGTTCTGCCTCCGGACCGGTCCCCGGCCACCGATCCGCCTCCGGACCGGTCCCCGGCCACGGCGCCGTGCCCGGCCCGCGCACCGGACGGTGCGGCGGGGCCGGGCACCGGGAGGGCGGAGCCGGGCACGTGCCGGGATCAGCCGCGGCGACCGACGGCGACGCGGCGCACCGCGACCGCGCCGATACCACCGGCGGCGACGGCACCGAGCGCCAGCGGCAGCACGTCGGCCGGGCCGCCACCGGCCTCGACGCCACCGACCGGCGTCGCGGTGACCTGGGTGGAGTCGTCGGACGCGGCCGTGGCGGTGGACGCGACGCCGTAGTCGTAGTCCTCGCAGGCCACGCCGTTGTCGTTCGCGTCGAGGTTCTCGGGGTCGCCCGGGGTCAGGGCCGCCTGGGCGTCGGCCTGGCTCGCGAAGTCCTTGCAGTTTCGGTCCTGGGCGAAGGCGGTGCCGGCGAGCGGGAGGGCGGCCACGGTCGCGAGGAGCGCGGCGGCGGACAGGGAACGGAGGCGCATCGGGGGTGTCCTTCCGGGGGACGTGGGGGGAGCCACGCAGGTAGCAGCGATCCGGACGTGTCGGTCGTTACACCCGAACGGGAATGAACCCGAACGGGCTTGAACCTGCTCCGCCGGGCGGCGGAAGGTGGTCCGGTGATTGCTCTCCCCACCCCCGACGACGTCGGTGCCGCCGCGGCGATCCTGCGCGGGCACGCCCACCACACCCCCGTCCTGACCTCCCGGCTCACCGACGCCGAGCTCGGCGCGCAGCTGCTCGTGAAGGCGGAGAACCTGCAGCGCACCGGGAGCTTCAAGTTCCGCGGGGCGTTCCACACGCTGTCCCGGCTGACGGCGGCCGAGCGGCGAGCCGGGGTGGTCGCGTTCTCCTCGGGCAACCACGCCCAGGCCGTCGCGCTGGCCGCGCAGCTGCTGGAGGTGCCCGCGACCATCGTGATGCCGCACGACGCCCCCGCCACGAAGCTCGCCGCCACCCGCGGCTACGGCGCCGAGGTGATCGGCTACGACCGCTGGACCGAGGACCGCGACGCCATCGCGACCGCGCTGTCCGAGGAGCGCGGGCTCACCCTCGTCCCGCCCTACGACCACCCGAACGTCATCGCCGGTCAGGGCACCGCGGTGCTCGAGCTGCTGACCGACCACGGTCCGCTCGACGCGCTGTTCGTCTGCCTCGGCGGGGGCGGGCTGCTGTCCGGGTCCCTGCTCGCGGCCCAGGCCCTGTCCCCCGACGCCCGGGTGTACGGCGTCGAGCCCGAGGCCGGCGACGACGGCCTGCAGTCCCTGCGCGCCGGGCACGTCGTGCGCATCCCGCAGCCCCGCACCCTCGCCGACGGCGCCGCCACCACCCACCTCGGCGACCACACGTTCCCGGTGATCTCGCGGCTCGTCACCGACATCGTGACGGTGCCCGACGCCGCCCTGGTCGAGTCGATGGCGCTGTTCGCGTCGCGCTACAAGGTGCTCGTCGAGCCGACCGGGGCGCTGGCGTTCGCGGGAGTCCGGGCCGCCGTCGCCGCGGACCCGCAGCGGTGGGCGGGGGCGCGGATCGGCGTCACGATCTCCGGCGGCAACGTCGACCTGGACCGCTTCGCCGCCCTCGTCACCGGCTGAGCCACCGGCCGGGCGCACCCACCGCGGCGCACCCACCGCGGCGGCCCCCGTCCGGACGGTCCGGGCGGGGGCCGCTCGGGCGGATCCTGCTCAGCGCCGGTCGTGCTGCAGCGCGTCCTCGGCGATCACGGCCTCGGTCGGCAGCCCGGGCACCTCCCGGACCGCGGCCTCGGCGTCGGCCCGCTCGTGCGACGGGCCGGGCTGCTCGGCCTCGGCGTCGGCGGCGTCGAGATCGCGGCGGATCGTCGCCAGCAGCACCACGCCCACCAGCACGACGACCGCGGCGATCAGGAACGGCACCGAGGCACCGACGGCCGCGGCCATCAGACCCGCGGCGAACGGGGCGAGGCCGCCGCCGATGAACCGGACGAACCCGTAGGTGGCCGACGCGGTCGGGCGGGGCACCGGCGAGATCGACATGACCGCCGTCGTGACCAGGGTGTTGTTGACACCGACCACGATGCCGGACAGGACCACCGCGACGATCACCACGGCGGGCACGGTGTCGAACAGCCCGATCGCCGCGAGCAGGACCGCGATGCCGACGAGCGCGCCGTAGAGGGTGCGCGCGGTGCCGAAGCGGTCCTTGAGCCAGGGCGCGCCGAACACCGCGAAGACCGCGACGAGCAGGCCCCAGCCGAAGAACACCGCGCCGAGCGAGATCGGGTCGAGCCCGCCCATCAGGAACGGTGCGTAGCCGAGCAGGGTGAAGAAGCCCCAGTTGTAGAGCAGCCCGACCCCGCTGGTCGTGGCGAGCGCGCGGTGGCGCAGCGCGGTCAGCGGCTCGGAGAACGTCGCCTTGCGGGTCGGGACCGGCGTCGGCTCCAGCAGCACGACGGTCGCGACGAGCGCGATCAGCATCAGCACCGAGACACCGAAGAACGGGCCCCGCCAGGACACGGTGCCGAGCAGCCCGCCGAGCAACGGACCCGTGGCGATGCCGACGCCGAGCGCGGTCTCGTAGAGCACGATCGCGCCGGCGAACCCGCCCGAGGCCGAGCCGACGATCACCGCGAGCGAGGTCGCGATGAACAGCGCGTTGCCCAGGCCCCAGCCGGCGCGGAAGCCGACGATGCCCCAGATCCCCGACGACGCCCCGGCCAGCGCGGCGAACACCACGATCAGCGCCAGGCCGGTGATGAGGGTCTTCTTCGCACCGATCCGGGACGACACCCAGCCGGTCACCAGCATCGCGATCGCCGTGACGACGAGGTAGCTGGTGAACAGCAGCTCGACCTCGGCGTGCGAGGCGTTCAGCTGCCCGGACAGCGACGGCAGGATCGGGTCGACCAGCCCGATCCCCATGAACGAGATGACACAGGCGAAGGCCACCGCCCAGACGGCCTTGGGCTGACGGAACGGGCTGGGGGCGTGCTCCGCACCGGATGTTCGGGACATGTCATCGCCTTTCCCCGGGAACGGACCCCGGAGAGACCATGGACGTTTCGGACCTGTTGAACATTGCATCACGCAACCCATCTCATGAGCAATGCGAACGACCGTGACCGTGCCCATGTCCCGCTACGGTCGGGGTCCCGACGTCGAGGAGGCTCCGTGCCGCACATCGCCGCCGAGGCCGACCGCCTCGCCCGGCAGGCCGCGTTCCTGGGCGCGCTCGCCGCGATCGGCGCCCTGCTGCTGGCCGTGCTCGGCTGGGCCGGTGGGGCGGTCGCGATGTGGATGGGCGTCGCGGCCCGCCGGCGCGGGGCGGGGCGCACCGCCGTCGTCGCGATCACCCTCGGCGCACTCGGCCTGGTCGCCGGCCTCGGGAACGCCCTGCTGGGCGCCTACGTGTTCCGCTGACCGGTCCGCAGGACCGGCTTGCCGGGGGCACGGTCCGGTGACTCCAGGTGCTCGTGCGCGGCGGCAACGGCCGCGACGCCGTCGTCGAGGTCGAAGACCCGCTCGACCAGCGGGACGAGCGTGCCCGCGGCCAGCCCGGCGCGGGCGAACGCCTCGGCGCGGGCCAGCGTCTCCGCGTCACCGGTGACCTCGCGGACGTGGAAGCGGCGCAGCCAGACCGGCGCGTACCCGGCCGCGGGCAGCGGTGTCGGCTCCCCGGACAGCCCGCCGTGCACGATCACCGCACCGCCCGGCGCGCAGGCCCGCACCAGCCGCGCGACGCCCGGGCCGCCCTCGGCGTCGAGGACCAGGTCGGCGCCTCCGCCCAGCGCCGCCCGCAGGTCGTCGGGGCCGGGCGTACCGGCCAGCACCTCCGCGGCACCGGCGGCACGCAGGACATCGGCGTGCCGGTCGTCGGACACGACGGCGACGGCGTGCACCCCGAGGTGCCGCGCGACCTGCAGCGCCGCGGCCCCGACGCTGTTCGCCGCGGCCGTGACGACGAGCCGGTCGCCCTTCCGCAGCCGGGTGGCGTGGCGGGTCATGCCCCACACGGTCAGCAGCGGCATCCACAGGGCGGCGGCGCCGTCGTCGTCGAGACCGGGTGGGCGGGCCAGCAGCGACCGGACCGGCACGACGGCCTCGTCGGCGTAGACCGGGTGCTCGTTCTGCGACGACGCCGGGATCACGCACACCTCGTCGCCGGGTGCCCAACCCGTCACCCCCGGGCCGGTGTCGAGCACGGTGCCCGAGCACTCGCTCCCCAGTCCCGCGGGGAGCACCGGGGCGTCGAGGTAGGTGCCGCGGCGGAAGTTCACCTCGGAGCGGTTGAGCCCGACCACGTGCACCCGGATCCGCACCTCCCCCGGGCCCGGGTCGCGCAGCGGCAGGTGCTCGATCCGCAGCACCTCCGGGCCGCCCGTGGCGTGGAAGCGGACGGTGCGCACGAGCCGTGACGTCACAGCGGTCCAGATTAGGGCCGGCCGGAGGCGTGCGACGGCTCAGAGCTCGTTGCTGATCTCGACCAGGTTCCCGTCGGGGTCCCGCAGGTAGACGCTGAGCAGCGGGCCCCGTGCCCCGGTCCGCTCGACCGGCCCCTCCTCGACGGCGACGCCGGCCTCGGCCAGCTCACGCCGGACCTGCTCGATCGGGTCGAGGGTGATCAGGCACAGGTCGGCGCTGCCCGGGGTGGGCCGGTCGGCCTTCGGCTCGAACTCGTGCCCCGCCCGGTGCAGGTTGATCTTGCTGGGGCCGAAGGCGAGTGCGCGGCGCCCACCGCCGAACTCGACGGCCTCCATGCCGAGCACGCGGGTGTAGAAGGCGACGGTGGCGTCGACGTCGGCGACGGTCAGCACGAGGTGGTCGAGGTGGTCGATGCGCATGCTCACGATGTTGGCAGCCGGGCCGCACGCACGCGGGACCTCCTGTGGGTGACCTCCGCCGCACCGGACCGTCACCGAAGGCCGGACGTCGACACCCACACGGACCAATCCGGCGGGTCGCTACCGGCGAACGGGCGTTCGTGAATCACCCTTGTAGCTGGCCGTGCAGCCGAGTGGAGAGGGACGAGGACGCACGTGGACGACGAGCTGACGACCGGCGGGGAGACCCCGTCCGCGGGCACCGCAGACACCGCGGACCCCACGGGGGCCGCGGGGGCCGCGGGGGCCGCGACGCCCGAGCCGCCGAAGCGGAGGCGGGGCCGGCCACCGGGCTCGACGGCCCGCACCACCCGGGTCGTGACCATGACCCTGACCGTCAGCGGTTCCGCCGACGGCGACTGGCAGGCGGAGCTGAAGCAGGGCAGCACCTGGGTGGCGCGGGGGCTGCCGGTGACCGCGTCGGCGGTGTCCGCGGCCGCCGCGGCGCTGCACGCCGACCTGTCCGGTCCGGTCGACGAGCTCATCGAGGGGGCCCGGTCGGCGAAGGCCGCGCGGGTCGCGGAGCTGGAGGCGGAGCTGGAGCGGGCCCGCAAGGACCTGGCCGCGCTGGAGCAGTGACCGCGACGGGTGAGGGCGGCCGGGCAGGCGGCCGCCGGGATCACCCGCGGGGCCGCAGCTCCGCCCGGCCGCTGATGCCCAGCCGGCGGTAGGCGCTGGTCAGCCGCTTCTCCACGGCGCGGCGGCTGAGGCCGAGGCGCGCGGCGATCTGCTGGTTCCCGTCGCCTGCTGCGGCGAGCTCGACGACGCGCAGCTCGGCGGCGGTGAGCCGGTCGGCCCCTGCGACGCCGGACCCGGCCGTGCCCGCCGGATCCGCGGTCCGTGCGCGGGTGGACGCGGCCGGATCCGGGCGGGTCTGCTCGGCGGGGAGCACCGGCGGGGGCGGCACCGGAGCGACGGGCGAGAGCCCCGTACCCGGTCGGTCGTGCCCGGCGGAATCGTCGGTGCCGGTCCCGAGGACCCGGTCGCGGAGCCGTCGTGCCCGCTGCACGGGCCCGGGAGCGCCCCAGGCCAGCGCCCGCTCCAGCTCCTCGTCCAGCAGGCGGAGAGCCGCGGCCCGGTCGCCGCGACCGGCGAGCAGCTCCGCGGCCCAGCCGCGCCACGGGAACAGAGCGGGGTTGCACCATCCGAGATGGTCCAGGTGCCGTCCGGCGTCCCACACGCATTCCAGGGCGAGCGCGGGGGCGTCCTCGGCGAGCGCGGCCGTGGCCCGGACGAGTCGGCGTCGGATGTGGGCGGCGAGTCCGGCCCGGTCCGGGTCCCGGTCGTCGAGCCGGGCCCCGGCGGACGCGGCGGTGCAGGCCAGGGCGATGGTGAACGCGACCGGCCGGCCGTCCGGGTACGGACGTGCCGCGGCCGGCTGCTCGGACGGCACACCGCAGGCGAGTCGTACCAGCTCGGCCTCGGCCCGGTCGCGGGGATCGGCACCGGGGCGCTCGGCGAGCCAGACGGTCAGTGCTGCTGCCCGACCGGCCGCGACCAGTGCGGTGATCAGCAGCCCGCGGTGTCCGTCCCCCGCGGCCACTCCGGCCGGGGACCGCAGCTCCTGTGGTGAGGCGACCTTCAGGACCCGGGAGGCGACGTGGGCGACCGCCGCGGCGGACCCGGTACCGGCCTCCGCCGCACCGTGCAGCACCACCGCGAGCAGCTCCCGGCCGGCGGCGGTGCTCAGGAGCGGATCGGCGGAGGCGAGAGCCTCGTCCAGCATGCCCGCGACGGCGTCGGTCCCACCGGGTTCGTCCTCGTCGAGGCGCAGCGAGCGGGTCAGGATGCGCAGCCGCAGCTCGCGGGCGTCGTCGTCGTCGAGTGCCTGCGCGTCGTGCGCCGTGGGCAACCCGGGCGGGGACGCGGCAGCGAGGTCCCGCACGGCGGCACGCAGCGGCTCGGGGGCGTCACGCAGCAGCGCCGGGTCGAGCACAGCGAGGGCGCGTGCCCGGTCGCGCGGGGAGTCGAGCAACCGTACCGCCTGGCCCACGTGACGGACCGCGGTCGACGACTCCTCGGTGTACTCGGCGGCGGCGAGCTCGACGAGCAGCGCACCCCGGTCCCGGCCGGTCGAGTCGTCGTCGAGCAGGGCACGGCGGAGGTAGCGGACCGCGCGCGACGAGCCGGGGTCGAGGGTGGCCGCCCTGTGGGCGGCGGCCCGCAGGATCTCGATCCCCCACCGCTGCAGGGGCGCGGCGACGGCGAGCAGGTGGGCGGCGATCTCCTCCGAGCCGTGGCCCAGCTCCAGACGGAGCCGGGCGGCGCGCAGGTGCAGGTCCTCCCACCCGTCCGGGTCGGCGGCAACCTCCCCGAGCAGCGGGTGCAGGACCCGCGGCGGATCCCCCACCAGCAGCCCGTCCCCCACGAGCCGGGCGACGGCGGCAGCCCGGTCCACCGGGTCGAGCCCGGACAGCCGGTCGGCCGGCGAGCCCGGTCCGGCACCGTCGAGGACCGCGACGGCCTGCAGGTACGTCCGGGCCGGGTCGGGGAGCAGACGAGCCGCCCGACGCAGCCGCTCGCGCAGTGCGGAGGGCCGGGCGGCACGGACCGCCGCGACGGCGTCGTCGTCCGGGCGGAGGCCGCGGACCTCGTCGAGCACGGCGTGCAGGACCGACGGGACCCCGTGGCAGACGTCGCCGACCGCGTCGAGGAAGGCCGAGGTGGCGCCGGGGCCACACCGCTCGCGCACCAGGGCGGTCGTCGCCGGCACGTCCAGGGGGTGCAGGTGGACCGATCCGCAGACGGCGAGGAGAGCACGCAGCAGGGCCCCGTCGTCGGCAGGACCACCGGTCGTGGCCTGCCCGGCCAGTACCGTCCCGACGAGGGCGATCGGCTGCCCGGCGGACCGGTCCGCGAGCCGGGTCAACCAGCGCAGCGACGCCGGATCCGACCACTGCAGGTCGTCGACCAGCACGGCCAGCGGCACCCGGCCGGCCAGCGCCTCGACGAACCGCCACAGCGTCCGGTCGCGGGCCCCGGCTCCGTACTCCACGGCCGGGTCGCGGCCCGGGAGCAGCCCGGTCGGTGGCGCGGCGAGGTGCCAGCCCCGGGCGCCGAGCAACAGCGGGTCGACGAGCTGGTGGGTCACCCCGTGGTCGAAACCGGTCTCGGCCGGTGCCGCCGTGGCACGCAGCACCTGCATCCCCCGGGCGGCCGCCGCTGCGGCGGCGTCGTCGAGCACGGTGGTGCGGCCGGAGCCGACACCGCCCCGGACCACGACGGCGCCGCCTCGGCCCTGCACCGCGCCGGCCAGGAGTCGCTCGACCGCGGCGTCCACGGCGTCACGCATCGGAACGGGGAGTGCCGGCGGGGTGGGGCACGGGAGCTCGGTCGGTGTGTCGGCAGGCGGCGGCGACCGGGGCGGGCGTCCCCCAGCGGCGTGCCAGCCGCAGCTCATCGGCCAGGAGCCGGTCGGCGCCGTCGTGGTCACCGCGCGCCGCCAGGACCCGGGCCGCGCCGGAGCGCCACGGTGCCAGGACCGGGTTGACCCGGCCCCGGTCGAGCAGCAGCCGGCCACAGGCGAGGTACTCGGCCAGTGCACCGGGCGGGTCACCGCAGCGGTGCCGGGCGAGCCCGGCGGCGTACCGCAGCAACGCGGACCCGGGCCGGTCGATGTCGGGCTCGGCCGGTCGGGCCAGCACGGCCAGGGCGGCGTCCGGGCTGTCGTCGGCGAGGTTCAGCAGGACGGCGGCCGCCGCGACGAGGGGGGCCCCGTCCGCTTCGGGTGACGACCAGGCGCTGTCGAGGTCGCGCCGAGCGGCGTCGCGCCGGCCCGCGGACAGCTGCATCAGGCTCGACACGGCCCAGACCGCGGCGGGGACCCGGCCGCGGCGGGTCAGGCCGAGCAGCAGGTGCCCGGTCGCGTCGAGGGCCTCCGACCGGTGCCCGGCCGCGGCGAGGGTGGCCGCCGCCAGGACACGCGGGGTCACCGCGACGGCGTCCCCGCCGGTCGCGGCGAGCGCCGCACGGGCGAGCGCGACGGCACGGTCCCGCGCCTGGGCGCGCAGCGTGAGGCTCCACGCGGCCACCCCGTCCGGGACCGCCGTCGCCCCGGACGCCGGGGCCTCCTCGCCGAGCGCGGGCGTGAGGTCGTAGCCGAGCTCGTCGGCCATCCGGGCCGGCACGAGGACGGCGGGCCGGTTGCCCCCGGGGGCCGCCGACCGGCGGACGGCGGCGACCACGTTGCGCACCGCCCGCACCTCACCGCGGCACAGCAGCGTGTCGACCACGACCGGGTCGAGGTCCACGGGCCCACCGGGAAGGACCGGCACGACCGCGCAACGGGCCAGCAGCCGCGCGGCCGTCGCGGGATCGGTGCGCTCGCGGGCGCGGACGAGCTCCTGGGTCAGGTCCGCGCGGGTCTGGGGTGGGACCGGTTCGCCCAGGGCTCGTTCGACGAGCCCGGCCGCCTCCGCCGCACGCCCGGCGGCCCGCCGCCGCCGCGCGACCGCCAGCAGCAGCTCGCCCAGCGGGGGGTGCTGCAGTGTCGGCGCGGAGCGGGCGATGCGGGCGACGGCGTCGTCGGGCAGGCCGCAGCGTATGGCGAGCTCGATCGCCTCGAGGAACAGCGCGCGCCGCTCCGGTGCGCCGATCCGTGCGAGGACCTCCTCGACGACGACCCGGCCGTCCGGCACCAGCCGGGCACCGGTGACCAGGCCGGTGGCGCGCAGCCGGTCCCGGACCCGGCCGGCGGTGCCCGGTCCCGGCCCGCCGAGGCGGGCCGAGACCGGTTCGAGCTCACCCCCGCAGACGGCGAGCGCCAGCAGCGGGGCCGACAAGTCGGCGGGCAGCCTGTCGAGCACCGAGCCGACCTGCTCCCGGCGGGCATCGACGGCCGCGCGGCACAGCGCCTCGGCGGTCGCGGCTCTGCTGCCGAGCCTGGCCAGCGCGGCGTCCAGCACCGCGGGGTTGCCGCCGGTGGCGCGCCGGGCCAGCACGGTGGTGCGCCGGTCGGGGGCGACGCCGGCCGCGACCAGGACCGCGCGGACGCCGCCCAGGGTGAGCGGCGCGGTGCGCACCAGCAGGTCGCCGGGGCCGGCGGGAGGCACGTCCCATCCGGACGGGTCCTGTGCCCCGTCGAGCACGACGAGTCCGGCGATCGGGGCGGAGTGCCTGCGCCGCAGCAGCATCTGCAGCCACACCCGGCTCCGGGGGTCCGCCCGCAGGAGGTCGTCCACCACGACGAGCACCGGGCGCGACGCCGCGGCGGCGAGCACGACCCGGCACCGGTCGTGCAGGACCGCGTCGCTCAGGTGGGCAGCTGCGGACCCGGCCGGCCCGGCGCCCGGCAGGTCGTCGACGAGGTCGGCCACGAGATCGGCGACGAGGTCGGCCGCAGCCCCCGGCTCCCGGCCCGCCGCGGGCGGCAGCGCACGGGCGCGCAGCACCCGCACCCCGCGGTCCACGGCCCGTTCTGCGGTGCGCCGCGCCAGCAGCGAACGGCCGGTGCCGGGGAGGCCGGTCACGACGCAGAGGGGAGCCTCGCCCCGGGCGGCACGTTCGACGAAGCCGTCCAGCGCGGCCAGCGCCGCGGAGCGCTCGACCGGTTCCGTCATCCGGTGGCGCTTCCCGACACCGGTGCGATGCCCTCGCCCGCGGTGGCCGCACAGACCAGGGCGGTGAGCGCGGAGCGGTCCGCGACGCCGAGCTTGCGGTAGGCGCCCGTGAGGTGCACCTCGACCGTGCGCAGGGTCACGAACAGGGCCTCGGCGATCTCCCGGTTGCGCAGGCCCTGGGCGGCGAGGCGGACCACACGGTGCTCGGCGGCCGTCAGCGAGTCGAGCGGGGATCCGCGGGGGCGGCGCATCCGCCCGCCGGCGGCGACGAGCAGGTCGCGGGCGGTCCCGGCCTCGTGGACCGCGCCGCAGCGCGCAGCGAGCTGGGCGGCGGTGCGCAGCTGGCTCCGGGCGGCCCGTACCCGGCCCTGGCGCAGCAGCTCCGTCCCGAGGCGGCGACGGGCACGAGCCTGGTCGAGCCGGGCGGGGCTGCGTTCCAGGGCGTCCACGGCCTCGGCCAGCAGCGGGTGGGCGCGAGCAGGGTCCGCCGCGGCGGCCGCGAGCAGGGCGAGGCCCGCCCCACGCGGGGTGCCCCAGCGGTCCGCGAGCTCGGCGGCAGCGGCGGCCTCCCGGTGCCGGCCCAGGTCACCCAGCAGCATCGCGGCCTCCGCCCACCACGGCGCGAACACCGGGTTGGCGATGCCCGCCTCGGCCAGGCTGCGGCCGCAGCGCTCGTAGGTCCGCAGCGCCCCCTCGGTGTCGCCGGCGACGGCGCGCGCCCCGGCCCGGACCATCAGCAGGTCGTGGTACTCCCACGCGAAGTCCTCGGTGCGCGGGCGGGAGATGCCGTCGAGCAGCTCCTCCGCACCGGCCGGGTCGCCCCGGTGGACCCGGACGCTCGCCAGCGCGATCGTGGGGACGACGGCGTTGTCCGACCAGGTCTCCCGGCTGGTGATCTCCAGCGCGGCCAGCGCGTCGAGCTCGGCCTCCAGCAGGTCGCCGGTCGCGAGCCGGTTCGTCGACCGGGTCCCGGTCACCAAGGCGTAGGTCCACGCCGACGCGCGGTCGCGGGCAGCCACCACGAGCCGGTCGAGCACGGCGTCGGACTCCGCCGTCTCGTCGCCGAGGCGCAGGACCAGCGACGACGCCAGCGCCGCCCAGCCACCCAGCCCGCCGTCGTCGCCGAGCAGGACCCGGCGGGCCCCGTCGACGGCGGCGACGGCCGGGCCACCCTGCATCGCCGTGGCGACGGTCATCATGGCCAGCTTCTGGCGTTCGGCGGGCGTGCGTCCCTCCGGGACCGACATGGCGCGCATCCGCGCCATGGTCGGGGCGACCGTCCGCTTCTCGTCGAGCCCCACCACGAGCAGCGCGGCCTCGAGGTGCGTGCGGAGCTCGGCCGCGGCCGGCGTGGTGTCACCGTCGAGCTCGGTGAGGACCCGTTCCAGGAGCTCCACGCCCTCGGGGGCACGCTGCACGGCCAGGGCGGTCATCGCGAAGGCGGCCGCCGCCCGTGCCCGCCCGGCCATGTCGTGCGCGACGTCCAGTGCGTGCTGCAGGTGGTCCAGCGCGCGGTCCGGGTCCCGCTGGCCGATCGTGGCGGCCAGCCGCAGCCGGACCTCGACGTCGTCGGGCCGGGCCCGGACCACCAGGTCGAGGAGGCGGGCCTCGGTGCCGGGCGCGCCGCGCCGGGCGGCGGAGTCGGCGGCCTCGGCGAACACGTCGACCATCCACGGCTCGGGCGGCGCCGGGAGCGGTTCGAGGATGCCGGCGACGAGCTCGGCGGGGCTCCCGGCGTCCGAGAGCACCCGTCCGGCGCGCCGACGCAGCGTGTCGAGCTCCCCCGGGCCCGCGCAGCGACGCAGGACCGCGCCCCGGAGCCGGTCGTGCCGGAACGCCGCCCGCCCCGGCAGGGTCAGCCCGCACGCGGCCAGCGCCGCGAGCGACTCCCGGACCGTGGCGGTCGGGACCCGGGCGACGGCGGCGAGGAGATCCTCCCCGGCCTCGCCGACGACGGCGAGCGCGACCGCCGTGGGCGCCGCGCCACCGAGCCGGACCTGGTGCTCCACCAGGTCGTCCACGACCTCCTCTGAGGCCTCGGCGGGGAGCACGATCTCGCCGCCGCCGTCCGGGACGAGCTGCTCGACGAGCAGCGGGTTGCCGCCGGAGACCCGGACCAGGGTGTCCAGGCGGGACTCCTCGGGCGGCGCACCGGCGCGCAGGGCGGCCAGCCGTCGGACGTCGTCGCGGTCCAGCGGGGCCAGCGTGCGCACCGCGTCGCCGGCCGCCGCGGCGATCCCGGCCAGCCGCTCGCCCGGACCACCGCCGGGGCCGGGCCGCGCGGCCAGGACCACTCCCAGCGGCAGCCCGGACAGACGCCGGAGCAGGAAGCCCAGGAACGCGAGCGACTCGTCGTCGGACCACTGCAGGTCGTCGACGACCAGGAGCAGCGGACCGTCGCCGGTCAGGTCGACGGTCAGCCAGTACAGGGCGTGCAGGGCCCCGTGCAGCTCGGGAACCGCCCCGACCGCACTGCCGCCGTCCGTGCGGTCGGTCCCGGGGTCGGCGAGAGCGGCCCGCGCCCAACGTGCCCCGCCGGGAAGGGTGGCCGCCCTGGCGGCGGCGTCGGGGCCGAGCAGTTCCCGGACCACGCCGAACCCGGACTCGGCGCGGCCACGCGTCGCCGCGGCGCGCAGTACCCGCACCGGGCCGGAGGTCGCCTCGCACAGCTCGGTGAGCAGTGCGGTCTTGCCCAGACCCGGGGCGCCGAGCAGCAGCCGGGCCGCCCCGGAACCGTCGGCCGCGGCGGCGGAGGCACCGCGGAGCCAGGACGCCTCACGGTCACGGCCGACCAGCGGCGTGGGACCGGGGCGTTCCCTCATCCAGGTGCTCCTGTCTCGCTCAGCGTGACCTCGGGAATGGTAATCGATCTCCGTCACGGCGGCCGTCGAGCGCGGTCGTCGGCTGCGGGGTCGGCCGTCACGGTGCCCGGGGCGGTCGCGCGGGGGTCACCGCGCCGCCGAGGGCCTCCCCCAGCTCGTGTCGCCCGCAGATGCCGAGCTTGCGGTAGGCCCGGGTGAGGTGGAGCTCCACGGTCCGTCGGGTCAGGTGCAGCGCGCCCGCGATCTCGGGGTTCGTCATCCCCGAGGCGGCCAGCCGGGCGATCTCGCGCTCGGCGGCGGTGAGACCTCCGTTCCGGCGACCCGTGCCCACGCGATGCTCCTCGCCGGCCGGGAGCAGCGCGTGGGCACGGTCGGCCTGCAGCCGCGCGCCACGTGCCTCGGCGAGCGCCAGTGCCTCGGTGGCGAGACGGGTCGCGTCGGGGTCGCCCGGCCCGAGGCGCTCGGCGAGATCGAGACCGCACCGGATCCACTCCAGGGTTCGTGGCGAGCCGGCCAGCTCGTCGTGGGCCCGCCGGAGCAGTGTCGTGCCGGCCCGGCCGGGGGTCACCAGCCCGGACGTACGCAGTGCGGACCCCAGCGCACCGGAGGCCCGCCAGCGGCGGGCCAGACCCAGCTGCTCGCGGGCCAGCTCTGCGGCGCGCGTGGTGTCGCCCGCGCCGAGGGCGAGCAGCGACAGCCGCTCCCACCAGTCCAGCGGTGCCGGGTTCAGCGCCCCGGCCGCACGCATCCGCCGCTCGACGTCGTCGAGCAGCCGCAGCGCCTCCTCCGGCCGGCCCGACGCCTGGGCCGCGGCAGCCCGCGCGGTGAGGACCCAGCTGTGCCGCCACGACCAGCGGTCCGGCTCGTCGGGGCCGGGACGCAGCCGTCGGACGGCCTCCTGCGGGCGGCCGGCCTCGATCAGCGCGATGCCCACGACGTACCGGACGGGGCCGACGACGTGGTCCATGTCGTCACCGCGGTCCTCCAGCGCCTGCAACCCGTCGGCCAGGGCGTCGAGCACGTGGCCGGAGCGCAGGCGTTCCAGAGCGCGCTCCGCGCGGAGCAGCGCCCGCACGACGGGCCGGTCCCGGCGCCGGGCGCTCCTCAGGACACGCTCGTCCTCGGCGTGCCGGGACGCATCGCCACCGGTCCGCTCCACCACGCCCAGCGCGGCGACCCGTAGGGGCCGCAGGAAGGACTCGTCGGTCTCGCCGAGCGCGGCGGCGAGCCGCCGCTCCGTGGTGGCGGCGGTCGCGCGTAGAGCCCACGCGGAGCAGAGCGCGTGGGCTCCCCGGACCGCCCGGGCGCCCGGGCCGGATGCGGTGCGGGCGCGCTCCGTGCCCGCCGACCAGGAGTGGATGCGGCCGATGTGGCGCAGGTCCCCCGCCGCGACGTGCGCTTCCAGGGCCGCCAGCCGCATCCGCAGGTCGGACGGCGGGTCGGCGGCGGGCAACCCGTCCCGGGCCGCGTCGATCCGGCGGAGCAGCGCACCGGTCCCGGCGCCGGCCAGCAGGGGGACGAGCCGCAGCGTGGTCCGTGCTCGCTCGACCGGGTCCGCCAGCACCGCCAGCGCGGCGTCCAGGTGGGACAGCGCACGGCGGGGGTCGGCGCTGCGCTCGGCGACGGCGAGATCGGTGAGCAGGGCGGCTCGGTCGCTCACGGGGACCGGCCCGGTCAGCGCGTGCCCGAGATGCAGCGCCGCCCGGCCCGGCTGCCCGCCGGCGAGCAGCGCCGTCCCGGACGTCCGGAGGACCGCGACCGCCGCGGCGTCGGACGGCGGTCCCGCACCGAGCAGCTGGTCGGCGACGGTCTCCGGGGCGGCACCGCCGGCGTCGAGGATCCGCGCGGCCCGCGCGCGGGTGGACCGCAGGGTCGCTGGGTCGGTGGTGGCGAGGACGACGGCGGCGGCCTGCGGGAGCAGGAACCGGACGCCGTCGGCCTCCAGGACCCCAAACGCGGCCGACCGGGCCGATGCCGCCTCCCGGGCGATGTCGTCCAGCTCGGACAGCGCCGCGACGGTGTCCCGGCCGGCCCCGGTCCCGAGCACGGCGACGGCGCGCACCAGCGCGGTCGCCTCGGGGCCGAGGCGCCGCAGCACGGCCGGCAGCCGGTCGGCGGTGGCCCGCTCGGCCGCCGCGCGCACGAGAGCGGGCTTCACGGCGCGGCCGGTCCGGTCCGCGCCGTCGGCGGCGAGCTCGGTGCCCAGCGCGGCCAGCCATCCGGGCAGTCCCGCGGTCGCCGCGCGCGCGGCCTCGACCGCGTCGACCGGCCAGTCCGCGGCGTCCAGCACCGTCCGCGTCGACGCCGACCGCAGCGGCAGCAGCGGCAGCAGCCGGGCACCGGCAGCGGTCAGGAGCGCGTCGATCGCCGGCCGCGCCGCCGGGGGCGCCGGGCCGAGGCAGGCCGCCACGTCGTCGGCGGTCACCGCCCCGGGCGTGCTGCGGCCCGAGCCCGTGCCGCGCAGCGCGGCGACGATCAGGACCGGCGCCGGGCCCGCCGACCTCCGTGCCAGCCCGGCCGCACGCAGGCCGACCTCCGCACCGGCGTCGTCGAGGTCGTCGACGAGGACGACGAGCGGTCCGCCGGGGAGGGGGCCGGGCCCCCCGAGACGCCGTACGGGCAGCCCGCGGGCCGCGGCGAGCCCGGCGGTCACCTCGAGCAGCGTCGTGCGACCGGATCCGGCCGGCCCGACGACGACCACCGTCCGTGGATGCCCGGCGGCGACGGCGTCGACCGCGGCCCGGACCGCGGCGAGCTCGGCGTCACGATCCAGCAGTCGTCCGGGGTCCGGACCGTCAGCGGTGGAGATCGGACCCCTCCTCCCACATCCGGCCCAGTGCCGGCCGACCGGCCACACCGAGCTTGCGGTAGATCCGCGTGAGGTGCTTCTCGACGCCCCGGACGCTGGTCCCGAGCACCGTGGCGATCTCGGGGTTCGTACGCCCGCCCGCGGCCAGCTCCGCCGTCCGGTACTCCCTCGGGGTGAGACCGTGCCGGCGGTCCGCCGGTCGTCCGGCCAGCCGTGACGGACCACAGGCGTCCTCGGGGGGCACCGGCACCGGCCCGGCCGTCCGGCGGCGCAACGCCAGGGCGGCCCGTCGGCCCTCCGCCCGGTCCGAGCTCTGCCGAAGCACCTCGACGGCCTCCCGCAGCAACGCGACGGCGGCGGTGCCGGACTCCAGCTCCCCGGCCGTCCTCAGGGCACGGCCCAGCCGGGCAGGTGCCCCCCACGCCCTGGCGAGCCCGAGCTCACGCGCGCTGAGCTCACGCGCGCCCCCGACGTCACCGACCCTGCGCCGGAGCTCGATCGCCCAGCTCCGCCGCGGCTGGGGCGCGTCGACCCAGCCGATCCGGTCGAACTCGCGTCCGGCCTCCAGACTCAGGCGCAGTGCGTCCGCCGGGAGACCGTCGGCCACCGCGACCTGGGCCCGCAGCATGGCTGTCCCGGCGACGACGTCGTCGGGCACCTCGGGCAGCGCATCGGTGTCCGCGACGACCCGACGGGCCAGGTCCGGGTCGTGCACCGCGGTGAACAGCGGGACGAGCAAGGTCGCGGCGAGTGCGGTCCCGGGGGCACTGGCGACGAGCTCCCGGTAGGCCGTCCGGCTCAGTTCCCCGCCCTCGTCCGGCCGGTTGCCGCACACCAGCACCGCGGCGTACTCGGCCTGCAGCACGGCGGCGGTGACCGGGGCGATGCCCGGGGTCGCCGACGCGGTCGTGAGTACGGCCGGGAGCCCGGAGGTGGCCTCGGACATGCACAGGCAGGGGATCACGGCGGCGGTCGGGGTGTGCACGTGCGCGCTCGCGGTGGGGTCGGCGTCGAGGATCCGCCGGGCGAGCTCGGCGACCTGCGCCGCCGGGAGTGCCCCGGCCACCGCGGCGGAGTGGACCAGGACCGCCATCCGCTCCCGTTCACCGGCCGTGCCGAGGGGCGGCTCCCCGCCGCGGGTGAGCTCACGCAGACGCGCGACGTTGCGGGCCACCCCGGCCGCCTCGAGACCGTCGAGCTGGTGGACCCGGGCCTGTAGTCGCAGTCCGAGGTCGCGCAGGTCGTCGTCGGGGTCCTCGACCCCTGCGACCTCGGCCGCGGTGCGGCGCAGCAGGGCGACCGACGGAGCGGGGTCGAGATGCAGTCCCAGCGCACCGGCGTCGCACAGCGCCGCGGCGCGCTCGCGCAGTCCCTGCAGCAACGGGACCGCCTGAACCGCACGGAGCCGGGCCCGTCCGGGATGCAGGCCGCGCTCCACGACGGCGAGCCGCGCGAGCACCTCCGCCCGGCGCGCGGCGGTCGGATGGGCGAGGAGCGCGCGCTGCAGGTGCCGGGCCGCGATGTCCGGTGCGTCCTGCCGGAGCGACCAGTCGGCCGCGTCGCACAGGACCGCGACCATGTCGTCGGGCAGCGTTCCCGCGACGTCGTGCAGCACGTCGGCGGCCGCCGACGGCTCGCCCGACTCGGCGAGCAGCGCGGCCGCGTCGAGACGCAGGCGGCGGCGCTCCTGCGGATCCATGACCGCCAGGGCCGCGGAGCCGACCAGCGGGTGCCGCAGCCGCGGGGCTGCCTCGTCCAGCAGCAGCCCGGCGGCAACCGCGTCACGACGGGCTGCGGCGAGGTCCGCCCCGGCCGCGGGGACCAGCGCGGCGCACCGTTGCGGGGTGGCGTGCTCCCCCAGGACCGCCACCGTCGCGAGCAGCTCCCCGACGTCCCGGGACGACCGGCGCAGCGCATCGTCGAACCGCAGCCGCAGACGGGGCGAACCGGCTCGTCGCACCCGCGCGGGGTCGGGCGGGTCCGGGAGGTCCAACAGCCCGGCCAACAGCAGCGGGTTCCCCCCGGTGACCTCCCGGACCGCGGCGAGCACACCGTCGCCGACCTCCCGGCCCCAGCGGGCGCGCACGGCCGCGTCCACCCGGACGGGTTCCAGGGGCTCGAGGACGTGCACCACCTCCGCCCGTGCCGCCAGCGGGTCGGGGAGGCCCGACGCACCGTTCCCGAGGGCCCCGAGGAGAACGACGACCGGAAGCCGCGCGCCGGGATCGACGAGATCGGCCAACCACCCCGCCGACAGGTCGTCGCAGTGCTCGGCGTCGTCGACGACGAGCACTCCCGGCCGGCCGGTCAGCAGGTCCGCGAGGTCCGCCTCCGGTCGCCCGGTCGGGCCCGCGACACCGGTTCCCGCGCCCCGGGGACCGAGCAGGCTCCGCACGACCGCGCCGGGGACCTGCCGGTCGACGGGGTGGCAGCGCGCGGTCAGGGTGACCGCCCCACGCCCACCGGCACGCACGGTGCAGTCCCCCAACGCGGCGGTCCGCCCGCTCCCGACCGGGCCGGCGACCACCAGCAGGCTGCCGCGGCCGTCGTCGGTGCGGGGGCCGAGGGGCCGGTCGACCGCGGTGTCGAACAGGGCGAGCAACGCGCGGTCGGCGGGTGTGAAGACCGCGCCGGGCCCGGACCCGAGGTCGGTCATCGCGTCTCCCCCGCTCGTCGGCCGTGCCGACGCCCAGCCTCCTCCATCCCGTCGTCCTCGGCACGCGGCCGACGGGCACCCGCGGCGCCCTCGTCCTCGGAACCGGCGTGACATCCATGGCGGCCGTCGGCCAGGGTGGGCGGCGTGACCGTCCGACCCGTGACCGGTGTCGACGCCCGCGTGTTGGACAACGGCTGGATGGAGCTGCACCACCCCGGTGGTGGTGCGCTGCTGTGCAACCTCGAGGAGACCGCGATGTGGCTCTGCCTGGCCGAGAACGGATGGCACGTCGGCGACGCCGCGATCCGCCTCGCCGACGCGTGGGGCTGCCAGCCGTGGAACGTGCGCGACCGGATGAACGACTGGCTGGACGGCCTCCTGGCCGCCGGCCTCGTGACGCACACACCGAAGTGACCTAGACCACACACCGAACCACACCTCCCTCACGAGCCGCCGGGCGGTCCACAATGTTAAGCGCTTACGGGGCCAGGTCGTTGACGCCCTCGTTTCGATCTTCGTACCGTCATACGTGAGCTCGCGGCCGAGTTTCCCCACGTCGAGGGGGGTGCCCGGCGAGGCGTCCCCCCACCGACCGCACCCGGGACGCCCCGGCGCAGGCCGCCGACGGCACGGAGTCGACCGGGCGGTACCGGGAGAGGAGGGCGGTGACGGTGCGGGAAGGACCGCCGGCCCACCTGTCCTGGTGGGCCACGGAATGGGCCTGGCTCACCGCAGCACCCGCGACCGTCGCCGCCGGCAGGCCGATCGCCCGGTTGCTGACCGGCGCACCCGGGACCGGCAAGACGGCCCTGCTCGACACCCTGCGCCGGCACCACGACCACGACGTCCGGCTGCTGCACGCCACCGGCCGACAGGACCCCGAACCCACCCCGTTCGGAACGGTGGGCCACCTGCTGGGTCCGACCGCGCGTCACGCCGACGACGTCGCGACGGTCCTCGACGAGCTCGGCCCCACCGCGACACCGGACGAGCTCCACCGCCGGCTGCGCGCTCTCCACCGGTTCACCACGAGCCTCGTCGCGCGCGGTCCCCTCCTGCTGGTCGTCGACGACGTCCACTGCTGCGATGCCGGGTCGCTGGCCTTCCTGGGGTTCCTCCTGCGCCGGATGCACGGCCTCCCGATCGGACTCGTCCTCGCGGCGCGCACCGACGTCGACGGGGTCCTCCCCGAACGGCTCTGGCCCCTGCGTGCCCCGTCGACCGAGACGCTGGCCCTGCGCCCCGCGGAGCGGGCCAGGACCGCGACACCGCTCCCCCCACCTCCGGTGGCGGAGCGGACGGGGAGCTCCCGCCGCCGGACCGACGAGACGGTCGACTGGCACCTGCGCTCCGGAGGTCCGTGCGTCGGACGCCTCACGGCGGCGCTCGCGGTCGCGGGGCCGTCCACCATCGGGACGCTCGCCGCCGTCGCGGGGGTCGGCCCCGTCCCGACCGCCGGCGCCGTGCGTGCCCTCGCCCGGACCGGGGTGCTCACCCCCGACGGCACGGACCTCGGTGACGACCGCCTGCGTACAGCGGTCCTGGACCGGATCCCCGACCACGAGCTGGGACGGCTCCGGCGGCGCGCCGCACGCGTGCTGAACGACGCGGGCGCGCCGGCCGAGCGCATCGCGGAGCTGCTGCTGCAGCTGCCCGACCCCGCCGAGCCGTGGATGCTGACCGTGCTCCAGGAGGCCGCCGACCGTGCGGCCGACCGGTCCGCGTTCGCCGACCTCGCGCGGTATCTCGCCCCGGTGGTGGACGCGCGGCCGGCCGACGTCGCCCTGCGGTCGCGCCTGGCCTCCGCGCTCGCCGTGTCCGACCCGACCGGCGCGGTCGAGCACCTGCGCGTCGCGCACGCGTCGGCGGTGGACCCGGCCCGTCGGATGCAGGTCGCCGTGCAGCTCGCGATGGCCTCGCTGCCGGCCCGGGGCCCCGCGGACGCGGCCGCGGTCCTCCGGTCGGCGCTGGAGGAGCTCGACCACCGCGACGCCGTGGACGACGAGCCGCAGGTCCTGCCACGACCAGCGGACCTGCGCACCTCGGCCGAGGCGGTGCTGCTCGTCGTCGGCCTGGACCGGCGGCGGACGGTCGCCCGCACGATCGAGCGGGCGTACCGGACCGACGTCCCCGAGGGCGACACCGAAGCCGGCCGGCACAAGCTCGCGATGCTCGCGACCGCCCTGCTCCTCGCGGGACGCGATCCCGCGAGGACCGTCGAGCTGGCTCGTCGGGCGGCACCCCGCGAGCACACCGAGCTCGCCGGCTGGACGGCGCTGGCCTGTGCGCGGGTCCTGCGCCTGGCCGACCGCTGCGAGGAGTCCGTCGCCCTGCTGGAGGGCGTGCTGCGGCGCCCCGGGCACGAGGTCTCGTCCTGGACGCGGACCCTGGCCACGAGCGGGCTGGCCGAGGCCCGTCTCGCCACGGGGGAGCTGGCCGCGGCGGAGGCCGCTGCGTACGAGGCGATGGAGACCGCCCGCCGGGCGGGTCGGGACTGCGGCACCGGAACCCCGTCGATCGTCCTGGCGGGGGTGCACCTGCGTCGGGGCGCGGTCGACCGGGCGACGGAGGTCCTGGCCGCACGGCAGCACCGGTGGGACGAGGACCTCACCTGGGAGCACCACGACCTGCTGCTCGCCCGGGGCGACGTCGCGGCGGCCCGCGGCCGGCACACCAGGGCACTGGCGCTGTACCGGCGGTGCGGCGCCGCCCTCGACGAGGACGGCATCGCCAACGCCGTGTTCGCGCCCTGGTGGGCGCGTGCCGCCCTGCTCCTCGCCGATCTCGGGAGACCCGACGACGCGGCCCCGGTCGTCGAGCACGGCGCGGCGCTGGCCGCGCGGTGGGGCACCCCCAGGGCCCGCGGGCTCGCGCTCACCGCCCGCGGTGCGACGACCCCCGGTCCGGACGGGCTGGATCTGCTGGCCGAGGCGGTGGCGGTGCTCGACGACTCACCCGCCCGGTCGGAGCTGGTGGAGGCCCGTCTCCGATGGGGTACCGGCCTGCTCGCCTCGGGGCACGTGATCGAGGCACGCCGTCAGCTGCGCGAGGCCGCGACCCTCGCCGCCCGCTGCGGGGCGACGCGGGAGGCCTCCCGGGCGCGGGCGGCCCTGCACCGCGCGGGCGGCCGGATGCGGCGGCCGACGGGTTCTCCGCTGGACCCCCTCACCTCCGCCGAGCGGCGGGTGGTGCGCCTGGCCGCCGGGGGTGCCCGCAACCGGGAGATCGCCCGGGCGCTGTTCATCACGGTCCGCACCGTCGAGGTGCACCTGACGAGCGCGTTCCGGAAGCTCGACGTCACCGACCGGACCGGGCTCGCCCCGTTGGTCGCCGCCGACCGTGGCGGCGCGGCGTGACCGCGGGCCCGGACCGGCGCAGGCCGCACGCCGCGCTCCTGGAGACGGTGCGCCGGGTCGCGGGCGGCACTCCGACCTTCACCGTCGTCCTGGGCGAGCCAGGTACGGGGCGGTCCACGTTGCTGCGGTGGGCAGCGGACAGGGCCGGGGAACGCGGTGTCCGCGTACTGGCCGCGCGCGCCGTCGAGGGCCGCCACGACCGTCCGCTGTCGACGACGTCCCGCCTGATCGCGGCGTGCGGGCCCCGCCCCGGCGAGCCGCTCCCGCCCACCGCGCCGGGCCGGGTCGACCATGCGGCGCTGCACCGGTACTGCCGCACGGTCCTGGAGTCCGCGCGTCGACGGCCGCTGCTCCTCGTGGTCGACGACCTGCAGTGGGCCGACCCCCTGAGCCAGGAGTGGCTGCAGATGCTGCTCCGACGACGGCACCACGCCTCGTTCGGGGTCCTCGTGTCCGACACCGGCACCCACGGGGGCTCGTCGTGGGCGCTGGCGCCGGGTCCGCCGGAGGACACGGTCGTCCGGACCGCCCGGCTCACCCTCGCCGAGGTCCGCGACACGGTCACCGACCGGCTGGGCCACGTCCCGGACCGCGCCACCGCCGTCCGGCTGCGGCGCGCGACCGGCGGCGTGCCGGCGGTCCTGTCGACGGTTCTCGACCGCTGGGACGGCGACGGGGACCCGGCCCGGCTGGCCCGCGTCGTCGACAGGGCCCGGCAGGACCACGCGAACGCGGTCGTCGACGGCCTCCCCGACGACCTGCGCCACGCGCTGACCGGCATCGCGGTGTGCGGTCGTCCGCTCGCGGCGCTGGCCGGGCGCATCGGACCGGCCACCGGACACGGCGGAGACCTCGGTCCCCGGCTCGCCGCGACCGGGCTCCTGGCCGGGACCCACCCGGCGGTGCTGGACCCGGTCGCCGCGGACGTCGTACTGAGCCGCGTGCCCCTCGCCGAGCGACGCGCCCTCTTCACGCGGGCGGCACGTGCGGCCCGCCGGGCCGCGCTGCCCGAGTCCGACATCGCCCGGGTGCTGCTGGCGGCGCCGGTCCAGGGCGAGCCCTGGGTCGCCGGTCTGCTGCACCGGGGCGCCCGCGAGCTGCTCGCCACCGGCAGACACGCCGAGGCGGCGGCCGTTGCCGAACGCGCGTTCGACGAGAACGTGCCCGCGGCTCTGCGCGGCCCGCTGACGACGACGCTCGCCGCGGCGCGCGCACACCACGACCCGGCTGCCGCGCGCCGGCTGCTCTCCCGGCTCGCCGCCTCGGGCCCGGACCCGGAGCCGCACGACGACCCGGCGCCGGACCGCGGGGACGCACCCCGTCCCCGCACGACACGTTCCGCGATCGACCTGCTGCTGGCCGAGGGCGACACCGGGGCCGCGCGCCGAGCACTCGCCGGCGCGGCTGCGCCCTGCCGACCGTCCGCAACCCAGGTCCGGCAGCTCGGCTTCGACGGTGCGGGAGTCGACCACGGCCCGCCACCCGAGGGCGCCGGCGGCGCCGAGGCGTACTCGCTGCTGCTGCTGGGACGGGACCGCCGACGGGCGCTCGCGCTCGCCCGGGAGGCCGCGGCCGTCGTCGGGGACCCGGACGCGGACCGCCCGATCGTCCCCCGGGTGACGGCCGCGATGACCCTGCAGGCCTCCGGCCACCACGACGAGGCGCGCGCCGGCATGCGCCGCCTCGTCCTGGATCTGGCCGGGGCCGGGCGCGTGCCCACGCTGGTGCTGGGCGTCTCGGCCCTGCTCGAGCTGCGCGCCGGGGCCTGGGAGGGTGCGCGCCGCGACCTGCGTGCCGCCCGGCGCGGCCCTGCCGCCGTCCGGAAGCCGGGCTGCGATCCGCTGCTCGACGCGGTCGAGGCGCTGCTGCACGTCGTCGACGGTGACCTGGCCACGGCGACCTCGGTCGCCCTCGCCGGGAGCACCTCGGACACCGACCGTGCGGGGGTCGCGTTGCTCACCTACGTCCGGGGGATCGTGCACATGCTCTCCGGCTCCCCCCAGGACGCGGTCGACGAGCTGATGGCGTGCGGTCGCCTGCTCCTCGACCGGGGCCGGGTCAACCCGGCGATCGCACCGTGGCGCTCGACGGCCGCCCGCCTGCTGGCCGGGCTCGGCTCCCACGCCACCGCCCGCAGGCTGGCACTCGACGAGCACCGGCTGGCACTCCGGTGGGGGGCTCCCGCGCCGATCGCACTGGTCACCGCGACACTGCGCGAGCTGCCCCCCGTGGGATCGACACCGGAGGTGTCGCGTGCACGGTCGTGAGCGCGAACTCGAACGGCTCGGGTCGCTCCTGGCCGGAGCACGGGACGGGCTCGGCGGGACCGCCGTGGTGAGCGGGGGGATCGGCTCCGGTCGGACGACCGTGCTCGGGGCCGTCGCGGCGAGGGCCGGGAGCACCGGGATGCAGGTGCTGCGGGCGTGTGCCGCCCCGGCTGAGCGCGAGTTCGCCCGCGGGGTGGTGCACCAGCTGGTCGATCCGTTGCTGCCGGGGGACCGTGTCGAGGACGACCTCCCGGTCGGTGTCGAGGACGACCTCCCGGTCGGTGCCGAGGACGCCGCCCTGGCCGACCCCGTCGGGTTCCTGGACCGCACGACGGCACCCGGCAGTCCCCTGGTGGTGCTGGTCGACGATCTCCAGTGGGCCGACGACCCGTCCCTGGACTGGCTCGTCGAGCTCGCCCTGTCCGCCCACGAGCGACCCGTCGCCCTCGTGTGCTCGGTGCTCGCCGGGGACCGGGGAGCCGACCGCCGATCGGTCCGCAGACTGCTGGCGACCGCTCGTGACGTCCGGCTCCACCCCTTGTCGGAGCGGGCCACCACCGCCGTGGTCGAGGAGTGGATCGGGGCCGGGTCGGCGCCGGGGACAGCGGGCGTGTTCCACGCGGCCAGCCTCGGCAACCCGATGGTGCTCACCCAGCTGCTGTCCGAGGCCGCTGCGTCCGGGGACGACACCGCAGCGCGGACGCCGGTCGGCGCACTCCGCCCCCCGGCCCTGCTGGAGCGGTTCGCCCGGGCCGTGCGCGACCTGGACGACGAGGCCCTCCGCTACCTGCGCTCCGTGGTCGTGCTCGACCACGACGGCGACACGGGGACGATCCGCCGGCTGTCCGGTCTCGATGCGGCGGCGGCCAGGACGGCGCGGGCCCGCCTGGTCGACGCCGGGCTGCTGCTCGACCGTGACCCGCCCGGCCCGAGCCATCCGGCGGTCGCCGACGTCGCCCTCGGCCCCACCGACCGGTGCACCGTGCACGCCGAGGCAGCCCGCCTCCTGCACGAGATCGGACGGCCCCCGGCGGAGGTGGCCGGACATCTGCTGGCCTGCACGACGCCGTTGGAGCGGTGGGCGGTGCACACCCTGCGGACGGCCGCGTCACTGTGCCTCGCCGAGGACCCGGTCGGCGGGGGCCGGACCGCCGCCGACCACCTGCGGCGGGTACTGCTCGACGGGGACCTGTCCCCCGCCGAGCGGGGATCGGTCCTGGCCGACCTGGCCGCTGCCGAGTCCGGGTACGCCCCGACGATCGCCACCCGGCACGTCGCCCAGGCCCTTCCCCTCCTCGACGGGCCGCGCGCCAGGGCCCGGGCCATCGCCGCCCTCCCGGTGGGAGCCGTCGTCACCGCGCCCGCCGAGGTCCGCGACGCGGTCCGGCAGGCCGACGCCGACCCGGCCACCGCCGGCGACCGGCCGCTCGCCCTGCGCATCCGGACCCGTCGGCACCGGCTCGACGAGCAGACGCCCGAGGGACTGGAGGCCGGCTGTGACAGGCTGCAGGAGGTGCTCGCCGATCCGGACGCGGAGCTGTCCACCTCGGCGGGGCAGGAGCTGATCACCGTCCTGTTGCACGGCGCCGCGCTCTCCGGTCGGGTGCCGGCCGCCTCCGTGGCGGGGCTCGGGGCGCGGCTGCTGCGGATCGTCCCGGCCCGCGAGCTGGATCCGACCGGCGCGCTGCCCGAGCTCCTGGGACTCGCACTGGTGGCGGCGGACCGGGCAGGGTCGCTGGCGCACCGGCTCGCCGTGCAGCAGGGCGCGGCGGCGGGCGCCGGCCGTTCCGCGGATCTGCACGCCCTGCTCGCACTCGCGCGTGGACGCGAGGTCCGTCTCGCCCCCCGCGATCCGGACGCGCCGGTCACCCCGCTCGCGGTGGCCCTGACGGCCACCGCCGTGGTGAAGGAGGTCCGGATCCGGGGCACCGACACCGACACCGATCTCGCACGTCCGCGACTGCCCGAGCGCGCGATGCACCGGCTGCGCCGCAGCGGTGCGGCGTCGGCCGCCGGGGACCTCCCACTGGCGCTGGAGTGCCTGCTCGACGCCGGTCGTCACCTGGACCACCTGGGCTGGCGCAATCCGGCGGTGTTCCCGTGGCGTGGGCGGGCCGCCCTGCTGGCCGCCCGGCTGGGCGAGGTCGGCACCGCCCGCGACCTCGCCGAGACCGAGCTCTCGCTCGCCACGAGCTGGGGGGCACCGGCCGCACTCGGCCGTGCGCTGCGGGTCCGTGCCGAGCTCGCCGAAGGGCCGGAGCGCCTGCGCCTCCTGCGCTCGGCGTCGGCGGTACTCGCGGACTCCGAGGACGGCGCCGAGGCCGACCGGGTCGCGGTGGCGCTCGAGCACTGCCCCGACACCGTCCCCCGGCCCGGGGCTGCCGGCGGGGGGGGCGGTCCCGCCCCGCCCCGTCCCCCGCCCGGTGCTCGCCCCGCGTCCCGCGGCAGGCGCACCGGCAGAGTCGGCCGAGGCGCCGCTCGGCGCCGCCGTCGCGGCGCATGCCGGCTCGTCACGGTCCACGGGGACCGGGGCCGGCCGGCTCACCGCGGGCGAGCAGGAGGCCGTGGCCCTGGTCCGGGCCGGGGCCTCCAACCAGCAGATCGCGCAGCAGCTGAGGGTCAGCCGGCGCGCCGTCGAGAAGCGCCTCACCAGCGCCTACCGCAAGCTCGGAATCGGTGGCCGCGGCGACCTCGGCCCGGGCTGAACGCCGGCGAGCCGCTGTCACCCGACAGGAGTCGGATACTGGTGATATCCGCACATGACGTCCTCGACACTGGTCGTCATGAACAGCGGTCGCGCCGTAGATGACATTCTGATGTACGTCGCGTCCGAACTCGATGACGAATTGCCGCGCCATGTCGCGTGAGACACGGAATCGACGGATCGGCCCCGCCCCCGGAATGACGGTCAGCGTGCTGAGCAACGGGTGGATGGAAATCCGGCTCGCCGGAAGTCCCGACACGCTCCTCTGCACCGCCGCGCAGACGGCGATGTGGGTCAGCCTCAGCCGGGCCCAGTGAGGTGTTCTCAGTAGCGGGGTGGCAGGTCGTGGCGACACGCCGAGGGTGGTGAGATGAGCGGGAACGGGGCAGGACCCCGGTAGATCGGTTCGGTCCAGCACAGATCGACACCGTCACCGAGGTCCTGCATGTCTGATCCTGTCACCTACACCGCTGTCCTCCCGATCGGGGAGCGCACCGTGGCCTATCTGGCGCGGCTCCTGGTCCTTCAACGCCGTCGACGTGGCACCCGGCGGCGGGCGTTGACCCCGTTCGCCCAGGCAGTGCTGGTGATCCGCTGGTTCTGTGATGCTACCCGGGTCCGATGTTTGGCCGGTGACAACGCGATCAGCACTGCAACGGCCTACCGTTACCTGCACGAAGGCATCGACGTCCTCGCCGCGGCCGCACCCGGCCTGCACGGAGCCC
>NZ_MCIM01000001.1:4292356-4504613 GCF_001932405.1 Pseudonocardia sp. Ae331_Ps2 | reverse complement strand
GGAGCCCTGCTCGCCGCCCGCACAGCCGGGCACACCCACGTGAATCTCGACGGCACCCTGATCGCCACCGACCGGTGCCGCGCGCTCGGCCTCACCCCCGGGGTCGACCTGTGGTGGTCGGGCAAGCACCGCCGCCACGGCGGGAACATCCAGGTCCTCACCGCACCTGATGGATGGCCGCTATGGACCAGCGACGTGCGGCCGGGCCGCGAGCACGACACCCGCTGCGCCCGTACCCACCCCGGGCTGCTCGAGGGCCTGGCCGCGTTCACCGACGACACCCACGCCGCGCTGGGCGACCTCGGCTACGAAGGCGAAGCCGACCGGCTCACCGTGCCCATCAAACTCGCCCCCGGCCGCGGGCAGACGGTCAACCAGCGCACCGTCAACACCCTGCACTCAGCCCTTCGTGCTCTGGCCGAACGCGGAAACGCCCTGCTCAAGACCACCTTCGCCGCGTTGCGGCGAGTCACGCTATGTCCCTGGCGCACCGGCGCGATCACCGCAGCTGCGCTCGTACTACTCCACACCGAGTACGACCGCACGACATGATCAACCCGCTACTGAGAACACCTCAGTGGGTCCTGGGCGATGCCGCCCTGGAGCTGGCCCGCGCCTGGCAGGCCGATCCCTGGGTCGTCCGCGACCGCATGACGGGATGGCTGGCCGAACTCGCCGCGAACGGCTTCGTCCGCCTCCTCGACCGCACCTGACCTGCGGCGATGGTTGCCATGACTCCAGCATGACCACGGTATGACCGTGACATGACCCGCCCCCGGACCTGCCGTGCAGGTGCCCCGGGTGAGCCCCCGACGATGCCGCAGACCGTACTGAGGAAACCCCCAGAATCCGCCCCTCCACACCGTAGTGACACCCATCACACACCGCCCCCTCTCGCCACCCGGCCGAGTGACTGCACAGCCACAGTGTTAAGCGCTTGCGGCCACTCCGCGTTGACGCTCCGGCGTAACGGTTCATAACGTCGGTGGAAGCCGTTCGGCGTAAAGAGTTGATCCTCCCGAACACGCCGGGATCCCGATTCGCAGGGGAGCGACATGAACCAGTCGACGACAGGGACACGCTCGTCACAGTCACGCGGCCCCGGGGCGCACCAGTCCTGCATGGTGTCCCTGGACCGATCGCTGCGGATCGTCGCGGCGAATCAGGAGATGTTCCGGCGGTTCCGTCAGCAGCTGCACGAGGACCTCTGCGGGTCGGCGTTCTGTGACCTGCTCGACCCGAGCGTGCGGACCGCGGTGCACGGTCGGCTGCAGCGGCTGCTCGACGGTCAGCAGTCCCGGTTGAAGGACACCACGGTCACGCTGCAGTCCCCCGAGGGGCAGCTCCAGGGCGAGCTGACCGCGACCCCGTTCGCCCGCGGGGCGGGCCGGATCGAGGGCGTCATCGCCGTCCTCGCGCCGCACGCCGAGCGCGGCGCGCCGGTCCCGCGACCGCGCCGGATCCTGTCCGACATGGACGCCAAGATCCTCGAAGGGGTGGCATCGGGGGCGTCCACCGTCCAGCTCGCCTCGACGTTGTTCCTCAGCCGCGGCGGGGTGGAGTACCACGTCACCTCCCTGCTGCGCCGCATGAAGGTCAAGAACCGTCCGGCGCTGATCTCGAAGGCGTACGCGCTCGGGATGTTCGAGATGGGGTCGTGGCCCCCGCAGGTCGTCGCCGACCACGTGAAGTGAGCGGAGCCGACCGACGGAGGGATGGACATGACCACGACCAGGGACGGCGTCGGCACGACCGGGGACCCCACCGAGCCCGACCTGCGGTCGCGGGTCGGTGAGCTCGCCGAGCTGCGTGAGCAGGCCCGCAGCGGCCCGTCGGCGCAGGCGACCGCGGCCCAGCACGCCCGCGGGAAGCTCACCGTGCACGAACGGCTCGAACTGCTGCTCGACCCCGGTTCGTTCCGGGAGATCGAACGCTTCCGCCGGCACCGCGCCCACGGGTTCGGGCTCGAGGACCGCCGGCCGCACTCCGACGGCGTCGTCACCGGCTGGGGGCGGATCGACGGACGGACGGTCTTCGTCTACGCCCACGACTTCCGCATCTTCGGCGGCTCGCTCGGTGAGGCCCACGCCAGCAAGATCCACAAGGTCATGGACATGGCCGAGGCGGCCGGGGCACCGCTGATCGCGCTCAGCGACGGGGCCGGGGCCCGCATCCAGGAGGGGGTCACGGCGCTCGCGGGCTACGGCGGGATCTTCCGCCGCAACGTCCGCTCGTCCGGGGTGATCCCGCAGATCAGCGTGATGCTCGGGCCGTGCGCCGGTGGCGCCGCCTACTCCCCCGCACTCACCGACTACGTGTTCATGGTCCGCGACGTCGCGCAGATGTACATCACCGGGCCGGACGTCGTGTCCGCGGTCACCGGTGAGGACATCGACCACGAGGGGCTCGGCGGCGCGCACGTGCACGCGACGCGGTCGGGTTCCGCCGGCTTCGTCCACGACGACGAGGCCTCCTGCTTCGCCGACGTCCGGCACCTCGTCTCGCTGCTGCCGTCCAACAACCGGGAGGCGCCACCACGGGTCCAGACCGGTGATCCCGCCGACCGGCCCACCTCGTCCCTGCTGGACCTCGTCCCCGCCGACACGACGCGCGCCTACGACATGCGCGCGGTCGTCGCGGAGATCGTCGACGACGGCGACCTGTTCGAGGTGCACGCGGACTGGGCGCCGAACATCGTCTGCGGGTTGGCCCGGCTCGACGGGCACACCGTCGGGATCGTGGCGAACCAGCCGGCCTCGCTCGCGGGCGTGCTGGACATCGCGGCCTCGGAGAAGGCGGCCCGCTTCGTGTCCACCTGCGACTCGTTCAGCATCCCGCTGGTCACGCTGGTCGACGTGCCGGGCTTCCTCCCGGGCGGCGACCAGGAGCACCGCGGGATCATCCGGCACGGTGCGAAGCTCCTGTACGCCTACTGCAACGCCACGGTGCCCCGGGTGCAGCTGATCCTGCGCAAGGCCTACGGCGGTGCCTACATCGTCATGGACTCCCGCTCCATCGGCGCCGACATCTCGCTCGCGTGGCCGACCAACGAGATCGCGGTGATGGGGGCCGAGGCCGCCGCGAACGTCGTCTTCCGGCGGGAGATCGCCGGCTCGCCGGACCCGGAGGCGACGCGGCTGCAGCGGATCAAACAGTACCGCCAGGAGCTGATGCACCCCTACTACGCCGCCGAGGCCGGCCTGGTCGACGACGTCATCGACCCCGCCGACACCCGGTCCGCCCTGGTCGACGCCCTGGCCGTGCTGCGTGCCAAGCGTGCCGACCTGCCGTTCCGCAAGCACGGGAACCCGCCGACGTGAGCGGCCGCACGACCGCGGGCACCGGCTCCCCCGGGCCGGTGCCGGCGGCGGTCCACGTCCTGCGCGGGCGACCGGACGACGCCGAGCTGGCGGCGCTCGTCGCCGCCGTCCTGGCCGCTCGGCGGCCCGCCCCCGCCACCGCCACGCCGCGGGCCCGGCCGGTGTCGTGGGGCGGCCCGCCCGGCTTCGTCGCTCCGACCAGCTGGATCGGACCGGGCTGACGGCGTCGGTCCGGGATCGCTGTCCCGGACCGGGCCGGCTCTCTCGGTCCGGGCCGGCACCGCCCCGGCCGACGCGGCACTCATCGCCGACGCGGCGCTCACCGCGGGCACCTGCCCGCGATGAGCGCCGCGCCCTCAGCCCTCGTGCGGGAAGGACCGGACCGCGTCGATGATCGCGTCCTGGTCGGCCGTGGACAGCCCGGTGTGGGTGGGCAGGTAGAGCCCGGTCTCGGCGTAGCGGTGTGCGGTGAGCTCCGGCCAGCGCGGGTCGAGGTACATCGGCTGACGGCTCATCGGCTTGAAGAACACCCGGGTCTCCACACCCGCGGAACTCAGGTGCGTGCGCAGGTCGTCACGGCGTTCGTGCAGCAGGTCGTACATCCACAGCACGTCGCGCGGGGGCATGCGGGTCAGGCCCGGCACGTGCTCGAGGCCGGCGTCGTAGCGCTTCTCGATCTCCCGGCGGCGCTCGAGGATCTCGTCGAGGGCCTCGGTCTGGGCGAGCGCCACGGCGGCCTGCAGGTTGGTCATCCGGAAGTTGAAGGCGAGCTTGCGGTGCAGGAACGTGTGGTCGGGGTCGAACGCCATCCCCCGCAGGTGCGCCATCTGGGCGGCGAGGCGCGGGGAGTCGGTCAGGCAGATCCCGCCCTCCCCCGAGGTGATGATCTTGTTGCCGAACAGCGAGAAGCAGGCGATGTCCCCCACCGGGCGGACGCCGTGGGCCTCGGCCGAGTCCTCGACGACGGAGAGGTTGTAGTCGTGCGCCAGGGCCATCACCGCGTCCATGTCGCAGCGGCGGCCGTAGACGTGCACCGGCATGATCGCCCGGGTGCGCGGGGTGATGGCCTCCTCGATCCGGGTGACGTCGATGTCGAGGTCGTCGGCGCAGTCGACGAAGACCGGGGTGGCGCCGTTGTAGGTGACCGCGAACGCCGACGCGATCATCGTGAACTCCGGGACGATCACCTCGTCCCCTGGCCCGATGTCCAGCGCGCGCAGGGCCAGGGTCAGGGCGGTGGTCCCCGACGAGCAGGCCACGCCGTGGGCGGAGCCGTTCCAGTCGGCGAAGGCCCGCTCGAACCGGGCCACGTAGGGGCCCTGCGAGGAGATCCAGCCGGACTCGACGGCGTCGGTGACGTAGTCGCGTTCCCGGTCGGTGAGATACGGCTTGGACACCGGATGGACGATGGTCATGGGCTCCTCGCAGGGGCTGGTGCGGACGCTCTCCCGGCGCGACGCTAGGTCCGCGGCGCCCCGGAATCGCCTAGTACGGGGCGCCGCGCGACCCGGATCGCTCACCCGTCGCCGAGCTCCTGGTCGAGCAGGGCGAACATCTCGTCGTCGGTGGCGTCGGCGAGGTCGACCGAGCCCGCGCTCGCGCCGTCGCGGGCGTGGCGCACATCGGCCCAGCGGTCGCGCAGCGCGTCGAGCCGGCCGGTGACGGTGCGGTGCAGCCGGTCGTCGGCCTCGATCCCGGCCAGGGCCCGTTCGAGCCGGTCGAGCTCGTCGAGCAGGGTCTCGGCCGCCGACGGCGGGTCGAGGTCCAGCTGGTCGAGGACGTGCGCGGCGAGCTCGGCGGGGGTCGGGAAGTCGAACACCAGCGTCGCGGCGAGCCGCAGTCCGGTCTCGGCGGAGAGCCGGTTGCGCAGCTCGACCGCGGTGAGCGAGTCGAACCCGAGGTCGGTGAACGCCCGGTCCGGTCCGATCGCGGACGCGTCGCCGTGGCCGAGCACCTCGGCGGCCCGCTCCCCGATCAGCGTCTCCACGATGCGGGTGCGGGTGCCGGCGTCGGCCGCGGTGAGCCGGGCCAGCAGCTCGGCGGCCCGGGCCGGGTCGGGGGCGCCGCCGGCGTCGCTGCGGGGCCGGACCAGCCCCCGCAGCAGCGGTGGCACCTCGCCGCGGGCGGCGACCGCGGCGGTGTCGAGCTGCAGCGGCAGCACGACGGCGGACCCGGCCGCGGCGCCGGCGTCGAGCAGGGCGAGGCCCTGCTCGACCGGCAGCGGCGGCAGTCCCGCGCGGGCGAGCCGCTCGGCGGCGACGTCGTCGAGCATGCCGGGCCCCCGCCAGGTTCCCCAGGCCAGCGAGACGGCGGGGAGGCCCGCGGCACGACGGCCCGCGGCGAGCGCGTCGAGGAACGCGTTGCCCGCGGCGTAGTTGCCCTGTCCGGGGTTGCCGAAGGTGCCGACGGCCGAGGAGAACAGCACGAAGGTGTCGACGCCGGTCGCCAGCTCGTGCAGGTTCCAGGCGGCGTCGACCTTGGGCCGCAGGACGTCCCGCACCCGCTCGGGGGTGAGCCCGGCGAGCGTCGCGTCGTCCAGGACGCCCGCGGCGTGCACGACGGCGGTGACCGGGTGCTCGTCGAGGACGCGGGCCAGCGCGGCGCGGTCGGCCGCGTCGCAGGCGAGCAGCGTGGCCCCGGTGCCGAGCGCACGGACCTCGTCCAGCAGTTCGGCGGCGCCGGCGGCGTCGGGTCCGCGCCGGCTGAGCAGCACCAGCGTCCGCGCCCCGCGCTCGGCCAGGTGCCGGGCGACGGCACGGCCGAGGCCGCCGGTCGCGCCGGTGAGCAGGACGTCGGCGTCCCGCCACGGGTCGGTGCCCGTGGGCAGCTCGGTGCGGACGAGACGGGGCACGCGGACCTGCCCGTCGCGGACCCGGGTCTCCGGTTCGCCGACCGTGAGTGCGCGGGCCTCCGTGTCTCCGGGTGCCGTGTCCGGGTCGAGGTCGAGCAGGCCGATCCGGCCCGGGTGCTCCGACGCCGCGGAGCGGACCAGGCCGCGCACGGCGGCCACGGCCGGGTCGTCGCCCCGGGTGACGACGACGAGGCGTCCGTCGCCGTCGTGTGCGGCCCACTCCTGGAGCAACGCCAGCGCGCGCCGGGTGAGTGCGTGCGCTCGTGTGGCCTCGGTGCCCTCGGGGCCGGCGTCGAGTGCGACGAGGACGGTGCCGCCGCCGGTGGTGGTGAGCGCGGCCGGGTCGGTGTCGTGGATGTCCACCCAGGACAGTCCGGCGAGCGCGAACGGGTCAGGCCCGACCAGGGTGACGGGGCCCGTGGTGCCGGTCCCGCCGCCGGGGGCCTCGACGTGCTCGACGAGGTAGGCCGTCGGTGCGCCGCCCAGCCGGGAGGGGTCCAGCGGGCGCACGGTGAGCCGGTCGACGGTGACCACGGGCGCGCCGGTGGCGTCGGTGACCAGCACCGACATGGCGTCGCCGGTGGGGCGCAGCCGGGCCAGCGCCGCACCGGTCCCGGAGCGGTGCACGGTGACCCCGCTCCAGGCGAAGGGCAGACCGCCCGCTCCACCGGATCCGTCGCCGGAGAGCATCCAGGCGTGGAGGACGGCGTCGAGCAACGCCGGGTGCACGCCGTAGGCGGCGTCCCGGACGTCCTCGGGGAGCCGGACCTCGGCGTAGACGTCGTCGCCGTCGCGCCAGGCGGAGGTCAGCGCCCGGAAGGCGGGGCCGTAGGCGAAGCCGCGGTCGGCGAGGACGTCGTAGCCGCCGTCGAGCGGGACCGGGACGGCACCGACCGGGGCGTTCGCGGTGTCGCCCGGCGTCCCGCCGGTGCCCGCCGGGGCCAGCAGGCCCTCGGCGTGCAGCGTCCAGGGGTCGTCGCCGCCCGGGCGGGAGTGGACGGCGACGGTGCGCCGGCCGTCCGCGCCGGGCTCGGCGACGGTGACCTGCAGCCGGATCCCGCCGTCGGGGACGACCAGCGGGGCGGCCAGGGTCAGCTCGTCGATGTGCGGGCAGCCGAGCCGGTCCCCGGCGCGGGCCGCGAGCTCGACGAACGCGGTGCCGGGCAGCAGGGTCGCGCCGGCGACGACGTGGTCGGCGATCCAGGGGTGGGTGCCCGCGGAGAGCCGGCTGGTGAACACGACCGCGTCGGACCCGGCCAGGTCGACGGCCGCGCCGAGCAGCGGGTGCCCGGCGGTGCTCAGCCCGAGCCCGTCGGCGTCGCGGGGCAGGGCCGACGGCGACGGCCAGTACCGGCGGTGCTCGAAGGCGTAGGAGGGCAGTGCGGTGCGTCGCCCGCCGGGGGCGGTCGCGGCCCAGTCGACGGTGCCGCCCGCGGTCCAGAGCCGGGCGAGCGCGGTGAGCGCAGTGGCGTCCTCGGCCCGGCCGTCGCGCAGCAGCGGTGCGGCGGCCGCGTCCGGTACGAGGTCGGCGAGCATCGCGGTGAGGACTCCGCCGGGTCCCGCCTCCAGGAAGCGGGTCACCCCGGCCTCGGTCAGCGCGGTGACCCGGTCGGCGAACCGGACCGTGTCCTGGACGTGCGCGACCCAGTACTCCGGGTCGGTGACCTTGGCGGTCGCCTCGCCGCCGACCTCGATCGGCAGCTCCGGCTCGTCGAAGGTCAGCGATCCGACGACGGCGCGGAAGTCCTCCGCCATCGGCTCCATCAACACCGAATGGAACGCGTGCGAGGTGTTCAACCGCTTGTGACGGAACCCCTCCACCACCGCCAGAACCTCGGCCTCCACACCCGACAGCACCACCGACGACGGACCGTTCACCGCCGCCAACGACACCCCACCGGTCAGCAGCGGGACGACCTCCGCTTCGGAGGCCTGCACCGCCACCATCACCCCACCCGACGGCAGCGCCTGCATCAACCGCGCCCGCGCCGCCACCAACACCGCAGCATCAGGCAGGGACAACACACCCGCCACATGCGCAGCGGCGATCTCCCCCACCGAATGCCCCGCGAGCCGATCCGGACGGACCCCCCACGACTCCAACAACCGGAACTGCGCCACCTGCAGGGCGAACAACGCAGGCTGGGCGACACCGGTCGCATCCAGGGCAGCGGGGTCGTCGGAGAACACGACCGCACCCAGATCCGTCAGCGCCGGGTCCGCATCGGCCAGCTCAGCCAGCACCGCATCGAACGCCTCCGCGAACACCGGGAACGCCTCGTACAGACCACGACCCGCACCCGGACGCTGCGAACCCTGACCCGAGAACACCACCGCGGTGCCACCCGGCACGACAGCGCCCCGCGCAACCTCCGACGGCCCCGTCCCGTCGTGCAGCAACACCGCACGGTGATCGAACACCGCACGCGTGGTGGCCAGGGAGAACGCCACATCCACCGGACGCGGGTCGTCCAGCGCCGACATCCGGGCGGCCTGCCCGTCCAGAGCACCGGAGGTACGGGCCGACAGCGGCCACGCGACGACACCCGCCGGCTCGACAGCCGGCTCAGGGGTGTCGGCGGGGGCGGCCTGCTCCAGGATCACGTGGGCGTTGGTGCCGCTGATCCCGAACGAGGACACCGCAGCCCGGCGGGCCCGGCCGGTCTCCGGCCAGGCGGTCGGCTCGGCGACCAGCTCGACCGCGCCCGCGGACCAGTCCACGTGCGACGACGGGGTGCCCGCGTGCAGGGTGGCCGGCACGGTCCCCCGCCGCATCGCCTCCACCATCTTGATCACCCCGGCCACACCCGCGGCGGCCTGGGTGTGCCCGATGTTCGACTTCACCGACCCCAACAGCAACGGGACCTCACGGTCCCGCCCGTAGGTCGCCAGCAACGCCTGCGCCTCGATCGGGTCACCCAGCGCGGTACCGGTGCCGTGGCCCTCGACCACGTCGACGTCGCCGGTGCTCAGCCCCGCTGCGGCGAGCGCGGCGCGGATCACCCGCTGCTGCGACGGGCCGTTCGGAGCGGTCAACCCGTTCGACGCACCGTCCTGGTTCACCGCCGACCCGCGCAGCACCGCCAGGACCTCGTGCCCGTGGCGGCGGGCGTCCGACAGCCGCTCCAACACGACCAGACCGACACCCTCACCCCACCCGACACCGTCGGCGTCGTCGGAGAACGCCTTGCACCGGCCGTCGACGGACAGGCCCCGCTGACGTGAGAACCCGATCAGCGCACCAGGGGCGGACATGACGGTCACCCCGCCGGCGACGGCGAGATCGGACTCCCCCGCACGCAGCGCCTGCGCCGCCAGGTGCAGGGCGACCAGCGACGACGAGCAGGCGGTGTCGACGGTGACCGCGGGCCCCTCGAAACCGAAGGTGTAGGACACCCGGCCGGACGCGACGCTGCCGGAGCTGCCGGTGACCTGGGTCCCGGCGTCGGAGCCGTCGAGCAGGGTGGCGTAGTCGTTGTACATGACGCCGGTGAACACCCCGGTCCGCGAACCGCGCAACGCAGCCGGGTCGATCCCGGCGTTCTCGACGGCCTCCCAGGTGGTCTCCAGCAGCAGGCGGTGCTGCACGTCGGTGCCGACCGCCTCGCGCGGGCTCATCCCGAAGAACGCGGGGTCGAAGTCCCCGGCGTCGTGCAGGAAGCCGCCGTGGCGGGTGTAGGCCGTGCCGGGGTGGTCCGGGTCCGGGTGGTAGAGCGCGGCGAGGTCCCAGCCACGGTCGGTCGGGAACCCGGAGATCGCGTCGGTGCCGCTGTCGACGAGCCGCCACAGGTCCTCGGGCGAGGCGACCCCGCCGGGGAACCGGCAGGCGGTGCCGACCACGACGACCGGGTCGTCGCCGGTCGCCAGGGTGGCCCGGGTACGGGGGCCGGGCACCGCGTCGGTGGTGCCGGACAGCTCGGCGTCGAGGTGGCGGGCCAGCGCGGTGGCGTTCGGGTGGTCGAACACCAGTGTCGCGGGAAGGTCCAGACCGGTGACGGTCTGCAGGTGGTTCCGCAGCTCGATCGCGGCGAGCGAGTCGAACCCGAGGTCGTTGAACGACCGGTCCGGGTCGACGGCCTCGGCATGGGCATGGCCGAGGGCCGACGCGACACGCTCCCGCACCAGGGTCAGCAGCGCGGCGGCGCGGGCGTCGGCGTCGAGGCCGGCGAGGCTCCCGGTCAGCGCCGCGGCGCCGGTGTCGGCGGTGCGGCGGCGGGTCGTGCCCGCGGTGTCGCGCAGCAGGGCGGGCACGGTGTCGGTGCGGGCCCGGACGGCCCGCCGGTCCACGATCATCGGTGCGACGACGGGGACGTCGGCGGCGAGCGCCGCGGAGAACAGCAGCTCGCCGTCCTCCTTCCCGACCGGCGGGACGCCGTGGGCGACCATCCGCGCCCGGTCGGCGTCGGACAGCCAGGCGCCGAGTCCGGCGCCGACGTCCCACAGGGAGAACGCGGTGGCGGTGGCCGGGAGTCCCGCGGCGTGCCGGTGCGCGGCGAGGGCGTCGAGGAACACGTTCGCGGCGGCGTACCCGCCCTGCCCGGCGGCGAGCACCTGCCCACCCGCCGAGGAGACCAGGACGAACGCGGCCAGGTCGGCACCCGCGGTGAGCTCGTGCAGGTACCAGGCGGCGTCGGCCTTCGCCGCGAGGAGCCCGTCGAGGCGCTCCGGGGTCATGGTGGTGACCAGGCCGTTGTCGCCGACACCGGCGGCGTGCACGACCCCGGTGAGCGGGGTGTCCAGACCGTCGAGGAGGGCGGCGAGGGCCGCGCGGTCGGCGACGTCGCAGGCCACGACGTCGGCGGTGGCGCCCAGCGCGGCGAGCTCGGCGACGAGCTCGGCGGCGCCGGGGGCTGCCGGGCCGCGACGACCGGCCAGCACGAGCCGGCGCACGCCGTGCGTGGTGACCAGCCGGCGGGCCATGACGGCGCCGAGCCCGCCGGTGCCGCCGGTGACCAGGACGGTGCCGTCCGGGTCGAACGCCGGGCCGGCCGCGTCCGGGTCGACGGTGACCGGCCGCAGCCGCGGCACCAGCAGGGTCCCGTCGCGCAGCGCCAGCTCGGGCTCGTCGAGCGCGACGGCACCGGCGACGGTGGCGTCGTCGGGGTCAGGGGCGTCGGGGTCGGCGTCGAGCAGCACGAACCGGCCGGGGTTCTCGGCCTGGGCGGCGCGCAGCAGGCCCCAGACCGGGGCGGTCACGACATCGGTGTCGTCCCCGCCCCCGGGACCGGCGGGGACGGCGCCGCGGGTGCGCACGACCAGGGTGGATCCCGAGCAGCGCTCGTCGGTCAGCCAGGCACCAACGGTGTCGAGCACCGCGGCCAGGGTCGCGCGGACCGCGGCCGGGACGTCGACGTCGGCGGGTGCGGCCGGGACGGACAGCACGACCACCGGGGGAACCGGCTCCGTGGGGACGCCGCCCGCCTCCCAGGTCGCGACGGACCCGCCGGCGGCGGGGGCGCCGGCGACCGGCGCGAGGGGCTGCCACACGACGGCGTGCAGGCCACCGCGCGGCGCGGCGAGGGCGGCCGGGTCGACCGGGCGGCCGGTCATCGTCGCGACGTCGAGCACCGGGCGCCCGGCGGCGTCGGTGATCTCCAGCGTGAACGCGGTCGCGGAGGTGCGGACGAGGCGGACCCGCACCCGGGTCGCGCCGACCGCGTGCAGCGCCACTCCCGACCAGGAGAACGGGATGACGGCCTGCTCGCCCTCCCCGGCGAGGATCGCCACGTGCATGGCGGCGTCGAGCAGCGCCGGGTGGATCCCGTACCCGGTGCCCCCGGGCCCGGGGTCCCCGCCGGGCAGCTCGACCTCGGCGAACAGCTCGTCGCCGCGCTGCCAGGCCGCGGTGAGGCCGCGCAGCAGCGGCCCGTAGTCGAACCCGCGGGTGGCGAGTCGGTCGTAGTCGACGGGCAGCGCGACGGCGTCGGCGGGCGGCCACTCGGTGGTGCCTGCCGTCGGCGACGGGGTGCATCCCGGCGTCGCGCCGGTGCCCAGCAGTCCGGTGGCGTGCCGGACCCAGGGCTCGCCCGGCTCGTCGGCGCGGGAGTGGACGGTCACCGGGCGGCGACCGCGCTCGTCGGCGGTGCCGACGGTGACCTGCAGGATCCGGGCGGTGTCGTCGGGCAGGGGCAGCGGGGCGTCGAGGGTCAGCTCGTGCAGCACACCGGAGCCGGTCTCGTCGCCGGCCCGCAGGACGAGCTCGACCAGGGCGCTGCCGGGCACCAGCACCGACCCCAGCACGGTGTGGTCGGCGACCCACGGGTGCGACGCGGTCGAGATCCGGCCGGTCAGGGTGGTGCCGCCGCCGTCGGCGGCGGGGACGACCGCGGCGAGGACCGGGTGGTCGGCGTCGGTCAGTCCGGCGCTGTCCAGGCCCGCCCCGGTGGTGCCGGCGGGCAGCCAGAACCGCTGGTGCCGGAACGCGTAGGTGGGCAGCGTGGTGCGCCGGGCCCCGGTGCCCTCGAAGAGGGCGGCGAGGTCGACGGGGATCCCTCGGGCGTGCAGCCGGAACGCGGCCGCGACGACGGAGTCCTCCTCGTCGCGGCCGGCGCGCAGCGCGGCGACGGCGGGGACGCCCGTCGGCAGGGTGGCGGCCGCGGCACCGGTCAGCGTGGCGTCCGGGCCGACCTCGAGCACGGCCGCGGCGCCGTGCGCGGCGAGCGCGCCGACGGCGTCGGCGAACCGGACGGGGCGGCGGACCTGCTCGACCCAGTAGTCGGGGGTGGTGACCTGCCCGGCGGTCACGAGCCGCCCGGTGACGTCGGAGACCAGCGGCAGCGCCGGCTCGTGGAGGGTGAGCCGGTCGACCACGGCGCGCAGGTCGTCGAGCATCGGTTCCATCGCCGCGGAGTGGAAGGCGTGCGACACGGAGAGCTGCCGGTGCCGCAGGTCGGCCACCGCGGGGAGCACGCTCGCGGCGGGCCCGGACAGCACGACGGCGTCCGGGGCGTTGACCGCGGCGAGCTCCACACCGTCGCCGAGGCGGTCGGCGACGGCGGCCTCACCGGCACGCACCGACACCATCACCCCGCCGGCGGGGAGGGCGGCCATCAGCCGGGCCCGCGCGACGACGAACGCGGCGGCGTCGGGCAGGTCGAACACGCCGGCGAGGTGGGCGGCGGTGATCCCGCCGAGGGAGTGCCCGGCGAGCACACCGGGGGTGACGCCCCACGACTCCAGCAGCCGGTACAGCGCGACCTCGACGGCGAACAGCGCGGGCTGAGCCAGCGCGGTGTCGTCCAGTGCCGCCGCGTCGTCGCCCCACAGCACCTCGGTGAGCGGGCGGTCGAGGTGGCGGTCCAGCGCGGCGGCGACCTCGTCGAACGCGGCCGCGAACGCCGGGAAGCGGCGGTGCAGGGTGCGTCCGGCACCGAGGCGCTGGGCGCCCTGGCCGGAGAACACCATGGCCGGCGGACCGGCGGTGGCGGTCTCGAGGACGGTGCCCGGGGTGGGTGTGCCGTCGGCCAGGCCGCGCAGCGCGGCGACCGGGTCCGCGGGGTCGAGGACCGCGCGGTGGGTCAGCGCCGCGCGAGTGGTGGCCAGCGAGAACGCGATGTCGACCGGCTCGATCCGGGTGTCGGTGCTGTCGGTGCTGTCGGCGGTGGTGGCGCCGTCGACGTGGGCGAGCAGCCGGGCGGCCTGAGCGCGCAGCGCGTCCGGGTCGGCGGCGGACAGGGTCCAGGGCCGGGTGCCGGTGCGCTGCTGCGGAGCGGGCGCGCCGGAGTCCGGGGTCGTGGGTTCGGGCTCGTGTTCGAGGATGACGTGCGCGTTGGTGCCCGACAGCCCGAACGACGACACCGCCGACCGGCGGGCCCGGCCGGTGTCCGGCCACGGCGTCGCCGCGGTGACCAGCTCGACCGCGCCGGAGGACCAGTCCACGTGCGAGGACGGGGTGCCGGCGTGCAGCGTCGCGGGCACGGTGCCCCGACGCATCGCCTCGATCATCTTGATCATCCCGGCGACGCCGGCTGCGGCCTGGGTGTGGCCGATGTTGGACTTGACGGTGCCGAGCAGCACCGGGGTCTCACGGTCCTGGCCGTAGGTGGCGAGCAGGGCCTGGGCCTCGATCGGGTCGCCGAGGGTGGTGCCGGTGCCGTGGGCCTCGACGACGTCGACGTCGCCGCTGGTCAGGCCGGCGGAGGCGAGTGCGGTGCGGATCAGCCGCTGCTGGGAGGGCCCGTTGGGAGCGGTGAACCCGTTGGAGGCGCCGTCGGAGTTGACCGCGGTGGCCCGGACGACGGCGAGCACGGGGTGGCCGTTGCGGCGGGCGTCGGAGAGCCGCTCGACGAGCAGCACCCCGGCTCCCTCGCCCCAGGCGACGCCGTCGGCGTCGTCGGAGAACGCCTTGCACCGCCCGTCGGCGGACAGCCCGCGCTGGCGGGAGAAGTCCACGAACATACCCGGGGTCGCCATCACCGTGGCGCCGCCGGCCACGGCCAGGTCGCACTCACCGGAGCGCAGCGCCGTCACGGCCAGGTGCAGCGCGACCAGCGAGGAGGAGCAGGCGGTGTCGACGGTGACGGCCGGGCCCTCCCACCCGTGGGTGTAGGCGATCCGTCCGGAGACGACCGAGCCACCGGAGGTTCCCGACGCGGACACGCCGAGTGCGTAGTCGTGGTACATGACGCCGGTGAACACGCCGGTGCGCGAGCCGCGCAGCGACGCGGGCGGGATGCCGGCGGCCTCCAGCGCCTCCCACGAGGTCTCCATCAGCAGCCGCTGCTGCGGGTCGGAGTAGAGCGCCTCGCGCGGGGAGATGCCGAAGAAGTCGGCGTCGAAGTCGGCGGCGTCGTGCAGGAAGCTGCCGCGGCGGGTGTAGCTGCGGCCCTCGACGCCCGGCTCGGGGTCGTACAGGCCGGGGTCCCAGCCGCGGTCGGCGGGCCAGTCGCCGACGGTCTCGGCCCCGGCGGCGACGAGGTCCCACAGACCGGCGGGTGAGGTGACCCCGCCCGGGTAGCGGCAGGACATGCCGATGACGGCGATCGGCTCGTCGTCGGTCGTGGTGCGCGCGGGGCGGTCCCGGCGGGTGCCAGCCGCGGCGGTGCCGAGGTCCGCGCCGCCGAGGTCGGCGGCGAGGTCGGTGAGCAGCGCGGTCGCGACGGCGGTGGCGTCCGGGTGGTCGAAGGCGAGCGTGGCGGGCAGGGAGAGCCCGGTCGCGGCCTCGAGCCGGTTGCGCAGCTCGATCGCGGCGAGCGAGTCGAAGCCGAGCTCGGAGAAGGCGCGGGTCGGTTCGACGGCGTCCGGGCCGGGATGCCCGAGGACGCCGGCGACCTCGGTGCGCACGAGCTGCAGGACGGTGTGCTGCCGTTCGGCGGCCCCCGTCCCGGCGAGCCGGGCGGTGAGCTCCCCGCGGGCGTCGGCGGTGCCGCTGCGGGTGGCGGCGGTGCGACGGCCCGGGGCGAGATCGCGCAGCAGCGCCGGGACGCCGTCGGTGCGGGCACGCAGCGCGGCACGGTCGACGGTCATGGCCAGGGCCAGCGACCGGGGTGTGTCGAGTGCGGCGGAGAACAGGGCCAGTCCCTCGTCGGCGCCGACGGCGGGCAGTCCCTGGGTGGCGAGCCGGGTCCGGTCGGCGTCGCCGAGCCGCGCGCCGAGGCCGGCGCCGACGTCCCAGAGCGAGAACGCGACGGCGGTCGCCGGTCTGCCGCAGGCGAGGCGGTGTGCGGCGAGGCCGTCGAGGAAGGTGTTCGCGGCGGCGTAGCCGGCCTGCCCGGCGGCGAGCACCGAGCCGCCCGCCGAGGACAGCAGCACGAACGCGGCCAGGTCGGCGTCGGCGGTGAGCTCGTGCAGGTGCCAGGCCGCGTCGGCCTTCGGGGCGAGGACGGCGTCGAGGCGGTCGGGCCCCAGGTCGGCGAGCAGGCCGGCGTCGCCGGTGCCCGCGGCGTGCACGACGGCGGTCAGCGGCCGGTCGAGCCCGTCCAGCAGGGCCGCGAGCGCGGCCCGGTCACCGGCGTCGCAGGCCACCACCCGGACCTGCGCACCCAGGGCGGTGAGCTCCTCGGCGAGCTCGCGGGCGCCGGGGGCGTCCGGTCCGCGTCGGCCGGTGAGCAGCAGGTGCCGCGCGCCGCGGTCGGTGACCAGATGCCGGGCGACGACCGCGCCCAGGCCGCCGGTGCCGCCGGTGACGAGCACGGTGGCGTCGGGGTCGAGTGCCGGGGCGCTCTCGCCGTCGGGGGCGGGCAGCGCGGTCACCCGGGGCACGAGGACGGCGCCGTCGCGGACGGCGGCCTCGGGCTCGCCGGACGCGGCGACCGCGGCGGCCGCGGCGGCCTCGGCGGCCTCGGCCTCGGTCGGCGTGGACGTCGCGACGGCCGGGTCGAGGTCGAGGAGCACGACGCGGCCGGGGTGCTCGGCCTGCGCTCCGCGCACCAGGCCCCAGACGGCGGCAGCGACGGGGTCGGTGTCGTGGCCGGACGTGGTCGGGGCGGGCACGCCGCCGCGGGTGGCGACGACGAGCCGGGACGCGGCGAGCCGCGCGTCGGTGGTCCACTGCTGCAGGGCGGCGAGCACGGTCGTGAGCCGCTCGCGCAGGGTGGCGGGGACGTCGGCGCCGTCCGGGGTGGCGGGGACGGTCAGCAGCACGACCGGCGGGACCTCATGGTCGGCGGCCCCGCCGGCAGCACTGTCGTGCCCGACCGCCGTCTCCCAGGTGCCGGTGGTGTCGGTGGAGGGAGTGAGCGTCGCGCGGCGCCAGTCGACGCCGTACAGCGGAGCGACCGGGGCGGTGAACCGCTGCGCTGCGGCGGGGCGGGATGTGACGGTGCCGACGGTGAGGACGGGGCGTCCCGCGGTGTCGGCGAGGTCGAGGCGGCGCCCGGCGCCGGAGCGCACGAGCCGCACGCGGGCCGCGGACGCGCCGGTGGCGTGCAGGGTGACGTCGCCCCAGGCGAACGGGATCTCCACCTCGTCCGCGCCGGAGCGGGCGCCGCGCAGGAGCGCGGCGTGCATGGCGGCGTCGAGCAGGGCCGGGTGCACGCCGAACCCCGCGGGCGGGGCCGGGGTGGTGATCTCGGCGAGGAGGTCCTCACCGTCGGACCAGGCCGCGGTGAGTGCCCGGAACGCGGGGCCGTAGCCGAGACCCGCGTCGGCGAGGACGTCGTAGGCGTCGTCGACCGGGATCGGGGTGGCCCCGGCGGGCGGCCAGGCGCTCAGGTCGGCCGGGACGGTGGTGCCTGCGGCGGTGAGGACGCCGTCGGCGTGCCGGGTCCACGGCGCGTCGGTGCCGTCGGGGCGGGAGTGGATCCCCAGGGGGCGGGTGCCGTCGGCGCGGGCCGGGGCGACGGCGAGCTGCAGGACCAGCGCGCCGCGCTCGGGCAGGACCAGCGGGGCGAGCAGGGTGAGCTCGGCCAGCGCCGGGAGGTCGAGCTCGGTCCCGGCGTGCAGTGCGAGGTCGACCAGCGCGGACCCGGGCAGCACGGTGGCGCCGTGCACGGTGTGCTCGGCCAGCCACGGGTGGGTGGCGGTGGAGATGCGTCCGGTGAGGACGGCGGTGCCGTCCTCGGCGACGGGCACGACGGCGCCGAGCAGCGGGTGTCCGGTGGCGCGCAGGCCTGCGGCGGCCACGTCGGCGCCGCCGGTGGCGGCGGGCCAGAACGTCTGCCGGGCGAACGGGTGGGTGGGCAGGCGGACGGGGCGGGCGCCGGCGGGGCGCAGCAGGGCGGCCCAGTCGACGTCGGTGCCGCGGACGTCGAGCCGGGCCAGCGCGGTGAGCAGGGTGTGGGTCTCGTCCCGTCCGGCCCGCAGCACGGGGACCGCGTCGAAGCCCTCGGGCAGCATCCCGGACAGGGTCGCGTCCGGTCCGAGCTCGAGAACCCGGGTGACGCCGCGGGCGGTGAGGGTCTCGGCCATGTCGGCGAACCGGACGGTGTCGCGGACGTGGGCGACCCAGTAGCCGGGGTCGGTGACGTGGCCGGGGTCGGCGATCCGGCCGGTCCGGTTGGACAGCAGCGGCAGCAGCGGCTCCGCCGGGTCCAGGTCGGCGGCGACGGCGGCGAACCGGTCGAGCATCGGCTCCATCAGCGGCGAGTGGAAGGCGTGCGACACGGCGAGCCGCCGGTGCCGGAATCCCGCGGCGACGGCGAGCGCCTCGTCCTCGTCGCCGGACACCACGACCGAGTCGGGGCCGTTGACCGCCGCGATCGCGACGCCGGGGGTGAGCAGCGGGCGGATCTCGTCCTCGCTCGCGCGGACGGCGAGCATGGCCCCGCCGGTGGGCAGGGCCTGCATGAGCCGGGCGCGGGCGCCGACCAGGGCGCAGGCGTCGGCGAGGGACAGCACGCCGGCGACGTGGGCGGCGGCGATCTCACCGACGGAGTGACCGCCGACGACGTCGGGGGTGACGCCGAGGCTCTCGACGAGCCGGTGCAGGGCGATGCCGAGTGCGAACAGCGCCGGCTGTGCGGCGCCGGTGGCGTCGAGAGCGGCGGCGTCGTCGCCGTGCAGGGCCTCGGCGACCGGCCGGTCCAGGTGCGGGTCGAGCTCGGCGTCGACGGCGTCGAACGCCGCGGCGAAGACCGGGTGCCGTGCGTACAGCTCGCGGCCGGCGCCGAGGCGCTGGGCGCCCTGCCCGGGGAACAGCATCGCGAGCGGCCCGGGGCTCGCGATCCCCCGGGCGACCTCGACCGGCTCGCCGCCGGCGGTGTGCAGCAGCACGGCGCGGTGCGGCAGCCGGGCGCGGCGGGTGGCGAGGGTCCAGGCGGTGTCGAGCGGGTCGGTGCCCGCGCTGGTGAGCCGGGCGATCTGCCGGTCCAGGGCGTCGGCGGAGCGGGCCGAGACGGTCCAGGGCAGCACGGCGGGGACCGTGCGCTCCCCCGGCCCGCTGTCGGCGGTGGCCGGGGCCTGTTCGAGGACGACGTGGGCGTTGGTGCCGCTGATCCCGAACGAGGACACCGCGGCACGGCGGGCGCGGCCGGTGTCCGGCCAGGCCCGCGGGGTGGTGGCGAGCTCGACGGCGCCCGCGGTCCAGTCGACGTGCCGCGACGGGGTGCCGGCGTGCAGGGTCGGCGGGACCGTGCCGTGCCGCAGCGCCTCCACCATCTTGATCACTCCGGCGACACCGGCCGCGGCCTGGGTGTGCCCCAGGTTCGACTTCACCGACCCGAGCAGCAGCGGGGTGTCCCGGTCCTGCCCGTAGGTGGCCAGCAGCGCCTGCGCCTCGATCGGGTCGCCCAGTGCGGTGCCGGTGCCGTGGGCCTCGACGACGTCGACGTCGCCGGTGGTCAGCCCGGCGGCGGCGAGCGCGGCGCGGATCACCCGCTGCTGCGACGGGCCGTTCGGAGCGGTCAACCCGTTCGACGCACCGTCCTGGTTGACCGCGGACCCGCGCAGCACCGCCAGGATCTCGTGCCCGTGGCGGCGGGCGTCCGACAACCGCTCCAGGACGACGAGGCCGACGCCCTCGCCCCAGGCGACGCCGTCGGCGTCGTCGGAGAAGGCCTTGCAGCGCCCGTCGGAGGAGAGCCCGCCCTGGACGGCGAACTCGGTGAAGGTCCCCGGCGAGGACATGACGGTGACGCCGCCGGCGAGGGCGACGTCGCACTCGCCGGTCCGCAGGGCCTGCGCCGCGAGGTGCAGGGCGACCAGCGACGACGAGCAGGCGGTGTCGACGGTGACGGCCGGCCCCTCGAACCCGAAGGTGTAGGACACCCGGCCCGAGGCGACGCTGGGTGAGCTGCCGGTGCCGCGCTGGCCCTCGAACCCGTCGGCGGCGAGGAGCTGGGCGTAGTCGGCGTACATGACGCCGGTGAACACGCCGGTGGCGCTGCCGTGCAGCGCGGTCGGGTCCATGCCGGCGCGTTCGAGCGCCTCCCAGGTGGTCTGCAGGAGCAGCCGCTGCTGGGGGTCGGTGGCCAGCGCCTCGCGCGGGCTCATCCCGAAGAAGGCGGGGTCGAACTGGGCGGCGGTGTGCAGGAAGCCGCCCTGGCGGCAGTAGCCGTCGTCGGCCGTGGTGTCGGGCCAGCCGCGGTCGGTGGGGAACCCGGTGACGGCGTCGGTGCCGTCGACGACGAGGCGCCACAGGTCCTCGGGGGTGTCGACGTCGCCGGGGAACCGGCAGGCGGTGCCGACGACGACGATCGGGTCGTCGTCGGTCGCGGCGGCGGCGCGGGTGGCCGGGGCCGCGGTGGCGGCGCCGCCGAGGCGGGAGTGGAGCAGCTCGGCGACGGCGTCGGCGGTGGGGTGGTCGAAGACCAGGGTGCTGGGCAGGGTGAGGCCGGTGGCCTCGGCGAGCCGGTTGCGGAGCTCGACGGCGGTGAGCGAGTCGAAGCCCTGCTCCTGGAAGGGGCGGCGGGGTTCGACGGCGTCCGGGTCGGTGTGCCCGAGGACGTCGGCGACGGCGCCGCGGACGAGGGTGCGCAGGGCGGGCAGGTCGGTGCCGGTCCGCTGCGCGCCACGGCGGCCGGGGCGGCGGGTGCCGGTGCGGGGGCCGGTCAGCGCGGTGAGGAGCGGGTGCACCCGGGTGCGGGCCCGCAGGGCGGGCAGGTCCAGGCGCATCGGGAGCAGCACGGGGGTGGTGTCGGCGGGGGCGGTGTCGAGGGCGGTGTCGAACAGGGCGGTGTCGAGGAGGGCGAGGCCGTCGGCGATCGACAGCGGTGGGGTGCCTGCCCGGGTGACGCGGGCGAGGTCGGTGGCGCCGAGGCTGCCGGCGAGCCCGACGGAGGGTTCCCAGGCGCCCCAGGCCAGCGACAGGGCGGGAGCACCGTGGCGGGTGCGGTGGACGGCGAGTGCGTCGAGGAAGGCGTTGCCCGCGGCGTAGGCGGCCTGGCCGGGGTTGCCCAGCGTCCCGGCGGCACTGGAGAACAGCACGAGCCGGGCGGTGGGGAAGGTCTCGTGCAGGGCCCAGGCGCCGTCGACCTTGGGGGCGAGGACGCGGTGGAGCCGGTCGTCGTCGAGGGCGGCGACGGTGGCGTCGTCGAGGACGGCGGCGGCGTGCACGACGGTGTCGACGGTGTGGGTCGCGGCGATGCGGTCGAGCAAGGCGCGGTCGGTGACGTCGCCGGTCTCGACGGTGACCGTGGCGCCGGCGGCGGCGAGGTCGGCGGCGAGGTCGTCCGTTCCGGCGACGGTGCTGCCGCGGCGCGAGAGCAGGACGATGTCGGTGACGTCGTGGGTGGTGGCCAGGTGGCGGGCGACGAGGGCGCCGAGACCGCCGGTGCCGCCGGTGATCAGCACGGATCCGCCGGGGGCGCCGGGTCCGTCGGTGGTGGTGTCGGGTGTCGTGGTGTCGGATGTCGTGGTGTGCCGGGCCACGCGCGGCAGGAGCAGGGTGCCGTCGCGCAGGGCGAGCTGCGGCTCGCCGGTGATGAGGGCGTGGGTGAGGGCGGCCGCGACGGCCGGGGTGGCGATCGTGGCCGGATCGGTGGGCGCCGGGTGGTCGGTGAGGGCCGGGTCGAGGTCGAGCAGCACGATGCGGCCGGGGTGTTCGCTCTGTGCGGAGCGGACGAGTCCCCACACGGCGGCGGCGGCGAGGTCGTGGCCGGTGGTGGCGCCGCGGGTGACGACGGCGAGCCGGGTGTCGGCGGGGGCGTCGTCGCCGGTCCAGGTGCGCAGTGCGGCGAGGACGGTGCGGGTGGCGGTGTGGGCGCGTTCGGCCGGGTCGGTGCCGGTGGCGGTGTCGGTCTGGGTGTCGGTCTCGGTGTCGGTGTCGGTGTCGGTGTCGACGACGAGCACGGCGAGGTCGGCGTCGGTGTCGGTGCTGGACGGGCTGTCGGGGTCGAGGACGGTGATCCGGGCCGGGGTGGTGTCGGTGCCGGTGGTGGGGGTCCAGTCGAGGACGAACACGGCGTCGTCGGCGGGCCGGTCGGCGCCGGGGAGGGTGGCGGGGCGGGTGACGAGTGCGTCGACGTCGGCGACGGGGCGGCCGTCGGTGCCGGTGAGGGTGACGGCGACGGTGTCGCCGTCGGCGCGCAGCCGCACCCGCAGGGTGCCGGTGGCGCGGGTGTGGAGGGTGGCGCCCTGCCAGGTGAAGGGCAGCCCGCCGCGGTCGCCGTCGCCGAACGCCGCGGCGTGCAGTGCGGCGTCGAGCAGGGCGGGGTGCAGGTGGTGGCGGGTGTCGGTGGTGTCGGGGGGCAGGGCGATCTCGGCGAGGACGTCGTCGCCGCGGTGCCAGGCGGCACGCAGGCCGCGGAAGGTGGGGCCGTAGTCGAACCCGTCGGCGGCGAAGCGGTCGTAGGTGCCGTCGAGGTCGACGGGCCGGGCGTCGGCGGGCGGCCAGGGCGCGGTGTCGTGGTCCGGGGTGGGGCCGCCGGGTGCGATGGTGCCGGTGGCGTGCCGGGTCCAGGGGCGGTCGGCGTCGGGGTCCGCGGGCCGGGAGTGGAGGTCGGCGCTGCGTCGGCCGTCGGTGTCGGGGGCCCCGAGGTGCAGCTGGATCTCGACGGCGCCGTGCTCGGGGAGGACCAGCGGTGCGGTGAGGGTGAGGTCGTCGATGCGGTCGCACCCGGTGTCCTGTCCGGCGTGCCAGAGGGCCTCGACGACGGCGGCGCCCGGTACGAGGACGTGCCCGTGGATGCGGTGGTCGGTGAGCCAGGGGTGGGTGTGCCGGGAGAGTCGTCCGGTGTAGACGGTCTCGTCGCCGGGGAGGTCGACAGCGGCGCCGAGCAGCGGATGCCCGACGGCATGCAACCCCGCAGCAGCCAGGTCACGCGACCCACCACCCACAGCAGGCCAGTAACGACGGTGCTCGAAAGCGTAGGTGGGCAACTCGACGACGCGACCACCGGATGCGGTGGCAGTCCAGTCGACCGCGCCACCGGACACCCACACCCGGGCCAGCGCCGTCAGTGCGGCCGTGTCCTCGGGCCGACCGTCACGCAGCACCGGTGCCGCCGTCGCGTCCGGCACCAGCTCGCCGAGCATCGCCGACAACACACCACCCGGCCCCACCTCCACGAACCGGGCCACACCCGCAGCCGACAACCCAGCAACCCGATCGGCGAACCGCACCGTGTCCCGCACATGCGACACCCAGAACTCCGGATCGGAGACCTCCCCCGCCACCTCCACCGGCAGCCCAGGCTCCTCGAAGGACAGCGACCGGACGACAGCCCGGAACTCCTCCAACACCGGCTCCATCAACACCGAGTGGAACGCGTGCGAAGTGTTCAACCGCTTGTGCCGGAACCCCTCCGCCACCGCGACAACCTCGGCCTCCACACCCGACAGCACCACCGACGACGGACCATTCACCGCCGCCAACGACACCCCACCGGTCAGCAGCGGGACGACCTCCGCTTCGGAGGCCTGCACCGCCACCATCACCCCACCCGACGGCAACCCCTGCATCAGACGCGCCCGCGCCGCCACCAGCGCCGCAGCATCCCCGAGGGACAACACACCGGCCACATGCGCAGCCGCGATCTCCCCCACCGAATGCCCCGCCAGCCGATCGACCCGCACCCCCCACGACTCCAACAGCCGGAACTGCGCCACCTGCAACGCGAACAACGCCGGCTGCGCAACACCCGTCGCATCCAAAGCGGCCGGATCCTCGGAGAACGCCACCGCACCCAGATCCGCCAGGACCGGGTCCGCATCGGCCAGCGCGGACAGCACCGCGTCGAACGCCTCCGCGAACACCGGGAACGCCTCATACAGACCGCGGCCCGCACCGGGACGCTGCGACCCCTGACCGGAGAACACCACCGCCGTCCCACCCGACACCACGATGCCCCGCGCGACCTCCGACGGTCCGGTCCCGTCGTGCACCAACACCGCACGCTGGTCGAACACCGCACGCGTCGTCGCCAGGGAGAACGCCACGTCCACCGGACGCGGGTCGTCCAGCACCGACATCTGCGCGACCTGCCCGTCGAGCGCGGCCACCGTGCGCGCGGACACCGGCCACGCCGCGGTCGCGGGCAGTGCCGGGGCCGGCTCCGGCTCCGGCTCGGCAGCGGGCTCGGGGAGCTCCAGGACGACGTGCGCGTTCGTCCCGGACACCCCGAACGACGACACCGCGGACCGGCGGGCGTGACCGGTCTGGGGCCAGGCGGTCTCCTCCGACACCAGCGTGACGGCGCCCGCCGACCAGTCGACGTGCGACGACGGGGTGTCGGCGTGCAGGGTCGCGGGCACGATCCCCCGCCGCATCGCCTCGATCATCTTGATCACCCCGGCCACGCCGGCGGCGGCCTGGGTGTGCCCGATGTTCGACTTCACCGACCCCAGCAGCAGCGGGGTCTCGCGGCCGGGGGCGCCGTAGGTGTCCAGCAGCGCCTGGGCCTCGATCGGGTCGCCCAGCGCGGTGCCGGTGCCGTGCGCCTCGACCACGTCGACCTCGCCCGGGCCCAGCCCGGCCGCGGCCAGCGCGGAGCGGATCACCCGCCGCTGCGACGGGCCGTTCGGCGCGGTCAACCCGTTCGACGCACCGTCCTGGTTCACCGCCGAGCCGCGCACCACGGCCAGCACCTCGTGTCCGAGGCGTCGGGCGTCCGACAGCCGCTCCAGCACGATCATGCCGACGCCCTCGGACCAGGCCACGCCGTCGGCGTCGTCGGAGAACGCCTTGCACCGGCCGGCGGAGGACAGGCCGCCCTGCCGGGCGAACTCGGCGAACGCGTGCGGGGTCGACAGGACCGTGACACCGCCGGCGACGGCGAGATCGCACTCCCCCGCACGCAGCGCCTGCGCGGCCAGGTGCAACGCCACCAGCGACGACGAGCACGCCGTGTCGACGGTGACGGCAGGCCCCTCCAGCCCGAAGGTGTAGGACAACCGGCCGGACAGGACGCTGGCCACCAGACCGGTGTCGGCGTGCCCCTCGTCGTCACCGAGCAACGCGGCGTAGTCCTGCCCGTTCGTGCCGACGAACACCCCGGTGGCGGTGCCGCGCAGCCCGACCGGGTCCAGGCCGGCCCGCTCCCACGCCTCCCAGGTGACCTCCAGCAGCAGCCGCTGCTGCGGGTCCATGCCCAGGGCCTCGCGGGGCGAGATGCCGAACAGGGCCGCGTCGAAACCGGCGACGTCGTCCAGGAAGCCGCCGCGGGTGGAGACCCCGTCGAGCTCCGGCGCGCCCAGGTCCCAGCCCCGGTCGGTGGGGAACGCCGAGGTGGCGTCGGTGCCGGAGGCGACCAGCTCCCACAGCTCCTGCGGGGAGGAGACACCACCGGGGAACCGGCAGCCGGACCCGACGATCGCGAGCGGCTCGGTGCGCTGCGCCTCCAGCTCCGCCACCCGCTCGCGGGTGCGGCGCAGATCCACGGCGACCCGCCGGAGCCGGTCGACGACCTTGTCCTGCTGCTCGTCCTGCACTGCTGCTCCTCGATTCCTGCCGGTCGCCGGGATGGGGTCGGGCCCGGGTCAGAGTTGGGCGTCGATGATGTCGAGCAGGTCGTCGACGTCGGCGGTCCTGATGTCGTCGTCGGGGCCACCGGTCACGGGCGCGCCGTCCCGGCCGGGGGCCCGGTCCCCGGCACGCAGCCGGTCCAGCACCGCGGCGAGCCGACGTTCGAGCGGGGCGCGCTCGGCCGGGTCGGGCAGACCCGCCGCGAGCGCTGACTCCAGCCGATCCACCGCCGCCGCGGGCGACGGGTCCGGCTCCGACGCCGGGGCGAGTGCCGCGACCAGGTGCGCGGTGACCGCCTTCGGGGTCGGGTGGTCGAACACCAGGGCCGTGGCCAGCGGCAGCCCGGTGCGGACCCGCAGCCGGTCGCGCAGCTCCACCGCCGCCATCGAGTCGAAGCCCTGGTCCCGGAACGACCGGTCCGGGTCGACGTCGGCCGGGCCGGGGTGGCCGAGGACCGCCGCGACCTCGCGGCGCACGAGGTCCAGCACCGCCGCCGGGCGTTGCACCGCGGGCAGTGCGGCCGGTCCGGGGCCGGTCGGCTCCGGCGGGGCGAGCGCCCGCGCCGCGTCCGGTACCCCGGCCAGCAACGGGCTCGGGCGGACCGCGGTGAACCCGGGGGCGAACCGCTCCCAGTCGACGTCGACGACGGTGCGCACGGCCTGCTCTCCGCTGAGCGCGGCGTCGAGCGCGGCCATCGCGGCCCGCGGGTCCAGCGGCAGCAGACCCTGACGTCGCATGCGGTCGGCGACGCCGTCGCGGCCCGCGAGACCCTGCCCGGCCCAGGGTCCCCAGGCCAGCGACACGACCGGGACGCCGGTGTCACGCCAGGCCTGGGCCATGCCGTCGAGCTGGGCGTTCGCGGCCGCGTACCCGGCCTGCCCGGCGCCGCCCCAGGTGGCGGCGGCGGAGGAGAACAGCACCACCATCTCCAGCGGGGCGTCGGCGGTGACCTCCCGCAACGCGCGGGCACCGCCGACCTTGGGCCCGAACAGCTCGGCGAGCCCCCCGGTGGTCAGGTCCGCGGCGGCGGCGTCACCGGTGTCGACCCCGGCCGCGTGCACGACCGCGCGCAGCGGCAGGTCGGCCGGTACCGCCTCGACGACGGCCCTCAGCGCCGCGGCATCGGCGCAGTCGCAGGCGGCGACGGTGACCCGGGCCCCGGCCTCGCTCAGCTCGGCCACCAGCGCGGCCACGCCGGGGGCGGCCTCGCCGCGGCGGCCGGCCAGGACCACGTGTGCGGCGCCGCGGCGGACGACGTGCCGGGCGACGTGCGCGCCGAGCCCCCCGGTGCCTCCGGTGACCAGCACGGTGTCGCGGAACACCGGAGCAGCCCGGTCCCCGGTCGGGGCGGGGACCAGCCGCCTGCCGAAGGCGGCTCCGTCCCGGATCGCGACCTGGTCCTCGCCGGACGCGCCGGTCAGGACGGAGGCGAGTGCCGCGACCGTCGCCGGACCGGGCTCGGCGGGCAGGTCGACCAGGCCGCCCCAGGACAGTCGGTCCTCCAGCGCGGCCGAACGACCCCACCCCCAGACGGCGCACTGCTCCGGGTTCACGACCGCTGTGTCCGCTGTGTCCTCTCCGGCGGCCTCCCCGGACCCCACCGGTACGGCCCCGGTCGTCGCGCACCACAGCGGGGCGGGCACCCCGGCGTCGACGAGCGCACCGGCCAGGGTCACCCGGCGCAGCAGCGAGGCGGGGACCTCCCCGCCTGCCGTGTCGGCCGTGTCCCCGACGGGCAGCGACAGCACGACGTCCGGCGGGTCGGTCGCGGCGTCCGCCAACGCCGCGGCCAGCGCGGCGCGGTCGAGACCGGTCGCGTCCAGGAACCCGACCGACGCGCCCACCCCGGTCAGGGCGGCGGCCGGACGCCCGCCGTCGACGACCACCAGGACCCGCTCCGGGACCGACGGCGGATTCTGCAGCGGTACCCACTCCTCGCACAGCGCAGGGACCTCGGGGACCCCGCCCGCCCCGCCGGCCGGCGGTTCGGGCCAGAACCGGCGACGGTCGAACGGGTAGGTCGGCAGCTCCGGCACCGGCGCCCCGGACCCCGGCACCAGCGCCGCGGGGCGCACCGCGGCGCCCGCGACGTGCAGCCGGGCCGCCGCGGTCAGCGCGGTGTCCACCTCGGACCGGCCGTCCCGACACAGCGGGGTGACCAGCACGTCGCCGTGCACGGGCAGCGCGTCGGGCACCAGACCGGACAGCGTGGCGTCCGGGCCGAGCTCCACGACGGTGTCCACCCCGGCCCGGGCCGCGGCCGCCACCAGGCCGGCGAACCGCACCGTGCCGCGGGCGTGCCGGACCCAGTAGTCCGGGTCGGCGGGCGCCGCCGGGTCGACGACCGTACCGGTCACGTCGGACAGGACCGGGATCCGCGCAGGCGTCAGGTCGAGCCCGTCGAGCACCTCGCGGAGCGGCACGCTGATCGGTTCCATCAGGTGCGAGTGGAACGCATGGGAGACCGGGAAACGGCCAGTCCTGCGGCCGCGGGCGGAGAACGACGCCGCGACCGCGTCGACGGCGTCGGCGGCCCCGGACAGCACGACGGCCGACGGGCCGTTCACCGCGGCCAGCGCCACCTCCGGTCCCAGGTGGGCGGCGATCTCGTCCTCGCCCGCCTCCACCGCGACCATCGCGCCGCCGCCGGGCAGTGCCTCCATCAGCTCGCCGCGTGCGGTGACCAGCCGGGCGGCCGAGGCCAGGTCCAGCACCCCGGCCAGGTGCGCCGCGGCGAGCGCGCCGATCGAGTGTCCGCCGGCCAGCGCCGGTGTCACCCCCCACGACCGCAGCAGCGCGGCCGCCGCGACGTGGAACGCGAACAGGGCGGGCTGGGCGGTACCGGTGCGGGCGAGCCGCTCGGCGTCGTCGCCCCACACGATCTCGCGCAGCCCCGGGCGGAGGTGGCCCAGCACCTCGTCGAACGCCTCGGCGAAGGCGGGGAAGCGCCCGTACAGGTCACGCCCCATCCCCGGACGCTGGGTGCCCTGGCCGGAGAACAGCACCGCGACCCGCCGCGGCACGGCCCGCCCCCGCGCGACCTCCCGCACCCCGGAGTCGGTGGCGAGCAGCACCGCGCGGTGCTCGAACCGGGACCGGCCGTGCACCAGCGCGTGCGCGACGTCGCCGCGCGGGAGCCCACCCGCCACCGCCGTGATCCGGCCGACGTGGGCGTCGAGCGCCTCGGGGGTGGCGGCCGAGACGAACCACGCCTCGGTGCCCGCCGGCTCCCGCGCTGCGCCGGTCCCGCTGCCGGGGGCCTGCTCCAGCACGACGTGGGCGTTCGTACCGCTGATCCCGAACGCCGACACCGCGGCCCGGCGCGGACGGTCGCGGTCCGGCCACTTCTCGGCGGCGGTCACCAACCGTACCGGCCCGGCCGCCCAGTCCACCGCGGACGACGGCGCGTCCACCCCGGGGGTCGCGGGCACGACCCCGTGCCGCATCGCCTGCACCATCGCGATCACCCCGGCGGCCCCGGCGGCGGCCTGGGTGTGGCCCAGGTTCGCCTTGACCGAGCCCAGCAGCAGCTCCTCCGACCGGTCGCCGTAGGCGACGCGCAGCGCCTCGGCCTCGATCGGGTCCCCCAGCGTGGTGCCGGTGCCGTGGGCCTGCACGACGTCGACGTCGTCCGGGCCGAGCCCGGCGGCGGCCAGCGCCGCGTCGATCACCCGCTGCTGGGACGGCCCGTTCGGGGCGGTCAGCCCGTTGGACGCGCCGTCGGAGTTCACCGCGGACCCCCGCAGCACCGCGAGGACCTCGTGACCGTTGCGGAGGGCGTCGGACTGCCGCTCCAGCAGCAGCAGCCCGACCCCCTCCGACCACGCGGTGCCGTCCGCGGCCTCGGCGAACGGCTTGCACCGCCCGTCCGGGGCGAGCCCGCCCTGGCGGGTGAACTCGACGAAGCTGCCCGGCGTCGCCATCACGGTGACGCCGCCCGCGACGGCCAGGTCGCACTCCCCCGCCCGCAGGCTCTGCGCCGCCAGGTGCAGCGCCACCAGCGACGACGAGCACGCCGTGTCCACCGTGATCGCCGGCCCCTCCAGCCCGAGCTGGTAGGCGATCCGGCCGGAGACGACACTGCCCGCCGTGCCGACGCCCCAGTGCGCCTCGGTGCCCTGCGGCGGACCGGCGTGACCGCTGCCGTAGTCGTGGTACATCACCCCGGCGAACACACCGGTCCGGGTGCCGTGCAGCGAGTCCGGGGCGATCCCGGCACGTTCGAACAGCTCCCAGGCGCTCTCGAGGAGCAGCCGCTGCTGGGGATCGCTGGCCAGGGCCTCCCGCGGCGAGATGCCGAAGAAGGCGGCATCGAAGTCGGCGGCGCCGGACAGGAACCCGCCCTCCCGGGTCGCGCTCGCCCCGCCGGCCAGCGCGGCGAGGTCCCAGCCCCGGTCGTCCGGGAACGGGCCCATCACGTGCCCGCCGGCGTCGAGGACCCGCCACAGGTCCTCCGGCGAGGCGATCCCGCCCGGGTACCGGCAGGCCGTCCCGACCAGCACCACCGGGTCGTCGTCCGACGGCGGCCGCGCCGGGAGCGCACGCCGTGACGGCGCCGTCTCGCCCAGGACCCCGGCCCGCAGGAACGCTGCCAGCGCCGCCGGGGTCGGGTGGTCGAAGGCGACCGCCGCGGACAGCTCCAGCCCGGTGGCCGCGGCCAGCCGGTTGCGCAGCTGCACCGCACCCACCGAGTTCAGGCCGGCCTCGCGGAACGCGCGCCCGTCCCGTGACGCCGGCACGTCGACGCCCAGCGTCTCGGCCAGTGCCGTGCGCACGATCGCGGTGAACGCCGCGGTGCGCCCGGCCTCGTCCAGCGGTTCCACCCGTGCGCGCAGGGCGTCGCGCACCGGGTCCGAGGGGCCCGCGGCCGCGACGGTCTCGAGCAGGCCGCGCAACAGCACCGGGACCGGCCCGGGTGTCCCCGTTTCCGTCGCCTCCAGCCGGACGACGACGGCGTCGGCGCGGGCGGGCAACGCCACGTCGGCCGCGGCGGCGACCTCCTCGACCGCGACGGCGCCCACCCCGGCCGCCGGCGGCACCTCCGGCTCCGGGTCGCCCCAGGCCAGGACGCAGCCGCCGAGACCGTCGCGGACCCGGGCCGCGGCGAGCGCGGACAGGAACGCCGCGGCCGCCGACTCCGCGCCGCACCCGGCCGAACCGAGCGCACCCCGCACGGTCCCGGTGAGGACCAGCGCCGGCGCCCGCGCGGCCGACCGGGAGGCACGGTCGCAGTGCAGCGCGCCCGCCAGCACCGCGTCGAGGTCGGCACCCCGTTCGCCGTCGGCGTGCACCAGCACGGTCACCGGCCGCGGTGCGGACGCCAGGGCGGCGGCGAGCGCGTCGGGGTCGGCCGGGTCGGTGTCGTGCACCGCGCAGGCCGCGCCGAGGTCGTCCAGCTCCCCGGCGAGGCGGGCGATCGCGGGGTCGCCGAGCCCGTCGGGCCCGCACAGCAGGACCTGGCCGAGGCGGTGGCCGCGGACCAGGTGGCGGACCAGCGCCGCGGTGCGCGGGCCGGGTGCCCCGGCGACGGCGACCGCGCCGCGCGGGTCGGGGTCGGGGGCCGCCGTGCCAGCGTCGGGCGGGCCGGCCGGGGCCAGCCGCGGGACCAGGGCGACCCCCTCGCGCAGCGCCAGCCGCGGCTCGTCGGTGCCGACGGCCAGGGCGAGCGCGTCGGCCGAGGCGGGTGTGCCGTCGGTGTCGAGCAGGACGAGCCGGTCGGGGTGCTCGGCCTGCAGCGCGGCCAGCCCGCCCCACACGGCGGCGGCCGCCGGGTCGGGGGCACCCGGGTCACCGCCGGGGTCGACCGCGCCGACGGTCACGGCCACGACCCGGCCGGGACCGGCGAGCAGTGCACGGCAACGCGCGTCGGCGTCGCGGGTCGCCGTCGCCACGGACGCCGCGTCGGGAACGCCACGACCACCCGCCGGGGGCACGACGGCGGCCAGCACGGTGATCTCCGGGTCCTCGGCGTCGCGGTCGACGCCGAGCGCGTCGAGCACCCCGGCGATCCCGTGCAGGTCGGCCGGGGCCCCGCCGGCCGCCGACCAGCGGCGCGGCAGCTCGCGCACCCCGGTGCGGGTGGACGGCAACGGCGTCCACGACGTCCGCAGCACCGTGCGGTGCCGGCCGCCCGCGGTGGCGCGCAGCCGGGCCGGACCGTCGAGCAGCAGGTGCCGGGTGATCTTGCCCGACGAGGTGCGCGGCACCCGGTCGATCTCGAACAGCTCCTCGGGCACCTTGAACGCCGCCAGCCGCTCCCGGCACGCGGCGAGGGCGGCGTCGGGGTCGACACCACCGGGCCCGGCGACGACGAACGCGACGGGGACCTCGCCCTGCACCTCGTGCGGGCGGCCGGTTACGGCGGCGTCGGCCACGCCCGGCACGCCGAGCAGCACGTCCTCGATCTCGGCGGGGTGCACGTTCTCACCACTGCGGATGATCAGCTCGCGGGTGCGGCCGGTGATGGTGAGGTACCCGGCCTCGTCGAACCGGCCCAGGTCACCGGTCCGGTACCAGCCGCCGGGCATCGCCTCGGCGGTCGCGTCCGGGCGGCCGTGGTAGCCGACCATGAGGTTCGGTCCGCGGACCCACACCTCACCCTCCGCGCCGGCGTCGACGTCACGGCCGTCGTCGCCGACCAGGCGCAGTGCGATGCCGGGCACCGGCAGCCCGCACGACCCGTCGACGGTGGCCCCGGTCGGCCAGTTGACCGCCATCAGACCGCAGGTCTCCGTGCTGCCGTAGCCGTCGAGCAGCGGGGCCCCGAAGGTCTGCTCGAACGCGGTCCGCAGCGGGCCGGGGCAGATGGAGCCCGCGGTGAGGGCCCGGGTGAGGCCGTTCGGCACCCCGCCCGCGGCGCGGGCCTCGGCGACGAGCCGGTGGTACATCGCGGGGACCCCGGCCAGGAAGGTGTAGGAGCCCGCGCGCAGCTCGGCGAGGACGTCGTGCGGGTCGAAGGCCGCCATCAGCCGGGCCGTCGCGCCGACCGCGGTCACCCCGACCACGCACAGCACGTGGGCGAGGCTGTGGTGCAGCGGGAGCGGCCAGAGCACCCGGTCCCCCGCGGCCAGCCCGACGATCGGCGCGTAGCAGGCCGCCACCGACCACAGGCAGCTGCGCTGGGTGGACAGCACGCCCTTGGGGCTGCCGGTGGTGCCCGAGGTGTAGAGCATGAACGCGACGTCGTCGAGGTCCTGGTCGTCGCGGGCGGGCTGCGGGGGCTCGGTCCGGGCGAGGCGCTCGTAGCCGTGGACCCCCCGCGGCAACGGCCCGTCCCCGGTCACGAGCACCGTCACCGAGGACCGACCGGGCAGCAGGCCGAGCACCTGCTCCAGGTGGGCCGGGTCGGTGAGCACGACCCGGGCCCCGCTGTCGTCGAGGACGTGCGCGAGCTCGTCGGCGGACCCGGCCGGGTTGCAGGGCACCGCGACGCCGGACGCGCGCAGCACCGCCAGATAGCTCTCGACCACCTCGACCGCGTTGCCCTGCAGGATCACCGCCCGGTCGCCGGGATGCAGCCGCAGGGCCGCCAGGTGCCCGGCGAGCCGACCCGTGCGCACGTGCAGCTCGGCGTAGGTCACCGACCGGACCCGGTCGGCGAAGGCGACCGTGTCGCCCCGCTCCGAGGCGTGCCCGGCGACCAGCTCGTGCAGCGGCCGGATCAGCTCTGTGCGCAACATGCCGTCTCCCTGGGTCGAGATCCGGCGTGACGGTAGGTGCGACGGGACCGGCGAATCCTCAGTCCTGAACGGATTCCCCACCCCCTGCCCACCCCCTGGAACCCCCTGTGACGTGTCCGGCCGGATCGACGCCACGGGATCGGACCTACCGTCGGGACGAGCGACGACCGCACGATTCCGCCGCGATTCCTCCACGACGTCCCTGAGATGTCTCCGGGATTCGACGGCGATTCCACGGTGATTCCACGGCGATTCCGCCGAGGCTCCGCTGCCGTTCCTCCGCGACGCCGCCGCACTGTCCGACCCATTGAGGTGTTCTCAGTAGCGGGTTGATCATGTCGTGCGGTCGTACTCGGTGTGGAGTAGTACGAGCGCAGCTGCGGTGATCGCGCCGGTGCGCCAGGGACATAGCGTGACTCGCCGCAACGCGGCGAAGGTGGTCTTGAGCAGGGCGTTTCCGCGTTCGGCCAGAGCACGAAGGGCTGAGTGCAGGGTGTTGACGGTGCGCTGGTTGACCGTCTGCCCGCGGCCGGGGGCGGGTTTGATGGGCACGGTGAGCCGGTCGGCTTCGCCTTCGTAGCCGAGGTCGCCCAGCGCGGCGTGGGTGTCGTCGGTGAACGCGGCCAGGCCCTCGAGCAGCCCGGGGTGGGTACGGGCGCAGCGGGTGTCGTGCTCGCGGCCCGGCCGCACGTCGCTGGTCCATAGCGGCCATCCATCAGGTGCGGTGAGGACCTGGATGTTCCCGCCGTGGCGGCGGTGCTTGCCCGACCACCACAGGTCGACCCCGGGGGTGAGGCCGAGCGCGCGGCACCGGTCGGTGGCGATCAGGGTGCCGTCGAGATTCACGTGGGTGTGCCCGGCTGTGCGGGCGGCGAGCAGGGCTCCGTGCAGGCCGGGTGCGGCCGCGGCGAGGACGTCGATGCCTTCGTGCAGGTAACGGTAGGCCGTTGCAGTGCTGATCGCGTTGTCACCGGCCAAACATCGGACCCGGGTAGCATCACAGAACCAGCGGATCACCAGCACTGCCTGGGCGAACGGGGTCAACGCCCGCCGCCGGGTGCCACGTCGACGGCGTTGAAGGACCAGGAGCCGCGCCAGATAGGCCACGGTGCGCTCCCCGATCGGGAGGACAGCGGTGTAGGTGACAGGATCAGACATGCAGGACCTCGGTGACGGTGTCGATCTGTGCTGGACCGAACCGATCTACCGGGGTCCTGCCCCGTTCCCGCTCATCTCACCACCCTCGGCGTGTCGCCACGACCTGCCACCCCGCTACTGAGAACACCTCATTCACCGACGCGAACGGGAAGCCGACGTGACGCAGATCCAGTTCCAGCCCCGCACCGATCTCCCCCGACACCCCGCCCCCGGCCGCGCCCCGGCCGCCGCGTTCGTCGACATCACCGACGCCGACGCCTACTGCGCGACCCGCCCCGTGCTCGGCCGGATCGACTACGGCGACACCGCCACCGGCGCGTCGCTGACCGGGGGGCATCCCCGGCTCGGGCTCGGGATGGGCACCGGCACCGCGGACCTGCCCGCGTTCTCCGAGGTGTGGACGACCGAGGGCCCGGTCGAGACGGGCAGCACCGACGGGATCGTGTGGTCGCGCGACGACGAGTTCCTGCTCTGTGCCGGGCACATCCCCGAGGCCGACAGCTACGCGGAGGCGACCCGCTCGGCGTACACCACCGCGATCGACCTGATGCACGAGCTGGGCCACACCCGCTGCTTCCGGATGTGGAACTTCGTCAACCGGATCAACGAGGACAACGCCGACGGGCTGGAGGTCTACCGCGACTTCTGCCTCGGCCGTGCGCACGCCTTCCGCCGCAACGGGTTCGCCGACACCGAGGTCCCGGCCGCGACCGGCATCGGCGCACGCGGCGACGGGATCATGTTCTACCTGCTGGCCAGCCGCAACGGGCACGGCACGCCGGCCGAGAACCCGCAGCAGGTCGCGGCCTACCGCTACCCGAAGCGGTACGGGCCGGAGGCGCCGAGGTTCGCCCGCGCGACCCGGCTGGTGCTGGACGGGCCCGGACCGGTGTACGTGTCGGGCACCGCGAGCATCACCGGGCACCTCACCCGGTTCCACGGCGACGTCGAGCGCCAGACCGGGCTCGCCCTGGAGAACATCGCCCGCGTTCTCGCCGCCTCCGGCCCGGCCGCCGGGGCCGTCCCCGACCTGTACGACCTCGACCTGGTCAAGGTGTACGTGCGGCACGCGGACGACGTCCCGACGGTGCGCGCGATCGTCGAGGCCACCCTGTCCCCGCACGCCGAGGTGCGCTACCTCGTCGTGGACGTCTGCCGGGCCGACCTGCTGGTCGAGATCGAGGGCATCGCCCGCACCGTCGCCGGACCGCGGCCGTGACCCGGTCCGCCATCCCGGCCGCGCCGGCCGTGGCGGACCCCGCCGGGCCGCCCGCCGCGCAGCAGCCCGACTGGGCGGGCCACCCGGGCCTCGGCCGCGCCGTGCGCAGGCTCGCCTCGGCCCCGCCGCTGGTCGGCCCGGACGAGATCGCCCGGGCCCGACACGCGCTGGGCGAGGCCGCCGAGGGGCGGGCGGTGGTGCTGCAGGCGGGCGACTGCGCCGAGCGGCTCGACGAGTGCGGCGCCGGGCACACCGCCCGCCGGCTCGCCGAGCTCGACGCGCTCGCCGCGCTGCTCTCCGACCGCACCGGGCACCCGGTGCTGCGGATCGGGCGGATGGCCGGCCAGTACGCCAAGCCGCGGTCGTCGCCGGTGGAGGAGCACGACGGTGTCGTCCTGCCGGTCTACCGCGGGGACCTGGTGAACGCACCCGAGCCGGACGAGCTGGCCCGCAGGCCCGACCCGGACCGCCTGGTGCGTGCCCACCGGGCGGCGGCCACGGTGCTGGCCGGGGTCCGCGCGCACCCGTCGCGGTCCGGGACCGGGCCCTTCACCAGCCACGAGGCGCTGGTGCTCGACTACGAGCGACCCCAGGTGCGCCACGACCCGGTCAGCGGCGACGACCACCTCACCTCCACCCACCTGCCGTGGATCGGCGACCGCACCGCCGACCCCGGGCAGGCACACGTCGCGCTGCTCGCCCGGGTCGCCAACCCGGTCGCCTGCAAGGTCGGTCCCACCGCGACGCCGGACCGGCTGCGGCGGCTGTGCGCGCTCCTGGACCCGGACCGCTCCCCCGGCCGGCTGACCCTCGTCTCCCGGATGGGCCGGGACCGGGTCCGGACGCTGCTCGCGCCGCTGGTCGCCGCGGTCCGCGACGCCGGCCACCCGGTGGTGTGGCTGTGCGACCCGATGCACGGCAACACCGTGCGGACGCCCGACGGGACGAAGACCCGGATGCTGGCCGACGTCGTCGCCGAGGTGCGCGCGTTCGGTGAGGTCCTCGCCGCGGCGGGGCTGCACGCCGGCGGGCTCCACCTGGAGACCGCCGCGACCCCGGTGACCGAGTGCGTCGGTGCCGACGTCCCCGGTCCCGGTGCGCTGGCGGCCCGCTACGAGTCACCGTGCGATCCCCGCCTGAACCCGGCCCAGGCGCGCGCGGTGATCGCCGCCTGCTGAAACGCGGGCGGTCTACGCCGACGCCGCTTCCGGTTCCGCGGCCGGGCCGGGTCCGAGGGACGCCGGCAGCGAGGTGCGGTCCCGCACGCCGAGCTTGCGGAACACCCGGGTCAGGTGCTGCTCGGCGGTGCTGGCGGTGATGTGCAGCCGCTGCGCGATCTCGCGGTTCGTCAGGCCCGCCGCGGCCAGCTCCGCCACCCGACGCTCGCCCGCGGTCAGCACCGCGGCCGTCCGGCCCCGCTCCGGATCGGGATCCGCGGTGCAGTGGGCGCGCAGCGTCGTGGCCAGCGCGTCGGCCCCGCAGTCGACGGCGAGGGTCAGCGCCTGCCGGGCGGTGGCCAGCGCGCGTCGGTGCCGGCGCGCTCCGGCGTGCACCCGGGCCAGGTCGGCGAGTGCCCGGGCGGTCCCGTAGCGGTCCCCGGCCGCCTCCAGCACGGCGACCGCCTCCTCGAGCACCTGCTCCCGGCCTGCGCTGCGACCCGCGGCGGCGAGCAGCCGCAGCGCCGTGCCGCGCTCCCCCGACGGGCCCGCGCCGGTCGCGGCGAGCTGTTCCTGGAGCAGCCGCCGGGCCTCGGAGCGGCCCTCGTCCCGCGGGGTGGTCCCACCCAGCCGGGCGGCGGCCGCTCCGGCCCGCCACGGCACGAGACCCGGCCGGTCCAGGCCCCAGCCGACCGCGAGCTCACCGCAGGACAGGAAGTCCGCGAGCGCGGCGTGCGCGTGGCCGGCGGCCAGGTGGTACTCGCCGCGGGCGAACAGGTAGTGCAGTCCGTAGCGGGTGCCGAACAGCGCGGGAGGCACCGGGCGGGCGAGCAGCGCGGCCGCGTCGCCGAGCCGGCCTGCGCGGGTGGCCGCGACGACCGCGGTGGCCAGCGGCACCCCGCAGGCCACGCCCCAGTCCCCCGGTCCGATCTCCAGCGCCGCCGACGCCGCCGCGCCCGCCGCCCCGAGCCGACCCAGCCGCAGCGCGGCCTCCGCGCCCGCCGCACGGACCAGGGCCCGCCCGGGGCCCGGCGGTTCCTCGGCCGCGATCGCCGCGGCCAGCTCGCACGCGACGGCAGGCCGTCCCGCGTAGACCAGCACCAGCAGCAGCTCGAACGCCACCTCCGGCCACCAGCACGCGTGGTCCCGGGGCCGGACACGGACCAGCGCCTGCTCGGCGGTCGCCGCGGCCTCGGCCCGCCGGTCGCGGGTGCACACCGCGGCCAGCGCGTCGGCGACGGCCGTCCAGGCCGGGACGGCCGGGTCGCCCGGGACCGGTCCCGGCCGCGGGGACAGCGGAGCCGGGCCCGGGCCGACGGACCCCGGGTGGGTGCGGACCAGCCAGCCCTCGACGGCCCCCGCCTCCGGGCCCCCGACGGCACTCAGCCGCGCCGCCACCGCACCGGCCTCGTCCGTGCGGCCGTGCCAGAGCAGCCGGCGCAGCAGCGGCGCCAGTTCGGGGCCGGGCAGCTGCGCCACGGCAGCGGCCGGGCGGGTCAGCAGGCGGTCCGCGAGGCCCGGTCCGGCCCGCCACTCGGCGCGGGTGGCGCAGGCGTCCGCGGCCAGGACCTGGGCGGGGTCGGCACCGGCGGCCGCGGTCACCGCGGCCCGGGCCAGCGTGCGGGCCGTGGCGGTGCGCCCGTCGCACAGCGCCTCGTCCGCGGCGCGGACCAGCACCCCGACCGCCCACGACGGCAGGGCCCCACCGGCCTCGGCCAACCGCCCGGCGACGTCGGCGACCGGAGCGCCGCGGTCGTGCAGGCGTTCGGCGGCCCGCAGCCGCAGGGCCCGCAGCTCCGTGGGGGGCACACCGGCCAGGACCGCGTCGCGGACCCCGCCGGGCAGCTCGTCGCCGGTCAGCAGCCCGGCGGCGGCGAGCGCACAGGTCGCGGCCGACCGCCGCGGCTCGGCAGGGCCCGGTACCGCGCCGGTCGCCGGCGGCGCGGTCCGGCGGCCGGTGACCGCGAGGGCGAGCGCGAGCCGCGGCGCCCCCTCGGGCAGCCGTGCGACCAGCACCTCGACCGCCCGGACCAGCGCCGGTCCCGGCACCGTCGTCCGCCCGGCCGCGTGGTCGGTGAGCAGCGCCGCGACCAGCCCCGGGTGCCCGCCGGTGGCCGCCAGCACGGCCTCCGGCCCCGGCCCCGGCCGGGCCCGGCAGACCTCGGCGACCGCGTCGGCGTCCAGCGGGCCGACGACGTGCTCCCGGGCCGCCGGGCAGCGCCGCAGGTCGTGGGCGAGCGCGGCACCGGGTGCGGCGACCAGCAGCAGGACCGGTCGCCCCGGACCGGTCCGGCGCGCGATCCAGCACAGCAGGCCCAGCGAGGCGTCGTCGGTCTCGCCCGCGTCGTCGACCGCCACCAGCACCGGCCCGGGTGGCAGCGCCGCGCCGAGCTCCTCCACCCGCAGCGCGCGGGCCGCCTGGTCCGGGCCCGGGTCGGGCAGCGGACGGCCGCACAGCTGGGCGGCGACACCGAAGGGCACCGGCCGCTCGGCCGCGGACGCCGTGGCCCGCAGCACCGTCGTCCCGGTCGCCGCGGCCCGCGCGGTGACGGCGTCGAGCAGTGCGGTACGCCCGCAGCCGGGTGGCCCGTCGAGCAGCGCGACCCCGCCGGTCCCGCGGCGCAGCAGGTCGAGCTGCTCGCCGAGGGCGGCCCACTGCGCGGTGCGGCCGGGCAGGACGGTGCTCACGACCACCGAGGCTAGGTCGTCGAAGACTGGCAATATCCCGGTTCCCGATCCGGTGCCATGGACGGCATGAACGCGACCCGCCCCGCGGTGCTGATGGTCGGGCTGCCGGAGAGCGGCCTGATCAACCCGATGCTCGTGCTCGCCGGGGAGCTGTCCCGACGCGACGTCGCCGACCTCTGGTTCGCCACCGACGACCACCGACGCGACGACGTCGAGGCGGCCGGCGCGGACGGTGGCGCTCCGGTGCGGTTCTGCGGCCTCGGGGAGGTCGTCGGCGAGCTGTCGTCGGTGACCTGGGACGACCGCACCTACCGGCGGGTGACCGGGCGGTCCCGGTTCCGGGCCCGCGCGGCGGTCATCCGGAAGACCTACGTGCCCGGAGCGCAGGCCGAGAAGTACCGCAGGCTGCTCGCGGTGGTGGACCGGGTGCGGCCGTCGCTGATGGTCGTCGAGAGCATGTGCCAGTACGGCGTCCAGGTCGCGATCACCCGCGGCATCCCGTTCGTGCTGAGCAACCCGTTCGTCCCCAGCAACCTGCTGACCTCGCTGGTGCCGTTCGGGCCGTCCTACACGCCGAAGGACTTCCCGGTGCCGCACTCGGGGCGCTCCGCGCACGCGGGGCCGCTGGGCCGGCTGGCCAACCGCTGGTTCCGGTGGCGGATGCTCGGGCTGTTCCTGTCCCCCGCCATGCGCCGTCGCAACGCCGAGGACGCCCGGATCGCCGCCGAGCTCGGCGTCGACCCCGCCTCGGCGGGCCAGTTCACCCGGACCGAGTCCGCGGCGATGGTCCTCAACTACTCGATCCCGGAGCTGGACTACCCGTTCGAGCTGCCCGCGGTGTTCCGGACCGTCGGCGCGATGATCCCGCCGCTGCCGCAGGAGCCCCCCGGTGAGCTGACCGACTGGCTGGACGCACAGACCTCGGTGCTCTACGCGGGCTTCGGCACCATCACCCGGCTCACCCGCCCCGAGGTCGCCACGATGGTGGAGCTCGCCCGCCGGCTGGAGGGCCGTCACCAGGTGCTGTGGAAGCTCCCCGCCGAGCAGCAGCACCTCCTCCCGGACACACTGCCGGACTCCCTGCGGGTGGTGAGCTGGGTGCCGTCCCAGTTGGACGTGCTCGCGCACCCCTCGGTGCGGGCCTTCCTCTCGCACGGCGGCGGGAACGCCTACCACGAGAGCCTCTGGTTCGGGAAGCCGATGGTGGTCCGTCCGCTGTGGGTGGACTGCCACGACCAGGCCGTACGGGCCGAGGACCTGGGCGTGGGGCTGTCGCTGCGCCGACCGCGCCGGTTCCGCATTGACGACCTCCAGAACGCGGTGACCCGAGTGCTGGAGGAGCCCGCGTTCGCCGAGAACGCCCGGCGGTTCGCCGCGCTGCAACGGGCGGCGGGCGGACGCGAGCGGGCCGCCGACCTGGTCACCGGGCTCCTCGGCGCCGGTCGAGCGGCCCCGTCCGTCCCCCAGCCCTGACCCTCCCCGGAGGAATCATGTCGACCACCGAGACCGATCCCGAGCTCGTCCCGTTCCTGATGCGCGGGCCGGGCAAACCCTTCCCGCCCCCGGAGTACGACGCGCTGCGCGGGCAGGGACCCGTCCGCGCCGCGCTGCCGGACGGGACGCCGGTCTGGCTGGTGACCCGGCACGCCGACGTCCGCGCCGTGCTCACCGACCGGCGGATCAGCTCGAACCCCGACCGGGAGGGCTTCCCCCGGCCCAACGCCAACGGCGGCGCGCCCTCGGCGACCGAGGTGCCCGGCTGGTTCGTGTCGCTGGACCCGCCCGAGCACGACCGGTTCCGGCGCGCCCTGATCCCGGAGTTCAGCGTGCGCCGGGTGCGCGAGATGCGCCCGGCGATCCAGCAGGTGGTCGACCGCGTCGTCGACGACCTGCTGGCCCGCGACGGCGAGGCCGACCTGGTCGCCGACTTCGCCCTGCCGGTCCCCTCCCTGGTGATCTCGGCGCTGCTCGGGGTGCCCGAGGTCGACCGGGACTTCTTCGAGTCGCGCACCCGGACCCTCGTCACGATCGGGTCCGCCGACGCCGACCGCGACACCGCCACCGAGCAGCTGCTCCGCTACCTGAACCGGCTGATCGCGATCCGGACCCGGCGCCCCGGCGAGGACGTGCTGAGCCGGCTGGTGACCGCCGGGGACTTCACCCCCGAGGAGCTGTCCGGGGTGGCGATGCTGTTGCTGATCGCCGGGCACGAGACCACCGCGAACAACATCGCGCTGGGTGCGGTGACGTTGCTGGCGCACCCCGAGTGGATCGGCGCCGACGGTCTGCCCGACGAGCTGCTGCGCCTGCACTCGGTCGCCGACATCGTCGCGCTGCGCGTCGCGGTGTCCGACGTCGAGATCGGGGGTCGGACCATCGCGGCCGGCGAGGGCATCGTCCCGCTGATCGCCGCGGCGAACCACGACCCCGAGGTCTTCGGCGAGTGCCCGGCACGCTTCGCCCCGTCGCGCGAGTCCCGCCAGCACGTCGCGTTCGGGTTCGGTGTGCACCAGTGCCTGGGCCAGAACCTGGTCCGGACCGAGATGGAGCTGGCCTACCGGACGCTGTTCGAGCGGGTCCCGGGCCTGCGGCTCGGGGTGCCCGCCGAGGACCTCCCGATCAAGTACGACGGCGTGCTGTTCGGCCTGCACGCCCTGCCGGTGCGCTGGTGAGCCGCCCACGGGGAGAGGCCCCGCCCCCGGACAGCACCGACCGCACCGACCACACGGACCGCACCGACGGGACGCGGGACACGTCCGCCGCGGGCGGCGCCGGCCGGATCGTCGTCGACGTCGACCGCTGCATCGGGGCCGCCCAGTGCGTGCTCTCCGCGCCCGAGATCTTCGACCAGGACGACGACGGCTTCGTGGTGGTCCTCGACGAGACCCCGCCCGCCGACCGGGCCGACCGGGTCGGTCTGGCGGCGCGCATCTGCCCGTCCGGGGCGATCCGACAGGTCCCCGACGCCGGATCGTCGTGAGCGGGCCGGCCCGCCGGCCGGAACGGACCTGACAGGGGCGCCCCGCCCGCGTTCCGCGGAACGCGGGCGGGGCGCCCCTGTCGCCGGTCCGGGTATGTCGGACGTCGGTATCGGACGTCGCTGTCAGGCGTCGACGCGGCGGGCGGTCAGCAGCAGGTAGCCGAAGCCGTCGACCGCGGCCATCTCCGCGCACGGGTCCGGCCAGTCGGCCGCGCCCCCGGACTCGGCGGCCGCCCGCTGCTGGACCCGCGCCATCTCCAGGAACGTGCGCCGGGTGCTGTGCCGGCTGATGTCGCGGATCTCCTCGAAGGTCATCCCCGCGGCCCGCAGCAGGTCCGGGTAGTCCCCGGCCCACGACAGCGACATCATCGAGCCCTCCAGCAGCATCCGCAGGGCCGGACGCTGCTCCGGCAGGATCGGCCCCCGCTCGAAGAAGTCGGTGAGGACCAGGCGCCCTCCCGGGCGCAGCACCCGGGCGGCCTCCGCGACCACCTCGGACCGATCCCGCACGTGCATGATCGACTCGAGCGCGACGACGGCGTCGAACGACGCGTCCTCGAACGGGGTCCGGCGCGCGTCGGCCACCCGGAACCGCACGGCGTGGTCGGCGCCCGCGATCCCCGCGGCACGCCGGGCCTCGTCCACCTGGTCCCGGCTCAGCGTCACGCCCTCGACCGCGGCACCGGTCCGTGCGTGCAGCCGCAGGGCCGGGCCGCCGATCCCGCAGCCGAGGTCGAGCACCCGGGAACCGGGCCCGGCCGCCAGCCGCTCGATCACCATGTCGGTCAGCCGCAGCGAGGCCTCGGCGAGACCGAGCTCCTCCTGCGGCGACTCCCAGTACCCGAAGTGGAGCTGGTCGCCGAAGCCGAAGTTGCCGGCGTCGGTGTCGTCGTCGGCGTCGGTGCCGCGCTCGGCGCACTGCTCGCCGAACGCGTCGTAGAGGCGGCCGACCGCCTCGGCGGAATCGTCGTGTCGGCCGGTTCCCGTGTCCGTGTCGGTCATTGTCGCAAAGGTCCTCTCCGGGCGGTCCGGCGACCGGTGACGCTCATCGCACGGATACGTCATTCCATCGGGTGACACTATTCGAGGGGCGTCTAGGGAATTATCCGGAAAATCTCCTCGATACGGTTTCCCGGCGGGTCGGGGCGCAGAATCGGAATATGCGTTCCCCCATCGGCCACATCCATCCCGATCCGGTCGGCTTCGAGGCGGACCGGCTGCGAGGGCGGCGCGCGATCGTGCTCGGCGCCTCCAGCGGCATCGGTGCCGCCGCCGTGCGGCGCTTCGCCCGTGAGGGTGCGTCCGTGGTGGCCGCGGCGCGCCGGCGCGACCGGCTCGAACAGGTTTGCGCCGAGGTCCGCGACGGGCTGCCCGCCTCGGCCGGACCGGTGCTCCCGATGCCCTGCGACGTGCAGGACGAGGAGTCGGTCGCGGCCCTCGTGGACGCCACGGTGGAGCGGCTCGGCGGCCTGGACACGGCGTTCAACGTCCAGGGCGTCGGCAACACCCCCGGCCCGCTGCACGAGGTCCCCACCGAGGAGTTCGACCAGGTCGTGGCGGTCAACCTGCGCGGCACGTTCCTGGCGATGAAGCACGAGATCCGCGCGATGCTGGCGGGCGAGGGCGGCAGCATCGTCAACACCTCCTCGGTCGCCGGCCTGGTCGGCACCCCGCAGCTGCCCGCCTACGGCGCGTCCAAGGCGGGGCTCGACGGGCTGACCCGCACCGCCGCGATCACCTACGCCGACCGGGGCATCCGGGTGAACGGCCTGGCACCCGGGGCGACGATGACCGAGATGCTCACCCCGTGGGTGACCAGCGACGCGATCCGCCAGAAGGTCGCCGAGACCGCGCCGCTGCCGTTCCTCGCCCTGCCCGACGACATGGCCAGGGTCGCGGTGTTCCTGCTGTCGGAGGAGGCGCGCTGGATCACCGGCACGGTGCTGCCGGTGGACGGCGGCGCCTCGGCCGACTGATCCGCGCACGGCCCCGGTGCCGCCGCGGGCCGGGGTGACGCCGGGCAGGGGCGGCACCGGGCAGGTCAGCGGTCGCGGCGCAGGACCGCGTCCAGTGCCGCGGTCACCTCGGCCTCGGGATCGTCCGCGGGACCGGTGGCGCGCCAGGCCACGACCCGGTCCGGGCGGACCAGCACCGCGCCGCCGGGGCCGGTCCCCCGCCGGTCGAGCCAGGCCGTTCCGGGGGCGAGCAGGTCGCCGTCGAGGTGCCCGATCCGGACCGCGTCCAGCCCGACACCCAGCTCGCCGGCCACCTTCGCCGCCGCCTCGGCCCAGGCCTGCCCGTCCTCGCCGGCGATCAGCAGGAACCGACCGGGACGGACCAGGTCCATCACCGGCAGCCGGGCCGTGACGTCGCCGTCGGGGTCGACCCAGGCGTGCGGCAGCAGTGCTCCGGGGCGGGTGCCCGGCCGGTGGATCCGCGGGTCCGGCGGCGGGTCCGCCGGCGAGCCGTCGTCCACCAGCGCGGTCGCCGGGTCGGCCGGGTCCACCTCGTAGCCGTACTCGATGCCGAGCGCGTCGAACTCTCCGGACTGGTCGGCGAAGGCACGGCGCATGCGGCGCCGGAGGTCCTCGTCGGCGGGGTCGTCCCCCCACATCCGGCGCAGCGTCGCCCAGTTCCGGTCCGGGTCGCTGCCCGGGCCGAAGCCGGCCGCCTCCATGCCCCGCAGATGGGTGACGATGTTGGCCACGGCGTGCTGGACGAACTGCACCGTGACCGGTTTGCGCTCGGCCTCGTAGCTGTCGAGCAGGCCGGGTCCGGCCTGGCCCTGCAGCACCGCGGCGACCTTCCAGACCAGGTTGTGCGCGTCCTGGATCGCGGAGTTGAGCCCGAGCCCGCCGGTCGGCGGCAGCCGGCGCACGGCGTCGCCGAGCAGCAGCACCCGGCCGTCGGCGAACCGGTCGGCCACGACGCCCTCCACCAGCCACCGGTTGATCCGGTGGACCTGCATCGGGTGCCGGTCCAGGCCCAGTGCCCGGCGCAGCTCGGCCACGACCGCCTCGTCATCGGGGACGGGGACGTCCATCGGGAAGCTCAGGTGGAACACCCACTCCTCGGAGTCGGTCCCCCAGCGCTGCGGTCCCATCGGCACGATCGCGCAGCTGGTACCGATGTGCGGCAACCAGATCCAGCGGATCAGGACCTCGTCGTCGCGCAGCCAGCGGGTCAGGTCGGTCGTGGCGTGCACCGACACCGACCGGAACAGGTTGCTGACGCCCTCCATGGTCACGCCGCGATCGGGCCCCACGAAGCGGCCGCCGTCGCACCCGAGCACGTACCGCGCCCGGACCCGGGTGACCTCGTCGGTCGCGACGTCGCGCACGGTGGCGGTGACGCCGTCCTCGTCGGGGTCGAGGGCGGTGACCTCCCGGCCGAACCGGACCCGGCCGGGGGCCAGCTCCTCGGCGCGGCGGCGCAGCAGCGGCTCCAGCCGGATCTGCGGGAGGTTGGTGGTGCGGCACGGGCTGGCCGCGACCCAGGCCGGGTCGGTCGCGCCGGCGCCCCAGCACTCGATCCGGGCGATCTCGCGCCCGTAGTCGTCGTGCTCGCCGCGCAGCCCGGCGTACCAGCCGGTGTGGCTCATGTTCGCCGCGGGCGTCCCGGCCGCGTACACCTGCTCGGCCAGGCCCAGCTCGCGCAGGATCTCCATGGTCCGCTGGTTCAGCACGTGCGCCTTGGGCACCGTCGAGGTGTCCGGACGGGCGCTGACCAGCAGCGAGTCGATCCCCAGCCGGGACAGCAGCATGGAGGCGGTCAGGCCGGCCCCGCCGCCGCCGACGACGAGCACGTCGACCTCGCGCACGTCGTCCTCGCGCCGCTCGACCCCGGGCACGTCGACCCCGGGCACGTTGACCCCGAGCACGTCGACATCGGGCAGGCCGCCGGTCATGCGGGCCGCCGCCCGACCACCGCGCCGTTGGCGCCCGCGGCCTCGAACCGGACGACCTCGAGGTCGACGAACCCGGTGTCGGCCAGCCAGCCCAGGTACTCGGTCTCGGAGTAGTTCTCCCCGCCGTCGTGGGCGACGAGCATGTTCATGCCCATCAGCGCCGCGGCGGGAGGCCCGCTGCGCGCGGGGTCGAGCAGGAGCTCGCAGACCACCACCGCACCGCCGGGCGGCAGCGCCTCGAAGCACTTGCGCAGCGTCTCCCGGTTGCGCTCCTCCCCCGCGCAGTGCAGGACCTGGCTGAGCACGATCAGGTCGTGTCCGGACGGCAGGGCGGCGTCGGTGAACAGGTCGCCCGGTGCGGTGCCGATCCGGTCCTCCAGACCGGCCGCGGCGACCTTCTTCGTGGCGACCGGGCAGACGTGCGGCAGGTCGTACACGGTTGCCCTCAGGTGCGGGTGACGCCGGCACAGTTCGATCGGGAACCCGCCGGAGCTGCCGCCGACGTCCAGCAGCGCGGTGTGCCGGCCGACGTCGTAGGCCCCGGCCAGCGCGCCCGCGGTGGTGAGTGCGACGGCGTGCATCGCGTTGCCGAAGAACTCGGTCATCACGAAGTTGTCGACCTCGAAGACGCTGTCGCGCTCCTCCGGCTCGGCGAACACCGGGCTGTCGGTGCGCAGCGCCTCGGTGATGCCCTGCCAGCCGGGGTAGAGCACCCGGTCGTAGAACTGCACGAAGCCGCCGAAGTGGTCCTCGACCCCCTCGACGAGGAACTCCTGGGCGAGCGGGGTGTTGCGGTAGCGGCCGTCGGCGGTGCGCTCGACCAGTTCCAGGGAGGTGAGCGCGGCCAGCAGCACGCGTGCGGGGCGCGGGGCGAGCCCGAGCTCCTCGGCGAGCTCCGCCTCCGTCCGGGCACCTCGGCCGGACAGGGCCGTGAACACGTCCAGCTCGACGGCGGCGGCGAGGGTCTTGAAGGCCATGAACCCGTTCACCAGGTTCAGCAGCGGTATCTGGGACGGCCGTGCGGACTGCTCGGTCACGTCGGTCTCCTCACGGGTCTCGGTCACCAGGTGACGGGAAGGGCGGCGAGCCCGCCGGCCAGGCGGCCGCCCGGGTGCGGCGCGAGCTCGGAGTCGTCGACGGCCAGGCGCAGGGCGGGGAACCGCTCGAACAGGGCCCGGTAGGCCACCCCGAGGATGATCCGCACCAGCGGCGCGCCGGTGCAGTGGCGCAGGCCGTGGCTGAAGGTGAAGTGCGGGTTCGGCACGCGGTCGACGTCGAAGGTGAACGGGTCGTCGAACACGCGCGGGTCGTGGTTGGCCAGCGAGAAGTCCACCATCACCAGGTCGCCGCGGCGGATGGTGACGCCGTCGACCTCGATGTCGGTGTGCGCGTAGCGGGGCAGCACGGGGGCGCCGATCGTCGCGCGGAGCACCTCGTCGACGGCCCGCGACATCACGTCCGGGTCGGCGACGGCGCGTCGGCGCTGCTCGGGGTTGCGCAGCAGCAGCAGCAGGGTGCCGAAGTCGACGTGGCTGGCCAGCCCGGACAGCCCGGTGAACAGCAGCGCGACGATGTGCGTCGCGATCGCGCGGTCGTCCAGCCCGGTCTCGACGAACCGGGACACGACGTTGTCGCCCGGCGCCGCCCGCACCCCGGCGGCCGTCGCGGAGGCCCGCTCGAACAGCGCCTCCATCCCGGCGTGGGAGTCCGCGGCGTCGGTGGTGTCACCGACCCGGTCCATCATGGACAGCAGCGGCTCCCGCTCGTCGTCCGGGATGCCCATCATGTCGCAGAGCGCCTGCTGCGGGAACGGCATCGACCATGCCTCGTGCAGGTCGGCGGGGGCGCCTGCCTCCTCGATCCGGTCCAGGAGCCGCTCGGCGATGGCCTCCACGGAGGCGCGGCGGTCCAGCACCCGGCGGGCGGCGAAGCTCGCGGTGTACATCGCGCGCTTGGTCAGGTGCTCCTGGAGCTCGACCTCCGGGGGTGCGTCGGTGATGAGCATGTCGAGCATCGGGTTGTCGAGGAACTTCGGTGCGTGTGCCGGGTCCTCGTGGGACCGGCCGAGCCGGTTGTCGGTCAGCAGGGTCGCGACCTCGGCGTGCCGGGTGACCAGCCATGCGGGGTCACCGACCGGGGTGCGGATCGGGCACACCCCGGCCTGCTGCTGCAGCCGCAGCCGCAGCGGGCTCAGCGTGAGCACACCGGGCGGGTCGATGCCGACGACCGGCGGCTCGTCGTGTGCCGCGGCGGCACTCGTCGTGGAGGTGGACATGGGTTCTCCCTCGGGTGGACCGGGACGGACGGGTCAGGTGCGTGCCGGCACGCGCTCGGTCAGCCACTCCTCGACGACACCGGCGGTCAGGGCGGAGTCCTCCATCACCATCGCCATGTGCGTGGTGGGGATCTCCCGGACCTCGTCGGCCGGGACGGCGACGCTGATCCCGGACGCGGTGGCCGCGCCGGTGGCCTCGTCGTCGCGCGAGCACCGGACCATGAGCGTCGGCACCGTCGGCTCGTCACCGATGCCGGTCATGCTCACGAACCAGTGCGCCATCGCGGAGAGCCGAGCGCTGTTCATGCTCACCGCGGGCGAGTCCATGGTGGTGAAGTAGTGCTGGGAGGTGGCGTCGAAGTCGATCGCCTCGCCGCCGTCGTAACGCAGGCTCAGCGTGTCGAGCATGATCACCGCCTCCGGGCGGACCCCCCAGGTGCGCTCGAGGATCCCGGCGGCGAAGTAGGCCAACGTGCCCCCCGAGGAGTGTCCGAGCAGGACGAACGGCTCGCCCTCGGAGGCGTGCAGGATGCTCTCCGCGACGACCCGGCCGGCCGCCTCGGTGCTCGCCGGGAGGCTCTCCCCCGGCGCGAAGCCCACCAGCGGCAGCGCCGAGACGTGCCGGCGGCCGCGCAGGTGGGCCGCCATCCGGGCGTAGAGGTGCACGCCGGCGCTCGCTCCGGGCGAGCTGATGCAGATCAGCCGCGGGTCCCGGGACCCCTCGGCCAGGACCACGGGTGCGGGCAGTTCCGCCAGCTCGGCAGGGCTCTCGAAGCTGGGCCGCAGTGCGGCGACCGCGGACAGCATCCGCAGCCCGGCCAGCGACCGCCCGTCCCGGACGGCCTGGCTGAACAGCTCGTGCACGGTCTCCCCGGCGGGCACCGTCCGCGGCCCGGGCCCGCCGGACGTCGCGGCGCCCTCCACCACCTCGGGTGCGGTCGCCAGGTACCGGGCGAGCTCGGCGGGGGTGCGGTGGTCGAACACCACCGAGGTCGGCAGCCGCAGACCGAGCGCCTCGGACAGCGCGTTGCGCATCTCGACCGCGATCAGCGAGTCGAAGCCCAGCTCCAGGAAGTCCCGGTCCGGGTCGATGCCCGCGGGGTCGTCGTGCCCGAGCAGCCGGGCGGCCTGGGCCACGATCTCGGTGCGCAGCAGCTCCACCCGCCCGTCGGCGTCGCGCTCCCGGAGCCGGGTGCCCAGCGTCGCCGGGGCGACACCGGTCCCGGCGACCGGGCGGGTCCGGCGGACCAGGCCGCGCAGCAGCGGCGGCACGGTGCCGGCTGCGGCGCCGCCGCGCCCGGTCCCGAGCTCCAGCACGACCGTGGCCGGGCGGTCCGCGGCGACCGCGGCGTCGAACGCGGCGAGCCCGCGGCGCACGGTCAGCGGCGGGAACCCGGAGCGGGCGATCCGCTCGGCGGCGGCCGGGTCGGCGGTCATGCCGCCGGTCGGCTCCCACGGCCCCCAGGCGATCGACGTCGCGGGCAGGCCGAGCCCGTGCCGGTGTGCGGCGAGCGCGTCGAGGAACGAGTTCGCCGCCGCGTAGACCCCCTGCCCGGCGCCGCCCATGATCCCGGCGACCGAGGAGTAGAGGACGAAGAACCGCAGCGGCAGCGCCCGGGTCGCCTCGTGCAGGTTCCAGGCACCGCCGGCCTTGGGGGCGAGCACCCCGGCCAGCCCGTCGGCGGTGGCCGCCGCGACCAGGCCGTCGTCCAGGACCCCCGCGGCGTGCACGACCCCGGTCAGCGGGTGCGCCTCCGGGACCGACGCGACGAGCGCGGCGACGGCGCCGGGATCGGCGACGTCGCAGGCGGCGAGGGTGACCCGGGCGCCGTGCCCGGCGAGCTCGTCGCGCAGGGCGACCGCACCCGGGGCGTCGGCGCCGCGACGCCCGGCGAGGACGAGGTGGCGCACCCCCGCCTCGGTGACCAGGTGCCGGGCCAGCTCCGCGCCGATCCCGCCGGTGCCGCCGGTGACCAGCACGGTGCCGTCGGGGTCGGGGTCCGGGCTCCCGGACGGCGCGGTGGTGACCGGCGCCAGCCGCGGGACGCGCACGGCGCCGTCGCGGACGACGACCTGCGGCTCGTCCCCGGCGGTCAGGCCGGGCAGCGCCGCCACCGAGTGTTCGGAGACGTCGATGTCGGCGAGCAGGAACCGGCCGGGGTTCTCCGACTGTGCCGAGCGGACCAGCCCGGCGGCGGCGGCCGCGGGCAGGTCGCGCGGCGTCTCCCCCGGCGGTGCCGCGGCACCGCTGGTCACGAACACGACGGTGCAGCCGGCGAGCCGGTCGTCGGACAGCGCCTCCTGCAGCAGTGCCAGCGTGCGTCCGCCCAGCTCGCGGGTCGCGGCCGGGACGTCGTCGGTGTCGGGCGCGGCGAGCGGGACGAGCACGGCGTCCGGGACGCCGGCGGCGGCGTCCGCGACGGCGCCGAGGGTGTCGCCGAACGCGTCGACGGTGTGCCCCGCCGAGTGCACCCCGTAACCCAGGTGCCAGTGGTCGACGCCGACGATCCCCCATCGCAGCCCGCCCGGGTCGGGTGCCTCACCCGCCCGTTCCGGCCAGTCCTGCGTCAGCAGCGGCAGCCGTCCGGTGGCGGGGCCACCGCGCCCCGAGGTGGTGCGCAGCTCCAGCGCCTCCACGGTCAGGACCGGCAGGCCCGCCCGGTCGCTGGCCCGCACGCTCACCGATCCGGGGCCCGCGGCGGTGATCCGCACCCGCAGCGTCGTGGCGCCGGAGGCGTGCAGGACCGCGCCGGACCAGTCGAACGGCAGGCCCGGGGTGTCCTCCTCGAGCAGCACGATCGGGTGCAGCGCGGCGTCGAGCAGAGCCGGGTGCACGCCGTAGCCGCCGGTGTCGCCGGTCGTCCCGGCGGAGATCTCGGCGTACACGGAGCCGTCGTGGCGCCAGGCGCGCGCGACACCGCGGAAGGCCGGGCCGTAGTGCAGCCTGCCGTGCTCGGACAGCCCCTCGTAGAACCCCTCGAGGTCGACCGGTCGGGCCCCGGCGGGTGGCCACTCGGCGTCGTCCGGTGCCGGGACGGCGTCGTCGGCGGTGGTCAGCCGTCCCGACGCGTGCAGGGTCCAGGAACCGTCCGGGTCGCCGGCGGGCCGGGCGTGCACGGTCACCGGGCGGCGGGGGGCCGCCGCCGCGGGGTCCTCGGGGGCGCCGACCCTGACCTGCAGGGCGACGGCGTCGTGCGGGCCGAGCTCGAGCGGCTCGGTCAGGGTCAGACCCTCGACCCGCTCGCAGCCGGTGGCGTCGCCCGCGCGCAGGACGAGCTCGAGGAAGCCGGTGCCGGGGAAGAGCACCCGCTCGCCCACGACGTGGTCGGCCAGCCACGGCTGCTCGGCGAGCGACATCCGTCCGGTCAGTACGGTCTCACCGGACCCGGCGACCGAGACGGTGGCGCCGAGCAACGGGTGGTCCGCCGAGCCGAGACCGAGACCGGACGCGTCGGGGACACCGATCGCGGCGGTGCCCGACGGCCAGTGCCTGCGGTGCTCGAAGGCGTAGGTCGGCAGGTCGACCCGGCGCGCACCGGTCCCGGCGAACCCCGCCGCCCAGTCCACCTGTCCGCCCGCGACGTGCAGCTCGGCCAGCGCACCCAGCACCGAGTCCTGCTCGCTCCGGCCGGTGCGCAGGGCCGGGACCAGCACCGCGCCGTCGGGGGCCGAGGCCGCGGCCAGTGCGGTCAGCGTGGAACCGGGCCCGACCTCGACGAACGCGCCGATGCCCAGCCCGGCCAGGGTGGCGACGCCGTCGCCGAACCGGACGGGGTCGCGCAGCTGGCGGACCCAGTACTCGGGCCGGGCCAGCTCCTCCCGGGTGGCCGGGCGGCCGGTGAGGTCGGAGATCAGCGGGATCGACGGCGCGGCCGCGGTCAGGTCGGCGACGATCTCACGGAAGTCGTCGAGCATCGGGTCGAGCAGGGGCGAGTGGAACGCGTGCGAGACGGCCAGGCGGGTGGTGCGGCGTCCCTCGGCCGACCAGCGGGCCGCCAGCTCCTCGACGACGGCGGTCACCCCGCTGACCACCACCGAGCGGGGCCCGTTGACCGCGGCCAGTGCGACCTCGTCGGTGTGCCCGGCGATCAGCGGCACGACCTCGTCCTCGGTGGCCTCGACGGCGACCATCGCGCCCTCGCCGGCCATGGTCTGCATGAGCCGGGCCCGGCCGGCGACGAGCGCGCAGGCCTCCTCCAGCCCGAACACCCCGGCGACGTGTGCGGCGGCGAGCTCGCCGATGGAGTGGCCGAGCAGCGCGTCCGGGCGCACGCCCCGGGACTCCAGCAGCCGGAACAGCGCGACCTGACCGGCGAACAGTGCGGGCTGGGCCCACCCGGTCTCGGTCAGGGTGTCCGGGTCCTCGCCCCACAGGACCTCGCGCAGCGGGCGCTCCAGCCACGGGTCGAGGTGGCGGAACACCGTCTCGATCGCCTCGGCGAAGACGGGCTCGGTGGCGTACAGCTCGCGGCCGGCCCCGAGACGCTGGCTGCCCTGTCCGGAGAACAGCAGCGCGGTGCTGCGCCGGGTCGCGGTGCCGCGGGCGAGCTCGCGGACACCGTCCGGTCCGGCGGCGAGCACGACGCGGTGTTGATGGGTACCGCGGGTGCTCGCCAGGGACCAGCCGACGTCGAGGGGGCGGGGGGCGTCCGGTCCGGTGGCCAGGGCGGTGATCCGCTCGACCTGGCCGTCCAGCGCACCCGCCGTGCGGGCCGACACCGGCCAAGGCACGGTGCCCGGTGTCGGCGGTGCCGCCGTGGTCCCGCCGGGGGCGGCGCCGGGCTCGGGGGCACCGTCGTCGGGCTCCGGATCCGGGGCCTGTTCCAGGACGAGGTGCGCGTTGGTGCCGCTGATGCCGAACCCGGACACCCCGGCGCGGCGCGGCCGGTCGGTGCGCGGCCACGCCTGCGCGGTGGTGAGCAGCTCGACCTCGCCACCGGACCAGTCGACATGCGTGGTGGGGCGGCTGACGTGCAGGGTGCGCGGGAGGGTGCCGTGCCGCAGCGCCTGCACGGTGGCGATCACCCCGGCGACGCCCGCGGCGGCCTGGGTGTGCCCGAGGCGGGATTTCACCGCGCCGAGGCGCAGCGGGTGCTCGCGGTCGGCTCCGTAGGCCGCGATCAGCGCCTGGGCCTCGATCGGGTCGCCGAGCACGGTGCCGGTGCCGTGCGCCTCGACGGCGTCGACGTCGGCCGGGTCGAGACCGGCGGAGGCGAGTGCGGAGCGGATCACCTGGACCTGCGACGGGCCGTTCGGTGCGGTGAGACCGTTGGAGGCGCCGTCGGAGTTCACCGCGGACCCGCGCAGCACCGCGAGCACCGGGTGCCCGTGCGCGACGGCGTCGGACAGCCGCTCCAGCAGCACCACGCCCGCGCCCTCGGACCAGCCGGTGCCGTCGGCGTCGTCGGAGAACGCCTTGCACCGGCCGTCGGCGGCGAGACCGCCCTGCCGGGTGAACCCGGCGAAGTTGCCGGGGGTGGCCATCACGGTGGCGCCACCGGCGAGCGCGAGACCGCACTCACCGGCCCGCAGCGCCTGCGCCGCCAGGTGCATCGACACCAGCGACGACGAGCACGCGGTGTCCACGGTCACCGCCGGGCCGACGAACCCGAGTGCGTAGGACAGCCTCCCGGAGATGACGCTGGCCGCGGTGCCGGTCCCGGCGTGGCCCTCCACGTCCTCCCCGGACCGCATCAGCACGTGGCCGTAGTCCTGACCGTTGGTCCCGACGAACACACCGGTCCGGCTGCCGCGCAAGGTGTCCGGGTCGATCCCGGCCCGCTCGACCGCCTCCCAGGTGGTCTCCAGCAGCAGCCGCTGCTGCGGGTCGGTCGCGAGTGCCTCGCGCGGAGAGATCCCGAAGAATCCGGCGTCGAAGTCACCGGCGCCGTCGAGGAACCCGCCGCGCAGGGTCGCGCTGTGCCCGCGCTCGCCGCCGGCGAGCAGCGCGAGGTCCCAGCCCCGGTCGGTCGGGAACGGCCCGATCACGTCGTCGTCGGAGCACAGCAGCCGCCAGAGGTCGTCGGGCGAGTCGATCCCGCCGGGGAACCGGCAGGCCATGCCGACCACGGCGATCGGCTCCCGCACACCGGCCTCGGCCTCCTCGAGACGCCGGCGCGTCCGGTGCAGGTCGGCCGTGACCCACTTCAGATAGTCGACGAGCTTCTGGTCGTCCGGCACGGCGGGCACCTTCCTTCTGGGCTGACGGGTCGGCGGTCAGGAGTGGTCGGAGCCGTTGCGGGCCCGGCCCAGCTCGTTGTCGATGAAGGCCAGGACGTCCTCGGCGCTCGCCTCGCGGATCCGGTCCTCCACCCCGGCCCCGCCGGGGCCCCGGTCACGGGCCTCGTGCCGGGCGAGCAGCCGGCGCAGCCGCGTGAGGACGTCGGCGCCGGTGAGGTCGGCCGGATCGGCCGAGGCGAGTGCCGCGTCGAGGCGGTCGAGCTCGGCGGTGAGCGCGGGCACCGGGCCGGTCGCGCCGACCAGCTCGCCGACCAGGTGCCGGGCCACCGCGAGCGGGGTCGGGAAGTCGAACACCAGGGTCGAGGGCAGCGCCAGCCCGGTCGCCGCGGTGAGCCCGTTGCGCAGCTCGACCGCCGCGAGCGAGTCGACGCCGAGCGCCCGGAACTCCTTGTCGACCGTGACCTCGGCGACGTCGTGCCCGAGCACCGCGGCGGCGCTGCGGGTGACGAGGGACAGCACGTGCTCCTCGCGGCGCTCCGGCGCCATCTCCGCCAGGGTCCGGGCCAGGTCCTGCGACGACGTCCGGTCCGATGCGCTGCGTCGGCCGCCGACGACCAGGCCGCGCAGGATCGGCGGTACCGGTCCGGCCGGACGGCCCCCGCCACCGCCGAGGCGGACGGCGACCTGGACCGGGTCGGTGCGGGTCACCGCCTCGTCGAACAGGGCCAGGCCGTCGGCGGTGTCCAGCGGCGGCATCGCGGTGCGGGCGGCCCGTTCCGCGACGGCCTCGCCCATCCCGGCCGCCCAGGGGCCCCAGGCGAGCGACAGCCCGGGCAGGCCGAGGTCGTGCCGGTGTCGGGCCAGGTCGTCGAGGGCGACGTTCGCGGCGGCGTAGTTCGCCTGCCCCGCGGCGCCGAGCACACCGGCGACCGAGGAGTAGAGGACGAACCCGCGCAGCCCGGCGTCGCGGGTGAGGTCGTGCAGGTGCCAGGCGCCGTCGACCTTCGGGGCGAGGACGGTGTCGAGCCGCTCGTCGGTGAGCGAGCCGACGGTGCCGTCGTCGAGCACACCGGCGGTGTGCACCACCGCGGTCAGCGGGTGCTCGGCCGGGACCGCGGCGAGCACGGCGGCCAGGTCGGCCCGCACGGCGGTGTCGGCCGCGGCGACGGTGACCTCCGCGCCGTGCGCGGCGAGCTCGGCCCTCAGCTCCAGGGCGCCGGGGGCGTCCGGGCCGCGGCGCGAGACCAGCAGCAGGTTGCGGTGGCCCCGGCCGGCCAGGTGCCGGGCCAGCTCGGCGCCCAGGCCGCCGGTGCCACCGGTGACGAGCACGGTCCCGTCCGGGTCCCAGCCGGGCACCGGGCCGTCCCCGGTGCCGTCGGTGGGTCCGTCGGCCGGGGCGAGCCGGGGCACCCGGACCGCGCCGTCGCGCAGGACGAACTCGGTCTCCCCCGCCGTGAGCAGGGCGGGGAGGGTGGCGAGCGCGGCGAGCGACCCGGCGTCGGTGTCGGCGACGGCGAAGACGCCGGGGTGCTCGGAACGGGCCGAGCGGGCCAGCCCCCACACGGTGCCGGTGGCCGGGTCGACGAGCCGTTCGTCCGGTGCGGCGGCGACGCCGCCGCGGGTCAGGAACAGCACCGTCAGGTCGGGGCGCTCGGTGGCCAGCCGGTCGGTGACGACGCCGAGCGTGCGGTGGGCCAGCGCGCGGGCCCGGCCGGGGACGGACCCGTCGGTGTTCGCGGGCAGCGGCACCACGAGCATCCCGGTGCCGTCGGGCACCGCGTCGACCGTGGCCACCACGCTGACCTCGCGTCCCGTCCCGGTCAGCGCCTCGGCCACCGTGCGGGCGGCGTCCGGCGCGGCGCCGGCCGGGGTGGGGTCCAGCACCGCCCAGCGCGCCACGTCGACCGGGGCGAGGTCCTCGGCCGGGACCCAGTCGGTGCGCAGCAGCGCCCCGACGCCGCGCGACGGGCGCACGGGTGCCCCGTCGGGGACGGCGAGGGTGGCGGCCACGGTGAGGACCGGGGCGCCCGCGCCGTCGTGGGCCGAGACCCGCACGCCGCCGGTGCCGTCGGGGCGCAGGGCGACCCGCAGCACGGTGGCGCCGGTGGCGTGCAGCCGTGCCCCGTGCCAGGCGGTGGCCCGCAGGGCGGGCTCCCCGGCGTCGGCGGCGGCGATGCGCACGGCCGCGTCGAGCAGCGCGGGGTGCAGTCCCCAGCCGACCGGCCCCCGGCCCGGGGTCTCCACCAGCGCGATCTCGACGAGGACACCGTCGTCGGTCCGCCACACTCTGCGGACCGAGACCGGGCCGTCCGCCGGGAGCGCACCGACCGGGGCGATCTCCTCGGCGGTCCCGGTGGCCTGCGGGAGGACAGCGGGCACCTCCGGACCGTCGGGGCCGGGTCCGGCGAGCACGCCGGTGGCGTGCGCAACCCACGGGGCGTCCCCGGTGCGGGAGTGGACGGTGACCGGGTGGCGCCCGGACCCGTCGTCGTCACCGGCGCGGACCTGCAGCGCGAGCGCACCGGTGGCCGGGACGACGAGCGGGGTGTGCACGGTGAGCTCGGCGACCCGGTCGCAGCCGACCCGGTCGCCGGCCTGCACGGCCAGCTCGACGAGCGTGGCCGACGGCAGCTCGGCCGGGCCGTCGCCGACCGCCCACGGCACTGCGGCCGCGGTGAGCCGCCCGGTGAGGACACAGCCCCCGTCCGCGACGGTGACCGCGGCACCGAGCAGCGGGTGCCCGGCAGGTTCCTGGCCGAGCCCGCCCGCGTCGGCGGGGGCCGCGCCCGTCGCCGGCCAGAACCGGCGGTGCCGGAACGGGTAGGTGGGCAGGTCGACGGTGCGTGCGCCGGTGCCGGCGAGCACCGGGGCCCAGTCGACGTCGACGCCGGCGACGTGCAGCCGGGCGAGCGCGGTGAGCGCGGTCGTCTCCTCGGGCCGGTCGGCGTGCAGCAGCGGGGTGAGCACGGCGCCCTCGCCGGTGAGGTCGGCGGCGAGCGCGGTGAGCACACCGTCCGGGCCGAGCTCCAGGAACGCCGTCGCGCCGCGGTCGGACAGCCGGGCGACGGTGTCGGCGAAGCGGACCGTGTCGCGGACGTGGCGCACCCAGAACCCGGGGTCGGTCACGTCGTCGTCGCCACCGGTGAGCAGGGGGATGCGCGGCGCGTGCAGGGCCAGGCCCTCCACGACCGTCGCGAACTCCGCCAGCACCGGTTCCATCAGGGGTGAGTGGAACGCATGTCCGACCGGCAAACGGCTAGTCCTGTGCCCGGCGCCGGCGAGCGTGGCGGCGATCGCGGTCACCTCGGCGTCGTCGCCGGCGACCACCACCGAGGCCGGGCCGTTCACCGCGGCGATCGCGGTGCGCGGGGTCAGCAACGGTGTGACCGTCTCCTCCGGGGCGGCGACCGCGACCATCGCGCCGCCCGCGGGCAGGGCCTCCATCAGCCGGGCCCGGGCGGCGACGAGGGTGCAGGCGTCGTCGAGGGAGAACACCCCGGCGACGTGTGCGGCCGCGATCTCACCGACCGAGTGCCCGCCGAGCAGGGCGGGGCGGATGCCCCACGACTCGACGAGCCGGTACTGGGCGACCTGCAGCGCGAACAGCGCGGGCTGGGCGATCCCGGTGCGGCGCAGCTCCTCCGGGTCGTCGGGGATGGTGGCGCCGAGCCGGCCCAGCACGTCCTCGAGCGCCTCGGCGAAGACCGGGAAGCGGGCGGACAGCCCGCTCCCCATCCCAGGGCGCTGGGTGCCCTGCCCGGAGAACAGCAGGGCCAGCGTGCGGTGCGTCGCGGTCCCCCGCGCGACCTCGGCGGGGGTCCCGCCCTCGGGCCCGGTGAGCAGGACGGCGCGGTGCTCGAAGCGCGCGCGGCCGCGCACCAGGGAGTACGCGACGTCGACCGGGCGCCGGTCGCGCACCGCGTCCCGCACGTCGTCGAGGGCCGCGTCGAGCACGTCGGGGTGCCGGGTGGGCACCGGCAGCGCCACCACGGCGGGGGTCACCTGCCCGGTCGCGGGCTCCGCGACGGGCGGCGGCTCGGGTGCGGCCTCCAGCACGACGTGGGTGTTGGTGCCGCTGATCCCGAACGAGGACACCGCGGCCCGGCGGGGCCGCCCGGTGTCCGGCCACGGGGTCCGCTCGGTGCGCAGCCGCACCGCCCCGGACGACCAGTCCACGTGGCCGGAGGGCTCGGTGACGTGCAGGGTGCGCGGCAGCTCGCCGTGCCGCAGCGCCTGCACCGTGGCGACCACGCCGACCGCGCCGGCGGCGGCCTGGGTGTGGCCGAGGTTGGACTTGACCGACCCGAGCAGCAGAGGGTGCTCGCGCTCCCCCCGCCCATAGGTCGCCAGCAGCGCCTGGGCCTCGATCGGGTCGCCGAGCACCGTGCCGGTGCCGTGCGCCTCGACCGCGTCCACCTCGGCGGCGGACAGCCCGGCCGCGGCCAGGGCCGCCCGGATGACCCGCTGCTGGGCGGGCCCGTTCGGGGCCGTCAGACCGTTGGAGGCGCCGTCGGAGTTCACCGCGGAGCCGCGCAGCACCGCGAGGACCTCGTGGCCGCGGCGGCGGGCGTCGGACAGCCGCTCCAGCACGATCACGCCGACGCCCTCGGACCAGGCGGTGCCGTCGGCGTCGTCGGAGAAGGGCTTGCACCGGCCGTCCGGGGCGAGGCCGCCCTGCTGGGTGAACTCCATGAAGGCGCCGGGGGTGGACATGAGCTGCACGCCACCGGCGAGGGCGAGCGAGCACTCGCCGGCGCGCAGCGACTGCGCGCCGAGGTGCAGCGCCACCAGCGCCGAGGAGCACGCAGTGTCGACGGTCATCGCGGGGCCCTCCAGGCCCAGGGCGTAGGCCACCCGGCCGGAGGTGACGCTGGCCGAGGTGCCGGTCCCGGAGTAGCCCTCCATGCTCTCCGGCGAGCCGAACAGCAGGTGCGCGTACTCGGCGCCGCCGGTGCCGACGAACACCCCGGTCGGGGTGCCGCGCAGGGCGGTCGGGTCGATCCCGGCGCGCTCGCACGCCTCCCAGGACGCCTCGAGCACCAGCCGCTGCCGCGGGTCCATCGACAGCGCCTCGCGCGGGGAGATCCCGAAGAACTCCGGGTCGAACTCGGCGATCGAGTCGAGGAAGCCGCCGCGGGCCGTCGCACTGGAGCCCGGCCCCTGGCCGGCCAGCGCGGCGAGGTCCCAGCCGCGGTCGGTGGGCAGCGGACCGGTGGCGTCGCGCTCCTCCACGAGGAGCTGCCACAGGTCCTCCGGGGACCGGACACCGCCGGGGAACCGGCAGCTCATCCCGACCACGACGACGGGGTCGTCATCGGTGACGCGGGCCGGTGCGGCGGCCGAGGTGTCCGCGGGGGCGTCCGGGTCGCCGAAGAGCTCGCCGAGCAGGTGCGCGGCGAGCGCGTCGGGTGTCGGGTAGTCGAAGACGAGCGTGGCGGGCAGACTCAGCCCGGTGCCGGCGGTGAGCCGGTTCCGCAGCTCGACCGCGGTCAGCGAGTCGAGTCCGAGCTGGCGGAACTCGGCGGTGCCGTCGAGGCCCTCGGGCGAGGCGTGTCCGAGCACGGCCGCGGTCTCGGCGCGGACCAGGGCGCGGACCGCGTCCGGCCGGTCGTCGGCGGCGAGGCCGGTGAGCCGGTCCCTGGCGCGGCCGTCCCCGCCGCCCGCGGCGGTGCGCCGGGTGCGGACCAGGCCGCGCAGCAGCGGCGGCACGGTCGCGGCGTCCGGTGCCGGTCCGGCACCGCTGCCCGCGGTGACCCGGGCGGGGACGACGACCGGGTCGTCGACCAGGGTGGCCGCGTCGTAGAGGGCGAGGCCCTGCTCGAGCGACAGCGGCGGCATCCCGGACCGTTCCATCCGTTCCAGGGCCGCGGCGTCGAGCGCCGCGGTCATGCCGGTGGTCGGCGCCCAGGCACCCCAGGCCAGGGAGACGGCGGGGAGCCCGAGCCCGCGGCGGTGCTGGGCCAGTGCGTCGAGGTAGCCGTTGGCCGCGGCGTAGTTGCCCTGCCCGGCGCTGCCCATGACCCCCGAGACCGAGGAGTAGAGGACGAACGCGGCGAGGTCGAGCCCGGCGGTCAGCTCGTGCAGGTGCCAGGCGGCGTCGACCTTGGGGGCGAGCACGCGGTCGAGCCGCTCCGGGGTGAGCGAGCCGACGACGCCGTCGTCGAGGATCCCGGCCGCGTGCACCACCGCGGTCAGCGGCCGCTCCAGACCGGCGAGCACCGCGGCGAGAGCGTCGCGGGCGGCGACGTCGCAGGCGTGCACCGCGACCTGCGCCCCGCCCGCCCGCAGGTCGGCGACGAGCTCGGCCGCGCCGGGGGCGTCCGGGCCGCGGCGGCTGACCAGGGTCAGGTGCCGCGCGCCGCCGTCGACGAGGTGCCGGGCCAGCTCGGCGGCCAGCCCGCCGGTGCCGCCGGTGATCAGCACGGTGCCGTCCGGGTCGGGCCCCGCCGGGACGGTGAGGACGATCTTGCCGACGTGCTGGGCCCGGCTCATGAACCGGAACGCCTCGGGAGCCCGGCGCACGTCCCAGGTGCGGGTCGGGAGCGGCTCGATCGCACCGTCGGCGAACAGCACCAGCAGGGCGTCGAGCATCTCCCGGATCCGCTCCGGGTCGACCTGACCGAGGTCGAAGGGCCGGTAGACGATGTCGGCCGGCAGCGAGGCCGGGTCGCGCAGGTCGGTCTTGCCCATCTCCAGGAACCGGCCGCCGGGCCCGAGCAGCCCGAGCGAGGCGTCGACGAACTCGCCGGCGAGCGCGTTGAGGACCACGTCGACGCCGCCGAAGGCGCTCGCGAAGCCGAGGTCGCGGGAGGAGGCGATGTGGTCGTCGGCGACGCCGAGCGAGCGCAGCACGTCCTGCTTGGCCGGGCTCGCGGTGGCGTACACCTCGGCACCCAGGTGGTGGGCCAGCTGGATCGCCGCCATGCCGACGCCACCCGCACCGGCGTGCACCAGGACCCGCTCGCCCGGCCGGACCCCCGCCAGGTCGACCAGGCCGTGGTAGGCGGTGAGGAACACCAGCGGGACCGAGGCGGCACGCTCGAACGACCAGCCGTCCGGGATCCGGGCGAGGTGCCGTTCGTCGGCGGTGCCGAGCGGGCCGAACCCGCCGAACAGCATGCCGGCGACCGCGTCGCCGACCGCCAGCGACGTGACCTCCGGCCCGGTCGCGACGACCACGCCGGCGGCCTCGGCGCCGAACATGCCCGCCTCGCCCGGGTACATGCCCAGCGCGTTGAGGACGTCCCGGAAGTTCAGGCCGGCCGCGCGGACCGCGACCCGGACCTCCCGGGCGCCGAGCGGGCCGTCGGCGTCGGGCGCGGGGGCGAGGGTGAGCGCGGCCAGGCTGCCGCCGCCGGCGGTGTCGAGCCGCCACGGGACGCCCACCGGGGGCAGCAGTCCCGAGGTCTCGGGCCGGGCCCGGTCCAGCCGCGCGGCGAGGATCCCGGTCCCGCGGACGGCGACCTGCTGTTCGTCGGCCCGTGCGAGCGCCGCGGCGAGCACCCGCGGCGCAGCGGCCTCGGCGGCCACGTCGACGGTGTCGGCGGGCAGATCGACGACGAGGAACCGGCCGGGGTTCTCCGCCTGGGCGGACCGGACGAGACCGGTCGCGGCGGCGGCGGCGAGGTCGGTGACCGGATCGCCCGCGCCCGCGGCACCGCGTGTGAGGAAGACCGTGCGCGGTCCGTCCGGGTCGGCGACGGCGCCCTGCAGCACCGCGAGCACGGCGTGGGTGCTCGCGCGGACCGCGTCCGGGGTCGCGCCACCGGCCACACCGGCGACCACGAGCTCCGGCGTCCCCCCGTCGGCGACGGGGGCGCCGAGCGCGGCGGTGAGCGCGTCGGCCACCCCGTGGACGTCCGGGCCGTGCAGGGCCCAGCGCACCGGCTCGGGCATCCCCGGCGGGACGTCCAGCGGTGTCCACCCGGGCCGGAACAGGGACTCGGCGGTGCGCGTGCGTGCCGGGTCGGCCGGGGCGGTGGGCTCGCGCAGGGCCAGCGCGTCGACCGACAGCACGGGGTCCCCTGCCGCGTCGGCTGCCTCGACCCGGACGGCGCCGTCCCCGGCGTGGACGACCCGCACCCGCAGCAGCGGGGCACCGGTGGCGTGCAGGGTCACTCCGGACCAGTCGAACGGCAGCCCGCGGGGTGCGTCCGGGAGCAGTGCCGCGGCGTGCAGCGCGGCGTCGAGCAGCGCCGGGTGCACCCCGTAGAACGCGGCGTCCTCGGTGACGGGGTCGGACTCGATCTCGGCGAGGACGTCCTCGCCGTCCCGCCAGGCGGCGCGGACGCCGCGGAACGCCGGGCCGTAGTCCAGGCCGCCTGCGGCGGCGGTGCCGTCGTAGAACGCGGCGGGGTCGAGCTCCTCGGCCCCGGGCGGCGGCCAGGCCGTGGCGACGGGTGCGGGGACGGTGCCGGTGCGCGGGGTCAGGGTGCCCTCGGCGTGGCCGGTCCAGTCGTCACCGGAGCCCGCCTCGCGGGCCCAGACCGACAGCGGGCGCCGTCCGCCGTCCGGGGCACCGACGCGGACCTGGATCTCGGCCGCCCCGCCGTCCGGGACGACCAGCGGCACGGCGAGGGCCAGCTCACCGACCCGCTCGCAGCCGACGAGGTCCCCGGCCCGCAGCGCCAGCTCGAGGAAGCCGGTGCCGGGGAACAGCACCGACCCACCGACGACGTGGTCGGCCAGCCACGGCAGGGTCGCGGCCGACACCCGTCCGGTGAGCACGACCTCCTCGGAGCCGGCCATCGCGACCGACGCCCCGAGCAGCGGGTGCCCCGGGGACTCCAGACCGAGCCCGGAGACGTCACCGGGCCGGACGGTGGGTGCGGCGGCGGGCCAGTACCGCGCACGGTCGAACGGGTAGGTCGGGAGCTCCACCGGCCGGGTGCCGCACCCGGCGAACCAGGCGGTCCAGTCGACGTCGGCGCCTGCGGTGTGGAGCCGGGCCAGCGCGGTCGCGGCGGTGCGGAGCTCGTCGTGGTCCCGCCGCAGGAGCGGGACGGCGACGGCGTCCGGCACCGTCGCGGGGACCAGCCCGGACAGCGCGGTGTCCGGACCGAGCTCCAGGAACGCGGTGGCTCCCGCGGCGGCCAGCGTGGCCAGTGCGTCGGAGAACCGGACGGTCCCACGGGCGTGCCGGGACCAGTGGTCGGGCGCGCCGAGCTCGTCGGGGCCGGCGGGACCACCGGTCAGGGTGGACACCAGACCGATCTGCGGCTCGGTGAGCTCCAGCCCGGCGGCGACCGCGTCGAGGTCGTCGAGCACCGGGTCCATCCGTGCGGAGTGGAAGGCGTGCCCGACCCGCAGCGGGGTGGTCTCCCCCAGCCCGGCGGCGACCTCCGCCACGGTGTCGGCGTCCCCGGACAGCACTACGGAACCGGGCGCGTTCACCGCGGCCAGCGACACGCCGTCGCGCAGCGCCGCGAGGGCGTCGGCCTCGGTCGCCCGGACGGCGACCATCGTGCCGCCCTCGGGCAGCGCGTCCATCAGCGCGCCGCGGGCGGTGACCAGGCGGGCGGCGTCGGGCAGCGACAGCATCCCGGCGACGTGGGCGGCGGTGATCTCGCCGATCGAGTGCCCCGCGACGTGCCGGGGCCGCACGCCGAGCGCGGTGACCAGCCGGAACGAGGCCACGCCGACGGCGAACAGGGCGGGCTGGGCGTAGCGGGTGCGTTCGAGCAGCGCGGGGTCCTCGCCCCAGAGCACCTCGCGCAGCGGACGGTCGAGGTGGCGGTCCAGTTCGGCGGCACAGGCGTCGAAGGCGTCGGCGAAGACGTCGAAGCGGGCGTGCAGCTCGCGGCCCGCACCGAGCCGGACGCTGCCCTGCCCGGAGAACAGGACCGCGGTGCCCGGCTCCCCGGCGACGCCGCTGGCCAGCTCGGTGAGACCGTCCGGGCCCGCGGCGAACACGGCGCGGTGCTCGTGCACCGCCCGGGTGGCGGCCAGCGCGGCGCCGATGTCGGACCGGGCGCCGGGGCCGGCCGGGTCGAGGGCGTGCAGCTGCGCGACCCGCTCCTGCAGGGAGCGCGCGCTGCGGGCGGAGACCGGCCACGGGACGAGCGCGTCCTCCGGCCCGGGGCGGGCCGGAGCCGGTTCCCCGGGCGGCGGCTCCTCCAGCACCACGTGCGCGTTGGTGCCGCTGATGCCGAACGAGGAGAGCCCGGCGCGGCGGGTGCGTCCGCCGGCTGGCCACGGGAGCGGCTCGGTGAGCAGCGCGATCCGGTCGGCCCAGTCCACCCGGCCGGTGGGTCGCTCGACGTGCAGGGTGCGGGGCAGTTTCCCGTGCCGCATCGCGAGGACGATCTTGAGCAGCCCGGCCATGCCGGCGGCGGCCTGGGTGTGGCCCATGTTCGACTTCACCGAGCCGAGCCGCAACGGCGCGGCGCGGTCGGCGCGGCCGTAGGTGGCCAGCAGTGCCTGCGCCTCGATCGGGTCGCCGAGTGCGGTGCCGGTGCCGTGCGCCTCGACGACGTCGACGTCGGCGGCGTCGAGCCCGGCCGCGGCGAGCGCGGCCCGGATGACCCGCTGCTGGGACGGCCCGTTCGGCGCGGTGAGCCCGTTGGAGGCGCCGTCGGAGTTGACCGCCGAGCCGCGGAGCACCGCGAGCACGGGATGGCCGTGCCGGCGGGCCTCGGAGAGCCGCTCCACGACGACCACGGCCGCGCCCTCGGACCAGGCGGTGCCGTCGGCGTCGTGGGAGAAGGCCTTCACGCGGCCGTCGGCGGCGAGCCCGCCCTGCCGGGAGAACCCGCCGAACGAGGTCGGGGTGGCCATCACGGTGACCCCGCCGACCAGGGCACGGTCGCACTCGCCGGCCCGCAGCGCCTGGGCGGCGAGGTGCAGCGCGACCAGCGCCGAGGAGCACGCGGTGTCGACGGTGACGGCGGGCCCCTCCAGCCCGAGCGCGTAGGACAGGCGCCCGGAGATGACGCTGGCGGCCAGCCCGGTGCCGGCGTGGCCCTCCAGGTCCTCCCGGGAGCCGAGGACGACGCGCTGGTAGTCCTGCCCGTTGGTGCCCACGAACACCCCGGTCCGGGATCCGCGCAGGCTCGTCGGTTCGGTGCCGGAGCGCTCCAGGGACTCCCAGGACGTCTCCAGCAGCAGCCGCTGCTGGGGGTCCATGGCGAGCGCCTCGCGCGGGGAGATGTCGAAGAACGCGGCGTCGAAGTCGGCGACGCCGTCGAGGAACCCGCCCCGGGCGGTCGCGCTGGCGCCGGGACCGTCGCCGGCCAGCGCCGTGAGGTCCCAGCCGCGGTCGGTGGGGAACGGGCCGATCACGTCGCGGCCCTCGGCGAGGACGGTCCAGAGGTCTTCGGGCGAGGCGATGCCGCCGGGGAACCGGCAGGCGGCGCCGACGACGACGACCGGGTCGTTCCGGTCGTCCGGGCCGGCCACGGACGTGGTCGGGGCGGCGGCGTCATCGGCAGCGTCACCGGCCGGGTCGAGCTCGTCGAGCAGGTGCCGGGCCACCGCCCGCGGGGTGGGGTGGTCGAACACCAGCGCGGCGGGCACGGCGAGCCCGGTGACGGCGGCGAGCCGGTCGCGCAGCTCCACCGCGGTGAGCGAGTCGATCCCGAGGTCACGGAACGGGCGCTCGGCGGGGATCCGGTCGGTCCCGGTGTGGCCGAGCACGGCGGCGGCGGTGGCGCGCACCAGGTCCAGGACCGGCTCGATCCGGTCGGTGCCGCGCAGCCCGGACAGCCGGGCGCGCAGCTCCCCGCCGGCCCGCTCGGTGTCCCGGCGGGCCGCGGCGGCCGCGTCCGCGGCGGCCCGGGCGCCGGGCAGCGCCGACAGCAGCGGCGACGGGCGCAGCGACAGCAGCGAGGTGAGCAGCTGGGGGCGGGCCAGCTCGGCGACCACCGGGGCGGCGGCCGGGCCGTCGGCCGAGCGCCACAGCGCGGACAGGGCCAGCGCCGGGTCGAGCGCGGTGGAGCCGGAGCGGCGACGGGCCCGGTCCGCGTCGTCGCCGGCGGCCATGCCGTCGCCGGCCCATGCCCCCCAGGCCACCGACACCGCCGGCAGGCCGTCGGCGCGGCGGGCCGCCGCGAGCGCGTCCAGGGCGGCGTTGGCGGCGGCGTAGTTGCCCTGGCCGGGGTTGCCGACCGCGCCGGCGACCGAGGAGAACAGGACGAACAGCGCGACCGGGTGGTCCCGGGTCAGCTCGTCGAGCAGCCGCGCGGCGGTGACCTTGGTCCGCCACACCGTGTCGAACCGGTCCGGGGTCAGGGAGTCGAGCGCGCCGTCGTCGAGGACACCCGCGGCGTGCACGACGCCGTCGACGGGGTGTGCGTCGAGTACGCGGGCCAGTGCGTCGCGGTCGGTGACGTCGGCGGCGACCAGGACCGGCTCGGCGCCGAGCGCGGTCAGCTCGGCGGACAGCTCGGCCGCTCCGGCGGCGTCGGGGCCGCGGCGGCCAAGCAGCACCAGCCGGCGGGTGCCGCGACGGGCGAGGTCACGGGCCACGTGCGCGCCGAGCGCACCGGTGCCGCCGGTGACCAGGACGCAGCCGGGAGCCGGGGCCTCGGCGGTGGCGCCGACCGGGTAGGTGACCAGCCGCCGCCCCAGCACGCCGTTGTCGCGCACCGCGACCTGGTCCTCTTCACCCGCACCGGTGAGGACGGCGACGAGCCGGCGGGCGGCCCGGCCGTCGAGGTCGGTGGGCAGGTCGGCGAGCCCGGCCCAGCGGGTGGGGTGCTCGAGCGCCGCGACCCGGCCGAGCCCCCAGAGCGCGGCGCGCTCAGGGACCGGAGCGGGGTCGGCGCCACCGGTGCCGACGGCGCCGCGGGTGAGTGTCCACAGCGGCGCGTCGACACCGGCGTCGCCGAGGGCCTGGACGAGGGTGAGGGTGCCGGTGAGCGCGCTGTGGGTGTCGGGGTGCAGTCCGAGCAGGGACACGACGCGGTCCGCGCCGGACCCGGCCGAGCCGACCAGGGCGGCCAGCGCGCCGCGGTCGGCGAGCGCCACGTCGTCGACGGCGACCGGCCCGGCCACCGTCGCACCGGCGTCGCGCAGCGCCGCGGCCACGGCGGCGGTGTCGGGATCGGTGCCGGGGTCGGCGGTCCGGGCGACCAGCAGGACCCGGCCCGGTCGCGCGGGGGCGGCGGGGGTGACCGGCTCCCAGGTCTCGCGGAACCGGACGGCGTCGACGGCGCCCTCGGTGCGGCGGCGCCGCCGCCAGGCCGACAGCGCCGGGACGACCGCGGAGACCGCGTCGTCGTCGAGGTCGAGGGTGGCGGCCAGCGACTCCAGGTCGCCCTGCTCGACGGCGGCCCAGAACGCGGACTCCCCCGGGTCGGCGCCGGTGGCGCGGGCGGCGGGGTCGAGCCAGTACCGGTCCCGGCGGAACGGGTAGACCGGCAGGTCCACCGGCCGGGCCGCGGTCCCGTCGAACCACGGGCCCCACCGCACCGGCACGCCCGCCACGTGGAGCCGGGCGAGCGCGGTGGCGAGCGCGGTCTCCTCGTCCCGGTCGCGGCGCAGCGTCGGGACGATCCCGTCGGCCAACGGTGCCAGCACGGCGTCCGGACCGACCTCCAGCAGCGTGTCCGCCCCGGCGGCGCGCGCGGCGTCGACGACGTCGGCGAACCGCACCGTGGCCCGCACGTGCCTCACCCAGTGGGCGGGGTCGGTGATCTCGTCCCCGGCGAGGGCACCGCCGGTCCCGGACAGCACCGGGATCCGCGGCGCGGACAGGCGCAGCCCGGCGACGACGCCGGCGAACCGCTCCAGCACCGGCTCGACCAGCGGCGAGTGGAACGCGTGCGACACCGGCAGCCGGGTGCCCTCGACGCCGAGCCGGACGCGGACCGCCTCGACGGCGGCGGCCTCGCCGGAGAGCACCACCGAACGGGGTCCGTTCACGGCCGCGACGTCGACGAGTGCGGTGCCCGCGGCCGCCAGCGCGGCCCGGGCGGCGTCCTCGGTGACCCGCAGCGCCACCATCACGCCCCCCGCGGGCAGCTCCGCCATGAGCGTGGCGCGGGCGGTGACCAGGGCGGCGGCGTCGGCGAGCGAGAGCACACCCGCGACGTGGGCCGCGGTGATCTCGCCGACCGAGTGGCCACCGACGGCGACCGGGCGGACCCCGAAGGACTCCAGCAGCCGGTACAGCGCGGTCTCCACCGCGAACAGCGCCGGCTGGGTGACCGCGGTGTCGGCCAGTGCGTCGGCGTCGGTGCCCCACATGACCTCGCGCACCCGTGGGTCGAGGACCGCCAGGGCCTCGTCGAGGGCCGCGGCGAACACCGGGAAGCGGGCGTGGAGCTCGCGACCCATCCCGGGGCGCTGGGCGCCCTGCCCGGAGAACAGCAGCGCCGGGCGCCCGCCGCCCGCGGTGCCGCGGGCGACCTCGACGGGTGCGGCCGCCCCGTCGCGGCCGGCCAGCAGCACGGCGCGCCGGTCCAGGCGGGTGCGGCGGGTGGCGAGGGTCAGGCCGGTGTCCAGCGGGTCGGTGCCCGCGGCGGTCACCCGCGCGGCGAGCGCGTCGAGGGTCTCGTCGTCGGCGGCCGACAGCGGCCACGGCACGACCGCGGGCACCACGTCGGGGGCGGGCGCCGCCTCGGGCGGTGTCTCCGGCAGCGTCTCCGGCGGGGCCTGCTCGACCAGGACGTGCGCGTTGGTCCCGGACAGCCCGAAGGAGGAGACGCCGATCCGGCGCGGACGCCCGGTCGAGGGCCACGGCGTGTGTCCGGTGAGCAGCGACACCGCGCCGTCGGCCCAGTCGACGTGCCCGGTGGGTGCGGCGACGTGCAGGGTGGCGGGCAGCTCGGCGTGCTGCAGCGCCAGCACCGACTTGATCATTCCGGCGACGCCGGCGGCGCCCTGGGTGTGGCCGAGGTTGGACTTCACGGTGCCGAGCAGCAGCGGGTGCTCGCGGTCCCGGCCGTAGGTGGCGATCAGGGCCTGGGCCTCGATCGGGTCGCCGAGCACCGTCCCGGTGCCGTGTGCCTCGACGGCGTCGACCTCGGCCGGGGCGAGCCCGGCGTCGGCCAGGGCGGCGCGGATGACGCGCTGCTGGGCGGGCCCGTTGGGGGCGGTGAGCCCGTTGGAGGCACCGTCGGAGTTGAGGGCGGTCCCGCGCAGCACGGCGAGCACCGGATGTCCGTGCGCGCGGGCGTCGGACAGCCGCTCCAGGACCAGCATGCCCGCCCCCTCGGACCAGCCGGTGCCGGACGCGTCGTCGGAGAAGGCGCGGCAGCGACCGTCCGGGGACAGTCCGCCCTGGGCGTCGAACCCGACGAAGTTCATCGGCGTCGACATCACGGTGACGCCGCCGGCGAGGGCGAGGGAGGTCTCGCCGCTGCGCAGCGACCGGACGGCGAGGTGCAGCGCGACCAGCGCCGACGAGCAGGCCGTGTCGACGGTCAGCGAGGGCCCCTCCAGACCGAAGGTGTACGACAGCCGCCCGGACATGACCGCGGCGGCCAGCCCGGTGCTGGCGTGTCCCTCGACGTCCTGGTCGGACTGCACGACCAGGTGCGTGTAGTCCTGGCCGTTGGTGCCGACCCAGACCCCGGTGGCGCTGCCGCGCAGCGAGGCCGCGTCGATGCCGGCCCGCTCCAGGGACTCCCAGGTGACCTCCAGCAACTGGCGCTGCTGCGGGTCCATCGCGGTCGCCTCGCGCGGGGAGATCCCGAACACCGCCGGGTCGAAGGTGGTGGCGCTGTCGAGGAACCCACCACGGCCCTCGACCCCGGCGAGCGGGCCGTCGGCCCACCCGCGGTCGGTGGGGAACCCGGTGACGACGTCGCGGCCCTGTGCGAGCAGCTCCCACAGCTCCTCGGGCGAACGCACGCCGCCGGGGAAGCGGCAGCCCATCCCGACGACGACGACGGGGTCCGCACCGTCGGCGGTGCGGACGACGGTGGCCGGGGTGGCGGAGGTGGCGCCGAGGATCTCCTCGAGCAGCAGCGCGGCGACCGCACGTGGGGTCGGGTGGTCGAACACCAGCGTCGAGGGCAGGGTCAGCCCGGTCGCGGCGGCGAGGTGGTTGCGCAGCTCCAGCGCGGTGAGCGAGTCGACGCCCAGGCGGCGGAACTCGGCGTCGTCGGTGATCGCGGCGGACGAGTCGTAGCCCAGGACCGCCGCGGCGGCGTCGCGGACCAGCGCGGTGAGCCGGTCGGCCCGGTCCTCGGGATCGAGTCCGGCGAGCCGGTCGGCCCAGTCGTGCGCGGTGCCGCCGCGGCCGTCGGCGGCGCGGCGGCGTCCGGTCCCGGCGAGCACGCGCAGCAGCGCGGGCACCGCCCCGGTCGGTGCCGGCGCGGCGAGGGCGCGCGGCAGGACCGCGAGGACCGGCTCGTCGAGGCGCAGGGCCGCGTCGAACGCGGCGAGGCCCTGCTCGACGCTCAGCATCGGGGCGCCGGCCGCGGTGATCCGGCGGGTGTCGGCGAGGGTGGCGGTCATGCCCGCGTCCTGCGCCCAGGCCCCCCAGGCCAGTGAGACGGCGGGCAGGCCGTGTCCGCGGCGGTGCGCGGCGAGCGCGTCGAGGGCGCTGTTGGCGGCTGCGTAGTTGCCCTGGCCGGGGGCGCCGAGCATGCCCGAGACCGAGGAGTAGAGCACGAACGCGGCCGGGTCGAGGTCGGCGGTGAGCTCGTGCAGGTGCCAGGCGGCGTCGACCTTGGGGGCGAGCACCGCGTCGAGCCGCTCCGGGGTGAGGGCGGCGACGACACCGTCGTCGAGGACGCCCGCGGCGTGCACCACCGCGGTGAGGGGGCGCTCCAGCCCGTCGACGACCGCGGCGAGCGCGGCCCGGTCGGCGACGTCGCACGCGTGCACGACGATCCGCGCGCCCGCCTGCTCCAGCTCGGTGACGAGGTCGGCGGCGCCGGGGGCCCCGTCCCCGCGGCGGCTGAGCAGGGTGAGGTGGCGGGCCCCGCCCGCGACGAGGTGACGGGCGAGTTCGGCGCCGAGCCCGCCGGTGCCGCCGGTGAGCAGGACGGTGCCCTCGGGGTCCCACGGCCGTCCGCTGCCGGAGCCCGCGGGAGCGGGTGCGGGGACCAGCCGCGGGGCGCGGACGGCCCCGTCCCGGACGGCGACGGCCGTCTCCCCCGCCGCGAGCAGCGCGGGCAGCCGGGGCAGCAGCGCGGCGGAGGCGGGGCTGTCGTCGGTGTCGACGAGCAGGATGCGGCCGGGGTTCTCGGTCTGGGCCGAGCGCAGGAGTCCGCAGGCGCCCGCGGCGGCCGGGTCGTCGCCGCCGGTGGCACCGTGGGTGCGGACCAGCAGGGCTCCCCCGCCGGCGCGGGTGTCGTCGCCGTCCGCGGCGAGGTGGGCCTGGACCGCCGCCAGCGCCCGCGCGGTGAGCGCGTGCACCCCGGCGGCGCCGGCAGAGGGGTCGCCGGTGAGGTCGAGCACGGTGGGATCGAGCACCGTGGGATCGGGCACCGTCGGGCCGGCGGCGGGGAGCTCGACCGGCACCCAGTCGGTGCGCAGCAGCAGCCCCGCCTCGTCGTGCGCGGCGGTGGTCGCGGAGTCCGGGCGCGGCGCCGGGCCCAGCGTCACCGGGCCGGTGGTGAGCACCGCCGCGCCGGTGACGTCGGTGGCGGCCAGCAGTACCGCGGTGGCGGCTGTGGCGGTGCCGTCGGTGCCGGCGGTGCGGTCCCGGGTGATGCGGACCCGCAGCACCGACGCGCCCGCGGCGTGCAGCCGCACGTCCCGCCAGGTGACGGGGGCCAGCGCGGTGGGGCCGTCGAGGACGACCGGGTGCAGCGCGGCCTCCAGCAGCGCCGGGTGCAGGCCCCAGGCGTCGCCGTCCTGCTCGGGCAGCGCGATCTCGGCGAACAGGTCGTCGTCGCGGCGCCAGACCGACCGCACACCGGCGAAGACGGGCGCGGCGTGCAGCCCGGCCGCGGCGAGCTCGTCGACGGCCGGGGCGAGGTCGGTGACGACGGCACCGGCCGGAGGCCACGCGGTGTCGGTGGTCGCGGCCGGGCCGGTGGTTCCGGGCGCGGCGAGGGTGCCGGTGGCGTGCCGGGTCCAGGGGCCCTCGGTGCCGTCGTCCGGGCGGGCGTGCAGGTGCAGCGGGCGGTTCCCGTCGGCGTCCGGCGGACCGACGCGCAGCTGCAGCCGCATCGCGGTGCCCGCGGGCAGGTGCAGCGGCGGGTCGACGGTCAGCTCCGCCACGCCGGCGGCCCCGACGGTGTGCGCGGCGTGCAGCGCGAGCTCCAGCACGGCGGTGGCGGGGAGCAGCCCGGGACCGTCGGCCGAGGCCAGCCACGGGTGGGTGGCGGTCGACAGCGACCCGGTGAGCAGCACCTCGTCGGACCCGGCGACGGTGGTGACCGCCCCCAGCAGCGGGTGCCCGGCCGGGGACACGCCGAGGCCGGCGGCGTCGGCGACCCGCACCGACACCTCGGGCCAGAACCGGCTGTGCGCGAACGCGTAGACCGGGAGGTCGACCGGCCGGGCGCCGGTGCCCTCGTGGACCGCCGCCCAGTCGACGGGGACCCCGGCGGTGTGCAGCCGGCCCAGGGCGGCCAGCAGCGCGGGCTCCTCGGCGCCGGTGCGGCGCAGGGTGGGCACCAGCTCGGCGGTGCCCGCGGCGCTCGCGGTGAGCGCACCGCTCGGCCCGGCCTCGACGAACACCCCGGCCCCGGCCGCGGCGAGCGCGGCCAGTCCGTCGGCGAAGCGGACGGTGCCGCGCAGGTGCCGCACCCAGTACTGCGGGTCGCACAGCTCAGCGCCGACGAGGCCACCGGTCAGGTTGGACACCACCGGCAGCGTCGGCCGCCGGTAGGTCAGGCTCTCGGCGACCGACCGGAACCGGTCGAGGACCGGGTCCATCAGGGGCGAGTGGAACGCGTGCGAGACCGGCAGGCGGGTGTGCCGGAACCCGCCCGCGATCGCGACGACCTCGTCCTCCGCGCCGGACAGCACGACCGCGGACGGGCCGTTCACCGCGGCGATCGCCACCCCGGGGGTCAGCAGCGGTCGCACCTGGTCCTCGGTGGCCTCGACCGCGATCATGGCGCCGCCGGGCGGGAGCGCGGCCATCAGCGCGGCGCGGGCGGAGACCAGCCGGCAGGCGTCGGCCAGCGGGAACACCCCCGCGACGTGTGCGGCGGCGATCTCGCCGACCGAGTGCCCACCGACCATGTCCGGGACGACACCGAGCGAGCCCAGCAGCCGGTACAGGGCCACGTGGAAGGCGAACAGCGCGGGCTGCGCCGACCCGGTGTCGTCGGAGACGGTGTCCAGGGCGTCGGCGGGCAGGCCGAGCTCGTCGAGCACCTCGGCGAGGGCGTCGGCGAAGACGGGGAAGCGCCGGGCCAGACCGGAGCCCATTCCGGCACGCTGCGAGCCCTGCCCGGAGAACAGCAGCGCCGTCCTGGGCCTGCCGGTGACCGTGCCGGTGCAGGTCCCGGGGGTGGGGGCGCCGTCCAGCCAGGCGGCGAGGGCGTCGCGGTCGGCGACGGCGAGCCGGTGCTCGAACGCGGTGCGGGTGGTGGCCAGGGCGCAGGCGACGTCGAGCGGGCGGACACCGGGGCGGGCGTCGAGGTGGTCGAGCAGCCGCCGGGCCTGACCGGCCAGCGCCTCGGAGCGGCGCGCGGACAGCAGCCACGGCGGGGTGGCCGCGTCCGGGTGGCGGGGTGCGTCCTGCGCGGGGGGCTCAGGCTCGGGAGCCTGTTCGAGGACGAGGTGGGCGTTGGTGCCGCTCACCCCGAACGAGGAGACGGCGGCGCGCCGGGGCCGCCCGGTCTCCGGCCACGGCCGGGCCCGGTCGAGCAGCTGGATCCCCTCGGTCCACTCCACCCGGGTGCTGGGCCGGGTGACGTGCAGGGTCTGCGGCGCGACGCCGTGCCGGACGGCCTGCACCATCTTGATCACGCCGGCGACCCCGGCCGCGGCCTGGGCGTGGCCGAGGTTCGACTTGACCGAGCCGAGCAGCAGCGGGTGCTCGCGGTCGCGGCCGTAGGTGGCCAACAGCGCGCCGGCCTCGATCGGGTCGCCGAGCACCGTGCCGGTGCCGTGCGCCTCGACGACGTCGACCTCGCCCGGCCCGAGACCGGCCCGCTCCAGCGCCGCGCGGATGACCCGCTGCTGGGCCCGCCCGCTGGGCGCGGTGAAGCCGTTGGAGGCGCCGTCGGAGTTGACCGCGGACCCGCGCAGCACCGCGAGCACCGGGTGCCCGTGCGCGCGTGCGTCGGACAGCCGCTCCAGCAGGACGAGTCCGGCGCCCTCGGCCCAGCCGGTGCCGTCGGCGTCGTCGGAGAAGGAGCGGCAGCGTCCGTCACGGGCCAGCCCGCCCTGGCGGCTGAACTCGACCAGTGAGCCGGGGGTGGCCATCACGTTGACGCCGCCGGCGAGCGCGAGACCGCACTCACCGGCCCGCAGCGCCTGCGCCGCCAGGTGCATCGACACCAGCGACGACGAGCAGGCGGTGTCCACGGTGACCGTGGGGCCCTCAAGGCCGAGCTCGTAGGACAGCCGCCCGGAGACGGCGCCAGCGGCGATGCCGGTACCGATGTCGCCGGTGGCGTCGTCCATCGAGCGGATGAGCAGGTGCGCGTAGTCCTGGCCGTTGGTGCCCACGTAGACGCCGGTGCGGCTGCCGCGCAGCGTGGACGGGTCCAGCCCGGCGCGTTCGAAGGTCTCCCAGGCCAGCTCCAGCAGCAGCCGCTGCTGCGGGTCCATGGTGACCGCCTCGCGCGGGGAGATCCCGAAGAAGCCGGGGTCGAAGTCGGCGACCCCGTCGAGGAACCCGCCCTGCAGGCTGACCTCGGTGCCGCGGTCGTCGACGGTCCCGGCGTGCAGGGCGTCGAGGTCCCAGTTGCGGTCGGTGGGGAACCCGCCCACGGCGTCGCGGCCGGAGTCGACGAGCTGCCAGAGCTCGTCCGGGTCGGTGACACCGCCCGGGAAGCGGCAGCCCATGGCGACGATCGCGACGGGCTCGTTCGACGCCGCCCGCAGGTCCCGGTTCTGCCGGCGGAGCCGCTCGGTCTCCTTGATCGATGCCCGCAGGGCGACGACGACCTTCTCCGAGGGGGTGCTCATCAGGTCAGCTCCATCAGTTCTGCGACGGGTCGGACAGGTCGTCGAGTGCGGCCCGTACCAGGTCGTCCACGGACATCGAGTCGATCTCGGGGTCGGTTCCGGAGCCGTCGGCCCCGGTCGGGGTGTGGCCGTTGCCATCGCCGTTGCCACTGCCGTTGCCATGGCCGTTGCCGTTGCCGTGGCCCCGGGGGTGGCCGTTGCCGTCGCCGTCGCCCCGGGGGTCGGCGTGACCGGGCGTGCCGTCGGCGGCCAGCGCGAGCAGGGCGTCGAGCAGCCCGGCGTCGCGCAACCGCTCCAGCGGGAGCCCGGTGAGGGCGGCCCGCACCGCCGTCTCGGCCACGCCGTCGGCGTCCGGCACCGCGGTGCCGGACGTGTCGCCGGTCAGTCCGGCGAGCACGTGCTCGGCGAGTGCCTGCGGTGTCGGGTGGTCGAACACCAGCGTCGCGGGCAGCGTCAGGCCGGTCGCCGCCGAGAGCCGGTTGCGCATCTCGACGGTGGCCAGCGAGTCGAAGCCGAGGTCCCGGAAGGGCCGGTCGGCGCCGACCCCGTCGGCGTCGTCGCGGCCGAGCACGCCGGCCGCGATCTCGCGGACCGTCCGGAGCACCGTGTCGAGCCGGGCCGCCGCGGGCAGCGCCAGCACCTGCTCGCGCAGCGCGTCCACCGGTGGGGCTCCCGGGTCCGTGCCGCGCCCGGCGGCCGTGTCGGCGCCGGGCATGTCCCGCAGCAGCGCCGTGGCCCGGGGGCCGGGCGCCGCCGGCCCCTCCACCGCGACGACGACCGCGTTGTCGGCGCCCTCGGCGACGAGCTGGCGCAGCACGGTGCAGGCCCGGCCGGGGTCGAGCGCACCGAGCCCGGCCCGGCGGGCGTGCTCGGTCGCGTCGGCGCCCTGCGCCATGCCCCCGCCCGCCCAGGCACCCCAGGCGATCGAGGTGCCCGCGGCGCCGCGGGCCCGCCTGCGGGCGGCGAGCGCGTCGAGCACCGCGTTGGCCGCGGCGTAGTTGGCCTGGCCGGGGTTCCCGACCGCCGAGGACGCCGAGGAGAACAGCACGAAGGCGTCCAGGTCGCCGGTGAGCTCGTCGAGCAGCAGCGCCGGGGCGACCTTGGCGTGGAACACCTCGGTGAACCGGTCGGGGGTGAGCCGGTCGAGGACGCCGTCGTCGAGCACACCGGAGGCGTGGACGACCCCGGTGAGCGGGTGCTCGTCCGGGATCGTGGCGAGCACCGCGGCCAGCCGATCGCGGTCCGCCGCGTCGCCGGCGACGACCTCGGCGTGCGCGCCGAGCCCGGCCAGCTCCGCGGTCAGCTCCGCGGCGCCCGGGGCGTCCGGGCCGCGGCGGCTCAGCAGCACCAGCCGGCGGGCACCGGCCCGGGCCAGGTCGCGGGCCACGTGCCCGCCCAGTGCGCCGGTCCCGCCGGTGACCAGCACGGTCCCCCGCGGCTCCCACGTCGTGGCGGGACGCGGCGCGGGTGCGGGCAGCAGCCGCCGCCCGTACAGGCCGTGCGGGCGGACCGCGAGCTGGTCCTCGCCGTCCCGGCCGGTGAGCGCGGCGGCGAGGCCGCGCACGGTCCGGGCGTCGGTGGCGGGCCCGAGGTCGACCAGGCCGCCCCACCGGTCCGGGTACTCCATGGCCGCGACCCGGCCCAGGCCCCAGACGGCGGCGGCACCGAGGTCGTCCCCGACCGGGTCGTCGGCGGCGACCGAGACCGCGCCGCGGGTCAGCACCCACAGCGGTGCGGTGACCCCGGCGTCGCCCAGCCCCTGCAGCAGCGTCGTGACCCGGGCGGCCGCGGCCGGCCCACCGTGCGGGTCGGCCGGGCCGGGCAGGGCGAGGACACCATGCAGGGTCGCGGCCTCGGTTGCGGCTCCGGTCGCGGCGACCAGACCGGCCACCTCGGTGCGGTCCGCGTCCGCGGTGACCGAGGTCCACACCGGCTCGATCCCGGTGGCCGCGGCCAGGTCCGCGACCAGCCCGGCGTCCGGGCCCGCGGGGTCCCCGACGACGAGCCAGGGCCCGCCGGGGACCGGGTCGCGGCCGGTCACCGGCCGCCAGCCGATCCGGTGCCGAACCGCGTCGAGCGCGTCGGCCTCCCGGCGGCGTTCCCGCCAGCCCAGCAGGCCGGGCAGGACCTCGGCGAGGGCATCGGCGTCGACGTCGAGCTCGTCCGTGGCGTGGTCGCCGGAGAGCAGGTCCCACAGCTCGTCCCCGGCGCCGTCGTCCGGGCCGGGCCGGGCGGCCGATGCGGGGGTCGCCGCGGTGGTGCTCCAGTAGCGCTCGCGCTGGAACGGGTAGGTGGGCAGGTCGACGCGCCGGGCCGGGACCCCGGCGAAGACACCGGCCCAGTCGACGGCGGCGCCGCGCACGTGCAGCCGGGCGAGCGCGCCGAGCAGGGACTCCTCCTCGTCGTGGTCGCGGCGCAGCGCCGGGACCGCGACCGGGTCGGTGGCCGCGCCGGTGCCGAGCTCGCCGATCAGCGACGACAGCGACGCGTCCGGCCCGAGCTCGAGCACGGTGCGGGCACCACGCGCGGCGAGGGTCGCGGCGGCGTCGGCGAACCGGACGGTGTCGCGGACGTGGGCCACCCAGTGGGCGGGGGTGTGCACCGGCCCGGTACCGGTGCCGTCGGCGGTGACGACCGGGATGCGGGGCCGGTTCCAGGTCAGCGACGCGGCGACGGCGCCGAACTCCTCGAGCACCGGGTCCATCAGTGCCGAGTGGAACGCGTGGGACACGACCAGCTCGCGGTGCCGCCAGCGGCCGGCGACGGCGAGGACCGCCTCCCGGGGGCCGGCCAGCACGACCGACTCCGGACCGTTGACCGCGGCGACCGCGACGGTGTCCGCCGGGTCACCGGTGAGGTGCGCGCGCACCTCGTCCTCGCCGGCGCGGACCGCGACCATCGTGCCGCCGCGGGGCAGTGCCTGCATGAGCCGCGCCCGGGCCGAGACCAGGGTGCAGGCGTCGTCGAGGTCGAGCACGCCGGCCACGTGGGCGGCGGCGAGCTCGCCGACCGAGTGCCCGGCCAGCAGGTCCGGGATGACCCCCCAGGACTCGACCAGCCGGTACAGCGCCACCCCGACCGCGAACAGCGCGGGCTGGGCGACGCCGGTCTCGGCGAGCGCGTCCGGGTCGTCGCCCCAGAGGGCGTCGCGGACGCCGTCGGGCATCCGGTCGAGGACCGCGTCGAACGCGTCGGCGAAGACCTCGAACCGGGCGTGCAGCTCGCGTCCGGCGCCGGGGCGCAGCGCGCCCTGGCCGGGGAAGACCATCGCGAGCCGGCCGGTGCGGGTGACCTCGCCGGTCACGACGTGCCGGGCCGGGGACCCGGTGGCCAGCGCGTCGAGGCCGTCGAGCAGTGCCCCGCGGTCGGCGGCGAGCACCACCGCGCGGTGCTCGAACGCGGCCCGCCCGGTCGCGGCGGAGAACGCGATGTCGGCCGGGACGGCGCCGTCGCGGGCGGCGACGGCGCGCAGCGCGGACGCGCGGGCCCGCAGCGCCGCGGGTGTGCGGGCCGAGACCGGCACCGGGAGCAGGGTGCGGGCCACCGGCGCCTCCGGGGCGGGTGCGGGAGGCTGTGGCTCGGCCTGTTCCAGCACGACGTGGGCGTTGGTGCCGCTGGCGCCGAACGAGGAGACCGCGGCCCGGCGGGGGCGGCCGGTCTCCGGCCATGCCTGCGGAGCGGGCACCAGCCGGACCGCGCCGGAGGACCAGTCCACCCGCGAGGTCGGGGTGTCCGCGTGCAGCGAGCCGGGCACGGTGCCGTGCTGCATCGCCATGACCGTCGCGATCACCCCGGCGACGCCGGAGGCCGCCTGGGTGTGGCCCAGGTGGGACTTCACCGCGCCGAGCAGCAGGGGGTGCTCGCGCTCGCGGCCGTAGGTGGCCAGCAGCGCCTGGGCCTCGATCGGGTCACCGAGCCGGGTGCCGGTGCCGTGGGTCTCCACGACGTCGACCTCGTGCGCGGCGAGCCCGGCCGCGGCCAGCGCGCGGGTGATCACGCGCTGCTGGGCGGGTCCGCTGGGGGCGGTGAGCCCGTTCGAGGCGCCGTCGGAGTTGATCGCCGAGCCGCGGACGAGGCCGAGCACACGGTGCCCGAGGCGGCGTGCGTCCGACAGCCGTTCGAGCACCAGCACACCGGCGCCCTCGGCCCAGGCGGTGCCGTCGGCGTCCTCGGCGAAGGGCTTGCAGCGCCCGTCCGGGGACAACGCGCCCTGGGTGCTGAACTCGACGAACCCGACCGGGGTCGACATCACGGTGACACCACCGGCCAGCGCCGCGGTGCACTCGCCGGTCCGCAGGGCCTGTGCCGCGAGGTGCAGCGAGACCAGCGACGACGAGCAGGCGGTGTCCACCGACACCGTCGGACCCTGCAGGCCCAGGGTGTAGGCGACCCGCCCGGACAGCAGGCTCGCCGACTGCGCGGTCTGCCACTCCTGGCCGTAGGTGTCGGCGGAGACGCGGTACTCGCCGCTGCCGCCGCCGATGAACACGCCGGTGTCGGAGCCGCGCAGCACCGACGGGTCGATGCCGGCCCGTTCCAGGGCCTCCCAGCAGGTCTCGAGCACGATCCGCTGCTGCGGGTCCATCACCACGGCCTCGCGCGGGGAGACGGAGAAGAAGTCCGCGTCGAACCCGGCGACGTCGTGCAGGAACCCGCCGCGGCGGGTGACGCTGGCGAGACCGTCCAGGTCCCAGCCGCGGTCGGTGGGCATGTCGCCGGTCGCGTCGACGCCGTCGCGCACGAGCTCCCACAGGTCCTCCGGCGAGGCGACCCCGCCCGGGTACCGGCAGGCCATGCCGACGATCGCGATCGGTTCCCCCGCCGCCGCGGCGGCCGGTGCGGGCGCTGCCACGGCGGCGACGGTCGCACCGCCGAGCTCGGCGAGCAGGTGCCGCGCCAGCTCGGCCGGGGTCGGGTGGTCGAACACGAGCGACGCGGGCAGTGCCAGCCCGGTCGCCGCGCCGAGCCGGTCCCGCAGGTCGACGGCGGTGAGCGAGTCGACGCCCAGGTCCCGGAACGGGACATCACGGTCGACCGCGGCCGGGTCGTCGTGGCCCAGCACGCGGGCGGCGACGGCGCACACCATCTCGGTCAGCTCCGCGGCCCGGGCGCCCTCGGGGAGGTCGGCGAGGCGCGCGCGCAGCGCACCGTCGTCGCCGGTGCCCGGCCGGTCGGCGGGCGCGGCCTCGGGCAGCAGGGCCAGCAGCCCGTCCGGTCCGCCCTGGGCCAGGGTCGGCGCGAGCCGCTCCCAGGCCACGTCGGCGACGACCTCCTCCGGTCCGCCGCCGGCGACGGCGGCCGCCAGCGCGGCGAGCGCGGTGTCCGGCTCCAGCTCGGGCAGCCCGTGCAGCCGCAGGTGCGCGGCCACGTCGGCCGTCGACGAGCCCGTCCACGGCCCGAACGCGACGGCGGTGGCGGGCAGGTCGCGCGCCCGGCGGGCGCGGGCCAGCCCGGCGGCGCGGGCCCCGGCGGCGGCCTCGTCGGCCCGGCCGCGGACGTGCCAGGTGCCGGCGACCGAGCCCAGCATCACGAACGCGGTCAGCTCGTGGTCCGCGACGAGCGCGTCGAGCTCGGCGGGGGTCCAGCGGGCGTCCGGTCCCCCGCCGTGCACGACGGCGGTGACCTCCGCGGGCACACCGTCGCCGTGGCCGAGGACGGCCACCTCGGTCCCGGCGGGGTCGAACCCGGTGTCGGGCGCGTCGGTGAGCAGCAGTGCCCGCGCACCGGCGGCGGCCAGCGCCGTCAGCACCCGGGGGTCGGTCCCGTCGGCGAGGACGGTCGCGCCGGTGACCCACCCGGTGGACCCGCCGGGCGCACCGCCCGGGACGCGGACCAGGCGCCGGGCGTGCACCCGGCCGTCGCGGACCGCGAGCTCGCCGGGGCCCGCCGTGCGCGGCAGGTCCACCGTGGTGGCCGGGTCAGCGCTCCCGGCACTCCCGGCGCTTTCGGCACTCCCGGCGGTCCCGGCGGGGAGGTCGACCCGCACCACGGTGCGTTCCGGGTGCTCCCGGGCCGCGACCGCCGTCCGGGCCCAGCGGTCGGCCTGGTCGGGGTCGCCCTGCTCGCCGTCCAGGGCGACGGCGCCGCGGGTCAGCACCCAGAGCGCGGCCCGGGAGCCGGCCTCGTCCAGCGCGGCGAGCAGCGCGGCGGGGTCCGGGGCGTCCGCCGCGCCGAGGTCGAGGAGGACCCGTCGGGCGGCGGCGAGGGTGTCGGGGTCGGCACCGGCGGGCACCGTCTCCGGCCCGGTGGGTGCCGTCGGGACGTCCACGACCGGCCACTCGACCCGGTAGCGGGTCGCGGCGGCGGCGTCACGGGTCCGGCGGCGGCGTCGCCACGAGCCCAGCGCGGGCAGGACGGCGTCGACGGTGTCGCCGTCGAGGCCCAGCTCCTCGGCCACCCGGTCCCGGTCGGACCGTTCGACGGCCGACCACAGCTCGGTCTCGGCCGGGTCCGCGGCACCGGGTGCCGCGCCGGCGGCGATCGTCGCCGGCCAGTACCGCGTCCGGCGGAACGGGTAGGTCGGCAGGTCGGCGCCGGGACCCTCGCCCAGCGGCCAGCCGCTCCAGTCGACGTCGGTGCCCGCGGTGTGCAGCCGGGCCAGCGCGACCGCGAGGGTGTGCTCCTCGTCGCGGTCGCGGCGCTGCACCGGCACGACGGTGACGTCGTCGGCGACCGCGGCGAGCGCGGCGTCCGGGCCGACCTCGACGAACGTCGTCGTACCCGCGGCGCGCAGCGCGGTGACCGCGTCGGCGAAGCGGACGGTGTCGCGGACGTGGGACACCCAGTACTCGGGGTCGGTGACGTCACCCGCCGCCTCGACCGGGATGAGCGGCGGCGCGAGCTCCAGGCCCGCCACGACGGCCCGGAACTCGTCGAGGACCGGGTCCATGAGCGGGGAGTGGAACGCGTGCGAGACGGTCAGGACACGGTGCCGGAACCCGGCGGCGGCCGCGGTGACGGCGTCGGTGTCCCCGGCCAGCACCACCGAGTCCCGGCCGTTGACCGCGGCGAGCGCGACGACCCGGCCGGGGGTGTCGTCCAGGTGCGGGGCCACCTCGTCCTCCGAGGCGGCGACGGCGACCATGGCGCCCTGCTCGGGCAGGGCGTCCATCAGGCGGGCGCGGGCCGCGACCAGCGCGGCCGCGTGATCGAGGGTCAGCACCCCGGCGACGTGCGCGGCGGTGATCTCGCCGATCGAGTGGCCGGCGACCCGGTCCGGGTGGATCCCGAACGAGCCGAGCAGCCGGTGCAGGGCGACCTCGACCGCGAACAGCGCGGGCTGCGCCCATCCGGTGCGCTGCAGCGTGGCGGCGTCCCCGGACCGGACGACGTCGCCGAGCGGACGGTCGAGGTGGACGTCGAGGTGGGCGCAGACCTCGTCGAACGCGGCGGCGAAGACCGGGAACCGGTCGTACAGCGCGGCGCCCATGCCCGGCCGCTGGCTGCCCTGGCCGGTGAACAGGAACGCGGTGCCACCGCTGCCGCGGGCGACGCCGCGGGCGAGCTCTTCAACGGTCCCGTCGGTCCCGGCGAGCAGCACCGCGCGGTGTGCGAGCGTGGCGCGGCCGTGCACCAGGGTGCGGGCGACGGCGGCCCGTCCGGCGTCGTCGGCGGGTACCGGAGGGAGCCCGGCGAGCTGCTCGTCGAGGGCGTCGGCGGCGGCGGCCGACACCGGCCACGGCACGGCACCGGCCGACGGAGCCGGGGCGGGCACCGGGTCGGGGCCCGCCTCCAGCACGACGTGCGCGTTGGTGCCGGACAGCCCGAAGGCCGAGACCCCGGCCCGCCGCGGGCGACCGGTCTCCGGCCACGCGGTGGTGTCCTGCACCAGCTCCAGCGGCCCGCCCGCCCAGTCCACGTGCGGGGACGGGGTGGCGGCGTGCAGGGTCCGCGGGAGGACGCCGTGCCGCATCGCCAGCACCATCTTGATCACACCGGCCATGCCGGCCGCGGCCTGGGTGTGGCCCAGGTTCGACTTCACCGAGCCGATCAGCAGCGGGTGGTCGCGCCGCCCCGCGAAGGTGCCGGCCAGCGCGCGGGCCTCGATCGGGTCGCCGAGGACGGTGCCGGTGCCGTGCGCCTCGACGGCGTCGACCTCGGCCGGGGCGAGCCCGGCGTCGGCCAGCGCGGCGGCGACGGCCCGCTGCTGCGACGGCCCGTTGGGGGCGGTGAGCCCGTTGGAGGCGCCGTCGGAGTTCACCGCGGAGCCACGGACCAGCCCCCACACGGTGTGCCCGTTGCGGCGGGCGTCGGAGAGCCGCTCCAGCACCAGCATCCCGGCCCCCTCGGACCAGCCGGTGCCGTCGGCGCCGTCGGCGAAGGCCTTGCAGCGCCCGTCCGGTGCCAGCCCGCCCTGCGCGCTGAACTCCACGAAGGCGTCCGGTGTGGACATGACCGAGACGCCGCCGGCGAGTGCGAGCCCGACCTCGCCGGAGCGCAGCGCCCGGGTCGCCCAGTGCAGCGCGACCAGCGACGACGAGCAGGCGGTGTCGACGGTGACGGCCGGTCCCTCGGTGCCGAGCACGTAGGCCAGCCGGCCGGACAGCACCGACGCGGTGGTGCCGGTCGCGGCGTGGCCGAGCACCTCGGCGTCGCCGGCGCGGCGCAGCACCTCCCCGTAGTCCTGGCCGTTGGTGCCGACGAACACACCGGTGCCGGTGCCGCGCAGCGTGGACGGGTCGATGCCGGCCCGCTCCAGCGCGGTCCACGCGGTCTCCAGCACCAGGCGCTGCTGCGGGTCCATCGCCAGCGCCTCGCGCGGGGAGATCCCGAAGAACGCGGCGTCGAAGTCGGCGACCCCGGTCAGGAACCCGGCGCGGGTGGTCGCGGTGTGTCCGGCCAGCGCGTCCAGGTCCCAGCCGCGGTCGGTGGGGAACCCGGTGATGGCGTCGCCGCCGTTCTCCAGCAGCGTCCACAGGTCCTCCGGCGAGGCGACCCCGCCGGGGAAGCGGCAGCCGAGGCCGACGACGGCGATCGGGTCGTCGTCGGCCGCGGCGGTGACGGGCCCGGCCGGGACAGCGCCGTCGGATGCCTCCGGCCCGCCCAGCTCGGCGAGCAGGAACGCGGTGAGCTCACGCGGGGTCGGGAAGTCGAACACCAGCGACGCGGGCAGGGTGAGCCCGGTCGCGGCGGCGAGCCGGTTGCGCAGCTCCAGGGTGGTCAGCGAGTCGAACCCGAGGTCGCGGAACGCGCGGTCGTCGTCCACGGCGGCGGCGTCGGCGTGCCCGAGCACCGCGGCGGCCTCACCGCGGACCAGGGCGGCGAGCGCGGCCCGGTCCCCCGGCCGGGGCCGCACGTCCGGTGCGGGGGCACCCGTCGTGCGGGCCCGGGACTCGGCCAGGTCCGCGAGCAGCGGCAGCGGACGCAGCGCGGTGAAGGCCGGCAGGAACCGGTCCCAGTCGATGTCGGCCAGCACGGTCGTGGTGTCGCCGCGGTCGAGCGCCCGGTCGAGCGCGGCGACCGCGCGTTCCGGTGCCAGCGGGACCAGGCCGCCGCGGCGCACCCGGTCGGCGACCACGCCGCGGTCGGCCATGCCGGCGCCGGCCCACGGTCCCCAGGCGAGTGCGGTCGCGGGGAGACCGGCGGCGCGACGGTGCTCGGCGAGTGCGCCGAGGTAGGCGTTGGCACCGGCGTAGACGCCCTGCCCCGGGGCACCCACGACGCCGGCGGTCGAGGTGAAGAGCACGAAGGCCCGCAGGTCGAGGCCGCGGTCGACGGTGAGCTCGTGCAGGTTGCGGGCCCCGGTGACCTTCGGCCCGAGGACCGCGTCGACCGAGCCGGTGGTCACGGTGTCGAGCACGGCGTCGTCGACGACGCCGGCGGCGTGCACGACGGCGCGCAGCGGGCGGTCGGCGGGCACGGCGTCGAGGACGGCGGCCAGCGCCTCGCGGTCGGTGACGTCGCAGGCGACGGCGTCGGCGCCGGTACCGGCCTCGCGGAGCGCGGCGACCAGCTCGGCGGCCCCGGGCGCGTCCGCGCCGCGACGGCCGAGGAGCAGCACGTGCGCGGCCCCGCGGGCGGCGAGCCAGCGGGCCACGTGCCCTCCGACGCCGCCGGTACCGCCGGTGACCAGCGCGGTCCCGCCGGACAGGTCGACGGGCCCGCCCGCCGAGCCGAGGGCGGCACGGTCGGTGTCGCGCACCAGACGGCGGGCGTACACCCCGGACGCGCGCACGGCGACCTGGTCCTCGTCACCAGCGGCGGCGAGCACGGCGGGCAGCCGGCGCAGTGCCGCCGTGTCGGTGCCCCCCGGGAGGTCGACGAGGCCGCCCCACCGCTGCGGGACCTCCATCGCGGCGACCCGGCCGACGCCCCAGACGACCGCCCCGACCGGGGCGGCGACCGTCTCCGAGCGGCCGATCGCGACGGCGCCGCGGGTCAGGCACCACAGCGGCGCGTCGACGCCGGCGTCACCGAGCGCCCCGACCGCTGCCGCCACCCGGGCGGTCAGGTCGGCGGCGGTGGTGTCGGTGTCGGTGTCGCCGAGCAGCAGGAGGACACCCCGGGGTGGTGTGTCCGTCTCCCCGGTGACCACCCCGGCGACCGCCCCGGCGAGTGCGGCGCGGTCGGCCAGGATGCCGGGGCCGCCCGGTACCGCCGTGGCGGGGGCGCCGAGCGCGTCGAGCACAGCGGTGGTCCAGGTGCCGTCGTCGTGCGGCAGCACCAGCCAGTCCCCGCCCGCCGGGGACGCGTCCGGCACGGGTCCGACCGGCTTCCAGGTGACGGTGTAGCGGCAGCGGTCGACGTCGGCGCGCTCGCGGATGTCGTGGCGGCGGGCGGCCAGCGCCGGGACGAGGTCGGCCACCGCGGCGGGCTCGAGGTCGAGGGCGGCGGCGACGGCGTCGGTGTCGCCGCGCTCGACGGCGTCCCAGAACGCGGCGTCGGCCGGGTCGGCCGAGGCACCGGTGTCGGCGGTCGCGGGGGCGGCCTCCGGCCAGAACCGGGTGCGCCGGAACGGGTAGGTCGGCAGGGCGACCGTGCGCGCACCGGTGCCGTCGAACACCGCGGCGGGGTCCGTCGCGGTGCCGTGCACGGCGAGGGTGGCGAGCGCGACGGCGACGCTCGCGGTCTCCGAGCGGTCCCGGCGCAGCAGCGGGACCAGGACGGAGTCGTCGCCGTCCGGGCCGGGGCAGGCGCGGGCGGCGGCGCACAGCACACCGTCCGGGCCGAGCTCGACGAAGCTGCGGGCGCCGTCGGCGTGCGCCCGGGTCACCGCCGCGGCGAACCGGACCGGCTCGCGGACCTGACGCACCCAGTACTCGGCGGTGAGCGGCTCCGCGGCGGTCAGCGGGGCGCCGGTCAGGGTGGACACGACCGCGATCTCGGGTGCGACGGCCGGGATCCCGGCGGCGACGGCGCGGAACGCCTCGAGCATGCCGTCCATCCGCGGCGAGTGGAAGGCGTGGCTGACCCGCAGCGCGGTGGTGCGGCGCCCCCGCGCGGCCAGTGCCTCGGCGACCGCGCGGACCTCGTCGGCCTCACCGGAGAGCACCAGCGACCGCGGCCCGTTGACGGCGGCGACACCGACCCCGGCGGTGAGCAGCTCGGCGACCTCCTCCTCGGTGGCCTCGACGGCGACCATCGCGCCGCCGTCGGGCAGTGCCTCCATCAGGCCGGCGCGGGCGGCGACCAGGCGGCAGGCGTCGGGCAGGGTCAGCGCGCCGGCGCAGTGCGCTGCGGCGATCTCGCCGACCGAGTGGCCGACGAGCACGTCCGGGCGCAGCCCCCAGGACACGGCGAGCCGGTAGAGGGCGACCTGCAGGGCGAACAGCGCGGGCTGGGCGGCGCCGGTCCGGTCGATCCGCTCGGCGGCGGCCGGTGTCTCGTCGAGCAGCAGCGGACGGACCGGGGCGTCGAGCAGCGTGTCCAGGTGTGCCAGCACCTCGTCGAGGGCCTCGGCGAACACCGGGAAGTGCCGGTAGAGCCCGGCGCCGGCACCCGCCCGCTGGCTGCCCTGGCCACTGAACAGGAACGCCGTCCGTCCGCGGCCACCGGGCCCGGGGCGGACCAGCGCGGGGTCGGGCCGGTCGTCGCGCAGCGCGCCGAGTGCGCGGGTGAGCTCGCCGGTGTCGGCCGCGACGACCGCGGCCCGGTGCTCGAACGACGTGCGGGTCGTGGCGACCGAGTGGGCGAGGTCGGCCGGTCGGACCGACGGCTCGTCGCCGAGCAGCTCCAGCAGCGCGGCGGCCTGGGCGCGCAGCGCACCGGCGTCGCGGGCCGAGAGCACCAGCGGGACCTCGCGCCCGTCGGCCTCGGGTCCGTCGATCTCGGGGCTGTCGGTCTCGGGGGCGCCAGCCTCGGGTCCGTCGAGCGGGGTGGCGGCGAGCAGGCCCGGTCCCTGCTCCAGCACGGTGTGCGCGTTGGTGCCGGACAGCCCGAACGACGAGACCGCGGCCCGGCGCGGGCCGGCGGTCTCCGGCCACTCCTGGGGCCGCTGCGGCAGCGTGATCGTCCCGGACGACCAGTCGACGTGGGTGGTCGGAGTGGCCGCGTGCAGGGTCGGCGGCACGATGCCGTGCTGCATCGCCAGCACCATCTTGATCACGCCGGCGACGCCGGAGGCCATCTGGGTGTGGCCGATGTTGGACTTCACCGAGCCGAGCACCAGCGGGGCCCGCCCGGCGCGCTCGCCGTAGGTGCTCTGCAGGGCCCGCATCTCGATCGGGTCGCCGAGCGCCGTTCCGGTGCCGTGCCCCTCCACGACGTCGACGTCGGCGGGGGTCAGACCCGCCTCGCCCAGCGCGGCGGTGATCACCCGCTGCTGCGCGGGACCGCTGGGGGCGGTGAGCCCGTTGGAGGCACCGTCCTGGTTGATCGCGCTGCCGCGGACCACCGCGAGGATCGGGTGCCCGTGGCGTTCCGCCTCCGAACGGCGGGTCAGCAGCAGCATGCCGACCCCCTCGGCGAGGGTCATGCCGTCGGCGTCGTCGGAGTAGGCCTTGCAGCGGCCGTCGGCGGCGAGTGCGCGCTGCCTGCTGAACCCGACGAACGCGCCGGGGGTGGCCATCACGCTGACACCGCCGGCGAGGGCCATCGTGGACTCGCCGTCGCGCAGCGAGCGGCAGGCCAGGTGCAGCGCCACCAGCGAGGAGGAGCAGGCGGTGTCCAGGGTGACCGCCGGGCCCTCCAGGCCGAGCAGGTAGCTCACCCGCCCGGACAGGATCGACGACAGCGTGCCGGTGACGAGGTGGCCCTCGGCGCCGTCGGACGGGTCGCCGCCGGAGGCACCGGCGCGGACGTTGTCGTAGTCCTGGTAGCTGGCCCCGACGAAGGTGCCGACCCGGGGCCCGCGCAGGCTGGACGGGTCGATCCCGGCGCGTTCGACGGTCTCCCACACGGTCTCCAGGACCAGGCGCTGCTGCGGGTCCATCGCGAGTGCCTCGCGCGGGGAGATCCCGAAGAACGCGGCGTCGAAGTCGGCGACCCCGGAGAGGAACCCGCCCCGCACCGAGTAGGTGCTTCCCGCGGCGTCGGGGTCGTCGTCGAACAGGGCCGCGGCGTCCCAGCCGCGGTCGGCGGGGAAGGTGTCGATGGCGTCGCCGCCGTCCACCATGAGCTGCCAGAGGTCGTCGGGCGAGGTGACCCCGCCCGGATAGCGGCACCCCATCCCGACGACGACGATCGGGTCGTCGGCCAGGTCGGCACGCGCCGCGGGGGGCGGCACGACGGGCCCGGCGGCCCCGGCGCCGCCGCCGAGCTCGCCGTCGAGGAAGCGGGCCAGCGCGACCGGGTCCGGGTGGTCGAACACCATCGTGGTCGGCAGGGTGAGTCCGGTGGCGGCGACGAGCCGGTTGCGCAGGTCGACGGCGGTGAGCGAGTCGAACCCGACGTCGCGGAACGCCCGGCCCTCGGCGAGTTCGTCCGGTCCGCCGAGGCCGAGCACGGCGGCGGCGGTGGTCCGGACCAGGTCCAGCAGGGCGCGGTCGCGGTCGGCGGGGGTGAGCTCGCGCAGCCTGCGGGCCAGCCCGGCGTCGCCGCCCGCGGCGGGGTCGGCGGCGGCCAGCGCGGCGACCTCGGGGACCTCGTCGAACAGCGTCGTCGGCCGCGCCGCGGTGAAGACCGGGTGGTAGCGGCGCCAGTCGATGTCGGCCAGCGTCAGATCGGCCTCGCCGGTCTCGACGGCCCGCTGCATCGCGTCCAACGACAGGCGGGCGTCCATGAACACCAGGCCGCTGCCGGTGATCTGCTCGGGGTCGATCCGGCCGAGTCCGAGGTCGTCGGACCAGATGCCCCAGGACAGCGCCGTCGCGGCGAGGCCGCGGGCCCGGCGGTGGCGGGCGAGCGCGGACAGGTAGGCGTTGGCCCCCACGTAGGCGGCGTGGTGGCCGCTGCCCCAGGCACCGGAGATCGAGGAGAACAGGACCAGCTCGGCGACGTCGTCGCCGAGCAGCCGGTCCAGGTTCACCGCGCCGGTGACCTTGGCGTGCAGCACCCGCTCCACCTGTGCGGGATCGGTCTCGGCGATGCTACCGAGCTCGATGACCGCGGCGGTGTGCAGCACGGTGCGCACGGTGCGCCCGGCCGCGGCCAGGTCGTCGAGGACGGCGGAGAGCGCGTCGAGGTCGGTGATGTCGCAGGACCGGATCTCGACGTCGGCGCCCAGCCCGGTCAGGTCCGCGGCGAGCTCGGCGGCACCGGGGGCGTCGGGTCCGCGCCTGCTGAGCAGCACCAGGTGCTCGGCGCCCTGGTGTGCCGCCCACCGGGCGACGTGCGGGCCGAGCGTGCCGGTGCCGCCGGTGATCACGGTGGTGCCGTCGAACGACCACGGGCGCGGCCGGTCGTCGCGGGCGGCGGCGCGCTCGATCCGGCGGGCCAGCGCCCCGGACGCGCGGATCGCGAGCTGGTCCTCGCCGGTGCCCCCGGCCAGGACCGAGACCAGCCGCTGGGCGGCGCGGCGGTCGAGCTCCGGCGGCAGGTCGACCGTGCCGCCCCAGCTGCGCGGGTGCTCCAGGGCCGCGGTCCAGCCGATCCCGGTCGCGATCGCCCGGACCGGGTGCGAGGGCGGGTCGGCCGGGCCGGTGCCGACCGCGCCCCGGGTGAGGGACCAGACCGGGGCCGTGAGCGGGCCGCCGTCCCGGTCGGGGTCGATCAGCGCCTGGACGAGCGCGAGGGTCCAGGCCGCGCCGAGCGGCAGCGCGGGGTGGCCGGGGGTGGGGGCGTCGACGTCGCCGAGCAGCGACACCACACCCCGGACGCCGGTGCCGTCGGTGGCTTCGGTCGCGTCGGTCGCGGAGTCGTCCCGGATGGGGTCCTGGGCGGACAGGCCGGCCAGCCGGCCGGCGAGCACCCCCCGGTCGGCGCAGGCCGCGTCGAGGGCGATGCGGTGCACCGTGGCGCCGTGCCCGCGCAGCGCGTCGGCGACGGCGTCGGCGTGCGCGGGGTCGGCGTGCTCCGACACCGGGTCCGGTTCGACCAGCACCCAGGTGCCGTGCAGCGCCGCGAGCGGGAGCCGCCCGAGCGGGGTCCAGGTGGTGCGGTAGCGCCAGGAGTCGGTGGTGGAACGGTCCCGGCGCCTGCGCCGCCACTCCCCCAGAGCGGGCAGGACCGGTGCGAGCACGGCCTCGTCGACGCCGAGGTCGGCGGTGAGAGCCGGCAGGTCGGCGGCCTCGACGGCGTCCCAGAACGTGTCGTCGGGTGCCCCGTCCTCCCCGCCCGGGCGGGACGGGAGCACCGGGTCGCTCCAGTACCGCACGTTCTGGAACGGGTAGGTGGGCAGCCCGATGCGGCGGCCCGTGGCGGCACAGCGACCCCAGTCGACCGGCACGCCGCGCACGGCGAGCGCCGCGGCGGAGGTGTAGAGCCGGTCCAGGCCGCCGTCGTCGCGGCGGAGCGTGCCGGTGACCACGGCACGCGCGCCCGCGGCGGCGACGGTGTCCTCCAGCCCGGCGACGAGGACGGGATGCGCACCGACCTCCACCAGGGCCCGGTGGCCCGCGGTGAGCAGGGTCCGGACGGCCTCCTCCAGCCGGACCGTGCCGCGCAGGTTGCGGTACCAGTAGCCGGAGTCGAGCTCGGCGCCGGTGACCCACTCGCCGGTGACGGTGGACAGGAAGGGCACCTGCGGTGCGAGCGGTGTGATCCCGGCCAGCTCGTCGGCGAGCTCGGACCGGATGTCCTCGACGTGCGCCGAGTGCGAGGCGTAGTCCACGGCGATCCGGCGGACCCGGACGCCGTCGGACGCGAGGGCCTCGAGGAGCTCGTCGAGGGCGGCGGAGTCACCGGACACCGCGACCGCGCCGGGCCCATTCACCGCGGCCAGCGAGAGCCGCTCACCCCACGGCTCGATCCGGGCCGCGACCTGCTCGGCGGGCAGCGCGATCGAGGCGATGCCGCCGCGGCCGGACAGCCGCCGCGCGATCGCGAGGCTGCGCCGGGCGACGACCGCGGCGCCGTCGGCCAGGCTCAGCGCCCCGGCCACGCACGCCGCGGCGATCTCGCCCTGGGAGTGTCCGACGACCGCGTCCGGCTCGACGCCGAGGGAGCGCCAGAGGGCCGCCAGCGAGACCATCACCGCCCAGGACGCGGGCTGCACGACGTCGACCCGGTCCAGGGTCGGGGCGCCGTCGACCTCGCGGAGCACGTCGAGCAGCGACCAGTCGACGTGCGGGGCCAGCGCGGCCGCGCACTCGGCGAGGCGCTCGGCGAAGACCGGGGACTGTTCGGCCAGCCGGGCCCCCATGCCGGCCCACTGCGCACCCTGGCCGGGGAAGACGAACGCGACCGGACCCGCCAGGTCCGCGACCCCGGTCACGACGTCCGCGGCCGCCGGGTCCGCCAGGGCCGCGGTCATCGCGGCGGTGTCGCGACCGACCACCACGGCGCGGTGCTCGAAGGCCGTTCGTGTGGTGGCCAGCGAGAACGCGACGTCCGCTGCGGCCGCGGGGACGGCCTCGAGGTGGGCACGCAGCCGCGCCGTCTGGTCGGCGAGCGCCTCCGCGGTCCGCGCCGAGAGGGGCCAGGCGACGACGGGGCCGTCGGCGGCCGGGGGCTCGGTCGCCATGGGTCCGGTCGCGGTGGGCACGGTCGCGGTGGGCCCGGTGGCCGGCTCCTCGGGCGCCTCCTCCAGGACCAGGTGCGCGTTGGTGCCGCTGATGCCGAACGCCGAGACCGCGCAGCGGCGGGGGCGCTCGCCGCGCGGCCAGGGACGCGCCGTGGTGAGCAGCTCCACGGCACCGGCGTCCCAGTCGATGTGCGACGAGGGCGTGCCGGCGTGCAGGGTCCGCGGCAGCAGGCCGGCCCGCAGCGCGAGCACCATCTTCAGCACGCTCGCGACGCCCGCCGCGGACTGGGTGTGCCCGATGTTGGACTTCACCGAGCCCAGCCACAGCGGCCGCTCCGCGTCGCGGTCGCGGCCGTAGGTGGCGAGCAGCGCCTGGGCCTCCACCGGGTCGCCGAGCGCGGTGCTGGTGCCGTGAGCGTCGACCGCGTCGATCTCGTCGGCGGCGAGCCCGGCCGCGGCCAGCGCGGCCCGGATGACCCGCTGCTGCGACGGCCCGTTCGGGGCGGTGAGCCCGTTGGAGGCACCGTCCTGGTTGACCGCGGAGCCACGGACGACCGCGAGCACCTCGTGGCCGTGGCGGCGTGCGTCGGAGAGCCGTTCGACCAGCACGACGCCGACGCCCTCGGACACGGTCATGCCGTCGGCGTCGTCGGAGAACGCCTTGCACCGGCCGTCGCGGGCCAGCGCGCGCTGCCTGCTGAACGCGATCAGCGGCTTCGGGTTCGGCATGACCGTGACACCGGCGGCGACCGCGAGGTCGGACTCGCCCGACCGCAGTGATGCCACGGCCAGGTGCAGCGCGACCAGCGACGACGAGCAGGCCGTGTCCACCGTGACCGCCGGGCCCTCCAGCCCGAGCACGTAGGACAGCCGCCCGGACAGCACGCTGGGCAGGGTGCCGGTGACCTGGTAGCCCTCCGAGCCCTCCTCGCTGCCGCCGTACTCGGCGTAGCTGGCACCGACGAAGGCGCCGGTACGGGTGCCGCGCAACCCGGCCGGGTCGATCCCGGCCCGCTCGATCGACTCCCAGGTCGTCTGCAGCAGCAGCCGCTGCTGCGGGTCCATCCCGAGCGCCTCGCGCGGGCTGATCCCGAAGAATCCGGGATCGAAGTCGCCCGCCTCCGGCAGGAACCCCCCGGCCAGCGAGTAGGTCGCGCCGGGGGCGTCCGGGTCGGCGTCGAGCAGGGCGGCCACGTCCCACCCGCGGTCGGCCGGGAACTCGGTGATGGCGTCGACGCCGTCGTCGAGCAGGGCCCAGAACTCCTCGGGGGTGCCGGCGCCGCCGGGGAACCGGCAGCTCATCCCGACGATCGCGATCGGCTCGTCGGCCGGGCCCGCGGCGTGGACGGGGGTGTGCGGGGGGCCGTCGACCGCGGGGTCGGTCACCCCGCCGAGCTCCCCGTCCAGGAACGCGGCGAGCACGGCCGGGGTGGGGTGGTCGAAGACCAGGGTGGCGGGCAGCTCGAGGCCGGTGGCGTCGCCCACCGCGCGGCGCAGCTCGACCGCGGTCAGCGAGTCGACACCGAGGTCGCGGAACGGCAGGTCGAGGTCGATGCCCTCCGGGGAGTCGTGTCCGAGCACCGCCGCGGCGGCGGCGCGGACCAGCGTGACGATCCTGCGGCGGCGCTCGGCGGGGGCCAGGCCGCGCAGCTCGCCGGCACCGGCACCGGCCGGGGCGGCCGCGGTCACCGGTGCCGTCCGCTCTGCGAGGTCGGCGAGCAGCGGGCTGGGGCGCACCGAGGTGAACACGGGCAGGTAGCGGGCCCAGTCGACGTCGGCGACCGTGACGGTGGTGTCCCCGTCGGCCAGCGCCCGGACGAGCTCGTCGAGGGCCGCGTCCGGCGCGAGCAGGGCCAGCCCGCGACGGGTGAGGTCGTCGGCGGTGTGCTCGGCGGCCATCCCCACCTCGGCCCACGGTCCCCACGCCACCGAGGTGGCGGTCAGGCCGCGGGCCCGGCGGGACTCCGCGAGGGCGTCGAGGTGTGCGTTGGCGGCCGCGTAGGCCGTCTGCCCGCCGCTGCCCCACACTCCGGCGATCGAGCCGACCAGCAGGAACAGGTCGAGGTCGCGGTCATCGAGCAGCTCGTCGAGCAGCTCGGCGCCGGTGGCCTTGGCGGCCAGGACGGCGGCGAGCTCGTCGTCGGAGGTCTCGGCCAGTGCCGTGCGCTGGCCGAGACCGGCGGCGTGCACGACCCCGGTGAGCGGCAGCTCGTCGTCGCCCGCGGAGTCCAGGACGGCGGCGAGCGCATTGCGGTCGGCCGCGTCGCAGGCGGCGAAGCGGACCTCGGCCCCGCGGGCCTCCAGGTCGGCGCGCAGCTCCTCGGCGCCGGGGGCGTCGGGACCGCGGCGCCCGGTGAGCACCAGCCGCCCGGCACCGAGGTCGGCGAGCCGCCCGGCGATGGCGGCACCCAGGCCTCCGGTGCCACCGGTGACCAGGACGGTGCCGTGCACCCGGTACTGCTCGGGCAGCGGACGTCCGGGGCGCCGCGCCAGCCGACGGGCGAGCAGACCGGTGTCGCGGACGGCGAGCTGGTCCTCCCCCAGCCCGGACAGTGCCGACAGCACTCCCGCGGGCACCTCGGTCGGGTCGCCGCCTGCGGGCAGGTCGACGGTGCCGCCCCAGCGGTGCGGCAGTTCCAGGGCGACGGCCCGGCCGAACCCGGCGACGGCCGCCTGGTGCGGCGAGCGGGCCAGGTCCCCGCCGCCGGTGCCCACGGCCCCGCGGGTGATCGCCCACAGCGGTGCGTCGACCGCGCGGACGGCGGCGACGGTGAGTGCGAGCCCGCCCGAGAGCAGCGGGTGCGCCGACCCGTCGGCGGCGAGCAGCGACACCGCGCCGCTCCAGCGGCCCGACGGTGCGGCGCCGACCCGCTCGGCGAGCACGGCGTGGTCGGTGCAGGAGGCGTCGACCTCGACGAGGTGGACCCGGGCGCCGTGCACGCTCATCGCGTCGCGCAGGGCGGCCGGGTCGAGCACGCCGGGGGCCGGCGCGCCGGCGGCCGGGGCGAGCAGCAGCCAGTCGCCGTCGAGCACCGGGCTGTCGGTGACCCGCACCGGGCTCCAGGTGACCCGGTAGCGCCAGCCGTCGAGCTGTGTGCGCCGACGGCTGCCCGAGCGCCACGACGACAGGGCGGGGAGCACCGCGTCGAGCGCGGCGCGGTCGCCGGCGGGCAGCCGCAGCAGGGCGCCGAGGTCCTCGGCGTCGCCGCGGTCGACGGCGTCCCACAGTGCCCCGTCCGCCGCCCCGCCCGCAGTGGTGCCCCGGGCCGGGCCGAGGTCGGCGACCGGCCAGAAGTGGGTGTGCTGGAAGGCGTAGGTGGGCAGTGCGACCCGTCGGGCTCCCGGGTACGGCGCGGCCGGCTCGGTGGCGACGCCGTCGACGTGCAGCCGGGCCAGCGCGGCCAGCGCGCAGAGGTCCTCCTCGCGGCCGGCGCGCAGGACCCCGGTGACGGTGGCCGTGTCGCCGAGCACCGCCCGGACGGCGGGGGCGAGCACGGTGTCCGGTCCCACCTCGACGACGGCGCCGGTGCCGGCGTCGCGCAACGCCGCGACCGCATCGGCGAACCGCACGGTGGAGCGGACGTGGGCGACCCAGTAGTCCGGCGAGGCCAGGTCGCCCGCCACGGCCGGTGCCCCGGTGACGGTGGAGACCATCTCCAGTGCGGGCTCGGCGAACGTCAGACCCTCGACGACCCGGCGGAACCCGTCGAGGACGGGCTCCATCAGGGGCGAGTGGAAGGCGTGGCTGACGTCGAGCCGGGTGGTGCGGCGGCCCTGCGCGGCGAACGTGGCGGCGACCCGCTCGGTGGCGTCGGCGGCACCGGAGAGCACGACCGAGGTCGGCCCGTTGACCGCCGCGACCGCGACGCCGTCGGTGAGCGCGGCGCGTGCCTGCTCCTCCGTGGTCTCGACGGCGATCATGGCCCCGCCGTCGGGCAGGGCGTCCATCAGGCGGCCGCGGGCGGCGACGAGTGCGGCGGCGTCGGCGAGGTCGAGGACCCCGGCGACGTGCGCGGCGGCGATCTCGCCGACCGAGTGCCCGCCGACCCGCGCCGGGCGCACGCCCCAGGAGGTGAGCAGGCGGTAGAGGGCGACCTCGACGGCGAACAGCGCGGGCTGGGCGTAGCGGGTCCGTCCGAGCAGCTCGGCCTCGGCGCTGCCCTCGGCGGCGTGCAGCACCTCGTACAGCGGGCGGTCCAGGTGCGGGTCGAGTGCGGCGACGACCTCGTCGAGGGCGGTGGCGAACGCGGGGAACCGCTCGCGCAGCCGCGCCCCGGCGCCGGCGCGTTGGCTGCCCTGTCCGCCGAACAGCACGGCGACCGGTCCCGCGGCCGCGGCCCGTCCGGTGAGGACGCCGGGATCCGGCTCGCCCGAGGCGAGTGCTGCGAGCCCGCGCAGCACCCCGTCCCGGTCGTCGGCGACGACCGCGGCCCGGTGCTCGAACGCCGACCGGGTGGTGGCCAGCGAGAACGCGACGTCGGCGAGGTCGGCGCCGGGCTGCTGCTCCAGCCGGGCGCGCAGCCGTGCGGCCTGGTCGCGGACGGCGCCCTCGGTGCGCCCGGACACGTGCAGCGCCACGGCGCCGGTGCCGGGGTCGATCACGGTGGGCGCCGCGGCGGGGGTCGGCGGCGCCTGCTCCAGCACGATGTGGGCGTTGGTGCCGCTGATCCCGAAGGAGGACACCGCGGCCCGGCGGAGGCGGCCGGCCTCCGGCCAGTCCGTGGGCTCGGTGACCAGGTCGACGGCGCCGGACTCCCAGTCGACGTGCCGCGACGGCGTGCCGACGTGCAGGGTGCGCGGCACCCGGCCGTGCCGCATCGCCTGCACCATCTTGATCACCCCGGCGACACCGGCCGCGGCCTGCGTGTGCCCCAGGTTCGACTTCACCGAGCCGAGCAGCAGCGGGGTGTCCCGGTCCTGCCCGTAGGTGGCCAGCAGCGCCTGGGCCTCGATCGGGTCACCGAGCACCGTGCCGGTGCCGTGGGCCTCGACCACGTCGACGTCGGCGGTGGTCAGCCCGGCCGAACGCAGGGCCTGCCGGATGACGCGCTGCTGCGCCGGGCCGTTCGGCGCCATCAGGCCGTTGGAGGCGCCGTCGGAGTTGACCGCGCTGCCCCGGACCACGGCGAGCACCTCGTGCCCGTTGCGGCGGGCGTCGGACAACCGCTCCAGGACGACGACGCCGACCCCCTCCGCCCAGCTGACGCCGTCGGCGGCGTCGGAGAACGCCTTGGACCGTCCGTCCGGTGCGAGCCCGCGCTGCCGGGAGAACTCGATCAGCGCGACGGGGGTGGACATGACGGTGACGCCGCCGGCCAGTGCGAGCGAGCACTCCCCCGCCCGCAGTGCCTGCATCGCCCAGTGCATCGCGACCAGCGACGACGAGCAGGCGGTGTCGAGGGTGACGGCCGGGCCCTCCAGCCCGAGGGTGTAGGCGACGCGACCGGAGACGATGCTCGGCGAGGTGCCGCTGCCCTGCATCCCCTCGGACGGGGCCGTGCCCGCGCCGTAGTCGCTGTACATGACCCCGGCGAACACCCCGGTCCGGGTGCCGCGCAGGGTGCCGGGGTCGATGCCGGCGTGCTCGACGGCCTCCCAGGAGGCCTCGAGGAGCAGCCGCTGCTGGGCGTCGGTGGCGAGCGCCTCGCGCGGGCTCATGCCGAAGAACGCGGCGTCGAACTCGCCGGCGTCGTGCAGGAACCCGCCGGAACGGGTGTAGGACGTGCCGGGGTGGTCGGGGTCGGGGTGGTAGAGCGCGTCGAGGTCCCAGCCGCGGTCGACCGGCAGTCCGGACACCGCGTCGCGGCCCTCGTCGACCAGCCGCCACAGCTCGTCCGGGCCGCCGACGCCGCCCGGGTACCGGCAGCCCATGCCGACGACGACGATCGGGTCGTCCGCGGTCCGGGCCGCGGTGGTCGCCGGCGTCGAGGTGTCCGCGGTGACGGCGGCGCCGGCGAGCTCGGTGGTGACGTGTCCGGCCAGCACCCGCGGTGTGGGGTGGTCGAAGACCAGGGTGGCGGGCAGCCGCAGTCCGGTCGCGGCACCCAGGGAGTTGCGCAGGTCGACCGCGGTCAGCGAGTCGAACCCGAGCTCGGAGAACGGGCGGTCGGGGTCGATCTCGTCGCCGCCGGTGTGCCCGAGCACCGCGGCCACCCGGCCGCGGACCAGCTCCAGCACCGCGGCGGCACGCTCGTCGCCGGACAGGGCCGCGAGCCGGCGGGCCAGCGAGCGGGAACGTTCGGTGCCCGCGGCGGAGCGGCGGGCACCGCGGACGAGGCCGCGCAGGAGCGGCGGGACCTCGGGCAGCCCGCGCAGCACCGACAGGTCGAGCGGGAGCGGCAGGACCAGCGGGGCCGGCCCGGGGACGGCGGCGTCGAGCAGGGCCAGCCCCTCCTCGACGGCGACGGCCGGCATCCCGGCCCGGCGCAGCCGCTCGGGCTCGGCTCCGGCGAGCATGCCGGGGCCGTCCCAGGCGCCCCACGCCAGCGATGTCGCGACGAGCCCGGCGGCGCGCCGGTGCGCGGCGAGTCCGTCGAGGAAGGCGTTCGCCGCCGCGTAGCTGGCCTGGCCGGGGGTGCCGAGGACACCGGCGGCCGAGGAGAACAGCACGAACGCGGTGAGCTCCCGGTCGGCGGTGAGCTCGTGCAGGTGCCAGGCGGCGTCGGCCTTCGGGGCGAGCACCCCGCTGACGCGCCCGGCGGTCAGTCCGTCGACGACGCCGTCGTCGAGGACACCCGCGGCGTGCACGACCGCGGTGACCGGGTGCGCGTCGAGCAGCGCGGCGACGGCGTCGCGGTCGGTCACGTCGCAGGCCACGACGGCCACGTCCGCGCCGAGGCCGGTCAGCTCGGCGGTGAGCTCCGCCGCGCCGGGGGCGTCCGGGCCGCGGCGCCCGGCGAGCACGAGGCCACCGACGCCGTGCTCGGTGACCAGGTGCCGGGCGACGAGCGCGCCGAGCCCGCCCGTGCCGCCGGTGACCAGGACGGTGTCGGCCGGACCCCAGCCGGGGGTGTGGTCCTCGGCCGGGGCGGGCAGCCGGACGAGCCTGCGGGCGTGCACCTCGCCGTCGCGGCAGACGATCTCCGGCTCGTCGACGGCGAGCGCGGCGGGCACCAGGTCGGCGCGCCCGTCGGCGGGGCCGGGGTCGAGCAGGGCGAACCGGCCGGGGTGCTCGGCCTGGGCCGAGCGGACGAGGCCGCGCACCGCGTCGGCGGCGGGCCCGTCGCCGTCCGGGACGACGACGAGCCGGGTGTCGGTGACCGCGTCGCAGGCCAGCCAGTCCTGCAGCAGTGCCAGCACCGCGGCGGTGGCGGCGTGCGCCCCGGTGACCGGGTCGTGGACGTCCCCGGTGGCCACCGGGGCGACGACGACCGGCACCCCGGCGGCCTCGGCGGCGGTCGCGACGACCGGGGTCCTCGGGTCCAGTCCGAGCTCCGCGACAGCGGTGGCCGGGCCGAGCAGCGCGGTCTCGGGGACCGGGGTGCCCGCGGCCGGGGTGACGACCGTGCTGCCGATGCCGTACAGCGCGCGGGGGCGGGCACCGGGCTCGGGCACGGCGGCGTCGGCGAGCGGGCGCAGCGCCAGGGACTCGACGGTCGCGACCGGCTCGCCGTCGGGGTCGCGGACGTCGATGGCGACCCCGCCCGCGACGGGCGTGAGCCGGGCCCGGACCGCGGTGGCGCCGGAGGCGTGCAGGCTGACGCCCTGCCAGGAGAACGGCAGACCACCGGTGTGCTCCCCGGGTCCGGCCTCGCCGAGCAGCGCGGTGGCGTGCAGCACGGCGTCGAGCAGCGCAGGGTGGATGCCGAACCCGTCGTGCTCGGTACCGGCCGGCAGCTCCACCGCGACGTCGACGCCGGATCCGGCGCCCGCCGCGGGGTCGACCGGCGTCGCCGTGCGCAGTCCGCGGAAGACCGGGCCGTAGCCGAAGCCGTGCCCGGCCAGGCGTTCGTAGAGCTCGGCGCCGTCGACGACGTCCCCGTCCGCCACGCTCCGGTCGGGTCGCGCACCGGGCCCGGAGGCACCGGTCGCGAGCAGACCGGTGGCGTGGGTGATCCACGGGTGCTCGTCGTCGTCGGCCGGGCGCGAGTGGATCCGCACCTCGCGGACCCCGTCCGGGTCGGCGTCACCGACCCACATCTGCACCTGGACGGCACCACGCTCGGGCAGCACCAGCGGGGTGGAGAGGGTGAGCTCCTCGACGCGGTCGCACCCCGCCTCGTCGGCGGCCCGGACGGCGAGCTCCAGGAACGCGGTGCCCGGCAGCAGGACGGTGCCGTGCACGACGTGGTCGGCGAGCCACGGGTGGCTGTCGACCGACAGCCGCCCGGTGAGCAGGGTCCCGCCGGCGCCGGCGAGCGACACGACGGCGGACAGCAGCGGGTGTCCGCTGGCGCCCTGCCCGGCGGCGCGCAGGTCACCCGCGCCGGACGGACGGCGCGGCCAGTAGCGCCGGCGCCGGAAGGCGTAGGTCGGCAGCGTGGTGCGGCGCGCACCGGTGCCGGCGAACCAGGCGGCCCAGTCGACGCCGACGCCGCGCAGGTGCAGCCCGGCGGCGGCCGCCGCGGCGGTGACGGTCTCGTCGTGCCCGGCGCGGAGCACCGGCAGCGCGGTGACGGCCGCACCGCTGTCGGCGGCGCGGTCACGGACCATGGGGGTGAGCGCGGCGTCCGGGCCGAGCTCGACGACGACGCCGGTGCCGTGCTCGATCAGCCAGCCGACGGTGTCGGCGAACCGCACCGTGTCGCGGACCTGGCGGACCCAGTGCTCCGGCGAGCCGAGCTCGTCGAGGGTGGCCTGGGTGCCGGTCACCGACGACACGACGGGGACGAGCGGCTCCCGGACGGTCAGCCCGGCGACGACCTCGCGGAACTCGGCCAGCACCGGGTCGGCGTGGTGGGAGTGGAAGGCGTGCGAGACGCGCAGCCGGGTCGTGCGGTGGCCGTCGCCGGCGAGCCGCGCGGCGGCCTCGGCGACGGCGTCGGCGTCGCCGGACAGCACGACCGACCGGGTGCCGTTGACCGCGGCCAGCGCCACCTGCTCGCCGAGCAGGCCGGTGACCTCCTCCTCGCCCGCGTCGACGGCGACCATCGCCCCGCCGGCGGGCATGCCCGCCATGAGCCTGCCGCGCGCCGTGACCAGCGCGGCGGCGTCGGGCAGGTCGAGGACACCGGCGACGTGCGCGGCGGCGATCTCGCCGACCGAGTGGCCGGCGACGGCGTCGGGGACGACCCCCCAGGACCGGACCAACCGGTACAGCGCGACCTCGACCGCGAACAGCGCGGGCTGGGCGTAGCCGGTGGCGTCGAGCGCGTCGGGGTCCTCGCCCCACAGCACCTCGGTCAGCGGGCGGTCCAGGTGCCGGTCGAGCTCGGCGACGACCTCGGAGAGCGCCTCGGCGAAGACCGGGAAGCGGGCGGCGAGGCGGCGCCCGGCGCCGATCCGCTGGGCGCCCTGGCCGGTGAACACGAACGCGGTGCGGGTGCGCGGCCCGGCGGTGCCGAGCAGCACCGCGGGGTGCGGCTCGCCCGTCGCGATCGCCCGCAGCCCGGCGCGCAGCCGGTCGGGATCCTCGGCGACGACCGCGGCCCGGTGGTCGAGCGCGGCGCGGGTGGTGGCGGCGGAGAAACCCAGGTCGAGCAGCGGGGCGGGCGCGTCCCCGTCGAGCGTGTCGAGCAGCCGCTGCGCCTGGGCCCGCAGCGCCTCGGCGCCGCGCCCGGACAGCAGCACCGGCACCGCGGCGGCGGTGTCGGCCACGACCGGGGCAGGTGTCTCCGGGGCGGGGGTCCCACCGTCGTCGCCCGCGGGGTCGGTGTCGGTGGCGGGGGCCGGGTCCGGTGCCTGCTCCACGATCACGTGGGCGTTGGTGCCGGAGAGCCCGAACGACGACACCCCGGCCCGCCGCGGTCGTCCCCGGTCCGGCCAGGCGACCTGCTCGCGGACCAGCTCGACGGCGCCGCTCGACCAGTCCACCTTCGTCGACGGCGTCCGCACGTGCAGCGTCGCGTGGACGACGCCGTGCTGCAGGGCCAGCACCATCTTGATGACACCGGCGACGCCCGCGGCGGCCTGGGTGTGCCCGAGGTTGGACTTGACCGAGCCGAGCAGCAGCGGCTGTTCGCGGCCGCGGCCGTAGGTCGCGAGCAGCGCCTGGGCCTCGATCGGGTCGCCGAGCGCGGTGCCGGTGCCGTGGGCGTCGACGACGTCGACGTCGACGTCGTCGACGCCCAGCCGCGACTGCGCCAGCGCCTGCGTCAGCACCCGCTGCTGGGACGGTCCGTTCGGCGCGGTCAGCCCGTTCGAGGCCCCGTCGGAGTTCACCGCCGAGCCGCGCAGCACCGCGAGCACGTCGTGGCCGTGCCGCTGGGCGTCGGAGAGGCGTTCCAGGACCAGCACCCCGACGCCCTCGGACCAGCCGGTGCCGTTCGCGTCGTCGTCGAAGGCGCGGCAGAAACCGTCCGCGGCGAGCCCGCCCTGGCGCCCCATCTCGGCGAAGGTGACCGGCCCCGACATCACGGTGACCCCGCCCGCCAGGGCCAACGAGCACTCCCCCGCCCGCAGTGCCTGCGCCGCGAGGTGCAGCGTGACCAGCGACGACGAGCAGGCGGTGTCCACCGTGACGGTCGGCCCGACCAGGCCGAGGACGTAGGAGACCCGGCCGGACAGCACACTGCTCGCCGTCCCGGTCAGCTGGAAGCCTTCGGCCTCCTCCGGACCGATCGGGTACTGCTGGCCCATCGCGCCGGCGAAGACACCCGTGTCGCTCCCGCGCAGGGTGCCGGGGTCGATCCCGGCCCGCTCCAGCGCCTCCCAGGTCACCTCCAGCAGCAGCCGCTGCTGCGGGTCCGTGGCGACGGCCTCGCGCGGGGAGATGCCGAAGAAGTCGGCGTCGAAGTCGGGGGCGTCGTAGAGGAAGCCGCCCACGTTCGCGTCCGGGTCGGCCCCCAGGGCGGCCAGGTCCCAGCCGCGGTCGTCGGGGAACGGGCCGATCCCGTGCCCGCCGTCGGACAGCATCCGCCACAGCGCCTCGGGACCGTCCACCCCGCCGGGGTAGCGGCAGCCGATGCCGACGACCGCGATCGGCTCGTGCGCGGCCGCCTCGACGTCCTGCAGCCGCTTGCGGGTGCGTCGCAGATCCGCGCTCGCCCGCTTCAGGTAGTCCCGGAGCTTCTGTTCGTTGTCCATCGCGGGGGCACACCCATCTCGAGGTACGGCGGACTCACGCCTGTGCGGCGGTGCCGTGGTCGTCTGTGGACTGCGGGGCGCTCGCCGGCCGCGTTCGGGGGGGGCGGGGGCGGCGGCCGCGGGCCTGCGCGGATCACCAGGACATGGCGGGTACCAGGTCGCCGTAGCTGTCCTCGCGCCGGAGCTGCGCCAGGTCGGAGTCGACCATCATCCGCATCAGCTCGGGGAACGACGTCACGGGCGTCCAGCCGAGCGCCGCCGTCGCGCGGGTGGTGTCCGCGCACAGCACCTCGACCTCGGCCGGACGCACCAGCGCGGGGTCGACCACGACGTGGTCGCGCCAGTCCAGCCCGACGTGCTCGAAGGCGATGCGCACCGCGTCCCGGACCGAGTGCATGACCCCGGTGCCGATCACCCAGTCGCCCGGCTCGTCCTGCTGCAGCATCGCGTGCATGGCCTGCACGTAGTCCCCGGCGAAGCCCCAGTCGCGGACCGCGTCGAGGTTGCCCAGGTGCAGCTTCTCCTGCCGGCCCGAGGCGATCCTGGCCGTCGCGAGCGAGATCTTGCGCGTCACGAACTCCGTGCCGCGGCGCGGGGACTCGTGGTTGAACAGCATCCCGGACACCGCGTACATGCCGAAGGACTCGCGGTAGTTGCGGGTGATGCAGTGGCCGTACACCTTCGCGACGCCGTACGGGCTGCGCGGGTGGAACACCGTCGACTCCGACTGCGGGGTCTCGGCGGCCTTGCCGAACATCTCCGACGACGAGGCCTGGTAGAACCGGATCCCGCCGCCGTCCGAGCCCCGCGAGCCGGACAGGCCGCCCACCATCCGGATGGCCTCGAGCATCCGCAGCACGCCCATGCCGTTCACCTCGGTGACCAGCTCCGCCTGCTGCCAGGACATCGGCACGAACGAGATCGCGCCGAGGTTGTAGACCTCGTCGGGCTGCACCCGGTCGACCACCGACACCAGGCTGGCCTGGTCCAGCAGGTCGCCGTACTCGAAGGACAGGTCGGCGGCGAGACGGCTGATGCGGGACTGGCGCGGGTTCGACTGCCCGCGGACCAGACCCCACACGTCGTAGCCCAGCGACAACAGGTACTCGGCGAGGTAGGAACCGTCCTGCCCGGTGATCCCGGTGATCAACGCGCGCCTCGGCATGGGGTCGTCTCCCTCCGACGTGTGGTGGGTGTCCCCCACTCCGGCGGCGACGGTAGGTTCGCGCCGACTAGTGATTCGTCGAGACATGACCGGTGCGCCGCACCGTGCTCTGGGGATTTCCGGGCCGCCGCCGTGGTCGGGTGCACGCGTCCGTTCCCCGCGACTCGCTCGCCGGGCCCGCCGTGCCGGAGAGGGACACCCGTGGTCCGAGATCTCGTCCTGTTCCTGCGCACCGGCCTGCGGCCGTACCGGCTCACCGTCGCCGGGATCGTGCTGCTGCAGCTGGTGCAGACCGCCGCCGTGCTGACGCTGCCCACCCTGGCCGCCGCGGTCATCGACATCGGCATCGTGCGTGGCGACGTCGGGTTCGTCGGCCGCATCGCGGCCGTGATGGCCGGGGTGGCGGTGCTGCAGGTCGTGGCGTCGGTCGCGGCCCAGTGGCTCGCCGCCCGGGTCGCCGCGCAGCTCGGCTACGACCTGCGCACCGCCGTGGTCTCGCGGGTGCTGTCACTGTCGGTCCAGCAGGTCGGCCGGTTCGGTGTCCCGTCGCTGATCACCCGCTCGGTGAACGACGTCCGGCAGGTGCAGCAGCTGTGTCTGGCCCTGTTCGACGTCGCGGTGACGGCCGTGGTGATGTCCCTGGGCGGGCTGGCGCTGGCGACGGCCCTGGACCCGTGGATCGGGCTGGTGCTGGTCGGACTCTTCGTGGTGGTGGCGGTGACCATCGGGCGGCTGCTGGTGCAGATGTTCCCGCTCTACGACCGGCTGCAGACCGCGACCGACCGGGTCAACCGGATCCTGCGTGAGCAGATCGCCGGGGTGCGGGTGGTCCGGGCGTTCGCGCAGGACCGCCGCGAGCACGCGCGGTTCGCCGGGGCGAACCGCGAGCTCCACGACCCGGGGCTGCGGCTGGGCTACCAGATGGCGACCTTCCCGGCGCTGGTCACCCTGATGATGAACGTGTTCGCGGTCGGCCTGGTGTGGCTGGGGGCGGGCCGGGTCGACGCCGGGCTCATGCCGCTGGGTGTGCTGACGGCGGTCCTGGGCTACCTGGCGCTGATCGTGCTGTCGATGGTCATGACGATCGTCGTCATCACCGGCGCGGCCCGGGCCCGCACCTCGGTCGCCCGGCTGACCGAGGTGCTCGACGCCCCCGTCCCCGAGCAGCCCCGCGTCCCGTCGTTCCCGACGGTCGGGCCGGCCGACGGCGGCCGGGTCGAGCTGCGCGGGGTCGGGCACGTCGCCCCGGGTGCCGAACGTCCGATGCTCGACGGTGTCGACCTGACCGTCGCCCCCGGCGAGACGGTCGCGGTGCTCGGCGGGACCGGCAGCGGGAAGAGCACGCTGTTGTCGCTGGTCGTACGGCTGCTCGATCCGACGTCGGGCAGCGTCCGGGTGGACGACGTCGACGTCCGGGAGATGGATCCCGACGAGCTGGCCCGCCGGGTCGGCCTGGTGCCGCAGACCGCGCAGCTGTTCGCGGGCACCGTCGCCACGAACCTGCGGTTCGGCGCCCCCGCCGCCACCGACGAGCAGCTGTGGGACGCGCTGGCCGCCGTCCGCGCGGACGAGCTGGTGCGCGGCCTCCCGGACGGGCTGGAGTCCGCGGTCTCGCCGGACGGCCGCAACCTCTCCGGTGGACAGCGACAACGGCTCGCGCTGGCCCGCACGCTGCTGCGCAGGCCACGCGTCTACCTGCTCGACGACTGCTTCTCCGCCCTCGACACCACCACCGAACGCGAGGTGCGTGCCGGGCTGGCGGCACGGACCGGCGGCGCGACGGTGCTGCTGGTCACCCAGCGGGTCGCCACCGCGGCCACGGCGGACCGCATCGTCGTCCTCGACGGGGGCCGGATGGTGGCCTGCGGAGACCACGACACGTTGCTGCGCGAGGACCCCGTCTTCGCCGAGATCGTGCGGTCCCAGCAGGCCGTGGCCGAGCCGGTCGTCGGGGGCCTGCGATGAGCGACGGCACGACGGAGATCACCGCGCAGGACACAGCGGAGGACACCGCAAACGGCACCGCGGACGGCACGGCACGGTCCGGGGGGCCGCGCGCGACGGCGAGGCGGGTCGCGGGACTGCTCGCCGCGCACCGCGCCGCGGCCGCACTGATCGTCGGGCTCGGGCTGGTGGCGACGGCGACGAACCTGCTGGGGCCCGTGCTCCTGGGGCGGGCGACCGACCTCGTCGCGGCCGGGCTGATCGGTCGCTCGGTGGGTCCGGACACCACCAAGGAGCAGGTCGTCGCAGGGCTGCGGGCGTCGGGGGACGAGACTCTCGCCCAGGTCGCCGGGACCGTCGACTTCACCCCCGGAGCGGGCGTCGACATGGCCGCCCTCGCCGCGGTCCTGACCGTCGCCGCGGTGCTGTTCGTGGGCTCGGCGCTGCTGGCCCGCTGGCAGGGCCGGGTCGTCGCGCGGGTCGTCCAGCGGATCCTGTTGGACCTGCGCGAACGTCTCGCCCGCAAGATCAGCCGGATGCCGCTGGCCGAGCTCGACCGCACCCCGCGCGGTGACCTGCTCAGCCGGGTCACCAACGACGTCGACAACCTGCAGCAGTCGCTGCAGCTGGCCGTCGGCCAGCTCTTCGTGACGGTGGCGAACGTCGTCGGGGTGGTCGTGGTGATGGCGGTGCTGTCCCCGACGCTGGCCGCGGTGGTCGTGGTCGCGGTGCCGGTCGCCGCGGTGCTGGCCGCACGGGCGGCGCGCCGCGCGCAGCCCCGGTTCGCCGAGCTGTGGCAGGCGACCGGCGCGGTCACCACGCACGTGGAGCAGGCCTACGGCGGGCACGCCCTGGTCAGCTCGATGCGCCGCCAGCAGGCCGTCGCCGAGGAGTTCGACCGCCACAACCGGGCACTGCGGGAGGCGGAGCGACGCGCCCAGGCCGTGACCGGCACGATCGAGCCGAGCACCCGCTTCGTGACCGACCTGGCCTACGTCCTGGTCGTCGTCGTGGGCGCCCTGCAGGTCACCGCGGGTGCGATGACGATCGGCGGCGTCCAGGCGTTCACCCAGCTCGTGATGATCTTCAGCAGGCCGGTGGTGAGCCTGGCCGGGTTCTCCGCGCAGATCCAGTCCGGACTGGCCTCGGCCGAGCGGGTGTTCGCGCTGCTCGACGCCCCCGAGCAGTCCGCCGACCCGGTCGACCCGGCCCGGCCGGCGACGGTGCGGGGGCTGGTCGAGTTCGACCGGGTGGGCTTCCGCTACCGCCCCGACACGCCGCTGATCGAGGACCTGTCCCTGCGGGTGGAGCCCGGCTGCACGGTGGCGGTCGTCGGTGCGACCGGTGCCGGGAAGACGACGCTGGGCAACCTGCTGCTGCGCTTCCACGAACCGCACGCCGGGCGGGTGCTGCTCGACGGCGTCGACGTCGCGACGATGGCCCGTGACGAGCTGCGGCGCATGATCGGCGTCGTGCCGCAGGAGCCGTGGCTGTTCGGCGGCACGATCGCCGAGAACATCGCCTACGGCCGTCCGGACGCGAGCCGCGAGGAGGTCGTGGCGGCGGCGCGGGCCACCTGCGTCGACGAGATGGTGCGCCGGCTCCCCGACGGCTACGACACCGTCGTCGACGTCGACCGGCCCGGGGTCAGCGCCGGTGAGCGCCAGCTGATCACGCTGGCCCGGGCGTACCTGAGCGACCCGGCGGTACTGCTGCTCGACGAGGCGACCAGCTCCATCGACACCCGCACCGAGGTGCTGGTGCAGGAGGCGATGGCGGCGGTGCGGCGCGGCCGTACCGGGTTCGTCATCGCGCACCGGTTGTCCACCGTGCGCGCCGCGGACCTGATCGTCGTCATGGACGCCGGACGGATCCTCGAGCGCGGCTCGCACGCCGAGCTCCTCGCCCGGGGCGGGGCCTACGCCCGGCTGCACGCCGCCGGGACGACCGCCGATGACGCATCTGGGGTTTTGCCCGCTGCTGCCGGGGTTGACTCCGGGCAGGGGGACGGCGCGCAGATCCGGACCCCGTGAGGCGGTACCCGCACCCGCGAAGGGACGAGATGACCACGAGCACCGAGAGCCGACCGGCCGGCGACCCGATCCCGGACGACGGCACGACGCCCTGGATCCGCCGCTACCACCCCACCCGGTCCGCGACCCGGCGGCTCGTGTGCTTCCCGCACGCGGGCGGGTCGGCCAGCTACTTCCACCCGGTCTCCGCCCGGTTTCCCGACGACGACGTGGTCGCGCTGCAGTACCCGGGGCGGCAGGACCGCCGGCACGAGCCGTGTGTCACCGACATCGACGAGCTCGCGGACCTGATCGCCGCCGAGCTGTCGCGGCTCTCGTCGCTGCCCACGGTGTTCTTCGGGCACAGCATGGGGGCGACGCTGGCCTTCGAGACCGCCTGGCGGCTCGAACGCGACGGTGCGGGCCCCGGCGCGGTGGTGGTCTCCGGCCGCCGTGGACCGACCACGAGCCGTGACGAGGCCGTGCACGAGCTCGACGACGACGGCGTCCTCGCCGAGATCACGCTGCTCGACGGCACCGACTCCGCGGTGCTCGCCGACGACGAGGTCCTCCGGATGTCGCTGCCCGCGATCCGGGGCGACTACACGGCGATCGAGGGCTACCGCTGGACCCCCGGCCGGACGCTGTCCTGCCCGCTGGTGTCGCTCACCGGGGACGCCGACCCGCGCACCACCGTCGAGGAGGCCGCGGCGTGGTCGGAGGTGGCCACCGGGGGCTTCCGCTCCCGGGTGTTCCCCGGCGGGCACTTCTTCATCGCCGCGCAGGCGGCCGCGGTCCAGGCCGAGCTCGCCCGCGAGCTGGACGGCGTGGCCCGGTGAGCCGGCCAGCCGCCGTCGCGCTGTGGGTGCTGCAGGTGGTGCTCGCGCTGGTGTTCGTGGGCTCGGCGTTCGGGAAGCTCACCGGCGACCCGGCGATCGTGGCGGTCTTCGACGCGCTAGGTCCCCTGGCCTGGCTCCGCTACCCGGTCGCGGTGGCGGAGATCGTCGGCGCGGTCGGGCTGCTCGTCCCGGCGACGACGGCACTCGCCGCCGCCGCGCTCACCCTGCTGATGCTCGGCGCGGTGTCGGTGCACCTGTTCGTCGCGGGTGGGTCCGTGGTCCCCGCACTGGTCGTGCTGGTGCTGTGCGCGGTGACGCTCGTCGGCCGCCGGAAGGATCTCCTGCGTCCGGTGACCGCCGGGCGGACGGGACCCGCCGGCGAACGGTCCTGACCCGCTTCGCCGGGGCCCGCCCCGAGCCCTTGCCCTCCTCCGCCGCGCCCGGAACCGTCACCGGAGACGACCCCGGAACCGACCTGCAGGAGGAGACCCGATGACCGCCGTCCAGGAGCCGCGCACCAGCGCGAGCCACCCGCTGGCCCCGACCACGGAGGCCGAGGTCACCGCCGTCCGCGAGGTCCTCGTCGCGGCCGGGCTGCTCACCGAGCACGTCCGCTTCGCGTTCTTCGCCCCCGAGGAGCCGCCCAAGTCCGAGGTCCTCGCCCACTCCGACGGCGCCGCCGTCGACCGCAGCTTCCGCGCGGTGCTGCTGGACCTGGGCACCGGCCGCTCCCACGACACGGTCGTCTCGGCCACCCGGCGCGAGCTGGTCTCCTGCCGGGAGCTGGAGCCCGAGCGGGAGGGGCAGCCGCCGATCATCGACTCGGAGTTCGAGTTCATCGAGGACGTCCTGAACGCCTCGCCGGACTGGCTCGCCGCGCTGGAGAAGCGCGGGCTGGAGCCCGCCTCGGTGCGCGCGGTGCCGCTCTCGGCCGGCGTCTACGGCATCCCCGGGGAGGAGGGCCGCCGGCTCGCCCGCGCCTTCGGGTTCCGTCAGGACCACGAGGCCGACCACGCCTGGGCCCACCCCGTCGACGGGCTCGTCGCCTACGTCGACCTGACCGCCCGCACGGTCGACCGGGTGATCGACACCGGCGTCGTGCCGGTGCCCGCGACCAGCGGGAACTTCGACGACCCTGCCGTGCAGGGCGAGCACATGACCTCGCTGCGGCCGATCGAGATCACCCAGCCCGAGGGCCGCTCGTTCACCGTGCAGGACGGTCGCGTCCGCTGGGGCAAGTGGGAACTGCGCGTCGGGTTCAACGAGCGCGAGGGCCTGACCCTGCACCAGATCGCCTTCGACGACCGCCCGATCTGCTACCGCGCCTCGGTCGCGGAGATGGTCGTGCCCTACGCCGACCCGGCGCCGGTGCGGTTCTGGCAGAACTACTTCGACTGCGGCGAGTACATGTTCGCCCGCTACGCCGACTCCCTGCAGCTGGGCTGCGACTGCCTCGGCGACATCCACTACCTCGACGCGGTGGTCGCCGACGACCTCGGCAACCCGCGCACGATCACCAACGCCATCTGCCTGCACGAGGAGGACCACGGCGTCCTCTGGAAGCACACCGACATCTTCACCGGCGCCCGCGAGGTGCGCCGCCAGCGCCGCCTGGTGATCTCCTTCTTCACCCCGATCGGCAACTACGACTACGGCTTCTACTGGTACCTCTACCTCGACGGCACCATCGAGCTGGAGTGCAAGGCGACCGGCATCGTGTTCACCTCGGGCACGCCGGGCGAGTACGCCACCGAGGTCGCCCCGGGCCTGGGTGCGCCGTTCCACCAGCACCTGTTCTCGGCGCGGCTGGACATGACCGTCGACGGCACGGCGAACGCCGTCGAGGAGGTCGAGGCGGTCCGTGTGCCGATGGGCGAGGGCAACCCCCACGGCAACGCGTTCGCCCGGTCGGCGACCCGGCTGACCCGCGAGTCCCACGCCCAGCGGGACGCCGACCCGGGGTCGGGGCGGGTCTGGCACGTCGTCAACACCGAGAAGACCAACACGCTGGGACGCCCGGTCGGCTACGTCCTGCACCCGCACGGGCAGCCCACGCTGCTGGCGGACCCGGCGTCGTCGATCCACGCGCGGGCGACGTTCGCCTCGAAGGCGCTGTGGGTGACCCGCTACCACCCGGCGCAGCGCTACCCGGCCGGTGACTTCGTCAACCAGAACCCGGGTGGGGACGGGCTGCCGTCCTGGGTGGCAGCGGACCGCGACCTCGACGGCCAGGACGTCGTGTTGTGGCACACCTTCGGGCTGACCCACTTCCCGCGCCCGGAGGACTGGCCGGTCATGCCGGTCGACCACACCGGCTTCGTGCTCAAGCCGGCCGGGTTCTTCGACCGCAACCCCACCCTCGACGTCCCGCCGGCGCCGACGAGCTGCCACTGACCGCCCCCTCCCGGCCGGCGCCGCCCAGGTCGTCCCGCCGCCGCACGGGTTCGGGCCCGTGCGGCGGCCCCGGCACCCGTGCGGCGCGCGCGGGTGCCCGACGACGGGCGGGGTGTGACGACGGCGCCGGGCCGGGCGGGGCGCGGCGGTGGCGGACTAGGGTCGGTCCCGACCACTCCACCCCGTCGCACCAGGAGGAACCCCGTGGCTCTCGCCGCCGGTGACCAGATCCCCGACGTCACCCTGATGACCCCGTCCGCCGAGGGGCCGAAGCCCGTGCAGAGTGCCTCGGTGCTCGGCACCGGCACCGTCGTGCTGTTCGGTGTGCCCGGCGCGTTCACCCCGGCCTGCTCCGACACCCACCTGCCCGGCTTCGTCCTGCGCCGCGACGAGCTCAAGGCCAAGGGCGTCGACACCGTGGCCTGCACCTCGGTCAACGACGCGTTCGTCCTGGAGGCCTGGGCCGAGTCCCGCGGCGCCGGCGACGCGGTGCTCATGCTCGCCGACGGCAACGGCGACTTCGCGAAGACCGCCGGCCTGGACATGGACGGCTCGTCGTTCGGGCTCGGCACCCGCTCGAAGCGCTACGCCGCGATCGTCACCGACGGCGTCGTGCGCTGGATCGGTGTCGAGGACGTCCCGTCCTCGGTGGACGTCTCCGGCGTCGAGTCGGTGCTCGCGCAGCTCTGAGGTTCCGGGCCGACCGGCACGCGGGCCTACACTGGCCCGCGTGCCGAAGGTCCTGGGCTCGCTCGCCACGCACCGCGAGCAGGTCCGTGAGCGCGTGTTCGACGCGCTGCGTGTGCAGCTCTACGAGCGCGGCTTCGACACGGTGACCCTGTCCGGGGTCGCCTCGGCCGCCGGTGTGGGGCGTTCGGCGCTCTACAACCACTTCCCCGACCGCCAGGCCCTGCTCGTCGCCTTCGTCGAGCACGAGGCGCAGCGCTACGTCGCCGACCTCGACGCCGCGCTGGCCGATGCGCCGGGCCCGCGTGAACGCCTCGCCACCTTCGCCCGGCTCCAGCTGCGCCGCCTCGCCGAGTTCCACCTCCCGCCCGGCCAGGCACTGGCCGGCGCGCTCGACCCGGCCGCCTACCGCCGGATCGCCGCGCACGCCGACCCCATCGGGGACCGCCTGGTGGCGGTGCTGCGCGAGGGCGCGGCCGCGGGCTGCATGGTCGACGACGACCCCCGGGTGCTCGCCGTCGTCGTCGCCGGGGCGCTGTCGAGCAGGCGGATCGTCGACGTCGACCCGGCCGATCTCGACGCCACGGTGGAGACCGCCGTCGCGGCCGTGCTGCGAGCGGTCTCGACGGTTGCGCGCGACTGAGGCTAGCCTTACTCGCGTTCGCGCCCTAGCATCGTGATCTGACACGGTGTCAGATCCGGCGCCGTGCCGTCGCACCAGACGTCACGTCACGGGAGGGCCGATGGCCGCCACGACCCCCATCGCGGGCACGCTGTCCGCCGATCTCAGCCAGGCCACCTGGGCGGTGCACGAGCGGGCGCACCAGTGCAGCTACTTCGGGGCACTGTTCGACGGCGCCCTCCCCCTGGACGCGTACACGCTGCTCGCCGAGCAGTACATCGCGATCTACACCGCGCTGGAGGCGACCGGGGACGTCCTGGCCGCCGACCCGGTCGCGGCCCCGTTCGTCATCGATGAGCTCCGCCGGGTGCCCGCGCTGCACGCCGATCTCGACGCACTGGGCGGCGGGGTCCCGCGAGTCCTGCCCTCGACGGCGGCCTACGTGGCGCGGCTGCGCGAGACCGCGGCGGACCCGGCGCTGTTCGTGGCGCACCACTACACCCGCTACCTGGGCGACCTGGCCGGCGGCCAGGTCGTCGGGAAGATCCTGCAGCGCACCTACGGCATCGACGGGCCGGGGCGGCTGTTCTACGACTTCACGGCCCTCGGCAATCCCTCGACGTTCCGGGCCCGCTACCGCGCCCTGCTCGACGAGGCCCCCTGGACCCCGGCGCAGCGCGAGCGGCTGCTCGCCGAGGCGGTGCACGCCTTCGAGCTGAACATCGCCGTGCTCACCGAGATGGCGCAGGAGGTCGGGCTCGGGCAGCCGCTGGCGTCCTGAGCCGGAATCGGGGGAACTAGGATCGACGCCCGTCCCCCGACCACGATCCCAGGAGTGTCCCGGTGTCCAGCCCCGGCATCGACCCGGACGAGCTCGCGACCGCGCTGAAGGTACTGGCCCAGGTCGACGAGCTGCCACCCGAACACCCCGACGCCGTGGTCGTCCGGCGGGCGACCGCCGGGATCTGGAAGTCGGTGCGGCTGCGGCGTCGCGCGGAGAAGCGCCAGGCCGAGAAGTCCTCCGACGAGGCCGTCACCGCCGCCACCGCGACCGGCGCGGCCGGGCGCATCGACGACGAGACCGCCGGGATCCCGCTGGTGTCGACCACCCCCGGCGCGACCGCGGGGACGCTGCACCGCGCCCGCGGCTGCTACGTGTGCAAGACGCGCTACACCGTCGTCGACGCCTTCTACCACCAGCTGTGCCAGGACTGCGCCGCCGCGCACCGCGCCCACCGCGAGGCCCGCACCGACCTGACCGGGCGCCGCGCACTGCTCACCGGCGGCCGCGCCAAGATCGGGATGTACATCGCGCTGCGGCTGCTGCGCGACGGCGCGCACCTCACGATCACCACCCGCTTCCCGCGTGACGCCGCCCGCCGCTTCGCCGCGCTGCCCGACTCCGGGCAGTGGCTGCACCGGCTGCGGGTGATCGGGGTGGACCTGCGCGACCCGGCCCAGGTCGTCGCGGTCGCCGACGAGGTCGCTGCCGCCGGCCCGCTCGACATCCTGGTGAACAACGCCGCACAGACGGTGCGCCGCTCCCCCGGCTCGTACTCCGCGCTGGAGGCGGCCGAGCAGGAGGAGCTGCCCGCGGGCGAGCTGCCGGAGATCGTGTCGTTCACCAGCGCCTCGCGCGAGCACCCGGTCCTGCTCGCCGGGGCGGTCCCGGGCGGGCGCGACCTGGCCGCGCTGGCGACGACGGCCCGTTCGGCGTCGCCGGAGCGGATCGCCGACGGCACCGCGGTCGACGCGGGCGGGCTGCTCCCCGACACCGCGGCGGTCAACAGCTGGGTCGACCACGTCCAGCACGTGGACCCGCTCGAGCTGCTCGAGGTGCAGCTGTGCAACCAGACGGCGCCGTTCGTGCTGGTCTCGCGACTGCGCCCGGCGATGGCGGCGTCGAGCGCACGCAACAAGTACGTCGTGAACGTCTCGGCGATGGAGGGCGTGTTCGGCCGCGGCTACAAGGGCCCCGGGCACCCGCACACCAACATGGCCAAGGCCGCGCTGAACATGCTGACCCGCACCAGTGCCGGGGAGATGTTCGCGACCGACCGGATCCTGATGACCGCGGTGGACACCGGCTGGATCACCGACGAGCGGCCGCACCCGATGAAGCTGCGCCTGGCCGAGGAGGGGTTCCACGCCCCGCTCGACCTCGCCGACGGCGCCGCCCGGGTCTACCACCCGATCGTCGCCGGGGAGTCCGGCGAGGACCTGCACGGAGTGTTCCTGAAGAACTACCGCGTGTCGTCCTGGTAGAGGGGTCCGGCCGTCCCTGTCGGGGGTCGCCGCTACCGTGCGGTCCGTGCTGGAGATCCATCGGGCCGAACGCGCCGACACCCTCGTGGAGGCGCTCGCCGACGTGCTGGCGGTCGGCTCGGGTGACCCGTTCGCGGCCGAGACCGTCGCGGTCCCCGAGCGCGGGGTGGAGCGCTGGCTGGCCCAGCGGCTGGCACACCGGCTCGGTGCGGGGCCGGGCAGCGGCGGGGTCTGCGCGAACGTCCGGTTCCCGGCCCCGGCCGCGCTGCTCGGCGGGGTCGTCGCGCACGTCACCGGCACGGACCCGGCGACCGACCCGTGGTCGCCCGGCCGGTCGGTGTGGACGCTGCTGGAGCTGATCGACGACGCCGTCGCCACGTCCGGGGACGACCGGTTCACCGCCCTGGCCGCACACCTGGAGCGTGGTGGGCACGGCCGCCGCTACGCGCTCGCCCGCACACTGGCCGGGCTGTTCGGCTCCTACGCCACCCACCGCCCCGAGCTGCTGCGCCGCTGGCGCGCCGGGGAGGACGCGGTGCCCGCCGACCTGCGGTGGCAGCCCGAGCTGTGGCGGCGCCTGCGCACGGCGCTCGGGGTCCCCGGTCCCGCCGAGCGGCTCGACGAGGCGGTGGCCCTGCTGCGCGGGGGCGCCGACCCGGGACCGGAGGTGGGGCCGCGGCTGTCGTTGTTCGGCCCGACCCGGCTGGCCGCCGAGCACCTGGCCGTCCTGGAGTCCCTCGCGGCGCACCGGGAGGTCCACCTGTGGCTGCCGCACCCGTCGCCGGTGATGTGGGAGGCGGTGCGCGCCGGGCGTTCGCCGGGGGTGCCGTCGCGTGCCACCGACACCAGCGCCGAGGCGGTCCGTCACCCGCTGCTGCACTCGCTCGGCCGCGACACCCGGGAGCTGGCGCTGCGGCTGCCCCCGGCCGGGCCCACGGTGGCCGACACCCACCACCCGGCCCCCGCCGACGCCGGCCCGCCGACGCTGCTGCGCCGCCTGCAGGCCGCGCTGCGCGACGACGCCGTGCCGCCCGCCCCCGCGGACCGTCCGCTGCTCGACCCGGCCGACCGCAGCGTCGCGCTGCACTCCTGCCACGGCCCGGACCGGCAGGTGGAGGTGCTGCGCGAGGTGCTGCTCGGGCTGCTCGCCGCGGACCCGGACCTGGAGCCGCGCGACATCATCGTCATGTGCCCGGACATCGAGGTGTTCGCGCCGCTGATCACCGCCTCCTTCGGTCTCGCCCCGGACGCGGACACCCCGGACGGCGCGGGCCCGTCCCGCGAGGAGCTGCACCCCGGGCACCGGCTGCGGGTGCGCCTGGCCGACCGGGCGCTGCGCCAGGCGAACCCGCTGCTGGGCACCGTGTCGTCGCTGCTGGAGCTCGCCGGGTCCCGGGTCAGTGCCTCCCAGGTGCTCGACCTGGTCGCCTCCGCCCCGGTGCGGCGCCGCTTCCGCTTCGACGACGACGCGCTGGAGCGGCTGTCCGAGCTGGTCACCGCGGCCGGGGTGCGGTGGGGGCTCGACGCCGCGCACCGCCGGCCCTACCGGCTCGAGGGGATCGGGCAGAACACCTGGCGGGCCGGTCTGGACCGGATGCTCGTCGGCGTCGCGATGGCCGAGACACCGGGCGCCCCGGCCTGGCTGGGCACCGCGCTGCCGCTGGACGAGGTCGACTCCTCCGACGTGGACCTGGTCGGGCGGCTCGCCGAGTTCGTCGACCGGCTCGCGACCGTGCTCGGTGCGCTGCGCGGGCCGCAGCCGCTGTCGGCGTGGGTGGACGCGCTGGTCGAGGGGCTGTCGGCGCTGACCGACACCACCCCGACCGACGCCTGGCAGGCCGGGCAGGCGCGCGCGGAGCTGGCCGACGTCGTCGCGTCCGCGGGGCCGCAGGCCGCCACCGTCGACCTCGACCTGCCCGACGTGCGCGGTCTGCTCGCCGAGCGGCTGCGCGGTCGGCCCAGCCGGGCGAACTTCCGGACCGGCACGCTGACCGTCGCGACGCTGGTCCCGATGCGGGCCGTCCCGCACAAGGTGGTGTGCCTGCTGGGCTGCGACGACGGGGTGTTCCCCCGCGCCGGCGCCCCCGACGGGGACGACGTGCTGGCCCGGGACCCCGTCGTCGGCGAGCGCGACCCGCGCGGGGAGGACCGCCAGCTGCTGCTCGACGCGATCTGCTCGGCCACCCGGCACCTGGTCGTGGTGTCCTCCGGCGCCGACGAGCGCACCGGGGCCGACCGACCGCCGTCGGTACCGGTCGGGGAGCTGTGCGACGCGATCGACGCCTGCGTGCGGACCACCTCCGGCACCCCCGCCTCACGGGCGCTGCGGGCCCGGCACCCGCTGCAGCCCTTCGACCGGCGCAACTTCACCCCCGGCGCGCTGCTGGCCGACGGGCCGTTCAGCTTCGACCGGGCCGCGCTGCGCGGCGCCGAGGCCGCGGCCGGGCCGCGCACCGTGAACCCGCTGTTCGGCGCGGACCCGCTGCCCCCGCCGGAGGACCCGCCGGACGGGGTGGTCGAGCTCGACGAGCTGGTCGCGTTCGTCGAGCACCCGGTGCGGGCGTTCCTGCGCCAGCGGGTGCGCGTGCTGCCGCCGGAGGAGAACGTCGAGCCCGACGACGCGCTGCCGGTCGAGCTCGACGGGCTGGCCACCTGGAAGATCGGTGACCGGCTGCTGACCGACCGGCTCGCCGGGGCCGCACCGCAGGCCGTGGCGCGGGCCGAGACGCTGCGCGGGGACCTCCCACCCGGAGGGATCGGCCACCGGGTCCTCACCGAGGTCGGCGGGCAGGTCGAGCCGCTGGTCGCCGTCGCCGCGTCGGTCGCGACCGGCGAGGCGGGCTCGCAGGACCTCGTCGCGCAGCTCACCGGCACCCCCGAGGACGGCCGCGCCGTCGCCGGGACGGTGCCGGGCCTGCACGGCGACGTCGTGGTGCGTGTCGAGTACTCGCGGCTCAAGGCCAAGCACCGGCTGCGGGCCTGGGTGCAGCTGCTCGCGCTCACCGCCGCACACCCCGGCCGGTCCTGGACGGCGGTGACCGTCGGCCGCGGACCCGGCGGCGCCGCCCGCTCGGTGCTCGGCCCGGTCGACCCCGGCCTGGCCCGTCGCACCCTGGCCGACCTGGTCGCGCTGCGCCGCGAGGGGCTGCGGGCGCCGCTGCCGCTGCCGACCGACGCCGCCGCCGTCTACGCCCGCAACCGCGCCCGCGGCGTGGTGCCCGCCAACGCGTTCGCCGCGGCGGAGAGCGAGTGGTCGCGCTTCGAGCACGCCGAGGCCCCGCACGTCTTCGTCCGGGGCGGTGCGGGCGGCCCACTGGTCGTCCGTCCCGAGCCCGGCTCCGGCGGTGAGCCCACCCGGTTCGGGGAGCTCGCCGTCCGGTTGTGGGTACCGCTGCTCGACCACGAGAGGCAGGACGCGCCGTGAGCACCACGAGCCTGCTGTCGGCACCGACCTTCGACGTCGACGGCCCGCTGCCGACCGGCACCGTCGTGCTGGAGGCGAGCGCGGGGACGGGCAAGACCTACACGATCGCCGCGCTCGCGACCCGCTACGTCGCCGAGGGCGTCGCCGACCTGGACCGGCTGATGCTGGTCACCTTCGGCCGCGACGCCACCCAGGAGCTGCGCGAGCGGGTCCGGGAGCGGCTGGTGGGCACCGAGCGTGCGCTGGCCGCGGTGCTCGCCGGCGCCACCCCGCCGACTCCCGACGCCGACCCGGTCGTCGCGCACCTGGCCGCCACCGACCCGGCCGAGCTGGAGCGGCGCCGGGCCCGGCTGGCCGTGGCCTCGGCGGCGTTCGACGCGGCCACGATCGCCACCACCCACCAGTTCTGCATGCAGATGCTGGCGGGGCTGGGCGTGGCCGGGGACAACGACCCGGACGCGGAGTTCGTCGACCACGTCGACGACGTCGTCACCGAGGTCGTCGACGACTTCTACGTGCGCAAGTACGCCGCACCGAACGCGGGCCGCCCGGCGTTCGACCGGGCCGCGGCGCTCGCGCTGGCCCGCCGCGCCGTCGGCGACCCGCAGGCCGAGCTGGAGCCCCGCGACGCCGACCCGACCACCCCGGCCGCCACCCGCTACGGCTTCGCCTCCGCGGTGCGCCGCGAGGTCGACGCCCGCAAGCGGCGCGCCCGCATCTACAGCTACGACGACATGCTCACCCGCCTCGCGACGGCGCTGCGCGACCCGGTCCGCGGCCCCGCCGCCCGGGAACGGCTCCGGTCGCGGTTCTCGGTGGTGCTCGTCGACGAGTTCCAGGACACCGACCCGCTGCAGTGGGAGATCCTCTCCCTGGCCTTCCACTCCGCCCCGGGGACCACCCTGGTGCTGATCGGCGACCCGAAGCAGGCGATCTACGCCTTCCGCGGCGCCGACGTGCACAGCTACCTGCGGGCCGCCGACGCGGCGGCGACGAAGCGCACCCTGTCGACGAACCGCCGCAGCGACGCCGCGCTGCTCACCGCGCTGGACGGGGTGTTCGGCGAGGCCACCCTCGGCGACCCCGGGATCGTCGTCCACCCGGTCCGGGCCCACCACACCGGGCGGCGGCTGACCGCCCGGCACGACGCCCCGCTGCGGCTGCGGCTGGTCGACCGGGACCGGCTCGACCTGACCGGGCGCGGCCTGGCCCGGGCCAAGGGCGCCCGCGCGGTCGTGGCCCGCGACGTCGCCGTCGACCTGTCGCAGCTGCTCGACGGCACCGCCCGCTTCGCGGGGGACCAGCTGCGCCCCGGCCAGGTCGCGGTGCTGGTACGGACCAACGCCCAGGGCCTGCTGGTGCGGGACGCCTGCGCCGAGGCCGGGGTGCCCGCCGTGCTCACCGGCACCAGCAGCGTGTTCACCACGCCGGTCGCCGCGGAGTGGCTGACGCTGCTGGAGGCCGTCGAGCAGCCGCAACGCTCGATGCGGCTGCGCGCCGCCGCGCTGACCCGGTTCGTCGGGCACACCGTCGCCGACCTGTGCGGGCCCGACGCCGAGGGACTGGTCGACCAGCTCGGCGCGGACCTGCGGGCCTGGCACCAGGTCCTCGCCGAGCGCGGGGTCGCGGCGCTGCAGGAGGCGGTGTTCGCCCGCTACGCCCCCGCCGAACGCCTGCTGCGCAGCCCCGACGGCGAGCGCGACCTCACCGACGTGCGCCACGTCGGCCAGGTGCTGCACTCCGCGGCGCTGGAACGACACCTGGGCCCGACGGCCCTCACCGAGTGGCTGCGGCACCGGATCGGCGAGGCCGCCCGCGACACCTCGGCCGAGCGGAGCCGGCGGTTGGAGTCCGACGCCGACGCCGTCCAGATCGTGACGGTGCACCGGTCGAAGGGGCTCGAGTTCCCGGTGGTGTACCTGCCCTTCGCGTGGGACCGCTGGGTCGACGACCGGCCCGAGACGCTGCTCTACCACGACACCCCGCCCGGCTCCGACGGTCCGCGGCGGCTGCTCGACGTCGGCGGGTCCACCGGCCCGGACCGCACCCGGCGCACCGCGCTGCACCAGGCCGAGGAGGCCGGCGAGGACCTCCGCCTGCTGTACGTGGCACTCACCCGCGCCTGCAGCCAGGTCGTCGCCTGGTGGGTCCCCGGGGCCACGACGGCGGCGTCGTCGCTGCACCGGGTGCTGTTCGGGCACGCCGGGCCCGGCACGGATCCGGAGCCGACCGCGAAGGTCCCCGGGGACGCGAACGCGCTGGCGTTCCTGCGGGAACGGCTCGCCCCGGCCGGCGCGTCGGTGGAGACCGTGAGCGACCGCGACCCCGTCGAGCGCACACCGGTCCCGCCGGACGCCGAGCCGGCCGTCGCGACGTTCGCCCGCACCCTGGACACCGCGTGGCGGCGCACCTCCTACACCGCGCTGACCGCGGCGGCGCACGCCGCGCACCACCCGCACCCGGCCGTCGACGCCGAGCCGGAGCCGGTCGCGACCGCACCCGGGGTGCTGACCGAGCCCGAGGACGAGGGCATCGTCGACGAGCCCGACGCGGCTCCGCTCCCCGGTGCCGGCGGGGGCATCGCAACGGGCGCCGCCGATCCGGCCACGTTCCCCTCCCCCATGGCCGACCTGCCCTCGGGCACCGGGTTCGGCACCCTGGTGCACGCCGTGCTGGAGCACCTCGACACCACCACCGCGGCCGGGGGCGACACCGCGCTGCGCGCCGAGGTCGTCGCGCACGTCACCGAGGAGCTGCGCCACCAGCCGGCCGACCTCGATCCCGACGAGCTCGCCGACGCGCTCGTCCCGGTGCTGCGGACCCCGCTCGGGCCGATCGCGTCCGGGCTCGCGCTGGCCGACATCGCCCCGGGCGACCGGCTGTCCGAGCTGGACTTCGAGCTGCCGTTGTGCGGCGGTGACACCCCGACCGGGCGGCTCACCCTGTCCGGGCTGGCCGCCGCGGTACGCAGGCATCTCGGGCCCGACGACCCACTGCACGGCTACGCCGACCTGCTCGACTCCCCCGACCTCGCCGGGCAGCCGCTGCGCGGCTACCTGACCGGCAGCATCGACTCGGTGCTGCGGATCCGCGACGGGGCCGGGCAGCGGTACCTCGTCGTGGACTACAAGACGAACTGGCTGGGCCCGACCGGCCCGTCCGGCCGCGACCCGCTGACCGCGGCGCACTACACCGCCGACCGGCTGGCCACGGCGATGGCCGACGCGCACTACCCGCTGCAGGCGCTGCTGTACGCCGTCGCACTGCACCGCTACCTGCGGTGGCGGCTGCCCGGCTACGACCCGGACACCCACCTCGGCGGGGTCGGCTACCTGTTCCTGCGTGGCATGTGCGGGCCGGACACCCCGGTCACCGGGTCCGGGCCGCTGGCCGCGCCCTGCGGGGTCTTCGCCTGGCGGCCACCCGCCGCCCTGGTCGAGGAGCTGTCGGACCTGCTGGACGGAGGCACCCCGTGACGACGACCGCACACTCCACCCCGGCAGCGACGGCAGCACCGACGGTGCCACCGGCCCCCGAACGGGACCCGTTCGGCCCGCGGGCCGCCCGCACCGCGACGGGGGTGCTCGCCGCGTTCAACGAGGCCGAGATCCTCGCACCGGGAGACATCCACGTCGCCCGGCGGCTCGCCGCCCTCGGCGGGCGCGGCGACCCGACCGCCGCCGCCGATCCGGCCACCGCCGAACCCGAACCCGTGGTGCTGGCCGCCGCGCTCGCCGTCCGCGCGATCCGCAACGGCTCGGTGTGCGTGGACCTGGCGAGCGCCGCGGACACGACCGCCGGCGAGGGCGAGGTCGCCGTCGACGTCTCCGGGCTGCCCTGGCCGGAGCCCGCGGTGTGGCGCGCAGCGTGCGCGGCGAGCCCGCTGGTCGCCGTCGGCGAGGACGGTCCGGCCGGACGGCCGCTGCGCCTGCTCGGGGACCTGCTCTACCTGGAGCGCTACTGGCAGGAGGAGGAGCTGGTCCGGCGCGAGTTCACCGCGCGCGCCGGACCGGTGGCGGCCGTCGACCCCGACCGGCTGTGCGCGGCGCTGGACCGCCTGCTCGGCGACCCCGGCGCCGAACGGCAGCGCCTCGCCGCCGCGGTCGCCGCGCTGCGACCGGTCGCCGTGATCGCCGGTGGCCCCGGCACGGGCAAGACGACGACGGTCGCGGCGCTGCTCGCCGTCCTGCACGACCTGCACCGCGCGACCGCCCCGCCGGGGGCGCCGGCTCTGCGGGTGGCGCTCGCCGCGCCGACCGGGAAGGCCGCGGCCCGGCTGACCCAGTCCGTCGCCGAGGCCCACGGGCGGCTGCCGGAGACCGACCGGGCCGCCGTCGCGGGGGCGACCGCGTCGACGCTGCACCGGCTGCTGGGCTCGCGGGGCACCTCGGGCCGGTTCCGCCACCACCGCGGCAACCGGCTGCCGCACGACGTCGTGGTCGTCGACGAGACGTCGATGGTGTCGCTGACGATGATGGCGCGGCTGCTGGAGGCCGTCCGCCCCGACGCCCGGCTGGTGCTGGTCGGGGACCCGGACCAGCTCGCGTCGGTGGAGGCCGGCGCGGTGCTCGGCGACCTCGCCGCCGCGGGCGGCCGGGCCGAGCCCGCGCTGCAGGACGCACTGGCCGCCTGCGGCGCGTTCCGCGTGGACCGGCCCGTCCCGGCATCCGGTACCGCGGGCACCCCGGCGCCCGCCGAGCCCGGACCACCCGTCGCGGTGCGCAACGGGGTGGTGCGGCTGGAGCGCAACTGGCGCTTCGGTGGCACGATCGCGGACTTCGCGGCCGCCGTGCAGGACGACGACGCCGACACCGCCGTCGCCCTGCTGCGTCGCGGCGCCGCCGACCTGTCCTTCGTCGACGGCGACGCGGCCGAGATCGAGCCGTCCCGGCTGGACACCTTCCGCCAGGACGTGGTCCGGGCCGCGGTGGACGTGATCGGGGCGGCCGATGCCGGGGACTCCGCACGGGTGCTGCGGGTGCTCGACGACCACCGCGTCCTCTGCGCGCACCGCCGCGGCCCGCACGGGGTGGCCCGCTGGACCGCGGAGATCGAGCGGTGGATCGAGACCGAGCGTCCCGGATTCGCCACCGAGGCCCCCTGGTACCCGGGGCGTCCGTTGCTGGTCACCACGAACGACTACGACCTCGGGCTGTTCAACGGCGACACCGGGGTCGTGGTCCGGACCGGGTCCGGGCGCCGCGCGGTGTTCGCCCGGGACAACTCCTCGGTCGCGTTCGAGCCGGCCCGGCTCGGTGGTGTCAGCACCGTCCACGCGATGACGGTGCACCGCAGCCAGGGCAGCCAGTTCCGGCGGATCACCGTCGTGCTGCCGCCCGCGGACTCGCCGCTGATGACCCGTGAGCTGCTCTACACCGCCGTCACCCGGGCGAAGGAGGCCGTGCGGATCATCGGCACCGAGGAGGCGGTGCGCGCCGCGATCGGCCGCCCGGCCGGGCGTGCGAGCGGCCTGCAGCAGCGGCTCGGGACCTGAGGTCCCGGGTCACGCCGGCGCGGGCACGGCTCACGCGGCCGGCGGGGCCTGCTGCTTCTGCTTGCGGCCCGCCTGCACCGAGACGAGCACCACCAGTGCCAGGCTGATCCACAGTGCGTACTTGTCGATGGCGAGCACCACGTCGACGGCGTGCTGCCCGAGCCCGAACCCGAGCCCGGCGACGAGTCCGGTGATCAGTGCGGCACCGATCGCGTCGAACAGCAGAAAGGTCCAGAGCCGCATCTTCCCCAGGCCGGCGACGGCGAACACCGCCGCGGCGGGGATGCCGGGCAGCGCGGACGCGACGACGGCGATCGGCATCGCCCAGCGCGGCCAGCTGCGGATCCGGCCGACGAACCGCTTCGCGAGGTCACCGGGCGCCCACAACGCGACGATCTTCTCGCCCCACCGGCGCCCGGCCAGCCAGAACAACCAGTCGAACTTGATCATCCCGAACACGCCGGCGGCGATCACGGCCCACAGGTCCGCCTCACCGATCCGGGCGAACGCCGCGCCCGCGCCGACCGCGGAGAGGCTGCCGGTGACCGCGGCGAGCCACACCGGGTGCGACGCCAGCAGGAACGGCCGCAGCGGCATCGTCGCCAGCATGAATACGAGCAGGCCGAGGGTGGAGAAGACGAGCACCTTGTCGCCGCGCGACATCGGGTGGTCCCACGGCATCGCGTCGCGCCAGGCCTGCTTGCCCGCCTCGATCTCCTCCGGGCTGTAGTCGCGTCGCCACCACCGTGTCCGTGCGGGGGCCTCGCCGTCCCCGCTGGGGGCCGCTCCGTCCGCGGGGGGCGCGAGCCGCTCCCCGGCGTGCGCGCCCGGCACCGCGGTCGCCACGCCGTCCGTGCCGGCAGTGCCGGCGGTGCCGCCGGTGCCGTCCGTGCGGTCCGTGCCGTCGGTGCCGCCGTCGGTGACCGGCCCGCCCCCGTGCGCGGCCCGCCCGGTGTGGTCGTTCGTCATCGTCGTCCCCTCGTCCGATGGCGTTCCCTCGGCACAGGACCCTAGGCCGGACGGGGTCCTGTCCGAATCCGCAGGGAGGACGACATGCCCACCGCCCCGTCCTCGTCCGGGCGGAGGAGGAAACCGCTCGGCGACCTCCCGCGGCGCGGCTACGCTCCCGCCCTGTGCCGCCGTCCGCCACACCGACCGACGGGCCTCTCCTCGACGCACCCGTCACCCTGCGTCCGCTGGTGCGCGCCGACCTGCCCCTGCTGCAACGCTGGCTGGCCGCGCCGCACGTGCACCGGTGGTGGTTCCACGAGACCACCGACGAGGCCCTCGAACGCGACTTCGGGGCGGGGCTGCGCGGGGAGGAACCGGGCGAGGACCTCGTCGCCGAGCTCGGCGGTGTCCCGGTCGGGCTGGTCCAACGCGCCTGCTGGGCCGACCACCCCGACGACGTCGCACAGGTCCGTGGGTTGATCGACCTCCCGCCGGGCGCGCTCGAGATCGACTACCTCATCGGCCCGGTGGAGCTGACCGGACGCGGGCTGGGCCCGCGGATCATCGCCGCGGCCGTGACCGAGGGCTGGGAGCGCTACCCGGACGCGACGGCGGTGGTCGTCCCGGTCGCCGCGGGCAACCGGACGTCGTGGCGAGCGCTGGAGAAGGCCGGGTTCCGCCGGATCGCGACCGGGGAGCTGCCCCCCGACAACCCGGCCGACCCCCCGCTGTCCCACGTGCTCCGGCTCGACCGGCCCGCCCGGCCGTCCGGGATGATGCCCGGATGACTCCTGTGACCAGCGCCGGCCTCCTGCTGCACCGGACCGGCCCGGACGGCCCGCAGGTACTGCTCGGCCACATGGGCGGACCGTTCTGGGCCCGCAAGGACGACCACGCCTGGTCACTGCCCAAGGGCGAGCACGGTCCCGACGAGAGCCCGCTCGACGCGGCCCGCCGCGAGTTCACAGAGGAGATCGGTGCCCCGCCACCCGACGGCGACCCGGTCCCGCTCGGCACGGTCCGCCAGTCCCGCAAGACCGTCACGGCCTTCGCGCTGGACGGGTCCGGCTTCACCGGCGCCGCCGCCGTCGCCGACCGTCCCGACGACGGCAGCTGGGTCGAGATGGAGTGGCCGCCCCGCTCCGGGCGCACCCTGCGCTTCCCGGAGCTGGACCGCGCCGCGTGGTTCGACCTCGCGACCGCCAGGGAGAAGATCGTGAAGGGGCAGGTGCCGCTGCTGGACAGGTTGGCGGAGCTGCTCGGGGTCGTCACCGATCGACCACGGTCTACTCCGTGACGACCCCGATGGTCTGCCAGTCGCCGTAGGTGATCCCTGAGTCGGAGGCACGCCAGTCCTGGCGACCGTTGGCAGGACGCCCGAGGACCACCGCTGCAGCCGCACTGGGGCTCGCGAAGACGGTGTCGTGCGCGAACTCTCGCCATTCGCCGCCGGCTGCCAGCGGCAGCGTTCCGTCGTCGACGAGCTGACCGTGCAGCTGCTGGTAGCCGTGGCGGGTCGGACCCCACTGCGCGCGGGCCCGGGAACCCGCCAGCACTGTGAACTCGCCGTCCACCTCGCGCGCAGACGCCACCACGCCGTCCTTCTTGGTACGCAGCTGGAACAGCGGCGCGTTCGGGAGATCGGTCCTGACGTCGGAACGATCGGTCGACCGGGCCGGCACCGGACGAAGGGATCGGAAGACGTTGATCCCGAGCACCGGGAGCACGATGCGCACCTGCTCGATGAACTGCTCCATGTCGGAGGCGTCGGCCTCGGGCAGCATCGCCGTCGAGGCAGGCTGCGTCCCGTTCACGAGCTTGGCTCGCTTGGCATCGAGGGCGATCTCGATCAGTCGGCTCTCCAGGTAGCGCACATGAGCCTTCGTGAGGTTCATGTCCTTGCTCGTGAGCAGCACCGCCCGCGACCAGAAGTCCTTCCCGTTCTTCTCCTGCGGCTGGGCGTGCCGTTTGAGACGCTCACCGACGTCGTCGGTCTCCCCGATGTAGACCAGGGTGCCTCCCGGTGAGTCCGGGTCGTCGCCGAGCAGCAGGTAGACGCCGGTGCGGCCGATCTCCGGACGCACCAGCAGCGCCGCGAGTTCCGATCTCGGAGCTGCCAGGACGTGCCCCGTCCAGTTCATGATCTCCGCCGTCAGGAGACCTCCCGGGGTGCCGTCGGCGAGGAACATGCGGACGGACTTGCCCTGGCTCATGCGTCACTCCTAGCAGAAGTCCCGGCAGCCACGCCGGTGCGTCCCGCGGACGGGTTGACGACGGCGGCGTCGGGTACCCCTGGTGCATGGCGAACAGCATCAAGGACGAGGAGATGTACGAGCGCCTCCGCGAGGAGGGCAACTCCAAGGAGAAGTCCGCACGGATCGCGAACGCCGCGGCGGCGCAGGGGCGCGACACCGTCGGGCGGCGCGGCGGCGAGCACGGCGACTACGAGAACCAGACCCGCGACGAGCTCTACGCCCAGGCGCAGAAGGTCGGCATCGAGGGCCGCTCGGACATGACCAAGGACGAGCTGATCGAGGCCCTGCGGAAGCACTGACCGGCGGCCTGGCAGTGTCGCGGGCATGAGCCGCCGCCACGACCACGACGCCGGGGGCGACCCCGAGACCCTCGCCCGCAAGGCGGAGCTGCGCGAGGAGGTCTGGACCGCGCTGACCGAGCAGAAGGTTTCCCGGTTCCCGGGTGCGCGGAACCGGATCTCGAACTTCGTCGGTGCGGAGGCCGCGGCCCGGCGGCTGCGCGAGCTGGACGTCTGGCGTGCCGCGCGCACCGTGAAGTCCAACCCGGACTCCGCACAGCTCCCGGTGCGGCAGTACGCGCTGGAGGACGGCAAGACCGTCTACATGGCCGTCCCCAGGCTGGCCGAGGACGACCCCTTCTTCCTCCTCGACCCCGACCACCTGGCCGACCCGCCGCGCCGGGCCGTGTCGATCAAGAATGCCACCCGGTCGGCCCGCCGCGTCGCCGTCGACGAGCTGGAGCCGGTGGACATCGTGGTCACCGGCTGTGTGGCGGTCGGCGCGGACGGAGCGCGGCTGGGCAAGGGCGGCGGGTTCGCCGACCTCGAGTTCGCGCTGGCCCGCGCGGCCGGGCTGATCTCCGACGACACCCTCGTCGTCACCACCGTGCACGAGCTCCAGCTCCGCGACGCCGGGGTGGTCCCGTGGGCCGACCACGACGCGCCGGTCGACCTCGTCGTCACCCCGGACCGCGTCGTCGACTGCCGGCAGCACCGGCGCCGGCGCCCCGAGGGCGGCATCGTGTGGAGCTCCCTGACCGAGGACAAGATCGCGGCCATTCCGCTGCTGGGACGGCTGCGCGAGGAGGCACGCGCATGAGGATCGTCTGCGAGCGCGGGGACATCACCGAGGCCCGCGTCGACGCCGTCGTCAACGCCGCCAACTCCGGCCTCCGCGGTGGGGGCGGGGTCGACGGCGCCATCCACCGTCGCGGCGGGCCCGCGATCCTGGCCGAGTGCGAGCGGCTGCGCGCCACGGAGCTCCCCGACGGGCTCCCCACCGGCCAGGCCGTCGCGACGACCGCCGGGAACCTGCCCGCCCGCTGGGTGATCCACACCGTCGGCCCGGTGTACGCGAAGCGCGAGGACCGGTCGGCGCTGCTGGCGAGCGCCTACCGCGAGTCGCTGCGGGTCGCCGACGAGCTCGGCGCCCGGACGGTCGCGTTCCCCGCCGTCTCGGCCGGGGTCTACGGGTGGCCGCTCGACGACGCCGCCCGGATCGCCGTCGCCACTGTCCGGGAGGTCGCCGACGCGGGCACCGCGGTGGCCGAGGTCCGGTTCGTCCTGTTCAGCGACGACGTCCTCGCCGCCTTCGAGACCGCCCTAGGCTGACCCCATGATCACCGTGAACGGCCACACCCCGCAGGTCCACGAGCAGGCCTGGGTGGCGCCCGGCGCCGTGCTGGCCGGCGAGGTGAGCGTCGGCGCGGAGACCGGGATCTGGTACACCTGCGTGGTCCGGGCCGACCTCGCCCCGATCACCCTCGGCGCCCGCACGAACGTCCAGGACGGCTCGGTCCTGCACGCCGACCCCGGCTTCCCCACGACCATCGGCGACGGCGTCACCATCGGCCACCGCGCGGTCGTGCACGGCTGCACGGTGGCCGACGACGTGCTGATCGGCATGGGCGCGGTGCTCATGAACGGGGTGCACGTCGGCGCCGGGTCGCTGATCGCCGCGGGGGCGGTGCTCACCCAGGGCACGGTCGTGCCGCCCGGGTCGCTGGTCGCCGGGGTCCCGGGGAAGGTGCGTCGTGAGCTCGGCGAGGCCGAACGGGACTCGATCCCGCTGTCGGCCGCCGCCTACGTCCACCTGCTGGGGCTGCACCGCGACGCGAACACCTGACCCACCGACCGGACCCGGCCGCCGGGACCAGGAACGGGCAGTCAGCCGAGGTCAGCGGCGGGTCAGGCGTCCGGCGAGGGTCGCGACGCCGTCCCCGGTCAGCCGGTCCAGCACGGCAGGGCGCCCGCACACGGCCAGCAGCACGTCGATCGCTCGTCCCCGCACCTGCGCGCCCTGCCCCGCGTCGAACCTGGCGTCGTCGGCGACGAACCGCAGGCCGGCCACCCGGTGCTTCGTGGTGAACCCGGGCGGGACCCTCCCGACCACGAAGTTGAGCGCGACGCACACGTCGGCGGGGTCGGGGTCGAACGGCAGCCCGAGCGGGACCACGACGTCGCCGGTGTGCACGATCGCGTCGGTCATCGGGCCCCGCGTCCCGATGCCCGGCGGGGCGACGGAGCTGTCGGCCCGCTCGCGCAGGACCGCGACCAGCTCCTCGACCGGGCGGGTGGCCTCCCGCCGCGCGGCCCGGTCGACCGCCCGGTCCAGGTTCCCCCGTGCCCACAGCACCTGGGCCAGGAACGACGGGATCGTCGTGGTCAACGCGGACACCAGGTGCCCGGCGACGGTCCGCACGTCCCACCCGGCGCACAGGCTCGGTGCCGCGAGCTGCGTCGCGTCGAGCGAGGACACCAGGTCGGCGAACGCACGACGATGGCGTGCGGAGATCTCGACGACGGCGGCGTCGGACAGGTCGGAGGTGGTCACCGCCGCGAGCGTAGGGCAGGTCAGACCCGGCCGTGGAAGGCGCGGATGTGCGCCTCGATCCGGTCCGCCGCCAGCGTCGGGTCGCCGTCGGCGAGGGCCGCGTGGATCTCCCGGTGCTCGGCCCGCAGCCGCTCGCGCAGTGCGGGCCAGTCCCCCTGGGACTGCATCGCCTCGAGCAACATCCCGCGCACCGACTCCCGGATCGCCCGGGTCAGCTCCCCCACCAGCCGGTTCCCGGCGGCCGCGGCGATGGCGACGTGGAAGGCGATGTCGGCGTCACTGAACGCGACCGGATCGAGATCGGCGTCCATGACGTCCAGCGCGGCCGCCCATTCCAGCAGGTCCGACGCCGAACGCCGGCGCGCGGCGAGCCCGGCGGAGAACCGTTCGAGCATGACCCGGGCCTCGGTGACGTCGTCGACCGGGAACGAGTCCACCGCCAGGTGCAGGGCCAGGACCCGGCCGAGCGCCCGCGCCGGGGCCGGCACGACGACCGTCCCGGAGTCGGCGCCGGTGCCCACCTGCGAGCGGATCACGCCCTGGGCCTGCAGCACCCGCAGCGCCTCGCGGACCGCCTGGCGGGAGGCACCCAGCGTCGCGGCGAGCTCGCGCTCCGGCGGGAGCCGGTCCCCCGGGCGCCACTCGCCGCTCGTCAGGCGCTCCTCGACGTGGGCGAGCACCATCTCGTAGGCGGCGGGAACAGGCACGTCGTCCTCCTGCTTGTGTGTGGTCCGACCATACCGTTACCTTGGTCGGACCACACCCTCCGTCCCACCACGTCACCGGAGGCGCCATGCCGATCCCACCGCCCCGCGTCGGCCTCATGGTCACGTGTCTGAACGACGCCCTGTTCCCGGACACCGGCCGGGCCGTCGTGTCCCTGCTGCGCCGGCTCGGCGTCGACGTCGACTTCCCCGCAGCCCAGACCTGCTGCGGCCAACCGATGGTCAACACCGGCTACCTCGACGAGGCCGTCCCGCTCGTCCGCAACCACCTCGACGCCTTCGCCGGCTACGACGCCGTCCTCGCACCGTCCGGCTCCTGCGCGGGTTCGGTGCGCCACCAGCACGGCCTCGTCGCGCGCCGCTCCGGCGATCCTGGCCTGGTCCGTGGTGTGGAGGCGGCACCGCCGGTCTACGAGCTGAGCGAGTACCTGGTCGACGTGCTCGGCGTCGTCGACGTCGGGGCCTACTTCCCGCACCGCGTCACCTACCACCCGACCTGCCACTCGCTGAGGATGCTCGGGGTCGGCGACCGGCCGACCCGGCTGCTGCGCGCGGTCCGCGGGCTGACCCTGCTCGACCTGCCGGGCGCGGCCGAGTGCTGCGGGTTCGGCGGGACGTTCGCGGTGAAGAACTCCGAGACCTCGATCGCGATGGGCAATGACAAGGCCCGCCACGTCCGGTCGACCGGCGCCGAGGTGCTCGTCGCCGGGGACAACTCCTGTCTGATGCACGTCGGGGGGCTGCTGTCGCGGCAGCGGTCGGGGATGCGGGTCATGCACCTGGCCGAGGTGCTGGCGCAGACCGAGCCAGTGGTCGCCGGGGACGACCGGGCGGGCGACGAGCGCTCCGTCGGCAGCCGTGTCGATGCGCGTTCCGCGGAACTGCGCGCCGGAGGGGTGGCCCGGTGAGCGGCACCTTCCTCGGCACCCCGTCGTTCCCGACCGCGGCGAAGCACGCGCTGGAGGACTCGCAGCTGCGCCGCAACCTCGCGCACGCGACGGGGGTCATCCGCACCAAGCGGGCCGGCGTCGTCGGCGAGGTCGACGACTGGGAGCAGCTGAGGCTGGCCGGTGAGGCGATCAAGAACCGGGTGCTGCGGCACCTGCCCGACTACCTGGAGCAGCTGGAACGCTCACTCACCGCGGCCGGGGCCACCGTACACTGGGCGCGTGACGCCGCCGAGGCCAACGCCGTCGTCGTCGACATCGCGCGGCGCCACGGCACCGACGAGGTCGTGAAGGTCAAGTCGATGGCCACCCAGGAGATCGACCTCAACTCGGCGCTGGAGGCCGCGGGCATCCATGCCTGGGAGACCGACCTGGCCGAGCTGATCGTGCAGCTCGGCGACGACCTGCCCAGCCACATCCTGGTCCCGGCGATCCACCGCAACCGCGCGGAGATCCGGGAGATCTTCCTGCGCGAGATGGGCCGCGCCGGACGCGCCGCGCCCGCGGACCTGACCGACGAGCCGAAGCGCCTCGCCGCCGCCGCCCGGGAGCACCTGCGGGAGAAGTTCCTGCGGGCGAAGGTGGCGGTGTCGGGAGCGAACTTCGCCGTCGCCGAGACCGGGACGCTCACCGTCGTCGAGTCCGAGGGCAACGGCCGGATGTGCCTGACCCTGCCCGAGGTGCTGGTGTCGGTGGTCGGGATCGAGAAGGTCCTGCCCACCTTCCAGGACCTGGACGTGATGCTGGCGCTGCTGCCCCGGTCCTCGACCGGCGAGCGGATGAACCCCTACACCTCCACCTGGACCGGGGTCACTCCCGGCGACGGGCCGCAGGAGGTGCACGTGGTGCTGCTGGACAACGGCCGCACCGACGTGCTCGCCGACCCGACCGGGCGGCAGGCGCTGCGCTGCATCCGCTGCTCGGCCTGCCTGAACGTGTGCCCGGTCTACGAGCGCACCGGCGGGCACGCCTACGGCTCGGTCTACCCGGGCCCGATCGGCGCGATCCTCACCCCGCAGCTACGCGGGGTGGGCAGCGACCCGCAGACCGACTCGCTGCCCTACGCCTCCAGCCTGTGCGGGGCGTGCTTCGAGGTCTGCCCGGTCCGCATCGACATCCCCGAGGTGCTGGTGCACCTGCGCGCCGAGGTCGTCGACGCGCACCAGCGGGCGAGCCGGGTGCCCTCGGTGCAGGACGTCGCGATGCGGGCGGCGTCGTGGACGCTGTCCTCGGCGACGCGGACCGGTGCGGCGGAGAAAGCGGCCGGGCTCGGGGGTCGGCTGGTCGCGCGGCTGGGACGCACCACCCCCGGCGGGCGGACCGTGCTGGGCGCGGTCCCCGGTCCGGCGAGCCCGTGGGCGGACTCGCGCGACGTCCCGGTGCCGGCGGAGGAGTCGTTCCGGGAGTGGTGGAAGCGGACGGACGGCGGTCGGAGCCGGACCATCAACACCGACGGCGGCCGGAGCCGGACCATCGACACCGACGGCGATCGGAGCCGGAGCGACGACACCGACGGCGGCCGGGACGGGGGCGGGACATGAGCGCGCGCGAGGCGATCCTGGCGAAGGCCCGGCGGGCCCTGTCCGACGTCCCCGACGTCGAGCCGGTGCTCGACGTCGAGGTGGTCCGCCCGGTGCCCGACCGGTCACTGTCGCACGCGCAGGTCGTGGACCTGTTCGACGAGCGGGTCGCGGACTACCGCGCCGTCGTCGAGCGGGCGGGCCCGGACACCGCGGCGGCGCGGGTCGCCGGCGCGCTGGCGGGCCGGACCCCGCTCGCGGGCTCCGGTCCGCTGCGGATCCTGGTGCCACCGGGCTTCCCGGCCGGGCTGGTTCCCGCCGACGTCGAGGTCGTCACCGACGGGCCGGGCGTCGCGGTGGCCGAGCTGGACCGGTGTGACGGGGTGCTGTCGACGGCCGCCATCGGCGTCGCCGAGACCGGCACGATCATCCTCGACCACGGACCGGGCCAGGGCCGCCGCGCCGCGACCCTGGTCCCCGACCTGCACGTCTGCGTGATCCGCGCCGACCAGATCGTGGCCGGGGTGCCGGAGGCGGTGGCGGCGCTGGACCCGGTGCGGCCGCACACCTGGATCAGTGGACCGAGCGCGACCAGCGACATCGAGCTGGACCGGGTCGAGGGCGTGCACGGGCCGCGGACACTGCACGTGGTGATCGTCGGGGACTGACCCCTCGTCGGGTCCACCGGCCAGGTGGCCCGGCGTCGGGGTGGGGATCCGGAAACGTGATCGTGACACCGGAAGGGCTATCGCGGCCGTCCGGACGGCCGTACGGTCGCCGGCAATGTATACAACGGTTCGACTCGCGGTGGTGCTGCTCGGCGCCCTGCTGCTGACCGGCTGCATCGCCGTGCAGCCGGTACTGCCGGCACCACCGCGTCCGGTGGTCCCCGGCGCGGCCGTCTCCCCCGGCACCCCGGTCCGCGACGGCGGTGACCTGGTCATGGGGCTGTCCAACGAACCCGACCGCCTGGACCCGACCACGTCGTCCTCGCTCTACACGCGCTACGTCATGAGCTCGATCTGCGAGAAGCTCTACGACATCGACGCCGAGGGCACGGTGCTCCTCCAGCTCGCGACCGCGCTGCCGACGGTCAGCGCCGACGGCCGCTCGGTGGAGATCACCGTGCGGGACGGGGTCCGGTTCGCCGACGGCACCCCGCTCGACGCCGCCGCGGTCGTCACCACGCTGCGCCGCCACCTCACGCTGCCGGACTCGAGCCGCCGTTCCGAGCTCGGCCCCGTCGCGGGCATCGACGCGACCGGACCGCGCACGGTGCGGATCCGCTACGAGCGACCGTTCGCGCCGCTGACGGCGTCGTTGGCCGACCGTGCGGGCATGATCATGTCCCCGACCGCGCTGGCCCGGCCCGGCGTCGAGTTCTCCTCCGACCCGGTCTGCGTCGGACCGTTCCGCTTCGCCGAGCGCATCCCGCAGACCTCGATCACCGTCGTGCGGGACCCGCTCTACTACGCCGCCGACGAGGTCCACCTGGACTCGATCACCTACCGGATCATGAACGACGCCAACATCCGGGCGGCGAACCTGCGCAGCGGAGACGTCGACGTGGCCGACACGATCTCCCCGCAGGACGTCGACGCGCTGTCCCGCGAGACCGACGTGCGTGTCCTGCAGATCCCCTCGCTCGGGTACCAGGCGATGACGGTCAACATCGGCAACACCGCCGGCACCGGGAACCCGCCGGGGCGCATCGACACCCCACTGGCGCGCGACGCGCGCGTGCGACGGGCGCTCGCCCTGTCGGTGGACCGGACCGTGCTGGTCAACGCGGTGTTCAACAACTGGTACGAGCCCGCCTGCTCGCCGATCCCGCCGGGGAGCACCTACGCGAGCCCGGCGAGCGACGCCTGCCCGCCCTACGACCCGGAGGAGTCCCGCAGGCTGTTGGCCAGTGCCGGTGCCCCGGTGCCGTACCCGGTGACGATGAAGGTCTCCAACTCCCCGGACACGCTGCGGCTGGCCCAGGCGCTGCAGGCCGCGGTCGCCCAGGGCGGGTTCGCGATCACCGTGGAGCCGGTCGAGTACTCCACGCTGCTCGACGTCCAGGACCGTGGCGACTTCGACCTGCTGCAGCTGGGCTGGTCGGGCCGGGTGGACCCGCACGGCAACATCGCCTCGTTCCTCACCACCGGGGCGGGCAGCAACTACTCCGGCTACTCCGACGCAGGCGTCGACGAGCTGATCCGCCGGGCCGCGGCGACGATCGACCCGGCCGCCCGGGCGGCCCTCTACGGACAGGTCGTGGAACGGGTGCAGCGCGACAACCCGATCATCTACCTGTACCGCCTGCGGAACCTCACGGCGCACTCCGCGGACGTCGTCGGCGTGCAGACCTTCGCCGACGGCGTCGTGCGGCTGAGCCGGGCCGCGTTCGTCGACGGCGAGGTGGGCTGATGCTGCGCTACCTGGCGGTGCGGGCCGGGCAGGGCCTGGTCACCCTGCTGCTGGCCTCGGTGGTCGTGTTCGCCGGCGTCCGGGCGCTGCCCGGCGACCCGGCGCTGGCGCTGGCCGGGGAGGAGGCGACACCGGAGACCGTCGCCGCGATCCGCGACCGGCTCGGCCTGGACGGGTCGCTGGTCGAGCAGTACCTGCGGTTCCTGGGCAGCGCGCTGACCGGGGACCTGGGCGAGTCGACCCGGACCGGGACGCCGGTGACCGAGCTGATCGCCGCGACACTGCCGGTCACGGCGTGGCTGTCGCTGTACGCGATCGTCGTCGCCGTCGTCGCCGGGATGGCCGCCGGGACGCTGGCCGCGGTGTACCGCGGACGCGGGGTGGACGCGGCCGTCAGCGGGCTGTCGCTGGTCTCGCTGTCGGTGCCGAACTTCTGGCTCGGACTGCTGGCGATCCTCTACCTCGCGGTCGGGCTCGGGCTGTTCCCCGCCTCGGGCTACGTCGCCGTCACCGAGGACCCGCTGCGCGCGCTGTGGCACCTCACCCTGCCCGCGCTGATCCTCGGGACGGGGCTCGCCGCCATCGTGATGCGCCAGACCCGTGCATCCATGGTGGACACCCTGACCGCCGACTTCGTGCGCACCGCGCGGGCGAAGGGAGTGTCCCGTGGCGCCGTGGTGCTGCGGCACGCCCTGCGCAACAGCCTGCTCGTGGTCCTGACGATCGTCGGCCTGCAGCTGGGCGGGCTCGTGTCCGGCGCCGTCGTCACCGAGCGGATCTTCGGGCTGCCCGGCTTCGGGAAGCTCACGCTCGACTCGGTCTTCACCCGGGACTACCCGGTGATCCAGGGAGTGGTGCTCGTCGTGACGCTCGCCTACATCGTCATCAACCTGGCGGTCGACGTCCTCTACTCGGTCGTGGACCCGCGGGTCCGGGTCGAGGGGAGGTCGCGATGACCGCCGTCGAACCCGTCGGGCCCCAGCCGACCGCGCCGTCCGGCGGCCGGGTGCTCGCCGCGTTCCTGCGGAGCCGCTCCGGGCTCGTCGGCGGGGTGCTGCTCGTCCTGGTCGTGCTGGCCGCGCTGCTCGCCCCGGTCCTCGCGCCCCACTCCCCCGGCGCGGTGCACTTCGAGACCCCGTTCCAGCTGCCGCGCACCGTCGGGTTCCCGCTGGGCACCGACGACCTGGGCCGCGACGTGCTGTCCCGGATCCTGTACGGCACCCGGGCGTCGTTGCAGGTGGGACTGCTCGCCGTCGCGCTGGCCGTGCTGGTGGGCACGCCGCTGGGGCTCGCCGCCGGATGGTGGCGGGCGGCCGACGTCGTGGTGTCGAGGCTGACCGACCTGACCCTGGCGTTCCCGTTCCTGATCGTCGCGGTGGGACTGGCCGCGATCCACGGCGCGAGCCTGAGCGGCGCGGCGATCGCGCTCGGTGTGGCACAGGTGCCGACGATGATCCGCGTCGTGCGCGCGGAGACGCTGCGGCTGCGGGAACGGGAGTTCGTGCTGGCGGCGAAGACGATGAACGCCTCGGGCCCGCGGGTCCTGCTGACCCACGTCCTGCCCAACGCGGCGTCCTCGGTGATCGTGCAGGCGACCGTGATCATGCCGGTGGCGGTGATCGGCGAGGCGCTGCTGTCGTTTCTCGGCCTCGGGATCCAGCCACCGGAACCGAGCCTGGGCATCATGCTGTCCGACGCCCAGCAGTACCTCTACCGGGCTCCGTGGTCGGCGGTGTTCCCCGGCCTCGCGATCCTGCTGATCTGCCTGGCGTTCAACCTCGTCGGCGACGCGCTGCGCGACGCCCTGTCCCCGGGGGCACGACAGTGAGCGCGCTGCTGGAGCTGCGCGGTCTGCGGGTGGGTTACGCCGACTCCCGCGGCATCGTCACCGACGTGCTGCACGGGGTCGACCTCGCGGTCGGTCGCGGGGAGAAGGTCGCCGTGGTCGGCGGGTCCGGGTCCGGGAAGTCGACGGCCGCGGCGGCCGCGCTCGGCCTGCTGCCGGGGACCGGGCGGGTGACCGGCGGGCGGATCCTCTTCGACGGCGAGGACCTCACCACCGCCGGGGAGGCCCGGCTGCGGGCACTGCGCGGGGCGCGGATCGGTCTCGTCCCGCAGGACCCCATGTCCAACCTGAACCCGGTGCACCGGGTCGGGGCGCAGATCGCCGAGGCCCTGACGACCCACCGGCTGGCGCGCGGCCGGGCGGCGCGGGACCGGGCCGTGGAGCTGATGGCCGAGGCCGGGATCCCGGATCCCGCGCGCCGGGCGCGGCAGTACCCGCACGAGTTCTCGGGAGGCATGCGGCAGCGGGTGCTGATCGCGATGGCGCTCGCCGCGGAGCCGGACCTGCTGCTGGCCGACGAGCCGACCTCGGCCCTCGACGTCACGGTGCAGCGGCGGATCCTCGACCACCTCGCCGGGCTGACCGACGCCCGCGGCACGGCGATGCTGCTCATCACCCACGACCTCGCGCTGGCCGCCGAGCGCGCCGACCGGGTGGTGGTCATGCACGAGGGCCACGTCGTCGAGACCGGGCCGGCCGAGCGCATCCTGACCCGGCCCGACGACGACTACACCCGCCGTCTGGTCGCCGCGGCACCCGCGATCGGCGGTGGGTCCCGCGCCGCCGAGCCACCCGCGCCGCCGCGACCGGTGCTCGAGGTGACCGGCCTGGTCCGCGAGTTCCGGGTGCGCGGCTCCCGTGAACGGGTCCGCGCCGTCGACGACGTGTCGTTCACCGTCGACGCCGGCACCACCACCGCCCTCGTCGGGGAGTCCGGGTCGGGCAAGACGACGACCGCGCGGATCGTCCTCGGGCTGGACCGGCCGACGGCGGGCACCGTGACCGTGGCGGGGACCGATCCGTTCCGCTCGTCACGACGGGACCGGGCGATGGTGCGCCGCACCATGCAGCCGGTGTTCCAGGACCCCTACGGCTCGCTGGACCCCACGTCCACGGTCGCCCGGATCGTCGACGAGCCCTTGCGGGTGCTGCGGATCGGGGACACCGCGTCGCGGCGCGACCGGGTCGCCGAGCTCCTGGACCAGGTGGCCCTGCCGTCGGGGGTGACAGCACGTCGCCCGGACGAGCTGTCCGGCGGCCAGCGGCAGCGGGTCGCGATCGCCAGGGCGCTGGCCGCCCGGCCGCAGCTCGTCGTGTGCGACGAGGCCGTCTCCGCCCTGGACGTGCTGGTGCAGGAGCAGATCCTGGAGCTGCTGACCGGCCTGCAACGCGACCTGGGGGTCTCGTTGCTGTTCATCACCCACGATCTCGCGGTCGTGCGCCAGGTCGCCCACCGCGTCGTGGTGCTGCGCGCGGGCGCCGTGGTCGAGCAGGGCCCGACCGCACGCGTGGTCGACACCCCCGCGCAGGACTACACCCGCGAGCTGCTCGCCGCGATCCCCGGGCGCGACGTCGGCGCCACCCCCTGACGACCGGACGGGGACGTGCGTCCACACTGCACCGGCGGCGAGGAGGTGGGTCCGGGTGGACGGGCAGGACGGCGGTAACCGGTACGGCTCGGCCGACGGCAAGGCGCGGCGGGTACTCGCGGCGCTGCGGGCGGACATCGTGACCGGGGTGCTCGCCCAGGGCGAGCGGCTGACCGAGGCCCGGCTGTGCGAGCGCTACCGGGTCTCGCGCGTCCCGGTGCGCGAGGCGCTGCGCACGCTCGCCGTCCAGGGTTTCGTCGAGGTCCGTCCGAACCAGGGTGCCACCGTCGCCACGATCGACGACGCCGAGGACCTGTTCGCCGTGCGCGGCACCATCGAGGAGATCGCCGCGGCCCGCTGCGCGGCGCGGGTGGCCGGGGGCGAGGACGCGGTGGTGGACCTGCTGGGGCTGCTCGTCGCCGAGGGCGAGGCCGAGCTGGCGTCCGGCCGGACGGAACGGCTGCCGGAGCTCAACACGCGCTTCCACCTCGCCATCGCCGAGCACAGCGGGTCGGCGTCGCTGCCGTCGCTGCTGCGGCACGTCTCCGACCGGATCGAATGGATCTACGCGATGGGGGTGTCCGTGGCCGGTCCGCGGTCGTGGGCCGAGCACCGGGGCATCCTCGCGGCGATCGCGGCGGGTGATCCGGCGTCGGCGGGGGCCCTGGCCCGGGCACACGTCGAACGCGCCGAGCGCCATCACCGCGGGGTGGGCTGAGCGGGTCGTCGAGCCGTCGGCCTCCCCGGCACCGGACAGTGCCGATCGGCCTCGCCGGCGTGGGCCGGCGTGCGGACCTGCCGCGGACCGTCGGGCCGGGCTGAGGGTCAGTGTTCGTGGGTCCAGGTGTCCGGGGCAGGGTCCAGGTCGACGCCGAGGACGGTGGTGAGCCGGGCGACGGTGAGGTAGTGCCCGACCAGGACGATGACGGTGACCAGGTCGCGGTCGTCGAGGATCCGGCGTACGGCGGCGAGGACGTCGGCGGGGACCGGGAGGCCGGGGACGAGCAGGTCGACCAGGTCGAGCAGGCGGGCGAACCCGGTGGGCAGCACCGACCGGTCGGCCCCCGCGGTGGTCTCGATGACGGCGATCTGCTCGTCCGACCAGTGCTGACGCGCCTGGTCCAGGTGCTGCCACCGTTCGTAGGCACTGCCGGTGAGGGCGGCGACGCGCAGGATGACCCCTTCGCGCCAGGCGGGAGCCAGCGCGGAGGCGCGCAGCGCGTTGGCCGTCTCCGGCAGGGCCTCGGACAGCCGGGAGTCCATGAGGGTCAGGGTCCGGGTGAGGTTCGAGGGGAACCGTTCGTACTGGGCGCGGTGACGGGGGTCCATGTCGGCGGGCTCGGGCAGCGGGATGCGGGCCATCGCGGGTTCCTCAGGCGACCTGGTCGAGGAACCCGACCAGGTGGCGGGTGACGGTGTCGGGCTTCTCCAACGGTGCGAGGTGGGCGGCGGCGGGCACCACGCGCAGCCGGGCGTCCGGGATGGTGTCGCGCAGCTGCCGGGCCACGGAGACCGGCGAGCTGGAGTCGTGCTCCCCGACCACGACCATCGTCGGGCACCCGATCCGGGGGAGGTCGGCCGCGAGCTCGAAGCCGGCGATCATCTCCCACATCGCGGCATGCACCTGCGGGTCCTGGGCGAGCAGCGTGCGGGTGGCGCGCTCGACCAGGTCCGGGCGCCGGGCGCGGGTGTCGGCGGTGAACCAGTGCCCGAACAGCCCCTCCAGCACCGCCGCCATGCCCTCCGTCCGCGCCTGCGCGGCCCGGGCCCGCATCGCCGCGCGGCCGGCGTCGGAGAACGAGGCCGCCGTGTCGATCAACGTCAACGAGGCCGTGATGCCCGGGTCCGCGACGGCGGTGGCCTGGGCGAGCATCCCGCCCAGTGACAGCCCGACCAGGTGGACCCGGTCGGCCTCCAGACTCGCCAGCACTCGGCGCACGAACCCGACCGCGCGATCGAGCTGCCAGTCGCCGGGGCCGCCGGTGGTCCGCCCGTGGCCGGGCAGGTCGACCGCGACGACGTCCCGGTCGGGCGCCAGGGCCGCGATCTGACGATCCCAGTAGGTCAGATCCAGCCCGGCCGAGTGCAGGAGGACCAGCGGGGTGCCGCCGCGGGGGCCGGTGCGGACCAGGTTGACGGTCCGCGTCGAGAAGGTGCTGTCGTCCACGACGACGACTGTCACCTGCGGACACCGATCACGTCCAACGATAGGTTCTCCTGAGACCTATTCATCGGATTCATGGATCGGGGAGCGCCGTGGAGCTGCGCCAGCTCGAGATCTTCCTTGCGGTCGCCGACACCGGGAGCTTCACCGCCGCCGCCGAGTCCGTGCACCTCGTGCAGTCGGCGGTCTCGGTCGCGGTCCGGGCGCTCGAACGTGACCTGGGCGCGGTGCTGTTCGAGCGGACCACCCGCCGGGTCGCGCTCACCGACGCGGGCGCGGCCCTGGTCGCGCCCGCCCGCACCACGCTGGCCGCGGCCGCCTCCGCCCGCGACGCCGTCGAGGAGGTGACCGGGGGGATCCGCGGCACTGTCACCGTCGGGATCATGCACGCCCTGCCCGGTGTCGACCTGGCGGCGCTGCTCCAGCGCTTCCACCAGCAGTGGCCCCGGGTGACGATCCGCCCCGGCACCGCACCCGACGGGACCGCCGGGCTCGTGCGTGGTGTGCGTGAGCACCGCCTCGACCTCGCGCTCGCCGCGGTCGATCCCACGGCGTGCCCACCGGCGATCGAGGCGCACGAGCTGTTCCGGGAACCGATCCGGCTCGCCTGCCCGCCCGGGCACCGGCTCTCCGGTCGTGAGCGTGTGCCCCTCACCGAGCTCCGCGGCGAGTCGTTCATCGACGTCCCTCCCGGCTGGGGCAGCCGGGAGAGCGTCGACCGGGTCCTCGCCGCCCACGGTGTCGCACGCGAGGTGGTCATCGAGGTGGGAGACGTCGCCACCGTCGCCGAACTGGTCCGCGCGGGGCTCGGGCTGGCACTGATCGCGCCGTCCTCGGCGCCCGAGCCGGTCCGCCGTCGGCTCCTCGACCTCTCACCACATCCCGAGTTCGTCGTCTCCCTGATCACCGCACGCGACCGGCCCCCGTCCGTCGCCGCCGGCCGGCTGATCCGTCTGGTCCGGCACGCCGCCGGGGAGGCCGGCGGCACGCCTGCCACGCCGTGACCGGGGCGGGACGACCTCCCACGAGCTCACACCCCGTCGTCGCCGAGCGTCCGCACCACCACGGTCGCGATGTCCTCCGCCGAGCGCGACGCCGGGCCCGCGGGGAGCACCAGGTGGCTGACCGTGAGCCGGGCGGCGGTCTCCGCGGCGAGCCGCACGTCGTGCTCGCGGGCCCCGGGCCGGACCCGGCGCAGGTATCCGGCGGACCGCTCGGCCGCGGCCGCGATGATCGGGCCGGAGTCGGTGCCGAACGCGGACGGGACCGCCGCGTCGCCGCTGAGCAGGGCCTTGAGCAGCGGGTTCTCGGCCCCCTCGGTGAGCGCGGCGCCGACGGCGGCGACCCAGGCCGCGTGCAGGTCGGTCTCGCCGTCGAGGGCGGCCTCGATCCGGTCGAGGAACCGGTCGGTGGCCCGCAGCACCAGGGCGGCGGCGAGCCCGTCGCGGTCGCCGAACTCGCTGTAGAGGGTCTGCCGGCTGACCCCGACCCGGCGGGCGAGCTCGGGCATCGACGGGCGTTCCCCCGCGACCGCGAGGCGTTCGGCGACGTCGAGCACCTCGCCGCGCAGCTCGTCGCGGGCTCGCCGCGCCATCGTCCGCCGCTCGCTCATGGCCGACATCATCGCACGGCCCGTCCATCGTCTGGACAGTTTCGTCAGAAGTGTCTAACTTCGGCCGGGACACCGCCGTCGACGTCCGAGGAGCAAGCCCGTGAAGCTGGTGCAGCAGGCGCGTGAGCGCTGGTCGTCCGTCCTCACCCTGCCCGCGCCCGAGGCGGTCGACCGGTCGCTGCTGACCGGTGCGGTGCGAGGCCGGCGCCCCGCGGCGTTCGGCCCGGCACCCGAGGGGCTGCGCGAGGTGCCCGGCGACGACGGGCTGCCCGTCCTCGGCCACGCCCTGACCTACGTCCGGTTCGGGCACCGCTTCACCCGGGCCCGCTCCGAGGCGCTCGGCCCGGTCTGGTGGATGCGCACCCCCAACGGCCGGGCGATCGTCGTGACCGGCCCGGCCGCGACCCGGGAGGTGCTCACCAACCGGGACAAGGCGTTCTCCCAGGAGGGGTGGCGCGCGACGGTCGACGCGTTCTTCCACCGCGGCCTGATGCTGCTCGACTTCGACGAGCACCGCGCGCACCGGCGGATCATGCAGGAGGCGTTCACCGCGGACCGGATCTCCCGCTACGTCGCCGCGACCACCCCGGTCGTGCGCGAGGTGCTGCCGACCTGGCCGGAGCGGCTGCGGCTCTACCCGGCGCTCAAGCGGCTCACCCTGGACGTCGCGCAGGCGGTGTTCATGGACGCCCGCTCGGGAGCCGCCGAGAGCAGCGCAGGCGGAACGAGCATGCACACTGCGGAGGCGGTGAACCGGGCGTTCGTCGACTGCGTCCGGGCGGCGAACTCCTTCGTCCGCAAGGACCTGCCCGGGACCCGCTGGCGGCGCGGGCTGCGCGGACGGGTCGTGCTGGAGAACTGGTTCCGGGAGAACCTGGCGGCCAAGCGCGCGGGCGAGGGCACCGACCTGTTCTCGGCGCTGTGCCACGCCCGCACCGACGACGGCGAGGCGTTCTCCGACGACGACGTCGTCAACCACATGATCTTCCTGATGATGGCCGCCCACGACACCTCCACCACCACCACGACCTCGGCGGCGCACCACCTCGCCCGCAACCCGGTCTGGCAGGAACGCTGCCGCGCCGAGTCCGACGCGCTCGCCGAGCGGATCGGGGACCGCGTCCCGACCGTGGCCGAGCTGCGCGAGCTGACGTCGCTGGACCTGGTGATCCGGGAGGCGCTGCGGCTCGACGCACCGGTCCCGGTGGTCATGCGGACGGCGGTGAAGGACACCGCGGTGGCCGGGCACCACGTCCCGGCCGGGACGCGGGTCGTCGTCGCGCAGGCGGTGAACCACTACGACCGCTCCTGCTGGACCGACCCGGAGCACTTCGACCCCGAGCGGTTCGGGCCCGACCGGCGCGAGGACCGCTCCGACCGCGACGCGTGGATCCCGTTCGGCGGCGGGGTGCACAAGTGCATCGGACTGCACTTCGGGACCCTCGAGGTCACCGCCATCCTGCACGAGATGCTGCGCCGGTACCGGTGGACCGTCGAGCCGTCCTACCGGTTGCGCTGGGACAACACCTCGCTGCCGGTGCCGGTGGGCGGGATCCCGGTGCGGCTCACCCCGCGCTGACGGCCCACTCGTCGCGGGCGATCCGCACGGCCAGCTCCAGCAGCGCGACGGCCGCGGCGTGCAGCCGCTCCCCCACCGCGCGGTCCGCCTCGCCCGCGGCGACCCGTGCCCAGGTGCCCTCCAGCACGACGCCCAGCTTGAACGCGGCCAGCCCCGCGTACCAGGTGATGTCGGTGGTGTCGCGGCCGCCCGCGTCGGTGTAGGCGGCGACGAGCTCGGCCCGGGTGGGGAGACCGCCGTGCCCGGCGAGCGCGGTCCCCGCGCCGAACCCGACCGGGTCGACCGGCCAGGTGACCAGCAGCCAGCCGAGGTCGAGCAGCGGGTCGCCGACGGTGCACATCTCCCAGTCGACGAGTGCGGCCACCCGCGGCCGGGTGCGGTCCAGCAGCACGTTGTTCAGGTGCAGGTCCCCGTGTGCGACGCCCGGTTCCGGCTCGGGCGGGCGGTGGCGGGTCAGCCAGTCCGCGGCGACGGCCACGTCGGGCAGGTCGCCGGGGTCGTAGCCGGGCACCTCGGAGTAGGACGCGAGCTGCGCGGTCCAGCGCGGCACCTGCCGTTCCAGGAACGGACCGGGGCGGCGCAGCCCGTCCAGCCCGACCGCGGCCGGGTCGAGGCGGCCGAGCCTGGCCGCGGCCCGGGCCACGTCGAGCACCGCGACGTGCCGCAGCGCCGGGGTCGCGGCCTGCTCGGGCGAGACCCGCTCGCCGGGGTTGACGCCGTCCACGTCGGTCATCAGGTAGAACGGCCTGCCGAGCACGTCGGTGTCGGTGCAGGCGGCGACGAGCTCCGGGTGCGGCACGTCGGTGCCGCGCAGCGCGCCGAGCACGGTGATCTCGCGGGCGATGGTGCGGGCCGACCCCGGCCGCGGGTGCACCGGCGACGAGCGCAGGACCAGCGGTCTGCCGTCGACGACGGTGCGCAGCACCACGTTCTGGGTGCCGCCGCCGACCGGTTCCAGCTCGCCGGACCAGTCGCCGAACCCCTGTCCGCGCAGCCAGGCCGCGAGCGCGGTCCGGTCGACCACACCCGACGGGTCCGCGGGGCTCACGTCGACCACGCCATGCCGCCGTCGACCTTGATCGTCGCGCCGGTGGTGTACCCGGCGTCCGGGCCGGTCAGGTACAGGATCGCGCCGACGACCTCGGCCGCCTCCCCGACCCGTCCGGCGGGCACGGTGCCGGCGACGTGGGCACGGAACTCCTCGGTCCAGTGCTCGGCGATGTCGGTCCGGACCGGACCGGGCATCACCGTGTTGACCCGCACCGACGGCGCGTACGCGCGGGCCAGCCCGACGGTCAGCGCGTTGAGCCCGGCCTTGGCCAGCGCGTAGGGCAGCTCCCCGGGGCCGGGCATCACCGCCGCGACCGAGGAGACGTTCACGATCGCGCCGCCGCCCGCCGCGGCCATGAGCTCCCCGCAGCGGGCCCCGAGCCGGTAGGCGCCGCGCAGGTTCACCGCGAGGACCTTGTCGAACAGCTCCTCGGTGACCTCGGTGAGCGACCCGTAGAGCGGGGACATGCCGGCGTTGTTCACCAGCACGTCGACCCGGCCGTACTCGGCGAGCACCCGGTCCACCAGGTCGTCGCAGTCCGCCCAGCGGCCCACGTGGCAGCCGACGCCGAGCGCCGGGACGCCGTGCAGCGCGGTCAGCTCCGCGGCCAGTGCGGTGCACGCCTCGGCCCGTCGGCTGGCGACGACGACCGTGTCCCCGCGGGCCGCGTACGCCGCGCAGGCCGCCCGTCCGATCCCCCGGCTCCCGCCGGTGACGACGACGACCCGGCCGCCCTCCGTCGTGCCGCTCATGTCAGGACGCCCCGGAGCTCCCGGCGTTCCACTCCCGGTCCTTGCGGTCCTCGGACTCGGTGCGCTCCCTGGCGATCTCCAGCGCGCGGGCCGCGGTGGCCCGGTCCGGGTACGGGCCGAGCCGGTCGGCGGACCGGCAGCCGTCGGCGGTCTCCACGGTGCCGTGCTTGAGGCAGTAGAACCATTGCTCGTCGCTCATGGGACCACCCTGGCACCGATCCGCCCCGCCTGTCTCCCGCCGCGCCGCGCCGACGATGGCAGGCTGGGGCCCATGGCACTGGTGCTCGGGGTGGACTCGTCCACCCAGTCCTGCAAGGTCGTCGTCCGCGACGCCGACACCGGCGAGCTCGTCCGGTCCGGGCGCGCCGCGCACCCGGACGGCACGGAGATCGCGCCCCGGCTCTGGTGGGAGGCGCTGCAGGCCGCGATCGACGACGCGGGCGGCCTCGACGGCGTCGCCGCGGTGTCGGTCGCGGGCCAGCAGCACGGCATGGTCTGCCTCGACGAGCGCGGCGAGGTCGTGCGCGACGCGCTGCTGTGGAACGACACCCGCTCGGCGGCGGCCGCCGGCGAGCTCGTCGAGGAGTTCGGCGCGCAGCAGTGGGCGGAGACGACCGGCGTCGTCCCGGTCGCCTCGATCACCCTGGCCAAGCTGCGCTGGCTCGCCGGCCACGAGCCCGAGAACGCCGCCCGGACCGCGGCGGTGTGCCTGCCCCACGACTGGCTGACCTGGCGGCTCCGCGGTGGCGGCGTCCCCGGCGGCGCGGGGCTCGACGAGCTGGTCACCGACCGGTCCGACGCCTCGGGCACCGGCTGGTTCGACGGCGTCGACTACCGCCCCGAACTGCTCGAACGGTTCTTCGGGTCGACACCGACGCTGCCGCGGCTGCTCGGCCCGGCCGAGTCCGTCGACGGGCCGGGCGGGATCCGGGTCGCCGCCGGGGCGGGCGACAACGCGGCCGCCGGGCTGGGGGTCGACGCCGGTGGGGACGTCGTCGTCTCGCTGGGCACCTCCGGCACGGTGTTCGCCCGCTCGGAGCGCCGCGCCCAGGACCCGTCCGGGATCGTGGCCGGGTTCTCCGACGCCACCGGCGCCTACCTCCCGCTGGTGTGCACGCTCAACGCCTCCCGGGTGCTGGATGCGACCCGGCGGTTCCTCGGGGTGGACCACGACGAGCTGGGCCGCCTCGCGCTCGCCGCCGAGCCGGGCGCGGGCGGGCTGGTCGTGGTGCCCTACCTGGAGGGCGAGCGGACCCCGAACCTGCCCGACGCGACCGGCGCGCTGCACGGCTGGACGCTGGCGTCGGGGACCCGGGAGAACCTGGCCCGGGCCGCGATCGAGGGCATGCTGTCCGCGCAGCGGGTCGGGCTGGAGGCGCTGCGCGAGCAGGGCGTAACCGTGTCCGGGGTGACGCTGGTCGGCGGGGCGGCCCGCTCCGAGGCGGTCTGCCGGATCGCCGCGCAGGTGTTCGAGGTGCCGGTCCGGGTGCCCGAACCCGGCGAGTACGTGGCCGACGGCGCCGCCCGGCAGGCCGCGTGGGCACTGCGCGGCGGGGCGACCCCGCCGTCGTGGAGCGCCGGGGCCGAACCGGCGCGCTACGAGGCCGAGCCCGCTCCGGCGGCGTGGGAGCGCTACCGCGAGGCGGCGGGGGCGTTCCTGGACCGGGTCGCGGCATGACCACCGAGGGCCCGAAGCGGCTCCTGGTCCTCGGCAAGATCACCGACATCCTGGACGCGTTCACCCTGCAGCGCCCGGTGCTCGGGCTGGGCGAGATCCAGCAGGCGACCGGCATCCCGACCTCGACGGTGCAGCGCCTGGTGTCCAACATGGTCGCCGAGGGCCTGCTGGACCGGGTCGGGGACCGGGTCCGGATCGGGATCCGGATGGCCTACTGGGCCGGAGCCGCGGCCCGCGGGGTCGACCTGCTCGAGCTCGCCGGGCCACTGCTGCGCGAGCTGCGCGACACCACCGGGGAGACGGCGGCGCTGTTCCGGGCCGAGGGCGGGCACCGAGTGTGCGTCGCCGTCGCCGAGACGCGGCACGCGCTGCGCCGGGAGATGCACGTCGGGCGGATCGTGCCGCTGCACACCGGCTCGGCCGGGCGGGTGCTGCTGGCCTGGGCCCCCGAGCTGGCCGAGCAGGTGCTCGCCGGTCCCCTGGAGCCCCTCACCGACCACACCGTGACCAGCCCGCAGCGGCTGCGCGAGCTGCTCGCCGACACCCGTCGCGACGGGTTCGCGATCACCGTCGCCGAGCGCGACGACGGCGGCTCCGGGCTCTCCGCTCCCGTCTTCGACCACGCAGGCGAGGTCGCGGCGGCGCTCACGATCAGCGGACCGACCATCCGGTTCGGCCGCTCGGAGTGCGAGAAGTGCGTGGACCTGCTGGTCGGCGCCGCCGAGCGGCTCACCCGGACCCTCGGCGGGCGCCCGCCGGGCTGACCCGGTGCGCGCCGGGGGCTCAGCCGCGGGGCCCCGCCGTCCAGGGGAACGCCAGGGCGTTCGAGCGGACGCCGCGCGCGGTCGCCGAGCGCATCGGCTCCCCCAGCTCGGCGAGCAGGTCCTCCGACCACGTCACGAGCCCGGCCAGCACGGCGGGGGTCAGCCAGTCCGGGCGCAGCGCGAACAGCAGGTCCTCGCTGGCGGTGTTGCCACTGGCCCCGGGCGCGAACGGGCAGCCACCGAGGCCGCCCAGCGCGCCGTCGAGGACGGTCGCGCCGTTCTGCACGGCGGCGAGGGCGTTCGCGACGCCCTGGCCCCAGGTGTCGTGGCCGTGGAAGGCGACGCGGCGGCCGTCGGCGACCGCCGCGACGCGCCCGACCAGCGACCCGACCTCGGCCGGGTTCGCCTGCCCGAGCGTGTCGCAGACGACGACGTCGCAGGAGCCCGCGGTGCGCGGGTCGGCGACGATCCCGAGCACCCGGTCCGGGTCGACGGGCCCGTCGAACGGGCAGGTGAACGCGGTCGCCAGGCACAGCTGGATGCGTCCGCCCGCGGCGCGCGCGTACTCGACGGCCTGCGGCATCGCGTCGAGGGAGACGGCGGTGTCACGGCCGACGTTGGCGTTGTTGTGCGCGTCGGACACGGAGAAGCAGTACTGGACGTTGCGCGCGCCGGCCGCCACCGCCTTCTGCACGTGCCGCGGCGTCGCCACCCACACCCAGCAGCGCTCCAGCTCCTCCGGCGTGAGCGCGGCGACGACGTCGAGGGTGTCGGCCAGCGGCGGCACCAGGTCACCGCGGGCCAGCGACCCGATCTCCAGCTCCGGCACGCCCGCCCCGAGCAGCGCGCGGACCAGCTCGACCTTGCGGTCGGTGGGCAGCGGTTTGCCGGTGAGCTGTAGCCCGTCGCGCAGCGTGACGTCCCGCAGGACGATCCCGTCGGTGCTCATGCGTCCTCCCCCGATGCGGCCCGGATCGTGTCCGGGGTGTACCCGAGCAGACCCCCGAGCACGTCGTGCGTGTCGGCGCCCAGGTCGGGCCCGACCGAGCGGACCGGCACCGAGCGGTCGCCCAGCACCGGCACGATGCCGGGGAACCCGACGCGGGCGGGCGCGTCGCCGCCGGTGTCGACGTCGAAGTACTGGACCATGTCGCGGGCGCGGAACTGCTCGTCGGCGACGATGTCGGCGGCGGAGTGGATCGGCCCGGCCGGGACCCCGGCCTCCTCCAGCTTCGCGAGGACCTCGTCGCGGGGCAGCGAGCGGGTCCAGGCCTCGATGGCGCCGTCGAGCTCGTCGCGGCGCGTCCAGCGGCCGGCGTTGGTGGCCAGCTCCGGGTCCGTCCCGAGGTCGGCGCGGCCGATGACGGTCATGAGCCGGCCGAAGATGGAGTCGCCGTTGCCGGCGACGACGACGCTTCCACCGCAGGCGCAGACGTAGGCGTTGGACGGCGCGATGCCCTCCATCCGCCCGCCGACCCGACGCCGCTCGACGCCGTAGGCGAGGTGGTCGGGGACGAGCGACTCCATCATCGAGAACACGGCCTCGTTGAGCGCGACGTCCATGCAGCGCCGGTCCAGCGCGGGCCGGTCGGCGCGGCTCTCGCGCTGGTAGAGGCCCATCATCGCGGAGAACGCACCGTAGAGCCCGGCGATCGAGTCCCCGATCGACACCCCCGTCCGCGACGGCGGCCGGTCGGCCTCCCCGACCAGCGCGCGCAGCCCGCCCATCGCCTCGGCGACCGCGGCGAACCCCGGCCGCGACGACAGCGGCCCGGTCTGCCCGAACGCGGAGATCCGCACGAGCACGACGTCGGGGTTGACGGCGTCGAGCTCGGCCGGGCCCAGTCCCCAGCGCTCCAGCGTGCCGGGCCGGAAGTTCTCCAGCACCACGTCGGAGCGGGCGGCCAGGTCCAGTACCGCCTGCTTCCCCGCGGCCGAGCGCATGTCGAGGGTGACCGAGCGCTTGTTGCGGTTCAGCGTCCGGTACAGCATCGAGGTGTCCCCGGCGTAGAGCCGCCAGTTGCGGACCTCGTCGCCCGTCCCGGGGCGCTCGACCTTGATCACCTCGGCGCCGAAGTCGGCGAGCAGGCGTCCGGCGGTGGGGGCGGCGATGTAGTTGCCGAGCTCGAGCACCCGGACCCCGGACAGCGGAAGTTGCGACACGACTCTCCCTAGACGACGAGCGACAGCGGCAGGATCACGATGATCGCCACGACCGAGGCGATCGAGACCCCGACCGAGCAGGTCTTGAGCGTCCCCCGCACGGACTGCCCGAGCAGCGACTGCAGCAGCCAGAACGTGTTCGACGTGACGTGCACGGCGAACAACGCGCCGGCTCCGGCCGCGAGCGCGATCAACACGGGGGCCAGGCCGATCACCGGGGCGACCGGGGCGAGCACGCCGGCCGCGGTGATCGCCGAGATCGTCACCGACCCGATCGCGACGTGCAGCACGGCGGCGATCAGCCACACCATCAGCAGCGGGGCGGCGGTGCTCGCGGAGAAGAAGCGGCCGAGGATCTCGCCCAGCCCGGCGTCGCCGATCGTGGTGGCGAGCGAGCCGCCGACCCCGGTGAGGATGAGGATCTGCCCGCTCTCGCGGAACCCGTCGGTCACGGCGGACTCCACCATCTCGCGCCCGTGGGCGACCCCGACGACGGCGGTGGTCCCGATCAGCGCCAGCAGCAGCGCGATCACCGGCTCACCCAGGAACGCGAGCACCGGGTGGGTCACCCCGGCGGCGTCGAGGACGGCGCCCGCGGCGATGAGCAGCAGGCCCACCAGCAGCGGCCCGAACAGCAGGGCCAGCGGGAGCTCGCGACGCGCGGTGCCGGACACCGCGGTGCCGGCGGCCGCCCCGCCCGCCCGACCGGCGCCGCCGGCACCACCACCCGGAGCCCCCTGCCCGGCCCCGGGGCCCGGAACAGCTCCCCCCGACGGCGGGAGGTCCCCGCCGGGACCGTCACCGGGTGGGGCGGCGTCGGCCGGAGAGGGGACGGCCGCGGCGGCGTCGGTCGCGGCGGCGTGCGGGGCGCCGGCCCCCGGTCCGCCGGGTACGCCCGCTGCGACCGGCTCCTGCTCGTCGCGCGCCGGGTCCCACCAGCCGCGACGCAGCAGCACGGACATGATCGCGGTGGCGATGAGCACCGTCGGCACGACGACGACCAGGCCCAGGATCAGCATCTGGCCCAGCGGCACCCCGAGCACACCGGCGAGCGCGACCGCGCCGACCCCGGGGACCATGAACACGATCCCGCACTCCAGGCCGATCGCGAGCGCGGTCGCCATCCGCGGCAGTCCCCGGTCCCCGATGCGCGGGGCGATCCGGCGGGCCAGCGGCGCGGAGATGACCAGCAGCACGTCGACGAAGATCGACTGGAGTGCGGTGGAGACGGTGACGGCCGTGGCGTAGGGCATCCCGCGCGGACCGCAGGCCGCCAGCAGCGCCGAGACCAGCCGTTCGATGGCGCCCGCGTGGTGCAGCATCGCCCCGGTCAGGACGCCGAAGGCGATGAGCAGCCCGACGTCGGCCAGGATGTCGCCGAACCCGCCGGTGACCGCGTCGACCGTCCCCCTCACCCCCAGGCCGGCGGTCAGCCCCAGGTAGACGGCGCCGATCACGAGCGAGATCACCGGGTTGAGCCGGAACCTCACGATCAGCACGACGACGGCGAGCACGGCGACAGCCGTGTTCACCACGATGACGGTGTCCGACACGATGGTCCCCCTGGGCGTCGACGACGATGTCGTACCCACATCATGAACACAGACCCACCATGCGAGCAAGCCTGGCGGTCAGGTCACGGCCAGCGCCCCGCCGAACCCGATCAACGCGGCGCCGGCGACGACGTCACCGGCGCGGCGCACGCGGCGCCGGGTGAAGAAGCCCCGCGCCCGGTGCACGGCGAGGACCAGGCCGACCCCGTAGACGCCGCCGAGCACCGCCACCGACAGCGCCAGCAGCAGCGCGTCGGCGATGGTCGTCACGCCGGGGACGAGGAACTGCGGCAGCACCGACAGGTACATGACCAGCACCTTCGGGTTGGTGATGTTCGAGCCGAAGCCGACCAGGAACGATCGCCGCACCGGCACCCGCGGACCGCCGTCGTCGACGGCGGGGTAGTCCCCGCGGCGGGCGGCCCGCAGCGCCTGCACACCGAGCACACAGAGGTAGACCACGCCGGCCCAGCGGATCACGGTGAACGCGGTGTGCGAGCCAGCGACGAGCACGCCGAGCCCGAACGCCGCGGCGCAGCCCTGCAGGGCGTTGCCGGTGAACACCCCGGCCAGCGTCGCCAGCCCGCCCGCGCGCCCGCCGACCAGCGAGGCGCGCAGCATCACGAAGGTGTCCGGGCCGGGCATCAGCACCAGCCCGACGACGATCAACAGATAGGCACCGTAGGACGTCCAGCTCACGAGAGGCCATCGTAGGCTGCTGCCCCGTGAGATCCCGCCGGCGCCGCACCTCCCGGGAGGCGTCCCCGCTCCCGACGGTCGACGGCCTCGCGCCGGCCCGCGTCCGGACCCCGGCGACCCAGGGGTGGGCGACGATGCGCGACCACCTCGTCGACCGGTTCCCGCACGTCGCGGACCGGATCGACGCGCGCCTGGCCGCCGGGGAGATCGTGACCGCGGCCGGTCCGGTCACCCCGGCCACGCCGTACACGCCCTCGACGACGCTGTGGCTCTACCGCGACGAGCCCGACGAGGTGCCGGTGCCGTTCGGCCTGCCGGTGCTGCACGCCGACGACGACGTGGTCGTCGTCGACAAGCCGCACCTGCTCGCGACGATCCCGCGCGGCAGCCACGTCCGCCAGACCGTGCTGGTGCGGCTGCGTCACGAGCTCGGGCTGCCCGCGCTCAGCCCGGCGCACCGGCTCGACCGCGCCACCGCGGGGGTGCTGCTGCTGGTGGTGCGGCCCGAGCTGCGCGGTGCCTACCAGACGTTGTTCGCCCGCGGCCGCGTCACCAAGACCTACGAGGCCCTCGCCCGGTTCGACCCGGACCTGGAGCTGCCGCGCACCGAGGTGTCGCGGATCGTGAAACGCCCCGGGGTGTTCGCCGCCGTCACCGAGGACGGCGAGCCGAACGCCGAGACCCGCATCGAGCTCGACGGGCGGCGCGAGGACCTGGCCCGCTACCGGCTGACCCCGCGCACCGGGCGGACCCACCAGCTGCGGGTGCACCTGAACGGGCTGGGCGTGCCGATCCTCGGCGACGACGTCTATCCCGAGCTGCGCCGGCGGGCGCCCGAGGACTTCACCCGCCCGCTCCAGCTGCTCTCCCGCGCGCTGGAGTTCGACGACCCGCTGACCGGGGTGCGGCGGCGCTTCGTGAGCGGCCGCACGTTGCAGGCGTGGGACGACCCGGACGGCTGGGCCGCCGGGACGCCGCACGAGTGGTGATCAGCCGACGCTGCGGTCGCCGTCGTCGTCGAGGTGGTGGCCGTTGTGGTGGCCGCCGGGGACCGGCACCCCGTTGGCGGCGCCGTTGGCAGCGCCGTTGACCGCACCGTTGGCAGCCCCGTCGGCCGGTCCGTGCGGACCGTGGTCCTCCGCTGCACGGTGGCGGCCCTCGCGCAGCCCCCGCTGGTAGCTGGACAGCCGGTTGCGCACGCGGTCGGGCTGGCGCTCGCGGGACCCGGCCGGCGCGACGCCGTTCGGGGTGTCCCGCCACGACGGCGGCACCATCGCCTGCCCGGGCAGCCGCTGCGGCAGACCCTGCGCCGTGGTCGGCAGGTCGACGACCCGGTCGGCCCGGATGCGGGCGGCGTCGAACTCGGCGTCACCCGCGGTGCGCCAGTTGTTCCCGGTGACCGGGAGCGCCGTCGTCTCGGTCGATCCCGGCTCACGGAACCAGGCCGAGGCGACCGCCGCGAAGATCGGCGTGTCGTCCGCGTCGTCCACGGGCACCGGAACCTCCGAGTCGAACGGTCCGAACAGCTCCACCGGCGGGGTCGTCCCCGGGGCGCCGGTGACGGGCAGTGCCTCGGTGGCCGGGGCCTCCTGCGGCGCGGGCGGCGGGCCCCCGTTGCGCGACGGCCCCGCGCCCGGCGACGGCGGCCCGTACGGCGGACGGGACCCTGGTCCGGGCCCACCGGGACCGGAGCCGGCCGGACCGGGCCCGGTCGAGCCGAATCCGTTCGGGCCGACGCCGTTCGAGCCGGAGCCGTTCGGGCCGACGCCGTTCGGACCGGAGCCGTACGGGCCGTTGCCGTTCGGGCTGTTGCCGTTCGGGCTGTTGCCGTTCGGGCCGGAGCCGGCGAAGGGGGCCGCGGCCGCGATGCCGCCGGCCGGACGGGGCGCACGGCGGGGCAGCCCGGCGGATGCCGCCGGCTCGTCCCGCTCGGGCGCGACCGGCGGCCAGCTCCGCTCGGGCTCCGCCGCCGGGGCGTCCCGCGGGGGCCAGGGCACGTCCGCCGCCGCAGCGGGGTCGGGGGTGCCGGCCGCGTCGGGGGCACCGTCCGGCGCCGGGCGGCGCAGCGATGCCGTCGTCCCGGTGCCGACCTGCTCGTCCGGCTGCGGCTCCGCGGTGGGGCCGGCGGGCGCGGCCGGCTCGGAGCGGCCACCGCCGACGACCGACGACGGCAGGTGCAGCACGGCGATCGGGGCGACCGCGGAGTTCCCGGCGGGGCCACGGACGCCGAGCCGGGCGCCGATGGCGCGGGCCAGCCGCGCGGCCACGTGCAGACCGATCTCCTGCGGGGCGACCGGACCGCCGGGCGTCGCCGAGCCCAGCGCCCGGTCCAGCTCCTCGACCGGGGTGCGGTGCCGCGGCGGCTGGGTCCCCTGGAGCTCGACGACGATCCCACCCTCGGGACCCCAGCGGGTGAGCAGCTCGATTCGCTCCCCCGCCGGCGTGACGCTCGCGGCGTGGGCCAGCAGCTCCGCCAGGATCTGGCCCAGCACGGGCTCGGCGACCGCGTCGACCGAGACGCTCGGCGTTGGCGGGACGATCGTGCGCGAGGCCGCCTCGCTCGCCGAGACGACGGTGTTGAGCGCCTGGCCGAGCGGGGTCGGCGGGGCGGCGAGCCGGGGACCGCGGGGGGCACCGGCGAGGACGAGGATGTGGTCGCCGTCGCGGGCGCCGCGGCGGGCGGCCGCGGCCAGCTCGGCGAGGTCGGCCAGCGCACCCGGGCGCAGCTCGCCGGCACGCAGCCGCTCGGTCAGCAGCTGCTGACGCTCCGAACGGGCCCGCAGCCGGTGCGCGATCGCGGCCAGCACGGCGTCCCCGGCCGAGGCCCCCGCCGGGCCGGACGGGTGGGGCGGCGGGTCGTCTCGCGCCACGCGATCGTCCTCCGAACCGTTCGGACGGCGCCCGGGTCGGACGCCACGTCAGTACCCGCTCGGGTAGCGGGCGGGACGGTTGCGAAGCCTACTCGTCGGTCCGCCCAGCGCTTGTTCTGATGCGGTGGGCGGTGGATCGTGGACGGGCGGGCGGCGCAACTCCGCCGACGGGTCGCCGGGAGTGCCCGGACGGGCACGACGGGCGGCCGGGCGGCCGCGCCGGAGGGGTCTCACTCGAACCGCGACGGGTCCCCCGCACCGTGCCGCACGATCTCCGGCTCGTCGCCGGACAGGTCGACGACGGTGGTCGGCTCGGTGCCGCAGTCCCCGGAGTCGATGACCGCGTCGACCTGGTTCTCCAGCTCCTCCTTGATCTCCCAGCCCTGCGTCATCGGCTCGTCGTGGCCCGGCAGCAGCAGCGTCGAGGACAGCAGCGGCTCCCCCAGCTCGGCCAGCAGCGCCTGGGTGGTGGCGTGGTCGGGGATGCGCACGCCGACGGTCTTCTTCTTCGGGTGCAGCAGCTGCTTGGGCACCTCCTTGGTGGCCGGGAGGATGAAGGTGTAGCTGCCCGGGGTGGACGCCTTCACCGCGCGGAACACGGCGTTGGAGATCTGGACGAACTGCCCGAGCTGCGCGAACTCCGCGCACACGAGGGTGAAGTGGTGTCGGTCGTCGAGCTTGCGGATCTGCCGGATCCGGTCCAGGCCGTCGCGGTTGCCCAGCGAGCAGCCCAGCGCGAAGCACGAGTCGGTCGGATAGGCGATCAGGCCGCCGGAGCGCACGAGGTCCACGACCTGTCCGATGCTGCGCGGCTGCGGGTTCTGCGGGTGCACGTCGAAGTACCGGGCCATCGCGCGAACGTACCGGCTCGGCGGCCCACCCGGGGACCTCGACGACCGGCCGGTCGCGGTGCGGCCGGGAAACCGTTGCCCGCGACGCGCGGAGGGGACCAGGATGCGATCCATGCACGTCGTGGAATACCGGCCGGAACGGCACGAGTTCGCCTGGACCTTCGGGGGCGTGCCGCCGGTGCGCCGGGTCGCGCCCGGGACCTGCCTGCGGCTGTGGACCGAGGACGCGTTCTCCGGGCGGCTCACGTCCATCTCGGACCGTCCGAGCGCGGTGCTCGACATGAGCGAGGTGAACCCGCAGACCGGGCCGTTCCACGTGGAGGGCGCCGAGCCCGGCGACACCCTGGCCGTCCACCTCGTGGAGCTGACCCCGGCCCGGGACTGGGGCGCCTCCACGCTGATCCCGCTGTTCGGGGCGCTGTCGACGACCGAGCGCACCGCGCTGCTGCACGAGCCGCTGCCCGAGCGGACCTGGATCTACCAGCTCGACCGGGCCGCGGGGACGGTGCTGTTCGAGGCGACGAGCGCGGACCTGCGTCTGGAGCTGCCGTGCAACCCGATGCTCGGCACCGTCGGCGTCGCGCCGCCCGGGCGGGAGGTGCGCAGCTCGCTGGTCCCCGACGTGTTCGGCGGGAACATGGACACCCCGGAGATGCGCGCCGGGGCCACCTGCTACCTGCAGGTCAACGTGCCCGGCGCGCTCTTCTCGGTCGGCGACGGCCACTACCGTCAGGGCGAGGGCGAGAGCTGCGGCACGGCGGTCGAGGGCGCGATGGACGTCGTGCTGATCGTCGAGCTGATCAAGAACTCCCCGGCCCCGGCCTGGCCGCGGATCGAGACCGACACCCACTACGTCGTCGTCGGGTCCGCCCGCCCGCTGGAGGACGCCTGGCGGGCCAGCCAGGTCGGGATGATCGCCTGGCTGGGCGAGCTCTACGGGCTGGACCGGCTGGACGCCTACCAGCTGCTCACCCAGGCCGCCGAGTCGCCGCTGGCCAACGTCGTCGACACCAACTACAGCGCCGTCACCAAGATCGCGAAGGCCCTGCTGCCCACGGCCGCGGCCTACGGCGGCGTCCACCGTCACCTGCGCGAGCAGGCCCGCTCCCTGTAGAGGAAGGCCCCTGTCATGGACATGCTGTTGAACGGCCGCGTCGTGCTCGTGACCGGAGGGTCGCGCGGGATCGGGCGCGCGGTCGTCGCCGGGCTGGCGGCGGAGGGCGCTCGGGTCGCGTTCTGCGCCCGCGACGCCGACGGGGTCGCCGCCGCCGAGCAGGAGCTGCGCGCCGCCGGCGCCGGTGAGGTGGCCGGGACCGCGGTGGACGTCGCCGACGGCGATGCGCTGGCCGGCTGGGTCGCCGCCGCCGCCGATCGTTTCGGTGCCGTCGACGCGGTCGTCGCGAACGTCTCGGCGCTCGCGATCGGCCCTGGCGAGCAGAACTGGCGCTCGAGCTTCGAGATCGACCTGCTGCACACGGTGCGTCTGGTGGACGCCGCGATGCCGCACCTGGAGCGCAGCGACGCCGCTTCGGTCACCGCGGTGTCGAGCGTCTCCGGTCGCGAGATCGACTTCGCCGACGGCTCCTACGGCGTCATGAAGGCCGCGCTGGTGCACTACGTCTCCGGCCTGGCCTTCGACCTCGCCCCGAAGGGCATCCGCGCCAACGCCGTCTCCCCCGGCAACGTCTACTTCCCCGGCGGGGTGTGGGCGAACGTCGAGCAGAACGACCCCGCGCTGTACGCGCACGCGATGGGGCTCAACCCGACGGGCCGGATGGGCACCCCGGAGGAGACCGCCTACGCGGTCGTCTCGCTGGTCAGCCCGCGGGCGAGCCGGATCAGCGGCACCAACCTGGTGGTCGACGGGGCGCTGACCCGCGGGGTGCAGCTCTGAGGCCTCACCCCAGCGCCTCGCGCACCACCCGCTCGACCGGGGCCGTCCCGGCCACCAGGTCGAACGCCGGCTCGCGCGCGGGTTCCAGCGGCGGCTGGGCGATCACCCGTGGCCGCCGGGCGGCCGAGGACATCGCCTGGGCGCGGTGCACGACGAACGGGTGCACCAGGTGGACGTCGCCGGCGCGGCCGGTCGCGGCGACCTCCCGACATCCCGCGGTCGCGCGGACCGCCTCGCCGCAGAACGGCAGCCAGTCCGCGCCGGCGGATCCGTGCGGTGCGAGCAGCCGGGCGACCTCGTGGTGCGAGCCGGACCGCAGCAGCGTCGGGGCGTCGTCCGGTCCGACGTCGGTGTAGAGGAACAACATCAGCAGGGACCGGCCCCGCCCGGGAGGTGCACCCAGCCGTCGCGGAGGAACTGGTCGATCATCGCCTGACAGGGTCCCCGGTCGTGCGCTCGTGGGCGACCGGATTTCCGTCGAACCGGACAGCCCATCCCCTACCGGTCTCGGGTTAGGGTCGCCTCACCTGACCGAAGGAGACCGTCCGTGACGCCGTCCCGGGCCGCGGTGGCCCTCGCCGCCCTGCTCACCCTGCTCCTCGCCGCGTGCTCCGCCACGCCCGGCGCCGACCCCACCGACGACGATGGCACCCGCACGGTCGCCACCGCACGGGGCGAGGTCACGGTCCCGGCCGCGCCGCGGCGGGTCGTCGTGCTGGAGCCGGTGCAGCTCGACACCACCGTCGCCCTCGACGCCCCGCCGGTCGGGGCCGCGGTCCTGTCCGAGGGCACCGGGGTGCCCGCCTACCTCGGCGACGCCGGCGCGCGGGTGACGGTCGTCGGGACCGTCGCCGAGCCCGACCTGGAACGGATCGCGGCCCAGCGGCCCGACCTGATCCTGGGCACCGAGTCCCGGCACGCCGCGCTGTACGACCGCCTCGCCGCGATCGCGCCGACGGCGTTCATGGCCTCGCAGGCCGACCCGTGGCAGGACAACGTCCGCTTCGTCGGCCGGGTGCTCGGCCGGGAGGCCGACACCGAGGAGCTGCTCACCCGCTACCGGGACCGGTGCGCCGAGGTCGCGCGCACGCACGACACGGCCGGGCGCACCGCGCAGATGATCCGCCCCCGCGACGGCCTCCTGACCCTCTACGGGCCGACGTCGTTCGCGGGCGGCACCCTGGAGTGCGCCGGGTTCACCATCCCTCCCCGGGACTGGGAGAACTCGATCTCGGTGGACCTGTCCCCCGAGCTGGTCCAGCAGGCCCGCGCCGACGAGGTGTTCCTGACCGCGGCCGACCCGGCGTCGCCGTCGGCGGTGCCGCCCGCCGTCGAGGCGGTGCGCGCGCAGGTCTTCCCGCGGCTGCACCCGGTCGACCAGTCGGTCTGGATCACCGGGGTCGGTCCGCTCGGCGGGCAGAAGGTGCTCGACGACATCGAGCGGACGCTGGGCCGGTGAGCCCGCTGGCGGGGTCGCCGAACGTCCTGTTCGCCGCCCGGGTTCTCGCCGTCGGCGTGCCCTCCCCCGGGTTCCGGCGGCTCGTCCTGGGCGGGCCGGAGCTGTCGCGGTTCGCCCCGCACGGCCGGGACCAGCGGATCAAGCTGCTGGTACCGACGGAGGTCGGCTATCCCGCCTCGCTCGCGTCGGGCCTGCCCGAACGCGAGTGGCGGGCCCGGCTGCGGGCGCTGCCCGCCGACACGCGGCCGGTGCCGCGCAGCTACACCCCGGTGGCGGTCCGGCCGGGGCGCGGCGAGGTCGAGCTCGACGTGTTCTGCCACGCCCGGCCGGGTCCCGCGAGCGCGTGGGCGGCGGCCGCCCGGCCCGGCGACGCCGTCCTGCTCTCCGGGCCGGACGTGCGGCGCGGCAACCCGGACCACGGCGTGCAGTGGGACCCGGGCCCCGCCACCGAGGTGCTGATCACCGGCGACGAGACGGCACTGCCCGCCGTGCGCGGCATCCTCGCCGCGCTCCCGCCGCACCATCGGGGCCGGGTGCTGGTCGAGGTCGGCGACCCGGCCGACGCCGTCGGGCTCGCCGGCGTCCATCCCGGCGTGACCGTGGAGGTCTGCCGGCGGCCGGGGCGATCGCTGCTCGACGCCGTCGCCGACTGGGTCGGGACCCACGGTGCCGCAGCCGCCCGCCTGGGCGACCGCTTCTACGCCTGGAACGCCACCGAGAGCACCCGGGTGGCGCAGGTGCGCGGCCTGCTGCACGAGGCGGGCGTCGCCCCGGACCGGGTCCACGCGCAGGGCTACTGGCACGACCGGCCCCGTCCCGCTGCCCGCTGATCACCCGGAGGTCATCCGGGTGTGGCCGGGTGGCCATGCCCGGCGCGCAGCGTTGCCGGACGTGGACGAGACCCCGGTCGAGCCTCAGGCCGACGCCCCCGCTCCCCTCATCCCGCACCCCGGTGCGGTCGACCCCGGGCACTTCCGGGTCGACGACTCCGACGACGACGACCCGACCCTCGTCGACCCCGAGGGCAGCCCGGTCGACACCTGGCGCCAGGGCTACCCCTACGACGACCGCCTGTCACGCCAGGAGTACGAGCACCAGAAGCGGCTGCTGCAGATCGAGCTGCTGAAGCTGCAGAACTGGGTCAAGGACACCGGCAACCGGATCGTCGTCCTGTTCGAGGGGCGCGACGCCGCCGGCAAGGGTGGCACGATCAAGCGGTTCACCGAGCACCTCAACCCCCGCGGCTGCCGGGTGGTGGCGCTGGAGAAGCCGACCGAGCGCGAGGCCGGCCAGTGGTACTTCCAGCGCTACGTGGCACACCTGCCCTCGGCCGGGGAGATCGTGCTGTTCGACCGGTCCTGGTACAACCGGGCCGGCGTCGAGCGGGTCATGGGCTTCACCGACCCCCGCTCCTACATGGAGTTCCTGCGGGCTACCCCGGAGCTGGAGCGGATGCTCGTCCGGTCCGGGATCCACCTGGTGAAGCTGTGGTTCTCGGTCTCGCGCGACGAGCAGCGCACCCGCTTCCTCATCCGCCAGGTCGACCCGGTGCGCCAGTGGAAGCTGTCCCCGATGGACCTGGCCTCGCTGGACAAGTGGGAGGCCTACACCGAGGCGAAGGAGGCGATGTTCTTCTACACCGACACCAAGGACGCCCCGTGGACGGTGATCAAGAGCAACGACAAGAAGCGCGCGCGGCTCGAGGCGATGCGCCACGTCCTGGGCCTGTTCGACTACCCCGGCAAGGACACCGGGGTGGCCTCCCCGCCGGACCGGCTGATCGTCGGGCCCGCCGCGGAGATGTTCGAGCAGGACGAGGGCCCGAACCGCTTCCCGCCCCTGACCGACCGGCACCACTGAGCGGCGGGGCTTTGCTCAGGCGGGCTCGGCCACCAGCGTCATGGTCAGCGAGTGACCCACGGCCAGGCCGGGGCCCGCGGCCCGTTCGAGTCCGAGCAGGGTCCCGGCGAGCCGGGCGGCCTCGGCCCCGGCGAGGGGCCCGGCCCCCCGGTACGGCTCCAGGGCGCCGTTCCACCGGTCGGCGAACCCGCGCAGCCAGGCCAGCGCCTCCTCCGGTGCTCCCCCGGTCGCCGGGGTGAACCGGAGGTCGTCGGGGTCGACCCGGGACGGGTCGCGGACCAGGTCGTTCACCAGGGCCCGGAACCGCGGCACCGACGGGTGGAAGGTGCCGGTGGCGGTGTGCCGCCCGACCAGGACCGACCGGTCGACGGCGGTGCGCGACACCAGCCGCGCGCCGCTGCCGGCCAGCGCGGCGTCGACGGTGGCGTCCAGCTCGGCACGGCCGTAGAACGTCATCGGCTCGGAGATCGCCTCGCCGCCGCCGGCGAAGAAGCTCATCGCGTAGTCCCAGCGCTCGGTGTCCCAGCGGGGCTGCCACTCCACCGAGTACCGGCCGAGGACGTCGACGACGACCGCCGCCCGTCGGCCCCGGGCCGCCACGGCGGTGAGCACCGACCCCAGCGCGGCGACGAGCTCGTCGCGGGTGAGGTGGGAGTAGGGGACGCCGCAGGACAGGTAGAGGTCGAACGCGCCGTCGGGCAGCGCGTCGCGCACGTCGCCGAGCACGAACGACGCCGACGGCGAACCGACGGTGTCCCGTGCGGTGGCGACCATCTCCGGGTCGACGTCGAGGCCGACGTAGCGCAGCCGGTCCTCCGCGACGATCGGCGCGGCGCCCGGTTCCGGGCGGGTGAGGAGGGCGAACCCGTCGGCGGTGCCGGACCCGACGTCGAGCACGGCGACGGGGGCGCCGGGCCGCAGGTGCAACGCGGCCAGCGCGTTCGCGATGACCCGCCGGGTGACCGGCTCCTCGGAACCGACCTTGACCGGGTCCCGTCGCGCCGGGGACAGGTAGTGGGCGCTGGCCCCGCGGTAGGACGGGGCCTGATCGGAACGGCTCACCGTTCCTTCCTACACCGAGAAGATCATTCTCGGCTCACCGCGGGCGGCCGGGGTCGGGCCGGCCGCCCGCGGGAGGTCGGCGGACGCTCAGGCGAGGTCGTCCAGCTCGCCGTTCCTGATCGAGGTCAGGAAGGCGGCCATCTCGGTGGCCGGGAAGGCGAGCACGGTGCCGTGCGGGTCCCGCGAGTTGCGGACGGCCACGGTCCCCCCGGTCACGACGGCGAGCTCGACGCAGTTGCCCTGGTAGCCGCTGCGCACGCTCTTGCGCCACGTCAGCGAATCGATCGCCGCGGGGCCGCTCAGGTGCATCTGGTCCATGCGAATGCTCACCTCATCTGCATATGCATTCTCCGTTGCGTCAAACGCTAGCAGTGGACAAGCGGTCCGGTCGTGCAAAACAGGACGGAACGCGCCCGGCGGTCGCCCGTCCGCGCCCGACTGCGGTGCACGGGCCGTGGGCGGTCGACGTCGGAGCGTGGTACCCGGGGCCCGAAGACGGGCGCCGCTCGTCGCCCGCGAGCGACGTCGGCGCAGGTCAGAGCTCGGCGCGCAGCTTGCTCAGTGCCTGCTTGGTCTCGGCCGGGCTGAGCGCGTCGATGGTGAGCCGGTCCATCGAACGGCCGTAGCGCTCGACGTCGGCCCGCTTGTCCAGGTAGGAGGCCCCGGTCATCTCCTCGAGGTAGACCAGGTCGGGCAGCTCGGGCTCGGCGAAGCGCAGCATGGTGAAGGCGTGCTCGGCGCCGTAGCCGGACAGATCCCAGGGCAGCAGCTGGACGACGACGTTCGGCAGCGACGACAGCTCGATGAGGTGGTCGAGCTGGGCACGGAAGACTCCCTCCCCGCCGACCGGTCGGTGCAGCACGGCCTCGTCGAGCACGGTCCAGAAGGTCGGTGCGTCCTTGCGGTGCAGCACGCGCTGGCGTCGCAGCCGCACCTCCAGGCGCTTCTCGACGTCGGCCCGCTCGACGGGCGGCAGGTCGGTGTGTCCGCCGCTGACGACCGCGCGGGCGTACTCCTCGGTCTGCAGCAGCCCCGGGACGAACAGCAGCTCGTAGGACGAGATGCGCGATGCCGAGGCCTCCAGACCCACGAAGTCCTCGAACCAGCCGGGGACGACGTCGTTGTAGCGGGCCCACCAGCCGCTGGAGTTGCTCTCCTCGGCCATCGACAGGACCTGGTCGCGCTCGGGGCCCTCGGCGACGCCGTACATCGTCAGCAGGTCGGCGACGTCGCGCTGCTTGAACCCGACCTTGCCCGACTTCAGCCTGCTCATCTTCGAGTCCGAGCCGCGGATCGCGTACGCCGCGTCGGTCCGGGAGATGCCCGCGCGCTCCCGCAGCCGGCGCAGGTGGGATCCGAGCACGATGCGCCGCGCGGTCGGGCCGCGGTCGGCACCGGGCGGGGTGGGGCTGTTCGGGCTGGGGACCACCGGGACGGGCTCCTGCGGTTGCGGGGACTGCCGATCGGGTGACCGAGCCTACACAACGGTTCCGCAGGTCGTCAGCGGTCTCGATCACGGGACACGTCCGGACGGTGACGGTGCGTGCCCAATCGGGTCGGTCCGCTACGGTGACCGCACCGGTGATCGGCGCCACGACGGGCGTCGTCCGGGCACCGACCGACGCACCGGCGCGACGCCGCCGACGACGCAGTGAGGACTCCGCCGATGGCCCAGCCGACCGAGGGTCGCGCTCCCGCGTACATCGACACGACCAAGGCCAGCATCGCCCGGGTCTACGACTACGCCCTCGGCGGCAAGGACAACTACGAGGTCGACCGGGAGACCATCGAGCGGGTTCGCAAGATCGCCCCCGAGGTCAACCTGCTCGCCGTCGACAACCGGGCGTTCCTGATCCGGGCGGCGCGCTTCGTAGCCACCCAGACCTCGATCACCCAGTACCTGGACTGCGGCTCCGGCCTGCCGACCGCGGAGAACACCCACCAGGTGGTCCAGCGGCTCCAGCCCGAGGCCCGGGTCGCCTACGTCGACAACGACCCGACCGTCATCGCGCACGGCCGGGCGCTGCTGGAGGACAACGAGTTCACCCGCTTCTCCGCCGCCGACATCCGCGAGCCGGAGTCGGTGCTGGCCGACCCGTCGGTGCAGGGCTTCCTGGACCTCGACCAGCCGGTCGCGCTGTTCCAGATCGGCACCATCCACCACTTCGACGACGCCGTGGACCCGCAGGCGATCATGGCCCGCTACGTCGAGCGGCTCGCTCCGGGCAGCGTCGTCGCGATCGCGCACTTCTTCGACCCGGAGAACGCCGACAGCGAGCTGGCCCGGCGGATGGAGCAGGTCTTCGTGCACAGCCCGATGGGCAGCGGCCGGTTCCGCACCCTCGCCGAGATCACCGGACTGTTCCCCGGCCTCGAGCTGGTCGACCCGGGCATCGTCCCCTGCTACCGGTGGTGGCCCGACGGACCACAGCTGCGCGGCGAGGACCCGGTGCAGCGGTGCATCGTGGGCGGGGTCGGCATCAAGCGATGAGTTCGCGGGGCCACCACGGTCGAGAGGGGTGAGACCCGCCGACCCCGGGAGGCCCCGTGCCCGTCACCCTGGACCCCACCGCCCAGATCCTGCGCGACGCCGTCGCCACCGGGTGCGTCCCCGGACTCGTCGCGGCCGTCGACCATCCCCGGCACGGCACCGGGGTGCACGTCCTCGGCGACGACGGCGCCGGACACCCGCTGCGCCGCGACACGATCGTGCGGATCGCCTCGGTCACCAAGCCGGTCGTCGCGGTCGCCGCGCTCGCACTCGTCGAGGACGGGATGCTCGACCTCGACGAGCCGGTCGCGGCGTGGCTGCCCGAGTTCGCCGCGCCGCGGGTGCTGCGTCACGAGGCCGCCGGGCTCGACGACACCGCCCCCGCGCGCCGGCCGATCACCCTGTACGACCTGCTGACCTACCGCTGCGGGATCGGGATGCTCCCCCGGCCCCCGGCCGAGCTGCCGGTGCAGCGCGCGACCGCAGGGCTCGGCAGCGACGGACCACCCGGGTCCTACCCGCTCCCCGACCCCGACACCTGGACCGCGCGGCTCGCCGCGGTGCCGCTCGTCGCACAGCCCGGGTCGCGCTGGCTGTACCACACCTCCGGTGACCTGCTCGGTGTCCTGCTGGCCCGCCGCTGCGGCACCGACCTCGCGACGGTGCTCGCCGAGCGGGTGTTCGCCCCGCTCGGCATGCGCGACACCGGCTTCTCGGTGCCCGCCGCCGACCGGGACCGGTTCGTCCCGCTGCTGGCCGCCGCACCCGGCGGCGGCTTCACCGTGACCGACCCGGTCGACGGCGCGTGGTCGGCCCCGCCGGTGTTCCCCTCCGGAGGCGGTGGCCTGGTCTCCACCCTGGACGACCTGCTCGCGTTCACCCGGGCCCTGCGCGCGGGCGGCAGCCCGGTCCTGTCCCCCGGCGCGGTGGCCGAGCTGACCTCCGACCGGCTGAGCACCGCGCAGCGGGCCGGTGCCGCCCCGTTCCTCGACGACGGCTGCGGCTGGGGCCTGGGCCTGGCCGTCGAGGACGGCGGACGCTACGGCTGGGACGGCGGCCTGGGCACGGGCTGGCGCTCCGACCCGTCGAGCGGTGTGATCTCCCTGCTACTGACCCAGGTGGTGTGGGACGGTCCCGAGGGCCCCGCGCTCCTGCACTCCTTCCGCGCCGCGGCGCACTCCTGAGAGGCCCCACCATGGACTGGACACTCGAGGTCGTCGTCCTGCCGGTGTCGGACCTCGACGCCGCGGTCACCTTCTACGCGACCGGGTCGGCTTCGACCTGGACCACGACACCCGCACCGAGCACATGCACATCGCCCAGCTGACGCCGCGGGGCTCGGGTTGCTCGATCGTCGTCGGCTCGCTGCCGGCACAGAACGAGATGGCGCCCGGCTCGATGCGCGGGCTGCAGCTCTGCGTCGCCGACGCCCGGGCCGCGCGCGACGAGCTCGTCGGACGCGGGGTGGAGTGCAGCGAGGTGACGGTGCTCGACGAGCGCGACGGCGGCACCTTCTTCGGCTTCGCGGACCCCGACGGCAACACCTGGGCGGTGCAGAAGCTGCGGGTCCGGGGTGAGCGGCCGCTGATCCCGGAGTCGGCCCGGGGCCGCTTCGGCGGCTGAGCACCGCCGGTCACACCGATTGCGCGACGGTCCCCGTAGGCGCATACTCGCCTTAGAGGTCGCGCGGATTGATGGATGATCATGGGCGGCGGTGTGGTCGGCTGTCCCAGCGGTGCGTGGTCCAGGCCTGCCGGATCAGGCTACGGAGTGTGATGATGGTGTCGGCGAGGTCGAAGAACGCGTCGACGACGGTTTCGCGGCGTTCGTAGCAGCGCTGCAGCCGGTTGAAGCTGTTGTGCCAGGCGTTGGTGCGCTCGATGTGCCAGCGTTGGGTGGCCTGGATCGGTGCTTTCTCGCCCTTGCGCGCGATCTCGCTGTGCAGGCCCCGTTCGGTGAGTGTGTCGCGGGTCTTACCGGAGTCATAGCCGGCGTCGAGGTGCACGGTGATGTCGTCGGGCAGCGGGCCGAGAGCGTCGAGGTGGTCGAGAGTGGGGCCCAGTAGCGGGGAGTCGTGGCGGTGTGCCCCGGCCAGGACCCGGCCCAGTGGGATGCCATGGCCCTCGACGAGCACCGATCGCTTCATGCCCTGTTTACGCCGGTCAACCGGTGACGGTCCGGCGACCTCACCGCCGCCGGGGGCCTTGGTGATGGCGCCGTCGACGGCAACGTCGTCAAGCAACAGGCCGACGATGCGGTCGTAGGCGTCCAGGGCGATCCGGCGTAGCTGGGCGAAGACCCCGAGCCGGATCCACTCGTCACGGCGATCGCGGATGGTGGTCGCCGAGCAGGTGCTGTCGGAGACGCCCTGATACGGGCAGCCGAACCGCAGCACCTGCAGGAGCTTGTCGAACACGACCCGATCCGCGATCCGGCGGCGGTGACAGCCCCACGGATGAGTGGGATCGAACTCGCCCCGGGGCGGCAGCAGCGCGGCGAACTGGTCCCACAACGGCTCGGTCAACCATGATGGCAGGGCGGGCACGCGGCCTCCAGACGATCACGAAGAGTCAACAACTTCATGATCGACAGGCCCGTGCCCGCCCCTCACCATCGACACCCGGCCGCGACCCAGCTGTGATCAATCCGCGCGACCTCTTAATTCAACGCTGGTTGAAATGAGGTGGGCGTGATGTCGGAGCGGACGACGTGCTGTGTGGTCGGGGGCGGCCCGGCCGGGATGATGCTGGGCCTGCTGCTGGCCCGGGCCGGGGTCGAGGTGACCGTGCTGGAGAAGCACGGCGACTTCCTGCGGGACTTCCGCGGGGACACCGTGCACCCCACCACCCTGGACCTGCTCGACGACCTGGGGCTGGGCGAGCGGTTCGCCGCGCTGCCGCAGAGCCGGGTCGAGGAGGTCGTGATCCCCGAGGGGCGGGGCGGCGCGCAGCGGATCGGGAACCTGTCGCTGCTGCGCCGGATCGGGGTCCGCCACCCCTACATCGCGCTCGTCCCGCAGTGGGACCTGCTGAACCTGCTCGCCGACGTCGCCGCCGACGAACCCGCCTTCGATCTCCGGCTCGACACCCGCGCCACCTCGCCGGTCCGGGAGAACGGGCGGGTCGTCGGCGTCCGGTACGTGACGACGACCGCGCCCGGCGAGGAGACCACCGGCGAGATCCGGGCCGACCTCACGGTCGCCTGCGACGGCAGGCACTCGGTCCTGCGGGACGGTTCCGGCCTGCCCGTCACGGAGTTCGACGTCCCGTTCGACACCTGGTGGTTCCGGCTGCCGCGCCGCCCCGAGGAGCTGCACGCCACCCTCCGCCCGCGGATCGGGAACGGGCGCTTCGCGGTCGTCATCCCGCGCGAGGGCTACTACCAGATCGGTTACATGGCGCCCAAGGGCGCCGACGCGCGGCTGCGCGCCGCGGGGATCGAGGCGTTCCGGGCCGACCTCGCCGAGCTGATGCCGGAGTACGCCGACCGGGTCGGCGACATCGCCTCGATGGACGAGGTGAAGCACCTCGACGTGAAGCTCAACCGGCTGCGCCGCTGGCACGTCGACGGGCTGCTCTGCATCGGCGACGCCGCGCACGCGATGTCCCCGATCGGCGGCGTCGGGATCAACCTCGCGATCCAGGACGCAGTGGCCGCCGCCACCCTGCTGGCCGCGCCGCTGCAACGGGGCGCCCCCACCCAGCGGGACCTCGGCCGGGTCCGCAACCGCAGACTGCTCCCGACGGTGCTGGTCCAGGGCCTCCAGCGGATCATGCACCGCACCATGGCCGGCCCGGCGCTGACGGGGCGGCGCGACGGTCCCCCGGTTCCGCTGCTGCGGCTGATGCATCGCGTCCCGGCGCTGCAGATCCTGCCCGCCTACCTCGTCGGTGTGGGGTTCCGTCCGGAGCGGGCCCCGGACTTCGCCCGCCGCGAGCCCGTCCCGGCCGCCTGAGCCGCGGCTAGGCTCGTCGGGTGCTGTCCCTGGACGCCCTCGACGTCGACCTGCTCACCGCGCTGCGCGACCGGCCGCGGGCCGGGGTGCTGGAGCTCTCGCGCACGCTGCGGGTCGCCCGCGGGACGGTGCAGGCACGGCTGGACCGGCTGGAACGTGCCGGGGTCGTCACCGGGTACGGCCCGGACGTCGACCTCCCGGCCGCCGGGTACGGCGTGCAGGCGTTCGTGACCCTGGAGATCGCGCAGGGCGAGCTGGGCGACGTCGCCGCCGAGCTCGCCGCGCTGCCCGCGGTCACCGAGGCGTACGCGACGACCGGCTCGTCGGACGTGATGTGCCGGCTCGCGGCGTCGTCGCACGAGGACCTGCAGGACACCCTGCTCGCGCTCGGCCGATCCCCCCTGGTGGCCCGCTCCACCAGCGTGGTGGTGCTGTCCACCCTGGTCGCGCCGCGCTGGCGGCCGCTGCTGGAGCGTGACCACCGGGAGGGCCCGAGCCGGGCACCCGCCTACCGGGACTGACCGCCTCGGCCGAGGTGGTGCGCCGTCCGGTGCGCGCCGAGCACGTCGAGCCCGAAATCCGCCGACGGGTCGCGCCACACGGAATGGGCGTGGTTGGCGTCGCGCTGGGTGTTGTCCCACTCGATGAGCAGCCGTGGGCCCTGGACGCGGTAGTAGTTCGGGGCGCCGTCCTCCAGCGGTCCCGCCCAGGCGAGGTGCACGGCGTCGAGCGCGGCGTCGTCGTCGTAGCGGGAGATCGGCTGCAGCGGCTCGGCGACCCGCTCCAGGTAGGTGCCCAGCAACGCGCGCAGCATCTCACGGCCCTCGGCGTCCAGGTCGGACGCCGGCACGCCGGCCGGGGTTCGCGACAGCGCGACGGCCTCCTTCTGCGCGTCGGTGAACGCGGCGCGCTCTTCGATGGCCTCGCTCATGTCGTCGAGCGTGCGCTGCTGCTCGGGGTCGGCGAACGACCGGGTGCGCCAGATCCCGGCCAGCGGGATCCAGTTGTCGCCCTCCTGCGGGTCGGTGCGGTTGGCCGCGACGAGGTCGGGCGGTGCCTTGTCGAGCAGCACCGCCCGCTCGCGCAGTTCGGTCGGCAGCGCGCGGACCAGGTCGCGGGCGAGGTCCTCGACCCGGCCCAGCGGGCGGAGCACGGCGTCGCCGAGGAGCTCGGAGGTCGCCGGGTCGGCACCCAGGAAGCACGGGGTGGAGGCGACCACCACCCCGTCGACGACCAGCATGTTGATCGACACGTGGTGCCCGCCGAAACGCCAGCCCCAGGTCCCGGTGTCCCCCGGCTCGCCGAACACCCGCAGGTAGTACATCTGCGGGTCGCGGCCGCGGGTGCGGTCGAACAGCGTCACGAAGCCCTCGGTGTGGTCGAGGACGTTCTCCAGCCCCATCACCGTCGAGACGGTCACGTACGCCGCCCGCGACAGCCCCGTGCCGACGAGCTTCATCGCGGCCCGCTGCTGCGGCGGGAGCTGGTCGTGGAAGGTCAGTCCACCGTGGTCGGTGGGGGTGTAGAACCAGCGGCGGCGCTCGGCGTCGGCGTCGTCGTCACCGGTCGGGGCGTGCCCGACGGCCGTCTCCCGCCGGCCCGGGTCGAGGGTGTCGAGCCAGGCACGCGCGGCCTCGGCCATCGCGGTCGCCGTCTCGCGGGTGTCCGCAGCACCGATCATGCCGCGAGACGCTAGCGACTCCGGGCAGACTCCACCGGGGAGGACGGCTACGTCGACCACGGCCTGACTCAGGTCCGGCGGTACCCGGCCGCCAGCTCCACGAAGGCGGCCGGGTCCACCAGCGACGTCGTGTCGCCGGGCTCGCGCCCGGCGGTCACGTCGAGCAGCAGCCGCCGCATGATCTTGCCCGACCGGGTCTTCGGCAGCTCAGCGACGAGGACGACCTCGCGGGGCCGGGCGACCGGCCCCAGCTCCCGGGCCACGTGCGCCCGCAGCTGTTCGGTCAGCCCGTCGGTCGGGCCGTCGGTGACGGTCACGAACGCGACCACGGCCTGCCCGGTCGTCGGGTCCGGCGCCCCGACCACGCCCGCCTCGGCGACCCGTGGGTGGCTCACCAGCGCGGACTCCAGCTCGATCGAGCCGAGCCGGTGACCCGAGACGTTCATGACGTCGTCGATGCGGCCCTGCAGCGTCACGTAGCCGTGCTCGTCGATCACCGCGCCGTCGCCCGCCTTGTACCAGCCCTGCTCGGCGTAGTCGGCGAAGTAGGACGCGCGGAACCGCTCGGGGTCGCCCCAGACCGTGCGCGCTATCGACGGCCACGGCCGGTCGATCACCAGGATGCCGCCCTCGCCCGGGGCGCAGGTGCGCCCGTCACGGTCGACCACCCGCACCGACAGGCCCGGCAGCGGCCGGGTCGCCGAGCCCGGCACCAGCGGTGTCACGCCGGGCAGCGGCGCGCAGATCGCCGCGCCGGTCTCGGACTGCCACCAGGTGTCGACGATCGGGCAGCGGCCGCCGCCGATCACCTCGTGGAACCACCGCCAGGCCTCGGGGTTGATCGCCTCGCCGACGCTGCCGAGCAGGCGTAGCGAGGACAGGTCGTGGCGCGCGGGCACCTCCGGACCCCACTTCATGTACGTCCGGACCAGGGTCGGCGCGGTGTAGTACACGGTGACGCCGTACCGGGCGATGATCTCGAAGTGCCGGCCCGGCTCGGGGGTGTCCGGGGTGCCCTCGTAGATCACCTGCGTGACACCGTTGGACAGCGGTCCGTAGACCTCGTAAGTGTGCGCGGTGACCCAGGCGAGGTCGGCGGTGCACCAGTAGACGTCGTCGGGCTTGTGGTCGAAGCAGGCCCACGCCGTCCAGGACGCCTGGGGGAGGTAGCCACCCATGGTGTGCAGCAGGCCCTTGGGGGTGCCGGTGGTGCCCGAGGTGTAGACGAGCATCAGCGGGCTCTCGGCCGGGTGCGCCTGCGCCTCGTGGACCTCGGGTGCGGTGTCGACGACGTCGTGCCACCACACGTCGCGGCCGGGGGTCCAGTCGACCTCCGAGCCGGTCCGCCGGATGACCAGCACATGCTCCAGCGAGTCCACCCCGGACGCGGCCTCGTCGGCGTTGGCCTTGACCGGGACGGCCTTCCCGCGGCGGTACTGGCCGTCGGTGGTGACGAGCAGCTTCGCGGCGCCGTCGGTGATCCGGAACCGCAGCGCGGACGGGGAGAACCCGCCGAAGACCAACGAGTGGACCGCCCCGATCCGGGCGCAGGCCAGCATCACGACGACGGTCTCGACCAGCACCGGCAGGTAGACGACGACCACGTCCCCGCGCCCGACCCCGAGCGCGGTGAGCGCGTGCGCACAGCGGGCGACCTCGCGCTGCAGGTCGGCGTAGGTGACGGTGCGCCGGTCCCCCGGCTCGCCCTCCCAGTACAGCGCGACCTTGTCCCCCGCACCGGCCTCGACGTGCCGGTCGACGCAGTTGCGCGCGACGTTCAAGGTGCCGTCGGCGAACCAGGTGACCTCGGGCCACCTGCTGCCGTCGTAGCCCTGCTCGGGCACGCGGTCCCACTCCAGCCGGCGGGCCTGCGCACACCAGAACGCCTCGGGGTCGGCGGCCGCCTGGTCGTAGGCGGCGGCGGTGACGTTGGCGTGCGCGGCGAGCTCGGGCGGGGGCGGGTACATGCCCCGATCCTCACCGCCGGGCCCCCCGCGGCGCAGGCCGTCGTGAGGGGACTCACCGGTGGGCGAACGCCCGGTGGTGGTCGTCGAGCAGGTCCACGCCGAAGTCGTTCTCCGGGTCGCGCCACACCGAGTGGGCGTGGTCCGCGCCGCCCTGGGTGTTGTCCCACTCCAGCAGCAGCCGCGGACCCTGCAGCCGGTGGTAGTGCGGCTCCCCCGCCTCCAGCGACCCCGCCCAGGCCAGGTGCACCTCGTCGAGGGCGGCGTCGTCGTCGTAGCGGCCGGCGGGTGAGACCCCGGCCGGCGCCCGGTCGAGGTAGGCCGAGAGCAGTCGGCGCAGCAGGGCACGGCCACGGTCGTCGAGCGCGTTCGCCGGGAGCCCGCGCGGCACACCGGTCAGCGCGACGGCCTCGGTCCCCTCGACCGGGTCCACCGGGCCGGGCGGGCTCTCCCGTCGGATCGCCGAGGTCGGCAGCGGCCGGTCGCCCGGCGCGACCAGCGGCCGGTTCGCCGTCACCAGGTCCGGTGGGGCCCCGCCGGGCAGGACGACGGTCTCCAGGAGCTCGGGTGGCAGGCCGCGGACGATCTCCCGCGCCAGGTCCTCGGTCGGTCCGAGCGGGCGCGCCACCCCTCCGCCGAGCAGCGGCGTCGTCGCCGGGTTCGCGCCGAGGAAGCACGGCGTGGCCGCGGCCACCCGCCCGTCCACGACGAGTGCGTTCACCGACACGTGGTGGCCGCCGAAGCGCCAGCCCCAGGTGCGTCCGCCCGGGTCGCCGAACACCCGCAGGTAGTAGAGCGCCGGGTCCCGGAACCGCTCCCGGTACGGGCGGGTCGACCAGTCCTGCGCCCGGTCCAGGACGTTCTCCAGCCCCATGACCGTCGCCACGGTGGCGTAGCCGGCCTCGGACAGTCCCGACGCGACCAGCCGCATCGCGCGCTGCTGCTGGACTGCGGTCTGGGCCGCGAGAGGCAGTCCGCCGTGGTCGGTGGGGGTGTAGAACCAGCGACGGCGCTCGACGTCGGCCCCCGCGTCACCGGTCGGGCCGGCGCCCCGGGCGGGGCCGAGCCGGTCGTCGTCCAGGGTGTCCAGCCAGGCCGCGGCCGCGTCCGCCATCGCCCCGGCGACCGTCTCGCTCGTCGTCACCCCGGCCACGCTAGTGGGCCGGGCGGGGTCAGTCCGTCGCGTCGCGGACGAGCAGCGCGATCTGCACCCGGTTGTCCAGGCCCAGCTCGCGCAGCAACCGGGAGACGTAGGACTTCACCGTCGCCACCGACATGTGCAGCTCGGCGGCGATGTCGGCGTTGGAGCCACCCCGGGCGACGGCCTCGGCGACGTCGCGCTCCCGGTCGGCGAGCCGGTCGAGCCGGGCCCTGGCGGCGCGCCGGCGGTCGACCGACCCGGCGCCGCCGCCGCGGACGATGCCGATCAGCCGCCGGATGATCGCCGGGGGCAGCACGGCGTCGCCGTCGGCGGCGGCGCGGACGGCGTCGACGATCCCCTCGGGCGCGGCGTCCTTGAGCAGGAAACCGCTCGCCCCGGCGCGCAACGCCCGTACGACGTGCTCGTCGGCGTCGAACGTGGTCAGCACGACGACGGTCGGGGCGTCGGGCCGCGACGTCACCTCCCGGGTCGCAGCGACGCCGTCGACGCGGCGCATCCGCAGGTCCATCAGCACCACGTGCGGCCGCCCCGCGGCGACGGCGGCGGGCACCTCGTCGCCGTCGCCGGCGTCGCCGACCACCTGGATGCGCCGCACCGGTCCGGTGCCGTCGCCGGGCAGTGCGTGCCCGTCGAGCATCACCCGCAGGCCGGAGCGGACGAGCGGGTCGTCGTCGACGAGCAGCACCCGGATCGCGGTCGCGGTCATCGTGTCTCCTCCCGCCACGGCAGCACCGCGCGCAGCTGGTGGCCCGACGGCGTCGGGCCGTGGGTCAGCGTCCCGCCGGCGAGGGTCTCGACCCGCTCGCGCAGCCCGACCAGGCCGGTCCCGGCGCCCTCGGGTGTCGTCCCCGCGGCGGACTCCCCGGAGGTGACGGTGACGGTGAGGTCCCGGCCGGGCCGCCCGTCGAGGGCGACCTCGACCCGGGTCCCGGGCGCGTGCCGGGCCGCGTTGGTCAGGCCCTCGCGGACCACCCGGTGCACGACCCCGGCCAGCGGGCGCCCTGGCGGGCACACCGTCAGCAGCGCCGTCGACCGGAGACGGACGTCCGCACCGACCGCGCGGGCCTCGGCGACGAGCTCCTCGACCGCACCGAGGTCCTCGATCTCGTCGGGTACGTCGCCGGTGGGCTCGTGCAGCACCTGCACGATCGTGCGGAGGTCCTCCATCGCGCGGTGCGTGGTGTCGCGCAGCACCCTCGCGGTCTCGCGCACGGTGCTGGCGGGCAGGTCCCCGCGCAGTGCCAGTGCCCCGGCGTGCACCGACAGCAGCGACAGCCGGTGCCCCAGCCGGTCGTGCATCTCCCCGGCGATCCGGCGACGCTCGTCGGCGCGGGCCTGCTCCTCGCGCACCGCCCGATCGGCCTCGGCGCGGGCGAGCCGCTCGCGCAGGTCGTCGACCATCGCGCGGCGGATCCCGGTCAGCAGGCCCGCGGTCGCCGAGATGCCCTGGAACGCGACGGCCCCGCCGAGCAGCACGAGCGCCGTGGCACCGTCGGGAGCGTCGCGGTACAGCGTGATCGCGGCCGTCCCGACCGCCAGGGCCAGCACCAGCAGTGTCTCCACCGCACGGCGTCGGGTCGCGATCACGAAGACCCCGACCAGCGGCAGGTAGGTGGCGACCGGCGACACCAGCGGCCCGAGCACGGCCACCACCGCGAACACCCGCGGCAGGCGGTAGCGCACCGCGATCGAGCCGATCATCAGCAGGCCGACGACGAGCAGCGACCACTGCAGGGCCCCGGCGATGGCGTACGTCCCGACGACGGTGAGACCCCCGGCGAGCACCGCGACCATCAGCACGGCGGAGATCACGGCGGGGCGGACCGGCACACGACGACCATAGGGGGCGGACCGGCGCCGTCCAGCAGGTTTCCGCTCGAACGGGACGGCCACCGGTCCACTCCTGTCTCCCGACCCCCCGGGATCGACGGTCAGCGTGCCGAGCTGCGCGCCGGCGGCGCACCCGCCGAAGGTCGCGCCCACCGCGACCGAAGTCGCCGGGCCGCGTCACCCGGAGTCACGTCGCCCGGAACGGGTCACCCGGAATGAGTACGATTCGGACATGCCGGAACCGCACAGCCACCGCGAGAGCGGGCAGCACGTCATCGAGCACGCGCTCGACCTCCTCGAGGCGGCCGACAAGGCGCAGGACTACCCCCAGGCGACCGACGGCCACACCGCCGCCACCGCCTACGCGGTGAGCGCGCTCTATCAGGAGATGCGCCACGGCGACGACCAGCTCGCGGTGCTCATCTCCGCGGTGCAGGAGCAGACCGCGGTGCTGCGCGAGATCCCGGACTCGTTGCGGGACGGGAGCCGCACCGGAGAGTGACCGGAGAGCGACGGCCCCGCCCGCGATCCGGTCCGGCCGGGCGCCGCGGACCTCGTGCCGGGGGCCGTCCTCAGGCGCCGACGTAGGCCGCCAGGTGCTCCCCGGTCAACGTGGACCGGTCCGCGACCAGCTCGGCCGGGCTCCCCTCGAACACCACGGTGCCGCCGTCGTGCCCGGCGCCGGGGCCCAGGTCGATGATCCGGTCGGCGTGTGCCATCACGGCCTGGTGGTGCTCGATGACGATCACCGAGCGGCCGCCGTCGACGATCCGGTCGAGCAGCGCGAGCAGCTGCTCGACGTCGGCCAGGTGCAGCCCGGTCGTCGGCTCGTCGAGCACGAAGGTCCCCCCGGACTCCCCCAGGTGCACCGCCAGCTTGAGTCGCTGGCGCTCCCCGCCGGACAGCGTCGTCAGCGGCTGGCCCAGGGTGAGGTAGCCGAGCCCGACGTCGGCGAGGCGCTCCAGGATCCTGTGCGCGGCCGGCGTGCGGGCCTCGCTGGCCCCGAAGAACTTCTCCGCCTCGGCGACCGGCATGGCGAGGACCTCGCTGATGTCGCGCCCACCGAAGGTGTAGCCGAGCACCGAGGCGTCGAAGCGGCGGCCGTCGCAGACGTCGCAGGTGGTGGCGACCCCGGCCATCATCGCGAGGTCGGTGTAGACGACGCCGGCGCCGTTGCAGTTCGGGCAGGCGCCCTCGGAGTTGGCGCTGAACAGCGCGGGCTTGACGCCGTTGGCCTTCGCGAACGCCTTGCGGATCGGCTCCAGCAGCCCGGTGTAGGTGGCCGGGTTGCTGCGCCGCGACCCCTTGATCGCGCCCTGGTCGACGACGACCACCCCGTCGCGCCCGGCGACCGACCCGTGGATCAGCGAGCTCTTGCCCGACCCGGCCACCCCGGTGACGACGGTGAGCACGCCCAGCGGCACGTCGACGTCGACGTCCCGCAGGTTGTGCCGGTTCGCCCGGCGGATCTCCAGATACCCCGACGGGGTCCGGACGGTCGGCTTGAGCGTCGCCCGGTACTCCAGGTGTCGCCCGGTGAGCGTGCCGGAGCGGCGGAGCCCGTCGAGGTCGCCGGTGTAGACGACGTGGCCGCCGTCGGAGCCGGCCCGCGGCCCGAGATCGACGACGTGGTCGGCGATCGCGATCGTCTCTGGCTTGTGCTCGACGACGAGCACGGTGTTGCCCTTGTCGCGCAGCCGCAGCAGCAGGTCGTTCATCCGGGCGATGTCGTGCGGGTGCAGCCCGATGGTGGGCTCGTCGAAGACGTAGGTGACGTCGGTCAGCGACGACCCGAGATGCTTGATCATCTTGGTGCGCTGGGCCTCGCCGCCGGACAGCGACCCGGACGGCCGGTCCAGCGACAGGTAGCCGAGCCCGATCTCGACGAACGAGTCCAGGGTCGCGCGCAGCGAGGACAGCAGCGGGGCCAGGGGGGGCTCGTCGAGGCCGCCGACCCAGTCGGCGAGGTCGGAGATCTGCATGGCGCAGGCATCCGCGGTGGAGATCCCCCGGATCTTCGACGACCGGGCGAGCTCGGAGAGCCGGGTGCCGTCGCAGTCCGGGCAGGTGCGGAACACGATGGCCCGGTCGACGAACGCCCTGATGTGCGGCTGCATCGCCTCGCGTTCCTTGGCCAGGAACGACTTCTGGATCCGCGGGATCAGGCCCTCGAAGGTGACGTTGACGCCGTCGACCTTGATCCGGGTGGCCTCCTTGTAGAGCAGGGCGTCGCGCTGGGGCTTGGTGAAGCTGCTGATCGGCTTGTCGCCGGGGAAGAAGCCGGAGTTGGCGAAGATCCGGCCGTACCAGCCGTCGACGGAGTAGTTCGGGATCGTCAGGGCGCCCTCGACGATCGACTTCGACTCGTCGAACAGGGCGGTGAGGTCGAAGTCGGACACCGAGCCGCGGCCCTCGCAGCGCGGGCAGGCGCCGCCGACGATCTCGAACTCGCGGCGCTGTTTGACCTGCTGGCCGTTCTTCCGGACGGTCACCGCACCCGAGCCGCTGATCGTCGCGACGTTGAAGGAGAACGCCTTGGCCGGGCCGGCGTAGGGCTTGCCGAGGCGGCTGAACAGGATCCGCAGCAGCGCCCCGACGTCGGTGGCAGTGCCGACGGTGGAGCGCACGTCGCCGCCCATCCGCTCCTGGTCGACGATGATCGCTGTGGTGAGGCCGTCGAGGACGTCGACGTCGGGGCGGCCCAGGTTCGGCATGAAGCCCTGGACGAACGCGCTGTAGGTCTCGTTGATCATCCGCTGCGACTCGGCGGCGATGGTCGAGAACACCAGGGAGCTCTTGCCCGAGCCGGACACCCCGGTGAACACCGTGAGCCGGCGCTTGGGCAGCTCGACGGAGATGTCGCGGAGGTTGTTCTCGCGCGCACCGTGCACGCGGATGAGGTCGTGACTGTCGGCTGCGTGCATGGTGGATCCCCCGTCCGGCCCGTTCAGGGCCGCTGCTGGATGCGGACCATCGTGCCCGCGGGGTCGCGGAAGGCACAGTCGCGCACCCCGTACGGCTGGTCGACCGGCTCCTGGACGACCTCGGCCCCGCTCGCCTGGAGCCTGTCGAACGCCGCGTCCAGGTCGTTACTGGCGAGCAGCACGGCGGTGTAGGTGCCCTTGGCCATCATCTCGGTGACGGTGCGGCGTTCCTCGTCGGTGATGCCGGGGTCGGCGGCGGGCGGGGCGAGGACGAGCGAGACGTCGGGCTGCCCGGGCGGGCCGACGGTGAGCCAGCGCATCGTGCCCTGGCCGACGTCGAGGCGGACCTCGAAGCCGAGCGCGTCGCGGTAGAAGGCCAGCGACGCCTCCGGGTCGGTGTGCGGGAGGAAGCCGGCGTGGATCGTGATGGCGGGTGCGGTCATGGCGTTCACGCTAGGGAGGTCGGCGCCACCGTGGCTTCTCGATTCCTGACCGGTCGGGTGACCTGCTTCGCCACGCAGGCCGGGAGCCCCGCGGTCCCGTCGCGCACGGCGTCGCGGTACGCGCTCGGCGGCATTCCGACGAGCTCGGTGAACCGGGTGCTGAACGTGCCGAGGGAGGAGCCGCCGACCGCGAAGCACACCTCGGTGACGGTGAGGTCGCCGCGGCGCAGCAGGGCCATGGCGCGCTCGATGCGCCGGGTCATCAGGTAGCTGTAGGGCGACTCGCCGTAGGCCGCCCGGAACGCCCGCGACAGGTGCCCCGCCGAGACGTGCTCGGCGCGGGCGAGCTCGGTGACGTCCAGCGGGCGGGCGTACTCCCGGTCGATGCGGTCGCGCACCCGGCGCATCCGGACGAGCTCGCGCAGGCGCCCGTCCTCGCGGTCGCTCACCGCAGGTGCTCCGCCAGCAGCGCCGCGACCTCGTCGGGGCGTTCGAGGTAGACCATGTGTCCGGTGTCGACGGGGGCGACGGTGAGGTCGTCGCCGAGCGCGCTGCGGCAGGCGGCCAGCCAGTCGTCGGTGACGAAGTCGGCCCGCAGGGCGGGCACGACCAGTGTCGGGAGGCCGGCCCGTGGGATGGCGGCGGGGCGGGCCATCTCCGACCAGGCGGCGACGACGGCCGCCCGGCTGTAGCGCCAGCGCCAGGCGCCGTCGCGCTGTTCCAGGTGCTCGGCGACCTCGGCGTCGACCAGCGGTGCGGGCACACCGGTCCAGGACGCGGCCTTGGCGGCGCGGGCGTCGTCACGGGTCGCGAACCCCTCGTCGGCACGGCCGGCCTCGGCGGAGGCCAGCATGTCCTGCGGGTCCAGCCCGTGCGCCGGGTCGAGCAGCGCGAGGCGGGTGACGCGCTCGGGTGCGGTCCGCGCCAGCCGGGCCGCGACCGCTCCGCCGAAGGAGTGCCCGACCACGGCGACCCGCTCGACGTGCTCGGCGTCGAGGACCTCGAGGACGTCCTCGACGTGCTGCTCGAGGTTCCACGGCGGGACCCACGGCGAACGACCGTGCCCGCGCAGGTCGACGGAGATCCAGCGCAGGGTGGGCAGCGCGGCGAACAGCGGCGCGAAACGCAGGCCGTGGCCGGTGACACCGTGCACCGCGAGCACCGGCTTGCCTGCCGGGTCACCGGCGTGGTGGACGTGCAGGGGCATGCATCCATTCTGCACTTTGCTATTTCGGCAACGATGTTTGCCGTCCTGTCCGGCCCTTCGTCAGGCTGGGCACATGGACACAGCACAGCGCCACGACGTCGTCGTGATCGGCGGCGGCCCGGCCGGACTCAACGGGGCCATGATGCTCGCCCGCTCCCTGCGGTCGGTGGTCGTCGTCGACTCCGGCCTGCCCCGCAACGCACCGGCCACCGCCGCGCACGGCCTGTTCGCCCGCGACGGCGTCGCCCCGGCCGAGCTGCTCGCGACCGGCCGGGAGGAGGTCCGCCGCTACGGCGGGACGGTCGTCGACGGCGAGGTCGTCGGCGCCCGGCGCACCGACGACGGTTTCACGGTGACCCTCGCCGACGACACCACCCTCGACGCCCGGCGACTGCTCGTCACCACCGGACTGGTCGACGTGCTGCCGGAGATTCCGGGACTCGCGCAGGGGTGGGGCGCCGATGTCGTCCACTGCCCGTACTGCCACGGCTACGAGGTGCGCGACCGCCCGATCGCCGTCCTCGGGACCGCCCCCGGCTCCGCACACCACGCACTGCTGTTCCGACAGCTCAGCGCGGACGTGGTCTACGTGTCGCACACGGTGGAGCCGACCGCGGAACAGTCGGAACGCTTCGCCGCGCTCGGCATCGTCGTCGTCGACGGGCCGGTGAGCGAGGTGGTGCGAGAGGACGGCGCGATCACCGGGCTGGTCACGCCGCCCGGCGTGCTGGCGCGCGAGGTCGTCGCCGTGGCGACCCGGATGGAGGCCCGCGCCGGATTCCTCGCCGAGCTGGGCCTGGTCCCGGTCGAGCACCCGAGCGGGGCGGGGCAGCACCTCGTCGCCGACCCGACGGGCCGCAGCACGGTCGAGGGCGTGTGGCTCGCGGGCAACGTCACCGATCTGAGCGCGCAAGTGGGGGCCGCGGGGGCCGCGGGAGCGTTCGCGGGCGCCGCGATCAACGCCGACCTCGTCGAGGCCGGGGCGCTCGCCGCACTGCGGGAGCTCGCACGCCCCTAGCCTGGGGACGTGCTGGTCATCTTCGGGCTGTCGGGCAAGGAGCGCCCACTGGGCCTGGTCGCGCTGGGCTGCGGCACCTGCGGTCACCCGGGGCCGCAGCCCGCGGTGCACCGGCGGACCCGGTTCACGCTGTTCTTCGTCCCGGTCCTGCCGCTGCGCAGCCGCTACGAGATGCGCTGCCCCGTGTGCGGGGCGGGGCGGACGCTCTCCCGCGACGATGCCCGCCGGTACGGCGCACGGGTCTGAGCAACGCGCTCGTCCAGCACGGGGGGCTCCCCAGCTCCTGCCACCTGACGGATCGGCCGGGCGCCACCGAGGCTACAGCTCGCTGCGGTACCACTCCCGCAGGTAGGGAGTTCGCGATCGCGAACGGAAACTAGCGATCGAACACATGTTCGACTAGCATCGGCGGTGTGACCGCGCCCCAGGAGCCACCCGCCCACGCCACCGGCGTGGGCTCCGGCAGGTTCCGCTCCGGCGACCTCGCCCTGATCCAGCTCCTGATCGACCAGACGATCGGCGACGACACCACACTGCTCGCCGAGGCCGACCTGATCGACCAGATCCAGCAGATCGAGTCCGTCCAGGCCTCCCTCGCCGCGCTCCAGTCCACCCGCATCCGGGCGTTCGCTCAGACACACGTCGAGAACCGCCTCACCGACGATCGGACCGACCCCGAGCGGCTCCACCGCAGTGTCGTAGCTCAGGTCCAGCTCGCCTGCCGGGTCTCCACCGCCGAGGCCCGCACCCGCGTGGCCAACGCCCGCGACCTGCACACCGGACTCGACCACGTCCGCGGCCTGCACAACGACGGACAACTCAGCGCCGCCAAAGTCACCGCGATCGCCGTCGAGTGCCGCGACCTCGACCCACGCCAGCGCAGGCAGGTCGACACCCGCCTCGCCGCACACGACCTCACCCGCTACGGCATCGGCCGCCTCCGCGCCCTCACCCGCCGACTCGTCGCCGAAATCGCGCCCGAACGCTTCCGAGCCCGCGTCCACACCGCCACAGCCGAACGCCGAGTCACCCTGCGCCCGGCACCGGACGCGATGAGCTACCTCACCGCCTACGTCCCGGTCGCACAGGGCGCCGCCTGCCTCGCCGCACTGCAGAAGGCCTTCGTGCAGGCCCAGGTCGACCCGGCACCGTTGACCCGCAGCCGCGGACAGGTACTGGCCGACACATTGGTCGAACGCCTCACCGGACAAGCCACCGCGACCGCGGTCAACCTGGAGGTCCAGGTCACCGTCCCCGTCCAGGCCCTGCTCGACCCCACCTCCCCGCTCCCCGCGGAGATCCCCGGACTCGGACCCGTCCCGGTCGAGCTGCTCGCGACCAGCGACGGCACCGCGTCACTGCGGCGGCTGCTCACCGACCAGGGCCTGGTCATCGGCGGCGACTCACGCCAACGCACCTTCACCGGACTCCTCTCCACCCTCGTCAAGGCCCGCGCGGGGAACCGGTGCACCGAGCCCTACTGCGACGCACCCCTCCGCCACATCGACCACATCCACCGCGCCACCGACGGCGGACACACCGAACTCGACAACGGACGCGGACTGTGCGAGTTCCACAACCACATCCGCGAACAACCCGGATGGCACACCGCCCGAACACCCGACGGGACCGTCCTCACGACCACACCCACCGGACACACCTACCGCGGACCGGACTGACCGCGGTGGGCCCGGGCACGGGCACCCTCAGGTCGGCAGCAGGTACTCCTCACTGGCGTGGTGGCAGGCGCTCGGGTGGTGTCCACCTGGCCGCGTCACCAGCGGCGGCTCCTCGGTGGCGCAGATGTCGGTGGCCTTCCAGCAGCGCGTCCGGAACCGGCAGCCGCTCGGCGGGTCCACCGGGCTCGGGACGTCACCGGTCAACCGGATCCGCGTCCGCCCCGCGCGCACCGACGGGTCCGGCACCGGCACCGCCGAGAGCAGCGCCTGGGTGTACGGGTGCGACGCCCGGGTGTAGATCTCGTCCTCGGTCCCGAGCTCCACCATCTTGCCCAGGTACATCACGCCGACCCGGTCGGACAGGTGCCGCACGACGGACAGGTCGTGGGCGATGAAGATGTAGGACAGCCCGAACTCGCGCTGCAGGCTCCCGAGCAGGTTCATCACCTGCGCCTGGATGGACACGTCGAGCGCGGAGACCGGCTCGTCGCACACGATGATCTCCGGGCGCAGCGCGAGCGCACGGGCGATCCCGATGCGCTGACGCTGCCCGCCGGAGAACTGGTGCGGGTAGCGGTTGACGAAGTCCGGGTTGAGCCCGACGACGTCGAGCAGCTCCTGCACCTTCGCCCGTCGCTCCCCCTTCGGCGCGACCTCCGGGTGGATCTCGAACGGCTCCCCGACGATGTCGGCGACCGTCATCCTCGGGTTCAGCGACGTGTACGGGTCCTGCAGCACGATCTGCATCTGCCGGCGCAGCGCGCGCAGCTCCGCCCCGCGGCGGGCGAAGATGTCCTCGCCGTGGAAGCGCACCGAGCCCGACGTCGGCGGCTCCAGCCGCATCAGCACCTGGGCCAGGGTCGACTTCCCGCAGCCGGACTCGCCGACGATGCCCAGCGTCTCGCCCTTGTTCAGCGAGAACGAGACGCCGTCGACGGCACGCACGTGGCCGACGGTGCGTTTGACGACCGCACCGACCTTCACCGGGAAGTGCTTGACGAGGTCGGTGACCTCCAGAACGGGCTCGCTCATACGAGGTCCTCCGCGAACAGGCACGCCGACGCCCGCGCTCCGGGCAGGGGGATCAGCGGCGGATCGGTACCGAGGCAGCTCTCCACCGCACGCGGGCAGCGCGGGTGGAACGGGCAGCCGTCGGGGATGGCGGTGAGCGTCGGCGGGAGCCCGGTGATCGCCCGCAGCTCGGTGCCCTTGCTGTCCAGCCGCGGGATCGACGCGAGCAGCGCCTCGGTGTACGGGTGGGCCGGGTTCGCGAAGAGCTGGTGCACGTCGCCCTGTTCGACGATCCGGCCCGCGTACATCACCGCGATCCGGTCGGCGACCTCCGCGACGACACCCAGGTCGTGGGTGATGAGGACCAGCGCCATCTCCCGTTCGCGCTGGATCTCGGCGAGCAGGTCCATGATCTGGGCCTGCACGGTGACGTCGAGCGCGGTCGTCGGCTCGTCGGCGATGAGCACGTCGGGGTCGAGCGCCAGCGACATGGCGATCATGACGCGCTGGCGCATCCCCCCGGAGAACTCGTGCGGGAAGTTCGTGACCCGCTGCTTGGCCCCCGGGATGCCGACCAGGTCGAGCAGCTCGACGGCGCGGGTGCGGGCGTCGCGCCTGCTCATCCCGCGCCGCGTCCGCAGCTGCTCGCCGATCTGGAACCCGACGGTGAACACCGGGTTCAGCGCGGACAGCGCGTCCTGGAAGATCATCGCGATGTTCTCGCCACGCAGCTCCCGGCGCCGCTCCTCGGTTGCGGTGAGCAGCTCCTCGCCGCGGTAGCGCACCGAGCCCGCGGTGACGGTCGCGGGCGGGGTCGGCAGGATCCCCATCACCGTGTTCGCGGTGACCGACTTGCCGGAGCCGGACTCCCCCAGGACGGCGAGGGTCTCCCCCGCCCGCACCTGGTAGCCGACGCCGTTCAGCACCCGGGCGACGCCGTCGCGGGTACTGAACTCGACGTGCAGGCCCTCCACCTCGAGCAGCGGGGTCATGACCGGCCCTTCGGGTCGAACGCGTCGCGCACGGCGTCGCCGAGCAGCACGAAGGCCAGCACGGTGACGACGAGGAACGCGCCGGGGAACAGGAGCAGGTGCGGCGAGGTCCGCAGGTAGCTCTGCGCCTCGCTGATCATCACGCCCCAGGAGACGACGGGGTCGCGCAGACCGACACCGAGGAACGACAGCGTGGCCTCCGCCCCGATGAACGCGCCGAGCGCGATCGTCGCGTACACCATCACCGGGGCGATGGTGTTGGGCAGCATGTGCCGCCAGATGATCCGCCACGGGCTCGCGCCGAGCGCGCGGGCGGCCTTGACGTAGTCCTGGCTCCGGGCGGCGATCGCGGCGGACCGCATGATCCGCATGACGATCGGCCAGGACAGCAGCCCGATCGTGCCGATCACCAGGCCGCTGATGCCGATCACGCTCTGTCCGACCGACGCGCGGAAGGTGGAGAGCACGACGATCGCGCCGAGGACGAACGGCACCCCGAAGAAGACGTCGGCGACGCGGGCGAGCAGCGAGTCGACCCAGCCGCCGGCGAACCCGGCGATCAGGCCCATGACGGAGCCGACCAGCACGACCGCCGTCGTCGCCAGCACCCCGACGACGATCGAGACGCGGGTGCCGTGGACGGTGCGTGCGTAGACGTCGCGGCCGAGGTGGTCGTAGCCGAACCAGGCCTGGGCCGACGGGTCCTGCCGGGCCCGGGACAGGTCGCCCGCGGTCGGGTCGACCGAGGTGAACAGCTGCGGGAACGCGGCCATGACCAGCAGGAACGCGATGAGGCCCGCCGCGACGAGGAACAGCGGCCGTCGGCGCAGGTCGTGCCAGGCGTCGCCGCTGAGGCTGCGGGTGCGGGCCGACACCTCGGCGCGGCCGTCGGTGGCGACGGGCTTGTCGGCGGTGGCGGTGGTGGGGTCAGTCAAGGCGGATCCTCGGGTCGAGCAGCGCGTAGGTGACGTCCACGACGAGGTTCGCGAGCAGGTAGACGATCACCAGCAGGACGACGACGCCGGTCACGACCACCCCGTCGAGCCGCTGGATGGAGCCGAAGATCAGCCCACCGATGCCGCGGATGTTGAAGATGCCCTCGGTGACGATCGCCCCGCCCATGAGCGTGCCGAAGTCGGCGCCGAGGAAGGTGATCACCGGGATCGCCGAGTTGCGGGTCAGGTGGACGCCGACGACACGGCGCCGGGTCAGGCCCTTCGCGGTCGCGGTGCGGACATAGTCGGCGCGCAGGTTCTCCGCGATCGACGTCCGGGTCAGCCGCGCGACGTAGGCCAGCGACAGGCTGCCGAGCACGTAGCCGGGCACGACCAGGTCCAGGAACCCCGGGTCGGCCGGGACGGTCGGCGGGACCAGGCCCAGCCGCAGCCCGAGGACGGACTGCAGCACGTAGCCGGTCACGAACACCGACACCGCGACCAGGAACAGCGTCGCGGTGAGCACGACGTTGTCGAGGAAACCGCCGGGCCGCAGCCCGGTGAGCACGCCCGCGGTCAGGCCGATGACCGCCTGGATGACCAGCGCGACGATCGCGAGCTTGATCGTGACCGGGTAGGCGTTCGCGATCAGCGTCGCGACCTCCTGGCCACGGAAGTTCTCGCCGAAGTCGCCCCGCAGCAGGTTGCCGAGATAGGTGAAGTACTGGACGACGATCGAGCGGTCGAGCCCGTACTCCTCCCGCATGCGCTCGATGAACGCGGGCGGGCAGGCCTGGTCGCCGCACTTGCCGGCGAGCGGGTCGCCGGGCAGCGCCCAGACCATGAAGTAGATGAGGAACGTGGTGCCGAGGAACACCGGCACCAGTTGCAGGAGTCGTCGCAGGACATAGCGCCCCACGGGTCACCTCCGGGTACGTGCGCCGGCGGCCGGGGATCGCCCGGCCGCCGGTGCGTGTGGTGGGGTGGGGCGGGATCAGCCCTGGACGGTCACGGTCTCCAGGTCGAGCTCACGGCCGTAGGTCATCTCGACGTTCTGCAGCCGTGGGGACCAGCCGAACTGCGCGGACTGGTCGTTGATCGCGACGGCCGGCATGTCCTGGATCAGGATCCGCTCGGCCTCGGCCCACAGCGCGTAGGCCTCCTCGGCGGTGGCCGCGGTCGAGCCCTGCTGGACCAGCGCGTCGAAGCGCGGGTTGGTGTAGCCGCTGTTGTTGTTCGCCGCACCCGTCGTGTACTGCGGCCGCAGCACGTACTCCATGGTCGGGGTCGAGGCGACCCAGCCGGAGCGGAAGATGCCGGTCAGGTTCTCCGCCCGGCGCTGCTCCAGGAACTCCGAGAAGGTCGGGACCGGGACGAAGTTGCAGGGCACGCCCAGGGTGTTGCTGATGCTGACGCAGGCGGCCTGCATCCACTCGCGGTTGATCGCGGAGTCCACGTTGGAGATCAGCTCGATCGGGCCGGTGAAGCCGGACGCGTCGAACTGCTGCTTGGCCCGCTGCGGGGAGAAGGTGCACAGCTCGCCGCACTGGTCGTCGACCTTGCCGGGCACACCCTCGGGGATGAAACCGGTGGCCGGCTTCACGAGTCCGTTGTAGACGTTGGCGATGATCGCCTCGCGGTCGACTGCCATCGAGATCGCCTGCCGCAGCTGCGGGTTCGCGTAGCGCTGGTCGTAGATCGGGAAGGTCATCGTGTTGATGCCGGCGTAGGGCTGGTTGCCGTTCCGGTCGGCCAGATCCTGCTGGTACAGGTTGTCGATCAGGAACGAGCCGGGGATGGTCTCGAGGAAGTCCAGGTTCCCGCTGACGACGTCCTGGTAGGCGGCCTCGCTGTCGGCGTAGAAGCGGAACTCGACGCCACCGACGGCGACCGGCTGCTCGCCGCCCCACTCGTCGTAGCGGGTCACGGTCACGTTCTGGTCCGGCACCCGGGACTCGAAGCGGAACGGGCCGTTGCCGACCGGGTTGGCCTCGAACGCGGCCGGGTCAGCGAAGAAGGACTCCGGCATCGGGTAGAACGCCACGTCGCCGAGGGTGTTGACGAAGATCGGCGACGGCGCGGACAGCGCCACGGTGAAGGTTCGCTCGTCGACGACGCGCAGCCCCGACATCGTCTGTGCGGTGGGTTCGCCCTCGTCCGGGTTGACCTGGTCGAACCCGGCGATGTTGGAGAAGAACTCCGCGCTGGACTGGGCGTTGGTCTTCAGCGCCACGTAGTTCCACGCGTCGACGAAGCTCTTCGCGGTGACGGGCGTGCCGTCGTGGAAGGTCCAACCGTCCTTGATCCGGATGGTCCAGTTCCGCGAGTCGGTCGACTCGATCGACTCGGCGACCTTGTTCTCCGGCTCGCCCTGCTGGTTGTAGTCGACCAGCCCGGACCACAGGGCGTCCAGGATCTTGCTACCGCCGGTCTCGCGGGTGTTGCCCGGCAGCAGCGCGTTCTCCGGCTCGGTGCCGAAGACCGAGATCGTGGGGGCGCCCTGGGCGTCGCCCGTGGTGCCGCCTCCCCCGCCGCCACAGGCGCTGAGCACCAGCGCGGAGGTCAGGGAGAGCGCGAGCAGCGCCGCGACTCGAGGTGATCGCATCAGAGTCCTGTCTGTCCGGGACGGCCGCGCCCTGCGTGGTGCGCAGGCGGCCGGTGCGGTTCGGTGGTGGGTCGCACGGTAACCACAGCATCCCGGTTCTCTGGTTACGAATCTATTGCGTCCGCCGTCATTGCACCGAGCAACACGGAATTGCGCACGACGGTCGGTGACCGGATCGCGACAGCACGCCCGGAGCGGTCAGTCTCGAAAAGGCATCGGCGCAGGTCGGACGCATTCCCTACATTCTTCCGTCGCGCAACATTGCATTGCGCATCGCAATGTCTCTGCGCTTCATGTGACCAGTGCCACAGATATCGACAGAGCTCGAGCCTGTGAGCAGCGAGGGCAGGTAAGACCGACAGCCCGAGGGCGACCGCTGTCCCATCACATGGAATCCACCCGTCGCGACGCGGGACCAGCCGCACTGCCCCATCTCGCCTTCCCAGCGCATTCACCGAAACGTTCTCCGGTGACCGTCGAACGATTATCGACATTGCCGTGGCGGCGATTCTCCGATGCCTGTACCGCTTCCCGCCGACACCGCGGCGGCGCGTGTACGACGGCCGACGGGAATTGCCGGAACCACCCACGGAATCACCCACGCGATCACTCACGGAACCGACCGCGGACATCGCCGGCGCGTGCTCCACCTGCAGGACCGCGGGATCGGAGCCGGCCCGACCCCGGCTCCGCGGACGACGACGCCCTTCCGCTGGACGTCAAACGCTCGACGTATACGTTTCAGGAAAGATCACCCGAAACGGTCATTCGAGTACGGTCGTACCAATCGTGCGCGGTCAGCGCGGCGACGCCTGCGTGAACAGATCGCCCTTCAGGTAGATGTTCCAATCGGCCGCCTTGAGCCCGTGCCCGCCGGAGCGCAGGTGGTAGCTCATCGCCGGGCCGGAGAAGGCCTTGTCGGTGGCGGGCTCCCAGCCCGTCGTGCCCAGGCCGTTGTCGCCGAGGCCGTACAGGGCGTAGATCTCGGTCGCCGCCTTGTAGGCGAGGAACTCGCCCTCCGGGTCGGCGTTGGAGTCGTCGCTGGCGCTGGCGATCACCAGCTTGCGCGGTGCGACCAGCCCCATCAGCTCGTGCTGGTCGACGGGCAGCTCGTCGACCTTGTCGCCGTAGTTCTTGTAGGTCTGCGGGAACCAGTGCGGGAAGGAGCTGTTGACCCGTGACACCGTCTCGGCGCCCACTCCCCCGTCGCCGCGCCGGGCGAGCTTCGCACCCGTCGAGCCGGAGTTGTTGGAGATGACCGCGGCGAAGCGCGGGTCCTGGGCACCGGCCCAGAGCGCGGCCTTGCCGGAGCGGGAGTGCCCGATGACCGCGATCTTCGACGGATCGATGTCCTTGTCGGTCTGCAGGTAGTCCATCGCCCGGCTCGCACCCCAGGCCCAGGCGGCGATGGCCCGCCCGGCGTCGTCGGGCAGGTCGCTCCCGGACGGGTAGAACAGGTTGATCATCTTGCTGCGGTAGCTGCCGCTGTCGTCCGGCGCGATCTGGTCGGCGTCGATCTGGGCGAAGGCGTACCCCGCCTTCGTGATCGTCGAGACCGGTGCGTAGTCCGAGGACTGACCCGGGTCGTCGGAGACCGAGCCCCGGTGGTCGATCATCAGGAAGGTGCCGCGCGGGGTCTGCCCCTTCGGCACGAACAGCCGCAGCGTGAAGGACCCGGTGCCCTCCGGGCCGGTGATGCCGATCGTGACCTTCTTGAGGACGACGTCGCCGTCGTCGCTGGTCCGGACGTCGAAGGTCTGCTTGGTCGGCTTGGGCAGCGGCTGGCCGTAGACGTTCTCGCGGAACGCCGCCAGCAGCTCCGCGCGGCGGGTGCCCTCCCACTGGGCGACGTCGGTGACGCCGGTCCCGTCGACCATGCGCAGCGGGTTCGGATACGGCGTGCCGTCGATCGTCACCGTCGCCGCGACGGACAGACCCGCCGTGGGGATCGAGGCGTAGGCGGCGGGGGTGACCGCCGCGGACGTGCCGCCCGCCACGCCCACGCACCCGGCCGCGGCGACCGCACCGACGACGAACAGCGACGTCGCCGTCCTCGCGACGGTGTGCAGGACGCGACGACGGCTGCGCGGACTGATCGGAGTGGACACGGACCGCACGCTACCGAGATGGGAACCCTCTGCAACCGCCGTTGCCGGTATCACGTCGTTCGGGGGATGTGATCACACTCCTACCGTGTGACTCCTGTCGCCACGGGTGTCGCCGCAGGTGACGAACGGGTACGGCGGAACCGCCCGGGCACCCGGAGGAAGCCCGCCGGCGTTCGCGGGTGCGAACCGTCAGGGCCGCGGCGCGGCGTCCTGGGGATCGCCGACGACCGACAGCAGCCGCAGCTTCTCGTAGCTCTCGCTGCCGGGGACGGCGGTGTAGACGAACAGCAGGTGCGCCTGGTCGGGGTCGACCAGGGTCTGGCAGTTCAGCTCCAGCACCCCGAGCTCGGGATGGACGAGCCGTTTCGGGTCCGGCGGTCGCAGACCCACCTCGTGGCGGTCCCACAGCGCGCGGAACTCGGCGCTGCGCCCCAGCAGGTCCTCGGCCAGCGCGGCGGCCCGCGACCCCGGCCCGCGCAGCCCGACGAGCCCGCGCAGCCCCGACGCGTACAGGCGCGACAGGAGCCCGTGGTCCTCGGCGACGTACAGCCCCCGGGCGGCGGGGTCGGTGAACCATCGGTAGCCGAGGCTGCGGGCCGCTCCGGTGTGGACGGTCGAGTCGCCGGTCAACGCGACGCCCGTCGGCGTCTGCCGCAGGGTCTCGCCCAGCTCGGTGACGATCTCGGCGGGGGTGTCGGCGAGCCGGTCGAGGATCCGCAGCAGACCCGGGGCGACGTGTGCGCTGTCGGCGCCCCGTGCGGGCGGGCGCCGCCCGGCGAGCCGGAAGAGGTGGTCGCGCTCGTCGAGGGACAGGTGCAGGCCCTGCGCGATCGCCACCAGCATCTGCTCCGACGGGTGCGGCCCGCGTTCCTGCTCCAGACGGGCGACGTAGTCGGCCGACATGTGGCACAGCGCCGCGACCTCCTCCCGGCGCAGCCCTCCGGTCCGACGACGGCGCCCGCGCGGCAGCCCGACGTCCTCCGGCTGCAGCGCGGAGCGGCGGTGCCGCAGGAACTCCGCCAGTCCGGCCCGGTCGACCATGCACACCCCTCCTCGTGTCCTGCAGCCATTCCTACCGCGCGGGCCGCCACCGCAGCCACGGATCGACGATCAGTGGCTACCGGGCCGCGCCCCGGACAGGCTGATCCCATGACACGCACCCCAGACCTGACCCTTCCCGACCTGACCGGGCGCCGCGCCGTCGTCACCGGCGGCAGCGACGGTGTCGGCATCGGCATCGCCGACCGGCTCGCCGCCGCCGGTGCCGAGGTCGTGCTCCCCGTCCGCAACGCGGCCAAGGGCGCCGCCGCCGCCGACCGCATCCGGGACCGGCACCCCGGCGCGACCGTCTCGCTCCGCGAGCTCGACCTGTCCTCGCTGGCATCGGTCGCCGCGCTCGGGGAGACCCTGCGGGCGGAGGGACGGCCCGTCCATCTGCTGATCAACAACGCCGGCGTCATGACCCCGCCGGAGCGCCGCACCACCGCCGACCGGTTCGAGCTGCAGTTCGGCACCAACCATCTGGGCCACGTCGCGCTCGTCGCGCACCTGCTGCCGCTGCTGCGCGAGGGCCGGGCCCGGGTGGTCTGCCAGATCAGCGTCGCTGCGGCCCGCGGCCCGGTCCTGTGGGACGACCCGGACTCCGAGCGCTCCTACGACGGCATGGCCGCCTACCGGCACTCGAAGATCGCGTTCGGATTGTTCGGCCTGGAGCTGGACCGGCGCAGCCGCGCGGCGGGCTGGGGCATCACCGCGAACCTGTCCCACCCGGGCGTCGCGCCGACCAACCTGCTGGCCGCCCGCCCCGACCTGGGCCGGGAGCGACAGACCTTCGGACGACGGGTGCTCGGCGCGATGTCCCGGGCCGGCCTGCTGATCGGGACCGCCGACTCGGCCGGGCTGCCCGCGCTGCTCGCCGCGACCGCACCGGACGCCGGGCACGCCGTGCTGTACGGGCCGAAGGGGCCGGGGCGGGTGGGTGGGCCGCCCGCCGAGCAGGAGCTGTACCGGCCGCTGCGCGACGCCGACGCCGCCCGCCGGATGTGGGACCTGTCGCAGGAACGGGCCGGTGTCACCCTCGACGGCGCCGCCACCCCCTGACAGCCCCCCTCGCCGACGCCTCCGGAACACCGGCGGGCCCCACCGCCGCGGACCCGCCCGGAGAGGATCATGGAGTCGTCGACGTACGGAGGTGCCCAGTGGACGACCAGTCCCCTCAGGAGCGCGAGATCCTGCTGCACGGACAGCGCGTGAGCTACCGCGAGACCGGTCGCGGAGAGGGCCCGACGGTCCTGCTCGTGCACGGTCTCGCCGCCAGCTCGCGGACCTGGGCCCCGGTGTTCGACGCCCTGGGCGGCGGCCTGCACGTGATCGCGCCGGATCTGCTCGGGCACGGCGCCAGCGAGGCACCGCGCAGCGGTGACTACTCCCTCGGCGGCTACGCGACCGGGCTGCGGGACCTGCTGGCCGCACTCGACGTCGAGCGGGCGACGATCGTCGGGCACTCGTTCGGCGGCGGCGTCGCGATGCAGTTCGCGCACCAGTTCCCCGAGTTCACCGAGCGGGTCGTGCTCGTGTCCTCCGGTGGTCTCGGCCACGACCTGACCCTCGCGCTGCGGGCGGCGAGCCTGCCGGGCACCGAGCTGGTGCTGCGGTCGGCGGCGTCGCTGACCGCGCCGTGGATGCGTCGCGCCGCCCACCGGCTCGCCCACCGCGTCGGCCGGGTGCCGCGCTCGGACATCGACGGTGTGCACACCGCGCTGGAGACCTTCGCCGACCGCGGCACCCGCGGCGCGTTCGTCCAGACCGCGCGGGGCGCGCTGGAGCCGTCCGGCCAGCGGCTCGACGGGGCGCAGCGCCTGCACCTGCTCGAGGAGGTGCCCGTGCTGCTCGTCGGCGGGAACCGCGACCGGGTCATCCCGCCGGCCCACACCCTCGCCGCGCACGACCGGCTGCCCGACAGCCGCCTGGAGGTGTTCGACGGCGCGGGGCACTTCCCGCACGCCGAACAGCCGGCCCGGTTCGTGGCGCTGCTGCAGGACTTCGTCGACGGGACGGCACCGGCCGAGGGCGACCGGGACGCACTGCGCCGCCGGATCCTGGGACTCCCCCGGGTCGGCTGACCCGTCGTCAGCCGGTCGGCGTCCCGTGGCCGCTCGCGCGGAGCGCCCCGGTCAGCGTGTCCGCGCAGAGCTCACGCACCGCGGCCCGGTCGAGGACCGGGTTCTCCAGCCAGTCGAGACAGACGGCGACGAGGAACGACAGCCAGCCGCGCACGGCCAGCCGCACCGGTTCCGGCGTGGGGCCGGAGCCGACCACGGCCCGCAGCACCCGCTCCTGCTGGCGGGCCAGGTTCCCGTCCACGATGGACCGGATGGCCGTGTCGGCTCCGAGCGCGCCCCGGAACAGGGCGCGGTAGCCGTGCGGGTGGGCCTCGACGTAGTCCAGGTAGGCGTCGAGCACGGCCCGCAGCCGCTCCGCCGGTGGCAGGCGGTCGTCGGGTTCGGTGACGGCGAGGAGCGTCGCGGCCTCCTGCTCGACGACGGCGGACAGGAAACCGCGCTTGCTCCCGAAGTAGTGGTAGAGCAGCCCGCGGCTGATCCCCGCCGCCCGGGCGACGTCGTCGACCCAGACCTCGTCGTAGGGCTGCGTCGCGAACAGCGACGCCCCGGCCGCGAGCAGCTGCCGGCGACGGGTCTCGGTGTCCAGCCGCCGGAACGCCGGCCCGGACGGGCTGTTTGACATGGGAGTGGCAGCTTACTAGCGTCGGCCCTTGTTGTACGTGGGTTCAACAAGCGGGGGTACGACGATGCGCAGGCCGTCGGTCCGCACCGCGCGGAACGTGTGGATCGCGGGCTTCTCACTCGCCGCGGTCCTGCAGGGGGTCTTCGGCCGCCGGTTCGCCCGGGGCGCCGCGTGGGGCCGCAACGCCGGATGGCAGCGCGAGATCGCCGTCTGGAACGTCGGGACCCTCGTGACCGCGGCCGGGCTGGCCGGGCTGGGACCCGAGGCCGACCGCGCGCAGGTCCGCGGCTTCGCGGTGCTGTCGACCCTGTTCGGGCTCAACCACCTCGCCGCCGCCCTGCGGTCACCGCGCAGTGGGAGCAACTGGTTCGGGGCGGGGCTGAACGCGGTCGGGATCACCGCCGGCGTCGCGGCCCTGGCCGCACCGCGGCCCGCCCCTCGCGGCCCCGACGAGCGGTGAGACCGCGACCGGCCGGGCCGCCGCTGGTGGAGCAGGTGGACCGGGGCACCGTCCTCGTGACGGGGACCGACGTCAACTGGGTCCTGCTCCGCGAGGGCGACGCCCTCACCCTGGTCGACGGCGGCTACCCCGGGGACGTGGCGGCCGTCGAGTTCTCCATCGCGACCCTCGGCCTCCGTCCGCAGGACGTGGTCGCCATCCTGGTGACCCACGCCCACGTCGACCACCTCGGCGCGGTCAACCCCTTCCACGCCCGGTACGGCACCCCGGTCCTCCTGCACCCGGTCGAGGTGGCGCACGCCCGTCGCGAGCGCCGGGAACAGCTGACTCCCGCGCGGGTGGTCGCCGGGCTCTGGCGGCCGGCCGTCCTGCCGTGGGCGGTGCGCGTCGCCCGGGCCGGGGCGGGCCGGGACGTCGCCGCCGCTCATGCGCAGCCGTTCCCGACCAGCGGCGCCCTCGACCTCCCCGGGTCTCCCGTACCGGTGCCGACCGGAGGTCACACGTCCGGCCACACCGCCTTCCACCTCCCGGCCTCGGGTGCCGTGATCACCGGCGACAGCCTCGTCACCGGGCACGCACTCTCCCCGGCGACCGGGCCACAGCTGCTCCCGGCGTGGTTCAACCACGGGACCGACGAGGAGATGCGGGCGGCGCTGGGCGCTCTGGCCGGCGTGGACGCCGACCTGCTGCTGCCCGGGCACGGCCCGGCACACCGCGGACCGCTGCGCGCCGCCGTGGACCGGGCGGCCGGTGCCCCGCCGGGTGGCGGCCCGCGCACGACGAGAGGACGACGATGACCCGAGGACGGGGACCACGGCGGTTCCGGGAACAGCGGTGGCTGGTCGACGAGGCCCTGCGGGTCCGCGACGTCGAGTTCGACCAGCCCCGGCTGGGCTACCACCTGGGTGCCGTCGGCGACGAGCTCGCGCCGGCCGAGACGGCCGCGCTCCGGGCGGGGATCAACAAGCTCGCGGACTTCGTCCCGGTGGTGCGGTCGTTCGCCGAGCGACGCGCGCGCCGGGCCGAGGACGCCGAGCGGCGCGGCCACCCGGACAGCGCCGCGGTGCACCACTTCGCCGCGGCCCAGATGTGGTCGCTCGCCTGCTGGCCGGTCTGGGAGGACGACGGGCTGGCCCGTGAGCTCGATGAGCGCAAGAACGCCGCCTACCTGGCGTGGGCCCGCCGCGCCGCACACCGTGTCGAACGGGTCGACGTCCCGTTCGGTGACGCCGCACTGCCCGGATGGCTCCATCTCCCCCGCGGCGCCGAGGGTCCGCTGCCCACGGTGCTGGCCATCGGGGGCATGGACGCACCCCGCGAGATGCTGGTCGCCCGCACCGGCAGCCCGTGGCTCGCCCGCGGCGTCGCCGTGCTCGCTCTGGACGGCCCCGGCCAGGGCGAGGCGGCGATCCGTGGTGTCCACGTCACCCCCACCGCCTGGGCCGAGGCCGGCGACGCCGTGATGGGCTGGATCCGCGGCCGTCACGACCTCGACGCCACCCGCGTCGTGGCGTCGGGCACCAGCTTCGGGTCGTTCTGGATGTCCCAGCTCGCGTCCGGGCAACCCGATCTGCTCGGCTGCTCGGTGGCGCTGCCCTGCTTCGAACCGGGCGCCCACACGATCTTCGAGGAGGCCCCGCCGACGTTCAAGGCGCGCCACATGTGGATGGCCGGGCTCTACGACGACGAGGACGCCTTCGACGCGATGGCCGCCCGGTACGACCTGCGACCCCACGCCGAGACGATGCCGGTGCCGTGGCAGATCGTCGGCGGCGCGGCGGACGACCTGTCCCCCTCCTCGTGGGTCCACGAGATGACGCGACGCTGCACCTCCCCGACCTCGGTCACCCTCTACGCGGGCGCCCGGCACTCGATGACCGAGGCCTCGTCGGTCGCGTTCGGGCCCGGCTGGCGGGCCCTGCAGGTCGAATGGCTGCACGACCGCCTCCGCGGCCGTACCCCGACGACGGAGAACCTGCTCGTCCTGCCCTCGGGGGAGGTCACCCTCGCCGGGTGAGAACGGGGGTCCCTACTCGTAGCCCTCGTCGCGCAGTGCGGAGCGGTAGCTCGCATCCAGCGCGCGTCGGGTGAGCCCGCTCGTGGCGGTGGCCAGCCCGCGGGCGACCACTCGTGCGGCGCGTCCACCCCGGGCGGCCAGGTGCGCGGCGCCGATCGCGGTGAGGTCCGGGCCGTTCACCGCCGGCCCGGCCCAGAGGGCGTCGACGGCAGGACTGCGCACGAGATCGGCGGTCGCGACCTCCACCACGACGGCGGCGTCGGGCGCCCTGTCCCGCAGCGCCATCGTCGCGAGCAGCGCCGGCTCCACGCTCACCCGCGCCGTACCGGTGAGCCGGACGACGTCGCCGCGACCGGGTACGACGGCGAGCAGCGAGACCTCGGGGCAGCTCATGAGGTTGTGCAGGGTGTCGGCCCGCCGGTTGCCGCGGCGCTCGGGGAACGCGACCGTGTGCCCGTCGAGCAGCCGCAGCAGGGTCGGCCGGTCCCCCCGCGGGCTGGTGTCGTGACGGCCGTCGCTGTCGTGTGAGGTGATGACCAGGAACGGGGTCATCGCGAGGAACTCCGCGACCCCCGGCTCGGCGAGCGGGCCGCTCGCGGGCGGGGTCACGCGAACCGGGTCCGGCACCGCCGTCCACAGCTCGGACCGCAGCACGCAGCGCGCGCAGTGCACGTAGCCCTCCTCCAGCCGGACCTCGACCCGGCCGTCGCGGGTCCCCTCCGCGACGCCGTTGCACCGGAAGGTCTCGCCGAGGCCGGGGATCAGGAACAGCATCGACACCCCCGTCCCGGGCGCGGGCACGTCGTCCAGCGGCACCGACAGCAGCGTGGCGGACTCGGCGCGGACGACACCGGGCCACCCGCCGGCGAGCACGGTGCCGGCCCGGGTGCCGACGGCGACGACCGGGGCGGCGGCGAAGATCTCGCGGCAGCCGTCGTCGAGCACCGCTGTCGACTTGAGCACCACCGGTCTCGGCGGGGTGCCGATGAGGGCGTCGACCTCGTCGGTCGTCCTGAGCGTCTGCATGTCGTCGACGCTAGGATGGCGCTCGTGCGGTAGGTGGCCGATCATGGCCGTGAGACGGCCAACCGGAGGTGCGCGTGTCCGGGACCGTGCTCGCGACCGCGCGGACTCGGTTCGACGACGGGTTCTCCTTCGACCTGCACACGCACGACTTCCATCTGCTCAGCTGGTCGGCGTCCGCGACGGTCACCCACCACACGTCCGAACGCGACTGGCTCGTGCCCCCCACGCATGCGTTGTGGATGCCCGCCGGGGTGCCGCACGCGATCGAGGTGGTCAGCGGCGGACTCGGCTACGGCGTGATCCTCACCGGGACCACACCGTGGACCGAACCGACCGGAGTGCTGGTCACCCCCTTGATCCGGGAGCTCATCGTGCACCTGGGCACCCCCGGCACCGCCGCGCGGGACCGGGCCGAGCAGCTGCTCGTCACGTTGCTCGAACCCGTCCCGAGCACCACCTTCACCCTGCCGGTCCCCGACGACCCACGGCTGCGGACCATCACCGACGCCCTGGTCGCCGACCCCGCGGACGACCGTGATCTGGCTGCCTGGGCCGACCACGTCGCCGCCGGCGTCCGCACGCCGACCCGGCTGTTCCGAGCCGAGACGGGCATGACCTTCGCCCAGTGGCGCACCCACGCCCGCGTCCGTGCGGCGCTGGTCCTGCTCGCACGCGGCACGTCGGTCGGGGCGACGGCCCGGGCGGTCGGCTACCGCAAGCCCGGTGCGTTCGCCGAGGCGTTCCGACGAGTGACCGGCCGGGCCCCGAGCGACCTCGGTTGACACGCAGCGCGGGACCCGCTCTACCACCGGTCCCAGTGCACGACCTCGTCCACCGGGATGCGCGTCGCCGGGCGGAACTCCGTGCCGACGGTGTACGCGACCGGGATCAACGCCGCCTGCATCACCGACTCGTAGGGGATGCCGAGCAGGGCGGCCGCGTCGCGCTCGACGGCCATGGTGCCGGTGGTCAGGACGGTGCCGAGCCCGTGCAGACGTGCGGCCAGCATGAAGCTCCACACCGCGGGGAACAGCGACCCCCACCGGGATGCCTGCCGGTCCGCCCCGAGGCCGTCGGTACGGCCTTCGATGCAGGGGATCACCAGTGCCGGGACCCGGTCCAGGTTCTGGGACAGGTGGCCGAGCCCGTCCCACACCTTCTCCATCGCACCCGGGCGGACGTGGGCGCGGCGCAGCTCCTCGGTCGACATCGGGCTGTCACCGCGGCCGATGCCCGCACGCCAGAGGTCGGCGAGCCGGGTGCGCACCGACGGGTCGGTGACGACCACGAAGTGCCAGCCCTGCTCGTGCCGACCGGTGGGCGCCTGGGTGGCGATCTCGATGCAGCGCCGCAGCAGGGCGGGATCGACCGGCCTGTCCAGATCCAGCCGCCGCCGCACCGACCGCGTCGTGGTGAGCAGCTCCTCGGCCGACAGGTCCAGGACCTGGTGGTCGGCCGCCGTCGTACCGGCCGTGTCCTCATCCATGACGGGCCTCCAACTCGGGGGCGGTGCGCGAACGGGTCGCGCGGGTGAGGGCCACGGCGACGGCCGCGGCGAGCAGGAACACCGTGACCTGGTAGGCGCCGGCACGCCCGAACGACGGCACGGCCCCGGCGGTGTAGGCAGCGCCGCAGAGCGCCACCCCGATCGTCCCGCCCAGCTGCTGCGCCGTGGGCAGCAGCCCGGACACCGTGCCCACCGCTCCGGCCGGCACCTCGGCCAGGACGAGGGTGAAGGCCGAGGCGGTGAACGCGCCGAACGCGATCCCGCCCAGGGCCAGCACGGTCCAGAGCGCGGGGCCGGGGTGGTCGACCACGACGACGGTCGCACCGCACACCGCGGCGAGCACGAGCGATGCGCCGGCGAGCATCGACACGTCCCGCCGCCGCGCGAGCGGCTCGGCGAGCGCGCTCCCGGCGAGCGCCCCGACGGCGTAGGTCGCGATCGTCCCGGCCGTGCGCAGCGGACCGAACCCGACGGGCCCCTGCAGGTGCAGCGACAGCAGCAGGACGAAGGACGGCACCCCCGCGTTGAACACCAGCACGACCCCGATGCCGAGGCGGGCGGTGGCGGTGCCCAGCGCTGCCGGCTGGACCAGCGGATACGCGGCGCGACGCTGCTGGACGACCAGGGCCGACAGCAGGACCACCGCCGCCGCGAACGACACCCGGGTCCACATCGGCCACCCCTGTTCCCCGCCGAGCGCCAGGGGGAGCACGACGGCGGACAGACCCGTCACGCTGAGCAGGGCCCCGGCGACGTCGAGCGGGACCCGGTCGGCGACCCCTCCCCCGGTCCGCGGGAGCACGGGCCACAGGACCAGCGCGGCCACCCCCACCGGGACGGTCACGGCCAGGGCCGCACGCCATCCGGCGCCGAGCGGGTCGAGCTCGAGCAGCACCCCACCGAGCACCGGGCCGGCCAACGAGGCGACGGCCATCGTCGCGCCGAACCAGGACAGCGCCCGGGCCCGCCGCCCGGGGTCCACCGACCGCTGGATGATCGACAGGACCTGCGGCGCGACCAACCCGCTGCCGATGCCCTGCACCAGCCGTGCGACGACGAGGACGTCGGCGTCGGGGGCGAGCGCGCCGGTGGCGGCGGCCGCGGTGAAGATCGCGGTCCCGACGACGAACAGGCGACGGTGCCCCCAGCGGTCGCCCAGGCGCGCGGCGGTGATCAGGGTGCAGGCGAAGGTCAGGGTGTAGCCGGCGACGACCAGCTGACCGGCGCCCGCGCCCGCAGCCAGGTCAGCGCGGACGTCGGGCACGACGATCTGCATCACCGTGACGCTCATGAGCTGCACGAACGTGCCCGAGAGCAGGACGGGCAGCGCGAGGCGCCTCATCGCCGGGTGGCGAGGTCGGCGAGCAGCCCGCCGAGCTCGTCGGGACGGGTCAGGAAGGGCGAGTGGCCGCCGGGCAACGAGTGCACCTCGAACCCGCGGCCGGGAGCGGCCCGGTCGGCCTCGGCGATCATCAGGTCCTGGGTCGCCACGGGGAGGGCGCGGTCGTCGGTGAGCCGGACGTAGCTGCGGGGCACGGTGCCCCACCGGCCGGCGGTGACGGCGAACGGGTCGGAGAGGATCGCCGTCGTCTCGTCGGGCTGCAGCAGCGACCGCCAGGCGGGCCGCCCGGCCGGCCAGTCGTGCAGGAACGAGGTGCGGATCGCCTCGACCTCGGCGGGGTCGTGGGACAGGGGATTGATCCGCATCGCGCCGATCCGGTCCGGGTCACCGATCCGGGGTGCGTGCGTGGCGTGGGCGTTCTCCGGCGCGCCGATGTAGTCGGTGAACCGGGGACGGCCCGCGGGGACGAACGCCGACAGGTACACGACGTGGTCGACGAGGCCCGGCTCCTGTTCGAGGACGGCGGACGCGGGCCCGCCACCGGCACTGTGGGCGACCAGCACCAGCCGGGCGGTGCGCCGCCGGATGTCCGCGAGCTGCCCCAGCAGGTCCTTCACGACGACGTCGGGGGTGAGGTCGGCCAGCCCGGAACGCTCCGTCGTGAGCCCCGGCTGCCCCGGGAGGAGGTAGCCCGACGGGTACGGGGCGTCGAGGCCGTGCCCCGGCATCTCGAGGGCGTGGCTCGTCAGCCCGTGCCGGGCCAGCACCGTCCGCACCGGGCCCCAGTGCAGCGAGGAGTGCCAGGCACCGTGCAGGAGCACGACGGAGGTGCCGGTGGCGGGATGGTTCAGGGAGGTCTTCGGTTCTGCGGACACGCCCCCACCACACCGGCACCGGCCGGTGTCATCCACCTTCATATCTCACGTACGGCAGCACGATACCTCCGAGCTATCGTGGCGCGGGTGGAAGCACGTCATCTGCGGTACGCGCAGGCGCTCGCCGAGCACCGGCACTTCGGCCGGGCGGCCGCGTCGCTGGGGATCGCACAGCCGCCGCTGTCCTCCCAGATCGCCGCCCTCGAACGCGAGGTCGGCGAGCGGCTGTTCGACCGCACGCCGAAGGGGGTGTTCCCGACCGCGGCCGGCACGGCGTTCCTCGCGCGCGCCCGGAGCGCGCTCGACGAGATGGGCGGAGCCGTCGTGGACGCCGGACGAGCCGCACGCGGGGAGACCGGGCGGCTCCGGCTGGGTTTCATCGGCTCGGCGCTGCTCGCACCGCTGCCCGGGGTGCTCGGCAGGTTCCAGCGCGCCCGGCCGGACTTCCGGCTCGAGGCACTCGAGACGGGAACCCCGGCGGGCGTCGCGGGTCTGCTCGCGGGCGAGCTCGACGTCGCCGTCGGCCGCGGGGCACCCCGGGGCCCGGGGGCCGAGGAGCTCGTCACGGTGCCCATCGGCACCGACGACCTCGTCGCCGCCGTCGCCGTGACGCACCCCTTCGCGGGGACGAGGTCGGTCACCATCGAACAGCTCGCCGGCGAGCGGCTCGTCGTGTCCGGCAGAGCCGACGAGCCGGGGGTCGGGGCCTGGCTGCAGACCGTCTTCGCGGACGCACCGAAGACCGTCTTCGCGGACGCACCGACGGCACTGGACGGCGCCGCGACCGCCCGTGACATCCACACGATCGTCGGCCTCGCCGCGTGCGGCGTCGGTGTGGGGCTGGGGCCGTCGCGGATGCGGCTGCTGGCCCGCGACGACGTCCGGTTCTGCGACGTCACACCGGCCGTCCGCCTTCCCGACCTGCAGCTGTCGTTCCGGGCGTCGGACGACTCGCCCGTCCTCGCGGCCTTCCTGGACGTCGTGCGGCTCAACTGCGACGAGGTCGGGTCGCGGCTGGACCGGATCCTCTCCCACCACCCCGGCGTCGGGGCCCTCTGACGACGGCCTCGTCCGATTCGGCCGGCCACGGGCACCGGGTCATCCGGACCGGCCCCGGCACCGCAGGTGCCGGGCGAGGAACCGGGCCGCGTCGCCACCCTCGAACGCGGGAACGCCGGTGTGCCCGCCGGTGTTGGCGTGCAACGTCTTCTCAGTCCTGCCGAGCGCGTCACTGCCGAGCGCGTCGAACAGGTCGAGAGCCTGCCGGCGGTCGTTGCCCTCGTCGTCCCACTGCAGCAGCATCAGCAGCGGGACGGTGACCCGCCGGGCCTCGTCCAGGGTCGCGCGCGGCAGCCGGCTACCGGCGAACAGCAGCGCCGCCGCGATCCGCGGCTCCAGCGCCATCCGGACACCGATCGCGGTGATCCCGCCCGACCAGGCGACCGGGTCGTGCCCGGGCAGCGCGTCGAGCAGCGTCCGCCACTCCGGGACCGACGCCTCGACCAGCGGTGTGACCAGCCGTTCGACGACGGCGTCGGGAACGGGTTCGCCCGCCCGGACCGCCCGGCGCAGCTCGGCGCGGGCGGCGTCGACGGCGGGCAGGCGGGGTCGTCCGCCGGCACCGGGCAGCTCCAGGGTCGCGGCGGTGTACCCGTCGGCGACGCAGGAGCGGGCCCGCCCGAGCAGCCTCGGGTGCATGCGTGCCAGGTCGCCGGGGTGGCCCAGCAGGACCAGCGGGGTCGGGCCGCCGGTCGTGCGGGGTGACCAGAGAACGCCGGGGACACCGTCGAGGGTGAACCGGTGTTCGGTCAGGTGGTCGTCGAGGTGCTCGGTGCTGATGACATGCATGGTCGTGCCTTCCGGGAGTGCTCGCGGCGCTCCGGGACGGCCTGCCGTCCGGGTGGGAGCGCCCGTGTCGGTACCGCGGTCACGGGACTCACCTCCTCGGGTCGGTGCACGGTCGGTCGCACGCTAGCCGCGATCCGCGCCCTCGTCGCACGGATTTCCCGTCGCATTCCGGCCGTACGGTGTAGGGGTGCTGCGCTGGGACGACCCGTTGCCCACCCGGCCGCGCCGCATCCTCGTCGCAGGGGTCTCCGGATCCGGGAAGACGACGCTCGCCGCCCGCCTCGCCACGGTGACGGGCGGTCCGCACACCGACATCGACGCGCTGTTCCACGGCCCCGGCTGGACGCCGCGCCCGTCCTTCCTCGACGACGTCGACCGGTTCACCGCCGCCGACACGTGGGTCACCGAGTGGCAGTACGGCACGGCGCGCCCGCGCCTGGCGGCCCGCGCGGACCTGCTCGTCTGGCTCGACCTGCCGTTCTGGACCGTCACGTTCCCCCGTGTGCTGCGGCGGACGTGGCGGCGCAGCCGCCGCCGTGAGGTGCTGTGGAACGGCAACGTCGAGCCTCCGCTGCGCCGGCTGCTCGTCGACCGGGAGAACATCGTGCGCTGGGCCGTCGCGACCCGGCACAAGTACCGGGAGCTGGTACCCGCGGTCGCCCGGGAGCACCCGGCGCTGACGGTGGTACGGCTGCGGTCACCGCGCGAGGTCGACGACTGGGTCGCCGGGCCGCTCCAGCACTCACTGCGCGGGACCGGGCTCTCCTGACAGGGGCACCAGGGAAGCCACCGGCTTCACGACACCCCTTCCCCAATTCTGGGGATCCGCCGCCGCACCCGGCAACACTCGGTCGTCTCGCGCGACATAGGGGCCATGACGACCCCGCAGACCCCACAGGGCCCCTCCTGGAGCACCACCCCGGCCGGCCACGGCGTGCCGCCCGGCCAGTACCCGCCGCCGGGCCGGATCCCGCAGCAGCGGAACCTCCCGACCGCACCCTGGGCGCAGCAACCGCCCCTTCACCCGGCTCCGGCTCCGGCTCGACGACGGAAGTGGCCGTTCGTCGTCGGCGGGCTCGCCGTGGTGATCGTCGCCGCCGCAGCTGCCGTAGGCTCGGGCGACGGAGACGCGGCGTCCCCCATCGCTGCGGCCCCGTCCACCGCACCCGTCGTCGTGCCGTCCACCGTGGCCGCCGCGCCGCCGGCGGTGATCGCCCCGGCACCGAGCAGCGCGGCGTCCGCTCCCGAGACCTACGCCGCCCCGGCCGTGCCCGCGCTGTCGGTGAGCCGACAGAACGCCGTCGAGTCGGCCGAGGGCTACCTCGACTTCAGCTCGTTCTCGCGGACGGGTCTCATCAAGCAGCTCGAGTTCGAGCACTTCTCCAGCGCCGACGCGACGTATGCCGTCGACCACGTGACCGTCGACTGGGACGAGCAGGCGGCACGGTCCGCGAAGAGCTACATGGAGTTCAGCTCGTTCTCCCGGCAGGGTCTGATCGACCAGCTGAAGTTCGAGGGCTTCACCGCTGCGCAGGCCAAGCACGGCGCGGACGCGGTCGGGCTCTGACCTTCGACGTCGAGCAGTCCTCGTCCTCGGACGCACGGGGACGGGCGATGGACGACATCCACGATGGACCTTCTCGAACACCCTCTCCGGTGTCGTTCCCGTCCGTGCCGTTCGGGCTGCCCGCTCCTGCACATCGATCTGTGACACCGGGGGAACCGACCCCGCCCCGTCGTCACACCGGGGAACGGACGGGGCGACGTAGGCTCGGTCCTCAGACCGGACCCACCGATCCCCTGGAGGCCGTCCGTGCCCCGCCCCCCGGCCCGCGTGTTCGCCGAGATCGCCACCGCAGACCCACCACGGGGACCACGGACCGTCATGGGCCGCGCCGTGGTGCTCGGGGCGAGCATCGCCGGGATGCTCGCTGCGCGCGTGCTCGCCGACCACGCCGAGGAGGTCCTGCTCGTCGACCCCGACGGTGACCCGACCGGCCCGGAGCCCCGGCCCGGCGTCCCGCAGGGCGGGCAGGTGCACGCGCTGCTGCCCGCCGGGCAGGTCCAGCTCGAACGCTGGTTCCCCGGCATCACCGCGACCGCGATCCGCGAGGGCGCAGTGCCGCCCGACCCCGCCACGGTGGAGCTCTGGGTCAACGGCCGCCTCCGCCCGCTCCCCGCCACGCCGCAGGACGAGCCGACCCTGGTGACGACCCGCCCCTTCCTCGAGAACCTGGTCCGGCGGGCCACCACCGCCGTCCCCGGGATCCGTGTGGTCGCAGGTCGTGCCGAGGGGCTGGTGTTCGACGGCGCGCGGGTGTCCGGGGCCCGGGTGCGGGTCGGGGACGAGGTCGTGACCGAGCCCGCGGATCTGGTCGTCGACGCCACCGGCCGGTCGAGCAGGCTCGCCGAGTGGCTGGGCCAGGGTGGTCATCCGCGTCCGACCTGGCAGCGGATGCCGATCAGGCTGAACTACGCCAGCGCCCTGTTCGAGCGTGACCCTGCGATCAGCGATGCCGGCGTCGTGATCGCGACCTCCGACGCCGACGACGGCCGGGTCGCCCGTCAGGCCGGGATCCAGGCGGTCGAGAACGACCGGTGGATCGTCCTGGTCGCCGGCTACGGCGACGACCGGCCCACTCGCGACCCCGCAGACTTCCGCGAGCGCTGCAGCCGGGATTTCCCGGCGGCCTTCGGCGACATCGCCACCGGCGCCCGGATGATCGGCGACGTCGTCACCTACCACCAGGCCGACAGTCGTCGCCGCGACACCGCATCTCTTCGACAGCTGCCCGCCGGCATCATCCCCATCGGTGACGCGATCGCCTCGTTCAACCCCGTCTACGGGCAGGGCATGACCTCCGCCGCGCTGCACGCCTCCTGCCTGTCGGCCTATCTCCGCTCCGCTCCGTCATTGGCGGAGCCCGCCCGTGGCTACCTCGACGACGTGCAGGTCGTCGTCGACGCCGCCTGGAGCATCTCGACCCTGGCCGACCTGCGGCTGCCGCACGTCGACGGTCCCTACCCGCGCGGGTACCCGGTCGCGTCCTGGTTCGGACGACGACTGCAGGCCGCGTCGTTCACCGATCCTGAGCTGAACCGGCGCCTGTCCGCGGTCACGATGATGCACGAGCACCCCAGCGTGCTCGCCCGCCCCGGCACGGTGGCTCGGGTGCTGCGGGGCGGGCGCGGGAGGCCGGTCGGCTGAGCCCCCCTGCACCGGGGCCGCCGCCACGGGCCGCCTCGTAGCATGTGTCAGCGCTGCTCGGTAGTGGCGCCGTTCAACTCGGGCCGCCTTTCACCACCGACCACACGAACCCGATAGAAGACCCCGACGTTCTGATGCTCGGCGCCAGCGAGTTCGGGCGCACTGACGTACCTGATGGTCAAGCATGGCGACGGGTGGCGGATCGCTTTCGCCCAGACGACACCCGTCCTCGGCACGTCCCCGTCCCAATGAGACTGACCACTCCGACGCCTCACCGGACACTGGCTCCGCATCCGACTCTGCGCCTCCCTCGACCCGAAACAGCGCGTCCATCGATGGGACGACGCGCTTCGGATGAGCACCAACGCGGTGGGATTCGCCCATCTGATGCCCACCCGGAACGCCGATCAGGATCCCCCGGACCTTCATCGGGCGGGATGTCCGGGGGCCGTTCGTTGATCACCGCCGGCTCACTCCGGCGCGCAGGGCCACCTCTCGTGGTTCCCGGCGACGCGGAGGGAGTCACGGCGGAGCAGGTGGGGCGGATGCCGGCTTGAGTGCGCCGACGAGGCACGACAGTTCCTCCGCGGCATGCTCGAGAAGCGCCGAGAGATCGAGCTCTGGGGCGCCTTCCCAGGCGAGTGCGGCGTACCCGAAGACCGCGGCGCCCACTCGTGACGCCAGGAGCGCTGTCGCTTCGGGGATCTGACGGTCCGTCAGGGCGACGCACACGGCTGACGTGAGCGCTGCGGACTTGGCGTGCGCTCGTTCCTGCAGCGCCGCCGACGTCGCGATGACGCGCGCCCTCCGCTCGGCAACCGGGCGACCCGTGACGAACAGGGGGATCGCTGCGCGGTACGCCTCCAGAACCAGATCCAGTGGTGACGGCGTGCCCGGGGCCGACCTGATGGCGCCGGCCATGATGTCGCGCAGCTCCGTCTCGCCGTCGAACAGCACCTCGCGCTTGTCCGCGAAGTGGCGGAAGTAGGTCCGCTCGGTCACTCCCGCGCGCGCAGCGATCTCCGCGGTCGTCGTGGCTTCGTATCCCCTCTCCGCGTAGAGATCAAGGGCTGCCTCCTGCAACCTCGCCCGCGCTTGAGCGCCGCTCCTCGGCATCGCACCATGCTAGCGAATGTCAGTCACTGACACTTCGTGGTAGCGTCAGTGACTGACACAAACCGACGAGAGGATCGGGCCATGTCCCCTGTCTCAGCCTTGGCCATCCGTTTCCACAAGACCGGGGAGCCCTTCGACGTGCTGCGAGAGGAGCGCGTCGAGGTCGCTGACCCGCCGAGCGGCAGGGTGCGGGTGCGCGTCCTCGCCGCGGGGCTCAACCCCGCGGACTGGGAACTCTGCCGCGGGTTCATGCCCGGCCGGCTGCCGCGCGGCATCGGGTTCGACGTCGCCGGTGTCGTCGACGCGGTCGGCCCCGACATCGTCGACCACGAGTCTGCGCTGGTCCGCCCCGGTGATGTCGTGTTCGGCACGGCCGACTTCACGGCGCAGCCCAGCGCCGGCGCGGCTGAGTACAGCATCATCAACAGCTGGTCCCCGGTGCCGGAAGGGCTCGATCCGCTGCAGGCGGCAGTCCTGCCGATGGCCGTGCAGACAGCGGCCTGGACGCTCGAGCTCACCGACGTCCAGCCCGGTGCGACGCTGCTCGTCCACGGTGCCGGCGGCATGGTCGGGTACGCCGCCGTGCAGATCGCGCTGCGCCGCGGCGCACGCGTGATCGCGACAGCCGGCCCCACCTTCACCGCGGACCTGGAAGGCTTCGGTGCGCGCGTCACCTCCTACGGGGACGGGATGCCTGAGCGCGTGCGCGCGCTCACCGACGGAGCCGACGTCGACGTGGTGATCGACACCGCTCGCCCCGCCCCCGGAACGCTGCGCGACCTCATCGAACTGGCCGGGAACGATCCGCGCCGCGTGATGACGATCAGCAATCACGACGAGGCACGAGAGCTCGGAGCGCGGGTCAACATCGACGAGTTCCGACCGGGTCTGACCCCTCTCGCAGAACTGCTCCCGACGTACGCGGCGCTCGCCGCGCGAGGCGAGTTCCACCTCCCCATCGCCCGGTCCTACCCGCTCGCCGAATGGCGCGACGCCGTGGCGCTGAGCCTGCTGGGCAACCCGCACGGCAAGGTCGTACTCGAGCCTGGACACCCTCGGCCATCTGCCTGACGGCGTGTGGCAGGCCATGGGACGGAGCTGCGGGACGCCCCGGTCCCAGGCGGAGGTCAGCAACGCCGTCTCCGGCCCGGGCAGGGCCTGCGCGGACCGTGAGCGAGGTGAGGTCGTCACGGGCGACGACACCGCAGCAGTACGGTGCGGGCGGACCTCACCCGCGCGACTGTGTGACCGCCGAAGCATCCTCCGGGCAGCGCCCGTTCAGGATGCCGCGGTGTCGTTCAGCCAGTTTGAGGTAGCGGGAGAAGCGTTCGCGCCGTGGCCCGGGATCTCCGGCATCACGGCGACCTGGTCGTCCATCACCGACGTCTCCGGGGTGACCAGGACGACCTCGCGCAGCCGAAGGAGGTCGCCCTGGTGCGGCCGGCGATCGAGAGGTTCGCGACGTCGGCCGTCAGGCCGGCGCAGGCCTGCCCGTCCACCCGACATGGTCCGCCCGGGTATGCGGCGCTCTGCGACGGTAGGCATCGGACCGGACCCATCGCGACGACCGAGCCCGACTCCGCGCTGAGCCGACGATGTCGGTGGGAGCTGATGAGCTAGCCGGGTGTTCGAAACCCGGAACGAGCTCCGCGACCTCCAGACCCTGCTCGACACGTCGTGGGCCGCCTCCAGCGACCATCTGAAGTCGATCGTGCGGCCAGGCGAGAGCACCTTGGACGCCGAGCAGGTCGTCCAGATCTGCCGAGGCATGTGCACACTGGCCATCGCCACGGTCACCCAGCGCGGCGAGCCACGCATCAGCGGCGCCGACGGACACCTCCTGCACGGCCGCTGGATCATCGGCACCCACCGCCGAGCCGCCAAAGCCCGTCACCTCGCGGCGCGGCCCGCCATCAGCGCGACCTTCATGCGCGGCGAGCAGGTCGGCATCTTCACCCACGGAAACGCTGTGCCGCTGAACCCCGAAGGAACGAGCAGCGACCCGACCTGGCCCACCGTCCGCGACTACCTCGTCGACCACTACGACGACGACCCCGCCAAACCGTTCTGGGACGAGAACGTGTGGTTCCGCATCGATCCGCACTGGATGGTCGCCTACAGCGGCGATCCTGTCGGCTTGCTCGATCGAGATCCGCCGATCTGATGCGAGTTCGCGGGCCTGCGCGCCGAGCTCGGCCACGATCACGGCGTGGTGAAGCGGGTGGCCGAGCAACTCGGCTACTACCAGGCCGACCTCATCCCGCTCCCCCACTGTCGGTGTGCCACGACTCATCACATACTGCGCCACCAACGCCACAGAAGGACTGAACCCATGCCCGAGTCGACGTCGAGCGAGCAGCCCGACGGCAAGCCCAACGCTGCAGACGACGAGGTGTTCGCCGCGATCCGCCGAGCTCGGCTGGGTCTCGCCGACCTGGTCGCAGGCCTGGACTCCGACCAGCTCGCCACCCCCAGCTTGTGTGCCGGCTGGTCGGTGCGCGACGTCGTCGGACATCTCGTGCTGGCGTCGGATCCCCCGAAGGCGCGGCTGTTCGCCGCAGTCGTTCGTGCGAGGGGCAGCTACGACCGGGCCATGGACAGGCTCTCGCGAGCCGAGGCCACCCGGCCGTTCCCAGATCTGGTCGCGAACCTGCGGGCGAACGCGGACAGCCGTTTCGCCGTCGCCGGAGTCGGGCCGCGCGGTCCGTTGACCGACGTGCTGGTGCACACCGTCGACATCGCGGTCCCCCTGAGGCTCTCCTGGAGCGCCCCGCCCGACGCGGTCCGGGCCAGCCTGGAGTTCGCAACGAGCAGCCGAGCCAGAGCTTTCGTTCCCCGTGGTCGGCTGAGCGGCCTACGTCTTCACGCTTCTGATCTCGGCTTCACCTGGGGACAAGGCGCAACAGTGAACGGGTCCGGGATCGACCTGCTCGCCGTTCTCTGTGGCCGCGCCGCGCTACTCGAGCGTCTCGACGGTCCCGGGGCAGATGTACTGGAGTCTCGGACATTGAGGTGTTCTCAGTAGCGGGTTGATCATGTCGTGCGGTCGTACTCGGTGTGGAGTAGTACGAGCGCAGCTGCGGTGATCGCGCCGGTGCGCCAGGGACATAGCGTGACTCGCCGCAACGCGGCGAAGGTGGTCTTGAGCAGGGCGTTTCCGCGTTCGGCCAGAGCACGAAGGGCTGAGTGCAGGGTGTTGACGGTGCGCTGGTTGACCGTCTGCCCGCGGCCGGGGGCGAGTTTGATGGGCACGGTGAGCCGGTCGGCTTCGCCTTCGTAGCCGAGGTCGCCCAGCGCGGCGTGGA
>NZ_MCIM01000001.1:4288697-4292344 GCF_001932405.1 Pseudonocardia sp. Ae331_Ps2 | reverse complement strand
ACCCAGAGCTGCCCCGGGCCATAGCCCGATTTTCACCGCAACGGCCACCGCCGACCCGCCCGCTCCTCGTGCGACTTGACTCGTCGCACGACCTCGACGGTATAGTTCCTTCATGGAAGTAAGTAAATCGATTTGGAGCATCATCCGATCCCTGGATCGCGCCGCACAGATCCAGCGCAGGGCCGCGGCCCGATCCACCTGGGGCCCAGTCCACCTGGGGCTGCTCAACCTGGCCGCGCAACGACCAGTCCGCCCGTCCGAGGTCACTGAGGAGTTGGACGTACCGGCACAGTCGGTCAGCCGGGCCGCTAGCGAGCTGGCGACGGCGGGCCTGATCGAGCGAGTCGGCGACGAGACGGACGGCCGCTCGTACCGCATCGCTCTGACGTCGGAGGGCGAGTCGACGGTCGACCGGTTCCGCTCCGAGCTTGCATCGGCCTTCGCCCGCCACCTTCAGGGTTGGACCGAGGACGAGATCACCGACTTCGCTGGCCGTCTCGCGGAGCTGACCACCTCGATGGCGGAGGATCTGACGACAGAGCCACGGGAACGACGGCGCAACCCATGGCGAACTCGATGACATCCGCACCCCAGCCCCGTGCCCTACCGCCGACCACCGACGTACTGGTAGTCGGCGGCGGCCTGACCGGGCTCGCCTCAGCAGCGCTACTCGGCCTCCACGGCTTACACGTGCTCCTCGTCGAGCGACGCCCCGGTACCTCCCGTCACACGAAGGCGCGGCTGGTCAATGCGCGAACGATGGAGATCTTCCGTGCACTCGGTATCGAGGGCCAGGTTCTGGCCGCCGGCGAGCCCAATGGTGGCTTCACCGTCGCCGACACCCTCGCCGCGGAGCACGAGACCTGGATCCCCGCACCGGCTGAGGACGACACCGCCGATCTGAGCCCGTCTCCGGCATGGTCATGCGACCAGCAGCGGATCGAACCTCTCGTCCGCGACCGAGCCCACGAACTCGGCGCCGACGTCCGCTTCGCTCACACCGCGCACATCCAGAGCCAGGACGCCGACGGCGTCAACGCCGTGATCGAGGGCCACGCCGTACGAGCCCGCTACCTCATCGCCGCCGACGGTGCACACAGCCCGACCCGGACCGCCCTGAACATCGGCTGGAGCGGCGAGTCGCTCCCGGGCACTGCCGTGAGCGCACTCTTTCACGCACACCTCGAACCAGCCCTCCGAGGCCGACACACAGAGGCCCTGTTCGCCCGATCGGCCTGCGCGTTTCTCTTCGCCCGCGGCAACGCCTCTGGCCGGAGCTGGCAACTCGGCACCCATGTATCCGGCTCCGACCCGGACGACCTCGACCAGCACGTCCGCGACACGATCCGCGCCGCAAGCGGCATTCCTGACCTGCAACCGGTCATCGACGACATCGCCACCTGGCGGACCGGCGCTTACGTTGCATCGCAGCTTCGCGCCGGTCGCGCTTTCCTCGTCGGCGACGCCGCCCACGTCATGCCGCCCTACGGTGGATTCGGCGGCAACACCGGCGTCCAGGACGCGCACGCGCTCGCATGGCGACTCGCCTTCGCCTGCCGAGGGGACGACACATGGCTAGCCTCCTACGAGACCGAACGACTCCCCGTCGCACGACGAACAGTCAGCCAGGCACTCCTCCGCTCCCGCAAGACACCTGGCGCTCCGCCACCCCCGGAACAAATCGACGCCACCACCCTGGTGCTCGGGTTCCACTACGGGACCGGCGGCGTCGAGGACCCGGCGAGCCCGTCCGGTGAGCCCGGTACCCGCGCCGCCCACATCCGGCTCCGCGACGGCCGCAGCAGCCTCGACCTCTTCGACCCCACCACGTTCACGACGTTGGAGGTGCCCGCCGACATCGTCACCTCTGAGGACCTGCCACGCTGGGAACGCGTCTATCGCCAAGCCGTGACCATCCGACCAGATGGGGTTCTCGCAGCTCACCCCTCACCCGCGCCGAGCACCTCGGCGTTAAGGCAGAAGCTGTCGCTTATGCCTGGTCGCCTCGTATCGTCTTATGTCGTCTGAGCTGCCGCTTCCTGACGGCCCGTGTCAGCCAGTTTCGGATGCGCCCGGCGGTCTCGCTCCGGAAATGCTCCGCCTCCACGCGCCTAGACCGAAGCGCTATCTCCTCGATCTGGCAACGCCAGACCGCGCGGCACGTCGGGCGCAGCTGCTCGCCCGCCACCGCCGACCTTGCCAGACCTGCGCCCGGCGTGCCGTGTGGTAGTCCTCCGGGAGGTCGGATAGATGGCGCACCCCCCTCCCCGAGATCTGCCGCCCGGCGAGGGCTCGTCGTCCGTTCACGAACCAGGGGCCTGCGCCGCTTGGATGGGTCGGGAGTTGGTCAGCCCGTCGAGCCACTCGCACACCGTCAGCCCCACGTGATCAAGCAGAGATCGAAGCTGGGTCGTGATCTTGACTAGATCTGCCATATTACGCGACTTCCCGACATCGACGGGGTCGATATCCCAGTGAGCTACGTCATTACGCTTCTGCGTCAGTTCGCGCATCAGCAGTGCATCTGCAGGGATATTGTGCCAGTGGCCGGGTAAGTCAAGGAGAACCCAAAGGGCTTCGAACTGGGCAACAGCTATTGTTGTGCCGTCGGCAAGCGCAAGATCGTCACCGAATGCGGTCATTGGTCTTGCGTCACTTGCATGCTGGAAAGCTTCCACCAGAAGACCAACTCGTGCAATCAGCGTGCGAGTCGTCCGCTGATTGCATTTCTGAAAGGAGCTTGCAGCAAGCACAGCGAGAAGTGATGATGGAACATCCGATCGCTGTAGTCGCAGACTCAAGACATCATCCGATATTGCGGCCGGTAGATCGCGCATCAACTTCTCTAGGATTCCACCACAAACAACGTAGGTTAATGCTCGACTCATGGCGAACACGCCTTCTTTGTCAAACTTGTCTGGATGATTCTTGGCAATTGCTCCCAGCGCGTGAAGACGCCGCGCCTCGCGGTCGACAAGGTCAGTTGCGGCGTCGAATAGATCCTCGGTCTGCCACGTCATGGTTGGAAGATTCGCTCGGCGCGATCGAGCCGGGCGTGGAATGTCGTACGCGTGTTAGTTCCTTTCGTGCTCGCTTGGACGAGCGCTGGGTCGTCCTGCCAACCGGGACGTGGCGTGACCGGCTCCGCACCTGACCGGAGAACCCGGCCTATTCCAACGAGCACGGCCTCCAGCTGATTTACCGGGGTAATGTTAGTCCGCGAGCGAAGAAATGGCTTGCCGTCGGTAACCTTAGCTAGGTGTGCAACCACCTTCGTAAAGAGTTCTCGATCGTCGGCCAGGTCGGTGTCAGCCGCTCTCTCGCCCATGTACGAGTTCAAGAACTGGGTAACTTTTCCGTCGTACGCGTCGGCACTATTCAGGTAGGCAAAGAACTTGAGGACAATGAGGTGTTCTCAGTAGCGGGGTGGCAGGTCGTGGCGACACGCCGAGGGTGGTGAGATGAGCGGGAACGGGGCAGGACCCCGGTAGATCGGTTCGGTCCAGCACAGATCGACACCGTCACCGAGGTCCTGCATGTCTGATCCTGTCACCTACACCGCTGTCCTCCCGATCGGGGAGCGCACCGTGGCCTATCTGGCGCGGCTCCTGGTCCTTCAACGCCGTCGACGTGGCACCCGGCGGCGG
>NZ_MCIM01000001.1:4283698-4288685 GCF_001932405.1 Pseudonocardia sp. Ae331_Ps2 | reverse complement strand
CACGCCGCGCTGGGCGACCTCGGCTACGAAGGCGAAGCCGACCGGCTCACCGTGCCCATCAAACTCGCCCCCGGCCGCGGGCAGACGGTCAACCAGCGCACCGTCAACACCCTGCACTCAGCCCTTCGTGCTCTGGCCGAACGCGGAAACGCCCTGCTCAAGACCACCTTCGCCGCGTTGCGACGAGTCACGCTATGTCCCTGGCGCACCGGCGCGATCACCGCAGCTGCGCTCGTACTACTCCACACCGAGTACGACCGCACGACATGATCAACCCGCTACTGAGAACACCTCAGTGCCGCGCGGCGCCGTCGGCGCCGCCTTGACGAAGCAATGGATAGTTGCGACACCGCACCGCTACCGTGACACCAGCGGCAGGTCGATCGCGGGAGGACGCTCTGACCTACGACTCTTTGGGCTGTGGCTTGGCCTGCTTGGCACGAGGGGTGCCGTGGTCGGCACGGCCGCCATGTTCGTGACGCATGTGAGGCGCCGCCCCGACCGCGACGTGCCGCGTTGGCTCCCGATGAGCTTCTTGGTGCTCAGCCTCGGCATGGTCGTCAACACCGTCGGCACGATGAGCGAGTGGTGGGCGGTATTCATCGTCGGCACTCTCACCGCCATGGGAAGCATCGTCTACCTGGTTCGACGTTCCCTACTCCTCCGTCGTAGCGGTGGGAAGCCAAAGACCGACACCGGACCGCCCGAGGTCTGAGCTGCTACAGCGCTACCTCCACCGGCAGGAAGACGCTGGCTGCGATACCTGAATCTCGCCCTCGCCGAGGCTCGACGGCCTGCCCGTCAGCTCCTCGAACGGACTTGGCCCACGGCACCTCGGTGATCTCGTGCTGCTCGAACAGGAACGACCCAACTTCGGTCAAGACCTCCATCGCGGCACGGGCAGAGTCGCGGAGCTGCTGTCAGGTGTCGTGCGGGGCCGTCACCCGGGTCGGACGCAGCTCCAGGAGCTCAGCGACGCTCATTGACCGGGGTCATCTGCCGGCCCAGGATCTCCGGCCACAGGTACGCCTCGTCGATGTTTCGGCCGGCACCTCGCCAGCTGCAGCCCCATGGACGCCACGCGAGCTGCGGCACAGCTTCGTGTCCCTGCTGCCCGACAGCGGCATGACCGTCGACCAGATCGCCCGGCTGGTCGGCCACGCGAGCAGCAGCTCGGTCACCGAACTCGTCTACCGCAAGCAGATCCGCCCCGTGATCGACGAAGGCGCCACCGCCATCAACGACCTGTTCCCCGGGGAACAGCAATAGTCAGGCAGTTGGGCAAGCAGGACCCATCGAACACACGAAACCCCTGGTCGGTTCTCTCACTACAAGGAACTGACCAGGGGTTTTGACTGTGGGCGATACTGGGATCGAACCAGTGACCTCTTCGGTGTGAACGAAGCGCTCTCCCCCTGAGCTAATCGCCCTCAGCGGTGAAACCAACTCTACACAGCCCGTCCCCCCGCCGTTCACGGGGGTCACCGGTGGATCACCGCGGGCCCGTGACCAGCTCCGATCCGGGTACGGGCACCGGCGGGGGCGGCGGCTGGAGCAACGGCAGCAGCGGCGAGTGCAGCCACTCCCAGTGGATCCCCACCCAGCCTCCGACCGTCGCGAAGATCCCGAAAAGCCACGCGCAGACCGCCACCGTGCCGAGGATCAAGGTCATCACCAGCAGCTGCACGACACGGTTCTGGCGGCCCATCCAGGCGACCCAGCCGTCGTAGCGGACGCGGACCCAGTGCAGGAGCCGCTGGGCCCAGCTGAACTCGGCGGCGAGCACGCCCAGGCCGAGGAAGATGATCGCCCAGCCGGGACCCGGCGCGGGCAGCGCGATGATCCCGATGATGACGATCGCGGCGCCGAGGACCCCCATGGTGATGCGGTAGGTCAGGTCCAGCACCGGGCTGCGGGCCACCCCCGCCCGGAACGCACGGTAGCGGACCTTCGCCCGCCGGTACCTCCTGCGGACAGCGGTGTACCGGCGCCCGGAGGTCGTGCTCCCGGACGCCGGAGCACCGGCGTCGTTCTTCTCCGTCGTACTCAGGTCTCCACCTGCCCGGCCGCGACTACGTTGGTCGGCGCGTGGGGAGCCTCCCTTCCGCGCTCGAGCGAGACGGCGTATGTCCCGTAGCTCCCGCTGTCGGGCGATTCTACGGATACCGGTCCCGACTGACCCGCTCGCACGTCGAACGTGCCGATCGCCCGCGGAGTTCCGTCCCCGTTCAGCCCCCACAGGACATAGGTCTGGTCGGCGGGCTCGTTCGGGTCGAGCCCCATCGGCATGACCTCCCGCTGTCCGTCCTTCATCACGACGGCCGCGACCATCGGTCCTCCCGGCTCGGGGGACAGGAAGGCGTGCGGGGTCCCGGGCTGCGCGATGGCGGAGAGTACGTCGCGCATCTCCTGGGCCTGCGCGAGGCTCGCGTCGCGCTCCGCCTGCATCGACCGCATCTGCCCGACGACGACTCCCCCGCTGACGATCACCGCGAGTGCGACGGCCGCCGCGACCAGTACCCGACCGGGGCGGCGCAGCCACCCGTTCCGGGTGCGGCCGCGTCCGGGCCCCGCCGGCGGGCGTGTCGCGGCGACGGTGGGCCGCTCGGACCGCGACGGGCGCGCCCCGCCCTCGGGCGAAGCTCCGGAGGACGCGACGTCGTCGCGCAGCGCGTGGCGCGGGAGCGCCCGGTCACCGACCCGTCCGACCTGCGGGGTGTTCCGGGCCTGCTCCAGGATCGCGTCGCGCAGCGACGCGGGCGGTTCCACCTGCTGCACCGCGCCGCCGAGGACGGTGGTCGTCTCGGCCACGTCGGCGGCGAGCCGACGGCACTCGTCGCAGCCCTCGAGGTGCTGCAGCACCTCGATCTCCTCGTCGGGCTCGAGGGCGTGGAGCGCCCAGCCGACCGTCTGCTCGTTCATCGGACAGGGCCTCCCCTCGTTGTCGTTCACGACAGCCCTCCCGCCAGGTCCGCCCCGGCGTCCCCGACCACGGGGCCCAGCAGATTCCGGAGCTTGGCCACCCCGGTGAACATGCGGGACTTCACGGTGCCCAGCGGCACCCCTGTCATCGCGGCCACCTCGCGTTGCGTGTAGCCGCCGTAGTACGCCAGCGCCAGGACCTTCCGCTGGTCGGCGGGCAGCTGATCGAGCGCGTCACGCACGTGGCCCGCGACCAGCGCGCCGATGGCTCCCTCGTCGGCGCCCGGCCCGGGCGGGGCGTTCCACTCCGAGCCGTCCTCCGACGCCGGGACGGTGCGACGCCGGATGGCGCTCTCCCGGCGGACGGCGTCGACGGACTTGTGGTGCACCAGTGTCAACAGCCAGGTGCCGAACCGGCCCTTGGCGGGGTCGAAGCGCGACGGGTCGCGCCAGAAGGCCAGGAAGACCTCCTGGACGACGTCCTCGGCGAGACCCTCGTCGGCGCAGATGCGGCGCGCGAGGGAGTAGGCCTGGCGCCCGAACCGGTCGTACAGCTCGCCCAGTGCGGTCGAGTCCCCGGACACGATCCGTTGCACGAGACGCGCGTCCCCGGCGTCGTCGCGACGTGACGGATCACGGCGCGCGGCAGGCCCGGCGGCCCGCCCGTGCTCGGGGCGGTCCGGCGGATCGGCGATGCCTGCCACCAGCGTTGTCCTCACGATTGCTGTGTTCGGTGTCCGCACCCGTTCCGGTTCGGACTCCGACGAGAGTAGTCGTTCTGCGCTGCGCGGCTCACACGCCAGGACGGCGCCGAGCCCCGTTCAGCCCTGTCGTCGCACGCGGTGAGTTACACCGTTGTGACTCGATCGGGGGTCATCCCACGGTGACCCACGTTCATGCGCATCGAACCCGTCACCCCGAGGCCTTCTCTCTCGTTCCCACACTGACGCCCCACGCAACGCCCCCACGAAAGAGGATCACCGATGCGCGACGAGTCCAAGACGATCCGGGCGACGGCCATGTTCGAGCTCATCGCTCCGGACGCGCCCGTCGTGCCCGTGAAGGTCGAACTGTCCTACACGAGCCGCGACCCCTACGCCGTCCAGGCCTCGTTCAAGACCGGCCACGACACCACGGTCGACTGGGTCTTCGCCCGCGACCTGCTCGGCGACGGCCTGGTCGACTCCGCCGGCACCGGCGACGTCCGGGTGCAGCCGATGAGCGACGACCCGACCCGGATCGAGCTCGAGCTCACCTCCCCCTCGGGCCACGCCCTGTTCACCACCTCCGCGGCGACGCTGTCGGAGTTCCTGCAGGCGACCTACGACGCCGTGCCCGCCGCCGCCGAGTACTCGTGGCTCGACTTCGACGCCGCCCTCGCGGACCTGCTGGACACCACCGCCCGGGACTGAACCGAGGCACCCCACCACCGGGCGGAGCGCGTCTCCGCACGTGAGAGGACATCCGGTGGTGGAGAGAGGGGGCGGTCGGACCCCCCTCGGGGCGGGTGCTAATGTTCTCTCACCGCGCCGCGGACGGGCCTCACGGCCCGGGACGCGGTGCACGGTGCGGACGTAGCGCAGCTGGTAGCGCATCACCTTGCCAAGGTGAGGGTCGCGGGTTCGAATCCCGTCGTCCGCTCGGGGACTTCTCTTCCCACGCGCGATTAGCTCAGCGGGAGAGCACTACCTTGACACGGTAGGGGTCACTGGTTCAATCCCAGTATCGCGCACCATTTCCCAGATCCCCGGGGCCGCACGTCGGCCTCGGGGATCTTGCTTTTCCCGAACGTGACCGGATGGCCGACACGGCCCGCGAGAGGCCGGCAGCGCGCTCCCCCGGACGCCTCCGGCCGTCATAGCGCCGCCGACCTGGGCAGACGATCATCGGGTACCCCCTCGACAGCGGCCACGGACCGTGCGCTACTGTTCTCCCAACGCACCGGGAACTCGCGGAAACGCTTCGGGAACGGTGCGACATGCGGACGTAGCGCAGCTGGTAGCGCATCACCTTGCCAAGGTGAGGGTCGCGGGTTCGAATCCCGTCGTCCGCTCGGGGACTTCTC
>NZ_MCIM01000001.1:4279244-4283686 GCF_001932405.1 Pseudonocardia sp. Ae331_Ps2 | reverse complement strand
GGTCACCCTCCCAGTGCCCGGGCACCACACGCCCCTCGGCGTTGACGGGGCGCTCGTCGATGTAGACGGGGTCCTTGATCCGCGGAGCCGGTGGTGGCTTCCGTCCGCCACGTCGAGTGGTGCGCCCGGAGCGCAGTGCGAGCAGCTCGCGGGCCAGGGTGGACACCGGGGTGGCATAGATCCACTGGTAGATCGCCTCGTGAGACACCCGGCAAGCCTGATCGTCGGGATACTCGGTCGGCAACCGGCCCGCGATCGAGGCCGGTGACCAGCCACGACGCAGCAGAGCGTGCACGATCCCGCGCAACCGCGGATAGCGGTCCACCGCGAGCTGCTTCGGGCGCGCCCGCGCCGCCTGGGCCCGTTCCTGCGCTGCCGCGGCCCGGTACTCGTGGCGTCCGCCGTGGCGACGGACCTCACGAGAGATCACCGACGGATCACGACCCACCACCGAGGCGATCTGCTTGTAGGACAAGCCTTCCGCCAGACCCCTCGAGATCTCCTCCCGATCCGACAACATCAACATTTCACGCACGGAACATCCTGTCCCGCCCAACTCGCCAAGATCAAGTGCTACGACCGGCAGAACTCACCCAGAGCTGCCCCGGGCCATAGCCCGATTTTCACCGCAACGGCCACCGCCGACCCGCCCGCTCCTCGTGCGACTTGACTCGTCGCACGACCTCGACGGTATAGTTCCTTCATGGAAGTAAGTAAATCGATTTGGAGCATCATCCGATCCCTGGATCGCGCCGCACAGATCCAGCGCAGGGCCGCGGCCCGATCCACCTGGGGCCCAGTCCACCTGGGGCTGCTCAACCTGGCCGCGCAACGACCAGTCCGCCCGTCCGAGGTCACTGAGGAGTTGGACGTACCGGCACAGTCGGTCAGCCGGGCCGCTAGCGAGCTGGCGACGGCGGGCCTGATCGAGCGAGTCGGCGACGAGACGGACGGCCGCTCGTACCGCATCGCTCTGACGTCGGAGGGCGAGTCGACGGTCGACCGGTTCCGCTCCGAGCTTGCATCGGCCTTCGCCCGCCACCTTCAGGGTTGGACCGAGGACGAGATCACCGACTTCGCTGGCCGTCTCGCGGAGCTGACCACCTCGATGGCGGAGGATCTGACGACAGAGCCACGGGAACGACGGCGCAACCCATGGCGAACTCGATGACATCCGCACCCCAGCCCCGTGCCCTACCGCCGACCACCGACGTACTGGTAGTCGGCGGCGGCCTGACCGGGCTCGCCTCAGCAGCGCTACTCGGCCTCCACGGCTTACACGTGCTCCTCGTCGAGCGACGCCCCGGTACCTCCCGTCACACGAAGGCGCGGCTGGTCAATGCGCGAACGATGGAGATCTTCCGTGCACTCGGTATCGAGGGCCAGGTTCTGGCCGCCGGCGAGCCCAATGGTGGCTTCACCGTCGCCGACACCCTCGCCGCGGAGCACGAGACCTGGATCCCCGCACCGGCTGAGGACGACACCGCCGATCTGAGCCCGTCTCCGGCATGGTCATGCGACCAGCAGCGGATCGAACCTCTCGTCCGCGACCGAGCCCACGAACTCGGCGCCGACGTCCGCTTCGCTCACACCGCGCACATCCAGAGCCAGGACGCCGACGGCGTCAACGCCGTGATCGAGGGCCACGCCGTACGAGCCCGCTACCTCATCGCCGCCGACGGTGCACACAGCCCGACCCGGACCGCCCTGAACATCGGCTGGAGCGGCGAGTCGCTCCCGGGCACTGCCGTGAGCGCACTCTTTCACGCACACCTCGAACCAGCCCTCCGAGGCCGACACACAGAGGCCCTGTTCGCCCGATCGGCCTGCGCGTTTCTCTTCGCCCGCGGCAACGCCTCTGGCCGGAGCTGGCAACTCGGCACCCATGTATCCGGCTCCGACCCGGACGACCTCGACCAGCACGTCCGCGACACGATCCGCGCCGCAAGCGGCATTCCTGACCTGCAACCGGTCATCGACGACATCGCCACCTGGCGGACCGGCGCTTACGTTGCATCGCAGCTTCGCGCCGGTCGCGCTTTCCTCGTCGGCGACGCCGCCCACGTCATGCCGCCCTACGGTGGATTCGGCGGCAACACCGGCGTCCAGGACGCGCACGCGCTCGCATGGCGACTCGCCTTCGCCTGCCGAGGGGACGACACATGGCTAGCCTCCTACGAGACCGAACGACTCCCCGTCGCACGACGAACAGTCAGCCAGGCACTCCTCCGCTCCCGCAAGACACCTGGCGCTCCGCCACCCCCGGAACAAATCGACGCCACCACCCTGGTGCTCGGGTTCCACTACGGGACCGGCGGCGTCGAGGACCCGGCGAGCCCGTCCGGTGAGCCCGGTACCCGCGCCGCCCACATCCGGCTCCGCGACGGCCGCAGCAGCCTCGACCTCTTCGACCCCACCACGTTCACGACGTTGGAGGTGCCCGCCGACATCGTCACCTCTGAGGACCTGCCACGCTGGGAACGCGTCTATCGCCAAGCCGTGACCATCCGACCAGATGGGGTTCTCGCAGCTCACCCCTCACCCGCGCCGAGCACCTCGGCGTTAAGGCAGAAGCTGTCGCTTATGCCTGGTCGCCTCGTATCGTCTTATGTCGTCTGAGCTGCCGCTTCCTGACGGCCCGTGTCAGCCAGTTTCGGATGCGCCCGGCGGTCTCGCTCCGGAAATGCTCCGCCTCCACGCGCCTAGACCGAAGCGCTATCTCCTCGATCTGGCAACGCCAGACCGCGCGGCACGTCGGGCGCAGCTGCTCGCCCGCCACCGCCGACCTTGCCAGACCTGCGCCCGGCGTGCCGTGTGGTAGTCCTCCGGGAGGTCGGATAGATGGCGCACCCCCCTCCCCGAGATCTGCCGCCCGGCGAGGGCTCGTCGTCCGTTCACGAACCAGGGGCCTGCGCCGCTTGGATGGGTCGGGAGTTGGTCAGCCCGTCGAGCCACTCGCACACCGTCAGCCCCACGTGATCAAGCAGAGATCGAAGCTGGGTCGTGATCTTGACTAGATCTGCCATATTACGCGACTTCCCGACATCGACGGGGTCGATATCCCAGTGAGCTACGTCATTACGCTTCTGCGTCAGTTCGCGCATCAGCAGTGCATCTGCAGGGATATTGTGCCAGTGGCCGGGTAAGTCAAGGAGAACCCAAAGGGCTTCGAACTGGGCAACAGCTATTGTTGTGCCGTCGGCAAGCGCAAGATCGTCACCGAATGCGGTCATTGGTCTTGCGTCACTTGCATGCTGGAAAGCTTCCACCAGAAGACCAACTCGTGCAATCAGCGTGCGAGTCGTCCGCTGATTGCATTTCTGAAAGGAGCTTGCAGCAAGCACAGCGAGAAGTGATGATGGAACATCCGATCGCTGTAGTCGCAGACTCAAGACATCATCCGATATTGCGGCCGGTAGATCGCGCATCAACTTCTCTAGGATTCCACCACAAACAACGTAGGTTAATGCTCGACTCATGGCGAACACGCCTTCTTTGTCAAACTTGTCTGGATGATTCTTGGCAATTGCTCCCAGCGCGTGAAGACGCCGCGCCTCGCGGTCGACAAGGTCAGTTGCGGCGTCGAATAGATCCTCGGTCTGCCACGTCATGGTTGGAAGATTCGCTCGGCGCGATCGAGCCGGGCGTGGAATGTCGTACGCGTGTTAGTTCCTTTCGTGCTCGCTTGGACGAGCGCTGGGTCGTCCTGCCAACCGGGACGTGGCGTGACCGGCTCCGCACCTGACCGGAGAACCCGGCCTATTCCAACGAGCACGGCCTCCAGCTGATTTACCGGGGTAATGTTAGTCCGCGAGCGAAGAAATGGCTTGCCGTCGGTAACCTTAGCTAGGTGTGCAACCACCTTCGTAAAGAGTTCTCGATCGTCGGCCAGGTCGGTGTCAGCCGCTCTCTCGCCCATGTACGAGTTCAAGAACTGGGTAACTTTTCCGTCGTACGCGTCGGCACTATTCAGGTAGGCAAAGAACTTGAGGACAATGAGGTGTTCTCAGTAGCGGGGTGGCAGGTCGTGGCGACACGCCGAGGGTGGTGAGATGAGCGGGAACGGGGCAGGACCCCGGTAGATCGGTTCGGTCCAGCACAGATCGACACCGTCACCGAGGTCCTGCATGTCTGATCCTGTCACCTACACCGCTGTCCTCCCGATCGGGGAGCGCACCGTGGCCTATCTGGCGCGGCTCCTGGTCCTTCAACGCCGTCGACGTGGCACCCGGCGGCGGGCGTTGACCCCGTTCGCCCAGGCAGTGCTGGTGATCCGCTGGTTCTGTGATGCTACCCGGGTCCGATGTTTGGCCGGTGACAACGCGATCAGCACTGCAACGGCCTACCGTTACCTGCACGAAGGCATCGACGTCCTCGCCGCGGCCGCACCCGGCCTGCACGGAGCCCTGCTCGCCGCCCGCACAGCCGGGCACACCCACGTG
>NZ_MCIM01000001.1:4003836-4279232 GCF_001932405.1 Pseudonocardia sp. Ae331_Ps2 | reverse complement strand
TGCGGACGTAGCGCAGCTGGTAGCGCATCACCTTGCCAAGGTGAGGGTCGCGGGTTCGAATCCCGTCGTCCGCTCTGCCGGGCCGCGACAGCAGGCCGGTTTCCGGCGGCGTGGCCGAGTGGCTTAGGCAAGGGCCTGCAAAGCCCTGTACGCGGGTTCGATTCCCGCCGCCGCCTCGCGCGATTAGCTCAGCGGGAGAGCACTACCTTGACACGGTAGGGGTCACTGGTTCAATCCCAGTATCGCGCACCATTTCCCAGATCCCCGGGGCCGCACGTCGGCCTCGGGGATCTTGCTTTTCCCGAACGTGACCGGATGGCCGACACGGCCCGCGAGAGGCCGGCAGCGCGCTCCCCCGGACGCCTCCGGCCGTCATAGCGCCGCCGACCTGGGCAGACGATCATCGGGTACCCCCTCGACAGCGGCCACGGACCGTGCGCTACTGTTCTCCCAACGCACCGGGAACTCGCGGAAACGCTTCGGGAACGGTGCGACATGCGGACGTAGCGCAGCTGGTAGCGCATCACCTTGCCAAGGTGAGGGTCGCGGGTTCGAATCCCGTCGTCCGCTCTGCCGGGCCGCGACAGCAGGCCGGTTTCCGGCGGCGTGGCCGAGTGGCTTAGGCAAGGGCCTGCAAAGCCCTGTACGCGGGTTCGATTCCCGCCGCCGCCTCGCGCGATTAGCTCAGCGGGAGAGCACTACCTTGACACGGTAGGGGTCACTGGTTCAATCCCAGTATCGCGCACCATGTCCCGGATCCCCGGGGCCGGAATCCCGGCCCCGGGGATTCTGCGTTTCCGGGCTCCGCGCCGAGGTCACCGCACCTGTTCCACCGGCCGCACCAGCACCTCGTTGACCGCCACGTGCCGCGGTCGGGTCACGATGTAGACGACGGCGTCGGCGATGTCGGCCGGCTGCAGCACCCCGCGCTCGCCCGTCGAGGTCACGTCCGGCGCGTACTGCGCACCCGAGGTCGTCATCTCCGAGGTGACGAGGCCGGGCTCCACGAGGCCCACCCGCACGTGGCGTTCGGCGTACTCCTGGCGCAGCGCCTCGCAGAACGCGCCGACCCCGTGCTTGGTGGCCGCGTAGACATTGCTGTGCGGGGAGGGGACCCGTCGTCCGGCCGCCGAGCTGATCGTCACCACGTCGGCGACGCCGCGCGGGCCACCGGCTGCCGACGCCAGGTGCGGCAGGGCCGCGTGCGTCGCCGACAGCACACCCATGAGGTTGACGTCGATCATCCTGCGCCAGTCCGCGACGTCGGCCTCGGCCGCCGGGCCCCAGGCCCCGACGCCGGCGTTGTTGACCAGCACGTCCAGCCCGCCGTGCTGCTCGACCACGGCCGCCACGGCGGCGTGCAGCGCGTCGTCGTCGGCGACGTCCACCGGGTGCACCGACGACCCCGGCAGCGAGTCCGCCAGCTCCTCGAGCCGCTCCCGGCGCCGGGCCAGCAGCGCCACCGTCGCACCCTCGGCCGACAGCGCCCGTGCGGTCGCCTCACCGATGCCGCTCGACGCTCCCGTCACGATCACCGTCGTCCCGTCCAACCGTCCGCTCATGACGGCGGTGTACCCGCACCCCGGGCGCAGTAATGATCATCGCCGGGGTGCGGCGCGGAGACCAGGATCCGGTGGGCTATCGTGGTCGGGCACGCACCGGGGACGGTGCGCATGCGGACGTAGCGCAGCTGGTAGCGCATCACCTTGCCAAGGTGAGGGTCGCGGGTTCGAATCCCGTCGTCCGCTCCACCTCACCCGGGGCGCCACCCGTTCCGGTGCCGCGCGAACCCACCTTCGGAGTCGATCACCTGTCCGGTGATCCAGGCCGCCTCGTCGGTGCACAACCAGGCGATTAGCCGGGCCGGGTCGTCCGGCTCACCGAACCGGCCGAACGGGAACATCGGGGCCATCTCGCGGAACGCGTCCGCGCCGAGGTAGCCGGTGTCGACCGGCCCCGGGTTCACCGTGTTGACCCGCAGCCGCCGGTCCGCGAGCTGGTCGGCCAGGGTCGGGGTGATCCCCGCGACGGCCGCCTTCGCCGCGGCGTAGGCCACCTCACCGGGCATCGGCCCGCGTGCCTGCCCCGAGGTGAGCAGGACGGCCGCGCCACCGGGACGGGTGTCGTCGTGCGCGTTCGCCCACGCCTGGACCAGCAGGATCGAGGCACGCGCGTCGACCGCCCAGTGCCGGTCCAGCTCCACGGACAGCTCCCCCAGCGGGCCGTCGGACCCCGACAGCGCCTGGTTGGCGACGAGCAGATCCACCGGCCCGGCGAGCTCACGGGCGGTGTCGAGCAGCCGCTGCGGCGCGGACGGGTCGGCGAGATCGGCGTGCACCCCGGCGACGGGCGCCGTCGCGTGCGTCCGCACCTCGGCCAGCACGTCGTCGACGTCGTCGGCGCCCCACGGCTGCGCCGCGTCGTGCGGGGCGAAGTGGTGCACGACCACGGCCGCGCCGTACGCGGCGAGCCGGCAGGCGGTCGCGTGCCCGATCCCGCCGCGACGGCCACCGCCGGTCACGAGCGCGGTCCGGCCGCGCAACGGCATCGGGTCCCGGCGCAGGGTGCTCACACCCCGACCCTGCCCGACCACGCCCCGGCCGCGCGAGGGAGAAAGTGGGCGGACCGGGCTCAGCGGCGGCCCGGACCCGCTGCGCCGTGGCTGAGGTGTGCGTGCTCGCTCTGCAGGCTGAACAGCGCGAGCGTCTCGGCGGGCCGGTCGTCGGCGCTGCCGATCCAGTGCGGTGTGCCGGTGTCGAACTCGACGACCTCGCCGGGGTCGAGGAGGTGCTCGGTGTCGTCGAGGACCAGCCGCACCCGGCCGTCGAGGACGTAGAACCACTCGTAGCCCTCGTGGGTCTGCAGGGCGGTCGTCGCGGACGCGGCCGCCGGAGGGTAGATCACCTTGAAGGCCTGGACCCCACCACCGCGCCGGGTCAGCGGGACGAACACCAGCCCGCGGTGACGCACCGGGCGCAGGTGGATGCGGGGATCGCCGGTCGGTGGTGCCTGCACCAGGTCGTCGAGCGGGACCCCGTGGGCCCGGGCCAGCGGCAGCAGCTGCTCCAGCGTCGGCCGCAGCTTTCCGGTCTCCAGCCGGGACAGCGTGCTCGCGGTCAGGGAGGTCTCCGCGGCGAGCTGGTCGAGGGTGGCGCCGCGGCGACGGCGCAGGTCCCGCAGCCGCGGGCCCACCCCGGCGAGCACGTCGCGTCCGGTGTCGTCCACACCGCCAGATTGCCGATCGGCAAGGTTCCTTGCAAGACGGAGCGGCGGGCCCGGCCTCTCGGAGAGGCAGGCATCAGCCCCGAGCCGTCTCCGGGGTGATCGCGCAACGCAGCCGTGCGGGCAGTGCCTGCGGGTCGGGCGCGCCGTCCTGGAGCCAGCGGGTCACCGCGCGGACGTCGTCGGTGCTGCGGACCGGGCCGACCGCGACCACCGGCGACTCGGGACGGGTGCGGGTCGCGTCGCAGGCCTGCACCAGCAGCATCAGCCCGGGCCGGCGGACCGCACAGACGCCCGGCCCGAGCCGGCACCCGGTGGTCACGAGCACCCCGTGGGCGCTGTCCTGCACCACCGCGCGCAGGCCCTCCACCAGCACCTCGTCGATGCCGGGCAGGGCCGCGACGGTGCCGTGCGCGTCCTCGTCGAATCCCGACGGCGCGTGGGCACAGGCCCCGCACCGGACCACCGTGAACCCGTCCACCGGCACCCCTTCCTGTAAACAGTAATCATTGTCGATTACTATGACGGTAACACCCGCGACGCAGGAGGAACACCGTGAAGCCCGGCATCCACCCCCCGTACGGCCCGGTCGTCTACCGCGACACGTCCACCGGCGACGAGTTCCTGACCCGGTCGACCGAAACCTCGCGCGAGACCGTCGAGTGGTCGGACGGGAACACCTATCCCCTGATCAAGGTGGACACGACCTCGGCGTCGCACCCGTTCTGGACGGGCAACGCGCGGGTGCTCGACGCCGCCGGCCAGGTCGAGAAGTTCCGCCGCCGCTTCGGGGAGCGCACGCGCGGCTGACCCCGCGTAGCGTCGCCGGCATGCGCCGCCGTCGCGAACGGGTCCAGGTCGTCACCGACCTGACCGAGCCGCTGGCGGTCGAGCACGGTCGTCGCATCCGGATCCGGCTCGTCGCGATGGCGGTGTGGATCGCGGGCTGGCTCGTCGCCGGCGCCCTGTGGCGCGACGGGTGGCTGGCCACCGCGATCCTGCTGGCCAGCGGCCCGGGAGTGTGGGTGCTGTGGCTGTTCGTCCCGTCCCGGGAGCGCGGACGGCGCGAACCGGTCGGCCGCCGGCCCCCGCGGGCACTGCCCGCGCCGCGGGAGCCGCGGGAGTGATCGGGTGGGCGGCCGCGGAGTTCCGCGACCACCCACCCCGGCATCCGGCGTCGTGGGCCGGAGGGTCATCCCGTTCTGCTGATCTCCACCATGTCCTCGCGCGGCACGACCTTCGTCCGCTCGCGGCCGCGCGCCTCGCCGAGGCTGCGCTCGTGCTTGTCGAGCGCGAGCCAGCCGCTCCAGGTCGTGTAGGCCACGCCCCGGCGCTCCAGCAGCGCCTCGACCTCCGCCGGATCGCGGCGGGGCGCCCGGGGCAGCTGCGGGGCGTCGGCCAGCAGGCTTGCGACGGTCTCCGACGCGCAGCCCTTGGTGTGCCCGATCAGCCCGACCGGTCCGCGCTTGATCCAGCCGACGGCGTAAACGCCGGGCAGCTCCTGGCCGTCGATGTCGTGCACCCGCCCCTTGCGGTGCGGCAGCACGCCGTGCTCGTGGTCGAACGGCAGATCGGCCAGGTGCGAGCCGGTGTAGCCGATCGCCCGGTAGACCGCACCGACCGGGAAATCGGTGAACCGGCCGGTGTCGCGGACGTCGCCGTGGCCGGTGTACTCGGTGCGCTCGATCCGGATGCCCTCGACGCGGTCGGTGCCGAGGATCCGCTCGGGGCGCGAGAGGAAGTGCAGGTGCACCCGGCGCGGATCGCCGCGCCGGTCGCGCAGCGCCCACCCCTGCAGGGTCCGCACCACCATCTCGACGTGCTTGGCGGAGCGGACCTCGGCGGCGGCGACGTCGTCGAACTCGACGTCGGCCGGGTCGACGATCACCTCGACACCCGGGACGTGGTCGAGCTCGCGCAGCTCCATCGGGCTGAACCGGGCGTGGGCGATCCCGCGACGGGCGAACACGTGCACGTCGGTGGCCGGGTTGCGGGAGAGCCCGGCGTGGACCGAGTCCGGGATCTCGGTGCTCGCCAGGTCCTCGGCGGTGCTCGCCAGGATCCGGGCGACGTCCAGGGCCACGTTCCCGGCACCGATCACCGCGACCGACGACGCGTCGAGCGTCCAGTCCCGGGGTACGTCGGGGTGGCCGTCGTACCATTGCACGAAGCTGGCGGCACCGTGGCTGCCCGGCAGGTCGATCCCGGGGACGTCGAGGTCCCGGTCCCGCTCGCAGCCGGTGGCCGCGACGACCGCGTCGTAGTGCTCGCGCAGGTCGGACAGGGTGATGTCGGTCCCGACGTGGACGTTGCCGAACAGCCGCACACCGGGGCGGTCCAGCACGCGGTGCAGGGCGTGCACGATCTGCTTGATCCGCGGGTGGTCCGGGGCGACGCCGTAGCGGACCAGCCCGAACGGTGCGGGCAGCTTCTCGAACAGGTCCACGGTGACGTCGGCGTCGGACTTCAGCAGGGTGTCGGCGGTGTAGACGGCGGCCGGACCGGCACCGATCACGGCGACGCGCAGCGCAGTCATCGTTCTCCTCGGGTGTCGACGGACCCCGAGGCTATAGCAAGGTAAGCCTTGCCTAACTATGATGCAGGCAACACCGTGCGCGGCAACTGGTCCGGGAAGTGCCCGCCGACCCGTTCGGAATGGCGTCGCCACTCCCGCGGGTAGCCCAGCGACACCTCGACGAACGGCACGCCGTCGACGGTGACCGTGCGCGGGATGTGCAGGTGACCGTGCACGACCGCCCGGGCCCGGTAGCGGCGGTGCCAGTCCGCCGTCGCCGTCGTCCCGCACCAGAGCGCGAACTCCGGGTACCACAGGACGTCGCAGGGCTCGCGGACCAGCGGCCAGTGGTTCACCAGGACGGTCGGCAGGTCCGGGTCGAGCGCGTCGAGGCGGGCGACGGTGGCGGCCACCCGGGCCGCGGACCACTCCGCCCGCGTCGCGTACGGGTCCGGGTGGAGCAGGTACTCGTCGGTGCAGACGACACCCGCGGCGTGGGCCGCGGCCAGCCCCTCCTCCGGGGTCGAGGTGCCGGCGGGCAGGAACGAGTAGTCGTAGGGCACGAACAGCGACGCGACGACGACCGGTCCGCCCGGCCCGTCCCACACCGGCCACGCGTCCTCCGGGGTCAGCACCCCGATCTCCCGGCAGCGGCGGACCAGCTCGTCGTAGCGGGCGACACCGGAGAGCCGCTCGACCGAGTCGGCCCGGACATTCTTGGCGCGGGTCCAGAGCTCGTGGTTGCCCGGTGTCCACAGCACCCGGGCGAAGCGGTCGCGCAGCGCGGCGAGCGTCGCGACGACGCTCTCGATCCGTTCGTCGACGTCACCTGCGACGATCAGCCAGTCGCCCGGGTGCGACGGGCGCAGCCCCGCGGCGATGTCACCGTTCTCCGCGTACCGCACATGCAGGTCACTGACCGCGAGCAGGCGCGGCTCCCCGACGGCGGTCACCCGTCATTGGTACCCGGTGACACCGGGGCCACCCCCCGCCGGGGCGGCGAAACGCGCCTACCCGCGGTAACTTACCCCTGGTAGCTTCGGATTCGAGCTCGACGACGAGGCGGGGAGGCCGGCATGGCGGCATCGCGAGGCGTACGACGGTGGATCCGGTGGGTGCTGCGGCACGGGGCGATGCGCCAGGAGGTGACCCGCCAGGCGGGCAAGGGCGACCTGGGCGCCCACATGATCATCAGCCCGGAGGTGGTCCGGGACCCGTACCCGGCCTACGAGCAGATCCGTGGTCAGGGCCGGATGGTGCGCTCGGCCCTGACCTGGACCACGGTCGACCACGAGATCACCACCGAGGTGCTGCGCAGCCCCGACTTCTGCGTGGGCATGCGCATGCCGGAGAACGCCCCGGGCCTGCTGCGCGCGCTGCTCGCGGCGGGCGGGACCTGGCCGCTCGGGCCGGCCGAACCGCCGTCGCTGCTGGCGATCGACCCGCCGGACCACAACCGGATCCGGAAGCTGGTCACCCGCTCGTTCAGTGCCAAGGCGATCTCATCGCTGCGCGGACGCACCGAGGAGATCGCGGCGCAGCTGCTCGCGGACCTCGAGGCCCGGGCCGGCGCCGACCGGCGCACCGACGTCATCTCCGGCTACGCCTCGCTGCTGCCGGCCACGGTCATCACCGAGATGCTCGGCGCTCCGGTGGAGATGCGGGAGCAGTTCCTCGAGTGGGGCGCCGGCGGGGCCTACTCCCTGGACATGGGACTGGACTACGCGAAGTTCCGCCGGTCCGAGCGCGACATCGACGCGCTCACCGAGTGGATGGCCGAGCACTTCGAGCGGCTGCGCCGCGAGCCCAACGACTCCATCCTGTCCTCCCTGGTCGCCACCTACGACGAGGAGGAGGGCCGGCTCACCCACGACGAGCTGCTGTCGCTGGCGATGCTGCTGCTCGCCGCTGGGTTCGAGACGACGGTCAACCTGATCGGCAACGGCACCCGCCTGCTGCTGACCCACCCCGACGAGCTCGCCCGGCTGCAGGCCGACCCGGCACTGTGGCCGAACGCCGCCGACGAGATCCTGCGCTACGACTCCCCCGTCCAGCGGACCGCGCGCGTCGCCGCCCGCGACACCGAGGTGTGCGGGTTCCCGGTCGAGCGGGGCGCGCTGGTGGTCACCCACCTCGGCGGTGCGAACCGGGACCCGGAGGTGTTCGCCGACCCGGCCCGCTTCGACGTCGGGCGCGAGGGGGCTGACCGCCACGTCGCGTTCAGCCAGGGCATCCACTACTGCCTGGGTGCGGCACTGGCGAAGATGGAGGGCGAGGTCGGGCTCCGGGCGCTGTTCGACCGCTACCCCGACCTGCGTGCCGACGGCCCCGCCGAGCTGCGCGGGACCCGGGTGCTGCGCGGCTACCGGACGCTGCCGGTCCGCCTGGGCGACGCCCGGGTCCCCGTCGACGTCTGAGCTCAGGCCCGGTTGGTGGCGCTGGTGACCGTCGTCGTCACCAGGCTGATGATCGACATCCCGATGACGAGGTGGATCACCGCGGTGGCGATGCGGACCGTCCAGGGCTGCTCGGTGAGGATCAGCGGCGACACCGCGGCCAGCGCGGTGAGCAGCCCGGCGATCCAGCCGAAGTAGGACATGGGGCTGGGCACCGCGACCAGCAGCAGGTGCGCGAGGCCGGTGGCCGCGAGACCGGCGACCGCCGCCCAGCTCGCGAGGCTCTGCGCCGCGGCCCACCCGTCGAGCGGCTCGGAGACGGCCGGGGCCAGGTACGGGATCTGCAGCAGGACCTGCAGGATCAGCAGCCCCACCAGGGCGATCAGCGCGGCGGTCACCGCCGTCGCCACACCGCCGGCCCACAGCCGGCCGGGGTTCACCCCGCTGCGGGGACGCGGCCGGGCGGTCTCCCGGCTCATCTCTCGGGTGCGGTCGTCGGCCTCGGACATCGTCGTACTCCCCCGGTCGCGGACGGGCCGTGCGCGGCGTCGGTGCGGCGCCGCGCGGCGGTGACCACCCGCGCCGGGTGATCACCTGTGGTGGGCAGAAGACTACGCCCCGCGACGACGCCCCGTCCGCCCGCGGCGCAACGCGGCGAGTGCGGCCTCCGCGTCGGCGACCACCCGCTCGCCACGGCGTTCCAGGGCCTCCCCCGACTCGGCGCCCGAGCCCATGTTGCCCTGGGCGTACCGCGTCCAGACCCCGGCCCCGATGCAGGCGCAGCGCCAGTGCGCGAACGCCACCCAGTACGGCAGCTGGTCCAGCGCCCGCCCGGAGCGGGCGGCGTAGCGGGCGGCGACGAGGTCACGGTCGGGCCAGCCGGGCGCCGCGGTCGGGCCGCTGGTGATCGCCGGCAGGGTGTCGCCGGGACGCTCCCAGGACGCCAGCAGCCACCCGAGGTCGGCCAGCGGTTCCCCCAGGGCCGCCAGCTCCCAGTCGAAGACACCGGTGATCCGGCCGCCGCGGAACGACAGGTTGCCCGGCCGGTAGTCGCCGTGCGCGATCCGCGGACCGTCGGACGGCTCCGGCGGCATCGCCTCGACCAGTGCGGCGTGCGCGGCGTCGAGCGCGGCGAGGTCGGTGAACGCGCCGGCGTGCGCCTGCCGGTGCCAGCGGCGCAGCTGCCGCTCCAGGTAGCGGCCGGGCCGCGCCAGGTCGGCGAGCCCCACCTCGGTGGGGTCGACGGAGTGCAGTGCGGCGAGCACCTCGGCGGTGTCGAGACCGCAGGCCCGCCGTTCCGGTTCGGGGACGGCCTCGCCCGCGGCGCGGTCCCCCGGGACGACACCGTCGACCCAGCCCATCAGGTAGAAGCCGGCGCCGAGCACCGCGGTGTCCGTGCAGAGGGCGACCGGCTCCGGCACCGGGACCGCGGTGCCGGCCAGTGCGGTCAGGAAGCGCCACTCCCGGCCCATGTCGTGCGCGGTGGCGAGCACACCCCCGGTCGGTGGGCGGCGCAGTGCGTACGGCGTGCCGCGGGCGTCGGTGACCCGGAAGGTGAGGTTGGAGTGTCCGCCGGAGATCCGCTCCACGGCCACCGGGCCGTCGCCGAGCTCGACCTGCGGCACCTCGGCCGCCAGCCAGCGGGTCAGGGCGACCGGGTCCACCCCGTCGTGTGCGTCGGTCATCCCCCGATGCAACATGATCGCCCCCGCGCCGACCAGCCCCCGGACGGAGAACACCGGCACGTCCTCCGGGCCGGACCGCGCGACCAGTGGCACCGGCGGCCCCGGCGGCACGGCCCTGGGTTTCCCGGCACCGGCCGAGGCGTCCGCTCCTAGGACGGTGGCAGGACGAGCCGGGCCAGCAGGCGTTCGGCCTCCGCGGCCGGGTCCGCGGTGAGCCCGGTGTGCACTGGGCCGGGGCACACGATGGTGCTGCGGGCGGTGGTGAGGCGCCGGAAACGGCGTCCGATGTCCTCCCCCGCGCCGGGGCCGCGGGCGGCCAGCGCGCCGGTGGCGTGCCGGTCCGACCGCGGCGGCTCGGGCACCGCGGCGACCGCGGCCACGGTCGCCAGCAGCTCGTCGACGGCGTCGGCGTCGGCGGTCGGGTCGAGCGCGGCCAGCCGGGCACGGTCGAGGTGGACGCGCACCGCGAGGACGTCGCGGGCCCGGCAGTGCAGCAGCACCCCGGCGTTCATCGACTCCCCGCGTTCCACCCGCGGCACGACCCGCAGCAGCGCGTACTCGTAGGGGACGAGGTCGCTCACCGGCCCTCCCCGCCGCCGACGCCACCGATCCGCAGCCACGGTGGACGGCGGGGCGCCCGGTCGACCGGCCGGGGTCTGCCCGCGGCCACCGTCGCGGCGACGCCCGGCAACCAGTCCCCGCGTGCCGCGACCCGGGCCAGCAGGGCCTCGGCGTAGGCGGCACGGACGGCGTCGGGACCGCCGACGCCGTCGACGTCGGCGATCCACTCGTCGGGGACGAGTGCCAGCACCTCGTCGAGCAGGGCCGGGGTGACCTGCGGGGCGAGCGCGGCGTCGGCGGAGTCGAGGTCGGGGTGCGCACCGAGCAGCACGTGGTCGCCGGCGTCGAACGGACGGTGGGCGAACCGCGACGCGGCCGACCAGTCGTGGGCGAAGGTGAGCGTCGCGCCGTGGTCGATCAGGTAGGGCCTGCGGTGCCAGAGCAGCATGTTCGAGTTGCGCCAGGAGCGGTCGACGTTCCCGACGAGCGCGTCGAACCAGAGCACCCGCCCGGCGAACCCGGGCCCGACGTCGAACGCGACCGGGTCCAGGTCGAGCGCCCCCGGCAGGAAGTCGACGGCGAGGTTGAGCCCGTCGGAGTTCCGGAGCAGCTCCTGGACCTCCTCGTCGGGCTCGGTGCGCCCGAGCGTCCCGTCGACGACGATCGTCGCGATCCGCGGGACGGGCAGGCCCAGCGCGCGGGCGAGCTCCCCGGCGACGATCTCGTTGACCAGCACCGGACGGCCCTGCCCGGCGCCGGTGAACTTCACCGCGTAGGTGCCGAGGTCGTCGGCCTCCATCAGTCCGGGCAGCGACCCGCCCTCGCGCAGCGGGGTCACGTACCGGATCGCGGTCAGCCGGGGCAGGGCCCGCTTCTCGGTCGTCGGCTCCTGGCTCACCCGCGGAGGTTAGCGCCGGACGTGCGAACGGCCCGCACCCCGTGGCGTCGGGGTGCGGGCCGTGGTCGCGCTCGCCGGCCGGGCCGGTAGGAGGATCACCGGCCCGCCCGGCTCCGGGGCGCGCGGGCGGGCCGGGAGGTACGGGTCAGACCGAGACGGTCTGGCGCGGGATCGCCTGGGTCTGCTCCATGCGGCGGGCCGCCTGGCGGGCCAGGAGCTCGTCGACGCTGAACCGGCCCGGGCCGCTGGACATGAGGATCAGCGTGGCGCAGATGATCGTGCCGACCGGCGCCCAGCCGTTGTCGGCCATGAACAGGCCGTTCTTGCCGTGGACGAACCAGATCGCGCCGGCCATCACGAAGGTCATCAGTGCACCGGGGACGACCATGCGGACACCGAGGGCGACCGACAGCGAGAACACGAGCTCGACCACGATCGTGAACGACGCCGCGCCGATGGCCAGCGGGATGCCGAACTTCGCGAACACGGCGGCGGTGTCGAACAGACCGGCGTCGATCTTCTTCCACGAGTGCATGACCATGATGTAGGCCAGCAGCAGACGGGCGACGAGCAGCGCGACGTCGCGCGGGGTTCCGGTCAGGGAGCGGTACACGGTTCCTCCAGGAGCGAGTTGGTCACCGCGGGTGAGCTCGTCACCACGGAATGCACAAGACCTAAGCGCACGAACGTGCTACTCCGCCGAGTTCAGCAACTCTGCGCGACGAAATGGCCGCACGGCGCGACGAGGCGCACCGGACGGCCGGTCACCCGACCGGGGAGCGCTGCGGCCGGTGCGTCACGCGGTACGACCGGACGAGCGGTCGCCGCACGGGCGCATCACCGCAGGTCACGAGCACGGAGGGTCGCACCTTCCGGGCGGCCATCACCCGTATGTCGCAGTGGTTCGACGACCACTCCGCAGGGGGTCACCGACGGTCGTCACGTCGTGCAGCCCGGCGTTCCGGACGTGCCGCTCGTCCCGCGGATCGTCGCGTACGACGGGCGGTTCGCCCGAGCGGCCCAGCGACGCGCCCCGGCTCGTGCCGGCGCGCTCGCGCCGGGGTGCTGCGCCATGATGGCCGCGTGTCCGACACGAACAGCCACGACATCACGGCGACCACGGAATGGACGGCGCTGACCGAGCACGCGGCGGAGGTCGAACCCCGACACCTGCGGTCGCTGTTCGACGACGACCCCGACCGCGCCGCCGCCCTCACCGCCACCGGCGCCGACCTGGTGCTCGACTACTCCAAGCACCGCATCACCCGAGACACCGTCGGTCTGCTGACGGACCTGGCGCGCGCGGCCGGACTGCCCGCGCGCATCGAGGCGATGTTCACCGGTGAGCACGTGAACACCTCCGAGGACCGGGCGGTCCTGCACACGGCCCTGCGGCTGCCGCGGGACGCGTCGCTCACCGTCGACGGCCAGGACGTCGTCGCCGACGTGCACGCCGTGCTGGACCGGATGGGCGAGTTCACCGACGCCGTCCGCTCCGGGGCGTGGACCGGGTTCACCGGGCAGAGGATCCGCACCGTGGTCAACATCGGCATCGGTGGCTCCGACCTGGGCCCGGTCATGGCCTACGAGGCGCTGCGGGACTACGCCCAGCGCGACCTCGAGTGCCGGTTCGTGTCCAACATCGACCCGACCGACCTGTACGAGAAGACCCGCGACCTCGACCCGGCGACGACCCTGTTCGTCGTCTCGTCGAAGACGTTCACCACGCAGGAGACGCTCACCAACGCCCGCAACGCGCGGTCCTGGCTGCTGTCCGGGCTTGGGACGGACGACACCGGAGCGGTCGCGAAGCACTTCGCCGCGGTCTCCACGAACGCCGAGAAGGTGGCGGAGTTCGGCATCTCCACCGACAACATGTTCGGGTTCTGGGACTGGGTGGGCGGGCGCTACTCGGTGGACTCGGCGATCGGCCTGTCGCTGATGTGCGCGATCGGCCGCGAGCACTTCGCGGAGTTCCTCGCCGGCATGCACGCCATGGACGAGCACTTCCGCCACACCCCGCTCGAGCAGAACCTGCCGGTGATCTCCGGGCTGCTCGGCGTCTGGTACTCGAACTTCTTCGGCGCCGACACCCGCGCGGTGCTGCCGTACTCGCAGTACCTGCACCGGCTGCCGGCCTACCTGCAGCAGCTCACCATGGAGTCCAACGGCAAGTCGGTGCGCGGTGACGGCACCCCGGTCACCACGACCACCGGCGAGATCTTCTGGGGCGAGCCGGGCACCAACGGCCAGCACGCGTTCTACCAGCTGCTGCACCAGGGCACCCGGCTCGTGCCGTGCGACTTCATCGGCTTCGCCCGTCCGCACCACGACCTGCCCGGCGAGGACGCGGCCGACTCCCACGACCTGTTCATGGCGAACCTGTTCGCCCAGTCCGCGGCGCTGGCGTTCGGCAAGACCGCCGCGGAGATCGAGGCCGAGGGCACCCCGGCCGACGTCGTGCCGCACAAGGTGATGCCGGGCAACCGGCCGTCGTCGACGGTCCTGGCCGAGAAGCTGACCCCGTCGGTGCTGGGGCAGATCATCGCCTTCTACGAGCACGTCACCTTCGTCGAGGGCACGATCTGGGGCATCGACTCCTTCGACCAGTGGGGGGTCGAGCTCGGCAAGGTCATGGCCAAGCAGTTCGGGCCCGCGCTCTACGGCGCGAACCCGCCGGACGCCGCCGAGTCCGGTCTCGACGCGTCCACCGCCGCGCTGATCGGTCGCTACCGCGCCTGGCGCGGTCGCTGAGACCCCTCGCCCGGCGGGGCCCCGTCCCGCCGGGCGAGAATCGCCCGGTGAACGATCCACGGTCGGCCCCGCTGCGGGCCCGCGTCACCGGTCCGGTCGCTGCGGCCCTGCTCCTGCTCGCCGGGGTGCTGATCGCCCTGGCAGCGACGGGGGTGCTGCAGAGCGGTGACACCGAGACCGCGATCGGACTCGCCGCGGACCGGATCCCGGGGGTCACGGTGGTGGCGCTGGTGGTCACCGAGCTCGGGAACACCGTCGGCAGCACCGCGGTCGCCCTGGTCGGCGCGGCCGTGCTCGGGCTGCGCGGCCGGGCCGCCGAGGGGCTGTGCCTGGCCGCGGTGCCGCTCGTCGCGAGCGTGGTGTTCACGGTGATCAAGCAGCTGCTCGACCGGGCCCGCCCACCCGCGGACCTGCAGGTCACCTTCATCGCGAACGAGTCCCTGCCCTCCGGACACGCGACGATGGTCGCCGCCGCCTGGACGGCGCTGGTGCTCGTGCTGTGGCCGGTACTGCGCCCGCGCGGCCGGGTGCTGCTCACCGCGTTCGCGGTGCTGTGGGCCGGAGCCGTCGGGTTCACCCGCATCTACCTGGGTGTGCACTGGCTGTCCGACGTGCTCGCCGGATGGACGCTCGGGGCGGCGCTCGCGTTCACCGGGGTGACGGTGCTGTCGCTGGTCCTCTACCGGCGGACCCGGCGACGGGACGTCACCGCGGCCTGACCCGGCCACCGGCGCCGGTCAGGCCCCGGGGTCGGCGTCCGGTGTCCCGGCGCCGGTCAGGGCGCCGGTGACGCGCGTGGCCCGCTCCCCCGCCGCGGCGAGGGTGCGGGCGTGGTCGTGCCAGGCACCGATGTCCTCGCGCAGCCACGCCGCGCGCAGTGCCTCCGTCGCCGTCGTCCACTGCCGCAGCAGCGCGACCCCCTCGGCGGCGCCCGCGGCCTTCCGGTGCGTGCGCAGCGCACCGGTCATCGCGAGCACGGCACGCGTCGCGGTCGCGACCTTCCCGGTGATCTCGATCGGCACCGGGAGTCCCGCCGTGGCCTGGGCGACGGCGGCGGCGCGGGTCAGCAGCAGCACCGCGGCCACCACCGCGACCAGCACGACGACCGCCGTCGCCCAGAACGCCGCGCCCGCCACCGGGGTGAACGCGAGCACCAGCACGACGAGCAGCAGCGCGGGGACCGCCCACCGGACCCCGCGGGCGGTCCGGGCCAGGAGGTGGGCCCGGCGCTGGACCCCGGGGTCGGGTGGGGTGTCGTCGGCGCGCACGAGGCCGCGGTCGACGTACAGCAGAGCGGTGTCGGACGCGTCCGGCATGGGGTGATTGTGCACGGCTCCCGGGAGGACGGAACCGCGGGATTCGCGTACCCGGTGAGCGAGCTCGCCGACGTCACGTCCGGCCGTGGGGACGGGGCGGGCACGTGCGGTCGCTCCGCCCGGGTTCAGACCTGCTCCCGCGGGCACCACCAGGTCGACCGCCCGCCGACGGTCCCGTGCACCATCTCCGTCCCGCAGCGCGGGCAGTGCCCGCCCGGACGCCGGTGCTCGACGACCTCACCGGTGTGGACGCCGCCGTGGGCGATGGCCCGCTCCAGCGTGCGGCCGAGGTCGCGGTGCAGCCGATCCAGGTCGGCGCGGGTCAGGTCGCGGACCGGGGCCGTCGGCGAGATCCTCGCCTGCCACAGTGTCTCGTCGGCCAGCAGGTTCCCGACGCCGGCCAGCACGGACTGGTCGAGCAGCCGGGCCTTCACCGCCGACGTGCCGCGCAGCAGGCGTTCGCGGAACTCGGCGGGGTCGATGCCCTCGGCGTCGGGTCCGAGGCCGGACAGGTCGGGGTCGAGCCGGACCCGGCCGAGACGGCGCTTGTCGAACAGCCGGAGCTGCCCGCCGTCGTCGAAGGTCAGGGTGAACCGGTCCCACTCGGCCTTGCGCGGCTGCCGGTCGAGGCGGGCGGGGCCGCCGCCGATGCGCTCACCGTCGGAGTCGGTGACCACGATCCGTCCGCCCATCCCGAGATGCACGCCGAGCGCGGGCCCCGCCTCGCCGTCGGCGGTCTCGGTGTCGCACCACATGGTCTTGCCGATCCGGTTCGCCCGGGTGAGCCGCCCGCCCTTCAGCGCCGAGGCGATGTCACCGGGCCGGTGCGGGCGGCAGACCCAGTCGTCGCGGTCGTCGACGGCGGTGATCGTGCGGCCGACGGCCTCGGCGAGGACGGTGCGTGCGTTCTCCACCTCGGGCAGCTCCGGCATGACGGTCAGTGTGGCGTGGCCGGGGAACACGCGCGCGCCGGTCCGTCGTTGGGGCCGGTGTGACTGCTGGTGAACGGATGAAGGTGCGGGCGCCCGAACTGCGCGGACGGCGGTGGCTCAACACCGGCGGCGAGGACGTGACCCTCGCCGGGCTGCGCGGGCGGATCGTGGTGCTCGACTTCTGGACGTTCTGCTGCGTCAACTGCCTGCACGCGCTCGACGAGCTGCGGCCCCTGGAGGCCGAGTTCGGCGACGTCCTGACGATCATCGGGGTGCACTCGCCGAAGTTCGTGCACGAAGCGGACCCGGCCGCCGTCGAGGCCGCGGTGGAGCGCTACGACGTCACCCACCCCGTCCTCGACGATCCCGAGCTCACCACCTGGGACGCCTACGCCGCCCGCGCCTGGCCGACCCTGGCCGTCGTCGACCCGGACGGGTTCGTCGTCGCCCGGATGGCGGGCGAGGGCCACGGCCCCGGCCTGGCCGCGCTGGTCCGGGAGCTGGTCGCCACGCACGGCGACCGGCTGCGCCGCGGGGACGACCCGTACGTCCCGCCGCCCGCGCCGGACACCGCGCTGCGCTTCCCCGGCTCGGCCGTCGCGCTGCCCGGCGGCACGTTCCTCGTGTCCGACACCGCCCACCACCAGCTCGTCGAGCTGGCGGGCGACCTGGAGACCGAGGTGCGGCGGATCGGGGCCGGGGAGCGCGGGTTCGCCGACGGCGCGGCGTCGGCGGCGCGGTTCTCCGAGCCGCAGGGGCTGCTGGTCCTCCCCTCCGGCGACGCCGTCCTGGTCGCCGACACCGTCAACCACGCGGTCCGGCGGGTCGACCTGGCCGACGGCACCGTGTCCACCCTGGCCGGGACCGGTGAGCAGCTGCGCGAGCGGGTCGCGGTGGGCGCCACGTCGACGCTGCTGTCCTCGCCGTGGGACCTCGCGTGGTGGGGCGGCACGGTCGTCGTCGCCATGGCGGGCCCGCACCAGCTGTGGACCCTCGACCCCGCCACCGGCGAGGCCCGGGTGCTGGCCGGGACCACCACCGAGGGGCTGCGCGACGGGGCGTTCGACGAGGCGTTCTTCGCCCAGCCCTCCGGGCTCGCGGTGGGCCCCGACGGGACGCTGTGGGTCGCCGACTCCGAGATCTCCGCGCTGCGACGGATCGGGGACGGCCCCGGGGCCGCGGTCGCGACGGCCGTCGGGCAGGGGCTGTTCGAGTTCGGGCACCGCGACGGCCCGGCCGCGCAGGCGCTGCTGCAGCACCCGCTCGGGGTGACCGTGCTGCCCGACGGCTCGGTCGCCGTCGCCGACACCTACAACGGTGCCGTGCGCCGGTTCGACCCGGCCACGAACCGGGTCTCGACGCTGGCCGAGGGGCTCGCCGAACCGTCGGACCTGCTCGTCGACGGCGAGACACTGGTCGTCGTCGAGTCCGCGGCGCACCGGCTGGTGCGGCTGCCCGTCCCGGCCGGGTCGCTCGTGGCCGGCGACGCCCACGTCGTCCGGCGTACCCCGACGACGCTCGCCCCGGACGTGACGCTGCGGATCGGGTTCACCCCGCCCACCGGCCAGCACCTCGACGACCGCTACGGCGACCCGACGTCGCTGACCGTGGTCGCCGACCCGCCGTCGCTGCTGCGGGGCGGCGGCGGCACCGCGACCGGGCTGACCCGCGAGCTGCGTCTGGACCCGTCCGTCGGCGCCGGGGTGCTGCAGGTCGCGGTGACCGCGGCGGCCTGCGACGACCCGTCGGACGGGTTCGCCGCCTGCCACCGCTACCAGCAGGACTGGGGCATCCCGGTGACCGTCGGCGACGACGGCCCGGCCGAGCTGGAGCTCGACCTGCGGTCGGTCTAGCCCTCCATCCAGGCGAGCACCGCCATCACGCGGCGGTGGTCGTCCGAGGACGGCGGCAGTCCGAGCTTGGTGAAGATCGAGGAGATGTGCTTCTCCACCGCGCCCTGGGTGATCACCATGAGCCGCCCGATCGCGATGTTGGTGCGGCCCTGGGCCATGAGCTCCAGCACCTCGCGCTCGCGCGGGGACAGCGCGGCCAGCGGGTCACGCCGGCGGCGCTTGGTGAGCAGCGCGGAGACGACCTCCGGGTCCAGCACGGTGCCGCCCGCGGCGACCCTGCCGAGCGCGTCGGACAGGTCAGCGAGCTTGGAGACGCGGTCCTTGAGCAGGTAGCCGACCCCGCCACCGGCCTCCAGCAGGTCGGTGGCGTAGGACTCCTCGACGTACTGGGACAGCACGAGGATCCCCACCGACGGGAACCTCCGGCGGATCTCCAGCGCGGCCCGCAACCCCTCGTCGGTGAACGACGGCGGCATCCGGACGTCCACGACGGCCACCTCGGGCTGGTGCTCCTCCACCGCCGCGACCAGCGCGGTGCCGTCCCCGACGGCGGCGAGCACCGTCGCGTCCGCCTCCTCCAGCAGCCGGACCAGGCCCTCGCGCAGCAGCACCGAGTCCTCGGCGAGCACCACCCGCATCGTCATGGACCCATCCTGGGTCACGCGTCGCCGAGGCCGGCGACCGGGACCTCCGCGGTCAGGACGGTCGGGCCACCGGGCGGGCTGTCGACCTCCAGGCGTCCCTCGACGATCTCCAGCCGGTCGGCGAGCCCGGCCAGGCCGTGGCCCTTGCCCGGGTGGGCGCCGCCGCGGCCGTCGTCGCGGACGCTGACCCGAAGCAGCGTCTCGTCGACGGTCACCGTGACGGTCACCGCGGTCGCGCCGGCGTGCTTGGCGATGTTGGTGAGCGCCTCGGTCACCACGAAGTACGCGGTGTTCTCGACCAGGGCGGGCAGCCGGGCACCGTCGTCGAGGCCGACGTCGAGGTCGACCGGGACCGGGCAGCGTCCCGCGGCGGCCCGCAGCGCCGGGCCGAGCCCGCGGTCGGCGAGGATCGGTGGTGCGATGCCCCGGGACAGCGCGCGCAGCTCCGAGAGCGCCTCACGGCTCTGTTCCAGTGCCTCGTGCAGCAGCGGGCGGGCGCGCTCGGGATCGTCGTCGAGGCGCCGGACGGCGGACTCCAGGTCCATGCCGAGCCGCACCAGCCGCTGCTGCGGCCCGTCGTGGATGTCGCGTTCGAGCCGGCGCAGGGTCTGTGCCTCGGCCGCGACGGCCGCCCGCCGCCCGGCGGCCAGAGCCAGCGCGCGGGCCCGCAGTGCGGCCGTCTGGTTGGTGAGCAGGCCGCGGGCGAGCAGTGCGCGCATGTCGGTCAGCCACCGCACGACCGTCGGCAGGGTCACGAGCAGCAGAACCCCGAGCCCGGTGTTGAGCGCGACGTCGCCGAGGGTGGAGTCGATGCCGGTGACGGACCCGAACAGCGTCCAGTTCTCCGGCCCGCGCGGCAACGACCACTGCCAGAACACGTAGAACAGCCCGCCGAGCCCGGTGACCGCCCACACCAGCGCGACCACCGCGGTCAGGATCCGGACCGGCAGGGCGGCGACCGCGTGCGCCACGTCGCGCCAGCTCTGGGGGTCGGCCAGCGCCCGGAACAGCCGTCCCATCAGCGAGCGCCCGCGGTTGGGCCGGTAGTGGTGCGGCGGGAGCGGACCGCCGGTCGCGCCCTCGGTGGCCCGGCGCTCCAGCTCGGCGAACCCACGCGCCGCGGCCAGCAGACCGACGGTGATGGGCAGCCCGATCCAGATGACGAACGTGCTCGCCCCCAGCACCAGCCCGACCAGCACCACCACCCCGCTGACGACCGCCAGCGGCAGCCCGGCCAGCAGGTAGGCCATCTGCGCGCCGAGCCGGGTGCGTCCCGGCCACGTCGACGGCCAGCCCGGCGCGTGCGGCAGGTGCAGGCCGCCGTCGCGCAGCAGGTACTCGCGCAGCGCGCCGTTGCCCCAGCCCTCCAGCGCACGGACCAGGTGCGGGTCCAGGTGGCTGCCGCCCGGCTCGTCGGGGTCCGGCCGCGGCCGGACGGCCTGCTCCTCCGCCATCACGGTCCACCTCCTCGCCTGCCGGTCGTCCCCTGCGCAGGATAGGCGGTGACGAACGCCGCGCCGGGGTCGCGTGGGGCGGGGGCGACATGGTGAGCTACCACTCGGTAACAGACGCGACGACGCGAGAAGGTGTGCCCGTGGACCCCGCCGACCTCACCGACGTCCTGGACTCCGTCCGTGACTTCATCCGCACCGAGGTGGTGCCGCAGGAGGAGCGGATCGACGCCGAGGACGCCGTCCCCGAGCGCATCGTCGCCCAGTGCAAGGAGATGGGCCTCTACGGCTTCACCATCCCCGAGCAGTACGGCGGCCTCGGTCTGACCGCCTCACAGGAGGTCCGGCTCGCGTTCGAGCTCGGCTGGACGACCCCTGCGCTGCGTTCGTTGTTCGGCACCAACAACGGCATCGCCGGGCACGTGCTGCTGGAGGGCGGCACCGAGGAGCAGAAGAAGCAGTGGCTGCCCCGGCTGGCGTCCGGTGAGGTCACCGCCTCGTTCGGGCTGACCGAGGCCGACGCGGGCTCCGACCCGTCGTCGCTCACCACCAGGGCCGTCCGCGACGGCGACGGCTGGGTCCTCAACGGCTCCAAGCGCTACATCACCAACTCCCCCGTCGCCGACGTGATCATGGTGTTCGCGCGGACCGACCCGGACGCCCCCGGCAACCGCGGCATCTCGACCTTCCTCGTCCCGAAGGGCACCCCCGGCCTCTCGGTCGGGCCGAAGGACCACAAGATGGGCCAGTTCGGCGCGTGGACCGCCGACGTGTACCTCGACGACGTCCGCGTCCCGTTCGAGAACGTCGTCGGTGGCGAGGACGGCATCGACAAGGGCTTCCTCGTCGCCGCCAAGTGCCTGGCCCACGGCCGGCTGCACATCGCCGCCGTCTGCGGCGGGATGGCCGACCGCCTGGTCCACGAGACCGTCGAGTTCGCCAGGACCCGGGAGCAGGGCGGCAAGCCGATCGCGCGGTTCCAGCTGGTCCAGGGCCTGGTCGCGGACTCGGTCACCGACGCGCGTGCCGGCCGCGGTCTGGTCCTCGACGCCGCTCGCAGCTTCGACGACGGCACCGACATGGTCTCCGGGCCCGCCGCCGCGAAGTACTTCTGCTCGGAGATGGTGGGCCGGGTCGCCGACCGCGCCGTCCAGGTGCACGGCGGGGCGGGTTACATGCGCGGGGTCGCGGTCGAGCGGTTCTACCGCGACGCCCGGCTCTTCCGGATCTACGAGGGCACCAGCCAGATCCAGCAGGTGATCATCGCCCGCGACGCGCTGGGCCGCGCCGCCCGCGGCTGACCGTTCGCCTGCGGTCCGGCCCGTCCGGGCCGCCGGTCACCCGCCGGCGAGCACCCGGCGCAGCGCCGCGGAGACCACCCGGATCTCCGCCACCAGGTCACCCGGCACCGGGGCGGAGACCCAGCGGGTGAAGGCCGTGCGGAACACCGCGACGCCCGCCTCGGCCGCCACGGTCGCACCCGGCTCGCCCACGCCCCGGTCACGCAGTCCCTCGGCGAGCACCCGCGTGACCGCCTCCATCTTCACCAGCTCCCGCTCGCGCAGCGAGACGTTCGCCATCAGCACCCCCTGCCGGCGCCGCGCGAACTCCCACCCCGGGTCGAACGCGCCGGCCGCGTGTTCCAGCGCGGCGCTCAGCGCACGCTCGGGTGGCACGTCCGGGCCCACGGCGGCCAGCCCCGCGGCGAACAGGGCCACGAACGACTCCCCCGAGTCCCCGCCGAACAGCACCTCCCGCTTGTCGGCGTAGTGCCGGAAGAACGTCCGCTTGGTGACCCCGGCCCGGGACGCGATGTCCTCCACCGTCGTGCCGTCGAAGCCGTGCTCCTCGAACAGGTCCAGGGCCGCTCCACGCAGCCGTCCGGCGGCGTCCGGCTCCCATCTGCCCATGCGCGCAGCCTACGTGATGACACCTCGTGTCATCCCGGTGTACGGTGATGTCATCAGGTGACATCACCTGGTCGTCATCACTCACGGAGGCACCACATGCGCATCCTCGTCACCGGGGCGACCGGCTGGATCGGCTCCGCCCTCGTTCCCGAGCTCCTCGGGGCGGGCCACCGCGTCGTCGGACTGTCCCGGTCCGACGCCGGCGCTGCCGCTCTCGACTCGGCGGGAGCCGAGGTCGTCCGGGGCGACCTGGACGACCTCGACCTGCTGTCCGCCACGGCCGCGCAGGTCGACGGCGTCGTCCACCTCGCCTTCAAGCACGACCTGGCCTTCGGTGGCGACTTCCCCGCCGCGGTCGCCGCGGACCGGGCGGCCGTCGCCGCACTCGCCGCACCGCTGAAGGGCACCGGCCGCCCGCTCGTCATCGCCTCCGGACTGGCCGGACACCATTCCGGCACGCCCGTCACCGAGGACGACCCGCCCGCCGCCGACAGCCCGGCGGCGCACCGCATGGCCACCGAGCGGGACGTCCTGGCCCTCGCCTCGGCGGACGTGCGCTCGACGAGCGTGCGGCTCGCCCCCACCGTGCACGGCGCGGGCGACACCGGCTTCGTGTCCGTGCTCGTCGAGACCGCACGCCGGACCGGGATCAGCGCCCAGGTCGGCGACGGGAGCACCCACTGGCCCGCCGTGCACGTCACCGACGCGGCACGGCTGTTCCGACTGGCCTGCGAGTCCGCCCCGGCCGCGACGGTGCTGCACGCCGCGGACGAGCAGGGCGTGCCGATGCGCGAGATCGCCGGCGCGATCGGCCGCGGGCTCGACGTGCCGGTGCGGGAGGTGCAGCCGGAGCACTTCGGCCACCTGGGCGCCTTCGCCGCGCTCGACATCGTCGCCCTCAGCGACCGGACCCGGGCGCTGCTCGGCTGGCGGCCGGAGGGGCCCACGCTCGTCGAGGACATCGAGCGGCACTACACCAGGGCCACCACGGCACAGCCGACGAGCTGAGGCACCGGCCAACGACGAACGGCCCCGCCCGGGATTCCCGGGCGGGGCCGTTCGTACGGTGCGGTGGATCAGTGGGCGGCGGGACCCCGGTGGTACTCGAACACCAGCCCGCCGACGGCGATCAGCACCAGCGTCATGCCGACGACGATCATCCAGGCGTACCAGAACGCCACACCCAGCGCGGCGAACGCCGCCGCGGCGGCCAGACCCAGGGGCCAGTAGCTGCCGGGCGAGAAGAAGCCCACCTCACCGGCGCCGTCGGACACCTCGGCCTCGGGGTTGTCCTCGGGACGCTCCTCCAGGCGGCGCGAGACGAACCGGAAGTACGTGCCGACGATCAGCGACAGACCCGCGGTCAGCCACAGCGCGGTCACGCCGACGACCTCACCGGCGATGAACATGTACGCCAGCGCGGCCAGGATGAAGAAGCCGGTGACGATCTCGAAGAGCCGGGACTCGATCTTCATGGGTGCGCGTCCTCCCTCAGCCCGTGACCTGCGCGGCGAGCTGGCCGCGGTCGGTCGAGAACGGCTGCGTGCTGATCGCCTCCGGCGCGCACCACTCGCCGCAGTTCAGCGCCTGCAGCGCCTCGCCGGTCGAGTAGGCCTGCCCGGTCTGCGGGTTGATCTCCTTGCGGAGCTGGATGTACCGGTCGAACAGCGCGGGCTCCAGGGCACGCACCTCGAAGTTCATCTGCGAGTGGTACGTGCCGCACAGCTCGGCGCAGCGACCGACGAACGCACCCTCACGGTCGATCCGGTCGATGATGTAGGTGTTGTCCTGCTCGTTCCGCTCCGGGAACGGGAAGACGTCGCGCTTGAAGAGGAACTCCGGCACGTAGAACGAGTGGATGACGTCGGGCGAGCGCTGCGTGAACTGGATCGACCGGTCGGTCGGGAGGACCATGATCGGGATCGTGTCGCTCGTGCCCAGCGTGCTCACCGGGCGTCCGCCCGGGCCGGCCTCGTCGGGGTAGGAGAACTCCCAGTTCCACTGGAACCCGACGATGTCGACCCGCAGGTCGGCCGGGCCACCCGCGGTCGGGTTCTCCTTGTCGACGAAGTTCTGCACGTTCACCGTGAAGCCGAAGAGCACGGCGACGATGACGGTCGGGATGGCGGTGAAGACGAGCTCGACCGGCAGGTTGTACTGCGTCTGGCGCGGCAGCGAGCCGTCGTCGTCCTTGCGCTTGCGGTGCAGGATCATCGCCCAGAACATCGCGCCCCAGGTGATGACACCGACGATCAGCGCCGCGATCGCGGACCAGGTCCACAGGTGGCGCATCGACTCGGCTTCGGGGGTCACCCCCTCGGGCCACCCGAACCGGATGACCTCCTGGACCGAGCAACCGGCCAGAGCCGGCGCCGCCAGCAGGCCGACCACGGCCACCTTCGCCGCCCGGGCGATCCGGGAGCGGCCTTCGGTTCGGGCCACTGCACGCCGCCTTCCTGTCGTCTCCTGCGTACGCCGCACTGCCAGCACGTTCTTCCTTGCTCCGCCGTCACGACACCGCGGCCGAAGGGGATCTTGTGCCACCCGTATGGAGCACCGTCTTCGACCTCGCGTAGAGCCTAGACGAACCCCGGTCGGGCCGCGCCCCCCGGGGGTTCCCGGCCGGCGAGTGAACGTCGTCACCGCCGCAGGGGAAACCGGCAGTCTCTCAGCGGGAAGACCGTTTCGCACCGGGGCGCGCGAGACCCGTCCGGCTGACTCGGCATACTGACCGGTGTGTGCGGACTGCTGGGATTGCTGACCGCCGGGGCGGACGCCGCGACCCGGGTCGAGCCGATCGCCGACGGGCTGCGCTGTGCGCGGCACCGGGGACCCGACGAGAGCGAGACGTGGAACGACCACGACCTCGTCCTGGGGTTCAACCGGCTGTCGATCATCGACGTCGACCATTCCCACCAACCCCTGCACTGGGGGCCGGTGCCGGGAGAGGACACCCGCTACACGATCGTCTTCAACGGCGAGATCTACAACTACCTCGAGCTCCGTGAGGAGCTGATCGAGACCTACGACGCGGCCTTCGCCACCGACGGCGACGGCGAGGTCATCGTCGCGGCGTTCCACTACTGGGGCCCCGACGCCGTCCAGCGCCTGCGCGGCATGTTCGCCTTCGCGATCTGGGACGTCGTGGAGCGCGAGCTGTTCCTGGCCCGCGACCCGTTCGGCATCAAGCCGCTGTTCCTGGCCACCACCCCGGTCGGCACCGCGTTCGCCAGCGAGAAGAAGTCGCTGCTGTCCCTGGCCGGTGAGCTCGAGATCGGGCTCGACCTGGAGCCGGCCGCGCTGCAGCACTACCTGACCCTGCAGTACGTGCCCGAGCCGATGTCGCTGCACCGGATGATCTCGCGCGTCGAGTCCGGCACGCACGTCACCGTGCGCCCCGGCGAGGAGCCGCTGCACCAGCGCTACTTCGCGCCGAAGTTCATCTCACTGCCCAGCCACGCCCCGGCCAGCGCCGAGGCGGAGGCGATCGTGCACGGCGAGATCGCCGACGTGCTGCGCGACTCGGTCGCCAAGCACATGCGGGCCGACGTCACCGTCGGCGCGTTCCTGTCCGGCGGGATCGACTCCACCGCCATCGCGGCGCTGGCCAAGGAGCACAACCCGAACCTGATCACCTTCACCACCGGGTTCGAGCGCGAGGGCTACTCCGAGGTCGACGTGGCCGCCGAGTCCGCCGCGGCGATCGGCGTGCGGCACGTGGTGCGCACCGTCAAGCCGGACGAGATGATGGAGGCCCTGCCGCTCATCATCTGGTACCTCGACGACCCGGTCGCCGACCCCGCGCTGGTCCCGCTGTGGTTCATCGCCCGCGAGGCCCGCCAGCACGTCAAGGTCGTCCTGTCCGGCGAGGGCGCCGACGAGCTGTTCGGCGGCTACTCGATCTACCGCGAGCCGCTGTCGCTGTCGCCGTTCGAGAAGGTCCCCGGCACGCTCAAGCCGCTCATGCGCCGGGCCTCGCGCAAGATGCCCGAGGGCATGCGGGGCAAGGACCTGCTGCGCCGCGGGTCGCTGTCGATGGAGCAGCGCTACTACGGCAACGCCCGCATCTTCCGTGACGACCAGCTCCACGAGGTCCTGCGCGGCTACGACCCGCGGGTGTCGCACCAGGACGTCACGGCGCCGCACTACTTCGCCAGCCACGACTGGGACCCGGTCGCCCGGATGCAGCACGTGGACCTGTTCACCTGGCTGCGTGGCGACATCCTGGTCAAGGCCGACAAGATGACGATGGCGCACTCGCTGGAGCTGCGGGTGCCGTTCCTCGACCCCGAGGTCTTCGACATCGCCTCGTCGCTGCCGCAGTCGCAGAAGATCACCCACGGCTCGAACGGCACCACGAAGTACGCGCTGCGCCGGGCCTGCGAGGGCATCATCCCGCCGCACGTGCTGAACCGGCCGAAGCTGGGCTTCCCGGTGCCGATCCGGCACTGGCTGCGCGACGAGATGTACGCCTGGGCGCGCGATATCCTGCAGAACTCCGGGGCCGGGCACCTGATCGACCTGCAGGCCGTGCACCGCATGCTCGACGCGCACCGCGAGGGCCCGGTCGACCACTCCCGCCGGATCTGGGCGGTGCTGGTCTTCCTGCTGTGGCACGGGATCTTCGTCGAGAAGCGGATCGTTCCCGAGGTCCCGACCCCGACCTACCCGGTCAAGATCTGAGCGGTCCCGCACGACGACGGGCCGGCACCCCTGGGGGTGCCGGCCCGTTCGGCCACTACGGCGGGGTCAGCCGGGCAGGACGGCCCGGATCTCGTCGGCGGCGGCGTCACCGAACGCGGCGCGCAGCCGGATGAGGGCAGCGTCGCGGTCCCAGGTCCACTCCTGCGGGCCGTCGGACTCCAGGACGTAGGTCGCGATGAGCGCGCCCAGCTGGGCCGAGCGCTCCAGCGACAGCCCGGCGCCGAGCGCGGTGAGGAACCCGGCGCGCCAGGCGTCACCGACGCCGGTCGGGTCGACCAGCTCGGTCGGCGGGACGACGTCGATCCGGGTCTCGGTGCCGTCGGCCTCGACGATCAGCGCACCCCGCTCGCCGAAGGTGGTGATCCGGGTGCCGACCTTGGCGCCGATCTCCTCGGCGGTCCAGCCGGTCTTCTTGAGCAGCAGCTCGAACTCGTAGTCGTTGGTGACCAGGTAGGTGGCGCCCTCGATGAGGCGCTTCACCTCGGGACCCTCCATGCGGGCCAGCTGCTGGGACGGGTCGGCGAGGAAGGGGTAGCCCTGGGCGCGGCACTCGTCGGTGTGGCGCAGCATCGCGTCGGGGTCGCTGGCGCCGATGAGCACCAGGTCGAACCCGCCGACGCGCTCGGCGATCGGGGCGAGCTCGATCTCCTTCGACTTGGCCATCGCGCCGGTGTAGAAGGACGCGATCTGCCGCATGTCGTCGTCGGTGGTGCAGACGAAGCGGGCGGTGTGGACGTCGTCGTGGGTGTGCACCCCGGAGGTGTCGACCCCCAGGTCGTCGAGCACCTTCCGGTACTCGGCGAAGTCGGCGCCGACGGCGCCGATCAGCACCGGGTTCTGGCCGAGCACACCGAGCGCGAAGGCGATGTTGCCGGCCACGCCGCCCCGGCGGATCGTCAGGTCGTCGACCAGGAAGCTGACCGAGATCCGGTCGAGCTGCTCGGCCAGGATCTGCTCGGAGAACTTCCCGGGGAAGTGCATGAGATTGTCGGAGGCGATCGACCCCGTCACGGCAATAGGCACACGGGGGAGCCTACGTCACCCGAGCCGAAGGGCCCCGCCGGAGATCACCGGCGGGGCCCTTCGGAGGTGCTGTCGTGCGACGTCAGTTGAAGCTGTCGCCACAGGCGCAGGAGCCGCCCGCGTTCGGGTTGTCGATCGTGAAGCCCTGCTTCTCGATGGTGTCGACGAAGTCGATCGTGGCGCCCTGCAGGTACGGGGCGCTCATCCGGTCGACGCCGACCTTGAGACCGTGGAAGTCACGGAAGAGGTCACCGTCGAGCGACCGGTCGTCGAAGAAGAGCTGGTAGCGCAGGCCGGCGCAGCCACCGGGCTGCACGGCGATGCGCAGGTGCATGTCGTCACGGCCCTCCTGCTCGAGCAGGGTGCGCGCCTTGACGGCAGCGGAGTCGGTCAGCTCCACGCCGTGCGTCTGCTCCGTGGTCGCGCCCGCGTTCACGGTGTTGTCAACGGTCATGACTCTCCCAACAACGTGCGTGGTCCGCCCTGTTCCCACCGGGCGTCGGAATCCATAGTACGACGTCCCGCAGGTCCGCATCCGCGCGGAGACCGTGCGATTCGTCGCCGGGAGGGTGACGGGGATCACCGACTCCAGCGCGGAGCGACACGTTCGGCCAGGTCGGCGAGGGTCCCGGCCGGGTCGGCCAGCGAGGCCTCCAGCCCGAACTCCTCGGCCACCCCGAACGCGGCGTCGACCCCCGCCGCGGCGGCCTCCCGGCGCCCGACGCTCACCTGACCGGCCAGCACCACGCACGGCGTGCCGCGCTCGGCCGCGCCCCGGGCGACCGCGGTGACGAGCTTGCCGCGCAGCGACTGCCAGTCGAAGCTGCCCTCCCCGGTCACCGCGACGTCGGCGGCGTCCAGCTCGGCGTCGAGCCCGACCAGGTCGCGGACCAGTCCGGCACCGGACTCGACCCGCGCGCCGAGGGCGAGCAGCGCGGCACCGAGACCGCCCGCGGCCCCTGCCGAGGGCAGGTCGCTCACGTCGCGCCCGGCCAGGCCGGCGAGCACCCCGGCAAACACGGTCAGCGCGCGGTCCAGCTCGGTGACCGCGGCGTCGTCGGCGCCCTTCTGCGGGCCGAACACCGCGGCGGCGCCGTGCGGTCCGAGCAGCGGGTTGTCGACGTCGCTCGCCGCGACCAGGGTCATCCCACCCAGGTCGGGTGTGCCGTCGAGGCGGGCACAGCAGTCCAGGGACGCGCCGCCGGGTGGGAGCGGGAGACCGTCCTCGTCGACGGGGACGGCGCCGAGGGCGGCCAGCAGGCCGGCGCCGCCGTCGGTGGTGGCGGACCCGCCCAGCCCCACGACGGCGGTGGTGACCCCGGCGTCCCGGGCGGCGGCGAGCAGCTCCCCCACGCCGGAGGTCGTCGCGGTGCGGGCGACCCCGGGGATCCGGTCCTCGCGCGGGACGTGGTGCAGGCCGCACGCCGAGGCGCACTCCAGGTAGGCCGTGTCCCCGACGCGCAGCCAGGACCCGGTCACCGGGTCGCCGAGCGGACCGGTGACCTCCTGCTCGTGCAGGGTCCCGCCGAGCGCGGTGTGCAGCACCTCCGCGAAGCCGGTGCCGCCGTCGGCGAGAGGGACGATCGCGACGTCGGCGCCGGGCACCCCGCGACGCCAGCCCGCGGCGATCGCCTCGGCCGCCTCCCGTGCGCTCAGCGTTCCGCCGAACGAGTCGGGAGCCACCACGATGCGCATGCGGGGCAGGCTAGCGGCGGCCCGTATTGTGGGCTCCTGTGAGGTTCCTGCGCCGCTCCGAGAGTTCCGACCAGGCCGGTCAGACGGCCGTCGAGTCCCCGGCGGACACGGACGCTGCGGAGACGGAGGACGAGGGCGCGACCCGCTCGCGTCCCCGCACCACCCCCGGCAAGGGCCGGGCGACGCCGAAGCGCCGTGACGCCGAAGGCAGGCGGCGCGGCCCCGCGCCGCCCCCGCCGCGCACCCAGCGGGAGGCCGCGAAGCTGGCCCGCGCCACCCGGCCGTCGAAGGACGAGCGCCGGGCGAAGGCGCTGGAGCGCCGCAAGCGGATGGACGCCGGTGACGACCGCGTGCTGCTCCCCCGTGACCGCGGCAAGGTGCGGGCGTACGTGCGTGACATCGTCGACTCGCGCCCGCACGTCATCGGGCTGTTCCTGCCGCTGGCCGCGCTCGTGCTGGTCGCGGCGCTGATCCAGAACCCGATGATCCAGCAGTACGTCACGCTGTTCACGTTCCTGATGCTGATCGTGATGGTCGTCGAGGGCACGCTGCTGGGCATGCAGGTCCTGAAGAAGGCCCGCGCGAAGTTCCCCGACGAGGAGATCAAGGGCCTCGGCACCGGGTGGTACGCGTTCTCCCGCGCCACCCAGCCGCGACGGATGCGGGTGCCCAAGCCGCGCGTCAAGCGCGGCGACACGGTCTGACACCGTCCCGGCGGGCCCCTGCTCTCAGAGCACGAGCGGCCCGCCGGGCAGGTCCAGCACGGCCTGCAGCGACGGCGTCTCCCCCGCGACGACCTCGGCCTCCCCGCCCGCGCCGAGCGCGTCGAGCAGCGCGGTCACCCGCTCCGGCTCGGGGTGGGTCAGGCGCAGCGTCCGCAGGCTCGCCGGGACCGGGAGGTCGGCGGCCGGGTGCCGGGTGGTGCCCCAGTCGATGAGGAACGGCAGCACCCCGCCCGCGTCGTCGGGCGGGAACGCGAGCCGCCACGCCAGGAGCGTGCCGTCCGGGCGTCTGCGGGACATGTCCCGGGCCGGTCCCGGGTCGTGCCCGGCGGCGCGGGCCGCGGCGAGCGCGGCGTCGAGGTCCTCGACGCGCACCGCCCAGGTCACCAGGGCGGGCGCGGTCAGGGTGTCGATCCGGAACGGGCGCGGTGCGCCCGGCTCGTCCTGGGCGGGGTCGGGGCCCACGACCTCCAGGTAGCGGCCCGGCCCGATCCCGGCCAGCCGGTTGCGGGTGCCGACACCGACGTGCGGTCCGCCCTCGATCGTGTGGAGATGACGTCCGGCCAGGTCAGCGGCGGTGTCGTCGACGTCGGGGGTGGCCAGGACCAGATGATCGAGCACCTTCGCGACGCTACCGGGGACCGGTAGGACACGATGTGCGGCGTGACTCCTCCCGTCGAACTGCGGACACTCGTCCTCGGGGGCACGCGCTCCGGCAAGTCGCGGCACGCCGAGGAACTGCTCGAGGGGCTGCCCTGCGACGCGGCGGTCCGCTACCTGGCGACCGGTCGGCGGATCCCCGGCGACACCGACTGGGACGCGCGCATCGCCGCGCACGCCGCCCGGCGCCCCGCGCACTGGACCACCGAGGAGGTCGTCGGCACCGAGCTGGCCACCGCGCTCGCCCGGCCCGGCCCGGTGCTGGTCGACGACCTGGCGACCTGGCTGACCGGTGTCCTGGACGACGCCGGCGCCTGGGCCGCCCCGGTCGTGCCCGCCGGCGTCGACGCCGCCGTCGACGGGCTGGTCTCCGCGGTCGCCGCCGCGCCCGGGCCGCTGGTGCTGGTGTCCGCCGAGACCGGGCTGGGCGTCGTGCCGGACACCCGTGCCGGGCGGCTGTTCCGCGACCGCCTCGGCGAGCTGAACGCCGCCGTCGCGCGGGTGTGTGACGACGTCGTGCTGGTGGTGGCGGGGCGGGCGCTCGCGCTGCCCCCGGGTGGCACCGCCGGGACTCCGGCCGTCGCTCCGGCTCCGGTCACCGAAGTCCCGGCAGCAGAGACCCCGGAGCCCGAGGTCCCCGCTGCCGGGATCGCCGCGACGGAGGTCGCGGATCCCGCCGGGGACGTCGCCGGCACCCCGGCCGGGGTGCCGGGTGCGGTCGTCCCCGCGACCGGAGCCGCCGCGGGCGCCGTCGCCGGGGCCGCGCCGACGCCCGACTCGGTGTCGGAGTCCGACGTCGAGATCGTCCCGGTCACCGTCGGGCGGCCGGACTCCCGCAGCCGCCGCGAGGCCGTCGCGCTGGTGGACGGGCTCGCGATGCCCACCGGTGGGCTCGGCAGGCTCGGTGAGCTGGGTGTGTGGCTGGCCTCCTGCCAGGGCGTCTGCCCGCCGCAGGCCCCGGTGCGCGCCCGGGTGCTGCTGCTCGCCGCCGACCACGGCATCGCCGCGAACGGTGTCTCGGCCTACCCGCCCGAGGTGTCCGCGGTGCGGGCGACCGCCGCCGCGGCCGGACGGCTGCCGGTGACCGTCGCCGCGCGGGCCGCCGGGGCGACCGTGCGGGTCGTCGACGTCGGGCTGGTGTCCGGGGCCGAGGGTGCCGAACCGGGCTGGCTGGTCGCCCACGGCACCGGCCGGATCGACCGCGAGGACGCCCTCGACGGTGAGCGCGCCACCACCGCGTGGCTGACCGGGCGCCGGCTGGCCGACGCCGAGATCGACGCCGGGGCGGACCTGCTGATCCCGGCGACGCTCGCCGTCGGCGTCACGACCCCGGCCGCGACGCTGGTCGCGGCCGTGACCGGGGCCGAGCCGGTCGCCGTCGTGGGGCGGGCGTCGGGGATCGACGACCGCGCCTGGATGCGCAAGGCCGTCGCGATCCGCGACGCGCTGCGCCGGGCCCGTCCGCACCTGCGCGATCCGCTGGCGCTGCTGCGCACCGTGGGCGGCACGGACCTGATCGTGCTCGCCGGGTTCCTCGCCCGGGCCGCGGAGCGGAAGGTGCCCGCGGTGCTCGACGGTCTGGCGGTCGGCGCGGCGGCGCTGCTGGCCGACGAGCTGGCCCCCGGGGCGAAGGACTGGTGGGTCGCGGCGCAGCCGTCGACCGAGCCGGCCGCGACGCTCGTCCTGGAGCACCTGTCGCTGGTGCCGCTGCTGGACCTGGCGGTGCGCACCGAGGACGGCACCGCCGCGGTGACGGCGCTGCCGCTGCTGGTGACCGCGGCGCGGCTGCTCGCCGAGACCGGGACGGCGCGCGACACCGGCGTCGTGCCGGGCGACGTGACCGCGGCGGCCGGCGCCGGGCGGTGAGCGGACCCCGGCCGGGCCCCCTCGCCGGGCTCGCGCTGGCGGTCAGCTGGCTGACCGTCGTGCCGGCCCGGGTGCGCACCGCCGACGACGGCGCGCTGCCCGACGGCGTCGCCGCGGCCGCGCTGCGCTGGGCGCCGCTGGTCGGTGCCGGGCTCGGCGTCGCGGGCGGGGCGCTGCTCACCGGTCTGGTCGCGGCCGGGGTGTCCCCACTGGTCGCGGGCCTGCTCACGGTCGGGGCGGGTGCCCTGGCGACGCGCGGGATGCACGTCGACGGCATCGCCGACACCTCTGACGGTCTGGGCAGCTACGGACCGCCGGAGCGGGCGCTGCGGATCATGGCCGACGGCGGGGCGGGGCCGTTCGCCGTCGTCACGCTGCTGGTGGTGCTGGGCGCCCGCGCCGCGGCACTCGCCCAGCTGGTGGCCGCGCCACCGGTCGTCGTGCTGGTGGTCTGTGCGCTGGCCGCGGCGACCGGGCGCGCCGGGTTCTGCTGGGTCGCGCGCCGCGGCACGCCCGCCGCGCGCCCGGGTGGTCTCGGTGCGACGGTCGCCGGGTCACAGCCGGTGTGGGTGGCGCCGCTGTGGTGGGCCGGGCTGGCCTCGGCCGCCACCGTGACGCTGGCCGCGACGGGTCCGGCGGGCACCGTCGTGACGACGGCGGCCGTGGTGGGGGCGGTCCTGCTCGCGGCGCTGCTGGTGGTGGGGCTGGCCCACCACACCCGGCGCCGGTTCGGCGGGATGAGCGGCGACGTGCTGGGCGCGGCCTGCGAGGTGGGCGGCACCGCCGTCCTCGTCGGGCTGGCGGCCGCGCTCCCGGGCTGACGGGCCGCCGAGCGGGTCACCGCGGTTCCCCGAACCAGCGGCCGAGGGCGACGTCGAGGGTCGAGGGGTCGCCGGCCCAGCAGACGTAGCCGTCGGGCCGGACCAGCAGGGCGTCGGTGTCGGCGCCCCGGCCGGCGCGCTGGATCCGGCCGCTCCAGCGGCGCTCCTGCTCGCCGTAGTGGCCCCGGGGATCGACGAGCACACCACGACCGGCGCGCAGGAGCTCGTGGAGCCGGGCCGGACCGAGGTCGACGTCGGGGGCGGGACGACCGACCAGCGGGTGCTCTCCCACGCCGGGCATCGGATAGCGGACGGTCCGGCCGGAGAGCGTCTCGGTCAGCCTCCGACGCACCTCAGGCAGCGCGGCCAGCTCGACGACGAGGTCCCGGGCCGCCGTGACGCCGGGGGTTCCGGTGCCGGCCCAGTCCATCAGCAGGCTCTGGGCCGCGACGTTGCGCAGGACCGCGGCGCCGACCGGGTGGCGCTCGTCGTGGTAGGTGTCGAGCAGTCCGGGCCCGGCCCAGCCGTGCACGGCGGCGCCGAGCTTCCACCCGAGGTTCATCGCGTCCTGGATGCCGGTGTTCATGCCCTGGGCGCCGAGGGGCAGGTGGACGTGGGCGGCGTCGCCGGCCAGGAACACCCGTCCGTGCCGGTAGCGGGCGGCCTGGCGGGCGGCGTCGGTGATCCGGTAGGCGTAGCTGGTCTCCAGCAGCTCCACGGCCGTCCCGTACACCGCCCGCAGGCCGTCGCGGATCTCCTCCTCGGTGACGGGGACGTCGCGGGGCCGCGAGCGTGGCCCGCCCAGGGCCAGGCGGTGCAGTGGGCGCCCCTGCCGGTCGGTGCCGAGGGGGAAGATCTCGGTCCAGGTCCCGTCGTCGCCACGGGTGTGGGTGACGAGCTGGTACTCACCGCTGAGCCGGACGTCGGCAGCGACGACGGTCACCGTCCCCGGAGTGCCGGGGAACCGCTCGTCGAGAAGGGAGCGCACGGTGCTGCGTCCGCCGTCGGCGGCGACGAGCCAGCGTGCGCGCAGTGTGGTGCCGTCGGCGCAGAGGGCGGTGACCGCGTCGTCGTCCTGGGTGAGCGCCGTCAGCTCGCACGCGCGCCGGGCACGTACGCCGTGCGTGGCGAGGTGCCCCTCCAGCAGCTTCTCGATCTCCACCTGCGGCGCGGTACGCCACGCCAGCCGCTCATCGGGGTCGTCGAGCCGGATGCCGGCGAAGTGGGCCGGGACCGGCCGGGCGAAGTCCTGGGCGAGCAGGAGCTCCAGCAGGCCTCGCTGGTCGAGCGCCTCCTGGGTGCGGGGCTGGATCCCCCCGGCCTTGGACAGCGTACTGCGCTCGGCCAACCGGTCGACCAGGACGAACGGCACCTGGGCGAGGCGCAGCTCCTCGGCCAGTACGAGACCGGTGGGCCCGGCCCCCACCACGAGTACCTCGGTGTCCACGGGGTCTGTCATCGGAAGCTCCTCGGGTCGGTGTGTCCGCGTCGAGCCGACTGTTCACCGTGTTCGGTGATCACCGCCGCTGAACCGCACGGATCCGGCGGATTCCGGCGCCGTAGGCTCCGAGGTGATGGATGACGACTTCGACGAGATCGACCGTCGGCTGGCGCACGCGCTGGCGCTCGACGGCCGGGCCCCGTTCAGCCTCATCGCGGAGGTGGCGGAGGTCTCCGAGCGGACGGTCGCCCGGCGCTACACCCGGCTGCGCTCGACCGGAACGATCCGGGTCGTGGGCCGCCCGGCCGCCGTCGCGACCGGCGCCGTGGAGTGGTTCCTGCGCGTGCGCTGTGCGCCGTCCGCCGCCGTCGCCGTCGCGGAGGCACTCGCGCGGCGACCGGACACCTCGTGGGTGATGCTCACCTCGGGCGGTACCGAGATCGTGTGCGCAGTGCGCGCCGAACACGACACGGACAGCGAGACGTTGCTGCTCGACCGGCTCCCCCGCACGTCACGGGTGGAGGCCGTGAGCGCGCACTCGGTGCTGCACACCTTCTACGGCGGCGCGGAGAGCCCGGTGGCCAAGCTCGGGCCGCTCGACGCGGCTGCCGCCGCCCGCCTGCGACCCGCACCGCCGGACGGACCGGGCGGGCCCGTCCGCCTCGACGACGGCGACCGCGAGCTCGTCGCCGCACTGGCCGACGACGGACGCAGCACCTACGAGCAGCTGGCCGCACGCACCGGCTGGTCCGCCTCGACCGTGCGTCGCAGGCTGCACGAGCTACGTCGCCGCGGAGCGGTTCATGTCGATCTCGATGTCGACCCGCGCCTGTTCGGCCGCGGTGTGCGCACCCTGTGCTGGTTCTCGGTGCCGCCGGCAGACCTCGCTCCCGTCGGCGAGGCCCTCGCCGGGCACGCCGAGGTCGCCTTCGCCGCCGCCACCACGGGCCCGACGAACCTGTGCGCCACGGTGCTCTGCGCCGACCAGCGGGGGGTCTACCGATATCTGACCGAGCAGGTCGCGACGCTGCCGTCCGTCGCCCACGTCGAGACGGCGCCGGTGATCCGGATCGTCAAGGAGGTCGGCGGCGGAACCGTGCCACGGGCACGGCCCCGCCACTAGACCGCGCCGCCCGACTGCGCGTCTCAGACCGACGCGGAGGCCGGCACCAGCGTGTGCATCCAGCCGTGCGGGTCCGGGGCCGCACCCCGCTGGATCGCGGTCAGCGCGTCACGCAGCTGCAGGGTGACCGGGCCGGGCTCACCGTTGCCGATGGCCACCTCGCCGCCGCTGTGCTTGACCGTCCCGATCGGGGTGATCACCGCGGCGGTGCCACAGCCGAACGCCTCGGTCAGCACGCCGCTCGCGGCACCACCGAGCCACTCCTGGCCGGAGATGCGGCGCTCGACCACGGACATCCCGAGGTCCTCCGCCACGGTGATCAGCGAGTCCCGGGTGATGCCGGCGAGCACCGAGCCGCGCAGGTCCGGCGTCGCGATCTCGACCGAGCCGTCGTCGCCGCGGAAGACGAAGAACAGGTTGTTCGAGCCCATCTCGTCGATCCACTGGCGCTCCTCGGCGTCGAGGTAGGCGACCTGGGCGCAGCCGTGCTGGGCGCCGACCGACTGCGGCAGCAGCGACGCCGCGTAGTTCCCGCCGCACTTGGCGGTGCCGGTGCCGCCGAGCGCGGCGCGGGTGTACTCGGTCTCCAGCCACACGTCCATCGGCTGGACCCCACCGGCGAAGTACGGCCCGGCGGGCGAGGCGATGACCGCGTAGAGGTACTCCGACGACGGCCGCACCCCCAGCCCGACCTCGGTCGCGATCATGAAGGGCCGCAGGTAGAGCGAGTCCTCGCCGCCCGCCTCGGGCACCCACTCGGAGTCCACGGCGAGCAGCTCGGACAGCGAGGCGAGGAACAGCTCCTCGGGGAGCTCTGCCATCGCGAGCCGGCGCGCGGAGCCGGCGAACCGGGCGGCGTTGGCGTCGGGGCGGAACGAGGCGATCGAGCCGTCGGGCTGGCGGTAGGCCTTGAGCCCCTCGAAGATCTCCTGCCCGTAGTGCAGGACCATCGACGACGGGTCCAGTGTCAGCGGGCCGTAGGGCACGACCGCCGGGTCGTGCCAGCCGGTCCCGGCGGTCCACCGGATCGTCACCATGTGGTCGGTCATGTACCGGCCGAAACCAGGGGCGGCCAGTACGTCGGCGCGCCGCTGGGGGGACGCCGGGGCGGGGTTGCGGGTCACGGAGAACTTCGGCGCGCTCATGACACGAACGGTATCGCCGGCGTCCATCCGGCAGACAGTCGGATTCCCGACCATCGGAACGGGTCACCGCACGTGCGAGGGCACCAGGGGCGGCTTCACGACCTCCACCGGCAGCGCACGGCCCCGGACGTCGATCACCAGCGTGTCCCCGACGGCCACCTGCGGTGCGGTGTCGACCAGGGCCAGCGCGATGCCGGTGCGCAACGTCGGCGAGAACGTCCCGGAGGTGACGACGCCGACCGGGTTGCCGCCCTCGCCGTCCAGGACGGTCATGCCCGCCCGCGGGACACCGCGCCCGGTCGCCCGCAGCGCACGTAGCCGCCGCGCCGGGCCCGCCGCGCGCTCGGCCAGCAGCGCGTCGCGGCCCCAGAACGCGGGCTTGTCCCAGCCGACCGCCCAGCCGCTCCCGGCCTGGACCGGGCTGATCTCGGTGGACAGCTCGTGGCCGTGCAGCGGGTAGCCCATCTCGGTGCGCAGGGTGTCCCGCGCGGCGAGCCCGCAGGGCCCGCCGCCGACCGCGCGGACGGCGTCGAGCAGGGCGTCCCACATCGCGGGGGCGGCCCCGGCGGCGAGGACGACCTCGTAGCCGAGCTCGCCGGTGTAGCCGGTGCGGCAGATCCGCACGCCGCCGTCGCCCAGGCCGCCCTCGATGTCGGTGAAGGCCATGTAGTCCAGCCCGGCGACGGCGTCGCCCGCGGCACCGAGCGCCGCGACCAGCGCCTCGCGGGACCGGGGGCCCTGCACCGCGAGCACCGCGAGCTCGCGGTGCCGGTCGGTGATCACGACCCCGGGCGGGGCGTCGGCGGCGAGCGCGGAGACGATCCGGGTGGAGTTCGCGGCGTTCGGGACGAGCAGCAGGTCGTCGTCGGCCGCCAGGTACACGATCATGTCGTCCTCGACGCCGCCGCGGGCGTCGCAGGCCAGGGTGTACTGGGCCCGGCCCGGGCCGATGCGGCCGAGGTCGTTGGTGAGGCAGGCGTTCAGGTGCGCGGCCGCCCCCGGCCCGGTGACCGGGACGGTCCCGAGGTGGCTGACGTCGAACAGTCCCGCCGTCTCCCGGACCGAGGTGTGCTCGGCGACGGTGCCGCCCGGGTAGGAGATCGGCATCGACCATCCCCCGAACTCGCCGAGGGTGGCGTCGAGGGCGACGTGCCGGTCGTGCAGTGGGCTGGGCAGGAGCTCGTCGGTCACGCGCCCGACCCTATCGGCCTCAGGCCGCCTGCTCCTCGGGATCGGTGCGGCGCACGGGTTCCTCGTCCGCGGCACGAGCACGGGAGCGCGCGGTGACCGCGCAGAGCAGCCAGCCCGCGGCGAGCGCCCCGACGGTCGCGAGCAGCGGCCACAGCGGCATCGCCGCGGCGACGACCAGGCACCCCACCCCACCGGCGACGGCGACGACCGCCGCCCGCACCGGGCGCCCCGGCAGCCGGAGCACCGCGGCGTGCACCACCGCGTGGTGGACCAGGGCCGCGACCACGGTGACCACGATCGCCGTCGTCGCGGACAGCAGCAGGGTCATCGCCAGGGTCAGCGCCCCCAGCGTCAGGTCGGCCACCCACGGCGTGCCACGCGACCCGCCCCGCCCCAGGAACGCGGGCAGCTCCCCCTCGCGGGACAGCCGGGCGGCCCCGGCCGCGGCCCGCGAGAGCGCACCGAGCAGCGCGGCGATCGTGGCGGCGGCGGCCCCGATCCGCACCAGCACCCCGACCTGGGCGCTGCTGCTGGTGTCCATCAGTGCGGCCAGCGGAGCCGACGCCGACGCCAGCCCGGACGCCCCGAGCCCGCGCAGCAGCGCCGCCGACAGCAGGAGCAGCAGCAGCGTCGTGATCATGACCGCGAGCGCGGGGGCCCGGCGGATCGCCCGCACCGGGTCCCGCAGGCTGCCACCGAGCTCGGCGACGCGCGACAGACCGGTGAAGGCGAGGAAGACGAACCCGGCGGCCGCGAGCACCCCGAGCGGGCCCGGTTCGATCGCGGCCTGCAGCGTGGCGACGGCCGGGTCGTCGGGCGTCCCGGCGCCGTCGCCGGCGATGCCGGCCCCGGTCGCCGCGGCGGGCATCGCCGAGGACAGCACCGCCTGCGGCCCCTCCGAGCTCAGGCCCACCGCGATCGCGACGGTCAGGGCGAGCAGCGTGCCCACCACCAGACCGCGCGCGGCGCCGTGCGAGATCCGCACCCCGAAGGCGTTCACCGCGACGACGGCGAGCACCGCCACCACCGCGATCGTCACCGGCTGGGTCGGCAGCACGTAGGCGCCGAACACCAGTGCCGCCGCCGACCCGGCGGCGACCCGCGAGGTCACCCGCGCGACCGCCCCGAGCCGCAGCGCCGGGGCGGGCAGGTCACCGCGGGCCAGCACCGGACCGGCCGGGCGGGCGAGCGACAGGTGCGCGGTCGAGGCGACCACGCCGAGCGCGAGCAGCGCGGCGAGCAGCACCCCGAGCGGGAACCAGGTGCCCGCCGACGCCGCAGCGGGCCCGAGCGCGGCGTACAGCCCGGTACCGAACGTCGCCGCGAGGGCGACGACGACCGCGGTCACGGTCGGCATCCGGTACGGGGGGCGAGGCACCCGTTCACCTTCCCATCCACCCCTGTGCCGCGCGGCGCCGCGGGGGTGTCATTACCATCTCGGTCCGGTCTCGTCGTCCCGCCCGCCACCCGGCTCCCCACCCGCCCGGCGCACAGGACACGCGCACCGGCCACGCAGGGTGAGATCGGGCGAGGCGGAACCACTCGTCCGATACCCACCGTTCCCGTCCGACCCGAGGAGTGCCACCCGTGCCGATCGACGTCCCGACCCTCCCCCAGACCGCCGCGCACAGCGGTGCCGAGACGGAGGCGGTCGTCGACGCCGTCGTGGTCGGTCTGTACGCCCCCGCGGCCGACGCCGCCGACGGCACCGGCCCGGCCCTGGCCGCGGGCGCCGACGGCGTCGACGCCGCGTTCTCCGGGGAGCTGCTGGAGCTGCTCACCACCGTCGGCGCGACCGGCAAGGCCGAGCAGGTCGTCTCGCTGCCGACCCGCGGGGCGCTGTCCGCGCCACGGCTGGTCGCGGTCGGTCTGGGCCGCCCGGCCGAGGGACCGAAGGCGTCCGAGGCGGTCCGGCGCGGCGCCGGTGCCGCCGCCCGCGCGCTGGCCGGGACCGGCTCGGCGCTGAGCACGCTGTCCGCGGTCGACGCCGAGGCCGCGGTCGTCGGCGCCGTCCTGGGCGGCTACCGCTTCGACCGGCACCGGACCTCGACCGACGCCGCGGCCGCCCCGGTCGGCAGCTGGTCGTTCACCGGCACCGACGACCGGTCCGTGCAGCGGGCGACGCTGGTCGCCGAGGCCGTCGTCACCGCGCGGGACCTGGTCAACACCGCGCCGAACGTGCTGGTCCCGGAGACCTTCGCGGCGCACGCGGTCGCCCTCGGCGAGCGTGCCGGCCTGGTCACCGAGGTCCTCGACGACGCGCAGCTGCGGGAGAACGGCTACGGCGGCATCACCGGCGTCGGGAAGGGGTCGGCGAACCCGCCGCGGCTGGTCCGCCTGACCTGGAACGGCGGCGCCGCCCCGTCGAAGCGGGTCGCGCTCGTCGGCAAGGGCATCACCTTCGACACCGGCGGCATCTCGCTCAAGCCCAACGCCGGCATGGCCGACATGACCTCGGACATGGGCGGGGCGGCCGCGGTCGTCGCGACCGTCGTGCTGGCCGCGAAGCTGGAGCTGCCGGTCACCGTGACCGCGACCGTGCCGATGGCGGAGAACATGCCGTCGTCGACGGCGTACAAGCCCGGCGACGTGCTGACCATGTTCGGCGGCACCACCGTCGAGGTGCTCAACACCGACGCCGAGGGGCGGCTGATCCTCGCCGACGCGATCGTCCGCGCCGCCCAGGACGACCCCGACTACCTGGTGGAGACCTCGACGCTGACCGGCGCGCAGCTGGTCGCGCTCGGCATGCGCACCGCCGGGGTGATGGGGTCGGACGAGCTGCGCGACCGGGTCGCCGCGCACGGTGCCGCCACCGGCGAGGACGCCTGGGCGATGCCGCTGCCGGAGTACCTGCGCAGCGACCTGGACTCGCGGGTGGCCGACATCAGCAACGTCAGCGGGCAGCGGTTCGCCGGGATGCTGCTGGCCGGGGTGTTCCTCAAGGAGTTCGTGCCCGCCGGGCTGCCGTGGGCGCACATCGACATCGCCGGGCCGTCGTTCAACACCGGCGGGCCGCGCGGCTACACGACCAAGGGCGGCACCGGTGTCCCGGTGCGCACCCTGCTGGCGTTCCTGGAGGACGTGGCAGCGAACGGCTGACCGGCCTCAGCGTTCCTGCAACGCGTCCAGCGCGACGGCGAACGCGGCGGCCAGGCGGAAGTCGACGCGCGGGTCCGGGACGGCGACGTCGTAGGAGTCGCGCAGCGACCACCGCCGGTCGCTGCTCATCAGCAGGGTGCCGTCGGCGTCGTCGGTGACGTCGAAGTGGTACGACAGCGGCAGGTTCTCCGCGACCCGGCGCAGCAGCGCGACGCCCAGGCTGCGTTCGCGCCCGGTCGCGGCGATCCCGGGCGCGGTCAGCGTCCAGGTCGAGCGCAGCAGGCTCGCCCCGAACCGCTTGCCGAAGGTGCCGATCACCTGGCCGTGCTCGTCGAACACGTCGTGCTCGGCGCGGACGTCGAGGCGTTGGCGGGCGCGGAAGGAGAACACCGCGCGGGAGCGGGTGTCGTCGGACCAGAAGGTGACCTGCTCCTTGAAGGCGAACCGCTTCTGCTGGGCGAACGCCATGAGCGCCCCCGCGCTGCCGTCGGGGTTCGCGGCGTGCACGTCGTAGCGGTTCACGCCGAGGGTGATCCGCTGGCGGACGAGGAAGCGGGGCAGGTGCATCGCGGCGGTCACGGGTCCGGAGTCTGGCCCTGCCGGGCACCGGCCGCGACACCGGGCCGGGGGTTACCCGCGGGTAGGGCATACTGCCGCGCATGAGCCGGCAGCGTCGTCGACACGAGGTCCCCGCGCACTCGCCCCGCTCCGCGGTGGTCACCGGCGCGGCCCGCGGCATCGGCGAGCAGATCGCCCGGGAGCTCGTCGGGCGCGGCTACCGGGTGCTGGTCACCGACCTCGACGAGGCAGCGGCACGGGCCACCGCGGCCCGGATCGGGGCGGCCGCCGGCACCGCCTGCGACGTCACCGACCCCGCGGCGTCCGCGGCGGCGGTGGCCCGGGCCCGCGAGCTCGCGCCGCTGGGCGCCTGGGTGAGCAACGCCGGCGTCGGGTTCGACGGCACCGGCACCGACATCGCCGAGGACCGGGCCCGCGCGCTGGTCGAGGTCAACCTGCTGGGCCCGATCTGGGGTGCCCGGGCCGCGGTGACCGCGTTCCGCGAGCAGGCCGACGCGGGGACCACCCGGGGCGGCGAGATCGGGGTGACCGTGTCGCTGTCCGGCCTCGGGCCGGTACCGGGACTGTCGGTGTACGCGGCGTCGAAGGCAGGCGCGCTGTCGGTGGTGTCCGCGCTGGCCTCGGAGGTGCGGCGGGAGGGCATCGGGGTGCACGCGGTGTGCCCGGACGGGGTGAACACCGAGCTGCTGCGGTCGATGACGCCCGGCGGCCAGGGCCAGGCGCTCGTGCGGTCCGGGGTGCTGGTCACCCCCGAGCAGGTCGCGACGGCGCTGGTCGGGATGTTCGGGACCGGCCGGGTCTACCGGACGCTGCCCGCCTGGCGGGGTGCGCTGCTGCGGCTCACCGCACTGGCCCCCGGGCCCGCGCTGCGCCTGGAGCCCGCGATGCGCGCGCTCGGCGAGCGACGCGCCCGCTCACTGCGCCCCTGACCCGGGTCCCACCTACATCCGCACCGTCAGGCGTCGCGGTCCTTGGCCCGCAGCTCGCGCAGCATCCGCTCCTGGCGCTCGCGCTTGCGCAGGGCGCGGTCGCGGGCGTCGTGCTCGCGCATCCGGTTCGGGTAGCCGACGAGCTGCACGTCGTAGATCGGCATCTGCAGCGACCGGGCCAGCTTCTTCGCCGCGTTCGGGCTCGCGACCCGCCTGCGGGTCCACTCGCCGTCGTGCGCGACGAAGACCACGGTCGTCTCCGTCACCGTGGTGCGGGGCTCGACGAAGGCCTCGACCCCGATCCGGGCGGCCGACCACGCACGCAGGTGCGCCTCCCCCTCCGCGTACGCGCCACGCCTCCCCCCGGAGCCGGATCCCCGGCCGGACCTGGCACCCGACGGTCCCCGTGACCGGAACAGGTCGAGCAGACCCATGCGCGTCATCCTCTCCTCGATCCGGTCCCACCCCTACGAACCGGACACGGTAGCTCCAGGTGCCCAACGAACGGGATCACCGTTTTGCTCCCGACACCCCAGTGGCGCAGCCGCGACCGGATGACAAGATGGTCGCCGCGTAGCGGGGTCCCGTCCGGCGGAGCCGGTCCACCGGCGGTGACCCCCGGAGGGAGCTGATCGGTGTCCGACCCGGGCGCTCGTTCCGCCGACCTGGTGATCCTGGGTGGCGGCTCCGGTGGCTACGCCTGCGCGCTGCGGGCCGCGGAGCTGGGCCTGTCGGTGGTCCTGGTCGAGAAGGACAAGCTCGGCGGCACCTGTCTGCACCGCGGCTGCATCCCGACCAAGGCACTGCTGCACGCGGCCGAGGTGGCCGACCACGCCCGGGACGGCGCGCAGGTCGGCGTCCGGTCCACCTTCGACGGCATCGACATGGCCGGGGTGAACGCCTACAAGGACGGCGTGGTCTCCCGGCTGTACACGGGACTGCAGGGCCTGGTCGCCTCCCGCGGGATCACCGTGGTGCCCGGCGCGGGCACCCTGGAGGGCCCCGGCACCGTCCGGGTGGGCGACGAGCGGATCACCGGCCGCCACGTCGTGCTCGCCACCGGCTCCTACGCCCGGTCGCTGCCCGGCCTGGAGCTCGACGACCGCATCGTCACCTCCGACGCCGCGATCTCCCTCGACGAGGCCCCGCGCCGGGTCGTGGTGCTCGGCGGCGGCGTGATCGGCGTCGAGTTCGCCAGCGTCTGGCGCTCGTTCGGGGCCGAGGTCACGGTCGTCGAGGCGCTGCCGCGGCTCGTGCCCCACGAGGACGAGTTCTGCTCGACCCAGCTCGCGCGGGCGTTCCGGCGTCGCCGGATCACCACCCGCACCGGGGTGCGGCTCGCGACGGCGACCCGCAGCGGCGACACCGTCACCGTGTCGCTGGAGTCCGGCGAGGAGATCGAGGCCGACCTGCTGCTGGTCGCGGTCGGCCGCGGCCCCAACACCACCGGTCACGGCTTCGCCGAGGCCGGCGTCGCGATGGACGGCGGATTCGTGACCGTCGACGAGCGGCTGCGCACCAACCTCGACGGCGTGTACGCCGTCGGGGACGTCACCCCCGGCCTGCAGCTCGCCCACCGCGGCTTCGCCCACGGGATCTTCGTCGCCGAGGACGTCGCGGGGCTCGCGCCCCGCCCGGTCACCGACGACCGCATCCCACGCGTCACCTACTGCGACCCCGAGGTCGCCTCGGTCGGGCTGACCGAGCAGGCCGCGCGGGACCGCCACGGCGAGGTGCACACCCTGACCTACGACCTGGCGGGCAACGGGAAGTCGCAGATCCTGAAGACCTCCGGGGCGGTCAAGCTCGTCGCCCAGGGACCCGCCGGACAGGGCGGACGCATCCTCGGCGTACACATGGTGGGCTCCCGGATCGGGGAGCTCGTCGGGGAAGCGCAACTGGTCTACAACTGGGAGGCTCTGCCCACCGACGTCGCCGCCCTGATCCACGCCCATCCCACGCAGAGCGAGGCCCTCGGAGAGGCCCACCTCGCACTGGCCGGGAGACCGCTGCACACCCACGGCTGATCCCGGCCCCCACGACCCGAACACCCACGCGGAACAAGAGGAGCTCCACCCGACATGGCCGTCACCGTTGAGATGCCCGCCCTGGGCGAGAGTGTCACCGAGGGCACCGTCACCCGCTGGCTCAAGGCCGAGGGCGACACCGTCGAGGTCGACGAGCCGTTGCTCGAGGTCTCGACCGACAAGGTCGACACGGAGATTCCGTCGCCCGCCGCGGGCGTGCTGAAGCGCATCATCGCGGGCGAGGACGACACCGTCGAGGTCGGCGGTGAGCTCGCCGTGATCGGCGACGCCGACGAGGCCGACGGCGCCGGTTCCGACTCGTCCTCCGAGAAGGCCTCCTCCGAGAAGGCCGAGGAGCCCGCGGAGACCGAGCCCGAGCCCGAGCAGGCCGAGGAGGAGGCCCCGAAGCCGTCCTCCGGTGGCTCGTCGTCCGGTGGGGGCTCCGGCACCCCGGTGACGATGCCCGAGCTCGGTGAGTCGGTCACCGAGGGCACCGTGACCCGCTGGCTCAAGCAGGTCGGCGACACCGTCGAGGTCGACGAGCCGCTGCTCGAGGTCTCCACCGACAAGGTCGACACCGAGATCCCCTCGCCGGTCGCGGGCACCGTGCTCGAGCACACCGTCGCCGAGGACGAGACCGTCGAGGTCGGCGCGCAGCTCGCGCTGGTCGGCGACGGCTCCGCCGCCCCGGCGCAGGACGAGGCGCCGAAGCAGGAGAAGGCGCCCGAGAAGAAGGAGGAGCCGAAGAAGGAGGCTCCGAAGCCCGAGCCGAAGCCCGAGCCCAAGGCCGAGCACCCCAAGGCCGAGGAGAAGCAGGAGAAGGCCCCGGCCGGCTCCGAGGACTCCCCCACCGGGAGCATCGAACCCTCCTCGAACGGCTCTTCGGGCGAGAAGCCCTACGTGACCCCGCTGGTGCGCAAGCTGGCCCAGGAGCACGGCGTCGACCTCGACTCGGTCACCGGCTCCGGCGTCGGCGGCCGCATCCGCAAGCAGGACGTCCTCGCTGCCGCCGAGCAGGCGAAGGCCCCCGCGAAGGAGACGCCGGCCGCCGCGTCCGCCCCGGCTGGGCAGCCCGCCTCCGGTGGCGCGCCGAAGACGCCGCAGGCCGTCCCGACCCGCGCGGACGACGCGCCGGAGCCGGGCACCACGGTCAAGCTCCCGCGCCTGCGCCAGGTCATCGCGCAGCGGATGAACGAGTCGCTCGCCACCTCGGCGCAGCTGACCACCGTCCAGGAGGTCGACCTCACCCGCATCGTCAAGCTGCGGAACCGGGTCAAGGAGGACTTCAAGCGCCGCGAGGGCGCCAACCTCACCTTCCTGGCCTTCATCGCCAAGGCGACCATCGAGGCACTCAAGGCGTACCCGTCGCTGAACGCCTCCATCTCCGAGGACAACAAGCAGGTCACCTACCACGGCTCGGTCCACATGGGCATCGCCGTGGACACCCCGCGCGGCCTGCTCGTCCCGGTGATCAAGGACGCCGACGACCTGTCGCTGGCCGGGATCGCCAAGAAGATCGCCGACGTCGCGGCCCGCACCCGGGCCTCGAAGATCGGCCCGGACGAGCTGTCCGGCGGCACCTTCACGATCACGAACATCGGGTCCGCCGGCGCGCTGTTCGACACGCCGATCATCAACCAGCCCCAGGTCGCCATCCTGGGCACCGGCGCGATCTCGAAGGAGCCGAAGGTCGTCACCGGCCCCGAGGGCGACGACGTCATCGCCGTCCGCTCGGTGTGCTTCCTGCCGATGACCTACGATCACCGCCTGGTCGACGGCGCCGACGCCGGCCGCTTCCTGTCCGCGGTCAAGGCCCGTCTGGAGGAGGGCGCCTTCGAGGCCGAGCTCGGCCTGTAGGCACCCCGCACGACACACGGCGGCCCGTCCCGGTTCCCCCGGGGCGGGCCGCCGTCGTCACCGGTCCGGGTGACCGGTGACGACGGTCGCGGTATGTCCGGCTCGCGCGTCCGCCCGGGACCGGGAAGGATCTCCGCCGTGCGAGTCGTCGTGGCCGGTTCGTCCGGACTCATCGGAACAGCCCTGGTCGCCCACCTGAGGGGCGCGGGGCACGAGGTGCTGCGCCTGGTGCGGCGCACCCCCGCCGCCCCCGACGAGCGCGGCTGGGACCCACCGGCCGGCACCCTGCAGGACGGCACCCTCGACGGTGTCGACGCGGTCGTGAACCTCAACGGCGCCGGCATCGCCGACCGGCCGTGGACCGGCGCCCGCAAGCAGCTGATCCGCGACTCGCGCAACGTCCCCACCGAGGTCCTCGCCGAGGCCGTGGCCCGGCATCGGGTCCCGGTGCTGGTCAGCGGCTCGGCCGTCGGCTACTACGGCGACACCGGCCAGGTCGTCGTCGACGAGTCCGCGCCGTCGGGCTCGGGGTTCCTCGCCGACGTCTGCCGCGACTGGGAGGCCGCCACCGCCCCCGCCGTGGACGCCGGCGCCCGGGTGGTGCTCGTCCGCACCGGTCTGGTCCTGTCCCCGTCCGGTGGGCTGCTCGCGATGCTGCGCCCGCTGTTCAAGGGCTTCCTCGGCGGGCGGATCGGCAAGGGCACCCAGTACATGCCCTGGGTCTCGCTCGACGACCAGGTCGCCGCGATCCGGTTCGCCGTCGAGACCGAGTCGCTGTCCGGCCCGGCGAACGTGACCGGCCCGGTACCGGTCACCAACGCCGAGTTCACCAAGGAGACGGCCGCCGCCGTCGGGCGTCCCGCGCCGTTCCCGGTCCCCGGCCCGGTCATCTCCACCGTGCTCGGCGAGATGGGCCGCGAGATGCTGCTCGGCGGTCAGCGGGCGGTGCCGGCGGCGCTGCTCGACGCCGGGTTCCAGTTCCGCCACCACACCATCGGCGACGCGCTCTCGGCCGCGGTCGGGTCATGACCCCGTCCGGGGTCGACGTCCTGGTGGTCGGGGCGGGCCTCGCCGGCCTGCGCGCGGCCACCGTCCTGCACCGGCGCGGGCTGACCGTGCGCGTGCTGGAGGCCGCCGACCGGCTCGGCGGCCGGATGGCGACCGACGTCGTCGACGGGTTCCGCTGCGACCGCGGGTTCCAGGTGCTGAACAGCTCCTACCCCGCGCTGCACGCCGCTCTCGCCCCGCACGGGCTCGACACCCTGGGCGCGCGGGCGTTCGAGCCCGGGGCCGCCGTCCGGGCCGGCGACGGCGAGCTGCACCGCTTCGTCAACCCGCTGCGCCGGCCCGCGTCCGCCCCGGCCACCGCGCTGGACGACCTGTTCGGCCCGATCGACAAGGCCAAGCTCGTCGCGTGGACGGCGAAGGTGCTGGCCTCGCCGCCGTCGCGGACCGCGACGCTCGTCGGCTCCTCCGCCGCCCAGGACCTCGACGCCGCGGGCCTCGGCGGCGCGGTCACCGACCGGTTCCTGCGCCCCTTCCTGTCCGGGGTGCTCGCCGAGACGGCGCTGGAGACCTCGACCGCGTTCGTGCGGCTGGTGTGGCGCAGCTTCGCCCTGGGCACGATCGTCGTCCCCGACGACGGCATGGAGGCACTCCCCCGGCGCCTCGCCGCGGCCCTGCCCGAGGGCACGGTGACGCTCGGGACCCGGGTGCACGCCGTCCGCGGCGGACCCGCGCCCGAGCTGGACACCGACGGCGGCACCCTGTCGGCGCGCGCGGTCGTCGTCGCGGCGGACCCGCGGACGGCCGCCGCGCTCCTGCCCGGGGTCGCCGAGCCGCGGATGAACGCGCTGACCACGTTCTTCCACGTCCCGCCGCAGGCCCCGACGGCCGCTGCGCTGCTGCACCTGGACGGCACCGGCGGGCCGGTCGTCAACACGATGGTGCTGACCGCGGCCGCGCCGGGCTACTCCGCCGACGGGCGCCCACTGGTGGCGTCGTCGATCGTCGGGACCCCGGGGTCCACCGGGCTCGACGAGCCCGCGGTGCGTCGCGAGCTGGCCCGGATCTGGGGGGTCGGCACCGACGACTGGCTGCACCTGCACACCGCCCAGGTCGACGAGGCGCTGCCGCTGTTCGAGGCGGGGCGCCCGGTCCGCCGCGACGTCGACCTCGGGGAGAACCTGTTCGTCGCGGGCGACCACCGCGACACCCCGTCCACCCAGGGTGCGCTGGTGAGCGGTCGCCGGGCCGCGCAGGCCGTCCTCGCCCGGCTGGGTGCGGCGTAGGCTCGCCGCCATGGCCGCTCCGCACCTGTCCTGCCGCGCCCGCACCGACGACGTCCGGGTCGACCGGCTCGGGCGGGTGGAGTACCAGGCGGCGTGGGACACCCAGAAGGCGCACGCGCAGGCCCGCAAGAACGGCGGGCCGGACGTGCTGATGCTGCTGGAGCACCCGCCCGTCTACACCGCGGGCCGGCGCACCCGGCCGGAGGACCGGCCCACCGACGGCACCCCGGTCGTCGACGTCGACCGGGGCGGGCGCATCACCTGGCACGGGCCGGGGCAGCTCGTCGGCTACCCGATCGTCGCCCTCGGCGAGCCGATGGACGTCGTGGACTACGTCCGCCGCCTGGAGGAGGCCCTCATCCGGGTCTGCCACGACCTCGGCGTCACCGACGCGGGCCGCGTCGAGGGGCGTTCCGGCGTGTGGCTGCCCGCGCAGGGCTTCACCCCCGAGCGCAAGGTCGCCGCGATCGGCGTCCGGATCGCCGGCGGGGTCACCCAGCACGGCTTCGCGATCAACTGCGACGCCGACCTGGGCGACTTCGGCAGGATCGTGCCGTGCGGGATCGCCGACGCCGGTGTGACCACGCTGAGCGCGGAGCTGGACCGTGCGGTGACCGTCGACGAGGTCGCCGGCCCGGCGGCCGCCGCCGTGCTGGACGCGCTCGACGGGCGGCTGCCGGTGACCGAGCACCCGGTCGTCCGCCAGGTCGACCTGATGTCCGGCCTGGGCTGACCCCGGCCCCGGTGCCTCAGGTCAGCTGCGGCATCACCGTCGCGGCGAAGTCCTCGATGTGGGCGAGGTCGGACAGGTCGAGGATCTGCAGGTAGAACCGGGTCGTCCCGGTGACCTCCGACCACCGGCCGAGCTGGTCGACGACCTGGCCGGGGGTGCCGGCCAGGCAGTTCTCCCGGACCTCGGCGGCGTCGCGGCCGACCGAGGCGGCACGGCGTTCGACCTCGGCGTCGTCCTTGCCCAGGCACAGCATCTGCGCGGTCGACCAGGTCAGCGTGCCAGGGTCGCGCCCGGCCGCGGTGCAGGCCTCGCGGACCCGCCCGAACTGGTCGGCGACGGCCTCGGGCTGCTGGAACGGCACGTTGAACTCGGTGGCGAACCGGGCGGCCAGCGCCGGGGTCTTCTTCTTCCCCATCCCGCCGACGATCACCGGCGGCGCGTCCTGCACCGGGCGCGGCAGCGCCGGGGAGTCGGTGAGCGTGTAGTGCCGCCCCTGGTGGGTGAAGCGCTCGCCGAGCGGGGTCGCCCACAGCCCGGTGAGGATCTCCAGCTGCTCGGTGAGGATCTCGAAGCGCTCGGCCAGCGGCGGGAACGGGATGCCCAGTGCCCGGTGCTCGGCCTCGAACCAGCCCGAGCCGAGCCCGACCTCGATGCGGCCGCCGGACATCTCGTCGGCCTGGGCGACGGCGACGGCGAGCGGGCCGGGCAGCCGGAACGTCGCGCTGGTCACCAGGGTGCCGAGCCGGATCCGCTCGGTCTCGCGGCCGAGCGCGGCGAGGGTCACCCAGGCGTCGGTCGGGCCGGGCAGGCCGCTGCCGTCGCCCATCGCAAGGAAGTGGTCGGAGCGGAAGAACGCGTCGTACCCGGCGTCCTGCGTGGTGCGCGCGACCCGCAGGAGGTCGGTGTAGCGGGCGCCCTGCTGGGGCTCGGTGAAGATCCGGAAGTCCACGGACGCCGACGCTAGCTGCCCCGCCCGGCGCCCGCCCGGCCGCCGTCGTATCGCTGTCGGGGTCTGCCGCTACGGTGCCGCCGTGCAGTCCTTCCCCGACCTGAGCGGCCGTACCGTCGTCGTCACCGGCACGACCTCCGGCCTCGGCCGCGCGCTGGCGGCGCGCTTCGTCCGCGCCGGGGCGCGGGTGCTGATGACCGCCCGCGACGACACGCGGGGCCGGGCCGCGGCCCGCGAGGTGGGCGGCGAGCTCGTGCTGCTCGACCTGGCCGACCTCGCCTCGGTGCGGGCCGCGGCGGCCCGGATCCGCGAGCGCACCGGGGACCGGCTGGACGTGCTCGTGAACAACGCGGGCGTCGCGGTGGGGCCCCGCAGCGAGACCGCGGACGGGTTCGAGCTCCAGATCGGCACCAACCATCTGGGCCCGGCCGCGCTGACCTGGCTGCTGATGCCCGCGCTGTGCGGCGCCGGGGACCCGGAGCGCCCGTCGCGGGTGGTGTCGACCTCCAGCATCGGGCACCGCAGCGCCCGTCTCGACCTCGACGACCTGCACTGGCGGCGGCGCCGGTACTCCCCGGTGTTCGCCTACGGCGCCTCGAAGCTGGCGAACCTGCTGTTCGCCGCCGAGCTGGACCGGCGGCTGCGGCTGTCCGGGCAGCCGGTGCTGTCGGTGGCGGCCCACCCGGGGATGACGGCGGCGCAGCTGCTGGCGAACTCCTACCGGCGTGCGGGCGGCGGCGGCCTGCGGGCCCGGGTGCTGCTCGCCGCCGAACGGCTGGTCGTGCAGCCGGTGGAGGACGGCATCGCCGCGCAGTGGGCCGCCGCGACCGGGCCGGTGCACGGTGGGGACTACCTGGGCCCGTCCGGTCCCCTGGAGGCGCACGGACCGGCCGGTCCGGCCCGCCGGTCCGCTGCCGCGCAGGACCCGGTGCTCGCCGCCCGGTTGTGGCAGGTCACGGCCGCCGCGACCGGCGTCACACCCGACCCCGGGCGTAGGCTGGGCGCGTGACCATCGCACCCGAAGGCCGCAAGCTCCTCCGCCTCGAGGTCCGCAACAGCGAGACCCCGATCGAGCGCAAGCCGTCCTGGATCCGCACCCGCGCCAAGACCGGTCCGCAGTACACCGAGCTGAAGGGTCTCGTCCGCTCGGGCGGCCTGCACACGGTGTGCGAGGAGGCCGGTTGCCCCAACATCTACGAGTGCTGGGAGGACCGGGAGGCGACGTTCCTCATCGGCGGGGAGCAGTGCACCCGTCGCTGCGACTTCTGCCAGATCGACACCGGCAAGCCGGCCGACCTGGACACCGACGAGCCACGCCGGGTGGCGGAGTCGGTGCAGCAGATGGGGCTGCGCTACTCCACCGTCACCGGTGTCGCCCGCGACGACCTGGACGACGGCGGCTCCTGGCTCTACGCCGAGACCGTCCGCAAGATCCACGAGCTGAACCCGGGTACCGGCGTCGAGCTGCTGGCCCCCGACTTCAACTCGATCGACGACCAGCTCGTCCCGGTCTTCGAGTCCCGCCCCGAGGTGTTCGCGCACAACCTCGAGACCGTCCCGCGGATCTTCAAGCGGATCCGTCCGGCGTTCCGGTACGACCGGTCGCTGGAGGTCATCGGCAAGGCGCGCGCGTTCGGTCTGGTCACCAAGTCGAACCTGATCCTGGGCATGGGCGAGACCCCCGAGGAGGTCACCTCGGCGCTGCAGGACCTGCACGACGCGGGCTGCGAGATCATCACGATCACCCAGTACCTGCGCCCGACCAAGCGCCACCACCCGGTGGAGCGCTGGGTCAAGCCCGAGGAGTTCGTGGAGCACTCGAAGGCCGCCGAGGAGATCGGCTTCGCCGGTGTCATGGCCGGTCCGCTGGTCCGCTCGTCCTACCGGGCCGGCAGGCTCTACGCGCAGACCGTGGCCCACCGCGGCGAGGAGCTCTCCCCCGCTCTGGCGCACCTGGCCGACTCCGGCCCGGCCGCGCAGGAGGCCAGCTCCCTGCTGGCACGCAGCTGACACCTGCTCGCACCGTCGATCACCGGTCGGACGTAGGCTGGTCACATGCCCGGCAAGCCCCGTAAGCCCTCGCCCGACGAGAAGAAGGCGCTCAAGGCCCAGAAGAAGGCCGCGTCGAAGCAACGCCGCCAGCAGATCTGGCAGGCGTTCCAGATGCAGCGCAAGGAGGACTCCAAGCTCCTCCCGATCATGATCGGCGTGTTCGTCGGGTCGATCGTGGTCGTCACGCTCATCGGCTGGCTGCTGGGCCTGGTCTGGTTCTTCGTGCCCTTCGGCATCCTGATCGGCGCGCTGGCGGCGTTCAGCATCTTCGGCCGCCGCGTACAGCGCTCGATCTACGTGAAGGCCGACGGGCAACCGGGTGCCGCGGGCTGGGCGCTGGACAACATGCGCGGGCAGTGGCGGATCACCCAGGGCGTCGCGGGCACCACCCACCTCGACGCGGTGCACCGGGTCATCGGGCGGCCCGGGATCATCTTCGTCGCCGAAGGGGCCCCGCACCGGGTGAAGACCCTGCTCGCGCAGGAGAAGAAGCGCACCGCGCGGGTCGCCGGCACCACCCCGATCTACGACGTGATCGTGGGCAACGAGGAGGGTCAGGTCCCGCTCAAGGGGCTGCAGCGCCACCTCATGAAGCTGCCCCGCAACATCTCCGCCGCCGAGATGGACTCCCTGGAGGGCAAGCTCAACGCCCTCGGCAGCCGCGCCGCGGCGATGCCCAAGGGGCCGATGCCCCAGGGCGCGAAGATGCGCAGCATCCAGCGCACCGTCCGCCGCCGCTGACCCTCCCGCTGCTGACCCGGCCGCCGGTCCCACCGCCGGCCGGGCCGCTCCGCGCCCGGCCGCGCGGCCCGCAGCGGCGACGGCCGTCGGCTCAGTCGGCCGTCTCGCCGGACGCCGGCTCGCCGCGCAGGTCCGCGAGGACGCAGTCGGCGCACGTGCTGCCGCCGGGCACCCGGTAGTACAGACAGCAGGACCGGCGCCGGAACGTCCAGGCGTGGTCCGGGGCCACCGGAGCGCGCCGCTCCCCGGTACCGGTGAGCCGCGGGTGCTCCAGCAGGTCGGTGGCGACGGCCGCGACGGCGTCCGCGGCGTCGGGGCGCTGGATGTCGAGCACCCGCTTCGCTCCCGCGACCGACGACGCGACGTTGCCCCACAGCACCGTCGCGGACACCCCGAAACGCTCGCCCGCGATCTCCACCAGCGGGGTGAGCACCTCGTCGACGAGCGGGGCCAGCGCGTCGGCCCCGGGGACCCGGCGGCGGACCATCCGCGGCGGGTCCAGCGCGACGACGTCGCCCAGCGGCGTGGCGGACCACCACAGCGTCTGCGGCCGCAGGTCGACCAGCACGCCGTACAGGGCGAGCGCCGCGACCGGCCCGGACAGCAGCTTCGCCGCGAGCCCCTGCACCGCGATCGACGCGGCGATCCGCCGGCCCAGCGGCGGCTCGGCCCCGAGTGCGATCCGGGTTCGTTCGACCCGGTCGAGCAGCGCGTCGGGGGCCAGGACGGCGGCGAACGGGCGGACCGACCGCCCTGCCGCCCGCTCCTCGGTGACGTCGAGGAGCTCGAAGAACGGTCCGACCGCCGCGAGCCCGGCCAGCACCTCGCTCACCTGCGGGGCGGTGGCCGGGCCCGCGAGGTCGGTGTGGTCGGTGCTGTGGGTCGGGCCGGTCACCGTGGCAGCCTCGCATCCCGGATCGTCCCGGGCGAGCCGTTCGCGAGGGTCCCGGCGAGCGGCCCGATCCACAGCACCGCCCCCGCCGCGGCGACGACCGCGACCGCCTGCGCCGCCGTCGACGACGTGACCAGCGCGGCGAGCACCGTCAGCCAGAGGAGGCCCCGGGCGGTCACCCGTCCCGTCAGCGTCGCCGACGGCGGCAGGTGCGTCACGGCCGGACACCGGCCGGTCCGGGCAGCGGCAGCCCGGTCACGATCCGGGCCGCCGCCGCGCCCGCGTGGCGCCCGTGCGGCCGGTCCCCCGAGCCCGACCCGCCCGGACCGCCCGACCCGGCCGGCGCGGCCGGGCCGTGTGCGGGTTCGGTGAAGGCGGGCCGGTCGGTGGGCAGCTTCGTGTGGTGCACGACCACCGAGCCGTCGGCGTCGATCCCCACGCCGACGTCGAGCCGGGACCGCTGCGCCGCCCGGTGGGCCAGTGCGACGAGCCCGTCGGGACCGCCGGCCGCGGCGGGGTCCGGCCAGGTCGTGACCGGGACGCCCTCCTCCTCGGCGCCGGCGAGGACCTCGCGCAGCACCGGGGCCGGGGTGTCCGGGTGGTGACCGACGACGACCGACGGCGGCTCCGGGGCCGACGCCGGGCCCGGCCGGCTCATGCCGCGGGCTCCCCGCTGCCGACCAGTGCGCTCGCGTGCGCGTCGACCAGCCCGGACGCGACGGCGTTGCGCGGCCCCTCGGTGCCGTGCACGTTGCCGGTCCCGCACACCACGCCCTGTCCGGCGAGGGCGTCGGCGACCATCTGCGGGATCTCGAAGTCCAGCGCGGACCCGCCGAGCAGCACGACGAAGTCGAGCATGCGCAGCGAACCGCCCGGCGCGACCTGGCGCAGCGCCCGCAGGGCGTTCACCACGAAGACCCGGCGCTTGGCCTCGCGGCGCACCCGCACGACGTGGTCGATGGAGTGCCGGGTCCTGATCGGGACCGGCCCGTCCGGGGTCATGACGACCACCCGGGCGAACACGTGCGAGGGCAGGGGCTCGGTGAAGAACTCGACCGAGCCGTCCTCGTGGCGGAGGTGGAAGAAGCTCTCCACCTTCGCCAGCGGGTACCACTTGACCTGCTCGGCGGTCTCCCGGTCCTCGAGCGCCAGCTCCGAGTCGATCAGCTTGGTGACCAGCTCGCCCGCGCCGGCCACGTGCACCGCGGTGCACGTGCCGTCCCGCAGGAGCAGCGCCGCGTCGGTGGAACCGCCGCCCATGTCGAGGATCGCGATCGGGGTGTCGGTGCCCGGGGTGGTGAGCGCCCCGCGGACCGCCATCTCGCCCTCGATGCCGCCGATCCGGGCCGAGCAGCCGAGGCTCTCGGCGACCCGGTCGGCGACGACCTGCATCCGGCTGCGGCTGGTGCGCACCATCGCGGCGAGCGCGACCGCGTTCTCCAGCGACACCTCGCCGGCCAGACCGCCCCGCACCTCCCGCGGGACGAACGTGTCGATCGCCAGCACGTCGCGGATCCGGATCTCCGCGGCCGGTTGCCCGGTCACGTCGGTCATCGTGTCCCGGACCTGCGCGAGCATCCCGCCGACGTGCGTGCCGGGCTGCCCGGTCGCGTCGTCGAGGGGCTGCACCCTGGCCAGGGTGTCCATGATCGCCTCGGCACCGGCGTCGACGTCGATCCGCAGGGTCTTCCCGGCCCCGGTCAGGACCAGCTCGCCGACCGGGACGCGCCGGTCGGTGACGTCACCGGCCGGGGTCCGGACGACGACCGCCGACCGGTTGCCGGTCAGCGCCCGCGCGACCGGGGAGACCTGACGGGTCTGGTCGGGGTCGAGCCCGAAGACCGTGGCCAGGCCGTAGGAGTCCGACAGGGTCCGGATGGTGCGGCCCGGCAGGGCGACCTCCACCGCCGCGACCATGTCCAGCGGCACCCGCTCGACCGCGCCGACCTCGTCGACGATCGGGATCGCGACCGGGACCCGGTTCGCGACGAGCACCGCGTCGTCCTGGGCCAGGACCGCCGCGACCAGCTCGCACCCGCGCTCGTGCGCCGCGGTGAGAACCTGCGCGACCCGGTCGAAGTCCCACCCCCGCCCGACGACGACGATCACCGGCCCGTCCGGGAGGGGGCCGTTGCCGGTGAGGTCGTCGATCGACACCGTGGTCCCGACCCCGAGGCCGCTACCCCCGGGCGTCGACGGGTTGTGCCCGATCATCGTGGACTCGGTGATGATCGTCTCGGTGATGGTCTCCATGGCGAGACCGCTGATCACCGGGGTCGCCTCGTTGAGCAGCACCTCGTCGAGGTCGGCCACGGCCCGCCGGGCCCCCTCCAGCGCCCGGCGGACCGCGGTCACCGCACCGGCGGTGTTGTCCGGGGTCCCCTTGACCCCGGTGGTGCGGGTCAGGGCGGTCCCGAGGTGGTCGACCCGGCCGTGCGCGTCGATCGAGGCCACGCAGGCCTCGGTCGTCGAGTTGCCGATGTCCACGCCCACGACCAGCCGCGAGCCGTCCGTCCCGTGCACCGTGTCTCCTTCAGCCCGCGTCGACCGACGTACCGAGGGTGACCTCGACCGGACGCACCCCGTGGCGGATCTGCTCGAACTCCTTGAGGTGCAGCAGCGCCGCCTTGGCCTGCCAGCGGGGACGGGCCATCTGGTCGTTGCGCGTCGGAACCGGCTGCGGCGACTCCCCCTTGGCGTACTGGGCGGCGTTGGAGCCGATGCCGCGGAACACCTCGGCGTCGAGCAGCGGCGACTGCGGGAACAGCTCCAGGTTCGACAGCCGTGCGAGGTCCTTCTGGTGGATCATCGTGGTGCCCCGCGACAGCAGGCCCACGCAGATCCCGGAGCCGGACAGCTTCGCGCCGGTGTGGGCGATGGCCGCCAGGTCGGCGGTGTCCCACACCCGGATCAGCCGAGAGATGACGCCCTGCTCCTCGATGCCCGCCATGAGCTGGCGCAGCACCTCGGCGTGCGGGACGTTCACGATCGTGCGGGTGAAGAACCCGGCGAACGCCGGGGACACCGCGATGACGACCTCGTCGGGGCGGGTGCCGCGCTCGGCGGGCCCGACCTCGGTCAACGACAGCGGGGTCGGGGCGGGGTTGTCGGTCGCGATGCTCACGAGACCTCCTCCTCGGGGTTCTCGGCACTGGTGACGTGACGCAGCTTCTTGAGGGCGTTCCACCGCTCACCGGTCAGGCGGTAGCCGGTGCCCGGGCCTGCGTAGTCGTTGGCGTCGTTGATGGCGGCCTGCGGGACGAAGTTCCCGTCGAGGATCGCCGAGGTCTGGAGCAGGTCGCCCGACACCCGCTGGCGCAGGACCTGCAGCAGGTTCTCCGCGACGTCGTGGAAGCTGGTGCGCTCCAGGATCTTGACCAGGTCGAGTCCGGTGATGCCGCGGTCCATGACCGACTGGGCGCCCTTGAGGTCCTCCAGGACCTCGCGCAGCGGGTAGTCGGCGCTGGAGTTGGCGTAGGTTGCCGCCTCGACCTCCTCGTCGGTGATCCGCGGCAGGTCCAGCTCGGCGAACACGGCCTGCATCGCGCGGGCGGCCTTCTCCCGCACGGCGAGGATCTCCGGCTCCCGGACGTGGCGCAGGCCGCCGTCGATCTGCAGGTCGCGCTGGATGGTGTTCCAGTCGTCGTAGTCCTCGACGTCGAGGTTCGACCCGGCGAACATGTTGTCCGAGTTCGGGACGCCGGAGAAGCCGGAGCACACCAGGTCCTGGCCGGAGAGCAGCTGCGGCATGAGCCGGCTGGTGCGGCGCATCGCCGAGTGCGAGAACGACTGGTCGTTGCCGGCCGCGCACTCCAGGTCGACCATGTTGCAGACCAGGTTCTCCGCGGCGACGGCGCGGATGCCGCCCGGGACCGCTCCCGGTACGCCGATGCAGCTGATCGAGCCGTTCTGCAGGCCCTGCACGCCAGCGCCCTTGGCCATCAGGATGCAGCGGATCTCGAGGAACAGCATGGAGCGGCCCTCGGCGTTGCCCATCTGCACCTCCGACCCGGTGCCCGAGGTGAAGCGCATCTTGATGCCGCGGGAGGCGTAGGCGCTGGCGAGGAACGACTTCGACCACGGGGTGTCGTCGCCGTCGACGAACACGGACTCGGTGCCGTAGACCGAGATCGTCTCGGCGTAGCCGGTGATGCCGCGCATGCCCAGGTCGAGCTCGGTGGCCTCCTCCAGCGCGCACTGGGTGATGACGCCGCCGCGCCCGGACTGGGCGCCGACCTGCAGGCCGATGGCGACGAGTGGGGCGTAGCGCAGGACCCCGAGGGTGGTCTCCATCTCGGCGAAGCCGCGCAGCGCGGCCTCGGCGGCGTCGGCCGCGACCTGGATGGGGTTGTCCCGGGCGCTGGTGGAGTGCGCCTGGTTGGCGGGGCTGCGGCGGGCCCGCATCTTCTGCATCGACATCATGATCTCGACGACGTTGAGCAGCTTGACGACGTCGAGGAGCTTGGCCGGGGTGAGGCCGCGGGTGATGTCGAGGAGCTCGGCCCGGGTCACGCCCGGGTCGACGAGCATCCGGGCGATGTCGGTCGAGGGGATCGCGGTGGCGCGCTCGGCGACCTCGACGTCGATCGCGTGGTCGGCGATGAAGGTGTCCATGAAGTCGAACGCGGCGCGCTCGCGACCGTCCATCTCGACGATCACGCCGTTCTCGACCCGCACGCTCGGCGCGGGGTCGAAGTCGCTCTCCATCGCGACGAGACCCTTCTCGGGCCACTCCTCGACGAACCCGTCGAGGTTGACCGGGCGGGACTCGAGCATGTCGGTGCGCTTGGAGGTCCTGGCCCCGGTCGCCGGGGTGGCCGCCTCGGGCAGGGTGCTGGTCATCGGTCAGTCTCCTTCGCGGGCGAGCAGGTCGCGGGCCGCGTAGACCTGTGCGGCCTCGCGGACGAGCGCGGCGCAGGTGGTGGCGGCGTAGTCGTTCTCCAGCCGGTCGGCGATCTCCGCGAGCCGGGCGGCCGACGACGCGCGGGGCCGCAGCGCGTTGTAGATCGCGAGGACCTCCTCGTCGGGGACGGTGGTCAGCTCCGCGGCGCGCCGCATGTTCTCGGCGAGCTGGCGGCGGCCGACGGCGTCGGAGATCTCGCCCTGCAGCGTCAGCGTCTCCGCCGAGATGCGGAGGTCCTCGTTGCGGATCTCCCCGGACACGACGGCGGCCATGGTGACCTCCGAGAGCGGCCGGCCGGTCGGGGTGCGCAGCAGGTCGGGCCGCTGCACGGACAGCGGGTAGTCGGCGGGGCCGAGGGTGGTGCTCATCGGGTCTCCTCCAGGCGGGACGCCACGGCCGGCTCGGCCGGGACCTCCGGGTGTGGGATGCGGCCGACCGGCACGTCGCCGGTGGCGGCGGCCTCCAGCTCGGCGGGGGCGAGGAAGCGCTCGACCAGCAGGACGAACGCGCCGCCCCCGATCAGGCCGCCGAGCAGCGGAGCGACGATCGGCAGCCACCAGTACGGGACGCCGGTGCCCGTGACGAACGCGGTGTCGTAGCCGGTGACGAACGAGGCCAGACGTGGGCCCAGGTCACGGGCCGGGTTGATGGCGTAGCCGGCGTTGGCACCGAAGGCGATGCCGATGCCGACGACCAGGAAGCCGATCATGAACGGGGCCATGTTGGCGCCGGGCGGGTTGTTGAGCGCGTTGGTCAGCGCGAAGATCACGAACACCAGCAGGGCGGTGCCGACGATCTGGTCACCGAACGCGGCGAGGATCGAGACGTGCTCACCGGGCAGGGTCGAGAAGATGGTCTGGGTGGCGACGGTGTGGCCGGGGTCGACCGCCGCGATCGGGCCGGCGTAGACGGCGCGCACGACCAGCGCGGCGAGGAACGCGCCCGCGGTCTGGGCCAGCCAGTAGGGCGCGACCTTGCGCCAGGCGAAGCCCTTGAACACGGCCAGTGCCAGGGTGACGGCCGGGTTGAGGTGGGCGCCGCTCACCCGGCCGGCGACGTAGACGCCCATGGTGACCGCGACACCCCAGCCCCAGACCAGGGTGCCCCAGTCGCCGTTGGCGCCCTCGGAGGTCACGACCTGCGCGACGGTGCCGCAGCCGATGAGGATCAGGACGAAGGTCCCGGCGAACTCGGCTGCGAGCTCGCCGGTGTCCCCGCGGCTCACGCGAGTGCCGTGACGGCGGCCTCGGCCACCGTCACGTCCTGCTCCACCGAGCCGGCGCTGACCCCGACCGCGCCGACGAGCTCACCGTCGCGGTGGATCGGGATGCCGCCGCCGAAGATGACCATGCCACCGGCGGTGTGCTCCAGGCCGTAGAGCTCGGCACCGGGCTGCACCAGCGGGGTCAGCGCCGCGGTCGGCAGGTCCATCAGGATCGAGGTGCGCGCCTTGCGCTGGGCGATGTCGATGCTCGCGCGGATCGCACCGTCCTGGCGGGCGAAGGCCAGCAGATGACCGCCGTCGTCGACGACCGCGACGTTCATCGGCTGGCCGATCTCGGTCGCCTTCGCCAGTCCGGCGGCCAGCGCCTTCTCGGCGTCCTGGAGGGTCAGTCGTGCCATCCGGGCCTCACTCCTCGTCGAGTCGGGCAACCCGGTCCGTACCGGGTACGTCGACGACGCTAGGAGCGCGAGCACCCGCGAGGTATGAGGACTCTCCCTACCTCACCCCCACCCCCACACCCTCCGGGGAGGGCCGTACGGCCCAGCCGTCCGGCGCGGACGCCTCGCTCGTGCGGGGTGACCCTGTGGAGTGTCGGAAGGGATCCGCGGCGGGGGGCCGGGCGTGCTCGGGGAGCTGGGAACGCTCAGGTGGCCGCACCGAAGCGGGCGAGCATCGTCCGGTTGCGGGCGCCGGTCTTGCGCAGCACCGCGCCGACGTGCTTCTCCACCGTCTTGACCGAGATGGCCAGCCGGGTGGCGATCTGCTTGTCCGCCAGGCCCTGCTCGACGAGCGCGCGGACCTCCCGCTCGCGTAGGGTCAGCAGGTGCTGGCCGCGGGCCGGCTGCAGACCCGTGGGGGGCGCCGCGAGCGGGCCGGCCGGATACGGGGTAGGTGGATCGGGCCAGCAGGCCCGCACCCGCGTCCCCCAGCCCGGGACGCTGTCGATCTCCAGCCGGCCACCCGCGGCGCGCACGGTGGACTCGACCCGGTCCAGCCCGGACCGGGGCGCGGTGACGGGGTCGAAGCCGCGGCCGTCGTCGTCGACGAGCAGGCGGACCTCGCCCGCCTCGAACGCCAGCCCCACCCGCAGCGTGCCCGCGCCGGAGTGGAGCACCGCGTTGTCGAGCAGCAGCCGCGCGACCTCGCGCACCCCGGTCGCGACGACCGGGTCCGGCACCCGCTCGGTGCCCAGGGTGACGACGCCGCCCCGGGCCCCGAGCGCGCGCAGGGCACGGTCCAGCTCGGCCCGCAGCTCGGGGAGCAGCCGGTGCCCGGCGTCCGCGGTCGTAGCGACCGGGGCCTCGGTGAGCAGCCGCGCCGCCATCACCGCGACGGCGGCCTGTGCGGCGAATCCCTCGACCGCGGCGACGTCGCTGGCGGAGAAGGATCCACCCCCACCGAAAGCACAGGCCCCGAGCAGTTCGTCGTCCCACCAGAGGGGGGTGCCGAGCACGTCCGACCTGCCGGGGCCGTCCCCCTCCATCAGGAGGGTGCGCGGTTCCCGGACCAGCCGCGCCAACACGTCGTCGACCGGGGGCAGGGGCTCACGGTGGACCACCGGCGCCCGGTCACCGAGCAGCGTCACGGCCCCGCCACCTCCGCCGAGGCGCTGGGTGGTGCGCCGGACGAGGTCGTCGAGGAGCGGCGTCACACCCCGGTCCTGCACCGCACCGTGAGCGAGGATCACCCGGTCCTCCCGGTATCCATCTTGCATCTATGCCGCGTCCTTGGGGATGAACGGTAGGGACGTCGACCGGGGCGGGCAAGCCTCTCGGATCCGGGGCGGTCGCGGTCAGGCATGATTCGGACGTGGACGACGGGTCACGGGCGGGCGGGACCGCCGCCGAACGGGCGTACCGGTTCACCAAGGCCGGCATCCTCGACGGGACCCTGCCCGCGGGCGAGCTCATCAGCGAGGGCCAGGTCGCACGGCCGCTGCAGCTGAGCCGGACCCCGGTCCGCGAGGCGTTCCTGCAGCAGCAGGCCGAGGGGCTGCTGAAGCTCTTCCCGAAGCGCGGCGCGCTGGTCGTGCCGGTCTCCCCCGGCGAGGTGGACGCCGTGGTCGAGGCCCGGGACGTGATCGAGTCGCACGCGATCGCCACCGTCGTCGGGGTCGACGACGAGACCCTCGCCCACATCGCCGCCGCGATGGACGCCGCGATCGAGGACCAGCTCGCCGCCGTCGCCTCCCGCGACGAGCTCGCCTTCGTCGAGGCCGACCGGGCGTTCCACACCGTGCTGGTGCGGGCCGGGTGCCGCAGCATCCTGCTGGAGGTCTACGGCTCGCTGCGCGACCGGCAGCTGCGGATGAACATGGGCGCCCTCGGCGGGCGCTTCCCCGGCCGCGCCGAGCGTCTGGTCTCCGAGCACCGGCAGCTGCTCGCCGGGCTGCGCGCCCGCGACACCGAGGCGGCGGTGGCCGTGCTGCGGGTGCACCTGGCCGGCACCCGGGCGTCGGTGCTGGGCACTCCCCCGGTGAGCGTCTGACCCGCCGGGGTCAGCCCCGCAGCACCCGCACGACGACCGTACGGCTGGCGCGGTCGTGCCAGCCGCGGCCGTCGGCGTCGCGCAGGAACGGCGGCAGCACCACCGCGATCATCGCGGTGCGCAGCAGCGCCCGCGGCACGCCGACGTGGGTCGCCATGTCGGTGCGCGCGACGCGCATGCCCAGCGCGAGGTGCCCCGGCGCGGTGCCGAGCACCGACACGGTCAGCGCGGTGATCACGAACCAGGTCCCGAGGACCCACCAGCCGAACTCCGGGGAGCCGAGCGCGTCGACCCCGGCGACCAGCAGCACCAGCAGGTAGGCCAGGAACCAGTCGAGGACGACGCCGGCGATCCGGCGCCCGAACCCGGCGACCGAGTAGTGGCCGGTCGCGGGCAGCCCGAAGCGCTCGCCGGGGTGTCCGGCAGGGGCGGAACCTCCTGCGGATGAACCGGGGAGCCAGGACTCGATCCAACGGGCCATGCTCTCTAGCGTAGGCGGCGTAACCGCAGCACCGAGCGGGACCGGACCGGACACCGATGACGAACGTGATCGATCTCGCGGTCGGGTCAGTTAACGTCGGTGAAACAGATGAGTGATGGGTGAGCAACACGCCGCTCCTACCGTCACCCACGATCTCCACCAGCGAATGAAGGAGCCCGAGAGAGTGTTCAGCAACGCCGAAGAGGTACTCAAGTACATCTCGGACGAGAAGGTCGAGTACGTCGACATCAGGTTCTGCGACCTGCCCGGCGTCATGCAGCACCTCACCGTCCCCGCCAAGACGGCCGGCGACCTCCTGGAGAACGGCGCCGCCTTCGACGGCTCCTCCGTCCGCGGTTTCCAGGCGATCAACGAGTCCGACATGGCGCTGTTCCCGGACACCACCACCGCGCGCGTCGACCCGTTCCGCAAGCACAAGACGCTGAACATCAACTTCTTCGTCCACGACCCGATCACCGGTGAGCCGTACTCCCGGGACCCGCGGAACGTGGCCCGCAAGGCGCAGGAGTACCTGGCCGCGTCCGGCATCGCCGACACCGCCTACATGGCGCCCGAGGCGGAGTTCTACGTCTTCGACTCGATCCGGTTCGGCACCGACCCGCACCAGGCCTACCACCACATCGACTCCGCGGAGGGCTGGTGGAACACCGGCCGCGAGGAGGTCGGGGGCAACCTGGGCTACAAGGTCAACTACAAGGGCGGCTACTTCCCCGTCCCGCCGGTCGACCACTACGCCGACCTGCGCGCCGACATCGTCACCGCGATGCAGGCGTCGGGCTTCGAGGTGGAGCGCGAGCACCACGAGGTCGGCACCGCCGGCCAGGCCGAGATCAACTACAAGTTCGACACGCTGCTGCGTGCGGCCGACGACGTCATGCTCTTCAAGTACCTGGTGAAGAACGTGGCGTGGCAGAACGGCAAGACCGCCACCTTCATGCCGAAGCCGCTCTTCGGCGACAACGGCTCGGGCATGCACGTGCACTCGTCGCTGTGGAAGGACGGCCAGCCGCTGTTCCACGACGAGTCCGGCTACGGCGGCCTGTCCGACACCGCCCGCTACTACATCGGCGGCCTGCTGCACCACGCGCCGTCGCTGCTGGCGTTCACCAACCCGACGGTGAACTCCTACCACCGCCTGGTCCCGGGCTTCGAGGCGCCGGTCAACCTGGTGTACTCCGCGCGCAACCGCTCGGCCTGCATCCGGATCCCGCTGACCGGTGACAGCCCGAAGGCCAAGCGCGTCGAGTTCCGCTGCCCCGACTCGTCGGGCAACCCGTACCTGGCGTTCTCGGCGATCCTGATGGCCGGTCTCGACGGCATCAAGAACAAGATCGAGCCGCCGGCGCCGATCGACAAGGACCTCTACGAGCTCCCGCCCGAGGAGGCCAAGGACATCGCGCAGGTCCCGTCCTCGCTGGGTGCGGTCATCGACAAGCTCGAGGCCGACCACGACTACCTGCTCGAGGGCGGCGTGTTCACCCCGGACCTGATCGAGACCTGGATCTCCTACAAGCGGGAGAACGAGATCGACCCGCTGCGGCTGCGCCCGCACCCGTACGAGTTCGCCCTGTACTACGACGTGTGATCCACACCTGACCCACGTCACACCGAGGCCCGGCTCCCGCGAGGGAGCCGGGCCTCGGCGCGTCCTGCCCGGTGCGCGACCGGTGGGCGGGCCGCCTCGTCGGAGGCGTTCGAGACGTCAGAGACGTTCGACGCGGTCGGCCTGCGGGCCCCGGTCGCTCTGGCGCACCGCGTACCGGACCCGGTCGCCCTTCTGCAGCGCCTCGGCGTCCCGGATCACGGACACATGGACGAACAGGTCGTCCCCGCCGGCGTCCGGGGAGATGAACCCGAAGCCACGCTCCTCGTCATAGCGCACGACGACGCCCTCGCCGCCCCGTGCCGGAACGTCCCGCGACGCCGGTCCGGCGGCGGGAGCGGGCCGGCGCGGCGTCGAGGGCTCGCCGCTGCGAACCAGGTGCACGTCACGGGCCTGGGGGCCCTTCTCCGCCTGCGCCACCTCGAAGGCGATGCGGTCGCCCTCCGCGAGCCAGGTCAGTCCCTCGGCCAGTGCCCTGGCGTGGACGAAGACGTCCTCGTCGCCGGAGTCGGGGGTGACGAAGCCGAAGCCCTTGCCCTCGTCGTACCAGGTCACCGTTCCGTCGGCGCCGTCGTCGCCGTCCGCCTCGCCGTTCGCGGCGGGCAGGCCCGCCCCCTCCCCCAGCGGGATCACGTGCCCGGCCTGCGGGCCGCGCTCACCCTCGACGATCAGGAAGGCCACCCGCTGGCCCTCGGCGACCACGCCGCCGGTCACGATGGCGGAGCTGTGCACGAAGATGTCGGCGCCGCCGCCGTCCGGCGTCGCGAAGCCGTAGCCCTTGGCCGGCTCGTACCAGCTGACGGTGCCGAGCAGGCCCACCGCGCTGCCGGCGGCCGCGTCGGCGGTGACCCGGACGCGCAGCGCCTGCGGGCCGCGGTCGTTCTCGCCGAGCTCGAACTCCACGGCCTGACCCTCGCGGAGCACGGGTGCGCCGCCGCCCCCGACGATCTCCGAGGCGTGCACGAACACGTCCGGCGAACCGTCCTCGGGGGCGAGGAAGCCGAAACCCCGTTCGGCGTCGAACCAGCGGACGGTCCCGTGCGGCATGAAGAGCTCCAGATCGGAAAGGCGGATACCGGCCCAGTCTCCCCGACGGCCCTCGCGGTGCGACGGGCCGGGCCCACGAAGAGGCGGGACGAGTCGGCCGCCGACACCCGGTACCGAGATGCCACGGGAGATGTCGGGCAGCACGCTCATCGACGCGAGAGCGACCGCACAGAGGAAGCGGGACCACCGAGGACCGGTCGACGAACGCCCCTCAGCTGTTCCTCTCCGACCCTCGACTGAACAGCAGGACGTCGAACGAACCGGTCCGCGGCTCAGGTCGACCCAGCGGATCCGGCAATGGATGCGCGGCCCGTTCGAGTACCGACATCAGCGTGGCGAGTTCCTGAGGGGGCTCCTCGGCCAGCAGGTTCTCGGCGTAGTCGATCACCACCAACAATCCGGAGGCCGGGCGCCCCACTCGATCCCCGAAGACGGCCCCCAGGTGACCATCGTCGATTTCCAGCAGCTCCCTGAGGCACTCGTCGAGCGCGTCGTAGTTCTGGCCGTAGTAGCCCGGCAGCTCGAGAGCGTCCCCCAGGCTGCGGAGCGCATCCTTGTACGTGCGACACCGTTGCCCCTGGACCAGGACCCGGTGAATCCCCTTCCGTCGCGCCACCCGTGCGACAGCAGAGTCGATCACCCGGTTGTACTGCGACCGGCGCAACCAGTCGCCGTCCGCCGCATCCTTCGTCGACAGCTCCATTCTTGCGACACGCGAGATCTCGGAGTGAACATCGAGCCAGAACTCCGACGTGGTCGACAACGCTTCTCCCTCCGACACGGCAAGCACAGAGAACTGGAGGACGTTCTCGCGATGACAGCACGGCACGTCGTCCTCGATCGACCGGACCGCTACCCGCCTCGCTCGCAGGATCGGGTCCGCACATACGTCGGAGCCCGCCCGAAGAGTTCCGGGCGGGCTCCGACGAGGGTGTTACGCGCGTGTCAGGCGCGGACCTTGCGGCCCACGATCACGCGGTAGATCGCCAGCAGGATCAGCGCACCCACGATGGCGAGCAGCCAGGTGGAGATGTTGAAGAACCCGCCGAGACCGACGCCGAACACGGCGCTGCCGATCCAGCCGCCGAGCAGCGCTCCGACGACACCCAGGATCAGGGTGACGATGATTCCGCCCGGGTCCTTGCCCGGCATGATGGCCTTGGCGATGGCGCCCGCGATCAGCCCCAGCACGATCCACGCGATGATGCCCATGTCTGTCTCCCTCGCTTACGGTCCGTTCGTGACGAACCGAATCTGACCGGTCGGCATCGAGTGACCCGTGGGGGTCGTGGCGAAACGTCCCCGGTGGTCACCGTTCGGATGCGATCAGGCGACGACAGGACGTCGGCCCGCTCCGAACGGCACCGTGGAGACGCCCGGTGCCGCCGGTGTACACCCGTCGCCACCACGCAGTTCCCGATGTCGTGTAGGACGTCGACGACGCTAACCACCGACGGTCACGGGAACATCGCGGAACACCCCTGCCCCACCATCAGGTGCCGGAGTTCCCACGGTCGGGGTCCTCCCCGATGCGCACGCGTCACGCGACCGGCACGACCGGGCCGGCGACACCCGCTCGTGGTCAGGGCCGCTCGGAGCATCCCAAACGCGGAATCGGTGCAGCGATCCTCTCACCGACCGCGTCCGCGGACTCGTTGACAGGAGTGGAACTCGGATGCTTGACTCAGACCTACCGTGTTCCAGGTCACACGGAGTGCGGGCCACACCGGCCCACCCACTCCGTTCGATGACATCGACCGGGTGTCCAAGGAACGGCACCGGCCACGCGCGCACCGCAGCCTCGCTCCGTGCCCTCCGGGGCGACCACGCACGTGCACGATCCTTCCTCGGCGGCAGGATCGTGTCCCCTCCGCGTCCCCGGGTTGACCTCGTCGCCCGGGGGCGCGGCACATAGAGGGACTCGTGGGAACAACCCGCGGGGACTACTCGGCGCCGGTGACCGCGACCAGACCGGCGGCCTCGATCCCCGCGACGGCGGCCGCCTCGTCGTTCAGCGAGGCGTCACCGGTCACGCCGACGGCACCCAGCAGCGTGCCGTCGGCATCCTTGACGAAGACACCGCCGGGCACGGAGAGGATCTTGCCGCCGGCGAGGTTCGCCACCGAGGTGAAGAACTCCGGGGAGTCCGCGGCGCGGGCGGCGATCGCGCGGTTGGTCATGCCGAGGGCGAGCACCCCGCTGGCCTTGCCGACGGCGAGGTCGGGACGCAGGAAACCCGAGCCGTCCTGGCGGGCCAGCGCGACGATCGCGCCGCCCGGGTCGAGCACGGCGACCGTGAGCGGGTTGAAGCCCTGCTCGGTGCCGTGGGCCAGGGCAGCGGCGGTGATGGTCTGGGCCTGCTCGAGGGAGATGGTCATGCCGGGAACCCTGCCATCACCACGGGCGGCGGTCAGCGCCGGGTGAGGCCGACCAGCGGGATCCTGCGGTCGGTCTTCTGCTCGTAGTCGGCGAAGCCGCCGTTGTTCTCCTTGATCCACGTCCAGACGCGGTCGCGGTCGGCGTCGTCGAGCTCGGCCGCGTGCACCTGGACGGTCTCGACCGCGCCGTGACCGTCGGCGATCTCGGCGGTCACGTCGGGGTGGGCGAGCAGGTTGTGGAACCACGCGGGGTGCTGCGGTGCGCCCGCCGCGGAGGCGACGACGACCCATCGGTCGCCGTCGGCGAACCAGCGCAGCGGCGCGATGCGCTCGGTGCCGCTCTTCGCGCCGATGTGGTGGAGCAGGATCATCGGGAGCCCGGTGAACGGCTCCCCGACCCGGCCGTCGTTCTCGCGGAACTCGCGGATCACCCTGGTGTTGAAGTCCTCTGCCATGACCCCATGCTGTCAGGCCGGTGCCCCGCCGGGGGCGAACACGACCCAGCACGCGGCGAGCGTGGCGGCGACCGCGAGGAGGACGAACAGTGCCGCCCACGCCCCGCCGCCGAGCGGGGTGAGCTCGGCGAGGCGGTCGGCGTCGGAGTGCCGCAGCCTGCCCCCGCGACGACCCCGGCGCAGCTCCAGGCAGGCCTTCACCCCACCGAACAGCAGGAACCAGGTCAGCGCGGCGGCGAACCCGGTGCGCAGGTCGGCCGGGGCGCGTAGCGCGACGAGCACGAGCACCGCCCCGGTGGCGACGACGGCCAGCCCGCCGTAGAGGTTGCGGATCTGCAGCAGCGTCGCCGCGAGCAGCACCACGGCGATCCACAGCATCGCCTGCGCGGCGTCGGCGGCGACCAGGACCGCGCCGCCGAGGCCGAGCAACGGAGGGAAGACGTACCCGGCGAAGAACATCGCGACCACGCCGGGCCCACGCCCGGCGCCGGTGGAGTGCGTGACCCCGGAGGAGTCGGCGTGCAGCCGGATCCCGGCCAGACCACGCCCGACCAGCACCGCGACGAGCGCGTGCCCGCCCTCGTGGGCGATCGTCACCGCGGTGCGCGTCAGCCGCCAGGTCGGCCGCCACGCGACGACCACCAGTGCCAGCAGCGCGGCCAGCAGCGACGCCGGCCGGGCCGCGACGAGCTCGTACCCGCGGGTGATCACGTCCAGGTCTGCCACGGCCCCAGTGAACCAGCGGGGTCCGGTCAGACCGCGCCGAGGATCTCCTCGACCGCCGCCAGCGCCGAGTCGGTGTCCTCGGCCAGGTACATGAGGTCGACGAAGGCGTGGTCGACGTCGGTGTCGGTGCCGACCCGGCGCACCAGCGCGGCCGCGTCGGCGGCGGTCTCCCCCGGCTTCGGGTTCACCCGCAGCACCGCGCCGACCGCGTCGGCGGGGCGGCCCGCCGCGGCCGCGGCGGCGCGCAGGTCCGCCCAGGGCGCCGAGACCGCGGCGTCGAGGTCGGTGACGTCGGAGGTGACGACCGGCAGGAACCCGTCGGCCCGTTCGGCGATCCGCCGCCGCGCCCGGGGGCTGAACCCGGCGAGGTAGACCGGCACGTGCCGCGGCCTGGCGTGCACGTGCGACGGTGCGACGCTCGCGAAGCGGCCGGTGAACTCCACCGGGTCGTCGTGCCACCAGGCGTCGAACAGGTCGAGAGTCTCGTCGAGCCGGGCGCCGCGCTCGCGCATCGGGACACCCACGGCGTCGTACTCCTCGGGTGACCAGCCGGTGCCGAGACCCAGCAGCAGCCGGCCGCCGGACAGGTTGTCGATCGTCGTCGCCTGCCGGGCCAGCAGCGCCGCCGGGTACCAGGGTGCGTTGAGCGTGCTGGTACCGAGCTGGACCCGCGCGGTGACCGCGGCCGCAGCGGTCAGCAGCGCCAGCGGGTCGTGCGCGGCGGTGAACTGCTCGGGCACGCTGCCCGGGCCGCCGGGCCCGCCGCCGTAGCCGACCGTCGGGTCGACGGCCACCAGCAGCCGGTCGCCGGCCCACAGGCTCGCCGCGCCGCGCTCCTCGGCGCCCGCGGCGAACCGCATGGTCCCGTCCACGTGGGCAGCGGCCGCACCGAACTGCGGGATCCCGAATCCGATTCGCACTTGACCTCCAGTCGCTGGAACCCCCGAGGCTGTACCCCGTGACCGCACCACGTACCGATGACCACCTTGTCACGCTGACGATCGGGCAGCTCGCCCGGCGCAGCGAGGTTCCCGTGCGCACGCTCCGCTTCTGGTCCGACGAGGGACTCGTCCCCGCCGACCGCAACGGCGCGGGCCACCGGGTCTACGGACCGGCCGCGGTCGCACGGCTCGACCTCGTCCGCACCCTGCGCGAGCTCGGGCTGGGCCTGGACGACGTGCGCGCCGTGCTGTCCCGCCGACGGGGGGTCGGCGAGATCGCGGCGGCACACGTCCGGGCCCTGGACGACCGGATCCGGGAGCTGCGGGCGCAACGCGCGGTGTGCACGTTGCTGGCCCGCACCGGAGACGGCGACACCCCACCCGACGAACGGAGCGTGACCCTGATGAACGACCTCGCCCGGCTGTCCGCGGCCCAGCGGCAGCACCTGATCGACGACTTCGTGAACGAGGCCTTCGCCGGCATCGACGCCGGCGCGCCCGGCGCGGGCATCGCCACCGCGATGCGGTCGATGCCGGCCGAGCTGCCCGACGACCCGACCCCCGAGCAGGTCGGGGCCTGGGTGGAGCTGGCCGAGCTCGTCGGCGACCCGGGCTTCCGGGCCCGCTGCCGGGAGATGGCCGTCGCCGGCGCCACCGTCTCCGAGCACCGCGAGCGGCAGGCCGACCCGGTCGCGGTGGCCGAACACGCCGGCGGCGCGCTCGCCGCGGGGGTCGACCCGGCCTCACCCGCGGCGGCCGCGGCGCTGGAGCGGATCCCCGGCGTCGCCGGGCTCTCGGTGGTCGACCGGGCCGCCTGGGCGGACACGGTCGACCTGTTCGCCGACCGCCGCGTCGAGCGCTACTGGACGCTGCTCGGTGTCCTCAACGGGTGGCCGCCGGCCCGGGAGCCGACGATCCCGGCGTTCGAGTGGTTCGCCGCCGCCCTGCGCGCCGCACCGGTCGGTCAGTCCTCGGACCAGCCGTAGAACACCCGCTCGACGACCGCGCGGGCCCGCCGGGTGACGCGCTTGTAGTCGTCGAGGAACTCCCCCGGGTCGCCGCCGGCGGGGTACCCGAGCGCGACGGCGACGGCGGCCAGCTCACGCCCCGAACGCGGGAGCTGGTCGCCGGGCTTGCCCTTCACCAGCATGATCGCGTTGCGGGCCGCGGTGGCGGTGCGCCAGCCCTCCTCCAGCTCGGCGGCGTCCTCGGCGCCGATCAGACCGGCCTCCGCGGCCTCGTGCAGCCCCTCCAGCGTCGAGGGGGTGCGCAGCTCGGGGACGTCGCCCGCGTGCTGGAGCTGCAGCAGCTGCACCGTCCACTCGACGTCGGCGAGCCCGCCCAGGCCCAGCTTCGTGTGGGTGGAGCGGTCCGCGCCACGGGGCAACCGCTCGGCGTCGACCCTGGCCTTGATCCGCCGGATCTCCGACACCGACGCCGCCGACAGCCCGTCCGCCGGGTAACGGATCGGGTCGACCAGCGCGGTGAACTCGCGGCCCAGCGTCCGGTCCCCCGCGATCGGCCGGGCCCGCAGCAGCGCCTGGGCCTCCCACACCTCGCCCCAGCGGGCGTAGTACTCGCGGTAGGAGGCCAGGGTGCGCACCATCGGCCCGGAGCGACCCTCCGGGCGCAGGTCCGCGTCGACCGGCAGCGCGGGGTCCGGGCTCGGCGAGCCCAGCAGCCGTCGCACCCGTTCGACGACGCGGGTCGCCCACCGCACCGCGGTGTGGTCGTCGACCCCCTCGGCGGGCGCGCAGACGAACATGACGTCGGCGTCGCTGCCGTAGCTCGACTCCCCGCCGCCGAGACGGCCCATCCCGATCACCGCCAGGGCGGCCGGGCGCTCGGTCTCGGCGCGGAGCACCGCGTCCAGGGTCGCGGCCAGCACCGCCTCGTTCACCGAGTTCAGCGCCGCGCAGACGGCGTCGACCGGCAGCAGGCCGAGCAGGTCGGCGCAGGCGACCCGCAGCATCTCGTGCCGGCGGTAGGACCGCGCCGACGCCACCGCGATCTCCGGTGTGGCCTGCCGGGCCACGGTGGTGCGCAGCGCCATCGACACCTCGGCCGGGTCCCGGGTCAGCTCCGGGCTCTGCACCCCCGAGGAGATGGCGAGCATCCGCAGCACCTCCGGAGCGCGGGCCAGCAGGTCCGGGACCAGCGCCGAGGTGCCGAGCAGGGTCATCAGGCGCTGCGCGACCGCGCCCTCGTCGCGCAGCAGCCGCAGGTACCAGGGGGTGTCGGCGAGTGCCTCGGAGACCCGCCGGTATGCGAGCAGGCCGCGGTCGGGGTCGGGGCTGGTCGAGAGCGAGTCCAGCAGCACCGGCAGCAGGGCGCGCTGGATCGACGCGGCCCGCGACACCCCGCCGGTGAGCGCCCGCAGGTGCCCCAGCGCCCCCTCCGGCGACGCCCAGCCCAGCGCCTTCATCCGTGCCTTCGCCGCCTCCGGGGTCAGCACGGCGTCGGCGCCGTCGGCGGCCAGCCGGGACACCGCCGACAGCAACGGCCGGTAGAACAGCTTCTCGTGCAGCCGGGTCACCCGGCGGGCGTTGCGCTGCCACTCGTCGACCAGCACCCCGACGACGTCGCGGCGCCCGTCCGGGCGGATCCGCGCGGCCCGGGCGAGCCAGCGCAGCCCGTCGGTGTCGTCGACGGCCGGGAGCAGGTGGGTGCGACGCAGCTTCTGCAGCTGCAGCCGGTGCTCCAGCAGGCGCAGGAACCGGTAGGACGCGGCGAGGTTGGCTCCATCGTCGCGGCCGACGTAGCCGCGCTCGGACAGGGCGGCCAGCGCGACCAGGGTGTTGCCCGAGTGCAGGGTGTCGTCGGTCCGGCCGTGCACCAGCTGCAGCAGCTGGACGGCGAACTCGACGTCGCGCAGCCCGCCGCGGCCGAGCTTCAGCTCGCGTTCGCGCTGATCGGAGGGGATGTTCTCGATGACCCGGGCACGCATGGCCTGCACCTCGCCGACGAAGTCGTCGCGGGTGCACGCCTGCCACACCATCGGGTCGAGGGCCTCGACGTAGGAGCGGCCCAGCTCGGGGTCCCCGGCGATCGGACGGGCCTTCAGCAGCGCCTGGAACTCCCAGGTCTTGGCCCACCGCCGGTAGTAGGACACGTGCCCGTCCAGGGTCCGCACCAGCGCACCCTGACGGCCCTCGGGGCGCAGGTTCGCGTCGACCTCGAAGCAGGCCTCCCCCGCGACGCGCATGACCCGCGACGCGAGCTTCGTCGCGGCCGGGGTGAGGTCCCCGCCGGGCTCGGCGACGAACACGACGTCGACGTCGGAGACGTAGTTCAGCTCCCGGCCGCCGCACTTGCCCATGCCGATGATCGCGAGACGCAGCTCGTCCGGCGGGTCCTGCTCGGCCGCGGCCACCGCCAGCGACGCCGCCAGCGCGGCCTCGGCGAGGTCGGCGAGCTGGGCCGCGACGTCGTCGACCTCCATCACCGGCAGCTCCGGGTCCCCGACGGCGGCCAGGTCGGCCGAGGCGAGGCCGAGCAGCTCGTCGCGGTAGGCCGTACGCAGCGCGGCGACGGCCTCGGCCCCGGTCAGCGACGCCCGCGCTCCCCCGACCGTCCCCGGCGTCGGCGCATCCGGGTCGGCGCCGACCGCGCGCAGCAGGTTCGCGGTGCGCCGGGCCAGGTCCGGCGGTGGGTCCCCGCGCTCGGCGGTGTCGGCCAGCAGCGGCCAGCGGTCCGGGTGGCGGACGAGGTGGTCGCCCAGCGCCGTCGACGATCCCAGGGTCGCGAACAGCCGCCCGCGCAGCCCCCGGTCGGTGCGCAGCGCCCGGTCGATCGCGGGCCACGGGGCGGTCTGCGCCAGCCGCTCGACCGCGCGCAGCGCGAGGGACTGGTCGGGGCTGCGGGCCAGCGCCCACATGATCTCCTCGCAGCCGGGCACCGGTCCGTCGGTCGCCCACCAGCCCAGACCACGCAGGGTCGTGGCCGCGTCCTCACCGGTGAGGCCGAGCCGGGCCAGCGAGGTCCCCGTGCGACGGTCCATGACCGGTGATCCTGCCCCATTGCGGGCGGCCCTTCCCTCAGGGGCGCTCAGCGGTCAGGCTCGGGGAATGCACGTCCTGATCGTCGGTGGGGGTATCGGAGGACTGACCACGGCCCTCGCGCTGGAGCGGGCCGGGATCAGGTCCACGGTCCTCGAGCAGGGCTCCGGCGCGGGCGAGCTCGGTGTCGGGTTCAACCTGCTGCCGCACGCCGTGCGGGTCCTCGACGGGCTCGGCCTGTCCGCGGAGCTGGCCGAGGTCGGGGTGGCGACCACCGACCTCACCTACGCCCACCGGCTCGGCCGGCCGATCCTGCGCAGGCCCTGCGGGGTAGCGGCCGGGTTCGCGTTCCCGCAGGTCGCCGGGCACCGCGGCCGGGTGCACCGGATGCTCGCCGACGCCGTGCGCGCACGGCTGGGGCCCGACGCGATCCGTACCCGGCACCGGGTCGACGGCGTCGAGCGGTCCGCGGACGGCGTCCTGGTCCGGTTCACCGACGACGCGCTGCCCACCGTAACCGGCGACGTGCTGGTCGGCGCGGACGGCATCCACTCCGCGGTGCGCGCGGGCCTGTTCCCCGACGAGGGACCGCCGCACTGGAACGGGGTGTCGATGTGGCGCGGCGCGACCGACTGGCCGGCGTTCCGCGGGGGCCGCTCGATGGTCGTCGCGGGCGGGAACGCGGCGAAGCTGGTGGTCTACCCGGTCGGCGCCGGAAGCGCCCCGGGGACGGTCCTCACGAACTGGGCGGTGTGCATCGCGACCGGGGCCGACGGCGACCCCGCCCCCCAGCGTCAGGACTGGTCACGGCCCGCCGACCGCGACGAGACCCTCGCCCACGCCCGCCGCTTCCACCTCGACGACGTCGACCACCTCGCGCTGGTCGCGGCGACACCGGAGATCTTCGAGTTCCCGATGTGCGACCGCGACCCGCTGCCGCGCTGGTCGCACGGCCGGGTCACGCTGCTCGGCGACGCCGCGCACCCGATGGTCCCGATGGGCTCCAACGGCGCCGGGCAGGCGATCCTCGACGCCGAGTCCCTCGCCCGGCACCTGGCCGCGGGCGACGACCCGGTGGCGGCGCTGGCCGCCTACGAGGCCGAGCGGCTGCCGATGACCGCCGACGTCGTGCTCCGCAACCGGGCGGGCGGCCCGGAGCGGGTCATCGACGAGGTCGAGCGCCGCGCGCCCGACGGCTTCGACGACCTCGACGCGGTGATCACGCCCGGGGAGCTGGAGGAGATCTTCGCCGGCTACCACCGGGCGTCGGGCAACACCCGCTGACTAGTCGGCGCCCGGGACGCTGCCCGGGGGCAGGAAGTCGACGTCGTGCAGGGCCGACTGCCGGACGACCTCGGCCGGGTCGGTCAGGTCGTGCAGCCGGTCGAACAGGTGGGCCAGCCGGCCGGCCGGGCTCACCCAGAACAGGGCGCGCGCGTCGCCCTGCTCCTTGTTGTAGTAGGCGTGCGGCAGACCCCTGGGCATGAGGACGGTGTCGCCCGGCCCGGCCTTCTCCCACTGCCCGTCCAGGTAGAGCGTGAACACCCCGTCCAGGACGTGGATGTGCTCGTCCTGGGTGGTGTGCACGTGCGGCGGCACCCCGGTGCCCGGCGGGTCGAGGGTCTCGAAGGCGAAGCTGGTCTCGCTGACCGCCTTCGCCCAGTAGGTGTGGCCCAGCACGTTCCACACCCGCTTGTACTGGCCCTCGCCGGCCCGCGTGATGCCCTTCGGCAGCGGGCCCAGGATGATCTCTTCTTCGTCGAAGCCGCTCACAGGACCGGAAGGTACGTGGCGAGCTCGTGCGGTGTCACGTTCCGGCGGTAGGCGTCCCACTCGGACCGCTTGTTGCGCAGGAAGAAGTCGAACACGTGCTCGCCGAGGTACTCGGCGACGAGCTCGCTCTTCTCCATGACGTCGAGCGCCTCGGTGAGGTTCTGCGGCAGCAGCTCGTAGCCCAGCGCCCGGCGCTCGGTGTCGGTCAGGGCCCACACGTCGTCCTCGGTGGGCGGGGGCAGCTCGTAGCCCTTCTGGATGCCGGTGAGGCCGGCGCCCAGGATGACCGCGTAGGCGAGGTAGGGGTTGCACGCGGAGTCCAGGGTGCGGACCTCCACCCGGCGCGACGACGACTTGCCCGGCGAGTACATCGGGACCCGGACCAGCGCGGAGCGGTTCGCGTGGCCCCAGGACACCGCGGTCGGGGCCTCGCCACCGGTGATGAGGCGCTTGTAGGAGTTGACCCACTGGTTGGTGACGGCGGTGATCTCCCGGGCGTGCTTGAGCACCCCGGCGACGAACGCCTTGCCGGTCGCGGACAGCTCGTAGGGGTCGTCCGGGTCGTGGAAGGCGTTGTGGTCGCCCTCGAAGAGCGAGAAGTGCGTGTGCATCGCCGAGCCGGGGTGCTCGGAGAACGGCTTGGGCATGAACGAGGCCCGCACGCCCTGGGTGAGCGCGACCTCCTTCACGACGTAGCGGAACGTCATGAGGTTGTCGGCCATGGTCAGCGCGTCGGCGTAGCGCAGGTCGATCTCCTGCTGGCCGGGGCCGCCCTCGTGGTGGGAGAACTCCACCGAGATGCCCATCGACTCCAGCGTCTCGATGGTGTTGCGCCGGAAGTGCGGGGCGACGTCGTGGCTGGCCTGGTCGAAGTAGCCGCCGGAGTCCGCCGGGACGGGCCGGCTGCCGTCGCCGGGCAGGTCGCGGAGCAGGTAGAACTCGATCTCCGGGTGCACGTAGCAGGTGAACCCGGCCTCGCCGGCCTTGTTCAGCGCGCGGGTCAGCACGTGGCGCGGGTCGGCCCAGGACGGCGACCCGTCGGGCATGGCGATGTCGCAGAACATCCGCGCCGAGTAGTGCTCACCCGAGGCGGTCTCCCAGGGCAGGACCTGGAACGTCGACGGGTCGGGCTTGGCGACCATGTCGGACTCGTAGACGCGCGCGAAACCCTCGATGGCCGAGCCGTCGAAGCCGATGCCCTCGGCGAAGGCGCCCTCCAGCTCGGCCGGGGCCACCGCCACCGACTTGAGGTAGCCGAGCACGTCCGTGAACCAGAGACGGACGAAACGGATGTCGCGTTCCTCGAGTGTGCGGAGCACGAACTCCTGCTGGCGGTCCATGCGGCGGAGCCTAGGAAGCCCGTGTTACACGGATGTTTCGGAAGTGTGCGGCCGACCCGGTCGTGGTCGCCCGCACACCCCCGGCGACGGCCCTCAGCTGGGCGCGAGCGTGCACTCCGCGCCCTGCGGCGGGAGCGTGAGGTTCACCAGATAGTCGATCGCGAGCTTGTCGGTGCACGCGTCACCCTGCAGCGATGCGGTGTGCTGATTGCCGTTGACCTTGATCAGGCTGCCGTTCAGCTGCTGCGCCAGGTCCACCCCGGCCTGGTACGGCGTGGCCGGGTCACCGGTGACCGACACCACGACGACCGGCGGGAGCCCGTCGACCTTCGGCGTGTGCGGCTCGCTGGTGGGCGGGACCGGCCAGAACGCGCAGGCGTCGCGGGCGCCGACCGGGCCGCGGCCGGTGGAGCGGAACGGTGCGGCCTCGTCGGCCCGCTTCGCCAGCTCCAGTGCCTGCGCCGGCTCCGTGATCGCCGGCTGGTTGACACAGCTGATCGCCTGGAAGGCCTGCAGCATGTTGGAGTAGCGGCCCTGCTCGTCGCGCTCGTAGTAGAGGTCGGCCAGGCGCATCAGCAGGTCGCCGTTGCCGTTCGCGACCTGCGAGATCCCCCGCTGCAGCGCCGGCCACAGCTGGGACACGTACAGCGCCTGGCTGACCCCGGTCTGGGCGTCGGCGAAGCTCAGGATGCGCCCGTCGCCCACCCGCGCGGGCCGGTCGATCAACGGGCGCATGATCGCCTGGAACGCCTGGGTCGCCTTCTCGGGGTCGGTGCCCAGCGGGCAGCCGGGGCGGCTGGTGCAGTCCTTGGCGAAGTTGTCGAACGCGAGCTGGAACCCGGCGTTCTGCTTGACCGCGGAGTCGATGGTCGACTGCGTGGGGTCGATCGCGCCGTCGAGCAGCAGCGCGCGGACGTTCTGCGGGAACGCCTCGGCGTAGGCGGTGCCGAGCTCGGTGCCGTAGGAGAAGCCGGCGTAGGTCATCTTCTGGTCGCCGACGGCGGCGCGCATGACGTCCATGTCCTTCGCGACGTCGCGGGTGCCCACGTTGGCCAGCACGTCGGCGCCGGTGCGCTGGGTGCAGCGCTCGGCGAACTGACGGCTGTCGGCCTCGGCGGCAGCGATCCCGGCGGGCGAGGGGTCGGCGAAGACCTTCGTGCGCTCCTCGTCGTTCTCGGCGTCGGTGAGGCACTGGATCCGCGGCTGGCTCGCTCCGGTGCCGCGCGGGTCGAACCCGACCAGGTCGAACCGGTCGCCCAGGCCGTTGGTGGCCCAGGTGGCGGCCTGGCGCGCGACGAACGAGGTGCCCGAGGCGCCGGGGCCGCCCGGGTCGGCGAACAGCGAGCCGATCTTCGCGCCGGTCGCCTTCTTGCGCAGCAGCGCGATCTGCATGGTCTTCCCGTCGCCGGGCTGCGCGTAGTCCTGCGGGACGGTCACCCGGGTGCAGTCGAACTGCGGGTCGGCGTAGGTCTGCGCGTCGGCCGCGGTGGGGGCGTAGTCGTTGCAGGGGCCCCACTGCAGCTGCTGGTCGTAGAACTGCGCGAGATCCGGCGGGTTCTGCGCGGCCTGCGACCGGTCACCGGTGCCCGCGTCGGCGCACGCACCGACCAGGACGAGGGTCGCCGCGCCGAGCACGGCGAGCGCGGCCGGGCGCATCCGCCGGCCGGCCGGGGCCGGTGCCTCTGGTCGGTGGGCACGTGGTCGCAACAGCCGAGGGAGCATGACCGTGAGCATGCCACCGACCTCCGACGGTGACCGGTCGCGGGTCACGGCGCGGGTGAGGGTGCCCACACCACGGGGCGGTCCGGGCCCTGCGCTGCCACCCTGGCGTCCGCCATCGACGGCGAACCCGGGGACCCACGACCAGCGTGGGCCTCGAGGCACGGAAGGAGCTCACCGGTGAGCACACAGGAGAGCGGAGAGGTGGCGGCCCCGTACCGGGCGCCCGCGACCCCGCCGAAGCGGACCCGCGTCCACCACCTGCTGCAGTGGAAGCAGGAGGGTCGGCGCTGGCCGATGCTGACCGCCTACGACGTCTACTCCGCCGAGATCTTCGACGACGCCGGCATCCCGGTGCTGCTCGTCGGCGACTCCGCGGGCAACAACGTGTTCGGCCACGACAACACCATCCCGGTCACGGTCGACGACCTGATCCCGCTGACCCGGGCCGTGGTGCGCGGCGCCCGCAGCGCGCTCGTCGTCGCCGACCTGCCGTTCGGGAGCTACCAGATCTCCCCCGCGCAGGCGCAGGAGACGGCGTTCCGGTTCATGAAGGAGGGCGGGGCGCACGCGGTCAAGCTCGAGGGCGGTGCGCGGTTCGCGCCGCAGGTCGAGGCGCTCACCGCGTCCGGTGTGCCGGTGATGGGCCACCTCGGGTTCACCCCGCAGAGCGAGCACGCGCTGGGCGGGTTCCGCATCCAGGGCCGCGGCGACGCCGCCGACCGGCTCGTCGAGGACGCGCTGGCCGTGCAGGAGGCGGGCGCGTTCGCCGTCGTGCTGGAGATGGTGCCCGCCGACGTCGCCAAGCGGGTGACCGGGGAGCTGCGCATCCCGACCGTCGGGATCGGCGCGGGACCCGACTGCGACGCCCAGGTGCTCGTCTGGTCGGACATGGCCGGGATGAACCGCGGGAAGGTGCCGCGCTTCGTCAAGAAGTACGCGGAGCTGGGCTCGGCGCTGCACGACGCGGCGGCCGCGTTCGCCGCCGACGTGGCGCACGGCGAGTACCCCGCCGAGGAGCACAGCTACCGCTGAGCCGGACCGGGGCCCCGGCGCGCGTCAGCCGGGGCCCCGCTGGTCCGCCGACCCGCTCCGGTCCGCGCCGACCCGCTCCGGCACGCGGCTCCGCCGTGTCCGCGTCGGCCCGCGGGTCAGCCGGTCCGCGGGTCAGCCGGTCCGCGCCGGCCCGCGGCTCTGCCCGTCTGCGCTGGCCCGCGGGTCAGCCGGTTCCGCGTGGCACCGGGTGCCCGAGACCCGGGATGCCGCCGCCCGCGCGGTGGCGGGCCAGCATCCGGTCCGCGGGGGTCTCCCGGCGCGCCAGCCGCCGGGCCAGCGACGCCAGCCGCGCGAGGTGGGCGTCGTCGCCGGCCAGCGCGGTCGCCGCGGCATCGAGGACGGCCTGGGACCCCACCCGGACCGCCGCGTCCGACCAGCCCCGCAGCGCCGAGCGGCGGTGCGCCGCCGCGTCCGGGGTGCGACGACGGCCGGGCAGCGTGTCGTCGCGCAGCAGGCCGGTCAGCAGGCTCAGCAGCGCCGCGGGCAGCTCGGTGCCCACACCCTCGGCGGGCTCCTCCCCCACGACCACCGGTACGGCGTCGAACGCCTTGAACTCGAGCCGCCCCACCTCGCCGGGGATGCCCGCGTGCCGCACCAGGCTGGGGTCGGTCGCCAGCAGCGGGGCGCCGGGCGGCAGCCCGCCCCACGGACGGCCGTCGCGGAACGGTGAGGAGAACGACCACGGCACCAGGTACGGGCTGTAGAAGGTCAGCTTCGCCGCCGCGTCGGCCAGCACACGGGGATCGGTCCCCGACTCCGGGAACGACAGGTTCAGGTCCGGGCCCCAGGTGACCATGTGCAGGTGGGAGGTCCGCTCCTCCGGCGAGGCCGCCATCAGGGCCCGCTCGTGGGCGTTGGGCGGCGGGTCCAACCGGTAGGCCGACAGCTCGGGGTGGTGGCCGAACGCGACCGGTCGCAGCCCGTGCCGGGCCGCGACCCCGGCCAGGGTGACGGCGTCGGCGGCCAGCGCGTCGACTGCGGCCTCGACCGAGTCGTGCACACAGGTCCGGATCTCGATGCCCTTGGGCTCGAACCGGAGCAGCTCGCCGTCGGGGTCGAGACGCTCGTAGCCCTCGGCGTACCAGCGCTTGCAGCGGATGCCGGCGGCGCCGATCCGCAGGTCCGACTGGTCGTCGGGCAGCTCCGGCAGCTCGTCGACGACGGCCGCGACCTCCGCGTGGGTCAGCGACCGGTGGTCGGCGACCGTCCCGTCGTCCCGCAGCAGCGCGAGCTCGTGCTCGAGCCCGTAGCGCGCCTCGCCCCGCATCGCTGACCCCCGGTCCCCGTCCCGGCACACGACGTTACCGACGCCGGTCCGGGCGCCGGCTGTGATCCGTCCCGTCTGCTCCTCACCCGTTCCGCCCTGGACAACCCCGCGACGAACGGTCAGCCTGGTGATGGCGGCCACGTCCACCAGGTGGCCGGGACCCGGAGCACACGGGAGGCGTCATGAGGCTGGGCCGCAAGATCTCCGAGGGATTCGCCGTGGACCACGAGGCCGACCGGGTGGCCGACGCCCAGGAGCGCCCGCGTCCGGGGCGCACCGTCGAGCCCGAGTTCACCGAGTGGACGCCGGCGCTCGAGCAGCCGGCGCACTCGGGGTCCCGCGAGGACTGACCGGGTGCGCGGGCTGTTCCGCCGAACCCCGCTGGAGTACCCGACCGGCCCGCTGGAGGGCCACAAGCTGGCCTTCCCCATGCTGTCCGCGGACGGCACGACGGCGGGCTTCAGCGGTGTGACACTCGGGCGGGCGCACGTCTACCGCACCGTCGACGACGCGGTGTGCGCGCACGGTTGCCGGCACGCCTGCCCGTCGCGGTGGTGCGACTGCGGGTTCTACTGCTTCCACACCGCCGACGACGCCCGCGAGCTGGCGTGTGCGCCCGAGCACCAGGGCGCGGTCCTGCTCGAGGTGGCCGCCTCCGGCCGGTTCCGCCGCTACGAGCTGGGCCTGCGTTACGCCCGGCAGCGGGTGCGCACGATCCGGATGCGACCGTGCCGCTGCGGGGCACGGGTCGCGGTGCTGGCCGACACCGGCTCCGGGCAGCACGGCTGGCGCCGGCTGGAACCGGTGTGCCTGCGCTGCGCCGGGGCGCGTCCGGTGCTGTCGGCGCAGCGCTTCGCCGAGCTGGCCGAGCTCACCCTGCTGCCCGACGACGTCGCGGCGGGCCCGCTGACCACACCCGACGCGGCGGGGTTCGGCGAGCGCCCCGACCCGCACGGGGACGAGGCGGCCGACGGGGTGATCGGCGACCCGGTCGCCGCCGCGGGCGCGGTCGCCGTGCTCACCGCGGAGATGGCGCTGTTGCAGGCCCGGCTCGACGAGATGGCCCGCCAGCTCGGCCGGGCCACCGCGCGCCTGGACGAGCTCGAGGGCCGCGACCGGCCCGCGGCGGAGCCGGGGTCAGAGCCAGACCGGTAGCGGCGGCGGGATCTTCCCGTCGGCGTCGCGCAGCCCCTTGTCGAACGGGCGGCCCAGCAGCCAGGCCATGATGTCGTGCGCCTTGCCGCGGACCGTGCCGAGATCCCGCGGCTCGGCCCCGTCCGGCCCGGCGGGCCCTGGACCGAACTCCAGCGTCGCGCCGGTGCGGACCTCCTCCAACCGCACGTGCGGACAGCCGGGCTTGCGCTCCAGCCGCGCGACCACGTCGGCGACCAGCACCTCCCGCATGGGGATCGGCAGGTCCTTGAACGAGGCGCCGACGTCGAGGTCGACGGCGTGGATCCACACCTCGCGGGCCCGGTTCCACGGCACCGCCGTCACCGGCATCTCGACGCCCTGCGGATTGCGCACGGTCGCCGACCACGCCTTCTCCGGCATCGCGCGGACCGCGTCGGCGAGCCGGTCGGAGGAGGCGATGACGTCGGCGCGGATCTCGTCGGAGCTGCGCCCGGCCCCGGCCTCGATGTCGGCGTCGCGGGACGCGAGGTCGGGGTAGGCCGGGGTCTCGACACCGGTCCGCGCCCAGGTCAGCAGGTTGACCATGGCGTCGGCGTTGCGGGCGAGGTGGGTGAGCACGTGCGCGCGGGTCCAGCCCGGCAGTGCCGACGGGGCGCGGAACGCCTCGCCCGCCATCCGGGTCATCAGCCCGCGCAGGTGGGCCTGACCGTCGCCGGCCCAGGCCAGTGCGTCACTCACTGGCGGCGGGACGACGGCACGGCCGTCCCCGGGTGGGTGTACGGACGTCACCGCACGGCCCGGCACACGTTGCGGCACTCGCCGATCCCCTCCACCGCGGTGACGATCTCGGCGCCGTCGGTGAGGTAGCGCGGAGGCGTGCGTGCGTCGCCGACACCGCCCGGGGTGCCGGTGGCGATGACGTCACCGGGGTTGAGGGTGAGGATCTCCGACAGGTAGACCACCAGGTCCACCGCGCCGAACACGAGCTGGTCGGTCGTGGAGTCCTGCATGGTCTCCCCGGACAGCTCCGAGGAGATCCGCAGCGCGCCGCCGGCAGCCGGGTCGGCGGGCAGCTCGTCGGGCGTGACCAGCACCGGCCCGAGCGGCGTCGAGTGCTCCCAGGTCTTGCCCTGCAGGAACTGCTTGGTGCGCCGCTGGTAGTCGCGCATCGACACGTCGTTGAGCACCGTGTACCCGGCGATGGCGGCGGCCGCAGCCTCGCGGTCGGCGCGGCGGACCGAACGCCCGATGACGACGGCCAGCTCGGCCTCGTAGTCCACGCGGTCGGACTGCTCGGGCAGCTCGATCTCGTCGTACGCGCCGATCAGGGCGGGCGCGTACTTGCCGAAGACCGTGGGGTACTCGGGCAGCTCGTTGCCCATCTCGAGCACGTGGTCGCGGTAGTTCAGCCCGATGCAGATGATCTTCTCGGGCGACGGCACCAGCGGCGCGTAGTCCAGGCCCGCGGTCTCGTGCACCGGGCCAGCGGCGCCCGCGGCGTGCTCGGCCCAGTCGGGACGCTCCAGCAGCGCCCGCACGTCCGCCTCCCCCGTCTCGACGGCGGTGTCGCCGTCGACGCGCACCGCCCGGTGCCCGGTCGCGGTCCGGATCGTCGCGAGCCTCATCGTGCGGGTGCCTCCCGGTATCGGTTGCCGTCCGGCGAGAGTCTGCGCCACCGGGGGGCCGCGGAACAGTCGGGGGGTGGGTTGGCGCGCATCCCGGCCGGTGGACGCGCCGAACTCACCCGTACGGGCGATTCCGCGACGGAGCGCGACCCCCGTTCCGCCGGCCCGGCGACGGACACCCCCGTCCGGGAACCGCCCCCGCCGGCGCGCCGCCACCCGCCCCGCCCCGCCCGGCGGCGTGGCGCTCCGCAACCACACCCGCTGTCCGGTGCCCACACCCGTTGCAGCAGGTGTGGATGCCGGACAGCGGGTGTGGATCCGCCACGGCACCACCGGCCTGGGCCGGTGCCGGGTCAGATCGCGGCGTCGTCCTCGGCGCCACCGCCGCGCACCGGCAGGTCGTCGAAGACCGCGGGCGGCTCGCGCCACGCCTGCTCCGGCTCCCCGGCGCGGGCAGCGGTGACCGCCCGCCACACCCGCTCGGGGGTGCAGGGCAGGTCGATGTGCCGCACCCCCAGGTCCGACAGCGCGTCGACCACGGCGTTCTGCACCGCGGGCGTCGACCCGATCGTCGCGGACTCGCCGATGCCCTTGGCGCCGAGCGAGTTGAGCGGGGTCGGGGTCTCGGTCGTCGAGGTCTCGAAGGAGAACAGGTCGGCCGCGGTCGGGATCGTGTAGGCGGCGAGGCTGGAGGTCAGCGGCTGGCCCTCGTCGTCGAACAGGACCTCCTCGTGCAGCGCCTGCGCGACGCCCTGGGCGAGTCCGCCGTGCTGCTGGCCCTCCACGAGCAGCGGGTTCAGGATCCGCCCGCAGTCGTCGACGGCGACGTGCCGGAGCGGCGTGACCCGCCCGGTCTCGGTGTCGACCTCGACGACCGACAGGTGCGCCCCGAACGGGAAGGTCGCGCCGTCCTGCGCGGAGTCGAGGCCGACGTGCAGCTCCTCCCCCGTGGCCTCGGCCTGCCGGTGCACGTCGCTCCAGCTCACGGTCGGCCCGCCGGGCACCCCGGCGACCCCGAAGGTGCCGTCGCCGGTGATCTCGACGTCCTCCGCGGCGGCCTCCAGCAGGTGCGCGGCGAGCTTGCGGGCCCGCTCGTGGAGCTCGTGCGCGGCCTCGGACACCGCGGTCCCGCCGAGCTGCAGCGACCGCGAGCCGCCGGTCCCGGCGCCGCGCGGGACGAGCGCGGTGTCGGACTGGACGTAGCGGATCCGGTCCATCGGGATGCCGAGCCGGTCCGACACCAGCATCGCGAACGAGGTCGCGTGTCCCTGACCGTGCGCCGAGGTGCCCGCCGACACCGTCGCCGAGCCGTCGGCGTGCACGGTCACCGAGCCGTACTCGCCGCCCCCGCCACCGGCGGTGACCTCGACGTAGACCGCGATGCCGATGCCCAGGCGCACCGGGTCGCCCGCCTCGCGGCGGCGGGCCTGCTCGGCGCGCAGCTCGTCGTAGCCGGCGATGCGCAGGGCCTCGCGCAGCGGCAGGTCGTAGTCGCCGACGTCGTACCGGGCGCCGGTCGGGGTGGTGTACGGGAAGACGTCGGGCGCGAGCAGGTTCCGCCGGCGCAGCTCGACCGGGTCGATGCCCAGCTCGACGGCGGCGAGGTCGACCAGGCGCTCCAGGTGGGCGGCGGCCTCGGGGCGGCCCGCGCCGCGGAAGGCGCCCATCGGGGTGGTGTTGGTCAGCGCGGAGACCGCGTCGTAGCGCAGGTTCGTGATGTCGTAGACGCCGGTCGCCATGAGGTAGGTCGTGCGCAGCGGGAGCGCGCCGCCGAACCCGGCGTAGGCCCCGGAGTCGCCGACGACCCGCACACGCAGGCCGGTCATCCGGCCGTCGCGGGTGAGGCCGAGCTCGTAGTAGCCGACCTGTCCGCGGCCGTGCGGCATCGAGACGAGGTTCTCCGAGCGGGTCTCGATCCAGGCCAGCGGCCGCCCGAGCGCCCGGGCGGCGACGACGGTCGCGGTGTGCTCGGCGAGCACACCGGCCTTCGCGCCGAACCCACCGCCGACGTGCGGGGCGACCACGCGGACCTGCTCGGTCTCCAGCCCGGTCAGCCCGGCGAGCTGGGTGCGGAAGCCGTGCGGCATCTGGGTGGAGACGTGCACGGTCAGCGGGAAGTCGGTGGTCGTCGGGTCGGCGGCGATCGCGTTGCCCTCCATCGGGACGGCCGCGACGCGCTGGTTCACCATCCGCGCGCGGACGACGACCTCGGCGCCCTGCAGCGGGTCGCCGGTCCCCCGCTCGCCGGCGGCGAGGTTGCTGCCCTGGTCGGGGAACTGCAGCGGGGCGTCGTCGGCGAGCGCGGCCTCGATGTCGGTCACCGCGGGCAGCGGGTCGTAGTCGACCTCGACGAGCTCGGTGGCGTCGACGGCGGCGGCGCGGCTCTCGGCGACGACCAGTGCCACCGCCTCGCCGACGAACCGGACCCGGTCGGTCGCCAGCGGCGGGCGCGGCAGCGCGGGGTTGAGGACCATCAGGCCGTGGTGGGCGGGCAGGTCGAGGTCGGCCGCGGTGTAGACGGCGAGGACGCCGGGCGCGGCCGCGGCCGCGGTGGTGTCGATGCCGGTGAGCAGCGCGTGCGCCACCGGCGAGCGGACGAACGCGACGTGGGCGAGGCCCGCCGGTGCGTCGGCACCGAGGACCAGGTTCCCGACGAAGGTGCTCGCACCGGTGATCAGGTCGGCGTCCTCGACGCGGCGGACGGAGGTTCCCAGGATCGAGCCAGGCATGTGGTCCACACTACAACACTAACCGGAGGGTCGTCCGGTTAGTGCGTCTCACACGTCGCCTGCGTCTCCACCTGCGGTGCCCGCCCGGCGACGGCCGGTAGCGTCCCCGCCATGCCCGAGTTCCACCACACCGATGTGCTCCCGCTCGGCCCGGACGACACCGAGTACCGCGAGCTCGACCTGCCCGCGGGAACCGTGACCGAGGCCGCGGGCCGCACCTTCCTCGAGGTCCCGCCGGAGACGATCACCGGTCTCGTCCGCGCGGCCGTCTCCGACATCCAGCACCTGCTGCGACCCTCGCACCTGAAGCAGCTGCGCGCCATCATCGACGACCCCGAGGCCTCCGGCAACGACCGGTTCGTCGCCACCGACCTGCTGCGCAACGCCTGCGTGTCCGCGGGCGGGGTGCTGCCGATGTGCCAGGACACCGGCACCGCGATCGTCGTCGGCAAGAAGACCGAGACCGTGCTGACCGGCGGCGACGACGAGGCCGCGGTGTCGCGCGGGGTCTTCGAGGCCTACCAGGAGCTGAACCTGCGCTACAGCCAGATGGCGCCGATCAGCTTCTGGGACGAGAAGAACACCGGCACCAACCTGCCCGCGCAGGTCGAGCTGTACGCCAAGCCGGGCCGGGACCCGTACTACGAGTTCCTGGTCATGGCCAAGGGTGGCGGCTCGGCCAACAAGACCTTCCTCTACCAGGAGACGAAGGCGCTGCTGAACCCCAAGCGGCTCGCCGCGTTCCTGGACGAGAAGCTGCGCAGCCTCGGCACCGCGGCCTGCCCGCCGTACCACCTGGCGATCGTCGTCGGCGGGATGTCGGCGGAGTTCAACCTCAAGGTCGCCAAGCTCGCCTCGGCCCGCTACCTGGACACCCTGCCGACCGAGGGCTCGCCGCTCGGGCACGCCATCCGCGACACCGACCTGGAGCAGCAGGTCCTGGAGCTGACCCGCAACTTCGGGATCGGCGCCCAGTTCGGCGGCAAGTACTTCTGCCACGACGTGCGCGTCATCCGGCTGCCCCGGCACGGCGCCTCGCTGCCGGTCGGCGTCGCGGTGTCCTGCTCGGCGGACCGCCAGGCCAAGGCCAAGATCACCCCGTCCGGGGTGTACCTGGAGCAGCTGGAGCGCGACCCGGCGCAGTACCTGCCCGAGACCACCGACGGCGACCTGTCCGACGAGGTCGTGCGCATCGACCTGAACCGGCCGATGGACGAGATCCGCGCCCAGCTCTCGCAGCTGCCGGTGCGGACCCGGCTGTCGCTGACCGGGCCGCTGGTCGTCGCCCGCGACATCGCGCACGCCAAGATCGCCGAGCGGCTCGACGCGGGCGAGCCGATGCCGCAGTACCTGCGTGACCACGCCGTCTACTACGCCGGGCCGGCCAAGACCCCCGAGGGCTACGCGTCCGGCTCGTTCGGACCGACGACGGCCGGGCGGATGGACTCCTACGTGAAGCAGTTCCAGGAGGCCGGTGGGTCCCTGGTGATGCTGGCGAAGGGGAACCGGTCGAAGCAGGTCGTGGACTCCTGCGCCGCGAACGGTGGCTTCTACCTGGGCTCCATCGGCGGCCCGGCCGCCCGCCTGGCGCAGGACTGCATCCGCAAGGTCGACGTGCTCGAGTACCCGGAGCTCGGCATGGAGGCGGTCTGGAAGATCGAGGTCGAGGACTTCCCGGCGTTCGTCGTGATGGACGACAAGGGCAACGACTTCTTCGCCGACACCAGCGCACCGACGCTGCAGGTCACCTTCCGCACCTGAGCCCGACGCTGCCCTGGCGTGCTCCGCCGGGGCGCTCCGGCACCGGGCGTGCCACCGCGCCGTGGGCACCGCGCCGTGGGCACCGCGCCGTGGGCACCGCGCCGTCGCACCCCGGGACGTCGTGTGGCACCCCTCGCGTGGGGTGCCGCGCGCGGTCGCGGGGTGCGGCGGCGTCATCTGGCGCGGTTGGCGGCGCGGCACGGTCGGCGGCGCGGCGTTCTCCGTGGCGCGGGGGTCTCCGTGGCGCGGGGGTCTCCGTGGCGCGGGGGTCCCCGGCACGGCGTCCCCGGGGCTGCGGCCTCCCCGGGGCCGCGGCTCGGCGTCCGCGCGGGCGCGCAGGCAGCGTCAGCGCAGGCGGCGGGGGCCCGCGTCGCGGCGGTCGGGCACCGGGCCGATCGTCACCCGTGCGCCGGCCACGAACGCGCCCTGCGGCGAGGCCAGTACCGGGTCGAGTGCGAGCGAGCGGACCTGCGGCAGGTCCTCGACGAGCCGTCCGATCCGCAGCACGACGTCCTCCAGCGCGGCGAGGTCGACCGGGTCGGTGCCGCGGTAGCCGGTGAGCAGCGGCGCCGCCCGCGGGGCCCGCACCAGCCGGGCCGCGTCCTCGGTCGAGACCGGCAGGACGCGGTAGGCACGGTCGTCGAGCAGCTCGGTCGCCATCCCGGACAGCCCGAACGCGACCAGCGACCCGAACGACGGGTCGTCGACGACCTCCACCGTGCACGAGGTGCCCTTCGGCGCCATCCGCTGGACGTAGACCTCGTCGGAGCCGGTGACCCGTGACAGCTCCGCGTGCGCGGCGCGCAGCGCCTCCTCCGAGACCAGGTCCAGGCGCACCCCGACGAAGTCACCGCGGTGACGCCACTGGTCCGCGGTCGACTTGATGACGACCGGGTAGCCGAGCTCCCCGGCGGCGGCGACGGCGTCGTCGGCGCCCTTCGCCCGGCGGAAGGTGATCACCTCCAGGCCGTAGCAGGCGAGCAGGTCGACCGCCTCGTCGTCGGTGAGGGGGTGCGTGACGTCCGGCCCGAACGACGCCACGAGGTCGCGCGCCCGGTCGGCGTCGATGCCCTCGGGCACGACGAACTCCCCGACGGCGGTGTCGCGCCACTGCGCGTAGCGGCTGACCCGGCCCAGCGCCGACGTCGCCCGCTCGGGACTGGCGAAGCTCGGCACCGACCCGCGGCCGGGGGTGCCGTCGGTCCCGGGGACCGACAGCTCGGCCGGGATGCCCTCCGCGGCCAGGAACACCGCGACGACCGGGACCCCGGCGCCGGCCGCCGCGTCACGCAGGGCGCGCGCGTGGTCCCGGCCCGCCACCGCGACCGGCGGGACGAACACCGCGATGAGTGCGTCCGGGCGGACGTCGCCGTCCAGGGTCGCGCGGACCGCGCCGGCGAACGCCTCCGGCGAGGCCTGGGTCCCGACGTCGACCGGGTCCCCCGCCAGCTCCAGTCCCTCGTCGAGCAGCCCGTCGAGGACCAGCAGGTTGACCGCGGTGGAGTTGCCGACGACGGCGACCCGGCGGCCCTTCGGCAGCGGCTGGTGGGCGATGAGCAGGGCGGTGTCGAACATCTGCGGCAGGGTCTGCACGCGGATGACGCCGGCCTGCTCGAACAGCGCCTGCACGCTGGACTCGTCGATCGGCGCCGCGACCGAGGCGAGCGACGGCAACGTCCCGGTGTGCCGGCCGGACTTCACCGCGATGACCGGCTTGGTGCGGGCGAGCCTGCGGGCGACCCGGGCGAACTTGCGCGGGTTGCCGAAGGTCTCCAGGTACAGCAGCACCTGCTCGGTGTTCGGGTCGGTCTGCCAGTACTGCATCAGGTCGTTGCCCGACACGTCGGCGCGGTTGCCCGCCGACACGAACGACGACAGCCCCAGCCCGCGGGTGCGGGCGTTGGCGAGGATGGCGCTGCCGAGCGCGCCGGACTGGCAGAAGAACCCGGTGCGCCCGTGACCGGGCATCCGCGGCGCGAGGGTGGCGTTGAGCCGCACCGCCGGGTCGGGGTTGGCGACGCCGAGCGCGTTCGGCCCGACCACCCGCATCCCGTGCGCCCGCGCCTCGGCCACCAGACGACGCTCGGCGACGGTGCCGCCGGCGTCACCGGCGTCGGCGAAGCCGGAGCTGATCACGACCAGCACCTTCACGCCCTTGGCCAGGCAGGAATCCATGACCTCGTCGATGTTCGCGGCCGGGACGGCGACGACCGCGAGATCCACCTCGTCCGGGATGTCGATCACCGACGGGTAGGCACGCACGCCCCGCACCGAGCGGGCGTCGGGGTTGACCGGGTACACCGGGCCGGTGAACCCGGCGCGCAGCAGGTTCAGCAGGACGGCGTGCCCGATCTTGGTCTCGTCCGCGGACGCGCCGATCACCGCGACCGAGGTCGGGTGCAGCAGGTTCGCGACGCTGCGGGCCTCGGCGGCCTGCTCGCGCGCGTAGCGGACCGCGATCGACTTCTCGGTCGGGTCGATGTCGAACTCGAGGTGCAGCACGCCCTCGGCGAAGGCCCGCGTGACGCCGTAGCCGGCCTCGCGGAACACCCGCACCATGGCGTGGTTCTCCACCAGCACCTCGGCCTCGAACCGGGACAGCCCGTTCTCCCGGGCGGCGGCGGCGAGGTGTTCGAGCAGGATCGAGCCGAGCCCGCGGGACTGGTGGTCGTCACGGACGACGAACGCCACCTCCGCGGAGGTGACCGGCTTGTCGGTGCCGGCCCCGTCCTGCGCGGCGGCTCCCCCGCCGGGGGTCAGCCCCTCGTAGCGGCCGACGGCGATGATCTCGTCGCCGAGCAGCGCCAGGAACGCGACCCGGGTCCGGTGGTCGACGACGGTGAACCGCTCGAGGTCCCGCGCCGAGATCCGCGGGTACGGGCCGAAGTAGCGCAGGTAGCGGGTGCGGTCGGACAGCTTGGAGTGGAAGTCGAGCAGCGCGTCGGCGTCGCTGGGCAGGATGGGGCGCAGGTGCACGATCCCGCCGTCGGAGGCGACGACGTCGGCCTCCCAGTGCCGCGGGTAGGGGTGCTCGGGGGTGGTGGCCGGGGTCTCGTCGGTCGTCTCGGTCATGGTCGGTCTCAGTCCCGCGGGTCGTCGGGGTCGAGGCCGTGCAGCGGGAACACCGCACGACGGGTCTCCAGGATCGCGGAGTCGACGCGCTCGCCGAACGAGCCGCCCCACCGCTCGAACGCCGGGTCGGCGCCGTCGGACATCGACACCGGCAGCGGCGACCGGGTCCGGGTCGCGGCGAGCGCCGTCCAGTCCGCGGGGATCGAGGTGTCCGGGTCCAGGTCGCGGTCCAGCGCCACCGCCATCAGGTGCGTCCAGGAGCGCGGGACCACCCGGTAGAGCGCGTACCCGCCGCCGCCGAGGACCAGCCACTTGCCGCCCGCGGTGGTCTCGGCCATCTCGCGCAGCGCGTGGTAGATCGCCCGGTGACCGTCGACCGACAGCTCCAGGTTCGCCAGCGGGTCCTCGGAGTGGGTGTCCGCGCCGCACTCGGTGACCAGCACCTGCGGGCGGAAGGACTCCAGCAGCGACGGCACGACGCCGTGGAAGGCCCGCAGCCAGCCCGCGTCGCCGGTGCCGGGGGGCAGCGAGACGTTGACAGCGTACCCCTCGCCGGCACCGCGGCCGGTCTCCCCCGCCCAGCCGGTGCCCGGCCACAGGGTGAGCGGATGCTGGTGCATCGAGATCGTCAGCACCCGGGGGTCGTCGTAGAAGCAGTCCTGCACGCCGTCGCCGTGGTGGACGTCGACGTCGACGTAGGCGATCCGCTCGTAGCCCTGCTCCAGCAGCCAGGCGATCGCGACCGAGCAGTCGTTGTAGACGCAGAAGCCCGCGGCGCGGTCGCGCATCGCGTGGTGCAGCCCGCCCGCCATGTTCACCGCGCGGTCCGCGCGGCCCTCGGCGATCTCCCGGGCGGCGGCGACCGAGCCGCCCGCGATCAGCGCGGACGCCTCGTGCATGCCGAAGAAGATCGGGTTGTCGGCGGTGCCCAGCCCGTGGCCGACACCGAACGGCGACTCGGGGGCTGACTTGACCGCCGTCTGGAAGCCGGGGGTGTGCACTCGGGTCAGGTCCACCTCGCCCGCGGGCTCCGGGACGACCAGGTCGACGCCGTCGAGCACGCCCAGCCCGCGGGAGAGCTCCATCATCAGCTCCAGCCGCACCGGGTTGAGGGGGTGGTCCTCGGACAGCTGGTAGGTCAGGAACTCCGGAGTCCACACCACCGACGTGCGAGCGCTCATGGGCCGGAACCGTATGCCAGGCCGGCGGGCGCGGTCACTCCCGCGCGGCCCACGGCCGGTCCCCGATCTCGGCCGGGCGGTCCGGGTCGGCGCTCCACTCCGACCACGACCCGGGGTACAGCGCGGCCGGGGTGTCCGGCGTGGTGAGGCCGGACTCCTCCAGCGCGAGCACCAGGGCGCAGGCGTTGACACCGGACCCGCAGTAGGCGCCGGTCGCGACGCCCGGTGCGACGCCGGCGGCGCGGAAGCGCTCGGCCAGCGCGTCGGCGCGGTGCCAGCGCCCGTCCGGGCCGGTGTTCGCCGCGGCCGGGGTGTTGCGGGCACCCGGGACGTGCCCGGCACGCGGGTCGACCGGCTCGGTCTCGCCGCGGAAGCGGGCGGCGGCGCGGGCGTCGAGGAGCACCCCGTCGCGGGCCAGCGCGGCGGCCCCGTCGGCGTCGACGACGGGCATCCCGCCCGGCCGGACCACCAGGTCGCCGGGCGGCAGGGGCTCCGGCTCCGGCGCCCCGGCACCCGGGGCGCTCCCCGCGACGGGCAGGCGTGCGGCCTGCCAGCCGGCGAACCCGCCGTCGAGCACCCGGACCCGGCCGGGCGCGACGCCGGCCCAGCGCAGCAGCCACCAGGCGCGGGCGGCGACCGAGCCGTCGAGGTCGTCGTAGGCGACGACGAGCTGGTCGCCGGTGTCGTCACGGACCCCGGCCCGGCGCAGGACCTCCTGCAGCGCACCGGTGTCGGGCAGCGGGTGGCGCCCGCCGGGCCCCGGGCGCGCGGGGCCGGCGGACAGCTCGGTGTCGAGGTCGACGAACACCGCTCCGGGGATCCGGTGCGCCTCGTGGTCCGCGCGGCCGGGCGGGCCGACCAGACGCCACCGGACGTCCAGCACCACCGGTCGCGCGGTGTCGGCGGCCGGGGCGGGCCCCAGCAGGCCGGCGAGTTCCGAAGGGGGGATCATGGATCCGGACACGCGCCCCATCCTGCCCCGGACGGGCTCGCCATGCGCGGGAGCCGCGCTGGGTAGACTGGACGTCGAACGAAGGGGCCCCATGTGAACGACCTCATCGACACCACGGAGATGTACCTCCGCACCATCTACGAACTCGAGGAGGAAGGCGTCGTCCCGCTGCGCGCGCGGATCGCCGAACGCCTCGGACAGAGCGGGCCGACCGTCAGCCAGACGGTGGCCCGCATGGAACGCGACGGACTCGTCGTCGTGGCCGGGGACCGCCACCTCGAGCTGACCGACGAGGGTCGCGGCCGCGCCGTCGCCGTCATGCGCAAGCACCGGCTCGCCGAGCGGCTGCTGATCGACGTGATCGGGCTCGAGTGGGAGCTCGTCCACGCCGAGGCGTGCCGCTGGGAGCACGTGATGAGCGAGGACGTCGAGCGCAAGCTGCTGCACCTGCTCGACAAGCCGACCGTCTCGCCCTACGGCAACCCGATCCCGGGTCTGGAGGAGCTGGAGCGCGGTGACGACACCTCGGCGTCGTCGTCGGTGCCGACCACCCTCGAGGTCGGCCTGCAGCGGCTCGACGAGCTGGCCCGCCGCGGCGGCGGTCGCGTGGAGATCCGGCGGATCGCCGAGCACGTGCAGCTGGACTCCGACCTCATGGGCGAGCTGAAGCTCGCGGGGATCGTGCCCGGCAACGCGGTCGAGGTGGGCCCGATCTCCCGCTTCGGCGACCCGGTGCCGGTGAGCTCGGACGACGAGAAGTCGACCGTCGCTCCGCCGGTCGCGCACGCCGTGCTCGGCCGCGCGATCTGAGGAGGATCCGGACACGTGAAGTTGCTCGTCACCGGCGGCGCGGGTTACGTGGGCAGCGTGTGCGCCGCGCACCTGCTCGACGCCGGCCACGAGGTCGTCGTGCTCGACGACCTGTCCACCGGCCACCGCGACGCCGTGCCCGCGGGGGCGGAGTTCGTCGAGGGTGAGCTCGGCGCCCGCGCCGGGGAGGTCCTGGGCCGCGGCGGGTTCGACGGCGTGCTGCACTACGCCGCCCGCTCGCTGGTCGGGGAGTCCGTCGAGCAGCCCGAGAAGTACTGGGACGGCAACGTCGTGGCCTCGTTCCGGCTGCTGGAGGCCGTTCGGGAGCACGCGGTGCCGCGGCTGGTGTTCTCCTCCACCGCGGCCACCTACGGCGAGCCGGAGCAGGTCCCGATCCCGGAGACCGCGCCGACCCGGCCGACCAACCCCTACGGGGCGAGCAAGCTCGCGATCGACCACATGATCACCTCCTATGCGCGGGCGCACGGCCTGGCCGCGACGAGCCTGCGGTACTTCAACGTGGCCGGGGCGCACCTGTCCGGTGACACCCCGCTCGGGGAGCGGCACGCGGTCGAGACGCATCTGATCCCACTGGTCCTGCAGGTCGCCGCGGGCACCCGGGAGTCGATCTCGGTCTACGGCGACGACTGGCCCACCCCCGACGGCTCCTGCGTGCGCGACTACATCCACGTCGACGACCTCGCCGAGGCCCACCTGCTCGCGCTGACCCACGCCGTCGCGGGCCGGCACGACATCTACAACCTCGGCAGCGGTCAGGGGTTCTCCGTGCTCGAGGTCGTGCAGGCCTGCCGCACGGTGACCGGGCACCCGATCCCGGCCGTCGTCGCGCCGCGCCGGGCCGGGGACCCGGCGGTGCTGGTGGCCTCGAGCGAGCAGGCCGCGCAGCAGCTGGGCTGGAAGCCGTCGCGCACCGCGATCGCCGAGATCGTCGCCGACGCCTGGGAGTTCGCCCGGTCCCGGTGACCCGGACCGCCGTCGGTGTCCCGGCCGGGGTGCCGGTCGGCGGGGTGTCGGTCGACCGGGGTGCCGGCCGGCCGAGCAGCGGCCCGCCGCCTCGACCGACGGGCTCACCGGGCGGCCGGGTCGTCGGTCGCGTCCGGGTCGAGCATCGCGGTGAGCAGCCGCCGCAGTCCGCGCGGGCCCGCCCACCGCGCGGCGGGTGAGCGCGGGTCACGCGTGCCGTGCAGGCTGCTCGCCACCACCCCGGCGAGCACGTGGTCGGGCCGCTCGGCCAGCGCCCGCTGCACCGCCCCGGTCGCGAGCGCGCCGTCACCGCGCAGCAGGGCGCACACCGCGAGCAGCGCCAGCGGGTGCGCCCGCTGCGGTGACGGCAGGGCCGCGGCCAGTACTGCCCACAGCTGTTCGGCGTCCGCCGCGCGGCCGCCCAGGCAGCGGCGCAGCGCCTCGTCGCGCACGTCACCGACGTCGAGGGCGCCGCACAGGGCCAGCGCCAGCCGGTCGTCGACGACGAGCCGGCTCGCGGCGGCCTCGTCCAGGCAGGCGTCGAGCAGCGCGGTGCCGACCGCGGCGGAGACCCTGGCGGGCGCGGCGCCGGTGTCGCGCAGCCGGGCCCGGCGGCGGCGGGCGCCGGCGTCGCCGTCGAGCGGGGCGAGCACCGCAGCGCGGTCGGGCAGGACGGCCCGGCCGTCGCGGACCGCGGCCGTGACCCCCAGGGCGGTCGACGCCGGGTCGGGCAGGATGCCGCCGCAGGTGCAGGGCTGGTCGAAACAGCCCCAGCGGTCCCCCGCCCCGGTGCCCGTCGCCCAGAGCACCGCGACGGGCTCGATCCCGGCGTCGAGCAGCGCCCGCCGCGCGGCGGACCCCATGTCCCGGCGGCTCCGGCGCGGGCTCGGCCCGCCCGGGCCCGGGTCGCGCACGACCAGTGCCAGTGCCCGGGCCGGCCGTTCACCGACGAGCACCCCGACCGCCTCCTGGCACACCCGGCGTGTCGAGGCCGACGAGCGCGGGAGGTCGACCCGCACGGTGAGCCCGACCCCGCCCCCGTGACGCGAGCCGGTGAGCGAGACGAGGACCAGCGAGTCCCGGGGGTGGAACCCGAGCAGCACCGGGATCGCGGCGATCAGCTCGGCGGGGCTCTCCAGCCGGGGCGGCGGGCCGAACGGCTCCGGTGGACCGGGGTCGGGCGGGTCCGCCGTCCCGGGCGGCGACGGGGCGGGTTCGGGCTGGGGGCAGGCGGTCATGGCACCACGGTCGGCCCGGGCCAGGGCGTGCGGAACACCGTCACCCGCCCGGCTGTGGACAGCCGGGCGTCACACCCCTTCCTGAGGGGGTGTCGTGGATGGTTCGGGGCGGCGCGGCGGTCGGCAGGTCGACCTGCACGAACGTTCTGCACCCGCACGGTGTGCACCACGGGCCGGGGGAGGTAGGAACGTCCCATGCGCGTGTATCTGGGCGTCGACATCGGCACGTCGGGTTCGAAGGGCGTCCTCGTCGACGCCGGCGGCCGGGTGCTGGCCCGGACCGACCGGGCACACGACACCGCGCAACCGGTGCCCGGCCACGTCGAGCACGACGCCGAAGCCGTCTGGTGGGGCGACTTCGTCGCGATCGTGCGGGAGCTGCTGCCCGCCCTCGACGACGGCACCGAGCTCGCCGGGCTGGGGGTGTCGGGGATCGGGCCGACCCTGCTCCCCGCCGACGGCGACGGCCGCCCGCTGCGCCCGGCCATCCTCTACGGCGTCGACACCCGCGCCGGCGCCGAGATCGACGAGCTGAACGCGGAGCTGGGCGTCGACGCGATCCTGGCCCGGGCCGGGACACCGCTCTCGTCGCAGGCGGTGGGGCCGAAGTGGCGGTGGCTGGCCCGGCACGAACCGGAGGTGTTCGCGCGCACCGAGATGTTCCTGATGTGCTCGTCGTACCTGGTGCACCGGCTCACCGGCGAGTACGTGCTCGACCACCACTCGGCCAGCCAGTGCGACCCGATGTACGACCTGACCGCCGCGGACTGGGCGCCCGACTGGGCCGAGCGCACCGCCCCGGGCATCACGCTGCCCCGGCTGCTGTGGCCGACCGAGGTCGCCGGGCGGGTGACCGCGGCGGCGGCCGCCGCGACCGGTCTGCCGGAGGGGCTGCCGGTCACCGCCGGCACCGTCGACGCGTGGGCCGAGGCCACCAGCGCCGGCGTCACCGGCGCCGGGGAGGTGATGGTCATGTACGGGACGACGATGTTCCTCATCGAGGTCATCGACCGTCCGCACCCGCACCCGGCGATGTGGACGACCCGCGGCGTCGAACCGGGGTCGTTCACCCTGGCCGCCGGGATGGCGACCTCCGGGGCGATCACGAACTGGCTGCGCGATCTCACCGGGGAGGGGTTCGCCGGACTGGTCGCCGAGGCCGCCGAGGCACCGCCGGGCAGCGGCGGGCTGCTGCTGCTCCCCTACTTCGCCGGGGAGCGGACACCGCTGTTCGACCCGGACGCCCGCGGGGTGGTCGCCGGGCTGACCACCGGGCACACCCGCGGCGAGGTGTACCGGGCCGCGCTGGAGGGCATCGCGCACGGCGTGCGGCACAACCTGGAGGTCATGCGGTCCGCGGGCGGCGGCACGAAGCGCCTGGTCGCCGTCGGCGGCGGGGTGCAGGGCGGCCTGTGGACCCGGATCGTCACCGACGTGACCGGGGTCCCGCAGGACGTACCGGAGCAGACCGTGGGCGCCGCTCTCGGCGACGCCTGGCTGGCCGCCGTGGCGACCGGGGCCGAACCCCGGCTGCGCGACTGGAACCCCGTCGCCCGCACGATCGAGCCGGACCCGGCGGCCCGCGAGGTGTACGACCGCTTCCACCCGCACTACCGCTCGCTCTACACCGCCACCCGGGAGACCGCGCACTTCCTCGCCGACGAGCGGAGACGCTCCTACCGGCCGTGACACGCTGTTCACACCCGCACGGTTGCCGCGCGGCACCCCGACCACCACGCTGTGCGGGTGAGTGCCGACGAGTCACCCGCCCACGACTACGACCTGCTGGTGATCGGCTCCGGTCCCGGCGGGCAGAAGGCCGCGATCGCCGCGGCGAAGCTGGGGAAGCGGGTGGCGATCGCCGACCGCGGCCACATGATGGGTGGCGTCTGCGTCAACACCGGCACCATCCCGTCGAAGACGCTGCGCGAGGCGGTGCTGTACCTGTCCGGGTTCAGCCAGCGCGAGATGTACGGCGCCAGCTACCGGGTCAAGTCCGAGATCACCATCGACGACCTGCTGGCCCGCACCCGGCACGTGATCGGCCGGGAGACCGAGATCGTCCGCAACCAGCTGCTGCGCAACCACGTCGACATCCTGACCGGGACGGCGCGCTTCACCGACCCGCACACCGTCGTCGTCGAGGGGTCGGGGCGGGGTGACCACAACCAGGTCACCGCCTCGCACTTCGTGGTCGCGACCGGGACCCGCCCGGCCCGGCCGGACACCGTCGCGTTCGACGGCGAGCGGGTCGTCGACTCCGACCAGGTGCTGCAGCTCGGCCGGGTGCCGGGCTCGATGGTCGTCGTCGGGGCGGGGGTCATCGGCATCGAGTACGCCTCGATGTTCGCCGCGCTCGGCACCCGGGTGACCGTGGTGGAGAAGCGGGACTCGATGCTCGGCTTCTGCGACCCGGAGGTCGTGGAGTCGCTGAAGTTCCACCTGCGGGACTCGGCGGTCACCTTCCGGTTCGGCGAGGAGGTGTCCTCGGTCGAGGTGAACGGCCGCGGCACGGTGACCAGCCTGGCCAGCGGCAAGAAGATCCCGGCCGACATGGTCATGTACTCGGCGGGCCGCCAGGGCATGACCGAGGAGCTGGGCCTGGACGCCGCGGGCATCCAGGCCGACGACCGGGGTCGCATCGAGGTCGACAAGCAGTACCGGACCTCGGTCGAGCACATCGCGGCGGTCGGCGACGTGATCGGGTTCCCGGCGCTGGCGTCGACGAGCATGGACCAGGGCCGCCTGGCGGCCTACCACCTGTTCGACGAGCCGGTCCGCGAGCTGCACGAGCTGCAGCCGATCGGCATCTACACGATCCCGGAGATCTCGTTCTGCGGGCGGACCGAGGCCGAGCTGACCGCGGCGGCGATCCCGTACGAGACCGGGCTGTCCCGCTACCGCGAGCTGGCCCGCGGCGCGATCGTCGGCGACTCCTACGGCATGCTCAAGCTGCTGGTGTCGCCCGAGGACCACCGGCTGCTCGGGGTGCACGTGTTCGGCACCAACGCCACCGACCTCGTGCACATCGGGCAGGCCATCATGGGCTGCGGCGGGACGGTGGACTACCTCGTCGACACCGTCCTGAACTACCCGACGCTGTCGGAGGCCTACAAGGTCGCCGCGCTGGACGCGACGAACAAGATCCGGGCGCTGGAGGCGGTCCAGAGCTCCTGACTCAGGTGTAGCGGAAGCCGTTCGCGTCGAGCCACGGCTTCGGGTTGATCTTGGTTCCGCTCGGGTCCACGACCTCGATGTGCAGGTGCGGGCCGGTGGACTGGCCGCGGTTGCCGACCTCGGCGATCTGCTGGCCCGCCGCCACCTTCTGCCCGACCGAGACCAGCGAGCGGTTGATGTGGCCGTAGACGGTGACCGTGCCGTCGGCGTGCCGGACCCGGACCCACATCCCGAACCCGCTGGCCGGGCCGGAGCTGATGACGGTGCCGGCGAGAGGCACGTGGATCGGGGTACCGATCGGCGCGGCGATGTCGAGCCCCATGTGCTGGGTGCCCCAGCGGGATCCGAAGCCCGAGGTGACCCGGCCGGTCACGATCGACACCGCACCGCCCGCGGACGCGGACTGCAGTGCGCCGGTGGCGCCCGCGGCGCGGGCGGCCTCCACTGCCCGGGCGCGCTCCTCGGCGGCCTTGCGGACCTGGTCGACCGAGGCGGTGGCGGCCTGGACCGCGGAGGCGGCCCTGGCGCGGCCGGTGTCCGCGGCGGCGACGGTGCGCGCGGCCACGGAGGGGGCGGCGGCCGGGGCGGCGAGCGAGGCGATGGTGGCCGGGTCCGCGATCGGGGAGGTCGCGGTGTCCGCGGCGGACCGGGGTGCGGGCACGGCGGAGGGAAGGGCGGCGTTCTGGTTCGACACCGAGGACGATCCCGCAGCCGACGATCCCGCCGTGTCGAACCAGGACGTCACGGCCGCGGACAGGTCGCCGGAGCCGACGGTCGCATGGGCGGTGGCCGCGATGCCGCCCACCGCGACGACGGCGGCGGCGATCCGGGTGGACGCCGACCAGCGCGAACCGTCCTCGGTCCGGATGTCACGGGCACGCCGGACGTAGGGACCTGCGGGGAACGAGCCGACCGGGGCCCCGATCCCGGCCACCGCGAGCTGCGGGGCCGGGATCGCGAGGCTCGTCCGACGGCTCCGGGGGGAGCGATGCCGTGCCACGACGATTCCTTCCGGATCGCGGAACGGCGGACAACCCGTGGGGAGCGGGCGGCCCCCTGGGGAGAAGCCGCGTCCGGTTCGTGACCGTTCCGTGATCTGATTCCGACGCTAGCCGGACGCACCGGACGGACAAACCCGAACGGGTGATCACGAGACCGACGGGACGTTGCGGGCGGTGAGCGGACGAGGCCGGCCACTCGCCCCGGCCACCTGCCGTTCACCGTGCCGCCGATCCGGTCGATCCACCTCGGACAATGCCCTGAGCTGGACTTTCCGCCTGTAGTGCGCCGGGGTCGAGTGGTCGTGGCCGGGCAGATCGCCTTCGACGCACTCACCCACAGTGATGACGCGTGCGCGGCGGCTCCGCGGCATGTCGTCCGCGGACGCGGCCCGGCCGGGACCCGTTCGGCGCACCTCGTCGTCGACGGCGCGTGCACCCCCTCACCCGGTGCCCGGATTGCCGCAGGGGTGCCGCCGGGGTTGTCTGAACGGGTGCGCCGCCTCCTGGTCCCCCTGCTGACGTGCGCGTTGCTGGTCGTCCTGGCACCGGCGGCACTCGCCGACCCGGCACCGGCCGTCGCGATCGCGGCCCCCGTCCGGTACGTCGCGCTCGGCGACTCCTACGCCGCGGGCGTCGGGGCCCGGCCGGACCCGGCCACCGGCGACTGCCGGCGCAGCGCAGCGTCCTACCCCGCGCTGTGGGCGGCCCGCCACGACCCGGCGTCGTTCGTCAGCGTCGCGTGCAGCGGCGCCACCAGCGGCGAGGTGATCGCCCGGCAGGTGCGCACCGTCTCCGCCGACACCACCCTGGTGACGATCACCGTCGGCGGCAACGACACCGGGTTCGGGCCGGTCCTGGCCGTCTGCAGCACCGCCCGCGACGACGAGACCTGTCTGCGCGCCATCCGGGGCGGGGAGCGCGCCGCCCGCTGGATCGCTCCCGGCGGGCTGATCTCGACGATCGTCGGTGTCCGGCTGCAGGCCCCCGGGGCGAAGATCCTGGTCCTGGGCTACCCGCGACTGTTCGAGCCGGGCCCCGACTGCGACGTCCCCGGCGTCCCGAACGCCGTCCGCCGGGAGGCGCTGAACCGGGCCGCCGACACCCTCGACGCCGCCCTCGCCGACGCAGCCGGACGCTTCCGGGGCCAGTTCGTCGACGTCCGCGCCGCGTTCGCCGGACACGGGGTCTGCTCCGCAGACCCGTGGATCACTCCCCCGCCGGCGTCGGCCCCGGCGATTTACCACCCGACCCCCCAGGGTTACCGCGACGGTTACCTGCCCGCGTTCGAGGCGGCCGTCACCCGACCCTGACCACCAGGTCCTCGCCGGGTCGTCCACCGGAGGACACTCGCGCGACACCGACCGGACCGGCCGCGCCACGATGGTTCCCAGGTACCGCCCCCGATCCTGAGGACTCACCTCGTGCGACGCCTGCTCGGTACCCTTCTCGTCCCCGCCGCCCTCCTCGCGACGGCCACGGTCGCCCTCGCCGACACCGACCGTCCCCGGACCGGCCCGGAGGTCGTCGCGCACCGCGGCGCCTCCGCCGACGCCCCGGAGAACACCGTCGCCGCCGCCGACGAGGCGCTGGCCCAGCGGGCCGACGCCGTCGAGGTTGACGTCCAGCGCACCGCCGACGGCCACCTCGTGCTCGTCCACGACGCCACGCTCGCCCGCACCACCGACGTCGAACGGGTCTTCCCCACCCGCGCCCTGGCACCCGTCGGCACGTTCACCCTCGCCGAGCTGCGCCGTCTCGACGCGGGGTCGTGGTTCTCCCCCGCCTTCGCCGGGGAGCGCGTCCCGACCCTCGCCGAGTTCGCCGAACGGCTCCGCGGCCGCGCGGACCTGCTGGTCGAGCTGAAGGACCCGGCGCGGTACCCGGGCGTGGAGAAGGAGGTCGCCTACGAGGTCGACGGCCTCCGCTCCGGCGTCGTCGTGCAGTCCTTCGACCACGACGCGATGCGCCGCTTCGCCGAGGCCGCCCCGGACATCCCGGCCGGATGGCTGTTCGGCGGGCGCCCGACCACGGCACGGCTCGACGACGCCGCCGCGCACGGGGTCACCCAGATCAACCCGTCGTTCCGGGTCGTCGACGCCGCCCTGGTCGCCGAGGCCCGGGCCCGCGGGATGCAGACCGGGGTCTACACGGTCAACGACACCGACGACATGCGGCGGGTCGCGACCACCGGGGTGGACCGGATCATCACCGACCGGCCCCGGGTGCTGCGGAAGGTCCTCGCCGGCTGACCCGGTCCGCACCGTCGGAGACACGTGGCGGAGCCGCGCTCACTGTCGGGGCAACGCGCGACAGTGACGGCATGGCGCACCTGGACCCCACCGTTGAGGATCATGCGTACTTCCTCGGCCTCTTCCAGACCGATGGTCACCTCAGCGCCGCCGACCGGAACCGTGGAGCGGCGACGATCGAGCTGGGCGTCCGCGACATCGCCGTGCTCGACGCCTTCGTCGGGCTGTTCGCCCCCGGTCTGCGCAGCACCGTGAGGACCCGCGTCCGGCGGACCAACTTCGCCGAACGCCACGAGAGCGCCACCTGGAAGACCCATGCGTGGAGCTTCCGGAAGGAGCTGCAGGCGCTCGGCCTCCCGGCAGGGCACAAGTCCGGGTCGGTCACGCCTCCGGCAGCTCCCGTGCATCCCCGGGGTTTACCTGAGGGGCGCGCTCGCGGAGTTCCTGTATCCCCCGGGAAGTCTTGCCCTGCCCCGCAAGCTCGTCGCAGCGGAGACCGTCGCGCGGTGGCGCCGTCCCGAGGGAATGCGAGCACGGAGCTCACCTCGTCGGTGGACCGAAGCGGAGGACCAGGTCGTCCTGGGTCTCCCGCCGACGGACGCCGCTGCCCAGCTGGGCAGAACCCTCTCGTCGGTGTCGATGCGCCGGTGGCGGCTGACCAGGGCGGGACAACGGAACGAGCCCCACCCACCGCCGACATCCACCTCACACCCCGCGACCTAGACTTCACTCACGGATCGGGCACCGTCCCGGCCGGTGAGCGGAGGATCGGGGATGACGGCTGTACGGCGGCCAGGACTGCTCGTCCCGGCGGTACTGGCCCTGCTCCTGGTGGCGGGCTGCGGCAGCTCGCTGGCGACCCAGCCGAGCTCGTCCCGCCCGGTCACCACCACCCAGAACCGTCCCTCCAGCCCGTTCTGCGACGCCGTCGAGGCCAGCCGCACCGCGACCCAGCCGTTCAGCGGGGTGGGCATCGGCCGCTCGATCTCCGACGTCGGCGAGGTCACCGCGAACGTGCGGCGGGCGAACCAGCAGGTCACCTCCCTGGCACCGCAGGAGATCCGCGCGGACTTCGAACGGGTGGACCAGCTCGTCGAGCGTCAGCTGGCGCTGCTGGAGGCCAACGGCGGGGACACCCTCGCCGTCGCCCGCGACCCGGGGATCGCCCAGGAACGGACGGACCCGGAGTACCAGGCCGCCGCACAGCGGATCCGGGACTACGTCCGGTCGACCTGCACCTGACCGTCGACGACCGCCGGTGCGGTCCGCCGCCACCCGAGGTAGCGGTCGGCCTCGACCAGCAGCGCCCCACCCAGCCACATCGCGACGATCGCGTCGTCGCCGAGGCCGAACACGGTCAGGAACGCCTCGGGCACCAGGTCGACCGGCGACACCAGGTAGGCCAGCGCGGCCAGGAACAGGGCGACCCGGCCCCTGCCCAGGTGCGGGTAGGTGCCGCGCCAGGCGTCGCCGACCATGGCGGGCAGCGCCCGGAACCGTTCGACGGGTCCGGGCTCGCCGGGGCGGCCACGACGGGTGAGGGCACGGAAGAGCGTCGCGAACGCGGCCGTGCGGCCGGCGCGGCGACCTGCGGTGGCACTCGCTGCAGTCATGTCCGGTCCAACGCACGGCTCGCCCCGGTCGTTCCCGGCGAAACGGTCAGGTCACACCGGGGACGACCGGGGCGGTCGTGCGGTCCAGGGTCAGTGCGGGTCAGTACGAGCCAGTGCGGGTCAGTGCGAGGCCAGGTAGATGTCGCGCAGCACCCCGGCCTCGGTGCTCATCTCGGCCAGCCGCTGCTTGACGACGTCACCGATGCTGATCATCCCGACGAGCCGTCCGCCGTCGACGACGGGCAGGTGGCGGTGCCGCCAGCGGTTCATCAGACCCATGGCGTCGGCGAGCGAGTCCTCCGGCGAGCAGGTCACGACGTGCCGGCTCATGATGTCGCCGACGGTGAGGTCGAGCAGGCCGGCACCGTCGGTGGCGAGTCGGCGCACGATGTCGCGTTCGGAGACGATGCCGTCGACGCGTTCGCGACGGCCGTCGTCGGAGACCACGAGCGCGCCGATCGCCGGCGGTCCGGCGAGCCGGGTCGCGGCCTCGGCGATGGTGTTCCACGACAACACGGTCTGCACCGTGTCGCCCTTGATCCGCAGGATGTCCGACACCTTCATGGAACTCTCCCTTCGACGGCCCCTATTGTTGCGCTTGCGCAGTAGTTGTGCAATGGCAAAGATTGATCGACGCAACGGTCAGTGCGAGGTAAAGATCGCTGGTGAGGGAGGTGGACGGGGATGATCGACACGGACGACCGAGATCGGGATCACCCGGACGGCGCGGCGGTGGAGGCGGGCCTGGCGCTCGCGCGCGCGTTCACCGGCATCAGCGTGCGCGCGGTGGCGGCGGCCGGGGATGCCGTGACCGTGCCCCAGCTGCGGGTCCTCATGCTGGTCGCCGAGGCGGGGCAGACCAACGTCGCCGCGGTCGGGCGCGAGCTCGACGTCCACCCGTCGAACGCCACCCGCGTCCTCGTCCGTCTCGGCCGGGCCGGTCTGGTCGACCGTCGACCCGACCCTGAGGACCGACGACACCTGCTCATCGAGCTCACCCCGGCCGGACGGGAGCTGATCGGCGAGATCGACGCCCACCGGCGCGCCGCGGTCGCCGACCTGCTGGACCGGGTGCCGCCCGAGCGACGGGCGGGTGCGGCGGAGCTGCTGAGCGCGCTGGCCGACGCGGCGGGCCCGACGACGCCCCCGACCTCGGCGCACCGGACCGCCGGCCAGGGCTGAACCTGACGGACTTCGCCCCGTTGCGGGTGTGCGCCGAGCTCGGCCGCCGCCCCGCAGCGGCCCGGGTCGGACCGCGCCGCACTACCCGACTGCGACCTACCGACTGCGGCGCGGACGGCGGACCCGACGCACCACCAGCACCGCCCCCACTCAGGTCGCGACGAGACCGCCGACATAGGGGACGGCAGCCCTGGCGATCTCCCCCGCCCGTCCGACGAGCGCCGCACGCCGTGCCGCCAGCCCCTCACCGAGGCGGTCCAGGCTCGCCCGCAGCTCGCGCGCGGCCTCGACGACCTGGTCGTCGCGGCCGTCGGACCGTGCGGAGAGCCGGTCCCGCAGCTGCTCGGCGGAGACCCCGCTGAGGTCGATCTCCTCGGCAGTGTCCTCCGGTGCCTCGCCGTCCTCCGGTGCCTCGCTGGCCGGACCGGCCCCTGCGTCGTGACGCCCCACGACTCCCCCTCACGTCCGGCGGGCCGCCCACCGGCCCGCCGGGACAGTGAACCCGCCACGGGCCGCCGCGCGCACCCTCAGGAGATTCGTGGGCAATCCATGTTGCATCGGCGAGCAGTCGCGATATATCGTGATGGCACACGAGCCGATCGAAGAGGGAGGCTCACGACGAGAGGACGACGCGTCATGACCACGCGCGACATGTTCCGGAGCCCGTTCGGGCCCCGCACCCACCGACACCCCCGGGGCCACCGCGGCGCCGGGTTCCCCTGCGGCCCGGAGGAGGCAGCCATGCACGACACCCCCGACTTCCACGGCGACGACCGTGACGACACCCGCCACGAGGGCGGACCCGGCCACCGCCGGGGCCGCACCCGCGGCCGAGGACGTGGCCCTGACGGGCGGGGCTTCGGCCCCGGCCGCGGGTTCGGCCCCGGTGGGCCGTTCGGCCCCGGCGGTCCCTTCGGCCCGGGCGGGTTCGGGCCCGGCGCCTTCGGCCCCGGGTTCGGCCCGGGTGGGCATCGCGGCCGCCGCGGCAAGCGTGCCCGCGGCGACGTGCGCACCGCGGTGCTCGCGGTCGTCGCCGACGGCCCGCGGCACGGTTACGAGATCATCCAGGAGATCACCGGTCGCTCCGGCGGGCAGTGGAAGCCGAGCCCCGGCTCGGTCTACCCGATGCTGTCCCAGCTGGAGGACGAGGGTCTGGTGCGTTCCGAGCAGACCGAGGGCCGCAGGGTCGTGCACCTGACCGAGGAGGGCACCCGGCACGTCGAGGAGCACCGCGCGGAGCTCGACGCGGTGTGGGCGCCGTTCGCCGAGGACGCCGAGGAGGCCGAGTCCGACCCGGCGAGCGGTCTGGTCACCGAGCTCGGCCGGCTCGCCGCCGCCGCGCGGCAGGTCGCCGAGGCCGGCTCCGAGGCACAGGTGGCGTCCGCGACCGAGGCGCTGACCGAGGCGCGCAAGGCGCTGTACCGGCTGCTCGCCGAGTGAGGCTTGCCGAACGAGCAGACCACACCGAGTGAGGCTCGCCGAACGAGCAGACCACACCGAGTGAGGCTCGCCGAACGAGCAGACCACACGGTGTGAGGCTCGCCGAACGAGCAGTTCGCACGGTGCGAGGCTCGCCGAACGAGCAGTTCGCACGGTGCGAGTCTCGCCGGACGAGCGGATCGCACCGGGTGAGCAGACCGCCCGGCGGGGACGGGGGCGGGACCGATCGGGTCCCGCCCCCGTCGTCGTCTACCGGACCCGTCTCCGGCGCCGGTTGCGGCGCAGCGCCTCCCGGAGCGGCGGGACGACGGTGCCCTCGGCGGCCATGACCCGGCGGGCCTTGCGTCGCGCGAGGACGACCGCGACGGCGGTCAGTGCCCAGATCGGGAACTGCACGAGCCAGGCCAGCCGGAACGCCTCGGGGGTGTAGCCGCCGGACATGCTGAGCACGAGCCCGACCAGCAGCGTGGTGGTGAGCGAGGCGGTGAACCCGCCGACGTTGACGATCCCGACGGCGGTGCCGCGCCGGTGCGCGGGGTTGGACGTCCGGGCGTAGTCGAAGCCGACCGCGGAGCAGGGGCCGTTCGCGGCGAGCACCACCACGAGCAGGACGAGCAGCCACAGCGGCGCGGGCGGCGGGACGAGCAGCACGACCGTCCACACCAGCGCGGTCGCGCCGATGACCGACAGCACGAGCCAGGACCGGCGCAGCGGGTGGCGGGCGGTGAACTCGCCGAACACCGGCCCGACGACGGCCCCGACGAGGACGAGCAGGGTCAGCATCACCGACGCACCGGCGGGGCTCATCCCCTGCCCGGCGACGAGGTAGGGCACGCCCCAGAGCAGCGCGAACACCAGGCCGGAGAACTGGGTGCCGGCGTGCGACCAGAGCCCGAGCCGGGTGCCCGGGTGGGCCCAGGCGCCCGTGAGGCCGTCGAGGACCTCGCGGGGGCTGCTTGCGGGGGCCGGGGCGGGGCTGCCGGGCGGGCGGTCGCGGAGCACGGCGAGCACCGCGAGCGCGGCGACGACACCGATCCCGGCGGCGGACAGGAACGCCGTCGTCCAGCCGTAGGCGTGCAGGACGGTGGCGAGCGGGATCGCGGAGAGCACCTGGCCGAACTGGCCGAGCAGGGCGGTGACCTGGGTCATCAGCGGTACCCGGCGCGGCGGGAACCAGGTGGACAGCACCGACAGCACCGAGATGAAGGTCAGGGCGTCGCCGACGCCGACGAGCACCCGGGCGGCGACGGCCAGCGGCAGCGAGGTGGCGACGGCGACGAGCACCTGCGCCGCGGTCATGGTGACGGCGCCGGCGAGCACCATGGTGCGGGCGCCGAAGCGGTCGAGGAGCAGCCCGACCGGCACCTGGAGGGCGGCGTAGACGAGCAGCTGCAGGACGAGGAAGCCGGCGAGCACGGTCGGGGACGCGTCGAACCGGTCGGCCGCCTCCAGCCCGGAGACGCCGAAGGAGCTGCGTTGCAGCACCGCCACGACGTAGGCGAACAGACCGACGGACCAGACGAGGTAAGCGCGACGTGACGAGTGCATGACGGACGGCCATTCTGGTCCATCCCGGCTGTCCGGGGCGTCCCGGCGGGGTCGTGTCACACGGGGTCGGTGATCACACGGTGACCGGGCAGCCCACAGGGGGCTCCGGATAGGGTCGCGGTGCACGCCACGACTCGGAGGACGCCGGTGCTCGATCCCGCTCAGCTGTACCAGGTCGACCCGGCCGCGCCGGCTCTCGACGAGCCGGTCCTGATCGTCGTGCTGGACGGGTTCGTCGACGCCGGCAACGCCGGTGCGCTCGCGGTCGGCGCGCTGACCGACGAGCGCGAGGCGGTCCGGGTGGCCCGGTTCGACGTCGACCAGCTCGTGGACTACCGGTCGCGCCGCCCGCCGCTGCGGTTCGAGACCGACCGCTGGGCCGACTACGACCCGCCGGAGCTCGATGTCGTCGCGCTGACCGACACCGGGGACACGCAGTACCTGCTGCTCGCCGGTCCGGAGCCGGACATGCAGTGGGAGCGGTTCGTCGCCGCGGTCGGGCTGCTGGTCGAGCAGCTCGGGGTCCGGCTGGTGATCACGTTGCAGGGCATCCCGATGGCCGTGCCGCACACCCGTCCGATCGGGGTGACCGCGCACGGCACCCGCCCGGAGCTGGTGGAGGGCCACACCCCGTGGTTCGCGACCGCCGACGTCCCGGGCAGCGCGGCCGCGTTGCTGGAGTACCGCCTCGGGCAGGCCGGGCAGGACGTGGTGGGTTACGCCGTGCACGTGCCGCACTACCTGTCGCGCTCGGCGTACCCGCAGGCCGCGCGGGTGCTGCTGGACCACGCGGGGCTGTCGGCGGGGCTCTACCTGCCGACCGAGACGCTGACCCGTGCCGCCGAGCAGGCGGAGTCCGAGATCGCCGAGCAGATGGCGGGGTCGGAGGAGGTCGGGCAGGTCGTGTCGGCGCTGGAGGAGCAGTACGACCAGGTCGTCGCGGCTCGGGAGTCCGGTGACCTGCGGGACGGCCTGGAGGGCGGCGAGCTGCCCAGTGGCGACGAGCTGGCCGCGGAGTTCGAGCGGTTCCTCGCCGGCGGGGGCGACGACAAGCCCGGCGGGAAGTCCGGCGACGACGAGCCGCCGCACGAGCCGCCCGCTCCCCCGCTGCCGCCCGCGACCTGACCGGTCCGCCCCGGCCGGTTCAGCCGCCGAGGGCGAGGGCGTGCTGCACCCGGCCCCGGCCGCCGGGGCCGCGCAGCACCGCCTCGACCCAGCAGCCGACCGGGCGGGCCGCGAGCCCGGCCGCGGTCGCGGCCAGCCAGGCGTCGTGGACGGCGAGGCCGGCCCGGACGTGCTGGGCGACGGTGTCCGGGCCGGGGTCGACGTCCCCGGTGACGACGAGCAGCCCGCCGACGCCGGTGAGGTCCGGCAGACCGCAGGCCCGCCGGGTCAGCGCGGCCAGCAGGGGGTGGCCCGCGCCGAGCACGGCGGCGTGCTGTCCCGCGCCGAGCCGGGTCCGGGCGACCCGGTCGAGTCCGGGGTCGGCGACCGGGGGGCGCAGGTTCTCGAACGGCGCCGACCGGCGCGCGCGGAGCACCGCCGCCGGGTGCGGGTCCGCGCTGGCGCCCAGCCCGACGGCGTAGGCCGGGGCGGGACCGGTCGTGAGCACGACGCGGGAGTGGGCGCCGTCGGGGACGAGGTGGGCGGTGCGCGGCCGGCGCAGGGTCGCCGCGGCGGCGAGGACGGCGGCGGCCGCGTGGCCGAGGTCGAGCAGCAGCACCGGCAGCGAGCGGGGGCCGTAGCGCCACACGGTCCGCTCGGGGACGAGGTCGAGGACGACATCGGCGTGAGCCCCCGGCTCGGCGCGGTCCGGTTCGGTCCGGTCGGGTGCGGCACGACCCGGGGCAGCACGGTCCGGGGTCGCGGGTCCGCCGTCGAGGGCGTGCGCGAGCGGGTCGTGGACACGGCCGCCGACCCGGGCGTCGACGGGGTAGCGGCCGCCCGCCGAGGGCACCCGGCGCAGCCGCACCCCGCCGACGACCCGGTCGGGGTCGGCGGCGAGCGACAGCGCGAGCAGCGCGCCGGTGCCGTCACCGTCGCGGGCCAGGGGCACCGGCCGGGTCGCGGTGGCCGCCTCGGCGGGCCGGGTGGTGTGGTCGGTGGGGCCCGGGTCGGCACCGGACCAGGCGAGCCGGAACGCCGCGGCGGTGTCCTGGGTCGGCGCCGTCACAGGAACGGCGTCGGGCAGTGCACCAGCCCGTCGGGCCCGGTGGCCGGGTCGAGGTCGAGGCCGTGGGCGCGGGCGGTGTCGCGCCAGCGGGGCAGCCCCCAGTACCGGAACGCGGCGGGTGCGTTCGGGACGAGCCCGGTGGCGCAGGTGCGGACCACCCGCCACGGGGTCTCGGCGACGTCGGGCGTGGTGAGGTCGACACGGGCGATGCGGTGGCCGTCGGCGAGCAGCGCCGAGGTCAGCGACGCGAGGTCCCCGGCGGGGCCGGTGCGCAGCGGACCGTGGGTCGCGGGCGCGGTGAACCGGGGCAGGTGCTCCTCCTGGACGCGGGGGTCGAGCCAGACCTGCACCTGGGCGCCGAGGTCGCGAACGGCGGCGTAGCGCTCGCCCGCGTCGTCGCGGTAGTGGCGGTCGGCGCGGTGGTCGAGGTAGAGGCCGCGGGCGAGGACCCCGGCGTCGATCGAGGCGTACACCCAGCCGTCGGGGTCGAGCAGGCCGCGGGTGAAGACCCAGGTGTGCACGGCCTCCAGCACCGCCTTGGTGGCGGCCTCGACGGCGTCGAAGCGGGCGGCGCCGCCCCCGGCGACGATCCCGGTCTGCGGGTCGACGACGACGGCCCCGACCACGGCGGCCGGGTACTCGGTGGGCAGCTCGACGAGGTGGACGTCGAACGCGGCCCCGGCCAGCGCGGCGTCGAGCCCGGGGACCGAGGCCAGGTCGATGCCGTGGGAGGGCAGGCCGAGGTGCCACCAGCGTTCCAGCGCGTCGCGTTCGACGAGCTCGAGCAGGCCGCGGCGGTGGGCGTCGGTGGCGCCGTCGCCGGTGGCGATGCCGGCGTAGTTGAGGTGGTGGAAGCGGGGCTCGTCGCGGCGGGCGCCGCTGTGGTGGTTGAGCAGCGCCCAGGAGGCGGGCAGCCAGGTCGGTTCCCCGTCGGCCTCAGCGCCGGCGATCCAGCGGATCGGCAGGTCGTCGGTGAAGCGCAGGTAGGGGCGTCCGTCCTGCCAGGGCGCGAGCAGCGGCAGTTCCTCGGGCCCCCAGCACCGGTCTCCCGCGGCGCGCAGCTCCGCGGCCGTGGTCAGCGGCAGGTCGCGCGGGACGCGGTTGCCGCAGTAGCGCTCGACCGCCTCGCCGAGCGCGGCGGTGCGGGCGCCGTCGCGGTCGCCGAAGGTGGTGCCGAGGCTGACCCGGTCCGCGGGCCAGGCGCCGAGCCGACGCGCGTCGGACACCTCCGCGGTGACGGCGGTGTAGGCCGCGGGCAGCCCCGGGACGGGGGCGACGTCGACCAGCCGGCGGACGATCCCGCTCAGCGGGTCGACCAGCGCCTCCACCGGCAGTACGGGAACGGTCGGTGCCGTCACAGGGTGACCTCCTCGGGGATGGCGGCCGCGGCGACCTCGTCGCGGCCGGGTCGGACGTGCGGCAGGTCCAGCCGCAGTGCGTGCACGGTGCGGTGGTCGGCGCGCAGTTCCGTCGCGGGCGCCGGGTCCTGCCCGGTGTGCGGGTTGCGGGCGTGCGCGGGCCAGTGGTGCCCGGCGATCTCGACGCGCAGCCGGTCGCCCTCGTCGAGCGCGGCACCGACCGGCGGGGTGGTGACGACGACCTCCCGCGTCGCCGGGCCGCGGTGCCGGTGCACGGCGGTGACCAGGTCGTGGCCGCGCAGCCCGATCCGCACGACCCAGTCGGCGTCGGGGGCGTCGCTGTCACCGGTGACGGTCACGACCAGCGGCCCGGCGAGCGCACCTGCCGGCAGCGGTGGAGTGTGGGCGACGACCCGGTCGCCGGGGTCGGCGTCCGGCCCGGGGTCCGGGGCGGCGGGGAGCGGCGCGCCCGGCGGCCGGGACCGCACGGGCCGCTCCGGGTCGGCGACGAACGCGACCGGGAACCCACCGGGCGGGACGGCGTCGACCGCGAGCGTCGGCCCGTCACCGGCGCGCACCCACCGCCCGCTCTCCCCCACCGCGACGAGTGCACCGCGCCCCCGCGGCGGGTTCCCGACCGCGGCGCGGGCCCAGGCGGCGTAGACCGCGCCGATCCGCCGGCCGGCCAGGACGGCGCCGGGCGCGGAGGCGTCGAGCTCGTGCCCCCACGGCCCGAGGACGAGCCGGGACGGCCCGCCCCAGCGCCGGGCGAGCTCCCGGGTGCGGGCGGCGAACGGGTCCGCGGTGCCCCCGACGGCGAGCAGCGGCATCGCGGCCCGCGCGATCCCGTCCCACAGCCAGGGCGTCTCCTCGGGCGCATCCCACAGCTCGGGCCAGCCGGTCGGGGCCGGCGCCAGCGCCGCGGTGACCGGCAGCGTCGCGGCCGCCGACGGGGCGACGCGCGGAGCACCCGCACCGTGTCCGGGTCCACCGTGTTCGGACCACCAGCCGATCCGGCAGGCCAGCCGGGCGGCGCCGCCGGGTTCGCGGGCGGTCTCCCCGGGCCCGAGCGCGGGGACCGCGGCGAGCACCCCGCACACGTCGGGGTCGGCGAGGGCGCCGGCGACCGCGCAGTGCGCCCCGTAGCTCGCGCCGGCCAGCACGATCCGCCCGTCGCAGCCGGGGATCGCGCGCAGCGCGGCGAGCGCGGCGACGCCGTCGTCGGTCTCGTGGGCGTAGGGCCGGAACTCCCCCGTCGAGCCGCCGCGTCCCCGGACGTCGACGACGAGGCAGCCGAACCCGTGCGCGGCCCAGCCGCGGGCCTCGGGCAGCAGCCGTCCGCGGCCGTAGGGGGTGCGGACGAGTACGGCGGGCCAGGTCGCGGCGGCGGGGCGGACGAGGGTCGCGGCGAGCCGGACCCCGTCCGCGCCGGGCAGGTCGAGCTCGGTCAGGTCGGGCCCGGTCGGGTGGGGCTCGGTCGGGTCGGGCTGGGTCGAGTCGGGCTGGGTCAGGCCGGGCTCGGTCACGGCGCGCTGTCGGGCACCGGCAGCAGTGCGTGGTCGGCGATCGCGGCGGTGTCGAGGTCGACCACCCGCAGACGGCGTCGTGCCGGCAGGGCGGCCGGCACGAGGTCGCCGGTCGCGGGGGTGTCGTGGCCCGCGATCCACGCCCGGATGTCGGCGGCGAGCAGCGCGGCCAGCAGGGCGTGGTCACCGGGGCCGGTCGGGGCGGCGGGGGCGGCGTCCCAGTAGGCGAGCAGGTGCGGGTGCCCGGATCCGGCCGCGGCGAGGCGGCGGGCGCGGACGTCGGCGTGCCCGGCGTCGCCGGGGTGCACGGCGGGGGGTTCGAGGATGCCGTGCCGTCCTTCGACGGCGAGCCGGAACCAGGCGGTCCCGTGCGCGGGCAGGATGTCCAGCGCGGTCCAGGCGGCCGGTGCGGGTCCGTCCGCGACGGCGCACACCGCATCGGTCCCGATACCAGTCTCAGTATCAGTCTCAGTGCCGGTCTCGCCGACGAGCACTGCGGCGAGGGAGTCCAGGTCCCGGCGCCGGACCTGCATCCCCGGCCCGGCGAGCGCGGCGGCGACCGCGTCGGCCAGCGCCCCCCGCCCGGCGACGGTCACGGTGGCGGTCCGCGGCGCCGGGGTCTCGTCCAGGTAGCCGGCCGCGGCGAACGCGCCCCGCTCGGGGTCGAGCCCCGGCGGCGGCACCGGGTCGACGCCGTCGAACCAGCGGGTCAGTGCCTCGACCGTGTCGCGCGGCAGGTCGACCCCGCGCAGCCGGCCGGACGCCTCCCGCAGCGCCGAGCCCCGTCCGGGGACCTCGAAGACGCTCACGCCCGGTCGCAGTCGTTCCACTGGCACTCCCTGGTCCGTCGGTCGGTCACGGCAGACCGCGGGCCCGGCACCGTCACCGGTGCCGGGCCCGCGGCGGGTGTCACTCCTGCTCGGCAGCCTGCTCGGTCGCGAACGGGTTCTCGACGAGGGCGTTGGAGTGGCTCGCGGAGTTGTGCGGCAGGGCGCGCTCGGCCTCGAGCTCGGTGAAGATGTCCTTCATCGTTTTCTCCTCCAGTGGGTGACATCGTCCGGTTCCGGACCGTCACATCCTGGTCACAATCGACATCGATTTTCAACAGTGGCGCATCTCTCGTCGCTACTATTGGAGATGACTCTCGTTTCACACTATGGTTCGCGCAACCCCGACGGAAGGACCTCGTGAGCGAGACGGCCCCGACCGCCCCCGCGCAGGAACGCACCGATCTCCGCCGCTACCTCACCGCCCGCGTCGTCGCGGTCGCCGGGTCGCTGGTCGCGGCGGTCGCGCTCCCCGTGCTCGTCTACCGGCTGACCGGCTCACCCGCCTGGACCGCGGCGATCGCGACCGCGGAGGCGCTGCCCTACCTGCTGTTCGGGCTGTTCGCGGGCGCACTGGCCGACCGGGTCGACCGCAGGCGGCTGATGGTCGGCGTCGACCTGGCGTGCGGGCTGGTGCTGGCGGGGATCCCGCTCGCGTGGTGGGCGGGGGTGCTCACCCCGTGGCAGGTGCTCGGCACGGCGGTCGCGGTGCAGACCGGCTTCGTCTTCTTCGACGCCGCGAACTTCGGCGCCCTGCCCACGCTGGTCGGCCCGGACCGGATCACCGCGGCGTTCTCCACGCTCTACGGCGCGACGACCGTCGTCGAGCTGCTCGTGCCGCCGCTGGCCGGGCTCGCGGTCGCGACACTGGCCCCGGCCGGGCTGCTGTCGGTCACCGCGCTCACCGCGGTCGCCTCCGCGCTGCTGATCCGCTCGATCGCCGGGAGCCTGTCCCCCGGGCCCGGCACCCGCGCACCGACCCGGATCCTCGCCGACGTCCGGGAGGGCCTGGGTCTGTTGTGGGGCAACCCGGTCGTGCGCACCCTGACCCTCGTCGGCACCACCCAGGCCGTCGCGGGCGGCGCCTGGCTCGCGATGACCGTCCCGTGGGCGGACCGGGTGCTCGGCATCCGCGCCGACGGCGACGCCCGGCTCGGCCTGCTGTTCGCCTGCTGGGGCGTCGGCGGGCTGGCTGCGGCCCGGCTGGTCCCACGGCTGTCGGAGCGCTGGGGCGGGGCCCGGCTGGCGCTGGCCGGACTGCCGGTGTCACTGGCCTGCGCGGTCGCCGTGGTCTCGGCGACGCACTGGGTCCCCGCGCTGCTCGCCGCCACCGCGTTCGGGGCGGCCTACTCGACGGTCGTGCTCAACGCCGTCACCTACCGGCTGCAGGTCACCCCCGAGCACGCCCGCGCCCGGGTCTCGACGACGGCGCGGATGCTGTCCTGGGGCCTCGGCACCCCCGCCGGCGCGGCGCTGGCCGGGGTGGTGGCGACGACGCCGGCCGGCCCGCGCGGTGGGCTGGCGGCCGGGGCCGCGGTGCTGGCCTCCGGGGTCGCGCTGGCCTGGCTCACGCCGCCGCTGCGCCGGGCCGCCCGCGGCTGACCGGACGCCCCCGTCCGGGACACCCCGCCCCGGTGCCGGCAGCGCCGATCCCGACGCGCGCCCGACCGGCGAGATGCACGTTTCCGCCCTCGCAGGGGCGGAAACGTGCACGTCGCTGCACCGGCGACCCGCCCGCCCGGCGGGGTGGGTGGGCCGTCAGGCGCTGACGGGCCGGGCCGGGGTGGAGTCCAGGTAGCTGCAGGTCAGCCGCCCCTCGTGGGTCGAGACGACCCCGCGCACCCCGAACACCTCGGCCAGCAGCCGCTCGTCGACGACGTCGCCGGGCGGCCCGTCGGCGTGCACCCGCCCGTCGCGCAGCGCGACGATCCGGTCCGCGCACCGCGCGGCCTGGGCCAGGTCGTGCAGCACCGCGACGACGGTCAGTCCGCGCTGCACCTGCAGCTCCCGGACGAGGTCGAGCACCTCCAGCTGGTGACGCACGTCGAGGTAGGTGGTGGGCTCGTCGAGCAGCAGCACCGGGGCGTCCTGGGCCAGGGCGAGCGCGATCCGCACCCGCTGGCGCTCCCCGCCCGACAACAGCTCGACCGGGGTGTCGGCCCACGCCCGGGTGCCGGTGGCCGCCAGCGCGTCGGAGACCGCGGCGTCGGCGCCGCCGCCGAGCATCCCCAGCGGCCCGCGGACCGCGTAGCGGCCCTGGGCGACGAGTGCCCGCACCGTGACCCCGCCCAGCGGCGGCAGTGCCTGCGGGAGCACCGCGACCCGCTTCGCGACCTCCCGGCGCGGGGTCCCGGCCAGCGGCCGGTCGACCAGGTGCACGGAGCCCGCATCGGGCCGGTGCAGCCCGGCGAGCACCCGCAGCAGCGTCGTCTTGCCGCAGCCGTTGCGTCCCACCAGCGACAGCCACTGTCCGCGGTCCACCGCCAGGTCGACGCCGTCGAGCACGGTGCGCCCGTCGAAGCGCACCGTCACCCCCTCGGCCCTGAGCACCGTCACAGCGCACCTCCCACCGTCGTGCGGGACCGTCGGCGGACGATCCCGATGAGCACCACCGCGCCGGCGACCGCCGTCACCGCTCCCGCGGGGACCCCGATCGGCCGGTCACCGACCGGGGCGAGCGCGGTCAGCAGCTGGGCGACGACGTCGGCCGCGGCGACCGTCCCGGCCCCGGCCAGCGCCGCCGCGGGCACCAGCAGCCGCGGATCGGCCGCGCCCCGCGACCCGAGCACCGCGCGGGCCAGGTGCGGGGCGAGCAGCCCGACGAACGCGAGCGCCCCGACCGCCGCGACCGCCCCGCCGGTGGCGAGCACGGCCAGCAGCACCGCGGCCGAGCGCCACCCGGACACCGCGAGGCCGACGCCGCGGGCGTGGTCGTCGTCGACGCCGAGCACGGCGAGCACCGGGCCGAGCAGCACCGCGAGGACCACCGCGGTGAGCGCGACCGGCCACAGCGCGTCCCAGTGCTCCCAGCCGCGGCCGTTGAGCGAGCCGACCAGCCACCGCACCATCGACCCGGCCAGCTGCGGGCGGGCGGTGAGCAGCAGCAACGTCGCCCCGCCGAGCACCGCCGACACCAGTACCCCGACGACGGCGAGCCGCAGCGGGTCCGCGGTGCCGGGCCCGGCGGCGCGGCCGGCGAGCAGCCACAGCACACCGCCGCCGAGGGTCCCGCCGAGCAGCGCCACGACGAGCACGCCCAGCGGGGTGCCGACCTGGCCGCCGAGCACCGTCCCCAGCACCGCGCCGAGCACCGCGCCGGACCCCACCCCGGTCACCTCCGGCGAGGCGAGCGGGTTGCGCAGGACCGCCTGCAGGACCGTCCCGGCGACGCCGAGGCAGGCACCGGCCGCGAGCCCGACCAGCACCCGCGGCATCCGCAGGCCCACGACGAGGTCGGTGGCCAGCGGGTCCGCGGTCCCGGCGAGCGCCGCGAGTGCGGTGCCGGGCCCGACCGCGGTGCCGACCATCAGCCCGGCCAGGGCCGCGGCCGCGGCGGCCGCCCCCAGGAGGGCGAACCGGGACGCGACCGTCGCGACCCGGCCGACCGTCCCCCGCCCGGCCGGCCGGTTCACCGGGCCACCACCGCGCCGGGACGGGCCGCGCGGACGGCCCGCGGACGTCGCCACGCCAGCAGCTGCCCGCCCGCGACGACCGCGACCCCGGCGGTGAACCCGCCCACCGGCAGCTCGACCGGGTACAGCACGGTGCGGGCCAGCAGGTCCGCGACGACGACCACCGCCGCGCCCGCCGCGGCGCAGCCCACCGCCCGCGGCAGCGGCCGGGCCGCCGGGTGCAGTGCCCGCACCAGCTGCGGGGCGAGGAAGCCGACCCAGGCGACCGGCCCGGCCGGGCCGACGACGGCGGCGACGAGCAGGCAGGCCACCCCCAGCACCGCGGCCCGGGCCGCACCGGTGCGCAGCCCGAGTGCCGCGGCGGCGTCGTCGCCGAGCCGCAGCGGCCCCAGCAGCGGCAGCACCGCGACGGCCGCGACGAACGCGACCGCCAGCGCGGGCAGCACCGGGGTCACGGTGGCCCAGGTGGTGCCGGTGAGCGAGCCGAGCAGGTAGCGCACGAGCACGCCCTGCTCGGTGGACCCGGTCATCGCGACCGCGGCGAGCAGCAGCGCCTGCAGCGCCGCGCCGACACCGGCGCCGATGAGCAGCACCGCGGCCGGACCGACGGCGCCGCGGATCGCGAGCAGGGTGAGCCCGCCCCCGACGACGGCCCCGACGACCGCGGGCAGCAGCGGCGCGAAGGGCACCGCGACCCCGGTGACGATCGTGATCGCCACCGCCGCGGCCGCCCCGGAGGAGACCCCGAGCAGCTCGGGGACGGCGAGCGGGTTGCGCAGGCCGTCCTGCAGGAGCAGCCCGGCCAGCCCGAGTGCCGCGCCGGTGAGCACGCCGAGCACGAGCCGCGGCACCCGCAGCTCGGTGACCACGACGTGCTCGACCCCGCCCGCCGCCCCCAGCACGGCCGGGAGCCGGTGCGGTGCGACGGCCGGGGTGCCGGTCCCGAGGACCAGCGCGGCGAGCAGCACCGCCCCGAGCGCGGCGGCGAGCAGGACCAGGAGCCGTCTCACCGGCCGGGGACCACGGCCAGCGACTGCTCGACCATCGCACCGAGGCTGCGGGTGCCGCGCCCGCTGCCCCACAGCCGCGGGTCCATCTCGTGCACCTGGCGTGCCTGCACGGCCGGGACCTGCTGCCAGACCGGGTTGTCGGCGAGCTGGTCGGTGAGGGTGCGGTCGGCGGAGGAGAACAGCAGCGAGAACGCGAACACGACGTCCGGGGCCTGGGCGAGGATCTCCTCGACGCTGTAGGTGCTGGCGGTCTCGACGTCGGCGCCACGCGGGACGAACGGGTAGTCGTAGAGCGTCGCGAGCAGGTTCCCGTTGACGGTGTCGGTGGTGTCGACGCCGATCGTGTCGGCGCTGCCGTACATCAGCAGCACCTTCCGGTCGGCCTGGCCGGTGGCGCGGGCCTGCTCGACGCCGTCGGCCAGGGTGGTGCGGAAGCGCTGCTCTCCGGCGGTGGCCTCGGCGGTGCGGCCGGTCAGCGACCCCAGGTTCCGCAGGTAGCCGACCGACTCCTCCCAGGTGGTGGGCTGCACCAGCCAGAGCGGGGCGAACCGCTCGATCGCCGCGCGCAGTGGCTCGTGCACACCGCCGAGCCCGATCACGAGGTCGGGACGCAGCGCGGCGATGGACTCGACGTCCTCGCTGCCGAAGCTGCCCTTCACCGTCGGGACCTGCGCGGCGCGGTCACCGAGCAGCACGGGGTTCTTCAGCAGGGCCGGGGTGGAGGTGCCGGCCGGGGTGAGGCCCAGCTCGACGACCATGTCGTCGCACAGGCCGGTCAGGCAGACGACGCGCTTCGGCGGGGCCGGCACCGTGACGGTGGTGCCACGGGGGTCGGTCACCGACAGCGCGGGCTCCAGCGGAGCGACGTCGCGGCTGACGGCGGGCCGGTCGGCGGGCGTCTGCGGGGCGGGCGTGGCCGACCCGCCGCAGCCGGCGAGCAGCAGCGCGACCACCGCGACCGGCAGCAGCGCGGCGACGCGGGAGAACCGGGCCGCGGTGGACCGGGCGGATCGGCGCGAGGCGGCGGCTCGGGTCGCGGCGGGCTGGTCGCCCGCACCGGCGGGCACGGGACGGGGGTCCGGGCGGGGGCTCATCGCGCACCGGCCAGGTCGCGTCCGGCCTGCAGGTCGCGCAGCGCGGCGGCGTCGCGGAGCAGGGAGGCGGCGGTGTCGCCGGGGACGAACTCCAGCAGCACCTCGGTGTCGGTGCCGTCCTCGCGGGACTGCGCGGAGAGCTCGGCGAGCACCGGGGCCCACAGGTCGGCGCGGTCGGCGAGTGGCAGCCGCTCGGTGTAGCCGTCGGCCCCCCAGGAGAACGCGTGCACGGTCCGCGGGCGCAGCGCGCGGACCTCGGCCAGGCAGGCGTCGGTGTCGGGCAGCTCGCGCGGCTGCCAGTGGGTCACCAGGGCGGGGTGGTCGACCTCGGCACGCAGCGCCAGCGCGGTGTCGAGCCCGTCGGTGAGGGACTCGACGTGGTGCTCCACGAGCAGCCCCATCCCCTGCTCGGCGACGGCGTCGGCGCAGCGCCGCAGCGCGTCCACCGTGGCGGCGCGCTCGGCGGGCGACACGTCGGCCGAGGCCGCGGTCCCGGCCCAGACCCGTACCCGCGGAGCGCCGAGCTCGGCCGCCGTCGCGACGACGGCGGCGAACGCCTCGGGGTCCGACGCCCCGGCCTTGTGGTAGCTGCCGTAGGTCCCGATCCGCAGCCCGGCGCCCGCGCACGCACCGCGGGCCGCCGACGCCGCGGCCCGGTCACCGGGACGGACGTGCCGGTCCCCGGCCCACTCCACGACCTCGGACCCGGCATCGACCGCCAGGCTCACGACGTCCGGTACGGATCTCTCACGGAAGGTGACCGACGCCAACCCCAGAAGCAGCATGGTCGGTAACCGTAGTCATTGTCGTTTGCGCGATCCAGCGACGTACGTCACCCGGTGTCCGATTTCTCCTAGAGCAGGTCCAGCCCGGCCGCCACGACCGTGTCCGCGTCGAGCCCGTGGTGGGCGTAGACCGAGGCCAGATCGCCGGACTGCCCGAAGCGGTGCACGCCCAGGTGCGTCGCCGGGACCTGGTTGACCCCGGCGAGGAACGCGAGGGTGTGCGGGTGCCCGTCGAGCAGGGTGACCAGCGGCGCGGCCCGGCGCGCGGGGAACGCCGACTCCAGGATCCACGGCTCGGCCTGCGGTCGGGCGGGGCGCCCGGAGCGGGCCTGCAGCGCGTCGAACAGCAGACCCGGGCTCGTCACCACGACGACGTCGACGTCGTGGCCGAGCTCGGCGAGCCGGTCGGCGGCGGCGAGCGCCTCGGTCGTCGGCGCCCCGGCCACCGCGATGGTCAGCGCGGGTGTCCCCGCGGCGCGGCGCAGCGGGTAGGCCCCGGCGACCACCTGGCGGCGGCGCCGCTCGCGCGCGGCCGGGTCGGCCGGGACCGCCGCGAGGCTCTGGTCCACCGGCCGCGTCGACAGGCGCAGGTAGGCGCTGGTGCCGTCCGGGCGACCGAGCCGGGCCAGCGACGCCAGCAGCGTCCACTCGGTGTCGATCGCGAACGCCGGCTCGTAGGTCACGCAGCCGGGCTGCTCCAGCCCGACCGACGGCGTCGTCACCGACTGGTGGGCGCCGCCCTCGGGCGCCAGCGACACCCCGGACGGGGTGCCGACCAGGATCGACTGCCCGCCGGCGTAGATCCCGAACGACCACGGCTCCAACGCGCGCTCGACGAACGGGTCGTAGAGCACCCCGATCGGCAGCACCGGACGGCCCCAGCGCGACCAGGTGGCGCCGAGCTCCCCCAGCGCCCCGACCAGGTTCCCCTCGGCGATCCCCAGCTCCAGGTGCTGACCGGTGGGCCGCTCGCGCCAGTGCAGGATCGTCTCGGGGTCGTCGTCGAACCAGTCCTTGCGCTCCGCGGTGGACCAGACGCCGACCTTGTTCACCCAGCCGCCCAGGTTCGTCGACGACGACACGTCCGGGCACAGCGTCACGACCCGCTTCGCCGCCTCGGGGGCCTCGCGGGTGAGGTCGAGCAGGGCCCGGCCGAGCGCGGCCTGGGTGGTGGCACGCCCGGTCGGGGTGCGCCCGATGTCGGTCGGCAGCGGCGGGACCGGCTGCTCGTCGACCGGGTCGCGGCGCAGCCGCGCCGCCGCGCGCGCCACGGCCTCGCCCGCCGGGGACTCCGGGTCGAAACGCCGCCAGGGGTCCTCGGGGTCGACGCCGACGGCGTCGGCCAGCTCGCGGACCTGGTCGGCGCCCAGGATCGAGCCGTGGTTCTGCGGGTGGCCCGCGGTCGCGAGGCCGTGCCCCTTCACGGTGTAGGCGAGGATCACCGTGGGCCGGGTGTCGTCGATCGCGGCGAACGCGTCGCGCAGCGCGGCGGTGTCGTGCCCGCCGAGGTTGCGCACCGCGGCGAGCAGGGTGTCGTCGTCGAGGTCGGCGACGAGCGAGGCCAGGTCCGCGTGTCCGTCGGGGAGCCGGGTGCGGACCTCGTCGGCGTCGCAGCGCAGCAGGCGCTGGTACTCCGCGTTCTGCATGGTGTCGATCCGGGCGCGCAGCGCGTCGCCGCCGGGCCGGTCGAACAGCTCGTGCAGCAGCCTGCCGTACTTGACGGTGAGGACCTGCCAGCCGGCCGCGGAGAACATGCCCTCGATCCGCGGCGCGCCGATCGCGGGGACGACCCGGTCCAGGGACTGGCGGTTGAGGTCGACGATCCACACCACCTCGCCGAGCTCGCCGACCATCGGGTCGAGGATGGCCTCCCAGACCGCGCCCTCGTCGAGCTCGGCGTCGCCGACCAGGGAGTACTGCCTGCCGTGGCCGGCACCCCCGAAGTGGGTGTCGACGTAGCGGCGGGCCAGCGCACCCCAGATCGGGGCGGTCGCGCCGATCCCCACCGAGCCGGTCGAGTAGTCGACCGGGTCGGGGTCCTTGGACCGCGACGGGTAGGACTGCAGCCCGCCGAACGCGCGCAGCGTGCCCAGGTAGCGCTCGTCGAGCTCGCCGAGCAGGTAGTTGATCGCGTGCAGCACCGGGGACGCGTGCGGCTTGACCGAGACCCGGTCCCCGGCCCGCAGGTGCTCGAACCACAGCGAGGTCATGATCGTCGTCATCGACGCCGACGACGCCTGGTGCCCGCCCACCTTCAGCCCGCTCGGGTCACCGCGCCGGTTGGCCGCGTCGACGATCGCGGTCGCCAGCCACAACACCCGCTTCTCGATCTCGACGAGCGTGTCCGTCGCCACCGCCTGAGTGCCCATCGCACACCACTCCAGCCTCGTCGCCCCATGCAGCCTGCTCCGTCAGCCCACCATCAGCTCGGACGAGTGCACAACCGGGTCGGTGAACACTGAGCAGACTGCACGGTCCGGGCGGGGCTGGATCGGTGCGGGCGCGGCATACTGCGCACCCACGGACACGACGGAGGCACCACGTGACGGGAACGACCGGCGACGGCCGCGCCACGCTCGACGGCCACGACGCCCGGCTGCTGCTGGCCCTGGCGCAGGACCCGCGCGCGACGGTGCTCGCCCTCGCCGAGCAGGTCGGCCTGTCCCGCAACACGGTGCAGGCCCGGCTGGCGAAGCTGGACCGGCTCGGTGCGCTGGACACCTTCGAGCGGCGCGTCGACCCGGCGGCACTGGGCTACCCGCTGACCGCCTTCGTGACGGTGCGGGTGGTGCAGCGCGAGCTCGCCGCCGTCGCCGACGCGCTGGACCGGGTACCGGAGGTGCTGGAGGTGCACGGCATCTCCGGCCCCGAGGACCTGATGGTGCACCTGGTCGCCCGCGACGCCGACGACCTCTACCGGATCGCCGGGCACCTGCTCGCGATCGACGGGGTGGAACGGACCTCGACGTCGCTGGTCATGCGCTCGCTGGTCGGGTTCCGCACCGCGCCGCTGCTGCGCCGCCTCGCCGACGGCGACGCAGCCGCACCCGTCGTTCACCCCGCACCGCTACCGTCACGACGATGAGCGCCCCCGCCTCCCCCGGCTTCGACCAGGACTTCCTCGGCGTCGCGACGCCGATGCCGACGCTCCCCGGGATCGACACGGTCCTGCTCCCCTACACCCACTTCTCGACGCTGCACCGGCCCGACCGGCGGCTGGCCGCGGCCACCGCCGTCGCGATCGACGGGGCGACCCTGCGGCAGCTGGAGCGATCCGACGACTGGCGCCTCGACGACCGGCTGCCCGCTGAGCAGCAGGCCGGCCCCGAGCTCTACGCCGACAACGACCTCGACCGCGGCCACCTGGTGCGCCGCCAGGACCCGGTGTGGGGCGAGCCGGCCGAGGCCGCGACCGCCGAGTCCGACACGTTCCACTACACCAACGCCGCCCCGCAGGCCGCCGCCTTCAACCAGGACAAGCAGACCTGGGGCGGCCTGGAGGACTACCTGCTCGACAACGCGGGCGACAACGACCGCCGGCTGGTGGTGTTCACCGGCCCGGTGCTCGCCGACGACGACCCGGAGTACCGCGGTGTGCTGGTCCCGCGGCTGTTCTGGAAGATCGGCGCCTTCGTCACCGGCGGCGCCCTGGGCACCACCGCCTACCTGCTCGACCAGACGCCCGAGCTCGGTGACCTCGCCGAGCCGCCGGCCGGGGACCCACCGCCGCTGGGCCCCTACCGCACCTTCCAGGTGCCGGTGGCCCGGATCGGCGAGCTCACCGGGCTCGACCTGGGCCCGCTGACCGCCGCGGACCGGATGCCGGTACCCGAGCCGGTGCCCGCCGCGCTGTCGGAGCGGGCGGTCCGGCTGCGGTCGTTCGCCGACATCCGGGGGATCTAGGCTCGCCCGCGTGACCGAGCTGCTCCCCAGCACCCAGCGCACCCTGCTCGCCCGCGTCGCCCGCGCCCAGCGCGACGGCCGCGTCCCCTCGCTCGTCGCCGGGGTGGTCCGCGACGGCGCCCTGGTCTGGCACGCCGGCCGCGGCGCCCTGCCCGACGGTGCCGACGGCCCGGCCGCCGCGGACGACGTCCAGTACCGGATCGGCTCCATCTCCAAGACCGTCTGCGCGGTCACCGTCCTGCGGCTGCGCGACGAGGGCCTGCTCGACCTCGACGACCCGCTGGACCGGCACGTGCCCGGCACCCCGCTCGGCGACCGCACCGTGGGCCAGCTGCTGTCCCACCTCGCCGGCGCCGGCTCGGAGAGCCCCGGCCAGTGGTGGGAGCGCACCCCCGGCGGCACCCTGGACGAGCTGGGCCTCGGCGACGCCGACCGGGTGCTGCCCGCGGCGCGCCGCTTCCACTACTCCAACCTCGGGTTCGGGCTGCTCGGCGAGGTCGTCGCCCGCCTGCGCGGCCGCGCCTGGACCGACGTCGCCCGCGACGAGGTCCTGCTCCCGCTCGGCATGACCCGCACCTCGCCCCGTCCTCAGCAGCCCGCCGCCGCGGGCCGGGCGGTGCACCCGTGGGCCGACCTCGTCCTGGCCGAGCCCGAGCACGACGCCGGGGTGATGGCCGCCGCCGGGCAGCTGTGGTGCACCGCGGCGGACCTGGCCCGGCTCGGCGCGCTGCTGCTCGGCGACACCGGCGGGGTGCTCTCGCCGGCGACGGTCGAGGAGATGACGCTGCCCGCCGGCGTCGACCCGTCGTCGCCGATCTGGGCGGGCTACGGACTGGGCGTGCAGGTCCAGCGGCACGAACGGCCCGGCGGCGGCACGACGACGCTGGTCGGGCACGGCGGCTCCATGCCCGGCTTCCTCGCCGGGCTCTGGGTGGACCGCGAGGAGGGCACCGGCGCGCTGGCGATGGGCAACACCACCTCCGGGATGGACGGTGGGCTGCCCGCCGGGCTGCTGAACGACCTGCGCGTCGCCGAGCCCCGCGTCGTCGAGCCGTGGACCCCGCAGCCCTGCCCGGTCGATCCGGAGCTGCTCGGCCCGTGGTTCTGGGGGCCGTCGCCGTACGTGCTGCGCTCGGTCGGCGGCGGTCTGCTGCACCTGGGCGGGCTCGGCAGGCCCGGGCGCGCGTCGCGGTTCCGGCCGGGCCCGGACGGCACCTGGATCGGCCTGGACGGCTACTTCGCCGGGGAGACCCTGCGGATCGCCCGCGACCACCTGTGGCTGGCGACGTTCGTCTTCACCCGCACCCCCTACGACCCGGCCGCGCCGGTCCCGGGCGGCGTCTCGGACGAGGGCTGGACCACGGTCTGACGTCGCCGACGTCGCCGGCCGACATCACGGTTCGGCTCGCACTGCGACACGGGGAGGGCCGAGTACCTACACTTTCGGCACACAAAACGACTTGTGCACCATTTCTGCACGAACGAGAGCGGAGGGGGGATGCGCCCGGCACGCGGGCGTGACCACGTATGACACAGGCCCAATCACCACCGGACGACCGTCCGGGCACGACCGGGGACGGCCGTCCCCGCACCGACTGGATCGTGTTCGGCGTCGGAGCCGCGCTCGCGCTGCTGTTCGTGCTGTGGGGGCTGCTCAGCGCCGACACCCTCGGTGCCACCGCCGAGGCGATGCTCGGCGGGCTGATGCGCGGCGGTGGCTGGGGCTTCATCCTCGCCGCGACCGCCTTCGTCGCCTTCGCACTGTTCCTGGCCTTCAGCCGGTTCGGACGCATCAAGCTCGGCGCCGACGACGAGGAACCCGAGTTCCGCACGGTCTCCTGGATCGCCATGATGTTCTCCGCCGGCATGGGCATCGGACTGATGTTCTTCGGCGTGAACGAGCCGCTGACCTTCTTCCGGTCACCGCCCCCCGGCTCCGCCGAGCCCGGTACCGTCGACGCGCTGCAGACCTCGATGGCGACCTCGCTGTTCCACTGGACGCTGCACCCGTGGGCGATCTACGCCGTCGTCGGCCTCGCCATCGCCTACTCCACCTTCCGCAAGGGCCGCCGGCAGCTCATCAGCCAGGCCTTCGTCCCGCTGATCGGCCGCAAGGCCGCCGAGGGCTCCATCGGCCGGGCCATCGACATCCTCGCGATCTTCGCGACGCTGTTCGGCTCCGCGGCCTCCCTCGGCCTGGGCGCCTTCCAGATCGGCGGCGGCATGCAGACCGTCGGCTGGGTCGACGGCCCGGTGAGCCCCTGGCTGCTCGCCGCGATCATCGTCGTCCTGACCGCCGCGTTCATCCTCTCCGCCGTCTCCGGCGTCGAGAAGGGCATCCAGTGGCTGTCCAACACCAACATGGTGCTGGCGGCGGTGCTCGCGTTCTTCGTGTTCGTCGTCGGCCCGACGGTGATCATCCTCGACCTGATCCCGACCTCGATCGGCGCCTACTTCTCCCAGTTCTTCGAGATGGTCGGGCGCACCGAGGCCGTCGGCGGCGAGCCGATGCTCGAATGGCTCTCCGGCTGGACGATCTTCTACTGGGCGTGGTGGATCTCCTGGACGCCGTTCGTCGGCATGTTCCTGGCCCGGATCTCGCGCGGGCGCACCATCCGCGAGTTCGTCGGCGGGGTCATCCTCGCACCCAGCCTGGTCTCGCTGGTCTGGTTCTGCATCTTCGGCGGCACCGCCATCACCCAGGCCCAGCAGGGCACACAGTTCTCCGACGACTCCAACGTCCAGCTGTTCCAGATGCTGGCCGCCTACCCGTGGGCCACCTTCACCGGCCTGCTCGTCATGGTCCTGGTCGCCATCTTCTTCGTCTCCGGCGCCGACGCCGCGTCGATCGTCATGGGCACCCTGTCCCAGCGCGGCACCATCGAGCCCACCAAGTGGGTCGTGGTCTTCTGGGGCTCGGTCATGGGCGCGGTCGCCGTGCTGATGCTGGTCACCGGCGGGGAGAACGCCCTGGACGGCATCCAGAACCTGACCATCCTGGTCGCGGCACCGTTCGTCGTGATCATGGTGCTGCTGTGCTTCGCGCTGTTCAAGGACCTGCGTCGCGACAAGGTCGTGCTGCGGGACGAGAAGGGCGCACAGGTGCTGGAGCAGGCGGTCGACTGGGCCACCGTCAACCACGGCGAGCACTTCTACGTCAAGGTCGGCGCGTTCGACCCGGACGACGAGAACGCCCCCGGCAGTGGCAACGGCAACGGTGCCGTCGCGACCGGGACCGACGGACCGGACGGATCGACCGGCGACGGGTCGACGCGGGCGACCGCCGAACGGCGCGACAGCCCGGTCGGCGGCGACTGAGCGCCTCTCGTCGCACACGACGGCGGCCGGACCCCCTCCCCGGGGTGTCCGGCCGTCGTCGTCCGTGGCAGGGTCGAGGGCTCACGGTCGCGGGGGCGGCCGGACGATCGGACGGCCCGTGACCGACCGCCCACCGATGGTGAGCGGTCGGGAAGTGACCCGGGCCGACCGCGCTCGTTGGACCTCCTGCGACCACCCGGTGCACGGCCCCCGCGCGCACCGACGATCATCGGAAAGTGCTGCGCCGCAGCCGGAGCGGATGGGAGGGACCTGACACAGTGGGCCGGATGCGTCTCGTCTTCACCCCGGGGGACGACCAGGGGTACGCCGAGGCCCGCAGCCGCCTGCTGGAGCAGTTCTCCCTCTGGGCCCGCCGCCGTCGCGTCGAGGTCGACACCACGCTCGTCGCCGCCGTGCTGGACTACAAGTACGCCCGCGACCGCAGGCTGGGCCGCTGGACCCGCTCGCACATCGCCGACGCGCTGGGCATGTGGTTCCCGCGCAAGGTGACCGTGCTCGAGCCCGACGACGTCGCCCCCGCCTTCCACGCGCTCATCGACTTCCTCGACGAGCACGACTGGTTCGACCCGCAGTCGCACCCGGCGGACGCGCTGCACCGTCAGGTCCTCGACTCCACCCCCGCACTGCACGACGGTCTCGCCGACGAGCGCAACTACGACCTGGGCAAGTTCTGGGGCGTGCAGCTGCACCGCCACGGCGTCGACCCGGCCGACCCGGCCGCCGTGCAGCGGTTCCTCGACCGCGCCGGCGCCGGGGAGACCGACGTCGACCGGCACGCGCTCGCCGAGATCATGCGGCGGGAGGCGCAGCGGCCCACCCGCACCGAGTGGAACCCCGAGCTGCCGCCGGTGCCGATGCCCGGCGCAGCGGCGCTCGTCGAGGCCGCGGAGCGCTCCGAGGCACTCGAGCTGCTCCGCAAGCTGACCCTGTGGGTGCGGGCCGGGCGCCGACTCACCTCCGACGGCCGCCTCGACCGCACCGACGCGCTCGACCTCGCCGCGCACCTGCAGCTCGACCACATCTACCGCGAGACCGCCCGCACCAGCGACGACCTGCCCGAGGTGTCGCTGCTGCTGCGCTGGGCCCGCTCGGCGCGCCTGGTCCGTGTGGTGCGCGGGCGGCTGCTCCCGGTCAAGAGCGCGGGCCCGCTGCTGAACCGGCCGATCGAGCTGTGGCGCAGGGTGTTCGAGTCGGTCGGCCGCCTCGGCGACAGCCTGGGCGGGACCGACGTGTTCGGCGCGCCGTCGCTGTTCGGGATGTCGATGTCGCAGGCCTTCCCGATGCTGTGGGTCGGCCTGTACGCCACCGGCGGCGGGCCGGTCCCGCTCGAGCACTTCCACCGCCAGGTCCGCGACGCCGTCAACGACGAGGCGGGCTGTGTCGTCGACGATCTCGCCGGCGACGTCGAGCAGCGGCTGTGGCGCCGCGACGTCACCGCCCTGCTGGACGCCTGCGAGCTGCTCGGCGCGATCGAGCTGACCGAGACCCTCGACGCCGACGAGCTCGACGAGCTGTCCCGGGTCGCGCACCGCGACGACCCGGACCCCACGGTGGTCGCGCTCACCCCGATGGGGCTGTGGGCGGTGCACGAGTACCTGACCGAGCAGGGCATGCACCTGCCCGCGCCGGGCGAGCTGGCCGACGAGGACGTCGAGTACGTGTGCGTGCGGATGAGCGGGGTGCGGACCGACGTCGCCGAGGCCGAGCTGGCCGCGTGGGCGCTGGCCCGCCACCCCGGCGACGCCGTACGCGAGCTGGACCGCTTCCTGCGCCGCTGCGAGGTGCCGGCCCACCGGGCCCTGGCGCTGCACGCGCTGTCCGTGACCGGCCCGGCCGGGCGGGCGGTGGCCGCCCGGCACCGGCTGCACGTCGCCGAGTCCGTGGCGGTGCCGGCGCCGCACCGCCACGTCGGCCCCACCCCGGCGCCGCGCAGGGCGGCCGCCGAGACGGCAGCGCCGCGCACGGCGGCCGCCGGGACCACGGCGCCGCGCACCGCGGCCGCCGAGACCACGGCGCCGTTGCCGCGCGCCGCGGTCCGGCACAACCTGGAGCCGGCCGGCTGACCCGGCTCAGGTCAGCAGCACGACCTTGCCGGTGACGGTGCGGTCGTCGATCCGGGACAGGGCGGTCGCGGCGTCGTCGAGGCCGAAGCGCTCGCTGATCAGCGGGGTGAGCGCGCCGGAGCGCAGGTGCGGGAGCAGGGCGTCCCACTCGGCGCGGATGAAGTCCGGGCGGCCCAGCGCGTAGGCGCCCCAGCCGACGCCGCGGACGTCGACGTTGTTCAGCAGCAGCCGGTTCACCTTCACCGTCGGGATGTCACCCGCGGTGAACCCGACGACCATGAGGCGGCCGAGCGGGCCGAGGCAGCGGACCGAGTCGGTGAAGCGGTCGCCACCGACCGGGTCGACGACCATGTCGACGCCCGCGCCGCCGGTCAGCTCCTTGACCGCATCCTTGAACCCGTCGACGCCGACGGTGTGCGCCGCGCCCGCGCGCCGCGCGACCTCGGCCTTGGCCTCGGTGGACGTGACACCGATGACGGTGGCCCCCATCGCGGCGGCCAGCTGGACGACCGCGGTCCCGACGCCGCCCGCGGCGCCCTGGACGAGCACCGTCTCCCCCGCCCGCAGGCCACCGCGGGTGTCGAGGGTGAAGTGCGCGGTCAGGTAGTTCATCGGCAGGCAGGCGCCCGCGGCGAACTCCACCTCCTCGGGCAGCGGGAAGACGTGCTGCTCGGGAGCGGAGACGGTCTCGGCGAACACCCCGGACATGGTGAACGCGACGACCCGGTCCCCGGCGGCGAACCGGCTGTCCGGGCCCGCTTCGCGCACCGTGCCGGCGCACTCGGAGCCCAGGGTGAACGGCGGCTCCGGCTTGTACTGGTACATCCCCTTGGTCAGCAGGACGTCCGGGAAGTTCACCCCGGCCGCGGCGACGTCGATGAGGACCTCGCCGTCACCGCGGACCGGCGGCTCGACCTCGGCGACGCGGACCGCGGACGGCCCGTCCAGCTCGCTGACCTGCACTGCACGCACGTGTGCTCTCCCTCGTGGTCCGACGGCGGTGTCCGCCGGTCATCGAACCACGGGCGCGGGTGATCCACACGGGCCGCGGGTACGGCTACACGGGCTGGGCGTCGCCGTAGCGCGGGGTGCGCGGCTCGGTGAGCGCGTCGCAGAGCTCGGAGAGCCGGTTGTCGATGCGGTCCTGCACCCGCTCGAGCGCGTCGAGTTCCAGCATGAGGTCCAGGGCGTCGCCGGTGGTGCCCCCGGCCAGGGCGCGCTCCAGCTCGGCGCGACGCTCGGCGGCGCGCCGACGGCAGGCGTCGGCGGTGGCCTTGTGGGCGCGCAGCCGGGCGCGGGCGGGGTCGGCGAGGTCGCGGCCGCCGTTGACGGTGGCGACGCGTTCCTCCAGCAGGTGCGGGTTCACGGGGCCCTCCGATGCGTGGTGGTGGGACGTCGGCTCGGCGGTGACGTGACCGCTGCCACACCCCACGCTAGACGATCAGCGTGTGCTGCGCATCACATCGGTGTGACATCCGCCGCGAACCGGCCGCGGACGCACGACGACCCCCGGCGCCATCGGCACCGGGGGTCGTCGTGGATCGGGTCGGGTCCGGCTCAGTCGCCGCGGCGCGGCTGCGGGATGAGCTGCGCCGGGTCGCGACGGCGCTGGGCGACGGCGTCGGTGGTCAGGTGGTAGTGCCCGCGGCGGGACCGCCGGCACAGGTAGGCTCGCTGCGGGCGCCCCCCGAGGGCCTCCAGCTCGCGGGCGGCACACTCGGCCGCGTCCCGGTCCGGGTAGATGACCTTGCCGTCGCTGCCGGTCGCGGAGGCGCCCAACCGCTCGCGGTCCTCGATCTCGCGCCGCCCGGGCAGGCAGACCTCCGGCCGGCCGGACCGCATGAGCCGCGCGTAGCGGGCCAGCACGCGGCCCCGCTCGCCGTCGACCACGCCTCGTCCGGACGGCAGGTTCTCCACCGACCGCCGTGCCGCGGGGATCATCCCCGGGTGCACCGCCGGAACCCTGTCGAACTGCCCGTCCATGTCGCCTCCACGTCGCCGTCACTTGTGGATCGCTCGACTCATCCTGCCTCGTTACCGCCTGCGGCGGACTCGCTCGATCGTGTCATCTGTCACGCAGACATCGGCAGATTCGCTCACGTTGCGTGACATCGCCTGCTGATCGGCGTGTCGGGGACGCCGCTCGTCGCCGCGTCGGTCGTGCCGTCACACCTGTGGGTACGGCCGTGTGCACCAGCCTGTACGCCCGTGCGGACCGTCCTATCCTGATCCCCCGGGACCGCGCGTGCCCCGGGTCGGGGGACGAAGATGGCGATCCAGCCCGAGACGGGTGTCGGGAACGGGGCAGCCGGCGGCCCGCGGTGGGACGAGGTGTTCACACCGTCCGACCTGGCCGAGGGCGTGTTCGACGTGCGCTGGGACCTGCGTCCGCGGCTGCGTCGCTGGCTGGCCGAGCAGGATCTGGCCACCGCGTCGGGCCGGGAGACGCACCGCCCCGCGATCGACGCGTGGGCCCTGCTCGACGGCGGCGTGATCGCGGTGTCCGCGGTGAGCCTGCCCGGCGTCCCGCCCGGCGCGGTCCCGCTGCCCGGACAGGAGTCCGCCGCCGGCGCCACTCCCCCGCGGAACTCGGCGCTGCTGTCCCCGGGCATGCGGCTGATCGGGCACCGCACGCTGCGGCTGGTCGTCGCCCGCCTCGGGCTGCCCGGCGGCGACGAGCCGTTGCCCGGGGAGCACCGCGACGTGCCCGGCCTGGTCGAGGACCTGTTCGACGCCCGTCGCCGCGACGCCGAGAGCATCGAGCAGGCCGAGCTGCTCGCGACCTGCACCGACCGGACGTCGCTGCGCTGGGTGGTCGCCGCGCTGCGGCCGTGAGACCACCGGCCGTCGGCCGCCCCGCCGTCGGACGGGCGGGTCAGCGGCGCCCCGAGCCACTGCGCAGGACCCCGGTCTGGCGCAGCAGCCCCATCAGGTCGTAGCTGGCGTGCAGTCGGTCGGCGCGGCCGTCCCGGAAGTCGAAGACCTCCAGGCCCACGAAGTCGAACGGGAGGCCGGTCCCGGGGATCCCGGGCGGGGTGAGCGTGCCGGTGAAGTGCCCGGTCCCGCGCCAGGTGAAGGCGGCGCGCGGGACATCGGGTGCGAGCAGCGGCGGCCCGGTGCGTTCCCAGGTCAGGTCCGGGTACGCGGTGAGCACGTAACGCATGTAGTCGGCGGCGGCGTCAGGTCCCCGTACGTCCCAGCCGGAGTTGCGCGTCGTCGGCGTCTCGAGCCGGAAGCCGTCGGTCACCAGCGGGCGGACCCGGTCCGGATCGTGGCTGTTCCACGCGTCGATCCAGCTCCCGTACCAGCCCAGCGCCTCGGTCGGGTCCAGTGGTGCGGCGTCCCGGGCGGCCGAGGGCGAGGGGATCGTCATGGCTCCTCCAGAAACTAATGGTCGTTAGTTTTTAAGCTAGCATAGAATGCTGGGGCAGCACTCCGGCAGCGCCGCGTTCCGGGGCGCTCCGATGTCGTCGTGGCGGTGGGAGGTGAGAATGGCGACCGTGCCCGCCGCGCCCGACCGCCCGTCCAAGGGGGACCGGACCCGACGCCGGTTGCTCGACGCGGCCGCGTCCCTGCTGGCCCGCGACGGGCGGGTCGGGGTCAGCCTCAGCGGGATCGCCGAGGCCGCGGGACTGCGGACCGGGAGCGTCTACTTCCACTTCGGCTCGAAGGACGAGCTGATCGCGACGGTGCTCGAGGAGGGCCTGCGCGAGTCGCTGCGCCACCTCGACGACGCCCTGGCCCCGCTCACCGCCGCCGATGCCGGGGCCCGCCTGTGGGCCGCCGTCCGTGCGCACCTCGACGCCCTGGTGGAGCTGAGCGACTACGCCGCGGTCGTGCTCACCATGCCCGAGCCGGGCCGGGACGCGTCGCTCGCGATCTACCGCGTGCTCCTGCACCGCTACCGGAGCCGGTGGACCGAGCTGGTCGACGACGCGCAACGCGCGGGGGCGATCGCCGCCGGGCCCGCTCCCCGGCTCGTCCGCGATCTGCTGTTCGGGGCGATGAACGCGGTCGCCGACCCCCACGGGCGGCCCGGCCGGACCCCGGCCGACTGCGCCGCCGCCGTGCGGGACCTGCTGGCAGGCCCCCTCGGTGCACCGCCGGGAGGATGACCGCGGTCGGACCGTTCCCGACCCCGCCACGGACCGACACCGCCGGGCCGGGCGGACCGTGGCACCCTCCTGTCGTGACGACCTGGACCAGCGACGAGTGCGCCGCCCACTGGGGCGTGCAGGTGGGCACCTGGAACTCCTACGTCTCCCGCGGCCAGGCACCGCCCCCGCTGCCCGACCCCGGCCCGGACGGCCGCAAGGTCTGGGACGCCGACGCCGTGCGCGCGTTCTCCCGGCCCGGGGTGGGCCGACGCCGGGAGTCCGCCGAGTCCGCGGCCGTGCTCGAACAGCTGCGGGCCGCCGCGGACGCCCCGCGCGAGCGTCGCCGTGAGCTGCTGCGGGCCGGGCGCGAGGCCGGCTGCGAGGTCAGCGCGATGGCGGCGGCGCTCGGTGTGTCCCGGCACACCGCCTACGCCTGGTTGAAGGACTGACCTCCGGCGGCGAGACTGCGCTGGCGTGCGCACCGCAACGGAGGGGGACGGCGTGCTGGTCTCGACGGCCGTACGGACGGCGACGAAGCGGCTCATCCCGCTGCTCGCCCTGGCCTATCTGCTGAACTACATCGACCGGGTCAACGTCGGGTTCGCGTCGCTGACGATGAACGCCGACCTGGGCCTGTCCGCGGCCGCCTACGGTCTGGGCGCCGGGCTGTTCTTCGTCGGGTACTTCTTCTTCGAGGTCCCGTCCAACGTGATCCTGCACCGGGTCGGGGCGCGGATCTGGATCGCCCGGATCATGGTGACCTGGGGCGTCGTCGCGTCGTCGACGGCGTTCATCCAGGGCGAGATCGGCTTCTACGTCGTGCGGGTGCTGCTCGGCATCGCCGAGGCCGGCTTCTTCCCGGGCATCATCCTGTATCTGACCTACTGGTTCCCGAGGGTCGAGCGGGCGCGGATCGTCGCCCTGTTCTTCCTGGCCGTGCCGCTGTCCTCGGTGGTCGGCGGGCCGCTGTCGACGTGGCTGATCTCGATCGGCGACGGCGCCCTGGGCTTCGACGCCGGCTGGCGTTTCATGTTCTTCGTCGAGGGCATCCCGGCGGTGCTGCTGGGCATCGCGGTGCTGTGGCTGCTGCCGGACCGTCCGACCCGGGCCCGGTGGCTGCCCACCGACCAGGCGGTCGCGCTGGAGGAGCGGATCGCCGCCGAGGACGCGGCGGCGGCCGGGCAGGACCGCGGGGTCGCCGCCGCCCTGCGCGACGGCCGGGTGGTGGCCCTGTCGGTCGTCTACTTCGGGATCGTGTTCGGGCTCTACGTCCTGGCGTTCTTCCTCCCCCAGATCGTCGCCGGGTTCGAGCAGCAGTTCGGCGCCGACTACTCGCTGGTCGAGGTCGGCCTGATCACCGCGGTGCCGTACGCGATCGCGTCGGTGACGATGGTGCTGTGGGCCCGGCGCTCCGACCGCAGCGGGGAGCGGCCGCTGCACGTGGCCGTCCCCGCCGTCGTGGGGGCGGTGGCGATCGCGGGCGCGCTGTACATGGACTCGCCGTTGCTGGTCATGGCCTGTGTGACCGTCTGCGCGATCGGGGTCTTCGCCGCGATCCCGCCCTTCTGGTCGCTGCCGAACGCCTTCCTCACCGGCGCCGGGGCCGCCGCCGGGATCGGGTTGATCAACTCCTTCGGCAACCTGTCCGGGTTCGTCGGTCCGTTCGTCGCGGGATGGCTCAAGGACCTGACCGGTGACTCGCGGGCCGGGATGTGGGTGGTCGCGGTGATGATGCTGATGTCGGCGGCGATCGCGATCGGCTTCCGCCGGACCGCGCAGCGCGCTGCGGCGGCAGAGGCAGAGGCGGCAGAGGCGGCGAAGGCGACCGACCGGACGGTCGACCCTCGACGGTGACCGACCGGTCGCGGCGGCACCGCGGAGCGCGCACCGGTACGGGCCGTGGGACCCGGCCCGGCGCACGCGCTCGGGGGATCGGCCCCCGAGCAGGTCAGTACCCGATCGCGCTCGCGTAGTGGACCGCGCCGAACGCGACGGCGGACGCGGCCACGGCAAGGGTGGCCAGCGCGAACGGCCAGGCCGGACGACGTTCGACGACCCGCAGCACGGTCATGGCGAGACCGGCCACGCCGGCGGCCGCGGCGACCACCAGCGAGCCGCCGACCGACACGAGCACGGCCGACGAGCTGCACGTGCGCGGCGGGCAGTACTCGAAGAAGGCGACCAGGAAGACGGCGCCGAAGATCCCGAGGGCGACCAGCATCCCGGTCACGACGAGCGCGGCCCCGGACAGCGCCGCGTCCCACCGGACGATCGGCCGGCGCCGCGTCTCCGGACGCACGGGACCGGTCGACAGCATGGCGCCAACGGTACCGCTACCGGCCGGTACAGGACAGATCGGACATCGGTCGTCACCGTTCGGTGAGCGGCCGCGCGGTGGATCCCGACTGGCAGCCGGGGCACCAGAAGAGGTTCCGCGTGCGGACCTCGGCGTGCGCGATCGGGGCGCCGCAGACCAGGCAGGGCTGTCCGGTGCGGCGGTAGGCGTAGACGACGCTGGCGCAGACCGCGCCGCGGTCGGGCGGCTCCAGCAGGGCCGGGTCGTGCTCGGGACGCAGCGTCTCGATCCGGCCGCGCCGCTCGCCGTCGTGGAGCATCGCGGTCAGGTCGTCCCAGAGCAGCGCGAAGGACCGGTCGTCGAGGTCACGGGCCGGGGTCATCGGGTCCAGACCGGTACGGAACAGCGTCTCGGCGCGGAAGACGTTGCCGATGCCCGCGATCACCGACTGGTCCATGAGCACCGCTGCCAGCGGGGCCCTGGAGCGGGCGAACCGTTCCCGGACGCGGGCCGGGTCGGCGTCGTCGCGCAGCGGGTCCTCGCCGAGTCGGGCCCGCAGCTGCGCCACCCCGGCGTCGTCGAGCAGCTCGCAGGCGGCCGGACCGCGCAGGTCGGCGTAGTGGGTCTCGCCGACGATCCGCATCCGGACCTGGCCGCGCGGCGGCTCCCGGTTCGGGAACCGGCCCCACAGCCCGAGGTGGACGTGCACGGTGGTGTCCGGACCGTAGTGCTGGAACAGGTGCTTGCCGTGGGCCTGCACGTCGACCAGCACCCGCCCGTCGACGATCTCGGCTCCGGTGCTGAACCGGCGCTGCGGACTGGACACCGCCACCGGCCGGCCCGCGGAGCGGCGGCGCTGGAGCCGCGCGAGCCGGTGCACGGTGTGTCCCTCGGGCATGCGGCGGGATCCCCCGCGGGGGCGGGTCCTACTCCCCCGATGAGACACCCACCGCGTGCCGGGCCGGGGTGCGGCCGCGTCCGGCGACGAGCGCGTCGACCGAGAACCGGCCCGGTCCGGCCGCGGCCAGCGCGAGTCCGCCCGCGGCGATCACGCCGACCAGCTCCCAGCCGCCCGAGTCGACGAACGGGTTCAGACCGGGGTGCGCGAACAGGTAGGCCCCCACCATCTCGACGGCGACGACGAGCCCGGCGACGGTCGTCGCGGCACCGGCGAGCAGCAGCACGCCGCCTCCGATCTCGACCGCGATCGCGAACAGCGCGGACACCGTCGGCAGCGGGATGCCCATGCCGGCGAAGCCCGACGCGACACCGCCGACCCCGTTCGAGAGCTTCTGCAGACCGTGGGCGACGAGGACGACGCCGACGAGCAGCCGGACCAGCAGGAGTGCGATGTCGGAGAACGGCGTGGGAAGCGGGCGCATGGATGCCTCTCGATCGTTGAACGTTCACGCTTTCGCAGTCCGAGGCTACCGGATCGTCCGAAAGGCGTAGTCGTGTCCGCGGTCACTTCCCGCGGGGACACTGTCGCCGTCCGGGTTGCGCCGCGGCACGGCGGGCGATCAGGTGGACCCGTGCCCGACTTCTCGACGCTGTCCCACCTGGAGTGCTCCCGCACCGGCGAGGTCCTCGACGCCGACACCGTGCAGGGCACCTCGGGCTCCGGCGCCCCGCTGCTCGCCCGCTACGACCTGGACCGCGCCCGCACCCTGGTGACCCCGGCCGACATCGCCGCCCGCCCGCCGGACCTGTGGCGCTACCACGAGGTGCTGCCCGTACGGGACCCCGCGCACGTGGTGACGATGGGCGAGGGCATGACCCCGCTGCTGCCGCTCCCCCGGGCCGGCGCCCGCCTCGGGCTGCCGGGCCTGCGGATGAAGGACGAGGGCCTGATCCCGACCGGGGCGTTCAAGGCCCGCGGTGCCGCCGTCGGCGTCTCCCGCGCCGCCGAACTCGGCGTCCGCGCGGTCGCGATGCCCACCAACGGCAACGCCGGTGCCGCCTGGGCGTGCTACGCCGCGCGGGCCGGGCTCGGCGCGCTGATCGCGATGCCGGTCGACGCCCCGGAGATCACCCGGCGCGAGGTCGCCGTCTCCGGCGGGGAGCTGTACCTGGTCGACGGCCTGATCGGCGACGCCGGGAGGCTCGTCGCCGACGCCGTCGCCCGTCGCAACTCCGACGGGGCCGGATACCAGGACACCTCGACGCTGCGCGAGCCGTACCGCATCGAGGGCAAGAAGACGATGGGCTACGAGATCGTCGAGCAGCTCGGCTGGCGCTGCCCGGACGTGATCCTCTACCCGACCGGCGGCGGCGTCGGGATCATCGCGATCCACAAGGCCCTGGCGGAGATGCGGGAGCTGGGCTGGATCTCCGGTCCGCTGCCGCGGCTGGTCGCGGTGCAGGCCACCGGGTGCGCCCCGATCGTCGAGGCGTTCGAGGCCGGGCTGCGCGAGTCGACCGCCCCGGCCGACCCGCACACGGTCGCGTTCGGGATCACCGTGCCCAAGGCGTTGGGCGACTTCCTCGTCCTCGACGCCGTGTACGACACCGGCGGGACCGCCGTCGCCGTCTCCGACGACGAGCTGCTCGCCGCCGAGCACGCCCTCGCCCGCGACGAGGGCACCTGGATCTGCCCGGAGGGCGCGGCCTGCGTCGCCGCGGCGGGCCGGCTGCGGGAGTCGGGCTGGCTCGACGGGTCGGAGACGGTCGTCGTGCTGAACACCGGCAGCGGGCTGATCTACCCCGACACCGTGCCCGCCGACGCGCCGGTGCTGGCGACCGACGGGCGCATCCCGTGACCGCGGCGTACCGGCCCGGACCGGTGATCCGGGGCATCGAGCGGGTCGGGAACCGGGTGCCGCACCCGTTCTTCCTGTTCTGGATCCTCCTGCTGCTGCTCGGGGTCGGCTCGGCGGTGCTGGCCGCGAACGGGGCGACCGCGCAGCTGCCGGGCGCCCCGCAGGCACAACCGGTCCGCGACATCCTGTCCGTGGCGGGCCTGCGGCAGCTGCTCACCACCATGGTGGACAACTTCATCGGCTTCCCGCCGCTGGGCGTGGTGCTCACGATGCTGCTGGGCGTCGGGATCTGCGAGCGCACCGGGCTGCTGCGGTCGCTGGTGAACATCGCGCTGACCCGGGTACCGCGGCGCTTCATGCCGTATGCGGTGGCCTACCTGTGCGTGCAGGGCCACTTCATGGGCGACGCGGCGATGGTGATCCTCCCCCCGCTGGCGGCGCTCGCGTTCGCCTCGGTGGGGCGGCATCCGGTCGCCGGGGCGCTCGGCGCGTTCGCGGCGACGGCCGTCGGCTACGGCTCCGGGCTGATCGTCGGTGCGCTGGACGCGAACCTGGCCGCGCTGACCGAGTCGGTGCTGCCGCCGGGGACGCCGCCGGACATCGGCGTCGGGGTGCTCATGAACTACTGGTTCCAGGCGGTGTCGGCGCTCGTGCTGCCCGCGGTGCTCGGCTGGATCCTGGCGCACCGCGTCGAGCCGGGGCTGCCCCCGGTCGACCCGGAGCCGGACGCGGCGGGTGAGCCGGACACGACGGTCACCGCGCGGGAGCGGCGCGCGCTGCGGGTGGCGGGCGTCGCCCTCGCGGTGTGGCTGGTCTGCGCGCTGGCGGCCTGGCTCGTGCCCGGCGGCCCGCTGCAGGGCGACGACGGGTCCCTGATCGACTCCCCGTTCCTCGACGGGATCGTCCCGCTGCTGTTCCTGACCTTCCTCGTCACCGGCCTGGCCTACGGCATCGCCGCGGGCGTGGTGACCCGCCCGTCGGACATGCCGGAGATGATGGCCGAGTCGCTGAAGGGGATGCTCGGGTTCGTCGTCATCGCCTTCTCCGCGGGCCAGTTCATCGCGATGTTCACCTGGAGCGGGGTCGGGACGTGGCTGGCGGTGGAGGGGTCGGCCGGGCTGCGCGCGATCGGCCTGACCGGGCTCGGCGCATTGCTGCTCGCGCTGGTGCTGTGCTCGGTGCTGGCGATGGTGGTGTTCTCCGGGGCGTCGCTGTGGACGGTGCTGGCGCCGGTACTGGTGCCGGTGTTCGTCGGGCTGGGCCTGCACCCGGCGGTCATCCAGGCGACCTACCGGATCGGTGACGCGATCACCAACCCGATCTCGCCGCTGAACCCCTACCTGTACGTGCTGCAGCTGACCTGCCGTCGCTACGACCGCTCGTTCACCCTGGGCGCGGTGTTCTCGCGGATGGCGATGTTCGTCGTGCCGGTGTTCGTGGTGTGGGTGGTCATCCTCTGCGTGTTCGTCCTGCTGGGGCTGCCGCTCGGCCCGGGGACGACGATCCGGCTGGCCGGGTGAGCACCGGTAGCCTGCGGGCGTGTCACTCCTGCGCCCCGGATCCGAGCCCTCCCCCGCACCGCTGTCGCGGTACTGGCGGACCTACGTGGCCGAGTGCGCCGAGCAGGTGCAGCGCTTCCACCGGATCACCACGGTGATCTCGGCGATGCAGGTGCGGACCTGGCTCACCGAGATCGGCAAGCGGCTGGACTCGGAGCTGGAGGCGGTGCAGCGCCTGGCCGCCGTCGGCGACTCGATCGAGCCCGCCCGGTTCCGGCTCACCGAACCGCCCGCCAAGCGGATCGCCGCCCGGCTGAACAAGGCCAAGGCGTCGCTGAAGCAGTCGGTCGACCAGGCCGCGGAGATCGCCGAGCAGGCGGTGCTGGACCCGACCCACGACGACGTCCGGGTGCACCTGAAGGTCCTCAACGAGCAGGTCGGGCGGCTGGCGATCGCCGCCCCGATGGAGGACGAGCCCGCCGACCGGCCGCGCCGCCGCCGGTGGGGCGGCGCGGCCTCCTGACCGTCAGAAGGGTCGGTCGCCCGCGATCGCGACGCGCTCCGCGACCCGGGTGTGCGGGTGGTAGTCGCCGACCGCGTAGTGCTGGGTCGCCCGGTTGTCCCAGAACGCGAGCGTCCCCTCGGACCAGCGGTAGCGGACCTGGAACTCGGGCACGTGGGCCTGGGCGAACAGGTGCCGCAGCAGCGCGTCGGACTCCTCGCGCGGGAGCCCGACGATCTCCGTCGTGAACGAGGCGTTCACGAACAGCGTGCGGCGCCCGGTCTCCGGATGGGTCCGGACGACGGGGTGGGTCACCGGCGGGAACAGGTCGCGGCCACGGGCCAGCCGCTCCGGGTCCAGGAACCGGGCGAAGCCGGGCACCATGTCGTGCACCGCGACGGCGTCGTCGATGCGCGCCCGCACCTCGTCGGTGAGGTTGTCGTAGGCGACGGCCATGTCGGCCCACACCGTGTCCCCGCCGAACGGTGGCGTCTGCACCATCCGCAGCATGGCGCCCATGGCCGGTGCGGGACGGAACGTGGTGTCGGCGTGCCAGATGTTCTCGTAGGTGCGCCTGCCGGTGCCGAAACGGACGACGTCGGCGGCGTCGCCGGTGTCGAGCATCGGGTTGGTCTCCAGGTCGCCCCAGAGCAGCGCGAGTTCGCGCTGCCGGTCGCTGGTGAGGTGCTGGCCGGGGAAGAACAGGACCTTCCACTCCAGCAGTGCCCGGTGCAGCTCGGCCCGCAGGTCCTCGTCGACGCGGTCACGCAGGTCGATACCGGTGATCTCGGCGCCCAGGGTGCGCCCGAGCGGGGTGAGGGTGAAGGCCTCGAAGTCCGCGCCACATCGGTCCGCCCCGTCGCCCGGGAGGCGGGCCAGCAGGCGCTCACCCTCCAGGAGGTCGACGGCGGGTGTGGAACGGGGCCGGGTGACCGGCGCATCGAGGTGGATCGTCACGTCCGCGATGGTGCGTCCGCCGTCCGGTGGTGGACAACCGGGCGTCCACTGCGCGGTGACCTGTCCGGTCAACTTCGGCGCGCACCGCCCCGGACCCGGTGGAGTCGACCAGCCGGCACCGGCCCGTCGCGCTCGTACCCGGTGCCGCCGCCGCACGGTGCCGCCGCTCGGTGCCGCCGCTCGGTGCTGTCGCTCGGTGCCGCCGCCACTCGGTGACGCCGATCCGCCCCGTCCGCCCCAAGGATGTGACGGTTGTGAATCCGCTTACCGGGTAAGCGGATTCGCAGCACCCCACTTCCGCGACGGACCGGGCGGCGCGGGCGTGCCGGCGTCGGTTGCTCGAAACCGTCGCACCCGGCAGGCAGGATGGACCCATGACGACCACCGAGTCCCCGACCGAGAAGCGCTCCGGTCTCGACCTCAGCTGGGTCGACCCGGACGTCCGTCCCCAGGACGACCTGTTCACCCACGTGAACGGCCGGTGGCTGGCGACCCACGAGATCCCCGACGACCGTTCGCAGGACGGTGCGTTCCGCGTCCTGCGCGACCGGGCCGAGGACCAGGTCCACGAGATCGTGGAGGAGTGCGCGGCCTCCTCGGAGCCCGGCACCGAGGCCCGCAAGATCGGCGACCTGTACCGCTCGTTCATGGACGTCGAGCGGGTCGAGGAGCTCGGCACCGCGCCGCTGCGCCCGCTGCTCGACGAGATCTACGCCGCCACCGACCGGGCCGCGCTCGCGACCGTGCTCGGCCGGCGTCAGCGCGAGGGCCGGGCCGCGCTGTTCGGCGAGTTCATCGCGACCGACCTCAAGGACTCCTCCCGCTACCTGGTGAACCTCAACCAGGCCGGGCTGGGCCTGCCCGACGAGTCGTACTACGGCGACGAGGGCGACCCCGAGATCCGGGCGAAGTACGTCGAGCACCTGCGGCGCCTCGCCGAGCTGGTCGGGCTGGCCGAGCCGGAACGCGTCGCCGAGCAGGTCATGGACCTGGAGACCGCGCTGGCCGACGCGTCCTGGGACCGGGTCCTCAACCGCGACGCCGAGAAGACCTACACCCTGATGACCCGCGAGGAGCTGCGGGCCGCTGCCCCCGGCTTCGACTGGGCCGAGTGGGAGTCCGCGCTGGGGGTGCCCGCGCACGCCTACGACGAGGTGATCGTCCGCCAGCCGAGCTTCGTCACCGCCGCCGGTGAGCTGTGGGCCGGGCGCCCGCTGGAGCAGTGGCAGGCGTGGCTCGCGCTGACCGTCGCCGGGTCGTGCGCGGAGTTCCTCTCCGCGGACCTGGTCGAGGCCGACTTCGACTTCTTCGGCCGCACCCTGTCCGGCACCCCGGAGCTGCGCGAGCGCTGGAAGCGCGGGGTGTCGCTGGTGGAGGGCGCGCTGGGCGAGGCCGTCGCGAAGATCTACGTCGAGCGGCACTTCCCGCCGCGGGCCAAGGAGCGCATCACCGAGCTGGTCGACAACATCGTCGAGGCCTACCGCCGGTCGATCTCCACCCTGGACTGGATGAGCCCGGCCACCCGGGAGCGGGCGCTGGACAAGCTCGGCAAGTTCACACCGAAGGTCGGCTACCCGGACTCCTGGAAGGACTACTCCGACCTGCAGATCGACCCGGCCGACCTGCTCGGCAACGCGGGTCGCGCGGCCCAGTGGCGCCACGACTCCGAGTACGCCAAGCTAGGCGGCCCCGTCGACCACGGCGAGTGGCTGATGACCCCGCAGACGGTCAACGCCTACTACCACCCGCGGCTCAACGAGATCGTGTTCCCGGCAGCGATCCTGCAGCCGCCGTTCTTCGACGCCGATGCCGACGACGCCGCGAACTACGGCGGCATCGGCGCGGTCATCGGCCACGAGATCGGGCACGGCTTCGACGACCAGGGCTCCCGCTACGACGGCGACGGCAACCTCACCGACTGGTGGGAGTCCGCCGACCGGACCGAGTTCGAGTCCCGCGCGCAGATGCTGATCGACCAGTACGACGGCCTGTCCCCCGCCGGGCTGCCCGACCACAAGGTCAACGGCTCGCTGACGGTCGGCGAGAACATCGGCGACCTGGGCGGGCTGACGATCGCGCTGAAGGCGTACGCGATCGCGCACGAGGGCTTCGAGCCGCCGGTGATCGACGGTCTGACGGGTGAGCAGCGGGTGCTGTTCGGGTGGGCGCAGGTGTGGCGGGCGGTGACCCGCGACGCGGAGGCGATCCGGCGGCTCACCACCGACCCGCACTCGCCGCCGGACCTGCGGTGCAACGCGGTCGTCACGAACCTCGACACCTTCCACGAGGCGTTCGGGGTGACCGAGTCCGACGGGCTCTACACCGACCCGGACCGGCGCGTCCGGATCTGGTGACACGGTCCCCCGCGCCGGGTTGACCGGCCGGCGCGGGGGTATCCGTCCCCATGACGCAGACGTTCGCCAAGGGCACGTGGGTGGCCTGGAACTGGGGCAACGGCACCCCGACCGGCAAGGTGGTGGACCACTCCACCGACCGGATCGAGAAGACGATCAACGGGTCGACGCAGTCCCGGAACGGGACCGAGGACAACCCGGCCTACGTGCTGGAGCAGGAGGACGGCCAGACCGTGCTCAAGCTCCACTCGGAGCTGAGGAAGGCGTGACCCGCCGGCGGCGGCGCCGCACCACCAGGTAGACCACGACGAGCAGGACCAGGAAGGGCACACCCGCCTGCGCCGCCGTCGCGAACTGGGTGGTGAACGGCGTCGTCGCCAGCACCGCGGCGACGAACAGCATCGCCGCGACCGTCGTGTACGGCGCGCCCCAGAGGCGGACCGGGGACGCCTCACCGGCGCCCGCCCGGCGGAACGCGAGGTGCGCGGCGAAGATCAGCAGCCAGGTCACCAGTGCCCCGAACAGGGCCAGCCCGACGAGCAGCGGGAACGCGGTGGCCTCGGCGAACACCGAGACCAGGGACGCGAGGGCCAGCCCGACCGCGGACAGCGCGAGTGCCCGCTGCGGGGCGCCGTGCCGGTTGACCCGGGCCAGCGAGCGGGGCGCGTAGCCGTCGCGGGCCAGCGAGTAGGTCATCCGCGCGGTCACGTAGAGGTTGGTGTTCATCGCCGACAGCGCCGCGGTCAGCACGACGAGGTTCATCACCGTGGCCGCCGCGGGCACCCCGGCCTGGGCGAAGAGCCGCACGAACGGCGACTCGCCGACGTCGTCGCCGGTGGTCACGGTGTTCCAGGGCACCAGGGTCACCACCACCAGCATGGCGCCGACGTAGAAGATCGCGAGCCGCACGACGGTGCGCCGGGCGGCCCGCGGGATGTCGCGCACCGGGTCCGACGACTCGGCCGCGGTGACGGCGACGGCCTCGGTGCCCAGGAACGAGAAGGTCACCACGGTCAGCGCGAGCCAGATCGCGCCGATCCCGTTCGGGGCGAACCCGCCGTGCGCGGTGAGCGCCCCGAGTCCGACCGGTTCCTGCCCGGGCAGCCCGAACACGATCGCGACGAGACCGACGGCGATGAACGCCACGATCGTCACCACCTTGATCATTGCGAACCAGTACTCGGTCTCGCCGAAGAAGCGGACCGCGCCCGCGTTGACCGCCAGCATCACCACGGAGAACCCGACGACCGGGATCCACAGCGGCAGGTCGGGGTACCAGAACGTCAGGTAGAGCCCGGCGGCGACGACCTCGCTGCCGATGTTCACGACCTGCGCGGCCCAGTACATCCACCGCTGCACGAACCCGGCGCCGGGCCCGAGGTAGCGCTGGGTGATGGGCCCGAACCCGCCGGCCTCGGGGTGGCGCACCACCATCTCGGCCAGCGCGTAGGCCAGGACCAGCGCGACGACCGCGGCGACGACGTAGGCGACGATCACCGCGGGACCGGCGAGGGAGATCGCGAGCCCGGAGCCGAGGAACAGCCCGGTGCCGATCGCGCCGCCCACGGCGATCATGCCGATCTGGCGCCCGTCGAGTTCGCGGCGCAGGCCGTCCATGGTGCTCCCCGTGCGGTACCGCTCCCCCGGCCCGGGATGGCGGGCGGGGCGCGCCGGCACGGCGCCCGGCCGGCTGGGCCGGGTGCGGTGCGTGGCGCAACGGGCGGTGATCCTCGCACGAACCCGACGGGCTCAGTCCCGGGGGCCGTCCGGCGGGGCCTCGACCAGCGCCCGCCGGAACCAGGTCACGTCGCGCCACGCACCGAGCTTCCAGCCGACCCCGCGGAACGTGCCGACCTCGGTGAAGCCCAGCGCGCGGTGCAGGGCGGCGCTCGCCTCGTTCGGCTCGGTCATCCCGGCGACGGCGACGACCATGCCGCGCGCGGCGAGCTCGGTGAACAGCGCCTCGTACAGCGCTCGGCCCACACCCCGGCCGCGGGCCTCGGGGGCCAGGTAGACCGAGACCTCGCAGGTCCGCCCGTAGGCTGCGCGGGACTTCCAGGGCCCGCCGTAGGCGTAGCCGAGCACCGCGCCGCCGGGACCGACCGCGACCAGCCAGGCGTGACGCTCCTGGGCGGCCGCGATCCGCTCGGCCATCTCGACCGGACCGGGCGGCTCGACCTCGAAGCTGATCGCGGTGTCGCGGACGTAGGGGGCGTAGACGGCGGCGCAGGCGTCGGCGTCCTCGGCGGTCGCCGGGCGGACGAGGGGTGGGGTCGGCACGGACACAGGGAATCACGGTGCATCGGTGGCCGTCGCGGGTGAGGATCGCCGGTGTGCTCCTGTCGATCGTGCTCGGACTCCTCTTCGGCCTCGCCGGCACGTCGACGTCCGGGGTGACGGTCGCGCTCCCGCACCTGGCCGCCGACCTCGGGGTCGGGACCGCGACCGCGACCTGGATGGTCAGCGGGTACGCCGTCGCGCTGGCCGTGGCGACGCCGGTGCACGGACGGCTCGCCGACGCCGTCGGGATCCGGGCCCCGCTGTGCATCGGAGCGGGCCTGCTCGGGCTGGGGGCGCTCGCCGCCGCGGCGGCGCCGAACTTCGGGCTGCTGATGACCGCCCGGATCGTGCAGGGGATCGGAGCCGCGGCGATCCCGGTGCTGGCCTCGGCGCTGCTCTCGGCCCGGATCCCGCCGGAGCGACGCGGCGGCGCGCTGGGACGGCTGGCCGGGACCTCCGCCGCGTTGTCCGCGCTCGGGCCGCTGATCGGCGGGGCGCTGACGACGGTGGGCGGGTGGCGGGCCGCGGTCGCACTGCCCGCGCTGGCGCTGCTCGCCCTCCCCTACCTGTGGCGGCACTCGGTGGTCCGTGGCGACGGCGCCCGGGTGGACCTGGCGGGCGCGGTGATCGTCGCGACCGCGGTGACCGGCCTGGTGCTGCTGGTGCAGTCGCCCGGCGCCGGTGCGGTCGCGGCCGTCGCCGGTGGGGTGCTGCTCGCCGTCGGCGTGCCCATGACGGCGCTGTGGGTGCGGGCCCGTCCCGACGGGTTCCTGCCACGCGGGGTGGTCGGGAACGCGACGGTGGTGCGCAGCTCGCTGTGCGCGTCGGTGGTGCCGGCCAGCTGGTTCGCGCTGCTGCTGGGCATCCCGCTGGAGCTCGCCGAGCGCGGCTGGAGCCCGCTGTCCACCGGGCTGGTGCTGGTGCCCTCGGCGGTGGTGGCGCTGGTGTGCCCGGCGGCGTCGGGGTTCCTGCAGACCCGGATCGGAGCACACCGGACACTCACCCTGGCCTGCGCGACGACCGTCGTCGGGCTGGTGCTCGGCGTGGCCGGGGTGGCGACCCACCTGCCGTGGGTGCTGGCGCTCGCCCCGATGCTGGTGACACTGGCGTTCGGCACCGGCCAGCCCGCGATGATCGCCTCGGTCGGTGCCGCGGTGCCGCAGGACCGGCGCAGCGGCGCGATCGGGGTCGCGACGCTGTGCTTCCTCACCGGCGCCGGGATCGGGGCGGCGGCGATCGGCGGGTTCGCCGCCGTCCTCGGGCTGAGCGCGGCGCTGGCGCTGCTGCTGGTGCTGCCCGTCGCCGGGACCGCGGTGCAGCTGGTCGCGGGGCCCCGGCCCGGGACGGCGTGATCGTTCACCCGCGCGCCACCCCGACGACGCCGGGTGGTCGCCGGGGCGTCCGCTCCGGCCGCGATCGTCCCCGTTCGGGTGATCACCGTGCCGGACCGGCCGGGCCCGAACGAGGAGTGCCCGTGTCCCGAACCGCCGTCCGCACCGTCCTCGTCGCGACCGTCGCGGCGCTCGTCGTGGGTGCGACGACCGGCGCCACCGCAGCGCCGCTCGCCGCGCCGGCAGCAGTGCCGTCCGCAGCACAGACAGCAGTGCCGTCCGCAGTGCCACCGACCGCCCCGTCCGCCGCGCAGGCCCGCGAGGGCGACCTGCTGGAGGTGCGCCTGCGCGACCTGCGGCCCACCCAGCCGAACATCGGCCACGACCAGATCCACTACAAGCTGGGCCGCTACGCGGGCACGAAGGACACCGACCGCGGCACGCCGAACAAGCGGTTCGACGACTGGTGCGAGGCCGACGGGCGGGGCGAGGCCGCCGAGGCCGGACCGGGCGCCACGCTGCGCGACCCGTCGTCGTTCCGGTGCACGATCGCGACCGGTGCGGAGACTCCGGCGTCGCTCGCGGCGATGAAGACCGTCGTCGTCGGGCCCGGGAACGCGCTGTACCTGACCGACGGCCACCACACGACGACGTCACTGCTGGAGACCGCCGACGGCGGACCCGACGTGCGGGTCCGGATGCGGGTGCAGGCGAACCTGTCCCGGCTGACGCCGGCCGCGTTCTGGACGCAGATGCAGGCCCGGTCCTGGGTGTGGCTGCGCACCGCCGACGGCACCACCATCACCCCGCAGCAGCTCCCCGACCGGATCGGGCTGGCGCTGCTGCCCGACGACCCCTACCGCGGGCTCGTCTACTTCACCCGCGACATCGGCTACGCCCCGCCTGCCGACGCCCCGGAGTACCTGGAGTTCTTCTGGGCCTCCTGGCTGCGCACCCGGATCGACCTGGGCCGCTACGACCTGCACGACCCGGCCTCGTACCTGCGCGCGGTGAAGGACGCCTCGCAGCTGATGTCCTCGACGCCGGGCGACACCGAGATCGCGCCCGGCCGGACCGCGGACCAGCTCGGCCGGATCGCCCGCTGGAACGACGGCAAGGCCGCCGACAAGGGCGAGTTCGGCGACCTGTCCCGCCCGATCACCGACCCGAAGCCCGGCAAGGTCGCCTACGCCGTCGACTCCCGCAACCGGGTCCCGGCCACGCCGGCGTGCACCCGCACCGTGACCGGGGCGTACACCGGCCCGCTGACCGTCGGCTCGGGGGTGCTCTGCCTGGATCGGGCGCGGGTCCGCGGGCCGGTCACGGTGACCGGCGGCGCGAGCCTGGTGCTGCGCGGGTCCGACGTGACCGGCCCGGTGACCGCGACCCGGGCCCGCGTCGTCGAGGTGTGCGGGGCCCGGGTGACCGGGCCGGTCGTCGTGCGGGGAAGCACCGAGCGGACGCGGGTCGGAGGCTGGGCCTGCACCCCGAACGAGGTGCGCGGCCCGGTCGTCGTCGGCTGAGCGTCACCGACGCCCAGCTCGGCGATCGGCGGCGCGACCCACCAGCGCGCTCAGCGCCCCGCCCCGATCGAGCGCCGGACCTCCTCGGCGTAGAGCCGGCGCAGCTCCGCGATCCGGGTGGCCCCGACCAGCCGCGGGTCGGTGCCGGGGTTCTCCCGGGTGACGACGTCGTCGAGCCACACCCGGAAGCAGCCGTGGAGCCCGCGGACCAGCCCGTCGAGCAGGCACGACGCCGGCTCGAGCGGGTCCAGGACGGTCGAGACCGCACGGTGGCCGTGCTCGGGGTGCGGGGCCTGCTCCGGGCACACGACGAACCACCCCTGCCGGGCCAGGACGGCCTCCTGGAACAGGTCGAGGACCACCTCCTCCTCGGCGGCCCCGGCGAGGGTGCACAGCACGTGCCGGGCCACCGCGAGGTCCTCGTGTCCGATGGCCTCGGCGAGCGCGACGACGTCGGGCACCGCATGCCCGACCCGCTCCGCGACGAGCGCGGCGGAGGCCCGCAGCCAGCGCAGGGTCGCGACGGCGGCCGCGTTCGGCTCGACCGACGTCACGATCGCGGGCGGCCCGAGCGGGTCGTCGTGCAGCAGCGAGTGGGCGACGAGGAGCTGCTCGGCCGGGGCGTCGCACCGCGGGTGGACGACGGCCTGGGCGGAGCGGCCGGTGAGGACGCCGTCGTCGGCGTCGAGGACGGCGTCGGTCTCGGCGCGGACGTCGGCGACGACGGCGTCGCGGAACGCCTGCCCCGGTGCCCGCGCCACGATCCGGCCGAGCAGGTGCGCGGTCTCGGCACAGCCGTCCTCCATGACGCGCAGCAGGTCTCCGACCGGCTGGTTCGGGTGGCGGACCGCCGCGGCCAGCTCCGCCGGGTCGATCTCGTGCGCGGCCTGGTCGGCGTAGGCGGCCCACAGGTGCCTCGACAGGGCGCTCAGCGCGGTCGCGGTGCGGCGGGCCAGGGAGTGGTCGAGGGTCCGCGGGACGCGGGCGGCCCGGTGGGCGACGGCGCCGTCGCCGGTGGGCCAGCAGGCGACGATCGTCGAGGCGACCGGGTCGTGGGCGTAGGTGGTCATGCGGCTTGGACGACGCCGGGTGCGACTCGGTTCCGCCGGGTCCGCGATCGGGCACCGTTGGCCGCGCCCGTGGTCGGTGGGTATCCGTGGATCAGGAGCGGCACCATCACTCTCGCCGGGAATCGGCTGATCCACCCCGGGCGAACACGAACACCGACTACGCTCGCCCGGTGACGCTCAGCCCGGAGCGGCAGCGGTCGTTCGAAGGCCTCATCTCCCAGGTCAGCGCGGACAACGTCCTCGCGGTGGCACGAGTGCTCCGTACCCGGGCCGACGACATGGAGTCGATGCTCAACGCCAGTCTCAACGGCCTCGACCTCAGACCCTGTGCCGAGGATCCTGTATCCCTCGACGCCCGCGACCTCTTCCAGCGGAAGATCGACCAGATTCTGGCCGGGCACTGGGCCCAGTGTGCCGAGCTCCGCGCAGCCCACACGGCCCTGCGCGCGACGGCGCTGGAGTACGGCGTCACCGACGCCGATCTTGCACGTGAGTTCGGGGACGACTCGTGATGCGCACCCGGCTGGTCATCGGGCTGGCCGTCACCGTGCTCCTCACCGGCTGCGGAGGCGCTGCCCGCCACGACGAGCAGGACCGGCCGGTGTCGTTCCCGCCTCGGCCGTTCGAACTGGACGTCACGACGGTGGACCCGTGCGACGGCCTCGCCCCATCGGATCGCGATCGCCTCGGCGTCCGGACGACGAAACCCGGCACGAGCCAGGACGGCACGTCGAACGACTGCACATGGAGCACCCGCGACGGTCTGGGCTACACACTCCAGACCTTCCACGTCGATGCAGCTCAGGCGTTCGAGCCCGGCAGCTCCGAGATCGTCGAGGTCGCGGGGTTCGGCGCCGTCCAGCGATCGCTGGCTGCCCCGGGGACGGGTCTACCGCTCTGTCAGCTCGTGCTCGACGTCGCCGACACCGCGTCGCTCCGTGCTCAGGTCCAGGTCACACCGCTGGCCGAGAGGGGCGGGGCGTACACCGGCAGGTCGATCTGTGACCGTCTCCGTGGCGAGGCCTCGCGGATGATGGCGAACCTGCGCGCGGCCCACGCCGGCTGACCTCAGCGGTTCCCGACCACCCGTTCCGGCGCCACGAGCACCGCCGCCCGCCGCTGCTCGGCCATCACCCGGTCGTACTCGGCCCAGTCGTCGTGGGTGCCGCCGCAGGCGACGAACACGTCCCGGAGAAGCTGCGGGACGTCGACGCCGTCGCGCGGGTCGTCCGGCCCGATGATCTCCGAGTTGCCCTCGACGGCCACCCAGCGCCACCCGGCCCGCCAGTGCAGCGACGTCGCGGGTCGCGCGCGCAACGCCGTCAGCTTGACGGGGCCGTAGGTGACGTAGGCGGCCACCGGGGTGCCGGTCACGGGGTGGTCGAGCACACCCGCGTTGACCAGCGAGGTGTGCGGGCGTCCGTCGGCGCGGACGACCGCGACGGTGCACAGCCCGGAGTCCTCGGCGACGATCCGCCGTACCGCGTCCAGATCCATGCGACCAGTGTGGCCGCTCAGCGCCAGCCGAGCTTCTCGGTGCACGCGGGCCAGGCCTTCCAGCCCTGCTCGTCCTGCACCTTCTTCGCGATCTCGATCTGCTGGGCCTTGGTCGCCTGCTCGGCGCTCGGGGCGTACTTCCGGCCGCCGAACTCCTTCCAGGTCGACGGCGTGAACTGCAGTCCGCCCTTGAACCCGTTGCCGGTGTCGGCGTCCCAGTTCCCGGTGCTCTCGCAGTGCGCGAGCTTGTCCCAGGTGGCGGTCCGCTCGACCGACGGCGCGGCCGACGACGTCGACTCGGCCGCCGCCGCGGTCCCGACGACGCCCAGTGGAGCCGCCGCCACCGCGGCGAACGCGCTGATCCGGGCGACCTTCCGGCCGGTCTCGGTGGGCTTGCGGTGTCGTCCAGCCATCGTCGTTCCTCTACCTCGGGGAGCAGGTGCCGCCCGGGCCGGAGTGCGGGGAGGGCCCGGAGCGGCCGACACCGTAACCACGCCGAGACCACTCGTCACAACCCGTGACACCCGCCGCCGCGGAGTAGGCGACGAGTGGTCGCCTGGCCGCGTTCACCGACGGACGGGGTAACGCATACCCGTCGGGCCGTCCGCCGATCAGCTGCCGCGGGTCGGCGCGGGGACCGGTTCGCCCGTCGCGGGAACGGGGACGCGACGGCCCAGCACCGCCGCGACGACGGCGAGCACCGCGACGACGCCGCCGTACACCAGCGCCGTGGGCCGCAGCTCCCCCAGCGTCGCGGCGACGCCCGCGACCATCGCCGGCACCGAGAACGCCAGGTAGGCCAGCGTGTAGAGGGCCGCGAAGAGCTCGCCGCGCTCGTGCGGGGCGGCGAGCGTGGACATCGTCCCGAACGTGGCGTAGGCGGCCGAGCCGAAACCCAGCCCGGCGACGACCGCGCCGACGGCGGCGAGCGCGAGCACTCCGGTGAGCACCCCGGCCAGTGTGACGACGGTACCGGCGGCGAGCAGCCAGGCCGCCGGGACGAGCAGCGTCACGGGGACGCGCCCGCGCAGCGCGAAGGCCGTCACCGCGCCGGTCCCGACGAGCGCGACGACGGTGAGCCCGCCGACCAGGTGGTCGCGCACGCCGAACACCTGCGCGACCACCGAGCCCCCGAGCGAGAGGTAGAGCCCGGCGAGCGCCCAGCTCGCCAGCAGGATCGGCACGATCACGGCGAACCCGGACCGCACCCGCGGCGGCACCCCGACCCGCGGGCGCAGCGACGCGAGCGCCCCCGGCCGACGGTCGATGGTCTCCGGGATCAGGGCGACCAGCACGGCGGCCAGGACCAGGCCGGCGAGCAGCAGCGCCCAGACCAGGCGGGTCGGCGCGGGCGCGTACTCGACGAGCAGGCCGCAGCCCAGCGCCCCGACGGCGAGACCGGACAGCGGCGCGGTGCCGTTGACCACGCCGGCGCGCTCGGGCCGGTCACCGCGAGCGGCGAGATCGACCAGCGTCGCGGGCAGCGTCGCCGTCGCCGCGCCGGTCGCGACGCCCTGGACGACGCGCGCGACCAGGAGCCAGCCGACACCGTCGGCCAGCAGGAACAGCACCAGGGACACGGCCTCCAGCGCGATCGCACCGAGCAGCACCGGCTTGCGCCCGATGTGGTCCGACAGCGACCCGGCGACGAGCAGGGCGGCGATCAGCGCGAGGACGTAGACCGCGAACACCGTGGTCAGCGTGAACTCGCTGAAGGCGAAGCTCTCCTGGTACACGACGTAGAGCGGGGACGGCGCGGACGACGCGGCGAGGAACCAGACGAACGTCGCGGCGACGACGGCGAACGCCACCGGCGGGGACAGGCGGGGCACGGTGCTCCTCGGGTCGGACGGCCTTCTGAGCATCCGCAACGACCGGCCCGGGACCCGCATTCCCCCGACCTCCCCGGCGCCCCCGCTCCCCCGTCCCACCCCGCCCAGCACGACGACGCCGCGGGCTCGGCGCGCGAGGAGGGGCGGGTGCGGGGGTGGGTCAGGCCAGAGCGGTGCGCAGGGCGGCGCCCGCCTCGTCGAGCAGGGCACGGCTGTCGTCGACCGCGGCGCCGAACTGCAGGAACCCGTGGATCATGCCCGGCGACTCGCGCAGCTCCGCCTTCACCCCCGCGGCGTTCAGCGCCGCGGCGTAGGCAGCACCCTGGTCGCGGAGCGGGTCGAACTCCGCGGTGACGACCAGCGCGGGCGGCAGCCCGGACAGGTCGGTGGCGCGGGCCGGAGACATCCGCGGGTCGCGCAGGTCCTTCTCGTCGGTGAGGTAGTGGCCCATGAACCACTCCATCATGGCCCGGGTCAGCAGCGGACCCTGTGCGTTCTCGGTCATCGACGGGCTCTCGTCGGCGCCGTCGACGGCCGGATAGACCAGCAGCTGGAACCGCAGGTCGGGACCGTGGTCGCGAGCGTGCTGGGCGACGACCGCCGACAGGTTCCCGCCCGCGGAGTCGCCGCCGACGGCGATGCGGGACGGGTCGCCGTCGAACTCCGCGGCGTGGGCGTGCACCCAGTCCAGGGCGGCGACGGCGTCGTCGACGGCCGCGGGGAACCGGTGCTCGGGCGCGAGCCGGTAGTCGACCGAGACGACGACGGCGCCGGACCGGTTGGCCAGCGACCGGCACACCGGGTCGTGGCTGTCGAGGTCGCCGATCACCCAGCCGCCGCCGTGGTAGAAGACCAGGATCGGGAACGGGCCGGTGCCCTCGGGCGTGTAGATGCGGACCGGTACGTCACCGGCGCGGTCGTCGCGGACCGCCGCGACCGGCTCGGGCGGGCCGGACACCGCGGCCATCCCCCGGAGCATGGCCCGGTTCTGCTCGACGGTCATGGTCTCCGGCGGGTCACCGCCCTGCTGGGCCAGGAGCGTCAGGAGGGCTTCCACCTGCGGGTGCAGCGGCACGGTCGGTACTCCTTCTACGTCGTCCCACGAGTGGCGGGGTCCTACGGGGCGGCGGACCCCACTCGACCATCCTGCACCCGCCGGGCACCGACGGCGTGGACGACGACGGCCGCCCCGGCGAGCAGCACCGCCACCGCGGGCACGGCGGGCCGCAGGTGCTCCAGCAGGAGCCCGCCCGCGACGGCCCCGAGCACCAGCGCGCCGAGCTGGCGCAGCGCCGACCACCGCCGCCCGTCGCCGGTGACCAGGTCGGCGACCGCACCGGTCAGGGTGCCGGTCATGTAGGTCGTGGACTCCCCGAGCAGCCGGGCGACGCTGCTCTGTCCACCCATCGCGACCGCGGCCCCGGCCAGCAGCGGCAGCGTCGCGGCGGGCGCGAGCAGCCACGCGACGGCGAGTGCGATCAGCACGACCAGCTCGGCCAGCAGCGGCGCGGACACCGCATCCCGCTGCCACCGCCGGTGCAGCGACCACAGACCGACCCCGGCGACGAAGCCCGCCACCGCGACCGCCGGTGGGAGCAGCTCGACCGGGTCGGCGACGGCGACGGCATGCCCCGCCGTCACGAGGTTGCCGGTGACGACGCCGGCGAAGGCGCCACCCAGGGCGACCACCGCCCAGACGTCCACCACCCCGGCGCAGGCGGCCAGCAACGCGAGGACGATCGCACGGTTCACCGGATGATCCTCCCGCGGCGGCCACCGGAGGTGGCACGCTGGGCGGGTGCAGCTGCGTGCCACCTCCGTTCCGGCCGGGCTGCTCCGCGTGCGCTACGAGGTCACCGCCGACGGCCGGGCCGTGACCGGGTGGAGCGCACGTGCCTGGCAGGCCCACCGGGACCTCGTCATCGACGGGCACCCCTACGCGCTGCGCTCGGAGGGGATCGCCCGGTTCGCGCTGGAGGGCGACGTCCGCGCCCGCATCCAGCGCTCGGTCGACCATCCGGACGGGCCGCTGTCGCGCCCTCGGTGGTCGGTCGAGGTCGGCGACCTGGCCTACCGGCTCAGCGGCTCGGGGGTCGGGCACCGGTTCGCGCTGCTCACCACGGCCGACGCGGTCAACGAGGCGGGCCGGGTGTGGCGGGCCGGCGCGCTGCGGCCGCGTTACGGCGCGGACCTGCCCGATGCGCTGCCGCTGCCGGTCGGGGTGTTCGTGCTGTGGGCGGCGATGGCGATCTGGCGGGCGACGGTCACCGCGGCCGCGACGGCGGTGCGGTGACCCACCGCAGACCTCACGCAGCAGATCTCACGGTCCCGGCCTCACGCAGCGGGCCTCACGCCTGCGGACGCACGACGGCCCCGGACGCCGTGGTGGGGACGTCCGGGGCCGGTGTGGTGGGTGCTGCTCAGACCTCGCCGCGGTAGCCGGCCGCCTGGGCCTGCCACATCCAGCGGGCCTCCTCCAGCGCGCGGCCCAGCTCGATGAGCAGGTCCTCCGTGAGCGGGTCGGCCTTGCCGGCCTGCTCGATCCGCGGACGCAGCCGGTCGACGACGGCGTCGACGGTCGCCGAGATGGTCAGCACCGTGTCCTGGTCGGACACGTAGCCCGCCGGGTACTCCGGCAGCCCGGTGTCGCGGCCGACCGTCCTCGCGCGACCGTCGGGGGCGACGCCGATGGCGGCGGCACGCTCGGCGACCGAGTCGCCGTGCTCGCGCGCGAGGTCGACGAGCTCGTCGAGGTGCAGGTGGATGTCACGGAACTGCTTGCCGACGAGGTTCCAGTGCGCCTGCTTGGCGACCAGGGACAGGTCGACGAGGTCGACGAGGGTCTCCTGCAGCACGCGGCCGGTGATGTCGGTGGCGCCGCCGTCGAGCGGGCTGGTGATCGGGGTGGCCATGGTGCTCACCGCTCCTTCCGATGTCGGTTCGGGACGTACCGGGAGTGCCCCGACCGTGGGGCGCCCACACCCGTTCGTGATCCGTCCGACAACCGGTGAGGCATGCCTGACCTGGGGAGAGTCGAGCCTACGAGCGCGCCGCGTGGGTAGTCCGAGCAGCGGCGCGCCGCCGCCGTGTGCTCACCCCGCGGCCCGGGCCAGCTCGACGGCCCGCGCCAGGGTGGTGAGTCGTTCGTCGAGCGTCTCGCCGGCGGGGTAGAGCCGGACGGTGTCGACGCCGGCGGCGGCCCAGTCCCGCAGCCGCGCGCCGGTCCGCTCGTGGGTACCGACCAGCGTCGTCCCCAGCACCATCTCGTCGGTCACCAGGGCCGCGGCGCCGGCCCGGTCCCCGCGCTGCCAGGCGGCGCGGACGGCGTCGGCGCGCTCGCCCCAGCCCTGGCGCCGGTAGGCGTCGTAGTAGAAGTTCCGCTCGGCGGTGCCCATCCCGCCGAGGCTGAACGCGATGCCGGGACGGCGGGCGTCGACCATCGCCGCCTGCTCGGCCTCGTCGGCGGCGAAGGCGACCTCGGCGCCCTGGCAGACCTCGATCGCGGACCGGGCCCGCCCGGCCGCGCGCAGACCGGTGTCGAGGTGGGCGAGGTAGGCCTCGGCGCCCTCCGGGACGAAGCTCGTGCCCAGCCAGCCGTCGGCGACCCGCCCGGTGAGCTCCAACATCCGCGGGGACAGCGCCGCGACGAACACCGGCAGGTCCGGCACGGGCGTCGTCGACAGCCGCATCGGGCGGCCCTCGCCGCCGGGCAGCGGGATCGCGACGGTCTCGCCGTCGTAGTCGATGCGCTCCCCCGCGCAGGCGGCCCGGACCACCTCGATCGTCTCGCGCAGCCGGGTGAGCGGGCGCGCGAACGGCACCCCGTGCAGGCCCTCGATCACCTGCGGGCCGGACGCTCCGAGGCCGAGCAGGAACCGGCCCTGCGACATGTCGTGCAGGGTCAGCGCCGCCTGGGCGACCGCGACCGGCGAGCGGGTGCCGACCTGGATCACCCCGGAGCCGAGCCGGATCCGCTCGGTGCGGGCGGCCAGGTAGCCCAGCGCCGACGGCGCGTCCGACCCCCACGCCTCGGCGACCCAGCAGTCGTCGAGACCGAGCCGTTCGGCCTCGACGACGAACTCGACGGTCTCGCGCCAGTCGCCGCCGGAGGCCTCCACCGTCGTGGCGGTCCTCATCGGGCGTCCCGGACGAGCCCGACCGGGCCGTGCGCGGGCACGTCCCCGGCCGCGAGCACCGCCGACGCCATCGGCGCCAGCAGCGCGGCGAGCTCGGCGGTCCGGTCCGCGCCGAGGGCGGCCCACGGGCGGGCGGCGGCCCGGTCGGTGAGCCGTTCGATCTCGTCGTGCTCGTGCGCGCCCGCGGCGGTGAGCGCACCGGTGGCGTCGACCCAGCCGCGGGCACGCAGGTCCTGCGCACCGGCCGCCCAGGTCTCGGGGTCGAACCCGCGGGCGGTGCGCAGCCACTCGCCGTCGGTCTCCCCGGCGGCGATCTTGAGGTGGTGCGCGGCGACCGGGCCGATGCCCCGCGCGACCAGGACGGCGACGTGGCCGTCCCCGCGGTGCTCGCGCAGCGTCGTCGTCGCCTGCCAGAGGGTCTCGAGGTCGCCGTCGGGCCGGGGCAGTGCGGCGTTCGCGGCGGCGAGGACGCGGCCGTCGACGTCGACCTCCCCGGCGGCCGCCCAGGCCAGCTCCGCGGCCCGGCGCAGCGCGGCCGGGTCGGCGGCCGGGCCGGCACCGTCGAGACCGGACCGGCGCAGTGCGGCGGCGGCACCGGCGAGGCGGGCCGCGAGCGCCGCGGCCGGGGTGCCGAGCGACCAGACCGCGGGCAGTGCGCGGGCGACCATCGACCGGTGGAATCCGTGGAACGCGGCCGTCACGGGTGCCGCGCCCACCGGCCCCAGTGGCGCGGCACGCATCGCGAAGTAGCCACGCCAGAACCCGCGGAACCCGGCGGCCCCGGCGGCGGCCTGCGCCTCGGGGGCGAAGTAGACGACGTCGTGGACCGGCTCGAGCTCGGCCCAGAGCGCCCGGGTGGACGGCACCGCGCCGTCGGAGGTGGTCACCGGCGCAACGCTAGTACGGGGTGGCCGCACGCGGTCCCGGCGCGCGGCCACCCCGGTGGCTCTCCTGCTCGGCGGTCAGGAGAGGTGGTGCCGCTCCTGCAGCCCGTAGACGGGGGTGTCGATGCCCGCCGCCCGCGCCGTGAGCTGCAGCGCCAGGTACAGCGAGTAGAACCGGCTCTGGTGCAGGTTCCCGCCGTGGAACCACAGGTTCTGCTGCTGGGTGGGCTTCCACATGTTGCGCTGCTCGCCCTCCCAGGGACCGGGGTCCTTGGTCGTGTCCGAGCCCAGGCCCCACACCTTGCCCACCGTGTCCGCGACGTCCTGGCCGACGATGTCGGCGGCGAGGCCGTTCATCGACCGGTAGCCGGTCGCAAACACGACGAGGTCGGCGTCGAGCTCGGTGCCGTCGGCGAGCTTCACGCCCTTCTCGGTGAACTCCTGCATCTGGCCGCGGACCAGCTTCACCTTGCCGTCGGCGACGAGCTCGGCGGCACCCACGTCGATGTAGTAGCCCGAGCCACGGCGCAGGTACTTCATGAACAGACCGGAGTCGTCGTCGCCGAAGTCGAGGTCGAAGCCCGCCTTCTCCAGCTTGGCGTAGAACTCGGCGTCGATCTCGCGGACCTTGTCGTAGTTCGGCTTCTCGAACTGGTTCATGATGCGGTACGGCAACGACGCGAAGATCATGTCCGCGGTGTGGGTGTCGACGCCGTTCGCGACCGCTTCCTCGGAGTAGAGGCCCTTGAGGCAGTACTCCAGCAGCGACTCGGACCGGATGATGTGGGTCGAGGAGCGCTGCACCATCGTGACGTCGGCGCCGACCTCCCACAGCGACCCGCAGATGTCGAAGGCGGAGTTGTTCGAGCCGATGACCACGACCTTCTTGCCCCGGTAGGCGTCCGGGCCGGGGTGCTGGGACGAGTGCTGCACCTCGCCGCGGAACTGCTCCTGCCCGGGGAAGTCGGGGATGTTCGGCTTGCCGGAGACGCCGAGCGCGATCACGAGCTGGCGCGGGCGCAGGGTGATCTGCTCGCCCGCCCTGTCGACGACGACGCGCCAGCGACCGGACGCCTCGTCGAACTCGGCGCTGTTCGCGGTGGTGGAGCCCCAGTAGTTCAGCTCCATGATCCGCGTGTAGAACTCCAGCCAGTCGCCGATCTTGTCCTTCGGCGCGAACACCGGCCAGTTGTCCGGGAACTTCAGGTACGGCAGGTGGTCGTACCAGACCGGGTCGTGCAGGGCGAGGCTCTTGTAGCGCTTGCGCCAGGAGTCGCCGGGCCGCTCGTTGCGCTCGACGATGATCGTGTCGACACCGAGCTGGCGCAGCCGGGCGCCCAGCGCGATGCCGCCCTGCCCGCCGCCGATGATCACGACCTCGGGGTCGCGGGTGTGGCCCAGCTCGGCCAGCTCGGCGTCGCGGCGTTCCTTCCAGGTGACCCGGGCGGGGTTGGCGCCGTGTTCGGTGCCGAGCGGCCGGTTCTCCCCGCGGGGCTCCTCGTGGCCTTTCAGCTCGTCGAGGGTGGTGAGCAGGGTCCACGCCTTCCCGTCGACGATGCGGACGTGCCCGGAGCCGCGCCCGACGGCGGTCTCGAACGTGAACCACCCCTCGGTGACGCCGCCGGCCTCGGTCGGCTCGGCGGAGAGCGCCCAGTGCGACGGGTCGGTCGGGTCCAGGGTGTGGGTCAGCAGGTCACGGATGCCGTCGTGGTGCTCGACGGTCTTCAGGTTCCAGGTGAACGCGACCAGGTCGCGCCAGTAGCTCTCGTCGGCGAACAGCCCGACGGCGCGGTCGATGTCGCGGGCGGACAGGGCGTCGGCGAAGGCGGTGAGCCAGCCCTCCGCGGTCGTGCGTGCCGCCGTCTTCTCCTGCGTGGTCGTCACGGGCACCTCCAGCGAGCGGTTCGCCACGACCGTGGCGGCGCTCGCCGTCCAGCCGCGGTCGTCGGGGCAACGACCGGAGTGAACACCACCCGCGTGACCCACGACACCGGTTGCGGGGAGGTTGCAACCGCCGCGGCATGGGGGCTCGCCGCCCCCGGCCCGGCACACGCTCCCCGTGTGCCGGGCCGCCCCTCGCCTCAGACCTGGTCGGGCCGCGACGGGGTCCGCTCACCCGCCTCCACCGGCACGTCCAGGGTGTTCCCGGCCGGCGGCAGCGGGCAGGTGGCGTACGCGGTGAACGCGCAGGGCAGGTTCACCACCCGGTTCAGGTCGAGGCGCAGGGTCCCGTCCGGGGCGGGGTCGTCGGCGCGCAGGATGCGCCCGCCGCCGTAGGTGGTGTCCCCGGAGGTGGCGTCGCGGAAGTGCAGGGACAGGCCCCCGTCCTTGCCCGCCAGCGCCACCAGTCGCTGCGGGCGGCCCGCCCAGGTGAAGGCGACCTCGCCGACCGCGGTCGGGAAGTGCTGCAGGCCGGCGACGACGGCGTCCACGGTGACGGTGCGCGGCGCGTCGTAGGGGGTGAACACCGCGTCGACGACCGCGGCCGGGTCGTAACCCCAGGCCGGGACACCGGTGAAGGCGGTCCGGGTGACCGCCCTCGGGTCGCGCACGCGCAGCGCGTAGGAGTCGGTGCGCCGCGCGATCTCGACGACCCGCTCCCCCACGGTGACCATCACCCCGGGTGCGCCGTCCACCGGGTGCAGGTGCGCCGTGCCGTCGAGCGGCGCGTCGGTGCCGGGCAGGACGACGCCGTCGGCCGCCTCGGCGGTGACCGCGACCGCGTCCGGGCCGGCGACCCGCCAGGTGCCGGGCAGCCCCGGCAGCCCGCCCTCGCCGTCGTCGAGCCAGTGCAGGGCGGTCAGCGACAGCCAGCCGTGCGGCTCGGCCAGGGTCCGCTCGCGGTCGGCGCGCCAGGTGTCGTACGCGGCGCGCTCGGTGCTCTCGGTCGTCGCGGAGGTCCAGGTGCTCGTCATGTGGGGGCAACACCGGCTCCGGCCGTGGCTGTTCCCGCTCGGGGCCCGGCTCAGTGCACCCGGCGGCGCACCGACTCCGGGTCGGGACGGGTCAGCACGACCACCCCGGCCAGCGCGACCAGCACCCCGGCCAGCGCCGCGCCCTCCCAGCCCGGCCGGATCCGGTCGCCGAGCAGCGCGAGCCCGACGACGCCCGGCACCACGACCTCGGTCACCGACAGCACCGCCGCCGCCGGGCCGACGGCGCCGTCCTGCAGGGCACGGGCGAAGGCCAGCACCCCGAGCACACCCATCGCGACGACGCCGTACACCAGCGGGTCGAGCAGCAGGCTGCCCGCGGTCTCCCAGCGCAGGGGCCCGGGGTGGATGGCCCGCACGGCCAGCGCGGTACCGCCGAACCCGAGCCCGGCCAGCAGCGCCAGCAGCATCGGCCGGCCGGCACGCCACACCAACGGTGCGGCGGCGAGGATCAGCACGAACGACACCAGCAGGACCGGGGTGGCCACGGGGGGCAACGCGTCCGGACGGTCCGGCTCGGCGCTCGCGGCCACCACGACCAGGCCTGCGAGCACCGCCAGGACGGCCCACCGGTCGCGCCGGATCAGGTTCCACGGGTTCCAGCCGTGGTCGGCCAGCGTGGTCAGCGCGATGGCGCCGGCGAGGATCGACTGGACCGCGAAGACCGGCAGGTACCGCAGTGCGACCACGGTGAGCACCCAGGCCAGGATGTCGGCGAACAGCCCGGCCAGGAACCACGGCTGCAGCCACACCGGCCGCCCGTACTTCGCCAGCCGGCTCCCGCGGGCCTCCCAGAGGGCGGCGACGGTGTTGCCGGCCATGGCGGCCGCGGCCGCGAGCAGGGCGAGGAGTGTGGTCATGTCCCGGCCATCCTGCCTGCCGAGCCGGTGGCCCGCTCCGGACACGCCGATCCGTGGCCGTGGGTGTGGCCGGCCCGCCGGGCGTGCACACTCGGGCCATGCGCATGCGGTTCGGCCCGGACTCCGACGACGAGTTCCACGCGGCCGCCCAGGAACTGCTCGACGGGTTCGCGGCGTGGCTCACCGAGAACGAGGTGGACGCCGAGCCGATGTCGGCGGAGCTGTTGCTGCAGTACAAGTGGCTGGCGGCGGACGGTGACCTCGCGGACTGGCCCCTGGAGCACGTCGAGACCTTCCTCGACGGCTGGTGCCCGCACGGCGTGCTGGAGCACCGGCTGCCGGTGCGTCTGGTGCCCGCGAGCGTCGCGGCGTTCATCGAGTACCTCGACGAACGGGGGCTGCTCGCCCCGGGCGGGCCGCGGCCGTCGCAGGTGCGGCGGCTGTGCGGGGAGTACGTACAGGAGTACGAGGAGCTGGAGGCCGGAGCCGGGTCCCCGCTGCTGACCGAGCTGGGCGACGACCCGGACCCGGTGCGGATCCCCTCGCCCGCCGACCGGGCGGCGTCCGCGGCGCAGGCCCGGATCCTGCACGACGCCCGCGCGCTGGCCGCCTGGTGCGGCGACCGCGGCAGGCCGCTGACCGCGACCGGCAACCTGCGGCTGGCCGACGCGCGGGAGCTGGTGGACCTGCTCGGCACCGGTGACGAGCCGGACCGCTACGGCCGCCTCGACCGCTCCACCCGGCTGCGGACGCTCACCTGGGTGCTGGAGACCAGCGTGCGCGCGGGCGCGGTGCGCCGGGAGAAGGGCAGGCTGGTGGCCGTGCCACGGTTCGCCGGGCTCGACGACACCACGGCCCACGAGGACCTCGTGCTGGCCGCCCGCGACGTGGGGGCGCTCTCGACCGGCTGGCCGCGTGCCGTCGTCGACGACGGGACGGACCCCGACCGCCCGGCCGGCTCGTCGGCCCACCCGTCGCTGCCCGCACCGCTCGAGGACGTGGTCCTCGGGTTCGACGACGAGGCCCCGGTGCCGGGGGCCGGGATCGACGACGAGGCCCCGGTGCCGGGGGCCGGGATCGACGACGAGACGATCGAGGCGCTGCTCGGCGCCGGGGACGGCCCGCCCTCGGAGGACGCGACCCCGGCCCTGCTGTTCCTGCTGCGCCACGTCGAGGACGGCGTCGACCACGACGACCTGTGCCACGCCCTGGACGTGCTGCTCGACTGGACCGAGGAGCAGCCCGGCGACACCGGTGTCGCCGAGGGCCGGGCGCAGCTGCTGCTGGAGCAGCTGGAGCGGCTCGGCGTCGTCGCCTGGACCGGCTCGCGGACCGAGCCCGACGACCTGGTCGGCCAGGTGCGGGTCGGCGGGATCGTGCAGCTGACTCCCGGTGGGGTCGCCTGCGCGCTGCTGCTGCTCGCCGCCGAGGACCTGCACTACCCGACCCGCCCGGACCCGGCGGTCGCCTCGGCCGCGGAGATCGTCGAGCTGGCCGGGGAGGTCGCGCCGGACGAGTGGCGCCGCGACATCGACGCCTGGCACGCCGCGCAGCCCGACCCGGCCCGCGCGGTCGCGGACTTCGTGGCCGCCGCGCTCGCGCCGGGACAGTCGCTGCTGGTCGCGCTCACCGCGACCGGGGTGGCCGCGGACCGGTTCGGCGCCGACACCGTCGACACCCTGCTGCGCGAGCACCTCGACGGCCCGCACCGCGGGATGGTGGCCCGCCGGCTCGTCGCGCGCGGGGAGCTGGACCCCGACGCCGTCGAGCCGGAGCTCCTGCTGGTCGCCTCGGTCAACGTGCTGGCCGTCGCGCTGGACACCGTCGACGCCGAGGACTGGCCGGACGCGTTCGCCGCCGAGTTCCCGCCCGAGTCCCTCGACGTGTTCGACATGCTGTGGCAGCTCGACCATCCCCGGGTCGGCGACGTGCTCGCCGCGCTGGGCGAGCACCACCCCGACGCCGCGGTGGCGAAGGCCGCCCGGCGGGCCCGCGAGCGCTGGCGCAGCCGGACCGGGGGCGCCTGAGACACCACACCGAGCCCTCGCCGTCGGCCCGGCCGCATGCGAACATGTGTTCGTGCGCGGCCTGGCCACCATCCTGCATGCCGACCTGGACTCGTTCTACGCGTCGGTCGAGCAGCGCGACGACCCGCGGCTGCGCGGGCGACCGGTGATCGTGGGCGGCGGTGTCGTGCTGGCGGCCAGCTACCAGGCGAAGGCCTACGGCGTGCGGACCGCGATGAACGGGCGCCAGGCGCGGGCACTGTGCCCGCAGGCGGTCGTCGTGCCGCCGCGGATGGCGGCCTACTCCGAGGCGAGCCGCGCGGTGTTCGCGCTGTTCCGCGACACGACCCCGGAGGTCGAGGGGCTGTCCATCGACGAGGCGTTCCTGGAGGTCGGCGGGCTGTTGAGGATCGCGGGGACCCCCCGGGAGATCGCGACGCGGCTGCGCGAGCGGGTGGCCGGGGAGGCGGGTCTGCCGATCAGCGTCGGCGTGGCCCGCACGAAGTTCCTCGCGAAGGTGGCCAGCGGGGCGTCGAAGCCCGACGGGTTGCTGGTCGTCGACCCCGACCGGGAACGGGAGTTCCTGCACCCGCTGCCGGTGCGCAGCCTGTGGGGCGTCGGCGCGGTGACCGCGGCCCGGCTCCACGAGGTCGGGGTCCGGACCGACGCCGACGTCGCGTCGCTGGGCGAGGCGGCGCTGGTCTCCTACCTGGGACCCGCCGCGGGCCGCCACCTGCACGCCCTGGCCCACCTGCAGGACCCCCGGCCGGTGGACACCCACCGGACCCGCCGGTCGATCGGGTCGCAGCGGGCCCTGGGCCGGCGCCCGCGCACCGACGCCGAGCTCGACGGCATCCTGGCCTCGACCGTCGACCGGCTGGCCCGGCGACTTCGCGCCCCCCGCGGCTCCGACCGCGACGAGCAGGACGGGACCCCGGACCCGTTCGACGCCGCCGGGCCGGGCGACGACCCGGACGATCCGGCGGGCACCGGCGCGATCGGCACCCCCGCCGGCGGCCGGGTCTGCCGCACCGTCGTGCTGAGGGTGCGGTTCGGCGACTACGCCCGCATCACGCGCTCGCACACCCTGCCGGTCGCCACTGCCCACACTCCGACGATCCTGTCCGCGGCACGACGACTGCTCGTCGACGCGCTGCCCGAGATCCACCGCCGCGGGATCACCCTGCTCGGCCTGTCGCTGACCAACCTCGACCGCGACGACGCCCTGCAGCTGGAGCTGCCGCTCGACGCGCACGCCGGACCCGCCCTGGACACCGCGCTCGACGCCGTCCGGAGCCGGTTCGGATCGGCCTCGGTCGGCCGCGCCAGCCGCCTCGGCCACGACGAGGGCCTGCAGGTGCCGCTCCTGCCCGAGCACGAATGACCGTCAACTCAATGTTGACGGATCGCCTGCGTCAACTTACAGTTGACGCATGGGAACTCCGACGCCTCCGGGCACCACCGTCCGTCTCGACGACCTCATCCGAGCCATCACCGCCATCCACCAGGACCCCCTGGAGCAGCTGTCCGACGCAGTACTCGCCGGCGGCCACCTCGGTGAGGTGGCCGACCACCTGATCGGCCACTTCGTGGACCAGGCGCGCCGTTCCGGCGCCTCCTGGACCGAGATCGGCCGCAGCATGGGGGTGTCCAAGCAGGCCGCGCAGAAGCGGTTCGTGCCGCGTGCCGACCCCAGGACCGACATGGCGGGCGGCTTCGAGCGCTTCACCCCGCGGGCGCGGGCCGTCGTCGTCGCCGCCCAGGAGGCGGCCCGTGCGGCCGGCAACGACCGGATCACGCCGGAGCACCTGCTCCTCGGCGTGCTCTCCGAGACCCGTGGGCTCGCGGTGCTGCTGCTGACCGGGCTCGGCACCGACACCGCGGCGCTGGGCGAGGCCGCCACCGCAGCGCTGCCCGCCCCCGCGGACACCCTCCCCGCCCTCATCCCGTTCGACCCGGACACGAAGAAGACCCTGGAGCTGACGTTCCGCCACGCGCTGCGGCTGGGACACAACTACGTCGGCACCGAGCACGTCCTGCTCGCGCTGCTGGAGACCGAGGACGGCGACGGCGTCCTGTCCGCGGCCGGTGTCGAAGCCGCCCGCGTCGAGGAGTCCCTGGCCCAGGCACTCGCCGCGATGGAGGACCCCGAGACACCGTGACTCCTCGGCAGTTCGTCCGCCGCCACGCCCCGCGGACCTGACCGGTCAGGACGCCAGCTCGATGCTCCCCCGCACCGACTCCGGTGCCCCGTCCGATCCCGCGGCGACGACGATGCGGTCCCCGTCCGGGGTCCCGCCGACCCAGACGTCCGCGCCGGCGAAGGCCGGTGCGGTGAGGCGGTACTCGAAGCCGCGGACGAACGCCGTCGGGCGGTGGCGTCGCGCGATCTCCAGGCCGAGCAGCGCGAACAGCGGGCCGTGCACGACCAGCCCGGGATAGCCCTCCACCTCGGTGACGTAGGGCAGGTCGTAGTGGATGCGGTGGGTGTTGTAGGTCAGCGCCGACATGCGGAACAGGAGCTCCGGGCCGGTCGGCACGGTGAATCCCCACTCGTGCTCCGGACGCGGCGCCGGGTCCGGGGCGGTGATCCCGCGCCCGGTGCCCGCGGGCTGCGAGCGGTAGACGATGTCCTGCTCCTCGACGCAGAGGAGCGTGTCACCGCGGTGGAACTCCGCGCGGGTGGTCACGAAGGCCATCTGCCCGCTGCGGCCCTGCTTCACGCGGACCGGGCCGAGCTCCTGGCGGCGGGTCACCGGTTCACCGACCCGCCACGGCGCGTGCCAGGTCAGGCGGCCGCCGGCGACCATGCGTCGCCGGTCCGGGATCGGCGGCAGGAAGCGACCCTCGCCGGGGTGCCCGTCGTCGCCGAGCGCGGACGTCGGCGGGGTGTCGAGGAAGGCGAACCAGTGCCACAGCGGCGGGAGCGGGTCGCCCTCGGCGGCGACCGGGTCGAGGTCCAGCAGGCCGGAGAACGCGGCGACCGACCACGCGGACACCGCGTCGGTGCCGACGAGCGGCTCCGGCGCCCAGCCCTCGACCGCCGCGGCCAGGTCCACGGCCCCGTCCGGCGACCCGGCGGCCGGCCCGGTCACGAGGCCACCTCGTAGCGGGTGTGCTGCAGGATCGTCCACGCGACCAGGGCCGGGTTGTCGACCATCGGCACGTGCCCGACCCCCGGCAGCACGACGAACTCCGCGCCGGGCACGGCGTCCATCATGGGGCGCCCGTAACGGCTGTAGGGGATCGTGCGGTCCGAGCCCGACCACGCGATCCGGACCGGGCAGGGCAGCTCCTCGAACGGTGCCATCGCGTTGTCCATCCGCGCGGCGGACAGCAGCGGGTCGAGCACCGTGCAGCCGAGGAAGTCCGCGAACAGCTCGGCGACCTCCTCGGGGGTGAAGCGGTCGGTGCGCTCGGACAGCGCGCGCAGCATCAGCCGGCGGATCAGACCGCACGAGGCGAGCGCCCGGACCGGCGCCCACCCGGCGAGCATCGCGCCGATCCGGAAGCTCGCGAGCAACCGGTACAGGTCGGCGGGCATCTCCCAGGTCCCGGCCGGGGACAGCGCCACGACCGACCGGGCGCGCCCGCGGCGGGCCAGCTCCAGCGCGACCCAGCCGCCGAGGGAGTTCCCCACGACGTGCGGGCGCTCGGGCACGCCGAGCCCGTCGAGCTGGTCGAGCAGCGCGTCGACCAGCAGGTCGATGCTGAACTCGCCCTCGGGCATCGGGGGGCCGTTCAGGTGGCCGGGCATGGTGACCGCCCAGACCTCGTGGTGCTCCTCGAGCATCGCCAGCACCGGCTTCCAGGCCCGCCACGACGACGTCACCCCGTGCAGCAGCAGCAACGGCTCGCCGGACCCGCCGACGTGGACGGCGCTCACGCCACCACCACCGGCTCGGCCGACCCCGGGTGCAGGGCGAGGACCTCGGAGAACCCCTCGGCCAGGCAGCGCGCGAACGTGTCGCGGTCGGTGATGGCGGCGGCGTCGATGTTCGCCCCGACGCAGCAGAGCTCGCCGTGCGTGACGACGGTGATCATCGCCGCGCAGCCGGGCAGCGGCGCGAACGGGTAGACCCGATCGATCCGTGCCCCGCACAGGAACGCCTCCGCCCGCAGGCCCGGCACGTTCGAGGCCTGCAGGTCGTTGCCCTGGGTCGACCCGCCCGCCACCAGCGTCAGCAGCGGTCCGGGCAGCCGGGCCAGCAGCGGGGCGACGACGTCCGGGCTCTCCAGCGCGGGCTCCTCGTGGGCCGCACGCATCTGCTCACCGACCGCCCGCAGCCGGGCGGCCGGGTCGGCGATGCCCATCGGGCCGCGCAGCCGGGCCGGCGCCCACCGGTTGCCGCCGTCGGCGTCCCCGGGTCGGCGCACCGACACCGGAACCGAGGTGCGCAGGACGGCGTCGCCGGGGACCGGGTGGCCCATCTCCTCGTGGTAGCGGCGGAAGGCGCCGAGCAGCGAGGCCACGTAGGCGTCGTTGAACGAGCCGCCGACCGTCTTCGCGGCCGCCCGCAGGTCGGGGAAGGAGACGTCGAGCGCGACGAACCGCCACGACGTCCCGCGCGGGCGCAGCAGCTCCGACCCGGTGCCCGGCGGCGGCGACAGCACCCGCAGCGCGGACTCCAGGTAGCGCGCGCTGTCGCGGGCCGCGGAGAGCGGGTGGGTCAGCGCGCCGACGACGTCGCGCGCGGCGCGCACCGTCGCCGGGACGATGCCGGCCTCACGGCGCACCAGCCGGTCGACCTCGGCCAGCGGGTCGGGCGTCTCGGTGGCGGGTGCGGGGGGCTGCGGCTTCTCCTCGTCGTGCTCCCGCTTGCGGCTGTGCAGCTGCGACAGCAGCTGGACCACACCCATCCCGTCGGTGAGCACGTGGTGCAGCTTCAGCAGGAACGCGGCGCGACCGCCCGGGAGACCTTCGACGAGGGTCGCTTCCCACAGCGGCCGCTCCCGGTCGAACGGCGTCATCATGAACTGCTCGGCGATCGAGGACAGCTCCGGCCAGAAGTCGGGTCCCGCGCCGGGGATGCGCACCCGGCGCAGGTGGTAGTGCAGGTCGAACTCGACGTCGTGGATCCAGTAGGGCGTGCCCAGCCCGCCGAGCGGCTCGCGGATCCGCTCGCGGAAGCGCGGCACCATCCGCGTCGCCCAGTCGACGGCGGCCACGAGCCGGTCCCAGTCCGGCCGGATGTCGAGCAGCTCGACCGCGAGGACCGGCGAGCGGAACCGGGGGTCGTCGGCCTCCGCACGCCACATCATCGTCTCGAACGACGAGATCTCGCGGACCGAACCCCACGCCAGCGGAGTGTCACTCATGCCGGGTCCTCCTGGGTGCGTCCGTCCTGCGCGATCCGCCGCTCGGGCCAGGCCGCGAGCGTGTCGAGGAACTGGTCGCGGACCTGGTCGGCGTACTTCCCGACGTCCTCCGGCACCCACGACGAGGTGTCCACCGGCGGGAGCACCGCGACCTGCACGGTGCCACCGCGCATCGTCTGTGCACCCCGCCACATGATCTCGCCGGCATTGCGGATGACCACCGGGACGATCGGGACACCGGCCTGGATCGCGATGTGGAACGCGCCCTTCTTGAACGGGCCGAGCCGCGGCGTCGCCGAGCGCGTCCCCTCCGGCGCGATGGCCAGCGAGACCCCTTCGTCGCGGAGCTTCTCCACGGCGGGGCGCAGCGCCTCGCGGGCGGCGGTGGAGTTGCCGCGGTCGACGAACGCGACGTCGGCCGCCCAGAACAGCTGGCCCCACACCGGGATCTGTGCGGCCTCCTTCTTCGCGACGCCGGTGAAGTTCTCGCGGAGGAGCTTCATCATCAGCGGCACGTCGAACTTGGACTGGTGGTTGAACACGAACACGCACGGGCGCGCCGAGTGCAGGTGCTCCGCGCCGCTGACCTCGACGTCGATACCGGCCAGCCCGAACGCGACGTCGGACCCCACCCCGGCGGCCATGTCCACGAAGCGTCGCCGCGAGCCGTGCAGCAGACCCGCGCCTGCCGCGGTCGCGAGACCACCCAGCAGGCCGCCGTAGAACACCGCGGTCCGCGCGAGGTCGGCGACGCTCGGGAACAGCCCGCCCCGCGGTGCGCAGTCGAGCACCGGCCAGCCCCGCTCCACCGCGAGCCGGCGCAGCGAGTCGGTCGGCGAGACGGCCACCGCGTGCCCGACGGCGGAGAGGAACTCCGCGTCCTCGGTGCCGTTGGCGTAGCCGAAGCAGTCCGCGAGGTCGACGCCGTGCGCCGCGGCGTCGGCCCGCACCGCGTCGGCCTTGCCGGTCCCCCACAGCGAGGTCCCGGCGACGCGGCCGGTCAGCACGCCGTCGCGCACCTCCAGCTCGGTGCACAGTGCGCGGTCCGCGCCCAGCTCCTCGGCCATCGGCTGCACCTGGAACCGGGTCGCCGAGGACGCCATCACGACCTGGTGGCCCTGCTCCCGGTGCGCGGCGACGAGCTCCCACACCTCCGGGTGCAGCGCGGCCGCGATCTCGTCGCGGAACAGGGTCCGGCCCAGCGCGAGCAGCTCGTCCTCGCTACGGCCCTTCCAGGTCGCGAGGGTGATCGCGAGGAACTCCTTGAAGTCGTCGTCGGTGCGGATTCCACGCATGCCCGAGAGCACCGTTCGCACCATCTCGACCGGGCCGACGTCGAACTCACGCAGCCGTCGGCGGTAGAACGCGCCCGCCGAGTAGCCGTCGATGACGGTGCCGTCGTAGTCGAAGTAGGCGATCGTGCCCGGTCCGGGCTCGGCCTCCTGGATGGCCCGGATCCTGGCCCGGGTGTCCCCGTCCCGCGCACCGTCAGCTGGCGACACCCGAGTCCCCTTCCGCACGCTGTTGCGCCCCGGCCGGCGGGACGACGGCGCCCGCGGCGGCGGAGGCCGCGACCGTCGTCGTCTCGCCGGAACCGAGGACCACCTCGAGGCGGGCGCGCTGCAGCTCGCCCAGCCGTCCCAGATCGTGGATGACCGCGGTGACCTCCGTCAGCCAGGCGGCGCGCCGGTCGGCCAGCGGCGCACCGGCCGCGCCGGACTCCGGCTCGGCGAGCAGGTCGCGGTTGTCGGCCTGGCGCACGGCGGTGGCGTACAGCTCACGCGACACCGAGTCGGCGCGGTCGACCCGCTACTGGAGCAGCATCTGGCGGCCGACGCCCAGGCAGTCCTCCAGGAACTCCTTCTCGTCGGTCATCGGCTCCTCGCCGAGCGCGACGAGCCGGTCCGCGACGACGAGCTGGGCGTCGAAGAACGAGCGCAGCACACCCGGCGCGACCAGCAGCGGCGCCTGCCGCAGCGCACCGCGGACGTCGGCCGGGTCCGCCGCGCGGGTCCGCCACTGCGGGTCGACGAGGTCGAGCTCGCCGATGATCTCGGCGCGGAACTCGCGGCGGGTGGAGAAGAAGAACTCGAACTTCAGCAGGTCCCGGAGCCGGGCCAGCTCCCGCCATGCGACCTCGACGATGTCCTCGTCCGGGTCGGCGTCGCCCACCCGCAGCAGCGCGATCTCCAGCATGGCCCGGTTGAGCAGGTGGTGCAGCGCGCCGTTGCGGTAGAAGGCGGCCACGTGGTGGCGGCCGGTGCTGATGGCGAAGACGGGCTCGGTGCCGCCGTCGTAGATCGTGACGACACCGGCCTCGGCGAGCCGGTCGAGGGTCATCCGCAGGCCGTGCCGGGTCCGCAGCTCGGCGATCGGCACCGGGATGCCGCGGGCCTCCAGGTAGTCCGCCAACGGCGCGACGACCTCCCGGACCTGCTGCAGGGTCAGTGCCCGGTCCTGCGCCCAGAGCAGCGCGAAGGTCGCCAGCGAGGTCGCGGTGGCCGGGGTGACCCGGTTGATGCCGGCGCACACCCGGAACGCGACCTTCTCCAGCTGGGCCCGGCCCGGCCCGGCGTCGGCCAGCGCCTGGCGCAGCGCGAACGGCTCGGCGAAGCGCACCCGGGCGGTGCCGATGTGGCGGCGCTGGTCCCGGAAGTAGCCGAGCAGCCAGCCCAGGCCCTCGGCCTTCTTCGCCGCCCCACGCTGCTCGGCGGCCATCGCACCGACCTCGTGCAGCTGGTCGTAGACGATCGACACCGGCACCAGGATCGCGTCGAGCTCGGGGCGCTCCTCCAGCGCGGACACCAGGTACCGCAGCAGCCCGATGCGGGGCTTGCGCAGCTTGCCGGTGCGGCTGCGGCCGCCCTCGATGTACCACTCCAGGTTGAAGCGCTTCGCGAGCAGATGCCCCAGGTACTCCTGGATCGCGGCCTTGTAGATCGTGTCCCCGCCGAAGGTGCGCCGGATGAACACGATCCCGGCCCGGCGGCCCAGCGCCCCCATCGGCCAGAACGACAGGTTGTTGCCGCCGAGCACGTGGTTGCGCGGGAAGTCGCGGTCGTGCAGCACCTCGGCGAACAGCAGCGGGTCGGCGTAGGACCGGTGGCTGGGCAGGAAGACCAGTGCGTGCTCCTTGTTGAGCTCCCGCAGCCGCTCCAGCCCGGACTCGTCGACCTGCACGTCCCAGGCCTTGGAGTGCATCGGGCCCATCATCGCCCGGAACACGTCGATCGCCGGCGGGCTCTGCACCGCGGCCATCTCGTGCAGGCAGGACTCCAGGCGCTGCTCGACCTCGGCGGCCGGGGTGCCCGTCTGCCGGGCGAGCCGGTCGACCAGCGCCGCGAACCGCGACGAGGAGGTGATCTGCTCGACCATCCGGCGCGGCACCTTGTAGCGGTCGCCGAGGATCCGCCGCTCCGCCCGGTCGCAGGCCAGCACGGCCTGGCGGGCGACGAAGCGGGTGAAGCCGTTGCTGCCGGGCCGCCCGCTCTCCTGGGCGACGAACCGCGACACCAGGTCGGCGACGGTCGCGGCCTCCCCCACGACGACCCGCGCCGCGTCCGGGCGGTGCCGGGCCATCGAGGGGTGCAGCGGCGACCAGGCCATCCGCATGACGGCCGAGGTCGCGAGGCCGGTGAGCTTGCCGACCGCGCCGCTGTCCTCCGGCTCGGGGGTCACCCAGGCCACGCGGGCGGGGACGATCACGGTGTCGTCGCCGTGCAGGGCCTCCCCCAGGGCGGAGGGCACCTCGCCGTTCGGCCCGATCCCGACGACCCTCGCGCCCGGGTGGTGCTCCTCGGCCCAGCGCCGCAGGATGCCGCGCTCGGTGTGCGACCGGGCCTGGGTCACGACGACCTCGCGTCCGCCGGTGAGGTCGTCGGTCGTCATGGAGCCCCCCGTCGCATGCCCCGCCGCGGTGCGGCGCCTGCGCGTTCAACCTAGTTACCCGCCGGTTGGTCAACAACCCGACGCGGCGGGTCCCTACGAACTCATACGACCTCCGCCGCCTCGGTGAGCACGTGCCGCAGGATCTGCTCCATCTCGTCGAACTCGGCCTGGCCGGCGATCAGCGGCGGTGCCAGCTGGATCACGACGTCCCCGCGGTCGTCGGGCCGGCAGTACAGGCCCGCCTCGAACAGCGCACCGGGGAGGAAGCCGCGCACCAGCCGCTCCCGCTCCTGCGGGCCGAAGGTCTCCCGGGTCTCCCGGTCGCGCACGAGCTCGATCGCCCAGAAGTAGCCGTCGCCGCGGACGTCACCGACGATCGGCAGGTCGCGGAGCCGGCCGAGGGTCGCGCCGAACGCGTCGGCGTGGGACGCGACGTTGCCGTAGAGGTCCTCGCGCTCCATGAGGTCGAGGTTCGCGAGCGCGACGGCGGCGGAGACCGGGTGCCCGCCCCAGGTGTAGCCGTGCGGGAACGTCACGCCGGGGGCGAGGAACGGCTCGATCACCTTCTCCGAGGCGATCATCGCGCCCAGCGGCCCGTAGCCCGAGGTCATGCCCTTCGCGCAGGTGATGATGTCCGGGGTGAACCCGAACTTCGCGCTGGCGAACGGGACGCCGTGGCGGCCGAAGCCGGTGATCACCTCGTCGGCGACGAGGAGCACGTCGTGCCGGTCGCAGATCTCGCGGACCCGGGCGAAGTACGACGGCGGCGCGGTCAGGCAGCCGCCGGAGTTCTGCACCGGCTCCAGCACGACCGCGGCGACGGTGTCGGCGCCCTCGAACGCGATGGCCTCCTCGATCCGGTCGGCGGCCCAGCGGCCCAGCGCCTCGGCGTCGCCGTCGAACTCGGGGTGGCGGTAGAGGTTGGTGTTGGGCACGCGGAACCCGCCGGGGGCCAGCGGCTCGAAGTCCTTCTTCATCGCAGGCAGCCCGGTCACGGCCATCGCCCCGTGCGTGGTGCCGTGGTAGGCCGTCGCCCGGGAGATCACCTTGTGCTTGAGCGGGCGGCCGCGGAGCTTGAAGTACTGCTTGGCCACCTTCCAGGCGCTCTCGACGGCCTCGCCGCCGCCGGAGGTGAAGAAGACCCGGTTCAGGTCGCCGGGGGCGAGATGGGCCAGCCGCTCGGCGAGCTCGGCCGCGGGTGGGGTCGTGTAGCCCCAGACCGGGAAGAACGCCAGCTCCGACGCCTGCCGGGCGGCGACCTCGGCCAGCTCGCGCCGCCCGTGCCCGGCCTGGACGACGAACAGGCCGGCGAGGCCGTCGAGGATCCGGCGTCCGCGGTCGTCCCACAGGTGCACGCCCTCGCCACGGGTGATGACCGGGATCGGGTTCGCGCCGTCGCGGCCGTGCATCCGGGCGAAGTGCATCCAGAGGTGCCGGCCCGCCGCGTCGGCGTGCGGCGAGAGGGCGGGCGCGTCCGGGGTGGCACCGGCCTCGGTCCGGGTCGGGTTCTCGACGACGGTCACGTGGGGCTCCCTCGGTAGCGGCGTGGACACCTCCGATCGTCGGCGCCGCGAGTGCTCCGGTCAGGGATACGATCCGTATCGTCCCGAGCCTTCCGGCGAACGGAGTGGATCCCCGGTGCACCCGACCATCGCCGACGTGCTGGCCCGTCCGGAGGTCCGGGCGGGGGCACCGGCCGTCCGGGCCGGGCGGGCGGCGCTGGGTACCCCGGTGCGCTGGGTGCACGTCAGCGAGGTCGCCGACCCGGCCGGGACGCTGCCCCCGGGGGTGCTGGTGCTGTCGGTGGGGATGCCGGTGGCCGACCCCACCACCGTCCCCGCCCGCTACGTCGACGCGCTGCGGGCCGCCGGGGCGGTCGGGCTGGTCGTCGAGATCGGGCAGCAGCTGCCGTCGCTACCCGCCGGGCTGGTGCAGGCCGCCCGCGCGGCCGGGTTCCCACTGGTGGAGCTGCGCCGCACGGTGCGCTTCGCCGAGATCGTCGCGGGCGTGCTGGGGGAGATCGTCGACCGCGGCGACGACCTCCCCGGGCCGCCGGGCGCCGAGGCCGCGTTCCGGTCGCTCGCCCTGCACCGGGTGGGGCCCGAGCGCGTGGTCGACGAGCTGGCCCGCCGGATCGACGCGCCCGTGGTGTGCGAGGACCTCGCGCACCGGGTCCTGCTCACGGCGGGCGATCCGGATCTGCGGGACTGGGTGGCGCGCTCGCGCCTCGCCGGGCCCGCCGGGCCCGAGGGCTGGGCGACCGCGCCGGTCGGGCGGCCGGGCGCGCGGTGGGGGCGGCTGACGGTGCCGTCACGGCCGACGCCGGGCACCGCCGACCGGGTCCGCGCGGTGCTCGACGCCGCCGCGGACGCGGTGTCGCTGCTCGACCCGGACCCGGTGGTCCTGCTGCGCGCCGCCCGCGACGCGCTGGTCGCCGACCTGGCCGCCGCGGTCCCGTCCGACGCAGGACGGCTGGCGGTGCGCGCCCGCGCCGCCGGGCTGGACACCGCCGTCGGATTGTCGGTGGTGGCGCTGCGCGCGACCGGCGACCACCCCCCGGAGCAGGGCCTCGAGGCGGCACTCGCCGTCGTCGCACCGGCGGCGACGGTGGCCTCCCCCGCACCCGGCGAGCTCGTCGTGCTCGTCCCCGGCGACGGCGGCCCGCTGCTCGCCGCGCTGCCCGCCACGGTGGCCGCGGCGACGGCCGGGCCCGGTTCCGTCGCCGACCTGCCGGACCTGCTGCGCAGGGCCCGCGAGGACGCGGCCGCCCACGCCGCGACCGGCGGCCGCGGCCCCGTCCGGGTGCCCGCGCTGCGCGGGCTGGTGCACCGCCTCGGCGACGACCCCCATCTGCTCGGCTTCGCCGCGGACGTCCTCGGCCCGGTGGGCGCACTGCCCGCGGCCGCGCGGACCGACGCCCGGGACACCCTGTGGGCCCTGGTCGACGCCGGCGGGGTCGTCGCCGACGTCGCCCGCAGGCTCGGGGTGGGCCGCCCGGCGGCCTACGCCCGGCTGCGCCGCCTGTCCGCCCTGCTGGACCTCGACCTCACCGACCCCGAGGTGCGGACGACGCTGCACCTCGCCCTGCTCGTCGACGCCCGCGCCGCGCGCTGAGCCCGCCGCTCAGGGCCGGTCGGCCCACAGCAGCGTCGTCGCGCCGAGGATGTCGACGGCCGTGCCGCCCAGCGGTCGCCCGTAGTCCGCGGCGACGTCGCGGGCCGTACGGGCCGTGACCGTCCAGCCGTGGCGGCGCAGCCAGGCGTCGCAGGGCTCGGTCCGGGGCTCGGCGAAGAACAGCTCGCGGACGTCGGTGCCGGGCAGCATCTCCTGGGCGGCCACCCGGAACGACGGGTCGTCCGCGATCCGCTCCACCTGGTCGCCGAAGTGCTCGACGGCGATCCGGCTGCCCGGCGCCGACAGCGCGTGCACCCGTTCGAACAGGAGCTGCTCGGCGTCGGCGGGCAGGTAGGGCAGCAGCCCCTCGGCCAGCCAGGCGGTCGGCCGGGCCGGGTCGAAACCGGCGGCGGTGAGCGCGGCGGGCCAGTCGTGGCGCAGGTCGACCGGCACGGTGACCCGGCGCGCGGTCGGCGTGATCCCCGCCTCGGCGACGACCCCGTCCTTGAAGTCCAGCACCTTCGGCTGGTCGACCTCGAACACCGTGGTCCCGGCGGGCCACGGCAGCCGCAGGGCCCGCGCGTCGAGTCCCGCGGCGAGCAGCACGACCTGGGTCGTCCCGGCGCCGGTGAGGGCCTCGTCGAAGAAGCGGGAGCGCACGCCCTGGTAGCCGGCCTGCACGACCCACGGGTCGGCGGGGTCGTCCGGGTCCTGCGGCACGGCCGACAGCGTCCCGGCCGCATCGACGAACCGCTGGGCGTACGGATCGTCGACCAGTCGGTCGGGGCGGCGGGTCTCCAGTGCCCGCCCCGCGGCGACGGCCAGGGCGGTGGCGCCCACGCTGCTGGTGATGTCCCACTGATCGTCGGCTGTGCGCATGCCGATCACGGTAGGAGCTGATGCTTAGCGTCGCTCACCAGTCACGCGGATGACCACTCGCACGGCGCAGGCGGTACCGGACACCGAGCCCCATACCGACGGTGCGTGCGCGATCCGCGACGCCGCGTAGGTGCCAGGGAGCCGCGTAGGTGCCGGGGAGCACGGCCGCCGGGTCAGCCCAGGGCGCCCACCGGCGTGCGGGCCTCGGGGTCGTCGTCCTCGGAAGGCTCGACGACCGGCTCGCCGACCAGCTCGCCGTAGACGGCGGTCAGGGCCTGGGCGATCCGCACCCGGTCGAACCGTGACACCGCACGGTCCCGGCCCGCGATCCCGAACCCGACGCGCAGGGCGTCGTCGCCGAGCACGCCGCGCAGCGCGACCGCCAGCTCGGCCGGCCGGGCCGGGCGGACCAGCATCCCGGTCACCCCGTCGACGACGACGTCGCGCAGCCCGCCCACCCCTGTCGCCACGACCGGTCGCGCGCACGCCATCGCCTGCAGGACCGCCCCGACCCCGACGTCGTGCTCCGGCGCGGCGACCACGACGTCGGCCGAGCGCAGCAGCCGCGGGAGCAGGTCACCCTCGACCGGCCCGAGGAACCGGACACGTCCGGCGACTCCGGCCTCGCGGGCGATGCCGAACAGGCGCGCGCGGTCGGGGTCCTGGCCCGCCGCGCCGCCGGCGACCAGCAGCTCGGCGGTGCGGATCCGGGCCAGCGCCCGGATCACCGTGTCCACCCCGGCACCGTCGGCCAACGAGCCGACCGCGAGGAGCCGCGGCCGCTCGCCCCGGCGCAGCGCCGGGCCGTCGGGGGTGAAGGCGTCGGTGTCGACGGCGGTCGGCACGGTCCGCAACGCCGCCCGCGGCACCCCGTGGCGCAGCAGGGCGGTGTGCTGCTCCTCGCTGGAGGCCAGCACCCGGGCCACCTCCGGCGACGACCAGGTACGGGCCGCGGGAACCACGGCCGGGCCCGGGGTGTCGGGCGGGTAGACCTGCACCACCGGCACCCCGGTCGCGGCGGCGGCGACCCCGGCGCGCAGACCGATCGCGTGCACCACCTGGGGCGGGTCGTCGGACCACGCCGCGGCCAGTGCGGTGTCCTGCCCGGCGTCCCACGGCTGTACGCGCAGTGCGTCGCTGCCGGCCCGGGCGACCAGGTCCGGGTCGTCGGGGACGTCGGTGAACACCCGGACGGTGTGCCCGGCGGCGGCCAGCGAGGCGGCGGTGATTCCCGCGCCGCACGTTCTCGGGACCTCGGGGGTACGGATGACGGCAATGCGCAAGCGGAGCCTCCACGTCGTGCTCGCAGCTGCGGGCACGCGCAGTTGGCTCTACGCGTCGGATCTGTGACCGTACCCGCTCCGGGCGGCCCACGGGTGGGTGACCGCGCGCGTGTGCGAGGGGGGCACATCGGGTAACCCGTTCAGGTCGGGTGGCACGACCCGACAGGACGGGGAGGGGGCGGGCCGTGACCGCGCAGTCCTGGACCCTGAGGGTGGAGCCCGACGCGGCCGCGTGCCGCGCGGCCCGGCACGAGCTGACGCGGTTCCTGACGCCGCTGGTGGACGACTCGACCCTCGACGACGCGGCACTCGTGCTGCACGAGCTGGTCGCGAACGGCATCGACCACGCGCACACCCCGATGCTGGTGACCGCCCGGGTGCGCGACGGCGCGGTGCGGCTGCGCGTCCGCGACGGCTCGGTCGTCCGCGGACGCGAGCAGCCCCACGACCCCACCGCCACCCGCGGGCGCGGGCTGCAGATCGTCGGCCGGCTCGCACAGCGCTGGGGGGTGCGCCCGCACCGCGGCGGCAAGACGACCTGGGCCGACGTCGGGCCGACGGGCGCCCGACCGGCCCCGGACCTGCACCTGGTGCGCCCGGCCTGACCACCGGCCCGGCCGTCGGACCGGCACGGGCGCTGCGGCGCGGGGTCAGGCCGGGGTGGAGTGCCGGGCCCCCTCATGGCGCGGTGCCAGCCCGAGCCGCTCGACCAGCTCGGTCGTCGCCGTGGACCGATTGAGGCAGTAGAAGTGGATCCCGGGGACGCCCTCGGCGAGCAGCCGCTCGCACAGCTCGCCGGTGACCTCCATCCCCGCGGCGCGGAACCCCGCCGCGTCGCCGGAGTAGGGCGCGAGCCGCTCCACCAGTGCTCCCGGCAGCGGCGAGCCGGACAGCTCCGGACCCTTGCGGAAGGTCTTCTCCGAGGTCAGCGGCATGATGCCGGGGATGATCGGCTGGTCGAACCCGGCGGCGGCGACCCGGTCACGCAGCCGCAGGAAGCCCTCGGGCTCCAGGAACAGCTGGGTGACGGCGAACTCCGCCCCTGCCCGGAACTTCCCGACGAGCCGCTCGGTGTCGGCGTCGAGGTCGGCCGAGCGCGGGTGGCCGTAGGGGAACGCGGCGACGCCCACGCAGAACGGGCCGGACCGCTTGATCAGCGCGACCAGCTGGTCGGCGTACTCGAGTCCCTCGGGGTGGGCGACCCACTCGCCGAGCGGGTCGCCGGGCGGGTCCCCGCGCAGCGCCATGATGTTGCGGACACCCGCGGCGGCCAGCGACCCGATCACGTGGCGCAGCTCGTCGGTGGAGTGCGAGACGGCGGTCAGGTGCGCCATCGAGCAGAGCGTGGTGTCGGTGGCGATCCGTTCGACCGTGCGGACGGTCCGGTCGCGGCTGGAGCCGCCCGCGCCGTAGGTCACCGAGACGTAGGCGGGGTCCAGCACCTCGAGGCGACGGATGGCGCGCCACAGCTCCGCCTCGCCCTGGTCGTCCTTCGGCGGGAAGAACTCCACCGCGAAGAAGGGGCGGTCGACGCTGATCCGTTCGGTCACCGTGGATGCGGAACTCGTCGTCACGGCGACGACCTTACGGGGCGCAGGACCCACCGGTCGTCCGCCGAAGGGTCCGCACCGCCCCCGAGCGGCCATGACGTGCACCACCACCGCATCGACGGGCCGGGTCCCCGGCGCACCGATAGCCTGGTCGACGTGGCAGACCCCGTCTCCCCCGTGTCCGCACCGTCCGGTCCGTCCGGGTCCCCCGGCCCGTCCACGACCGGTCCGGCCCCCCTGGACGACGCGCTGCCCCAGCACGTGGAACGGGTGCTGGCCGGGTACCTGGACCGCCGGCGCGCCGAGGTGTCGGGCATCGACCCGGTCGTCGTACAGGCCGCCGACGCGCTGGCCGGGTTCGTCCTGGGCGGTGGGAAGCGGCTGCGGCCCACCTTCGCCTGGTGGGGCTGGCGGGGCGCGGGTGGCGACCCGGCCGACCCGCACGCCCAGGGCGTGCTGAGCGCGATCGCGGCGCTGGAGCTGATCCAGGCGTGCGCGCTGGTCCACGACGACCTGATGGACGCCTCCTCCACCCGGCGCGGCCGGCCGACGGTGCACGTGGAGTTCGCCAGGATGCACGCGGCGAACGGCTGGTCGGGCCCGCCGGCCCGGTTCGGTGCCGCCGTCGCGATCCTCGTCGGGGACCTGGCCCAGGTGTGGGCCGACGACATGTTCCACGCCGCACCGCTGCCCGAGGGAGCCCACACCCGCGCCGCCGAGCCGTGGCGGGCGATGCGCACCGAGGTGCTGTCCGGCCAGTACCTCGACGTGCTGGCGCAGGCCTCCGGGGACACCGCGGAGTCGACCGCGCTGACCATCGACCGCTTCAAGACCGCCGCCTACACCGTGGAGCGGCCGCTGCACCTGGGCGCGGCGATCGCCGGGGCCGACCCGCGGGTCGTCGCGGCCTACCGGCGCTACGGCGCCGACATCGGGGTCGCGTTCCAGCTGCGCGACGACCTGCTCGGCGTGTTCGGCGACCCCCGGGTCACCGGCAAGCCCGCCGGGGACGACCTGCGCGAGGGCAAGCGGACCCTGCTGGTCGCCGCGGCCCTGCAGCGGGCCGAGCAGCGCGGGGACCGGGCCGCCGCCGACGTCGTCCTCGCCGCGCTCGGCGACCCCGACCTGGACGCCGCGAGCCTGGACCGGGCCCGCTCCGCGCTGTCCGAGCTGGGCGCGGTGCAGTCGGTGGAGCAGCGGATCGCCGCCCTCACCGGCGCCGCGCTCGACGCGCTCGACTCCGCACCGGTCGCCGAACCGGGCCGGTCGCACCTGTTCGAGCTGGCCGAGCGCGCCACCCGACGGGCGTGGTGAGCGGGATGCGGCGGATCGAGGGGCCCTCCGACCACGTCGTCGTCGTGGGGGCGGGGCTGGCCGGGCTGTCGACCGCGCTGCACCTGCTGGGCGCGGGCCGCCGGGTCACGGTCGTCGAGCGGGAGAGCGTCCCCGGCGGCCGCGCCGGACGGCTCGACGTGACCGACGCCCACGGGACCTACGCCCTGGACACCGGCCCGACCGTGCTGACCATGCCGGAGCTGCTGGACTCCGCCTTCGCCGCCGTCGGCGAGACCACCGCGGACCGGCTCGACCTCGTCCGGCTCGACCCGGCCTACCGGGCCGAGTTCGCCGACGGCTCGGCCATCGCGGTGCACACCGACGCCGCCGCCATGGAGCACGAGATCCGCGAGACCTGCGGCCCGGACTCCGCGGCCGGGTACCGACGGCTGCGTCGCTGGCTCACCGACCTCTACCGCGCCGAGATGGACCACTTCATCGGCGCGAACATGGACTCGCCGCTGTCGCTGCTCGGCCCCGACCTGGCCCGGCTCGCCGCGCTCGGCGGGTTCGGACGGCTCGGGCGGCGGATCGACCGCTTCCTGCCCGACGAGCGACTGCGCCGGGTGTTCTCCTTCCAGGCGCTCTACGCCGGGGTCTCCCCGCGCGACGCGCTCGGCGCCTACGGCGTGATCGCCTACATGGACACGATCGCGGGCGTGTACTTCCCCCGCGGCGGCATGCGGATGATGGGGACCGCGCTGGCCGGCGCGGCCGCCGACGCGGGCGCGGAGATCCACTACGGCCGCACCGTGACCGGCCTGGACCGCTCCGGCGACCGGGTCACCGCGGTCCGGCACACCGGCCCCGACGGCACCGACGAGTCGCGCACCCCGTGCGACGCGGTCGTGCTCACCCCCGAGCTGCCCGCGGCCTACGCGCTGCTCGGCGGGGCGCCGCGACGCCCGGTCGGGCTGCGCTGGTCGCCCAGCGCCGTCGTCGTGCACGCGGGGATGCCCGCCCCCGCCCCGGGCACCGCGCAGCACCACCACACGATCTCCTTCGGCGGCTCCTGGGAGGGCACCTTCCGCGAGATCATCGACGAGGGCCGGCTGATGTCCGACCCGTCGCTGCTGGTCACCCGGCCCGGGCTGACCGACCCGTCGCTGCAGCCCGACGGGCGCGAGGTCATGAGCGTGCTCGCGCCCTGCCCGAACACCGCGGTGGCGCCCGGGATCGACTGGGACCGGGTCGGCCCGGCCTACGCCGAGGAGCTGTTCGGGGTGCTCGCCGACCGCGGCCTGGTGGACTCCTCGGCGGAGCCGAGCTGGACCCGGATGTGGACCCCGCAGGACTGGGCGGCCGCCGGGATGGCGGCGGGCACGCCGTTCTCGGCGTCGCACACGCTGGCCCAGACCGGCCCGTTCCGGCCGCGCAACCTGGTCCGCGGGACGGCGAACGCGGTGCTCGCCGGGTGCGGCACGACCCCCGGCGTCGGGATCCCGCCGGTGCTGATCTCCGGGCGGCTGGCGGCGGAGCGGATCACCGGTCCGCGCCCGGCCGAGCGCGCCGGGCACGGGGTCGGGGCACGCACGGGTCGCTGAGGGTCGGCACTGACGACGGCCACTGCGGGCGGGCGCCGAGTAGGAGCGTCGAGGGGCGTGGAATCATGACCCCGGACGACGCCCGACCAGCACACACGGACACGATGACGGCTCAGCCCTCGCCCCCGCTCCCCCGCCCGGCGGCTCCCGAACCGGTGACGCCGGCCCCCGGCGCGGGCCGGGTCCTGCCCCCGCCCGCCACCCCGCGGCCCGCCGGGCCCGGTCCGGTCGAGCGGCTCGGCTCGCCGCCGCGGGGCATCCTGCTGCTGGGGCTGGCCGGGACCGTGCTGATGTTCCTCGGCTCGTTCGGCGGCGGCGGGATCCCGATGCGGGACCCGGTGATCGGCAACTCGGCCCTGTCGTTCTGGCGTTACGGCCACGGCGCGATGCTCGCGACGATCGTGATCTACGTCGGCCTGGTGCTGATGGTGTGGGCGTGGGTGCGGCTGGGCCGCGCCGTGCTCGCCCGCAGCGCCGGCGGCCGCGCGGTGCTGACGACGGCCGCGGTGTGGATGCTGCCGATGCTGGTCACGGCGCCGCTGTTCACCCGCGACCCCTACAGCTACCTCGCCCAGGGCGCGCTGCCGCTGGCCGGGTACGACCCGTACGTCGTCGGGCCGGACACCATGGGCGGGATCTTCACCGACAACGTCCACTTCTTCTGGCAGGACACCCCCGCCCCCTACGGGCCGCTGTTCATCCTGCTCGCCCAGGGCGTGGTCCTGCTCGCCGGCCAGAACGTGCTGCTCGGCGTCGTGCTGATGCGGCTGAGCCTGGTCACCGGGCTGCTGCTGCTCGTCGCGGTGCTGCCCGCGCTGACCCGGCGCCTGGGCGGGCGTCCCGCGGTCGCGCTGTGGCTGGCGGTGGCGAACCCGGTGATGGTCGTGCACATGGTCGGCGGGGTGCACAACGACCTGCTGGTCGTCGGCCTGCTGCCGCTGGCGGCGCTGCTGGCGCTGCGGGAGCGGTTCGTGTGGGCGATCGTCGTCGCGTCGCTGGCGATGGCGGTCAAGGCCTCGGCCGGGATCGTGCTGCCGTTCCTGGTGCTCGTGTGGGCGGCGAAGCTCTCCGGCGGGTTCTGGTCGCGGCTGGTCCGGGCCGGGGTGCCGTCGGTGGCGGTGTTCGGCGTCGTGTTCGGCGGGGCCACCTGGCTCACCGGTCTCGGGCTGGGCTGGCTGCCCGCGCTCAGCGCCCCCTCGATGATCGTGAACTGGTTGTCGGTGCCGACCGCCGTCGGGCAGGCGACCGCGAGCGTGGCCGGGATGTTCGCCGAGGAGGTGAACTCCCAGGCGTTCGTCGACACGTTCCGGTTCATCGGCGCGCTGGTGATGGCCGCACTGATCGCACTGCTGTGGTGGCGCGGCCGCAACGACCCGCGGGTCGCGGTGCGCAACGCGGCGATCGCCCTCGCGCTGGCCGCGGTCCTCTCCCCCACCACACTGCCGTGGTACCTGAGCTGGGGGTTCTGCCTGCTCGCGATGACCCCGTGGAGCGCCCGCGGGCTGCAGTGGGTCGTGTTCGGCTCGATCTGGCTGATGATCGTGTACTTCCCCGACGGCGAGACCGCCCTCTACGTGCCGCACTACCTGCTGGCCTGCGCCCTGGCCGGTGTCCTGGCCGCGGTGTCGCTGCTGCGGCCGGACCCGCTCGGCCTGCGCCGGAGCACGCCGTCGCCGGCCCCGGCCCCGGCCCCGGCCGTGACACAACCCGCGACAGGGCCCGCGACCCAGCCGCCCACCGACGATGCGGCCGTCCGCGGCTGAGCGGGCCGGGCGCGTCGAGCTCGACGCCGCCGGCCTGACCGACCCGCAGCTGCGCGCGGCCTATGCCGCCTGCCGGGCGCTGCACGCCGAGCACGGGCGCACCTACTTCCTCGCGACCCGGCTGCTGCCCCCGGAGCGACGGGTCGACATCCACGCCCTCTACGGCTTCGCGCGCTTCGCCGACGAGATCGTCGACGACCCCGACGGCGCGGGCGGCGGGGACCCGCACACCCGGCTCGACGCGCTCGACGCCGAGCTGGCGGCCGCGCTGGCGGGCGCGCCACTGCCCGGCAGCAGGCCCGAGGTCATCGCCGTCGCCGAGACAGCGCGCCGCCACGACCTCGACGCGTCACTGTTCCGGGACTTCATGGTCTCGATGCGGATGGACCTGTCCGTCACCGACTACGCCACCGACGACGAGCTGGCCGTCTACGTGCACGGCTCGGCCGCGGTGATCGGGCTGCAGACGCTGCCGGTGCTCGGGACCGTCGTGCCGCGGGCCGAGGCCGAGCCGCACGCCGCGCTGCTGGGCGTGGCGTTCCAGATCACGAACTTCCTGCGCGACGTCGGCGAGGACCTCGACCGCGGCCGGGTGTACCTGCCCGCCGACGAGCTCGCCGCGTTCGGGGTCGACCGGGAGCTGCTGGCCTGGAGCCGGCGCACCGGGCGCCCGGACCCACGGATCCGCCGCGCCCTGGCCCACCTGGTCGCCCGGACCCGGGCCACCTACCGCCGGGCCGACCCGGGGATCCCGATGCTGGAGCGGGTGTCGCGGGCCTGCGTCGGCGCCGCCCGGGTGCTGTACGCGGAGATCCTCGACGAGATCGCCGACGCCGGCTACGACGTCCTGACCCGCCGGGTCGCGGTGTCGAACCGGCGCCGGGCCGCCGTCGCGCTGCCCCGGCTCGGCCGGGCGCTGGCCGCCCGCGGGAGCCAGCTGGCGCGCGACCGCGTCCACCGCGCCCGCGCCTGACGGGCCGCGCCCCGCAGGGCACCGGTCAGACCGCGGGGCGGCGGTCAGAAGGCCATGGCCTGGGCGCGGCGCTTGATCTCCTTGTGCCGGCCCGCGCGCAGCGCGGTGATCGGGGCGCCGTCCAGCGACTCCTCCTCGCTGAACAGCCAGGTCAGGATCGCGTGGTCGTCGTAGCCGCCGTCCCGCAGGACGACGATCGTGCCCGGCAGCCCGCGGACGACGCCGTCCCGGTCGAGCAGCGCCGCGGGGACGACGACGTCGTGCCCCTCCTTGAAGGACAGGAGCTGCCCGTCGCGGACGAGCTGGTGCACCCGGGAGACGGGGATCGACAGGCGGTCGGCCACCTCGGCGACGCTCAGCGTCTCCTCGGTGACAGCGGCGGAGAGGGACTCGTTCACAGCCGGACACTGTCCCACACCGCCCCGGGCGGCGGCGACGCCCACCGCACCGACCGGCACGGCGGCCCCGGCGCCGACCACCTGCACGAGCGCCGGGATCCCCACCGGTAACCTGACCCGCGATGAGCTCACCGTCCGGTCCGGCCGCCCCCGGCACCCCGGGTGGGGCCGGGCGGCTCGCCGCCGACGGCCCCGGCGAGGTGCTGCTCGACGGTCGCTACCGGGTCGGCCCGGTGCTGGCCCGCGGCGGCATGTCGACGGTGCACCACGGCACCGACACCCGTCTCGAACGCGCCGTCGCGATCAAGGTGATGGACCCGAGGATGGCCGGGGACCACGCCTTCCGCACCCGGTTCGACCGGGAGGCCCGCCTGGCGGCGCGGATCGACCACCCGTGCGTCGTCGCCGTCTACGACCGGGGCACCGTCCCGGCGGGCCCGCTGGGCGAGGCCAGCCTGTTCGTCGTCATGGAGCTGGTCGACGGCGGCACCCTGCGCGACGTGCTGCGCGCCCGCGGCGCACTCGGGCTCCCCGCCGCGGTGCGGGTGCTGGAGCCGGTCCTCGCCGGGTTGGCCCGCGCGCACCGGCTCGGCATGGTGCACCGCGACGTGAAGCCGGAGAACGTGCTGATCTCCTCCGGCGGCGAGGTGAAGGTGGCCGACTTCGGCCTGCTCACCGCGGCCGCCGAGGCCGGGGTCAGCCACGCGGGGATGATCCTCGGGACGATGGCCTACCTCTCCCCCGAGCAGGTCGTGTCCGGCCGCGCCGACGGCCGCAGCGACGTCTACGCCGCCGGCGTCGTGCTCTACGAGATGCTGACCGGGCAGCCGCCCTACACCGCCGACAACCCGCTGTCGGTGGCCTACCGGCACGTGAACGAGGACGTGCCGCCGCCGTCGGCGCTGGTCCCGGGCCTGCCACCGGCCGTGGACGCGCTCGTCGCCCGGGCCACCTCGCGGGACCCGGAGCAGCGCCCGGTCGACGCGGAGCACTTCCGCCGCGAGCTGCTGGACATGGCCGACCGGCTGGGCCTGCCCCGGACCGCGACGCCGCGACCGCCCGGCCCGCCGCCCCCCGACGACGGCGCCACCCTCCCCGCCGGACCGCTGCGGCACCGGCCGCTCGACGCGGCCGCGCCGGGCCCCGGCGGCACCCGGGTGCAGACCAGGGCCCGCGGCGCGCACGGCACCGCCGTCACCCCCGCCGGTCAGCCGGAGCCGATGACCCGCGAGGAGCTGGCCGGGCGCCGCCGTCGTGGCCGCCGGGTATTCGCGCTGTGGATGGTGCTGCTCCTGCTGCTGGCCGCACTGGCCGGGACGGGCGCCTGGTGGCTCGGGTCCGGCCGCTGGACCACGATGCCCGCGGTCACCGGCATGGACCGGGAGCAGGCGACCGCGCTGGTCGCCGAGTCCGACCTGACCCCGACCGTCACCGAACGCGCCGACGACGAGGTGGCCCCCGACCGGGTCGCCCAGGTCGACCCGGCGCCGGAGACCCGCGTGCTGCGCGGCACCACGGTCACCCTGGTCGTCTCCACCGGCCGGCCCGCCGTCCCCGACGTGCCGGCCGGCAGCGCCGTGGCCACCGCCGAGGACGCGGTGCGCCGCGCCGGGCTGACCCCGGTGCAGTCCACGACCGCGGCGGAGTACAGCACCGAGGTGCCGGCCGGGGCGGTCATCCGGACCGACCCGCCCGCCGGGACCCGGCTGGCGAGCGGCGCGGCGGTCACCCTGGTCACCAGTCGCGGCGCCGAACCCGCCCCGCCCCCGACGACCACGCCGCCCACCGCGGAGCCGGGCCCCACCTCGGTGCCGTTCGTGATCGGCATGCGCGCCGACGAGGCCGCGGACCTGCTGCGCCAGGCGGGCTTCGACGTCGACGTCGAGCGCGGCTTCCCGTTCGGCCGCCGCGACGGGCGCGTCATCGGGCAGGACCCGGGAGCGGGCAGCGACGCCGAACCGGGCGACACCATCACGCTCACCGTCCTCTGAGCCCGGCCCTCGGATCCGGGCGCTCCGAGCCGGATGCTCCGCGACGGGTGCTCTAGGCCGGATGCTCCGGGCCGGGCGACACACCGCGTGGACACCGGCCGCGGCCCGGAACCCGGCGGGACGGGAACCGGTGTCCCGGCCGGATGGCGGTCCGGCCGGGACACCGGCGTTCGTGGGGCCTACAGCCCGAAGCGGATGCGCTCGTCGTCGCCGACGGGCGGCAGCTGCGCCCCGGCGACGGTCACCGCGAGGGCACCGGCGCGCACGGCATAGCGGGCCGCGTCGACCAGGTCGTCCCCGGCGGCGAGCCGCACGGCGACGGCCGCGAGGAACGCGTCGCCCGAGCCGGTGGTGTCCACCGGCTCGACCCGCATCGCTTCCACTGTGGACACCGTATCGCGGTCGGCGTCGTGGACCTCGCACCCCGCGGCCCCGCGTGTCACCACCGACCGGGGCACCGGGTGCTCCCCCAGCAGCGCGGCCTCGTGCTCGTTGACGACGAGCACATCGGTGGCGTCGAGCAGCTCCGGGGGCACCGGGGCGTACGGCGAGAGGTTGAGCAGCACGGTGGTCCCGGCGGCGCGGGCGGCCCGGGCGGCGGCCAGCACCGTCGGGGTGGGGATCTCCAGGCACAGCGTCAGCACTGCGACGTCGTCGAAGGCGGGCAGGTCCTCCGGCCCCAGGGTGGCGTTGGCCCCCGGCGAGACGACGATCGTGTTGTCGCCCGCGGCGTCGACGGTGATGACCGCGGTGCCGGTGGCCGTGCCGGCCCGCACCGCGACCCGGTCGACGTCGGCACCCGCGGCGGCGACGGCGTCGCGCACGGTGCGGCCGTGGTCGTCGTCGCCGATCGCGCCGACCATGCCCACGCCGACCCCGGCACCGGCCCCGAGCCGGGCGGCGGCGACGGCCTGGTTGGCCCCCTTGCCGCCGGGGCCCACCGTCAGGTCCTCCCCGGCCACGGTCTCCCCCGGTCCGGGGAAGCGCTCGGTGCGCACCACCAGGTCCGCGTTGAGCGAGCCGACGACCAGGACCCGGCTCATCGGGCGTCCACCGCGTCGTGTGCGGCGCCGGTCTCGGCCGCGGCCGGACGCGGGATGAGCAGCGACAGCGCGAACGCGCCCGCGGTGCACGCGGCCCCGACGCCCATGCCCGCGGCGTAGCCGCCGACCCCGGTCTGCTCGACACCGCCGACGGCGACCTGCACCGCGGGCAGCACCACGAAGCTGATCCCGGCGCCCAGGTTGAACGCGCCGGCGTTGAGCCCGGGGAGCATGCCGGGCCGGTCGGCGGGCGAGAGCAGCACACCCAGGCCGTTGAGCATGATGTTGGCGATGCCGGCGTAGGTGATGCCGAGCAGCAGCGTCGCGACGACCAGCACCGGGAACGAGTGCACCCCCACCACCGCCAGCAGCACGGTGGCGACGACGCTGCCGGCCAGCCCGACCCGCAGCACCGTGCGGTAGCCGAGCACCGGGGCCAGCCGACCGGCGAACGGCCCGACCAGCCAGCCGATCAGGGCGTAGGGGGCGAGCAGCGCCAGCGCGGTGAGGTCCGCGCCGAGCCCGAACCCGGCCGTGGGGTTCTGGGCGATCGAGGCGACCAGGCCGTTGACCACGGCGAACACGCCGGTCATGGTCAGCAGCGTGGTGCCGAGTGTGGCCCAGGTCGCGCGCCGGCGCAGGTCCTCGGGTGCGACGAGCGGCTGCGCGGTGCGGCCCTGCAGCCGCCAGAACACCACGGCGGCGACGACGGCGAGCAGCGCGTACCCGACGACCAGACCCCAGCTCGCGTCGGACAGCGCGGCGGCCTCGTCGAAGGCCAGCAGCAGTGCACCGACCGCGACGACCAGCGGCACGACCCCGCGCCAGTCCATCCGGGCGCCCTCCGAGGGGCGGGACTCCACACCCCACACGGCGACGAGCACCAGCGCGACGACGGTGACCGCGGCGATGACCCAGAAGATCGAGCGGAAGCCGTGGTGGGTGGCCAGCCAGCCGCCGAGCAGCGCGTCGAGACCGGCGACGCCGCCGTTGACGGCGGTGATCAGCCCGAGCACGACCCCGTAGCGGCGCGGGTCGGCGATCTCGCTGCGCAGCATGAGCAGGCAGATCGGGACGACCGGCCCGGTGATGCCCTGCAGGATCCGACCGGCGAACAGCATCGGCACGCTGACGGCGAGGGCGGCGACGACGCTGCCGACCAGCATGACCGCGAGCATCACCAGCAGCACCCTGCGGCGCCCCGCGATGTCGGACAGCCGCGGCAGGAACAGCGAGAACATCGCCGCAAGGGTGAAGAACATCGTCTGGGACAGGCCGACGGTGGCGTCGTCGGTGCCCAGCTCACGGGCCATGGTGACCAGCGCGGGGCTGAGCATGGAGGCGTTGAGCTGGAACGCCACGCAGGCGGCCAGCACCGCCACGACGAGCGTGACGACCGGGCGGCGGTCGGGGGTGGTCATGCGATCTGCTCCGTCGCGGCGAGGAGGGCGGGCGCGGGGTCGCCGATGGCGCGCAGCGCGTCCACGACCAGCTCCCAGAAGCGGGCGTGGTCGAGCTCCAGCGCGGCGTGGGTGCGGCACCCCTGCGGGGCCGGACCGCGCCGGTCGGCGACCGTCATCCCGGTGGTGTGCCGACCCGCCGTCTCGACGACGATCGGCATCGGGAACGCCCGGACGATCGTGGGGTCGATGACGTGGGCGACCGCGCACGGGTCGTGCACCGGCGGGGCGTCGAAGCCCTGCACGTCGCGGTAGGTGGCGGCGAAGAAGTCGAGCAGCTCGTCGACGAAGCGCGCCGGGCCGGTCCCGACGGCGCGGATCGCGCGGCGCACCTCGGGACCGGCCAGCGCCTGGTGGGTCAGGTCGAGCCCGACCATGACCACCTCCCAGCCCGCCTCGAACACGATCGCGGCGGCCTCGGGGTCGATGGCGATGTTGAACTCGGCCACCGGGGTCCGGTTGCCGACGGCGACGCCGCCGCCCATCAGCACCACCCGCTTGACCCGTCCGACGATCTCGGGTGCGCGCCGGGCGGCGAGCGCGATGTTGGTCAGACCGCCGGTGGGGACGAGGGTGACCGTGCCCGGCTCGTGGGCGAGCACGGTCTCCACGATGAGGTCCACGGCGTGGGTGTCCACCGTGGTGAACGCCGGGGCGGGCAGCTCCGGGCCGTCCAGCCCGGACTCGCCGTGGATGTCGGCGGCGACGGCGATCTCCCGCAGCAGCGGGCGGTCGGCGCCGGCCGCGAACGGCACGCCGGTGATCCCGGCCAGGGTCGCGACCGACAGTGCGTTGCGCGTCACCTTGTCCAGCGTCTGGTTCCCGACGACCGTGGTGACGGCGAGCAGCTCGATCCGCGGGTCGCCGTGGGCGAGCAGCAGCGCGATCGCGTCGTCGTGGCCCGGATCGCAGTCCAGGACGATCTTCTCGGTCATCTCCGGTGTCCTACCTCGTCGTCGCGGCCGTCCGGGGCTCCGGACGTGTCGACTGTGACTGGTCAAGCGCATGACGTCAAGCGCTTGATGTGTGGCGCGTCCGGGTACGCTCGCCCAATGGCAGGACCGGTGGGCCGGCGGGTGACGGCGGCGATGGTGGCCCGGCGGGCGGGGACGAGCGTGTCCACCGTGTCGCTGGTGGTGAACGGCAAGTCGCGTGGGCGGGTGTCGGAGGTGATCACCGACCGGGTCCGGGCCGCGGTCGACGAGCTGGGCTACGTGGTCGACCACGCGGCGAGCTCGCTCGCCCGCGGTACCACCGACCTCGTCGTGCTGCTCGCCCCCGATCTCCCCAACCCCTACTTCGGGCGGGTCACCACCGGGATCCGGGCGGCGCTGGGTAGCAGGCACCCGCTGATGCTGTCGGTGATCGAGGGCGGCGAACAGCCCGGCGCCGACGACGTCCGCCGGGTCGCGGCGTTCCGGCCGGCCGGGCTGCTGGTGCACGCGCCGTCGCCGACCTTCCTCGACGACCTCGAGCCCGGCGGCCCGCCGATGGTCCTGATGGACGCCCCCGGTTTCGAGAGCCGCGCGGCCACGGTGACCTTCGACCTGGAGCCGGGCGTGCGCGCGCTGGTCGCGCACCTCGCCGCGGCCGGGCACACGACGATCGCCTACCTGGAGGGGTCGACGCCCTCGGCCACCTTCACCGTGCGCCGCGAGCTGCTGTCCCGGGTCGCCGCCGAGCACGGCCTGCGGGTCCTCGACGACGGCACCCGGGCCGGGCTGACCCTCGACTCGGCCGCCGACGTCAGCGCCGAGGCACTGCCGCGCTGGCGGGCGGGCGGGGCGACCGCGGTCGTCGCGGCGGCGGACACGATGGCCTACGGCGTCCTCGCCGCCGCGCACCGGCTCGGGCTGGACGTGCCGGGGGACATCGCCGTCGCCGGGTTCGACGATCTGCCGTACTCGCAGGTGACGGCGCCGGCGCTGACGAGCGTGGCGCTGCCCGCCGAGGAGCTCGGCCGGGCCGCCGCGCAGCGCCTGGCCGGGGTGCTCGCCGGCGCCGACGGCTACGGCGTCGCCCCCCGCCTGCCGTCGCGCCTGGCGGCCCGGGCCAGCACCGGCGCCTGATCCCGGGCGCCCCGCGCGTCGGGATGCGGGCGGCCCGCTTCCCGTCGATCAGTACTTGAGCGCGGTCCGGACCGGCCGGAACAGCGCTGAGGTACTGATCGACGGGTACTGATCGAGGACGGCAGGTCAGCCGCGCAGCATCTCCGCGACGAGGAACGCCAGCTCCAGGCTCTGCTGGGTGTTCAGCCGCGGGTCGCAGGCGGTCTCGTACCGGCCGGCGAGGTCGGTGTCGGAGATCCGCTGCGCACCGCCGAGGCACTCGGTGACGTCCTCGCCGGTGACCTCGACGTGGATGCCGCCGGGGTGGGTGCCGAGCGAGCGGTGCACCTCGAAGAAGCCCTGCACCTCGTCGACGATCCGGTCGAAGTGCCGGGTCTTGTAGCCGGTCGAGGCCTCGTGGGTGTTGCCGTGCATCGGGTCGCACTGCCAGATGACCTTGTGCCCCGAGGCGGTGACCTTCTCGACGATCGCCGGGAGCACGTCGCGGACCTTGTCGTTGCCCATCCGGGAGATGAGCGACAGCCGGCCGGGGCGGTTGTGCGGGTCGAGCCGCTCAACGTACTCGACGGCCTGGTCGGGCGTCGTCGTCGGGCCGATCTTCATGCCGATCGGGTTGGCCAGCAGCTCCGCGAACGCGACGTGCGCGCCGTCGAGCTGGCGGGTCCGCTCCCCGATCCAGAGGAAGTGCGTCGACAGGTCGTAGAGCTTCGGGGCCTCCCCGCCGGTGGGGTCGCGCTCGAGGTCCAGGCGCAGCATGGCGCGCTCGTAGTCCAGCAGCAGCGCCTCGTGGCTGGCGTAGAACTCGACCTGGTGCAGGTTGTGGTCGCGCACCCCGCAGGCGTCCATGAAGCGGACCGCGCGGTCGATCTCGGCGGCGACGGCCTCGTAGCGCACGCCCGCGGCGGAGGTGCGGACGAAGTCCTTGTTCCAGTCGTGCACCTTGGACAGGTCGGCGAGCCCGGTCGCGGTCAGGCCGCGGACCAGGTTCATCGCCGCGGAGGCGTTCGCGTAGGCACGCACCATGCGCGACGGGTCCGGGATCCGGCCCTGCGGGTCCGGAGCGAGGCCGTTGACGATGTCCCCGCGGTAGGACGGCAGCCCGGCCGCGTCGATCGGGGAGCTGCGCGGCTTGGCGTACTGCCCGGCGATCCGGCCGACCTTGACCACCGGCATCGAGGCACCGTAGGTCAGGACGACGGCCATCTGCAGCAGCGTGCGGATCGTCGCCCGGATGTGCGGCTCGGTGTTGTCGACGAAGGTCTCGGCGCAGTCGCCGCCCTGCAGCAGGAACGCCTCGCCGTTCGCGACGTCGGCGAGCCGGGACTGCAGCCGGTCGACCTCGGGCGGCAGCACCACCGGCGGGACGGACTCGAGGACCTTCCGCACGTCGCCCACCTGCGACGGGTCGGGCCACTCGGGCTGCTGGGCGGCGGGGCGGGAGAGCGCGTCGTCCAGCGCGGAGCGCAGGTCCGCGGGCAGCGGCGGCAGCTCCGGGAGGACGTCGATCGGCGCGTCGACGGACCAGTTCACGTGGTCCAGCCTAGGCCGCGGCCGATCCCTACCGGGGCGCGGCCCCCGTCGCGAGGGTCTCGGCGATCACTTCCCAGCGCCGCAGGTTGTGCCGGGCGTCGGCGAGCGCGTCGTGCGCCTCGGCGGGCGGCGGGGGCAGTGCCGGGCGGCCCGCGTCCTCCCACCGCTGGCGCAGCTCGCGGGTGAAGCGCGGGATCGGGCGCGGCAACGCGGGCATCGCGCCCCACAGCTGGCACAGCGCCACGTGGTCGTAGGCGGCGATCCAGGCCCACAGCTCGACGTCGCCGGGCGCACCGGTGCAGAAGTCGAGGATCTCCTCACGCATCCGGGCCCGCGACATCCAGGCCCGGTCGCTGGGCGGGGGCAGCTTGGGTAGGACGTTGGCCCGCACCCACTTGCCCGCCCGGTCCGGGTCGAACTCGGTGGACACGGCGTAGAACTCGCGGCCGTCCTCGCCGACGATCCCGATCGACACCAGGTCGATCGTCGTGCCGTCCTCGATGAACTCGGTGTCGTAGAAGAAGCGCATGGTGCCGTCCTGTCTACCGGAGCCGGTCAGGAGGCGCGGGAGTCGGGCACGTTCGCGTCCGGCCGCGGCAGGCTCTGGCGCGACGGGGCCGGCGGCGGCGCACCGGCCGCGGCCTTCTCCTTGACCGACGCCGCGTACAGGTCGACGTAGGTCTGCCCGGACAGCTCCATCAGCGCGTACATGATCTCGTCGGTCATGGAGCGCTCGATGAACCGGTCCCCCGCCATGCCCTCGTAGCGGGAGAAGTCCAGCGGCTCGCCGATCACGATCCGCACCTTGCGCGGGCGCCACATCTTCGAGCCGATGGGGTTGACCTTGTCGGTCCCCACCATGGCGACCGGGATGACCGGCACGCCGGCCTCCAGCGCCATCCGGGCGACGCCGGTCTTGCCCTTGTAGAGCCGCCCGTCGGGCGAACGGGTGCCCTCCGGGTAGATGCCGAGCAGCTTGCCCTCGTTCAGCAGCCGCACCGCGGTGTCCATCGCGGCGCGCGCCGCGGACCCACCGGACCGGTCCACCGGGACCTGCCCGACGCCGGTGAAGAACTGCTTCTTGAACCAGCCGCGGATCCCGGGCTCGGTGAAGTACTCGCGCTTGGCGAGGAAGGTCACCCGCCGCGGCAGCATCAGCGGCAGGAAGAAGGAGTCGGCCACCGCGAGGTGGTTGCTGGCGAGGATCGCGCCGGAGCCGGCGGGCACGTTCTCGGCGCCGCGCACCTCCGGCCGGCAGAACAGCCTCATCAACGGGCCGAGCAGCACGAACTTGGACCACCAGTACAGCACCCTGCGCTGCCTCCCTACCGACTTCGGCGACAGCCTACGGAGCGTCGACACCTCCTCACAACGGGGCTGTGGTCACCGTGGTCGGGCGCGCCCCGCGGTGGCCCGCGCGGGCCCGTGGGCGGTGTCGGGCGGGACACCGGCCGTGACAGGATGGGAGCCGCCGCGAGCGGGGAGGGACGGACCGGTATGAGTTCCGCAGACCCCGCGCGTGACCGCGAGGACCGGCCCGACGACGACTTCGACGCGATCGTCTCCGCCTGGCGCGACGAGGGCTCGGTGCCGGACTGGCCCGCCGAGCCCGTCGAGCGGGCCGACCGTGCGGACCGCACCGACAGCGGCGACACCGGCGACGCCACGGGCACCGCGGCGGACCGCCCCGTGCACCGGCCGGGCCCCGCGGTCCCGCCCCCGGGAGGCGGGGCCGACGCCGACCCGGAGGACCACTACCACCCGCCGGAGCCGCCGCCACTGCCGCGGCCGGGCCCCCCGGCCGTCGTGGGTGGCGGACTGATCGCGGTGGGGCTGCTGCTGTGCGTCGCGCCGGGGCTGGTCGGCGTCGGCGGGACCTGGCCGCTGCCGCTGGGGCTGGTGCTCATCGCGGCCGGGCTGGGCTGGTTGTTGCTGCGGCTGTGGAGCCCGGACACCGACGAGGGCCCCGACCCCTGGGACGACGGCTCGCGGCTGTAGCGCTCAGCGCCGGGCGTCGGCCCGCAGGCTCTCCCGGGCCAGCGTCGCCGCGCCCACGACGGCGGCGGCCGCGCCGAGCTGCGCGGTCCGGATCCGGGCCAGCGGCCGGTTGCCCGCGCCGGTGAGGATGCGGGCGTAGTGCTCGCGGGCGGCGTCGAGGAACAGGGGCGCCGACGCCGACACCCCGCCGGCGATCACCACGAGGTCCGGGTCGAAGACGTCCGCGACGAGCGAGAGCCCCTCCCCCAGCCAGCGCCCCATGTCGTCGAGGGCGGCGCGGGCGACCGGGTCGCCCTCGCGGGCGGCGGCGGCGACCCGTTTGCCGGTGATCCGCCCCGGGTCGACGGCGGCCTCCCGGGCCAGGCCGGACGGGCCGGGCACGTCGCCGCCCGAGAGCATCTCCAGCGCGGTGGCGCCGAGCGCGGTCCCGCTGCAGTAGCGCTCCCAGCAGCCGCGCTTGCCGCACGGGCAGGCTCGCCCCTCCGGGACGACCCGCAGGTGCCCGAGCTCGGGCGCGACGCCGTGCGCGCCGCGGTACAGCTCGCCGTCGAGCAGCAGGGCACCGCCGATCCCGGTGCCCAGCGCGATGACCAGCGCCACCGACGCGCCCGCCGCGGCGCCGTAGCGGCGTTCGGCGAGCGCGGCGGAGTTCGCGTCGTGCTCCACGACGACCGGGATCCCCCCGAGCCGGGCGCCGATCCGCTCGGCGACCGGGGCGTCGCGCCAGGACAGGTGCGGGGCGTAGCGGACCAGCCCGCGCGGGGCGTCGACGAACCCGGCGAGCGCGAGCCCGACGGCGGCGACGGTGTGCCGGCGCCGCAGCTCCTCGACCGCGCCGGCGATGGCGGCCTCCAGCGTGTCGTCGGTGCGTGGGGTCGGTGCGGAGGCGGTGTCGAGGATCCCGCCCTCGGCGTCGACGACGCCCGCGCGCACGCTGGTACCCCCGACGTCCACCCCGATGGTGCGGACGTCGGACATCCGGGGGCTCATGTCCGGTGCACCACGATCCGCTGGACGGAGCGACCGCTGCCCTGCGGCCGGCGGGACTCCCGGCGCGCGGGCGGGGCGGCCTCCTCCAACAGCGCGACGAGCACGGCGAGCAGCCCGGTGGCGTGGTCGGCGAGCCGGGTGACCAGCTCCGAGCGCTCCCCCCGGACGACGGCGATCAGCGCGCACACCGGACAGGCGGTGCAGGAGCCCGCGGCGCCGGGGCCGGGGTCGACGCCCGTGGCCTGCAGCGAGTCCGACATGGCCTCGGTGGCGGTGCGCAGCCGGTCGAGCAGCGCCACCGCGGTGACCCGCAGGTCCTCCGGGATCGCGCCGTGGGTGCCGCAGTGGGTGCCGCCCTGGGTGCCGCCCTGGGTGCCGCGGCCGCTCACGAGGTCATCCAGGTGCCCGGGTCGGGGACGAAGGAGATCACCAGGCGGGCGTCGGAGCCGTGGCCCTCCAGCCGGGCGCCGGTGGCCTCGCAGCGGCGCAGCACCGACGGCAGCGAGACCACGCGCCGGGAGAACCCGATGCCGACGACCATGTCGTCGCCGACCCGGGCGAGGTCCAGCGGCGCGTCCTGGGCGCCGGGCAGCACCACGTCGAGCTCGAACTCGGTGTCGGCGGAGACCCCGTGACCGGCGGTGCGCCGGAGCTCCATCAGCGGCCGCGACGGGGCGTCGTCGGCCGTGCCCGCGGGGTCGTCGTCGCCGTAGACGGAGTGGGCCAGCTCGCGCAGTGCGGCGACGCCGGTCGGCTCGGCGGCGGTGTAGCGGACGGCCGTCACCGGCACGTCCGCGCCGAGCTCGCCCAGCTCGGCGAGCACGGACTGCTGCTCGGCGGCACGTTCGCGCAGCCAGCGGGCGGCGGGCCCGCGCAGCGACGGCGGCGGGCCCGGCATCACCCGGTTCGCCAGCAGCCCGTCGACCCGCAGCTCGTGCAGGGCGAGCGCGGTCAGGGTCCGGCGGGTCTCGGCCGCGACGACCCGCTCCGGGGTCAGCACCAGCCGGATCGAGGTGCGGGAGCGGTCCGCGAGCAGGCCGCGCAGGCCGCGCAGCTGCTCGGCCAGCACACCGAGCGCGTCGACGGTGCGCTCCCAGCCCGCGCCGTCGGCCTTCGCGCCGGCGAGTCCGGCGACCAGACCGCGCACGGCGCGCCGGTGTGCGGGGAACAGCCGCTCCAGGTAACCCGACAGCGCCTCGGGCAGGGTGAGCAGCCGCAGCGTCTCCGCAGTCGGCCCGCAGTCGACGACGACGACGTCGAAGCGGCCGGAGTCGGCGAAGCGCTGCACCTCGACGAGCGCGAGCAGGTCCTCGACGCCGGGCAGCACGGTCAGCTCGTCGGCGACGAGCTCGTCCACCCCGGCCCCGGCGAGCATCGTGCGCAGGCGCCCCTGCAGGTCCCCCCAGGCGCCCTCGAGCAGGTGCCGGGCCTCGATGTGGGCGCCCCACAGGTTGTCGGTGACCTCGGTGGGATCGGCGCCCAGCTCGGCGTCCAGCGCGTCGCCGAGGGAGTGCGCCGGGTCGGTGGACACGACCAGCGCCGACCGCCCGGTCCCGGCGACGTGCGCGGCCGTCGCGGCGGCCAGGGTCGTCTTGCCGACCCCGCCCTTGCCGGTGAAGAGCACCACACGCACAGCGCGGAGCCTAACGATCGTGTCCGGGTCGCCGCCGACCGGCTCAGCCCTTCTCGACGCGGCGCTTGAGCCCCTTCAGGGCCGCGTCGATGATCACTTTCTCCGCCTTGCGACGGAGCATCCCGATCATCGGGAAGTTGACCTCGACGCTGAGCTCGTAGGTGACGGTGGTGCCGCCTGCGTCGCCGACCAGCCGGTACGCGCCGTCCTGGGCGCGCTGGATGCCGCCCTTGACCAGCGTCCACGACACCGAGCGGTCGTCGGCGGCCCAGTCGTAGTCGAGGGTGTAGGTGTCCTTGATGGCCCCGGCGTCCATCGCGAAGCGGACCTGGCGGGCGCGGCCGTCGGCACCGGCGTCGAGGATCTCGACGCTGGTGATCTGGTCGGTCCACTCGGGGTAGGACGCGAAGTCCGCGATCACCGCCATGACCCGCTCCGGCGGGGCGTCGATGTGGATCGAGGACGAGGTCGCGTCGGCCATGGCGGGAGGCTATCCGGTGGTCAGAACCGGAGCACGTAGGGCGTGCCGTGCGCACGGAAGTGTCCGGCGTTGACGCACTCGGTGCGGCCGACCCGGGTACGGCGGCGCAGCAGCTGGTGCACGTGGCCGAACAGCGCGTGCGAGGGCTGCTCGGCCCGGATCCGCGCGGCCAGCGGGGCACTGGCGATCTCGGCGCGGCGGGTGACGACGTCGTAGGTCAGGCCCGGGAGCGCCGGCGGGACGTGGGTGCACAGCACGTCGGCCGGGCCGAGCGCGTCCAGGCGGGCGGTCCAGTCCTCGTGGGACACGAAGTGCGGCTGCCAGGGGCCGGTGCGGCGCGGGTCGACCCCGGGCGGCAGCGGCACCCCGCCGAGGAAGCCGAACCGGCGGCCACCGATCTCGACCACCCGTCCGTCGGCGCGGGTGACGCCCTCGGTCTCGGGCCAGGCGTCGGGGACGTCGACGTTGCCGGGGATCGCCCACACCGGCACCCCGAGCCCGCCCAGTACCCCGAAGACCTCGGCGTACTGGGCGGCGACGGCCTCGGCGACGGCGGCCGCCGGGTCGGTGAACCGGGCCCAGGAACGCTCCAGCAGGCCCAGCATCTGCGTGCGCGGTGCCCCGATCCGGCGCATCCGGCCGAACTCGGCGGCCACCTCCGCCCCGAGCAGCCGGGAGATGATCCCGTTGGCCGGGTCGCGGTAGTCGATGAACTCCAGCAGGTCGCCGAGCACGAGCACGCCGTCGGCGCCCTCGGCGGCGCGGGCGAGCGGCGTGGTGGCGCCGTGGACGTCGGTGACGACGTGCAGCCGCACGCTCAGGCCGTCCCGTCCGGCCGGTACGCCGACGGCGCGACGCCGGCCGGGCGTCCGTCCTCCAGCCGGCGCTTGAGCGCGAAGGCGTGCGCCTTGAACGCGCGGTGCCGCCGGTCGGACTCGGCGCGCAGCCACCGGCGGCGGCGCAGCCGCCCGCCGGACGGCGCACCGTCCGGGTCCGCGCGCAGGAAGAAGTGCAGGACGGTGCCGTCGCCCTCCGGCTCGCACCAGACCTCCATGGTCCCCACCAGCGCGCCGGTCACGGTCCAGCGCAGCCCGGCCGGTCCGCGGTCGTGTGCGACCTCGGGGCGCAGGTCGGGCCAGTACGACGGCCACCGGGCCGGGTCGGCGAACTCCGCCGCGACCCGCTCGCGGGGCACGGCCAGGAAGGTCTCGTCGATCACGTCGATCGCGGGCACCGGGTCAGCGTGCCACCCCGTGCGACGGCCCCGGTCACGGGTACCGTCGCGGGCCGGGCCGGACCGGCGGATCAGCTCGTGGATCCGGTATGTCCGGTTCGATGTACGCACGTCCTACTCTCCGGTAAGTTCTGCCGGAAGGTGTCGCCGCAGCCGTCGCGGCGACCGTGTTCTCAGCCTGTCGAGGCCGCCAGGAGGTCGATCCCCGTGCGTGAGTACAGCGTTCCCGCCGCGGTGTCAGTGGGAGACGAGGAATCGCTCTCGGACGCCGTGTTCGACAATGCCGCGCAGCACCCGTCGGACGTGCTCTACCGCCGCAAGGCCACGGACGGGACCTGGTCGGAGGTGACCGCGGCCGAGTTCGCCGAGCAGGTCACCCGGGTCGCGGCCGGGCTGATCGCCGCTGGTGTGCAGGCCGGGGACCGGGTCGCGCTGCTGTCGCGGACCCGCTACGAGTGGACCCTGTTCGACTACGCGATCCTCGCCGCGGGCGGGGTCACCGTCCCGATCTACGAGACCTCCTCGCCGGACCAGATCTCCTGGATCGTGTCGAACTCCGGCGCGGTCGGGATCGTCGTCGAGACCGCCGACCACGCCGCGGCGCTGGAGAAGGTCCGCGGGGACCTGCCGTCGCTGCGCACCGTGTGGCAGATCGAGCCCGCCGGGTCGGCGCCGGACGCCCCCTCGGCGGTGGAGCAGCTGCGCGGCCTGGGCTCGGACACCCCGGACGCCGTGGTCCACGAGCGCCGGGGCGCGGTGCGCGCGGACGACCTGTGCACTCTGATCTACACCTCGGGCACGACCGGCCGGCCCAAGGGCTGCGAGCTCACCCACCGCAACATGCTCTCCGAGATCCGGACGATCGCCGCGACGATCCCGCACCTGTTCGAGCCGGGCGACTCGGTGCTGCTGTTCCTGCCGCTCGCGCACGTGTTCGGCAAGGCCATCCAGTGCGGCTGCCTGGCCACCCGCACCGTCGTCGGGCACACCCCCGACGTCAAGAACCTGCTGCCCGACCTGGCGGAGTTCCGGCCGACCTTCCTGCTCGCCGTGCCGCGGGTGTTCGAGAAGGTCTACAACGGGGCCCGGCTCAAGGCGCACAACGACGGCAAGGGGAAGATCTTCGACGCCGCCGCCGACACCGCGATCGCCTACTCCGAGGCGCTCGACGCGGGCGGCCCGGGGCTGCTGCTCAAGGCCCGGCACGCGTTGTTCGACAAGCTCGTGTACGGCAAGCTGCGCGCCGCCGTCGGCGGGAACGTCAAGGCGGCGGTGTCGGGATCGGCGCCGCTGGGTGCGCGGCTGGGCCACTTCTTCCGCGGCATCGGCCTGCCGGTCCTGGAGGGCTACGGCCTGACCGAGACCACCGCGGGCATCACCCTGAACACCCTCGACGCCCAGCGGGTCGGCTCGGTCGGGCGCCCGGTGCCCGGCTGCGCGGTCCGGATCGCCTCCGACGGCGAGATCATGCTGCGCGGCGACATCGTCTTCCGCGGCTACTGGGACAACGAGGAGGCCTCGGCCGAGGCCCTGGAGTCCGACGGCTGGTTCCACTCCGGCGACATCGGTGAGCTCGACGACGGCGGCTTCCTCACGATCACCGGCCGCAAGAAGGAGATCATCGTCACCGCGGGCGGCAAGAACGTGGCCCCGGCCGTGCTCGAGGACCGCCTGCGGGCGCACCCGTTGGTCGGGCAGTGCATCGTGATCGGCGACCAGAAGCCGTTCATCTCCGCGCTGGTCACGATCGACCCGGACGCCCTACCGGGCTGGCGCGAACGCAACGGCAAGCCCGCCGGCGACGGGAGCTCGGCCGCCGACCTCGTCGACGATCCGGAGCTGCGCGGCGAGATCGCGGCCGCGGTCGAGGACGCCAACCAGGCCGTCTCGCGGGCCGAGCAGATCCGCAAGTTCACGATCCTGCCGCACGACTTCAGCGAGGCGGGCGGCGAGCTGACGCCGACGATGAAGGTCAAGCGCAAGGTCGTCGTGGAGTCCTACTCCGACGAGATCGAGGCGCTCTACGCGGGGACCACCGCCGACAAGGGCTGACCCTCCACCGACGCCCTCCTCCCGGCGCCGACGGGTCGCGCGCTCAGCGCGGCCCGTCGTCGCCGGTCAGGAAGCCGTGCAGCCGCGCCGCCGACGACGGTCCGCCCCAGAGCCGACGGACGCGGGCCCGCCCGGCGCGACCCATCGCCGTCGCGCGGGCGGGATCGGCGAGCAGGTCCGCGACCCGGTCGGCGACGGCGGCGACGTCCCGTCCCGCCACGACGTGGCCGGTCACGCCGTCCTCGACGGTCTCCGGTGCTCCGCCGGAGTCCCCCGCGACGACGGGCAGTCCCGACGCCGCGGCCTCCAGCAGCGCGATCCCCAGCCCCTCGACGTCGAGCCCGCCCAGGTGGGTGCGGCACGGCAGGGCGAACACGTCCCCGGCGGCGTGGTGCGCGGCGAGCTCGGCGGCCGGCACCCCGCCGGTGGACACCACGGCGTCGGCGACCCCGGCCCGGGCCGCCAGTGCGCGCAGCCGGTCCCGGTAGGGCCCGCCGCCGACGAGCAGCAGCCGGGCGCCCGGCACCCGCGCGCGGATCCTCGGCAGCGCCGCGACCAGCACGTCCTGCCCCTTGCGCGGCACCAGCCGGGACACACACGACACCACCGGCGCGTCCCCGAGCCGGTAGCGGGCCCGGACCGCGGCGCGGGCGGCCGGGTCGGGCGCGAAGCGCACGGTGTCCACCGGCGGCGGCAGGACCTCGACGGCCGCGTCCGGGCCGAGCGCACCGGCGAGCCGGCTGCGGGTCCAGCGCGAGACCGTGGTGACGACGTCGGCGTCCCGGCCGATCCGGCGCAGCGCCCGACGCGCGCCGGGCAGCATCGACCAGCCGACCTCGTGGCCGTGCGTGGTGGCGACGACCCGCTCCACCCCCGCGTGGCGGCGCAGGTACGGGCCGAGCAGCCCCAGCGGCGCGGCCGCGCCGAACCAGACGGTCCGGGCGTCGTGCTCGCGGGCCAGCTCCGCGGCGCGCCGGGCGACCTCGGGGACCGGCAGCATCAGCGACGACCGGTGCCGGTGCACGGGGAACGGCAGCGTGGCGTCGTGGGCGGCGTCGCCGCGCCAGGCGGGGGCGTGGACGGCGAGGGTCTCCGGCGGGAGCGCGCGGGCGAGGTCGGACAGGTAGGACTGGATGCCGCCGGGGCGGGGCGGGAAGTCGTTGGTCACCAGCAGCGTGCGCGCCACGATCGGCGACGCTAGTCCCCGACGGGGCGGCGGCCCCCGGTGGTCACCGGCGGACCGGGCAGCGGGGTCGGAGCGGCGGGGTCGGGACGGCGGCTCCGCACGCGCACGGCGCGTCGGGGATGCGGGCCGCCGTCCGACACTCCGGGGAGCGGACGAGTTCCGCGTCCTCACCGCTGCGTGACCGGAGCGTTGGCCCGCCGGCGTGGCGCTGCTCCGCAGGAGTGGTGCCGGTCGTTCGACGGGACAGCTGGTGAGGATGTCGTGCTGTTCAGGTGAACGAGTGCGGCCGCCCGCGGTGACGGTCCGGCCCGGCATTTCTCCGGCGCGGCCATTCTGTCGGACCCCTCCCCTAGCGTCCGCGGTACTCGACCACCTCGGGTCCGACGAAGGAGGAGCCATGATCGTCGACTGCGATCGCTGCGAGGTCCGCGGTGCCGCGTGCGGTGACTGCGTCATCGGAGTGCTGCTGGAGGTCCCGGAGGACGACCGACCGATCCCCTATCTCCCCGTCGACCTGGCGGCCGGCTCGGTGGACACGAGCGTGGCCACGGCCGGGGCCCCGGTGGAGTTCGCCGAGCCGGAGCGCCGGGCGTTGCAGGTGCTGGCCGAGGGCGGCCTCATCCCGCACCTGCGCCTGGTCGAGCCGGGCGCGCCGGCACGCACCACGCTGCCGATGCCGGTGGTCCCGCCGGCCGGGCGCCGGACCCGGCACCGTGACGTGGGGTGACCGGTCAGCCGCCGAGGCGGCGCAGCAGCACGGCGGACGCCACGGTGTGCGCGCCCCGGCGGCGCACCGAGCGCACGAGTTCCTGGTCCGAGGTCGCCACCAGCAGCGGCCTGCCCGCCGGTTCGGCGGCGACGAGGTCGCGGACGACGTCGTCGGCGATCACCCCGGCGTCGCTGAACAGCACCCGTACCCCGCGGCTGCCGCGCACCGGCGCGGCGATCACCGCGGCGCCGTCGAACACCACGGTGATCTCGGCCCCGGTGCGGGCGCCCAGGGCGCTGAGCTGGGCCACCAGCCGGGAGCGCTGGTCGGCCAGCGGCAGGTCCGGGTAGCCGGTCTTGCTGACGTTGTAGCCGTCGACGATGAGGTGCACCGACGGCACGCTCAGCAGCGCGTCCAGCGCGGCCAGCCCGTCGACGGGTGCCGCGGCGCGTGCGCCCGCCGCGCGGTCGCCCGTGCCCGCGACCAGGTCCGCCGGCCGCGGTCCGCCCGCGCCGACGTCGAGCTCGCGGCGCAGGCCCGAGATCGCGCCGCTGACGGTGTCGAGCAGCAGCTCCAGGCGCACCTCGTCGCCGCGACGGGCCTCGCGGGCGGCCTGGCGGGCGGCGGCGACCTGACCGGCCGCGGCCTCGGCCCTGCGGCGTTCCCGGTCGGCGCGCTCGCGCTCGGCGGCGGTCTCGGCGCGGGCCCGCGCGAGTTCCTCGTCGACGCCGCCGCGCAGCCGCGCGACCTCCGCCTCCAGCTCGCTGCGGGCGTCGAGTGCGGCACGCAGCCGGGCGCCCTGGTCGCTGACCCGGCGGCGCATCTGCTGGTACTCGGTCTCCCGCTCACCGACGAGCATGCGGGCCCGCTCCCGTTCCTCGACCAGCTCGGCCCGGGCCCGTTCGAGCTCGGCGGTGAGCTTGTCGACCTTGGCCAGTGCCTCGTCGCGCTCGGCGCGCAGGTTCGCCAGGTCCGCGGTCTGTCCCACCTCGGCGACCCGCCGGTCCGCGAGCGGGTCGGCGGTGAGCAGCGCGACCGCGGCCGCATCGAGCTTGTCGACGGGCGCGGGCAGCGGCCCGGCCCCTTCCGCGGCTCCGGCGTCGCCGGCGGGCGCGCCGGTCCCGTCCGGGGACGGGTCGTCGGTGGGCCGTGGCGTGGAGGTCTCGGGAAGCTCCAGCTCACCGGGCCGGTTCTCGGCCCACCAGGCCACCACCGCGGCCCGGAACGCCGCGTCGTGCTGGAGCCGGGCCACCAGCACCTGCCCGCCGAGGCGGGCCCGCTTGGCGGGGGTGAACCGGGCGAAGCGGCGCAGCGGGGTGGGGACCTCCCCGGGCGGCAGGCCGCCCAGCGCGGTGCCCGCGATCTCCGCGAGCCGGGCCCGCAGCGGGGCGGGCAGCTCCGGCCAGTCGCCCGCGGCCGGTCCGCCGGGGCCCTCCCCGTCACGGGTACCGTCCTCGGCGCACGACGGCGGCCCGGAGCGCGTGGGCTCCGGTCGCTCCGTGTCGTCGTGCGCCATCTCTCCAGGTTATCCCCGCCCGCCCCGGACCGCCGTCGGCGCGGCCGTCCCCGTACGGGGCGTGCCCGATCGGTGGCGGCGCCGCGCCCGCCCGGGTCCCGGCCGGGCGTTCGAACATACTGTCGGACCCGACGGCTACGGTGCGGGCGTGACCTCCTGCTCCCCGCAGCTCACCTTCGACGAGCTGGGCACGCCGCTGCGCGACGTCACCTTCTGCGTGGTGGACCTGGAGACGACCGGCGGCAGCCACCGGACCGACGCGATCACCGAGGTCGGCGCCGTCGCCGTCCGCGGCGGCAGCCGGGTCTCCGAGCTCGGCACCCTGGTCGATCCGGGCGTGCGGATCCCGGCCGACATCACCCGCCTGACCGGCATCACCACGGCGATGCTGCACGGCGCACCGCCGCTGGGGGCGGTCCTGCCGTCGGTGCTGGACATGCTCCGCGGCTCGGTCCTGGTGGCGCACAACGCCCCGTTCGACGCCGGGTTCCTCAAGGCCGCCTGCGAGCGCCTCGACCGTCCCTGGCCCGGCCCCCCGGTCCTGTGCACCGCCCGGCTCGCCCGTGCCGTGCTGCCGCACGCCGAGTGCCCCAGCGTGAAGCTGGGCGTCCTGGCCCGGCACTTCGGATGTGCCACCACCCCGGACCACCGGGCGCTGACCGACGCCAGGGCGACCGTCGAGGTGCTGCACCACCTGCTGGAGCGGATCGGGAACCTGGGCGTGCAGAGCCTGGAGGAGCTGCTGCAGCTCGTGCGGGACCGGGCCCCGCACCGGCCCACCACCACCCAGCGCCGCCGCAGGCACCTGGCGAACGACGTGCCCTCCGCGCCCGGGGTGTACCTGTTCCGCGGCGGCGACGGCCAGGTGCTCTACGTGGGCACCAGCGGTGACCTGCACCGGCGGGTGCGGTCGTACTTCACCGCCGGGGAGAAGCGCCGCCGGGTCCGGGACATGCTCGCCCGGGCCGAGAAGGTCGACACGGTGGTCTGCGCGCACGCCCTGGAGGCCTCGGTGCGCGAGCTGGCCCTCATCGCCGCGCACCGCCCGCCGTACAACCGGCGCTCGCGCAACCCCGGCCGGGCCTACTGGGTGGTGCCGACGGCGGAGGCGTTCCCGCGGCTGTCGGTCGTCGCCACCCCGCGGGCGGGCGCCCTGGGCCCGTTCGGGTCGCAGCGGGCCGCGACCGACGTGCTCGACGCGGCGCTGGACGCGCTGCCGCTGCGCCGGTGCACGATCCGCATCCCGGCCCGGAACCCGTCGGCGACACCGTGTGCGCTGCACGAGCTGGGCCGCTGCGCCGCGCCGTGCGCCGGTCTGCAGCCGGCCGAGGACTACGCGCCCGCCGTGCACGCCTGGGGTCACCTCGTCGCGGGCAGGGACGACGGCCCGCTGCGGGTGCTGGCCGCCGAGGTCGACGACCGGTCCGAGGGCGGGCGCTACGAGGCCGCCGCACGGGCCCGGGACCGGCTGGCCACGCTGGCCGCCGGGGTCGACCGGGGCACCACCCTGGCCGCGCTCGCGGGGATCGACGAGCTGGTCGGCGCCCGGCCCGACGGCAGGGGCGGCTGGGAGCTCGCCGTGCTGCGGCACGGGCGGCTCGCCGCGGCGGGCACCGCGCCGCGCGGGGTGCGGCCGATGCCGGTCGTCGAGGCGCTGCGGGCCGGCGCGCAGACGGTCCTGCCGGGCGACGGGCCGCTGCGCGGGGCCCCGTCGGAGGAGGTCCGGATCCTGCACCGCTGGCTCACCAGCGGCGGGACCCGGCTGGTGCACTGCGACCCGCCGTGGGCGGAGCCGGCGTGGGGCGGGGGCGCCTGGCGCACCTGGGCCGAGCGGGCCCGGGAGGCCTCGCACCGCACCGGTGACCGCTCCCCCGACGAACCGGCCGGGGTCTGAGGTCGCACGGAGACCGCACGCACGACGGCGGCCCCGCCGGAGACCGGGTCTCCGGCGGGGCCGCCGTGGAGTGCTTCCGGGCCGGGGCCAGGGCCGTGCTCAGTCGCGCGGCTGCTGCGGACGACCACCGTCGTCCGGGCGGCCCGCGAGCTCACCGTGCCCGGACTCGAGCTCCGCCCGCGCCTCGTGACGCTGGCGCGACTCCTCGAGCTCGCGCTCGTGGGCCTCGTGGCGGGCCGCGGCCAGCGCACGGGACTCCTCGACCGGGTCGGGCGTGAGCAGCGAACCGGAGACCGGCTCACCCGCCGAGCCCAGCTGGTTCATCCGCTTGGGCACCGAGGCGCCCTGGTACTCCAGCGGGATGGCGTGGCCGTGCGCGTCGACGCCGCCCAGCGGCTGGTGCACCTCGATGAACTCGCCGTGCGGGAGCCGCTTGATGATGCCCGTCTCGATGCCGTGCTCCAGCACCGCGCGGTCCGACCGCTGCAGACCGATGCACCAGCGGTAGGCCACCCAGTACACGATCGGCGGCACGACGAGCAGACCGATGCGGCCGGCCCACGTCGTCGCGTTCAGCGAGATGTGGAAGAAGTACGAGATCCAGTCGTTGAACCCGCACATCACGAGCCACAGGTAGAACGAGATCGCCATGGCGCCGAGCGCGGTCCGGACCGGCACGTCGCGCGGGCGCTGCAGCAGGTTGTGGATCGCCTCGTCGCCGGTGAAGCGCCGCTCGATCGACGGGTAGGCACCCGCGAGCACGAACAGCACCGGCAGGAAGCCCGCGGTGGGGATGAACGCCGCCGGGATCGTGTACGTCCCGAACAGGTAGAACTCCCACGGCGGGAAGATCCGGCCCATGCCCTCGGACCACAGCATGTAGAAGTCCGGCTGCGACCCGGCGGAGATGTGCGAGGCGTCGTACGGGCCGAGGTGCCAGATGGGGTTCATCTGGAACAGCCCCGAGATCAGCGCCAGCACACCGGCGACGACGAAGAAGAACGCGCCGCCCTTCGCCGCGAACTGCGGCATGATCCGCACGCCGACGACGTTGTTCTCGGTCCGGCCGGGGCCGGGGAACTGGGTGTGCTTCTGGTACCACACCAGCCCGAGGTGCACGGCGATCAGCGCGAGGATGATCCCGGGCAGGATCAGCACGTGGATGATGTAGAGCCGCGGGATGATCTCGGTCCCGGGGAACTCGCCGCCGAACAGCGCCCAGTGCACCCAGGTGCCCATGATCGGCACGGTCAGCGTGATGCCCGAGGCGATGCGCAGACCCACACCAGAGAGCAGGTCGTCCGGCAGGGAGTAGCCGGTGAAGCCGGCGAAGGTGCCCAGCAGGATCAGCACGATCCCGATGGTCCAGTTGGCCTCGCGCGGCTTGCGGAACGCTCCGGTGAAGAACACCCGGAACATGTGGATGATCATCGCCGCGACGAACAGCAGCGCCGCCCAGTGGTGCAGCTGGCGCATGAACAGCCCGCCGCGGACCTCGAGCGAGATCTCCAGGGCGGACTCGTAGGCACGCGACATGTGCACGCCGCGCAGCGGGTCGTACGGCCCGTTGTAGACGACCTCCTGCATGGAGGGGTCGAAGAACAGCGCCAGGTAGGTGCCCGACAGCAGCACGATGATGAAGCTGTACAGGGCGATCTCGCCCAGCATGAACGACCAGTGGGTCGGGAAGACCTTGTTGAACTGCTTCCGCAGACCCGCGGCCGCGTGGTAGCGCTGGTCCGCCTGGTCGAGTGCTTCGCCGCCCTTGGCCGCGAGGCCCCCTGAGGAGGTGGTGGGTGTCGTGATCGAACTCATGTCGTCTTCGGCCTCTCCCAGAACGCGGGTCCGACGGGCTCCACGAAGTCGCTGCGGGCGACGAAGAAGCCCTCCTCGTTCACCGTGATCGGCAGCTGAGGCAACGGCCGGGCGGCCGGCCCGAAGACGGGCTCGGCATCCTGGGTGGCCAGGAACTGCGACTGGTGGCACGGGCAGAGAATGCGGTTGTCCTGCGCCTGGAACAGCGAGGTCGGGCATCCGAGGTGGGTGCAGACCTTCGACCAGGCGTAGAAGTCACCGTAGTTGAAGTTCTCCTGACCGGGGCGCTTCGTGACCTCGGTCCCGGGGCGGAGACGGATGAGCATGACCGGCGCGTCCGAGGCGCGCTGCGCGTGCAGCAGCTCCTCCTCGTTGCCCCGCTCGCTCTCGCGGTACGGGAAGACCGTCATCATCGCGCCCGGCTCCATGTCCTCGGGTCGCACGCGGGCGATCTCGGAGAGGATGCCGGTGTCGGTGCGCAGGTAGACCGTCTCGCCGTTCTCCGGACGCCAGCCGGTGTGCCACAGCGGGGCGTTCTCACCCTCGGCCCACGGGTTCCGGATGATGCCGCCGAGCGCGACGACGCCGGTGCCGATACCGGCGACGGCCGCCGCCAGCCCGGCGCTGCGGATGATCAGCTTGCGACGGCCGATCGTCGTGCCCTTGCCCGCGTCGGCGACCTGGGCCAGGAAGGTGGCGCGGTCGACGTCGGTGGACGGGCCGTCGTGGCGCTGCTGGACCGAGGTCTCGTCCGGGAAGAGCTTCTTCACCATCTGGATGACCGCGATGCCGATGGAGAGCACCGCGAACCCGAAGGTGAAGCCGATGACCGGGGTGTAGAGGTTGTAGAGCGCGTGGCCGGGCTCGCCGACGTTGACGTACTCCCACGGCCACGCGATGAACGCGACCACGAAGGCGATCATGGAGATCGCCGAGATGATGAACCACAGCGCGACCGAACGCTCGGCGCGCTTCTCCGCGCGGGTCCCCGGGATCGGGAACGCCGGCGTGTTGTGCACGACCTCGACCTCGTCGAGCTCGCCGGCCAGACGGGCCAGCTGCTCGGGCGACATCTCGTCGAGCTCCTCCTTGGTCGGACGACGGTCCGACCCGGTGCTGACTTCGCTGCTCAACTCTTCGCCCCCAACCAGATGGCGAACCCGACCAGACCGGACATCACGACGGCGAAGATGAAGACACCCTCGGCCGTCGGACCGAGACCCAGCAGCGAGTAGCCGCCCGGGTCGTTGGCGTGGTTCACCGACTTGATGTACGCGATGATGTCCTGCTTCTCCTGCGGCGTGAGCTGCTGGTCGGAGAAGCGCGGCATGTTCTGCGGGCCGGTCTGCATCGCGGTGTAGATCTGCTCCTCGCTGGCCGGCTCGAGCGCGGGAGCGTACTTGCCGGACGACAGCGCGCCGCCGACGCCGGTGAAGTTGTGGCACGAGGCGCAGTTCAGCCGGTACAGCACGCCACCACGGCCCGGGTCGTCGCCGCGCAGGGCCTCGCCGGTCGCGGCCGGGGTGACCGGCCCGCCGCCGTTGGCCTGCACGAACGCGCCCAGCGCCTCGAGGTTCGCCCGACCCTCCTGGGTCTCCGGGTCGAAGATCGGCAGCGGGTGCTTGCGGGCGGCCTGGGCCTCCTGGCGCGCCATCGGCATACGCCCCGAGGACACCTGGAAGTAGACCGCGGCGTCGCCGACGCCGATCAGGCTCGGGCCGCGCTCCTGGACACCCTGCAGGTTCGCGCCGTGGCACGTGATGCAGGTGTTGTTGTAGAGCTGCTCGCCCTTGGCGATCAGCGCGGTGTCCTGCTGGGCCTGGGCGACCTGCGGCTGCGGCGCGAAGGCGGCGTAGAGGAAACCGACGGACAGCAGGCCCAGCCCGATGGCGAGGGCGCCGGCGATGCGGCGCTTCACCTTGCCGTGCGGACGGGTGCGGCCCCCGGCCTTCTCGTCCGGCCGTTCGACCGGTGGTGGGTTCTGGTTCTCGGTCATCGCTGGGGGTCTTCCAACCTCGACGTCGTGGCGGGTGCTGTCAGGGGACGGGCGGCGCGATCGGTCAGCGGATGAAGTAGATCGTGGCGAACAGCCCGATCCACACCACGTCGACGAAGTGCCAGTAGTAGGACACCACGATCGCCGCGGTGGCCTGGGCGGGCGTGAACTTGCTGAGCTTCGTGCGGATGATCAGGTACACGAACGCGACGAGGCCACCGACCACGTGCAGCCCGTGGAAGCCGGTCGCCAGGTAGAAGACCGACCCGTAGGCGCTCGAGGAGATCGTCGTCTCGTGCGAGGTGACCAGGGTGTAGTACTCGAACGCCTGGCCGAGCACGAAGAACGTCCCCATCGCCAGCGTCAGGGCGTACCAGCGACGCAGCCCGAACACGTCGCCGCGCTCGGCCGCGAACACGCCGAACTGGCAGGTGAACGAGGACGCCACCAGGACGAGGGTGACCACCAGTGCGTAGGGGACGTCGAGCTCGGTGGGCGGCGGCGGCCAGGGGCCGTCGTTCTGCGCCCGCGCGGTGAAGTACATCGCGAACAGCCCGGCGAAGAACATCAGCTCGCTGGAGAGCCAGACGATGGTGCCGATGCTGACCAGGTTGGGGCGGTTCAGCGAATGGATCCGCGCGCTGATGTTGGGTGCCGCTGTCGTCACGTCGGGCATTATGACCCGAGCCGAACTTCTACGGCTTGTCGGGATACCCCTCACCGCATCACGATCGGCGAACGGACCCGATGATCGGGAACTCATCGCCTGGTCGGGACGACGGAGCGGCCGCCACGCGGCCCCGGCCCGGATCGCCGACACGACAACGTTCGGGGGTGTCGGGAGGTTCCCCTAGTATCGCCGGCGTGAGCGGACGAGCGGCAGAGATCGGCAGCGCGGCCGGGTCGGGGACGGGGACCAGCACGGTGCTGGTCTACAGCCACCGTCCCGAGGTCCGCGAGAGCATCATCGAGGCGGTCGGGCGGCGTCCCGCGCCGGACGTGGGCCGGGTGCGCTGGGTGGAGGCGGCCGGCATCGCCGAGGTCCTCGCGGCCTGCGACGCGGGTGAGGCCGACCTGCTGGTCCTCGACGGCGAGGCCCAGCCGACCGGCGGGATGGGCGTGGCCAAGCAGCTGCGTCACGAGATCGTCGACTGCCCGCCGATCGTGCTGACCGTCCGCCGCCGGGACGACCGCTGGCTCGCCACCTGGTCGGAGGCGGATGCCGTGCTGGTGCACCCGCTCGACCCGATCGAGGCGGCCGAGGTCGTCGCCCAGGTCCTGCGCGACCACCGACCCGGCACCCTGACCCAGCAGCAGTAGCGAGACAGAGGACACCTCACGTCGTGAGCGCACCCACCTGGCCCTCCGTGATCGGCCGCCTGATGCGCGGCGAGGACGTCACCGCCGACGAGGCGACCTGGGCGATGGGGCAGGTGTTCGCCGGGGAGGCGACCCCGGCGCAGCTCGCCGGGTTCCTCGTCGCGCTGCGCGCGAAGGGCGAGACGCCCGCGGAGATCTCGGGCATGGCCGACGCGATGCTCGCCCATGCGCTGCGGGTGCACGTGCCCGGCCGCTCGGTCGACGTCGTCGGCACCGGCGGGGACCAGGCGCACACGGTGAACATCTCCACGATGGCGGCGATCGTCGTCGCGGCGGCGGGTGCGCCGGTCGTCAAGCACGGCGGGCGCGCGGCGTCGTCGCAGTGCGGGACGGCCGACGTGCTCGAGGAGCTGGGGGTCGCGATCGAGCTGACCCCTGCCGCGGTCGAGCGGTGTGCCGCGGAGCTGGGGATCGCGTTCTGCTTCGCCCAGTCCTTCCACCCCGCCATGCGCTACGCCGGCGGTGTCCGTCGCGAGCTCGGGGTGCCGACCGCGATGAACCTGCTCGGGCCGCTGTCCAACCCGGCCCAACCCGAGACCGGTCTGATCGGCTGCGCCGACCCGCGGCACGCCGCGACGATGGCCGAGGTCTTCGCCCGGCGCGGCAAGTCGGTGCTGGTGGTGCGCGGCGACGACGGGCTCGACGAGCTGACCACCACCGGGCGCAGCACCGTCTGGATCAGCGACGGCGGCACCGTCCGCGAGGAGCGGCTCGACCCGGCCGACCTCGGGGTCGGCGTGGCCACCGCAGAGGACCTGCGCGGCGGCACCCGGCAGGTCAACGCCGCCGTGGTCCGCGACCTGGTGGCCGGCAAGAGCGGCCCGGTGCGCGACGCGGTGCTGCTCAACGCCGCGGGCGCGCTCGCCGCGCACCGCGGGATCGGCACCGACCTCACGGCCGCGATCGGGGACGCGCTCGACGCCGTCGCCGCGGCCGTGGACTCCGGCGCCGCGTCCGACCTGCTCACCCGCTGGGCGGCGCTGTCCACCGAGCTGGCCGCCTGAGCGGACCGGCACCACCGTCCACCGGACCGGCCGCCCGAGCGGACCGGCACCCTCCGCCGAGCCGGCCGCTCGCGCAGTCCGGTCGGTTCGGGCAGCGCCATCCCGCGGGCCGACCGCTCGCGCAGTCCGGTCAGTTGGGGCGGGGCGCGGGCTCAGTCGAGGCCGATGGCGAAGGCCGCGTCGGTGTCGGCCTTGGAGTAGGACCGGAACGCTATGTGCGTGTCGGTCCCGACGACGCCGTCGATCCGGCTGAGCCGGCTGGCGATCACGTCGGCGAGCTGCTCGTGCTCGCGCACCTTGACGATCGCGATCAGGTCCACGTCGCCGGCACAGGAGTAGACCTCCGACACGCCGTCGAGGTCCGCGATGGCCTGAGCGGTCTCGGGGATCCGGTCGGCGGCGGTGTGCACCAGGACGATCGCGGTGATCACGGTGGGGCTCCCCCTCGGGTCAGGGCGTGGCGGACACCGGTCAGGCTAGTGGGGGCATCCCCTGTGGCGCAGGCCGCATCCGGTTGCTACTGTCACCGTCATGCGCACCGTCGAGCACACCCTTGCTCCGGCCGCAGCGCTGCCCGCACTCATTCCCGCGGTAGTAGCACTGCGCGTCGGCTGATCCAGGCCGCCGACGCGCCCGCGCCGCAATCCCGGCGCTTCCCTCCCGCACACCGCGGTGAGGATCTTCGAGACCTGGCTCGCGTTCCCGCTTCTCTCTCGCGCAACGCACGGAGCCACACGATCATGAGCATCACCGCCGACCGCCCCACCACCACCTTCTCCTTCCCCACCGGTTCCGGTGGCGCCGCGGACATCGCGTCCCGGATGCCCCGCCGGCACACCGTCGTCACCGGCGACGGGATGGCCGGGGTCATGCAGATCGCCTCGGCGCTGCAGAGCTGCGGCCGCACGCTGCGCGAGTTCTGCGTCGACGTCCGTGAGGGCGTCGCCTACAGCTCGGTCACCTGCACCCTGTCGATGACGCCCGACGAAGCCGACGACTTCACCCGCGGCATGGGCGCCATGCCCTGCGTCCTGGCCGTCGACCCGTACTGAGCCGTACTGAGCCGTACTGAGCTGGACCGGCCGCCACCGAGGCGACGGGCCCGCGGCCGCTACGGGCGTGAGCTGCGGCTGCGGGCCGCGTCGAGCATCTCGGCCCGGTCCGCGATCTTGACCCGTTCGGTGCCGCCGCGCCGCTCCCCCAGGGCGATCTCGGCGGCGTCGAGACGCAGCCAGTCCTCCCACAGGACGGGGTCGACGCCGTAGGAGCGCATCCGCTCGACGACGGCGTCGCCACCCGGCCGCGGCGGCGTCGCCAGGTCCGGCAGGTCGGCCAGCACCGACTCCGCGGTCTGTGCGCCGTCGCCCTTGTTGGTGCCGATCACCCCGGTCGGGCCCCGCTTGATCCACCCGGCCACGTAGCTGCCGCGCACGGGCTCCCCGCCGAGCAGCACCCGTCCGGCCTCGTTCGGGACGGTGCCGGTCACCGGGTCGAACGGCAGCCCCTCGATGGGCTCGCCCGCATAGCCGATGGCCCGCACGACCAGGCCCGCCTCCAGGGTCTCGACCTCACCCGTGCCGTGCACCCGGCCGTCGGCGTCGACGGCGTTGCGTTCGACCACGACGGCGCCGACCCGGCCGGTGCCGTCGTCGACGAGCCGGACCGGCGACCGCAGGAACCGCAGGTGGATGCGCCGACGCGCACCGGTCGCGGACCGGGCGGCCCATTCGGTGAGCATCTCGATGTTCTGGCGCATCCGCCGTTCCTCCGGCTCGGCGACGCCCGCGGCGAGCAGGCCGTCGTCGTGCACCACGACGTCGACGTCGTCGAGACCCCCGAGACCGCGCAGCTCGGCAGGGGTGAACTTCACGTGCAGCGGGTCGCGCCGGACCAGCACGTGCACGTCGGTGACCGCGCTCGCCCGCAGTGCGTCGAGCACCGCGTCGTGCGCGTCGGTGGCGGCGAGGTCCTCGGCGGGGCGGGCAAGGACCCGCGCCACGTCGACGGCGACGTTCCCGGCGCCGACCACGACCGCGCCGGGGCGGTCGAGCAGCGGGCCGGGGCCCACCGCGTCGGGGTGCCCGCAGTACCAGGACACGAACGCCCCGGACCCGACCGAGCCCGCGAGATCCTCCCCCGGGACGCCGAGGTCGCGGTCGACCGCGCTGCCGGTGGCGTGCACGACGGCGTGGTAGTGCTCCCGCAGCGCCTCCCCCGGGATGCCGCCGGGACCGACGTGCACGTTGCCGAGGAACCGGACGCGGTCGCTGTCGTCGAAGGTCCGCACCAGCGCCCGGATGACCGACTTCATCTTCACGTGGTCGGGGGCGACGCCGTAGCGGACCAGACCGTAGGGCGCGGGCAGCCGGTCGATCACGTCGACGTGCACCGCCGGGTCCCCCGCCAGCAGCGCCTCGGCCGTGTACAGGCCGGACGGTCCGGACCCGATGACGGCGATCCGGTGGGGTCGTGGGCTGAGGACCTGCGGGGTCGACACGTGCGCACCTCCGAGCCGGGGACGGTGACGACGCTAACAGCGATGACCCGTCCGGGCGATCACCGACGCAGCGCGGTGCCGACGGCGCGCACCGCGGTCCGCCCGTCGGGCAGCAGCAGCTCCGTGCTCAGGGTGCGGAAGCGCCGGCCGTCGCGGATCGCGACGGTGCGGGCCCGCAGCCGGTCGGTGACCTGCACCGGCCGCAGGAACTCCACCGTCGTCGACAGCGGCCGGGCGTCGCCGGCACCGGGGTGCGCGGACTGGGCCGCGGCGGCGAGCCCGGACAGGACCGCGCCGTGGGTGGTGCCGTTGAGGTTGGTCGTCGAGGGGCCGGGGGTGAACACGACGTCGCCGTCGCCGTCGCGCTCGAGGTTCTCCGGCCGCAGCCGGGTGGCGTCGAACGGCGGCAGGGCGGCCCGGAGGTCGGTGCCGGGAGCGGTGGCGTCGGGATCAGTGTTGTCGGGAGCGGTGGGGTTGTCGGGAGCGGTGGGGCCCGGGGCGGGAGCGGTCGCGAGCCCGCCGGGGCCCGCGGGGACACCGGTCAGCGCGAAGGTCGCGACGACGTGCGCCACGGCGACCCCGGTGTCGTCGTGCATCTCGGCCCGGCCGACACCGACGGCGCCGTCGAGGTGCAGCAGGGTCAGCTCGGCGCGCAGCCACCGCGCGTCCGGCGCGGGGATCCCGGCCAGGTCCAGGCGCAGGTCGACGGTGGGGGCGCCGGCGGCGAGGCGCGCGGTGGAGAACACGAGGTAGCCCAGGCCCGCGTCCGCGAGGAGCGCCGGGACCACCGGGAGGACCCGGCCGTCGGCGGTGCGGACGCCGTCGTGCAGCGGGGCGCGCACCACCGCGCGCTCCCGCGTCGACGACGGGTCGGGGACCATCCCGAGACCGGACTCGACCGGCGCGCGCCGCAGCCGCTCCCGGGAGCCCGGTCCGGGCCTGGTCTGCTGCGGTTGCGTCGTACCGGTCATGATCCCATCGTGCGTCACCCCGGGGGTGCTCCCGGCTCCGGGTCCCGGTACCCGGCGGTGAGCAGTGTCGCCGCGTCGTCGACGGCGCGCCGCTCGCGGTGAGGACGCGCACCCGGCGATCGTGCCGGTCAGCCCGCCGTACGGGCGTACCGGCTCACCGGGCGGGCGAGCCCGAACCGGTCCCGCAGGGTGCCGTCGTAGGGGGCGGGCGCCCAGGTGTCACCGAGCGCGGGGAGCAGGCCGTCGACGATCTCGTCGACCCCGGACGGCAACGCGAGCGGGACCAGGACGAACCCGTCCGCGGCACGCTCCTCGGCGGCGTCGCGCAGGAGGGCGGCGAGCTCGGCCGGGTCGCCGACGTGGCGCAGCGTGGCCGGGCCGGTGTCGGCGCCGGCCGGGGCGAGGGCGTCGAGCTCACGCAGCCGGGCAGGGGCGTCGTCGCCCAGCAGGATCTCGACGTCGAGCAGCACGGTGACCTGCTCGGGGTCGCGCCCGGCGCCGGCGACGGCGGCCCGGACCTGGTCGCGGGCCTCGGCGGCACCGGCGACCGTGTCGGCCGCGACCCGGACGACATCGGCGTAGCGGCCGACGGTCGCCAGCGCGGCGGGCTCGTCGCCGCGCAGCACGGTCAGCGGCTGCCCCTGCGGCGGCCGCGGTGTGATCGACGGCCCGGTCACCGAGAAGAACTCGCCGGTGAAGTCGATGTGGTGGAGCCGGTCGCGGTCGACGAAGCGCCCGGTGGCGGCGTCGCGGATCTCGGCGTCGTCCTCCCAGGAGTCCCACAGCCGCGCGGCGACCTCGATCACCTCACCGGCCTCCCGCCACAGCGAGGCCGCGTCGCGGTCGGCGCGCGCACGGCCGAACAGGTCGGCCTCGGCCTGGGTGCGCGACACCTCGGGCTGCCACCCGGCCCGCCCGGTGGACACGAAGTCCAGGGTGGCCACGGCCTTGGACAGGTGGAACGGCTCGGTGTGGGTGACCGTCACCGTCGGGACGACCCCGATGCCGGGGACGGCGGGCGCGACCCGCGCGGCGACGGCGACGGCGTCGAGGGTGCCGGGCAGCGCGGCCGGGTCGGCGCCGGGCGGCTGCAGCGAGTCGGGCAGCGCGACGAGGTCGAGGCCGCCGCGCGCCGCGGTGCGCACCAGGTCCAGGTGGTACGGGGCGGTGAACAGCCGGGCCGGGTCGGCGCCGCCGAGCCGCCACGCGCCGGGGTGCCGCCCCGCCGCTCCGAGTTCGACCGCCAGGTGCAGACGTCCGCTCACCGTGCCTCCGTCGCTCGTGTTCAGCTCCTGACCGAGCCAACCCGTCGCGGACGCGGTCTGTTCCCGGCTACCCGGCGGCGCGCAGGTCCGCCTCGATCGCGGCGGCGCAGGCGCGCAGCTCGGGCAGGATGTCCGCGCGCAGGCCGTCGGCGTCGTTGCGGGAGGCGTGGGTGGAGACGTTCGCGGCCGCGACGACCCGCCCCGCGCGGTCGTGGACCGGCACCGCGACCGAGCGCAGCCCGGCCTCCAGCTCCTGGTCGACGACGCAGTGCCCGTCCACGCGGACCCGGTCCAGCTCGGTGCGCAGCTGCTCCGGGGTCGAGACGGTGTGCGCGGTCAGCGCCGCGGGCTCCAGCGCGGCGAGGTGGGTGTCGAGGTCGGCGGGTGGGAGGGCGGCGAGCAGGACCCGGCCCATCGACGTCGCCCAGGCGGGGAAGCGGGTCCCGATCGTGATCGTGACGGTCATGATCCGCGAGGTGGGGACGCGGGCGACGTAGACGACGTCGTAGCCGGTGTGCGGGTCGCCGTCGAGCACCGACACCGACGCGGACTCGCGCACCGCGGCGACCAGCCGTTCCAGGTGCGGGGCGGCGATCTCGGGCAGCCCCATCGCGGACAGGTAGGACCAGCCGAGCTCCAGCACCCGCGGGGTCAGCGCGAACAGCCTGCCGTCGGTGCGGACGTAGCCCTCCTCGGCGAGGGTGAGCAAGAACCGGCGCGCCGCGGCGCGGGTGAGCCCGGTGGCGCGGGCGACGTCGGCGAGGGTCTGCTGCGGGCGCTGCGCGTCGAAGGACCGGATGACGGCCAGACCGCGGGCCAGCGAGCGGACCTGCTCGGTGCGCGGGGCGCTCATCCGGGCCGCCCGGCGAGGACGGTGTCGACCAGGTCGGCGGCGTGCCCGGTGCCCGAGCCCTGGGCGCCCGCGGCGAGGGCGAGGTTGCGGGCCATCGCCCCGGGGTGCACCTGCAGTCCCTCCAGGCTCACCCGCAGCCGGGCCGCGGCACCCGCGGTGACCCGCAGCAGCGCGACGAGCGTCTCCCACTCCGCGTGCCAGGCCCCGGCGGCGCGCTGGAACTCCTGCTCGGCGCCCGCGAGCAGCGTCGCGACCAGGCCGGGGGCGCGCTTCGCGGCGCCACGGGCGGTGACGGCGGCGGCCGGGTTGCGCTTGTGCGGCATCGACGACGAGTCCCCCGGCGCGGACTCCGACACCTCGCCGAGCTCGGTGGCGGACAGCAGCACCACGTCGCCCGCGGGCTTCGCACAGGCCCCGGCGGCGACGCCGAGTGCCCCGGCGAGCTCGCCGACGCGGCTGCGTTCGGTGTGCCACGGCACGCCCTGCGGGGCGAGCCCGAGCCGCGCGGCCAGTGCGTCGGCGACGGCCGGGCCGTGCGGGTGGACGGCCGCGAGGGTGCCCGCGGCGCCGCCGTAGGAGACCGGCAGGGCGTCGAGCACCCGGTCGAGACCGGTGCGCGCCCGGTCCAGCCCGGTGCACCAGGTCGCGGCGACCAGGCCGAAGGTGGTGGGCAACGCCTGCTGGCCGAGGGTGCGGGCCGCGCACGGGGTGCCGCGGTGGGCGGCGGCGAGCGCGGCCGCGGCGTCGGCGCAGGCCGTGAGGTCGGTGACGATGCGGTGCCCGGCCCGGCGGGTGAGCAGCATCAGCGCGGTGTCCATGACGTCCTGGCTGGTCGCGCCCGGGTGCACCGCCCGCTCGGCGCCGGGCTGGATCCGCGCCGCGGCCGCCTTGAGCCGTTTGACCAGCGGGATGACCGGGTTGCCGCCCTCGACCGACTCGGCGGCCAGCGTGTGCGGGTCGAGGCCCGCGACGGCGGCGACGGCGCGTTCCACCGCGTCGGCGTCGTGCTCGGCGACCGCGCCCTGCTCGGCGGCGACGGCCGACAGCGCCAGCTCGACCTCCAGCAGGGCGGCGATCCACGCGCCGTCGTCGAGCAGGCCGTCGACCCGGTCGGTACCGGACAGGGGCCCGAGCAACGTGTTCGCCATGCGTACGAGCGTACGGCTTGCGACCGCCGGGGAGGAGGACGCCCGCGTCGCCCGGCAGGCAGAATGGCCCGACGTGTTGACCCACATCCTGCTCGACCTCGACGGCACCCTCGTCGACTCCGCCCCCGGCATCCTCGGCTCGATGCGCCGCGCCATCGACGAGGTGGGCCTGGACGTCCCCGAGTCCGCGCTCGGCACCCACCTGCTCGGCCCGCCGCTGTACCGCAGCCTGCCCCCGATCCTCGGCGAGGAGGGCGCCGCCGCGGTGCTGCCGGTGTACCGGCGGATCTACGGCGACGAGGACGGCTGCCTGGACTGCACTCCGTACCCCGGCGTCGAGGAGCTGCTGCGCGCGCTGTCCGCGGCCGGCGTGACGATGGCCCTGGCCACCAGCAAGGCCGAGCCGCCGGCCCGGCGGATCATCGCCCACCACGGCTGGACCGACCTGTTCACCGAGATCGTCGGCGACACGCGCACCGCGGACCGGCCGACCAAGGGCGCCGTGGTCGCCGAGGCCCTGCGCCGGCTCGGGCACCCGTCCGGTGCCGACGAGCCGTTGATGGTCGGCGACCGGCTGCACGACGTCGAGGGCGCCGCCGAGCACGGCCTGCGCTGCGTCGGCGCGGGCTGGGGCTACGCCGAGCCCGGTGAGCTGGTCGCGGCGGGCGCGGACACCGTCTACGACTCCGCGGACGAGCTCCGGGTCGCCCTGCTGAGCCGAACGGGTGGTCCGACAGGGCGGGACGGCGCATCCGCGGCGACCCTCCCCCGGCAGTCCCTCAGCTGAGACCCGGCCGGGCGGCCCCCTCCGTCCGACCCGTGCCGGGGACGCGGACGGGCCGATATACACCGGACATGACGGTCGTCGCGCTGTACCGGTACCCGGTCAAGTCCATGCTCGGTGAGTCCCTGACCCGGGCCACCGTCAGCGGGCGGGGGTTGCTGGGCGACCGCGCCTATGCGGTGCTCGACACCGAGACCGGGAGCATCGCCAGCGCCAAGGTGCCCAGGCGCTGGCTCGGACTGCTCGGCTTCGCGGCCCGGTTCGTCGCCGAGCCGGTGCCCGGGGAGCCGCTGCCGCCGGTCGAGATCACCTTCCCGGACGGCTCGGTCCTGCGCAGCGACGACGAGGGCCTGGACACCGCGCTGTCGGCCGCGCTCGGGCGGGACGTGTCGCTGGTCTCGGTCCCGCCGGAGGGCAGCCACTTCGAGGAGCTGTGGCCCGACATCGAGGGCCTCACCCCGCAGCAGCTCGCCCCGCGCGCGCTCATCGACGCCACGACGACCCGGCACGAGGACTCCGGCGAGGCCATCAGCCGGTTCGACATCTCCGCGTTCGGGGCGCCGGGCACGTTCTTCGACCTGTCGTCGCTGCACGTGCTCACCGAGTCCACCCTCGACCGGCTCCGCGAGCTCGCGCCGGAGGCGACCTTCGACGCGCTGCGCTACCGGCCGAACATCGTGCTCCGCGCCGACTCATCCCCCGACGGCGGCCACGGCTTCGTCGAGAACGACTGGCCGGGCAGCACGTCGACGATCGGCGAGGAGGTCCGGGTCTCCTTCTCCTTCGCCACCATGCGGTGCGTCATGACGACGCTCCCCCAGGGCGACCTGCCCGACGACCCGGACACCCTGCGCACGATCGCGAAGCACAACCGCATCGAGATCCCGCAGATCGGCGGGGTCTGGGCGTGCGCGGGCGTGTACGCCGAGGTCGCCGCGGGCGGGGAGATCGCCGTCGGCGACCCGCACACCGCCCCCGCCCCGGCCTGACCCGCGCCGCGCCCGCCCGACCGACGGTGCGCCGCGACGGCGGCGGTCGTCGAGATGCAGCTCAGCGGGGTACGGGGCACCCTCGGGCCCCGCTGAGCTGCATCTCGGCGCGTGGACGCCACTCCGGCAGTGTTCGCAGAGCGAACACTTGTGCGTCTGTCGTACGCCGCGTACCGTCGTCGGCGACGGAGGTGAGTGATGGACAAGGTGGTGGCATCCGCCGCGGAGGCGGTCGCCGACATCGGCGACGGGGCGTCGCTCGCGGTCGGCGGGTTCGGCATGTCCGGGGTTCCGACGGTGCTGATCGCGGCGCTGCTGGAACAGGGCGCGACGGACCTGGAGACGATCTCGAACAACCTGGGCGTCGACGGCTTCGGCCTGGGCACCCTGCTCGCCGCCGGGCGCATCCGGCGCACGATCGGCTCCTACGTCGGCAACAACAAGGAGTTCGCCCGCCAGTACCTCGCCGGCGAGCTGGAGCTGGAGCTGACCCCGCAGGGCACCCTCGCCGAGCGACTGCGGGCCGGCGGCGCGGGCATCCCGGCGTTCTACACCCCGGCCGGGGTCGGCACGCTGGTCGCCGAGGGCGGGCTGCCCTGGCGCTACGCGGCCGACGGCTCGGTCGCCGTCGAGTCCCCGGCGAAGGAGACCCGCGAGTTCGACGGCGTGACCTACGTCCTCGAGCGTGCCCTCACCCCGGACTTCGCGCTGGTCCACGCCTGGAAGGGCGACCGGCACGGCAACCTGGTGTTCCGGCGCGCGGCGCGCAACTTCAACCCGGACTGCGCCGCGGCCGGGCGGACGACGATCGCCCAGGTCGAGCACCTGGTCGAGCCCGGGGAGATCGACCCCGACGAGGTCCACACCCCCGGCATCCACGTGCACCGCGTGCTGCACGTCCCCGACGTCGAGAAGCCGGTCGAGTTCAGGACGGTGCGTTGACCATGGCCCTCAACCGTGACGAGATGGCCGCCCGGGGCGCGGCGGAGCTGCCCGACGGCGCGTACGTCAACCTCGGCATCGGCATGCCGACCCTGGTCCCCGGGCACATCCCCGAGGGCCGGACGGTCGTGCTGCACTCGGAGAACGGGATCCTCGGCGTCGGCCCCTACCCCACCGACGACGAGGTCGACCCCGACCTCATCAACGCCGGCAAGGAGACCGTCACCGTCGCCGCCGGTGCCGCCTTCTTCGGCTCCGCCGAGAGCTTCGGCCAGATCCGGGCCGGGAAGCTCGACGTGGCCGTCCTGGGCGGGATGGAGGTCGCCGCGAACGGCGATCTCGCGAACTGGGCGATCCCCGGCAAGATGATCAAGGGGATGGGCGGCGCGATGGACCTCGTCCACGGCGCGCGCTCGGTGATCGTGATGATGGACCACGTCTCCAAGGACGGGTCCCCCAAGATCGTGGAGCGGTGCTCGCTGCCGATCACCGGCCTCGGCTGCGTCACGAAGATCGTCACCGACCTGGCCGTGATCGACGTGACGCCGGACGGGCTCGCACTGGTCGAGACCGCGCCCGGCGTCACCGCCGACGAGGTCCGGGAGAAGACCGGCGCTCCGCTGCGCTGACCCCGACCCGCTGCACCGACGGCCGCCCCGCCGGGTCCACGCCGGCCCCGCCGGGCGCGCCCCCTCGGTCGCGTCCGGCGGCGGCGCGTCCCTCAGGCGGGCGCGCCCGGCGTGACCGGCAGCCGGGACAGGCCCCGGACCAGCGTCGACTCGCGGTAGACGAGCTCCGAGGGGTCGACGGCCAGCGCCAGGTCCGGTCGCTGCGCGATGAGCTTGCCGATCGCCACCCGCCCCTCGGTGCGGGCCAGCTGCGCGCCCAGGCAGAAGTGGATGCCGTGCCCGAAGAACACCCCGGACGAGGAGTCCCGGGTGATGTCGAGGCGATCCGGGTCCGCCAGCCACTCCGGGTCCCGGTTCGCCGCGGCGAGCCCCAGCATCACGGTCGATCCGGCGGGGATGGTCACCCCGGAGTACTCGACGTCCTCGCTGGCGAAGCGCATCGGGGCGTTGGAGACCGGGGACTCGAAGCGCAGGAACTCCTCCACCGCCGAGTTGATCAGCGACGGGTCGGCCTTCAGCCGGGCGTGCTGCTCGGGGTGGGTCAGCAGGGCGAGCACGCCGTTGCCGATCAGGTTGACCGTGGTCTCGTGCCCGGCGATGAGCAACAGGGTCGCCATCGCGACGAGCTCCTCGGAGGACAGCCGGTCGCCGTCGGCGTCGCTGACGGCGAGCAGGCCGGAGAGCAGGGCGTCGTCGGGCTCGGTGCGCTTGCGCTCGATCAGCTCGGCGAGGTAGCCGTTCAGGCTGCCCATCGCGGCGAACTTCTCCTCCTGCGGGGAGTCGTCGACCAGCACCGACGACCACGCGGAGAACTTGTCGCGGTCCTCGGCGGGCACGCCCAGCAGCTCGCAGATGACCAGCACCGGGACGAGGAACGCGTACTGGCGCATGAGGTCGACGGGGCCCTCGGCAGGCAGCGCGTCGAGCAGCTCCTGGGTGATCTCCTCGACCCTGGGCTGCAGGTCGTTCATCCGCCGCACGGTGAACGAGCGGCCGACGAGCTTGCGCAGCCGGGTGTGGTCCGGCGGGTCCATCAGGATCATCATCGGGATCGGCGCGGCCGGCTGGCCCTCGCGCTGGTCGGCGGGCAGCGTGTACCGCCAGTCCTTGCTCAGCCGCGGGTCGACGAACGCGGCGCGGACGTCGGCGTACCGGCTGATCAGCCACACCTTCCCGTCCGGAAGTGCGAGCTCCCGCACCCGCTCCTCGGTGCGCAGGGCCGCGTAGGCGGGGTGCGGGTCGGTCCAGAAGTCGCCCGAGAACAGGTCGTGCGTCTCGGTGCCGGTGGTGGTCAGCGCCATGGGTCCATCGTGCCAGCCGGTGGTAAGCGAGCGCTTACGTCAATCGTGTGACGGAGCACGCAGCCGGGTCGAGATCGATGTCGGCCGGCGACGGCCGGCCGAGGACGACCGACGCGGCCAGCGCGGCCAGCGCCGGCGCGGACTCGATGCCCGACCCGCCCTGCCCAGCGACGAAGAAGAAGCCGGGGTGCTCCGGGCGCGCACCCAGCACGGGGGCACGGTCGGGGGCGAAGGTCCGCAGCCCCGCCCACGCGGTCCGGACAGACCGCAGCCCCAGCGTGGTCGCCGCGCCCACCCGGTCCAGGGCGAGGGCGACGTCGAGCTCGTCGGGACGGGCGTCGCCCGGCTCGGCCTGGGTCTCGTCGGCCGGGGAGACGAGCACCGTGTCCGCCTCGGCCTTGAGGTACCAGCGCTCGGCGGCGTCGACGACCATCGGCAGGACGGCGCCGTCGACGGTGAGCACCGACGGGTCGGCGACCGGGCACGCCGCGATCGTGCGCCGGTAGGGGGTCAGTCCGGCACCGGGCACGCCGGCGAGTGCCGCCACCGCGTCGGCCCAGGCGCCGGCCGCGTCGACGACCGTCTCCGCCCGCACCCGGTGCCCGGCGGCCGTCGTGGCGGTCCAGCCGGAGCCGTCCCGCTCCAGCGCGGCCACCCGGGCCCCGCGCAGCACGGTGCCGCCGCGGGCGCGCAGCCCGCGCCGGTAGCCGTCGTGCAGGGCGGCGGTGTCGACGTCGCAGGCACCGGCGGTCCACGCGGCCGCACGCGGGGCCCGGCGCAGCACCGGCACGCGTCGCCAGGCCTGCTCGGGGTCCAGCGCGACCGGGGCGCCGGGCTCGCCGTGCTGCTCGCGCACCGTCGTGGCGAGGTGGTCGGCGGCCAGGTCGTCGTCGGCGACGTGCAGGACCGGGCGCGGGCTCAGCAGCGGTGGCGTGCCGAGCAGCGCGGGCAGCGCGGCGAACCGCGGGCCCGAGGCGTCGATCAGCGCGCGGAACGGGCCGGAGCCGTGCCCGGGGATGTAGGTCGCCGCGGAGCGGGCGGTGGAGTGGACCGGCAGGTCGTCCTCCGCCTCGGTCAGCACGACCCGGGCGTGCGCGGCCAGCTCCCACGCGACCGACACCCCCGCGATGCCGCCGCCGATCACCAGCACGTCCGCCGTCACCGTGCCCGCCGTCCCTGCCGTACCCGTGCCCGCCGTACCCATGCCCGCGACGATAGGGCGGCGGCGCCGGGGAAAACCGGTGGCACCGGTCGGGGTCGTCGTCGTAGCGTCGCCGCCATGCTGATCCGGTTCCTCTGAGCGACCCGCGCGGTCGATCTCCGCGCCCTCCGTCGCCGGCCCGTGACGTCCTCACCGGGCCCCGGAACCGTCGCCGCCCTCACGCGGCCCCTCCGGCGTCCCCGCGCGTCACCGGCCCCTCTCACCCGGTCCGAGTCCGACCCGATGTTCCGAGGAGGTCGTATGCCCACGACCCGCCACACCACCGCCCACAGCACCGCCCACAGCACCGCCCACAGGGCAGCCCACAGCACAGCCCGACCGACCGACGCGTCCGCGGTTCCCGGTTCCCTGACCGGCGCGACCGGGCCCGGCACGGCCGGCGGGGCGGCACCCGGCGGGGCCACCGCCACCACACCCGCCAACCGCGCCGAGCGCCGTGCGGCCAAGCGCGGCCGGTCCGGCGCGCCGGGCGGCCCGGCGGCACCGCGCACGGCGGGGCCGGCCCCGCAGGCCCGCCCGGCCCACGTCCGCACGGACTTCGCCGCCCGCCGCAGCGGCTGACCGCACGGGGAGCACGGACCGGGCACCGGAGACGCCGACGGGCGACCCTTCGTGTGCCCGGTCCGTGATCACTCCCGGCGGCGCGCCCCGACCGGGGTGCGACGTGGGAGGCTGGACGCCGTGACCGTCACCGTCTGGTGGGCCGCCCCGGCCGATCCCGGCGCCCGCGCCGACCTCGTCGCGCTGCTGGACGCCCACGAACGCGAACGGCTCGTCGCGCTGCGACGGCCCGAGGACCGCGCCCGCTACCTCGCCGCGCACGCGCTGGCCCGGCTCGTGCTCGCCGAGCGGCTCGACGCCGACCCCGCCGAGCTCGTCCTCGACCGGACCTGCCGCTGCGGGGAGCCGCACGGCAAGCCCCGCCTGGCCGGGCGCGGCGACGACCCCGGCTTCTCCCTCACCCACTCCGGCGCGCTGGTCGGTGTCGCGGTCGGGACCGGGCCGGTCGGCGTCGACGTCGAGGCGCACCGCCCCCTGTCCGGCCTCGACGGCCTGGCCCGGCACGCCCTGTCCCCCGCCGAGCTCGCCGCCGGGACGCCCGACGGGACCGGCTTCCTGGTCACCTGGACCCGGAAGGAGGCGCTGCTCAAGGCCACCGGGGAAGGCCTGTCGAGCCCGATGGACGCGATCACCCTGTCCCCGCCGCACGGCCCGGCCCGGGTGCTGGACTGGACCGGCACCGCCGGGAGCTGGTGGGTCACCGACGTCCCCACCGGCCTCGACGACCACCCGGGCGCCGTCGCCGGGGCGGGACCGGTGGCCCCGGCCGTCACCGTCGCCGACGGCGACGCGATCCTGTCGGTGCGCCGGGGCACGATGCACGGGTGATGATGGAGTGACCGCGGCGGCCGACCGCTGGGTGCTGCACCTCGACATGGACGCGTTCTTCGCCTCCGTCGAGCAGCTCACCCGGCCCACCCTGGCCGACCGTCCGGTCCTCGTCGGCGGCGCGGGACCTCGCGGCGTCGTCGCGGGGGCGAGCTACCAGGCCCGGGTGTTCGGGGCACGCTCGGCGATGCCGATGGGCCAGGCGCGGCGGCGCTGCCCGCACGCGACGGTCCTGCCGCCCCGGTTCTCCCTGTACAAGGCGCTGTCCGAGGAGGTCATGGCCGTCCTCGGCGAGTTCTCCCCCGTGCTGGAGCCGGTGTCGGTGGACGAGGCGTTCGTGGAGCCGCCCGACCTCGTGGGCGCCTCCCCCGACCAGGTGCGGGAGTGGGGCACCCGGCTGCGCGGCGCGGTGCGCGACCGCACCGGGCTGCCCGCCTCGGTGGGCGCCGGGTCGGGCAAGCAGATCGCGAAGATCGCCTCCGAGCTGGCCAAGCCGGACGGGCTGCGGGTGATCGCCCACGCCGAGCAGGCGGCCGTGCTCGACCCGCTGCCGGTGCGGTCACTGTGGGGCATCGGGCCGGTCTCCGGCGAGGCGCTGCGGAAGATCGGGATCGAGACGATCGGGCAGCTCGCCGCGATGGACGCCCGCGAGGTCGCCGGGGTGCTGGGTAGTGCGATCGGGTCCGAGCTGCACCGTCTCGCCCGCGGCATCGACGACCGTCCGGTCGCCCCGCGCGGCGCGGCCAAGCAGATCAGCGCGGAGACGACCTTCGACGCCGACCTGACCGCGATGAGCGCGGTGCACACCGCGGTGGAGTCGATCTGCGTCGCCGTGCACCGACGGCTGGTCGCCGACGGTCGGACCGCCCGCACCGTCACCGTGAAGGCGCGGACCGGGGACTTCACCACCCACACCCGGTCGGAGACGACCCCGTTCGGCACCCGGGACCTGGCGACCCTGGTCGCGGTGGCGCGCCGGCTGGCCGAGGGCGCGGTCGGCGAGGGCGGGGTGCGGCTGCTGGGCGTGTCGGTGTCCGGCTTCGGCGACGAGCCGCCGCTGGCCCTGTTCGACGCGGTGCCCTCGGAGAACGGGTGGACGACGGCCTCGGCCCTGGACCCCCCGCCCGCGGCCGACGCCCGGGCCGGCGCGGCGGGGGTGGCCGTGCTCGACGCACCACCGGACACCGACGCACCTCCGGACACCGACGCGAGGACGGGGACGGGCGCGGCCGCGGGGGCCGACAGTCCTGCGGGGACCGGCGGTACCGCGGGGGCCGACGCGACCACGGGTGCCGGCGACGTGCCCGGCCCCGTCCGCCCGGGCCGCCCCGACCGCGAACCCGACCCGGACCGGCCCTGGCGCGCCGGCGACGACGTCGCCCACCCCGAGCACGGCCACGGCTGGGTCCAGGGCGCCGGGCACGGGCGGGTCACCGTGCGCTTCGAGACCGCCTACACCGGGCCCGGCCGCACCCGCACGCTCGACGCCGCCGACCCCGACCTCACCCGGGCCGACCCGCTGGGCAGCTGGCGGGCCTGAGCGCGCCGCCCGCCGGCGGTCTCAGCCGATCAGCGGGCTGCGGTGCGGCGGCGCGACGCGGCTGCCCTCGGCGACCCGGGCCCGCAGCGCCGGGACGGTGCGCGCCAACCCGTCGAGGACCGCACCGAGCGCGGCGTCGGCCGCGGGGTCGCCCCCGACCAGCAGCACCGCGCCGCCGGCGGGTCCGGCGGCGGCCCAGGCCCCGATCCGGGCGACGGCGTCACGCGGGGTGACCGGCTCGACCCGCCACGCCTCGGCGTAGAACAGGGCCGTCGACTCGGCCTGGGGGAAGGCGAAGACGGTCTCGGCGTCGGCCAGCAGGTCGGCGACGTGGGCACCCGGGCGGGGTGCGCCGTCGCCGGACGGGTCGGTACCGAGCACCACCAGGTCGTGGCTCATCGCATGTCCTCCTCGAGGGTCCGCGCCCTCACCAGTGGGAATCCGCGACGACGGGCAGTGTCCTGGCTCCCGGATCCCCGCGCCCTCCCCGGCCTTCCCACCCTCGCGGGCGGTGGCACCGGTGTGGGGAGGGCACTCCCCGGTGACAGTGGCGGGACCGCGCCGGATTCGCACCGGCTTCCTGTTCCGTCGTCGTCGGGGAGCCCATCACGCGACCGGGTCAGTGGTCAACCGTCCCCCGCCCCGACACCCCCCGCAGATGGTCGAGCAGGTCGTGTTCGGCGAGCGTCCCGAGCAGCGGCCCGTCCGGCTCCCGCACGGGCAGCGCGGCTCCCCGGTGCGCGGCGAGCACCCCGAGGACGTCGTGCACCGGGGCGGCCGGGTCCAGCGCGGGCAGCTCCGGGCCGGGCGGGGTGCCGTCGACGGGACGCATCACCTGGGCGACGACGACCCGGCGCAGCGCCTCGTCGGTCGGGGTGTCGGCAGCGAGGTCGATCCCGCGTCGCAGCAGCTTGAGCGTGTAGATGTTGTCCCGCGACACCAGGTTCGACAGGCCGGTGGCCAGGACGACGGCGGCCATCAGCGGCAGGATGAGGGCGTAGTCGCCGGTCAGCTCGAACACGATGAGCACCGCGGTGATCGGGGCGTGCGCCGCCCCCGCGAACACCGCCGCCATGCCGACCAGACCGAACGCGCCGGGGTGCAGGTCCAGCGCCGGGAACAGGGCCGCGGCGGCGTAGCCGAAGGCGGTACCGGCGGTGCCACCGACGAACAGCGACGGCGCGAACACACCGCCGGACCCGCCGATGCCGATGGTGAGGCTGGACGCGAGGATCTTCCCGACGACGAGCAGGAGCAGGAACCCGACGGCGTACCGGCCACCGATCGCGGCCTCCAGCACGGGGTAGCCGACGCCGTACATCTGGGGCAGTGCCAGCAGCAGCGCGCCGAGCAGCAGCCCGCCGACGGCCGGGCGCAGCCACTCCGGGCCGCGCCAGACGGCGTCACAGGCGTCCTCGACGACGTAGAGGATCCGGGCGAAGGCCCAGCCCAGCAGCCCGGCGAGCAGCCCGAGCAGCGCGTAGAGCGGCAGCTGGGCGGGGCTGCCCAGGTCGAAGTGCGGCAGGGTCAGGATCGCGCGGTCGCCGGCGATCACCTCGGCGACGACGTTCGCGACCACCGAGCTGATCACCAGCACGCCGAACGCCTCGGCGCTGAACGACCGCAGGATCAGCTCCAGGCCGAACACCACCCCGGAGACCGGGGCGTCGAACGTCGCGGAGATCCCGCCCGCGGCACCGCAGGCGACCATGAGCACCAGCCGGGTGGCGGGCACCCGCAGCCACTGCCCGATCGCCGAGGCGAGCGCGGAGCCGATCTGCACGATCGGGCCCTCCCGGCCGACGGAGCCGCCGGTCCCGATGCAGATCCCCGACGCGAGCGCCTTCACCGCGGCGACGGTGGCCGGGATCCGCCCGCCCCTGCGCGCGACGGCGAACATCACCTCGGGCACCCCGTGCCCGCGCGCCTCCGGGGCGAACCGCTGGACCAGCGGGCCGTACACCAGGCCGCCGAGCACCGGGGCGATCAGCAGGAACCACACGCCCAGCCCGGGCAGGTGCGGCGAGGCGACCCGGCCGGCGTCGGAGAAGTCCTCCCGCCCGGTGACCAGCCAGGTCACGCCGAGGATCAGCTCGTGGAACAGCACCGACCCGATGCCGGCGCCGATCCCGATGACCGTCGCCAGGCCGACGAGCCCCGGCCGGGTGCCGACGAGCGCGCGGTGCAGCGCGCGGACCGCGGTCACCGCGCACCGCCCTCGGCGGGCACCGGCGCGACGGCCCAGTCGGTCTCGCCGACCTCGCCCGCGGCGTCGGCGAAGCGGCGCAGTGCGTCGCGGACCGCGGTGCGCTCGGCGGCGGGCAGCATCGCGAGCAGCCGGTGCATCTCGGCGCGGCGCAGCCGGGTGACCTCGTCGACGAGCGTCCGCCCGGCGGGGCTGAGCGCGAGGGCGACCTCGCGGCGGTCGTCGCCGGTGCGGGTGCGCACGACGAGGCCGCGGCTCACCAGCCGGTCGCACATCCGGGTCGCCGTCGACGCCGACACGGTCAGCGCCGTGGCCAGGTCGGCCGGGCGCCGGGTGCCGTGCTGGGCCAGCACGACCAGCGCGCGGTACTGCGGCAGGGTCACCTCGCCCGCCGTCGGGCCGGCCTGCTCCCCCGCGGCGGCCAGGGACCCGGCCACCACGGAGAGCATCGCCCGGCTCGCGGTCATCACCGCGTCGACGACATCGTCGATCTCGTCGGCAGCACCGTTCTCGTCGGTCGCACCGTTCTCGTCGGTCACGCCGCCGATGATTGCACACTGCAAGGTTGCAGTGTGCAATGAGGTCGGCGCGGTCAGCGGGCGACGGGCGCCTGCAGACCGGCGACCGGCCCGATCACGACGATCGCGGGCGGGCTGATCTCCTGCTCGGCGGCGACGCGCTCGGCGGTCTCCAGCGTCGCGCGGACCGACCGCTCGATCCGCGTGGTGCCGTCCTGCACGATCAGCACCGGGGTGTCGGCCGGGCGGCCGTTGGTGATGAGCGCCTCGGCGAACTTCCCGAGCCGCTCCACGGCCATCATCAGCACGATCGTGCCGGTCATCCGGCCCAGCGCGGTCCAGTCGGTCAGGCTGCGCGGGTCACCCGGTGCGACGTGCCCGGAGACGACGACGATCTCGTGTGCCACCCCGCGGTGGCTCACCGGCGTCCCGGCGACGGCCGGTGCGGCGAAGGCGCTGGTGATACCCGGGACGACGGTCACCGGCACCCCCGCCGCGGCGCACGCCTGGACCTCCTCGAACCCGCGGCCGTAGACGAACGGGTCGCCGCCCTTGAGGCGCACCACGAACTTCCCGGCACGGGCGTGCGAGACGAGCAGCTCGTTGATCCGCCCCTGGGCCATGGCGCGGCCGTAGGGGATCTTCGAGGCGTCGATGACCTCGACCTCGGGGGACAGCTCGTCGAGGATGTCGCGCGGGCCGAGCCGGTCGGCGACGACGACCTCGGCGCGCGACAGCAGCCGCCGGCCGCGCACGGTGATCAGCTCCGGGTCGCCGGGGCCGCCACCGACCAGCGCGACACCGGCCTGTGGGGGCTCGGCCGACTCGTCGACGACGCCGGCGGCCAGTGCCTCGACCAGCGCGGTGCGCACGGCCGCGGACCGCCGGTGCGCGCCCCGGGCCAGCACACCGACGGTGAGCCCGTCGTAGCCGCCGGTGGCGGGGGTGACCGCGGTGCCCCGGTCGCCGTCGTCGGCGCGGACGCAGAACACCCGGTCCCGCTCGGCCTCGGCGACGACGGCGGCGTTGGTCTCCGGCTCGTCGGTGGCGGCGATCGCGTACCAGGCCCCGGCGAGGTCGCCGTCGGTCCAGCGGCGGGCCGTCCAGGTGATCTCCCCGGCCGAGGCCATGCCCTCGACCGCCGGGGTGACCTCGGGCGAGACGACCTCGACGACCGCTCCCGCCGCGATCAGGCGGGCGACACGCCGCTGGGCGACCTGTCCCCCGCCGACGACGACGGCCCGGCGGCCGGCCAGGTCCAGCCCGACCAGGTACTGCTCGTGGTGCGCGTTCAACGACGTTCCTCTCCCGGACTCCGAGGCCCGGTGGTGGCAGCGGGTCCCTGCGCCGGGCCCCCGCTCGACGGCGACGCCGGACGATAGCCGGGCCCGCATGTGTCGCAGGAGCCCCCGGAGGGCAATCCCACATCCGCCGCTCCGGCGGCCACGGCGACCGTGACGCCCTGACCAGCGGTCTTGCCCACGATCAGCTGGGCTCCGTCGCCCGCGGCGAGGAGCGCGGCGGCCTCTGCGACCGATGGGGTCCCGACGGCCGCGGCGACCCGGGCATCCGACCTCGCCACCCCGACCACGGCCAGTGCGGCCGCGGCGAATCCGTGCGGTTCCCGCGGTGCGACGGCCGCCAGCAGACCGGGTTCGGCGACCCGCCGGTCCAGGGTGGCGACGACGGCGCCGCCGAGCTCCAGCCCGTGCTCGGCGGCGACCCGGTCCAGCAGCGCGCGCACCGCGGCCTCGGGGGTTCCGGGGCGCAGCCCCACCCCGACCGTGATCACCGGTCGTGGAGCGGAGCGCTCGGCACGCGGACGGTCGGCTCCACGACCGGTGATCATGCGAACGCGGCCGGGGCGGCCCCGGCCGGGGTGTGGCGTGCCGCCGCGACGAACCGGGCGACGGCGCCGGGCACGCCGGCCGGGTGGGTGTGCAGGAACGAGGCGTGCACCCGATCCTCGACGTAGCCCTCCGGCTCCCCGCCCCGCCACGCCCAGGCCGGGGCCGCACCGGCCCGCGGGGTGACCGCGCACCGGTGGAACTCGTGTGCCCCGGCCCGCTCGCCCGCCGCGAACAGGGGCGACGCCGACACCGCGACCGCGTCGCGGTAGCCGAGGGTGAGCCGCGGGGTCATCCCCGCCGACGCGTCGAGGACCCCGCACATCGGCGTCCCGTCGAGGTCCCGGCACAGGTAGAGCAGCCCGCCGCACTCGGCGTGCACCGGGGCCCCGGACGCGGCCAGCGCCGCGACCTGCGCCCGCAGCGGTGCGTTGTCGCCGAGCGCGCCGACGTGCTCCTCGGGGAAGCCGCCGGGCAGCACGAGCGCGGCGGTGCCCGCCGGGAGCGCGGGGTCGCGCAGCGGGTCGAAGGTCGCCACGTCGGCGCCGGCCGCGGTGAGGAGCTCGGCGTGCTCGGCGTAGCCGAACCCGAACGCGGGCCCCCCGGCGAGCGCGACGAGCGGCCGCTGCCCCGCCGTGCCGCTCGTGCCGACCTCGGCGGCCGGGTCCCAGACCGGGCCGGCGGGCAGCGGGCGGGCGAGTGCGAGGACGGCGTCGAGGTCCACGTGTGTGGCGACGAGCTCGGCCATCGCGTCCACCGCGGCGGTCGCGGCGGTGCCGTGCTCGGCGGCGGTGACCAGGCCCAGGTGCCGCGAGGGCACCGCGAGCTCGGCACGTCGCGGGACGGCGCCGAGCACCGGCAGCCCGACCTCCTCGGCCGCGGCCCGGCAGACGTCGGCGTGGCGCTGCGACCCGACCCGGTTGAGGATCACCCCCGCCACCTGCACGGACTCGTCGAAGCTGCGGAACCCGTGCAGCAACGCGGCCAGCGACCGGGACTGCCCCCGGACGTCGACGACCAGCACCACCGGTGCCCCCAGCACGGCGGCGACCTGCGCGGTGGACCCGGCGCCGTCGGCGATGCGGCCGTCGAACAACCCCATCACCCCCTCGACGACGGCGACGTCGGCGTCCCGGCTCCCGTGCCGGGCCAGCGGGGCGAGCCGGTCGGCGCCCTGCAGGACGACGTCGAGGTTGCGGCCCGGACGGCCCGCGGCGAGCGTGTGGTACCCGGGGTCGATGTAGTCCGGCCCGATCTTGAACGGCGCGACCCGGGTGCCGCGCCGCGACAGCGCGGCCATCAGCCCGGTCGCCACCGTCGTCTTCCCGCTGCCCGACGACGGCGCCGCGACGACCAGCGCGCGGGCCGTGCTCACGGTGGACACGGTGCTCACGGTGGTCACCACTCGATCCCCCGCTGGCCCTTCTGCCCGGCGTCCATCGGGTGCTTGATCTTCGTGGTCTCCATGACCAGGTCGGCGGCCTCGATCAGGGCGGGCGGGGCGTCCCGGCCGGTGATGATCACGTGCTGCCGGCCGGTCCGGGCGGTCAGCACCTCGACGACCTCGTCGACGTCGATCCAGCCCCACTTCAGCGGGTAGGTGAACTCGTCGAGGACGTAGACCTGGTGCTCCTCGCGCTCGATGCGGCGACGGATCTCGGCCCAACCCTCGACGGCGTCGGCAGCGTGGTCGGTCTCGGTGCCCGCCTTGCGCGACCAGGACCAGCCCGACCCCATCTTGTGCCACTCCACGGGCCCGCCCTGCCCGGTCTGCTCGTGGACGGCCCCCAGCGCGCGGAACGCCTCCTCCTCGCCGACCTTCCACTTCGCGGACTTGACGAACTGGAACACCCCGATCGACCAGCCCTGGTTCCAGCCGCGCAGCGCCATCCCGAACGCGGCGGTCGACTTCCCCTTCATCACCCCGGTGTGCACCACCAGCAGCGGCCGATTGCGGCGCTGACGGGTGGTGAGCCCGTCGGCGGGCGTGACGGACACCTGTCCCTGCGGCACGGCTGTCCCTCCTTCTCGGGCGTGATGTGTCAGGCGGCGCGCGCGGACCGGGTCGCCCGGACCAGGTCGCCCACACTGTCGGCGGTCAGCTCGTCGAGGGTCACCAGCTCGCCGCCCGCGGCGGCGGCGAGCGGCGCGGCGAGACCCAGGCGCACGTGCCCGGCCTCGCAGTCGACGACGACGGTGTGCACCCCGTCCGCGGCCAGCAGCCCGGCGGCGCGGCGGGAGTCGGCGACGGGGTCCCCGCCGTCGCGGGCGGCGACGGTGGCCCGCCCGTCGGTGAGCAGGACGACCAGCGGACGCCGGCGCGGGTCCCGGCGCCGCTCGGCGTCGAGCACGGCGCGGGCCTTGAGCAGCCCGCCGGCCAGCGGGGTCCGCCCGCCGGTGCGCAGCCGGGACAGGCGCTGCTGGGCGGTCGGCACCGACGACGTCGGGGGCAGAGCCAGCTCCGCCTCCCGGGCCCGGAAGGTGACCAGCCCGACCTTGTCCCGGCGCTGGTAGGCGTCGCGGAGCAGGCCCAGTACGGCGCCGGACACCGCGGTCATCCGCCTGCGCGCGGCCATCGAGCCGGACGCGTCGACCACGAACAGCACCAGGTTGCCCTCGCGCCCCTCCCGCTCGGCGCGGCGCAGGTCGTCGCGGCGGACCAGCAGGCCGGGCCCGCGGCGCCCGCGACCGGCCTGGTGCGGGGCCGCGGCGAGCACGGTCGCGGGCAGGTGCAGGTCCGCGGCGCGGGTGGTCCCCGCCCCGGACGGGCGGACGACGCGCCCGGTGTCGGTGCGGGCCCGGGAGCGGCGCCCCGGGGCGCCCGCGCCCAGCCCGGGCACGGTGAACTTCCTGACCGTGGCCCGGTGCAGCCGGGCGGCCTCCCCGACGACGACGGCGCGGCCCTCCCCGCCGTCGCCCCCGGCCGGTGCCTGCGCGGCCCCGGGTTCCCGGTCCCCCGGGTCCGTCGCCCCGGTCCCCTCGGTCGTCTCCGTCGCATCGGTCGGGTCGGTCGTGCCGTCGGCGCCGTCGGCGCTCGCCGTGCCGTCGGTGCCGGGGGCCTCGGCGCGCCCGCCGGACCCGGTCGCGGGGCCGCGAGGGTCGTCCGCCTCGGGGGTCGTCCCCCCGGTCCCGTCGGGCTCCTCGCCCGCCCCGGATCCGTCCGGGCCGTCCTGCGGCTCGGCCGGGTCGCCGGGGCCCGGGCTGGGATCCGGATCGTGGTCAGGGTCGTCGTCGGGGTCCGGGCCGTCCTCGGGACCCAGGTGGTCCTCGGCGTCGGCGAGGGCGCGGTCCAGCTCGGCCGGGTCCAGGCCGGGCTCGTCGAACGGGTCGCGGCGACGGCGGTGCGGCAGCGCGAGCCGGGCGGCGACGCGCACGTCGTCGGCGGTCACCGCGTCGCGGCCCTCCCAGGCGGCGTGCGCGGCCGCGGCGCGGGTGATGACCAGGTCGGCGCGCATGCCGTCGACGTCGAACCGGGCGCACACGAACGCGATCCGCCGCAGCTCCCGGTCGCTCACCGCGACGGCGGAGACCCGGGCCTGCGCGGCGCGGAGCCGGGCCGCGGTCGCGGTCTCGTCCGGGGCGAAGCGGGCGACGAACCCGGCCGGGTCGTCCTCGAACGCCATCCGCCGCCGGGTCACCTCGACGCGGGTGTCGACGTCGCGGCTGGCCCGGACCTCCACGGTCAGCCCGAACCGGTCGAGCAGCTGCGGGCGCAGCTCGCCCTCCTCCGGGTTCATCGTCCCGACCAGCAGGAACCGGGCCGCGTGCGAGACGGAGACGCCGTCGCGCTCGACGTGCGCGCGGCCCATCGCGGCGGCGTCGAGCAGCAGGTCGACGAGGTGGTCGTGCAGCAGGTTGACCTCGTCGACGTAGAGCACCCCGCGGTGGGCGTCGGCGAGCAGACCGGGCTGGTAGGCGCGGCGCCCCTCGGACAGCGCCTTCTCCAGGTCGAGCGAGCCGACCAGGCGGTCCTCGGTCGCACCGACGGGCAGCTCGACCAACCGGGCCGGGCGGCGGCCGCCCGGTGCGCCCGCCGGGTGCGGGCCGTCCGGGCAGGACGGGTCCGGCGCGGCGGGGTCGCAGCCGAACCGGCAGGCCTCGACGACGTCGTGCCAGGGCAGCAGCGCCGCCAGCGCGCGCACCGCCGTGGACTTCGCGGTGCCCTTCTCCCCACGCACCAGGACACCGCCGACGCCCGGGTGCACGGCGTTGAGCAGCAGCGCCAGCCGCAGGTCGTCGTGGCCGACGACGGCGGAGAACGGGAAACGGGGAGGTCCGGCGGCGGGGGCGGTGCTCGTGCTCACGCCGGTGAGGCTGCCAGACCGGAGGTCAGCACAGGGAGGTCCGACGGCGCACCGTGTCCGATCACATGTTCAAGTGACGACGTGTCCAGGTGGTGTTCGACCAGGTCGGCCAGCAGATCCACCTGCCGGGTGCGCTCGGCCGCGAACGACGTGTCCTGTGCCACCCGGAACCCGGTTCGCCCTGCCTCGTCCGCGAGGCGGGTGAGCAGCAGCCGTCGGAAACCGTCGTTCTCGGCGAGGCCGTGCCAGTGCGTGCCCAGGACGTTGCCGCGGTCGCTGCCCTCCTCCCCGATCAGGCCGGGGTCGCCGGAGCGCACGACGCGGCCGTGGTGGATCTCGTAGCCGGTGACGGTCTCGCCCCACGCCGTCGCGGTGGGGGTGCCGAGGTGCTTGACCGGGTCGAAGGCGATCTCCAGGTCCAGCAGCCCCAGCCCGGCGACGGAGGTGCCGGAGGCAGCCTCGGCCCCGTCCGGGTCGGCGACGGTGTGCCCGAGCATCTGGTAGCCCCCGCAGATCCCCAGTACCGGACGCCCGGACGCGGCGTGCGCGCGCACCGCGTCGGCCATCCCGGAGGACCGCAGCCAGGCCAGGTCCGAGACGGTCGCCTTCGTCCCGGGCAGGACGACGACGTCGCTGTCGGCGAGCCGCGACGGCTCGGTCACGTACCGCACGGCGACGCCCGGTTCGCAGGCCAGCGCCTCGGCGTCGGTGGCGTTGGAGATCCGCGGGAACCGGACGACCGCGACCCGCAGCCACTGGGTGCCGAGTGGCGGGGCCGGACGCCCGAGCACCCCGTCGGCGACGGCGGAGAGCGAGTCCTCGGCGTCGAGCCAGAGCCCCTCGGCGAAGGGCAGCACGCCCAGCGTCGGCCGACCGGTGAGCTCGCGCAGCCGGTCGAGGCCGGGTTCGAGCAGGCGGGGGTCCCCGCGGAACTTGTTGATCACGAAGCCGGCGATCAGCGCCTGGTCGGCCGGGTCGAGCACGGCGAGGGTGCCGAACAGGTGCGCGAGCACCCCGCCGCGGTCGATGTCGCCGACGACGAGCACCGGCAGGTCGTTGCGCCGGGCGAAGCCCATGTTGGCGAGGTCGGTGGCCCGCAGGTTGATCTCCGCGGGCGAGCCCGCCCCCTCGCAGACCACGACGTCGTGGCGGGCGCGCAGCCGGGCCAGGGAGTCGGCGACGACGTCGGACAGCGCCGCGGTGCGGTGCCGGTAGGACAGCGCTGACACCTGGCCGTCGGCGCGGCCGCGCACCACGACCTGCGAGGTCCGGTCCCCGCCGGGCTTGAGCAGCACCGGGTTCAGGTCGACCGAGGGGGCGATGCCGCAGGCGAAGGCCTGCATCGCCTGCGCCCGCCCGATCTCCCCGCCGTCCGGGGTGACGACCGAGTTGTTGCTCATGTTCTGTGCCTTGAACGGCGCCACCGAGACCCCGCGCCGGTGCAGCCACCGACAGATGCCGGCGACGACGGCGCTCTTGCCCGCATCCGACGTCGTCCCCGCGACGAGGACCGCTCCCTGAACCACCACGGCGCGAAGTATCGCCCCGGCGGGACCGTCGGCGGGCGCGGCTACCCTGGGCGGCGTGCGTTTCCTGCTGCGTCCCGGGTGGATCGCGTTCGTCGTCGCGGTGCTGGCCTTCGCCGTCGCCTGCTACACGCTGCTCGCGCCGTGGCAGTTCGACCGGGAGTCCGAGCGCTCCGCGCAGAGCCGGGCCATCGCCACCGCCGACGCGACCCCCGCCGTCGGGTTCGACACGCTCGTGCCGCCGGGCACCGGGATCGGCGCCGAGGACCAGTGGCGCCGGGTCACCCTGACCGGCTCCTTCGACCGCGCCGCGGAGACCCTGGTCCGCCTGCGGGTCGTCGACGGCGCGCCCGCGTTCGAGGTGTTGACGCCGCTGCGGCTCACCGACGGTCGGACCGTCGTGGTGAACCGGGGGTCGATCCCGGCCGCGGACCGGGGCGCCGTGCCCGAGTACGCCGCGGCGCCCGCCGGGCCGGTGACCGTCGAGGGCAGGCTGCGCCTGGACGAGACCGACCCGCAGGGCCGCCCCCCGCTGGTCGAGAACGGCACCCGCCAGGTCTACGTGTCCGACTCCCGGTCGGTCGCCGCCGCCACCGGCCTGACGCCGGTCGAGGGCGTCGTCGTGCTGGAGGCCGGTCAGCCGGGCGTGCTGGACCCGATCCCGATCGCGCCGGTCGGGGGCGGAGCGCCGTTCAGCAACTTCTCCTACGCCCTGCAGTGGCTGACCTTCGGCGCCGTCGCCCTGATCGCGCTGGGCCTGTTCATCCGACTGGAACTGTTGCAGCGCAACGGGAAGCGCGAGACGGCAGGCAGCCTGCGGGACCAGCTCTCCGGCCGCGACGGCTTCGGCGACGAGCCCGCCCCCGACGGCCGTGTCACCGACCGTGCCGCCGATGGTGCCGACGGTGGTGCCGACGACGGCCGCCGTGACACCGCCCGCGACGCCGCCGGCTCCGGCCCGGGCGCCGGCTGACTCCGCCCCGGCCAGGTGCGCCGGGCGGGCAGGTCTGCACCCCGCGAGTCCCGTGCGCTCACCCGGTCAGTGAGTCCGCCCGACCGACCCGTCTCCCGCGCTGCCCCGCACCGGACCAGCGCCACCTCGCGGGCCTCACTCTCCGAACTCGCTTACCGGGTAAGCGAATTCGCCCGCCCCCCGAACACACCGACCGCCCGCGATCCCTCCCTCCGGACCCGCTCACCCGCTCGGCGACCGCCCCCGATGTACCCTCACCGACCGGGTGGGCACGCCCCGCCGTGCGAGGACCGCCGCCGTCGCGACGGCGAGCAGCCCGGCTGTCCCGGCCACCAGCCGGGACAGCCGCGCGACGCGGTGCAGGTCGGCGACCCGGGGCGGGTGCCCGTCGCCGAGCGACGGGCGGTCCTCGGTGCCGTGGGCGTAGATCGTCGGCCCGCCCAGACGCAGCCCGAGCGCACCGGCGGCGCTCGCCTCGACCGGACCGGCGTTCGGGCTGGGGTGCCCGGCGGCGTCGCGGCGCCAGGTCCGCAGCGCGGTCGCCGGCGAGCCCCCCACCAGCGGCGCGACGGCCACGGTGACCACCGCGGTGACCCGGGCCGGCGCCAGGTTGACCAGGTCGTCGAGGCGGGCCGAGGCCCACCCGAAGCGGGCGTGCCGGGCGGAGCGGTAGCCGACCATCGCGTCGAGGGTGTTCGCCGCGCGGTAGCCGAGCAGCCCCGGGATCCCGGCGACCGCGCCCCACACCAGCGGCCCGACGACGGCGTCGGAGGTGTTCTCGGCCAGCGATTCGGCTCCGGCGCGGGCCATTCCGTCGGCGTCGAGCAGGTCCGGGTCACGCGCGCACAGGTGCGGGATCCGGGCGCGTGCGGCGTCCAGGTCGCCGGCGTCGAGCGACGCGGCCAGCGCGGCGCCCTCCCCCACCAGCGAGGTCCCGCCGAGCACCGCCCAGGTGGCGACGGCGGTCAGCCCGGCCCGCAGGACCGTCTCCCGCCGACCCCCGGCCCGGCGGGCGACCGCCTCGGCCAGCGCCCCGGCCGCGACCGTGCCACCGACCAGCAGCGCGGTGTAGGCGGCACCAGGCGCGACGGCGTCGCGGTACAGCCGGCGCTCCAGCCGGGCGGCGGCGGCACCGAACCCGGCGACCGGGTGCCCCCGCCGCGGGTCGCCGAGCAACGCGTCGGCGACGATCCCGGCGGCGAGCCCCGTCGCGCGGCCCCGTGTTCCCATGCCGGGGAAACTAGGCCACCGGGCGTCCGTCCGGCGCAGGCCCGGTCGGGAACTCCTGCACGCCGAGCACGCGCAGCAGCTCGAGCCGCTCGCGGGTGTCGTCGTCGGCCGGGGTGAGCACGACCAGCTGCTGGCCGAGGTCGGGCGTCACGAGGGTCTCGCAGTCCATCACCAGCGCGCCGACCCGCGGGTGCCGCAGCGTCTTGCGGTCGGCGCGGCGGACGGCGACCTCGTGCTCGGCCCACAGCTCGCGGAACTCGGCGCTGGCCGCGGCCAGCCGTGCGACGAGCCGGTCGACCACCGGGTCCCCCGCACGCCGCCCGGCCACCGCCCGCAGCTCCGCGACCAGCTGGCGGGAGTGGCGCACCTGCTCCTGCGGCGGGTGACCGTCGCGCTGGTCGGACCGGGTGAACCAGCGGTGGGCGAGGTAGCGGTCGTCGCCGGTGAACCCGGTCTGCTCCCCGGCGAGCACCCGTGACATCGCGTTCTGGGCCAGGACCTCCCCCAGGTCGGAGATCACCATCGCCGGGGTGGCCGGCAGCAGGTCGAGCAGGCGCAGCAGCCCGGCGCGGGCGAGCCGGGCCACCCCCTCCCCGGGAGCGGGCCGGTGCCCGGCCAGTCGGAAGAGGTGGTCGCGCTCGTCGTCGGTCAGGCACAGGGCCCGGGCCAGCGCGGCGAGCAGCTGCGTCGACGGTCGGCTGCTGCGCCCCTGTTCGAGGCGCACGACGTAGTCGACCGACATCCCCGCCAGCATCGCCACCTCCTCCCGGCGCAGGCCGGTGGCCCGCCGGCGCGGCCCCGCCGCGATGCCGACCTCGGCCGGGCGGACCGAGTCCCGCCGGCGACGCAGGAAGTCCGCGAGCTGTTCACGTTGCACCCTGCGATGGTCCCCGTGGGCAGGCCGCCCGACCAGGGAGCGCCGCTCCCACGATCGACGCTCCGCTCCCGCTACGGGCCGACGCGGCGCACGCTGGCTCCCATGCAGACACGCACCCTCGGCACCACCGGCCCCACCGTCTCCGCTCTCGGCCTGGGCGCCATGAGCATGTCCGGTTCCTACGGACACGCCGACCGCGCGGAAGCCGTCGCGACCGTGCACGCCGCGCTCGACGCCGGAGTCACGCTGATCGACACCGGCGACTTCTACGGCATGGGCCACAACGAGCTGCTGCTCGCCGAGGCGCTGCGCGGGCGCGATCGCGACGGCTACGTCCTGTCGGTGAAGTTCGGCGGGCTCGGTGGCCCGGGCCTGCCACCGCTGACCCAGGACTGCCGCCCGGTCGCGGTGAAGAACTTCCTCGCGTACTCGCTGACCCGCCTCGGCGTCGACCACGTCGACGTCTACCGCCCGGCCCGGCTCGACCCGCAGGTCCCGATCGAGGACACCGTCGGCGCGATCAGCGAGATGATCGACGCCGGGTACGTCCGCCACCTCGGGCTGTCCGAGGTCGACGCCGCCACCGTCCGCCGGGCGCACGCCGTGCACCCGGTCGCCGACCTGCAGATCGAGTACTCGCTGATCTCCCGCGCCGTCGAGGCCGAGGTCCTGCCGACGCTGCGCGAGCTGGGCATCGGCCTCACCGCCTACGGCGTGCTGGCCCGCGGGCTCCTCTCCGGCCACTACGAGCCCGGCAAGCCCGGGGACGCCCGCACCCGCAGCCCGCGCTTCAGCGGGGAGAACCTGACACACAACCTGGGCCTGGTCGAGACGCTGCGCGCGCTGGCGGCCGAGCGCGGGGTCACCGTCGCCCAGCTCGTGATCGCCTGGGTCGCCGCGCAGGGCGACGACGTGGTCCCGCTCGTCGGTGCCCGCACCCGGGAGCGGCTCGCCGAGGCGTTGCCCGCCGCCGACCTCGACCTGGGCCCGGCGGACCTCGCCGCGATCACCGACGCGCTGCCCGCGGGCTCCGCGCGCGGGGACCGCTACCCGTCGGCGTTCATGGGGGCCCTCGGCGTGGGGAACTGACCCTCGCGGTGGGCGGTCCGGCGCCGGGCCGGGGAGGATCAGGGGCATGCGCACGGACATCGTCCCCGAGGAGCTGGGCAGCGGCCCGTTCTACAAGCTCCTGACCAGCGTCGTCGTCCCCCGGCCGATCGCCTGGGTCTCCACCCGCTCGGCCGGCGGCGTCGACAACCTCGCCCCGCACTCGTTCTTCACGGTGTCCTGCGTGGACCCGCCCATGATCCAGTTCACGTCGGTCGGGAAGAAGGACTCGCTGCGCAACGTCTCGGAGACCCGCGAGTTCGTCGTCTGCCTGGCGAACGAGCCGATGTTCGAGAAGATCAACGCGACCGGCACCGACTTCCCCGCCGAGATCAGCGAGTTCTCCTCGGTCGGGCTGACCGCCGAGGCGTCGTCGGTCGTGGCGCCGCCGCGGGTCGCCGAGTCACCGGTCGCGCTGGAGTGCGTGCTGCACGCCAGCATCGAGCTGGGCAACTCGACCGTCGTGATCGGCCGGGTCGTGCACGCCGCGATCGAGGAGAGCGTGTTCGTCACCGACGAACGCGGCAACTCCCTGCCCGACATCCACCGGCTCGCCCCGCTGGCCCGCCTGGGCCGCAACGAGTGGTCGCGCGTCGGCGAGGTCCTGGAGATCACCCGCATCCCCTATCAGCAGTGGCCGGGTCACTTCGGCGACGCGTGACCCGGCCCCCGCCGGGGCTACAGGGTGTACTCGGTGGGCGGCGTCGCGGCCGGGTCGGCGTGGATCTCGCCCTCCCGGCCGCGCAGCTCGACCCGGCGGATCTTGCCGGAGATCGTCTTCGGCAGCTCGAAGAACTCGAGCCTGCGGATCCGCTTGTAGGGCGCGAGGTTGTCGTAGGCGAACCGCAGGATCGCCTTCGCCGTCTCCTCGGTCGGCTCGTGCCCCTTGGCGAGCACCACGTAGGCCTTCGGCACGGCGAGGCGGACCGGGTCCGGGGACGGCACGACCGCCGCCTCGGCGACGGCCGGGTGCTCGATCAGCACGCTCTCCAGCTCGAACGGGCTGATCCGGTAGTCGCTGGCCTTGAACACGTCGTCGGCGCGGCCGACGTAGGTGATGTAGCCCGCCTCGTCACGGGAGCCGACGTCGCCGGTGTGGTAGTACCCGCCGGCCATGGCCTCGGCGTTGCGCTCCTGGTCGTCGGCGTAGCCGACCATCAGCCCGGTGGGGCGGTGGGCGAGGTCCAGGCAGATCTCGCCCTCGTCGGCCGCCTTCCCGGTGGCTGGGTCGACCAACGCGACGACGAACCCGGGGATGGGCCTGCCCATCGAGCCCGGCTTGACCGGCTGCCCGGGCGGGTTGCCGATCTGGACCGAGGACTCGGTCTGGCCGAACCCGTCGCGGATGCGCAGGCCCCACGCCTTCTCGACCGGCTCGATGACCTCGGGGTTGAGCGGCTCCCCCGCCCCGACGACCTTCGACGGCGGCGTCGTCAGCCCGGACAGGTCGGCCTGGATCAGCATCCGCCACACCGTCGGCGGCGCGCAGAAGCTGGTCACGCCGCAGGAGTCCAGGACCGACAGGACCGACTCGGCGTCGAACCGGGCGTAGTTCATGACGAGCACGGTCGCCTCGGCGATCCACGGCGCGAACACGTTGGACCAGGCGTGCTTGGCCCAGCCGGGCGAGGAGATGTTGAGGTGGACGTCGCCGGGCTCGAGCCCGATCCAGTACATCGTCGACAGGTGCCCCACCGGGTAGGACGTGTGGGTGTGCTCCACCAGCTTCGGCTTGGCCGTGGTGCCCGAGGTGAAGTACAGCAGCAGCGTGTCGGAGGCCTTCGTGACGCCGTCCGGGGTGAAGTCGGCCGCGGCCGAGTAGGCCTCACCGGTGTAGTCGCGCCAGCCCGCGACGGCACCGCGCACGGCGATGCGGGTGTAGTCGCCGTCGACGCCGTCGAACTTCGCGGTGTCGCCCGCACCGACGACGACGTGCCGCGCCCGACCCCGGTCGATCCGGTCCTGCAGGTCGGCCGGGGTGAGCAGGGTGGTTGCGGGGATGACGACGGCGCCCAGCTTCATCGCCGCCAGCAGGGTCTCCCACAGCTCCAGCTGGTTGCCGAGCATCAGGACGACCCGGTCGCCGCGGACGACGCCCTGCTCGCGCAGCCAGTTCGCGACCCGGTTGGACCGCTCGGACAGCTCCGCCCACGTCCAGTGCGCCTGCGAGCCGTCCTGCTCCACGATCCACAGTGCCTTCCGGGCACCCCGCTCGGGGTCCGCGGCGACGACGTCGAAGTGGTCGAGCGCGAAGTTGAACTCGTCGAGCTCCGGCCAGCGGAAGTCGCGGTAGGCCGTGTCGTAGTCCTCGCGGTGGGTCAGCAGGAAGTCGCGGGCGGCGAGGAACGTCTCCGTCGCCGGGCTGGCGGTCGCCATGGGGTGCACCTCGGTGGGCTCGTGCGGGGGGCCCGTGCCCCGGGCCCGTCGTGCGGGGCCGCCCGTGCGGCCGTACCGCGACCCTAGTCACTCCGCAGCAGGCTCGGCAGGTCGCGACGGCCCCGCCACACGGGCCCACCGAACAGGGCCGCCGCAGGACCTCGGGCCGTAGGACCTCGATCACGCGATGGTGGCGGCGAGGTCGGCCCGCCCGGGCGGGCCGGTGATCGTAAGGTGCCCGCGTGACCGTGCCGAACCTGCCGAAGGTGACGACCCCCGACGTGTCGGTGTCCCGCCTGCGGGTGGGCCGGTACGGACCGCGGACGCTGCTCCGCGTCGTACTCGTGGGGCTCGCGCTGGTGCTCCTCGTGCTGCTGCTGGCCGGCTGCGGCAACAGCGAGCTGCCCGCGGCGTGGCGCACCCCGTCGCCGGCCCCGACGACGACATCGCCGACCGCCACGCCGACCCCGTCCCCGACGCCCACCGCGACCCCCACGCCGAGCCGCACCGCCGAGCCGTCGCGCACGACGGCCGCCCCCGCCCCGGCCCCGGCCCCCGCGCCCGGGCGCGGTGGTGCCGACGGCGGCGGGTCGGGCCGGACCGGGGCCCCGGGAGCGGCCGCGGCGCCGTCGCCGATGTGGCCCGCGGGCGACGCGGCGACCGCGCGGCGGATGCAGCAGCAGTCCGACGCCGGCGGCGACCCGTGGCTGCTCGACCCGGAGGAGGTGACGCTCTCCTTCGTCGGCAGCGAGCTCGGCTACCGGAACCCGACCGTCACCCGCCTCGGCAACGGTGTCTACGCCGCCACCGACGGTCGCACGCCGCAGCGCGCGACGATCCGGCTCACCCAGCCGGTCCGCTCCGGTACCGGCGGGATCTGGGTGGTCGACCACGTCGACCGCGGCTGACCGGACCCGACGGGGCCGACCGAGGCCGACTGCCGGGGCCGGTCACGGCCCGGCACGCGCCGGCACCCGCCGTCACCGGAGCCTCGCGCCGGACGGTGTGCCTCGCCGGAAGCCGACCTCGCGTTACGCCCTGTGCGCGCCGTGGGTACCGTGAGGTGAATGACAGTTGGCACGAACGGGTGAAACCCGGCGTCGAGTGCAGCGCCAGGGCCCGGTTCGACGATGTTCCGTACGAGGCCGTCGCGAGACCGCGACGGTCGGGGGGTCCAGGAGAGGCGGAGCACGATGGCCAGCGAGTCGGTCCAGCAGGACGTCTTCACCGTGTTGCACGGGCAGGCGTCGCCGATCGTGAGCCGATGGGCGTACCGCGCTGCGGACCCGTTCGCGATCTCCTTCTCGGTGCGCCGGTCCTCCGACCGCTGGATCGAGTGGCTCGTCGCGCGTGATCTCGTGATCGAGGGCCTGACCACCCCCACCGGCATCGGTGACATCCGGATGGCGCCGCGCCGCATCGACGGCTACGACGTCGTCGAGCTGGAGATCCGCTCCGACGGCGGCTCCGCCGTGCTGGAGGTCGACCGCGACCTGCTGGCCCAGTTCGTCGACTCGACGTTGGAGATCGTCGACCTCGGCGAGGAGCACGACCACCTCGACATCGACGGCGCCATCGCCCGGCTGACCGGCAGCGCGGCGGGCCCCACCACCCCCTGAGCCCACGCTCCCACCGACGACGAGGGCCCCGGACCGCACGACGCGGTACCGGGGCCCTCTTGTCGACCGGGTGTCCCGGACACTCAGCGGTTCTGCCCGGCCCACTCGGGGTCGGTCGAGGCGTCCCACTCGGCGGCGGCCGCGGCCTGGTCGGCGTGGTCGGCGTCGCGGGCGAGCTGGTCGCTGACCTCCGGGTCCCCCACCGGGGACTCGTCGACCACCGGCACGACGCCCTCGTCGACGTCGTGCACGGCGGCCTCCTCGGCGCTGGCCGCGCCGCCGTCGATGCCGACGTCGGTTCCGGCGCCGTCGACGGCCGGGTCACCCGCGACGGAGTCGGTGGCCGCGGTCAGCCGGCCGGAGCGGCCCGGGTCGCCTTCCGGCAGGTCGTCGGGCAGCTCCCGGGCCAGGCGCGCCTCGTGCGACTCGCCCTCCTCCTGTCCCGCCGCGGTCACCGCGTTGTCCTCGACGCCGTAGGGGCGGTCCGGCGGGACGTAGCCGGAGTCCAGCGGGTCGGTGTCCGACGGCCCGGTCAGCGCCTCGTCGGTGTCCAGCTGCATCGCCGACGCCATGTCCGGCGCCTCCGGCTGGAACTCGTTCTCGTCACCTGAAGCGGATGCCATCGCCTGCGGGTCTCCTCGCTGTGGCCGTGTGTCGGGTGGTGTTCGGTCTCGGGTGTTCGGTATCGACCGTGCGTACCCGGCGTCGCCTCCCGCCATGCGCCGACGCCCGGACGCTACGGTCGCCGACACCGGACCCGCCGTCGCCGGTCCCCGCGCCGCGCCCCTGGCGCGCCGCACCTCCAGTACCTACGAAGGAGCACTCCCCCGTGACCGCCGCCCCGTCCGCCCGTTCCGGTGACAGCACCCGCAGGGCCCTGCTCGCCGCGGCCGCGGACCTGTTCACCGAGCACGGCTACGACCGCACCTCGGTCCGTGCGATCGCCGACCGGGCCGGGGTGAACCAGGCGCTGCTCTTCCGCTACTTCGGCAGCAAGGACGCCCTGTTCGCCCGGGTCGCCGCCGAGCGCGCCCTCGCCGTGCTGCACGACGGCCCGCCCGAGGATCTCCTGCCCCGGCTGCTGCGGTCCGTCCTCGACAGCAGCCAGGGCCCCGAGCGCGACCTGTTCGGGCCCGTCGTGCGCTCGGCCGGCACGTCGGAGGCGGCCACGGCCGTGCGGAGGGAGCTGGCCGGGGCGTTCACCGAGGCGTTCGCCGCGCAGGCCACCGGCGCCGCCGACCGGGCCGAGGCCGAGCTGCGCGCGGAGCTGGTCCTGACCTGGCTGCTCGGGCTGAGCCTGGTCCAGCCGCTGCTGCCCGAGGGCGCGGTCGGGCGGGCCGAGCCGGACACGGTGCTGGCCCACGTCACGCGCGCCGCGCGCACCCTGCTGGAGGCACCCGGGGTCAGCCGGTGAGCCGGTCCACCTCGGCGCGGAACCGCTCGCGCTGGGCGGGGGTCTCCCGGGTGCGCGACAGGTAGTGCTCGGGCCGCGGGGCGCGGTCGTGCCAGAACCGGCCGGTCCCGACCGCCGAGGACGGCGCGGCCGCGAGCCACACCGCGGTGTCCGCGCCCTGGGCCGGGGTGCGCAGCACGGGGCCGACGACCCGGTCGAACAGCGGCAGCGACCCGGTGACGCCCGGGGTGCGGGCCCAACCGGGGTGCAGTGCGTGCACGGTGACCCGACGGGGGGCCAGCTCGTCGGCGAGCAGCCCGGTCAGGACGACCTGCATCCGCTTGGTGCGGGCGTAGGCCGCGGTGCCGCCGTAGTCGCCGGTGCGGAACTGCAGGTCGTCGTCGCGCAGGGGCTGGGCGTACATGCCGCCCGAGGACATGATGATCACCCGGGAGTCGCTGCCGGACCGCTCGGCGCCGGCCGCGAGGGTGTCGGTGAGCAGCCGGGTCAGCAGCAGCGGCCCGAGGACGTGCACGGCCAGGGTCAGCTCGTTGCCCTCGGAGGTCTCGCTGCGGCCGGGCGGGAGCAGCCCGGCGTTGTGCACCAGCACGTCCAGGGCGTCGACCTCGGTGGCGAACCGGGTCGCGAACGCGCGGACGTCGGCGAGCTCGCCGAGGTCGCAGACCTGCACCGGCAGCCGGTCGGCCGACAGCCCCGGCACGGCGGCCAGGATCCGGTCCCGTGCCGCGACGCCCTTGTCCCGGGAGCGGACGAGCAGGTGCACCGTCGCGCCGAGCCGGACCAGCCCGGTCGCGATCGCCTCGCCCAGTCCGCCGCCCGCGCCGGTGACGAGCGCGGCGCGCCCGGCCAGGGCGCCGCGGGGTGGGTCGGCGCGGTCGCCGCTCCACCCCGGGCGCCGCAGGAGGTAGCCGATCCGCGAGTAGCCGGGGACCAGGGTGCGGTCGAGGAGGGTGTCGAGGACGGAGGGGACGACGCTGCCGGGCACGCATCGATCCGACCACAGCGCCGCGCCACCCGCGCGTCGATCAGCCCGTCAGGCCGCGACGTCGTCGGCGGTGGACTCGCGACGGCGCGCCCGGATCTCCGTCCAGCTCATCAGCCCGACGACGGCCACGCCGCCCGCCACGACCCCCCAGAGCGTCGAGGCGCTGACCCCGTCGCTGCTCCCGCGCACCAGCAGCCCGGCAGCCATGACGAGGAGCAGGACCAGGACCGGGGCCATGCGCCACCAGGACATCCGCGCGCCCTCCGTGGCGCGGACCCCGAGCCTCGCGGCGTAGATGCTGCTGACCAGCGACGGCACACCGACGACGCCGATCACGACCAGGACGTAGGGCAGCGCCGGCGGTCCACCGATCCAGATCATCGCCCCCGCGGCCGCCAGCCCGAGCCACAGCATCAGCTGGAACCCCACGGCCGACGCCTCGTTCCAGACGTCCCGGCGGCGCTCCTCCCGGTAGAACGGATTGCCCAGGTCGCCGACCGCGGCGGCCGCCCGCACGAACCAGCTGTCGCGCTTCATCTCGTCACCCATCACACGTCCTCCCCCCGCCGCGCCTCGGCGCGGCCTCACTCCGATGTCCCGGTCGCGTTCCCTGCGGTCCGGCCGGCCTCTGCCTCGGACCCGAACAGCCCCTCGACGGTGCCGTCGAGCGACCGTGCGATGGCCAGGGCCAGGTAGACCGACGGTGCGTAGTCGCCGGCCTCGACGGCCACGACCGTCTGCCGGGTCACGCCGACCTGTTCGGCCAGCTCGGCCTGCGTCATGCCGGCCGCCGTCCGGGCCGCGCGGACGGCGTTGCGCCGTCCCCTCGCCGATGTCCGTCCCACATCGACGATTGTCAAGGCTACTCGACTTCATGTCAAGTAAGCCGGACATCGATCCGGCACCCGGTCCGGCGCGACCTCGATCTAGCCGAGGCGCTCGCGGACGGCGTCGAGGTTGCGCTCCATCCCGGCCCGCCACTCACGCAGCCGGCCCTCGACGATCCGCTCCTCCTTGTCCGGCCACCGCTCGATCGCCGCGGTGAGCCCGGACGGCCCGGGGCCCATCCGGGCCCACTGGCGCAGCACGGTGCCGTCGCCGTCGGGGGTGAGCTCGAAGCGCCAGACGGCGGTCTCGCCGCACTCGGCACCGGCCTCGACGGTCCACTCGAACACCCGCCCGGGTTCCCAGGCGGTCACCGTGGACACGGTGCTCCACGCGCCGCGGGCCTCGTGGTGGTGCTCGCCGCGCAGCCGGGCGCCGGGCCCGGGGCGGTCGCCGTCGACCCACTCGGCGCGCTGCATCTCGGTGGACACCTCCACCAGGAACTGCGGGTCGGTGACCAGCGCCCACACCGCCCGTGGCGGTGCGGCGACCCGGGCGGTGGCCTCGGTGGTGGGTCCGTCGGCGTAGCGCATGCGACCTCCTCGTCGTCGGCCCGCGGCGGGTCAGCGCTCGTCGGCACCCCGGCGCAGCAGGTAGGTGTCCATGATCCACCCCTTGCGCTCCCGGGCCTCGGCGCGGACCTTCAGGATCTCGTCGGCGACCTCGTCGAGCGGCCCGGCGACGAGCAGCTCGTCCGCTGTCCCCAGGTAGGCACCCCAGTAGATGTGCAGCTCACGATGCTGCTCGGCCGGCAGCGTGGCGAAGGCGGTACGGCCGTCGAGCATCACGACGACGTCGTCGACGTCGTCGGGCATCCCCTCGGCGATCCGGCGCCCGGTGGTGATCAGGACGGGGCGGCCGACCCGGTTGAGGATCAGCCGGTGGGCGGCGGCGAGCGCGGCGACGCTGGAGATCCCGGCGACCGACTCGACCGCCCACTGCTCCCCCGCGCCGTCCAGGACCCGGTCGAGCAGGCGCAGCGTCCCGTCGTAGAGGGAGGGGTCGCCCCACACCAGGAACGCGCCGGTCTCGCCGTCGGCCAGCTCGGCGTCGAGCATCTCGCGGTAGAGACGAGCCCGCCGGTCCTGCCAGTCGACGACGACCTCGCGGTACCGCTCGTCGTCGCGCTCGACCTCGGTGCCGCGGTCCCGGCCCACCTCGGGCGCGGTGACCAGCCGGTAGCCGCCGTCCGGGCGGTGCCGGCGCAGGATCTCGGTGCGCAGCGCCAGCAGGTCGTCCTGCGACCCCCCGCCGTCGAGCCCCTTGTCGATGACGAAGACGACGTCGGCCCGTTGCAGGGCGCGGACCGCCTGGAGGGTGAGGTGGTCGGGGTCACCGGCCCCGATCCCGATCACGAGAACCGTGCGCACCGGAATGACCGTAATGGACCCCGGACACGCCCGGGCACTCCCCCGATCGGCAGGCACCTCCGCTCCGGTGTCGCCCGATGCGCGCAGCGTGCGACCCCGTCTCGCCCCGTCGTCACTCGGTAGTGTCGGAGTGGCCGGCGAGCCGGGCCGCGTCACCGGCCGACCGCCGACGACCGACCCCCACGCGCCACCCCGGGAGGCCACGTCACCGTGCCCACCAGCGAGAGCACCAGCAGGATCCTGACGATCGGGCACCTCGTCGAGTCCCTCGACGACGGCGGCGTCGCGGCCGCGCTCGGTGACCTCGCCGTCGCCGGCCCGGACGCGGGGTTCCGGGTGGTGGTCGTCGCGCTGGCCCCGTCCGGGCACTCCGAGGTCGCCGAACTCCTGTCCCGTGCCGGGGCGCCGCCGGTCGAGCTGAACGTCGCACCGTGGGACCCGCGCGCCGTGCTGAAGGTGCTCGCCGCGTTCCGGGAGCACGGCGTCGACCTGGTGCACACCCACGGAGCCCGGCCCGACGTCGTCGGCTCGGCCGCCGCGGCCCGCCTGCGGGTGCCGGCGGTGTCCACGCTGCACCACATCCACGAGCACCCCGCCGACCGCGGCGACCAGCTCCGGCGGACCGCGAAGACGTTGGCGCGCAAGCGGTTCATGACCCGCACGATCGCGACGTCGGCCCTGCAGCGCGACTGGTACCGCCGCGCCGCCGGGTCCACCGAGGGCCTGTCGGTGATCCCGGACGGCGCCGCCGACCCGGGCGAGGGCACGGCCGAGGAGCGGGAGCGCCTGCGGCGCGGGCTCGGCGTGGCCGACCACGAGGTCGTCGCCGTCTCGGTCGCGCCGATGCGCCGGGGCCAGGGGCAGGACATGCTGCTCGACGCCGTCGCCGGGATCGCGCCGGACGAGCCGCTCACCGTGGTGCTCGGCGGCGACGGACCGCTGCGGCCGTGGCTGGAGTCCCGGGTCGCCGCCGACGAGGCCCTGTCCGGCCGGGTGGCGTTCCGCCGCAGCACCGACCCGGTGGCGCTGCTCCGGGCGGCCGACGTGCAGCTGCACACCACCCGGCACGACACGATGCCCCGGATGCTGCTGCTCGGGCACGGCACCGGCACCCCGGCCGTCGCGACCCGGGTCGGCGGGATCCCGGAGATCGTGACCCGCGAGACCGGCCTGCTGGCCCCGGTCGACGCCACCCGGATCGCCGACGAGCTGGTGCGGCTCACCCGCGACGCCGACCTGCGCGCCCGGCTCGGGGCCGGGGCCCGGCGGCGGTTCCTCGACCGGTTCGCGGCCGCGCCGTGGGCGGCCCGGCTCGGCGACGTCTACCGCAGTGCGGTCGGGGTCGCCGGCGCGCCGGCCGCCGCCGAGCTGGACACACCCGAGCCGGTGGGCCGGGGCTGAGCCGGTCCCGGGCTCCGGCTGCCCGGACCGGGCTCCCGGTGCGCCGCGGGGTACCTCGTTCGCGGAGGTCCCGGTCGGCCGGCTCGGAGCAGGGACGGACCGGACCGCGGTCAGCGCCGCCGCAGCGGCCGGGCCGGGCCGGTCAGCGGCGGAGTGCTCCCGCCCTCGGTCTGCACCTGCCGGCGGGCCTGCAGGTAGAGCGCCGGACCGGAGACCAGTCCGCGCAGCTTGCGAGCGCCCGCCCCCCTCGGCAGCGCGACGACGTCCTGCGGCGCCGGGCGGTCCTCGTCCGCGAGCGGGGCACCCAACGGCTCCGGCGACGGCCCGCGCCCACCGACAGCGGCGGGGGCGTGCTGCTCGTGGCGGGCCCGCGCGACGGGCTTCGGCTCCGCGGACTCGCGGCGCACGATGTCGCGCAGCCGCCCCAGTGCCGCCGGGAACCGGCGCACCGCCAGCCGCCGAGCCCGCGGGTCCAGCGCCACCTTGCCCAGGAACGCACCCAGCCCGAGCGCGTAGCCGCCCATCTGGTCGCGCAGCTCCCCCGACGACGGCCGGTGGTGGTGCCACACCCACGCCGACGGCAGGTAGGCCAGGGTGCCGCCGTCGAGCACGATCCGGACCAGCAGCTCGATGTCCTCGCCGCCCCGGGTGGGCCTGCCCGGGCCGAGCGCCTCGTCGAACCCGCCGAGCGCGCGGACCGGCTCGGCACGCACCGCCAGGTTGGCGCCGATCCCGAACAGGCCCGGGGAGAACGGGAACACCGGGGAGTCCGCGGGTGGGTCGTCGAGCCGGAACCGGCGGGGCAGGAAGCCCTTGTTCCAGGCCAGCGCGACGTCGGCGGCCCGCTCTTCCGGGGTCTCCAGCCGCGCGGCGAGCACGGGACCGCTCAGCGCGACGAGCTCGGGGTCCTCGGCGAAGGACCCGGCGATCCGTGACGCCCACCGCGGGTCGGGCTCGGTGTCGTCGTCGGTGAACGCGACGACCGCGGTGCGGGCCTCGGCGAGGCCGCGGTTGCGCCCGACCGACACACCGCGGCGCGGCTCGCAGACGTAGCGGACCCGCGGGTCCGCGCAGTCGCGGACGACCTCGCGGGTGCGCTCGTCGGGCGGGTCGTTGTCGACGACGAGCACGGTCACGTCGGGGTGGTCGCCGGCCAGCACCGCGGCCAGGCAGCGACGGACGCTCTCCGGCCGCCCCCGCGTCGCGACGACGACGGCCAGCGGCTCGGCCGACACCGCGGGCTCGGCCGGTGGTTCGCGCCCGGCGACGGCCGCGGCGGCCCGGGCCAGGTCCGCGGCGCGCGCCCGGCCCCCGTGCAGCGGGACGACGGCCTGACCGACGGGGACACCGCCGTCGGTGACCAGCAGCCGGGCCGAGCCGAACCGCGGCGGGACGACGAGGTCACCGGCCCCGTGGCCACTGCCGTGCACGCCGCGGTGGTGGGCGAGCTCACCCACCCAGACGGGGTCGCCTGCTCGGTCCGGCACTGCTGCGGCCTCCCGGGATCGTGGGTCGGTGTCGGTGGTCGGCCCGACCGGTGCACGCCCCGCCGGTCGCGACGGGCACCCGCCCCGATCGTCGCAGAGCACCCGGCACCCGCGCTCACCAGGCACGGGACCCGCATCGTGCGCTGCTCCGTCCGCCGCGGTCCGGACGACCTCCCGGCCCAGTCACGCCGACGAGGTGCCACCGGCGGCACCGCCGGGTTCGGGACAGGGTGGTCCGTCCGGGGGCTCTCCCGGTCACCGTGCGCACTGCGACACCCGCGTACGCACACCGTTCGGCGCAGCCGAACGACCGTACGACCCGAACAACACACCGTCTGCACCGTTGGGCGCGGCCCCGGTGCGCGGATCGCGCCGGACCGGCCGCTCGCCGCACACCCGGCGAGCCCCGTCGGTGTCCGAGTCACGGATCGGTTACGGTCGCTCTCGGCTGGTCGACGAGATGTCGGCTGGTGCGCCTGGTCGGTCGCCTGCTCCCCGCTGGCCGACACTCCCCCTGGCGCCCACCCAGCACGCAGCGGGGCGGAGCCGTGTCCGGTCACGAGGACCGGGGCGGGTTCGAGGCGGCGAGGACCCCCGAATGACCACTGCACTCACCCCGGAACTCCATACACCCGAGAGCGACGTCCCCCGGCGTCGCCGGGACCGTGACGCCGGCGCGGGCATCTCCGCCGCCGAGCTGCTCGCCCGCTACTCCGAGGCCGGGTTCGACACCCCCGCGACCGGCGGCCGTCGCGCCCGCCGTGCCGACGCCCCCGGCCCGGACCTGGAGCGCATCGGCACCCCCGCGACCGGTCTGCCCGCCGTGTCCGGCAGCGACACCGTCATCACCCGCGACGCGCCGGACACCCCCGCCAGCGTCACCTCGCGGACCGCGGTCGGCCTGCTCCGCGGCACCTCGGACACCGGGCCGCTCGGGCGCAACCCGCGCGCCGTCGTCGCGACCATGTCGGCGACGCTCGTCGGCGCCACCGCGGTCATGGGCGTCGTGTCGACCCTCAGCTCGCCGGAGCAGTCCCCCGAGACCTCCGCGGACATGGACCTCACCGGCGCGGCCAACGAGGCCACGATGAAGCTGTCGATCCCGGCCGCGGGCTCCGAGCACGGCGGCACCGGCACCAGCGACGCCGCGTCCACCCTGACCAGCGGGTTCGAGCACGTCACCGCGTCGGTCCCGCAGGCCTTCGAGAAGGCCGACGCGGCCCGCATCGCCGCCGTCGCCCAGAAGGAGGCCGCGGCGAAGGCGGCCGAGGCCCGGGCGAAGGCCGCCGCGGCGTCGGCCCGGCACGGCGGGGACGACGACGGCGACGGTGGCGGCGTGATCGGCGACATCGTCGGCGGCCTGACCGGCGGCTCCGCCGAGGGTGCCCAGGCGCTCGCGCAGGCCAAGCAGCAGCTCGGCAAGCCCTACAAGTGGGGCGCCACCGGCCCGAGCGCGTTCGACTGCTCCGGCCTGATGGTATGGGCGTTCGAGCAGATCGGCATCGACCTGCCGCGCACCTCCAGCGCGCAGTCGCAGATGGACGGCACCCCGGTCTCCAAGAGCCAGCTCAAGCCCGGCGACCTGGTGTTCTTCTACTCGCCGGTGAGCCACGTCGGCATCTACGCCGGCAACGGCAAGGTGCTCCACGCCTCCACCAGCGGCGAGCCGGTCAAGTACTCCGACATCGACTCGATGCCGTTCCACAACGCCGTCCGGGTCTGACCCCGCCGCACCCTGCCTTCGAGGCCGCACCCCTGGGGAGGGGTGCGGCCTCGACGCACGTCCGGACCCGTTCGCCCCGCGCCGCGACCCACAGCCCGCACGCAGGCAGACCCGCAGCCCGCGCGGTGATCCGCCGGGCGCGCGGTGATCCGCGGGACGCGCGCGTCTGAACACGCGCGAACAACGGATCACCGCGCGGGCTGCGGATCACCGGCGGACCGCGGGCGGCACCGGCGGGTGGCTCCCCGTGGCCGGGCTGCGGTTACAGCGAGCGGAGCCGCTCCGCGACGGCCTCGGGCAGCACGTCGGAGATGAACGCGCCCGCGCCGGACTCGGACCCGGCCAGGTACTTGATCTTCCCGGGGGCCCGGCGGATCGAGTGCAGCCGCAGGTGCAGCCGGGCGTCGGAGCGGCCGTCGGACTCCAGCACCGGTGCCTGGTTCCAGCCCGCGACGTAGGGGAGCTCGTCGTCGTAGAGGGCGTCGAGGCGGCGCAGCACGTCCAGGTAGAGGGTCGCGAACTCGGCGCGCTGGGCCTCGTCGAGGGCGGGCAGGTCCGGGGTGGGCCGGTGCGGGTACAGGTGCACCTCGACCGGCCAGCGCGCCGCCTGCGGCACGAACGCCGTCCAGTGCTCCCCAGCCACGACGACGCGCTCCCCCGCCCGCTCGGCGGCCAGCTGCGTGTCGAACAGGTTCTCCCCCGTGGCCTCGCGGTGCGCGGCGACGTGGGCCAGCATCCGCTGCGGGAACGGCGGGACGTAGGGGTAGGCGTAGATCTGTCCGTGCGGGTGGGACAGCGTCACGCCGATCTCGGCGCCCCGGTTCTCGAACGGGAAGACGTAGCGGACCCCCGGCCGGGCACCCAGCTCGGCGGTCCGGTCGGCCCACGCTTCCAGGACCAGGCGCGCCCGGTCGGGGGTGAGCCGGGAGAACGGGGTGTCGTGGTCGTCGGTGAAGCAGACGACCTCGCACCGCCCCGACGCCGCCTGCGGCACCGGGCCCGGTTCGGGCAGCGGCGCGCCGGGTGCGGACCCGAAGGACGGGAAGCGGTTCTCGAACGCGACGACGCCGTACTCCGGGCTCGGCACCTCGGTGTGGCGACCGTCGCGGCTGGGGCACAGCGGGCACTGGTCGGCCGGCGGCTTGTAGGTGCGGTCCTGCCGGTGCGCGGCGATCGTCACCCACTCCCCGGCCAGCGCGTCGTAGCGCAGCTGCGAGGCGGGCACCACCCGCGGGAGGTCGCGGGCGTCGACCAGGTCGGCCGGGTCCCGGGGAGCGTGGTCGGGGCCGTCGAACCAGAGGATCTCCCGGCCGTCGGCCATCCGGGTGGCCAGCTTCTGCACCTTCTGCACGTACGTCACCTTCCGGGCCGGGCAATGATCACGTGGTCGACCTCGCCCTCGAGGACCGCACGGTCGGCGTCGGCCAGACCGCTGTCGGTCACGAGCACGTCGGCCTCGGACAGCTCGGCGATCGTCGAGATCCCGACGGTGCCCCACTTGGTGTGGTCGGCGACGACCACCAGCCTGCTACCGGACTCGATCAGGGCGCGGTTGGTGTCGCGCTCGGTGAGGTTCGGGGTGGAGAAGCCCGCCGCGGCGCTCATCCCGTGCACCCCGAGGAACACCGTCTCCAGGTTCAGCGAGCGCAGCGCGGCGATCGCGACCGGGCCGACCAGCGCCTCCGACGGCGTCCGCACACCTCCGGTCAGGATCACCGTGGTCCCGCGGGAGTCGGCGCCGCCGGTGTGCAGCGCGTCCGCGACGGCGACGGAGTTGGTCACCACCGTCAGCCGCGGCACGGCTGCGAGCAGCCGGGCGAGCCGCCAGGTCGTCGTACCCGCGGACAGGCCGATCGCGGCACCGGGGGTCACCAGCTCGGCGGCCGCGGCGGCGATGGCGTCCTTCTCCTCCAGCTCGCACACCGACTTGGCGGCGAACCCGGGCTCGGACGTGGTGTGCTCGCCGACGGCCGTCGCGCCGCCGTGCACCTTGTCCACCAGGCGGCGCCGAGCCAGCACGTCGAGATCGCGGCGCACGGTCATCTCCGACACACCGAGGTGGTCGGCGAGCTCGGACACCCGCACCGCGCCGCGGGTGCGGACCTGCTCCACGATCACCTCGCGCCGCTGCTCGGCGAGCAGGCTCATCGTGTCCGGGCCGGACACCGTCGGGGCTTCACCCGCACAGAATGCAACACAACCGAACGTGCGGCAAGGGTCGACCGAGCGTATCGATCGGCCACCCGAGGGGCATCCAGGTCACCGACCGGTCTCGAAATCGAGCGAAAGTGTTCACTTCTGATCGAGTCCGGTCTAGCTTGTGCGTTGGTCCGCGCAACGCGCCGTCGTGCACCACCGGCCGGCGGACCGGCAGCACACGCACTCGACGGCGAGGAGCTATCCGAGATGGAGCATCACGAGACGGCCCGGCGGGCCCCGGGGACGTCCCGGGAGGGCACGGCATGACCGCCCAGGAGGTCCTGCGCCTCAACCCCAACCTGGTCGACTACCTGCTGGTGGCCTTCTACTTCGTGCTGGTGCTCGGCATCGGCTTCGCGGCACGTCGCTCGGTCTCCTCCAGCCTCGACTTCCTGCTGTCCGGCCGGTCGATGCCGGCCTGGATCACCGGCCTGGCGTTCATCTCGGCGAACCTCGGCGCGATCGAGCTCATCGGCATGGTCGCCAACGGGGCCCAGTTCGGCATCCCGACGGTGCACTACTACTGGCTGGGCGCGATCCCGGCGATGGTGTTCCTGGGCATCGTGATGATGCCGTTCTACTACGGCTCCAAGGCCCGCAGTGTCCCGGAGTTCCTGCTCAAGCGGTTCAACAAGACCACCCAGCGGGTGCAGGCGGTGATCTTCGCGGTCGCCTCGATCCTGATCGCCGGGGTCAACCTGTTCTCCCTGGGCCTGGTCCTGGAGGCGCTGCTCGGCTGGTCGCTGTACCTGGCGATCCCGGTCGCGGCCGTCGTCGTCCTGGGCTACATCTCCCTCGGCGGGCTGTCCGCCGCGATCTACACCGAGGTCCTGCAGTTCTTCGTGATCCTCGCGCTGCTGATCCCGCTGACCGTCGCCGGACTCAACCGGGTCGGCGGCTGGGACGGCCTGACCCGCGCGGTCACCGAGGGCCCGAGCGGCGGCGCGGACCTCAACGCCTGGCCCGGCACCCCGCTCACCGAGATCGCCAACCCGTTCCTGTCCGTGCTGGGCATCGTGTTCGGCCTCGGGTTCGTCCTGTCCTTCGGCTACTGGACGACGAACTTCGCCGAGGTCCAGCGCGCCCTGTCGGCCAAGTCGATGTCGGCCGCCCGGCGCACCCCGATCATCGGTGCGTTCCCGAAGGCGCTGGTCGTGCTGGTCATCGTGACCCCGGGCATGATCGCCGGGATCCTGGTCCCGCAGATCGCCGCGGTGAAGTCCGGCGGCGGCGACGCCGTCGAGGGCATCACCTACAACAACGCGCTGTCGCTGCTGATGAAGGAGGTCCTGCCCAACGGGATCCTCGGCGTCGCGATCGCCGGCCTGCTGGCCGCGTTCATGGCGGGCATGGCGGCGAACATCAGCTCGTTCAACACGGTGTTCACCTACGACATCTGGCAGGACTGGGTCCGCCCGGGCCGCGCCGACCGCTACTACCTCGGCGTCGGCCGGCTGGTCACGATCGTCGGCTGCGTGCTCGCGATCGGCACCGCGTTCATCGCCTCGGGCTCGGCGAACCTGATGGACTACATCCAGTCGCTGTTCAGCTTCTTCAACGCACCGCTGTTCGCGATCTTCATCCTGGGACTGTTCTGGAAGCGCATGACCGGGCCGTCGGCCTGGATCGGCCTGCTCTCCGGCACCGCCGCGGCGGTGCTCGTCGACATCCTGGTGCGCACCGAGGTCTGGACGATGTCCAGCCAGGCGGGCAGCTTCGTCGGCGCCATCGCGGCGTTCGTCGTCGGTGTCGGCGTGGCCGCGGGGGTCTCGCTGGTGACCACCCCGAAGCCGGACGCCGAGCTGGTCGGCCTGACCTGGAGCCTCACGCCCAAGGAGGCCCGCACCCATTCCACCGACGGCGACGACGCGGGCTGGTACCGCAGCCCGGGTGTGCTCGGTGCACTGGTGCTCGCGATGACCGTCGTCCTCTACATCGCGTTCGGCTGAGCGGAGACCTGCGATGAGCTCGAAGAGTGCAGACCACACCCCCGGCGACCGCGCCGGGACCGACGCCCCGGTCTCGACGACCGCGGCCAACCTGTTCGACCTGCGGTCGGTGATCGCCCTGCTGTTCGGGGTCTACGGCATCGTGCTGCTGATCATGGGCATCGTGTCGGGGAACGACCCGGAGAACCTGGCCAAGACCGGCGGTACGAACCTCAACCTGGACACCGGCATCGGCATGCTGGTGATCGGGGTGCTGTTCGTGCTGTGGGTGTACCTGCGGCCGCTGAAGCTGGCCCCGCCGGCGGCCGACGAGCAGGACTGACCCGGACCACGCCGGCCGGGAGTGCCCTCAGCGCTCGCGGCCGGCGCGGTTCGGGTAGACCGGGTTGAACGCCGCGAGGGTGTAGTCGTCGATCCGGCGCACCACGCGGGTCAGGCCGGAACGCAGGACGCGGAGTGTGTCGATCATGGATGGGATTCCCTTCGGTGTCGGCGGCAGAACCGCCAGCTGTGGACGAGGGAGCCCGCCGGGTGAGGCGGGCGGCCTCGTCACCGGACCCTTCCAGGATGCACTGAATCGATCCCGATGCGCCGCCGATCGCGAGCGCGGTCACGATGTGAGGCCGGTCGCGGCGTGCGGGTGATCGCCCGCGACGGCGCGCACGAGATCGAGATCGCGCGGTCGCGCTTCCTCTGCACCGTCGCCCGCGTCGCCGACGTCGCGGCGGCCCAGGCCGTGATCGACCGCGTCCGCCGGGCCGGGCCGGACGCCACCCACCACTGCACCGCGCTGCGCATCGGCGACCCCGCCACCGGGGACCTCACCGCCCGCAGCAGCGACGACGGCGAGCCGTCGGGCACCGCGGGCGTGCCGATGCTGGAGGTGCTCACCCGCCGGGGGCTGACCGACGTCGTCGCCGTCGTCTCGCGCTGGTTCGGCGGGACGAAGCTCGGCGCGGGCGGGCTGGTCCGCGCCTACTCCGGCGCCCTGACCGCCACCCTGGACGCGGTGGGCGAGCTGCGCCGGGTCCGGCACCGCGAGCTGCTGCTCGCCGTCGGCCACGACCGCGCCGGGCGCCTGGAGCACGACCTGCACCACTCCCCGTACCGGCTGTGCGACGTCACGCACGGCGTGGACGTCACACTGACCGTGGCCGTCGCCGAGACCGACACCGGTGCCTTCGCCGACTGGCTCGCCGAGCACACCGGCGGCGACGTCGAGGCGCTCGACGCCGGCCCGCGCGACCTCTACCTACCCTGAGCGCGTGCACATCCGCGCCGCCACCGCCGACGACCTCCCCGCCGTCCTCGACGTGCTCCGCCCGATCTTCGCCGACGGCCGGACCTACACCGTCCCGCCCGACGCCGACGACGCCTGGATCACCCGCATGTGGATGCTCCCGCCGCCGGCACGGGTCGTCGTGGCGGTCCGGGACGGGAGGGTCGTGGGCACCGCCAAGACCGGGCCCAACCAGCCGGGGCCGGGCTCGCACGTCGCGACCGCGAGCTTCGCCGTCGACACCGGCGAGGCCGGGCGCGGCACCGGGCGCGCGCTCGGCGAGCACGTGCTGGCCCTCGCCCGCGCGGACGGGTACGCCGCGATGCAGTTCAACGCCGTCGTCGCGACCAACACCCGCGCGGTCGCGCTGTGGCACTCGCTCGGCTTCGCCACGGTCGACACGGTGCCCGACGCGTTCGCCCTGCCCGACGGCACGACCACCGGCCTGCACGTGATGCACCGCTACCTGTGACCCGCACGGTCTGCATCGTTGCACCTCTGTACCTGCAGAGTTAGTCGCGCCTACACTGTGTCTTCGCCAGACCTCATCACTTCACGGGGGCGCACATGACGAGCACGGACACGGCCGCACCGGTCAGCGTGGAGCAGCTGCGCCGACGCGGGTGGCGCGGCAGGCTCGCCGTCCTCGGGCCCGCGTTCGTCGCCGCCGTCGCCTACGTCGACCCGGGCAACTTCGCGACGAACTTCTCCGCCGGCGCCGGCTACGGCTACCTGCTGGTCTGGGTGATCGTCGTCGCCAACCTGATGGCGATGCTCATCCAGTCGCTCTCGGCCAAGCTCGGGCTCGCGACCGGCAAGAACCTCCCCGAGCTGTGCCGCGAGCACCTCACCCCGTGGCGGAACCGGTTCATGTGGGCCCAGGCCGAGCTCGTCGCGATCGCGACCGACCTGGCCGAGGTGATCGGCGGCGCCGTCGCACTGCACCTGCTGTTCGGGATCCCGCTGTTCACCGGCGGGGTGATCACCGGCGTGATCGCGTTCGTGCTGCTGGGACTGCAGTCGCGCGGGCACCGGCCGTTCGAGCGGGCGATCGTCTTCCTGCTCGCGATCATCCTGGTCGGGCTGGTCTCCACCGTGGCGCGCACCGACGTGGACGGTCCCGCGCTCGCGGCGGGCCTGGTCCCGGGCTTCGACGGCGTCGGGTCGCTGGTGCTGGCCACCGGCATCCTCGGCGCGACCGTGATGCCGCACGTGATCTACCTGCACTCGGCACTGACCCAGGGCCGCCTGGTCGCCCGTGGCCCGGAGGACACCCGGTTCCTGCTGCGGGTCGGGCGCACCGACATCGCGCTCGGGATGGGCGTGGCCGGGCTGGTCAACCTGTCGATGCTGGTCGTCGCGGCCGCCCTGTTCGCCGGCACCGACGTGCCCGGCACCGACACCCTGGAGGGCATCTTCGCCGGGCTGGGCAGCGAGCTCGACGCCGTCGCCGCGTACGGGTTCGCGATCGCGCTGCTCGCCTCGGGGTTCGCGTCGTCGGGCGTCGGGACCTACGCCGGGCAGGTCATCATGGCCGGGTTCCTGCGCCGCCGGATCCCGCTGCTGCTGCGCAGGCTGCTGACCCTCGCCCCCGCTCTGGTCGTGCTGGGCATCGGGATCGACCCGACGCAGGCGCTGGTGCTCTCCCAGGTCGTGCTGTCGTTCGGGATCCCGTTCGCGCTGGTCCCGCTGGTGTGGCTGACCGCGCGCCGCGAGGTGATGGGCGACCTGGTCAACCACCGCGTCACCACGGCCGCGGCGGTCGTCGTCGCCGCGGTCGTGGTGGGGCTGAACGCCTTCCTGATCTGGGAGGCGTTCGTCGCCTGACTCAGCGACCGCGCCAGACCGGGTCGCGCTTCTCGGCGAACGCGGTGGCGCCCTCGCGGGCGTCCTCCGAGGTCAGCACGGGGCGAACGATCGCGTCGTGGCGCTCCCAGCGGTCGGCGCCCCAGTCCGGGCTCTCCCGCACGATCCGCTTCGACGCGGCGACGCCGAGCGGCCCGTTCACCGCGATCCGCGCGGCCAGCGCCAGCGCCGCCTCGAGCGCGGTGCCGTCGTCGACAACGGAGTTGACCAGGCCGGCGGCCTCGGCCCGCGCGGCGTCGATCGGGTCCCCGGTCAGCAGCATCTCCAGCGCCAGCGCCCGGGGCACCCGGTTCGCCAGCTCCAGCGCCCCGCCCGCGGCGGCGACCAGGGACCGCTTGACCTCCGGCACCCCGAAGCGGGCGCCACGCCCGGCGACGACGAGGTCGCAGGCCAGCATGATCTCGAACCCACCGGCCAGGGCCCAGCCCTCGACGGCGGCGATCATCGGGGTGACCGGCGGGGCCTGGGTGATCCCGCAGAGGCCGCGCCCGGGCACCGACGGCCGCTCGCCGCGCAGGAACGCCTTGAGGTCCATCCCGGCCGAGAAGACCCCGCCCGCCCCGGTCAGCACGCCGACCCGCAGGTCGGGGTCGGCGTCGAGCTCGTCGACGGCCGCGGCGACGGTCCGCGCGACGCTCTCGTTGAGGGCGTTCTTGGCGTGCGGGCGGTTGATCGTGATCAGCAGGACGCCGTCCCGCCGCTCGACCAGCACGTCCTCGTCGGACGCGGCCGTCCCGGAAGGAGTCAGTTCTGACTGCTCTGTCATGGGCCCACCCTAGATCGCGGGCGCCACCACCGGAACCGAGTGCTCCCAGTCCGCCAGCAGGGTCCGCAACGCGGTCACCAGCGCCAGCGGCTGGTCGATCATCATGTGGTGCCCGGCACCGGGGATCTCGACGACCAGCGCGGCCCGGCCCATCCGGTCGACGGCCATCTCCCCCATGTCGGCCGGGACCAGGCCGTGCTCAGCGCGGAACAGCGCGATCCGGCAGCCCGGCCGGCCCAGGTCGCCGGGGGTCAGCGCGATCCCACCGAAGATGCGCGGGTCGAACTTCCAGCTCCAGCCGCCGTCGACGGCGCGCACGCTGCGTTCGGCGATGTGCCGGTGCACGTAGGGTAGGTCACCGGGCTGGCCGGGGATGGTGCGGAACCGCGCGACCAGCGCGTCGCGGTCGGGGTGCACCTTCACCGGACCGAACGCCCGCTGTTCTCGTGCCGCCAGCTCCTCCGGCGACCGGTCCCGGATCGGGGAGTCGACGGCGACGGACCCGGCCAGCTCCTCGCCGTAGCGCAGTGCCGCGGTGAGCGTGACGTACCCGCCCATGCTGTGCCCGATCAGCGTCGGACGCGGGCCGAGGCCCGCGGCGTCGATCACGGCACGCAGCTCGGCGGCCCAGCGGTCCAGGTCGTAGGACGGCGCGCGCCCGGAGTCACCGTGCCCGGACAGGTCGACCGCCGCCACCCGGCGGGTGCCCTCGGTCAGCAGCGGAGCGATGTGGTCCCACCAGTGCAGGTGTGCCGCGCCGCCGTGCACCAGCAGCACGCCGGGCCCGCCAGGGGTGCCCCAGCTGCGGAAACGGATCTCGACGCCGTCGCTCTCGGTGCGCCCGGGCTCGCCCGGATCGGCGAGTGCGTCGGTGAACCACGTGGGCGGAGCGGTGGACACGCTGGGACCTCGGATCGTGGTGCGGGGACGGCCGTGGAGAACCTACCTCCCCGCGGCCCCGACGACGCCCGGCAGCGCGGCGGCGACCAGGGGTGGCGTCTTGTTGACACGTTTTCTACGATGACGGTGTGTCTCACAACGAGGTGGAGCCCGCCGGCCGCGTCCGGACGGTGCGCAGCCGGGACGACCTGGACCTGGTCGTGGAGGAACGGGGCGACCCGTCGCACCCGACGGTCGTCGCCGTGCACGGTTATCCCGACGACCGGCACGTGTGGGACCGCGTGGCCGCGGACCTCGCCGCGGACCACCACGTCGTCACCTACGACGTGCGCGGCCACGGTGGCTCCGCCGCCCCCGGAGCCCCGGCCGGCTACGACCTGGAGCTGCTCGCCGCGGACCTGCGCACGGTCGCCGACGCCCTCTCCCCCGACTCTCCGGTGCACCTGCTCGCGCACGACTGGGGCGCGATCCAGACCTGGCACGCCGTGACGCGCGAGGACGGCGCCCCCTCGGCGATGGACGGCCGGGTCGCGTCGTTCACCTCGGTCTCCGGCCCGTGCCTGGACCACGTGGGGCTGTTCCTGCGCCGCCGCGGCCTGCGCGACCTGCGGCCGGTGCTCACCCAGGCGCTGCACTCCTGGTACACCCTGGCGTTCCGGATGCCCGTGCTGCCCGAGCTGATGGTCCGCAGCGGGCTGCTCGGCGCGATGGTGGCGCGGACCGAGCGGATCCCGCGGCCCTCGGTGCGCGACGCGGTCAACGGTCTGGAGCTCTACCGGCGGAACCTGCCCCGGCGGCTCGGACGCCCCCGGCCGCGGCGCACCGACGTCCCGGTGCAGATCCTGGCCCCGCTCGGCGACGCCTACGTCACTCCCGCGATGGCGACGAGCGCCGCCGCGTACGCCCCCGACCTGCGGGTCCGGTACCTGCCCGGCGGGCACTGGATCGTCCGCAAGCGGGCGGGTGTCGTCGCGCGCTGCGTCCGCGAGCTCGTCGCCGAGCGCTCCGGCGGCACCACCTCGCCCGCGCTGGAGCGGGCGGCGGCCCGGGGCGCCGCCCTGGTCCGCAGCGGGGGGCGGCCGGGCCGGGCGTCGCGTTGGGACGGCTCGCTCGCCGTCGTCACCGGGGCGGGCAGCGGGATCGGCCGCGAGATCGCCCGCCGGCTCGCCGACCTGGGGGGACGGGTCGTCGTCGCCGACGTCTCGGAGGATGGCGCCGCGGAGACCGTCGACCTGGTGACCCGGCGGCACGGGCCCGGGCGTGCGGTGGCCGCGGTCGTCGACGTCGCCGACGAGGCCGCCGTCGCCGCGCTCGCCGAGCGGGTCGCCGCCGAGCACGGGGTGCCCGACCTCGTCGTGAACAACGCCGGGATCGCCGTCGCCGGGTCGTTCGCCGACACGACGACGCAGGAGTGGCAGCGGATCGTCGACGTGAACCTGTGGGGCGTCGTGCACGGCTGCCGGCACTTCGGCGCGCTGCTCGCCGCACACGGCGAAGGCGGCACGATCGTCAACACCGCGTCGGCGGCGGCCTACCTGCCGTCGCGCTCGCTGCCGGCCTACGCCACGACCAAGGCGGCGGTGCTCATGCTGTCGCAGTGCCTGCGCGCCGAGCTGGCGGGCGCCGGGGTCGGGGTCACCGCGCTGTGCCCCGGGTTCGTCGACACCCCGATCACCGGTGCCACCCGCTTCGCCGGCACCGACGACGCCACGCAGGCCGTCCGCCGTCGCGACGTCGCGGCGGCCTACGCCCGACGCGGGTACACCCCGCAGCGCGTCGCCGCCCGGCTGGTCCGCGCCGTCGAGCGGGACCTGCCGATCGCCCCGGTCACCGCCGAGGCGCACGTCGGGCTGCTCGCCTCCCGGCTGTCCCCCGCACTCGTCCGCGCACTCGCCCGGGTCGACGGGACCCGCTGAGTCTCCCAGGAGCATCGCCATGACCGACCCGACCGAGGACCGGATCGCGCTGCAGGCCCGCGACGTCCGGTTCGACTTCAGCACCCTGCGGACCGACTGGATCCCCGGCGAGCCGTTCGCCTCGCACCTGATCGACGTGCTGCACCTGCTGCTGCCCGAGGGGGAGCGCTGGTTCGTGGAGGTCTTCTCCCGCGCGCTGCCGATGGTCCGTGACGAGGCACTGGCCGAGGACGTGCGCGGTTTCATCGGCCAGGAAGCCGTGCACGCGACCTCGCACCAGGGGGCGCTGGACCACCTCGTCGAGGCGGGCGTGGACGTGACCCGCTTCGTCGAGCAGGTCGAGTGGATCTTCACGGAGCTGCTCGGCGACCGCGGCCTCACCGGCGACGCGGCCCGGGAGTGGCTGGTGGAGCGGGTCGGGCTGATCGCGGCGATCGAGCACTTCACCGCCGTCCTCGGCTCGTGGATCCTCGACGCCGACGCTCTCGACGCGGCCGGGGCCGACCCGCACATGCTGGACATGCTGCGCTGGCACGGCGCCGAGGAGGTCGAGCACCGCAGCGTCGCGCACGACCTCTACACCCACCTCGACGGGCGGTGGCTGCGCCGGATCCGGGCGATGGCGGTGGCCGGGCCGGCGCTGGCGAAGCTGTGGGCCGACGGCACCCGGCACCTGTGCGACCGCGACCCGCACCTGCGCGGGACACCGCAGCGCCGGGCCCGGCTGCGCGACTACCTGCGGGACTCCCGGCGTGGGCTGGTGCCCGGCCCGTGGCTGTTCGCCCGCGCCGTGCTGACCTACCTGAGCCCGCGGTTCCACCCGGCCGCTCACGGCGACACCGACGCGGCGGTGGCCTACCTCGCGGTCTCCCCCGCCGCCCGTGCCGCCGAGGCGGGGCACGCCGACCCGGCCGGGGGGTCCGCGGCATGAGGACCGCGCTGCTGTCCGGCGCGGGCTCGGCCGCGCCGCCGCCGCACCCGAACCGCGGGGCGACCGCATTGTCGGTGCTCACGGCGGTGACCCAGACCCTGGCGACGGCCGGTGGCCGGCGCCGTCGCCCGGTCACCCCGGTGGACCGCACCGTGGTCGTCGAGGTGCACGCCGTGCGCCGCCCCTGCCCCGACGTCGCCGAGCTCGACCTCGTCCCGGCGGGCACCGGGCCGCTGCCGGGCTGGCGGCCCGGCGCGCACGTCGACGTCGAGCTGCCCTCGGGGTTGCTGCGGCAGTACTCGCTGTGCGGCGACCCGGGCGACCGGTCGGTGTACCGGATCGCGGTGCGGCGGGTGCCCGGGGGCTCCGGCTCGCACGAGGTGCACGCCCTGCGCCCCGGGGCGCGGCTGCGGCTGCACGGCCCGCGCAACGCGTTCCCCCTGGCCGCGGCGCCGTCGTACCTGTTCGTCGCCGGTGGCATCGGGATCACCCCGATCGCGCCGATGGTCCGGGCCGCGCACACCGCGGGGGTGGGGTGGCGGCTGGTGCACACCGGCCGGGACCGGGCGTCGATGCCGCTGTCCGACGCCCTCGCCGCGCTCGCCCCGGATCGTGTGGTCCGCCGCCCCGACGACGTCGCGGGCGTCCCCACGGCGGCCGAGCTGCTGGCCGGGACCGACCCGGACGCCGCCGTCTACTGCTGCGGCCCGCCGCCGATGATCGAGGCGCTGCGCCGGGCGCTGCCCGCCGGGCAGCGGTTCCACTCCGAGCGGTTCTCCCCGCCCCCGATCCGCGGCGGCCGCCCGTTCACCGTCCGGATCGTCGGCGGCCCGGACGTCGCGGTCCCGGCCGACCGGACCGCGCTGGACGCCGTGCGCGCGCTGCGCCCGGACGTGCCCTACTCCTGCCGGCAGGGGTTCTGCGGGACCTGCCACGTCCGGCTGGTGGAGGGCACGACCGTCGGCGACCCGGCCGGGCCGGGCCGGACCGCGCTGTGCGTCGGGCGGGCCACGGACGGGACGATCGTCGTCGACCTCGGGCGCTGAGGCATGGGGTCCGTACCCTCGTCGGTGATGACCTCACCCGCACGTCCACCCCGGCGCATGACGCCCGAGGCCCGCCGCGCGCAGCTGGTGTCGGCCGCGCTCGACCTCTACGGCGCCCGCTCGCCGGAGGAGGTGGCCGTCGAGGACGTCACCCGGGCCGCGGACGTGTCCCGGGCGCTGTTCTACCGGTACTTCTCCGGGATGGAGGAGCTGCACGTCGCGGCGCTGGGCAGTGTCGCCGAGGAGCTCATCGACCGGGTCGCGCTGCCCGCTGACGGTCCGCTGGACTCCCAGCTCGCCGACGCGCTGGACGTGTTCCTCGACGTCGTCGGCCGGCACTCGCGGGCCTACGTCGCGCTGCTGCGCAGCGGCTCGGTCGTCTCCACCGGGGAGACCGACGCGATGGTGGACGGCGTGCGCGACCACATCGTGGACCTGCTGTGCGTGCGCGGCGGTGTGCCCGACCCGACGCCGCTGCAGCTGATGACGCTGCGCGGCTGGGTCGCGCTGGTCGAGGGCTCGGTGCTGGTGTGGCTGGAGGCGGGCCGGGTGCCGGCCCGCGCCGAGCTGCGGGACTGGCTGGTGGAGCAGCTGTTCGCGATGCTCGGGGTGACCGTGGCCCGCGACCCGGACGCTCAGTTCTCCACGACGCCGAGCGCGTTGGGCACCAGCCGGTAGGCGTCCTCGGACGGGCTGTTCACGACCTGGCCGCGGAACACCATCGTCGAGGAACCGCCCCCGTCGAGGTTGACACCGTCGACGGCGCCCGCCCGGCGCAGCTGCTCGGCGGTCTCGGCCAGGGTGATGCCGACCGAGGTCGACTCGCGGCCGTCGGCGGTGAGCAGGATCAGCCGTCCCTGCGCGGTGAGGCCCGCGGCGCTGCGCGGGTCGCGGGAGCGGGCGTCCAGCCCGGCGCCGGGTGCACCGTCGCGCAGGATCGGCGACGCCCCGACCGCGGTCCGCGGCGGTGTCCCCGACGCGGCGGCGAGCGCGTACCGGACGGTGACCCGGTCGCCGACGGCGAGCCGTCGCAGCGCGGCGGCGCCCTGGTCGCGGCCGGCGAGGACCTGGTCCCCGGCCGGGATCGCTCCCCCGCCGGGCGGGCGGACCGCGGTGACCGCGCCGTCGCGGACGACGACCTCGACCCGGTCCGGTGCGCACGGCGCGTTCCGGTCGGTGTCGCTGCCGCACAGCGTGGCGGCCCGGTCGCCCGCCCAGTCGGAGGTGAACAGCCCGATCCCGCCGACCGGCACGGCGTAGGCATTGAGGTGTTCTCAGTAGCGGGTTGATCATGTCGTGCGGTCGTACTCGGTGTGGAGTAGTACGAGCGCAGCTGCGGTGATCGCGCCGGTGCGCCAGGGACATAGCGTGACTCGCCGCAACGCGGCGAAGGTGGTCTTGAGCAGGGCGTTTCCGCGTTCGGCCAGAGCACGAAGGGCTGAGTGCAGGGTGTTGACGGTGCGCTGGTTGACCGTCTGCCCGCGGCCGGGGGCGAGTTTGATGGGCACGGTGAGCCGGTCGGCTTCGCCTTCGTAGCCGAGGTCGCCCAGCGCGGCGTGGGTGTCGTCGGTGAACGCGGCCAGGCCCTCGAGCAGCCCGGGGTGGGTACGGGCGCAGCGGGTGTCGTGCTCGCGGCCCGGCCGCACGTCGCTGGTCCATAGCGGCCATCCATCAGGTGCGGTGAGGACCTGGATGTTCCCGCCGTGGCGGCGGTGCTTGCCCGACCACCACAGGTCGACCCCGGGGGTGAGGCCGAGCGCGCGGCACCGGTCGGTGGCGATCAGGGTGCCGTCGAGATTCACGTGGGTGTGCCCGGCTGTGCGGGCGGCGAGCAGGGCTCCGTGCAGGCCGGGTGCGGCCGCGGCGAGGACGTCGATGCCTTCGTGCAGGTAACGGTAGGCCGTTGCAGTGCTGATCGCGTTGTCACCGGCCAAACATCGGACCCGGGTAGCATCACAGAACCAGCGGATCACCAGCACTGCCTGGGCGAACGGGGTCAACGCCCGCCGCCGGGTGCCACGTCGACGGCGTTGAAGGACCAGGAGCCGCGCCAGATAGGCCACGGTGCGCTCCCCGATCGGGAGGACAGCGGTGTAGGTGACAGGATCAGACATGCAGGACCTCGGTGACGGTGTCGATCTGTGCTGGACCGAACCGATCTACCGGGGTCCTGCCCCGTTCCCGCTCATCTCACCACCCTCGGCGTGTCGCCACGACCTGCCACCCCGCTACTGAGAACACCTCATTGAGGGTGTCGATCCGGAGGCGGCCCTGCGGGCCGGTCGCGGAGGCGTCGAGGGTGAGCCGGTCCAGGCGCGGGGTGCCGTCGTCGTCGACGGCGAGCACGTCGCCCTGCTCGGCGCCGGGGACGCCCGGGGCGAGCCGCCGCCCCGGTGGGACGGCGGAGGTCAGCGCGCGGCCGTCGCGGACCGAGGGCCCGGCGGGGGCGTTGCTGCGCCCCAGGTCGAAGAAGTCACCGTTGATCGCGGCTGCCGCCCCGCCACGCTGCGCGTGCGCGGGAACCGAGGACCGCTCGCCGACCGTCGCACCGGTGAGCAGGGTGGCGCGCAGCTCGGCCCGGTTCAGGTCGGCGACGACGACGTCGACGGTCACCGGCCCGGCCGGGGTGTCGACCCGCTCCTCGCGGTGGGTGATGGCGGGGGCCTGCGGGGCCGGGGCGACGGGCGCATCGGCCCCGGTGGACCCGGACGTCGCCGTGGACCCGAGCGCCACGGTGGACGGGGTCTCGCCAATGGAAGCGGTCTCGGCAGTGGACGCGGTCTCCGCGGTGGCCCCGGTGGACGCGGTCTCCGCGGT
>NZ_MCIM01000001.1:3829526-4003824 GCF_001932405.1 Pseudonocardia sp. Ae331_Ps2 | reverse complement strand
GTGTGGCTGGAGGCGGGCCGGGTGCCGGCCCGCGCCGAGCTGCGGGACTGGCTGGTGGAGCAGCTGTTCGCGATGCTCGGGGTGACCGTGGCCCGCGACCCGGACGCTCAGTTCTCCACGACGCCGAGCGCGTTGGGCACCAGCCGGTAGGCGTCCTCGGACGGGCTGTTCACGACCTGGCCGCGGAACACCATCGTCGAGGAACCGCCCCCGTCGAGGTTGACACCGTCGACGGCGCCCGCCCGGCGCAGCTGCTCGGCGGTCTCGGCCAGGGTGATGCCGACCGAGGTCGACTCGCGGCCGTCGGCGGTGAGCAGGATCAGCCGTCCCTGCGCGGTGAGGCCCGCGGCGCTGCGCGGGTCGCGGGAGCGGGCGTCCAGCCCGGCGCCGGGTGCACCGTCGCGCAGGATCGGCGACGCCCCGACCGCGGTCCGCGGCGGTGTCCCCGACGCGGCGGCGAGCGCGTACCGGACGGTGACCCGGTCGCCGACGGCGAGCCGTCGCAGCGCGGCGGCGCCCTGGTCGCGGCCGGCGAGGACCTGGTCCCCGGCCGGGATCGCTCCCCCGCCGGGCGGGCGGACCGCGGTGACCGCGCCGTCGCGGACGACGACCTCGACCCGGTCCGGTGCGCACGGCGCGTTCCGGTCGGTGTCGCTGCCGCACAGCGTGGCGGCCCGGTCGCCCGCCCAGTCGGAGGTGAACAGCCCGATCCCGCCGACCGGCACGGCGTAGGCATTGAGGTGTTCTCAGTAGCGGGTTGATCATGTCGTGCGGTCGTACTCGGTGTGGAGTAGTACGAGCGCAGCTGCGGTGATCGCGCCGGTGCGCCAGGGACATAGCGTGACTCGCCGCAACGCGGCGAAGGTGGTCTTGAGCAGGGCGTTTCCGCGTTCGGCCAGAGCACGAAGGGCTGAGTGCAGGGTGTTGACGGTGCGCTGGTTGACCGTCTGCCCGCGGCCGGGGGCGAGTTTGATGGGCACGGTGAGCCGGTCGGCTTCGCCTTCGTAGCCGAGGTCGCCCAGCGCGGCGTGGGTGTCGTCGGTGAACGCGGCCAGGCCCTCGAGCAGCCCGGGGTGGGTACGGGCGCAGCGGGTGTCGTGCTCGCGGCCCGGCCGCACGTCGCTGGTCCATAGCGGCCATCCATCAGGTGCGGTGAGGACCTGGATGTTCCCGCCGTGGCGGCGGTGCTTGCCCGACCACCACAGGTCGACCCCGGGGGTGAGGCCGAGCGCGCGGCACCGGTCGGTGGCGATCAGGGTGCCGTCGAGATTCACGTGGGTGTGCCCGGCTGTGCGGGCGGCGAGCAGGGCTCCGTGCAGGCCGGGTGCGGCCGCGGCGAGGACGTCGATGCCTTCGTGCAGGTAACGGTAGGCCGTTGCAGTGCTGATCGCGTTGTCACCGGCCAAACATCGGACCCGGGTAGCATCACAGAACCAGCGGATCACCAGCACTGCCTGGGCGAACGGGGTCAACGCCCGCCGCCGGGTGCCACGTCGACGGCGTTGAAGGACCAGGAGCCGCGCCAGATAGGCCACGGTGCGCTCCCCGATCGGGAGGACAGCGGTGTAGGTGACAGGATCAGACATGCAGGACCTCGGTGACGGTGTCGATCTGTGCTGGACCGAACCGATCTACCGGGGTCCTGCCCCGTTCCCGCTCATCTCACCACCCTCGGCGTGTCGCCACGACCTGCCACCCCGCTACTGAGAACACCTCATTGAGGGTGTCGATCCGGAGGCGGCCCTGCGGGCCGGTCGCGGAGGCGTCGAGGGTGAGCCGGTCCAGGCGCGGGGTGCCGTCGTCGTCGACGGCGAGCACGTCGCCCTGCTCGGCGCCGGGGACGCCCGGGGCGAGCCGCCGCCCCGGTGGGACGGCGGAGGTCAGCGCGCGGCCGTCGCGGACCGAGGGCCCGGCGGGGGCGTTGCTGCGCCCCAGGTCGAAGAAGTCACCGTTGATCGCGGCTGCCGCCCCGCCACGCTGCGCGTGCGCGGGAACCGAGGACCGCTCGCCGACCGTCGCACCGGTGAGCAGGGTGGCGCGCAGCTCGGCCCGGTTCAGGTCGGCGACGACGACGTCGACGGTCACCGGCCCGGCCGGGGTGTCGACCCGCTCCTCGCGGTGGGTGATGGCGGGGGCCTGCGGGGCCGGGGCGACGGGCGCATCGGCCCCGGTGGACCCGGACGTCGCCGTGGACCCGAGCGCCACGGTGGACGGGGTCTCGCCAATGGAAGCGGTCTCGGCAGTGGACGCGGTCTCCGCGGTGGCCCCGGTGGACGCGGTCTCCGCGGTGGCCCCGGTGGACGCGGTCTCCGCGGTCTCCGCGGTGGGCCCGGGCGCCGCGGGGACGACGGCCGCGACGGGCGGCGCGACCCGGGCGGGGCCCGCGGACGCCTGCTGGGTGACCGGTACCAGCAGCCCGACCACGACCGCCGTCGCCACCGCCGCGCCCCGGCTGCCCGTCCATCCCGCCATGCCCGCACTCCCCCGATCGCCACCCGGCCGGGGCCGAGGTGACCACGCCGGTGCGGCGATGGCGCGGGGCGTCACGCGACGGTGGCGCAGGGCCACCCGGTCGGGGTCCGGTGGTCCCCGACGGGGTGACCGGGGCTCCGTGAACCCGGGCCGTGCGCCCGGGGCTCCGCCGATGATCGCCGGGAGTGGAGCGCCGGAGGCAGTGCACCCGTCCGGCCGCTCCACTCCTGGCGATCACCCGAGCCGGCGCGGGGTCGGGGTCCGGCACGGGGCCGGGGTCCGGTGCGGGGTCAGCGGCTCCGGTGCGGGTCAGCGGGTCCGGTGCGCCGCACCGGGGTGGTCCTTCGCGAGCCGGGCGCCGTCGCCGGTGCCGTACCGCTCGCGCAGGGTGGGGCCGCCCGCGTCGGCGGGGGCGGGCATCCGGCCGCGGCGTCGCAGCTCGGGAACGACGTGGGTCACGACGTCGGCCATCGTCCCCGGGGTGACGGCGTAGGCCAGGTTGAAGCCGTCGAGGTCGGCCTCGTCGGCCCAGCGCTCCAGCTCGTCGGCGACCGTCACCCCGGACCCGACGACGACCGGCCCGCGCCCGCCGACGGTGATGAACTCCGCGAGCTCGCCGACCGTCCAGTCGCGGTCCGGCCCGGTGAACGACGCCAGCGCCGAGCGGGTCGCGTCGGTCTGCACGTACTCGAGCTTCTGCTCCGGCTACGCCCCGGCCAGGTCGACGCCGGACCAGCCGCCGAACAGCGCCAGCGCCGCCGACGGGTCGGCCAGCTCCAGGTACTCGGCCAGGGTCGCGTGGGCGGCGTCGTCGGTCTCCCCGGCGATCGCGGTGAGCATCGCGAACACCTTCACCGAGCGGGGGTCCCGCCCGGCGCGGGCGGCCTCGGCGCGCACCGCGTCGACCGAGCGGCGGACCACCGCGGGCGACGGGCCGGACACGAAGACGGCCTCGGCGTGGGTGCCGGCGAACCGGGCGCCGCGCGGCGACGCGCCCGCCTGGAAGATCACCGGGGTGCGCTGCGGGGACGGCTCGGACAGGAACGGGCCGGGCACGTCGAACCAGCGGCCGTGGTGGGCGATGTCGTGCACCCGGTCCGGCTCGGTGAACACGCCGCGGTCGCGGTCGCGGACCACGGCATCGGTGTCCCAGGAGCCCTCCCACAGCTTGTAGCAGACCTCCAGGAACTCCTCGGCGAGCTCGTAGCGCTCGTCGTGCGGGATCTGCCCGGACCGGCCGAGGTTGCGTGCCGCGGAGTCCAGGTAGGACGTGACGACGTTCCACGCGACCCGGCCGCGGGTGAGGTGGTCGAGGGTGGTGAACCGCCGGGCCAGCGCGTAGGGGTGCTCGTAGGCGACCGAGACGGTCACCCCGAACCCGAGCCGTGAGGTCACCCCGGCCATCGCGGGGACCAGCAGCAGCGGGTCGGCGAGCGGGACCTGCGCGGCGGCGCGGACGGCCGCGTCGCGGGAGCCGCCGTAGACGTCGTAGACGCCGAGGACGTCGGCGAGGAACAGCGCGTCGAAACCGCCGTCCTCCAGCATCCGGGCGAGCGAGGTCCAGTGGTCGAGGTCGGTGTAGCGGTGCCCCTCGTCGGACGGGTGACGCCACAGCCCCGCGGACTGGTGGCCCACGCAGGCCATGTCGAAGGCGTTGAGCAGGATGCGGCCGGTCATGCCACCACCTTCTCGCGGGCGGTGCGGAGCCCGCCGCGGTGGGTCTCGGGCAGCAGGACGGTGGAGACGATGCAGATCGCGAACAGCACCCCGAGGTAGGCCCAGATCAGCCACGGGGTCCCGCCGCCGGCGTAGAGCAGGGCGGTGGCGATCAGTGGCGTCGCCCCGGCGAGGACGGAGCCGACCTGGTAGCCCAGCGAGGCCCCGCTGTAGCGCAGCCGGGTGTCGAACAGCTCGCCGTACCAGGCGGCCTGTGGGCCGTACATGGCGTCGTGGAACAGGTTGACCAGCACGACCATCGCGACGACGACCAGCACGGTGGCCCCGGTGTCGAGGAGCAGGAAGAACACCCCGAGGAACAGCGGCGCCCCGATCGCGCCGAACAGGTAGACCGGCTTGCGGCCGACCCGGTCGGACAGGACCGCCCACAGCGGCGTGGAGAACAGCCCGATCGCCGACGCGATGATCACCGCGGTCAGGCCGGCGCTCTCGGCCGCGCCGGACTCGCCCCGGGCGAGGTAGGTGAGGGCGAAGGTGGTCGCGAGGATGTAGAGCGCGTTCTGCGCGATCCGGCTGCCGACGGTCAGCAGCACGGTGCGCCAGTCGGTGCGCAGCACCTCCAGCACCGGACGGCGGGACAGTGTCCCGGCGTCGCGGGCGGCGGTGAACACCGCGGGGTCGGCGAGGGTGAGCCGGATGGCCAGCCCCACGACGACGAGCACCGCGCTGAGCAGGAACGGGATCCGCCAGGCGCCGGCGAGGAACGCCTCCCTGCCCGCGATCGCGAGCACCGCGGTGTAGACGCCCGAGGCCAGCAGCATCCCGGCCGAGGAGCCGATCTGCGGGAAGCTGCCGAACAGACCGCGCCGACGCTCGGTCTCGGCGTGCTCGACGGCCATCAGCACCGCACCGGCCCACTCCGCGCCGACGGCGAGCCCCTGGGCCAGCCGCAGCACCACCAGCAGCACCGGGGCCAGCAGCCCGACGGTCGGATAGGTCGGCAGCAGCCCGATCAGCGTCGTCGCGACGCCCATCAGCACCAGCGACCCGACCAGGACGGCGCGGCGGCCGATCCGGTCACCCAGGTGCCCGGCGACGACCGCGCCGATCGGCCGTGCCCCGAACCCGGCGGCGTAGGTCGCGAAGGAGGCCAGCACCCCGGTGGCCGGGTCGGCGTCGGTGAAGAACAGCGGGGCGAACACCAGCGCCGCGGCGGTGGCGTAGAGGTAGAAGTCGTACCACTCGATGGTGGTCCCGACGAGGCTGGCGACGGCGGCGCGGCGCGGGGTGGCGCCGGGCGTCGCAGAAGGGGAACTGGACACGGGTGACCTGCCGGTGTGAGGCGGAGCGGGGGGCGTCGGGGGCGGGTCAGCGACAGGCGTGCGACGACAGGCGGCCGTGGTCCAGCCACCGCCGCCGGGTCAGCTCCGAGTGCTCCACGTCGCCCACCCGAGCAGACCGCCACCGCCCGGCGCAACGGAGCGGGACCGGGGTCACCTCCGCCCGGCCACCCTGGCGTGCAGCCGGACCCAGTGCCCCGCGTCGAGGTCACGCGGCAGCGTCCGCGGCCCGAGCCCGCACTCGCGCGCCCAGTCCCGTGCCAGCGCGCGGCCGAACCGCCGCCCGACGACGTCGACGGCCCCGCGACCACGGCCGGTGAACACCGCGTCGACGATCCGGTGGTGGTCCCGGGGCCGGGCGTCGAGCAGCGGCACCTCCCGGCGGGCGATCTCCAGCACCCCGCCGTCGACGGCCGGGACCGGCCGGAACGCCCTGGCCGGGACCCGGTCGTGCAGGGTGAAGGTGAACCACGGCCACCAGCGGGCGGTGAGGGCGCTGGTGCCGCCGACCGCGGCCCGCTTGCGGGCGACCTCCCACTGCACCAGCAGCAGCGCGTGCGCCCAGCGCGGGGCGGCCAGCAGGCGTCGCAGCAGTGGGGTGGTCAGGGCGAACGGGACGTTGGACACCACGTCGACGGGCCGGTCGAGGCGGACGTCGAGCAGGTCGCCGTGGACGACGGTGAGGCCGCCGCCGAAGCGTCGTCGCAGGCGGGCCACCCGGTACGGGTCGAGCTCGACCGCGGTCAGGGGCCTGCCGGGCAGGCGCAGCAGCGCGGCGGTCAGCGCGCCGTCACCGGGGCCCAGCTCCAGCAGCGGCCGGGGCGGGTACCCGGCGACGACGGCGGCCATCGCGGCCGGGACGGCGTCGTCGACGAGGAAGTTCTGGCCGTGCTCGTGACGGCCGAGCGGACGTGGCAGAGGGGATCGCACAGGAGGCTCCCGGATGGGGAGCCGGGGGCGCGGCGGGGCGCCGCCCGGCAGGGGTACGAGGACCGGCTGCTCGGACGGCGGCGCCAGGAGATCGGCAGGGATCAGGTGTGGCGCCGCCGTCGGGCGACGCGCAGGCGTATCGAGGCCACGGGGGCACGGTAGGGGCGCCGGGGGCACCGGCGCACCCGGATTTCAGTCCGTCAGGTCGGCGGGCGGGGCGGGCCAGTGCGGCAGGACGTGGCCGGGGTAGTCCTCGGAGACGGTGTCGGGGAAGGCGGGCGGGCGCTTCTCCAGGAACGACGTGACGCCCTCGGCGACGTCGCGGCCCTGCCCGAGGTGCGCGATCGCGGCCGAGTCGGCGCGGTGGGCGTCCCACGGGCTGGGCGCGCCGAGCATCCCCCACAGCAGCTGCCGGGTCAGCGCGACCGACACCGCCGAGGTGTTGTCGGCGATCTCGCGGGCGATCGCGTACGCCGCGCCGAGCAGCTCGTCGTCGGGCAGGACGCGGGAGACCAGCCGGCCGTCGAGGGCCTCGGCGGCGTCGAACACCCGGCCGGTCGCGGCCCACTCCATCGCCCGGGAGACGCCGACGATCCGGGGCAGGAACCAGCTCGACGCGGCCTCCGGGACGAGCCCGCGGCGGGCGAACACGAACCCGAACCGGGCCGAGGCGCCGGCCAGGCGGATGTCGGCGGGCAGCGTCATCGTCGCCCCGATGCCGACCGCGGGCCCGTTGACGGCGGCGATCACCGGGGTGCGCAACGCCGCCATCCGCATGGTCACGGTGCCGCCGCCGTCGCGGACGACGCCGCCGATGGTGCCGATGCCCGCGCGGTCCGCGGCACGCTCCGGGTCGGTCGGGTCGAACGAGGAGCCGCCGCGGCCCAGGTCGGCGCCGGCGCAGAAGCCGCGGCCGCGACCGGTGAGCACGATCGCGCGGACGGTGTCGTCGGCGTCGGCGCGGTCGTAGGCGGCGATCAGCTCGCGGGCCATCGTCGCGGTGAACGCGTTGAGCCGGTCCGGACGGTCGAGGGTGATCGTGGCGACCCGGTCGTCGACGTCGTAGGAGATCTCGGTGAAGGCGGAAGCGTCGGTGCTCATGACCGGCGAGTCTGCCCCGCCGCGTCACCGGGTGGTCGGGAACCGCCGGGTGTGCACCGTCACGCCGCCGTCCGGCCGGCCGCCGGCGATGGCGGCCGCCCGGATGCAGGCGTGCGTCCACATGTTGAACTGCACCTCCTTGGCCACGCGCAGCGTGTTGTAGAGCACGTGCGACAGCCGGTCCCCGGGCCGTGCCCAGGACTCGATGTCGAAGCGCAGCATCTCCGGGTGATCCGGGTCGCGACGGGTGCGGAAGTCGATCCGACCGGCCTCCAGGTGCCCGTCCAGGGTGACGAAGGAGAACTCGGTGGGCCCGGCGGCGGCCACCCGCACCGGGCCGTCCCACGGGCCGGGCATGCGGATCAGGAACTCGTCGCCGACGTCCATCCCGCCGGGCTCGCCGCGAGTGCGGCGGAACACCGCGAACTCCGGTGACCAGCGGTCGGGGTCCGCGGCGAGGCGCGTCATGAGCTCCTCGGGGCTGCACCGGGACCCGCGGATGCGCACGCCGTAGCGCCGGTGCAGCAGGGTGCCGTACCCGTCCGACGGGCGCTGGACGTCGTCGGCGTCGGCGCCCTGCGGCGAGGCGGGCGGGAGGTCACCCAGGTCGCCGACGACGTCGCTGCGGTGGATCGGTGTGGTGCGCCAGAAGTAGCGCCACGACACCAGCAGCAGACCCACCGGCCAGCGGAGCACCGCCGACACCCGGCGGGACCGCCGGTCACCGGTGACCGGGGTGGTCCGTCCGCTCGTCGAGGCCGTCGTGGGGGTCCGCATCGACCACGGGTACCCCCTGTGCGGGATTACATCCGCCGGCAGCGGGGAACGGACCGCCATGACGGTCGGACGTGTCCTGCACCGGGCCGGTGTGCGCGGTGCCCAGCTCCAGTGGTTCTCCCTCGGCTCGGTGGGCTTCGCCATCGCGCTGTGGCTGCGCGCGAAGACCGTGGACCAGGACGAGCGCGGCAACGCCGAACGCCGCGCGATCTTCGTCGGCCTGTGGCCGTCGATGTTCTGGCTGATCGGCGACGCAATGCGGCGCGAGGAGAAGGGCGCTCGGTCCTGAAGCGCCCCGGCCCCGAGGACCGTCGCGCCGACCTGGACGGGCTCGCCGCACGCGGCGTGAACTTCGACGACGCCGAGACCCCCATCGACTCCCACGACCCGCGCTGGCACGTCGACCACGGCCGGGCGCTGGTCGGCACCGAGCCCCCCGGTGACCCGGTGCCCGACGGCGCCTGGGAACGCGCCTGCGCGATCCTGCGCGACTACCAGTTCACCGCCCCGAACCGGCTGCGTGGCGTGTTCCGCCCGGCCGACCCGCTGCTGGGCCGCGACATGCTGCTGGAGGGCCGGTTCGGGCCGATGCGCTTCCACCTCGGCGTCCGGGTCACCGGGCTGGTCGACGAGACCGTCGACGGCCGGCGCGTCTGGGGCTGGACCTACGAGACCCTGCACGGACACCTGGAGGAGGGCCGGCTCACCTACGAGGTGGTCAAGACCCTCACGACCGGCGACGTCGAGTTCGTCATCCGCGCGTTCTCCCGGCCCGCGCACATCCCGAACCCGCTGTTCCGGCTCGGCTTCGGGCTGTTCGGCCGGGCGGTGCAGCTGGAGTTCTACCATCGGGCCGGGCAGCGGGTGCGTGAGCTCGTCGCCGACGCGGCGGCGGGCAGGCCGCTGCCGCAGCCGCTGCCGGGTGCCGACGGTGTGACCGTCGCCCCGCAGAACGCCGGACGGCACTGGACGGACCCGTTCGCCGTGCTCGTCCGGCATCCGGGTGTCTGACCCGGGTGCCCGACCCGGAGGGAACCTGCAGATGGACGACCCGATCCGGCGGCCGAACCCGTTCCGCTGGGTGGCCTACGCCTTCGGCGCCCGGCTGCCGGCCCGCAACCGGCGCTGGGTGCTCCACGACGTCACCACCCGCACCTGGGTGCTGCGCCACCTCGTCCGCACCACGGTCCAGCTGATCCCGCTGCTGGCCCTGCTGTACCTGGTGGTGCCCGGCCCGCCGTGGGTGCGGCTGGGCGCCATCGCCTCGGGCGCGGTGATCGGTTACTTCTACTCGGCGGTCTACACGGTCGAGGCGTGCGAGACCCGGGTGATGAAGGCCGGCTACCCGGTGGGGGCGGCCGCGGCGACCCGGGAGGCGCGCCGTGCCGAGCAGCACGTCGACGCCCGGCTGCGGCACGACCGGGAGTTCGGGGCGGAACGCGAGCGGGACGACCGCCGGGGCTGAGCGGCCGCGGTCACGCCGCGCCGTCGAGGACCGCCCGGTGCTCCTCGGTGAGGTGCAGGTCCCGGGCGTCGAGGGCCTCGTCCAGCTGGGCGGTCCGGCTGACCCCGACCAGCGGCCATGCCGGTCCGACGGCGAGTTCGCCCGCGAGCCCGGTCCGGCCGTGCCCCCCGGTCATGATCCAGGCGAGCACGACCTGGTTGCGGGTGGCGCCGGTGTCGGCGGCGACGGCGTCGAGCGCGGCCAGCCGTGCGGTGGTGCCGGGGTGGTCGTAGGCGTCGGGCAGGGCGCGGTCGGTGCGGGTCAGGGCCCCGTTGACCAACGGCGTGTAGGCCCACAGGGTCAGGCCCTCGGTCGCCGCGAGATCCGCCGCGCCGGCGTCGAGCAGCATGTGCCCGGAGTCGGGCAGCGCCGCGCCCGGGCGCGGGAGCACGTAGGAGTGCCGGTACTGGACGGCGTCGAACGCGGCGACGCCCTGCGCGGCGGCGGCCGCACGGGCCCGCTCGACCCGCCACGACGCGTGGTTGGACGCGCCCAGCCGCGCCGCCAGCCCGTCGGTGACCAGGGCACCGAGCGCGGCGACCGTCTCGTCGAGGTCGGTGCGGCGGTCCTCGACGTGCGCCCAGAACAGGTCGACCGACCCGACGCCGAGCCGGTCCAGGCTGCCCCGTGCGGCGGTGCGGACCGCGGCGGCTCCGAGCCCGCCCCGCACCCCGGTCTTGGTGGAGATCCGGACCTGCTCGCGGACGCCGGGCCGCGCCGCGAGCCACGCTCCGAGCACCCGCTCGCTCCGGGCTCCCCGGCCGGGTCGTTCCAGAACGCGTAGACATCGGCGGTGTCGAGCCAGACGCCGCCGCGCTCGACGAAGCGGTCGAGCAGCGCGAACGAGGTGGCCTCGTCGACCCGGGTGCCGAAGTTCATGGTGCCGAGCACCGGCTGCGGTGTGGTCACGGGAGTCATGTCCCGAGGATCCGGCCCGACGCGCGCCGCGGTTCACCCGGATACCCACCCCGACACGTACCGGTGCCCCGGGCCGGCGCGCGGCACCCACCGTCGGGGTGTCGCACGGCGGCCCGGGGCGCCGGGTGTGGGATCAGGGGATGACGACCGGACCGGTGGTCGGCGCCGGGTCGTCGGCCCAACGGTGCCCGGTCTCGCGCGGGGTGACGCCGTCCTCGGTCCACGCGGCCAGCAGCTGCGCGACCTTGGCGTGCATCACGGTGCGCAGCCGGTCGAAGGAGTTCTGCGGGTCGTCGTCGACCTCGCCGAGCAGCAGCCACCAGGCCCAGGCGACCGCACCGGCGTTCGCGACGAAGTCCGGCAGCACCGGCACCCCGCGCGCGGCGAGCATGGCCTCGGCCTCCGGGGTCGTCGCGGCGTTCGCGGCCTCGACGATCACGCGGGCGCGGACGTCGTAGGAGTTGTCCGGGGTGATCGCGTAGGAGATCGCGGCCGGCACCAGGATGTCGACCTCGGCCGACAGGATCGCGGTGCGCGGGAGCTGCTCGACGCCGGCGGGCAGCCGGGAGCGGTCGATCTCGCCGTAGCCGTCGCGCAGGTCCAGCAGCGTGGGCACGTCGAGCCCGTCCGCGCAGTGCAGGGTGCCCGCGGCGTCGGCCAGCGTGGTGACCTTCATCCCGGCCTCGTGCAGGTAGTAGGCGGCCGCACCGCCCATCGTGCCGACACCCTGGATCGCGACCGTGGTGTCGGCCGGGATCTGGCCCCAGGACACCGCGGAGGCCAGGCAGGCGTGCGCGACGCCGTAGCCGCCGATCACGTCGCCCAGCTCGAACCCGCCGTCGACCTCGGCCTTCAGCCCGGTGCGGACCCGCTCCAGGGTGGCGGCCGGGTCGGCGGCGCGGCTGATCGCGGCGTGGTAGCTCTGGCCGAGGCCGAGCTTCTCGAAGACCTCGTCGATCAGGTGCTGCGGGACGCCGAGGTCCTCCGCGGTCACCCAGTGCGCGTCGATCCAGGGGCGCATGGCCTCGCAGAAGCGCTGCAGCACCTCGACGGCACGCGGGTCCTTCGGGTCGAAGTCGATGCCGCCCTTGGCCCCGCCGATCGGCAGGTCGAAGGTGGCGGTCTTGTTGGCCATGCCGCGTGCGAGGTCCTCGACCTCGGACAACGTACAGCCGGCCCGCATCCGGGTGCCGCCGGTGGCGAGCCCCGCCCGCAGGGTGTGCACGACCAGGTAGCCGACGGCGCCGGTCACGGCGTCGTTCCACTGCAGGCGCATGTAGGGCTCGGGACGGCGGACGACCGGGGCGACGGTGGGCGCCGGGGCGCCGGGGACGTAGGGGGCGGCCGTGGCCGCCGTCTGCGGGGTGCCCCCGGCCGGGTTCTGCATCGTCGTCATGGCGACCCACCTCCTGCTCGTACTGCACCGGTCGTCGCCACCAGGGGCCGTTCCGGTCTCGTCGACATCGCGGACCTCGTCGTCCCCCCGGCGGCAGTCGTTCCCGACCGGTGGCCCCAGGTTGCGGGCGCACCGGGCCCCGCGTCCATTTACGGATCATTCACGCCGCTGTTCACCGTTCCTGCACAGCGCAATAGGCTCGGTCGCATGGAGCTGTCCCTGTCTCGGCTTCGGATGCTGCGTGAGCTGCACCGGCGGGGAACCATCACGGCGGCGGCGACGGCGCTGCACTACACGGCGTCGGCGGTGTCCCAGCAGCTCGCGCAGCTCGAGCGCGACGTCGGGACGCGGCTGTTCGAGCGGAGGGGGCGCCGGGTCCAGCTCACCGACCTCGGTGTCCTGCTGGCCGAGCACGCCGAGGAGATCCTCGCCTCGGTCGAGCGCGCCACCCAGGCGCTGGAGGAGGCGGGCGAGACCGTTGCGGCGAAGCTCACCGCCGGGGTGTGGGCCTCGGTCGCCTCGGGTCTGCTGCCCGACGCGCTGACCGCGCTGGCCCGCACCCACCCCGGTGTCGAGGTCCGCACCCGCGAGCTCGCCCCGGAGGAGACAGCGGCCGCGGTGCGCGACGGCGAGCTCGACCTGTCGTTCGTCATCGACTACTCGAACTACCCGATGACGTGGGACAAGGGCCTGGAGCGGGCGGTCATCGCCGTCGAGCGGGTCTACGCGGCGGTGCCCGCCGGGGCGGTGCCCGCCGCGAGCGTGATGCTGGCGGAGCTGGCCGAGCACCCGTGGATCGTCTCGCCCGCCCGGTCGCACTTCGGGCAGGCGGCCCGCCTGGCCTGTCAGAGCGCGGGCTTCGAGCCGCGGATCGACCACGAGGTCGAGGAGCAGGCCACCGCCATGGCGATGGTCGCGGCCGGGCTCGGTGTCACCCTGGTGACGGACCTGGGCCTGGCGCTGCGCCCGCCGGGGGTCGACATCGTCGCACTCGGCGACGCCCTCACCCGCACGGTGTCGCTGGCCTACCGCACCACCACCGCGCGGCGGGCCGCGGTGCCGCTGGTGATCGAGGCCGTCCGGACCGCGGCGGCGCAGAAGGGGCTCGGCGCCGACGCCCCGATCCCGGTGCAGCCGGAGTCGCTCGGCCTGACCTGACCCCGTTCCGCGGCGGAATCCGCGGGCCGGTCGAACCGTTTCCGCCGGGGTTCCGAAGAACGGTTGTGCTGACCGAGAACCGGACCGAGGGAAACGGGCCCCTGGTCCTTCCGTCGCGTTCCGTGGCGATCCTGGTGGAACTGCTGGCGATCGCTGCGGCGGTGGCGTCGGGGCACCTCGTGGCGGCCCTGGTGGCGCCGGCGTCGTCACCGTTCGTGGCGGTCGGCGACGCGGTCGTGCGGCTCTCGCCGCAGCCGGTGGTGGAGTTCGCCAAGTCCGCGTTCGGGACGGCCGACAAGCCGGTCCTGCTCGCCGGCATCGGTGTGCTGCTGGTGCTGCTCGGCGCACTGGCCGGGCTCGCGGCGCGCCGGCGGGCGGTGGTGGGAACCGCCGCGGTCGCCGTGCTGGGGCTGCTCGCGGTGGCGGCGGTGCTGACCGGGCCGGTGCCGACCGCGACCGACCTGGCCGCGCCGGTCGTCGCGCTGGTGGTGGGTGTGGCGGTGCAGCGGGGGCTGGACGGCCTCGCCCGCCGTCCCGGCACCACCCGCACCGGGGACGGCGGCGCCGGTGACGGTGACGGTGTCCCCCGGCGCACCGTGCTCACCGGGGCGTCGGCGGCGGTCGCCGCCGGGACGCTCGTCGTGGGCGGGACCGGCCTGGCGCTGTCCTCCGCCGGCAGCGGGATCATGGCCTCACGGGCCGCGCTGACCGGCAGGCTGGCCGCGGCGACGCTCGCCGAGACCGCGCCGCCGGTGCCGGCCTCGGCCGCGTTCCCCCAGCTCGGGACCGTTCCGTTCGTCACCCCGAACGCCGACTTCTACCGGATCGACGTCGCCCTGACGATCCCCGCGGTCCGGGCCGAGGACTGGTCGCTGCGGGTGCACGGCCGGGTCGGGCGCGAGCTCGTCCTCACCGTCGACGACCTGCTGCGACGTCCGCTGGTCCAGCGGACGATCACGATGACCTGCGTCTCCAACACCGTGGGCGGGAACCTGGTGTCCACCGCGGACTTCGTCGGCGTCGAGCTGGCCCCGCTGCTGCTGGAGGCCGGCGTCGACCCGGCCGCGGACCAGATCGTCTCCACCAGCCGCGACGGCTGGACCGCGGGCACCCCGACCGCGACCGTGCTGGAGCCCGGCCGCGGCGCGCTGCTCGCACTCGGCATGAACGGCGAGGCGCTGCCGGTCGAGCACGGGTTCCCGGTCCGCATGGTCGTCCCGGGGCTCTACGGCTACGTCTCGGCCACCAAGTGGCTCGCCGACATCGAGCTGACGACCTTCGCCGAGCGCAGCGTCTACTGGCGCGACCGCGGCTGGGCCGAGCGCGCCCCGATCAAGACCCAGTGCCGCATCGACGCCCCGGTCGGGTTCTCCCGGCTGCCGGCGGGGCGCGTGCAGGTCGCCGGGGTCGCGTGGGCGCAGCCGGTCGGGATCACCGCCGTCGAGGTCCGCGCCGACGACGGCCCGTGGGTCCGCGCCGAGCTGGCCACCGAGGTCAACCCGAACACCTGGCGGATGTGGCGGGCCGAGCTCGACCTCTCCCCCGGCAGCCACACGCTCACCGCCCGCGCCACCGACCGCCGCGGGCTCGTCCAGACCGACGTCCGTGGCGACCCGATCCCGGACGGTGCGACGGGGTGGCCCAGCACCATCGTCACCGTCGTCTGAACCGATTCCCGAGCCGTCGAAAAAAGATCCGGAAATCTTCCGGAACACCCGAACCGCCCGGCCCCACGACCCGAACAATCAATCGACAGTCCATGTAGGACAGACAGTTTCCTCGAAAGGGAATCCAGCCATGCGCGCTTCTCGCACCCTCGCCACCGTCGGTCTGCTCGCCACCCTGTCGCTCGGCCTCACCGCCTGTGGCGGCGGCAGCGACACCGCCGCCCCGCCGGCCGCGGCCCCGGCCACCTCCTCGGCACCGGCAACCACCGCCGCCGCCGACGGCGTCACCACCAACGCCGACGTCTTCGGCCCGGCCTGCAGCCAGCTGCCGCAGGGCAACGAGCCCGGCTCGCTCGACTCGATGGGCCCGCAGCCGGTCGCCACCGCCGCGAGCACCAACCCGCTGCTGACCACGCTGGTCACCGCCGTCGGCAAGGTCCCCGGCCTGGCCGACACCCTGAACCAGCAGAAGGGCATCACCGTCTTCGCCCCGGCGAACGACGCCTTCGCCGCGGTGCAGAAGCAGCTCGGCGAGCAGAAGTTCAACGCCCTGCTGGCCGACACCAGTGCCCTGCAGGGGCTGCTCTCCTACCACGTGACCCCCGAGCGCCTGGACGCCGCGGGCATCGTGGAGAAGAAGACCCTCACCGAGCTGGCCGGCGGCGACCTCACCATCGGCGGCACCCCCGAGGCCCCCACCGTCACCGACGGCCAGGGCAACACCGCGAACATCCTCTGCGGCAACATCCCGACCGCGAACGCCACCGTCTTCGTGATCGACAAGGTCCTCATGCCCAAGAGCTGACGACCGCCGCACGACACGACGGGCCCGGGGTGCGAACCCCGGGCCCGCCGTCGTACGAACACCCTGCTGTCACGACGGACGTGGCGCATCGAGATCGAACCGGGACCCGGTGAGCGCACCCTGCGCGTGCGCGCGACCGAGCGGACCGGCACGGTGCAGACGGAACGGGAACACGGCTCGATCCCCGACGGCGTGACCGGCCTGCACACGGTGCCGGTCGCCGCCGTCGGACGGACGGCCCGGTCCCGCGCCGCGCTCCCCCCGCCGAGTCGATCCGGAAGTCGATGCACCCCTCAGACCGCTCCGCCCCGTCGCCCGTCTCCCGTCGCCTGGTGGTCGCGACCCTGGTCGCCGGACTGCTGGCGGGGTTGTTCGCCGTGCTGGTGCCGTTCGCCCCCGTCGACACCCGCACGACGACCGTGTCCTGGCCGCGGGCGGGCGAGCGGCCCACGTCGACGACGGCGGCGTTCCAGCCCGCCGCGCCGGAGGCGGTGCGCGTCGAGGTGCTCTGCCGGGTGCTGCGCGCCGCGCAGGCCCGCTCCGCCGGAACCGGGGTATCGACGACCGTCGTGGGCTCGGAGCGGCCCGGTGCCCCGGGGACCGGGTTCGCCGTGCTCACCGGGGCGGGCGGGGAGCTGCGGGTCCAGGTCGGCGGCCGCGAGCTGCTGCGCGCGCCCGTCCCGTCCGGCGACGCCTGCGGGCTGGTCCTCGACACCGACGAGGCCGGGTCCCGGGTCACCCTCGGCGACGGCGCCCCGCGCGCCTTCCCCGGCGATGTCGTGCGCGCCGTGGCCGCGTTCGGCACCCAGCTCTCCCCCGCCGACGCCGACGGGCTGCGGGTCACCGCGCGGACCGCGGACTGGTTCGCCGCCGCCTCGTCGCCGGCCAAGACGGCGCTGCTCGGGCTGCAGTGGCTCGCCGCCGCCGTCGCCGCCGTGCTGCTGGCCCGTCTGGCCGGTGACCGGTTCCGGCGCCGCCGCGGGACGGCCCGCGTCCGGCGGGCCCGGCTGGCCGCGGTGGGCACCCCGGCCGGGATCGGGCGGGCCGCCGCGGACGTGCTCGTCGTCGCCACGCTGGCGGGGTGGACGGTGCTCGGGCCGCTGTCGACCGACGACGGCTTCACCGAGGCCATCGCGCGCAACGCGACCGGCACGGCGACCGGCGACTTCGGCAACGTCTACCGCTGGGGCAACGCCTCGGAGGCGCCGTACACGCTGGTGATCCGGCTGGTCCGGGCGCTGGCCGAGACCGGTGTGGGGCCGTTGGTGCTGCGTGTGCCGTCGGTGCTCGCCGGGATCGCGGTGTGGCTGCTGCTGTCGCGGGTCGCGCTGCCCGCGGTGCTGGCCCGCCACCACCGACGGGCCTGGGTGCGGGGCACGCTCGGCGTCGCACTGCTGGCGTGGTGGCTGCCGCTGAACCTCGGGGTCCGCCCCGAGCCGTTCGCGGCGCTCGCGACGACCGCGGCGCTGTGCTGTGCGCTGCGCGCCGCCGCCCGGCCCGGGCTCCGCGGCGGGACGTGGACCGCGGCCGCGGCGCTGACCGCGGGGCTGGCGCTGGCGGTGACGCCGTCGGCGGTGACCGTCGCCGGTCCGCTGGTGCTGCTGCTGCCCGCGCTGTGGCGGCGGGTCGTCCGCCACCGCGGCGGGGGGATCGCCGTCGGGGTGGCGGCGACCGTCGCCGCGGCCGGGATCGCCGCGGCGGGGCTCACGCCGGTGTTCACCGGGCAGAGTCTGTACACGGTCGCGCGGGCCACGCAGATGCACCAGTTCTACGGTCCGGCCACACCGTGGTTCCAGGAGCTGCGCCGATGGGACTACCTGCTCGGATTCGGCACCGAGCAGGGCGGCCTCGGCCGCCGGGTGCCGGTGCTGCTCGCCATCGCCCTGCTGGTCGCGGCGCTGCCGCTGGTCGCCCGCGGCGCGCACCGGTGGGGTCCCGGTCTGCGGTGGGCCCCGGTGCCGCTGGTCGGGCTCGCACTCGGGTTCGTGCTGCTCACCCCGGCACCGTCGAAGTGGACCCACTACTTCGGGACGCTCGCCGGGGTCGGGGCGCTCGCCGCCGCGGCGGGGGTGGTGCTGGTGGTGGCCGCGGCCCGGCGGCCCGGCGACCCGACCGTGCGCGGCGCGGCCGCCGCCGGGACCGTGGCGGCGGCCGTACTCGCCGCGCTGGCCTTCAGCGGGCGCAACGAGTGGTTCCTGTGGTCCGGCTGGGGTGTGCCGCGCGCCGACGGCCCGTTCACGCCGCTGGACTCGCCGCTGGTGTGGGCGCTGGTGGCGCTGGCGGTGCTGGTCGTGTCGGCCGCCGCGGTCCACCGGGCGGGCCGACGAGCAGGTCTGCTGGCAGGTCGACGGGCGGATCACGGACGGCACCGGACCGGGCGGGACTGCGTGGCCCGGGCCGCGGCGGCGCTGCCCGCCGGGGTGGTCGTGGTGGCCCTGCTCACCGGGGTGTCGGTGGTGGTGGCGTCGTTCGTCGTCGCCCCGGTGCGCCAGGGCGGGGGCTACAGCGTCGGCGGACAGCTGTGGAGCGAGCTGACCGGCCGCGACACCTGCGGGATCCTCGACCACGTCACGGTCGGGGTCGACGGGGGCGCGCTGCCCGCCGCGGGCGGCGCCGACACGCTCACCGGGTTCACCGAGGGCCGTGGCTGGGTCGACGCCCCGCCGCGCGGCGGGCTCGCCTGGGGCAGCCTCGACGGCGGAGCGGGCACCACCGGCGAGCTCCGGACCCGCTGGTTCGCCGTCACACCGGGGCCACCGGACCGGGTGCTGTCGGTCGACGTCGCCGGGCGGACCGGGCAGGGCAACACCCTGGAGCTGGAGTACGCCCGCGCCGGTTCGCCGGGCCCGGACGGCCGGGTGTCGTTGGACGACACCGCGACCGGCGCCCGCGGCACCTACCCCGCCGAGCGGGTGCAGGAGGCCGTGCCGCTGGACCGGTCGGGCTGGCGCACCGTGCGGGTGCCCGTCTCCGCGTTCCCGGCGGACGTCGACCGGGTGCGGCTGCACGCCGTCGACACCACCGTCGGGCCGGGCGGCTGGGTGGCCGCCGCCGCCCCGCGGGTGGTCACCTCGGCGCCGGTGGTGCCGATGCTGCGCGACGCCGACGGGCCGGTCTACGTGGACTGGTCGATCCTCTGGGCGGCGCCCTGTCTGCGCGACCTGCCCGCCGTCCGGGCCGGTCTGGTGCAGACCCCGCGCTACCTGGTCCTGGGTCCGTCGTCGCTGGGGTTCGCCGTGGACGTGTCCTTCGCCGACGTCGCCGGGGGCAGCTTCGCGGCGATGCGCCGCACCACCACCGAGCAGGTCGTCGCGACCCGGATCGACACTGCCGACGTCCCGGGCCAGGCCGACTGGGGTGCGGTCGTCCGGATCGACACCGACCTCGCCGTCGACGCCTACGACGTCAGCTCGGTCCCGGTGCGCCGTTGGGGCTGGGAGGGCGACCGGAGTCCGATCGGGTACCCCGCCCTCCCGGTGCCCTGACCCCCGTGGGTCGGGGATGTGTCCGGACACATCCCGCCGCAGGTCCATCCGGTGGACGGCTCCTTGCTCCGGACCGGGTATCGCGATCGAATCATGCGGTGATGCGCACCCTGCTCGAGCCGTTCTGGCCCGGTCGGCGCATCGTCGCGTTCGACGAGCTGTGTCGGTGGGCCGCGTAGCGACCCCCGGGTCGCCGCGTGGCCGCCCCGTGCATCGCGCGCGGGTACGACGCCCGCGTCACCGACCACCACTCCGGAGGACCCCGTGTCCGTCACCGACGAACTGCTCGAGAACAACGCCCGCTACGCCGAGAGCTTCTCCGGCCCGCTGCCGCTGCCGCCGGCACGCAAGATCGCCGTCGTCGCCTGCATGGACGCCCGGCTCGACGTCTACCGCATCCTCGGCCTGGCCGAGGGCGACGCCCACGTCATCCGCAATGCGGGCGGCGTCGTCACCGACGACGAGATCCGCTCCCTGACGATCAGCCAGCGGCTGCTGGGGACCGAGGAGATCATCCTCATCCACCACACCGACTGCGGGATGCTGACCTTCACCGACGACGCGTTCAAGGCCTCGATCCGCGACGAGACCGGCATCAAGCCGCAGTGGGCCGCCGAGGCGTTCGACGACCTCGACGAGGACGTCCGCCAGTCGCTCGCCCGGATCCGGACCAACCCGTTCATCCCGCACACCGACGCCGTCCGCGGCTTCGTGTTCGACGTCGCGACCGGGCGGCTGAACGAGGTGAAGTAGGCCCGCCGCACCGCCCGTGCGGTCGTCGCACCCGTCGCGGCGGGTGCGACGACCGCGGCCCGGGTGCGACCGTCGGCGAACCGCCACCGGGGCCGCGGGGGTCAGGACGGCAGCAGCACCAGCACCGCCGCCCCCGGTGCGCCGGCCTCGCCCAGCAGGTAGGCCGTGCGCTCGACACCGCCCAGGCGTACCCGGGGCCGCCCGAACGCGCCGACCCCGCGGCACTCCCACAGCGGGGCCCGCTCCGGGGCCTCGGCGTGCAGGACGTCGCGGACCCCGCGGGTGCCCGGGGCGGCCGGGTCGAGGTCGGAGGCCATCCGGAACCTGCGGTGCAGTGCGGTGAGCAGCTCGTCGGGGTCGGGGCCGATCCGGGCACGGGCCGCGGGGTCGGCGGCCAGCTGCCACAGCACGTGCCGGCGTCCCGGGTGCCCGTCGGCCGGGCGGCCGATCGCGGCCTCCCAGGCGTCGTTCACCGCGACGACGCCGAGCTGGGCGTCGAGCAGCGCCGCCGGGTCACCGGGCCAGCTCGTGAGCACCGGCAGCAGCTCCTCGGGCGCCGTCGCCGCCGGGGCCGCGCCGTCGCGGGACAGCCGGACCAGGTGTGCGACCCCGGGGGCGTCGATGCCGAGCACCCCGCCGACGGCGGCGAGCACCTCGTCCGAGGCGGTCACCCGGCCCTGTTCGAGCCACGTGTACCAGGTGAGACCGACCCCGGCGAGCGCCGCGACCTCCTCGCGGCGCAGCCCCGGCGTGCGGCGCCGGCCGCGGTCGGGCAGACCGACCGCGGCCGGCGCGACGCGCTCACGGTAGGAGCGCAGGCAGGCGCCGAGTTCCCGGCGGCGGTCGGTCGTCGTCGTGGGCCGCACACGCGCCGACGCCGATCCTGTCACCACGGGTACCCCCATCGGTTCGCTCCTGGTCCGGTCCCGGCCGCCGGCGGACGGTGGACCCCATGATCGGTATCGGTGTCAACCTCGCGGCCGGGCTCGATGATCCCCCACCCGCGAACCTGGTCGAGGAGATCGTGGCGCGGGCGCGGGTGGTGGCCGCCGCCGGGCTGCGCACGGTGTGGCTGCCCCAGGGGTACGGGGCCGACACGCTCACCCTGTACGCCGCCGTCGCCCGCGAGGTCCCCGACGTCGAGCTGGGCGCGTCGGTCGTCGTGGTGCAGCCGCGGCACCCGCGGGTGCTGGCCGCGCAGGCGCTGACCGTGCAGGCGGCGTCCGGTGGGCGGCTCACGCTCGGTCTCGGGGTGAGCCACCCGGGATTGCTGGAGGTGTACGGCATGCCGTTCACGCGGCCGGTGGCCGCGCTGACCGACCACCTCGACGTGCTCGCCCCGCTGCTGCGCGGCGAACGGGTCCCCGGCTCGTCCGGTCCCGGGTCGGACCCGGCGGACACGGCGGTGCCCGGCGCCACGCCCGAGGTCCCGCTGCTGCTCGGTGCGCTGGGCCCGCGGATGCTGCGGCTGGCGGGTGAGCGGACCACGGGCACCATCACCTTCCTCACCGGGCCGCGGACGATCTCCGAGCACGTCCGGCCGCTGCTCGACGCGGCGGCCGCCGGACGGCCGTCGCCGCGGGTGGTCGTCGGGGTGCCGGTGTCGGCGACGACCGCACCGGACCGGGTGCGGGCAGCGGCCGCGGTCGACTACGCGGACTACGCCCGGCTGCCGTCCTACGCCGGGGTGCTGGAACGGGAGGGGCTGGGCTCCCCGGGCGGGCTCGTCGTCGCCGGGGACGAGGACACGATCGCGGCCGGGATCGCCCGCTACGCCGACGCCGGCGCCACCGACCTGCTGGTCAGCCCGCTGGGCGACGCCGCCGAGCGGGCCCGCACCGTGGCCGTACTCGGCCGGATCGCGCGGTCCTGAGCAGTACCGCGCCCGGGCGGTGGCCGTACGCCGGCTGCCCGGTGGCACCGTGGCGCGCGCTCCCTCGCCCGCCGAGATGCGGCCCAGCGGGCGCACGGGGTCACTCCGCGCCCCTTGAGCTGCATCTCGGCGTCGTCCCGGGTCCGCCGGGACGCGACGGGCGTGCCGCGTCCCGGCGGACGGGGATCAGGCGACGCGCGGTCGGCGGCGCAGCGCCGTGCGGGCCGCCGCGAGCTGCTGGGCCACCTCGGCGGTGATCAGCTCGGCGTGCAGGGCGTCGTTGACGGGGTCGCCGCCGCCACGCAGCGCGCGGTGGCGCCGCACGAGGGCGTCGAGCCCGTCGAGCAGCTGGGTACCCGGATCGGTGGTGGGCAGGGTCGGAACGCTCATGGGATGTCTCCTGGTGACGTGGCTGTCGGGGTCGATCGGTCGGGTCGATCGGCCGCGACGACACAGCGTCGAGGAGATCCGCACGTAGTCGATGTGACGCCGCCGGGACAGGACGGTGCGGGTCACGACACCACCCCCGCCCGTCTACCGGCGATCGCAGCGAGCAGCTCTGCGGTGTACTCGTCCTGCGGGTCGTCGAACAGCTCCGCGGTGGGCCGCAGCTCGCGGAGCCGTCCGTCGCGCAGGACGCCGGTACGGTGCGCGACCCGCCGCACCACGGCGAGGTCGTGCGAGATGAACAGGTAGGACAGGCCGTCGCGCTGCTGCAGCTCGGCGAGCAGCTCCAGCACCTGGGCCTGCACCGAGACGTCGAGCGCGGACACCGGCGCGTCGGCGACGACGAGGTCCGGCGAGAGCGCGAGCGCGCGGGCGATCGCGACCCGCTGGCGCTGTCCCCCGGACAGCTCCTCGAGCCGCCGGTCGAGCACCCCGGCCGGCAGCGCGACCCGGTCGACGAGCTCCGCGGCCCGGTCGGCCTGCTCGGCGGCCGACCCGACGGAGAACGCCCGCAGCGGCTCGGTGACGATCTCGCGGACGGCGAACCGGGGGTCCAACGAGGCGTAGGGGTTCTGGTAGATCAGCTGGGCGCGGCGGCGCAGCTGACGCCACGCCTCGCCGCGGACGCGGGTGACGTCCTCGCCGTCGAGGAGCACCTGCCCGGAGGTGGGGTCCTCCAGGCGCAGTAGCAGCCGCGCCGTCGTCGACTTGCCCGAGCCGGACTCCCCGACCAGCGCGACGGTCTCGCCGCGGGCGATCGTGAACGACACCCCGTCCACGGCGCGGTGGGTGCGCCGCGTCCAGGACCCTCGCGCCCGCGGCAGCGGGAACTCCTTGACCAGGTCGCGGACCTCGGCGACCGGGGTCCCCGCCGTGTCGACGGGCGGCAGCACCGGCGGGGCGGTGATCGCGAGACCGGGGGCGGCGGCGAGCAGCTCCCGGGTGTAGGGGTCCTGCGCCCCGGCGAGCAGCTCGGCCGGGGTGCCCTGCTCGACGACCCGACCGTGCCGCATCACGACGATCCGGTCGGCCCGGTCGGTGGCGACGGCGAGGTCGTGGGTGATCAGCAGCAGCGCGGTGCCCCGCTCGCGGCGCAGCGCGTCGAGGTGGTCGAGGATCCGGCGGGCGACGGTCGCGTCCAACGCGCTGGTCGGCTCGTCGGCGACGACCAGCGAGGGTCCGGCGGCGAGGGCGATCGCGATGAGCACCCGCTGGCGCATCCCGCCGGACAGCTGGTGGGGGTACTGCCCGGCGCGGGTCCCCGGATCGTCGAGACCGGCCGCGGCCAGCAGCTCGACGGCGCGGGCCGCGGCCGTGCGGCGGTCGGCGAGCCCGTGGGCGCGCAGGCCCTCGGCGACCTGCACACCGACCTTCTGCACGGGGTTCAGCGCGACGCCCGGGTCCTGCGGGATGAACCCGATCCGGGCTCCGCGCACCGACCGGTAGGCGCGCTCGGACAGCCCGGTGAGGACGGTGCCGTCGAGTGCGACCGTGCCCGCGGTGACCGACCCTGCGGCGGGCAGCAGCCCGAGCACCGCGGAGGCCAGGGTGGTCTTGCCCGACCCGGACTCCCCGACGACGGCGACGACCTCCCCGGGCGCGACGGTCAGGTCGACGCCGCGCACGGCGTGCACCGTCCCGCCACCGGCGGCGTAGGCGACCTCCAGACCCGTCACCTCCAGCAGGGCGCTCATGCCGACCGCCTCCACTCGCCGTCCAGGGCCCGGGCGATCCGGTTGACCGACAGCACGGTCGCGGCGATGACGAGGCCCGGCATCGCGCACACCCACCAGGCGACGGCCAGGTAGTTCCGGCCGTCGGCGACCAGCGAGCCCCACTCCGAGGCCGGTGGCGGGGCGCCGTAGCCGAGGAAGCTCAGCGCGGACACCGCGAGGATCGCCAGCCCGAACTCCAGCACGGCGAGCACGGCGACCGGTCCGGCCGCGTTGGGCAGGACGTGGCGCCACAGCGAGACGTACCAGCGGGTGCCGACGGCGCGGGCGGCCTCGACGTAGAGGGCGCGGCGCACCCGCAGGGTCTCGGCACGCATCACCCGGGCGAAGCTCCCGACGCTCGCCACGCCGACCGCGATCGCCACCTTCACCGTGCCGAAGCCGAGCGCGGTGATGAGCGCGAGCGACAGCAGGATCGCCGGGATGGCGAGCAGCACGTCGACGCCGCGCATGAGGACCTCGTCGACCCAGCCACCGGCGAACCCGGCGACCAGCCCGATCAGCCCGCCCGCGAGGAGCGCGACGGCGACCGCGATCACCGTGGCCTGCAGCGACAGCGAGGCGCCGTGCACGACGCGGGTCCACACGTCGCGGCCGAGGTGGTCGGTGCCGAACCAGTGGCCCGGTCCGGGCGGGGACAGCCGGCGTGCGGTGTCGCCGACGGCGGGGTCGCCGGGGGCGAGCAGCGACGGCACGAACGCCGCGGTCAGCACCAGCAGCACGATCGCCGCGGCGAGCACGAGCCCGGGCCGGGCCCGCAGGAGGCGGCCGAGCCGGGCCGCCGGGCGGCGCGGGGCCGGAACCGGCTCCGCGCCGGGCGCGGGAGCCGGGGTGGCCAGGTCGCGGTCGAGCAGGGTCATCGGGAGCTCCCGGAGGCGACGGCGACCCGCGGGTCGAGCAGCGGGTAGGCCAGGTCGACGAGCAGGTTGACCACGACGAACGCGAGTGCCGCGAACAACACGATGCCCTGGACGACGGGGATGTCCTGCGCCCCGACCGAGGCGACGGTGAGCCGGCCCAGGCCGGGTCGGGTGAACACCGTCTCGACGACGACGGACCCGGCGAGCACGTTGCCGACGACGTAGCCGAGGACGGTGAGGGCGGGGATCGCGGCGTTGCCCAGCGCGTGGCGCAGGTGCACCGCGGCCTCGCCGACGCCCTTGGCGCGGGCGGTGGTGACGTAGGGCGAGTCCAGTGCCTGGCCGAGGCTCTTGGCCAGCACCTGGGCGACGAGCGCGCCGGTCGGGAGCCCGAGGGTGACCGCGGGCAGCACCAGCGACTCCGGACCGCGGTCGCCGACCGACGGCAGCCAGCCGAGGGAGAACGAGAACAGCTGCACCAGCATCAGCCCGACCCAGAACACCGGCAGCGACACCGCCAGCGACGGCAGCGACGCCAGCACCTGCCGCAGCCACGGCGACCGGACCCAGGTCGCCGCGACGGCGACCGCGGTGCCCGCGACGACCGCCACGACCAGCCCGGCCGCGGCGATCTGCAGGGTCGGCGGGAGCGCCTCGGCGACGGCGGTCCGCACGTCCTGCCCGCTGACGAAGGAGGTCCCGAGGTCGCCGTGCAGCGCGGCCCACAGCTTGGTCACGTACTGCACCGGCAGCGGCTGGTCCAGGCCGTAGCGGGCGCGCAGGGCGGCGAGCTCGGCCGGGGAGACCGGCTCGCCGTCCGACGCCGACGCCATGGTCGCGACCGGGTCACCGGGCAGCAGGTACAGCACGACGAAGCTGACCGTCCACGCCGCCCACAGCACGACGGCGGCGAGCCCGAGGCGGCGCAGCAGGTAGGGAAGGGTCATCGCGCGTCGGACTTCCAGGCGTCGTGGAGCTGGATGCGCGAGGACGCGTCGAACGCGACCCCGTGCGCGTCCGGGCCGACGCCGAGCACCGTGGTGAGCTCGACGACGGGCGCGGTGTCGAAGCGCTGCGCGAGCAGCGCCTGCGCCTGCCCGACGAGTGCCGCGCGCCGCGCGGGGTCCACCGTCGCGGCCTGGGCCAGCAGCGGTGCCTGCAGCGGCCCGTCGGGCAACCGGTACCGGTTGACTCCGTCGGTGCCGTAGGTCGACCGCAGGATGTCCGGGTCGGCCCGGGTCAGGTTGCCCCACGCGGCGACGAAGTCACCGCCGTCGAGGACGGCCTGGGTCTCGGCGATCTGGACCTCGCGCAGCGCCACGTCGATCCCGATCCGGCGCAGCTGCTGCTGGATCAGCTCCAGCGCGGGCTTGGTCGTGCCGATGTTCTGCGCGAAGGTCAGCGGCACGGTCAGCCGCTGCCCGCCCTTGGCGCGGATGCCGTCCGGACCGGGCACCCAGCCGGCGCGGTCGAGGGCGGCGGTCGCGGCGGCCGGGTCGTAGCCGACGAGCGCGGACTGGTCGGCGTAGGACGGCGTCGTCGACGACAGCGGGCTCGTCGCCGCGCGGGTCTGGCTCGGGTACACCGCGGCGACGACCTCGTTGCGGTCGATGCCCCGGCTCACCGCCTCCCGGACGGCGGCGTCGGCACCCAGCGGCGTGCCCTGGTTGAACGTGATCCCGAACGGCAGGCCGGGGTTCGGCCGGGCCGGGAGCTGCACGCCCGCCGCGGTGAGCGGGGCCTCGTCCTGCTGGCCGACGCTGGCGATCGCGTCGACCTCGCCGGACTGCACGCTGCCCGCCCGCACCCCGGACTCGGGGACGACGCGGAACTCGGCCCGGTCGAGCCAGGCCTCGCCGGGGTGGGTGAACAGCTGCGAGCCCCAGTCGTAGCCGGCCCGCTTGGCGAGCACGGTGACGTCGTTCTTGGCGTAGCGCTCGAGGGTGAACGGCCCGGAGCCGACGACGCCCGCGCAGCGCTCGTCGTCGGAGCGGGCGGCGCTGGCCGGGGAGAGCAGGCCGAGGCTGTGGGTGGAGGTGCCCTGCAGGAACTGCACGTTGGGCCGGGAGAACCGGACGGTGAACTCGGTCGGGCTCGCGACGTCGGTGCCGACGTACCCGGCCAGGTAGCCCTTGGGCAGGCTGCCGCGGGCGCCGAGCGAGCCGACCCGGTCGAAGTTGGCCTTGACCGCGGCCGCGTCGACCGGGGCGCCGTCGGAGAAGGTCGCGCCCTGGCGCAGCGTGAAGGTCCAGGCGGTGGCGTCGGCGTTCGACGACCAGCGGGTCGCCAGCCACGGCACGATCGCCCCGGTGGACGGGTCCTGGTCGGTGAGCGAGTCGACGATCTGGCGCAGCGAGTAGATCGAGTCGTTGCTCTGCACCTGCTGCGGGTCGGCGCAGCCCTGGTCCGAGGACACCGCGAACACCAGGGTGCCGCCGGGACGGGGCGGCCCGGCATCGTCACCGGCGCCACCGGCGCCCGATCCGCAGGCCGTGAGGACCAGCGCGGTGGCGGCGAGCAGCACCGCGCAGCGGCCGGCGGTCACGCCCCGCCCGGACCCGAACCGGCGGCTCACGCCGTCACAGCCGGGGTGTGGCGCTCGCCGAACCGCGACGGGTGCGCGAGACCGAGGTTCTCCCGCAGCGTCGCGCCCGGGGTGTAGTCGGTCCGGAACACCCCGCGCTCCTGCAGGATCGGCACCACCCGGTCGACGATCTCGTCGAGGCCGGACGGGCTGACGTGGGAGCCGAGGATGAACCCGTCGGAGGCGTCGTTCTGGACGTAGCGGTCGATCTCGTCGGCCACGTGCTCGGGGGTCCCGACGAACACGGCGCGGTCGAACACGTGCTTGACCGTCTCGCGCAGCGAGTACCCGTGGGCATCGGCGAGCTCGCGCCAGGCGGCGACCGTGGCGTGCGCGTCCTGGGTCAGCGGGGCCCGGCCCTCGATCCACTTCGGGGCCTCGGGGGTGGGCTCGACGTCGGGCAGCGGCCCGTCCGGGTCGTAGCCGGACAGGTCGCGGTTCCAGACCATCTCGGCCAGCACGATCGAGGTCCACGGGTCGACCTGCTGGTCGTGGATGTACTCGTGACGCTCGCGGGCCTCGGCGTCGGTGTCGCCGAGCACGACGCCGGCGCTGGGCAGGATCCGCACCTCGTCGGGGTCGCGGCCGGCCTTGCGGACCCGGGCCTTGACGTCGTCGTAGAAGGCGCGGGCCTCGTCGAACTTCTGGTACCGGGAGAAGATCGCGTCGGCGGACGCGGCGGCGAAGTCGCGACCGGCCGGGGACTCGCCGGCCTGCAGCACGACGGGGTGGCCCTGCGGGCTGCGCGGGGTGGTGAAGCGCCCGGCGATGTCGAACTGGTTGCCCGAGACCGCGAAGTCGCCGACGTGGCCGTCGCGCAGGAAGGTGCCCGACGCGGGGTCGGCGACGACGGCGTCGGAACCCCAGGAGTCCCAGAGCGCCCGGACCGCGGCGAGGGTCTCCCCGGCACGCTCGTAGCGCTGGTGGTGGCCGAGGTAGGCGCCGCGGCGGAAGTTCTCGCCGGTGGGGGCGTCGGAGCTGGTGACGACGTTCCACGCCGCGCGCCCGCCGGAGAGGATGTCCAGCGTCGCGAACCTGCGGGCCAGCTCGTAGGGCTCGTTGAAGGTGGAGTTGATCGTCCCGGCCAGACCGATGTGCTCGGTGACCGCGGCCAGCGCGGCGAGCACGGTGAAGGTGTCCGGGCGTCCGACGACGTCCTGGTCGAAGATCTCCCCGCCGCGGGTGCGCAGCCGCAGGCCCTCGGCGAGGAAGAGCAGGTCGAGGCGCCCGCGCTCGGCGGTGCGCGCCCAGTGCTCGAACGACTCCCAGGCGATGTGGCTGCCCGAGGCCGGGTCGCTCCAGACGGTGTCGTGGTTGACGCCCGGGAAGTAGGCGCCGAGCACGATCTGCTTCCTGTTGCTCATGCGGTGGCTCCGGAGAAGGTCGGGACGACGGCGGACACGGCCCCGGCGGCGTAGCGGCTGGCGGGCCTGGGCAGCCCGAAGCGCTCGCGCAGGGTGGTCTCGCCGTAGGCGGTGCGGAACGCGCCGCGGGACTGCAGCTCGGGGACCAGGCCGTCGACGACGGCGTCGAGGTCGGTCGGCAGGACGGCCGGGCGCAGCCGGTAACCGTCGAGCCCGGCGCGGCGCCAGGACAGCAGGGTGTCGGCGAGCCCGGCGGGGGTGGTGGCGAGGATCGCGGCGTCGGAGGAGAGCGGGTCGAGTGCGTCGAGCCGGGCGAGCCGCTCGCGGGCGGCGCGCTGGGTGTCGGCGAGCACCACGACCACGTCGCCGAGGATGCGCAGCGGCGGTGCGGTGCGGCCCGCCGCGGCCTCGGCGGAGCGGACCTGGGCGACGATGCGGGCGGCGTCGTCGGCGTCGTGCGGGGTGGTGGCCACGACGTCGCCGACCCGGGCGGCGAGCAACGCCGGCTCGTAGCCGTGGGCCAGTGACAGGACCAGCGGCTGGCCCTGCGGCGGACGCGGCACGATCGAGGGGCCGGCGACGCCGAAGTGCTCCCCGGCGAAGTCGACCCGGTGCAGCTTGTCGCGGTCGACGAAGCGCCCGGTGAGCGCGTCGCGGATCTCGGCGTCGTCCTCCCAGGAGTCCCACAGCCGGCGCACGACCTCGACGACGTCGGCGGCCTCCCCGAACAGCTCGGCGACCAGCGCGCGGCCGGCCGGGGTGTCGAGGTCGGCGCGGCGCAGCCCGGGGACGGTGCGGCGCCCGAAGTGGGCGGCCTCGTCGGCGCGGACCGAGGTCTGCACCCGCCAGCCGGCACGGCCGTGGCTGTCGTGGTCGAGGGTGGCCAGCGCGGACGCGACGTGGAACGGCTCGGTGTGGGTGGTGGTGACGGTCGGGACCAGCCCGATCCGCGACGTCAGCGGGGCGAGGAAGGCGGCGACCAGCGAGGCGTCGAGGCGTCCCTGGACCCGGTCGGTGCGGCGCTGTGCCCCGTGGAGGTGGTCCCCGGACTGCAGGCCGAACCCGTCCTCGATCGTGAGCAGGTCGAGCAGCCCGCGCTCGGCGGTGCGGGCGAGGTCGGCCCAGTAGCGCGCGGTGAACAGCTCGCCGGGCCGGGCGCCGGGCTCGCGCCAGGCGGCGGGGTGCCAGCCGGCGCCGTCGAGCGCGACGGCCAGGTGCAGCGGCCGGCCTGAGGTGTCCGTTGTGGACATGAGGGCATCGCTTCCTCGTCGCACGGGGCGCGACGGAACGGGTGGGACGTCACGGGGGGGCGGACGCCACCGCCGACGGGGCGCCGGCGGGCGACGCGCAGCGCGGGACGGGGCGGTGTCAGGCCCGACAGGTCGCGCCGGCCACCCGCATCAGGTCGACGTGGCGCCGGTACCGAGGGTGGTGCGCGCCGCGCACCTGCTCCGCGATCGACCGCATGATCTCCTCCATCGAACCCGGCTGGAGCACCCGCACCCGCTGCTGCGGGGGGTTGCTGCGGCGTCGTCGAGCCGGGTCTCTCGGCCGCTCCGGATGGTGTGCACCCCGACTGTAGGGAGCCCGTGCCCGATGGTGTCAACCCGCGGAGCCGGCCCAGTGATGCCCGCCGCACCGAAGCTCCCGACCGGCGGAATCGGGACGCCTAACCGGCTCGACCTGTCCGGACAAGCCGGTCGCTTTCCTGGGGGGTGGACACCAGGTTGTCCGGAGAGGTGACCACGACGCACCCTGGTCGGGTGACGACGAGCCGACGGAGGCCCTCGCGCCCCCACCGGTTCGCAGGGGGTGCGACCGAGCCCTCCCCCCACCAGCCGGCCCGAGCCGCACGGCGCGCGGTGCCAGTGCGTCCGACCGGCCTCGAGCCGTTCTGGCCGAGCCGGCGCGCCCCCGCCTACAGCGAGCTCTGTCGCTGACCGAGCCGTACCGGTCCCCGCTCTTCCGCGGACGGTAACGCTCTTCCGCGGACGGTAACGCCACACGTCCGGCGTCCGACGCATCCGCCGGAACAGGGATCGCCCGCCGGACACCGGTCCGGCCCGCCACCCGTCCCGCATCCCGGCACGCCGTCCCGGCCGGCCGGACCCGGCGCGCCGTGGTCGTCCCGACCGCCCGCCGCCCACCACGGAAGGACCCCGTCCCGCGATGTCCCCGCACGTCCTGCGCCCCGGCTCCCGGGTGCGCACCGCCGCCGTCCTGCTCGCGCTGCTGACCGCGCTCGGACTCATGGCCGGCTGCTCCCGCGCCGCCGAGAGCACCACCGCCGCAGGTGCCACCTCCCCCGCCGCCGAGGTCCGCGTCGGCTACTTCCCGAACATCACCCACGCCCCCGCGCTGGTCGGGGTGAAGCAGGGCCTGTTCGCCAAGGAGCTGGGCAGCACGAAGCTCACCACCCAGACCTTCAACGCCGGCCCGGACCAGGTCAACGCCCTGCTCGGCGGCTCGATCGACGTCGCGTTCATCGGCTCCGGCCCGGCGATCAACGCCTTCACCAAGTCGAACGGCGAGGCGGTGCGTCTGGTCGCCGGCTCCACCTCGGCCGGGGCCCAGCTGGTGACCAGCCCGGACATCACCTCGCCCGAGCAGCTCAAGGGCAAGATCATCGCGACGCCGCAGCTGGGCAACACCCAGGACATCGCCTTCAAGACCTGGCTCAAGGAGAACAACCTCCCGATCGGGGACGGCCCGGACGCGGTGACCGTCCAGAACATCGACAACCCGCAGACCCTCGACCTGTTCAAGCAGGGCAAGCTCGCCGGCGGGTGGCTGCCCGAGCCGTGGAGCTCGCGCCTGGTCGACGCCGGCGCGAAGGTGCTGGTCGACGAGAAGGCCCTGTGGCCGGACGGGAAGTTCCCGACCACCGTCGTCATCGCCCGGACCGAGTTCCTGCAGCAGCACCCCCAGACCGTCGAGGCGATCCTGCGCGGCGAGCAGGCCGCCATCTCCTTCATCCGCAGCGACCCGGCGCAGGCCAAGACCGTGTCCAACGCCGCGATCGGCGAGATCACCGGCAAGCCCCTGGCCGCGAACATCCTCGACCGCGCCTTCACCGAGCTGTCCTTCGACACCGACCCGCTCGCCTCGACCTTCCCGCAGCTGGCGAAGGACTCCGTCACCGCCGGCATCGCGCAGAGCGAGGCGAACCTGACCGGTTTCCTCGACCCGACCGCGATCGACGCGGTCCGCACCAGCTCCGGGGAGGCCGCCGTGGACCCGGCCGGTCTCGCCGCCGCGAACTGACCATCCCGACCGACGAGGGGAACCACCGATGACCGTCGACCTCACCACCCGGCGCCCCCCGGCCCGCGACACGGCCGTGGAGCTGTCGGGGGTCGCCAAGACCTTCGGCACCGGCCCCGGGGCGGTGACCGCGCTCAACGGGATCGACCTGCGGGTCGGCGACGGCGAGTTCGTCTGCGTGCTCGGTGCCTCCGGCTGCGGCAAGTCGACGCTGCTCAACCTGCTCGCCGGGCTCGACGAGCCGACCGCGGGCGAGGTCGCGGTGGGGTCCGCCCGACCGTCGTTCATGTTCCAGGAGGCCGCGCTCATGCCGTGGCTGACCGCGCTGCGCAACGTCGAGCTGCCGCTCAAGCTCGCCGGGCACGGCCGGGCGGCCCGGCGTGAGCGGGCCGAGGAGCTGCTCACCCTGGTCCGGCTGGAGGGCGTGGGCGGGAAGCGGCCGCACGAGCTGTCCGGTGGCATGCGCCAGCGCGTGTCGCTGGCCCGGGCGCTCGCCGCCGCGACCGGACTCGGCGACGAGCCCGGCACCGGCGGGCTGCTGCTGATGGACGAGCCGTTCGCCGCACTCGACGCGATCACCCGAGACGTGCTGCAGGGCGAGCTCCTGCGGGTCTGGCGGGCCACCGGCACGACGATCGTGTTCGTCACCCACGACGTGCGCGAGGCGGTCCGGCTGGCCGAGCGGGTCGTGCTGCTGTCCTCGCGTCCCGGCACCGTGGTCCGCGAATGGTCGGTGCCCGCCGACGGACACGACGCCGAGGCCCAGGCCGAGCTGCACGACGACATCACCGGACGACTGCGGCAGGTGATCACCAGCCATGCCGCGTGAGGACTCCTCGATGACGGTCGTCGACAACGACCGGGACTCCGCCGCCGCGGTCGCCGGGCTCGACGCCCTCGACACCCCGGTCGAGCGCACCACCCCGTGGTGGCAGCGGTTCCTGCGGACCTGGCTGCCACCGCTGGTCGCGCTCGCCCTGATCGTCCTGGTCTGGCAGATCGTCTGGGCCTCGGCGATCACGCCGGAGTACAAGCTGCCCGCACCGGGCGCGGTGGCCGAGGCGTTCGGCGCGACGGTCGCCAGCGGCGAGATCTGGTCGATCCTGTGGACCTCGATCAGCCGGGCCGCGCTCGGCTTCCTGCTCGCCCTGGTGATCGCCACCCCGCTCGGCGTCCTGGTCGCCAAGGTGCCGGTGATCCGGTCGGCGATCGGCCCGCTGCTCACCGGCCTGCAGTCGCTGCCGTCGGTGGCCTGGGTGCCGGCCGCGGTGCTCTGGTTCGGGCTGACCAACACCACGATCTTCTTCGTGGTACTGCTCGGCTCGGTCCCCTCGATCGCCAACGGCCTGGTGGCGGGGATCGACCAGGTGCCGCCGATCCTGCCGCGAGCGGGCCAGGTGCTGGGCGCCACCGGCTACCAGATGGCCCGCTACGTGCTGCTCCCCGCGGCGCTGCCCGGCTACCTCGCGGGCTGCAAGCAGGGCTGGGCGTTCTCCTGGCGCTCGCTGATGGCCGCGGAGATCATCGCCGCCGGCCCGGCGCTGGGGGTCGGGCTCGGCGCCTACCTGAAGAACGGCGCCGACGTGAACGACATCGTCCAGGTGTTCGCCGCGATCCTGCTGATCCTCATCGTCGGCATCGGGGTGGAGCTGCTGGTCTTCCGCCCCCTGGAGCGACGGGTGCTGCGGGCCCGGGGGCTCGCCCTCACCGTCTGACCCGCCGGTACCCGAGCGGGCCGTCCGGACGTACCCCGTACGGACGGCCCGCTCGTGCCGTGTGCTGCCCAGGTGTCCGGACGGGCGATCAGAACCGTTCCCACCAGCCGAAACGCCGTGACCCCAATCCCAACTCCAGGGGTTGGGTTTCGGACGCGGGCCGGTTACCGTCACCGTATGTCCGTTCCGGTTCCGCTGACCACGCGCGCGCACATCGACCTCGCGCGCGTCGCGTCGGCGCTCTGTCGGTCCTGACACCGCTCCCGCCGCGCCGCGCCGCCGACCGCACCGCCCGGCCGACCGCGGCACCCGACGGTGACCGCGACCGCACCACCGGCGAACCACGACCGCGGTGCCGGCCCGGCACCCGGCCCACCGGAACGGTTCCCGCCGGGGTCCACCTCGTTCCGGGGCGGTGCGGCGGTTCCCCACAGCGCCGCCGCACCGGCCCCACCGAGGCACCGGACCGCCCGGCAGCACTGACCCCACCGGCCGACGCGAGGGCACCGGTCCCGCCGTACCGCCCGACGCGTCGAGCCACGGCGTGCCGGCACCGCCGGCGCCCCACCCGCACCCGACCCGCCCGGCGACGGCCCACCCGCACCACACCGCCACGTCCGTCCGGCACCGACCTCCGCACCGGACCTCCGCGTCCGGCATCCGCATCCGGCATCCGCACCGCCCGAGCCGCACCGGCGACCCGGGCCGGCCGGGCATGCCCTCCGAGCCCCAGGAGCCCCCATGACGACCACCTCCGAACGGGAGCGCACCAGCTCCCCACCCGAGGTCGAGACCCTCCGCACCCGCCACACCCGAGGCCCGGACCGGGTGCCCCGCTGGGTGGTCAAGACCGCCTCCCCGGTCGTGCTCATCGCGCTGTGGCAGGTGCTGTCGAGCACCGGGATCCTCCCCCGCGACGTCCTCGCCTCGCCCGCGACCGTCGCGGTCACCGCCGCCGAGATGTGGGCCGACGGCGCGCTGCAGAGCGCGGTGGCCGTGTCGAGCGTGCGGGTGCTGTCCGGCATCGCGATCGGCCTCGTCGCCGCCGTGCTGCTCGCCACCCTGTCCGGGCTGTTCCGCCGCGGCGAGGACGTGATCGACGCGCCCGTGCAGATGCTGCGCACGGTGCCCGTCATCGGGCTCATCCCGCTGCTGATCATCTGGTTCGGCATCGGCGAGGAACCCAAGATCGCGCTCATCGCGCTCGCCGTGACCTTCCCGCTCTACATGAACCTGTTCGGCGGGATCCGCAACGTCGACGCGACCCTCGTCGAGGCCGCCCGCACCCTGGGGCTCGGCTGGTTCGGCCAGGTCCGCCACGTGATCCTGCCCTCGGCGATGCCCCAGTTCCTGGTCGGTCTGCGCTACGCGCTGGGCACCGCGTGGCTCGCCCTGGTCTTCGGCGAGACGATCAACGCCACCTCCGGGATCGGCTACGAGATGAACACCGCCCGGGAGTTCTTCCAGACCGACGTGATCGTCGTCTGCCTCGCGCTCTACGCGGTGCTCGGGCTGGTCGGCGACCTCGTCGTGCGCACCCTGGAGAGGGGGCTGCTGTCGTGGCGACCGGCGTTCAGCGGACGGTGAGCACCACTGCGCGACCCGTGTCGGTCCGGGGCCTCGGCCGGCACTTCGGTGACCGGGCCGTCCTGACCGACCTCGACCTGGACATCGAGCCCGGTCAGTTCGTGGCGCTGCTCGGGGCCTCGGGCTGCGGCAAGTCCACCCTGCTGCGGATCCTGGCCGACCTCGACAACGACGTCAGCGGCGAGGTCACCGTCGCCCGCCGACGGGCCGTCGGGTTCCAGGCGCCGCGTCTGCTGCCGTGGAAGAAGGTGTGGCGCAACGTCGTGCTCGGCCTGCCAGGGCGCCCCGACCGCGCCCGCGCCGAGGCCGCCCTGACCGAGGTCGGCCTCGCCCACCGCACCGACGTGTGGCCCAAGGTCCTCTCCGGCGGCGAGGCCCAGCGCGCGGCGCTGGCCCGCGCCCTCGTCCGTGACCCGGACCTGCTGCTGCTCGACGAGCCGTTCTCCGCGCTCGACGCGCTCACCCGGATCACCGCCCGCGGGCTCGTCGACGAGCTGTGGCAGCGCCACCGGTGCGCGGTGCTGCTCGTGACCCACGACGTCGAGGAGGCGCTCGTGCTCGCCGACCGCGTCCTGGTGATGGACGGCGGCCGGATCGCGCACGACGCACCGGTGGATCTCCCCCGCCCCCGCGACGTCACCGACCCCGACTTCCAGCGCCTGCGTGCCGACCTGCTCGGCCGCCTCGGCGTGCACCGACCCCAGGAGCGCACATGAGCATCGAGTTCATCGGCATGATCGGGACCCAGGAGGTCTCGGAGATCCTGCCGGCCACCGGCCCGGTCCTCGACCCGGCGCTCGTGCGCCGGTTCGCCGCCGTCCACGAGGAGGCCGGCTTCGACAAGGTCCTCATCGGCCACTCGTCGTCCACCCCGGACGGGCTGCAGGTCGCCGCGTACGCGGCCGCGCACACCGACCGGCTCGGCTTCCTCGTCGCGCACCGGCCCGGCTTCACCGCCCCCACCCTGGCCGCCCGCCAGTACGCGACGCTCGACCACTTCAGCGGCGGTGGCCGGGTCGCGATGCACGTCATCTCCGGGGGCAGCGACACCGACCAGCGCCGCGACGGCGACTGGCTCGGCAAGGACGAGCGCTACGCCCGCACCGACGAGTACCTCTCGGTCGTGCGCCGGGCCTGGACCGAGCGCGAGCCCTTCGACCACGCCGGCGAGCACTACCGGGTCGCCGGGGTCGCCCAGGAGATCCGCCCGCTCGGCCCGATCCCGGTGTACTTCGGCGGGTCCTCCGAGGCCGCGTACCGGGTGGGCGGGCGGCACGCCGACGTCTTCGCACTGTGGGGCGAGCCGCTGGCCGGGACCGCCGAGCAGATCGCCCGGGTGCACGAGGCCGCCCGCGCCGCGGGCCGCACCGAGCCGCCCCGGATCAGCGTGTCGTTCCGCCCGATCCTCGGCGACACCGAGGAGCAGGCCTGGGCCCGCGCGCACGACGTACGGGACCGGATCGTCGCCGCCCGCGGCGGTCACGGCTCGTTCACCGGCACCCGGATGCGCGAGCCGGGGGCGCCGGCCAACGTCGGGTCCCAGCGCCTGCTCGCCGCCGCCGAGGCCGGGGAGCTCCACGACCGCTGCCTGTGGACCGCCACCGCGGCGGCCTCCGGAGCGGCCGGCAACTCCACCGCGCTGGTCGGCACCCCGGACACCGTCGCCGCCGCGCTCGCCGACTACGTCGACATCGGTGTCACCACGCTGCTCATCCGCGGCTACGACCCGATCGACGACGCCCGCCGCTACGGCCGCGAGCTGCTGCCCGCGGTGCGCGCCGAGCTCGCCCGCCGCGGCGCGGCCGCCGGGGTGGGGGTCCCCGCGTGAGCGCACCCGCCACCACCGGCACGGTGTGGACGCCCGAGGGGACCTCGCGGGGCACCGTCGCCGTCCTGACCGGCCGCGGCGAGCACCCCGGCCTCTACGCCCGCCTCGGGCGGCGGCTCGCCGTCGACGGGTGGACCCTCGCCGTGCCCGCTCCCGGTGCCGGGGCCGACGAGGTCACCGCCGCACTGGCCGGCGCGACCGGGGCCCGGGTGCTGCTCGGGTCCGACACCGGCGCGCTGCGCGCCTGGGAGCTGGCCGGGGCCGTCCGCCCGGACGGGCTCGTGCTGGCCGGGCTGCCCACGGGCGCCCCGGGCGAGCCGCCCGCGGACCGGGCCGGGGAGCTCGACGCCCGGACCGCCTGCCCGGTGCACCGCGGGCTCCTCGAGTCCGACCCCGACTTCGCCTGGGGCGCGCTCGCGCAGGTCCCGCCCCCGCCGCCGTCCGACCCGCTGCCCGACGCGGCGGTGCTGTGGCTGCACGGCGACGCCGACCCGGTCGCCCCGGTCGCCGGGATCCGGTCGCTGGCCCGTCCGGGCGACGACGTGGCCGTCGTCGTCGACGGGGTGCACGACGTGCTGAACGACCAGTTCCACCGGATCGTCGCCGCACGGCTCGTGCAGTTCCTCGAACGCCTCGCCAAGGGTGCCCGCTTCGCCGAGGAGGTGGCGCCCGTCGCGGCGGGGCCCGCCCGGTCGCGCCGCGCCGCGCCGCTGAACGTCTCCGCGCGGCTCGACCACGCGATGCGCGCACTCGCCGAGCTCGTCGCCGCCGACGGTGCGACCGTCACCTGCGACGCGATGGCCCGCGCCCGAGGTGTCCCGCTCAACTCCCTGGTCAACGTGATGCTCGCGCTGCGCCGGGCCGGTCTGGTGACCAGCCGTCGTGGCTGCGAGGGCGGCTACCGGCTGGCCCGCCCGGCCGCGGAGATCACCGTCGCCGACGTCGTGCGCGCCACCGAGGGCTCGATCGCCTCGGTCCGCGGGACCGGCCCGGCCGCCCCGCTGTGGGCGGACCTGGAGCGCACCGTCGCCGACTTCCTGACCACCCGCACCCTGACCGCCCTGGAGGGCGATACCCGGTGACCACGCACGCGCACGGGACCGACCCGTTCCACCCCGACCTCGCCCCCACCCCGCCGGACCACGCCCGGGTGCACCTCGTCCGCGGTGCCGACCTGTCCGGCGACACCGCCCAGACCAGCGGCATGTCCCGCCGCGAGGCCGTGAGCGGACGGACCGTCGGCTCCTCGAAGCTCTGGACCGGCGAGACCCACGTCGCCCCCGCCACGAACTCCGGCGACCACCACCACGGCGAGGCCGAGACCTCCATCTACGTCGTCTCCGGCCGACCCCGGTTCGTGTTCCACGACGGCACCGGCGAGGTCGTCCTGCAGACCGAGCCCGGCGACTACGTGTTCGTGCCGCCGTGGGTCCCGCACCGCGAGGAGAACCCCGACCCCGAGGTGCCGGCCGTCGTGGTCATCTCCCGCAGCACGCAGGAGGGGATCGTCGTGAACCTGCCCTCGCTCACCCCGCTCACCGACCCGGAGACCACCCCGTGACCCGCCGTCCGCTGCTCGCCCTGCCCGCCCTGCTCGCCGCGCTCGCGCTGCTGCTCACCGGCTGCTCCGGCGCGGCCGACGACGGCCCGGTCGACCTGTCTCAGGTCACCCTGCGGGTCGGTGACCAGGCCGGCATCCAGCAGGCCCTGCTCAACGCCTCCGGCGCGCTCGACGGCGCGCCGTACCGGGTCGAGTGGGCACAGTTCCCGGCGGCCGCGCCGCTGCTGGAGGCGCTGCGCAGCGAGGCGATCGACGTCGGCGTCGCCGGCGACGCACCCACCCTGACCGCGCTGTCCTCCACCGACCGCATCAAGATCGTCGAGGCGACCCGGTCCCCCAGCCAGGGCGGGCTGGCGCTGCTCGTGCCGAAGGACTCGCCGATCCGGTCGGTCGCCGACCTGCGCGGGAAGACGGTCTCGCCGACCACCCAGGGCAGCATCGGGCACTACCTGCTGCTGCGCGCGCTGGAGGAGGCCGGGGTGCGGCCGGACGAGGTCACCATCTCGTTCCTGCAGCCGGTCGACGCCGCCGCCGCGATGAACTCCGGCGCGATCGACGCCTGGTCGACCTGGGACCCCTACACCGCGGTCGCCCAGCAGGAGTCCGGCGCCCGGGTCCTGCGCGACGCGAAGGGCCTCGGTACCGGGCTGACCTTCCTCGACGCCAACACCGCGGCGCTGGACGACGCCGGCACCCGCGCGGCCCTGACCGACTTCACCGAGCGCTACGGCCGCGCGCTGCAGTGGGCCCGGGAGAACTCCCGGGAGAACGCCGCCATCTACGCGGAGCTGACCAAGCGGCCCGCCGCCGTCGCCGACCTGATGGCGCAGCGGGCGCTGCGCGACACCCAGCCGCTGTCCCCGGAGCTCGTCGCCGAGCTGCAGGGGGTGGCCGACCGCTACTCCGACTACGGCGTGCTGCGCAACCGGGTGGACGTGGCCTCCGCGGTCGAGGACCTGCGCGCCCCCTCCGGCTCCTGACCCGGCCGGACCTGCCCCACCGATCGGTGGGGCGGGTCCGGTCCGTCCTGCCGCGCCACGGCGGGCGCGGCGTGGTTCACGTGCGGTAGTCGGCGGCGAACGGCACGGAGCGGGCGGCGTCGGTGACATCGGCGACGCCGTCGGGCGGGGTCCACAGGCCGCGCTCGCGCAGCACCGGCATGACCCCTTCGCCCATCCACCACGCCTCCTCCAGGTGGGGGTAGCCGGAGAGGACGAACTCGTCGATGCCGGCCTCGTGGTACTCGGCGATCCGATCCGCGACCTCGGTGTGGCTGCCGACGAGCGCGGTCCCCGCACCACCCCGGACCAGGCCGACACCGGCCCACAGGTTCGGGGCGATCGTCAGCTCCTCGACCGAGGTCTTGACCCCGCCGTGCAGCGCGCGCATCCGGCGCTGGCCCTCCGACTCGCTCGCGGCCAGACCCGCCTGCACACCCGCGATGGTCTCGGGGTCGAGCGCGTCGAGGAGCCGGTGCGCCTGCGCCCACGCCTCGTCGGCGGTGTCGCGGGTGATCACGTGCAGCCGGATCCCGAAGCGCACGGTGCGCCCGCGGTCTGCGGCGAGCTTGCGGATCCGTTCGATCTTCTCGTGGACGGCCTCGACCGGTTCGCCCCAGGTCAGGTAGACGTCGGCGTGCTCGGCGGCGACCTGGGCCGCGGCCGGTGAGGAGCCGCCGAAGTAGACCGGCGGGACCGGGTCGGGCAGCCGCGACAGCGACGCCTGCTCGACCCGCACGTGCTCGCCGTCGAGGTCGACGGTCTCGCCGCGCCACAGCCGGGTGACGACCGAGAGGAACTCCCCGGTGCGGGCGTAGCGGGAGTCCTTGTCGAGGAAGTCGCCGTAGGCGCGCTGCTCGCGCGACTCGCCGCCGGTGACGACGTTGAGCAGCAGCCGGCCGCCGGAGTGCCGCTGGAAGGTGGCGGCCTGCTGGGCGGCGAGCGTCGGGGAGATCGACCCGGGCCGGAACGCGACGAGGAACCTCAGGCGCTCGGTGTGGGCCACGAGCATCGCGGTGGTGAGCCACGCGTCCTCGCACCAGGCGCCGGTCGGGGTGAGGGCACCGTCGAACCCGGCCTGCTCCGCGGCACGAGCGACCTGGGTGAGGTAGCCGATCGAGGCGGGGCGGAGGGCGCCGGCGGACCCGGTCGCGTTCCCGTGGCCTCCCCCGACGAGATGGCGGCCGGCGCCCATCGTGGGCAGGAACCAGTGCAGCGTGACTCCCATCCGGCAGACGCAACAGGGCGGAACCGGCCGGCGCAAGTCGGTGGGGACCACGGTCACACCATGCTCCACAGTGGACCGTCCACCCCGCGGGACACCTGTCCGGACGCCTGGGAGCGGGTCTCCCACCAGGCAGGACGCCGGTGATCCGGGTCGCCGACGCCTTGGGAAGCGGAGCCGGTCGCGGCTACCGTGGACCCCGTGACCGGATCGGTGCTGTTGACCACGCGGGGCCATGTCGACCTCGCGCGCGTGGCGTCGGCGCTGTGTCGTCGCCCGCTCCGCCGCCGCTGAGGCCGCGCACCCACAAGCCCGGATCCGCTCCGCGCCCGCCCCACGCGCCCGCCGCACCGGGACCGCCTCCGACGGCCACCTCCGGCCGGCCCGCCTGCCGCAGGGCGGAGCGGACCCGCCCGTGCGACCGGCCCCGCACGGCGGCGACCGTCCGTGCCCCGACCCCGCCACCACCGCGCCACCACCCCGCCACCGTGCCCGGCGCGCCACCGGCCCCACCGGAAGGACCCCCATGACCACGACCTCCCCCGCCCCCACCGGCACCGACGGCCGGGCCGCCTGGACCGACGAGCAGCTCGACGCCGTCTTCGCGCCGGTGTTCGCCCGCATCGCCGAGGGCGCGGTCGCCCGTGAGCAGGGCCGCACCCTGGCCCACGACGAGGTGGCCGCGCTGCGCGCGGAGCGCTTCGGCGCCCTGCGGCTGCCCGTGGAGCTCGGCGGCTACGGCGCCACCGTGCGCCAGCAGTTCCGGCTGCTCGTCGACCTCGCCGCCGCTGAGTCGAACCTGCCGCAGGCACTGCGCGTGCACTGGTGGTACGTCGACGACCTGCTGCTGGCCGCCCCGGGCCCGGACCGCGACGCCCGGCTGGCGGCCGTCGCCGAGGGGCGGCTGGTCGGCAACGCCATCACCGAGCCCGGCGTCGGCGCGATCGACCGCTACCGCACCACCCTGACCTCCGACGGCGACGGCTACCGCCTCGACGGCACCAAGTACTACTCGACCGGCAGCCTCTACGCCGACCAGATCCTGGTCGCCGCCGACCTCGACGGGCAGCGCGTGTCCGTGCTCGTCGACGGCGACGCCCAGGGCGTCGTGCAGCACGACGACTGGGACGGCTTCGGGCAGCGCCTCACCGCCAGCGGCACCACCGAGTTCCACGGCGTCGCCGTCCCCCGCGAGCGGGTCCTCGGACCCGGGTACGGCACCGAGGGCCGCGGCTGGGGCACCTCCTACCTGCAGCTCGTCCAGCTCGCCGTGCTCGCCGGGATCGCCCGCCGCGCCACCGACGACGTCAGCGCCTGGGTCCGCGAGCGCACCCGCACCTTCACCCACGCCCCGGCCGACCTGCCCCGCCACGACCCGCTCGTCCAGCAGGTCATCGGGCGGCTGTCGGCGGCCGCCTGGTCCTCGCGTGCCCTGGTGCTGGCCATCGCCGAGCAGCTCGACACGCTGCTCGCCGCGGGCGGGGAGGACCCGGAGCTGCTCGACCGGGTCGAGCTCGACGTCGCCCATGCCCAGGCCACGATCATCCCCGCGGTGCTCGACGCGACCACCCAGCTGTTCGAGGTCGGCGGTGCCTCCGTGACCTCGGAGAAGCTGCGGCTGGACCGGCACTGGCGCAACGCGCGGGTCATCTCGGTGCACAACCCGTTGATCTACAAGCTGCAGTCGGTCGGGGACCACGTGCTCAACGGGACCGACCTGCCCTACGCCTGGAGCGCCGGCAAGCGATGAGCCGCGCGATCGACCCGGCACCGCGCCGCATCCATCTGAACGCCTTCGACATGACGTGCGCCGGGCACCAGTCACCCGGCCTGTGGCGCCACCCGCAGGACCGCTCGCACACCTTCCACGACCTGCGCTACTGGACCGAGCTGGCGCAGCTGCTGGAGCGCGGCGGGTTCACCAGCCTGTTCATCGCCGACGTCGTCGGCCTCTACGACGTCTACCGCGACGGCCCCGAACCGGCGATCCGCGACGGCGTGCAGGTCCCCGTCGGCGACCCGACCCTGGCCGTCTCGGCGATGGCCGCGGTCACCGAGCGGCTCGGCTTCGGGATCACCGTGTCGCTGACCTACGAGAAGCCCTACGCGCTCGCCCGGCGGTTCTCCACCCTGGACCACTACACCCGGGGCCGGGTCGCGTGGAACGTCGTCACCTCCTACCTGGAGTCCGCGGCCCGCAACCTGGGGCTGGAGAAGCAGGTGCCGCACGACCGGCGCTACGACGTCGCCGACGAGTTCATGGAGGTCTGCTACCAGCTGTGGGAGGCGTCCTGGGACGACGACGCGGTGCTGCTCGACCGGGACAAGGGTGTCTACACCGACCCGGCGAAGGTCCGTCCGATCGGCCACCACGGCGAGTTCTTCGACGTGCCGGGCATCGGCCTGACCGAGCCCTCCCCGCAGCGCACGCCGACGATCTTCCAGGCAGGCGCCTCCGCACGCGGCACGACGTTCGCCGCCCGGCACGCCGAGGGCGTCTTCGTCATCTCCCCGACCCCGGAGACACTGGCCCCGCGGGTCGCCGAGCTGCGCAGGCAGACCGCCGAGCAGGGCCGCGACCCCCGTGCGGTGAAGGTCTTCACGATGGTCACCGTGGTCACCGGCGCCACCGACGAGCAGGCCAGCGAGCGCTACGCCGACCTCGCGCAGTACGTGAGCCTGGAAGGTGCCCTCACCCTCTACGGCGGCTGGTCCGGCCTGGACCTGTCCACGATGGACCCCGACGAGCCACTGCGGTTCGCCGAGACCGAGGCCATCCGCAGCGCGGTCGAGCTGTTCACCACGGCCGATCCGACACGGGAGTGGACGCCGCGGGCGATCGCCGAGCACATCGGGATCGGCGGGATGGGCGCCGTCGTCGTGGGCGGGCCGCAGACGGTCGCCGACGAGCTGGAACGCTGGGCCGAGGTCGCCGACGTCGACGGCTTCAACCTCGCCTACGCGGTCACCCCCGGCACCTTCGCCGACGTCGTGGAGCACGTGGTGCCCGAGCTGCGCCGGCGTGGGGTGCTCGCCGAGGCCCCGGAGGGCGCGACCCTGCGCGAGCACCTGCAGGGTGCGGGCCAGGCACGGGTCCGTGCCGACCATCCCGCGGCCGTCCACGCCCGGCGCCGGGGCGCCGCCCCCGCCTGACCCCGGTTCCCGGTCCGGACCCGGCCCCGGCCCCACGGTCCTGCTCCCCACTGCACGAGCGGACCGGTCGTACGGACCCTGCCGGACGACCGGTCCGCTCGTGCGGGGCGGGTGTCAGATCCGGGCGGGGACGCGGGGCACGGTGTCGACGAGGCGGCGGGTGTAGTCGTGCCGCGGGGTCCCGAACACCTGGGCCGGCGTGCCGAGCTCGACCACCTCCCCCGCCCGCAGGACGGCGACGCGGTCGGAGACCCGGTCGACGACCGCGAGGTCGTGGCTGACGAACAGGCAGGCGAACCCCAGCTCGCGCTGCAGCGACGCGAACAGCTCCAGCACCTCGGCCTGCACCGACACGTCCAGCGCGCTGGTCGGCTCGTCGGCGATCAGCAGCCGCGGCGACAGCGACAGGGCCCTGGCCAGCGCGACCCGCTGGCGCTGCCCGCCCGACAGCTCGCCGGGCCGGCGGGTCGCGAACTCCCGTGGCAGGCGGACCGACTCCAGCAGCTCGCCCACCCGGGAGCGCAGCTCCGGGCCGGTCCGGGCGCCGTGCACCCGCAGCGGCTCGGCGACCGAGTCCTCCACGGACCGGCGCGGGTCCAGCGACGCCGCCGGGTCCTGGTGCACCATCGCCAGCCCGCGACGCACCCGGCGCAGCCCGGAGCGCGACAGCCCGGCCAGGTCGGTGCCGTCGAGCAGCACCCGGCCCTGCGCCGGCGGGAGCAGCCCGGCCGCTGCCCGGCCGATCGTGGTCTTGCCCGACCCGGACTCGCCCACGAGCCCGACGACCTCGCCGGGCGCCACGTCCAGGCTCACGGCGTGCACGGCCCGGAACGCGGGCCGGCCGCGCCGGGGCGGGTGCACCACCGACAGGTCCTGCAGGGACAGCACCGGCACCGGCCCCTCCGGGTCGCGCGGCGCGGGGACGTCGGCGGCCTGCGCCACCGCCGCGACGGCGCTCCCCCGCGGCCGGTCGGCGAGCGTCGGCACCGCCGCGAGCAGAGCCCGCGTGTAGTCGGTCGCCGGCCGGTCGAACAGGTCCGCGACGGAGCGCTGCTCCACCACCCGGCCGCGGTGCAGCACCACGACGCGGTCGGCGAGCTCGGCGACGACGCCCATGTTGTGGGTCACCAACAGCACGCCCACGCCGGTGCGGTCGCGCAGGTCGCGCAGCAGCTCCAGGATCCGCGCCTGCACGGTGACGTCGAGCGCGGTCGTCGGCTCGTCGGCCAGCAGCAGGTCCGGCTCCCCGGCCAGCGCCAGGGCGATCACGACGCGCTGCTTCTGGCCGCCGGAGAGCTGGTGCGGGTAGGACCGCACGCGGCGCTCGGGCTCGGGCAGGTCGACCAGCCGCAGCAGCTCCACCGCCCGGCGGCGGGCCTGCGCGCGCGGCACCCGGGCGTGCGCCCGGATCGCCTCGACGAGCTGCCAGCCGACCGTGCGCACCGGGTTCAGCGCGGTCTGCGGTTCCTGGAACACCATCGCGGCGCGGGTCCCGCGGACCCGGTCCAGCGCCTCCTCGGGTGCGCCGAGGACGGAGTCCCCGGCGAGCTCGACCGAGCCGGACGCCGTCGCGGCGTCGGGGAGCAGGCCGAGCACCGACCGCGCCGTCAGCGTCTTGCCCGACCCGGACTCACCGACCAGCGCGACGACCTCCCCGCGGCGCACCGTGAGGTCGACGCCGTCGACGGCGACCGTGTCGCCGAAGGAGATACGCAGGTCCCGCACGCTCAGCACGGTGCTCATCCGGCCACCCGCCGTCCCGCCGCGAGGGCCTGCGCGACGAGCAGGAAGCCCAGCGTCAGCATCGTGACCACGGCCAGCGGGCCGAGCGCCATCGCCGGGTTGACGTCGAGGTACAGCACCGAGTCGGCGACGATCGACCCGAGCGAGGGGTCCGGTGGCCGGACCCCGATACCGATGAAGCTCATGGCACCCTCCACGAAGACGGCGACGGACAACGACACCGCGACCTGCACACCGGCGGGCTCGGCGGCGCCCGGCAGCACGTGGCGGCGCAGCACCCACCAGCGCCCGGCCCCGACCACGGTGGCCGCCTCGACGTAGGGCATCTCCCGCACCCGCAGCGCGGCACCCCGCACGAGCCGCCCGAAGATCGGGATCTCGGCGAGGACGATCACCACGACCACCGCCGTCGTGCCCGGCCCGAGGACCGCGGCCAGTGCGATCCCGAGGATCAGCACCGGGAACGCGAGCAGCACGTCGAACACCCGCTGTGCGACGACGTCGACGGCCGCCGACAGACTCGACACCAGACCGACCAGGCCACCGGCGACCGCCCCGAGCGGCACCGCGACCGCGATGATCGACAGGTTGGCGAGGATGCCGTACAGCGTCCGGCTGAAGACGTCGCGGTTCACCTCGTCGGTGCCCAGCCAGTGCGCACCGGACGCGGGCAGCAGGTTCGCACCCGGGATCTGCGCCAACGGGTCGTACGGCGCGAGCAGCGGTGCGGCGAGACCGGCGAGCACGACGACGCCGACGAGCACCGCCCCGACCAGCCCGCGCCCGCGGTACAGCGCCGACAGCGCGTGCGGGCGGCGGGTGGGACCGGGCCGGGCCGGCGCGGCCGTCCTCGCCGGGAGGATCTCGCCGGGGGCGGTGACGGTCATGCGTTCCCTCCGATCCGCACCCGCGGGTCCAGCGCGGCGTGCAGGATGTCGGTGACCAGCTGGACGGCGACGAACACCGCGACCGACAGCAGCAGCAGGACCTGCACCACCGGGTAGTCGCGGCGGCTGATGCCCTGCTCGATCAGCTGACCGAGCCCGGGCCAGGTGAAGATCAGCTCGACCAGGACGGCGCCGCCGAGCAGGTTGCCGATCTGCAGCCCCAGCACGGTGGCGACCGTGGGGAGCGCGGCGGGCAGGGCGTGGGCGAGCACCAGACGCCGGCGGGGCACGCCGAGCGCGCGGGCGGTGAGCACGTAGGGCTGCGCGAGCTCGGTGCGCAGCGACTCCACGACGAACCGCGACAGCGCGCCGGCGACCGGCAGGGCCAGGCACACCGCCGGCAGCAGCAGGTACTGCCACGTCAGGTCGGGGCGGGCGAGGAACCCCCCGGGCGGGGTCCCGCCGGAGGGCAGCACCGGGAAGGCGACCGCGAACAGCAGCACCAGCACCACACCGGTGACGAACGTCGGGACCGCGAGCGCCAGCGTGGTGAACCCGGTGACGACGGTGTCGACCCACCGGGCCCGCGACAGCACGGCCGCGACCCCGACGACCAGCGACAGCCCCACGGCCAGGACGAGCGCGGCGCCGGCCAGCCAGAGCGTGTTGACCAGGCCGGCCGCCACCAGGGTGCCGATCTCACCGCCGATCAGGTACGAGCGGCCGAGGTCACCGGTGAGGACGTTCCCCAGCCACAGCACGTACTGCTCCCACACCGGCCGGTCGAGCCCGAGCGAGACCCGGATCGTCTCGACCACCTCGGGCGAGGCGTCCGGCCCGGCGAGCGTGGTCGCCGGGTCGCCGGGGACCAGGCGCAGCAGACCGAAGATCAGCACCGAGGCGAGGAACAGCACCGCGACCGCCGACGGCAGCCGGGAGATGACGAAGCGCAGCATGTCAGGCCGCCGTGTACGCGTCGGTGAGGTCGATCTCGGCCCGCTTGGACCAACCGACCCCCTGGACCCGGTCCGAGGCGGCGAGCTGGTTGAGCACCACGCCGATCTCGACCAGGAACAGGTGCTCGAGCAGCTCGTCGGACAGCGCCGTGTAGGCGCGGCCGAGGCCGGCGGTGTCGGTCGCGGGCAGCGTCCACGCGGTGGCGGCGGCCCGCTGGTAGTCGGGCGAGACGAACCGCGAGGAGTTCTTCTGCGCGTTGAAGGGGTAGGCGCTGACGGTCAGCGTCGACGGGGTGTGCTGGGCCCACGAGTGGAACGTCGTCCACAGCCCGGGGAACTGCGCGCCGATCAGCTGCTTCACGAACTGCGCGGAATCGACCGGCTGCAGCGTGGTGGTGATGCCGATCTCGGCGAGGTCGGCCTGCACGATCTGCGCGACCGGTTCGTGGACGGGGTGGCTGGCCGGGAACGTCAGCGGCTGCGGTGGCACGGTGCCGACCTCCGCGACGAGCGCACGGGCCCGGTCGAGGTTGCGGGTGTAGGTGGCGTTGCGGGCCTCGTCGTAGGCCGGGGAGCTCTTCGGCCACGGCAGGTTGATCGGGTAGCCGGAGCCGCGCAGCACCTCGTCGACGACCCGTTGCCGGTCGATCGCGTAGGCGACGGCCTGGCGGACCCGCACGTCGGACAGCCCGGGGGCGGTGACGTTCGCGCCCACGTAGGTCTGCAGCTCCGCGCCCTCCATGGTGATCGCGTGGAAGCCCTCGGCCGCGTCCAGGGTCGCGATGTCGCGGAACGGGAGCCCGCCGACGACGTCGAACCGGTTGGATCGCAGGCCGGCCAGCAGCGCCTGGGCGTCGCCGCCGATGCTCAGCTCGACCCGGTCGAGATAGGGCCGCTCGGGGTCGCGGAAGTGCTCGTTGCGCACGTAGACGATCGAGGTGTTCGGGGTCCAGGACTCGAACCGGAACGGGCCGGTCCCGACGAACGCCTCGCCACGCCCGAGCGCGTCGATGGTCGCGGAGTCCAGGATCGGGACGGTGTCGAGCAGGTCGAGGATGTTCGACAGGGGCTCCGCGAGCCCCAGCACCACCCGGTGCGGCTGCGAGGTGTCGAACGAGGTGACGGCGGCGGCGGTGCTGCGCAGCTGCGCGGTCCACTTCGGGTCGGCGTAGGTGCGGATCGAGAACTCGACGTCGGCCGAGGTGAACGGCCGGCCCCGCTCGGTGCCGCGGCCGTGGAAGAAGACGTCGTCACGCAGCTGCAGGGTCACCGTGCGGCCGTCCGGGCTGATCTCCCAGGACGTCGCGAGCCGCGGCTGCGGCTCGAACCCGGTGTTCGGCCGGCGGACCAGGGTGTCGTAGACCAGGCCGACGGTGGTCGTGACGCCGTCGTTGGAGTTGGTGAGGAAGTTGCCGGGCACCAGGTCGGTCCGAGCGGCCAGCTTCAGGGTCCCGCCGCGCACCGGTGCGCTCGCGGCGGCGTTCCCGGCGGCACGCCGCTCGTCGACGGCGGAGGCGCACCCGGTCAGGCCCGCACCGGCCGCGCCGGCGGCCAGGACACCGAGTCCGGCGCGGCGCAGCAGGCTGCGCCGGTCGAGCGGGGAGGACAGGAGTCGGGTGGTCATCGGTGGTTCGCCTCTCGGGGGGTGGTGGGGGTCGGGAACGGCCGAGGCGCCGCGCGCGCGTCGGCGGCGACCGCGGCGGCGCGGCGGGTGGTGCCGAGCGGGTCGGCGTAGATCGGGCGCAGGCCGGCGGTGCACGCGGCGACCGCCTGCAGTGCGGACCCGAAGGTGCCCGCCTGCAGGCTGATCGGCGGGAGCGCGCTCGCCTCGGCGAAGCTCCGGGAGACGTGGGCGAGCCCGGCCCGGTAGGCGGTGAACGCCTGCCCGGCGAGGACGACGCGGTCGGGGTTGAGCACGTCGCGGACCAGCGCGACGCCGCGGCCCAGCAGGGCGGCCCGCTCGGCGAGCAGGTCGTGCGCCCGTCGGTCGCCGCCCTCGGCCGCGCCGACCACCTTCTCGATCACGGGTGCGTCCACGATCCCGGCCGCGTGCGCGGCGCGGGCCACGGCGGAGTCGCCGGCGGCGGCCTCCAGGCAGCCGGTCCGCCCGCAGTGGCAGCGTTCCCGCCCCAGCACCCCGTCCCCGCCGACGGGCAGGTGGCTGACGGTGCCGGGTCCGCCGGCGGGGGCGTGCACCCTGCCGTCGACGGTGAGCACGGCACCGACGGCCTCGCGGGCGTAGACGTGCAGGGTGGTCCCCTCGTCGACGTGCGGGGACAGCAGCGACTCGGCGCCGGCCATCGCCTCGATCTGCGGGACGACGACGACCCCCGGCAGCCCGACCCGGTCGACGATGTCGGCGAGCGGGGCGGGGTCCCAGCCGAGCCGGGGGTGACCGAACCGGTCGCGCTCACCCGACACCTGGCCGCCGACCACGAGGCCGACCTGCAGCACGGTCCGCCCCGGGCCGCGGGAGGCGAACCGTCGCAGCCGGGCGGCGAGCCCGGCCAGCGCGGTGCCGGGCTCGGCGTCGCGCGGGGTGGGCACGTCGGTCGCCGACACCACGGTGCCCCGCAGGTCACCGACGGCGAGCGTGGTGCGGTGCAGACCGACGTGCAGGCCGAGCACGCCGAACCGGTCGGTGTCGATCTCCAGCGGGATGCGGGGCCTGCCGACCGTGCCCGTGGGCACGAGGTCGGGCCGCTCGCGGACCACTCCGGCGGCGACGAGCGCGACGACCTGGCGGTTCACCGTCGCGTGCGACAGCCCGGTGGCCGTGACGAGCTCGTCGCGGAACACCACCCCGGCTCGCCGGACGGCGCCGAGCACCGCCGCCGCGGCCGGCACGCCCGCCCCGGTGACCGGCTCGGGGGCCGCGGCGCGCACGACGGCGCGGTGGGCGGGACGGTGGCCGCCGACGTGGCGGACGTGGTGCGGACGGGGCCGGGCCGACGGGCGTGCGGTCGGGTCGGCGGGGGCGGAGGGGAGGTCGGCAGGGGGTCCGGGCGTGGTGGGGCCGGGCATCGGCGGTCCTCGGGGCGCGGGCCACGACGTCGCGCGGCCCCTCGGTGGGGTCCGCGGCGCGCGGTGGCCGGGTGGTCCTGGGTGTCGGCGGGCCCCGTCCGGGCCGCGGCGGCGGACGGTCGGGGCACGGCGGCGCCGGTGGGACGTGGACCCGGCGGGGCCGATCGAGGGGGCGCGCGGTCCGGGCGGGACAGTGCGGCGGGACCGCGGGTGCGGTGGCGCCGCGCCCGCTCCGGGGTCGCGGGACGCGTCAGGGCGTCGGGTTGGTCAGACCGGTCGACAGAGTGCGGTCGCCGTGCGGCACAGATCGACGTGCCGGCGCAGGACCAGGAAGGGCAGGACGCCGGGGACCAGGCCGCGGCGCACGCCGGGCCGCGGCCCGGGTCGGTCGCGGTCGTCACTCACACCGGTGACGCTAGCAGCGGCCGGGAGACCGGGTCGATGCCTGGAATCACGGCAGCGGATCACATTGACAACCGCGGCCCGCGCGGTCCCGGCGCAGGGGTTGGGATCGGCATGAGCGCAACCGTTGCCGCCGCCGCGGGCGCCTCCCTACCGTCGACGACGTGCCGGGACCGTGGTGCCCCGCTCCCCCACTCCGTCCGGAGTGGACGGTGGGCGGCCCGCCCGCCGGCGTCCTCCCGCCCCTGCCGCCGCGACCGGCGCCCCCGGGCCACCCGCACCCCACGTCTGGAGATCCGATGACCCTGCAGGCCGAGAACCCGACCCCCACCGCAGCCGCGCAGCCCGTCGTGCGCAAGGTCGGCGGACGCATCGGCGCCCGCGTCGAGGGCGTCCGCCTGGGCGGCGACCTCGACGCCGCCACCGTCGCCACGCTGCGCGCGGCGCTGCTCGAGCACAAGGCGCTGTTCTTCGGCGGACAGGGCCACCTCGACGACGAGTCGCACCTCGCGTTCGTCTCGCTGTTCGGCAGCCCGACCACCGCGCACCCGACCGTGCGCGGCGAGAAGACCCACGTGCTCCCGGTGGACTCCGACCGCGGCAAGGCCAACAGCTGGCACACCGACGTCACCTTCGTCGACCGCATCCCCGCGATCAGCTCGCTGCGCACGCTGGACCTGCCGCCCTACGGCGGCACCACCGTGTTCGCCAACACCGGCGCCGCCTACGCCTCGCTCCCGCTGCCGCTGAAGAACCTCGTCGACGAGCTCTGGGCGGTGCACACCAACGCCTTCGACTACGCCCGCGACGCCGAGACCACCACGGCGCCCGACGACGACCGGATCGCCGCCTACCGCGCCGAGTTCCGTTCCACCACCTACGAGACCGAGCACCCGGTGGTGCGCGTCCACCCGGAGACCGGCGAGCGGGTGCTCGTGCTCGGCCACTTCGTCCGGGAGTTCGTCGGGCTGAACTCCAAGGAGTCCCAGACCGTCTACCACCTGCTCCAGGACCGGATCGTCCGGCTGGAGAACACCGTGCGCTGGAACTGGTCCGACGGCGACTTCGTGCTGTTCGACAACCGGGCGACCCAGCACTACGCCGTCGCCGACTACGACGACCACCACCGCGCCCTGCGCCGGATCACCCTGGCCGGCGACATCCCGGTCTCGCCCAGCGGAGCGCGCAGCGTCGTGCGCACCGGCGACTCCTCGCACTACACGAACTAGGCCCGGCCGCCGGCCCGGCGCCCGCCCCCGCGGACGCCGGGCCGGCCCGCGTCACGCGCCCGTCCGCTTCCCGCCCGTCCCCGCCCGGAGGTCCCGTCGTGCCCACCGATCCCCCGCCCACCGCGGCCTCGCCGGTCCCGTCCGTCCCGCCCGGCGCACGGGGCTACGACGGGTTCGGCGGCACCATCGGCCGGACCGCCGCGACCTCGACGCGCTGGTGGCCGCCCGAGCCCGAGCGGGTCCGGCGACCGAACGTCGTCGTGGTCGTCGTCGACGACCTGGGCTACAGCGACATCGGCCCGTACGGCTCGGAGATCCCCACCCCGCACCTCGACCGGCTGGCCGAGGCCGGGCTCACCCTGGCCGAGCACCACACCGCACCGCTGTGCTCCCCGGCCAGGGCCGCGCTGCTGACCGGGCTCAACCCGCACCGGGCCGGGTACGGCTGGGTCGCCAACGCCGACCCCGGCTTCCCCGGCATGCGCCTGGAGCTGGGCGACGACGCCGCGACCCTCGCCGAGCACCTGCGCGCCGGCGGGTACGCCACGTTCGCCGTCGGCAAGTGGCACCTGGTCCGCGACGCGAACCTGGCACCCGGCCGGCCGCGGGACTCCTGGCCGACCCGGCGCGGGTTCGACCGCTACCACGGCTCGCTGGAGGGCCTGAACTCCTTCTTCCACCCCAACCAGATCACCGTCGACGAGCACGCCCTCGACGTCGACGAGTACCCGCCGGGCTACTACGTCACCGACGACCTCACCGACCGCGCGTGCGCGATGGTCTCCGAGCTGCGCGCGCACGACGCCACCCGGCCGTTCCTGCTGTACCTCGCGCACGTCGCGATGCACGGACCGCTGCAGGTGCCCGCCGCCGACCTCGCCGACCAGGAGGGCCGCTACGCCGCCGGGTGGGACGCCGTCCGCGAGGCCCGCTTCGCCCGCCAGCTCGACCGCGGCCTGTTCCCGCCCGGCACCCGGCAGGCCCCGCGCAACCCCGAACCCGGCTACGACGTGCCGCCGTGGGAGTCGCTGTCGCCCGACGAACGCCGCCGCTACGCCCGCTACATGGAGGTCTACGCGGCGATGGTGTCCACCGTGGACGCCTCGCTCGGCCGGGTCACCGCCCTGCTCGAGGAGCTGGGCGAGCTCGACGACACGATCATCGTGTTCACCTCCGACAACGGTGGCACCGCCGAGGGCGGCCCGGAGGGCACCCGCAGCTACTTCACCCGCTTCGTGCACCATCCCGTCCCCGCGGACTGGGAGCGCGACGTCGACCACGACGAGTCGCTCATCGGGTCCGAGGAGCTCGGCGTGCACTACCCGCGCGGCTGGGGACAGGTGTCGAACACCCCGTTCCGGTTCTACAAGGGGCAGACCTACGCCGGCGGGGTGCGGGTGCCGCTGCTGGTGTCCTGGCCGCGGGGCCTGCCCGCCGGACGGGTGCTGCGCGACTACACCTACGTCACCGACCTGGTCCCGACGCTGCTCGCGCTGACCGGGGTGCCCCGGCTCGCCGAGCGCGCGGGCACGCCGACCGCCGAGCCCGACGGCGTCGACCTGGGCGGGTTCCTGCGCGGCGAGGTGACCGCGAGCCCGCACATCGAGCAGTACTCCGAGATGGGCGGGCACCGCGGCCTCTACCGCGACGGCTGGAAGCTGCTCGCCCGCCACGAGCCGGGCCACCGCGACATCGACGACCCGGTTTGGGCGCTCTACGACGTGCGCACCGACCCCGCCGAGCTGGTCGACCTCGCCGCCGCCCATCCGCAGCGGGCCGCCGAGCTCGCCGCGGCCTGGGAGCGCACCGCCTGGGAGAACACCGTGTTCCCGCTGCTCGACCGCGGTGACCTGGCGGTGCGACGGCCGGGCGAGGCCCGCCTGGCCGAGCCGGTGCGGATCCTGCCCGGCACTCCGGTGCTGGAGCGCTACCGGTCCGCGCAGCTGGTCGCGTTCCGGTCGTTCGACGTCGAGGTCACCCTCGGCGGGCTCGCCCCGGGCGACGAGGGCGTGCTCGTCGCGCACGGCGACGCGTTCGGCGGCTACCTGCTCGCCGTCGAGGACGGGCGGCTGGTCGTGCTGCACAACGCGGGCGGCCGGGTGTCCACCGCGGACGGCCCGGCCCCGGCCGGAGCCCGCAGGGTCGTCCTGTCCGTGACGGCGACCCCGGACCTGCGCTGGCACCTCGCCGTCTCCGCCGACGGGGTCCCGGTCACCGCGCTGCCCGACCGGTGGGCGCTGACCGGGATGGCACCCTGGACCGGCATCTCGGTCGGCCGCGACGCCCGCGGGCCGGTGTCCTGGGCGCTGCGGCGGCGGCGCGGGATCTTCCGGTTCACCGGCGACCTGCGCGCGGTGACCTACCGGCCGGGCGCCCGCGTCGTGCCGGACGAGGTCGCCCGCACGGTCACCGCCGAGGCCGCGTCCCGGGCGGACTGACCCGTCGAACGGGCGGCCGGGCGGCGCCGTCGCGCTTCCCCCGTCCGCCCCCGGGCCGACCCCCACCGCCCGCCGTGCCTCAGCGCAGGCACGCCCAGAACCCGGTCAGCGCCGCGGCCCCACGGGCCGGCTCACGGGTCATCCACCAGTGGCCGAGACCGTCGAGGACCGCGACCCGGGCCCCGGCGCGGGTGGCCGCCCGGCGGCGTTGCTCCTCGGTGCCGACGACGTGGTCGGCGGTCGCCAGGACGGCGAGACCCGGCCGGGCCGCCGCGCGTTCCAGCGGCAGGCCGAGGCCGGGCGCACCGGCCGCGGCGGCGGACCGGTACAGGGAGAGCACCGCGCGGCCCATCTCCTCGCCCTGCCCGGCCGCGACGCGCGCCGCGACCGCCCGACCCATCCCGCGTTCCACCAGCACCGCGGCGCGCTCGGCGGGCGCGGCACCGAAGCGCGCCGCGACGTCGGCCTCGCCGACGCCCGGGGTCTGCCAGCGGCGGGCGAGCTCGTGCCACTCGTGGTCCGGGTCGAACACTCCGAGGGCGTCGCTGACCCAGCTGCGGACCAGGTGCGGGTGGCTCAGCACGACGTTGAGGACGTGGATGCCGCCGAAGTCGTGACCCACCAGGTCCACCGGCTCGCCGAAGGCCGCCAGCTCGCCGGCCAGCCAGTCGCGGTAGCCGGCCGGGGTGGCCTCGAACCCGGCGGGCAGGGGCGCACCGAAACCGGGCGGCGACAGGCACACCACGTCGGTCCGCGTGGGCGCGAGCTCCGCCAGCAGCAGGTCCCAGACCGCCGCCGTCTCGGGGTTGCCGTGGACGAACACCGCGGGCATCAGCCCGTCACCGGCGTCGTCGGCTGCAGGACCGACTCCACCAGCGCCTCGGTGCGCAGGTGGGTGATCGCCTGGTACTCGGGATCGCGCACCATGGCCGCGAAGGCCTCCCGGTCCGGGTAGCGGACCAGCACCACCATGTCCCACGCCTGCCCGCTCTCGGCGACCAGCGCCGGCTCACCGACACCGAGGTACACCACCTGCAGGCCGTAGCGGGGGTTGAGCTCGGCCCGGAGAGCGTCGGCGTAGCGCTGGTAGCTCTCCCGGCCGCCGTCCGGGCGGAACCGCAACAGGTTCAGCATCACGACCGGGCCACCGGGGTCGTCGGCCAGCAGGGCGTCCAGGGCGTGGTCTTCGATCTCGATCATCGGAACCTCCTGACACCCACCCTACACATACTTGTTGGATGACACGCAAATTTGTTTGCTAGTGTCCGGCCATGCGCCGTACCCAGCAGGAACGCCGCGACCAGGCCGAAGCCGCGTTGCTCACCGCCGCCGCCGAGCTCGTCGTCGAGCAGGGCGTGCGGTCGCTGACGCTCGCCCGTGTCGGGGAACGGGCCGGGTACAGCCGCGGCATCGTCACCCACCACTTCGGCGGGAAGCAGGCGTTGGTGGAGCGGCTGGCGCGCGCCACCCAGGCCGGGTTCGTCCCGGGACTCGACGACCTCCCGCCCGGCCTCGACCGCCTGCTGCGGCTGATCGACGGCTACCTCGGGGAGCTCGGCCGGATCGGTGCGTTCCACCAGGCCTTCCTGCTGCTGTGGGCCGAGGCCGCCACCCAGCCCGAGCTCGCCCCGATCTTCCGCGAACGGGACGCGGCCTTCCGCGCCGACCTGCGCGACGACGTCGAGGCCGGCATCGCGGACGGCAGCATCACGGCGGACGCCGGCGCGGACGAGGTCGCGACCGCCGTCGTCGGGCAGCTGCGCGGGATCGCGTTGCAGCGGCTGCTCGCCCCGGACAGCGTCGACACCGAGGCGCTGCGCCGGAGCGTCACCGCCCAGTGGCGCCGTGCCCTGGCCCGGTAGCCCGCTCCAGGTCCCGCAGCCACGGGGGCGCCGACACCGGGGCGGCGCCATAGGGCGCCCGTCCGGTCCTGGGAGAGGGCGCCGGATTCCGCTCCCGGCACCGCGTCGTCGGGTGCCCCACAGGGGTGCGACCCGGCACCGCCGGCCGGACCGATCGCGCAGGACGATCGACGGCGATGGCGGATCGTCGTTGGACACCGCCGGTCCCGGCCGCCTTGACTCGGACGGTGGCCGTCCCCGCTCCCCCGCCGGCCGCCCGCCACCACAGCTCGCACTGGGGTTCGTTCCGGGCCGTCACCTCCCCCTCCGGGCTCGCCGTGTTCCCCCGGCCCGGCGACCCCGACCCGTCGCCGCTGCTCGGCAACGTCGCCTCCGCCGTCGACCACCCGGCACGGGTGCGGCGCCCCGCGGTGCGGCTCGGGTGGTGGACCGACGGCCCCGGCCCGGACGCGCGACGCGGCGCCGACCGCTGGGTCGAGGTCGGCTGGGACGAGGTGCTCGACCGGCTCGCCACCGAGCTCGCCAGGGTCCGCGACACCCACGGCCCGCAGGCCGTCTACGGCGGCAGCTACGGCTGGGCCAGCGCGGGCCGGTTCCACCACGCGCAGAGCCAGGTCCACCGCTTCCTGAACACCGTGCTCGGCGGGTACGTGCGCTCGGTCGGCACCTACAGCGCGGCCGCCGCGGAGACGGTGCTGCGCCACGTGCTGGGCCCCACCGACGTCGTCTCCAAGGGGCCGGTGACCTGGGACCAGGTGGCCGCGCACACCGACACGGTGCTCGCCTTCGGCGGGATGAACCTGAAGAACTCCACGGTCGGGGCGGGCGGGATCAGCGCCCACGTGGAGCGCTCGGCGCTGGCCGCGGCAGCCGCGCGCGGCGCGCACCTGGTGAACATCGGGCCGCTGCGCTCGGACCTGCCGGCGCAGGCGCGCCCGCGGTGGCTGTCGCTGCCGCCGGGCACCGACACCGCGCTGATGCTCGGGCTGCTGCACACCCTGCTCGAGGAGGACCGGCACGACCGGGCGTTCCTGGACCGGTACTGCGTCGGCTGGGACCGGGTCGCCGGGTACCTGCGCGGCAGCGACGACGGCGTCGTCAAGGACGCCGTCTGGGCGGCGGGGATCACCGGGGTGGCGGCCGAGGCGATCCGCGGGCTCGCGCGGTGCGCGGCGGCCGGGCGGACCCTGGTCACCGTCGCGCAGTCGCTGCAGCGCGCCGAGTTCGGCGAGCAACCGGTCTGGGCGGGGATCGCCCTGGCCGCCGCACTCGGCCAGATCGGGCTGCCCGGCGGCGGGTTCTGCTACGGGCTGGGCTCGATCGGGCACTACGGCAGGCCCCGGGTCGACGTCGCGATCGGGGCGCTCCCCCAGGGCACGGGTGGCGTCGACGAGGCGATCCCGGTGGCCCGGGTCGCGGACATGCTGCTGCACCCCGGCGAGCTCTACGACCACGACGGCCGCCGCGGCCGCTACCCGCACGTGCGACTCGCCTACTGGGCGGGCGGCAACCCGTTCCACCACCACCAGGACCTCGGGCGGCTGCGCCGGGCCGTCGCCCGGCTCGACACCTTCGTGGTGCACGAGCCGGCCTGGACCGCGACCGCCCGGCACGCCGACGTCGTGCTCCCGACGACCTGGACGATCGAGCGTGACGACATCGGCGCGAGCCGCCACGACCCGGTGATGACCGCGATGCACCGGCTCACCGACCCGCCCGGCGAGGCCCGCGACGACCATGCCGTCCTCGCCGCGCTCGCCGAGAGGCTCGGCGCGGGCGCGGCGTTCACCGGCGGCCGGGACACCGACGGCTGGCTCGCCCACCTCTACGAGGTGACCCGCGCCGACCTGGCCGCCCGCGGTCTGCCCGCTCCGTCCTACGGCCGGTTCCGCGTCGAGGGCGAGCTCGCGCTCCCCACCCGTCCCGACGACGGGGACGTGCTCGCCGCGTTCCGCGCCGACCCCGCAGCGCACCCGCTGCCGACGCCGTCGGGCCGCATCGAGCTGTACTCGGCGACCGTCGCCGCATTCGGCTACGCCGACGCCCCCGGGTACCCGGTGTGGCGGGCACCGACCGACGCGCCGACCGCGCGGCACCCGTTGTGGCTGGTCGCGAACCAACCGGCGACCCGGCTGCACTCGCAGCTGGACTTCGGTGCGCACAGCGCCGCGCACAAGATCGACGGCCGCGAGGTCGTCGCCGTCCACCCGGACGACGCCGCGACCCGCGGCATCGCCGACGGCGACCTGGTCCGGCTGCACAACGACCGCGGGGCCTGTCTGGCCGCGGCCCGGGTCACCGACGAGGTGCGGGCCGGGGTGGTGCAGCTGCCGACCGGGGCCTGGTTCGACCCACTGGACCCGGCGGCGGAGCGGCCGTTCTGCGTGCACGGCAACCCGAACGTGCTCACCCGCGACGTGGGCACCTCGCCGCTGGCGCAGGGCTGCACCGGCCAGCACGCGGCCGTCGAGCTGACCCGCCACGACGAGCCGGTGCGCCCGGTGGGGGCGCACCGGCCGCCGGTGTGACCCGGGCGCGGGTCAGGCCGGGGACCAGCCCCAGGCCGGGGCGACGGCGGCGAGGTCGGTGAGCAGCCGGACGTTCGCCCCGGGCCCGAAGCCCGGTGGCAGGAACAGCACGACCTCGTCGGCGGCGGCGATCCCGGGGTCGGCGAGCACCGAGGCGGCGACCTCGTCGGGGGTGCCGTGGTGCACCGGGCTGATCCGCTGCCCGGCCGGGAGCTGCGCGCCGACCACCGGTTCGAGTGCGCCGCGCGGCCGGGACGCGGCCATCCCCTCGGTGCGGCGCTGGTGGTCGTAGGCGGCGTAGGTCTCGCGCAGCGCCGCGGTGGTCCCGGGCAGGATCGACGCGGCGACGGCGACCGGCGGCGGGGTGGAGCCGTGCACCTCGTACCAGGTGTCGCGGTAGGCCGCGATCACCCGGGCCTGGTACTGCGCGAACGTCTCCCCCTCGGCGAGGCCGTGCAGCACGGTGCCGGTGATCAGGCCGAGCCCGAGGCGGGCCGCGCGGCGCGCGGAGTCGGTGCTCGCCGCGCCGATCCGCAGCCGGCCGCGCAGCCCGGGGCTGTGCGGGGTGACCCGGATCGGGGTGCCGACCGGGGCGCCCTGGCCCGGCCCGTCGACGACGTGCAACGGCTCGCCGGACACCCCGGCGAGGAACCGGTCGAGCCGGCGCAGCGCCTCGGTCCGCGGGTCGGTGTCGACACCGCCGAACACCGCGTCCCACGACGCCTGGGAGCCGGTCGCGAGCGCCAGCTCCAGCCGGCCGCCGACGAGCAGGTCGGTGGTCCCGGCGGCCTCGGCGAGCAGCACCGGGTCCTGGTAGCGCATCGGGAGCACCGCGGAACCGAGCCGGATCCGCGACGTGTGCTGCCCGACGGCGGCGAAGAACGGCAGCGGCGAGGACAGGTAGTGGTCGAAGTGACGCTGGTAGGCCCACCCGGCGTCGTAGCCGAGGTCCTCGGCGGCCCGGTAGAGCGCGATCCCCTCGGCGAGCCCGGCGGCGGGGCCGTGGTCGTCGGACCAGGACACCCGGGTGTTGAAGCCGAGCCCGGTCACCGGGCGAGGCCCGCCCGCCGGAGCGGCCGTCCGTGGGCCCGACGCGGTCGACGACGTGGCCGGGGCGTTCACGCGGCGGCCCGCCCGGTCCCGGGCAGCGAGGCGAGCAGCGTGCGGGTGTACTCCGCGCGCGGCTCGTCGAAGATCGACGCGACCGGACCGGACTCGACCACGCGTCCGTGCTGGAGCACCGACACCGTGTGCGCGAGCTGGCGGACCAGTGCCAGGTCGTGCGAGACGAACACGTAGGTGAGCCCCAGCTCGGCCTGCAGCCGCAGCAGCGTCTCCACGATCCCGGCCTGCACCGTGACGTCGAGCGCGGAGGTCGGCTCGTCGAGCACGATCACGTCCGGTCGCAGCACCAGGGCGCGGGCGAGCGCGACCCGCTGCCGCTGCCCGCCCGACAGCGCGGCCGGGCGCCGGTCGAGCAGCTCCTCGGCCAGACCGACCGAGGCGAGGGCGGCCCGCACCAGCGCGGTGCGCTCGCCGCGGTCGCCGACCCGGAACCGGTCCAGCGGCTCGCGGACCAGCCGTCCGACCTTCCATCGCGGGTCCAGCGAGGTGAACGGGTTCTGGTAGACGAGCTGCAGGTGGCGACGGATGTCGCGCAGCTCGGCGCGCGAGCGGCCGTGCAGCGTGCGACCCGCGACGACGATCCGCCCGGCGTCGGGCCGCTCCAGGCCGAGCAGCATCCGGACCGCGGTCGTCTTGCCCGACCCGGACTCACCGACCAGCGCGTGGGTGGTGCCCGACGGCACGCGGAACGACACATCGTCGGCGGCGACGACACCGCCCGGGAAGGTCTTGGCGACGCCGTCGAGCTCGATCCGCGGCTCGGCCCCGGACCGTGCCCGTCCGACCGCGCGCAGCTCGGCCCAGCGGTCGGGGTGCAGCGCGGGCACGTCGGCGTGCAGCCGGCGCGCGTACTCCGAGGCCGGGCGCTGCGAGACCTGCCGGGTCGGGCCGGTCTCCTGCACGGTGCCGTCCTTGAGCACGAGCAGCTCCTCGGCCCGGTCGGCGGCGACGGCCAGGTCGTGGGTGATCAGCAACAGCCCGATCCCGAGCTCGGTGCGCAGACCGGTGAGCAGGTCGAGGATGCGGCGCTGCACGGTCACGTCGAGCGCCGAGGTCGGCTCGTCGGCGACCAGCAGCGACGGCTGGGGCAGGACCGCGAGGCCGATGAGGACGCGTTGCAGCATCCCGCCGGAGAGCTGGTGCGGGTAGGCACCGTAGACCCGGACCGGGTCGGGCAGCCCGACGCGCTCCAGGGTGTCGAGCACCAGGGCGCGCCGGTCCGCGGGCGCGACGCCGGCGGCGAGCGCGGCCGCCTCCAGGGCCTGCGAGCCGATGGTGCGGACCGGGTTGAGCGAGCTGGCCGGATCCTGCGGGACGAACCCGAGGGTGCGTCCCCGCAGTGGCCGGAACGCGCGCTCGGACAGGCCCAGCACCTCGCGGCCGTCGACCTCGACCCGGCCGGTGGCCCGGCCGGGTGTGGGCAGCAGCCGCAGCAGCGAGCGGGCGATCGTGGACTTGCCCGATCCGGACTCGCCGATCACCGCGAGCGAGCCGCCCGCGGCCAGTGTCAGGTCCACACCGGACACGACGCGGTGGTGGCCGTAGTGCACGGTCAGGTCCGAGACCCGCAGCAGCGGCGGTCCGGGCAGGTCGGTGGGTTCCGCGGCGCCGGCGGGATCGGCACCGGTGTCGGTGTCGGTGTCGGTGTCGAGGACGGTGCCGGTCAGTCGGTCGTGCGGAGCCATCGGCTGATCCTGTTCACGGAGAGGACGGTGACGATCGTGACGAGTGCCGGCGCCCAGACGAGCCAGGGCGCCAGCGGGTAGTCCTTGCCGGTCGCGACGAGCAGACCCCAGTCCGAGGCGGGCGGCGGGTCGCCGTAGCCGAGGAACGCGAGGCTGGCGATGACCAGCACCGAGAGCCCGAACTGCAGGACGGCGAGCTGCAGCACCGAGCGCGAGGCGTTGGGCAGGACGTGGCGCAGCAGCACGTGCCAGCGGGAGCCGCCGAGCAGCAGGGCGGCCTCGACGTAGACGGCCGAGCGGGTCTTGAGCACCTCCGAGCGCATCACCCTGGCGAACACCGCGATCGCGGAGATGCCGGTGGCGACGGCGGCGTTGATGGTCTGGAACCCCAGCGCGCTGACGATCACCACGGCGAGCAGGAAGCTGGGGATGGCGAGCAGGACGTCGACGAGCCGGGCGAGCACGACGTCGACGAGGCCGCCGAGGAACCCGGCGAGCAGCCCGATCGCGCCACCCACGAGGACACCGATCGCAACCGCGACCAGCGCGCTGGTCACCGAGGACGCGGTGCCGTGCACGATCCGGGCGAACACGTCACGGCCCAGCTGATCGGTGCCGAGCAGGTGCCCGGCGCCGGGTGGGCGGAACAGCTCCGAGGGGATCCCGTCGACCGGGTCGTGGCTGGTGAACAGCCCGGGCGCGACCGCCCAGGCCAGCACGAGCGCGACGACCACGAACGAGGCCAGCACCGTCGGCGGCGCCCACCGACGGGTCCGGGCGGCGCGGGCGTCCGGCTCGGGTGCCCCGTCGGTGCGGGTGAGGGCGGGGGCGCTCATGCGGTCACTCCTGCTTCCTGGCGGGCCACCGGTCGCACCCGCGGGTCGAGCAGCGGATAGACCAGGTCGGCGACGAGGTTGACGACGACGAACACGACGGCGGCGAGGGTGACCACCGCCTGCAGGACGGGCAGGTCCTGCATGGCGACCGAGCGTTCGACGAGACTGCCGAGCCCGGTGCGCCCGAAGACCGCCTCGATGATCACCGCGCCGCCGAGGACCTCACCGACCATCAGCGCGAAGACCGTCACCACCGGCAGCGACGACGGCCGGAGCAGGTGCCGCGCCAGCAGCCGGGTCCGGGTGAGCCCGCGGGAGCGGGCCACCGCCACGTACTCCTGGTCGGCCTCGTGGTCGAGGTTGGCGATGAGCACCTCGGCGATCTGGGCGGAGACCCAGATCCCGAGGGTGAGCGCCGCGAAGAAGGTCGCGACGGCGGAGTCGGCGTCGATGGCCCGGAACCACCCGAGCCGGAAGGAGAACACCTGGATCAGCAGCAGCCCGACCAGGAAGGTCGGCGCCGACAGCGACAGCGCGGGCACCGACCGCAGGATCGAGCTGTACGGGGCGGGCAGCCGGTGCACACCGAACGCGACGCCGAAGGCGATCACGACGGCGATCGTCATGGCCGATGCGGCGAGCGCCAGGGTGGAGGGCAGCGCCTCGGCCACCATCCCGGACACCGGCAGGTTGGACCGCAGCGAGAGGCCGAGGTCGCCCGTCACGAACCGGGACGCCGACTCCCACAGCTGGACCGGGACGGGGCGGTCGAGGCCGTAGTAGGCCACGATCCGCGCGATCTCCTCCTCGGTGAACCCGTTCTCGGGGTTGCGCAGCGTCGTCGTCACCGGGTCGCCCGGCAGGACGCTGATCACGACGAAGGTGAACACGTAGGCGAGGGCCACCACGACGAGCGACTGCCCGGCGCGGCGCAGCGCGTAGCTGACGTAGTCCCGGTTCATCGCGCGATCAGTCCTGCAGCCATGCGGTGTAGTAGTTCGCGTAGGCGACGCCGTTGTAGGTCACGCCCTGCACCCGCGGGGACTGCGCGTAGATGCGCTGCACGATCTGGGTGATCGGCACGAAGTACCCCTGGTCGAGGACGTGGGCCTGCAGCTGGTCGAGGAGCTCGTTGCGCGCGGCGGGGTCCTTCGCCCCGGCGATGCCGTCGGCGAGCTGGTCGAGCTTCTGGTCGCTGCGGCCGAGGCCGAACCAGTTCTCCCCCTTGTTCGCGTCGGTGAGCACGCCGGAGACGGTGCCGGCGTCGATGAAGCTGCGGGTGACCTCGTAGGCGGGCACCGTGGGGCTCCCGACGACGACCTTCTGCGTGTAGTTGACGACGTCGAGTGCCTGGATCGGCGCCTCGATCCCGACCTTGCGCAGCTGCTGGGCGATCAGCTCGTCGATCGCCCTCGAGGTGGCGAGGTAGGGGTTGGGGTGCAGCGTGACCGAGAGACGCTTCCCGTCCTTGACGCGGATCCCGTCGGGGCCGGGCACCCAGCCGGCCTGGTCGAGCAGCGCCGTGGCCTTCGCCACGTCGAAGGCGAACGACGACGAGTGGTCGGTGGCACCGGGGACGTTGCTCTGGATGAACGACTCGGCCTTCTGCCAGTCCGGGGTGTAGACGGTCGCGATGATCTCGTCGCGGTCGATGGCGTGCTGCACGGCCTGGCGGACGCGGACGTCGTCGAACGGGGCGACCGTCGTGTTCAGCGCGAAGCCGTTGACGAAGCCGAGGTAGCGCGGGGTGGCGGTGGTCAGGCCCTGCGCCTTGAGCGTCTCCAGCTCCTTGGGCGAGGGGTTGTAGGCGACGTCGGCCTGCCCGGACTGCACCGAGGAGGTGCGGACCTGCTGCTCGGAGACGACCTTGTAGGTCAGCGTGTCGATCCGGGCCGGGCCCTGGTGGTCCAGCGCGGCGGGCGCCCAGTCGTAGTCGGGGCGCTTGCGGAGCACGACGTTGTCGTCGTCGCGCCAGGACTCGACGACGTACGGGCCGGAGCCGATGTCGTTCGACAGGTCGGCCTGCTGGGCGGCGGGCAGTGCGAGCGTCTTCGGCGAGATCAGGATCGAGCCGTGGTAGCCCAGGGTCGGGATGAAGCCCAGCGTCGGCGAGCGGAACGTGACCTGCACCGTCGTGGGGTCGACCGCCCGGGCGGCCTGGTAGGTCTTCGGGAACAGCCCGATCGGCTTGATGCCCTCGTCGGGGCGGCCCTTGGCCCAGATGTCGAGGTTCGCGACGACGGCGGCCGCGTCGACCGGGGACCCGTCGGAGAACGTGACACCGGGACGCAGCTTCAGGGTGAACTCGGTGGCGTCGGCGTTCTGCTGCCAGCTCTGCGCGACCCACGGCGACACGGCGCCCTTGTCGTCGACGTAGACGAGCTTGTCGGTGACGTGGCCCCACACGTGGCCCTGGAAGCTGGAGATCGAGCTGTCGTTCGGGACCCAGGTGTCGCCGAGCGAGTCGATGAGGAAGGTCAGGTCGCCGCCGTCGGTGGGGGCGCCGGCGGCGGTGTTCTGCACCGCTCCGGTGCCGCAGGCCGACGCGAGGACGGCGGCGGCGAGGACACCGGCGGCGGCGCGCAGCACCGACCGGCGGGAGGGGGTGGTCATCGGGGGTTCTCTTCCTGCGGGGTGGGGCGGGACAGGAGGCGGCGGCCGGCGTCGAGGAACGCGGCGTCCGCCTGCGGCGGGTGGACCCGCACGCAGAGCACGTCCCGCAGGTGCCGTTCGAACGGCAGGTGTCGGGTGAGCGCGGGGTTGCCCAGCGCGGCGACGGCGGTCTCGACCGCCGTGATCGCCGAGCGGGCGATCTGCACCTTGAGCAGCGAGAGCTGCGGCAGGTGCGAGGTCTCGCCGGAGCCCGCGCGCAGCAGGGCCCCGTACAGGAGGGTCTCGGCCTGCGCGACGTGGGCGTCGATCTCGCCGGCGACGGTGCGGATGCGGTCGGTCTCGGCGATCGGGCGCCCGAGCGCGGTGGGGACCCGCTCGCGGGCGTAGCGGACGAACGCGGCCCGGGCGGCGCGCGCCACCCCGACGTAGAGCGCGGGGTGGCCGAGGCTCGCCGGGCCGGTGACGGCGGCCGGGTCGCGGTAGACGCCGTCGTCGCCGCGGGGGATCTCGACGAACGCGTCGAGCGGGAGCGCGACGTCGTCGTAGACCACGTCATGGGTGTTCGAGGCGCGCAGGCCCAGGTGGTCCCAGGTCTCGACCCAGCTGATGCCCGGGGCGTCGGCGGGCACGAGCAGGTGCCCGACGCGCGGCTCGTCGTCGTCGGTGACCGCCCAGACCACGTGGTGGGCCAGCGCGGTGCCACCGGTGGCGTAGGCCTTGCGGCCGGAGAGCGACCAACCGTCGCGGGTGCGGCGGGCGACGGTGGCGGGCAGCCCGCCGCGGGCCGGGGCACCCAGCTCGGGCTCGGCACGCACCGCGTTGATCAGGACCGGCTCGTGCACCGAGCGGCGCAGGATCTCCGCGTAGGTGGCCTCCGGCCAGGTCGCGGCGGCGGCCTGGCCCTGGTGCGCGTTGAGGGTGTTCGCGGTGATCAGGGCGACCGAGGGGTCGCCCTCGCCGAGCGCGACGAGGATCCGGGCCGCGTCGAGCAGCGACACCCCGGGGCCGCCGTGCCGCCGGGCCACGGTGGCGGTGAGCAGCCCGGCCCGGTGCACCGCGGCGATGCCCGCCTCGGGGACGGCACCGCTGCGGTCGTAGGTCTCGGCCGTGGCGGCGAGCTCGGCGGTCACCGCGGCCAACGCGGCGTCGGACAGGTCCGGGACCGGGAGCGCCGCGGTCCGCTCGTCGAGCGCGGTCACAGGACACCGGCCAGCGCGTCGGCGTCGAAATCAGGGGCGAACGCGCCCGGGTGGTCGGCCTGCAGGGTGCCCCGGCGCCCGGTGGCGTCGCGGTGCGCGAGCTCCTCACGGACCAGGGGCAGCACCCGGCGGCCGTAGTCGGCGGCGTCGGCGAGGGTGTCGTAGCCGCGGATGGACACGAGGTCGGCACCCAGGTCGATGTAGTCGACGATCGCCGCGGCGACGGTCTCGGGGGTGCCGACCAGCGCGGTCGACGCACCGCCCGCGTTCGTGACGGCGGCGGTGCGGGTCCACAGCGCACGGTCGTAGACCTCGGCGCGAGCGGCGAACTCCAGTGCCCGCTGCGAGCCGACGTTCTGCGGGCTGCCGGTGAAGCGGTGCTTGGTCGCGCCGCGCCGGAAGCTCGCACCGATGGCGTCGGCGTAGCGGTAGGCCTTGGCCCACGCCAGCTCGTCGGTGCGGTCGACGATCGGGCGGAAGGTCACCCAGATCCGCGGCCGCGGCCGGCCCGCGGCGTCGGCGATCGCGTGCACCCGGCCGATCTGGGCGCGGATGTCGGCGAGCGGCTCGCCCCAGAAGCTGAACACGTCGGCCTGCCGGCCACCGATCTCGAACGCCTCGTCGGACTGGCCGCCGATGGAGATCGGGATGGTGTCGCCGTAGGGCGCGAAGCCGGGCCCGAAGTCGTCGAAGCGGTAGAACTCCCCGTCGTGGCCGAACGCCTCGGTCTCGGTCCAGGCGCGGCGCAGCAGCGTGATGAACTCGCTGGTGCGGGCGTAGCGGCGGGCCTTGGGCAGGTAGTCGCCCTGGCGGGCCTGCTCGGCGTCGCTGCCGCCGGAGATGAGGTGGACGACGGCGCGCCCCTCGGTCAGCTGGTCGAGCGTGGCGAGCTGCTGGGCCACCACCAGGGGGAAGGCGGTGTTCGGCCGGACGGCGACGATCGGGCGCAGCCGCTCGGTGAGCTGTCCGACCGCGGAGGCCACGACGAAGGAGTCCGCGGTGTTCGAGCCGTAGGGCAGCAGCGTGTAGTCGTAGCCGGACTCCTCCAGGGTGCGCACGTAGCGCCGGAAGTAGGGCAGGTCGATGCCGCGGGTCGGCAGCGGGGCGAGCTCGGTGGAGGGGTTCAGGTGCGACAGCGAGATGAACTCGACGCGGCGGGCGGCCGTCTCGGGAACGGTGTCGGACGGGGCGGTCACGGGCGTGTCGGGCACGGTGTCTCCTCGGTGCGGGTACGGGCGGACGGCCGGGGCGCGGCGGTGCGGCACGTCCGGGGCGGGTGTCGGGTCACGGGTGGGCGGTCGGGCGCTGCGGCCCGGGGAGGTCAGAGGGCCTTGCCGGGGTTGAGGACGCCGCGGGGGTCGAACACCGATCGCAGCCGCTGCTGCAGGTCCACCAGGTCGTCGCCGAGCTCGTCGCGCAGCCAGCGGCGCTTGAGCAGGCCGACGCCGTGCTCCCCGGTCAGCGTGCCGCCCAGGCGCAGTGCCGTCGCGAACACCTCCCCGGCGACGTCCCACACCTGCTGGTCGAGCTCACGGCCCGGTTCGAGGACGAGGATCGGGTGCAGGTTGCCGTCGGCGGCGTGCGCCATCGTCGCGATCCGGATCCCGCTGCGGGCCGAGATCGCGGCGATCGCGGTGACCGCCTCGGCGAGCCGCGAGCGCGGCACCGCGACGTCCTCGACGAGGACCCGGCCCAGCCGCTCCAGGGCCGGCAGTCCGGCGCGGCGGGTGGCGAGCAGAGCCTGCGACCCGGCGTCGTCGGTGGCGAGGTCGACCCGCGACGCGAGCGGGGCGACCACGGCGCGCACCGCGTCGATCTCCGCGGCGGCGCCGAAACCGTCGGTCTGGACCAGCAGGAACGCCGCCCCGTGCGACGCGGCCCCGCCGGCCGCGGCGATCGCGTCCAGGCACGTCGTGTCGAGCAGCTCGGCGACGGCGGGCTGCAGCCGGGCCGCGGTGATCGCGGCGGCCGCGGCGGCGGCCGTGGTGACGTCGTCGAACCAGGCGGCCAGGGTCGCGGTCGCGACCGGGACCGGCCGCAGCCGGACGGTCGCGCCGACGACCACCCCGAGGGTCCCCTCGGAACCGACGAACAGCCCGGTCAGGTCGTAGCCGGCGACGCCCTTGACGGTGCGCCGTCCGGTGGCGACCCGGCGGCCGTCGGCGAGGACGACGTCCAGGCCGAGCACGGCCTCGCGGGTGACGCCGTACTTGGCGCAGCGCAGCCCGCCCGCGTTGGTCGCGATGTTCCCGCCGATCGTGGAGATCGCCGCGCTGGCCGGGTCCGGGGCGTAGCGCAGGCCGTGCGCGGCGGCCGCGGCATCGAGGTCGGCGGTGAGGACCCCGGCCTCGACGACGGCGAGCTCGTCGACGGGGGAGATCTCCACGATCCGGTCGAGACCGCTCAGGTCGAGCACCACGCTCCCGGCCCCGGCGACCGCTCCCCCGGACAGCCCGGTCCCGGCCCCGCGGACGACGACCGGGGTGCCGGTGGCGTGGGCGTGGGTCAGCAGCTCGACGACGTCGTCCACCGAGCGGGCGGCGACGACGGCATCCGGGATCGAGCCCGGGTCGAACCCGGAGCGGTCCAGGCGGGCGGCGGTCCGGACGGCCGGGTCGGTGCTCCATCCCGTCAGGGCGGACGGGTCGGTACGGGGGTGGGTCACGGTGCTGACGGCACGGCTGGGCGCAGGGAGGTCTGCTTCCGGTTCGGCGCCCCGCCGCGGACCGCAGGGCGGTACGGCGGGGGCGGGCCCGCCGGGAGGGCGGGTCGGGAGGGCGGCGCGCGGTGGGGGCACGCAGGGACCGGAGGAGGGACCCGGGGGGCGGCGCTGCGGCCGGGTCTCAGCGGGCGCGACAGCCCGCGGAGAACACGGTGCCGTGGTCGATCACGCGGCGCCGGGTGAACCCGGTCGGCGCGGGCGGCGGGCACGACGGTGCCGGACGGCGGCGCGGCGCCGCGGGCCCGGTCGAGGTCGTCGTGTCCACACCGACGAGTGAATCCCGGACGACCGGTCGGGGTCCAGCGACGAATCGGGATCGGTTCCGATCACGCGACGCGATCGATGACCGCGTGGCGCCCCGTCCGGGCGGCGTGCGGGCCTCGGCGCCGGTCACGGCCGCGCCCCGGTGGCGACCGGGCGCGCCGGGTCGTTCGACCACGCCGACCAGGACCCCGGGTACAGCGCGGCGCGCACACCGACCGCGGCGAGCGCGGCCACCTGGTGGGCGGCGGTCACCCCGGATCCGCAGTAGACACCGACCGGCCGGTCGAGCGCACCGAGCGCGGCGAAGCGGGCGCGCAGCGCGGCGGGGTCGCGGAAGCGGCCGTCGGGGGCGAGGTTGCCCCCGGTGGGAGCGCTCACCGCGCCGGGGACGTGCCCGGCGCGCGGGTCGACCGGCTCGGTCTCACCGCGGTAGCGCTCCCCGGCGCGGGCGTCGAGCAGCAGCCCGTCGCGGGCCAGCGCGGCGGCGGAGTCGGCGTCGAGGACCGGCAGCGCGCCGCCGGTGAGCACGACGTCGCCGGGCTCGGGGTCGGGCACGTCCCCGGACTCGACGGGCAGGCCCGCGGCGGTCCAGGCGGCCAGGCCGCCGTCGAGCAGCCGGACGTCGTCGTGCCCGGCCCAGCGCAGCAACCACCACGCGCGCCCGGCGGCGAGCCCGCCGGTGGCGTCGTACACCACGACCGGGCGGTCGGCGCGCACGCCCCAGCGCCGCGCCGCCGTCTGCAGGGCCGCGACGTCGGGCAGTGGGTGGCGGCCGTCGCGGGGGTCGTCGGAGTGCGCGGCGAGCTCGGTGTCCAGCGGCACGTACACCGCGCCGGGCAGGTGCCCGGCACGGTGGTGCTCGCGCCCGTGCGGGTCGCCGAGGGCCCAGCGGACGTCGAGCAGCACCGGCGGGGTGTCCCCCGCCAGCTCGGCGGCCAGCGCACCCGCGTCGACGAGCACGGACACCGAGGGCAGGGTCGCGGCCAGGTCGGCGTCGTCGAGGTCGTGCGCCCCGGCCCCGTCGGCGACGGCGCGGCGCACCCGGTCCGCGACGGCGGCGTTGCGCGGCGCCGTGGTGCCGTGCAGACCGGCGAGCAGCACGATCTCGCCGTTGAGGAAGTCGGTCTCCGGGCTCACCCCGCGGCGCAGGCTCTGCCAGGTGGAACGCCCCGCGGCCGGTGCTCCGGGCACCGGCCGCACCACCAGCGAACCGAGGTCCGCGGTGGACTCCGCACGGTGGTCGGCCGGGTCGACGCCCGCGGCCCGGTACACCTCGCGGGCCTCGGCGCGCAGCGCGGCCGCGGCCCGCTCACGCAGTCGCCCCGGCGGGTAGAGCGCGTCGAGCGCGTTGCCCAGCACCTGCGGGAGCTTGCCCGCCTTCCAGCGCGGCACGTCGTCGACGAGCTGGGTGGGGTGGCGGGCCGCGGTCAGGTCGGCGGCGATCTCCTCGGCGCGCGCGTCGCGGCCCGCCGGGTACCGGCCGAGCCAGACCAGCCCGGCCGCGGGTGCGCCCGGCGAGACGACCTCGCCGGGGGTGAGGTAGGCCGTCGGCGAGCGCACGACGGCGCCGTACACGGTCGTGAACCGGCGCAGCGCGGCCCGCTCGGTGTCCAGGCCGTTCTGCAGCACGACGACCGGGAGCGACACGGCCGCGGTGCCGTCGGCGACCGGGCGTGCGGCCCAGTGGGCCAGCGCCGCGTCGGCGTCCTGGGCCTTCGTGGCCAGCAGGAGCACGTCGTCGGCGCGCAGGGTCACCTCGTCCTGCGCGGCGGCGGGTACGCCGACCCGCCGCTCCCCCTCGGGACGCAGGTACCGCAGGCCGCCGCGGAGCGCGGCGAGCTGCGCACCGCGGGCGACGAGCACGACCTCGCGCCCGGCGAGGTGCAGCTCGGCGGCCAGCGTGGCGCCGACCGCCCCGGCGCCGACCACGACGTAACGCGTCACCGCGGCACCGCCGCGACCTCGACCCGGGCCAGCGGGGACCCGACACGCAGCCGCTCCAGGAACAGCACCGCGGTGGCGGCGGCGATGCGGTGGGTCGCGTCGTTGAGGGCGTCGTGCACACCGCCGGCGACGCCGACCAGCTCCCCGTCCGGGAGGGCGGCGTAGAAGTCGCGGACGTCGGCGAGCGGGCTGACCGCGTCGGCGGCGCCGTGCAGGCCGAGGACCAGCACCCCGATCGCGGCCGGGCGGGCCCGGTCGACCCAGCCGTCGGGGAGCCGGCCGGTGAGCGCGCCGCGGCGGACGGTGTCGTCGGCGTCGAGGCGGCCGCGATGGGTCGGGCAGGACGTGCGCAGCGCGAGCTCGTCGGCCCAGTCCGGTGCGCCCGGGGTGGTGTGCAGCGGGAGCCCGGCCAGCACGAGGCCGTCGATGCCGGCCGCGCCGTCGGCGACCAGCCCGGCCGCGAACAGCGCGCCGGTGTCGGAGCCGACCAGCACCCGCGGCGGCGGACCGGCCTCACCCGGCTCCTCGGACGGGGTGCGGTCGAGCAGCGAGCGGATCTGACCCAGGGTGCGGGCGGCGTCGACGGTGGGGTCGCTGACCGCCCAGACGCGGTAGCCGTCGGCGGCGATGCGCCTGCCGAACCGCTCGTAGACCGCGGCGTGCTCGCCGCGGCCCGGGACGACGACGACGGTGCCGCGGGGACGGATGCCCTCGGGCTCGGTCCAGGACGCGAGGACCGGGGTCGTGCCGACTGCAGTCATGGAGGACTCATCTCTTTCTCGGGTGACGTCGTCTCGGGTGACGCCGGAGGACACCGGCCCGGGGAGGGCCGGCGGAGGGCGACCGGGGCCGCGCGCTCCGGACGGGTCGCGACCGACCCGTGGTTCAGCGGGCCGGACAGGCCGCGGAGCAGACGGTGCCGTGGTCGACGACCCGGCGACGCGTGAGCCCGCCGTCACGGCACGCGACGGCGGCCGGAACGTGCCGGCCGGGGGTCGCGGAGCGCGGGCGGGTCATGCCCACCATCACAGACGGCCGGGGCGCCCGGGTCCAACGACGAATGCGCATCACAACCGATCGCGATCCGCGATCATTGTCGGTAGCCTCGGTACCGTGCCCGCCGTCCTCGACATCACCGCGCTGCGGAGCATCGTCGCCGTCGCCGACCAGGGCGGGTTCCACCGCGCGGCGCAGTCCCTGACGTTGTCCCAGTCCGCGGTCAGCCAGCACGTCCGTCGCCTGGAGAAGGCCGTCGGACGCCCGCTGGTCCGCAAGGACGGCCGGGTCAGCCGGTTCACCGCCGAGGGCGAGGCGCTGCTCGGCGAGGCCCGTCGCATCCTGGCCGCCCACGACGACGCACTGCGCCGTCTCGGCGTCGGCGACACCCGCGAGTCCCTGGTGCTGGGCTCCACCGAGCACGCCGCGGACGAGCTGCTGCCCCGGGTCATGGAGCGGCTGCAGGAGGTGTTCCCCGGTACCGCGGTGCGCTTCCGGCTCGACCGCTCCAGCCGGCTGAACGACGCCGTCGACCGCGGCACGCTCGATCTGGCGATGTACATCGGCGACGTGGTCGAGGGCCCCGGCGTCGCCGCCGGGGCGATCCCGCTGACCTGGTACGCGGCGCCGGGCTGGCGTCGTCCCGCGGACGGTCCGGTGCCGCTGGTCGTGATCGACTCGCCGTGCACCATCCGGCGTCGCGCCCTGCAGACGCTGTCCGCCGCCGGGATGGCGGCGACCGTCGTCGGGGAGGCCGCCTACCTCGCCGGGGTGCTGAACGCGGTGCGCGGTGGTCTGGGGGTCGCGCTCGTCGCCGGGCTGGGCGACCCGCCCGAGGGGCTGGAGGAGTGCACCGACCTGCCCGGGGCGCCGTCGGAGCCGCTGCACCTGCGGGTCCGGGCCGGGGCCGACCCCCGGCTGGTCGAGACGGCCAGCGCGGCGCTGGCCGCGGTGCTGCCGCCGGCCGGGGACCACCCGCCCCCGGCCGGCTGACCGCTCGCCGCTCAGGACGCCGCCCGGCGCGGCAGCCCGGGCGGGTTGATCCGGGAGTCCTGCAGCGCCTCGTTCTCCAGGTGCCACCGCGCCAGCACCTCGCCGTACTTGCCGCTCGCGATGAGCGCGTCGATCGCCTCGTGGATCGGGCCGACCAGCCCGTCGCCGCGGCGGGTCATGGCCGCGATGTCGGCCTGCACTCCCCCGCCGCCGCCGTTGAGCGAGCCGACCGCCTTCGTCGTGCCACCGGTGGCGACGTGGTAGGCGACGCCGGGGTTCGGGCCGAGGTAGGCGTCGAGGCGTCCGGAGTCCAGGGCGAGGTAGTAGTCACCGGTGTTCTGGTAGTACTGGATCGTCGCCGGTGCGACCCCCGCCGCCTCGTTCTGCCGGTTCCACTCGACCAGGATCTGCTCCTGGTTGGTGCCGGGCGCGACACCGATGGTGAGCCCGGAGATGTCGGCGGGCTTCTCGATCCGCTCCACCCTCCCCGCGTTGCGGGCCTCGAAGGTGACGGTGTCGACGCGGTAGGTCGCGAAGTCGTACTTGTCCTTGCGCTCCTCGGTCACGGTGATGTTGGAGAACCCCGCGTCGTAGGTGCCGGACTCGACCCCGAGGAACAGGTTCTCCCACGACGTCGGCTGCAGGTCGAGCCGCAGCCCGAGCGTGTCCGCGACGAGCTGGGCCAGGTCCGGCTCGACGCCGATGACGGTGCGGTCGTCGTCGGCGCGGAAGGACAGCGGCGGGTTCCCGCTGCCGGTGGTGGCCACGGTGAGCTCTCCCGACTCGCGGACCGCGGCGGGGACCGTCGCGGCGATGGCCTCGATGCGGTCCGCACGGACACGGTTCTGCTCCGGGCTGGTGTTCACCGCCGTCCCGGGGTCCACCGGGGCGGCCTGGTCGGGATCGGCGCCGGCGCAGCCGACGGCGGCGACCAGGGGCAGGACGAGGGCGACGGCCGCGAGGCGCAGGTGGCGCAGCGGCCGGGGGATCCGGGACATCGATACTCCTGTGGGGAGGTCGGCGCAGACCGGGGTCAGCGCAGGACCGCGCCGAGGAAGGCGCGGGTACGGGGTTCACGCGGGGTGTCGAGCACCGCGGCGGGCGGGCCGGACTCGACGACGCGGCCCTCGTCGAGGAACACGACGGTGTCGGCGACCTCGCGGGCGAAGCCGATCTCGTGGGTGACCACGACCATCGTCGTGCCGTCCCGGGCGAGATCGGAGATGACCTCGAGGACCTCGCCGACGAGCTCCGGGTCGAGCGCGGAGGTCGGTTCGTCGAACAGCAGCAGCTGCGGGTGCAGGGCGAGCGCGCGGGCGATCGCGACGCGCTGCTGCTGACCGCCCGAGAGCCGCCGCGGGTACTCGTCGGCCTTGTCGGCGAGCCCGACCCGGGCGAGCAGCTCACGGGCCTCGGCGTGGACGGTGGCACGGTCGCGGCGTTGCGCCGACAGCGGCGCCTCGACGACGTTCTCCAGCACCGTCAGGTGGGCGAACAGGTTGAAGCTCTGGAACACGAAGCCGATCCGGCTGCGCCGGCGCAGGATGCGCCGCTCCGGCAGTTCGTGCAACCGGTCGCCGACCCGCCGGTAGCCGATCAGCTCGCCGCCGACCCGGACCGTGCCGCGGTCGACCTTCTCCAGGTGGTTGATGGTGCGCAGCAGGGTGGACTTGCCCGACCCGGACGGCCCGATGACGACGGTGACCTCGCCGGGGGCGACGGTCAGGTCGACCCCGCGCAGCACCGGCAGCGGACCGAAGCTCTTGTGCACCCCGCGCAGCTCCACCATCGGGGCAGTGCCGGCGGCGGTCATGCCGTGGCCCCCCGCCGGCGCCGTCCGGACACCGCGGCCCGCGCGCGTTGCAACGGGGTCGGTGGCAGCGTGCGCTGCGCGCCGCGGGCGTAGTACCGCTCGACGTAGAACTGGCCGACCGACAGCGCACTGGTCAGCACCAGGTACCAGACGGCGGCGACCAGCAGCATCGGGATGACCCGTCCGGTCCGGGTGTAGATGACCTGCACCTGGTAGAAGAGCTCGGACAGCGCCATGATGTAGACCACCGAGGTGCCCTTGACCAGGCCGATCAGCTCGTTCGCCGCGGTCGGGACGATGATCCGCATCGCCTGCGGCAGCTGGATCCGCCGGAACCGGCGCCAGGCCGGGATGCCGAGCGCGGTGGCGGCCTCCAGCTGGCCGGCGTCGACGCCCAGGAACCCCGAGCGCACGACCTCGGCGGCGTAGGCGGCCTGGTGCAGGCCGAGCCCCAGCACCGCGGCGGTGACCGGGCTGACCAGCTCCATCGTGCCGAACTCGACGAACGACGGACCGAACGGGATGCCGATCGAGAGCCGGTCGTAGAGCAGGGCGAGGTTGTACCAGAACAGCAGCTGCAGGATCAGCGGCACGGACCGGAAGATCCAGATGTAGGTCCAGCTGACCGAGCGCAGCAGCGGGTTGGGCGAGAGCCGCATCACCGCGAGCACCGTGCCGAGCACGAACCCGACGACGATGCCGAGCACCGTGAGCTGCAGCGTCAGCAGCACCGCGTTCACGATGGACGGGGCGAACAGATAGCGGCCGACGGTCGGCCAGTCCCAGGCCGGGTTGGTGACCAGCGCGTTGACCGCCATCGCGGCCAGGACCGCCACCACCGCGGTCCCCGCCCACCGCCACGGGTGCCGGGCCGGGACGACCCGCAGGCCGGCGTCGTCGTCCCCGGTGGGCGGGACGGCGCCCGGGGCGGCCCGGGCCTCGGTGCGGCTGCTCACGCGAAGCCCCCGGTCAGGTACTTCTCGAACGGGTGCGGCCCGACCGTCTCCGGGTGCAGGGTCCGGTCGTAGAGCGGCGTGTAGCCCGCGGCGAGGTAGAGGTGGCGGGCCTCGGGCTGGCGCGGACCGGTCGTCAGGTAGATGCGCCGGTAGCCGCGGGCGGCGATCGTGTCCTCCAGCTCGGTGAGCACCCGGCGGGCCAGGCCGCGGCGGCGGTACGCCGAGCCGGTCCAGATCCGCTTGAGCTCGGCGGTGTCGGAGTCCCACCGGCGGAAGGCGCCCCCCGCGACGGGGGTACCGCCGTCGAGCAGCAGGACCACCCCGCCGGACGGTGGGGCGAACCGGCTCGCCTCGCGGAGGGTCTCGGCGTCGAGGTCGCCGAGGGTGTGGCCGTAGCGGACGCCGTACTCCTGGTCGAGCTCGACCAGCATCGGGCGGACGAGCGGGTCGGTGTAGGCGACCCAGCGGACCTCCGGGCGGGCGGAGGTGGTGGGCGGGGCGGGGTGGAGCGCGGTCACGGTGGGGACCTCTCGGTGCGAGCGCTGCCCTCGGGCAGGCGGGGACCGGCCGGCCGCGGTGGCGGGCGGTCCGGTGCGGGGCACGGGTGGAGAGGTCAGCGACAGAGCGCGGCGCCGGTGCGGCACAGGTCGACGTGCCGGCGACGGACCCAGCGCAGCCGGATCCGGGCCCGCTGCCCGGCGTCGGGCCGGTGCCTCGCGGGGCGGTGGGGCATCGGGGTCTCCCATCGGACCCGGCGGTAGCACCCTGCCCGGAACGGGGCGGGTTGCTGCGGCGTCGACGAGCCGGGACTCTCGACCGCTCTGGATGGACCTCACCACTGCAGCCGACGCACCGATCCGGTGTCAAGCGCGGACCGGGAGATCGGTCGTGGCATCACAGTGGGACGGCACGGTGCCCGGGCGCAGTGGCGCACCCCGTCGGCGCGGGCGGATCGCCGGACGACCCACCCGCGCCGCGGAGCGGGGTGCTCAGGTCGCGGCGGCCTCCTTCACCGCCGCCCCGACCCGGGCCCGCAGCTCGGCGAACTCCGGCGAGCCGCGCAGCGCCTCGGCGTCCACACCGGAGCGCGGCAGGTCGATCCGCAGGTCCAGCGCGATCCGTCCGGGGCGGGCGGTGAGCACCACGACCCGGGAGCCGAGGAACACCGCCTCGTCGGCGGAGTGGGTGACGAACACGCTGGTCCGGCCGGTCTCGTGGCTGACCCGGCGCACGTCGTCCTGCAGGCGTTCGCGGGTGAGCGCGTCGAGCGCGCCGAAGGGCTCGTCGAGCAGCAGCAGGTCCCGGTCGGCGGCCAGCGCCCTGGCGATCGCGACCCGCTGCTGCTGGCCGCCGGAGATCTCCCAGATCCGCCGGTCCGCGACACCGGTGAGCCCGACCCGCTCCAGCAGCCCCTCGCGGGCCACGGGACGGTCGGACGGGTTCACCCCCGCGTACTTCAGGGCGAGGTCGACGTTGCCGCCGACGCTGCGCCACGGGAACAGCCGCGGCTGCTGGAACACCACGCCGGCGCCGACACCCGGCTCGGGTGCCCGGCCGGCGACGGTCAGCGTCCCGTCGGTGGGCCGCTCGAACCCGGCGACCAGCCGGAGCAGAGTCGACTTGCCGCAGCCCGAGGCCCCGACCAGCACCAGGAACTCGCCGCGCTCGACGGTCAGGTCGAGCGGTCCGAGCGCGTGGACCCGGTCCCGGCGGCCCGGGTAGGAGTGCCCGAGCCCGGACGCGGCGATCGCCGGCACTCCCTCCCCCGCCGCGGCCCCGGTGTCGGGGTCCGTATCAGTGTCGGTGTCGGCGTCGGTGTCAGCCTGCGGCGAGGACATCCGGGAGACCCTTCGTGTAGATCGCCTTCTGGAAGGTCGCGAGGTCCGGCGCCGTGGGGATCTGCTTCTGCGCGGCGAGGAACTGGGCGGCGCTCTGCAGGTTCTGGGCGAGGTTGCCCGGGGCGCCGTCGGTGCCGAGCCACTCGGCGGAGGCCAGCTCCTGCGGGGACAGGAACACGCCCTGCTTCAGCTGGGACGCGGCGTTCTCGGGGGTCGTGCCGATCTCGGCGGCGACGGCCTGCGCGGCGGCCTGCGGGTCGTTGCGCACGGTCTCCAGGGCGCGGGCCTCGACCTTGCGCCAGGTGTCGACGACCTCGGGGTGCTGCTCGGCGAACGGGGTGGAGACCACCCCCAGGTCGAGGGTCGGCTTGCCGGCCGTGGCCAGCTCGCGGCTGGTGACCAGGGTCTTCCCGGTCTTGCGGAGCTCGTCGAGGGTCGGCAGCCAGGTGTAGACGGCGTCGACGTCGCCGCGCTCCCAGGCAGCCAGCGCGGCCTGCGGCTGCAGGTCGATCAGCTGCACGTCGGTGGGCTTCAGACCGGCACGGTCGAGGGCGGCGAGCAGGCTGTAGTGCGAGGTGGACGCGAACGCGGTGGCGACCCGCTTGCCGCGCAGCCCCGCGACGTCGGTGATCCCGGTGGCGTTGCGGGCGACGAGCGCCTCGTTGTCGCCGGCGACGTCGAGCACGAACGCGACCTGGTACGGGATGTTCAGCGGCGCGGAGAGCCCGCGGGCGACCGGGCTGGACCCGATCGCACCGAAGTCCAGCTCACCGGCGACGAACGCGGTGTTGATGTCCGCGCCGGAGTCGAACTTGGTCCACTGCACGTTCCAGTCGGGCAGGGCGTCCTCCAGCCAGCGGTTGTGCTTGGCGACCAGGTCGCCGCTGGGGAAGCTCTGGTAGGCGATGCGGATGGTCGGCTTGCCGGAGTCCTGCCCGGCAGGGCCGACGGCGCAGCCGGCGAGGACGCCGACAGCCAGCAGGCCCACGAGCAGTGCGGTCAGTCGGGTGCGGATGGTCATGCTCGTCCCCTCCACGGAACGGTGCGGCGCTCGACGGCGCGCAGCAGCGCGTCGATCACCAGGCCGGAGATGCCGATCGCGAAGATGCCGACGAGCACGACCGGGGTGTTGTTGTAGTTGCTGGCGTCCTTGACCATCCCGCCGATGCCGGGGATGCCGTTGAACAGCTCGGCCGCGACGACCGAGGAATAGGCGATGCCGACGGCCAGCCGGATGCCGGTGAAGGTCTCCGGCAGCGCCGACGGGACGATGACGTCCCGCACCACCTGGCCGCGGGTCGCGCCGAGCGCGCGGGCCGCCTCGACCAGCCCGACCGGTGCGGCGGCGACGGCCGCCGTGGTGGCGACGGCCGCCGGTGGGAAGGCGGCGAGCGCGAGCAGGGTGATCTTCGGTGCCTCGTCGATGCCCAGCCAGATGACCAGCAGGAAGAGGTACGCCAGCGGCGGCAGTGCCCGCAGGAACGTCAGCCACGGCTCCAGGACCCGGCGGACCCAGCCGACGGTGCCCATGAGCAGACCGACCAGCACACCGACGACCACACCGAGGACGACACCGGCCAGGACCCGGCGCAGGGTCATGTAGAGGTGCTCCCACAGCAGGTAGCCGCCGTAGCCGCGGGTGCCGTCGTGGGTGGTCGACACCTCCACGAACGCGCGCCACACCGTCGACGGGTACGGCACGAACGTCTCGTTCCAGACCCCGCTCGCCGCGGCGGCCTGCCAGACGGCGAGGAACACCAGCACCGACAGGACCGGCAGCAGCGCGGTACGGGGGTCGAACGCCAGGCGGCGCGGGGACGGGGGTGCGGCACGAGCCGCACCGGACGGAGTGTCGGTGGACGCGGACACGGTGGACCTCTCGGCGGGCACGGGGCGCGGACCGGCGCCGGGGTGGGCCGGGTCGTCCGCGCGCGGACGACGTGCCGGGGGCGGCCGCAGGCGCGGCCGTCGGCACGGGTGCGGACGAGGGCTCCGTCGTCTGAGGGCTCGCCGGTCACGGTTCGGGTGCAGCTCGCCCTCCACCGGGGCCCGCGGGAGCAGGGGCCGGCGGGCCGGACGGGGCGTGCACGGTCAGCGGCAGCCGACCGTGCACGGGGGACGGTGGCCGGACGTCGCGCGTCCTGCCGTCGTCCCCGCGGCACCGTAGAACAGATACCGGACGGCTGTGCCGCGGACAAGGACGGACCCACTGTCAGGAACACCACGCACCGGCCCCGTAACACCGGCCGGACCGTCCCGGTCTCCCGACCGGCGGGGCGGAGACCCACGTTGTCCGGACCGCGACCGTCGTTCGTCCACCGACCGGACGGGGGGGGCGGGCGTGGCTTGCCGCCCGTGGAGCGGATCAGACACGATCGCTCCCATGACCGGAACCGCGCGTCTCGTCGCGCGCCTGCACGTGGACCTGGGTCGTACCCGGTCCGCACTCTGTCGCTGACCCGGTCACCCCCTCGGCCCGCAGCCCCACCGCACCCCCGCCCGGCGGCGGTGCCGGCCCGCTGCGCGCACGCCCGTTCCCGCCGCACCGACCTCGTCCGGGAGGACACCCATGACCGCAGTCCGTCCGAAGCAGACCGTCGTTCCGTTCGTCGTGCACTCCGAGGGCACCGGGGTCTTCCAGACCCTGCGCCCCGAGGGCGACGTCGGGCACGTCTTCACCGCCGACGCCTACCCGGCCTTCGGCGGTGCCGACTCCGCGCCCAGCCCGCTGTTCTACGCACTCGGCTCCCTGACCTCGTGCAACCAGGTGACGGCGAGCCTGGTCGCGAAGGACCTGGGGATCCGCCTGGGCCACTGGACCTTCGAGGTGCGCGGTGACCTCGACACCGCGGTGCTCGTCGGTGGCGCCGAGGGCAACGCCAACTTCGACCGGGTGCAGGTCCGGGCCACCGTCGAGACCGACGCGACGCCCGAGCAGTTCGAGCGGCTGGTGTCGGAGACCGCGCGGCGGTGCCCGGTCACCCAGCTGTTCGAGCGCAGCGACCTGGAGTTCGCCAACGACTGGACCCCGGTGGCGCTGCCCGACGCCGGCTGACCCGGCACCGCCGTCCCGCTCCCCGCACCGCACGGGCGGGCCGGTCGCGCTGGACCAGTGCGACCGGCCCGCCCGTCGCGCCGGGCACCGGCCGGTGGGAGGGGCCGGGGTCAGGCGGCGGCGGTGAACCCGGCCGCACGGCCGGCGTCGTCGGGGCCCCACAGCGTCGTCGACACCTCGCGACGCACCAGCGGCACCACCTCGGTCGCGAACCGGGTCAGCACCTCGTGCTGGCGTGCGTAGGGCAGCACCGGGTTGACCGACACCGACTGGACGTCGTGGCCGTAGGCCCCGTGGTAGTCGAGGATCTTCGCCGCGACCCGCTCCGGGCTCCCGACCAGCGCGGGGCCGTCCGCCACCGCCTCCTCGACGGTCGCGAACGAGGTGGCCTTGCCCGGACGGTCGTCCCCGGCGTGCGCGGCCCGCATCTTCGCGGCGAACCCCTCGTAGACCGGGCGGTACTCCGCGATCGCCTCGGCGTCGGTGTCGGCGAGGAACAGCCCGCCCGAGCCGGAGCCGACGTAGCCCAGCGCCGGGTCGTGGCCGTGCTCGACGAGCTTCTCCCGGTAGCGGTCGATGAGGACGCGGTAGTTCTCCCGCGGCTGCAGCGCGTTCGCCGAGAAGATCGGGTCGCCCCAGCGGGCGGCGAGGTCGACGGCGACGGTCGAGGTCGCCGAGCCGTGCCAGATCCGGAACGGGCCCGCGAACGGCCGTGGGAAGGTCGTCACGCCCGCCAGGTCGGCGTGGTGGGTGCCCTTCCAGTCCACCCCGTCCTCACGCAGCAGGCGGCGCAGCAGCTCGTAGTTCTCGGTGAGGTACTCGTACTGGCGGCCGAGCTCGAGCCCGAACATCGGGAAGTGCCGGTCCTCGTTGCCCTTCCCGATCACGATCTCCAGCCGGCCGCCGGAGAGCTGGTCGACCGTCGCGTAGTCCTCGGCCACACGGACCGGGTCGAGCAGCGACAGCACCGTCACCCCGGTGGAGAGCAGGATCCGGGACGTGGCCTGGGCGATCGCTCCCAGCAGCACGGTGGGCGCGGACGAGACGAACTCTCCGGCGTGCCGCTCGCCGACGGCGTAGGAGTCGAACCCCAGCCGCTCGGCGAGCACCGCGGTGTCCACCACCCGACGCAGTCGCTCGTGGGTGTCGACGATCTCGCCGGTCACCGGGTGCGGGGCGTGCGGAACGATGTCGAGAACCTGGAACCTCATGGGAAGCACCGCCTCACGCGCGGCCGCGCCGCACGCGTCGTCATCGGACGTGCCGGGTGGGGCCGGGCGCCGGCGGAGCGCGGGTGCGCCGGGGGCGTCCCGGCCGGACCGGGCCGTCGCGCGGTCCCGCGGACGGGCGGCGCGGCGGGGCGGCCGGCACGACGTCGACGGTAGCAAGCAGCACCGGGGTTGCGCCCCCGTCGCGCGCGGGGTGAGGATCGGCGGGCGACGGCGTCGCCCCGGGCCGGACCCGCTCGGAGCGCACCGCCCGACCCGCGCCCCGGCCCGCCCACGTCCCGCGTCGGGCTCGCCGGGAGCGCACACCCCTCGCCCGGCCCGGTCGTCGCGACCGCCCCGGGCACGTCCGGAGGTCTGCCGTCGTGCCCGTACCGCTGTCCGTACTCGACCTCTCCCCGGTGCCGGCCGGTTCGACCGTCGCCGACGCCCTGCGGGACACCCTCGACCTGGCCCGCTCCGCCGAACGGGCCGGCTACGCCCGGTTCTGGCTCGCCGAGCACCACCTCAACCCGGGCGTCGCGGGGGCATCGCCCGCCGTCCTGATGGGCGCCGTCGCCGCCGCGACCACCACGATCCGGGTCGGTTCGGGGGCGGTGCAGACCGGCCACCGGACCCCGCTGTCGGTGGTGGAGGACTTCGGGACCCTCGACGGGCTGCACCCCGGCCGGATCGACCTCGGACTCGGCCGCTCCGGCGGGCCGCGCCCGCCGGCCCGCGAACCGGACGGACGCGGCGACCGCGTGGTCGACGGCGTGCTGATCCCCGCCCCGGTGTCGCTCGCCGCGCTCGCGACCTCGCCCCGGTTCCGCGCCACGACGGTCGCGCTGCGCCAGCCGGGGGCGCAGGCGCCGCCGTACGAGGCGTTCCTCGACGCCGTCGAGGGGCTGATCGCCGGCACCTGGGCCCCGGGCGGGGTGCAGGTCCGGGCCGTCCCCGGCGAGGGGGCCGGCCTGCAGACCTGGGTGCTCGGCTCCAGCGGCGGGGAGAGCGCCGTGCTCGCCGGGCGCCGTGGGCTGCCGTTCGCGGCGAACTACCACGTCAGCCCGGCAACGGTGCTCGACGCCGTGGCCGCCTACCGGGAGGCGTTCCGGCCGTCGGACCGGCTGGACCGACCGCACGTGATGGTGTCCGCGGACGTCGTCGTGGGCACCGACGACGCGCACGCCGCCCGGATCGCGGCGGGCTTCGCCCCGTTGGTGCACAGCATCCGCACCGGGGTGGGCGCCATCCCCTACCCCCGCCCCGAGGACGCCGTGGCACTCCCGGCCGACCCGGCGCTGGTGACCGACCGGGTCGCGACCCGCCTCGTCGGCGGGCCGGCCGCCGTCGCCGACGGTCTGGAGCGGCTGCGCGCCGTCACCGGCGCCGACGAGCTGCTCCTGACCACCATCACCCACCGGCACACCGACCGGGTCGCCTCGCAGGAGCTGCTGGCGCGGGAATGGGCCACCCGGGCCTGAGATCCCACCCAGCGGGACGCACGGGAGCCGGCGGTCCGCACACCTCCTGTCACCCGTCCCGCGGTCCGGACACCGTTTTGTGAAGGTCCGGACGCCGTGGTCACCTGGTGGCATGAACACCGGCCGGCGCACCCCGTCACGCACGGTCGCCGTCGGTCCAGGCCGGGACCTCACCCGTCGTCGCCACGTGGACCTGCTCCGCCTCGCCGGCTGCACCTGTCGCTGACCGCGGCGATCCCGCCGCGCCGTGCCGCCCGTGCCGCGGGCCGCCCCGTCGTGCGCCCACCCCTGCCCACCCCTGTCATCACCGTGAATCCCGGGAGCCATCGTGTCCACGACCTGGACCCCCGCACCGGCCGACGCCGGTGCACCATCCGCCACGCCGTCGTCACCCGTCGTCGCACCCGTCGCCCGCCGGACCCGGCGCCGCCCCGACCTGCGCCGCTGGATCTCCCCGGTCGCCCTGATCGTCGCGTGGCAGCTCGCGTCGTCGACCGGGCTGCTCGCCGAGGACGAGCTCGCCTCGCCCCTGCGGGTGGTGACCGCCGCCGTCGACCTCACCCGCAGCGGGGAGCTGCCCGAGGGGCTGCTGGTCTCGCTCGCCCGGGTCACGACCGGGCTGGTCCTCGGCCTGGTCGTCGGGGTCGGGCTCGGCGTGGTCTCGGGGCTCTCGCGCTGGGGCGGGCTGCTCGTGGACCCGCCGGTGCAGATGCTGCGCACGCTGCCGCACCTCGGCCTGGTGCCGCTGTTCATCCTGTGGTTCGGCATCGGGGAGCTGCCGAAGGTGCTGCTCGTCGCGCTCGGCGTGCTGTTCCCGATGTACCTCAACGTGCACTCCGGGGTCCGCGGGGTGGACCCGAAGCTGATCGAGGCGACGTCGGTGTCCGGGTTCACCCGCGCCGAGCAGCTGCGCCACGTGGTGCTGCCCGGCGCGATGCCCTCCACCCTCACCGGCCTGCGCCTGGCACTGGGGATCGCCTGGCTGTCGATCATCGTCGCGGAGACGACGTCGGCCGACGCCGGACTCGGCTACATGATCATGAACGCCCGCGAGTTCCTGCGCACCGACGTGATCGTCGTGGGCCTGGCGGTGTACGCGCTGCTCGGCCTGGGCACCGACGCCCTGGTGCGCCGGCTGGAACGCCGTGTCCTGGCCTGGCGCCCGGCCGGACCGGCGGGGGCCGACCGATGAGCGCCCGCGTGCACGACCTGGTCCGCGAGTTCGACGGCCGCCGGGTCCTCGACCGGCTGGACCTCACCATCGGCGACGGCGAGTTCGTCGCCCTGCTCGGCCGGTCCGGCTCGGGCAAGTCGACGCTGCTGCGGCTGCTCGCCGGCCTCGACGACGCCTCCGACGCCGGGGTGTCGGGCACCGTCGAGGTCCCCGGCTCGGTCGCGGTGGCCTTCCAGGAGCCGCGGCTGCTGCCGTGGCGCACGGTCCGCGACAACGTCGCCCTCGGCCTGCACCGCGACCTGGGCGGCGACACCCCCGCCGGGGTCGCCGACGCCGCGCTCGCCGAGGTCGGGCTGACCGCACGGGCCGACGCCTGGCCGCTGACCCTGTCCGGCGGCGAGGCCCAGCGGGCGTCGCTGGCCCGGGCCCTGGTCCGCGAGCCGGACCTGCTGCTGCTCGACGAGCCGTTCGGCGCGCTGGACGCGCTGACCCGCATCACCATGCACCGGCTCGTCCTCGACCTGTGGCACCGGCACCGCCCCGGCGTGCTGCTCGTGACCCACGACGTCGACGAGGCGCTGCTGCTCGCCGACCGGGTGCTGGTGCTGACCGACGGCCGCATCGGCGACGAGCACCGCCCCGGCGACCGCCCGCGCGACCCCGAGCGGCTCGCCGCGCTGCGCCGCACCGTGCTCGACGAGCTGGGGGTCGCCGCCGATGCCGCGTGAGCGTCCCCGTCGCACCCCGGATGCGGTCGTCGCGACCCGTGCGGCGGGTGCGACGACCGCCGCGCGGGTGCGCCGGCGGGTCACCGTGCTGGCCGTCGCGGTCGCGGCGCTGGTGCTCGCCGGGTGCTCCTCGGTCCCGGTGTCCCGGCCCCCGGTGCAGCCGCCGGTCGACCCGGCCGCGCTGGCCGGGGTGACCCTCGTCGTCGGGGACCAGAAGGGCGGCTCCCGGTCACTGCTGCGGGCCGCCGACCTCCTCGACGACCTGCCCTACCGGATCGAGTGGCGCACCTTCACCGCCGGTCCCCCGCTGATCGAGGCGGCCCGGGCCGGCGCGATCGACGTCGGCGGCACCGGCAACACCCCGACGATCTTCGCCGCCGCGGCGCGCGCCCGGGTGCAGGTCGTGTCGGCCAACCGCGGCAACGTCACCAGCGACGCGATCCTCGTGCGCCGCGACTCGCCGATCCGCACCGTCGCCGACCTGCGCGGGGCGCGGATCGCCGTCGGGAAGGGCACGTCGGCGCACGGGCAGGTGCTGTCCACGCTGCGGGCCGCCGGGATGACCCTCGACGACGTCGACCTGACCTTCCTCGCCCCCGCCGACGCCTACGGCGCGTTCCGCCAGGGCGACGTCGACGCCTGGGCCGTCTGGGACCCCTACACCTCCCAGGCCGAGCTCGACGACGGCGCCCGGATCGTCGCCGACGGCACCGGCAACGCGAACGGCTACGGCTTCCAGGTCGCGTCCAACGCCACCCTCGCCGACCCGGCCCGCAGCGCCGCACTGGCCGACTACCTGGCCCGGGTCGCGGCCGCCCAGGTCTACTCCGACTCCCACCGCGAGCAGCGGGCCCGGGTGTGGAGCGAGGAGACGACCATCCCGCTGCCGATCACCCGGCGGGCCGTCGCGCGCGGCCCGGACCTGCCGGTCCCGCTCGACGACACCGTCGTCGCCTCCCAGCAGGCGCTGGCCGACGCGTTCTCCGAGGCCGGGGTGATCCCCGGCCGGGCGGACGTCGGCGCGTTCGTCGACCGCCGCTACGAGGCCACCACGCTGGCCGCGGCCCGGGACGGCATCCCGGGCACCCCCACCGACCGACGGACGGGAGCACGATGAGCATCGTCCCGCACTGGTTCCTGCCCACCTCCGGCGACGGCCGCACCATCGTCGCCCGCCGGCACGCCGACCGCGGCGAGGCCGGCTCGACGGCCCGCGAGGCGAGCATCGACTACCTCGCCCAGATCGCCAGGGCCGCCGAGGCCCAGGGCTTCCACGGCGTCCTCACCCCGACCGGGACCTTCTGCGAGGACGCCTGGCTGACCACCGCGGCGCTGCTGCGCGAGACCCGCACGCTGCGCTACCTCGTCGCGTTCCGGCCCGGTGTGCTCTCCCCGACCCTCGCCGCCCAGATGGCCGCCACCTACCAGCGCGTCTCCGGCGGCAGGCTGATGCTCAACATCGTCACCGGCGGGGACGCCGTCGAGCAGCGCCGCTTCGGCGACCACGCCTCCCACGACGAGCGCTACGCCCGCACCGACGAGTTCCTCACCGTGCTGCGCGGCGCCTGGTCGCCCGAGCCGTTCGACTTCACCGGCGCCCACTACGACGTCGACGGCGCCACCACCCTCGCCCCGCCGGATCCGCTGCCCCCGGTCTACTTCGGAGGCTCCTCCGACGCCGCGCTGCCGGTCGCCGCCCGGCACGCCGACGTCTACCTGACCTGGGGCGAGCCACCCGCTGCCGTCGCCGAGAAGATCGGGCGGGTCCGCAAGCTCGCCGACGACCTGGGCCGCAGCCCCCGCTTCGGCATCCGGCTGCACGTGATCACCCGCGACACCGCCGACGAGGCGTGGGCCGAGGCCGCCCGGCTGCTCGACGCGCTCGACCCGGCCGAGATCGAGCGCGCCCAGGCGACCCTGCGGGCCAGCCAGTCGGTCGGACAGCAACGGATGCTCGCGCTGCACGGCGGCTCGGCCGACGCGCTGACGATCGCGCCGAACCTCTGGGCCGGGGTGGGTCTGGTCCGGGGCGGTGCGGGGACCGCGCTGGTCGGGTCGCACACCGAGGTGGCCGACCGGATCGCCGAGTACCACGAGCTGGGGATCGACGAGTTCGTGCTGTCGGGCTACCCGCACCTGGAGGAGGCCTACCGCGTCGGCGAGGGTGTACTGCCCGAGCTGCGCCGGCGGGGCCTGCTCGCCGAGCCGCCCCGCTGAGCGACCGGCCCCGGGTCAGCGGAGCCAGTCGGCCAGGTCCCAGCCGGTGCGCTCCGCGACCCGCGGCACGTCGTCGGCGAACAGGGCCAGGGCTGCGGCACGCTCCTCGGCGGTGGGGCCGCCGGTGCGGCCGTGCACGTCCGGGCGCACGTGGTGGCGGGGCACCCCGGTGACCACCCCCGTCGCGACGCCGAGGAAGGCGCACACCCGGTCCGCCGTACCGGCCGGGTCGTCGCGCAGATCCCGGTAGCGCAGCAGCAGCACCTGCTCCCGGGGGAACAGCGTGTCCAGGTGCGCGAGCTGCTCCCCGTAGCGGCCCTGGGCGGCGTAGTGCCAGAAGTGCGCCCAGCCGGCGTCGATGCGGCGCTGCTCGTCGCGCAGCGCCGTCAGGAAATCGGCCTCCGGTTCCAGGCCCGCGCCGCGCAGGTGCGCCCAGTTCGAGTGGGCCCGCTCCACCGGGTCGCGCAGCACCGCGACCAGCCGGGCGCGGGGCAGCAGCCGGGCGATCCGGTCCTGCGCGACGGTGTCGTAGAGGTAGAACACCGTCGACTCGCCGCAGCGCGCACCGGGCGGGGCGGCGTCGAACAGCGCCTCGTAGTCGGCATGCCGCCACACGTGCTCACCCCAGGTCGGGACGTCGCCGGGGCCGCCGCCGGAGGTGGGCGGCGGACCGTCGGTGAGGAAGAACTTCGGTTCCTTCGGCTCGGACAGGAACAGCTCCGGATGGCCGGCCAGCGCACGGTGCAGCGCGGAGGTGCCGCACTTCGGCGCGCCGAGCAGCAGGAAGTCGGGCAGCCGACCCACTCAGACCGTCCCGGCGACGGGCACCGGCGCACCGAGCAGCTCGGTGCGCAGCTCGTGCGCCCCGTCGGCGCGGGTGACCTCGTAGAACAGCCGCCAGCCGCCACCGGGGGCGGCCACCACCGACAGGTAGCGCAGTCCGCCCGCCCCGTGCGGGGAGGCGGCGACCGGGCCGTCGCCGTCCGCGGTGAACTCACCCGGCGCACCGGTGCCGCCGAGGGCCAGCCCGGTGCGCTCCTCCCAGTTCTCCGCCGCGGTGGCGCGCCCGTCGTAGGTCGCGGCCCAGCGGCCGTCGACCCGGAACACCGCGGAGATCCGGACGCCGCGGGCGTCCCAGCGGTCCGGACGCGGGCGCAGCGCGGTGCCCGCGTGGCTCCAGGCCAGCCCGTCGGGCGAGGTGTAGTGCTCGGTGGTCATCCGGTCCTCGTGGCCGGGCAGCTCGAGCGGGTGCACCGAGGCCCACAGGTGCCAGGTGCCGCCCTCGCGCACGACCACCGGGTCCTTCACCGCGTGCCGGTCGTCACCGGGCAGCACGGTGCGCCGGGGCGCGGTGGGCAGCTCCTCGACGGTGCCGGCCTCCAGCACGTCGACCCACCAGTGCTTGGAGTCCGGTGTGGCGCAGGAGACGTAGAGCCGCCACCGGCCCTGCTCGGTGCGCACCAGCGCGGGCCGTTCGAGCGACTCGGAGCCGAAGCGGTCCTTGGTGACCTCGGCGACCGGGGTGACGGCGACGCCGTCGGCCGACCGCGCCAGCACCACCGCGAGGCCGCGGCCCTCGCCGAGCGGGGCCCGCAGCCGGTAGGCGAGCACGTAGCCCCCGTCGCCGTCAGGGACGGCCGACGGGGCGCCCGCCCAGTGCCCGGCGCCGTCCCCGGGCGGTGCGACGGCGACGGCGGCGCCGTCCAGACGTGGCAGTGGCAGCGGGGTGCTCATGCGGTCTCCCGGGTCGTGACGTCGCGCGGTCCGGCCAGACCACGGCCGATGAGATGGTCGACCAGCAGCGTCACCGAGTCGGCGACCGGCTGGGTGTGGGCGGGCAGCACCAGGTCCGGCGACGGCGGCACCTCGTACGGGTCGTCGACGCCGGTCAGGCCGCTGATCTCCCCGGCCCGCTGCCGGGCGTAGAGCCCCTTCACGTCGCGCGAGGCGGCCACCTCGACCGGGGTGCTGACGTGCACCTCCAGGTAGGCGGTGCCGTTGGCGGCGTGGGCGCGCCGGACGTCGTCGCGGACGTCGGCGTACGGCGCGATCGCCGAGACCAGCACGAGCACGCCGTTGCGGGCGAGCAGCTCGGCGACCCAGCCGATCCGACGGATGTTGATCGCCCGGTCATCCCGGCTGTAGCCGCGGGCAGCGGCCAGGTGCGGGCGGACGGCGTCGCCGTCGAGGACCTCGACCCGCAGGCCGCGGGCCCGCAGGACCGGCTCGCAGGCGTGGGCGATGGTCGACTTCCCGGCGCTGGGCAGGCCGGTGAGCCAGACGGTGGCGCCCGGGGCGGGCAGGACGTCCGTGGGGGGCATCGCGCAGGTCTCCGCGGGAGGCGCCCGGCGGCGGAGGCGTTCCGGGGCCGGGTGGCGGGTCGCGCGTCGCGGCGGTGACGGCCGGCCCACGCGGGAGCGGCCGCCCGGGCCACGGACGCGCGAACGGTCCCCCCGATCGTGGCCGCTCCGACCGCTGCGCCGCAACCGCCGGACGGCGGCGCGCCCGGCCACCGTGAGCTTCGTCGCGGCGGTGCGGTCCGGGTGGTTCGTCCGATGTAGGTTCTCCGATCGTGCCGACCGCCCCGCCGCGGCCGGTCGCGCCCACCCGGCGGGACCCGGTCCGGTGGCCCGGTCTCCCCGGTCACGCCCCCGGAGCACCTGCTCCCGCCCGGCGTCACCCCCGCGGGGCGCCGTACCCGGTGCCCGGCACATCCCCCGCTGCACCGCCGCACCGGCACCCGGACGCGACCCGTCCCGGGGCCGGAGCCGAGAGGAAGTCCGATGCGCCTGCCACGCGCACTGTCCCTGCTGGTCCCCGTCGCCGTGCTCGCCGTGCTGGCGGCCGGCTGCTCCGCCCCCGGTGAGTCCTCGTCCGGTGGTGGTGAGAGCGGGTCGCGGACCGTCCGGATCGGCGTCTCCGACGGCGCCGAGCCCTACTGGAAGGTCTTCACCGACAAGGCCGCCGCCCAGGGGATCACCGTCGAGCTGACCAACTTCACCGACTACAACCAGCCGAACCCGGCTCTGGCCCAGGGCCAGCTGGACCTCAACCAGTTCCAGCACCTGCAGTACCTGGCGAACTACAACGTCCAGAACAACGACACGCTGGTACCGGTCGGTGCGACCGCGGTGTACCCGCTGCCGCTGTACTCCACGAAGCACACCGACCTGGCGCAGATCCCGCAGGGCGGGCAGGTCGTCATCCCGAACGACGCGGTGAACCAGGCCCGGGCGCTGACCGTCCTGCAGTCCGCCGGTCTGCTCAGGCTGACCGACGGGGGCACCACCACCTCCACCCCCGCCGACATCGACCGCGCCGCCTCGAAGGTCACCGTCACCCCGGTCGACGCGGCCCAGACCGCGGCGAACCTGGCGAGCGCCGACGCCGCGATCGTCAACAACAACTACGCGCAGTCGGCCAACCTGACCCAGGACCAGGTCCTCTACCAGGAGGACCCGGACTCGGAGAAGGCCAAGCCCTACATCAACCTGTTCGTCGCCCGGGCCGACCAGGCCGACGACCCGGTGTACGCGACGCTGGTCCGGATCTACCACGACCCGGAGGTCCTCGCCGCCGCCCGCCGCGACCTCGGCGACGGCGGTGTGTTCCGCGACAACTCCGCGGAGGACCTTCGCCAGACCCTGGCCGGCATCGAGCAGCAGCTGCGGGCACGCTGATGGCGGAGCCGGTGATCTCGTTCTCGGGCGCGACCCGCACGTTCCCGGCCCGCCGCGGCCCGGGGGTCACCGCCGTCGACGACGTGGACCTCGACATCGCCGAGGGCGGGATCACCGGCGTGATCGGCTGGTCGGGGGCGGGAAAGTCCACGCTCGTCCGGATGATCAACGCACTGGAGCTGCCGACGTCGGGCACCGTCACGGTGCGCGGGCGGGTCACCTCCGAGCTGTCCGAACGGGGCCTGCGCGAGCTGCGCGGCGAGGTCGGGATGATCTTCCAGCAGTTCGCGCTGATGAACTCGCGCACGGTCGCCGGCAACGTCGGCTACCCGCTCGCCGTCGCCGGCCGCTCGCGGGAGGAGCGCCGGGCCCGCGTCGCGGAGCTGCTGGAGTTCGTCGGGCTCGCCGAGCTGGCCGGGCGCTACCCGGCGCGGCTGTCCGGTGGACAGAAGCAGCGGGTCGGCATCGCCAGGGCGCTCGCCACGTCGCCGTCGATCCTGCTCGCCGACGAGGCGACGAGCGCGCTGGACCCGGAGACGACCCGGGAGGTGCTGGCCCTGCTGCGCCGGGTCAACCGCGAGCTGGGCACCACGGTCGTCGTGATCACCCACGAGATGGAGGTCGTCGCCGACGTGTGCGACCGGGTCGTGGTCATGGAGGAGGGCAGGGTCATCGAGGACGGCGAGGTGTACGACGTGTTCGCCGCGCCGTCGCACCCGGCGACGCGCCGCTTCGTGCACGGCGTCCTGCAGGACGTGCCGTCGCCGGAGACGCTCGCCCGGCTGCGCGAGCGCCACCCCGGCCGGCTGGTGACCGTCGGCGTCGGCGGGCCCGGCTCGGCCGCCGCCGACGCCCAGGACGCGATCGCGCGGGTCCCGGCCGCGCACGGGGTCCGCGCGACCGTGGTGCACGGCGGCATCCGCGAGCTGTCCGGTCGCCCCGTCGGCAGCCTCACCCTGGCCCTGACCGGCGACGACGACGCCGTCGACGCCTGTGTCGACGAGCTCTCGCGCATCACCCGGGTCACCCCGGACGCCGTCACCACCCAGGACGAGGAGTCCGCATGAAGGCCGACTGGGAGACCCTGAGCCCGGTGCTGTGGCTGTCGGTGCTCCAGACCGCCTACATGGTGTTCTGGACGATGCTGCTGGCCGGGCTGCTCGGGCTGCTGCTCGGCGGCGCCCTGCACACCACCCGTCCCGGCGGCCTGTACGCGCACCGCGCCGTGTTCGGCGTGCTGAACGTGCTGGTCAACATCGTGCGGCCGATCCCGTTCATCATCTTCATCACCGCCGTGGGCCCGCTGACCCTGCTCGTGATGGGCACGACGATCGGCACCCGCTCGGTGCTGTTCCCCATGGTCGCGATGGCGACGTTCTTCATCGGCCGCATCGTCGAGCAGAACCTGGTGTCGGTGGACCCGGCCGTCGTCGAGGCGGCGCGGGCGATGGGCGCGAGCCGGTTCCGGATCGTGTGGAGCGTGCTCGTGCCCGAGGCGCTGGCACCGCTGGTGCTCGGCTACACGTTCGTGTTCGTCGCGGTCGTCGACATGTCGGCGATGGCCGGTTACGTCGGCGGCGGCGGGCTGGGCGACTTCGCGATCACCTACGGCTACCAGCAGTTCGACTGGCCGGTGACGCTGCTGACGGTGGCGATCATCGTGGTCGTCGTGCAGTGCGCGCAGCTGCTCGGGAACACCCTGGCCCGGAGGGTGTTGCACCGGTAGGAGCCACGTCGGGAGGACACGCATGCCACGCAAGCAGATCCACCTCGCCGCCCACTTCCCGGGCGTCAACAACACCACGGTCTGGAGCGACCCGGCGTCCGGCAGCCACATCGAGTTCGAGTCGTTCGCGCACTTCGCGCGGACGGCCGAACGGGCGAGGTTCGACTTCCTGTTCCTCGCCGAGGGCCTGCGCCTGCGCGAGCACCGCGGCGAGATCTACGACCTCGACGTGATGGGCCGCCCGGACACCTTCACGATCCTGAACGCCCTGGCGGCGGTCACCGACCGGCTCGGCCTCGCCGGCACGATCAACTCCACCTTCACCGAGCCCTACGACGTCGCCCGCCAGTTCGCGTCGCTGGACCACCTGTCCGGCGGCCGGGCCGCCTGGAACGTGGTGACCTCGTGGGACGCGTTCACCGGTGAGAACTTCCGCCGCGGCGGCTTCCTGCCGAAGGAGAAGCGCTACTCCCGGGCGAAGGAGCAGCTGGCCGCGACCGCCGCGATCTGGGACTCGCGCACCGGCGCAGGCGACCGCGGCGAGTTCGCGTACACCTCCGACCAGTTCGACGTGCACGGCCGGTTCTCGCTGCCGCGCAGCCCGCAGGGCCGCCCGGTGATCCTGCAGGCCGGGGATTCCGAGGAGGGGCGCGAGTTCGCCGCCGCGTCGGCCGACGCGATCTTCTCCCGGCACGCCGAGCCCGAGGCCGGACGGGCGTTCCTCGCCGACGTGAAGGGCCGCCTCGCCCGCTACGGCCGGGCCTGGGACGACCTCAAGATCCTGCCCGCCGCGACGTACGTGCTGGGTGACACCGACGCCGAGGCCGCCGAGCGCGCCGAGGTGATCCGCTCCCAGCAGGTCAGCCCGCAGACCGCGATCGTGTTCGCCGAGCAGCTGTGGAACACCGACCTGTCCGACCGCGACCCGGACGGCCCGCTGCCCGAGTTCGACCCGGTCGAGGGCGAGCTGGTGTCGAAGGGGCGCGCCAGCGTGCGCCAGTACCGGGACCCGAAGGCCGTCGCCGACCAGTGGCGCGCCCTCGCCGCGGAGAAGGGCCTCTCGCTGCGGGAGACGGTGATCGAGGTGACCGGGCGGCACACCTTCGTCGGGAGCCCCCGAACGGTCGCCGACGCGATCGACGACGCCGTGCAGTCCGACGCCGCGGACGGCTACGTGCTCGTCCCGCACGTCACCCCGGGCGGGCTCGACGAGTTCGCCGACACGGTCGTGCCGCTGCTGCAGGAGCGCGGGTCGTTCCGCACCGACTACACCGGGACGACGCTGCGCGAGCACCTCGGGCTCCCGGCCGTCCGCTCGACGACCGACCCGACCGAGGCGGCGACGGCGGCTCCGACCGCGGGCTGACGGTGCCGCCGACGGTGCCGTCGTGCTCGACGGCGGCTCCGGCAGTCGACGCGGCCGACGGCGCCGGATCCGATCGGGCCGCGGCGGGCCCGGCGCTCAGGGGCGCTCGTCGTCGCGGCCCTCGGCCTGCTCCCGGGCGACGTTCTCCCGGTGCGCCCGGACCGCGATCCAGGCCATCACCACCGGGATGCCGAGCAGCAGCCCGAACGACAGCAGCCCGGCGATCCAGTCGCCCGGCACGAGGACCAGCACGATCACGGTGATCGCGACGGCCTGCAGGATCCGGTCGGCACGGCCGCCCGCGGCACGCGATGGCCGGTGCGGTGCGGTCAGCTCGGTGTCGAGCCGCGGGTCGGAACGGCGCAGCTCCTGCTCGAGGGCGGAGAGGCGGAGCTCCTCGTCGCGGTCCAGGGGTCGCGCAGACGGGTGCGGATCGGGATCGCCGGTCCCACCGCCGGGCGACGACGGCGGCAGGGGCGGGGGTGTGACGGACATCGTGACCTCCTCGGTGCCACCGACCGGGTTCCCGCTCCCGGCCACAGCCATCCGGGATGTGCTGAAGATGTCACCGATCCTACCGAAACGGACATACTCCCGCCGCTGCACGCGGCAGGCCCCGGCGGCAGGATCGGCCGCATGGAACGCTGGACCGATCTCGTCGAACGCCACGACCCCGCCGGAGTCCTCGACCGGCTCGACGGACGGCCCGCCCACGAGATCGCCGACGCGCTGGCCCGGATGCAACCGGTCGACGCGGGATGGGTGTTCCGGCTGCTCGACAAGGACCGCGCGCTCGACGTGTTCGAGGAGCTCGACCCGGTCGACCAGCAGGAGCTGCTGGCCGGGCTGCGCGACGACGCGGTGACCGCCCTGGTCGAGGACATGGATCCCGACGACCGCGCACGGATGCTCGGCGAGGCCCCGGCGAAGGTCGCGACCCGGGTGCTCGCCGGGCTCTCGGCCTCGGAGCGGGAGATGACCGCGGCGCTGCTGGGCTACCCCGACGGCTCGGTCGGGCGGGTGATGACCCCGGAGACCGTCGCCGTACCGCTGCACAGCAGCGTGACCGAGGCGCTGGCCGTCGTGCGGCGCAAGGGCGCCCGGGCCGAGACCGTCTACACCCTCGCCGTCACCGACGCCGGGCGCCGGGTGATCGGCACCGTCTCGCTGCGCGACCTGGTGCTGGCCCGCCCGGACGACGCCGTCGCCGACCTCGTCGACGACGGCGCCCCACGGGTGCGGGCCACCGACACCGCCGAGGACGCCGCACGGCTGATGGGTGAGGCGAACCTGCTCGACCTGCTGGTCGTCGACTCCGAGGACCGGCTGCTGGGCCTGCTCACCATCGACGACGCCGTCGAGATCCTGGAGCGCGCCGATACCGAGGACACCGCCCGCCAGTCCGGTGCGGCCCCGTGGTCGGGCCACTACATGTACGTGCGGGTCACGAAGCTGGCGCGCACCCGCGCGGTGTGGCTGGCGGTGCTGCTGCTCGCCGCGGTGCTCACGGTCAACGTGCTCCAGATCTTCGAGGACGCCCTGGAGCAGGTCACCGCACTGGCCCTGTTCATCCCGCTGCTCGTGGGCACCGGCGGCAACGCCGGTGCCCAGTCCGCGTCGGCGGCGGTCCGGGCGATCGCCGTCGGGGAGGTGCGGCTGGCCGACCTGCCCGCCGTCGTCTGGCGGGAGCTGCGGGTCGGGCTGCTGCTGGGCACCCTGCTCGGCGCGCTCGGCCTGCTCGTCGCGTCGCTGCTGGTCGGGGTCCAGGTCGCCGTCGTGGTGGCGGTGACCCTGGTGGCGATCTGCGGCTGGGCGGCGACGGTCGGAGCGACGATGCCGCTGCTGGCCCGCCGGGTCGGGATCGACCCGGCGGTGGTGTCCGCTCCCCTGGTCACGACCCTCGTCGACGCGACCGGGCTGCTGATCTACTTCTCGGTCGCCCGGCTGGTGCTGGGGCTCTGACCCGCGCGCACGGTGTCGTCGCCGTGCCCGGTGGCGTCGCCGTGCCCGGTGGCGTCGCCGTGCCCGGTGGCGTCGCCGTGCCCGGTGGCGTCGCCGTGGCCGGTGGCGTCGCCGTGACCGGCGGCCCCGCCGTCGTCGGAGCCGGTGCCCCCGGAGCCGGTGCCGGCAGCACCGGAGGGGGCGTCACCGGCCGCGGCGGCGCGGCGGCGCGAGACCACCAGGCTCGCGACGGCGGCGACGGCGATCGTCCCGGTGATGACCAGCAGCGACAGCCAGATCGGCACCTCGGGCACCGGCACCGGCTGCCCGCCGTTGATGAACGGCACGTTGTTCTCGTGCAGCGCGTGCAGGGTGAGCTTGACGCCGATGAACGCGAGGATCACCGAGAGGCCGTGCGCCAGGTAGATCAGGCGCTCCAGCAGGCCGCCGATCAGGAAGTACAGCTGGCGCAGGCCGAGCAGGGCGAAGGCGTTCGCGGTGAACACCAGGAACGGCTCCTGGGTGAGGCCGAAGATCGCCGGGATCGAGTCGAACGCGAACAGCAGGTCGGTCAGCCCGATCGCGACGATGACCAGCGCCATCGGGGTGAGGAGCCGCTTGCCGTCGATGCGGGTGACGAGCTTCGCGCCGTCGTACTCGGTGGAGGTGGGCAGCACCCTGCGGACCAGGCGGATGAGCCTCGAGTCACCGGCGTCGGCCTGCTCGTGGTCGTCGGAGGACAGCGCCTCGCGGATCTGGGACCAGGCGAGCCAGAACAGGATGATCGCGAACAGGTAGAACACCGCGACGAACTGCTCGATGATCACCGCACCGACCGCGATGAACGCACCGCGCATGACGATCGCTATCGCGATGCCGATCAGCAGCACCTTCTGCTGGTGCACCTTCGGCACCGCGAAGCTGGTCATGATCAGCAGGAAGACGAACAGGTTGTCGACCGAGAGGGCCTTCTCGGTCAGCCAGCCGGCCATGTACTCGCCGCCGTACTGCCAGCCCGAGAAGACACCGACACCGACACCGAACAGCAGGGCGATCGCGATGTAGCCGGCCGACCAGATCGCCGACTCGCGCAGCGTGGGCTCGTGCGGGTCACGGGCGTGCCCGACGAAGTCGAACACGAGCATGCCGATGACGACGGCGACCGTCGCCAGCCACACCCAGAGGGGAACGTTCATTGCGGGATCCTCCAGCGCAGATAGGGGCGCTGAAGGTCTCCTCCGCCCGCCGCGGTGACCGCGATGGACCGGCGCCACCGGGACCAGCTCGTCCTGGTTCCGTATTGACGGCGACGCCGTGTTCGGGAGTACTCCCCTTCGACCGGGCAAACGCTAGGGCATGGCTCTGGGTTCCGACAACGGGGGGTACGCGAGCCTCATCACATCTGTCCGTTTCCGCCGTCGAACGCGCGGTCCCCGCCGACGGCCCGGAACCGGCCCCGGAGCCGGCCCGGGGCTCTCAGCCCGCGGCGAGCCGGACGGTCGCGACCTCGCGGGCCGGCTGCACCGGACGGGGGGCGGCGGGCAGCCTGCGGACGGCGGCGCGGGCCGTCGCGGAGGTGGCCGCCCGCGCGGCGGTCGGGCGGGCCGGGAGGGCCCCGGACCCTGCCACGGCCGGACGGGTCACGACGGGCAGCGGCCCGGTGCCCGACACCCGCGGCGCCGGGACGGTCGCGGCGGCGACGTGCGCGGGCCGCACCGGCTCCTCGGGCAGGACCGGCGGCACCGGCGTCGCCGGGCCCACCGCCACGGCGGGCAGCGGCCGGGACGGAGCGGGCTCGTCGCGGAACGGCGTCGGGACCGGCGACGGCCGGGTGTGCCCGCTCCCCCGCTCCAGCCGCTCACAGCGCTCCCGGCCCCGGCCCGCGACCCGTGCGGCCAGCCGCAGCGCGGTGCGCGGCGCCTCCAGGTAGCCGACCAGCGCCCGGTACACCCAGCCCGGCGCGGACAGCGTGCGGCCGCGGGCCAGGTCGTCGAGCGAGCGGCGCACGACGTCGCAGGGGTCGAGCCACAGCGGGCCCTGCGGGTCGTCGTCGGTCCGGATCCGGCCCGCGGCGACCGCGGTCACGGTCACCCCGGTGCCGTGCAGCGACGCCGCGACGGTGTCGCTGAACGCCAGCACCCAGGACTTCGACGCGCCGTAGGCGTTGCCCCCCCCCGAGGGCAGGTACCCGGCGACGCTCGCGATGTTGAGGACCCCTCCGTGGCCGCGGGCGGTCATCGCCGGGACCGCCGCGCGGGTGAGGCGCATCAGGGCCGTCACGTTGAGGTCGATCTCGCCGGCGAGCACCTCGACCGGCGCCTCGGCGAACACCGCGTCGGTCTCGACGCCCGCGTTGTTGACCAGCACGTCGACCGGCAGGTCCCGGTCGGTGATCCGGCGCTCGACGGCCGCCAGCCCCGCCGGGTCGGTGAGGTCGGCGGGCAGCGTCTCCACGATCGCGCCGGTGGCCCGGCCGACGGACTCGGCGACCTCGGCGAGGCGGGCGGCGTCGCGCGCCACGAGGACGACGGAGTACCCGCGCTCGGCGAGCTCGCGGGCGTAGACGGCGCCGAGCCCTCGGCTCGCTCCGGTCACCAGTGCAGTCGGCATGTCCGGGACGCTAGGACCCGGACGCTGTGGTGCCCCTGAGAAGGTCACGGCCCGCTGAGAGCCCGCTGAGACCCCTCCGGGACCACCGGGACCGGTGACCCCGGGCCCGCCGCGTCGTTCCACATCGCAACGCCATCTGGACTAACGTGCGCCCCCATCCGCAGCAACCGCGGGTACCGGTCGAGACGAGGAGGTCCCTGTGGCAGGCAAGTTCGAGGTGTACGAGGACCGGGGCGGAAAGTTCCGGTTCCGGCTCAAGGCGAGCAACGGACAGGTCGTCGCGGTCGGCGAGGCCTACGAGACGAAGGCGGCGGCGCACAAGGGCTGCGAGGCGGTGCAGCGCGCCGCGGACGGCGCCACCGTCGCCGAGGTCGACGCCTGACCGACCACCGACTCCCCGGAGACGACCGCACCCCTCGTCGGACGCGCCGCGCCCGACGAGGGGTGCGGTCCCCGCGTTGCCCCGCAGCGGCTCCGACGGGTTGTGGGGGCCGCGGCCCGGGGTTACGGTGATCGTCCGGCTCCGATACGTACCGTGTCCAGGGAGCCGATCCGAGATCCGTTCAACACGCAGCGGACCCCGCACTGCCATCGGCGATTGCGAGGGACCATGCACAGTCCCACACTTCCCACCCGGCCCGCGGAGCGCACCCGCGACGGCCGCCACGGCTACGACGACCTCATCCCCGACCTGCACCAGCTGGCGGCCACCCCGGACGGTGCACCCGGCCGGGCGGCGTTGCGCGACCACGTCATCACCGAGTTCCGTCCCCTGGTGCGCAACCTGTCCCGGCGCTTCGCCGCTCCCGGCCGGGGCGCCGAGGACATCGAGCAGGCCGGCATGCTCGGCCTGGTCAAGGCGGTCGACCGGTACGACCCGGGGTCGGCGACCGGGGGCCCGCTGGGCTACCTGGTGCCGAGCATCCGCGGCGAGATGAAGCGTCACCTGCGCGACCACTCGTGGTCGGTGCGGGTACCGCGCGACCTCAAGGAGTTGGCCGTCGCGGTCGGCCGGATCGCCGACGAGATGGGCCAGCGCCTCGGGCGCCCGCCGCGGCCGTCGGAGATCGCCGAGCAGGCCGGCGTGTCGGTCGACGAGGTCGTCGACGCGCTCGGCGCGCTGGAGTCGCACCACGCCAGGTCCCTCGACGCCCCCGTCGGCGACGGCGACGGCCCCGGTCAGACCCTGCCGCTCGTCGAGCGGTTGGGCGGAGAGGACCCGGCGCTGGACCTGGCGGCCCACGGCCCGGGCATGCGGGCGGCGCTGGCCGAGCTGCCCGAGCGCGAGCGCCGCATCCTGGTGCTGCGCTTCTACGGCGACCGGACCCAGTCCCAGATCGCCGCCGACCTGGGCATCTCCCAGATGCACGTGTCCCGGCTGCTGTCCCGCACGCTGTCGCGGCTGCGCGAGCGGCTCACCGGCGACTGACCCGTGCGGGCCTCCCCGGCGGGGGCCTCCCCGCGACCTCCCGGTGTCAGCCGGGCAGGGTCTCACCACCGACCGGGGCGAGCACCTCCCCGGTGTAGTACGAGGACAGCCGCGGCGCGGCGAAGAACACGAAGGACGGGGCGATCTCGTCCGGGGACGCGGGCCGCCCCATCGGGGTCTGCTCCCCGAAGCCCTCGACCTTCTCCTCCGGCATGGTCGCCGGGATCAGCGGGGTCCACACCGGGCCGGGTGCGACGCAGTTGACCCGGATGCCGCGCGGGGTCAGCGACTGGGCGAGCGAGGACGTCAGCGACTGCACCGCGCCCTTGGTGGCGGAGTAGTCGATGAGGCTCTTGTTGCCGCGCAACCCGTTGATCGACCCGGTGTTGACGATCGCGCCGCCGTCGGGCAGGTGCGCGAGGGCCGCCTTGGTCACGCGGAAGTAGCTGTGGATGTTCACCTCGAAGGTGCGCAGCCAGGCATCGTCGTCGATGTCGGTGAGATCGTCGACGGGGTCCTGGGTGGCGATGTTGTTGACCACGGTGTCCAGGCGGCCGAGCTCGTCGACGGTGCGGCGCACGACCTCGGCGCAGTGCCCGGCGTCGCCGAGGTCACCGGGCAGGGTCAGGCAGCGGCGGCCCTCGTCGCGAACGAGCCGCGCGGTGTGCTCGGCGTCGGTGTCCTCGTCGAGATGGGCCAGGGCGACGTCGGCGCCCTCCTTGGCGAAGGCGACGCAGACGGCGCGCCCGATGCCGGAGTCGCCGCCGGTGACCAGTGCGACGGTGCCGGCGAGCAGGTCACGGCCCCGGTAGCCGCGCATCTCGTCGCGGGGCTCGGGGGTCATCGCCGCGGTGTCACCGGGCGGGGTCTGCTGCTGAGCGGGCGGGCTGTCGGGCACGGGGGCTCCTCACGGTCGTCCCGCGTCGGTGCGACGGCGGGCGGGAGACCGACGGGCACGACCGAGGGGGTCGACGGCCGCGCCCGACGACCGGACCGCGGCTACCCGTGGCTCCGGCAGCGAAACGGTGCGCGTGTGCCGGACGGCGGGCGGGGTAGTCCGGTCCGCGTGCGGCCGGCACGGTCGCCACGACAAGGAGAGGAGACCCCGATGGACGCGCAGCGGGCACGGTCCCTGCTGACCGAGGAGCTGGACCGGCTGGAGGGCGGTACGGTCGCGACCGAGCGGCCGGCCCCGGGCCAGGACCGCGTCGGCGACGGTCTCGACTTCGGCGACGAGGGCGCTCGGGCCTACGAGACGATGGCCCACGACCTGGACGAGAACACCCGCCGCGCCCGCACACGGCGGGTGCGCGCGGCGCTGACCCGCCTCGACAAGGGCGAGTACGGCCGCTGCGACGTGTGCGGCGGACGGATCGACGACGAGCGGCTCGAGGTGCGCCCCGACACCGACCGCTGTCGCGAGCACCCCGAGGACGACGCGCAGATGCCCGGCCCGGTCGAGGGCTGACCCGGACCGACGCCGACGGGGCCGGCCCTCCCACCTGGGAGGACGGCCCCGTCCGTCGTACGTGGGGAGCTCAGGCGGTCGCACCCTCCGGGTGCACCGGGTGCCTGCCCTCGGCGAACTCCTCGACCAGCTTCGCGCAGAACGCGTCGAGGTCGTCGGGGTTGCGGCTGGTGACCAGCCCCTCGTCGGTCACGACCTGCTCGTCGACGACGGTCGCGCCGGCATTGCGCAGGTCGGTCCGGATGCTCGGGAACGAGGTGAGGGTGCGGCCCTTCACGACGTCGGCCTCGACCAGCGTCCACGGCCCGTGGCAGATCGCGCCGACCGGCTTGCCCGCCGTGAAGAACGCCTTCACGAACGCCACCGCGGTGGCGTCGGCCCGGAGGTTGTCCGGGTTCACGGTGCCGCCGGGCAGCACCAGGGCGTCGTAGTCGTCGGCGGACACGTCCGCGACGGCACGGTCGACGTCAAGCTTTTCGTCCGGGTTGATGTCGGCCGACATCGACTGGATCGGGTCCGTGGACAGCGAGACCACCTCGACCCGCGCGCCGGCCTTGCGCAGCTCGTCGCGGGGCTGGACCAGCTCGACCTTCTCGACGCCGTCCGTGGCCAGGATCGCGACGGTCCGGCCCTGCAGTTCGTTCGCCACCGTGGGTTCCTCCTCGGTCTCGTGCTCGTGCGGTGTCCCGTCCCGCCTTCCCGCTGTGGGCGCGGTCAATCGCGCACGAGGGACCGGCATCTGTCGCCGTCCTCCCCGCCGGGCTAAGCTGCCTGGGTAGCTCAGCGATACCCAGGGGGCGGGATGGACGCACGGACGGCGGCGGCGTCCCAGGTGTGCTCGGTGGCCCGCACCGCGGCGCTGCTGGCCGACCCCTGGACGGTGCTGCTGGTGCGCGACCTCGGCCGCGGGATCACCCGCTTCGACCAGCTGGCGCGCGGCCTGGGTGTCGCGCGCACCGTGCAGAGCCGGCGCCTGTCCGAGCTGGTCGACGACGGCGTCGTCGAACGGGTGGACTACCGCGAACCCGGGGCGCGGACCCGTGCCGAGTACCGCCTGACCCGGCGCGGCCGCGATCTGGGCGTCGTCCTGGCCGCACTCATGGACTTCGGTGACCGGCACCTCGCCGGCGACGCCGGACCTCCCGTGGTCCGCGTGCACACCGGCTGCGGCGCCCCGGTGCGCCTGGTGAGCGTGTGCGGTGCCGGACACCGTCTGGGCCGTACCGACGAGGTCCACCTCGAACCGGGGCCCGGAGCCCCCGACACCGACACCGACACCGACACCGACACCGACACCGACACCGACCAGGAGCCACGATGACCTCCGCAGCAGGGCCCGCCACCGGGCCGGCCGCCACGCGCCGCCGCGAGCACGAGTGGACCGACCCGATGGCGCTCGCCGCCGCCGCGTCCGGTCTGGACGGACTGGAGTACCTGCGCCGGATCGTCGACGGCCGTCTCCCCGGCGCGCCCGTCGCGAGTCTCGTCGGCTTCCGCGCCGTCTCCGCCGAGCACGGGCGCGTCGCGTTCGCCTTCGAACCCGGCGAGCACCAGTACAACCCGATCGGCTCGGTGCACGGCGGGGTGTACGCCACGCTGCTCGACTCCGCCTGCGGGTGCGCGGTGCACTCCACGCTCCCCGCCGGGACCGGCTACACCAGCCTGGACCTGTCGGTGCGCTTCCTGCGCCGGATCACCGTCGACACCGGCACCGTGACGTGCACCGGCCACGTCGTGCAGGCCGGGCGCCGCACCGCGCTGGCCCGGGCCGAGCTGACCGACGCCCGGGGGAGGCTGCTGGGCGAGGCCACGTCGAGCTGCCTGATCCTGCCCGGGGACTGAGCTGCCCCCGCCCGCGGGACTGAGCTGCCCCCGCCCGGGGGGCCGAGCTGACCCTGCCCGGGGGCCGGGCTGATCGTGCCCGGGGGGCGAGCCCGGCTCAGCGCGGGACGATCGGGCCCTGGGTCGGCGCGACGCCGGAGCGTTCGGCGCGCTGCGCGGCCTCGACGCAGGTCGCGGCGCGGACCGCGCCCGCCGCGTCCGGGCCGGTGGCGTAGCGCGCGGGCCCGGGGAGCTCGGGGGTGAGGGCGCGCGCGTCGTCGGTGACGGCGGCGAAGCCCTGGCGCCCCCACACCCACACGGCGCGGTCCCCGGCGCCGCGCACCGTGCCGGTGATCGGCGCCGAGACGAACGTGAGGTCCCCGTCGGTCGCGGTGAACCGGGCCGCGCCGGGCACCGCACCGGCCGGGAGCGCACCGGAGAGGGCGTCGAGGAGGGTCCCCTGCGCGGGGGTGCACGAGCGCAGCGCGGCGGCCGGGTCGTCGACGGCGAGCCGGGCGAACTCGGTGGCCGGGTCGATCTCGCGGGACGCGCGCGCCTCCCCCGGTGCGACGAGCGTCCCGACACCGACGACGACGGCGGCCAGCACGCCGGCGCCCACCAGCAGGACGCCCGCGCACCAGGCGACGGTCCGCAGGACCATCGGCCGCGATCCGCTCATGACCACAATCTATCCGCGCACCGGGACATCGGCCCCGCGAAACATGATCGGTTACCGAGCGGTGACACCGGCCGGGTCGTTCACCGCCCCGATCGGGTCGGCGCAGTTCCCTTCCCCATTCGCGCGGGGTAATGCGCGGAATGCGACCACCGAACCATTCTGTGACGATCGGTGCACGTTCTCCTACCGAGCGTGGTCGGCGTGGTCGTGGTCGGCGTGGTCGTGGTCGGCGTGGTCGTGGTCGTGCCCGGCCGGGCGGGCGGCGAGGTCGGCGGCCCGGGTGAGCACCTCCGCCCCGTCGAGACGGCCCGCGGCGACGAGCGCGTCCTCACAGGCGGCGAGCCAGCAACCGTAGTAGGGGGCGGCGGGATCGGCGGCGATCCGCGCGACCAGCCGGTCGCGGAACCCGTCCCAGGTGAACACCCCCGCCTCGGCGAGCGCGACGGCCAGCCCGAACGCGCGCCCCTCCCAGGGCGCGGCGAACACCAGCTCCCCGTTGCTGCGCGGCGGGGCCGCGGGACCCGTGGTGTCGAGCACCGGCCCGCTCACGACGGCCCGGCCACGTCGGCGACCCCGACCATCGCGTCCCGCCCGACCAGCCCGGCGAGCTGCTCGACGGTGAACCCGTCGGTGCCGGCGGGTCGGCGCGGCAGCACGAGGTAGCGGACCTCGGCCGAGGAGTCCCACACCTCGATCCGGCGCTCCGGGGGCACGTCGAGCCCCATCTCGGCGAGCACGGTGCGCGGCTCGCGCACGACCCGGGCCCGGTAGGCGGGGTCCTTGTACCAGCTCGGGGGCAGGCCGAGGACCGGCCACGGATAGCAGGAGCACAGCGTGCAGACCACGACGTGGTGCACCTGGTCGGTCTGCTCCAGCACCACCATGTGCTCGCCCTGCGGTCCGCTGAACCCGAGCGCGGCGATCGCCGCCGTGCCGTCGCGCAGCAGCCACTCCCGGTACTCCGGGTCGGTCCAGGCGCGGGCGACGACCGTCGCCCCGTTCAGGGGACCGACGTCGCGTTCGTAGGTGCGCACGACCCCGTCGACGACGGCCGGGTCCACCAGCCCCCGTTCGACCAGCAGCTCCTCCAGCGCCGCGGTGCGCAGCGCCGGACCGGGATCGTCGTCGGTCATCGTGGCTCCAGGTAGGACTCGAACAGATCGGCGTGCACGATCACGTCCGGGTGCGCGCCGGGGCCCCACACGTCGGGGGCGGCGAAGGCCACGGTGTACACGTGCTCGGGGTGCTCCCCGGCGAACACCGCGTGGGTGTCGGGCAGCACGTGCGCGGGCCGGACCGCGGTCACGGCACCGGGCGCTCCGCGCAGATAGCGGGGCAGCTTGCACGGTCCCCGCCCGACCGGCCCCGCCGACGGCGCGGGCGGCGCGACGTCCGGGGGCTCCCGGCGGGCGCGGACCGGGTCGCCGGGGGCGAAGCGCGGCGCGGCGTCGACGGTGCGCAGCGACCCGGGCGCGGTGGGTGCGTAGTCGGGCTTCGCCAGGGGCGGGTCGGCCGGCTCGGGCACGTCCTCGCCGCGGGTGTGCCGGGCACGGGCCTCCACCGCGCCGGGAGCCAGCACGCCCGAGTCGACCAGCATCAGCTCGGCGGCATGCAGCCAGCGGCCGTAGTAACCGTCGTCGAGGTAGCGGGTGCGGTCCAACCGGGACAGCGCGTGCCGGAACGCGTCCAGGTTGCGTCCGGAGATCCGGCCCATGGTCAGCGCGGTCAGTGCAAACGCCCGCCCCTCCCATGCCCGGGCGAACGGCGGCTCGGGCTCGACGTCGCCCGGGGCGACGACCCGGCCCCAGCCCGTCGTCCCGCCCAGGTCGGCCGGGTCGTCAGGGTCGACGGACCCGTCCACTCAGGACCCCAGGGCCAGGACGTTGCAGACGTCGCCGCGGCCGCCGGTCGAGGTCAGGCCGCGCTGGGAGCGGATCCGCTCGGCGAGGAACGCCGCGTCGGCGCCCACCCCGGAGAACCGTCCGGACCCCCAGGTCCACTGCCAGGGCAGACCGAGGAAGAACAACCCGGGAACGCTCGTCACGCCGCGGCTGTGCACCGGCGAGCCGCGGCCGGTGAACACACCGAGGTCGACCCAGGAGAAGTCCTGCCGGAACCCGATGCACCAGACCACCGAGGTGATCCCGGTGTCGGCCAGCGCCAGCTCGGTGATCTCGCGCTCCGGGCGCCACACCGGGGTGTAGCGCTCCTCGACCGGGGCGTCGATCCCCTTGTCGGCGATCCAGCCGTCGATGGTGTCCTTGATGGACTCGCTGACCTCGTCGGCGTGGTCCAGGGAGGACTCCAGGTCGGGGGCGAAGGTGAGCCGCCCCGCGGCGTGGTCGGTGAGCGCGCCGTAGAGCCGCATGCCCTCGGTGGCGAAGCGGCGCAGGTCGATGTCGCGACCGCCGTCGCGGCCGGTCACGTAGTGGTTGGCCTGCGCGCGCACGGCCTCGCGACGCGGGTGCCGGGTGACCGGCATCCGGTAGTAGCCCATCTCGTCGAGCCAGTCGGTGACGTCGCGGCCCCGGTAGAAGCGGGCCACCCGCGGCGCGTGCCCGACGACGAGGTGCACCGTCCGTCCCTCCAGGTGCAGGTCCTCGGCGATCTGGGCGCCGGACTGCCCGGACCCGACCACCAGCACCTCCCCCGGCGGCAGCTGCCCGGGGTTGCGGTAGTCCTGGGACCCGATCTGCGTGATGCCGGCCGGCAGCGGCTCGGACAGCGGCGGGGTGAGCGGTGTGTGGTACCCGCCGGTGGCGACGACGACCTGGTCCGCGGTGCACCTCCCGGCGGAGGTCTCGACGACGAAGGTCCCCCGCTCGTCCTGGTGCACGCGTCTCACCTCGACGCCCTCGATCAGCGGCGGGTCGACGAACGCCCGGTAGGCCTCCAGGTAGTCGACGATCTCGCTGCGGACCATGAACCCGTGCGGGTCCGGCCCGGCGTAGGGGAAGTCCGGCAGGTCGCACTGCCAGTTCGGCGTGACCAGGCTGAACGTGTCCCAGCGGTGCCGCTTCCAGGACGAGGCGACGACGTCGCGTTCGAGGACGAGGTGGTCGATGCCGCGCACGTCCAGGCACCGGCTCATCGACAGACCCGCCTGCCCGCCGCCGACGACGACGACCGTCCGGTGCTCACCGTCCAGCTCGGCGGGCGGGGGACGCCGGTCCTCGCGTCGGATCATCGCGGTCATGGGGCCTCCTCGTGGGTGGTCGGGGAACGGACCCACCGTCGACCCGTCGCATTACCGAATCGTGTCGTTCGGACGACGGGAGTATTGCCCCGTGTTACGCAACACGACGGTCACACAGGGCCGATCCGGAATTGTTGTCGTAGTCCGCTCTCAACGTTCCGGCAACAGAACACTGGTGTCGTAGTGATCGCCGGAAACGGTGGGACCCGATCCCATCGCATTCTCCCTCTCCGGCGCTCCCACGCACACGTTTCCCGGCGTGGATCCGTCACACCACGAGGAGCATCCCCATGACCAGCGCCGAGCTGTCCGACGTCGAGAAGAAGAGCCTCGAGGAGATCCCGCACCCCTCGCTGCCCGAGGGTTCAAGCATCTACGGCGGGACGAAGGTCTTCCCCGACCTGCAGGCCGAGGACGGCGAGACCTACTTCACCCTGGTGCACGGCATCGCCCACGAGTCCTCGGTCAGCTTCGTGGCCGTGCTGCAGGCGACCCGTGCCCTGCGCAAGGGCTTCGAGTCGGCCATGTACTTCTACGGCCCCGGCTCGCTGAACTGCCTGGCCACCCGCGGCTTCCCGACCACCGGCACGTCCGCGTTCCCCGGCGAGCACAACATCAACGACCAGCTCAAGACCTTCATCGGCGAGGGCGGCAAGGTCTACTGCTGTCGCTTCGGGCTGTCGCTGCACGGTGCCCGCGAGGAGGACCTGATCGAGGGCGTCATCCCGACGCACCCGCTCGACGTCCAGGACGCCCTCATCTACTACGCCCGCAAGGGCGCGATCATCAACTCGACCTACCAGCTCTGAGGAGACGGCGGGACGCCGTCGCGTACCGGATCCCGCACCGAGATGCAGCACAGGGCGCCCCGTCGCCCGCCACGCCCGCCGTGGGCTGCGTCTCGGTGCGGCCGGGCGCACCGGTCGCCCCGCCGCACCCGGCCCGTCGCATCCGGCCCGTCGCACCCGGCCGTCGCATCCACGGAGGTCCGCCGCATGTCCGCACCGTCCCGTACCGAGCCCGGTCTGCGGGCCCGCGCCGAGCTCGCCGTCCGCGGCGTGGGGCTCGACCCCGACACCGACTCCGACACCGGTTCCGGCACCGGCGCTGACACCGGCACCCGGCCGGACCGACCCTCCGGCGTGACCGACCTCGGCTCGGTCATCCCGCTGCGCCGCCCCGGCGGGGCGGGACCGTCCGCGGACGGGCACGTGCTCGTCGACGGGCTGGCGACCACGGTCCCGATCGTCGCCGACTCCCCGTACCGGCTGCGGGACGGACGGCTGCTGCGCCGCGAGCCCGGCGGCGGCGTGACCGACATGGGCGTCGCCGTCGACACCGTCGCCCGGCCGGCGTTCTACGACCTCACCACCGCCGACGGCGTGTCCTACGAGAAGATCGCCCGCCTGCACGGCAACGACGTGCTCGCCTCGACGGTGGTGCAGACCTGCGTGCGCTACGGCGAGGCCGACCGCTGCCGGTTCTGCGCGATCGAGCAGTCCCTGGCCTCCGGCGCGACGACGGCGGTGAAGACCCCCGACCAGCTCGCCGAGGTCGCCGAGGCCGCGGTCCGCCTGGACGGGGTGCGTCAGATGGTGCTGACCACCGGCACCTCGAACGGCCGCGACCGCGGCGCCCGACACCTGCTGCGCTGCGTGCGCGCGATCCGCGAGCGCGTCCCCGCGCTGCCGATCCAGGTCCAGTGCGAGCCGCCCGCCCCCGACGACCTCGGCGTGGTCGCCGAGCTGGCCGCCGCGGGTGCCGACGCGATCGGCATCCACGTCGAGTCCCTCGACGACGACGTCCGCCGCCGCTGGATGCCCGGCAAGGCCACGGTTCCGCTGTCCCAGTACTGGGCGGCCTGGGACGAGGCCGTGCGGGTGTTCGGCCCGAACTCGGTGTCGACCTACCTGATCGTCGGTCTCGGTGAGGACCCCGACGAGCTCGTCGCCGGCGCGGCGGAGCTGGTCGCGGCCGGGGTGTACCCGTTCGTCGTCCCCTACCGGCCGCTGCCCGGCACCCTCGCGTTCGCCGACGGGGTGCCCGCACCCGCCCCGGACCTGCTCGCCGACGTCACCGAGCGGGTCGCCGCGGTGCTCCGCGCCGCCGGGATGCGCGGCGCCGACCAGGCCGCGGGCTGTGCGGCCTGCGGGGCGTGCAGCGCCCTGTCGGCGGCGGGGGGCTGAGCGTGAGCACCACCGACCCGCGCCCCCGCTTCGTGACCGGGAAACCCCGGCACCTGACCCCGGCACCGCGCTGGATCGCCGACGAGCTGCTCGGCGGCCGCCCGACCGGCGCGGGCGACCCGCCCGCGATCACGATCCGTGAGGCCCGCGCCGACGATGCGCGCGACCCCGGCGTCGCCGCGTACCGGGCGCTGCGCCGCGCGGTGTTCTGCGTCGAGCAGGGCCTGTTCCCCGACCGACCCACCGCCGACCTCGACGACCACGACGCCGACGGCCGCGTCGTCGTCCTGCTCGCCCACGACGCCGACGGGACCCTGCTCGGCGGGGTACGCCTCGGCCCGGCCAGGGCGGCCCACCCCGACATCGGGTGGTGGACCGGCAGCAGGCTGGTGGTGGCCCCCGCCGCACGCCGCCGCGCCGGTGTCGGGGTCGGCGCCGCGCTGGTCCGCGCCGCGTGCGCGCGCGCCGAGGCCGCGGGTGCCCTGCGCTTCGACGCCGACGTGCAGGCCGCGGGCGCGGTCCTGTTCGAGCGGCTCGGCTGGACCCGGGTGCGCGACAGCGTGGTCGCCGGGGCCCCGCACGTCACGATGCGGTGGCCGGTGACCCGCGTCCAGGATCTCGTCGTCGCCACCAAGGCCCCGTTGGGGGCGCTGGTCGGCGGGCTCGGCCCGGCCGGGTTCGTCGGCGACGACGGCGCCCCCGTCCCGGGCAGCGACCTGATCGCCTGCTGCGACGCGATCGTGCCCGCCATGGTCGAGCGCGACCCGGAATGGGCGGGCTGGGCCGGGGTGCTGGTCAACGTCAACGACCTCGCGGCGATGGGCGCCGCCCCCGTCGGACTGCTCGACGCCGTCGGCGCCCGGGACGCCTCCTTCGCCCACCGCGTGCTGAGCGGCGTGCGCGACGCGGCCGCCGCCTACGGCGTCCCGCTGCTCGGCGGGCACACCCAGCTCGACGTGCCCGCGTCGCTGTCGCTGACCGCGCTCGGGCGCACCGACCGGCCCGTCCCCGCCGGTGGCGGGCGAGCCGGGCACCGGGTGCGGCTCACCACCGACCTCGGCGGCGGCTGGCGACCCGGCTACGCCGGACGCCAGTGGGACTCGACCACCTCCCGCACCCGCGCTGAGCTCGCCGCGACCGTCGGCGCCATCGGCCCGGACGCACCGCACCGCCCGGCCGCCGCGAAGGACGTGTCGATGGCCGGGCTCGCCGGAACCCTCGGCATGCTCGCCGAGGCCTCCGGGGTCGGCGCCGTGCTCGACGTCGCCGCCGTCCCCCGCCCCGACGGTGCCACCGCGGGCGACTGGTTCACCTGCTTCCCCGGGTTCGGTCTGCTCACCGCGGACGACCCCGGCGCCCCCGCCCCCGACGCCGGTCCCGCGGTCTCCGCCGAGTGCGGCGAGCTCGTCCCCGGTGCCGGGGTCCGGCTGCGCTGGCCGGACGGCGAGGAGACCGAGGCCGTCGCCGCGGGCGTCACCGGCATGGGCCGCGCCGGCACCCCCGCCCCCCACCCTGAGGAGACCCGATGACGCCCACGACCTTCGGTGCCGCCGCGCAGGGCTTCGTCCGTGACCTCGACGAGGACTTCGACCGGATCGCCGCCACGATCGCCCGCGCCCGCGCGGCCGGGGTGCAGGTGCTCGCGCTGCCCGAGGCCGCGATGGGCGGCTACCTGTCGTCGCTGCACGACGTGCCCGGCACCCCGGCCGACCGGCCCCCGCAGCTGGACCCGGACGGACCGGAGATCCGGCGGCTTGCCGCGCTGGCCGGGGACATGGTCGTCGCGGCCGGGTACTGCGAGATCGGGGACGACGCGTCCGGCGGGCTGCCCTACAACTCCTGCGTCGCCGTCACCGGTGACGGGGTGCTCGGCCGGCACCGCAAGGTGCACCAGCCGATCAACGAGAACTCCAGCTACGCCGCCGGTGACCGGTTCGCCGCGTTCGACACGCCGTACGGCCGCACCGGCATGATGATCTGCTACGACAAGGCGTTCCCCGAGGCGGCCCGCGCGCTGGCCGACGACGGCGCCCGGACCGTGCTGTGCCTGTCGGCGTGGCCGGCGTCGCGGACCAACCGGGCCCCGGTGCTCGCCGACGACCGGTGGGCCCGCCGCTTCGACCTGCACGACCGCTCCCGGGCGCTGGAGAACCAGATCGTCTGGGTCTCGGCGAACCAGGCCGGTACCTTCGGCGACATGCAGCTGGTGGCGAGCGCGAAGATCGTCGACCCGGGAGGCGAGGTGCTGGCGACGACCGGCAGCGAGGCCGGTCTGGCCGTCGCGACCGTCGACGTCGACCAGTCCGTGGACGCCGCCCGCCGCGTGATGGGGCACCTGCGTGACCGCCGTCCGGCGGCCTACGGACCGGGTCCGGTCCGCGCGGGGGTGTGAGGTGCGTGTCGCCGCGGCGGCCGCGAACTTCACCCGGGACGTCGCGTTCGACCTGGAGCGGATCGGCGTGATCGTCGCGCACGCCCGGGAGCAGGGCGTGAGCGTGCTGGTGCTGCCCGACGGCGCGCTCGGCGGCTACGTGCACGACCTGCGCAGCCCCGACCCGGCCGACGACGCGGTGCTGCCGCCCGAGCTCGACCCGGACGGCCCCGAGGTGCGCGCGGTCGCCGCGCTCGCCAGGGAGATGGTGGTGTGCGTCGGGTTCTGCGAGGCCGGACCCGAGCCGGGGGTCCGCTGGAACTCCGCGGTCTGCCTGACCGGCGACGGCGTGCTCGGCAGGCACCGGAAGGTGCACCAGCCCGCGGGTGTGGCCGGGCTGTTCGCCGCCGGGGACGGGTTCACCGCGTTCGACACCCCCGCCGGCCGGATGGGGATGCTCATCGACCACGACAAGACCTTCCCCGAGTCGGCCCGCTCCCTGGCGCTCGACGGCGCGCAGCTGCTGGCCTGCCTGTCGGCCTGGCCGACCTCGCTGACCAACCGGGCTCCCCGGATGGCGCAGGACCGCCAGGCCCGGCTGTTCGACCTGTACGACCAGTCCCGCGCCGCGGAGAACCAGGTGCTGCTGCTCTCGGCGAACCAGAGCGGGCGCAACGGCTCGCTGCACTTCCTGGGCCGGGCGAAGGTCGTCGGGCCGGGCGGGGACATCCTGGCCCGCACCTGGTCCAAGGGCGGGCTCGCCGTCGCCGACGTCGAACCCGCCGAGATGATCGGCTCCGCCCGCGCGGTGCTGCACCACCTCAAGGAACGCCGACCCGACCTCTACCGGGGCTGAGCGGTGCGGATCCGGCTGTCCACCTACTCCACCAAGCCGCGCGGCGGGGTCGTGCACACCCTCGCGCTGGCCGAGGCGCTCGCCGCCGCCGGGCACGACGTCGCGGTGTTCTCACTGGCCCGAGGCGGGGACGCCGGCTTCTTCCGGGCCGTCGACCCCCGCGTCGCGGTGCACCTGGTCGAGGTGCCCGAGATCGACGGCGAGACCGTCGGCGCCCGCATCCTCCGCTCGATCGACCTCCTGGCCGCCGGGTTGGCCGAGGCCCCGCCCGTCGACGTGCGGCACGCCCAGGACTGCCTGTCCGCCAACGCCGAGGGTCGCGCGCACGGCTACGGCTCGCTGCTGCGCACCGTGCACCACCTCGACGAGTTCAGCACCCCCGAGCTGGCCGCCTGCCACGAACGCGCCCTGGTCGGACCGGCGGCGCTGGTGTGCGTCTCCCGGGCCGTCGCCGCCGAGGTGCGCGCCGGCTGGGGCCGGGAGGCGACCGTGATCGGCAACGGCGTCGACGCCGCCCGCTTCGCCCGGGCCGCCGACACCGGCGCCGGCTCGCCGTGGCGGGACCGGTTCGGTCGCTACGTGCTCTCGGTCGGCGGGATCGAGCCGCGCAAGGGCACCGCCGACCTGGTGGAGGCGATGGCGCTGCTCGGCCCGGGGGCCCGCCTGGTGATCGGCGGCGGCGAGACGCTGTTCGACTACCGCGACTACCGGTCCCGGGTGCTCGCCCGGGCCGAGGAGCTGGGCGTCGTCCCGGAGATCCTCGGCCCCGTCGACGACGACGCGCTCCCCGGTCTCATGGCCGGCGCGGCGGCGTTCGCGTTCCCGTCGGCCAAGGAGGGCTTCGGCCTGGCCGCGATGGAGGCACTCGCCGCCGGGGTCCCGCTGGTGACCCGGGACCTGCCGGTGCTGCGCGAGGTCTTCGGCGACGCGGCACGGTTCGCCCACGACCCGGCCGGTTTCGCCGCGGCGCTCGCCGACGCGCTGGCCGCCCCCGACCCGCGGCGCGCGGCCGCCGGGCGGGCACTGGCCGCCGCACACACCTGGTCGGCGGCGGCCGAGCGGCATGCGGACCTCTACCGCGCCCGTCTCGCCACCGTGGGGTGACGGCGGACACACCGACTGCGCTAGCCTGGGGCGACCACACGACGTCGACGTCCGGGGGGTACGCCGATGCCTGCTCACGAGGCACCCGCTGCGGCCACCGTCGTGCCCCTGTGCCGCGCCGCCCGCCACGGCGACGCCGCCGGGGCCCGCTGCCCGCACTGCGCCCGCCCCACCCGCGACGACCGCGACGCCGTCGTGCTGCCGCTGCCCCGCCTGCGCGGCCACGAGGTGCTCGCCGGCGAGCTCTGACCACCGGTCGCACATCGGTCGCGCACCGCTCCGCCCCCCGCGGTGGTGACCCGCCTGTACCCGCGCCGATCGCCCTGTACCTGCGCTGGTCCGCCGCCGCGCGGGCATCCTCGTTCGCGCGGTGATCCCTTGTTCGCGCCGTGATGCGCCGGGCGCGCGGTGATCCGCCGTGCGCACGGTGATCCGCTGCACGCACGGTGATCCGCTGCACGCGCGTGCCCGGATGCGCGCACCGAGCGGATCAGCGCGCGCACCGGGGATCACCGGTACCGGTGCCCGTCCACAATCGTGGGATTGCTCCACAGGAGGCGAACCCGTCCCGGTGTGGTGGCCGGATCCGGGCAGGGTCGGGACCGTGGACGAACCGCTGCTGCGCCGCGACCTGCTGAGACTCGGGACGACCGAGGCCGAGATCCGCACCGCCCTGCGCACCGGTCGCTGGACCGGTCTGCGTCCGGGCGTGTACCTGGAGACCGGCGACGAGCGTCTGCGGTTCGCCTCCACACGGCACGCGACCCTGGTGGAGGCGACGTTCCCCACCCTCGCCCCCGGGGCCGTGGTCAGCGGTCCCTCCGCCGCCGTGCGGCACGGCCTGCCGGTCTGGGGCGTCCCCCTGACCACGGTGCACGTCACCCGGGACCGCCCGTCCGGCGGGCGCGGCGGGCCGCGGCTGCGCGTGCACGCCTCACCCCTGGCCGACGGCGAGGTCGTCGACGTCGACGGCATCCCGACGACGTCGGTGGCCCGCACCGTCGTCGACGTGGCCCGCACCGCGCCGTTCGAGACCGCCGTGGCCGTCGCCGACGCGGCACTGCACCGGCATCTGGTCACGCCCGACCGTCTGCGCGACGCGGTGCTCGCCGCCTGCGGACGCCACGGGATCGGCCGGGCCCGGGCCGTCGTCGCGTTCGCCGACGCCCGCGCGGACGGGCCGGGCGAGTCGCGCAGCCGCGTCCGGATGGCGCGCCTGCACGTGGCGACCCCCGTACTGCAGCACCCCGTGCTCGACGACCGCGGTCACCGGATCGGCGTCGTCGACTTCTGGTGGCCGGACCACGGGGTGATCGGGGAGTTCGACGGCCTGGGCAAGTACGGGCGGTCGGTGCGTCCGGGAGAGGGCGCGGCGGACGCCGTCGTCTGGGAGAAGCGACGCGAGGACGCCCTGCGGGCCCGCCCCGAGGTGCGCACGGTCGTGCGCTGGACCTGGGACGACCTGGACGACTTCGCCGCCGTCGCGCACCGTCTCCCCCGCGCAGCATGATCCGCACCCCGCGCGGTGATCCGCTGTCCGCGCGTGCCCGGACGCGCGCGCGGAGCGGATCACCGCGCGGCGGTCGGATCACCGCGCGGCCGGCGGATCGACGCAGCGGCGGCAGGTCCGCGCAGCGGCGGCAGATCGATGCGAAGCCGGCAGATCCTCGCGACGCCGGCAGATCGGTGCGCCGGCAGGTCGGCGCTGCGGCGGATCAGCGCAGCGGATCAGCGCGGCGGATCAGCGCCGCGGACCGGCCTCGGGACCCCGGTCAGTCGGGCGGGCGCAGGACCGTCGACCCGAGTACGCGGCAGGCGAGCAGCGCCACCTCGACGTCGAGCCGGTCGTCGCCGAGGGGCCGGCCCCGCACCTCCTCGGCGCGGCGCAGCCGGTACTGCACGGTGTTCTTGTGCAGGTGCAGCTCGCCCGCCGCGGCGGCGAGGCTGCCGCCGCCGCGCAGGTAGGCCGCGAGGGTGTCGCGGAGCCGGGCGTGCTGCTCGTCGTCGATCGCGAGGTCGCCGAGGATCTCGGCGACCCGGTCGGCGAGCAGGTCGGTGCCCGCGTCGAGCAGCAGCAGCGGACCGAGGTCGTCGGCGGTGGTGACCGGCAGTCGGGCGGCGGGAACGGCGGCGGTGACGACCTCCTGCACCCGGCGGGCCCGGCGGTGCGCGCCGCGGAACCCGTCGAGGCCGCGGCCGGGTCCGCCGAGCGCGACCCACACCGGGCCGGGCGGCAGGGTGACCGGGCCACCCCCGCCCTGGTACCAGGCCCAGGAGGTGACCGCGTCCGGGGCGACGACCAGCGGGGCCCGCGAGCAGCCCAGGGCGACGCCGAGGTCGGCGACGGCGCGTTCCAGGGCCCGGCCGGGATCGGGGGCGTCCGGGTCGACCCAGAGCACCGCGGCCGCGTGCTCCCCCGCGACCGGGTGACCGAGCGCCGCCTCGACCTCGGTGACGGTCCCGCCGCGCCCGGCGAGCACGGCGTCGACCATCGCGAGCCGGGCGGCGTCGCGGCGGCGGACCCAGCCGTCGCGTTCGGCCTGGTGGACCGCGACCATCTCCTCGGAGACCCGGTCGACGTAGCCGAAGGCGACCGCCGTGAGCGCGCCGACGGCGTCGCCGACCTCGGCGGTCCCCAGCCCGGACCCGGCGATGCGGCCGATGAGCTCCTGCTGGAACACCGACTGCCCCAGCCGGTAGGCCCGCAGGACGACCGTGACCGGAACCCCCTGCTGGGCGAGGCGGCGGGCGATCTCCCCGGCGACCGGGGGCAGCGGCACCTCGTCCGGCGCCCGGCCGGTCAGCACGGCCAGCGCCCCCTCCAGCGACCCCTGCACGGTGGCGACCAGCAGCTCGCGCACGCGGGGGTCGCGGCCGAGCTCGGGCAACCCGGCGTCGATCTCGGCGAGCACCCGGGCGCCGAGCGCCTCGACGTCGTCGCGGACCTCGGTCGCGAGGCGGGCGAGCAGGTCGGTCACCGTCGACACGGGACCGACCGTAGCGCGACGCCCGCCCGGCTCCGGGGATCCGGTGCGGGGCGGGCGTCGCGCGGAGGTGCTCAGCTCTCCAGGGCCAGCGCGCGGGCGGGGCAGGCGCGGACGGCGGCGTCCACGTGCGACCGCTCGGACTCGGGCGGGTGCTCGTCGCGGACGACGACCACGTCGTCCTCCCCCACCTCGAACCAGCCGTCGGCCATCGCCTCACACATCCCGATGCCCTGGCAGGCGTCGAGGTCGGCGACGATGCGCATCAGACCTCCTCGGTGGTGAGCGCGACGAAGTCGACCTTCTCGCGGACCCCGCAGTCCGGGCAGCACCAGTCGTCGGGGATCTGCGACCACGGGGTGCCCGCCGGGAAGCCCTCGGCCTCGTTGCCCACGGCGACCTCGTAGGTGTAGCCGCAGCCGGGGCAGCGGGCGGCGGTGACGGCGTCGCTCTGGGCCCGCCGGGTGACGTCGGCCGCGGTCTCCGCGGCCGGGGCCGGGTCGGCGGGCGGCGGGTACGCGGCGAGCAGCTTCTCGCGCTTGCCGGGCTGCAGGTTGGCGTAACGCAGGTCGCCGTCGTAGTGGGCCACCACCAGCGGGTCCATCAGCCGGCGGAACACCGGCGGGACGGTCGCGGCCAGCATCATCCCGGTGTAGCCGGTCGGCAGGACCGGGGCCTCCGGGAAGTCGCGCAGCGTCTGGAACCGGCGGACCGGGTTCGCGTGGTGGTCGGAGTGGCGCTGCAGGTGGTAGAGCAGCACGTTGGTGGCGATGTTGTTGGAGTTCCAGGAGTGCTCGGGCAGCACGCGCTCGTAGCGGCGGCGGTCCGGCGGGCCGACCTTCTGGCGCAGCATCCCGTAGTGCTCCATGTAGTTCACCAGCTCGAGCAGGGTGAACCCGAAGACGGCCTGGATCAGCAGGTAGGGCAGCACGCCCCAGCCGAACAGCGCGATGATCGCGCCCCAGAGCACCACCGACATCAGCCAGGCGTTCAGCACGTCGTTGCCGATCCGGAACGGGTGCCGGTCGCGGCGGGCGTAGCGCTTGCGCTCCAGGCGCCAGGCGCTGGTCAGCGAGCCCAGCACGGTGCGCGGCCAGAAGCGGTAGAAGCTCTCGCCCATCCGGGCCGAGGCCGGGTCCTCCGGGGTGGAGACGCGCACGTGGTGGCCACGGTTGTGCTCGACGTAGAAGTGGCCGTAGAAGCTCGGGGCGAGCGCGATCTTCGCGGCCCAGCGCTCGACGTCCTCGCGCTTGTGGCCCAGCTCGTGGGCGGTGTTGATCGCGACGCCGGCGACGGTGCCGAGCGTGATCGCGAGGCCGATGTTGCCGACCACCGGGGCGCCCGCGGTGGCGATGTACCACATTCCCGCGAACAGGCCCGCGTACTGCAGCGGGAGGTAGGCGTAGGTGACCCAGCGGTAGTAGCGGTCCTCCTCCAGCTCCTCCATGATCTCGTCCGGCGGGTTCGTCGGGTCCTTGCCCGCGAACAGGTCGATCACCGGGACGATCACGAGGACGACGATCGGGCCCAGCCACAGCGCCACCGACCAGCCGGTGGCCAGGTGCAGCCCGATCGCGAGGAACGGGAGCACCGGCACCAGCAGGCCGAGCAGCCAGGCGTAGCGCTTGCCGTCCTGCCAGGTGTGTTCACCGTTCACCGGTTCGGACAGTGCATAGGTCCGCATCGGGTTCCTCCTCGCGTCGGCTCTGACGGAACGTCGCGAGCAGACGTTAGGGAGATCGGTCCGCGATTCCTCGGTCGTCGGGACCGAAGATCGGCGCCCCGTTCGGTCCCGCGGACCGAACGGGGCCCTGTTCAGCGGTCCCAGCGGAACAGCTGGACCGCGCCCACCGCACCGACCAACACCGCGACGACCAGCCCGACGACGGCGCCGGTGTCCGGCGGGACCCCGCGCCACGCCGTGCCGAGCAGCTCCGACGTCGCGCCGTAGGGCAGGGTCCGGCCGATCTCGGCGAGCGGGCCGGGCAGCGTCCGCGGGTCGCCGAACATGCCGCCCAGGAGCCCCGTGGCGAAGAACAGCAGCACCCCGCCCGCGACGGCCGCGTTCGCCGTCGGCGCCAGCGCCGCGACCAGCGCCCCCACCGCGAAGAACGCCGCCGTGCCCAGGACGAGCCCGCCCAGCGCCGCCCACGGCGCGGCGGGCATCCGCGCGCCGAACACCGGCACCGCGACCGCCAGCGCGACGCCGACACCGGCCGCGACCTGCCCGACCCCGACGACCGCCTGCGCGACCAGCACCGGGGCCGGGCCCGCGGGGGTGACCCCGAGCCGGCGCAGGACCCCGCCGCGGCGGTAGGACGCGACGAAGCTCGGCACGTTCACCATGCCGACCAGTGCGAGCACCGTGGCGACCGCGATCGGGAGCCCGACGACCTCCACCACCGAACGGCCACCGAGCACGTCGGGGGGCAGCTCCGGCACCGTCGCGCCGACCATCACCAGGATCAGCAGCGGCAGTACCAGCGGGACCACCAGTCCCGCGGTGTCCCGGGCGACCATTCTGGACTCCGCGGCGACGAGTGCCCGCCACCCGGCGAGCGGCAGCCCGGACCGGACCGGGGCGCTCACGCCGCCACCTCCCCCGCCGTCGCCGGGCGGTCGGCGCGGACCCGGTGCCCGGTCAGCGCCAGGAACGCCTCGTCGAGGCCGGGGCGCTCGGCACGCAGCCCGGTGGCGACGACACCCTGCCGGACGAGCTCCGCGCCGACCGGGCCGAGCAGCTCGCCCTCGCCGGTCACGGTGACGTCGTGCCCGACCCGGCAGACCTCCGCGACGCCGGGCAGGGCGAGCAGCGCGGCCCGGTCGAAGGCGGCGTCGGTCCGGAACCGGACGCGGTCCGCGAGCCCGGCCGCCGCGACGAGCCCGGCCGGGGCGGCGTCGGCGACGACCCGGCCGGCGTCGAGCAGCAGGACCCGGTCGCAGAGCCGCTCGACCTCGTCCATCCGGTGGCTGACCAGCAGCACCGCGACCCCGTCGGCGGTGAGGTCGCGCACCAGGTCGAGCACGGTCTCCCGGGAGGCCGGGTCCAGACCGGTGGTCAGCTCGTCGAGGATCACCACCCGGGGTGCCCCGACCAGCGCGAGCGCCACCGACAGGCGCTGGGCCTGGCCGCCGGAGAGCCGGTCGAACCGGGTCCCGGCCTGCGCGGACAGCCCGACCGCCTCGAGCAGCTCCACCGGGTCGCGCCCGGTGCGGTGCAGGGACCGGTGCAGGTGCACCAGCTCGGCGGCGGTGAGCATGTCGTGCAGGGCGGCCTCCTGCAGCTGCACCCCCAGGACCGCGCGGACGGCGCGTCGGTCCCGGCGCGGGTCCAGCCCGAGCACCCGTACCGTGCCGGAGTCGGGGGCGCGCAGCCCCGCGACGCACTCGACGGTCGTCGTCTTGCCGGCCCCGTTGGGTCCGAGCAGCCCGACGACCGACCCCGCGGGCACCGACAGGTCGACCCCGTCGGCGGCCACCGTCTCGCCGTAGCGCTTGTGCAGCCGGTGCACCTCGATCGCATCCATGCCGGTCACAGTGGCGGCCGGACCGGGGCCGGGGTCAGTGCCGGACGTCGTGAACCCGGGCCATGACTTCCGGCACTGGGGACCCCGCCGCACCGTGCCCTACCGTGTCCGACGTGCGCCGGATCGACCCGAACGTCGTGGCCGGACTCATCATGAGTGTGCTGTGCGGGGTCCTCGCCGTCCCGGTGGCGCTGGAGCAGGCCGCCGGCGCCGCGAGCCCGCTCGGCCCGCCGTGGCTGTGGTGGGTCGCCTACGCCGCGTTCCTCGTCGCGCTGGTGGTGGGGGGCTGGCTGGACGAGGTCGTCGGCGTGACCGCGACCCGGGCGCTGCTCGCGCTGATGGTGGTCGCCGCGGCGGCGCTGGTCCTGATCGGCGCGCCGTTCGGCTGGCTGCCGATCTTCCTGGTCGTGACCGCGGCCATCTCCACCTACCACCTGCCGGGCCGGGTCACCGCGGCGATCGTCGTGGTCAACGTCGGGGTGGCCGCGGTGGCGACGCTGATCGCGGGGGATTCGGTGCAGGTCGCGGCGGTGACCGGCGCGATCTACCTGCTGCTGCAGAGCGCCTCGGTGCTGCTCCTCGTGACGCTGCACCGCGAGGAGGCGTCACGACGGCGGCTGGCCGCCGCGCACGCCGAGCTCGCGGCCGCGGGCGCCGCGCTCGCCGAGACCAGCCGGACACAGGAACGGCTGCGGATCTCCCGCGAGCTGCACGACCTCGTCGGGCACCAGCTCACCGCCCTCGCCCTGGAGCTGGAGATCGCCACGCACACCGGCGCCGACCCGGGCGGGCACGTCGCGCGGGCCCGCACGCTGGCCGGTGACCTGCTCACCGACGTCCGCACGACCGTCGGGCAGCTGCGCGGCCGCGCCCCGGACCTGGCGGCCACCCTGGAGAGGATCGCCGGGCAGCTGCCCCGCCCGGTGGTGCACGTGTACGTCGCCGACGGGGTCGCCGCCGACGAGGAACGGACCCTCGCGGTGGTCCGCTGCGTGCAGGAGATCCTCACCAACGCCATCCGGCACGGCGACGCGGACACCGTGTGGATCGACCTGTCCCCCGTCCCCGGCGGCGGCCTGCGGCTGTCCGCCCGCGACGACGGCCGCGGCCCCGCCGCCGACGTGGTCCCCGGGAACGGGCTGCGCGGCCTGGCCGAACGGGCCGAGGCGTTCGGCGGGTCGGTCGACTGGGGCCCCGCCGCACCGCGCGGGTTCGTCGTCACGGCGGTGCTGCCGTGACCGGGCCCACGACGTCCGGTGGCCGGCCGGTGCGCGTGGTGCTCGTCGACGACCAGACCCTGGTCCGGCACGGCATCCGCGGGCTGCTCGGCCTGGCCGACGGGGTCGAGGTCGTCGCCGAGGCCGGGGACGGCGCGGAGGGGGTGGCCGCCGTCGTCGAGCACGACCCGGACGTGCTGCTGCTGGACCTGCGCATGCCCCGTCACGACGGGCTGTGGGCGCTGGCCGAGCTGCGCTCGCGCGGGCTCGACGTGCCGGTGCTCGTCCTCACCACCTTCGACGACGACGAGCTGGTCCTGTCCGCGCTGCGCGCCGGGGCCCGCGGATACCTGCTCAAGGACGTGACCCTCGACCAGCTCGTCGGCGCGGTGCGGACCCTCGCCGACGGCGGCACCCTGATCAGCCCGGCCGTCACCGACCGGTTGCTGCGCGCGGTGCGCGACGGCCCGCCCCCGGCCGACGACGGCTCCGGCGTCGCCCCGCAGGACCTGTCGGCCCGCGAGGTCGAGGTGCTGCGGCTGCTCGCCGCCGGGCACAGCAACCGTGAGATCGCGCAGGTCCTCGTGCTGGCGGAGGGCACGGTGAAGAACCACGTGTCCAGCGTGCTGCTGAAACTGGGCACGCGGGACCGGACCCGCGCGGTGCTGCGGGCCCTGCACCACGGCCTGCTCGACCCGCCACGGGGCCGGGACGGGGCCTGACCCGGCCGTCCGACGGTGACGTGGCGGCGGGTCACGATCGCGCTCCGTGGTCACGGGTGTCACCCGTTCCGACGCGATTGAGCTGCCCGTTCCCGGGTAACCCTCACTCAGCCGGGTGAGGATCGACGGAAGGATCGTCATGACCGACACACAGAGGGTCCTCCGTTCCGGACTCCGTCGGTGTCGTCGTCGGACGGGCGCCTGCCGCCGATCCGCCGGCGGCCTCCGGTGACGCCGGACCTCGCCCGGGCCACCGACGCCGTCAGCAGGCTGATCGACGAGCTCGGTCCGGCCGTCAGCCGGGACGCCGTGGTCGCCGCCGTCGCGCAGGCCTGTGACGACCTGCGCGGCAGCCCGGTGGGTGCGCTGCCCGAGCTGGTCGAGCGGCTGGCCAGGGCCCGCCTGGAGCAGTCGACCGCAGGCCTCTGAGCCGCCCGCTCCGGCATGGGGAGCCGGGCGTCCGGGTACCCCCGCCCGATGAGCGACGACGAGAACGACACCGGACGCGCGAGTCCCCCGATCGACCCGGCACGTGCGCTCGACGAACTCGAGGAACGCGTGCTCGGCAAGCGGGTCGACGCCGGCGACACCGAGGCCGACCGCGAGGAGTCCTCGGACGACACCACGTCGGAGGGCTCGGCCGAGCCGGAACCCGTCGAGGGTGCCGGCGAGCCGGGCGACGCCGGAACCGGGGTGGACGCCCCCACCGACTGAGGCCGTCCCGCCCATCGGGCGCTCCCCGCGGGCCCCGGCACGGTCGTCCGGGTCCGGACGCAGCCCGACCGGACCCGGACGCACTGCGTCATGTCCCGACGGTGACGTACGGAACACAACCGACATAAGGTGCCTTCTCGACGATGCCGTCCCAGGAGGTACCAATGACCGACGTGTCCGACCGTTCCGCACCACCGGGTACCGGGACCCGTTCCCGCGCCTGGGTCATCGCCCTGTGCTGGACGGCGATCGTCGTCGACGGCTACGACCTCATCGTCTACGGCACCGTGCTGCCCACCCTGATCTCCGGCGAGTGGGCGCTCGACGCGGGCACCGCGGGCTGGATCGGGTCACTGGCACTAGTCGGCATGCTCGTCGGCGCGCTGCTCGCCGGGACCGTCACCGACCACATCGGCCGACGCCGACTGATGATCATCTGCATCGCCTGGTTCTCGGTCGCGATGGCGCTCTGTGCCCTCGCGCCGTCCCCGGAGGTGTTCGGCCTGCTGCGGTTCGTCGCGGGCATCGGGCTGGGCGGGGTGGTGCCGACCGCGATCGCGCTGACCGTCGAGTACGCCCCGGCCGGGCGGCGCAACGCGGCGAACGCCCTGATGTTCTCCGGCTACTCCGTCGGCGGCGTCGTCGCGGCGCTGTCCGGGATCGTGCTGCTGGAGCAGCTGGGCTGGCGGGCGCTGTTCTGGATCGGCGCCGGGGTCGGCGCGGTGCTGCTCCTCGTCGTCGCCGTGGCGCTGCCGGAGTCGGTGGCCTACCTGGTCGGGCACGGTCGCCGCGCCGAGGCGGCCGCGCTGGCCGCCCGCTACGGGATGCCGGTCCCCGACGACGCCCCGCCCGGTGCCGGCCGCGCCGGGCTGCGTGCGCTGCTCGACCGCCACCACCTGCGCGGCACGCTGCTGTTCTGGGTCGGCACCGGGTTCGGGCTGCTGCTGGTCTACGGCCTCAACACGTGGCTCGCCCAGATCATGCGCCAGGCCGGCTACCCGCTGGGCGGGGCACTGGCGTTCCTGCTGGCGCTCAACCTGGGCGCGATCGTCGGGGCGCCGCTGCTCGGGGCGCTCGCCGACCGCATCGGGCCGCGCCCGGTCGTCACCGGGATGTTCCTCACCGCGGCGGCGTCGATCCTGCTGCTGATGAACCGCTTCCCGACGCCGGTGCTGCTCGGCCTGATCGCCGTCGCCGGGGCCTGCACGATCGGCACGACGATCATCGTGAACTCCTACACCGCCACCTTCTACCCCGAGCACCTGCGCGCCGCCGGGCTCGGCTGGTCGCTGGGGATCGGCCGGATCGGGGCCATCGCGGGTCCGCTCTACGGCGGCGTCGTGATGGCGACCGGGGCCGGGTTCGCCGCGAACTTCCTCGCCTTCGCGATCCCCGCCGTGCTCGGCGCGATCGTCATGGTGCTGGTGCCGCGGGGCGCCGCGACGCACCCGTGACGGGGCACGTGCGCAGGCCGCGCGCGACCGTCGACACCACCGGATGATCGCCGGGAGTGGAGCGCGCAGCGCAGTGCGCCGCCCCGTGCACTCCACTCCCGGCGATCACCGACGGCCCGGCGTCACCGCCCGGACAGGCGCGAGCGCAGCCGCGCCACCGGCCCGGGGGTCGCGAGCCGGTCGGCGACCAGGAACCCCGACGCCCCGCCCAACCCCGGACCGGGGTGGGTGGACGCGCCGATCTGCCACAGCCCGGGCACCGGCGTCGCGTGCCCGCCGGAGGTCGGCAACGGCCGCCACCAGAAGTTCTGGTCCAGCTCGGCCGACCCGGCGTAGGGGTCCCCGCGCAGCGCGTTCGGGTTGTGCGCGGCGATCGCGGTCGGGTCGAGCACGTCGACCCGGCCGACGAGCTCGCGCAGGCCCGGCGCGTGCGCGGCGACCCGGTCGAGGACCCGCTCGGCGTAGCCCTGGGTGAGGGTGGCGTCCCAGCCGTCGGCGGTGTCCAGCTCGCCCGCCGCGTCGCCGACCGGGGCGAAGGGCAGCTCCTGGAGCTGCAGCCACAGCGCGGCGGCGCCCTCGGGGACCCGGGTCGGGTCGAGCACGTGCTGCTGCCCCACGACGACGGTCGGCCGGCGCGGCAGCAGCCCCGCCTCCGCCTCGGCGCAGGCGATCGCGGTCGAGTCGGACCCGTCGCAGACGTGGACCAGGGGGACCTCGCGCAGCCGGGTGTCGGCCCACGGGACCGGCCCGGACAGCGTCACGTGGATCTGCATCGCGGCCCGACCCGGGCGGTAGCGGGCGGCGGCGTCGGCCACCGGCGGCGGCACCACGGTGGGCGGGAGCAGCGAGCCGTAGAGCGCCGGCGGGGTCACCGAGGCCAGCACCGCGCGCCGCGCCCGGAACGCGAACCCGTCACCGGCGACGCCCGTCGCGCGCCCGGAGGCGACCGTGACCCGCTCGACCCGGCAGCCGGTGTGCACCGCGACGCCGAGCTCGTCGAGCAACCGCTCCCAGGCGGTGAGGAAGTGGCCCGCCCCGCCGGTGACGACCGGCAGCCCGGCACCGTGCATGGTCGCGGCGAAGATCGGGACCATGAGCCCGCCGGACGCGGAGTCCGGGGCCAGGCCGGCGTGCAGCAGCCACGGCGCCCAGAGCCGGTCGGTCTCCGGACCGGTGAACCGGGCGCGCATCCAGGACCGGCCGGAGGTCAGCGCGTCGCGGGCGTAGGTCTCCATCCCGGCGACGCCCGCGGCGCGGGCCAGCGTCGCGACCGGGCCGAGCGTGCCGGGGGCGTGCAGCTCGGCGCCGAGGAGCCCGCCGATCCCGGCGGCGTGCGCGCCGAACCGGTCGACCATGGCGCGGTAGGCGTCGCGGTCGGCCGCCTCGGCGAACCCGGCGACGGTCGCCTCGACCGACCGGTGGGCGAGCGCGACCGAGCCGTCGCCCGCGACCGTCGCGGTGAGCGGGCCGTCGGTGTTGGCGTAGGCGAGGCCGTGCCGGTGCAGGTCGTCGCCGAAGGCGGCGTAGGCCGGGCCGGTGACGAACAGCGGGTGCCAGCTCGACCAGGTGTCGTGGACGAACCCGTCGTGCTCCTCGGCGGCGACGAACCCACCGACCCGGTCGTGGTCGTCGACGAGCGCGACCGACCAGCCCCCGCGGGCGAGTCGGGCGGCCGCGGCCAGACCGTTGATGCCGCCGCCGACGACGACGGCGTCGTACGTGGCGTGCACGGCTCAGCCCTCGACCAGTGCGAGCACGCGCGCCGGGCTGCCCGAGCCGCCGACGATCGGCAGCGGGCACACCACCAGCACCGCGCCGGTGGCCGGGAGCTGGTCGAGGTTGCGCAGGCTGGTCAGCCCCCACTTGTCCGCGCCCATCAGCTCGGAGTGGCACGGGAACGCCGGCTCCAGGTTCGGCGCCTGCCCCGCGTCGGTGCCCACGGTCTCCACGCCCAGGCCGGTGATCGGGGTCTCGCGCGCCAGCCACCGCGCGCACTCCGGGGCGACGCCCGGGGTGTGCGGGCCGTTCTCGTCGGCGTTGGCGAAGGCCGCCCCGTCCTCGCCGCGGGCGGACCACCCGGTGCGCAGCAGCAGCCACCCGCCCGCGGGCAGCGGGCCGTTCTCCGCCTCCCACGCCGCGACGTCGGCGATCTGCAGCAGGTAGTCGGGGTCCTTCTCGGCCTCGGCGGTCCGGTCGATCACCGCGACCGGCGCGACGAGGGTCGACAGCGGCGCCTGCGAGACGTCGAGGCCGTCCCTGCCGGTGATCCAGTGGTTGGGCGCGTCGAGGTGGGTGCCGGTGTGCTCGCCGGTGCGGATGTTGTTCCAGTACCAGGCCGGGCCGCGGTCGTCGTAGCGGGAGATCTCCTCCAGCTCGAACCGCGCGGTCTGGCCGAACGGCTCGGGCAGCTCGAGGATCGGCGTCGAGGCCTGCAGCGGGGTCGTCAGGTCGACGACCCGGACCGAGCCGGAACGCGCGGCGTCGAGCAGGGCGGAGAGGACGGACACGGGGACCTCCAGGTCGGTCGGGACGTGCCGGACAGCTTCGTCGCACCGATGCGTGTCCGGCCATCCGTTCCGCGCGGCGGCTGTCCGCTCAGGGTCAGCCGCCCAGGGGTCGGCCGCCCGGGGTCAGCCGCGCAGGGTCTCCGACGGCGACTCCCCGAACCGCTCCCGGTAGGCGACGGCGAACCGGCCCAGGTGCGCGAAGCCCCAGTCCGCGGCGACCTGGGACACCGTGCGCCGGGTCGGGTCGGACTCGGTGAGCTCGGCCCGCACACCGGCCAGCCGTGCCTCGCGCAGCCGCGCGGTCGGCGTGGTGTCGAGGTGGCGGCGGAAGCCCTCCTGCAGGCTGCGGACCGAGAGCCCGACGGCCTCGGCGACGTCGTCGACGGTCAGTGGCTCGCGCGCGTGCCCCTCGATCAGCGCCTCCGCGCGGCGGATCACCTTCGGCACCGCGGGCGGCGGGTCGGCCGCGGCGAGCAGCTCGTCGCTGGACGAGTGCGGCACCGCGGCGAGCAGCTGGCTCATCAGCAGCTGCTCGGCCTGGGCACGCAGCACGGGGTGGGTGAGGCCGCCGGGGCCGTCGAGGTCGGTGCGGACCATGTCCACCGTCGACAGCCAGGACCGCGCGGCCGGGGTGGTGAGGTCGACGCTGGTCGCCAGCCGCAGCGGCTTCGACGGCGGGCGGCCCAGCAGCCGGTGCAGCTGCCCGGTCAGCGCCTCGCGCTCGACCCGCACGATGAGCTGCTCGTTCCCGGACTCCCAGGTCATGTCGAGGCCGGCGTCCGGGTCGGGCACCGACGCCGTGCGGGCGTCGGAGACGACCTCGGTGCCGCCGGTGCGCACCAGGGCGCGCCCGGAGAGCGGGATCTGGACCAGGACGAACGAGCGCAGCGGCTGCGGCCTGATCCGTACCGCCGACCCGTAGGACAGGTAGGACAGCCCGACCGCCCCGAACGCGGCCGTGTTGAACCGGACCGGCGCCGGTGTCGCCCGGTCCACCGGCTCCAGCCGGTGCGGGCAGAACACCTCGCCGACCCGCTCGCGGGCCTCCTCCAGGTCCGGCGAGTGCACCCGTCGGAAACCGCTCAGCACCTCGGTCATGGCACCTCCTCGTGCTCGACCCCGGTTCGTGCGTCCCGGCCGCGTCCCACGGACAGCGACCGCGTGGTGGGGATAGTCACGCCCACCATATAGCCAAATGATGACTGCCATCACGCGTCCGCTAGATGACCGTCATGTTTCGGAGGCTCCCATGACTGACCTGCACGGCCGCACGGTGCTGGTGACCGGCGGATCGACCCTGGTCGGGCACGGTGTCGTCCGTGCCCTGCACGCCGTCGGGGCGTCCGTCGCGATCGCCGACATCGACGAGGCCGGCGCGAAGCCGCTGCTCGACGAGCTCGGCGGGCGCGTCGCGTTCCACCGCACCGACATCACCGACGACGACGCGGTGGCCGCCACCGTCGCCGCCGTCGCCGCCCCGTCCGGCCTGCACGGCCTGGTGAACCTGGCGTGCAGCTACCTCGACGAGGGCGCCGACACCGGTCGGGCCGACTGGCTGCGCGCGCTGGAGGTCAACCTGGTCAGCGCGGTGCAGGCCACCCGGACCGCGCGGCCCCACCTCGCGGCGGCCCGCGGCGCGGTGGTCAACCTGACCTCGATCTCGTCGAAGGTCGCCCAGACGGGGCGCTGGGTCTACCCGGCGTCGAAGGCCGCGCTGGTGCAGGTCACCCGCTCCATGGCGATGGACCTCGCCGGCGACGGCATCCGGGTCAACTCGGTCTCCCCGGGCTGGACCTGGTCGAAGATCATGGACGACCTGTCCGGCGGCGACCGTGCGCACACCGACCGCGTCGCCGCCCCGTTCCATCTGACGGGCCGCGTCGGCGACCCGGACGAGGTCGGCGCCGTCGTCGCCTTCCTGCTCTCCCCGGCCGCCTCCGCCGTCACCGGCGCCGACTGGGCCGTCGACGGCGGCTACTCGGCGATGGGTCCGGAGCAGGCCGTTCCCGCCATCCCCCAGCTCGCGACCGCTTCGGAGTGACCACCATGAAGATCGCCGTCGTCGGGGCCGGATTCGCCGGCCTCTCCTCCGCCAAGGTCCTGACCGGTTTCGGTCACGACGTCACCGTGTTCGAGAAGGCGCCGGACGTCGGCGGGGTGTGGAGCGCGAGCCGCCGCTATCCCGGCCTGACCACGCAGAACGACAAGGGCACCTACTCGCTGTCGGACTTCCCGATGCCGAAGCACTACCCGGAGTGGCCGTCCGGGCAGCAGGTGCAGGAGTACCTGGAGTCCTACGCCCGCCACTTCGGCATCCGCGACGCGGTGCGCACCGACACCGAGGTGCTCTCCGCCGAGCCGCGCGAGGGCGGCGGCTGGACCGTCACCACCGCGGGCGCGTCCGCCGGGGTGGGCGAGTTCGACCACCTCGTCGTCGCGAACGGGATCTTCTCCGAGCCGTTCCTGCCGCCGCTGCCCGGTACCGAGGAGTACCGCGCCGCGGGCGGGCGGTACTGCGCGCCGTCGGACTTCACCGACATCGACGACGCCCGCGACCGCGACGTCGTCGTGATCGGCTACGGCAAGTCCGGCTGCGACGTGGCGGTGGCCCTGAACAGCGTGTCGCGCACGACCACCGTGGTGGCCCGCGAGCTGCTGTGGAAGATGCCCCGCCGGATCGGCGGTGCCCTGAACTACAAGTACCTGCTGCTCACCCGACTCGGCGAGGGGCTGTTCCGCTACGCCCACCTCGCCGGCTTCGAGAAGTTCCTGCACGGCCCGGGCAAGGGCGTGCGCAACGGGATGATGTCGAGCCTGCAGGGCCAGATCGTGCGCCAGCTCGGGCTGCAGAAGCTGGGCCTGGTGCCGGGCGGGTCGCTGGAGGACATCGCGCGCTCCACGGTGTCGCTGGCCACCGAGGGCTTCTACGAGGCCGTCGCCGACGGCTCGATCACCGTCCACCGCGACACGCTCATCAGCGCGCTCGGTGCCCGCGACGGCAGGCCCGTCGCGATCCTGTCCGACGGCACCGAGGTCCCGGCCGACGTGGTCGTCGCGGCGACGGGGTTCCACCAGCGGGTGCCGTTCCTCTCCCAGGACGTGCGGGACCGGCTGGTCGACGAGCGCGGCAACTTCGAGCTCTACCGCCAGATCCACCCGCACACCGTGGCGGACCTGAGCTTCTGCGGGTACAACTCCTCGTTCCTGTCCCCGCTGTCGGCCGAGGTCGCGGCGCTGTGGATCGGGGTGCACCTGGCGGGCGGGATCGACCTGCCGTCGGTGGAGCAGCGGCGCGCCTTCGTGCAGGAGCGGCTGCGGTGGATGGAGGAGCGCACCGAGGGCAAGCACGCCCGCGGTACGAACATCATCCCGTTCTCGCTGCACAACATCGACGAGATGCTCTCCGACCTGGGCGCCGGCATCGGACGGCGCCGCCGCCTGGCCGAGTGGCTGCTGCCGGTCGACCCCGGTGTGTACGCCCGGATCACCGCCGAGCTGACCGCCCGGCACGCCCCGCTCACCGCGGCCGGGGCGGACCGGCGGCCGGGGGCCCCGTTGCGGGCCGCCGGGTGACGAGCACCGCTCCCCCGCGACGCGCCGCACCGTCCCTCCCGGACGGTGCGGCGCGTCGCCGCGTTGCGGGGGCCGACCCGACCACCGCCCCAACCACCGACCCGACCACCGCGCCGACACCCCGCCGTCGGCCCGGCGCACGGCCCGGCCGACGCTCGCGGCCGTACGATGCCGACGTGACGACCGTCGCCGAACCGGAGGAGATCCTCGCGCCCGTCCCGCCGCGACGGCTGATCGTGTCGGTGTACGGGCTCTACGCCCGCGAACGCGGCGGCGCCCTGTCGGTGTCGTCGCTGGTGCGCCTGCTCGGCGGGCTCGGGGTCGACAGCCAGGCCGTGCGCTCGGCGGTGTCGAGGCTGAAGCGGCGTGGTCTGCTGGAGCCGCAGAAGGTCGGCGGCGACGCCGGGTACCGGCTGTCGGCCGCGCTGGCCGACGTGCTCGCCGAGGGCGACGAGCGGATCTTCTCCCGGCGCCGCGCCGGTGCCGGGGAGGGCTGGCTGCTGGTGGCCTTCTCGGTGCCCGAATCGGCCCGTGACCAGCGTCATCAGCTGCGCAGCCTGCTGATCCGGCTCGGCCTGGGCACCGTGGCTCCGGGCCTGTGGGTCGCGCCGGCGCACCTGGAGGCCGAGGTCTCGCACGCGCTGGACCGCGCCGGTCTGCGCGGGTACACCGAGCTGTTCCGCAGCCGGCACGTCGCCGGACGCCCGCTGCGCGAGACCGTCGCGTCCTGGTGGGACCTCGACGCCCTCGCCGCGCAGTACTCGGCGTTCGTCGCCCGCCACGAGCCGGTGATGCGCGCCTGGCGCGACGCCGACGGCACAGCCGAGCAGGCCTTCGCCGACTACGTGACGCTGGTGACCGTCTGGCGACGCCTCCCCTACCTCGACCCGGGCCTGCCGCTGGAGGCGCTGCCCGAGAACTGGGTCGGCGACCGCGCCGAGGACCTGTTCGGCGACCTGCGGGCCCGGCTGGCCGGCCCGGCACGGGAGCACGTCAGCAGCGTCCTGGACGCCTGAGCCTCCGGGAACCGCGCCGTGCGACCGGTGGCCTGCGGGGGCAGCGCAGTCGTGCCCACCGGCCACGGGCCCCGTGCGTCGCCGGAGCAGGGACGGGCCGTCGCCCGGCAGGACGATCACGGGCAGGCGCCCGCCCGGCTGGGCGACCGCCCGGCTGGGCGACCGCCCGGCTGGGCAACCGCCCGGCGGAGCGACCACGCGGGCAGGAGGTCGAACGATTCGCTTACCCGGTAAGCGAGTTCGCCGGGGTCGGGCGCCGGGGCGACGGCGCCGCACCGCACCGCGCCGCACCGCGCCGCGAGTGCACCCTGCCCCGGGTCAGGCCGAGGGCCGATGGCACCCGGGATCCGCCGGCACCGCACACCACCTCCGGTGAATTCGCTTACCGGGTAAGCGAATTCACCGAACCCCCTGGTCCGGCACGCTCCACCCGGCCACGGGACACCTCCGTCCACGCCGAAGCCCACGCCGGAGCGCCGGGCCCGGTGGTCCGGACCCGGCGCGCGCGGGCGGGTGGCCGCGCTCAGACCCGGCGCGCCGCGACGGCCTCGATCTCGATCAGCGCCTCGGGCTGCCACAGCGCGGTGACCCCGACACCGGTCATGGCCGGGTAGGTCCGCCCGCACAGCTCCTTCCAGATCGCGCCGATCTCCCTGCCGCGGGCCTGGTAGCCCGGCACGTCAAGCAGGTAGATCCGGACCGACAGCAGGTCCGCGGGCTCGGAGCCCGCCGCGCGCAGGGCGGTGATCACGTTGGTCAGGGCCTGCCGGAACTGGTCGACGATGTCGCCGTCGACGATCGTGCCGGTCGCGTCCATCGCGGTCTGGCCGGAGAGGTGGACGGTGTCGCCGTGGCGGACGGCGTGGGTGAAACCGGACGGCCTCGCGAGGGTGTCCGGGTTGATGAGCTCGACGTCGGATGCGGTGCCGGTGGTCATGTCAGTGCTTCCCCTTCTTCGACGGGACGGTGGTGGGCAGCCCGGCCCCGGACAGCTGCTCCCGCAGGGCGGCGCCGTCCTCGTCGGCCAGGGCGGCGGACCGCAGCCGGGCGAGCACCGCCGCGGCGTCGGCACGGCCGCGCAGCTCGCCGGCGGCCCGGCAGAGCAGGGCGAAGCTGTCGTTGCCGTGGGCGTAGGTGGCTCCGTAGCCCTTGAGGACCTTCTGGCAGACGACGACCTCGGTGGCGAGATCGGTGTCCTCGGCGGCGATCCCGAGCGCGAGCGCCGTCCACGCCTCGATCGCCTTCTGCTCCTCGACGAACCGCAGCGACCGCGGCCGCAGCGGACGCATCCGCGCCATCGTCGCGAGCATCGCGTAGCCGGTCACCGAGGTGGTGTCGAGGACCATGCCCTCACGGGTGACCCGGTCGACGGTGCGGGTGAACGCCCGCGACCGGCGCAGCACCTTCCCGAGCCGGTACGGCAGCGTGTCGGTGATCTCCTCGGCCTGCGGGTGCAGGTACTCGCGCACCTGGGACAGCTGCGCCGAGGTCACCCGGGCCTCCTCACGCACCCGTTCGAGACGGCGCTTGCGGGTCTTCTGCAGCGCGACGTGGATCGTGTCCTGGTAACACATCCACAGCGCCAGGTGCCGGGCCGCCTCGGTGGTGAGGCGGGCGGCGCCGGCCCGGTCGGGGTCGACGGCGGCGAACGCGCGGACCCGTTCGAGGTATCGGGCGGCGTAGTCGAGGTCCTGGTAGACCCCGGTCCGCACGAGCCCGTGCAGGACCGTGGACCGCGCCGCGGCCGGCAGGTCGGCGACGGTGCGGGCGAGCGGCCGCAGGTCCTCCCCCACCAGGGACTCCGGGTCGGTGGCGGCGATGTCGTTGCGCCGCGCCTCCTCGCGCTCCTTGCGCTCCTCGGCGGAGACGGGGCGGGGCCCGATCGCGATGTCGACCGTCGCCGGCGCGCGGGGCGCGGGCGGGGCGGGGGCGAGCGCGGCGGTGGCGGCGTCGAACCCGCCCGCGAACGCGGCCAGGCTCGGCTCGACGCCCTTGCCGGCGTCGCGGATGGCCTGCTCGAAGCGGTCCCGGGAGAAGGGCAGCGCCCCCGACCCGGCGAGCGCCCCGAACAGCGCCGCGGAGATCACGCTGCGGTGTTCCTCGGCGATCGCGGCGAAGTCCGCGGCGACCAGGTGCCGCGCGGCGCGGCCCGCCGCGGCGACGAGCTCGTCGGAGTCGACGCGGCCGTCACCGAGGTGCATCTTCTCGTCGATGGAGTAGACGCGGTTCGTCGAGGTGATCAGCGTGGTGCGGTCGGGGGTGGCGAAGCCGCGTTGCACGGCGCGGCCGCACTCCATCAGCTCCGAGGCGACGACGACGTCGACCTCGCCGGGCGTCGGGAACACCGACAGCACCGGCTCGGCCCGGCCCGCGCCGTCGGCCGAGTCGCTCTCGGGCAGCGGAGGGTGCAGCTCGGCGTAGTAGACGGTCGCCCCGGTCCGCTGGGCGACGCCGGCGACCGAGGTGGTCTGCGCGTGGTAGCCGGCGGCCTCGGCGACGGCGACGACCCAGTCGGCGAGCACCCCGCCGCCCTCGCCGCCCATCGCGAGGATCGCGAGGGTGATCGGGCGGTTCCCGGCGTACCAGGACGCGGTGCCGGTCCGGGTCGGTGCGGGCATCACGGTGGGCATCAGGCTGCCTCCATCCGGGCGGCGCGGCGCTCCAGGCCGCGTCCGACGAGGGTGATCCACCAGGACCGGACGCGGGCGCGGACCCGCTCGCCGGCCGTGGGGTTGTCGACGACGTCGGTGCGGTAGAACGACGGGCACAGCACCGCCGCGTGGGCGTTGTTGCCGCAGACCCCGCACCCGACGCAGGAGTCGAGCACGGTCGCGATCGGGTCGGTGCGCAGCGGGTCCGGGTTGTCGGTGATCGTCAGCGACGGACAGCCGGAGATCCGGATGCAGGCGTGGTCGCCGGTGCAGGTCTCCGGGTCGACGCCGAATCGTTCGCGCACGACGCGCTCGCCGCGCTTGAGCCTGGCCGCGCGGTCCTTCTTGACCCGGCGCTGCCGGTTGAGCTGGCACTCCGACTGCATGACCAGCAGCTCGGGGCCGGGCTCCCTGCGGCGGAACGCCTTCAGGAAGGTGTCGCGGACGCGGGCCACGTCGTAGGTGTGGTCGATCGTGGTGGCGTTGGTGATGCCGAGCCCCCGGGCGGCCTTCTCGATGGGGTGCTTGGTCGAGCGGCGCTCGAGGTCGGCGTGGCTGGACAGCACGTCCTGCCCGCCGGTGGCGGCGGCGTAGTCGTTGTCGACGACCACCATGACCTGGTCGGACTTGTTGAACACCGCGTTCCCGACGCCGGACACGAGCCCGTTGTGCCAGAAGCCGCCGTCGCCCATGATCGACACGGGCCGCTTCTCGGCGCCGCCGCCGGCCAGCGCGGACGAGCCCGCGGCGCCCATGCCGTAGCCCATCGTCGTCGCGCCCAGGTCGAACGGGGCGTTGATGGCGAACAGGTGGCAGCCGATGTCGGCGGAGATCTGGTGCTGCCCGGTCTCGCGCTCGGCGAGCTTGAGGCCGGAGAAGATCGGGCGCTCCGGGCAGCCGGTGCACAGGCCCGGCGGGCGCGGGCGCACGACCTCGGCGGCGACCCGCGGCGCGAACGGGCTCGCCGGGTCGGCCGGGTCGCGCAGCAGCGACGGCCGGTGGGTGACGACGTCGGGGGCGTACTTGCCGAGGAACTGGTCCAGTCCGCGGGTGATGACCTGGGCGGTGTACTCGCCGCCCGCGGCCAGCATGTCCTTGCCGTGCAGCACGGTCGGGACGTCGGCACGGCGCAGGATCGCGTGCAGGTTCTGCTCGATGTAGTCGGGCTGCCCCTCCTCGACCATGATCACGGCGCGCTTGCCGGCGCAGAACTCGACGATCTCGGAGTCGACGACCGGGTAGGTCACGTTCATGACGTAGGTCGGGACGCGGGTGCGGCCGAGCGTGTCGGAGGCACCGAGCAGCTCCATCGACCGGTTCAGGGTGTTGTACAGCCCACCCTGGACGATGATGCCCACGTCGGAGGCGGTGCCGTCGCCGGGGAACAGCTCGTTGAGTCCGTGCTCCCGGATGAACTCGACCGCCCGGGGCCAGCGGTCCTCCAGCTTCTCCCGCTCGTGGGCGAACGACGCGGGCGGCAGCACGATCCGGTCGACGCTGCGCCGCGGGGCGTCCGCGGCCTGGGCGACGGTCATCGGCGGCCGCACGTTGTCCTTGGCGACGAACTCGCCGTGCAGGTGGCAGGACCGCAGCCGCAGCTCCAGGAAGACCGGGGTGTTCGACGCCTCGGACAGCGCGAACCCGGACTCCACCGCGTTCACGATCGCGGTCGTGTCGGCGCGCGGGTCGAGCAGCCACATCTGCGACTTCATCGCGAACGCGTGCACCCGCTCCTGCATGATCGAGGAGCCCTCGCCGTAGTCCTCGCCGAGGATCACCAACGCACCACCGGTGACCCCGCCCGAGGCGAGGTTGGCCAGGGCGTCGGAGGCGACGTTCGTGCCGACCGGGGACTTGAAGGTGATCGCGCCGCGCAGCGGGTGGTGCACCGACGCGGCCAGCATGGCCGCGGCCGTCGCCTCGGAGGCGGAGTTCTCGAACCGGACGTCGAGCTCGTCGAGGATCTCGCGGGCGTCGCCGAGGACGTCCATGAGGTGCGAGATCGGCGCGCCCTGGTAGCCGCCGACGTAGGCGACGCCGGACTGCAGCAACGCCTTCGTCACGGCCAGGATGCCTTCGACGTGCAGCGTCTCGCCGGCACCGGCGCGCAGCTTCTGCACCTCGGCGGCGAAGGACCGTTCGGCCATGGCCGTCCTCTCGTCGTGGTGGTCGTGGTGGTGGGTGTGGTCGTCGGCACCGACGCTAGGCACCGGATCGCGTGGCGCCTATCCCGTGGACGTGGTCGCTGTCCGATCGGCGCCGCGAGGCGGGTACGGGGGCGGGTACGGCGGTCAGACGCCCACGTCGGTCAGGTGCTCGAAGCGCAGTCCGAGGTCGGTGACGGCGACGGCCACCGAGGCGAGCGCGGCGCGCAGGTTCGCGGCGACGCAGGGCGAGAGGTCGTCGCGGCGCAGCGCGGCGACGATCCGGTCGTAGACGTCGAGCAGGGCCTGCTCGGCGTCGTCGAGCGGGACACCGAGCAGGTCCGTCGCCCGGTCGGCGGCGGCGCACGGGGCGGACGGCGCGGTGGTCGTGGTGGTGGTCGTGCTCATGGCGGGCTCCTCGCGGGTCGGGTCGGCGGCGGGCCCGGTCAGACGGCCGGACGCAGGTCGGTGAGCCGCTTGGCCTTCAGCTCGAAGCGGGGCAGCTCCCCGGTCGCGGCGCGGCGGACGTGGAAGCGCAGGCCCTCGTGCGCGTCGGCCAGCTCGGCCGCGACCCGCCCGGAGAGCAGGTCCCAGGCGGTGCCGTCGACGGTGGCCGCGGGTTCGAGCAGCAGCTCGATCTCGTCGCGGTCGCCGGGGCGGGAGATGCGGATCTGGAACTCCTCGATCCCGTCGAAGCCGCGCACGATCGCCTCGACGGCGCCGGGGTAGACGTTGGTGCCGCGGACGAGCTTCATGTCGTCGACTCGGCCGATGATCCCGCCCTGGTACAGGTCCCAGGTGCGCCCGGAGGTCGTCGCCGTGCCGGGGACCTTCACCACCAGGTCGGCGGTGCGGTAGCGCAGCAACGGGGTGGTCGAGCGCCCGAAGGAGGTGCAGACGCGCTCGCCGCGCTCGCCGTAGCCGACCTCGCGCCCGGTCTCGGGGTCGATCACCTCCTCCAGGAGGTGGTCCTCGATGACGTGGCAGCCGCCGGGCTGCTCGGCGGGGGTGAACATGACGATCGTCGACACCTCGGTCATGCCCGCGGTGTCGTAGGCCCGCGCGCCCCACTTCCGCTCGATCAGCGCCGTGGTCTCCGGGATCGACCCGGCGGGCTCGCCGGAGAGGATCACCCGGCGGACCGGGCCGTTCACCAGGTCGATGCCCAGCTCCTCGGCCTCGGCGGCCAGGCGCAGCGCGTAGGTCGGGGTGGACGCGACGACGGTCGCGCCGAAGTCGTGGATCTGGCGCACCCGCTGGGCGGTGGACTGCGCGCCGCCGGGGATGGTCAGCGCGCCGATCTTCTCCAGCCCGTTGTGCAGGCCCCAGAACCCGATGAACGAGCCGTAGCCGAACGCGACGTAGCCGACGTCGCGCGGGCGGACCCGGGCGCCCCACAGCGCGTAGCACCACATCTCCGCCGACCACGACCAGTCCTTGCGGGAGTCCAAGGCACGCAGCGGGGTGCGTCCGGAGGTGCCGGACGTGGTGTGCAGCCGGATCGCCGACTCCGGCCCGGTGACCGGCAGCTCGCCGAACGGCGGGTGCGTGTCCTGGGAAGCCATCCACTCCTCGCGGGTGAGGAACGGGATGCGCGCCAGGTCGTCGCGGGTGCGGATCCGGTCCGGGTCGACGCCGGCGAGGGTGCGCCGGTAGTACGGGCTGCGGTCCTTCGCCCAGGCCAGCACCCGGCGCAGCTTCGCGAGCTGCAGCTCGACGAGCTCCGCGCGCGGCATGAGCTCGGTCTTGGGGTTCCAGAACGGCTGGTCGGTCACGACGTCCCCTTCTCCCGGCGCAAGCCGTATGTCGCTGACGTGACGACAGTCATCACAGCACGGAACGGCGACTTCCGACAACCCCCGTCACCGAGGCACCCGGGGGACGAGATCAGCACGTCATGGCCGCGAAACGCGGACGCTGTCCACCTGACGCAGATGATCGCGGCGCGCTTGCCGCGACACCGTTCATCGTGTTTCAGTGGTTCTCGTCAAGAAATCGACACAACCGGAGGTCGGGATGCGCCTGGCGACCCTGCGCCGCGCGGACACCACCGTCGCCGCCGTCGCCGCCGACGGGCGGTGGGTGCCGCTGGGGTACCGCGACGTCGGTGCGCTGCTGGCCGACCCGGACGGCCCCGGCCGGGCCCGCGCCGTCGCCGCACCGGGGGCGGTCCCCGGGGGCGAGGACCTCGCCGCGGTCGTCCCGCACCCGGCGAAGGTGGTGTGCTGCGGGCACAACTACGCGGGACACATCCGCGAGATGGGCCGCGAGCTGCCCGCCCACCCGACGCTGTTCACCAAGTTCGCCGACACCCTCACCGGGCCCGCGGACACCGTGACGGTGCCGGACTGGGCCGAGGGCCTGGACTGGGAGGCCGAGCTCGCCGTCGTCGTCGGGGCACCGCTGCACCGCGCGGACCGCGACGAGGCGACCGCCGCGATCGCCGGGTACACCGCCGCGAACGACCTGTCGGTCCGCTCCTGGCAGCGCCACACCGGGCAGTGGCTGCCGGGCAAGGCGTTCGACGCCACCACCCCGCTCGGCCCGGTGCTCGTCACCCCCGACGAGCTGGACCCGGCCGCCGGCCTCGCGCTGACCTGCCGGGTCGGCGGCGAGCTCGTGCAGTCCGGCGACACCGCGGACCTGGTGTTCGACGCGCCCGCGCTGCTCGCCTACGTCTCGGCGTTCACCCGGCTGTCCCCCGGCGACGTCGTGCTCACCGGCACCCCCGCCGGGGTCGGCGCCGGGATGTCCCCGCCCCGCGCCCTGGCCGACGGCGACGTCGTCGAGGTCGAGCTGGCCGGCGTCGGCGTCCTGACCACCCCGATCCGCATCGAGAAGACCGGCACCGAGCACAGGGAGTGCGCATGAGTGAGCAGAGCAAGGACGCCACCGAGCTGGCCTGGTCGGCCGTCCCCGTCGTGACCCGGGCCGGGTCCGAGGACACCGGCACCGGCCAGTCCGGTGGCTGCGTCCGTGTCTCCGGCGTGTCGCCGCAGCACACCCCGGCCACCCGGATCTGGTTCGGCCGGGTCTCCAACGAGCCGGGCTACCGCTCGCTGCCGCACCACCACGGCGAGGCCGAGACCGGCGGCTACGTGCTGTCCGGCACCGGCCGCATCTGGTACGGCGAGAACTACGAGCAGTGGATCGAGATGACCGAGGGCGACTTCGTGTTCGTCCCGCCGTTCATGCCGCACGTCGAGGGCAACATGTCGACCACCGAGGAACTGGTGTGGCTGACCTGCCGGACGCCGGACAACATCGTCGTCAACCTCCCCGAGGTCGACGACGCGAGCCTCGAGGGATACCGCCGCGCATGAGCACCGAGCACACCACCCCCATGCCCGCGGACACCGAGCGGTCGGTCGCCCCGCTGCTCGCCGCCCTGGACCTGCAGAAGGACGGCGACGACGCGTTCCTCGCCCGCCACCAGGTCATCCCGTCGGGCCGCGCCTACGGCGGCGAGCTCGTCGCACAGGCCGAGCGGGCCATGACCCTCACCGTCGGCGAGGACCGCCGCGTCGCGAACCTGCACGGCTACTTCCTGCGCGCCGGCGACGTGCACACGCAGACCCGCTGGGAGGTCGAGCGCGTCCGCGACGGCCGCGGCTTCTCCCACCGCGCGGTGCGCGGCCTGCAGGGCGGCAAGGAGATCTTCCGGGCGATGGCCCAGTTCGCGGTGCCCACCGCGGGCGCCGTCGAGCACTCCGACACGCTGCCGCCCGAGGCGGGTGACCCGAGCGAGCTGCCGAGCACCGCCGACGTGCTCGTCGGCGCGGACACCCGCGACGCCGAGTACTGGCGCTTCCACCGCGGCTTCGACATCCGGCACTCCCCCTCGGCGCTCTACACCGACGCCGGCGGCGAGCGCGTCGCCCGGCAGACCGTGTGGCTGAAGGCCTGGGAACGGCTGCCCGACGACCCGGCGATCCACCGCAGCGCCCTGGCCTACGTCTGCGACTACACCCTGCTCGAGCCGATCCTGCGCCGCCACGGCTCGGCCTGGGCCGACGACGGCGTCGTCACCGCCAGCCTCGACCACGCCATGTGGTGGCACCACGACGGCCGCATGGACTCCTGGGTCGCACTGGTCCAGACCTCCCCGGTCGCCACCCGCGGCACCGGGCTCGGCACCGCCCGCCTCTACTCCGCCGACGGCCGGCTGCTGGCCTCGGTCGTCCAGGAAGGACTGGTGAGTCTCCCGTGAGCTCTCCCGTGAGCGCCGCAGCCTAGAAGATCGTCTCCGTCGGTGGCGGCCCCGGTGGGCTGTTCTCGGCGATCCTGCTCAAGAAGTCCGACCCGTCACGCGAGGTGGTGGTCTACGAGCGCAACCGCGCCGACGACACCTTCGGCTTCGGCGTCGTGTTCTCCGAGGAGACGCTGGACAACATCCGCGCCGCCGACCCGGAGTCGCTCGACCGCATCGCCGCGGAGTTCCGGCACTGGTCGGCGATCGACGTCGACGTCCTCGGGGTCCGCGAGCGCAGCGACGGGCACGCCTTCGCCGCGCTGGAGCGCAAGCGGCTGCTCGGCATCCTCGGCGAGCGGGCCGCGGAGCTCGGGGTCGACCTGCGCTTCTCCACCGAGGCGCCGGACCTGGACACCCTGCGCCGCGACCACGACCTGGTCATCGCCGCCGACGGCGTGAACTCCCGCATCCGCGAGGCGCTGGCCGAGGAGTTCCGGCCCACCCTGGACCGGCGGACCGCCCAGTACGTCTGGTTCGCCACCACCCGGCCGTTCGACTGCTTCACCTTCCAGTTCGTCGAGACCAGGTTCGGGCTGTTCTGGGCGCACATCTACCCGTTCGACGGCGAGCGCTCCACCTTCATCGTCGAGACCGACTCCGACACCTGGGAGCGGGCCGGGCTCGCGGAGTTCGCCGCCGCCGAGCGCAGGCCCGGCGAGAACGACGAGCGCTCCCTGCGCTTCTGCGAGGAGGTCTTCGCCGACCTGCTCGACGGCCACGGCCTGATCGGCAACAACTCCGGCTGGCTGTCCTTCGGCGTGCTGCGCAGCGGGTCCTGGCGCGCCGGGAACGTGGCGCTCGTCGGCGACGCCGCGCACACCGCGCACTTCTCCATCGGCTCGGGCACCAAGCTCGCGCTGGAGGACGCGATCGGGCTGGTCGGCGCGGTGGACCGGGAACCGACCGTCGAGGCCGCGCTCAAGGCCTACCAGGAGGACCGCAAGCCGGTCGTCGAGTCGCTGCAGCGCTCCGCGCAGACCAGCCTGGAGTGGTTCGAGGGCGTGCGCCGCTACCGTGGCCTGGCCCCCGAGCAGTTCGTGTTCCAGCTGCTCACCCGCTCGCAGCGGGTCACCTACGACAATCTCAAGCTGCGCGACGCCGGCTACGTCGGCCGGGTCGACGCCTGGCTCGCCGACCGCACCCGCGAGCTGGGCTGCGACGTCGAGACCGGGACCCCGCCGATGTTCCACCCCTACCGGCTGCGCGGCATGACCCTGGCGAACCGGATCGTCGTCTCGCCGATGGCACAGTACTCCGCCGTGGACGGCGTGCCGACCGACTGGCACCTCGTGCACCTCGGCGGGCGGGCGCAGGGCGGCGCCGGGCTCGTCATGACGGAGATGATCTGCACCTCCGCCGACGGCCGGATCACCCCCGGCTGCCCCGGCCTGTACACCGACGACCAGCGGGACGCCTGGGCACGCGTCGTGCGCTTCGTGCACGAGAACACCGGCGCGAAGATCGCCGCCCAGATCGGCCACGCCGGGCGCAAGGGCTCGACGAAGGTCATGTGGGAGGGCATCGACGAGCCCCTCCCCGACGGCAGCTGGGAGATCCTGGCGCCGTCGCCGGTGCGCTACCGGCCCGACAGCCAGGTCCCGCGCGAGGCGACCGAGGCCGACCTCGACCGGGTCGTCGCCGACCACATCGCCGCGGCCCGCCGCGCCGCCGACGCCGGGTTCGACATGATCGAGCTGCACTTCGCGCACGGGTACCTGGTGTCGAGCTTCCTGTCCCCGGTGTCGAACCGGCGGACCGACTCCTACGGCGGCAGCCTGGCGAACCGGGCCCGCCTGGGCCTGCGGATCCTCGACGCCGTGCGCGAGGTGTGGCCGGCCGACCGGCCGATCAGCGTCCGGATCAGCGCCACCGACTGGGTCGAGGGCGGTTTCGACGGCGACGACGCGGTGGCCCTGGCCCCGATGCTGCACGCGCACGGCGCGGACATCGTCGACGTCTCGACCGGCCAGACCAGCACCGAGGCGAGGCCGCGCTACGGGCGGCTCTACCAGACGCCGTTCGCCGACCGGATCCGGCAGGAGACCGGTGTCCCGACGATCACCGTCGGCGCGGTGTCCAGCGTCGAGGATGCGAACACGATCATCGCCTCCGGCCGGGCGGACCTGTGTGCCATCGCCCGTCCGCACCTGGTGGACCCGTACTGGACGCTGAACGCGGCCCTCGACCAGGACTTCCGCGGGCACGCGATCCCGAAGCAGTACCGGTCGGGGCTCTCGCCGCGGCGCCGCGCACAGGAGCCGTGAGCCGCGTCCTGCCCCTGCGGGTGCCGCGCGGACGCCGACGGGCCGGGCCGGGCGCGTCGGTGCTCCGGGCTCATCGCGCGACCTCCTCGGCCAGCGCGGTCATGCCCGCCGCGACCTCGGCGAACGACGTCGACAGCGGTGCGAGCCCGATCCGGATGCCGTCCGGGGCGCGGAAGTCGCCGATCACGCCGCGCTCCCACAGCCGGGCGTTGACCTCGGCGAAGTCGGACCGGCGCAATGTGACGTGCCCGCCGCGGCGGTCGGGGTCGCGCGGTGAGGCGACCTGTACACCGTGCCGGGCGAGCAGGGTGTCGGCCAGGTCGAGTGCGAACGCCGTCAGCCGCAGCGACTTCGCCCGGACCGCGTCGATCCCGGCCTCGGCGAGCAGCTCCACGCCGCACTCCAGCGGCACCGAGGCCAGCACCGGCGGGGTGCCGGACAACAGCGCCCGCACGTCGGGCGCGGGCTCGTGGCCGGGGCCCATCGCGAACGGGGCGCGGTGGCCGAACCAGCCGGTGATCGGCTGGCGCAGCGCGCCGGTGTGCCGGGCGGCGAGGTAGCCGAACGCGGGCGCGCCCGGCCCGCCGTTCAGGTACTTGTAGCCGCAGCCGACCGCGAGGTCGGCGCCCCAGGCGTCGAGCTCGACCGGGACCGAGCCGACCGAGTGCGACAGGTCCCAGAGCACCAGGGCGCCGGCGTCGCGCGCGACCCGGGTGATCGCGGGGCCGTCGGCGAGGAACCCGGACCGGTAGGCGACGTGGGACAGCAGCACCAGCGCGGTGCGCGGCCCGACGGCCGCCGCGACCTGCTCCGGGGTCACCCCGGCGGCCGGGTCGGACTCGATCCAGCGCAGCGACGCGCCGCGCTCGGCGGCGATGCCCTCGACCACGTAGCGGTCGGTCGGGAAGTTGTCGGTGTCGACGACGATCTCGTCCCGGCCGTGCGCCGCGCGCTCGTCCAGGGCGGCGCGGGCCAGCTTGTAGAGCAGCACCGTGGTGGAGTCGGCGACGACGACCTGCCCCGGCCCCGCCCCCAGCGCGGCGGCGCCGATCCGGTCGCCGAGGGTGCGCGGACGGTCGATCCAGCCCTCGTCCCAGCCGCGGATCAGCCGGGTGCCCCAGTCCGCGCGGACGAAGCGCTCCATCCGCTCGGCAGCCGCGCGCAGCGGGCGGCCGAGGGAGTTGCCGTCGAGGTAGGCGACGACGCCGTCGGCGGGCAGGAACCGCTCCCGGAGGGCGGCGAGCGGGTCCTCGGCGTCGAGGCGGGCGGCGACGGACGCCGGGCCGGGGTGGACGGTCACGGGGCCCATCCTGCCGGGTTCCGGACCCTAGCCGCGCCAGCGGCGCTCGTAGCGTTCCCGCGCGGCCTCGCGGGTCCCCTCGTCGGCCTTCTCGCGCACCGCGGCGGCGTGCCCCACCGGGTACCCCGCCTTAGCGACGCGGTGCTCGGCGGACTCGTACATGTAGGCGAGCGAGTAGAAGTAGCCGAGGATCGCCCCGGCCAGCACCGACAGCGCCCGGACGTACACCGGGCCGGGGATCAGCAGGTAGAGCAGCACGCCGATCGGCAGCAGCTGCACGGTGGTGCGCACCAGGTGACGCAGCTGCCAGGTCCGGGTGGTGACGTCGTGCAGGACCCAGCCCCGGAACCGGGAGGGCAGCCCGGCGCCGTAGGCGTAGGCCAGCCACTGGACGGGGTTCGGCCGCTGATCCATTGTTGGTCCCCCAATTCTTGGTGCACCAACAATGTACGATGGGTGCCATGCCGAGCGCATCCCCGGGTGACGACGACCTCCTCCGGCTCGACCGTCAGGTCTGCTTCGCCCTCGCCGTCGCGGCCCGCAACGTCATCGCGCTGTACCGGCCGCTGCTGGAGCCGATGGGGCTGACCCACCCGCAGTACCTGGTGCTGCTCGCACTGTGGGAGCGCTCCCCGCGCTCGCTCGGCGACCTGGCCCGGGAGCTCGCGCTCGACCCCGGCACGCTGTCGCCGCTGCTCAAGCGGCTCGAGGCCGCGGGCCTGGTCGACCGGCGCCGGGTCCCGGGTGACGAGCGGACGATGGCGGTGTCGCTCACCGACGCCGGGTGGGCGCTGCGGGCGCGGGCCGAGGCGATCCCGGCGGCGATCGTGGACCGGCTCGGGATGCCGCTGCCGGAGCTGGAGGAGCTGCGGACGGTGCTGGACCGGGTGATCGCCGCGTCGCGCGGCTGACCGGGGCGGTGGTGCGGGACCGGTCGCCGGCCGTACCGTCTCCGCCGTGCTGATGACCGCAGGCAAGGCCGTCCTGCTCCTGGTCGACCTGCAGGAGCGCCTGGTCCCCGCGATGCACGACGGCGATCGCGTCGTCGAGCGCGCCGCCCGGCTCGCCGAGGCCGCGACCCTGCTGGAGGTCCCGGTGCTGGCCACCGAGCAGGTCCCGGAGAAGCTCGGCCCGACCGTCGAGCGGCTCGCCGGCCTGCCGCACCTGGTGATGCCCAAGACCCGCTTCGCCGCCGACGACGGCGTGCTGTTCCCGCCCGGCCGCACCGAGATCGTCGTCGCCGGGGTGGAGGCGCACGTCTGCGTGCTGCAGACCGTGCTGGAGCTGCGCGCCGAGGACCGCCGGGTGGTGGTCGTCGCCGACGCCGTCGGGTCCCGGTTCCCGCAGGACGAGCAGCTGGCGCTGGAGCGGGCGCGCTCGGCCGGGGCGGAGGTCGTCACCTCGGAGATGGTGCTGTTCGAGTGGCTGCGCGACGCCGCGCATCCGCGCTTCCGCGAGGTCCAGAAGCTGCTGAAGTAGGCGCGTCACCCGTTGCGGGGCTGCAGGTAGGCCGGGTCCGGGTCGGGCAGCGGCACGTCGGCCCGCCCGGCGACCAGCGGGTCGACAGCGGCGAAGAACGGCGGCGCCGCGACGGTCCCGCCGAACGCGCCGTGCCCGCAGTCGCCGAGGTGCACGGGGTCGCCGGGGCAGATCTCCGACGGGTTCGGGCCGTCGGCGAACACCATCGAGGACCCCGCCACGCCGTCGATGCCGCCGGTGGCCCCGACGAACGCGACCGACTCCGAGGAGTTCGTCGTGCCGGTCTTGCCGATCGTGGGGCGCGTCCAGCCCTCGGCCCGCGCCGCGGCCGCCGAGGTGCCGGTCACGGTGTCGCCACCGAGCCCGGCGGCCAGGGTGTGCGCGACGCCGGGGGCGACGGCCTGCTCGCAGGCGGGCCGGTTCACCGGCACCGCCGCACCGTCGCGGCCGGTCACCGACAGCACCGCGTCCGGGGCGCACCAGACGCCGTCGCTCTGGATCGTCGCCGCGACGTTCGCCTCCTCCAGCGTGGACACCGGGCTGACCCCGAGGGTGAACGACGGGAGGTCCGCGAAGAACTGCGACTGCGGCGGGGAGATCCGCGCGTCCGGCGACGAGGGGTCCGGCGTCCCGCCCACCGCGTTCGACGCGAGGGTGTCGCGCAGCCCGAGCCGGCGCGCCATGTCCACCACCCGGGGGATCCCGGTGCGTTCCTCGAGGTCGACGAACGCGGTGTTCGGCGAGGTCGCGAGCGCGACGGGCAGCGGGATCGGGTCCGGGTAGTTCGGGGTGTCGTTGCTGACGGGGTAGCAGCTGCTCCCCGCGCCGGGGAAGCACGCCGAGGCCGGGTCGGGCAGCGTGCTGTCGTAGCCGACGGTGCCCGCCTCCAGTGCCGCGGCGGTGGTGAAGATCTTGAAGGTGGAACCGGCACCGAAGACGTTCGACGGCGCGGCGACGAGGTCGCGCGTGGTGTCGCCGGCCGCGGCGTCGGTGCCGGGCCGGCGGTTGGCGACCATGGCGAGGATCTGGTGGTCGCCGGTGGCGGCGTCGCCGTGGCCGGGCCGGATCAGCGCCAGGGTGTTGGCGACGCCGTCCTGGGTGCGCGGCACGTTCGCGTCGACCGCCTGCTGCGCCGACGCCGTCGCGGCCGGGTCGAGGGTGGTGCGGATCGTGTAGCCGCCGGTGTCGAGCTGCTGCTCGGTGAACCCCGCCTTCTCCAGCTCGGACACCGCGTACTCGCAGAGGAACCCGGCGCCGTCGGTGGCGCCGTAACAGTTGTGCCCGGGGACCTGCGGCCCGCCGGGGCGCACCCCGAGCGGCGCGGCCGTGGCCTCGGCAGCCTGGACCGGGGTGAGCGACCCGGCGTCGCGCATCGCCGCGATCACGGTGTTGCGCCGGTCGGTCGCGGCCTGCGGGTGGCGGAACGGGTCGAACAGGGTGGGGTTGTTGACCGCGCCCGCGAGCAGCGCGGCCTGCGGGACCGTCAGGTGCGCGGCGTCGGTGCCGAACCAGGCGCGCGCGGCGGCCTCGACGCCGTAGACGTTGCCGGTGAACTCGACGGTGTTGAGGTACCCGGCGAGCACGTCCTGCTTGGACGTGCTGTGCGCCAGGCGCTGGGCGAGCACCGCCTCGCGGATCTTGCGGGTCGGGGTGTCGGCGTGGTCGGCCCGCTGGGCGGCGGGGTCGTCGCGGTCGACGACGTCGATCAGCCAGTTCTTCACGTACTGCTGGGTGATGGTGGAGCCGCCCTGCACGGCGCCGCCCGCGGCGTCGGTGACCAGTGCGCGCAGGGTGCCGACGGGGTCCACCCCGGACTCGTCGAAGAACCGGCGGTCCTCGACGTCGACGATCGCGGCGACCATCGACGGGGAGATCCGGTCGTAGGGGACGGGGATCCGGTACTGCTCGTCGAGGTAGGCGATCGGGGTGCCGTCGCGGTCGGTGAGGACCGTCGCCGCGGGCAGCGACGCCGCGTTCGGCAGGTCGCCGGTCGTCCCCGGTGGCACGACCGAGGCGACGGCGGCGACGCCCGCCGCGGCGGGGGCCGCGCACCCGGCGAGGACGAGCCCGCCGGCCAGGATCCCGATCCCGAGCCGCCGCAGCACCGACGGGTCCGGGCGGCGCCACCGTCGCCCGGTGCGGGTCTCCCGGAGACGGTCGTTCCAGTGCTGTGCGATCAGGCGTTCCCCCACGCGGGCGATTGTGCGCCGCAACGCTGAGGGATGCCTGAGGCGCGCCCGCGCGAGTCGCTGAGAGTCAGCCGGTCAGGGCGGCGAGCGCGGTCCGGGCCTGCTCCCGGAACCGCTCGACGTTGCCGAGCTTGACGTCCTCGTAGCCGCGCACCAGGTCCACGGTCTCGGCGACGGCGACCACACCGTCGACGGTGTCGTGCGTGAGCCGGTCCAGCGCGGCGCGGACCAGCGTCTGGTACTCCCCCACCAGCTCGCGCTCCACCCGGCGGACCCCGGCGCGGCCGAACACGTCCAGCGGGGTGCCGCGCAGCCGCCGGGCCGCGCGCAGCGCGCGGAACGCGGGGCCGGCCAGCCGGCCGTCGAGGGCGATCTTGCGGTTCATCCCCAGCGCGCGCAGCACCGGCGGGTGCAGCATCACCGAGACCCGGGCGTCGGGACCGAACGCGGCGTCACGGCGGGCGGTCTCGACCGGGTCCAGGTGCAGGCGGGCGACCTCGTACTCGTCCTTGTAGGCCATGAGCCGGTGCAGGCCGCGGGCGTAGGCGGCGCCGACGCGCTCGCCGGCCGCGTCCCCGGCCCGGGCGGCGGCGATGGCCGCCACCCGGCGGACCTCCTCGGCATAGCGGTGCGCGTAGGCGGCGTCCTGGTAGCCGGTGAGGTCGGCGATGCGGGTGGCCAGCGCCTCGGCGAGCTCGGAGCCCGTGGCGACCGAGCGGGCCAGCGCCGCGGACACCTCGTCGACGGCGACCGGGGCCGGCTGCGGCGCGAGGAGCGCCCGGCGCACGGCGGCGGCGTCGATCGCGGCGGCCCGGCCCCAGCGGAACGCGGTCAGCGTGGTCTCCACGGCCGCGCCGTTGACCCGGATCGCCTCCTCCAGCGCCTCGACCGACACCGGGAGCACCCCGTGCTGGTAGGCGGCACCGAGCAGCAGCATGTTGGTGGGCAGGTGGTCGTCGAACAGCGCCTCGGACAGCGTCTGGGCGTCGACGGCGAGCAGGTCGCGGGCGACCGCGCCGATCCGCTCGACTGCGTCGTCGGTGGAGCCGGGCAGCACGACGCGTCCGGTGACCATGGCCGCGGTCGGCACGAGCGAGGTGTTGACGACGGCGACGGTGTGCCCGGGCCGGGCGACCGCGAGCGTCGCGTCGGAGGCGGTGCCGACCAGGTCCATCCCGATCAGCACGTCCGCGGTGCCGCGGGAGGCGCGCAGGATCCCGTGGTGGGGCTGCTTGGCGATCCGGACGTCGGAGACGACCGGGCCGCCCTTCTGCGCGAGCCCGACCTGCTCCAGCCCGGCGGCGAACAGCCCGTCGAGGTGGGCGGCCATCTGCAGGATCGCCGAGGCGGTGACGACGCCGGTGCCGCCGATGCCGGGCATCCGGATCAGGGTCGCGTCCTGGTCGACCCGCGGCTCGGGGGCGACGAGCGTGACCGGCAGCGGCGGGATCTCCCGGCGCGCCCGGGTGCCGGGCACCACCGTCAGGAACGACGGGCAGTCGCCCTTGAGGCAGGAGTAGTCGGTGTTGCAGGACGACTGGTGGATGGTGGTCTTGCGGCCGAACTCGGTCTCCACCGGCAGCACCGACAGGCAGGTCGACTGGTCACCGCAGTCGCCGCAACCCTCGCAGACCCGCTCGTTGATCAGCACCTTCTCCGCCGGGGCGGGCAGCTTCCCGCGCTTGCGCAGCCGGCGCTCCTCGGCGGCGCAGCGGTCGTCGTGGATCAGGACGGTGACGCCGTCGAGGGCCACGAGCTCCTGCTCGACCGCGGCCAGCTCGTCGCGGTGGCGGACGCTCGCGATCGGGTCGAGGGCGATGCCGCGGTAGTCGCGCGGGTCGTCGGTGGTGACGACGATGCGGCGCACGCCCTCCAGGGCGAGCGAGCGGGTGATGTCGGGGACGTTCATCCGTCCCTCGGCGCGCTGCCCTCCGGTCATGGCGACGGCGTCGTTGTAGAGCAGCTTGTAGGTCATGGTGACCCCGGCGGCGACGGCGGCGCGGATCGCGAGCGAGCCGGAGTGGTGGAAGGTGCCGTCGCCGAGGTTCTGCACGAGGGTGCGGTCGTCGGTGAACGGGGCCAGGCCGATCCACTGGGCGCCCTCGCCGCCCATCTGGGTCAGCCCGATCTGCCGGCCGCGGTGCTCACCGTCGAGGGCGATCATCGCGTGGCAGCCGATCCCGACGCCGACGAGCGTGTCGTCGCCGGTGCGGGTGGAGGTGTTGTGCGGGCAGCCGGAGCAGAAGTACGGCGTCCGGTTCCCGAGCAGGTCCAGACCGATCCGCGACGGCTTCGGCGGGGCGAGGCGCTCCAGGTGCACGCTCGCCGCGGCGGGCAGCGTCCGTCCGGCGGCGGTGAGCCGGGCGGCCAGGGCGCGGGCCACGTCCTCGGCGCCGAGCTGGCCGCGGGCGGACAGCAGCGGGCGGCCGCGGTCGTCGCGGCGGCCGGTGACCGTCGGCCGGTGGTCGCGCCCGTAGAGAGCGTCGCGCAGGTGGCCCTCCAGGAACGGCACCTTGTCCTCGACCACGAGCACCTCGGCGCAGCCCTCGACGAGTCCGGCGAGCGCGTCGGCGTCGACCGGGAACGGCATGGCGAGGCGGATCAGACGCACGCCGAGTGCGTCGAGCTCGGCCTCGCCCAGGCCCAGGTCCTCGCACGCCCGCAGCACGGTGGCGTACCCGGTACCGGAGGCGAGCACGGCGAGGTGCGGGTCGCGGGAGGTGAAGGTGACGCGGTTGAGCCCGGTCTCGCGGGCGTACTGGCGGGCCAGGTCGAGCCTGCGGGTGAGCTGGTCGTGCTCGGCCTCGACGGCGGCGGGCCCGACGAGCGGGCCGGCCTGCGCGCGGTCGGTGGCGGGCGGGGCCGGGACGCCGACCAGCTCCGGGCGCAGCGCGCCGAGGTCGACGGTGCAGGAGGCGTCGGCGACGTCGGCGATGATCTTCAGGCCGGTCCAGAGCCCGGTGGCCCGGGACAGCGCGACCGCGTGCAGGCCCAGCTCGATCACCTCGGCCACCGAGCCGGGCGCGAGCAGCGGCATCGTCAGGGACTGCGCCATCGGCTCGCAGGAGCTGGGCACGGTGGAGGACTTGCAGGACGGGTCGTCGCCGATGATCGCGACGGCGCCGCCGAGCCGGGCGGTGCCGGCCAGGCTGCCGTGCCGGATGGCGTCGGCGGCCCGGTCGAGGCCGGGGTTCTTGCCGTACCACCAGCCGACGACGCCGTCGTGGCGGCGACCGGGGACGGCGTCGAGCAGCTGGGTGCCGGCGACGGCGGTGGCGGCGAGCTCCTCGTTGAGCCCGGGCCGGAAGACCACGCGCTCGGCGTCGAGGTGGGTCCGGGCGCGGCCGAGCTCGGCGTCGAAGGTGCCGAGCGGGGAGCCCTGGTAGCCCGAGACGAACGAGGCCGTGTCGAAGCCGCGCGCGGTGTCGAGGCGGGCCTGTTCGAGCACGAGCCGCACCAGCGCCTGGATCCCGGTCATCGGAGCCCGCCCGTGGGTGGCGAGGTACTTGTCGTCCAGCACGGTCATCGGTGACAGCTCCTCGTCGGGTGGGCGGCGCGGCCCGCTCAGGACAGCGTGACGAGCGCCACGACGCAACAGCCGAGGGGACTCTGACCGAGAGAACGCAACGGATACCGTGTGGCGGCCACACAGGAGTGAATCCGTTGCGCCGGAGGTGCTGTGCCCGAGACCGAGGTCGACGAGCTGGACCACGCGATCCTGCGGTTGCTGCACGAGGACGCGCGCCGCACCTACGCCGACATGGCCGCACGGGTCGGGCTGTCCACCGCCGCGACCAAGCGCCGGGTCGACCGGCTGCGTGAGTCCGGGGTGATCACCGGCTTCACCGTGCAGGTCGACCACGCCAAGCTGGGCTGGCCGGTCGAGGCGTTCAGTGAGATCCGCTACGCCGGCACCGCCAGCGTCTCGGAGATCGTCGACACGGCGTCGCGCCAGCCGGAGGTGCAGGCGGTCTACACCCTCGCCGGTGACCTCGACGCCCTGGTCCAGGTCCGGGTGCGCGATCTCGCGCACCTGCAGGAGGTCATCGACCGGCTGCGGCGCAACGGCACCGTCACCGGGACCCGGACGCTGATGGTGCTGGGGCGCTGGACCCGCACGTGATCAGTTGCCTATCGCAACGATCCGACCGATCATGACCGGGTGCTCGTTCTCTGCAGTGTCACCGGTTCGCCCTCGCACGGCCGGGCCGTGCTCCCCTTCGCCCGGGCGCTGGGCGATGCCGGCCACCGGGTCGTGGTGGCGTGCCCGCCCGACGTCGCGGGGGTGTTCGACGGTGCGCCCGTCGTCGTCGAGCCGGTGCTCCCGACGATGGCCGACGCCGCCGGACACCTCGGCCCGGTTCTCGCCCGGCTCGGCGGGCCCGCCGCGCTGGCGACGCTGACCCCGGCCGAGGCGACGACGGCGCTGCTGCCGACCCTGTTCGCGGGTCCGCAGGTGACGGGCTCGGCGCGGGCGCTGCTCGCACTCGTGCGGGCCCACGGGGTCCCGGACCTGGTGCTGCGCGACGGCGGCGAGACCGCGGGGTTCCTGGTGGCCGAGCACCTGGGGGTGCCGTGCGTGGCGGCACCGTCGGGCGCGGGCAACGTCCTCGCCCCGCACGTCGTCGCCGACGCGCTGACCGAGCGTCGCGAGGAGCTCGGCTTCGCCGTCCCGGACGACCCGGCTGCGCTGCACCGGTGGGGGCGGCTGGACTGCATGCCGCAGCAGTTCTCGCTGGCCGAGCCGCAGGTGGCGCCGGCGCGGGCGTTCCGCCAGGACGACCAGGTCACCCGCGGCGAGACGGTGCCCGGCTGGGTCGCCGCGCTGCCCGGGAACCGGCCGCTCGTCCTCGCGGGACTGGGGACGGCGATGCCGGCGATGGCCGGACGTGCCCAGCGCCGCGCCCCCGTCGACCCGCACGCGGCGCTGCGCACCGTGGCGGAGGCGGCGTCCCGGCTCGACGCCGAGGTGGTGCTGTCCACCGGCGGCCTGCCGGTCGACGACCTGGACCTGCCTCCGCACGTGCATCCTGCTTCGTGGGTGCCGCAGCCGCTGCTGCTCCAGGTCGCGGACCTGTTCCTCACCCACGGCGGCTACAACGGCATCCGCGAGGCCGTGCGGCACGGCGTCCCGCTGGCGGTGCTGCCGCAGTTCGGGGACCAGGAGCACAACGCCGGGCGGGTCGCCGAACTCGGGCTGGGCTCGCACTGCGCTCCCGACGCCGCCGAGATCGCGGCGACCTGCACGCGTCTCCTGTCCGACGACGACGTCCGCGCGCGGATCCGCTCGGCCCAACGCGCGATGCTGGCGCTGCCGCCGGTGGAGGACGCGGTCGGTGTCCTGGAGGACCTGGCCGCGCGCCGGGTAGCCGTGCTGGCGGCCTGAGCCGCAGGGGTCAGGCGGGCGGGCCGTGCGGGGCGCGGGGCCCGCAGGCGACGACGGTGCGTGCCCAGGTGCCGAACAGCACGAGCACCCCGAGCACGGTGACGACCAGCCCCGGTCCGATGTCGTCGGTGCCGGCGACGGCGGTCTGGCGCGACCACACCGCCCAGAGCCCGGTGACCGCGCCGACGCCGGTGACGGTGGCCGCGGTCCAGGCCAGCGGCCAGAAGCGGGTCAGCAGGGCGAGCACCGACACCCCCACCGCGACGACGGCGACCACGGTGAACAGCCACGGCAGCGGCCCCATGGCGGCCCGGCCGGTGAGGACCTCCCACCCGGCGCCGTGGGTCGACCAGGGCATGAGCAGGGCGGCGACGACGGCGGCGACCCCCGCCCCCGCGACGACCGACGCCGGACCGGGGTCGATCCAGCGGTCGACCCGCCACGCGATGCGGGTGAGCTCGTCGGCGAGCTCGGGTGTCGCCTGCGGGGACAGCGCGCCCGGGCCGGGCGTGCGCGGTGCACTCATGCGGCTCCCTCGTCGTCACTGCGGTGTCGTCGCTGCATGTAGTCGCTGCGGTAGCGGGATGTCGGGAAGGCTATTGCACCACGCCGGTACCGGTCGCGACGCCGCCGACGGGGTGGCTCCGGGGGCCGGTCGGCGAGCCCGCCGTGCGCACCGCTCGGCGGTCGCGGCGGTTCCGGAACGGCCGCCGCGGTCGGCACCGCTCGCCTAGGCGGCGCGGACGGCGCAGCGGCAGGGCGCGCCCTGCTGGCAGCCGCAGCCACAGGTACTCGCGCATCCGCACGCCGAGGTCGCCGCGCCCACCGGGGCCGGTGCCGCCGAGCCGCCGCAGCAGCCGCCGTCGAGGCAGCTCAGCCGGGGGACGGCCGCGGGCGGTGGTGCCGGAGCCGGAACGGCGACGCCGAGCGCGGCGAGGACCCGGTCGGTGAGATCGGGGACCGGTTCCGCCGGACCGACGCGGGCGAGCCGGCCGAGCCGGTCGGCACCGTCGGTGAAGGCACGGCAGGACGCGCAGCCGGCGAGGTGGTCCTCGGCCATCGCGCGCTCGTCGTCGGCCGCCTCGCCGTCGAGCCGGGCGGACAGCACCTCGCGGTAGCCCTGACAGTCCATACCATCACTGTCGTACACGAGGCCCGTCCGGTTCCACCCGACCCCCGTCCGTGTTCCGCGGTCCGTACGGCGCGTTCCTCGGTGACCGCGGCACCTGACCTCGTGCCGACAGCTCCGCGGGCCCTCGGGGAACCCCGTCCCTTGCGCTTCCCACGCGCAGCAGAACGACGCCACCGGCGTGCGTCGCCCCGCTCCCGCCGCTCGCACCGGTACAGCAGCGTCGTCTGGTGGAGCAGCATCGTCGATCAGGCAGTGTCGGCGGTGGAGCCAGCATCCTCGGTGAACCGGGGGTCGCCGTGGCCCCGGCCCCGGGCCGAGTCCCCGCCCACTCTCACCCCGCATCGCCCTGCCTTACCGCGCCTCATCCATCGCCGCGGGTGCGTTCGACCTCGCACACCGTCCTACGACCTCGCAGACCCTGCAGCAGATGCGAGGTCACAGAAACCTGTGCCCCGTGCCCCGCCCGGCTCACAGCCGGCGCAGAACAGAACAGAACGGGACAGAACGGGACGGGACGGGACGGGACCGACTCCACAACCGAAAGCGGGCCCAGAGCACAGGCACACAACGCCCCGCACCCCGCCGGGCGCACTGTGGGCAGCGCTGTCGTGCCCTGGCAGCCTACGGAGAGCCGACCGGAACAGAACCCAGAAAACAGGAAACGCCCCGGACAATGAAGTCCGGGGCGTTTCCTGATCATGTTGAATGTCGGCGGCGACCTACTCTCCCACACCCTGGCGAGTGCAGTACCATCGGCGCTGGAAGGCTTAGCTACCGGGTTCGGAATGGGACCGGGCGTTCCCCTACCGCAATGACCACCGACAACACTATTCAACAAACCCCCACACAAACATGGGGGGACCTACGAACACACAACCCGCACAGGGTTGTGGGCTCAGGGTCACACAGTGGATGCGAACAACTCGTTGTGGCAAGCCCTCGGCCTATTAGTACCGGTCAACTCCACCCCTCACAGGGCTTCCATCTCCGGCCTATCAACCCAGTCATCTCCTGGGAGCCTTACCCACTCAAAGGTGGTGGGAGACCTCATCTTGGAACAGGCTTCCCGCTTAGATGCCTTCAGCGGTTATCCCTCCCGAACATAGCCAACCAGCCGTGCCCCTGGCGGGACAACTGGCACACCAGAGGTTCGTCCGTCCCGGTCCTCTCGTACTAGGGACAGCCTTCCTCAAGTCTCCAACGCGCGCGGCGGATAGGGACCGAACTGTCTCACGACGTTCTAAACCCAGCTCGCGTACCGCTTTAATGGGCGAACAGCCCAACCCTTGGGACCTACTCCAGCCCCAGGATGCGACGAGCCGACATCGAGGTGCCAAACCATGCCGTCGATATGGACTCTTGGGCAAGATCAGCCTGTTATCCCCGGGGTACCTTTTATCCGTTGAGCGACACCCCTTCCACAAGGTGGTGCCGGATCACTAGTCCCGACTTTCGTCCCTGCTCGACCCGTCAGTCTCACAGTCAAGCTCCCTTGTGCACTTACACTCAACACCTGATTGCCAACCAGGCTGAGGGAACCTTTGGGCGCCTCCGTTACTCTTTGGGAGGCAACCGCCCCAGTTAAACTACCCACTAGGCACTGTCCCTGAACCAGATCATGGCCCGAGGTTAAGACACCCAATTCGACCAGAGTGGTATTTCAACAACGACTCCACCACCACTGGCGTGATAGCTTCACAGTCTCCCACCTATCCTACACAAGCCGAACCGAGCACCAATACCAAGCTATAGTAAAGGTCCCGGGGTCTTTCCGTCCTGCCGCGCGTAACGAGCATCTTTACTCGTAGTGCAATTTCGCCGAGTCTGTGGTCGAGACAGCGCCCAAGTCGTTACGCCATTCGTGCAGGTCGGAACTTACCCGACAAGGAATTTCGCTACCTTAGGATGGTTATAGTTACCACCGCCGTTTACTGGCGCTTAAATTCTCCGCTTCGCCCCACAAGGGGACTAACAGGTCCTCTTAACGTTCCAGCACCGGGCAGGCGTCAGTCCGTATACATCGTCTTGCGACTTCGCACGGACCTGTGTTTTTAGTAAACAGTCGCTTGGGCCTGGTCTCTGCGACCGGCCATCCCTAGCCCGCACGGGGCATCAAGACAACCGGCCCTCCTTCTCCCGAAGTTACGGAGGTATTTTGCCGAATTCCTTAACCACAGTTCGCTCGATCGCCTCGGTATTCTCTACCTGACCACCTGTGTCGGTTTGGGGTACGGGCCGCAACAGCACTCGCTAGAGGCTTTTCTCGACAGCATGGGATCACCCTCTTCGCCTCAATCGGCTACGCATCACCTCTCACCCTTCACGACCCCCCGGATTTACCTAGGAGATCAGGCTACAGGCTTACACCACGACAACCACCGCGTGGCGGAGCTACCCTCCTGCGTCACCCCATCACTTGCCTACTACCAGATCGGATCCCACGCTCCCCCACAAACAACACTCCCGAAGGAGCGAAGGTGGGTTCGGATGGTTAGCATCACCAGCCTCGGCATGGACGCACTATCACGAGCACGGGAATATCAACCCGTTGTCCATCGACTACGCCTGACGGCCTCGCCTTAGGTCCCGGCTCACCCTGGGCGGAACAACCTGGCCCAGGAACCCTTGGTCATCCGGCGGCAGAGATTCTCACTCTGCATTCGCTACTCATGCCTGCATTCTCACTCCCACACCCTCCACCCGTAAATCACTCCCGGGCTTCACCAGACGCAGGACGCTCCCCTACCCAACAACACCACAAAGATGTCATTGCCACGGCTTCGGCGGTGCGCTTGAGCCCCGCTACATTGTCGGCGCAGGACCACTTGACCAGTGAGCTATTACGCACTCTTTCAAGGGTGGCTGCTTCTAAGCCAACCTCCTGGTTGTCCGGGCGATCCCACATCCTTTCCCACTTAGCGCACGCTTAGGGGCCTTAGCCGGTGATCTGGGCTGTTTCCCTCTCGACCACGAAGCTTATCCCCCGCAGTCTCACTGCCGCGCTCTCACTCACCGGCATTCGGAGTTTAGCTGACTTCGGTAAGCTTGTCGGCCCCCTAGGCCATCCAGTGCTCTACCTCCGGCGAGAAACACACGACGCTGCACCTAAATGCATTTCGGGGAGAACCAGCTATCACGAAGTTTGATTGGCCTTTCACCCCTACCCACAGCTCATCCCCCAGGTTTTCAACCCTGGTGGGTTCGGGCCTCCACGACGTCTTACCGACGCTTCACCCTGGCCATGGGTAGATCACTCCGCTTCGGGTCTACACCCCGCGACTCAACCGCCCTATTCGGACTCGCTTTCGCTACGGCTACCCCACACAGGTTAACCTCGCCACGAAGCATAACTCGCAGGCTCATTCTTCAAAAGGCACGCCATCACCCCGCAAGGCTCTGACGGCTTGTAAGCACACGGTTTCAGGTACTATTTCACTCCCCTCCCGGGGTACTTTTCACCTTTCCCTCACGGTACTTGTCCGCTATCGGTCACCAGGTAGTATTTAGGCTTGACGGGTGGTCCCGCCAGATTCACAGCGAATTTCACGGGCTCGCTGCTACTCGAGAACAATGCCCACAACAGAACCAAACATTTTCGCGTACGGGGCTATCACCCACTACGGCCGACCATCCCAGAATCGTTCCGCTAACACCGGTTCATGCTGTCCCACCCTCGGCAGAAGATGAACGACACGCCTCACAACCCCGCACCCGCAACGCCTGCCGGCTTGACACGGACACGGTTTAGCCTCATCCGCTTTCGCTCGCCACTACTCACGGAATCACTATTGTTTTCTCTTCCTGTGGGTACTGAGATGTTTCACTTCCCCACGTTCCCTCCACGCACCCTATGAATTCAGGTACGGGTAACGCCCCATGACGGGCGCTGGGTTTCCCCATTCGGACACCCTCGGATCACAGCTCGGTTGACAGCTCCCCGAGGCCTATCGCGGCCTCCCACGTCCTTCATCGGCTCCTGATGCCCAGGCATCCACCATGTGCTCTTAACAACTTGACCACAACAAGATGCTCGCATCCACTATGCAACACTCAACCCACAACCACACCCAACCAAGAACAACCACCACCCACCACAAGCAGGCGTTAGGAAGCCCCCGACCAGAGCGGCCAAAGAAAACAACCCGTTCACCAGGTGTCTCCTCAGGACCCAACAGTGTGCCAAGCCAAACCGGTCCAACGAACTGCGTTCCACCCAACGCACCCAACCCACAGACGGAGCTGATGATGCGATTCAATGAAGGAACCACAGAAACCCACAGAGCAAAACCCTGCAGAGCCATGTGATGCCCCATCACATGATGGGACTCCTTAGAAAGGAGGTGATCCAGCCGCACCTTCCGGTACGGCTACCTTGTTACGACTTCGTCCCAATCGCCAGTCCCACCTTCGACAGCTCCCTCCACAAGGGTTGGGCCGCCGGCTTCGGGTGTTACCAACTTTCGTGACGTGACGGGCGGTGTGTACAAGGCCCGGGAACGTATTCACCGCAGCGTTGCTGATCTGCGATTACTAGCGACTCCAACTTCACGGGGTCGAGTTGCAGACCCCGATCCGAACTGAGACTCACTTTAAGGGATTCGCTCCACCTCACGGTCTCGCAGCCCTCTGTATGAGCCATTGTAGCATGTGTGAAGCCCTGGACATAAGGGGCATGATGACTTGACGTCATCCCCACCTTCCTCCGAGTTGACCCCGGCAGTCTCCCATGAGTCCCCACCATAACGTGCTGGCAACATGGAACAAGGGTTGCGCTCGTTGCGGGACTTAACCCAACATCTCACGACACGAGCTGACGACAGCCATGCACCACCTGCACACCAACCACAAGGGAAGCCCTATCTCTAGGGATGTCTGGTGCATGTCAAACCCAGGTAAGGTTCTTCGCGTTGCATCGAATTAATCCACATGCTCCGCCGCTTGTGCGGGCCCCCGTCAATTCCTTTGAGTTTTAGCCTTGCGGCCGTACTCCCCAGGCGGGGCGCTTAATGCGTTAGCTGCGGCACAGAAACCGTGGAATGGTCCCCACACCTAGCGCCCAACGTTTACGGCGTGGACTACCAGGGTATCTAATCCTGTTCGCTCCCCACGCTTTCGCTCCTCAGCGTCAGTATCGGCCCAGAGACCCGCCTTCGCCACCGGTGTTCCTCCTGATATCTGCGCATTTCACCGCTACACCAGGAATTCCAGTCTCCCCTGCCGAACTCAAGTGATGCCCGTATCGACCGCACGCTCAGAGTTAAGCCCCAAGTTTTCACGGCCGACGCGACACACCGCCTACGAGCTCTTTACGCCCAATAATTCCGGACAACGCTCGCACCCTACGTGTTACCGCGGCTGCTGGCACGTAGTTGGCCGGTGCTTCTTCTCCAGGTACCGTCAATCACTCTTCGTCCCTGGCGAAAGAGGTTTACAACCCGAAGGCCGTCATCCCCCACGCGGCGTCGCTGCGTCAGGCTTCCGCCCATTGCGCAATATTCCCCACTGCTGCCTCCCGTAGGAGTCTGGGCCGTGTCTCAGTCCCAGTGTGGCCGGTCGCCCTCTCAGGCCGGCTACCCGTCACCGCCTTGGTAGGCCATCACCCCACCAACAAGCTGATAGGCCGCGGGCCCATCCCCCACCGAAAAAACTTTCCACCACCAACCATGCAGCCAGTGGTCCTATCCGGTATTAGACCCAGTTTCCCAGGCTTATCCCAGAGTGGAGGGCAGGTCACCCACGTGTTACTCACCCGTTCGCCGCTCGTGTACCCCCGAAAGGGCCTTACCGCTCGACTTGCATGTGTTAAGCACGCCGCCAGCGTTCGTCCTGAGCCAGGATCAAACTCTCCAACAAAACCCTGACTTGCAACAAACAACTAGCCACAACACCCGACGGGATCGAATGCTGCAACCAAACAAACAATCTGGCACAAAACGCCAAACCGATTCAATATAGCTCGACACACTGTTGAGTTCTCAAAAGACACCCGCACCGCAATCACCCAACCCCCACACAAGGAAGCGGGATCCTGAAGACGGATCGCCTCGACCCGCCAAGACAACCACACCGAGAAACTCGGCGAACCACCAGGGGGTCAGCTGTCCGCGGGGCCTGTTGACCGAACCACTCAGGGCCCGTTCTGTCCGGCTCACTCGCTGACGGAAAGAAAGTTACACCCCCCGTCGGACGCCGTTCACAGGGGGGTCGGTTTTCGACGTCTCCGCAGGTCAGGGGCGCTCAGACCGGGGGCCGGACGCGGACCGGGCGGTCGGGTCCGGCGGGTGCCCGTCGTCGGTGGTGCTCCCGGTCGTCCGCCGGGGGTCAGGCCGCCTGTGCGGCAGGCCGGCGGAGCAGACCGCGGCGCTCGCGGCGGTGCTCGGCCTCCCGGATCCCGCGGGCCGGCAGCGACAGCCGCCAGATCGAGCGGGTCGCCTGCCAGAACTGCCGAGGGAAGGGGCCCGTCGTGTACGGCAGGTCGTACTTCTCGCAGAGGGCGCGGACCTTCACCGCGATCTCCGGGTACCGGTTCGACGGCAGGTCCGGAAACAGGTGGTGCTCGATCTGGTAGCCGAGGCTGCCGGACATCACGTGCATCAGGCGGTTGCCGGTGAAGTTGGCGGAGCCGAGCAGCTGGCGCAGGTACCACTCGCCGCGGGTCTCCCCCTCCAGCTCCTCCTCGGTGAAGACCTCGGCGCCGTCCGGGAAGTGCCCGCAGAAGATGATCGCGTAGGACCAGATGTTGCGGACGATGTTGGCGGTGGCGTTCGCGGTCAGCGTCGAGACCGCGGCAGGACCGGTGAGCAGTGGGAACAGCAGGTAGTCCTTGCGCATCTGACGGGCGTGCTTGCGCCCGACGTCGAGCAGCTTGCGCCGGAACTCCTCGGGGTCCTCGATCTGCCACCTGATCAGTCCCTCGACGTCGAGGTCGTGCAGCGACACCCCGTGCTCGAACAGCAGCATGAGCAGCACGTTCCAGAACGGCTGGCCCAGGTAGGCGGGGTGCCAGGGCTGGTCGGCGCGGACCCGGAGGATCTCGTAGCCGACGTCCTTGTCCTTACCGATCACGTTCGTGTACGTGTGGTGCAGGTAGTTGTGCGAGTGCCGCCACTGCTCGGCGGGACACACGTTGTCCCACTCCCACGTCGACGAGTGGATCTCCGGGTCGTTCATCCAGTCCCACTGGCCGTGCATGACGTTGTGCCCGATCTCCATGTTCTCGAGGATCTTCGCGACCGAGAGCATGGCCGTGCCGGCGAGCCAGAGCGGCGGGATCCGGCTGCCGAACAGCGTCACCCGCGCGGCGACGTTGAGCCGCCGCTGCCAGGTGATCGTCGTGCGGATGTAGTCGGCGTCGTACTGGCCACGACGCTCCTCGACGTCGGCGCGGATCGCGTCGAGCTCACGCCCGATCGCCTCCACGTCGGCGTCGGTGAGGTGGGCGAACTCCTTGACGTCGGCGATGGCCACGACGTTCCTCCAGGGTGTGGGCGGTGCCGGACTCTCGGGGTCGGATCTCGGGGGCAGATCACGGGTCAGATCTCCAGGACGCAGTCACCGGCGGCGGCGGTGATGCAGGTCTGGATCCTCTCGGCGGGGGTGTCGGGGTCGCCGCGGCGTTCGGTGCCGTCGCGCAGGTCGCGGACCGACCCGGACCGCAGGCCGACGGTGCAGGTGTGGCAGATGCCCATCCGGCAGCCGTAGGGCAGGTCGAGACCGGCCTGCTCCCCCGCGTCGAGCAGCGTGGTGGCGCCGTCGATCTCGACGGTGGTGTCGCCGTCGTCGGAGGAGCGGGCAGCGGAGCCGCGGCGGACGAAGGTGACCGTGCCGCCCTCCGCCTCGCCCCCGCGCAACGACGCGGAGAAGCGCTCGACGTGCAGTGCGTCGCCCCGGCCCGCGGACTCCCACAGCTCCTCGGCCTCGTCGAGCATCGCCTCCGGCCCGCACGCCCAGGTACTGCGCTCGCGCCAGTCCGGGCAGTACTCGGCCAGCCCGGCGGGGGTGAGCCTGCCGCGCTCCCCGGTGAGGTGCAGCTGCACCCGCAGCGACGGGTGTCGCGCGGACAGCTCATCGAGCTCGGCGGCGAAGATGACGTCGCCGTCGCGCGGGGCCGAGTGCACGAGCACCACGTCGGTCACGGTGTCGCGACGGTCCAGGGTGCGCAGCATCGCCATGATCGGGGTGATGCCGCTGCCCGCGGTGAGGAACAGCAGCCGCTCCGGTGGCGGGTCGGGCAGCACGAACTCGCCCTGCGGCAGCGCGAGGCGCACCACCGTGCCGGGCCCGACGCCGTCGACGAGGTGGCGGGACAGGAAGCCCTCCGGCATCGCCTTCACGGTGATCGAGATGTGTCTGCGGTCGCGGCGCGGCTCGGAGGTCAGCGAGTAGGAGCGCCAGTGGAAGCGGCCGTCGACCTCGACGCCGATGCCGACGTACTGGCCGGCGCGGTGGTCGAACGACCAGCCCAGGCCGGGCCGGATGACCAGGGTGACGGCGTCGGCCGTCTCGGGTACGACCTTCACCACCCGCCCGCGCAGCTCCCGCACCGACCACAGCGGGTTGAGCAGCAGCAGGTAGTCGTCGGGCAGCAGGGGCGTGGTGAAACGGGCGGCCGCCTTCCGTGCGCGGCGCAGTCCCCTCGGCAGTACGGCGTCGGTCATGACCCACCTCGTCGTCGCGGTCGGGACCATCGGACCCGATCTCGAAGGCGACGGCAAGTTGGGATGGCGACACCCTCGCCACCAGTGAGGACGAGGTCGTCCCCCGACCTGCGGGAACGTTACATCGGTTTCGTCGGCAACGATGTCGAGATCAGCTGTCTAGGATCGTCGGGGTGGCGGACTTCCCGATCGAGGAGCTGGCCCGCATCCCGGCGGCGGCCGAACCGGCCGGCGAGTTCCGTCACCGCAACCCGGTCGTCGACCCGGACTGCCTCTACGTCGCGGTCAGCCAGTCCGGCGAGACCGCCGACACCCTCGCCGCGGTGCAGGAGCTGCGCCGCAAGGGCGGACGGGTGATCGGCGCGGTGAACGTGATCGGCGCGGCGATCTCCCGCGAGTGCGGGGCCGGGGTGTTCCTGCACTCCGGGCCGGAGGTGTCGGTCGCCTCGACCAAGGCCGTCACGACCATGAGCGTGACGTTCGCGATGCTCGCGGTGCTGCTGGGCCGGGTGCGGGACCTGTCGGTGGCCGACGGGCGGCGACTGCTCGACGGGCTGGCCGCGCTGCCCCGCCACGTCGAGGCCGTCCTCGCCGAGGACGCCGCCCACGGCACGGTCGCCGCGGTCGCACGGCGGTGGGCGCACGCGTCGTCGATGTTCTTCGTCGGACGCACCCGGGCCAGCCCGGTCGCGCGGGAGGGCGCGCAGAAGCTCAAGGAGATCTCCTACTGCCACGCCGAGGCCTACCCCGCCTCCGAGCTCAAGCACGGCCCGCTGGCGCTGGTCACCCCGGACATGCCCAGCGTCGTCGTGGTGCCCGACGACGAGCTGCTCGCGAAGAACGTCGGCACGATCGAGCAGATCCGGGCCCGGGGCGGGCCGGTGATCGCGGTGACCGACGCCGAGCTGCCCGCCGGGCTCGCCGACGCCGTGCTGCGGGTCCCGCGCACGGAGCCGGAGCTGGCCCCGATCCTGCTCGGGATCCCGCTGCAGCTGCTGGCCCGGCACACCGCCGTCGCGCTCGGACGCGACGTGGACCGGCCGCGGAACCTCGCGAAGTCGGTGACGGTGGAGTGAAGGTCCTCGGGTTGCACGTCGCCGCGGAGCGGGGTGGGCCGATGCACGACGCCCGGCGGGTCGAGGTGCTCGCGGGCAGCGGCGTCGTCGGCGACCGGTACTTCGGCACCCGGCACCGGCACGTGTCGGTGCAGAGCCGCGACGAGCTCGACGCCGCGGCCGCCGAGCTCGGTGCGCCGGTCCCCTCGGGCCGCACCCGGCGCACCGTCACCCTCGACCACGGCACCGTCCCCACCACGCCCGGGACCCGGCTGCGGCTCGGCGGGGTCGAGCTGGAGGTGGTGCGCCGGGCCGCGCCCTGCCGGGTGATGGAGACCGCCGTCGGACCGGGGGCGCGCCGCGCCCTGCACGACCGCGGCGGCGCGGTGTGCCGGGTGCTGAGCTCCGGCACGATCGCCGTGGGGGACGCGTCGGCCGTGGTCGACGCCGCGGTGGCGGCCCCGCCCTCAGCCGACCGGGGTCTCCGCCGCGGCGCGGCGCCGGACCAGTAGCGACAGCAGGACGGCCAGCACCCCGACCCCACCGGCGACGGCGAACGCGGCGTGCAGCCCGCTCGCGTCCGGGGAGGCCCCCGCGGCGGCCGAGCCCAGCGCGGCGACGGTGACGAACAACGCCGTCCCCAGCGCGCCCGCGACCTGCTGCAGCGTGGAGAGGATCGCGCTGCCGTGGGAGTACAGCTCGTCGGGCAGCGAGCCCAGCGCCTCGGTCATCAGCGGCGTCATCATCAGCGCGAGCCCACCCATCAGGACCAGGTGGAAGGCCACGACCACGCCGAGCGGGGTGCCCGGGCCGAGGGTGGAGAACAGCAGCAGGCCGGCCGCCATCAGCACCGCGCCCGGGATCACCAACGGCCGGGCCCCGACGCGGTCGAACAGCGCGCCGACCGGACGGCCGAGCAGCCCGAGCAGCAGCCCGCCGGGCAGCACCACGAGCCCGGAGACCAGCGTGCTCGTGCCGAGCACGGTCTGCAGGTAGAGCGGCAGCAGCACCGCCGCGACGCCGATCAGCGACAGGAGCACCAGCGCGGTGAGCACCAGCGCCACGACGAACTGGCGTCGCCGGAACGGGCGCAGGTCCAGCAGGGCACGGCCGTCGCGCATCAGCCGCAGCTGGCGCAGCACGAACACGGCCAACGCGACCAGCCCGACGACGACCGGCACCCACGGCGGGAGCCCCCCGCCGCCGTGGCCGCCCAGCGAGGACAGCCCGTAGACCAGCCCGCCGAACCCGACGGCGGACAGCAGCACCGAGACCACGTCGAGCGGGACCGGGCGGCCGCCGCCGTCGATGCGCAGCCAACGGCCGCCGGCCGCCATGGCGAGCACGGCCAGCGGCAGGACCAGCCAGAACATCCAGCGCCAGCCGAGGCCGGACAGGATCGCGCCGCCGATCGTCGGACCGATCGCGGGCGCGACGGCGATGACGATCGTGATCGTGCCCATCGTCGCGCCGCGCCGCTCGGCAGGCACCAGGCGCAGGATCGTGGTCATCAGCAACGGGAGCATCATCGCCGTACCGCCCGCCTGCACGATGCGGCCGACGAGCAGCATCGCGAAGCCGGGCGCGAACCCGGCCACGGCGGTGCCCACGGTGAACAGCCCGAGCGAGGCGAGGAAGACCTGCCGCGGGGTGAAGCGGTCGAGCAGGTAGCCGGTGGTGGGGATGACCACGGCCATCGTCAGCAGGAATCCGCTGGTCAGCCACTGGGTGGTGGTGGTGGGGACGCCGAGGTCGACACTCAGGTCGCGCAGTGCGACGCTCAGCACGGTCTCGTTGAGGATCATCACGAACGCGGCGCCGACGAGGACCGCGATCAGCGCTCCGGTCCGGCTCGCCGGTACCTGCTCGGTACGGGACGGGGTGGTGGTCACGCGGGGTCTCCTGCCTGGGGAAGGGTCGTGGTGGCCGCGCGCAGGGCGCGGCCGAGTCGGCCGACGGGGTCGGCGCACCGCACGCCCGCGGCGAGCTCGGCGGCGAGGTCCTCGTTGCTGATCCGCAGGGCGGCGGCGACGGCGGCGGCGTGCACCCGGACGTCGAGGTCTCCGGGTTCGCGGCCGGCGCGGGCCGCGATCACCTCGGCGAGCACCGGCTCGGCCCGCTCGTGCACCGCCAGCCACACCGCCCGCAGACCGGGCTCGGTGCGCGACAGCGCGATGACGGCCATCGCGGCGTCGGCGTCGGCGGCGTCGCGCGGGTCCTCCGGCGGGCGGTACTCGGCGATCAGGTGCTCGTCGAGGCTCACCCCCGCCGGCCAGCGTCGCAGCGTCGCGACGACGGCGTCGATGCTGCGGGCGAGGACGGGCTCGACGCAGCTCTCCTTGGTCCGGAACCAGCGCCACAGGGTGCGGCCGGACAGTCCGACCTCCTCGGCGATCCGCTCGCCGCTGGTGGCGTGCACGCCGTGCTCGCGGAACAGCGCCACGGCCGCGCGGGAGATCTCGAGGCGCTGCAGCTCGCGCCGGCGGTCGCTCATCGGCGCCCGCCCGCGTCGGGTGTCGTCGAGTGTCTTCATGTCACTGCCCGACAGTAATGAGACGGGTCGGGGCCGACCACGAGACACTCGTCTCACAGTGCCTTTTTGGCAGTTCGTGCCACCCTGGTGCGGCAGCTGATCATGCGATGCCGAGGGAGCCACCAGCGTGACGACGACCGGGACCACCGGGACCACCGACCCCACCGCGGCCGACCTGGACCGGCTGCGGGAGCGCTACCGCGCCGAGCGCGACCGCAGGCTGCGACCCGACGGCGTCGCCCAGTACCGGTCCTCGACCGGGGAGTTCGGCTTCTACGCCGAGGACCCGTGGTGCGAGCCCACCGACCGCGACCCGGTCCGTGACGAGGTGGACGTGTTGGTCGTGGGCGGCGGCTTCGGCGGGTTGGTCGCCGCGGCCCGGCTGCGGCAGGCCGGCCACGAGCGGATCCGGATCGTCGACGTCGCCGGGGATCTCGGCGGGACCTGGTACTGGAACCGCTACCCCGGGATCGCCTGCGACATCGAGAGCTCGATCTACCTGCCGCTGCTGGAGGAGCTGGGCGGGATGCCCAGCCGTCGCTACCCGCCGGGCGGGGAGATCCGGGCGCACGCCCGCGCGATCGGCGAGCACTTCGACCTCTACCGCGACGCCCTGTTCGGCACCGAGGTCACCACCCTGGTCTGGGACGACGACACGTCGGCCTGGCAGGTCGGCACCGACCGCGGCGACACGGTCACCGCCCGGTTCGTGGTGATCTCCTCCGGGCCGTTCAACCGGCCCAAGCTGCCGGGGATCCCCGGGATCGCCGACTTCGCCGGGCACACCTTCCACACCAGCCGGTGGGACTACGACTGGACCGGCGGCGACGAGCGGGGCGGCCCGCTCGACCGGATCGGCGACCGCACGGTCGCCGTGGTCGGCACCGGGGCGACGGCGATCCAGTGCGTCCCGCACCTGGCCGGGGCCGCGCGGCACCTCTACGTCGTGCAGCGGACGCCGTCGTCGGTCGACACCCGCGACGACGCCCCCTACGACGAGGCCTGGTGGCGGTCGCTGGCCCCGGGCTGGCAGCGACGCCGCCGCGAGGACTTCCTGGCCCTGATGGACATGCGTCCGGCGCCGCACGGCTCGTTCGGCCCCGACGGCGTCGCGGACAAGTGGACCGACACCGCCCCGGTCCGGGGCGCACGGCGGCTCGCCCGGACCCGGGGCGTCGAGGAGCCGGCCGAGGCGCTGGAGATCGCCGACGCCGAGAAGATGGACGAGATCCGGGCCCGGGTCGACGCGATCGTCACCGACCCGGCGACGGCCGCGGCGCTCAAGCCCTGGTACCGCCAGATGTGCAAGCGCCCCACCTTCAGCGACACCTACCTGCAGACCTTCAACCGGGACGACGTGACGCTGCTCGACACCGGCGGACAGGGCGTCGAGCGGATCACCCGCGACGGCCTGGTGGTCGACGGCGTCGAGTACCCGGTGGACGCGATCGTGTTCGCCACCGGGTTCGAGCTCGGCGCCGACCCCGCCACCCGGGCCGGAGCCGACATCCGCGGCCGCGGCGGCGTCACCCTCGCCGAGCACTGGGCGGACGGGCTGTCCACGCTGCACGGCTGGGTCAGCCGCGGCTTCCCCAACCTGTTCCACGTCGGGGCCGGGCAGAACTCGGCGTCGCCGAACTTCGCGCACGTGCTGGAGGAGCAGGCCGGGCACATCGCGGCGGTCTGTGCCGAGGCCGCCCGGCGCGGGGTGCGGATCGTCGAACCGACCGCGGAGGCGGAGGCCGCGTGGGTCGCGACGATCCGCGAGCGGGCCCGCGACCAGCAGGGTTTCCTCGCCGAGTGCACGCCCGGCTACTACAACTCCGAGGGCCGCCCGCGACGGCGCTCCGAGCAGTTCGGCGGCGGTCCGGTCGAGTTCCACCAGATCCTGCGCGACTGGCGCGCCGGCGGGATGGACGACGTGCTCTCCGGCGGCACCCCGTGAGCGTGCGCCCGGTCGCCGGGCCGGACCGGGGGCCCGTGCGGACCGCGCCCGGGCTGCGTGCCGAGCCGCTGTGCCCGCCGAACCCGCTGTGGGCGTCCAACGGGATCGTGGCCGGTCCGGACGGACGGCTCTGGATCGCGCAGTTCCTCGGCGGCACCGTGTCCGCGTTCGACCCGGCGACCGGCGGGCTCGAGACGGTGCTCGGGCCGGACGGGCCGCTCACCGCGCCCGACGACCTCGTGTTCGGCGCCGACGGCGAGCTGTTCGTCGTCGACCTGCCCGCGGGGCTGGTGTGGCGCCGGGCACCCGGCGGGGCCATGACCGTCGTCGCCGACGGGATCACCGCCCCGGACGGGATCGCCTGGCACCGCGGACGGCTGTTCGTCAACGAGCTGTGCCCGGACGGCCGGCTGCTGGAGATCGACCCGACCGGCGGGCCGCCGCGGGTGCTCGCGACCGGGCTCGCGCTCGGCAACGCGATGGAGGTCGGCCCGGACGGGCTCCTGTACTACCCGCACCTGCTCTCCGGCGAGGTCTGGCGGGTCGACCCGGACGGCGGCGCCCCCGAGCGACTGCTCGCCGGGCTGGACCGGCCGGTGGCCGTGCGCTTCGACCCGGGGGGCGGGCTTCGCGTCCTGTCCAACGGCGGCGGCGCCCTGTGGACCGCGGAGGACGGTCGGGTCACCGCCACCCTCGACACCGGCGTCGGCGGCGCGGACAACGTCGTGTTCACCGCCGACGGGTCGGCCTGGGTGACCGGGGCCTTCCACGGCGGGCTGGTCCGGGTCGGCGTCGACGGCACGGCGACCACGGTGCTGCCGCCCGGCCTCTGCGGCCCCTGGGGCGTGGCCGCCGACGGGACGGACGCGCTCGTCGCCGACCACTTCTCCCTGGCCCGGGTGGGTGGCGGCGCCGTCACCGCACTCGGCGACGTCGTCACCGAGGTCCGCGGCGGGATCCGCGGACTCACCCGGCACCACGGCGACACGGTGGTGACCACCGGGACCGGGGTGTGGCGCGGCCGTCCCGGCGCCTGGACCCGGGTGGCCGACGGGCTGGCCGGGGCGACCGGCGTCGCCGCCTGCCGGGACGGGCTGCTGGTCGCCGAGACCGGCGCCGGGCGGGTCCTGCACCTCGGCGACGACGGCAGCGTGACCGTGCTCGCCACGGGACTCGACGGGCCGGTGGACGTGGCCGTCGACCCGACCGGCGCCGTGTACGCCACCCTGACCGGCAGCGGGCAGGTCGTGCGGCTCGACCGCGACCCCGCCGGCGACCGGCGGGACGACCGCTGCACCGTCCTCGCCGCGGGGCTGCACCGGCCGGAGGGACTCGCCGTCGCCGGGGGCGCGCTGTGGTGCGCCGAGGCCGCCGCGGGACGCCTGCTGCGGATCGACCCGGTGGACCGCACGGTCACCGTCGCGGCGTCGGGGCTAGCCTTCGACGTCCGGCCGCCGCACGTTCCCGCCGACTGCCGCAGCGGCGCGGCCACCCGGCCCGCCCCGTTCGCCGGGGTCGCCGCGGCCGGGGACGGGTCGGTGCTCGTCGCGGTGAACGGCGAGGGTCACGTGCTGCGGGTCGGCCCCTGACCGGCCGCCCGCTCGCCGTCGACGCCGTGGATCGCGGCGTCGACGGCCGCCGACAGCCGCGCGCGCAGCTGTGCGGCCGGCGGGCGGCGCCCGTCGGCGGTGGCGGCGGCGATGTCCTCGGTCGCGACCCGCAGCGCCCCGTTGAGCGCCGCAGCGTGCACCCGCACGGCGACGTCGCCCGCGTCGCGGCCGAACCGGCCGGCGAGGATCCCGGCCAGGACCGGCTCCGCACGCTCCTGCACGACCAGCCAGATGGCGCGCAGCGCGGGCTCGGAACGGCTCATCCGGATCACCTCGAAGACGAGGTCACCGTCGTCGGGGCCCGCATCGGGGTGCTCGGCGTAGTCCCGTGCGAGGTGCTCGGCGAGCGGGGTGTCGTCGGGCCAGCGGGCCAGGCTCGCGGTGAACGCGTCGGTGGCCAGGCTCAGCACCGGCTCGACGCAGCTCTCCTTGGTGCGGAACCAGCGCCAGAACGTGCGTGCCGAGAGCCCCACCGCCTCGGCGATCTGCTCACCGCCGGTCGCGGCGACGCCGTGCTCGCCGAACAGCCGGATCGCGGCCCGGGAGATCTCCAGGCGCTGCAGGGTGCGGCGGCGGTCGCTCATCGGCCGCCGACCGCGCCGGACCGCCGTCCCCTCCGTCACACCGCACCCCCGAGTGCTCGCCGGGCGGTCAGCCTAGTCGGCGCGCGTTGGCACGCACCCGGGTGCGGATCGGCTCCAGGGCACGCCCGAGGGTCGCCGGTCCCGGCGGCGAGGTGGCCAGGACGACGGCGGCCCGGGAGAACCCGTCGACCTTCTCCGCCCACATCCGGTGGAACTCCCGGACCTCGCGTGCCGGGGGCGGGAAGCCCGAGGTGAGCATCCGGGCGGTGCGGCGTGCGACGACCAGCGGCGCGAACACCGCGATCTCGGTGAGCGAACGGAGGGCACGAGTGGTGGCGGGCACGAGACGGACGGTAGCCCCCGCCTCCGACACCGGCCCCCGCCTCCGACGCCGAGAGTCCGCGCGCCGGTCACCGAGGGCTCGCCGCCGGTCACCGCCGGTTCGGTGGCGACACCCCCTCCCGCGTTAACGATGGAGTGCGGGGCCACGACAGGTAACCGAACGCGACCCCGGGGAGGGCTCACACGCATGGCCGTCGAGACGTTCTGGGACGGGCTGGAACGGCGCATCGCCGCCGGCGAACCGCCGTACGGGGAGCACCCGGGCGTCGCGCCGGACGGGGTGACACCCGAGGCGCTGCGCCGCGTCCTGGACCTCGAGGCGCACCACCTGCGCCGCTCCGGCACCGCACCGGTCGCCCAGCACCTGCTCGCCGGGGCCGTCCTGGCCGGGGAGGCCGCACTGGCCGGGGCGGCCCGGGCCCGGCTCGCCGCCCAGGGTGTCCCCGCGCTGACCACCCGCTGGCGCACCCGGCCGCCGTCGGCGGCGCTGAGCCGGGTCCTGGAGGGCCACGGCGACGCGGTCGTCGCGCTGCTCGCCGGGCCGGACGGCCTGCTGCTGTCGCTCGACGCCTCCGGCGAGAGCGGCGCCTGGGACACCGCGACCGGACACGCGGTCCCGGACCCGCTCGCCGGGCCCGACGGTCCGCGGCCGCCGACCTCCGCGGCCCGTGCCCGGACGGTCGCCCTGTCCCCCGACGGCGGTCTGCTCGCCCTCGCCGGGGACGCCCCCGGCGTGCGGGTGCTGGCCACCGACGGCCCGGCCCGCGGCGCCGAGGTCACGGCCCTGGCCGGGTCGCCCGGCCCGGTGACCGCGCTCGCGGTGACCGGGGCCTCCCCGACCCGGGTGCTCGCGGGCGGCGCCGACGGCGCGGTGCGGGTGTGGGACGCGACCAGCGGCGCGGCCGTCTCGGTCGCCCACGGCCACGTCGGCCCGGTCACCGCGCTGACCGCGACCGGCCAGGGCACCGTCGTGTCCGGCGGGGCCGACGGCACGCTCCGGTCCTGGGACCCGGCCAGCGGGGCCCCGCTGGGGCTGCTGGAGGGCGGGCCAGCCGTGGTCGCCGTGGTCGTGCCGACGGCGGGACAGCTGCTCGCGGCCACCGCCGACGGCGCCCTGCACGTGTTCGCGCTGGTCGACGGCGTGCCGCAGGACGCGGTGCGGCTCGAGGTCCCCGGCGACGAGGTCGCGGTCACCGCGGCCGCGCGCGCCGGCGAGGGCCGGGTCGTCGTCGGACGGGTGGACGGGACCGTCCAGCTCGTCCCGACCGCCGGCCCCGGCCCGGTCACCGAGCTCGCCGGGCACGGTGCCGCGGTCCGCGCGGTCGTCGCCGACCCGGCGGGCACCGTCGTCGCGTCCGGGGACGACCACGGCCGCGTCCTGGTCTGGGACCCCGCACGGGCCCGGCCGGGCACCGGCGGACCCGCCGGGGTCTCCCCCGCGGTCGGCGCGGTCGCCGCGACCGGGAGCCTGGTCGTCTCGGCCGGCCGCCGCTCCGACGGGGTGCTCGCCCACGACCCGGCCACCGGCACGCGCCGCTGGAGCGTCCCGGCCGGCGCGGGCCCGCTGTGGTTCGACCCCTCCGGCACCCGGCTGTTCGCCGTCACCGGGACCTCGACCGTCGAGGAGCGCTACGCGACGACCGGGGTGCGGGCCGGTGCGGTGTCGCTGCCCGGCCGTGTGCTGGCCGGGCGGGGCGCGCTGGTGGTGACCGGTGAGCCGGACGGCACGGTCGCCGTGCGCGACGCGCGCACCGGGCGTGCCTTCCGCACCACCCGGCTGCCGTCGGCACCGCGGGTGGCCGCGCCGACCCCCGGCGGGGCGACCGTGCTGCTCGCCGCGGACGGTCTGCTGGTCTGCTGGCGGCCCGCCTCCGCGAAGGTGTCCATCGTGGCGCTGCCGGCCGGGCTGGTCACGGCCGTGGCCGTCGACGACGACGGCTGCCACGGCGTGGTCTGCGACGCCGACGGCCGGGTGCACGTCTGGCGGGCCGGGTCGGCCACGGTGACCACGGTGCGCGCCGACGCGGCGCACCTGACCGCGGCCGCCGGCGCGGGCCGGTGCCGCGCGGTGACCGCGGGCTCGGACGGCTCCGCGGTGCTGTGGGACCTGACCTCGGCGACCGCCCTCGGCCGGGTTCCGCTCGACGCGCCGCTGACCGCGGTCGCGGTCGGGGGCGGGACGGTGGTCGTCGGCGACGGGTGCGGCGAGGTGCACTGAGGTGTTCTCAGTAGCGGGGTGGCAGGTCGTGGCGACACGCCGAGGGTGGTGAGATGAGCGGGAACGGGGCAGGACCCCGGTAGATCGGTTCGGTCCAGCACAGATCGACACCGTCACCGAGGTCCTGCATGTCTGATCCTGTCACCTACACCGCTGTCCTCCCGATCGGGGAGCGCACCGTGGCCTATCTGGCGCGGCTCCTGGTCCTTCAACGCCGTCGACGTGGCACCCGGCGGCGGGCGTTGACCCCGTTCGCCCAGGCAGTGCTGGTGATCCGCTGGTTCTGTGATGCTACCCGGGTCCGATGTTTGGCCGGTGA
>NZ_MCIM01000001.1:3628207-3829514 GCF_001932405.1 Pseudonocardia sp. Ae331_Ps2 | reverse complement strand
CGGGAACATCCAGGTCCTCACCGCACCTGATGGATGGCCGCTATGGACCAGCGACGTGCGGCCGGGCCGCGAGCACGACACCCGCTGCGCCCGTACCCACCCCGGGCTGCTCGAGGGCCTGGCCGCGTTCACCGACGACACCCACGCCGAGCTGGGCGACCTCGGCTACGAAGGCGAAGCCGACCGGCTCACCGTGCCCATCAAACTCGCCCCCGGCCGCGGGCAGACGGTCAACCAGCGCACCGTCAACACCCTGCACTCAGCCCTTCGTGCTCTGGCCGAACGCGGAAACGCCCTGCTCAAGACCACCTTCGCCGCGTTGCGGCGAGTCACGCTATGTCCCTGGCGCACCGGCGCGATCACCGCAGCTGCGCTCGTACTACTCCACACCGAGTACGACCGCACGACATGATCAACCCGCTACTGAGAACACCTCAATGTTCTTTCTGGCTGGGCGACACTCTCCTCCCTTCTTGATGAACAAGCGCGATGCATAGGAAGGATGCACCTGGACGCAGCGATGGGGGATCGGTACTGCTTGGCAACTAGATTCGAGCAACTCGCCGATCTTGAGTCGAGGTTGTATGTGGCCGCAATTGACGCCAGGGCTTGTGATCGAAAGTGAACGTAGGTATCTCCACTGCGGAGCCGCACGATGACGAGAGCCCTTGGGCTACTGCTAGCGCGGGCTCGCACTGCTAGTCGAAGTAACGTGCTGCGAGTTTCGAATGCTGCCGGATCCGCCTCTTGAGGATCAAGGCGCCGCCTCCGGCGGCGCGGGCCGGCCCAGCCGCCCGGATTGCGCCCTGCTGTCAAGTCGATCGAAGCAGCTGCACGGTGGTGCCTCTACTGTCGCCCACGTGACCCGGATCAACGATGCGCATCGCCAGAGCACGTACTCGCTGCGTCTGGACTGGGGGCCAACGGGCGCCGATGCGCTCGGTCCAGGGTGCGACGTCGCGGTCGTCATCGACGTCCTCAGCTTCACAACGACGCTCACAGTCGCCGCGGATCGCGGAGTTGTGGTCTACCCCTACCAGTGGCGCGGCGAGAGCGCGGAGACCTTCGCGAGGGAGCATGACGCGGTGCTTGCGGTCGGCCGTTCCCATGTCCGGCACGGACAGATCAGCCTGTCCCCGGCGAGCGTCCGCGCGGCGCCCGCAATGTCGCGCCTTGTCCTGCCATCCCCGAACGGGTCGACCATCGCCGCTCGACTCGCTGCCACCTCGCCAGAAGTGCTCGGTGTCGGACTCCGTAACAGGCAAGCGGCCGCGGAGTGGCTGCATCGTCGGGGTCAGGCGGATTCGACGCTGCGCGTGGCTGTGATCGCAGCGGGGGAGCGCTGGCCCGACGGTGGTCTTCGCCCCGCCGTAGAAGATCAGTGGGGAGCGGGGGCGCTCATGAAGGAACTCGTCGAGCATGGCTGGAAGAACCTCTCGCCCGAGGCGCATGCAGCGATCGGAGCCTTTGACACAATCTCGGATGATGTCGAGGGTGCGTTGCGGCGGTGCGCCAGCGGGCGGGAGCTCATCGACATCGGCTTCATGGACGACGTAGAGACAGCCGCGCAGCTCGATCAAAGCGCCGCTGTCCCGCTCCTGCGCGGTGACGCCTTCACCCCGCAGTAGATCCATACGTCCAACCTTCGGGCTCCGCCCGAACCCGGCACCGCTTCGTAGATCAAGAGGAGTGCGGCGGGGGTGGTGATCTCCTCACGGCGCGCCGAGACGGTTGCCAGCCCGAGGGGTGGGGTACAAGGCGGGACTGAGTGAGGTGTTCTCAGTAGCGGGGTGGCAGGTCGTGGCGACACGCCGAGGGTGGTGAGATGAGCGGGAACGGGGCAGGACCCCGGTAGATCGGTTCGGTCCAGCACAGATCGACACCGTCACCGAGGTCCTGCATGTCTGATCCTGTCACCTACACCGCTGTCCTCCCGATCGGGGAGCGCACCGTGGCCTATCTGGCGCGGCTCCTGGTCCTTCAACGCCGTCGACGTGGCACCCGGCGGCGGGCGTTGACCCCGTTCGCCCAGGCAGTGCTGGTGATCCGCTGGTTCTGTGATGCTACCCGGGTCCGATGTTTGGCCGGTGACAACGCGATCAGCACTGCAACGGCCTACCGTTACCTGCACGAAGGCATCGACGTCCTCGCCGCGGCCGCACCCGGCCTGCACGGAGCCCTGCTCGCCGCCCGCACAGCCGGGCACACCCACGTGAATCTCGACGGCACCCTGATCGCCACCGACCGGTGCCGCGCGCTCGGCCTCACCCCCGGGGTCGACCTGTGGTGGTCGGGCAAGCACCGCCGCCACGGCGGGAACATCCAGGTCCTCACCGCACCTGATGGATGGCCGCTATGGACCAGCGACGTGCGGCCGGGCCGCGAGCACGACACCCGCTGCGCCCGTACCCACCCCGGGCTGCTCGAGGGCCTGGCCGCGTTCACCGACGACACCCACGCCGCGCTGGGCGACCTCGGCTACGAAGGCGAAGCCGACCGGCTCACCGTGCCCATCAAACTCGCCCCCGGCCGCGGGCAGACGGTCAACCAGCGCACCGTCAACACCCTGCACTCAGCCCTTCGTGCTCTGGCCGAACGCGGAAACGCCCTGCTCAAGACCACCTTCGCCGCGTTGCGGCGAGTCACGCTATGTCCCTGGCGCACCGGCGCGATCACCGCAGCTGCGCTCGTACTACTCCACACCGAGTACGACCGCACGACATGATCAACCCGCTACTGAGAACACCTCAATGGGACAGGCGCCCTCGAAGTCGAGAAGGTGCACCCGCCCCCGGGATCCGACCACGATGTTGGCCGGCTTGCAGTCGTTCCAGATCCAGCCGTGGGTGTGTACCGACCGCACGGACTCGGCGAGGCGCAGCACGATGGCACGCAGTGTGTGTGCCGGAACGTGTCCGTGGACCATCTGCGCGACGTCCACACCCGCGATCGGCTCCATCTTCAGGTAGACGTGCCCACCTGCGGTCTCGACGCCGGTCAGGACCGGCATGCAGCCCAGTCCGCGCAGAGCCGTGAGCGCATCCGCCTCGTCGAGGCCCCGTCGACGGCCGTCGACACCGTCGAAGTCGGTCTCACCGTGCCTGCGCCCCTCCTTGGCGATGCACAGGTGGCGCCGACCGGCATTGCGATCCACCGCGAGGTAGACGCCGCCCTTACCCCGCTGGCTGACGGCCCGGAGCCCGACGAACGACATCGCCTCCTGTCGGTGCACCGTCCGGGCCCGCCACACAACCGGGTCCCGCACCCACGCCGGAGGCTCCGTGTCGGAACGACGGTCGGGCACGACCTGCCCGTCGGGGCCCCTCAGGTGGCACGCCCCGAGCGTCGTGTCGACCGAGGGGTCGACGACGCCGTACCGGTAGAAGACCGGACGACCCGCGGCCAGCTGCTTCTCGAAGGGGACCGCGGGCCAATGATCGCAGTCCTCGGTGGCTGCGACGAGTGCGTCCCCGAGTGCGACGAACTCCTCGTCGGAGGACGGATAAACGGTGAAGATCTTGCCGATCTGAGAGTACGTCGGTCCTATTCCCTGGTTCAGCCGGGCCACTCCAGCGAGGGTCCGCGGACATTTCGCGAGGACGCCGTACTCCCGCACGATCTGCGCGACCCGATCGAGGATCACGGGCACCGTCATGACCGTGGCCGAGACATGGATCTTCCACCCGGCATGGGGAAGATCCGCGTCCTCGGGCGGCGAGGTGAATCGCCACTCGCCCCGCTCGCACGGGAAGGTCCGCGACGACTCCCGCAGCCAGTCGTCAGCGAGGTGCACGCCCGTTACGCCTCCTGCACCGCGGTCAACGTCGTCAGCGTTGCGGTCGTCACGGTCGTCGGGCTGGTCAGCGTGCACGTCGTCGCCGTCGTGACGGTCGTCGAGAACTCGGCTTCATTCCCGGCCGCCTGGGTGAGGTTCCCGAGTCCGGCCGGATCGAGCGCCATCTTGCGCCGCAGGTCGTCGGTGGTGGCCGTGCCGCTCACGACCTTGTTCAAGGTGGTGCGCATGTCCTCCGCATAGGCCTCGTCGGTCACGAGTCGATTGACGTATTCGGCGACGGAGTTCTTGTGAGCATCAGGCATGAGAGCTGCTCCTCGTCCTGGGATTCGCGTCTTCGCCCTCGTAGTGTTCGCTCCCCCCGAACGTCGGACATGATGCGAATTGACGATATCCGGGCATGCCGAGCGGGCAGTCCACGCCGAAGGACTCACCCTACGACGAGGCCGCCGATCCACACCGCGACCGTGACCAGCCCCGCGGCGAGCTCGATCAGGATGCTCCAGCCGACGGCGGTGAGCGCCTCGCGTGCCGAGCGCCAGGCGGTGGCGGCGTCGGGCAGACGGGCCAGCTCGGCCAGCCAGACCCCGAGCACGAACCCGAGGAACAGCCCGACCACCGGCACGACGAAGAACCCGACGACGCCCAGCACGAGCCCGGCGAACAGGGTGCGGGTCGGGACCCCGGCGGCCTTGAGCCGGCGTCCCGGGAGCAGGTACTTCGCGACCTGGCCGGCGACGGTGACGAGCACCGCGATGCCGAGCACCCACCAGCCGACCGCATCGCCGCGCGGGACCGCCCAGACCGCGACCCCGCCGACGATCAGCAGCGGCCCGGGCAGGACCGGCAGCACGATCCCGGCCAGTCCGACGAGCATCATCAGGCCGGCGACGACGGCGAGGGCGGTCATGGCGCCCAGCCTGCCAGCAGGTCCGGCGGTTCCCTCGGACGAACCCGCGGTGCCGGGAGGGTGTCATCATCACGAGTGGGTAAACGCTGTGAGCCGGGACTACCAACTTCTGGTACTGGCGTGCCAGCCTCGATGTCGCCCGAAACAGTGACACCCGCTCACCTGCGGTCGTCCCACCACCCGCGCGCTGCCGGTCACCACCGCACCGCGGACGAACAGAGAAGAGCAGCGTGCTCCGGTACCTCCTGCGCAGGGGCGCCGGGTGGCTCGCGATGATCGTCGTCGCGACCAACCTGGTCTACTTCCTCGCGAACTCCTTCCTCGACCCCCGGGTCAACTACCTGCAGCTGCGACCGCCGCGCACCGACGCGGAGATCGCCCGGTCGCTGGGCCAGTACAACCTGGACTCGAACGTCCCGGTCCTGGAGCGGTGGTGGATCTGGATCACCGGGATCGTGACCCGCTGGGACTGGGGCACCAGCCCGATCGGCGACCCGGTGAACGCGCAGGTGGCGTTCCGCGTCGTGGTGTCCGGGCAGCTGGTGTTCTTCTCGCTGCTGCTGTCGATCGTGATCGGGGTGGCGCTCGGGGTCTACTCGGCCCAGCGCCAGTACCGGCTCGGTGACCGCGCCGCCCAGCTGACCTCGGTGTTCACCCTGAACATCCCGTCGGCGGTCGCGGCGCTGGCGGTCGTGTTCGTCGCCATCGCGATCAACCAGGGTGTCGGCGGGACGCTCTTCTACGTCGCGGGGTCCGAGTCGCCCGGGGTCACCGGGTTCTGGCCGCTGCTGGTCGACCGGGCCCAGCACCTCGTACTGCCGACGATCTCGCTGCTGATCATCTCCTACGCGGGTTACCACCTGCTGCAGCGCTCGATGCTGCTCGACGTGGTCAACTCCGACTACGTGCGGACCGCCCGGGCCAAGGGGCTGACCCGCAGGCAGGCCATCCGGCGTCACGGGCTGCGCAGCTCGATGATCCCGGTGGCGACTCAGGTGGCGTTCGCGATCCCGGCGCTGTTCACCGGTGCGGTGATCACCGAGAAGACCTTCGCCTGGCAGGGCATGGGCGACTACTTCATCCGCACCATCTCGACCAACGACATCCACGGCGTCGTCGCCACGGCGGCGTTCGGCGCGGTGACGACGGCGGTCGGCGCCATGCTCGCCGACATCGCGGTCGTCGCCCTCGACCCGAGGGTGCGGGTGGGCTGACATGAGCCTGAACATGCCCGAGCTCGCCCCCACCGTCTCCGACGGTGCCGACGGCGCCCCGGGGCCGGGCGCACCCCGTCGTCGCCGGGGTGCCCGCGCCGCGCTGGTCTGGCGTCGCTACCGGCGCAACCGGCCCGCGATGGCAGGTCTGGTCGTCTTCGGTCTGCTGGTGCTGTTCTCCCTGGTCGGCGGGTTCCTCTCCCCCTACGACCACACCGACGTCGACTTCGCGGCGCTGACCGCGGCGCCGTCGCTGGACCACCCGCTGGGCACCACGGCCGGCGGTAACGACGTCTACGCCCAGGCCGTGCACGGCCTGCAGCGCTCACTGACCATCGCCGTCACGGTCTCGCTGCTGACCACCCTGATCGCCGCGGTGGTCGGGGCGGGCGCGGCCTACCTGGGCGGCGGGCGGACCTGGGCCCGGCGCGGCGAGCGCGTCCTGCTCACGGTCGTCCACTTCCTGATGGTGGTGCCGTCGTTCCTGATCCTGGCGCTGGCCTCCCAGTGGGGGTCGGGCGACTACCGGATCCTGATCGTCGCCCTGACCCTGCTGGGCTGGATGACCACCGCCCGCGTGGTCTGGACCGTCGCGACGACGCTGCGCGAACGCGAGTACGTCTCGGCCGCCCGCTTCATGGGGGTGTCCGGGCCGGGGATCGTCTTCCGCCACCTCATCCCGAACATCGGCTCGCTGCTCATCGTCACCTTCACCCTGAACGTGGCGAGCACCGTGCAGAGCGAGACCGCGCTGTCGTTCATCGGGTTCGGCGTGCAGATCCCCGACGTCTCGCTGGGCACGATGCTCGCCGACGGCGGCTCGTCGATGGCGACCGCGCCGTGGATCTTCATCGTGCCGTCGGTGCTGCTGGTGCTGCTGACCGCGTCGCTCGCGTTCGTCGGCGACGGCCTGCGCGACGCCCTCGACCCGACGTCCCGGGCCGGAGGCAGCGCATGAACGCCCCCGTGCTGTCCGTGCGCGACCTGACCGTCGCGTTCCCCTCCGAGGCCGGCCGGGTGGCGGCCGTCCGCGGCGTCGACTTCGACCTGTTGCCCGGGCGCACGCTCGGCATCGTCGGCGAGTCCGGATCCGGCAAGTCGGTGACCTCGCTGGCCGTGATGGGCCTGCTGCCCGAGACGGCGTCGGTGACGGGCTCGATCACCCTGGCCGGCCGCGAGCTGGTCGGACTGTCCGACGAGGAGCTGTCCGGGATCCGCGGCAACGACATCGGGATGGTCTTCCAGGACCCGCTGTCCTCGCTGACACCGATCTTCACCGTCGGCGACCAGCTCGTCGAGGCCATGCAGATCCACCGCGACATCGGCCGCGCGAAGGCCCGCGAACGTGCGGTCGAGCTGCTCGACCTGGTCGGCATCCCCGATCCTCGACGACGCGTGCGCGCCTTCCCGCACGAGTTCTCGGGCGGCATGCGTCAGCGCGTGATGATCGCGATGGCGATCGCGAACGACCCGTCGGTGATCATCGCCGACGAGCCGACGACCGCCCTGGACGTCACCGTGCAGGCACAGATCCTCGACGTGCTGAAGGTGGCGCGTGACGAGACCGGCGCCGCCGTCGTCATGATCACCCACGACCTGGGAGTGGTCGCCGGGGTCGCCGACGACGTGCTCGTCATGTACGCCGGGCGCCCGGTCGAGACGGCCCCGGTGGACGAGCTGTTCGCCGCGCCGCGGATGCCGTACACGATCGGTCTGCTCGGCGCGGTCCCCCGCGTCGACAGCGTCGAGCGGCGCCCGCTGGTCCCGGTGCCCGGCAGCCCGCCCGCACCGACCGACCTGCCGACGGGCTGCCCGTTCGCGCCGCGCTGCCCGGTCGCCGTCGACGCCTGCCGCACCGCCGAGCCGCCGCTTCGGCCCGTCCCGGGTCGCGACGGCCACGCCGCCGCCTGCGTGCGGACCGGCGAGATCGTCGACGGTGCGATCGACGGCGAGCCCGTGTTCGCCGTTCCGGACCTCCTCCTCGACGACGACCGCGCCGGCGACCGCGAGACCCGTCCCGCGGTGCTGTCGGTGAGCCACCTGCGCAGGACGTTCCCCCTGATGAAGGGGTCCCTGGTGCGACGCCGGGTCGGCACGGTGCACGCCGTCGCCGACGTGGACCTCGACATCCGCCGCGGTGAGACCCTCGGCCTGGTCGGCGAGTCCGGCTGCGGCAAGACCACGACGCTGCTGGAGATCATGAACCTGCTCCCGCCGGAGAGCGGGACGATCGAGATCGCCGGAACCGACGTCGCCACGCTGCGCGGCCGCAGCGACATCGCCGCGCTGCGTCGCGAGATCCAGATCGTGTTCCAGGACCCGATGGGCGCGCTCGACCCGCGCATGACGGTCGGCGACATCCTCACCGAACCGCTGCGGGCGGCCGGCTGGACCGACCGGGACCGGGTCGCCACCCGGGTCGACGAGCTGATGGCGCTGGTCGGTCTGGACCCGGAGCACGTCGACCGGTTCCCGGCGGCGTTCTCCGGCGGGCAGCGCCAGCGCATCGGGATCGCCCGCGCGCTGGCGACGAAGCCGTCGCTGCTGGTGCTCGACGAGCCGGTGTCCGCCCTCGACGTCTCGGTGCAGGCCGGGGTGCTGAACCTGCTCACCGCACTGCAGCGCGAGCTGGGGCTGAGCTACCTGTTCGTCGCGCACGACCTGTCGGTGGTGCGGCACGTCGCGGACCGGGTCGCGGTCATGTACCTGGGCCGGATCGTGGAGTCCGGCGCGGTCGCCGACGTGTTCGGCAACCCGCAGCACCCTTACACCCAGGCGCTGCTGTCGGCGATCCCGGTGCCGGACCCGCAGGTCGAACGGACCCGGCAGCGGGTGGTGCTCTCCGGGGACCTGCCCAGCCCGACCGACGACGCGCCGGGCTGCGCGTTCCTGGGCCGCTGCCCGCTGGCCCGGACGCTGTCCGAGCACGAGCGCTCGCGCTGTGCCGGCGAGACCCCCGAGCTCCTGGTCAAGGACGGCGCGAGCGACGCAGACTCCGACCACCGCAACGCCTGCCACTTCCGCTGACCCACCTCAACCCCGACCGGGGAACCGAACGAAGGAGAGACATGCGCAGACCCATCCGACGCGGGGCGACCACCGCCGCCGTCGCGGCGCTGGCCCTGGTGCTGGCGGGCTGTGGCGGAGGTGGCTCCGGCGGGCCCGCGCAGACGGCCGAGTCGCTGTCGACGACGCCGTCGTACAACGCCCAGCCCTACGAGAACGTCAAGGACGGCGGCCAGGTCACCCTGCCGTTCCGCTCGGACCTGAACCCGCAGTTCAACCAGTTCCAGGGCGACATGACGACGGACACCCGTCTGGCCTGGGGCTTCTACAACCCCATGGTCATCACCTTCACCCCCACCGGTGAGCCGGTGATCAACCCGGACTACGTGACCAAGGCCGACACCGTCGACAACGGCGGGAAGACCACCGTCACCTACACGATCAACCCGAAGGCCGTCTTCAACGACGGCACGCCGATCGACTGGCGGGCCTTCGAGTCGACCTGGAAGGCCAACAACGGCAAGGACAGCGCCTTCATCCCGAACTCCACCGACGGCTACGACCGGATCACCTCGGTGACCCGCGGTGCCGACGACAAGCAGGCCGTCGTCGCCTTCAACGGGCCCAACCCGTGGTGGCAGGGCCTCTTCAACAACCTGCTGCACCCGAAGGCGGCCACCCCGGACGTCTTCAACAAGGGTTACCTGAACAACCCGCATCCCGAGTGGGGCGCCGGCCCGTACGTCCTGTCGAACTTCGACAAGCAGAACTCGACGCTCACCTTCGAGCGCAACCCGAAGTGGTGGGGCAAGAAGGGCAAGCTCGACCGCATCACCCTGGTGCAGATGGAGACGCAGGCGAAGGTCAACGCCTTCCGCAACGGGCAGATCGACGCCGCCGAGGCGGAAACCGCCGACCTGCTCGCCCAGGCCCGCAGCGTGCCGAACGCCGACATCCGCATCTCCGGGACCCCGGCCAACTTCCTGCTGACGCTCAACAGCACCACCCCGGTCCTCAAGGACCCCGCGGTCCGCAAGGCGGTGTTCGACGCCATCGACCGAACCCAGCTCGCCAAGATCGCGTTCCAGGGGCTCGACTACACCGAGGACCCCGGTGGGTCGTTGGTGCTGCAGCCCTACCAGAAGGGCTACGAGGACAACCTCGCCGCCGCGGTCGCCTTCGACCCGGAGCGCGCGAAACAGGGCCTCGACGCCGCGGGCTGGGTCGCCGGCCCGGACGGCGTCCGGACCAAGGGCGGTCAGCCACTGACCTTCACCTACGTACAGACCGGAGACACCCCCACCAAGCGGGCGTCCTCGGGTGCCATGGTGGCCATGCTGAAGAACATCGGCGTCGACCTCAAGGTCCGCGTCGTACCCTCGACCGACTTCTCGAAGGTCATGGCGAACAAGGAGTTCGACATGGTCTTCAGCGGATTCAAGTCCTCGGACCCGTACGGCGTCGCCTACATCTGCCAGCAGTACTGCTCGGACTCGACGCTGAACAAGTCCGGCACCGGCACCGGCACCGCCGCGCTCGACGAGGAGCTGCGCAAGGTCAACACCCTGCCGACCGCCGACGAGCAGTACGCCGCCGCGAACGCGGTGGAGAAGAAGGCATTCGCGACGTACGGGCTGCTCCCGGTCTACTCGGGCCCCGCGATCTGGGCCACCAAGCCCGGGCTCGCGAACTGGGGCGCAAGCCTGTTCGCCTTCAACCCGCTGCCCGAGACCCTCGGCTGGCAGAACGGATCCTGAGCGACCCCGCACCACACCGACGGAGCCCCGGACCCGCACCGGGTCCGGGGCTCCGCCTCTGCCTCCTCGACACACGAAACGGGCCCCTCGTACGGAAGTTCGTACGAGGGGCCCGTTCGTGCGTAGGAAGCCGCCCGGCGAGGCGGCCGAAAGGGTGGGGTCAGGCCAGGTCCCGCAGGGCGACCGGGAGGTCGTCGACGTCGGCGTAGGGCCCCACGACGGCCGCCGTCAGCGGCTGGGCCAGCAGGTCCGCGGCCAGCGCCGCGACCTCGCCCGGGGTGACCGCGTCGATGCGGGCGAGGCTGTCGGCCAGCGACCGCTGCCGCCCGTGGTCCAGCTCGGCGCGGCCGAGCCGGTTCATCCGCGACGCGGTGGCCTCGCAGCCCAGCACCAGTCCCCCGCGCAGGGCGCCCTGGGCACGGACGACCTCGGCCTCGGTCAGTCCGTCGGCCGCGACCCCGCCGAGCACGTCGCGCACCACGGCGACGACCTCGCCGAGGCGTTCGGGGGCGCATCCGGCGTACACCGACAGCGCGCCGGCGTCGGCGTAGCGCACCGTCGAGGAGTAGACCTGGTAGGCCAGCCCGCGCTGCTCCCGGACCTGCTGGAACAGCCGCGAGGACAGCCCCCCGCCGAGGGCGGAGTTGAGGACGGCGAGCACCGGGAGGCCGCGGCCGGCGCGGCCCGCGGTGGGCACGCCGAGCATCACGTGGGCCTGCTCTGACTCGTCGTCGAGCAGCCCGAGGGCACCGGTGCGGACCGGGCGGACACCTGTGGCGCTGCGCGGGGGCACCGGACGGGCCCCCTCGTGGTGCCGCGCGGCCGCGCCGAGGGCGGCGGCCACGAGCTCGGCGACGTGGGAGTGGTCGAGGTTCCCGGCCGCGGCGACGACCATCCGCGGCGCCGTGTACTGCCCGCGCCAGAAGCTGTGCAGGGTGTCGCGGCTCATCGCCCGGACCGACTCCTCGGAGCCGATCACCGGGCGCCCCAGCGGGTGGTCGCCGAACAGGGTCTCGTCGAACAGGTCGCCGAGCAGGTCCTCCGGGTCGTCGTCGCGCATCGAGATCTCCTCGAGCACGACGCCGCGTTCCAGCTCGACGTCGGTGTGCGCCAGCTCGGCGTCGGTGACGACGTCGGCCAGCACGTCCACCGCGAGCGCCACATCGGTGTCGAGGACGTGGGCGTAGTAGCAGGTGTGCTCCTTGGCGGTGAACGCGTTCAGCTCACCGCCGACGGCGTCCATCTCCTCGGCGATGCCCGCCGCGGTGCGCCGCCGGGTGCCCTTGAACAGCAGGTGTTCCAGGAAGTGCGCGGCGCCGGCCTGCTCGGGTGTCTCGTCGACCGAGCCGATCCCGATCCAGATGCCGAGTGCCACCGAGCGGACCCCGGGCACGGCCTCGGTGACCAGCCGCACCCCGCCGGGCAGATCGCTGCGGCGGACGGTGTCACCGGAGTCGGCGTCGGGGAGCGGGGACACACGGGCGGCGGCCCGGGAGGAGTCCCGGGCCGCCGTCGCGTGGTCGTTCTCAGATGCCAACAGTTCAGCTCGGGTTGGCGGCGGCCTCGGCCGGAGCCTCGGCGTCGACGACGCCCTCGGCGGGCGCCTCCGCGACCGCGGACTCGTCGACCACCGGGATCAGCGAGATCTTGCCGCGGTTGTCGATGTCGGTGACCTCGACGCGCAGCTTGTCGCCGACCTTGACGACGTCCTCGACCTTGCTGATCCGCTTCCCGTTGCCGAGCTTCGAGATGTGGACCAGGCCGTCCTTGCCGGGGACCAGCGAGACGAAGGCACCGAACGCGGCGGCCTTGACCACCGTGCCCAGGAAGCGCTCGCCGACCTTCGGCAGCTGCGGGTTGGCGATCGCGTTGATCATGCCGATCGCCTCCTCCGCGGAGGGGCCGTCGTTCGCACCGACGTAGATCGTGCCGTCGTCCTCGATCGAGATGTCGGCGCCGGTCTTCTCGGTGATCGAGTTGATCATCTTGCCCTTCGGGCCGATGACCTCGCCGATCTTGTCGACCGGGACCTTCACCGCGGTGACCCGCGGCGCGTACTTGCTCATCTCGTCCGGGCCGTCGATGGCCTCGCCGATCACCTCGAGGATGGTCAGGCGGGCGTCCTTGGCCTGGTTCAGCGCGGCGGCGAGCACCTCGGACGGGATGCCGTCCAGCTTGGTGTCCAGCTGCAGCGCCGTGACGAACTCCTTGGTGCCGGCGACCTTGAAGTCCATGTCGCCGAAGGCGTCCTCGGCGCCGAGGATGTCGGTCAGCGCGACGTAGCGCGTCTGGCCGTCGACCTCGTCGGACACCAGGCCCATCGCGATGCCCGCGACCGGCGCCTTCAGCGGCACACCGGCGTTGAGCAGCGACATCGTGGACGCGCAGACCGAGCCCATCGAGGTCGAGCCGTTCGAGCCGAGGGCCTCGGAGACCTGGCGGATCGCGTAGGGGAACTCCTCGCGGTTCGGCAGGACCGGGATCAGGGCCCGCTCGGCGAGCGCGCCGTGGCCGATCTCGCGGCGCTTCGGCGAGCCGACGCGACCGGTCTCACCGGTCGAGTACGGCGGGAAGTTGTAGTGGTGCAGGTAGCGCTTGCGCGTCTCCGGCCCCAGCTGGTCGATCTGCTGCTCCATGCGGAGCATGTTCAGCGTGGTGACACCCATGATCTGGGTCTCGCCGCGCTCGAACAGCGCCGAGCCGTGCGCCCGCGGGACGACCTCGACCTCGGCCGACAGCGGCCGGATGTCGGTCAGGCCGCGGCCGTCGATCCGGACCTGGTCGGTCAGGATCCGGCGGCGGACCAGCTTCTTGTTCAGCGCGCGGAACGCGTTGCCGAGCTCGGACTCGCGGCCGACGAAGCGCTCGCCGAGCTTCTCGAGCACCGACGCCTTGATCTCGTCGGTGCGGGTCTCGCGCTCCTGCTTGCCGGCGATGGTCAGCGCCTGCGCCAGCTCCTGCTCGACGGCCTCGGAGACGGCCTCGAAGGCGTCCGGCTGGTAGGCCGGGAACACCGGGTAGTCGCCGGTCGGCTTGGCGGCGACGTCGGCCAGCTGCTGCTGGGCGATGCACAGCGAGCGGATGAAGGGCTTCGCGGCCTCGAGGCCGTCGGCCACGACGCCCTCGGTCGGGGCGGTGGCGCCGCCCGCGATCAGCTCGATCGTGTTCTCGGTGGCCTCGGCCTCGACCATCATGATCGCGACGTCGTCGCCCACGATGCGGCCCGCGACGACCATGTCGAACGCGGCGCGGTCGAGCTGGTCGTGGGTCGGGAAGGCGACCCACTGGGTGTCGGTGCCCGCCTCGTTCGCGATGAGCGCGACGCGGACGCCGCCGACCGGGCCGGAGAACGGCAGGCCGGCGAGCTGGGTGGACGCCGACGCGGCGTTGATCGCCACGACGTCGTAGGGGTCCTTCGGGTCGAGCGACATGACCGTCACGACGACCTGGATCTCGTTGCGCAGACCGTCCACGAAGGACGGGCGCAGCGGGCGGTCGATGAGGCGGCAGGTCAGGATCGCGTCGGTGCCCGGGCGGCCCTCGCGGCGGAAGAACGAGCCGGGGATCCGGCCCGCGGCGTACATCCGCTCCTCGACGTCCACCGTGAGCGGGAAGAAGTCGAACTGGTCCTTCGGCCGCTTCGAGGCGGTCGTGGCGGACAGCAGCATGGTCTCGTCGTCGAGGTACGCGACGACGGACCCGGCAGCCTGGCGCGCGAGCCGGCCGGTCTCGAACCGGACGGTGCGGGTGCCGTAGGTGCCGTTGTCGATGACGGCGGTGCTCTCGTGCACGCCGTCCTCGGAGATGACGTCAGTCATACGGGGGTGTTCTCCTCGTCGTTGGGAGTGGTCTTCGTCTACCCCCACCACCGTGGCGCCGGCTCGATCCCCTGCTGGGCCGGTCTTCGATCGAAGCCCCCGGCCGCGCGTCGCGCTCCGGGGGCCACTACCGAGGACCGGCGGATGTCCGGTCGCCTCGCGTGGCGGGCTCTGTTCAGTTGTGTCGCTCGGTGTTACGGAACGACCCGGCACCGGGAACCGGTGCCGGGTCGCCCCAGGCGGGTCAGCGGCGCAGACCCAGCTTCTCGATCAGCGCGCGGTAGCGGGCGACGTCGACCTCGCGCAGGTACTTGAGCAGCCGGCGACGACGACCGACCAGCAGCAGCAGGCCGCGCCGGCTGTGGTGGTCGTGCTTGTGCTGCTTCAGGTGCTCGGTCAGGCCGACGATGCGCTGCGTCAGCAGCGCGACCTGGGCCTCGGGGGACCCGGTGTCGGTGGCGTGGGTGCCGTACTGCTCGAGCGTGCTCTTCTTCTCGGCGGTGGTCAGTGCCACTGCTCAACTCCTTCATCCTTGAGACGGTCCGTGGGGCCGTGACGTCCGACGAAACCCGGGTGAACCGGCGGGACGGCAGGAAGTCGGTCGCGGCCGCCACGGACTGCAGCCGGACCCGAGGTGAAACGGTACCAGCGACGGGTGCGCCGACCGCCGCCGACCCGCGTCACCCCGGTGTGTGGTCCGGTGTCCCGGCGTTGTGTGCTCCGGTGTCCCGGCACGCGGCGGGACCCGGTGGACCACCGCGGCCACCGATGCGGGTCACCCCACCGCGTCCGCACCCGGGGTCGGCAGCCGGGCTCAGCGCCGTCCGGCGGCGGCCCGGCGCAGCACCTCGGCGATCTCCGGGAACGCCGCGGCCAGCTCGGCCGCCGCCGCGACGAGCCGGGCCGGCGCACTCACCCCGCGCAGCGCGTCCTCCGCGGTCGGCTCGGCCGGGGCCCGTCGCGGCTGCGGCACCGCCGGCCCGGTCGTGGGTGCCTGCCCGGCGCAGCGGCAGGCACCGGTCGGTGCACCCGGCGTCGGCTCCTGCCGGACCCTGGCCAGCAGCACCTCGCGTTCGGCCTCGGGCACCGGACCGTGCGCGAGCCGCCGGTCCAGCGCGGTCATCCGGCCCAGCACCGCAGGGTCCCCGATCTTGACCCGGCGCCCGCCCGCCAGCTGGGACAGCATCGCCGGGCTCAGCCCGATCGCGGCGGCGAGGCGGGCCTGGGTGATGCCGAGGCCGGTCGTGAGCCGGCGGATGCGTTCGTCGAGGGGCTCGCCGTAGATCGCGCTCTGGCGGTCGCGGTTGCGCGCGATCTCCTGCGCCACCGGGTCCACGGTGCGGGGGTCGTCCATGCCTGCCAGCCTCGGTGACCACGCGGTTTGGCGCGGTCGTTCGGCCCCGGCAGGGGGTTTTCACCTAATCCGGCACCCAGTCGGGTCCGGTGGCGTCGCCGGCCGCGGTGAGGATCTCGCGGCAGGTCTCCACGTCGCGGCCCATCTGCGCGACGAGCGCCTCGACGCCGTCGTAGTGCTCCTGGCCGCGCAGCCGCTCGACGAACTCGACGCTGACCTCGTGGCCGTAGAAGTTCTCGTCGACGTCGAGGACGTAGACCTCGACGGTGCGCACCCGCCCGGAGAACGTCGGGTTGGTCCCCACCGAGATCGCGCCCATCAGACGACGGTCGCCGATGCGGAACCAGCCCGCGTAGACGCCGTCGGCGGGGATCGCGGTGTGCGGCGGGGTGGCGACGTTCGCGGTCGGGTAGCCCAGGTCACGGCCACGTTTGTGGCCGTGCACGATCACGCCGTCCACCCGGTGCCAGCGGCCCAGCGCGTGCGCGGCGTCGCGGACGGCCCCGGCGGCGATGCAGGACCGGATGTAGGTGGAGGAGAAGGTCACGTCGTGGTCGGAGACCAGGTCGAGCGCCTCGCAGGCGAACCCGAAGCGACGGCCCAGCTCGGCGAGGGTCCCGACGTCACCCTCGGCCCGGTGGCCGAAGGTGAAGTTGCTGCCCACCACGACGACGGCCGCGTGCAGCCGGTCGACCAGCACCTCGTGCGCGAACCCGGCGGGCGGCATCCGGGACAGCGCCTCGGTGAACGGGATGACACAGAAGACGTCCGCGCCCACCTCGGCCACGAGCTCGGCCCGCCGGTCGAGTGTGGACAGCCGCGCCGGGTGGGTGCCGGGCCGGATCAGCTCGGCCGGGTGCGGGTCGAACGTCACGACGACGGCGGGCAGGCCGCGCTCGTGCGCCCGTTCCACCGCGCGGGAGATCAGCTGCCGGTGTCCACGGTGCACCCCGTCGAACACGCCGACGGTCACGACGCACCGGCCCCAGCCGGGCGGAACCGCCTCCAGACCACGCCACCGCTGCACGGGCGCGAGCCTAGGCGAACCGGGCCGGGTCCCGCGCAGCGGGCGACCGCGCTCGGCCCGCAGGGTCAGCCGGCCGGCGCGAGCACGACGACCGGGCGGGCGGCGGCACCGCGGTCGGCCATCAGGGCCAGCGCGGCGCCGTCCGGGGCGAACACCCCGTAGGTGCCCGCGATCCCGGCCGCCGGCAGTGACTTGCCGAACCGCACGTCGGTGGCGGCCGAGGCGTCGAGGTCGACCCGCGGGAACGCCGTCGCGACGGCCGCGGCGAGGTCCAGCGACAGCCCGGGTTCCTCTTCGAGCTGCTCGACGGTGCGCGCGTGCTCCAGGGTGAAGGGTCCGACCCGGGTGCGCCGCAGCGCGGTCAGGTGCCCGGCGGAGCCCAGCGCAGTGCCGAGGTCGCGGGCGAGCGCGCGGACATAGGTGCCCGAGGAGCAGTCGACGGCGACGTCGAGGTCGCACCACGGGCCGTCACGGCGCACCGCGAGCAGCTCGAACGCCGACACGGTGACCGGGCGGGCCGGGATCTCGACGGTCTCGCCGTCGCGGACCCGCTGGTAGGCGCGCTTTCCGTCGATCTTCACCGCGGACACCGCGCTGGGGACCTGCATGATCTCCCCGGTCAGCGCGGCCATGGCGGCGCGGACGGCGTCGTCGTCGGCCCCGACCGGGACGGGCTCGCCGACGGGCGTGCCCTCGGCGTCGTCGGTGTCGGTGCCCTGCCCGAGCCGCACGGTCGCGGTGTAGGCCTTGGTGTCGAGCGACAGGTGCCCGAGCAGCTTGGTGGCCCGCTCGATGCCGACGACCAGCACCCCGGTCGCCATCGGGTCCAGCGTCCCGGCGTGGCCGACCTTGCGGGTGCCCATGATCCGGCGGAGCTTCCCGACGACGTCGTGGCTGGTCGGGCCCCGGTCCTTGTCGACGATCACGAGGCCGGGCGGCGGGGGCGGGTTGCGTGCGGGCACGCCGGGACGCTAACGCGCCAGCCGGTACCCGACTCCACGGACCGTCACCACGACGTCGCGGGCCCCCAGCTTCGACCGCAGCGACGCCACGTGCGCCTCCAGCGTGCGTGCCGCGGACGCGTCGGCGGTCCCCCACACCTGTTCCAGCAGCTCGGTGCGCGGCAGCACCGCTCCCTCCCGGCGGGCGAGCGCGGCGAGCAGGTCGAACTCCTTGCGGGTCAGCGCGACCTCGGTGCCGGCCGCGGTCACCGCCCGCCGGTCGAGGTCGACGACGACGTCGCCGACGCTCACCGTCGCGGCCACCGCCGCGCCGGTGGCACGACGCAGGACGGCCTCGATCCTGGCCACCAGCTCGTCGGTGGAGACCGGCTTGACCAGGTAGTCGTCGGCGCCCGAGCGCAGTCCCTGCACCCGCGCCGCGACGTCGCCGCGGCCGGTGATGGCGAGGATCGGCACCCGGGACCGCTCCCGGATCTCCCGGCAGACGCCGATGCCGTCGCGGTCGGGCAGGCCCATGTCGAGCAGCACGACGTCGGGCTCCCGCTCGGCGACGGCGGCGATGGCCGCGGACCCGCTGGTCACGAGGTCGGTCGGGTATCCCTGGCGGACGAGGCTGCGTCGCAGGGCGTCGCCGAGGACCGCGTCGTCCTCGACCAGCAGCACCCGCACGGACCCACCCTAGTCACGATTCCTCAAAGCTTCCTCAAGCTCGGTGCCCCCGCGGTTGCCCCACGACACGCCCCGGCTCCATCGTGTCCGCACCGAACACGTCGAGGAGGACGGACATGGCCGAGGTCGCCAACGCAGACGGCTCGTCCGGGACGGGGTCCACCACCCCCACCCGGACCAAGAAGAAGGTCTACACCCAGCTCTGGTTCTGGGTGCTCGTCGGCATCGCGTCCGGCATCGCGGTCGGGTTCCTCGCTCCCGGCTTCGCCGGTGAGCTGAAGTGGCTCGCCGACACGTTCGTCCAGATGATCAAGGTCATCATCGGCCCGGTCATCTTCTGCACCGTCATCGTCGGCATCGCCTCGCTGGGCAACCTCGCCCGGGCCGGGGGGCTCGCCGCGCGGGCCATGGGCTACTTCCTGATCATGACGGTGATCGCGCTGACGCTCGGCCTCATCGCCGGCAACGTCTTCCAGCCGGGTGCCGGTTTCGAGGGGCAACCGAGCGCAGCGGAGCTGACCCGGGCCGAGGGACAGTTCGAGACCGGGGCCCAGGAGTCGGGTGTCATCCCGTTCATCCAGGACTCGCTGCTCCCGAAGAGCTTCTTCGGCCCGTTCGTGGACAACTCGGTCCTGCAGGTCCTGGTGCTGGCCATCCTGGCCGCCTGCGCCATCTCCTCGCTGAACCCGGCCCTGCGCAGCCGCCTGGTCGGCGGCATCGAGGGCATCGCCCAGGTCATCTTCGGCATCATCAAGATCATCATGTGGGCCGCGCCGGTCGCCGCGTTCGGCGGCATGGCCTACACCGTCGGCCAGATGGGCGGCGCGTCGCTCATCAACCTGCTCAAGCTGATGCTGGTCTTCTACGGCACCTGCCTGTTCTTCATCGTCGTCGTCCTCGGTGCGGTGTCCTGGATGGCAGGCATCAACATCTTCAAGGTCATCCGCCTCATCAAGGACGAGCTGCTGATCATCCTCGGCACCTCGTCGTCGGAGTCGGTGCTGCCGCGCTTCCTCACCAAGCTGCAGTCCGCCGGTGCGTCCAAGCAGACCGTCGGCATGGTCATCCCGACCGGCTACTCGTTCAACCTCGACGGCACCTGCATCTACCTGACCCTGGGTGCGCTGTTCATCATCCAGGCGGGCAACGAGTACCTGCCGATCGGCGCGCAGATCGCGCTGGCCGTGCTCATGGTGCTCACCTCGAAGGGCGCCGCGGGCGTCACCGGCGCCGGCCTGGTCACCCTGGCCGCGTCGCTGCAGGCCTTCGGCGGGGAGTTCTTCACCCCCGAGGCCATCGTCGTCGGTCTCGCGCTGATCGTCGGCATCGACCGCATGATGTCCGAGGGCCGTGCGCTCACCAACGCGATCGGCAACGTCGTGGCGACCTTCGTCGTCGCCCGCTGGAACGGCGAGCTCGACCGCGAGCGGCTCGCCGCGGTGCTGGACGACCCGAAGCTCGTCGAGGCCGACATGGAGGCCGCGCACGGGGGCGGTGCCGCCGACGAGCAGATCGAGCAGGCCGCCGAGGGCGCCGAGAAGCCCGAGTCCGGCTCCCGCGAGAAGGTCGGCGCGGGCTCCTGACCACGGCGCGGGTCCTCCTCCCATGACCGTCGCACCCCCGCGGAGCCGGCAGGCCCGCGGGGGTGCCGACGTCCCGGCCGGTGCACGGGTCCCCCTGCCACTCCCGCGGTGGCAGGCTGGGCCCGTGCGCCGGCCGTTCCGTTCCTCCCCACCGCTGCAGCGGTCGCGGCTGGTGCGGCGGCTGTTCCTGCTCCAGGTCGTCACCGTGCTGCTCACCGTCGGCGGGCTCGCCGCGCTGGGTGTCGTCGGTGCGACCCGCCTGGAGCACGACGCCGCCGGGCGGCTCACCACCGCCACCGCGCTGTCGCTGGCCTCCGATCCCGAGGTCGTGTCCGCGGTCGGCGAGGGCGGCGGGCTCGCCACCCTCGCCGGGCGGCTGCAGCCGGTGGCCGAACGCGTCCGCCGGGCCACGAACAGCAGCTTCGTCGTCGTCATGTCCCCGCAGGGCATCCGCTACAGCCACTACAACCCCGACGAGATCGGGCGGCCGTACCAGGGCAACATCGTCCCGGCACTGGCCGGACGCACCTCCACCGAGGTCTACACCGGCACCCTGGGCCCCTCGGTCCGCACCGTCACCCCGGTGCTCGTCGACGGCCGGGTCGCCGCGGTCGTGTCCGTCGGCGTGCTGCAGACCCGGATCAGCGATCTCGCGCTGCGCTGGCTGCCGGGCATCCTCGCCGCGGCCGTGGTCGCGGTGCTCGTGGGCTCGGGACTGGCGGTGGTGCTGGCCCGGCGGCTGCGTCGCCAGACCCTGGGCCTGGAGCCCGAGGACATCACCGCCGCCTACACCCACCACGAGGCGGTGCTGCACGCCGTCGGCGAGGGGCTGCTGGTCGTCGACGGCGACGGGCGGCTCGTCGTCGTCAACGCCGAGGCCCGGCGGCTGCTCGGCCTGCCCGACCACGACTCCCCCGGCGACCCCGCCGTCCCGGGCCGGCCGCTCACCGGGCTCGGCATGGACCCGGCCGTCGCGGCCGTGCTCACCAGCGGGCTGCGCTCGGACCTGCGCGACCGGGCCGCGCTGGCCGGGGAGCGGGTGCTGCTGGTCAACAGCAGGCACGCCGGGCCGGCCGCGGGCCCGGGGACGCGGGTGTTCACCCTGCGCGACCGCACCGAGCTGGCCGGGGTGCTGCGCGAGCGCGACGAGGCCCGCGACACCGTCGCCGCGCTGTCCGGGCAGGCGCACGAGTTCGGCAACCGGCTGCAGACCGTGCTGACCCTGATCGAGCTCGGCGACACCGCCGACGCCGCGGCGGCCGGCACCGCGGCGCTGGACCGCACCCGCGGGCCCGGCGCGCGGATCGTGGCCGAGGTGTACGACCCGGTCCTGGCCGCGCTGCTCGCCGACAAGGCGTGGCAGGCCTCCGAGCACGACGTCACCTTCTCCGTCACCGACGCCTGCGACCCCGACGTGCTGCCGGAGCTGCGGCTGCCCTTCGCCGCGAACGACCTGGTCTCGCTGGTCGGCAACCTCGTCGACAACGCGGTCGAGGTCGTCACCGGGCGCGCCGGGGAACGGTCGGTCGCGGTCGTCCTGCGCACCGGGCCCGACGGCCGCGAGCTGCTCCTGGAGGTCGCCGACAGCGGCCCCGGGGTGCCCCCCGACACCGCCCGCGAGCTGTTCACGTTCGGGTTCAGCACCCGTGCGACGCCCGGCGGCCGCCCCCGCGGCATCGGGCTGGCGCTGGTCGACCGGATCGCCCGCCGCCTCGGCGGGTCGGTGACGGTCGGTGCCCGCGACGACGGCACCGGCGCCGTGTTCACCGTGCGGCTGCCGCTCCCGGCCGCGCCCCCCGGGGACACCGGACCGCCGGAGGACCCCGGCCCCCCGGTACACCGGCCGGACGCCCCGGTACACCGCCCGGACGCCCGGGTGGACCGGCCGGACGCCCCGGGCCACCGGCCGGAGACCTCGGCCACCGGCCGGGGCTGACCACCTGCCGCCACCGGATCCCGGCCCGCGGGGAACGCGACCACAGCCCGGCACATCCCGTCCGGTGCCCCGTCCCGGAGGCGCCGAGTGGCACGTCACATACCTCCGGGCCCCACCACAGAGTGCCTGGTGTGCCACTCGGCCGTCCGGACTCCGTCGACGGGTCGCTCCACGCACCGCGGCGAACGGGCCCCGTCGCGGCGACGGAGGGGTGCGGACTCGTTCGTCCTGCCCGGCCGAGGCCGACGACCCCGGCGACCGGGCGGACATCTCCTGCGGGCCGAGCAGGCCGGCCACCGAGCCACCGGGGCCCGCAGCCCGGGGAGGGCCACATCGCGGGGTGCAGCAGGTCGGACGGTCAGGCCCGGATCTCCCCCGGGACCGCCCAGCGCCCCGACCGTGCCCGCAGCCCCACCGCGACCAGGCGGACCACCATGAACGCGGCGAGCCCGGTCCAGATCCCGGCCAGCCCCCACCCGAACAGCAGGGACAGCCAGATCATCGGCAGGAACCCGCCCAGTGCGGCGAGCAGCGTGGTGGTGCGCAGGAAGGCCGCGTCACCGGCGCCGAGCAGCACACCGTCCAGGGCGAACACCACCCCGGCGATCGGCTGCAGCGCGGTGAAGAACCACCACGCGGCGGGGATCGCCGCGAGGACGGCCGCGTCGCGGGTGAACACCGGCGGCAGGACGGGATAGAGCGCGGCGAACAGCACGCCGAACCCGCAGCCGAGCACGAGGCCGTAACGGGTCACCCGGGCGGCGAGCGCCCGCGCCGGACCCGTGTCCGCACGGTCGCCCCCGGCGCGGTCGTCGGCAGAACGGTCGTCAGCAGCACGGTCGCCGGCAGCACCCTGCTCGCCGGCAGCACCACCGAGGGCGGCCCCGACCAGCGACTGCGCCGCGATCGCGACCGCGTCGAGCACCAGGGACTGGAACACCCACAGCTGCAGCACGATCTGGTGCGCGGCGACGGACTCGGACCCGAACCGGGCGGCCACCGCCGTCGCGGACAGGAAGCAGGCCTGGAACCCCAGCGACCGCACGATCAGGTCGCGGCCCATCGTCGCCTGGGAGCGGAGGACCGCGGTGTCCGGGGCGAAGCGGACCGGGTCACCGGCGGGGGCGCGCCGTCGTTCGACGACCAGCGCCCGCAGGAACAGCGACGCCGCGACGGCCTGCCCCGCGACGTTCGCGATCGCCGAGCCCTCGAGCCCCCAGCCCGCCCAGTCCCCCGCCCCGTGCACCAGGAGCGGGCAGAGCAGCGCGGACAGCAGGTTGCCGCCGATCACGATCCACATCGGACGACGCGTGTCCTGCACCCCGCGCATCCACCCGTTGCCGGCCAGCGTCACCAGGACCAGCGGGGCACCGAGCAGGGCGATGCGCAGCCACGAGACCGCGCCCTCGGCGATCGCCGGGTCCCCGGCGATCAGCCCCGCCAACGGTGCGGCGGCGAGCTGTCCGAGCGCGACGACGAGCAGCCCGACGCCCAGCGCCAGCCAGGTCGCCTGTACTCCCTCGGTCACCGCGGCCGAGCGGCGCCCGGCGCCGTAGAACCGGGCCGCGCGCGCCGTCGTCCCGTAGGACAGGAACGTCAGCTGGGTCGTGACCTGCGCGAAGAGCACCGCCGCGACGGCGAGCGAGGCCAGCGGCAGCCCACCCAGCCGTCCGACGACGGCCGTGTCGACCAGCAGGAACAGCGGCTCGGCCGCCAGCACCGGGAGAGCGGGCAGGGCGAGCCGGAGGATGTCACGGGGCCCGCCCGCGAGAGGGGCGGGCCGGGTCACCGACGAGGGCGGCGGCAGAGGAAGCAGAACGCGGGCGGCAGGTTGCGCCACACCGTCCGGGTCATCACGACCTCGTCGAACGTGTCGTGCAGAGTCGCCTTGAACCGCCGCGCCGAGGGCATCGGCAGGGTGTGGGAGTAGGCGAACGTCGCGAACGCGCCGGTCTCCCCCACTGCCCCGACGACCTGGTCGAGGATCTCCTGCTGCATCACGCGGTCGAACAGCGACCAGGGCAGCCCGGAGATCACCGCGTCGACCGAGGTGATGTCCCGCTCGGCGAGCAGCGCCCCCAGCTTGCGGGCATCGCCGTTCACGACCTCGACGCCCGGGTGGCGCTCCTGGAGGTAGCGGGCCATGCCCGGGTCGAGCTCGACGGCGAGATGCCGCCCCTCCGGGGGCAGCCGCCTGCTGACCTGCGTGGTGACGGCGCCGGTGCCCGGCCCCAGCTCGACGACGACCGGGGCGCCGTGCCCCGGCGCGATGCGGGCCAGCTTCGCCGACAGCCGCGGCGAGCTCGGCCACACCGCACCCACCCGGGCCGGGTTGCGCAGCCAGGCACGGAGGAACTCCGGCCACCCGCTGGACGCGTTGCCGTGACTGTCGCCCCCGCGGGCCGCAGCGGGCTCGGATCGCACCGCACACCTCCTGGTCTCGCGGGACACGCTACGTGCCCCGACGCCGTGACGCCGGACCGCCCCGAGGTGTACCCGGTCGTGATGTCGGGGCCGTGTACCCGGGATGAACCCGGTCAACCGGGCGTTCTCAGCGGGCCAGCTCCGCACGCAGCAGCGCCAGGATGCCGTCGCGGGTGCCGGCGCGCTCGAACCCGGCCGCACCGGCGTGCCCACCGCCACCGAGCGCCGTCGCCACCCGGGACAGGTCCGGGGAACCGCTGCCGCGCAGCGACACCGACCACTCACCCGGCGCCGTCTCGGTCAGCAACGCCGCGACCCCGCCCCCGGCCGCGGCCTGCAGCGACCCGACCAGCGTCACCGTGCGGTCCCGGAACCGGGCCGCGGTCGCCACGTCGACGGCGGCCCACACCAGGTCCGCCCCGGCGGCGACGCCCGGTTCGCGATGGGCCCCGGCCAGCACCGTGGCCTGCGCCGCGAGCCACGCGAACGGCACCGGTCCCCCGATGTCCCGCAGCAGCGGGGCGGGCTCGACGCCGGCGTCGACGAGCTCGGCGCCCAGCCGGAGCGCGTCCGAACCGCCGCGCCGGAAACCGCCTGTGTCGGTGTAGAGCCCCGCGAACAGCGACCGGGCGAGGACCGCGTCCAACGGGGTGCCCAGCTCGGCGAGCACCTCCCGGACGAGCGTCACCGTCGCCGGGGCCCCCGGGTCGACGAGGTACCGGTCCGTGAACGCCGCGAACGACGCGTGGTGGTCCACCGCCAGCGACGACCCGGCCGTGTCCAACACCGGCTCCAGGTCCCCGAGCCGACGGGCCGCGGAGATGTCGCAGCAGACCAGCAGGTCCGGCGAGCGCGGCGCGTCCACCGAGGCGACGACGAGCCCGTGGGGATCGAGGCTGTCGACCAGCGCGGCCGGCACCTGGTCCGGCCCACCGAACGACACGGTGACCGGGGTGCCCGCGCGGTGCAGCGCCGTGGCCAGGGCCAGGGCGCTGCCCGCGGCGTCCGCGTCGGGCCGGACGTGCCCGACCACGAGCACGTCACGGGCCCGGCGCAGGATTGCCGCGGCCCCGGCCGGATCGACCGGACCGGGGCCCGGGACGGTCTCGTGCACGACGCCGGTCACTCGTCGTCGGTCTCCCGCGGCGCCTTGTACGGATCCGGGTCCCCCGCCGGGGACGCCGTGGCCGCCAGCCGGGCCACCTCCTCGTCGGAGGCGCGGGTGCGCGCCAGCAGCTCCTCCATCCGGCGGGCCGTGTCCGGCACCGCGTCCAGCACGAACGCGAGGCTCGGCGTGTGCCGCACCCCGGTCTGCTGCCCCACCCGGCTGCGGAGCACTCCGCTCGCGCTCTGCAGCGCCGCGGCGGCGCCCGCGGTGTCCGGCTCCTCTTCCAGCGAGGCACCCATGACCGTGTAGAACACGGTCGCCTCGCGCAGGTCCCCGGTGACACGGGTGTCGGTGATCGTCACCATCGCCAGCCGCGGGTCCTTCACCTCGTGCTCGAGGGCCTCCGCGACGATCTGCGAGATCCGCTTCGCGAGCTTGCGGGCGCGGGCCTGGTCGACCATGTCCTGCTCCTTCCACCGGGTCGTGCGAGACCGAGTCTAGGCACGGGTCGCGGGGTTGCGCCGCGCCCGAGCGGGGCGGCGGTCAGTCGTCGTCCGGGCCGAACAGCCGTGTCCGCGCGGACAGCAGCTCCAGCTCGGGACGGGCGGCGACGAGTCGCTCGCACCGCTCCAGCAGGGCGTGCACGTGGCCCGTGTCGGCGGCCACACAGCTCACCCCGATCAGCGCGCGCCGGTGCAGGTCCAGGTGGCCGGCCTCGGCGGCAGCCACCTCGAACCGGCGCAGCTCGGCGAGCAGCGGACGGACCATCGACCGCTTCTGCTTGAGCGACCGGACGTCGCCGAGCAGGACGTCACACTCCAGGGAGCCGACGTACACACACACCTCCACTGACGCCGACGGGGCGGCCGGTGACCGGCCGCCCCGTCGGAGCGCGTTCGTCAACCGCTAGTCGCGCGGCTTCTCCCGCATCTCGAACGTCTCGATGACGTCGTCGACCTTGATGTCGCTGTAGGTACCGAGCGTCAGACCGCACTCGAAGCCCTCGCGGACCTCGACCACGTCGTCCTTGAACCGGCGCAGCGACGAGATCGGGAGGTTCTCGTGGATCACCTTCGAGTCGCGCAGCAGGCGCGCCCGGGCGTTCCGGCGGATCTCCCCACTCATCACCAGGCAACCGGCGATCGTGCCGAACTTCGAGGACTTGAAGACGTCGCGGACCTCGGCGCGGCCCAGCTCGACCTCCTCGTACTCCGGCTTGAGCATGCCCTTGAGGGCTGCCTCGATCTCGTCGATCGCCTGGTAGATCACCGAGTAGTAGCGGATCTCGACGCCCTCGCGGTTGGCCAGCTCGGTGGCCTTGCCCTCGGCACGGACGTTGAAGCCCATGACGATGACGTTGTCCGCGATGGCGAGGTTGATGTCGCCCTCGGTGATGCCGCCGACGCCGCGGTGGATGACCCGCAGCTCGACCTCCTCACCCACGTCCAGCTTCATCAGGGCTTCCTCGAGCGCCTCGACGGTGCCCGAGTTGTCACCCTTGATGATCAGGTTGAGGGTGTTGGTCTCCTTCAGCGCGGCGTCCAGGTCCTCCAGGCTGACGCGCTTGCGACGGCTCGCCAGCTCGGCGTTGCGCTCGCGGGCGCGGCGCCGGTCGGCGATCTGGCGGGCCACCCGGTCCTCGTCCACGACGAGGAACGTGTCGCCCGCACCCGGCACCGACGTCAGACCGATGACCTGCACCGGGCGCGACGGGAGCGCCTCGGTGACGTCCTGGCCGTGCTCGTCGACCATGCGCCGGACACGCCCGGAGGCGTCGCCGGCCACGACCGAGTCGCCGACCCGGAGCGTTCCGCGCTGGACCAGCACGGTGGCCACCGGGCCGCGACCGCGGTCCAGGTGACCCTCGATGGTGACGCCCTGCGCCTCCATCTCGGGGTTGGCCCGCAGGTCGAGCGCCGCGTCGGCGGTCAGCAGGATCGCCTCGAGCAGGGCCTCGATGTTGGTGCCCTGCTTCGCGGAGATGTCGACGAACATGGTGTCGCCGCCGTACTCCTCGGCCACCAGGTTGTACTCGGTGAGCTGCTGACGGATCTTCTGCGGGTTCGCACCCTCGACGTCGATCTTGTTGACCGCGACGACGATCGGCAGACCGGCCGCCTGGGCGTGGTTGATCGACTCGACGGTCTGCGGCATCACGCCGTCGTCCGCCGCCACCACGATGACCGCGATGTCGGTGGACTTCGCACCACGGGCACGCATGGCGGTGAACGCCTCGTGACCCGGGGTGTCGATGAACGTGATGAGCCGCTCCTCGCCCTCGAGCTCGGCCGCGACCTGGTAGGCGCCGATGTGCTGGGTGATGCCGCCGGCCTCGCCCTCGCGGACGTTCGCCTTGCGGACCGTGTCCAGCAGCCGCGTCTTACCGTGGTCGACGTGACCCATGACGGTCACGACCGGCGGACGGGCCTCGAGCGCGTCCTCGTCGCCCGGGTCACCGAACTCGATGTCGAACGACTCCAGCAGCGCACGGTCCTCCTCCTCGGGGGAGACGACCTGCACGCGGTAGTTCATCTCCTGGCCGAGCAGCTCCAGGACCTCGTCCGAGACCGACGCGGTGGCCGTGACCATCTCACCGAGGTGGAACAACACCTGTACCAGCGAGGCCGGGTTGGCGTTGATCTTCTCGGCGAAGTCGGTCAGCGACGCGCCACGCGGCAGCCGGATCGTCTCGCCGTTGCCCTTGGGCAGGCGGACGCCGCCCACCGAGGGCGCGGCCATGGCGTCGTACTCCTGGCGCTTCTGCCGCTTCGACTTGCGACCCTTGCGGGCCGGACCGCCGGGACGGCCGAACGCACCCGCGGCACCGCCGTGACCACGCGCACCGCCACCACCGGGACGACCGCGGAATCCACCACCGGCCGGGGGCGGACCACCGGGACCGCCACCACCGGGACGGAAACCGCCGCCACCGCCACCGGGACGACCGCCACCGGGGCCACCACGACCGGCACCGGGGCCACCACGACCGCCGCCGGGGCCACCACGGCCACCGGCACCGGCTCCGGGGCGACCGGCAGCCGGACGCGCGGGCATCATGCCCGGGTTCGGCCGCGGAGGCATGTTGCCCGGGTTCGGACGGGGACCGCCCGCACCCGGAGCGCCGCCCGGACGGGGCGGACGCGGCGGGGCCTCACCGGAACGCGCGGCGGGAGCCTCGGGACGGCCGCCCTGCTGGCCACCGCCCTGCTGGGGCTGCGGCGCACCGGGACGCGGGCCCGGCTTGGGCGAACCCTGGCCGACGCCGAACGGGTTGTTGCCGACGCGCGGCTGGCGCGGGCCCGGACGGGCACCACGCTCACCGGGCTGACCCGAGGGACGCGGGGCGCCACCGCCCTGGCCGCCCTGGCCCTGACCGGGACGGGGGGTCGAGGCGGGCTTCGGCGCGGCCGGGGCCTCGGCGGCCGCGGCGGGAGTCTGGGCGGCCGGGGCAACCGGAGCCGCCGGGGCCTGCGGGCCGGGCTTGGGCGCGGCCGGTCCCGGCTTCGGGGCGTCGGTGCGCGCCGCGGGCTGCGACGGCGACGGGGCACCCGGGGTGGGTGTCGCGGGGGCCGGCGGACCCGGACGCGGGCCGGGCTTGGGGGCCGCACCCGGGGTCGGGCGCGACGGCGACGGGGCGCCGGAGCCACCGGCACGCGGACGACCGCCACCGGGCGCGCCGGAACCGCGGCGCTGGCCGCCGGCGGGGCCACCACCGGAGGCCATCGCGTCGCGCAGCTTGCGCACGACCGGGGCCTCCACGGTGGAGGAGGGGGACTTCACGTACTCCCCGAGGTCCTGCAGCTTGCTGAGGACCTGCTTACTGCTGATTCCGAGCTCTTTCGCGAGCTCGTGCACGCGGGCCTTGCCTGCCACTGCTCTCCTCATCCTGACCGGAGGCCGGGCGGCAGCATCCCGCTCGACCTCGAACCTAGTGTCGAAGCACGTTCATGGTGCGATCTTCACTGCTGGCTCATGACTGGTCGACCTTGCTTTCTTCCGATGACGGGTCCGAGAGGTTCCCGAGCCCCAGCGGGTCGTGCGACTCCTGCAGCCACCGCCTGACGGCGGTGACGTCCGGTGCCGAACGGACGCGTAACGCCCGGGCGAACGCCGAGCGTCGCTCGGCCTTGTCCAGGCACCCCGTCGAGAGGTGCAACCAGGCACCCCGTCCGGGGAGACGGCGGCGCGGATCCGGAATGCAACGTCCGTTCTCCACGACCACCCGCAACAGTACGTCGGCCCGTTCCCGGGTCCGGCACCCCACACAGGTCCGGATCGGAACCGACCGGGTGTGCGTGGGCGACGGTCCGCGACCGCGGGCCGATGACGAGTGTAGCGCAGGGCGGTCGTCGGGCATTCCCTCGCCCGACCCCTGCTGTTGATCTCCGTCGGTCAGGACGGCTCCCCGGCGGGGTCGGCCGGCCCGCCGTCGGGCGTGACCGGGTCGCGCGGGTCGGCGTCACTGCGGATGTCGATCTTCCAGCCGGTGAGCCGGGCGGCCAGACGGGCGTTCTGCCCCTCCTTGCCGATCGCCAGCGACAGCTGGAAGTCCGGCACGACGACGCGGGCGATCCGGGCGCGCTCGTCGAGCACCGTCACCGACACCACCTTCGACGGCGAGAGCGCGTTCCCGACGAACTCGGCCGGGTCCTCGGACCAGTCGATGATGTCGATCTTCTCACCGGCCAGCTCCCCCATCACGCCGCGCACCCGGGCGCCCATCGGACCGATGCAGGCACCCTTGGCGTTGAGCCCGGAGCGGGTCGAGCGCACCGCGATCTTGGAGCGGAACCCCGCCTCACGGGCCACCGACACGATCTCGACGGAACCGTCGACGATCTCGGGCACCTCCAGGGCGAACAGCTTGCGCACCAGGTTCGGGTGGGTCCGCGAGAGCGTGATCGAGGTGCCCCGCGGGCCGCGGTTCACACCGATGACGAAGCAGCGGATCCGGTCGCCGTGCTTGTAGACCTCGCCCGGCACCTGCTCGGCGGCGGGCAGCACGGCCTCGGTGCCGCCGGAGAGCTCGACCACGACGACGCCGCGGGCGTTGGCGCGCGCGTCGCGCTGAACGATGCCGGCGACGACCTCGCCCTCCTTGGTGGAGAACTCGCCGTAGGTGCGCTCGTGCTCGGCGTCGCGCAGCCGCTGCAGGATGACCTGGCGGGCGGTCGTCGCCGCGATCCGGCCGAAGCCGTCCGGGGTGTCGTCGAACTCCGGGCCGGGGGTGCCGTCCTCGGACGCGTCGGCGGCGTCGCGGACCATGACCCGCACCACACCGCTCTTGCGGTCGATGTCGACGCGGGCGTCCGGGTGGTGACCGTCGGTGTGCTTGTAGGCGGTGAGCAGCGCCGTCTCGATGGCCGAGAGGACCGTCTCGAACGGGATCTCCTTGTCCCGCTCGATCGCGCGCAGCGCGGGGATGTCGACGTTCACCGGTTCTCCTCGTCGCGGGCAGTGCCCTCAGGGCCGTCAGGGCCGTCAGGGCCGTCGTGGTTCGTGGGGGCCCCGTCGGCCCCGTCGGTGCTGCCGGACAGCGCGTCCGGGTCGAGCAGTGCGGTCTCCGCGGGCGGGGCGGGCTTGAACTCGACCTGCACCTGGGCGTGGCGGATCTCCGCGAGCGGGATGTCGCGCCGCTCCGGGGACTTCCGGCCGGGGACCGCGACGGCGACCGTGTCGCCGTCGAGCCGGCCGACCCGGGCGTCGACGACGGAGCCGTCGGTCAGCGTGAGCCGCGCCAGGCGCAGGTAGGCCCGCCGCCAGTGCCGGGGCTCGGTGAGCGGCCGGGCGATCCCGGGCGAGGTCACCTCGAGCGTGTACGAACCCTCGATGAGGTGCTCGTGCGGGTCCAGCTCGGCGGCCGCGGAACGGCTGAGCCGGGCGATGACGTCGAGGTCGATGCCGGTCTCGGGCGAGGACTCGGGCAGGTCGACGACGAGCTTGACCGAGTGCCGTCGCCCGGCGGAGCGGACCTCCACGGCGTCGATCTCCAGCCCGGCCCCGTGGACCACCGGCTCGAGCACGCCGCGCAGCTGGTCTGCCAGCTGTGCGGGGTCCGGACTGCGCATCGGGTGACTCTCCTCGTGTGGGGGGCCTGCCGGGGTGACGACCGGTCGGCAGGGCTCCGGTTGGGGTCGATCGTGGTGTCGCGACCGCCGGTGGGCGGGCACGTCGGACGCTCGCGGACGGCATCCGACAGCGGCGCCGCACACCGCGACGCGTCCGGACGGGACCGAGCGGTGCCGGTGACGGTGGGGACGGCCGACGAGCCTAGCGCGTCCGCCCGGCGGGCCGACGGTCGGTGGCCCGCCGGCGGGCGGTCGTCCGCGGCCCGTGCGGGCACGGTCGGTGCCGCGCGGCCCGGCGCGTGCTGGCAGCATGACCCGACGTGAACGACCGCCAGCCATCCGTGTCGTCCCGGGTGTCACCCGGGGTGTCCCCCCGGATGTCACCGACCGGGCCGCCGTCGTCGCCGGTCCCGTCGTCGGTGACCGGCCCCCGCCGTGTCCGCCCGACCCGACGCCAGGTGCTGGTGACCGCGGCCGCGGTGGCCGCGACGGTGCCGCTGGCGGGCTGCTCCCGCGCGACCACACGCACCCAGGACGCCTCGGACGCCCTGCTCGCGCTCGCCGACGCCGCCCGCTCCGACGCCGCGCTGATCGTCGCCGCGGTGACCGGCGACCCGTCGCTCGCGGGCCGGCTGGAGCCGCTGCGCGCGGCCCGGATGGAGCACGCCGCCGCGCTGGACCAGGCGGGCGGGCGCACCCCGGGCCAGATCGCCTCCCCCGCGACGCCACCGTCGGGTGACCTCGCCGCGGTGCGCGACGCCGTCGCCGGGTCGGCCCGCAGCGCGGGCGAGGTCGTCCCCCGCGCCTCGGCGCTGCAGGTGGGGCTGGTCGCCGAGGTCGCCGCCTGCTGCGCCACCTACGCGGCGATCCTCACCGGGGCCCCGGCATGAGCGCGGGTCCGCTGCCGCGGCAGTCCTCCGACGACGAGCCCCAGGTCCCCCAGGTCACCGTCGACGCGCTGCAGCGGGCGCTCGCCTGCGAGCACGCGGCCCTGTGGGCGTACAAGATGGCGCTCGCGTTCATCCCGCCGGAGTGGGCGACCCGGGCCCGCGGCGACATCGAGGCCCACACCACCCTGCGCGGCCAGATCACCCAGACCCTGTCCGACATCGGGCAGCGGCCGGTCTCGGCGCAGCCGGCGTACGCGGCCCCGCAGCCCGTCGTCGACGGCGTGTCGGCCGGGGCGCTGCTGGTGTCGGCCGAGACCGACGCGATCGCCGCGTGGCGGTCGGTGACCGAGCGGTCGTCGTCGGTCCCGCTGCGCGAGGCCGGGCTGAAGGCGATGGTCGAGTGCACCGGCCGGCTCGCGTACTGGCGCGGGGTCACCGAGCGGTCCCCCGTCGTGCCGGTGTTCCCCGGCCGGAGCTGAGGGGCGCGCCGCTCGGCAACGCTCAACGGAGCGCGGCGGCGGCCGCCTCGACGTCGTCGAGGGTGGTCGACAGGTGGAACGCCAGCCGGGCGGCTCCGTCGCGTACGGCGGCGGTGATCCCGGCCGCGGCCAGCCGGTCGGCCGCACCCTCGGCGCGCACCGACACGATGGCCGACCCGGCGGGTGGCATCCCGAGGCGCTCGCGCAGGCCGTCGGCGAGGCCGACGCAGTGCGCGCGCAGTGCCTCGGGGTCGAGCGAGGCCAGCCACGGCAGCGTCACCGCGGCGCCGGCATGGGCGAACCAGACGGGGGCCTCCTCGCCCCCGGCCGGTCCGGGCCGTGCGGGCGGGTCCGGGGTGTAGAGCCCACCACCCCAGCGGTCCCGGGTGCCGTACCAGCCCGCGGAGTGCGGGGTGGGCTCCGGCCAGCGCGCCCCGGTGGGCGGTCCGTCGACCCAGGACGGCCGCCGGGCCAGCCAGGCGGTGCCGCGCGGCGCGAGCAGCCACTTGTACCCCGACCCGACGACGGCGTCGGCGTCGTGCATGCGCAGCGGGAGCCATCCGGCGGCCTGGGTGACGTCGAACAGCAGCCGCACGCCGCTGCGGGCGCGGGCGGCGAGCAGCGCGTCGACGTCGGCGATCGCGCCGTCGGAGGACTGCACCACCGACACCGCGACGAGGTCGTGGTCGGCGGCGTGTGCCGCCAGCTCGGCGAGCGGCACCTCGGTCACCCGGACCCCGCGGTGGGCCTGCACCGCGAACGGCCGGGTCACCGAGGAGAACTCGCCCCGGGCGACGAGCACCCGGGTGCCCTCGGGCACCGACGCGGCGAGCGGACCGATGAGACCGGACGTCGTGGCGCCCTGTGCGACGTCGGCGGCCGGCACCCCGGTGATCGCGGCGAACCCGGCACGGGCCGTCTCGACGGCGTCGTCGAAGTCCTTCGGCGAGGTCCCGCCGACGGCCCACCGCGCCACGACGTCGGCGACCACCGCCGACGCCCGTCGCGGCGGGATGCCGATGCTCGCGGTGTTCAGGTAGCCGGGCCGGTGTGGCAGTTCCCATCCGGCAAAGGTGACCGAGTCGTCCACGCTGCCCGACCGTACCGACGGTCCTACTGTCTCGGGGTGTGTACAGCGAGCTGATCGAGATCCGGACCGGTTCCGAGGAGACGGTCGTGGACCTGACGCACCGGATCGAACGCTTCCTGTCCGACTGCGGTGCCGACGACGGCCTGCTCAACGTCTTCGTGCCGCACGCGACGGCCGGGATCGCGGTCATCGAGACCGGGGCGGGCAGCGACTCCGACCTGCTCGCGCAGCTGCGCGAGCTGCTGCCCGCCGACGACCGCTGGCGGCACCGGCACGGCAGCGCCGGGCACGGTCGCGACCACGTGCTGCCCGCGTTCGTGCCGCCGTCGACGACGGTCCCGGTGATCGACGGCCGGCCCGCGCTGGGGACCTGGCAGTCGATCTGCCTGGTCGACACCAACGTGGACAACCCGACGCGGTCGGTGCGGCTGACGTTGCTGCCGGGCTGAGGCCCCGCGGCACCTGCTCAGGACCGCCGGGCGACCGCGGCCCGCCGCCCGTCGGAACGCCGCGCCGGGGTCGGACGACAGCGCCGTACGCTGCGCCGGTGACCTCCGGCCGGACGACGACCGACCGCCCGGCTGCCGCGATGTCGTCGCGGCAGGGCGGGCCCTCCCCCGGTTCCGGGCGACGGCTGCGTCCCGCGTTGGCCGCCGCCGTCGCCGTGCTGGTCGTGGCAGGCGCGGCGGCCGGGCTCGGTGGCATCCGCCCGGCCACCCCGGCCGTCCCTGCGCCCGCCCCGCCCCCGGCCGTGGAGCCCGCCGCGTTCGCGGTCACGCCCCCGCCGGGATGGACCGCTCCGGCACCCGGGGCGCCCGCGCTGGAGGTTTTCGGGGTGCCGTTCGCCCGGCTCGCCGAGGCCCCGCCCTTCGCCGCGGGCGACTGCCCCGTCGGCGCCGCACCGCGCGGGGTCGCCGCCGCGGCGCTCGTCGCCGTCCCGGCCGGGACGAGCGTCGAGCAGGCCGCGCAGGCCTTCGCCCGCGGCGCCGGGGAGTCCGCCTACGCCGGCGCGGCCCCGCAGGTGGCGGTCGGGCCGCCCGGGCCACGCCCGGGCGACGACGAGCCGGGGACCTGGGTGGAGGCCACCGTGCGCACCGACGGCACCGCGTCGGGGGCGGGCGGCTGCCGCGCCACCGACGGCGCGGTCGGGGTGCTCGCGGTGCCGCGGACCCAGGCCCGCGACGGCTCGGTCGGTGTCGCGATGCTGGTGGTCGCGGCGGACGTGGGCGGCGGCCCCGGCGACGCGGTGCCCCGCTCCGCGCTCACCGACCTGGCCGCCTCGGCGGTCCGCCCCGGCTGACCCCGGAACGCACGGAGCGCGCCCCTCCGGCGAGGGACCCGCTCCGTGCGGCGGCGGTGCGGCTCAGGCCCCGCGGACGATCCCGGCGACCAGCTCCGCGGCGCCGGCGCGGTCGATCTCGCTCCGCTCGCCGGTGGCCCGGTCCTTGAGTTCCAGCTTCCCCTCCGCGAGCCCCCGCCCGACGACGACGATCGTCGGGACCCCGATCAGCTCGGCGTCAGCGAACTTCACGCCGGGGCTCGCCTTGCGGTCGTCGAGGACGACCGACAGGCCCTGGGCCTCCAGCTCGGCGGCGACGGCCTCGCCGCCCTCCAGCAGCTCCGCGGACTTGCCCGCGACGACGACGTGCACGTCGAACGGCGCGACCGAGCGCGGCCACACCAGGCCGGAGTCGTCGTGGGACTGCTCGGCGATCGCGGCGACCAGCCGGGAGACGCCGATGCCGTAGGAGCCCATCGTGATCCGGACCGGCTTGGAGTCCGGGCCGAGCGCGTCGAGGGAGAAGGCGTCGGCGTACTTGCGGCCGAGCTGGAAGATGTGCCCGATCTCGATGCCGCGGGCGGCCTCCAGCACCCCGGTGCCGTCCGGGGACGGGTCCCCGGCGCGGACCTCGGCGGCCTCGATCGTGCCGTCCGGGGTGAAGTCCCGGCCCGCGACGAGGTCGACGACGTGGTGGTCGGCCTTGTCCGCGCCGGTCACCCAGGCGGTGCCGGTCACGACGCGCGGGTCCACGAGGTAGCGGACGCCGTTCGTGGCCAGCGCGCCCGGGCCGATGTAGCCCTTGACGAGGAAGGCGTTCCGGGCGAAGTCGGCCTCGTCGAGCAGCTCGACCTGGGCCGGCTCCAGCGACGCCTCGAGGCGCTTCATGTCGACCTCGCGGTCCCCGGGAACGCCGATCCCCAGCAGCTCCCACTCGGTCGCGCCCGGCTGCCGTGTCTTGACCAGCACGTTCTTGAGCGTGTCGGCCGCGGTGAAGGTGCGCTCGGTGTTGGCGTTGAGGAAGTCCACCAGCGACGCGATGGTCGGGGTGTCCGGGGTGTGGTGCACCTGCGCGGCGGGCAGCCCCTCGAGCGGGATCGCCGGGGGCGCGGGCGTGGTGACGGCCTCGACGTTGGCCGCGTAGCCGCCGGGGCCGCGGACGAAGGTGTCCTCGCCGGTCTCGGACTCGGCCAGGAACTCCTCCGACGCCGAGCCGCCCATCGCGCCCGAGGTCGCGGACACGATCACGTAGCGCAGCCCGAGCCGGTCGAAGATCTTGACGTAGGCGTCGCGGTGCTTGCGGTAGGACTCGGACAGGCCCTCGTCGGTGAGGTCGAACGAGTAGGAGTCCTTCATGAGGAACTCGCGGCCGCGCAGGATCCCCGCGCGGGGCCGCTCCTCGTCGCGGTACTTGTTCTGGATCTGGTAGAGGATGACCGGGTAGTCCTTGTAGGACGAGTACTCGCCCTTGACCGTGAGGGTGAACAGCTCCTCGTGGGTCGGGCCGAGCAGGTAGTCACCGCCCTTGCGGTCCTGCAGGCGGAACAGGTTGGGGCCGTACTCGGTCCACCGGTTCGTCGCCTCGTAGGGCTCGCGCGGCAGCAGCGCCGGGAACTGGATCTCCTGGGCGCCCATGGCGTTCATCTCCTCGCGCACCACGTTCTCGATGCGGCGGAGCACCGTGAGGCCGAGTGGGAGCCAGGAGTACACGCCCGGGGCCACGCGACGGACGTAGCCGGCGCGGACCAGCAGCTTGTGGCTGGGCACCTCCGCGTCGGCCGGGTCCTCACGCAGGGTGCGCAGGAACAGCGACGACATCCGGGTCAACACCTGCAGAAGGGTAGCGAGGGACCCCGGAGCTCCTCATCCCGGTTCCGGAGCGGGCAGACTCGGGGCATGGGAGACGAACAGCACGAGCTGCTCGCGGGGGCACGCCAGGGCGTCCTCGCGACGATCAAGCGCAGTGGCATGCCCCAGCTGTCGCCGGTGACGCCGTACTACGACCGGGCGGCGGGCACGGTGCAGGTGTCGATGACCGAGGGGCGCGCGAAGACCGCGAACCTGCGGCGGGACCCGCGGGCGGCGCTGTCGGTCGAGAGCGCCGACGGCCGCTCGTGGGCGACGGCCGAGGGCCCGGTCGAGCTCGTCGGCCCCGACGACTCGCCCGACGGACCGGCCGTGCAGGCACTGGTCGACTGGTACCGGGCCGCCGCCGGGGAGCACCCGGACTGGGACGAGTACCGCGAGGTCATGGTCCGGGACCGGCGGGTGCTGATGACGATGCGGGTGCAGCGCGTCTACGGCGAGAACCTGGGCTGAGCCCCACGTCGGGCAGGGGTGCACGGGTGGGCCCGCGCGCCCCGGCCCGAGCGGCTCAGACCGCCTCGTCCAGCAGCTCGCCGAGCATCCGGGCGACCGTCGGGGTCTCCACCAGGAACCCGTCGTGCCCGTACGGGGAGTCGATCACCTTCAGCGGGTCGGCGCGCGGGATCCCGTCGGCCAGCTCCTGCTGCTCGGCGAGCGGGTACAGCCGGTCGGAGGTGACACCGGCGACGTAGGTGCGGGCGCTCACCCGCGACAGCGCCGACGCCACCCCGCCCCGGTCGCGTCCCACGTCGTGGTGGTTCATCGCCTGGGTCAGCCGCACGTAGGACGCGGCGTCGAAGCGGTGCACCAGCTTGTCCGCGTGGTGGTCCAGGTAGGACTCCACGGCGTAGCGGCCGCCGTCGAGCGGATCCTCACCCGGCTGCGGGTCCCGGCCGAAGCGGGTCGCCAGCTCGACGCCCGACCGGTACGACAGGTGCGCGATCCGCCGGGCGACGCCCAGTCCGCGCCACGGCCCCTCGGGCGTGTCGTGGTAGTCGCCGCCGTGCCAGTGCGGGTCGGAGGTGATGGCCTGGATCTGCGGGCTCGCCCAGCCGATCTGGTCCGCCGACGACGCCGCGGGCCCGGCGAGCAGGAACAGCCGCCGTACCCGGTCGGGCTCGGTCGCCGCCCACTCCAGGGAGCGCATGGACCCCATCGAGCCGCCGATCACGCAGGCGAACGCGTCGATGCCGAGCGCGTCGGCCAGGTACTGCTCGGCGGCGACGGTGTCCCGCACGGTGACCGTCGGGAACCGGCTGCCCCAGGTCCGGCCGTCCGGGGCCCGCGACGCCGGACCGGTGCTGCCCTGGCAGCCGCCGACCGCGTTCGGCGCCACGACGAACCAGCGCGCCGGGTCCAGCGGGCCGCCCGGCTCGATCAGCCCGGGCCACCAGCCCGGCGTCGGGTGCCCGGGGCCGGCCGGGCCCTCCAGGTGCGCGTCGCCGGTGAGGGCGTGCAGAACCAGGACGGCGTTGGAGCCGTCCGGCGCGAGCTCGCCCCAGGTCTCGTAGGCCAGTCGTACACCGGGGAGCTCCCCGCCGGCCGCCAGCTTCAGCGGCGCCGGCAGGTCGAGGAACCGGCGGCGGCCGGGGTCGTCCCCCTCCCGCCAGGCACCGCTGGCGGGAGGGGGCTCGATGTCGTTCACGGACACCAGGTAATCAGATCCGCGCTCATGCGCCCTTCGCGGCGCGGAACCCGGCGTCGAGGTCGGCCTTGAGGTCCTCGATGCCCTCCAGACCGACCGAGAGCCGGACCAGGCCCGGGGTGACCCCGGACGCGATCTGCTCCTCGGCCGACAGCTGGCTGTGCGTGGTCGACGCCGGGTGGATGACCAGGCTGCGCACGTCGCCGATGTTGGCGAGGTGGCTGTGCAGCTCGAGGGCGTTGACGAACTTCTTGCCCGCCTCGACCCCGCCCTGCAGCTCGAACGCCACGATCGCGCCGCCGCCCTTGGGCAGGTACTTCTTCTGCAGCTCGTGCCACGGGCTCGACGGGAGGCCCGCGTAGTGGACCTTCTCCACCTCGTCGCGACCCTCCAGCCACTCGGCCAGCGCCTGGGCGTTCTGGTTGTGCCGGTCGATGCGCAGCGACAGCGTCTCGATGCCCTGCAGGATCAGGAACGCGTTCTGCGGGGAGATCGCCGGGCCGAGGTCGCGCAGCAGCTGCACGCGGGCCTTGATGATGTAGGCGATCGGGCCGACGGCGTCGGTGAACACCGCGCCGTGGTAGCTCGGGTCGGGGCTGGTCAGGCCCGGGAACCGGTCCTTGTTGGCGACCCAGTCGAACTTCCCGGAGTCGACGATGATGCCGCCGACCGAGGTGCCGTGGCCGCCGAGGAACTTGGTCAGGGACTCGACGACGATGTCGGCGCCGTGCTCGATCGGCCGCACCAGGTACGGGGTCGGGACGGTGTTGTCGACGATCAGCGGGACCCCGGCGGAGTGCGCGACGCCGGCGACGGCCGCGATGTCGAGGATGTTGCCGCGCGGGTTGCCCAGCGTCTCGCCGTAGAGGGCCTTGGTGTTCGGCCGGATCGCGGCCTTCCACTCCTCCAGGTCGTCCGGGTCGTCGACGAAGGTGACCTCGATGCCCAGCTTCGGGAAGGTGTAGTGGAACTGGTTGTAGGTGCCGCCGTAGAGCGAGGCGCTGGAGACGATGTGGTCCCCGGCCTCGGCGATGTTCTGGATCGCCAGTGCCTGCGCGGCCTGCCCGGACGCGACGGCCAGGGCCGCGGCCCCGCCCTCCAGCACGGCGACGCGCTGCTCCAGCACGTCCTGGGTGGGGTTCATGATCCGCGTGTAGATGTTGCCGAACTCGGCGAGCCCGAACAGGTTCGCGGCGTGGTCGGTGTCGCGGAAGACGTAGGACGTCGTCTGGTAGATCGGCGTCGCCCGGGCGTTGGTGGTCGGGTCGGGTGCGGCGCCGGCGTGCACCTGCTTGGTCTCGAACGACCAGTTGGCGGTGATGTCGGGGTCGGTCACGGTGGGACTCCTCTTCGGGTCGACCGCCGGTGTGAGCGTGCCGAGGCGGGCCGTGCCCGGGTCGGTCGATCGCGGCGGCTACAGGGGTAGCTACAGGACTGTGGCGGGGCGGACGCGTACGTGGGCCCTCGGACGAGCGCGGGTCAGCGACAGGGGCGACAGGACGCGCTCGTGATCCGCATGCAGTCGACGTGGATGCGCGCCACCAGGCAGGTCACACACCCGAACGTAGTGCGGTCCCCCGGCGGGCACAACGGCCGTCCGCGGTGATCACTACTCTGTGGCGCCGTGCTCGTCCTGCTGCCGCCCTCGGAGACCAAGCGTGACGGCGGCGACGGCCCGCCGCTCGACCTCACCGCGCTCTCCCACGACGCCGACCTCGGCCCCGTCCGCACGGAGCTCTGCGACGAACTCGTCGCACTGGCCGGCGACCGTCCGGCCGCGCGTGCCGCGCTCGGGGTCTCCCAGCGCCAGGACGCCGAGATCGACCGCAACGCCGCGCTGCGCACGAACCCGACCCTCCCGGCGCTGGACCGCTACACCGGGGTGCTCTACGACGCCCTCGACGCCGGGTCCTTCACCCGCGCCACCCGGGACCGCGCCCGGTCCCGGCTCGCCGTGTGCTCGGCGCTGTTCGGGCTCCTCTCCGCCGACGACCCGATCCCGCCCTACCGGCTCTCGGCGGGCTCGAAGCTGCCCGGTTCCGGCACGCTCGCGGCGCGCTGGCGCCCGGCGCTCGACCCGCTGCTGGCGCGCATCGCCGACGGCGAGCTCGTCGTCGACCTGCGCTCGGGCGGCTACGCCGCGCTCGGCACGGTCCCCGGCGCGGTCACGGTGAACGTGCTGGCCCAGCGCCCGGACGGGTCGCGCTCGGTGGTCAGCCACCACAACAAGTCGCACAAGGGCGACCTGGCGCGGCTGCTGGCGACCTCGCGGGCCGAGCCGGCCGACGCCGGCGCGGTGGCCCGGATCGCGCGGCGGGCGGGGCACCTGGTGGAACGCGACGGCAACCACCTCGATCTCGTCATCCCGGCCTGACCCCGGCCCCGGAGCCGGGGACACGCCCGCCGTGCCGGCCCTCGGTCGTGCCGGTCCCGGTCGTGCCGGTCCCGGTCGTGACGGTCCCGGTCGTGACGGCCCGGTCGTGACCGCGGGCAGCGCTGTCGTGCCGGCCCGGCCGTGACGGTGCGGCCGTGACGGTGCGGTCGTGACGGTGCGGCCGGGCCCGGCCGGCACGCGTGGCGGCCGCCGTCGGCCGGCGGCGCGGAGGACCCCGGAAAACCCGTGGCGGGCCGGGGCGGCGTCCGGCAGGGTCACGACCGGCCGGAGGGACCGGTGGCGCGGCAGGACCGCGCGGTGCGAGCGGGGAGGTGCGTACCGATGGCCGTCCGTCGTGTCCGGGTGCGCAACGCGCGCCCCACCGCACCGTCCCCGTCGCGCGGCACGACCGGTCCCTGAGGACCGGCTCCGCGCGGCACCCCTCGCTGCCTCCGGAGCCGCACGTGTACTCCTCCGACCGTCCCGATCCCGTCCGCCGTCGCCGCCGCTTCGACGACCACAATGACGACGACGAGCCCCGCCCCCGTCCCGGCCGCGCCGACACCGCCGCGCTCGACCTGGACGGCCGTGCCGGGCACGACCCCGACACCGCCGAGATCCCCGGCGGTGCCGACCGCTGGTCCACCTGGACCGGGCTGCCCGCCGGGTCCCGCGGTCCGCACCCCCGCCCCGGCTGGCTGGTGACCGACGCCGGCGCCGTCGACCACGAGCGCGGGGTGCTCAAGACCGGCAAGGAGGCCGACGTGCACCTCGTCGAACGCGGCCTCCCCGGCCACGACGGGGTGCTGCTCGCCGCCAAGCGCTACCGCGACCCCGCACACCGCATGTTCCACCGCGACGCCGGCTACCTGGAGGGGCGCCGCGTCCGGCGCTCCCGGGAGACCCGCGCGATGGCGCGGCGCACCGTGCTGGGCCGCGACCTCATCGCCGGGCAGTGGGCGGCGGCGGAGTTCGCCGCGCTCGCCCGGCTGCACGGCGCGGGGGCGCCGGTGCCCTACCCCGTCTCGGTCGACGGGACCGAGGTGCTGCTGGAGTTCCTCGGCACCGCCGACGGGCGCGCCGCGCCCCGGCTCGCCGCGCTGCGCCCGGACCCCGACGAGCTGGCCGCGCTGTGGGGCGACCTCGTCGACGCCCTCGGGGTGCTCGCCGATCTCGGGTGGGCGCACGGCGACCTGTCGGCCTACAACGTGCTCGTCCACCGCGGCAGGGCGGTGCTGATCGACCTGCCGCAGGTGGTCGACGTCGTCGGGAACCCGCAGGGACCGGAGTTCCTCGACCGTGACGTGCGACGCATCGGCGAGTGGTTCGTCGCGCACGGGCTGGACCCGGCCGCCCCCGCCGACCTGCTGTCGGACCTGCGGGAACGCTCCCGGATCGGCTGACGGTCGACCCCGGTCGCCGGGGTGCGGCCCGGACACCACGGGCGGCATCCCGGCGGGCGGAGGAGGTCCCGCCGTCGTCCGGGCCGGGCGCGGGGCGTAGTGTCGATCGACGAGCGCCCGGGCATTCTGTCACCGGGCCGAGCCCTTCCATCACGGAGCGCGCACCGCGACGACGCACCTGCCGCGCCCGGGCCCGTCGGCCGAGCACACCTCCCCCGAGGTCTCCGCAGGACGTGCCACGTTCTCGAGGAGACCTGTCTTGACCAGGCCGCAGTTCCGCCCGCCGTCGTCCGACGCCGGCACCGCCACCGACCGTCCCGCCCGTCGGCGGGCCACCCGCCCGTCCGGGCCGTCCGCAGACGGCGGCGCCCAGCGCGGGTCGACCCGACGCGACGACCGCCGCACCGAGTTCCGCAGCGAGACCCGCGGCGAGTTCCGTGGCGAGGACCGCCGCGACCGTCCCGCCCGGGACGACGACCGCCGCGACGCCGCACGTCCGGCCCGGGGCGCCCGTACCGGCGGCCCCGCCCGCGGTGAGCGCTCCGGCGCTCCCCGCGGCGAGCGCACCGCCCGGGGCGAGCGCTCCGGCGACGGCGGCACCGGCAACCGCGCCGAGCGCCGCGAGCACCTGCAGGACGGCAGCCGCGTCGACCGCGGGCCCGCCCGGTCCTCCCAGCGCAACGGCGACCGTCCGGCCTCCCGCCGCGGACGCCGCGGCGGCGGTGGCGGTGGCAATGGCGGCGCCGCGTCCCGTCCGGCCGCGGCCCGCGCCGCCGTCGCCGCGCCGAAGGCCGAGCCGGAGCCGCAGTGGGTCGAGCCCGAGGACGGCATGCCGTCGTTCGCCGCGCTGGGCCTGCCCGAGCGGCTGACCACGGCGCTGGCCGAGCAGGGTTTCACCGCCCCGTTCCCGGTGCAGGCGGCCACGCTGCCCGACACCCTCGCCGGGCGTGACCTGCTCGGACGCGGCCAGACCGGGTCCGGCAAGACCCTCGCCTTCGGGCTCGCGCTGCTGGCCCGCCTGGCCGGGGAGCGCTCCCGCCCCACCGCTCCGCGCGGTCTGGTGCTGGTCCCGACCCGCGAGCTCGCCACCCAGGTCGTCGAGGTACTGAAGCCCCTGGCGAAGGCGGTCGACCTGCGGGTGACCGACATCGTCGGCGGGATGTCGATGAACAAGCAGGTCGCCGAGCTCAGGCGCGGGATCGACCTGCTGGTCGCCACCCCGGGCCGGCTGTCCGACCACCTCCAGCAGCGCACCTGTGACCTGTCCGAGGTCACGATCACCGCGCTGGACGAGGCCGACCGCATGGCCGACATGGGCTTCCTGCCCCAGGTCCGCGCGATCCTCGACCGCACCCCGGCCGACGGGCAGCGTCTGCTGTTCTCCGCGACCCTCGACGGCGACGTCGACACCCTGGTCCGGCGCCACCTCACCGACCCGGTGACCCGCTCGGTCGCCCCGCCGACCGGCAGCGTCGCGACGATGGAGCACCACGTGCTCGTCGTCGACCGCGACGACCGGCCCCGCGTCGTCGCCGAGATCGCCGCCCGGGAGGGCCGGACGATCCTGTTCGTGCGCACCAAGCACGGCGCCGACCGGATGGTGCGGGTGCTGCGTCGCGAGGGCGTCGCCGCCGGGCCGCTGCACGGTGGCCGCTCGCAGAGCCAGCGCAACCGCGCGCTCGACGACTTCCGCTCCGGCGCGGTGCCGGTCCTCGTCGCGACCGACGTCGCGGCCCGCGGCATCCACATCGACGACGTCGGGCTCGTCGTGCACGTCGACCCGCCCGCCGACCCCAAGGCCTACCTGCACCGTGCCGGGCGTACCGCCCGGGCCGGGGAGGACGGCGTCGTGGTGACGCTGGCGATGCCCGAGCAGCGAGCCGAGGTGGACCTGCTCACCCGCCAGGCCGGGGTCTCCGCGGAGGTCTCGACGGTCCGTCCGGGGCACCCGGACCTGGTCCGTGTGACCGGTGCGCAGGAGCCATCCGGCGAGCCGATCATCGTCGCCAAGCCGCCGAAGCCCACCCCGCGCCGTCGCCCGGCCGCGGGCGGGGCCGCGCGCTCCGACCGGCCGCGCCGCCGGCGCTGACCTCCCCCGGGTCGCGGCCGCCTCACCCGGCCGCGACCCGTGCGGGTCAGCCCCGCCGCGCCTGCCGGCGCAGCTGCAGGATCCGGCCCGTCCCGGGCACGGCGACCAGCAGGATCCCGGCGATCGCGGCGAACAGCAGCGCCACCCCGGTCGGCAGGGTCCCGGTCATCCACAGGAAGGTGATCGCGACCGGCTCGGTGTTCTGCAGGATGAACACCAGCAGGAAGATCAGCACGACCGCCGAGAGGATCAGTGCGGCCCACAGCCCGCCGGCGCGGGTGTGCGGGATCGCGCGCTTCTCGGTGGTGGCCTCGGAGTCCGGTCCGCCCTCCACCGGCACCGCCACGGTCGGCTGCTCGGCCGTGGGGTCGGGCGTGCGCAGCGCCGGATGGGTCGCCGGGTCCGCCGTCGGGTCCGCCGGTCCGACCCGCCCCCAGGCCGGGGAGTCGCCGCCCCGTCGGTCCTCGCTCATCCGTTCCGCCTTCCTCTCCCAGCGTGTCCGCTCGTGCACCCTCGGTCGGAGCACGCGCGGGAGTATCGCGCACTCGGCGCCCCGGCGACGGCGACGCGCGGAGCACGCCCCTCGTCCGGTCGTGCGCCGCACGGTCCCCGCCGGACCTGCGCACACGGGCCGCGGGCCGGGCCCCGCTCAGGAGCGACGGCGCTCCATCGGGACGTGCGGGATGCCGTCCTCGACGAACCGCTCCCCCGCCGGCACGAAACCGTGCCGGGCGTAGAACACCTGCTGGACCTCTTGGGCGTCGAGCACGCAGGGGCGGTCGCCGACCTCGGCGAGCGCCGAGTCCATCAGCCGGTGCCCCAGCCCGCGCCCGCGCGCCTCGGCCCGGGTGCACACCCGGCCGATCCGCATGACCCCGCCGGGCTCGGCCAGCAGCCGCAGGGTCGCGACCACCGTCGCGCCCTCGGCCAGCCAGTGGTGCCGGGTCCGTGGTTCGAGGTCACGCCCGTCGAGCTCCTGGTAGGGGCACTCCTGCTCGACGACGAAGATCGCGGTGCGCAGCGCGAGGAGCGCGTACAGCGTGGCCGGGTCGAGGTCGGCGGCCCAGGCGCGGTGCAGGGTGGGGGCCGCCGCCGCGGCCGGTGTGGGGACGGTCATCTCCAGAGGGGTACCAGAACGCCGCCGACCCGCGGAAGCGGTTAGCCTCGCGACGTGGCCCACCATGATCTGGTCGTCATCGGCACCGGTTCCGGAAACACCTTCCTCGACGAACGCTTCGCCGGTCTCGACGTCGCGCTCGTCGAGCACGGGGTGTTCGGCGGGACCTGCCTGAACGTCGGCTGCATCCCGACGAAGATGTACGTCTACGCCGCGGACGTCGCCGAGACCATCCGGCACGCGCACACCTACGGCGTCGACGGCACCGTCGACAAGATCCGCTGGACCGACATCCGGGACCGGGTGTTCGGGCGGATCGACCCGATCTCCGAGGGCGGACGCTCCTACCGGGTGGACCGCAGCCCCAACGTCACCGTGTACTTCGGGCACGCCCGCTTCACCGGCGAGCGCGAGCTGGGCATCGAGCGCACCGACGGCTCCGGCACCGTCACGGTCAGCGGCGACCGGATCGTCATCGCCGCCGGGTCGCGGCCGAGCATCCCGCCGCTGGTCGCCGAGGCCGGTGTGCCGTTCGAGACCTCCGACACCGTGATGCGTGTCGACGACGTGCCGCGCCGGCTCGCCATCCTGGGCGGCGGTTACATCGCGTCGGAGTTCGCGCACGTGTTCTCCGCGCTCGGCGCCGAGGTCACCGTGATCGCCCGCGGGCCGAAGCTGCTGCGCCACCTCGACCACACGCTGTCCGACCGGTTCACCGAGATCGCCACCGCCCGCTGGGACTGCCGGCTGGGACGCCAGGTCACCGCGCTGTCCGGCGACGGCAGCGGTGGCCCCGGCGAGGTCGAGATCACCCTCGACGACGGCTCCACCGTCGTCGCCGACACGCTGCTCGTCGCCACCGGCCGGGTGCCCAACGGCGACCGGATGGATCTGGACCGCGGTGGCGTGACCGTGCACGCCGACGGCCGGGTCGCCGTCGACGAGTACCAGCGCAGCGTCTCCGCCCCGGGGGTGTGGGCGCTGGGCGACGTGAGCTCCCCGCACCAGCTCAAGCACGTGGCCAACCACGAGGCCAAGATCGTCGGTCACAACCTGGCGCACCCGGACGACCTGCGCACCACCAACCACGACCTCGTCCCGGCCGCGGTGTTCACCGAGCCGCAGATCGCCTCGGTCGGCCTGACCGAGGCCGAGGCCCGCGACGCCGGGTTCGACATCGCGGTCAAGGTGCAGAACGTCGGCGACGTCGCCTACGGCTGGGCCATGGAGGACCGCACCGGCATCTGCAAGCTGATCGCGGAGAAGGGCACCGGCAGGCTGCTGGGCGCCCACCTGCTCGGGCCGCAGGCATCGACGCTGGTCCAGCAGCTGATCCAGGCGATGGCCTTCGGCCAGACCGTCACCGAGATCGCGACCGGCCAGTACTGGATCCACCCGGCGCTGCCCGAGGTCATCGAGAACGCCCTTCTGGGGCTGGAGATCTGACGGCTCAGGTCACCAGGACGACGTCGACGTCGAGCACCCGGTAGGTGCCGAGCGCACGACGATCACGGGTCACGAGGGGAACCCCGGCGTACGCGGCGCAGCCACCGACCAGGGCGTCGTAGACCGACCCGCCGGAGACCCCCGTGCCCGCCAGCCGGTCGAGCAGCTCCGCGGACGCGGCGGGCGACAGGAAGACCGTGTGCGGGAAGTTGTGCCGGATCAGCGTCGCGACCGCGGCGACGGTGCGGCGGCTCGGCGCCGGGAGCCGGGTGAGCACCGAGAACGTCTCGAACGCCGCGTGACCGGACAGGCCGATCCGTCGTCCCTCGACGACGGATCGGCATGCTGCCCGTGCCTCGTGGTCGGCGGTACTGAGCGCCACCGCGACACTGGTGTCGACGAGCAGCTGCGGGTCAGCGCTGGTCGGCGTCACGGAGCTGCTGCACGTCGTCGTCGGTGAGAGGAGTTCCCGACGACGGGACCAGGAGCCAGCCGTCCTCCTCCGCCAGGGTGTCCTGCGCGACCGGACGGACCCTCAGGTCCGCACCGTCGGCCTCGACATCCACCTCGCCCGGGACCAGGCCGAGGCGGTCCCGCAGCTGCTTCGGGATCACCAGACGCCCGGCATTGTCGATGGAGGCCTTCATACCATCAGGCTACCAACGAGATGCCACCCGCGGGGCCGGGTCAGGACGCCGCCCGCTGCGCCGGGTCCGCCGGCTCGCCCGGTGATTCCGGACGCGGCCGAGCCTGCGGGTCGTAGGGCGTCGCCGGGCGGGTCTCCCCGCGCAGCTCCTCCAGCAGCCCGGTCACCGCGTCCATGATCTTCGCGGTGGCCGCGTCGAGGGTGGTCTTCGTCAGCGGCTTCCCGACGAACTCCGAGAGGTCCACCGGCGGGCCGAGCGCGACCGTGACGCGCTTGCGCGGGAACGGCGCCGGCTTCCCGTCGGCGGGCAGGAAGTCCTGGGTGCCCCAGTTCGCCATCGGGATCACCGGGACGCCGGAGCGCAGCGCGATCCGGGCGACGCCGTTCTTCGGCTTCATCGGCCAGTGCTCGGGGTCACGGGTGTAGGTGCCCTCCGGGTAGATCGCGACGATCTCCCCGCGCTCCAGGGCGTCGATCGAGCCGGTGAACGACTCCGACGCCCGCTTCGACGACCGGTACACCGGAATGTGCCCGCCGTGGCCGAGCACCCACTTGACCACCGGCACCGACCACAGCTCGCCCTTGGCCAGGAACCGCGGGATCCGGCCGTGCGCGGTGCCGAAGGCGATGTCGAAGATCGGGTCGGAGAACGAGACGTGGTTGCCGACCAGCAGGGCGCCGCCGGTGCGCGGCAGGTGCTCCGCACCGCGCCAGCCCAGCCGGGTCCCGAAGACGACGAACGGCCAGATCACCGCGATCGCGAGGCCGAACCAGAAACCCGACCCGCGACGCCGGCGTCGCACCGTCGCCACGACCTTCTGCCACACCGTCAGCTCCGGTGGCACGCCCATCGTCGTCGTCCTCTCCCCGCCCGTCCGCGGCGCCCGGCTCCCGGGCGCACGCACATCTTCGCGCCTCCCGCGGCCGGGTGCGTCCGTGGTCCTACCCACCCACGCCGTGACCACCGGAGGTGATGTGCACCTCACTCGTTCGAGCGGCCCGCGCGCCGAGATGTCTCGACGAGCAAGGTACCGGGGCCCGATCTAGGGTCGACGGGTACGCACCGGCCGCGGGCCGTGTCCGGGCCGACCCGATGTGAGGACGGTCCCACCGACCGGCCACCACCGGGCCGCCGGACGAACACGCGCCGAGACCGTCCCGGTGCCCCGTGCACCCCGTCCCCTGCGAGGCGCCCCGTGCCCGATCCGAGTCCGTGGCTGGAGAACGCCGGCGACCGCCACCCCGACCCCGCCGGTGTGGTGCTCGTCGCCCACGGTGGGAAGTCGCACTCCACCGCCCCCGCCCGGCGCGGGCTGGCGCTGCTGCGCATGCTGCCGTTCGCGCACTCCCTGGAGCGCGGCGGGCGCGGCCACCGGACCGAGCTGGGCTCGGGCGTCGCGGTGCACCTGCTGCGCTACCGGGTGCGGGGCTGGAACGGCCCGGCCATGGACGCCTACCGCGACGCCGAGTGGGCCGTCCACGAGCTCGCCCGCCGCTACCCGGGGCGTCCGATCGTGCTCGTCGGGCACTCGATGGGTGGCCGTGCGGTGCTGCGGGCGGCGGGCGCGCCCGGTGTCGTCGCGGTGTGCGGGCTCGCCCCCTGGCTGGAGGGATCCGACCCGGTCGAGCAGCTCGCCGGGCGCGCGGTGCTGATCGCGCACGGGGACCGGGACCGGATGACCGACCCCGCCGCGTCCTACGCCTACGCCCTGCACGCCCGGTCGGTGACCGACCGGGTCGCCCGCTTCGACGTCCTCGGCGACGGCCACCCCATGCTCCGCCGCGCCGGTGACTGGACCTCCCTGGTGCGACGTTTCGCACTCGGCGAGCTCGGGGCCGAACCCCGGGACCCGGTCATCTCGAACGCCATGGCGGAACCCGCCCCGGCCGGGCTGCGGGTCGCGCTCGAAGGAGTCCACAGGTGAGTGCAGTGCAGGCGCGTCCGACCGTTGCCGTGGTGGGCAGCGGGGTGTCCGGTCTGACGGCCGCCCACCTGCTGTCCCGCAGCCACGACGTGACGCTGTACGAGGCCGACGACCGCCCCGGCGGGCACGCCCACACCCACGAGCTGGCCTCGTCGGACGGGGGGACGACCCACGTGGACTCGGGTTTCATCGTCCACAACGACCGCACCTACCCGAACCTGCTGCGGCTGTTCGGCGAGCTGGGCGTGGCCACCCAGGACTCCGACATGTCCATGTCGGTGCGCTGCGACGGCTGCGGGCTGGAGTACGCCGGTGCCCGCAAGCTGGGTGGCCTGTTCCCCCAGGCGTCGAACCTGGCCCGGCCGGCCTACCTGCGGATGCTCGGTGAGGTCGTCCGGTTCCACCGCCACGCCCGCCGGGTCCTGGCCGAGTCCTCCGCCGGCGACGTGACGCTCGGGGCGTTCCTCGCGATCGGTGGCTACTCCCGCTACTTCGTCCAGCACTTCATGATCCCGGTGGTGTCCTGCGTGTGGTCGGCGGGCGCGGCGCTGTCGCTGGACTACCCGGCGCGCTACCTGTTCACCTTCCTCGACCACCACGGCATGCTCGGGATCGGCGGCTCGCCGCAGTGGCGGACGGTCACCGGCGGGTCCCGCTCCTACGTCGAGCGCGTCGTCAAGCAGCTCCCGGCCGTGCGCACCGCGACACCGGTCCGCTCGGTCGTGCGCTCGGCCGCGGGCGTCGAGGTCCGCGACGACTCCGACACCGTCGCCGCGGTCGACCACGTCGTGCTCGCCACCCACCCCGACCAGGCGCTGGCGGTCCTGGGCGACGACGCCACCGCCGACGAGCGGGCCGTGCTGGGGGCGTTCACCTACTCCCGCAACGAGACCTGGCTGCACCACGACACCTCGCTGCTGCCGCGCCGCGGCGGCGCCCGGGCGTCGTGGAACTACCTCAAGCCGGCCTGCGCCGACTCCGCCCAGGCTCCGGTGCTGGTCAGCTACGACATGAACCGGCTGATGCGCCTCACCGACCCCGACGACTGGGTGGTCACGCTGAACGGCGCCGGGCGGATCGCGCCGGACGCCGTCGTCGCACGGATGACCTACGAGCACCCCGTGTACACGCCGGGCTCGGTGGCCGCGCAGCGCCGCCTACCGGAGCTGAACACCCCGGTCACCGCCTTCGCCGGCGCCTACCACGGCTGGGGCTTCCACGAGGACGGCTGTGCCTCGGGGGTACGCGCCGCCCGCGCGCTCGGGGTGAGCTGGTGAGCACCCCGGCGCTGTACGACGCCGAGGTGCGGCACGCCCGCCGGCGCGACCTGGAGTCGTCGTTCTCGCACCCGATCTACTACTGGCTCGTCGACCTCGACGCGCTGCCGCGGCTGCCGTTCTGGCTGCGCCCGTTCGCCCGCTTCGAGTCCCGCGACCACCTCGGCGACCCCGGTCGCGGGATCCGGGAGAACGTCGACACCTACCTGGCCGCGCACGGCATCGACCTGGCCGGGGGCCGGGTCCTGATGCTCGCCCACGCCCGGGTGCTCGGCTACGTGTTCAATCCGATCTCGGTGTTCTGGTGCCACCGCGCCGACGGCACGCTCGCCTGCGTGATCGCGGAGGTGCACAACACCTACGGCGAACGGCACTGCTACCTGCTGCACCCCGACCCGTCGGGGCGGGCGAGCGTGGACAAGGAGTTCTACGTCTCGCCGTTCCTCACCGTCGACGGCCACTACGCGATGCGCCTGCCCGAACCCGGCGACCGGCTCGGCATCGCGATCACGCTGCACCAGGACGGCGCGCCCGCGTTCGTCGCCACCCTGGCCGGGACCCGCAGGCCCGCGACCACCCGGCAGGTGGCGCGCACGGTGCTGCGGCGCCCGCTGGTCACCCAGCGGACCGCGGCGCTGATCCGGCGGCACGGCATCGCGCTGTGGACCCGGCTCCCGGTCGTGCCGAAACCGGCCCGTCCACCACAGAACCGCGCGGGCCTGCCCGACGAACACCCCGTACAGGATCTGCCTCAGGAAGGGCTCTCGCGATGACGATGCAGCACGACGGGATCGCCGTGCCGGTGACCGGCGGGGCGCGCGGCGTCCGGCCCCGCACCCACGCCGTCCCCCGCCCCAACGAGGGAGTGTGGCCCGGGCTGGCGACGCCGCCCGTGGCCCCGGTCAAGGCCAGGATCGCGGAGTCGCTGTTCCGCAACGCCGTCCGGTCGCTGCCGGTCCGGGTGGTGTTCCCCGGTGGGGAGCGCATCGGGTCGGGCGGCCCGGACTCCCCGGTGATGCGGATCGAGCGGCCGTCGGCGCTCTTCCACCGGCTCGGCGCCGACTCGAAGATCGGGTTCGGCGAGTCCTACATGGTGGGTGACTGGACGACCAGCGACCTGCCCGGTCTGCTGACCCCGTTCGCGTCCCGGCTGTCGACGCTGATCCCACCGGCGCTCCAGCGGCTGGGCCGCCGGTTCGCCGAGGCCCGCCGGCCCACCGCCGAGGTCAACTCGGTGGAGGGGTCGCGGGAGAACATCCACCGCCACTACGACCTGTCCAACGAGCTGTTCTCGCTGTTCCTCGACGACACCATGTCCTACTCCGCGGGCTGGTTCGCCGACGGCTCCGACGACCTCGTCCTGGCCCAGGAACGCAAGATCGACGGCATCCTGGACATGGCGGGCGTCGGGGCCGGGATGCACGTGCTGGAGATCGGAACGGGCTGGGGCGGGCTCGCGACGCGGGCCGCGCAGCGCGGCGCCCGGGTCACCACACTGACGATCTCGCAGGAGCAGAAGACCCTCGCCGAGGCGCGGCTCGCCGAGGCGGGCGTGGCCGACCGGGTGCAGGTGCTGCTGCGCGACTACCGCGAGGCCCAGGGCTCCTACGACGCCGTCGTGTCGGTCGAGATGATCGAGGCCGTCGGCGTCGAGTACTGGCCGACGTACTTCGCCGCGCTGGACCGGCTGCTCAAGCCGGGCGGGCGGGTCGGCCTGCAGTCGATCACCATGCCGCACGACCGGATGATGGTCGCCCGCGACGACTACACCTGGATCCACAAGTACGTCTTCCCGGGCGGGATCATCCCGTCGGTCGAGGCGATCGAGCAGAACCTCGCCGACCACACCGGCGGCCTGCACGTCGCCGAGCGGCGCAGCCTCGGCTTCGACTACGCCCGCACCCTGGGCCACTGGCGCACGCGCTTCCTCGAGCGGTGGGACGAGGTCGAGGCGCTCGGCTTCGACGAGACGTTCCGCCGGATGTGGGAGTTCTACCTCGGCTACTGCGAGGCGGGCTTCCGCGTCGGCTACCTCGACGTCTTCCAGTTCTCGCTGCAGCGCCGCCCGTCCTTCTGAATCGAGCTGAATCGAGGCCCCATGACCACCACCCCCGCGGAGCGCCTCGCCTCGCTCCTGGAGGACGTCCTGCGCGCCCCGCTCCCGGTGCGGCTGCGTGCCTGGGACGGCAGCGAGGCCGGGCGGACCGGCACGCCCGACGACCCGACCCCGCCGACGGTGATCGTCCACCGGCGCCGGGCCCTGCGCCGGCTGCTGTGGGCGCCGGGCGAGCTCGGCCTGGCCAGGGCGTTCGTCTCCGGCGACCTGTCCTTCGACGGCGACATCGCCGACGGCCTGTCCCGGTTCTGGGCGCTCGCCCGGCCGGGCACCGGTGCCGTGCGGCTCGACCTGCGTCAGAAGCTGGGGGCACTGGGCACCGCGGCCCGGCTCGGCGCCGTCGGCCCGCCGCCGCGGCCGCCGTCGTCGGAGGCCCGTCTGGGCGGGCGGCGGCACAGCCGCCGCCGCGACCGCGACGCGATCAGCCACCACTACGACCTGTCGAACGAGTTCTACGCCTTCCTGCTCGACCCGCAGATGGCGTACTCGTGCGGCTACTGGACCCGCGACGAGGGACCCGACTACACCCTCGTCGACGCCCAGCGCGACAAGCTGGACCTGATCTGCCGCAAGCTCGGCCTGGCGCCGGGGATGCGGCTGCTCGACGTCGGCTGCGGCTGGGCGTCGCTGCTCGTGCACGCCGCGGAGCACTACGGCGTGCACGCCACCGGGGTGACCCTGTCGGCGCAGCAGCGCGACTACGGCGTCGAGCGCGTCCGCCGGGCTGGACTGTCCGAGCGGGTGGAGATCAGGCTGCAGGACTACCGCGAGATCTCCGACCAGCCCTTCGACGCGGTCGCCTCGATCGAGATGGGCGAGCACGTCGGCCAGGAGAACTACGGCGTCTACGCCGCGCAGCTGCACCGCATGCTGCGCCCGCACGGACGCCTGCTGCTGCAGCAGATGTCGCGCGGCTCGGTCGGGGCGAACACCGCACCCGGCGGCGGCGCGTTCATGGAGGCCTACGTCGCGCCGGACATGTACATGCGCCCGCTCGGCGAGACCCTCGGGTTCCTGGAGCAGGCCGGGCACGAGGTGGTGGACGTGCACTCGCTGCGCGAGCACTACGTGTGGACGGTCCGGCCGTGGCTGGAGACGCTGCAGGCCCACCGCGAGATCGCGATCCGGATGATCGGTGCGGAGCAGTGGCGGATCTGGCTGCTGTACCTGGCCGGCGCGGCGCTGGCGTTCGAGGAGAACCGGATGGGTGTGCACCAGATCCTGACCGTGCGCCCCGGCGCCGACGGCACCTCCGGTCTGCCGCGCAGCCGCACCGGGATCCTGGGGCTCGACCCGGCCGTCGGGCACGCCCCGGCGGGCGCGCCGTCGCCGGCCGCGACAGCATGATCTCGTGAACCCGTTCCCCTGGGCCGCGTGGGCCGTCAACCTCGGCGTCACCGCCGTCGCCGTGGCCGTGCTCATGGCCCTCGCCTACGCGATCGGGGTACGGCGCGGCAGGCACGACGGCGTCGACGTCGTCTGGGGCCTCGGGTTCGTGTGGGTCGCGCTGGTCACCGCGGTGACCGCGACGGCCCTCGACCCGACGGGCGACGGCTGGCGGCGCGCCCTGGTCGTCGTGCTCGTCGCGGTGTGGGGCGGGCGGCTGGCCCGGCACATCGCGCGGCGCAACCACGGGAAGCCGGAGGACCGGCGGTACGTGGAGCTGCGCGAGCGCGGTGCGATCGGCCGTCGCGTCTACCTCACCCAGGGTGCGGTGATGTGGGTCGTGTCGCTGCCCGTGCAGCTCGCCCAGTACGGCAGCGCGGCGACGGGATGGCTGGTCGCCGTCACCGTGCTCGGTGTGCTCGTCTGGGCGGTCGGGTTCGCCTTCGAGTCCGTCGGCGACGCCCAGCTGGCCCGGTTCACCGCCGATCCCGCGAACCGCGGCGAGGTGATGGACCGCGGGCTGTGGCGGTACACCCGCCACCCCAACTACTTCGGCGACGCCTGCGTCTGGTGGGGTCTGGGCATCCTCGCGCTGCACCACCCGGCAGGTCTGATCGGCCTGGTCGGGGTCGCCGTGATCACCGCGAACCTGGTGAAGGGCACCGGCGCGGCGCTGCTGGAACGCGACATCGCCGGCCGGCGCCCCGGCTACGCCGACTACGTCCGCCGCACCAGCGGGTTCCTCCCGCTGCCCCCACGTTCCTGACCCACCCCGCACCCCCGACCCGAGGAGACACCATGGCCGTCGGCGACACCGCCACCGACTTCGAGCTGCCCGACGAGGCCGGCACACCGCGCAGGCTGTCCGACCTGCTGGCCGCCGGGCCCGTCGTCCTGTTCTTCTACCCGGCCGCGATGACCGGTGGCTGTACCGCCGAGGCCTGCCACTTCCGCGACCTCGCGGCCGAGTTTGCCGAGGTCGGCGCGCAGCCGGTCGGGATCTCCTCGGACCGGCCGGACAAGCAGAACATGTTCGCGGCCGCGAACGGCTTCGGCTTCCCGCTCCTGTCCGACGCCGACCACACCGTCGCGAAGTCCTTCGGCGCCTACCGGGCCTGGCTCCCGGGGAACTTCCACACCCGCCGCAAGACGTTCGTGATCGGGCCGGACCGCCGGATCCTCGCCGAGATCGGCTCCGAGACCGACATGAACAAGCACGCCGACGAGGCGCTGGCCCTGCTGCGCGAGCGCACCGCGGCCTGACCCGGGCGCCCCGGCCGCGCAGGCCGGGGCGACGGGCTCAGGGCAGGGTCAGGATCTCCGCGCCGTCGTCGGTCACGACGATGGTGTGCTCGAACTGCGCGACCCACGACTTGTCCTTGGTGACGACGGTCCAGTCGTCGTCCCAGGTGTCGTAGTCGATCCCGCCAAGGGTGATCATCGGCTCGATGGTGAAGGTCATCCCGGGCTCGAGGACGGTGTGCACGTCGGGCTGGTCGTAGTGCAGCACGACCAGCCCGGAGTGGAACTCGTGGGCGATGCCGTGGCCGGTGAAGTCGCGGACGACGCCGTAGCCGAAGCGCCTGGCGTAGGACTCGATGACCCGGCCGACGACGTTCAGCTCGCGCCCGGGACGGACGGCCTTGATGGCGCGCATCGTGGCCTCGCGGGTGCGCTCGACGAGCAGCCGTGCCTCCTCCGACACGTCACCGGCGAGGAAGGTCGCGTTGGTGTCGCCGTGCACCCCGCCGACGAACGCCGTGACGTCGACGTTGACCACGTCGCCGTCGTTGATCACGGTCGTGTCCGGGATGCCGTGGCAGATGACCTCGTTGAGGCTGGTGCAGCAGGACTTGGGGAAGCCGCGGTAGCCCAGCGTCGAGGGGTACGCGTCGTGGTCGACAAGGAACTCGTGGACCACGCGGTCGATCTCGTCGGTGGTGATGCCCGGGCGGACGGTCTCACCGGCGAGCTGCAGCGCCCGGGCCGCGATCTTCCCGGCGTGCCGCATCAGCTCGATCGTCTCGGGCGTCTGGACGTCGCCGCGACGGCTGCGCGCCGGGGCCGGCTTGCCGACGTACTCCGGACGCGGGATGTGCGCCGGCACCTCGCGACTCGGGGTCGGTGTACCGGGGACGAGCAGCGTGCGGGTCGACATGACCCCATCGTACGTCCGGCTCGGTCAGCGGGTCGGGGTGCGCGGGGCCCCCAGCCGCGCGACGGCCGCGGAGATCCCCCGCCAGCCCAGCAGCAGCACCGCGAGCGAGATCGTCGCGACGACGGCGAACGACAGCGGCAGCCGCCCCAGGAACCCCAGGCGGAGCAGGAGCCCGACGACCACGGCCCCGACGAGCACGACCGTCCCGGCACGCAGCGACGCCGGCGCCGACCGCACCCACGGCGTCGCCCAGGCCGCCGCGGCACCCAGCGCGAACGGCAGCGCGGTGCCGAGCAGGCCGAGCACGCTGTCGGCCTCGGCGTGGCTCATCCTCCCGACGGCGGCGAACACCACGACGGCGACGAGGTCGGCCACGAACGCCAGGGCGGGGATCCGGCTGGGGTGCACGACGACCAGGGTAGGACGCCCCACGCGGCGCCGGCCCGCCGCCGCCCGGCCGGTCCCTCCCGGGTCGCTCAGCGCGGGAGGCCCGACAGGAACCGCGCCGTCATCTGCACCGCGGGCCCCGAGGACCCGCCGTCGACGATGAGGGTGGCGAAGGCCAGGTCACCGCGGTAGCCGGTGAACCAGCCGTGCGACCGGTTGCTGCCGTCGGGGCCCGCGTACTCGGCGGTGCCGGTCTTGCCGAAGACCTCGCCCTGCCCGGCGGCGGCCCGCGCCGTCCCGGAGGTGACGACGGCGCGCATCATCGGCCGCAGCTGGTCGAGCACCGCGCGGTCCGGGGTGCCCGGCGCGACGGCGGCCTCGGTCGTCGTGCCGCGGATCAGCGACGGGGTGACGGGCGCACCGTGCGCGACCGTCGCCGACACCATCGCCATGCCGAACGGGGAGGCGAGCACGTCGCCCTGGCCGAAGCCGTCGCTGGCCCGCTGCAGGTCGTCGGTGGCGGGCGAGACGGTGCCGGTGATCGTCGTCATCCCGGGGATCTTCCAGTCCGCGCCGAAGCCGAGCGCCTTCCCCGCGGTCGGCAGCCCGTCGGCGGGCAGCCCGAGCGCCAGCCGGGAGAACGTGGTGTTGCAGGACTGGGCGAACGCCTCGGTCAGCGGCACGGTGCCGAGGACGAAGGAGTTCTCGTTGGGGATGGTGCGCCCGTCGATCACGGTGGTGCCCGGGCACTCGACCGGGGACTGCGGGGTGAGGTTCTCCGCCGGCATCGCCCCGTACGCGGTGACGATCTTGAACGTGGAGCCGGGCGGGTAGCGGCCGGTCAGGGCCAGTGCGCCGTCACGGTCGGCGGCGGCGTTCTGCGCGACGGCGAGCACCGCCCCGGTGGACGGCCGGATCGCGACGATCATCGCCTGCCGGGAGTCGGCGTCGACGGCGTCCTGCGCCGCGTTCTGCACGGTGCGGTCCAGCTCCAGGGTGACCGGCCTCCCGGGCCCGGCGGGCTGCCCGGCGACCGAGCGGACGGTCTCGCCGCGCGGGCCGACGACGTCGACCGACCAGCCGGGGGTGCCGCCCGCGGCCTTCTCGATGTCCGCGCGGGCGCCCTGCATCAGCTGGCCCGCGAAGCCCTGGTCGGGCGGCAGCAGCCGGGTCGAGGACACGAAACGGACGCCGGGCAGGTCGTAGATGCGGTCCCGGACCCGCTGGTAGTCGGGCTCCCGCAGCACGACGACGGTGTAGGCCTGCCCGTCCGGCACGGCGTTCGCGCCCGCCCTGATGCTCGACGCGGTGATGGCGGGGTCGATCGACCCCAGCGCGGAGCCGAGACCGCTCGCGGCCTGCTCGACCTGCGCCTTGTCCAGGGTGACGGTGACGACCGGGGTGGGCGCGAGCAGGGTGGCCCCACCGGCGTCGAGCACGGGCGCGGGCGCCGCGGTGACGGTGCGGGTCACCGGCCGCTGGCCGTCGGTGAGGCCCGGCGCGAACGCGGCGGGCGACCAGTCGACCGCCCATCCGGTGTCGTTGCCGGGGGTGTCGTCGGCGGCGACGAGCGGCAGGTCGAGCGTGTAGTTCCAGGCCCGGCCCTGCCCCAGGTCCCAGGCGACCTCGACGGTCGACGTGGCGCGGTCGCCGTCGGTGCGGGTGCCGGTGATCCGCGCGGTCATCCCGGTCGGCGCGAGGTCGTCGCGGGCCTTCTGCAGGTAGGCGCCCGCCGTCTCCGCGTCCGTGGTGTAGACGGCGGCACCCGGCGCGTCACCGGCGGCCCACGCGGTCACGTACCGCTCGGCGGTCGTCCCGGCGCCACCCCAGGGGCGCAGCAGCGCCACCACGACACCCACCGCGACGAGCACGACGATCGCGGCGGCCAGGACCAGGGGGCGCTTCCGCAGGGTGGCGATCACGATCACCGAGTATGCCGCCCCCGGTGTGAGGCCCGGGTGTCCGGGCGCCGGCCCGTTCGCGGAGGCGAGCTCGGCGAGCACCCCACCCGGTGGGAGCCCCGCTCCCGGAGAGAGATGTCCTCGTCGTGCACGCATCGGCGCCGTCAGGGGCCTGGTACGGATCCGTCGTTCACAGCACCCCGGCGAACGCCAACGCCACGACCTGGGCGATCGTGTTGTGCACCACGTGCGTGACCACCCCGGGCCACACCGAGCCGCTGCGCCGTCGCAGCTCCCCCGCGACCAGACCGACGACGAGCGCGGTCACGAACACCGCGTTCAGCCCGTGCGCCAGCGCGAACACCAGGGCGCTGCCCACCACACCGACGACCGCCCCGTAGCGCAGCAGCCCCGAGGTGACCACCCCGCGGAACAGCAGTTCCTCCCCCAGCGGGGTCAGCACCGCGAGGAACAGCAGCGACAACGCCACCGACCACGCCCCGCCACTGCCCGCGTCGGCGTAGGCGCCCTGGATGTTCTCCGGCTCGATCCCGACCAGGACCATCCCGATCGCCAGCAGCCTGCTGACGACGAACGCCAGGATCGCCCCGGCCGCGCCGATCACCAGCCAGCGCACGGTCGTCGCCCGCACGCCGAACTCGGGCAGCGGGCGACGCCGGACGGCGACGGCCGCGGCGAAACCGGCGATGCCCGCGATCCCCGACAGGGCCGCGAGGAACAGGCCTCCCGCGAGCGGCCCGAGGTCGAGGGTCCGCAGCACCAGCGGCCCACCTCCGTAGGCCACCGCGGCCAGCACGACCAGCCCGACGACGATCTCCCCCCACCCGGGACTCGACGGGCTCCCCGCTGTGACGGGTGCTGCGGAGCGGGAACGGGACACGACGGGGCCTCCCCGGTGCGGTGGCGCCGGGGCGGATGCCCGCGGCAGGCACCGAGTCGACACCGTGCCGCTACGGCACGGTCAAGTCGGGGTACCCGACCGGGTCTAGAACAGGACGGTCGCGAACCGCGCGACCTGCACGAACCCGACCCGCTGGTACGCGGCCCTGGCCGGGGCGTTGAAGGCGTTGACGTACAGGCTGGCGCGCCGGCCCATTCCGGCGAGCGCGACCGCGACCGCCGACGTCCCGGCCGTGCCGAGCCCGTGTCCCCGCCAGGCCGGGTTCACCCAGACCCCCTGGATCTGGCCGACGGTGCGCGACAGGGCACCGATCTCGGCCTTGAACACGACCTCGCCGTCGTGGAACCGGGCGAACGCCCGCCCGGAGGTGATCAGCTCGGCGACCCGGGCCCGGTAGCCCGCCCCGCCGTCGCCCTCGCGGGGGTCGACGCCGACCTCCTCGGTGAACATCGCGATGGCGGCCGGCAGGTACCGGTCCAGCTCGGAGATGCGGACCGGACGCACCCGGCTGTCGGGCGCGACCATCGGCGGCCGTTCGAGCGTCATCAGGGGCTGGTCGGGCCGGATCTCGCGGGCCGGGCCCCAGCCCGGTGCGAGCTCCTCCCACAGCGGCAGGACGAGCTCGGCCCGCCCCACCAGCGACGAGCACAGCCGCCCGGCCCGGCGCGCGCGGTCGGCGAAGGCACGCAGCGCCGCCCGGTCACCGCGCAGCGGCACCAGGTTCGCCCCGGAGAAGCACAGACCGTCCGCCGGGGCCCCGTGGGACCACAGCTCACCGCCCAGCCGCCACGGGTCGAGGCCGACCGCCTCGATGCGGGAGGCGACCATGCACGCGGCGACGGGGTCGGCGTCGAGCACGTCGTGCACCCCGGAGCGGTGACGATCGTCGAGAAGCCGTGCCCCGGCCACCCTCAGCACGGGTTCATGATGCCACGTCGAGGCCCGTCCGGTACCGGTACTCGCTCAGCCGACGGTCACCTGGGGTTCACCCGTCACGCCCTCCGCGCTCTCGCCCATCTCCTCGGCGAGCCGCATGGCCTCCTCGATCAGCGTCTCCACGATCTTGTGCTCGGGGACGGTCTTGATGACCTCGCCCTTGACGAAGATCTGCCCCTTGCCGTTGCCGGAGGCGACGCCGAGGTCGGCCTCGCGGGCCTCACCCGGGCCGTTGACGACGCAGCCCATGACGGCCACGCGCAGCGGGACCTCCATGCCGGTCAGTCCGGCGGTGACCTCGTCGGCGAGGGTGTAGACGTCGACCTGGGCCCGCCCGCAGGACGGGCAGGACACGATCTCCAGCTTGCGCGGGCGCAGGTTCAGCGACTCCAGGATCTGCTGGCCGACCTTGATCTCCTCGACCGGCGGCGCGGACAGCGACACCCGGATGGTGTCGCCGATGCCCTGGCGCAGCAGCGCCCCGAACGCGACGGCCGACTTGATCGTGCCCTGGAACGCGGGCCCGGCCTCGGTGACGCCGAGGTGCAGCGGGTAGTCGCACTGCTCGGCGAGCAGCTCGTAGGCCCGCACCATCACGACCGGGTCGTTGTGCTTGACCGAGATCTTGATGTCGTGGAAGTCGTGCTCGGCGAACAGGCCCGCCTCCCACAAGGCCGACTCGGCGAGCGCCTCGGGCGTCGCCTTGCCGTACTTCTCCAGCAGTCGCTTGTCGAGCGAGCCCGCGTTGACCCCGATCCGGATCGGCGTGCCGTGGTCCTTCGCGGCGTGGGCGATCTCCTTGACCTGGTCGTCGAACTTGCGGATGTTGCCCGGGTTCACCCGCACCGCGGCGCAGCCGGCCTCGATAGCGGCGAACACGTACTTGGGCTGGAAGTGGATGTCGGCGATCACCGGGATCTGCGACTTCTGCGCGATCGCGGGCAGGGCCTCCGCGTCGTCGGCCGACGGGCAGGCGACGCGCACGATGTCGCAGCCGGCCGCGGTCAGCTCGGCGATCTGCTGGAGGGTCGCGTTGACGTCGGAGGTCAGGGTGGTCGTCATGGACTGGACGGAGATCGGGTGGTCGGATCCGACACCGACCGGGCCGACCTGGAGCTGCCGGGTCCTCCGGCGCGGGGCCAGGGTCGGCGCGGGCGCGGACGGCATACCCAGGGAGACGCTCACGACCTCCACTATCCCACCGTGTGGCACGGTCCGCCGTACCCGGTGAGGAGGGGCACTCACGTGCGGCCGTGCTTCTCCTGCGCATCCTGCAGCGTCGAGCTGTGGGGCAGCCAGGTCGCCAGCTCGACCGGCCAGCCGTCGTCGGCCAGCATCCGGACGACGGCGGGGTCGTCGTCGAGGATCATCGCGATCTCCCGCTCGCGGGCGAGCAGCCGCAGGACCTCGCGCTTGACGTAGCGGGCGGGGCGGTGGTCGTCGTCGGGGCGCATGAACAGCGGCCCGGTCGGCAGGCCGACGCGCTCCAGCCAGGTCTCGGTCAACCTGCGGTTCCGCTCGGGGCGGCCGGTCAGGTAGACGACGTCGTACTCGGCCTGGGCCGCGCGCAGCCGCTCGGCGCCCTCGTCGAGCAGCGGGTCGGCGTGCGCGGCGGCGAAGAACGTCTCCCACCGGTGCACGTCGAGGTAGTGCAGCCGGTGCGAGACGTCGGCGAGGACGCCGTCGATGTCGAAGACCGCCAGCGGACGGGCGCCCTCGGGTGCTGCGCTCACCCGAACAGCCGCACCGGGTTGACGATGTCGGCGATCGCGACCATGACCGAGAACCCCAGGAAGACGATCACGAACACGTAGGCGACCGGGAGCAGCTTCGCCGCGTCGACCGGCCCGGGGTCGGGGCGTCCGAGCAGCTTCGCGGTGTTCCGCTTGATCGCCTCCCAGATCGCCGGGACGATCTGGCCGCCGTCCAGCGGCGGGACGGGGAGCAGGTTCAGCAGGAACAGCGACAGGTTCACCGCGGCGAGCATCATCAGGAATCGGCTGACGTCGGCCTGCCACGGGACGTCCTGCTGGGCGAGGATCTCACCGCCGATCCGCGAGACGCCGACGACACCCATCGGGCTGTCCTGGCTCCGCTCCTCGCCGAGGAACGCGGCTCCGAACAGGGCCGGGACGCGGGCCGGGATCTGGGTGATCGCCTCCGCCGTGCGGACGACGCCGTTGCCGATCTGCGCGGCCACGTCGCCCGGGCCGAGCTGCATGTACTTCGTGTCGAGGGCGACACCGAGATAGCCCGCCGTCACCGTGGCGTACGGGTCGGCCGAGTTCCGGGCCGGGAGGACGTTCGGGATGACGTCGACGGTCAGCGGGATCTGCCGGCCTGCCCGCTCGACGACGATCTGCGTGGGTCCCGACGACGCGCGGATCGCGTCCTGCAGGGCGGTCCCGTCGTCCGGGCCGAACTCCTGTCCGCGGACGGACAGGATGCGGTCGTCGGGCTGGACCCCGGCCGCGAGCGCCGGCGCGAGCGGCGCTCCGGCCGGGCACTCCTTCGGGACGCCGTTCTGGACCGCGACGGCCGGGAGCACGCACTTCTCGAGCGACTCGATCTGGGTGGTGGCCGCAGGCACGCCGATCCCCATCAGGACAAGCGAGAACAGCACCACCGCCAGGATCAGGTTCATGAACGGCCCGGCGAACATGACGATGATCCGCTTCCACGGCGACCGGGTCCAGAACTGCCGGTCCGCGTCCTGCGGCAGCACGTCGGCCTGACTCTGGCGCCGCGCGTCGTCCATCAGCCCCTGGAACGGGCCGGTCCGTCGGTTGCGGCCCAGCGTGCCGCCCTTCGCGGGCGGCAGCATCCCGATCATGCGCACGTAGCCGCCCAGCGGGATGGCCTTGATGCCGTACTCGGTCTCGCCGCGGCGCACCGACCAGACGGTGCGGCCGAACCCGACCATGAACTCCGGGACCTTGATCCCGAACCAGCGGGCCGTCGCGAAGTGCCCGAGCTCGTGCCAGGCGATCGACAGCAGCAGCCCGAAGAAGAAGATCGCGATCCCGACGACCGTCCACACGATGGTCACGACCGCGTCTTCTCCCGCTCGTGGGCCTTCTCGCGCGCGTGGGCCCGGGCCCAGGTCTCGGCAGCCAGCACGTCGTCCACGGTAGCCGGGTCACCCGTCCAGGCGTCGGCCGCCTCCAGCACCTCGCCGAGCAGGTCGGTGATCCCGGTGTAGCCGATCGTCCCGGCGACGAACGCCTCGACGAGCTCCTCGTTGGCGGCGTTGAGCACTGCGGGCAGGCAGCCGCCCGCGGTGCCGGCGGCGCGGGCCAGGCGCACCCCGGGGAACGCGTCGTCGTCGAGGGGCTCGAAGGTCCAGCTCTGCGCGGTGTCCCAGCGGCACGGCGCCGAGGCGCCGGCGATGCGCTCCGGCCAGCCGAGCGCCAGCGCGATCGGCAGCCGCATGTCCGGCGGCGACGCCTGGGCGATCGTCGAGCCGTCGGTGAAGGTGACCATCGAGTGCACGATCGACTGCGGGTGCACGGTGACGTCGATGCGGTCGTAGGGCACCCCGAACAGCAGGTGCGCCTCGATCACCTCGAGACCCTTGTTCACCAGCGTCGCCGAGTTGATCGTGATGACCGGGCCCATGTCCCAGGTCGGATGCTTCAGGGCCTGCTCGACCGTGACGCCCGCCAGCTCCGCGCGGGTCCGTCCGCGGAACGGGCCGCCAGACGCGGTGAGGACGAGCCGGTCGACCTCGGACTCCCGTCCGCCGCGCAGGCACTGCGCGAGCGCGGAGTGCTCGGAGTCGACCGGCACGATCTGCCCCGGTGCGGCCGCCGCCGACACCAGCGGACCGCCTGCGACCAGCGACTCCTTGTTCGCCAGCGCGAGCCGGGCGCCGGTGGCGAGCGCGGCCAGGGTCGGGCCGAGGCCGCGGGAGCCGGTGATGCCGTTCAGGACGATGTCGGCGCGGCACGCCGTGACCAGCTCGGTCGCGGCGTCCGGGCCGTCGAGCACCTCGACGCCCGGCAGTTCCGCCCGCAGCCGCACCGCCGCGGCGGCGGACGCGACCGCGACCCGCCGGACGCGGTGCGCACGGACCTGGGCCACCAGCAGGTCCACGTCCGATCCGCCCGCGGCCAGCCCGGACACCGTGAACCCGCCGGCGCGGGTGATCACGTCCAGGGCCTGGGTACCGATCGACCCGGTGCTGCCCAACACGACGAGTGACTTCATCACGGCACATCATCCTCGCCCCGCGAGCTGTGCGACGATGACCCCGCACGGAGCCGGACCAGGAGGACACACGGTGGCCAGCAAGGCAGTCGCGCACAGCGCAACGACGAGCAAGACCCGCGAGATCGCCGTCGCGTCCGGGATCGACCCGGCGGACGAGCCCTCGGTCGACTGGGGCTGGCACCAGAACTTCCACCGGGGCGTGCCGATCGCGGCCGCCGTGGTCGGCGTCGTGCTGCTGCTGTTCACGATCGGCCACCCGGTGAGCTGGACCGAGTTCCTGTTCTCCGCGGTGCCCGCCGTCGTCTGCTTCATCGGCGCGATCGCGTACCCGCTCCACCAGCGCCGCCGTCGTCTCTGAGGCGCGGCACCGGGCCGACGCCGGATGGCGCGCGACGCGGGTGAGCCGGTCGAGCTGACGATCGGCGACCGGGTCGTGCGGCTGTCCACCCCCGACCGCGTCTACTTCCCGGAGCGGGGCGAGACCAAGCGGGACCTGGCCGCGTACTACACGGCGGTCGGCGACGGTGTGGTCCGCGCGCTGCGCGACCGGCCGTGCATGCTGCACCGCTTCCCCACCGGTGTCACCGGGGAGAAGGTGCACCAGAAGCGGTTGCCGCGCGGCGCCCCCGACTGGGTCCGCACCGTCCGCGTGACCTTCCCGCGGTACAACCGCACCGCCGACGAGCTGTGCGTGACCCACCCGGCCGACGTCGTCTGGGCGGTGCAGATGTCCACCGTCGAGTTCCACCCCTGGAACTCCCGCGCGGCCGACGTCGAGTCCCCCGACGAGTGGCGCATCGACCTGGACCCGATGCCGCAGGCGTCCTGGGCCGACGTCCGCCGCGTCGCCGGCGTCGTCCGCGAGGTCCTCGACGAACTGGGCGCGACCGGCTTCCCGAAGACCTCCGGCGGCTCCGGGCTGCACGTCTACGTGCGCATCCCACCCGACCACGGGTTCGCCGACGTCCGCCGCGCCGCGCACGCCTTCGCCCGCGAGGTGGAGCGTCGCTGCGACCGCGTCGACCTGTCGTGGTGGCGCAAGGACCGCGACCCGTCGACGGTGTTCGTCGACTACAACCAGAACGCCCGCGACCACACGATCGCCTGCGCCTACTCCGTGCGCGGCACCCCCGACGCGCGGGTGTCGACCCCGGTGACCTGGGACGAGATCGACGACTGCGAGCCCCGGGACTTCACGATCGCCACCGTCCCGGCGCGCTACGCCGAGCTGGGCGACCTGCACGCCGGCATCGACGAGGCCGTGTTCGGCATCGAGCCGCTGCTGGAGTGGGCCGCCCGGGACGAGCGCGACGGCGCCGCGACACCCGATCTGCCCGATCTCGACGCGGGCGCCCGCTAGGCTCGGCGCCCATGGACGACGGGCCCCGCAAGGACAGACTGACCCGGCTCGGGTACGGGATCGGCGGCGGCCTCGCCGTCGGGTCCGCCGTGTGGGTGCTGTCGGGCACGTGGTGGTGGCTGCTGCTCTTCCTCGTCGTCGGGCTGGCGCTCGGGCTGTTCCTGCGCGCGACGACCCCGGAGTCCTAGCAGGACACCTGGCCCGGCCCGGGCTCCTGGGCGCGGGCCCGCAGTCTCGCGAACTCGGCGACCATCGCCGCGCGCGACCAGTGCGCGTTGAGCCCCGACGGGTTCGGCAGCACCCAGATCCCGGTCGCACCCAGCCGCTCCGCCTGCTCCCCCACCACCGCGCCGCGTCGCCCGAACGCGGTCCGGTAGGCACCGATCCCGACGACGGCCAGCCACGCCGGTTCCCGCGCCGCGACCAGCGCCCGCAGCCGTACCCCACCGGCGACGAGCTCGTCGTCGGTCAGCTCGTCGGCGCGGGCGGTGGCCCGGGGCGCCATGTTCGTGATGCCGAGACCGAGCCCCGCGAGCTCGCCCTGCTCCGCGGGCGCCAGCAGGCGCGGGGTGAACCCGGAGGAGTGCAGGACCGGCCAGAAGCGGTTGCCGGGGCGGGCGAAGTGGTGCCCGGTCGCCGCCGACACCAGGCCCGGGTTGATGCCGCAGAACAGCACCCGCAGCGGCGGGTCGTCCGGGCCGGGCAGGACGTCGTCGATCGTGGAGTCCCGGGCGCGGTCGAGGGCGTCGCGGTCGGGCAGGCGGGGCACGAGGGTCATCCGACCACGACCGCACCGGGGCCCGCCGCCCGGGACCGATGGATTCCGGGCGCGCGAACGGTCTGTCCACGGACGGGCGAGCCGGGATGCCGCGCCCGCGCCCCGAGAGGAGACTCCCCGCCGTGGACCTGCCCGTGATGCCCCCGGTGAAGCCGATGCTGGCCAAGCCCGCCCCGTCCATCCCCGACGGCAGGCTCTACGAACCCAAGTGGGACGGCTTCCGCTCGATCGTCTTCCGCGACGGCGACGAGGTCGAGATCGGCTCCCGCAACGAGCGGCCGATGACCCGCTACTTCCCCGAGGTCGTCGAGGCGGTGCGGGAGCACTTCCCGCCGCGCGCGGTCGTCGACGGGGAGATCGTCGTCGCCTCGGGGAACGCGCTGGACTTCGAGGCGCTCCAGCAGCGGATCCACCCCGCGGTCAGCCGGGTGACGCTGCTCTCGACCGAGACGCCGGCGTCGTTCGTCGCCTTCGACCTGCTGGCCCTCGGCGACGACGACCTCACCGCACGCCCGTTCGCCGAGCGCCGCGCGCTGCTGGAGGAGGCGTTCGCCGGCGTCGCCCCGCCGGTGCACCTCACCCCGATCACCGACGACACCGGGACCGCGCGCCGCTGGTTCGAGAAGTTCGAGGGCGCCGGGCTCGACGGCCTGATCGCCAAGGACCCGGCCGGGACCTACCAGCCCGACAAGCGCGTCATGACCAAGATCAAGCACGAGCGGACAGCGGACTGTGTCGTCGCCGGGTACCGGGTGCACAAGTCCGGGCCGGACGCCGTCGGGTCGCTGCTGCTGGGCCTGCACGACGCCCGCGGCGTGCTGGTGTCGGTCGGCGTCGTCGGGGCGTTCCCGATGGCGCGCCGACGCGAGCTCATGACCGAGCTGCAGCCGCTGGTCACCGACTTCGACGACCACCCGTGGGCCTGGGCGAAGCAGCTGGAGGGCGAGCGCACCCCGCGCAAGTCCGAGACGAGCCGGTGGAACGCCGGCAAGGACCTCTCCTTCGTCCCGCTGCGCCCGGAGCGGGTGGTCGAGGTCCGCTACGACTACATGGAGGGCCAGCGGTTCCGCCACACCACCCAGTTCGTGCGGTGGCGCCCGGACCGCGACCCCGCCTCGTGCACCTACGAGCAGCTGGAGCGCCCGGTGACCTTCGACCTCGCGGAGGTCCTCGCCGGGCACGGGTGATCGGCGATCACGGCCGGCAGCCGCAGGACTCCCGGTGCACGAAGGTCGTCGGCAGCCGCAGCGAACGCCGCTCGGCGTCGGGTTCGGCCATGCGGCGCAGCAGCAGCCGGACCGCCTCGCGCCCGATGTCGGCGAACGGCTGCGCGACGACGGTGAGGCGCGGGCTGAACGCGTCCGCCCACGGGAAGTCGTCGAAGGCGGCCAGCGCCAGGTCCCCGGGGATGGTGAGCCCCAGGTCGTGGGCGGCCTGGACAGCGCCGATGGTCATCGCGTTGTTGCCCGTGACCAGCGCGGCGGGCCGGTCGGGCGAGGCCAGCAGCTCGCGCACGACGGCACGGGCGGGCTCGCTGTCCGAGCGTCCCTCCACCACCGGCCCTGGCGGGAGATCCGCCCGGCGCATCCCGAGCCGGTAGCCCTCCAGCCGCTCGACGGTCGTCGACAGCCCGGGGAGACCCATCACGAAGCCGATCCGGCCGTGCCCAGCCTCGGCGAGGTGGGTCACCAGCCCCGCGACGGGCTCCACGTTCTCCGAGCCGACCTCGTCCAGGACGCCGTCGAGCATCCGGTCGACCAGCACCGTCGGCACGCCCTGCGCGGCGAGCGCCTCCAAGGTCGCGGTGGAGTCGCCCGAGGGGGCGAACAGCACGCCGTCGACGCGGCTGCGGAGCTGCGTGACGGCCGTCGCCTCGTAGCCCGGGTCGTCGTGCGGGTCGGCGAGCAGCAGGGTGTGCCCGGCCGCGGCGGACTCGTCCTCGACCGCGTGCAGCAGCTCGCCCAGGTACGGGTTGGAGATCGCCGACAGGGCGAGCCCGAGCGTGCGGGTGCGGGAGGTGGCGAGCGAGCGGGCCGCGGCGTTGGGCGTGTACTGCACCTGCGCCATCGCGGCGAGCACCTGCTCGCGGGTGGCCTCCCGGACCGGCCGGGTGCCGTTGAGGACGTGGGACACGGTCGCGGTGGACACCCCGGCGAGCCGGGCGACCTCGGCCATGGTCGCGATCACACACCTCCGACGCGGGTCACGGGTTGGCGACAGGCTACAGGCAACCGGTTGCGCAAGCGGTTGCTCCGCACTTACCGTGCACCGGTCATACCGGACGGACGTGTCCCGGATCACACCGTTGCACACCCGTCGGAGCCCTCGACGAGGAGAGTGCCCGTGCGCCCGAGAACCAGGTCGCGTCCCGCCGTTCTCACCGCGCTACTGGCGGTCATCGGCCTCGCCCTCACCGGCTGCGCCGGTGCCGGCACGTTCGGCCTGCCCGAAGGTACGCGGATCGTGACGATCGCGATCGTGTCGAACCCCCAGATGGAGGACGCGATCGAGCTCAGCCCGCGGTTCGAGGCCGAGAACCCCGGCATCACCGTGCGCTTCGTCAGCCTGTCGGAGAACGAGGCCCGCGCGAAGATCACCGCGTCGGTCGCCACCGGCGGCGACGAGTTCGACGCCGTGATGATCTCGAACTACGAGACCCCCCAGTGGGCCCGCAACGGCTGGCTGGTCGACCTCGACCCGCTGATGGACGCCACCCCCGGCTACGACCGCGACGACTTCATCCCGACGATCCGCGGCGCCCTGTCCGGCCCCGACGGGCACATGTACTCGGTGCCGTTCTACGGCGAGTCCGCGTTCCTGATGTACCGCAAGGACCTCTTCGCCCAGGCCGGGCTGACCATGCCCGCGAAGCCGACCTGGGACCAGGTGGCGCAGTTCGCCGACCGCCTCACCGACCGCCAGCAGGGCCGTGGCGGCATCTGCCTGCGCGGCAAGCCCGGGTGGGGCGAGGTCATGGCCCCGGTCGACGCGATGATCAACTCCTACGGTGGTCGCTGGTTCGACCAGGACTGGAACGCACAGCTGACCTCGCCCGAGGTGCGCAAGGCGGTCAACTTCTACGTCGATCTCCTCCGTCGCGACGGCCAGGCCGGTGCGGCGGGCTCCGGGTTCTCCGAGTGCGGCAACCAGTTCAGCCAGGGCAACACGGCGATGTGGTTCGACGCCACCGTCGCCGCGGGCCTGCTGGAGGACCCGGCCCAGTCCAACGTCGCCAGGAAGGTCGGCTACGCGCCGGCGCCGACCGGCGTCGACGGCCTGTCCTCGGGCTGGCTGTACTCGTGGGCGCTGGCCATCCCCCGCACCACCGCGGAGAAGGGCCCCGAGCAGGTCGACGCGACCTGGAAGTTCCTGTCCTGGATGACGTCCAAGCCGTACCAGGAGATGGTCGGCGAGGACCTCGGCTGGACCTCCGTCCCGCCCGGCGCCCGCCAGTCGACCTACCGGATCCCCGAGTACGTCGCGGCGTCGAAGGCCTACGCGCCGCAGACCATTGCCGCGATCAACGCCGCCGACCAGGACCGGCCGACGCGCGACCCCGTCCCGTACACCGGGCTGCAGTTCGTCGGGATCCCCGAGTTCCAGGACCTGGGGACCCGGGTCAGCCAGCAGATCTCCGCGGCGATCGCCGGACAGCAGACCGCCGACGAGGCCCTCGACGAGGCCCAGAGCTACGCCGAGACCGTCGGCGAGTCCTACCAGCAGAGCGGGGGCGACCGGTGACGACCACAGAGGCACCACCGCAGGCGGCACCGGAACGGCAGACCTCGCCGGCAGCACAGCGCCGCGACGGCTGGATCCGCCGGGCCCCGCTGCTGCCCGCGCTGATCTTCACGATCATCATCACGCAGCTGCCGTTCCTGGTGACGATCTGGTACTCGCTGCAGTCCTGGAACCTGGTACGCCCCGGCAGCCAGCGCTTCGTCGGGCTGGAGAACTACGCGACGGTGTTCACCGACTCGCAGTTCCGCGGGGTCGCGCTGAACTCGATCCTGCTGACCCTGGGGTCGGTGGCCATCGCGATGGTCCTCGGGCTGCTGATCGCGCTGCTGCTCAACCGTGCGTTCCTGGGCCGCGGCATCGTCCGGACGCTGATCATCACGCCGTTCCTGATCACCCCGGTCGCCGGTGCCCTGCTGTGGAAGTCGGTCCTGTTCGACCCCACCTACGGCCTGGTGAACTTCCTGCTCTCGCCGTTCGGCGCCGGGCAGACCGACTGGGTGTCCACCTTCCCGCGGGCCGCGGTGATCATCGCGCTGGTGTGGCAGTGGACGCCGTTCATGATGCTGCTGATCCTCGCCGGGCTCGGCTCGCAGCCGCAGGAGGTCCTCGAGGCCGCCCGGATGGACGGGGCGACCGGGTTCGCGGTGTTCCGCGAGGTGACGCTGCCGCACCTGCAGCGGTTCATCGAGCTGGGTGTTGTGCTCGGCGCGATCTACCTGGTCAACACGTTCGACACGATCTACATGATGACCCAGGGCGGTCCGGGTACGGCGTCGGCGAACCTGCCGTTCTACATCTACCAGCGGGCGTTCCTGGGCTTCGACATCGGTGAGTCCGCCGCGATGGGCGTGGTCACCGTGGTGGCGACGATCATCGTGGCAACCCTGGCGCTGCGTCTGATCTTCCGCAGCTTCTCCGCCGCCGAGGAGGCGTGATGACCGCAGTCGCCGAACGGACCTCCACCCCCGCGACGACGCCGCGGAAGGCCCCGCGCGGGGCCGGGCCGCTGTTGGGCGTCCTGGCCTGGATCGTCGGGCTCGGGTTCTTCTTCCCGGTGCTGTGGATGGTGATGACCGCCTTCAAGACCGAGGCGCAGGCCGTCACGATCCCGCCGACGGTGTTCTTCGCACCCACCTTCGACAACTTCGCCGAGGTGTTCGGCGGCGGCGTCGGGCCCTACCTGCTCAACTCGCTGTTCGCGACGGTCGCCTCGACGGTCCTGGTGCTCCTGCTGGGCACCCCGGCCGCGTTCGCGCTGTCGCTGCGGCCCGTGAAGAAGACCCAGGACGTGCTGTTCTTCTTCATCTCGACCAAGATGCTGCCGGTCGTCGCCGCGATCGTGCCGATCTACGTCGTCGTGAACTACCTGGGCGCGCTGGACAACATCTGGACGCTCGTCGTGCTCTACACGGCGATGAACCTGCCGATCGCGGTGTGGATGATGCGGTCGTTCTTCCTGGAGGTCCCCAAGGAGCTCCTGGAGGCCGCGAGCATGGACGGCGCGTCGCTGTGGCGCTCGCTCCGCGAGGTCGTGCTGCCGATCATCTCGCCCGGCATGGCCGCCACGGCGCTGATCTGCATGATCTTCGCCTGGAACGAGTTCTTCTTCGCGGTGAACCTCACCGCCTCCCGGGCCGCGACCGTGCCCGTGTACCTCGTCGGGTTCATCACCTCCGAGGGCCTCTACTTCGCCAGCCTGTGCGCCGCGGCGACCGTGGCCGCGCTGCCGGTGGTCATCGCCGGCTGGATCGCCCAGAACAAGCTGGTCCAGGGCCTGTCCTTCGGGGCCGTCAAGTGATCGTGTTCGTGAACAGGATGGGAGCCCGCCGTGGCTGACGTGGTGTTCGACCAGGCATCTCGGATCTACACCCCCGGGGCGAAGCCTGCCGTCGACCGGCTGGACCTGACGATCGAGGACGGCGAGTTCGTCGTGCTCGTCGGGCCGTCCGGATCGGGCAAGTCGACGGCGCTGCGGATGCTCGCGGGCCTCGAGGAGATCGACGGCGGCTCGATCCGGATCGACGGCGAGAACATGGTCGGGGTGCCCTCGCGCGACCGCGACATCGCCATGGTGTTCCAGAACTACGCGCTCTACCCGAACAAGACCGTCGGGGAGAACATGGCGTTCCCGCTCAAGATGGCCGGGATCGACAAGGCCGAGCGTGCGGTCAAGGTCAAGGAGGCCGCCGAGATCCTCGGCCTGACCGACTACCTCGACCGCAAGCCGCGCGCGCTGTCCGGCGGCCAGCGCCAGCGCGTCGCGATGGGCCGGGCGATCGTGCGCGAGCCGCGGGTCTTCCTGATGGACGAGCCGCTGTCGAACCTCGACGCGAAGATGCGGGTGCAGACCCGCACCGAGATCGCCGCGCTGCAGCGGCGGCTGGGCGTCACCACCGTCTACGTCACCCACGACCAGGTCGAGGCCATGACGATGGGCGACCGCGTCGCGCTGCTGGCCGACGGCAAGCTGCAGCAGTTCGCCACCCCGGCCGACCTGTACGACCGGCCGCAGAACGCGTTCGTCGCCGGGTTCATCGGCTCGCCGGCGATGAACCTGTTCACCGCGCGGGTGACCGAGCGCGGGGTGACCCTGGCCGGGCGGGAGATCGCCCTGCCCCAGGACGCCCGGTCGACGATCGGGGCGCAGCGGCTCACCGAGGTGACCCTCGGCATCCGTCCCGAGCAGTGGACGGTCTCCCCCGACGGCGGCGAGGGCATCCCGGCCCGGGTCGACGTCGTCGAGGAGCTGGGATCGGACGCCTACCTCTACGGCACCCTCGCCGAGGTCGCCGGTGACCTGTCGGCGACGGCCTCGCTGACCGGTTCGCGTGACGACGCCGTCGTCGTGCGGACCGCGGGACGCACCGGCGCACGGCGCGGGGACCGGGTGGCGCTGACGCCCTCGACCGAGGGGCTGCACCTGTTCCACCCGGAGACCGGCGACCGGCTCTGAGCGGCTCTGCCCGGCGGCGCGAGGGGGCCGCCGGGCGGAGACCGGCCCGGATGCGACGCGGCGAGCGGCACGAGGGGCCGCCGGGCGGGTCAGCCCGGGTGCGAGGCGGCGAGCTGGCCGCAGGCCGCGTCGATCTCCTGGCCGCGGGTGTCGCGGACGGTGCAGGCGACGCCGGCCGCGCGGACCCGGCGCACGAACTCCTCCTCGACGGGCTTGGGCGAGGCGTCCCACTCGCTGCCCGGCGTCGGGTTCAGCGGGATCAGGTTGACGTGCACCCTCGAGGTCCCGATGTGCTGCCGCAGGACCTTCCCCAGCATGTCGGCGCGCCACGGCTGGTCGTTCACGTCACGGATCAGCGCGTACTCGATGGAGACGCGGCGGCCGGTCGTGGTGGCGTAGCGGCGGCCCGCGTCGAGGACCTCGGCGACCTTCCACCGGTTGTTGACCGGGACGAGGGTGTCGCGCAGCTCGTCGTCCGGGCAGTGCAGCGAGATCGCCAGGGTGACCGGGATGCCCTCCTCGCGGAGCCGGTCGATCGCCGGGACCAGCCCGACGGTGGACACGGTGACCCCGCGGGCGGAGATGCCCAGCCCGTCCGGGGCGGGCTCGGTGATCCGGCGGACGGCGGCGACGACCCGCTTGTAGTTGGCGAGCGGCTCGCCCATCCCCATGAACACGACGTTCGACAACCGGGTCGGCTCGTCCAGCACCCCGTCGCGCGCCTGGGCCGCGGCGCGGCGGACCTGGTCGACGATCTCGGCGGTCGACAGGTTGCGCTGCAGACCGCCCTGGCCGGTCGCGCAGAACGGGCACGCCATCCCGCAGCCCGCCTGGCTGGAGATGCAGACCGTCGCCCGGTCCGGGTAGCGCATCAGGACACTCTCGGCGAGCACGCCGTCGTGGCCGCGCCACAGCGTCTTGCGGGTGGCGCCGCCGTCGCACGCCTTCTCGGTCAACGGCGTGACCAGCGGCGGGAGCAGCGGACGCAGCTGCTCCCGGACGTCACCGCCGAGGTCGCTCATGGCGTCGAGGTCGTCGGTGAGACGACCGAACCAGTGGCGGGCCAACTGGTCGAGGCGGAACCGCGGTACGCCGAGCTCCTGCGCGACGGCGGCACGGTCGGCCGGGTCGAGGTCGGCGAGGTGGCGGGGCGGAGTACCGCGGCGGGGTGCGTCGAAGACGAGCGGGAGGCTGGACATGGCACCCCCCAGTGTGCCAGCCCGGTCGCGGGTCAGCGGATCCCGGGGATCCGCACGTTGAAGCGCCGGGACAGGTCCTCCAGGATCCCGAGCCTGCGCGCGGCCGCGACCCACAGCACGATCCCGGCGCAGAGACCGGTCACCGGCACCGCGGACCCGGTCCCCTGCCCCTGGTAGGTCAGGGCCAGGAAGGCGCCGAACGCGGCGATGAGCAGGACCAGGCCGCCGGTCGCGACGAGGCTGCGCTCCTCCAGCACGGTGGACGCCTGGATCAGCAGCACCCCGACGAGCGCGGCGGACAGGGGGGTGGACAGCTCGCCGTAGCCGACCAGGGACAGCAGCAACGGCAGCAGCACGATCCCCGCGACGCCGATCACGATCAGCCGCTGCATCCGGCGCTTGCGCTCGGGGTGCAGGGTCACCGCCATCGCGGCGTTGCGCCGGCGCACGATCCACAGGTACGCGGTCAGGAAGATCCCGAGCGCGACGAGGACGGTGGCGAACCCGTTCCCGAGGCCACCCGCGCCGACCGCCCAGGCGAGCAGGCCCAGGACGATCTCCAGACTCGGCACGGGAACGCCCAGCGACGGCTGGCGCATCGTGTACGGCATGCACCCACGGTAGCGAGAGCGCCCCGGGACACGGCGCGGGTGTGGCGGAACGACACACCCGTCCTCCCTCGAACCGGACATCATGGGAGGCTCGTCACGTGCCCGGGTCCCCGAACCCCCGGGCCGCCACCACCACACCGCCGGGCCCCGCCCGGCCTCCCCCAGGAGAGCCATGACCCTCCCCACGACGTCCTCCACCGACCCCGAGCCCGCCCCGCGCGCCGGAGGTCCCGCCCTCGGTCGCCGCGCGATGATCGCCGGCGCCGGCGTGGCCGCGATCGGCGCGGTCGCCGCCTGCGGTGGCGGCAGCGGTTCCACCACCACCGACAACGGTGGTCAGGCCCAGAGCGGGGACGCCCCGCAGGGCTCCCCCGGCACCGTCCTCGGCCCGGCGTCCGCGGTACCGGTCGGCGGCGGCGCGATCTTCACCGACGCCCAGGTCGTCGTCACCCAGCCGCAGCAGGGGACGTTCACCGGGCTGTCCGCGGTCTGCCCGCACCAGGGCTGCGCCGTCAGCCAGATCACCGACGGGCAGATCGTCTGCCCGTGCCACAACAGCCGTTTCTCCCTCGACGGCGCCGTCCTCGACGGACCGGCCCAGCGGCCGCTCGACCCGCGGCAGGTCACCGTCGCGGACGGGTCGATCACCCTGTCCTGAGCCCGCTCCCGGCGCCGCGGCTCAGGACGGCAGCACGAGGCCGTCCGCGCGGCGCCGGGTGTGGAGCCGGTAGCCCACGCGCACGGTGCGGTCGGCGACGTCGTCGATCGCCCGGCGCGCGGTGCGCGGGGAGAACTCGATGCGCAGGACCTCCTCCAGGTCCGCGCGGGAGTCGAACCGCCAGGTCGAGGTGACCCGGCGCAGCGCGAAGCCGTGGGCGGCGAAGAACCGGTCGACCGCGGGCGCGTCGTAGCGCGGCAGGTCCGCGCGCAGCCACGTCCCATAGGGCCGCGCCGTGAAGTCCAGGTCGACGACGGCGAGCACCCCGCCCGGGCGGAGCACCCGCTCGGCCTCGGCGAGCCCCGGCTCGCAGCCCGGCCCGAAGAAGTAGGCGGTGCGGGCGTGGACCAGGTCGGCACTCGCGTCCGGCAACGGGAGCCGCTCGGCGCCCGCGGTGTGCAGGGTGATGCGGGGGTCGTCGGCGACGCGCCGACGTGCCCGTTCGACCAGCGGCGGGTGCGGCTCGACACCGGTGACGGTGGCGGCCCGTTCGGCGAAGCGCGGCAGGTGGAAGCCGTCGCCGCAGCCGACGTCGACGACGTCGGCGCCCGCCCAGCCCCCGGTCTCGGCCCACAGCGCCGCCCAGAGCTCGCCGTCGGCGTCCTGGGCGCGGTTCTCGGTCTCGTAGACCTCGGGCCAGTTCCAGATGTTCGGGCTGGGGATGGCCGGGCCGGGCTTCGGCTGTCCGCCGAACCCCTGGTAGGTGCGCCTCACGCGATCGGGACGACGATCCCGAGGATCGCCCAGGCGACGAACGCGGCCGGCAGCAGCGAGTCCAGACGGTCCATCAGACCGCCGTGCCCGGGCAGCAGGTTGCCCATGTCCTTGACCCCGATGTCGCGCTTCACCAGCGACTCGACGAGGTCGCCCAGGGTGGCCGTCGCGACGAGCAGCGCGCCGACCAGCGGTCCCCAGTACCAGGGCGCGTCGAGCAGCAGCCCCATGCAGAGCGAGCCCACTGCCATGCCGGCGATCAGCGAGCCCGCGAAGCCCTCCCAGGACTTCTTCGGGCTGATCGTGGGGGCCATCGGGTGCCGGCCCGCGACGACGCCCGCGGCGTACCCGCCGACGTCGGAGGCGACCACGCAGAGCAGGAAGGTCAGGACCCGGCCCACGCCGTCCGGGGCGACGGTCAGCTGCACGGCGAAGGCCACCAGCAGCGGCACATAGACGGCGACGAACAGCGAGGCGCTGATGTCGCGCACGAAGTGCGCCGCCCCGCTCCGCATCCGCCACAGCAGGCAGCCCAGCACCGTGGCGGTGAGGGCGATCGCGGCGCCGTGCAGGCCGAACGGCCAGGACAACCAGACGACGGCCTGACCGCCGACCAGCAGCACCGGCAACGACACGCGGATGTCGGCGCCCCGGCGCAGCGCACCCGCGAGCTCCCAGGTCCCGACCGCGGTGACGCAGGCGAGCACCAGGACGAAGCCCTGACGATGGATCAGCAGGCTCAGCAGGATGACGACGCCGAGCCCGACGCCGACCGCGATCGCCGCGACGAGGTTGCGACCCAGCCGGGACCGCTTGTACCCCTTCTGTCCCCGGACGGGCTTCGGCACGTCCGGGGTCGCCGACACGCCGGCGGGCCCGTCACCGGGGAGGTCGGAGGTCACGGGGACGGCGGCGTCGGAGGAGGAGGGCACCGGGCTCAGACCTCGAGGAGCTCGGATTCCTTGTTCTTGACCAGCTCGTCGATCTGCGCGACGTAGCGGTCCGTGACGCCCTGCAGTTCCTTCTCGGCGCGGGCGACCTCGTCCTCGCCGGCCTCGCCGTCACGCTGGATGCGGTGCAGCTCGTCCATCGCCTTGCGGCGCAGGCCACGGAGCACGACGCGCGCGTCCTCACCCTTGCCCCGGGCGACCTTGACCATGTCCCGGCGCCGCTCCTCGGAGAGCTGCGGGATGATCACGCGGATGATCTGCCCGTCGTTCGACGGGTTGACGCCGAGGTCCGAGTCGGCGATCGCCTTCTCGAGCTGCTTGAGCTGGCTGGCGTCGTAGGGCTTGATGACCGCCATCCGCGCCTCGGGGATCGACACCGAGGCGAGCTGGTTCAGCGGGGTCCACGCGCCGTAGTAGTCCACGACGATCCTGGAGAACATGTTCGGAGTGGCCCGGCCGGTACGCACCGACGCCAGATCGTCACGGGCGACCGTGACGGCCTTCTCCATCTTCTCCTCGACGTCGAAGAGGGTTTCCTCGATCACGGTTGCATCCCCCGGCCTGGTCGTACTCGCTGGCGGTCACGATCCTCTCACCCGCCGCCCGGGCGGTGCGCGGAGCACCACCCGGGCGGGGGCGGGGAGGATCAGTTCTGGCCGACCTCGAAACGGACGAAGTCGTTGATGGTCAGACCCGCCTCGTCGGCGACGGCCTTGACCGACTTCTTCGGGTCGACCACGGAGGCCTGCTCCAGGAGCACGACGTCCTTGTAGTAGCCGTTGACCCGGCCCTCGACGATGCGGGGCAGGACCTGCTCGGGCTTGCCCTCCTCGCGGGCGGTCGCCTCCGCGATCTTCTTCTCGTTCTCGACGATCTCGGCGGGGACCTGCTCACGGGTCAGGTACTCCGGCCGGGCCGCCGCGACCTGCATCGCGAGACCGCGGGCGGCCTCGGCGTCGTCGCCCTCGTAGGCGAGCAGGACGCCGATCTGCGGGGGCAGGTCGGTGGCGCGCTTGTGCAGGTAGACGGCGGCCTGGCCGTCGACCCGGGCGTAGCGCTTCAGCTCGAACTTCTCGCCGATGCGGGCGGACAGGGCCTGCACGGCCTCGCCCACGGTGCCGTCGTCGAGCTTGGTCTCGCGCAGCGCGTCGAGGTCGGCCGGCTTCTCGGCGACCGCGGCGGCCAGGATCTTCTCGGCCAGCGCGATGAAGTCGTCGGACTTGGCGACGAAGTCGGTCTCGCAGTCCAGCTCGACCAGGGTGCCGCCGTCGGCGACGACCAGGCCGTTGGCGGTGGCGCGCTCGGCGCGCTTGCCCACGTCCTTCGCGCCCTTGATGCGGAGGAGCTCGACGGCCTTGTCGAAGTCGCCCTCGGACTCCTCGAGCGCCTTCTTGCAGTCCATCATCCCGGAGCCGGTGAGCTCACGGAGCCGCTTGACGTCGGCGGCGGTGTAGTTCGCCATCGGGTGTCTCTCGTCCTCTGGGTCGTGACGGGAATGGGTCACCGGGTCGCACCGGGCGGGCCCACGGAAGCGGGCCCGCCCGGTGCGCGTACTCAGTTCTGGGTGCCGTTGCTGGTCGACGCCGGGGCGGTCGCAGCGGCCGCACCGTCGCCACCGGCGGCGGAGAGGCTGGCACCGTCGGAGCCGACCTCGTTGCCCGCCAGGACGTCCTGCTCCCACTCGGCGAGCGGCTGCTCGGCGGCGGCCTCGCCACCCTCGCCACGGCGCTGGCCACGGGAGACCAGACCGTCGGCGGCGGCCTTGGCGATGACCTTGGTCAGCAGCGCGGCCGAGCGGATCGCGTCGTCGTTGCCCGGGATCGGGAAGTCGACCTCGTCCGGGTCGCAGTTCGTGTCCAGGATGGAGACGACCGGGATCTTGAGCTTCCGGGCCTCGCCGACGGCGATGTGCTCCTTCTTGGTGTCCACGATCCAGACGGCGGACGGGACCTTGGACATGTCGCGAATACCGCCGAGGGTCTTCTCGAGCTTGTCCTTCTCACGGGTCAGCGTGAGGATCTCGCGCTTCGAGCGGCCCTCGAAGCCACCGTTCTGCTCCATCGCCTCGAGCTCCTTGAGGCGCTGCAGGCGACGGTGCACGGTCTGGAAGTTCGTGAGCATGCCACCCAGCCAGCGCTGGTTGACGTACGGCATGTTGACCCGGGCCGCCTCCTCGGCGATGACCTCCTGGGCCTGCTTCTTGGTGCCGACGAACATGATCGTCCCGCCGTGCGCGACGGTCTCGCGCACGAACTCGTAGGCGCGGTCGATGTACGACAGCGTCTGCTGGAGGTCGATGATGTAGATGCCGTTGCGCTCGGTGAGGATGTAGCGCTTCATCTTCGGGTTCCAGCGACGGGTCTGGTGCCCGAAGTGCACGCCGCTGTCGAGCAGCTGCTTCATGGTGACGACGGCCATGGCCTGCGTTCACCTCTCGGTCGGGCGCGGCGGGTGCCGCGCAGGCGGTTCGTGGGCCCACCGGTCGGTGGACCACCCTGGCGCCCGCGGCGGAGCCGGACCCGCTCCCCCTGGCCACACGTGAGCGTGACGTCGGGATCGCAGGACCGCCCGGCCTCCGCTCCCGACGCCGTACCCTGGGGAACGGCGCGACGGGCGAGCGGGCGCGCGAAGTCACCACGACGGACGTGGTGCGGGATCCAGTGTACGCCGGGGCCTCCGGGCCGATCGCGGCGGAGCCCGGTTCCGACGGCGGCTGTCCACAACCGGCCGGTACGTCCACAGGACGGCGGTCCACCCCGGCGACGAGCGGTCGCCGCCGCAGGCTGGACGGGTGCCTCTGCCCGTCCCGTCCGTTCCCCCGCTCGACGACCTGCCCCGGAGCCCGCGCCCCGTGTCCCGCCCGCCGGGATGGCGGGCCGGGCTGCGGGCGGGGGCGGTGCTGCTCGCCGTGGTGGTGATCGGTGTCGCGCTCGTGCCGCCGGGGGCGGCGGTCGCCGCACCTGCGTCCGCGGCGCCCGCGTCCGTCGACCCCGCGCCCGTCGAACCCGCTCCGGGCGGCCCCCCGGACGGGGTCGGCCCCGCGCCCGCACCGCCGCGGCCACCCGGGGCGGGGATCCCGGCACCGGGGGCGGACTACGCGTGGCCCCTGCTCCCGCCCCCGGCGGTCACGGCGGTGTTCCGCAAGCCCGCGTTCCGCTACGGCCGCGGGCACCGCGGCGCCGACCTGGCAGGTTCCCCCGGACAGGCGGTGCTCGTCGCGCGGGAGGGGGTCGTCGTCTTCGCCGGCCGGATCGCCGGGCGCGGCGTCGTCTCGGTCGACCACCCCGACGGGTTGCGGAGCACCTACGAGCCGGTGACCGCCGGCGTCGTGGCCGGGGCGCGGCTCGCCGGGGGCGACCCGGTGGGGACGCTGGAACCCGGGCACACCGGATGCCCGGTCGCGGCCTGCCTGCACTGGGGCGTGCGACGGGAGCGGCTCGACCACCTCGATCCGCTGGTACTGCTGCGCCCTCCCCGGGTGCGGCTGCTGCCCTGGGAGGGGGCACCCGAGCCCACGGAGGACGCTCCGGCGGAGGTCAGCCCGCCAGCGCCGGCTCCAACGAGGCCCGCAGGCGGGTGATCGTCCGGGCATGGAGCTGGCAGACCCGGGACTCGGTGACCCCGAGGATCCCGCCGATCTCGGCCAGTGTCCGGTTCTCGACGTAGTAGAGGTGCAGGACCAGCCGGTCCCGCTCCCCCAGCAGACCGATCGCGGCACGCAGCTCCGCCCCGGTCTCCCGCCGGACCGCCGCGGTCACCGGGTCCACCGAGTCGTCGGCCGCGAGCGTGGACAGCGGCGAGCCCGCGGAACCGCCCGCACCGAGGTCCTCGGCGCTGACCAGGTACATCGGCCGCCGGGCCTGACGGAGCTCGCGCACCGCGACGCCCAGCTCCGCGGCGAGCTCCCCGTCGGTCGCGGGGCGCCCGGCCCGGAGCTGCACCGCCTCGCGGGCCCGCTCGACCTCGCGGCTGCGCGCCCGCACGGTGCGGGGCACCCAGTCCTGGGCGCGCAGCTCGTCGAGCATGGCGCCCCGGACGCGCTGGGCCGCATAGGCCTCGAAGCGGATCCTGCGGGCGGGGTCGAACCGGTCGACGGCCTCCATCAGGCCGAACGTCCCGGACTGGAGCAGGTCGGCCAGCTCGATCGACGACGGCAGCCGTACCGCCAGCTTCGTGCCCACGCCGCGCACCAGCGGGGCGTGGTGCTCGACCAGGCGTCGCCGAGCGGCGGGGGCGCGGGTGGCGAGGAACTCGCGCCACAGCGGCACGACCGCCGGCTCGACGGTCTCGTTCAGGTGACCTCGGACGCCGTCGGGCGTGTCGCGGGGCGACCCGCCCGTCGACGGGACCAGCGCGATGCACCCCGGGGCCACGTCCGCCGACGGTTGCCCCGAGGTGGCCTCGAGGGGACCGCGACGCGGGGACCCGGGTGGGTCGGGGACCGGTCCGAGGACGGCCGCGCGGGGTGTGTCGGCCCCCGCGGCGACCCGGTCGAGGGCCGTGGCCAGGGCGGCGGGGAACGCGTCGGGCCGGCGCGGTGTCGTCGGGGACACCTCACGCCCGAGGGTGCGCCTGGTCATGAACCACCTTCAACCGGTCGACGGTCACGTGCGTGTAGAGCTGCGTGGTCGACAGCGTAGCGTGACCGAGTAACTCCTGTACGTAACGAAGGTCGGCTCCGCCCTCGAGCAGATGCGTCGCCGCGGCGTGCCGCAGACCGTGCGGCCCGACGTCGGGGACGCCCGGTACCGCCCGGATCGCGCGGTGCACGACGGTCCGCGCGACGCGCGGGTCGAGCCGCCCGCCCCGCACGCCCAGCAGCAGTGCCGGCGGCGACGACGGGGTCGCCAGCGCCGGTCGGCCGTGGTCGAGCCAGCGGCGCAGGGCGCGCGCGGCGGGGACCCCGAACACCACGGTCCGTTCCCGGTCGCCCTTGCCCCGGACCCGCAACGTACGGGCGGACTCGTCGATCGCACCGACGTCGAGTCCGCACAGCTCGGCGACCCGGATCCCGGTCGCGTAGAGCAGTTCGAGGACCAGCAGGTCGCGCAGGGCCTCCGGGGCGTCCTCCGCCGCGCCCGAGGTCACCGCGTCCAGCACCGCCGCGGTCTCCGCCGCGGCGGGTACCTCCGGGAGGACGGTGCCCGCGCGCGGTGACCCGAGGCGGGCCGCCGGGTCGTGGTCGAGCCGCCCGGTGCGCACCGCCCAGACGCAGAACGTACGGGCCGCGGCGGTGCGCCGCGCGACGGTGGCCCGCCCGGCGCCGGCGGCGTGCGTCGCGCCGAGCCGCCGACGCAGGTGGTCCAGGTCGAGCGCGCCGAGGCCGGGGAGACCACGGAGCAGGTCGGTGAGGTCCGAGCGGTAACCGCGGACGGTGTGCGGCGAGCGGTTCCGCTCGAGGCGAAGGTGCCCGGTGAACTCCTCGAGCGCGGCGGCGACGTCCGGGGCGAGCCCGTCACCGGTGGCGGTCCGGTCGCCTGCAGCACGAGCGCCCGCCCGGTCCGCGGGCGGGCCGTCGGCCTCGGTCCGGGTCCGGTCGTCGGGACGCGCGACCGCGCCGGGGCCCGGCTCGGCTGCGGGATCGGAGGACGCCGCGGGACCGGAGGGCGCCGCGGGACCGGTGGACTCTGTGCGCGCCATGACCGGACGGTCCGCTGCTGAGGGCCGCCGGTCAAGGACCCGCCCGGCGTGCCGGGCGCTGCCACAGCCCCTGGTGGTACTCGGCGAGCCCACGGTCCTCCAGCTCGGTCAGCGCCGCGCGCAGCTCGTCGGGGCCGACGCCCGCGGCCTCGCCGATCCGTCCCGGCGGCCACGCGGCCCGGGCGGGCAGCGCGTCGTGGACCGCGAGCACCCGCGGGTCGAGCCCGTCGGTCGGGCGGGACTCCCCCTGCGGCGGCAAGGCGAGGTCCACGCCCAGCCGGCCGACGACCTCCAGGACGTCCTCGGGCCGCCCGACGAGGCCCGCCTGGTGCGAGCGAACCAGCTCGTGGCAGCCGACCGACATCCCCGACGTGACCGGGCCCGGCACCGCCATCAGCGGGCGCCCGAGCGCGGTCGCGTCGGCGGCGGTCCGTTTCGTCCCGCTGCGCGCCCCGGCCTCGACGACGAGGGTCCCGACACCGAGTGCGGCCAGCAGCCGGTTGCGGACCAGGAACCGCAGCCGCCCGGGGATCGTGCCGGGCGGGTACTCGGTGAGCACCAGACCGGTCGCGGCGATCCGTTCCAGGAGACCGGTGTGCGCGGCCGGGTAGACCCGGTCCGGGCCACAGGCCAGGACCGCGACCGTCGCACCGTCGACGGCGAGGGCCCCCCGGTGCGCGGCCGCGTCGATGCCGAACGCGGCGCCGGACAGGACCGCGACGCCGCGCCGGGCCAGGGTCGCGGAGAAGTCCGCGGCCACGCCCAACCCGTACGGGGTCGCGGCGCGCGAGCCGACGACGGTGACCGACCGGTCGGCGAGCGTCGCGATCTCCCCCGGCCCGCGGGCCCACAGCGCGATCGGGGGCGCGAGGTCGGCCCGCGGGGCCTCGGCGAACGACCGGAACGGCCACGACGGCCACCCCGGGTCCTCCGGCACGAGCAGGCGGGCCCCGGCGTGGGCGGCCTCCTCCAGGTCGGCCTCGGACCGGTCGGTGCCCCGCCGGGCCGCGGCGGCGCGCAGCAGCTCGTCGGGGACCGCGCCGCGGCGCAGCCGGTCGGCCGCCTCGACCGGCCCGTACCGGTCGACCAGCGCGACGAGGTGCCGGTTCGGGGGTTCGACGCAGCGCATCAGGTAGGCGCGGGCGCGCAGGACCTCCTCGGGCACCCTGCCGACGCCCCGGCCGATGTCGGTGCCCCGGGCGATGTCGGTGCCCGTGCCGGCGGCCGGGCCCGGGGCGCTCACGCGGCACCCCGCTCGCGGAAGTACAGCGCCGCGTCGACCAGACCGCGGTCGGGCCGGTCGGCCCCGGCGAGGTCGCTGAGCGTCCACGCGACCCGTAGCGCGCGGTCCGCGCCGCGGGCGCTGAGGTCACCGGCGCGCAACCGGGCCTCCAGCGGTGCGATCACGCGGGCGGGCAGCGGGAAGCGGGTCCGCAGGGCGGGGCCGGGCACCTCGGCGTTGCACCGCCACCCGTGCTCCGACCACCGCGCGACGGCGGCGGCACGCGCGTCGAGCACCCGGCGGCGGACGGTCGCGGTGTCCTCGCCCCGCTGCTCGGTCACCCGCAGCGCGGTCACCGGCTCCATCGCCACCCGCAGGTCGACCCGGTCGAGCAGCGGACCGGACAGCCGGGACAGGTAGCGGCGGCGGACGTCGGGGCGGCAGGTGCAGTCACGGTCGATCGGCGGGGCGCACGGGCACGGGTTCGCTGCGAGGACGAGCTGGAAACGGGCCGGATAGCGCACGGTGCCGTCGGCGCGGGACAGCCGGACCTCGCCCTCCTCCAGCGGGGTGCGCAGCCCGTCGAGGACCGAGGCGGGCCAGTGCGGGCACTCGTCGAGGAACAGCACCCCGCGGTGGGCCAGCGACACCGCGCCGGGCCGGGCGACGCCGCTTCCCCCGCCGAGCAGCGCCGCGGTCGACGCCGAGTGGTGCGGCGCGACGAACGGCGCGCACGTGCTGAGCGCCCCGGTGTCGCCGAGCCGCCCGGCCACCGAGCGGATCGCGGCGAGCTGCAGCGCCTCGGAGCGGTCGAGCTCGGGCAGCAGCCCCACCACCCGCTGGGCGAGCATCGTCTTGCCGGTGCCGGGCGGGCCGACCATCAGCAGGTGGTGCCCGCCGGCGGCGGCGATCTCCAGGGCGCGCCGGGCGTCGTGCTGGCCGAGCACGTCGGCCAGCTCGGGGGCCACGGCGGCCGGGGCCTCCTCCGGTCCGCCGTCGTGCCGGTGCAGCAGCCGGTTGCCCGTCGCCCAGTCCAGGACGTCGCCGAGGCTGTCGGCGCCGAACGCCTCGATGCCGTCGACCAGCGCGGCCTCCGCGAGCGTGGCGCGGGGCACGACGGCGCGGATCATCCCGGCGTCCCGCGCGGCGAGCAGGCAGGGCAGCACGCCGCGCACCGGGCGCAGCCTGCCGTCGAGAGCGAGCTCGCCGAGCAGCACGGTGCCGCGCAGCCGGTCGGGCGGCACCGCGGCCGCGGCGACCAGGACGCCGAGCGCCAGTGCGAGATCGAAGCGGCTGCCGGTCTTGCGCAGTGTCGCCGGGGAGAGGGCGAGCACGATCCGCTCGTTGGGCCAGGTGCGGCCGGAGTGCACGATCGCGGACCGCACCCGGTCCTTGGACTCGTTGAGCGCGGCGTCGGGCAGGCCGACGAGGTGCACGCCGGGCATCCCGCCGCCGATGACCGCCTCGATCTCGACGGGGACGCCGTCGACGCCGTGCAGCGCGACCGACCAGATGCGTGCCGGGGGCCGCATCAGAACGCCGCCGGGTAGTGGGTGAGGGTGACCGGCCGGCCGGGTCGGATCAGGACCGCCACGACGTCGAACCTGATCTCGACCCAGCTGACCCGGTGGGCGGCCATGAACGCCTTGGCCAGCATCCGGATCCGGCGTGTCTTGCGGGGGGTCACCGCCTCGGCGGGTTCGCCGTAGCGGAGACCGGAACGGGTCTTGACCTCGCAGAACACCAGCCGTTGCTGCGGGTCGACCGCGACGATGTCGATCTCGCCGTGCGTGCACCGCCAGTTGCGGCTGAGCACGACCATCCCGTGTGCCCGTTCGAGGTACTCGGCGGCGGTGTCCTCACCGCGGCGCCCGAGCTCGTCCTTCGCTGCCATGGGTCCACGATCGGGCCGGGTGGGCCCGTCGCGGGGGTGGATCGGCCGGCTGTGGACGGATCCGCCGGTTGTGGACGGGCACCGTCGGCCGCGCGGCCGGGACGGTGGAACCGTCGGTGGGGTCTGCTACCCGCTCAGCCCGGGAACTGGTCGTCGTCGGGGAGCCGCAGGTCCGGGGTGTCGAGCTCCTCGATGTTGACGTCCTTGAACGTCACGACCCGCACGTTCTTGACGAACCGCGCCGGGCGGTACATGTCCCACACCCACGCGTCGGACATGCGCACCTCGAAGTAGACCTCGCCGTCGGCGTTGCGCGGGGCGACGTCGACGGAGTTGGCCAGGTAGAACCGGCGCTCCGTCTCCACGACGTAGGAGAACTGGGCGACGATGTCGCGGTACTCCTTGTAGAGCGTGAGCTCCATCTCGGTCTCGTACTTCTCGAGATCCTCGGCGCTCACCGGCCCGCTCCTCCTGTGACGATCTCCAACGGCTCCCACGCCCCGACCGTGTCCCCCGGGTCTCCGGGGTCGGGTTCCTGCTCGGGGAGCGCCCCATTGTGGACCAGCCCCGCCGGGGCCTCGCGCCCGGCCACCGCGGCGACGTTCGCGAAGGAGAACCGGTGCTCCGGACAGGGCCCGTGTGCGCGCAGCGCGGCCTCGTGGTCCGGGGTGTTGTAGCCCTTGTGCACCGCGAAGCCGTAGCGGTCGTGCTCGGCGTCGAGTGCGGTCATGATGCGGTCCCGGGTCACCTTGGCCAGCACCGACGCCGCCGCGATGCAGGCCGCCACCCGGTCGCCCTTCGGCACCGCGAGGGCCGGGCTGCCGAAGCCGCGGACCGGGAAGCCGTCGGTCAGGACGTAGCCGGGCGTGACCGCGGTCAGCGCGGCCACCGCGCGACGCATGCCCTCGATGTTGGCCACGTGCACCCCGCGGCGGTCGACCTCCGCCGCCGGGATCACGACGACGGCGTGGTCCAGCGCCCGGGCCCGGATGCGGTCGTACCAGTGGTCACGGGCGGCCGGGGTCAGCAGCTTCGAGTCGGTCAGCCCGTCGAGGGCCTTCGCGTCCGCGGGCCGCAGCACCGCCGCGGCGACGACCAGCGGTCCGGCGCTGGCACCGCGACCGGCCTCGTCGACGCCGGCGACCGGGCCGAGCCCGTGGCGCTGCAGGACCGTCTGCAGGGTCCAGGTGCCGCCGTCGCGGACGACGGCACGCGGCGGACGCAGCCCGTCGGGCAGGACCCGTACGGGGCGTCGGCGGGCACGCGGCCGTCCGGCGGGACGGGCGCGGGTGGGCGGAACCGGCACGGTGCTCCCGGTCAGGTTCTCCGGCGCCACCCGTGCGGGGGGCGCGTCGCGGGCAGGAACCGCTCGGCCTCGGCGCGGGCGAGCAGGGCCCGTCGGCGACCGGCCGCGAGCGGCAGTGTCCCCATGATGCCCAGTGCCAGCGGCAGACCGTCGGGCAGCCCCGGCAGCCCGGCCGCGTCGGCCGTGGTCTGCGGGTCGACCGCACTGACCCAGCCGAACCGGTCGAAGGGCAGCACGATCAGCCGTACCTTGCCGATGATGTTGGCCTCGGGGATGGGGCCGTGCCCCGCCGCCCGGGAGTCCGCGGAGTTGTTCCGCGAGTCGCCCATCATCCAGTACTGGCCCTCGGGGACGGTGATCGGGCCGAACGGGATCTGCCGGGCCGGACCCGCCTCGGGCAGGTAGTAGATGTAGGGCTCCGTCAGCGGCTGCCCGTCGACGACGACCTGGTTGAGCGCGTCGCAGCAGGAGACGGTCTGGCCCCCCACGGCGATGACCCGCTTGACGAAGTCCTTCTCGTCCGGCGGGGCGATCCCGACCAGCGAGCCGAGCGTCTGCATGCCCTTGACCAGCGGGTTCTCGCTGCCCTCGCCGCTGTAGGTCTCGCTGGCCCAGCCGTCGGTGCCGCGGAAGACCACGATGTCGCCCGGGCTGATGTCGGTGAAGTTGTAGGTGACCTTGTCGACGAGCACCCGGTCGTTGTTGCAGCCGGTGCAGCCGTGCAGCGTCGTCTCCATCGAGCTCGACGGGATGACGTAGACCTTCGCGAGGAAGGTCTGGATGAGGACCGTCAGCAGGATGGCGACCCCGGCCAGGAGCAGGATCTCCTTCCAGAACGCCGTCTTGGGCTTCTCCTCACCCGCAGCGGCCGCGGCGGAACCGCGCCCGGTGAGCGCGGCGATCCGGCCGCCGATGCCGACGGGGCGGTTGCGGCGTGCGGCGCGTCCACCCGTGGCGCGCTCCGGCTCGTCCGTCCCGTCCTCCGGCTCGGCAGGGATCTCGGCGGGGTTCTCGTCGGGCTCCTCGGGCGGTTCCGGCGACGCGGCCGCCGGACGGCGGCGTCGGGGGGGCCGCGGCGGCGCATCGGAGCCGGGGTGCGGGACGGCGGCGGTCTCGGGGTCGGCGCCGGGGTCGACGTCGTCGCCGGCCGGGGCCGCGGCGGCGCGGGTACGCCGCGGGTCGGCCTCGGTCGGCACCCGGCGGCGCGTGGTCGTGGCGGCGTCCGGCGGGACGGGGCGACGTGTGGTCGGGACGCCGTCGACCGGCGGCGGGACGGGACGGCGCGACGGCGGGACGGCGCCGTCGGCGAGCGGCCCGGCGGGGCGGCGGCCGGCGCGCGGAGCGGACCGCTCGGGACCGCCGAACGCACCGGTGCCGTCCGGCTGACCGGGGGCGGCTCCGTCGGGGCGCTGGTCCGGGTGGGCACCGTTGGTGTACTCGCCGGACGGGCCGCGCAGCGGCGGGCGGCCGGCCCCACGACCACGCGGGTCGGGGCGGCCGTACCCGTCGGGCGCGTGGCCCTCGGGGGAACGGCCCTCCGGCCGGCCGTTGCGACGAGGTGCCCCGGGGCCGCGGACGGGCGGGGCGGCGTTCGGTTCGAACCCGGCAGGACGGCTCGGGTCGAACCCCGCGGCACGGTTCGGATCGAACCCCGCAGTACGGCTCGGGTCGAGACCGGCGGCGCTGTTCGGGTCGTACCCGGCGGCGCGACGACCGTGCCCGCCGTCGGGAAGGGGCTGGTCGGGGGCCGGGCGGATGCCGTGGCGGCCGGCGCCCTCGGGGCGTCCGGCCGGCGATGCCGGGTACCGGGGTTCCGGGGCGTGCTCCGGGCGGCTGCCGGGAGGTGGCCACGACCTGCCGTTCGGTGCGGCGCCGGCCTCGGGGCCGTCAGGCCGGTTCAGCCGGGCGGCGTAGCGGGCCTGCAGCGTGTCCGGACCCTCGGTGGCCGGGGCGGGCCGGTCCGCGGGGGCCGGGGCGGCCCCGTCGACGCCGTGCCGACCTGAGCGCCCGGCGGCGAGCTCGTCGAACCCGTTGCGGTAGCGACGTCCACGGGGGCCTGCGCCGTCAGCGCCGTCCTCCGGGCCCGTGTGCCGGGTACGGACCCCGCGCGGTGCGCCCTCGGGCTCACCGTCCGCGGAGCCGTCCCGGGCGGGCACCCCGTGCTGCAATGCGGTGCCGAGCAGCCACTGCTGCTCGTCACCACCCGGTTCGCCACCGGTCTGCGGCGGGTCCTCGGGGGCCCGCCGCCGACCGGGGCGCTCGGGGACATCGCTGCCGCGATACCGCCGGGGGCGGGCCCGGCGGTCGTCGGGGAGCTCGGGGAAGGCCACGCTTCGAGATTACGTCACCGGTCCGTCACGACTGGGTGACGGTCAGGACGCGGTGGTCTCCCGGCGCTCCTTGATCTTCGCGGCCTTGCCGCGGAGGTCGCGGAGGTAGTACAGCTTCGCCCGGCGGACGTCACCGCGGGTGGCGACCTCGATCTTCTCGATGTTCGGCGTGTGCACCGGGAAGGTGCGCTCGACGCCGACGCCGAACGAGATCTTGCGCACGGTGAAGGTCTCGCGGGCACCCGAGCCGTGGCGACGGATGACGACGCCCTGGAAGATCTGGGTACGGGTGCGGTTGCCCTCGATGACCTTCACGTGCACCTTGAGGGTGTCCCCGGGGCGGAAGTTCGGGATGTCGGAGCGCAGGGTCTCCGCGTCCAGTGCGTCCAGGGTGTTCATGTCGACGGTCCGTCCTCGTGTGTCGTTCGTGCGGGTCGTGCGGTGCCGGTCCCGGGTCGATCCGGGATCGCGCCCGGGCCACGGGGCGGTCGTGCCGTACTGGCGACGACGCTCCTCACGTGGCGGGCTCGGTACGGCCGGCACCACCGGCGGGACCGGGGCACACGTGACCGTCACCGGGCGCCACACGCGGCGCTGGCAACCCGTCCATAGTGCCAGACGGGCAGATCGCCCCGGACACCCGGTGGTCCGGGGCCTCCGGGAACGGCTCCGCGGGGCCGGTCGTACCGGACGCACCGGGCACCGCCGGTCGCCGGTGGGGGCCCGCCGGGCGACGGCCGGACGGTCCCCCGCACGGCCCTGGGCCGGCCCCGCGGTGCCGGGCCGGGGACGCGACCGGCGGGAACGCTCAGCCGGTGGGGCCGTCGGCGTCGTCGTCGGGGCGCCCGGCGGCGAGCACCGCGCGGTCGGCGGCGTCCAGGGCGTCCGGCCCGAGCGCGTCGAGCAGGTCGGGGCGCCGGTCCCGGGTCCGTTCCAGGGCCCGGTCGCGGCGCCAGCGGGCGATCGCGGCGTGGTTCCCGCCGCGGAGCACCTCCGGCACGGCCAGCCCCCGCCACACCTCGGGACGGGTGTAGGACGGGCCTTCGAGCAACCCGTCGGAGAAGGAGTCCTCGGCGGCCGAGCGCGGGTTGCCCAGCACGCCGGGCAGCAGCCGGGCGACGGCCTCGACCATCACGAGCACCGCGACCTCCCCGCCGACGAGCACGTAGTCCCCGATCGAGACCTCGTCGACGGTGATGCCGCGGGCCCGGGCGTCGAGCAGCACGCGCTCGTCGATGCCCTCGTAGCGGCCGCAGGCGAACACCAGCCGCTCCTCGGCGGCCCAGGCGTGCGCGGTGGCCTGGGTGAACGCCCGCCCGGCCGGGGTGGGGACGACCAGCCGGGCGGGCAGGTCCGGGGTGGCCAGCACGTCGTCGAGGGCCTCGCCCCACACCTGGGGGCGCATGACCATGCCCGGCCCGCCGCCGTACGGGGAGTCGTCGACGGCCTGGTGCACGTCGTGGGTCCAGTCCCGCAGGTCGTGCACGGCGACGTCCAGCAGCCCGCGGTCGATCGCCCGCCCCAGCAGTGCCTCGCGCAACGGTTGCAGGTAGGACGGGAAGATGGTCACGACGTCGATCCGCACGGCGCGGATCGTCGCAGGCGCCCGTCCCCCCGCCCCGAAGGAGGTCGCGCATGTCGGAATCCTGGACCGAGCCGCTCTGGTCGACGGCGGCGCAGTGGAGCCTGCTGCCGCCGGTGCTGCTCGCCCTACTGCTGACGACGGCGATCGGTCTGGAACGCGAGGCCGGGGCGAAGAGCGCCGGACTGCGCACGCACGTGCTGGTCGGCGTCGGCGCGGCGGTGTTCATGGTCATCTCGAAGTACGGCTTCGCCGACCTGCTCACGACCGAGCACGTCGCCCTGGACCCGTCCCGGATCGCGGCGCAGATCGTGTCCGGGATCGGGTTCATCGGCGCGGGGCTGATCTTCGTCCGGCAGGACGTGGTGCGCGGGCTCACCACCGCGGCCACGATCTGGCTGGCCGCCGCGGTCGGGACGGCGTGCGGCGCGGGCCTGGCCCCGCTGGCCGTCCTGGCGACGGCGGCGCACTTCCTGGTCACCCGCGGTCTGCAGCCGGTTGCGCGGGTGGTGCGACGGCACCGTCGTCGCCCGCCGGTGCTGCGGATCCGCTACGACGACGGCCACGGCGTGCTCCGCCGGGTCCTGGAGCGTTGCACCGCGGCCGGCTTCTCGGTCGCCGGGGTGTCCGTGCACCGCGGCTCGTACACCGACGACGGCGGCCGGGTCGCCGCGCTCACCCTGCGGCTCGACGGCCGGGGTGACCTGAACGGACTGGCCGCGGCGCTGTCGGAGACCGACGGGGTGCGCTCGGCCCAGACCAGGGTCGACCCGACGGAGGACCCGGACGACCCGGACCGCGCCGACGACTGAGCGCCGACGACTGAGCAGCGACGACGTGAACGCCGATGACCTGCGCGTCGACGTCCGGACGGGCGACCCGGCCAGGTGGCTCAGCCGGCCCGGCGGGGCCGCCGCCGTTCCACGGCCTCCCGGGTGCCGTACAGCGTCACCCCGCACCGGTCGAGCACCTGTGAGGCCGTGGTGTCCGGGTGCAGCAGCCCGAGCAGGACGTGCTCGGTCCCGATGAACCGGTCGCCCAGCCGGACCGCCTCGCGCAGCGCCAGCTCGAGCGCCTTCTTCGACGACTTCTCGAACGGGATGTGCCCGGCCCGCCACCGCTCGCGCCGCGGTCGGTCGAGCGCGCCGGGGCCGAAGCCCGCCTCCACCGCGTTCCGGACGGCGTCGAGGTCGATGCCCAGGGTGGCGAGGGCGTCGGCGTCGCCACCGGGCGCGCCGTCCACCCGGTCGAGCTCCTCGGCGACGGTGCGGGCGTCGACCCCGGCCGCGGAGAGGATCTCCTCCCCCGGCGTACCGGGGCACCCCAGGACCCCGAGCAGCAGGTGCTCCGGCCCGATCCGCCCCGCGTACCTCGTCCGGGCGATCTCCTGGGCCAGGACGACGACCCTGCGGGCCTCGTCGGTGAACCGTTCGAACATGTGTGTCTCCCCCTCTACAGGCCGAGCCGGCGGTACTTCTTGTGCACCGCCTGCCGGCTGATCCGCAGCGCGTCGGCGATCTGCTGCCAGGACCACCCCTGGTCGCGGGCGTTGGTGACCTGCAGCTCCTCCAGGGACTCCTGCAGCTCACGCAGGGCCACCACCGCCCGCAGCCCCACGGCCGGATCCGTGCTGGACGCCGCCGCGGCCACCGCCGTCGCATCGCTCATGGTGTCAATGTAGGTTGACAACGCACTCGATGTCAACCTTGGTTGACACCGGCGCCACGAGAACGGCCCGGCACCACGGGAGGGTGCCGGGCCGCGATCAGTCCTGGGGGTCGAGCAGCCCGTCGGGCGGGTCGAGGACCACGCGTCCCCCCGCCAGGTCGACGGTGGGCACGATCGCCTCGACGAACGGGACGAGCGCCTCGTGTCCGGCGGGCCGGGTGACGACCAGCAGGGACCCGCCGGGCCCGTGCACGACGTCGGAGACAGTGCCCGCCGCGGTCCCGTCCGCCAGCTCGGCCCGCAGGCCGGTCAACTGGTGGACGTGGAACTCCTCCGGGTCCTCCGGCTCGGCGAGCGCGGAGGTCGGCAGCCTGAGCTGGACCCCGCGCAGGGCCTCGGCGGCGTCGCGATCGGCGACGCCCTCGAAGAGCACGAGCCAGCGACCCGAGTGGGCACGCGCACCGGTGACGGTGAGCGGCCCGGGACCCGCGCCGCGGGTCCGGTGGCCCTGTAGGACGGCACCAGGCGCGAACCGCGTGCGCGGGTCGTCGGTGCGGGGCTCGACCACGACCTCACCCCGCAGACCGTGTACACGCACGACGACGCCGACCAGGACCTGGCCGGCGTCGTCGGGTGCGGAACTCGTCACCGGTCGGTGTCGACGACGTCGACGCGCACGCCGCGACCGCCCACACCACCGATGACGTTGCGCAGGGCGGTGGCGGTGCGACCACCCCGGCCGATCACCTTCCCGAGGTCGTCGGGGTGCACCCGGACCTCGAGGATCCGACCGCGACGCCCGGTGACCAGGTCCACCCGGACGTCGTCGGGGTGGTCGACGATGCCGCGCACGAGGTGCTCGAGCGCGTCCGCCATGAGAGTCACGACTGGGTCGACTCGGTGGCCGGCGCGGCCGCGTCCTTGGTCGCGTCGGCGACGTCGTCGCTCTTCGTCGCGGCCTCGGCCGGGGCGGCGTCAGCGGCCTTGCCGGCGCGGTCGCCACCCTTCTTCTTCGGGGTGGTGGCCGCGGTGGTCGGCTCCTCGTTCGCCGCAGCCAGCGCCTCGTTGAAGCGGGCCAGCTTGTCGACCTTCTCGGCCTGCGGCTTCAGGGTGCCCTCGGTGCCCGGCAGGCCCTTGAACTTCTGCCAGTCGCCGGTGATCTCGAGCAGGTTCTGCACCGACTCGGTCGGCTGCGCGCCGACGCCCAGCCAGTACTGCGCACGGTCCGAGTCGATCTCGATCAGGCTCGGCTCGTTCTTCGGGTGGTACTTGCCGATCGTCTCGATGGCCCGGCCGTTGCGGCGCGTACGGGAGTCCGCGACGACGACGCGGTAGTACGGCTGACGGATCTTGCCCAGACGCATCAGCTTGATCTTGACGGCCACGCTGTGGTGCTCCTCGCGAATGTCGATTCGTGCTGCGATGAGTCAGCCTGCCTCGCGTGGGGTTACGGGCTCGCTCACTCGTAGGTGTCGGCCGTGGCAGGTAGAGGGCCGGCCACGGACCCGATCGACCATTCTGCCAGACGTCGTTCAGACCGCGGGAAAGGCCCCGACCAGCATGAGGGCCAGGGCCAGCCCTGGCAGGAAGTTGTTGACCGCGTGCGCCACGATCCCGGCGGTGACGCGGCCGGTCAGCAGCCGTGCGATCCCCAACGGCAGCGCGACGACGAACAGCAGCGGCGCACGCAGGAACTCCAGGTGGGCCAGGGCGAACACCGCCGTGGTCAGCACGAACACGACCCAGCGGTTGCCGATCCAGTGGGCGACGGCGTTCCACAGCAGGCCGCGGTAGACGATCTCCTCGCAGACCGGCGCGATCACGACGACGCCGACCATCACGGCCAGCGCGACCGGCCACGTCGTGCGGATGCCCTCGAAGGCGACGCCGACCGAGGTCGTGAGGTCCGGGCCGACCAGGTAGAGGTAGGCCAGCGCGGCGGGGATCGTCACGAACAGCCCGGCGACGCCGATCAGCAGCCCGATGCCGACGTCCTCCCAGCGGAACTGCAGGCCCAGGTCGGCGACGGGACCGCTGCCGAACACCCGGGTCCAGACGACGCAGGTGAGCGCGGCCAGGATCGTCGGGACGACGATCGCGAGCAGGACCTCCTGTGCCGAGTCGACCTCCCCCAGGCCCACGGCCAGCAGGAACGACGAGCCGAGGAACACGATCTCGACCACGAGGAACGCGAGCAGCCCGCGGAACGGGCGCGGCGGGGGCGGGGACGGCTCGATCCCGAACAGCCCGCGCCGCGGCGGCGGACCGTACGGCGCGCCCGGGCCGTGCTGCCCGGGTCCACCCGGCCCCCAGGGCGCCGGGCCACCCGGTCCGTACGGCGTCGACCCACCCGGGCCGTACGGGCCGGGCCCGCCTGCACCGTTCGGCCCGGGCCCGCCCGGCCACCCGGCGGGCGGCGGTCCGGCGGGCGACGACGATCCGGCGGGCGACGATCCGGCGGGCGACGGTGCCGCGGCCCCGGACGGGCTCGAGCCGTCCGGGTCGTCGGCGGAGGCTCCGCGTGATCCCCGCGGCGAACCGGGCGAACTGCTCATGCCCCCGTTGATACCCGACGTCCGCGGATCAGGACCACCGACGGGGCCCGCAGCACGCCGAGATCCCCCCGCGGGTCACGGTCGTACACGACCAGGTCGGCAGGCGCACCGGGCGTCGGGCCGGCCGGGCGGCCCAGCCAGGACCGCGCCGCCCAGCTCGCCGCCCCGATCGGGTCCGGGTGCCCGGCCCGGGCGAGCTCGGCGATCTCGTCGGCGATCCGGCCGTGCCGGATGCCGCCGCCGGCGTCGGTGCCCGCGTAGACCGGGACCCCGGCCTCGATCGCGCGGCCGACGGTCTCCCAGGCGTGGGTGTGCAGGTCACGCATGTGGCCGGCGTAGCGGGGATACTTCGTCGCCTTCTCGGCGATGCCGGGGAAGGTCTCGACGTTGATCAGCGTCGGCACCAGGGCGGTGCCACGGGCGGCCATCTCGTCGATGAGCTCGTCGGAGAGCCCGGTGCCGTGCTCGATGCAGTCGATCCCGGCCCAGATCAGCCCGGGCAGCGCCTCGGTGCCGAAGACGTGCGCGGTGACGCGGGCGCCGGCCCCGTGGGCCGCGGTGATCGCCTCGGCCAGTACCTCGTCCGGCCAGAGCGGGGCGAGGTCGGCGTCGTCGGGGCCCGCCGAACGGTCGATCCAGTCCCCCACGAGCTTCACCCAGCCGTCGCCGCGGGCCGCCTGGGTCCGGACCTCGTCGACCAGCAGGCGCGGGTCGTCGAGCTCGGCGGCGAGGCCGGGGATGTAGCGCTTGGGGCGGGCGACGTGCCGCCCGGCGCGGATGATCTCGGGCAGGTCGTCGCGGGCCTGCAGCGGCGAGGTGTCGACCGGGGACCCGCAGTCGCGCAGCAGCAGGGTGCCCGCGTCGCGGTCGGTGCGTGCCTGGGCCGCGCACTCCTCCAGGTCGGTGACCGGGCCGTTCGGCCCGAGCCCGACGTGGCAGTGCGCGTCGACCAGACCGGGGACGATCCAGCCGTCGGTGACCAGGTCCTGGGCGCCGGGCAGCGGCTCCGGGCTGATCCGCCCGGTGCCGTCGACGTACAGGTCGGTGCCCGCGGCACCGTCGGGGCCCAGCAGCGTCCCGCGGAGCCGCCACCCCACGGCCGGGAGATCGGTCATGGGTGGCGACCCTAGCTACTTCTTCTTGCCGAAGTTCAGCTTCGACGGGTCGAACCCGGGCGGCAGCTGGTCGAGGTTGCCCAGCCCGGGCGGGAGCTGCTGGAGGCTCGGCGGCAGGTTCGACAGGTCCGGCGCGCCGGCGGCCGCGCGGTTCGCGGGGTTGCCGCTGCGCCGGCCCTTCTTCGCCTGGCGAGCCTTGCGCGGGTTCTTCGGGACCTTCTTGGTCGCGCTGCGCCCGCCACCGCCGAAGCCGAACTGGCCGGCCATCTGCTTCATCATCTTGCGGGCCTCGAAGAAGCGGTTGACCAGGTCGTTCACGTCGGAGACGGAGACACCGGACCCGTTCGCGATGCGCTGGCGGCGCGACGCGTTGATGATCTTGGGGTCCGCCCGCTCGGCGGGGGTCATGCCACGGATGATGGCCTGCAGGCGGTCGATCTGACGGTCGTCGACCTGCTCCAGCGCGGCCTTCGCCTGCCCGGAGTTCATCCCCGGGAGCATGTTCAGGATGTTGCCGATCGGCCCCATCTTGCGCAGCTGCAGCATCTGCTGGAGGAAGTCCTCCAGGGACAGCTCACCGGAGCTGATCTTCGCCGCGGCGGCCGCGGACTGCTCGGCGTCGAAGACCTGCTCGGCCTGCTCGATGAGGGTGAGCAGGTCGCCCATCCCGAGGATGCGCGAGGACATCCGGTCGGGGTGGAAGACGTCGAAGTCCTCGAGCTTCTCGCCGTTGGAGGCGAAGAGGATCGGCTGGCCGGTGACCTCGCGGACGCTCAGCGCGGCTCCACCGCGGGCGTCGCCGTCGAGCTTGGTCAGCACGACACCGGTGAAGCCGACGCCGTCGCGGAACGCCTCGGCCGTGGCCACGGCGTCCTGACCGATCATCGCGTCGACGACGAACAGGACCTCGTCGGGCTGTACCGCGTCCCGGATGTCGGACGCCTGGCGCATCAGCTCCTCGTCGACACCGAGGCGGCCCGCCGTGTCGACGATGACCACGTCGTACTGCTTCTCACGGGCGTGCGCGATGCCGTCGCGGGCGACGCCGACCGGGTCGCCGGGGCCCTCGGGGAGCTCACCGGACCCGGTGGCACCGGGGTGCGGTGCGTAGGTCGGGACGCCGGCGCGCTCGCCGACGATCTGCAGCTGGTTCACCGCGTTGGGACGCTGCAGGTCGCACGCCACGAGCAGCGGGGTGTGGCCCTGGCCCCGGAGCCAGCGGGCGAGCTTGCCGGCCAGGGTCGTCTTCCCGGCGCCCTGCAGACCGGCCAGCATGATGACCGTCGGCGGTTCCTTGGCCAGGTTCAGCCGCCGCGTCTCGCCGCCGAGGATCGCGACGAGCTCCTCGTTGACGATCTTGACGACCTGCTGGGCCGGGTTCAGGGCCTGGGAGACCTCCGTCCCCTTGGCCCGCTCCTTGATCCGCGCGATGAAACCGCGGACCACCGGCAGGGCGACGTCCGCCTCCAGCAGCGCGATCCGGATCTCGCGCGCGGTGGCGTCGATGTCGGCGTCGGAGAGCCGGCCCTTGCCGCGCAGGTCGCGCAGCGTGGATCCGAGCCGCTCGGAGAGGGAGTCGAACACCCTTACCAGCCTACTTGGCCAGTGCCAGTCCCCCACGGGCACCGGAGCGATCGGTGCGGCGGACCGAGGACCAGCCGGTCTCGGTGCCCGCCCGCAGGGCGTCGACGGTGTCGCGGGCACGCCGCGCGTGCGTCGCGAACGGGCGCGAGCGGACCACCCGTCCCCGGGCGTGCTGGCCGTCGAGTGCCTGGTCGGGGGTGGTGTCGAGCCACAGCAGGTGCGGCGCGCGGCGGCCGAGCCTGGCCAGTGCCCGCACCGCGGCCCGTACCCGCGGCGAGGTCGCGGGCAGGTGGACGACGACGGTGCCCGCGGGCCCGAGCACCGCCGTTACCACCGACGCGCGGTGGGCCAGGTGGGTCAGCCACCGGTACGCCGGGTACGGCGTCGCGGCCGGGAGCAGCCGCGCCAGCGTGGCCCGGGTGGCCCCCGAGTCGAGGACCCGGGTGTCCGCCGGCGCGTCGAGCCCGGCGAGCAGGGTGGACTTCCCCGCTCCCGGCAGGCCCGCGACCAGCAGCAGCGACCGCCCCGGCAGCACGACGACCAGCGGCGCCGCCGGATCGTCGTCGGACGGGGTGCCGGCCACCGGGCCGACGCGCGGCGCCGCGCCGGGGCCGCCGGGCGGACCGGGGTCGGCGGGGCGGTGCTCGGTGGCGCGGGTCGGCGGGACGGCGCCGGTCGGCACGGCACGGGCGGTGGTCATGTGTGGTGAAACGGTCAGGTCGCCCGAATCGTTCCGTTCGCACCGCGCCGCGCCGCACCGCGCCGCGCCGCACCGTGCTGCGTCACGTGCCCGTGTGGGCCTCGCCCTGCCCGGCGGCGACCGTGAGGACCGCGGACTCGATGGCGGCGCGGGCCGCCCCGTCCGGGGACCCGCCGATGCCGAAGGAGTCGACGACCGAGGCGCCGAGCGTCTCGACCCGGGCCCAGACGAGGTCCACCCCGGCCCGTTCGAGCGCGGCGGTGACGTGGTGGAGCAGCCCGATGCGGTCGGTGCCGCGCAGCTCCAGCACGACCGCCCCGGTGGCCTCGTCGTCGAACCACAGCACCCGGGGCGGGGCGGTCCGTTCCACCTCCGGCGTCGACGGCGCGTAGTCGCGCTCCTTGCGCGCCAGCGCCTGCGCCAGGTCCAGGGTTCCGGCACGCACCCGCGTCAGGTCCGAGCGGACCAGCGCCGGGTCGGGCAGACCGCCGAACCGCGGGGTCACCGCGAACGTCTCGACCGTCACCCCGTCGGACACGGTCACGTCGGCGGTGTGCACCTGCAGCGAGTGCAGGGCCAGCACCCCGGCGACGGCCGAGAGCACCCCCCGCCCGTCGGGCAGCGCGACGGTGACCGAGGAGACGTCGCCGTCGCCGGTGAAACGGACCTGCGGTCCCCCCTCCGCCACGGCCTCGACCATCTCGTGGTGCGCCGGATCCGGCGGACCGGGCTCGACGAACGGACGGCCGTCGAGCGCGGACAGGCAGCGCCCGGCCAGCCCGTGGATCAGGGTCCGCCGCCACGGGGTCCAGACACCGGGCCCGGTGCCCAGCGAGTCGGCCTCGGCCAGGGCGTCGAGCAGCTCGACGAGCAGCGCCACGTCGGCGTCGCCCCGGCCGCCGGGGGCGACCGCCTCGCGCAGCGTGTCCAGCACCCGCGACACCGTCGCCGGGTCCTCCGGGTCGCGACGGGTCGCGGTGTGCGGCAGCAGCAGGTGGTGGCGCACCATCGCCGCCAGCAGCACGAGGTCACCCTCGCGCAGACCGAGCCGCTCGCCGATCTGGCCGACCAGCGACTCCCCCACCACCGAGTGGTCGCCGCCGCGGCCCTTGCCGATGTCGTGCAGGAGCGCCCCGACCAGCAACAGGTCCGGGCGTGCCACCCGGGTGGTGAGCCGGGCGGCCTCGGCGCAGACCTCGACGAGGTGACGGTCGACCGTCCAGACGTGCGTGCGGTCCCGCGGCGGCAGGTCACGGACCGCGCCCCACTCGGGGAACAGCCGTCCCCACAGCCCGGTGCGGTCCAGCGACTCGATCACCGCGACGGCCGCCTTGCCGGTCCCGAGCAGGGCGAGCAGCTCGGCCAGCGCGGTCCGCGGCCACGGCGCGCGCAGCTCGGGGGCGGTGTCGGCGAGCCGGGACAGGGTGCCCGCCGAGATCGGCAGCCCGGTGCGGGCGGCGGTGGCGGCGACCCGCAGGACCAGGGCCGGGTCCTTCGTCGCCGACGCGTCGCGGGCGAGCCCGACCTCCCCCGCGTGCTCGACGACGCCGGAGTCCAGCGGCCGGCGCACCGGCGCGCGGCGGAGCGCGGCGAGTCCCCGGCGGGGCAACGCGTTGCGGGCCTGGCGCAGCCCGACCTCGGTCGCGAAGGCGACCGCGCGGGCCGCTCCGGACAGGGCGCGGGCCAGGTCGAAACGGTCACCGACGTCCAGGGTCGCGGCGATCTCGTCGGCCTCCTGGGCCCGCAGGACGTCGCGGGCCCGCCCGGACAGCCGGTGCAGCTCGGTGCGCACGTCCAGCAGCAGCGACCGGGCGGCGACGACGTCGGCCCCCGGCCGGTCGACGAGCTGGGCGGTGGCCAGTGCGTCGAGCAGCTGAACGTCCCGCAGGCCGCCGTGGCCGTTCTTCAGGTCCGGCTCGACGCGGTGGGCGACGTCGCCGTTGCGCTGCCAGCGGTCGGTGGTGGTGTCGACGATCTCGTCGAAGCGGCTGCGCATCCCCGCCCGCCAGGCCGTGCGGACGGCGTCGCGGACCTTGCCGGTGAGCGCCGCGTCCCCGGCGACGTGCCGCAGCTCCAGCAGCCCGAAGGCCGCCCGCAGGTCGGTCGCCGCGACCTGGACGGCCTGGCCGGGCGTGCGCACCGAGTGGTCGAGGCCGATCCCGGCGTCCCAGAGCGGGTACCAGAGCTTCTCGGCGAGCGTGTCGACGTCGGTCCGGCCGTCGTGCAGGAGCACGAGGTCGAGATCGGACCAGGGGCAGAGCTCGCGCCGGCCGAGCGCGCCGACGGCCGCCAGCGCCGTCCCGCTCCCCTCACCGCCGACCCCGAGTGCTGCGCGCCGGGAGGAGAGCCAGAAGTCGTGCAGGTCGACCAGCGCGGCCCGTAACGCCTCCGGACCGTGGTGGTGCCGGCCGTTGGATTCCAGGAGGACCGCTTTCGCCTTGACCAGGTCCGCCGCTTCGCCCGACCCCAGGACCGTCATCGCCCTGCGCCACCCGCTTCCTGTTCGTTCGAGTAGTCGACCGCATACATGTCGTGATGTCCGTTTCGAGCCTGGACGGCGGACGGCCCGCCGCACTCCGGGAAGGGAGCGCGACGGGCCGTCGCGAGGAGTTCGTCGATCAGATGGCGTCGGCGCCGCGTTCCCCGGTGCGGACGCGGACCACGGTCTCGACCGGGGTCACCCAGACCTTGCCGTCACCGATCTTGCCGGTGCGGGCGGCCTCGACGACCGCGTCGACGACCTTGTCCTGCAGCGTGTCGTCGACCACGACCTCGACGCGGACCTTCGGCACGAAGTCGACCGAGTACTCCGCGCCCCGGTAGACCTCGGTGTGGCCCTTCTGGCGGCCGTAGCCCTGGACCTCGCTGATGGTCAGACCGAGCACGCCGATCTGCTCCAGGGCGCCCTTGACGTCCTCGAGGACGAACGGCTTGACGATGGCGGTCACGAGCTTCACGGATCAGACCTCCTGCTTCGCGGCGGGGGTGGCCTTCGCCTCGGTGGCGGGCTTCGGCGAGGAGCCGATGCCGCTGCCGCCGCGCAGGCCGGAGAACTCGTAGCCGGTCTCGGCGTGCTCGCCCTCGTCGATGCCGCTCTGCTCGACCTCGTCGTCGATCCGGAGGCCGATGGTGAACTTGACGATGAAGACGATGATCGTGGTGACGATCGCGGTGTAGGCGATGACGGCGAGCGCGGCGACCGCCTGCAGGCCCAGCTGGGTGAATCCGCCGCCGTAGAACAGGCCGTTGACGGCGTCGGGGGCGACGTCGGTGGCGAAGAACCCGATGGCCAGGGTGCCCCAGAGACCACCGAAGAAGTGCACGCCGACGACGTCGAAGGAGTCGTCGTAGCCCAGCTTGTACTTGAGGCCGACGGCCCAGGCGCAGAGGGCACCAGCGATGGCACCGATGGCCAGCGCGCCGAGCGGGGAGACCGAGGCACAGGCCGGGGTGATGGCGACCAGACCGGCCACGATGCCCGACGCGGCACCCAGCGAGGTGGCCTTGCCGTAGCGGATCTTCTCGACCAGCAGCCAGCCGAGGATGGCGGCGGCGGTGGCGGCGAGGGAGTTGACGAACGCGTAGCCCGCGGCCCAGCCGGCCGAGGTGGCCGAACCGGCGTTGAAGCCGAACCAGCCGAACCAGAGGACGCCGGCACCGAGCATGACCATGGTCAGGTTGTGCGGGCGCATGGCCTCACGCGGCCAGCCGCGGCGCTTGCCCAGGACGATGCAGAGCACGAGGGCGGCGATACCGGCGTTGATGTGGACCGCGGTGCCACCGGCGAAGTCCTTCGCGCCGAGGATGACCGGGATCCAGCCCTGCTCCAGGTCGAAGACCCAGTGGGCGACGGGGAAGTAGACCAGCGTGGCCCAGAGACCGGAGAACAGCACCCAGGCGCCGAACTTCATGCGGTCCGCCGCAGCACCGGCGATCAGGGCGACGGTGAGGATGGCGAACATGCCCTGGAAGCTGACGAAGGCCAGCGCCGGGTAGGTCTCGGTGGCCTCGTCGTCGGGCAGCAGCGCGGTGAGCCCGAAGTACTCGGCCGGGTTGCCCAGCAGACCGCCGCCGACGAGCTCGGTGCCGAAGACCGTCGAGTAGCCGTAGAGGATCCACAGCACACCGACGACGCCCAGGGCGCTGAAGCACATCATGAACATGTTGAGCACGCTCTTGGACCGGGCCTGGCCGCCGTAGAACAGCGCCACCCCCGGAGTCATGAGCATGACGAGTGCTGCGCTCGTCAGGAGCCAGGCGGTATCACCGCTGTTGAGGCCTTCCACGGGTTAGTCCCTCCCACGTCTGTCGTTAGTCCGACTGGGGAGGAAGAATGATGATCGCGTGTTTCGCATTCGACGCCTGTCCGTTTCGCACCGGTTAATACTGCAACGGCAGTTGATCAGCTCGGGGGTCGTTCGCCGCGTCGGCGGTAGTGGCAGTCGCGGGCCTGTTGTTGGCGTTCACGGCGCCAGGTCGACCAGTGCATGACGTGGTCGATGCAGGTGAGCGGGGTGAAGGCGAGCGCGGCGAGGAGACGGCGGATCTCGTTGCCCGACAGCTGAATCAATGCGCGCCGGCTGGCTGAGGATCCCCCTTTTCGGCCTCGCGTGCGTGTTCGGCGGCGCGGGTGACGGCGAGGTAGGCCGCGGTGAGCATGGCCAGGGTGATGTGGGCGTGCCAGGCTCGGTAGGAGCGGACTTGGTAGTGGTCGAGGCCGGCCTCGTTCTTCGCGGTCTGGAAGCATTCCTCAATCGCCCACCGCGCCCCGGCGACTCGAACGAGGTCGCGCAGCGGCGTGTTCGCCGGGGCGGCGCAGCGGTAGAACGCCAGCTCACGGATGGTCTTGCCCTCTGCGGGCTCGGTCTGGCGGCGCACCAGCAGCCAGTGCCCCCAACCCGCCGGGAGGCCGTCGATGGCCAGCGCAACCGCGGTCCAGTCATAGACCCGCATCCCGTGCGCGCCCGGCCCGATCGCGCGGCGCTCCCACCCGTCGTGCCCGGTGTCGAGATCACGCGCCCCGGCGATCGTGGCCAGGGCCTTGGCCGGGCGACGATTCCCGTCCGGGCTGGTGAGCATGTCGTCATTGCGGGTGGCCAACACGAACGGGATCTCCCGCTCGGTGAGCCAGTCGCGAAAGCCCGGGTTCTGCCCGTAGACCTCGTCCGCGGTCACCCACGACCCGGACGTGAGTGCCCCAGCGGCGTACGTGCGGGCCAGCATCGCCGTCCCCAGCTGCGGTTTCGTGGCGAACTCGACGTCATCGGGGACATCCGCGCGCTCGCAGCGTTCGCGGTCCTCGGTCCACGAGGTCGGCAGGTAGAGCTCCCGGTCGATCAACGCCCGCCCCCGCTTCGAGGCGTAGGCCAGGAACACACCGAGCTGACAGTTGTCGATCTTCCCGCTGGTGCCGGTGTACTGGCGCTGCACCCCGGCCGAACGCAGGCCCTTCTTGATGAACCCGGTCTCGTCCACGATGAACACCCCCGACGCGGTGTCGGTGAGATGTTGCAGGACGTAGCCGCGCAGGTCGTCGCGGACCCCGTCGACGTCCCAGTCCGCGGTGCGCAGCAGCCGCTGCATCCCGTCCGGCGACATCGCCCCGGCGTGTTCGGCGAGGGTCCAGCCGTTCTTCCGCTCGAGCCCCGCGAGCAGGCCTCGCAGGTAGGTTCCGACCCGCCGGCGCGGCTCGACCCTGCGGAAACGGCCAGAGATCAGCTCCACCACCGCGTCCAACGAGGCCACCCACCCGGCAAGATCAACCACGCGGTGATCATCACCGCCGAACGGCCGTCAGCCTCTCACCACACGCCGAACTGCCGTTGCAGTATTAACAGGGCGCCGAGCAAGATGACGGTTGCGTTACTCAACCGGATCCGGAGGACCGAAGGTCATCCGAATGGTCCGGTTCGTGACGTGGCGCACGGCGCGGGTCGTCCGGGAGGGCGACCCGCGCCACGACCTCAGTCGAGCAGTGCCTCGACGAACGCGGCGGGCTCGAACGGGGCCAGGTCGTCGGGGCCCTCACCGAGCCCGACGAGCTTGACCGGCACGCCCAGCTCGCGCTGGACGCGGAACACGATGCCGCCCTTGGCCGTGCCGTCGAGCTTGGTGAGCACCACCCCGGTGACGTCGACGACCTCGCCGAACACCCGGGCCTGGGTCAGCCCGTTCTGGCCGGTGGTGGCGTCGAGGACGAGCAGGACCTCGTCGACCCGGGCCTGCTTCTCGACGACGCGCTTGACCTTGCCGAGCTCGTCCATCAGCCCGGTCTTGGTGTGCAGCCGGCCGGCGGTGTCGAGCAGGACGGCGTCGACGCCGTCGTCGGTGCCGCGCGTGACGGCGTCGAAGGCGACCGAGGCCGGGTCGGCGCCCTCGGGCCCGCGGACGACGCCCGCCCCGGAGCGCTCGCCCCAGGTGACGAGCTGCTCGGCGGCGGCGGCCCGGAAGGTGTCGGCCGCACCCAGGGTCACCCGATGCCCCCCGGCGACCAGCACCCGGGCCAGCTTGCCGGTGGTGGTGGTCTTGCCGGTGCCGTTGACCCCGACGATCAGCAGCACCGCGGGGCGCCCGTCGTGCGGCAGGGCGTGCACGGAGCGGTCCTGGCCGGTGCCGAGGGCCTCGACGAGCACGTCACGCAGGGCGGCGCGGGCCTGCTCGGCGGTGCGGACACCACGGGTGGCGATCTGCTCGCGCAGCGCGTCGACGATCTCGGCGGTCGTCTCGGGCCCCAGGTCGGCCTGCAGCAGGGTGGCCTCGACGTCCTCCCACGACTCCTCGTCGAGGTCACCCGCGCCGAGCAGGCCCAGAAGGCTCTGGCCGAGCCCGGAGCGCGACCGGGACAGCCTGCCGCGCAGCCGGCCGATCCGACCCTCGGCCGGGGCGATCTCCTCGGTGGGGGTGCCGGGGGCCTGCGTGTCCGGCGTCCCCGGGCGCGCGACCGGCTCGGTCGGTGCAGACGGCTCGGTCAGCGCGGACGGCACAGTCGGCGCGGTGGGTGCTGCCGGCGGGGGCGCGGCCTCCGGGCGGGCGACCGGCTGGGTGGGCGCGCTCGCCGCGGGTGCGTCGGTCCCGGCGGTCCCGGCGGGGCCCTCGGGGCGGCGGAGCTGCCGGGTGGCCGGGTCCTTGCTGGCCTCGGCCGTGTCGATGACGCGGGCGTCCGGGGTGCCGGTGACGGTCCCGGTCTGCTCGGTCGGGACGGGCGGGCTGCTGGGGGGCGCGGTCGACGGGACCGGCGGTGCGGTGCTGACCGGGACGCCGCGGGGCGGCGTGCGGGCCTCGGTGGCGCCGTCGACGACGGGGGTGCCACCGGGCGGGGTGCGGACCTCGTCGGCGGTGGGCGCGTCGGCGGCCTCGGCGGGGGCCTCCGGGGCGGACGGGGTGGTGGTCGGTGTGGCGGCCGTCGGCGCGTCGGCGGCGGCGTCGGCGGGCGACGCCGGGGCGGACGGGGTGGCGGTCGGGGTGGCGGCGGTCGGTGCGTCGTCGCCGGGGGCGCGCGGCCGCTCGGGTGCGGTGGCCGTCCCGGAGGAGAAGGCGAACCCGCTCCCGGCCTGGTAGCCGCCGCCGGCGCGCGGTGGCTCGTCGGTACCGGTCCCGAGCTCGCGCTGCTGCTCGTCGGACCGCAGGCTGATGCGCCGTCGGCGGGCGATCACCAGCCCTGCGACGACGGCGATCAGCAACACCGCCACGACGATCGCGACGACGATCCAGAGGGTCTGCGTGGTCACGACGCCACCCTGCCACGCCCGGCCGACGCGCCGCGCAGGACGGGCCGGTCAGCAGGTCAGGAGGCGGGTCGCAGGCGCTGGGAGATGACCTGGGTGATGCCGTCGCCGCGCATGGAGACGCCGTAGAGGGCGTCGGCGACCTCCATCGTCGGCTTCTGGTGGGTGATGACGATGAGCTGGCTGGTCGTGCGCAGCTCCTCCATCAGCGAGATGAGCCGGCGCAGGTTGACGTCGTCGAGGGCCGCCTCGATCTCGTCGAGCACGTAGAACGGCGAGGGACGGGCCCGGAAGATCGCGACGAGCAGCGCCATCGCGGTGAGCGAGCGCTCCCCACCGGACAGCAGCGACAGCCGCTTGACCTTCTTGCCGGGCGGGCGGGCCTCGACCTCGATGCCGGTGGTGAGCATGTCGTCGGGGTCGGTGAGCACGAGCCGGCCGTCGCCACCGGGGAACAGCGTCGCGAACACGGTCTCGAACTCGGCGGCGACGTCGTGGTAGGCGGTGGTGAAGACCTCGAGGATCTTGTCGTCGACCTCGCGGACGACGGTGAGCAGGTCACGCCGGGTGTTCTTGAGGTCCTCGAGCTGGGTGGACAGGAACTTGTAGCGCTCCTCCAGCGCCGCGAACTCCTCCAGCGCGAGCGGGTTGACCTTGCCGAGCAGCGACAGGTCCTTCTCCGCTCGCTTGAGGCGGCGTTCCTGGGTGGGCCGGTCGAACGGGACCGGCGGCGGCGCGGACACCTGCTCGCCGCGCTCGCGGGCGGCCTCGTACTCGGCGGTCTCGTCGGCCGACGGCGGCACCGGGACCTCGGGCCCGTACTCGGCGACGAGGTCGTCGACGCCGATGCCGTGGTCGCCGAGGATCTTCTCGGTCAGCTGCTCCAGCCGCATCCGGGTCTGCTGGCGCACCATCTCGTCGCGGTGGACGGCGTCGGTGAGCTTCTCCAGCAGCGCGGTCAGCTTCGTGGTGGTGTCGCGGGCCTCGGCGTGTGCGCGCTCCCGTTCGGCGCGGGCGGCCTGGATCTCGTCGCGCTCCGCGGCCGCGGCGGCCAGCGAGCGTTCGATCCGCTCGGCGGCGACGTGCCCGGCGTCGACGACGAGCCGGGCGACCTCCGAGGCCCGCTCCCGTTCGGCGGCCGCGGCGGCGGCCCGGGACCGGGCGACGCGCTCGCCGTGCGCCTGGCGGCGCAGGGTCTCCGCGCGCCCGGCGATGGCGCGGGCCCGCTCCTCGGCCGTGCGCAGCGCGAGACGGCACTCGACCTCCTCGGAGCGGACCTCCTCCACGCGCTCGGCGGCCTCGTCGCGCAGCTCGGTGTCGGGCTCGTCGTCGACCGGGGCGTCGGAGGCCAGCGACAGCTGGTGCTCGGCGGCCTCCAGCTCGATCAGCGAGTCCGACCGCCGCCGCTCCACGGTGTCGCGGCGCTCGCGCAGCCGCTGGGCCTCGGCGCGGGCCGAGGTGACGACCTGTTCGAGCCGCCCGAGCTGGGCGGCGGCGGCCGCGCGGCGACGGTCGGCGTCGGCGACCGCGGCGCGGGCCGCGGTCAGGTCGGTGCCGCGGGCGGCCTCCTCGGCGCGGGCACCGTCGAGGGTGGGGCGCAGCGACTCCAGCTCGGCGTCGACGGCGTCGCGTGCGGCCAGCGCGTCGTCGACGGCGGCCTGCAGCTGCAGCGCGCCCTCCCCGGCGCCGGTGCCTCCGCGCGCGGCGTGTGCGGTGAGCAGGTCCCCTTCGGTCGTGACCGCGGTCAGCCCCGGCCGGGCCCCCACGGCGGTGGCCGCGGCGTCCAGACCGTCGACGACGACCACCCCGGCCAGCAGCTCCCCCAGCGCCGGGGCGAGCGCGGGCGGTGCGGTGACCAGCGCGGCCGCCCAGCGCCCGGCGGGCGGGTCGCCATCGGGGACCGGGACCGGCACCCGCCCGGCGGAGCGGTCGGCCCCGGCGGACCCGGCGCCGACGAGCAGCGCGGCCCGGCCGGCGTCGCCACGGCGCAGGGACCGCAGCGCGTCGGCCGCGGACACCACGGAGGCGACGGCGACGCCCTCGGCGAGCTCGCCCAGCGCCGCGGCGACCGCCGCCCGACCGGACGGCTCGACCTCGACGAGCTCGGCGACGGCGCCGAGCACGCCGTCGGCGCCGGAGTCCAGCAGGGCGCCGGTGCCGTCACGGCGGACCAGGCCGACCTGAAGGGCCTCGACCCGGGCCCGCCAGTGCGCGCGACGCTGCTCGGCGTCGCGTTCGGCGGCGACCAGCTCGGCGACCCGCTCGGCGGCGCTGCGGTGCGCGGCCTCGGCCTGCTCGACCCGCGTGGCCAGCGCGTCGGTGTCGGCCGCGTCCCCGGAGACGCCGAGGGACTCCCGCGCGGTCTCCAGCTCGGCCTCGGCCTCGGCGGTGCGGGCGCCCGCCTCGGCGAGCGCCTCGGACAGCCGCTCGATCTCCTCGGCGGTCGCGGCGACGCCGGAGCGCAGCGCGTCGGCCTTCCCGGCGAGGGTGGCGATCCCGGCACGACGGTCGGCGATGGCGCGCACGGCGGCCAGGTGCTCGCGTTCGGCGGCGGCGAGGGTCCGCTCGCGCTCGGCCTTCTCGGTGACGACCTCGTCGAGCCGGCGCCGGGCCTCGGCGACGGCGGCGACCAGCTCCTCCTCCTGCTCGGCGATCGCGTCGGCCTCGGCCTCGGCCTCGTCCGGGTCCCGGCCGGGGGTGCGCCCGGCCTCGGCCGAGGACGTGAGGTGGCGGACGCGTTCCTCGGCGAGGCGGACGGTGCCGCGCAGCCGCTCGGCCAGCGCGGAGAGCTGGTACCAGGTGTCCTGCGCGAGCTGCAGCCGCGGCGCGTCCGCGGCGAGCGCGGTCTCCAGCTCCTCCTGGCGCTCGCGGGCGACGTCGAGCTGCTCCTCGACCTCGGCGCGGCGACGCCGGGCCTGCTCCTGGGACGCCTCCTCGCGCTGGGTCTCCTCGGACAGGGTCACGTAGTCGTCGGCGGCCAGGCGGAGCCGGGCGTCGCGCAGCTCGGTCTGCACGGCCTGGGCGCGGCGGGCGATCTCGGCCTGCCGGCCCAGCGGTTTGAGCTGGCGGCGCAGCTCGGCGGTGAGGTCGGTGAGCCGGGTGAGGTTGGCCTGCATCGCGTCGAGCTTGCGGAGCGCCTTCTCCTTGCGCTTGCGGTGCTTGAGGACCCCGGCCGCCTCCTCGATGTAGGAGCGGCGGTCCTCCGGCTTGGACTGCAGCACCCCGTCGAGCTGGCCCTGCCCGACGATGACGTGCATCTCCCTGCCGATGCCGGAGTCGCTGAGCAGCTCCTGCACGTCGAGCAGCCGGGCACGGGAGCCGTTGATCTCGTACTCGCCGGCGCCGTCGCGGAACATCCGCCGGGTCACCGAGACCTCGGAGTAGTCGATCGGCAGGGCGCCGTCGGAGTTGTCGATGGTGAGGGTGACCTCGGCACGGCCCAGCGCCGCGCGGCCGGACGTGCCGGCGAAGATCACGTCCTCCATCTTGCCGCCGCGCAGCGCCTTGGCGCCCTGCTCGCCGAGCACCCAGCTGATCGCGTCGACGACGTTGGACTTGCCCGAGCCGTTCGGCCCGACGACGCAGGTGATCCCCGGTTCCAGGCGCAGCGTGGTGGCCGAGGCGAAGGACTTGAAGCCCTTCATCGTCAGCGTCTTCAGGTGCACGGGCGGGGATCTCCAGGTGCGCGGGGGTCCACAGGGTAGCGGGGGACCTCAGGCGGCCGGTGCCGAGGCGTTGACCAGCCAGCGGACCCCGAACCGGTCGGTGAGCTGGCCGAACTCGTCGCCCCACGTCTGCTTCTCCATCGGGACGCCGACGACGCCGCCCTCGGCGAGCCCGGCGAAGAAGCCGCGCAGCTTCTCCGGTTCGTCGCCGGAGAGGCTGACCGAGATGCCCGAGGGCGCCCCGGTCGGGCGCTGCGGGTCACCGTCGGACGCCATCAGGGCGAACCCGTCGGGGGTGCCGAGGTAGGAGTGCATCACGCCGTCCGGCGGCGGGACGGGGCCCTCGGCCCCCATGTCACCGAAGGTCATGATCTGCAGCTCCCCTCCCAGCACGGAGCGGTAGAACTCCATCGCCTCGCGCGCACGGCCGTCGAAGTGCAGGTACGGGGTCATCTGGACGGGCATCGGGACCTCCGGGGATCGGTGTCGGCGGCTTCGGTGTGGACACAGGTGTAGACCCCGGCACCGACAGAACTGAGCGGTCAGGCCTCGACGAACCCGGAGAATGCGCCGGACGGCTCAGCCCACTGCTCCGACACCGACGTCACCCGCCCCGGGGTGTCCCCGTCGCGCAGCAGCTCCAGCAGGCGCTCGCAGGAGGCGCGGTCACCCTCCGCGGTCACCGCGACCCGGCCGTCGGACAGGTTGCGGGCCTGGCCGACGAGGCCGAGCTCGAGCGCCCGCGACCGCGTCCACCAGCGGAAACCGACGCCCTGTACCTCCCCCTGGACCCATGCGATCAGCCGAACGGTCGAATCTGTGTTGCCACTCACAGTGCTGATACGTTACCGGCCGTGACCCGACGACGCACACCGCGCGCCACGAGCGCCGTGCTCGGCGGGGTGGGGGCCGGCGCCGTGCTGGCCATGGCCGCCCCGCTCGCCGCACCGGCGCTCACCGCGGCGGGCTGGACCGACGCCGAACGGGCCGGTGGACGGGCGTCCGACACCGTGCCCCTCCGGGCGGTCGGTGCCGCGTACGCGACGACGGCCCCGACCGGCACCGGTGCGCGCCCCGCGGTCGACGGCGCCCCCGTCGACGGCGCCGCGCTCGTCCGCGGCGCGCTCGCCGCGGCCCCGGCCGCCCCGGGCTCCTCCGTCCGCACCGCACTCGACGCGCTCGCCGCGCACGAGGCCGCCGCCACCGCGGCCGCCGCGAGGACGACCGGCCCCGCCGCCGGTCAGGCCCCCGCGGCCCGCCCGGCTGCCCCGGCGGCGACGGGTGTCGTGGCCGGGCTGTCCGGCGAGCTCGCCCGGGTCGTCGCGCTCACCAACGCCGAGCGGGCCGCCGCGGGATGCGGCGCGCTGCGGGCCGACCCGCGGATCAGCGCGGCCGCCCAGGGCCACAGCGAGGACATGGCGGCCCAGGGCTACTTCGCCCACGACAGCCGCGACGGGCGCGACTTCGCCGACCGCATCACCGCGGCGGGCTACCCCTCCCCCGGCGCGGAGAACATCGCGATGGGACAGCCGGACGCCGCGACCGTGGTCGCGGACTGGATGGAGTCCCCCGGGCACCGGAAGAACATCCTCGACTGCTCCCTGACCACGATCGGCGTCGGGCTGGCCGACGGCTACTGGACCCAGGACTTCGGCCGCTGAGGGACACGCCGCCTCAGCCGTCGAACCGGTACCCCATCCCCGCCTCGGTGATCAGGTACTTCGGCCGCGACGGCACCGGCTCCAGCTTGCGCCGCAGCTGGGCGAGGTAGACCCGCAGGTAGTGGGTCTCGGTGCCGTACTGCGGCCCCCAGACCTCGCGCAGCAGCCGCTTCTGCTCGACGAGCTTCCCGCGGTGGCGCACCAGCAGCTCCAGGATCCCCCATTCGGTCGGGGTCAGGTGCACCTCGGCGCCGTCGGCGCGCACGACCGTCTTGGCCGCCAGGTCGACGGTGAAGTCCGCGGTGGTCACCACGGCCTCGCCGTCGACGGACGACACCGCGGCGCGGCGCACGGCGGCCCGCAGCCGGGCCAGCAGCTCGGCCATCCCGAACGGCTTGGTGACGTAGTCGTCGGCGCCGGCGTCGAGCGCCCGCACCTTGTCGGTGGAGTCGGTGCGCGCGGACAGCACGATCACCGGCACCGTGCTCCAGCCGCGCAGCCCCTCGACGACCTCGGTGCCGTCGAGGTCGGGCAGCCCCAGGTCGAGCACGACGACGTCCGGGTGCCCGTCCGCGGCCACCCGCAGCGCCGCCGAGCCGTCCGCGGCGACGAGCACCGTGTAGCCGTGCGCGGTGAGGTTGATCCGCAGGGCCCGCAGGATCTGCGGGTCGTCGTCGACGACCAGCACCCGCACCCCGTTCCCGCCCCCGCTCATCGGGCCGCCCCCACCGGCGCGGCGGGCAGCGAGACGACCACGGTGAGTCCGCCGCCCGGGGTGTCCTCCGCGGTCAGCTCGCCGCCCATCACCACGGTCAGCCCCTGCGCCACCGACAGGCCCAGGCCGAGCCCGGACGTCGCGTCGCGGTCACCGAGGCGCTGGAAGGCGGCGAACAGCGCGTCGCGTTCGCGCGGGGCGACACCGCGGCCCCGGTCGACGACGCGCAGCTCGACCCGGTCGGAGTAGGCGCTGGCGCGCAGGACCACCTCCGTCCCGCCGTGCCGCAGCGCGTTGTCGACGACGTTGGCGAGCACCCGGTCGAGCAGGCCCGCGTCGGCGAGCACGTCGGGCAGGTCCTCGTCGATCTCGACCCGGACCCGGTCGGCGCCCTCCAGACCGAGCAGCGCGGTCGCGGCCACCTCGTCGTAGCCGACCGGGGCGAGCAGCGGGGTCACCGCGCCCGCGGCGAGCCGGGAGGAGTCGAGCAGGTTGTCCACCAGGCCGGTGAGCCGGTCCGCGGACTCCTCGACGGTCGCCAGCAGCTCGGCGCGGTCGTCGGGCCCGAGCGGGAGGTGCTCGTCGCGCAGGCTGCCCGCGGCGGCCTTGATCGAGGTCAGCGGACTGCGCAGGTCGTGTCCGACGGCGGAGAGCAGCGCTCCCCGGGTCTCGTTGGCGGCCGCGCGGCGCTCGGCGTCGGCGGCGCCCGCCTCGGCACGCTGCCCGCGCAGCGCCAGCAGCGCCTGCCCGCCGACGACCTCCAGCAGCCTGCGGTCGGCCGCGGGCAGGGCCCGGCCGGTCCCGACCAGGTGCAGACCCTCGTCGACGACGACGTCCACGTCGGCCTTCTCCGGCCGGTCGCACGCCCCGGCGTCGCCGGTGCACGCCACCCGGCGCCACACCCGGTCCTCGCCCTGCTCGAGCAGGGCCACCGACTGCAGTGCCCAGGTCTCGCGGACCCGGTCCAGCAGCCGCGGCAGCGGGTCGGACCGGGTCAGCACGGTCCGCGCGAACGACGCCAGCAGCGCCGCCTCGGCCCTGGCCCGCACCGCCTGCTCCGCGCGCCGGGCCGCCCGGTCGACGACGAGCGCCACCAGCACCCCCACCAGCAGCATCGTGGACACGGTGATGACGTTGCCGGGGTTGGCGATCGCGAGCGAGTACAGCGGCGGGGACAGGAAGAAGTTCAGCAGCAGCCCACCGAGCAGCGCGGCGAGCAGCGCCGGACCGAGCCCGCCCGCCAGCGCGGCGAGCACGGTCGCGAGGAAGTAGAGGACGACGTCGGTGGACAGGTCCACCCAGTCGGTCAGCGCGATCCCGATCACGGTCGCCGCCGCCGGGGCGAGCACGGCGGTCGCCCAGCCGAGCGCCTGGCGCCCCGCCGGCAGCCCGTTGCGCAGCCTCGGCAGGCGCAGGGCCCGCCCGGCGGCGGAGTGGGTGACCATGTGCACGTCGATCGGTCCGGACTCCTGCACCACCCGCGCCCCGATGCCGGGGTCGAACACCCGGGCCAGCCGGGAGCGCCGGGAGGTGCCCAGCACCAGCTGGGTGGCGTTGGCCCCGCGGGCGAAGTCGAGCAGGGCGTCGTCGACGGACTCCCCGACGACGGTGTGGAAGCTCGCGCCGACCCCCTCGGCCATCCGCCGGACCCGGTCCGCGGCCCCGACACCGGTGGCGGCGAGGCCGTCGCCGCGCAGCACGTGCACCGCCATCAGGTCGGCGCCGCCGGAGCGTTTCGCGATCCGCGCTGCGCGGCGGAGCACGGTCTCGGACTCCCGGCCGCCGGTCAGCGCGACCACCACCCGCTCGCGGGTCTCCCACACGTCGGACACCTGCTGCTCGGTGCGGTAGCGGCGCAGCACCACGTCCACCTCGTCGGCGATCCACAGCAGCGCGAGCTCCCGCAGCGCGACGAGGTTGGGGACCCGGAAGTAGTGCGCCAGGGCGGCGTCGACGCGTTCGGGCGGGTAGACGTTGCCGTGCGCGAGCCTGCGGCGCAGCGCCTCCGGGGTGATGTCGACGATCTCGATCTGCTCGGCGCGGCGGACCACCTCGTCGGGGACGGTCTCCTGTTGGCGGGCCCCGGTGATGGTCTCGACGACGTCGCCGAGGGACTCCAGGTGCTGCACGTTGACCGTGGAGATGACGTCGATGCCGGCATCGAGCAGCTCCTCGACGTCCTGCCAGCGCTTGGCGTTGCGCGAGCCGGGCGCGTTGGTGTGGGCGAGCTCGTCGACCAGTGCGACCTGGGGGCGGCGGGCCAGCACCGCGTCGACGTCCATCTCGTGCAGCTCGGTCCCGCCGTGCAGGACGGTGCGCCGCGGCACCACCTCCAGTCCCTCGAGCAGCCCGGCGGTGCGCTCGCGGCCGTGGGTCTCGACGACGCCGACGACCACGTCGGCACCGCGGCCGACCCGCCGGTGGGCCTCGCCGAGCATGGCGAAGGTCTTCCCGACCCCGGGTGCGGCACCGAGATGGATGCGCAGTTCTCCCCTCACCCGGCCATTGTGGTCCCGCCCCACTACCGCGCGTCCCGCACGGACAGGTTGAGTTCGGTGACGTTCACCCTGGGCTCGCCGAGGAAGCCGAGGGTGCGGCCGCTGGTCGCGTCGGCGACCAGCTGTTCCACCCGGTCGAGCGACAGCCCGGTGACCCGGGCGACCCGCGGTGCCTGGAGCACGGCGTAGGCCGGGCTGATGTCGGGGTCGAGTCCGGAGGCGGACGCGGTCACCGCGTCGGTGGGGACGGCGGCGGGCGCGACACCCTCCCGGGCGGCGATCGCCGCGCGGCGCTGCTGGACCGTGTCCAGCAGCCCGGTGTCGAAGCCGCCCTTGTTGGACGCCCCGGAGGTCGTGGTGTCGGCCGGGCCGAGACCCAGGTCGGCCTCCGCGGTCGCCGAGGGCCGGGTGTGGAAGTACGGGTCGGCGGCCGGGTCGGCGGCGACCGGGTCGATCCCGATGAGCGACGAGCCGGTCCCGCCCGGCAGCACCGAGCCCTCCGCGGCGGTGGACAGCCCGGGGATCCGGGCGACCCCCCAGATCGCGAGCGGGTACACGATGCCGCACAGCACGGTCATGACGAGGAGCACGCGCAGACCGGTCGCGGTCTGGCGGCGCAGGGTGGTGAGCATCAGATCCCCGGGACGAAGCGGACGAGCAGGTCGATGAGGAAGATCCCGACGAACGGGGTGACGACCCCGCCGAGGCCGTAGATCAGCAGGTTCCGCCGCAGCAGCGACGCCGCCGACGACGGCCGGTACCGCACCCCGCGCAGCGCCAGCGGGATCAGCGCGACGATGACGAGCGCGTTGAAGATCACCGCGGACAGGATCGCGGACTCCGGCGTCGCCAGGCCCATCACGTTGAGCAGTCCGAGCGACGGGTACAGCGCGACGAACATCGCCGGCAGGATCGCGAAGTACTTCGCGAGGTCGTTGGCGACGGAGAACGTCGTCAGCGCGCCGCGGGTGATCAGCAGCTGCTTGCCGATCTCGACGATCTCGATGAGCTTGGTCGGGTCGGAGTCCAGGTCCACCATGTTCCCCGCCTCCTTGGCGGCGGAGGTCCCGGTGTTCATGGCGACGCCGACGTCGGCCTGGGCGAGCGCGGGCGCGTCGTTGGTGCCGTCACCGGTCATCGCGACGAGCCGGCCCCCCTCCTGCTCGCGGCGGATGTAGGCGAGCTTGTCCTCCGGGGTGGCCTCGGCGATGTGGTCGTCGACGCCGGCCTGCGCGGCGATCGCGGCCGCGGTGCGCGGGTTGTCGCCGGTGACCATGACGGTGCGGATGCCCATCGCGCGCAGCTCGGCGAACCGCTCGGCCATGCCGGGCTTCACGACGTCGGACAGCTCGATGACGCCGAGCACCCGCCCGTCGGCGCCGGCCGGCCCGGAGGCCCTGGCGACGACCAGCGGGGTGCCGCCGCCGTCGGAGATGGTCTCCACCAGCCGGTCCACCTCGGCGCGGTCGCCCGCGTGGGCCCAGTCGAGGACCGCGGCCGCGGCGCCCTTGCGGACGACGCCGCCGGGCAGGTCGATGCCCGACATCCGGGTCTGGGCGGTGAAGGGCACGAACTCGGCGACGGCCTCGGTCGCGTCGGCCTCGGGGGGCAGGCCGTGCTCGGCGGCGCAGAGCTCGACGATGCTGCGTCCCTCGGGGGTCTGGTCGGCGAGGCTGGACAGCCGCGCCGAGCGGGCCAGCTCGTCGAGGTCGGTGCCGCCGACCGGGTGCAGCGCGGTGGCGCGCCGGTTGCCGAAGGTGATCGTGCCGGTCTTGTCGAGCAGCAGGGTGTCGACGTCGCCCGCGGCCTCGACGGCGCGCCCGGAGGTGGCGAGCACGTTGCGCTGCACCAGCCGGTCCATCCCGGCGATGCCGATCGCCGACAACAGCGCGCCGATGGTGGTCGGGATGAGGCAGACCAGCAGCGCGGTGAGCACCAGCAGCGGCACCTGGGTGCCGGCGTAGGCGCTCATCGGCGCGATCGCGACCACGGCGAGCAGGAAGATGATCGTCAGCGCCGACAACAGGATGGTCAGCGCGATCTCGTTCGGGGTCTTCTGCCGGGCGGCGCCCTCGACCAGGGCGATCATCCGGTCGACGAAGGACTCCCCCGGCTTCGTCGTGATCCGCACGACGATCCGGTCCGACAGCACGGTGGTGCCGCCGGTGACGGCGCAGCGGTCGCCGCCCGCCTCCCGGATGACCGGTGCGGACTCGCCGGTGATGGCGGACTCGTCGACCGAGGCGATGCCGTGGACGACGTCGCCGTCGCCGGGGATCGTCTCCCCCGCCTCGACGACGACCAGGTCGCCGAGCGTCAACGTGGCGCCGGGGACCTGCTCCTCGGCCGCGGCCGGGTCGGCCGGGTCGGCGCCCAGCAGGCGGCGGGCGACGGTGTCGCGCTGGGTGGCGCGCAGCGACGCGGCCTGGGCCTTGCCCCGTCCCTCGGCGACGGCCTCGGCGAGGTTGGCGAACAGCACGGTGAACCAGAGCCACACCGCGACGAGCACCGCGAACACGCTCGGGTCGGCGACGGCGAGCACCGTGACCAGCACGGACCCGACCCAGACGACGAACATGACCGGGTTGCGGGCCTGCACGCGCGGGTCGAGCTTGCGCAGTGCCTCGGGCAGGGCGGCCAGGAGCTGGCGCGGCGCGAACGCCCCGGCGGCGACGGGCGCCGCGCTCTGCGGCGCCGCCTGCGGCTCGGTCGTCACGGACACGGATTCCTCCGACTCGGCACGGTGGTGGTGGGTGGCGGTCACGACAGGGCCTCGGCGATCGGGCCGAGCGCGAGCGCCGGGAAGAAGGTCAGCGCCGACACCAGCAGCACGGTGCCGCCGACCAGGCCGGCGAACAGCGGCCCGTCGGTCGGGAGGGTCCCGGCACCGGCCGGGACGCGGCGCTGGCGGGCCAGCGAGCCGGCGAGCGCCAGCACCGCCAGCATCGGCACGAACCGTCCGAAGAGCATGGCCAGCCCCAGACCGGCCTGGAAGAAGTCGCTGGTCGCGGTAAGCCCGCCGAACGCGGAGCCGTTGTTGTTGGCGGCCGAGGCCCAGGCGTAGAGGACCTCGGAGAAGCCGTGCGCCCCCGAGTTGCCCAGCGCGTCGGCGGTGCCCGGCAGCGCGATGGCCAACCCGGCGCCGATGAGGACGAACGCCGGCATGACCAGGATCGACACGGCGGCGTAGGTGATCTCGCGCCGGCCGAGCTTCTTGCCCAGGTACTCCGGGGTGCGCCCGACCATCAGTCCGGCCAGGAACACCGCGATGACCGCGAGGACCAGCAGGCCGTAGAGCCCGGAGCCGACGCCGCCGGGTGAGACCTCGCCGAGCAGCATGTTCAGCAGCGCGACGCCACCGCCCGCGCCGGTGAGGCTGTCGTGGGTGGAGTTCACCGCGCCGGTGGACGTGCCCGTGGTGGACACGACGAACAGTGCGGAGCCGGGGATGCCGAACCGCACCTCCTTGCCCTCCATCGCCCCGCCCGCGGCGAGCGCGGCCGGGCCGTTGGGGTGCAGCTCGGCCAGCCAGGTCGCGGCGAGGAACAGCGCCCACAGCCCGCCCATGACCGACAGCAGCACGACGCCCTGGCGGACCCGTCCGACCAGCACGCCGAACGTGCGGGTCAGGGCGACCGGGATCACGAGCATCAGGAAGATCTCGAGCAGGTTCGACAGCGGGCTCGGGTTCTCGAAGGGGTGCGCGGAGTTGGCGTTGAGGATGCCGCCGCCGTTGGTGCCGAGCTCCTTGACCGCCTCCTGCGAGGCGACCGGGGCGAGCGCCAGGGTGTGGGTGCTGCCGTCGACCGTCGTCACGTCGACGCCGGATCGCAGCGACTGCACCACCCCGGTGGCGACGAGCACGACCGCGGCGACGGCGGCGAGCGGCAGCAGGATCCGGACGACGCCGCGGGTCAGGTCGACCCAGAAGTTCCCGATCCGGCCCCCCTCGTCGTCGCCGGTCGCGCCGTGGGCCACGAAACCGCGGACCAGCGCGATCGCGACCGCCATGCCGACGGCGGCGGACACGACGTTCTGCACGGTCAGCCCGGCCATCTGCACGGTGTGGCCGAGCACCTGCTCGGGCACGTAGGACTGCCAGTTCGTGTTGGTCACGAACGACACCGCGGTGTTGAACGCCATCGCCGGGGACACCGAGGTGCCGCCGTCGGTGCCGCGGCCGAAGCCGAGCGGGAGGAAGGCCTGCAGCCGCTGCATCAGGTAGAGCAGCACGATCGAGACGAACGAGAAGCCCAGCACGCCCGCGGTGTAGGTCGTCCAGCGCTGCGTGGACGTGGCGTCGATGCGGCAGATCCGGTAGACGAGCCGCTCGATCCGCCAGTGCCGGGTGTCGGTGTAGACCCGCGCCATCCAGTCGCCCAGCGGCTTCCAGGTCACGGCGAGCAGCGCCACCAGCGCCGCCGCCTGCGCGAGCCCGGCCATCAGAACCGCTCCGGGCGGAGCAGCGCGATGACCAGGTACACCAGCAGGCCCAGGGCGAGCAGGCCCCCGGCCGCGTTCTCGACGACGGTCGCGATCACAGCTTCTCCATCCCGCGCAGGGTGAGCGCGAGGACGGCGAAGGACGCCACCAGCAACGCGATGTAGGCCAGGTCGGCCACGGGACTCTCCTCGGTCGTGCTCACCCGCCGGGGATCTCCGGCGGGCCGCCGGGGATCGTGCGCCGAACGAGGTCCCGCGGGACCGGTCGATGACGGCGGATTGACGCCCACCGGCTCCCGCGTTGACGCGTTCTTGACGCCCGGTGGTGGCCATCACGTCCCCCGGACGGGCGGTCGGTCTCAGGAACCCGTCAACACACGCGTGTGACGACGCCAACACCGCGTCAGGAGCCCGGCCGGCGGCCCGGTGAAGGGCGCACCCTCCCGCGCATGCTGCAGCGCCGCCCCGCCCGTCCGGTCCCACCGCCGCCCCTGACCGGGGGCGCAGGCTTCGTCGCGGGGATCGCCGCCGGTGTCGCCGCGGGCCTGAGCGCCGGCGCCGCGGCCCTGGCCGGTGCGGGGCCCGGCGGGTCCGCCGCGGCCGCGGTCGTGGTCGCCGGGGTGGGAACCGTGCTCCTGGCCGCCGCGACGACGGCGGTGGGCGCACTCGCCGTCGCCGTGGTCTGCTGGGGGTTCAGCGACGGCTTCGGCCTGCACCACCTGGCCGAGCTGCACCTCGCGGGCCCGGACCTGTGGCTGCTGGCGGTGCTGCTCGGGGCCGCGCTGCTCACCCGTGCCGCGACGGTCGCACCGTCGGCGGTGGGGCGTCGGCGGCCCGCTCGTCGTCGCACGGTTGCGGACCGCACCGCTGGATACCCTTCCCGGTGACGGCGGGGGCGCTCCCCGGCCGGGACCGGAGGAGGCCCACGCATGTCCGTGATCGACAACGCGGTCTACGTCGACGGCAAGCGCGCCGCGGCGCCGGAGTCCGTCGACAGCGCGGTCGAGGTGTTGCAGGGCTGCCGCGCCGACCACGGCGAGGACTCCACGGCGTTCTGCTGGATCGGGATGCTGCGCCCGGACGTCGAGGAGCTCCACCAGGTAGCGCGGGAGTTCGATCTCCACTCGCTCGCGATCGAGGACACCGTCAACGCCCACCAGCGCCCGAAGCTGGAGCGCTACGGCCGCACCGAGTTCGTGGTGCTGCGCCCCGCCCGCTACGTCGACGCCGACGAGGTCGTGGAGATCGGCGAGGTCCACCTGTTCCTCGGTCCCGACTTCGTGATCACCGTGCGGCACGCCGTCGAGCCGCAGCTCAGCGAGGTCCGCGCCCGGTTGGAGAACGACCCCGATCTGCTCGCGCACGGCCCGATGGCGGTGCTCTACGCGGTGCTCGACCGGGTCGTCGACGACTACTTCCCCGTCCTCGACGGCCTGCAGGACGACATCGACGGGATCGAGGAGGAGGTGTTCCGCGGCGACCCGAACGTGTCGCGGCGCATCTACCAGCTGACCCGGCAGGTCATCGCGTTCCAGCGGGCCGTCGAGCCGCTGCAGGAGATCTTCATCGAGCTGCGGGCCCGGTTCGCCAAGTCCGGCGACGCCCCGGACCTGGAGCTGCGCCGCGCGATGCGCGACGTGATCGACCACGCGACCCGTGTGCGGGAGCGCGTCGAGGGCTTCCGGGACCTGCTCGGCAACATCCTGACCGTCAACTCGACGCTCGTCGCGCAGCGCCAGAACGAGGAGATGACCCGGCTCACCGAGGCGGGCTACGCGCAGAACGAGCAGATGAAGCGGGTGTCGTCGTGGGCGGCGATCCTGTTCGCGCCGACCCTGATCGCCGGCATCTACGGCATGAACTTCGACGAGATGCCGGAGCTGCACTGGGCCCTGGGCTACCCGATGGCCATCGGGCTGATGCTGCTGCTCGGCCTCGTGCTGTACGTGGCGTTCAAGCACAACGATTGGCTGTGAGGGCCGGGCGCCCACCCCCCGTGGGCGCCCGGCCCCGGCGTCAGCCCGTCGTGGTCGGCGCGGCCGGCACCGGCGCGGTCGACTGCGCGGGCGACGGGGCGGGCGCCGCGCTCGTCGGACGGGGTGCCGTGGTCTGCGGGATCGTCACGACCAGCGGCTGCGGCGGCCGGGTCACGCAGCGCCCGGTCGTCGGGTCGATCGTGCGGACGCCCCGCGGGTACGGCCCGGGGGCCGGCGGGGTGGACGTGGCGGCATACCCCCCGTCCACCCCCTCGTCGACGCAGGAGTGGTCGTCGACCGCGAGCGGGCGGCCGTTCTCGTCGAACAGGTACACCCCGCTCAGCGGCCTCCCCTTCGCGTCGAAGGGCCGCACGTCGGCGACGGAGGTGCCGTCGAGGCTCAGCCCGGCCGGGGGCGCGTAGGACACCGCGCCCCCGTTGCGGTCCTGCCCCAGTCCCAGCACCGCGGCCACCAGCAGTCCCACCGCGAACGCGTTCAGCGGTACGACGGCCCACAGCAGCCGCCGGTCGGCCGCACTGCGCGGGCCGAGCAGCACCGACAACGGCACCGCGGGCACGGCGAGGACCAGCGCCGTCACCAGCACGGCGGACCCGCCGCCGCCGAACGCCCACCCGATGACCCCGGCCGCGACCAGCGCGCGCAGCACCCACCAGCCGGGTTGCAGGGACAGCACGAACCCCCCGGCCGCGCCGTCGGTACGGGCCCGGGCGAGCCGTTCGCGCAGCGCGACGACCGACGGCAGCGACGCCGCCGCGGGCTGCGCCGGCCCGTCGGACCAGGCGGCCAGCGCACCGGCAGCGGCGAGCGGCACCGCGAGGAACAGCGGCGCCACCGTCGACGGCCCGACCTGCCCCACCGCGAGCCCCGCGGCCCCCGCCGCGGCGGTCGCGACGACGAGCGCGGCCAGGGCGAACCCGGCCCGCCCGGTGCGCGGGCGCTCCACGGGCTCCTGCTGTGCTGGCGGGTACCCGGCCGCCGCGCGCAGCTCGGCCGCGTAGTCCTGCGGGCTGCCGAGCCGGGCGTGCACCGCGTCGCGGCCGTAGCCGGCGCCCAGCTCCTCGGCGAGCTCCGCGAGGTGCCCGCGCGCGTCGTCGACGATCTCGGCGACCTCGGTGTGCGGCAGGCCGGTCAGGGCGACCCGCAGGCCCACCAGGTAGTCGTCGGTGACCGGGTCGCCGATGCGCGCCGTGACGTCGGTGTCAGTTCCGTTGCCGCCGTTGCTGCCGCCGCCGCGGCCGCCCCCGCTCTGCTCGGTGCTCACGTGCCCACCAGGCCTTCCATCGTGGTGGCGAACGCACGCCACCGTTCGGTCGTCTCCCGCAGCCGGACCCGGCCCGGTTCGTTGATCGCGTAGTACTTGCGGTGCGGCCCCTCCTCGCTGGGGACCACGTACGAGGTCAGCAGGCCCGCGCCGTAGAGCCGGCGCAGCGTGCCGTAGACCGAGGCGTCCCCCACCTCGGCGAGGCCGGCGCCGCGCAGGGCCCGGACGACCTCGTAGCCGTATCCGTCCGCGCGGTCCAGGACCGCGAGCACCGCGAGGTCGAGCACTCCCTTGAGCAGCTGGCTGGTGTCCATCGCACCTCCTTACGCTTCGCAGACTACTATGCGATGCGCAGTAGTCCGCGCACCGCTGCACCGGGCGCGTGTCGAGCCGGGGGTCGGAGCCGGGTGTCGGGGCCGGGTGTCAACGGGCCGCCAGTCCTGCGCCGGACGGCGTCAGGGCGGCGTAGCGACGGCGGACGCGCGCGGCTCCGCGGGGCGACAACGGAGGGGCACGGCGCCCGCACCGGGCGCCCGCCACCAAGGAGTCATCCCGGTGACCCTCGCCGACCTGCTCCCCTCCCTCCGCCCGACGCTCGCCGCCCGCCTCGAGCCGGGCCTGTGGCCGGTCACGACCCGCACGACCTCCGACGGCGCCCTGCAGATCGGCGGGGTCGACCTCACCGAGCTCGCCGCCCGCTTCGGCACCCCGGTGCAGGTGCTCGACACCGCCGACGTCCGCGCCCGCTGCCGCGCCTACCGGGCCGCGCTGCCCGACGCCGAGATCGTCTACGCCGGCAAGGCGTTCCTCTGCCGCGGGATGGCCCGCCTGGTCGCCGACGAGGGCTGCTCGGTCGACGCGTGCTCCGGCGGCGAGGTCGCGGTGGCCGCGGCCGCTGGGCTGCCCGGTGACCGCATCGTGCTGCACGGCACCGTCAAGACCGACGAGGACCTGAAGGCGGCGTTCGCCGCGGGCGTCGGGCGGATCGTGCTGGACTCGGCGGCGGAGGTCGACCGGATCGCCTCCCTCGCGCCGCGCCGGCAGAAGGTGCTGCTGCGGATCAGCCCGGACGTCGACGCCGGCACCCACCCGGGGCTCACCACCGGCACCGCGTCGTCGTGGTTCGGGATGCCGCCCTCCGAGGCGCTGGAGGTCGCCGGACGGGTACTGGCCCGCCCCGAGCTGGAGCTGGCCGGGCTGCACTGCCATCTCGGCTCGCAGGTGCCGTCGGTGTCGCGCTACGAGCGGGCCGCGGTCCGGATGGTGGGCGTGATCGCGGCGCTGCGTGCGCGGTACGGGGTCACCGTCGCCGAGCTGGACCTGGGCGGCGGGCACGCGGTCGGCTACGCCGAGGGCGAGCCCTGCCTGGACCCGGCGATCTTCGGCCGGGCCGTGCGGGGCACCCTGGCCCGGGCCTGCGCGGCGCACGGCATCGACGAGCCGCGGCTGCTCGTCGAGCCGGGGCGCGCGATCGTCGCCCGGGCCGGGGTGACGCTCTACCGGGTCGGCGCGGTGCAGCGCTGCGGCGACGGCCGCACCACCGTGCTGGTCGACGGCGGCATGAGCGACGACCCCCGCCCCGCCCTCTACGGCGCCCGCTACCCGGTCCGGCTCGTCGGGCGCGCCACCCGGGCACCGCTGGAGTCGGTCCGCGTGGCGGGGCGGCACTGCGAGTCCTCCGACGTGATCGCCGACGGCGTCCGGCTGCCCGCCGACGTCGCCCCCGGGGACCTGCTGGCGGTGCCGGTGTCCGGCGCGTACCACGCCTCGATGGCCTCGACCTACAACCAGGTCCCGCGCCCGCCGGTGGTCGCCGTCGCCGCGGGGGCGTCGCTGCCGCTGCTGCGCCGCGACACCCCGGAGGACCTGCTGCGCCGCGACTGCTCCTGAGGCCCCGCGCCGGTCGGCACCCGGTCAGCGCCGGTCAGCGGCGGGGCCGCGGGGCCGGCTGGCACCGCGGGCAGGTGAACGACGAGCGGTTCATGAACGCGTCCCGGCGGATCGGGGTGCCGCAGCGACGGCACGCCCGGTCCGCCTGGCCGTAGACGTTCAGGGAGCGGTCGAAGTAGCCCGAGGCGCCGTTGACATTGACGTACAGCGCGTCGAAGGAGGTGCCGCCCTGGGCGAGCGCCTCGTGCATGACGGTCGTCGCGGCGTCGAGGACGGTGTGGCCCTGGGCCCGGGTCAGTTTCTCGGTGGGCCGGGTGCCGTGCAGCCGGGCCCGCCAGAGCGCCTCGTCGGCGTAGATGTTGCCGATCCCGGAGACGACGGTCTGGTCGAGCAGCGCCCGCTTGACCTCGGTGCGACGGCGACGCATCGCCGCGACGGCGTCGTCGGCCGAGAACGCCGGGTCCATCGGGTCGCGGGCGATGTGGGCGACCGGCTCGGGCACCAGGCCGCCGCCCGCGGCCGCGGCGAGGGGGTGCACCGACAGCCCGCCGAAGGTGCGCTGGTCGACGAAGCGGAGCTCGGGGCCGTCGTCGTCGAACCGGACGCGGACCCGCAGGTGCTTCTCGTCGGGCGCGTCCGGGGGTTCGACGAGCATCTGCCCGGACATGCCCAGGTGCGCGAGCAGCGCGTCGTCACCGGGGCCTGCGGTGTCCAGCTCCAGCCAGAGGTACTTGCCGCGCCGGGCGGCCGCGGACAGCGTGCGCCCGGCCAGCCGGGCGGTGAAGTCGTCAGCCCCGGTGGGGTGCCGGCGCACCGCGCGCGGATGCAGCACCTCGACGCGCGCGATCCGCCGGTCCAGCACGTGGTCGGCGAGGCCGCGGCGGGCGACCTCGACCTCGGGCAGTTCCGGCATCGCGGCTACCGCCCGGAGCCGGCACTCTCGTCGGACAGCGCGTGCCAGGCGATCTCGGCCGCCTTCTGCTCGGCCTCCTTCTTGGTGCGCCCCGCGCCGCTGCCGAGGTCACGACCCCCGACGACGGCCGTCGCGGTGAACACCTTCAGGTGGTCCGGGCCCTCCTCGTCGATCCGGTACTCGGGCACACCGTGCCCGCCGGCGGCGGTGAGCTCCTGGAGGCTGGTCTTCCAGTCCAGGCCCGCGCCGAGCAACGGGGCACTGTGCAGCAGGTCCGCGAACAGCCGGTGGATCAGCTCGCGGGACGGCTCGAGGCCGTGCGCGAGGTACACCGCGCCGAGCAGCGCCTCGGTGGCGTCGGCCAGGATGCTGGCCTTCGACCGGCCACCGGTCAGCTCCTCACCGCGCCCCAGGTACAGGTACGCGCCGAGGCCGTGAGGCACACCGTCCGGTGTGGGCAACGCCACGGCGACGGTGGCGAGCGCGTGCATGTTGACCACGCTCGCGCGCAGCTTCGCCAGCTGCCCCTCGGGGAGTTCCGGGTGGTCCCGGTACAGCCGCTCGGTGATCACGATCGACAGCACCGAGTCGCCCAGGAACTCCAGGCGCTCGTTGGTCGGCAGTCCACCGTGCTCGTAGGCGTAGGACCGGTGGGTCAGCGCCAGCGTGAGCAGCGTCTCGTCCAGGTCCACACCGAGTGCGGACAGCAGAGGTGACCGGTCCGTCACCGGACCGGTCACACTCTTGTCGCCCACTGCTGCGATCAGGCCGGGCTGGTGACCTGACGACCGTCGTACTGCCCACAGGTCGGGCAGGCGATGTGCTGCAGCTTCGGCTCACGGCAGGCGCGGTTCGAGCAGGCGACCAGGGTCGGCGCAGTGGCCTTCCACTGCGACCGGCGCGCACGCGTGTTCGACCGCGACATCCGGCGCTTGGGAACGGCCATGATGACACTCCTCGGTACTTCGAACGATCAGGTCTGCCCACCGGGGAGCGGGCTCACGGGGAGCCGCCGCTCAGTCGGTGGAGGGCAGGCGCTCACGGAGCGCCGCCCAACGAGGATCCAGTGTCTCATGCCCGTGATCCGATGGGAGATCGGCCCACCTCTCCCCGCACTCGACGCACAGACCAGGGCAGTCCTCGCGGCACAGCGGTGCCATCGGCAGCTCGGTCACGATCGCGTCGCGCACGGCCTGGGTGAGGTCGATGCGCTCGTCGACCAGGCGCGGGATCTCGTCGGCGTCGGTGGTCTCCTCGGTGACCGAGTCCGGATAGGCGAACAGCTCGCCGATCCGGACCTGCACGTCCTCCCCGATCGGCTCCAGGCAGCGCGAGCACTCCCCCGCCAGCCGGGCGTCGGCGGTGCCGGAGACGTAGACGCCCTCGGTCACCGACTCCAGGGACACGTCGAGCTCGACGTCGGACCCGCCGGGGACCGTGATCACCCCGGTCAAGCCGATCTCGGCGTCGCCGGACGGCGCGGGGACCGTGCGGGCCACGGTGCGCTGGTTGCCGGGGCGGCGGGCCAGCTCGCGGGTGGAGAGGACCCAGGGGTTGTCGTCGGGACGGTTCTGGCTGCGCGCGGTGTTCATCTCGCCGACCAGCGTACGCGGCCCGGTCAGTCGCGTCGTCGCACGTCGAACGCGTCGGCGACCAGGGCGCCCAGCTCCAGGAACGCGTCCGCGGTGGCCGGCCGGAGCCGGGCCGGGTCGATCCGCCCGCCGGTGGCCAGGTGCGGGTCGTGCGGCACCTCGACGACGCCGCGCACCCGCTGGGCGAAGTGCTCGCGGATCCGGGCGGCGTCGACCTCGGCGCTGCGCCGGTCGCAGGACAGCACGACCACCGCGTTGCGGACGAGGTCGCCGTGGCCGTGCGCGACCAGCCAGTCCAGCGTCTTGCTGGCCCGGCCCGCCCCGTCGACGGTGGGGGCTCCCACGACGACCACCGAGTCGGCGCGCGCGAGGGTGCCCTGCATCGTGGAGTGCACCATCCCGGTGCCCGAGTCGGTGATGATGATGTTGAAGAAGCGGCCCAGCAGGTCGACGACGCGCTCGTACTCGTCGCGGGAGAACGCCTCACCGGAGGCGGGGTCCTGCTCCGAGGCCAGGACCTGCAGGCGCCCGGCGAGGCTCGTGTAGCGGGACACGTCGGTCCAGGTGCCGACACCCTCCAGGTCGTTCAGCAGCTCGCGGACGGTGATCCGGGAGTCGCCGGTCAGCCGGTCGGCGAGCGTGCCGGCGTCGGGGTTCGCGTCGAGGACGACGGCCCGGTCCCCTCGGTGCTCGGCCAGCGCCTGCCCGAGGCAGGCCGCGACCGTGGTCTTGCCGACGCCGCCCTTCACCGACATGACCGCCACCCGGTGCGCACCGGCCAGTGGTGCGCGGACCCGGGCCAGCATCCCGGTGCGGAGCTCCTCGGCGTCGCTGGGGCCGGGGTTCACCCGGCCACCGGTGATGTCGTAGAGGGCACGACGCCAACCGGTGCGCGGCCGGTCGGGCCGGGGCCGCAGCATGGAGTCCTCACGCAGGTCCGCCGCGGCCGCCCCGGCGTTCCCACGCCGAGCCTCGGAGCGGGGCAGCTCGGGACGCGGGGCCTCGGGGGGCGGGGCCGGGTTCGTCACGGGGGGTCCTTCCAGCCGGTGCCCATAGCGTTCCCACCAGGTCGTCGGGTCGGGTTCGGGCCGGCGTGCCATGCGCGGGAGAGTAGTACGGCGGGTGACCTGGATTCCTGCTTCCGGCGTATCCGATCACAGTGACTGCCCGCGGTGAAGCACCTGCGCCGCAGCCGTTGCCGCGATCACCCGGCCGCGCGGGCCGCCTGCCGGGTCGCGCCGGGGGTCTCGCCGAGCACGGCCCGGTAGCGACGGGTGAAGTGGGCCTGGTCGGCGTAGCCGAGTTCGGCGGCCAGCCCGGCCAGCGCGGCGTCCGGGTCGGTCCGGAGCACCGCGGCGGCGTGCTGCAGGCGACGGCACTCGATCAGCCACAGCGGGGTCAGCCCGATGTGGCCGCGGACCAGCCGTTCCAGCGTCCGCGGCGCGACGCCGACGAGCTCGGCGAGCTGGTCGGCGCGCACGACGTCGGTGCGGGACTCGGCCAGCGCGCAGGCCCGGTTGACCAGGCGTCCGGCGTCGGTGACCCGGTCGGCCAGCGGGGCGAGCCAGTCCCGCACCGTCGCGGCCGGGTCGCCGCACGCCACGGCCGTGGTCAGCTCCGCCACCGGCGCGGGGTGGACCTCCTCGTCGGCGCCACGCAGTGCGGCCGGTGCGGTGGCGGTGAACAGCGGGGTCGCGCCGGGCCGGAGCAGCACGCCGACGACCCAGGACCGCCCGGTCAGCTCCCGGACGTCGACGCCGGTGCGCGGCCCGTGCAGTATCGCGGTGACCGGGTCGGTGACGAGGTTGAACGCCGGGTACTGCAGCACCCGCTGGCGCACCGTGCGCCCGGGCGGCACGTCCCAGCGGGCGGTCCACACCCAGCGCACGAGGTCGTCGAGCCCGATCCGGACCCGGTCGAGCGCGACCTCCGGGGCGCCCGGGTTCAGGTGCCCGCGCGACTCGACGGTCATCGGCCACTCCTGTCGGCAATGTTCAATCCGCCTGTGTCGCGGGGCGGGCACGCTCGTCCCATGGAGCTCACGAGCAGCGTCACCGGCACCCACACCACCGACGGCCGCCCGCACGGGGTCACCTCGATCACCCCACACCTGGTGGCCTCGCCCGCCCGCGCGGCGATCGAACTCTACTGTGCCGCCTTCGGGGCCCGGGTGCTCTCGGTCACCGAGATGGGCGACATGATCGGGCACGCCGAGCTGGAGCTGGCGGCCGGCCGGTTCACCGTCTCCGACGCGATGCCCGACTACGGCCTCGTCGCCGCCCCGGCGGGCGACCACCCGGTGTCGCTGTCGCTCGCGGTGTACGTGCCCGACACCGACGCGGCCGTCGCCACGCTGGCCGAGGCCGGGTCGACCGTGCGGGAGCCGGTCTCGACGTTCGTGTCCGGGGACCGGTTCGACTCGGTCGTCGACCCGTACGGGGTGCGGTGGGCGGTGATGACCCGGGTGGAGGACCTGTCGCCGGAGGAGAGCGCACGGCGGGTCACCGAGTGGGCGGCGGAGCAGGGCTGACGGTGGGGCGAGCGGGGCCCCGATCGGCGCGCCGGCGTCCCGGCCGCCGCCGACGGCATACGGCAGGGCCGGCCGGGGCCTCGGCCCTGCCGTGGTCCGGGGTGCCGGCGCATCGTGTTCCCGCCCGTACCTGCCACGCGGGACCGGCACCGTTCTCGCAGCTCACGAGTTCGCAATGGTGAACGAGAACTAGAGATCGAACTAATGTTCGAGTACCATCGACGAGGTGACCGCGACCCAGGAGCCACCCGCCCACGCCACCGGCGTGGGCTCCGGCAGGTTCCGCTCCGGTGACCTCGCCCTGATCCAGCTCCTGATAGACCAGGCGATCGGCGACGACACCACCCTGCTCTCCGAGACAGACCTGATCGACCAGATCCAGCAGATCGAGTCCGTCCAGGCCTCCCTCGCCGCACTCCAGTCCACCCGCATCCGGGCGTTCGCCCGAGCCCACGTCGAGAACCACCTCACCGACGACCAGACCGACGGGACCGACCGCGCCCGGACCGCCCCCGAGCGGCTCCACCGCAGCGTCGTCGCCCAGATCCAGCTCGCCTGCCGGATCTCCACCACCGAAGCCCGCACCCGCGTGGCCAACACCCGCGACCTGCACTCCGGGCTCGACCACGTCCGCGGCCTGCACACCGCCGGGGAGCTCAGCGCCGCCAAAGTCACCGCCATCGCCGTCGAATGCCGCGACCTCGACCCACACCAGCGCAGACACCTCGACACCCGCCTCGCCACACACGACCTCACCCGGCTCGGCATCGGCCGACTCCGCACCATGACCCGCCGCATGGTCGCCGAGATCGCGCCCGAACGCTTCCGAGCCCGCGTCCACACCGCCACAGCCGAACGCCGAGTCACCCTGCGCCCGGCACCGGACGCGATGAGCTACCTCACCGCCTACCTCACCGCCGCACAAGGCGCCGCCTGCCTCGCCGCACTCCAGAAAGCCTTCGTGCAGGCCCAGGTCGACCCGGCACCGCTGACCCGCAGCCGCGGACAGGTACACGCCGACACATTGGTCGAACGCGTCACCGGACAAGCCACCGCCACCGCGGTCAACCTCGAGGTCCAGGTCACCGTCCCCGTCCAGGCCCTGCTCGACCCCACCTCCCCACTCCCCGCAGAGATCCCCGGACTCGGACCCGTCCCCGCCGACCTGCTCGCCACCAGCGACGGCACCGCATCCCTACGGCGGCTACTCACCGACCACGGCCTGGTCATCGGCGGCGACTCACGCCAACGCACCTTCACCGGCCTCCTCGCCACCCTCGTCAAAGCCCGAGCGAACAACCGGTGCACCGAGCCCTACTGCGACGCCCCCGCCCGCCACATCGACCACATCCACCGGGCCGCCGACGGCGGACACACCGAACTCGACAACGGACGCGGGGTGTGCGAGTTCCACAACCACATCCGCGAACAACCCGGATGGCACGTGGCCCGCGGTCCGGACGGGGTCACGACCACGACACCCACCGGGCACACCTACCGCGGGCCGGACTGACCCGACCCGGTGTCGGCGGCCGTCAGTCGATCAGGTCCATCCCGGTGCCGGTGCGACCCTGCTCCGGGGGCAGCCCGCCGCCGTAGTTCGGGCCGTACTGACCGCGCCAGATCTGGCTGCGCCCGCGCCCGACGACGCCCAGCGCGTTGTTCAGGGTGGTCTCCAGCTCGCCGAGGGTGGTGTCGACGTAGTCGTCGCACTCGCGGCGCAGCCGGTCGGCCTCGGCGTGCGCGCCGTCGACGATCCGGCCGGCCTCGGCGTGCGCGGCACGGACGACCTCGGTCTGGGACACCAGCCGGGTCTGCTCGTTCTGCCCGTCGGCGATGAGCCGGTCGTGCGCGGCCCGGCCGGCGTGGCTCATCCGCTCGGCCTCGTCACGGGCCCGGTCGGTGAGTTCGGCGTACTGACGGCGGCCCTCGGCGACGGCGCGCTCCGCCTCGTGGCGGGCCTCGGCCAGGGTGCGCCCGGCCTCCTCCTGCGCCTCGGCGACGAGCCGCTCGGCCTCGGTGCGCGCGTTCTGCAGCGTCTCCTCGGCCTCGGAGTTCGCCGCGGTCCGGGTCTCCTCCGCCTCGCGCTCGGCCTCGGACACGATGTCGTCGCGCCGGTCGAGCACGTCCTGGGCGTCGTCCATCTCGCCCGGGATCGCCTCGCGGACGTCGTCGAGCAGCTCCAGCACGTCGCCGCGCGGGACCACGCAGTTCGACGTCATCGGGACGCTGCGCGCCTCCTCGACGATCGTCACCAGCGCGTCCAGCGACTCGAAGACCCGGTACACGCGAGCGATCCTCTCACCGTCGCGGGCGCGGACCCGTTATTCGGCGCCGCTCCCGCGTGTCAAGTTCCGACCGGGTGAGCCTTGCAGGGGTCCGGGCTCAGCCGGACAGGCGCTCCAGCAGCCGGGTGTGCACGCTCGGCGGGAGGAACGCGGTGACGTCGCCGCCGCCGCGGGCGACCTCCTTGACCAGCGAGCTCGACACGTAGACCTGACCGGGCGCGCCGGGCAGGAACAGCGTCTCGACCCCGGTCAGGTGCCGGTTCATGTGCGCCATCGGCAGCTCGTAGTCGTAGTCCGTCGCGCCGCGCAGGCCCTTGACCATCGCCCGGGCGCCGCGCTCACGGCAGTAGTCGACGACGAGGCCCTGGAACGACTCGACCCGCACGCCCAGCAGGTCCGCGGTGATCTCGGTGAGCATCACGACACGCTCGTCGACGGAGAACAGCCCCTCCTTGCGGGGGTTCACGAGGATCGCGACGAACACCTCGTCGAACAGCCCCGCGGTGCGGGCGATGACGTCGAGATGCCCCACCGTCGGCGGGTCGTAGGAACCGGGGCAGACGGCGCGGCGGACCTCGGGCATGGGGCGGAACCTATCAGCCGGTGATCACCGGTCAGGCCCAGCTCCGGTCGAGCGACATGTGCAGCTCGTAGCGGTCACCGCGGTAGTGGGACACGGTGTACTCGACCGGCCGGTCGCCGGAGCTGGCGGTCCGGTCGAACACCAGGACCGGGTGCCCGGCGGGGATCCCGAGCAGGACCGCCGAGGCCTCGTCGGCCTGCCGGGCGGCGACGGTCTGCTCGGCGCGGTCGATGGGGAGCCGGTAGTGGTCCTGCAGGATCTTGTAGACCGAGCCGCTGAGGTCGTGGGCGTCGAGGTCGGGGACCCGCTCGGCGTCGTACCAGGCGTCGTCGATCGACATCGGCACCCCCTCGGCGACACGCAGCCGCCGCAGGTGCCAGCACCGGTCGTCGGGACCCTGGCCGAGCGCACGGACGGCCTCCGGCGGCCCGGTGGTGCAGGCGACCTCGAGGACGACCGTGGTCGGGGTGAGTCCGAGCCGGCGCATGTCGTCGTGGAAGGACGCGAGGTGCAGCCGGGAGCGCGCGGTGCGGGCGGCGACGTAGGTGCCCTTGCCGCGGACCCGGGTCAGCAGCCCGTCGCGCTCCAGCTCGCCGACGGCGGCCCGCACCGTCACCCGGCTCACGCCGTGGTCCAGACACAGCCTGCGCTCGCTGGGGAAGGGGTCGCCCGGTGAGAAGTCCCGCGCGATCGTCTCCGCGAGCAGGGTGCGGAGCTGCTCGTGCTTGGGCACGACCCCGTCGCCGATCCGGACCTCGCCGTTCATGGTGCCGTCCACCGTAGCCACTACCGCCCCCGTCCCGGTGCGCCGACCTGCCCGGCCGCGACGGGCCCGGCCCGCTCCCCGGCGGCCGCCCGGTCGAGCACGAGCGTGCAGTGCGGGTGGGTGCGCAGCACGGTCGCGGGCACGTCGGTCGTGACCGGTCCGGACACCGTCGCCGCCACGGCTGCGCGCTTGCCCTCCCCGGTCGCGACGAGCACGATCCGCCGCGCGCCGGTGATGGTGGCCAGCCCCTGGGTGAGTACCCGGTGCGGCACATCGGCCGGACGGTCGAAGAACCGTGCGTTGTCGGCGCGGGTCCGCTCGGTCAGCGTCGTGACCCGGGTGCGCGAGTCGAACGCCGAGCCGGGCTCGTTGAACCCAATGTGGCCGTTCCCGCCGATGCCCAGGATCTGCAGGTCCACCGGGCCGTGCGCGGCGAGCAGCCGCTCGTAGTCTGCGGCGGCCGCCTCCGGGTCGGCGCGGGTGCCGTCGGGGGCGTGCACCGCGGCCGGGTCGATGTCGAGGTGGTCGGTCAGCTCCCGGCGGATGACCTCGCGGTAGGACTGCGGATGCCCCGCGGGCAGGCCCAGGTACTCGTCGAGCAGGAACGCCCGCGCCCCGGCGAAGGACAGCCCCTCCTCGCGGTGCCGCCGGATCAGCTCGGCGTAGGCGGGCAGCGGGGAGCTTCCGGTGGCGAGCCCGAGGGTCGCCGGCCGGCCGGTGTCACGGGCCAGGACCTCGGCGACGGCGTCGGCGACCGCCCGCCCGCAGGCCCGTGGGTCGTCGAGGACCACGATCTCCATCACGCACCCCCACCGATGACGGGCTCCCCGGCACGCAGCACGTGGCGCGGCCGCAGGTCCGCGTCGGTGACGAGCACGTCGGCGCGGTGGCCCGGGACCAGCGACCCGACCTCGCCGTCGAGCCCGAGGAGCCGGGCCGGCGTGCGGGTCGCGGCGAGCACCGCGTCCGGCAGCCGGACCCCCGCGTCGCGCACCGTGGCCCGGACGACGTCGACCAGGCACGCGGTGCCGCCGGCGATGGGCCCGTCCGGGATCCGGGCGACACCGTCGTCCACCCGGACCTGCATCGTGCCCAGGCGGTACTGGCCGTCGGGCATCCCGGCCGCGGCCATCGCGTCGGTGACCAGCGCGACCCGGTCCGGCCCGACGAGGTCGAACACCGCGGCGACGGTCTCCGCGGCCAGGTGCACCCCGTCCGCGACGAGCTCCACGACGAGCTCGCCCCGCGCGGCCGCCGCCAGGCACGCCGCGGCCGGCCCGGGCGCCCGGTGGTGCACCGGGGGCATCGCGTTGAACAGGTGGGTGGCGCTCATCGGCGCCCCGCCGGCCCGTTCGATCCCGGACGCGGTGGTGCGGGCGTCGGCGTCGGTGTGGCCGATGCTCGGCAGCACGCCGTGCGTGGCGAGTACCGCGAGCAGGTCCGCCGCGTGCGCGGTCTCCGGCGCGTAGGTCACCGACGCGACGGCGCCGTCGGCCTTGGTCAGCAGCTCGTCGAGCAGCACGGGGTCGCCCGGGAGGATCGCGCGCGGGTCGTGCGCGCCGCACCGCGCGGTGGCCAGGAACGGGCCCTCCAGGTGGATCCCGGCGAGGTCCCCGGCGACGACGAGCGGGCGCAGCGTCGCGATCCGTTCCGCCAGCACGTCCGGCGAGGCCGAGACGAGCGAGGCGACCGTCGTCGTCGTGCCGTGCGCCCGGTGGTGGGCGACGGCCGCCGCGGCCCCGGCCGCCGTCGCGTCCGGGAAGCCGTGTCCGGCACCGCCGTGGTCGTGCACGTCGACCAGCCCGGGCAGCAGCAGCGACGACGACGCGGGCGGGAGCGGACCGTCGTACGCCGTGGCCGGGACGACCGCGACGATCCGGTCCCCCGCGATCGCGACGACCGAGTCCGGGAGCAGCCGGCCGTCGGTGACGACGGTGCCGCGCAGCACGCGGTCCGCCGTCACGCGTCGTGGTCCGTCTCGAGCAGCGCCACGAGGCCGTCCAGCGCGGCGGGTGCGTCGTCGCCGGTGGCCCGCAGGACGACCTCGTCGCCGAAGACGACGCCGAGAGTCATGAGCCCGAGGACGCTGCGGGCGTCGACCGGGTCCTTCCCCTGCGTCGCGACGGTGACGTCCAGTCCGGTGGCGCCTGCCGCGCGGGCGAACAGCGCGGCCGGGCGGGCGTGCAGCCCCACCCGGGACGCGACGACGGCGGTGCGGGTGTGCACGGTGCTCTCCTGCTCCTCGTGGGTGGTCACCGGTCGGCCCGCCCGGCGGTGTCGGTGTCGCCGGCGGCCCCGGTGGTCCCGGCGCTCTCGGTGGTCGCGGCCGTGACGGTGGCCGGTGTGGTCTCGGTGCCGGTGGTCTCGTCGTCCTCCCGGCCGGGGGTGCGCAGGTTCCAGCGGCGGATCACGAAGCGGAACAGCACGTAGTAGACGACGGCGTAGGCCAGCCCGATCGGGATCAGCCACAGCGGCCGGGTGGACTGGCCGAAGTTGAGGACATAGTCGATCGCGCCGGCGGAGAAGGCGAACCCGCTGTGGATGTCGAGCGCGTTGACCAGCGCGAGCGAGGTGCCGGTGAGCACCGCGTGGATCAGGTACAGCGGCCACGCGACGTAGACGAAGGCGTACTCGAGCGGCTCGGTGATGCCGGTGACGAAGGAGGTCAGCGCGACCGACACCATGATCCCGCCGACCAGCTTGCGCCGCTCCGGGCGGGCCTCGTGCCAGATCGCGAGTGCCGCGGCGGGCAGCGCGAACATCATGATCGGGAAGAAGCCGGTCATGAAGGTGCCCGCGGTCGGGTCACCCTGGAAGAACCGCTGCAGGTCGCCGTGCACCCCCTGGTAGTCCCCGATGAGGAACCAGACGACGTTGTTGACGATGTGGTGCAGCCCGATCGGCAGCAGCAGCCGGTTCACCAGGCCGAAGATCCCGCCGCCGACGACAGCGTTCTCCCCGACCACGGTGCCCAGCCCGGTCAGCCCGGCGTTGAAGACCGGGTAGACCAGGCTCATCACCGACGCGATCACCATCATCGAGACCGCGGTGAGGATCGGGACCAGCCGACGGCCGTTGAAGAAGCCGAGGAAGGTCGGCAGCGTCGTGCGGTGGAAGCGCTGCCACAGCAGCGCCGCGACGAGCCCCGCGACGATGCCGCCCAGCACCCCGAAGTCGATCGTGGCCTGCTCGCCCTTCGAGTCGAGCACCCCGGGCAGCAGCACCGGGGACAGCGCGGTGAACACCCCGTCCATGACGAGGTAGCCGACGAGGGCCGCCAGCGCGGTGGAACCGTCGGAGCGGCGCGCCCAGCCGATCGCGATGCCGACCGCGAAGATCATCGGGAGGTGGTCGAACAGCGCGCCGCCGGCCGCGGCGAGCACCGCCGCGGGCTGCTTCAGCGCCTCGACCCCGCCGAGCAGGTCGTCCTGCCCGAGACGCAGCAGCAGACCGGCCGCGGGCAGGACGGCGATCGGGAGCATCAGGCTCCGGCCGAGACGCTGCAGGCCGGCCAGCCCGGCCCGTCGTCGTACCGGTTCCGCTGTGGAGGTGCTCATGGGCTCGCACTCCTCGTGAGGTGTCGGCGACCGGGACCGGTGCGCGGGCGTTGTGGAGCCGCCGCGTCAGCCGGTACGGTCTGGTTATAACCAGTGAGGGTGCGGGGCGATCGCGGCACTGTCAAGACACTGGTCATGACCAGTAGTGACCGGAGAGCGGAGGAACCCCATGAGCAGGGCCGACGACATCGTGGCGGGGCTGGGCGGGCCCGGGAACATCACCGACATCGAGGCGTGCATCACCCGGCTGCGGACCGAGGTCGGCGACCCCGGCCTGGTCGACGACGCCGCGCTGAAGGCCGCCGGGGCGCACGGTGTGGTCCGGTCCGGGACCGTCGTGCAGGTCGTGATCGGGCCGGAGGCGGAGAACCTCTGCGACGACGTCCGGGACCTGTTGTGAGCTCCGTGCTCGCGCCCGTCGACGGGACCGTGGTCGGGCCGGCGGGGGTGCCGGACCCGGTGTTCCGCGACGAGCTGCTCGGCGGTGGGACGGCCGTCGAACCGTCCGCGGACGCCACCGAGGCGGTCGTGCTGGCCCCGGTCGGCGGGACGGTCGCGGCGCTGCACCCGCACGCCTTCGTCGTCGCCCCCGCCGACGGGCCCGGGGTGCTGGTGCACGTCGGGATCGACACGGTCTCGCTCGGCGGGGCCGGGTTCACCGTGCACGTCGCGAAGGGCGACGCGGTCGACCCGGGTAGCCCGGTGCTGACCGTCGACCTCGCCGCCGTGCGGGCTGCCGGACTGGCCGCGACCTGCCCGGTCGTCGTGCTGGACTCACCCGCCGGGTCGGTGAGCGCCCCCACCGGGCACACCGTGCGCGCCGGCGACGAGCTGTTCCGCCTGTGAGCGGCGCCGATGCAGTGGCCACCGTCCCCGACGGGGCCCCGGTCGTCTTCGACCTCGACGGCACCCTCGTGCGCAGCGAGCACGTGCACCGCCGGATCTGGGCCCGGTTCTTCGCCGAGTGGGGCGCCGAGGTCGACGACGACACCTACCGGCACCGGTTCATGGGCCGCCGCGCGGTCGACGTACTGCGCGAGGTCGTCGGGCCGTGGCGCGGCCAGGACCCCGACGAGCTCGCCGCGCAGCTGGCCGGGCACGGCTCCGCCCTCGCCGAGGACGTCGACGTCGTCCCCGGCGCACCCGCGCTGCTCCGCTCGCTGGCCGAGCGCGGGCACCGGCTCGCGGTGGTGACGAGCGCCCGTCGCAGCTGGGCGGACCGGGTGCTGGGTGACGTGCTCGGCGCGGCCCCGCTGGTCGAGCTGGTCGTCACCGCCGAGGACGTGGTGCGCGGCAAGCCGGACCCGGAGGGCTACCTCGCCGCATGCCGCCGGCTCGCCGCCGAACCGGGCGGCTGCGTCGCGTTCGAGGACTCCGTCGCCGGGGTGTCCTCGCTGGTCGCGGCCGGGATGGGCACCATCGTCGGGGTACGGACGACGGCCGGGGACGCGGAGCTGACCGCGGCCGGGGCGCACCGCACGGTGCCCGACCTGACGCCCGACCGGCTACTGGGCCCGGCGGCCTGATCCGGGCTCAGCCCACGAGCGAGCCGTGGTGCAGGACGGTGTCGCCGTAGCGGCGCGACCGGCCCGCGGTGAACCCCTCCGGCCAGCCGAACTCCCCCGACGCCTTCGCCCGCTCGACGACGACGGCCGCCCCGGGTGCGAGCCACCCGTGGGCGGCGGCGGCGCTCAGCCAGCCCGCGACCTCGTCGTCGGGCACCGCGTAGGGCGGGTCGACCAGCACGACGTCGAACGCCCGCGGCGCGGGCCCGGCCAGCACGGTCCCGGCCCGCCCCGCGACGACCGTCCCGCCGAGCCCGACCGCGGCCAGGTTGCGCCGCAGCACCCCCGCTGCCCGCTTGTCCGACTCGACGAACAGCGCCTCGGCGGCGCCCCGGGACAGCGCCTCCAGCCCCAGCGCGCCGGAGCCCGCGCACACGTCCAGCACGGCGGTCCCGTGCAGGCCCGGGTCGTGGTCGAGCGCGGAGAACAGCGCCTCCCGGACCCGGTCCGACGTCGGCCGGGTCCCCGACGGCGGCACGGCGAGCCGTCGTCCGCCCGCCGTGCCCGCGATCAGCCTGGTCATCGCTCCATCGTGCCGTGCGGCTCAGTCCAGCTCGACCAGCAGGTCCCCGCCCTCGACCTGGGTGACCTTCCCGATCGCGAGCCGCGTGACGGTGCCGGCCCGGTGCGCGGTGATCGACGCCTCCATCTTCATGGCCTCGATGGTGGCGACGGTCTGGCCGTCGTCGACGGTGTCGCCCTCCTCGACCTGCAGCGTCACGACACCGGCGAACGGGGCGGCGACGTGCGCGTCGTTGCCCTTCTCCGCCTTCTCCGCGGCCTTCACCTCGGTGGCGACCGACTCGTCGCGCACCGACACCGGGCGCAGCTGGCCGTTCAGGGTGGTCAGCAGGGTGCGGTAGCCGCGCTCGTCGGGCTCGGAGACGGCCTCCAGCTCGATGATCAGCGTGACGCCGGGCTCGAGGTCGACGGTGTGCTCGAGGTCCTCCTCCAGCCCGTAGAAGAAGTCCTTCGACGACAGCACCGCGGTGTTGCCGTACTGCTCGCGGTGGGTGTCGAAGTCCTTGGTCGGGCCGGGGAACAGCAGCCGGTTCAGCGTGCGGCGCCGGTCGTGGGCGAGGCCCTCGCGGTCGTCGCCGGACAGTTCCGCCTTCTCCGCCTCGGGGCTGCGGCCCTCCAGCGCGCGGGTCCGGAACGGCTCCGGCCAGCCCGCGGGCGGCGAACCCAGCTCACCGCGCAGGAACCCGATCACCGAGTCCGGGATGTCGAAGCTCGCCGGGTCCTTCTCGAAGTCCGCGGGCTCCACCCCGGCCCCGACCAGGTGCAGGGCCAGATCACCGACGACCTTCGACGACGGCGTCACCTTCACCAGCCGGCCCAGCATCCGGTCCGCGGCGGCGTAGCAGTCCTCGATCAGCTCGAACCGGTCGCCGAGGCCGAGCGCGATCGCCTGCTGGCGCAGGTTCGACAGCTGCCCGCCGGGGATCTCGTGGTGGTAGACCCGCCCGGTCGGCGACGCGAGCCCGGACTCGAACGGCGCGTAGACCTTGCGCACCGCCTCCCAGTACGGCTCCATGTCCCCGACCGCGGCCAGGCTCAGCCCGGTCGCACGCTCGGTGTGGTCGGTGGCCGCGACCAGCGCCGACAGCGACGGCTGGCTCGTGGTGCCGGCCATCGAGGCGACCGCGCCGTCGACGGCGTCGACCCCGGCGTCGATCGCCGCGACCAGCGTCGCGAGCTGACCGCCAGCGGTGTCGTGGGTGTGCAGGTGCACCGGGAGGTCGAAGCGTTCCCGCAGCGCCGTGACCAGCGTCCGCGCCGCAGGCGGGCGCAGCAGCCCGGCCATGTCCTTGATCGCCAGCACGTGCGCACCGGCCTCAACGATCTCCTCGGCCAGGCGCAGGTAGTAGTCCAGGGTGTAGAGCTTCTCCCCCGGGTCCGACAGGTCCGCGGTGTAGCAGAGCGCGACCTCGGCCAGCGCCGTGCCGGTGCCGCGGACGGCGTCGATGGCCGGACGCATCTGGGACACGTCGTTGAGGGCGTCGAAGATCCGGAAGACGTCCATGCCGGTGTCCGCCGCCTCCTGCACGAAGGCGTCGGTCACCTCCGTCGGGTACGGCGTGTAGCCGACCGTGTTGCGCCCGCGCAGCAGCATCTGGGTGCAGATGTTCGGCGCCGCCGCCTTGATCGCGGCGAGCCGGTCCCACGGGTCCTCGGCGAGGAAGCGCAGCGCGACGTCGTAGGTCGCACCGCCCCAGCACTCCAGCGACAGCAGCTCGGGCATGGTGCGCGCCACGTACGGCGCGACCGCGAGCAGGTCCCGGGTCCGGATCCGGGTCGCCAGCAGCGACTGGTGGGCGTCGCGGAACGTCGTGTCGGTGACCGCGACGGCGGTCTGCTCACGCAGCCGGCGCGCGAAGCCCTCGGGACCGAGCTCACGCAGCAGCTGCGCGGAGCCGTCCGGCGCCGGCGTCTCCAGGTCGACACCGACGGGCAGCTTGTCCACCGGCTCCACGACCAGCGGCCGGTCACCGTTGGGCTTGTTGACCGTGACCTCGCCCAGGTACTGCAGGATCCGCGAGCCGCGGTCGGCCGACGGGCGGGCCTTGAGCAGGTGCGGGCGCTCCTCGATGAAGCTGGTGGTCACCCGGCCCTGCTTGAAGTCCTCGTCCTCCAGCACGGCGGCCAGGAACGGCAGGTTCGTCGCCACACCGCGGATCCGGAACTCGGCCAGCGCGCGCCGGGCGCGCCGGGCGGCGTTGGCGAAGTCGTGGCCGTGGCAGGTCAGCTTGACCAGCATCGAGTCGAAGTGCGCCGAGACCTCGGCGCCGACGTGCACGGTGCCGCCGTCCAGGCGCACGCCCGGGCCGCCCGGGGAGCGGTAGACCGACAGTGTGCCGACGTCGGGGCGGAACTCGTTGGCCGGGTCCTCGGTGGTGATGCGGGTCTGCATCGCCGCACCGGTGAGGGTGATGTCGTCCTGGGTCAGCCGCAGCTCCGGCAGCGTGAGCCCGGAGGCGATCCGCAGCTGGGCGATGACCAGGTCGCGGTCGGTGACCTGCTCGGTGACCGTGTGCTCGACCTGGATCCGCGGGTTCATCTCGATGAAGTGGTGCTTGCCGCGCTCGTCGAGCAGGAACTCCACGGTGCCGGCGTTCACGTAGCCGATCGTCTTCGCGAAGTTCACCGCGTCGGCGCAGATCCGGTCCCGCAGCTCCGGGTCCAGGTTCGGGGCCGGGGCGATCTCGACGACCTTCTGGTGGCGGCGCTGCACCGAGCAGTCGCGCTCGTAGAGGTGCACGACGTTGCCCTCGGCGTCGGCGAGGATCTGGACCTCGATGTGGCGGGGGTTGACCACCGCCTGCTCCAGGAACACGGTGCCGTCGCCGAAGGCCGACTCCGCCTCCCGGCTCGCGGCCTCGATCGCGTCGCGCAGGTCGCCGGGCTCGGTGACCCGGCGCATCCCGCGCCCGCCGCCGCCGGCGACGGCCTTGACGAAGATCGGGAAGTCGATGTTCTCGGCGGCGGCGAGCAGCTCCTCGACGTCGTCGGAGGGGTCGGAGGACTCCAGCACCGGCACGCCGGCCTCGCGGGCGGCCGCCACGGCGCGGAACTTGTTGCCCGTCAGGTGCAGGACCTCGGTGGGCGGGCCGACGAAGGTGATGCCCTCCTCGGCGCAGGCACGGGCGAGGTCGGGGTTCTCCGACATGAAGCCGTATCCGGGGTAGACCGCGTCCGCGCCGGCCTTCTTCGCGGCGCGGATGACCTCCTCCACCGACAGGTACGCGCGGACCGGGTGACCCGGCTCACCGATCTGGTAGGACTCGTCGGCCTTCGCGCGGTGCAGCGAGTTGCGGTCCTCGTACGGGAACACCGCCACCGTCGAGACACCCAGCTCGAACGCGGCCCGGAACGCCCGGATGGCGATCTCGCCCCGGTTGGCCACCAGCACCTTGCGGAACATCGGTCTCCTCATCACGGTCGGCGACGAACCCCGTCGCGACAGGGGTTCCCCCGCGACGGACGCGTGATCCTGACACGATCGGAGCGGTCCCGACCACCGCTCGGGACGGGGTGCCCACCCAGCGGGACGACGCCCGGCTCCGTGAGGCACGTGGCGCGATCCGCCCACCTGGGGCACCGTGGACGGTGGTCCGGGGCGGAGGGGCGGTGGTGCCGGTGCTGACCGTGGTGGTCCAGCTCCTGTCGCTGGCGTTGCTGGTGATGGCCGTGGTCGGCGCCTACCGGCGGCTGCGCGCCGACCGCGGCCCGGCGGACGGTCCGGTGGCGGAACCGGTCCCGCGGCCTGCGCTGTCGCCCGACGCCGTCGCCGCCGAGCAGGCGTGGCGACGTGCACGGGCCGAGTTCCAGCGGCTGCGCGGCGAGTTCGCCGCGCACGAGGCCGACCCGCTGGCCGTGCTGCGCCGCCCGGCGCTGTCGGACACCACGGTGGCGGCCACCGCCCGGTTCGTCGACGCGTTCGCCGAGGCCCAGGCGCTGGACACCGACGGCTACCCGGGCGAGCCGCACGCCGCGACCCACGTGCGCGCCGTCGACGCCGCCCGCCGCGCCTGGACCGCCGCGGTGGACGCCGCCGACCGGATCCGGCTCGCCGGGCTGGACCCCGAGGAGCGGCGCACCGTCGAGCGCGTGGTGAAGCTGCTGACCACGGCGCGGGACTCCGACTCCGAACCAGAACGGCTCGCCGCCTACGGCCGCGCCCGCGCCGAGCTGGACCGCCTCGAGCGGTCCGGGCGGGTGCACCTGCCCCGCCCGGCCCGCGCCCGGCTCGACGCCGCGGCCCGCGGTGAGCTCCCCGGGCCGTGACCGGTCAGGACTTGTCCAGGTAGGCGGCCCGCTCCTCGTCGCCGAGGGTCTCGGCCACCAGGGCCCGCAGCCGCGGGTGGCCGGCCAGGCCCGGGTCCTCGGCGACCAGGTGCCGGGCGTAGACCTGGGCCTTCTCGATGACCTCGCCGTGGCGCAGCAGCGACAGCAGCTTGAGCCCCGAGCGGGACCCGGACTGGCTCGATCCGAGCACGTCGCCCTCGCGGCGCAGCTCCAGGTCCAGCCGGGCCAGCTCGAAGCCGTCGGTGGTCCCGGCGATCGCGTCGAGCCGCTCGCGGGCGGCGGTCGCGGCGGGCATGTCGGTGACCAGCAGGCACAGCCCGGGAGCGCTGCCCCGGCCGACCCGGCCGCGCAGCTGGTGCAGCTGGGACAGCCCGAACCGGTCCGCGTCGAGCAGCACGATCCCGGTCGCGTTCGGCACGTCGACGCCGACCTCGATCACCGTGGTCGCGACCAGCACGTCCAGCTCGGCGCGTTCGAAGGCCCGCATCACGGTGTCCTTCTCCTCCGGCGGGAGCTTGCCGTGCAGGATCCCGACCCGCAGACCGGCCAGCTTCTCGGAGATCAGCGGGGCGATGTCGAGCACCGCGAGCGGGGCGCGCCGCTCCTCGCCGCCGTCGTCGTCCGGCGGGGGCTCCTCGGTGTCCTCCTTCTCGGCGCCCTCCTTCTCGGCACCGCCGACCCGGGGGCACACGACGTAGCACTGGTGACCGGCCTCGACCTCCTCGCGGATCCGCTGCCAGACCCGCTCGATCCACGACGGGTGCTCCGCGAGCGGCACGACGGTCGTCGCGACCGGGGAACGGCCCTTCGGCAGCCCCTTCAGCTCGGACACGGCCAGGTCGCCGTAGACGGTCATGGCCACGGTGCGCGGGATCGGCGTGGCCGTCATGACCAGCATGTGCGGGGCCTTCTCCCCGCGGGCGCGCAGCGCGTCACGCTGCTCGACGCCGAAGCGGTGCTGCTCGTCGACCACGACCAGCCCCAGCTCGGCGAACCCGACGGTGTCCTGGATCAGCGCGTGGGTCCCGACGACGATCCCCGCCGCCCCGGACTGCGCGTCGAGCAGCGCCTGCCGTTTGGCCTTCGCCCCCATCGACCCGGTCAGCAGCGTCACCGCGGTCGCGTTCTCCGCCGCGCCGAGCTCGCCGCTGCGCCCGAGCGGGCCGAGCATCGCCCGCAGCGAGCGGGCGTGCTGGGCGGCGAGGACCTCGGTGGGGGCCAGCATCGCGGCCTGGGTGCCCGCGTCGACGGCCTGCAGCATCGCCCGCAGCGCGACGATCGTCTTGCCCGCGCCGACGTCGCCCTGCACGAGGCGGTTCATCGGGTGCTCCCGGGCGAGGTCCGCGGCGACCTGCTCACCCACCTCCTGCTGGCCCTCGGTGAGCGGGAACGGCAGGTTCGCGTCGAACGCGGCGAGCAGGCCGTCGTCGCGGCGCGGGCACACCGGGGCCGGCCGCGCGACGGTGGCCTCCCGGCGCAGCGCGAGCGCCAGCTGCACACCGAGCGCCTCGTCCCACACCAGGCGGTGCCGAGCGGCGAAGAGGTCGGCCTCGGTCTCGGGGACGTGGATGCGCCGCAGCGCCCGCCCCAGCTCGGGCAGCTTCTCCCGCTCGCGCAGCGACTCGGGCAGCGGGTCGGTCGGGTCGTCGATCTGGTCCAGCACCTGGCGGACCGACCGCGCGATCGCCTGCGAGGTCACCTTGGCGTTCGCCGGGTAGACCGACAGGAACGGGCGCAGCGAGTCGCTCTCCTCGATCTCCTCGAACTGCGGGTGGGTCAGCTGCAGCCGGTTGTTGAACACCCCGACCTTGCCGGAGAACACCCCGACGACGCCCTGCTTGATGAAGCCCTGCAGCTTCCAGCCGTTGAAGAAGGTGGCGTCGAGCTCGCCGCCCTTCTCGTCCCGGATGACGGCCTTGAGCATCTTCCCGCGCCGGTTGCGCATGTCCCGCAGCTCGGCCCGCGCGACCTGCGCGACGACCGTGACGTGCTCCCCCGCGACGAGACCGGCGATCTCGGTGAGCCTGCCGCGGTCGACGTAGCGGCGCGGGTAGTGCCGCAGCAGGTCGCCGACGGTCTCCAGCCCGAGCGGGGCCAGCGCGTCGGCGGCCTTGCGCCCGAGCGGCCCGTCGAGCCGGCTGTCGAGGTCGAACCCGTCGTCCATCTACTCCACTCCCAGCACCAGCGGGTAGTCGCCCTGCTCCCCCCGGTGCACCACGACGTCGACCTCCGGGTGGGTGCGGCGCAGGTCCTCGGCGAGCCGCTCCCCGAGCTCGTCGGGGGCGGCCGCGCCGAGCAGCACGGTCACCAGCTCCCCACCCGGAGTGAGCATGCGGTGAGCCAACCACAGGGCACCGACAGCGAGATCCGGGGCGATCAGCACGACCTCGCCGTCGGAGATCCCGAGGATCTCCCCCGGACGGCAGGGACCGGCCCAGGTGAGCGCCTCGGCCTCGGCGACGGCGAGCCCACCGGTCCGGGTGGCGGCCGCGGCCTCGGCCATCGCGACGACGTCGTCCGGGGCGCGACGGGCCGGGTCGTGCACCGCGAGCGCGGCCAGGCCCTGCAGCACCGAGCTCGCCGGGACCACCACGACGTCGATGCCCTCGAACCGCACCCGCTCGGCCGCGGTCTCGGTGACCGTGCGCCGGTGCGTCGCGCACGGCAGCACCACGACGTGCTCCGCACCGGTCGCCCGGATCGCGGCCAGGACCTCGTCGACGGTCGGGTCCGGGTCGGCGACCAGCACGTTCCCACCCGCGGCCCGGGCCAGCGCCCCGGCCCCGCTGCTCTCGATCATCAGCAGGACGGCGCGGTCCCGACTCGGCCGCGCCGGCGGCAGCGCCTCGATCCGGATCCCGGACGGGCGCCCCGCCGCGAGCCCCGCCTCGACCGCGGGCCCGGCCTCGGTGGTGTGGACGTGCACCATCACCCCGCCGCCGCCGCCGTCGCCGGCGAGGCCGACCGAGTCCCCGAGCCCGGCGAGCCGGGCGCGCAGCGTCTCCACCGCCGCCGGGTCGGGGGCGGGCAGCCAGTAGGTGACCTCGTAGACCGGCTGGGGCACCCACGGCACGAGCTCGCCGTCGGCGGTGACCGTCGAGGCCGGACCAGGCCCCGCCACCTGCGACGACGGCGGCGGCGCCGGATCACCGCCGGCCGCGGCGACCAGCGCGTCGAGGACGACGACCAGGCCGAGCCCGCCCGCGTCGACGACCCCGGCCCGCACGAGCTCCGGCGGGCGCCCGGTGGACCGGGCCAGCGCGGCCCGCGCCGCGTCCGCCGCGACGCGCGCGGCCTCGGCGAGGGCGACGGTCGTCCCGTGTCCCGCGTCCGTCCCGTGTCCCGCGTCGGCGGGGTCCGCGGGGTCGGCGGGGCCGGCGACCCGGGTGGGCGTCGCACCGGGGACCAGGGGCTCGGACGCAGGCCCGGACGCCGTACCGGCGGCGACCCGCGCCGCGACGGCCGCGGCGGCGGCGTCGAGCACGGTGAGTGCGGTCCCCGGACGCGGCGCGGACACCGCGACGGCCGCCAGCGCCGCCGCCCGCCGCAGCGCCCCGGCGAGCAGCTCACCGGCGGGGGTGTTCGGGCGTCGTGCCGCCGCGGCCTCCAGCTCCTCGGCCAGGCCCCGGAACAGCTGGGACAGGATCAGGCCGGAGTTCCCGCGGGCTCCGCGCACGGCGGCCGCGGCCAGGGCCGACGCGGCCCGCACCGGTCGGACGTCCTCGGCCGCGTCCCCGTCGAGCGGGGCCGAGGCGGCCGCGCGGGCGGTCAGCAGCAGGTTCGACCCGGTGTCGTGGTCGGCGACCGGGAAGACGTTGATGCGGTCGATCTCGGCCCGCCCGGCGGTGAGCCGCTCGGCGGCGGCGTCGATCCAACGGCGCAGCAGCGCGGGGTCGAACGGCGAGGCCACGGGCACCACACTAGGTGCGCGGCGGCCCCCGGTGCCGCGGGACGGCCCCGCGCGCCGGTCGCGACACGGGGGTGGCTAGACTTGAAGGCCGAGCCTCGGCACGTCCGTGCCGAGAATCTGTTCGTGAATCTGTTCGTCAACCCGAGGAGTGTCCGACGTGGCTGCCGTCTGCGACGTCTGTGGCAAGGGTCCGGGCTTCGGCATGTCCGTCTCGCACTCGCACCGCCGCACCCACCGCCGCTGGAACCCCAACATCCAGACGGTGCGCGCCGCGATCAACGGCGGCAACCGCCGTCGGATCAACGCCTGCACCTCCTGCCTGAAGGCGGGCAAGGTGACCCGCGTCTGAGTGCGCGAGACCCGAACCACGATCGAGGCCCGGTCCCCTGGGGACCGGGCCTTCGTCGTTCCCGGGGCGGCTCACTCGACCATGGACCGCCACCAGCTGCGGCGGGGACCGCGCACCGTGACCGACCCCATGCCGACCTTGCCGTGGACCACGACGTGCGGCCCGGCGGCCCCGGGCGTCGAGGGCACCTTGGTCTTCACCTCGCCCCAGGACGCCTTCGTGCCGTCGACGTCGGCGGTGCCGCCCTCGGGCAGGTCCGCCAGCGGCGGCCGCAGGTCCCGGGCGACGCGGGCGGCGTAGACCGCGTCGAGCCGTTCCTCCAGCTCGGCCAGCGTGATGCGGCCCTCACCGAGGGCGTCGTGCAGCCGGCGGGCCGCCGCCTCACGGTCGGCGTCCGATATGCGCATGTCCCCCGGGTCGTCCACCCGGTCCAGCCTAGGGCAGCTTCCAGTCGACGGGTTCCCCGCCGATCTCCTCGAGCAGGTCGTTGGCCCGGCTGAACGGCCGCGACCCGAAGAAGCCGCGGTCGGCCGACATGGGCGACGGGTGCGCCGACTCGATCGTCGGCACGTCCTCCAGCAGCGGCGCGAGGTTGCGGGCGTCGCGGCCCCAGAGGATCGCCACCATCGGCGCGGCGTCGCGGGCCACCAGGGCGCGGATCGCCTGCTCGGTGACCTCCTCCCAGCCCTTGTTGCGGTGCGAGGCCGGCTCTCCCGGTGCGACGGTCAGGCACCGGTTGAGCAGCAGCACGCCCTGCTCGGTCCACGGGGTCAGGTCGCCCGAGCTCGGCGCCGGGTGCCCGAGGTCCTCGGTGTACTCGCGGAAGATGTTCTGCAGCGAGCGCGGCAGCGGCCGGGTCCCGGGGGCGACGGAGAACGACAGCCCGACAGCGTGCCCCGGGGTCGGGTACGGGTCCTGGCCGACGAGCAGCACCCGGACGTCGTCGAAGGGCTGCTGGAACGCGCGCAGCACGTTCGCCCCGGCGGGCAGGTAACGACGGCCCGCGGCGATCTCGGCACGCAGGAACTCGCCCATCGCGGTGATCGTCTCGGCGACCGGCTCCAGGGCCCTGGCCCACCCGGCCTCGACGACCTCGTGCAGCGGCTTGGCCATCAGCCCTCCAACCGGCGCAGCTGGGAGGCGAACCGGCGGCCCCGGTCCACGTAGGACTCCACGGCGTACCGCCAGCGGTCGGCGGGCACCTCGTAGCCGTCGCGGACGCGGGCGGGTACGCCCAGCGCCATCCGGTACGCGGGCACGTCGGCCTTCGGGGAGACGACCGCGCCCGCGGCGACGACCGCGCCCTCGCCGACCGTCGCCCCGTTCAGCACCACCGAGCCCGACGAGACGAGCGCGCGGTTGCCGATGGTGGCCGCCTCGATGTGCACGTTGTGCCCGACGGTCACCTCGTCCCCGATGATCGTCGGCTGCTGCAGGGTGGTGTGGATGATCGACCCGTCCTGGATGCTGCTGCGGGCGCCGACCTCGATCCGGCCGTCGTCGCCGCGCAGCACCGCGGTCGGCCAGACGGTGGACTCCGGGCCCAGCGTCACGTTGCCGATCACGACGGCGTCCGGATGGACGTAGGCGGTCGGGTGGATGTCCGGTTCGGCGTCACCGAGCGCGTACAGAGGCACACCGGGAGGGTACGAAGCCCCCGCGGACCGCCACGCCGGGGGCCCACCCACCCCGGGAAACCGTGCGCGGCGCAACCGGGTGGAGTGACCGGAAACCTCGGTGTGGAAACCCCGTCGAACGGGTAGAAGCTCCCGAGTCATGATCAGGGTGCCTGGCACCCCCGGCCCCCTGGACGGAGGCGCTGCCCGGTGATCCCCCTGGTCACCCTGGGTGGGGCGGTCGCGCTGGCGCTGCTCGCCCCGGTGCTCGCCCGGCTGCTCGGCCGCAACGCCGGCTACCCGCTGGCCGCGGGTCTCGCCGCGCTGGCCGTGTACGCGAACACCGCCGCCGGAGAGGTCGTCCGCGGGGAGGTCCCCACCGCGGGCGTGTCCTGGATGCCGTCGCTGGGCGTCTCCTTCGGCCTGCGCATGGACGGCCTGTCGCTGCTGTTCGTGACGATCGTGCTGGGCGTGGGCGCGCTGGTGATGGCCTACTGCCCGCGCTACCTGGAGGCGTACTACCCGATCGGCACGGTCTACGGCCTGCTCACCGGGTTCGCCGCCGCCATGATCGGCCTGGTCACCGCGAACGACCTCGTGCTGCTCTACGTGTTCTGGGAGCTCACGACCGTCCTGTCGTTCCTGCTGATCAACACCGCCGGTCCGGCGGCGGCGCTGCCGGCGGGCCGCGCGCTCGTGGTGACGGCGATGGGCGGGTTCGCCCTGCTCGGGGCGGTGGTGATGATCGGCGTCGCGGCCGGGAGCACCAGCCTCGACGTTGTGCTCGCCGACCCCGGCGCGGTGCTCACCAGCCCCCTGGCCCTGCCCGCCGGGGCGCTGCTGATCCTGGCCGCGGCGACGAAGTCCGCGCAGCTGCCGTTCACCTTCTGGCTGCCCGGCGCGATGGTCGCGATGACCCCGATCAGTGCCTACCTGCACGCCGCGACGATGGTGAAGGCGGGCATCTACCTGCTGATGCGGTTCACCCCGATCTACGTGCCGTCGGTGGCCTGGTCGGCGGTGCTCGTCCCGCTCGGGCTGGCGACGGCCGTCGTCGGCGCGGTGCTGGCGCTGCGCGAGCACGACCTGAAGGCGATGCTCGCCCACTCCACGGTCAGCCAGCTCGGCCTGCTCACCGCCGCGATCGGCGTCGGCACGTCCTACGCGCTGTCCGCGGCGGTCCTGCACACCTTCGCCCACGCCCTGTTCAAGGCGACCCTGTTCATGCTGGTCGGGATCATCGACAAGGAGGCGGGCAGCCGGGACGTCCGCGAGCTCGGCGGCCTGTGGAAGGTCATGCCGGTCACCGCGGCACTGACCGGGGTCGCCGCGCTGTCGATGGCCGGGGTGCCGCCGCTGCTCGGGTTCGTGTCCAAGGAGAACCTCTACGAGGGCTTCCTGGAGGCCGACTTCGCGCCCGGTGCCGGGCCGGTCGCGGCGGCCGTCGCGGTCGTGGCCTCGGCGCTGACCTTCGCCTACTCCGCCCGGATCGTGCACGGCGCGTTCGGCGGCAGGCTCACCCAGCCCGGCCTCTACGAGCCGTCGTGGGCGTTCCTCGCACCGGCTGCCGTCGCCGCGCTGCTCGGGCTGGTCCTCGGGCCGGCGGTGCGGGTCCTCAACCCGCTGACCGACCGGGCCGCGCGCGACCTCGACCCGGGCTCGGAGCCGGTCACGTTCGTGCTCTGGCCCGGGTTCGGCACCGCCCTGGTGCTGTCGGTGCTCACCGTCGCCGCCGGTCTCGCGCTGTTCCACTGGCGCGGCCGCGTCGACCGGGCGCTGGAGCGGCTCCCGGTGCCCGACGGCGCCGCGGTCTTCGACCGGATCCGGGCCGGGGTGCTCGACCTCGGCGCCCGGGTGGGGCGGCCCGACACCGACCCCTCCCCCGCCGCCGTCCTGGTCCGCCCGGTGCTGGCGCTGCCGGTGCTCGCCGTCGTCGCCTGGGTGGCGCTGCCCGCACCGGCACCGTTCCCCGGGCCGGTGACCCGTCCGCTGGACTGGGTGGTCGTCGTGCTCGTGGCGGCCACCGTCGCCGGGGCCGTGACGACCCGTTCGGTCACCGCGGCACTGGCGCTGACCGGCTTCGGTGGGCTGGCGACGGCGCTGTGGCTGCTGCTCGCGGGCGCCCCGGACGTCGCGATGACGCTGCTGCTGGTCGAGGTGCTGACCACGGTCGTCGCGGTGCTGGTGCTGCGCGGACGCGGGGTCCGGCTGCGCCGCCCGGCGCGGTGGCGGCGGGTCCCGGCCGCGGTGGCCGCACTGGCCGCGGGCCTGTCGCTGGGGGCGGCGACCTACGTCCTGACCGGGCGGCGCGCGCCGTCGCCGGTCGGCGGGTACCTGCTCGACACCGCGGAGGCCGCGACCGGCGGGACCAACGTGGTCAACACGATCCTCGTCGACTTCCGCGGCATGGACACCTTCGGTGAGGCCGTCGTCGTCGGGGCCGCGGCGCTCGGCCTGCTCGTGCTGATCCGCCGCGGCGAGGCCGGGGCCGATGCGAGCCCGCGGCAGCGCGTCGCCACCGACGGCCCGGCCGACACGATCGTCATGCGGGTCGCGAGCCGGGTGCTGGCCCCGCTGATGCTCCTGATGTCGCTGTTCCTGCTCTGGCGCGGCCACGACGAGCCCGGCGGCGGGTTCATCTCCTCGCTGGTCGGCGGCGTCGCGATCGTGTTCCTGCGGCTCGCCCACCGCGGCAACGCGTGGGCACTGCGGCTGCGGCCCGAGCCGCTGGTCGGGTCCGGGCTGCTGCTGAGCCTGCTCACCGGGATCGCGGTGTACCCGCTGGGGCTGCCGTTCCTCACGCCGGTGTACCTGCCCGGCGGGGTGCTGTTGTCGTCGTTCGTGTTCGACCTCGGGATCTACCTGATGGTGGTGGGGCTGATCGTGGCCGCGACCGACCGGATCGGCGGGCGCGCCCGCACCGGCTCCGTGCTGGGGAGCTCCGAGTGACCGCCGCGGTCGTCGTCGCCGTGCTCGTCGCGGGCGGGGTCTACCTGGTGCTGCAGCGCGAGCTGCTGCGCACGGTGCTCGGGTTCGTGCTGCTCGGCCACGGGGTGAACGTCCTGATCATCTCCGCGGGCGGGATGGCGACCCGCGAGCCCGCGCTGCTGGGCCAGCAGGACCGGGCGCAGATGGCTGACCCGCTGCCGCAGGCGTTCGTGCTCACCGCGATCGTGATCGCCTTCGCGATCACGGTGTACCTGCTGGCCCTGCTGAAGGCCGGTGGCACCGCCGACACCGAGGAGGACGAGCCCCGGTGACCGGTCTCGAGGCGCTCGTCGTCGTACCGATCCTGGTCCCGCTCGCCGCGGCGGGCCTGCTGATCCTGCTCACCGCGCGCCCACCGGGCGGGGGCGGACCGTTCCTGCTGCCGATGACGGCGCGCCGGGTGGTCGCGTTCACCGCGCTCGTGGTGTCGACGGCGGTGTCGGCGGTCCTCCTGGCGGCCACCGCGGACGGCGCGGTGATCGTGCAACGGCTCGGGAACTGGCCCGCGGGCATCGCGATCCCGCTGGCCGCCGACGCGTTCGGCACGATCATGCTGACCGTCACCGGGGTGCTGGGGATCGCCTGCCTGGCCTTCGCCGCGGTCACCGGCTCCGACACCGACCGGGCGTTCCTGCCACAGTCGCTGCTCCTGCTCGCCGGGGTGCACGGCGCCTACCTCACCGCGGACCTGTTCAGCCTGTTCGTGTTCGTCGAGGTCATGCTCGTCCCCAGCTACGTGCTCATCGCGACCGGCCGTGGCCCGGAGCGGATCGCGGCGTCGCGGCTGTACCTGACGGTGAACCTCCTGGCCTCGACGGTGTTCCTCGCCGGGCTCGGCCTGGTCTACGGCGTCGCCGGGACCGTGCAGCTCGGTGACCTCGCCGGGCGCGCGGTGACCGACCCGGCACTGGCCGCGGCGACCGCAGTGATCCTGCTGGCGCTCTCGGTGAAGGCCGCGCTGGTGCCGCTGCACAACTGGCTGCCGCGGGCCTACACCGCCGCGCCGGCCGCGGTCACCGTGCTGTTCTCCGGGCTGCTGACCAAGGTCGGTGTGTACGCGCTGTTCCGGATCTACGCCCTCGTCTACGACGGCGACCCGCGCTTCCTGCCGGTCGTCCTGGTGGCGGCGCTGCTGACGATGGTCGTCGGGGTGCTCGGCGCGGTCGGCGCCGGCGGGATGCGCCGGATCCTGACCTTCCACATGGTCAGCCAGATCGGCTACATCGTGCTCGGCCTGGCGATCTCCACCCCGGCCGGGTTGGCCGCCGCGATCTACTTCCTGGTGCAGTACGTGCTGGGCAAGGCGGCGCTGCTGATGGTCGCCGGTGCCGTCGAGCAGTACGCCGGCACCGACACGCTGTCCCGGCTCGGTGGGCTCGCCGCCCGCAACCCGGCGACCGCGGTCGCGTTCGCGGTGTCGGCGCTGAGCCTGGCCGGGATCCCGCCGCTGTCCGGGTTCGTCGCGAAGTTCGCCCTGGTGCTCGGCGCGGTCGAGGCCGGCATGGTCGCCGCGGCGGTCGTCGCCGTCGCGGTCAGCGTGGTCACCCTGCTGTCGATGCTCAAGATCTGGAACGGCGCGTTCTGGGGCGGCGAGGCCCCCGCACCGGACCCCGGGGGCGGTGCGGGCACCGTGGTCGCCGTGGCGGTCCCGGTCCGCGCGGGGGTCCCGGCGCTGGCGCTGGGGGCGCTGTCGCTGCTGCTCGGGCTGTGGGCGGAGCCGCTGCTGGCGCTCTCGACGGTCGCCGGGCAGGGGCTCGCCGACACCGCCGCCTACGTCGGGGCGGTGGGGGCGCCGTGACCACCCGCCGACGTGCACCCGGGCGCGGCGGGCGCCTGCGCGCCGCGGTGGGGTTCCTGCTGTGGTTCACCGGCGAGTTCCTCCGCGCCAACGCCGTCGTGCTCCGCGAGGTCCTCACCCCCGGGCACGGCATCGACCCGGCGGTGGTCCGGGTCCGGCTGCGGTCGCGGAGCATGGTCGAGATCGCGTCGATCATGAGCCTGCTCAGCCTGACGCCCGGCACCCTCGCCCTGAACCTGACCACCGGCGCGCGCAGCCCGGAGCTGCTCGTGCACGGCATGCACGCGTCCGACCCGGAGCAGCTGCGGGCGAGCGTGCACGAGATGGAGGACCGGTTGCTGGCGTTCCTGCGCCGCCCCACCCCGGGTGTGGTCGACCGCGATCCGGAGGAGACGCCGTGAGCACCCTGTTGCTGGACGCCGGGATCGTCCTGCTGGCCCTGGGCCTGCTCGTCGCGGTCTGGCGGGTCCTGGCCGGGCCCACCGACGCCGACCGCGGGCTGGCCGTCGACTACGGCTTCGTGGTCGTCGTCGGGCTGATCGCGCTGCTGGCGCTGCGGCTGGGCTCGGTCGCGATGCTGGACCTCGTCGTCGTCGCGACGCTGGTCGGGTTCCTGACCACGGTCGCCGTGGCCCGGCTGATCTGGGCGGAGAAGGGGGCTCGCAGATGAGCGGCGTCGACGCCGGCCTGGGGACCGTGCTCACCGGCGGGCCCGTGCAGAACGCGATCGGCGGCGTCGTACTGGGTGCCGGGGTCCTGCTCGTGGCGGCGGGCGCGGTCGGCCTGGTGCGCCTGCCCGACGTCTACAACCGCACGAACGCCGTCACCAAGGCCGCCGGGCTCGGGATCGTCGCGATCCTCGTCGGGGTCGCGATCCTGGTGCCCGAACCGGGGGTGCTGCTCACCCTCGGCGTGGCCGTGGCACTGCAGCTGTTCACGATCCCGATCGCCAGCTTCGCGATCGGGCACGCCGCCTACCGGTCCGGGGCCCCGTCGACCCCGTCCACGCTGCGCGAGGACGACCCCGGCTCCGGCGACGACGGCTGAACCGTCCGCACCTCCCGGGCGCGCGCGTCGCTGTCGATGTCCTCCCCCAGGTCGTCGACGACGAGCGCGTCCCGGTCGATCGCGCCGCTGCGGTAGGCCGAGCGCCCGACCACCTGCGAGATGACCGGCGCCGTCAGCACCTGGAACAGCACGACCAGGATCAGCGTCGAGGAGTTCTCGAACTCCAGGTTGACCGCGACGCCCAGCAGGATCAGCAGCAGGCCGAGGGTCTGCGGCTTGGTGGTGGCCTGCAGCCGGGCGGGCAGGTCCGGCAGCCGGACCAGCCCGAGCGCACCGAGCAGGCAGGACAGCCCGCCGGCGAGCATCAGTGCGGCAGAGACCACGTCGAGCACGTCGTGCAGGCCCATCAGCGGTGCCGCTCCCATCGTTCGACCAGGCGGGCCGCCGTCGCCGAGCCGACCAGCGCGATCAGCGCGACCGCGGCCAGCAGCGGGATGTTCGACCCGTCGGAGTAGATCGCCGCGTACACCGCGGCCGCGGCCACGATCAGCACGACGAACACGTCCAGCGCCGCGATGCGGTCCAGCGTCGTGGGGCCCTTCAGGAGCCGCCACATCGTCAGCACCCCCGCGGCGGTCAACATGATCAGTACCAGCGTGTGGACGACGGTCACCGGTCGTTCCTCCCCGTGTCCCCGGCGGCGACCGCGGCGACGGCGGCGGCGCACCGGTCCCGGTCCTCCTGGCTGCCGACGGCGTCGATCACCCGCAGCTGCAGCCGCATCATGTCCCGGCGGAGCCGTTCGACGGCGCCGGGCCGGTGCAGGCCGAGTGCATAGACGTACCAGCGACGCCGGGCCCGGTCGATCTGCAGCGTGAAGCTGCCCGGGGACAGCGCGCAGGCCGCGACGATCGTCGTCGCGGTGCGGTCCGAGCCGGTACACAGCGGTAGCCCGACGATCCCGGACCGGGCGCGCGGCCCGTGCCGCAGCGTCACCATGCTGACCCGGATCCCGGAGACGACCAGGTCCGAGGCCAGGAACGCCAGCAGCCGCAGCAGCTTCCACGGGCGGAACGGGAGCCGCTCGGGCAGCAGCGGCAGCGGGAAGATCGCCGTCACCGCGAGGCCGACGAGCAGACCGCCGACGATCGCGGCCGCGGACACGCTCCCCCACAGCAGCACCCACACCAGCGCCAGCGCGAGCACCTGCGGGATCCGCCGGCGCACGCTCCCGCCGCGGGCGGACCCGCCCATCGGCTCGGCGACGGTGTCGGGGACCGGTGGCGGCACCCGGGCGGGGGTGCGGGCGTGGTCGGGCTCCGGCGGCTCGCCGACCTCGGCCGCGCCCATCTCGGCCTCGCGGCGCGCCTCCGGCGAGGAGAGCACGGCGTCCTCGCGGTCGTCGCCGTCGGGGCGGCCCTGCGGGTCCGGGCCGTCGGTCGTGCCCGCGCCACCGCGGCTCGGGGTCTGCTCGCTCACGGGGTCACCTCCGGGGTGTCGCCGGCCGCGGTCCGCACGGTCGTGTCCCCGGCGAGGTCACCGGACCGTCCGCTCGCGCTGATGGTCCCGTCACCCCCGGGGTCGGCGCCCGGCCCGAGGACGGCGGCGGTGTAGCCGGTCCGGTCGTGCAGGTCCACCCCGGCCCTGGCCGTCACCCCGGACAGCGGGCCGGCGAACACCGCGATCGCGACGCTGACCACGACCAGCGTGGACGCGCCGACGTACATGCCGCGGGCGCTGCGCGCGGTCCCGACGACGAGCTCGTCGTTCGGGTCGTCGTCGGCGAGGGGCTCCTTCGGGGCGCCCCAGAAGACCCGCACCCAGACCCGGGCGACGGCGTAGAGGGTCAGCAGGCTCGCCAGCACGACGACGGCGGCGACCAGCTCCCCGGCGAGGCCCGCGCCCGCACCGGCCTGCAGCAACGCGAGCTTCGCGACGAAGCCCGAGGTCGGGGGCAGCCCGGCCAGGGTGATCGCCGGGATCGCGAACAGCACGGCCAGGTGGGGTGCCTGCTGGGCGAGCCCACCCATCTGGGAGATCGACACGGTGCCGGTCCGCCGGGTGATGAGCCCGCTGACCAGGAACAGCGTCGCCTGCACGGTGATGTGGTGGACGACGTAGAGCCCGGTCCCGGCGATGCCGTCGGGGGTGTGCAGAGCCAGCCCGAACACCATGAACCCGATGTGGCTGACCAGCAGGAACGACAGCAGCCGGTTGAGGTCGTCCTGCGCGACGGCGCCGAGCGCGCCGACCACCATCGTCACCGCGGCGATCACCAGCAGCAGCGTCGAGGGGCTGTCCTGCGGGAACACCAGGGTCTGGGTGCGCAGCAGCGCGTAGATGCCGACCTTGGTGAGCAGGCCCGCGAACAGCGCGGTGACCGGGGCGGGAGCGTTCGGGTAGCTGTCGGGCAGCCAGAAGTGCAGCGGCACGATCGCCGCCTTGATGCCGAACACCACGATGAGGACCAGGGCGAGCACCGCGCGCAGGCCCTCCGGCAGCGCGCCCATCCGCCCGGCGAGGTCGGCCAGGTTGACCGTGCCGGTGGCGGCGTAGACGAGCCCGACCGCGGTCAGGAACAGCAGCGACGAGGTCAGCGACACGATCACGTAGGTCATGCCGGACCGGATCCGCGACGCCGACGTCCGCCGGGTGATGAGCACGTAGCTCGACGCCAGCATGATCTCGAACGCCACGAACAGCGTGAACAGGTCACCGGTCAGGTAGGCCAGCGACACACCCGTCGACAGCAGCAGGAAGATCGGGTGGAAGGTGGTGCTGGCGGTCTCCCGGCCGTAGTCGGAGATCCGCTGGTCGATCGCGTAGACCAGCACCGCGAGCGTCACCACCGAGGAGATGAGCAGCAGCAGCGCCGACATCCGGTCGGCGACGAGCACGATGCCCATCGGGGCGGGCCAGCCGCCGAGCTCGGCGACGACCGGCCCGTAGGTGTCCGCGGCCACCAGCAGCACCGCGCCGACGACGCACACCAGCGCCAGGGTCACCACGCCGATGACACGCTGGGCCGAGGCACGACGGCTGACGACGACGCTGGTCGCGGCGCCCAGCATGGGCAGCAGCACCGGCAGCGTGACCAGGGCCTGCAGCGGGGTCACTTGCGGCCCTCCTCGAGCTCGTGGGAGTCGGCGGTGTCCTCGGGCTCGGCGTCGGTCTCGTCCGCGGTGCCCTCCTCCATCGCGCCCTTGGGCTTCTGCCGGTCGGCGATGCGGCGGTCCTCCACGTCGTCCTGCACCTCGTCGTGCCCGACGAGCACCCAGGAGCGGTAGCCCAGCGCCAGCAGCAGCGTGGTCAGGGCGAAGGTGATGACGATGGCGGTCAGCGCCAGCGCCTGCGGGAGCGGGTCGGCGATCTGCTCGGGGAGCACCGCGTCGAGGATCGGGGCCCGCCCGGGCGGTCCGCCGGAGACCTGCAGCAGCAGGTTCGCGCCGTGCCCGAGCACCACGATGCCGATCAGGATGCGCATCAGCGACCGCTGCATCAGCAGGTAGAAACCGACCGAGTACAGCACCGCGAGCACGATCGCCATGCTCAGGTTGATGGTGGTGTTCACCTCGGGCCACCCCCGCGCGGGAGGTCCTCGCCCGCCTCGCGGGCGTCGCGGGCGATGCCGGACCCGAGCGAGCGCAGCAGGTCGAGCACCACGCCGATGATCAGCAGGTAGACGCCGACGTCGAGCAGCAGGCTGCTCACGATGTCGAGGTAGCCGAACGGACCGAAGGTGATCGTCCACTTGACCGAGGCGAGCACCGGGTCGCCCCAGGCCACCGGGGCCAGCGCGGTGAGCACCGCGATGATCAGTCCGGTGCCGACCAGCACGGGCGGGCGGATCCGGAACCGGGAGCCCAGGTTGTCGTCGCCGCCTGCGATGTGGCGCAGCACGAACGCGAGCCCGGCGACCAGGCCGCCGGAGAACCCGCCGCCGGGACCGTAGTGGCCCTCCAGCAGCAGGAACACCGAGAACACCAGCACCACCGGGAACAGCAGCCGGGCCGCGGACTCCAGCACCAGGGTCCGCTCGCGGACGTCCGGGCAGGTGCCGGTGAGCATCCATCGGCCGCTGGGCTGGTCCATCCTGGCCCAGCTCTCGGCGTCCCCGGCCGGGGACGCGGGCTTCTCCTGCGAGGTCGTCATCCGAGCACCTCCTTCTCGTGCTTGGGCGATCCCGAGCCGCTGCGCACGACCTTGCCGTTCTGCCTCTTGTCGTACCGGGTCGCGAGCACCAGGCTCGCGGTGCCGGACGCGCAGATCAGCAGCACGGTGATCTCGCCGACCGTGTCGAGTGCGCGGAAGTCGACCAGGATCGCGCTGATCAGGTTGGTCGCGCCGGCCTCCGGTGCGCCCGCGATGAACGGCTCCGTGGTGGCGGGCGGCAGGGTGCGGGCCCCCGAGAGCATCACGGCCATCCCGGCGACGAGCAGGCCGCCGACCGCGGCGACCGCGGCCTTGGGGCCCCGGACGCGGCGCTCGGTGTCCGGCTCGTCGAAGTGGGCGGGCAGGCGTCGCAGCACGAAGACGAACGCGACCAGGGTGAGCGTCTCGACCAGGAACTGGGCGAGTGCCAGGTCGGGGGCGCCGTCGATGACGAACAGGCCGCCGATGCCGTAGCCGACGGCACCGACCAGCAGCACCGCGGTGAACCGGCGGTGCGCCAGGCAGAGCGCGATCGCCGCGATGATCACCATCAGTCCGACCGGGACCTGCATGATCGAGTGGTACGGGGCCTGGTCGGTCGGCCACGTCCCGGTGACGGCGATGACCGGGCCGGGCAGCGCGATCAGGGTCGCGAGGATGCAGCCGAGGTAGACCGGCAGCGACCCGATCTGGAGCCGGCCGGTGACCGCGATCGCCGAGCGCTCCAGCCCCGTCACGACGGCCTCGTACCCCCGCTGCGCCGACACGTGCGGCACCGAGAGGTGCCCGGTCAGGGGCTGCCCGTAGCGGTGCAGGAGGAGTCCGCCGACCAGCGCGACCCCGGTGAACAGCAGCGGCAGCCCCGGGGTGTGCCACAGGGCCAGCTCGTAGCGGGCGGCGTAGGCGTCGCCGACCGGGGGCAGCGACGCGGCATAGGAGGCGGCGAGCTGCTGGACCAGCGGCGCGGCGAACCCGGCCGCGATCCCGGTCAGCGCGCACAGCCAGGCCGGGCCGGACAGGCCGAGCGGGACCGGGTCGCCACCGGTGGGGTGCAGCCCCTTGGTGGAGAACGCCCCCCACAGGAACCGTGCGGTGTAGGCGACGGTCAGCAGCGAGCCCGCGACGAGGCCGATCGCGGTGATCCAGCCACGGACGCCGCCCTCGAGCACGAACGCCTCGAACGCGGCCTCCTTGCCGACGAAGCCGAGCATCGGCGGGAGCCCCGCCATCGACAGCCCGGCGAGCGTGGCGACGACGGCCAGACCGCGCCGGCGGCGTCCGAGCCCGCACAGCTCCCGCAGGTCACGGGTGCCGCAGGCCTTGTCGATCGCCCCGACCACCATGAACAGCGGCGCCTTGAACAGGCCGTGCGCCAGCAGCATCGCGATGCCGGCGAGACCGGCGACCCGCGAGCCGGACCCGAACAGCACCATGAGGAACCCGAGCTGGGAGACGGTGCCGAAGGCCAGCAGCCGCTTGAGGTCGGTCTGGCGCATCGCGCGCCAGCCGCCCAGCACCATCGTCGCGAGACCGAGCACCATGACCGGTGCCCACCACACGGGGTGCACCGAGAACGCGGGCCCGAGCCGCGCGACGAGCACGACCCCGGCCTTCACCATCGACGCCGCGTGCAGGTACGCCGAGATCGGCGTCGGGGCGGCCATCGCGTACGGCAGCCACGGGTGGAACGGCAGCTGCGCGGACTTGGTCAGCGCACCGAGCAGGATCAGCACCAGCGAGACCGAGAGCGCGACCGGGCTGTCGGGGGCGAGCGTGCCGGAGGTCGCGGCCGCGGTGATCTCCGGGATCGAGTAGGTGCCGGCCAGCTGGCCCAGCAGCACGATCCCGAGCAGCATCGCCAGCCCGCCGAAGACGGTGACGACGAGCGCCTGCACCGCGGCACGCCGGTTCTCCCGGTACTGGCCGCCCTGTCCGACGAGCAGGAACGACGTCAGCGACGTCAGCTCCCAGAACACGTAGAGGGTCAGCAGGTCGTCGGCCAGGACGAGGCCGAGCATCATCCCGGCGAAGGCGACCAGCAGCGCCGCGGAGCGGGCCGCGTCGGTGGAGCGCGGCCCGAAGTACCAGGCCGCGTAGATCATGATCAGCGCTCCGACGCCGGAGACGAGCACGATCATCGCGATCGCGAGCGCGTCCATCCGCAGGCTCAGCGTCAGCCCCAGCTCGGGGGCCCACTCGATGCGGTCGGTCACCCCGCCGGAGAGCGCGGTCGAGGCCTGCGCCGTCGTCCACACGAGAGTGGCGGCGAGCAGGGCGGCGCCTGCGCCGAACGCCAGCCGCCGGTGGTACCGGGCGAGTGCGGGCAGGCACAGCGCCAGGACGAGATGGGCGGCCACGACGGCGAGCACCGACACCTCCTGGGGTCACGGGGTCGTTCGGACCAGCGGTTCCGCTCACGTCACGGCCGGACACGGGGAGCGCCGGAAGAGGCCGCCGCACGCTCACCGGAGGGGACGCGGCGACGACGCCGAGGTCATCCTATCGGCGCAACCGGACGTTTCGCCCGTGACCGTACCGAGGCTCACCCCGGCAGCGGTTTGGCGAAGCACCGGGAGCGGGGGTCGTTCCGGTACACACCGAATCTGCTGGTCCGACGGTATCCGCTGCTCTCGTACAGCGCGATCGCAGCGGACTGGGGGTCACCCGTCTCGAGGATCATCCGACGACGCCCGGCGGCGGCCGCCGCGCGCTCCAGCGCGACGAGCACCGTCCGGGCGTGTCCCCGACCGCGGGCGGCGGGCTCGACGTACATCCGCTTCAGCTCGGCGTCGCCGTCGCGGCGCGCGGGGTCGGCCGGGTCGGCGTCCACGGCGCGCCACGCCCCGGTGGCGACGGGGACGCCGTCCTCGTAGCCGACGAGGAACAACCCGGACGGGGCGCGGAAGTCGGCCGGGACGACGGGCGTGACGTCACCGTCGCCGTAGACCTCGCCGTAGAACGCCTGCAGCCGCCGCATCAGCGGCGTGACGTCCGGATGGTCGATCCCGGACACCCTCAGTTCGAGCTCCCCCACACCCTCATGATCGGTCCCAGGTGACCGGCAGCGCGCGCAGGCCCCCGGTGAGCACGTCCGTGCGCAGCTCCAGCTCGGAGCGCGGCACGGCCAGGCGCAGCGACGGGAACCGGGCGGGCAGCGCCCGGAACACCTCGGTCAGCTCGACCCGGGCCAGGCTCGCGCCCACGCAGAAGTACGGCCCGTGTCCGAACGCGAGGTGCGTCGGCTTCCGGGTGACGTCGATGTCCTCGGCCCCGTCGAAGTGGCGCGGATCCCGGTTCGCGGCACCGAGCGCGAGCAGGATCGCGTCGCCCGTACGGATGTGCACCCCGGCGATGTCGATGTCGGCGTGGGCGTAGCGCGGGATGCCGCCGTTGCCCCCGCCGGGCACGGCCAGCCGCAGGACCTCCTCGACCGCGCCCGCGGCCCGCTCCGGGTCCGCGGCGAGCGCCGCCCACTCCCCCGGCCGGTCCAGCAGCAGGACGGTGCCGGTGTCGATCCGCCCGACCGTCGTCTCGTGCCCGGCGAACAGCAGGCCGGCGCCGAGCGCGGCGAGCCGGTCGCGCTGCTCCGGCGCCGAGCCGAGCGCGGCGAAGTCGGAGAGCACGTCCTCCCCCGGCTCGTCGTCCTTGCGATCGATCAGGCCGCGGACGTAGGCGAACAACGCCTGCGCCGCGGCCTCGGCGCGGGGCCGGTCGTGGAGCAGCCCGAGCTCGCCGGACCAGCGACGGAACTCCTCGCGGTCGTCGAAGGGGACGCCGAGCAGCTCGCAGATGACCAGCACCGGCAGGGGGAAGGAGAACAGCTCGTGCAGGTCGCAGCCGGGCCCGGCGGCCTCGACGACGTCGAGCCGGCTGTGCACCAGCTCGGCGACGTGGTCGGACAGCCTGCGCATCCGCCGCGCCGAGAACGCGGGCGCGAGCAACTTGCGCATGGCGGTGTGGTTGCTCCGCTCGGTCTCCGGTGAGTCGCCGCTGGGCCCACCGAAGATCATCGAGTCGGAGATGCGCGCGGCCCGCTCCGGCGCGGGATGGCTGCGGCCGAGCCGGTCGTCGGCGAACAGGGCACGGGCCTCGTCGTAGCCGGTGACCAGCCACGCGACATCGCCGGCCGGGGTCCGGACCGGGGTGATCGGGGACCGGTCCCGCAGGTGGTCGAACTGCGGCGGGAGGTCGAGGACGTCGTGGCGCGGGAACGGCAGGCGCGGCAGGTCCGTGGCGTCGGAATCCGTGGTGGTGGTCACCCGCCCGACGCTACGAGCGCGGGCCGGCACCCGCCTCCGCCCGGAGGTGGACATCAGGTGGATCCGCGGCCGGCCGCATGATCCGCTCCGCGCGCGCGGAGCGGATCAGCCGCGGGGACCGGCTCCGCCACCCGGTGGGCTCCGGCCCACACCAGGACCAGGCAGAGCGCCTGCACCCCGGCGACGACGAGCAGCAGCACCGGGTACCCCGCGACCCCGGTCAGGGCCGAGAGCAGCATCGGCAGCAGGAACCCGAGGTAGGTCAGCGAGTAGAACACCGCGGTGAGCCCGGCCAGGTGCTCCGGCGCGGCGATCCGCTGGACCTCCTGCAGCCCGGACAGCAGCACGAACCCGTAACCGGCACCGAGCAGCGCGGCCGCGACGAACGCCACCGGGATGCTGCGCCCGGCGGCGCCGAACGCCGCCACGACCGTCCCGGCGACGACGAGCGCGAGCCCGATCCGGGTGGCGGCCAGCGGCGAGCGGGCGTCGACGGCGCGGGCGGCGGACTGGGCGAGGAACCCGCAGCCCAGGGTGACGGCGGTGAGCAGGGTCGCGTCGAGCAGCCCGTAGCCGCCGAGGACGTCGCCGAGCGCGGTCGGCTGCACCGCGAACGACAGCGCGGCGGCGCCGAACACCCAGGGCGCGGCGGGCAGCACCAGCCACCGGAAGCGCGGATGGGCGGCGGCGGGCACCCGCAGGTCGCGCAGCCAGGACCGGGAGCGGCCCGGCTCGACCGTCTCCGGGGCGGCCACGAGCCACCAGGTGACGGGGACCATGAGCACGATGTGCACCAGGTAGGGCAGCTCCATCGGCAGCGGCGCGAACTGCGCGAGCAGCCCGCCGACCAGCGGGCCGAGGCCGAACCCCGCGGTGAGCGCGAGTGCGGCCCGCCGCGCACCCTCACCCTCGCCGGACAGCTCCTTGACCCAGGTCGTCGCCACCGCCATAGCGACGCCGATGCACAGGCCGAACAGCAGCCGTCCGATGTAGAGGAGGGGCTCGGAGAACGCCCCCAGCGCGATGACGGCACTGGCCGGGATCGAGGCGGCCGTGGCGGGCAGCAGCACCCGGCGCCGCCCCCAGCGGTCCGACGCAGGTCCGCCGACGAGCAGACCCGGGGCGAGACCGAGCACGTAGACGCCGAAGAACGCGGCGACCACGGTCGCCGAGTAGTGGCCCTGCTCGCGGTACATGACCATCAGCGGGCTGAACTGGTTGGCGCCGTAGCCGACGCCGAACAGCACCAGCGCGGGCCGCATCCACGGCTTCACGATCCTCGTCCTCCCTGATCACGACGACGCCCCCGGGAACGCGTCCCGGGGGCGTCGTCGTCGACGGTGGTGGTGACGGTGATGCGACCTCAGGCCGCGGCCTTGGCCCGCTGACGCCAGCGGGTGAGCGTCCGCTCGGTGTAGCCGTTCGGCTCGGTCGCCCCGCTGAACACCAGCTCCAGCGCCGCCTGGAACGACTCGCTGGACTCCAGGTCCTTGGCCATCGCGGGGTAGCCGTCCTCGCCGGCGTTCTGCTCGTCGACGACGGCGGCCATCCGGGCGAAGGTGTCGCGCACGACCGCCTCGTCGACGACGCCGTGCCGGAGCCAGTTCGCGACCAGCTGGGCGGAGATCCGCAGGGTGGCGCGGTCCTCCATCAGCCCCACGCCCTCCAGGTCCGGCACGGTGGAGCAGCCGATGCCCATCCCGACCCAGCGCACCACGTAGCCGAGGATCGACTGGGCGTTGGTCTCCAGCTCGTGGGTCACGGCGTCAGCCGGGAGCGAGGACGCGTCGGTCACCGGCACCTCCAGCAGTCTGCGCCGGTCGGCGGTGGTGCGGGACGCGATCTCGTCCTGCACCGCGTGCACGTCGACGCGCAGGTAGTGCAGCGCGTGCAGGGTCGCGGCGGTCGGCGAGGGCACCCAGGCGCAGTTCGCACCGGCCTTCGGGTGGCCGATCTTCTGCTCGATCATCTCGGCCATCGCGGCGGGCTTGGCCCACATGCCCTTGCCGACCTGCGCGGTGTGCGCGAACCCGGCGGCGAGCGCGACGTCGACGTTGCGGTCCTCGTAGGTCTTCAGCCAGGTGGTCGACTTCATGTCGCCCTTGCGCAGCACCGGGCCCGCGGCGAAGCAGGTGTGGATCTCGTCGCCGGTCCGGTCGAGGAAGCCGGTGTTGACGAAGATGACCCGGTTCGCGGCCTCGGCGATGCAGGCGGAGAGGTTGACCGAGGTCCGCTTCTCCTCGTCCATGATGCCGATCTTGAGGGTGTTCGGCTGCAGTCCGAGGGCCTCCTCGACGGCGCTGAACAGCTCGACGGTGAGCGCGACCTCCTCGGGCCCGTGCTGCTTGGGCTTGACGATGTAGACGCTGCCCGCGCGGGAGTTGGTGTGCGGGCCCTTGCCCTGCAGGTCGTAGAGCCCGGCGACGGCCGAGACCAGTGCGTCGAGGACGCCCTCGGCGATCTCGCCGCCGTCGGCGGTGCGCACGGCGTTCGTGGTCATGTGGTGGCCGCAGTTGCGGACCAGCATGAGCGACCGTCCGGGCAGGGTGAGGGCGGAGCCGTCGGCCGCGGTGTACTCGCGGTCCGGGTTGACCCGGCGGATGACGGTCTTCCCGCCCTTGCGGAACTCGGCGGTCAGGTCGCCGCGCAGCAGCCCGAGCCAGGTGCGGTAGGCCAGGGCCTTGTCCTCGCCGTCGACGGTCGCGACCGAGTCCTCGAGGTCGACGATCGTGGTGACCGCGGACTCGAGCACGACGTCGGCGACGTCGGCGTGGTGCTGGGTGCCGACCTGGGTGGTCGGGTCGATCGTGATCTCCAGGTGCAGCCCGTTGCGGGTCAGCAGGACGGCGCCGCGACCGTCGCCGTCGACCGGGCGGAAGCCGGCGAACTGCGCGGGGTCGGCGAGCCCGACCGTGCCGTTCGCGGCGGTGTCGACGACGAGCCCGTCGGTCGACGGCCGGTAGGCGGTGGCGTCGGCGTGGCTGCCCTTCGCGAGCGGGAACAGCTCGTCGAGCAGCTCGTCGGCGGCGGTGATGACCTGCGCGCCGCGGCGCTCGTCGTAGCCGGGGGCGAGCTCGTGGTCCTGCGGCAGCGCGTCGGTGCCGTAGAAGGCGTCGAACAGCGAGCCCCAGCGCGCGTTGGCGGCGTTGAGCGCGTAGCGGGGCACGGTGGAGGGCACGACCAGCTGCGGGCCGGGGATCTCGGCGATCTCCGGGTCGACCCGGTCGACGTCGATGGTCGGGGACCGTTCCGGGAGCAGGTAGCCGAGGTCGGTGAGGAACTTCTCGTAGTCCTCGACCGAGCCGGTGCCGTGCTCGCGGTGCCACTCGTCGATGCGTGCCTGGATCTCGTCGCGACGGGCCAGTGCGTCGGCGATCTTGGGAGCGAAGCGTTCCTGGAGCCGCGCGAGGGTCGCCCAGAAGTCGTCCGCCGTGAGGTCGACGTCGGACAGGAGCTCGCCCTCGACGAAGGACCTCAGGTGCTCGTCGACCTGCAGGCCGGCGGTGTCGGCCATCTGTGACCACCCTCTCCGTGTGGATGTCGGAACTGGTCGTATTTCTACCAGTGGATTATCTTTTCCGCATCACGGAAGTGATGCGGACCCTGTCCGTGACGTCGAACAGGCGTGGCGTCACCGTGTCGACGTACCCTCCCGTGAGCCCCGCCACGCGCAGCAAGGGAGTCCAGCGATGCCTCTGGCCCGCTCGATCCACGACGAGTTCGTCGCCCTCCTGGGCGCCGCGGACGTGCTCGACGACCCCGTCCGGACCCGGACCTACGAGTGCGACGGCCTGACCGGCAGCCGGGTCGTCCCCGAGCTCGTCCTGCTGCCCCGCACCGCCGACGACGTCGCCGGGTGCGTACGGATCTGCGCCCGGCACCGGATCCCGTTCGTCGCCCGCGGCGCCGGTACCGGCCTGTCCGGCGGCGCGCTGCCGGTGGCCGAGGGCGTCGTCATCGGGCTGAACCGGCTCAACCGGGTGCTCGAGGTCGACCCGGAGAACCGGCGCGCGGTGCTGGAGCCCGGCGTCACCAACCTGGAGATCACCGCGGCCGCGTCGCCCCACGGGCTCTACTACGCCCCGGACCCGTCGAGCCAGCAGGTGTGCACGATCGGCGGCAACGTCGCGGAGAACTCCGGCGGCGCGCACTGCCTGAAGTACGGCTTCACCACCAACCACGTGCTGTCGATGGAGGTCGTGCTCCCCGACGGCGAGGTCGTGACCCTGGGGTCGGACTCGATGGAGCAGTCCGGGCCCGACCTGCGCGGGGTGTTCCTGGGGTCGGAGGGCACCCTCGGGATCGTCACGAAGGTGACCGTGCGGCTGCTGCGCACCCCCGAGGTCATGCGCACGCTGCTGGCGGACTTCCCGTCCGTGTCGGCGGGGGGCCAGGTGGTCTCCGACATCGTGGCGGCCGGGATCGTCCCCGCCGCGGTCGAGATGATGGACGCGCTGGCGATCGAGGCCGCCGAGGGCGCCACCGGCGCCGGCTACTCGCTCGACACCCCGGCCGCGCTCGTCGTCGAGCTCGACGGCACCGTCGAGGAGTGCGAGGAGCAGTTCGCGCTGGTCAAGGAGATCTGCGACCGGCACGGCTGCACCCGGCTGCACATCGCGGGATCGCCGGAGGAGCGGGCGAACATCTGGCGCGGCCGCAAGGCGGCGTTCGCCGCGGTCGGCCGGATCTCGCCGGACTACATCGTCCAGGACGGCGTGGTCCCCCGGACCCGGCTCGCCGAGATCCTCGAACGGATCGACGAGATGGGCTCCGAGGCCGGGCTGCGCGTCGCGAACGTGTTCCACGCCGGCGACGGCAACCTGCACCCGCTGGTCCTGTTCTCCGCCGCGGAGGGCCAGACCGACGAGGCCGAGCACCTGTCGGCGCGGATCGCGGAGCTGTGCGTCGAGATGGGCGGGTCGCTGTCGGGCGAGCACGGCATCGGCACCGACAAGGCCTGTTCGATGCCGCGGATGTTCGGCGAGGACGACCTGGCCGTCATGCGCCGCATCCGCGACGGCTTCGACCCCGACCACATCTGCAACCCCGGCAAGCTCCTGCCGACCCCGCGGCTGTGCGGCGAGAAGCCGGGGCGCTACCGCCCGCACCCGCTGGAGGAGGCGGGCCTGATCGAACGGCTGTGACCCGCCCGGCCGACCTGTCCGACCGACCCGCACGCGACCCGGAAGGGCCCGACGACATGACACGCGCCGCTCCCACCACGCTGCGCCCCACCTCGGCCAAGGAGGTCCGGGACGCCGTCCTGGACACCCCCGGCCGTCTCGCGATCGCCGGCGCCGGCACCGCCGCCGGCTGGGCAGGACGCGCGGACGACGACGTCGCCGCGACGCTCGACCTCTCCGGGCTGTCCGGGGTGATCCACCACAACCCCGGCGACATGACCGTCTCGGTGCACGCCGGGACCCCGGTGCTCGCGCTGCAGGAGCAGCTGGCCGAGCACGGCCAGCGCCTCGCGTTCGACGCCGCCCGGGTCGCCCGCGGCGCCACCGTCGGCGGGCTGCTCGCCACCGCCGACGCCGGCCCGTCCGCCCTGGTCTGGGGCGGTCTGCGGGACCTGGTCATCGGCACCACCTCGGTACTCGCGGACGGCACGATGGTCCGCTCCGGCGGGCACGTCATCAAGAACGTCGCCGGCTACGACATGGCCAAGCTCCTGCACGGCTCCCACGGCACCTTCGGCCCGGTGGTCGAGGTCGTCCTGCGGCTGCACCCGGTCCCGAAGGCGGTCGCCTGCGTGGCTGTCGACGGCCCGGTGGCCGAGGCCGCGTCGCGGGTACTGGAGCTGATGGCCAGCCCGCTGGAGCCGATCGCCGTCGAGTGGGTCTCCGGTGACCCGGGACGTCTGCTGGTCCGGCTGGAGGGCGGGGCCGGGACCCTGCCGGCGCGGGTGGAGCGGCTGCGCGAGCTCCTCGGCGCCGACGCAAGGGAGGTGGGTCCGGACGCGTGGGACGCGCACGCGTCGCTGGCCGACGGCCCGCACGCCGGCGGCGACGCCGACCGGCCCGCCCGCGACGGCGCCGTCGTCCGGATCGGGTGCGCCCCGACCCGGCTGGCGCCGCTGGTGGAGCAGCTTCCCGCCACCGCCGTCACGGCCGGGCTCGCGACCGGCGTCGCGACCGTCACCGTGCCGGGGGCCGCCGTGACCGAGGTGCACGACGCCGTCGCCGCGGTCGGCGGCACGAGCATGCTGCGCGACCGCCCCGAGGCGCTGGACGCCCCGGCGTGGGGCCCCGCGCCGTCCGCGCTCGCGCTGCTGAAGGCGATCAAGAACCAGCTCGACCCCGAGGCCCGGTTCGCCGCCGGTCGCTTCGCCCCCTGGATGTGAGGCACGCATGACGAGCACCCACGAGCCCGCAGGCACCCCCGCCGGAGCGGCCGAGACCAAGATCCCGCAGCAGGGGCCGAGCGCGTTCGACCCGGTCCACCCGCCCCAGCGCGAGCTGCTCGACGACTGCGTGCACTGCGGCTTCTGCCTGCCGACCTGCCCCACCTACGTGCTGTGGGGCGAGGAGATGGACTCCCCGCGCGGCCGGATCCTGCTGATGGACCTGGCCGAGAAGGGCGACATCACCCTCGACGGCCCGTTCACCGAGCACATCGACAACTGTCTGGGCTGCATGGCGTGCGTGACCGCCTGCCCGTCCGGGGTGCAGTACGACAAGCTCCTGGAGTCGGTGCGCCCGCAGATCGAGCGCAACGTGCCCCGCAGCGCGTCGGACAAGCTGTTCCGCGACGCGATCTTCGCCCTGTTCCCCTACAAGCGACGGCTGCGCGCCGCCGCCCTGCCCGGCGCGCTCTACCAGCAGCTGCGCAAGGTCCCCGCGATCCGCAGGCTCGCCGAGAAGCTGCCCGGCCAGCTCGCGGCGATGGAGTCGCTGCTGCCGCCGGTCTCGGTGCGCGAGGCGTTCGCGCGGCTCCCGGTGCACACCCCGGCCGTCGGCACCCGCCGGGCCCGGGTCGCGCTACTCACCGGATGTGTGCAGGACGTGTTCTTCCACCGGGTCAACGAGGCCACCGTGCGGGTGCTCTCCGCCGAGGGCTGCGACGTCCTCGTCCCCCGCGACCAGCAGTGCTGCGGCGCGCTGGAGGTGCACGCCGGGCGCGAGGAGTCCGCCCTGGACCGGGCCCGGCGCACCATCGCCCGGTTCGAGACCCTCGACGTCGACGCGGTCGTCACCAACGTCGCGGGCTGCGGCTCGTCGATGAAGGACTACGGCCATCTGCTCGCCGACGACCCGGAGTGGAAGGACCGCGCCGCCGCCTTCTCGGCGCGCTGCCGCGACGTGCACGAGGTGCTCGCGGACCTGTACTCCCGCGACGACGACGGCGGCCCCCGTGCCCCGCGCACGCCGGTCCCCGGCCGGGTCGCCTACCACGACGCCTGCCACCTCGGGCACGCCCAGGGTGTGCGCAGCCAGCCCCGCGAGGTGCTGCGGACCATCCCGGAGCTGGAGCTGGTCGACATCGCCGAGGCGTCGCTGTGCTGCGGCTCGGCGGGCATCTACAACATGGTCAAGCCGGACGCGGCCGCCGACCTGGGCGTGCGGAAGGCGGAGAAGATCCGGGAGGCGAGGCCCGACGTCGTGGTGACCGCCAACCCGGGCTGCCTGCTGCAGATCGGGAAGTACCTGCCGAGCGACGACGTCGCCGACGTCCCGCTGCTGCACCCGGTGCAGCTGCTCGACGCGAGCATCCGCGGGGCGGGCGTCCCCCGGCGCTGACGCGGCGCCGGACCCGATGCCCCGTCAGGCCGACGCCAGATCGGTGAGGTCGGCGTCGCGGAACGCGTCCACGACCGCGGCGAGGCAGCCCGGGGTCGTCGACGACGGCGCGACCACCGACCCGGTGACCGTCACCGGTGGGTCGAGCGGGATCTCACGCACCCGCGACGCCCCGGACGCGGCGGCCCGCCCGGCGGGTAGCAGCGTCCACCCGGTGGGATCGGCCCCCATCTCCGCGACGACGGCCTCACCCACCCCGACCGGCCGGCCCATCCGGGCCCCGGACGGGGCGACCATCCGGGCGAGGGCGTCGTGCCAGGGCGGGTCGGTGTCCCGGCACGGCGGTCGGAACGGCCCGGCCGCGGCCAGCGCCGACAGCCGCACCGAGGACCGGCGCACCAGCGGGTGCCGGTCGGACACGACCGCGTGCAGCTGCTCGCTCCACGCCGGGCGCACCACCAGGCCGGATCCCGAGGGCTCCCCCCGGGCCACCGCGAGGTCCAGGAGGCCGTCGGCCACCGCCGACAGCCGCTCGGGCACCGGCAGGTCGAACAGCTGGACCTCGAGATCCGGGGAGCACTCCTGCAGCCGGCGCAGCGCCAGCTCCAGACGACCGGTGAGCCCGGGCGCGGTGCCGACGCGGATCCGGGTCGCCGGCGCGTCCACGACCGCACGCACCCGCTCCGCCGCCGCCAGCGCCTCCCGCGCCGCGGCCAGCACCCGGTGCCCGGCGGGGGTGAGCCGGACGTGGCGCGAGGACCGGTCCAACAGCCGGGTCCCGAGCTCGCGTTCGAGCCGGGCCACCTGTTGGCTCACCGCGGGCTGCACGATGTGCAGCCGCTCGGCGGCCCGGCCGAAGTGCAGCTCCTCGGCCACCGTCACGAAGTAGCGCAAACCGCGCAGTTCCATCCCACACCCTCCCCGACCTCTGTCGATCACGAACGCCGATCGCTGTGCGGGTTGTTCCGGTCTGGTTCCCCGGGCCCGGCGCGGCTGCACTGGAGAGCATGCGGATCGGAACCCTGAACCTCACCCCCGACGGCCCTGCCGCCGTCCGGGAGACCGTGCTCGACGCGGGCCGCCGGGGCCTGGACGCGGTCTGGGCCAACCAGATGCCCGGCAGCTGGGACCCGTTGACCCTGCTCGCCGCGGCGGAGCCGGGTACCGGGCCCGCCGAGCTCGGCACCGCGGTCACCCTGACCGGTCCCCGGCACCCCGTCGCGCTCGCCGCCCAGGCGCTGACCACGCAGGCGGCCCTCGACGGCCGGCTGACGCTCGGGGTGGGCCCGGGCCACGCCCCCTACCTCACCGGTGAGCTGGGGCTGCCGTTCGACGCGCCCGCCGCCCGGACGCGGGAGTACCTGGAGGTGCTGATCCCGCTGCTGCACGGGGAGCGGGTGACCCACCGGGGCCGGTTCCTCGACGTCGACACACAGCTCACGTTGCCGCGGCCGGTGCCGGCGCCGCGGGTGCTGCTGTCGGCCCTCGGTCCCCGGATGCTGGAGATCGCCGGGGAGCTGGCCGACGGAACCGGCGTGACCTGGGTCCGCCCGGACTTCGTGCGCGACCACCTGCGGCCCGCGCTCCCGGACACCGCTCGCATCGTGGTCTCCGTGGTGGTGGGTGTGACCACCGACCCGGACCGGATGCTGGATTCGGTCGCGCAGGACTTCGCCGCCGTCGGGACGCTGCCCAGCTACCGGGCGCTGCTGGACCGCAGCGGGCTCCGCGGGCCGGAGGAGACGGTGGTGGCCGGATCGGAGGAGCTCCTGGCGCGGGAGTTCGCCCGGTTCGCCGAGGCGGGCGCGACCGACCTCGTGGTGCTCGACCTGAACCCCGAGGGCCGATCGGCGCTCGACGTGGCGGCCACCCTGTCGTCCTCGCACGTCACCGCCTGACGCCGCCCCGTTCAGGAGGGGCCCCGCCGGGTGCGGCCCTCCGGGCGCCGGTGCGACCGGCGCCATGCCGTGGCGCCGGCCTTCCGGGTACGTCCGGGCGCCCCGCCGGCGGGGACCGGGGACCCGGTGTCGCCGCCGGCCGGGCGGGAGCCTCCGGCAGTGCGGGAGCCGCTTGCAGGTCGGGAGCCGTCGTCCGGTCGCCGGTGCAGCGCCCGCAGCTCCGCACGCAGCGCGACGATGTCCCACTTGCGGGCGGTGTGTTCCCGCTCCAGCCGTTCCAGCCGCCGGTGGGCCAGCACGAGCAGCACGCCGGCGGCGATCCATCCCGCCAGGGCGGCCCACGCCACCACCGCCACCAGCCCCGACACACCCGCTCCGTCCACTCGTCCCGCCTGCTCGGCATTCACCGTAGCGAGCACCCGGGTGCCCGACGGCCCGCCCGGTGAGCCACCGCACACGTCTCCGGCACACGTCACGTCGGTACCCTGGGCGGGCAGGCACCGCCGCCCCGCGCTCCCCTTCCCGGGCCCCGCGGTGGCCCGTCACGAATGCGGCACGCGCGGAGGGACCCCGGCCCCGGCGGGCACGGGACCCGGCGATGTACCCCGCCCGAGACCGTGAGGAGGCCGGAGATGCAGCAGTTGGTCGGTAACGATCGAGCCACCGCGAGCGATGGAACGGCCGTGGAGGAGACGACCGTGCACCCCGAGAAGACCCCGTCGCCCGATGCGCGCCACTTCCCGCAGACCCTGGTCGCGATGGACCCGCCCACCCTCCCGGCGGCCCACCTGACCCCGCCGCCCGCGGAGTTCCGGCAGTTCCCGGCCCCGCAGCGGTCGGTCCCCGGTCACCCCAGCCTGCGCAACCGGCTGCGCCGGGCGCTGCTGTTCTGGCGCCGCGGCGCCTGAGCCCCGATCTTCCGGCGGCCCGGTCCCTCACCGAGGGGCCGGGCCGCCGTCGTGTGCGCGTGCCGCGGTCGGTGGCCGCGGTCAGTAGCGGGTGAAGTGGGCCCAGCCGGCGTCGCCGTCGTAGGGGCGGCCGTCGACGGTGACCGCGGGGCCCTCGGCGTCCGCTGCCTCGACGGCCCCGACCTCGGTCCAGCCCTCGGGCAACGGCATGTCGGCGGGGAAGGTCGCCGCGAGCGCGTGGTCCTCACCGCCGGTCAGGACCCAGCGCAGCGGATCCAGGCCCAACGCGGACGCGATCTCGGCCAGCCGCGCAGGCACCGTGAACGCCCGCGACCGCAGCCGCAGCGTCACCCCCGAGGCCCGCGCGACGTGCGCCATGTCGGCCAGCAGGCCGTCCGAGACGTCGATCATGGACGTGGCGCCGGCGTCGGCGGCCTGCGGACCCGCGGAGTAGGGCGGTTCCGGGACCCGGTGCGCGTCGACCAGCACCGCCGGGGACCGGAACCCACGCCCGAGCACCGCCAGCCCGGCCGCGGACCAGCCCAGCCGCCCGCAGACCGCCACCCGGTCGCCCGGCCGCGCGCCGGAGCGCAGCACCGGCGCGCGGCCCTGCAGGTCCCCCAGTGCCGTCACCGAGACCACGATCACCGGCGCCGAGGTCAGGTCGCCCCCGACGAGCCCGGCCCCGGTCGAGCGGGCCTCGGCCCACAGCCCGTCGGCCAGCTGCTCGAGCTGCGCCGCGGGCGTCGACGAGGGGCACGCCAGCCCCACCAGCAGCGACGTGGGCACCGCCCCCATCGCGGCGATGTCGGCGAGGTTCGCGGCCGCGGCCTTGCGTCCGACCTGCTCGGGGCTCGACCAGTCGAGCCGGAAGTGCACACCTTCCACGAGCACGTCGGTGCAGGCGACGACCCGCCCGTCGGCCGCGGTGACGACGGCCGAGTCGTCACCGGGACCGAGCTCCGTCGTAGCCGGTTGGACACGGTCCGTGGTGACCCGGTCGATCAGGGCGAACTCACCGACCTCCCGGAGTGAGACACCGGTCTCGGAACCGCCCTCGGGCGTGATCGCGGATGGGGACACGGGGGCGGCCTCCGGTAGGTTCTGCGTCCGACATTCCTGCCGTCAACCATCCGGCAGGTCGGCAGTTACCGGAAAGGGGCACGCCGTGGTGCAGGCATACATCCTCGTCCAGACCGAGGTCGGCAAGGCCGCCTCGGTCGCCTCCGAGATCGGGGGTCTGCCGGGCGTCGTCTCGGCCGAGGACGTCACCGGCCCGTACGACGTGATCGTGCGCGCCGAGGCGGACGACGTCGACGAGCTCGGCCGGCTGGTCGTGGCCCGGGTGCAGAACGTCAACGGGATCACCCGGACGCTCACCTGCCCCGTGGTCAAGCTGAGCTGAGACGGGGACAGACGTGGCAGGGGCACGCGTGTCACCACCGGTCGTGGTGGCACTCGCGCTGCCCCTGCTGCTCGCCGTCGTCGTGGCGGGGCTCGCGGTCTGGGCCCGCCTGACGACGGGGCCGGACACCGGTCCCCTGGAACTGCCGGCACGGGCCGCACCGCAGGCGTCGTCGCCGTCGTGCGAGGCGGTGCTGCGGGCGCTGCCCACCGGGCTCCCCGGTGACACCGGTGACCTCGCGCCGCGCGAGATCGACCCGCCGGTCCCCGGCGCGCGGGCCTGGGTCGCCGAGCCCGAGCCGGTCGTGCTGCGCTGCGGCACCGAGCGGCCCGCCGAGCTGGGGCCGACCTCGCCGCTGATCGTGGTCAACGGGGTGAGCTGGCTGCCGCTGGGCACGCCGCAGGGTGCGCTCGCCACGACCTACGCCGTCGTCGACCGCGGGGTGTACCTGGAGCTGTCCGCACCCACCGAGACCGGCCCGGGGCCGCTGCAGGCGGTGTCCGACGCGGTCGTCGACACGCTCCCGCCGCAGCCGGTGCGGGTCCGCTAGCTACCGCAGCCCCGTCCCGCGGGCCAGCGCGGTGTCGATCATGGTGCTGAGCAGCTCGGAGTAGTCGAGGCCGGTGACCGCCCACATCTTCGGGAACGCCGAGCTCGGGGTGAAACCGGGCATCGTGTTGACCTCGTTGACGGTGATGTCGCCGTCGTCGGTGACGAAGAAGTCGACCCGGGCCAGCCCCTGCACGTCGAGCGCGCGGAACGCGGTGATCGCCTTCCAGCGCAGCGACTCGGTGATCTCGTCGTCGAGCTTGGCGGGGATCTGCAGGTCGGAGGTGTCGAGGTACTTGGATTCGAAGTCGTAGAACTCGCCGGTGTAGCGCAGCTCGGCGGGCAGGCTGGCGCGGACGCTGCCGTCGGGGAACTCCAGCACCGCGCACTCGATCTCCCGGCCGGGCACGGCCGCCTCGACGAGCACCTTCGGGTCGTGCCGGCGGGCCTCGGCGACCGCGGCGTCGAGCGCGGCCGGGTCGGTGACGCGGGTGACGCCCATCGAGGACCCGGCGCGGGCCGGCTTCACGAACAGCGGCAGCCCGAGCCGGTCGCGGTCGGCGAACCCGATGTCGGTGCCGGGGCGGAGCACGACACCGTCGGCGACGTGAAGGCCCTCGGCGCGCAGCAGCTTCTTCGCGAACTCCTTGTCCATGCCGACCGCGGAGGCCAGCACGCCGGCGCCGACGTAGGGCAGGCCGGCCATCTCCAGCAGCCCCTGGATGGTGCCGTCCTCGCCGAACGCGCCGTGCAGGATCGGAAAGACGACGTCGACCGAGGTCAGCGCCTCGCGCGCGTCGAGGCGGACCAGGCCGCGACCCGGCTCGCCGGGCAGCACCAGGGACTCGGCCGCGCCGTCGACCTCGGGGAGCTCCCGGCCGGAGATCGCCAGCCGGGCGGGGTCGGAGGGGCCGGCCACCCATGCGCCGTCCGGGGTGATCCCGACCGGGACGGCCTCGAACCGCTCCGGGTCGAGGTGGGTCAGCACGCTGCCCGCGGACACGCACGAGATCGCGTGCTCGGAACTGCGGCCGCCGAAGACGACGGCGACCTTCACCCGGTCGGCACTCATGGGGCCCGAGGGTAGGCGGCGGCTGCGCGGGGGCTCACAACCGGGCCGCGGCCCGGCCCTCGACACAGCCGGGCGGCGGCCCGGCCCTCGACACCGCCGGGCGGCAGCTCACCCCATCAGCGCCGCCAGCGCGGCGGTCAGCTCGGCCCGTGTCCCGGCCGCGTACCCGACGACCAGCCCGGACGTGCGGGGCGTGCCCTGGTGGTAGTCGGCCAGCCCGCGCACGGCGACGCCGCGCCCGGCGGCCGCCGCGATCGCGGCCCGCTCACCCTCGGGCGGCCGCAGCACCAGGTGCGCCCCGGCCGGGTCCCCGTGGACCGCCCAGCCCGCCGCGCGGGCCGTGGCCAGCACCTGGGCCCGGCGCTCGCGGAGCTCGCGGCGCAGCCGTCGCAGGTGCCGGGAGAGGTCGCCGTGCGCGGCGAGCGCGGTGAGGACGAGCTGCCCCGCCGGCGACGGCCGGGTGCCGGTCCGGGCGCGCAGGTCCCGCCAGGCGTCGACGACGGCGGGTGGCGCGACCGCCCAGCCGACCCCGAGCGTCGGGCTGAGGATCTTGCTCGCCGTGCCCAGGTGCACGACGTGGCCGGGGGCGAGCGCGGCCAGCAGGGGCAGCGGGGCGACGTCGTAGCGCAGCTCGCCGTCGTAGTCGTCCTCGATGACCAGGAGGTCCTCGGTGCGGGCCCGCTCGACCAGGGCGACCCGGCGGGCGGCGGAGAGCCGCACCGCGGTCGGGAACTGGTGTGCGGGGGTGGTGTAGACCGCCGCGCATCCGGCCGGGACGGCGTCGACGACCAGGCCGTCGTCGTCCACGGGCACGCCGACGACCCGCAGCCCGGCGGCCCGCAGCGCGCTGACCGCCCGCGGGTACCCCGGTTCCTCCACCGCGACGGTCGCCCCCGGGGGCAGCAGCCGGGCCAGCTCCGCGACGGCGGCGGAGGTCCCGGCGGTGGCCAGCACGGTGTCCGCGACCGGGGTGAGTCCGCGGTGGCGCAGCAGGTGCCCGGCGACGGCCTCGTGGAACGGGGCCAGCCCGTCGGCGCGGGGGCGGTCGTCCGGGGGCGGGTCGGCGGCGGCCCGCCAGGCACGGCGCCACATCGCGGGGTCCAGCGCCGCGACGCACGGCCGCCCCGGGTCCAGCACCGACGGCTCGGCCCGCGGCCGGGGCCCGGTGGTCGCTCCCGGGCCCGTGGGGGCGGGCCCGGGGACCGCGGTCACGAACGTCCCCGCGCCGACCCGACCGGTGACCCAGCCCTCGGCGAGCAGCTGGTCGTAGGCCGCTGCGGTGACCGTCCGGGACACCCGCAGCGTCGTCGCGAGCCCGCGGGTGGACGGGAGCCGGTCACCGGGCCGCAGTGCACCGCCGGCCGCCGCGGCGCGCAGGGCGTCGGCGAGCTGGACCGCCAGCGGGGTCGCCCCGGCGCGGTCGAGGACGATCGGGAGATCCGGCACAGTGGCCTTTCGTACAAGGACGGAAGTGGCCGTTCCAGGATGCCACTGTCGCCGGTCATGCTCGGGGAGTGACGCTCTCCCCCACCACCCGCAGCACGCTGGGCCGCAAGCGCGACCGGGCCGCCGTCGACCGGGCCGACCTGCACGCGGTCCTCGACGACGGCCTCGTCGCCCACCTCGGCTTCGTCCGCGACGGCGCACCCGTCGTCCTCCCGACCGCCTACGGCCGCGACGGCGACACGCTGTTCCTGCACGGCTCGTCCGGGGCCCGCTACCTGACCGGGGACACGCTGTCCTGCTGCGTGACCGTGACCCACCTCGACGGCATCGTGCACGCCCGCGCACTGATGCACTTCTCGATGAACTACCGCAGCGCCGTCGTCCACGGCGACGCCCGCCGCGTCACCGGTGAGGACGAGCGTCTGCACGCACTGCGGGTGATCGTCGAGCACCTCGCCCCGGGCGCCTGGGACCACGCCCGCCGCCCGGACCGCCGGGAGCTGGCCGCCACCGCGGTGTTCGCCCTCGACCTGGCCGAGGCGAGCGTGAAGAGCCGCTCCGGGCCGCCGTCGGACGACGGCGCCGACGTGGCCGCCGGTCTCGCCTGGGCCGGCGTGGTGCCGCTGCGAACCGTCGCAGGGCCTCCGGAAACCGCCCCTGACCTGCAGGGACACCGGCCGGTTCCGGACCACGTGCGCGACCGCCGTCACACCGGAGGGTGACGTAGCCTCGAGGGCTCCGACGCAGCCCTCACCGCCCCCGAGGAGGACTCGTGACCCCCGACGTGCTGCCCGACATCCCTCTGCAGGACGTGTCGCTGATGCCCGACTGTGTCCAGGACGCGGGTTCGTGGTGCGCCACGCTCTACCGCTGGACCAGCAACGACTTCCTGGCCCAGCACGCGGACACCCTGGTCAGCAAGACCGTCGCGATCACCGTGATCGTCGTGGTCGCGGTGCTGTTCCGCTGGCTGGCGCACCGGGCGATCGGGCGGATGGTCGACGGCGCCACCAACGGCCGGTTCACCGTGTTGGTCGGCCGGGCCCGCCGGTTGCGGCCGGGCGGCCGTGGGGCCGCCGCCCCGGCGGACCCCGGCACCCAGCGACGGGCGCAGCGGGCACGCACGATCGGCTCGGTGCTGCGGTCGATCGTCTCGGCGGTGGTGCTGCTCGTCGCGGTGATGATGGTCATGAACGAGCTCGGCTACCCGCTGGGCCCGCTGCTGGCCGGCGCCGGGGTGATCGGGCTCGCCATCGGTTTCGGTGCGCAGAACCTGGTGCGCGACTTCCTGTCCGGCATGTTCATGCTGCTGGAGGACCAGTACGGCGTCGGTGACGTCGTGGACGTCGGGGAGGCCGTCGGCACCGTCGAGGCGGTCGGCCTGCGGATCACCACGATCCGCGACATCAAGGGCACCGTCTGGTACGTCCGCAACGGCGAGATCCTGCGTGTGGGCAACATGAGCCAGGGCTACGCGGTCGCGGTGGTCGACCTGCCGATCGCGCACCACGCCGACGTCGAGGAGGCCACCGAGCTGGCCGGGAGGACCGCCACCGAGCGCGCCGCCCAGGACGACATCGCCGGGGACGTGCTGGAGGTCCCCGAGGTGCTCGGCGTCGACAAGATCGGCCCGGAGGGCGTCACGCTGCGGATCACCGTGCGGGTCAGCCCGGGCCGGCAGTGGGCGGTGCAGCGCGCGCTCAACGGCGCGATCACCGACGCCTTCGACGACCACGGCATCCCCCGGCCGATGGTGTTCCCCGGCGCGGCCCTCGACGGCCCGGCCCAGAAGCAGAACTGACAGATCCTGGGAGACTGGTCGGCGTGAGTGCACCGCAGAACTTCTACGCCGAGGTGGGCGGCGCGCCGGTCTTCCACCGGATCGTCCACCGGTTCTACGAGGAGGTCGCCCGGGACGAGGTGTTGCGGCCGCTGTACCCGGAGGAGGACCTCGGCCCGGCCGAGGAGCGCCTGCGGCTGTTCCTGGAGCAGTACTGGGGCGGCCCGCGCACCTACTCCGACCAGCGCGGCCACCCCCGGCTCCGGATGCGGCACGTGCCGTTCAGGATCGGCCCGATCGAGCGCGACGCCTGGCTGCGCTGCATGCGGATCGCCGTCGACGAGGAGAACCTCTCCCCGGAGCACCGTGACCAGCTGTGGAACTACCTGCAGTACGCCGCGGCGAGCATGCAGAACTCCGAGTTCTGACCTCGGTAGGGGCATTACCACACAGCGTGATCATCTGCCCGTTCGTCCGACGGCCATTCGAGTGATGTTCGGACGCTTTCCGGGCTGACACACCGCCGAACGTGACCGAACGCGTCCGGGCTCGTTGGACGGATCGCCGCCGCGGCACGTCGGGCGGCTCGTAGTCACCCGTCTTGGGGGTTCATCGTGAGCGTCTCTCCCGCACCGTCCGGTCCGCATCGGCACGAGCCGGTCAACGGGTCGTCCAACGGGTCGTCGCGGCACGCGCACCCCGGCGGTGACGCCGGGGCCCACCCCGACCGCCACGACGGCGAGGACGGCTCGTGGTTCACCGTCGTGCTGCGCGGCTACGACCGTGGCGAGGTCGACAGCCGGCTGGCCGAGCTCGACCACCGCATCCACGACGAGATCCGCCGCGCGGACGCCGCCGAGCAGTCGCTGTCCGCGGCCCGTGCGCAGATCCGGCGACTGCAGGAGCAGCTGGAGAACGACTCCGCCGCCCGGGCCGGCGAGGACCGCCGCGCCGAGGAGGCCGGGTTCGGCCGGCGCGTCGAGCGCGTCCTGCAGGCCGCCGAGCAGGAGGCAGCCGAGCTACGCGGGCGCGCGGCCGACGAGGCCGCGGAGATCGTGGAACGCGCCCGCCGCGAGGCCGAGGACCGTCGTTCCCGCACCGAGGAGGCACTGCTCGGCCGCGCCGCCACCCTGGACCGCGAGTTCACCTCCCGCAGCAGCACCCTCGACGACCGCGAGCGCGACGCCGACCGCCGCGAGCGCGATCTCGCCGAGCGGGAGCGCACCGTGTCCGACCGGTTGTCCGACGTCCGCACCGAGGCCGAGCGCATCCTCGCCGACGCCCGTTCCGACGCCGAGCAGACGCTCTCCGCCGCGCGCGCCGAGGCCGCCGCGCTGCTGCGGGACGCCGAGCAGGGCGCCGGGGAGCGGCGGTCGGCGGTCGTGCGCGAGGTCGAGCGGCTCGCCGCGCTGCGCGACGACGTCCGTGACGAGCTGACCCGCGTGCAGCGCACCCTCGCCGAGGAGCTGGACCGTGAGCCGGTCTCGGCCGCCCTCGACGACGCCCTGTTCGGCCCGGCACCGCTCTCCCCGCCGGCCCTGCTCACGTCGTCGCTCTCGTCGTCGTTCCCGGGGCCGTCGTCGGTCTCGTCGTCCTCCCCGGCTTCGTCCGCGGCGTCGTCCTCGGACGGGGACCCGATCGCGTCGGTGTCGGAGCTGGGCTCCCGGTCACCGATCGACCCCGCCGACCCCCTCTCCGGGTCGGGCACCGACCACGGCACGGACCACGGCACCGACGACGACACCGACGACGAGGACGCGCCCGTCACCGGCTCCCTGCTCCTCGGCCCCGGTCGCCGCCCGGCCGAGGAGGACGCCGACAGCACCACCGTCGGTCGCATCCCCCCGATCTCGCTCACCTCGATCGGGGTCCTCCCGTTCGGTGATCTCGGAACGGGCCGTGACCAGCCCCGGACCAGGACAGACGCCGCAGGCGGGACGACCCGGACGGGGCGGGGGGCGACCCGGGGTCCGGGCCCGGGACGACGCTCGCGATAATCGAATCGTTATGTGCACCCGACCGCCGCAGAACGCATGACGTCGGCGCCCGGTCACCCGGGCCCCGACGACCGCTCCCCCCGGCGTGCCGACGGCCCGCCGGGCCCCGATCCGAACCCCGACGGGCTCGGCGAGGCGATCCGGACCGGCCGCGTGCCGGTGGTCCCCGGCTCCCTGGTCGATCTGGTCATGCGGTCGGGTTCCGGGGAGGAACCGGAGCAGGAGGCCACGTCCGAGGACGACGGCGCCCGGCGCGAGCCGACCCCGACGGGCTTCACCGAACTGGTGTCCCGGGACGGCGGTCCCGCGCCCTCGGCACGTCCGACCCCGGGTCCGCGGCCCGCCGCCCCCGAACCGCCGTCGGATCCGGGTGACTACGCCGACCTCGGCGACCTCGGCGACGACCCGTTGGGCGTCGGGCCGCTGCCCGACGAACCCGGCGACGACGGTCTCGACCCCCTGCACACCCCGGCGGACCGCTTCGCGCCGCCGCCGTCGTTCGCGCCGGACTCACCGGACGGGCCGACGACGCCCGCGCCGGACGGCGCTCCGACGCCGCCCCGGCCCGCTCCGGTGGACGCTGCTCAGCCGGATCCCCGGCCCGGTCCGTCGGACTCCTCCCGGGCGGAGGACGCCCCGTCGGGTCCCGCGCCGGAGGCGGGGAGCCCCGTCACCGGGACGGGTGGGGACCGGCCGGACCCCGTCGCCACCCCGGCGGAGGGCGGCCGTCGCACCGACGCCGGCCCCGGGCCGGACGGTGTGCCGGTCACCGAGCCCGCACCGACCGTCGTCCCCCCGATCGCGCCCACCCCGCGGCCGCTCGGCGACGACGCCCGCCCCGCCGCGGGCCCCACCCCGAACCAGGACCCGACGCCGTCGCCCTCGGCCGGAGACAGCACGGGCTCCGGCGCCACCGGGTCCGACGACGAGGGCCGGGACACCGCGGAACAGCACACCGCGAAGCGGTGGCCGCCACGCCCGGCGCGCAGCAGCGCCGACGGCCCGGAGACCGACATCCTGCCCCCCGGCGCGCTGATCGGGCACTACCCGAACACGGGCTCCACCGACGGCCGGGCCGAGCAGCCGCCCGCGCGGCCCTCGACCCCACCGTCCGGGAGCCGTCCGACCATGCCCGGCCACCGGCCCCCCGCCCCCGCGGGCCCGGAGCGGCGTCAGGCGCCCCGTCCGGCGATGGGTGGTGTCCCGTCCGGTCCGGCGATGGCCGGTCTGTCGGGCAACGACCTGTTCGCCACCGTCGGCGGCGACCCGGGCAGCGGCTTCGGCCGGCTCCCGAGCCGCGCCGACGACCCACAGGACTCCCGCACCGACGGCGCGGCCGCCACCCCCGACGCGGACCGCCCCTCCCCCGACGACTCCCCCGACGACGTCGACCGCGCCGACTCCCTCCGAGACGACTCCCTCCGAGACGACTCCCTCCGAGACGACTCCCTCCGAGACGACTCCGTCCGGGACGACTCCGTTGCCCGGGGCGACGTCCCGGGCCCGGCAGCCGCCGCGTTCTCCGGACCGCCCCGGACCGGGGCGTTCCCCGGCCTCGGCGCGGGTCCGGACGAGCGGCCCGGCGGAGAGGGCACCAACGGGTACCCGGACGGTCGGCCCGGCGGGCAGGGACAGCACGGGTACCCCGACGGTCGGCCCGGCGGGCCGGGCACCGGCACGTACCCGGCAGGCCGGCCGGAGCGACAGGGCGCCGGCATGTCCCCGACCAACCGCGCCGGTGGGCAGGGCACGGGCACGTACCCCGTCGGCCGACCGGGCGGGCAGGGCCCGGGGCCGTATCCGACCGACCGGCCCGGCGGCCCGGGGGCCGGTGGCCGCCCTGGCGGACCCGGTACCGCCGTCCCCCCGCCGCACGGGCCCGGCGCCCCCGGCACCGGCACGTTCCCCGCGGGCGGTGGCCCCCGGCCCGCCCCGCGCGACCCCGGTGCCCGTTCCTGGGCGCCCGCCCCCGACCGCCCCGGCCCAGCAGGACCGGACGGTCGGACCGCAGCGCGACCGGACCCCGCGTCCGACACTGCGTCCGGCTCCGCGTCCGACACTGCGTCCGACACCGAGACCACCGTGGTCCTGCGGGCCGTCGGCACCGACGACGAGCCGCCGACGCTGCGGGGCCTCGCCCCGGCCACCGGGCACCCGGACGCTCCGGCACCGGCGGACGGCACGGCCGGTCCGTCGGACCCGGACCAGCCGGACGCCGCGACGACCCGTCGCAACGCCGCCGCCGCGGCCTCGGTCGGGGCCGTCTCGGTGGCCGCCGCCCGCGCTGCGTCCGGCCGGGACGGCACGGTCGAGGACACCGGTGAGAGCACCGCGGTCCAGCCCGCGGCCGCGGAGGCCGCCGCCCACGCCGCGGCGACCGGGGACAAGCCGGTCACGCCGCGCCACGAGGCGATCATGTCGGCGAAGCCGCGCAACGGCCGTCGCAGCCCGTCCGCGGCCGGGCTCGCGATCGCGCTGGCGATCGTGCTCCTCGGCGCGCTGACCCTGTGGGCGATGCTGTCGCCCAGCACGTCCACCCCGGGTGCGAACGCGACCCGGCCGGCCGTCTCGGCCGGCCCGGGGACGGGGCCGCGGCCGGAGGTGGCCGCGGCAGGGACCAGCCTGGCGCAGCCGACGGTGCGGGCGACCGTGCAGGTCCCCGGCGCCCCGGTCGCCGTCGCGGCCGCCCCGGACGGCGCGACGGCGCTCGTCGCGGTCCGCGACGCGAACCGGCTCGCGGTCGTCGACACCGCGACCGACGCCGTCACCGGCGAGGTCGGGCTGCCGGCGGCGCCGCAGGGGCTGGTGACGTCCCCGGACGGCACCCGTGCCTACGTCAGCACCGGTGGGCCGGGTGGCGGGCAGGTCGCCGTCGTCGACGTGCCGGGGCGGACCGTCGTCGGCACGGCGGCCGTCGGCGGGGATCCCGGTGCGGCCTCGGTCTCCCCCGACGGCCGGTTCCTCTACGTGCCGTCGCGCACGGACGGCACCGTGCAGGAGCTCGACCCGAACGCGGGCACCGTGACCCGCACGGTGCCGGTGTCGCGCGACCCGTACGCCGGTGCCACGAACGCCGCGGGCGACCGCGTCTACCTCGCCACCCGCGGCGCCGACCAGCTCACCGTGCTCGACCCGGACAGTCTCACCGTCCTCGGCAGCTTCCCGGTGCGCGGCGGTGCCGAGTCCCTGGCCGTCAGCCCCGCATCGGTCCCGCGGACCATGGTCGCGGTCGGCGGGCCGGAGTCCGGGACCGTGATGGTCCTGGACCCCGCCGACGGGCGCGAGATCGCGACCGTGCAGGTCGACGGCGGCGCCACCGGCATGGCCTTCGCCCCCGACGGCCGTCACCTCTACGTCGCGACCCGGCAGGGTCTCGTCACCGTCGACACCGGGACCTGGCAGGTCACCGGCACCACCGACGTCGCCCCGAACCCGACCGGGGTCGCCGTCGCCCCCGACGGCCGGACCGGCTGGGTCACCGGTGACGGCGCGGTCAGCGTCCTGAACCTGACCTGAGCCGGTCCCCGCGGCGGGAACGGTTCAGGGCGCCACCGACAGCGGCAGCGACACCACGCGCCGCTTCACCACCGCCCCGTACCGGGCGTCGAGCCGGATCCACGACCCGGAGGCGGAGACCCGTACCCGGGGGCCGTCGGTCTCCTGCGGTGCCGAGCCGAGGAACCCCATCCCGGACATCGCGAACAGCACCCGCATCGGCACCGTGACCGGGCGGCCCTGGTCCGGTGGGGACACCGTCAGCACCGTCTGGTCCAGCAGCGACGCCGGCGGGCCCATCGGGCCCGCGTGCTCCCGGGCCAGTGCCAGCCCCCGGTCGGCGAGCTCGTCGAGTTCCGCGGCAGGGACGTCGTCGACCCGGGACCAGCCGTCGTCGGGCGGGAGCTCGTCGAGCCACGGCGCTGGCGGGCCGGGGTCGACCGCGGCGGAGCGGTCGACGGCCAGCGCCGTCAGCAGCGTCGACGCCTGCGCGGTGACCGGCACCGCCGGGTCGAGCTCGCCCGCCACGGAGCGGGTCACGAGCACGTCGAACGGCGTGCGGGCCCACGCGGTGACCCGGCCGACACCCGCGGTGAGCCGGACGGCGGCGGTCTGGTCGAGCCGGACGACGCGGGCGGTGAACGCGCCGAGATCGTCCCGCTCGGTCGCGTCCGCAAGCCGCAGGGTCACGACACGTCTCCCAGGTGACGCTTCAGGAAGTCCCGCTCGTCGGCGGTGAGCCGGCGGACCCGGTTCGCCCCGAGGTCGTAGAGCGCCATCCGGGTCCACGCGGTGACCGCGACCGGGTCGTCCGCGCCGGGCCCGTCGTGCAGGGCGTAGTCGAGGACGAACGACGCCGCCCGCAGCTCCCGCACGGTGATCGCGCAGCGCAGCGGCTCGGGCCGCCACGGCAGCTGCCGCTTGTAGTCCACGTGCAGCCCGGCGACGAGCAGCCCGGAGGAGAACCCGGCGAGCCCCTCCCGCCCGGCGGCGGTGAACGCCAGCGCGACGCGGGCCTCCTCGATGAGCGTGACGATCCGGGCGTGGTTGACGTGCCGGTAGGCGTCCTGGTCGGTCCAGCGCAGCGGGACCTCGGCGACGAATGCGGTCACGAACGCCCCTACCGGGCCAGCCCGCGCAGCTGACGCGAGATCACCGACAGCGTCGCGAGGTCCAGCGACGCCGACGCCCCGATCTCCTCCAGCGCGCTGCGCGCGCGCGACAGCTTCGAGGCGTTGGCCTGCTCCCACGCGGCGATGGCCTCGTCGACGTCGGTGCCGGGCGGGGTCTCGCGCAGCGCGTCGAGGGTGATCGAGCGCAGGGAACCGTAGAGGTCGTCGCGCAGCGCGAGCCGGGCCAGCGCGTGCCAGCGGTCACCGCGGTCGAGCCGGGACACCGCGGTCAGCGCCTGGTCGACCCCGAGGTGCTCGGACAGCGCGTAGTAGAGCCGGGCGACCTCGGCGCCGGGCCGCGGCTCGGCCTCCCGGTCGGACAGCTCGACGAGCTCGACCACGTCGAGCAGCCCGTAGGCGTAGAGCGACAGCGCCGCCGGGTCCACCATCTCCGCGGGGACTCCGCAGTCACGCAGCTCCGCGGCGCGGGCCTGCACGGCGTCGAGCTCGCGGCCCTGCAACAGCTCGGGCAGCTGGGCCCGCAGCTCGGCGATCGGCCCGGCGAACCGGTTGATCTCGGCGCCGACGGCCAGCGGCTGCGGTCGGTTGGTCAGGAACCAGCGCGACACGCGGTCCAGCAGCCGTCGCGACTGCAGGACGACACCGTCGGCGACGGCGACCGGGACGTCGGCCCGGCGGACCGCGTCCCACAGCGCGGGCAGCTCGAACACCCGGGTGGCGACGGTCCAGGCACGCACGACGTCGTCCGGCCCGGCGGAGATCTCCTCGCCGAGGCGGAACGCGTAGCTGATCCCGGCCCCGTCGACCATCTCGTTGACCAGCGAGGTGCCGATGATCTCCCGGCGCAGCGGGTGGTTGCGCACGGCGTGGGCGAAGCGCTCCCGCAGCGGGTGCGGGAAGTAGGCGGGCAGCGTGGGCGCGAACGCGGGCAGGTCGGGCAGGTCGGTCTGCAGCAGCCGGTGGGTCAGGTCCAGCTTGGTGTGGGCAAGCAGCGTCGACAGCTCGGGACCGGTGAGGCCGAGGCCGGCGGCGGCGAGCCGGGCGAACCCCGCCTCGTCGGGCAGCACCTCGAGAGTGCGGTCGAGCCCGGTGCGCTCGGCGAGGTCGGTGACCATCCGGGCGTGCACGGCGACCATGCCGGGCGCGTGTGCCCTGGCGACCCCGAGCACCTCGTTCTGCGCGACGTTGTCGGCGAGCACGAGCTCGGCCACCTCGTCGGTCATCGACGCGAGCAGCTCGTTGCGGGCGTCGCGGTCCAGGGTGCCGTCAGCGACCGGGCGGTCCAGCAGGATCTTGATGTTGACCTCGTGGTCGGAGCAGTCGACGCCCGCGGAGTTGTCGATGGCGTCGGTGTTGATCCGCCCGCCGAGACCGTCCGGGCCGCCGTGGCGGGCGAACTCGATCCGCCCGCGCTGGGTGAGCCCGAGGTTGCCGCCCTCGCCGACGACCCGCACCCGCAGGGCGCGGCCGTCCACCCGGATGGCGTCGTTGGCCTTGTCCCCCACCTCGGCGTCGGTCTCGCCGGACGCCTTGACGTAGGTGCCGATCCCGCCGTTCCACAGCAGGTCGGCGGGGGCGAGCAGGATCGCGTGGATCAGCTCGGGCGGGGACATCGCGGTGACCGTGTCGGCCAGCCCGAGCGCGGCGCGCATCGCCGGCCCGACCGGCACCGACTTCGCGGTCCGCGGCCACACCCCGCCGCCGGCGCTGATCAGGGAGGTGTCGTAGTCGGCCCAGGAGCTGCGGGGCAGCTCGAAGAGCCTGCGGCGCTCGGCGTAGGAGGTCGCGGCGTCCGGCGTCGGGTCGACGAAGACGTGCCGGTGGTCGAACGCGGCGACGAGCCGGATGTGGGGGGACAGCAGCATCCCGTTGCCGAACACGTCGCCGGACATGTCACCGATACCGACGACGGTGAACTCCTCGCGCTGGGTGTCGACGCCCAGCTCGCGGAAGTGCCGCTTGACCGACTCCCACGCCCCGCGGGCGGTGATGCCCATGGCCTTGTGGTCGTAGCCGACCGAGCCGCCGGAGGCGAACGCGTCGCCCAGCCAGAAGCCGTAGGACTCGGCGACGGAGTTGGCCAGGTCGGAGAACGTGGCGGTGCCCTTGTCCGCGGCGACGACGAGGTAGGAGTCGTCGCCGTCGTGGCGGACGACGTCGGTGGGCGGCAGCGTCTCGGTGGAGCCGTCGGCGCGGGTCAGCAGGTTGTCGGTGACGTCGAGCAGCCCGGAGATGAAGGTCCGGTAGCAGTCCCGGACGTGCTCGGGTGCCGGTGCGGGCCAGCGCACGACGAACCCGCCCTTCGCCCCGACCGGGACGATGACGGCGTTCTTCACCGCCTGGGCCTTGACCAGGCCCAGCACCTCGGTGCGGTAGTCCTGCTGGCGGTCGGAGAAGCGCAGGCCGCCCCGGGCGACCGGGCCGAACCGCAGGTGCACGCCCTCCACCGCGGGCGAGTACACGAAGATCTCGAACCGCGGACGCGGCAGCGGCATGTCCGGCACGGCGGCCGGGTCCAGCTTGAAGGAGAAGAACGGGCGACCCCGGAACCAGTTGGTCCGCAGCGTCGCCTCGATGACGGCGAGCAGGCCCCGCAGGATGCGGTCGGCGTCGAGACCGGACACCTCGTCGATCAGGGTGGTGACGTTCTCCAGGGCCCGCTGGTGGGCGGCCTGGCGCTCGTCGGGGTCGGCGGTGGCCGGGTCGAACCGGGCCCGGAACAGGGTGATCAGCCCCTGGGCGACCTGCGGGTGCGCGACCAGGACCCCGGCCGTGTACTGGAGCGTGAACAGCCCGCCGAGCTGGCGGGTGTAGCGGCTGTAGGCCCGCAGGACGGCGGCCTCGCGCCAGTGCAGACCGGCCCGCAGGACGAGCGCGGAGAACCGGTCGGACTCGGCGTCGCCCCGCCAGGCGGCGGCGAACGCCTCCTCGAAGCGCCGACCGGCGTCCTCGACGGTGACCGTCGGGACCGCGGGCGCACCGGCGGGCTGCGGGGGCCGGAGCCCGAAGTCGTAGAGCCAGCAGCGACGGCCGTCGGGGCGGCGGAACTCGTAGGGCCGTTCGTCGACGACCTCGACGTCGAGCTGCTGCAGCAGCGGCAGCACTCCGGTGAGGGTGACCGGGTCGTCGCCGACGTAGAGCGCGAACCGGATGTCGCCCTCGACGCTGCGGTAGAGACGCAGGTCGAAGGCGTCCTCGCCCTTCTCCCCCAGCGTCATCAGCCGGCGCAGGTCCTCGACGGCCCGCAGCGGGGTCACCGTGGCCTTGTAGGACTCGGGGACGCCGGCGAGCATCGGGCGGGCAGCGGGCCCGGCGTCGCCGAGCGCGGCGACGAGCAGGTCGTCCCAGGTCCGGGTCGCCTCGGCGACGTGGTCCTGCAGCTCGGCCAGGTCCACCGTGGGCGCTTCGGCGCCGGGGTCGGTGGTGATCGTCAGGTGCAGCAGCGCCAGCTCGGCGTCGCCGACCTGGGCGGTGTAGCTGACGTCGGTGCCGCCGAGCCGGGTGCGCAGGATGTCGGTGATCTTGAGCCGGGTCGCGGTCGTGTAGCGGTCGCGCGGCAGGTAGACCAGGCAGGACAGGAAGCGTCGGTACGGGTCGGGGTGCACGAACAGGCGCACCGCGCGGCGGGCGCCCGCCTCCAGCACACCGACCGCGGTGTCGTGCAGGCGTTCCTGCGACGAGGTGAACAGCTCCGCGCGGGGCAGCTGGGAGAACACCTCGAGCATCTGCTGCCCGGAGTAGGAGTCGGCCGGGAAGCCCGCGCGCCGGATCGCGCCGCGGATGCGCCGGGCGACGACGGGGATGTCCAGGACGGACTCGTGCCGGGCCGGCACGGTCAGCATCCCGAGGAAGCGGTGCTCGCCGGTGACGGTCCCGTCGGCGTCCCGGGTGCGGACGCCCACGTAGTACGGGTGCACCGCGCGCAGGACCCGGCTGCGCTCGCTGGCGCGGGTGAACAGCAGCAGGCCCGCGGGGTCGGCGGCGCCGGTCTCCTCGGGGAGGAAGACGTTCGCGCCGGCGTCGCCGGGGCGCAGCACACCCAGGCCGGTGTCGGTGTCGGGCCGCAGCTGCCCTTCCGGGCCGCCCTCGCCGTCGGTGCGCCGCGAGTAGTGGCGGTAGCCGACGAACACGAAGTGGTCGTCGACGAGCCAACGCAGCAGGTCGGCGACCTCGGCCGGGTGCACGTCGTCCTCGTCGGCCTCGACGGCCGTGGCGGCACCGGCACCCGAGAGGTCGTCGGCGAGTGCACGGGCGCGCAGGGTCATCGCGGCGGTGTCGTCGACGACCTGCCGGACCGCGGCGAGGGTGCGCTCCAGCTCGGCGTGCAGTGCGTCCGGGTCGAGATCCCCGGAGGACACGACGTCGACGTGCATCCACGACTCGACCGAGGCCCCCTCGGTGGGGTCGGTCGGGTCGGCGTCGGTGTCGACGCCGGTCAGCGTGCCGTCGTCGGCGCGGTGCACGACCAGGATCGGGTGCACGACGCGCCGCGCGGTGCCTCCGGCCCGGCCGATCCCGGCGAGCACCGACTCGACGATGTAGGGCATGTCGTCGGTGACGATGTCGACCGTCACGGCGTCGCCCCCGCCGGTGGTCACCCGGACGGCGGCCCGGCCGGGTTCGCGGTGCGCGCCGAGCCCGAGGTGGGTGTCGACGACGGTCGCCGGGCCGGGCAGCTCCGTGCCGCCGGCCGTGTCGGTCTCGGGCGTGTGCCGGGCGTAGAGACGGACGAGGTCCGCGGCGGCACCGCTCCCGGGGCGGGGATCACCGCCCGGCCCGTCGGTGCTCGTGGTGTTCCCGGTCTGCCCCGTCGTACCGCTGCTCACGATCCACTCCGGCCCCGTGCGTGTGCTGACGGCAGTCACCCTATCCCGCGGTACCGACGCCACCGGCGGACCGCCGACGGCCGCGCTCGCGACGACCGGGCGAACGGTTCCCCGCGTCCGGTCAGATCTCGCGGTAGGCCGCGAGAGCCCCGGCGAGGAGATCGGCGAGGCCCATGTCCTCGGGGATCGCGGCGGGCTCGGACGGGGCAGGTGTCGCCGAGGCGCCCGGCGTCTCGTCCGTCGATGACGACGTCGTCTCCGGGCGTTCTGTCGTTTCCGGCCGCTCGGTCGTCCCCGAGTGCTCCGTCGTCCCCGGATACTCCGTCGTCCCCGGACGCTCGGTCGTCCCCGGCTCCGTCGCACCCGTGTGTTCGGCTCTCGCGGATGGCGCGTCGTCCGAGGTCGCGGGGGTGCCCGCCTCGCCGTGCTGCGGCTCGGTCGCCGGACGGTTCGCGGTGGTGGATCCGTTCGCGGTGCCCGGGCCGTTCACGGGGGTCGGTCCGCTCGTGGCGGACGGTCCGCTCGTGGCGGCGCCGTCGTCGGTCCCCGGAGCGACGACGGCCGGCGTACCCCGCACGACGGTCGGTCCGGCCGCGGTACGCAGTGTCCAGGTCCCCGCGCCGCTCCCGTCGGGCTTCCCGGACGCACCGTGCGCAGCGCTGTCGTTCCGGTGGCCACCGCCCCGGACGGAGGTGGTCCCGTTCCCGTCGAACAGTCCTGCGGTCCCGTCGTGTCCGTCGTCGGTCGGCGGAGTGACATCCCGCTCACGACGACGGGGCAGCGCGGACTCTCCCGCCCCGTCGTCGACCCCGGACCACCGCACCGGCAGTCCGGAACGTTCCCGGGCCGGGCCGTCGTGCCGGGAGGCGGCGCCGTCCGTCCCGGGGAGGTCGAGGTGGGCCCGCACGGCCTCGGCGAGGCGCCGGTCCGGTTCCGGGGGCAGCGCGAACCGGGTGTCCAGCGGGTCCGGTGCCGACGTGCGGTCCACCGGAGCGGAACCGCCCCACACCTGCGACGTCGTGGTGCTCTCCGGGTCGGTGGAGTCCGTGCCCGCCGCACCGCGGTCGGACGGGGCCCGGACGGCGTCGTCCCCGGCAGAGGGGCGCGGCTCCGCGGTGCTCCCGGAGGCGCGGTCCCGGCCACCGGGGCCGGGGCCGGCCAGGTCCCGGGCGGTCCGGTCGGGGGGCGTCGGGCTCCCGACGGGTCCGTCGGAGCGCCGCCGCCCGCCGCTCCCGGGCCGGACGGTGAGACCGACAGCGCTCAACGACCTCGCCGCGTCACCACCGGCCCGTCGACGCCCACCCCGGCCCGCGCCTCCGCCGGTCAGGTCCAGCGGTGTGGCCAGTGCCGGCCCGGCGACCGGCTCCGGGGCCGACGACCCACCGCCGTCCGACCGGTCCGCCTCGGCGTTCCGTGTCGTGCCGGAGTGTCCGTCGGCCCGGTCGCGTACCGAGGAGGCCTCGGGGAGGGGCGCCGGTGTGTCCGGCCCGGTCAGCTCGGTGACGATCTCCTCGCCCTCGACACCGTGCGGGCCGACGGCCTGCATCCGCAGGGACGCCCCCGCCGGCAGCCCGCCCCGGCGCACGCGGGCGCCGAGGTGCGTCGCGAGCGACCGTGCCCAGAGCAGGACGGTGACGTGGTCGACGTCGGGCAGGATGACCCGCACCGTGTCGTCGTCGCGACGCGTGGTCCCCGACGGCGGGACCAGCCGGCGGGTCCGGACGACCACGTCGTGCAGGGCCCCCACCGCCGCCGTGCCGGTGATCGTCTCGAGATCGCCGTCGACCAGGTCGAGGACGATCGACCGCTCCGCCGGACCCGGTGGCCCGGTCGGGGTCGCAGGGGCGGCCGGGGTCGCAGCCCGACCCGTCTCCGGAGCACGGCCCCCAGCGCGCCCGCTCCCCTGATCGGTGCGCGTGCCGGTGTCGGCGGGGGGCGGCTCGGGCGCCGCCCGATCGGCGACGACGGTCGGCTCCGGAACGGGAGATCCGTTCCGGTGGTCGCCGGCGCGGCCTGGGTCGTCCGCGCGATCCGCGCCGTGGTCCTCGCCGGACCGGTGGGCCCCGTTGCGTCGTGTTCCGTTCCGTCGTCCGGACTCGGCCGGGACGTGGGACCCGTTGCGGGGCGCGGCGGGAGGCGGCTCGGGGGTACGCCACTCGGCCAGGAGGGCATCGGCGAGCGGTGAGCCACCTGCCGCGTCGGGGGTCCACGACGGACCGGTCCACGAGGGATCCCGAGGTGCCGTCGACGCCGGCTCGTCCGTGAGGAGACCGGAGATACCCAGCGGGTCGGCGGGGTCGATGCCCGTGGGTCGTTCGCGGCCGCTGCTCGTGGTGCCGTCGACCCCACGGTCGGCTGCCCCGGCTGCCTCCGCAGGGCCCGCAGGGTCGGGTCCGGTCGCCTCCGTGGTGCTCGTCGTGTCCGGACGGGCTGTCCCCGGGCGCCCGGTGGTGTTCGGCGGGCCGACCGTCTCCGCGGGGTCCGTGGTGTCCGGCGCGGCAGCCGTCTCCGCGGGGCCCGTCGTGTCCGCGAGACCCGTCGTGTCCCCGGGGATCGTCGTGTCCGGGATCGTCGTGTCCGGCGCACCGGTCGCCGACGACGTACCTGGTGCGACGCCGGCGTCGCCGGTACCGCGACCGTTCCGGTTCGCGCCGGCGGACCGGTCCACGGTGCGGTCGTCGCGTGACGGATCGGCAGGTCCGGCATCGTTCGCCGTGCCGGGGCCCAGGAGCAGGCTCGCCGAGGGCGCCCAGCGCAGCGGGAAGCGTCCGGGCAGGTCGTTCGCCGGACGGCCGTTCGCATCCCCGGGTCCCGCGGCGTCGTCGTTCCCGGGCCGGGCCGGCCGGCCGTCCCTGGCCCCGCCCGAACGGTCGTCCCTGCTCGGCGTGCCGGTGGAGCGGTCCTCCCCGGGCCGGTCGCCGGCAGGACGGCCGCGGTCGGACTCGGTGGGTCCGGTTCCGGCGGGTCGGTCGGTCCCGACCCACGCACCGACCGGTTGGTCCCCGACCGGCGTCCCGGTGGACCGGTCGTCCCCGGCCCGCTCGTCCCTTCCGGACGGCGACACGGCCCTGCCGGAGCCGGTCCCGGCGAGACCGCTCTCCGACGCACCGCGACCGGCGTCCTCCCGGGCCCCGGCACCGGGCCCACCGCTCGGGGCCCCGGCGACGGTGCCTCCGGTGGCAGCCGGACGCTCCGCGGATGCGGCTGGCACTCCGCCCGTGCGCGGGAACGGGGTGGGCCGCTCGGCGGTGGTGAGGACGTCCGCGAGCGGCAGCAACGCCGCCATCGCGGCGCGGAAGCGCGTGCCGCGGTCGCGATCGATCTGGTCGGCCTCCATCGCGGCCCGCATCGCCTCGAGGGCATCGCGGTACCGGCCCGAGCCCTCGTGCAGCTCGGACTGGGCGGTACGGCAGGCCGCGACCAGCGCGGGGACGCCCGCCTGTTCGGCGCCGTCAGCGGCCTCCACCAGGGCGCGGGCGGCGTGGTCCGCACGGCCCGCCTGCACCCGGGCGAGCGTGAGCCGCAGCAGGACGCCCTGACGGCCGGCGTCCGCGGCATCGCGCTGTGCGGCGGCCGCGGCGACCGCATCGGCCGGGACGTGTCCGGAGTCGAGCAGTGCAGTGATCCATTGGCTGAGCAGCGCCGCGGCGAGGTGGGTCGACAGGGGGCGGGCCCCGGGCCGTTCCGGCGTCCAGCCGAGCTGGGCCAGGCCGCGCAGCGCGCGGTCGACGGCGGCGTCGTGTTCGCGCCGCGCCCGGTGGACCGATCCGACGACGAGGTCCGCGTACGCCGCGGGCTCACCACCGAAGCCGGACCCGCAGGAGTCGACGTCGCTGCGCAGCCGCTCGAGTTCGGCGGCGGAGGCCCCGGCCAGTGCGCAGCGCACCTCGACCGCGAGCCGGTCGAGGCGTAGCAGCCCCGGGTCCTCGCCCGGTGCGTCGTCCGGCAGTCCGACGACGAGTGCCCGAGCCGCCTCGAGCTCACCGTCGGCCTGGGCGACCCCCGCCAGTTCCACCCGCAGACGAGCGCCCTCGGGGCGGGTGAGCACCTCGGTACCGGGCGCGCGGAGCGGGACCGGGACCGGGACCGGGACCGTGGTGTCACCCGCGGTGACGTGACCGGTCACCCCGGCGACGACGGCGGTGGCGACGTCACGGGCGTCCCCGCCGGCGGCGTGACCGTCGAGCAGCCAGCCCGCAGCCTGGAGCCAGCGCAGATCGTCACCGTCTGCGCCGGCTCGCCCGCACGCCTGCTCGGCCAGCTCCGCGGTGAGCAGCGGCCGCTGCCAGCGCAGGGCCGCCGCTGTGCGCAGCTCGGCCGTCGTCGCGCCGGCGGCCCGACCTCCCAGGTCGAACGTCACATCACCTCCCGTGAGTGACACCACCGTCCGGACCTCCCGGCGAGCCGGTCACCCGTCTCCGGGGACCGGACCGACCGGATGGCGAGGTCCGGACCGGGCGGTGATCAGTCGCGGGTGAGCTTACGGTGGGTGACCCGGTGCGGTCGCGCCGCCTCCGCGCCGAGCCGCTCCACCTTGTTCTTCTCGTAGGCCTCGAAGTTGCCCTCGAACCAGAACCACGCGGCCGGGTTCTCGTCGGTGCCCTCCCACGCCAGGATGTGCGTGCAGGTCCGGTCGAGGAACCAGCGGTCGTGGGAGATGACCACGGCGCAGCCGGGGAACTGCTCGAGCGCGTTCTCCAGCGAACCGAGGGTCTCGACGTCCAGGTCGTTCGTCGGCTCGTCGAGCAGGATCAGGTTGCCGCCCTGCTTGAGCGTCAGCGCCAGGTTGAGCCGGTTGCGCTCACCGCCGGACAGGACCCCGGCCGGCTTCTGCTGGTCCGGGCCCTTGAACCCGAACGCAGCGACGTAGGCGCGCGACGGCATCTCGGTGTTGCCGACCTGGATGTAGTCGAGTCCGTCGGAGACGACCTCGAAGACGGTCTTCTTCGGGTCGATGCCGCCGCGGTTCTGGTCGACGTAGGACAGCTTGACCGTGTCGCCGATCTTGACCTCGCCGGAGTCCGGGTGCTCCAGCCCGACGATCGTCTTGAACAGCGTCGTCTTGCCGACACCGTTCGGACCGATCACACCGACGATGCCGTTGCGCGGCAGCGTGAAGGAGAGGTCCTTGATCAGCTGGCGGCCGTCGAAGCCCTTGTCGAGGTGGGAGGCCTCGACGACCTGGCTGCCCAGACGCGGGCCCGGCGGGATCTGGATCTCCTCGAAGTCGAGCTTCTTGTGCCGCTCGGCCTCGGTCGCCATCTCCTCGTAGCGGTCGAGCCGCGAGCGGCTCTTCGCCTGACGCGCCTTCGGGTTGGAGCGGACCCAGGCCAGCTCCTCCTTCAGCCGCTTCTGGAGCTTCGCGTCCTTCTTGCCCTGGACGGCGAGACGCTCGGCCTTCTTCTCCAGGTAGGTGGAGTAGTTGCCCTCGTAGGGGAAAGTGCGTCCCCGGTCGAGCTCGAGGATCCAGCCCGCGACGTTGTCCAGGAAGTACCGGTCGTGGGTGACCGCGAGGACGGCGCCCGGGTAGCTCGCGAGGAACTGCTCGAGCCACAGGACACTCTCGGCGTCGAGGTGGTTGGTGGGCTCGTCGAGCAGGAGAAGGTCGGGCTGGGACAGCAGCAGCTTGCACAGCGCGACGCGCCGGCGCTCACCACCGGAGAGGTGGGTGACCTGGGCGTCCCCGGGCGGGCAACGCAGCGCGTCCATCGCCTGCTCGAGCTGGGAGTCGATCTCCCACGCGTCGGCGTGGTCGAGCTCCTCCTGGAGCTGGCCCATCTCCTCCATCAGCTCGTCGGTGTAGTTGGTCGCCATCTCCTCGGCGATCGCGTTGTACCGGTCGAGCTTGACCTTCACGTCGCCGAGGCCCTCCTCGACGTTCCCGAGGACGGTCTTCTCCTCGTTGAGCGGGGGCTCCTGCTGGAGGATGCCGACCGTCGCGCCGGGCTTGAGGAACGCGTCGCCGTTGTTCGGGTTCTCCAGCCCTGCCATGATCTTGAGGACGGTCGACTTCCCGGCCCCGTTGGGGCCCACGACACCGATCTTCGCCCCCGGCAGGAAGCTGATCGACGCGTTCTCCAGGATGACCTTGTCGCCGTGCGCCTTACGCACGTTCCGCATCGTGTAAATCAGATCCGCCACGATGCGATGGTAGATCGGGCCGGCTCAGCCGCTCGAGGCCGGTGCGGTCGTCAGCCGCGCGAGCTCCTCGACCTCCGCACTCTCTGCCTCGTCCGGCTCGTCGTCGTACCCGTCGTGGTCCGGCGCCTCGGTCGGCGGGACTCCCCACCGGGAGACGGCATCGTCGGCGTCGCGGACCGACGGAACCGACGGACCTGAGTGCACCGACGGACGCGGCGCGACGGCCGCCGGGGAGAAGCGGATGTCGAGCCCGACGCTCGACGGCTCGATCCGGATGCTCTGCCGCACGTCGCCCTCCCGGCCCGTCCACTCCTCGACGTACATCCGGCCGATGACAATGACGCGGTGCCCCTTCTCGAAGGTCCGTACCGCGTGCTCTGCCAGGGTCCGCCAGCACGTCACCGTGTAGTAGGTGCAGGTGACGTCGCGCCACTGCTCGGTCATCGGGTCCTTGCGTCGGTGGTTCACCGCGACCATCAGGTCCGTGACCGGGATGTTGTTCGCGGTGTAGCGCAGGACGGGGGTGCGGGTCAGGTTGCCGACGATGGTGGCGGTGTTGTCGCTCATCGGATCCTCCGGAGCTCTCGGGTGCGTTGTCCCCATGAGCTTCACCCGCCCACGCCCCGTCGACGGGGTCGCTTCGCTGTCTGTGGACAACTGCGCCCATTGGGGATGAGTGGCCATCCCATCTGGACGGAGCCACGGAGATTGTCGGGCCGCTGTGCCTGCCCTGGCCTCTCGCCTACCCCGACGTGTCCAGCGTGGTGGCCGACACTCCCGTGAGCAGCGACGACGACAGCCGCACGGAATCCTCACGTCGCGGATCTCCGATGGGCCTGGATGCACGCAGGACCCTCTGCCCAGCGGAGCGGGCACCGTCGCGCGTCCACCACCCTCATGATCCGGTCACGCCGGACGAGGGCCACTGTCCGCACAGAACTGAGATGCCGGGGGGGGGCAGCGGGGTTCCCGGTGCGATCGTCAGTAGAGCGCTGACGGGGCACGTCACGGAGATGCGCTACGACCGGCCCCGGTGGTGGCCCCGCGGTGGAGCATGCGACCACCAGGGATCGATCACCGGTTCACGGACATGGCCGGCAGCGCGGCAGGACCTACTGCGCCCACGCTGATCTCCGGACCACCGTGCCGCGACCACACTTGGCCTGGAAAGCGTGCGGGCCTGGCCGACGGCTCCTCGTGTGTCGACGACGCCGTGGGTGCCGATCTCTGAGGGCTTTGGTGGCTGGTGTTGCCGCCGGGGGTGGCTGGTGTTGCTGCCGGCGGTTGTTCTCGGCCGACTGGGTGCCTCACAAGCGAGACTCCGCCTGTGTGTGCCTTATTGGCCCTGGCGTGCTCTCTCGCCGGTGGTGGAGAGTCGCGGGCTAGCCGGTGGTGCAGGGTCACGTCTTATCGATGGTGCAGAGTCGGGTGCCGAGCAGCGTCATCGGTGGAGCAGCGTCATCGGTGGACCGGGGGTCGCCGTGGCCCCGGCCCCGGGCCGAGTCCCCGCCCACTCTCACCCCGCATCGCCCTGCCTTACCGCGCCTCATCCATCGCCGCGGGTGCGTTCGACCTCGCACACCGTCCTACGACCTCGCAGACCCTGCAGCAGATGCGAGGTCACAGAAACCTGTGCCCCGTGCCCCGCCCGGCTCACAGCCGGCGCAGAACAGAACAGAACGGGACAGAACGGGACGGGACGGGACGGGACCGACTCCACAACCGAAAGCGGGCCCAGAGCACAGGCACACAACGCCCCGCACCCCGCCGGGCGCACTGTGGGCAGCGCTGTCGTGCCCTGGCAGCCTACGGAGAGCCGACCGGAACAGAACCCAGAAAACAGGAAACGCCCCGGACAATGAAGTCCGGGGCGTTTCCTGATCATGTTGAATGTCGGCGGCGACCTACTCTCCCACACCCTGGCGAGTGCAGTACCATCGGCGCTGGAAGGCTTAGCTACCGGGTTCGGAATGGGACCGGGCGTTCCCCTACCGCAATGACCACCGACAACACTATTCAACAAACCCCCACACAAACATGGGGGGACCTACGAACACACAACCCGCACAGGGTTGTGGGCTCAGGGTCACACAGTGGATGCGAACAACTCGTTGTGGCAAGCCCTCGGCCTATTAGTACCGGTCAACTCCACCCCTCACAGGGCTTCCATCTCCGGCCTATCAACCCAGTCATCTCCTGGGAGCCTTACCCACTCAAAGGTGGTGGGAGACCTCATCTTGGAACAGGCTTCCCGCTTAGATGCCTTCAGCGGTTATCCCTCCCGAACATAGCCAACCAGCCGTGCCCCTGGCGGGACAACTGGCACACCAGAGGTTCGTCCGTCCCGGTCCTCTCGTACTAGGGACAGCCTTCCTCAAGTCTCCAACGCGCGCGGCGGATAGGGACCGAACTGTCTCACGACGTTCTAAACCCAGCTCGCGTACCGCTTTAATGGGCGAACAGCCCAACCCTTGGGACCTACTCCAGCCCCAGGATGCGACGAGCCGACATCGAGGTGCCAAACCATGCCGTCGATATGGACTCTTGGGCAAGATCAGCCTGTTATCCCCGGGGTACCTTTTATCC
>NZ_MCIM01000001.1:3557763-3628195 GCF_001932405.1 Pseudonocardia sp. Ae331_Ps2 | reverse complement strand
GAGCTCCTCGACCTCCGCACTCTCTGCCTCGTCCGGCTCGTCGTCGTACCCGTCGTGGTCCGGCGCCTCGGTCGGCGGGACTCCCCACCGGGAGACGGCATCGTCGGCGTCGCGGACCGACGGAACCGACGGACCTGAGTGCACCGACGGACGCGGCGCGACGGCCGCCGGGGAGAAGCGGATGTCGAGCCCGACGCTCGACGGCTCGATCCGGATGCTCTGCCGCACGTCGCCCTCCCGGCCCGTCCACTCCTCGACGTACATCCGGCCGATGACAATGACGCGGTGCCCCTTCTCGAAGGTCCGTACCGCGTGCTCTGCCAGGGTCCGCCAGCACGTCACCGTGTAGTAGGTGCAGGTGACGTCGCGCCACTGCTCGGTCATCGGGTCCTTGCGTCGGTGGTTCACCGCGACCATCAGGTCCGTGACCGGGATGTTGTTCGCGGTGTAGCGCAGGACGGGGGTGCGGGTCAGGTTGCCGACGATGGTGGCGGTGTTGTCGCTCATCGGATCCTCCGGAGCTCTCGGGTGCGTTGTCCCCATGAGCTTCACCCGCCCACGCCCCGTCGACGGGGTCGCTTCGCTGTCTGTGGACAACTGCGCCCATTGGGGATGAGTGGCCATCCCATCTGGACGGAGCCACGGAGATTGTCGGGCCGCTGTGCCTGCCCTGGCCTCTCGCCTACCCCGACGTGTCCAGCGTGGTGGCCGACACTCCCGTGAGCAGCGACGACGACAGCCGCACGGAATCCTCACGTCGCGGATCTCCGATGGGCCTGGATGCACGCAGGACCCTCTGCCCAGCGGAGCGGGCACCGTCGCGCGTCCACCACCCTCATGATCCGGTCACGCCGGACGAGGGCCACTGTCCGCACAGAACTGAGATGCCGGGGGGGGGCAGCGGGGTTCCCGGTGCGATCGTCAGTAGAGCGCTGACGGGGCACGTCACGGAGATGCGCTACGACCGGCCCCGGTGGTGGCCCCGCGGTGGAGCATGCGACCACCAGGGATCGATCACCGGTTCACGGACATGGCCGGCAGCGCGGCAGGACCTACTGCGCCCACGCTGATCTCCGGACCACCGTGCCGCGACCACACTTGGCCTGGAAAGCGTGCGGGCCTGGCCGACGGCTCCTCGTGTGTCGACGACGCCGTGGGTGCCGATCTCTGAGGGCTTTGGTGGCTGGTGTTGCCGCCGGGGGTGGCTGGTGTTGCTGCCGGCGGTTGTTCTCGGCCGACTGGGTGCCTCACAAGCGAGACTCCGCCTGTGTGTGCCTTATTGGCCCTGGCGTGCTCTCTCGCCGGTGGTGGAGAGTCGCGGGCTAGCCGGTGGTGCAGGGTCACGTCTTATCGATGGTGCAGAGTCGGGTGCCGAGCAGCGTCATCGGTGGAGCAGCGTCATCGGTGGACCGGGGGTCGCCGTGGCCCCGGCCCCGGGCCGAGTCCCCGCCCACTCTCACCCCGCATCGCCCTGCCTTACCGCGCCTCATCCATCGCCGCGGGTGCGTTCGACCTCGCACACCGTCCTACGACCTCGCAGACCCTGCAGCAGATGCGAGGTCACAGAAACCTGTGCCCCGTGCCCCGCCCGGCTCACAGCCGGCGCAGAACAGAACAGAACGGGACAGAACGGGACGGGACGGGACGGGACCGACTCCACAACCGAAAGCGGGCCCAGAGCACAGGCACACAACGCCCCGCACCCCGCCGGGCGCACTGTGGGCAGCGCTGTCGTGCCCTGGCAGCCTACGGAGAGCCGACCGGAACAGAACCCAGAAAACAGGAAACGCCCCGGACAATGAAGTCCGGGGCGTTTCCTGATCATGTTGAATGTCGGCGGCGACCTACTCTCCCACACCCTGGCGAGTGCAGTACCATCGGCGCTGGAAGGCTTAGCTACCGGGTTCGGAATGGGACCGGGCGTTCCCCTACCGCAATGACCACCGACAACACTATTCAACAAACCCCCACACAAACATGGGGGGACCTACGAACACACAACCCGCACAGGGTTGTGGGCTCAGGGTCACACAGTGGATGCGAACAACTCGTTGTGGCAAGCCCTCGGCCTATTAGTACCGGTCAACTCCACCCCTCACAGGGCTTCCATCTCCGGCCTATCAACCCAGTCATCTCCTGGGAGCCTTACCCACTCAAAGGTGGTGGGAGACCTCATCTTGGAACAGGCTTCCCGCTTAGATGCCTTCAGCGGTTATCCCTCCCGAACATAGCCAACCAGCCGTGCCCCTGGCGGGACAACTGGCACACCAGAGGTTCGTCCGTCCCGGTCCTCTCGTACTAGGGACAGCCTTCCTCAAGTCTCCAACGCGCGCGGCGGATAGGGACCGAACTGTCTCACGACGTTCTAAACCCAGCTCGCGTACCGCTTTAATGGGCGAACAGCCCAACCCTTGGGACCTACTCCAGCCCCAGGATGCGACGAGCCGACATCGAGGTGCCAAACCATGCCGTCGATATGGACTCTTGGGCAAGATCAGCCTGTTATCCCCGGGGTACCTTTTATCCGTTGAGCGACACCCCTTCCACAAGGTGGTGCCGGATCACTAGTCCCGACTTTCGTCCCTGCTCGACCCGTCAGTCTCACAGTCAAGCTCCCTTGTGCACTTACACTCAACACCTGATTGCCAACCAGGCTGAGGGAACCTTTGGGCGCCTCCGTTACTCTTTGGGAGGCAACCGCCCCAGTTAAACTACCCACCAGGCACTGTCCCTGAACCAGATCATGGCCCGAGGTTAAGACACCCAATTCGACCAGAGTGGTATTTCAACAACGACTCCACCACCACTGGCGTGATAGCTTCACAGTCTCCCACCTATCCTACACAAGCCGAACCGAGCACCAATACCAAGCTATAGTAAAGGTCCCGGGGTCTTTCCGTCCTGCCGCGCGTAACGAGCATCTTTACTCGTAGTGCAATTTCGCCGAGTCTGTGGTCGAGACAGCGCCCAAGTCGTTACGCCATTCGTGCAGGTCGGAACTTACCCGACAAGGAATTTCGCTACCTTAGGATGGTTATAGTTACCACCGCCGTTTACTGGCGCTTAAATTCTCCGCTTCGCCCCACAAGGGGACTAACAGGTCCTCTTAACGTTCCAGCACCGGGCAGGCGTCAGTCCGTATACATCGTCTTGCGACTTCGCACGGACCTGTGTTTTTAGTAAACAGTCGCTTGGGCCTGGTCTCTGCGACCGGCCATCCCTAGCCCGCACGGGGCATCAAGACAACCGGCCCTCCTTCTCCCGAAGTTACGGAGGTATTTTGCCGAATTCCTTAACCACAGTTCGCTCGATCGCCTCGGTATTCTCTACCTGACCACCTGTGTCGGTTTGGGGTACGGGCCGCAACAGCACTCGCTAGAGGCTTTTCTCGACAGCATGGGATCACCCTCTTCGCCTCAATCGGCTACGCATCACCTCTCACCCTTCACGACCCCCCGGATTTACCTAGGAGATCAGGCTACAGGCTTACACCACGACAACCACCGCGTGGCGGAGCTACCCTCCTGCGTCACCCCATCACTTGCCTACTACCAGATCGGATCCCACGCTCCCCCACAAACAACACTCCCGAAGGAGCGAAGGTGGGTTCGGATGGTTAGCATCACCAGCCTCGGCATGGACGCACTATCACGAGCACGGGAATATCAACCCGTTGTCCATCGACTACGCCTGACGGCCTCGCCTTAGGTCCCGGCTCACCCTGGGCGGAACAACCTGGCCCAGGAACCCTTGGTCATCCGGCGGCAGAGATTCTCACTCTGCATTCGCTACTCATGCCTGCATTCTCACTCCCACACCCTCCACCCGTAAATCACTCCCGGGCTTCACCAGACGCAGGACGCTCCCCTACCCAACAACACCACAAAGATGTCATTGCCACGGCTTCGGCGGTGCGCTTGAGCCCCGCTACATTGTCGGCGCAGGACCACTTGACCAGTGAGCTATTACGCACTCTTTCAAGGGTGGCTGCTTCTAAGCCAACCTCCTGGTTGTCCGGGCGATCCCACATCCTTTCCCACTTAGCGCACGCTTAGGGGCCTTAGCCGGTGATCTGGGCTGTTTCCCTCTCGACCACGAAGCTTATCCCCCGCAGTCTCACTGCCGCGCTCTCACTCACCGGCATTCGGAGTTTAGCTGACTTCGGTAAGCTTGTCGGCCCCCTAGGCCATCCAGTGCTCTACCTCCGGCGAGAAACACACGACGCTGCACCTAAATGCATTTCGGGGAGAACCAGCTATCACGAAGTTTGATTGGCCTTTCACCCCTACCCACAGCTCATCCCCCAGGTTTTCAACCCTGGTGGGTTCGGGCCTCCACGACGTCTTACCGACGCTTCACCCTGGCCATGGGTAGATCACTCCGCTTCGGGTCTACACCCCGCGACTCAACCGCCCTATTCGGACTCGCTTTCGCTACGGCTACCCCACACAGGTTAACCTCGCCACGAAGCATAACTCGCAGGCTCATTCTTCAAAAGGCACGCCATCACCCCGCAAGGCTCTGACGGCTTGTAAGCACACGGTTTCAGGTACTATTTCACTCCCCTCCCGGGGTACTTTTCACCTTTCCCTCACGGTACTTGTCCGCTATCGGTCACCAGGTAGTATTTAGGCTTGACGGGTGGTCCCGCCAGATTCACAGCGAATTTCACGGGCTCGCTGCTACTCGAGAACAATGCCCACAACAGAACCAAACATTTTCGCGTACGGGGCTATCACCCACTACGGCCGACCATCCCAGAATCGTTCCGCTAACACCGGTTCATGCTGTCCCACCCTCGGCAGAAGATGAACGACACGCCTCACAACCCCGCACCCGCAACGCCTGCCGGCTTGACACGGACACGGTTTAGCCTCATCCGCTTTCGCTCGCCACTACTCACGGAATCACTATTGTTTTCTCTTCCTGTGGGTACTGAGATGTTTCACTTCCCCACGTTCCCTCCACGCACCCTATGAATTCAGGTACGGGTAACGCCCCATGACGGGCGCTGGGTTTCCCCATTCGGACACCCTCGGATCACAGCTCGGTTGACAGCTCCCCGAGGCCTATCGCGGCCTCCCACGTCCTTCATCGGCTCCTGATGCCCAGGCATCCACCATGTGCTCTTAACAACTTGACCACAACAAGATGCTCGCATCCACTATGCAACACTCAACCCACAACCACACCCAACCAAGAACAACCACCACCCACCACAAGCAGGCGTTAGGAAGCCCCCGACCAGAGCGGCCAAAGAAAACAACCCGTTCACCAGGTGTCTCCTCAGGACCCAACAGTGTGCCAAGCCAAACCGGTCCAACGAACTGCGTTCCACCCAACGCACCCAACCCACAGACGGAGCTGATGATGCGATTCAATGAAGGAACCACAGAAACCCACAGAGCAAAACCCTGCAGAGCCATGTGATGCCCCATCACATGATGGGACTCCTTAGAAAGGAGGTGATCCAGCCGCACCTTCCGGTACGGCTACCTTGTTACGACTTCGTCCCAATCGCCAGTCCCACCTTCGACAGCTCCCTCCACAAGGGTTGGGCCGCCGGCTTCGGGTGTTACCAACTTTCGTGACGTGACGGGCGGTGTGTACAAGGCCCGGGAACGTATTCACCGCAGCGTTGCTGATCTGCGATTACTAGCGACTCCAACTTCACGGGGTCGAGTTGCAGACCCCGATCCGAACTGAGACTCACTTTAAGGGATTCGCTCCACCTCACGGTCTCGCAGCCCTCTGTATGAGCCATTGTAGCATGTGTGAAGCCCTGGACATAAGGGGCATGATGACTTGACGTCATCCCCACCTTCCTCCGAGTTGACCCCGGCAGTCTCCCATGAGTCCCCACCATAACGTGCTGGCAACATGGAACAAGGGTTGCGCTCGTTGCGGGACTTAACCCAACATCTCACGACACGAGCTGACGACAGCCATGCACCACCTGCACACCAACCACAAGGGAAGCCCTATCTCTAGGGATGTCTGGTGCATGTCAAACCCAGGTAAGGTTCTTCGCGTTGCATCGAATTAATCCACATGCTCCGCCGCTTGTGCGGGCCCCCGTCAATTCCTTTGAGTTTTAGCCTTGCGGCCGTACTCCCCAGGCGGGGCGCTTAATGCGTTAGCTGCGGCACAGAAACCGTGGAATGGTCCCCACACCTAGCGCCCAACGTTTACGGCGTGGACTACCAGGGTATCTAATCCTGTTCGCTCCCCACGCTTTCGCTCCTCAGCGTCAGTATCGGCCCAGAGACCCGCCTTCGCCACCGGTGTTCCTCCTGATATCTGCGCATTTCACCGCTACACCAGGAATTCCAGTCTCCCCTGCCGAACTCAAGTGATGCCCGTATCGACCGCACGCTCAGAGTTAAGCCCCAAGTTTTCACGGCCGACGCGACACACCGCCTACGAGCTCTTTACGCCCAATAATTCCGGACAACGCTCGCACCCTACGTGTTACCGCGGCTGCTGGCACGTAGTTGGCCGGTGCTTCTTCTCCAGGTACCGTCAATCACTCTTCGTCCCTGGCGAAAGAGGTTTACAACCCGAAGGCCGTCATCCCCCACGCGGCGTCGCTGCGTCAGGCTTCCGCCCATTGCGCAATATTCCCCACTGCTGCCTCCCGTAGGAGTCTGGGCCGTGTCTCAGTCCCAGTGTGGCCGGTCGCCCTCTCAGGCCGGCTACCCGTCACCGCCTTGGTAGGCCATCACCCCACCAACAAGCTGATAGGCCGCGGGCCCATCCCCCACCGAAAAAACTTTCCACCACCAACCATGCAGCCAGTGGTCCTATCCGGTATTAGACCCAGTTTCCCAGGCTTATCCCAGAGTGGAGGGCAGGTCACCCACGTGTTACTCACCCGTTCGCCGCTCGTGCACCCCCGAAAGGGCCTTACCGCTCGACTTGCATGTGTTAAGCACGCCGCCAGCGTTCGTCCTGAGCCAGGATCAAACTCTCCAACAAAACCCTGACTTGCAACAAACAACTAGCCACAACACCCGACGGGATCGAATGCTGCAACCAAACAAACAATCTGGCACAAAACGCCAAACCGATTCAATATAGCTCGACACACTGTTGAGTTCTCAAAAGACACCCGCACCGCAATCACCCAACCCCCACACAAGGAAGCGGGATCCTGAAGACGGATCGCCTCGACCCGCCAAGACAATCACACCGAGAAACTCGGCGAACCACCGGGGGTCAGTCGTCCGCGGGGCCTGTTGACCGAACCACTCAGGGCCCGTTCTGTCCGGCTCACTCGCTGACAGGAAGAAAGTTACGCCATGCGATTCGGGCACGTCAAATCGGGGTCGGAAACACCCACTGACCTGCGCAAACCCGTCTCCGGGCCGCACGACACCGCGGTCGAGCCCGACCCTGCCGAGCGACGAACGGTCGCCCTGACGAGCTCACCTCGGATACTGGTTGACCAGCGCCGATCGCGCAAGTGGAAGCTCACGGTGGGGGTTCGAACCGGAGCTCCACCCGTCGTTCGTCCCACGCCTGCCTGCACGCCAACTGTTTTCAAGATTTTTTTCGACCGCCCGTCGCGGTGTCCGGCCGCGACGAGCGGTCGGTGGGCGGAAGGTCGTCGCCGGAGGCGACGGGCTCAGGGAGTTGATCACGATCGTCGACCGCGGGCGGCCGTTCGTCGTGGTGTCTCGTAGGCCCGGTGCATCGCCACGCGAGACTCGGCGCGTGCACTCCGACGGAGACGTCCTCCCTCCTGTCCTGCACCGGCTGCGTGCCGGCGCGGAGCTCACCGCCGCGGCCTGGTGCCGCACCCCGGGTGCGACGGGCCGGGTCCGGGCGACCGTCGTCGCCGGGCAGCTCGTGGTGGAGGCGGGCGACAGTGAGCCCCTCCGGATCACGGCGTCGCCCGTGGCGCTTCCCCTCCGGACCCGGTCGGTGGACCGGGTCGCCGTCCCGATGCTGCTCCCCCACCTGCGGGACATCGACGGTCTGTTCGCGGAGCTGCGGCGGGTCCTCGCACCGCACGGGCTCATCTCGGTCCTGGTGCCGGCGCCGCGGTCGTTCGGCTGGCACGGGTCCGCGTTGCGGAAGGCGGTCCGTGGTGCGTGGCGGCACAGGGCGGCCGTCGAGCACCCGGAGTGGCTGGCGGCCGCCGCGGACTTCGCCGTACTCGCCGACGACCGTCTCGACTTCACCCTCGACGGGGACGCAGCGTCGGTCGGCGCCGACGAACTGTGCGCGGCCGGCGTCTACCCGCCCGATCTCCCGGACCGGGCGCGTGCGGACCTCGCGGCGCACCGCACGGCGCTGCGGACGGTCCGGTTGCGGCGGGTGGTGGCCCGGCGCTGAGGATCAGTCCGCGGTGGCGATCTCGGCGACGGCCCCGGCGATCCGCAGATCCTGACCCGGGCCGCCGGCGTCGTCGACCTCCACGACGTCGGCGACGATCGCGGTGATGTTGTCGGGCCCGCCGCCCTCGTTGGCGAGCCTGATGAGCTCGTCGACGACCTGCTCCGGCTCGGCGCCGGAGGCGAGCTCGCGGTGCAGGACGTCGTCGTCGAGCACGGCGGTCACACCGTCGGAGCAGAGGAGATAGCGGTCCCCGACGAGGATGTCGACACGGTCGAGGTCCGGTTCCGGCGCGTGGTCGGTGCTCAGCGCGCGCATCAGGACGGAGCGGCGCGGGTGGTGCGCCGCCTCCTCGAGGGTGATCTGCCCCTGGTCGACGAGCTGCTGGACCATCGTGTGGTCGTGGGTGAGCCGGCTCAGCTCGCCGTCCCGCAGCAGGTAGATCCGGGAGTCCCCGATGTGGGCGAGCGCGAGCTGGTCACCGGTGAGGAGCAGCGAGACGACGGTCGTGCCCATCCCCCGCATCTCCGGCTCGTCCGCGGCGCGGCGGGCCAACCGGTCCGTGGCGTCGTTGAGCGCTTCGATCATCTCGGCCGCGAGGTCGATGTCGGTGAGGTCCTGCGGGAGTCGAGACTCCAGCTCGGTGAACACCGACACCGTCGTCGCACTCGCGATCTCGCCGTGGGCATGACCGCCCATCCCGTCGGCCACGATCAGCAGTCGGCCGGTCGTCGCTCCGGAGTCCTGGTTCGACGTCCGGCGACGGCCCACATCCGACCCGAGCGCGGATCGCAGTCCCAGCACCATGGGGACAGTATGGACGTCACGGTCCGTCAGCGTCGCAGGCGAGGCCCGTTCGGCGTGTGCTTCAACCGGTCGGATGGCGCTACGCCCTGCGCACGGGCCGGATCGGGTGGTTCGTGACGGCGGAGCCGCAGCTGTGATCGCTTGCCCTCCTCGCTACGGTGGGGGCGCACCGGACGAGGTCCGGGGCGGCCGGCCCTCGTAGCTCAGCTGGATAGAGCAAGAGCCTTCTAATCTCTAGGTCGCAGGTTCGAATCCTGCCGGGGGCACTCACCTACACACCGAGTCGGTTGCTCCCGGCACGGGTGTGCTCGTCGTCGGCGTACATCGCCTCCAGACGCGGGCACGTCACTCGGCGGGACCGCTCACCGGCCCTGCCGGTCGCGGAGAAGTGCGGCGACCTCGTCCCGCGTGTACTCATCGGGTTCGTAGCTGGTTCCCTGTTGCGTCAGGCACCGCCAGCCGTCGCTCCCGTGAACCCAGGTTGCGGTGAACCGGGTGTGCGCGGAGAGGTCCTCGCCGTCGTTGGTCACGGAGAGGGTGAAGTAGTCGCCGTCGAGCTGGGCGATCGGGCCGTTCACCCGGGCCGCGGCGCGGTGGACGATGTAGGTCGCTCCTGGTTCGAGGCTCCGGACGAGCGTCAGGTAGCCGTCACGGTCGTAGCGGCGGCCGAAGACGCTGACGTAGAGGAACGCCGGGTGCAGGTACTGCTCGAGCTGGTCGACCAGTCCCGACGAGTTGCACCGGGTCCACTGCAGGAAGCGCAGTCGTAGTGCGGTCGCGATCTCGTCGTCCCACGTCCACGCGGGCGGCGGTCGGTCGGTAGCTGGGGACATCAGGATCTCCGACTCGGGAGGGGGCCGCGGGATCCGTGCGCTGCCGGACCGACCGCAGGGACACACCCATCGTGCGAGCGACCGGAGCCACCGCCCATGCACCTGCCGGAGAAAGGAATCCGTCCGGGTTGTGCGCGGCGATGGGGCGCGGATCCGCGGAGCCACGGAGGTGCGGGCCCGCCCCCGACACACGACCGTGCCCCGCCGGACGACGACGGGGCACGGTCTCGCGCACGAGCGGCAGGTCAGCGCAGGCGCACGCTAGCGTCCGGCTCGACGGCGCGGAAGGTGAAGCTCTCCTCCAGGTAGAGGTGCACCTCGCGGGCGTCGTGGTCGGAGTAGCCGATCGCCAGGTCCTGGCCGACGTCGAGCAGGAAGTCCCCGCCGCGCTGGCTGACGACGACGGCACCGTCGAGACCGTGTGCACGCAGGATCTGCCCGCCGAGGATCCGGCTCAGGTGCTCGAACAGCGGGTAGCCGCCGTGCTCGGCGGTCTCCACGATGCGGGTGTAGCCCTCGGGCGCGATCGCCATCGCGTAGGGGCCCTCGATGCCGTTGCGGCGCAGCTGGTCCACCGCACGGGCCACGGCCCCCGGGTAGGTCTCGGGGTCGTCGCCCAGGGCCACCGTGTCGTACGGCGAGACGCCCGCGATGCCCTCGAAGCCGGCCTCGGGCCAGCCGTGGAAGATCGCGCGGTTCTCGATCGCGGCGGCCGCGCGGGCGGCGCGGGCGAGGTCGTCGAACTCCGGGTCCTTCGCACCGCGCTGCAGGTCGTCGATCTCGTCGCGGGAGACCGTGAACGGGACCCGGAACTCGGCGAACGGCTGCACCCGGCGCAGGCGGGCGGTGACGCCGTCGCCGGCGACACCGGGCGGCGGCCCGTCGAGCCGCTGCGAGCGGCCGAGGTCGACCGAGGACGTCTGCCAGCCCGCGGTCCCGGTCCAGTCCGCGAGGCGACGCCCGGCCAGCAGCGGCGTCAGGCGCTCGCGGGCCTCGTCGTCGACGGCCTTCCAGGCCGTCGTGGGGATCGGCGCCTTCTCCCGCATGAGGTGGTCGTGCACGGCCATGTCTACTTTCCCTTCAGGCTGCCGATGCCGAGCCCGTCGCGGGTCGGGTCGGACGGGTCGATCTCGGCCTGGATCGCCTCGACGTAGTTCTCGGGGTCCTTGTCGGAGTTGTCGAGGCCCGCGGTGGTGGGGTGGGCGTCGAGGAACTCCGCGAACTGCTGGCCGAGGGCGTCGCGCAGGCCGGTGGTGGCGTTCAGGCGGAAGTTGGCGAGGCCCTCGTTCTCCTCCTCGCCCATGTGCTCGTCGTTCGCACGGCGGGCCGCCCAGACCCCCTCCCACCAGTGGCCGCTGCCGACGGGGCTGCGTTCGGCCTGCGCCACACCGTCACGGATCTCGTTGTGGTCCCCGATGGCGTCGAGCGTCTCGTCCTCCGGGTCCTCCCCGTGGGCGAGCAGCTGCGGGTAGAAGATCTTCTCCTCGGCCAGGGCGTGCACGTCGAGGCGCGCGGCGAGCGGCTCCCAGAGGCGGGCGAGCTCACGGGGGTCGGCGTCGCGCGCCTGGAGCTCGTCCAGGGCTGCGAACTGTCGGCGGAACCAGGCGTGGTCGTCGAGGATCAAGGTGGTGATGTCCGGCACCCGCGCAGGCTACGACGGTCCGGGGCCGCCAGCTCGCCGGAGATCCATCGGTCGCCGGTGGTGCCGGAGGAGCAGGGCGAGGTCGTCGGCGGCCGACCGCTCGTCCGGGTGCCGGCAGGTCGCGGCGGACAACGCCCGGCGCAGCCGGGGCGGCAGCTCCCCGGGGACCCGCGGAGGCCGGTGCAGCCGGGCGACGGCGGACTCCACCGTGGTCCCCAGGTACTCCCGCTCCCCGCTGAGCGCTTCGAGCAGGACCAGGCCCAGGGCGTACACGTCCGCGGCGGGGCCGACCGTCTCACCGGCGACCTGCTCGGGCGCGAGGTAGGCCGCGGTGCCCAGGACGGCGTCGGTCCGGGTCAGCGCCGAGCAGCCCAGCACGCGGGCGACGCCGAAGTCGGTGAGACGTGCCCGGCCGGTCTCGGCGCAGAGCAGGATGTTGGCGGGCTTGACGTCGCGGTGCACCACCCCACGGGCATGCAGGTGCGCGAGGCCGGACGCGATGTCGGCACCGATCCCGGCGACCTGCTCGACCGGCAACGGACCATGGGCCAGCCGAGCCGCGAGCGTCCCGCCGACGACGAGCTCGGACACCATGAACGGGCGGCCGCGGTCGACGCCCCCGCCCAGCAGCGGCACCAGGCTCCGGTGGTCCAGGTGCGCCATGGTCCGCAGCTCGCGGCACAGCCGGTCGAGGCTGCCGTCCTCGCAGCGGTCGAGGAACAGCTTGACCGCGACCGCCCGGTCCTCGTGCGGGTCCCAGGCCCGGTAGACGGTCGCGGTCGACCCGATGCCGACATGGGTCGCGAGGATGTAGCGGCCGGCGATCACGTCGGTCTCCGGGACCGCAGAGCGCATCACTGCCATGACAGACGGTGCCGCCACCACCCGGGCCCGTGTCCAGACCGGAGCAGGTCCATCACTCTCCCGGGTTGTCCTAAACGCCCCGATGGGGCTGTTCCCGGACCGGATGCCTTGCGGGACAACACCCGGGAGACGGGGTGCCCGCCCCCGGCCGGTGTCGACCGCGGCACGCGACCGGGCGACCGTCGACGGCGGGCCGTGCCGTGCGCCGGTGCCGACCGACCGCCGTCGTGCCACCGGCCGACGACGGCGTGCGGGTCGTCGCACATCCCCGACGCGGCCGCGCGGAGGAGCGCCCGGCCTGCGACGCTCGAACCGACCGTGTCCACCGTTCGAGGGAGCCAGCAGCGTCATGGCAGTCGAGACGCCCGCCGGCCCCTCCGCGGCGACGGCCCTGCTCGACGCGGGGACCGCGCCCGGATCGGCGTTGCTCCTGCGTGCGCTGCTGGAGGCCGCGCGGCTGCGCTACGTCGGACGCCCGACCACGCTGCGCTCCCGCGGGGCCCAGGTGCGGCTGGTGCCGACGGCCGTCGCGTCGTCGGGGCTCGGTGCCCGGGCGCTGACGACCGGGCGGTTCGCCACGGTCACCCTTGCCGCACGCGACGTCGTCCGGCCCGGTCTCACGCTGCGCGGGCTCACCGTGACCGCCGCGGACGTGCGGCTGCGTCCCGGCCTCGCGCCGGAGCTGGTGACCGGCCCGGTGGAGATCGAGGCCGAGCTCGACCCGGCCTGGGTCGCCGGGCGGCTGCGGGAGCACCTCCCGCAGGTCGAGGTGGGTGTCGACGACGACGGCGTCGCCCGGGCCCGGCTGCGGCGCCGTCCCGGGCTCGGGGCCGCCGACCTCGCGGTGTCGGTGGACGGGCACACCCTGTCCTGGAAGGTCACCGGCCTGACCGTCGCCGGGCGGTGGATGGGTCCACCCCGCTCGGCGGACACCCGTCGCTCGGTGCGGGCAATGGTCGACCGCAGCCCGCTGGCGGCGATCCGCTCGGGCCGGGCCGAACTCCCCGGGCTGCCCGGCGCGCTGCGGCTGCACGGGCTGGACCTCGCCCCCGGAAGGATCCTGGTGCGCGGCACGCTCGACAAGTGGCGCCGCAGCGTCCCGGTCGCGCGGATCGACGACGTGCTGCGCGGCGCGCTGTCCCTGCTGGACCTGAGCCGCTGACCCGGAACAGCTGCCCGTGCCCGCCCGTGCCCGAGCCGCCTGCACGTCGATCAGTACCTGAGCGTCGTCGTCCGACCGCGGGACAGCACTGAGGTACTGATCGACGCGCAGGGCGGGCGGTCAGCTCCGGCGGAGCCGCCGGGTGATGGCGCCCAGGCGCGAGGTCGGGCGGCGCGACGGGAGCAGGCCGGCAACGGCATCGTCGAGCAGGGAACCGATCGTCTCGGCCGCGCAGGTGCGGTTGGTGCCGATCCCTCCGGACGGGCCCCGCTTGATCCAGCCGACGACGTAGTGGCCGGGACGGCCCTCGACGCGGCCGGCGTCGTGCGGGACGAGGCCACGGTCGTCGTCGAAGGGCAGGCCGGCGACGGGACGGCCGCGGTGCCCCACGGCGCGCACGACCAGACCGGCCGGGATGTCGGTCCCGTCCGCGGTGTGCACCCCCTGGGCCCGGACGGTGCCGTCGATCCGCTCGGGCGCCGAGTGGAACCGGAACACCACCCGTGGGCGCTCGGCCGGCACCGACCAGTCGATCTTCTCCCGGCGGGCGCCGCGCAGCAGCGCGTGCGACGGGGACGCGGCGGGGCCATCGAGGGACTCGGCGATGCGCGGGTCGTGCTCGTCGACCACGACCTCGACGCCGCTGCGGCCGAGCAGCTCGCGCAGCTCCGGTGCGGTCGCGGCGACGGCCTCGGGGCCACGGCGGGCGAGCAGCACGACCTCGGTGATCGCACCGGTGCGCAGCGCGGCGAGCGCGGCCGGGTCGATCGGCGTGCCCTCCAGATCGGCGGCCGACGCGGTGAGGACCCGGGCGACGTCGATCGCGACGTTGCCGGTGCCGACCACGACGACACGCTCCACGGAGGTGTCGACGGCGTCGCGCGGCACGTCGGGGTGGCCGTTGTACCAGCCCACGACGGTGTCGGCGGCGATGCTGCCGGGCAACCCCTCCCCCGGCAGGCCCAGGTCGCGCGGCGCGGGCGCGCCCACGGCCCAGACCACCGCGTCGTGCCGGGCGGCCAGCTCGTCGGCCGAGACGTCCCGGCCGACCTCGGTGCCCAGCCGCATCCGCACCCGCGGGTGGGAGTGGAACCGGGCGAAGGACTCCCCGATCCCCTTCGTCGACGGGTGGTCGGGCGCGACCCCGAACCGCACCAGCCCGCCCGCGACGTCGAGCCGGTCGTAGAGCGTGACCGTCGACGAGGTGTGCAGCAGCAGGTCCTGTGCGGCGTACATCCCCGCGGGCCCGGTCCCGACGACGGCGACGTCGAGCGGGGCCATGTCCGCGGGCAGCGACCGCGTGAACTTCAGCGGGTACCACTCGTGGAACAGCGGGGAGTCGCCCTCCAGCTTCCCGGCGACCGGCTTGCCCTCGAAGTAGTCCGCGTTGACCTCGGCGTACCCGGCGAGCGATGCGCTCAGCCGCTCCACCGGGAAGATCGCGTCCACCGGGCAGGCGTCGGCGCAGGCCCCGCAGTCGATGCACGCCCGCGGGTCGATGTAGAGCATGTCGGTCGTGGCGAAGTCGGCCTCGTCCGGCGTGGGGTGGATGCAGTTGACCGGGCAGGCGGCGACGCACGACGCGTCGGTGCAGCAGGTCTGGGTGATCGCGAAGGGCACGGCCGGCTCCGGATCAGATCAGGTTGGCGCGACGGTAGAGGGCCAGCGCCGGCTTGGTGAGCAGGCCGCAGGAGGACAGGAACTCCATGAGCCCGGCGCAGGAGGACCGCAGCAGTGCCTTGTGGTGCTCGTTGTTCCGCGCCTCGCGCAGCGCGCGCTTCCGGCCGAGGCCCGCGTTCTCGTACAGGTCCTCGTTCCACATGGCGGTGACGATCTCGTAGGCGGCCAGGGCCACGAACAGGGCCTGGACCTGGCGGCGCAGCGGGCCCGCCCCGCGGAGACGGTCACGCGTCTCCTCGCGGGCGAACTTCATGTGCCGCGACTCCTCGACCACGTGGATGTTGTTGATCGTCCGGACGAACGGGACGACGCGCTCGTCGCGCATCCAGTCCCGCTGCATCACGTCGAGGACCTCCTCGGCGACGAGGATGGAGGCGTAGGCGGCCTCACCGGAGTAGACGGCCGCGCAGAGCCGGCCCATCGCGACGACACGCTTCTTCGGGATGTAGGCCGGGGCGCCGAGCTTGGCCGAACCGCGGGCGAACATGATCGAGTGGCGGCACTCGTCGGCGATCTCGGTCAGCGCCCACTGGAACGCCGGGTCGGTCGGGTCCTTCGCGTAGAAGTCCCGCAGGATCAGCTGCTGCAGGATCATCTCGAACCAGATGCCGGTCGAGGCGACCGACGCCGATTCCTGGCGGGTCAGCTCCTTGCGCTGCTCCTCGGTCAGCTCGGCCCAGTAGGCGGTGCCGTAGAGGCTGCTCCACTCCGGGCTCATGCCGTGGTAGTCGCGGTCCAGCGGCGTGTCCCAGTCGACCTGGGTGGCCGGGTCGAACGAGAGCTCCTCGGAGGACCGCAGGAGGCGCTCGGCGGTGTCGTGCCGATCCTCCGCGTGCCGGTCGTTCCCGGCCTCGAGCCCGTGCTCCGGAACGGTGGCGGTCATGTCGACTCCTCGCAGACAACGACGTCAATGCTGTAACCACCGGTAACGTTACCACCGGTTACACGTGACGCAAGCCCCCCGAGCGCACGGCGGCCCGATCACCGGCCGACGACACCGGTGCGGGTGACGCACCGCCCACCCGGGAGGGTTATCGTTGCGATGCGCAACTAACTGGGAGGTCGCGACGTGACACCGGAACGGGACGGACCTGCGGTCGTCGGCACCGTGCGGGGGCGGTCCGGCACCCCCGTGCCGGGCGCGACCGTCACCGTCACCGACCTCGACGGCCGCCAGCACGGGCGGACCGCCAGCGGCGACGACGGCACCTACGCCGTGCCCCTGGGCACCGGCGGGACGTACCTGGTGGTGACCCGCACCGACGGCGCCGGGCCCGACGCCGGGCTGGTCGCCGTCGGCGCGTCCCCCGCCCGGCACGACGTGACCGTCGCCGGCGGCGGCACGGTGCGGGGCACCCTGACCGACGCGACGGGCCACCCGGTCGGTGCCGCCGCCGTCACACTGATCGACACCGCGGGCGAGGTCGTCGCGCACACGCCGACCGACCCGGCCGGCCGGTTCCTGGTCGAGACCCCCGGCACCGGCCCGCACACCCTCACCGCGACCGCACCCGGGCACGGGCCGCTGGCCCGCACCGTCGACGCCGACCCGGCCGCGCCGCCGGTGGAGCTGCGCTTCCCCGCCCTGGCCGGGATCGCCGGCGTCGCCCGCAGCGGCGACGGCCGCCCGGTGCCCGGGGCTCGGATCGTGATCGGCGACAGCGACGGCCGCACCGTCGCCGAGACCACCACCGGCCGGGACGGCAGCTACGAGCTGCACGGGCTCCCGCCCGGACGGCACGAGCTGACCGCGAGCGGCTGGGCGCCGGTCGTCGTCGCGGTGCAGGTGGCACGGGGGGCGACCACGCCGGTCGAGGTGCGCTTCGGCGCCCCGGACCCGACCGACGACGACCGGATCGGCGGCCCGACGCGGACGGAGCACGGACATGGCTGAGCTCTACGGACGGCTGAGCACCCCCGACGGCTGGCCGGTGACCGGCGCGACGGTCACCGTCATGGACGCCACCGGCGTGCAGCGGGGCCGGGCGGCCAGCCGGGCCGACGGCGGGTTCGCGGTGGCGGAGCTGGCGCCGGGGCCGCACACGGTCGTCGTCGCCGCGGCGGGGTACGAGCCCTCCGCGCGGGCGGTCTCCCTCGCCGGGGACGGCGTCGACCTGGGCCGCGTCGAGCTCGCCAGGGCCGGCGGCGCGGTGCTGCCCACCCCGGGGCTGTGGCGGATCGACCCGCAGCACTCCAGCATCCGGGCCACCGCGCTGCACCTGGGTATGAGCCGCATCCACGGCAGGCTGCGCCGGTTCTCCGGCGACCTGCGGGTGGCCGACCCGTTCGAGGCCAGCTCGGTCAGTGTGTCGATCGACGCGGGATCGGTGGACTCCGACGACCCCGACCGCGACTCCCACCTGCGGACCGCGGACTTCCTCGACGTCGAGACCCACCCGGCCATCGGCTACGAGGGCGACGGCCTGACCCGGGTCGACGCCACCCGCTGGACGGTGCACGGGATGCTCTCGCTCAAGGGCGTCAAGGCGCCGGTCGACCTGCACATGACCTACGGCGGCACCGGCCCCGACCTGTGGGGCGGCACCCGGGCGGCGTTCACCGCCACCACCGAGATCTCCCGCGACGAGTTCGCGATCGACTGGAACCAGTCGGTGCTGGCCGGCGTGCTCGCCGTCGGGCGGACGCTGCGGATCGACCTCGACGTGCAGGCCGTCCTGCAGGAGGCTCCGCACGCGTGATCGCCCCGCCCGGGAGATCCCGGACGGGGCGATCCCGGCCCGCCTGCCCCGTGCGAGCCGGTTGCACCCCGGGCGGCCCTGTGCACGACCGTCCGGGGCGGACCGGTCAGCTCAGGCCGTCGAGCGCCCCGAACACGGGCGCGGTCAGGTCGACCGGGGTCAGCAGGTCCTTCGGCAGCGGCGCCGCCGGGACGTCCTTGAGCAGGTACACGGGGGTGTTCCCACCCGGCCGGTCACCGGCGGACGGGTTCAGCTCGGCCGAGTCGCTCGGGGTCGCCTCGCCGTCGTAGTGCCAGACGGTGCCGTCGTAGTGGGCGTCTCCGTGGCCGTGGCGCTGGTGGCCCTCGTCGGCGTGCGCGAGCCCGCCGGCCAGGGTGGCCAGCGCCCCGGCGCCGGCGACGGCGGCCAGTGCGCGGGCGGTGGTGCGTGCGGTCATGGTGTGAACCTCTCTGGTGGGGGGAGCGTCCGGCCTGCTCAGCAGAGCGAGTCGACCGGCTTGGGGTTGGTCAGGCCGAACAGCGGCCGAAGCCGCAGCCCGACCCAGGTGCCGCCGAGTGCGACGACGGCCCAGATCCAGCCGTGCAGGCTGAACGAGGCGATGCCGGAGAAGTAGGCACCGATGTTGCAGCCGCCCGCGAGGCGCGCGCCGTAGCCCATCGCGATGCCGCCGAGGACGGCGCCGAGGCCGAGCTTCCAGGGGATGCGCTTGTGCAGCACGAACGCGCCGCCCACCGCGGAGGCCACCAGCGCGCCGATCATGATGCCGACGTCGAGGTTGGAGATGCGGTCGGCGAGCACCGGCGCGGCCAGCGACCGGGCGTTCGCCGGGACCTGCCAGTAGGCCAGCCCCGCCATGTCGAACCCGACCGCCTGCAGGACCTTCGAGCCCCACAGCGCGAACGCCGAGGTCACACCCCACGGGGCGGCGGAGACGAACAGGACGGCCGCGTTGAGCACCGCGAGCACGAGCGCGCCGACCCACATCGGCCACGAGCCGCGCAGCACGCGTGCCGCACCGCGGGCCGACGGCGGCCGCTCGACCGGGGGCGGGGTGCGGCGCCGGGCGACGACCCAGGTCACCACGGTGATCCCCGCCGTGACCAGCAGCGTCACCGCGACCGCACCCGGGTAGCCGAGCAGCTGGGCCAGGTTGATGCTCGGACCCTGCGGGACGGTCTGCGTCCAGAAGGTGTGGGTGAACACCGCGAACATCGACCCGACGATGAACCCGAACAACGTCAGCACGATCGCGGACTGCCCGCTGCCGACGGCGAACAGCGTCCCCGACGCGCACGACCCGCCGACCTGCATGCCGACGCCGAACAGGAAGGCGCCGACGACGAGCCCGATGCCGATCGGGTTGGTGAAGCCCCGCGGGTCCCCGGCGAGCGCGAACCCGGACGAGAGGATCACCGCGAACAGCACCGACGCCGTCGCCAGCATGAGCATGTGCGCGCGGATCGCGGCGCCCTGCCCGACGGCGACGAGCTGCCGCCAGCCGGAGGTGAAGCCGAACCGGGAGTGGAACAGCGTGAAGCCCAGGGCCAGGCCGAGCGCGGCGGTGCCCACCATCGTCGCTGGGGCGACGGCGCCCACCCCGACGAGGAACAGCACCGCCAGGACCAGGCCGACCGCGACCACCGGCCACTGCGGCGGGGCGGCCTCGCGGTCCTGCGGGCCGTAGGCGGTGCGCCCGGAGGCGGGCAGCTCGCGCAGGGCACGGACCAGGGAGCCCGGCGACCGGCCGGGCGGATCCTTCGTGATCGACACGGGAGTCTCCTCGTGGGTGGCGGTCAGGGGGTCGGGCCGGCGGGGGTGCCGGGACCGGTGTCGAGTGCGGAGCCGATCCGGACGACCGCGCCGCCCGGGAACCACGCCGCCTCGTTGGGCGACCCGTGGTGGCCGCCGTCGGTGTCGGCGGTCATGGGCACGTCGACCGGTGCGGCGGCGTACAGCGACGGCACCGGGTCGGCGTAGGTCTCGCCGGACGTGGCGGCCCAGGCGCGCAGCCCGGACAGCGACGGCGCCGAGCCCGGGGCGACGGCGGCCAGCAGCCGCACGTAGCGCTGCGGGGCCGGCTCCTGCGGACCGAAGTCCAGCGGGAGCAGGGTGCCCGGGCTCTGGCCGAGCACGCCGCCGGTCAGCAGCCAGGGTGCCAGGTAGGTCCCGCCGAGCGCGGTGGGTGTGGTGAGCGCCGCGCGGGCGGTGTCGCGCACCGTGGTGGCGGCGAGCTGCCAGCCCGACACGACCAGCAGCGCGTCCTGGGGGCCCGCGGACGGGCGGACGGGCAGTCCGGCGGCCGCGGCCTCGGCCCGCACGACGTCGGCGGCGGCCCGCGAGCGCGGCGACGCGTCGCCGGCGATCGCGAGGCCCGGCGCGCCCTGGCCCCCGAGCGCACGCACGATGCCACGCAGGGCACCGGCGTCGGCGGGGTCGAGCGCCTCGGACGGGCAGTTCCCGACGGTGGCGTCGCCACCGGCGACGATCCGCCCGACCGTGGCCGACAGGCACTCCGGGGCGTCGGGCCCGGTCGCGCCGGCCGGGGCGGTGCGCTCGGTGCCGACGTCGACCGGCACCGAGCGGGTCAGGCCACCCGCGGTGAGGGTGATCGACGAGGCCCCCGCGGGCAGGTCGACGAGGGCCCAGCCGCCGCGGACCTCGGTACGGGCGGTGAACGGGACGACCCGGTCCCCCACCCGCACCGCGTACCCGGCGGGGGCGCCCGGGTCACCACCGTGCCCGGCTGGCATCCGTGCGTCCGGGCCGGTCACCTCGACCCCGCCGCCGGTGAGCTGCACCAGGTTGGGTCCGGGGCGCATCGGGGACACCGCCAGGGTCAGCGGGCCCGCGCCGAGGTCGACCGAGCGCAGCAGCGCCTGGCCGGGGGTGGCCCCCGGGGCCGGGGCGGGCAGTGCGGCCGGCAGCGTCGCCGCACCGACCGCGGCGAGGGCGGCCAGCACGACCGGGGTGCGGAGACGGTCGCGCAGCTCGGCGGCCCGCACCGCGTCGGAGCGGGTCCCGGCCGTCGCACGGCGGGTCACCCACGCCTGCACGGCGAGCAGGGCCACGACCGCGGCCGGGGCCAGCACGGTGACCAGCACCGCCCGGCCGTAGCCGGTGCCGTGCAGGTCGGTGAGCGAGAACGGTCCGGCGAGGGCGACCCGGACCGCGGCGAGCACCACCCCGACCGTCCCCGCCCCGATGCCGACGATCCGCACCCGGGCGGCCCGCGGCGCCGGGTCGGTCGCGGTGGCCAGGTGCAGCGCGGCACCGGCGGCCAGGGCACCCGCGACCGCGTACCCGGCGTCGAGGACGAACCACGGCGCCGACGGGGTCCCGGCCAGCTGGATCGCCAGCAGACCGGTCACCACCAGCGCGGGGGCGACGGCGAGCACCGGCCGCGGGCCGGCGAGCAGCGCGGGCACCGCCACCGTCGCCAGCAGGAGCAGCAGGGTCCAGCCGGAGATCCCGGCGCCGGACCGGGTCACCGCGGCAACCGCGGCGGAGACGGCGACGAGCGCCGCGACTCCCGCGACGACCCGCTCGGCGCGTCCGGGGGCGTCGGCGAGGACACGCACCAGGCCGGACCCGGCCACCACGGCGAGCGCGGTGAGCAGGACCAGGCGCAGGGCCGTGTCCACGAACGGCACACCGTCGGAGGGTCCTGCGGCGAGGACCGCCGGGGCGGCCCCCGCCACTGCACGGAGCAGGGCGGGGGCGTCCCCGGCCGGGCCGGCGGGCAGGAGCCCGCCGGCCGGCACGAGTGTCGCGAACGACGTCGAGAACGACACGGACGTCATCAGTCCTTGATGTCCTCGTCCGCGGCGACGAACAGCATCGAGTGCGGCTTGGCATTGCCGAACGCACCGTGCGGCCAGTTCTCGCGGTTGAAGTTGACGCAGGTCTCACCGGTGTCCTCGTCCTTGAACGACTCGTCCAGGGACAGCGAGCCGTCCGGGGCGATGTCGGTCATGCAGAGGCGGTGGTCGCCGTCCAGCCCGGTGCGGGCCACGAAGTAGTTCGCGGTCGCGAGGCGCTTGGGCTGGTCGGTGTGGTGGTAGTAGCCGTCGTCACCGAGCTCCAGGTTGTCCAGCGCGCCCCAGTGCGGGCCGGCGCCGGTCTGGTCGGAGTTGATGCCGACGGTGCCCTTGATGGTCGGGCAGTCGGCCTCGGCGCCACCGGCGGTGGTCTCCTCGATCGTGTCGATCGAGCAGCTCGGGTTCGGTCCCGAGGCCAGCAGCTTCTCGATGTCGAGCGCGATGACGCCGCCAGCGGTGCCCTTGTCGTCCGGGCCCAGCGTGCCGGCCTTGCGGCCGATCGTGGCGTGGTAGAGCGTCTTGTCGTCGGCGCTGGTCTGGATCCAGCCACCGTTCGCGCTCGGGCCACCGTTCTCGCCCCCGACGCCCAGGTGCGGCGCGGCGGTCCCCAGGTCGAAGACCTCCTTCCACTCCGGGTTGTCGGCGGTGATGTCGGGCGTGTAGAAGATCGCGCCGCCCTGCATCGTCTGGGCGAAGGCGCCCTTGTGCTCCGGCCGGTTGGTGACCGTGGTCTCCATGACGGCGCGGTTCTCGTTGCGCAGCGGGTCGACACCGTTGCTGCGCGGGCCGGTCGGCAGGTACTGCACCGACTTGACCTTCGGCTTGTTCAGGTCGGAGATGTCCCAGGTGCGCACCGTGGGCCGCCGCAGGTACGGCGACGGGTTCTTCACCGGGTCGAGGATGATCGTCCGCGGCTCGGCGTAGTCACTGGTGATCATGGTGTTCAGGTCCTCGCGGACCTGGATCCCGTGCGGGTTCGCGCAGGTGGGGTTGCCCAGGGCCGGCATGTTGAGGCACTGGGTCGGGTCCTCGGGCGTCTCCGTCGCGGCCGGGGCCTCGACGAGGTTGCGGCCCTCCTGGTCGAACCGGATGACCGAGCCCGGGGCGCCCGCGAAGCCGTTGCCGGTGCGGACCTCGCCGTTGGTGTAGCGGCACGGACCCGGGGCGACGGGGCCGCCCATGTAGGTGCCGTACGCGGTGCCGTCCTTGAGGACCCAGTAGGCGTCCGGGACCGACCCGCACAGCGTCTGCGACGGCAGCGAGATGCCCGAGAGCTTGATCTCCGGCAGCGCGGCGACGTCGAAGACGTAGGTCGCCGCGGTGAACAGGCCGCCCGCGTAGATCTTGTCGCCCTTGCGCCACGAGTACTGCATGTGGTGCGGCTCGTTCTCCACGAGCGGGCCGACGGTCGCGGTGTTGACGACCTTGCCGTAGTCCGGGGTGCCCTTGGTGACGTCGACGACGGCCAGGAAGTCCGGACCCGGCAGGGCGTCACGGACCTTGTCGACCGGGTCGAGCAGCGACCCGGGCAGGTTGCGCACGTCCGCCACGGCGTCGTCGGCGATGTTCTCGTCGCCGGCCCAGACCAGGGCGTACTCCTTCTTGGGCCCGTCGGCGGACTGCTGACGGGCCTCCGGCGTGAGGTTGTTCTCGACCCAGTAGTTCTTGCCGTCGGCGCCGGTGACCTCGGACTTGACCTTGTCGATCGTTCCCTGGGCCGACGCGGGGATCGCGACGACCCCGGCGACGACGGCGGCGCTCGCGAGGGCGATCAGCCCCCGCCGCGCCCAGCGGGACTGCGGGAGCAGGCTCATTCGCCGGCCCCGCCGCTCAGGAACGTCGGGGTGATCTGCTTCGGCGCCTTCGACACGACGTCGACCAGCCCGGCGACGGGGACGCCCGCGGGGGCGAAGTCGCGCAGCTGCTGGATCGGCTGGTCGGAGTCGAACGCCTCGTAGGACGACTCGACCGGGGGTGCCGTCGGCGCCGGGTCGGGCTGGTCGTCATTGGGGGCGCTGAGGATCGGACCGAGGTCGGGGACCAGGTCCGGGGTGGCCGCCTGGGCCGCGCCGGAGAGGCCGATCAGGGCGGTGCCGGCGAGTGCGGCGCCACCGGCGATCAGCCGGATCCGGGAGGCGGACCGTGCGCGGTGCTGAGGCACGACGTGTCTCCTTCTTTCGTGACGGGGAGCGGTTCGGGGCCGATGTGGACGTCCGTCGAGCGGCGGACCGCGGCACCGTCCGGTATGGATGGTGTCGCGGGGCGCGGGCAGGCGCGGACGTGCGGTGGGCGTCGGACTCCGACCTCCCGGGCCGCCGGACGGCGGGGCGGGAGGGTCCGCGCGGGGGCGCGGTGGTCGACCGGGAAAGCGGGGTACTGGGGCGGTCCCGTGGCTACCGCGGCCGCGGTCCCCGTGGCGGGGACGGCGAGCGGCGGAGCGCGGGCGCGCCCCGGGAGCCGGGCGCGGTCAGGCGCCGGAACAGAGCGCGCTCGCCTGGCGGCGCAGGTCGACGTGACGCCGAACCGCGAACCGGGAGACGAGGTGCATGCGGACCAGTAAACAGACCCGTTCGGAGTAACCCCACACCGGATCGGTCCACATCGTGAGATCGGGCCCGCAGCGCCCCCGAAACGGGCGCGGGGGGTGACCTGGACTACTCCGGACGGACCGGGACGACCCACTCCAGAGCATCGGAACGCGGCAGAACAGATCACCCGATCGTGTCAACGACGTCGGGAACCGGATCGCTCCACGGCGCTGACCTGCGACGACGTCGCTGTTGATGATCTTTACGGGAAGAAGTCCGGACACCTGGTCGTCCGGTGGGGACTGTGGCGAGCCGGATCCGGCGTCCTGCCGCGGTCCGAGGCGGTGGTCGCGACGGGTGAGGGGTCCGGTGCCGGATACGGCACCGGACCCCTCACCGGGGCCGATCACCCCAGGCCGAGCACCCGCACGGCGTTGTCCTTGAGGATCATCGGCCGGACCTCGGGCTTCATCTCGAGGGTCTCGAAGTCCGCGAGCCACCGGTCCGGGGTGATGACCGGGTAGTCCGAGCCGAACAGCACCTTGCGGCGCAGCATCGTGTTCGCCGCGCGCACCAGCTGCGGCGGGAAGTACTTCGGCGACCATCCCGACAGGTCGATGTACACGTTGGACTTGTGGGTGGCGATCGAGATCGCCTCGTCCTGCCAGGGCACCGACGGGTGGGCGAGCACCACGGTGAGGTCGGGGTGGTCGGCGGCGACGTCGTCGAGCAGCATCGGGTTCGAGTAGCGCAGCTTGATCCCGCGCCCGCCCGGCAGCCCGGCGCCGATCCCGGTCTGTCCGGTGTGGAACAGCGCGGGAACGCCGAGCTCGGCGATGGCGTCGTAGAGCGGGTAGAAGCGCATGTCGTTCGGCTCGAACGCCTGCAGGCTGGGGTGGAATTTGAAGCCGCGGACCCCGTGCTCGGTGACCAGGCAGCGGGCGCGGGCGACGGCGGCCTTGCCGGTGTGCGGGTCCACCGAGCCGAACGGGATCAGGACGTCGGCGTGCGCGGCGGCCGCGGCGGCGATCTCCTCGCTGGACAGCGGCGGGTGCCCGGTGCCCGACGGCGCGTCGACGGTGAACACGACCGCGGCGATCCGGCGTGCCCGGTAGTGCTCGGCGATCGTGTCGATCGTCGGGGTGCGGTCCTGGTCGGCCCTGAAGTACGCGGCCGACGCGTCGAGCAGCTCCTGGTCCAGCGCCAGGCAGCCGTGGCCGTCCTGCTCGACGTGGACGTGCACGTCGATCGCGACGACGCCGGCGGGGTCGATGGGCATGCGGGGAACCTCCGTCAGGGGAGCTCGGTACGGGACTTGACCTCGAGCAGCGCGGCGAGGACGGCGTCGCGGCGGGCGGCGAGCGCGGGGCCGTCGAGGTCGCCCAGCTCGGCGTGGACGCCGTCGACCAGGGTCGTGGCCAGCTCGGGGGTGAGCGTGACCTGTCCGAGGTCGCGCCACCACCGCTCGGTGGGCGGACCGAGGTGCTCCAGGATGTGCGCGAGCCCGCCGGGGCCGCCGGACAGGTGCTGGTTGGCGAACGGGCCGAGCACCGCCCAGCGCAGGCCGGGCCCGTGGGAGATGGCGGCGTCGACGTCGGCGACGGTGGCGACACCCCGCTCGACCAGCGAGTACGCCTCCTGCCACAGCGCGGCCTGCAGCCGGTTGGCCAGGTGGCCGGGCACCTCGGCCCGCAGCCGGACCGGTCGCTTGCCCAGCGCGGTGTAGAAGGCCGTGGCGATGTCCACGGCGGCCTCCGCGGTCCGCTCGCCAGGCACGACCTCGACCAGCGGGATGACCTGGGGCGGGTGGAACGGGTGCCCGACGAGCACCCGCTCGGGGTGCCGGGCCGCGCCGCGGGCGATCGTCGTCGGCAGCAGGCCCGAGGAGCTGGAGGCGAGCACGACACCGGGTGCGGCGGCCTCGTCGAGCTCGCCGAACAGGGTGTGCTTGAGGTCCTCACGTTCGGGGCCGTTCTCCTGCACGAACCCGGCCGGCCCGGCGGCGGCACCGGCGCTGTCGGCGAACGTCAGGTTGCCGACCGGGAGCGGGCCGTCGTGGCCGGGGAACGGGCCGAGCGCGGCGAGGTCGGCGCGCAGCCGGTCCTCGGCACCCGGGGCGGGGTCGAAGGCACGCACGTGCAGGCCGCGGGACAGGAACAGCGCCGTCCAGCCGACGCCGATCACGCCCGTCCCCACGACGGCGACGGTGCCGATCCCGGCCGCCCCGCCGGTGCCCTCGCCGGTGTCGTCGCCGGTGCCGGTGCCGGTGCCGTCGACGGTCCCGGCGGGGTTCCCGGGCGCGCTCACGCCGGTGTCCCGGAGGCGAGGTGGACGAACGCGTCGAGCGCGGTGGGGTCGGCGAGCACGTCGCGGGAGGCGACGTCGTCGACGGCCGCGCCGAGCAGGATCCGCTTCACGGGGACCTCCAGCTTCTTGCCAGTGCGGTTGCGCGGCACGACCGGCACCGCCTCGACCCGGTCCGGGACGTGGCGCGGGGTGAGCTCGCTGCGCAGCGCGGTGCGGATGCGGGCGACCAGGGCGTCGTCGAGGGAGGTGTCGGCGGCGGGCTGCACGAACAGCAGCAGCTCGCCGTTGCCGCCGGCGGGGTCCTCCAGGTGCACGACGAGCGAGTCCTCGACCTCGGGCAGCTCCTCCACGACGCGGTAGAACTCGGCCGTCCCCAACCGGACGCCGCCCCGGTTGAGGGTGGCGTCGGAGCGGCCGGGGACGACCGCGGAGCCGTCGGCGGAGAAGCGGACCCAGTCGCCGTGCCGCCACACCCCGGGCCAGGTGGCGAAGTAGGTGTCGCGGTAGCGGCTGCCGTCGTCGTCGCCCCAGAAGCCGACCGGCATCGACGGCATGGGGGCCCGGATGACCAGCTCGCCGAGCTCGCCGACGACCGGGCGGCCCGCGTCGTCGAACGCGGCGGCGTCGACCCCGAGGCAGGGCCCGGAGATCTCGCCGGAGCGCACCGGCTGGAACGGGCTCCCCTGCACGATGCCGGAGCAGACGTCGGTCCCGCCGCTGCCCACGTTGAGCAGCACGTCCGGCCCGAACTGCTCGGTCACCCAGCGGTAGCCCTCCGGCGGCAGCGGGCTCCCGGCGGCGCCGATCTGGCGGACCGCGGACAGGTCGTGCTCGACGGCCGGGCGCAACCCCGCGGCGCGCGAGGCCATGAGGAACCCGGGGCTCGCGCCCAGCAGCGTCGCGCCGGTCTCGGCGGCCAGGCGCCACTGCCAGCCGAGGTCGGGGTGGGCGGGGTTGCCGTCGATCAGCACGATCGACGCCTGCCGCAGCAGCCCGGAGACCAGCGCGTTCCACATCATCCAGGCGGTCGTGGAGTACCAGAGGATCCGGTCGCCGGGACCGAGGTCCCAGCTCAGGGCGTGGTTCTTGAGGTGCTCCAGGAGGATGCCGCCGTGGCCGTGCACGATCGCCTTGGGCAGCCCGGTGGTGCCGGAGGAGAACAGCACGCACAGCGGGTGGTCGAACGGGACCGGGTCCGCGCCCGGCTCCGGGTCGGCGGCCAGCAGTGCGTCCCAGGTCATGGCGTCGGGCACGGTGTGCGGCCCGTAGGGCACGGCGACGACGTGGCGCACCCCGGGCAGCCCGGCGCGCAGGGCGGCGACCTCGGCGCGGCGGTCGACGTCGCGTCCGGCCCAGCCGTAGCCGCCGACGGTGAGCAGCACGACCGGGTCGACCTGGCCGAACCGGTCGAGGACGCTGCGCGCGCCGAACTCGGGTGCGCAGCTGGTCCAGACCGCGCCGAGCGAGGCCGTCGCGAGGAACGCGACGACCGTCTCGGGCAGGTTCGGCAGGTAGGCGGCGACCCGGTCGCCGCGGCCGACACCGAGCCTGCGCAGCCCGGCCCGGGCGCGGGCGACCTGCTCGCGCAGCTGCGCCCAGGTCAGCTCGACCCGGTCGCGGGTCTGGGAGTACGCGACGACGGCGGTGCGGTCGTCGGGCCCGTCCAGGGCGTGCGCGGCGTAGTTCAGGGTCGCGCCCGGGAACCACTCGGCACCCGGCATCTCCCGGCGCCCGAGCACCGCCCGGGGCGGGGTGTCGAACCGCACCCCGAGGTGGGTCGCGACCGCCGACCAGAACGCCTCGGGCTCGGCCACCGACCAGCGGTGCAGCGCGGCGTAGTCGGGCAGGGCCAGGCCGTGCTCGCGCTCGACCGCGGTGACGAAGCGGCCGATCTGCGTGGTCTCCCGGACGTCGTCGGCGACGGGGCGCAGCAGCTCGCTCACCGGCGCACCTTCCCACCGCGGCCGTCGAGGAAGGCCCGCATCCGCTCCTGGGCCTCGGCACTCGAGGAGGCGACCGCAGCGACCAGCGACTCCATCATGAAGCCGTGGTCCGGGGAGGCCTCGGCGATCCGCGGCAGCGCCTGGAGCACCGCGACGTTGGTGATCGCCGAGTTCCCGGCCACGGTGCGGGCCAGCTCGCAGGCGCGCGCCAGCCCCTCCCCCGGCCCGGCGCGGTAGTGCGACAGGCCCAGCGCGTGCCCCTCGTCGGCATCGAGGACACGGCCGGTCAGCATCATGTCGGTCATCCGGTGCACACCGATGAGCCGCGGCACCCGCACCGACCCGCCGCCGCCGACGAACAGCCCGTGCTGGCCCTCGGGCAGTGCGTAGAACGTGGAGTCCTCGGCGACCCGCAGGTGGGTGGCCGAGGCCAGCTCCAGCCCGCCGCCGACGACGGCGCCCTTGAGCACCGAGACCACCGGCAGCCGTCCCTCGGCGAGCCGGGCGAACGCGCGGTGCCACATCCGGGAGTGCTCCATCGCCGCGACGACGTCGCGGTCGCCGAGCTCGGACAGGTCCAGCCCGGCGCAGAAGTGGTCGCCCTCGGCGTCGAGGACGACGGCGCGCACCCCCTCGGGCGGGCGGGCGAAGAAGTCCTCGATGCCGAGCACGGTCGCGTCGTCGAGGGCGTTGCGCTTGCGCGGCCGGGACAGGCGCAGCACGGCGACCTCGTCGTGCCGCTCCACCGTCAGCGACTCCGGGAGTCCCATCACGACACCTCTTCCCCGGCGGCCGCGGCCGCACGCAGGTCGACGCGCCGGACCTTGCCGGACGCGTTGCGGGGCAGCTCCTCGACGAACCGCACGTACTTCGGGACCTTGTACCGGGCCAGGTGCCCGGCGAGCAGTGCGCGCACGGCGTCGGCGTCGAGGTCGGCGCCGGGGCGCAGCTGCACGTAGGCGGCACCGACCTCGCCCCAGCGCTGGTCGGGGACCCCGACGACGGCGCAGTCGGCGATGTCGGGGTGGGTGACGGCGACGGCCTCGACCTCGGCCGGGTACACGTTCTCGCCGCCGGAGATGATCATGTCCTTGACCCGGTCGACGGCGAACGCCCAGCCGTCGTCGCCGGCCCGGAGCACGTCACCGGTGCGGAACCACTCCCCCCGCCGCGACGCCGCGGTCTCGGCCGGACGGTTCCAGTAGCCCGGGCTGACGTGCGGCCCGCGGACCAGCAGCTCGCCGGGCTCCTCGTCGAGGGGGACGAGCTCGCCGTCGCGCTCGACGGCGACGTCGGTGAAGAAGTGCGGCACCCCGACCGAGGTCGGTGGGTGCGCGGCCGTCCCCTCGCGGGTCGCCATGTGCACCCCGGGCGAGGCCTCGGTCATCCCGTAGCCCTGCTGCAGCGCGACGCCGCGCTCCAGCCAGGCCCGCGCGACCCGCTCCTGCACCGGGGAGCCGCCGTAGACCACCGTGCGCAGCGACGACAGGTCGGTCCGCTCCCACGCCGGGGACTCGCACAGCATCTGCAGCATCGTCGGGACGGCGGCGAAGCTGGTGATCCGTGCCCTGGCGATCCGGTCGAGGACCGCCACCGGGTCGAACCGGGCGACGAGCTCGACGCTGCCGCCCTTGAACAGCGTGGGCAGCGTGACCTGGGAGAGCCCGACGCAGTGGAACAGCGGCGAGATGCACAGCGTGCGCTCGTCGGAGCAGACGTCGACGTGGGCGAGCTGGTTGACCGTGTTCCAGGTCAGGTTGCCGTGGGTCAGCACCGCCGCCTTCGGACGGCCGGTGGTGCCGGAGGTGTAGAGCAGCACGGCCGGGTCGTCGAGACCGGCACCGGCGTCGTCGCGGGCGGGCCCGCGGGCCAGGTCCTCGACGCCGCGGACGACCGGGATCCGTGGGGCGGTCGCGGCGACGAGGTCGTCGGTGCCGGGGTCGTCGGGGTCGGGGCCGTGCACGAGCAGCGTCGCGCCGCAGTCGTCGAGCATGTAGCCGATCTCGGCGGGGGCCAGGCGGAAGTTCAGCGGGACCGCGATCGCGCCGAGCCGCCAGGCGGCGAAGCAGGTCTCCAGGGTGGCGACGGCGTTCACCCCGAGCCAGGCGACCCGGTCCCCCCGACCGACCCCCCGCTCCGCCAGGCCGCCCGCGATCCGGGCGACGCGCTCGGCCAGCTCGGCGTGGTCGACCGCCCGGTGCCCGTCGGACAGGGCCGGGGCGCGCGGGCTGATCCGCGCCCGGCGGGCGGGCCAGGTGCCCAGCCCGAGGCCGGGACCGGTGATCGGGCTCATGGGGCTCCCTCGCTCCTTGATATCAATCAAGTTGATAGCAAGGTCCTTGCCATGAGGTCAAGCGTCGCCGTCCGGCGGGATCGGGTCGCGATCGACCAGGGCGGCCAGACACCGTTCGAGGGCGTCGGCGAACACCTCGGCCTGGTCGGGCTCCAGCGCGCCGAGCATCCGGCGCTCGACGACCCCGGCCGCGGAGTGGCAGTCGGCCAGCACCTCGTCCCCGTGGGCGGTGAGCCAGACCTGCAGGACCCGGCGGTTGTCCGGCGCCGCGCGGCGTTCGACGAGCCCGTCGCGCTCAATCCCGGCGACGAGCTGCTGCATCGCCTGCGGGGTCACGAAGTGCCGCCGGGCGAGCTGCGCCGAGGACAGCCCGCCGCGGCGCTCCAGCACGCTGAGCGCGGTGTACTGGGCCAGCGTCACGCCCAGCGGGCGCAGCGCCTCCTCCATCCGAGCGCGCTCGGCCATCTGCAGACGCTTGACCAGGTAGGTCAGCCGCTGCCCGCGCGTTCCCGTCGGTACCGACGCCGCATCCGTCACGTGCGCGATCCTAACGACCATGGCGTCGATCACAAGTTCCTTGCTATAAAGCTGCTTTCCATCTCACGGAAGGCACGGAGCTGCGATGACGCACCCCCGGTTCTCCCCGACCCAGCGCCGACGCGCGGTCCTGTCGAGCTACCTCGGCAGCCTGATCGAGTACTACGACTTCCTGCTGTACGCGACGGCCTCGGCCGTGGTGTTCAACCGGGTCTTCTTCTCCGACCTCGACCCGCTCGTCGGCACCGTCGCCGCGTTCGGGACGCTCGCCACCGGCTACCTGGCCCGCCCGCTCGGCGGGATCGTGTTCGGCCACTTCGGCGACCGCGTCGGGCGCAAGAAGATGCTGGTCATCAGCATGGTGCTGATGGGTGTGGCGAGCACCCTGATCGGGGTGCTGCCCACGTACGCGCAGGTCGGCGCGCTGGCCCCGGTGCTGCTGATCGTGCTGCGGGTCGTGCAGGGCGTCGCGGTCGGCGGGGAGTGGGGCGGCGCGGTCCTGATGTCGGCCGAGCACGCGTCGTCGCGGCGGGGGCTGTGGGCCAGCTTCACCAACGCCGGTGCGCCGAGCGGCATGGTGCTCTCGACGCTGGTGCTGGCGCTGTCGGCGTCGCTGACCGGGGACGCGTTCCTCACCTGGGGCTGGCGGATCCCGTTCCTGCTGAGCGTGGTGCTGCTGGGCATCGGGCTGTTCGTGCGGCTGTCGGTCACCGAGACCCCGGTGTTCGCCGCGTCCGCCGCAAACCGGCCGACGACGCCTCGCCGGGCGCCGCTGCTGGAGGTGCTGTCCCGTCCGCGCAACCTGCTGCTCGCCGTCGGCGTGGGGTTCGGGGCCTTCGTCGCGCAGGGGACGCTGACCACCTTCCTCATCGCCTACGCCGTGCGCGCCGGGTTCGAGCGTCAGACCGTGCTCAACGCGCTCACCCTGTCCTCGGTGGTCGCGATCGTCGGCATCATCGGGTTCTCCGCACTGTCGGACCGGGTCGGACGCCGACCGGTCGTCCTGGGTGGGGCGGTCGCGACCGGGCTGTGGTGCGTCGCGATCTTCCCCATGATCGACACCGGCTCGGCGGTGCTGCTCACCCTGGCCGTGGTGGTCGGTCAGGGCGTCACGCACGCGGCCTGGTTCGGGCCCTCCGCGGCCCTGTACTCGGAGATGTTCTCCACCGGCTCGCGCTACACCGGGGCATCGCTGGGCTACCAGATCTCCGGGATGGGCGCGGGGCTGTCGCCGGTGCTGTTCGCGTCGCTGCAGGCCGCCGGCTTCGGCACCGGGGTGCTGTCGGCGGTGATCGGGCTGCTCGCGCTGGTCTCGGTCGGGTCGGTGCTCGCGCTGCGCGAGACCGCCCGCGACGGTCTGACGGGCCCGGACGTCCCCGCACCCGCGGGGACCACCGAGGGCGCCGCCACCCGCTGACCGCCGGCCCGCGCCGGTGTCCGCCCGCGGTCACGGCCCGGGTGTTCAGCGGCGCGGCGGCCCGGCCGCCTCAGACCCGGGCGTCCTGCGGGTCCGACGCCGGGGCGGGCAGCCGGGACGCGACGACCGCGACGACCACCGTCACCAGGGACACGACCGCCGCGACCAGGAACGCCGCGTGCACCCCGGCCGCGTCGACACCGGCGCCGGCCGAGGCCAGCGTCATCACGGTGATGAACAGCGCCGTCCCCGCCGCGCCCGCGACCTGCTGGAGCGTGGTGAGGATGGCGCTGCCGTGCGAGTACAGCTCGCCCGGCAGCGATCCCAGCGAGTCGGTCATCAGTGGCGTGAACATCAGCGCCAGCGCCGCGGACAGGCCCACGTGCAGCACCACGACCAGCCAGAGCGGCGTCGTCGCGGCGAGGGTAGTGAACCCCCACATCACGACCGCGAGCAGCACCGCGCCGGGCAGCACCAGCGGACGGGCGCCGAACCGGTCGTAGGCGCGGCCGACGAACGGGCCCAGCAGCCCCATCACCAGCCCGCCCGGCAGCACCACCAGGCCCGCGACGAACGCGCTGTCACCCAGCACGTCCTGGATGTAGAGCGGCAGCAGGATGATCGCGCCGAACAGCGACATGAACCCGGTCGCGACGAGCACCAGCGACAACGTGTACCGGCGGACCGTGAACGGGCGCAGGTCCAGCAGCGGGGCCGTACCGGTGCCGCGCTGCAGCCGGACCTGGCGGTGCACGAACACCGCGAGCGCCACCGCGCCGAGCACCAGCGGCACCCACGGCGGCACCGCGGTGTGCGCGCCCCCGGCGGCGGACTCGCCGATCGCGGACAGCCCGTAGACGATCCCGGCGAACGCGACGGCCGAGATCAGGACCGAGGCGACGTCGAGTGGGGCCCGCGTCGTCTCCGCCTCGACCCGCAGCCGCAGCGCACCCGCGACCAGTGCGACCAGGGCGATCGGCAGCACGATCCAGAACATCCAGCGCCAGCCCAGCGCGGAGAGGATCACCCCGGACAGCGTCGGGCCGACCGCGGGCGCCACCGCGATGACGATCGAGATCGTGCCCATCGTCTGCCCGCGGCGGCTCGCCGGGACCAGGCGCAGGATCGTCGTCATGAGCAGCGGGACCATCACCGCGGTGCCGGTGGCCTGCACGACCCGCCCGGCCAGCAGGAACCCGAACGCGGGCGCGACCGCGCACAGCAGGGTCCCGACGCTGAACAGACCCATCGAGGCGAGGTAGACCGACCGCGGCGGGAACCGCCCCAGCAGGTACCCCGTGATCGGGATGACCACCGCCATCGTCAGCAGGAACCCACTGGTCAGCCACTGCGCGGTTGCCGGGGTGACGCGCAGGTCGGCGATCAGGGCGGGCAGCGCCACGCTCATGATCGTCTCGTTCAGGATCATCACGAACGCCGAGCCGACGAGCAGCCCGATGATCAGCAGGGCTCCGGCGGGCAGCCGCTCGGTGTCGCGGTCGGGGGCCGGCTCGGTGGTCACAACGTGCTCCTCGTGGACGGGACGGACGCGCCACCCACGGCACCGACGGCACGGCGCCGGTACCCGTCGCGGCCGGGCGACGGGGTGGCGGTGTGGGAGTGGACCACGGCCGGGCGGGCGACGGCGAACCGTTTCTGCCCGGCGCCGGGGGGACAATGGCGCCATGTCCACCTACGACGTCGTCGTGGTCGGGGCGGGTCCCGCCGGCTGCGCCGCGGCGCTCAACGTGTTGCGGCTGCGGCCGTCGGCGTCGGTGCTCCTGCTCGACGCAGCGGCCTTCCCCCGCGACAAGACCTGCGGAGACGGCGTCGCGGCCGAGGTGTTCGACCTGCTCGACGAGCTGGGCGCCACCGGGGTGCGCACGCTCGGCGTCGCGGCGCCGCGGCTGCGCCTGCGCACCCCGGCGGGCCGGGTCGTGCACCGCACCGCGCGCCGGCCGAACCGGGTGGTCCCGCGCCGGGAGCTGGACGCGGCGCTGGTCGACGCGGCCGTCGCCGCCGGGGCGCAGCTGCGCCGCCACCGGGTCCGCACCGTCGTCCCCCGCGGGGACCGGGTGCTGGTCGACGACGTCGCCGCCCGGGTCGTGATCGGCGCCGACGGGGCGAACTCGGTGGTCCGCCGCGCACTCGGCGCGCCGGCCGTGCCGCCGTGGTCGACGGCGGTGGCGATCCGCGGGTACGCCCCGGTGGCCGCCGAGCCGGGCACGCTGTCGATCGAGTACGCTGGCGGCGCCGTCCCGGCCTACGCCTGGTCGTTCCCGATCGCGGGCGGCGGCGCCAACGTCGGCTACGGCGTGTTCGACGAGCGCGGCGCCGGGAACCGGGCGTCGCTGCTGGAGCGGCTGGCCGCTCTGCTGCCCGGCCAGGAACCCGACCCGGCCACGCTGCGCGCGCACCACCTCCCGCTGTCGACCGCGCCCCGGTTCCAGCCCGACGGACGGGTGCTGCTGGCCGGTGACGCCGCGGCGAAGGTGAACCCGCTGACCGGCGAGGGGATCTTCGACGCCGTCGCCTCCGGGATCCTCGCCGGGCGCAGCGCGCTGCGCGGTGACGACGCGGGCGCCGCCCACCGCGCCGCCATGGAGCAGACCTTCGCCCGGCACCACCGCCACGTCGGTGCGCTCGCCCGGCTGGCGGCCCGCCCCGCGTTCCTCGACGCCGCGATCGGCGCCGCCGCACGGCACCAGCGGGTGTTCGACTGCGCGGTGGGGCTGGGGCTGGCGCGGGGCACGGTGTCCCCCGCCGCGCTCGCGGTCGTCGCCGCGCACCTGCCGGCTGCCGCGCTCGGCGCCGTGGTCCGGCGCCGGGCAGCCGCCCGCTCGGGCGTGTGAGCCGGTCCCGTCCCAGGAGCCGCCGCGGCCGGGCTCCGGTAGACAGGACGGCATGGAACAGGTTGTGCTGCTGGACGACGACGGCAACCCGGTCGGCGTCGCGGACAAGGCCACCGTGCACGGTGCGAGCACCCCGCGGCACCTGGCGTTCTCCTGCTACGGCGTCGACGACGCCGGCCGGCTGCTGGTGACCCGGCGCGCCCGCACCAAGACCGCCTTCCCCCTGGTCTGGACCAACACCTGCTGCGGCCATCCCGCACCCGGTGAGGACATGGCCGACGCGGTGCACCGCAGGCTGGCCGACGAGCTGGGCGTCCGCGCGACCGAGCTGCGGATGGTGCTGCCGGACTTCAGCTACCGCGCGTCGCAGGACGGGATCGAGGAGAACGAGCTCTGCCCGGTGTTCGTCGCCCGGATCACCGGTGAGCCCGAGCCGCGCCCCGACGAGGTCGAGGACCTGGCCTGGTGGAGCTGGTCGCGCTTCCGCGCCGCCGCCGACGACCCGGACTCGGGGCTGTCGCCGTGGGCCCGGCTGCAGGCCCCGCTGCTCGACGCGCTGGCCGACCCGCTGCTGGTCGGCGCCCGGGGCTGAACCCGGGACTGGTGGAATGGGCAGGTGGTCCCCGAGCCGTCCTCCGCGCTGTCCCACGACCTGTCCGACGCGCTGGCCGCCGCCCTCGACGACGCACTCGACCGCGTCCCCGCCGCCCGGCTCGCGCCGGTGGTCGAGCGGCTGATCCGCGACTACCGCAGCGGCACGGTGCCCACCGCGCCGATCCTGCGCACCGACGACGACGCGGCCGCCTACGCCGCGTACCGGATGCCCGCCACGTACGCGGCGGTCCTCGACGTGCTGGAGCGGGCGGCCGCGCGGGCGCCCGAGCCGGCGTCGCTGCTCGACCTCGGCGGCGGGACCGGCGCCGCGGTGTGGGCGGCGGCACAGGTGTGGCCGTCGCTGGAGCGGGCCACGGTGCTGGAGGCCGCCACGCCGGCCCGGGCGCTGGGCCGCAGGCTCGCCTCCGGTGCGCCGTCGCCGCTGCTGCGGGCGGCCCGCTGGGAGGCCGCGGTGCTCGGCACCGCCCCGGTGCTGCCGGAGACCGACCTGCTGACCGCCTGCTACCTGCTCGGTGAGCTGCCGGCACCGGTGCGCGACGCCGTCGTCGACGCCGCCGCCCGGGCCGCGCGGGTCGTCGTGCTCGTCGAACCGGGGACGCCGGCCGGGCACGCGCGCATCCTCGACGCCCGCGCCCGCCTGCTCGCCGCGGGCCTCACCGTCGCCGCGCCCTGCCCGCACGACGGGGCCTGCCCGGTGACCGGCGACGACTGGTGCCACTTCGCCGTCCGCGTCGGACGCAGCTCGCGGCACCGGGTGCTGAAGGCCGGCTCGCTGGGGCACGAGGACGAGAAGTTCTCCTACGTCGTCGGCGTGCGTGACGGCGGCGACGACGACGGGAGCGTCGGCCGGGCCCCGGGCCGCGTGGTCCGGCACCCGCAGACCCGCAAGGGTCTGGTGACGCTGCGTGTCTGCGAGTCGGACGGGACGCTGCGGGACACCCCCGTCCCGCGCAGTCGTCGGGAGCTGTTCCGGCACGCCCGTGACACGGCGTGGGGCGACGCCTGGCCACCCGAGTGAGCCTCGCAGGTTGCTCGCAAGTGGCGGAGGCGAACATCACAGACGGAACGCGCCGAGGAACGTTGTGAATCCGTAACACGGACCGGCATCGTGGGCGACTGACCGGGCGAGACGGCCATCAGGTGGGCCGCGAGCAGCAGCATTCTCACAGATCGAGCACGACCATGAACGACTTCGTCGCCGGCGCTCCCGCCGACCGCCTGCCCACCCTCGTCCGCACACGTACCGGGTACCGCGTGTACGACCCGGCCCTGATCGCCGGCACCGACTACGTCGTCGACGACGCGGGCGACCTCGTCTACACCCGGCTCCCGGCCGGCGCGCTGACCGGCACCGCCGTCGTCGCGGCCGTCGTGGTGGCCCTCACCGTGGGCGAGAACAGCTGGTCCCGGTCAGCGCTCGCGTTCCTCGTCTGTCTGCCCCTCGCGCTCGGGCTGGTGATCGGGGTGCTGTCGATCATCCACGCGGTCACCGACCCGGTCCGGGCCTACCGTGCCCGCACCGGGCACACCCGCTTCGCCCGCGACATCACCGAGTCCGACGCCGCTTCCTGGCAGCTCTGCGCGCGTGCCGAGCGGCTCGCGGCGACGCCGTCGTGGCAGGCGGGCCGGATCGACCCGTCCCGCAGCCTCGGTGTTTTGCTGTGGACCGCCGTCGCCGGTGGGGAGGCCTGGGCCGCCGAGGCCCTGACCCAGCTGGCCGAGCCGGCGACGGGCCCGGACCTCACCTCGGTCTGAGCACTCCCCCGGGGCCGTCAGACCGCGTAGCGGGCGACCGGGAGCAGGGCGTCGGCGTCGCGGCGGTCGGCGTCGGTCGCGACGCAGGCCCGCAGTGACCGCTGCAGCGCGTCGGAGTCGAGACCGGTGCCGATCAGGACCAGGGTGGTGCGCCGGGGCTCGTCGACGTCCCACCGGGTCCGGTGGAACCGCACGTACCGGCCGACGGTGTGGAGGTCCCAGCGTTCCCGGGCCGGGGCGGCGGCGAAGCGCACCGAGCCCTTGATCCGGTACAGCCCGGACGGCCTGGCGTCGAGCAGGTCCTGCAGGCGGGCGGCGTCGAGCGGTTCGTCGCTGAGGAACGTCAGGCTCTGGTAGCCGGCGTGCAGGTGCTGGGCGTGCGGCTCGTCGACGCGCTCGCCGAGCATCAGCTGCCGTCCCGGCACGATCTCGATGTCGAACAGCAGCGCCGGGTCCACCGCGCCGTCGCGGACCGGGACGATCGGCGCCCGCGGGTTCGCCTCGCGGCACAGCCTGCGGACCCGCCAGAGCGGCCCAGGCCCCACCCTGTCGATCTTGTTCAGGACGACGAGGTCGGCCATCGCGACGTGCTTGTCGAGCTGGGGGTGACGGCGCCGCGAGGTCTCGAACTCCGCGGCGTCGACGACCACGACGAGCCCGCCGAAGCTCAGGTGCTGGCCGAGTGCGTCGAGCACGAGCTGGACCAGGGTCCCGGGCTCGGCGATGCCGCTGGCCTCGATGACGACGACGTCGATCTCGTCGCGGCGGCGGGTCAGCGTCTCCAGCACCGAGGAGACGCCACCCTCGCCGACCTCGCAGCACAGGCAGCCGTTGCCGAGCCCGACGACGTCGCCGGCCTGTCCGGCCACGCGCATCGCATCGATGCCGACCGACCCGAAGTCGTTGACGACCACGCCGATCCGCGCGTCCCCGCCCGCGGCGAGGAGGTGGTTCAGCAGCGTCGTCTTGCCGGCTCCGAGGAATCCGGCCAGCACCACGACCGGGATCTTCCGGGGCATCCGTCATGCCTACCACGAGCGTGTCGACGCACCGTGACGCGGGCGTGACCCGTCACGGACCCCACCGGAGCCCCCGATCGGACCACTACAGTGCCGCCATGCCCGACACAGCCGCCGGACGCCCGCGACGCGGAGTGATCGCCGTCGCCGGAGAAGCACTCGTCGACATCGTCCCCGCGCCGACGCAGGCGGATCGCACCTCCGCCGAGCAGTACTGGCAGTTCGCGCCCGGTGGCAGCCCGGCGAACGTCGCGGTCGGACTGTCCCGCCTCGACGTGCCGGCCCGGATGCTGGCCCGCCTCGCCGACGACCTGCTGGGCCGCAAGCTGCGCGCCCACCTCGCCGACAACGGGGTCGACCTGTCGCACTCGGTCGAGGCGGCCGAGCCGTCGTCGCTGGCGATCGTGGAGCTGGCCGCCGACGGGCAGGCGTCCTACGACTTCCGGATCGCGGGCACCGCGGACTGGCAGTGGACCGACGACGAGCTCGCCGGCGCCCTCGACGACGGCCCGACCGGCCCCGTCGTCGCCGTCCACTCGGGATCGCTGGCGCTGACCACCGCGCCCGGCCACGATGCGCTGCGCGAGCTGCTCGCCTCCGCCGTGGACACCGCGACGGTCAGCTACGACCCGAACTTCCGGCCGATGCTGATGGGCTCACCGGAGGAGGTCCTGCCCGGTGTGCACGAGCTGCTGGGCGTGGCCGACGTGGTGAAGGTCAGCGAGGAGGACCTGGCCTGGCTGCACCCGGGCCGCAAGCCCGGCGACGTCGTCGGCGAGTGGCTCGAGCTGGGCCCGGCGGTCGTCGTGGTCACCCTCGGGGCGGACGGGGTGCTGGCCGGGACGTCGTCGGGGCTGCACCTGGTGCTGCCCGGCCGCACCGTCGAGGTCGTCGACACGGTGGGGGCCGGGGACAGCTTCTCCGCCGCGCTGCTCGCCGGACTGTACCGACGCGGGCTGCTCGGCGCGACCGCCCGCGACGACCTCTACCGCATCGACCGGCCGACGCTGGAGGCCGTGCTGACCGAGGCCGTCGCGGCGTCGGCGATCACCTGTTCGCGGCACGGCGCGAACCCGCCCACCCGGGCGGAGCTCGACGCCGCCATCTGACACCGCGGTCCGACGCCACGATCCGACGCCGCACTCCGACCCCGCGGTCCGGCTCCGCGGTCCGGCCTCAGCGCTGCTCGCGGGCGAGCATCGCGGTCTGCGCCTGCTGTTCGGACCCGGACAGCTCGCGCGGCTTCCGGCCCGGGAAGTCGCGGGGCTGCCCGGTCGCGGCCGAGCCGGGCGGCAGACTCAGCGTGGCCGCGCTGCTCTGCGGCAGCGCCCACTGCCGGGCCCAGTCCATGTGCATGGCGGTCGGGCCGCCGGCGTTGCCGAAGTAGTCGAGCTGCATGGTCATGTTCATCGCGCGGGGCGGGAACTGGTCGGTGTCGGTGTTGGAGTACCACTCCTTCCCGTTCACGTACCCGGTGATCTTCTCCGGGGTCCACTCCAGCGCGTAGGCCGACCACTGCGTCGAGTCGTGCTTGACCGACCCGTAGTCCTGGTCGTTGTCGGGTCCGTAGTGCAGGAAGAAGCTGGTCTTCTGGCGGGAGTCGTCCATGATCTCCATCCAGTCGATCTCGCCGCCCACCGGGAAGTCCTCGGCGACCGGCCAGAGCAGCAGCAGCGCGTTGATCCCGCCCTGTCCCTCGTCCGACTTCACGCAGGCCTCCCACCGGCCGTAGCGCTGGCCGGGGTGCCAGCTGACGGCGCCGGTGTTGCCGTCGGCGTCGGCGGAGATGCTCATCGCCCCGTCGGCGACGGTGACCGCCTCCGGGGTGCGGGTGCCCTTCTTGTTGTGGCCGGGCTCGGGACCGTAGGGATGCCAGTCCGGAGGGACCGTGGTGCCGTCGAAGTCGGACTCGCGGGTGGGGGCGCCCCAGCCGAGCTTCTGTGCCGCGGTCTCGGTGCAGTGCGACGACGCCGGGGGTGCCGCGGGGTCGGCGACGGTCCGGGTCACGACGCCCGCCGGACCGGCGGGTGCCGCCGACGCCGACGACGCCCCGGCCGTGGTGACCGCCGAGAGTGCGAGCGTCGCGGCCAGCATCGCCACCGTCGTCCTGGTCCTGGTCCGCACCGTGGATCACTCCTGTCACTCGGTCACCTGCGGTCCCATCTCACGTGCGGTGGGTGAGGAGCACCAGTCGAACCACCCGTCCGGGGAGCGCGCGCACGGGTGTGATGCGGTCGCCCGTGCACGGAAGGTGATCCTCCTGCGGGCACCGGTGACGTCGGGTGACCGGCCGGTGTGCGACGGCGGGTGTGGCACCCGTCGCCGCGCGGGGCGCCCCGCGGACGGAGGTGTCGCACCCCGGCGGGGACTCCCGCACCCGCCGCGACGGGTGCGGCGACCGCACCAGGGGTGCGACGCGCCCCAGGGGCCGATGCCCCCGGGGCGCCACGAGGTGGGGACCCGGGGACGGACCGTGCGTCCGCCTGCCACAGTGGCGGCGTGACACGTCCCGACCTCGCCGTCGCGCTGGACCTCGCCCCGCACCCGGAGGGCGGCTGGTACCGGCGGACCTGGACCTCGCCGGTCGTCGTCGAAACCCCGTACGGTCCGCGCCCCTCGGCGACGGCGATCCTCTACCTGTTCGACGCCCCCGGCCGCTGGCACCGCGTCCGGTCCACCGAGCTGTGGTGCCGGCACTCGGGCCCGGAGGCCGACCTGGTCCTCGGTGGCGACGGGCCGGACCCCGTCCCCGCGGCCCGGTTGCGGCTCGGGCCGGGAAGCCCGCAGCAGGAGGTCCCGGCCGGGGTGTGGCAGCGGGCGGAGCCGGTCGGGCCGGGGCCGGTCCTGGTCAGCTGCGTCGTCTCCCCCGGCTTCGACGTCGCCGACTTCGAGCTGCGCTGAGGGGACGGGCTCAGCGGCGCAGCAGGCCGGCCCGGTCGCGGGTGTTGCGGATCCGCTCCGGGTCCACCCCGCAGGCGACGGCGCGGGCGCAGCCGTGGTCGAGCCAGTCGAGCTGCCCGGGGGCGTGCGCGTCGGTGTCGATCGTGAACTCGCACCCCGCCTCGACGGCCAGGCGCAGCAGCCGCTTCGGCGGGTCCAGGCGTTCCGGCCGGGAGTTGATCTCGACCGCGACCCCGTTCGCGGCGCAGGCGGCGAACACCGCGGGCGCGTCGAACTCCGACTCCGGGCGCTTCCGGCGGCCGGTGACCATCCGCCCGGTGCAGTGCCCGAGCACGTCGACGTGCGGGTTCGCGACGGCGGTGAGCATCCGCTCGGTCATCTCGTCGCGGGGCATCCGCAGCTTCGAGTGCACGCTGGCCACCACCACGTCGAGCGAGGCGAGCAGGTCCTCGGACTGGTCGAGGGCGCCGTCGTCGAGGATGTCCACCTCGATGCCGGTGAGCACCCGGAAGTCCGACCCGGACGCGGCGATCCGCTCGTCGAGCTCCGCGATCTGCTCGACCTGGCGGCGCAGCCGGTCCGCCGACAGCCCGTTGGCGACGGTCAGGCGCGGCGAGTGGTCGGTGATCACGAGGTAGTCGTGGCCCAGCCCGATCGCGGTCTCGGCCATCTCGGCGAGCGGGGAGCCGCCGTCGGAGGCGTCGGTGTGGCTGTGGCAGTCCCCGCGCAGGGACTCGCGCAGCCGCAGCGCCGCCTCCGCCAGGGGGATCCCGGTGGCGTCGGCGCGGGCGACGGCGTCCTCCAGCCGTCGCAGGTAGACCGGCTCCTCCCCGGCGACCGACTCCCCCACGCAGCGCGCGGTCACCTCGCCGACGCCCTTGAGGTCGGTCAGGCCGCCCGCGGCGTGCAGCCGGGCCAGCTCCTCGGCGCTGCGGCCGCGCAGGGCGGCGGCCGCGGTGCGGAACGCGCGGACCCGGTAGGTCGACTCCTGCGCGCGTTCGAGCAGGAACGCGATCCGGCGCAGGTCGGCGACGGCGTCTCTCACGCCGCGCAGGCTAGCGGCGCATCCACCGGCGGGCGCGCCGCGTCCACGCCGTCTCCCACACCGTGGGCAGCCTGCGCTCGAGGTCGAGCATGGTCGCGGTGTCCCGGCCGTGCAGCACACCGAAGGTGAACCCGTTGCCGTGCTCCGCGCCGGCGCGGGCCCCGAGGGTCCGCAGGGTCTCGCGGGAGACGACGGCGTCCTGGTGCTCGCCGAGCACGTCGGAGACCTTCTTGAGCCGCTTCGCGAACGCCCGCGCCTCCTTCCCGACGCTGGGCCGGGCGACCTCGGTGGCGTAGCGGAGCTGCTTGCCGGTCTTGCGGGCGTCGTGCAGCGACTCGGGGGCGACGTGGCCGGCGTCGAGGTCGGCCAGCGCCCGCTCCATCCGCCGCTCCAGCTTGCGGGCCGTGCGCCCCACCATCGCCGGGACGACCGTCGCGGCGGGCCTGCGGGCCCGGCGCGACAACGGCGGGTCGGCGAGCAACCGGCGCAGGGCACCCTGCAGTGCGGCGTAGCGCTCGCCGTCGACGACCTCCAGCACGGCGGCCCCGGTCTCGGCGCGGGTACGGGCGAAGTGCCGGGTGACCGCGGCCTGCACCGGTCCCAGCAGCAGCTCGGGCTCCAGCGCGGCCAGCCGGGCGGTCAGGCGTTCCTCCTGCACCTCGGCGTCGCGCTCTCCGGCCAGGGCCCGGCCGAGCCAGCGCAGCTCGCCGACGAGGTGCCCGACCCGCGGCCCCTCCAGGAGCCCGCCGAAGGTGCGCAGCGCGCTGCGGAGCCGGCGGGCGGCGATGCGCATCTGGTGGACGGCGTCGGGCCGGTCGGCACGCAGGTCGGCCTCGCGGGCGGCCAGGGTGTCGACCTGGTCGCCGAGGTAGCGCAGGAGCAGTGCCCCGGCGCTGCCCTTCCGGCCGGTGCGGCGCGGCGGGTCGGCGGGCGCGGCGGCGGCGAGCAGCGCGGCGAGCCGGGCGTGCGCGCCGCGCGGTGCACGCACGAGTCCGGTGTCGCGCAGTGCCTCGTCCAGCTGCCGGAGCCCGGCGGTGTCGGCCGCCCCCGGCTCCACGACGGCCTCGGTCCAGCTCTCGACGGTCGCGACCTCCCCGAGCAGCGCGATGTCGACCTGCTCGCGGGCCAGCGTGGCGAGGTCCGTCCCGGTCGCGTCGCGCAGCCGGTCGACCCGGCGGGTCACGTGCACCCGACCGACCGGGACGAGTGGTGCGTCGCCGCGGACCCCGCGGACCAGGGCGTCGACACCGTCCGGGACGGCGCGCTCACCGGTAACTCCCTCGACCTCGCTCGCGGGCAGCGGCACGCGCAGCGGCTCGTCGGCGTCGGGCAGGCGCAGCACCCAGGTCGTGGACGGCGGCACCGCCGACGCGCGGTCGGGCACGGTGTGTTCGACGACGAGCTCGATGCCCGCGGCGACCAGCCGCAGGTCCGCGGTGTCGACCCGTTCCACCTCTCGGACCTCGGCCTCGACCACCGGCACGACCTCGGCGTCCCCGGCGACGCCGGTCAGGCGCGGCGCACCGGTGTGCGACGGACCGCGGTAGGTCAGCGCGAGGGCGGAGGGGACGAGGGCCGGGTCGGTGGTGCTCATCGAAGAGTGTTCCCGCTCTCCCGGCGACCACGCGCGGCCATCCGGGCGACACCCGCGGTTCAGACCGCCTTGCCCGGGTTCAGGATGCCGTCCGGGTCGAGCGCGGCCTTCACCGAGCGCTGCAGGGCCAGCACCCCGGGGCCCAGCTCGCGTTCCATGCCGTCGCGCTTGAGCAGGCCGACGCCGTGCTCCCCGGTGACCGTCCCACCCAGTTCGACGGCCGCGTCGATGATCTCGTCGAACGCGGCGCGGGTGCGCTCCCGGGCGTCCGGGTCGTCGTGCGGGGTGAGCATCAGCGGGTGCAGGTTCCCGTCGCCGGCGTGCGCGACGGTCGCGATCCGGACCGCGTGGCGGCGGCCGATGTCCTCGATCCGGGCGAGCATCTCCGCCATCCGGGGGCGGGGGACGCAGACGTCCTCGGTCAGCATGCCCATCCCGAGCTGCTCCAGCGCCGGGTAGGCCATCCGGCGGGCGGCGAACAGCGCCTCGGACTCGGTCGCGTCGGTCGCGGCCATCGCCTCGGTCGCGCCGTGCTGCTCGAAGGCCGCGAGGATCGCGTCGGCCTCGGCGGTCGCGGCGGGCTCGGGCAGGTCGGTCTGGGCGAGCAGCAACGCGGCGGCCCCCTCGGGCAGCCCGGCGTTGCGCCAGGCGTTGACCGCGGCCAGGCACTCCCGGTCGACCAGCTCGAACACCGCGGGCTGCAGCCCCTGCTCGGTGACGGCGGCGACCGCGGCCCCGCAGTCGGCGAGGGAGTCGAAGAACCCGACGACGGTGCGCGGCGCGGCCGGGCGGGCCGGGCGCAGCTTCACGGTGATCTCGGTGATGATCCCGAGCGTCCCCTCCGAGCCGACCATCAGCCCGGCCAGGTCGTAGCCGACGACGCCCTTCGCGGTGCGCCGCCCGACCCGCACGACCTCACCGGTGGCGGTGACGACCTCCAGGGCGAGCACGTAGTCGCGGGTGACGCCGTACTTGACGCAGCACAGCCCGCCCGCGTTGGTCGCGACGTTGCCGCCGATCGTCGACCAGGGCGCCGACGCCGGGTCCGGCGGGTACCAGAGGCCCTGCTCCGCGCAGGCGGCGCGCAGGTCGTCGTTGACCACCCCCGGTTCGACGACGGCGAGCCGCTCCCCCGCCGAGATCTCCCGGATCGCGGTCATCCGTTCCAGGCTGACCAGCACGCAGCCGTCGACGGCGTTCGCCCCGCCGGACAGCCCGGTGCCCGCGCCCCGCGCGACGACCGGCACCCGGTGCGCGGCGCAGGCCCGCACGGTCGCGGCGACGTCGGCGGTGGTCCGCGCCCGCACCACGCACAGCGGCGTGCCGTACTCGGCCCACTCGGCCTCGTCGTGCACGTAGGGACGCACGACGTCGGGGTCGGTCAGGACCCGGTCGGCGTCGAGCGCGGCCGCCAGCTCGGCGAGCACCGCGCGCCCCGCGGCGTCCGGGCCGGAGGCGTCCAGCTCCACGGGCGCGGTGGACCCGCCGAAGGGCCGCCCCTCCGGCGCGACGACGACGGGGGCGGCGGCGGTGACGCGGTCGGGCATGACCCGACGGTAGGTCGCCGACGCCCACGCGGCCAGGGCCCGCCACTACCCACCCTCCCCGGGACCTGTCGGGGCTCGTCGAAGTTCGTCGAGATGCGGCTCAGGGCTGCCCGCCGCGACAGCCCTGAGCCGCATCTCGGCGACGGGGCGTGGCGGGCCTGGGGCGGTGCGTGCGGGTTCAGCGGCCCAGGCGCCCCGTGAGCTCCTCCGCCAGCTCCAACCCGGACAGCCAAGCCGTCTGCACCCGGGACCGGCCCCAGCCGTCCCCGGCCAGGGCGACGCCGTCGTCGCCGAGGTGGAAGGTCTGCTCGCGCTGCGCGGCGGGGGCGGCGAAGCGCCAGCGGTGCACGTGCGTCCACTCCGGCGCGGCGGTGATGTCCAGCAGCTCACGGACCGCGGCGGTCATCGCGGGCACCGCGCCGGCGGGATCGGCGTCGTGGGCGCGCGCGAGGTCACCGGTGGAGTGCGCGACGAGCACCGGCGCGTCGTCGCCGCGGCGGTCGCCGTCGTCGGCGACGAGGGACAGGACGGGGTGGTCGTTGACGAACGCCGCGGGCAGCCGCGGCCAGTCCCGGCCGGCGAACCCGGCGGTCAGGGCGAGCACCGGGTTCCACACCCGCCCGGCGACGGCGGCGCCCGCGGGGGTGTCCGGGTCGAGCAGCCGGGCCGCCTGCGGGTCGGGCATCGCCAGGACGACGGCGTCGGCGCGCTCGCCGTCGACGGTCGGGCCGTCCGGGCCGGGGAGGACCCGCTCGACGGTCCGACCGGTACGGACGTCCAGGCCGCGGGCGGTGTCGGTGACCAGCGACCGCAGCCCGGCCGGTGCCGCGAACCGCAGCGGGCCGGGGCTGTCCGGGCCCCGGGTGGCGCCGTCGAACACCGCGAGGGTGTCGGTCCACCCGCGGACCAGGCCGTCGTCGCGCCAGCGTCGGACGCGGGCGTCGAACCGGTCGTCGGAGACGGTGAAGTAGGCGGCACCGATGTCGGCGGGGCGGCCCCCGTGGCGGTGCACCGCCAGCCGTCCTCCGACCTCGCGGGACCGCTCGTACACCGTCACGTCGACACCGCGGGCCGCCAGCTCCGCGGCGCAGGTCACCCCGGCGATGCCGGCCCCGATCACGATCACGCCCATCCCCGGGACCCTAGGCGGGGGTCGCCAGTGAAGCATGTTCACGGTTAGGGTGACCTAAGAGCGAAGGGGATGCGATGGAACACGTGACCGACGAGGCCAGACTCCGCGAGATCATCGGCGAGGTGCCCGCGTTCATCCGGGACAAGGCGCGTGAGCGCATCGACCCGGTGACCGCGGAGTTCCTGGCGGCGTCGCCGTTCTTCCTGCTGGCGACGACCGGGCCGGACGGCGTCGACGTCTCGCCCCGGGGCGACCCGGCGGGCTGCCTGCTGGTGCTCGACGAGCACACGGTCGCCTTCGCCGACCGCAAGGGGAACCGCAGGCTCGACTCGATGCGCAACATCCTGCACGACCCGCGGGTCGGGATGATCGTCGTCGTGCCGGGGTCCAACGACACCGTGCGGATCAACGGACGGGCCCGGATCGTGTACCGGCCGGACTTCGCCGAGCGGCTCACCGTGAAGGGCTCGACGCCCGAGGTGGCGATCGTCGTCGAGGTCGACGAGCTGTTCCTGCACTGCGCGAAGGCGTTCCTGCGCTCGTCGCTGTGGGACACCGCGACCTGGCCGGACCGGGGCGCGGTGCCCAGCGCCGGGAAGCTGGTGAAGGGCCAGTACCGGATGCCCGGCCCGGCGCGGGTGATCGACGCGGCCATGCGCCGCGACAGCCGGGTCAACCAGTACTGACCCGGTCGGCCCCGGCCGCGGCGTCGAGCAGCGCGGCGACGCGGTCGTGCCGGTCGCGCCACCAGGCGGCGCGGTCGGCATCGGCCGCGACCCCGGCCCGGTGCACCGGCTCGGGCGCGACCCGCGGCACGGGCAGGAACCCCCGCTCGGGGACGTACGGCTCGGCGACGACGTCGGCGGCCAGCAGCGAGACCGTCCCGAGCCCGCAGGCGTGGTGCAGCTCCGGCAGCGCCCCGGCCAGCGCGAGCCCGGCGGCGAGACCGACGCTCGACTCCACCGCCGAGGACACCACGACCGGCAGCCCGACCTCCTCGGCGATCCGCAGGGCCCGGCGCACCCCGCCCAGCGGCGACACCTTCAGCACGACGACGTCGGCCGCTCCGGCCCGCACCACCCGCATCGGGTCCTCGGCGCGGCGGATCGACTCGTCCGCGGCGATCGGCACGTCCACCGCCCGGCGGACGGCGGCGAGGTCGTCGACCTCCCAGCAGGGCTGCTCGACGTACTCCAGGCCCCCGGCGGCCCGGTCGAGCTCGCCGATCGCGGCGACGGCCGTCGCGACGTCCCAGGCGGCGTTGGCGTCCACCCGGACCAGCCCGGCGGGGCCGAGCGCGTCGCGGACGGCGGCGACGCGCTCGAGGTCCTCGGACAGCGGAGCACCCGGGTCGGCGACCTTGACCTTCGCGGTGGTGCAGCCGGAGGCGCGCACGATCCGCTGGGCCTGCTCGGGCCCGACGGCGGGCACGGTGCAGTTGACCGGCACCCGGTCGCGCACCGGTTCCGGCCAGCCCGTCCCGGCCGCCTCGCGAGCCGCGGCCAGCCACGCGACGGCCTCGCGGTCGTCGTACTCGGGGAAGGGGCAGAACTCGCCCCAGCCGGCCGGGCCGGACAGCAGCAGGCCCTCGCGCACGGTGATGCCGCGGAACCGGGTGGTCATCGGCAGGGAGTAGACGTCCATTCCCGCTCACTTCCTACCGTCAGTAACTTACTGAGGGTAAAGTCTCCGGCGTGACCGCGCAGACCGTACCCGGCCCCCGCCGCCGCGTGCCCAGGGCGGAGCGCGAGCGTCAGATCGTCGACGCGGCCGTCGCCGTCTTCGGCGAGCGGGGCTACGCCGAGGTCTCGATGGAGCAGGTCGCTGAGCGGGTGGGTGTCACCAAGCCGGTGCTCTACACCCACTTCGGGTCCAAGGAGGGCCTGCTGCTGGCCGCGATCGCGCGGGCCCGGGCCGAGCTGCTCGACGTCGTCGCGCAGGCGGCGGGGGCCGCGGACTCGCCGGAGGCGATGCTGCGGGGCGGGACGCTGGCCTTCTTCCACTACCTGGACCGGCGGGCGCCGGCCTGGCAGCTGTTCTGCTCCGAGGCCGGGGTCACCGACACCGCGCTGGAGGAGATCCGCGCCCAGCAGACCGACTTCATCGCCGCTCTGCTCGCCGCGCAGGTCCCCGGCACCGAGCCGACCCGGCTGACCGGCTGGGCGCAGGTGATCGTCGGGGCCTGCGAGCGGCTCGCCGTCTGGCGCGGCCAGGACGAGGCGGTCACCGCGGACCAGGCCACCGAGTACCTGATGGACCTGGTCTGGACCGGCCTGGCGGGCCTCGGCGACCGGACCTGAGCGCGCGTCCGGGACAATTCCCGGCCATGAGCACGACCGCACCACGCCTGCTGCAGGTGGCCCGCACCGAGCGGGTCACCCCCCGCATGGTCCGGGTGACCCTGACCGGCGAGGAGCTGGCCGGGTTCCCCGGGCACGGCCCGGACCGCCGGATCAAGATGTTCTTCCCGGTCGAGGGCCAGGAACGGCCCGCCGTGCCGCGCGCCTCGACCGGCGGCCCGGTCTGGCCAGCCGGTGAGGCCCGCCCCGCGATCCGCACCTACACGGTGCGCCGCTTCGCCCCCGACGCCGGCGGCCACGGTGAGCTCGACGTCGACTTCGTCGTCCACGCCGGGCACGGGCCGGCCGCCGCCTGGGCCGTGTCGGCCGCCCCCGGGGACTGGGTCGGGGTGTCCGAGCCCGGCGGGCGCTGGGAGCCGGACCCGGCCGCCGCGCACCACCTCGTGATCGGCGACGAGTCAGCCCTGCCCGCCATCGCGACCGTGTGCGAGACCCTCGCCGAGGCCGCCCCCGGGGTGCCGGTCCGGGTCGTCGCCGAGGTCGCCGACGCCGGCGAGGAGCAGACCCTGCCCGGCGACGTCGCCGTCACCTGGGTGCACCGCGGCGCCGCCCCGGCGGGTGAGCCGCTGGTCGCGGCGGTGCGGGCCGCCGAGCTGCCCGACGGCCGCGGCCAGGCGTGGCTGTCCGGGGAGTCCGCCGCGGTGAAGGAGCTGCGCGCGCACCTGCTCGACGAACGGGGGTTCGACCGGCGCGCCGTCTACGCCACGGGGTACTGGCGCGCGCGGTGAACCGACAGCGGACACACAGCCGCCGCACAGGTCCGTGCGGTGTGCTCCTAGCATGACCGAGGTGATGGACCGGGACGCCGACCCGCTGCGCCGCGCCGACGGCGGCCCGATCCGGGTGCTCGTCGTGGACGACGAGCCCACGTTGTCGGACCTGCTCTCGATGGCCCTGCGCTACGAGGGCTGGGAGGTCCGCGCCGCCGCCGACGGGATGTCCGCGGTGCGTCACGCCCGCGACTTCCGCCCGGACGCGATCGTGCTCGACGTGATGCTGCCCGACGTCGACGGCTTCGAGGTGCTGCGCCGGGTCCGCGCCGACACCCCCGAGGTGCCGGTGCTGTTCCTGACCGCGCGCGACGCCGTCGAGGACCGGGTCGCCGGCCTCACCGCGGGTGGCGACGACTACGTCACCAAGCCGTTCTCGCTGGAGGAGCTGGTCGCACGGCTGCGCGGGCTGCTGCGCCGCGCGGGGATGGCCGCCGCCCAGCGCTCCTCGGAGCTGGTGGTGGGCGACCTGGTGCTCGACGAGGACGCGCACGAGGTGTCCCGCGCCGGCGAGCCGGTGGAACTGACCGCGACGGAGTTCGAGCTGCTGCGCTACCTCATGCGCAACCCCCGCCGGGTGCTGTCGAAGGCCCAGATCCTCGACCGGGTGTGGAACTACGACTTCGGCGGCCAGTCCAACGTGGTCGAGCTCTACGTCTCCTACCTGCGCAAGAAGATCGACGCCGGTCGCCGGCCGATGATCCACACGGTGCGCGGCGCGGGCTACGTGCTGCGACCCGCCGCGGACTGACCCGATGGTCGTCACCCGCGTCTCCGGTCAGGTCCGCTCGCTGCGGGCCCGGCTCGTCGGCACGGTGCTGCTGCTGTTCACGGTGGCGTGCGTGGCGATCGGCGTCGCGACGACCCTCTCGCTCGACCGCTACCTGTCCACCCGGCAGGACCGCGAGCTGTCCTTCTCCCTGGAGGGCTTCGTCGCCCAGCAGACCGGGCGCGCCCCCGGCCGGCTCACCCACGACGACGGCACCCCCACGCCGGGCGGCCAGGGCGGGGGCCCGCCCGGGGGGATGTTCCTCGGCCCGGGCCCCGGCACGAACGCGATCGGGGCGGTGCTGGACGACGGCCGCGTCGTGAGCGCCCGCCTGGCCCAGCGGGGCGGGACCACCACCGCCGTCCCCGAGGCCGACCTGGCCGCGCTGCGCTCGGTGCCCGCCGACACCACCGCCCGCGACGTGACGCTGTCGCTGGGCGACTACCGGGCGATCGGCTGGACCGAGGGGACGACGACCTACCTGATCGCGCAGCCGGACAACGCCGGTGCCACCGTGAGCAGGCTCGTCGTCATCGAGCTCGTCGTGCTGGGCGGGGCCGTGGTGCTCACGGGCAGCGCGGCGGCCGTGCTGGTGCGGCGCGCGCTGCGCCCGCTCGAACGCGTCGCCGGCGTCGCCGCACAGGTCGGGAACCTGCCGCTGGACCGGGGCGAGGTGCACCTCGCCGCACGCGTCCCCGACCCCGACCCGCGCACCGAGGTCGGGCAGGTCGGCACCGCGCTCAACCACATGCTCGACAACGTCGAGGGCGCACTCGCCGCCCGCCAGGAGTCCGAGACGCGGCTGCGCCGTTTCGTCGCCGACGCCAGCCACGAGCTGCGCACCCCGCTGACGGCGATCCGCGGCTACGCCGAGCTGTCGCGCCGCGAGCGCGAGCCGGTCCCGGAGCGGACCACCCACGCGCTGGCCCGGATCAGCTCGCAGGCCGAACGCATGTCCACGCTGGTCGAGGACCTGCTGCTGCTCGCCCGGCTCGACGCGGGCCGGCCGCTGGAGCGCGCCGAGGTGGACCTCACGCGGCTGGTCCTCGACGCCGTCGGGGACGCCCACGTGGCGGGCCGCGACCACCGCTGGTTCCCGCAGCTGCCCGACGAGCCGGTCACCGTCACCGGCGACGCCCACCGCCTCGCCCAGGTGGTCACCAACCTGTTCGCGAACGCCCGCACCCACACCCCGCCCGGCACGACGGTCACCGTCACCCTCGGCCACCCCGTCCCCGGCCGGGTCCGGCTGCAGGTCGCCGACGACGGCCCCGGCATCGCCCCGGACGTGCTGCCCCGGGTGTTCGAGCGGTTCGCCCGCGGCGCGGAGGGGCGCACCCGCGCCGGGAACGACACCCCCAGCACCGGGCTGGGCCTGGCGATCGTGGCGGCGGTCGTCGCCGCCCACGACGGGACGGTCGGGGTCGACAGCGCCCCCGGCCGGACGGTGTTCACCGTCGAGCTACCGGTCCGCTGACGGTTGGGCTGCCTCGGAGTCGGCTTCGGGGTCGGCGCGCAGGTCGGCCGGGGCGAGGTCGATGGACAGCCGGCGGATGAAGTCGTCCATCGCCTGCTGCATCGTCTGGCGGAAGGCACCGAGCAGGGACTGGGTGGCGACCGGCTGCAGGGCCTCGACCGCCGTGCGCAGGTCCGCGACGCCGTGCCGGGGCAGCCCGGCCGCGACGTGCGCCGCCCAGACCTGCTCGCGGAACAGCTCGACGAAGATCTCGGCGATCTCCCGGGTGCGGGACAGCAGCTCCTCGCCGACCTGCTGCACCGCCTCCGGTGCCAGCCCGAGCGCGACGGCGTGCGCCCCGGACCGGACCATCGACGGGTTGAGCACACGCAGCCGACCCGGGCCGGTGCGCTCGATCAGCCCGGACGCGGCCAGCCGCTCGACGAACTCCGGGGACGTCCAGGCGCCGGCCCACTCGGCCAGGTCCTCCTCGGCGAGCTCGACCGCCTCCTCCGGCTGCCACGGCGCGAGCATGCCGCGGTAGAGGCGCAGCGCCTCCTCCGCGCTGCTGGAAGGGGTCTGGTTGATCAGCACGCCGATCGCGGCGAGGGAGAACCCGCGCCGCTGCAGACCCGCGATCAGCTCCAGCCGGGCCAGGTGGACCGGGCCGTACCAGGCGGTGCGCCCGCGCATCTCCCCCGGCTGCAGCAGGCCGCGGGACAGGTGGGCGCGCACGTTGCGGACGGTCATACCGGCACGTGCGGCGAGTGTGTCGATCGGGAACTCGTCCCCGGCCGTCGGGGTTCCGGACATCGGGGCAGATCCTACTCGCGACGGCCGGGCGCGCACGGTGACGACGAGCGGACCGCAACCACCCCGTTACCCACCGCGACGACGGTCGCGGGCACTCGCCGACGATCAACGATGTCATCGGTCGGCCGATCCGCACCGCGACATCGGTCCGACACCGGCCAGCACCCGATTCCCGCTGGTCACAGGAGCACCATGGCGAACGTTGACACGAATACGTGTCGAGATAGTAGTGTTCTCGGGTGTCGTCGTCATCAAGGTCGACGCGCCCGACTCCGGTCGCATGCCCGCGGCCGGTGCACGCCGGGCCGGCCGACGGGTCCCCCTCCCTGCCGGCCGGTCCGGTCAGCTCGGTGCGGCCCGTCTACTCACTGCGGTCCGTCGACGGTGCGGCCGAGATGGTCGCGCTGCAGCACCGCCATCCGGTAGGCGTCGTGGTAGCGACCGCTGGCGAAGTACTCCTCGCGCAGCTCCCCCTCGACGACGAAGCCGGTGCGCTCGTAGGCACGCACGGCGCGGGTGTTCTCGATGTCGACGACCAGGTAGACCTTGTGCAGGTTCAGCACGCCGAAGGCGTAGTCGAGGGCCCCGGCGGTGGCGCGGGCGGCGAGTCCCCGGCCCTGGAAGGCGGGGGCGACGATGATCTGGAACTCGGCGTTGCGGTGGATGTAGTCGATCTCCACCAGCTCGACCAGACCGGCCCGCTCACCCGCGCAGTCGATGATGAACCGCCGCTCGCGGTTGTCGTGCACGTGCCGGGCGAAGATCTCCTGCAGCTCGACGAGCGACTCGAAGGACTCCTCGAACCAGTACGACATGATCCCGGAGTCGTTCGACAGCCCGTGGACGAACGGCAGGTCCTCCCGCTCCAGGGCGCGCAGCCGCATCTCGGGGGTGGTCGTGCTCATGGGGGCCTCCGCGGTCGACGGGCACCGTGCCCGTCGCCCCGGGAACCTACGAGGCCGGTGCGCTCAGCGCCCGACCCGGGCCCGCTGCGGCGTACACGACGGACAGTCGCGCCACGGCAGGCTGCGCGAGTCGGCGGGGCGGGCCGCACCGCAGCGGCAGACGCCGGCGATGCCGCCGAACCCGGGCATCGACTTGGTCGGACGTCCCGCACGGACCAGCGTGCGGCCGGAAGCGGACGTGTGCGTGGGCAGGTACAGGCGCATCAGGATCCCCGACGGTGTGTGGTGGAGTTCGGCGACCTGTGGGCCACCGAAGGACACATCGTCTTCACCCTACGAAACATGACGGACATACTCAGTGACCTCTGACACAGATCCCCCCACCGGACCCGACGGCCCGGCGGGTCGCCCTGCCAGACTGCGCCGCATGGCTGGCTCCCCGCTGCTCCAGAACCTCTCCGGCACCGCCCGCACCGCCTACGAGCTGGGCAGCGGCACCGCCCGCGCCGCCGTGGCCCTGACCCGCTCGGGAGTCGTCCGCCCGCTCGGCCCCGGGAAGCTGTACGGGATGGGCCGGGCACTGGTGCGCTACGGCAACAGCATCACCGCGGCGTTCGCCGTCGGGGCGGCCCGCCACCCGTACCGGCTCGCCGTCGTCGACGACGACGGGGTCACCACCTACGCCGAGCTGGAGGAACGCACCGACCGCCTCGCGCTGGCCCTGCTCGACTCGGGCGCCGGACCGGGCGCCCCGGTCGGGGTGCTGTGCCGCAACGCCCGCGCACCGATCGAGGCGATGGTGGCGGCGGGCAAGGTCGGCGCCGACGTCGTACTGGTCAACACCGGGCTCTCCGCAGAGCAGCTGCGCGGGGTGCAGGAGCAGCAGAAGCTGCACACGCTCGTCGCCGACCCGGACTTCCTCGACATCGTCCCGCCCGGACCGCGCGTCGTGCTCACCTCCACCCCCGACGGGCCGCGTCCGGCCGGCGACCGGGTGCTCGACGACCTCGACGCGATGGTGGAGCGGGGCGGACCGGGCGAGCTGCCGTTCAAGCCGGAGCCGTCCAAGCAGATCGTGCTGACCTCCGGCACCACCGGGACGCCGAAGGGCGCCAAGCGGCCGCACCCGTCGACCCTCGCCCCGGCGGCGTCGATCCTCTCGGCGATCCCGCTGCGCGCGGGCGAGCCGACGCACATCGCCGCTCCGCTGTTCCACACCTGGGGCAACGCCGGGCTGCTGCTCGCCTCGCTGCACGGCGCGACCGTCGTGCTGCGCCGCAAGTTCACCCCGGAGGGGTTCCTCGCCGCGGTGCGCGAGCGCCGGTGCACCACGGTGTTCGCGGTGCCGGTGATGCTCCAGCGCGTCCTGGAGTCCGGCGCCGAGGGCTGGGGCGACGGCCGGGACGACCCGGCGGGCCCGCGGATCGTGGCCGTCTCCGGGTCGGCGCTGCCCGGCGGGCAGGCCAACCGGTTCATGGACCGCTTCGGCGACTGCCTCTACAACCTCTACGGATCCACCGAGGTCTCCTGGGTCTCGATCGCCGGACCGGAGGACCTGCGCGACGCCCCCGGCACGGCGGGCCGCGCCCCGGCCGGGACCACCCTGGTCATCCTCGACGAGGACGACCAGCCCGCCCCGGCAGGCGTCGACGGGCGGGTGTTCGTCGGCAACGACCTGCCGTTCGAGGGCTACACCGGCGGCGAGGAGGGCCTGGAGGAGCACGACGGGCTGCTGGGGACCGGCGACGTCGGGCACCTCGACGAGCACGGACGGCTGTTCCTCACCGGTCGGGCCGACGACATGATCGTCTCGGGCGGGGAGAACCTGCACCCCGGCCCGGTGGAGGAGCTCATCTCCGGGATGGACGGGGTGCGCGAGGCCTGCGTCCTCGGGGTGGACGACGACGAGTACGGCCAGCGGTTCGCCGCCTGGGTGGTGCTGGAGCCGGGTGCCGACGTCACCGCGGACGCGATCCGCAGCCGGGTGAAGTCCGACCTGGAGAAGTTCGCCGCACCGCGGGACGTGCACTTCCTCGACGAGCTGCCGCGCAACCAGACCGGGAAGGTGCTGCGCGCCGAGCTGCCCGGCCGGGAGTGACCCGTCCGGGCGGTCCGGGTTGAACTCAGGCAAACCTTCCCTAAGATGGCCCGATGACGGTCACCGCGACACGTGGCGCACCCGGCGGTCCCGCCGGGGCGCCCGTCGCGGGCTGTTCCGGGCTGAGCGAGGCGCTCGGCGAGCCGATGACCGGCACCGCGCCGCACGTGCGTCGCCTCGTCGCCGTCGAGCACATCGGCGCCTGGCCGCGGAAGGTCGCCGACCACCCGGACCCGGCCGTGTCCGCGCTGTTCGACCGGCTCCGCGCCGACGACGTCATCCTGCTGCTGATCCGCCGCCCCGGCCGCGAGGGCCGCTGCGACGCCGACGGTGCCCGCACCGTCTACGTCGCCGACCTCACCCCGGGCGGCTCACGGGCGTGGTCGCGCACCGTGCGCAGCACCGACGACCTCGCCGGCATCGACCTCGACCCGGGCGCGGGCACACCGGTGCTCGACCCGGTGATGCTGGTGTGCGCGCACGGCAGGCGTGACGTCTGCTGCGCCGTCCGTGGCCGCGCGCTCGCCGGGGACCTGGCCGCCGAGGGCGCCGACGTGTGGGAGTGCACCCATCTCGGCGGGCACCGGTTCGCGCCGACCGCGCTGGTGCTGCCCACCGGCTACGCCTACGGCCGCCTCGACACCGGCGGCGCGCTGGCCGCGCTGAAGGCCGCGGCCGGCGGCGGCGTGGACCCGTGGTGCTGTCGCGGGCACACCGGGCTGGACCCGGTCGGCCAACTCGCCGAGCTCGCCGTGCGCGAGCACACCGGGATCGGGGACGCCACGGCGCTGCTGGTCGACGCCGCCGGTCCGAGCGTGGGTGGTGACGGCGAGCGCCCGGACGGGCACCTGGTCACCGTGCGCTCCCGCGACGGCCGGAGCTGGACGGTGCCGGTCACGACCGACACGACGCTGCCGCCGCGGCCGCCGTCCTGCGGGGCGGCCCTGGAGGCGGCGACACCGCTGGTCGCCGGCACCCCCGTCGAGCACTAGCCGAACACACGCTCCAGGGCGCGGGCCAGGCCGTCCTGCTCGACGGTGTCGGTGGACTCGTCGGCGTCGGCGTGCACGTCCGGCGGGGCCTGCCCCATCGCGATCCCGCGGCCCGCCCAGCGCAGCATCGCGCGGTCGTTGTCGCCGTCACCGACGGCGAGGACCTCGCAGCGGTCGACACCGAGCCGGGCCGCGACCCGCGCGAGCCCGGACGCCTTGGACACCCCGGCCGGCACCAGCGTCACCCACGGCAGCTCGTGGTCGAGCGTCGGCTCGGTGCCGGGTACCCGGAGCCGGGAGGCGCGGGCCGCGGTCTCCGCCGGGTCGTGCCCCGGCCAGTACATGACCAGCTTGGGTGTCGGCTCGTCGAGCAGAGCGGCGCGGCCGACCTCGGTGACGGTGCCGGCGAGCACGCCGTCGGGGAACGGGGCGCTGACCCGCTGCCCGACGCCGACGTGCTCGCAGGCGAACACCGCCCCCGGGAACAGCTCGGTCATCGTGTCGATGGCGGCGGTCACGGCCTCGGGGGCGAGCCGCTCCATCGTCAGCACCCGGCGGGTCGCGGTCTCCATCTCGACCGCGCCGTTGGAGGTCAGGGTGACGCCGTCGCGCAGCCCGATCGCGTCCAGCGCACCGGCCACGCCGACGACGGTCCGGCCGGTGCACAGCATCACCTCGGCCCGGGTCCCGGCGAGCGCGATCGCGTCGAGGACCGCGGGGCTCGGGGGCCTGCGCCCGTGGACGATGGTGCCGTCGATGTCGAGCGCGACCAGCCGGATCACGTCCCCGACCCTACGTCGAGCCGGAACCGGGCGACGCCGTCGCGGGTCCCGGTGGGACGCATCCCGATCCGCTCCAGCACCCGCTCCGACGCCCGGTTGCCGGGCTCGACGCCCGCGACCAGCGGCGACGCCCCGGCCGAGCGGGCCAGGGCGAGCAACAGGCCGGCGGCCTCGACGGCGTAGCCGCGGCCGCGCCGCGACGGCACCACGCCGTAGCCGAGCTCGACGGCGGCCGGGCCGTCGTCGGGGGCGGGGAACAGCCCCGCACCGCCGACGACCGTGCCGCCGTCGCGTTCGACGAGCAGCCGGTGGCCGAGCTCGCCCCAGCCCGGCCCGCCCGGGTCGCGGGCGAGCAGCCGGGCGACGATCCGGTCGCCCTCGGCGGGGAAGTCCGGCGCCCAGTCGGCGCGCCGGACCCCGGCGACGACGGCCGCGGCGACCTCCGGGGTCCAGCCGGGGAGCACCAGCCGCGGGCCCGCCGGGACCGACGCCGGGAGCGGGGCGGAGATCGGCACGCCGTCGATCCTCCCCCGGGCCCGCCCACCCCGCGCGGCACCGGCCCGCCGCAACCGCCGCTGGGATGCCGGCGTCCCGACGTCGATCAGTACGTGAGGGCTGTCGCAGCGCGGACGAACCGCGCTCATGTACTGATCGACGGACCGGGGGTGGACCGGCACAGGAGGTTCACAGGTCGATCACCGGCTCCGCACAGCGCGGCGGAGCAGCGTCGCCCGGGTGACGAGCACCCTGTCCCGGCCCCGGCCCGCCCCCACCCCGTCTCCCCCGCCGACCCGCCGGTGGCGGCACCTGCCGCTCGCGGTGCTGCTCGCCGCGACGGCCGCGCTGTACCTGTGGGGGCTGTCGGCCTCGGGCTGGGCCAACGCGTTCTACGCCGCGGCCGCGCAGGCCGGTGGGCAGAGCTGGTCGGCGTGGTTCTTCGGCGCCTCCGACGCGGCCGGCGGCATCACCGTGGACAAGGCGCCGGGGGCGCTGTGGCCGATCGGGCTGGCGGTGCGGCTGTTCGGGCTGTCGAGCTGGAGCGTGCTGGTGCCCCAGGCGCTGATGGGCGTCGGCGCGGTCGCGTTGCTGCACGCCACGGTCCGGCGGATCGCCGGGCCGGGGGCCGGTCTGCTCGCCGGGGCCGCGCTCGCGCTCACCCCGGTGGCGGTGCTGATGTTCCGCTTCGACAACCCCGACGCGATGCTCGTGCTCGTCCTGACCGGCGCCGCCTACGCCCTCACCCGGGCGGTCGAGCAGGGTCGCACCCGGTGGCTGGTGCTCGTCGGCCTGCTGGTCGGCTACGGCTTCCTCACCAAGATGCTGCAGGCCTTCCTGGTGCTGCCGGCGTTCACCGCGGTGTGGCTGCTCGCCGCCCCGCTCGCCTGGTGGCCGCGGATCCGGGCGCTGCTCGCCGCCGGGGCCGCGCTGCTGGTCTCGGCGGGCTGGTGGGTACTGGTCGTGGAGCTGTGGCCCGCCGCGGACCGGCCCTGGATCGGCGGCTCCCAGGGCAACAGCGTGCTGGAGCTGGTCCTCGGCTACAACGGCGTCGGGCGGCTCACCGGCGACGAGGTCGGCTCCGTCGGCGGAGGCGCGGGCGGACGCGCCGGTGGCTGGGGCGAGACCGGGCTGCTGCGGCTGTTCGGCTCGGAGATGGGCCGGGAGGCGTCCTGGCTGCTGCCCGCGGCGCTGGTGCTGCTCGGGGTGCTGCTGTGGCGGACCCGGCGGGCACCGCGCACCGACCCGCTGCGCGCCGCGACCGTGCTGTGGGGCGGCTGGCTGCTGGTCACCGGGCTGACCTTCAGCCTGATGGCCGGGATCGTGCACAGCTACTACACCGTCGCGCTCGCCCCGGCGGTCGCCGCGCTGGTCGGGATCGGCGGGGCGACGCTGTGGCACGACCGTGCGTCCGCGGCCGCCCGGTGGTGGCTGGCCGCTGCGGTCGCGGCGACGGCGGTGTGGGCGTTCGAGCTGCTGCCCGCGGAATGGCTCTGGTGGCTGCGCCCCGCGGTGCTCGTCGTCGGGCTCGGCGCGGCGTTCGCGCTGCTCGGGGTGCACCGGATGCCGCGGGTGCTCGCGGCCGGGGTGCTCACCGCGGCGCTGCTGGCCGGCGCCGGCGGGACGACCGCCTGGGCGCTGGCGACGGCGGCGACGCCGCACACCGGGGCGATCCCGAGCTCCGGCCCGGCGGGCTACGCGTCCGGCCCGGGCGGGGGCCGGGGTGGTCACGGCACGATGCGCGGGCCGTGGGCCGGCGCCGGCGTCCCGGGCGGCGCGGCCGGCGCGGCCGGAGCCATCACCGGTGGGGCCGCCGGGACACCGGGCGCGACCGGACCGGGCGGAGCGGCTGCGGGCGCGGCCGGGCAGAGCGGAGCGGCCGCGGGCGCCAGCGCGACCGGGGCCGGGGCCGGGTCCGGTGCGTCCGCGGGCGCACCGGGTGCCGCGACGGCGGGCGGGCCGGGCGGGCCGGGTGGGCCGGGCGCCCGGTGGGCCGGTGGCGGACCCACCCGGGGTCCGGGCGGTGCCGGCGGGCGCGGCGGCGGCCCCGGGGGCATCCTCGGCGCGCCCACGCCGTCGTCGCAGGTCACGGGGTTGATCTCGGCGGGCGCGGGCGATTTCACCTGGGCCGCGGCCACGGTGAGCTCAATGCAGGCGGCGGGCTACCAGCTCGCGTCGGGGGCACCGGTGCTCGCCGTCGGCGGGTTCAACGGCACCGACCCCTACCCGACGCTCGCGCAGTTCCAGCAGATGGTGGCGCAGCACCGGATCCACTGGTTCATCGGCTCCGCGGGCACCGGGATGATCTCCACCGCCTCCGGCGGCAGCGACGACGCGCGCCTCATCGCCGAGTGGGTCGCGGCGACGTTCCCGGCCCGCACGGTCGACGGCGTCACCCTCTACGACCTGGGCGCGTCGTGACCCGACGACAGGACGCCCGGCTCACAGCCGACGCACAGGTCGATCACACAACCACGACAGCCCGGGACCCGATCGTCGACCCCATGACCACAGTCGTCACCGGCCCCGCAACCGGCACCCACCCGGGACGCCCCGGAGCGCGTCCGTCCGACCGCGACCGGACCGTGCTCGACATCGTCGTCCCCGTCTTCAACGAGGAGCGCGACCTGGAGTCCTCGGTGCGGCGCCTGCACGAGTTCCTCTCCTCCGGGTTCCCCTACACGTTCCGGATCACCGTCGCCGACAACGCCAGCACCGACGCCACCCCGCAGATCGCGCAGCGCCTCGCCGCCGAGATCGCCGAGGTCACCACGGTGCGCCTGGACCAGAAGGGCCGCGGCCGCGCGCTGCGCCACGTCTGGTCCGGTTCCGACGCCGACGTGCTCGCCTACTGCGACGTCGACCTCTCCACCGACCTCGGCGCGCTGCTCCCGCTGGTCGCCCCGCTCGTGTCCGGGCACTCCGACCTGGCGATCGGGACCCGGCTGGGTCGCGGGTCACGGGTGGTGCGCGGACCGAAGCGGGAGTTCATCTCGCGCAGCTACAACCTGATCCTGCGCGGCGCGCTCTCGGCCCGCTTCTCCGACGCCCAGTGCGGGTTCAAGGCGATCCGCTCCGACGTGGCCCGGCGGCTGCTGCCGCTGGTCGAGGACACCGCCTGGTTCTTCGACACCGAGCTGCTGGTGCTGGCCGAACGGTCCGGGCTGCGCATCCACGAGGTGCCCGTCGACTGGGTCGACGACCCGAACTCCAGTGTGGACATCGTGGCGACGGCCGTCGCGGACCTGAAGGGCGTGTGGCGGGTCGGCCGGGCACTGGCGACGGGTGCGCTACCGCTGGCCGAGGTCCGCGCGCAGCTCGGGCGGGCGCCGCTGGCCCCGCCGGAGGTCCCCGGGGTGCCGCGGGCGATGCCGTTCCAGCTGGCCCGCTTCGCCGCGATCGGCGTCGCGTCGACGGTGGCGAACCTGCTGCTGTTCCTCGCGCTGCGCGGGACGCTCGGACCGATCGCGGCGAACGTCGTCGCGCTGCTGGTCTGCGCGGTCGCCAACACCGCGCTGAACCGGCGGTTCACCTTCGGCGTCCGTGGTCGGGACCGCGCGGTCACCCACCAGTTCCAGGGTCTCATCGTGTTCGCGCTCGGCCTCGTCCTGACCACCGGCGCCCTCGCTGTGCTCGGCGCCCTCGCCCCCGGCGCGCACCTGGCCGTCGAGGCCGCGGTGATCGTCGCGGCCAACCTGGTCGCGACGGTGCTGCGCTTCGTCCTGTTCCGGTCCTGGGTGTTCCGCACCCGGTCCACCCCCTCCCAGCTCGAGAAGGCGACCGCCGCGTGACCAGCACCCTCGACCGGTTCCCCACCCGGTCCGACGCTCCTCCGCCCCCGTCCGACGGTCCACGCCGCTGGACACGACCCGTCTCGGTCGTCGCGCTGCTCGTCGCGACGGGCGCGCTCTACCTGTGGAACCTGGCCGCCTCGGGCTGGGCCAACTCCTTCTACGCCGCCGCGGTGCAGGCCGGGGCGAACGACTGGACGGCGTTCTTCTTCGGGTCCCTCGACCCGGAGAACGCGATCACCGTCGACAAGCCGCCCGCATCGCTGTGGCCGATGGAGATCTCCGCACGGATCTTCGGGTTCTCGTCCTGGAGCCTGCTGGTGCCGCAGGCGCTGATGGGCGTCGCCGCGGTCGGGCTGCTGTACGCCGCGGTCCGCCGGGTGTCCGGGCACGGCGCCGGGCTGCTGGCCGGGGCGCTGCTGGCGCTCACGCCCGTCGCGGCGCTGATGTTCCGTTTCGACAACCCCGACGCGATGCTCACGCTGCTGCTCGTCCTGGCGGCGTACCTGCTGGTCCGGGGTCTGGAGGACGGCCGGACCCGGTGGATCGCCGCGGTCGGGCTGGTGCTGGGGTTCGCGTTCCTCGCCAAGTCGCTGCAGGCGTTCCTGGTGCTGCCCGGTCTGGCCCTGGCCTGGCTGTGGGCCGCGCCCGGCCGTCCGTGGCGACGGGTGTGGCAGCTGCTCGTCGGGGGTGCCGGGATCGTCGTCGGCGCCGGCTGGTGGCTGCTCGCCGTCGCGCTGTGGCCGGTCGACGCCCGCCCGTACATCGGCGGGTCCGGGGACAACACCCCGCTCGGCCTGGCCTTCGGCTACAACGGGCTGGGCCGGATCGTCGGCGGCGAGGGTGGCCGGGGCGGTGACACCGCGCGCGACGCCGCGGCCGGTGCGTTCCCCGGCGGCGCGTTCCCGGGCGGTGCGTTCCCGGGTGGTGCCCCCGGCGGTGGCGGCATGCCCCCGGGTGGCCCCGGCGGCGCGGTCTTCGGCGGTCAGGCCGGGTTCCTGCGGATGTTCGGGACGTCGTTCGGCACCCAGGTCTCCTGGCTGCTCCCGGCGGCGCTGCTGCTGCTCGTCGCGGCGCTGGTGCTGCGTGGCCGCGCACCGCGCATCGACGCCGTCCGCGGCTCGCTGCTCGTGTGGGGCGGCTGGACGCTGGTGACGGTGCTGGTGCTGTCGTTCATGGAGGGGATCGTCCACCCGTACTACACGGTGGCGCTGGCGCCGGGGATCGCGGCGCTGATCGCGGTCGGCGGTCGCGAGCTGCTCGGACACCGTGACCTCCGGTGGGTCCGCGGGGTGCTCGCCGTCGCCACCGTCGGGACCGCGGTCTGGACATTCGTGCTGCTCGGCTGGTCGCCGCAGTTCCTGCCCTGGCTGCGCTGGGTGGTGCTGGTGGCGGGCGTCGTGTCCGGTGCGGCGCTGCTGGCCCCCGCGCGGGGACGGCGGTGGCTCGCCGTGGCGGTCGGCGTCGCGGTCCTGAGCGGTGTGGCCGCGCCGGCGGCCTACGCCGTCCAGACCGTGGCGACCCCGCACGAGGGCTCCATCCCGACCGCGGGGCCGGAGGTCGCCGGGGCCGACCGGGGCCCGGGCGGGTTCCGCGACGGGCGGGGCGATCGCGACCGGGCCGACGGTGCCGGGACCGCCGCGCCCGGGGCCACCGGGGCCCCGGCCGACGCCGGTGGGGGTCTCCCGGACGGTGCCGCGCAACCCGGTACCGGACAGACCGGTGCGGGACAGACCGGTGCGGGTGGGCCGGGCGGGATGTTCGGCGGTGGTCCGGGGACCGAGCGGACCGGCCCGCAGCTCGTCGCGCTGCTGCGGGACGCGGGTCCGGCCCGCTGGGCCGCGGCGACGATCGGCTCCCAGGGCGCGGCGTCGATGATGCTCGCCGCGGGCGGGGACACCGCGGTCATGGCGATCGGCGGCTTCTCCGGCAGCGACCCCTCCCCCACCCTGGACCAGTTCCGGCAGTACGTCGCGAACGGCGACATCCGGTACTTCGTCAGCGGCGGCCAGCGGGGCGGCCCCGGCGGCGCTCGCGGCACCGGGGCGGAGATCACCGCCTGGGTCGCGCAGCACTACACCGCGACGACCGTCGACGGCACCACGGTCTACGACCTGTCCGCGCAGGCCCACTGACCGTCGTCGCCCGCCGAGTGGCACACCAGGTACCCGTCACCGGTCGACGGGTGCAGCTGGTGTGCCACTCGGCTGCACCCCACTTTCGGCCACAGTGTGCTGCCCCGACGGCGCGCGCGGATGCTCCCGGCGCGCTCCGTTCGGCAGAGTGGGGCCATGACCGCCACCGGCCCCCGCACCGGCGACCCCGGACCCGGGATCCCGACCGACGCGCTGCCGCTCCCGTTGCGCCCACCCGCGAACCGGCTGGACCCCCGCGCGATCTGGTGGTGGCGGCTCTCGGCGGTGCCGGTCCCTCTCGTGCTGCTCGTGGGCCAGGTCGTCGCGTGGTTCCTGCTGCCCGCGGTCCCCTGGCACGGGCTGCTGATCGCGACCGGGGTGCTGACCGTGCTGTGGCTGCTGGTCGGGACGCTCGTCGTACCCGGTCTGCGGTACCGGCTGCACCGCTGGGAGGTGACCGAGGACGCCGTCTACACCCGGTCCGGCTGGCTGGTCCGGGAGTGGCGGATCGCGCCGATCCCCCGGGTGCAGACGGTCGACACCGAGCACGGGCCGCTGCAGCAGGCGCTGGGCCGGGCGACGGTGACCGTCACGACCGCGTCGGCCCGCGGCCCGGTCCGCATCGCCGGGCTCGACGCCGACGCCGCCGCCGAGCTCGCCCGACGGCTCACCGAGACGACCGGGCGGCACAGCGGGGACGCGACGTGACCGAGCCCGACGCACCCGCCACGGGCACCGGCACCGGCACGCCCCCCGACGAGGTCGAGTGGCGACGGCTGCCGGTCCAGATGCTGCTCGTCGGCCCGGCCACCGCGCTGCTGCGCCTGGCCCCCGCGCTGGTCGTGCTCGTCCTGTTCGGTGCGGGCAGCGGCAACTCGACCCAGGTCTGGATCGCGGGGGCGGCGGTCGTCGTCACCGTCGCGGCGGGTGTCGTGCGGTGGCGCACGACCCGCTACCGGATCACCGACGAGCGGGTCGAGCTGCACAGCGGGCTGCTGATCCGGCAGCGCCGCTCGGTGCCGCGGGACCGGATCCGCACCGTCGACCTGACCGCACCGCTGTTGCACCGGATCGTCGGGCTGTCGGTGGTGAAGGTCGGCTCCGGGCAGAGCAGGTCGGACGCGGGCCTCGACCTCGACGCCGTCACCACCGACGAGGCCGAACGGCTGCGCCGCGAACTGCTCGCCCGGCCCGCCACGGCGGCGGCCAGCCCGGCGACGGCCGCCACCGGGAGCGACCCCGGCGGGACCGGGACGGCGCCCGGCGGGGTCGACGGGAGGGATGCCGACGGGAACGGCTCCGCCGGCGGCCCGGCGGACCAGGAGGAGCCCGCCGGCGAGGAGCTCGACCGGATCGACTGGTCCTCGCTGCGCTACGCCCCGCTGACGGTCAGCTCGCTGGCCGCGATCGGCGCGCTGGCCGGCGCGGGCTGGAACCTGCTGAACGAGACCGGTCTCGACCCGCGCTCGCTGCCCGGTGCCGACACCGTCGCCGGGGAACTGTCGACCGCGCCGGTCTGGGCGACGGTGCTCGTCGCGGTCGGTGCCCTGCTGCTGGTCATGGTCGTCGGCAGCATCGTGCTGTTCGTCGAACGCTGGTGGGACTACCGGCTCAGCCGCGAGCCCGACGGCACGCTGCGGGTGCGCCGCGGCCTGCTGACCAAGCGCTCGCTGTCGGTGTCCGAGCAGCGGCTGCGCGGGGTGACGGTGTCCGAGCCGCTACTGGTGCGGGCCCTGGGTGGCGGCGCTCAGGCCGGGGCACTGGCCGTCGGCCTGGCCGGCGACGACGCCGACTCCGGCAGCGGCGCGCTCGGCCCGCCGGTGCGCCGCGCGCACGCCCACACGGTCGCCGCGACGGCCACCCGCGCGACCGGCCCGGTCACGGACGGCCCCCTGCGGGCGCACCCGCCGCGGGCCCGGACCCGGCGCCTGGTGCGCGCGGTCGGCCCTGCGCTCGTCCCGGCCGCCGCCCTCGGGGTGTTCGCCTGGTTCGACGCCGCGGTGTGGCCGGTCGTGGTCGGGCCGATGGTGATCAGCGCAGCGCTGGTCGTGGTGGCCGTACCGCTCGCGCTGGACCGCTACCGCGCCCTGGGCCACCGACTCGACGAGCACTACCTCGTCGCCCGACACGGGTCACTGCTGCGCACCACGACCGCGCTGCGCCGCGACGGCGTCATCGGCTGGCGGATACGGCAGAGCCTGTTCCAGCGCCGCGCCGGGGTGCTGACGCTGGAGGCGACCACCGCCGCGGGCGGCGGCTCGGTGCAGGTGCTGGACCTGGACCCCGCCGACGCCGTCGCGCTCATGGCCGCGGTCACCCCGGACCCGGTCGCGCCGTTCCGGGTCCCGCCGCGGGTCAGCGACGCCGGCGGGTCCCGAACAGACTGCGGGTGATCTCGCGGGTCACCGTGGTGGTGAGCTGACGACCGGTCGGTGACTGCAGGAAGTCCCCGATCTTGGAGAAGATCCCGCCGCCCGACGAGTCCTGCGGCGGGGGCGGCGGGGCCTGGCCCGGTTCCGGAGCAGGGGCGGGCGCCCCGACCGGCGTCGCCTCGCCACCCGGCCCGGCCGCGATGCTCGCGGTGAGCTTCTCGTAGGCCGACTCGCGGTCCACCATCTGTCCGTACTTCGCCTGCAACGGCGAGGCGGCGGCGTCGGCGCGGACGTCGTCGACCGGCAGGGCGGCCATCAGCGAGCGCGGGGCCCGCAGCCGGGTCCAGGCGACCGGTGTCGGCGCGCCGCGCTCGGACAGCACCGTGACGATCGCCTCACCGGTGCCCAGCGAGGTCAGCGCCGACTCCAGGTCGTAGACCTCGGACTTCGGATAGGTCCGCACCGTGCGCGACAGCGCCTTCTGGTCGTCCGGGGTGAAGGCCCGCAGCGCGTGCTGGATCCGCGCGCCCAGCTGGGACAGCACCTCGTTCGGCACGTCGGTGGGCAGCTGGGTGCAGAAGAACACCCCGACGCCCTTGGACCGGATGAGCTTGACGGTCTGCTCGATGCGGTCGAGGAACGCCTTCGAGGCGTCGGTGAACAGCAGGTGCGCCTCATCGAAGAAGAACGCCAGCTTGGGCCGGTCCAGGTCGCCCGCCTCGGGCAGCTCCTCGTACAGCTCGGCGAGCAGCCACATCAGGAACGTGGAGAACAGCACCGGGTTCGCGGCGCGTTCGGCCAGCTCCAGCAGGGTGACGACACCCTTCCCGTCGACCTGACGCATCAGGTCCGCGGGTTCGAACTCGGGCTCGCCGAAGAACTCCTCGCCGCCCTGGGCCTCCAGGTTGACCAGCGCCCGCAGGATGACCCCGGCCGTCGCCGGGGAGACCCCGCCGATGCCCTTGAGGTCGGCCTTGCCCTCGTCGGAGGTGAGGTGCGTGATGACCGCGCGCAGGTCCTTGGTGTCGAGCAGCGGCAGCCCGCGCTGGTCGGCCCAGTGGAAGATCAGGCCGAGGGTGGACTCCTGGGTGGCGTTGAGGCCGAGCACCTTCGCCAGCAGGATCGGGCCGAACTGGGTCAGCGTCGCCCGCACCGGGACGGCGACGCCGCCGTCGCCCAGGGACAGGAACTGCACCGGGTACGCGGTCGGGACCCAGTCGTCGCCCGTGTCGGTCGCGCGAGCGGTGACCTTGTCGTTCGGCTCACCCGGCCGGGCCATGCCGGACAGGTCGCCCTTGACGTCGGCGAGCAGGACCGGGACCCCGGCGTCGGAGAGCTGCCCGGCCAGCGCCTGCAGCGTCTTCGTCTTGCCGGTGCCGGTCGCCCCGGCCACCAGGCCGTGCCGGTTCAGCGTCGCGAGCGGGATCCGGACCCTGGCCTGCGGGTCGCACACGCCGTCGACGAGGACGGTGCCGAGCTCCAGCGCGGGTCCGTCGGTGGCGTATCCGGCGGCGATGGTGCGAGCGGGTGTGTCGTCAGCCACGGCGCGAGCCTAGGGCACACCCCCGACGGTGGTGGGCGAGGCTCGCGCCCGTCGCACCGATGTCACCTAGGCTGTGACGATGACCGATCGGCTGGTGTGGATCGACTGCGAGATGACCGGGCTCGATCTGGGGTCCGACGCCCTCATCGAGATCGCAGCCCTGGTCACCGACGGCGACCTGAACATTCTCGGCGAGGGCGTGGACGTCGTCATCGCCTGCGACGACGCGAAGCTCGACGCGATGCCCGACGTCGTGCGCGACATGCACGCCCGGTCCGGGCTGACCGAGGAGGTCCGGCGCGCGACGGTCACGGTCGAGCAGGCCGAGAAGATGGTGCTCGACTACGTCCGCACCCACGTCCCGGACGCCCGGTCCGCGCCGCTGGCCGGCAACTCGATCGCCACCGACCGGGGCTTCATCGCCCGGGACATGACCGAGCTCGACGGGTACCTGCACTACCGGATGATCGACGTCAGCTCGGTGAAGGAGCTGGCGCGGCGCTGGTTCCCCCGGGTGTTCTACGCCAAGCCGGAGAAGGGCCTCGCGCACCGCGCGCTCGCCGACATCCGCGAGTCGATCCGCGAGCTGGCCTACTACCGGCAGGCGCTGTTCGTGGCCCCGCCCGGTCCGACGACCGAGCAGGCGCAGGCCGCGGCGGCCGCGGTCGCGCACGTCGCGGCACCCCCGCAGACCGGTACGACCCCCGGCTGAGGGCTCCCGCGGACCCCGGTCTATAGTTTCTCCAGCGCTTCCGGGAGTCCGGGAGATCGCGATGGTGGGTGTAGCTCAGTTGGTAGAGCACCTGGTTGTGGTCCAGGGGGCCGCGGGTTCAAGTCCCGTCACTCACCCGGTCGCCGATTCTGCAGCAGCAGAGCCGTGCGACGGACAAGTACACATGCGCCGTTAGCTCAATTGGCAGAGCAGCTGGCTCTTAACCAGCGGGTTCGGGGTTCGAGTCCCTGACGGCGCACGCACGATCACAACCGAATAGCACGCGCCGTTAGCTCAATTGGCAGAGCAGCTGGCTCTTAACCAGCGGGTTCGGGGTTCAAGTCCCTGACGGCGCACCACCGATTCTGTGGGGGTAGGACGTCATCGTCCTACCCCCACAGCTCGTCCTGTCCCCTGCAGCTCATGGTGCCGACGGTTCCCGGCCGTGCTCATCCCGGCAGCCCCAGCAGCCGTTCGGCGTTGAGGTGGGCGATCTTCTCCATCGCGAGCGGGGGCAGGTCCGCCTCGCGGAGGAACGCCCGGGCGCCGTCGTTGCCCAGCATCGGGTAGTCGACGCTGAACATGATCCGGTCCACCCCGACCGTCTCGACGCAGAACCGGAGCTGGGCCTGGTTGAACATCCCGCTCGGGGTGATGTGGACGTTCTCCCGGAAGTAGTCCCCGACCGGACGGTCCAGGTGGGTGATCCGCTGCGGGAGGGCCTCCTCGATCCGTTCGAGGTAGAAGGGGACCATCTCGCCCCAGTGGCCGAGGACGAGCTGCAGGTCCGGGTACCGGTCGAACACCCCGGCGAGGACCAGATGGAGGAAGTGAGGTGTTCTCAGTAGCGGGGTGGCAGGTCGTGGCGACACGCCGAGGGTGGTGAGATGAGCGGGAACGGGGCAGGACCCCGGTAGATCGGTTCGGTCCAGCACAGATCGACACCGTCACCGAGGTCCTGCATGTCTGATCCTGTCACCTACACCGCTGTCCTCCCGATCGGGGAGCGCACCGTGGCCTATCTGGCGCGGCTCCTGGTCCTTCAACGCCGTCGACGTGGCACCCGGCGGCGGGCGTTGACCCCGTTCGCCCAGGCAGTGCTGGTGATC
>NZ_MCIM01000001.1:3554485-3557751 GCF_001932405.1 Pseudonocardia sp. Ae331_Ps2 | reverse complement strand
GGACGGTGCCGAGCTCCAGCGCGGGTCCGTCGGTGGCGTATCCGGCGGCGATGGTGCGAGCGGGTGTGTCGTCAGCCACGGCGCGAGCCTAGGGCACACCCCCGACGGTGGTGGGCGAGGCTCGCGCCCGTCGCACCGATGTCACCTAGGCTGTGACGATGACCGATCGGCTGGTGTGGATCGACTGCGAGATGACCGGGCTCGATCTGGGGTCCGACGCCCTCATCGAGATCGCAGCCCTGGTCACCGACGGCGACCTGAACATTCTCGGCGAGGGCGTGGACGTCGTCATCGCCTGCGACGACGCGAAGCTCGACGCGATGCCCGACGTCGTGCGCGACATGCACGCCCGGTCCGGGCTGACCGAGGAGGTCCGGCGCGCGACGGTCACGGTCGAGCAGGCCGAGAAGATGGTGCTCGACTACGTCCGCACCCACGTCCCGGACGCCCGGTCCGCGCCGCTGGCCGGCAACTCGATCGCCACCGACCGGGGCTTCATCGCCCGGGACATGACCGAGCTCGACGGGTACCTGCACTACCGGATGATCGACGTCAGCTCGGTGAAGGAGCTGGCGCGGCGCTGGTTCCCCCGGGTGTTCTACGCCAAGCCGGAGAAGGGCCTCGCGCACCGCGCGCTCGCCGACATCCGCGAGTCGATCCGCGAGCTGGCCTACTACCGGCAGGCGCTGTTCGTGGCCCCGCCCGGTCCGACGACCGAGCAGGCGCAGGCCGCGGCGGCCGCGGTCGCGCACGTCGCGGCACCCCCGCAGACCGGTACGACCCCCGGCTGAGGGCTCCCGCGGACCCCGGTCTATAGTTTCTCCAGCGCTTCCGGGAGTCCGGGAGATCGCGATGGTGGGTGTAGCTCAGTTGGTAGAGCACCTGGTTGTGGTCCAGGGGGCCGCGGGTTCAAGTCCCGTCACTCACCCGGTCGCCGATTCTGCAGCAGCAGAGCCGTGCGACGGACAAGTACACATGCGCCGTTAGCTCAATTGGCAGAGCAGCTGGCTCTTAACCAGCGGGTTCGGGGTTCGAGTCCCTGACGGCGCACGCACGATCACAACCGAATAGCACGCGCCGTTAGCTCAATTGGCAGAGCAGCTGGCTCTTAACCAGCGGGTTCGGGGTTCAAGTCCCTGACGGCGCACCACCGATTCTGTGGGGGTAGGACGTCATCGTCCTACCCCCACAGCTCGTCCTGTCCCCTGCAGCTCATGGTGCCGACGGTTCCCGGCCGTGCTCATCCCGGCAGCCCCAGCAGCCGTTCGGCGTTGAGGTGGGCGATCTTCTCCATCGCGAGCGGGGGCAGGTCCGCCTCGCGGAGGAACGCCCGGGCGCCGTCGTTGCCCAGCATCGGGTAGTCGACGCTGAACATGATCCGGTCCACCCCGACCGTCTCGACGCAGAACCGGAGCTGGGCCTGGTTGAACATCCCGCTCGGGGTGATGTGGACGTTCTCCCGGAAGTAGTCCCCGACCGGACGGTCCAGGTGGGTGATCCGCTGCGGGAGGGCCTCCTCGATCCGTTCGAGGTAGAAGGGGACCATCTCGCCCCAGTGGCCGAGGACGAGCTGCAGGTCCGGGTACCGGTCGAACACCCCGGCGAGGACCAGATGGAGGAAGTGAGGTGTTCTCAGTAGCGGGGTGGCAGGTCGTGGCGACACGCCGAGGGTGGTGAGATGAGCGGGAACGGGGCAGGACCCCGGTAGATCGGTTCGGTCCAGCACAGATCGACACCGTCACCGAGGTCCTGCATGTCTGATCCTGTCACCTACACCGCTGTCCTCCCGATCGGGGAGCGCACCGTGGCCTATCTGGCGCGGCTCCTGGTCCTTCAACGCCGTCGACGTGGCACCCGGCGGCGGGCGTTGACCCCGTTCGCCCAGGCAGTGCTGGTGATCCGCTGGTTCTGTGATGCTACCCGGGTCCGATGTTTGGCCGGTGACAACGCGATCAGCACTGCAACGGCCTACCGTTACCTGCACGAAGGCATCGACGTCCTCGCCGCGGCCGCACCCGGCCTGCACGGAGCCCTGCTCGCCGCCCGCACAGCCGGGCACACCCACGTGAATCTCGACGGCACCCTGATCGCCACCGACCGGTGCCGCGCGCTCGGCCTCACCCCCGGGGTCGACCTGTGGTGGTCGGGCAAGCACCGCCGCCACGGCGGGAACATCCAGGTCCTCACCGCACCTGATGGATGGCCGCTATGGACCAGCGACGTGCGGCCGGGCCGCGAGCACGACACCCGCTGCGCCCGTACCCACCCCGGGCTGCTCGAGGGCCTGGCCGCGTTCACCGACGACACCCACGCCGCGCTGGGCGACCTCGGCTACGAAGGCGAAGCCGACCGGCTCACCGTGCCCATCAAACTCGCCCCCGGCCGCGGGCAGACGGTCAACCAGCGCACCGTCAACACCCTGCACTCAGCCCTTCGTGCTCTGGCCGAACGCGGAAACGCCCTGCTCAAGACCACCTTCGCCGCGTTGCGGCGAGTCACGCTATGTCCCTGGCGCACCGGCGCGATCACCGCAGCTGCGCTCGTACTACTCCACACCGAGTACGACCGCACGACATGATCAACCCGCTACTGAGAACACCTCAGTGGGTCCCCGTCTCGACGTGCCAGCCCCAGGCGCTCGTCTGCAGCCGGGCCGTGACGATCGGGTCGAGCCCGCCCTCGTAGTTCGACCGGGAGGTCTCGACCGGCGGGACGCCCGGGTGCAGATAGATGGGCACCCTCAGCTCCGCCGACCGCCGCAGGACGGGGTCGAACCGGGGCTCGTCGAGGAACCCGCCCCCGGTCCGGCCGTTGATCATGGATCCGACGAACCCGAGCTCACCGACGGCGCGGGCGAGCTCGTCGGCGGCGGCCTCCGGCACGGCCGTCGGCAGCGCGGCGAAGGCGGCGAAGCGGTCCGGGTGCGCCGCGACGGCCGCCGCCGTGCGGTCGTTGACCTTCCGGACGAGCTCCACGGCGACGTCGGCGGGCAGCTGCTGGGTGGAGAGGGTGGACAGGACCTGCACGGAGATGCCGTGAGCGTCCATGTCGGCGATCCGCCCCTCGCCCAGATCGAGGAGAACCTCGGGCGCCGGGGTGTAGGGGTACCCCGTCCCGGGGGCGTACGCCGCGGTGGAGCCGGGGCTGAGCCGCTCGGCCTCGGGCCTGCTCGCCCGCGCGACGTCGAGATCCAGGAAGTGCTCCTCGAGCGCGATGATCCGCATCGCGGCCTCCGTCCCGGACGGGTCGATCGTGCCTGGCACGTC
>NZ_MCIM01000001.1:3502934-3554473 GCF_001932405.1 Pseudonocardia sp. Ae331_Ps2 | reverse complement strand
GCGCCGTTAGCTCAATTGGCAGAGCAGCTGGCTCTTAACCAGCGGGTTCGGGGTTCAAGTCCCTGACGGCGCACCACCGATTCTGTGGGGGTAGGACGTCATCGTCCTACCCCCACAGCTCGTCCTGTCCCCTGCAGCTCATGGTGCCGACGGTTCCCGGCCGTGCTCATCCCGGCAGCCCCAGCAGCCGTTCGGCGTTGAGGTGGGCGATCTTCTCCATCGCGAGCGGGGGCAGGTCCGCCTCGCGGAGGAACGCCCGGGCGCCGTCGTTGCCCAGCATCGGGTAGTCGACGCTGAACATGATCCGGTCCACCCCGACCGTCTCGACGCAGAACCGGAGCTGGGCCTGGTTGAACATCCCGCTCGGGGTGATGTGGACGTTCTCCCGGAAGTAGTCCCCGACCGGACGGTCCAGGTGGGTGATCCGCTGCGGGAGGGCCTCCTCGATCCGTTCGAGGTAGAAGGGGACCATCTCGCCCCAGTGGCCGAGGACGAGCTGCAGGTCCGGGTACCGGTCGAACACCCCGGCGAGGACCAGATGGAGGAAGTGAGGTGTTCTCAGTAGCGGGGTGGCAGGTCGTGGCGACACGCCGAGGGTGGTGAGATGAGCGGGAACGGGGCAGGACCCCGGTAGATCGGTTCGGTCCAGCACAGATCGACACCGTCACCGAGGTCCTGCATGTCTGATCCTGTCACCTACACCGCTGTCCTCCCGATCGGGGAGCGCACCGTGGCCTATCTGGCGCGGCTCCTGGTCCTTCAACGCCGTCGACGTGGCACCCGGCGGCGGGCGTTGACCCCGTTCGCCCAGGCAGTGCTGGTGATCCGCTGGTTCTGTGATGCTACCCGGGTCCGATGTTTGGCCGGTGACAACGCGATCAGCACTGCAACGGCCTACCGTTACCTGCACGAAGGCATCGACGTCCTCGCCGCGGCCGCACCCGGCCTGCACGGAGCCCTGCTCGCCGCCCGCACAGCCGGGCACACCCACGTGAATCTCGACGGCACCCTGATCGCCACCGACCGGTGCCGCGCGCTCGGCCTCACCCCCGGGGTCGACCTGTGGTGGTCGGGCAAGCACCGCCGCCACGGCGGGAACATCCAGGTCCTCACCGCACCTGATGGATGGCCGCTATGGACCAGCGACGTGCGGCCGGGCCGCGAGCACGACACCCGCTGCGCCCGTACCCACCCCGGGCTGCTCGAGGGCCTGGCCGCGTTCACCGACGACACCCACGCCGCGCTGGGCGACCTCGGCTACGAAGGCGAAGCCGACCGGCTCACCGTGCCCATCAAACTCGCCCCCGGCCGCGGGCAGACGGTCAACCAGCGCACCGTCAACACCCTGCACTCAGCCCTTCGTGCTCTGGCCGAACGCGGAAACGCCCTGCTCAAGACCACCTTCGCCGCGTTGCGGCGAGTCACGCTATGTCCCTGGCGCACCGGCGCGATCACCGCAGCTGCGCTCGTACTACTCCACACCGAGTACGACCGCACGACATGATCAACCCGCTACTGAGAACACCTCAGTGGGTCCCCGTCTCGACGTGCCAGCCCCAGGCGCTCGTCTGCAGCCGGGCCGTGACGATCGGGTCGAGCCCGCCCTCGTAGTTCGACCGGGAGGTCTCGACCGGCGGGACGCCCGGGTGCAGATAGATGGGCACCCTCAGCTCCGCCGACCGCCGCAGGACGGGGTCGAACCGGGGCTCGTCGAGGAACCCGCCCCCGGTCCGGCCGTTGATCATGGATCCGACGAACCCGAGCTCACCGACGGCGCGGGCGAGCTCGTCGGCGGCGGCCTCCGGCACGGCCGTCGGCAGCGCGGCGAAGGCGGCGAAGCGGTCCGGGTGCGCCGCGACGGCCGCCGCCGTGCGGTCGTTGACCTTCCGGACGAGCTCCACGGCGACGTCGGCGGGCAGCTGCTGGGTGGAGAGGGTGGACAGGACCTGCACGGAGATGCCGTGAGCGTCCATGTCGGCGATCCGCCCCTCGCCCAGATCGAGGAGAACCTCGGGCGCCGGGGTGTAGGGGTACCCCGTCCCGGGGGCGTACGCCGCGGTGGAGCCGGGGCTGAGCCGCTCGGCCTCGGGCCTGCTCGCCCGCGCGACGTCGAGATCCAGGAAGTGCTCCTCGAGCGCGATGATCCGCATCGCGGCCTCCGTCCCGGACGGGTCGATCGTGCCTGGCACGTCGAGGCTAGCGGGCCACGGGGCTGCCGGCCCACGACGAGAGATCCTGCGAGGTCCCGGCCCGGCGGTCTACCCCACCGGCCCGAGCAGGGCGAGCAGGATCCGCGCCAGCTCGGCCCGGTCCTGCGGCGGGATCCGCGCGAGCCTGCGGTCGAACTCCCGCGCCAGCGCGGCGAGGGCCCGGTCGCGGGCGGCCTCCCCCTCGGCGGTCAGGACGAGCCGGTGGCGGCGCAGGTCGGCGTCGTCGATCTCCCGGCGCAGGTAACCGAGGCCGACCAGGGTGCGCACGTACGCCGTCACGCTCGCCTTCGGGATGACCAGCGTCGCGGCGAGCTGGGCCGGGTAGGGGGACGTGGCGACCTCGGCGAGGACGAAGAACTCCTTCGTCTCCAGGCCCAGCTCCGCCAGGTCGGCGACGCACTCCTCCAGCACGACGGTCAGCAGCCGATGGTTCAGCGACCACAGCTGCGCGGCGTCGACCGACACGAGCACCTCCCATTCCGTACGATGTCGAACAGAGTCGAAGTCGAACTACCTGCATGTCGAACTTCGACCGCTGTCGACCCTAGACGGAGGGGCTCCCGTGCCACTGCAGCACATCACGATCCCGCGCGGGCCCATCCGGCTCGCCGCCGATCTCCACCTGCCCCCCGGCACCGACGGGTCGACTCCCCGGCCTGCCGTGGTGCTGTCGACCCCGGGCAGCAGCGTCAAGGAGCAGATCGGCGCCGAGTACGCCCGCCGCCTCGCCGACCGCGGCATCGCCGCGCTCGTCCTCGACCCGGCCCACCAGGGGCGCAGTGGTGGCGAGCCGCGCGACCTCGAGGACCCGTACCGGCGGGGCGAGGACATCAGCTACGCGCTCGACGCACTGGACACCACGGCCGGGATCGACCCCCGGCGCATCGGCGTGCTCGGCATCTGCGCCGGTGGCGGGTACGCCGTCCACACCGCCCGCACCGACCACCGCATCAGGGCCGTGGGCGTGGTCGTCCCCGTGGACATCGGCACCGCGTTCCGCCGCGGCGCGTCCGACGGCCCCGTCGCCGCACTCGACGCCATGGCGGACGCCCGTTCGGCCGAGAACCGCGCAGGACACCTCACCCGCGAGAAGTGGCTCCCCGACAACGCCGAGGAGGCCGCCGCGCTCGGAGTGGACGACATCGACACGACACAGGCGATCCGGTACTACCGCACCGGACGGGGCGGGAGCGAGTACTCGACGAACCGTCGCCTCGCGCGGGGGGACTCCCTGCTGCTCGGGTACGACGCGTTCCACCTGGTCGACCCGCTCATGACCCAACCCCTGCAGGTCGTCCTGGCCGGCCGCGTCGGCACCACCGGCTCCTCCGAGGCCGGCATGCGGCTCTGGGAGACGGCCCCGAACCCCGTGGACCTCATGGTGGTCGACGGGGCGGGCCACTACGAGATGTACGACGAGCCCACCTACGTCGACGCCGCGGTCGACCGGCTCGCCGGCTTCTACTCCACCCACCTGTAGGCATCGGGCCCGACCGCCGCACCCGGCACCGCGGGGCAGGCTATCGTCGCTCCCAGTTCGTTAGCTCCGGACAAGGAGATGCCGTGGGGAACGACGTCGTCGTGCCGGCCGGTCCCGCCGGACGCCGGCACCGGCTGCTGATCCTGACCGTGCTCTGCACCAGCATCCTGATCGTCTCGATGGACGTCACGATCGTCAACGTGGCACTGCCCGCGCTCGTCGCGGACCTGCACGCCTCGATCACCGAGCTGCAGTGGACCGTCGACGCCTACACCGTCGTCCTGGCCTGCTTCCTGATGCTGGCCGGCGCGACGGCGGACCGGGTCGGGCGCCGCCGCGTCTTCCGGACCGGGCTCGTCGTGTTCGGCATCGGGTCGCTGCTGTGCAGCCTGGCTCCGACGGTCGGCTGGCTGATCGGGGCGCGGGTGGTGCAGGCGCTCGGCGGCGCGATGCTCAACCCGGTCGCCATGTCGATCATCACCAACGTCTTCACCGACGTCCGGGAGCGGGCCCGCGCGATCGGGGTGTGGGGCGCGATGGTCGGCATCTCGCTGGGCCTCGGCCCGGTGCTCGGCGGGCTCCTCGTGGACACCGTCGGCTGGCGGGCGATCTTCTGGGTGAACATCCCCGTGGTGCTGGCGGCGTGGGTCCTGACGGCGCGGCTCGTCCCGGAGTCGCGGGCCGCCCGTCCGCGGCGGGCCGACCCGGTGGGGCAGCTCCTGGTGGTGGCGCTGCTCGGGTCGACGGTGGCGGCGGTGATCGAGGGGCCGCGGCTGGGCTGGTCGTCGGCGGGGGTGCTCGGGCTGGCGGCGCTGGCCGTCGGCGCGCTGGTCCTGCTGGTCGTCTGGGAGCGGCGGCACCCCGAGCCCCTGGTGGAGCTGCGGTTCTTCCGGAGCGCCCCGTTCACCTCGGCGACGGTGATCGCGGTCTGCGCGTTCGCGGCGTTCGGCTCGCTGCTGTTCCTGTCCGCGCTCTACCTGCAGGACGTGCGGGGGCTCAGCGCCCTGCAGGCCGGGCTGACGCTGCTGCCGGCCGCCGTCGCGACGACGGTGGTCGCGCCGCTGGCCGGGCGGATGGTCGCCGCGCGCGGGGCCCGGCTGCCGCTCGTCCTCGGCGGGACGGCGATGGTGGCGGTCGCGCTGACCTTCTCCCAGCTCTCCCCCGCCACCCCGCTGTGGCTCGTGCTCGTCGCGCACGGGGTGTTCGGCTGCGGGTTCGCACTGCTCAACCCGCCGATCACGAACACGGCGGTGAACGGGATGCCGCCCGAGCGGGCCGGCGTCGCCGCGGCGGTGGCCTCGACCAGCAGGCAGGCCGGGCAGTCGTTCGGCGTCGCGATCAGCGGGACCGTGGTCGCCACCGCGGCGAGCACCGCCGCCGGGGTGGCGACGGCGTGGGCGGTCGTGGTGCCGCTGACCGTCGTGGTCGTGGTGCTCGGTGTGCTGGGGACCACGGCGCGGGCGCAGGCGTCCGCGGCCCGGGTCGCGGCACTGTTCCCCGCGGCACCGTCGTCCCCCGCCCGCGCGGCCTGAGCGGGGGACGGCGGCGTCATCCGTGCGGAGCGGCGCCCGCGGCGGCGTCGACGGAGTGGTCCAGCACGACCATGTGCCCGGCCGCGTGGGTGAACACGTACTCGGCACCGCAGCCGGGCAGGGCCAGCTGCGGGGTGACCCCGCAGGCCCAGAAGACCGGCACGTCACCCTCCTCGACCACCGGCTCCGGCCCGAAGTCCGGCCGGGCCAGGTCGGCGATCCCGATCGCGGCGGGGTCCCCGACGTGCACCGGCGCGCCGTGCCCGGTCGGGTAGCGCGCCGTCACCTCGACGGCCCGGTCGACGAGCGCGGCGGGCACCGCGCGCATGCTCACCACCAGCGATCCGTGCACCCGGCCCGCCGGCACGGTCGGGCAGGTCGTGACGTACACCGCGGGCGCGGACGAGCGCGGGTTGCGCCGCACCGGGACCCCGGCCCGTTCCAGGGGCTCCTCGAAGGTGTGGCTGCACCCGAGCAGGAACGCCACCGAGTCCGCGCGCCACCGGTCGCGCAGGTCGGTCGGCTCGCCGTCCTCGACGCCGTGGAGCCAGGTCCGGTAGCGCGGGAAGTCGGTGCGGACGTCGACCCAGGTGTCCCCGACGGTGACGACCGGGTCGCCGGTGTCGCCGACACCGAGCAGCGGGCACGGCGTCGGGTTCCGCACGCAGAAGAGCAGGAAGTCGTACGCCGTCGCCTGCGGGACCACCACCAGGTTGGCCTGCTGGTACCCGCCGAACAGGCCCGCGGTGGGCCCGGTCCAGCCCCCGGCGGCGGCCAGTGCCCGCAGCTCGGCCGGGGTGGCGGGCGCCGTCGTCGCGGCGGTCATCGGGCCAGCTCCCGGCGGGCGGTCTCGCGGACGGTGAGCAGGGTCAGCAGTGCGACGACCGTCGCGACCATCAGCAGGTAGCCGGGTGCGAGCGGGTCGCCGGTGACCGAGGTCAGCCAGGTCGCGAGGAACGGGGTGAGACCGCCGCCGATGATCGTCCCGCCGTTGAAGGCCAGGGACAGGCCGGTGTAGCGGACCCGGGTCGGGAACTGCTCGGCGTAGGTCGGGTAGGTGACGGCCTGCACGACCGGCATCGGCAGGGCCAGCAGGAACATGCCGAGGACGGCCAGGGTGAAGTCGCCGGTGCCCATCAACGCCATCGTCGGGAGGATCAGCACGGAGTAGCCGAGGAACCCGGCGACGATGAGCTTCTTGCAGCCGTAGCGGTCCGACAGCGCTCCGGCGAGCGGCATCAGGCACGCCACGAACAGCCCGATCGCGGCCATCAGCCAGAACGTGCTCGACTTCGGGTAGCCCAGCTCCGAGGTCAGGTAGATGTTCATGAAGATCAGGCCGATCCAGTAGCCCGCGTTCGACCCGGTGGCCAGCAGCAGCACGGTCACCAGCGCGCGCCGGTGGTGGGTGAGCACCTCCTGCACCGGGGCCTTGGGCAGCTCGCCCGCCGCGCGGCTGTGCTCGAACTCCTCGGAGTCCTCCAGCCGGTGCCGGGCGATCAGGGTGAGCACCACCAGCGGCAGCGCGAGCAGGAACGGGATCCGCCAGCCGAACGCGCTCAGCTGCTCGGCGGTCAGCAGGGTCGAGGTGACCCCCGCGACCAACGCCGCGGTGCCGCCACCGAGGGCGACCCCGACCGGCGTGAAGGACCCGAAGAAGCCGCGTCGGCCCGCCGGGGAGGACTCGGCGAGGTAGGTGGCCGACCCGGTCACCTCACCGCCGGCTAAGAAGCCCTGGGCGAGCCGGGCCAGGACCAGCAGGGCGGGGGCGAGCAGGCCGGCGGTGGCCGCGGTCGGCAGCAGCCCGACCAGGGCGGTCGCGGTGCCCATCCCGGTGATCGTGAACACCAGGACCGGCTTGCGGCCCAGGCGGTCGCCGAGCCGGCCGAGGACGATGCCGCCGAGCGGGCGCATGAGGAACGCGCTGCCGAACACCGCGAGCGTCGACAGCAGTGAGGCGACCGGGTCGGCGCTGGGGAAGAACAGCGGCCCGATGACGACGGCGAGGTAGCCGTAGACGCCGAACTCGTAGTACTCGACGGCGGTCCCGGACGCGGCGGCGAGCGCCGCGCGGCGGGACCGGGCCGAGCTCGGCGACGGGGTGGAGGGGGTCTCGGCGGCCCGCCCGGTGGGGGCGTCGCTTGATAGGGTCATGGGTGTCTCCCGGTGGGGGTCCCGCTGCTGCGGGCAGGCGTGATCGCGGTGTGGTGGGTGGAGCAGACCCGGCGCGCGCGAGACGGCGACACCGGTGGCACAGCGGGTCATCGGCGGGCGGCATCCCGCCGATGACCCCGGCCGCGGGCCCGTCCGGGGACGGGCCGCGACCGTGTGGGGATCAGACGGCGAACAGCTGCTCGGGGTCGGCGAAGGCCTTGAACTCGAGCGCGTTGCCCGCGGGGTCGAGGAAGAACATCGTCCACTGCTCCCCCGGCTCCCCCTCGAACCGCACGTACGGCTCGATGACGAACCGCGTGCCGGCGGCGGTCAGCCGCTCGGCCAGTGCGCGGAACTCCGGGACGCTCAGCACGAGCCCGAAGTGCGGGACCGGCACGTCGTGGCCGTCGACGGGGTTGGTGCCGGCGACGCCCGCGCGCGGGGTGTCCGACGGCTCGCCGACCTGGTGGGTGACGACCTGGTGGCCGGCGACGTTCCAGTCGGTCCAGCGCTCGGCGGAGCGGCCGCGGGGGAAGCCGAGCAGGGTGCCGTAGAACTCGCGGGCCGCCTCGATGTCGTCCACCGGGATCGCCAGGTGGAACGGCGGGCGCACGGAGGTGACGATCGCGGCGGATTCCGTGGTCGGTGCGGACACAGGGGTACCTCTCATCCTTCGGTGTCGCGCCCGGACGGGATGGCGTCCAGACGCAGGGGGTCCCCGGGCCGGAGCTGGCCGAGGAGGTCGATGTCGGCGTCGGCGACGACGCCGACCACCGGGTAGCCGCCGGTCACGGGGTGATCGGCGAGGAACAGGATGGGCTCGCCCGACGGCGGGACCTGGACGGCGCCGAGCGGCACGCCCTCGCTGGGCAGCGACCGGTCGCCGACGGCGAGGGTGGCGCCGGTGAGCCGGATGCCGACCCGGTCGCAGTGCCCGGAGACGCGCCACGGCGCGCGCCGGAGCAGGGCGCGGTCGGCAGGGCCGAGGACGCCGTCGCGGGGGCCCCAGTGGAACCGGACCCGGGTCGCGGGACCGGGCAGCCGGGGCGCGGCGAGCTCGACCGGCACGGCGGGCGGCTCGCCCGGCACGGGGCCGAGCGGCAGGTCGACGCCCGGGGCGACGGCGGGCGGGCCGAGCCCGGTCAGCGAGTCCCGGGCGCGGGACCCGAGCACGGGGGCGGGTCGGATCCCGCCGCCGACGGCGAGGTAGCTGCGCAGCCCGCGCGGCGGGGTGCCGAGCCGCAGCCGCGCTCCGGCCGGTACCCGCACGCAGCGGGGGTCGGCGACCGGGCGGCCGTCGAGGGTGACCGGGACCGGGGCGCCGGTGACCGCCACCCAGCGCGGCACGTCGAGGACGACCGCGAGACCGCCCAGGGTGACCTCGACGGCGGCCTCTCCGGGCCGGTTGCCGACCAGCCGGTTCGCCGTCGCGAAGGCGGCCCGGTCGACCGGCCCGGACGCGGTGACGCCGAGATGCGCGAGCCCGGGGCGGCCCGGGTCCTGCACGCTGGCGCCCGGCCGGGCGTCGAGCACCCGCAGCCGCGGGCCGGGTCCGGGTCCCGCGGCGGGCGGGACGGTGGCGGCGCGGGCGGGCGGGTCGAGCAGCGCGGTCATGCGGGCACCTCCACGAAGCGGACGCGGTCGCCGAGCCCGAGCCGGTTGGGCGGGGTGGCGTCGACGTCCCAGAGGACCGCCGTGGTCGTGCCGATCTGGTGCCAGCCACCGGGCGTCCCGCCCGGGTAGACCACGGTCTGGTTCCCGGCGATCGCGACGACGCCGGCCTCCACCCGGGGCCGCGGGGTGGACAGCCGCGGCAGCCGCAGCGCGTCGGGGAGCCCGTCGAGGTAGGCGAAACCGGGGGCGAAGCCGAAGAAGCCGACCTGGTGGGTCGCGGCGGCGTGCGCCCGGGCGACCTCGGCCGGGGTGGTCCCGAGCCGGTCGGCGACGGCGGGCAGGTCGGCGCCGTCGTAGCGGACGCCGACCTCGACCGTCCGGGCCGGGGGGACGGGGGCGCCCGCATCGGTGACGGTGGTGGCGGCGGCGCCGACGGCAAGGGTCCGCAGGTGGCGGCGCAGCGCGGCCATCCGGGTGCCGGGGCGCGCGACGACGAGCACGGTGGCCGCGGCCGGGACGACGTCGGTCACCCAGGCGTCCCAGCCGTCGGTCACGGCGCCGTCGGCGACCGCGCGCACGGTCCCGGGGAGGCAGTCCACGATCCAGGACCGGTCGCCGGCGCGGTGCACGGCGGGCGCGGTCACCGGGCCGCCCCTGCGAGCGGGGCCGCACCGCAGCCGATCCCTGCGGCGGACAGGGCGTCGCGGGCGGCGCGGGCCAGTGCGTCGGCGCCGGGGGTGTCGCCGTGCACGCACAGCGCGGCGACCGCGCCGCCGGGCGGGCGGACGCTGACGACGGTCCCGTCGACGGCGGTGACCGTCCCGTCGCGGGCGACCGAGACGGCGCGGGCGGCGGCCTCGGCGGGATCGCGGACCAGGTCACCGGGCCGTCCGCGCGGGACGAGACTCCCGGCCGCGGTGTAGCCGCGGTCCAGGAACGCCTCGGCGCGCGGGCCGAGACCGGCCGCGAGCGCGCGATCCCACACCTCGGTGCCGGGCAGACACAGCAACGGCAGGCCCGGGTCGACGAGCCGGACCGCCTCGACGAGGGCGTCGGCGTGGTCGGGGTGGGTGCCGGTGGCGTGGTAGAGCGCGCCGTGCGCCTTGACGTACCCGACCCGGGTGCCGGCCGCCGCGGCGAACACCGAGAGCGCGCCGATCTGGTAGACGACGTCGTTGACCAGCGTGTCGCGGGCGACGTCGACGAAGCGGCGGCCGAACCCGGCGAGGTCGCGGTAGGAGACGTGGGCCCCGACCGCCACGCCGCGCGCCGCGCAGTCGTCGCAGGTGCGGCGCATGACGTCCGGGTCGCCGGCGTGGAAGCCGCAGGCGACGTTGGCGGCGTCGACGACGTCGAGCAGCGGCCGGTCGTCCGGCACCCAGGCGCCGAAGCCCTCCCCGACGTCGGTGTTCAGCGCGATCACCGCGCGTCCCGTCCGGCCCAGAACGCCGACAGCTCGCCGCGGTCGGCCGACCAGGCCGCGTGCAGGCCGTCCTGGCCGCCGTCGATGTGGGCGAGCACGAGACGGCGGAGCTCGTCGGCGTCGCCGTCGGCCAGTGCCTGGACCATCCCGCGGTGCTCGTCCTGCACACGGTCGTAGGCGCCGGTGCCGTGCACGTAGAACCGGGAGTAGGGCTCCAGGCGGTGGTAGAGCCGGGAGATCAGCTCGTAGCGCAGCGGCAACCCGGCGAGCCGGTACATGTCCAGGTGGAACGCGAGGTTGGTGCGCGACCAGGCGGCGGCACCGGTGTCGGTGACCCGGTCCATCTCACCGGCCATGCCGTCGAAGCGGGCGACGTCGCGCCGCGACACCCGTTCCGCGACGTGCGGGGCGAAGCTGGGCTCGACCATCCGGCGCAGGTCGTAGATCTCGTCGATCTCGGCCAGGTCCAGCTCGGTGACGAAGGTGCCGCGGCCGGGCTCGCTGCGCAGCAGCCCCTCCCCCACCAGGGTGCGCAGCGCCTCCCGCAGCGGGATGCGGCTCACGCCGTAGCGGTCTGCGAGCTCCTCCTGCACCAGCCGGTGACCGGGCGGGTACACGCCCTCCACGATCGCGCGACGCAGGGCGTCGACCAGCGCGTCATCCGATGCCATGCGTTCTGTATACGGTGGATCCAGCGTGTACGAAAGCCCCTGCCGTCGCGCTTAACAGGACCGACACCGCAGAACACACAGCAGGAACACACGGCAGGAGACACGGCAGGAGACACGGCAGGAGACACGGTCGCCGCGGCCGCGGCGGAGTGACCCGGGTCGCCCCGACATGACCGCGGAGCCCGCGGCCGCCACGATGGTGCGCATGGCCCGACCCGACCACGCCGTCTTCTTCAAGCGCTCGTTCTCGAAGATGGACCAGCTCGCGACCCCGTTCCTGACCGGGCGGCGGCTGTGCCGCCAGCTCGCCGGGGTGGTGCCGCGCGGCACGAACGGCGTCGTCGTCGAGCTGGGGGCGGGGCCGGGCGTGCTCGCCGAGCCGATCCGCGAGCGCCTCGGCCCGCACGCGCGCTACCTCGCGATCGAGATCGACGAGGAGCTGGTCGCCCACCTGCGCCGGCACAAGCCGTGGCTGGAGGTCGTGCAGGGCGACGTCGCCGACCTGGACCGGATCCTCGACGAGGCCGGCATCACCGAGGTCGACGCGTTCGTCTCGACCCTGCCGTGGGCGGTGTTCCCGCAGACCCTGCGCCTGCAGGTCATGGGGACGATCGCGCGCCAGCTGACCCCGGGCGGGGTGATGAGCATGATCATCACCTGGATGGCGCTGCCGAACCGCGTGCGGGTGCTGCGCGACCTGCTCGACACCCACTTCGACGAGGTCGTGGAGACCGCGACCGAGTGGCGCAACCCGCCGCCCGCCCGCACCTTCCTGTGCCGGCGACCGCTCCCCCAGTTCAACTCCCTCGGCGGGCAGGACACTCGCTCGGCGAGCTGACATGGTCGTCCCGCCCGGGGTCGCCGCCGCCGTCCCGCTGGCCGTCGTCGAGCGGCAGGGCACCGTCGAGTCGGTGCACCTGGGCACCGTGGCGGTGCACCACCCCGACGGCACCGTGACCGGCCACGGCGACCCGGACGTGGTGTTCCTGCCGCGCTCGGCGCTCAAGCCAGTGCAGGCGGTCGCGATGCTGCGGGCCGGGCTGGACCTCGACGGAGAGCTGCTCGCGCTGGCCTGCGCCTCGCACTCCGGCGAGCCCGACCACGTCGACGGTGTGCGGCGCATCCTCGCCGGCGCCGGACTCGACGAGACCGACCTGGACAACACCCCGGACCTGCCGCTGGGGACGGCGGCCGCCGCGGACGCCCGCGCGGCGGGGACGTCGCCGTCGCCGGTGCTGCAGAACTGCTCGGGCAAGCACGCCGGGATGCTCGCCGCCTGTGTGGCCGCGGGCTGGCCGACGGCCGGCTACCGCGATCCCGCGCACCCGCTGCAGCGGCTGGTCCGGGACACCGTCGCCGAGCTGACCGGGGTGCCGGTCGGGGTCACCACCGTCGACGGCTGCGGCGCGCCGCTGTTCGGCAGCACCCCGGCCGGGCTGGCCCGGGCCTTCGCGACGCTCGCGACGGCCGCCCCGGACACCGTCGAGGGGCGGGTCGGGGCCGCGGTCCGCGCGCACCCGTGGTGGGTCGGCGGCACGGACCGGCCGGTGACCCGGCTCGCCGGCGCGGTGCCGGGCCTGGTCGCCAAGGACGGCGCCGAGGGCGTGCTGGCCGCGGCGCTGCCCGACGGGCGGGCGTTCGCCGTCACCGTGCTGGACGGGTCGCCGCGGCCGCTGCCGGTCGTCGCCCGCGCGGTGCTGGAGTCCCTCGGCGCCGGGTCGGCCGCGCTCACCGGGGCGACCCGGACCGACGTGCTCGGCCACGGCACGCCCGTGGGCGCGGTCCGCGCGCTGCTCTGAGCCGCCCGCCCCGCTCCGGGGACACCCCGGCCCCCCGCTCCTGCGCGGGCACCGGGTCAGCCCGCGCCGCCCGTACGCGCGTGGTCCGCGGCCCGGCCGAGGCGGGCGGCGACCGCGTCGAGGTGCTCGACCAGCTCGACCGGTTCGACCACCTCGAAGTCGACGCCGAAGAAGCACAGCCACACCGCCAGCGACTCCAGCGTCCAGGCCCCGGCCGCGAGCTCGCAGCGGTCCCCGCCCAGGTCGGTCACGATCCCCGACGCCGGGGTGACGTGCTCGGCGATCCGCTCCGCCGGGGCGTGGAACACGATTCGCGCCCGGTGCGGGTAGGCGCCGGAGGAGATGCCGCGCTGGGCGAACGCGGCGATCCCGCCCTCCGGTTCCGGGCGCGGGGTGAAGCGCGGCCCGGCCGGCAGCTTCGGGCGCATCCGGTCCACCCGGAAGGTGCGGCGGTCGTCGCGGCCGGTGTCCCAGGCGACGAGGTACCAGCGGCGCCCGGTGTGCACGAGCCCTTCCGGCTCGGCGACGCGACGGGTCTCGGTCCCGTCCCCCGCGACGTAGTCGAACCGGAGGACCTCGTGGTCGCGGCAGGCGGCGGCCAGCGCGGACAGCACGTCCGCGTCGACGGTCGGGCCGCGCGCGGCGAGTGTCGAGGTCGCGGTGCCCAGCGCGGCGACGCGCCGGCGCAGCCGGTTCGGCAGGACCTGCTCCAGCTTGGCCAGGGCCCGGACCGAGGTCTCCTCGATGCCCGAGACCGACCCGCCCGCGGCGGTCCGCAGCCCGACCGCGACGGCGACGGCCTCGTCGTCGTCGAGCAGCAGGGGTGGCAGCGCGGCCCCGGCGCCGAGCCGGTAGCCGCCGGTCACCCCGGGTGTGGAGTGCACCGGGTAGCCGAGGGTGCGGAGCTTGTCGACGTCGCGGCGGACGGTGCGCACGTCGACCTCCAGGCGCTCGGCCAGGGCGGGCCCCGTCCAGTCGCGCGGCACCTGCAGCAGCCCGAGCAGGCGCAGCAGCCGCGCCGATGTCCCCATCACGACGACCAGTGTGCCCCCGATCGCGGTCGGTTCCTGTCCTGGATGCGGGTCGGCGAGCCCGCCCCGACCCCGGGGTGCCCGGACCGGCCGTCTACGGTCGCCGCCGTGGACACGAGCGAGCGGGTCGGCCGGTACGTGCGGATGGTGGCCCTGGAGGGACAGGGGACCGAGCTGGCGGGCGCGCTGTTGCGGGTCGCCGACGACATGGCCGCCCAGCCCGGCTGCCTCGCCTACGTCGTGAACGCCACCCCCGACGAGCCCGACGTCGTCTGGGTCACCGAGATGTGGTCCGACGCCGCGTCGTCGGAGGCGGCGCTGAGCCGCGACATCGGCGAGAGCGGGCTCGGCGACGTGCTGGCGCTGCTCACCGCGCCGCCGGACTACATCGAGGTCACCCCGCTCGGCGGGCCCGGCCTGGCCGGCCTGCCCGGCTGAGCGCCGGGCCGGCCGGACCGGCTCAGTCGTGCTGCTCGGGGCGCTCCTTGCGGGCCCGCAGCGACCCGGCGTGCGCGGTCGCCGTCGGGTCGCCCTTGGTCTTGATCAGGCTGGCGACGGTGACGATCGCGAGGATCCCCAGGATCACGACGAGGCTGACCATGGTCGGGATCTCGGGCACGGCCGGTGAGATGTCGACGTGCAGCCAGTGCAGGATCAGCTTCACGCCGATGAACGCGAGGATGACCGCGAGCCCGGCCGACAGATAGACCAGCCGGTCCAGCAGGCCCTTGACCAGGAAGAACAACGCCCGCAGACCGAGCAGCGCGAAGGCGTTGGCGGTGAAGACGATGAACGCCTCCTGCGTCACCCCGAACACCGCGGGGATCGAGTCCAGCGCGAACAGCAGGTCGATGCCGCCGATCGAGACCAGCACGATGAACATCGGGGTCGCGACCCGGCGGCCGTTGTCCCGGGTGAACAGCTTCCCGCCGTGGTACTCCTCGGTGACCGGGAAGAGCTTGCGCGCGCCCTTCACGACCATGTTGTCCTCGATGTCGGGGTCCTCGTCCTTGTGCCGGTAGAGCTGCACCGCGGTCCACAGGAGCAGCAGACCGAAGACCAGGAACATGAACGAGAACAGGTTGAGCAGCGTCGCCCCGACCGCGATGAAGATCGCACGCATGATCAGGGCGAGCACGATGCCGAAGGTCAGCACCTTGTGCTGGTGCTCCTCCGGGACCGCGAACGTCGTCATGATCACGACGAAGACGAACAGGTTGTCGACCGACAGGCTCTTCTCGACGATGTAGCCGGTGAAGTACTGGGTGCCGAAGTCCCAGCCGTGCATCGTCGCGAACACCAGCCCGAACACGATCGCGATCGCGATGTAGAACACCGACCACGCGGTGGCCTCGGTGAATCCCACCCGGTGCGGCCGCAGCCAGCCCAGGACGAGGTCCAACGCGAGCAGCGCGACGATCACGCCGATCGTGACGGCCCATTCGAGGCCGCTGATCTCGAGCACCGGAGGTCCTCCTGCAGGTCACCGCGCCGGCCACGGTGGCCGGTCGCGGAGCGCACCATATCGGGCAGTCAGGACACCGCGCCCGTCGTGAGGCCGGGCGCGGACGACGATCAGCCCTTCGGACGCGCCGCGAAGACCCCCTCGGCGGGGAACGCGCCGTTCGCCAGAGCAGTCCGGACGAACGCCCCGCCGAGCTCACCGAGCCGCGCGGCCCCGTCGGCGCCGAGTGCCGTCCACGGCGCGGCGCCGAGGTGGTGGGTGTCGTTCTCGATCCGCTTGCGCAGCGCCGTGCCCTCCTCGGTCAGGACCGGTTCGACGGCGTCGTCCCCGGCCGTGTCGGCCGGCTGCAGCAGGCCGCGGTCGGCGAGTCCGGCGACGGCGGCGTTCCACTCGGCGGCCGACCAGCCGCGGCTGCCGCGGGCGAAGGCCACGGTGAACCCGGTGCCCGTCGCGGTCGCGGTGACCAGGGCCTCCAGCCCGGACAGCCCGGCCTCGACCAGCAGCGCGATGTGCCCGTCGCCGCGGTGCTCGCGCAGGATCGACAACGCGTGCCAGAGGACCAGGTGCGGCGCGGTCGGCCAGGGCACGTCGAGGTGCCCGGCGGCGAGCGGACGCCCGTCGGGGGTGACGGCCTCGGCCGCGGTCCGGGCCAGCCCGGCGGCCTCGGCCATCTCCGGCGAGGCGACGGTGTCGTCGCCCAGGGTGCGGCGCAGCGAGGCGTCGGCGACGGCGAACCGGACGTCGAGCAGATCCGAGGGGGACGCCAGCTCCCAGGCCCGCGGGACCGACTTCGCGACCAGCCTCGGGGAGAAGTTGTAGAACGTCGCGGTGACCACCGACGGTCCGACCGCGCCCATGGGCGCGGCGCGCGGGGCGAAGTAGCTCATCCGGCCCGGTTCCAGCCCCGCGGCGGTGTAGGCCGGCTCGGCCTCGACGGCGAAGTAGACCTGGGAGTGCAGTGGCTCCAGCCCTCGGGCGAGACGCCCGGCGGCGACGGCGGTGTCGTTCATGACCGCGACGCTAGTCGGGAGGATCGGAGGATGCCGAGCAGTGCCGGCTCACCCACACGGACACACTCTGCGTGACATGATCATCACGCAAAGTGTCTCCCGGCTAGCGTGGCCGGGCCATGCCCCCGCCCCTCGACGACCGGCCCGCGGACCCGCCGCTCCCCGCGTCCGGCCCCGCCGCACCGGCTGCTCCGCCGGCCCCGCCGGTCCCGCCGGTCCCGTCCGACGGCGGCCGGCGCCCGGCGCACCGGCCGGCGCCCGTGGCCCGCCGACGGCTGCGCGACCTGCTCCGCACCCCGGTCCAGATCCTCGCGACGACCGCGGCCGGGGTCGGTCTCCCGCTGCTGGTACTGGACGCGGCCTGGCGGCTCGGGACCGACCTGACCAGGCCGGCGTACCTGGTCGTCGTCGCGGCACTGGTCATGACGGCGACGACGGTGTGGCTGGAGGGCCTGCGCGCACTGCGCCCGTACCGTCCCCCGGCAGCACCCGCCGCGCCGTGGCCGCCCGCGGTGCTGGTCGTCCCGGCGTACCTGCCGAACGAGGCCGGGACCATCCTCGACACCGTCTCGCACGCCCTGGCCCAGGACTATCCCGGTCCGCTGACCGTCGTCGTCGCCTACAACACCCCCGGGCCGCAGCCGGTGGAGGCGCAGCTGCGGACCCTCGCCGCGGCCGACCCGCGGCTGGTCGTCGTCGAGGTGGCGGACTCCACCACGAAGGCACAGAACGTCAACGCGGCGCTGCGGGCCGCCGACGGCGAGGTCACCGGCATCCTCGACGCCGACCACCACCCGGCACCCGACGCGCTGCGCCGGGCCTGGCGGGCGCTGTCGCACGGTGCCGACGTCGTGCAGGGGCACTGCAGCGTCCGCAACGGCACGGCGTCCTGGGTCGCCCGGACGGTCTCGGTGGAGTTCACCTGCATCTACGGCGTGAGCCACCCCGGGCGGGCCGGGCTGTTCGGGTTCGGCCTGTTCTGCGGCTCCAACGGGTACTGGCGGACCGAGGCGTTGCGCGCGACCCGGATGCAGGCACAGATGCTGACCGAGGACATCGACGCATCGGTCCGCGCGCTGCTGGCCGGGCGGCGCTGCGTCGTCGACCCGGGCCTGCTCTCGCGCGAGCTCGCCCCGCTGACCGTGCGCGCCTGGTGGCACCAGCGGCTGCGCTGGGCACAGGGCTGGTTCCAGGTCTCGCGCCGGCACCTGCGCACCGCGCTGCGCACCCGCGGGCTGCCCGCGCGCGCCCGGCTCGGACTGCTGTTCCTGCTCGGCTGGCGGGAGCTGTGCCCGTGGGTGACCCTGGCGATGGTGCCGGTGCTGGCGTTCGGCCTGCACCACCACGGCCCCGGCGATGTCGTGCCGCTGCTGCTCGCGACGACGGTCTACACCCTCGCCGTCGGCCCGGGCCAGACGCTGCTCGCCTGGCGGGCGGCGCCGCCGGAGCTGCGCCGGCCCGGCTGGTTCCTGGGGTACCTGCTGCTCTCCCCGCTCTACGTCGAGCTGCGCAACGTCGTCGCCCGGGTCGCGCAGCTGCGCGAGCTCACGGGCGACCGGACCTGGGTCATCACCCCGCGGCAGGGGCGCTGAGGGCACGTCACGCCGTCCGGGCCTACACCTAGGCGTTCACCCGCCGAGCGGCGCCACGATCGCGAACCGCTCACGCGGAATCCGCCGCGGCGGTCCGACCGGGCTGCTACCGCTTCGCCCGTGCAGCGCGACACGGACCATTCCACCGCCACGAACCATTCCACCGGCACGGACCACTCCACGGCAGGCGACGGACCCGGCCGGGATCTGAGGGACACCCCTGTTCCGCGAACTCGCTTACCGGGTAAGCGAATTCCGAGAACCGGGTCCCCGGGGCCGTCGCACGGCGGGGCACCGCCGGATCCGGGCGCCACACTCGGCCACGGCAGCCACGGCGGCCACGGCGATCACAGCGGCCAGGGCGATCACGGCGGTCACGGGGCCGGGTCCGAACGGCCAGGCGCGGAGCCCCCGCCGACCCCGCCTCCCGGTGAGGAGGCCGACCGAATTCGCTTACCCGGTAAGCGAGTTCGGCGGGAGACCCCTCCGGGGAGCCCCGGCCCCACCACCGGGCCGGAGGAGGACCGGCGGACGCGAGCCGAGACCGCGGAGGCGCTCGGACCGCTCCTCGCCCGAGCGGAGCTGCTCGGCTTCTACCGGATCCGCTCCGTCGCCGAGCGCTTCGGGCTGACGGTGCACGAGTACACGGTGCTCGCCGAGCTGCTGCTCGCCCGCCGTGCCATGACCGGCGCCGAGGTCGCGGAGACCGTGGGACTCGCCACCGGGGGGACAACCCGGCTGCTCGCGCGGCTGGAGGAGCGCGACCTGATCGAGCGCGAGCCGGACCCCGACGACGGTCGCCGGCTGCTCGTCCTGGTGACCACCCGGGCCCACGAGATCCTCTGGGGCGACGTCACCGACACCGGTGCCCGGCGGATGGTGACCGGCGTCCCGGCGGAGTGGGTCGACTGGTTCCGGCCGGTGGCCGGGCGGATCCTCGACGTCGCCGTGCGCCGGACCCAGGAGATGCGCGACCGTGAGCACCGGGACCAGGTCCGACGACGGCGGCATCAGCAGCGGGCCGCGGAGCACTGAGGCGCGCGGCACGGGGGACACGGCACCGGGGGTGCGGCCCGTCGCGGCTCAGTCCGACCGCGCCCACCCCGTGCTCCGCTGCACCGCGCGGCGCCAGTTGTCGTGCTCGCGGCGGCGCAGGCCGGGGTCCATCGTCGGCTCCCAGGCGGCCGCCCGATGCCAGTTGCGGCGCAGCACCTCCGGGTCCGGCCAGTAGCCGACGGCCAGGCCGGCGGCGTAGGCCGCGCCGAGCGACACAGCCTCCGAGCCCAGGGGACGTTCCACCGTGAGGTCCAGGACGTCGGCGACGCACTGCATGAGCAGGTGGTTCGCGGTCATGCCGCCGTCGACCTTCAGGCGGGTGACGGGCAGGCCGGAGTCGGCGTTCATCGCGTCGAGCACCTCGCGGGTCTGCCACGCGGTCGCCTCCAGCACCGCGCGGGCGAGGTGTCCGCGGTGGATGTAGGAGGTCAGGCCGACGATCACGCCACGGGCGTCGGGGTACCAGTGCGGGGCGTAGAGACCGGAGAAGGCGGGGACGACGTAGCAGCCGCCGTTGTCCGGGACGGTCAGTGCGAGCGTCTCGATCCGGGCCGCCGTGGAGATCATGCCCAGCGCGTCGCGGAACCACTGCACCAGCGAGCCGGTCATCGCGATGGAGCCCTCGAGCGCGTAGACCGGGTGGCCACCGAACAGGTACCCGACGGTCGGGATCAGCCCCGCCTCCGAACCCGGGATCCGCGAGCCGGTGTTCTTCAGCAGGAACGCGCCCGTCCCGTAGGTGCACTTCGCCTCGCCGGGCGCGAAGCAGGTCTGGCCCACCAGCGCCGCCTGCTGGTCGCCGAGCGCACCGGCCACCGGCACCCCGTCCAGCAGGCCCGCGCACCGGCCGTAGACGCGGGCGTTCGGGACGATGGTCGGCAGCATGCCCCGCGGCACCCGCAGCGCCGAGCACAGCGCGTCGGACCACTCCAGCGTGCGCAGGTCCATCAGCATCGTGCGGCTGGCGTTGGTGACGTCGGTGACGTGCACGCCGCCGTCGGGGCCGCCGGTGAGGTTCCAGATCAGCCAGGACTCCATCGTCCCGAACAGGACCTCACCGCGTTCCGCGCCCTCGCGCGCGCCCGGCACATGGTCGAGCAGCCACTGCAGCCGCGGTCCGGCGAAGTACGTCGCCGGGCCGAGCCCGCTGATCCGGGCCCAGCGGGCGGCGTCGGTGTCGGCGGCGAGCCCGGCGACGATGTCGGTGGTCCGGGTGTCCTGCCAGGTGATCGCCCGCGCCAGCGGGACCCCGGTGCGCCGGTTCCAGATCACCGTCGTCTCGCGCTGGTTGGCGATACCGAGCGCGACGACGTTCTCCGGGCCCAGCCCGGCCCGGCGCAGCGCCGCGGGCACCACCCGGGTCACCGCCCGCCAGATCTCCGACGCGTCGTGCTCGGCGCGGCCCGGGCTCGGGAAGTGCTGCCGGTGCTCGCGCTGGGCGACCGCGACCATCCGGCCCGAGCGGGTGAACAGCAGGCAGCGCGTCGACGTCGTCCCCTGGTCGATCGCGGCCACCACCCGCTCCCCCGCCGACAGGCCGCTCACGTCAGCCCCTCCAGCCCGTCGGCGATCTCGGCGGCCGCGGCGACCAGCTCGACGACGACCTCCGGCCGGGCGCGGCCGTCGGCGGCGAACAGCTCCTCGACCGGGGCGCCGACCCCCAGCGCCGCGACGGTCAGCCCGCCCCCGCTGCGCACCGGCACCGCGAGCCCGCCGACGCCCGGCTCCCAGCCGCCGGCGTCGGCCGCCCAGCCGCGCCGCCGCGTCGCGGTCATCTCGCGGGCCAGCGCCGCCGGGTCGGTCACGGTCGCCCGGGTCCAGGCCGCCAGCGGCTCGACCGCCCGCACCGATGCCGGCGCGAACGCCAGCAAGCACCGCCCCCACGCCGTCGCGTGCAACGGCTGGGTGGTGTTGGTCCGCAACCGCTGCGGCGTGTCGTCGGGCCGGAACACGTGGTGCACCACGTCGACCCCGGCGCCGTCGGCGGACGGCACGCCCAGGTAGACCGCGCAGCCGGTGCCAGCCGCCAGCGCGTCGGCCCAGTTCATCGCCCGCGCGCGCAGGTCGTGCCGGTCCCACGGGGTGCCCAGCCGCCCCAGCCCCTCGCCCAGCAGGTAGCGGCCCGACGACTCCTGCGCCACCAGGCCCTCCTCCCGCAGGGTGCGGAGCAGCCCGTGCGCCGTCGGGCGCGGCAGGTCCAGCGCCGCCGCCAGCTCGGCCAGCGCCAGCGGACGCCCCGCGCCGCCGAGCAGCCGCAGCAGCGCCGCCGCCCGCTCCACCGACTGGATCGCCCGTGCCACGCAGCGATCGTAGGCCGTCCGGGGGCCCGGCGGACTCGATCATGGGCCGATCGACCCGCAACGTTCGGCATCGTCGAACGGATCGCGTTGCCCGCCGGCGCGCACGCTCCTAGCGTCGCGCAGCACATGGCGGGGCCGCCCGGTCCCGCGAGGGGGACTCACCAGGAGGGGGTTCGATGACGAGCTCCGAGACCAGCGCGGGCGATCCCGCACCCGCGGCAACGACCACACGGGAGACCACACGGGCGACCCCGGCGACCGCCGAGAAGGCGCCGTCGCTGCTCGGCGAGCTGAGTGCCGAGTTCGCCGGGACGATGATCCTGATCCTGTTCGGCGTCGGCGTCGTCGCACAGGTCGTGACCACGCCCGACGGCAGCAACGGCGGGCACGACTCGATCGCCTGGGCCTGGGGATTCGGCGTCATGCTCGGCGTCTACGTCGCCGGCCGGATCTCCGGTGCACACCTCAACCCGGCCGTCACGCTGGCCTTCGCCGTGTACGAGGGCTTCCCGTGGCGCAAGGTCGCCCCGTTCGTCCTGGCCCAGACCCTCGGCGCGTTCGTCGCGGCGCTGATCGTCCGGTTCGTCTACGCGGACTTCATCCGCTCGGTCGACCCGAACCTGACCGAGACCCAGGGCATCTTCTCGACCTCGCCGGGCACCCCGACGACGATCACGACGGCGTTCTTCGACCAGGTCGTCGGCACCGCGATCCTGGTGTTCGTGATCTTCGCGCTGGTCCACCCGCGCAACAAGGGCCCGCTGGCCAACATGGCCCCGTTCATGATCGGCATCCTGGTGGTGGGCATCGGCATGGCCTGGGGTGCGAACGCCGGCTACGCCATCAACCCGGCCCGCGACTTCGGGCCGCGGCTGGCCTCCTGGATCACCGGCTACGACACCGCCTGGGTGACGAGCGACGGCACGCCCTACTGGTGGCTGCCGATCGTCGCGCCGGTGATCGGTGCTCTCGTCGGCGGCGGCCTGTTCAAGCTGCTGATCGACCGGTACATCCCCGTCGAGGACGCTCCGCAGGAGGTCGGCGACATGCGCTGAGCGCACCCACCGCTCCCATCCCCGATCCACCCGCTCGAGACACACAGGAGAACTCATGGCCGAGTTCGTCGGCGCCGTCGACCAGGGCACCACCTCCAGCCGTTTCATGATCTTCGATCACGGCGGCAACGAGGTGGGACGCCACCAGCTGGAGCACGAGCAGATCCTGCCGCAGGCCGGCTGGGTCGAGCACGACCCGATCGAGATCATCGAGCGCACCAACACCTGTCTCCAGCAGGCGCTCACCAAGACCGGGCTGACCGCGTCCGACCTGGTCGCGCTGGGCGTCACCAACCAGCGCGAGACCACCGTCGTGTGGAACCGGCGCACCGGGCGCCCGTACTACAACGCGATCGTCTGGCAGGACACCCGCACCGACCGGATCGCGACCGCGCTCGACCGCGACGGCCGCGGCGACGTCATCCGTCGCAAGGCAGGCCTCCCGCCCGCCACCTACTTCTCCGGCGGCAAGATCCAGTGGATCCTGGAGAACGTCGACGGCGTCCGCGAGGCCGCGGAGAACGGCGACGCGGTCTTCGGCAACACCGACACCTGGGTCATCTGGAACCTCACCGGTGGCGCGAACGGCGGACTGCACGTCACCGACGTGACCAACGCCAGCCGGACCATGCTGATGGACCTCGAGACCCTCGACTGGGACGACGAGCTGCTCGGCTTCTTCGGCATCCCGCGGCAGATGCTGCCGGAGATCAAGCCGTCGTCGTCGGCGACCGCGTTCGGCAAGACCCTCGCGAACGGTCCGCTCGGCGGCGAGGTCCCCATCACCGGTGACCTCGGCGACCAGCAGGCGGCGACCGTCGGCCAGGTCTGCTTCGCCCCCGGCGAGGCCAAGAACACCTACGGCACCGGCAACTTCATGCTGCTCAACACCGGCACCGAGCTGGTCCGCTCGGAGTCCGGCCTGCTCACCACGATGTGCTACCAGTTCGAGGGCGAGCGCCCGGTCTACGCGCTGGAGGGATCCATCGCGGTCACCGGCTCGGCCGTGCAGTGGCTGCGCGACCAGCTCGGCATCATCTCCGGGGCCTCGCAGTCGGAGTCGCTGGCCCGCCAGGTCTCCGACAACGGGGGCGTGTACTTCGTGCCCGCGTTCTCCGGCCTGTTCGCGCCGTACTGGCGTTCCGACGCCCGCGGCGCGATCGTCGGCCTGTCCCGGTTCAACACCAACGCGCACCTGGCCCGGGCCACGCTGGAGGCGATCTGCTACCAGTCCCGCGACGTCAGCGACGCCATGACCAAGGACTCCGGGGTGACCCTGGAGACGCTCAAGGTCGACGGCGGCGTCACCCAGAACGAGCTGTGCATGCAGATCCAGGCCGACGTGCTGGGCGTGCCGGTCTCGCGGCCGGTCGTCGCCGAGACCACCGCGCTCGGTGCGGCGTATGCGGCCGGGCTGGCCGTCGGGTTCTGGAAGAACACCGACGAGCTGCGGGAGAACTGGAACGAGGCCCGGCGCTGGGAGCCCACCTGGTCGCAGGAGCAGCGCGACGAGGGCTACGGCCGCTGGAAGAAGGCCGTCGAGCGGACCCTGGACTGGGTCGACGTCGAGTAGGACCCCCGTCCGGTGTCGCCCTCACCACACGTGGGGGCGACACCGGGCACACCCGCGATCGGACGGGTGTTCACCGGGTACTCCCCGGCGGGACACCCGCGAGCAGGAACCACTCAGGAAGGTCTGATCATGAAATCGGTGGCGCTCTCCCCGGAGGCCCGTACCACGGCGCTGCAGGCGATGGGCGACCGCGAGCTGGACGTGCTCGTCGTCGGCGGTGGCGTCGTCGGCACCGGCGCAGCCCTCGACGCGGCCACCCGCGGTCTGACGACCGGACTGGTCGAGGCCCGCGACTTCGCGTCCGGCACGTCGAGCCGTTCCTCCAAGCTCATCCACGGCGGCCTGCGCTACCTGGAGATGCTCGACTTCCGCCTGGTGGCCGAGGCCCTGCAGGAACGGGGCCTGCTGATCCAGACCCTCGCGCCGCACCTCGTGCGTCCGGTGCCGTTCGTCTACCCGCTCAAGCACCACGTGTGGGAGCGCTTCTACGCCGGCGCCGGCGTCGCGCTCTACGACTCGCTCGGGCTGCTGTCGGGTCGGGCCCGCGGCCTGCCGCACCACCGGCACCTGACCCGTCGCGGCGCCCGCAAGGTCGTGCCGTCGCTGCGCAAGGACGCACTGGTCGGGGCCCTGGAGTACTACGACGCCCAGGTCGACGACGCCCGCCACACCATGGAGATCGCCCGCACCGCGGCCGCCTACGGTGCGCACGTGGCGACCCGGGCCCGCGTCGTCGGGCTGCTGAAGGACTCCGGCCGCGTGATCGGCGCGACCGTGCAGGACCTGGAGTCCGGCGACCGGTTCGACGTCCGCGCCAAGGAGGTCATCAACGCCACCGGGGTGTGGACCGACGACACCCAGGGCCTCGCCGGCGAGCGCGGCCAGTTCAAGGTGCGCGCATCCAAGGGCATCCACCTGGTCGTCCCGCGGGACCGGATCCGTGGTGACGCCGGGCTGATCCTGCGCACCGAGAAGTCGGTGCTGTTCGTCATCCCGTGGGGCCGGCACTGGATCATCGGCACCACCGACACCGACTGGGACCTGGACAAGGCGCACCCGGCGGCGAGCGCGGCCGACATCGAGTACCTGCTCGCGCACGTCAACGAGGTGCTGGAGCAGCCGCTGACCCACGAGGACGTCGAGGGCGTCTACGCCGGTCTGCGCCCGCTGCTGCACGGCGAGTCCGAGGCGACCTCGAAGCTGTCCCGCGAGCACGCCGTCGCCACCCCGGTACCCGGGCTGGTCGTCGTGGCCGGGGGCAAGTACACGACCTACCGCGTGATGGCGCGCGACGCGGTCGCTGCCGCCGTGCACTCGCTCGACGCGAAGGTGCCCGCCTCCTGCACCGAGAAGATCCCGCTGCTCGGCGCCGAGGGCTTCACCGCGCTGCGCAACTCCACCCACCAGCTGGCCGCGCGCAGCGGTCTGCACCCGGTGCGGATCGAGCACCTGCTCGGCCGGTACGGCTCGCTGATCGACGAGGTTCTCGACCTCCTCATCGCCGACCCGACCCTCGCCGAGCCGCTCACCGGCGCGGAGGACTACCTGCGCGCCGAGGTCGTCTACGGTGCCTCGCACGAGGGCGCGCGGCACCTGGAGGACATCCTGGCCCGCCGCACCCGGATCTCGATCGAGACGTTCGACCGGGGCGTGGGTGCCGCGGAGGAGACCGCGAAGCTGGTCGCCCCGGTCCTGGGCTGGAACGACGAGCAGATCGCCCGCGAGGTCGACCACTACGTCAAGCGGGTCGAGGCCGAGCGGGAGAGCCAGAAGATGCCCGACGACGCCACCGCCGACGCCGCCCGCCTCGGCGCGCCGGACGTGGTCCCGGTCGTCGGCTGAGCACCGCCGTCCTCGCGTGAGCGGACCCGAGCGGACCCCGGACGGGCGCTACGTCGTCGTCCGGGGCCGCCGGTGGCGCGCGACCGACCCGGCGATCCCCGACGACGTCCGGTCCGCGCTGCAGCAGCACCTCGGGAAGGCCCGCGCCGAGATCGGAGCGGGGCGGCGGACGGGCGACGACGACCGCGTCGCCGCCGCCAGGACGCGGGTGTCCGCCGCCAAGCACGGACTCGGCGAGCGCGGCACCCCCTGGTGGGACCTCGACGACGACGCCCGCCGCGAACGCTGGGAGACCGCGCTGCGCGACCTGGCGGACTGATCGCCACGGACGGCCCCTCGTCGAGGACCGGACCTGTCCGCGATCGGTCCTATCGTCGTTCCCGTCGGACCGGGATCGCCCGGTCCGCGGACCCGAGAGGCGGCCCCGGATGAACGCCACCGACGAGAAGCAGGCCCTGACCGGCGAACGTGCCGAGCTGATCAGCACCCTGGAGCGCCACCGCGGCTTCCTGCTGCAGACCGCCGACGGCCTGACCGAGCAGCAGGCGCGCACCCGCAGCACGGTCAGCGCGCTGACGATCGCCTCGCTGCTCAAGCACGTCGCGGACACCGAGGAGCAGTGGTTCCGCTTCGCCGTCGAGGGCGCCGCCGCGTTCGGCGAGGTCGACGTCTACAACGACTCCGTCGACTGGGACGCCGTCGACGCCGAGGCCGACGCCAACGGCGGCGACTGGTCCGCCTCCGGCGAACAGTGGGTGGACACCCGGTTCGTCCTGGCCGACCACGAGACCCTGGAGCACCTGCGGGCCCGGGTCGAGCAGGTCGCCGCACGCACCGAGGAGGTCCTGCGCACCGCGGACCTGGACAGCGCACACGCCCTGCCGGTCGCCCCCTGGTTCGAGCCGAACACCTCCTGGTCGGTGCGCCGGGTCGCGATCCACGTGCTCGCCGAGATCAGCCAGCACGCGGGCCACGCCGACATCATCCGCGAGGCGATCGACGGCGCCCGGACGATGGGCTGAGCCCCGGGCACGACGGCCCGTGGGCACCGGCGCGGCGGCGGCCGGGACGACCCGGGCGAACGTCGCCGAACGGATCCCGGGCGGGTTCGACGCATGCGTGCCGACCCGCCCACCGTCCCTTCCGCCGGCAGCCGGGTCGGCGCAGGATGGCGCCGTGACCCGCTCCCCCGCGATCCCACGGTGACGGCCGCGGCGCTGCTGCCGCCGCTGACGGCGCTCCGGCTGTTCACGACGTGGCGGTTCGCGCCCCTGCTGCTCGGGACGACCGCCGCGGCGGCGGTGGGCTACGGGGTCGCCGCCCGGTCCCGCCCGGGGTGGTCCCGGAGCCGTGCCGTCGCGTTCGGCGCCGGGCTGGTCGTCACCGTGCTGGCCGGGTCGTCGTTCGTCGGGGTGTACGACGACACGCTGTTCTGGGTGCGCGCCGTGCAGAACCTGCTGCTGCTCATGGTGGTACCGATGCTGCTCGCGCTCGGCGCGCCGCTGACGCTGCTGGCGGCGAGCGTGCCCCGGGATCGGCGGCCGGCCTGGCGCCGGGTGCTGCGCTCCCGGGCCGCGCGGCTGCTGACCGGCCCGTTCGCGGCGACCGTACTGCTCGTCGCGCCCCTGATGGTCCTGTATCTCACCCCGCTCTACGTCGCGACCCTGCGCGACGGCGTCGTGTCCGGTGCCGTCGGAGCGGGTCTCGTGGTGTGCGGGTTCGTCTACTTCTGGACCCGGCTGCGGATCGACCCGACGCCAGCGTCGACGCCGTACCCGGTGACCCTGGTGCTCACGATCGCCGAGATGGTCGGCGACGCCGTGCTCGGGATCGTGCTGTGGCTGGGCCCGACCCTCGCGGCGGCGTACTACCTGGGGCTGCACCGCGGCTGGGGGCCGGACCCGCACATCGACCAGGTGCTCGGCGCCGGGGTGCTGTGGATCGGCGGCGACGTGGTCGGGCTGCCGTTCCTCGGGGTCGTGCTGTGGCTGTTCTCCCGGGAGGACGCACGCCGGGCCCGCGCGACCGACGCCGAGCTCGACGCGGCCGAGGCCCGCGCCGCCGAGCTCGGCGCCGCACGGACCCGCGCCGCCGAGGCCACCGGGTCCGACCCCGCCGCGGAGCCCGCCCCGTCCCGGCTGTGGTGGCAGGACGACCCGCAGCTCGCCGACCGCTTCCGCCCCCGCACCTGACCGGGCCGAGGGGCCGGGGTTACGTTGCGGCGGTGGCGGACCAGGTGAGCATCGCAGACATCGAGACGGCGGCGGAGCGGATCGCCGGGGGCGTGGTGCGCACCCCGACCGTCCCTTCCCCCGGGCTGTCCGCGGCCCTCGGCGCCCCGGTGCTGCTCAAGCTGGAGCACCTGCAGCGGGCCGGGTCGTTCAAGCCGCGCGGGGTGCTGGCCAAGCTCGCGTCGCTGACCGGCGACGAACGCGCCGCCGGGATCGTCGCCGTCTCCGGCGGGAACCACGGGCTCGCCGTCGCCGAGGTCGCGGGTGCGGCCGGGGTCGACGCCGTCGTCGTGATGCCGGAGAACGCGCCGGCCCGCTCGGTGACCGCGGCCCGCGCGGCCGGGGCCGACGTGCGGCTCACCCCGGACATCGCGGCCGCGTTCGCGCTGGCCGGGGAGCTGCAGCGGGCCGGACGGACGCTGGTGCACCCGTTCGACGACCCGGTGATCGTCGCCGCTCAGGGCACCGTGGGGCTGGAGCTGGCCCACGACGCGGTCGCCCTGGGGCAGCCGCCGACCGACGTGCTCGTCTCCGTCGGCGGTGGGGCGCTGGTCTCCGGGATCGCGGTCGCGGTCCGCGCGTTGCTGCCCCGCGCCCGGGTCTGGGGGGTGGAGACCGTCGGCGCGGAGTCGATGTCGACGGCGCTGGCCGCCGGCGGCCCGACCCCGGTGACGATCACCTCCGCGATCACCACGCTCTCGGCGCCGTCGGTGTCGCAGCTGACCTACGACCACGCCCGCGCGCTGGTGCACGAGGTCCTCGTCGTCGACGACGCCGAGGCCGTCCGTGGCACCCTCGCCCTCGCCGAGCACGCCGGGATCTGGGCCGAGCCGGCCGCGGGCTGTCTGGTCCCGGCCGCCCGCCGGATCGTCGAACGGCACCCGGACGCCCGGCTCGCCCTGGTGGTCTGCGGCGCCAACGCCGACGTCGCCGACGTGGTCCGCGCCGCCGCGCAGCCGTGACGACCGGTGGTGGAGGCCAGCATCCGCGAGGCGGGCGTGACACTCCACCACCGGCGATCACCGCGGGATGACCGCGTGCGTCCGGGGCGTTGACGCGGGCGTGGAGCGGACCGGGGTCGTGGTGATCGGCGCGGGCCAGGCGGGCCTGTCGACGGCGGCCGGGCTGCGGCGCGGCGGGCTGGAACCGGGCCCCGGGTTCGTCGTGCTCGACGGCGAGGACGGCCCCGGCGGCGCGTGGCGGCACCGCTGGCCGACGCTGCGGATGCGCACGGTGAACGGCGTCCACGACGTCGCCGGGATCCGCTCCGGCTTCGACGACCCCGGCGCCGACCCCGACCTGCCCGCGCGGGACGCCGTGCCGGCCTACTTCGCGCGCATCGAACGCGAGCTCGACCTGCGGGTCGTGCGCCCGGTGCACGTCCACCGGGTGTCCGACACCGGCGGGCCGCCGGCCATCAGCACCGGCGGGCCGCCGACCAACGACACCGCCGGGCCGCTGACCGTCGAGACCGACCGTGGCACCTGGGTCACCGACCACCTGGTCAACGCCACCGGCACCTGGACCCGCCCGTTCGTCCCCGCCTACCCGGGCCTGGCGACGTTCCGCGGCACGAGCCTGCACGCCCGCACCTACCCGGGCCCGGAGACGATGACCGGGAAGCGGGTCGTCGTGGTCGGCGGCGGGATCACCGCGGTGCAGCTGCTGCTGGAGATCGCCCCGTACGCGGCCGCGACGACCTGGGTCACCCGCCGGGAGCCCGAGTGGATCGACACGCCGTTCGGGCCCGAGCAGGGTCGCGCCGCGGTCGCCCGGGTCGAGGAGCGGGTCCGGGCCGGGCTGCCCCCGCGCAGTGTCGTCGGGGTTACCGGGCTGCCGCGCACGCCGGAGGTGCGGGCCGGGATCGCGAGCGGTGTACTGGTCCGCAGGCCGATGTTCGCCCGGGTCGTGCCGGACGGCGTGGAGTGGCCCGACGGCGCTCGCGAGCCCGCGGACGTGCTGGTGTGGGCGACCGGCTGGCGACCCGCGCTGGGTCACCTCGCGCCGCTGCGGCGGCGCGGGCCGGGCGGCGGGATCGTCATGGGCGAGCCGCTCGACACCGGCGTCGTCGCCGACCCCCGGCTGCACCTGGTCGGCTACGGCCCCTCGGCGAGCACGATCGGCGCGGACCGGGCGGGTCGCGCGGCGGCCCGCGACGTCCTGGCGCGGCTACCCGTCGCGACCGGCGCCTGACCCGTCGGCCTCCCGGCCGAGCAGCCGGTACTCCCGGACGACCATCACGATGATCGCGATGTCGAGCGCGGCGAGGAACGGCAGCACGATGGAGTGCGTGTGCCAGGCGTGGACCAGCTCGTAGACGACGAACACCGCCAGGATCGCCACCGCGGGCGGGTAGGCGGGGCGCCAGCGGGTCAGCAGCGCCGCGACCAGGCCGAGCTTGAGCACCCCGTGCAACCCGAGGTAGACGACGACGAAGGTGCGGTCCCCACCGGCGAAGCGGTCGACGCCCTCGGTCAGGTGCCGGGCCAGGGTGCCGTCGGGCGGGCCGATCAGGTCGCGGGCGAGGATCTGCGCGACGACCCGGTGCAGCCAGTCACCCGATACCAGCACCAGCGCGACGGCGCCCAGCAGCTCCGCGGCCCCGTCGATGCCCTTCACGACCAGGGCGACGCGGAACAGCTGCTCGGTACGGCGGGCCGCGGGCGTCGTGGCCGTCGGACCGTCGGACCGTCGGACCGGACGTTAGCCATGCGGGGACTGTAGACCCCGCCCGACCTGGGAGTTCCTTTACCCGAGGGAGGATCGGGACGGACCGGACGAGCCGGGCGAGACCGTAGCGCGAACCCGCGCCGGAGAGTACTTTGATTAGCGATGCTCAACAACACGGGGCCGGTCGACCGGTACAAGTGGGTGGCGCTGTCGAACACCACGATGGGCGTGCTGATCGTGACGATCAACATGTCGATCCTGCTGATCGCACTGCCGGACATCTTCCGCGGCATCGGGATCGATCCGCTGGCGCCGGACAACATCGACTACCTGCTGTGGCTGATCATGGGGTATCTGGTCGTCACGGCGGTGCTGGTGGTCAGCTTCGGCCGGCTCGGCGACATGTACGGCCGTACCCGCATGTACAACCTGGGCTTCGCCGTCTTCACGGTGTTCTCGGTGCTGCTGGCCGCCACCTGGCTCCACGGCGACGCCGGCGCGGTCTGGCTGATCACGATGCGGGTGCTGCAGGGCGTCGGCGGTGCGCTGCTGCTCGCCAACTCGACCGCGATCCTCACCGACGCCTTCCCGGTCCACCAGCGCGGGCTCGCGCTCGGGATCAACTCGGTCGCGGCCATCGCCGGCTCGTTCCTCGGGCTCGTCGTCGGCGGGGTGCTCGCCCCGGTGAACTGGCACCTGGTGTTCCTGGTGTCGGTGCCGGTCGGGGTGTTCGGCACGGTCTGGGCCTACGCCCGGCTCCGTGACACCGGCGCCCGTCGCGCGGCGCGGATCGACTGGTGGGGCAACCTGACGTTCGCGGTCGGGCTCGTCGCCGTCCTGATGGGCATCACCTACGGCATCCAGCCCTACGGCGGCGACGTCATGGGCTGGACCAGCCCGCTCGTCCTCGGCCTGATCGGCGGCGGGATCGCGGTGCTGGCGCTGTTCGCCTGGATCGAGCGTCGCGTGGCCGAGCCGATGTTCCACGTCTCGCTGTTCTCGATCCGCGCGTTCACCGCGGGCAACGTCGCGAGTCTGCTGGCCGCGCTCGGCCGCGGTGGGCTGCAGTTCATCCTGATCATCTGGCTCCAGGGCATCTGGCTGCCCGAGCACGGCTTCCCGTTCGAGACGACGCCGCTGTGGGCGGGCATCTACATGGTCCCGCTGACGATCGGGTTCCTCGTCGCCGGACCGGTGTCGGGCGTCCTGTCCGACCGCTACGGCGCCCGTGCCTTCGCCACCGTCGGGATGGTGGGCGCGGCAGCGACGTTCCTCGCGCTGCTGGCGCTGCCGGTGGACTTCGACTACCGCGCGTTCGCGGTGCTGCTGGCGCTCAACGGCCTGGCGATGGGCCTGTTCAGCTCCCCGAACCGGGCGGCGATCATGAACTCGCTGCCGGCACACCAGCGCGGCGCCGGGGCCGGGATGACCTCGACGTTCCAGAACGCGGCGACGGTGCTGTCTATCGGGGTGTTCTTCTCCCTGCTGATCGCGGGCCTGTCGACGACGCTGCCCGCGTCCCTGCACGACGGGCTCATGGCCCAGGGCGTGCCGGAGCTCGCGGCGGACCGGGTCGCGGCGCTGCCGCCGGTCGGGATCCTGTTCGCGGCGTTGCTGGGCTACAACCCGATCGCGACGCTGCTCGGTCCGCAGGTCCTCGGGGCGCTGACGCCCACGCAGTCGGCGTACCTGACCGGACGGCAGTTCTTCCCGCAGCTGATCTCCGGCCCGTTCGCCGACGGGCTGACCCTCGCCCTCGGGTTCGCCGCCGTCGCCTGCCTGGTCGCCGCGGTGGCGAGCGCGCTGCGCGGCGGGAAGTACCACCACGTCGACGACGAGGCCGACGTGGCGGTCCCGGTCCCCGCCCGGAGCTGAGCCCGGGCGGGGACCGCGGGGTCAGCCCGTGGCGACCTCGCTGCCGTCCTGGCTCCAGCGGGTGTGGAACGTGCTGTCGGCGTCGGTGCGCGCGTAGGTGTGGGCACCGAAGTAGTCGCGCAGCCCCTGGATCAGGTTGGCCGGACCGCGCTCGCGCCGGTAGCCGTCGTAGTAGGACAGGCTGGAGGAGAACGCGGGGATCGCCACGCCCTGCTCGGTCGCGGTCACCACGACCCGCCGCCACGCGTCCTGCGCGTTCGCCACGGCCTCGGTGAAGTACGGGACCATCAGCAGGTTGTCCAGGTCCGGGTGCGACTCGTAGGCCTCGGTGATCCGGTTCAGGAACTGGGCCCGGATGATGCAGCCGCCGCGCCAGATCCGGGCCATCGCACCGAGGTCGAGGTCCCAGTCGTTGGCCCGGGAGGCGGCACGCATCTGCGCGAAGCCCTGGGCGTAGGCGACGACCTTGGACGCGTAGAGCGCCTGGCGGATGTCCTCGACGAGCTCCTCGCGGTTCGCGCCCGAGCCCGGGGTCGGGCCGCCGAGCGTGGTCGACGCCTCCTTGCGCTCGTCGCGCAGGTTGGACAGCGTCCGCGCGAACACCGCCTCGGTGATGCCGGTCAGCGGCACGCCGAGGTCGAGGGCGTCGATGGCCGTCCAGCGACCGGTGCCCTTCTGCTCGGCCTGGTCGACGATGACGTCGACGAGCGGCTTCCCGGTCTTCTCCTCGGTCTTGGCGAGCACGATGCCGGTGATCTCGATCAGGAACGACTCGAGATCACCGGTGTTCCACTCCTCGAAGATCTTCCCGATCTCCGGCGCGGACAGCCCGGCGACGTGCGTGAGCAGGTCGTAGGCCTCGGCGATGAGCTGGATGTCGGCGTACTCGATGCCGTTGTGCACCATCTTGACGTAGTGCCCGGCGCCGCCGGGGCCGACGTGGGTGCAGCACGGGGTGCCGTCGACGTTCGCGGCGATCGCGGTGAGGATCTCCTCGACCTCGGAGTAGGCCTCCTGCGGGCCGCCGGGCATGATGCTCGGCCCGTTGAGGGCGCCCTCCTCGCCGCCGGACACACCGATGCCCATGAAGCGCAGCCCGCGCTCGGCGCAGTACGCGGCGCGGCGGTCGGTGTCGGGGAAGTGCGAGTTGCCGGCGTCGATGATGATGTCGCCCTGGTCGAGCAGCGGGGCGAGCTCGTCGATGACGGCGTCGACCGGCTTGCCGGCCTTCACCATGACGACGATCTTGCGGGGGGTCTCCAGCGCGTCGACGAACTCCTTCAGCGACTCGGCACCGGTGAAGGCGCCCTCGTCGCCGTAGTCCTTCATGAACTCGGTCATCTTCGAGGTGGTGCGGTTGTGCACCGCCACCGGGAAGCCGCGGCGGGCCATGTTGCGGGCGAGGTTGGCTCCCATCACCGCCAGCCCGGTGACCCCGATCCGGCTCTTCTCCGCCATCAGTGCTTCCTCCGTGTCGTTGCGACGCCGCTGTACCCGACCCATCCTGGCCCGCGACCCCCGGCCGCGCAGCGAGGGACGGCTGTCCCCTCGGTCACCCTTCCCGGCCGCCGGCGAGGAAGTCCAGGAGCAGCGCGCTCGCGGCCTCCGGCGCCTCCTCCGGGATCCAGTGCCCGCAGCCCTCGACCCGCTCGAAGCGGAAGTCGTCGACGTAGGCCGAGGACCCCCGCATCTGCCCCTCGGTGAGCGCGAGATCGCCGTCGCTCCACACCCCCATCGTCGGCACCGTGATCCGCGGGGGCTCCGGCATCGTGGTGGGCACGAACCTCGCCGGGTCGACGTTGGCGCGGTACCAGTTCAGCGACGCGGTGAGCGCACCCGGCCGGGACAGGTCGGCGACGTGCCGCGCGGCCATCGGGTGCCCGTCGGGCAGCGTCGCGTGCAGCCAGCCGCGCAGGAACTGCCAGTCCTCGGCCGGCATCACCTGCTCGGCGACGCCGGGGAACTGGAACCAGAGCATGTACCAGGACATCGCCTTCTGCCGGAACCCCGCGGTGGCGAACGCGGCGGGATGCCCGACGGAGAACGCGGCGTAGCGGGTCACCCGCGGCGAGGCGAGGGGGACGGCCCAGCCGAGCGAGGCGCCCCAGTCGTGCCCGGCGAGGGCGAACCGGTCGATCCCGAGCGCGTCGGCGACGCCGAGGACGTCGGCGACCAGTGCCCGCATCGGGTAGTGCTCGACCTCGGCGGGCCGGTCGGAGTCGCCGAAGCCGCGCAGGTCCGGGACGACGACGCGGTACCCGGCCCCGGCGAGCGCCGCGGCCTGGTGGGCCCACAGGGCGGCCCGGTCCGGCCAGCCGTGCAGCAGCAGGACGGGGCTGCCGACGCCGCCGGTGTCGTGCACGGACAGCGTGATCTCGGGCAGCGTCGTGCCGGGGACGGTGATCCGCCGGGGCTCGGGCAGCGTCATGGCCGTGACCGTAACCCGCCCCGCCGATGGGGTCGGGCTCCCCCGACCGCGCCCGCCGGGGCGGCGCTGACGGCAACCGCAGCGCTGGTACACGACCATCGCGCGAGAAAGGTGCACAGGAGGGCGGAGACGCGCTAACCTATGGGGTGCGCTTCGAATCCGAGAACACATCCGTGCACGTTCATCATAACACGAGGGGCAAGGACACACCAGCCCCCCGCCCGTCAAGTCCGCGCTCCCCGTACGAGGCCGAACTCGCCGCCGAGACCGACCGGCTCCGCCGGCTGCACGCCCTGCTCGACGACGAGCTCACCGCGGCCACCGAACGCTCCCGCGGCGCCCAGGCCACCCGGGCCGGCGAGGAGCTCAGCGCCCGTTGGGAACGCGACGTCTCGGTGCACCGCTGGCAGGAGCGGGTGCGTGCGCTCACCGCCGCCCGCTCCGGCCTGTGCTTCGGGCGGCTCGACCACGCCGACGGCGCCGACCCGATCCGGGTCGGCCGGATCGGGCTGACCGACCCCGCCGACGGCGAGAGCGCCCTGGTCGACTGGCGGGCACCCGCCGCGCGGCCGTTCTACTGCGCCACCCCGGTCTCGCCCCTGGGGGTGACCCGGCGCCGGCACTACGAGGTCGCGGGCACCGCACCGCACGAGCGGGTCACCGCGTACCACGACGACCTGCTCACCGGTGCGGTCCCGGTCGACGCCGACCCCGCGTCGGCGTCGGACCCGGCACTGCTCGCCGCGCTCACCGCGCCGCGCGGGGACCGGATGCGCGACATCGTCACCACGATCCAGTCCGAACAGGACGAGATCATCCGGCTGCCGCTGTCGGGCACCGTCGTGATCGAGGGCGGCCCCGGGACGGGCAAGACGGCCGTCGCGCTCCACCGGATCGCGTACCTGCTCTACACCCACCGCGACCGGCTCGCCCGCAGCGGCGTGCTCGTCGTCGGGCCGAGTGCGGGGTTCGTGCACTACGTCGGCGGCGTGCTCCCCGCACTCGGCGAGTCCGCGGTCGTGTTCACCACCCCGGGACGCCTCGCGCACGGCGTCGTCGCGGAGGCGACCGACCCGCCGGAGACGGCCCGGCTCAAGGGCGACCTGGCGATGATCGACGTGCTGCGCCGGGCCGTCGACGACCGCCAGGAGCTGCCCGGGCGGCCGATCACGATCGAGATGGACGACGTCACCGTCGAGATCGACACGGCCCTGGCCGCCGAGGCGCGCCGCCGCGCCCGCGCCACCGGCCGTCCGCACAACGAGGCCCGCACGACCTTCCGCGACACCCTGGGGCGGCTGCTCGTCGACCAGGGTCTGGAGCGGCTGGAGGTCGGGCTGGAGGACCCGCCGGAGCTCGCGGAGCTGCTGGCGGGGCTGAACATCCCGGAGATCGAGCCCGCCGGGGCGGCCGAGGTGTCGGCCGAGATGCGCGACGGCGTGCGGACCGACCCGCGGTTCCACGCCGCCGTCGAGTCACTGTGGCCGGTGCTGACCCCGCAGCGGGCGCTGGCCGAGCTCTACGCCGACCCGGACCGGCTGGCCACCGCGGGCGACGGACGGGACCTGTCCGCGCTGCGCCGCCCGCCGGGGACACCGTGGACGGTGGCCGACGCCCCGCTGCTCGACGAGCTCGCCGAGCTGCTCGGCCCGGTACCCGAGGACTCCCCCGCCACAGCCCCCGGGCCGGACGCCGCCTACGCCGCCGAGGTCCTGACCGTGCTGGACTCCGCGGACCGGACCCTCGCCGGGGAGGACCCCGACGAGCTGCGGCCCACCGACTTCGTGACCGCGGACATGCTGGCGAGCCGGCACGTCGCCGGGGTGCCGATGACGGTGGCCGAGCGCGCGGCGGGCGACCGGGACTGGCGCTACGGGCACCTCGTCGTCGACGAGGCGCAGGAGCTGTCCCCGATGGACTGGCACGTGCTGCTGCGCCGCTGCCCGTCGCGGTCGATCACCGCGGTCGGCGACCTCGCCCAGCGCAGTGCCCCGGCCGGCGCCCGGGCCTGGGACGACGTGCTCGCCCCGCACCTGGCCGGGCGCTGGACGCACCGCACGCTGACGGTGAACTACCGGACGCCGTCGGAGATCATGGACGCCGCCGCGGAGGTGCTGGCGACCTACGCCCCGGACCGTCGCCCGCCGGAGTCGGTGCGCAGCACCGGCGAGCCGCCGTGGACCCGCACCGTCACCGCCGCCGGGCTGGCCGACGCGGTGCACGCCGCCGTCGCCGACGAGCGGGCCCGTGCCGGGCGCGGCACGGTCGCGGTGATCGCCCCGGCCGGGACCGACCTCGGTGCGCGGGACGTGCCGGTGCTCACCCCGGCGGCGTCGAAGGGCCTGGAGTTCGACGCCGTGGTGATCGTCGACCCGGAGCGGATCCGGGCGGCCGACCCGGCGGACCTCTACGTCGCGATGACCCGCGCGACGCAGCGCCTCGGCATCCTGGAGGTGGCGGGCTAGAAGGCGGGCCAGGGGATGGCCGGGCCGTAGCCGTCCGGCCCGGGGAAGCACGGTTCGGCGAGCAGGTGGTCGATCCGGGAGCGCAGCGCCGCGACCTCGCGGCGGGTGACGTGCTCGCCGAGGACGTCGGCGAACGAGTCCGCCAGCCGGGCGCGCAGCTCCTTGAGGGCGGCCAGGTGCTCCTCGCCGAGCTCGTCGCCGACCCAGCCCCACAGGACGGTGCGCAGCTTCGGCTCGCTGTGCAGGGTGAGGCCGTGGTCCACGCCGTAGACCCCGCCGTCACCGGCGAGGATCACGTGCCCGCCCTTGCGGTCGGCGTTGTTGACGACGACGTCGAACAGCGCCATCGCCCGCAGCTGCGGGTGGTCGGCGTGGACGAGCACGACCGGGTCCCCGGCGCCGTCACGGGCACGGAGCACGGGCAGCCAGCCGCTCGGGATCTCGTGCGGTTCGCACAGCTCGACCAGCGACTCGGTGGCGAGCTGGATGGTCTCCTCGGTGATGTCGCCGGCCTGCTCGCCGTCCGTGCCGTCGTCCGTGTCGCCGTCCGTGCCGTCGCCGGGGGGCTCGGACAGAGCGCTCTCGTCGCCGGAGCAGACCCAGGCCTGCACCATGCCGGTACCGAACGGGGCCTGCTCGCGCAGCACCGTCGGCGGCACGACGTCGAGCCCGGAGACCTGCGAGACGAGGTACGCGCCGACCTCGCGACCGGCGAGCGTGCCGTCGGGGAAGTCCCACAGCGGACGCTCGCCGCGCACCGGCTTGTACACGCAGCGCAGGTCGACCCCGTCGAGCGAGACGGTGCCGAACAGGGTGGCGTTGGAGGCGTCGACCATCCGGCCGGTGATCTCCATGCGGCCGCGCAGGAGGATCTCCGGGACGGCCGGATCGCGCAGGTCGAGCGTCACTCCGTCCCGGCCACGGGGTTGCGGTCGTGGTAGCCGTTGAGGCGCACGCAGACGTGGCCCTCCGGGTCGAGCGGCTCGGCGCACAGCGGGCACGGCGCTCGGCCGGCGTCGACGACCTTCTCGGCGCGCTCGGCGAAGGACTTCGCCGCGGTCGGGGACAGGAACACGCGCAGCGCGTCCGGGCCCTCCTCGGTGTCGTCGAGGACGACCGACTCGTCGATCTCCTCCTCGGTCACCGCGAGCAGCTCGACGACGATCGAGCTCGAGTCCGCGTCCCAGCCCAGACCCATGGTCCCGACCCGGAACTCCTCCTCCAGCGGGACCGCGAGCGGGTCGTTGTCCCACGAGCCGGTGGCCACCGTCGCGCCGAGGAGGTTGTCCTCGCCGAAGCGCTTGGACACCTCGCCGAGCAGCGCCGTGATGCGTTCGGCCAGCACCGAGACCTGCTGTTTCTCCAGCAGGACGCTGATCGTGCGGCTGCTCTCGATCGCCTGCAGGTAGAAGGCGCGATCGCCGGGCTCGCCGACGGTCCCGGCCACGAAGCGGTCGGGTCGGCGGAAGACGTGGATGACGCGTGCCATGACCCTTCCCAGGGTAGGCGTATCCGGCTCCGGGGGCATCCCCGCGGTCACCCGCGGGTGCCGTCATCGCGGCGATGCGAGGTGGATCACTCCGCCTCAGGCGTTGGTGGATCCCCCGACCACGGCGTCGGAGGCGCTCACCGGCTGCTCCTCGCCGTCGGCGGGCTTCGGCTTCGGCTTGGGGATCAGGCTCGCGACGTCGCCGGACTGCTCGTTCATCCGCGCGACGAACGGCCGCAGCTCGGTGTAGGTGACGACACTCACCGAGCAGGTGTCGACGACGATCCGCTGGAAGTTGTCGAGGTGGGTGGCCAGCGCGTCGGCGAGGACGGCCTTGATCACGTCGCCGTGGCTGCAGGCCAGCAGGATCGCGTCCTCCCCGTGCTCGGCGCGGACCCGGGCGACGTGCCGGCGGATCGCTGCGACCGAGCGGGCCTGCATCCCGGCCAGGGACTCGCCGCCGGGGAAGGTCGCGGCCGACGGGTGCGCCTGGACGACCTTCCAGAGATCCTCCTTCAGCAGGTCGGTGATCTTCTGCCCGGTCCACGTGCCGTAGTCGACCTCGGCCAGGTCGTCCTCGACGACCGGTTCCAGCCCGCGGGCCGCCGCGAGCGGCGCGACGGTCTGGCGGCACCGCTCCATCGGGGAGGTCACGACCGAGGCGATCGGGAGGGCCGCGAGGCGGTCGACGACGGCCGCGGCCTGCTCCCATCCGCGGTCGTCGAGCTCCACGCCCGGGGTGCGCCCGGCCAGCACGCCCGCGGTGTTCGCGGTGGACCGGCCGTGCCGCAGGAGGATCAAGGTCGTCACGCCGACCGAGGCTACGCGGCGCGGCGCCGGTCAGTACGCGCTGACCGCGCCGAGCGACAGGGCGGCGAGCAGGGCGACACCGAGCGCGATCCGGTAGGCGACGAACACGTAGACGGTGTTGTTCTGCACGAACCGGAGCAGCCAGGCGATCACCGCGTAGCCGACGACGAACGCGACCACCACCGCCACCAGCATCTGCGGTCCGGACGGGCCGTCGCCGGCGAACACGTCGGGCAGGGTGAACAGGCCGGCCCCGAACACCGACGGGATCGCCAGCAGGAACGAGTACCGCGCGATCGCGGGCCGGGTCAGGCCCAGGAACAGGCCGGCGGTGATCGTGCCGCCGGACCGCGAGACACCCGGGATCAGCGCCATGGCCTGGGCGAGACCGAGCAGGACACCGTCCCGCCAGGTGATCTTCTCCATCGGCTTGACCTGCGAGCCGAAGCGCTCGGCCAGCCCGAGCAGGGCACCGAACACGATCAGCATGACCGCGACCAGCCACAGGTTCCGGGCGACGCCCTCGATCTGGTCCTTGAACAGCACCCCCAGCACCGCGATCGGGACCGAGCCGATGATGACCAGCCAGGCCAGCCGGTAGTCGTCGGTGGCGCGGACCTCCGCGTTGCCGAACCCGCGCACCCAGGTGATGAACAGGTGCCAGATGTCCTTGGCGAAGTAGACGATCACCGCCGCCTCGGTGCCGATCTGGGTGACGGCGGTGAACGCCGCGCCCGGGTCCCGGCCGAATCCGACCGCCGAGACGATCCGCAGGTGGGCCGAGGAGGACACCGGGAGGAACTCGGTGAGCCCCTGGACGATCCCGAGGACGACGACCTCGATCCAGCTCACGACCGGCTCCCGTCGCGGCCACGGGCGGTGGTGTCCCGGTCGGGGGTCGTCCGGCCCTGGTGGCTCGACTCCTGGGTGATCACGGGCCGTCACCGTACTCGCCGAGACGGGCGTCACTCTGCGCGCCCTCACCGGTCCGGCGGGCCCGCGCGCCTAGGCTCGGCGACCGTGCAACGCAGACCGGTGGGCAGCAGCGGCCTCGAGGTGTCGCGGGTCGGCCTGGGCACGATGACCTGGGGAGAGGACACCTGCCCCGCCGACGCGGCGGACCAGCTGCGGGCGTTCGTCGACGCCGGCGGGACATTCGTCGAGACCGCCGAGGACTACGGCGGCGGCGCCGCCCAGCAGGTCCTCGGCGGGCTGCTGCGGGGCACCGTGCGTCGCGACGACATCGTCCTCGCCGGGCGCGGCACGGCGACCCCCGACACCGGTGAGCGGGCCTCGCGGACCGCGCTGCTGCGCTCACTGGACCGCACGCTGCGCCGGCTGGGCACCGAGCACCTGGACCTGTGGCAGTTCCCCGGCTGGGATCCCCGGGTGCCGCTGGACGAGACGCTGTCCGCCGTGCAGGTCGCCGTCTACTCCGGACGGGTCCGCTACGCCGGGCTGGTCGCCCCGGCGGGCTGGCAGCTGGCCACGGTCGCGGGCAGCGCCACGGCCGGGCCCGACCCGGCCGTCTGCCGCCCGGTGTCGGCGCAGGTGGAGTACTCGCTGCTCGCCCGGGAGCCGGAGGCCGAGCTCCTGCCCGCCGCCCGGCACCACGGCCTCGGGCTGCTGGCCTGGGCCCCGCTCGGCCGGGGCGTGCTGACGGGCAAGTACACCGACGGCACACCGGCGGACTCGCGGGGCGCGAGTGCGCTGCTGGCGTCGTACGTGGAGGCGCGCCGCACCGAGCACTCGGCGCGGATCGTGCAGTCGGTCCTCACCGCCGCCGACGGGCTCGGGACCTCGCCGCTGTCGGTGGCGCTGACCTGGGTGCGGGACCGTCCGGGGGTGGCCTCGGCCGTCGTCGGGGCGCGGGACGCGGCCCAGCTGCGGGCCTCGCTCGCGGCCGAGGACCTGGTGCTGCCCGCCGAGATCCGCACCGCGCTGGACGACGTGAGCGATCCCGTCTGAGCCTCCCCGCCGGCCCTGGTGCCCCTTACAGTGGGAATGCCCGACGCGACACCCACCGTTCACCCGGTGGGCACCGACGAGCACGGCACGACCGGGAGGCACGCATGACCGAGGGCGCTGGGAACGGGTCGGAGGACTCCGCCGCCGGGAATCGGGTGGCCGGGACTCGGGACGGCGACGGCTGGACCGACGACCGGTACGAGTACCGCCCGGTGCGCATCGAGGGGGACGTCTCCCGGCTCACGGCGTCGGTCCGGCTGGCGATCCAGGCCGAGTTCTCCGGCTGGGAGCTGTCCCGGCTGCGTCTCTACCCCGGCGGCGTGCGCAAGATCGTGCTGCGACGACGGCTGGGCGCCCAGCAGGGCCTGCTGCCCGAGCCCACCTTCTGACGGCCCGGCGTTCGCCCGCCGTAAGGATCAGGCGTCCTGCCAGCCGACCTCCGGCGGTGTGCCGGCCCCGCGCGGGCTGGGCACCCCGCGGAACCCGTAGGGCGCGGGCTCGCGACCGGGCTGGACGTACCAGCACTCCCCCGGCTCACCGCGCTCGATCATCTGCTCGATCGCCGCGGCGACGTCGTCGGCCCTCAGCAGCGGGAAGTCGCCGAACTGGGCGCGGACGTTGCCGATCAGCGGGGTGTCGGCGAACCCGGGACACACCGCGGTGACCCGGATGCCCTCCCCCGCCAGCGCCGGGCCCGCCGCCCGGACGTAGCCGACGACGGCGTGCTTGGTCGCGGTGTAGAGCGCGTCGCCGGGCAGGCCGATCAGCCCGGCCAGCGACGCGGTCGCCACCACGTGCCCGCCCCCGGCGCGCCGCAGTGCCGGGACGGCCGCGGTGAGCCCGAACACCACGTGGTCGAGGTTCACCCCGAGGATGCGCCGGTAGCCGTCCAGGTCGAGATCGGTGACGCCGGACTGGCCCGCGGTGACGCCGGCGTTGAGCAGCACGACGTCGAGCCGCCCGAACCGCTCCTCCGCCGCGGCCACCGCGGCGGGCAGCGCCGTCGGGTCGGTGACGTCGGCCGGGAACGCCAGCCCGCCCGCCTTCTCCGCGACGGCCGCGGCGCCATCGGCGTCCCGGTCGACGACGACCACCTGCGCACCCGCCGCCACCAGCCGGTCCACCGCGGCCGCGCCGATGCCCGACGCGCCCCCGGTGACCAGGGCGACCTTGCCCGAGAGATCCATGCCGCCACCCTGCCACCCGCGGGCCGGGTACGTCACGGCGCCGGGCGGAGGTCAGACGGTCCGCAGGAAGCGGTCGAGCACCCGGGTGCCGAACGTCAGCGCGTCCACCGGCACCCGCTCGTCGATGCCGTGGAACAGCGACGCGAAGTCCAGCTCCGGGGGCAGCCGCAGCGGCGCGAAGCCGTAGCACTTCATGCCCAGCGTCGAGAACGCCTTCGCGTCGGTTCCCCCGGACAGCATGTAGGGGACGATCTCGGCGGTCGGGTCCTCGGTGCGCAGCGCGGCCTGCATCGCGTCGGGCAGCGCGCCCTCGAAGGGCGTCTCGACGGCGGGCAGGTCGGTGACCCACTCGCGCTCGACGTCCGGGCCGAGCAGCTCGTCGACCTCGCGCAGGAACGCCTCCTCGCGGCCCGGCAGCACCCGGCAGTCGACGACCGCCTCCGCCGTCGACGGGATGACGTTGGCCTTGTACCCGGCGCTGAGCATCGTCGGGTTCGCGGTGTCCCGGACGGTCGCGCCGATGATCCGCGAGATCGGCCCGAGCTTGGCCAGGGCGCCCTCGAGGTCGTCCTCCGGGTACTCGACGCCGGTCAGCTCGGTCATCCGGTCCAGGAACGCCCGCACCGTGTCGGTGATCGTGAGTGGGAACGTGTGGTTCCCCAGCCGGGCGACGGCCTCGGCGAGGATGGTGACGGCGTTGTCGTCGTGCAGGAACGAGCCGTGGCCGGGCTTGCCCTTGGCCCGCAGCCGCATCCAGGCGATGCCCTTCTCCGCGGCCTCGATCAGGTACGCCCGCTGGTCCTCACCGAGGGTCAGGGAGAACCCGCCGACCTCACCGACGGCCTCGGTGCAGCCTTCGAACAGCTCCGGCCGGTTCTCCACCAGCCACTGCGCGCCCCACTTCCCGCCGGCCTCCTCGTCGGCGACGAAGGCCCACACGATGTCCCGCGGCGGGACGACGCCCTCACGCTTGAAGCGGCGGGCGACCGCCAGCATCATCGCGTCCATGTCCTTCATGTCGACGGCGCCGCGGCCCCAGACGTAGCCGTCCTGGACCGCGCCGGAGAACGGGTGCACCGACCACTCGCTGGCGTCCGCGGGGACGACGTCGAGGTGGCCGTGCATCAGCAGCGCGCCGCGGGTGCGGTCGGAGCCCTCCAGCCGGGCGATCACGTTCATCCGCTTCGACATGCCGGACTCGACGAGCTCGACGTCGTAGCCGACCTCGCGCAGCTTGTCCGCCACGTAGTCGGCGGCCTCGGCCTCACCGGCCAGGGTCTCGGGGTCGCCGGTGTTGGTCGTGTCGATCCGGATCAGCTCGGAACACAGCTGCACGACCTCGTCCTCGGCGCTGGTCGGGTGGTCGTTCGCTGGAGCGGTCATGGGCGTCGTTCTACCACCGGGTGCCCGTACCGACCCCGCCGCAACCCGGTCGCCGGCCTCGGCTATGCTTCCCCCACGACGCGATCGAGAGATCGCGACGTCCGAGTGGCGGAATGGCAGACGCGCTAGCTTGAGGTGCTAGTCCCCGTATAAGGGGGTGGGGGTTCAAGTCCCCCCTCGGACACAGTTTCACGGCTTTCGCGCCACACCTGGCGCACCGGTGGTGGACGGCACTCCGACCCCATTGCGGGGGCCGGGCCGCCAGGTGCCGCCGGATCCAGTGGGCGCCGGGCCCGTCACGCCGCTGCTGGCCCCGGCAGCCGTTGCGGTCGCATCGCGTCACGGCACCTCACTGCGCGTGCCACTCCCCCTCACCACGCGGCCGACCGGGGCAGCGGCCACGACCATTGCCCTCCCGTCGTCCGCGGCATGTGACTTTCGGGGTAGCGACGTGTGCCGATCGGGGCTTCTACTGCGGTCGCCGCACATTTACATTTCAGCCATGGGCGCACACGGTGACCGGGTCGCTGGAATGTTCGCGGCCATCGACACCCGGAATTGGGACGAGCTGTCGGAGTTCTTCCATCCCGAGATGGTCTACGAGCGGCCCAGATACGATCCGTTCGTCGGCCGCGATCGCATCATGCGTTTCTACCGCGAAGAACGGGTCATCGCGAAGGGGCGCCACACCCTCGACGGCGCGATCGTCGAGGAGGAACGAGCGGCCGCGTGGGGCCGGATCGAGGCCGTGCGCAACGACGGCGAACCCGTCACCCTCGGGTTCGCCGACATCTACCTGCTCGAGGACGGTGCGATCAAGGTGCGCCGCAGCCACTTCTTCGTGCCTGCGGTCTGACAGCACCGCCCCGTCAGGCCTGGGAGACCAGCGGCGGGCCGACGTGGCGCAGCGCCTCGATGCGCCGCTTCGCGAGCTGCTCGGCCGCCGTCGCCGTGTCGATGCCGTCGGCGCGGGCCGCGGCCAGGATCTCGCCGGTGGTACGACCGATCCGCAGCACCGTCGCACGGGTCTGCTCGGGGTCGTTCCCCAGCCAGTTGCCCACGTAGAGCAGCAGGCCACCGGCGTTGGCCACGTAGTCGGGCACGTACAGGATGCCGGCATCGGCCAGGGCCACCGCGTGCCGCGGCTCGGCGAGCACGTTGTTGGCCCCACCTGCGACGATGCGGCAGCGTAGTGCCGGGATCGAGGCGTCGTCGACGACCGCACCGAGCGCGCAGGGGGCGAACACGTCGCAGTCGACGCCCAGGATCTCGTCCGGATCGACGACCTCGACGGGCAGATCGACGGCCAGTCGTTCGACCTTCGTGCGGTCGACGTCGGAGATGACGAGCTTCGCGCCCTCCTGAGTGAGGTGCCTGATCAGCGGCTCGCCGACGTGGCCCGCGCCCTGCACGGCGATGCGGCGTCCCTCCAGCACCGGGGACCCGTCGACGAACTCGACGGCGGCGCGGATCGACTCCAGCACCCCCAGCGCCGTCAGCGGCGACGGGTCCTGAGTGCCGGAGAAGACGCGCTTGGCCTCGACGGCGAGCACGTCCATGTCCGCTTGGCTGGTGCCGACGTCGACGCCGGGGATGTAGCGGCCGGCGAGGCTCTGCACGAAACGCCCGTGCGCGCGCAGGAGCGCCTCGGTCTTGTGCCGTGCCGGATCACCGATGATGACGCTCTTCGCGCCGCCGAAGTTCACACCGGCGATCGCCGCCTTGTACGTCATTCCCTGGGAAAGACGCAGGACGTCGTCGAGCGCCGTCTGCTCGTCGGGATACGGCCACATCCGCACTCCGCCGATGCCGGGTCCCAGGGCCGTATTGTGCACCACGATGATGGAACGGAGGCCACTGTTCGGGTCCGAGCAGAAGACCACCTGCTCGTGTTCCATCGCTGCCATCGTGTCGAACAGGTTCATGGAGCAACTCTGGCCGCGTCGACCAGGTTCGGAAATGGCCACCCGCAGCCGAAGTGGACCCTTTCAGCCGGCCGCCACCTCCGCCTCGATCGACGTGGCCGCAAGCAGCTTGCCCGTCGTCGAGTCGTGCAGGCTCAGGTCGGCGATCTCGACCTCCGGCCGTGTCTCGCTGGTCCATCGGCGGACGTTCACGGTGAACACCGCACCCAGGTCGGCGTTGCCGAAGTAGCCCATCTTCTGGTCGACCACGCGGCGCTCCAGGAACCGCGCGTCGTCGCGGCCGAGCTCGCGCCACAGGCGCAGCAGGGCGGTGTCGAAGATGGCGAAGTAGGACGCGAAGTAGACCAGCCCGGCGCCGTTGACGTCGCGCACCGTGTCGAGCGGGTAGGTGTGGCTGGTGGTGGGACCGGCGACGAAGCCCGGTGGTGGGTCGGTGCAGAACGTGCCCGCCTCCCGCGCCCGTCCGACGACGCCGCGCGGGGAGAACCGGTTCGGGATGCGCGGCAGGTCGGCGAACTCGAAGTCGGGCGGCGCCGTGGTGGCCAGATCGGCGTTGGTCCCCGGCCGGGTGCGCGCGATCCAGCGGTTCCAGTTCTCCACGTACATGCAGTCCGGGTGCGGGTTCTCGTAGAACTCCTCCGGTTCCAGCGGCACGTCGGCCCGGTCGAGGCCCGCGGGCGCCAGCACGTGCAGCGTCAACGTCGACTGGCTGCCGAACTGGAACACCCGCGAGGTCAGGTCGAGCTCGTCGCCGAACGCGAGCCCGTGCGGGTGGACGACCTTCCCGCCGCGGACCCGGTAGTAGTAGAACGACAGGTAGGCCGGGTCGCCGGTCGCGGTACGGGCGGCATGCACGTTGGTGCGGCACGCCGCGGCCACGGCCTCCCACGTCCAGTCCCCCACCTCGCCGAACACGAGCGAGCCGCCGCTGCACATCCCCGGCGAGACGATCACCCGGCGGGCCAGCGTGTTGACCGTCTGCACGGCCTCAGCCCTGCCGCTGGTCGGCCGGCAGGCGCGTCTCCACCAGCGCGGCGACGTCGCCGAGCGTGGGCAGCTCCAGCCGCTCGTAGTCCTGGACCTCGACGCCCAGGCGGCTGCGCAGCAGTCCTGCGAGCTCGGCGGCGGTCAAGGAGTCCAGCCCCACCTCGCCGCACCGCGCATCCGCGCTCAGGTCCTCGGCACAGAGCTGGAACTCGTCCACCAGGATCTCGGTGAGGACCGAGTAGGTCGAGATCATCACGCACTCACTTTCTCTGCGGCGGCACGGGCCATCGTCTGGGCGACGTCGACGATCAGGTCCTCCTGACCGGCGACCGCCTGGAGCCGGCCCAGGGCGAAGAACACATCGCGCGGATCGACGCCCTCACGGGCCGACACCTCGATCACGCGGGTCTTGAACCCGGAGAACACTCCGGCGAGCCCGCTCACGATCGCGACCGAGTCGACGGCCGGCGGCGCGGTCATGAGTTCGCGTTCGGCGAGGTCGGCGGCGTCGAGGAGCTTGTAGAGATCGATGCCGGTGTCGAACCCGATCCGGTCCAGGACGGGCACGAGCACCTCGAGCTGGGTGTTGCCGGCGCCGGCGCCGAAACCGCGGGCGCACGCGTCCAGGATCGACGCGCCGGCCTCGGCCGCGGCCACCGAGTTCGCCACGGCCATGCCGAGGTTGTTGTGCCCGTGGAACATCACCGGAACGTCGACCGCGGCGCACATGGCCGTGATCCGCTCCGTGACGTCGCCGGGCAGGTAGTGCCCCGACGAGTCCATGATCCCGACTCCGGTGGCGCCGAACCCGACCAGCCGGGCGCACTCCTCGGCGAGGCCCTCCGGGGTGGCCATGTGGCTCATCAGGAGCACGGCGTGTGCCTCCACGCCGCGCTCGCGCAGGTGCTCGAGGTGGCGTTCGGCGAGATCGCCCTCGGTGCAGTGGGTGCCGATGCGCACGAGATCGACACCGTGCGCGACGGCGTCGTCGAGATCGCGCACGGTGCCCCAGCCCGGCAGCATGAACACCGCCATCTTGCTGGTGGTGAGCGCCTCCCGGACGGTCGCGAGCATCTCGTCGTCGCTCAGCAGGGCCCGTCCGACCTGCAGCGACGACGCGCCCAGGCCGTTGCCGTGCCCGACCTCGACGACGGGCACCCCGGCTGCGTTCGCCGCCTCGGCATACCCCCGGAGCTGCTGCGCGTCGAGCTGGTGGCGAACCGCGTGGTGGCCGTCGCGCAACGTCGGGTCGTGGATCTGGATCGTTCGTGCCGGTGCCGCACTCATGACGCCTCCGCCTCGGCGATCGACCGCCGGTCGTCCGCACATCGCTCGGCGATGCTGAGCGCGGCGGAGTTGATGATGTCGAGATTGCCCGCGTAGCGCGGGAGCCGTTCGCCGGAGGCCGTGACCTCGACGGCGACGAACGCCCGCTCGTCCTGCACCGAGCACGCCGACACGACGAACCCGCCGACGAACCCGCGCAGTTCCTTGGCCACGCCCTCGGCGAGGTCTCGGACCGAGTCCTCGCGGAAGCCCGAGCCCAGCATGGACATGGCCACCCGGAAGGTCGCCGGGGGCCGGGCCGGGCTGATGTTGAGGATCGCCTTCACGTCGCCGACGCCGGTGAAGGTGCGGACGGCGTCCTGGGTGGTGTCGACGTACTCGTCGAGGTTGATGCGCGTGCCGTGACCGACGCTGAGCGTCGCGGCCGTGGTGACCACTTCGACGTAGTCGACGCGGTGTTCCGCGGTGATCGCGTGCAGCACCGGGATCGCGGCCTGCCCGCCGCAGGTGACCATGCTGATGTCGCGCAGGCCCGCCGCGCTCGCCCCGTTCACGGTCGGGACGACCATCCGCCCGGCTCGGCTCGGGGTCAGGTCGACCAGCATCGTGTCGAAGGGCGCGAGCCGTTCGGCGTGCTCGGTGTGCGCGACGGCGTTGGTGGCGTCGAAGACGACGTCGAAGGGCTCGTCCACCTCGATGATCGAGGAGATGCCGCGGTCCGCGATCGGCATGCCGAGCCGGGCGGCCTGGCGGAGGCCGGCGTTGGCTCCGTCGCGGCCCACGACCAGGGCCAGGTCCAGCACATCCGAGTGCATGATCTTGTCGGCCAGGTCGACACCGATGAGCCCGGCGCCGAGCACTGCTGTGGAGAGCCCGCCTGTTCGCTCCATCGGGGAATCCCCCTCTTCTCATCCGGTGGGACGGCCCGTCCCGCGTGGACGGTGATCGCGCCGAGCTGGTCGAACTCGGCGGTGCAGGTGTCGCCGTGCTCCAGCGGGACCGCGGCGTGCAGCGCGCCGGTCATGACCAGGTGCCCGGCTTCGAGGGTGATCCCGTGCTCGCCGAACACGTTGGCGAGCCACGCGACGACCGCGACCGGGTCGCCGAGTGCGGCGGCGCCGTTCCCGCTCGCCACCACCTCGCCGTTGCGGCGGAACGTGACACCGAGTCGTCGGTAGTCGGTGCCGGACGTGGCCTCCGCCCAGGAGCCCAGCACGGCCGCCCCGTTGGAGGCGAGATCGGCGATCGTGTCGGCCAGGCGGATGCGCCAGTCCACGATCCGGGAGTCGACGATCTCCAGCCCGGCCGCGACCTCACCGATCGCGCCGCGCGCCTGCTCGACGCCGACGCCGGGCCCGGTCAGCGGCGACGCCAGCCGGAACACGATCTCCGCCTCCACCTTGGGCGCGATGAACCTGCCGCGGTCGAGGACGGCGCCGTCCGCGTGGAGGGTGGAGCCGAACACCGGGGCGAAGTCGGGGGTGTCGACCCCGAACATCTCCTGCATCGGAGCCGAGGTGAGCCCCGCCTTGTAGCCGACGACGCTGTCGCCGTCGGCCAGCAGCAACGCCGTCAGCTCCCGCTGGACGGCGTAGCCCTCGGCCGCGCCCAGGGTCGGGTCGTTGTCGGTGAACGGGGCGACCGGCTGTTGCGTCGCGCGGGCCTCGTACAGGATCTCGGCGCGGCTGCGCGCGTCGGGCGCGATCATCGGCTCGCGATGATCAGGCGGCTGCCCGGCATCGGCAGCGGGGTGAGCGTCACGTCGCCGAACCCGGCACGGGTGAACGCCGCGCGCCACTCGGTCTCGGTCGGGAGGTTCACCTCCATGGATGCGGCGTGCAGGTAGGTGAACAGCGCGCTGAAGGCGCGTTCCCGCGGATCCTGGGCGTACGGGACGCAGTCGGTGACGATGACGCTCCCACCCTCGGCGAGGCCCTCGCGGCAGGTGCGCAGGATCCCCTCGAGCACCTCCGGCTGCGCCGCGGTGTCGTGCATGACGAACCCGGCGTGGACGACGTCGGCGCCCTGCACCGGCTCCGGGTGCTCCAGCAGCGACTCGATGGGCCGGTTGACCATCGTGAGCCGGTCGCTCACCCCGGCCAGCTCCGCGGCCTGCTCGGCCGCTTCGCAGGCGCCCGCGCTCATGTCCAGGGCCAGGCCGGTGCTGGTCGGCAGCGCCGTCAGCAGCTGGATCAGGAGCCCGCCCGCGCCGGACCCGAGATCGACGATGCGCTGCGGCTTGCGGCTGAGGATCTCCGCGACCTGGCCGGGATAGAAGCCGGCCGAGCCGATCCAGCGCGACGAGATCGCCACGCTGCGCCCGTCCCGGCTGTACCTGCCGGCCACAGCGTCGGGTTCGCGCAGGAACTCCGCCGCGTGGTCGAGGTAGGGCCGATTCGCGGTGAGCGACCAGGACAGGTAGCCCGCGGCGTAGCGCCGGTCGGCCATGTCGGCGCACGGGGTGAAGCTGTCCTCGCCCGCGGGATCGAGCAGGCCGGCGGCGACCAGCGCCCCGAGGAAGGACCGTGCCCCGGCCTCGGGGACCGAGGCGAGCGCGGTGACCTCGGCCAGGGAGAACGGGGCCTCCCCGTCGAGCAGCGTGGAGATGCCGACGTTCTCGGCGATCTCCAAGAGCGCGGCGTCGGCCGCGAGATCGGCGGCGATTTCTCGGACTGAATTCGTGGTCATTCGTCGTCTCCCCATGTCGGACAGTGAGGTGTTCTCAGTAGCGGGTTGATCATGTCGTGCGGTCGTACTCGGTGTGGAGTAGTACGAGCGCAGCTGCGGTGATCGCGCCGGTGCGCCAGGGACATAGCGTGACTCGCCGCAACGCGGCGAAGGTGGTCTTGAGCAGGGCGTTTCCGCGTTCGGCCAGAGCACGAAGGGCTGAGTGCAGGGTGTTGACGGTGCGCTGGTTGACCGTCTGCCCGCGGCCGGGGGCGGGTTTGATGGGCACGGTGAGCCGGTCGGCTTCGCCTTCGTAGCCGAGGTCGCCCAGCGCGGCGTGGGTGTCGTCGGTGAACGCGG
>NZ_MCIM01000001.1:3500985-3502922 GCF_001932405.1 Pseudonocardia sp. Ae331_Ps2 | reverse complement strand
TCGGCCGCACGTCGCTGGTCCATAGCGGCCATCCATCAGGTGCGGTGAGGACCTGGATGTTCCCGCCGTGGCGGCGGTGCTTGCCCGACCACCACAGGTCGACCCCGGGGGTGAGGCCGAGCGCGCGGCACCGGTCGGTGGCGATCAGGGTGCCGTCGAGATTCACGTGGGTGTGCCCGGCTGTGCGGGCGGCGAGCAGGGCTCCGTGCAGGCCGGGTGCGGCCGCGGCGAGGACGTCGATGCCTTCGTGCAGGTAACGGTAGGCCGTTGCAGTGCTGATCGCGTTGTCACCGGCCAAACATCGGACCCGGGTAGCATCACAGAACCAGCGGATCACCAGCACTGCCTGGGCGAACGGGGTCAACGCCCGCCGCCGGGTGCCACGTCGACGGCGTTGAAGGACCAGGAGCCGCGCCAGATAGGCCACGGTGCGCTCCCCGATCGGGAGGACAGCGGTGTAGGTGACAGGATCAGACATGCAGGACCTCGGTGACGGTGTCGATCTGTGCTGGACCGAACCGATCTACCGGGGTCCTGCCCCGTTCCCGCTCATCTCACCACCCTCGGCGTGTCGCCACGACCTGCCACCCCGCTACTGAGAACACCTCACTGTCCAGAATACGGTTCTCACGTTTCCTGGATGGCGGTCAACGTTACGCGTCGGTTACTGTTGGACCGCTCTCGGGCGGGACTCAGCACCGGTCGAAGAAGTCGTCGAGCACGGGTACGCCGAAACGCAGGGCATCCACCGGAACACGCTCGTCGACACCGTGGAAGGCGGCCGGGAAATCGAAGTCGGCCGGCAGCTTGAGTGGGGCGAAGCCGTAGCAGGCGATGCCGAGCCGGCTGAAGTGCTTCGCGTCCGTACCCGCGGGCAGCAGGTACGGGATCACACCGGCGCCCGGGTCGTGGCGGGCCACGCTGGCCGCCATCGCGTGCGTGAGCGGGGTCGGGAAGTCCGTCTCGACCGCGACGTCCCGATAGAAGATCTCGCACGTCGCGTTCGGCCCGACCAGCGCGACGAAGGACGCGATGAACTCGTCCTCGTGCCCCGGCAGGAACCGGCAGTCCAGCTCGGCGCTGGCCAGGCTCGGGATCACGTTGGTCTTGTTGCCGGCGCTGATCAACGTCGGCGACGCGATGTTCTGCAGCGACGCGCCCACGATCCGTTCGAGCGGGGAGATCGCCTTGAGCAGCGCGTCCGGGTCGTCCGGGTGGAACTGCTCGTCCAGCTCGGCGGACAGCGCGTCGATGAACTGCCGGGTCGTCGGTGTGAGCTGGACCGGGAACCGGTGCTCGCCGACCCGGTGCATGATCTCACCGAGCTGCGCGATCGCGTTGGAGGAGTTGAGCATGGAGCCGTGCCCGGCGATCCCCTTCGTGGTCACCCGGAACCAGATGACCCCCTTCTCCGCGGTCTCCACCAGGTAGAGCCGGCGGCCGTTCGGCAACGTCGCCGAGAAGCCGCCGACCTCACCGATCGCCTCGGTGCACCCCTCGAACAGCTCCGGTCTGTTGTCCACCAGCCATCGCGCGCCGAGCCGACCTCCGTTCTCCTCGTCGGCGACGAACGCGAGCACGACGTCGCGCGCCGGCGGGCGACCCGCCCGCATCCGCGCCCGGACCACCGCCAGCATCTGCGCCGCGAAGTACTTCATGTCGACCGCCCCACGGCCCCACAGGCAGCCGTCGGCGATCTCCCCGCCGAACGGGTGGTGGCGCCAGAGCGCGGGCTCGGCCGGCACGACGTCGGTGTGGGCGTGCACCAGCAGGCCGGGCCGCTCGGGATCGGCCCCGGGCCAGCGCGCCATCACCGTCGTGCGGCCCGGGCGCGGCTCGATCAGCTCGACGTCGAGACCCACCTCGGTCAGCAGCCCCGCCGCGTACTCGGCGGCGAGCCGCTCACCGGGCCCGCGGTCGTCGCCGTAGTTGGACGT
>NZ_MCIM01000001.1:3335172-3500973 GCF_001932405.1 Pseudonocardia sp. Ae331_Ps2 | reverse complement strand
CCGCGTGGTCGAGGTAGGGCCGATTCGCGGTGAGCGACCAGGACAGGTAGCCCGCGGCGTAGCGCCGGTCGGCCATGTCGGCGCACGGGGTGAAGCTGTCCTCGCCCGCGGGATCGAGCAGGCCGGCGGCGACCAGCGCCCCGAGGAAGGACCGTGCCCCGGCCTCGGGGACCGAGGCGAGCGCGGTGACCTCGGCCAGGGAGAACGGGGCCTCCCCGTCGAGCAGCGTGGAGATGCCGACGTTCTCGGCGATCTCCAAGAGCGCGGCGTCGGCCGCGAGATCGGCGGCGATTTCTCGGACTGAATTCGTGGTCATTCGTCGTCTCCCCATGTCGGACAGTGAGGTGTTCTCAGTAGCGGGTTGATCATGTCGTGCGGTCGTACTCGGTGTGGAGTAGTACGAGCGCAGCTGCGGTGATCGCGCCGGTGCGCCAGGGACATAGCGTGACTCGCCGCAACGCGGCGAAGGTGGTCTTGAGCAGGGCGTTTCCGCGTTCGGCCAGAGCACGAAGGGCTGAGTGCAGGGTGTTGACGGTGCGCTGGTTGACCGTCTGCCCGCGGCCGGGGGCGGGTTTGATGGGCACGGTGAGCCGGTCGGCTTCGCCTTCGTAGCCGAGGTCGCCCAGCGCGGCGTGGGTGTCGTCGGTGAACGCGGCCAGGCCCTCGAGCAGCCCGGGGTGGGTACGGGCGCAGCGGGTGTCGTGCTCGCGGCCCGGCCGCACGTCGCTGGTCCATAGCGGCCATCCATCAGGTGCGGTGAGGACCTGGATGTTCCCGCCGTGGCGGCGGTGCTTGCCCGACCACCACAGGTCGACCCCGGGGGTGAGGCCGAGCGCGCGGCACCGGTCGGTGGCGATCAGGGTGCCGTCGAGATTCACGTGGGTGTGCCCGGCTGTGCGGGCGGCGAGCAGGGCTCCGTGCAGGCCGGGTGCGGCCGCGGCGAGGACGTCGATGCCTTCGTGCAGGTAACGGTAGGCCGTTGCAGTGCTGATCGCGTTGTCACCGGCCAAACATCGGACCCGGGTAGCATCACAGAACCAGCGGATCACCAGCACTGCCTGGGCGAACGGGGTCAACGCCCGCCGCCGGGTGCCACGTCGACGGCGTTGAAGGACCAGGAGCCGCGCCAGATAGGCCACGGTGCGCTCCCCGATCGGGAGGACAGCGGTGTAGGTGACAGGATCAGACATGCAGGACCTCGGTGACGGTGTCGATCTGTGCTGGACCGAACCGATCTACCGGGGTCCTGCCCCGTTCCCGCTCATCTCACCACCCTCGGCGTGTCGCCACGACCTGCCACCCCGCTACTGAGAACACCTCACTGTCCAGAATACGGTTCTCACGTTTCCTGGATGGCGGTCAACGTTACGCGTCGGTTACTGTTGGACCGCTCTCGGGCGGGACTCAGCACCGGTCGAAGAAGTCGTCGAGCACGGGTACGCCGAAACGCAGGGCATCCACCGGAACACGCTCGTCGACACCGTGGAAGGCGGCCGGGAAATCGAAGTCGGCCGGCAGCTTGAGTGGGGCGAAGCCGTAGCAGGCGATGCCGAGCCGGCTGAAGTGCTTCGCGTCCGTACCCGCGGGCAGCAGGTACGGGATCACACCGGCGCCCGGGTCGTGGCGGGCCACGCTGGCCGCCATCGCGTGCGTGAGCGGGGTCGGGAAGTCCGTCTCGACCGCGACGTCCCGATAGAAGATCTCGCACGTCGCGTTCGGCCCGACCAGCGCGACGAAGGACGCGATGAACTCGTCCTCGTGCCCCGGCAGGAACCGGCAGTCCAGCTCGGCGCTGGCCAGGCTCGGGATCACGTTGGTCTTGTTGCCGGCGCTGATCAACGTCGGCGACGCGATGTTCTGCAGCGACGCGCCCACGATCCGTTCGAGCGGGGAGATCGCCTTGAGCAGCGCGTCCGGGTCGTCCGGGTGGAACTGCTCGTCCAGCTCGGCGGACAGCGCGTCGATGAACTGCCGGGTCGTCGGTGTGAGCTGGACCGGGAACCGGTGCTCGCCGACCCGGTGCATGATCTCACCGAGCTGCGCGATCGCGTTGGAGGAGTTGAGCATGGAGCCGTGCCCGGCGATCCCCTTCGTGGTCACCCGGAACCAGATGACCCCCTTCTCCGCGGTCTCCACCAGGTAGAGCCGGCGGCCGTTCGGCAACGTCGCCGAGAAGCCGCCGACCTCACCGATCGCCTCGGTGCACCCCTCGAACAGCTCCGGTCTGTTGTCCACCAGCCATCGCGCGCCGAGCCGACCTCCGTTCTCCTCGTCGGCGACGAACGCGAGCACGACGTCGCGCGCCGGCGGGCGACCCGCCCGCATCCGCGCCCGGACCACCGCCAGCATCTGCGCCGCGAAGTACTTCATGTCGACCGCCCCACGGCCCCACAGGCAGCCGTCGGCGATCTCCCCGCCGAACGGGTGGTGGCGCCAGAGCGCGGGCTCGGCCGGCACGACGTCGGTGTGGGCGTGCACCAGCAGGCCGGGCCGCTCGGGATCGGCCCCGGGCCAGCGCGCCATCACCGTCGTGCGGCCCGGGCGCGGCTCGATCAGCTCGACGTCGAGACCCACCTCGGTCAGCAGCCCCGCCGCGTACTCGGCGGCGAGCCGCTCACCGGGCCCGCGGTCGTCGCCGTAGTTGGACGTGTCGAACCGCATCAGGTCGCGGCAGATGGAGACGGCCTCGTCCTCGGCACTCATCGGCGCGCTCATCGAGCGGGGCCCTTCGGCAGGTCGACCTCCGTGAGCGGGCCGGGCCCCTCGACCGCGGGTGTGACCGACTCCAGCGACCTGCCGGTGGTCCGCGGGCCGAGCACCAGCACGTTCACGATCAGGACGGCGAGCGCGGCGGCGACCACGCCGAACACGAACTCCGGCCCGATGACCAACGCGGGGAGCAGGACGTAAGGCAGTGCGGCCGTGGTCAGCCGGCTGATCGAGTACGCGACGCCGGCACCGGTCGCCCGGAGGGCCGTCGGATAGATTTCGCCGTGATAGACGTGGTAGGCATTCGAGTAGATGTTGCTCACCAGCGTGAAGATGAATCCCCACAGGATGATCGTGGCGGGCGACTGGGCGTACCCGAAGAGCAGCCCGGCCACCGCCATGCCACCCGCGGTCACCGCGATCAGCACCTTGCGTTCCACGCGTTCCACGATCGGTAGGGACAGCGCCGAGCCGAGCGGGTAACCAATGAAGATGAACCCGAGATAGGCCAGGGAGGCGACGATCGAATAGCCCTTCGCGGCCAGCACCAGTGGGGCGATGGTGCCGAATCCGTAGTAGCCGAACGCCGAGCAGAAGTTGAGCACCCAGGCCATGGTGGTGGTGCGCCGAAAGCGAGGGGCGAAGATGGCCGACAGCGGCATCTTCTCGGCAACGGTCGGACTCTCCGGTTTCCGCTCGGGTTCCGGCAACACCTTTCCGCTCGCGCGGGCAGCGTCCTCCCACTTCGTCATCAGCGCGTCCGCCTCGTCGTGGCGACCGACGGCCTCCAGCCAGCGGGGTGACTCCGGCAGCATCCGCCGCAGCACCCAGACGATCAACGCACCGAGCGCACCGAGGATGAACATCCACCGCCAGCCGTCGACGCCGAATGGGCTCAATGGCACGAGAATGCTGGCCAGGAACCCGGCCGTCGGCACGCCGAGGAAACCCACGGTGTAGGCGAGCGCGGTGAACCGGCCGCGCAGCCTGGCCGGCAGCAGATCGGCCAGGTAGGCATCGGCCAGTGCCAGCTCGGCACCCAGGCCCACTCCGGCGAGGAATCGCGACACCACGAGCACCTCGACGTTCGGAGCGAGGCCACCCACGAGCGAGAAGAACGAATAGATCCCGAGATTCAGCAGGAACGCCCGCCGCCGACCGATCCGGTCGGCCACTCGGCCGAGGAAGATAGCTCCGATGAACTGGCCGACGAACGCGCTCGCCAACACCGCCTTCAACGGGTCCGCGCCGAGCTCGAAATGCTGCTTGAGCACGCCGGAGAGCGTGCCGGCGAGGAAGACCTCGTAGGTGTCGAAGAACAGTCCGAGGCCGACGCACACCACTGCCATGACGTGCAGCCGGGTGATCGGCATTCGGTCCAGCCTCGCCGATATCGTCATCGCATCAGACATAGGAGCCTCGTTCCGTCAAGGAGTCTGCCTAACGAATTAACACAACCTTGTGTCAGCTGTAACATGTGGCGCAGCGATCACTCGCCGGCGCCGCCCCCGTCGACTACCATCGGCGAGTCTTCCTGCGGCGCGCACCTTTGGATATGGCCAATGAGGTGTTCTCAGTAGCGGGGTGGCAGGTCGTGGCGACACGCCGAGGGTGGTGAGATGAGCGGGAACGGGGCAGGACCCCGGTAGATCGGTTCGGTCCAGCACAGATCGACACCGTCACCGAGGTCCTGCATGTCTGATCCTGTCACCTACACCGCTGTCCTCCCGATCGGGGAGCGCACCGTGGCCTATCTGGCGCGGCTCCTGGTCCTTCAACGCCGTCGACGTGGCACCCGGCGGCGGGCGTTGACCCCGTTCGCCCAGGCAGTGCTGGTGATCCGCTGGTTCTGTGATGCTACCCGGGTCCGATGTTTGGCCGGTGACAACGCGATCAGCACTGCAACGGCCTACCGTTACCTGCACGAAGGCATCGACGTCCTCGCCGCGGCCGCACCCGGCCTGCACGGAGCCCTGCTCGCCGCCCGCACAGCCGGGCACACCCACGTGAATCTCGACGGCACCCTGATCGCCACCGACCGGTGCCGCGCGCTCGGCCTCACCCCCGGGGTCGACCTGTGGTGGTCGGGCAAGCACCGCCGCCACGGCGGGAACATCCAGGTCCTCACCGCACCTGATGGATGGCCGCTATGGACCAGCGACGTGCGGCCGGGCCGCGAGCACGACACCCGCTGCGCCCGTACCCACCCCGGGCTGCTCGAGGGCCTGGCCGCGTTCACCGACGACACCCACGCCGCGCTGGGCGACCTCGGCTACGAAGGCGAAGCCGACCGGCTCACCGTGCCCATCAAACCCGCCCCCGGCCGCGGGCAGACGGTCAACCAGCGCACCGTCAACACCCTGCACTCAGCCCTTCGTGCTCTGGCCGAACGCGGAAACGCCCTGCTCAAGACCACCTTCGCCGCGTTGCGGCGAGTCACGCTATGTCCCTGGCGCACCGGCGCGATCACCGCAGCTGCGCTCGTACTACTCCACACCGAGTACGACCGCACGACATGATCAACCCGCTACTGAGAACACCTCAATGACATCGGAAATGGACCGTTTTCCGACCGATATCCTCGGCGTGCTCGGAGACTGGTCGGCCGGCAGCGGGCCGCTCCACCTGCGCATCGCGGCGGCGGTCCGCGACGCGATCGAGTCCGGCGCGCTGCTGCCCGGGCGGCGGCTCCCGTCGGAGCGTCAGCTCGCCGACCAGCTGGCCGTGAGCCGCACGACCGTCGTCGCGGCCTACGACCGGCTGCGCGGCGAGGGCCTGCTCGTGAGCAGGCGCGGCAGCGGCACCCGGGTGAGCCTCGAGGCGCGGCCCCGGCGCGAGTTCACCGCGGCCGTGCCGGAGGGCCGCACCACCTCGATCGTGCGCCGGCTCATCACCGGGCAGAAGGACGTCATCTCACTCGCCATCCCCGACTGGGACGACAGCGCGGGGATCGGCCAGGCGGTCCGCGAGACGGTCGAGTCCGACCTCAAGGAGCTGCTGTCGGGCACGGGCTACCAGCCGCGCGGCCTGCTCACCCTGCGGGAGGCGGTCGCCGACTCCTACACCCGTGCCGGGCTGCCCACCAGCACCGACCAGATCCTGGTGACCAACGGCGCGCACCCCGCGGTGCTGCTGGCCACCCAGCTGTACGTGCGGCCGGGGGTGAGCGTCGTCGTGGAGAACCCGAGCTGGCCCGGCTACCTCGACATCTTCACCAACGCCGGTGCGCAGCTGGTCGGGGTGCCGCTCGACGACGAGGGCATCGACGCCGTCGAGCTGGACCGCACGCTCGCCGAGCGGCCGCCCGCGTTCGTCTACGTGATGCCGACCTACCAGAACCCCACCGGCATCCTCATGTCGCAGGCCCGCCGGCAGGCGCTGGCCCGCATCACCGCGCGCCACCGCGTCCCGGTGATCGAGGACCACTCCTACATCGGGTTGGCCCACGGCGACACGCCACCACTGCCGATCGCCGCGTACGGCGCTCCGCAGGCCGAGGTCCTCACCGTCGGGTCGCTCGACAACGCCGTCTGGCGAGGACTGCGGGTCGGCTGGCTGCGGGCGTCCGCCGACATCATCGACTCCCTGACCTACCGCAAGAGCCTCATCGACCTGGGCGGCCCGCTGCTCGACCACGCCATCGCCGCCCGGCTGCTGCGCCGTCACGGCTGGCCGATGGCGACCCGCTCGGCCGAGCTGTCGCACCGGCTCGACGTGCTGGAGGAACTGCTGCGCGATCGCTTGCCGAGCTGGCGCTGGCGCCGCCCCGACGGCGGGATCGCGCTGTGGGTGACGCTGCCGCGGCCGAACGCCACCGCCTACGCCCAGCTCGCCCTGCGCCACGGCGTGGAGGTGCTGCCCGGCCCCGCGCTGGACGCCACCGGTCGCGACGACACCCACATCCGCGTCCCGTTCACCCAACCGTCGCACGTGGCCGCCGAGTTCGTCGATCGGCTGGCGCTGGCGTGGGCCCAGCTGGAACGGTCGTGAGGTGGGTAGCGCGCTCGACGAGGACTGGCCCGAGGTCCGCGGGCTGTGTGCCGAGGTGCGCCGCGACGTGCCCGTCATCGTCCCGGAGATCGTCACGCACATCCGGGCGGCGTCGCCCGACTACGAGCACGTCCCGCGCGCCGACCACGAGAAGCACGTCGGTGAGCAGTTCCGCGGCCTGCTCGACGGGCTCGCCGCCCGGTGCCCGCCCACGGCGGCGCAGACCGAGGCAGCCCGGGAGCTGGGGCGGCAACGGGCCCGGCAGGGGGTGCGGGTCGAGGAGATGATCGGCGCGTACCACGTCGGCTACCGCGAGATGTGGAACGTGCTGCTGGCCAGGGCCGACGAGCGGGAGCCACCGCTCGCGGCGCACCTGGTGCGCGTCGTGGACCTGTGGTGGACGTGGATCCGGCTGATCAGCAGTGCCTCGGCCGATGCGCACGCCGAGACCCTGCGTTCCCAGCACGCCGTGCAGATCACCATGACGCACCGGTTCCTGGAGATCCTGCGCGCCGGCGAGGACCCGTCGGGTGAGGCCGTGCACCTCGCCCGTGCGCTGACGTTCGACCCGGACGGGTCGTTCCAGGCCGTCTGCTTCCTGCTGCCGAGCCGGCCCGAGGACGGGCTCGACCAGCTGCGCCAACGGCTGCGGCGGCTGCCGGGCACGATCCACTCCGCCACCCGCGGAACGCACGGCGTCGTGCTGTGCCAGGCCGCCGCGGCCGACCTGGTGACCGCGACGGTGCACGAGGCGCTCCCCGGGGAGGCCGTCGGCATCGGTCTGCCCCGGCCGGGCCTGGCCGGGGCCGAGGCCAGCATCGTCGATGCCGAGCGGGCGCTGGCCGTGGCGGGCGCCGGCGAGGCGGTGCTGTTCGGCGAGGAGTGGCTGCCCGCGACGTTGCTGCCGCACGGGCCACGGCTCGCACCGCTGCTGCAGGTCGGCAGCGACGTCGCCGCCGATCACCCTCATCTCGCCGACGCCGTCCTCGGGTACGCGGAGTGCGGGTTCTCGATCACGTCGGCCGCGAAGTCGCTGAACCTGCACCCGAACTCGGTGAAGTACCGCCTGGACCGCTGGACACAGCTGACCGGCTGGGATCCGCGCGAGGTGCGCGGCCTGCTGAACTCGTGGATCACCCTGCGGATGCGGGAACGGTCGCGTACCGGACGAGCAACGCGATGACGCCGACGCCGACCGCGCAGATGACCATGCCGATGTGCATGCCGGTCACCACTGAATCGGCGGAGCTCATGATGCCGCCCAGCACCGCGACGCCCAGCACTCCGCCGAGCTGGCGGCTGGCGTTGAACACGCCGCTGCCCGTGCCGGTCAGGCCCGGTGGGGGGCTGACCACCGCGAGCGAGGCCGTCGGTGGGAGTGCCAGCCCGCTCCACAGGCCCTGCAGGGCCATCGCGGCGCCGAGCACCCAGTACGGCGAGGTGGCATCGCACAGCAACATGAGCAGGAAGCCGGGCACCCCGACCAGCGCGGCCAGGTAGACCGGCACGCTCAGCCCGCGCTCGATCATCAGCCGGCTGGTGAGCAACGGCGGGGCGAGCGCCGTCGCGATGGTGATCGGGAGCAGCTGCAGGCCGGCGACCAGCGCACTCGTCCGGTGCACGGTCTGCAGGTAGATCGCGAGCAGGAACAGGGTGCCGAAGAAGACGAACTGGAACACCAGCCCGTTGACGGCGGCGACGGTGAACCGGCGATCGCTGAACAGCCGCGGCGGGACGAGCGGATGGGCGCTGCGGGCCTGGACGACGACGAACGCGGGCACCGCCAGCACGACGATCGCCCCGGCGGCCAGGATCAACGGCGACGTCCAGCCGTACGACGGGCCCTCCATCAGGGCGAACGCCAGGGCGCCCAGCGCCGCGATCGCCAGCACCTGCCCCCACCCGTCGATCGGACGGCGCGGCCCGCGCGGGATGTCGGTGATCGTGCGGCGGGCCAGCAGGTAGATCCCGACGCAGATCGGCACGTTCACCACGAAGATGGCCCGCCAGCCGAGTGTGTCGATGAACAGTCCGGAGATCAACGGGCCCGCGGCGAGCGCGGCCGCGCCGGTGCTGCCCCAGATCGCGACGGCGCGCGACCGGGCGGCCGGGTCGGCGAACAGGTGCGGGATCAGCCCGAGCAGGGCCGGCAGCAGCAGTGCCGCCGCGACCCCCTGCAGCAGCCGGAAGCCGATCAGCAGCTCCAGGCCCGGCGCCAGGCCGCACAGCAGCGAGGTGACCGCGAAGCCGAGCACACCGAACCGGTAGGCACGGTCGTTGCCGAGCCGGTCTCCGATCGCGCCACCGCACAGGATCAGCGCGGCCACCGCCAGCGTGTAGCCGTTGACGACCCACAGCAGCCCGCTGAACGAGCCGCCGAGCGACTCCTGGATGTGCGGGACCGCCAGGTTGACGATGTTGGTGTCCAGCATGATCACGAAGTTGCCCAGGCACACCGCGAAGAAGCCGAGTGACCGCCGTCGAGTCGGTCCGGCTCCGATCCCGACCTCCACATGCTGCGACATGCACCCAGCGTCTCCCTCGACGGCCGACCGGGTAATGCACTCGACCACGATTTTCCGGGCCACGAGTTCGTGGAAACCACGAACACCCGGCTCGACGCCGCGTCGCCCGTCAGCGGAAGAGCGCGATGTTCTCGGTGACCCAGTCGTGGAGGGTGAGCGGCGCCCGGCCCGTGACGCGCTCGACCGTGTCGAACACCGTCCGGTCCCACTCGACCGACTGGCGCTTCAGCTCGAGGAGCGCCTCGAGCCGCGGCCCGCCCCAGCCGCGCTCGGCGTACTCGGCCCGGGCCTCGGCCGGGGTTCGCTCGACGTGCGCGACGGGCCGGCCGACGACCTCGGCGACGACCTCCACCATGCGGGCCGGCGAGATGGCCTCACCGCCCGTGATCGGCAGAGCCGCGCCGAGGTGGTCGTCGGTGAGGAGCGCCCGGTACGCCACCGAGGCGATGTCACGCGGGTGGACCATGGCGGACGTCGGATCCCCCTGGGTGGTGTGGACGACGCCGTCCGACGCGACGGACCGGGCGTACTGACCCACGAACGACATGAACGTGCCGGGTCGCAGGATGGTCCACCGCATGCCCGACTCCCGCACCACGTCCTCACCGCTGCTGTGGCCGAGGCTCAGGGGGTCGGTGGCGCCGAACTCGACCCCGCTGGTCGAGAGCTTCACGAGCTTGCCGACGCCGGCCGCTCGGGCCGCCGCGACGAGGTTCGTCTCGTGCACAGGGCCTTCGTGCCCGTAGCCGGGCGGGACGACGAACACGGTGTCCACGCCGGTGAACACGCCGTCCAGGCTCTCGGGGCGTTCGAGGTCACCTCCGACGACCTCGACCCCCTCGGGGAGGTCGGCCTTCTCGGGGAACCGGGTCAGCGCGCGGACGGGTTCGCCGGCGGCCACGAGCTGCGGGACGAGCTCGGAGCCGACGGTGCCGGTGGCACCGGTGATCAGGTACATGGGTGTCTCCTTCGTGGAGGGGTGGAACAGGGGGAGGTGGGGGTCAGGGCGTGCCGGGGGCCGCACCGTCGGGGGCCGCACCTTCGGGGGCCGCACCTTCGGGGGCCGCACCGTCGGCCGTCGCGTCCTCGGGCAGTCGGGTGCTCGGGAAGAACAGCGAGACCACGAACCCGACGACGACGACCGGGACCATCGCGGCGAACACGGAGGCCCCCAGGGACCTGCCCATCTGCCGCAGCATGGTCGTGACGCCGTGGACCGCGCCCATGTCGTGGGTTCCCCCGCCGCTGCGCGCGGCGACGGTGAGCGCCTGCTGGTTGAGCCCGGCCGCGACGCCGAACATCAGCAGGTACAGGATCGTCAGCGGGAGCGGCGACGCCGGACCGGCGGTGACGAAGAGCAGCGCCGTCAGGGCGAAGAGAGCCATGCTCGCCGGCGGGTACCAGCGGAACGAGCCCGTGCGCCCGATGAGCCGGGCGCTCCCGTACTGGCTCACGACGACGGCCAGCATCATCGCCGCGAGGATCACGCCCGACTCGCCCGCACCCAGCCGGTCGACCGACTGCAGCCAGAGCACGAGGTAGTTGATGCTGCCGAGGCCGACGAACCCGGCGATGACGTCGACCACCGAGACCACGCTGATCGTCCGGTTCCGGAAGAGCGAGAGTGGGATGACCGGATCGGCCGCGCGCCGCTGCGACAGCACGAACGCGACGACGAGCAGCACCGAGGCCATGCAGAGACCGATGACCACGCCCGGGCTCCGCGGGTCCGACCTGCCGGCCTGGTTCGCCAGGAGGTTGAGCGCGACGATGGCCGAGGTCAGCAGCACCGCGCCCAGGTGGTCGATCCGCACTCGACCGGGCGCGGATCGCGGAGGCAGGTGCAGCGTCGCCGAGACGATCGCGATCACCGCCAGCCCGATCGGCAGGTTCATCAGGAACGTCCAGCGCCAGCCGAACAGGTCCGTGACGACACCACCGACGGTCGGCCCGGCCAGAGAGGCGACCCCGACGGTGACGGAGATCCAGCCGTAGTACCTCGCGCCCGCTCGCGGCGAGAACATCTCGCCGATGATCGCGAGCACGCAGACGAACAGACCGCCGCTGCCGACGCCCTGGACGACGCGGAACGCGACCAGCTGCCCCATGGTCTGCGCGAGACCGGAACCGGTCGAACCGACGAGGAAGACGACGACGGAAACGACCAGCACCTGCTTGCGGCCGAACAGGTCACCCCACTTGCCGCAGATCGGTAATGCGACCGTACCACCGATGAGATAACCCGCGGTGACCCATCCGAACTGGTTCAGGGAACCCAGGTCGCCGACGATGCGTACCAGCGCGGTGGCGACGACCTGAGCATCGAGCAATGACAGGAAGACGGCGGCCATCAGCGCCACCATGATGGTGCGCACCCGAGTGGAGGACAGATCCGCCGTCAGCGAACCGGAACGAGGCGTGGACACGACGACATCCCTACGAGATGGTCGACCGGCGCTCGGCCCTCAGCACGAACACCAGGTCAACGGCATGGTCAGAAGTAGACGAAAAGACAGCGCGCGGTGGCGCCGGAGTGGGGTCTCGACCTCTGCGTTCTCGCGCGAATACAGCGAGACAGAGACCTGACCGAGCGTGGCTTCGCTCTCCTCAACCGCGGGTCCTTGTCGTCCGGCTCTGCCGGAGGACCCCGGTCCTCTTCATTCGTACTTCTTGACCGATCACATCCTCACACAGGACATCGTGCCCACCATTGAATGCCGACGAGGACGCTAGCAGGCGACCACTTCGGCGGCAACGCGATATCAGCACGATCCACTGGCCACGAAACGACTCCACGGTCCTGCGACGCCGGCTCGGACACAGATCCTCCGAATCCGGTCACGGGCCTTCGGGCGGTCCCGTGCTCTCCGGACCCGCGCGCGTGACCCCGGCCGCATCCGCAGCGGCCGCCCGGATCGACGGGGCGACCACTCGGGCGAGGGCGAGCCAGAGCAGGTCGGCACCCCTGGCCCGGTCGAGCCCCCCGCAGCACCACCGGCAACCTGCGCCGCGTCGGCCGTTCGGCCACCACCACCGCCGGATCGCACGGCCCGTGCGGCCCGTCGGCACGTCTCGTGCCGGCGTCGTTCGACCACGCGCACGGTGTGTGTGGAATCTCTTGCACATCGGATCCAAAGAATCCTAATGTTGGATCCAATCTACGTCAGGTCAGGAGAGTCCGTGCGTTCTTCGTTGCCCTCGCTCGCGCCGTCGGCCGGGCTGTACATCGACGGGGCCCGGATCCCGGCCGGCGATCGGGCCTCGTTCCCGGTCGTCGACCCCGCCACCGAGGAGGTCCTGACCCACGCCGTGCAGGCCGACGACGCCGACGTGGACGCCGCCGTCGCCGCCGCGGGTACCGCGCTGCGGGACCGCCGGTGGTCCGGACTCGCCCCGCTGGAGCGGGCGGCCGTACTGAACCGGGTGGCCGACCTGATCGAGCAGGACCTCGAGGACCTCGCGATCCTCGAGACCCGCGACAACGGCAAGCCGATCGAACGCTCACGGGCCGACACCGGCCAGGCGGCGCGCACGTTCCGGCACTTCGCCGGCGCCCCGAGCCGGTTGACCGGCAGCACCGTCCCGATCGACGGCGGGGCCCACCACGTCTACACGACGCTGCAGCCGGTCGGGGTGGCCGCGCTGATCCTGCCGTGGAACTTCCCGATCATGACCGCCGCGTTCAAGCTCGCCCCGGCCCTGGCCGCAGGCTGCCCGGTGGTGGTCAAGCCCGCCGAGCAGACACCGCTGACGATGCTGCGCCTGGCCGAGTTGCTGACCGAGGCGGGCGTGCCCCCCGGAGTGGTGAACGTGCTGACCGGCGACGGCCGCGTCGGCGCGGCGCTGACCGCCCACCCCGGCGTCGCGACGGTGTCGTTCACCGGCAGCACCGCCGTCGGCCGGGAGGTCGGTGTCGCCGCGGCAGGCCGGCTCGCGCACTCGACGCTGGAGCTGGGCGGCAAGAGCGCCAACATCGTCTTCGACGACGCCGACCTCGACGCCGTCGTCACCACCGCGATGCGTGCGTCCTTCGGGCACTCCGGCCAGATGTGCACCGCCGGCAGCCGACTGCTCGTGCAGCGCTCGATCCTGCCCGAGCTCACCGAACGACTGCGGGCCGCCGTCGGGCGGGTCCCGATGGGCGACGGGCTCGCCGGCGGGATCTCGGTCGGACCGCTGGTCTCGCACGAGCAGCGCAGCCAGGTGCTCGGCTACATCGAGAAGGGCCGGGCGGAAGGGGCCGAGCTCGTCGTGGGCGGGGGTTGTCCGGACGGGCCCGGCTACTACGTCGAACCGACCCTGTTCACCGGCGTCACGAACGACATGGTGATCGCCCGGGAGGAGATCTTCGGCCCGGTCCTCGGCGTCCTCGCCTTCGACCACGAGGACGAGGCACTCGTCCTCGCGAACGACTCGACCTACGGGCTCGCCGCCGGTGTCTGGACCCGGGACCTCGGTCGCGCCCACCGCATCGCCGCGCGTCTCGAGGTCGGGACCGTATGGGTCAACACCTACAACGTGTTCGACCCGGCCCTGTCGTTCGGCGGGGTCAAGGACAGCGGCCTCGGCCGGGACCTCGGTGACGAGGCGCTGCAGGGCTTCGTCGAGTCCCGGGCCGTCGTGGTGGCGCTGTGAGCCCCGAGTCGATCGCCGGCCCGGCCCCCCGGCCGGCCCTCGGGACGGCACCCGCGCCGGGGATCGACGTCGCCGCGGAACGGGCCCGCACCCCCGGTGTCACCGAGTCGCACCACCTGAACGCAGCCGGCGCGGCCCTGCCGACCGCAGCTGTCGTCGACACCGTGGTCGAGCACCTCCGCCGCGAGGAGCGCGACGGTGGTTACGAGGCCGCAGCCGCGGTGGGTGAGGCGGTCGAAGCCGTCTACGACGACGTCGCCGAGCTCGTCGGTGCCCGCGCGGCGGAGATCGCGTTGTTCGACACGGCGACCACCGGCCTGCGGGTGCTGGTCGACGCGCTCGTGAGCAGCGGGACACCGCGGCTGCTCGTGAGCCGCTCGGCCTACGTGAGCCACGCCCTGCACCTCATGGCCCACGCCCGGCGCACCGGGACCGGGCTCGAGATCCTCCCCGTCGATCCCGCGACCGGTGCCGTCGACCTCGACGCCCTCGCGCTGAGCCTGCACGGTGGTGGACCGGCGATCGTGTTCGTCGCTCACCTGCCGACGTCGTCCGGGCTGGTGGAGCCGGTCGCCGCGCTCGGCGCGCTGACCCGCCGGCACGGGGCACGCCTCGTCGTCGACGCCACCCAGTCGGTCGGCCACCTGCCCGTCGACGTCGGCGAGATCGGCTGCGACGTACTGGTCACGACCGGGCGGAAGTTCCTGCGGGCCCCGCGGGGTACGGCCTTCGCCTGGGTGCACCCCGCCGTGCTGCCCACCCTCGAACCGGGCGCCCCGGACGTGCGGGGTGCCGCGTGGACCGCGGAGCGCGAGTGGACCCTGGCCGGCACCGCACGCCGCTTCGAGACCTGGGAGCACTCGGTCGCCTGCCGGCTCGGCCTGGGGGTCGCGGTCCGTGAGACGGTCGAGCGGGGTCTCGACGTCACCACCGCACATCTGGTCGCACTCGGCGCGGACCTGCGCGAGCAGCTGCGGTCGCGGCCCGGGGTGACCGTGCGCGACCCGGCCGCGAGCACCTCCGGGATGGTGACCTTCACCGTCGACGGCGTCGAGCCCGCCGAGGTCAAGCACCGGCTCGCCGCGGCGCGGGTCCGGGTCGTGACCGTCCCGGCGAGCCACGGTCAGTGGGATCTCGGCGCACGCGAGGTTCCCGCGGTCGTGCGCGCCTCGGTGCACGTCTACAACAACACCGACGACCTCGACGCCCTGCTGTCCGTCGTGGACACGATCACGGCGGGGCACCGGTGACCCGCACCGTGCTCGACGCCGACGTCGTCGTCGCCGGGCTGGGCGTGCACGGCACCGCCGCGGCGTACGAGCTCGCCGCGCGCGGCCGGCGGGTGATCGGCTTCGACCGGTTCGGCGAGGGCCACCTGCGCGGCTCCTCGCACGGGCGGACCCGGATGATCCGCCGCGCCTACCCGAACCCGGTGTGGAACCCGCTGGTCGAGCGGGCCTACGTCGGCTGGCGGCGCTGGGAGCGGCGCACCGGCGAGACGCTGCTGCACCGCACCGGCGGGCTCTACGCCCACCCCGAGCCCGGACAGCTGCAGGGCCCCGGTTGCGAGACCGTCTCGGACCCCGACCGGCTGCGCGAGCTCGCCCCGGGGCTGTCGTTGCCGGACGGCTGGCACGCCGTCTCCGACCCGGACGCCGGTGTGCTGGAGGCCGGGGCCGCCCGCACGGACGGCGCCGAACTGATCTTCGACGAGCCCGTGCTGGGCTGGACGCCCGTCGGCTCCGGGCCGGACGCGGGCGTCGTCGTCCACACCGGACGACGCAGCGTCCGGGCCCGACGCCTGGTCGTCGCCACCGCGGGCTGGGTCCCCGATCTGGTACCCGAGCTCGGCGGACTGTTCAGCACCTGGCGGATCCTCACCGTCACACTGCGTCCGGGGCACCCCGCCGCCGCTCCCCCGTCGCTCCCCGCGTTCTCGGTGCACCGGCCACAGGGGCTGATGTTCGGGCTGCCCGACGTGGCGGGCAGCGGCTACAAGGCCGGCACCGACACCGAACGGATCTGGGACCCCGAGCGTCCCGTCGAGCCGGTGGCCGCGGACGAGGTCGCCGCGCTGTGCACCCTGATGTCCCGGCACGTACCGGAGGTGCCCGCCCACCCGTCCACCGACGTCGCCGAGGCGAGGGCCTGCCTCTACACGATGACGACGGACCGCCGCTTCGTCATCGGGAGGCTGCCGGCGACGCCGCAGGTGGTGGTCGCCGCGGCCTGCTCGGGCCACGGGTTCAAGTTCGGGCCCGCCGTGGGCGAGGCGGCCGCCGACCTGTGCGAGGGGATCGACCGTCCCGACCTCGACTTCGTCGGCGTCACCCGACGACTGACCGCAGCATGACCGCGACGGGCGGCGGATCCGTCTCAGCCGACGAACACCGTGGCGGAGCGCTGCTCGTACCAGCGGGCCAGCGCGTCACCGGCCGCGATGACGTGCGCCCGCATCTCGGCGGCCGCGGCGTCGGCGTCTCCGGCGCGGAGCGCGGCGATGATCCGCTCGTGCTCGGCGAAGTTCTCGTCGCGGTGCCGGCTGTCGTTGACGATCAGCTGCGAGGACACGTTGCGCGGGAACGCGCCGTTGATGTCCTCGATGGAGCGGGTGAGCCGGGCGTTGCCCGCGACCTCGGAGATCAGGGTGTGGAAGGCGTCGTTGGCCGCCCGGTGCACCGGTGTGCGGCCCTCGCCCTGGGCGGCGGACTGCTCGTACATCTCCCGGTTGTCGCTCTCCAGCTCGTCGAGCTGCTCGCGGGTGATCCGGGCGACCGCGCGGCGGGCGGCGAGCGCCTCGAGCTCGGCGCGCACCTCGTAGGCCTCCCGGACCTCCCACGGCGCGGGTACCCGCACGACCGCGCCGCGGTGCGGGTGCACCGCGATCAGCCCGCCGTTCTGCAGCTGGCGGATCGCCTCACGGATCGGGGTGCGGCTGACGCCGAACAGGGTGGCGAGCTCGGCCTGACGCAGCTGGCCGCCGATCGGGATGTCCCCACCCATGATCATGTCCCGGATGCGGGCGGCGAGGTCGTCGACCAGCGTGGCACCCGGCGCTCCCTGCGCGGCCCCACCCTCGGTCCCGTCGGTATCCGGTGTACGCCGGACCATGCCCGTCCCCCCGTCCTCAGCGCCGTCGCGTGGCGGCGATACCGCGCCGGTGGACCCGAAACGATAGCCGACGGGTGCGTGCTCACCCGGGATGGATCCCAACCCGTGGGTCGTGGATCAGTTCCGCGGGCGGCCGTCCGCCGTCGTCGTCGAGCCACAGCCGTCACTTTCGGATCCACTTTAATCCGTCATGGATACCAACCGTCGACCCGTGGTCGCTCCGGACTCGTCCGGGCACCCGGTGGAGGAGGACCGACCCGATGAGCGTGATCGAGGGCGTGGCCGCGTCCGGACCGGAACGGACACCGGGAGCCGGGAGCGGCCCGCGGTTCGGCCGGCAGACCCCACCGTCCCCGGCCCAACGGCACTGGACCGAGCCCCTCGCCGAGTCGGAGATCGCCGAGATCGTCGACCTGGTGAAGGCCGACCCGCGGATCGGCGAGCACCCCCGGTTCTGGGGGGTGTCGGTCGACGAGCACCGTGCCCGGGACCTGCCGGCGGGCGTCGGTCGGCCGGTCCGGTCGATCGTCATGAACCCCGACGCGCACGCCGCGTGGGAGGTCACCGGCTGGACGTCGGGGGTCGACCGGCCGGCGTCGTTGCAGACCTGGACCCCGGTGGACGCCCGCCGGCCCGGGATCTCCAGCGAGGAGGCCCGGATGATGGCCCAGGCCTGCCGGGACGATCCCGGGATGCGCGCGGCACTGGCCCGCCGCGGGATCACCGACCCGTCGCTGGTCTGGGTCGACCCGGAGTCGATCACCGGCTTCGAGCCCCCGGAGTTCGCCGGGCGGCGGCTGTCCTGGGGGGCGGTCTGGCACCGCGAGCACCCCGAGGACAACGGCTACGCGCGCCCGGTCCCCGGCCTGGTCCCGATCGTCGACATGGAGACCTTCGAGGTCCTGCGGATCGAGGACCACGACTCCGGCCCGCCCACCGCCGAGGCCGGGAACTACCGATCCGGTGACTGGGGCCCGGACCGTGTCGTCGCCCCGCTGGAGATCGTCCAGCCCGACGGGCCGGGCTTCACCGTCGACGGGCACCTGGTGCGCTGGCAGAACTGGTCGTTCCGGGTGGGCTTCACCCACCGCGAGGGCATGGTGCTGCACGACGTGCGCTACCTCGACGGCGACCGCGAGCGCACGGTGCTGCGCCGGGCCGCGGTCAACGAGATGTACGTGCCCTACCTCGACCCGGACCCGACGGCGTACCGGAAGAACTTCTTCGACTGGGGCGAGTACGGCGCGGGCCCGCTCACGGCGTCGCTGGCGCTGGGCTGCGACTGCCTCGGCGAGATCCGCTACCTCGACGCCGCCGTGCTGGGCGGGCACGGCGAGCCGCGGACCGTCCGGAACGCGGTGTGTCTGCACGAGGAGGACGCCTCGATCCTCTGGAAGCACGTCAACACCCGCACCGGCCACGCCGAGGTGCGCCGGAGCCGGAAGATGGTCGTCTCCTCCTTCGCCACCGTCGCCAACTACGACTACGGCTTCTACTGGTCCTTCCACCAGGACGGCACGATCGACCTGGAGATCAAGCTGACCGGCATCATGTCGGTCACCGGGCTCGGACCGGACGGGGCCGCCCGGCACGGTCGCCGGGTCGGCGCCGACGTGCAGGCGTCGAACCACCAGCACTACTTCGGGCTGCGTCTGGACACCGCGGTCGACGGGCCCCGGAACCGGCTCAGCGAGATCCACGCCGAGGTCGAGCCCGACCCGGAGCTCGACCCGTACGGCAACGCCTGCCGGATGGTCCGCACGCCGATCACCAGCGAGGCGGCCGGCGCCCGGAGCGCCGACCCGTCCCGCGCGGTGCACTGGCTGGTCGAGAGCACCGAACGGACGAACCGCTTCGGCGACCCCACCGGCTACCGGCTGGTGCTCCCGAACACGACCCGGCTGTTCGCCCGGCCCGGCAGCGTCGTGGAACGCAAGGCGCCGTTCGTGTCCCGGGCGCTCTGGGCCAGTGCCTATGCCCCCGACGAGCGCTTCATCGCCGGTGAGTACCCGAACCAGGGCCCGCTGGGCGAGGACGGCGTGCACGTGTGGCAGCGGGCCGACCGTCGGCTCGACGACGCCGAGCTGGTGCTCTGGCCGGTCGTCGGCGTGCACCACGACCCGCGTCCCGAGGAGTGGCCGGTCATGGCCGTGCACCGGATCGGGATGCGGATGGAGCCCGACGGGTTCTTCGACCGCAACCCCTCGCTCGACCTGCCGGCCCCGGCCCCCGCCCGGTCCGGCGACGGGTGCTGCCACTGATGGCCGCCCTGCGCGGGCGGCCCGGCGCGCGATCCGCGGCCGGAACTCGACCCGTGAACCGATCCCGACGCGAGAGAGGCCCGTCGTGCTGAAGCGCGAGGACAACGAGAAGCTGACCCGTACCGGCCCGGACGCCCCGCTCGGCCGGCTGATGCGTTCCTACTGGCAGCCCGCCGCGCTGGTCTCCGAGATGCCGGAGGACCGGCCGGTCAAGGCCGTCCGGCTGATGAGCGAGGACCTCGTGCTGTTCCGGCGCGACGACGGCGGCTGGGGCCTGATCAGCCGGTTCTGCGCGCACCGCGGCGTCGACCTGTCCTACGGCCGGCTCGAGGACGGCGGCCTGCGCTGCCTCTACCACGGCTGGCTCTACGGGCCGGACGGCCGCTGCCGGGAGCAGCCGGCCGAGCCGCCGTCGAGCACCTTCGCCGACAAGATCCGGATCCGCAGCTACCCCTGCGAGGAGCGCAACGGCATCGTCTTCGCCTACCTCGGCGCGGGCGATCCGCCGCCGTTCCCGGCGTTCGACTGCTTCACCGCGCCACAGGCCTACACCTTCGCCTTCAAGGGGCTCTGGGAGTGCAACTGGCTCCAAGGCGTCGAGGGCGGGATCGATCCGAGCCACGTCTCGTTCCTGCACCGCTTCGTGGGTGAAGACCCGCGTGAGGTCTACGGCCGGCAGTTCAGCGAGGAAGTCGCAGGAACCGGGCAGAAGCTGTCCAAGCTGGTCGGTGACCACGTCCGCCCGGACATCGAGGTCGAGCGGGCCGAGCACGGGCTGCGGGTGTTCGCGATCCGTGAGCTCGACGGGGAGCGCACACACGTCCGGATCACGAACCTGATGTTCCCGAACGCGTTCGTGGTGCCGTTCGGCAACGACAAGGTCTTCGCGCAGTGGCACGTGCCGATCGACGACGAGAACCACTACTGGTACATGGTCCTCTACGACTTCGCCGAGCGGACCGACGCCGAGACCCTGCTCGCGCAGCGGCTGGCCGAGGTGACCCTCCCCGACTACCGGCCGATCCGGAACCGCGGCAACGACTGGGGCTTCGACGCGACCGAACAGAGCGAGCTGACCTACACCGGGATGGGTCTGGACATCAACGTCCACGACCAGTGGGCGGTCGAGAGCATGGGCCGGGTCCAGGATCGGACCGTCGAGCGGCTCGGGGTCTCCGACCGGGCGGTCACCGCGAACCGGCGGCTGCTGCTGAAGTCGCTGGAGGCCTTCGAGGCGGGTTCCCCGCTGCCGGCCCAGCCCCTGGACGCCGACGGCGCCGCGCGGCTGGTGGGTCCGGTCGCCGTCGACATGGTCGGCCCGACCACGGGGTGGCAGGGGCAGTGGGCCGCCCACGACGCCCGCCGCCGTGCCGAGTCCCCGTGGGCGACACCGCTCGGTTCCCCCGCACTGTCCGACGACACGGCGGCCGGAGCGGGGGCGACCGCCGATGCGTAGCGTCGACGAGCGGCCGGTGGCCGAGGGCGGCGGCGGGCACTCCGCCCGCCCGATGCTCGACGCCGACCGCGGCGGCTTCGTCGAACGGCACGGACTGTGGTCCGAGCAGCAGTACGCCGCCGCGGCGCAGCTGCGCCGGGTGGTCGACGAGCTCGGCATCGAGCTGGTCCGGGTCTGCTTCGTCGACCAGCACGGGGTGCTGCGCGGCAAGTCGATCACCAGTACCGCACTGCCGGGCGTCCTGCGCTCCGGACTGACCGCGCCGTCGTCGCTGCTGCTGAAGGACCCGTCCGGGCGCTCGACGTTCGCGGTGTTCGACGGGCTGCGGCTGGACGGCCACCGCGGCTTCTCCGGCGCCGGTGACGTGGTGCTCGTCCCCGACCCGGCCACCTTCCGGGTGCTGCCGTGGGAGAACCGGACCGGGCTGCTGCTCGCCGATCTGCACTACCCCGACGGCGGGGTGGTCCCGTTCTGCACGCGGGGTCTGCTGCGTCGGCAGCTGGGCGCGCTGGCCGGGCGCGGCATGAGCCTGACCGTCGGCCCGGAGCTGGAGTTCCACGTGTTCGCCCGTGCGGACCCGGCGATGGACCCCGCGCAGGTCGGCCGGCCCGGCGCGCCGGGCACCGCGCCCGTGGTCCGGCCGCTCACCCCCGGCTCCCAGCTGCTCGACATCGGTGGCCTGGACCGCTGCGACGAACTGGTCACCGGGATCCACCGGACACTGACCCGGCTGGACCTGCCGCTGCGCTCGATCGAGCTCGAGTTCGGGCCCAGCCAGTTCGAGATCACCCTGGAGGCGGGCGAGGCGGCGGTGGTCGCCGACCAGGTCGTGCTGGCCCGCACGGCGATCAAGCAGCTGTGTGCACGAATGGGCCTGCACGCCACGTTCATGTCCCGGCCGCAGGGGTCCGAGACCGCCTCCACCGGCTGGCACCTGCACCAGTCGCTGTGCGATCTCGACACCGGCGCCCCGGTGTTCCCCGGGGCGGGGACCGACTCGGTCCTCTCACCGCTCGGCAGGTCCTACCTCGCCGGCCTGCTGGAGCATGCGGTCGCCGCGGCGGTCTTCGGCACACCCACCGTCAACGGGTACAAGCGCTACCAGCCGCACTCGCTGGCCCCGGACCGCGTGCTGTGGGGGGCCGACAACAAGGGGGCGATGGTGCGGGTGGTCGGTTCGGCCGGCGACCCGGCCGCCCGGTTGGAGAACCGTTCGGGGGAACCCGGCGCGAACCCCTACCTCTACATCCTCTCCCAGCTGGTGTGCGGTCTCGACGGGATCGACCGCGGGCTCTCGCCCGGGGAGCCGTCGGACTCGCCCTACCGCGACGAGGCGCCGCGGCTGCCGCGCACCCTGGGTGCCGCGGTCGACGCGCTCGACGCCAGTGCCCTGTTCCGGCGCGAGCTCGGTGACGTCGTCGTCGACTGGTACGTCCACCTCAAGCGGGCGGAATTCGAGCGCTACCTGGCCGACGTGTCGGCCTGGGAGCAGCGCGAGTACTTCGACCTGCTGTGACCAGCCCGGTGAACGACGTGGGTGCACTGCTGGTCGTCGGTGACGTCCGCACCATGGACCCGGCCCGCCCACGGGCCGGCGCGGTGGGGATCCGGGGCGACCGGATCGTCGCGCTCGGGTCGGTCGACGAGGTACGGCGCGAGCTGGGCCGGGGTCGCGTCGTCGAGCACGACGCCGGCGGGTTCGTCCTGCCCGGGTTCGTCGACAGTCATGTGCACGTGCTGTGGGCCGGACGGGCGCAGGAGCGGGTCGGCCTCGACGATGCGACGAGCATCGCCGAGATCGGGCACCGCCTTCTCGCGCACGACGCCCGCCACCCCGGTACGGGCTGGATCGAGGCCGAGGCCGGTTTCGACCCCGGGGACCTGGCCGAGGGCCGGCTGCCCACCGCCACCGACCTCGACGCCGCCGTGCCGCACCGTCCGGTCCTCCTCGACCGCAAGGGGCACGACGCGATCGTCAACACCGCGGGTCTGCAGGCTGCCGGGATCGATGCCACCACCCCCGACCCGCCGGGCGGGCGGATCGAGCACACCCGCGACGGCCGGCCGACCGGCCTGCTCGTCGAGCATCCGGCCGCCGATCTCGCACGCGCCGCGATCGGCGAGCCGGACGACGCGCGTCGCGCGGGGTGGATCGAGACCGGCACCCGTCTGCTGCGCGGGCACGGGTTCACCGGCGTGATGGACCCGGCCGTCGGCCCCGGCGAGCTCGCCGCCTACGCCGCCGCGGCACGTTCCGGGCGCCTCGCCACGCGGGTGGTGGTGATGCCGCTGGGCGACGACCACCTCGACGACGCCGCGCTGCAGGCCGCCGTACGACGGTCCGGAGTCGCCGGCGCCGATCCCGGCCGGCTGCGGGTGGGCCCCACCAAGCTGTTCCTCGACGGCGGCGGATCCCTCGGCACGGCCTGGCGGTCGACCCCGTGGCCGGGCACCGACGGCTACACCGGCAACCGGACGCTGAGCGTCGAGGCGCTGCGGACACACTGCCGGAGCGCCGCGGCGGCCGGGCGGGGGGTCGGGATCCACGCCGTCGGCGACGCCGCCGTCGACCTCGTGCTGGACGCGCTGGAGGAGGTCGACCGGCGGACACCGGTGGCCGGTCTGGGCTTCCACCTCATCCACGCCTACCTCGAACCGAGCGCACGGGCGATGCGGCGCACCGCATCGCTGGGGGTGGCCCTCTCGGCCCACCCTGCTCTCTGGTGGAACGCCGGGGCGTCCGTCGTGGACCGGCTCGGCGAGGCGGTGGCCGCCCGGTCGAACCCGCTCCGTTCCTGGATCGACGCCGGGGTGCTCGTCGGAGGCGGCTCGGACGGGCCCGGGCCACCGCTGTCGGCGCTGCACGGCATGTGGCAGGCGCGCACCCGGAGGATCCGCGGATCCGAGCACCCGGTCGGCCCCGGCGAGGCCATCACCGCCGAGGAGGCGCTGGCCCTGTTCACCACCCGGGCCGCGGCGGTCGCCGGCCTCGACGGGCTCGGCCGGCTACGGGTGGGCGGACCGGCCGATCTCGCCGTGACCGACGTCGACCCGCTGGGGCCCGCCGGCCCGCTGCCCGGGGGACGCGTCCTGGCCACGGTCACAGCAGGTGCGCTCCACGTTCCGTGACACCGCATGCGCGCGCTGCACCGCACGTGGTGCACGCCATGCCCTCCGCCCACCCGTTCATGACGACGTAAAGGAACGGAAACAGGTCCCGACCTAGACTTCAGCCGGGATACCACTCGTAGTGTTTTGGATCCACGCCACCGACACGTCCTCCGAGGAGATCGCGATGCCGCCCACCACCCCGACCGATCGGCGGCAGCTGTCGCGCCGCAGCCTCTTCCGCGGTGCGGGCGCGCTCGGTCTCGGCGTCGGCCTGACGAGCCTGCTGAACGCCTGTGGCGTGGCCTCCCCGGGAGGGGGCGGCGGGGGCACGGCGGGAGGCACGCTCACCGTGGGCACCGACGCGACCAGCGGGGTGTTCGACCCGGCGTTCTACACCACCCTCGGCGATTGGATGGTCGTCGACTCGGTCTGCCGCGGACTGACCTTCTGCGACTTCACCGATCCCGAGCCACGACCGGACCTGGCCGAGAGCTGGACCGTCTCCGAGGACGGGCTGACCTACGAGTTCGCGCTGCGGCAGGGGGTGACCTTCCACGACGGGACGACCTTCACCTCCGCCGACGTGCTGGCCAGCCTGAACCGTCAGCTGAACGCGGACGACCCGACCCTGCCCGACGGTGCCTCCCGCTCGTTCCAGAGCCTGGGCCGCAACCTCGTCTCCCTCGACGCCCCGGACGAGCGGACCGTACGCATCGTCCTGCATGGCCCGGACGGCACGCTGCTCGCCCGGCTGTCCGACATCGGGGCGCGCGTGATCTCGAAGGCGGCTCTCGACCGGCACGGCGCCGACATCGGCAAGAACCTGGTCGGTACGGGCCCGTTCCGCCTCACCGCCGCGACCGCCGGGCAGTCGGTCACCCTCGAGGCCTTCGACGGCTTCACCGGCGGGCGGCCGCCGGTCGACCGGGTGGTCATGCAGCAGGTCCAGGACTCATCCACGATGATCGGCTCGCTGATCAGCGGAGCCGTCTCGGTCACCCAGTTCACCCCGTACTCCGCGGTCGGGCAGCTGCGGGCGAACGACGCGGTGACCGTGCACGACACGCCCTACTGCTACGACGCGATGCTGCTGATGGACGTCCGCCGACCGGCACTGGCCGAGCTCGGGGTGCGTCGGGCGATCAACCTCGCGATCGACCGGCAGGCCATCCTGGACCAGGCCTTCTTCGGAGTGGGCACCCTGCCGGCGGGGTATGCGGTACCGCCGTCGATGCCGGGCCACGACCCGTCGCTGGCGGACCTGAGCCGGACCGACGTCGCCGAGGCCCGCCGGCTGATCGAGGCGGCCGGTGCGGTCGGCCGCGAGGTGCGGCTGATGGCGGCCAGCGACACCTGGCACCCGCGGGCCGCCCAGGTGATCGCCCAGAACCTCACCGACATCGGCCTGAGGGTGGTCTCCGACTCCGTCGACCCGGCCGCGTTCTTCAGCCGCGTCATGGACACCGACGACCCGTACCACGAGATCATCGTGTGGGAGCGCAACTCCTATGTCCCCGACCCGGACAACACGGTCGGGAACATGGCCGTCCCGCGGGGCGTGTACGGATCGAGCGCCACCGGTTTCGACACCCTGCCCGGCACCGCGCGATTCACCGAGGACACCGTCGCCGCCCGGAACATGCCGATCGGGCCGGAACGCACCGCCGCCTACTCGGCGATCCAGCGCCGCTGGGCGGAGGACTTCATGGTGCTCTCGATGCTGGTGCACTCCACGAACCTGGTGGTCACCGGCGCGAGCGTGAGCGGTGTGAACGTCAACGCCCTCAGCACCCACCGCTGCTTCCTCGAGGACGCGAGCGTGAGCGGCGCATGACCGCGCCGGCCGTCGGCGGCACGGGCACCGTGCGGCGCGGGGCACGGCGCCGGTTCGCCCGCACACCGGTCGCAGTCGTGTCCTGGGCACTGGTCCTGGCCTACGTGCTGCTCGCGGTGGCCGGTCCGCTGCTGGTGACCGGTGACCCGCTGCGCCAGTCGCCGTCGGCGTTGCTGCCGATGGGGTCGCCGGGGCACCTGCTCGGGACCGACGACCTCGGCCGCGATCAGCTGGTACGGCTGGTGCACGGTGCGCAGCCGCTGCTCATGGTGGCCCTCGCCGCGACCGCGCTGGCGACCGTCGTCGGTGTCGCGATCGGGCTCGCCGCCGGCTACCTCGGGGGCCGGGCCGAGCAGCTGCTGATGCGGCTGACCGACGTCGCGCTGGCGTTCCCGTCCGTCCTGCTGATCATCCTGCTGGTCGCCGCGGCGGGGCCCGGCACGTCCAGCCTGGTCGTCGGCGTCGGCATCGCGCTGGCCCCCGGGATCGCCCGGCTGATGCGGGCGCTCGCGGCGCGCGAGTCTGCGCGCGACCACGTGCTCGCCTCCCGGATGGCCGGGACGGGCGGGCTGCGGATCGCACTCACCGAGGTGCTTCCCGGAACCGTCGGACCGCTGCTGGTCCAGGTGCTCACCACGCTGTCGGTGGCCGCCGGGTTCGCGGCCGGCATGTCCTATCTCGGGCTCGGCATCCAGCCCCCCACCCCGGACTGGGGCTACATGGTCCAGTCCGGTCAGGAGTTCCTCTACACCGCGCCGTCGCTGGTCGTGCTGCCGGCGCTGGCCACCCTGGTGTTCGTGGTCGCCTGCAACTTCGTCGGCGACGACGTCCGCGACGCGCTCGACCGGAAGGGGACACCGTGAGCGCCCCGACCACGACGACGACCCGACGGGCGCGCCCCGCCGTCCGGCCGGGAGGCTCCGGGCTGACCCGGCTGATCGTGCGCAGGCTGCTCGCCGTACCGGTGGTGCTGCTCGTCCTGGCCACCCTGGTCTTCCTGGCGATGCGGCTCATCCCCGGCTCGGCGGCCACCGCGCTCGGCGGCGCCGGCGACGGGCTGTCCTCGGAGCAGATCGCGCAGAACCAGCAACGGATCGCCGAGTCGCTCGGGCTGGACCGGCCGCTCCTGGCCCAGTACCTGACCTACCTCGGCGACCTGGTCCGGCTCGACCTGGGCAGCTCGTTCTTCGGCGGGAACGACGTGCTCGGCCTGCTCGGCGCCGCGCTCCCGGCCACGCTCGAACTCACCGTCGCGGCGATGGGCATCGCCGTCCTGATCGGCGGGGTCACCGGCCTGGTCGCCGCGGTGTACCGCGGGACCTGGATCGACACCCTGATCCGGGCGGTCGGCACGGTCAGCTTCTCGTTGCCCTGGTTCGCCCTCGGTGTGCTGTCCGTCGTGGTGTTCGGGGTGTGGCTGGGCTGGCTCCCGGTCCTGGGCCGGCTGCCGAACTCGCTGGGCTACGAGCCGACGACCAACATCGTGCTGCTCGACGCGATCCTCCAGAACCGCCCGGATCTCGTCCTGCCCTGGATCGCCCATCTGATCCTGCCGGCCACCACGCTCGCCCTCTCGATGGCCGGCTTCATCACCCGCATCGTCCGGGCGTCGGTCCTGGAGGTGCGCGGCGAGGACTTCGTGCGCACCGCCCGGATGAAGGGCATGACCGAGAACGCGATCCTGCTCCGGCACGTACTGCGCAACTCGGCGCTGCCCATCGTCACCGTGCTCGGGCTGCAGTTCGGCTCGCTGCTGGGCGGCGCGGTCATCACCGAGACGGTCTTCGCCTATCCCGGTGTCGGCGGCATGGTCGTCGCCGGGGTGCTGCAGCGCGACTACCCCGTGGTGCAGGGCGCCGCGCTGGCCATCGCCCTGCTCTACACGCTGGTCAACCTCGCCGTCGATCTCTTCTACCTGGTTCTCGACCCACGTCTGCGGAAGGGATGAGTCACCCGTGCGGATCCTGCTCGTGCACGGCGCCGGCGGTACGCCGGCGACCTGGGACGCCGTGCTGCCGGAGCTGCGGCGCCGCGGCCACGACGTCACGACGGTCACCAACCCGATGACGTCGTTGACCGACGACGTCGCCCACACCACCACCGCCCTCGACGCGCTGCAGGCACCGGTGCTGCTCGTCGGCCACTCCTACGGCGGGGCGGTGATCACGAACGTCGGCCGGGACCCGCGGGTGGCCGGGCTCGTCTACATCGCCGCGTTCGCCCCGGACGCCGGCGAGACCGTGCAGCAGATCGTGGAGCGTTACGACCCCGCGCCGGTCTCGGCGCACATGCGGCGCGGGCCGGACGGCGAGTGGCGCTCCGAACGCAGCGCGGCCTACTGGGCCGAGATCGGCTGGGACCTCGGCCCGGAGCTGCGCGCCGGCCGCATCGCGGAGAACCGGGTCGCCGACAGGAAGATCTTCGAGGAGCCCACCGGTGAGCCGGCCTGGCGCGTGTTGCCGAGCTGGTACCAGGTCGCCGACGGCGATGCGACCCTGCTCCCGGCCGCCCAGCGGGACATGGCCGCGCGGGCCGGCGCCACCACCAGCTCGGTCCCGGGCAGCCACTTCTCCCCGCTGGTGCACGCCGACGAGGTGTGCACGGTGATCGGGACGGCCGTCGCGGAGCTGACCGGCGTCCGGAGCGGACCGTGACCGGGCCGCCGGAGACCGTCATGCGGATCCGTGACCTGCGCGTCGGCTTCGACACCCCGGACGGCCGGCTGCCCGCCGTCGACGGTGTCGACCTCGACCTGCGCCGCGGCGAGATCCTGGCCCTGGTCGGGGAGTCCGGCTCCGGCAAGTCCGCGTTGACGATGAGCCTGGTCGGGCTCAACCGCGGCCCGCGCACGCACGTGAGCGGGCAGGTCGAGTTCGGGGGCCGCAACCTGGTCGAGGCGAGCGAGGCCGAGTTGCGCGAGGTCCGTGGCCGCGACGTCGCCGTCGTCTTCCAGGACTCGCTGGCCGCGCTCAACCCGCTGCACCGGGCGGGCGCACAGGTCTCGGAGATGCTGCGGCTGCACCAGCCGCTGCGCCGCGCAGCGGCCTGGGAGCGCGCCGAGGAGCTGCTCGACGACGTCGGCATCGCCAACCCCGCACGCACCGCCCGGTCCTACCCGCACCAGCTCTCCGGCGGGATGCGTCAGCGGGTGATGATCGCGACCGGGCTCGCCAACGAGCCCGCCGTGCTGATCGCCGACGAGCCGACCACCGCGCTCGACGTCACCATCCAGGCCCAGGTCCTGGAGCTGCTGCGGCGGCTGCGCGCCGAGCACGACTCGTCGATCGTGCTGATCACCCACGATCTCGGCGTGGTCGCGGAGGTCGCCGACCGGGTCGCGGTGATGTACGCGGGCCGGGTCGTCGAGCACGGCACCCGCGACGAGGTGCTGCGCCGGCCCCGCCATCCCTACACCGTCGGGCTGCTCCGATCGGTCCCGCGGATCGACGGCCCGCCGGCCGAGTCCCTGTTCGCGATCCCCGGCGCCCCGCTGACCGGGGTCGACCGGCCGGAGGGGTGCGCGTTCCGACCGCGCTGCGCGGACGCCGTCGAGGAGTGCGGAACCCGCCCGCCGCTACGGCCCCGAGAGCCCGGCTCGGGACACCTCGACGCCTGCGTACGCGAGCCGGCGACCGCCGGGAACGGGGGTGCCCGGTGAGCGTGCCACTCGTGCGTACCGAGAACCTGCAGGTCTCCTACCGCGACGGCGGGGGCCGCCCGGTGCGCGCCGTCGCCGGGGTGGATCTCGACATCCTCGAGGGCGAGACGCTGGGCCTGGTCGGCGAGTCCGGCTGCGGCAAGTCGACGCTGGGCCGGGCGCTGCTGCGTGCGGTCGATCCCTCGGGCGGTCGCATCCACTACCGGGGGCGCGACATCACCGACCTGACCAGCACCCGGATGCGGCCGCTGCGCGGGGACATGCAGATGGTGTTCCAGGACCCGTTCGGTTCGTTGAACCCGCGACGCACGGTCGCCGACATCGTCGCCGAACCGCTGCTGCGGGCCCGCGGCATGTCCCGGGGTGCGGCCCACGAGCGCGTCGGCGAGCTGCTGGAGCGGGTCGGGCTGGGACGGGCCGCCGGGAGCAGGCGCCCGCACGAGTTCTCCGGTGGGCAGCGGCAGCGGATCGGCATCGCCAGGGCGCTCGCGCCGTCGCCGCGATTCGTCGTGGCCGACGAGCCGGTCTCGGCGCTCGACGTCTCCATCCAGGCCCAGGTGATCAACCTGCTGACCGGGCTGACCCGTGACGAGGGCCTCACCCTGCTGTTCATCTCGCACGACCTGGGCGTGGTCCGCCACATCGCCGACCGGATCGCGCTCATGTACCTCGGGCAGATCATCGAGGTGGCCCCGCGGGGGGCGTTCTTCTCCGCACCCGCGCACCCCTACGGCGAGGCGCTGCTCTCCGCGGTACCGGTGCTGGAACGGACCCGGGAGCGGATCGTGCTGTCCGGCGAGCTGCCCGACCCCGCCGCCCCGCCGTCGGGGTGCCGCTTCCGGACCCGCTGCCGGCACGCCGTCCGGCGCTGCGCCGACGAGGAACCCGCCCTGCGGCCGATCGGCGAGGGCCGCTCGGTCCGCTGCCACCTGCCACTGCTCGACCTCACCCCACCCGTCCCCGGCCCGGCCGCACCGGCCGGCTCCGCCCCCAGGAGGCCCGTCCACCCGTGATCATCGACGCCTACAACACCACCCAGGACGTCCGGGGCCGCTCCGACTACCTGACCGGCGCCCGTCCCGGCCAGGCGCCGCCGCCGTACACCCCGTTCGACCCGCAGCGGATCCTGGACCGGATGGACGCCGCCGGCGTCGACATGGCGATGGTCTGCTCGCTCGCCCAGCGGATCGAGAACGACTTCCTCGTCGAGCTGGTCGGCAAGCACCCGGACCGGCTGATCGGGTTCGGACAGGTCCGCCCGCAGGACGACGACGCGCTGGAGGAGATCGAGCGGATCGCCGCGGCCGGGCTGCGGGGGCTGAAGCTGCATCCGAGCATGCACGGCTACCACGTCGCCGACCACGGGCTGCTCGACCCGGTGTTCGACCTCTGCGCGCGGCTCGGCCTGCCGATCCTGATCAACGCCCTGGACGACGCGTTCTGCGCGCCCCTGGCGATCGAGGAGATCGCCAAGGACCACCCCGGGGTCCCGACGATCATCGCGCACATGGGGGCGGTGTGGAACGTCCCCGAGGCGATCATCGTCGCGGAGCGGCGTGCGCACGTGTACCTGGAGACCTCGGCGACCCTGGTCTCCGACGTCAGGCGGGCCTACTCCCGGCTGGGCCCGGAGAAGATCCTCATGGGCAGCGAGTGGCCCGGCTCCGACTTCGACCTGGAGCGGATGAAGATCGCCAAGGCGATCCCCGACGACGACGACCGGGCCCTGGTCGAGGGCGGGAACTACGCCCGCCTGCTCGGACTCGGCCGATGAGCGCCGCCGCGTCCGCCGCACTGCTGCGGGTCACGCCGCCCGCCGAGATGACCGCCGCCGATGCCGCGCTGCTCGACACGGCCCAGGCCCAGCTCGGCCGGGTCGTCGTGCCCGGCCGGCACGAGGTCGCCTCCGCGCTGCGCGCCGGTGACGGCACGGTCCACACCGGAGTGCACGTCGAGGGCTCCTGCCGGCGCAGCTCGGTCTGCGCCGAGGGCGTGGCGCTGGGTGCCGCCCGGGCCGCCGGGGTGTCCCTCGCGACCGTCGAGGCCGTGGTGTCGGTGCAGGTCAAGCCGGCGGACCGGTTCCGGATCATCGCCCCGTGCGGGGTGTGCCGGGAGCTCATCAGCGATTACGCACCGGACGCGCGGGTGTGGCTGACCCGCCCGGACGACGACGCCGTCGTCGTCCGCCGAGCGCTGGACCTGTTGCCCGAGAAGTCGGACCGGCGTTGGTGAGCGCCGGCGAGGAGAGGACCGTTCCCGTGATCACTGCACCACCCCTGGGGCCCGAGGTCGCCGGACTCGCCGCCGAGCTCGGTGGCACCGGATCCCCGGTGCTCTGGGACCGCATGACGTGGCCCGAGGCCGAGCAGGCGGTCACCGGGGCCGACTCGGTGATCATCCCGGTGGGAGCCACCGAGCAGCACGGGCCGCACCTGCCGCTGGCCGTCGACTCGATGATCTGCGAGGCCGTCGCGCACGGGGTCTCGGCGCTGACCGGCGTCCCGGTCGTGCCGACCCTCACCTACGGGGTGTCCGGCTCGCACGGCGGGTTCGGCGGGACCGTCTCGGTGCGCCCCGAGACGATGATCGCCCTGGTCGAGGACCTGGTCGACTCGCTGTACCGCGCCGGGGTCCGCCAGTTCGTGCTGCTCAACGGCCACATCTGGAACAACGGTTCGCTCGACGTGTCCGCCGAGAAGCTGCGGGTCCGACACGGTGACGCCCGGGTCCGGGCGCTGGGCTACGTGACGATGTACCCCGGCCCCGAGGTCGACGGACACGTCACGTACGGCCGCGGCCTGATGCACGCCAACTTCTTCGAGACCTCGGTGATGCTGCACCTGTTCCCGGACCTGGTCCGGATGGAGCGCGCGGTGTCCCACCGCGACGTCGACTCGTTCTGGGACTACCGGATGGACCAGGTCAGCGACACCGGCGTCTGGGGCCGCGACGTGGCCGAGGCGAACGCCGCGCAGGGCAGCGCCGAGTTCGACCGCTGCGTGCGCACCACCGCGGCCGCGGTGTCGGCCGCCGTGCGCGAGCCGTGGCCGGACCCGTCGCACCGTCCCTGATCGTCCCGGAGGAGAGACCGTCATGAAGATCTACGACATCACCCTGCCCATCCACCCCGAGATGCTGCACTGGGGCCGCAAGCCCGAGGTCGAGGTCGTCGAGTCACTCGCGGCCGGTGACGCCTCGAACGTGACCCGCTGGCGGATCGGGGCCCACACCGGCACCCACGTCGACGCGCCGGCGCACTTCGTCGACGGGGCGACACCGATCGACCAGGTCTCGCTCGACTCGCTGGTCGGGCAGGCCGTGGTGGTCGACATGACCGGTCTGACCGCCGACGTCACCGCCGCGGACCTGGAGGCCGCCGGCGTGGCGGGCGAGAGGCGGATCCTGCTCAAGACGTCCAACTCGGCCGGCATCCTCAAGGAGACCGAACGGGCGCCCAGCTGGATCGGGCTGGCACCGGACGCCGCGACGTGGCTCGTCGCGCACGGCGTCGAGCTGATCGCGATCGACTACCTGACCATCGAGGGCCACTCGCGGACCGACAGCTGGGACGTCCACCACGAACTGCTCGGCAACGGCGTGCTGATCCTCGAGAACGCCGATCTCGACGCGGTCGAGCCCGGCCGCTACGAGCTGGTCTGCCTCCCGGCGAAGCTCGCGGGCGCGGACGGCTCGTTCACCCGCGCCATCCTGATCGAGCGGGATCGGGTGTGACGACCCGGGTCGCGATCGCGGCACCGCACGTCGCCGGGGTCGACGCGGCGCGGGCCGTCACCGGCCGCGGCGGTGGCGCGCTCGACGCGGTGATCGCGGCCGCGGCAGCGCTGACGGTCGCCTATCCGCACCAGTGCTCCGTCGGAGGGGATCTCGTCGCGGTGGTGCGGCCGGCGGGCGGAGCCCCACGCGCGGTGCTCTCCGTCGGTGCGGCGCCGGCCGGGCTCGACGTCGGCGGGCTGCGGGCCGCCGGCCCACGGATGCCACCCGGTGGCCCGCTGTCGGTGACCGTGCCGGGCTGCGTCGCGGGCTGGGCCGCGGTGCACCGGCTCGGCGCTCGCCTCGACCTCGCCGAGCTGGTCGCACCGGCGGTCGAGCTCGCCCGTCGCGGCGTGGGCGTGAGCGCGGGACTCGCCAGGGCGATCTCCCGCCGCAGCGCCGTCGTCGAGGCCGATCCCGGCCTGTCCGCGCTGCTGCTCGACGACGCCGGCCGGCCACGGGGGCTCGGCACGACGATCACGCAGCCGGCACTCGCCGCCACCCTGACCGCCGTCGGCGCCGGGTGGCGCACGTTCTACACCGGCGCGGTGGGTGCCCGCCTGGTCGCGGGCCTGCGCAAGCTCGGCTGCCCGCTCACCACCGACGACATGGCCGCCCACGCCGCCGAGGACGGCCCGGCCCTGTGCCGCGACGCGCTCGGCGCGACCTGGTCGGTGGCACCGCCGCCGAGCCAGGGGGCGTCGTTGCTCGCGATGCTCCGGTCGGACGGGGACCGACTCACCACCGCCCGCCGGGCGGAGCTGGCGCGCGACACGCTGCTCGGTGACCCACGGGGCGGACCGATCGACGTCGCCGGCCTGCTGCTGGAACGGGAACCGGCCGGGACGCCGGTCGCCCCCGGCCCCCGACCGGCCGGGGACACCGTCGCCATCACGGCCGTGGACGACACGGGTACCGCGGTCTCGTTGATCCAGAGCGTCTACCAGAGCTTCGGCGCCGGCATCCTGGAACCGGAGACCGGTGTCGTCCTGCACAACCGCGGATCGGCGTTCGCCCTCGACCCGGCGCACCCCGGAGCGGTCCGGCCCGGACACCGCCCCCCGCACACCCTGTGCCCGGTGCTCGCCGAGCGCGGCGACGACGTCGTCGCGCTCGGCTGTCAGGGCGGCCGAGCGCAGGCGTGGATCCTGGCCCAGACCGCCGAGGACGTGCTCGGCACCTCCGATCCGGCCGGGGTCCTGGCACGCCCGCGCTGGGTGATCGGATCACGCGACCTCGGCCGGGAGCGGCCGTCACTCGTCCTGGAGCCGGGCGTCCCCGACGCCGAAGGGCTGTCCGCCGCGGCCCGTGCGCTGTCACTCGACGTGGACACCGTGCCCGAGCTGCACGACGACGCGGGACACGTGCAGGTCGCACGCCTGCGGGCCGGGGTGCTCGATGCCGCGAGCGACGTGCGTGCCGACGGCGCCGCCGACGTTCTCGGTGGTGGCTGAGGGCTCGGATCACGGTCGCGGGAGGGCCACTGGACCGCCCGGTACGGCGTCGGCGACGATCGGTTCCCACAGGATCCGACGACGACCCGGAAGGCGGCACCCGACGGTGCGACTCGACCCCACGACGGCGGCCGGCAGCGACTCCCCCATCGGCGCGGCGCTGGCGCTCGCCGGTGAGCGGGACCCGGCCCGGAACGCGACGCACCCGCTGCTGGACCTGTCGCAGGCCGCGCCGCCGTACCCGCCGGCACCGGAGGTCGTCGAACGGGTGGTGGAGGTGGCCCGGGACCCTGCCCTGTCCGGCTACGCGCCGGTGCCCGGCATCGCCCCGCTGCGCCGCGCGGTCGCCGAGGAGCTGGCGCGCGACTACGCCGGGGACGTGACGCCGGACGACGTCGTCGTGACGGCGGGCTGCAACCAGGCTTTCGCCGTGGTCGCCGACGCCCTCGCCGGGCCGGGCGACGAGGTGATCTCGCCGCTGCCCTACTACTTCAACCACGACATGTGGCTGCGCATGCGTGGCGTCACCCCGGTGTACCTGGAGCCGGACGCGGACCTGGTTCCCCGGGCCGCCGACGCCGCAGCCCTGATCACCCCGCGGACCCGGGCGATCGTGCTGGTCAGCCCCGGCAACCCGAGCGGGGTGACGGTGCCGCCGGAGGAGATCGTCGCGTTCGCCGAGCTGGCGCGCCGCCACGATCTCGCGCTGGTCGTCGACGAGACCTACCGCTCGTTCCGGCCCGACGCGCACGCCCCCGCGCACCCGCTGTTCGCCGACCCGTCGTGGCGCTCGACCGTGGTCAGCCTGCACTCCTACTCCAAGGACCTGGCCATCCCGGCGTACCGGGTCGGGTCGGTGATCGCGGGTCCCGAGCTGCGACGCCAGGTGCTCAAGCTGCTCGACTGCGTCGCCATCTGCGCACCGCGGGCCGGACAGGAGGCCGCGGTGGCCGGGCTCACCCGGGCCGGGGCGTGGCGGGCCGACCGGGTCGCGGAGATCGCCCGGCGACGGGAGTGGGTCGGGTCCGCGCTCGCCGACCGGCCGGGCGGGTTCGAGATCGCCGCGCTCGGCGGCTTCTTCGCCTGGGTGCGCCACCCGTTCCCGGACCGCCCGACCCTCGACGTCGTCCGGACACTGCTGCTCGACCACGACACCCTGACGATCCCGGGCACCGCGTTCCTGCCCGACGACCGGCAGATGCTGCGGCTGTCGGTGGGGCGGGTGGACGAGGCCGCCGCGGCGCTGCTGGCCGAGCGGCTCACCGAGGCCGGGCGGCGGGCGGGAGTCGTGACCGGCTGACCCGGCCGGGGGCCTCGGCGATCGGCGTGGCCGCGGAAGAGACCCGGGCGCCGCGGTGTTCGGCCGACCATGGACACCGGACTGCGCACCGGCACCGCGGCCGGCCGCTGGGTCATCACGGCCTGCGTGCTCGGCTCGGGCATGGCGATGCTCGACAACACCGTCGTCACGATCGCGCTGCCCCGCATCGCCGAGGACCTCGGCGCCGGTTTCGCGGGGCTGCAGTGGACGGTCAACGGCTACACCCTGACCCTGGCCGGGCTGATCCTGCTCGGCGGCTCACTGGGTGACCGGTTCGGCAGGCGGCGGATCTTCGTGACCGGGGCGGTGTGGTTCGCGCTGGCCTCACTGCTGTGCGGGCTGGCGCCGAGCGTCGAGGTGCTCGCCGCGGCCCGGGCGTTGCAGGGGGTCGGCGGTGCGCTGCTGACCCCGGGCAGCCTGGCGCTGATCTCGGCGTCGTTCCACGGTGCGGACCGGGCGGCGGCGATCGGGGCCTGGTCCGGGCTCGGCGGGGTCGCGGGGGCGCTGGGCCCGTTCGTCGGCGGGACGCTCGTGGAGTGGTCCTGGCGGGCGGTGTTCCTGATCAACCTGCCGCTCGCTGCGGTCGTCGTCGCGGTGGCGGTGCGGCACGTGCCCGAGTCGCGTGACCCCGACGCCGCGCACCGGCTCGACGTCCCGGGCAGCGTGCTCGCCGTCGCCGGGCTGGCGTTGCTGACCTGGGCCGGGACGGCGGCCGGCTCCGGTGCGTCGCCCGGGCTGCAGGTGTGGGGCGCGGGCGTCGCCGGGGTGGCGGCGCTGGTGGCGTTCGCGCTGGTCGAGCGGCGCAGCCGGTCCCCGCTGGTCCCGCCGGAGCTGTTCACCGGCACCGGCGACGCCGGGGACGGGCGCCGGTTCACCGGCGCGAACGTGGTGACGGTGGCCGTCTACGCGGCGCTGGGCCTGCTGTTCGTGCTGCTCGCCGTGCAGCTGCAGATCGTGGCCGGGTTCTCCCCGTTGCTGGCCGGGACCGCGACGCTGCCGGTCACCGTGCTCATGCTGCTGCTGTCGGCCCGCGCCGGGCGGCTCGCGACGCGCACCGGCCCGGCACCGCTGGTCACCGGCGGGCTGCTGCTGGCCGCGGCCGGGATGCTGCTGGCGTCACGGATCGGGCCGGGAGCGGGCTGGTTCACCGACGTGCTCCCGGCGACGGCGCTGGTCGGGCTGGGGCTGTCCGCGGCCGTCGCGCCGCTGACCACCGCGGTGCTCGACGCGGCGGCGGACCGGCACGCCGGCGTCGCGTCGGGGGTCAACAACGCGATCGCGCGGGCGGCCGGCCTGCTCGCGGTGGCGGCCGTGCCCGCCATCGCGGGGATCCGCGGGGACGCCCCGGCCGACCCGGCGTCGTTCGGGCCGGGGTTCACCGTCGCCATGACGATCGGGGCAGGGCTCCTCGCGGTCGGCGCGGCACTCGCCGCCGCCCTGTTGCGGGGTCGCCCCGCGTCTCCGGTCGCAGCTCCGCCCGCCTAGCGGCGACGCGAGGTTCCCGCGGCGACCACCCGGTCACGCCGACCGCGGGGCTCAGCCCCGGACGTCGACCGCGATCAGCTCTGCGGTCCGGCAGGCCAGCGCGACCAGCGCGAGCGTCGGCCCGACCGCCCCGGCCGACGGGAACACCGCACTGGAGGCGATGTGCACGTTCGGCGTGCCGTGCACCCGGCACGCCGGGTCCACGACCCCGCTGCGCGGCGAGTCCGACATGCGCAGCAGGCCCATCTGATGGGTGCCGTCGGTCATGTCCATGTCGTGCACGCGCTCCACGTCGGACAGGTCGACGTGGGCGATCCCGGTCCGCTCCAGCTCCTTGCCGATCAGCGACAGCGAGGTCGCGATCGCCTCCCGGTCGCCGGCGGAGACCCGGTAGTCGACCCGCAGCCGGTGCTGGCCCAGCGCGTCGCGCTCGCGGTCGAGCGTGACCCGGTTCGCCGGGTCGGGGGTCTGCTCGGCGTCGAACCGCAGCCGGCAGTGCGCGGAGTCCAGCGGCATGAACGACGGCAGCCGCCGTTCCCCGGTGATCCGCGGCCGCGCCCAGCCGCGGGCGAACCGCGCCACCCGCAGCGGGTCGGCGGCGACGTTGCGCATGTGGTGGCCGATGTCGGTGGTGTGGCTGTACTGGGCGTGTGTCCCGGCGGCCTTGAACCCGGCACGGAGCTTGCCCAGGCCCCAGTAGGTCAGGGCGAACGTCGACAGCAGCGCGTCGCCGTGCTCGGCGTCCTTCGGGTCGGCGAACCACAGCGCCGCCTTCAGGTTGCCCAACCGGTGGTCGGCCTGGGCCTGCGGGGACAGCGAGAGCATCCGGCGGGCGTAGACGCCGTCGTCGGTGGGCAGGTAGCCCAGGCCCAACGCGCGCCCGGCCGTGGTCAGCTGCAGCCGTCCGACCTCGCCCACCGGGTGGGTCATGTAGTGCCGCCCGACCTGGCCGTACTCGTCGCCGATCCCGGCCCCGGTCCCGGTGCCGCCGTAGCCGTCGGAGGCGAGCAGGATCCGGACCGACTCCAGACCACCCGCCGCGACGACGAAGTGCTGCGCCCGGATCCGGATGTCGCACCCCGGCCGCGGGACGACGACGGCCTCGGTCGCGGTGCCCGACACCGGGTCGCGCTCCAGGCGGGCCACGGTCGCGTGCAGGAACAGCCGGATCCGGCCAGCCTTCGCCATGTTCTCCACCGTCGGCGCGAACGACGTCGGCGGGCTCCAGCGCCACAGGTCGTCCCAGCGCAGGGTGTCGCTGCGGAGCCCGGGCGGGGGCGCCGGGAAGCCCGACTCGGCGGCCGAGTACTCGCAGGCACCGGCGTCGAGGTGCCGCTGGGCGACCGGGTACCAGGCGCGCAGCTCGTCGTGCGGGATCGGCCACGCGGCGCCCGGCATCCACTCGCGGTCGGCGAAGTCGATGTCGTCGAGCGGGGCGCAGCGGCCGCCCCAGACCAGCGAGGTGCCGCCGAGGCGCTTCTGCCGGACGGCGTCGACCGGGTCGTGCTTGCCCCGCCCGCTGATCCCCCGGTAGGTGTCGCGGGCCGTACGGCTCAGGCCCGGGCCGCCACCCTCCAGGACGACGACGCGCAGGCCGCGGTCGGCCAGCTCGGTCGCGGCCGCGGCCCCGGCCGGACCGCTGCCGATCACGCAGACCTCGGCCTCGAAGATGGAGCCGGGGAGCGCGCGCCGGGTGTCGATGAGCATGGAGGGCGGTTCCTTCCGAACGTGGTGCGGTACTGCCGTTGATGGTGCCCCGGCTCCGCTGTGAGGACGCTGTGGCTGCCCCTACCCTCCCGTCCCCCGGTCGTGCCGACCCCGCCCGGTACCGTGTTGCCCGGTTCACACGGTTCGTATCCGGAGGAGCACGGTATGGGACTCGCCGCCATGGCGACGACCGCACGGGGGATGGCCGCGACGGTCCGGGTCCTCGGGCGCGGGGAGCTGGGCCGCTTCACCGGCGGCGACCGCTCGGAGGTCGCACGGTTCGAGTCCGAGCTCGCCGGGTTCCTCGGGACCCCGCACGCACTGGCCGTCAACAGCGGCACCAGCGCCCTGGTCGCGGCGCTGGTCGGCGCCGGGATCGGCCCCGGCGACGAGGTGCTCGTCCCCGCCTACACCTGGGTGTCGACGGCCGCCGCGGCGCTCGCCGTCGGCGCCGTGCCGGTCCTGGTCGAGGTCGACGCCTCGCTCACCATGGACCCGGCCGACCTCAAGGACCGGATCACCCCGCGCAGCCGGGCGGTGCTGCCGGTGCACATGCTCAACCACGTCGCCGACATGGACGCGATCATGGACGTCGCGGCCGCCCACGACCTCGTCGTGATCGAGGACGCCTGCCAGGCCATCGGCGTCACCTACCGGGGGCGCCCGGCCGGGTCGATCGGCCACGCCGGGGCCTTCAGCTTCAACCAGCACAAGAACATCCGCTCCGGCGAGGGCGGCGCCCTGGTCACCCGGGACCCGAAGCTGTTCGAGCGGGCGTCGATGTACCACGACGTCGGCAGCTACGAGCGCGCCGGGTTCGCCGGGGCCGACGCGGACCTGATCGTCGGGGTCAACCTGCGGATGCCCGAGCTGTCCGCGGCGGTGCTGCGGCCGCAGCTGGCCGGGCTGCGTGCGCAGATCGCCCGGCGCAGGCGGCACCGCGACATCATGCTCTCGGCGCTGTCGGACCGGATCGGGCGTGACCTGCAGCCGGTGCCGCACCACGACCCGGCGAACGCCGCCGGGCTGGCGCTGGCCTTCGCGACCCCCGAGGCGGCCGCGGAGTTCGGTGCCCGCCGCGGCGTGCACCGGCTGATCGACACCGGGCGGCACGTCTACACGAACTGGCGCTCGCTGCAGGCCCGCAACCCGCTGCACCCCGGGTTCGACCCGTACGCGGCGAACGGCACCGAGATCGACCACGGCCCCGGCGCCTGCCCGCGCACGCTGGAGATCCTGGCCCGGACCTGCGTGGTCGACCTCGCTCCCGAGCTGCCGACGCCGGCGTTCCGACTGCTCGCCTCCCGCACCGCGGGCTGAGCCGCCCGCGCCCTGCCGGCGGGATCCTCCTCCCCGGCGGGCCACCTCCGGCGACGCCGCGGAACCACTGATCCACATGTCGGACACCCCGCGGCGGGCGCGTCCGGACAGCATTGGCCCGGTCACGCACCGTGTTCCCATGGAGCGGACGGTGACCGGGTCGGGCTTCGTCCCCGAACGGGCGACGGCTACCGTGACCAGCGTGCCCGAACGCCACGACGACGCCACCGTGACGGCGTGGGCGTTGGCCGCGGGGGCCGGTGACACCGCCGCGCTCGCGGAGTTCGTGCGGGCGACCCAGGTCGACGTCCACCGCTTCCTCGTCCACCTCGCCGGCCGCGACGACGCCGAGGACCTCGCGCAGGAGACGTTCCTGCGGGCGCTGCGGTCGCTGCCCTCGTTCGCGGGCCGCTCCACCGCCCGCACCTGGCTGCTGTCGGTCGCCCGCCGGGTCGCCGTCGACGCGGTGCGCACCGCGGTCCGGCGGCCCCGGGTGCGCGACCTCGGCGAGGACACCCAGGACGTGCTGGAGCGCGCGGTGCCCCGCACGGGCGCGCAGGAGGCCGTCCTGCTGCGGACGCTGATCGACGCGCTGCCCGACGAGCGTCGCGAGGCGTTCGTCCTGACGCAGGTCCTGGACCTGGGCTACGCCGAGGCCGCGCAGGTCTGCGGCTGCCCGGTCGGCACGATCCGGTCCCGGGTCGCCCGGGCCCGCGAGGACCTGCTGCGCGCCCTCGGCGAGGACGGCACCGGGACCGCCGGGGCGCCCGCCTCCGGTGTCCGGCGCGCCGCCCGCACCTGAGCCCGCGCCGCGCCCCGGCCCACTCCACCCCGGCCCGCTCTGCCCGACCGCTCCACCCGGACCGCCGCCGCGTGCCGTCCCCCCACGACGGGGGTGACCGGCGTCGCACCCGCCGGAGGGGTACCGGCGGGAACCGGACGGGCCGCGCCGACGACCACTCCCGTCGTGCGCCCCCGCACCTCCCCCGCCCCCGAGGAGGACCTGTGATCTCGTCGTTGCCGCTGGCCTGGGCCCTGACGGCGTTGTTCGCCGCGACCGGGTTCTACGCCCTGGCCCGCTGGGCCACCGCGGTCTCGGAGCGCCGCTCCGCCGCGCACCGCACCGCGGAGCTCGCCCACCTGCTGATGAGCGCGGCGATGGTCGTCATGACCTGGACCTGGTACGGCAGCGCCGGCCTGTGGACCCAGATCGTCCTGTTCGGTGTCCTGGGCGTGTTCTTCCTGGTCACCGCCTCCCGCGGGATTCCCTGCGGCCCCTCGGGACGGCTCGCGGGCGCGGCGCACGCGCTGATGGCCGCGGCGATGGTCTGGATGCTGGCCGCGATGCCGCTGATCATGGCCTCGCCGGCGGAAGCCGCGGGCGGCGGCGGTGCCCACGCCCACCACGGCGGCGGCGACGCCATGGACATGTCCGGGACCGCCCACGCGGCGGGCCCGGCCGGATGGGCGGTCTCGGTGACCGTGGCGCTGTGCGCCGTGCTGCTGGCCGCCGCCGGGTACTGGGGTGCCCGCGCGCTGAGCCACGACCGCGTCGCCGGGGACCCGCTGACCCCCGACGACGCCCGCGCGACCGGCGACGCGACCGACCCCGCCGCCTGCGACTGCGCCGACCCCGCCGGGGGCACGGCGGTCGGTGCCGCGCGGACGGCGCCGGCCGAGGTCGGTGGGACGGCAGAGGCGACGGGCACAGCGGGCACGGGGGGCACGACCACCGCGGTCGCCGAGCGGGTCGAGGCCCCGACGGCACCGGCGCGCCGGCTGGGCGCGCGCTCCGACGCCGCCTGCCACGCGGCGATGAGCCTCGGCATGGTCGTCATGCTCGCGGCGATGGTGGCGGGCTGGTGAGCGCCGGCCTCGACACCCGGCCCGGGACTCCCGTCCCGCCGCCCGGGCGCCCGCCGCTGTTCCGGGGCCTGAAGGGCCTCGTCACCCGGATCCACTTCTACGCCGGGCTGTTCGTCGGCCCGTTCCTGCTCGTCGCGGCCCTGACCGGGCTGCTCTACACGCTGTCGCCGCCGATCGAGCGCTGGCTCTACGCCGACGCGCTGACCGCCCCGGTCAGCGGCCCGGAGCTCCCGCTGTCCCGGCAGGTCGAGGCGGCCGTCGCGACCCAGCCGGGCCTGCCCGTCACCGAGATCCGGCCCGCGCGCGAGCCCGGTGCGACGACCCGGGTGTCGTTCGACGCCGACCTGCCCGAGAGCTACAGCCGTACCGTGTTCGTCGACCCGTACACCGCGCAGGTGCGGGCCACCCTCGACACCTACGCCGAGTGGCTCCCGGCCCGCGGGGTGATCGACAACCTGCACCGCTCGCTGCTGCTGGGCCCGCCCGGGCAGGTCTACACCGAGCTCGCGGCGTCCTGGCTGGCCGTGCTCACGCTGTCCGGCCTCGTTGTGCAGGTGACCCGCCGGGTACGACGACGCCGTGAGCGGCTGCTGCCGCGGACCGGCGGCTCGTCGCGGTCGCGGCTGCGGTCCTGGCACGGCGCGGTGGGCGTCTGGGCCTCGGTCGGGTTCCTGTTCCTCGCCGCGACCGGCCTGACCTGGTCGCAGTTCGCGGGGGCCAACGTGAGCGCGCTGCGCACCGCCCTGGACTGGACGACGCCGTCGGTCAGCAGCACGCTGCCCGCCGCCGGTGGCGACGCGACCGCGCCCGTGGCGGGCTCCGCGACGGGCGCGGTCGCCCCGCAGGCGGTCCCCGCCGTCGCCCAGCGGGTCCTCGACGCCGCCCGCGCCGACGGCCTCGCCGGGCCGGTGGAGCTCACCCCGGGCGACCCCGGGGAGGCCTGGAAGGTCCAGCAGACGGTGCGCAGCTGGCCGTCGCAGCAGGACTCCGTGGCCGTGGACCCGGCGACCGGGACGGTCACCGACCGGCTCGCCTTCGCGGACTGGCCGGTCGCGGCGAAGCTCGCCCGCTGGGGCATCGACGCGCACATGGGCCTGCTGTTCGGCACGGTCAACCTGGTGGCGCTCGCCGCGCTCGCCTGCGCCGTGGTCGTGCTGGTCGTGTGGGGCTACCGGATGTGGTGGCTGCGCAGACCGACCCGGCCTGACGGTTCGCGTGGCCTCGCCGGACCGCCCGGGTCGCGGGAGCGGCCTTCCCCCGCCGCGGTGGCGCTGGTCGGGTTCGCCGCGGTGGCGGCCGGGCTGGTCCTGCCGGTGCTGGGGGTCTCGCTGATCGTGTTCCTGCTCGTCGACGCCCTGGTCTCGGCCCGGCGCGATCGGCGGGCCGCCGAGGTGGCGGGCTGACCCGTCCGGGGTGTGGGCGGGCGGGACCCGGGCCGACCGGGTAGACCTGGGGACCCGTCCCCCGTGAAGGAGTCCCCCCGTGTTCCGGACCTCACCCGCCCCCTGGACGACGGCGGACATCCCGCCCCAGCAGGGCAGGACCGTGATCGTCACCGGCGCCACCAGCGGCCTCGGGCTGGAGACCACCCGGGCCCTGGTGCAGGCCGGTGCACGCGTCGTGCTGGCCGTGCGGAACACCACGCGCGGCGAGGAGATCGCCTCCGAGCTGGGTGGTGCGGTCTCGGTGCGCCGGCTCGACCTGGGCGACCTCACCTCGGTCCGCGAGTTCGCCGCCGGGTTCGAGGGCACCGCCGACGTGCTCGTCAACAACGCCGGGCTGATGGCGGTGCCGTTCTCCCGCACCGCGGACGGCTTCGAGACCCAGCTCGGTGTCAACTTCCTCGGCCACTTCGCGCTGACCGGTCTGCTGGCCGACCGGATCACCGACCGCGTCGTGACGCTGTCCAGCGTGGTCCACCGGATGGGCCGGATCGGCATCGACGACCTGAACTTCGAGCGTCGCCGCTACGAGCGCTGGACCGCCTACGGCCAGTCGAAGCTCGCCTGCCTGATGTTCGCCTACGAGCTGGAGCACCGGTTCGTGGCGGCCGGGTCGCGGCTGCGCTCGATGGCCGCACACCCCGGGTACGCGGCGACCAACCTGCAGTCGCGCACCGAGTCCGTCCAGGACGCGCTGATGGGCGTGCTCAACAAGGTGGTCGCCCAGTCCGCGGTGGCCGGGGCGCTGCCGACGCTGTTCGCCGCGACCGTCCCGGATCTGCCCGGCGGCGCCTACATCGGACCGGACGGCATCGGCGAGACGCGCGGCAACCCGCGCCCGGTCGGGTCCACCGCGGCCTCGCACGACCGGCGGATGCAGCGGGCGCTCTGGGAGCGCGCCGAGGAGCTGACCCGGGTCACGTTCCCGCTCTGAACCGACGGTGGTGCGGGGCCCGGTCGCGCCGGGCCCCGCACCAGCCGGACGCTCAGAACTTGGAGACGCGGGTGAAGTTCTCCGGGACGATCAGGTCGTCGCGGGAGAGCTCGTGGATCGACTTCTTCCCCAGGCCCAGCAGCGCCTCGTCGATGCCCTTGTAGAGGACCGACAGGACGTTGGTGACCCCGCGCTCGCCCTGCGCGGCCATGCCCCACAGGTAGGCGCGGCCGATGAGGACCGCGCGGGCCCCGAGCGCGAGCGCCTTGACGACGTCGCCGCCGCGGCGGATGCCGCCGTCCATCACGACCTCGACCTGGTCCCCGACGGCGTCGACGATCGCGGGCAGCGCCCGGATCGCGGCCGGGGTGCCGTCGAGGTTGTTGCCGCCGTGGTTGGACACCGAGATCGCGGTGGCGCCCGCGTCGACGGCGCGGCGAGCGTCGTCGGGGTGCATGATGCCCTTGACCATGAACGGGCCGCCCCACTTCTCGCGGAGCCAGGCGATGTCGTCCCAGGTCGGCAACGGGGTGGTCCACCAGACGCCGTAGGCGCCGAAGAAGGTGGGGGCCTCACCGCCGCCGGGGGGCGCCATGTTCGGGGCCTTCAGGTCCGGGATCCTCCCGGACTTCGCCCAGTCCAGCAGGTAACGCGGCTTGGTGATCATCTCGGGCGCGAACTGCAGCGCGGCCTTGACGTCGACCTTCTCCGGGATGGGCGGGCTGCCCCAGTCACGGCGGGTGGCGAAGGTCCAGTCGAGGGTCACGATGAGGCCCTTGGCGCCCGCCCGCCTCGCACGCAGGGCGCGCTCGAGGATGTCCTCCTTGGACCCGGCCCAGTAGACCTGGAAGAAGACCTTGTCGTGGACGGCGCAGACGTCCTCGACCGAGCGGGACGCGAACGACGACAGCCCCATGGCCGTCGACACGGTCTGCTCGGGGTTCAGCGGGTTCTGGATGTTGGAGCTGTGCGCGGCCCGCGCGACGGCGACCTCGCCCTCCGGGTCGACGGCCTGGACGCCGGTCGGCGAGATCAGGACCGGGAGGTCGATCTCCTGGCCCATCACGGTCGTCTTCTGGTCCCGCTGCGGCGGGAGCCCCGCGATGTGCGGGCGAAAGCCGAGCTCGTCGAAGGCGGCGACGTTGTCCGCCAGCGTGATCCCCTGCTCCGCGCCGGCGACCAGCGCGTAGTAGACCGACTTCGGCAGGCGCCTGCGCGCCCGTCGCTGCGCCTCCGCGACCGTCTCGAACCAGTCCTTCGTGCTCGCCATGGCTGCCCCTTCGCAGTCGGAGGTGTGCGCCCGGCCGTCGTCGGTCACGGCCGGTCCGACACGCCGACCGGATACGAAACGGTCCCACGTGGCGGTTCTCACGCACGGTAGCGTTTCGGCACCGAGTGCCACAATGACACCCACCCACAGCCCGTCCGATCGGCGAGGGTACGACCCTCCGCCCGACCAGCCACGACGCCGACCCGGTCCGCTCCCCCCGGCCGGACGGCGCCGCTGACACGACCGGCAGCCACGACTCGTGACGCTCCGCTGTCACGCCCCCTCCGACGGCCCACCCCGGATCGTGTGGGGCGCGAGGCGGGACCGGCCGTCGGTGACGCTCCGCGGTCTCGCTACGGTGTGCCCGCAGTCACCGGTCAGCGGGCGGTGTGCCCGCGGCAAGGAGGAGCCGTGTACAGCCACGCGCGGGGTGGGCACGCTTCGGGCGCGACGCCCGGCCCGGTCGGCCATGTGCTGCAGCCCGGGTACGGCGCCGCGAGCAACCACCGGCCCATCGGGGTCCCGGGTCAGCTCCGCGCCCCGGAGCCGCCGCAGCCGTCCCCCGCCGCCCCGGCGGGGACCCGGCTCACCGTCCTCGCCGTCGACGACGAGGAACCGGCCCTGCTCGAGCTGGCGCACCTGCTCGGCGAGGACCAGCGGGTCGAGACCGCGCTGACCGCGCCGAACGCCACGGAGGCGCTGCGCATCCTGCACGGCTCGCAGGCCGACGCGACCACCCCGACCGTCGACGTCGTGTTCCTCGACATCCGGATGCCCGGCCTCGACGGCCTGGAGCTCGCCCGGGTGCTGAACGCGATGGCCGACCCGCCGCCGGTGGTGTTCGTGACCGCCCACGACGACCGGGCCGTCGACGCCTACGAGGTCGGTGCCGTCGACTACCTGCTCAAGCCCCTGCGCACCGAGCGGCTGTCCGGCTCGCTGGACCGCACCCTGGCACTGCGCGCGGCCCGGCGGGCCGAGAACGGCCCGCCCGCGGCGCCCGCCCGCCACGGCGCCGATCCGGGTGGCGCGGCCGCGCCACCGGTCGCCCGCCGGGGCGCCCCGGCCGCGACCACCGACGACGAGGTCGTGCCGGTGGAGCTGGCCGGCACCACGAAGCTGGTCCCCCGCTCCTCGATCCGGTTCGTCGAGGCCCAGGGCGACTACGCCCGGCTGCACACCAACGAGGGCAGCCACCTGGTCCGCATCCCGGTCTCGGTGCTGGAGGAGCGCTGGGGCGAGGCCGGGTTCGTCCGGATCCACCGTGCCTACCTGGTGTCGCTGCCGCTGATCACCGAGCTGCGCATGTCCGGGTCGGGGTACGTCGTCCGCCTCGGCAACGGGCCCAGCGCGGTCGAGCTGCCCGTCAGCCGCCGGCACACCGCGGGCCTCAAGCGGATCCTGCGGGGCCGGCCGCCGCGGCCGCAGCGCGGGCCCGAGGACGGCCCGGACGGGCCCGTCGTCCCGCGCTGACCCGGGGCGGATGACCGCGGCGGGCCACGGCCCGTCGCATCACCGACACGCCCGGTGACCGTTCGGACTGCCGTGCGTGATCCTGTCGCCTAGCCTGGTGACCGGTGTCCATCTCGGGTGAGTTCTCGCACGTCCTGTCCGTCACGAACCGTCGTCGCCCCGGGTGGCGCGCACGTCCGCCGGTGCTGCTCCTGGCGCTGCTGACGGCCTGCGCGGTGGTCGCGGGCTGTTCCTCCGCCGCTGCCCCGGCCCCGGCCGCGCCGCCCCCGCCGGCCCCCGCGCAGCCGGCGCCGACCTCCGCCGCGCCCGCGGTGCCGGAGCTGCCCGGCGGCGGCACCGAGGTCTTCCCGGGCCGCCGGATGGCCGCGCTCTACGGCCACCCGGGCACCCCGTCGATGGGCGTCCTCGGCGAGCAGGACCTGCCGCGCTCGATCGCCCGCGCGAAGGACCTCGCCGCCGACTTCCAGCCGCTCGTACGCGAGCCCGTCGTGCCGGCGTTCGAGATCATCACGACGGTCGCCGACCGCGTCCCCGGCCCGGACGGCGACTACTCCGCGGAGATGAGCGTCGACGAGCTGCGGCCGTGGGTCGAGCAGGCCGGGAAGGCCGGCGTCTACGTGGTGCTGGACCTGCAGCCCGGCACCACCGACTTCACGACCCAGGCGAAGCGTTACGCCGAGCTGCTCGCGCAGCCGCACGTCGGGCTCGCGCTCGACCCCGAGTGGCGGCTGGAGCCGGGCCAGCGTCACGGCGCGCAGATCGGGTCCGTGACCGCAGCGGAGATCAACCGGACCTCGGAGTGGCTGGCCGCGCTGGTGCGCGAGAAGGGGCTGCCGCAGAAGGTGTTCCTGATCCACCAGTTCCGGGTCTCCATGATCTCCGACCGGCAGACCGTGGTCACCTCCCACCGCGAGCTCGCGACCGTGCTGCACGCCGACGGTTACGGCACCCGCCAGGAGAAGACCGAGACCTGGAACGCGCTGCACGCCGCGCCCCGCCCGCAGGGTCTGTGGTGGGGCTGGAAGAACTTCATCGACGAGGACCGGCCGACCTTCACCCCGCGTGAGACCTATGCCGTCCGGCCCGAGTCGCCGGTCTTCGTGTCCTACCAGTGACGGGTGTGTCCCCCCTGTCCGGAAGCCCCTCCCGGGTGGGTGGCCGCCCATCGAGATCGTGATCACGGCAAGTACTCTCACCGGAACCCGAGCGCCGTCGTCGCCGCCGGGTGCGCAGGCACGTGCCGCTCCTCCGCGCGGCACGGCCGTCCTGCCCGTGCCGACCAGTGAAGGGGGTGCTCCGGGTGGACGAACGACCGCCGGAGGGCTCCCGCCCGACCGGTCCGGACCGGCCACGACGACCCGGCCCTCCCGATCACGCCCGCCGCGACGACCGTCCGCACCTGCGGGACGAGGCACGGCACGGCGGCCCGCCGCCCCGGGACCGCGCCGAGGTCCCGCCGCACGACCGTCGCGACACCCCGCCGCCGCACCCCCGTGGCGGCGCCGCTCCCCCACCCGGGTCTGCCGGGGCCCCGGCCCCGCAGTCCGGTAGGCCCGGCGACCGCAGACCACCCCGATCCGGCAGGCCGCCCCAGGAGCCGTCGGGCGGCCCGCGACGTCCCGGGCCGCCCGCCACCGGTGCGCCGCGTCCGCCCGCCGGTGACCAGCGCCCGGGAACCGGTCCCGCGGCGCGTCCCGACCGCGGGCGTCCCGGCCGGCCGGACGGAGCCGGGCGTCCCGCCGAGGACGAGTCCTGGCTCCCCCGGCGCGAGCGCGAGGCCCGGGCCGCCGCCCGGCGGGCCGCCGCCTGGACGTCCCGGTCGACGCGGTCGGAGGCCCCGGGCCGTGGTGGGCACAGCGACAGCAGGCCCACCGACATCCGGTCCATCCGCGCGACCCGCCGCGGCATCGGAGAGACCGTGAAGGTCCCCGGCCGGCCGGACACCGCCGCCGAGCACCGGCGGCACCGCGCGTCCGAGCCCGACGCCCCGCCGCAGGAGCGCGACCGCGCGGCCCGGCTGAGCGGCGAGCTGCCGATCGTCCCGCGCCGGCCCGGCGACCGTCCCGGTGGCGCCGTGTCCGGTGGCGCCGTGTCCGGTGGTTCGCGCCCGGACGCACCGTCGCGCCCCGGCGCACCCTCGGCCCCGAGCGGCCCGGGGCGGTCCGGACCCGGGCCGGTGCCGCCGGGTGGGCCCCGGCACCCCGGTGACGCCCGTCCCGGTGGCCCCGGCGGCCCCGACCCGCGTTCCGGCGGCCGGCCCGGCGGTGCCCCCGGTGCCCCCGGTGCCCCCGCCGGATCCGGTGCGCGGTCCTCCGGCGCGGTCCGCCCGGACGCCGTCCCCGGCCGGCCCGACAGCGGCAGGCCCGAAGGCGGCCGGCCGGACGGCCCGCAGGGGCGACCTGCCGACGCACGCCCGGCCGGTCCGGGTGGCGCCACACCGGAACCCGCGCGCGACGCCGCACGTCCCGCCCCGCCGCGGCCGCCGCGCCCCGGCCTGGCCGCCGGTGCCGCGGCAGGCACAGCAGGCACGGCAGGCTCCGCAGCGGCCGGCGCCGCGGCATCCTGGAACCGGCCCGCCCGGGACGGCAGCGTCGACGGCCACGGCGACGACGACTACGGCGACGGCGAGACCGCGCTGGCCCCGCCCGCCGGCCCGCCGGCCGCGCCCGACCCCGCGCGGCGCACCCTCGCCGCCGCACTCGGCCTCACCGCGGCGTCCACCGTGGTGCCCGGCAGCGGCCATCTCGCGCTGCGCCGTCGTCGTACCGGCGGGCTGATCCTCGGCACGCTGGTCGCGATCGTCGTCGGGCTGGCGGCGGTGGCGCTGCTGGCCCGGCGGTCGACGCTGCTGCAGAACCTGTTGTCGACGACCACGCTGACCGTCATCGCGGGCGCGCTGGTGGTCGCCGGCATCGCCTGGATCGCCCAGGTCGCGCGGACCTACGCGCTGGCCCGGCCGCGCGGGATGCCGCTCGGCCAGAAGATCGTCGGCACCGGGACAGCGGCCCTGCTGTGCCTCGCCGTCGCCGTCCCGTTCGGCTACGGCGTCGAGCTGGTCAACTCCCAGCGCGGGCTGCTGAACTCGCTGTTCCAGGGCGGCGGGACCTCGGCGGCCGAGGCGCTGGGCAAGCCCCGGCTCAACGTGCTGCTGCTGGGCAGCGACGCCGGCGACGACCGGACCGGCACCCGTACCGACACCATGATGGTCGCCAGCATCGACACCCGCTCCGGCCGGACGACGCTGTTCAGCCTGCCCCGCAACATCCAGCGGGCCGAGTTCCCGCCGGGCAGCCCGGCCGCGGAGAAGTTCCCGAACGGCTTCCACGACCCGTCGCAGCCGTTGTCGGGCGACTACCTGCTCAACGCCATCTACGCCTACGCCGAGCAGCACCCGGAGATCGCCCCGTCGGGACCGACCTCCTCGCCCGGTATCAACCTGCTCCAGTCCTCGATCGCGTACATGACCGGCCTGCCGCTGGACTACTACCTCGAGGTCAACATGGCCGGGTTCTCCTCCATGATCGACGCCGTCGGCGGGGTCACCGTGAACGTCGGGCCCGAGCCGATCCCGGTCGGTGGCGTCACCGCGTTCGGCCGGCACGTCACCCCGGACCGCTACATCAGCCCCGGGGTGCAGACCCTGGGCGGCGAGGACGCGCTGTGGTTCGCCCGTTCCCGCCGTGACGGCACCGACTACCAGCGAATGGGCCGCCAGCGCTGCCTGATCCAGGCCGTCATCTCGCAGACGACCGCGACCGAGCTGATCTCCCGGTTCCAGAGCATCGCCGCGGTGACCCGGGACAACGTGGCCACCGACATGCCCCAGCAGGTGCTGCCCGCGCTGGCCGTCCTGGCCGACGAGGGGTTCCGGCTGGAGAGCGTCGCGTTCGACCCGTCGCTGCCGGACCCGAACTCCTCGACGGGCTACTTCGTCACCGCCGACCCGGACGTCCCCTACATGCGCGAGGTCGTCCGCAACGCCATCGCCGACCCGCCCCCGGAGCCGGCGCCCGGGACCGCACCGTCACTCGCCGCCCCGACGACGCAGCCGTCGACGAGCTCGGAGTCGTCCCGGTCGTCCCGGTCGTCCTCGTCGAGCGCGTCGCCGACCCCCGACCCGGCCGCGGCCCGGCCGCAGTCGGTCGAGGAGTCCTGCGCAGCGACCGGCGCGGCCGACGTCCCCGCCGGGGCCGAGCCCGGGAACTCGCAGGAGCCGTCCGCGACCGGCTCCGAGCAGGTCGACGGTCTCCGCCCCGACCAGAACTGAGCCCGCCGCAGCCGAGCCGTCACGGTCGAGGCCGTCGGAGCCCCGCTGCGGCCGCCCGGCGGCATCTGTGGCACACACGGCTGCGGTCCGCTCTTCCGTCCGCCGTACCGAGATGATGAAGTGAGGGTCACCTGTGAAGTGGAAAGGCGGCCCTTCCGTGCGACGAACGCTCCCCCTGTTCTCCGGCCTGCTCATCGTGCTGATGCTGCTGGCCGGATGCGGCTCACCAGAGCCCGGGACCACACCGTCGGGGACCACCCCGTCCGGGGACGGTGCGTTCCCGGTGACGGTCCCCACCGCGTTCGGCGACGTCACCGTCCCCGAGCAGCCCCGCCGGGTCGTCGCCCTCGGGTGGAGCGACGCCGAGACCGCGCTGGCCCTGGGCGTCGAGCCGGTCGGGGCCGCGGACTGGCTGGCCGTCGGCGGTGACGGCCTCGGACCGTGGGTGCAGGCCCGCTACACCACCCCGCCGCAGATCCTCGGCACGCTCGAGGTCGACCTGGAGGCCGTCGCGGCCCTGGACCCGGACCTGATCCTCGACACCCGCTCCTCCGGCGACCGGGAGCGCCACGACCGGCTGACCCAGCTGGGCGTGCCGGTGATCGGCATCCCGGCCGGCGGCGAGAACTACAAGACGACCTGGCGCGACCAGCTCCGCATGGTCGGGGCCGCGGTCGGCAAGCCGCAGGAGGCGGCGCGCGCGCAGGCCGACCTGGAGCAGCGCTTCGCCGACGCCCGCGCGCAGCACCCGCAGCTGCAGGGCGCCACCGTCGTGTCCGGGGCCCGCAACACCCTCGGCGAGTACGCCGCCTACACCGGCGACTCCGGGCGCCTGGCGTTCCTGAAGGAGCTGGGCATGGTCAACGCCCCGCAGATCGAGTCGCAGCGCACCGACGGCTTCTCGGTCCCGATCTCGCGGGAGCGGATGAACCTCCTCGACGCCGACGTCACCGTCATGCAGGCGATCTCGAAGGACACCTCGGCCATCGCGAACGACCCGCTGTGGAAGGCCGTGCCGTCGGTCGCCGCGGGGCGCGGTGTGCTGCTGTCGGACCGCGACGTGTCCCAGGCCTTCTCCAGCGCCTCGGTCGACGGCTGGCGCTACGCCCTCGACCGCACCGTGGGCCAGCTCGCGGACGCAGCGGCGAAGGCGCGGTGACCGCCCCGACGGCCACGCCCACCGTCCCGTCCCCTCCGGATGCGCCGGCGACGGTCCAGCGGCGGCGGTGGCCCGCCGTGGCCGGCCTGACCGTCGCCCTGCTGGCCGTGGCCGCGCTCGGCCTGCTGGTCGGTGCCCGGCCGCTCGCGCCGGGGTTCGTGCTGGACGTGTTGACCGGGGCCGTCGACCGGACCTCCCCGGACGCGCTCGTGGTCACCGAGGTGCGGCTGCCGCGCACGGTGCTGGCGGTCCTGGCCGGGGCCGCGCTCGGTGTGGCCGGAGTGCTCGCCCAGGGCATGACGCGCAACCCGATCGCCGAGCCCGGCATCCTCGGGCTCAACACCGGCGCCGCCCTGGCCGTCGTGCTCGGGATCGCGCTGCTCGGCGTCGACACCCTCAGCGGCTACGTCTGGTTCGGCTTCGCCGGGGCGGCGGTGGCGGCCGTCGTCGTCGCCGGGGTGGCCGGCATCGGCCGCCGCGGCAGCGTCTCCCCCGCGACACTCGCCCTGGCGGGCGCCGCGCTCGCCGCGGGCCTGCAGTCGATCACCATCCTGTTCCTGCTCACCGACCCCCAGGCCTTCGACGACTACCGGTTCTGGCAGGTCGGCTCGGTCGCCGGCCGGGACCTCGGGATCGCAGCGCAGGCGGCCCCGTTCGTCGTCGCCGGGCTCGCACTGGCCCTGACCTGCGGTCCGCGGCTGAACGCGCTGGCGCTCGGCGACGACGTCGCCCGGTCCTTCGGCCGCCCGGTCGGGACCGACCGCGCCGTGTGCGGAGTGGCCCTGGTCGTGCTGGCCGGGGCCGCGACCGCAGCCGCGGGGCCGATCGCCTTCCTCGGGCTCGCCGTGCCGCACCTGGTGCGCCGCCTCGCCGGGACCGACCACCGGGTGGTGCTGCCGCTGGCGGCGCTCGCCGGACCCGTCCTGCTGCTGGCCGCGGACGTGCTCGGCCGGGTCGTCGCCCCGCCGGGCGAGGTCCAGGCCGGGGTGGTGACGGCCGTCGTCGGCGCCCCGCTGTTCGTCGCGCTGGTCCGGCGGCGGAGGTTCCTGCGATGAGCACCGGGACCGTCCCCGTCGGGGATCCCACCGCGGTGCTGCGCCGGATCCGGGCCCGGGCCCGGCGCCGTCGTACGACGGCCGGGCTCGCCGTCACCGTCGCCGTGCTCGCCGCGTTCGTCACCTCCCTCTCGGTGGGTGCACAGGGCCTCGGGCCCGGCGACGTGCTGGCCGCGCTGACCGGGCTCGGCACGCCGCGCACCGAGCTGGTGGTGCTGCGGCTGCGGATGCCGCGCGCGTTGACCGCGCTCCTGGTCGGCGCGGCCCTCGGCCTGGCCGGGGCGCTGTTCCAGCGGGTGCTGCGCAACACCCTGGCCAGCCCGGACGTGATCGGTGTGGGTGCCGGCGCCGCCGTCGGTGCGGTGACCGCCTCGATCGTGCTCGGTCTGTCCGCCACCGGGACCTCGGCCGGTGCGGTGCTGGGCGCCGTCGCGGCGGCGCTGCTCGTCGCCGTCCTGGCCCGCCGCGACGGCCTCGGCGGTACCCGCTTCGTGCTGGTCGGGGTCGGGATCGGGTCGGCCGCGATGGCCGTCGTCTCCTACCTGATGATCACCGCGTCGCTGACCACGGCGCAGCAGACACTGGTCTGGCTGACCGGCAGCGTCACCGAGACCGGCTGGTCGACCGCGGTCCCGCTGGCGACGGCCTGCGCGGTGCTCGTACCCGCGGCGCTGCTGCTGGCCCGTGCGCTGCCCCGCCTGGAGCTCGGTGACGACACCGCGACCGCGCTCGGGCTGCCCGTCGGCCGGGCCCGGGGCGCGCTGCTGGCGGTGGCCGTCCTGCTCGTGGCGGCCGCGGTCGCCGCGGCCGGGCCGGTGTCGTTCGTCGCGCTCGTCAGCGGGCCGCTCGCCGCCCGGCTCGCCGGCCCCGGGCGGGCGTCGCTGCCGCACGCCGCCGGTGTCGGGGCCGCGCTGGTGCTGTTCGCCGACGTCGTCGCCCGCACGCTGATCGCCGAGGTCGCCCTGCCCGCGGGTGTCGTCACCGGTGCGATCGGCGCCCCCTACCTGCTGTGGCTGCTCGCCCGCTCCCGGACCGGAGGAACCCCGTGACCACCCCCGCCACCGTGCCCGCCGGGCCCGCACTGGACGCCGACGGCCTGGTCCTGCGCTACGACGAGCGCGTCGTCGTCGACGGCCTGACCGTGCACGTCCCGCCCGGCCGGATCACCGTGATCGTCGGCCCGAACGCCTGCGGCAAGTCCACCCTGCTGCGCGGGCTGGGCCGGATCGTCGCCCCGGCCGCCGGGACCGTGCGCCTCGACGGCACCGACGTCCGGTCGCTGTCCGGCCGCGAGCTGGCCCGCAGGCTCGGGCTGCTCCCGCAGTCCCCGACCGCCCCGGACGGCATCACCGTCGCCGACCTGGTGGAACGCGGCCGGTCCCCGCACCAGGGCTGGTTCGGCGGCCGCGGCGACGCCGACGACGCCGCCGTCGCCGAGGCGATGCGCGCGACCGGGGTGCTGGAGCTGGCCGACCGCCCGGTCGACGAGCTGTCCGGCGGTCAGCGCCAGCGTGTGTGGATCGCGATGGTGCTGGCCCAGGACACCGGGGCCCTGCTGCTCGACGAGCCGACGACGTTCCTGGACCTGCCGCACGCGGTGGAGGTGCTGGACCTGCTCGTCGACCGGAACCGGGAGCGGGGCAGCACGGTCGTCGTCGTCCTGCACGACCTGAACCTGGCCTGCCGCTACGCCGACCACCTGATCGCGATGGCCGACGGTGCGATCGTCGCGCAGGGCCCGCCCGCGACGACGATGACCGCCGACCTGGTGCGCCGGGTCTTCGGGATGGAGTCGCGGGTGGTGCCCGACCCGGTCGCGGGCACCCCGATGATCGTGCCCGTCGGACGGCACCACCCGGTTCCCACGCCGGCCGCCCCGGCCCCCGAACCGGACGCGGTGCGGACCGAGGACGAGCTGCGCGAGGTGGTCGCCGCGCCGCACCCGATGGTCGCGGGCAAGTCCACCGACCGGGTCGACGAGGTCGCCGCCCGGTTCGTCGCCGCCTCCCCGCTGGTGTTCCTGGGCACCACCGCGCCGGACGGCACGGTCACGGTGACCCCGCGCGGCGACGCACCCGGCTCGGTCCGGGTGCTCGACGGCGGCCGGCGCCTCGCGGTCCCGGAGCGGCCGGGCAACCGGCGCGTCGACAGCATGCGCAACCTGCTCGCGCACGACGGCATCGGACTCACCTTCTGCGTGCCGCGCGCCACGCACGTGCTGCGGGTGCACGGCCGCGCCCGGGTGACCCGCGACCCCGCGGTGCTGGCGCTGTGGGGCCCGGCCGACGCCGAGGGCCAGGGCCCGGCCGCGCACCGGCCGCCGCCGCTCGCACTGCTGGTCGACGTGCACGACGCCTACGTGCACTGCGGCCGGGCGCTCGCCGCCGCCGGGCTGTGGGACCCCGACAGCTGGGACGGCGACGACGTCCCGGGGGTGAAGGAGCTGGCCGACGCCGCCCGGGCCGACCGCGCGAGCCGCGCCGAGGATCCCGACACCGTCGGACCGGCCGCGCGGGTGTGAGCGGGGCTCAGGCCGTCGCGAAGGCCCCGAGCACGTGGTCCGGCCGGATCCCGTCGAAGTGGGACCGCCAGATCCCGTGGTAGAGGACCTCCTCCTCGCTGCGCAGCGGCCAGGAGTCGGACGGGTGCTCGGGCACCTCGTCGGTCAGCCCGGCGGCCGCCGCGGCGGCGGCCTTGCGGGCGGCCAGCTCGGCCAGCACGGTGCCGGCGCCGGAGCCGTCGCCGAACTGCTCCTTGCCGCGCCACAGCAGGTCCTCGGGCAGCCAGCCCTCGAACGCCTCGCGCAGGATCGCCTTCTCCGGCCGGCCGCCGGGGCGCTGCTTCCACTCCGGCGGCAGCGCCAGCGCGGCGCGGACCAGGCCGGAGTCGAGGAACGGCTCGCGGGCCTCCAGCCCGAAGTACATGGTGGTCCGGTCGCAGCGCTGCAGGTTCAGGTGGTGCAGCTGCTCCAGCGAGCGGACCAGCTCGGCCTGCAGGGTGTCCGGGTCGGCGTACTCGGGACCGTGGACGTAGGAGTAGCCGGCGAACAGCTCGTCGGCGCCCTCCCCGGTCAGCACGACCTTGACCTTCTTCGCCGCCTCGCGGGCGAGGATCAGGTTGGGCACGGCGCTGCGGACCAGGGCCGGGTCGTAGTGCTCGATGACCTCGACGGCGTGGTCGAGGGCCTCGGCGATGTCCTCGGGCGTCACCAGGACCTCGTGGTGGTCCGAACCGATGTGCGCGGCGACCTTGCGGGCCGCGATCAGGTCGCCGGACTCCGCGGTCCCGACGGCGAAGGTGGGCAGCTGCTCGCCACGAGCCCGTGCCTCCTGCGCGGCGATGGCCGCGACCAGCGCCGAGTCGAGGCCACCGGACAGGAACACCCCGACGCCGACGTCGGACATCATCCGGCGGCGCACCGCGGACACCACGGCCTCGCGCACCCGGGACAGGTCGGCGTCGTCCCAGCCGGGGCGGATCGCGCGGCGGGCCGGGCGGACCTCGACCGGCACGGCGTCGGCGAACCGCACCAGCCCCGACGACGGGCTCCACAGGCAGCCGGGCGGGAACGAGCGCACGTACGGGCGGTCCTCGGGGTCGAACGCACGGAGCTCGCTGGCGAACAGCACCGTCTCCGACGGGTCCGGCGCGGTGTACGGGACAATCCCGGCGGCACCGCCGCCGTCACGGAACTCTGCCGGCGGCACCCAGTACAGCGGCTTGACCCCGAACGGGTCCCGGGCGACGAGCCCGGGACCGTCGGTGCGCCCCATGGCGACGGCGAACATGCCGTTGAGCGAGGCGACCGCGGCCTGGCCGTCCCACATCACCGCGTGCAGCGCGGCCTCGGTGTCGGACTTGGTGCGCACCGTGCCGTCCGGGAACGCCTTGGCGATGCGCTCGTGGTTGTAGATCTCGCCGTTCCCGACGATCCAGGCAGTACGCGCGGCGTCGGACATCGGCTGGTGCCCGCCGCTGACGTCCATGATCGACAGGCGCTGGTGGCCCAGCCAGGTGTTCCCGACGACCTGCACGCCGGTGTCGTCGGGTCCGCGGTGCGCCACCCTGGCGAGCATCCGCTCGTACTTCTCGGGGTCGGCGGGCTCACCGCCCGGCCATGCCGTGGGTCCACCGAACGCAGCCACGATCCCGCACATGGGCTCCATCGTCGCACGGTCGGCGAGCCCGCATCCGGCTTCCGTTCCCCCACCGTGTGAGTTCGGACTCTGAAAGGCGTTTCCGGAGCGATCCGAATTGCCCCGGCGGCCGAGGGTTCGTACGGTCGGAGACCGGCCAGGACGGCCGCCGTCCACCGCCGACACCAGGACTCAGGGTCCGGAGGCGGGGACCGACACCGGCCATCGAGCAGGTGCGCGGTGACGCCGCGCCAGGACCGACCGACAAGGGGCGGACTCAGGTGAGCACGGCAGAGCACGACGAGCGGCAGGGCCGGCACAAGGTCGTGATCGTCGGCGGAGGGTTCGGCGGTGTGCAGGCCGCCAAGGCGCTCAAGGGCGCCGATGTCGACGTGACCATCGTCGACCGCACGAACCACCACCTGTTCCAGCCGCTGCTCTACCAGGTGGCGACGGGCATCCTGTCCCCCGGCCTGACCGCCCCGGCGCTGCGCCGGGTGCTGAAGAAGCAGCGCAACGTGCGCACCCTGCTCGCCGAGGTCGGCGACATCGACCTCGAGGCCAAGGTCGTGCACGCGGCCGCGCCGGACGGACAACGGATCACGCCGCCCTACGACACCCTCGTCGTCGCCGCGGGCGCCACGCACGCCTACTTCGGGCACCCGGAGTGGGCCGAGCACGCCCCCGGCATGAAGTCGATCGAGGACGCCCGGCTGCTGCGCTCGCGCATCCTGGGTGCCTACGAGCTCGCCGAGGTCGCGACGACCGAGGAGGAGAAGCAGGCGTGGATGACCTTCGTGGTCGTCGGCGCCGGCCCCACCGGTGTCGAGCTGGCCGGTCAGCTGGCCGAGCTGGCGCAGTACGTGCTGCCCCGCGAGTACCGGTCGATCGACACCCGTTCCGCGCGGATCATCCTGCTCGACGCGGCGCCGGCGGTGCTCCCGCCGTTCGCGAAGAAGCTGCAGGACTACACCCGCAAGACCCTGGAGAAGAAGGGCATCGAGGTCCGCCTGAACACCATGGCGACCGACATGGACGCCGACTCCATCACGGTCAAGGGCCCGAACGGCGAGGAGCGCATCGTCGCCCGCACCAAGGTGTGGGCCGCCGGTGTGCAGGCGTCCCCGCTGGCCGAGCTGCTCGCGAAGGCCTCCGGCGGCGAGGTCGACCGGGCCGGGCGCCTGGCGGTCGACCCGGACTGCAGCCTGCCGGGCCGCAGCGACGTGTTCGCCATCGGCGACATGGTCTCCACCATCGACCGGCTGCCCGGTGTCGCGCAGGTCGCGATGCAGCAGGGCACCTACGTCGGCAAGCTGATCAAGGCGCGGGCCAAGGGCGACGACACCACCCCGGCCCCGTTCCGCTACTTCGACAAGGGCTCGATGGCCACGATCGGCGCGCGCGAGGCCGTCGCCGACGTGCGCGGCATCAAGCTCACCGGCTGGATCGGGTACTTCATCTGGTGCTACGTGCACGTGATGTTCCTGATCGGCTGGGGCAACCGCTTCGGCACGCTCTACAACTGGCTGCGGTCGCTGCGTTACGCCCGCTACCGCGGGCACCGGCTGATCAGCGTCACCGCCTCCTACGACAAGGCGGTCGACCCCGAGAAGCCGCTGGGCGCCGAGACCGACGAGCGCGCCGAGCTGGACCCGCGGGTCTCGCCCGGCTCGCCACCGGCGCCCGACGAGCGCCCGGCCGCCACGGCCTGAACGGGCCCACGCACCACGACCGACGCCCGGGGGCACGCGCCTCCGGGCGTCGTCGCGTGCGGGGGTGGGTCGCGACGTGGCACCGTGCTCGGGTGACCCCGGCGATGCAGGTCCTGATGCGTGACATCGCGCGGCTCTGGGACACCGCGGCCGGCGCGCTCTACGACGACGGGGACCCCGGCCCGGCGACGGCCGCGCTGGCTGCCGACGTGCGCTGGACCGAGCTGCCCACCCGCGCCGGGGGCCACGGCCGGGACGCGGTCGCCGCGCACCTGGCCGCCGTCGCCGCTGCCCGGCCGTCCGGGCTGACCCGGACCCGGTTGTCCCGCACCGTCGACGTCCGCCGGGTCGTCGACGAGGTCCGCGTCGGCTTCACCCACGACCGGGAGCTGCCGTGGCTGCTGCCCGGGCTCGCCCCCACCGGGCGCGCGGCGGAGGTGCTGGCGGTGCAGCTGGTGCGGGTCCGGCAGGGCCGGATCGACGAGGTCCGGACCCTCTGGGATCTCGCGGGACTGCGCTCCGTGCTCGACGGGTGAGCCCGTCGTCACCGCTTCCGCTGCATCATCGCGCTGACCTGCGGCAACAGCCCCACTCGTCGAATGTGCGACGGGCGGTCGCCCGGGTGCGGTGAACAGCGCCACGGAAGGCCGTGACCAGGCCCGACACGCCCTGAAGAGGGGGTTCCCGCAGGTCGTGGCGATGTCTCTGCCAGTCTGTACCGCGATCGGAGATAGCAGTCCACCCCGGTGAGCGGGGTGCGTGAACCGAGAGGAGTTGTCAGCGATGGCTCTGCCCACCCTGACCCCGGAGCAGCGCGCCGAGGCGCTCAAGAAGGCGGCTGCGGCCCGTACCGCCCGCAAGGAGCTCCGCGACAAGATCGCCAGCGGCGAGGAGACCATCCCCGCTGTGCTGGGTCGCGCGAAGACCGACCAGATCGTCGGCAAGACCAAGGTCGCCGATCTGCTGAAGAGCGTCCCGGGCTGGGGCCCGGCGAAGGTCTCCAAGGTGATGGAGGAGGCCGGCATCGACGTGTCGCGTCGTGCCGCCGGCCTCGGCGACCGTCAGCGCGCCGCGCTGATCGAGAAGGTCGGCTGACCTTCCCCCAGCGCCTCGCGACGGCCCGGCCCGCCCTGTGCGGACCGGGCCGTCGCGCGTTCCGGGCCGGGCCCCGGCGGGGCGTCCGTGCCGGTCTGGCAGCCTGCCCGGTGTGAACAGCCCCGGTGTGGAGCGGCCCGGTGTGGAGCGGCCCGGTGTCGAGCCGCAGGGCACCGTGCGTACGGTCGAGGCCGAGCCGGGTGTGACCCTCTGGGTGCAGGACCTGCCCGCGCACCGGCCGACGCCGGCGGCGCCGGTGCTGCTGGTGAACGGGGCGGGCTCGGCCGGGTACGGCTGGCCGGACGCGCTGGTCGAGGCCCTGCGCGAGCGGCACCGGGTGGTCCGCTACGACCACCGTGACACCGGGCGTTCCACCCACGCGTTCGAGGACCGGCCCTACGCCGTCACCGACCTCGCGACCGACGCGCTCGCGGTGCTCGACGGCTGTGGGATCGGCCGGGCGCACCTGGTCGGGATGGGGCTGGGCGGGACGCTGGTCCAGCTGCTGGCGCTCGACGCGCCGCACCGCATGGTCAGCGCGGCGCTGCTGTGTTCCGCGGCGCTGCCGTGCTCCGCGGCGCTCGACACCGGCGACGCCGACCTGCCCGGCCCGACCCGCGACGTCCGGCGGATGTGGCAGGAGCTGGGCGACCCGCGCGACGAGGCCGGGGAGCTGGCCTGGCGGGTCGAGTACTGGCGGCGGGTCTCCGGCGGGGTGCTGCCGTTCGACGGCGCCGAGTTCGCCGCACGTGAGCGGCGGATCATGGACCACACCGGGCGGGTCGAGCCGTGCACCGCACATGCCCAGGCCGACCTCGACGGGCTGGACCGCGGCGGCGAGCTGGGCTCGGTCACGGTGCCGACTCTCGTCGTCGAGGCGCCGGAGGACCCGGTGCACCCGCCGCCGCACGCCGACCACCTGGCGGCGCGGATCGGGGCGGCGGCGCAGCTCGTCACCGTCGACGGGATGGGGCACGCGCTGCCGGACCTGCTGTGCGAGCCGATCGCGGCGGTGCTGCTGGAGCACGCCGCCGAGGCCGAGGAGGCGGACGCCGACCCGGCGACACCGGAGGCGGACGCCGACCCGGCGACACCGGATGCGGACGCCGTCCCGGCAGCACAGCAGGCGGAGCAGGCGCCGCCGGGGGCCGGTCAGCCGACCCAGCGGTAGCGGCGCTCCGGGCGGCCGGTGCCGCCGTAGCGCAGCCGTACGGTGACCTGCCCGGTCGACACGAAGTGCTCCAGGTAGCGGCGGGCGCTGACCCGGGACAGCCGGGTGGCCTCGGCGCACTCGGTCGCCGACAGGTCGGCCTCCGCGTCGGTCCCCGAGTGGTCGCGCAGGGTGCCCGCGACGAGCTCGGCGGTCGGGGTGGTGAGGCCCTTCGGCATGCGTTCCGGGCCGCCGGGGGTGCGGGCGGGGGCGGCACCGGTGCCGCCGAAGATCCGGTCGATGTCGGACTGGTCGCGGACCCGGTCCAGGTCGCGCCGGATCCGCGTCGCGCGGTGCACCTGGGCGGCGAGCGCGGCGGAGTCGAACGGCTTGACCAGGTAGTGCAGCGCCCCGCCGTGCAGCGCAGCGGCGACCGTGTCGGAGTCGTCGGCGGCGGTGACGACCAGCACGAACGGGTCGTCGGCGGCCCCGGTGCGCAGCCGCGTCAGCACCTCCAGACCGGACATGTCGGGGAGGTAGACGTCGAGCAGCACCAGCTCCGGGCGGAGCCGGGCGGCGGCGTCGAGGGCGTCGGCGCCGTTGTGCGCGACGCCGACCACGGTGCAGCCCTCGATCCGCTCCACGTAGCCGGAGTGGACCTTCGCGACCATGAAGTCGTCGTCGACGACCAGGACCCTCACACCCGCACCCCCGTCGGCGCCACCGGCAGCACCGCCTCGAAGACCGCACCGGCCCTGCCGGCCGGCGCCGGCCGCACCGCGATGGTGCCACCCCGGCGCAGGCACGCCTGCCGGGCCAGGGCCAGGCCGAGCCCGCGGCCGCCGATCTCGGCGGCCTTGGTGGAGTAGCCGGCCCGGAACACCTCCTCGGCGAGCTCCGAGGCGATCCCGGGACCGGAGTCGCGGACCTCGATCCAGACCTCGTCGCCGTCGGTGTCGCCGCCGCCGGCGAGCCCGATCTCGATCCGGCGCGGGCCCTCGTGCCCGGCGGTCGCGTCGATCGCGTTGTCGATCAGGTTGCCGAGCACGGTCACGAGGTCGGCGGACAGGTCCGGGTCGTGGTCGGGATCGGTCGGGTCGAGCCGGGACTCCGGGTCCAGGGCCAGCTCGACGCCGCGCTCGGCGGCCTGGCTGTTCTTCGCGACGAGCAGCGCGGCCGTCGCCGGGTCGCCGACGCTGGCGGTGACCTCGCGTCGCCAGCCCTCCGAGGCGGCGACGATCCCGGCGACGAACCGGCGCACCTCGTCGTGCTCGCCGAGCTCGGTGAGCCCGGCGATGGTGTGCAGCCGGTTGGAGAACTCGTGGGCCTGCGCGCGCAGGGTGTCGGTGACGGTGTGCGAGGCGTCGAGACGGTGCTGCAGGGTGGTGAGCTCGGTGCGGTCCCGCAGGGTCACCACGGCGCCCACGTCGCGGCCGTCGACGCGGACCGGGCGGCGGTTGAGCACCAGGGCCCGGGTGTCGAGCAGGACGAGCTGGTCCTCGCCGTCGGCGGCGCCGGTGAGGACCTCGCGGAGCCGGTCGTCCAGCCCCAGGTCGGCGACGGCGTCGCCCTCCCGGGCACCGGGCAGCTGCAGCAGCTCGCGGGCGACCGGGTTGAGCAGGGTGATCCGGTTCGCGGTGTCCAGCCCGACCACGCCCTCCTTGATCCCGAGCAGCATCGCCTCCCGGCGCTGCACCAGCTCGACGATCTCGTCCGGCTCCAGGCCGAGGGTCTGGCGGCGGACGCGGCGGGCGAGCAGCAGCGACCCGAGGACGCCGAGGCCCAGGGCCAGTCCGAGCAGCGCGCCGGTCTCGGCGCGGGCCCCGGCGAGGGACTCCCAGAGCGACGGCGCGCGGATCCCCGCCGACACCAGCCCGGCGACGGCGCCCCGGTCGTCGATCACCGGCACCTGGGCGACGACGGTGCGCCCGTCGGAGTTGCCGACCCAGGCGCGGCCCCGCGGCGCGGTGCTGGCGCCGGGATCGAAACGCTGCCGGACCCGGGACGGGTCGGGTGAGGTGCGCACGACCAGCCCGGCGTCGACGATCTCGATCTCGTCGGCCCCGGACAGGTTCTCCGCGCTGCGGGCGAACGACGGCAGCAGGTCGTAGCGGCGGGTCTGCAACGCCTCGCGGACGGTCGGCACGGACGCGACGTCCTCGGCGACCGACAGCATCCGGCGCCCCTCGGTCTCGCGGAACGACTCCGACGACTGCACCGCGGCCAGCGCCGCGACCGCGCCGAGCAGCACGACCACGACCACCAGCTGCCAGACGAGGAACTGGCGGGCCAGTGGCCCTCCGGTCCCCCCGGCGCTCCGTCGCATGCGCCCAGCGTAGGGCGCGTGCCCGCGGCGGCGACCGCGCGACCGGTGGGACCGCGATCCGTGGGACTGCGATCCGTGGGACTGCGATCCGTGGGCACGGTCCATGGATCGCGGCCCGCGGGACTGCGGACCGTGGGACTGCGGACCGTGGGACCGAGCCCGCGGACGACGACGCGTCGCGCGGCTCACCCTCGGTGGACCGGCCCGGCCGCGGGCGCGCAGACTCCGACGGCGGCGGCAGGCAGCGGCACGACAGCGGCACGACAGCGGCGCTGCAACGGCACGGCAGCGACACGGCGACGGGGGCGGGCATGGTGGGGACGGTGGCGCGCCCCGGCGGGCCGCCGCCCGCCCGCCGCGCCCGCCGGGGCCCGTTCGCCGCGCTGGTCGCGGTGCTCGTGCTGGCCCTCGCCGCGGTCGTCGTCCCGATCGTGCTGACCGGCGGGCCCCGGCCGCTGTCCGACCTGCGCATCCTCGTGCCCAACCCGCCGGGCGGCGGCTACGACGTCACCGCCCGCAGCGCGGCGAAGGTGTTGTCCGACAACGGGATCACCGGTCCGGTCGAGGTGTTCAACCTGTCCGGTGCCGGCGGGATCGCCGGGCTCGGCCGGGTCGAGGGCGAGGCCGGCAACGGCAGGCTGCTGATGAGCATGGGGCTCGGGGTGGTCGGGGCGACCGCCTCGCGCGACACCCCGCTCTCGCTCGCCGACACGACTCCGATCGCGCGGCTGACCGAGGAGTCGGAGATCGTGGTCGTGCCCGCGGACTCGCCCTACCGGGACGTCCGCGCCCTGCTCGACGCCTGGCACGCCGCTCCCGGCGGGCTCACCGTCGGCGGCGGCTCGACCGTCGGCGGGCCGGACCACCTCGCGACGATGCTGCTGGCCGAGGGCGCCGGCATCGCGCCCGCCCGGGTCCACTACGCGTCCTACGACGGCGGCGGTCCGCTGCTCGCGGCGGTGCTGCGCGGCGAGGTGGCCTTCGCGGTGTCCGGGGTGGGCGAGTTCGCCGACCAGATCGGGACCGGTGACCTGCGGGTGCTCGCGGTGACCGCCGGCGAACGCGTGCTCGGCCTCGACGTGCCGACACTGCGCGAGTCCGGGGTGGACGTCGAGTTCAGCAACTGGCGCGGGCTGGTCGCGCCGCCCGGGCTGTCCGAAGCCGACCGCGCCGCGCTGGCCGACGCCGTCGCCGCGATGCGTGCCACCCCGCAGTGGCGGCAGGTGCTGGCCGCGAACGGCTGGCACGACGCCTGGCTCCCGGGCGCGGACTTCGCCCGGTTCACCGCCACCGAGAACGAACGGGTGGAGCACGTCCTGGGCGGGCTGGGCCTGCGGTCGCGCTGACCGCTCGGGCCCGCACGCGGCGCCGTGTCCGCGATGACCGAAACGACCACAAGGACCGTTGTAGCCGTTACGGAGACACCGGTCGGGTGACCCCGCACACTTCAGCGCGTTCGCTTCGCAACGGTGAGATCGGACGCGCATGCCCCAGTCGACGGCCCCTCCGCAGTCGCAGGAACCGCCCTCGCACCACCGGCCCACGCCGGACGACCCCGCGCCGCCCGTGCCGCGGCCCCGGGTCGGACCTCTCGTCGGCACGGTCCTGGCCGTCCTGGCCGCCCTGCTGCTCGTCCCGCCCGCGGTCGGTGCGATCGGCGGCGGTGGCGACGGCACCCAGCTCCGCGGACTGCGGATGCTCGTCCCCAACGCCCCCGGCGGCGGCTACGACGTCACCGCCCGCAGCGCGGCCAAGGCCATGGAGGACGCCGGGCTGACCGGGTCGGTCGAGGTCTTCAACCTGCCCGGTGCGGGCGGCACGGTCGGGCTCGGCCGGACCGTCAACGAAGCCGGCGACGACCGGCTCGTGATGAGCATGGGCCTGGGTGTGGTCGGCAGCGTGTACTCCAACGACTCGCCGGCCACGCTGGAGCAGACCACGCCGATCGCGCGGCTGACCGAGGAGACCGAGATCGTCGTCGTCCCCGGTGACTCGCCGTTGCGGAACGTGGGCGACCTGCTGGCCGCCTGGCGGGCGGCGCCCGGGAAGACCCCGGTGGGCGGCGGTTCCTCCCCCGGCGGCCCGGACCACCTGGCCCCGATGCTGATGGCCGAGGGAGCCGGGGTGGACCCGCGTGCGGTCAACTACATCTCCTACGACGGCGGCGGCGAGCTGCTCGCCGCGGTCCTCGGCGGCAAGGTCGCGTTCGGGGTGTCCGGGCTCGGCGAGTTCGCCGACCAGATCGCCTCGGGCGACCTGCGGGTGCTCGCGGTGACCGCGGGCGAACGCGTGCCCGGCCTCGATGCGCCGACACTGCGCGAGTCCGGCATCGACGTCGAGTTCACCAACTGGCGCGGCGTCGTGGCGCCGCCGGGGCTGGACCCCGAGGGCGTCGCGGAGCTGGAGCGCGCCTACGCCGAGCTGCACACGACGCCGGAGTGGCGCGAGGTGCTGGCACGCAACGGCTGGCAGGACGCCTACCTGCCGGGGCCGGAGTTCGGCCGGTTCCTGGCCGACGAGGACGCCCGCGTCGAGCGGGTGCTGACCGGGTTGGGGCTGACGTGACGACCATCGGGGACACCGGGAACACCGGGACCGCCCGCTCCTGGTGGAAGGAGCACTCCGAGCTGGGTGTGTCGGTCCTGCTGGCCCTCACCGGCCTGCTGGTGCTCGGCGACACCCTCGCCGAGGGCGGCGGCGGCACCGCGTCCGACCCGCTCGGGCCGCGCACCGTCGCGTTCGTGCTCGGCGCGGCGCTGCTGGTGCTGGCCGCGCTGCTGACCGTCGACGTCCTGCGCGGCGGCCGCGGCGAGGCCGAGGGCGGCGAGGACGTCGACCTCGAGGTGCCGATGGACCTGCGCACGGTCGGGATGCTGGCCGGGGTGATCGTCGCGACGGCGGCGCTGATCCCGCTCGCCGGGTGGCCGATCGCCGGGACCGTCCTGTTCGCGGGCGCCACCTACGCGCTCGGCTCGCGCGCGGTGCTCCGCGACCTCGGCATCGCCGCCGGGGTCTCACTGCTGACCTGGGTGCTGTTCGACGCCGTGCTCGGCGTCGACCTGCCCGGCGGCCCGCTGATGGGGGTTCTGGGATGACCGAGGTGCAGTGCTGATGGGCACGTTCGACCTGCTCATGAACGGGTTCGCGCACGCGCTGACCCCGCAGAACCTGTTGTTCGCCGCGTTCGGGGTGCTGCTCGGCACCGCGATCGGCGTGCTGCCGGGCATCGGCCCGGCGATGGCGGTGGCGCTGCTGCTGCCGGTGACCTACGCCTTCGACCCGACCGGTGCGTTCATCATGTTCGCCGGCATCTACTTCGGGGCCATGTTCGGCGGTTCGACGACGTCGATCCTGCTCAACACCCCCGGCGAGTCCGCGTCGGTGATGGCGGCCATCGAGGGCAACCCGATGGCGAAGTCCGGGCGCGGCGCCCAGGCGCTCGCCACCGCCGCGATCGGGCACTTCATCGGCGGCATCGTCGGCGTGACCGGGCTGGTCCTGGTCGCCCCGCTGATCGCCTCGGTGGCCGTCGACATCGGCGCCCCGGACTACTTCGCGATCATGGTGCTGGCCTTCGTCGCCGTGAGCGGCGTGCTGGGCGCCTCGCGGGTCCGCGGGTTCGCCGCGCTCGCGCTGGGCCTCACGATCGGCCTGGTCGGGCTCGACCCGATCTCCGGGCAGCCGCGGCTCACCTTCGGGGTGCCGCAGCTGGCCGACGGCATCGACGTCATCATCGTCGCGGTCGGGTTGTTCGCGATCGGCGAGGCGCTGTGGGTGGCCGCCCACCTGCGACGACGCCCGCAGGAGGTCATCCCGGTCGGCCGTCCGTGGCTGGGCCGCGAGGACCTGCGGCGCACCTGGAAGCCGTGGCTGCGCGGACCGTTCATCGGGTTCGGCTTCGGCTCGATCCCGGCCGGCGGCGCCGAGATGTCGACGTTCATGGCGTACGTGACGGAGCGGAAGCTGTCGAAGCACCCGGAGCAGTTCGGGAAGGGTGCCATCGAGGGCGTCGCCGGGCCGGAGTCGGCGGCCAGCGCGTCGTCGGCGGGGACGCTGGCGACGATGCTGACCCTCGGCCTGCCGACGACGGCGATCGCCGCCGTCATGCTCGCCGCGTTCCAGCAGTTCGGCATCCAGCCCGGCCCGCTGCTGTTCCAGAAGGAGCCGGACCTGGTCTGGACGCTCATCGCGAGCCTGTTCATCGGCCTGGTCATGCTGCTGGTGCTGAACCTGCCGCTGGCCCCGGCCTGGGCGAAGCTGCTGCGGATCCCGCGGCCGTACCTGTACGCGGGGATCCTGTTCTTCGCCTGCGTCGGCGCCTACGCCGTGTCCGGCCAGCCGGTCGACCTGCTGGTGCTGCTCGCGATCGGCGGGATCGGGTTCCTGATGCGCCGGTTCGGGCTGCCGGTGCTGCCGGCGATCATCGGGGTCATCCTCGGCCCGGATGCGGAGCTGCAGCTGCGCCGCGCCCTGCAGATCGCCGATGGCGACGTCACGACGCTGGTCTCCACCCCGCTGGCGGTGGTGGTGTACTCGCTGATCGCGATCCTGCTGGTCGCCCCGGTCGTGCTCCGGGCGGTCCGCGCCCAGCGCGGCGACCGGGAGTCCGAGACGGTCTGACCCGGACGGCGACCCCGACGACGTCCCGCGGCCGCACCGGCCGCGGGGCGTCGTCGGCACGACAGCGCTGCCCACGGTGCGCGCGGTGATCCGTTCGCCGCGCGCATCCGGACGCACGCGCACGACGGATCACCGCGCGCGCAGCGGATCACGTCATGGCTGGCGACGACCGTGTCGGGGCGCAATCCTGGGCCGGTGGCGATCACCAAGACCCCGCGACGGGTCCGCGACCGGGTGGGCTCCTGGCTCCTGCAGGACGCGCACCGGCCCGAACGGCTCGGGCCGCACACCCGGCCCGAGCCGGAGCACCCGCGCCATCCCTGGTGGAAGGTCATGTGCCTGACCGGCGTCGACTACTTCTCGACGCTGGGCTACCAACCGGGGATCGCGGCGCTCGCCGCCGGCGTGCTCTCCCCCGTCGCCACCCTGGTCCTGGTCGCGGTGACGCTGCTCGGCGCACTGCCGGTCTACCGCCGCGTCGCCCGGGAGAGCCCGCACGGCGAGGGCTCCATCGCGATGCTGGAGCGGCTGCTGCCCGGGTGGCGCGGCAAGGTGTTCGTCCTGGTCCTGCTCGGGTTCGCGGCCACCGACTTCCTCATCACGATGACGCTGTCCGCGGCCGACGCCACCGCGCACCTGGTGCAGAACCCGCTGGCCCCCGCCGCGCTGCAGGGGCAGAACGTGCTGATCACGCTGCTGCTGCTCGCGCTGCTCGGCGGGGTGTTCCTCGCCGGGTTCTCCGAGGCCATCCGGATCGCGGTCGCGCTGGTCGCGGTCTACCTGGTGCTCAACGCCGTCGTCGTGGTCGACGGGCTGGTCCGGATCGTCACGGCGCCGCACGTCGTCGCGGACTGGTCGGCGCTGCTCGTGTCCCGCTACCCGGACCCGCTGCTGATGGTGGGGATCGCGCTGATCGTGTTCCCCAAGCTCGCGCTGGGCCTGTCCGGGTTCGAGACCGGGGTGTCGGTGATGCCGCTGGTCCGGGGCCGCGACGGTGACACCGAGGACCGCCCGGAGGGCCGGATCGCGGGCACCCGGCGGCTGCTCACCGTCGCCGCGCTGATCATGAGCACCTTCCTGGTGACCTCCAGCGTCGTGACCGTGCTGCTGATCCCCGAGGCGGACTTCGCCCCCGGCGGGCAGGCGAACGGCCGGGCGCTGGCGTTCCTCGCCCACCGCGACCTGGGGAACGTCGTCGGCACCGTCTACGACCTGTCCACGATCGCGATCCTGTGGTTCGCCGGGGCCTCGGCCATGGCGGGCCTGCTCAACCTGGTGCCCCGGTTCCTGCCCCGCTACGGCATGGCGCCGTCCTGGGCCAGGGCCGCGCGGCCGCTGGTCCTGGTGGTGCTGGTCGTCGCGTTCGGGGTGACCGTGCTGTTCGACGCCGACGTCGACGCCCAGGGCGGGGCCTACGCCACGGGCGTGCTGGTGCTGATGACCTCCGCGGCGGTCGCCGTCGCCTTGTCGGTGCGGCGCACCGGGAGCCGCCCGGCCGTCGTCGCGTTCGTGCTGATCGCGCTCGTGTTCGTCTACACGACGGTGGCGAACGTCGTCGAACGGCCGGAGGGGGTGAAGATCGCCGCCTGCTTCATCGCCGGGATCCTGGTGGTGTCGCTGCTGTCGCGCACCCTGCGCGCGTTCGAGCTGCGCGTCACCGACGTCACCCTCGACGACACCGCCCGCGGGTTCCTCGACGAGTGCTCCGGCTCCGGCCGGCCGCTGCGCCTGGTCGCGCACGAGCCTCGCCCCGGTGAGCGGGACAGCGTCGCCCGCGACGAGGAGTACCGGGAGAAGCTCGCCGAGGAGACCGAGGACCACCACATCCCCGACCCCGACCGGGTGGTGCTGGTCGAGGTCACCGTCACCGACCCGTCGGAGTTCGAGTCGGGCATCACCGTGCGCGGCGAGCGGCGCGGCCCCTACCGGGTGCTGACGACGTCGGCGCCCTCGGTCCCGAACGCGATCGCCGCGCTGCTGCTGCACCTGCGCGACGTCACCGGCACCGCCCCGCACGCCTACTTCGACTGGACCGAGGGCAACCCGGTGCGCCACTTCGGCCGGTACCTGTTCACCGGGGTCGGCGAGGTCGCGCCGATCACCCGGGAGATCCTGCGGAAGGCCGAGCCCGACGTGGCCCGGCGCCCCGTGGTGCACGTCGGTTAGGGCGGCCCGTGGTGGCCGGCGTGGGTCCCGCGGACGACGTCCTCGCGGATCTCGGTGGGGGCCCCGCGGTGATCTCCCCGGCATCCGGTTGACACCCACCGGCTCTGCGGGTTCGGTGGGACCGTGACCGGCTTCCTGCTGACCCGACGCCGTCACGTCGACAACCTCGTCGTCGTGAGCCAGGCCTGTCGCTGATCGCGTCACCGCAGGTCCGTTTCCTCCCTCTTTCCTCTCTTTCCGGCGCCGTCGTGCGCCCGTCTGCCGTGCCCGGCACACCCCCGAGGAGTCTCCCGTGTCCGATGCTCTCGACACCACGCCCAACACCCGGATCCAGGAGCCGCTGAAGTTCGCGTACTGGGTCCCGAACGTCTCCGGTGGGCTGGTCACCAGCACCATCGAACAGCGCACCGACTGGGGCTTCGAGTACAACAAGAAGCTGGCGCAGACCGCCGAGAACAACGGCTTCGAGTACGCGCTGTCCCAGATCCGCTACATGGCCAGCTACGGCGCCGACCACCAGCACGAGGCCACCGCGTTCTCCCTCGCGCTGGGGCTGGCCACCGAGCGGCTCACGGTGATCGCCGCCGTCCACCCCGGCCTGTGGGAGCCCTCGGTGCTGGCCAAGTGGGTCGCCACCGCCGACCACCTGACGAACGGCCGGCTCGCGGTCAACGTCGTCTCCGGCTGGCTGAAGGCCGAGTTCACCGCGATGGGCCAGCCGTGGCTCGAGCACGACGAGCGCTACCGCCGCAGCAACGAGTTCATCCGGGTGCTGCGCGAGATCTGGACCTCCGACGGTGGCGCCGAGTTCGCCGGCGACTTCTACCGGATCCGCGACTTCGACCTCAAGCCGCGCCCGCTCGATGTCCCGGGCCGTCCGCACCCGGAGATCTTCCAGGGTGGCAACTCCACCGCGGCCCGCTACAACGGCGGCACCGTGTCGGACTGGTACTTCTCCAACGGCAAGGACTACGACGGCTTCTCCGAGCAGGTCGAGGAGGTCCTCGGCCACGCGAAGACCGCCGAGCGTCTGCAGCCGGTCCGGTTCGGCCTCAACGGCTTCATGATCGCCCGCGACGACGAGAAGGAGGCCCGGGACACCCTGCGCGAGATCATCGAGAAGGCGAACCGGCCGGCCGTCGAGGGTTTCCGCGACGCCGTCCAGCAGGCCGGCAACTCCACCGGCGACAAGCGCGGCATGTGGGCCGACTCCTCCTTCGAGGACCTCGTCCAGTACAACGACGGTTTCCGGACCCAGCTCATCGGCACCCCGGAGCAGATCGCCGACCGCGCGATCGAGTACAAGCGGCGCGGCGCGAACCTGCTGCTGCTCGGCTTCCTGCACTTCCAGGAGGAGGTCGAGTACTTCGGCGCGAAGGTGCTCCCGATCATCCGGGAGAAGGAGGCCGAGCTCGCCGCCCGCGAGCCGCAGCTGACCGCCGTCTGACCGGCGGCGTCCGACCGACACCTGCCCGCACGGGCCCGGCGACCGTCGTCGCCGGGCCCGTGCGCGTCCCCGGGGACCGTCCTGACCGGACATCCCGCGCCGCGTCCCATTTCCGGGAACGTCTCGTTGACTTCCGCGGTGACCTACCCGAACACTGGGACCGTGCCGAACACCGAGCTCACCCGTCGACGCCACGTCGACCTCTCGCGTGTGACCTCCTCGCTCTGTCGCTGACCGGCGTCCCCGTCGCACCTCTCCGCGTGTGACGGCCGGCGGGCGTCCGTCCCGCCGGTGATCGCCCGGCACCGTTCCCGCAGCCGGGCCCCCTCCCCCGCGCACCGTCGTGGCGCGCCCGCACCCGGGCGCCCGTGGCGTGCCGTCGAGGTGCCCGGCTCCCTGCACGACGAGGAGTCACCCATGACCACCACCGAGATCCGTCCCGAGACCGTGACCGAGTCCTGGGACCCCGTACCCACCGACGCCGCGGGCTGGATCGCCCGCGCCGGCGAGGTCCGCGCCGTCCTGGCCCGCGACGCCGCCGCCCGCGAGCGCGCCGGCGCCACCCCGCACGCCGAGGTCGCCCTGCTGAAGGCCTCCGGCCTGGTCACCCTGCTCGGCCCGGTCGAGCACGGGGGCGGGGGCCAGGACTGGACCGTCGCCTACCGGGTGATCCGCGAGGTCGCGGCCGGCGACGGCTCGATCGGGCAGCTGCTCGGCTACCACCTGCTGTGGTTCTGGGCCGCGCGCCTGGTCGGCACGCCCGAGCAGATCGCGGCGGTCGAGGAGCAGGCGACCCGCGAACGCTGGTTCTTCGGCGGCGCGGTCAACCCCCGCGACGAGGACCTGACCATCCGCGACGAGGGCGACGAGCTCGTCTACGACGGCCGCAAGAGCTTCTCCACCGGCAGCCGGGTCTCCGACGTGACCGTGCTGGAGGGCGTCATCGAGAACACCGACACCCACGTGTTCGCCATCGTGCCGAGCGCCCAGGAGGGCATCGTCTACGGCGACGACTGGGACAACATCGGCCTGCGCCTGTCGGAGTCGGGAAGCGTCACGGTCTCGGGTGTGCGGGTGCCGTGGGCGTCGGCCGCCGGGTTCACCGACAAGGTGTTCGCCCCGCGCGTCTACAACACCTTCAACGTGCCGGTGATCCAGCTGGTGTTCGTCGCGTTCTACCTGGGGATCGCGCGCGGGGCCCTGGAGGCGGGCGCGGAGTACACCCGCACCCGGACTCGGCCGTGGCTCTACGGCGGCCACGAGCGAGCCGTCGACGAGCCCTACCAGCTCGACCTCTACGGCGACTACACGGCCAAGCTCTGGGCGGTGGAGGCGCTGGCCGACGCCGTCGCGGCCGAGCAGCAGCGGCTGCACGACGACGCCGACGCCGTGACCGCCGAGCAGCGCGGCGAGCACGAGGTGCGCGTCGCCGCGGTGAAGGCGCGGGCCACCGAGGTCGCGCTGGAGATCACCGGCGGGATCTTCGAGGGACTCGGCGCGCGGGCGACCCGGACCGAGCTCGGCTTCGACCGCTTCTGGCGCGACGTGCGCACCCACACCCTGCACGACCCGGTCGCCTACAAGCGGCGCGAGGTCGGGGCGTGGGTGCTGCGCGACGAGCTGCCCGAGCCGACCTGGTACACCTGATCCCGGGATCCCCCGGACACGACACCGCCCGCCCCGGTCGCACTGGGGCGGGCGGTGTCGTCGCGCGGCGGTGCCGCGGAGTCATCGGTGTCTGAGAGTCAGCGGGGCCGTGGAGTCGGCGGGGCCGTGGAGTCGGCGGGGCCGTGGAGTCGGCGGGGCCGTCGGCGGGGCGCTCAGCCGACGGTCGTGCGATCGCCCTCTCCCGCGGGGGTGCGGTCGGTGCGGACCCGCGGGAGGAACCGCCCGGTCCGGGCGCGGTACTCGGCGTACTCGGGGCCGAGTGCACTGCCCAGGCCGGGCTCGTAGACCGCGCGGGCCTGGATCTGCACCGCGACCAGGATCAGCACCCCGGCGAGCACTCCGAGCAGGGTCGGGGCCATGAACAGCATCCCGGCGCACCCGACGATCAGGCCGGTCAGCGCGGGGTTGCGGACACGGCGGTAGATCCCGCCGGTGGCGAGCACCGGGCGTCGTGCGGCGTCCGGGTCCCCGGCCGCGGCCGCACCGGCCTCGGCGGCCGAGCGGCGCCACACCGTGCCGAGCTGCAGCATCGCGACCGCGACGACGGCGAACCCGAGCAGCAGCAGCCCCGCCCCGACGACGGCGACCGCCGGCCGGGCCAGCACCGAGATCGGCTGCAGCACGTCGAGGGCCACCAGCAGCGGCGCCCCGAAGCCGAGGACCGCGGCCAGCACGAACAGCGTGCGGGCCCACCAGGCCGGGCTGCCCGGGTTCCGGGCGACGTCGAGCCTGCGCTCCCCGCGGGCACGGTGCGCGCGACCGCGGAACCACAGCCCGACGCCCACGGCGAGCGCCCCCAACACCAGCGCGGCCCACCCGAGCCCGTGGTGCCCGGCGACGTCGAACACGCGGGCCCAGGCGTTCTCGCCCCACACCTGCGGGACGGCCTCGTACAGCAGCCAGGCGCCGAAGACGAAGAACATCACCGCGGCGCCGATCGAGATGGCCCGCTCCGGGAGCCGCTTGCCGAGCTGGCGCCCGACGACGATGGCCAGCGCGTCCGCGGCGACCATGCCGGCCGTGGATCCGGCCCAGATGCCGATCGACCCGGCGAGGGTGCCGTGCTGGGCGGCCAGGGTGATCGTCGCGAGCATCGTCTTGTCACCGAGCTCGGCGAGGAAGAACGCGACCGACGCGGCGACGACGGCGGACCCGCCGGCCCGCCTGGCCTTGGCCTCCTCGTCCTCGGAGAGGCTGTCACCGCGCAGCGTCCAGGCGCCGAACGCCAGGAAGGCGACCGCGGCGACCAGCGCGATCCAGCCGGTCGGGATCGACGCACCCAGGCCGTAGCCGACGGCGACCGACACGAGGTGGGTCACCGAGGTGGCGATCGTGATCCCGATCAGGACCGGGATCGCGTTGAAGCGCGTCGCGAACGTGAGGGCCATGAGCTGCGACTTGTCGCCCAGCTCGGCCACGAAGATGACGCCGAAGCTGACCGCGAACGCGATCAGGAATCCATCCATGTCCATCCCTCGATCTCGACCGGACCGAGGATGGGTGCCCTCGATCCGGTGTATCCGGATCGAAGGTCTCGCTCGCCTGGTGGTGGTCAGGCCGCTGCGCCCGGGTCGGCCGTCGCAGGACGAGGCGGACCAGTATGTCGAGCGCAGCGTTGGGAGCTACTCCCCTTCGCGTACGAGGAGACGGTACCTCATCGATCCAGAGCGGCTCGACACCTGATGCGCATCCGATGGTGTGACCGCCCTCTCAGCGCCGACCCCCTGCGATGGCTTAGCGTCGCGAACGAGTCGTGTCACCGGTGACCGAGGAGGACCCGTCATGCCCGAGGCCGTCGTCTGTGCCGCCGTCCGCACACCGATCGGGAAGCGGAAGGGTTCGCTGGCCGAGGTCCACCCGGTCGACCTGTCCGCCGCCGTGCTGACCGCCCTGGTCGAGCGGACCGGGATCGACCCCGCCGTCGTCGACGACGTCGTGTGGGGCTGCGTGAACCAGGTCGGCGACCAGGCCGCGCAGATCGGCCGCTACGCCCTGCTCGCCGCGGGCTGGCCGGAGTCGGTGCCCGGGGTGACGGTGAACCGGGCGTGCGGGTCGAGCCAGTCCTCGTTCGACTTCGCGGCCGGGATGGTGCTGGCCGGGCAGTACGACGTCGTCGTCGCCGGTGGGGTGGAATCCATGACCCGGGTCCCGCTGGCCGCGGGCCGCGACCTGGGGCGTCCTTACGGACCGCTGGTGCGCGAGCGCTACCGCGCCGACCTGGAGTCCGGGGAGTTCCCGAACGGCGACTTCAACCAGGGTGTCGGCGCCGAGCGGATCGCCCGGGACTGGACGCTGTCGCGGACCCGGCTCGACACCTACGCCGCCCGGTCCCACGAGCTCGCCGCCGCCGCGATCGACGCCGGCGCGTTCGACGACCAGCTCGTCGAGGTACCCGGGGCGCCCGGGTTCGCCGCCGACGAGGGCCTGCGCCGCGGGACCACCACCGACACCCTGGCCGCGCTGAAGCCGTCGTTCTCCGCGGACGGGGTGATCCACGCCGGGAACAGCTCGCAGATCTCCGACGGCGCGTCGGCGGTGCTGGTCACCACCCCGGAGAAGGCCCGCGAGCTCGGCCTGACCCCGATCGTCCGCTACCACTCCGGGGCCGTGTCCGGCGCCGACCCGCTGCGGATGCTGACCGGCCCCATCCCGGCGACGCAGAAGGTGCTGAAGCGCTCCGGGCTGTCGATCGGTGACATCGGCGCGTGCGAGGTCAACGAGGCGTTCGCGCCGGTCCCGCTGGCCTGGCAGGCCGAACTGGGCGCCGACGACGCCGTGCTCAACCCGCTCGGCGGGGCGATCGCCGTCGGGCACCCGCTGGGCGCCTCGGGCACCGTGCTGCTCACCCGCCTGGTGCACCACATGCGCGACCGCGGGATCCGCTACGGGCTGCAGACCATGTGCGAGGGCGGCGGAACCGCCAACGCGACGATCGTGGAGCTGGTCGCCTAGACCGTCCAGGTTCCGCCCCGTGCTGTGGGTGGGGGTCCTCGGCGGGGCCGCGCTCGCCGCGCCGGGGCCGGGTCCTCACCGTGGGACGGCGCCCTCTCCTGACCAGGGCGTCCCGACCGACCGACGGGGCCGCGACGGGCACTCTCACCCGATGCCCGAGCGATTCCCAGCACGGTCACAGGGTCGTCTCAGGGTCGCGGCGCACAGTTGCACCATGACCGAGAACGGGCCGGGAACGGGCGAGCCGTCCGACGGACGGACCTCCACCGCAGGCGGCGCCACCGACCCCGTCCGGCCCGCACCGCGTCACGAGGGGGCGGCCCCCGCCCACCCGACCGGCGACGACGGCACCCGCGCACAGGAGGCGACCACCGTGACCGACACCGACCACCGGCAGCAGGGCGGCAGCCAGGGGCCCCAGACCCCGCCGCCGTGGGCGACGACGAGCAACCCCACGATCCCGGCGTACGGCGCGGGGAGCCCGCCCACCTCGGTCTACCCGCCGTTCCCCCAGCAGGGGCCGGCACCGAAGCCGCCGCGCCGGTTCGGCGCCGGCCTGGCCGCCGTCGCGCTGACGGCCGCCCTGGTCGGCGGCGCGGCCGGGGTCGGCGGTGCCTACCTCGTGCTCGACGGCCCCTCCTCGCAGGCCACGCTGACCAGCGCCTCCGCACCCGGCACCCCGGCCACCCCCGCCGACGGCTCGATCGCCGGCGCCGCGGCCGCGATCACCCCGAGCACGGTGGACATCCAGGTCCGCACCGCGCAGGGTCTCGCGGAGGGCTCCGGGGTCATCCTGACCTCCGACGGCCAGATCCTCACCAACAACCACGTGGTGGCGAACGCCGCCGACGGCGGCCGGATCACCGTGTCCACCTCCGACGGCAGGCAGTACACCGCGACCGTCGTCGGCACCTCCCCCAGCTACGACCTCGCCGTCATCAAGCTGCAGGGCGCCCGGGACCTCAAGCCCGCCACCCTCGGGGAGTCCTCGAGCGTGCAGGTCGGCGAGCAGGTCGTCGCGAACGGCTCCCCGCAGGGCCTGTCCGGCACCGTCACCGCGGGCATCGTCTCCGCGCTGAACCGGACCGTCACCGCGGGCGGCGACGGCCAGCCCCTGGTCGTCTACAACGGCCTGCAGACCGACGCCCCGATCAACGAGGGCAACTCCGGCGGCCCGCTGGTCAACCTGGCCGGGCAGGTCGTCGGCATCAACTCCGCGATCGCCACCGCCGGCCAGAGCTCCGGCTCGATCGGACTGGGCTTCGCGATCCCGGTCGACACGGCCAAGCGGGTCGCCCAGGAACTGATGGACTCCGGCGTCGCGACCAAGCCGCAGCTCGGTGTGCAGGGCGCGGTGTCGGCCTCCCGCAGCGCCCCGAGCGAGACCGCGGGCGCACAGATCGCGGCGGTGGAGCCGAACTCGCCCGCGGCGACCGCGGGGATCAAGGCGGGCGACGTGGTCACCAAGGTCAACGAGTACCCGGTGTCGAGCTTCGCGGACCTGATCGCCCGGGTCGGCAACTTCGCCCCCGGCCAGCAGGTCACGCTGACCGTCGGCAGCGGCTCCGGTGCCCGCGAGGTGCCGGTGACCCTGGGCAGCGTGAAGGACACCGCCGCCGCGACCGCCCAGAACGGGGCGCGGACCGTGCCGCAGGACGGCTCCTCCGGCGAGCTGCCGTTCGGCATCAACCCCTTCGGCGACGGCAACTGATGCGATCTCCCCGGGGCGACGCCACGCCCCGGGCACCCACTCCGGCCGGGCGCGACACCCCCCCTCCCGTCGCGCCCGGCCGGTTCCCTGTGCGCCGGTGGGCCGTCCGGTCTCAGCCGACCCGGTGGCGGGCCCGCAGCCGGGACCGCACCCGTCCGGCCAGCGCCGTGACCCCGGCGACGACGGCCACCAGCCCGACCGCGAGCAGCGCCGCCACCACCGGGGAGTCGGTGAGGTTGCCGGTCAGCACCCCGAGCACGCCGTAGAGCAGCGTCCACAGCACCGCACCGGCCGCGACGGCGGGCACCAGCTTCGCCCAGGTCATCCCCGACACCGCGGCCGCGATCAGGGTCGGCACCCGCCCCGCCGGGGCGACCCGCCCGACCAGCACGACCAGCCAGCCGCGCTCGGCGAACGCGCCGCGCATGCGTTCGATCCGGGCCGCGGTGCGCGCACCACCGAGCCGCCCGCCCGCGACCGCGGCACGGACCGGGTCACCGGCCAGCCGCGCGACGGCGAAGGTGACGAGGTCACCCAGCAGGGCCGCGGCGAAGGCCAGCAGCAGCACCACCGGCAGCGACAGCGCGGAACTCGTCATCGCCGTCGCGGCGGCGGCACCGACGATCGCGCCGGTCGGCACCACCGGCAGCACCGATCCGAGCAGCACTCCGCCGGCGACGACGAGGTAGGCGATCCGCCCGGCGTCCGGACTGAGCTCGGCCTCGAGCCAGTCCTGCGCCGGTGCGGCCAGCAGCTGCAGCGCGCTCACGCCGGCGTCCCGACGGCGGCACCGGGCGGGAGCACCAGGGTGCGGGTGGGCAGCCCGGCCGCGGCGACGGCGTCGGCGAAGTCGTGCGGCGGGCGCACGAGCAGCTCCCGCATCCGGGACCCGGTCCGCCCCGGGACCGAGCACAGCCCGGCCACGGCGAGGGTCCCCCAGTGCACCGGCAGCGCGACGGCCGGTGCGAGCCGCCGGACGGCCTCGGCGGCGCCGGCCGGGTCGAGGTGCCCCGGCCCCAGGTTCGGGCCCCAGCCCCACACCGGCAGCGCGGCGAGGTCGATCGGACCCTGGGCGGCGACGTCGTCGAGCCCGGGGAACAGCCCGGTGTCCCCCGCGACGTAGACGCGCAGCCCGTCGCCCTCCAGCAGGTGGCCCATCGCGTCGGCCTGCGGGCCGTGGGTGAACCGTGGCCCCCACCGGTGCCCGGAGTGGTCGGCCGGGGTGCCGGTGACGCGCAGCCCGTCGACGACGCGGGTCTGCCCGACGGCGAGCTCGGAGACCCGGGCGACGCCGCGGCGGCGGAGCCAGTCGCCCGCCCCCGTGGGCACCACGACCTCGACCGACCGCGGCAGCCGGCGCAACGAGGCCAGGTGCAGGTGGTCGGCGTGCAGGTGGGAGATCAGGACCAGGTCGACCCCCGCGGGCCCCGCCGGGTCGACGGCCGGCGCGGTACGGCGCAACGGTCCGACCGAGTTCGCCAGCACCGGGTCGGTGAGGACGGTGCGGCCACCGATCCGCAGTCGCAGGGTGCTGTGGCCGAGGAAGGTCGTCTCCGGCAGGTCCACACCGGCGAGTATCCCCTCAGGCGTTGCCGAGGACCCGGTCGACCGCGATCTGCAGCACCACCCGCCGGGGGTTCGGCCGGGGCTGCTTGTACTCGGCGGCGTAGCGGCGCTCGGCGTCGGCGACCACGTCGGGCTCGTCCCGCACGACGGCGCGGCCCTCCAGGGTGGACCAGGTACGCCCGTCGACGACGGTGACGCTGACCCGGGCCCCGTCCGGTCCGGCCGCGGCGACGTTGCGCGCCTTCTGCGACCCGCCGCTGCAGATCACCCGGGCGGTGCGCTCGGCCACGTCGACGGTCACCCCCACCGGCGCCGCGTGCGGGGTGCCGTCGCGGCGCAGGGTCACCAGGACGCACGGCCGGCGCTGGGACCAGAGCTCGACGAACGCGTCGGAGACGCCGTCGTCGAGCGACCGGCGACGGCGACGGGGCGGGACGGGGGTGGTGGTCACGTCGCCATCCTGGACGTCGCAACGCCCCGGGCGCGCCCGGCACGCCGAGGAGCCGGTCACTCCGGGCGACACCACTCGCCCCGGTGATCCCCGTACGGGCGACTTGTCTGGCCCCGCCGACCGGGTGTCGCTTCACTCTCCGCCATCGGACAGGGCGTCCCGTTCGCCCCACCGGTCACGAGGATCACGTTCGTCACAGGGAGTGGATCATGACCGCACGTTCGCTCGTCCGCCGCACCGGCGCCGTCGCCGCCACCGTCACCCTCGCCGCGCTCGCCGGGCTCCCGCTGGCCGGGGCGGCGTCGGCCGCGGAACCGGCCGCCACCCCGGTGACGAGCGTCGTCACGGCCCCGGCCCAGGAGGACACCGAGGAGCCGCCGACCGAGGAACCCACCGACGACGCGACGCCGGCCGACGACGACCCGGACGCCACCGACCCCGAGGAGACGGCGCCCGAGGAGACGACCACGGCTCCGCAGACGACCACTCCCGCGGCCGGTGCTCCCGCCACCGGGCGCGGCAGCGACCTGGACTGCGTCGACCTCTCCCGCGCCCAGGCCCAGGCGGTGCTCGCCGCCGACCCCTCGGACCCGAACAACCTGGACCGCGACGGCGACGGCCGGGCCTGCGAGGGCCCGGACCTCGTCGCGGCGGCCGGCACCGGGCAGGTGCGCGCGGTCCCCGGCGGCGGTGTCGAGGCCGGTGACGGCTCCGGCGGCGCCGGGGTCGACCCGACGGTGTTCCTGCTGGTCGGGACCGGTGCGGTCCTCGCCGCCGGGGCGGGTGTCGTCGTGTGGAGCGGGCGTCGCACCGGCCGCGCGTCGCTCCCCCTGACCACCCGCCACTCGTGACCCGCACCCCCGCGCACACCGGTCCGCCGGGCACGAGGCCGGTCGGACGCGGGCGCTGCGGCCCCGCGTGCGGGGCCGGTCCGCGGGAGCTGCCCGGGCCACACGGCCGCCGCGGGCCGCGCGGGGTGCGACGGGTGTGGTGGGGGGTGCTCGTCGTGCTGGCGCTGGCCGTGCCGCTCGGGGCGCCGCCGGTGGCGATCGGCGGAACGGTTCCGCCGCTGCCCACGACCACGCTCCGCCCGGCGGCGGCCCCGCTGCCGCCGTCGGACCCGGTGCGGGTGCGGGCGCCCTCGATCGGGCTCGACAGCGGGCTCGTCCCGCTCGGCCTGACCGGGCGGGGGACGCTGGAGGTGCCACCCGACGGTGCCGCCACCGGCTGGTACACCGGCGCCCCCGCGCCGGGCTCCCGGGGGCCTGCGGTGCTCGCGGCACACGTCGACTGGGACCACGAGCCGGGCCCGTTCTTCCGGCTGCACGCGCTCGCCCCCGGTGACCTGGTGTCGGTCGACCGCGCCGACGGCACCGCCGCGACCTTCGAGGTCCAGGCCGTCCGTCGCTACGCCAAGGACCGCTTCCCCACCGCGGCCGTCTACGGCGACCTGCCCGGCGCGGGCCTGCGGATGATCACCTGCGGCGGGACGTTCGACCGGGGCGTGCGCAGCTACACCGACAACGTGGTGGTGCTCGCCTCGCTGGTCGACCCGGGTCGCGGCCCGGTGTAGACGCCGGTCGGCCGGAACCGCAGGCCGGGCTCGGCGTACTCCTCCAGGGCGTGCGCCACCCAGCCGACGGTCCGGGCGCAGGCGAACAGCAGCTCGCCGGCGTCGGGGCTCAGGTCGTGGGCGTGCATCAGCGCGGCGAGCGCGAGGTCGACGTTCGGGGCGGGGCCGTCCCCACCGCGGTCCATCCCCGCGACGACGGCGTCGACGCAGGCCACGACGCGGTCCGCGGCCGGGTCCGCGCGGAGCCGGTCGAGCAGCACCGTCGCGCGCGGGTCGGTGCCCCGGTACACCGAGTGCCCGAAGCCCGGGACCCGCTCGCCGGCCCGCAGCCGCTGGGCGAGCACGCCGGACGGGTCGTCCTGGGCCTCGGTGAGGAAGCGGTGGGCGAGCCCGCTGACCAGTCCGTGGCGGGGCCCGTCCAGGGCGCCGAGCCCGGCCGAGACGACGGCGTGCACGTCGGCCAGGGTGCTCGCGGCGACCCGGGCCGCGACCGTCGACGACGCCAGGCCGTGGTCGGCGAGCAGGACCAGCGCGGCGCGGACGTGCCCGGCCGTCGCCGACGCGGGTGCCCGGCCCGGGTCACGCAGCAGCGCCGGCAGCAGCCGCTCCGCCAGGTCGGACGGTCCGGACCCCGGGTCCCCGGCGAGTGCGGTCACGACCGTCCCCAGCAGCGCCGACGCCGTCGCCACCACCGCGCCCGGCCGGGCGGCGGCACGCAGCGGGTCGGCCGCGGCCACCGCGGCGACGGCGAGCCGGAACCGGTCGGTCGCCCGTGCCCCGGCGGGGGCGGCGTCGAGCACGGCGCGCGCCGGGGCGAGCAGGTCCGGGGCGGCGTCGAACGACACCCGGCCCGGGACCTCCCACAGCAGCGCCGCGACCTGCTCGAGGTCCGCCGACCCCGCGAGCGCCGGCGTCGCCACCCCGCGGAACCACGGCCCCCCGTCGGCGACGAGTGTGATCCGCGTCCTGATGCGCTCGACCGTCCCGGACGGCTCCCCCGCCTCCCGGCCGCGCGCGGCGAGGGCCTCCACCTCGTCCTGGGCGAACCGGCTGCCCCGCCGCTGCGCGCCGCGCACGCTGGTCAGCAGCCCGCGGCTGGCGTAGGCGTAGACGGTCTCCCGCTTCACGCCGAGGCGTTCCGCGGTCTCGGCGACGGTCAGGTACTCCACGAGATGGACCGTATCAACATTGATCCGATCAATATTGACAACGATTCCCGACGGGCGGACGGTCCGGTCATGACCAGCACCGACAGCACCGGCACCGCCGCCCCGCAGGTCCCACCGGGCCTGCGCGGCGTCGCCGTCACCACTACCCGGATCGGGGACGTCCGCGGAGACGAGGGCTTCTACCACTACGGCCCGTACTCCGCGGTCGACCTCGCGCGCACCCGCACCTTCGACGACGTGTGGTTCCTGTTCGTCCACGGCCGCCTCCCGGGCACCGCCGAGCTCGCGAAGTTCGCCGCCACCACCGCGCAGCGCCGGGTCCTGCCCGACGCCGTCGCCGCGCAGCTGCCCGCGATCGCCGAGGCCTGCGGGCCCGACCTGCTCGCCGGGCTGCGCACCGCCCTGTCGCTGCTCGGCCCGCAGCACGGGATGCGGCCGCTCTGGGACGACCCGACGGCGGGCCCCCGCGACGCCGCGACCGTCTGTGCCGCGACACCGACCGTCCTCGCCGCGCTGCACCGGCTGCGTCACGGCCTCGACCCGGTCGCCCCGCGTACCGACCTGTCGTCCGCCGCGAACTGGCTGTGGATGCTGGCCGGCGCCGAGCCCGCGCCGACGCACGTCCGCGCGCTCGACGCCTACCTCGTGGCGACGGTGGACCACGGCTTCAACGCCTCCACCTTCACCGCCAGGGTGGTCGCCTCCACCGGCGCCGACGTCGCGTCCTGCGTGGTCGCCGCGCTCGGCGCGTTCGCCGGGCCGCTGCACGGGGGCGCCCCCGACCGCGCGCTGGAGAGCCTCGACGCGATCGACCGTGACGCCGGCGGCTCGCCGGAGCGCTGGGTGGCCGACCGGCTCGCCGCGGGGATGCGGATCATGGGGTTCGGCCACGCCGTCTACCGCGGGCCGGACCCGCGCTCGGCGCTGCTGCGCGAGGTGGCCGCGGAGCTGGGCGGGCCGCTGCCCGCGCGAGCCGCCGACGTCGAACGGCGGGTCGCCGCCACCCTCGCCGAGCTGCGTCCGGACCACCCGCTGTTCGCGAACGTGGAGTTCCACGCGGGCGTGGTGATGGAGGGCTGCGGGATCCCCCGCAGCATGTTCACGCCGACGTTCGCGGTCAGCCGGGTCGTCGGCTGGTGTGCACACGTGCTGGAGCAGGCCGCGCAGCGCCGGCTGATCCGTCCCTCCGCGGCCTACGACGGCCCGCCGCCGCCCGAGCCGGTCCCGCCGCGCGCGGAGTGACCCGGCTTGCCGGACGGGTGACCGGCGTGCTCATCTGATGGGTGACTCCCGCTTCGGCGGGGGTCCGCCGTCAGCACGATCCGTCACCCCACCACGGAGGTCGAGTGTTCCGGGCACGCCGTCCGCACCAGCAGCCCGAGAGCACCCACCCCGGGGGAACCGCACCGGCGCCGCCGCGCCCCGGCGTCGCGATCGCCGTCCTGGCCTCCTGCGGACTGCTCGTCTCACTGGTCCAGACGATGGTCGTGCCGCTGCTGCCGCGGTTCCCGGAGCTGCTCGACGTCAGCGGGTCGACGGCGTCGTGGCTGATCACCGCCAACCTCGTCGCCGGCGCGGTGTCGGCGCCGGTGCTGGGGCGGCTCGGCGACATGTTCGGCAAGCGCCGGATGCTGCTCGTGGCGCTCGGCCTGGTCGGGGTGGGGTCGCTGCTCGGCGCGCTGGCGCCCGGGATCGAGCTGCTGCTCGTCGCCCGGGTGCTGCAGGGCGCCGCGTTCGGGGTGATCGCGCTCGGGATGAGCCTGATGCGCGACGTCCTGCCCGCCGACCGGGTCGGGTCCGGGGTCGGGCTGATGTCGTCCTCGCTCGGCTTCGGCGGGGCCATCGGGCTGCCGATCACCGGCGTCGTCGCCCAGTTCGCCGGCTGGCGCTGGCTGTTCGCCGGGGCCGCGGTGCTCGGCGTGCTGCAGATCCTGCTGGTCCGGCGGCTGGTGGCCGAGTCACGGCTGCGCACCGGCGGCCGGTTCGACGTGCCGGGGGCGTTCGGCGTCGGCGGGGCACTGGTGTGCCTGCTGCTGGCGATCTCCAAGGGCGACGACTGGGGCTGGACGTCGGCGACCGTGCTCGGCCTGTTCGCCGGCACCGTGGTGCTGGTCACCGCGACCGCCTGGTACGAGCTGCGCGTCCCCGCGCCGCTGGTGGACCTGCGGGTCTCGGCACGGCCCGCCGTGCTGCTGACCAACCTCGCCTCGGTGCTGGTGGGCTTCGCGGTGTTCGCGGGCTTCGTGCTCGCCACCCAGATCCTGCAGGCCCCCGTCTCGACCGGCTACGGGTTCGGGCTCTCGCTCGTCGTCGCCGGGCTGGTGCTGCTGCCGATGGGCGGGTCGATGGTGGTGTTCTCCTCGGCCTCGGCCCGGCTGTCGCGGCTGCGGGGCCCGCGCACCACCCTGGTGGTCGGCACGCTGCTCCTCGGGGCGGGCAACTTCGCCTTCGCCGCGATGCCCTCGACGGTGCCGCTCCTGATGGCCGCCTCGACCGTGGCCGCGGTCGGCGCCGCGCTCGCCTACTCGGCGATCCCACTGACGATCATGCGGGCGGTGCCGGAGTCGGAGACCGCCGCGGCGAACAGCCTCAACACCCTGGCCCGGCAGCTCGGCACGAGCTCGTGCACCGCGGTCGTCGCCGCGGTGACGGCGACCTACGTGCTCGGCGACGGCGGACCGCCCTCGGCCACGGCGTACACGATCTCCTTCGTCGCGGCGGGCGCCGCCGGGCTGCTCGCCACGGTCCTGGTGCTGCTCACGCCCGCGCCGAAGGCGGAGACCGTCGCGGCCCCGGCCCCGGCGACCGCCCACGGCTGAACACCGGAGCGCCCCGGAACGGTGTCCGGGAATTCGGGATCGCATTCCGCAGTCGCATTCCCACCGTGCGCCGCCGGGCGGCCGCCGCGGCGCCAGCGTACGACCGTCCACATCGGAGGACGAGCCCCGTCCTCCCCCGTTCGGACGATGGTGCGCCCCCCCGGAGCGCGGGTGACGATCACCGCGCGGACTGTGACGCCGACGACCATGCCCCCTGTGGGGCGTGCACGTGCCGGGACCGACCGGCCACGCCCGGTGATCGTTCCACTGTGGACGAGCCCGCCCGTCAACCTGCGGGTCTGCGGAGCTCTTTCCGAGAACCGGCGAGTAGACCGACCGGTAACATTCTCGCCAGTAACAGTCGGAGTTGACCGACCATCCGTGAGAGCGCACACTCGGCGGCTGGATCACATTCCGATCGTGACTGTTCATCGATAGCGTTGCAGGCACCGCAACCGATCCGATCGACCAGGCCGCACCGCGTCCCGCCTGGCGATTCCGCCGGTCGTCGCCGCTGCTGGAGGTCGTCACATGAAACCGTTCGTGGTCAACAACCACGACCGACTGGTCTTTCCCGCCAATTTTCTCGGTGAACTCGATTTTTCCGTCATCGACGACCTGGAACAGTTCACGGCCATCGTCGGTCGCGATTTCGAGGCAAAGGCGCCCACCGGCACCGACATCCTGGAGCGGGTCACCAACGGTGCTTACGAGAGTCGCTTCGCGCTGCTGCGCGACATGAGCCAGAACCTGTTCTGGGTCAACCGGTACACGCTCACCATGTTCGAGAAGCGCCCGACCCGCTGGCGTGACCTCCCCCGCCACCGCGCCGACGTCTTCCTCCCGCTGCTCACCCCCTGGCGCGACGGCGACAAGAAGATCCGGGCCGTCGCCGATGCCTTCGCCGCGCTCCCCACCACCTGGGACGAGGAGACCGAGCGCCGCATCTTCGAGCTCCTCTTCGACGTCTACGGCAACCGCCGTCACCACGCGACCGAGCTGCCCGCGGTCAAGCCGACCGTCGAACAGTTCCTCACCACGCCCGGCGCGCAGACCTTCGTCGTGCCCCACCACGACCCGGACTACCCGGTCTTCTCCTTCACCGAGATCCTCGACGCGCACGCCGAGCGCCCCGAGCTCGAGGCCCTGACCCGGTGGGCGATGGTGCTGCACAACCAGTACCCCTGGGACCGTGCCGCCACCGAGCTGCGCACCGCCGAGGAGATCGGCGACGACGAGTACGTCATCGCCTTCCACCCGCGCAACCGCGACGTCGAACAGTTCCTGGACCGCGCCACCGGCGCCCGTCCGGCGCGTCGCGGCCGGCTCTCCACCCAGTCCGACCCGGTCGAGCCCGTCACCCCGCTGCCCCCGATCCGGGTGCGCGAGGCGTTCGCGGTGCAGCCGAAGGTGGAGGCCCTCGCCGTCGTCCGGGGTGAGCACGTCTGCTCCAACGACGACGTCGTCCGCAACTCCGCGTTCTCCTGGTCACCGATGAGCGCCGACGAGATCGCTGCCAAGACCGGCATCGACCAGCGCCGCTACACCGAGCTCGACATCGAGGACCTGGCCTGGGCCGCCGCGGTCCGCGCGCTGGAGCACTCCGGCCGCGACCGCTCCGAGATCGGCGCCGTGCTCGTCGCCACCTGCACCAGCGAGCGGCTCATCCCGTCGCTGTCGACGTGGCTGTCCGGTCGCCTGGGCCTGCTGCAGACGCACTGCTCGGCCGACATCATCGCCGCCTGCGCCGGGCTGCCCTACGGCCTGTCCGAGGCCGTGCGCCAGCTGCAGGAGGTGAACCGGCCGGTCCTGCTGGTCTGCGTCGAGAAGTTCTCCGACAAGATCGGCAACGTCCGCACCTCGCGGATGATCTTCGGCGACGGCGCGGCCGCGATGGTCATCGCCCCGGCCGCCGAGGGCGAGCGCGGCGACGTCGACCTGCTGCAGACCTACGCGTCGGGCCCGGACACCCAGGTGAACTCGATCATCTGGCCGAACCCGGAGTTCGACAACGACATCACCGTCTACGGCCCCGAGGTCAAGGCGCTGGTCGCCCGCTACCTGGCGCAGATGATCGACGAGCTCACCGAGCAGGCCGGACCCGACGGCGAGGGCACGATGCTCGACGCGGTCGACCTGATCGTCCCGCACCAGGCGAACAAGACGATGATCCTGCAGCTCGCGGGCAAGGCGGGGCTCTCGGCCGACCAGCTGTACTTCAACATCGAGTCGATGGGCAACGTGTCCGCGGCATCCATCCCGATCGCGCTGTTCGACTCCGTGGCCGACGGCGTGGTGGCCGGCCGGACCCGGGTCTTCGCGCCCGGCTTCGGGGCCGGCGCGGTGGGCGGCTACGCGGTGCTGGAGATCGACCCGGCCGTGATGGCGCCGGAGGTCCACCTGGACCCGACGGCCGCCGCGGTGGCCGAGCCGGCCGTCGCCCCGACCTCCGACGACGTCCGCATCGCCTTCGGCGAGTAGCACGACCGGGTGACACGGGCCACAGTGGGCGGGAAGATCCCTGTCCGAGAGGTGAGCCCGCCCGCATTCCGGCACAGCCCGGGCGACCGTCCGTACCGACCCGCCGACCGCACGACGACGATGTCGGTGCGGCACCCCGCCGCCACCTCGTCGTCGCACTCGTAGGAGCAGTGAACCCCAGCCATGTTCTCGCGCATCGCCATCGTCAATCGCGGCGAGCCCGCCATGCGGCTCATCAACGCCGTCCGTGAGTGGAACGCCCAGAACGGGCCCGACCGCCGCCTGCGCACGATCGCGCTGCACACCGCCGTCGACCGCCGCGCGATGTACGTCCGCGAGGCCGACGAGGCCGTCCTGATCGGTCCGGACGACCCGGACCACATGGGCGCGAGCCCCTACCTCGACCACGCCGAGCTGGAGCGCGCGCTGCGTGTCACCCGCGCCGACGCGGTCTGGCCCGGCTGGGGCTTCGTGTCGGAGAAGGCCGAGTTCGCGGAGCTGTGCGAGCGGCTGGGGATCACCTTCGTCGGGCCGTCGGCGGAGGTCATGCGCCGGCTCGGGGACAAGATCGCGTCCAAGCAGCTGGCCGAGTCGGTCGGGGTGCCGATGGCGCCGTGGTCGGGCGGCCCGGTGGCCGACGTCGAGGCGGCCCGCAAGACCGCCGAGACCGTCGGCTACCCGCTCATGGTGAAGGCCACCGCGGGCGGCGGGGGGCGCGGCATCCGCTACGTGGCGGGCCCAGAGCAGCTCGACGAGGCCTTCGAGCGGGCCGCGTCGGAGGCGTCGAGGACCGCGGGCGACGCGACCGTGTTCCTGGAGCGCGCGGTGTCCGGCGGCCGGCACGTCGAGGTGCAGGTCGTCGCCGACGCCACCGGCGACGTCTGGACCCTCGGGGTGCGCGACTGCTCGGTGCAGCGGCGCAACCAGAAGGTGATCGAGGAGTCGGCCTCCACCGCGCTCGACCCCACGCAGGAGGAGCTGCTGCGCAGCTCGGCCGCCGAGCTGGCCCGCGCCGCGGGCTACGTCAACGCCGGCACCGTCGAGTTCCTCTACCAGCCCGAGGAGAAGCTGCTCTCCTTCCTCGAGGTCAACACCCGGCTGCAGGTCGAGCACCCGGTCACCGAGGCCTGCACCGGCGTCGACATCGTCAAGCTGCAGCTGCACGTCGCCGCGGGCGGCACGCTCGCCGAGGTCGCCCGCGAGGTGCCGGCGGCGCAGGGCTGGGCGATCGAGGCCCGGCTGACCGCCGAGGACCCGGAGCGCGAGTTCGCCCCCGCCCCGGGCCGGATCGAGCACCTGGCACTGCCGTCGGGTCCCGGCATCCGGGTCGACACCGGCGTGGCAGCGGGCGACGTCATCCCGCCGCAGTTCGACTCCATGATCGCCAAGGTGATCGCCTGGGGCCGCGACCGCGACGAGGCCCGCGCGCGGCTGTCCCGGGCACTGCGCCAGACCGCCGCGGTGATCGACGGCGGCTCCACGAACAAGGCGTTCCTGCTGGACCTGCTCGACCGCGACGAGTTCCGCTCGGGCGAGCTGCAGACCACCTGGCTCGACACGATGATGGCCGAGGGCTACGCACCGCCCCGCCGGCTCGACGTCGCGCTGCTCGCCACCGCCGTGCTGAGCCACGACGGCCACGTCGCCCGCCAGCAGGAGCGGCTGTTCCGCTCCGCGGAGGCCGGCCGGCCCGAGGTGGGCTACGAGACCTGGCACCAGACCGACGTCACCGTCGCCGGGCAGTCCTACAAGCTCAAGGTCGCCCGGACCCGCGCCGGGCGCTACACCGTCGAGCTGGACGTGCCTACCGCCGGAGGCGGCTCCTCGACGCAGTCGGTCGACGTCGACGTCGAGCGCAACGGCGCCTACGAGCGCCGGCTCACCGTCGGCGACCACTCCTGGACCGTGCTGTCGGTCGCGCAGGAGGCGGACTACCTCGTCGAGGTCGACGGCGCCGTGCACCGCATCTCCGGCGGCGAGGCCGGCATCGTCCGCGCCCCCGCCCCGGCGATGGTCGTCGCGCTGCCGGTCACCGCGGGCCAGACCGTGGCCGAGGGCGACACCCTCGCGATCGTCGAGTCGATGAAGCTGGAGACCTCGCTGCGGGCGCCGTTCGACGGCACCGTCGCCGAGATCCTCGTCCCGGCCAACACCCAGGTCGACGGCGGCACGAAGCTGGTGCGGCTGGAGCCGTCGGCCGACGCGGACGCCGCGGCCCCCAGCGGGGAGCGCGCCGACCTGTCCGCGTTCGCCGCGACCGGCGCCGACACCGACCCCGCCGCGACCGCGGCCGACGCGCTGTCCGCGCTGCGCTTCCAGGTGCTGGGCTTCGACGTCGACGAGCGCCAGGCCCGCCCGCAGCTGCGCCGCCTCGCCGGCGCCCGCGAACGGCTGGCGGCCGACGACCCGGCCGTGCTGGCCGGGGAGACCGCCGTCCTGCAGATCTTCGCCGACCTGTGCCAGCTCTCGCGCAACCGGTCCGAGACCGACGACGAGACCGGCGAGACCGAGCGCAATCCGCAGGAGTACCTCTACGCCTACCTGCGCTCCCGCGACGCCGAGGACGAGGGCCTGCCCGAGTCCTTCCAGGCCAAGCTGCGCCGGGCGCTGGCCCACTACGGCGTCGCCGAGATCGACGGTGGCGCGGCCCGCGCCGACGATCTCGGCCCGGCGCTGTACCGGATGTTCCTGGCCCACCGCCGCGCACCGCAGCAGGTGCCGGTGGTGCTGGACCTGCTGAACTGGCGGCTGCGCCACCCGGAGTCGGTCGCGCACCTGTCCCCCGCGGCGCGCGAGGACTACCTGCGCACGCTCGACGAGGTCGTCGTCGCCACCCAGCTGCGGCACCCGGTCGTCGGCGACACCGCCCGGCTGGTGCGCTACCGCGCGTTCGACGCGCCGGTCGTCGCGGCCGAGCGGGACCGGGCGCTGGCCGAGGTCCGGGAGAGCCTCGACGTGCTGGCCGAGAACCCCGACGCCGACGACCGGGCCCGCCGGATCGACGCGCTCGTCAGGTCCTCGGAACCGATCCTCGGCGTGTTCGGCGAGCGGCACGACGCCGTCCTGCTGGAGGTCATGACCCGGCGCTACTACCGGGTGCGGGTGCTGCGCGACCTGGAGCTCGTCGAGCACGCGGGCAAGCCGCTGCTGACCGCCCGCTACCAGCACCTGGGCCGGGACCGCACGCTCTTCGCCTCGGTGATCGACAACAACGACCCGGCCGCCGCGCAGGCCGTGTCCGACGAGCTGCGCCGCCGCGTCGGCGAGCTCGACGGGGACCGCACCGCGCTCGTCGACCTCTACGTCACCTCGACCAAGGCCGACGACGGCGGCGACCCCGACGCCCGCGCCGAGCGCGTCCGCGCCGCCCTGGGGAAGGTGCCCGCGCACCTGCACCGGGTCGCCGTCGCCGTCCGCCCGAACCCGCGCGCCGCGGGCACGGCGAGCGAGGAGGCCGAGCCGCCGACCTGGTTCACCTTCCGGCCCGACGAGACCGGCGAGCTGGTCGAGGACCGCACGCTGCGCGGCATGCACCCGCTCGTCGCGGACCGGCTGCGGCTGTGGCGCTTCCGCGACTTCGAGCTGCACCGCCTGCCCGCCGCCACCGACGTGCACCTGTTCCGCGCCACCGGCCGCGAGGTCACCGCCGACGACCGGCTCGTCGCGATGGCCGACGTCCGCGAGCTGACCGTGCTGCGCGACGAGGAGACCGGCAAGGTCCGCTCGCTGCCGCAGTTCGAGCGGGCGCTCGACGCCTGCATCAACTCGCTGCGTGCCGCCCGCGCCGGGGACCGCACGCTGGCCCGGATGTCGTGGAACCGGATCGCCCTCTACGTGTGGCCGGAGGTCGACGTCCCGCTCGCCGAGCTGGACTCGGTGGTCCGGCGGCTCGCGCCGCGCACGGCCAACCTCGGCCTGGAGCAGGTCCTCGTCGAGTTCCGCACGGCCGATCCGCAGGTCACCGGGGGTCAGGGCGGTCCGCGCTCGATGCTGCTGCGCATGTCGCGCCCGCCCGGCGCGGGGCTGCAGGTCAAGCTCGACCAGCCCCCGACCGAGCCGATGCGCGAGCTCGACGCCTACGACCAGAAGGTGCTCAAGGCCCGTCGCCGCGGTGCCGTCTACCCGTACGAGATCGTCCCGCTGCTCACCGCCCCGATCGACGCCGGCCCGGGCACCTGGCAGGAGTACGACCTCGTCGACTCCGGCGACCCGGCCCTGCCGGTGCCGGTCGACCGCGCGCCCGGCGGCAACACGGCCAACCTCGTGCTCGGCGTCGTCTCGGTGCCGACCCGGCGCTACCCGGAGGGCATGAAGCGGGTCGTGCTGCTCGGCGACCCGACCCGGGCCCTCGGCGCGATCGCCGAGCCGGAGTGCCGCCGGGTGCTGGCCGCGATCCACCTGGCCCGCGAGCTGGACGTGCCGATCGAGTGGTTCGCCGTCTCGGCCGGCGCGAAGATCGCGATGGACTCCGGCACCGAGAACATGGACTGGATCTCCCGGGTGCTGCGCGGGATCATCGAGTTCACCCAGGACGGCGGGGAGCTCAACGTCGTCGTCACCGGCATCAACGTCGGCGCGCAGCCCTACTGGAACGCCGAGGCCACGATGCTCATGCACACCAAGGGCATCCTGGTGATGACGCCGGACTCGGCCATGGTGCTGACCGGCAAGCACTCACTGGACTTCTCCGGCGGGGTGTCGGCCGAGGACAACTTCGGCATCGGCGGCTACGACCGGATCATGGGCCCGAACGGGCAGGCGCAGTACTGGGCGCCGGACCTGAGCGGCGCCGTCGGCGTGCTGCTGGCGCACTACGCCCACACCTGGACCCAGCCGGGCGAGCGGTTCCCGCGGCCAGCCCCGACCACCGACCCGGTCTCCCGCGACGTCACGACCGCCCCGCACTCCGGGCCCAACTGCGAGTTCACCACCCTCGGCGAGATCTGGGCGCCGGAGACCAACCGGGAGCGCAAGAAGCCGTTCGACATCCGCTCGGTGCTGCGCGGCGTCGCCGACGCCGACCACCCGACGTCGGAGCGCTGGGCCGACATGCACGACGCCGAGTCGGTCGTCGCGCTCGACGCCCACCTCGGCGGCCAGCCGATCGCGATGATCGGCATCGAGTCGCGGCCGCTGCCGCGGCGCGGGCCGCGCCCGGTCGACGGGCCGTCCCAGTTCACCGCCGGGACGCTGTTCCCGCGCTCCTCGCGCAAGTGCGCGCGGGCCATCAACGCCGCGTCGGGCAACCGGCCGCTGGTCGTGCTGGCGAACCTGTCCGGGTTCGACGGCTCGCCGGAGTCGCTGCGCGGCCTGCAGCTGGAGAACGGCGCCGAGATCGGCCGGGCCATCGTCAACTTCGACGGCCCGATCGTGTTCTGCGTGGTCTCCCGCTACCACGGCGGCGCGTTCGTGGTGTTCTCCGGAACGCTGAACGACAACATGGAGGTCGCCGCGATCACCGGCTCCTACGCCTCCGTGCTCGGCGGGGCGCCCGCGGCGGCCGTCGTGTTCGCCGGCGAGGTCAACGACCGCACCGCCAAGGACGAGCGGATCACCGACCTGGAGGCCCGGATCACCCGGGCCGTCACCGACGGGGACGAGGCGACGGCGGCCCGGCTGCGCGGGGACCTCGCCACGCTCCGCCCGGACGTCCGCTCCGAGAAGCTCGGCCAGGTCGCCGAGGAGTTCGACACCAAGCACTCCATCGAGCGGGCGCGGTCCGTCGGCTCGGTGCACCGGATCGTCAGCCCCGACCAGCTCCGGCCCTACCTGGCCGATGCGGTCCAGCGGGGCATGAAGCGCACACTCGACACCCTTGGAGGAACCGCATGACCGCGATCACCGACACCAACCCGGAGCAGCGCGTCGCCATCGTGACCGGGGGTGCGCGCGGGATCGGTGCGGCGATCACCACCGCGCTGGCCCGCACCGGCGTGCACGTGGCCGCCGGGTACTCGTCCAACTCCAAGGCCGCCGACGAGCTGAAGGGCAAGCTGGAGGCCGAGGGCGCGTCGATCTCGGTGCACCAGGGCAACGTCGGCTCGCCCGAGGACTGCCAGCGGGTCGTGTCCGAGGTGCTGGAGCAGAAGGGCCGCGTCGACTATCTGATCAACAACGCCGGCATCACCGTCGACAAGACCGTCCGCAAGCTGACCGTCGACGACTGGCACGCCGTGCTGCGGATCAACCTGTCCGGCGCGTTCTACATGACCAAGGCCGTGCTGGAGCACATGACCGGCAACGAGTTCGGCCGGATCGTGAACATCTCCTCGGTGATCGGCCAGATCGGTTCGATCGGGCAGGCGAACTACGCCTCCTCCAAGGCGGGCCTGATCGGCTTCTCCAAGTCCCTCGCCCAGGAGGTCGCGAAGAAGGGCGTCACGGTCAACTGCGTCGCACCCGGCTTCATCGAGACCGAGATGGTCGCCGCGGTGCCGGAGAAGGCGCTCGAGAAGATCGTCTCGAAGATCCCGGTCGGCCGTCTCGGCCAGGCCGACGAGATCGCCCGGGCCGTACAGTTCCTCGTCGACGACCGCGCCGGGTACGTGACCGGCTCGGTGATCAGTGTGAACGGCGGGCTGGACATGGCGTCCTGACCGTCGTTCTCCCCGGCCGAGGGCCTCGCACGGAGTCGTGCGGGGCCCTCGTGCGTACCCGGGTCAGCCGCGGTGGCAGAGGCCCTTGGCCGCCAGTACCCGCGCGACGGCGGTGTCGTTGTCCTGCGCCGTGATCCGCCCGTCGGCCAGCGCCTTCTCCGCGGCGTCGAGCAGCGGTGCGACCGGGGTGACGTTGGAGAACAGCGCCATGTCCGCGCCCGCGGTCAGGGCCCGGGTGGTGGCCTCGGCCAGCCCGAAGCGGTCGGTGATCGCCTTCATCGCACCGAGGTCGTCGGTCATGGCGAGACCGTCGAACCGGTAGTCCTCGCGCAGCAGCCGGTAGGCGGCCGGGGCGATGCTGGTGGGCACGTCGGTGGTCAGGCCGGGGACGTCGAGGTGGCCGAGCATGACCCCGACCCGCCCGTCGAGCGGCTTCCCCGGTCCGACGAGGTCGGCGTAGGGCCGCAGGTCACCGGCGCGCAGCTCCTCCAGCGGCGGGGTGCTCACCGACCCCTTGTGCGAGTCACCGGAGCTGTGCCCGTGGCCGGGGAAGTGCTTGAGGACGCCGAACACCCCGCCGGCCTCCTGGCCCTGCACCCAGGCCGCGGCGTAGCGGGTGACGGTGGCCGGGTCGTCGGAGAACGACCGGTCCCCGATGACGGCGGTGCGCGGCTGGTCGGAGACGTCCACCGACGGCGCGAGGTTCCAGGTCACGCCGCGGGCCTTCAGCTGTTCGGCGCGCTCGCGGGCGATCTCGGTGACCTGCTCGGGGCTGTCGGACGCGGCCATCTGCCGGGCGCTGGGGACGTCGCCGTCGAGCTCGTCGATGCGCTGGACCCGGCCGCCCTCCTCGTCGACGGCGACGGCCAGCGGCGTGCGGGAGGCCTCCTGCAGCGCCGCGAGCCGGCCGTCCTGCAGCAGCGCGGTCGCGTTGCCGCCGAGGAACACCCCGCCGACCTGCGAGTCCCGCACGATCGCGGTGGCGCCGGCCGGATCGGCCGCGTCCACCCCGACCATCAGACGCTGGGCGAGCCGGTCGCGGGGGGACAGCGCCGCCACCATCGGGGCGCAGGTGTCCGGGTCCGGCGCCGGCTGTGCCTGCACCGCATCCGGACCGGCGTCCGGCTGTGGGACGCCGGTGCTGTTCGCGGTGAGCTGCGGCCCGGCGACGGCGACGAGCCCCGCCGTCAGCGCGCCCACGACGGCGGCGGTGAGCAGTCCGGTGCTGCGACGACGTCGCTGCCGGATCACGGGGTGGGGTCGTCCAGGCACTCGCATCGCGACCATCGTGACAGGCCCTCGCCGGTCCGGCGCCCCCGCCGCGCCGCCACCGGTTCGCCCGGACCGCACGCGGCCGGGCCCTCCCGCCGGTGCCCGGACGCCCCGCCGTCGCCACGGCGGGGACTCCGACGCCGCGGTCAGCCGATCGCGGGGACCCGCTCGGACTCCGGCGGCGGACCGGGCGGGGTGCCGTCGCCGAACGGGCGCCCGCCCAGCTCCTCGCGGCCGTGTGGGGTCGTCCAGCCGGCGAGGTCGGGCCCCTTCGGGACGATCCCGGTCGGGTTCACCGACGCGTGCACGCCGTAGTAGTGCTGCTTGACCTGCTCGAAATCGATGGTGTCGCCGAAGCCGGAGGTCTGGAACAGGTCCCGGGCGTAGGCCCACAGCACCGGCAGCTCGGTCAGCTTGTGCCGGTTGGCCTTGAAGTGGCCGTGGTAGGCGGCGTCGAAGCGGACCAGGGTCACCCACAGCCGGATGTCGGCCTGGGTGATCGAGTCCCCGACCAGGTAGCGGCGCGTCGACAGGTGCTGCGACAGCTCGTCCATCCGGGACCAGAGGGCGTCGTAGGCGCGGTCGTAGGCACGCTGGGACGAGGCGAACCCGCACTTGTAGACGCCGTTGTTGACGTCGTGGAAGATCCCCTTCCCGATCTCCTCGATCGCCTCCGGGTCGGTCCACAGGTCCGGTGCGCCGTCGCGGTGGAACTCCCGCCACTCGGTGGACAGGTCCCGCTCCAGCAGCGCGTACTCGTTGGTGACGACCTTCCCCGAGGCGACCTCCACCATCGCGGGGACGGTGACGCCCTCGGCGTAGCCGGGGACGGCCCTCTCGTAGGCCTCGCGCAGGTACTCGATCCCGAGCACCGGGTCGACGTTCCCGGGGTCGAGGTGGAAGCGCCAGCTGCGCTCGTCGTGCAGCGGGCCCGCGATGCCCAGCGAGATCGCGTCCTCCAGCCCGAGCAGCCGCCGGGTGATGATCACCCGGTTCGCCCATGGACAGGCGCGCGCACCGACGAGGCGGTAGCGGCCCGCCTCGACCGGCCACGGCGACGACCCGTCGGCCGTGATCCGCTCGGCCACCCCGAGCGCCTCCCGTACGAACTCACCGCTGTCCTGGTCGGTCCCCATGCCCGCCAACGCTAGCCCTGTGGTCGGATGGGCGCATGAGCGTCGACGGTGACCTCGAACGCGGTCTGTCCGACCTGGTCGCGCCGGGCTCCCGGGTGGCACTGGCCGACGGCTGTGGGCTCCCCTACGCGCTCGCCCGTCCGCTGTCGCGTGTGGCGGCCCGGGCCGGGGGTGTGCGGCTCGTCCTGGGCTGGGTGCCCGGCCCGGCCCCGGATCTCGACCCGGACGCGTTCGCCGACATCCGCACCGTCGTCGGCGGGCCGGGAGCGCGGGTGTTGATCGAAGCCGGGCACGCCCACCGGGTGCCCGCCCGGCTCTCCGCGGTGCCGGCGCTGCTCGCCGGTCCGCTGCGGCCGGACCTGCTGCTCGCCACCGTCGTCCGCGACGACGCCGGTGACCTGCGGTTCGGCGCCGAGGTGTCCTGGATGCGCGGTCTGGCCGAGGCCGGTGTCCCGGTCGCCGCGCTGGTGTCGGCCTCGGCCCCGCACGCCGACACCGGACCGCCGCTGCGCGGGGTGGCCGTGCTCGGCGAGGTCGACGGACCGATCGGGGCGCCACACACCGTCGGCACCCCGGCCCCGACCGATGCCGACCGGGCCGTCGCGGCCGCGGTCGCCGCGCTGGTCCCGGCCGGGGCACGGATCCAGTTCGGGCCGGGCCGGCTGGCCGCGGCGCTGGTCGCGGCCCTGGACGTGCCGGTAGCGGTGGACTCCGGGCTGCTCGCCGACCCGGTCGTCGACCTCGACGAGCGCGGGCTGCTGCGCGGCACCCCGACCTCGACGGCCCTCTACGGCAGCCCCCGGCTGCACGACTGGGCCGACCGGCTGGGCCGGGCCGGGCGGGCGACCGTGCGCCCGATCGAGTACACCCACGACGTCTCCCGTCTGACCTCGACCCCGGGGCCGCTGGTCGCGCTGAACACCGCCCTGGAGATCGACCTCGACGGCCAGGTCAACGTCGAGGGCGTCGCGGGGTCGGCGGCCGGGATGATCGGCGGGCACCCGGACTTCGCGGCCGCCGCGGCCCGGGGGCCAGGCCTGTCGGTGATCGCGTTGCCGTCGGCGCACCGCGGCCGCCCGACGCTGGTCGAGCGGCTCGGCGGGCCGGTCACCACGCCGTCGCACGACGTCGACGTGGTCGTCACCGACCGGGGTACGGCGGACCTGCGGGGGCTCGGCCGCGGCGAACGGCGGCACGCGCTGAGCTCCCTGTGGGGCGGCGCCGTTGCGCCGGACGGATGAACTCGAATCCATGGTGTGACCGGAGTCACCCATCACCCGGGGTGAGTGGATGGGCGCCGCCCCGGGCGCGGCCCGTCGTGGCCGGGCCTCGGTGACTCCGCGTCCCCACCGGACCGACGGCGTGTGACGGCCGTATGACGTCACTGGTGGGCCCGCGCGCCGCCCGGTCCTGTCCCGGCCCGGCCGCGGCCGTCCGGTGAGACCCCGGATGACCGGCCGCGTTGCGCATAGCACAACGCGGCCGGCCGATCCAGGATCACCCTCGGTGAGCGGACAGGGGCCGCGGGGGCACCTACGGTCGGGCCGTCCAGCACCCGAGCGCCGAGGAGGCGCGCCACATGACGGCAGACCAGGAGTTCGGCGACGCGCCGACCGAGGTCCGCGAGTCCACCCACTACCGGCAGGAGTACGTGCAGACGTTCGTCGACAAGTGGGACGAACTGATCGACTGGCGGGCCCGCTACGCCGGCGAGGGGAAGTTCTTCGTCGAACAGCTCCGCAGGCGCGGGGTCACCAGCGTCCTCGACGTGGCGACCGGCACCGGCTTCCACTCCGTCCGGCTGCTGGAGGAGGGCTTCGAGACCGTCGTCTCCGCCGACGGCAGCGCCGAGATGCTGGCGAAGGCCTTCGCCAACGGGATGAAGTTCGGCGGGCACGTCCTGCGCGTCGTGCAGGCCGACTGGCGGTGGCTGAACCGGGACGTGCACGGCGAGTACGACGCGATCATCTGTCTCGGGAACTCGTTCACGCACCTGTTCTCCGAGCGTGACCGCCGCAAGGCGCTCGCCGAGTTCTACGCCATGCTCTCCCACGACGGTGTGCTGATCCTCGACCAGCGCAACTACGACGCGATCCTGGACAACGGCTTCAGCTCCAAGCACCAGTACTACTACTGCGGCGACGACGTGGTGGCCGAGCCGGAGTACGTCGACGACGGCCTGGCCCGGTTCCGCTACAGCTTCCCGGACGGCTCCCGCTACCACCTCAACATGTTCCCGCTGCGCAAGGACTACACCCGGCGGCTCATGCAGGAGGTCGGGTTCCAGCGGATCGACACCTACGGCGACTTCCAGTCGACCTACGCCGACGACGAGCCCGACTTCTTCGTGCACATCGCCGAGAAGGCCTACCTCGACCAGGAGGACGTCGCGTGACGCGGACGCCCGAGCACACCGCCGAGCACACTGCCGAACACACCGCCCGGTCGTACTACGACTCCGACGACGCCGACACCTTCTACGCGCGGGTCTGGGGCGGTGAGGACATCCACGTCGGCGTGTACGAGGACCCGGAGGAGCTGATCTCGGTCGCGAGCGCCCGCACGGTGACCCGGATGGCGCAGGTCGCCGGGGTCGGCCCGGGCACCCGGGTGCTGGACCTGGGAGCCGGCTACGGCGGCGCGGCCCGCAGGCTGGCGGCCGGGCACGGGGCCGCGGTGCACTGCCTCAACCTCTCCCCCGTCGAGAACGCCCGCAACGAGCGGATGACCCGCGAGCAGGGGCTGGACGAGCAGGTCACCGTCACCACCGGCAGCTACGAGGCCGTGCCGGTCGAGGACTCCTCGGTGGACCTGGTGTGGTCCCAGGACGCGTTCCTGCACTCCGGCGACCGGGACCGGGTGCTCGACGAGGTCGCCAGGGTGCTGCGCCCGGGCGGGCAGGTGGTGTTCACCGACCCGATGGCCGTCGACGGGCTGGACCAGTCCTCGATCCAGCCGATCCTGGACCGGATCGCGCTGTCCACGATGGGCACACCCGGCTTCTACACCGACGGGCTGGAACGACGCGGCTTCACCGGTGTGCGGTTCCACGACCACGCCGGGCAGCTGCCGACGCACTACCGCCGGGTGCGCGAGGAGCTCGTCGCGCACGAGGAGGAGCTGTCGTCGTCGATCTCGCGGCCCTACCTGACCGCGATGAAGGCCGGCCTGCAGCACTGGGTGGACGGCGGGCGGGCCGGGAAGCTCACCTGGGGCATCGTGCACGCCGTCCGGTCCTGAGGACCGCCAGCGGTCAGCCGCCCAGGAACGCGCGGACCGCGGCGGTGGTCGCGGCGGGCTGCTCGTCAACGAGGAAGTGCCCGGCCCCGGCGAGCGCCTCACCGGTGACCAGGTCCGGGTCGGCGGCGGCGCGGCGCCACACCTCCAGGGGGCTCTCGGCGTTGGCACCGACGACACCGCGCTCGCCCCACAGCACCAGAGTGGGCGCGGCGATCCGCTCCCCCGCCCGCTCCGAGGCGGCGTCGTGGTCGAGGTCGATCGAGGCGCCCGCCCGGTAGTCCTCCAGCATCGCGTGCCGGGCGGCCGGGTCGGCGAACGCGCGCTCGTAGGAGGCCAGCGCCTCGGGCGGGTGCGCGTCGAGCCCGGAGCCCCAGCCGCCGAGCAACGAGTGCAGGAAACCGATCGGGTCCCCGGCGATGAGCCGTTCGGGCAGGTCGGCGGGCTGGATGAACAGGAACCAGTGGAAGTACGCCGTCGCCAGCGCCCGGTCGGTGTGGGCGTAGACGTAGGCGGTGGGGAGGATGTCCAGCAACGCCGCCCGCGTGATCCGCTCGGGATGGTCGAGCAGCATCCGGTGGGTGACGCGGGCGCCGCGGTCGTGGGCGACGACGGCGAAGGTGTCGAAGCCGAGGCGGGCCATCACGTCGACCTGGTCGGCGGCCATCGCCCGGAACGAGTAGCCGGCGTGGTTCTCGCCGTCGGCGGGGCGGCCGGACTCGCCGTATCCCCGCAGGTCCGTCGCGACGACGGTGTGGTCGCGCGCCAGGTCCGCCGCGAGCGGCCCCCACATGGCGTGGGTCTGCGGGAAGCCGTGCAGCAGCAGCACCGGCGGGCCCTGTCCGCCGCGCACCCCGTGGACGACGACCCGCTCCTCGGGCGGCCCGACGGTCAGGTCGAGGGCGTCGAACTCGGCTGTTCCGGGCACGGGTGCCGTCCTTCCTGGTCGCCTCGCGCACCGGCGGCAGCCGGGCGTGCCACATCGAACACCCAGAACCGCAGCACCGCGAACCGCAGCAGCCCGCCGACGAGGCTGGCGGCGGCGACGACCGCCGCCTCCTCTCCCGGTGTGGTGTCCCCGGCGACCTGGTGCAGCGCGAGCAGCACCGCGGAGGTGTAGGTCGCGTAGAACGCGACGGTGCCCGCGTCGTGCACCCACTCGCGCAGCCGGTGCGCGGGGGCGCCGTCGAAAGCGAAGCGGCGGCTGGCCTCGGTGCTGACCGCGGTGGTGAGGACCAGCGCGACCAGGTTCGCCGGGACCGCCGGGAGCACCGGGCGCAACAGCAGGAACAGCGCGGCGTTCAGCGCGGTCGCCCCGCCGCCGACGACGGCGTAGCGGGCGAGCTGCACGGCGAGGGGGTACCGCCGCGACACGGCGGCGACGGCGCCCGTCACGCGCCCGTGTACCCGGGCGGCGGACTGCGCCGGATCACCGAACGGCACGTGTGCCGACTGCGCTGCGTCCACCGGTCCTCCCGCCCCTGCTGGGTAGATCTTCGCAGGAGTACCCCCGAAGGATCACCCGAATCAACCGGACGCGTCACACCCGCCACACCGGTGAGGTCCCGGGCGGGTGCCGGCGCGGCCGGGCGCCGTCACAACGCGAGGAACACGGTCTCCCCCTCACCGCGCAGCCGGATGTCGAACCGGTACCGGCCCGGCCCGTCCGCGACGGCGACGAGCGTGTGCCGGCGGTCGGCCGGGACGGCGGTGAGCAGCGGGTCGGTGGCGTGCGCCGCGGCGTGCTCGGGGAAGTAGATGCGGGTGACGACGCGGTCGAGCAGGCCGCGGGCGAACACCGAGACGTTCACGTGCGGAGCCTCGGCGGAGCGCGCATCGGCACCGTGCGGAGCCCCGGCGGAGCGCGCATCGGCACCCTGCGGAGCCCCAGCGGAGCCCGCATCAGCACCCTGCGGAGCCTCGGCGGGCAGCGCACCCGGCAGCACGGTGCGGATCCACCACCGGCCCTCGTCGTCGGTGGGGCAGCGGCCGAAGCCGCGGAAGCCCTCGACGGACGGCTTCGCCGCGCCGCGGGGGTCGTCGGGGTGGTCGAAGCGGCCGTCCGGGTCGGCCTGCCAGGTCTCGACCAGCGCGTCCGGGACGAGTGCCCCGTTCCCGTCGAACACGGTCCCGCCGATCAGGACGGCGCCCGGGGTGCCGTCGGGCACGACGTCCGGGCCGTCCGGCCAGGGCAGGCCCAGCGCGAGGTAGGGGCCGACGGTCTGGGTCGGGGTCAGCGGCAGGCTCATGCGTGGGGCTCCTCGAACGGGGTGGCGCCGCGGCCGCGCAGCACGATGTCGAACCGGAACGCCAGCGCCCACTCCGGGCGGGTGGCCTCCAGGTCGAAGGTGGACACCAGCCGCGGCCGCGCCTGCTCGGGCGTCGCGTTGTAGATCGGGTCCTGGGCGAACAGCGGGTCGTCCGGGAAGTACATCTGGGTCACCAGCCGCTGGGTGAACGCGCGCCCGAACAGCGAGAAGTGGATGTGCGCGGGGCGCCAGGCGTTGTGGTGGTTGCCCCAGGGGTAGGCGCCGGGCTTGATCGTGGTGAACGAGTAGCCGCCGTGGGCGTCGGTGAGGACCCGGCCGCCACCGGTGAAGTTCGGGTCGAGCGGGGCGGGCCAGTTGTCCCAGCGGTGGGCGTAGCGGCCCGCGGCGTTGGCCTGCCAGACCTCGACCAGGGTGTCCGGGACGGGGCGGCCGTCGGAGTCGAGGACCCTGCCGAACACGACGATCCGCTGTCCCTGGGCCTCACCGTGCGCACCGACGGTGAGGTCGTCGTCGCCGGGGCGGACGGGCCCGGTGAGCAGCGGCCCGGTGATCTCGGTGAGCCGCTGGGGCAGGATCACCGGCTGCTCGGACGGCGCCCGCAGCGCGGTGCTGCGGTAGTCCGGTGAGAGCAGCGGTGCGTGGGTCCCGGCCGGGACGGGGGCGTAGCCCTGCATCGGCGGTCCTTCCTCGTGGTGGGTGGGTCTAGACGGCGCCGTGCGGGAGGCCGACGTAGTTCTCGGCGAGGCTCGTCGCGGCGGCGCGGGAGGTCACGGTGTAGCGCAGCTGGGAACGTTGCAGCCCGACGCCGAACGCGTCGCCGCCCTCGGTGGCGGGGTCGAAGCGGTGCAGCATCGAGGTCATGAACCAGGAGAAGTGCTCGGCCCGCCAGACGCGGCGCAGGCAGGTCTCGGAGTAGCCGTCGAGGCCCGCGTCGTCGCCGTCGCGCAGCGCGCGGACGACCGCGTCGGCGAGCACCCGGACGTCGGCGATGGCGAGGTTCATGCCCTTGGCGCCGGTGGGCGGCACGATGTGCGCGGCGTCGCCGGCGAGGAACAGCCGTCCGCGGCGCATCGGGGAGGCGACCATGCTGCGCATCGGGGTGACCGAGGGCTTCTCGATGAACTCGCCCTCGTTGATCGTGAAGCCGTCGCAGGCCAGGCGGGTGTGCAGGGCGTCCCAGATGCGGGCGTCGGACCAGTCGGACGGGTCGGTGTCGTTGGGGACCTGGACGTAGAGCCGGGTCACCTCGGGGCTGCGCATCGAGTAGAGCGCGAAGCCGTCGTCGTGGTGGGCGTAGACGAGTTCGTCGGTGGTGGGGGCGGCCTTCGCGAGCACGCCGAGCCAGGAGAACGGGTAGACGCGCTCGGCGATCTCCGGGGCGACGAGCGGGCGGGAGACGCCGTGGAAGCCGTCGCAGCCGGCGATGACGTCGCAGCGCAGGACGTGCTCGGTGCCGTCGGCCGCGGCGTAGGTGATCGACGGGGTGTCGGTGTCGACGTCGTGCAGGGCGACGCCGGTGACGCCGAACTCCACCGGCAGCCCGGTGGCGTCGACGCGGTCGGCGAGCAGGTCCTTCACGACCTCCTGCTGGCCGTAGACGGTGATGCCGGTGCCGACGAGGTCGGCGAAGTCGATGCGGTGGTCGGCGGCGGGTGCGCCGGGGGCCTCGGCGAAGCGCAGCGCGATGCCGGTGTGCGGCATGCCCTCGCGGTCCAGCCGGCCGGCGACACCCATCTCCCGGAGCAGCTCCACGGTCGGTGCCTCCAGCACGCCGGCGCGGACCCGCGCCTCGACGTAGGCACGGTCGCGGGACTCCAGGACCACCGACTCGATCCCGGACAGCGCCAGCAGCTTCGCCAGGACGAGCCCGGCGGGGCCTGCTCCGACGATGCCGACCTGGGTCCGGGTCTCGCGTCGCTGCGTCATGGGCGTCACCTTCCCGCCTGGGCACCGGAGCATTCGACCACGCTTCCGCTCTACGGAAGAATGCCCGGTCATGGCGACACGTCCGGTCCGGTCGGGGGTCACCGCGCGGGTGCTGGACGTGCTGGGCGCCTTCAGCGCGCAGGCCCCGGTGCTCGGGTTGACCGACATCGCCCGGCGCACCGGGATCCCGCTGACGACGGTGCACCGGATCGCCGGTGAGCTCGCCGCGGGCGGGGCACTGGACCGCGGCGACGACGGCCGCTACCGGATCGGGCTGCGGCTCTGGGAGATCGCGCACCTGGCCCCGGCCAGCCACGGGCTGCGGGAGGCGGCGATGCCGTTCCTGGAGGACCTGCACGAGGTCACCCGGCACAACGTGGCGCTCGCCGTGCTCGACCCGGACGACCCCGGCGAGGTCGTCTACGTCGAGCGCCTGTCCAGCCGCGGCGCCGTCTCGATCGTCTCGCGGACCGGGTCCCGGCTGCCGTCGACGGCGACCGGGGTCGGGCTCGTGCTGCTCGCGCACGCCGACCCGGCGGCGGTGGAGACGGTGCTGGCCCGCCCGATCCGCCGGTTCACCCCGTGGACGGTGTGCCGCCCCGACGGCGTCCGTGCGCTGCTCGCCCAGGCCCGGACCAGCGGGTTCGTGGTGTCCGACCGGCAGATCGAGGAGGTGTCGATGTCGGTGGCCGCGCCGGTGCGCGGCGGGGACGGGCCGGTCGTCGCCGGGCTGTCGATCGTCGTTCCGGCCGCGACGAACCCGCACACCCTGGTGCCCGCGGTGCGCGCGGCGGCCCGCGGGATCAGCCGGGCCCTCGCCGCATCGTGATCGTTCCGATGCCGTGGCCACGGCGCCCGTCGTCACGTTCCGTGTCACCGTGGCCGGGTGCGCGACTTCCGGATCGAGATCCCCGACGCCGAGCTGGACGACCTGCGCGAGCGGCTCGCCCGCACCCGCTGGCCGGACCCGGCGACGGTCGACGGCTGGTCCCAGGGCGTGCCGCTGGACTACGCCCGTGAGCTCTGCGACTACTGGCGCACCCGCTACGACTGGCGCCGCGTCGAGGCCGAGATCAACGCGTGGCCGCAGTTCCGCACCGGTCTCGACGGCGGCGGCGACGACGCGGTCGAGATCCACGTGCTGCACGCCCGGTCGAAGCACCCGGACGCGATGCCGCTGCTGCTCACCCACGGCTGGCCGGGCTCGCTCGTGGAGTTCCTCGGCGTGCTGCCCGCGCTGACCGACCCCGAGGACCCGGCCGACGCCTTCCACGTCGTCGTGCCGACGCTGCCCGGGTTCGGGTTCTCCGGCAAGCCCACGACGACCGGGTGGGGGGTCGAGCGGATCGCCGTCGCCTGGGCGCAGCTGATGGACCGCCTCGGCTACGAGCGCTTCGCCGCGCAGGGCGGCGACTGGGGCTCGATGATCACCTCGGCGCTGGGGACCGCCGCCCCGGAGATGCTGATCGGCATCCACCTGACGATGGCACTGGCCCCCAAGCCCGACGACGCCGAGGCCCTGTCGGCGCAGGAGAAGGCCGACATCCGCTTCTCCAAGGAGTTCTCGCGGTACGGCTCCGGCTACTCCGCGGAGCAGTCCACCCGTCCGCAGACCATCGGCTACGGCCTCGCCGACTCCCCCGTCGCGCAGTGCACGTGGATCGTGGAGAAGTTCTGGGACTGGACCGACTGCGCGGGCCACCCGGAGAACGTGATCAGCCGGGACCGGCTGCTGGACAACGTCATGCAGTACTGGCTGGGGTCGGCCGGCGCGTCGTCGGCGCGGATCTACTGGGAGAGCTTCGCCCGCCGCCGCCTCGACGACGTCGACGTCCCGACCGGTGTCGCCCAGTTCCCGCAGGAGATGGTGAAGCTCCCCCGGTCCTGGCTGGAGCGCCGCTACACCGACCTGCGCTGGTTCTCCCGCCCCGACGTCGGCGGGCACTTCCCGTCGCTGGAGCAGCCGGAGTCCTTCGTCGACGAGGTGCGGGGGTTCTTCCGGACCCTGCGCTGAGCGGTCAGACCACCAGCACGGACGCGGTGAACGCGTGCAGGTGGTTGCCCGGCCCGACCGGGCCGATCTCGCCGGCGGCGAAGAAGCCGGCCACCCGGGGGCCCGTCGCACCGGGGGAGGTCCCGTGCGGGTCGAGACCGACGCGCACGGCGTGCACGTCGTGGTCGGCGTCGCCGAACATGCCGGCGCCGCGGCCGTTGCAGGAGAACAGCAACGCGCCCGCGGCCGGCGCGGCGCGGCGCACCGGGGCGAGCAGCTCGTGCAGGTCCTGGGCGGCGCCGGCGGCGTCGCGGACCTGGAAGCGCACGGTGGTGCCGACCTCGACGAGGTCACCCGCGATGACGGCGCCGTCGCCGACGTCGACGGCCAGCACCGCGCGGACCAGGAAGTCGCCGCGGTCGTGGGACTCGGCGTACTCGTCGACGGCGACGCCCAGGTGCAGCCCGGTCAGCGCCTGCTCCTGCTCCTCGGGCGGCAGGGCGGTGACGATCTCGCGCAGCCGCTCGGCGGCGGGCCGCCCGGCGAGCTCGGCGATCCGGTTGTCCCGGGCGCTGGTGACGACCATCGGCGGCCCGATCGGGCGGCATCCCTGGCTGACGACGACCCGCGCGTCGGACGCACCGCCGAGCAGCACCCCGACCGCCCCGCCGTGGTGCACGGTGCCCCCGGCGAACAGCCGGTCGGCCCCGGGTCCGCCGGGTCCGCCGGTCAGGCCCCCGGTCACCGGGAACCCCGGATGGGTCGACGCGAGCCGGTCCAGCACCCCGCTGACCGGGAACACGGACGGGTCGGCCAGCAGGACGGCGACGCGGTCGTCCTCGGCGGGTGGGACCAGGCCGCGCACCGCGATCGCGTCGCGTCCGTCCGGTCCCGCGCCGGGGCGGCGCTGTGCGACCGGGAAGAACGTCCGGACCCGGGTGCCGGGCAGCGACGCCGCCCAGACGGCGACGGCGGGCTCGCCCTCGACGCCGCGGCCGTCGGCCATCACGCCGTGCGCGGTGGTCCCGATCGTCGCGCCGGGTCCGGCGAGCTCCATCACCCGCAGTCCCGCGGCCTCGGCCTCCTCGACCGGGGCGGCGGGCCCGGCACCGGGGCAGACGAAGAACGCCACGAGGTCGGGGACCGCACCGAGCGCCGCCAGCGCCTGCCCCGTCGCGACCTCCGCGGCCCCGACGAGATCCGGCCCCACGGCCAACCCGTCGCCCACCCGAGTGCCCCCACCGACCACCACGCCCCCGACGCTACGTCAGCAAGCCGCTCCCACACGGGATCCGGCGTCCCACACGGGTCCCGATCCCGTGTGGGAGACCGGATCCCGTGTGGGACTCAGCGGCGAGGGGCGGGGATGCGGCCGGGGCGGGGGCAGAGGCGGTAGCGGGCGACGGCGTGGACGCTCGCGGGGCCCAGGGTGGTCGAGTCCGTGGAGCCGAACGGGTTGTCGCCGCGGACGTGCCAGCCGTCGCCGTCGGGGTGCACGGCCCGCTTCACCGACAGCTGCCCGGGGCGGGACTCCCAGGTCACGAGGACGACGTCGCCGGGCCGGACGGGTGCACCGAACCGGACCAGCACGACGTCGCCGTCGGAGAGGGCAGGGGACATCGAGGGCCCCCGCACCGTCACCCGCCGCAGGCGCATCGCGGACTCCCTCCAGAGTGGATCTCTCGTGACGTGGTCGTCCTGCCCGACCACCGTCGCGAGGGTAGGGTCGCCGGTGCCAGAACGATCACCCCACCAGGGAGGACACTCATGCGGCTGTCCCGCATTCTCCGTCCGCGACTGGAGGCCACCGCGCACTGCGACCTCCCCTGCGGCGTGTACGACCCGGCCCAGGCCCGGATCGAGGCCGAGTCGGTCAAGGCGATCCAGGAGAAGTACCAGGGCAACGAGGACGCGGACTTCCGGGCCCGCGCCATCGAGATCAAGGAGCAGCGCTCCGACCTGGTCAAGCACCACCTCTGGGTGCTCTGGACCGACTACTTCAAGCCGCCGCACTTCGAGAAGTACCCGGAGCTGCACGAGCTGTTCAACAAGGCCACCAAGGCCGCCGGCGCGTCGGGCACCAAGGGCTCGAACGACCCGGCCACCGGCCAGGAGCTGCTCGACTACATCGCCCAGATCGACAAGATCTTCTGGGAGACCAAGCAGGCTGCCTGATCACAGGCCCTGAAGCGGCGCTGACCAGCGGGAACCATCTCCCGTCGGTCAGCGCCGTTGTCGTCTCCGAGGCACAGTCACAGCTATATGCCTTGACCGGCATATGCCCGCTGTGGCATGTTCATCGAGTGCGTGATTCCTTCGACGTCCTGGCGGACCCGACGAGACGAGCCATCCTGGACCGGCTGCGGACGCCGCAGGGCTGCGTCGTCGGAGAGCTCGCGACCGCGCTGGAGCTGAACCAGACCGCGGTGTCGAAGCACCTGCGCGTGTTGCGCCACATGGGCATGGTCGACGTGGTCGTCGAGTCCCAGCGCCGTCGCTACGTACTCCGGGCGGATGCGCTGGCCGAGATCGAGACCTGGCTCGCGCCGCATCGCGCCTTCTGGCAGGAACGACTCGACGCCCTGGGCGCACACCTCGACTCACTCGACAGTCCCCCCGGAGAGGAACCGTCATGAGCATCCAGGTCACCGTCGATCCCGACGGCCCGGTCCTGCGCTTCGTACGCCGCTATCCGCATCCGATCGAGAAGGTCTGGGCCGCACTGACCGAACCCGCCCAGATGAGCCGCTGGTTCCCCTGCGAGGTGCAGGCGGAGATGCGCGTCGGGGGAACGATCACGCTGACCTTCGAGGGCGGCGAGCAGGACCACGCCGAGATCACCGAGCTCGAGCCACCGACGGCGTTCGGGTTCACCTGGGCCGACGAGAAGCTGCGCTGGACCCTCGAACCCGACGGCGACGGCTGCGTGCTGCGGCTCAGCAACACCGTGCTCGACCCCCGCTGGTCGGCGAACACCGCCGCCGGGTGGGACCGCTGCTTCGAGGCACTCGCCGCACACCTCGGCGGGAGCGACCCCGACACCACACCGGGACCCGACGAGGCCCTCATCGCGCACTACCGTGCGGTGCTCGGGTCAGGAGCCCCGACACCGCGGTGACTCCGGACCCCGGCGCTACGGTGCCCCGGTGATCGTGTGGCTGAACGGCGGGTTCGGGGCGGGCAAGACGACCCTGGCCGCCGAGCTGCACCGCCGTCTCCCGGACGCGGTCGTGTACGACCCCGAGGACGTCGGCCTGATGCTCTGGAAGTGGCTACCGCCGAACGAGGACTTCCAGGACCTGCCGAGCTGGCGGGAGCTGGTCGTCGCGACGGCCCTGTCCCTGCGCAGACACCACGCGCGGACGCTGGTGGTGCCGATGTCGCTCCTGCGCGACGGCTACCGGGCGGAGATCCTCGACGGCCTGGCCGACGCGGGCGAGGAGGTTCTGCACGTCTTCCTGGACGCCGCCCCCGAGGTGCTGCGGGACCGGCTCCGCGCCCGTACGCCGCCACCCGGCGACCACCGACCGGACGGGTCGACCCTCGACTGGGCCCTGCGCCGACTCGACCCGACCGCCGCGGGCCGGCAGCCGGCGGGGACCCTGGTCCTGCGCTCGGACCGGCTCACCCCGGCGGAGCTGGCCGACGCCGTCCTGGCCGCCGCGTAGCCAGGGCACCATTCCCGGCGTGCGTACCCACATCGCGCTGCTGCGCGGGATCAACGTCGGCGGCCACGGGAAGGTCCCGATGGCCGACCTGCGCCGGGTGCTCGGCGGACGCGGCTGTGCCGACGTCGTCACCCACATCCAGTCCGGCAACGTCGCCCTGACCAGCCCCGCGGGCGACGACGAGGTCGCCGCGACGATCGCCGCGGCGCTGGTGGAGGAGTTCGGCATCGAGCGCCCAGTGGTCGTGTTCGGCCGTGCCGACTACCTCACCGCGGTGGCGGCGAACCCGTTCCCGCAGGTCACCGACCCGAAGCAGCTGCACGTCCTGTTCCGGGCCGGTCCACGGCCCGACGACCACGAGCGGATCGCGGCCGCGCTGGCGGCCGAGCGGGCGAAGGGCGGCCGGGGTGACGCCGTCGTCCGTGGCCGGACGGTGTGGCTGCACCTGCCCGACGGGCTGGGCCGCAGCGAGCTCGCCACCCGGATCTCGGCCCGTACGACCGCGCCGGACCAGGGCGGCACGATGCGCAACCTCGCCACCGTCCGGAAGCTCGCCGACCTCCTGGGCTGAGAACTCCTGGGCGGAACGCTCCTGGGACGAGACGCGACGAAGCCGTGGCCCGCGCCCGATCGGACGCGACGCCACGGCGCCGTCGACGGCGGATGTCGAGCTGCCAGAACGATCTCCACCGCGTCACCGGCATTCCTGCAAGTGACTTGCAGCAGAGTACATGTGGCGGATCGATCCGTCCACGCGTGCGCGTGGCCGGTCGCGGGTAGTCGGCAGTTGCTACATAGTGGCAAGTGAATCCGCGTGGCACACCGCCGCGCGTTCCCGACCCAGGAGAGGACCATGGCCGAGTACACGCTTCCGGACCTGCCCTACGACTACTCCGCGCTCGCCCCGCACATCGCGCCCGAGATCATGGAGCTGCACCACTCCAAGCACCACAACACCTACGTCCAGGGCCTCAACACCACCCTCGACAAGCTCGCCGAGGCCCGGGACCGCAACGACTTCGGCGCCATCGTCGGACTCGAGAAGACCCTCGCGTTCAACCTCGGCGGCCACGTCAACCACTCCGCCTTCTGGAACAACCTCTCCCCCGACGGCGGCGACAAGCCCACCGGCGACCTCGCCGCCGCCATCGACGAGGACTTCGGCTCCTTCGACGGATTCCAGGCCCACTTCACCGCCGCCGCCACCACCATCCAGGGCTCCGGCTGGGCCATCCTCGGCTACGACCAGCTCGGCGACCGCCTGCTGATCCACCAGCTCTACGACCAGCAGTCCCAGCTCCCCGCCGGACAGACCCCGATCGTCCTGCTCGACATGTGGGAACACGCCTTCTACCTGCAGTACAAGAACGTGAAGCCCGACTACGTCAAGGCCTGGTGGAACGTCGTCAACTGGGCCGACGCCGCCCAGCGCTTCGCCGCCGCGAAGGGCTGAGCCTCCCCGCACAGCGCAGCGCCCCGTCCGGGTCCCCCGGGCGGGGCGTCGTGCACAGAGGGTGCGCTCAGCGGTGCGCGCCCGGCCCCGTGACGCCGGTGGCGCGCAGCAGCAGGTGCATGGCCAGGTCGACCGAGCGCTCGCGCACGTCGGCCCGCCCGCCGGGCAGCTGCGGGTCGCGCGCGATGACCTGGCCGTCGGCGGTGGTCACGCAGAAGCAGACGTAGCCGACGGGCTTGGCCTCGGTACCGCCACCGGGGCCCGCGACGCCGGTGATCCCGACGCCGACGTCCGCCCCGAACCGCGCCCGCGCACCGTCCGCCAGTGCCCGCGCGACCTCCGGCGACACCGCCCCGTGCGCCTCGATGAGCGCGGCGGGGACGTCGAGCAGCGCGGTCTTCGCCTCGTTCGAGTAGGCGACCACGCCCCCGGCGACGTAGGCCGACGACCCGGCCCGGTCGACCAGCCGCCCGGCGAGCAGCCCACCGGTGCAGGACTCGCCGGTCGCGACCGTCCAGCCCTTCGCGCCCAGCGCCGCGGCGAGCAGCTCGTCGGTGGTGCTGCCGTCGTCGCTGATGAGCGCGCGGCGGTGCCGGTCGACGATCCGCGCGGCCAGCTCGCGGGCCGCCGGCTCGGCCCCGGGCAGCGGGTGCAGGTCGACCTTCAGCTCCGAGCGACGCAGGCAGGTGGTCACCTCCACGCCGGACACGTCGAGCTCGGTCTCCAGGACGCGCAGCGTCTCGGCGATCTCGGACTCCGGCAGCCCCGCGAAGCGCAGCAACGTCGCCTCCGCGCGGGGTACCCGGGTCAGCAGCTCAGCGACCGGGGCCGACTCCAACGCGGCGGGCCACATGCCCTGCAGCTCCCGCGGCGGCCCCGGGAGCACGACGACGAGCGGCCCGCCCGGCCGCGTCACGGCCAGCCCCGGCGCGGTCCCGACCGGTTCGAGGACGCTCGCCCCGCGCGGGACCCTGGCCTGCTTGGCCGTCGCCGCGTCGAGCGCGGGGCCGGCCCAGCCGGCGCGGCTCGCCCATCCGGCGACCCGGTCATGGATCCGACCCTGCAGCGCGGTGTCGACCTCCATCTCCGCTCCCGCGAACTCGGCGACGACCTCGGCCGTGAGGTCGTCGGCGGTCGGTCCGAGCCCGCCCGAGGTGACGACGAGATCGTCGGAGGCGACGAACTCCAGGGCCGAGCGCAGGTCCTCGGTGCGGTCCCCCACCAGCAGGACCCGCGAGACGGCGAAGCCGAGCTCGCCGAGGGAGCGGGCGACGAAGGGGCCGTTGGCGTCGGCGACGTGGCCGGTCAGCAGCTCGCTCCCGGTGACCAGGACCGAGGCGGTGGGGCGGGACTCGCTCATGATCCGAACCTACCCGCGCCCGGACACCCGCACCCCGTCCCGCGCGAGCTCACCATCGGTGCTGGTCCGGGGCGTCGGGGGATCGTCCGGTGTGGACTTCGCGCCCGTTCGGGTGATGAGAGAGGCGCGACACGCCCGAAACCGGGCTTCCACGGCGTGTCGTCGCAGCACCACTGCCGCTCGTCGCGCCCCGGCACCGCCGTGGGCAACCGCGCTGCGCGGCCGCCGTCATCACCCGTACGGCGCATGATCGGGCGCCACGGCTCCGACCTGCGCCGACGCCGTCCGTCGCACCGCATCCGGTGAACTCCGCGACCGCGCACACGCACAGTGTCCGAAATCCGGCAACCGCGCACTCTCAGTGTGAGCACAGCTCGCATACCCGACACTGTGACCCATGTCAGCGATGTCTGCGCCGAACGACGCCGCGACCTGGGTGGGTGAACTGGACCGGCTCGGGCCGCTGCGTGATCTGCGGGTCGACCCGGGCTTCCACGCCGCCCGTCTGCTCGTCACCGTCGGGGGCACTCCACAGGGTCAGGTGACCGTGCCGCTGCGTGGCGGACGGGCCACGATCGCAGAGCTGCGATCCGCGCTGATCACCCTGGGGCCGCCCGAGGAGGTGACCCCGGCACCGGTGGCGAGCGACCCGGTGACGGTGGTGATCGCGACGCGCAACCGCCCCGAGTCGCTGGCCCGCTGCTTGCGCGCGGTCCTCGCCTCGGACCACCCGGCATTGTCGGTCGTCGTCGTCGACAACGATCCGCCGGACGAGCTCACCCGCGATGCCGTCGCCGCGGCCGGGTCCCCACGGGTCCGCTACGTCCGCGAGCCGCGCCGCGGGGCCTCGGTCGGGCGCAACCGCGGACTTGCCGAGGCCCGCACCGAGATCGTCGCCTTCACCGACGACGACACCGAGGTCGACCCCGCCTGGGCCTCCCGCATCGCCGGCGCCTTCGCCGCCGACCCCGAACTCGCCTGCGTCTCCGGCCCCGTCCTGGCCGCCCGCCTCGCCAGCCCCGAGGAACGCGCCGCCGACGTCGCCCTGGCCTGGAACAAGGGCTTCACCCCCCGCCGGTTCACCCTCGCCGAACCCCCCGCGGACTCCCCGATCTTCCCCTTCGCCCCCGACCTGTTCGGCATCGGCGCCAACCTCGCCGTCCGCGCCAGCGCCGCCCGCGCCGTCGGCGGCTTCGACGAGGCCATGGGCCCCGGCACCCCCACCCACGGCGGCGAGGACTGCGAGTTCCTCGTCCGCATGATCCTCGCCGGCCACGTCCTGGGCTACGCACCCGGCGCCTACCTGTGGCACCACCACCGCCCCGACCAGGCCGCCCTGCGCAAGCAGATGGAGGGCTACGCCGTCGGGCTGGGCAGCTTCCTGGCCAAGGTGGCGCTGTCCCCGCAGGGCCGGTCGGTCGCACTGCGCCGACTCCCCGCCGCGGTCGCCCGGCTGCGCCACATCTCCGACCGCGAGGCCGGCGCCGGCGTGGCGATGCCCGCCGACGCCGACCAGACGCGCAACCGGGGACTGCTGACCGGCCCGCGCGCCTACCTCCGGTCGCGCCGCGCGGTGCGACGGGCCGGCGGAGCGGTGCCGCCGCTCGTCGGCCCGGCCCGGGCCGGGACCACCGCCCCGCACAAGATCCTCGCGACCGGCGGCCACCGGGCCGTCACGCCCACCCGGCCGCACGGCACCGGCGGGTATCCCGCGGTCGCTCCGTCCGGGGCCGAGGGCACCGGGGGCCGTCCGGCCGCCGCACCCCGTCCGCAGGACAGCGGTGGGTACCGGCCCGTCCCCGCCCGCACCGGCGGCCCGTACGGCGCGGACCCCGCCCGGCGCGGCTGAGCCGTCTCGGGCCGGCGCCGGCGGCACCCCGCCACGGAGCCTCCGGCACCTCGACGCCCCCGCCGCGAGGGCGCGCCCCCGCCGTCACGACGGCGTCGTGGCCTCCGGGCCCGGCCCCAGCAGGGCCGGGTCCGACGCCGCGGCCACGAGCCGGCCGTGCGGGTCGGCGACCAGGCGTCGCGTCGTCGTGTCGAGCACCCCGAGGGTGCACTCCACCTCGGCCGCGAGATCGTCCGTCCGGGCCCCGTCGGCCGCGGTCTCCCGGACGATCCGGTGACGCATCGTGAACGGCTTGCGGGTCGTGAACGCGATCGCCGAGTCGATCCACAGCTCGTCGCCGGCGCGCAGCTCGGCCCGGAAGTGCGCCGTCGTCGACAGCAGCACGATCGTCAGGCCGTGCGCCCCGAGCGCGTGCTGGGACAACCCGGCCGCACGGAAGTGCTCCATCCGGGCGTGCTCGCCGTACTGGTGGTAGACGGCGTGGTTGACGTGCCCGTTCACGTCCATCTCATAGCTGCGGACACCGATCCGGACCCCGAACGGCGGAGGCATCTCGACGCTCATGGTGGCCACCCTGCCAGCCGGGCCGGACCACCCCCGCCGACGCACCGGACCACGTCGCGGAACGTTTGTGCCACCGCCGACCGCGGTCGTAGGGTGGGTGACCGCGCTGACTAGGCTGGTGCGGAGGCAGCACGAGCGGCACGTCAAGCAACGGCGGCCGGTTGTCACTCACGGTGAAGTCGACGGCGTGTCCGGGACCGGACCACGAGCACGTCGACGGCGCCGACGGCGACGACTCGCGAGGGAGCACGACACATGAGCAGTGAGACGCCCACCGGGGTGGGGGGAGACCAGGGCCCCGACGTCGGCGAGGTCGTCCGCTTCGAGGTGACCGAGCACGGTGACGGCGCCGTCGTCGTCGGTGTGCACGGCGAGATCGACACGATGACGGCGCCCGTGCTGAGCGAACGCCTCGCCGAGCGGATCGGCTCCGCGAGCCTGCTGGTGGTGGACCTGACCCGGGTCACGTTCCTCGGGTCGGCCGGGCTGGCGGCGCTCGTCGAGGGCAAGGAGAAGGCGGAGAACGCCGGCAGCCGGCTGCGGCTGGTCTGCGGGTCGCACGCCGTCACCCGGGCGCTCGAGGCGACCAACCTGATGTCCCTGTTCGACGTGGCCGACGGTGTGCCGGAGGCACTCCGCACGGCCTGATGCCCCGGGGGTCCACGGGTGCCCGGTGGCGCCCGCGGTCCTCGACGCCGACGTGGCCGAGCATCTCGGCCGGGCGGGTGCGATTCCCGTCCTTTTCCCCGACCACTCCCTCCGACGACCGGGACGACGAGCCCCACCGCGATGAGCACTCTGCACCTGGACGAGCCGTCCCCCACCTCGGGAGACGGCCCGTCCGGTGTGTCGGGGCTCGCGGCCGCGGTGCGCGAGGGACGGCTGAGCGCGGCCACCGTCGCCGAGCGGCTCCTCGCCGCCCTCGACGACGCGGTACCCGTGGGCGCCGGGCTCGTGGTGGACGCCGGACCGCTGCGCGCGGCCGCCGCGGCGCTCGACCGGCGCACCGACCGGTTCGCCCTGCCGCTGGCGGGGGTCCCGGTGGTGGTCGAGGACGGCATCTCCGTCGCGGGTCGCGGGGACGAGGTCGTGCGCAGGCTGCGGGCCGCGGGCGCGCTCGTCGCCGGGCGGGCGCGGACAGCCGAGCACGAGGTGGGCCTCGACGGCACCCCGGGCGGCCGGGCCACCGCGACCGTGGTCGCCTCCGGTGTCGTCCCGCTCGGGATCGGCGTGGACGGCGACGGGACCCTGCGCTGCGCCGCCGCCGCCCACGGGATCGCCGCGCTCAAGCCGGGCCGCCGGGTGCTCCCGCTGCCCGACGCCGCCGAGCGCCGCTGGTGCGGGCTGGCCGAGCCGACCCTGATCGCCGGGTGCGCGGAGGACCTCACCGTGGTGCTCGACGCCCTCTCCCGCGGCACCGGGGGGCCGGCCGCGCCGTCGTCGGTGCTGCGGCTCACCGCCCCGACCGGTCCCGGCCCCGGGTCCGGCGCGACGCCCGTCTCCTCCCTGGCCGCGTCGCTGCGGACCGGACGCACCCGGCTCGCCGGGCCGGACGCGGCGTCCGCGGTGCACACGGCGATCACGCTGCTGCAGGACGCCGGGCTGGGCCTCGTCGCCGCCGACCCGCCGTACCGGGCCGTGCTGGTCGTCCACTCGGCCCGCCGCCGGCAGGCCGGGCTCGCCCGCCGGGTGGAGGACCTCGGCCTCGACCCGGCCGAGCTGCCGCGCAGCGCCCGCAGCCTCGTCCGGCGCGGCCGCCGCGTCCGGCGCCTGGGCGGCCTGCGTCCCGCGACGCCCGCGTCGTGGCGGCAGCGGATGGTCGCCTGGCTCGACGACGCCGGCGCCGAGGCCGGCCTGCTGCCCGCCCCGCCCGGGGCGTCCGGTGCCGGATCCACCGGGGTGGCGGCGTGGAACCTGGCCGGGCTGCCGTCGCTGGTCGCGCCGGTGCACCGGCCCGGGGAGCACGGCTGCGTGCAGCTCGTGGGGCGGCCCGGGTCGGAGCGACGGCTGCTCGCGACCGCCGCCCTGCTCGCCGAGGGCTGACCCGGCCCGGCGGAGCCGCTCAGTCAGCGGGCGGGGACCAGACCCCGGTCGCGACGAACCGGTCGAGGGTCGCCGTGTAGGGCGCCAGGTCCATCCCCTGGGCGGCGACCCAGGCGTCGTCGTAGTAGCTGTGCCGGTAGCGCTCGCCGCCGTCGCACAGCAGGGTCACGACGCTGCCCGACCGTCCGGCACGCAGCATCTCGGCGACGACCTGGTAGACGCCCCACAGGTTGGTGCCGGTCGACCCGCCGGCCCACCGGCCGGTGCGGTCGCGCAGGTGGCGGGCCGCGGCGACGCTGGCGGCGTCGGGGACCGGGACCATCCGGTCGATCACCGACGGGACGAAGCTCGGCTCCATCCGGGGCCGCCCGATCCCCTCGATCCGCGACGCCGCACCCGTCGCGTACGACGGGTCCCCCGCCGTCCAGCCGGGCAGGAACGCCGAGCCCTCCGGGTCGACGACGGCCAGCCGGGTCGCGAGCCGCCGGTAACGCAGGTAGCGGCCGATCGTCGCCGAGGTGCCCCCGGTCCCGGCGCCGACGACGATCCACTCCGGCACCGGGTGCGGCTCCTCGGCGAGCTGGGCCAGGATCGACTCGGCGATGTTGTTGTTGCCGCGCCAGTCGGTGGCACGCTCGGCGTAGGTGAACTGGTCGAGGTAGTGCCCGCCGGTGGCCGCGGCGAGCCGCTCGGCCTCGGCGTAGACCTCACCGCCGTGGTCGACGAAGTGGCAGCGCCCGCCCTCCCGCTCGATCAGCGCGATCTTCTCCGGGCTGGTCGAGCGAGGCATGACCGCCACGAACGGCACCCCGATCAGCCGGGCGAAGTAGGCCTCGGAGACCGCCGTCGACCCGGAGCTGGCCTCGACGACCGTGGTGCCGTCGGTGATCCAGCCCGACGCGAGCGCGTAGAGGAACAGCGACCGGGCCAGCCGGTGCTTGAGGCTGCCGGTGGGGTGCACGGACTCGTCCTTGAGGTAGACCTGCACACCCCACTCGGCGGGCAGGTCCAGCACGTGGAGGTGGGTGTCGGCGGAACGGTTCGCGTCGGCCTGGACGCGGCGCATCGCCTCGTCGACCCAGGCGCGGGTACGGGCACAGGAACGGTCGACGGGGTGCACGCCCCCGACCCTAGATCGGCCTCGGAGCCGGCCCGGCCCGGTCCCTCGGCCACGGCGCCGATCCGGGTCACGTCGTGCCCGCGCGGCCCGCCCCGCGCCGCCCTCCGCGCCCCCGTGCCCGCATCGGGGCTCCGTGATCGCGCACGTCACACACCGTCGACCGCCGCACCGGCGCCGTCCGCCGAACGGGGGCTGTCGGGGTGCGTCACGGAGCCGGAGACTGACGCACCGTGAACATCTGCCCGGGGAGTGCGACGAGGTGACCGACGGTGTCACGGAGACCGGTGCCGAGGTGACGGCCGAGGACGTGCGCGACGACGAGGCGACCCGGCCCGGGGACGCGACGCCCCCGACCGGGCGCGTTCCCGAGGCCGCGCCCCCGGGGACCACGGCCGCCGGACTGCCGCAGCGCAGCCCGCGCGGCGGCGACGGTGCCCGCACCGTCGAGCACATCGTCGAGGACCTGATGGTCCGTCTCGCCGCGGCCGAGCACGCGCGCGACACCGCCGAGCGCCGGGCCGACGCGCTCGCCGCCACGCTGGAGGAGGCCCGCTCCCGGCCCGCGGAGACCTTCGGCATGCGCGCGGACAAGGTGCTCCGGATGGCCGAGCACGAGGCCGCGATGCGGCGGCGCGGCGCGGAGGTCGAGGCCGCGCAGCTGGTGGACGCCGCCCGCGACGAGGCCGCCCGGATGGTCGACGAGGCCCGCGCGGAGGTCGACCGGCTGCGCGCGGCCGGGGCGGCCGCACGGCGGGACAGCGAGCTCGTCGCGGACACCGCGGCGTCGATGCACGCGCACGTGTCCGGCCTGCGCTCGTCGGTGCGCGACGAGATCGCCCGGCTGCACGCGATGCCGGGGGCCGAGCTGGGCAGGCTCGACGCGCCCGCCCGCGCCTCCCGGGGCGCCGACCAGGGCGAGCGGGTCCGGCGCCCGGTGGGCGGCCCGGCGCACGCGCTGCGCACCGGGGAGACCGCCGGGCCGGACGAGGTCCCCGACGCCGTCGCCGCCGACGCCGTCGCGGACCGGGACGAGGCCGCCGCGCTCCCGGCGGTGGTGCTGCCGGAGCAGCGGGACGCCGAGCCGTCACCGGCCGCAGCCCCCGCCTCCTCCGCCGCCGGTTCCGAGGGCAGCGCGCAGCGGACGTCCTGAGCCTGGACGGTGCGGTCGCCCGACGGGACGCGTCGCCGGCACCGTGCGGGCACCGAGCGGGCTCCGAGTGGCGACGCCGTGCCGCGGTGCCTACCGTCGACCCAATGACCGACCCCCGTCCACCCGGCGCCGGCACCAGCGACGGCTCGGGCACGGCGTCACCCGATGTCACCGACAGCTGCGACGGGCTGCGACTGGAGACCACCCGGCCCGCGGACGGGACGGTCGTCGTCGCGGTGACCGGCGAGCTGGACATGCTGACCGCGCCGGAGCTGCGGCACTCGGTGGCCGAGCAGATCTCGGTGTCCTCGCTGGTCGTGCTGGACCTCGACGGGGTCCGTTTCCTCGGCACGTCCGGACTGGCGGCCCTGATCGAGCTGCGCGAGCAGGCCCACCGGGCCGGCGTCGAGCTGCGTCTGGCGTGCACCGAGCGGCGTGTCCTGCGCCCGATCGGCATCGCCGGGCTGCACCATCTGTTCGACATCCACGACGACGTGCAGGCCGCACTGGCCTCCTGACAGGTGACGTGAGTCACACATCGTCGGTCCGATTCCGCCCGATACCGGCGTGCCGGTCGCAGCGCGCAGGTGCGGGGTGGTGTCGTGAACAGGGGTGATGGCGGTCGGTCCGATCGACCGCCCGCCCCCGGGGGCCGCACGCGGCCGATCACCGGCACCGGTCCCGCCACCCCGCAGGTTTGATCTCGGACCCCCTCGGGAACCGGGTTGGGGAGCCAACCCGGTCCGCCCGGGCCCCGAGCGACGAGGTGAGCACGTGAGCGACGTTTCCCGGCTTCCCGGCCCGATGGACGACGTGTGGCAGTGGCAGCGACTGGGCGCGTGCCGCGGCATGGACAGCGCCGTGTTCTTCCACCCCGACGGCGAGCGCAACCCCTCCCGGTCGCGTCGCACCGAGCGCGCGAAGCAGGTCTGCCGGGGTTGTCCCGTGCTGCAGGAGTGCCGCCGCTTCGCGCTGGCCAGCCGTGAGCCGTTCGGCGTGTGGGGCGGGCTGGGCGAGTCCGAGCGTCGCGCCATCATCGAGCGCCGCGACGCCGAGCGCATCGTCGCCGAGCAGGGCCCGGGCCTCGCCGCCGTCGTCTGACGGCATTGCTCGACGGCTCACCGATCCGGCACGGCCCGCCCGGGCATCGGGCGGGCCGTCCTGCTGCCCGGACGTTCTGCCACATCTCCGGGCGTCACACCGCGGAGGGCAGGGCCTCCGGCCCGGTGATGTCCCGGGTGATGTCCTCGGTGATGTCCTCCGCGACGGGGCCCGCGGGTCGGTAGGGCAGCACCGGAAGGCCGTAGACCCGCGCGACGCGGCGCACCGCGCGACGGACCACCTCGATCTCGGGGTCGGACACCGGTCCGGCGGCGGCCGGGGCCACGCACCAGGTGTCGTCGTCGGGGTCGAACCCGACCAGCTCCGAGAGCGCCGCGACGAGGTCCGCCTCGTCGCCGTCCTGCACCGCCCAGCGCAGCCCGAGGCGGTGCACCCGCACCCGCTCGACCGGCAGCATCACCACCGGCGCGGCCTCAGTGCCGTCCCCAGTGCCGTCCTGGGTGTCGTCATCGAGGTCGTCCTCGGCCGCCAGCAGCTCCCGCGCCTGCGCCGGTGTCAGCGGACGCCGGACGGGGGCCGGGTCGTCCCGCACCACCAGCAGGTCGGTCTCCCCCGCCGCGCCGGAGAGCGCCGCGAGCGGTCCCCCCGCCCTCTCCGACTCCGCAGCGGTCAGCGCCACGGCGACCAGCCTCCGCGGTCGCGTCGTCCCCTGCCCCACGCTCGCCCCCGTCGATCCCGCACGTCCTCGTCCGTCCAGTACAACGCCCGGGTCCCCCGATCGATCGCCGATTACCCACCCGGACGGACGAGTGGGGTCACCCGTTCCACGAGCGGGAGACGACCCCCTGTCCCGAACCCCCGGACGGCCCCGACCGCAACTCCGCCGTGACCTCGGCCCGCCCACCGGTAGTACGGAGGGGCCGGACGGTCGAACGGCGCCGGCCGGTCAGGGCGGCCGGTCAGGGCGGTACGTCAGGCGGGGCGGTCCAGGCGGATCGCGAGCAGCGCGATGTCGTCGTCGAGCCGGTCCGGCAGGCACACCTCGAGCACCCGCTCGACGACCCGCTCCGGGTCCGCGTCGGACGGCAGCTGCTCCACGGTGCGTTCGATGAGCTCGGTGCGGGCGTCGGCGTCCTCCCCGACGATGTCGGTCAGGCCGTCGGTGTAGAAGACCAGCAGCGACCCCGCCGCACACGGCACGGTGGCCCCGTCGCGGTGCGCCCCGGTGGCCCGCCCGAACTCCGGCACCGCCCCGAGCATCGGCGAGTGGTGCGCGTCGAGCCGGTGCAGCCGGCCCTGCGGATCGCGCAGCAGCGGCGCCGGGTGCCCGGCGTTGGCGTAGGTCAGCTCGCGCGCGCCGTCGGGGCCCGCCGGGCCGAACCGGGCGTAGACCGCGGTCGCCATCGCGGCGATGTCCAGGCCCTGCACCAGCTGGTCGCAGCGGTCGAGCACCGGCCCTGGCGCGTCGCCGCCCCAGGCATAGGAACGCAGCACACCGCGCAGCTGCCCCATCGCGGCCGCCGCCGACAGGTCGTGGCCCACCACGTCGCCCACCGCGGCACCGACAGAGCCGTCCGGCATCGGCAGCACGTCGTACCAGTCCCCGCCGACCTGGTTGCCGTCCGCGCCCACCAGGTAGCGGGCCGCGACCCGCATCCCCGGGACCTGCGGCAACGCCGGGAGCAGGCTGTGCTGCAGGGTCGCCGCCGCGGCCCGCTCCACCTCGTAGAGCCGGGCGTTGTCGACGGCCAGCCCGGCGCGGCCCGCCAGGTCCGAGGCCAGGTGCACGTCGCGCTGGGTCCAGCGACGGCCGTAGGGAAACTGGGTGGACAGCGTCACCAGGCCGAGCACCCGGCCGCGGCCGAGCAGCGGGACGACCATCGCCGAGCGGAGCCGCAGCCGCTCGTAGGCGTCGGCCGCCTCCGGGTCGTCCGGATGGACCTCGCGTCCGTCGTCGGGCAGCTCCTGCACCAGGTAGGGCTTGCCGGTCCGCACCGCGGTCTCGGCCTGCTGCTCGATCCGCACGGCCCCCAGCGGACCGGACCGCGACAGCAGCGCCTCGTCGTCGGCATCGCGGGCCGCGACGGCCATCCGCTCGCGGCTGGCCCCGTTGGGGGTGTCGAGCAGGTCCACCGTGCACAGGTCGGCCAGCTCCGGCACCACGATCCGGGAGAACCGACGGCAGGCGTCGGCCACGTCGAGCGCCGAGGTCATCTGGGTGGTCGCCTCGGCGAGCAGCCGCAGCTGGGCCCGCGCCGCCTCGGCGTCGGCCAGCGCCGCCCGCCGCTCCTGCTCGACGACGACCCGTTCGGTGACGTCGCTCTGCACCCCGACGAAGTTGACCAGCTCGCCGTCGCCGTCGTGCACCGGCGAGACGGACACCTGGTTCCAGAACGCGGTGCCGTCGCGGCGGTAGTTGAGCAGCACCTCGGTGATCGGCCGCTGTTCCCGCAGCGCCTCGCGCAGCCGGCGGACCGCGGACCGGTCGGTGTTGGGCCCCTGCAGGAACCGGCAGTTGCGCCCGACGACCTCGTCGAGCGGATAGCCCGTCAGCCGCTCGAACGACGGGTTCACCCAGGCCAGCGGGTCGTCCTCACGCTGCGGGTCGGAGATCGTGAACGACATCTCGGTGGCCAGCACGGCGCGGTCGCGCAGGAACCCCATCCGGTCCCGGTCCCCGCCCTGGCCGACCTCGGAGTCCGACAGCGGCAGCAGCACGGCCAGCGCCCGGCCGGGCCCGGTGGTCGAGGGCTGGGCGAACGCGCCCTGTCCCTGGGCGCCGGGGTCCGACAGCGCGAACCCGGTCACCCAGACCAGCGTGCTGCTGGCCGTCGCGCCCTCACCCGGGACCGGGACGCCGTCGCGGTCGGGCATCAGGCCCGGTCCGTGCAGTGCCACCGGCTCGCCGGACACCGCGTCGCCCGCGGCGATGCGGGACAGCGGTGACCCCTCGTCGGTGTAGGGCCAGCCGTCCAGATCGGTCAGCCGCACGGACTCGCTCCACTCGCGGACCCCGATCGGCAGCCGCACCGGGCGGTCGCCGGCCAGCTCCAGCGCGGTGGTGTTGGCGTAGACGATCCGGCGGTCCGCGATGTCGATCATCAGGACGGCCACCTGGGTCCCGCCGCGCACGTACGGCATCGCGGGGGTGCTCGGCTGCTCACCGAAGGACTCCACCGAGGTCGCGACCGCCTGGTCGACGGCCCGGTCCACCGCGTCGCCGGGCGGGCCGGCGGGGGTGTCGGAACCGAGATCGGGATACCGCGTCACCCTGGCGAGCCTAAGGGCAGGCGCCGTGCCGGGCGCACCGAGCCCGGCCGGTATCGTCGGTCCCGGTCTCCTGTCGTGGGTGGACCGGACCGGTGCGGGCCAGGAAGGCTCCGCCGCACCCCCGGTGCGTCGTCGCGATGCGAGAAGGCATCTGCCCGTCGAGAGCACGGCGGCGCTCCACCACGCTTCCGCGCCGCCCGGCGCCCGACACGGAGGTGATCACCCTGCCCGGATCCGCGCCGGCGCAACCGTCCCGGGGGGGACGGCGACGCCGAGCTGGACCCCGCCGACTCCGCCCACCTCGGGGTCCGCCTGTCCTCACCGCGCAGTGGCCTGACCGTGCTCACCGTGCGTGGCGAGGTCGACACCCTGACCGCGCCGCGTCTCGAGACGGCCCTCGACGAGCTGCTGAACCTCCCGCCCGACGGCGACGGCCGCGACCTCGCCGTCGACCTGGAGGGCGTCACGTTCCTCGCCTCCAGCGGCCTGGGCGTGCTCATCCACACCGCCCGTCGGGCCGCCCGGGACGGACGGCGGCTGTTCGTCGTCGCCACCAACCGGGCCGTGCTCCGGCCGCTCGAGGTCACCGGCTCCGCCCAGCTGTTCACCGTCCTGCCCGATCAGGAAGGCATTCCCGGCGCCTGAGCGGGCACCCGGTCTGCACATCCCCGCCGGAGGCGACATGATCCGGCCCGACACCCCCCCGTCGTACGAAAGGACTCGTCAGCGTGGCCCAGGAGGACGTGGCAGGCACGGCGCACCCCGCCGGCACCGACAACACCGTCGAGATCCGGGTCGCCGCGCGGCCCGCGTTGATCCCCACGGTCCGCGCGGTGGCCTCCGACCTCGCCGCGCGCGCGGACTTCGACCTGGACGCGGTCTCCGATCTGCGGATGGCCGTCGACGAGGCGTGTGCGACGCTCGTCGCGATGGCCACTCCCGGCACGCCGCTGCGGTGCACCTTCGCCGTGTCCGACGAGCGCATCGAGGTCACCGCCCGGGTCGAGACCGGCAGCGGCGCGCAGCTGCCCACCGACAGCTTCGGCTGGCGGGTCCTGCAGACCCTGGCCGACCACGTCGCCGTCGAGACCGGTGAGGAGGACGGCGGCCGCCCCGCCCTCACCATCCGGCTGCACAAGCTCGCAGGTCACGGACTGTGACGTGACGGTGGACCCCCAGTACGCCCACCTCACCCCGCTGCTCGAGCAGTACGCGGGCCTCGACGACGGTGATCCCCGCCGGGAGCGGCTGCGCGAGCAGCTCGTCACCGGCTACCTGCCCGTCGCCCAGCACATCGCCCGCCGGTTCAACCACCGCGGCGAGCCCCTCGACGACCTCGTGCAGGTCGCGACGGTCGGGCTGATCAACGCCATCGACCGGTTCGACCCGGAGAAGGGCGGCGAGTTCTTCTCCTTCGCCGTGCCCACGATCTCCGGTGAGGTGCGCCGGCACTTCCGGGACCAGAGCTGGTCGATGCGGGTACCGCGACGGCTCAAGGACATGCACGTGTCGATCAACGGCGCGGTGTCCGAGCTGTCCCAGACCCTCGGTCGCGCGCCCCGGCCCTCGGAGCTCGCGGAGTACCTCGACCTGCCCGTCGGCGAGGTGCTGGAGGGCCTGGAGGCCGCCGAGGCCTACCGCAGCTCTTCGCTCGACGAGATGCTGTCGTCGGAGGACGGCAGTGCGACCGTGGGCGAGCTGGTCGGCGACGCCGACGCCGAGCTCGACCGGGTCGACTACCGCGAGTCGCTGCGCCCGCTGCTCGCCGAGCTCGCGCCACGGGAGCGGACGATCGTGATGCTCCGGTTCTTCGGCAACCGCACACAGACCCAGATCGCCCAGGAGGTCGGCATCTCCCAGATGCACGTCTCCCGGCTGCTCGCACAGACCCTGTCGCGGCTGCGCAACCGGCTCGACCCGGACGACCGCACCTTCTGACGGCCGGGCCGCGCGGCCGCGTCGCACGCCGTCCGCGAAGATCGGGACGGGACCGGCGCACCGTCCGGCCCCGGAGCGGGGAGGTAGGAGATGAGCGTGCCGGAACACGTGCTGGTGGTCGGCGCAGGGCTGGCCGGGCTGCGGACGGTGGAGAACCTGCGCCGGGACGGCTACGAGGGCCGGATCAGCCTGGTGGGGGCCGAGGAGCACCTCCCCTACGACCGCCCCCCGCTGTCGAAGCAGTTCCTCGCCGGGGCGTGGGAACGCACCAAGATCGACCTGTGCACCGCCGAGGACCTCGCCGAGCTCGGCGCGCGCACCCATCTCGGCCGCTCCGCGGTCGCCCTGCGGCCCGGTGAGGGCCCGGCCGACGGCTCCGAGGTCGAGCTCGACGACGGCACCGTGCTGCACGCCGACGCCGTCGTCCTCGCCGTGGGGGTCACCTCCCGGTTGCTCGACGGCCAGCCGGACTCCGCGCACCTGCTGCGCGCCGTCGACGAGGCCGAACGGCTGCGCGACGCGCTCGCCTCGGCGTCGTCGCTGCTCGTGGTCGGTGCCGGGTTCATCGGGGCCGAGGTGGCGAGCACCGCCCGGGACCGGGGTGTCGCTGTCACCGTCGTCGAGACCGGCACGGTGCCGATGGCGCGGCTGCTGGGCGAGCAGGCCGGTGCGGTGGTGGCCCGGCTGATGGTCGACGCCGGGGTCGACCTGCGCACCGGGGTGGCGGTGTCGGAGCTGACGTCCTCGGGTGCCACCCTCTCCGACGGGTCGACGGTGACGGCCGACGAGATCGTCGTCGGCGTCGGAGGGATGCTCGACCTGGGCTGGCTGGAGGCCACCGGCGTCGACGTCTCCGCCGGGATCCCGTGCGACCACCGGGGCCGGGTCGACGGGCTGCCCGGGGTGTGGGCGGCGGGCGACGCCGCCGCCTGGACCGACCCGGACACCGGCGAGCGCACCCGGCTGGAGCACTGGACCTCGGCGAGCGACCAGGCCGCCGCGGTCGCCGCGGACATCACCGGCACCGACCTGCCGCCCGCCGCGGTGCCGTTCTTCTGGTCCGACCAGTTCGGCATGAAGATCCAGCTCGTGGGGTGGCCGGACCGCGCGGACTCGCTGCTGCCGTTGCACGGCGAGGGTCTCGGCGACGGCCCGGTGAAGGGCACGGTGCTCGGCTACCTGCGCGGCGACGACCTCGTCGCCGTCGCCGGGTTCGGCGCGGCCCGGCTCGTCGCCCGCTACCGCCGTCCACTGGCCGAGGGCGCCGACCGCGCCGCGGTGCTGGAGCTGCGCGACTCGCTGTCCTGACACACCGACGCCCGGCCGGTTCGTGCACCGGCCGGGCGTGACGTGCAGGCGGTCTAGCGGAAGATCGAGCGGACGATCGCCAGTCCGACCAGCGCGCCGACCGCGATGAGCGAGTACTTGACCTTCGGGTCGGCGAGCCGCTCGGCGAGCTGCGCCTTGCCGCCCTCGATGAGGTTCTTCGGGTTCGCCCGGTCCGCCAGGGCGTCCAGACTCTCGGCCAGCGCGTCCCGGGTCTTCTCGATCTCGCGCTGGATGTTCTCGGGGTCGCGGGCCACCACGTCCACCTCCGGTTCGGCCGGTACGCGTCCGCGTCCGGGACTCCTGCTGCTCGCGCCCGACGCTGCCCCGACAGCTCTGTCCGGGCACCGCGAGCGGCGTGGGACACACCGTAGCCACCGACGGGGGCGGACCGCGCGCCCGGCCACCGGCGCGCCGCCGATCGGGTGCGCCCGACGGTCGTCGGTGTCGCATCCGTCCACAACCGGCCGGTACGTCCACAGGCACCACACTCGTGGCGGCGCCGCGGCCGGCGGGTGGCACGCTGATCGACATGAGCACACGGCTGCAGGCGGGCGACCCCGCCCCCGACTTCACCCTCGACGACGCCGACGGCACGCCCGTCTCCCTGGCCGACTACCGCGGCCGCAAGGTCGTCGTCTACTTCTACCCGGCGGCGAGCACCCCGGGCTGCACGAAGGAGGCCTGCGACTTCCGCGACAACCTCGCCGAGCTGAACGAGGCGGGCATCGACGTGCTGGGCATCTCCCCGGACAAGCCCGCCAAGCTCGCGACCTTCCGCGACAACGAGAAGCTGACCTTCCCGCTGCTGTCCGACCCCGACCGCGAGGTCCTCACCGCCTGGGGCGCCTTCGGGGAGAAGAAGCTCTACGGCAAGACCGTCACCGGCGTGATCCGGTCGACCTTCCTGGTCGGCGAGGACGGCACGATCGTCGACGCGCAGTACAACGTGAAGGCGACCGGGCACGTGGCGAAGCTCCGCCGGGACTGGAAGGTCTGATGCCGGCCCGGCCGGCGGGCGCGGGGTGAGCGGGCGTGCCCCGCGCCCGCCGGTGGACCGACGAGGAGCTGGTCGCCGCGGTGGCGGCGTCGCAGCGGCTGAGCGAGGTGTGCCACCGCCTCGGGATCCGGCCCGGCCGGTACGACCAGCTACGGGCGCACATCGCCCGGACCGGCGTGGACGCGAGCCACATCCCGGGGGCGCTCGACCCCGGGCACCGCAACCACCGCCGGCGCTACACCGACGAGGCGCTGCGGGCGGCCGTCGAGGCGGAGGTCAGCGTGTACGCCGTGCTCCGGCGGCTCGGGTACGAGCCCAGCGGCGGGATGTTCCGGGCGGTGGTCGCGCACATCCGGGCGCTCGAGCTCGACACGACGCACTTCACGGGCCGTTCCTGGGCCCGGGGCCGGACCTTCCCGGGGCGGCGGGCCCGTCCGCTGGCGGACATCCTGGTCCGCGGCTCGAGCTACCGCAGCAGCGCGACCCTGCGCCGGCGGCTCGTCGCGGAGGGGCTGAAGGCCGCCCGGTGCGAGGAGTGTGGCCTGACCGAGTGGCGGGGACGGCCCGTCCCACTCCAGCTCGACCACGTCAACGGCGACCACACCGACAACCGGCTCGAGAACCTTCGTATCCTGTGCGCGAACTGCCACGCCCTCACCGACACCTGGTGCGGCCGAAAGAACTAGCCGGCGTACTCCAACTGGCAGAGAGACACGGTTTAGGTCCGTGCAAGTGCGGGTTCGAATCCCGCCGCCGGCACGCGTCGCGTCGCCCGCCTCACCCGGCGGGCGGCGCGGTCCCGGTCGGCCCGGCACCCCCGGGCGCGACGCCCTCGGGCTCGTCGGGCAGCGGCCGGCGGGCGGCGAGCAGCACCCCGCCGAGCCCGAGCACCGCGCAGATCCCCGACACCAGTAGCAGCGCGGGCGGCACGTGCCCGGTCACCGCGTCGCCGAGGGCCACGACGGCGATGGTGCTCGGCGCCGACCCGATCACGGTGCCGACCAGGTAGGGCCAGAACCGCACCTGGGACAGACCGGACAGGTAGTTGAGCACCGCGAACGGCACCATCGGGATCAGCCGCAGCGACGTCACCGCCAGCACGCCGTGGTGGTCGAGCCTGCGGCGCACCCACACCGCGCGCGGGTGGCGCGCGTAGCGGGCGACGAGCCCCCCGCCGGTGGCACGGACGAGCGCGAACGCCACGACCGCGGACAGTGCGGTCGCGAACAGGGTCAGCGCGGCCCCGCCGACGGCACCGAACAGCACCCCGGCGGACACGGTGAACACCGTCCGGGGGAAGGGCGGGACGTTGAGCGCGACCTGGAGCAGGACGAACACGACCGGGCCCCAGAGCCCTGCCGACTCGACGGCCCGGCGCAGCTCACCGAACCGGGGGAACGCGGACAGGCCCAGCGACCGGGCCACGAGTACGACGAGTGCGGCCGCGAGCACCAGCCCGAGGCAGCCCAGCAGAAACCGCCACCACCGCACGGACGTCACGGTACCGAGCCCCGCGCCGGTGCCGTCGGCCGCGTCGCCGCACCGGCCGGTCCCCGCCGCCGGTCGTCGGGCGACCTCGGCCGGCGTGCCGTGGGGATGGGCCGTGAGAGGCTGCCGACCATGAGCGACTCGGGTATCGATCCCGCCGAACTGGACGCCGACGGGCTGGCCGTGCGCCGCGAGGTCCTCGGCCAGGACTACGTCGACGCGGCGCTGGGCCGCGTCGACGACACGACCGCGGACTTCCAGAAGCTGATCACCCGCTACGCGTGGAACGAGATCTGGACCCGTCCCGGGCTGGAGCGCCGGATGCGCTCGGCGGTGACGCTGACCGCACTGGTCGCGCACGGGCACTGGGAGGAGTTCGAGCTGCACGTACGGGCGGCCCGGCGCAACGGCCTGACCACCGACGAGATCGTCGAGATCATCCTGCAGACCGCGATCTACTGCGGGGTCCCGGCGGCGAACTCGGCGTTCCGGATCGCGCAGCGCGTCCTGGCCGAGCCCGCCCCCGAGTAGACCTCAGTCGCGGGCGAGCAGCGCCTGCAGGTGCGGGACGAGTGCGCGCAGCGCGGTCCCGCGGTGGGAGGCGGCGTCCTTCTCCTCGGCGCTGAGCTCGGCCGAGGAGCGGGTGTCGCCCTCCGGGGCGAAGATCGGGTCGTAGCCGAACCCGTTCTCCCCGCGCGGGGCGCGCAGCAGGGTGCCGCGCCACGTCCCGTGCACCACGGTGCGCCCGGGCACGGACTCCTCCGCGTCGGGGCCGCCGGTGGCATCGGGGCCGTCGGCGTTGTCGGTGTCGTCGGTGTCGTCGGTGTCACGGAGCCCGGCCACCGCCTCGGGCGTGACGAGCGCGGCGGCGCACACGAACGCGGCGCCGCGGCGCTCGTCGGGGACGTCGGCGGTCTGTCCGAGCAGCAGCGCCAGGTTGGCCGCGTCGTCGCCGTGCCGGCCGGACCAGCGGGCGGAGAAGATGCCCGGCATGCCGTTGAGGGCGTCGACGGTGATGCCCGAGTCGTCGGCGATCGCGGGCAGCCCGGTCGCGGCGGCGGCGTCGCGGGCCTTGGCGAGCGCGTTCGCGGCGAAGGTCGCGCCGGTCTCGGGGGCCTCGGGGAACTCGGGGACGTCGGCGAGCCCGACGATCTCCACCCCGGAGAGCCCCGCGGCCTCGGTGATCCGGCGCAGCTCGACGAGCTTCTTGGCGTTGCGGGTGGCGAGCAGGATCCTCACGCGTCGCCCTCCCCCGCGGTGCCCGGGGCGGCGGGGGCGGTCTGCGCGACGATCTTCGGGTGCGGCGCGGCGAGCACCTCGACCTGGAGGCGGGACAGCTCGGCGATCCCGGCGAGCGCGGAGTCGAGCATCGCGTCGAGGGTCGAGCGGGAGAACGTGGCGCCCTCGCCGGTCCCCTGGACCTCGATCAGCGTCCCGGTCTCGGTGGCGACGACGTTCGTGTCGACCTCGGCCCGCGAGTCCTCCTCGTAGGGCAGGTCGAGCCGGACGCGGCCGTCGACGACGCCGACCGACACCGCGGCGACCTGGCAGGAGATCGGCTTGGGGTCGGACAGCTTGCCCTGCTCCCCGAGCCAGGTGACGGCGTCGCACAGGGCCACGTAGGCGCCGGTGATCGCCGCGGTGCGGGTGCCGCCGTCGGCCTGCAGGACGTCGCAGTCGATCGCGATCGTGTTCTCGCCGAGCGCGCGCAGGTCGATGCAGGCACGCAGGGACCGGCCGATCAGCCGGGAGATCTCGTGGGTGCGGCCGCCGATCCGGCCCTTCACCGACTCTCGCGACGAGCGGGTGTCGGTGGCCGAGGGCAGCATCGCGTACTCGGCGGTGACCCAGCCGAGGCCGGATCCCTTGCGCCAGCGCGGTACCCCGTCGGTGACGCTGGCGGCGCACAGCACCTTCGTGTCACCGAACTCCACCAGCACCGATCCCGCGGGGTGCTTCTGGAAGCCCCGGGTGATGGTCACCGGCCGCATCTCGTCGTCGGCCCGGCCGTCGGCCCTGCCCTCGGTTCGTGTCACCCGACCATCGTAGGAAGCCGGTTCAGACCTCGAACACCGCGTCGGGCCGGGCGAGCTCGACGGTTCCGCCGAAGGCCGCCTTGGCCTCGGCGCCGAGGGACTCGCGGTCGAACCAAGCCGGGACGTGGGTGACGACCAGGCGTCGGGCGCCGGCGGCCGCGGCGTGCTCGCCCGCCTCCCGTCCGGACAGGTGCACCCCGGGCGGTCCGGCCTCGGCGTGCGGCCAGCTGGCCTCGCAGAGCAGCAGGTCGGCGTCGCGGGCGGCCTCGACGAGTCCGGGGCAGGCGGCGGTGTCCCCGGAGTAGGTCAGCACCCGGCCGCGGTGCTCGAGGCGCAGCGCCCAGGCGGGGCAGACGTGCACGACCTCGTACGCGGTGACGGTGACGACGTCGTCGCCGGCGCCGACGGTGAACGGCTCCCCCGCCACGAGGTCGTGGAAGGAGAAGACGTCGGTGAGGTCGGTGCGGGCGTAGTCGGCCTCGGTGACGGCGTCGGCACGGGCGAAGCGGGCGTGCGCACCGGCCGGGGCGTGCACGGGCAGCTTCCGCGCGGTCGCGTCGAACGGGGGCCGGGGATGGTAGCGACGGTGCACCGCCAGCGACGGGAAGTCCGCGCAGTGGTCGGGATGCAGGTGGCTGAACACCGCGGCGTCGAGGGAGAACGGGTCGGCGTGCCGCTGCAGTGCGCCGAGGGTGCCGTTGCCGAGGTCGAGGGTGAGGCGGGTCGACCCGGCCTCGACGAGGTAGCCCGATGCCGGGGACTCGGGTCCGGGGCCGCTGCCGGAGCACCCGAGAACGATCAGCCGCATGCGCGACCCTAACCCGTTCGTGAGGTGCGCCGCAGCCACCAGAGTCCGACGAACGGCAGGACGAGCGGGACGAAGCCGTAGCCGGCGCCGAAGTGCGACCAGACCGTCTCGCGGGGGAAGTCGGCGGGGACGAAGGTGGTGAACGCGCCGACCCCGAGCACGCCGACGAGCTCGAACACCACGGCGGACCAGGCGAGACGGCGGAAGCCGGGCCCGGTGCCCGCCAGCCCGACGGTGGCCAGGATGTAGACGAACCCGGCGAGCGCGGACAGCGAGTACGCCAGCGGTGCCTCGCCGAAGCGTTCGGCGATCTGCACGCCGGCCCGCGCCGAGGCCGAGAGCGCGAAGATGCCGTAGACGGCGATGAGGATGCGACCGGGGCCGGTGGCGGTGGCGCGGGGCCCGGGGGCGTGCGGCTCAGGCACCGGGCACCCCCGGGATCCACAGGCCCTGCAGGCGCAGCACGGCGACGAGCGTCCCGATCGCGCCGACGGCGATCACGGCCCCACCCCAGCGGCTCGGCTCGGCGGTGGCGAACTGCAGCGCGATCACCGGGACGCAGACCGCGACGGCGAGGTAGATGAGGAAGGTCGACTGTTCGGGCAGGGTGACCCCGCCGAGCAGGACCCGGTACGCCGCGATCGCGGCCTGCACGACGATGAGCGCCACACAGACGCCGACGGCGACGGCGTGCACCCGGCTCGGGGGCCGGTTCAGCGCCGTCGTGACCAGCCCGAACAGCGCGGTGGCCGAGAGCGCCACAGTGATCACCAGGACGAGCGTTCCGATCACGGCGGGAACGCTACCCCCGCGCCCCTCCGACACGGCGCCGGACCCACCGTCGTGGCCGGTGGGCATCCACACCCCCGGCCGTCAGGCGGACGGGAGCGCGGCACCCGCGCGGCCCACGACCGACCCGATCTCCGGGCCCAGGAACCGGCGGCCCAGGCGGGCGAAGGGCTCCGGGTCACCGGTGGCGAGGAAGCGGTGCGGTGCGGGCGGGGCGGTGTCGTCGCGCAGCAGGTCGTGCGCGTGCAGGGTCCGGACCAGGGTGCGGGCGGTCTCGTCGGCCGAGGACACGAGCGTCACGTCCGGGCCGAGGACGATCTCCAGCACCCCGGACAGCAGCGGGTAGTGGGTGCAGCCCAGGACGACGGTGTCGACCCCGGCGCGCTGGAGCGGCTCCAGGTAGCCCTGGGCGACGCCGAGGACCTGGCGGCCGCTGGTGGTGCCGCGCTCGACGAAGTCGACGAACCGGGGGCAGGCGACCGAGGTGATCTCGGTGTCGGGGGCGGCGTCGAAGGCGTCGGCGTAGGCGCCCGAGGCGATCGTCGCGGCGGTGCCGATGACACCGATCCGGCCGTTGCGGGTGGTGGCGACGGCGCGACGCACGGCCGGGCGGACGACCTCGACCACCGGCACCGGGTAGCGCTCGCGGAAGTCGGCCAGGCACGCCGCCGAGGCCGAGTTGCAGGCGATGACCAGCGCCTTGACCCCGGAGTCGACCAGCTCGTCGCCGATGCCGAGTGCGAGGCGCCGGATGTCGGCGAGCCGGCGCGGCCCGTACGGGCTGTGCGCGGTGTCGCCGACGTAGACGATCTGCTCGGCGGGCAGCAGGTCGATGACCGAGCGGGCGACGGTCAGACCGCCGACCCCGGAGTCGAAGATGCCGATCGGGGCGTCGAGCCCGGGTGCGTCGCTCACACCCTAGGAGGGTAGGCGGTCGGCCCGGGACACCCAGTAGGCGGCGAGCACGCCGCCGACCGCGCCGAACAGGTGGCCCTGCCAGGACACCGACGGGTCCGAGGGCAGCACACCCCAGAGGATGGAGCCGTAGAACAGGAACAGCACGACGGCGAGCAGGATCTGCCTGCCGTTGCGGGCGTAGAAGCCGCGGACGAGCAGGAACAGGAACCAGCCGAACACGATCCCGGACGCCCCGATCACGGCCGCGGGCGAGGTCAGCCACACCCCCAGCCCGCTGACCAGCCAGATCGTCGCGGTGACCGCGAACCACTGCACGATGCCGCCGGACATCGCGAGGAACCCGAAGATCAGGAACGGCAGGCTGTTGGCGGCGAGATGCGCCCAGTCGTCGTGCAGCAGAGGTGCGGTGAGGATCCCGACGAGGCCCTCGGTGCTGCGCGGGTAGATCGCGGCGGCGAACTGGACCATGCCGCCCGACGCCTGGTCGACGGCCTCGAAGACGTACAGCGCGGCGGTGAACACCAGCATGATCACCGCCGCGCGCACCGGCGCGGGCGGCAGCACACGGGCGGGGCGGCCGTCCGGGGGTGCGGTCATGCCGTCCACGGTACCGGCGCGCCCGCCCGCTATGCCCGTTGTGACCGGTTCAGGCCCAGAGGTGCCCGTCGATGCCCTGCGCGGCGGTGCCCAGGTCACCGGAGTAGGCGCCGGTGGACAGGTACTTCCATCCGCCGTCACAGACGATCATCACGACGTCGGCGCGCTGACCGGCGTCGAGCGCCTTGTTCGCGACGCCGAGGGCGGCGTGCAGGATCGCGCCGGAGGAGATCCCGGCGAAGATGCCCTCCTGCTCCACCAGCTGGCGGGTGCGGCGCAGCGCGTCGTAGGAACCGACCGAGAAGCGACCGGTCAGCACGGTCTCGGCGTAGAGCTCCGGGACGAAGCCCTCCGACAGGTTCCGCAGGCCGTAGACGAGCTCGCCGTAGCGGGGCTCGGCCGCGACGACCTGCACGTCGGGCTTCTGCTCACGCAGGTAGCGCCCGGCGCCGACGAGGGTGCCGGTAGTGCCGAGCCCGGCGACGAAGTGGGTGATCGACGGCAGGTCGCGCAGGATCTCCGGGCCGGTGCCGCGGTAGTGCGCGTCGGTGTTGGCCGGGTTGCCGTACTGGTAGAGCATCACCCAGTCCGGGTGCTCGGACGCCAGCTGCTTGGCGAGGGCGACGGCCTGGTTCGACCCGCCGGCCGCCGGCGAGGAGATGATCTGCGCGCCGTACATCGCCAGCAGCTGGCGACGCTCCTCGGAGGTGTTCTCCGGCATCACGCAGATGATCTCGTAGCCCTTGAGCTTCGCGGCCATCGCCAGCGAGATGCCGGTGTTGCCCGAGGTGGGCTCCAGAATCGTGCAGCCGGGCGTGAGCAGCCCCTGCTTCTCGGCGTCCTCGATCATGGCCAGCGCGGGCCGGTCCTTGATCGAGCCGGTGGGGTTGCGGTCCTCCAGCTTCGCCCACAGCCGCACGTCCTCCGACGGCGACAGGGACGGCAGCCCGACGAGCGGGGTGTCGCCGACGGCGTGCAGCAGCGAGTCGTAACGCACGGGATCTCCTCACGCGCCGGTGCCGGGCGGGCGGGCCGCCCGGCACCGATCTCCGGTGGGGCTCAGCGACCGCCGGCCACGGCCGGGAGGATCGTGAACGTCGAGGACTCCTTGACCGGGGCCTCCAGGCCGCCGGCGAAACGGATGTCCTCGTCGTCGACGTAGATGTTGACGAAGCGGTGCAGCTTGCCGTCGGTGATCAGACGGTCCTTGATGCCGCTGTGCCGCGACTCCAGGTCGTCGATGACCGCGGAGACGGTGTCGCCCTTCGCCTCGACGGTCTTCTCGCCGCCGGTGTGGGTGCGAAGGATGGTGGGGACGGACACGGAGACGGCCATGTCGGTGATCACTCCTGGTGGGGTCGCTCTGGCGTGGACTTCTGCACGCGGCAACGCGGCCGGAGTACGGCGACATTCCCGCGCGACCTCCGGCGCGGGTGCGCGAGAGGGTCGATCAGGCCCGGTCGGGGACGTCGTCGGAGCCGGTGTGGGAGAACATGTAGGACTCCACGACCGCCAGCTCGTCCTCCACGACCTCGCCGTCGGCGAGGTGGTAGGAGCGCACCTCGGGCTCGGCGTCGGCGGTGGCGAGGCCCACGATCAGCCAGTGCTGGTCGGGGGTCCACTCCATCTGGGCGACGTCCTTGGGCGACGGGTAGGCCTCGGGCAAGCCGGTGTGCGCCACCGGGCGCCGCGGCAGCCGCGTGTGGGAGTGGACGACGAGCATGCGGCGCTCACCGGACGCGTCCAGCTCGCGCTCCAGGCGGATGTCCTCGGCCGGGGAGAAGGCGAAGTCGCTCGCCACCTCGTCGGCGTTGGTCATCGGCACGTAGCGCTCGGGGTGCTCACCGGTCTCGGGACCGACGAGCTGCCCACACGACTCGACCGGGAAGTCCCGGCGGGCGTGCGCGACGATCGCATCGAGGAGGTCGGACCGGAGGACGAGCACGACGTGAGGATACGCGGCCCCGGCGGCGGGACCGAACACCCGCCGGGCCCGCACCCGGCGTTCACGCACTCAACACCACGGTCTGTGATCCCGGCCACGGCCCGGCGGTCGGCGGTGCCTCCATACTGCCCTGCGTGTCCTCCCCCGGTCGCCGTGTCGGAATCGTCCTCGCCGCCCTGCTCGCCGTCGTCCTGGCGGTGGGGGTCACCGTCGAGGCGATGACGCTCTCCGGCCGTTCCGCCCCGGGTGCCCCCGGCCCCGGCACGGTGCGGCTCATCGCGCTCAACGACCTGCACGGCAACCTGGAACCGCCCTCGGGATCCTCGGGCCGGGTGACCGACGACGCCGGCGCGCAGGTCGAGGCCGGGGGTGCCGCGTTCCTCGCCGCGCACGTCGCGGCGCTGCGGGCACAGGCTCCGGCGAGCGTGGTGCTGTCCACCGGCGACAACGTCGGCGCGTCCCCGCTGGCGTCGGCGCTGTTCCACGACGAGCCGACCGTCGAGGTGCTGGAGCGGATGGGTGTCGCCGCGTCCGTCGCGGGCAACCACGAGTTCGACGAGGGCATCGCCGAGCTGCGCCGGTTGCAGCACGGCGGCTGCCACCCGACCGACGGCTGCCGCTTCACCCCGTCCTACGACGGCGCGTCCTTCCCGATCCTGTCCGCCAACGTGACCGACGGCTCCAGGCGGCCGGCGCTCGCCGCGTCGACGGTGGTGGAGGCGGGCGGGACCCGGATCGGTGTCATCGGCGCCACCCTGTCCGAGCTGCCCGACCTGGTCTCCCCCGACGGCATCCGCGGCCTGGCCGTCGGCGACGAGGTCGCCGCGGTCGACGCGGCGTCGCGCGGGCTGACCGCGCAGGGGGTGCGGGCGCAGGTGCTGCTGCTGCACCAGGGCGACGAGACGACCGGTGACGGCGGCCCGGACGCCTGTGCGATCGAGCCCGGCGGGCCGGCGGCGCGGATCGCGGCCGCGGTGTCCGCCGACGTCGACGCGGTGTTCTCCGCGCACACCCACCAGCAGTACCTGTGCTCGGCGACCGACCCGGCCGGGAACCCCCGGCCGTTCGTGCAGGGCCTGTCGTTCGGCAGGCTGCTGTCGGTGGTCGACCTGGCCCTGACCGGCGACGGCGACGTGGACCGCGGCGCGACGACGGCCCGCAACGAGGTCGTCACCCGCGACGTCACACCCGACCCGGGCGTGGCCGAGGTCGTCGACCGTGCGGTCGCGCAGTCGCGGCCGCTGGCCGAGCGTCCGGTCGGGACGGTGGCCAGGCCGCTGCTGCGCACGGCCGGGCCGACCGGGCTGTCCCCCCTCGGCACGGTGATCGCCGACGCCCAGCTCGCCGCCTCCCGCGGCGACGGCGCGCAGATCGCGCTGACCAACCCCGGCGGGGTGCGCGCGGACCTGGTGCCCGACGCGGGCGGCCGGGTCGCCTACGGGCAGGCCTACACCGTGCAGCCGTTCGGCAACATCCTGCAGACGATGACGCTCACCGGTGCCCAGCTGCGGGCGGTGCTCGACCAGCAGTTCACCGTCGAGGACGGCCCGACGGTGCTGCAGAGCTCGTCGAACCTGCGCTACACGGTGACGGGGAACCAGGTGGGCGACATCGCGATCGGCGGTGTCCCGGTCACCGACGGCGGCCGCTACCGGGTCGCGACGAACAACTTCCTGTCCGCGGGCGGCGACGGCTTCGACACCTTCACCGCCGGGACCGAGCTCATCGGCGGGCCGGTGGACCTCGACGCGTTCGTCGCGTACCTGGGCGCGAACCCGGGATTGACCCCGCCGTCCACCGACCGGATCGTGCGGCGGTGACGGGGCCCGGCCCGTCGGGTCAGAGCCCCCGGACGCGAACCCGGACCAGGGAGTCCTGCACGTAGGTCAGCCAGTGGTAGACGCCCAGGTGCTGGGCCCTCGGGTCGTCGTCGGGCAGCTGCTCGGGCATGTCCTCGCTGACGTCGAGGGCGGTGCCGAGCGCGAGCCGCACGTCGTTGAGGGCGGCCAGCCAGGCGTCGACCTGGGCCTCGGTGAGCTCCAGCCGTCCGCCCGCTTCGGGCAGGGTGTCCAGCACGGTCGCCGCGGCGGCGTCCTTGGCCTCGATCAGCGACGGCTCGTGCAGCGAGCGCATCCCGCCGGCGAGGTCGGAGTCCTCGGTGGTGAAGTCCGGCAGCAGCCGGGCCAGCACCCGGTCGGTCGGCCGCGACGTCGGGCCGGTGCGGATGCCGGTGAGCTCGGCGAGCTCGTCGGTGGACGCGAGCTCGGCGCGACCGGCGAGCATCTGGCGGATCTCGGTGAACAGCCCCCGCAGGACGACGGCCTCCTCGCCGGAGAACCCGGACGTGTAGCGGACGCGGTCACCGCGGCCGCTGCGCTTCCAGCCGTTCACCCTCAGGCCCGCTGCATGGTGGCCCACAGGCCGGCCGCGTGGAGCTGGGCGACGTGCCCCTCCACGGTGTCCTTGTCACCGGCCGACACGGCGGCGCGTCCCTTGTGGTGCACGTCGAGCATCAACGCGGTGGCCTTCGCCTCGGGGTAGTGGAACACCTTCTGCAGCACGTAGGTCACGTACGACATGAGGTTGACCGGGTCGTTCCAGACGATGGCCTGCCACGGCGTGTCGGGGCCGGCGGACTCGTCCAGGTCGGGCGTGACCTGCTCGGTGGGCGCCGGGGACGGCGCTGGTGACGGCGCGGACATGCGCCCCATGGTGGCACAGCCGGGACGACGGTCCCGGCCCGACCGCACAGCCCCCGACACCGGCCACGACACCGGCCCCGGCCCGACCGCTCCGGCACCGACCAGCGCGGCCCCGACCGCGGCGGCGGGCGCGGCCGTAGGCTCCCGACCATGACCGGCACGGCCCTGCTGACCGACCGCTACGAGCTGACGATGGTGGCGGCGGCCCTCGCCGACGGCACCGCCGAACGGCACTGCGTCTTCGAGCTGTTCGCGCGCCGCCTCCCCGACGGGCGCCGCTACGGCGTCGTCGCCGGGACGGGGCGGCTGCTGGAGGCGCTGTCGCGCTTCCGCTTCTCCGACGCCGACCTGGAGTTCCTCACCCCGGTCGTCGACGCCGCGACCCTGGACCGGCTCCGCGACTACCGCTTCTCCGGCGACGTCGACGGCTACCCGGAGGGCGAGCTGTACTTCCCCGGCTCCCCCGTCCTCACCGTGACCGGCACCTTCGCCGACGCGGTGATCCTCGAGACCCTCGCGCTGTCGATCTACAACCACGACAGCGCGATCGCCTCGGCCGCGGCGCGGATGGTGACCGCGGCGGCCGGGCGGCCGCTGATCGAGATGGGCTCGCGGCGCACCCACGAGGAGGCCGCCGTGGCCTCCGCCCGGGCCGCCTACCTGGCGGGCTTCGCGACGACGTCGAACCTCGCCGCCGGCGCCCGGCACGGCATCCCGACCGCGGGCACGGCCGCGCACGCCTGGGTCCTGCTGCACGACGACGAGCCGTCCGCCTTCGCCAGCCAGGTCGCCGCCCTGGGCACCGACACCACGCTGCTCGTCGACACCTACGACATCCGCCGCGGCATCTCACACGCCGTCGCGGCCGCCGGCCCCGGGCTGGGTGCGGTCCGCATCGACTCCGGGGACCTCGGCGTACTGGCCCGCCAGGCCCGCGACCAGCTCGACGCGCTCGGTGCCACCGGGACCCGGATCGTGCTGTCCGGCGATCTCGACGAGTACGCGATCGCCTCGCTGCGCGCCGAGCCGGTCGACTCCTACGGCGTGGGGACCTCCCTGGTCACCGGGTCGGGCTCACCGACGGCCGGGATGGTCTACAAGCTCGTCGAGGTCGACGGGCGCCCGGTGTCCAAGCGGTCGAGCGCGAAGGAGTCCCGCGGCGGGCGCAAGGCGGCGCTGCGGCGGTTCAAGCCGACCGGCACCGCGGTCGAGGAGGTCGTGTACCCCTACGGCACCGATCCGGCCCCCGGCCCGCACGACCGGGTGCTGCCGGAGCCGCTGGTACGGGGCGGCGAGGTCGTCGCCGACGACTCCGTCACCGGTCTGGAGTCCGCCCGGGAGCGGCTGCGGACGGCACTGATCGCCGTACCGTGGGAGGGGCTGAAACTGTCCCGCGGCGAGCCCGCGATCCCGACCACCTTCCTCACCGGGAGCTGAGCCATGGCCCGAGCGTTGATCGTCGTCGACGTCCAGAACGACTTCTGCGAGGGCGGCGCCCTCGCGGTGGCCGGTGGGGCCGCCGTCGCCGCCGGCATCGGGCCGCTCGCGACCGGCGGCCGGGACGGCACGGCCTACGACCACGTCGTCGCCACCCGGGACGTGCACGTGGACCCGGGGCCGCACTTCTCCGACACCCCGGACTTCGTCGACTCCTGGCCGCCGCACTGCCGCGCGGGGACGCCGGGCGCGTCGTTCCACCCGGCGCTGGACGTCGCACCGATCGAGTGCGTCTTCGACAAGGGCGCCTACACCGCTGCCTACTCGGGCTTCGAGGGCGCGAGCGCCAACGAGTCGGGCGAGCCGCTGGGCGACTGGCTGGGCGGGCGCGGGGTGACCGAGGTCGACGTCGTCGGCCTGGCGACCGACCACTGCGTCCGGGCGACCGCGCTCGACGCCGCACGGCTCGGACTCGCGACGACGGTGCTGCTGCACCACTGCGCGGGGGTCTCCCCGGAGACGACGGAGCGGGCGCTGGCCGAGCTGGCCGAGGCCGGCGTGGAGCTCCGCACGGCCTGAGCCCGGCACCGGCCGGGAGCGCGTCCCGGCCGGTGCCGATGTCTCAGTGCCAATCTCTCAGTGGCGCTCGACCGTCGTGACCTGGGCAGCCCGGTCGCCGTCCACCGGGGTGGCGTCGCCGTCCGCCGGAGCCGCGTCGCGGTCGGGGCGCTGCGGGTCCGCCGGGACGCTCAGCGGGTCGACCGCCGCGACCGGGACGGCCGCTCCCCCGGGGTCCGCGTCGGTGGCCCCGTCGTCCTTGGCGAAGGAGCCGACCTTCACGTAGAAGTCGTCGCCGTGGTTGTCGGTCGCCCAGTCGACGGCCTGCTCCATCACCTCGGCGCTCTTGACCGCGCGCAGGATGACCCGGTCACGGCGGACGTCGCGGTGCAGGGCCACGCACAGCAGCACCATGATCACCACGAACGGTGCCGCGACCAGGATCGTGAGGTTCTGGATGCCCGACAGTGCGTCCTCGCCCCCGGTGAGCAGCATCAGCACCGCGACCGCGCCCATCGCGGCGCCCCAGAAGACGACCACCCACTTGCTGGGCTCGATGGTGCCGCGCTGGGACAGGGTGCCCATGACGATCGACGCGGCGTCGGCGCCGGAGACGAAGAAGATGGCGACCAGGACCATGACGAGCAGGCCGGTGACGGTCGCCCACGGGTAGGCGCCGAGTACCTGGAACAGCTGGACGTTGGAGTCGTCGGAGAACTGTGTGCCCTGCTGGGCCTGGGTGATGGCGGTGCCGCCGAAGATGCAGAACCAGACCAGCGAGACCAGGCTGGGTGCGAGGATGACCCCGCCGACGAACTCGCGGATGGTGCGCCCGCGCGAGATCCGGGCCAGGAACATGCCGACGAACGGCGTCCAGGAGATCCACCACGCCCAGTAGAAGATCGTCCAGCCGGAGAGCCATTCGAGCATCGGCTCGCCGCCGACGGCCTCGGTGCGCCCGACCATCTCGAAGAACTGGGAGAAGTAGGCGCCGATCGAGGTCGGGATCAGGTCGAGGATGATCACCGTCGGGCCGACGACGAACACGAAGAACGCGAGCACCGCCGCCAGCACCATGTTGGTGTTGGACAGCCACTGGATGCCCTTCTCGACGCCGGAGACGGCGGAGAGGATGAACGCGGCGGTCAGGACGACGATGATCGCGGCGAGCAGCCAGGGGCTCACCGGGCCGTCGACCCAGCCCACGGTCTGCATGCCGCCGCCGATCTGGAAGGCGCCCAGGCCGAGGGAGGCGGCGGAGCCGAACAGCGTCGCGAAGATCGCGAGGATGCCGATGGCCCGGCCGATGGAGCCCTCGGCGGCCTTGCGGCCGATCAGCGGGACGAAGGCCTGGCTGATGAGCTGCCGGCGGCCCTTGCGGAAGGTGGAGTAGGCGATGGCGAGGCCGACGACGGCGTAGATCGCCCACGGGTGCAGCGTCCAGTGGAACAGCGAGGTCGCCATCGAGGTCTGCAGCGCGTCGACGGTGCCGGGCTCGGCGGAGCCGGGGGGCGGTGACCGGAAGAAGGTCAGCGGCTCGTTCACGCCGAAGAACATCAGTCCGATGCCCATGCCGGCGGAGAACATCATGGCGATCCAGGAGACCGTGCGGAACTCGGGTTCCTCGTCGTCGGCGCCGAGCTTGACGCGTCCGAACCGGCTGAAGGCCAGGAACAGTGCGAAGGCGACGAAGGCGGTCGCGGCGAGGATGAAGCCCCAGCCACCGCCACGCATCAGCGCCCCGATCATCGTGGACGCGGTCGTGCGCAGGCTCTCCGGCGCCGCGACCCCCCAGACGACGAACAGCAGCGCCAACGCGGCACCGATCCCGAAGACCGTCCGGTCCGTGCGGGGGCGTTCCGGTGGTGCTCCGGGGTCCTCGGTACACGACCGGGGATCGACCTGCGTCATGACGTCTCCACCTCTGTCCGGTGCGGGGAAAGTGCGGTACGTGCGCCGCTCCGTGGGGTCGTGCGGATCCGCGGCCGGGATCACCGGCGCGACGGGTGGACGGGCAGCGGGTGCCGCCGACCCGGGGACGGGCGACGGTCGGGCGGCGGTCGGCCGGGACTCGGCACCACCTGCTCCCCCTCAGATACTCGATTAATATATCTGTGCACGTTATGATGCGGCCGGAGCGGCGGTCAAGACCCGATCCGTCGCCCGGAGCCCGAGGACACCGGAGTCGCCACCGTGCCCCCAGCAGTTCCGATGCCCGACCCGCGGCGACCGGCCCACGCCTCGGGCCTGCACGAACACCACCGTTGCAGCCCCTTGACACCGACCAGGGCGACGCGCTCCCATCGTGGTGCGTATTGAGCGACTCGTTGCTTGTTACGCAACAGTTTCGGTGTTTCTCGTGTGTTACCGCGGCCCCGATCGCCGTCGTCGTCATCGCGCCCAACCCCACTGCAGGAGGTGATCCGCTGTGCCGCAACGGTTCTGCCGCGACCGCACGCCGGCCGCCTCCGGCGCCCGGTCGTCGCACGGGCCCCCGGTCCCGCGGCGCCGGCCTCCGTAACGAACCGATGCCGTCGCACCGGTCCCGAGCTCGACCCGCGAGGGCGACCCCCGCCGGCGCGCCCGATCTCGCCCCAGACCCGCCAGCCGCCCCACACCGACCGTCGCCCACGAGGAGTACCGCCATGACGACCGGCGAGTTGTCGAACCCCACCACCGAGGGGCAGAGCCTCCCGGACAGCCTGCGAGAGACCCTCGCCGGCCACTACTACACCGACCCCGCGATCTTCCGGGCCGAGCAGGACAACATCTTCCACAAGACGTGGTTCTGCGCGGTGCTGGCCGCGGACCTGGACAAGCCCGGCGCGTTCGAGACCGTCCAGATCGGACGTGAGAGCGTGATCGTCACGCGGGCCAGGGACAACTCCGTACGGGCCTACCTCAACGTCTGCCGACACCGCGGCGCGCGGCTGTGCACGGAGGAGAAGGGCGAGGTCAGGCGCTCGTTCCAGTGTCCGTACCACGCCTGGACCTACGGCCTGGACGGCAAGCTCATCGCGGCGCCGAACCTCAACTCGATGCCCGACGTCGACAAGGTCGAGTACGGCCTGCACACCGTGCACGTCCGCGAGTGGCTGGGCTACGTGTGGCTGAGCCTGGCCGAGGAGCCGCCGTCGTTCACCGAGACCGTGATCGGCGACGTCACCACCCGGCTCGGCTCGCCGGACGCGATCGTGGGCTACGACGTCGAGAACCTGAAGCTCGGCCGGCGCATCTCCTACGACGTCAAGGCGAACTGGAAGCAGATCGTCGAGAACTTCATGGAGTGCTACCACTGCGCGACGATCCACCCCGAGCTCACCGAGGTGCTGCCGGAGTTCGCCGACGGCCTGGCCGCCCAGTACTTCGTCGGGCACGGCGCCGAGTTCGGCGAGGAGATCAAGGGCTTCACCGTCGACGGCTCCGAGGGGCTCGCCCGGATCCCGAGCATCACCCAGGAGCAGGACCGCCGCTACTACGCCATCACGGTGCGGCCCTCGGTGTTCATCAACCTGGTCCCCGACCACGTCGTGTTCCACCGCATGTTCCCGCTGACCCCCGAGCGCACCCTGGTCGTCTGCGACTGGCTCTACCTCCCCGAGGTCGTCGACTCCGGCGCCGACATCGACCGCTCGGTGGAGCTGTTCCACCGGGTCAACGTGCAGGACTTCGACGCCTGCGAGCGCTGCCAGCTCGCGATGGACTCGCGCTCCTACGAGAAGGGGGGCGTGCTCGTGCCGAGCGAGCACCACATCGGCGAGTTCCACGACTGGGTGCGCGACCGGGTGGGCTGATCCCCCGCACCGCACCGCACCGCGCCTCACCGCACTCCCCGCACCACGACGAACGCCCCGCCCGGCCCCGCCGGCGCGGGGCGTTCGCGCATGCCCCCGGGCCCGACCGGATCAGGCCGGCACGGAGGGGTGCCGTGGCACCCCGTCACCCCCCCCGCACCCCACGCGAGGGGTGCGGCGGGACGCGGGGAGGTGCCACGCCGTGCCCCCGCGGGCGGGACCGCAGCTGAGCAAGCGGGACAGCGGCCGGGCAGCAGGGCGGCCACCGGACGCGGAACGGCCCCGCCCCCGCGGTGCGGGGACGGGGCCGTGGGAGAGCCGCCGCGGCGCTACCGGAAGACGACCGTGCTGCCGCCGGTGAGCAGGACCCGGCGCTCACAGTGCCAGCGGACCGCGCGGGACAGGGCCAGCGCCTCGGCGTCGCGGCCGACCATCTGCAGGGCCTTCGGGTCGTAGGAGTGGTCGATCCGGATCACCTCCTGCTCGATGATCGGGCCCTCGTCGAGGTCGGGGGTGACGTAGTGGGCGGTGGCGCCGACCTGCTTCACGCCGCGCTCGTAGGCCTGGTGGTACGGGCGGGCACCCTTGAAACCGGGCAGGAACGAGTGGTGGATGTTGATGGCACGGCCCTCGAGCGCCTTGCACGTCTCGTCGGAGAGCACCTGCATGTAGCGGGCGAGCACGACCAGCTCGGCGTCGAACTCGTCGACGAGCGACAGCAGCCGGGCCTCGGCGTCGGGCTTGGTCTCGGCGGTCACCGGGACGTGCACGAACGGCAGCCCGGCGGCCTCGGCCATCGGGCGCAGGTCGGGGTGGTTGGACACGACCGCGACGATGTCGGCGCCCAGGCTGCCGGCCCGCCACCGGAAGATCAGGTCGTTGAGGCAGTGCCCCAGCTTGGAGACCATGACCAGGATCCGGGCGGGGGCGCCGTCGTGGAAGGTGAAGCTCATGCCGAACTCGGCCGCGACCGCCTCGAAGTCCCGGCTGATCACGTCGAGGTCCACCTCGTGCTCCGCCCCGACCTGGGTGCGCAGGTGCAGCCGGCCGCGCAGCGGGTCGTCGAACTGCTGGTACTCGCCGATGTCGCAGCCGTGCTCGAACAGGAAGGCGCTGACCGCGCGCACGATGCCGGTGCGGTTCGGGCAGCTCAGGGTCAGGATGAAGGAACGGGACACGGCGGCCTCTCCTCGGGTCGGACGCGGTCCGCGGCGACCACGGACCCCTGGATGGTGCATTGATATATCAGTCATAGTCAAGAGGTGTGGGCATGTCCGAGAACTGTTACGCACACATGACGGGTTAACATGCGACGGTGACCGCACTGCCCGACGACGCCGAGCCGGAGTACACCTCGCTCGCCGACAAGGCGTACACGGTGATCCGGGACCGGCTGATCATGCTCGACATCCCGCCGATGACCGCGATCGACGACGTCGCCCTCGCGAAGTCCCTCGAGGTCGGTCGCACACCGGTGCGGGAGGCCCTCAAGCGCCTGGAGATCGACCGGCTGGTCGTCTCCTACCCACGGCGGGGCACGTTCGCGACCGGGGTCGACATCACCGACCTGGCCTACATCTCCGAGATCCGGGTGCAGCTGGAGCCGCTCGCGGCGCGCCGCGCGGCCGAGTACGCCGGCCCCACGACCCGGGCCGACCTCGCCGAGCTGGCCGACACCATCGACCGGATCGACGTGCGCACCCTGGACCGCGACGCGCTGATGCGCTGGGACCTGCACGTCCACCGGACGATCTACGAGGCAGCGGCCAACCCGCACCTCGAGGACACCCTGATCCGCTACGACAACCTGGCGACCCGGATCTTCTGCCTGTTCCTGGACCGGATGACGCACTTCGACCAGCACGTCGGCGAGCACTCGGGCCTGCTGCGGGCCATCGCGGGGCAGCAGGCCGACGAGGCGGCCGACCGGGCCCGCGCGCACGTCATCGGGTTCGAGAAGGCGGTCCGCGAGGTCGTCTGACCCGGCTCAGACGTGGGCGCGTGCCGAGCGGACGGTGTGTGCCAGCAGCAGGGCCGTCGTCACCGGTCCGACGCCGCCGGGCACCGGCGTGAGCGCACCGGCGCGGGTCGCGACGTCGGCGGCGTCGACGTCGCCGACCAGGCTGCCGTCGGGGGCGGTGTTCGTCCCCACGTCGACGACGACCGCGCCCTCGGCGACGTGCTCGGCGCGGATCAGCCCGATCCGCCCGACCGCGACCACGAGCACGTCCGCGGTGCGGGTGTGCTCGGCGAGCTCCTTGGTGTGGCGGTGGCAGATGCCGACCGTCGCGTCGCGTTGCAGGAGCAGCTGGGCGGTCGGCTTGCCGACGACCAGCGAGCGCCCCACGACCACGGCGCTGCGCCCGGCCAGCTCGACGCCGTGGTGGTCGAGCAGCTCGAGCACCGCGGCCGCGGTGGCCGGCGGGTAGGCGGGCAGGCCCGCGGCGAGCCGGCCGGCCGAGAGCGGGTTGGCGCCGTCGACGTCCTTCTCCGGGACGATCGACGCGGCCAGCTCCTCGACCCGCACACCGTCGGGCAGCGGGGTCTGCAGGATTATGCCGTGCACGGTGTCGTCGCTGCTCAGCCGGGCCAGGGTGGCGGTGATGGACTCGGCGTCGGCGTCCGGGCCGAGGTCGAGGACCTCGCACTCGACGCCGACCCGGCGGGCGGCCCCGGACAGCGAGCGGACGTACCAGCCCGCGCCCTCGTCGGCGGTGGCGACGACGACGGCCAGCCGCGGCACGACGCCGAGGACAGTGAGCGCGGCGGCCTCGGCCTGCACCCCCTGGCGCAGCTCGCGGGCGCGCGCGGTGCCGTCGAGGACGACGTGGTCGGGGTGGGGGGCCGGCCGGGTGGTGGGTGGCGGGGTCATCGGCGGATCTGCTCCCGGACGTCGTCGGTCACCTTGTCGGCCCGGCGCAGCAGGTCGTCGACGCCGGTCAGCGCCGCGGACAGCTCGGTGCGCGCCTGCGGGTCGGTGAGGCCCGCCAGGTTGATCTCGACGTTGAGCCGGGCGGTGCTCGCCGCGGCCCGTGCGGCGTCGGCCGCCGCGCCCACGTCGCTGATCACGTTGGGGTTGCCGATCGGCCGCAGCCGCTCGGCGAGGTCGACCACCTGCTCGGCGGCGCGGATGACCTGTGCGGGAATCCGTCCCGCCTCGACCGTCGCGGCGGCGATCGCCGCGCTGCGGACCTGCTTCGCCTCGTCCGTGTCGCGCGGGAGCTTGTAGGCCGCGCCGACCGCGCCGAACGCGCGGGCGTCGTCCTCGGCGAGGCCGAGGCCGGTGATGCGCAGTGCGTCGGCCCGGTTGCGGACGTCGAGGACCGTCTCGGCGTGCTCGGCGTAGCGCTCGCCGTCGGTGTAGCGGGCGACCATGCCGAGCAGGGCCGCGGCCTGGGCGAGGTGCAGGCCGGCCGTCGCGCCGCCGCCGGGGGCGGGGACGCGGGCGGCCAGGTCCCAGAGGAACCGGTCGAGGGTGTCGGAACGCATGGGGGTCCTTCCGTGCGGCGGAGCGACGGTGCGTCGTCGGGTGCGGAGGCGGGGGCGGCCGGTCGGGCCGCCCCCGCCCCACCGGGTCAGCGCCGGATGCGGCTCATCTCCGGGTCGAACAGCGGCTCGGCCGCGACCGAGGCACGGATCCGGCGGTCGAAGTACTGGATCTCGACCGTCGCCCCCACCGGCAGCCCGGCGGGCAGCCAGGCGTAGGCGATCGGGGTGCCCAGGGTGTAGCCGTAGGCCGCGGAGGTGACGTAGCCGGCGGGCTCGCCGTCGACCAGCACCGCCTCGTGGCCGAGGACGACGCTGCGGCCGTCGTCGACCGTGAGGCAGGTCAGCCTGCGGGTGACGGCGTCCGGGTCGATCTTCTCGACGGCCTCGCGGCCGACGAAGTCGCCCTTGGTGTGCGGGCGGACCGCGAAGCCGAGCCCGGCCTCGTAGGGGTTGTGCTCGGTGGACATGTCCGCACCCCAGGAGCGGTAGCCCTTCTCCAGGCGCAGGCTGTTGAACGCCGCGCGCCCGGCCGCGACCACACCGAGCGGGCGCCCGGCCTCGTAGAGCACGTCCCACAGCTTCCGGCCGTACTCGGCGCTGGTGTAGATCTCCCAGCCGAGCTCGCCGACGTAGGACAGCCGCATCGCGGTCACCGGGATCCCGGCGATGTGCGCGGACATCGCGCGGAAGTACTTCAGGCCTTCGTGGGAGAAGTCCTCGCCCGACAGCGGCTGGACCAGGTCGCGGGCCAGCGGCCCCCACACGCCGATGCAGCAGGTGCCGCCGGTGATGTCACGGACGGCCACCGAGTGGTCGTCGGGCAGGGCGCGGCGCAGGTGGTCGAGGTCGAGGTGGGAGTTCGCGCCGACCTGGAACAGCTGCTCGCCGAGACGGGCGACGGTGAGGTCGGACCGGACGCCGCCCGCCTCGTCCAGCATCAGGGTGTAGGTGACGGCGCCGACGGACTTGTCCATCTTGCCGGTGGTCAGGCCCTCCAGGAACGCGCACGCCCCCGGCCCGGAGACCTCCAGGCGGGTCAGCGGGGTCATGTCGTACATCGCGACCGCGGTGCGGGTCTTCCAGGCCTCGACCGCGACGACCGGCGAGTGGAACATCGCCGACCAGGCGTCGTGGGACGGGGCGCGCCACTGCGGCGGCATGTCCTTGGCCAGGGCGGCGTTGGCCTCGTACCAGTGCGGGCGCTCCCAGGCGTGGGACTCCAGGAAGAACGCGCCCAGCTCCCGCTGCCGGTCGTGGAACGGGCTGGTCCGGATGCCGCGCGGGGACAGCTTGGGCTGCAGCGGGTGCAGCACGTCGTAGATCTCGACGAAGTTCTGCTGGGAGGTCTCGTCGACGTAGGCGTCGGTGGTCTCGACCTCGTCGAACCGGTTGACGTCGCAGCCGTGCAGGTCGAGCTCGCTGCGGCCGTCGACGAGCAGCTGCGCGACCGAGCGGGCGACGCCGGAGGAGTGCGTGACCCACACGGCCTCGGCGACCCAGAAACCGGCGACGTCGGGCGACTCCCCGATCAGCGGGCCGCCGTCGGGGGTGAAGGAGAAGACGCCGTTGAACCCGTGCTCGATCTTCGAGCGCTGTAGACCGGGCAGCAGCTGCTGGCTCTGCTCCCACTGCCGCGCGAAGTCCTCCTCGGTGAAGGGCAGCATCGAGGGCTGGGTGCGCTCGCCGACCTCGCCGTCGCCGACCTCGGGCAGCTCGGAGATCGACACCGGCATCGGGCGGTGGGCGTAGGAGCCGATGCCGAGGCAGTCGTTGTGCTCGCGGTAGTAGAGGTCGGCGTCCTGGTGGCGCAGGATGGGCAGCCGCGCCTCGACGAACTCACCGTGCGGAGCCCCGGCGGAGCGCGCATCGGCACCGTTGCGGCCGACGAGCTGCTCGACCTGGGTGGTGCGGGCGTACTGGTGCGCCAGCGGCAGCAGCGGCACCCGCATGCCGACGAGCTTCCCGAGCTCGCGGCCCCAGAACCCGGCGCAGGACACCACGATGTCGGCGGGGACGGTCTCGCCGTCGGCGGTCTCGACGCCGGTGACCCGGCCGCCGGACTGCGCGATGCCGGTGACCCGCACCGAGCCGCGGAAGACCGCGCCGCGGGACTCGGCCCGCCGGGCCAGCGCGACGACGGCGCGGGCGGCCTTGGCCAGGCCGTCGGTGGGGGTGTGCAGGCCGCCGAGGACCTGGTCGGGGTCGAGCAGCGGGTGCAGCCGCGCGCACTCGGCCGCGTCGACGACCGCGGCCGGCACACCGCGGGAGATCGCCCAGCCCTGCTTGCGGTGCAGGTCGGCGAGCCGCTCCGGGGTGGTCGCGACCTCCAGGCCGCCGACCTGGTTGAAGCACCAGCCGTCCGCGGTGGTGCCGTCGTCGAGACCGAGGAGCTTCTCGACGGTGTAGGTGGCGAACGCGGTCATGGTCTTCGACCCGGTGGTCTGGAAGACCAGGCCGGGGGCGTGCGAGGTGGAACCGCCGGTCAGGGGCAGCGGCCCCTGGTCCAGGACGGTGACGTCGGTCCAGCCGCGGGTGGTGAGCTCGTCGGCCAGGTTCGCCCCGACGATCCCGGCTCCGATGATGACGACACGGGGGGTCATGGTGGTCTCCTTGTGCGTGGTCGTCGGGCGGGTCAGCGGGCGAGGGACGGGACGTCGGAGCCGCCGAACTCGAGGGCGGCGTCGAGCAGCCAGTCCGCGAGGTAGCCGGCGAACGAGCTGCGCACGTGCAGGTCGAACACCGCTCCCCCGTCGGCGTCGGACCGGTCGTCGCGGGCCAGCAGGAGCACGGCGGCCCGGCCGAGCAGCGTCTGGGCGCTGCTCCCGGCCGGGAACGAGCGCGGGTGCAGGTCGAGCGCGCAGCCGAAGGACAGCAGCTCGCGGGCGAGCCGGCCGCCGATCCGCAGGACGACGCGCTGGGCGGAGGTGTCGGTCGCGGCGCCCCCGACGCCGGTGTCACCGGCGACGAGTGCGCGCAGCGCAGCCTCGCCGACGCCCCGGTTCCCGGTGTGGCTGGTGACCAGCCACTCGTCGGGGCCGAGCCAGACGACCTCGCCGTCACCGGTGTCGACCCAGGTGTTGGGCCGGACCGGCAGCGGGACCCCGAGCGCGGCGTCGACACCGGCACGGGCCGGTGCGGACGGGTCGAGCCGCAGCGTCACCGACTGCGCGACCGGGAGCACCTCGACCGTGAGATCGCCCCCGGTGTCGCGGGACAGGGCGGCCAGCGCCGGGATGTGGGCGTCGAGCGGGTGGGTCGTGAGCAGCGGGATCGACTCAGCCGTCACGGCGGGCTCCTTCCGGGTCGACGAGGACGGGTCCGGTGATCTCGACCGGGACCAGCGCCCCCTGGTGCGGGACGTGCACGACGTCGCCGATGCGGTCGCGGCCGCCCTTGAGCAGGGCCAGGGCGAACGGCCGCTCCAGCTCCGCGGACAGGTAGCTGGAGGTGACGTGGCCGAGCATCGGGACCGGCGGCGGGGGCAGGGTGCCGTCGGGTGAGAACTCGACGATCTGCGCGCCCTCCGGCAGCCGGGTGCCGCGGTCGGTCGGGAGCAGCCCGACCAGGTGCTTGCGCATCGGGTCGGTGTTGGAGGCGCGGGCGAAGGAGCGCTTGCCGACGAAGTCGACCTTCTTCTTCGACACCGCCCAGCTCATCCCCAGGTCGTGTGGGGAGACGGTGCCGTCGGTGTCCTGCCCGATGATCGGGTAGCCCTTCTCGGCGCGCAGGACGTGCATCGTCTCCGTGCCGTAGGGGGTGATCCCGTACGGCTCGCCGGCCGCGATCAGCCGCTCCCAGACGGCCAGGCCGTACCGGGCGTCGACGTTGACCTCGAAGGCCAGCTCGCCGGAGAAGGAGATCCGGGCCAGCCGGACCCCGACGCCGTCGAGCTCGGTGTCGCGCCAGGTCATGAACTCGAACGCCGCGGCGGAGGCGTCGACACCGGGGAACACGGCGGAGATCACGTCGCGCGAGCGAGGCCCGACGACCGGGAACACCGCCCAGTGCTCGGTGACCGACGTGAGGTTCACCTTCAGGTGCGGCACCTCGGTCTGGCGCCAGTCCTCGAGGTGGTCCAGCACCGAGGCCGCGCCGCCGGTGGTCGTGGTGAGCAGGAAGCGGTCCTCGGCGATGCGCAGCACGGTGCCGTCGTCGGTGACCATGCCGTCGTTGCCGCACATGACGCCGTAGCGGACGCGGCCGACCTTCAGGCTGCTCATCAGGTTGGTGTAGACGAGGTCGAGGAACTGCCCCGCGTCCGGTCCCTGGACGTCGATCTTGCCCAGCGTGGAGCCGTCCATGATCGCGACGTCGCGGCGGGCCGCGGCGCACTCGCGCAGCACGGCGGCGTCCATGTCCTCCCCGGCCAGCGGGTAGTGGCGCGGTCGCTTCCACTGGCCGACGTCCTCGAACACCGCGCCGTGGGCGACGTGCCACGGGTGCACCGCGGTGGTGCGGACCGGGTCGAACAGGTCCCCGCGCTCGCGGCCGGCGAGCGCGGCGAACGACACCGGGGTGTAGGGCGGGCGGAACGTGGTGGTCCCGAGGTCGCCCGCCGGGCGGCCCAGCAGCTCCGCGGTGATCCCGGAGGCGATGGTGCCGGAGGTCTTCCCCTGGTCGTGGGCGGTGCCGATGGTGGTGTAGCGCTTCACGTGCTCCACCGAGCGCAGCCCGGCGCCGACGGCCCGCTCGATGTCGGCCACCGTCGCGTCGCGCGCGATGTCGACGAACTGGCGCGTGGAGTCGCCCGCGGTGCGCCACAGCACCAGGCCGGGGGTGCGCGCCGGCTCGGGTGCCGAGCTCGGGGCGTCGCCGCCCGCGCCGTCGTACAGGCAGCCGGCCAGGTCGAGGGTGCCGTTGGCGGCGCCGATCACCTCGGTGCCCGCGACCGCGGCGCCGGGACGGAAGGCGCCCAGGCCCGCGTCGTAGACGAGCTGGCCGCGGACGTGGCTGAACAGGTGCGCGGTCGGCGTCCAGCCGCCGGAGACCAGCAGCAGGTCGCACGCCAGCACCTCGGTGCCGTCGCCGGTCGCGACGTGCGCGGCGGACACCCGGCCCGCGTCGTCGCCGTCGGAGCCGACGACGGTGGCCCCGGCGCGCAGGGCCACCCCGGCCTCGGTGCACTCCCGCGCGCGCTCGGCGGGCAGTTCGGAGCGGGCGTCGACGAGGGTCACCCGGGCGCCGGCACCGGCCAGGTCGGCGGCGGCCAGGTAGGCGGCGTCGTCGGTGGTGAACACGACGACCTCGCGGCCGGCGAGCACGCCGTAGCGGTGCAGGTACTCGCGCGCCGCGGAGGCGAGCATGACGCCCGGCCGGTCGTTGTCGGCGAACACCACGGGGCGCTCGATCGCGCCGGCCGCGACGACGACCTTCCCGGCGCGGATGCGGTGCACCCGCTGGCGGGACCGGTGCGCCGGGGCTGTGCCGAGGTGGTCGGCGCCGATGCTCGTGCGCCGCTCCAGGGCCAGGACGAACCCGTCGTCGTAGTGGCCGAAGGCGGTGGTGCGCTGCAGGTGGCGCACCTCGGGGTTCTCGGCCAGCTCGGCGACGACGTCGGCGACCCAGCGGTGCGCGGCGCGGCCGTCGATCCGGTCGGTCGGGACGAGCGAGCCGCCGGCCTCCAGACGGTCGTCGACGAGCACCACGCGGTCGCCGCGACGGGCCGCGGTGCGCGCGGCGAGCAGCCCGGCCGGGCCGGCGCCGACCACCAGGGTGTCGCAGTGGGCGTGGCGGCGGTCGTACCGCGCGGTGTCGGGCACGGTCGCCAGCCGGCCCTGCCCGTTCAGCCCGCGGGCGACCAGGCCGTCGTACAGCTCGACGGTGGCGGCCTGCAGCATCGGCTCGGGGAACGGCTCCTCGATCTGCACGAGGCCGACCGGGTCCTCGGTCCAGGCCCCGCCGATGCCGCGGGGGCGGCCGAGCTTGACCGAGCCGCCGAGCACGGTGACGCCGTGCGCGAGCAGTGCCGAGGCGAGCGTGTCGCCCGGGTGACCGGTGTAGGTGGTGCCGTCGAAGACGAAGGTCAGTGTACGGGTGCGGTCGATGCGCCCGTACCCGTCGATGCGGGTCATGTGCGGGTCCCCGGGATCTGCGGCCGGGCCTCGCCCATCGGGTAGACGGCGAGGAACCGGTAGGTGTGGGTGTCGCGGACGGCGTTGAACCAGCGGCGGCAGCCCGCGGAGTGGCTCCAGCGCTCGGCGAACGGGCCCTTCGGGTTGTCCCGGAAGAACACGTAGTGCGCCCACTGCTCGTCGTCGAGCTCGGCCGGTGCGGCCGGGTACGCGACGTGGGCCTGTCCGCCGTAGTGGAACTCGACCTCCTCGCGGGGGCCGCACCAGGGGCAGTCGATGAGTTGCACGTCGGGCTCCTAGTGGGCGACGCCGGCGGCGCCGTGCTCGTCGACGAGCGCGCCGGTGACGAACCGGTCGAGGGCGAACGGGGCGATGTGCGGGTGCAGCTCGTCGGTGGCGATGGTGTGGGCCAGGCACCAGCCCAGCCCGGGGGTCACCTTGAACCCACCGGTCCCCCAGCCGGAGTTGACCAGCACGTTCGTGTACGGCGTGCGGCCCACGATCGGCGACGCGTCCGGGGTGACGTCGACGATGCCCGCCCAGCTGCGCAGCAGGTGCGCCCGGGCGAACACCGGGAACAGCTCGACCGCGGCGGCCATCTGGCGCTCGATGATGTGGAAGGCGCCGCGCTGGCCGTAGCCGTTGTAGGAGTCGACGCCGGCGCCCATCACGAGCTCGCCCTTGTGCGCCTGGGAGACGTAGACGTGCACCGCGTTCGACATGACGATCGTCGGGTGCACCGGCTCCAGCAGCTCGGACACCAGCGCCTGCAGCGGGTGCGACTGCAGCGGGGTGTCGACGCCGAGCCGGTCGAGCAGGGTCGAGGTGTGCCCGGCCGCGCAGAGCGCGACCTGCCCGCAGGCGATGTCGCCCCGGCTGGTCCGGATCCCGGTGACCCGGGCCGTGCCGTCCTCGACGGAGCCCTCGGTCACGAAGTCCAGCACCTCGCAGTCCTGGATGAGATCCACCCCGGCCTCGTCGGCGCGGCGGGCGAAGCCCCAGGCCACGTAGTCGTGCTTGGCGATGCCGGCACGGGGCTGGTAGGTCGCGCCGAGCACCGGGTAGCGGATGTCGTGCGAGACGTTGACGATCGGGCAGATCTTCGCGACGTCGTCGGGGCCGAGGTACTCGGCGTCGATCCCGTTGAGCTTGTTCGCCTCGACCCGGCGGACCGAGTCGCGCACGTCCTGCTCGGTGTGGGCGAGGTTCAGCACGCCGCGCTGGGAGAACAGGATCGGGTAGCCGAGGTCCTCCTCCAGCCCCTCCCACAGCTTCAGGGCGTGCTCGTAGATGAAGGCCGACTCGTCCCACAGGTAGTTCGAGCGGATGAGGGTGGTGTTGCGGGCCATGTTGCCGCCGGCCAGCCACCCCTTCTCCAGCACCGCGACGTTGGTGATGCCGTGGTTCTTGACCAGGTAGTGGGCGGTGGCCAGGCCATGCCCGCCGCCGCCGACGATGACCACGTCGTAGGAGCGCTTCGGCTCGGGGTTGCGCCACAGGGCGTCGGGGTGCTCGGGCAGGTGGGCCCCGGGGGGCGCGTTCTCGGTGCCGGTGTGCTCGGTGCTCATGCCGTCAGCTCCGGGTAGAGGGGGTGGCGGTCGGCGAGGACGGTGACGCGGGCGGCCAGCTCGTCGAGCTCGGCGTCGCCCGCGGCGGGGCGCAGCGCGCGGGCGATGACGTCGGCGACCTCGGTGAAGTCCTCGGCGCCGAAGCCGCGGGCGGCCAGTGCGGGGGTGCCGATCCGGACCCCGGAGCTCACCATCGGCGGGCGCGGGTCGAACGGGACCGCGTTGCGGTTGACGGTGATGCCGACCCGGTGCAGCCGGTCCTCGGCCTGCTTGCCGTCGAGCTCGGAGTCGCGCAGGTCGACCAGGACCAGGTGGACGTCGGTGCCGCCGGAGACCACGCCGACGCCGGGCTCCTGGACCAGCCGCTCGGCGACGATCCGGGCACCTTCCAGGGTGCGCTGCTGGCGCTCGGCGAACGCGGGCTCACCGGCCAGCTTGAACGCGACGGCCTTGGCCGCGATCACGTGCTCCAGCGGGCCGCCCTGCTGGCCGGGGAAGACCTGCGAGTTGAGCTTCTTCGCGAGCTCGGCCCGGGCCAGGATGATGCCGCCGCGCGGGCCGCCGAGGGTCTTGTGCGTGGTGCTGGTGACGATGTCGGCGTGGGGCACCGGCGACGGGTGCAGCCCGGCCGCGACGAGACCGGCGAAGTGCGCCATGTCGACCATCAGGCGGGCACCGACCGCGTCGGCGATCCGCCGGAACTCGGCGAAGTCGAGCTGCCGCGGGTAGGCCGACCACCCGGCGACGATCAGCTTGGGGCGGCGTTCGTGGGCCAGGCGCTCGACCTCGGCCATGTCGACCCGGTGGTCCTCGGCGCGGACGTGGTAGGCGGCGACGTCGTAGAGCCGGCCGGAGAAGTTGAGCCGCATCCCGTGGGTGAGGTGCCCGCCGTGTGCCAGGTCGAGACCCAGGATGGTGTCGCCCGGGTCGAGCAGCGCGGCCATGGCGGCGGCGTTGGCCTGGGCACCGGAGTGCGGCTGGACGTTGGCGTAGTCGGCGCCGAACAGCGCCTTCACGCGGTCGATGGCGAGCTGCTCGACGACGTCGACGTGCTCGCACCCGCCGTAGTAGCGGCGGCCGGGGTAGCCCTCGGCGTACTTGTTGGTGAGCACCGAGCCCTGCGCCTGCATCACGGCCAGCGGCGCGAAGTTCTCGCTGGCGATCATCTCCAGGGTGCCGCGCTGGCGACCCAGCTCGGCGGCGACGGCCGCGTGCACCTCCGGGTCCACGTCGCGCAGCGTCCCGTCGAGGACCCCCGCCGCACCGTTCGACGGACCCCGATCCACGGCGAACGTCGTCATGGGCACCTCCAGATATCTTCTCCAGCGGACTGATATATCAACTGTCTGCGTTCAGCGTCGCACGGGCGGTCCCGGCAGGTCAAGAGGCTGATCGTGGCCCGTGCGACCGGGCCGGGACACGCCTGCGGCGCAGGTCCCCACGAGGACCTGCGCCGCAGGTGACGAGCCGGGTCAGCGGATCCGTTTCGCCAGCTCCCGGCGCATCCGCCCGAAGGGCCGGGGACGGTCGACGCCGAGCACGCCGACGGCCTCGCCCTCGGCGTCGAGGAACACCGCGAGGAAGCCGCCGTCGCCCTCGGGGTCGCCGTCGTCGATCCGGACCGTGCCGTCGGCGTCCCGGTGGCCGGCGAACTGGATGTTGTGCCCGTACTGGTCGGACCAGAAGTAGGGCACCGCGTGGTGCGCGGGCAGCGAGTGCTCGGCGCCGAGCAACGCCGCGGCCGCGACGGCGGGCTGCTGCAGGGCGTTGGTCCAGTGCTCCAGGCGCAGCCGGTTGCCGGTGTAGGCGCGGTGCGCGCTGGCGCAGTCCCCCACCGCCACGATCCCGGGCAGGTTGGTGCGGCCCTCGGCGTCGGTGACCACGCCGTCGTCGAGCTCGACGCCGGAGCCTTCGAGCCATTCGACGTTGGGCAGCGCGCCGATCCCGACCACGACGACGTCGGCGGGCAGCTCCCGGCCGTCGGTGAGCTCGACCCCGGTGACCCGGGGCGAACCGACGAGCCGGGCCACACCCGCCCCGAGGAGCAGCGGCACCCCGGCGGCGGCGTGCAGGCGGCCGCAGGCGGCGCCCATCTCGGGCCCGAGAGCCCGCTGCAGCGGCACCGGCGCGGCCTCGACGATCGTGACCTCCAGACCGAGGCCGTGTGCGGTCGAGGCGACCTCGGCCCCGACGAACCCGGCGCCGATCACCACCAGACGCCGGCCGGGGACGAGGTCGGCGCGCAGCGCGCGGGCGTCGTCGAGGGTGCGCAGGGTGTGCACCCCGCCGGGCAGCTCGCCCGGCAGGTTCCGGGCGCGGGCGCCCGTGGCGAGGACGACGGCGTCGGCCGAGAGGGTCGAGCCGTCGTCGAGGGTGACGGTCCGGGTCGGACCGTCGAGGGCGAGTGCGGTGCGACCGAGGCGCCAGTCGACGCCGAGCGCGGCGTCGTCGTCCTCGGTCAGGGCGATGGCGTCCTCGTCGGAGCTCCCGGCGAGGAACTCCTTGGACAGCGGAGGGCGGTCGTAGGGCAGGTGCTTCTCGTCCCCGACGACCGTGATCGTCCCGGTGAACCCCTGGGCGCGCAGGGCGCGCACGGTCGCAAGACCGGCGAGCGAGGCACCGACGACCGTGACGTCGCGCATCAGGTTCCGGCCTGTACGCCCGGACGGGCGCCGGTCGCGACGCCGGAGGCGGGGACGGACTCGACGACGTGGACCACGCCGTCGGCGACCACCACCTGGTGCGTGCGGACGGGTGTCTTCGCGGGCGGGCCGCTCGGCATCCCGGTCCGCAGGTCGAAGCAGGCCGCGTGCAGCGGGCACTCCACCGCACAGTCCTCGAGCCATCCGTCGGACAGCGAGGCGTCCTGGTGGGTGCACGTGTCGTCGATCGCGTACAGATCGCCGTCGACGTTGAAGACGGCGATGGGCACCGTCCCCTGGACACGAACGGACTCCCCGACGGGGATGTCGGACAGCTCGCCCACGAAGATCATGGTTCCTCCACTGTTGCCTATCGCGAAACTCGCCATGCCATGCGCAACCGTATGGTGAGGCCGCAGGTCGCAGCCGTCAACGAGGGATTTTCTCGACCGGCCGCGAGGGGCATCGGCGTCACGACGTGGAAATGTGAGCGGCTGTCCCCAGTGACCGAAAGGGCCCGGAAACCGGCACCGGCACATTCCGGGCCGCCCGTCGACGAAAGATATATCACTCGTGGACACGTGACACCATGGCCGTGAGAATGATGGTGTGGCGATACTGCATCGCCACGTCGGCGTGGCTGCCGCGACGCGGCCGATCGATCCGAGGGGGGACCATGACCGAGGGACCGCGCAGGCCCCGACGTCGCGGTCCGGTCGCGGTCGAGGAGGAGCGCACTGTCCGCCGGGCGGCTGCGGCGGCATCGGTCGGCAACATCGCCGAGTGGTACGACTTCGGCCTCTTCTCCTTCCTCTCCGCGGTGGTGCTGAACCGGGTCTTCTACCCGGAGGCCGGCGAATGGTCACTGACGCTGACGCTGGCGACGTTCGCTGCCGCGTTCGTCGTCCGGCCGCTCGGCGGGTTCGTGTTCGGCCCGCTCGGGGACCGGATCGGCCGCACCCGGGTGCTCGCGTTCACGGTCCTGTTGATGACCGTCGCGACGCTCGCACTGGGCCTCGTGCCCTCCTACGAGACGGCAGGGGTCGCCGCGCCGCTGCTGGTGCTGCTCATCCGGATGCTGCAGGGCTTCTCCGCGGGCGGGGAGTACACCGGTGCGCTGACCCTGGTCGCGGAGTACGCGCCCGACCGCCGTCGCGGGTTCTTCGGCAGCTGGCTGGAGTTCGGCACGATCACCGGCTACATGCTCGGCGCGGGTGTCTGCGGCGCGCTCGTCGCGGTGCTGCCCGAGCAGGACCTGCTCGACTGGGGCTGGCGGATCCCGTTCCTGCTCGCCCTCCCCCTCGGGATAGCCGGCATCTACCTGCGGATGCGCCTGGAGGACACCCCGGCGTTCCGACAGCTGATGGAACGCTCCCCCGCGCTCGCGACGATGCCCTACCGGCGGGCGATGCAGATCCTGGTCCGCCGCTACCGGGTGCCGGCCCTGGTGACCGCGGCGCTGGCCGTCGCCTGGAACGTCACCAACTACGTCCTGACCAACTACATGCCCACCTACCTGACCGGGACGCTCCCCCGGCACGGCCAGCACGGCGCCTCCGGGGCCGCCACCGGCGCCATGCTCGTCGCGGTCATGCTGCTCATGCTGTGCGTGATCACCGGGGTGGGCAGGCTCAGTGACCGGATCGGCCGCAAACCGGTCCTGATGGTCACGAGCCTGACCCTCGTGGCCGTCGGACTGCCCGCGGTCTGGCTGATGCGCGACGGCATGGTCGGCCAGTTCGTCGGGCTGCTGCTGCTGGCCGTGGTCCTGGTCGGCTTCGCCGCGGTGCTGCCCTCGACACTGCCCGCGCAGTTCCCGACCATGGTCCGCTACGGCGGCCTGGGCGTGGTGTTCAACCTGTCGGTGTCGCTGTTCGCGGGCACCGCACCGACGCTGATCGAGACCGCCGTGACCGCCACCGGCAACCTCGACTGGCCGGGGTACTTCCTCGTCGCCGCGGGTCTGGTCGGCGTCGTCGCCGTGGTGTTCCTGCCCGAGTCCGCGGGCCGACCGCTGGCCGGCGCGGCACCGCTGACCTCCAGCGCGGACCTGCCCCCGCCGCCGATGTCGGCCGACGGCATCCCGCTCGAGCAGCCCTACGATCACACGCACTGACCCGCCCGCGGCACCGGTGCGGGCCGACCCGCGCCCCCTCTTGGCACGATTGATATATCAGTCTAACATCGTCGGCATGACCAGAGCCCGGCGTGGATCGGAGCGACCGTGAGCATCTCCGTGTTCGACATGTTCAAGGTCGGCATCGGCCCGTCCAGCTCGCACACCGTGGGGCCGATGCGGGCCGCGTCCCGCTTCGTCGGGCGGCTGCGGGCCTCGGGCGACCTGACCCGGACGGCGTCGGTGCGGGTGGAGCTCTTCGGTTCGCTCGGCGCGACCGGGCACGGCCACGGCAGCGTGAAGGCGGTCGTGCTGGGCCTGGCCGGGCACGAGCCGCACCTGGTCGATCCGGTCGCCGCCGACCCGATGGTCGAGCGGGTGCGCGCCGAGGGCCGGATCCGCCTCGGCGGCGAGCACGAGATCGTCTTCGCCGCCGACGACGACGTCGTCCTGCACCGGCGCCGTCGGCTCGACTTCCACTCCAACGGCATGCTCTTGCAGGCCTTCGACGCCGACGGCGCCGTCCTCGACAAGCGCGAGTACTACTCGGTCGGCGGCGGCTTCGTCCTCGACTCCGACGAGGCGGGCCGCCCCGTCCTGGTGGCGGACGCGACCCCGGTCGCGTACCCCTTCACCACCGGCGACGAGCTGCTCGGCCTCACCCGCACCCACGGCCTGTCGATCTCCGACATCATGCTGGCCAACGAGTTGTCCCGGCGCACCGAGGACGTGGTGCGCAGCGAGCTGCTGCACATCTGGTCGGTGATGCAGGAGTGCGTCGAGCGCGGCGCCCGCACCGGCGGCACGCTGCCCGGCGGGCTCAGGGTCCGGCGCCGGGCGATGGCGCTGCGCGAGCGGCTGGAGGCGGCGACCGGCGAGCCGGACGCGCTGCACGCTATGGAGTGGGTGACCCTCTACGCCCTCGCCGTGAACGAGGAGAACGCGGCGGGCGGGCGGGTCGTCACCGCCCCCACCAACGGCGCCGCCGGGATCGTCCCGGCCGTGCTGCACTACGCGGAGCGGTTCCTGCCCGGCTTCGACGACGACTCCGTCGTCCGGTTCCTGCTCACCGCGGGAGCCGTCGGGCTGCTGTTCAAGGAGAACGCCTCGATCTCCGGCGCCGAGGTCGGCTGCCAGGGCGAGGTCGGGTCGGCCTGCGCGATGGCGGCCGCCGGGCTCGCGGAGATCATGGGCGCCACACCCGAGCAGGTCGAGAATGCCGCCGAGATCGGCATCGAGCACAACCTGGGTCTGACCTGCGACCCGGTCGGCGGGCTGGTGCAGATCCCGTGCATCGAACGGAACGCGGTCGCCTCGATCAAGGCCATCACCGCGGCGCGGATGTCGGCGCACGGCGACGGGATGCACCACGTCTCGCTGGACAAGGCCATCAAGACGATGCGGGAGACGGGTGCGGACATGAAGGACAAGTACAAGGAGACCGCCCGCGGTGGTCTCGCACTGAACATCGTCGAGTGCTGAGCCGTGTTCTCCGATCAGGACGACCTGGAGCGGTTCCTGCTGTCGCGGCCGGCGACCGGGCGCCGCAACGGCACCGCGCCCGACGCGCCCCGGGAGCGCACCCGCGAGGTGCTGGCCGGGCTGGGTGACCCGCAGGAGGCCGTGCGGACCGTGCACGTCGCGGGGACGGCGGGCAAGGGGTCGGTGTGCGCGTTCGTCGCGTCGCTGCTGACCCGGCACGGGTTCCGGGTCGGGGTGCAGGCCTCGCCGCACGTCTACGGCATCCGCGAGCGGTTCCGCCTCGGTGACCTCCCGGTCCGCGCGGACGTGCTCGACGACCGGCTCGCCGCCGTCGCGGGTTCGGTGGCCGCGGTCGAGGCGCGCCGGGGTGAGCGCTGCTCGTTCTTCGAGGTGGTGACCGCACTCGGGTTCGCCGCCGTCGCCGGGCGGGCCGACTACGCCGTCGTCGAGACCGGAATCGGGGGCCGGCTGGACCCGACGAACGTCGTCGCCCGCACGGACAAGCTGGCCGTGCTCACCGCGATCGGCCTGGACCACGTCGACATGCTCGGCAGCACGCTCGGCGAGATCGCCACGCAGAAGGCCGGGATCCTGCCGGTCGGCGGCCGCGCGGTGCTGGCCCGTGGCGGCCCCGAGACCGACGCGGCTGTGGCCAGGGAGGCGGCGCGCCGCGACACCCTGGTCGACGTCGTGGACGTCGCCGCCGCGGCCGCGCTGGCCCGGATCGGTCCGGGCGGCACCACCGTGGACCTGGCCGGCTGGTCGGACGTTCCGCTGGGCCTGCACGGCAGGCACCAGGCCGGGAACGCGGTGCTGGCCCTGCACGCGGTGTCGGTGCTGGCCCGGCGCGACGGCTGGCGGCTCGACCCGCTCGCCGTCCGTCAGGGGCTGGCGCTGACCTCGCTGCCGGGGCGGTTCGAGCGGCGCACCGTCGCCGGGACCCCGGTGGTGCTCGACGGTGCGCACGACGCACTGAAGCTGTCCGCGCTGGCCACCACGGTGGCCGAGACCCACCCGGGCGCCCCGGTGACCTGGGTGCTGGCGCTGGCCAGGGACAAGGACCTGGGCGAGGCCGTCCGGGCGGTCGCCGGGACCGGGGCGCGGGTCGTCGCGACCGGGCTGCCGGGCGGGGACCACCCGTCGCGGCACTGGAGCCCGTCCGAGGTCGCCGCGGCGGCGACGGCGGCCGGGATGTCGGCCGTCGCCGTCGCGGACCCGGCCGACGCCGTCGACCACGCGCTGGCCACCGGCGGGGGCGACCCCGTGGTGGTGACCGGGTCGTTCCGGCTGCCCGGCGCGGTCGCGTCGCGGCTGGACCGCGCGGCCGTCCCCGAGGGGCAGCCGGCATGACGATCACCGAGGACGTGTTCGTGGACTTCGACAGCCCGCGGTCGCTGGCCGACCGGGCCTACGTGGCCATCCGGGACCAGCTGATCATGCTGGAGATCCCGCCGCTGGCCCCGATCGACGACGAGGCCCTCTCGACCCGGCTCGGCCTGGGCCGCACCCCGGTGCGCGAGGCGCTCAAGCGGCTGGAGACCGAGCGGCTCGTCGTGTCCTATCCGCGACGCGGGACGTTCGCGACCGCCGTCGACATCTCCGACCTGCGCGACGTCGGCGAGGTGCGGACGGTGCTGGAGCCGACCGCTGCCCGGCGGGCCGCCGCCGTCGCCCCGGCGTGGCGGCGCGAGGAGCTGCGTGAGCTGGCCGGGCGGGTCGCCGCGCTCGAGGCGCCGCGGATGAGCCGGATCGAGCTCATGCGGTGGGACGTGACGGTGCACCGGTCGGTCTACCGGGCCGCCGGGAACCCGTACCTGGAGGACACGCTCACCCGCTACTACCACCTGGCCACCCGGATCCACTGCCTGTTCGTCGACCGCATGGACCAGGTCGGCCACCACGTGCACGAGCACATCGCGCTGCTGGAGGCGATCGCCGACGGCGACGCCGACCGCGCCGAGGCCGTCAGCCGCGAGCACGTCCTCGGCTTCGAGACCGCCGTCCGCGCGGTCCTCTGAACCCGCTCCCCTACGGAAAGGAACCCACTGAGGTGTTCTCAGTAGCGGGGTGGCAGGTCGTGGCGACACGCCGAGGGTGGTGAGATGAGCGGGAACGGGGCAGGACCCCGGTAGATCGGTTCGGTCCAGCACAGATCGACACCGTCACCGAGGTCCTGCATGTCTGATCCTGTCACCTACACCGCTGTCCTCCCGATCGGGGAGCGCACCGTGGCCTATCTGGCGCGGCTCCTGGTCCTTCAACGCCGTCGACG
>NZ_MCIM01000001.1:2873294-3335160 GCF_001932405.1 Pseudonocardia sp. Ae331_Ps2 | reverse complement strand
TTCGGCCGCGGCGGCGCCCTCACATCCTCCTGGTACGGCGACTGCCTACCCTCACGCGACTTCCCCACCTACATCGACCTCTACCTCCAAGGCCGCTTCCCCCTCGACAAGTTCGTCACCGAAACCATCAGCATCGACGACATCGAAACCGCCTTCGACAAAATGCACGCCGGTGACGTCCTCCGCTCGGTCGTGATCCTCTGATGGCCCCCATCGATCACGTCGTCACCTCCGGGACGTTCAACCTCGACGGCGGATCCTTCGACGTCGACAACAACGTCTGGATCATCGGCGACGACCACGAAGTGTTCGTCATCGACGCCGCCCACGACGCCGACGCCATCACCCACGCCGTCGGCGACCGCACCGTGAAGGCCATCGTGTGCACCCACGCCCACGACGACCACATCAACCAAGCACCCACCCTCGCCGACCGCTTCGACGCACCGATCCTGCTCAACCCCGCCGAACACGTCCTGTGGGACATGACCTGGCCCGACCGCACACCCGACCAGGAACTGTCCGACGGGCAGACCCTGACCGCGGGCGGGATCGACCTGCGGGTGCTGCAGACCCCCGGCCACTCACCGGGCTCGTCCTGCCTCTACGCACCCGAACTCGGCATCGTGTTCACCGGCGACACCCTGTTCCAGGGCGGACCCGGCGCCACCGGACGCTCCTACTCCAACTTCGACACCATCATCGAGTCCATCCGCACCACCCTGCTCACCCTCCCCGCCGACACCCGCGTCCGCACCGGACACGGAGACCCCACCACCATCGGCGACGAAGCACCCCACCTCGACGAATGGATCCGCAACCGATCCTGACCCGACACCCCCACCTGCGGCCCGGCCCCTCACACCCAGGGGCCGGGCCGCAGCGGTTCCTACACCGAGATGCAGCTCAGCGGGCTCGGACGAGCCACGACTCCCCCTGAGCTGCATCTCGGCGACCGACCACCGGCATGGGAGCAGGCCCGACGGGGACCCGCCGGGCGAAGCGGCCGGCCGGGTACTCCACGAACATCGGCTGGTCGCCCACGAACTGCGACGATCGCGCCGGCTGCGCCGCGCACAGCGGTACGGCCGCCGGGCCGCCCACAGCGCCGAAACGGGTCGTGACAGCGGCCGGGTACCCGGGCAACGGGAAGCACCACGCATGAGCTGAGCACGCCGTACGGCGCGACCGGACGGACCCGCCCCAGCGCACCCGAGCACCGCAGCCGAGGACCGCGGCCGGGGTTCACGGCCGGGGTTCACGGCCGGGGTTCACGGCCGGACGTGCCGCCGGAGGGCGCGCGCACGCGGCCGGAGAGCGGGGACAGGCCGGCACAGCCGGGGCGGGCGCGCGGACGGCCCGGGCCTGCACGTCGCAGGGAGCACCTGCGCCGAGATGCAGCTCAGCGGGCTCGCGTGAGCCACGGACCCCGCTGAGCTGCATCTCGGCGACCGGTCGAGCAGACAGCGCGGAACGAGGACAGCGCGGGGCGGCGGGCAGCGCGTAACGGGGGGCGGCGCCGAACGAGGGTCGGCGGAACGAGGGGCGGCCGAGGGCGAGGGGCGGGGGCCGTGACGGGGCACGGCCCCCGGCGGTTCAGCCCCGGAAGCGGAACGGGGCGAGCTTCTCGGCCAGCTCGACCGGGTCGCCGTCCTCGCCCGGGGCGTGGTGGAAGCCCTCGGCCTCGGCGAGACCGATCAGCCGGCGCTCGTCGAACAGGCCGCAGACGTAGCGGACGGTGTCCTCGCCGATGTCGGTGACCGCGACGCGGAGCTGGTAGATGCCCGGGTAGTGGACCTCCTCGAGGTACTGCACCGACAGCGACGACGGGGACAGCCCGTCGAGCGGGCCGCCCGCCGGGTACCCGAGCACGTCGGAGTGCAGCTCGGCGAGGCCGTCGAGGTACCAGGCCGCCAGCGCGACGTTGTTGACGTGGCGGTTGGTGTCCAGGTCGGTGAAGCGGGTCCGCACGTCCCAGCGGAACGGGTAGTTCTCACGGACCGCGCGGGCCTCACCGCGGTCGGGACGGCTCGGGGCCGGGGCGTCGATGCGCAGCGTCGTCAGGGCGCCGCGGACCTCGTCGGTCAGCGGGGCCGGGGCGGTGCCGTCGGTGTGCACCGAGGTGGACTCACCGGTGGCGACGCACTCGTCGCCGGCGAAGACCGCGTAGCGGTAGGAGAACGACGTGGTGCCGATGTGGCTGACGCCGACGCCGATCCGGTAGGAGCCGGCGACCCGCAGCGGGGCCAGCACGTCCACTCGGATGGCGGCGAGCAGCAGTCGTACGCGGGACTGCAGGCGGGCGACGAGGTCGGCGCCGAAGGTGTCGCGCTCGACGGCGACGCGGGCGTCCTCGAACCAGCGCACCAGGGCGTCGCGGCCGATCCGGCGGCTCGGGTCGAGGTCGGCGTACCGGGCCTCGTGCTCGATCAGCACCGGGAACATCCCGGGCTCGGGCACGGTCGGCGTGGTGATGGTTGCTGTCACCCCTCCATCGTGACGCTGTGTCGCCGCTCACCGGCAACCGGCCGTCGGATATCACACCTGGTGAGCTGTCCGGATACACCGGGTGCGCGGTCCCGGGTGCCGGGCGGCCCGGTCACGGCCGGGCCTGTCGGAGGTGCTCGGTAACCTGCCGAACGTGCCTCCCCCCTCGACGGCCCCCGTGCGTACCCAGGACCTGCCCGGTGTGCACGAGCTGCTCGAGGTGGCCGTCACCTCGGTCGGCGGTGCGCGCCGCGAGGGTCAGGACCGGATGGCCGACGCGGTGCGCCGCTCGCTGTCGTCCGGGGAGCACCTGGCCGTGCAGGCGGGCACCGGCACCGGGAAGTCGCTGGCCTACCTCTTGCCCGCCATCCGGCACGCGATCGCCCGTGACACCACGGTCGTGGTCTCGACGGCGACGATCGCGCTCCAACGCCAGCTCGTGGACCGGGACCTGCCGCGCGTCGCGAAGAGCCTGAAGCAGGTGCTGGGTCGCGAGCCCACGTTCGCCATCCTCAAGGGGCGGCGCAACTACCTGTGCATGAACAAGCTGCACGGGGACATGGGAGACACCGCCGACGAGGCGGACCAGCTGTTCGACGCGTTCGCCATCTCGGCGCTCGGGCGGCAGGTGAAGCGGCTGCACGAGTGGTCCTCGGACACCGAGACCGGGGACCGCGACGAGCTGGTCCCCGGCGTCCCGGACTCCGCGTGGCGGCAGGTGTCGGTGACGGCGCGGGAGTGCCTGGGCGCGAGCCGCTGCCCGGTCGGTGAGGACTGCTTCGCGGAGAAGGCGAAGGCCGAGGCGGGTCGGGCGGACATCGTCGTCACCAACCACGCGCTGCTCGCGATCGACGCGATGGGCGAGGCGCAGGTGCTGCCCGAGCACGACGTCGTGATCGTCGACGAGGCGCACGAGCTGGTGGACCGGGTGACCGGCGCGGCGACCGCCGAGCTCACCGCGGGCACGGTCGCGACCGCGGCCCGGCGCTGCGGCAAGCTCGTCGACCAGGACACCGCGGACCGGCTCGCGGAGGCCGGTGAGGGCCTGGCGGCGGTGCTGGAGGACATGCCCCCCGGGCGCTGGGAGTCGCTGTCCACCGCCGCCGCGGGCGCGCTGAACGCCATCCTGTCGGCCGGGGCGGGCTGCCGGCAGGCGATGGGCGCGAACAAGCGCAGTGACGACTCCGACCCGGAGGGCGCGGCCGCCCGCAAGCTCGCCCAGGCCGTGCTCGACGAGGTCGTCGACACCGCCGCGCGGCTGCTCGAGACGTTCAAGGAGACCGACGCGGCCAAGCGCCGTGACGTCGTCTGGCTGGGCGAACAGGGGCCGGACGGGTCCCGGCACAAGGTGCTGCGGGTCGCACCGCTGTCGGTGGGCGGGCTGCTGCGCGAGCGGCTGTTCAACACCCGTACCACCGTGTTGACCTCCGCGACGCTGGCCCTGGGCGGGTCGTTCGACGCGCTGGCCCGGCAGTGGGGCCTGCCCGCCGCGCAGCCCAAGGAGGCCGGCTCCACCCCGCCGTCGAGCGTCGACGAGGGGCACGGCCCCGTCCAGGACCCGGAGGCGCCGCGCTGGCAGGGCCTCGACGTCGGTTCGCCGTTCGCGCACGCCAAGTCCGGGATCCTCTACCTGGCGCGCCGGCTGCCCAACCCGGGCCGCGACGGGCTGGCGCCGGAGACCCTCGAGGAGATCGAGGGACTCGTGCGCGCCGCCGGGGGCCGCACGCTGGGTCTGTTCTCCTCCATCCGCGCGGCGAAGCAGGCCACCGAGGCCCTGCGCGGAAAGCTCGACACGCCCCTGCTGTGCCAGGGCGACGACTCCACGATGCTGCTGGTCAAACGGTTCGCCGAAGACCCGGAGACCTCGCTGTTCGGCACGCTGTCGCTGTGGCAGGGCGTCGACGTGCCCGGCCCGTCGCTGTCCTGCGTGATCATCGACCGCATCCCGTTCCCCCGCCCGGACGACCCGCTGGTCGCGGCCCGGCAGAAGGCCACCGACGCCCGGGGCGGCAACGGCTTCCTGTCGGTGTCGGCGACGCACGCGGCGCTGCTGCTCGCCCAGGGCGCCGGGCGGCTGCTGCGCGCCACCGACGACCGCGGCGTCGTCGCCATCCTGGACCCGCGGATCGCGACCGCGCGCTACGGCGGGTTCCTGCGGGCGAGCCTGCCCCCGTTCTGGGAGACCAGCGACCGCGAGAAGGTGCACGGCGCGCTGCGCCGGCTGCGCGGGTCCTCGTGACCGGCTCCATACGGCGGACGACCCTCCTCCCGAGATAGATTGCGCACAACCAATGAAATCGGAGGAGTACCCATGGCGAACTACACGACCGAGGCCACCTCGACCGGCGGCGGCCGCGACGGCCACATCCGCAGCGAGGACGGCTTCATCGACCAGGACCTGAAGATGCCGCCGGAGCTGGGCGGCCCCGGCGGCGCCACCAACCCCGAGCAGCTCTTCGCCGCCGCCTACGCGGCCTGCTTCCACGGCGCGCTGCGGCTGGCGGCCCGGAAGGCGAAGGTCGCCGTCCCGGACGACGCACAGGTCACCGCGACCATCCAGCTGCAGCCCGACGACGTGAGCTTCCACGTCGCCGCCGACATCACCGCCCACCTTCCGGGCCTGGAGCAGTCGGCCGCCGACGAGCTGGTCGAGGCGGCGCACCAGGTGTGCCCCTACTCGAAGGCGACCCGCGGCAACGTCGAGGTCACCCTCACCGCCACGGTCTGATCAGGGACCGTCCGGCGCCGGGATCTCGAAGGCGTTGAGCAGCGCCGACACCGACAGGTACATGCCGGTCAGGTGGACGGTGTCGAGCACCCCGTCGCGGCCGATCGCGGCCTCGGCCGCGGCGTAGGTGTCGTCGGTGACCCGGTGGGTGCGGACCAGCTCGTCGACGAACCGGTGCACGACGAGCTCGTCGCCGGTCAGCACCTGGGCCGCGGTTCCGTCGAGCAGGGCCTGCACCGCGTTCTCGTCCAGCCCCACCGAGCGGGCGACGGCGGTGTGCGCGTACAGCTCGTAGGCGGCGCCCCAGGCCGCGCCGACGGTCAGGATGACGACCTCGCGCACGGTCGCCGGCAGGGACGACTCCTGCTGGTCGGTCGCGACCCACCGGTTGAACGCCGTGCCCGGGCGCGGGCGCAGCACGAACGCGTTGAACGGGCCGATGAGGCCGCCCTCGTCGTCGGTCGCGGCGAAGCCGGACTCCTCGGCCCAGCGGGCCGTGCCGGAGCGGATCCGGTCGACGGCGGCGCGCTGCTCGTCGTCGAGGTCGAGGGTCTCGTTGCGGGGCAGCCGGCCGCCCCAGTCCCGGGCGCCGGCAGGCGGGTGTGTGGTCACACCCGGTGGATCACCGCCGTGGTCCGGCCGCAAACGCGGCGTGAGCCACTGCCAGGCAGGTCATGGTGCCCGGGTCGACCTCGGTGAAACCCGCGTCGCGCACCCCGACGACGCCGTCGGTGCCGTCGTCGGCGGGCGGGGCCAGGCGCGCCCAGGTGGCCGGGTCCGCGGTGCGCACCGCGCACACCGGTGCCGCGCCGACCGGCCACCCGGCGGCCGCACCGAGCAGCATGGTGGCGTGCCCGACCTGCGCGGCGGCCTTGCCAACGGTCATCTCGGCGTGCGGTGACAGCAACACCAGCGGGGCGTCCGGGTCGGGTGGGCCGGGCTCGTCGGCGGGCAGCTCTGTACCGCCGATCTGCAGCCGTGCGACGACCTTCGGCACGTCGTCGACCGGGCCGGGCAGCAGGGCGCGGACCTCGGCGTCACCGACCCGCACCGTCACGCCGGGGAGCTCCGCCACGGCGCGCCAGTGCGCGCCACGGGCCCGCCGCGCGATCTTGCGGATGCGTCCGTCCACCCACGGGGCGACGGCATCGTGCCAGTCGCCACCGGGCTGGGCCCGCGGGTCGGTGCAGACGGCGAGCGCCGCGGTGGCCGCCGCCTCCAGCAGCGCGGTGCGCACGGGCAGCGGGTCGCGCTCGATGCGCAGCACGACCGGCATCGCCCGCACGACGCCGTCGGCCTCCGGCGCGATGTCCCGGCCGCGGGCCCCGGCTCCGTAACGGCCCGCGAGCAGCGCCAGCACCGGTGCGGGAGCGGTCACGCCAGCGGGACCCGGCGCAGCACGCCCTCGGCGGCGTCAGCGGCCTCGACCTCGGTACGGGTGATGCCCAGGACGAACAGCACGACGTCGAGGTAGGGCACCGACACCGAGGTGTCGGCGACCTCGCGCAGCGCCGGCTTGGCGTTGAACGCGACGCCGAGCCCGGCGGTGGAGAGCATGTCGATGTCGTTCGCGCCGTCGCCGACCGCGACCGACTGCTCCAGCGGGATGTCGTGGGCCGCGGCGAACCGGCGCAGCGCGACGGCCTTCCCGGCCCGGTCGACGACCTCGCCGACCACCCGTCCGGTCAGCTTCCCCCCGGAGATCTCCAGCTCGTTCGCGGCGACGAAGTCGAGCTTGAGCTCGCGCGCGAGCCCGGCGATGACCTGCGTGAACCCACCCGATACGACGCCGCAGCGATAGCCGAGCCGGCGCAGCGTGCGGATCGTGGTGCGGGCACCGGGCGTCAGCTCGATCTCGGCGGCCACCTCGTCGACGACGGAAGCGGGCAGCCCCTCCAGGGCTGCGACGCGCCGGGTCAGCGATTCGGTGAAGTCGAGGCGGCCGGCCATGGCCTCCTCGGTGACCCGGCGGACCTCGGCCTCGACGTCGGCCCCGGCACGGGCGGCGAGCATCTCGATGACCTCGCCCTGGATCAGGGTGGAGTCCACGTCGAACACGATGAGCCGCTTGCTGCGCCGGGACAGCCCGGCCCGGGACACCGCGACGTCGACGCCCGCCTGCCGCGCCACCCGGACCAGCCGCTTGCGCAGCGTGCCGGGCGGGTAGGCGTCGGCGTCACCCTGGGGGACCGGGGAGACGAGCAGCTCCAGCCCGGTCACCGGGTAGTCGGCGACCCGGCGGATGGAGTCGATGTTGGCGCCGACCGCCGCAAGCTCCGCGGCGATCGCGCCGAACGCGCGGGCCGTGATCGGCCGGCCCAGCACCGTGACGACGTGCGTCGACGGCGTCCGGGTGGCCCGGCGGCCGTCGCGCTGGATCTCGATGTGCACGCTCATGGCGATGGAGTCCATCGCCGCGCCGACCGTGTCCTGCAGATCCTCCGGGTCCCCCTCGGGCACGACCAGCGCGCCCAGGGTGAGCCGGCCGTTGACCACGACCTGTTCCAGGTCGAGCAGCTCGACACCGGCCGCGGTCAGCGCGGTGAACAGCACGGAGCTGACACCAGGACGGTCCGGCCCGGTCACCGTGACGAGCACGGTGGGCCGGGCCGGACCGGGAAGTACTGGGGTCACTACTTCGACTTGGGGTCGCTGTCCGGCATGGACTCCTTGCCGACCTCCTGCGCGAGCACCTCGCTCGGGTGCGCCCGATTGCCGACGTGCGCCTCGGCGCGCGCCTTCTCGACCAGGTGCGGGTAGTGCAGGTCGAACGCCGGGCGCTCGGAGCGGATCCGGGGCAGCTCGGTGAAGTTGTGCCGCGGCGGCGGCGACGAGGTCGCCCACTCCAGCGAGTTGCCGAAGCCCCACGGGTCGTCGACGGTGCAGACCCGGCCGAACCGGTAGCTCTTGAAGACGTTGTAGAAGAACGGCAGCGTCGAGGCACCGAGGATGAACGCACCGATCGAGGAGATCGTGTTCAGCGTCGTGAAGCCGTCAGAGGGCAGGTAGTCCGCGTAGCGACGCGGGTAGCCCTCGTTGCCCAGCCAGTGCTGCACCAGGAACGTCAGGTGGAACCCGACGAAGGTCAGCCAGAAGTGGATCTTGCCGAGCTTCTCGTCGAGGAACCGGCCGGTCATCTTCGGGAACCAGAAGTAGATCCCGCCGAAGGTCGCGAACACGATCGTGCCGTAGAGCACGTAGTGGAAGTGCGCGACCACGAAGTAGGTGTCCGACACGTGGAAGTCCACCGGCGGCATCGCGAGCAGGATGCCGGTCAGGCCGCCGAAGAGGAACGTGACGAGGAAGCCGACCGAGAACAGCATCGGCGTCTCGTAGGTGATCTTGCCCTTCCACAGGGTGCCGATCCAGTTGACGAACTTGACGCCCGTCGGGATGGCGATGAGGAACGTGGTGAAGGCGAAGAACGAGAGCATGATCGCGCCGGTGGCGTACATGTGGTGCGCCCACACCGCGACCGACAGCGCCGCGATGGCGATGGTCGCGAAGACCAGGCCCTTGTAACCGAAGATCGGCTTGCGGGCGAACACCGGGAAGATCTCGGACACGATGCCGAAGAACGGCAACGCGACGATGTAGACCTCCGGATGGCCGAAGAACCAGAACAGGTGCTGCCAGAGCACCACACCGCCGTTGGCGGGGTTGAAGATCTGGGCGCCGAGGTGGCGGTCCGCGGCCAGCGCGAGCAGCGCGGCGGTCAGGATCGGGAACGCGATCAGCACCAGCAGCGCGGTGATGAAGATGTTCCAGGTGAAGATCGGCATCCGGAACATCGTCATGCCCGGCGCACGCATGCAGACGATGGTCGTCACGAAGTTGACGCCACCGAGGATCGTGCCCAGACCGGAGACGACCAGACCCATGATCCAGAGGTCACCGCCCGGCCCCGGCGACCGCACCGCGTCCGACAGCGGGGTGTAGGCGAACCAGCCGAAGTCCGCCGCGCCGCCCGGGGTCAGGAAGCCGGAGACGACGATGATGCCGCCGAACAGGTACAGCCAGTAGGAGAACGAGTTGAGCCGCGGGAACGCGACGTCGGGGGCACCGATCTGCAGCGGCACGATGTAGTTCGCGAAACCGAAGACGATCGGCGTCGCGAACAGCAGCAGCATGATCGTGCCGTGCATGGTGAACAGCTGGTTGTACTGCTCGGTCGACAGGAACTGCAGCTCCGGCCGTGCGAGCTCGGCGCGGATCAGCAGCGCCATGACACCGCCGACGGCGAAGAAGCCGAACGACGTCGTCAGATAGAGGATCGCGATGTCCTTCGGGTCCGTCGTCCTCAACATCTTGAGGAACGTGGATCCCTTGCCCTCACGCCGCGCCGGATACGGGCGCGTCGAGATCGGCTTGGGCTCGACGGCTGTCACCTGGGCCTCCATGCACTTGCCTGACCTGAGCACGTCCTCGCGGACGGGCAGACTCTACTTCCCGACCGGCGAGCGGCGCCCGTCCGGTCCGGGAGATCCACTTCGTGGGTCCCGGCTCGTCGCACGGCGCGCGCCGATTGTGCTCTACGGAGAGTAGAACCGACAGTCCCCGACCGCGCACTCAGGGCGCCCTTCGCCGGACCGGCAGGTGGGCGAGGGCCCGCGACGGTGGCGGCGTGGCGCGCCCGGCACTGCCCGGAACCGGCGCGGGGCGTCACCGCAGCGGCTCGAAGACCTCGGTCCAGAGCTCCGGCGCGCTGGCCGGGTTGGGCTGGGCGTCGACGATGTAGAACTCGGTGCCCAGCCCCATCGCGAACACCGGGTCCGGCATCGCCAGCAGGAAGTGGTCGGGCCCCATCTGGCTGGCGTGTGCGCGCATCGAGGCGCGCTTGGCCTCGGCGTACTCGACGGCCTCGACCCGGTGGGTGATCTCGGACTCGGGCTTGCCGAACGACGGGTCGTCGGGGATGTCGAGGGAGAAGTCGGCGCCGCCGTCGGCGCGCAGTCCCTTCATCCCGCGCAGCAGCCAGTCCCGGTTGGTGGTGTTCTGCGCGACGACCGGCACCCCGGCGAGCTCGCCCGCGCGGGCACCCACCCGGTGCACCTGGATGTGGTCGGGGTGGCCGTAGCCGCCGTTGTCGTCGTAGGTGGTGAGGACGTCGGCCTCCTCCTCCTCGAGGATCAGCGCGAGCCGCTTGGCCGCGTGCTCCACCGAGGCCTGCCAGAAGCAGTAGGGGGCGTCGTTGGACGGCTCGCCCATCATCCCGGAGTCGACGTAGCCGAGGAACTCCACGCGGGCCACACCCAGCACGCGGGCCGACTCGTGGCACTCCGCGGAGCGGCGCACCGGCAGCTGCTCCCCCTCGGCCAGGACGCCGGGCACCGGCTCCCCCAGCTCGCCACGGGTGGCGAAGACGAGGACGACGCGGTGGCCGAGCGCGGCGGCCTTGGCGAGCGTGCCCGCGGTGCCGATCGACTCGTCGTCGGGATGGGCATGGAAGCTGACGAGGGTCCCCACGCCGGTGAGCCTAGGAGCCGGCCCCGCCCGCCCCGCACCGGGCCGTCGTCGATCTACAGACCGTTGACGCGCCGTCGGATGTGTGTAGCATCACAGCTCCCCGAACCGGCACAGGAGCCACCCACCATGGCCGATGTCGTCAGCGTCGACAACGTCGATTCCCGCCGCACCACCGTGCCCGTCCCCCGCAGCGCACAGGAGGCGCCGGTCTTCAACGCCGCCGCGCACCTGACCGCGGCCAGGGTCGAGGCCGGGGACGGCGCCCGCACCGCCGTCCGGTACCCCGGCGGCTCGCTCAGCTACGCCGCCCTGACCGACCGGGTCCGGCTCGTCGCCGGGGCCCTGCGCCGGGCCGGCGTACGGCCCGAGCAGCGGGTGCTGCTCGTGATGCCCGACGACGTCGAGCTGTTCACCGCGATCCTCGCGACCCTGTGGGCCGGCGCGGTCGCCGTGCCCTGCTCGACGATGCTGACCGGGCGCGAGCTGGCCGTGCTCGTCCGGGACTCGCGGGCGACCACGGTGATCGGCGGCGAGGCCTTCGCCGCGCACCTCACCGAGGCCGTCGCGCAGGCGCCCGACCTGGAGCGCGTGGTGCTCACCGGGGCGGACCCGCTGGTCACCGGAGTCACCTCGCTCACCTGGGACGCACTGCTCGAGGGCGCCGACCCGCTGCCCGAGCCGCACCCGACCTGGCCGGAGTCCCAGGCGCTGTGGCTCTACACCTCGGGCACGACCGGCAAGCCCAAGGGCGCCATGCACCGGCACGACGACATCCGGTTCGTCGCCGACACCTACGGCCGACAGGTCCTCGGCATCCGCCGCGACGACGTCTGCCTCTCGGTCGCGAAGCTGTTCTTCGCCTACGGCATCGGCAACTCGATGTTCTTCCCGCTGTCGGTCGGCGCCTGCACGGTCCTCGAACCGTCCCGGCCGGACCCGGAGCACTACTCCCGCCTCGTCGAGCAGCACGGCGCGACGCTGTTCTTCGCCGTCCCCAGCTTCTGGGGCCCGATGATCGCCGCCGAGCTGCCGCGCGAGCGGTTCGCCACCGTGCGCCGCGGCGCCTCGGCGGGCGAGGCGCTGCCCGCGCGGATGTTCCACGGTGTGCTCGACCGCTACGGCTTCGAGGTCCTCGACGGCATCGGCTCCACCGAGGCACTGCACATCTTCATCTCCAACCGGCCGGGCGAGGTCGTCCCGGGCAGCTCCGGCTTCCCGGTCCCCGGCTACGAGGTGGAGCTGCGACGGCCGGACGGCAGCGTCATCGACGGCCCCGGCGAGCAGGGCATGCTCTACGTCGCGGGCGACTCGGTGTGCACCGGCTACTGGTGTCGCACCGAGGTCAACCGCGCGGTGTTCCAGGGCCGCTGGATGCGTACCGGCGACCAGTACGTCCGCGGCGAGGACGGGTCGTGGACCTGCCTGGGCCGGGCCGACGACGTCCTGAAGGTCGGGGGCATCTGGGTCTCCCCCGGCGAGGTCGAGACCCGCCTGCTGGAGCACCCGGGGCTCGTGGAGGCGGTCGTCGTCGGGATCCCGGACGACGACGGACTGGACAAGCCGGTCGCGTTCGTGGTGCCCCGCGACCCGGTGGCGGCGCCGTCGGAGAGCGAGCTGGTCGCGTTCTGCCGCGAGGGGCTGGCCGCGTTCAAGCGGCCGCGCGCCGTGGTCACCGTCGACGAGCTGCCCAAGACCCCCACCGGGAAGATCCAGCGCTACCGGCTGCGCGCGCACGCCGCCGCCCTGCCGGGGGCCACCGGCCACCCCGGCACCCCGGAGACCGTGGTCTGAGGCCCCCGGGGTGTCTCGATGTAGGACGTTCGCTCGACCCGGAGTGACCCGGCGGGGTTCACTCACCGGATGCACCGACGGCGAGGAGGCGGCGTGGACACGTGGGACTGGATCCCGGAGACCCCCGCGACCTGGGACGACCGCAAGCGCCGGGTGCTCGACGGGCTCGACCCCGCGCTGTTCGGCCTCGGCCGGCCCGGGGACGGCGACCCGCTCGGCGACGAGTGGTGGCGCGTCGAGGACGCCGACGGCGCGACCGTCGCCTACGGCAGGCTCGACGGCAGCTGGGGCGACGCCGAGATCCTGGTCCTGGTCGCCCCCGCGGCCCGGCACACCGGCGTCGGCTCGTTCGTGCTGGAGCGTCTGGAGGCCGAGGCGGGCCGGCGGCGGCTGAACTACCTCTACAACGTCGTGCCGCACGGCCACCCCGACCCCGAGCCGGTGACCGGCTGGCTCACCGCACGGGGCTTCGTCCGCAACGACACGGGTGAGCTGCGCAAGCAGGTCCCGTCCGCGGCGGTGCGCAACCGGGGCTGAGACCCGGACCCCGGGGGTGACTGGGACCCCGGTGGCGACTCAGGCCCCGGCGGTCCGCAGCGCGGTCTCCAGGATCCGCCGGGCCGCGCCGCAGGGATCCGTCGGGGCCGACGCGACCACCGACAGCGCCCCCGACCCGGCGTCGACGACGGCCATGCAGGTGCCCTCGGTCTCCGACACCGCGGCGCGGCGCCCGTCGAGGGCCTCCTCGGTGAGGGTGCTGCCCTGGGCCCGCAGCTGGGCGAGACCGGCGTCGTAGGCGCCGGGCTGCGCGGCGACGATCAGCGTGGTCGGGATCGAGTACGAGAACCCGGTCGTGCCCCCGCCGGTGCCGGCGGTGTCCCAGCGGCAGCTGGGCGCGGGCTGCCCGGTGGCCTTCCCCGGCCCGGTGAGGCCGAGGCCGGACAGCTCGCCGTCGGGGACGAGGGAGCAGGGCGGCACCGAGAGGTTCGCCGCAGCGGGGGCGTCTGCCGTCGGGGCGACGGCGGATCCGCCGCCAGCGCCGGCGCAGCCGGCGAGCAGGGGCAGGGCCACGGTCAGGGTGGCGAGCGCGAGGCCCGCGAGCCGGGTGCGGTGCATCGTGTGGATCACGGCCCGGATCATGCCCGGCCGGGGTCGCGGGCACGGCCGATCCGGGAAGTCCACGGGGGTGAGATCAGTCGTCGTCGGCCAGCAGCCGCAGCGGCTCCGGGGTCGCGAACACCGCCTCGCTCGGGACGGCGGCATGCAGCAGGTCCAGGGCCGCGGAGCCGCCGCGCCAGTCCCACGCCCGCACGACGATCATCTCGCCGTCGGAACCGTGGACGACGACCATGCGGTCGTCGTCGCCCGCCGGGCCGGGCTCGGTCCCCATCCCGACCACCTCGCCGTACGGGATGGTCGTCACCGGCTGTCCCGGTACGTGCAGCGACAGCGCGGAGCGGCCGATCGTCAGCTGCGAGCCCCGTGGCATCCACGACCTGAAGCGGGACCGTCTGAACAGCCGCCCGGTGGCGGGCCAGCGGTGCGCCGCCCGCCGTTCCGGCAGTGACCCGGGCTGCGCCCCTTCCGGAACGCCGAGCGTCATCGACGCCCGCAGCGTCCCGGCGGCGGCCCGTACGTCCTCACGGGTGAGCCCGGCGAGCGTCGACTCCACCCGGTCCCAGCTGCGGACGGTGCCGGCCAGCAGCGCCGCGGCCTCGTCGTAGGCGCGCAACCAGGCGATGTCGCGGTCGTCGGCGATGTCGGACCGGCACCGCTGCCGGTCGCGCTCGAGCTCCGCGGGGGTCGGGCCGGTGACGCACAGCTCGTCGAGGACGGACAGGAAGGTGTCGCGCAGCACCGGCACGTGCTCCGCGCGCCCGGTGAGCCCCAGCCCGAGGCCGATGGCGACGCCGCCGGGCAGCTGTTCGAGCGCGACGTCGATGCCGTAGACGAGTCCGGCCTCGTGCCGCAGCCGTCGGGTGAGCCGGTCGTCGAGGACCGACAGCGCGGTCGCGGTCTCCGCGGTGTCCGGTCCGTGCATCGTCGCGAGGACACCGTCGATCGGCAGCTCGGTCCAGCTCGGCGTGATCCCGGGCAGCGGCCGCGGGAGCGCTCGACGAGGTGCCGGGCCGTCCTGCAACGGCAGCCCGAGTCCGGGCGGCGGCGGGCCGGTGAGCACCAACGCCGCGTTGGACCGGTGCAGCCACCGCGCCATCCAGTCCCGCACGTCCTGCGACGTGACGAGGTGCACCCCGAGCTGTCGGCAGAACGCCAGGCCGGGTCCGAGGTTGCCGTAGCGCTGCGCCAGCGGCAGCGACGCCAGCGGCGAGGTCGGGTGGGCCAGCTCCTCCGCGACGAGCACGCTGCGCTCGCGGTCGATCTCGGTGAGATCCGGCCATCGGATCGCCCCGCACAGCCGGGTGAGGTGGTCGACCACCACCTGCGGCTCCCCGGTCACCTCGAACCCGGTGAGCAGGAGGGAGACGGCGGCGTTCGCCGTGTGGTCCAGCTCCCCGAGCCGACGCATGACCAGGTGCTCGACGAGGTGGGTGATGCCGGTCGTCCGGAACGTCTCGTCGGCCCGCCCGACACCGAACACGAGCTCGGCGTGCAGCGGCCCCGGCAGGTCGACCCAGAACACCGGAATCCCATCGACCGTGGTGCGGCGCACGGGGTGGGCAGCCGTAGCCGTCATACCCGGTGACGCTAGCGCGGATCCCGTCCGCGACCTCGGGATTCACCGGAACCGGTGGCTCATGTGGACGGACGGGCACCGAAGCCGGCGGATCCGCAGGCACCGACTCAGTCGGACACGATGACGCGCAACGGCTCCGGCGTCGTGTACACGGCCTCCGGCGGCAGCGCCGCGCGGAGCAGCTCCAGTGCCTCGTGACCGCCGCGCCAGTCCTTCGCACGGACGATGAGAGCCGTACCGTCGACGCCGTGGATGACGAGGATCGGGTCCCGGTCGCCGCCCGGCCCGTCCTCGCTCCCCACACCGACCACGTCGGCGAACGCGACGGTTTCCGGGCACTCCTGCGGGATCTGCAGGGTGACGGAGGACCTGCCGATCATCAGCTGCGACCCCCGGGGCAGGTAGGCGCCGAACAGGGCCCGCCGGAAGACCCGGCCCCCTGCCGGCCACGGATGCGGCGCGTGCCGCCGGGGCAGCGACGCCACTCCCCCGTCCAGGGGCACCCCGAGGGTCATCGACGCACGCAGGGCCACGATCGCGGCACGGACGTCCTCGGCGGCGACGCCGGCCAGGGTGCGTTCGATGCGCGGCCAGCCCGCCGCCGTCCCGACCAGCAGGGTCCTGGCCTCCTCGTAGGCGCGCCACTGCAGCGTGTCGTGCTCGTCGTCGACCTCGGCGAGGCACCGACGGCGGTTGCGCTCCAGCTCCGCGTCGGTCGGCCCGGACGCGCAGAGCTCGTCGATGACGGCGAGGAAGGTGTCGCGCAGCGCCGGGGCGTGCTCGGGGCGGCCGCCGATGCCCAGCCCGATCCCGATCGCGGCCAGGTCTCCGGGCAGCCGCTCGACCTCGGTGTCGACGTCGTAGACGAGGCCGGCGTCGTGGCGCAGCGCCCGGGTGAGGCGGTCACGGAGAATCGCCAGCGCGGCGGTGGTCTCCGCGGTGTCCGGACCGATCATCGCGACGATCAACCCGTCGATCACCTGCTCGATCCACGCCGGTGTCGGATGCGGCAGCGGCGGGGGCATGGAGTGCTGCGGCGCCGGCCCGTCGGGCAGCGGAAGGGTCAGCCCGGGCGGCGGCGGCCCGGTGAGCACCAGCGCCGCGTTGTCGCGGTGCAGCCATCGCTGCGCCCAGTCCCGCACGGCGTCGGGCGACACCAGGTACACGCCGAGCTGGCGTTGGAACGCCAGGCCCGGCCCCCGGCAGCCGTAGCGCAGGGACAGCGGCCAGGCGGGCACCGACGACGCCGGATGGGTCTCCTCCTCGGCGAGCAGCACCCGTCGTTCGGCCTCGATCGGGTCCAGGTCCAGCCGGGCGATCGCCCCGCACAGGCGACGCAGGTGGTCGACGACGACCGCGGGCGGCCCGCTCACCTCGAACCCGGTCGTCAGCAGCGAGACCCCGGCGTTCGCGTCGTGGTCGAGATCGCCGAGCGAGCGCATGACCAGGTGCTCGACGAGGTGGGTGATGCCGGTCGTCCGGAACGTCTCGTCGGCACGGCCAACCCCGAACAGGAGCTCCGCGTGGAGCGGCCCCGCCGTATCGACCCAGAGCACCGGGACCCCGTCGACCGTGGTGCGCCGCACCGGGCCGGCTGCCGTGACCGTCATGCCCGTGGACGCTAGCGGAGATCCACCCCGTGACCTCGGAGCTCACCGGAACGGTGGCTCATGTGGACGGACTGACACCGGCACCGTCCGTGACCCCAAACACTCCACACTCTTCCGTCGCAGCGTCGCTTGGTTGTAGTCTTTACAGCGTCGCAGCGACGCGAGGAGGAGTGGACTCCATGAGCAGTGACGACCCGGCCGCCGGCACGGACGTCCCCCGGGTGGACTTCGACCGCGACCCGTCGGGCTACCGGCACTGGCAGCTCGCGATCGACCCGGACGACCCCAGGGTCGCGTACGTGCGGCTCGACGTCGACGAGGCGGGCGGCCTCGTCCCCGGCTACGAGCTCAAGATGAACTCCTACGACCTCGGCGTCGACATCGAGCTCCACGACATCACCCAGCGCCTGCGCTTCACCCATCCGCAGGTCAGGGCCGTCGTGCTGACCAGCGCGAAGGACCGCAACTTCTGCGCGGGCGCGAACATCCGGATGCTCGCCGGGTCCTCGCACCCGTGGAAGGTGAACTTCTGCAAGTTCACCAACGAGACCCGCAACGGCATCGAGGACGCGACCGCGCACTCCGGCCAGACCTGGATCGCCGCCGTCAACGGCACTGCCGCCGGCGGCGGCTACGAGATGGCGCTGGCCTGCGAGCGGATCCTGCTGATCGACGACAACTCCTCCACCGTCTCCCTGCCCGAGGTCCCGCTGCTGGGCGTGCTGCCCGGCACCGGCGGCCTCACCCGTGTCACCGACAAGCGCCGCGTCCGCAAGGACCGCGCCGACGTGTTCGCGACGAAGCCCGAGGGCTTCGGCGGGAAGCAGGCCGTCGAGTGGAAGCTCGTCGACGAGGTGATCCCGAAGCGCCGCTGGGACTCCACGGTGGCCGAGCGGGCGGTCGAGGCCGCGGCGGCGTCGACCCGGCTGCCCGCGGGCGAGGGGATCGAGCTGCCCCCGCTGGAGCGCACCGAGACCGCCGACGGCATCACCTACCCGCACGTGCGGGCGGAGTTCGACCGCGACCGCGGCCTCGTGGAGATCACCGTCGACGGTCCCGCGGGCGGTGTCCCGGAGAGCATCGAGCGCGTCCACGCCCTCGGCGCGGACTTCTGGCCGCTGGCCGTGACCCGCCAGCTCGACGACCTGGTCCTGCGGCTGCGCAGCAACGAACCGGAGCTGGGCACCTGGGTGATCCGCACCCGGGGCGACGTCGAGGACGCGCTGGCGTTCGAGCGCGTCATCGAGCAGCACTCCGGCGACGACTGGCTGGTCAACGAGATCCGGCACTACTTCAAGCGCACCCTCAAGCGCCTGGACGTGACCAGCCGCAGCCTGATCGCGCTGATCGAGCCGGGCTCCTGCTTCGCCGGGGCGCTGCTGGAGCTGGCTCTGGCCTGCGACCGCCAGTACATGCTCGACGGCACGCTCGACGAGGACGGCGACGAGCAGGGCGACGAGGCCCAGATCATGCTCACGGCGTCGAACTTCGGCACGTTCCCGATGCCCAACGGGCCGTCCCGGCTGGCGAGCCGCTTCCACGGCGACGACGACCACGTCGCCGTGCTGCGCAAGGAGGTGGGGCGCCGCCTCACCGCGGGCGAGGCGCTGGAGCTGGGCCTGGTCACCGACGCCCCGGACGACATCGACTGGGACGACGAGGTCCGCATCATGCTCGAGGAGCGGGCCTCGCTGTCGCCGGACGCGCTGACCGGGATGGAGGCCAACCACCGGTTCGTCGGGCCGGAGACGATGGAGAGCCGCATCTTCGGCCGGCTCACCGCCTGGCAGAACTGGATCTTCGTGCGGCCGAACGCCTCCGGGCCGGAGGGCGCGCTGCGCAAGTACGGCACGGGCCGCAGGGCCGACTTCGACCGCAAGCGGGTGTGAGCCATGAGCATCGACTACTCCGAGAAGATCCCCAACAACGTCGACCTCGCCGGGGACCGCAAGCTGCAGCGCGCACTGGAGTCGTGGCAGCCCAACTTCCTCACCTGGTGGAAGACGATGGGCCCGGCCGTACCGACCCAGGACGTCTACCTGCGCACCGCCGTCGACGTCGGGAAGGAGGGCTGGGCGCAGTTCGGGCACGTCGCGATGGAGGAGTACCGCTGGGGCGTGTTCCTGGCCGAGCGCAGCGACGACCGCCGGATCGCGTTCGGTGAGAACCGCGGCGAGCCGGTCTGGCAGCAGGTCCCCGGCGAGTACCGCGCCGACCTGCAGCGCCTGATCGTCATCCAGGGCGACACCGAGCCGGCCTCGGTCGAGCAGCAGCGCCGCCTCGGTGAGACCGCCCCCAGCCTCTACGACCTGCGCAACCTGTTCCAGGTCAACGTCGAGGAGGGCCGCCACCTCTGGGCCATGGTGTACCTGCTGCACGCCTACTTCGGCCGCAACGGCCGCGAGGAGGCCGAGGCGCTGCTGCAGCGCAACTCCGGTGACCTCGACAGCCCCCGCATCCTCGGCGCGTTCAACGAGGAGACCCCGGACTGGCTGTCGTTCTTCATGTTCACCTACTTCACCGACCGGGACGGCAAGTACCAGCTCGGCACGCTGAAGGAGTCCGCCTTCGACCCGCTCTCGCGCACCTGCGAGTTCATGTTGAAGGAGGAGGCCCACCACATGTTCGTGGGCACCACCGGCATCGACCGGGTGATCCAGCGGACCTGCGAGCTGATGCGCGAGCACGACACCGCCGACATCGCCCCGCACGGCGGCATCCCGCTGGACGTGATCCAGAAGTACATCAACTTCCACTACTCGGTCAGCCTCGACCTGTTCGGCTCCGAGCAGTCGACCAACGCCGCGAACTACTTCACCGCCGGGCTCAAGGGCCGCTGGCAGGAGGAGCGGCGCCGCGACGACCACGTGCTGACCGAGGACGGCTACGGCATGGAGCAGGTCCGCGACGGCCGCGTCGTCACCGACGAGGTCCCGGCCCTGCTGGCGCTCAACCTGGACCTGCGCAACGAGTACGTGAAGGACTGCGGCTCCGGGCTGAAGCGCTGGAACCGCATCCTGGAGAAGAACGGGTTCGACGACCGCGTCTACCTCCCGCACGTCGGGTTCAACCGGCAGGTGGGGCTGTTCTCCGGGCACGAGCTGACCCCGAAGGGCGACCTGATCTCGTCCGAGGTGTGGGCGTCCCGCCGGGACGACTGGCTGCCGTCGGAGGCGGACCGGACGTTCGTGCAGAACCTGATGCGCCCGGTCTACGAGCCCGGGAAGATCGCCGGCTGGATCGCGCCGCCGTCGAACGGGATCAACGGCAAGCCCGTCGAGTACGAGTACGTCCACCTCGCCTGACCCGGGGGGCTCCCGGACCGCCCGTCAGCCGAAGTTCTCCACGTGCACGCGACGCTCCGGCACCCCGGCGGCGAGGACGGTGCGCCGGACCATCGCGGTCCACCGGCCGGGCCCGCACACGTACACCTCGCGCACCGCGATGTCCGGGATCCGGGCCCGCAGCGCGGCGAGGTCGTCGGCCCGGCCCGCGTCGGCGCCGAACCACGACCCCGACCGCCGGCGTGGCCCGGGCGAGGTCACGACGTGCAGCTTCCGCTCCCGGGCGAGGCGGGTGAACTCCCGGGCGAACAACGGCTCGCGGGTGAAGCGGTGCACCACCACGACGTCGGCGGACTCGTTGAGGAACTTCTCCGCCAGCGCCCGCAACGGGGTCATCCCGACACCGGCACCGATCAGGGCGACCCGCGGGCTGGTCCGCGTGCGCGGGGTGAGCCTGCCGTAGGGGCCCTCGATGTAGACCCGGGTGCCCTGCCGCAGGTTCGGGACGGCGGCGCTCCCGTCGCCGAGCTGCTTGACGGTGATCCGCAGCGAGCGGGCCGTGGGCGGCGCCGACAGCGAGTACGGGTTGCCCGCGGGCCAGCCGCGCCCGGACCGGAACCGCCAGACGAAGAACTGCCCGGCCGAGGCGCCGAGCTCGCGCAGCCGTTCGCCGGTCATGTGCACCGACACGCTGCCGTCGCCCTCGGGCAGCACCGCGGCGACGGTGATCCGGTGCCGGCGCGACCGCACCACCGGGACCGCGACCCGCCAGACCGCGACGGCGAGCACCGCGGCGATCCACAGGCCCCACCAGAACACCGTCCGCGACGGCGAGGTGGTGAACTCCCGCCCCGCCCACAGCTGGTGCGGCAGCGCGAGGAACACCCCGGCGTAGCCCCACAGGTGCAGCAGGTGCCACCACTCGTAGCGCAGGCGGGTGCGGATCCAGCGTGCGCTGGTCACGACGACCAGCACCACCAGGACGGTCCCGAGCGAGGCGACCGCCATCCCGGGCCAGGTCCAGGTCAGCTCCCAGAAGCCGGCGGGGACACGACCGGCGCCGGCGGGGCCGTGCGCCCAGCTCGCGCATCCGACGTGCGCCAGCACCCCGGCGAACGAGGCGATGCCGGTCCCGCGGTGCAGCGCGATGAGGTGCCGCTGGCCGAACGCGTGCTCCAGCAGCGGGATCCGGGCGGCGAGCAGCACCTGCCCGAGCAGCAGCAGCGACGCCAGCAGCCCACAGAGCCGTCCGGTCTCGGCGACCGCGCTGGTGCCGCCCTCCAGCAGCCCGGTGGGGCCACCGCCGTCGACCCACCAGGCGATGACGAGCAGCACCGCCAGGGCGGCGAGCACCCCCGTCGCACGGCGGACCCGGCGGTCGGCGCGCGCGACGTCGCGTGCGGGGACCGGTGGGTCCGGTTTGAAGCGGCCACCGGGCACCCGGACGGTGGGGGCGAAGAGGGATGACACAGTGTGGTCGTCCTCCCCGACCGCCAGGCGGCGCCGTCGCCGGACCCGGAGTTCGGCGCGCAGACGCGACCACCGACCGCCACGACCGGGTGGCCGTCCGCACCGCCCGGGGCCGGTCCGCGCGGCGGCGACGAGGATCGACGTCGATGTCCGAGTCGAACCTCCTCCTGCTCGTGACCGTCCTCGCGGTCGTGCTGCCCGTCGTCGTCGCGGTCGTCGTCACGGTGGTCACCGTGCGGCGGATCCGGCGCGATCCCCGGCGGCTGGGCAACGCCTACTGGCTGCTCGCCACGGCGGTGCTCCTCGGGTGGGTGCTCTCGATCGCCGGGTCGAGCGGCAACCCGGTGTTCGGCGCGCTCGTGCTCGCCGTGGTGCTGTCGCCACTGATCACGCTGGTGTTCGCGGTGTTCTGCGTCCTCAACGGCGCGGTCATGCTCCGCCGGGAGCGTCTCTCGCTCGGCAACTCGCTGTCACTGCTCACCGGCCTGGCGATCATCGGCCTGCTCGTCGCCGTCTGGCCGGTGCTGGCGCTGGACTCGCTCGTGCTGCGCGCGCTGTGGCTGGCCTGCCTGCTCGCGGCGGCGTTCCTGGCGTTCCAGTTCGCCGCGTTCCTCGGCTACGCGTGGCTCCACCGGTGGCTGGTGCGCGACCGGCCCGCGGACTGGGTGGTCGTGCTCGGCTCCGGGCTGCACGGCAGCGAGGTGCCACCGCTGCTGGCGTCGCGGATCGCGACCGGGATGGACGAGCTGGCCCGGCGTCGCGCCGGGCGGCTGGTGCTGTCCGGCGGCAAGGGCGACGACGAGCGGCTCGCCGAGGGCGAGGCGATGGCCCGCTGGGCCGCGGCGCACGGCGCCGACCCGGCGGTGCTGACCGCGGAGACCGGCTCGCGGACCACCGAGGAGAACCTGCGGTTCAGCTCGGCGCTGGTCGGCGACGGCCCCGGGGTCATCGTGACCAGCAACTACCACGCGTTGCGGGCCGCGCTGCTGGCCCGGCGGCTGGGCATCGACGCCCAGGCCGTCGGGGCGCCGACCGCAGGCTACTACTGGCCCAGCGCGGTGCTGCGCGAGTTCGTCGCCGTGCTGCGCGAGTACCGAGTGGCCAACGCGGTGCTGCTGGCGCTGGTCGCCGTCCCGGTACCGCTGGCGCTCGTGCTGCTCGCCGGCTGAGCCCCGCTCAGCTGCCCGCGGTCGTCGGGGACGGCGGCGGCAGCGGCGGGCACTGCTTGTCCGACCGGTCCCCGCCGGTCCGCTTCGGCAGCACGCCGGTGAGCAGGTAGTCGGCGACCGCGTCGTCGGTGCAGGCGATCCCCGACAGCGACGACGAGTGGGTGTGCCCCCCGACACCCTCGATCAGCGACGAGCCGGGGAAGGTCCGCCGGGCCTGCAGCGCGCCGGCGTAGGGGGTGGCTCCGTCGTAGGTCTCGGAGATCAGCAGCGGACCGGTCTTCAGCGTCCCGGCGACCTTCGGGGCGGGCCCGGGCTTCACCGGCCAGTCCCGGCAGGGCGCGTTGTACCAGGCGTTGCCCCAGGTCTCGAACGGCGCCTTCCGGTCGGTGGCGGTGTTGTCGCGCTTCCAGGTGGCCCAGTCGCGCGGGAACGGGGCGTCGGTGCACTGGGTGGCGAGGTAGACGGCGTAGTTGTTGTCGTCGGTCGGCGAGCCAGCCTGGTCGAAGGCGGCCTTGAGCGTCGCGGCGTCCTTCTTCGCCCCCGCGACGAACGCGTCGGCGACGGAGGTGTACTCCGCCACGTTGTAGCCGGCCCGCAGGAAGATGTCGGTCCACTCCGAGGAGCCGATCTTCCCGCCCAGCGGGGCCCTCCGGAACTCGTCGTAGAGCGCGTAGAAGCGCTTCTCGACGGCGTCACCGGTGTTGCCGAGGTGGTAGACGGCATCGTTCTTGGCGACCCAGTCGAAGAAGGTCTCGATGTTGCGCTGGAACGCGACGTCCTGGTTCAGGTTGGCCCGGTACCACCAGTCGCGGGGGTCGACGACGCCGTCGAGGACCATCCGGCGGACCTTGTCCGGGAACATCGTCGCGTAGACCTGGCCGAGCAGCGTGCCGTAGGAGAAGCCGTAGTAGTTGATCTGCTTCGCGCCGAGCGCCTGGCGGATCAGGTCCATGTCACGGACGGTGTCCTCGGTGCGCAGGTGCGCGAGCAGCTCGCCGCCGGCCTTCCCGCAGGCCTGGGCGTAGGCCTTGGCCTTCGGGAGCCACGCCTTCTCGGCGCCGTTCTCCGGCCGGTAGTCCGGGCGCGCGTAGCCGCCGTAGTCGGGGTCGCAGCTGAGCGCGGGCCGGCTGGTGCCGACCCCGCGCGGGTCGAAGCCGATCCAGTCGTAGGCGGCGCCGGCGTTCTTCGGGACGGCGGCGCCGAGCCGGGACAGGCCCAGCCCGGGGCCGCCCGGTCCGCCCGGGTTCACGAGCACGACGCCCTGGTACTGCGCCTGCGGGACGGTGTGCCGGATCCGCGAGACCGCGATCTCGATCTTCTTGCCGGCGGGCTTCGCGTGGTCCAGCGGGACCTTCAGGAAGCCGCACTCGGCCTTGGCCTGCTGCAGCGACGGGCTGGTGCACGCGCCCCAGACGATGCCCGCCCCCGGCGGGGGCGGCGCGGGTGCCGCCGGCGCGGCGACGGCGGGACCGGCGGTCCCGAACGTCACCCCCACGGCGACGAGCAGCGTGATGATCGTCCTGCGCACCGGCTCCACCTCTCCGGGCGCACGCGCCCGCCCCCCGACCGAGAGCCAGACCGTGCCACCGGCGACGCTGCGTCCACAATCGCCACGCCCGACGGTAGCCCGAACGGATCAACGAGAAACGGACGTCTCAGCCTCGACCGCCACAACCTCCGACGAGCGCGCAGGTCGCGCACCGTGCGGACGGCACCAGTCCCTCGATGACGTCCGCGGCCGCCGCGGCCCCGCCGGCAGCACGGGCGCTCGCCTTCTCCTCGGCGCAGCGGCGAGCGACCTCCTCCGACGACGACACCCGCAGCACCGCGTCGCGCAGGCTCTGCGGGGTGACCGCGTCGGCGGGCAGGTGCTCCCCCACCCCCAGCGCGGCGATCCGGTCGGCGTTCCCGAACTGGTCCACGGCCTGCGGCACGGCGACCATCGGCACCCCGTGCCAGAGGCCCTCGGTGCAGCCGCCCATCCCGGCGTGGGTGACGAACGCCGACGCGTGCGCCAGCACCGCCAGCTGCGGCACCCACTCCCGGACGGTGACGTCGTCGGGGATCGCGCCGAGGTCGGCCGGGGAGACGTGCGGGCCGGTGGCCAGCACGGTCTGCCAGCCGGTGCCGGTCATGGCCTCGATGCAGTCCCGCCAGAACGCGGGCCGGTCGGTGTAGGCCGAGCCGAGCGACACCAGCAGCAACGGGGCCTTCGGCTTGGGCCACAGCCCCTGGTGGGAGCGGTCGCCGATGACCGGGCCGACGAAGGTGTAGCGGTCGCGGTCGACCCGGTCGAGCTCGGGCTGCATCGCCTCCGGGATCAGCACCACCGAGCGGTCCGGCCGGCCGAGGAACTCCCGGTTCCCGACGCCCGCGCCGACCTCGTCGAGCCAGGCGTCCAGCTCGGCCCGCCAGGCGAGCCCCTCCGGGGTCTCCAGGAACGCGAAGGCCTCTGCCATGTCGGCCTCGAAGCCGTCCCAGGCCACCATGTGCGGGGCCAGCTCGATCCGCGGGATGCCGCGGACCCGGGAGAAGGCGTGCCCGGCCCAGCCGGAACCGTCGTAGCAGACGACGTCGGGGTGCTCGTACTGCAGCGCGTCGGCGATCTGCGCGTAGGCGGAGCGGGCCTCGGCGGAGAACAGCCGCATCGCCACGACGCCGCCGTCGGGCCACTGCTCGCCCTTCGCCGGGTCGGGCAGGTCGGTGCGGATCCGCAGCGGGGTCGCCCCGGTCGCGGCGACGGCCTCGGCGAACCGCTCGGAGACCGGGTAGGTGACGCGGTGGCCACGTGCGACCAGCTCGGCCATCACCGGCAGGTTCGGGTGGACGTGGCCGTGCGCGGCGGTGGTCGACATGAGGACGTGCACCACCCGAGTGTGCCTTGACCGGCCCGGGACGCGCCGACGAGTATCGCCGGATGGCCCGGCTGCGCTGCGACGTCGTCGCCGACTCCCTCGGACTGGCCACCTCGGTCACGGTGCTGCTGCCCCAGCCGTCGCGGACCCGGATCGGGGGCGGGGTGCGCGACCTCGACGCCCCGCCGCCGGTGCTCTACCTGCTGCACGGCCTGTCCGACGACGACACCGCCTGGACCCGCTACACCTCCGTCGAGCGTTACGCCGACGAGCTGGGGCTGGCCGTGGTGATGCCGCAGGTGCACCGCAGCTTCTACACCGACCAGGCCTACGGCGGCCGCTACCGCACCTGGGTGACCGAGGAGCTGCCCGCGCTGGTGGCGCGGTTCTTCCGGGTGTCGGCCGACCCGGCGGAGACGTTCGTGGCCGGGCTGTCGATGGGCGGCTACGGTGCGCTGTCCTGGGCGCTGTCCGAGCCGGACCGCTTCGCGGCAGCGGCGTCGCTGTCCGGGGCGCTGGACCTCGCCGCGCTGGCCGCGGGTCCGCCGCGCGAGGAGGACCCCCGGATCTGGGAACGGATCTTCGACGGCGCCCCGGTGGCCGGGAGCGACGCCGACCTGTTCGCGCTGCTCGACCGGCTCGACCCGGGAGCGGCGCCCGCCCTGTACGTGTGTGCCGGGACCGAGGACCCGCTGCACCCGCAGTCGGTGCGGTTCGCGGAGCGGGCCCGGGCCGCCGGGGTGGCCGTGACCTCCTCGTTCGGCCCGGGCGAGCACGAGTGGGGCTACTGGGAGGCCCGGATCCGCGACGTCCTGGACTGGCTGCCGCTCCCCCGCTGACCCCGCCCCGGTCCCGCGGCGTTCGACCGTCGCGGCCGGCGTCGAGCTGCACGTTTCCGCCCTGCGCGGGGCGGAAACGTGCGACTCGGCGTCGGCCGGAGTGCGGGCCTCGGCGCGGTGAGGGCAGGGCGGGGCGGGGCGTCAGCGGGGCGCGGGGACCAGGCGGACGGGCTCGCCCGCCGCGGGGTGCAGGAGCAGGGCCTCACCGTCGGTCTCGACGCGGACGGCCCCGGAGACCCAGCGCGCGACCGGCACGTTCTCGCAGCCGATCAGCGTGCTGGGGCCCGCCGTCGCGCGCAGGGCGCCGTCGCCGCCGAGGGTCCACTCGCCGCTCTGCCCGTTGCAGCCGTCCGAGCCGGTCCAGGTGCCGTCCGGGGCGAACTCGGCGAACGCGCGGCCCTGCGCGGTGCCGTCGGCGGGCAGCCAGCGCACGCCGGTGAGGTCGGAGGCCTCAGCGGCGCGCGGGCCGTCGCGGTCCGCCGCGCCGTCGGGATCGCCGTCGGGATCGCCGGCCGCACCGCAGCCGGACAGGACGAGCGCGGCGGCGGCGAGTGCGGCGAGTGCAGTTGTCCGGTTCGTCACCTCCCCGGTGTACCGGATCGCGGCCCCGGCCGGGGCGGTCAGCTCCCGGCCTCGTCGTCGCGGTGCGCGGCACCGATCTCGAAGGCGGGCAGGCAGACGGCCACGTACTCCGCCCCCTCCGGACCGGGCGAGCTGTAGCGCACCCACTCCCCCGGCGCGGTGTGCACGGCCTGCCCGGCGGCCACGGTGAGCTCGCCGCCGTCGTACTCGACGCGCAGCGCGCCCCGCAGGACCAGGGTGTACTCGTCGAACTCCGGGGTCTGGCCGGGCTCGGCCCAGCCGGACGGGCTGCGCATGTGGGCGACCGACACCGCGTCGTCGCCGGAGTTCACCCGGCCCACGTACTCGTCGATGGTCTTGGGCGGGGTCCCGGCGGCGGTGACCCGGCTGGCGTTCTCGATCAGCTTCGGCACCGCACCATCCTGCCGCCTCAGTGCTCGGCGGGCGGTCGGGGTGCGGGCAGCGGTGGCGCGGGGCGCCCGTCCACCGGCTCGGCGGGGAACGGTCCGCCGTGTGCGGACAGGTCGATGCACACCGACCAGGCGGGCAGCGCGACGAGCACCGTCTGGTCGGCACCGGGCCGCATCGGGTGCCGGTAGTGCGCGGCGACCCAGCTGCGGTTGCGCCAGTGCCCCTCGACCCGGACCACGCCGACCACCTCCCGTGGTGTCCCCGCGGGACGACCGCGACCGTACCCCGCGGGAACCGCCCCGGGGGAATACCCTGGGGGGGTATGAGCGCTCCAGCGGGCGTCCACGACGTCGGGAGGTAGACGATGCACGGCGAGCCACGGGCGGCCTCGGCCCCGCAGGAGCACGGGACGCACCCCGGGGGTGGTCACGGAGGGCACGCCGACCACACCGGACACGGACACGCCGACCACGCGGCGGCGTTCCGGGACCGGTTCGTCGTCGCGCTGGTGCTCGCCGTCCCCGTCGTCGGGTTCAGCGCGATGACCGGGATGCTGCTCGGGTACACGCCACCGACGTGGTCGGCGTGGGCCCCACCGGTGCTCGGCACCGTGATCCTCTTCTGGCCGGGGTGGCCGTTCCTGTCCGGCGCCGTCGCCGAGATCCGGGCGCGCCGGCCCGGGATGATGCTGCTGATCGGCATGGCCGTGGGCGTCGCGTGGGTGGCGAGCCTGCTGAGCTCGCTCGGCGTCGGCGGGCTGGACTTCTGGTGGGAGCTGGCGCTGCTGGTCGTGATCATGCTGCTCGGGCACTGGCTCGAGATGCGTGCGCTCGGCCAGGCGTCCGGAGCCCTCGACGCACTGGCCGCGCTGCTGCCCGACACCGCCGAGCGGATCGGGGCCGACGGCACGATCGGCGCGGTCGCACCGGCCGACCTGACTGTCGGCGACGTCGTGCTGGTCCGGTCCGGCGCCCGGGTGCCCGCCGACGGCACGGTCGTCGACGGTGCTGCCGAGGTGGACGAGTCGATGATCACCGGCGAGTCCCGGCCGGTCGCGCGCGGGACCGGCGACCGCGTGGTCGCGGGCACCGTCGCCACCGACTCCGCACTGCGGGTCCGGGTCGACGCCGTCGGCGAGGACACCGCGCTGTCGGGCATCCGCCGCCTGGTCGCGAACGCGCAGGCCTCGCGCTCCCGGGCCCAGGCACTCGCCGACTGCGCGGCGGCGCTGCTGTTCTGGTTCGCCGCGGGTGCCGGGGTGGCGACCTTCGCCGCGTGGACGCTGCTCGGCGACACCGCGCAGGCGGTCACCCGTACCGTCACCGTGCTGGTGATCGCCTGCCCGCACGCGCTCGGGTTGGCGATCCCGCTGGTCATCGCCATCTCCACGGCCCGCGCGGCGCGGTCGGGGGTGCTGGTCACCGACCGGCTCGCGCTGGAGCGCACCCGCACCGTCGACACGGTGCTGTTCGACAAGACCGGCACGCTGACCACCGGCAGCCCCCGGGTCGTCGGGACCGCGGGCGCCGAGCAGACCCTGGCCCTGGCCGCCGCCGTCGAGGCCGACAGCGAGCACCCGCTGGCCCGGGCGGTCGTCACCGCGGCCGGCGGGCGGGACGTCCCGGTCGCCGAGGGGTTCCGCTCGTACACCGGACGCGGTGTCTCCGCGACCGTCGACGGGCGGCCGGTCGCGGTGGGCGGCCCGGCGCTGCTGCGCGAGCGCGGTCTCGGTGTGCCCGCGGAGCTCGCCGGCGACGTGCGCCGGTGGGGCGACGACGGCGCCACCGTGCTGTACGTGGTGACCGGTGCGGAACCCGGCGAGGTGGTGGGCGCGCTCGCGCTCGCCGACGCGGTCCGCCCGGAGTCCCGGGCCGCGGTCGACGCACTGCACGCCCGCGGTGTGCGGGTCGTGATGCTCACCGGCGACGCGCGCCCGGTCGCCGAGGCGGTCGCCCGCGACCTGGGCGTCGACGAGGTGGTCGCCGAGGTGCTGCCCGAGGGCAAGGACGAGGCGGTGGCCCGGCTCCAGGCCCGCGGCGCGGTCGTGGCGATGGTCGGCGACGGCGTGAACGACGCCCCGGCGCTGGCCCGGGCCGACGTCGGCATCGCGATCGGGGCCGGAACCGACGTCGCCGTCGCCTCGGCCGGGGTGGTCCTCGCCTCGTCCGACCCGCGCGGGGTGCTGTCGGTGATCGCACTGTCCCGCGCCGGGTACCGGAAGATGCTGCAGAACCTGTGGTGGGCGGCCGGCTACAACCTGGTCTCGGTGCCGCTCGCGGCCGGAGTGCTCGCCCCGGTCGGGTTCGTGCTCCCGCCCGCGGTCGGTGCGCTGCTGATGAGCCTGTCGACGGTCGTCGTCGCGCTGAACGCGCAGCTGCTGCGCCGGGTGGAGCTGCGCCCGGACCGGCTGGTCAGCTGACCCGCGGTGGCGCCGTCGTCGCCCGGACCACCAGCCGGGTCGGCACCTCGACATCACCGGGGACATCACCGGAGACGCCGCCGGGGACGCCGCCGCCCAGCGCGGCGAGCAGCGCCCGGGCGGCGAGCTCACCCTGGCGGCGAACCGGCTGGGCGACCGTGGTGAGCTCGGCGACGGCGGCCGAGTCGTGGTCGTCGAACCCGACCACCGACACCTGTCCCGGCACCGTCACGCCGGCGCGGCGCAGGGTGCGCAGCACGCCGACTGCGAGCTCGTCGGACATCGCGAACACCGCGGTCGGCATCACCGGCAGCGAGAGCAGCTCGGCGGCCGCGGCGTCGCCGTCGGCCACCCCGGCCCCGGTGGCGACGACCGGGCCTCGGGGGCGCCCGGCCTCGGCGTGCGCGTCGGCCCAGCCGTCGCGCCGGTCGGTCGTCGTGGCGCGGCCGTTGGCCTCGTCGGGGTCGAACGACACCAGCGCGACGCCGCGGTGGCCGAGCCCGAGCAGGTGACGGACGGCGGTCCGGGCACCGGCGCGGTCGTCGATGCCGATCCGCGGCCGCCCGGGCATGTCCCCGCCGAGTACGACGACCGGGATCCCCAGCGCGTCCAGCGCCGCGGCCTCGGTGGTGTCGATGGCCGAGGCGACGACGATCAGCCCGTCGGCGCGACCGCGCACCGGCAGCGGCGCGAAGAAGTGCGCCCGCGCCTGCGGGTCGCCGAGGTTGTGCAGCTGGGTGACGTGCCCGGCCGCGGACAACACGCCCTCCACCCCGGCGACGGCCTCGGCGAAGAACCAGCGGGTCGGGAAGCGGGCGAGCACGGCGACCGTCAGCGGCCGGACCGGGACGGAGTAGCCGAGGGAGGCCGCCGCCCGCCGGACGCGTTCGCGGGTGTCGTGCGAGACGGGGGTGCCCTCGCGCAGGGCGCGCGACACCGTCGCCGGCGAGACCCCGGCGAGCTCGGCGACCCGCCGGACACCCACCCGGCGTACGACCTCGCGCACCGGCTCGTCCGTCACGGGGGTCATCGTGCCCGCCTCTCGACAGCGGTTGCAACCGGATGAAACACTCTGCAACACCGCCCCGCCCACGATCCGTCCCCGGGAGCATCATGTCCGTGCACGAGCAGGACTGGTGGCGCAACGCCGTCGTCTACCAGGTCTACATCCGCAGCTTCGCCGACGGGAACGGCGACGGGACCGGTGACCTCACCGGCCTGCGCAGCAGGCTCGACCATCTCGACCGGCTCGGCGTCGACGCGATCTGGATCAACCCCTGGTACCCGTCTCCGCTGGCCGACGGCGGCTACGACGTGGCCGACTACCGCGCGATCAACCCGATGTTCGGCGACACCGCGCAGGCCGAGGCCCTGATCGCCGAGGCGCACGAGCGCGGCATCAAGGTGCTGCTCGACATCGTCCCGAACCACCACTCCGACGAGCACGTGTGGTTCCGGCAGGCGCTGGCCGCCGGCCCCGGCTCGCCGGAGCGCGAGCGCTACATCTTCCGCGACGGCCGCGGCACCGACGGCGCGCTGCCGCCGAACAACTGGCAGTCGATGTTCGGCGGGTCCGCGTGGGAGCGGGTCGTCTCCCCCGACGGGACCCCGGAGCAGTGGTACCTGCACCTGTTCGACATCCGGCAGCCGGACGTGAACTGGGAGCACCCGGAGATCCGCGCCGATTTCGAGGAGACACTGCGCTTCTGGTTCGACCGGGGTGTGGACGGGTTCCGCGTCGACGTCGCGAACTCGATGGTGAAGGAGCCCGGGCTGCCCGACATCGTCGAGGGCGTCAACGACGTCCAGGACGGCAGCCACCCCTACCTCGACCGCGACGGCGTGCACGACATCTTCCGGTCGTGGCGCCGGATCGGCGACACCTACGACCCGCCGCGGGTGTTCGTCGCCGAGGCCTGGGTGCCGGACCCGCAGCGGCTGGCCCGCTACCTGCGCCCGGACGAGCTGCAGACCGCGTTCAGCTTCAACTTCCTCACCGCCGCCTGGCTGGCCGACGACCTGCGCGCCAACATCGACGACGCGATCGCCGAGAACACCCGGGTCGGCGCACCGGCGACCTGGGTGCTGTCCAACCACGACGTCTGCCGGCACCCCAGCCGGCTGGCCCGCAAGCCCGAGGCCGGACGCGGCTGGAACCTCGACGACGTGATCGCCCTGCCCGCCGACCCGGAGCTCGGGCTGCGCCGGGCCCGGGCGGCGACGCTGCTGATGCTCGCGCTGCCCGGCACCGCGTACCTCTACCAGGGCGAGGAGTTCGGGCTGCCGGAGGTCGAGGACATCCCGACCGACCGGCTCGACGACCCGACCTGGGAGCTGTCCGGGCACACCCTGCGCGGACGCGACGGCTGCCGCGTCCCGCTGCCGTGGGTCGCGGACGCGCCGGGCTTCGGCTTCGGCCCGTCCGGCGAACCGTGGCTGCCCCAGCCCGCGGTCTTCGCCCGGCACGCCGCGGACGCCCAGGAGGCCGACCCGGACTCGGTGCTGCACCTCTACCGCGACGCGCTGGCCATCCGCCGCGCCCACCCCGCGCTCGGCGGCGGCACCCTGGCCTGGCAGGAGTCGCCGGAGGGCACGCTGGCCCTGACCCGTACCTCCGACGCCGGCGACGGCGGCTTCACCTGCCTGGTGAACGTCTCCTCCGCGCCGGTGTCACTGCCCGAGGACGCCGAGGTGATGCTGGCCAGCGGCCCGCTCACCGCGCGCGGCGAGGTCCCCTCCGACACCGCGGTGTGGCTGCGCCACTGAGCTGCGGCACTGAGCTGCGTCACTGACCGTCCACACCACGACGGCCGGGCCGGGCGGGTGCCCGGCCCGGCCGTCGTCGGCTCAGGCCACGATGGGCAGCCCGGCGAACCAGACCTCGCGCAGCGTGCGCTCGGTCCAGCGCCAGACCCGCCGCGCGACGACCGGGTCGAGCGCGTGGGCGGCGACCCCGCCCGCCACTCCCGGCCCGACCGGTCCCGCCTCCGCGAGCCCGGCGAAGTAGCGCCCGCTGATCCCCCCGACCAGCGGTGACGCCGCGGCCAGTACGACCGTCGCGGCCCCCTGCTCGGGGTCGACCCCCACCGGGCCGGGGTCGGCGGCATTCACCGCGATCCCGTCGCCCGACCAGCGACGCGCGGCCTCGACCGCGTGCAGCAGCGCTGCACTCCGGGACCGGGCGTGGGCGAGGTGGGCGTCGTAGCGCTGGTCGGAGAAGTGCGGGTCCTCCGGGTCGAACGCCGCGTCCCGGTGGGCGGCGGAGGTCACGGTGACCACCCGGGCGCCGTCGACCGCGGTGAGCGCCCAGTGCAGCCCCGAGGTGAGCGACGCCGGCCCGAGGTGGTTGACGGCCAGGTGCAGCTCCCAGTCGTCGACGGTGCGGGTCAGCGGGGCACCGGCGACGGCGGCGGCGTGCACGAGCATGTGCAGCGGGCCGTCCCACAGCCGCACGAAGCGGGCGACCGAGCGCTGGTCGGACAGGTCGAGCTCGCCGACGGCGACGCGCTCGTTGCCGGTGTCGGCGACGATGCCGTCGCGGGCGACGGCCCCGGCCTCGGCGTCGCGCACGGCGAGGGTGACCTCGGCCCCGGCGGCGGCCAGTGCGCGGGCGGTGGCGAGGCCGACCCCGGTGGTGGCACCGGTGACGACGGCGCGCCGCCCGGTGAGGTCGACGCCGGCGAGGACGTCGGCGGCGGTGGCCGCGGCCGGTGCGACCGGGAGGACGGCGGCCGCCGTCGAGGTGGTCGAGGTGATGGTGGAGACGGGACGGGATCGGTCGGTCGTGGAGCGGAACAGCATGGCGTGATCCCTTCTGAGCACCGGGTACGCGGTCGGTGACGTCGTCGTTGCGTCGCCGTGTCCCCGGGGACAAGTAAGCGGAGGATCCTCCGCATGACTCGGGACTCTATCCGGAGCATCCTCCGGATCGCAAGACGTATCGTGGGATCGTCAGTCCACCCGAGGAGGCACCGTCATGGGCACCAGCACACGTTCCGGCCTGCGCGCGGACGCCGCGCGCAACCGTGAGCTGCTGCTGGCCGCGGCCGTGCGCGCGTTCACCGCGGAGAGCCGCGGCGGCCCCGCCACGACCCTCGACGGCATCGCGAAGGACGCCGGCGTCGGCATCGGCACGCTCTACCGGCACTTCCCGAACCGGGACTCCCTGGTCGAGGCGGTCTACCGCAACGAGCTCGACCGGCTCTGCGCCGCGGCCGAACAGCTGCGCACCGAGCTGCCCGCGGACCAGGCACTACGGGCCTGGATGGACCGCTTCGTCGACTACGTGATCACCAAGAAGCATCTCGCGGACTCGCTGCACGCCCTCGTCGCCTGCGGGCACAACCCGTTCGCCCAGAGTCGCGAGCGGATGGTCGAGGCCGTCCGCCTGCTCCAGCAGGCCGGCGTCGCCGACGGCACCCTGCGCGACGACGTCGACGCCGCGGACGTGCTCGTCGGCACCAGCGGGATCTGCATGGCCGTCGCCGACCCACAGGCTCGCGAGCAGGCCGGACGGCTGCTGGACCTGCTCGTCGACGGCCTGCGTCCGCGCTGAGCCCCGGCCCGGGCACCCGGGGTGATCGTCCGGACACGTAGGATCCGTCCCGGACGAGGGCACCGGCCCGGACGAGCACGGAGGCATCATGGGCGAGCCGTTGCGCCGCGGAACGGACCGCGGGGAACACCGCCGCCCGACCGTCGCGACCGCTCCGCCGGCCGACCTGGTCGCCGCCCCCGGCTACGGCGCGCGCCGCATGTACCAGGCGTACCTCGCCGCCTGGAGCCGCCACGTCGACCCGGTGCTGACCGGCCCGCAGTTCGCGGTGCTGTCGGCGATCCGCGCCTACCCGGAGTCCGACCAGAGCTCACTGGCCGGCGCCGTCGCCCTGGACACCTCCACGATGGCCGACGTCTGCCGCCGGATGGAGCGCCGAGGACTCATCGAGCGCACCGAGTCCCCCCGCGACGCCCGGCGCAAGATCCTCTCCCTCACCGACGACGGCACAGCTGCCCTCGCCGAGGTCACCCGCCGTACGCGGCGCCTGGACGCGGAGCTGCTGGCCGCGGTCCCGCAGGACCGGCGCTCGGAGATCGCCGGCCTGCTCAACACCCTCGGTGCCCACTGGGAGGCGGTCGCGGAGCGGACGTCGCTGCCCGGCGACGACTGAACCCGCCCGCCCCGTTACGTCCCGGTTTCCCTTCCGGGTCGTTCCCGCGAGAACCTTGCGTATCCGGATAGTACGTGCTCGGATTACTTCTCGTGCGGGCCACGTCACAGGTCCGCCGGATGCGAGGAGGTAGTCGTGGCACCCAGCCAGTCCCTGGAGATCACGGTCACGGGCGGCGGCCTCGGCGGGCTGACCGCCGCACTGGCCCTGCGCCGCCAGGGCTTCCGGGCCACCGTGCTCGAGGCCGCGCCGCAGCTCGGCGAGGTCGGCGCCGGGATCCAGACCGCCCCCAACGCCAGCCGCATCCTGTTCGGCCTGGGGCTGCGCCGGTCGCTGGAGCGGATCCACACCGCCCCGCAGGACCAGGTGCGGCGGCGCTGGGCCGACGGCTCGATCATCGCCCAGCTCCCGCTCGGGCAGCAGGTCGTCGAGGCCTACGGTGCGCCGTACTGGCACTACCACCGCGCCGACCTGCACCGCGTCCTGCTCGATGCCTGCCTCGACCCGGACGGCCCCGGCCCCGCCGTGACCGTGCACACCGACGCGAAGGTCGTCGAGCTCGACCGCAGCGACCCGGACCGCCCGGTGGCGGTCACCGCGCGCGGGCTGCGCGTCGCGGGCGACGTGCTGGTCGGCGCCGACGGCATCCGGTCCGGGGTGCGCGACCTCGCCGGGTTCGACGACACCCTCGCCTTCTCCGGCGAGATGGCCTACCGCGCCCTGATCCCCGGCGAGCTGATCGCCGCGGACCCGGCGACCCGGTTCCTGCTCGACCGCTACCACTCCACGATCTGGTACGGCCCCGGCAAGCACCTGGTGCACTACATGATCCGCCGCGGCGAGTACCTCAACGTCGTCGCGATCGTGCCCTGCACCGAGCAGGTCGAGCGCGACTGGAGCGCCCCCGCCACCGCCGAGGACCTCGTCGCCGACTTCGCCGACTGGGACGACCGCGTCCCGGCGATGCTGTCCAAGGCCAAGGACGACGTCTCGGTGTGGGCGCTGTACCGGCGCCGCCGCGACCCGGTCTGGCTCGACGGCCGGGTCGTCCTCCTCGGCGACGCCTGCCACGCGATGCTCCCCTACCAGGCCCAGGGCGCCTCGCAGGCGATGGAGGACGCCGCCGTGCTGGCCGAGGAGCTCGGCGCGGCCGGCCGCGGCGGGATCGACACCGCGCTCGCGCGGTACGTGCAGCGCCGCGCCAAGCACGCGGGCGTCGTCCAGGACGCCTCGCTGCAGAACATGGACTTCTACCACCTGCCCGACGGCCCCGAGCAGCGCGAACGCGACGAGAAGCTGCGCCGCTTCCAGGGCGAGTCCGACGTGTCCTACGACTGGCTGTGGCGGGGTTCCCCGTTGAACGATCCGGACGACGAGTCCGTCACCTACCCCTTCGCCCGATAGAGGAGCACCGACATGCGTACCGGAGACCAGGTCGTCCAGGACCTGCCCTGGCGCTGGGGCGTCCAGGGGAAGATCTTCCTCATCGGCGGCCTCGGCTACATGTTCGACGCCTGGGACGTCGCCCTCAACGGCTTCCTCACCCCACTGCTCGGCGTCGAGTTCGACCTCTCGACCGGCCAGCGCGGCCTCGTCGCGACGGCCAACCTCATCGGCATGGCCGTCGGCGCCGTCGCGTTCGGCACCATCGCCGACCGGATGGGCCGCAAGCGGGTCTTCAGCATCACGCTGCTGATCTTCGCCCTGTTCTCCGTACTGGGCGCCTTCTCCCCCAGCTGGGAGGTCTTCCTGGCGCTGCGCTTCCTGGCCGGCATCGGGCTCGGCGGCTGCATCCCCGTCGACTACGCGATCGTCAGTGAGTTCTCACCCCGGCGCTACCGGGGCAAGGTGCTCGCCGCGATGGACGGCTGGTGGCCGATCGGCGCCACCCTCGCCGGGCTGTCGGCGACCCTGCTGGTGCCCGTCGAGGGCAACTGGCGCTGGATGCTCGCGCTGATGGTGCTGCCCGCGCTGCTGCTGGTCTGGGTCCGCCGCGGCGTCCCGGAGTCCCCGCTCTACCTGGCCCGGACCGGCCGCGAGGCCGAGGCCCGCGCCGTCATCGACGACATGGTCCGCCGCACCGGCGCCCCCGTCGAGCAGTACACGATCACCGCCGCCGCGCCGGAGCCGACCACCTCGCGCCGCCGCGGTCTCGGCGCGCTGGCCGAGCAGCTGCGCATGGTGTGGTCGTTCAACCCGCGCATCACCGGCGTCGCCTGGTCGCTGTTCATCACCGTCATGGTCGTCTACTACGCCGCGCTGTCCTGGATGCCGTCGATCCTGCGGGCCCAGGGCATGGGCGAGGTGGCCGCGTTCGCCTCCACCACGGTCATGAACGCGGTCGGCATCCTCGGGGTCATCACCTCGGTGCTGCTGGTCGAGGTCGTCGGCCGCAAGTGGGTCATCGGCGTCGCGGGACCGTGCGCCGCACTGTCGCTGGTCGTGTTCTCGCTGGTCATGGGCTCGTCCACGGCGGCGGTCGCGATGATCGCGGTGTTCGGGTTCTTCGCCCTGGTCGTCATCCCGGTCATGTACGCCTACGTCTCCGAGCTCTACCCCACCGAGCTGCGGGCCTCGGGCTTCGGCTGGGCGTCGTCGTCGAGCCGGGCGGTGACCGGCTTCGTCCCGCTGATCTTCGGCAGCCTGCTGTGGCCGGTGCTGGGCCTGCCGCTGACCTTCACGCTGATGGCGCTGCTGGTGCTGGCCGCGGTGACGTTCATGGCGCTCGGCGCCCCCGAGACCCGGGGCCGCGAGCTGGACCGCATCACCGGCGACGAGCAGACCCTCGACGCGCCGGCCGTGGAGCGGGTGGAGAAGGCGTGAAGCCCGCCGCGTTCACCTACCACCGGGCGTCGTCGGTGCGCGGGGCGGTCGACCTGCTGACCGAGCTGGCCGACGACGAGCCCAAGCTGCTCGCCGGCGGGCAGAGCCTGGTCGCGATGATGAACTACCGGATGGCCCGCCCCGGGCACCTGATCGACCTCACGCACGTGCCGGGCCTGGCCGGCATCCGCCGCACCGGCGGTGCACTCCGGATCGGCGCACTCACCACGCACCGGGCCGTCGAGCGGGCCGACCTCGGGCCGGACTTCGCGGTCCTGTCGGCCGCGATGCGCTGGGTCGGGCACCTGCCGATCCGCACCCGCGGCACCGTCGGGGGGTCGATCGCGCACGGCGACGCCACCGCCGAGTGGTGTCTGCTGGCCGTGCTCCTCGACGCCGTGGTCGTCGCCGAGGGGCCGGGCGGGCGCCGCGAGATCCGGGCGCGGGAGTTCTTCCTCGGCCCGTTCACCACCGCCCTGGCCCCCGACGAGGTGATCGTCGAGGTCGTGTTCCCCCGGCCCGCGCCGCGGGCGGCGCTCACCGAGTACGCCGACCGGCGTGGCGACTTCGCCGTCGTCGCGGCGGGGGTGGACCTGGACACCGAGGAGGTCGTGCTCGGTGGGGTCGGCGCCGTCCCGGTGCTGGTCGGCCCGGCAGGGACGCCGTCGGAGGTCGCCGACGGGCTGGAGCTGCGCGACGAGGCCGGGATCCCCGCGGCGTACCGCCGCGGCCTGGTCCGCACCCTCGTCGCCCGGGCACGGGAGGAGGCCGCCGGTGGCTGAGCCCGGATTCCGCCGCGACGGCAGCTGGGTCGGCGCGTCCGTCCCGCGCCGGGAGGACCCGCGGCTGCTCACCGGCCGCGGCCGGTTCGTCGACGACATCACGCTGCCCCGGATGCTGCACGCCGCGTTCGTGCGCAGCACCGAGGCACACGCCAGGGTGGTCGACGTCGACCTGTCCGAGGTCCGTGCGGTCCCCGGCGTCGTCGCCGCGTTCGCCGCCGCCGACCTCGCCCTGCGCGACATCACCGCGTTGCTCGACCGGCCGATCGAGGAGTTCGTCCCGACCTCGATGCCGGTGCTGGCCGGGGAGAAGGTCCGCTACGTCGGCGAACCGCTCGCGATCGTGCTCGCCACCGACCCCTACGCCGCCGAGGACGGGGTGGAGGCCGCCGTCGTCGAGCTCGACCCGCTCGACCCGGTGGTCACCGAGGCCGCCGCGCTGGCCGCGGCCGGCCCGCCGGTGCACGACGAGGCCCCCGGCAACGTGCTCGTGGACGTGTCGCTGTTCGCGACCGAGGGCATCGACGACGTGTTCGCCGACGCGCACACGGTCGTCTCGGTCGAGGCACGGACCGGTCGGCAGAACGCGCTCCCGCTGGAGACCCGCGGCGTCGTCGCCGACTGGGACGACCGCGACGAGCAGCTGGTCGTGCGCACCTGCACCCAGGTCCCGCACCAGGTCCGCACGGTCCTGGCCCGCTGTGCCGGGCTCGACGAGAGACAGGTCCGGGTCCTGGTGCCGGACATGGGCGGCGGGTTCGGGCAGAAGTGCGTCGTCGGCCGGGAGGAGATCGCCGCCGCGGCCGCCGCGAAGCGGCTCCGCCGTCCGGTGAAGTGGATCGAGGACCGGCGCGAGGCGCTGACCGCGAGCTTCCTGGCCCGCGAGCAGCACTACACCGCCCGCGCCGCGTTCACCGCCGACGGGGAGATCCTCGCCCTGGAGTCCGACGTCGTCTGCGACATGGGCGCCTACTCCTGCTACCCGTTCACCGCGGGCATCGAGCCGCTGATGGCCTCGGCGGAGATGCCCGGCGTCTACCGGGTGCCGGCCTACCGGGTGCGCGGCCGCGCGGTCACCACGAACAAAGCGCCGACCGCACCGTACCGCGGGGTGTCCCGGCCGCAGTACGTGATGGTGATGGAGCGGCTGATGGAGCGCGCCGCCCGCGAGCTCGGGCTCGACGCCCTGGAGGTCCGCCGCCGCAACCTGATCACCGAGTTCCCCTACCGCGGGGTCAACGCGATCACCTACGACCCGGGGTCCTACCGGGAGTCGCTGGACCTGTGCGAGCAGGTGCTGCGCGACGAGGGCTGGCCCGGGCGCACCCTGTCCGACGGCCGGGTCCTCGGCATCGGCTACTCCTGCTTCTCCGAGCGCACCGGCTACGGCTCCGGCGCGTTCGCGGCGCGGAAGATGCAGGTCGTCCCCGGGTTCGACCTGTCCCAGATCACGATGGACCTGGACGGCACGGTCACCGTCACCACCGGCACGCTCTCGCACGGCCAGAGCCACGAGACGACCTTCGCCCAGATCGTCGCCGACCGGCTCGGCCTGCCCTACGACAAGGTCACGATCGTCCAGGGCGACACCGACCGGATCACCTACGGCTGGGGCTCGTTCGCGTCCCGCTCGGTGACGATCGGCGGGTCCGCGGCGGCCGCGGCGGCGGTGAAGCTGGGCGACCAGCTCCGTGCGCTGGCCGCGCACCTCGCCGGGAGCGACGTCGACTCCGCCGAGCTCGACGGCCGCGGCGGCGTCCGCGCCGGGGACCGCACGTTCTCCTACGCCGAGCTGGCCGACGTCGCCTACCTGCGCGCGCACCTGCTTCCCAAGGAGGTCGGGCCGGGCCTGACCGCGACGGCGAGCTTCGACGTCGGCGGCGACGGCACGTTCTCCAACGCCACGCACGGCTGCGTCGTCGCGCTGGACCCGGGCACCGGCGGCGTGGAGATCCTGCGCTACGTCTGCGTCGAGGACTGCGGCGTCGCCATCCACCCGCGCGTGGTCGAGGGGCAGGCCCGCGGCGGCATCGCCCAGGGCATCGCCGGGGCGCTGTTCGAGCAGGTCGTCTACGACGAGCTCGGCCAGCCGCTCGCGCCGAGCTTCATGGAGTACAAGGTCCCGACCGCCGCCGAGATCCCCGACGTGCGCATCGAGCACCTCGAGACACCGTGCGCGTTCACCGCCGACGGCGCGAAGGGCGCAGGCGAGGGCGGCACGATCGGCGCCCCCGCGGCCGTGCTCAACGCCGTCAACGACGCGCTGCGCACGACCGGCGTCGAGCTGGACTCCACCCCGATCCCCCGCGCCGCCCTCTTCGCGGCCCTGAACCAGGAGGCATCGTGACCGACGTCCAGCTGGTCGAGCTGACCGTCAACGGCGAGCGTCACGAGCTGGCGATCCCGCCGCGCCGCACGCTGGCCGACGTGCTCCGCCACGACCTGGGGCTGACCGGCACCCACGTCGGCTGCGAGCACGGGATCTGCGGGGCGTGCACCGTGCTCGTCGACGACGCGCCCGCCCGCGCCTGCCTGCTGTTCGCCGTGCAGGTGGAGAACGCAGCGATCCGCACCGTCGAGTCGCTGTCCGGGCCCGACGGCGGGCTGTCGGACCTGCAGCAGTGCTTCGGCGAGCACCACGGTCTGCAGTGCGGCTTCTGCACCCCCGGGTTCCTGATGCTGGCCGAGGGCTACCTCGCCGAGTCCCCCGACGCGGATCGCGAGGAGATCCGCGAGGTCGTGGCGTCGAACCTGTGCCGGTGCACCGACTACCAGACCATCGTCGACGCCGTGGAGGACTGCGCGGGCCGGCGCCGCGCCGCGCTGCAGTCCGCACTGGACTCCGCACCCCGTTCCGCCCCGCAGTCCGCCCCGCAGTCCGCACTGGACGGAGCATCCGCATGAGCCCGCACGCCACCGGTCCGCACGGGGCCGGCACCGACGCGACCTATGCGACCGCCGGGTTCGGCGCGGCCGCGCGGCGCGGGACCCGGCCCGCGGTCGTCGTCGTGGACCTGACGGTCGGGTTCACCGACCCCGCGCTGCCCACCGGCAGCGAGCTGTCCGAGGTCGTCGCGGCGACGTCGACCCTGGTCGGGGCGGCCCGCACCCTCGACGCCCCGGTGGTGTGGACGACGATCGCCTACACCCCCGCCGAGCTCGACACCCTGCCCTGGCTGGTGAAGGCGCCCGGCATGCGCTCGCTCGTCGAGGGTTCGGCCGCCGTCGGCTTCGACCCTCGGCTCGACGTCCGCGGCACCGACCACACCCTGACCAAGAAGGGTGCCTCGGCGTTCTTCGACACCGGGCTCGCGACCCTGCTGCAGTCCTCCGGTGTGGACACCGTGCTGGTGTGCGGGGCCACCACCTCGGGCTGTGTCCGCGCGACCGCCGTCGACGCCGTCCAGTCCGGGTTCGGCGTACTGGTGCCGCGTGAGTGCGTCGGCGACCGCGCGGCCGGGCCGCACGAGGCGAACCTGTTCGACATCCACGCCAAGTACGGCGACGTGATCGGTCTCGACGACGCGCTCGCCTACCTGAAGGGACTCCTGTGACCGTCACGTCCACCCGCCTCCGGCAGGTCCGCCAGGACGCGCTCGCCGACCTCGCCGACGTCCCCGCCGTGTCCCGCTGGGTGCGGCACGGCGACCTGGCGCTGCACGCCCTGGACTACGGCGGCGACGGCGTCGCCGTCCTGGTCCTGCCCGGCATCACCAGCCCCGCGGTGACGATGGACTTCGTCGCCCGCGAGCTCGTCGACCTGTGCCGCCCGGTGGTGCTCGACGTCCGCGGTCGCGGGCTGTCCGACACCGGCGGCTCCTGGACCCTCGACGACTACGCCGGCGACGCCGTGGCCGTGCTCGACGCGCTGGACCTGGGCCCCGACACGGTGCTGTTCGGGCACTCGATGGGCGCCCGGATCGCCGCCGTCGCCGCCACGCGACGGCCGGTCGGCGGCGCCGTGCTCGTCGACCCGCCGCTGTCGGGACCCGGCCGCGCGCCGTACCCGACGACGCTGGAGGCGTTCCTGGGCCAGCTGCACGAGGCACAGCACGGCACCGACGCCGACGGGGTCGCGCGGTCCTGGCCTCGCTGGCCCCGCCGCGAGCAGGAGCTGCGCGCACGCTGGCTGTCCTCCTGCGACGAGGCCGCGATCGCCGCGACGCACGCCGGGTTCGAGTCCGAGGACTTCTTCGACGTCTGGCCGAGCGTCCCGGCGCCGGTGACCCTGCTGTACGGCGCGGACTCCCCCGTCGTGCCCGCGTCCGGGGTCGCCGAGCTCGCCGCCGCCCGGCCGGGCTCCCGGCTCGTCGCCGTCCCGGACGCCGGGCACATGGTGTTCTGGGACAACCCGGCCGAGGCGCTGGAGCTGCTGCGCACGACGCTCACCGGGCTCCTCCGGGGCTGACCCCGCCCCGCCCTACGCCGCCCCGGCTCCCGGGGCGATCGGCGCGGGCCTACCGTCTCGGTGTGCAACCGTGCCCGCGCCCGATCACGTCCCTGCTGCGGGCGGCCGTCCTGCTGGTGGCCGCCCTGCTCCTGGCAGGCTGCTCCGCCGACCGTCCCGCCGCCTCGTCGGCGCAGGACACCGAGCCCTGGCCGGGACAGACCGCCTCGGAGCGGGTCGGCGCCCCCGGGCTGGAGGCGCTGCGGACCAAGTTCCGCTTCTACGCCCAGGACCCCTGCTGGACGGGCGACGCGGCGAAGGTCTTCCCGCGCTGCGGCCGGTTCACCACCGAGATCCGCAACGTGCTGCCCCAGGTCCGCCACGACGCACCCGCCGCGGCCACGCAGGCCGACCTCGTCGGGAAGGCGCTGGACGACTTCGCCGCGAAGGGCTGCCAGGCCGACCCGGGAACCCTCGCCGAGGGCGAGGCCACCGTCTGCGGCCCGGCGTTCCGCGCGGTCCAGGAGACCGTCCAGGGCATGGCGACGGCGGCGGGCGCCGGAACCTGAGGGCCCTGCGCCGTCCATGATCGCCAGGAGTGGAGTCCGGAGCGCAGTCCGCCCACCTCCACGCTCCACTCCTGGCGATCATGGAACGGCGACGCGCACCCCGGCCGGCCCCGGCGCGTCGACCGGCGAGCCCGCGGCGGGAGCGGCCCCGCCATCCCGCGGCGACGGAGCACACCGCCGTCCCGCGGCGACGGCGCACACCCTCACCCCGCGGCAGCCCCGGTGAGGAACGCGTCCAGCTCCGCCCGGGTCGGCGCCGTGGCCGGCCCGTGCCGGGTGACCGCGAGTGCCGCGGCCGCACCGGCCCGGGCGACCGCCTCGGACCACGCGGTGCCGCGCAGCAGCTCCGCGGCCAGGACACCGCAGTGCGCGTCCCCGGCGCCGTTGGTGTCGACGGCGTCCACCACCGGCGCCGGGACGGCCTCCACCGCCCCGTCGCGGACGACCACGCAGCCCGCGGCTCCGTCGCGGACGACCACGGCCGCGTCGTCGCGCAGTTGCCGTGCCAGCGCCTCGGCGGCGCGCGCCGCGGTCGGCTCCCCGGTCAGCAGCCGCGCCTCCCGCGCGTTGGTGCTGAGCACCCCGGTCGCGGCGAGCATCCGCTCCCACAGCGTGTCCGGCACGTCCGTGACCAGCGGCCCCGGATCGAGCAGGACCGTCGCCGACGACTCCTCGGCCGCGGCGAGCAGCGCCCCGGCCTTGTCCGGGACGAGCAGGCTGTAGCCGGACACGTAGAGCACGTCGTCGGCGGTGGTCGCGGGGAGCCCGGCGGGGAGCGCGGTCTCGACACCGCTGCCGGTGACGAAGGTCCGCTCCCCGGACGGGTCGACCAGGGTCACGCAGATCCCGGTGTCGCCACCGAGGTCGGGCGGCGCGGTCACCGTGACACCCTCCGCGGCCAGCGCGGTCCGCACCAGGTCACCGTGCGGACCGGTGCCGTGCCCGCCGGCGTAGAGGACCTCGGCCCCGGCCCGGGCGGCCGCGGCGACGACGTTGAACCCGCCGCCGGGCAGCATCGTGGTGCCGGTGGCGAGCACGTCACCGCCCGGCGGAGGCAGCGCGGGAACCTGCATGACCAGGTCGACCAGGACCTGTCCGGAGTGGACGAGCTGGCCGGTCACCGCTGCTCCCGGGCCCCGCCCAGCGCGGCGTACACCCCGGCCGCGACGACGAAGGTGATCACCCAGGCCAGCCCGTTCTCGCCGAACCAGGTGCCGGCGAGCGGCCCGGTGAACCACGGCTCCGACGACGGCCCGACGGTGGCGAACAGGTAGCCGACGACGATCGCCAGCGCCCAGGCCGCCGTCGCCCGCGGCTCGATCCCGCCGCGGTACCAGTAGCCGCTGCTGCGCGAGGTGTCCATCAGGGCCACCGGGTCGTAGTGACGGCGACGCAGCATGTCGACGGCGAACACCCCGACCCAGGCGGTGATCGGCACGGCGAGGGCGCTGATGAAGGCAATGAACGGCGGGTAGAAGCCGTCGGCGATCAGCATGAAGTAGATCGCGCCGACGAAGGTCACGAGCACGTCGACGACGACGGCGTACACCCGCGGCAGCCGCACGCCCAGGGTCAGCGTGGTCAGCCCGGCCGAGTAGACCGACAGGTGGTTGGACAGCAGCAGCCCGCCGAACGCGGCGACCAGGTACGGGATCGCCATCCACGCGGGGAGCAGGTCGCGGATCGCGGCGACCGGGTCCTCGGCGGTGGCCAGGGTCGGGTCACCGGCGGCGAGCAGGCTGCCCAGCGAGATCAGCAGCACCAGCGGGATGCCCGCACCGGCGGCGGCCGAGGCGACCAGGGAGCCGGCCCGCACCGACGGGGACTGGTAGCGGGACATGTCGGCCGAGGCGTTGGCCCAGCCGATGCCGGTGCCCGCCGCGATCACCCCGACCGCGGCGACGACCGCACCCGACGGCGCGGGGGCGGCCGCGGCGACCGCGGCCCAGTCGACGGTGGCGACCAGGAACCCGCCGACGACGATGTTCAGCGCGCCGAACACCCAGGTCGCCCAGCGCTGCACCGCGACGAGCACCGCGTGCCCCAGCCCGGCGACGAGCACCGTGCACAGCACGAACACCGCGATGCAGACGATCGTGATCACCGGGTGGTCCTTCGCCGACGGGCTGGTGCCCGCGATGATCGTGACCAGCGACAGCAGCGCGAACGCGGCCGTGGTGGTGTTGACCGTCTCCCAGCCCAGCCGCGACAGCAGCGACACCAGGGTCGGGCCGATGTTGCCGCGGGCGCCGAACACCGCACGCGACAGCGTCAGCCCGGGGGCCCCGCCGCGCCGCCCGGCGATCGAGACGGCGCCGACGATCGCGAACGACCCGACGCTGCCGAGCACCGCGGCGATCACCGCCTGGGTGATGTTCAGCCCGGAGGCGACCAGCGTCGCGCCGAGCGGGAGACCGAGGATGGAGATGTTCGCGGCGAACCAGACCCAGAAGAGCTGCCCCGGGCGGCCGTGCCGTTCGGCGACCGGGACGGGTTCGATGCCGCGGGTCTCGAGCGTGCCGGTCCCGGCGGTGCCGGTGTCGGTCGTGCTGGTGGCCATGTCGGCCTCCTGTCAGGATGGAAGGCGGAGGCGGAGCAGCCCCTCGACCACGTCGTCGAGGGGATCGAGCAGGGCGGCGTTGACCCGGCGAACGGTGCCGACGAGGTCGGCGGGCAGTGCGGCGGCGCCGTGCACCGCTCCGAGGACCGCGCCGCAGATCGCGGCGACGGTGTCGGTGTCACCGCCCAGCGAGGCGGCGGTGACCAGCGCGGCCCGGGGATCGTCGCCGAGGGCGGCGGCGAGCCCGAGGGCCGCGACGACGGACTCGGTCGCGGTGACCGAGGTGCCGACGACGTCGACGACGGTGTCGGCGAGCGCGGCGCGGTCGAGCCCGGGCAGGACCCGGAACGCGACGTCGAGGCGGGCGGCGACGTCGGCGCCCGCCGCCCAGCCGCCACGTCGCGCACCGGCCCGGGCGGCGTCGAGCGCGGCGTCCAGCGCGGCAGGGAGCCCCGCGCCGGACACCCCGGCCGACACCGCGGCGGCCACCGCGGCGGCGGCGGCGATCCCGGGTGCGGTGTGGTGGGTGACGACCGCGGACTCCACCACGGCGTCGAGGAGCCGCGGACCGGTGTGCGCGATGCCGACCGGCGCGACGCGCATCGCGGCGCCGTTGGTGACGCCGTCGCGGCCCGCGAGCTCCGGCGGCTCACCGTCCGCGAGCCGGGTCAGGGCCCGGCGGGTGGACGGGCCGAGCAGGTCCAGCGACCCGCGCCGGATCATGTCCTGCTCCCACGCCTCCAGGGCACCGGCGAACACCCGGGCCGGGACGTGGCCCCCGTGGTCGAGCAGGATCCGGGCGAGCAGCAGCGCCTGCTCGGTGTCGTCGGTGACGGTGCCCGCCGGGAGCTTCGGGGCGATCGGCTGGTCGTCGGCGCCGTCGAGGAGCCGGTCGACGACGCCGTAGCGCTCGGTGATCGCGGCCCGGGACAGCGACTGGGTGGGCATCCCGAGGGCGTCGCCGACGGCGAGGCCGAGCAGCGCGCCCATGGCGCGGTCGTGCGGGTCGCTCACCGCTGCTCCCCGAACGCGAGGTGGAACCGGAAGCGCTGCGGATCCAGCAGACTGACGACGTGCTCGACGAGCCCGCCGCGGGCGTCGCGGGTGACCCGGACGGCGCGCAGGAACAGCTCGCCGGGCTCGCGTTCGAGGGTGACGGCGTCGGCGGTGTCGAGCGGGGCGACCGAGATCCACTGCTCCCCCGCGACGCCGAGCAGGCCCGCCGCGGCGAGGGTGGCGGTGATCGATCCGTCGACGAGACCGGTCTCCGGGAGCCGGGCGAGGTCACCGGTGGCGGGCAGCGAGGCGGTCTCCAGCGAGACCGGGTCGGACCCGGCCCGCCGCAGCCGGCGCACGGTGACCAGCGGCCCCTCGTACCCGGTGGGACCGGGGTCGCCGCCGGCGGCGATGCCGAGCAGCTCGGTGCGGACGGCCGCGCCGGACGCGGCGAACGCCTGCGCCCAGCCGAGCCGCTGGTCCAGGGGCGACCCGTCGAAGGTGACGAACGAGCCGACACCGGTCTCGGTGGTGATGAGGTCGCGCCGCGCGAGCTCGGCCAGCGCGCTGCGGACCGTGCCGCGCGAGACGGCGTAGGTGCGGGCGAGCTGGTTCTCCCCCGGGAGCTGTTCACCGTTCGGCAACCGGCCGGAGCGGATCCGCCCGGCGAGGTCCTCGACGAGGCGCGCCCTCTTGGAGCGGCCACCCTGTTCAGGCATGTACAAACATGTACAGCAGCAGGGCGTCCCCGTCCACCCCCACGTCGGCACCGGTCCCGATCTCGTGATCGCCGGGTGGGGAGTGCGGACGCCGGCCCGGCGACCCCCGCGCTCCACACCCGGCGATCACGGAGGCGGTCGGGCCGCGGACACGACGGAGACCCGCGTGCCGGTGCGGCACGCGGGTCCCGGCCCCACGGGGCTCAGCCGGCGAGCAGCGCCCCCGCCCCGGGCACCCGCGGCTCCAGCCCGAGCTCGGTGAGGATGCGGTGCGCCGTCGCGGTGGCCGCGGACAGCACCGGGATCCCCACTTCCTCCTGCACGGCCTCGATCGAGGGCAGCGACGGCATCTGCACGCACGCGCTGAGCACCAGCGCGTCGGCACCGGCCAGGTCCAGCCTGCGCCAGTGTTCGCGCAGGGCGGCCGGGTCGAGCCGGGCGACGGCGAGGTTGTCGGGCACCTCCAGCGACAGCGAGTCGACGACCCGCACCCCCGCGTCCTCGATGTAGTCCACGACCGCCTTCGTCAGCGGCTCCAGGTACGGCGTGATGATCGCGACCCGGGTCGCACCCAGCGCCGCGATCCCGGACAGCAGCGCCCCCGCACTGGACACGACGGGCGCCGACGAGCCCTCGGCCCGCAGCGCGGCGGTGATGTCGTCCTCGGCGGTGCAGTGGTAGCCGGGGCCCTGCGCCATGATCGCCACCAGGCAGGCGGTCGCGACGACGTCCGGGCGGGCGTCGGCCAGCTCGGCCGCGGCCCGCCGGGCCTGGGCGTTCATCGCACGCAGCTGCTCGGGCGTCACGTGCTGCATCCGGGCCCGCGCCGCGTGGAAGACGAACCGGTCGTCGGGCAGCACGTCCTCGCGGGCGCGCAGCATCCGCGGGAGCTCGGTCTCCATCGTGAGGTTCGAGCTCGGGACGATCATCCCCACGTGGTGGTCGGTCATCGCTTCCCCACCGGGCGCATCTCCGGGACGGTCAGCTCCCCGGCGTCGACGATCAGCTCGTCGTCGAGGAACAGCGAGTTGCCGCGCATCGGGATGTCGAAGTGGCAGGCGGTGTCGTTCGGGCCGCCGAGCTCGTTGTTCGGGCCGATCGAGAACATGACGTTGCCGTAGAAGCTGCGCAGCTCCATGCCCATGCCCCCGCCGAACTGGGTCAGGCCGTGCCAGTGGGCGCGCTCGTCGAGGCCCCAGCCGACGTGGCTCATGCCGTAGCCGCGCGGGTCGTCGAAGCTCTCGATGTAGGAGCGCAGCAGGTCCGCGTCGAGCCCGGAGGAGCCCGCGCCACCGCGGATGTCGCGGATGAAGCCCTCCTCGATGGTGATCTCGACCGGGGTCTGCACGTAGGTGTTGAACGGCAGCAGCACGTCGCCGGGGGCGAGGACGATCTTCCCGTCGACGCCGTCGTCGGCACCGCCGGTGAACACGAACGCGGCCGGCCAGTGGTCCCAGCGGCCGGGGGTGTCGGTGTAGCCGTACTCGCTCATCGTCGGGTACATGCCGAGCCGGTAGGTGACGTCGGTGCCGTGCGGGCTGGTGATCCGCATGGTCGACGCCTTGGCCAGCAGCTCCGCGCCGGTCTCGACGCGCTCGCGCAGCCCGGTGGTCGGCATCAGCCGGGCCAGCAGCTCGGGCGGCTCGACGGCGGTGAGGATGCGGGTGCCCGCGTCCTGGATCGCGAACTGCTCCTTGCTGAACAGCAGGAACGTGCAGTCCACGACCATGTCCGCGGCCTTGAGCGCGTCCACGGCCAGCGGGATGTTGCCCAGGCCGGAGTCGCCGACCGCCCAGGCGCCGCCCGCGCTCGCCGGCGACGGCAGCCGCATGTGGTAGCCGGTCGCACCCAGCTTCTGGATCGCCCAGAGGAAGGCGTCGGCGTACTCGGTCCGTTCCGCGCCCCGGGTGAGGACGACGACCGTCTCCCCCTCGTGCACGCCCGACAGCGTCAGCTGCTGCAGGCAGATGTCGTTGAACAGGTTCTGGTCCATCGCGCACCTCCGTGTCTCGTCCGATTAATCCGAGCACGTACTATCCGGATACGCAATGAGGTGTTCTCAGTAGCGGGTTGATCATGTCGTGCGGTCGTACTCGGTGTGGAGTAGTACGAGCGCAGCTGCGGTGATCGCGCCGGTGCGCCAGGGACATAGCGTGACTCGCCGCAACGCGGCGAAGGTGGTCTTGAGCAGGGCGTTTCCGCGTTCGGCCAGAGCACGAAGGGCTGAGTGCAGGGTGTTGACGGTGCGCTGGTTGACCGTCTGCCCGCGGCCGGGGGCGAGTTTGATGGGCACGGTGAGCCGGTCGGCTTCGCCTTCGTAGCCGAGGTCGCCCAGCGCGGCGTGGGTGTCGTCGGTGAACGCGGCCAGGCCCTCGAGCAGCCCGGGGTGGGTACGGGCGCAGCGGGTGTCGTGCTCGCGGCCCGGCCGCACGTCGCTGGTCCATAGCGGCCATCCATCAGGTGCGGTGAGGACCTGGATGTTCCCGCCGTGGCGGCGGTGCTTGCCCGACCACCACAGGTCGACCCCGGGGGTGAGGCCGAGCGCGCGGCACCGGTCGGTGGCGATCAGGGTGCCGTCGAGATTCACGTGGGTGTGCCCGGCTGTGCGGGCGGCGAGCAGGGCTCCGTGCAGGCCGGGTGCGGCCGCGGCGAGGACGTCGATGCCTTCGTGCAGGTAACGGTAGGCCGTTGCAGTGCTGATCGCGTTGTCACCGGCCAAACATCGGACCCGGGTAGCATCACAGAACCAGCGGATCACCAGCACTGCCTGGGCGAACGGGGTCAACGCCCGCCGCCGGGTGCCACGTCGACGGCGTTGAAGGACCAGGAGCCGCGCCAGATAGGCCACGGTGCGCTCCCCGATCGGGAGGACAGCGGTGTAGGTGACAGGATCAGACATGCAGGACCTCGGTGACGGTGTCGATCTGTGCTGGACCGAACCGATCTACCGGGGTCCTGCCCCGTTCCCGCTCATCTCACCACCCTCGGCGTGTCGCCACGACCTGCCACCCCGCTACTGAGAACACCTCAATACCTTGCGACGAGCGGAAACGGCACCGTCACACGGGACGGATCAGCCGGGGGCGCCGTCGCAGACGGACTTCAGCGACCGCCCGAGGGCGTTGCGGTGGACCTCGTCGAGCCCACGGGCCTGTTCGACCGCGGCCTGGGCCAGGGTCGACGGGCACTCCTCGTTCGCCCGGGCCGGGCCGGCCAGCTTCAGCGCGGCCACCAGCTCGTCGCCGATCCGGTCCAGCTGCGGCCGCACCCGGGCCAGCTCGGGCCGCTGCGCGGGACGGGTGTCGGGCCGGTCGGTCCACTGCCGGATCAGGTCGTTCTGCACCTGGGTGCTCGCCGCGATCTGGTCGGCGACGATCCGGGCCGCCCAGTCGGGGTCGACGCCGTCGCGGGTCGCGTCGGCCCGGGTCTCGGCGACGACGGCCGCCTCCCGGCCTGCGTCGGTGACGGCCGTTGCAGTGCCGAACTTCGCCGCGGCCACCTGGTCCGAGATCCGGGCGCGCTGCGCGGACAGCTCCACGATCCGGATGAGCCCGTCGGCCGGGGACGCGCCGGGCGGACCCTCGGTCAGCGGGAGGGGCTGGTCGCCGCACCCGGCCAACAGCCCCAGGGCCAGGACGGCCCCGGCCAGTGCGGTACCGCGTCTGCCGATCACAGCGGCGAGCCTACGACCGCAGCGGTCGTGGCCCCCCGCCGCCCGCGACATTCCCGGAATCCGGCCCACCCGGTAATCCTTTCGCCACGACACACCGCGGGGGTGCGTTCCGGTCCCCCGGACACGCACCCCCGCGGAGAATGCAACGACGCCGGCCGTCACCCGGTCCGCGGATTCCCGTGACCGAGTCCGGCCGGCCCGGTCAGAACCAGGCCTTGCGTCCTCCCACCGGCCGTCCGATCGCCCCCAGGATCAGCAGGACCACACCGACGATCACCAGCAGGCCGCCGAGGTAGTAGAGAATGGAGATACCGGTGAAATAGCCCACCAGCAGCAGGATCAGACCAAGAATGATCATTTCGCGTCCCCTCCCAGGAATGTGAGGGGAAAGTACTCACGTCCGGATGGTTCCGCAGCGCGGGAATCGATTCCGATGCCCGATTCGTGACCTGCCGTGCGCCGGGCGGTACGCGGGGACCGTCACACGCCGGAACGGTTCGGCCCGGCGCCGGAGGGGGAACACGGCTCTCGCACCCGAGCGCGAGGAGGACGACATGGGCCGCACCGTGGCCGACCAGATGATCGAGCTGCTGCACCAGGCCGGCGTCGAACGGATTTACGGCCTGGTGGGCGACAGCCTCAACCCGATCGCGGACGCGATCCGCCGCGACGGCCGCATCCGGTGGGTGCACGTGCACAACGAGGAGGCCGCGGCGCTCGCGGCCGCGGCGGAGGCCCAGCTCACCGGGCGGCTCGCGGTCTGCGCCGGCAGCTGCGGCCCCGGCAACACGCATCTGATCCAGGGCCTGATGGACGCCCACCGCACCGGTGCGCCGGTGCTGGCGATCGCCTCGCACATCCCGTCGGTCCAGATCGGCACCGGCTACTTCCAGGAGACCCACCCGGAACGGCTGTTCACCGAGTGCTCGGCGTACTGCGAGCTGATCTCGCGGCCCGAGCAGATGCCCCGGATGCAGCGGATCGCGATGCAGACCGCGCTCGCCGAGTCCGACGTGTCGGTGCTGGTCCTGCCGGGCGACGTCAGCGCGCTCGATGCCCCGAACGACACCGGCTCCTCGCACCTGTCCCCGCCCACCGGCGTCGTGCGACCGTCCGAGGAGCAGGTGGCCGAGCTGGCCCGGCTCGTCGACGCCGCGGACACCGTGACGCTGTTCGTCGGGGCCGGCATCGAGCGCGCCCGCGAGCAGGTGCTCGCACTCGCCGACAGGGTGAAGGCGCCGATCGGCCACTCGCTGCGCGGCAAGGAGTGGATCCAGTACGACAACCCCTACGACGTGGGCATGTCCGGACTCCTCGGCTACGGCGCCTGCTACGAGGCGACGCACGAGGCCGACCTGCTGATCCTGATCGGCACCGACTTCCCCTACGACTCGTTCCTGCCCCAGCGCGGCACCGTGCAGATCGACGTCGACCCCGCACGCCTCGGGCGTCGCACCCTGCTGGAGCTGGGCGTGCACGGCGACGCCGCGTCCACCCTGGACGCGCTGCTGCCGCGGATCGCGGAGAAGACCGACCGCTCCTTCCTCGACCGGATGCTGCGCAAGCACGCGGAGGCGCTGGAGAAGGTCGTCGGCGCCTACACCCGCAAGGTCTCCGACCTTCGCCCGATCCACCCCGAGCACGTCGCGGCGGTCCTCGACGAGGAGATGGCCGAGGACGCGATCGCCACCGTCGACACCGGCATGTGCAACGTGTGGGCGGCGCGCTACCTGTCCCCCAACGGCCGGCGCCGGATCATCGGCTCCTACCGGCACGGGACGATGGCCAACGCCCTGCCGCACGCGATCGGTGCGCAGTTCGCGTACCCGGACCGCCAGGTCGTGTCCCTGTCCGGCGACGGCGGGCTGACCATGCTGCTCGGCGAGCTGCTGACCGCGGCCGAGCACGACCTGCCGCTGACCGTCGTCGCGTTCAACAACGGGTCGCTGGGCATGATCCGGCTGGAGATGATGGTCGCGGGCTACCCGTCGTTCCAGACCGACCACGGCCCGGCCGACCTGGCCGGGATCGCCCGCGCCGCCGGCCTGTACGCCGAGGCCGTCGACGACCCGTCGGACGTGCGCGCCGCGCTGCGCCGGGCGCTGGACCACCGCGGCCCGGCGCTGGTCGACGTGCGCACCGACCCGAACGCGCTGTCCATCCCGCCGCACATCACCGCCGCGCAGGTCCGCGGGTTCGCCCTCGCCGCGACCCGCACGGTGCTCGACGGCGGCGTCGGGAGGATGGTCGAGCTGGCGCGCAGCAACCTGCGGTCGATCCCGCGCCCCTGAGCGGGGCGCGTCAGCCGGCGCGGGCGGCGAGCCCGGGGGCCGAGACCGCGTGGTCCAGCGCGATCGCGGCGGCGCCCCGGAGCACGCCGTCCTCGCCGTGCGCGTCGTCGTGCACCGGCGGCGCGAGGGCGCGACGGAAGGCCATCAGCCCGTCGTCGTAGGCGACGGCGAACGCCTCGGGCGCCGCGGCCCGCAGCGCGGGGCCGAGCCCGGCCAGCACGACGACCTCCGGGTCGTGCGCGTTGACCAGCCCGGCGGTCCCACGGGCCAGCGACGCCGACGCGCTCGTGACCGCGGCCGCCGGGCCGGGTTCACCGGCCGCGGCACGGTCGAGCACGGCGCGGGCGTAGCTGTACGGGGCGTCCGGCTCGGGCTCGCCCAGCATCCTGGCCAGCGCCCGGCCGTCGACGCCGGTGGTCCAGCAGCCCCGCGCGCCGCAGGCGCAGCGGGCCGCCGGGTCACCGAAGGGCAGGTGCCCCAGCTCCCCCGCCGCGCCACGGGCACCGGCCTGGGCGCGCCCGTCGAGCAGCAGCGCCCCGCCGATGCCCACCTCGACGGTGAGGAACAGCGCCGTTCCCGCACCGGCCGCGGCACCGTCGCGGACCTCGGCGATGCCCGCGAGGTTGGCGTCGTTGCCGACCAGCACGGGCAGGCCCGGCCCGGCGCCGATCCGGCGCACGTCCAGCGGGCTCCAGCCCTGGCCGCCACCGGTCTCGGCGAAGTGCTCGTCGACGACCGTCGCGGCCACACCGACCCCGACCGCCACCACCGGTCCGGGTGCCTGCGCGACCAGCTCACCGACCACCCCGTCCAGCTCCGTGGCGACGGAGTCCGGGTCGCGACGCCGGTGCGGGCCCGACCGCACCGCGAACGGCACGCCGTCCAGCCCGGCGAGTCCGGCCCGCCATCCCTCGAACCGCACGTCGACGGCGACGACGCCCGGCCCGTCCGGGTTGGGTGTCAGGGTGGTGGTCGGCCGCCCGCGCCCACCGCCGGGGGCGCGCTCCTCGGTGACCCAGCCCAGGTCACGCAGCCGGGCCGCGATCTCGGTGGCCGAACCGCTGGCCAGGCGCAGCCGCCGGGCGAGCTCGACACGGGTCAGGCCGGGCTCGCGCCGGACCTCGGCCAGCACCTCGGCGGTGGCACGCCAGCGGTCGGTCTCGGCCCGTCCGGGGCGTTCACCCGGATCGGCGGCGGGCCCGGAACGTGAACCCGCCGACATCGCGGTCATCGTCGTTGACACCTCCGGCCTGCCACGATTTATCCTCGTGTCACGATGAAAAAGGCTCTCACCTCGCCCCAGTCTCCCACCACCGGGCTCGCGCTCGCCGCGATGGCCCTCGGCGGCCTGGCCATCGGCACCACCGAGTTCGCCTCGATGGGCCTCCTGCCCGCCTTCGCCGCCGACCTCGGCGCCACCGTGCCGCAGGCCGGAACCGCCATCAGTGCCTACGCGATCGGCGTCGTCGTCGGCGCGCCGGTCCTCGCCGTGCTCGGCGCACGGTGGCCGCGCAAGCACCTGCTCCTCGCCCTGGCGGGCGCGCTGGCGGTGGCCAACGTGGCGTCGGCGTTCGCCCCGACCTTCGGCACCTTCGTCGTGACCCGGTTCCTGGCCGGACTGCCGCACGGCGCCTACTTCGGCACCGCGTCGGTGCTCGCGGCCTCGCTGGTGCCGCGCGAGCGGCGCCCGCGCGCCATCGCCACCGTCATGAGCGGGCTGATGATCGCCAACATCGTCGGTGTGCCCGGGGCGACCTGGCTCGGGCAGGCGGCGGGCTGGCCGGCCGCCTACCTGACCGTCGGCGTCGTCGCGGTGGTCACGATGCTGGCCGTGTGGCGCCTGGTCCCCGACGTCCGCGAGGAGCGCCGGGGCTCGATCCTCGGTGAGCTCTCCGCGCTGCGCCGCGGCCAGGTGTGGATCACCATGGCGGTGATCGCGACCGGGTTCGGCGGGTCGTTCGCGGTGTACAGCTACATCACCCCGGTGCTCACCGAGGTGTCCGGCCTGGCCGCCGCGGCCGTGCCGCTCGCGCTCGCCGTGTTCGGCCTCGGAATGACGCTGGGCAACCAGGTCGGCGGCCGGCTCGCCGAGGCGGCACCGGTGCGCACGATCGCGGCCGGGCTCGGCGCCGCCACGGTGTCGATGGCCCTGTTCGCGCTCACCGCGTCCTCGCCGGTGTTCGCGCTGCTGGCGCTGTTCTCCCTGGCCTTCACCACCACCGCGACCACCCCGGCGCTCGCGACCCGGCTGATGGACGCCGGCCGCGAGGGCCCGACGCTGGGCGCGGCGCTGCACCACGCGGCGTTCAACGTGGCGAACGCCCTCGGTGCCGCACTGGGCGGACTCGTCCTGGCCGCCGGGTGGGGCTGGACCTCGCCCGCCGCCGTCGCGACGGTGCTGCCGCTGCTAGGCCTGGTCGCCCTGTGGCAGGCGGTGCGGATGGAGCGCGCCGAGCGGCGCGCGGAGCTCGCCCTGGCCGCCTGAGCACTCCGGTGTAAACGAGAGGTGTCGATCGGATCACCTCTGGGAAGCCTGCCTCCGAGTTGATCGTTGCGTTAAACAACGATCCCGACGGGAGGAGACCCGCGATGACCACCGGTCTGCACGAGGACGTCCTGGACGGCGCTGTCCCTGACGGCGCCGTCCCGGACGGCGGGGGCCTGTACAGCGACGTCGAGGAGCTGCTCGACGCCCTCGCCGCCGACCGCGACCGCGAGGCGCTGGTGCACCGCGACCGCCGGATCCGCGCCGGCGAGCTGGTGGACACGGTGCACCGGCTCGCCCACGTCCTCGACGGGCGGGTCGAGCGGGGATCGGTCGTCGCGCTGCTGGCGGGCAACACCCCCGAGGCCGTCGTCGCGCGGCTCGCGGTGACCCTGCTCGGTGCCGGGATCACCCAGCCGCACGAGGGCCTGTCGGCCGCCGCCACGGCCCGGATCGTCGCCGACGTCGAGGCGCCGATGGTGCTCGCCGACGCCGACGCCGCCGCGTCCGCCGAGGCGGTCCTGGCTCTCGTCGACGGCGTCGAGGTCCTCTGGCTGGGTGCCCACGACGGCGGCACCGACCTGCTGGAGCTCGCCGCGGCCGCGTCGGCCGAGCCGGTCCGGGGCCGGGCCCGCCCGCACGACGTCGAGCAGATCCGCCACACCGGCGGCACCACCGGGCACCCGAAGGGCATCACCTACACCTTCGACCACCACCGGCGCGGCGCCGAGATGCGCCGCCGGGCCGGCAACTTCGGCGCGGGCGCCACCGGCGGGCGGCTGCTCGTGGCCACCCCGGTCGCCCACGTCGGCGGCTCGATGGCCGACCGCACGCTGGCCGAGGGCGGCACCGTCGTGCTGCAGGACTCCTTCGAGCCGGGTGCGTTCCTCGCCGCGATCGAGCGGGAGCGGATCACCCACACCTTCCTGCTGCCGCCGCTGATCTACCGCCTCCTCGACCACCCCGACCTGGACCGGACCGACCTGTCGTCGCTGCGGTCGCTGGTCTACGGCGGTGCCCCCGCCAACCCGCGCCGCATCGCCGAGGCGCTGCGCCGGATCGGCCCGGTGTTCACCCAGTTCTACGGCCAGACCGAGGCCGGCGGGATCAGCGTGCTCACCGCCGAGGAGCACCGGAACCCCGACCTGCTCGGCACCGTCGGGCGGCCGATCCCCACCACCACGATCGCCATCACCGACGCCGACGGCCGGCCCGTCGCCCCGGGCGAGCGCGGCGAGCTGTGGGTGCACACCGGCATGGAGATGGACGGCTACTGGAAGCAGCCGGAGCTGAGCGCCGCGACGGTCGTCGACGGCTGGGTCCGCACCGGTGACGTCGCCCGCCAGGACGGCGACGGCTACCTACACCTGCTCGACCGCGTGAAGGACATGATCGTCGTCGTGGGCGGGCACGTGTACACCTCCGAGCTGGAGGACCTGCTCATGGAGCACCCGGCCGTCCGGCACGCCGCGGTCTTCGGGGTGCCCGACGACGACGGCACCGAGACCGTGCACGCCGCCGTCGTCACCGACTCCCCGTCTCCGAGCGCGGACGAGCTGACCGAGCTGGTCGCCGACCGCGCCGGTGCGATGTACGTGCCGCGCACCGTGGAGTTCGTCGAGCGGATCCCGCTGACCGGGATCGGCAAGACCGACAAGAAGCGGCTGCGCGCCGAGCTCGCCGGTCAGCCGCGCTGACGGACCGCCTCGTAGAGCACCACGGCCGCGGCGATCGAGGCGTTGAGCGAGTTGACCCGCCCGCGCATCGGGATGACCACCGTGGCGTCGGCCCGGTCGAGCCACGCGTCGGTCACCCCGGTCGCCTCGGTCCCGATGACCAGCGCGCTCGGCCCGGTCAGGTCGGTGGCGGCGAGCCCGGTCGTCCCCGCAGGAGTGGTGACGAGGGTGGCGATGCCGCGCCGGTCGAGCCAGTCGAGGACCTCGGGGGTCGACGCGGACGCGACCGGCACCGCGAACACCGTCCCCTTGGACGCGCGCACGACGTTGGGGTTGGCGAAGTCGGTGCCGCCCCGCTCCGGCGTCGCGATGACCACCGCGTCCACCCCGCACGCCTCGGCGGTGCGCAGCATCGCCCCGACGTTGCCGGGCTTCTCGACGCCCTCGGCGACCAGCACGAGCGGGTCCGGCCCGAGGTCCAGCTCGTCGAGCGGGCGGCCGGGGGCCGGTGCGACGGCGAGCCAGCCGTCCGGGGACTCACGGTAGGCGATCCGGGCGAACACCTCCCGGCTCACCGAGAACACCCGCGCCGACGGCATCCGGGCCAGCAGCGCGTCGGACCGCACCACCTCCGGCGCCCAGTACACCTCGCTCGGCTCGACGCCGGCGTCGAGCGCGAGCGCCAGCTCGTCGTGCCCCTCGATCACGGTGACGCCCGCCGCGTCGCGGTGGCGACGGGTGCGCAGCCGGACCAGGTTCTTGACGCGCGGGTTGGCGGTGCTGGTCAGGTCGGGCACCGGACGAGCCTAGGACACCGCCGTCCTACTCCGGGGTAACCTCCCGGTGACCGGGCTGGACACGTGGAGGGTGGGACCGATGGGCGAGCCGACGGGGATCGCGGTCGAGGTGACGGACGGGGTCGCGCGGCTGCGCCTGGACCGCCCGAAGGCGGCGAACGCGCTGCACGAGCCGATGTGGTTCGGGCTGCGTGACGCGGTGCGCGAGCTGGACGCCGACCCCGCCGTGCGGGTCGTGGTGATCAGCGGCAACGGGCGGCACTTCTGTTCGGGCATCGACGTGTCGATGCTGGGCGGGCTGCGTGAGAAGGCCTCGGGTGACTCGGTGGGTCACGGCGCCGACGCGCTGCGCCGCACGATCCTCGATCTGCAGGACTGCCTGACCGCGATCGAGCGCTGCCGCACACCGGTGATCGCCGCGATCCACGGCGTCTGCCTCGGCGCGGGCCTGGACCTGGCCGTCGCCTGCGACCTGCGCTACGCGACCGCCGACGCGTCGTTCGTGCTGAAGGAGGTCGACATGGGCCTGGCCGCCGACGTCGGCGTCCTGCAGCGGCTGCCACGCATCGTCGGCGAGGGCGTCACCCGCGAGCTGGCCTACACCTGCCGCCCGGTGTCCGGCACCGAGGCGAAGGAGCTGCGCCTGGTCAACGGCGTGTACGACGATGCCGAGGCGCTGGAGAACGGTGTCGCCGAGCTCGCCGCGTCGCTGGCGGCGAAGTCCCCGCTGGCGCTGCGCGGCACGAAGTACGCGATCACCTACGCCCGTGACCACTCCGTCGCCGACGGGCTCGACCAGATCGCCACCTGGAACGGCGGGCAGCTCGTGTCGGCCGACCTGACCGAGGCCGTCACCGCGTTCATGGAGAAGCGCCAGGGCGTCTTCCGGGACTGATCCGCCCTACCGTCGCGGGACGACCTCACCGACGACCGCGTACATCCCGGCGGGGCCGGCGGGCGACCGCCCGGCCTCGGCCCGCCAGTCGGCGACGTCGACCATGCCCGGCTCCAGCAGCTCCAGCCGGTGCCCGGGCCGGTCGACGAGCAGCCTGCGCAGCAGGGCCCGGTCCCGGGACCGGGCCGGCTGCGCGGTGTCCTGGGTGAACCGCTCGACCGTGCGCATCCGTTCGGCGATGCGCGGGTCGTCGACATCGGTGCTGCCGTGCGAGACGACGAGCATGCTGCCGGGTCCGAACGCCGTCGCGTAGCGGTCGAACAGGGCGCCGAGCAGGTCGTCGTCGCCGACGAAGTGCAGCACCGAGACCGCGAGCACGGCGACCGGCTCGGCCGGGTCGAGCAGGCCCGCCACGCCCGGGGCGGCGAGCACGGCCTCGACGTCGGTGAGGTCGGCCGCGGTGATCGAGGCACCCTCCACACCGGTCAGGAGCTGGCGGCTCATCGCGACCGACACCGGCTCGACGTCGACGTAGGCGACACGCGCCGTCGGGTCGGCACGGTGGGCGATCTCGTGCACCGGCTCGGCGGTGGGGATGCCGGAGCCGAGGTCGAGGAACTGGCGCACCCCCCGGCCGAGACAGGCACGCACGGCCCGGCCGAGGAAGGCCCGGTTGGCGAGCGCGAGCTCCCGCGTGTCGGGCAGCGCGACGAGCAGGCGCTCGGCGAACTCCCGGTCGGTGGCGAAGTTGTGGCCGCCGCCGAGCATGTAGTCGTAGATCCGCGCCGGGTTGGGCAGCGTCAGGTCGATCTCGTCCACCGGGACGGGTGCGGGTTCCGGGACGGTCATGGACCTCACCCTCCCGCCGGTGTCTCCCTGGCCGCAAGTCCCGACAGGACCTCGTGCAGCTCCGCCGCCGTGGCCGGGGTCGTGCCCGGGAGGCCCACCAGCGCGAGCAGCCGCGCGACGGCCGGTGCCCACGCCGGGCCGAGCCGGGCGTCCGCGAGCAACGCGGCGTCGCCGAGGATCTCGGCCGCCGGACCGCGCCGCACCCGCCCCCGCGCGACGACGGCGACGTCGTCGGCCCAGCGGTGGGCGAGGTCGACGTCGTGGGTGGACAGCACGACCGCGGTCCCGGCGCGTTGCAGGTCCTCCAGCACGACGACGAGCTCCTCCACCCCGGCCGGGTCCAGGCCCGCGGTCGGCTCGTCGAGCACCAGCACCCGGGGCCGGACGGCGAGGGCACCGGCGATCGCGACCCGCTTGCGCTGTCCGAACGACAGCCGGTGCGTCGGCCGGTCGGCGAGGTCGGCGATGCCGACGGCGGCCAGCGCGTCGTGCACCCGGGCGTCGACCTCGGCCCCGTCGAGACCGAGGTTGAGCGGCCCGAACGACACGTCCTGCGCGACGTCGGCGGAGAACAGCTGGTCGTCGGGGTCCTGCAGGACGAGCTGGGCGGACTCGCGCAGCCGCACCAGCCCGCGGCGGGTGCGCCGGACCGGCTCACCGTCGAGCAGTACCTCTCCGGCCGCCGGGGCGAGCAGCCCGAGCAGCAGCCGGAACAGGGTGGTCTTGCCGCCGCCGTTGGGTCCGAGCACGGCGAGCCTGCGCCCCGGGTCGACGGCGAGGTCCGCCCCGTCGAGCACGACCGGCCCGTCCGGGTAGGCGAAGACCAGTCCGCGGGCCTCCAGGACCGCGGTCACGGGAGGACCACCAGTGCCGTCAGCGGGACGGCGACGAGCAGCGCCGCGCTCGCCGCGACGAAGGCGGGCGAGACGGTGCGGGCGGGCACCCGGACGCGCAGCGATCCGTCGTAGCCGCGGGAGGCGAGGCCCGCCTCGAGGCGGCGGGCACGGTCGAAGGCCCGGACGAACACCGCGCTCCCCTGCGCGGCCAGCGACCGGAAGGTGGTCCGCCGCGTCCGGAACCCCATCCGGAGGGACTGGGCCTCCCGGACCGCGGTCAGCGAGTCCAGCAGCAGGAACAGCATCCGGTAGACGAGCAGGGTGATCTCCAGGACGGCGGGTGGCACCCACCGCAGCCGCGGCAGGGTGTCCGCGAGCGGCGTCGTCGCGGCGAAGAGGATCAGGCAGGCCACCGCCGCCAGCGAGCGTCCGACGAGCGCGGCCGCCCGGGCCGGTCCGCCCGATGCGAGTGCGAGCCACGGGTCCCCGCCCACGGTCACCAGCAGCGGCAGCGCCCCCACGACGACGAACCCGAGCGGCAGGGCGAGCAGCCGCAGCGCGGTCCGCCACGGCACCCGGGCCCCACCCAGGAGCAGCACCAGCGCCGCGCCACCGGTCAGCACGGCACCGGGCCACGGCGGGAGGACGACCGCGAGCAGCAGGAGCCCCAGCGCGAGGAACGCCTTCTCCCCCGGGTGCCGGGACCGCCAGCGGTTGGCGTGGGCGGTCTCGTCGATCAGCAGCATCAGGTCTGCCGGGCGGCCTTCTCCCGGCTGCGCGTGCGGGCGACGCCGATGCAGTAGCCGAGCACACCCGCGCCGGCCGCGGCCTGCATCGCGAAGATCCCGGACTCGATCTCGCCCGACGGCGGCTCCCACACCGGGCTGAACCACGGCTGGTAGCCGGTGGCCTCGATGGCCTCACCCGCCTGGCCGTCGGACCCGGCGTACTCGCCGGGCACGAACAGCACCGGCACCGCGAACAACGCGACGACGGCGACGACCAGCAGGATGTTCACGACGGTCGAGCGACTCACGCCGACGCCTCCTTCTCCGGGCCCTGCGCGGTCGCGGCCGGGGCGGCGCCACCGGTGTCGGTGGTCGTGCTCGTCGTCGTGGCCGTGCTCGTGGCCGGACGCAGCACGCCGAGGCGGCGCAGCTCGTCCGGGGTGATGCGCACGAGCAGCCGCACGACGAGCACGGTCAGCAGCCCCTCGGCCACGGCCAGCGGGATCTGCGTGATCGAGAAGATCGAGGCGAAGGTGACGAAGGCTCCGCCGAACCCGGAGGTGGGGTCGGGGAACGCGAGCGCCAGCTGCGCGCTGGTGATCGTGTAGGTGCCGAGGTCACCGAGGAAGGCCGCGGCGAACACCGCGGGCCCCAGCGACCCCCCGAGCCTGCGGACCACGACGTAGGCGCCGTAGGCGATCCACGGCCCGGCGATCGCCATCGAGAACGCGTTGGCGCCGAGCGTGGTCAGCCCGCCGTGGGCGAGCAGGACGGCCTGGAAGAACAGCACCACCGTCCCGAGCAGCGCCATCACCGGTGGTCGGAACAGCACCGCGCCCAGCCCGGTGCCGGTCGGGTGCGACGACGACCCGGTCACCGACGGGATCTTGAGCGCGGACAGGACGAAGGTGAACGCGCCGGCCGCGGCGAGCAGCAGCTTGGTGTCCGGATCCTCGCGCACGCGCTGTACCACGGCCCGGGCGCCGTGCACGACGAACGGCGCGGCGACGACGGTCCAGGCCGCCGCGTGCAGCGGCGGGAGATAGCCCTCGGCGATGTGCACGGGCGAACGTTACGGTCCCGCCGTTGGCTCGTGCAAGCCTGAATATCCGGACAGGTGTGCAGGATCTGACATACGGCGACGCCCGGACCCGGCCGGGTCCGGGCGTCGCCGGTGCTGCGGTGTTCTGTTCGGTGGTCAGACGCGCGCGCCGTTGGTGTGGTGCACCTCGGCGGGGCGCTCGGCGGTGGCCTTGTGCTCGGCCGCGGCGGCGAGCCGGCCGGCCGCCTGCTCGGCCTCACGACGGCGCTGCTCCCGCTCGGCGGGCGTGGTCTCGGGCGTACCGACACCGCTGCCCGGCTGCCCGGCGACGACCCGCTCCTTCGCCAGCTTCCGGGCCTTCTTCTCCGCCTTCGCGGCGGCGTCGCGCTGGGCGACCTTCTCCAGCCGCGCGGCCTTCGCCTTCGCGGCGGCCTTCTTCTCGGCAGCCGCCGCCTTCTTCTGCGCAGCACGCGCGGCCTTCGCCTGCTCGCGGGCCTTCTTCTCGGCCTTGCGGGCGGCGCGGACGGCCTTCTCCGCGTCCTTCTCCTCCGCGCGGCGGGCCTTCTTCGTCTCGGCCTTCGCGGCCTCGACGGCCTCCCGGCCGCTCTTCTTGCCCTTCTTGCTCTTCGTGCTCTTCTTGCTCACGGACTTCTTCTCCTGCACGGCCATACCCGGGTCCTCTCCTGTCCTCGCGACCGACGGCACCACGCGGGACCGGCCGACGGGGACACCGACCGGGCGCTGAGGTGAGGGTCGCGGGACGACGGTCTCGCCGACATCGTCGGATGCGCGGCACCGCGACCCGGTGAACGGGCGGCGGCGTGCGCGGAACACGACAGGGTGCCCCCGGAGACCGGCGGGGAAACGCCCAGGTGACGGCGAGGCAACGACGACCGGCCCGGCTGCCCCGGTCGGACCATCGCGGGCACCCGACCGTCGTAGCGGGAGGGCGGTCAGCCCGCCTCGGGGACCCCGTCGTGCTGGTCCTGGTCGTCGGCGAGATGACCGCGCAGGGTCACCAGGGCCCGGGCGAGCAGCCGCGACACGTGCATCTGCGACAGCCCCACCTGGGCGGCGATCTGGGTCTGGGTCTGGTTGCCGAAGAACCGCAGCATGAGGATGGTCCGCTCCCGCTCGGGGAGCTTGCGCAGGGCCGGGCGCAGCGACTCGCGGGCCTCGACCGCGTCCATCCCGGCGTCGATCCCCCCGACGATCTCGCCGAGCGGGTTGTCGGTGTCGCCGACGAGCTTGTCGAGCGAGTCCGACCGGTAGGAGTCCTGGGCCTGCAGCCCCTCGATGACCTCCTCCCGGCTGATGTCGAGGTGCTCGGCGAGCTCGGAGACCTTCGGGGCGCGGCCGTGCCGCGAGGCCAGCTCCTCCTGGGCGCGGGTCATGCGGCTCTGGATGTCCTTGAGCCGCCGCGGCACCCGCATCGACCAGGTGCGGTCGCGGAAGTACCGGCGGATCTCCCCGGTGATCGTGGGGACGGCGTAGGCCAGGAACGGGGTGCCCTGGTCCGGGTCGAACCGGTCCAGCGCGTTGAGCAGACCGATCGCGCCGACCTGCTCCAGGTCCTCGACGGGCTCGCCGCGGTGCCGGTAGCGCCCGGCGATGTGTCGGACCACCGGGTGGAAGCCCTGTGCCAGCTCGGAGCGCAGCCGCTCCCGTTCCGGGTCCCCGGGGCCGGCGGCCGCGAAGGCACGGAGAGGCTCGACGAGGTGGGTGTACTCGTCGGGGCGGGTGTCCGCGTCCGTACTCGGCTCAGCCATGCCGTCTCCGCGGCCGGCAACGATCGACTGCCATCACCGATCGACGGTAGGCCGCGGGCCGCGGGCCCGCACGTCGAACTTCGCGTGACCTGGTCGACATTTTCGATCGGCGGTCACTCCGATGAGTTGCACGGCGACCTGGTGGGTACTGCTGCCCCATGCCCCCGACTCTGCGTGTCGAGCTGCCCGTCGAACCCGCGTCGGCAGGTCGCTCCCGCCGGGAGACCGGCAGGTGGCTCGCGTCGCTGTGCGGGACCGACGAGCAGTGCCCGACCGTGCAGGACCTCGTCCTCGCGGTGAACGAGGCCGTGTCCAACTGCATCGAGCACGCCTACGGGGCCGCCGGCTCGGAGGACACGGGCTCGGAGGGCGCCGCGACGGTCCTGCTGCACGGCGAGGCCGAGGGGTACCGGGTGCGGATGGAGGTCAGCGACCGCGGGTGCTGGCGCGACCCGCCCACCGACCCCGGCCACCGTGGACGGGGCATCGGGATGATCGAGGCGGTCGCGGAGGACGTGCGGGTGGAGCCGGGTCCTGACGGGACCACCGTCACGTTCCGGGGCCGGATCGGCCGCTGCCCGGGGCTGTGCACCCCCGCGTCCTGAGACGCCCGGGCCCACGACGGGCCCCGCAACGACAGGCCCCGCAACGACAGGGTCGCCGCACCCCACGCCCGAGGGCGGGTGACGGCGACCGGTTCTCATCGGGCCCGATCCGTCGCGGACCGGGCGGTGGGGTCGGGTCAGTCCCACATGGCGGTCGACGGGTCGTCGGACCGGTGGCCGCGGTGGCCCCCGCGGGCGACCGGGGTGTAGCGCCCGTCGTGTCGGGCCTGCTCGCTCTCGGGGTGGGGCCAGGTCTCGTTCGCGTGCTGCGTGCTGCTCTCACTCATGGTCACAGGGTGCCCACCGGACGTTCCGGGCAAGCGGAGCGCAGGAGTCGGCTCGGTAACACCTGCGCCCCGCCCGGGTGAAGACGCCCGACGGTCAGCCCGTCCTCGCGAGGCTCTTGATCGAGGCCAGGATGTCCTGCACGCGCTCCTTGGCGTCGCCGAACAGCATCTGGGTGTTGTCCCGGAAGAAGAGCGGGTTCTGGACGCCCGCGTAGCCGGTGGCCATCGACCGCTTGAAGACGATCACGTCCTTGGCGTCCCACACCCGCAGCACCGGCATCCCGGCGATCGGCGAGCCCGGGTCCTCCGAGGCGGCCGGGTTCACCGTGTCGTTGGCGCCGATCACCAGCACGACGTCGGTCTCGGCGAGGTCGTCGTTGATCTCGTCCATCTCCAGGACGATGTCGTAGGGCACCTGGGCCTCGGCGAGCAGCACGTTCATGTGGCCGGGGAGCCGTCCCGCGACCGGGTGGACACCGAAGCGCACGTTCACGCCGGCGTCGCGCAGTGACCGGGTCAGCTCCGCCACCGGGTACTGGGCCTGGGCGACCGCCATGCCGTAGCCGGGGGTGATCACGACGCTCTCGGCGTTCGCGAGCAGCTCGGCGACGCCGTCGGCGTCGATCTCGCGGTGCTCGCCCTCCACCGCCGCGGCCGCCGAGGAGGTGGCCCCGAAGCCGCCGGCGATGACCGAGATGAACGACCGGTTCATCGCCTTGCACATGATGTAGGACAGGTAGGCACCGGAGGACCCGACGAGCGCGCCGGTGATGATCAGCAGGTCGTTGCCGAGCAGGAAGCCCGCCGCCGCGGCGGCCCATCCGGAGTAGGAGTTCAGCATCGACACCACGACCGGCATGTCACCGCCGCCGATCGAGGCGACCAGGTGCAGGCCGAGCAGCAGCGCCAGCACCGTGAGCACGGCCAGGATCCACATCTGCGGCGTGATGACGAAGAACACCGTCAGCACCGCGAACGCGACGAGCGCGCCGAGGTTGAGGACGTTCTTGCCGGGCAGCATCAGCGGCGCCGACTTGATCTTCGCCGACAGCTTCAGGTAGGCGATCACCGAGCCGGTGAAGGTCACCGCCCCGATGAACACCCCGACCGCGACCTCGGCGTGGTGGATGCCCAGCAGCGGCCCCTCCAGCACCAGGTGCCCGGCCTCGACCTCCAGGAAGCCGTTCCAGCCGACCAGCACCGCGGCGAGGCCGACGAAGCTGTGCATGAGCGCGATGAGCTCGGGCATGCCCGTCATCTCGACGACGCGTGCCCGCCAGAGCCCGATCGCCGCACCGACGACGACGGCCGCGAGCAGCAGCGCGACGCCGAGCCCGGACGCCTGCCCCAGCGCGACGACGGCGGTGGCGACCAGGGCGATGGTCATGCCGGTGATGCCGAACAGCACACCGGACTTGGCGGTCTCGTGCCTCGACAGCCCGGCGAGGCTGATCACGAACAGGATGGCGGCGATCAGGTACGCCGCAGTGGTCCACGTCTGCACGGCTCAGCTCCTCGTGAACATCTGCAGCATGCGGCGCGTCACCGCGAAGCCACCGACGATGTTGATGGCGGCGAGCAGCACCGCGACCGCGGCGAGCCCGATGACCAGGGCGTCGCCGCCGGTGCCGATCTGCAGGATCGCGCCGACGACGATGATCCCGGAGATCGCGTTCGTGACCGACATCAGCGGCGTGTGCAGCGCGTGGTGCACGTTGCCGATGACGTAGAAGCCGATGACGATCGCCAGCACGAACACCGTGAGGTGCCCTGCGAGCTCGGCCGGGGCCAGTGCCGTGACCGCGAACAGCGCCACCGCGCCGACGACGCCGGCGGCGAGCCCCGTGTAGGGGGACCGTGGCTTCTCCGGCTCCGTCGCCACGGGCTCGGCGGCCGGCTGGGCCGCGGGCGCCGCACTCACCTTCACCTCGGGCGGGGGCCAGAGCGTCTCCCCCGCATGCGCGATCGTGATGCCACGGACCACCGTGTCGTCCAGGTCGAGCGCGAGCCGCCCGTCCTTCTCCGGGGTCATCAGCTTGAGCAGGTTCAGTACGTTCGTGCCGTAGAGCTGCGACGCCTGCGCGGGCAACCGGGCGGCGAGGTCGGTGTAGCCGATGATCGTCACGCCGTGGTCGGTGACGACGGCCTCGCCGGCCACCGACCCCTCCACGTTGCCGCCCTGTGAGGCCGCCATGTCGACGACCACGCTGCCCGGGCGCATCGACGCCACGTCCGCGGCGGTGATCAGTTTCGGCGCGGGCCGCCCCGGGATGAGAGCGGTGGTGATGATGATGTCGCAGTCCGCGGCCTGCTCGGAGTAGATCTCGGCCGCACGCTTGTCGTAGTCCGCCGAGGTCGCCTTGGCGTAGCCGTCGGTGGACGCCTCCTGCTCCACCTCGACGGCCAGGTACTCCCCGCCGAGCGACCGCACCTGGTCGGCGACCTCGGAGCGCGGGTCGGTCGCCCGGACCACCGCGCCCAGGCTGTTGGCGGCGGCGATGGCGGCGAGCCCGGCGACGCCCGCCCCGGCCACGAGCACCTTCGCCGGCGGGACCTTGCCCGCGGCGGTGACCTGACCGGTGAAGAACCGGCCGAACACGTGGGCCGCCTCGATCACCGCCCGGTAGCCCGCGATGTTCGCCATCGACGACAGCACGTCCATCGACTGGGCCCGCGAGATCCGGGGCACCGCGTCCATCGACAGGGCGGTGACGCCCTGGGCGGCGAGCGCGGCCGTGCGTTCCTCCTCGAAGCGCGGCGCGAGCATCGCGATCAGCACGGAGCCCTCGCGCAGCTTGCCGATCTCGTCGGACTGCGGGGCGTTGATGCGCACCACGACGTCGGTGTCCCAGACGGGGCCGTCGGCGACGTCGGCGCCCGCTTCGGCGTAGGCCTCGTCGGTGAACCCGGCCCGGGCACCGGCCCCGGACTCGACGGTGACGGCGTAGCCGAGACCGACCACCTTCGCGACCGTCTCGGGGCTCATCGCCACGCGCGTCTCGGGCTCGGACTCCGCGGCCACACCGATCCGCATCACCGGTCCCGACGGCTCAGGGCTGTCGCTCATGCACTCTCCTCGATCTTGCGCGTGCCTCGTCGCTCGCACCGGTCGTGGGTCTTTCGGAAGGTAATGCCGGAAGCGGGCGCGTGCAGTCACGACTACGTCACAGGCCGGACCGGTACCCCGGCGAGGCACGGCTGACGTGGGCGGCAGCGTAGCGCCGGGAAGAAGCTCGCAGCCCCTCCGATGTGCTGGGCGGGGGGAACGCGGACCCGGTCCCGGCGCCGCCGGCGCGCGACCACGGCGCGGGCGGCACCGGGCCGGCGCGGGCCCGCGCCGGGGCGAGCGGTCAGCGCTGACGGGCGGGCCGCACCACGATCTCGTTGACGTCGACGTCCTCGGGCTGGGCGAGGGCGAAGGACACCGCGCGGGCGATGGCATCGGGGTCGATCGCGTGGGCGCGGTAGGTGCGCATCCCGCCCGCGGCGTCCGGATCGGAGATCGAGTCCGCGAGCTCGGACGTGACCACGCCGGGGGTCAGGGTGGTCACGCGGATCGAGGGGTCGCTCTCCAGGCGGAGGCCCTCGGTGATCGCCCACGCCGCGTACTTCGTGCCCGAGTACACCGCCGCCGTCGGGACGACCTGGTGCGCGCCGATGCTCGCGGTCGTGACGAAGTGCCCGCCACCCTGCTCGGTGAACACCGGCAGGGCCGCGGCGATGCCGTGCAGCAGACCGCGCAGGTTCACGTCGACCATCCGGTCCCACTCGTCGACGAGCAGGGCGTCGAGCCGGGACAGCGGCATCACGCCCGCGTTGTTCACCAGGACGTCCACCCGGCCGTGTCGTTCCCGGGCGGAGTCGACGAACGCCCGGACGTCGTCGCGGTCGGTCACGTCGACGCGCACGGCCTCCACAGCGCCCTCCGCGCTGTCGGCCAGCGCGGCGAGCCGGTCAGTACGGCGCGCCCCGGCCACGACGACGTGCCCCTCGCCCGCGAGCCGGCGCACCACCGCCTCCCCGATCCCGCTGCTGGCCCCCGTCACCAAGATGATCTTCTGTGTGGTCATGGGCCCACCGTCGCCGGTGCGCGCACGCACCGGCAGGCCCCGGTCGTCCGGGGGTGTGCCACACCCACCCACGGCCGCGGCGGACCTCCTACCGTGTGCGCCATGGCTTCGGAGCTCGGCGCGTACCTCGCCACCCGGCGCGCCCGGATCACCCCGGACGCGGTCGGTCTGCCCTCGGCGGGGCTACGCCGGGTCCAGGGGCTGCGCCGGGAGGAGGTCGCGATGCTCGCCGGGATGAGCGTGGACTACTACGTCCGCCTGGAGCAGGGGCGCGAGCGCCGCCCGTCGGCGGAGGTCCTCGAGTCGCTGTCGACGGTCCTGCAGCTCGACGCCGACGAGCGCTCGCACCTGTTCGCCCTGGCGGGGGCCACACCCAGGAAGGCCACGGCCGTCGCGACGGACCGGGTGGACCCCGCGCTGCGGCAGCTGATGGACGCGTGGCCGGACAACCCGGCGCTGGTCCACAACCGGGCCTTCGACGTCCTGGCGACCAACGAGATCGCCGATGCGCTCTTCGACGGCTGGTCGTTCTCGCGGAACCTGATGGAGATCGTGTTCTGCGACCCGGCCGCCCGCAGCTTCTACGTCGACCGGGACGCCGTCGCGGCGAACACCGTCGCGGGGTTCCGGCTCCACCACGGCCGCGCCCCGGAGGACCCGCGGATCAGGGCGGTCCTGCACCGGCTGCTCTCGAGCGGCCCGGAGTTCGAGGCGCTGTGGGCGGCGCACGACGCGCGGGGCAAGTCGCTGGAGCGCAAGCGCCTCCGGCATCCCCGGGTGGGGCCGCTGACCCTGACCGTGCAGACCTTCGACGTCCGCTCGGCCCCAGGCCAGCAGCTCGTCGTCTACCACGGTGAGCCGGGCGCCTCCGGCGACGCCCTGCGGCTGCTCGGCTCGCTGGCCGCCACGGACCGGGCACGGGGCTGAGGCGGCTCCCCGCTCGACGTCGTCCCCCGGCCTCGGCGGGCCCGCTGTTCCGCCCGTGACGGCCGACCCCGCCCGTCGCAGGAGGGGACACCGACCGGCCCGTCGAGGCCGAGCCGCCCCGACTGCAGGCGGGCGCCGGGCCGGTCGGCCGGGTCAGGTCCGGGGCGGGGCCACCGGAACGTCCCCGCCGGCCGGAGCGGAGTAGAACTGCCGGGCCCACCGCCGGTAGCGGCCGACGGGCCCGTCACCGGGGGCGAGCTTCGGGTGCTCGACGTAGATCTGGTGGTTCCACACCGGGAAGTCGGGAGCGGCGTCCCGGAGGGTGATGTGGTGCGCCAGGCGGCTGAACAGCTGCGAGAGCGGGTCGGTGATCAGCCGGCCCAGGACGTCGGGCACGAACGGGACCTTCTCCAGCGCCACGGTGGCGCCCAGGCGAAGGTGGAGCCTGCCCGGCGCCGTGGGGGTCGCGTGCAGCAGGACGTACATGTCACCGAGCGGGCCGAGCCGCGCCACGGCCGCCAACGTCGAGAGGCCGACGACGGTCAGCTCGTAGGACGCGCTGGGGACCAACGCCCGCCCGCCCGCGGTCACCGGGATCGTGCAGGTGGGCTCCCCGATCACCGGATCGGCGTCGATGGTGAGCCCGCTCAGGCCGTGCAGCTGGGTGAGGTGCCCGAAGTCGAACGCGTTCTCGACGATCATCTGCGGATGGCCCGCGAGGTCGACCGTGGTGTGCCGGAAGACGCTGGGCCGCGGGCCGTGCAGGGCGGGCACCTCCCAGGTCGGCGGCTCTCCCAGCGCATGCCGCCACACGTAGACGGAGCTGTTCACCTCGCACACGTCGTACCGCGTCAGCGCGGCCTTCGGCGGCTGCAGCCCGTAGCCGGTCGCCACGCAGGTCCCGCTCGTGTCGAAGGCGAACCGGTGGAACGGGCAGACGATGTTCTCGCCCTCGACCGCGCCGCCCGCCCCCAGATGTGCTCCCAGGTGCGGGCAGTAGGGCCGCACGGCCCGCAGCACTCCCCCGCGGGTGCGAAAGAGCACCACCTCCTCCCCCATCAGCGTGCGGGTGAGGACGCCACCGGGCGGGAGCTCGTCGGAGAAGGCGAGGCAGAACCAGCCGTCGGGATAGGGCAGCGCGGTCGCGGTGGCGGTCGCGGTCAGCGCATCGGCGCGGGCGGGACCGGAGTCGTCGTGGACGTAGCGGGTGAGACCGGACATCGCAGGTCCTCCGTGGTGGTGGGGGTGCTCACGGGCGGGGCCGCCGGCCCCAGGCGGAGATCAGCAGGAACGGCAGGTCGGCATGCCCGGGGTCGTCGAGCAGGGCGAGGCAGTCGGAGATGTCGTCGTCGGAGACGAGATCGTGCTCGCGTAGCAGCGGGCCGAACTGCGCCAGCGAGACACGCACGAGGCTGGTGGCGTTGCCGGTCGACCCCACGACGCCGGGGGTGCAGAGCACGCCGACCTCCACCAGCCCGGCTTCGGCGAGCATCAGCGGCAGGCCGGTGGCCCACCCGATGTCGGCGCCCATCCGGCCGGACGCGAGCCGGGAGAGCCCCTCCAGGCAGCGGTGGAAGGCGGTGCGGCTGCCGCCGGGCGGGGTGATGCGGAGCGTGGCGTCGACGCAGACCCACCCGCCCGGCGCGGTCCACCCCACCATCCTGGCCAGCGCGGCGGCCCGGTCGGGCAGGTGCTCCAGCAGGGCGCGGGCGTGCACGAGGTCGAACGAGGCGGCCGGGAAGTCGTCGTGCAGGACGTCGTGCCGCAACGGCGTCAGGTTCGCGACGTCGGTCGGGAGCAGGGTGGTGTCGAGATCGGTGACCACCACCTCGCCCGGCGCACAGCGCCGGGCCAGCCAGCGCCCCACCGACCCGGTCCCCCCGCCCAGCTCCAGGCATCGCCAGCCGGGCATCGGGTCCAGTCCGTCGAGGGCCCGTCGGGAACCTGCGTCGGCGAACTCCTCGTGGGCCCGGAGTCTGCGCAGCTCCAGCGGCTCGTCGTGGTCGAGGTGACCCGCTCCGTAGCCCGCCGTCATGCCGGGCACCCGGCCCCTGCCGAGGGCTCGCCGACCGCCGGTGCGGCGTCCCGTGCCACGACCCGCAGGGTCAGGCCGCGTGCGGTGATGGTGGCCTCCACCGCGGGCCGGAACGGCTCCGGGGAGAGCGGCTCGACGCGCCACCGCCGGAGGACCGCGTGCAGCGCGGTGACCATCTCGGTCAGTGAGGTGTTCTCAGTAGCGGGTTGATCATGTCGTGCGGTCGTACTCGGTGTGGAGTAGTACGAGCGCAGCTGCGGTGATCGCGCCGGTGCGCCAGGGACATAGCGTGACTCGCCGCAACGCGGCGAAGGTGGTCTTGAGCAGGGCGTTTCCGCGTTCGGCCAGAGCACGAAGGGCTGAGTGCAGGGTGTTGACGGTGCGCTGGTTGACCGTCTGCCCGCGGCCGGGGGCGAGTTTGATGGGCACGGTGAGCCGGTCGGCTTCGCCTTCGTAGCCGAGGTCGCCCAGCGCGGCGTGGGTGTCGTCGGTGAACGCGGCCAGGCCCTCGAGCAGCCCGGGGTGGGTACGGGCGCAGCGGGTGTCGTGCTCGCGGCCCGGCCGCACGTCGCTGGTCCATAGCGGCCATCCATCAGGTGCGGTGAGGACCTGGATGTTCCCGCCGTGGCGGCGGTGCTTGCCCGACCACCACAGGTCGACCCCGGGGGTGAGGCCGAGCGCGCGGCACCGGTCGGTGGCGATCAGGGTGCCGTCGAGATTCACGTGGGTGTGCCCGGCTGTGCGGGCGGCGAGCAGGGCTCCGTGCAGGCCGGGTGCGGCCGCGGCGAGGACGTCGATGCCTTCGTGCAGGTAACGGTAGGCCGTTGCAGTGCTGATCGCGTTGTCACCGGCCAAACATCGGACCCGGGTAGCATCACAGAACCAGCGGATCACCAGCACTGCCTGGGCGAACGGGGTCAACGCCCGCCGCCGGGTGCCACGTCGACGGCGTTGAAGGACCAGGAGCCGCGCCAGATAGGCCACGGTGCGCTCCCCGATCGGGAGGACAGCGGTGTAGGTGACAGGATCAGACATGCAGGACCTCGGTGACGGTGTCGATCTGTGCTGGACCGAACCGATCTACCGGGGTCCTGCCCCGTTCCCGCTCATCTCACCACCCTCGGCGTGTCGCCACGACCTGCCACCCCGCTACTGAGAACACCTCAGTAGGCAGGGCGCCGGTGCCTGTCGCGGCGGGGCGGGTGGCTCCGATGTAGTCGTCGCCGTTGTAGCGGTACCAGGCGGTCTGCACCGGCTTGCCGAACGTCGGCGCGTTCACCATCCGTCCGGAGCCGATGTACATGCCGACGTGGTGCACCTTCCTGTAGGTGCCGTAGAAGACCAGGTCCCCGGGCTGCAGCAGGGTGCCGTCGGGCACGCGGGGGCCCTGGCGGAACTGGGTGTGCGCGGTGCGCGGCAGCTCGACCCCGGCCTTGTCGTAGGCGAAGGTGGTGAGCCCGGAGCAGTCGAATCCGCGGTGCCCGTTCTCCGGGCCGTTCCCGCCCCAGATGTAGGGCAGCCCGATCTGCTTCATCGCGACCTCGACCGCGATCCTCGCGCGCTGGTCCGGCATGGCAGTGGTGGCGGCCGCTGGCTCGACGCCGGCCGTCACAGTGGACGTTGTCGACGGTGGCCCTGCTTCTGACACGAAACCGGGGCCAGAACCGAGGGACGACGGCGCCGATGCCGGGGAAGCCGGGTTCTGATCATCGATCGCAGCGGGGACCGACGCCAGACCTGAGCCGCCGAGCGACGTCACCGACCACAGCACCAGGCCCACGCACACCGCGGTCGCAGCCGACCCAACGGCATCCGGGCGCTCGGGGCGGTGCCGAGGACCCGGACCACGACCAGTGCGTTCCACGGATCCTGCGCTCGGAACGCGGGGAACCGCCGACCGAGCAGGACGTGCCAGAGCCCGATTCACTCGTCGCCTCCGGCCTCAGCCGACCAGCCGCGCCGGGGTGTGCCCGTCGTCGGCGGGGTCGGTGTCGGTTGCTGCTCGGGTCTGTCGACGGGGGAGGTTGCGGCACTGCTCGGCGGGAACGAGCAGGACCGTCGGGCTGCCGGCGAGGCCGGGATGGGAGCAGCTGCTGCGCAGGCCGTCGGACAACGACAGTCGGACGAACCCGCGTCCGACGAGCCGCTCGAGGAGCTGGTCCAGCGAGGAACAGCGGTGGTAGCCGTGCAGGAACACGATGGGGCGCCGCTGTTCCACGAGGGGCAGGAGCTGGGGCAGGGTGGCTGCACCGGTCCCGGTCAGGTCGAACCTGACCAGGTCGCAGCCGGTGAGCAGCGGCCCGGCCAGGTCCAGCAGCGCGGTTGCCCCGTCGCCGGTCGGGCAGTGGACGTGGGCGCGGTCGAGGCCGTCGAGGTGCAGGTGCCGCCGTGTGGCCTCGGCGGAGTCCCGGTCGCCTTCCACGACGATGTAGTCCCCGCGTGCGGCCCCGGCTCCCGCCCTGGTGTGCCCGCCGCCCGCCGAGCCGATCTCCACGACGCAGGACGCCGCGCCGCAGAGCCAGGCCCACCATGTCGTCGACGACTCCACCCGCACCTCGGCACCGTCGGCGCGGGCGGGGGCGTCGCGTTCGGTCGGGGTGTGGGTGTGGCGTCGCCGTCGTTCGCGCATCCGGGCGACGAATGCCCGAGGTGGCCCGAGTTGCTCGTGCTGGTCGTGCATCGTCGCTCCTCCGTCCGGGAGTGGCGTCGAGCCGGATCGTCGCGGTCGCACTCGGAGGGTCCGGTGCGCCGGAACCGGCCGTCATCGCCGCATCGTGTGCTCGTGAGGTGGACGGGCACCGAGGCCCGGTTCACCTGCTGGCTGCGGCCCACTGCTTGACCGACGCTGTGTAGGTTACACAGCGTCGGTCACCCCGGAAAGAGCAAAGTCGCATCACCCGCTTGACGGCTACGTCGAGGTCATGCACGCGGAACTCGCCGGGCCACTGGATGCCCCTGCCGCTCGACGACGGGGGTCATCGCCGTGACCGACACCCGCTCCGGGCAGGCCTGCCGCGGTGAGGGCGGGGGGCGCCGCCCCAGATCCTGATCCCCGTCCTAGCCGGTTCCGCGTCGTTCTCGTGCGCCTGACGTCGGCAGGTCCGAACACTGCAGCCCGAGGGCGATCGACGCAGGATCGGCCCGTCACATGCTGTGCAGCGCGGCGCTGGTGTAGCGGCGGTAGGCGCCGATGACGTCGTCGCGAGAGGCCTCGCCACGGTGTCGGAGCCACCAACGGCCCAGCTGCTCGCCGCCACCGGAGATCATCTGCGCGGCGACCATGACATCGGCCTCGCTCAGCTCCGGACGGCGAGCACTGATCAGCGCGGCGATGACCTGAACGCTGTCCTCACGCAGGCTCTCCAGCTGTTCGGCCGCTTCCCCGTACAGACCCGGGAAGCCGTAGAACAGAGCCCAGCGGCGCGGATCCTGCTCGATGAGAGAGAAGAACGCCTCCCCCGCGACCTGGAACAGGACCGACAGCTCCGCCGTCTCGGTCCCGGCCATCTCGGCAACCACCATCTCCTGGAACTCCACGCGGATCCGGCGCACGCAGGCGATGTAGGCGCCGGTCAGGGAGTCGAAGTGGTCGTAGAAGACCGGCCGACTCACCCCCGCCGCCCGGCAGACGTCCTCGACCGACACAGCCTGCAGTCCGCGTTCGAGGAACAACGCCTCCGCGCACTCCACGAGCTGTCGTGCGCGTACCGCCCGCGGGACCCGACCGTGGCGGAAGCCCTGGACCTCGCGGGGGCGGGTCCGGCCGTCGGGTCGTTCACCTCGAGCCGCCATGCTCTGAGGCTACATTGTGTAGGTCTAGGGCAAGCCTCATCGTGATGGAGGGGACCGGCGATCACCAGGGGAGGGCGAGGTTCTCCCACGTCGTGAAGGTGCCGTGCGCTCCGTCCGGACCGAGCCGGGCGACGCGGAGGATCTCGCGAGCGGCGTCCTCGATCGTGTCCGTCCCCTGGAAGTTGACCAGTTGGGTGTTCGCGAAGCCGGGTGACACGAGGTTGACCTTGATGCCGGTCGTCTCAGATTCGATCATCATGGCCAGCGTCACCGCGTTCAGTGCCGATTTCGACGCGGCGTACGACGTGCTGAAGTTGGCCCGGAGGTCGAGCTCGGGGTTCTCGGCAAGGGTCAGGGATCCGAGGGCGCTGGTGACGTTGACGACCCGGGCGTCGGTGGCCGCCTGCAGCAGCGGCACCATGGCCTGGTACACGGCCAGCGCGCCGATGACGTTCACTTCCCACACACCCCGCACCTCGTCGAGCGGGACCACGCTGGCCATGGACGCGGCGCGACTCGACTCGAGGTCGCCCCTGCCCGGGCGGGTGGTGGAGATCGCCGCGTTGTTGACCAGCACGTTCAGGCTGCCGACTTCCTCACGGATCCGCCTCGCCGCCGCCGCGACCGACTCGGTGTCGGTGACCTCGAGCTGAACGGCCACCGCGCCCTCCCCGATCTCCTTGGCGGCTATCTCGCCCCGACCCAGATCCCGGGAACCGATGTACACCGTGTACCCGTCTGCCACCAGGCCCGTGGCGACGTGCTTCCCCATGCCTTGATTCGCGCCGGTGACCAGGGCCGTGCGATTGTTCGTCATGGGGTTCTCCTTCGACCGGTGTGTGGGGTACACGGTTTCCTGCTTCCACTGGTGAGCCGTGCGTCCCCTCTCATTCTGCGAATCCTCGGATCGGGAGGAAGGACTCGACGATCCTGGGAGTGCCATACCCACCGCCCCTGGGGCCGAGCCCGCCACGGACCGCGCGACGAGGACGGACCACGTTGAGCGACGGCGTCGCCCCTACCCGCCTTCGTCCTCGGTCGGTACGCGGACATCCTCGTGAGCAACCCGTCGGCGGTGGCACTCTCGCCGCTCCTGACGATCACGCGGACGACCGCTGAACACCCCTGTGGACCAGTACGGCCAGGTAGACGCTCATCAGGAGCGCGATCATGATGCTCAGGCTGATACGGCCTGCGTCGAGCGGGGCATCGCCCCACAACAGCGCCGGGCCGAGCTGAGCCAGAAGAAGCAGCGACGTTGCGAACGCCTGTCCCCAGAGCGACACGGTCGGGAACTGGTGCCGTACCTTCCGCCCGATTCTGCGAACGGCCCGCTCGTCCTCGGCCCCGGTGAGGATCGCCGACACCAGTGGAGCCACGTGCCTACCGTGATCCACACCGAGCCTCAGCACACTCTCACGCCCTGGCGTCTCGATGCACAGCACGCGATGGCTGCCCCAGGACGTCGGTCGACGGATGCTCCGGGGCTCGACCGACACCGACCGAATGTCGTGTGCCGGGACCGAGAAACCGTCGGCGCGTAGCCGCTTCTCTGCCGTGTTCGGCTCGAAGACCACTTCATCCGGGGTCACCGTCACGACACCACGGCGCGGCCATCGGCCGGCATAGCTCGTCGCCGGAACCCGCACCCTCTGCACCTCCCGCGACCCCGGACCATCTGCGCCCGTCGGCGCACCGTGATCCCGTCGGACACAGCGCAAGTCAGCCGCCGATCGGACCGCCCGGCATGGACACTCGGCTGATCACTCACAACGACTGCATCCGGGTAAGAAAAAGGCCGGGACGTTAGTCCTGGCCTGGTGAAGAAGGGTGGAGCTGAGGGGATTCGAACCCCTGACCCCTTGACTGCCAGTCAAGTGCGCTACCAGCTGCGCCACAGCCCCTTGCGACATGAAGAACACTACACCGGCCGGTTTCCGGCCCGGAAAGGGGGGTGCCCCTCCCGGCGTCGCGCCCTACCGTCGACCCCGTGCAGCCCTCTGACATCGGACGACTGGTCACCCTCGGCCCCCCTGCAGTGTCCCCGGACGGCGCGCACGTCGCCGTCGCGGTCCGCCGCGTCGACCTCGGCGCCAACCGGTACCGGACGGCGATCTGGCTCACGCCGACCGACGGCAGCGGTCCACCGCGGCGGCTGACCGGCTCCGAGCACGGAGACTCCTCCCCCGCCTGGTCGCCGGACGGGACGCGGCTCGCCGTCGTCACCGGGCGCGACGGCGGCGGCGCACGGCTGCGGGTACTGCCGATCGGCGTCCCGGGCGAGCCGGTGGTGGTCTGCGAGCGTCCGGAGGGGATCTCCGAGCCGGTGTGGTCGCCGGACGGCACCCGGATCGCGTTCGTGTCCCGGGAGCGGGCGGCCCGGTGGGCCACCGGCGACGACGACCGGGCCCGCGAACCCCGCCGGATCGACCGGCTGTTCAGCCGGCTGGACGGGGAGGGCTGGATCATCGACCGTCCGTCGACGGTGTTCGTCGTCGACGCCGGGGGCGGCGACCCGGTGGCCGTCGCGGGCGGGCCGTACGAGCACTCGTCGCCCGCCTGGTCGCCCGACGGGCGGACCCTCGCCGTCGTCGCGGACCGCGAGCCGGGGTGGGACCTGGACGAGACGGCGCGGATCTACCTCGTCGATGCGGCGGGCGGAGACGCGGCGGGCGGAGATGCGGCGGGCGGCCGCGAGCCGCGGCTGCTCACCCGCAGCGGTCGCCACCACACGCACCCGTCCTGGGCGCCGGACGGCACCCGGCTGGCCACCCTGGCCTCCGACGACCACCTGGCGGCCCCGGCACACGCGTCGCCGGCGCTGGTCGACATCGCGACCGGGCGCGAGGACGTCCTGGCGACCGGCATCGACCGCACCTGGCGGCCCTTCCCCGGCGCCCGCGCCCCGATCTGGGACGACGGGCACCTGCTGGTGTCCTGCGAGGACCGCGGCGGGGTGCACCTGTACCGGGTCGCGGCCGACGGACCGGGCGCGGGCACCGCGGAGGCGCTGCTGACCGGCGCGCGGGCCGTCGCCGCCTACGACCGGGCGGGCGGGAGCACCGTCGTGCTGGTCACCGACCACGACCATCTCGGGGAGCTGCACGTCACCGACGACGGGTCGCTGCGCCGGCTCACCGCGCTCACCGAGCCCTTCCACGACGCCGTGCCGCGCGGGCGCACCCCGTACCGGCTGGCCGTGCCGTCCCCGGCCGGGGACGGCGACATCGACACCTGGGTGCTGCTGCCCGACGAGCCCGCCACCGGCGCCGGCGGCCGGCTGCCGGTGCTGCTGTCGATCCACGGCGGCCCGATGACCCAGTACGCCGACGCCTGGTTCGACGAGTTCCGGCTGTGGGCGGGCGCCGGCTACGCCGTCGTGTGGTGCAACCCGCACGGATCGACCGGCTACACCCAGGACCGGGTACGGGCGATCCGCAGCCCGCTGGCGGAGACCGCACCCGGGACCGGCTGGGGCGGGATCGACGCCGACGACGTGCTCGCCGCGCTCGACGGCGCCCTCGCGGAGTTCGACCAGCTCGACCGGGACCGGGTGGGCGTGCTCGGCGGGTCCTACGGCGGATACCTCACCTCGTGGCTGGACGCCCACCACTCCGACCGGTTCGCCGCCGCCTGCAGCGAGCGGGCGGTGAACAACCTGGAGTCGCTGGACTGGAGCTCCGACGCGGCCGGGTGGTTCGGCCACGAGCTGGGCCGCTCGTGGCTGGACGCGCCGGAGGAGTACCGGCGGATGTCCCCGCTGCACCACGTCCGCGGCATCGACGTGCCGATGCTGATCCTGCACTCCGAGGACGACCTGCGGTGTCCGGTCGAGCAGGCCGACGCGTTGTTCGTCGCGCTGCGGCTGCTCGGGCGGCCGGTGGAGTACTGGCGGTTCCCGGAGGAGAGCCACGGGATGTCGCGGGACGGGTCGCCGCGCCACCGAGTCCAGCGGGCGCAGATCATCCTCGACTTCTTCGGCCGGCACCTCGGCGGGCGCAGGCCGGCGCAGGTGCCCGCGGGCTGAGGGCGCGGGCCGAGGGCGCGGGGGGCCGTGCTCAGCCGGCCCGGCTCCGGCCGTCGTCCCCGGCGGGGTCGGCGGCGTCGCCGAGATCGTCGACGCCGCCGACGTCACCGAGGCCGCCGACGGTGTCGGTCTCCGGGCCGACCGAGCGCGGTGCGCCGTCGGCGGCCCGGACCGGCTCGCCGACGGGCTCGCGCAGCCGTCGCAGGGCGGGGTCGTCGGCCCAGAACTCGTCGAACCCGTGCTCGGCGAACCGGTCGGCGACGCGGTGCATCGCGATGTCGTGGCGCACGTAGAGGTGCGCGAGCAGCACCGCGGCCGGGTCGTCGGTGTAGAGGCCCCAGGTGCGGTCGGCGGTGAGGCCCCCGATCACCGCCTGGTCCCGGTCCGCGACGACGACGAGCATCCGCCGGCCGAGGTTGTCCTCGACCGCCGACGGGGCCGAGTAGCGGTGTTCGATGTGCCAGCCGACCGGGTCGTCGTCGACGCCGAAGACGACCGTGGCGACGTCGACGCCGTGCTCCTCGGCCCGGCGGACCGTGGGCTTGAGGGTCTCGACGTCCTCCGGCCAGCCGAGCACGTACAGCTCGGAGCGGGCCGCGGCGGCGACGTCCTCGGCCCGTTCGAGCAGCATCCGGCGCTCGGTCAGCGAGTGCACCAGCCGTACCTGCGGCGGCGCGGTCAGCCGCGGGATCTCGTTCTGCAGGATGCCCAATGTGCGGTCGAAGTCGCGGCGCATCCGCTCCAGCAGCGTCGCGGGCGGCAGCGGGACGTAGCCGGTGCCGTCGGCGGCCCGGACCTCGAAGGCCGCGCCGCGGCCGACGAGCTTGCCCAGCGTCTCGTAGACGGTGCTGCGCGGCACCCCGGACCGCTTCGCCACCTCGTACCCGTTGACCGCCTCGCCCGCGCTGACCAGCGCCACGTAGGCCTTGGCCTCGTAGCCCGACAAGCCCAGTCGCTGGAGCTCTTCCGTCACCCGACGTACGGCCATTACAAGATCATCTCAATCGTTCGTCACCGTCCCGCGACATCTCGCCGCGTCCACTCCCCAGGTCGATCGCGGGCGACCGATCGATACGCCCGAATCCGCACCATCATCACAATCGTTGATCGGGCGCGCGCGTCACGCCGGCCCGCATCGCCGCATCCGCCTCACGGAGGATCTCCCGCATGGCCGCTCCGGCGGCAGGGGCGTCACCCGCCCGGACGGCGTCGGCGACGTCGCGGTGCAGCCGGATCGCCTCCGGTTCCGGACGACTGGGCATCAGGTGGTGCCGGGTCCGCCCCGCGAGCACCTCGGCGACGACGTCGCCCAGCGCCGCGACCATCTCGTTGCCCGAGGCCGCGAGCAGGGTCCGGTGGAAGAGCTGGTCGGCCTCCAGGTAGGCGAACAGGTCCCCGGCGCGGCCGTGCGCGGTCATGTCCATCACCGCGCCGACCAGTACCCCGCACTGCTCCGGGGTGGCCCGGTCGGCCGCCAGCTCGGCGGCCAGCGGTTCGACGCCGCAGCGCAGCTCGGACAGCGACCGCAGCTGCTCGTCGCGACCCGGGCCGTCGAGCCGCCAGCGGATCACCCTCGGGTCGTGCACGTTCCACTGCCCGCGCGGGGAGACGGTGGTGCCGACCCGGCGCCTGCTGCGCACCAGGCCCATCGACTCCAGCACCCGCACGGCCTCCCGGACGACGGTCCGCGACACCCCGTAGCGGTCGCCCAGTTCCTCGGCCCGCAGGACCTCGCCGGGGCCGATCGTGCCTGCGGCGATCGCGGTCCCGAGCCGGTCCAGGACGTCCGCGTGCAGTCCCGTGCCCTCCGTCGCGCCGCTCACGGTCGAATCGTGCCACCTCACGATGCCGGGCACCGGAAAAGGCATATCTGAACCGATCCGGTATTGAAAAAGTAATACTTTTGACCGACTCTGGACCCACAACGGCCCGGGTACTCCCGGTCCGCGTGCCGATGCCGCCACACCGTGAGGAGCCGATGCAGTGACGCAACAGCCGGCGACACACCAGCCACCACCCCGCCCCCTCGTCGTCGTGATGGGGGTGTCCGGCTCCGGGAAGTCCACCGTCGGTGCCGCCCTCGCCGACGCACTCGGTGTCCCGTTCACCGACGCCGACGGTCTGCACCCGGCCGCCAACGTCGCGAAGATGACCCGGGGGATACCGCTCACCGACGCCGACCGCGAGCCCTGGCTCGACGCCGTCGGCGCCCGGTTGGCCGAGCACACCGGCACCGGGCTCGTCGTCGCCTGCTCGGCGCTGCGCCGCACCTACCGCGACCGGCTCCGCGCCCACGCGCCGTCGACGGTGTTCGTGCACCTCTCCGGCGACGCGGCGGTGCTCGCCGAGCGCATGGGCGGACGTTCCGGGCACTTCATGCCGACCGCGCTGCTCGACTCCCAGCTGGCCACCCTGGAGCCGCTGGCCGCCGACGAGGCCGGGACGACCCTGGACATCCGGAGGCCGGTCGACGAGATCGTCGCGGGCGCCGTCGCCGCCACCGGGTCGGAGGTGGCCCCGCGATGACGCTGCACCCCGCACTCGTCCTGGCCGCGGAGCAGGCCCAGCCGGTCGCGTCCGCCGGCCGCCTGGTGACCGCCGCGCTGGTGGGGATCGTCGCGCTGGTCCTGCTGATCACGCAGTTCTCGCTGCACCCGTTCCTGGCCCTGACCATCGGCTCGCTGCTGGTCGCGGCGGTGGCGGGCATGTCGATGGGCGACGCCGTGGCGGCCTTCTCCGACGGGTTCGGCTCGACCGCCGCGAGCGTCGGCACGCTGATCGCGCTGGGCGCGATGTTCGGCAAGCTGCTCGCCGACTCCGGCGGTGCCGACCGGCTGGTCGACACGATCGTCTCCCGCTCCGGCCCGCGGACCCTGCCGTGGTCGATGGCCGCCGTCGGGGCACTGATCGGCCTGCCGATGTTCTTCGAGATCGGTCTGGTCATCCTGATGCCGGTGATCTTCCTGGTCGCGCGCCGGGCCCAGGTCTCGCTGATCGCCGTCGGCATCCCGGCACTGGCCGGGCTGTCGGCGATGCACGGTCTCGTCCCGCCGCACCCCGGCCCGCTCGCCGCGATCGGCATCCTCGACGCCGACCTGGGCATCACCCTGGTCCTCGGCGTGCTCGTGTCGATCCCGGTCGTCGTGCTGGCCGGGCCGCTGTTCGCGACGCTGGCGGCCCGCTGGGTCGACGTCTCCCCGCCCGCGTTGTTCGAGTCCCCGGTCGCGGCCGGGAGCACCACCGCGTCCGCCGCGTCCGCCGGATCGGCCGGGACCGGCGCGGGTGCCGACGCCGGTCCCGGGTCCGGTGCCGATTCCGACGCCGGTGCCGATTCCGGTGCCGGCCGCGACGTGCCGGACGGCGGTCCCACCCGGCGCCCCGGGTTCGCCGCCACCCTGTTCACGGTGCTGCTGCCGGTCGTGCTCATGATGAGCAAGGCCGTCGGCGACATCGCCGCACCCGAGGGCAACCCGGTGCGCGCCGCGCTGGACTTCGTCGGCACGCCGCTGGTCGCGCTGCTGCTGTCGGTGCTGGTCGCGATGGTCACCCTCGGCACCGGCTCGGGGATGAACCGCGCCGGGATCATGGGCTCGCTGGAGAGGTCGCTCCCCGCGATCGCCGGGATCGTGCTGATCGTCGCCGCGGGCGGCGGGTTCAAGCAGACCCTGGTCGACACCGGGATCGGCGCGATGATCGCGGGCTGGGCCACCGGCGCCGGCATCTCCGCACTGCTGCTGGGCTGGCTGGTCGCGGTGGCGATCCGGCTCGCGACCGGGTCGGCGACCGTCGCGACGGTGACCGCCGCGGGGATCCTCGTGCCGCTGCTGCCGACGCTCGACCCGACCCAGACCTCACTGCTGGTGCTGGCGATCGGCGCGGGCTCGCTGTTCTTCTCCCACGTCAACGACGCCGGGTTCTGGCTGGTCAAGGAGTACTTCGGGCTCACCGTCGGCCAGAACATCAAGACCTGGTCGATCATGGAGACCGTCATCTCGGTCTCCGGCCTGGTCCTGGTGCTGCTCATCGACCTGGTGATCTGACCCCGCTCAGACGACGACGCCGGCCCGGGTCGCCGGGTCGGCGGCGGTCGCCCGGGACCCGGGTCCGTCGACGTCGGCGACAGTGCGGGCGAGCCGGCGCACCGCCTCGGTCAGCACCGGTCCGGGGTGGGTGAACGGCACCCGCAGCCGGTCGGTGAACGCGTGCCCGGCCCCGAACCGTGGGCCGGGCGCCAGCACCAGACCGTGCCGCGGGGCCGCCGCGGTCAGCGCCGTCGAGACGTGGGCACCGAGGTCACACCACAGCGCGAGCCCACCGTCGGGGACGGTGAAACGCCAGTCCGGCAGGGTCGCGGCGAGCTCGGCGGCCAGCAGGTCGCGCCCGGTGCGCAGCACCCCGACCCGTTCGGCCCGCAGCACGTCGAGCCGTTCCAGCACCTCGACGGCGACCAGCTGCTCCAGCACCGGCAGCGCCAGCTGGGCCCTGGCCAGTCGTCGTCGCAGCCGGGCCGCGCGCTCGCGGCCGGCCCGGACCCACCCGATCCGCAGCCTGCCCCAGGCGATCTTGCTGAGTCCGCCGACGGTGACGACGTCGTCGGGTCCGGCGGCGTGCGCGGCACACGGCAGCGGCCCCGTGGCGCCCCCGCGCAGGTCCAGCTCGGCGAAGGTCTCGTCGACCAGGGCGACCGTGCCCTGACGGGCGAGGCGCTGCACCAGCCGGGCGCGGGCGTCGTCGTCGAGCAGACGGCCGGTGGGGTTCTGGAAGTCCGCCATCAGGTACGCGGCCCGCGCCGCGGTCTGCCGGGCGGCCCGAGGCAGCACCGTCTGGGGCGTCGCGCTGGCGCCGTCCACCGCCACCGGGACGGCGACCGCTCCCGCGTCGGCGACGACGTCGAGCGCCGACGGGTAGGTGGGATGCTCGACGAGCACCCGGTCCCCCGGCCCGGCCAGCTCGGCGAGGACGATCCCGATCGCCTGCAGCGCCCCGCCCGTCACGACGACCTGCTCCGGCCCGGTCGGGAGCCCCCGGGTCGTGAACCGGTCGGCGATCGCGGCCCGCAGCGCAGGCAGGCCGTCCGGCCCGTAGCCGTGTCCGGCCAGCTCCGCGGCACCCCGCTCGACGGCGCGGGCGACCAGGTCGGGCAGTACCGCGGGCGCGGCGGGGGCGGCGTGGGCGAGGTCGATCGCGCCACGGTCCACCGGCCCGGGTGCCCACACCCCGTCGACGCCACCGGTCCGGTCCGGGAGCCGCACCCAGGTGCCCGCCCCGTGCCGGGCCTCGGCCCAGCCGTCGTCGCGCAGCTCGCGGTAGGCACGGGCGACCGTCACCCGGCTGACGCCCAGTGCCTCGGCCAGCGGCCGCTCCGCCGGCAGCCGGGTGCCCGAGGGCAGCCGGCCGTCGCCGGTCAGCACCCGCACCGCATCGGCCAGCACCCGGTACGCCGGGCCGCGCCCGCCGTGGACGTCGCCGCACAGCGCGGCGAGGCGCTCCGCCCCGATCCCCTGCGTCATTCCCGATCCACTTTCGCTCGAGTGGCACGGTGACGACAGGCCACCGGTGGAAGCAGCATGCCATCTCGTGACGATCGACAACTCCCGCTGGTCGCTGCGGATGCCGCGGCGCACCCGGCGACTCACCCAGCTCGTGGCCGGCCTCGTCGCCTACGGGGTCTCGATGGCGCTGACGATGCGCGCGACCCTCGGGTCGACCCCCTGGGACGTGTTCCACCAGGGCGTCGCCGGCCGTACGACGCTGTCGGTGGGCGCGGTGACCGTCGTCGTCGCGGTCGGGGTGCTGCTGCTGTGGATCCCGCTGCGGGAACGGCCGGGGATTGGCACGGTGACCAACGTCGTCGTCATCGGGGTCACGGTGGACCTGGCGCTCGCGTTGCTGCCCGCCCCGGAGGCGCTGTGGCTGCGGGTGGGGTTCGCCGCCGCCGGGATCGTGCTGAACGCGGTGGCGACGGCCGCCTACATCGGGGTCGGGCTGGGACCGGGCCCGCGGGACGGGCTGATGACCGGGCTCGCGGCCCGCACCGGCCTGTCGGTACGGCTGGTGCGGACCGCGATCGAGGTGACGGTCGTGCTGGTCGGGTGGTCGCTCGGCGGTGTCTTCGGCCCGGTGACGGTGGTCTACGCGCTCGCCGTCGGGCCGCTGGTGCAGTGGTTCCTGCCGCGTGTGAGCGTGGGTGCGGTCAGCCCGTCACCTTCGACAGCCAGTTCCCGTTGCTCAGATCCATCTTGACCCCGTCGACCATCACGGTCGGGGTGCCGAACCGGCCACCGGGCGCCACCGCCGGGTCGGCGACGGCGGCCCTGGTCGCGTCGGCGATCGCCTGGCTGTTGGCCTGGCGGGTGACGCAGCCGGCGAAGTCGCCCTTGGCGCCCAGCTCCGTGCCGAGCGCGATCAGCTCCTGCACCGACTTCCCGGCACTGCCCTCGGCGGGCTGGTCGGTGTAGAGGCGGGAGTGGTAGGCGGGAAAGATCCCGGCGTCGGCGGCGCACAGTGCGGCGTTGCCGGCGCGGGTGGAGTAGCCGGGCGGGGTCGAGCGCTCGTCGAGGATGACGATGTGGTGATAGTTGATCTTCGCCTTGCCCTCGTTCACCGCGGTGGTGAGCTGGTTCCCGACGCCGCTCTCCAGCTGCTTGCAGGCGGGGCAGAGATAGTCCTCGTAGAGGTCCACGGTCACCGGGGCGGCCTGGTTCCCGGCCTTCACGACGACGCCGTCGCGGGTCACGGGGTAGGTCGCGACGGTCGCCTGCTGGTAGTTCTGGTACAGCACGTAGACGCCGGTGGCCAGGGCGATGACCAGCACCAGGGCGCCGATCCCGAGGTTGCGACCGAGCCCGCCCGAGGTCCGCGGCGGGCTGATCCCGGCCGCCTGCAGCCGGGCCTGCGCGGCCTCCCGGCGCTCGCGCTCACTCTGTCCCATCAGTGCTCCTCCGTCGCGTCCGCCGGCGCCCGCCGGTCGTGGTCGTGTGTCCCGGCCCGGTCCCCGCGCCCGTCGAGGGAGAACAGCGTCCGCGGGCGCACCGCCAGGAACACCGCGGCCGCTGTGAAGGCGAGGTCGCGCAGCAGGGACGGGCCGTAGCTCGTGTCGTCGGGGTCGACCGGCCCGCCGCCGCCGAAGCAGCCGCAGTCGATCGCCAGCCCGCGGGCCCACGCCTGCACCAGCCCCGCGACGAACGCGAGCAGCAGCACGGTGCCCACCACCGCGGCGAGCCGGGTGGCGAGGCCCGCGAGCAGCAGCATGCCGAGCGCGATCTCCAGCGGCGGCAGCAGGGTCGCCACCGGCACGACGAGAGCGTCCGGCAGCACCCGGTAGGCGGCGACGGCGACGGCCGTGGTGAACGGCTCGCTCAGCTTCACCGCTCCCGACACCAGCCAGACCGCGGCGAGTCCCAGCCGCAGCACGGTGCCCAGCACGTCGAGCGGGCGGGCTGCGGTCACGACGGAGGAGCCTAGCGATCCCGCCGGGTCAGAACTCCTCGCGGGCGGACTCCTGCTCGAGCAGCGCGTCGAGGTCAGTCAGCCGCTTCATCGTGGCGACGGCACGGACGGTGCGGTTGTTGCCCGCCATCGTCTCCTCGTGGCGGTGCACGAACTGCCAGTAGCCCGCGGTGAACGGGCAGGCCTTCTCCCCCACCCGCACCGTCGGGTCGAAGGCGCAGCCGGAGCACAGGTCGGTCATCCGGTTGATGTAGGCGCCGCCGGAGGCGTAGGGCTTGGTGGCCATCCGTCCGCCGTCGGCGTGCTGGCTCATCCCGATCACGTTGGCGGGCATCACCCAGGCGAACCCGTCGACGAACGCCGTCGCGAACCAGTCGTTGAGCTCCGCGGGCCGGTAGCCGCGCTGCAGGGCGTGGTTGCCGAGGATCATCAGGCGCGGGATGTGATGGGTCCAGCCGCGGTCGCGGACCCCGCCCAGTGCGTGCGACAGGCAGTTCGCGGTGACGGCGTCGGCGTCGAGGTCGGTCCACCAGTCCGGCAGCGGCGTGCGGGCCCGCAGGTGGTTGCGACGCGTGTAGCCGCGCCCGAAACGCCAGTACAGCTGCCAGACGTACTCCCGCCAGCCGAGGATCTGACGGACGAACCCCTCGACGCTGGACAGCCGGGCGTCCCCGTCGCGGTAGGCCTGCTCGGCGGCGTGCACCGCCTCCAGCGGGTGCAGCGCACCCAGGTTCATCGGCACCGACAGCAACGAGTGCGCCATCGCCCAGTCCTGCTCCAGCACCGCGTCCTCGTACGGGCCGAAGGTGTCCAGACGGTGCCGGACGAAGTGCCGCAGGGCCGCGGTCGCCTCCTCGTGGGTGACGGCGAAGCGGCGCGGTCCGTCCCGGCCGACGGTGGGGTACCCGGCCGCGTCGAGGTCGGCCCGCACGCGTGCGTCGACGTCGTCCTCGCGAGGCTCCCAGGGCGGCTCGACGTCGAGTGTCCGGGCGCCCTTCGGCGGGGACTCGCGGTTGTCGTGGTCGTAGTTCCACGTCCCGCCGACGGGCTCCTCCCCGTCCATCAGCACGGAGAACCGCTCGCGCTGGGCGCGGTAGAAGTCCTCCATCCGGAAGGTCTCGCGGTCACCGGCCCAGGCGTCGAACTCGTCCTTCCCCAGCGCGAAGGTGGGGGTGGGCCGGACCTCGGTGACCAGCCCCTCCCGCACGAAGCGGCGGACCATGTCCGAGGCGGGGAACGACGTCGGCTGGTGCACCACCACCGGGCGGCCGACGCGTTCCAATGCCTCGCGGTAGGTGTCGGTGCGCAGGTGGGTGGCCCGGTCGCCGAGCTGCTCGGCGAGGTGGCGCATCCCGGACAGGACCAGGTGCAGCTTCTGGCGGTGGTGGCGACGCCTGCCCAGCGCCCGCGCGGACTCGACGATCACGATCTCGCGGTCGGCGAACTCCTCGGTGTCCCACACGTGCGGACCGAGCTGGTCGGCGAACAGCCAGAGCGGAGCCGTGTCATCGGACGACATCGACCCAGTGTCGGGCCGGTCGCGCACCGCCGCGCGGCGACCGCATCCGTCCTATCGTTGCGGGCGTGAACGATCCGGAGCTGGAGGCGGAACTCGCCGACCACAGCCACGACCACTCCCATCGGGACGTCTCGGGCGGCTGGCTGCGCGCCGCGACGTTCGGCGCGATGGACGGCCTGGTCACCACCATCGCGCTGATCGCGGGCGTCGGCGGGGGCGGGGCGGACCGCGACCTGATCGTGCTGACCGGACTGGCGGGCGTCGTCGCGGGGGCGTTCTCGATGGCCCTGGGCGAGTTCGCCTCGGTCGGCACCCAGAACGACGCGCTCGACGCCGAGGCCGCCGTCGAACGCCGCGAGCTCGTGCTGCACCCGCGCGCCGAGGAGCACGAGCTGGCCGCCCGGTTCCGCGAGATGGGACTGACCGGGCAGACGGCGGACGCCGTCGCGCGCGAGGTGCACCGCGACCCTGAGCTGGCGCTGCGGATGCACGTCAGCCAGGAGCTGGGCGTCAGCCTGGACGACAAGCCCTCGCCGTGGGTGGCGGCGACGTCGTCGTTCGCCGCGTTCGCGGTCGGTGGCCTGATCCCGCTGCTGACGTTCCTGCTCGGCTACGGCTCACTGGCGCTCGGTCTCGCCGTCGGCGGGCTCGGCCTGCTCGTCGCGGGGGCGCTGACCTCGCGGTTCACCTCCCGGTCGTGGTGGGCGGCGGCGCTGCGCCAGCTGGCGTTCGGCGCGATCGCGGCCGGTGCGACCTACCTGGTCGGGATGCTCATCGGGGTCAGCGCCGCCTGAGCGGGCTCAGTCCTCGACGCTGATCACGCGGGCCGGGCACACGTGCTCGGCCTCCTTCACCGCGTCCCGGTCGCCCTCGGCGGGCGAGTCGGTCAGCAGATCGACGATTCCGTCGTCGTCCTGGTCGAAGACGTCGGGCGCGGTCACCACGCACTGGCCGGCCCCGATGCACAGTTCCTTGTCCACGATCACGCGCATGGACATCAGAATGCCACCGGCAGCGCGTGCACGCCGTAGACGGCCATGTCGTCGCGGAACGCGATCTCCGAGTCCGGCACGGTGACACGCAGCCCCGGGAAGCGCCGCAGCAGCGCCGGATAGGCGATCTGCAGCTCGAGGCGGGCCAGCGGCTGCCCGAGGCACTGGTGCACCCCGAACCCGAACGCGACGTGCCGGTTCGTCCCGCGGGACACGTCGACCTCGTCGGGGTGCGGCCACTGCCTCGGGTCGCGGTTGGCCGCCTCGGCGGCGAGCACCACGCCCTCCCCCGCCCGGATCGTGACGCCGCCGATCTCCAGGTCCTCGGTCGCGACCCGGCGACGGCCGATGTGGGTGACGGTGAGGACCCGCAGCAGCTCCTCGACCGCGCCGCGGACCTGCGTGGCGTCGCCGTCGCGGACGGCGGCGAGCTGGTCGGGGTGGAGCAGCAGGGTCAGCGTGCCGAGGGCGATCATGTTCGCCGTCGTCTCGTGCCCGGCGACGAGCAGCAGCAGCGCCGAGGCGCTCGCCTCGTCGACGGTGAGGTCCCCGGCCGCGACCCGGGCGGCCATGCCGCCGAGCACGTCGTCGCGCGGCTCGGCCAGCCGGGCCCGGACGAGTCCGGCCAGATAGTCCTGCAGCGCGTCCGACGCCGCGGCCGAGGCCTCCGCGCTGGAGGTGAGGTCGACCATGATCCGGCTCTGGGCCTCGAAGAACGCGTGGTCGACGTAGGGCACCCCGAGCAGGTGGCAGATCACCAGCGACGGCAGCGGCAGCGCGAACGCCTGCACCAGGTCGGTCGGGTTCTCCCCGGCCTCCATGGCGTCCAGCAGCTCGGTGACGGTCTGCTCGATCAGCGGCCGGAGGCGCTCGATGCGGCGCACGGTGAACTCGCCGATGAGCATCCGCCGGTGCCGGGCGTGCTCGGGACCGTCCATCATGATGAAGCTGCGGCGGCGCCCCTGGGACCGCACGTGTCGCGACCGCGACGTGGCCGGGTAGCCCTCGCGGTCGGCGTCGGCGGACAGCCGCTCGTCGGCGAGCGCGGTGCGGACGTCGTCGTAGCGGGTGACGAGCCACGGCGTGCTGCCGTCCCAGATCCGGACGCGGGCGACGCCCGACCCCCCGGCGGGGCACTCGTCCTCACGGATGCGGGCGAGTTCGGCGGGCGGGTCGAAGGGACACTCACGCGCCATCGGGTAGGTGGGCACGGGTTGGGTCACGGCGGTCATCGGCATCACTCCCACCAGAGATGTTAGCAATGCACAGTTTCGCCGCGCAACGATCCTTCCCGGGGAGCGACCCTCCCGGGAGACGGGAACGGCCCCGTCCCGGGGTCGGGACGGGGCCGCTGGGCGGTGGAGGTGCCGGGAATCGAACCCGGGTCCTCCGTCGGTTCACGAGGGCTTCTCCGTGCGCAGTCCGCTGTGTCTCTACTCGGATCCACCGGTCACGCGAACAAGCCGGTGTGACGATCCCAGCCGCTGTTGGATGTCCCCTGCGGTTCCGCGGCCGAACCGCAGGGTGAGTCCCCTGAATGATGTCGGGACCCGGAGCGGGGACGCCTCCGGCCCGACAGCCCCTACCTGGTGATCAGGCAGCGAGCGCGTAAGCGCTCTGGGCAGTGCGACTGTTGTCGGCACTTATTTTTTTGCGACGCATGGTTAACGAGATCATCGTCGCCTTCCTCGGCACGCTTCACCTCGATCAACGATCGGAGTCGAAACCGTTCACCCCCTGGTCGGGTCCCGCGGGACCCGCGGTCCATCTGCACTCCGCCCGGACGTACCCGGACGGACGCACAGCATAACGCCCCGCGCCCGCCCGGACATTCCGGTTGCCGGTGGGTGGCGTGTCACCCGGCCGCGACCTCGTAGGTGTGCCCCGCGGCGCGCAGCCGGTCGACCAGCACGTCGCCCAGCGCGGTGGCCGGGGTGAGGCAGCCCGCGCGGTCGGGCAGCGCGGACCCGCCCAGGGCCAGGGCGAGGCCCGCCTCGGCGAACATCACCGCGGTGGCCGCGTAGCCGGGGTCCCCGGGGCCGGACACCCGCACCCGGTAGCGACGCCCGGACTCGGTCTCGGCGCGGACGTCCATCCGGAACCAGCCGCGCTCGCGGGTCCGCTCCGACGGCCCGGTGCCCGGCGCGGGCAGCACCCGGTCCAGCAGCGGGCGGATCGGCCGGACCATGAACGCGCCGACCAGCGCGCCGAGCCCGGCGGTGACCACCGCCGCTGCGACCGCGCCGGACACCCCGCGCCCGCAGCCCTGCAGCTCGCCGTAGCGCAGGCCGCGGCCGTAGGCGTGGTCGAGCAGCGCGTTCGAGCGGCGCACGATCCGGGTGTTGTACGACGCCATCACGAACGGCGCGGTCCAGGTGCCGTCCGGGAGCCGGGCCGGCGGCCCCGCGTCCGCGGGCTGCGACGGCGTCGGCTCGGCCGCGGGGTCGGGGCTCAGCGAGTGCGGACGGGCGGCCAGACGCCGGGCGTCGCGATCGGTGCGGACGGTGTCCAGCTGCCCGCGCAGCGAGTCCACCGTGCCGCCGGAGACCCCGCCGCGCATCGTCGCGACCGTGCGGACCTCGGTGAGCCCGCCGGCGCCGTCGGCCTGCGCGGCCCGGTGCGCGAGCCACACCCCCAGATCGGAGGGGACGGAGTCGTAGCCGCAGGAGTGCACGATCCGCGCACCGCTCGCGCGGGCGGTCTCGTGGAAGCGGTCGATCGCCTCGCGGACGAACAGCCCCTCACCGGTGAGGTCGGCGTAGTGGGTACCGGCCTTCGCGCACGACCCGACCAGCCCCAGGCCGTACTTCGCGTACGGGCCGACCGTGCTCAGCACCACGCGCGCGCCCGCGGCGAGCCGGTCGGTCGCGGCCGGGTCGGCGGCGTCGGCGACGATCAGCGGCCAGTCCCGGGCCGACCCGGGCAGCGACGCCCGGGTCGCGGCGAGCTTGGCCTCCGAACGCCCGGCCAGCGCGATGCGCACCCCGGGCGGGGCGTGCTCGGCGAGGTGGCGGGCGATGAGGCCGCCGACGAAACCGGTCGCGCCGTAGAGGGCGATGTCGACCGGTTCACCCGGGGCGGCTCCTCCGGTCGGGTCGTGCTGTGGGCTGACCATCTAGGAACTCCTCGTGTCGTCGACGCCCAGCAGCGCGGCCGGGGCGTCGTGCAGGACCGAGCGCAGGAACGGCGCGCCGAGGCGGGGTTCGGCGGCGGCCCAGTCGGCGATCGCGGCGAGCTGTTCGGCGTAGGCGTAGGGGATGTTGGGGAAGTCGGTGCCGAGCACGATCCGGCCCGGGTACTCGGCCAGGCGCGCCGGCCAGTCCGACGGCAGCGGGGAGAGCCGCTGGGAGAACGCGGTGCCGACCATCGTCGTGTCGAGCACCAGGTTCGGGAACCGGTCGAGCAGCTCCAGCGCGCCCCGGAAGTCCGGCATGCCCGCGTGGGCGAGCACGATCCGCAGGTCCGGGTGGGCCTCGAGCACCTCGGCGAAGATCTGCAGCCCGGTGTACTCGCCGGGGATCGGCCCGTCGCCGCAGTGCACGACCGCGGGGACACCCGCGTCGGCGAGCAGCCCCCAGGCGTCGCGCAGCAGGGGGTCCCGCGGGTCGAACCCGCCGACCTGGACGTGCACCTTGACCAGCCGCGCCCCGTCGGAGACGGCACGGCCGAGGTAGTCCACGACCGAGGGCTCCGGGTAGAGGGTGGCCGTGCGCACCGCACGCGGGTGGCTGTCGGCGAACTCGCCCGCCCAGCCGGTGAGCCACTCCCCCATGCCCGGCTTGTGCGGGTAGGTCAGCGGGGCGAACGCGAGCACGCCGAGCCGCTCCAGGACGGCATAGCGCTCATCCTCGGGCAGCCGGTAGTGCACCGGCCACGGGGTGCCGTAGTGGGTCTCGGCGGCGTCGAAGTAGGCCCAGACCTTGTCGAGCATCCGCTGGGGCAGGAAGTGCACGTGCACGTCGACCAGGCCGGGCAGGCCCAGCTCGGCGGTCCAGCGAGGCACGTCGGCATCGTCGACCGGCGGGACGGGAAGATCCACGGCCCCACCCTAGGCGGGCCGTGGCTCAGCCGCGCAGGTCCCGGGCCCGCCCCTTGGCCGCGCGGCCGACGGCACGCGCGATCTCCTTCTGGGCGTCCTTCTTGGCCAGGTCGCGGCGCTTGTCGTAGTCCTTCTTGCCCTTGGCGAGCGCGATCTCGCACTTGACCTTGCCGTCGTTGAAGTACAGCGACAGCGGCACCAGGGTGAGCCCGCCCTCGCGGGTCTTGCCCATCAGCCGGTCGATCTCCCCGCGGTGCAGCAGCAGCTTGCGGGTGCGGCGCGGCTCGTGGTTGGTCCAGCTGCCGCGCACGTACTCCGGGATGTGCAGGTTGCGCAGGAAGACCTCGCCGTCGTCGATCGTGGCGAAGGCGTCGACCAGCGACGCCCGGCCCAGACGGAGGCTCTTCACCTCGGTCCCCTTGAGCGCGACCCCGGCCTCGAACTCCTCCAGGATCGCGTAGTCGTGCCGGGCCCGACGGTTCTGCGCGATCACCTTCCGGCCCTGTTCCTTCACACCACCAGCCTACCCGCGGTGCGCCACCGGTATCCGACCGCGGCATCGCCGGAGCAGTGCTCTTGCACTTCGGCGACGCCGCGTGCAGACTCATCTGCGAGAGCACTGCTCTCGTATCGGACCAATGATCACAGGAGGCGGGCATGACGACGACGGTGCTGGTGACCGGGGCGAGCGGTGGGATCGGCGGGCATCTGCTGACCGCGCTGGCCGGCCGGGACGTGACCGTGCGGGCGCTGGTCCGCGATCCCGACCGCCTGGCCGGTGCCGGTGCCGGCGTCGGGGTCGAGGTCGTGCGGGGCGACCTGCGCGACCCGGGCGCCGTCGCCGCGGCGCTGCACGGGGTCGACGCGGCGTTCCTCAACTCCCCCTCGGCTCCCGACGCCGCGACGACCCAGATCGCGGTGGCCGACGCCGCCGCGACCGCCGGGGTGAACCGGCTGGTACTGCTGTCTCAGTTCGCGGCGCGGGCGGACTCCCCGGTGCGGTTCCTGCGCTGGCACGCCGCGGTGGAACAGCACGTCCGCGACCTGGGCATCGGCCACGTGGTGCTGCGGCCGAACCTGTTCCTGCAGGGCCTGCTGGCCTTCGCCCCCCTGGTCGCGGCGACCGGCCGGTTCGGCACCCCGATCGGCGACGCCGCGGTGAGCGCGATCGACGTGCGCGACATCGCCGACGCCGCCGCGGCGGTGCTCACCGGCGCCGGATCCGACGGCGTGGTGCACGACCTGACCGGACCGCGTGCCGTCACCCACGCCGAGATCGCGGCGGCCCTGGCCGAGGCGACCGGACACCCGGTGTCGTTCGACGACCTCACCCCGGAGGCGTTCGCCGCCGCCCTGGACGGGGTGCTGCCACCCTGGCAGGCCGCGGGACTGGTCGAGGACTACGCCCACTACGCGCGCGGCGAGGCGGCCCGGGTGGACGACGCCGTCGCCGTCCTCACCGGCCACCCGGCCCGCACCCTGGAGGAGTTCGCCCGCGACCACGCCGCGGCATTCGCCCCCGCGGGGCCGAGCGCTCAGACCTTCACGTAGGCCCGCAGCGTCACGTAGCCGGTGATCCCCGCGACGAGCGCACCGGTGGGCACGAGCAGCGCCGAGACCACCAGCACGTCGGAGATCCGGACCGGCGGGATCACCCCGGCCTGCCCCATCGCGGCGAACAGGTCGTCGACGACGGCGTACTTGGCCGCGACCAGACCGATCCCGGCGAGCGCCCCGCCGACGGCACCGGCGATGGCGGCTTCGACCAGGAACGGCAGCTGTGTGGTCCAGCGCGTCGCCCCGACCAGGCGCATCACGCCGACCTCCGTGCGCCGCATGAACGCCGACACCTGGACCGTGTTGGAGATCAGCAGGATCGCCGCGAGCGCCTGCACGACGGCGAGTGCGAACGCCACGTTGCGCACCCCGTTCAGGAAGTCGAACAGGGTCCCGACGACGTCGCGCTGGTCGATCACCCCGCGCACCCCGGGCCTGCCCTCGACGGCGGCCCGGGCGGCCGCGGCGCCCGCCTGCTGGTCGGTGAGGGTGACCCGCAGGGTGGCGGGCAGCGACTGCGGCCGGGCGACGTCGGCGACCGACTGCCCGGCGAACAGCTCGCGGAAGCGGGTGTAGGCCTGCTGCTGGGACTCGAACGTGACCCCGCCGACGCCCGGGGCGGCCTCCAGCGCGCTGCGCAGCGACGCGCACGTCGGCCCGCTGCAGTCGGGATCGGTCTCCGAGACGTCCGGGGTGAGCGCCACCTGGATCTCGAGCCGGTTCGTGTAGAGCGCGGAGATGTCGTCGATGGTGCGCAGCACGAGCAGGCCCGCACCGACCGACATCAGGGTGACCGCGGTGGTCAGCACCATCGCGACGGTCATCGTGACGTTGCGGCGCAGGCCGGAGGAGACCTCACGGGTGAGCAGGGCGGGGCGCATCTACCGGCCCGCCCCGTACACCGCGCGGGCCTCGTCGCGCAGCACGGCGCCGTCGGCCAGCTCGATCACCCTGCGGCGCATCGCGTCCACGATGGACGAGTCGTGGGTGGCCATCAGCACCGTGGTGCCCCCACGGTTGATGCGCTCCAGGACCTGCATGATCTCCCGCCCGGTCTCGGGGTCGAGGTTGCCGGTGGGTTCGTCGGCCAGCAGCAGCGGGGGCCGGTTGACCGACGCCCTGGCGATCGCGACGCGCTGCTGCTCGCCGCCGGACAGCTCGTGCGGCAGCCGCTCGGCCTTGCCCTGCAGCCCCACCATCTCCAGCAGCTCCGGGACCGCGATCCGGATCTCCGACGGCTTGCGCCCCAGCACCTCGAGCGCGAACGCCACGTTGCCGGCGACGGTGCGCTTGGGCAGCAGCCGGAAGTCCTGGAAAACGCAGCCGATCCGCTGGCGCAGCCGCGGCACCTTGCGCCGGGGCAGCCCAGCGACGTCGAGGCCGTCGACGAGGATCGATCCCGAGGTGGGGACGTCCTCGCGCAGCAGCAGCCGCAGCAGCGTCGACTTGCCCGACCCGGACGGTCCGATCAGGAACACGAACTCGCCCGCCCCGACCGTCGCGGAGACCCGGTCCAGCGCCGGACGCCCGGACGTCGGGTACCGCTTGGTGACGTCCCGCAGCTCGATCACGGAGCGGGACGGTACCGCCGCCCGGAGTGCACGGGCGGTGACGACACGCCCGTCAGTCCGGTCCGGCGACGACCGGGGCCCGCGACGGGTCGAGCGCACCGGCGAGCCGGTCCAGGGCCGGGGCCGCCGCCCGCAGCGTGACGGCGTCGGCGTCGTCGAGGTCGTCGAGGGCAACCCGGATCTGCCGCGACCAGGCCGCGACCAGCAGCTCCCGGTGCCGGGCGGCCCGCGCCGTGGGGTGGAGCAGGGCACGACGACCGTCGGCCGGGTCGGCCCGGCGCTCCACGAGGTCACGTTCGACCAGCGATCGGACGGTGGTGCTGACGTTGCTGGCCTGCAGGCCGAGCCCGCGCGCCACCGTCGAGACGGGATGCCCGGGACGCGCGGCGACCCACCGCAGGACCTCGTGCTCGGACCCGGTGATCACGTCCAGCCCGACCGCGTGCTCACCCGCCGCCCGCAGCACGCGCGACAGGTCGTGCACGGCGTCCACCATGGCCGCCCAGTCGTCGTCACGCTCCTTGACCTCGGTCACAGACGCGATACTACGCGACAGGTCATATATACCTTCATAGGTAATCGTCACAGGAGAGGACAGTCATGACCGTGGGTACCGAGCAGGCCGCGCCGAGGACGGTGCGGGGCCGCACCGTCCCGGACGGCGTGTGGATCAGCGTCCTCGCGCTGCTGACGGCCGTCGCGCCGCTGGCCACCGACATGTACCTGCCGGTGCTGCCGACGGTGGCGGCCGAGCTGGGGACCTCGGCGTCGGCGTCGCAGCTGACCCTGACCGCGTTCCTGGTGGGGCTGGCCGTCGGGCAGCTGGTGATCGGCCCGCTCTCGGACAGCTGGGGGCGGCGACGCCTGGTCGTCGCCGGCACCGTGCTGCTGTTCGTCGCGTGCCTGGCGAGCGCGGTCGCGCCGTCGGTCGCGGTGCTCGTCGTCGCCCGGTTCCTGCAGGGCTTCGGCGGGGCGGCCGGCCTGGTGCTGAGCCGGGCGATGATCTCCGACCGCACCACCGGTGCGCGGACCGCGCAGCTGTTCTCACTGATGATGGCGATCAACGGGATCGCGCCGGTGGTGGCACCGGTGATCGGCAGCTCGCTCGGCGGGGTCGTCGGCTGGCGGGGCATCTTCGTGGTGCTGGCCGGGCTGGCCCTGCTGATGCTGGTGTCGTCGCTGGTCGCGGTGCACGAGACGTTGCCGGTCACGGCCCGCAGCACCGGCGGTGTGCGACGGACCTTCGCCGACGTCGGCGCGCTCCTGCGCCGCCGTCGCTACGTCGGCTACGTGCTGGCCTTCGCCACGGCGTTCTCGATGATGTTCGCCTACATCTCCGGGTCGCCGTTCGTGCTGCAGCAGACCCTCGGCCTCTCGACGACGCAGTACGCCCTCGCCTTCGGGGCGAACGCGGCCGGCCTGGTGCTGGGCAACGTCGTCAGCGGCCGGCTCGCCGCGCGGATCGCCCCACGGCGCCAGCTCGTGACGGCCGTCGGCGGACTGGTGGTGCTGTGCGCGGCCCTGCTGGTCGTCGCGCTGCTGGGAGCGGCGCGCTGGCCGGTGCTGGTGCTGCTGTTCGCGACGCTGACGACGCTGGGCTTCGTGATGGGCAACAGCGCGGCGCTGGCCACCGGTGAGGTCCGTGACCGCGCCGGGGCCGGCTCGGCCCTGCTGGGGGCCACCCAGTTCGGCCTCGGGGCCCTGGTCTCGCCGCTGGTCGGGTCGAGCGCGACGGCGATGGCCGTGACCATGCTGACCGCGGCCGCGCTCTCCGCCGTGTCGCTCGCCGCCCTGACCCGCGGGGCGACCGCGGCCGACTGAGCCCGCCCGGGCTCGCCCGCGGCACCGCCCCGCCGCGCCGCCCGGCCGAGCCGACCCGCCGCACCGACCGACCCGCCGCACCGCCGATCCGTCCCGCCGCGCGTCGGACGCGCGCCGAGATGCAGCTCAGCGGGAGTTGTCGATCTCTGCGGCCCGCTGAGGTGCATCTCGGCGCACCGCGACCGACCCGGGGCGCGGCGCGGACCGCGACGCGCACCCCGCGACGCGCGAGGCAAGAGGCGCGAGGCACGAGACGCGAGGCGGGCGAACGACGGGACGCGGGAGCGTCGTCAGGGGGCGGTGATCTCCACCGGCAGCCCGGGGTCGGCGAACGAGACCGTGACCGCGCCCGGGACGGCGGCACCGGCGGTCCGCGTCCCGGTGGCCGGGGCCTGTGGCTCCAGACGCAGCCGGAGCAGCCGTCCGCGGTCGGCGGGGGCGGCGTCGGGGGCGCCGAGCCAGGCGGTGAACCGCGGGGTCGGCGAGACCAGCCCGGCGAGCTCGTCGAGACGGGTCCCGACCGCCGGGTCCGGGGCACCGGCCCGTGCGGCGGCGAGGTCCACGGACCCGGTGTAGGTCGTCGCGGCGACGCCGTCGACGTCGGTGGTCCCCGGCGCGGCGACGACGTCGCGCAGGCCGGGGGCGGCGTGCAGCATCCCGCCGACGGCGCCGACCGGGACGAGCCCGGTGGACAGCGGCTGCCAGCGGTCGCTCCCGCCGAAGCGGACCCAGGCACGGTCGTCGAGCACCCTGACCTGGGCGCCACGGGTGCCCAGGGCCACGGTGAGGTCCGCGGCGAACGGGGTGAAGCGGGCGGGACCGGAGGCACGCACCGGGCCGGTGACCGAGTCCAGCTCGACGTCGACCCGCGCCGAGCCGGCGTCGACGAGCGCGGTGCCCGCCGCGGCCACGGCGTCCTGGGCCGACGGTGCGGCGACGGCCGCGGGCGGGGCGCCGTCCGCGGCAGGCTCCTGGGCACCGCCGGTGCACCCGGCGAGCGCGAGCAGGACGAGCGCGCCGCAGGCGGCGGCCGCGCGACGACCCCGGCTCACGAGGCGGATTCGGTCTGCTTGCGCCAGCGGATGCCGGCCTCGATGAACTCGTCGATCTGGCCGTCGAGCACCTGCGAGGGGTTGCCCTCCTCGTGCTCGGTGCGCAGGTCCTTCACCAGCTGGTACGGGTGCAGCACGTAGTTGCGCATCTGGTTGCCCCAGGAGGACCCGGCCTCCTTGAACGAGTCGCGCAGCTCGCGCTCCTCCTGGCGCCGCTTCTCCAGCAGCTTCGCCTGCAGCACGGCCATCGCCGAGGCCTTGTTCTGCAGCTGGGAGCGCTCGTTCTGGCAGGCGACGACGATCCCGGACGGGATGTGGGTCAGCCGGACCGCGGAGTCGGTGGTGTTGACGCCCTGACCGCCGGGCCCGGAGGCGCGGAACACGTCGACCCGCAGGTCCTTCTCGTCGATCTCGATGTGGTCGGAGGTCTCGACGACCGGGGCCACCTCGACACCGGCGAACGACGTCTGGCGCCGGCCCTGGTTGTCGAACGGCGAGATCCGCACGAGGCGGTGGGTGCCGGCCTCGACCGACAGCGTCCCGAACGCGTACGGGGCGTGGACGGCGAAGGTGGCCGACTTGATGCCGGCCTCCTCGGCGTAGGACGTCTCGTAGACGTCGGTGCCGTAGCCGTGCCGCTCGGCCCAGCGCAGGTACATGCGCAGCAGCATCTCGGCGAAGTCGGCGGCGTCGACCCCGCCCGCCTCCGAGCGGATGGTCACCAGGGCCTCGCGCTCGTCGTACTCGCCCGAGAGCAGCGTGCGGACCTCCAGCGAGGAGATCTCGCTGCGGAGCTTCGCGCGCTCGGCGTCGGCGTCGGCGACCGCGGACTCGTCGCCCTCGTCCTCGGCGAGCTCGTAGAGCACGGGCAGGTCGTCGAGCCGGCGGCGCAGGTCGTCCAGCCGGCGCAGGTCGCCCTGGGCATAGGCCAGCCGGCTGGTGATCTGCTGGGCGGCGTCGACGTCGTCCCAGAGGTCCGGCCGGCCCGCCTGCTCGGACAGTTCCTCGATCTCCTGGCGCAGCCGGGGCACGTCGGCGACGGCCTCGATGCTGGACAGCGTGGTGTCGAGGTCCTTCAGGTCGGCCTGGACGTCGGAGTTCACAACGGTCGAGGGTACGCGGGGTGCGCCCCGGTTCAGTCCTGGGGGATCGCGTCGATCAGCTTGATCATCGCCCGGGTGTGGGCGACGGCGAAGTCCGCGACCGGGCGGCCGTAGGGGTCGTCGGTCGCGCGGGCGGCGGCACGCGCCACCGCGAGCCGCTCGGCGTAGGCCTCACGGGCGGCCGCGACCAGCTCGGTGCGCTGCTTGACCGTCAGCGTCCCCGCGTGCAGCAGCCGCAGCACCAGCGGGCTGCGGACGGCGTCGGCGTCGCCGCCGGTGGCGAGCCAGTGCTTGAACGACCGCTTGCCCGCCGCGGTGATCACGTACTGCTGGCTGGCCCGCGGGCCCTGCTTGCCCAGACGCAGCAGCGCCTCCTCGGTCAACGCGGGCAGCTCGCGGTAGACCTGGCTGCGGGTGACGGAGAAGAACAGCCCGAACCGCTCACCGGCCGCTGCCACCAGCTGCCCGCCGGTCATCGGCCCTCCGTGGAGCAGGCCGAGGAGAGCGGCGGCGGTGGCGTTGACCGGTGTGACGGGTGCCATCGTCCGACGGTCCCACGTCCGGGCCGGGCGCGCGAGTCCACAGCGCACATCCGCCCTGAGCAGACGGCGTGCACTGTGGCCTCGCGCCGGCCTCGCGCCGGCCTCCGGCCCGGCCGCGGTGAGCGGGCCGGGCCGGACGAAGCGCGGCCCGTGGACGGGTCAGGCGCCGACGGTCAGGGAGGCGATCCGCTCGCGGGAGACGGCGACGTCGCCGTACTGGCCGGCGAGCCGCTTGGCGCGCTTGTAGAAGAAGTGCGCCTCGTGCTCCCAGGTGTAGCCGATGCCACCGTGGAACTGGATCATCGCCGCGGTCGTCTGGAGCGCCACGTCGCTGCTCTTGGCCTTGGCGACGGCGACGGCGGGCTCGGCGTCGTCGAGCCCGGTGTCCACCGCGTGCGCGGCGTAGAGCGCCGCGTGCTCGGCCATCGTGACCCCGACGTGCAGGTCGGCCAGCGCGTGCTTGAGCGCCTGGAACGACCCGACGGGCACACCGAACTGGGTGCGCTCGCGGTCGTAGGCGACGGTGCGGGTCAGCGCCTCGCGGGCGATGCCCACCAGGTCCGCGGCGACCAGCACGGTCGCCCGGTCGGTGAGCAGCCGCTGCAGCTCGACGGTGGTGCCGGGCAGCGCCTCGGCGGTCCCGCCGCTGCACGACGCGAGCCGGGTGGTGCCGTCGTAGCTGCCGACCGGCGACGCCGTGGCGCCGGTGACCAGCGCCAGCCCGGGCAGGCCGTCCTCGGCCGGCGCGACGACGACGTCGGCCAGGGCGCCGTACTCCACCACCGGCAGACCGGTCGCGGCGCTGCCCCGGGTGGTGAACGCGCCGACCGCCTCGCCCGCGGCGAGCTTCGGCAGCCAGGCCGCCTTCTGCTCGTCGGAGCCGGCGAGCCGGATCGCGTCGGCGGCCAGCACGGTGCCGCGCCACGGGCCGGGCGCGACGCCCGCCCCGAGCGCGCGGGCGATCACCTGGGCCTCGACCAGGCCGAGACCGAGGCCGTCGTGGTCCTCGTCGACGGTGACCGCGGTCCAACCCTGCTCGCCGGCCGCGCGCCACAGCGACGCCGGGTTGCCGTCGTCGGACGGGTTCTCGACGACCGTCCGCACGGCGGCGAGGTCGAACCGCTGCGCCAGGTAGTCGCGCACCGCGGCGCCGAACTCCTGCTGGTCGGAGGTGAGTGCGAAGAACATCGGTGGCTCCTCCTGCGGATCAGCGGGGCAGGCCGAGCACGCGCTCGGCGGTGACGTTGCGCTGCACCTGGGACGAGCCGCCCCAGATCGTGACCGAGCGCGACCACATGGCCTGGGCGTGCAGCGGACGCAGGTCGGTGCCGTCGGGCAGGGCGTCCAGCGTGGCGTCCTCGCCGAGGATCCGGTCGTCGACCTCCCAGAGGTCCTGGAACGCCTCGGACCACTGCAGCTTGGTCATCGACGCCTCGAAGCCGAGGTCGCGGCCCTGCTCGACCTGGGTGAGCACGTGCATCGAGTGCAGCCTCAGGCACTCCAGCTCGGTCAGGACGCGGGCCAGGTCGTCGCGGATCACCGGGTCGTCGGCACGGCCCAGCTTCCGCGCGACGGCGGCGATCTCGTCGTACTGACGACGGAACTCGGTGTACTGGGAGATGCCGGACGCGCCGCGCTCGAAGGACAGCAGCAGCATCGCGGTGCGCCAGCCGTCGCCGATCTCGCCGAGGCAGTCGGTGACCGGGACGCGGGCGTCGTCGAAGAACACCTCGCCGAACTCGCTGGCCCCGCTCATCTGGCGCAGCGGCCGCGCGGTGACGCCGGGCTGGTTCATGTCGATCAGCAGCATCGAGATGCCGCGGTGCTTCTCCGACCCGGCCTCGGTGCGGACCAGGGTGAAGATCTTGTCGCCGTGCACGGCGTTGGTGGTCCAGACCTTCTGTCCGTTGACGAGGAAGTCGTCGCCGTCGCGGACGCCCTTGGTGGACAGCGCGGCGAGGTCGGAGCCGGCGCCGGGCTCGGAGAAGCCCTGGCACCACACGACCTCGTTGCGCAGCAGCGGGCCGATGATCTCCTTCTTCTGCGCGTCGGTGCCGATCGCCATGACCGTCGGCGCGAGGAAGGTCAGGCCGAGCGGGTTGACCGTGCGCGGCGCCTGGGCGCGGACGGTCTCCTCGTCGTAGATGGCCTTCATGCCGGGGGTGCCGCCGCGACCGCCGTACTCGACGGGCCACTGGATGCCGGCGAACCCGGCGTCGGCCTTGTCCCGCTCCCAGTCGCGCCGCAGCCGGAAGCTCTCGGAGTCCTCCAGTGACTCCCAGAACCCGGGGCGGGTCCACTCGTCGGGGATGTGGGCGCGGAGCCAGGAGCGCAGTTCCTCGCGGAACTCCTCCTCGGCGGGGGTGAAGGTCAGGTCCATGGATGCACCCGTTCTGCGTGTGAGGTCGGCACTGAGGTGTTCTCAGTAGCGGGTTGATCATGTCGTGCGGTCGTACTCGGTGTGGAGTAGTACGAGCGCAGCTGCGGTGATCGCGCCGGTGCGCCAGGGACATAGCGTGACTCGCCGCAACGCGGCGAAGGTGGTCTTGAGCAGGGCGTTTCCGCGTTCGGCCAGAGCACGAAGGGCTGAGTGCAGGGTGTTGACGGTGCGCTGGTTGACCGTCTGCCCGCGGCCGGGGACGGGTTTGATGGGCACGGTGAGCCGGTCGGCTTCGCCTTCGTAGCCGAGGTCGCCCAGCGCGGCGTGGGTGTCGTCGGTGAACGCGGCCAGGCCCTCGAGCAGCCCGGGGTGGGTACGGGCGCAGCGGGTGTCGTGCTCGCGGCCCGGCCGCACGTCGCTGGTCCATAGCGGCCATCCATCAGGTGCGGTGAGGACCTGGATGTTCCCGCCGTGGCGGCGGTGCTTGCCCGACCACCACAGGTCGACCCCGGGGGTGAGGCCGAGCGCGCGGCACCGGTCGGTGGCGATCAGGGTGCCGTCGAGATTCACGTGGGTGTGCCCGGCTGTGCGGGCGGCGAGCAGGGCTCCGTGCAGGCCGGGTGCGGCCGCGGCGAGGACGTCGATGCCTTCGTGCAGGTAACGGTAGGCCGTTGCAGTGCTGATCGCGTTGTCACCGGCCAAACATCGGACCCGGGTAGCATCACAGAACCAGCGGATCACCAGCACTGCCTGGGCGAACGGGGTCAACGCCCGCCGCCGGGTGCCACGTCGACGGCGTTGAAGGACCAGGAGCCGCGCCAGATAGGCCACGGTGCGCTCCCCGATCGGGAGGACAGCGGTGTAGGTGACAGGATCAGACATGCAGGACCTCGGTGACGGTGTCGATCTGTGCTGGACCGAACCGATCTACCGGGGTCCTGCCCCGTTCCCGCTCATCTCACCACCCTCGGCGTGTCGCCACGACCTGCCACCCCGCTACTGAGAACACCTCACTGTCCCGCCCCGGAGCCTTCCATACCCGCCGGTAACCTGCTTCCCACGGCGTGCCCGTGGCCGGTGGCGGTATGCGCGGAGTACCATTCCGGTATGCGCAGCGAGCGGGTGACGGTCACGCTGCCGGCCGAGCTGGTGGCAGAGGCGAGGGACGCGGTGTCCCGCGGATCGGCGGCGAGCCTGTCCGCCTACGTGGCGGAAGCCGTGCAGGCACGGCAGGACCGGGACCGTTCCCTGGCCACCCTCGCGGAACTCTACGGCGGTCCCCCGCCGGCCGACGAGCTGGATGCCGCGCGCCGTTCGCTGCGCCCGGTTCCGCCCGTGGCCGTCGGCTGAGCCCGCGATGATCGGCGGACGCGTCCTCGATGCCTCGGCTCTGGCGGCCTTCGCGACCGGTCGTCCCGTCTACATGCGCGCCCTGGTGTGGGCCGCGGTGGAGGAGAACATCGTGCTCGCGGTGCCCAGCGCCGCCCTCGGCCGCGCCTGGTCGATGGTCGACGCCGAGCACCACGCCGCGTTGCAGGTCCTACTGGGCCTGCCGAACACCGTGATCCACGAGCTCTCCCCGGAGAGCGCCCAGGAGGCCGGGCTGCTGCTCGCCTCCCAGGGGCTCGACGACATCGTGACCGGCCAGGTCGTCACCGCCGCCCGGCGCCGGGGCTGGCCCGCGGTGACCGGGGACCCGGGGTCGCTGCGCAAGCTCGACCCGATGGTGCCGATCGAGGAGCTGCCCTGAGGGTGCTCAGGCACCCTCCTCGCGCAGCCGGGCCCGCAGGCGCGCCAGCTCGTCGTCGGTGAGGCCGTTCTCCTGCAGCCAGCCGACCGGGCCGCCGTGGCGCTCGTCGAGCAGCCGCAGGAACTCGGCCATGACCTCGGCCCGCGGGCGGTGCCGGTCGAGCTCGTCGGCGGGCGGCATGGGCTCGCCGGAGGCGGTCGTCCACTTCTCGAACAGGGCGTCGATCCGGGTCGCGGACAGCGCGTAGTCGGCGGTGATCTCCTCCCGCGGCACCCCGACCGCGGCGCACACCAGCGCGACGAGCACCCCGGTGCGGTCCTTGCCCGCGGCACAGTGGACGACGGTCGTGCCGGAGTCCAGGGCCGCGATCCGGCGGACCCCGTCGACGACGTACTCCCCCCGGCCCTCCAGGTAGGCGAGGTAGTGGCCGAGCATCGGGTCGAGCGCCGCGTGGGCGTCCCCGGTCTCCGGCAGCGCGATGCCGGTCTCGGGGATGAAGCTGAGCCGGTGCACCGGCACCCCGGCGTCGGCGAGCGCACCGAGGCCGTAGGTCGTGCGCTCGCGGTCGGTGCGCAGGTCCAGCACCTGGACCACGCCCAGCTCGTCGGTGAGGTACGCGACGGCGGCCGGGCCCAGCCCCTCCAGGGACTCGGTGCGCAGCAGGACGCCGGTGCGGACGCGGCCCCCGCCGTCGAGCGGGAGGCCGCCGACGTCACGGGCGTTGGCGAGGCCGTCGACGGTCAACCAACGGTCCGGTACGAGATCGGTCACGACCCCAGGTTAGGCATCCCGGCCCGCCACGGCAGCGGTCGCGACCCAGGGTTCACCGGCCGTGCACCGGCGGGCGACGCAGCGCGGCGGGCAGCGTCCGGGCGCCGTCGCCGTACGCGGCGGCGGCGTCGTCGGGGTTGACCAGACGGCAGGTCGTCATCGACAGGCAGCCGCAGCCGATGCAGCCGTCGAGGCCGTCGCGCAGGGCGGTCAGCGCCTCGATCTGCTCGTCGAGCCTGCCGCGCCAGGACCGCGACAGCCGCGCCCAGTCCGACCGGGTCGGTGTGCGGTCGGCGGGGAGCGCGTCGAGGGCGGTACGGACCTCCTCCAGCCCGATCCCGATGGACCGGGCCGCCCGGACGAACGCGAGCCTGCGCAGCACACTGCGCCGGTAGCGGCGCTGGTTGCCCCGAGGTCCGGGTCGCGGAGATCAGCCCCTCGCGCTCGTAGTAGCGCAGCGCCGAGTGCGGGAACCCGCTGCGCTCGACGATCTCCCCGATGGTCAACAGGTCGCCCGTGTCCATCCCCGTCCCCCGTCCGCCACCCCGCCGCGGCCGTCCCCGCGCGCCGCTCCGCGCACGGGGACGGCCCGTGAAAACCTTGAGCCAACTCTAGTATTGCGCCGTTCGTCGCCTGCCCGCCACCTGCGGAGACCACCGTCCGTCGGCCGGGTTGCACCGTCCATCGGGTTGCCTCGCGCACACGCTCAAGATCACGAAACCGGTGAACGGTGCCTGTCGCGCGGCGACCGACAACCCCGGTGCTGGACCCCCGGGGCGGGGGCCTCTACGGTTGTCCCCAGTCATCACGGCCCGATCACGAGCGGGCTGGAGCCGGACTCCCCGACCGGCTCACCCGGGACCCCCGACCCGGCCGTTCGTGCGCGGTGCCGTCCGTGATCTGAAAGGCGTTTCCTTGACCGGACACCGCTCCCCCGGCGGCCACCACGGGTTCCCCCGATCCGTGGCGACCACACCCGCAGCAACGGCCGCTGCGCCGTCCCTCCGCTCGCCGCGGCACGGTGGCCCCGCGCACGCCGCACGGCGTGCGGGCACCCGCACGGCCGCCACCGGCGCCGCGTTCGGCGTGCTCGCCTCCGGCGCGTTCGCCGCGATCGTCCCGACCACTCTGGACGGGACCTCCGCGCAGGCCGACGCCGAGGAGGGCGGCACCACCGCCGCGACGACGCTGGCCGCGTACTCCGCGAACATCCCGTCCGCCACGAAGGCCACCGACGGCTCGACCTCCGGCTTCTTCAGCCCGGTCTCCTTCGTCCAGTCGTCCGCCGCGTCGGGCACGCTGCAGTCCGCGGCCCCCGCCGCCGACGCCGACCTCGCGTCGCTGGGCAAGGCGCACGAGATCGCGACGAAGATCGCCGCCGAGCACGCCAAGGCCGCCGCGGCCGAGCAGGCGCGCGCAGCCGAGAAGGCCCGGATCGACGCGATCGTCGCCAAGGGCGGGCTGGACGGCTGGATCGCCGAGGCCCTGGACCACATGGGGCTGTCCCAGTCCTACGCGGCCGGGCTCAAGCGGATCATCCTCAAGGAGTCCAACGGCAACCCCAACGCCATCAACAACTGGGACTCCAACGCCGCGGCCGGCAACCCGTCCGAGGGCCTCATGCAGGTCATCCCCTCGACGTTCGCGGCCTACGTGCACCCGGACTTCGCGGACCGGTCGATCACCGACCCGATCGCGAACATCACCGCGGGCGTCCGGTACATGATCGACCGCTACGGCATCGACACGCTCGACGCGGGTGGCCGGGTCGGCAGCCACGGCGGATACATCGGATACTGAGCGACACCCTGACCCATGACGGCGGTCACCGGGGGAACCCGGTGACCGCCGTCGTCGTTGAGCGGCCGGGACGTAAACTTTCCTTTACCCGACCGTGCCGAACGAGGAGCTGCCACTCGTGACGTCTCCCGGTGGAGCACCCGCCGCCCGCACCGGAACGACCGCCGGCGGTGCCACGCGTTCCCGGTTCCGTCCGGAGCTGCAGGGCCTGCGCGCCCTGGCGGTGCTGCTGGTGGTCGTCTACCACGTCTGGGTCGGCCGGGTCTCCGGCGGCGTCGACGTGTTCTTCCTGATCACCGGCTTCCTCATCACCGGTGGCCTGTACCGGGCCGCGGCGCGGGGCGGGATCGACGTGCTCGCCACCTGGCGACGGCAGTTCTCCCGGCTCCTGCCGGCGATGACGGTGGTCCTGACCGCGGGGGTGGTGGCCGGGTTCTGGCTGCTGCCGGAGAACCGGTGGATGCCGACCGTCCGGGAGACGGTCGCGTCGCTGCTGTTCCTGCAGAACTGGGAGCTGGCGCACAACTCGGTCGACTACGCGGCCCGCGACAACGCGGCGAGCATCGTCCAGCACTTCTGGTCGCTGTCCATCCAGGGCCAGTTCTACCTGCTCGCGCCGCTGGTCGTGGCCGGCGTCGCGATCGCGACCCGGCGGGACGGGGCCGACCTGCACCGCCGGCTCACCGGCACACTGCTCGCCGTCGGCGGGGCGTCGTTCGCGTACTCGGGGTACCTGACGCTGGTGAACCAGCCGCTGGCCTACTTCCACTCCGCGACGCGGATCTGGGAGTTCGCGCTCGGCGGGCTGCTGGCGCTGTGGATCTCCCGGATCGAGGACCGGCCGGAGCTGACCCCCGGCACCCGCGCCGTGCTCGGCTGGGGCGGCGTGGTCGCGCTGGTCTCCTGCGGGATCCTGCTGCAGGTGGACCGCGCGTTCCCCGGCTGGGCCGCGCTCTGGCCGACGCTGGCCGCGGCGATGGTGCTGGTCGCCGGGCGGTCCGGGCACCGGTTCGGCGTCGACCACCTGCTGTCGGGACGGGTGCTGCGCACGATCGGCGACCTCTCGTTCCCGCTGTACCTGTGGCACTGGCCGATCCTGACGCTCACGCTGGTGCGCACCGGGCAGGACCGACTGGACCTGGAGCAGGCGCCGCCGTGATCGCGGTGTCGTTCGTGCTGGCCTGGCTGACCCACCGGTTCGTCGAGCAGCGGGTCGCCGCGCTCGACGTACGCCGCGCGCTGCGCACCGGCGGGGTGCTGGCGCTGACGGTGCTCGTCGCCGCGGGGTCCTGGTACGGGCTGGCCACCGCGCGGGCGTCGACGCCGGTGCTGGCGGGCTCGCCGTCGCACCCTGGCGCGGGGGCGCTGTCCCCGCAGTTCGACCTCGCCTCGCTCGACCCGGCCGACGCCGAGCTGACCCCGTCGCTGGTGCAGGCGCCCGACGACTGGAGCTACCACGGCACCAGCTGGGACTGCGGGCCGTCCGAGCACGGCGCGGAGCTGGAGGCCTGCACGGTGCCCGCGCCGGACCCGGAGACCTCGGAGCGGACGGTCGCCGTGGTCGGCGACTCGCACGCCCAGCAGTACGCCGCCGCGCTCGCGGTGATCGCCGAGCAGCGCAACTGGTCGATGGTGGGCATGTTCCGCGGGGCCTGCCCGATGTCGGTGCGCTCGGAGACCGTCGCCGACGACCAGGGCTGCACCGACTGGAACGCCGCGGTGCACGACCAGCTGGTCGAGATGCACCCCGACGCCGTCCTGACCCTCGCCAGTCGCGACGTGCGTCCCGGGCTGCACGAGCAGACCCCCGAGGGGTTCGTGCAGGCCTGGCAGCGGCTCGACGCGGCCGGGATCCCGGTCGTCGCGGTCCGCGACAACCCGCGGTTCGACTTCAACGTGGTCGACTGCGTCGCCACGCAGGGCCGGGGCGCACCGGACTGCGACGTCGACCGGCACACGCTGTACCAGCCGTACCCGCCGTGGTCGGTGGTCCCGGGCGTCCCGCCGAACGTGGTGTTCGCCGACGTGTCCGACGGCATCTGCGACCCGGCGCTCTGCCGCAGCGAGGTGGGCAACGTGCTCGTCTACATGGACGACAACCACCTGACCGCGACCTACGCCGAGACCCTCGCCCCCACCCTGTCGACGGCCTTCGACCACCTCGGCTGGTGAGCCTCAGGCCGGGCGGAGGCTCCGCCCGGCCACCGAGACGACGTCGCCACGGCGGAGCTGGGCGCCACGACGGTGCTCCGGCGCCCCGTTGACGGTGACCTCGCGCGCCTCGAGGATCTCGCGGGCGTCCGCGCCGTCCTCGGCCAGTCCGGCGAGCTTGAGGAACTGGCCGATCCGGATCGGCTCCTCACGGATGGGGACGTCCTCGGGGATCGGCTGTGGTGTCGACATGCACCCAGTGTCCCCGCCGTAGCATCACCCGGCGTGGGTGACCACTACTTCAGCGCCACGCCGTCCGTCGCGAGCCACCGCGGGTCGGTGCGCCTGCACACCTCCGACGTGGATCTGTCGCTGGTGACCGACACCGGGGTGTTCTCGCACAGCCGCCTCGACCGCGGGACGAAGGTGCTGCTCGACACCGCGCCGATGCCGCCGGTCCGCGGGCCGCTGCTCGACGTCGGCTGCGGCTACGGCCCCATCGCGCTCACGCTGGCCAGCCGGCGCCGTCGGCTGCCCGTGTGGGCGGTGGACCTCAACGAGCGCGCGCTGGGCCTCACCCGGGAGAACGCCGAGGCGGCCGGGCTGGGCAACGTGACCGCCTGCCGGCCCGAGGAGGTTCCCGACGACGTGACCTTCGCCGGGATCTACTCCAACCCCCCGATCCGCTCGGGCAAGGCCGCGCTGCACGAGCTGCTGCTGCGCTGGCTCCCGCGGCTCCTCCCCGACGGACGGGCCTACCTGGTGGTGGCGAAGAACCTGGGCTCGGACTCGCTGCAACGGTGGCTGAGCGACGAGCAGGGCTTCCCGACGACCCGGCTCGCCTCCGAGCGCGGCTATCGGGTGCTGGAGGTCGCACCGGCGCCCTGAGCGGGCGGGAGCAGACCGTCGACGAGCGCGTCGACGACGGCGTCGGTCGGGGTGTCCGGGTCGATGGACAGGGTCAGCCGGTCCAGGAGCAGGCCGTCGACCGCGTAGTGGAACAGCGCGATCTCCGCGGGCCCGCCGGGCAGCCCCGCGGCCCGGTTGTAGGCGACGTCGCCGGCGAACGCCGCGCGCAGCCACTCCCCCATGACCTCGGCGACCTCCGGCCGCCGGGCGGCCTCCAGGCGCAGCTCGAACAGCGCCAGCGTCACCTCGGGTTCGGCGCCGAGCCGACGCACGACGTCGCGGATGTGGTCGGCGAACATCGCAGGCCCCGCCTCCCCCGCCCGCAGCCCGGCGACGGTCTCCGGGTCCGGCGCCAGCCGCTGCCCGATCCGGTCGGCCAGCGCACGGACGAGCTCGGCGCGGGTCCGGAAGTAGTTCGACGCCGTGCCGGTCGGGACACCGGCCTCCCGGTCCAGCGCGCGGTGGGTCAGCCCCCGGGCGCCCTCGCGGGCCAGCACGGCCAGCCCGGCGTCGGCCAGCCGCTGCCTGCGGTCGTCGTTGCGTGCCATACGGGCACCGTAGACGAACCACGACGCCTGTTGTACTTTCGATCAACCACGACAGCAGTCGTGGTTGATCGACCCCGGAGGTCTGCCCGTGCGTGAGCTCGTCTACTACGTCGCGGTGTCGCTCGACGGCCGCATCGCGGCCCCCGACGACACCTTCGACGCCTTCCCGCAGACCGGCGACCACATCGACATGATCCTGCGCGACTGGACCGACACGATCCCGGCCGTCGGGCTGGAGATGCTCGGGCTGACCGCGGACAACACCCGCTTCGACACCGTGCTGATGGGGTGGAACACCTATGCCGCAGGCCTGTCGGTCACCGTCGACCCGTATCCGCACCTGGAGCAGTACGTCCTGTCCCGCAGCCGCCCCGCCGACGCGGTGCCCGCCGGGATCACCCTGACCGGGCGCGACCCGGTGGAGCTCGTCCGCGAGCTGAGACGCCGCGACGGCGCCGACATCTGGCTCTGCGGGGGCGGGCGGCTCGCGACCGCGCTGGCGGGCGAGATCGACCGGCTGGTGCTCAAGATGAACCCGGTCGTCCTCGGGGCGGGCAAGTCCCTGTTCGACGACGCCGGCGGGTACCACCCGCGGTCCTGGGAGCTGGTGCGGTCGACGCCGTACCGCTCGGGCGTGGTCGTCGCCGAGTACGCGCGGACCCCCTGACAGGACGAAGGCCCCCGGGGTGTCCCCCGGGGGCCTTCGTGAGTGGTAGCGGGGGCAGGATTCGAACCTGCGACCTCTGGGTTATGAGCCCAGCGAGCTACCGAGCTGCTCCACCCCGCGCCGTCCGGGACCGCGTGCGGTCCCGTCTGTGTTGTCTCACCTCTGTGGTGTGTCCCCACCGTACACCGGACGTTCACCGGCCCCTCGGGGGGGTCGGTTCCGGTGTCCGGGGACCTCGCAACGACGAAGGCCCCCGAGGTGTCCTCGGGGGCCTTCGTGAGTGGTAGCGGGGGCAGGATTCGAACCTGCGACCTCTGGGTTATGAGCCCAGCGAGCTACCGAGCTGCTCCACCCCGCGCCGAACGGAACCGCGTGCATTCCGTCTGTGTTGTAGGCACAACCCTACACGCCGGGCCGGACCCCACCCGCAGGGGGGTCCGGCCCGACGAGGACCAGCCGCGATCAGCCGCCGGCGCTCTGGAACGCCGCGACCGCACGGTCCAGCGCCGCCAGCGCCTCGCCCTGCTTGGCGAAGTCACCGGACCGCTGGGCCGCCTTGAGGTCGTTCAACGCCGTGCGGATCTGCTGTACCGCGGTCGCCTGCGCCGCATTGGGTGCCGCCGGGGTCTGGGCGCCCTGACCGTTCGGCGTGGTCGGGGTCGTGGGCGTCGTCGGCCGGCCGGGCTGCCCGGTCGTCGGGGCGGCTCCGCCGGCGGCGGCACCGGCGCCGGCGCCGAACACCTCGTCGAGAGCCCGGGACAGGCTCGCGTCGTAGCCGAGCCGGTCGCCGTAGAACACCAGGACGCGGGCCAGCTGCGGGTAGGTCGAGTTGTCCTGCCCGCCCGCACGCTCGATGTAGACCGGCTCGACGTAGAGCAGACCACCGGCCACCGGCAGCGTCAGCAGGTTGCCGTAGTCGATCGTGGTCTGGTTCTGCCGTAGCAGGTTCAGCTCCGACGACACCTCGGGCGAGCCGAGGAACCGGGCCTGGACCTGCTGCGGGCCGAGCGTCTGGGTCTCGTTCGGCAGCTGCAGCACGGTCAGCTTCCCGTAGGTGTCGGGGTCCGAGCTGGCCGAGACGTAGGAGGCGAGGAACTGCCGCCGCAGGCTGACCAGCGCACTGGTCAGCTGGAACGACGCGCCCTCCTGCCCCGGCAGCCCCGCGTAGATGTAGTACGGGGGCTGCGCGTCCTGGCTGCCGCCGTTGCCGCCCTGCACGGTCGGGTCGGACGGGACGTCCCAGAACGACACGGTGGAGAAGAACTCGTTCGGGTCGTCGACGTGGTAGCGGGTCAGCAGCTCACGCTGGACCTTGAACTGGTCCTCCGGGTAGCGCAGGTGGGCCTGCAGGTCCGGGGTGATCGCCGAGCGCGGCTCGACCGTGCCCGGGAACGCCTTCTCCCAGGTCTGCAGGACCGGGTCGGTCTCGTCGAAGGCGTAGAGCTTCACGGTGCCGTCGTAGGCGTCGACGGTGGCCTTCACCGAGTTGCGCAGGTAGCTGATCGTGTCGTTCGGCAGCTGCTGGCCGTTCGGCCCGAGCCGCGAGTCCGACGTGGCGTCACCCAGCTGCACGCGCTCGGCGTAGGGGAAGTTCTGCAGCGTGGTGTAGCCGTCGATGATCCACTGCACCCGCCCGTCGACGACGGCCGGATACGGGTCGTTGTCCAGCGTCAGCCACGGGGCCACCGCCTGCACGCGGTCCCGCGGGTTCCGGACGTACATGATCTTCGAGTCGGCGTTGATCGAGTTGTTGAACAGGATGTTCCGCTCGCCGTAGGCCAGCGCGAACACCGTGCGGTTGAACAGCCCGCCGATCGGGACGCCGCCGGCCCCGGTGTAGGTGTACTGCGCCTCGTCGGAGTCGTACTCCCGCGGCGGGGTGCCCGGCTCGGCGCCGACGATCGAGTACTGGTTGTCGAGCAGCTCGCCGTAGTAGATGCGGGGCTGCTGGACGGGCACGAAGCCCTGCTGCTGGGTGTCGGAGACCTGGAAGTTCGGCAGGCCGCCGGAGCCGCCCGCGTCCTCCAGCGCCTCGTTCACCTGGTTCGCCGGCGCGGCCACGATCCCGTTGCCGTGGGTGTAGACCAGGTGCCGGTTGATCCAGTCCTGCTGATTGTTGACCAGGCCGTTGGCGTTCATCTCGCGCGCCGCGACGATGTAGTCGCGGGTCTGGCCGCCGACGGTGTAGCGGTCGATGTCCAGGTTGGGCGAGAACCCGTAGAAGTTCCGTCGCTGCTGGAGCTGGGTGAACGTGCGGTTGAGCTTGCCCGGGTCGAGCAGCCGGATGTTGGGGATGGTGTCGGTGTCGGCCCGGACCTGGGCCGGTGTGGCCTCCGACGTGCCCGCGTAGGGCGTGATGTCGACCTTGTCCGGCCCGATGCCGAAGGCGTCCCGGGTCGCCGCGATGTTGCGTTCGATCGACGGGGCCTCGTTGACGTTCGCGTTGGGTGCGACGACGAACTGCTGCAGCACCAGCGGGAACGCCGTTCCGACCAGGATCGAGGACACGACGAGCATGACCACGGCGACGGCCGGGATCTGCAGGTTCTGGCGGAACGCCGCGACGAAGAACGCCAGCGCACAGATCACCGCGATGACCAGCAGGATCAGCTTGGCGGGCAGGACCGCGTTGAGGTCGGTGTAGGTGGCGCCGTAGAACGTCTGCGCGTTCCGGTTGGACCACAGCAGGTCGTAGCGGTCGAACCAGTAGGCGACGGCCTTGAGCAGCACGAACACCCCGGCGAGCACGGCGAGCTGGGCCCGCGCGGCGGTGGAGACGAAGCCGGAGCGGCCCGACAGCCGGATGCCGCCGAAGATGTAGTGGGTCACCAGCGCGAGCACGAAGCAGATCGCGACGGCGACGAACAACCAGTTCAGGCTCATCCGCAGGAACGGCAGGGTGAAGGCGTAGAACCCGATGTCGTTGCCGAACTCGGGATCGGCCCGGCCGAACGGGGTGCCGTGCAGGAACATCTGCACGGTCTCCCACTGCGCCGGCGCCGCGAGACCGGCGATCAGCCCGATCACGACCGGCACGCCGACGGCGAACAGGCGCAGGCGCTGGATGATCGTGGTCCGGTAGCGCGCGACCGGGTCCTCGGGGCCGGACACCGGCACGAAGACCGGGCGGTACCGGTAGGCCAGCCACAGCGTCAGCGCGACCAGACCACCCACCACCAGGGCCACGACCCCGAAGAGCACGATCTGGGTGAACAGCCGGGTGAGCTGGACGCTCCGGAAACCGACCTCGCCGAACCACAGGTAGTCGACGTAGAAGTTCAACAGCCGCGAGCCACCGAGCAGAAGCACTACGAGGACGCCCGCGGCGACCAGCAGGATCCGGGTTCGGCGGGTCAGCGACGGCGCTCCCACAGGGGGCCGCATGGACGACACGGGCACACTCCACAGTTCGGGTACGACACGTGGAGAGCGCGGCCGGCTGGGGTGACGGCACGGTTCTCCGAGGGCAACTGTACGGAGGTTCGGTGAAGTCGCCGTCGGGTCCCGGCGTGTCGGGACGAAAACGACACATCGGGCAGCTCGGCACCGGCACCCCGACCCGCATCGTCGCAGGACGGACCGGGGTCGGGCGCACCCCCGCCGTCGCACGATCGTAGGGTTCCGTCCCGTGGGCGTTCGATCTTCGACGTGGGTGACCGCGGTCCTCGTGCTGCTGGCCCTCACCGCGGTCGGGACGGTGGTCCCCGCGCCGGTCGTCGCCCTCGGGCCCGGGCCCACGTTCGACACCCTCGGCGAGGTGGACGGCACGCCCGTGGTGTCGGCGGAGGGGCTGCCGACCTACCCGACGACCGGGCACCTGAACATGACCACCGTCGGCGTCACCGACGGGATCTCGACGCTGCGGGCCCTGGGCATGTGGGCCTCGGGCACCTACCGGCTCGCGCCGCGCTGGTCGCTGTACCCGCCCGGCGAGTCCACCGAGCAGGTCACGCAGGCCAACCAGCAGGAGTTCGACGGCTCGATCGCGAACGCCGAGGCCGCGGCGCTGAACCACCTCCACCTGCCGACCCGGGTCACGGTCGGCGCGCTGACCCCCGGCTCGCCGTCGGCGGGGGTGCTGGAGCCGGGCGACGAGATCCGCGCCGTCGGCGCGACCCCGGTGACCTCGGTCCAGGGGCTGCTCGACGCGATGGGCGCCGCGCGCCCCGGGGAGCCGGTCACGCTCACGATCCGGCGCGGGGACGCCGCGCCGAGCCGGGTCACCGTCACCCCGGCCGCCCACCCGGACGACCCGGCGCGGGCCTTCCTGGGCATCACCCCGGCCACCTCGCCCGCCGAGGGGCAGAAGCTGACCATCTCCCTGGGCGACGTCGGCGGCCCCTCGGCCGGCCTCATGTTCAGTCTGGCGCTGGTCGACAAGCTGACCCCGGGCCCGCTGACCGGCGGCCGGTTCGTCGCCGGCACCGGCACCATCGACGCGGAGGGCCGGGTCGGCCCGATCAGCGGCATCCGGTTCAAGATGCTGAAGGCCCGCGAGGTCGGCGCGCAGACGTTCCTGGTGCCGGCCGCGAACTGCGCCGAGGCCGCCGAGGACGCACCCGACGGGCTGCAGCTGGTGCGGGTCGGGACCCTCGACGAGGCGGTCGGCGCGCTGACCACCCTCGACACCGGCGGTACGCCCGCCGGATGCTCCTAGTTCCCCGGTCCGCCCGCAGCGAACACGGCCCCACCAGGCCCGATCCACCGGCCGTGGGGCGGCGACCACCCCCCGGCCCCGCGTACGGTGGACGCCATGAGCGACGTCCCCTTCGGCTTCGGCCCCGCCGACCGTGACCCCGACCGCGAGCCCGGCGACCAGCCCGACTCGGGTTCCGGCGACGCCTCCGGCAAGGACGGGGGTGCGTCGGGCACGGGTGGGAAGGGTGAGCCCGAGGGCCCGAAGGACCCGTTCGGCTTCGGGTCGCACCCGCAGTCCGACGACCCCTCGGGGCCGTCCAGCGGCGCGGGCCAGAACCCGTTCGCGGCGTTCGGCATGGGCGGGCTCCCCGGCATGCCGGGCATTCCCGGCGGCGGCCAGTTCGACATGAGCCAGCTCGGCCAGATGCTGTCCCAGCTCGGCCAGATGCTCTCCAGCAGCGGCTCCGGCGACGGTGGGCCCGTCGACTACGACCTCGCCGCCCAGATCGCCACCCAGCAGCTCGCGCAGTCGACGGCGTCGCTCACCGACGCCCAGCGCAGCGGGGTCGCCGAGGCCGTGAAGCTCGCGGAGCTGTGGCTCGACCCGGCGACGTCGTTCCCCTCCTCCGGCGGCGAGGTGAAGGCCTGGACGCCCTCGGACTGGGTGCGGGCCGGGATGCCGACCTGGAAGCGGCTCTGCGACCCGGTGGCGACGCGGCTGTCCTCGGCCTGGGTCGAGGGACTGCCCGAGGAGGTCCGCGGCGCGGCCGGCCCGATGCTGGGGATGCTCGGCAAGATGGGCGGGATGGCGTTCGGCAGCCAGCTGGGCCAGGGCCTGGCCCAGCTCGGCAAGGAGGTGCTGACCTCCACCGACCTCGGCATCCCGGTCGGCCCGGAGCGCACGTCGGCCCTGCTGCCCGAGGCCGTCGCCCGGTTCACCGAGGGCCTGGACCGCCCGGCCGGCGAGGTCACGCTCTTCCTCGCCGCGCGCGAGGCCGCCCACCAGCGGCTGTTCACCCACGTGCACTGGCTGCGCGAGCGGCTGCTCGGCGCCGTCGAGGAGTACGCCCGCGGCATCACCGTGGACACCTCACGTATCGAGGAGCTCGCCCGCGGGATCGACCCGTCGAACCCGGAGTCGATCCAGGAGGCCATGCAGTCCGGCATGTTCGAGCCGGAGGACACCCCGGCGCAGAAGGCGGCGCTGGCCCGGCTCGAGACCCTGCTCGCCCTGATCGAGGGCTGGGTGGACACCGTCGTCGCCGAGGCCCTGTCCGAGCGCCTGCCCGGGGCCGAAGCGATGCGCGAGACGATGCGTCGCCGTCGCGCCTCGGGCGGACCCGCGGAGCAGGCGTTCGCGACGATCGTCGGGCTGGAGCTGCGGCCGCGGAAGCTGCGGGCCGCGGCGGACCTGTGGAAGCTCCTGGGCGCCGAGCGCGGCGTCGAGGGTCGCGACGCCGTCTGGGCCCACCCCGACCTGATCCCGTCGGCCGACGACCTGGACGACCCGGCCGCCTTCGTGCGCGGCGGCACGGCCGGCGGGGCCGTCCCGGACGACCCGATCGCCGAGCTCGAGCGCCAGATGGCGGCCGACGCGGAGAAGGACGCGGAGAAGGACGCGGAGAAGGCCGAGTCGTCCGGCACCTCGTCGGACACCTCGTCCTCGGGCACCTCGGACTCGTCCGGGTCGTCGGAGAAGCCCTCCTCGGAGGACACCGACGGCACCGACGGCGAGGACGGGTCGGGCCGGTCGGGCTCCTGAGCCCGGCTCAGGTCCCGGTCGCGCGGACCGGCTCCACCCCGGGGCCGGTCCCGCCGAACCCGCCGACCTCTCCGTCCGTGTCGGCGGACCCGTCGGTCTCGTCGGCGGTGGCCGGGTCGCCGTCGACACCGCTGATGCCGAGTTCGGCGGCGGCGTTGAGGCCCTCCAGGTAGCCGATGGCCCGCTCGGTGCGCGGGTAGCGGCGCACCCAGGACCAGAAGACGTCGTCGTGCGCGGCGGACAGCAGGTGGGCCAGCTCGTGCACCAGCACGTAGTCGACGACCCAGCCCGGTGCGTCCCGCAGGCGTTCGCTGATCCGGATGGTGGCGTCGTCGGGGGTGCAGGATGCCCAGCGCGTGCGCATCACCGGCACCCACCGGATCGACGACGGCCGCGCCCGCCCCTCCAGCCAGCGCTTCGACAGCTCCTGGCCGCGGCGCATCAGGGCCTCGTCGTTGTCGCGGCCCGGTGAGCGGCGACGTGCCTCGCTCGCCTCGACCCGCTTCACCATCTCCGCGACCCAGTCGCGTTCCTGCTCGGGGGACATCCAGCCCGGGATGAACACGACGAGCCGCTCCCCCTCCCGCCGGGCACTCACCATGCGCTTCCGGCGGGCGCTGCGTCGGACCTCTACCGGGGGACTCGCCATGGCTCCAGGGTAGGCCGCCGCGGTTCGCGGGTGCGAACGGTGCGGACGCGTTCCGGCCCCGTCGCCACGCGGACCGGGCACCGTGGCCAGGGTGACCGGACTGCCCCCACGGCTCGCGCTCGCCGCCCACCTCGCCGTCCTCCCCACCGGGCCGCGGTCCCGCCGGATCGGGTCCGGCCCACCGCGGGCCCGGCTGCTGGAGGAGCTGTCCCCCGCCGCCGTCGCCGCGCTGGACCGGCTCGTCGACGGGCCGTGTGCGACCGGCGCGCTCACCCGGGGCGACGACGAGGTCGCGGTGCTGCTCGCCGTCCTGTGGCGGGCGGGGCTGCTCGCCGACCCCGATGTCGAGGACCGGGTCCGGCGGCGCCGGGAGGGCACGCTCGTCGAGGTCCGCGGCGCGGACGCACTCGCCGTGGCGGTCGTCGCCGGGCTGGCCCGGGCCGGGATCGGACAGCTGTACCCGCAGGTGCACGGCGTGACGGGCGCCGACGACGTCCTGGCCGGGCTGCCGGTGGGGCCGGGCCGGGACCGCGAGGTCGAGCTACGCGCCTTCCTGCGCGACGCGGGCGTCGGCACCGATCCGCCCCGGCGGGTCCCCGCGGACCTGGTGGTGCTCGTCGGCGACGGGCCGCTGCCGCCGGAGTCGCCGATGGAGCATCTGTTCGTGGCCCTGCGCGACGGCTGCGGCGCGGTCGGGCCGCTCGTCCTGCCCGGCCGCGGGCCGTGTCCCGACTGCGCCGGGGCGCCCGGCACGGCCGGGGTGCCGTCGTCGGCGGCACCGCACGTGCTGGTCGCGACGGCGGCGGTGGCGGTCGGTCAGGTGCTCGCCGCCGTCGACGGGCCGGTGCGCGGCGGGGCGCCGCCCGCGTCGTGGGGAGCGGTACTGGAGGTCGGCGCGGAGGCGGCGACGGTCGTCACCCGACCGGGGTTCCGACGCCCCGGCTGCCCCTGCGGCGCAGCGGCCGGGCCGGTACCGGACGGTGCGTCGGGGCCCACCGCGCCGTGCGGGACCACCCCGGCCGGGTGGACAATCATGGTGTGAGCGACATTCCCCGACGGACCGTCTCGCGCACCGCCAAGCTCGCCGGCCTCCCGCTCGGCGTCGCCGGACGTGCCGCGGCAGGATTCGGGCGCCGTCTCACCGGTGGTGACCGCGACGAGATCGCCGCCCAGCTCGCGGCCAAGAGCGCCGAGCAGCTGTTCGAGGTGCTCGGCGAGCTCAAGGGCGGAGCGATGAAGTTCGGGCAGGCGCTGAGCGTGTTCGAGGCGGCCGTGCCCGACGAGTACGCCGAGCCCTACCGCGAGGCACTCACCAAGCTGCAGGCCGCGGCGCCGCCGATGCCCATGGCCGACGTCGACTACATGCTCACCCAGCAGTTCGGGCGGTCGTGGCGGTCCCGGTTCGCCGACTTCGACGAGACCCCTGCCGCCTCGGCCAGCATCGGCCAGGTGCACCGCGCGGTCTGGAAGCGCGACGGTCGCGACGTCGCCGTCAAGGTGCAGTACCCCGGCGCCGAGGAGGCGCTGCGCTCCGACCTGCGCCAGCTCGGGCGGATGAGCCGCATCCTGCAGCCGCTGGTCCCCGGGATGGAGATCAAGCCGCTGGTCGCGGAGCTCAAGGACCGCATGGAGGAGGAGCTCGACTACCGCGACGAGGCCGCCTACCAGCGCGAGTTCGCCGCGTTCTACGAGGACGACCCGGACGTGAAGATCCCCCGCGTCGTCGGGTCCGCACCCAAGGCCGTCATCACCGAGTGGGTGCAGGGCCGTCCGCTGGCCTCGATCATCCGTGACGGCACCCGCGAGGAGCGCGACCACGCGGGCAACCAGCTGGCCCGTTTCCACTACTCCGCGCCGGACCGCGCGCACCTGCTGCACGCCGACCCGCACCCCGGCAACTTCGGGATCCTCGACGACGGCCGCCTGCTCGTCCTCGACTTCGGTGCCGTCGCCCGGATGCCCGACGGCATGCCGCCCGAGCTGGTCACGATGACCAAGTACGCGCTCGAGAGGCGCAGCGGCGACCTGATGGCCCTGATGCGCTCGGCCGGGTTCGTCCGCGACGGCGCCCGGATCGAGTCCGAGCAGATCCTCGGCTACCTCGCACCCTTCACCGAGCCGCTGGGGACCGAGGAGTTCCACTTCAGCCGCCGGTGGATCCAGCAGCAGGCCGAGCGGGTCGGTGACCTCCGCAGCCCGGAGGCGGCCATCGGCCGGTCGCTGAACCTGCCCCCGCGGTTCCTGCTGGTGCACCGGGTGACGATGGGGACCGTCGGCATCCTGTGCCAGCTCGACTCCCACGTGCGGCTGCGAGAGATCGTCGCCGAGTGGCAGCCGGAGATGTTCGAGCCGGACGCCCCGACGGGCTGACCCCTCCCCTCGCTCCACCGGTCCTCCGGGCAGGGGTGTGCTGTCGTCGCTTTGCTCTGCTCACCGATACGCAGCACTGCAGGTGAGCGCCGTCTCCGGGTTCGTCGCGGAGGCGGGGACGCCCGGTCGAGCACGGCCCGGCCGGGCCGCCACCACTGCGCGCTCGACGGGTTCTCCCGGCGCGTCGACCAGGTGCCACCCCGACGACTCGGCAGCCAGTTCGCTCGGACCGGACGGCCGCGCCATCACCCGATTGACATACCGATGGTATGCTGAACTCGCTCACATACCGACGGTACGCAAAGAGGGTGCGCCGTGCTCCACAGCTGCTACCCGGTCCTCGCGACGGCCGACCTCCCGGCCGCCCGCGCGTTCTGGACCGGGCCGATGGGATTCGAGAGCGTCTTCGACGCCGACTGGTACGTCAGCCTCCGGCGCGGGCGCTTCGAGCTCGCCCTGCTCGACCGGGACCATCCGACGATCCCGGCGGCGTACCGCGGCCGGTCGGCCGGCGGGATGCTGGTGAACATGGAGGTCGACGACGTCGACGCCGAATGGGACCGCCTCGTCGTCCGCGGCGGTCTGGAGGCCCTGCTCCCGGTGCGGGACGAGGCCTTCGGACAGCGGCACTTCATCGTCGCCGGGCCGGACGGGGTGCTGGTCGACGTGATCACCGAGATCGCCCCGTCGCCGGAGTTCGCCGACGCCTTCTCCGGCTCGCAGGCCCCCTGAGCTGCGGTGCTGCGTATCGGTGAGCAGAGCACAGCGACGAGCAGGCACCCTCCCACCCGCGGCACGGCAGGTCCCGGACACGACGGTGCCCCGCCCGGACGCAAGTCCGGACGGGGCACCGAGGGGTCGGCCGCAGATCAGCCGGCGCGCAGCCGCGCCCGCTCGGCTCGGGAGGCGGCCCAGGCCGCGATCCAGGACCAGCCGCGGCCCGCGGTGATCCGGCGCGCGAGCCGGTGCTCGGCCGCCACCCGTTGCGCTTCCTGCTGATGGGATCTCGCCAACGCTTCCTGGATGAGCGTCATCACGTTCTCCTGGTTCACGAGGTGGGACGAACGGTCGGTGTGGGACGTCGGTCGCACGGCCGGTGCCGGCTTCAGGTCGTTCATGTCGGTCTCCTCGGGTCTGGTGGTTCGGCGGTGCCGCGGTGCGGGTCGCGCCGGTGGTGCTGTGGTCAGCGGCTCGCGGCCAGGGCCAGTGCCCGGTCGCGCTCCAGGTCGGCCTTGCGGGGACGCCCCCTCGGGCGCTTGCGCGGGATCACCCGACCGTGGTCGAAGATCTCGCCTCCCCACACGCCCCACGGCTCGGCACGCTCCAGCGCGCCGTCCAGGCAGGCCTGCCGGAGCGGGCAGCCGCCGCAGCGGGACTTGGCCTCCTCCAGCTCGGCCGGGGCCTCGGCGAACCACAGGTCGGCGTCGCCGTTGCGGCAGGGCAGGGCCGAGCCGCGGCCGGACGGCCCGCTCGGCACCGACCGGAGCCGCACCTGGTCGGGTCCAACGCCGGCGCCGGACTGCTCGGTGATCATTCCGCCGTCACACGGAACGGATCGCACGTACACGATCGACCTCCTCGATCGAACTTCTCTGCTACAGGTCAGGACCGGTCTGGTCAGGGTGTGTCATCTCTCGGGACGGAACCTGGGACAAAAAAATCGGGGCCGCGGAACCCGTGTGCGTGGGTTCCGCGGCCCCGATGGGACTCGCTGGGTGCTGAGGAGGTCAGGTACCCCCTCGGCGCCCGGGAACGAACGCAGCTGTGCACTTGTCATCGAAGATCGGGCCGGCGACCGCGACCGACATGCCGCCCTGCGGGTACACCTCACCCGTGGAACGGGGCGTCGACGGCGCGAGCAGCGCCACCCCCTGCTGACGACGACGGACGCCGGACTCCGCGGTGACCGCGATGCCCGCGTGAGCGACGTCGTGCGCGACGACGGTCTGCTCCGGGACGCACACCGGGGCCGGAACGGACAGGGCGGTGCCGATCAGGTCGGTCGTGTTGATCGTGCCCATCTCGTCACCTCCTCCGGTTCCGCCCGCGGTCTCCCGCGCGACGCGTCTGTGTCGGGAGCGTGGCGCTCCACCTGGTGCCGACGACACTAGAAGTGCTGCACACGGCACGGCAACCGATTATTCGAAGTCTCGCCGGAAGTTCACGCAGATCCCTACCGAAGAGGGGGTCTCGCCCCCTCCGCCTCGTGCTCGGCGAGCACCCGGAGCACCTCGTCGCCGTAGCGGTCCAGCTTGGCGGCGCCGATCCCCGGGATGCCGACCAGGGCCGACGGGCCGGCCGGCCGCTGCTCTGCGATCGCGGTGAGCGTGGCGTCGGTGAGCACGACGAAACCGGGCACGTCCTGCGCCTTCGCCTCCGCCGCCCGCCACTGCTTCAGGCGGTCCAGCAGCTCCAGGTCCACATCGGACGGGCAGTCGTCGCAGCGGAGGAGCTTGGTGGCGGTGGTGCCGAACAGCGGCGTCCCGCAGACGCGGCACTTGGGCCGGGCGCCCCCGGGGCGGCGCTCGCCGGCCACCCGGGACGCGGGATGCGAGTCCGGGATCAGTCCGTAGAGGAACCGCGAGCGGCGTCGCTTCGGTCCGCGACCGGAGGCCCGGGACAGCGACCACGACATCGACAGCACCCGCCGGGCGCGGGTGACTCCGACGTAGAACAGCCGGCGTTCCTCCTCGACGGCGGCCTCGTCGTCACCCGCGTGGCCGATGGGGAGGGTGCCGTCGGCGAGCCCGACGAGGAACACCGCGTCCCACTCCAGGCCCTTCGCCGCGTGCAGCGACGCCAGCGTGACGCCGTTGACGACCGGCGCCTGCGCGTGGTCGGCGCGGGTCTCCAGCTCCACGCACAGCCGGTGCAGGTCGGCCTGCGGCTCGACCGCGGCGAGCTCCTCGGCGACGCCGACCAGCGCCAGCAGCGACTCCCACTGCGCGCGCAGGGTGGCACCCTTCGGCGGCTCGTCGGTCAGCCCGGCGCGCGCGGTCAGCACCGCGCGGGTGACGTCGACGAGGTCGGTGCCCGGCCGCTGGTCCGGCGCCGCGGTGCGTAACGCGAGCATCGCCCGGCGGATCTCGGGCCGGTTGAAGAACCGCTCGCCGCCGCGGATCTGGTAGGGCACCCCGGCGTCGGACAGGGCCTGCTCGAACGCCTCGGACTGGGCGTTGATCCGGAAGAGCACCGCGATCTCCGACGGCTCGGTGCCATCGTTGATCAGGGTCAGGATCCGGCCCGCGACGGCGGCGGCCTCCCCTGCCTCGTCCTCGTGCTCGGAGAAGTCCGGGTCGGGCCCCGGCGGGAGCTGCCCGACGAGCTGCAGCCGGGACCCGGCGGGCCGGTTGCGGGCCGCGCCGATCAGCTGGTTCGCGCAGCCGACGATCTGCGGGGTGGAGCGGTAGTCGCGCTGCAGGCGCACGACGGCGGCGTCGGGGAAGCGGCGCGGGAACTCCAGCAGGTAGCGGGGTGAGGCACCGGCGAAGGTGTAGATCGTCTGGTTGGCGTCGCCGACGACGGTCAGGTCGTCGCGGTCGCCGAGCCAGGCGTCGAGCAGGCGCTGCTGCAGCGGGGTCACGTCCTGGTACTCGTCGACGACGAAGCACCGGTAGCGCGACCGGAACTCCTCGGCGACGCCGCCGTGCTCCTCCAGCGCGATCGCCGTGTGCAGGAGCAGGTCGTCGAAGTCGAGCTGCTCGCTCGCGTTCTTCAGCTCCTCGTACGCGGCGTAGACGGCGGCCACCTGCTCGGCCGGGCCGGGCGTGTCGCGACGGCGGCGGGCGGCCTCGGCCGCGTAGTCCGACGGGGCGACCAGCGTGGACTTCGCCCACTCGATCTCGGAGGCGAGGTCGCGCAGCGCGTCGGAGTCGGTGCCGGCCCGGGCGCGGGCGGCGGCCTGGCCGACGAGCCGCAGCTTGCCGTCGAGCAGTGGCCACGGGCTGCCACCGACCATCTGCGGCCAGAAGTAGCGCAGCTGACGCAGCGCGGCGGCGTGGAACGTCCGGGCCTGCACCCCGGACGCGTCCAGGGCACGCAGCCGGGTGCGCAGCTCCCCCGCGGCCCGGGCGGTGAAGGTGACGGCCAGTACCTGGCCGGCGGCGACGTGGCCCGAGGTCACCAGGTGCGCGATCCGCCGGGTGATCGTGCGGGTCTTGCCGGTGCCCGCCCCCGCGAGGACGCACACCGGGCCACGCGGTGCGTACACCGCGGCCCGCTGCTCGGGGTCCAGGCCGTCCGCGCCGACCGGGGCCGCCGGGTCCGGCACGGCGCGGGTCGCACGGGCGGGGCGGGCGGCGGATCGGGACGGCACCCACCCATCCTGACACCCACCCCCGACGGTCACGGGTCGCCCGTCCCGCCCGTCCGGGTGCCGGGCAGGTCACAGCCGACGGGGAAGAATCCGCGGAGCGGACCGGTTGTACCCGACATGGCGGACCTGACGATGTACACGACCAGCTGGTGCGGCTTCTGCCGTCGACTCAAGCTGCAGCTCGACCAGGCCGGCATCGGCTACCGTGAGATCGACATCGAGCGCGAGCCGGACGCCGCGTCGTTCGTCGAGAAGGCCAACGGCGGCAACCGCACGGTGCCGACCGTCGTGTTCCCGGACGAGTCGGTCGCGACGAACCCCAGCTTCTCCGAGGTGAAGACCCGACTCGGGGTCTGACACCTCCCCTGATCTCCCACCACGGAGCGCGACGGCCCGCCACCGGTACCTCACCGGGGGCGGGCCGTCGCTTCGTCTGCGGCGGGTCAGCCCCCGGCGGCCGCCCAGGACTCGAGCATGGTGCGCGCGATCGAGACCTTGCCCGGCAGCATGACGACCGGGCCGTCGCCGGGGTCGGGCTCGTCCCGGGAGCCCCAGTCGCCGCGGGCCAGCGCCGCCCGCAGCGTGTCCCGGGTGATCCACAGGGCGTCGGCGATCTCGTCGTCCTGCGGGGTCAGCGGGACGTCCGGGTCCCCGATCGCGTGGAAGCCGACCATCAGCGACCGCGGGAACGGCCACGCCTGGCTGCCGAGGTAGCGCACGTCGGACACCGCGATGCCGACCTCCTCGGAGATCTCGCGGTGCACGCACGCCTCCAGCGACTCGCCGGACTCCACGAACCCGGCGAGCACCGAGTAGCGCCCGGCCGGCCACACCGGCTGACGGGCGAGCAGGACGCGGTCCGCGCCGTCGTGCACCAGGCAGATGATCGCCGGGTCGGTGCGCGGGTACTCCTCGTGGCCGTTGTCGCAGACCCGGGCCCAGCCCGCGTTGTGCGGGCGGGTGCGGGTGCCGTCGATCGCGCAGAACCGGGCGCGGTCGTGCCAGTTCAGCGTGGCGACCGCACCGGTGAGCAGGCCCGATCCGAGCGGGTCGAGGAACGCGCCGGCGGCGCGCAGGTCGGCCCACTCCCCCTCGCCGGTGAAGATGTCGCTGTCGGCGGTGCGTTCGGTCCCGACACGCACCGCCCAGTACGGGACGCCGTCGCGTTCGCCGAGCAGCACGGCCTCGGCCGGCGGCTCCACGGCGACGTCGGTGCCCGCGCGGGTCCGGACGTGCCCGCCGCGGCCCGCCGCGTCGTCCCAGGCGGCGGCGTCGACCTCGCGGAACTCGCGGCCCGGCTCGACCTCCCAGTCGACCGGGGTGCGGCCCGACTCGTCGACGACGACGACGCGTGCCGTCGCCCAGGTGTCGCGCACGTAGCCGGGGTCGAGGCGCCGGTTCTCGTCGCGGGACAGCGCGTTGCGCGACAGCACCGGCTCCTCGGTCAGGGAGAAGTCCCCGCGGCTCATCGCCCGCCTCCGCGGACCACGCCGCCGAGCGCGGCGAGCGGTGGCCCGATCACGTCGGCGTCCCCGACGATCACCCCGGTGAACCGGGTCGGTGCGAACAGCGCGGTGGCGGCCTCGGCGACCTCGTCGACGGTCACCTCCTCCAGCCGGCGCGGCCGGTCCCGGAGCCAGTCGACGTCGAGCCCCGCGGCGTGCAGCGCGGACAGGGTGCCGGCCAGCGCGGACTGGCTGTCCAACGAGATCAGCAGCGAGCCGATCGCGTAGCGACGGGCCGAGGTGACCTCCTGCTCGGCCGGCGGGACCGCCACCATGCGGCCGAGCTCGTAGCGGGTCTCGAGCAGGGCGGCGGCGGTGACGTCGGAGGCGACGTCGGCGTCGAGGCCGAGCACCGCGCCGCCGGGCACGAACTCCTGGCCGGAGTGCGCGCCGTAGGTGTAGCCCTTGTCCTCCCGGATGTTCTCCATCCAGCGCGAGGAGAAGTAGCCGCCGAACACGAGGTTCGCGAGCTGGAAGGCGGTGTAGCGCTCGTCGGTGCGGTCCAGGCCGGGCGCGGTGAGCCGCAGCTGGGACTGCACGGAGCCGGGCCGGTGGACCAGCTCCAGGTCACCCGCCTGCGGCGCCGGCGGGGCGGACAGCCGGCGCGCGGGGTGGTCGCCGGTCCACCCGCCCAGCCGGCGCGCGACCTCCGCGATCGCGGCCTCGGGGTCGATGTCGCCGACGAGGACCAGGCTCGCGCCGTCCGGGACGACGACGTCGGCGTGCAGCTCCCGCACCTGTTCCGGGGTCACCGCGGCGACGGCCTCGGCGGTCGGCATCTCCGAGACGATCGGGTGGTCGCCGAAGCGGCGGCGCATCAGCGCCTCGCGCGCGACGGTGCGCGGCTGCGCGCGGGCGACCGCGATCCGCTCGGCCAGCCGGGACCGCTCACGGGCGACCTCGGCGTCGGAGTGGGTGGCGGCGGTGAGGACGTCGGCGAGGACGTCGAGGACCGTCGGCAGCCCGGAGGCCAGCGCGGAGCCGCCCGCCTGCAGGTACTCCGGGTCGACGGCGACACCGAGCTCCCCGCCGACCGAGGCCAGTGCGTCGTCGATGCCGATCCGGTCGCGGCCCGCGGTGCCGGTCAGGATGGTCTCGGCGAGCACCTCGGTGCCCGCGGTGCGGGCGGCGTCGGCGACCGGCTCCGGAGAGGCGGCCGGGATCCGCAGGACGGTCTCGACCAGCGGGACCCCCGGACGGTGGGCGGCCAGGACGGTCAGCCCGTTCGGGAGGGTCTCGGTGAGCACGTCCGGCAGCGGCACCTCCTTGGTCCGGCCGAGCGCGGGCAGCGGGCGGGGGCCGCGCTCGGTGCGGCCGATCTCCTCCGCGCTGCGGTGGGTGCGGGCGGCGCTCACGCAGGGCCCCCTTCGGTGTGGTTCACGGTGCCGGGACGGGTCGGGGCGCTCACGCGTCGCCGTCCCCGGCCGGTTCGGCGGCCGGCTCGACCAGCAGGACGGCCCGCCCGGAGGACCGCAGCCGGGCGGCCGCGGCGGCGACGTCGGCCCCGGTCAGGGCGGCCAGCCTGCCGGGGAGCTCGACGGCGAGCTCGGCGCGGCCGTAGAGCAGCTCCCGGGCGCCCAGCCCGAGCATCCGGAACATCACGCGGTCGTCCTCACGGTGCAGCGCGGCCACCCAGCGGGCGGTCTGGCGCTCCAGTTCCTCGGTGCCGGGACCCTGCTCGGCGAGACGGTCCAGCTCCTGGTCGACGGCGGCGGTGACCCGGTCCGCGGACACCTCGGCCGGATGCACCGCGGTGATCGTGAAGGTGTCGGGGTCGCGGGCGTCGAACGGGCCGCCCATCAGGCCGTTCGACGCGGAGACGTCGGTGACCAGCTCGTCGGTGTGGACGAGGCGGCGCTGCAGCCGTGAGGCCTCGCCGTCGGCCAGGACGGTGGCGAGCATGGCGTGGGCGAGGTAGGCGTCGGGCTCGGCGGCCGGGTCGGGGACGCGGTAGCCGAGCGCGAGTGCGGGCAGCGGGGCGTGCGCGTCGGCCACCGCCTGCCGGCGCTCGGCACCGGGAGCGGGCTCGGCGAACGACGGCCGCTGCGGGACCGGCCGGGCGGGGATGTCCCCGAAGTGCCGCTCGACCAGGGCGAGGGTGCCGTCGACACCGTGCTCGGACAGGTCGCCGTGCACGGTGACCAGGGCGTTGCCCGGCGCGTAGAAGGTGTCGAAGAACGCGGCCGCGTCGTCCAGGCTCGCCTGCTCCAGCTCGGAGAAGTCGCCGTAGCCGTTGTGCGCGTTCGGGAAGGTGTCGTAGAGGACCGGGGGCAGCAGGATCCACGGGAACCCGCCGTAGGGGCGGTTGTGGACGTTGAGCCGGATCTCCTCCTTCACGACGTCGACCTGGTTGCGCAGGTTCTCGACGGTGAGCTTCGGGGCCCGCAGCCGGTCGGCCTCCAGGAACAGCGCCCGTTCCAGCGCCGCGCCGGGCAGCACCTGGAAGTAGTCGGTGTAGTCCTGGTGGGTCGAGCCGTTGAAGATCCCGCCCGCGGACTGGACCTGCCGGAAGTGCTCCAGCTTCTCCAGGCTCTCGCTGCCCTGGAACATCAGGTGCTCGAACAGGTGCGCGAAGCCGGTGCGGCCCTGCGGCTCGGAACGGAAGCCCACGTCGACGTGCACCGAGACCCCGACCACCGGGGTGGCCGGGTCCGGGACGACGAGCACGCGCAGCCCGTTGGCCAGCGTGGCCCGGTGCAGCTCGAGAGCGGATTGGTCGGCGATCACGGACACGGGAGCGAGGCTATCCCCCACCCCCGACAACCTGCCCGGTCAGGCGTGCTCGGGCGGCAGGATCACGAACTGGCGCAGCCCGAGGTCGCGGTAGGTGACCGGGCCGCGCGGGCCGGGGGTGTGGTCGACGTTGATGCCGGTCTCGGGCAGCCCGAGCAGCTTGTAGCCGTCGAGGAGCCGCGACGGCGCGTTCCAGAACACCCCGGTGCCGGTGTAGCGGTCGATGAAGCGCCGGGCGACCTGCTCGTCGGCGGCGCAGATCGTCGCGGCCAGGCCGGAGGTCTCCCGGGCGGCGGTGTCGGCGGCGTCGTCCGGCCCGTCGACGACGGCGACGGTCACGTGCGCCTCCGCCCCGGAGTCCAGGGCCCACTCGTGGCCGAGCGGGTGGTCGTGCGGGGGCAGCGACAGCGCGACGCCGCGGGCGTCGAGGGCGGCCTTCGCGACCGGCAGCAGGGTGTCGTAGACGGGCCGGTCGATGAGCAGCAGGTTCAGCCGGTTGCAGACCCCGAGCCGGTCGGTCGAGTCGGTGACCAGGCGGGTGACGTCGGCCTCGGTGGCGCTGGCGTCGAGGTAGAGCACGCCGCCGCCGTCGGCGTGGGCGAGCACCCGGGTGCCCGCGGTCGCACCGAGCACCGACAGCTTGCGGGTGACGTCCCCGGACCCGCGGACGACGACCAGCGGCACCAGGTCGGGCAGCCCGACCAGTGCCTCGGCGCCGGCGTGGCCGGGCAGCGGGACGAGCTGGACGGCGGCCTCGGGGAGCCCCGCGTCGGCCAGTGCGGGGCGCAGCACCTGCTCGACGAGTGCGGTGGCGCTGCCGAGCGCGGCCGACCCGGTGCGCAGGACGGCGGCGCTGCGGGCCTTGAGGACCTGCGAGGCGACGTCCACCGTCACGTTCGGTCGGGCCTCGAACACCGCGCCGATGACGCCGACCGGGATGCGTCGCTCGAACACCCGCTCGCCGGTCTCCAGCGTGCGGACCGGCCACTCGGTGGGCGGCTCGGGGGTCGCGGCGAGCACCTCGAGCTGGGTGGCGATGCCGGCGAGCCGCTCGGGGTCCAGGCGCAGCCGGTCGAGCAGACCCGCGGCCATGCCGTTCCGCTCGGCTGCCGCGACGTCGGCGGCGTTGACCTCGAGCAGCTCGTGCGCACGGTCCCGGATCAGCGACGCGGCGGCGCGCAGGGCGTCGTCGATCCGGCCCTCGCCCGCCGCGCGGACGGCCGGAGCGGCGGCCCGGGCGCGCTGCGCGGCCTCGCGGACGGCGGCGTACTCCGGGGCCTCGGTCGTCTCCTGCGGGGCGGTCACGGTGCTGCTCACGCAGGTCAGGGTAGGCGGTCGCCGGCGAGGGGCCGACCGGGTATCCGGTGTGGCCGCTCTGCTCACCGTGACGCAGCAGGGCCGGCGACGGATCAGGGCTCCGGGACGGCGTAGACGACGATGTTCGACTCGTAGCTCCGTGCGGCCGGGTCGAACACCCCGCCGCAGGTGATCAGGACGAGCTGCGGGTCGCCGTCGCGGCGGAACACCTCGCGGGGCAGGTCGTGCTTGCCGTACTCGCGACGCGCGACGACCCGGTAGCCGGCGGTGCGGCCGTCGGCGCCACGCACGACGACCGGCTCGCCCACGACGAGCTGCGGCAGCACCGACAGGAACCCGATGCCCTGGGTGCGGGAGTCGACGTGGCCGGCGATCACGGCGCTCCCGGTCGTGCCGCCCGGCAGGACGCCGGGTGCCCACCAGCCGACCGTGCGCACCTGCTCGGGGACGACCATCCCGCCGTCCGGGGCGGTGCCGACCGCGTCGACGGGTGCGGCCAGGCCGCGCGCGGGGAGCTCCAGGACGGCCGGGACGACCGGCGGCGCCGCGGCGCCGGGCTCGGCCGCGGGGCGCGGGAAGACCGCCGAGACGGTCCACGGCTCGCGCGGCGCGATCGGGGCCCCGGGGACCGCGACCGGGTCGGGCGGCGCCAGGACCGGCAGTACCCGGGCCACCGGCACCGCGCGCGTCGCGGCGGTGGGTTCCGCGGGGACCGCGCCGAGGTCGCTCGCCTCCAGGCGGGTGTCACCGCCGAGCGCGAGACCGGCGCCGGAGCCCAGCAGGACGACGCCGAGGAGCAGCAGCGCGGCCGCTCCCCGGACGCCCCCGGCCGGGCGCCGGCGCCGACGGGTCACGCGCGGGCGCGACGCAGCCGGACGGCGCCGGCGACGAGCAGCAGCAACCCGGCGCCGCCGAGCGCGACCGGCAGCGCGACGTCGGAGGCCGACGCCGCCTGGCCGCCGGTACCGGCGTCGACGGCGGGCGAGCCGGAACCGGAGGCAGGCCCGTCGCCGGCCCCGTTGCCGGAGCCGTTGCCGGGCGCGGTCCCGTTTCCGGCGGCGTTCCCGTCGGCGCCGGAGCCGTTCCCGTCGGCATTGCCCGAGCCCGAGCCCGGGGTCGTGGCGCCGGCCTCGGCCGCGGCCTGGTCCAGCTTGGTCTTCAGCTCACCCAGGTTCGTCAGCTGCGCCCGGGCCTGGTCGAGCTGCTCCGGCGGCAGGCCGGGCACGTTCAGCAGCTGCTGGGTCTGGTCGCTGAGCGCTCCGACCTGGGCCTGCGCGGCCTGCAGCCAGCCCTGGTCGAACTGCTCACCGGTGCGGGCCTTCAGGTCGTCGACCTGGGCCTGGATCTCCGGGGAGACCTGGTCGGGCAGCGAGACGCCGATCGCCGACGCCAGCCCCCGCAGCTTGTCGTTGAGCTGCTGGCCCTCGCCCTGCACCTGCGGCGCGAGCTCCTTGACCGTGTTCCCGACACCCTGCTCCAGGCCGATGCCGCCGAGCGCGGCGAGCCCGAGGGCCTTCTGGTGGGCGTCGCCGAACGCCTGGCGCGGGTCACCGACGCCCGGGACCTGCGGCAGGTTGTCCGGCAGGTTCGGCACCTGCGGAGTCTCGCCACCACAGGCGGTCAGTGCGACGAGCGCGGCCGCGGCGACGGCGGCACCGACGGTGCGGCTGATCCGGCGCGGGCTGGTCATGGTCCTACGCGTCATGCGAGTCATCCCCCGGGAGTCACTGCTAGGCCTTATGGGCTATCGCCCTACCCCATGTGGCGCAGCTCCAACCGCGCGGCGGACCTGGCGGGCGGCGAGTGGCTATCGCCGACGGCTGAGCGGCGCCGGGGCCGACGGCGGCGGGACGACCGGCCCGACGTCGCCGTCGGGGGCCTCGTCCAGGTCCAGGACGACCGGGGCGTGGTCGCTGGGCAGCTTTCCCTTGCGTGCCTTGCGGTCCACCCACACCGCGGCGCGCCGGTCGGCCGGGCCCGATCCGGCCAGCACGAGGTCGATCCGCATCCCCTGGTCCTGGTGGAAGCGGCCGGCCCGGTAGTCCCAGTAGCTGAAGACCCGCTCGTCGGGCCAGCGCTCGCGCAGGACGTCGCGCAGCCCGGTCCCGAGCAGCGCGGCGAGCGCGGCCCGCTCGGCGGGGGTGACGTGGGTGGCGCCGTCGAACAGGGACCGGTCCCAGACGTCGTCGTCGGTGGGGGCGATGTTGACGTCCCCGGCGACGACCGTCGAGTCCGGGTCGCCCGCCGCGACCTGCTCGCGCAGCGCGGCGAGCCAGCGCAGCTTGTAGGCGTAGTGCGGGTCCTCCGGGCTGCGGCCGTTCGGCACGTACACCGAGGTGACCCGCAGTCCGCCGCAGGTGGCGGTGACGGCGCGCGCGTCCGGCTCGGCGAGCCCGCCCTCGGTGAAGACGGGCTCGTCGGGCAGGCCGCGGACGACGTCGTCGAGCCCCACCCGCGACAGCAGGGCGACACCGTTCCACCGGCCCTGGCCGTGGTGCGCCCACGCGTAGCCGCGCTCGGCCAGTGCCTCGTCGAAGCTCGCGGCGAAGTCGTCGTCGGAGAGCTTGGTCTCCTGCAGGCAGACGACGTCGGGTTCCCGTTCGTCGAGCCACGGCAGCAGCCGGGGCAGCCGGGACTTCGCGGAGTTCACGTTCCAGGTGGCCAGACGCACGGCCCCGACCCTACGAGAGGAAGCGCGTCACCGATCGCCGGATACCCGCGACGTCCAGGCCGTGGGCGGCGTCGTGGTCGTCCGGGCTGCCGTAGCGGCGCAGCTCGGCCGCGCCGACCCCGAGTCCGAGCACCCGGTGCCGCACGTCGCGCAGCACCTCGGCCACCGGCCGCACCGAGGTCCCGGCCAGGTAGGGCTCGACGAGCACGACGTCCGGCTCGGACAGGGTGGCGCGCACCGTCGCCGTGTCGAACGGGCGCACCGTGGGCGCGTAGAGCACGGTCACGTCGAGCCCCTCGACGGCGGCGAGCGTCCGGTCCGCCAGGGGCCCGACGGCGACGACCGTCCCCCGGCCCCCGCGGCGCAGCACCGTCATCGACGGCCCGGTGCCGTACGGCCGCGCGTTGGACGCGCCCGACAGCCGGAGGTAGACCCGGTCGTCGCCGGGCAGGGCGGCGCGCAGCTGCGCCTCGGCCTCGTCGGCGTGCCCGGGCACGTGCACGGTCCAGCCTTCGAGGGTGTCGAGCAGCGGCACGTCGCGCGGGCCGAAGTGGGTCTCCCCCGCGCCCGCCATGTCGTAGGACCCGCCGGCCGACACCAGCACCGCACCGACGCCCTGGTGGCCGAGGTCGAGCTTGAGCTGCTCGTAGGGCCGTTCGACGAGGAACGGCGCGAAGGTGTGGACGACCGGGCGCATCCCGGCCAGCGCGAGCCCACCGGCGGCGGAGACCAGCAGCTGCTCGCGGATGCCGAGGTTGATCACCCGGTCGGCGACGGCGGCCGGTGCGTCGATGTAGCCGGCGCCGATGTCGGCCAGCAGCGCGACGGCCCGCGGGTCGGCCGCGAGCAGCTCCGGCAGCAGGCCGTAGAAGCGTTCCCGCAGGTCAGGCGGGGTCGCGGGCTCGGAGGTGGTGGCGTGCTGCGTATCGGTGAGCAGAGCAAAGCCGGTCATCGGACGCTCCCCTTCGGCTCGACGTGGGCGACGACCGCGAGCGGCCGGTCGGCGTGGTCGGTGCGGAACGCCCGCTCCAGCGCGTCGTGGTCGCGGCCGTCGGCGTCGACGGTCGCCCACCCCTCGACCGCGAAGCGCGCGGCGATCCCGCCGGGCCAGCCGTGCGAGGCCGAGCTGTTGTCGACGACGACCGCGGTCAGCCCGGCGAGGCCGGCCCGGCCGGCGTACTGGACGGCCTCGGCGTTGGACCCTTCGTCGAACTCGGCGTCGCCGAGCAGTACGACGGTGCGTGCGTCGCGCCCGGCCAGCCGCAGCCCGAGCGCGGTGCCGACGGCCAGGCCGAGCCCGTGCCCGAGCGAGCCGGAGGAGATCTCGACGCCGGACACGAGGGTGCGGTCGGGGTGGTGGCCGAGGTTCGAGTCGAACGCGGCGAACCGGTCGAAGGTCGCGGGGTCGAGGAAGCCGCGGGCGGCGAGGACGGCGTAGAGCGCCATCGGGCCGTGCCCCTTGGAGATCAGGAGCCGGTCGCGGTCGGGGTCGTCCGGGTGCTGCGGGTCGACGCGCAGGATGCGGTCGTAGAGGACCCAGAGGACGTCGAGGGTGGAGGTCGCGGCGGCCTCGTGCTTCTCGTCGCCGGTCAACCGGGTCATGAGCCCGGCGAGGTCGGTGTAGCCGGTCGGTGATCGCATGGTCACCACCGTGCGACCTGAAGTCCGATTCAGGTCAAGGGGCCGATTCAGGCCGAGGGGTCTACTCCTCGTCCGGCGGGGTGGCCTTGCGGACGTAGAGCAGCTGGTCGCCTCGCTCGAGCGCGTCGACGGCGGCGGAGTCCACCCGGTGGAGCTGCTCGCCGCGCACCACGCCGAGCACGATGTCGGGCAGGTGCCGCGGCGAGCCGCCGACCTCGGTCGGCTCGACCTGGCGCTGGGAGATCGCGAAGCCGGCGTCCGGGGTGAGCAGGTCCTCCACCACCTCGACGACCGCGGGCGAGCGGGTCGCGACGCCCAGCAGCCGGCCGGCCGTCTCGTCGGACACGATGACCGAGCTGGCACCGGACTGGCGGAGCAGGTGCACGTTCTCCGCCTCGCGCACCGCGGCGACGATCGAGATGGACTTGGACAGCTCGCGGGCGGTCAGGGTGACCAGCACCGCGGTGTCGTCGCGGTCCAGGGCGACGACCAGCGTCGTCGCCAGCTGCACCCCGGCGATGCGCAGCACCGCGGACCGGGTCGCGTTGCCGGACACGGTGACCAGCCCCAGCCCCGACGCCACGTCCAGCCGCGCCCGGTCGGTGTCGACGACGACGATCTTCCCGGGGTCCACGTCGTCGCCCAGCAGCGTCTCCACCGCCGCGCGACCCTTGGTGCCGTAGCCGACGACGACGATGTGCTCGCGCACGCGCGACCTCCAGCGCTGGATCCGGAACGACTGCCGCGACCGCTCGGTGAGCAGCTCGACGGTCGTGCCGACGAGGACGATCAGGAACAGCACCCGCAACGGGGTGATCACCGCGATGTTGATGCCGCGGGCCATCGGGCTGACCGGGACGATGTCGCCGTAGCCGGTCGTCGACAGCGACACCGTCGCGTAGTAGAGGGCGTCGAGCAGCGAGATCTCGCCCGCGCCGTTGTTGTCGAGGTAGCCGTCGCGCCCGAAGAAGACGATCAACGTCGTCGCGCCGAGCGCGAACACCGCGATCACCAGGCGGGTCATCAGCGAGCGCACCGGACCCGACCGCGTGTCCGGCATCCGCAGCGCACCCTCGACATGCGGGTCGAGTGCGCTGAGCCGGGTGGAGCCGATCACCTGCGCAGGCTAGCGCCCAGGTCGCGCCGCACCGACCGCGCGGGCCCTATCCTCACCCAGGTGTCGGCCGACGGGGACCACGAACGTGCGACGCCGACCGCGCGCACGTCGCTGCGGCCGCGGCTGAGCGCACGCCGGTTCCGCGGTGCTGCCGCACCGGGTCCGGACCCGACCGAGACGCTCGAGACGGGCGTCGCCGTGGCCGCGGGCCTGCGCGAACCGGCCGGGTCCCCCGCCGCGACCGAGGCATTGCGCCGGCTCGCCGGGCTCTGCGGTGCCGACGCCGCGGGCCTGGTCCGGCCCGGCCTGCCCGACTCCTGGTGGGGCCCCGGCCGCGCGGACGGCCTCGCGCTCGCCGGGCGGACCCGCGGGCGGCGGCTCACCGAGGCCGGCCGCACAGCACTGCCCGTCGGCGACGGGCCGGTGCTCGTCCTGGCCGGTGAGGTCGGGTCCGCCGCCACCCGCCGGGCCGCCGCCTTCGTCGCCGACGCCCTCGAACGCGCCCGCCTCGCCGACGGCGAGGCCGAGGCCGAGGCCGCCCGGCTGCGCGCGCTGCGGGCCCAGATCTCGCCGCACTTCGTCTACAACGCGCTCACCACGATCGCCTCGTTCGTCCGCTCGGACCCGGCGCGCGCCCGCGACCTGCTGGAGACCTTCGCCGAGTTCATCCGGCACTCGCTGGCCGCACGCGGCGACTACGTGCCGCTGGCCGGGGAGTTCCGGTCGGTCGAGGCCTACCTGACCCTCGCCCGCGCGGTGCTGGGCGAGCGGCTGCGGGTGCAGGTACGGGTGGCGCCCGAGGTGTTGCCGGTGCCGGTCCCGGTGCTGGCGCTGCAGCCGCTGGTGGAGAACGCGGTGCAGCACGGCGTCGAGCGCTCCGCCGACGGCGGGCTGGTGCAGGTCAGCGGCGAGGCCGAGGGGGACGTCTGCGTCATCACCGTCGACGACGACGGTCCGGGCATGAGCCCCGAGCACGCCCGCGACGTGCTGGCCGGGACCGCCGAGGGGGCCGGGCTGGCGCTGGTGAACGTCGACCGCAGGCTGCGCGCGGTCTACGGCCCCGACCACGGCCTGGTCATCGAGACCGCGCCCGGCGCGGGCACCCGGATCGTGCTGCGGATCCCGCGGTTCCAGCCCGGGGTGGTGATCTGAGGTGGCCCCCTCCGCCGCACCGCTGCGGGTGCTGGCCGTCGACGACGTCGCCCCCGCCCTCGACGAGATCTGCGCGCTGCTGGCCGACGCGCCCGACGTCGGCGAGGTCGCCCGGGCCGGTGGCGCGGTCGAGGCGCTGCGCGCGATCCCCACCGGCCGGTTCGACGCCGTCTTCCTCGACATCACCATGCCCGGGATGGACGGCCTGGAGCTCGGCGGCGTGCTGGCCGCGATGGCCACCCCGCCGGAGATCGTCTTCGTGACGGCGTTCGAGGAGCACGCCGTCGCCGCGTACGGACTCGGCGCCGTCGACTACCTGCTCAAGCCGGTCGGTGCGGACCGGCTCGCCGACGCGCTCGGCCGGGTGCACCGGGCCCGGGCGGGCCGCTCGGCCGCCCGGCCGGGCGCCCCCGGTGTGCGCTCTCCGGAGCCGCCGGGGCCCGCGCTGCCCCGTGTCGACGAGCTCGCGGTGCTGCCGGTGGAGGCCGCCGGGCGCAGCCGCTACGTCCGCCGCGAGGACGTCCGCTTCGTCGAGGCGCACGGCGACTACGTGCGACTGCACCTGCCCGAGGGCTCGCACCTGGTGCGGATACCGCTGTCGCGGCTGGAGGAGCACTGGGACCCGCACAGCTTCGTGCGGGTGCACCGCAGCTTCCTGCTGCACCTGCCCGCGGTCCGCGAGCTGCGCAGTGACGCCGGCGGCGGTCTCCTCGCCCACACCGACGCCGGTGACGTGCCGGTCAGCCGTCGCCACGCCCGGGACCTGCGCGACCAGCTGCTCGCCGCGGCCACCGCCGGGGCGCTCGACGGCCACCGCGGCCCCGACGGCGACGGCGGCCAGGGAAGCGGCCGGGGGCGGCCGTGAGCTCCCGCCCGCGCCGGGTCGCGGTCAGCGCACCACCCGAGCGGGCCACGGCCGTACCGCGCCCGCAGCCGACCGCGGCGCTCGACCCGGGGCTGGCCGAGCGGGCCCGCGGCCTGCGCCGGGCCCAGCTGCGCCGGGCCGTGGTCACCCTGGCCTGCGCCGCGGTGCTGTTGTTCGGGCTGCCGGTGCTGCTGCGGCTCGCGCCGGACCTGGCCCGGTGGCGGGTCGGCGGGCTCCCGCTGGGCTGGATCGCGGTCGCCTGGCTGCCGTATCCGCTGCTCGGGCTGCTGGCGTGGTGGCACCTGCGCCGGGCTGAACGCGCGGAACGCCCGTGACGGCCGCCGCGGTCGTCGCCCTGCTGCTGGTCACGGTGCTGATCGGGGCACGGGGCGTCGCGGCGATGCGGACCACCTCGGACTTCCTCGTCGCGTCCCGGCGGACCTCGCCGATGCTCAACGCGGCCGCGGTCTCCGGGGAGTACCTGTCGGCGGCCTCGTTCCTCGGCGTCGCCGGGCTGGTGATCAAGGAGGGCACCGGGGCGCTCTGGTACCCGGTCGGGTTCGCGGCGGGCTATCTGCTGATGCTCGCGCTGGTCGCCGCGCCGATGCGCCGCTCCGGCGCACTGACCGTGCCCGGGTTCGCCGAGGCCCGCCTCGGGTCGCGGTCGCTGCGCCGGTTCTGCGCGGTGGTCGTCGTGGTGATCGCGGTCCTCTACCTGGTGCCGCAGATCGTCGCGGCCGGGCAGCTGCTGACGCTGGTGTCCGGCGTCGACTACTGGGTCGGGGTCGTGGTGTCCGGGCTCGCCGTCGGGCTGACCCTGGCGCTGGGCGGGATGCGCGCGGCCACCTACGTGCAGGCGTTCCAGTTCGCGCTCAAGCTGCTGCTGTTCGCCGGGCCCGCGATCTGGCTGCTGCTGCTCGCGGGCCCGGCGCTGCGGGCCGACATGGCCGCACCGCCGGAGTTCACCCGGTTCACCGCCACGACCCCGGTCGACTTCCGGCTCGACACCGAGCTGGTGCTGACCGAGCCGACCGTCGTGGTCGTCGACGGGGCGCCGGTCCCGCTCGCCCCCGGCCCGCACCACGCCGCCGCCGACTCCGTCTGGGTCTTCCCCGACGGCGCCGCGGTGCCCGAGCTGGGCGGCGACCACGCGTCGCTGCCGGTGCCCGGCGGCGCCGAGTGGGCGCTGCCGCTGCTCGGCACCGTCGACACCTCGCCGCTGCTCACGACCTGGTCGGTACTGGTCGCGACGGCGCTGGGGACGATGGGGCTGCCGCACATCATCGTGCGGTTCCACACCAGCCCGGACGGGCGCGGGGCCCGGCGGACCGCGGCGATCACCGTCGCGATGCTCGGCGCGTTCTACCTGTTCCCGATCGTCTACGGGCTCCTCGGCACGGTGCTCACCCCCGAGCTGTACCTCTCGCAGGGCACCGACACCGCGATCGTCACGCTGCCCGGGCGGGTCACCGGCGGCGGCACCGCGGCGGCACTGACCGCGATGCTCACCGCGGGCGCCTTCGCCGCGTTCCTGGCCACCTCGCTCGGGCTACTCCTCGCACTGTCCGGCGCGCTCGCACACGACCTCATGCCCTCGGGGCTGCGCCGGCTGCGGCTGACCGCGCTGGCCGCGTCGGCGGCCGTGGTCCCGGCGGCCCTGCTGATGGTGCGCGTCGACGTCAGCGCGGCGGTGACCTCGGCGTTCACCGTCGCGGCGTCGACGTTCTGCCCGCTGCTGGTGCTGGGCCTGTGGTGGAAGGGGCTCACCGCGCGGGGCGCCTACGCCGGGATGGTCACCGGGCTCCTCGCGACGCTCGGCTCGATGGCACTGGGTGCCGCGCTCGGGCTCGGCGGGACCGCGGGGATGCTGCTCGCCCAGCCGGCGCTGTGGTCGGTGCCCTGCGCGTTCCTCGTCATGATCGCAGTGTCACTGGGCGATCACGCTCCGTCGGACGCGGAAGCTACGATGCTACGGCTCCATCTGGCCGATCGAGAGTGAGCGCTTTAGCGTAGCGGCGACATCGTCGTCAAGACCGCTCGTCGTCCGGTGCCGCGCTCGATCGTCCGGTCGTCGGCCGCTTGCATCTTGGGTCGCCCGGAGCGTGCGTGTGGGGTTCCGCACACGGCCCGAAGGCCCTTTCCTGGGTCCGGTCCCGTGGCCGTGCGTGGCTTGTGCAAGGAGGCATACGTGAGTACGACCGAGTCCGACGAGCAGCCCGGCGATCCGACGCCGGGCGCTCCCGACTGGGCCGCCGCACAGGCGAGCCCCGACTTCCAGGAGCTGCGCAGGCGGCTGCGCGGGTTCGTGTTCCCGGTGACCGCAGGGTTCCTGGCCTGGTACCTGCTGTACGTGCTGCTCGCGAGCTTCGCGACGGACTTCATGGCCACCCCGGTGCTCGGCAACATCAACCTGGGGCTGATCCTCGGGCTGCTGCAGTTCGTGTCGACCTTCGCGATCACCGTGGTCTACATCCGCTACGCCGACCGCGTGCTCGACCCACTGTCGTCGAAGCTCCGCGGCGAGATCGAGGGGACCCGATGAGCACGACAGTCCTGGCGGCGACGGCGGACAGCAACCCCGCCCTCAACATCTCGATCTTCCTGGCGTTCGTCGTCGTGACGCTGGGGATCGTGTTCTACGTCAACAACCGGCACGCGAAGAAGACCGCGGCCGACTTCTACACCGCGGGCGGCGGCTTCTCCGGCACCCAGAACGGGTTCGCGATCGCCGGTGACTACCTGTCGGCGGCGTCGTTCCTGGGGATCGCGGGTGCCATCGCGATCAACGGCTACGACGGCTTCCTCTACTCGATCGGGTTCCTGGTCGCGTGGCTGGTCGCGCTGCTGCTGGTGGCGGAGCTGATGCGCAACACCGGCCGCTTCACCATGGGCGACGTCCTGGCGTTCCGGATGAAGCAGCGCCCGATCCGCGCCGCGGCGGCCACCTCGACGCTCGCGGTGTCGTTCTTCTACCTGCTCGCGCAGATGGCCGGCGCCGGTGCGCTGGTGTCGCTGCTGCTCGGCATCTCCGGCGCCTTCGCCCAGGGTGTCGTGATCGCCGTCGTCGGCGTCGTGATGATCGCCTACGTGCTCATCGGCGGCATGCGCGGCACCACCTGGGTGCAGATGATCAAGGCGGTGCTGCTGATCACGGGCGCGCTGGTCATGACGATCTGGGCGCTGGCGCTGTTCGGCTTCAACTTCTCGGCGATCATGCAGGCCGCCGCGGACGGCTCGCCCAAGGGCGAGGGCCTGTTCGCCCCCGGCCAGCAGTACGGCAAGTCGCTGACCTCGAAGATCGACTTCATCTCGCTCGGCATCGCGCTGGTGCTCGGCACCGCGGGCCTGCCGCACGTGCTGATGCGCTTCTACACCGTGCCCACGGCCAAGGAGGCCCGCCGCTCGGTCGAGGTCGCGATCTGGCTGATCGGCCTGTTCTACCTGTTCACGCTGGTCATCGGCTTCGCGGCCGGTGCACTGGTCGGTCCGGAGGCGATCAACAACGCGCCGGGCAAGGTGAACTCGGCGGCGCCGCTGCTGGCCGCCGCGCTGGGCGGCCCGGTGCTGCTGGGGATCATCGCCGCGATCGCGTTCGCGACGATCCTGGCGGTCGTCGCCGGTCTGACGATCACCGCGTCGGCGTCGTTCGCGCACGACGTCTACATCAACGTGATCAAGCGCGGGAACGTCGAGGACACCGAGGCCACCCAGGTCCGGGTCGCCCGCCGCACCGCGATCGTGATCGGCATCGTGGCGATCGTCGGCGGCATCCTGGCCAAGGACCAGAACGTGGCGTTCCTCGTCGCGCTGGCCTTCGCCGTCGCGGCGTCGGCGAACCTGCCGACGATCCTCTACTCGCTGTTCTGGAAGCGGTTCAACACGACCGGCGGCCTGTACTCGATCTACGGCGGACTGATCAGCACCCTGGTGCTGATCGTGTTCTCGCCGGTCGTCTCGGGGTCCGAGACCTCGATCTTCCCGGACGTGAACTTCGCCTGGTTCCCGCTGGCCAACCCCGGTCTGGTCTCGATCCCGCTGTCGTTCCTGCTCGGTGTGGTCGGTACCTACATCGGGCAGAAGCGCCACGACGGCAGCAAGTACGCCGAGATGGAGGTCCGGTCCCTGACCGGTGCCGGCATCGCCAAGGCCGAGGCACACTGACAGGCCACACCGACAGCCACACCGACCCGAACCACCCCACGCGCCGAGCCCGCGTCCCCGTCACCGGGGGCGCGGGCTCTCCGCTGTCCGGGGCTGGGGCCGGCGTCCGCACCCGCGCCCGGCCCCGATGCCGGCCCCGATGCCGATGCCGCGAGACGGTGCCGCGACGGTCCGCGGTGGGACCATGACTATGGCTCGGCGGGGACCGTCGGCACTCCCGCGACGAGGTCGTGCAGCGCGCGGGCGTCGAGCAGGTCCGCCGGGCGCAGGGTGATGCCCTCGCGGACGTAGTGGAACGCCGCCCGCACCCGGTCGGGCTCGACATCCTGCAGCGCCGCCCACGCCAACCGGTACGCGGCCAGCTGCACCCCGACCGCCTGCCTGCGGTCCTCGGCGGGCAGGCCGCCGGTCTTCCAGTCCACGACCGTCCAGCCCCCGTCGGGGTCGGCGAACACCGCGTCCATCCGGCCCCGCACGGCGACCCCGGCCAGCACCGTCTCGAACGACACCTCGACCTCGACCGGCCGGCGGTCCGCCCACTCCGACGCCTCGAACGCCGCCTGCAGCTCGGCGAGCTCGGTCGCGTCGGCCTCCGAGGACACCGACTCGTCGGCGGCGCCGGGCAGCTCGTCGATGTCCAGCAGGCGTTCCGCACCGAAGCGCTGCTCCAGCCAGGCGTGGAAGGCGGTGCCGCGGCGGGCGTGCGGGTTGGGCGGCATCGGCACCGGACGACGCAGGCGGACGGCGAGCGCGTCCGGGTCGTCGGCGAGCTCGACGAGCCGGCTCACCGACAGCCGCCCGGGCAGCGACACCGTGGGCCGCTGGGCGGCCGCGGCCCGCTCCGCGAGCAGGACGTCGACGTCGGCGGCCCAGCCCTCGGGATCCCCCTCCGCGTCGACCACGCCGGCCCCGGACTCCGGGTCGGGGGCCGGGGGCAGCTCGAGTGCGAGCTGGTCGGTCTGCGCGGCGCGGCGCGGCCGCTTCGGCCGCCGGGCGCGCAGCGCGGCGCGGACCATCTCGACCCCGGAGCGCACGTCGTCGGCGCGGTCGCCGAACGGGTCCGGCGGCCACTGAGCGGTCCGTTCGACGCCGAGCGCCGGGTTCCCGGCGGCGATCTCGGGCGGGGGCGCCCAGTGCTCCAGCACGCCGACCTCGGAGCCGCCGGGCCCCTCCAGGATCTCGGCGAGCTCGGTCAGGAACACCGACGGCTCCTTCGGCCGCTCCCCCGTCGCGGGCCAGCGGTGCCCGGACACCAGCAGCACCCGTTCGGACCGGGTGAGCGCGACGTAGAACAGCCGGCGCTCCTCGGCGAGGCGGCGCTCGTCGAGGGCGTCGTCGTGGTCGTCGAGCGCGGTCTCGACCTGCTTGCGGTCGGCGCCCGGAGGGGGCAGGTGCAGACCGGGCAGGTCGTCGGCGTCGCCGCGCAGCGGCACCGGCAGCGCGGCCGGGTCCTTCAGCCAGGACCCGGACATCTTGCGACCGGGGAAGACCTGGGAGACCAGGTGCGGGACGGCGACGACCTCCCACTCCAGCCCCTTCGCCGCGTGCACGGTCAGGATCTGCACCCGGTCCGGGGCGACCTCCACCTCGCCGGGGGTCAGCCCCTCCTCCGCCTGCTCGGCGGTCTCCAGGTAGTCGAGCAGGCCCGGGAGCGACGGCACGTCCGCGCCGGCGGCGAAGTCGGCGACGACGTCGGCGAACGCGTCGAGGTGCGCGCGGCCGGTGGGGCCGGGACGGGCCGCCGTCTCGACGTCGAGGAGCAGGGTCCGCTCCACGTCGGCGACCAGGTCGGTCAGCGGGGCAGCGGTGCGGGCGCGCAGCTGGGCGAGCTCGCGGCCGATGCGCCGGATCCGGTCGAACCCGGCCGAGGAGTAGCGCTCCGGGCCGCCCGGGTCGTCGAGTGCGTCGACGAGACCGGCCTGCTCGGCCTGCTCACCGGGCAGTGCCCCCAGCGCCAGGTCGGCGGCCGACAGCGGCCCGGGGCGCGCCGGGCGGTGCGGGACGAGCTCGCGGGCGCGCTGCCACAGCGCGGCCAGGTCGGCGATCCCGAGCCGCCACCGGGGCCCGGTGAGCAGCCGTACGGCGGCCGGCCCGGCGAGCGGGTCGGACACCACCCGCAGCGCGGAGACGAGGTCGCGGACCTCGGGGGTGGACAGCAGCCCACCGAGCCCGACGACCTCCACCGGGACCCGCCGGTCGCGCAGCGCGGCAGCGAGCGCGTCCATGTCGGAGCGGCGCCGGACCAGCACCGCGGCGGTGGGCGGGGTGCCGTCGGCGTGGCCGGCGTGCCAGAGCTCGGCGATGCCGTCGGCGGTCCAGGCGACCTCGGCCGCGACGTCGGGCAGCAGGGCGGCCCGCACGTCGCCGGGGCCCGCACCGTCGAGCGGGCGCAGCTCCCCCACCCGGACGGCGCCGGGCGCGGTCCGCAGCGGCTCGGAGACCCGGTTGGCCAGCACGAGCACCTCGGCCGGGTTCCGGAAGCTGGTGAGCAGGCCGTGCACGGGGGCGGGGTCGCCGCCCGCGGCGGGGAAGTCGGTGCGGAAGCGCGCCAGGTTCCCGGCACTCGCGCCGCGCCAGCCGTAGATCGACTGGCAGGGGTCGCCGACCGCGGTGACCGAGCGGTACTCCGGGTCGTCGCCGGGCTCCGGGGCGAGCCCCGGCGGCACGCCGAACAGCGCGCGGAGCAGCACCCGCTGGGCGTGCCCGGTGTCCTGGTACTCGTCGAGCAGCACGGCCCGGTACTGGGCACGCTCGATCCGCCCGACCTCCGGGTCGGCCTCGGCGATGCGGGCCGCGAGGGCCATCTGGTCGGCGAAGTCCATGGCCTGTTCGGCCTGCTTGCGCCGGGCGAACTCCTCGACCAGCGGCAGCAGCTCGCAACGCATCCGCTGCGCGGCGATGCGGGCCTTGTACCCGGCCGAGGGTTCGGCGCGCTGCCGCTTGCCGGGCGGGGCGTGCTGCAGCACCGGCAGCATCCGCTCGGCGAGGCGCCGCACCTGGTCCGGCTCGACGAGGTGCTCCCCCAGCTCCCCGGCCAGGGAGAGCAGGTAGCCGGTGACGGTCGCGGGTACCCGGTCGATCTCCAGGTCCGCGGCCCAGGTGGAGACGACGCGGTGGGCCAGCTGCCAGGCCGCGGTCGGGCCGAGCAGCCGGGCGGCGGGCTCTGCGGGCAGCCGCAGCGCGTGCTCGCCGACCAGGCGCCCGGCGTAGGCGTGGTAGGTGGCGACGGTCGGCTCGCCCGCCAGCAGCGCGGCGCGCCGGGCGCCCGACGGGTCCAGGTCGTCGAGGATCCGGGCCCCGGCGAGGCGGCGCAACCGGGACCGGACGCGGGTGCCCAGCTGCTGCGCCGCCTTGCGCGTGAAGGTCAGCCCGAGGACCTGCTCGGGCAGCACCCGGCCGGTCGCGACGAGCCAGACGACGCGGGCCGCCATCGTCTCGGTCTTGCCGGCCCCCGCCCCCGCGACGACGAGCGCGGGCCCGGCAGGCGCGGCGATGACCGCGGCCTGCTCCTCGGTCGGCGGGTGCAGACCGAGCGCACGTGCCAGCTCGGCGGGGGTGGGGTCCACGGGGACCGTTCTACCCGGCCCCACCGACAGCGGTGCCCGGCCCCCGCCGTCGTCCCGGTTCGGTCTCGGGCGCTATCCGGCGTCGTCGACGGGTGCGAACACGCGGGCCCAGTCGACCTGCAGCCGCACCTCGTCGGGGGTGGACGCGTCCGGAGCGGGGATCCACCCGGAGGCCGGGCCCTGGTCGAGCTGGATGGCCAGGTGCATCGGGGTGGTGGGGATCGCGCGGCGGTCGGTGACCTCCCACTTCTTCACCCCGTCGACGTACCAGCTGATCCGGTCGGGCAGCCAGTCCAGCGCGAAGGTGTGCCACTGGGTGAAGTCGCCGGGGCTGGCGGTCGACAGGATGTGGTTCTGCGCGCCGTAGTGGACGAAGGCGGTGGCCGCGTGCCGGTCGCCGAACGGGATCTCCATCATGTCGAGCTCCCCGTCGTCGGGGAACCGCTCGGAGTCCGGCCAGAGCAGGATCGCGGGGCTGTACCCGGTGCCGGCGTCGGTGCGGGCGCGGAACTCCCAGCGGCCGTAGAGCTGTCCGTCGTGCATCGCGACGCCGCCGGAGACACCCCCGCCCGCGGCCCGGGGGCGAGCGGTGACGGTGAGCAGGCCGTCGCCGACGCCGACGGCGGACGGGCGGCGCAGGCCATTGCCGAACCCGCCGGGCGAGTTGTAGACGGTCCAGGTGGAGCGGTCGACGCGGGAGCCGTCGAACTCGTCGCCGCCGACCTGACGCCACTGCTGTGGCGGAGGTGGGGGCGGCGGGGGCGGCAGCTGGTTGTCCAGCGCGGACGTCGCCGGGTCGGCGCCGGCCGTGCCGTCCGGCGGGACGAGCACGGTCCAGGTCAGCCCGGCGGCGGCGACGAGCACCAGCGCCATCGCCCCGGCGCCGTGCGCGATCCGGCGGCGCAGGCCGGTGACGGCGCGGTCCGGGCGTACGGCTCTGTCCGGGTGCCCGGCTCGGTCCGGGCGGCCGGCCCGGGCGGCCGTGGCCCGGGCTCCGCGTTCGGTGGGGCGGAGGCGGGACGTGGTGGTGATCGGCCCCGGGGCTGCGGGAACCCGTGCATTCGAGGTCCGCAGCACGGGGGTCGACGCCGGCGGAGTCGGCGCCGGCGCTGTGGGGATCTGCGCTGTGGGGATCTGCGCTCTCGGGATCTGCGCGGTGGGGGTCGGCTCGGCCGAGGTCCGCGGCGGGACCGGCCTGGCTGCGGTGCCACCGACCTCCGCCGTGGCTGCGGTGGGCGGCCGGGGCCCGCGGCGCGGACCGGGCACGGCGTCCGGGGCGAGGTGCCTGCCCGTCGACCGGCGCGCGGCGACGGCGCGGGTCTCCACGGTGCGTTCCGCTCCGTCCCCGACGCTCGCGGCCGCGACGGTGCCGTCGGCGCGGACGGGCCCGCGGGCCCGCGGCACCGGGGACACGGGCCCCGGTAGGGCGCCCCGGGCGGCGGCGGACGGCCCGCGGGTAGCCTCGGCGATCTCGGCGCCGGAGGTCACGCCCGCGCGGCGCGCCCGGGCCCGTCGTCCGGTCGGCCACGGCTCGGGAGACGGCACAGCGGACGGCTCGGGAGACGGCACGGCGGACGGCCGACGGGCGTCGGGCCCGAGGGGGCGCCCACCACCGACGGCGGTGTGCTGCGAGGTGTCCGGGCGTTCCCCGCCCCGCGACACACCACTCCCCGGTTTCTCCACGCAAGCAGGACGCACGGGACCCCGTTCGGTTGCTCCGTCAGGAGGTCGCGCGCGTCACCCCGTCTGCGGTAGAGCGATCAGGCCGGCGGGGTGCCGACCGTCGCGGGGGCGCCGTGGGCCCGCAGCACCTCCGGCACGGTGACCGTCCCGTTCGCGTCCTGGAAGTTCTCCATGATCGCGAGCATCGCGCGGGCGGTGGCTCCGGTCCCGTTGAGCGTGTGCACGTTCTCGGTGGGCGCCCCGGCCTCGCGGCGGAACCGGACGTTGAGGCGTCGCGCCTGGTAGTCGGTGGTGTTGGAGCACGAGGTGATCTCCCGGTAGCGCTCCTGCACCGGGAACCAGGCCTCGATGTCGTACTTCTTCGCGGCCGGGTTGCCGAGGTCGCCGACGGCGATGTTCTGCACGCGGTAGGGCAGCCCCAGCTCCTGCACGATCGACTCCTCGTGGGCGAGCAGCTCCTCGTGCACGTCCCGGGAGTTCTCCGGCAGGCAGTAGACGAACATCTCGACCTTGTCGAACTGGTGCACCCGGAACATGCCCTTGGTGTCCTTGCCCGCCGCACCGGCCTCGCGCCGGAAGTTCGTCGAGAACGCGACGTAGCTCGCGGGCAGCGCGTCGAGGTCGACGATCTCGTCCATGTGGATCCCGGCGAGCGCGACCTCGGAGGTGCCGGTGAGGTAGAGGCCGTCCTTCTCCAGCTCGTAGAGGTTCGACGCCTCGGTCGGCAGGAAGCCGGTGCCGTACATCGCCCGCTCGTTCGCCAGGACCGGGCCGAGCACCGGGACGAAGCCCTCGCCGGCGAGCTTGTCCATGACGTAGCGGAACAGCGCCATCTCCAGCCGCGCGACGTCGCCGAAGCGGTAGGCGAACCGCGACCCGGACAGCCGCGCACCCCGGGCCATGTCGACCCGGCCCGTCGACGACGCCAGGTCCAGGTGGTCGCGCGGGGGGAAGTCGAAGGCAGGCGGGGTGCCCCAGGTGCGGACGGTGACCGCGTCCTCCTCCGCCATGCCGTCGGCGGCGGTCGGGTCGGGCAGGTTCGGAATGCGGGCGAGGATCTCGGACCGTTCGGTGTCGGCCACCGCGAGGGCGTCCTCGGCCGCGCGCAGCTCCTCCTTCTCCTGCTTGAACTGCTCCACCTGCTCCGGGGTGGGCCTGCCCTTGGGCCGCTGCTTGGCCGCGGCGCGCAGGCTGCCGACGCGGTCGGTGGCCTCTCGCCAGCGGGCGTCGACCTCCAGCAGGGCGTCGAAGTCCGCGGACGCGCCGCGACGGGACAGCGCCGTGCGGAAGGTGTCCGGGTCCTGTCGGGCCGCCTTGAGGTCGATCACTGCTGTTCCAGCCTCTCGCGTAGTGGAGGGGCCATCGTAGGACCGGGAATGATCGGACCCGCGCGGTGGTAGTCACCACCATGAGTGTTTCCCTCGGCCGGTACGGCGTCTGGCGGCACGAGACGGGGCTGTCCCCCGATCTCGCCGCGGAGATCGAGAAGCTCGGGTTCGGTGCGGTGTGGGTCGGCGGCTCACCGCCCGGCGACCTCGCGCTGGCCGAGTCGCTGCTCGACGCGACGACCTCGCTGGCGGTGGCGACCGGCATCGTGAACATCTGGGCCACCCCCGCCGACGAGGTCGCGGAGTCGTTCCACCGCATCGAGGCGCGGCACCCGGGACGCTTCCTGCTGGGGATCGGCGTCGGGCACCCGGAGGCCACCAGCGACTACACCCGGCCGTACGCCGCACTCGTCGCCTACCTCGACCGGCTCGACGAGCTCGAGGTCCCCACCGACGGCCGCGCGGTCGCCGCACTGGGCCCGAAGATGCTCGACCTGGCCCGCGACCGGTCCGCCGGGACCCACCCGTACCTGACCACGCCCGAGCACACCCGCTCCACGCGCGAACGCTACGGCGCCGGGGCGCTGATCGCGCCGGAACACAAGGTCGTGCTCGATGACGACCCGGCCGCTGCGCGCACCCTCGGTCGCCCGGCCGTCGAGAAGCCCTACCTGAGCCTGGTCAACTACCGGAACAACCTGAAGCGGCTCGGCTGGGCGGAGTCCGATCTCGACGACGGCGGCAGCGACGCCCTGATCGACGCGCTCGTCGCGCACGGCACCCCGGAGCAGGTCGCGGCCCGGCTCGACGAGCACCTCGACGCCGGCGCCGACCACGTCTGCGCCCAGCTCATCACGCCCGGGATGGCGGAGCCGGAGGGCGACCTGCGACGGCTGGCGACCGCCCTGGGGCTCGCCAGCGCGGGCTAACCTGGGCCAGGTGCGCCCCACTCCCGACGACCCGTCCCTGCTGGGACCGTTGCGACGGCCGGCGCCACTGATCGTGGCGGCGGCCGTCGCCGTCTTCGCGGTCCTGGCCTGGGCCTACCGCGGCGACGCGACCGCCGGGCGGATCGACCGCGACGCCGACGCCGTGGTGGACGCGCTGGGACACCGGTCGGGCTCGCTGCTCGCGGACGCGGTCACCTTCGGCTCCCCGCCGACGGTCGTGCTGTTCGCGCTGCTGCTCGCCGGGCTGGCCCTGTACCTGCGACGACCGCGGCTGGCCGTGCTGGCCGTCGTCGGCCCCGGCCTGACCGGCATCGCGACGACGGTGCTCAAACCACTGATCGGGCGCACCATCGGCACCGCCACCGCGGACGGCTACGCGTTCCCCTCCGGCCACACCGGCGGTGCGGTCTCGATCGGGCTCGTCGTCGCCCTGCTGCTGGTGGGGCTGCTGCCGGTGGCCCGCACCGGACCTGCCGTCGCCACCCTGGCCGCGACGGCGCTGCTGGCCGGAGGCACCGTCGGCGCGGGCATGGTGCGACTCGGGGCGCACTACGCCACCGACACCGTCGGCGGATTCTGCGCCGCGGTCGCGCTCGGGCTGGGTGCGGCGCTGGTCATCGACCGCGTCGCCGACCGCCGGGCCCGACCGGCGCGCGTGACCTGACCACCGGCCCTGACCGACGGGGCGTCCGCTCGGTGGGGCCGGGCCCGCTCACCCGTCCACCACCGTGCGGCCCGTCTCGACCGCGGGGCAGCTCGTACGGACCGGGCAGCGGTCGCAGTCCGGCCCGGCGCGGGCGACGAACACCGCCCCTGCCGAGTCCTCGGCACAGGTCATCAGCACGTCCCGCCAGTGCCCCATCTCCTCCGGGCGCAGCGCCGCCTGCTGCGGTTCCTTGGCCTCGCCGCTCGCCTTGCGGTCGGCCAGGAACAGCAGCCGCGCCCCGCCCGGCTCCACCCCTGCCCCGACGAGCTCGTCGAACGCGCCGAGCGAGGCCGCGAGCTGGTAGACGGCCAGCTGGTGGTGCTCGGCGGTGGCCTTCGCCGAGGTGGCCGTCTTCCCCGTCTTGACGTCGACGACGACCGGACGCCCCTGGTCGTCGCGTTCGAGCCGGTCGACCCGACCGCGCAGCCGGACCCGGCGCGCCGCCCGCACGGCACCGCCGCCGCGCCCCGGACCGCCGTCGGTGTCGACCGGCAGCAGCGCGGGGCCGTCCGGTGTCTCGCCACCGGAGACGGTGCCGCCGTCCGGCGCCCCCGGGTCGTCACCCTCGCTGTCGTCCCCGGCGTCCAGATCCAGCTGCACCGGTTGCTCGACGGCCACCAGCTCCAGCCCCTCGGCACGGCTGCGGCGCACCCAGTCGTCGAAGGCGGCGAGCATCTCGCGCACCCGGACCAGCTCGCGACGCCCGAACCACGGGGCCCCGGTGTCGAGTCGCCGCCACGCCGACCGCAGTGCCTCCTCCAGCTCCGCCGGGTCGGCCCCGGCGGCACGGGCCTGGACCAGTGCGTGCACCAGGGACCCGGTGACCGCCGACAGCGCGCCGGTCTCGTCGCCGCCGTGCCGGGACAGCACCCACCGCAGGGGGCAGCCGGCGATCGTCTCGACGTCGGAGGGGGAGATCGGGACGAGCTCGCCCTCGGCGCGCAGCGGGGCGCCGTCGGACAGCTCGGCGACGCCGTACCAGTCGTCGGGATGGGCCCCGGGGACGCCGTCCGCGGCGAGCCGGGCCAGCTGGGTCGCCGCCCGGCGACGACGCGCGGCGCGCCCCGGGTCGCCGTGGTCGGGCTCGGTGACGGCGCGACGCAGCTCCCCGACCAGCTCGGCCAGCACCAGGGACCGCTCGGGCCGGTGCACCGGGCGGGCCTCGGCGGCGTCGGCGGGGCGGGGGTCGAGCTCGTCGAGGAACCGGGAGGGCTGCTCGTCCTCCCCCTGCACGGCGCTGACCAGCAGCGTCGTCCGGGCACGGGTGCAGGCGACGTAGAACAGCCGGCGCTCCTCGGCGAGCAGTGGCGCCGTGCGGGAGACCGCGTCGTCGGGGGCGGCGACCCCGCCGACGAGGTCGACGAGCCGTTCGTGGCCGAGCAGGCTGCCGCGCAGCCGTACGTCGGGCCACAGACCCTCCTGCACCCCGGGCACCGCGACGACCGTCCACTCCCGGCCCCGGGCGCCGTGCGCGGTGAGCAGCTCGACCGCGCCGCCCCGGGGGGCCTGCGGGGCCAGGGTCTCCCCCGGCAGCTGCTGGTCGAGCAGGTACTCCAGGAACCCGCCGACGTCGGCACCGGGCAGCCGGTCGGTGTAGCGGGCGGCCGCGTCGAACAGGGCCAGCACCGCGTCGAGGTCCCGGTCGGCGGCCGCGCCGCCGGGCCCCCCACGGGCGCTCGCCTCGCTCCAGCGCTTCGCCAGACCGGTGCGCCGCCACACCTTCCACAGCGTCTCCTCGACCTGGTCACCCGCACCGCTGGAGCGGGCGGCGGTGTCGAGCAGGCGGCCCACGTCGCGCATCGGTGCCGCCTCGGCGGGCGAGAGCATCGGCAGCGGGTCGGGCCGGCCCGCGACCGCGTCGCGCAGCATCTCGACCAGCAGCGGATCGCTGCTCGCCGCGGCCGGGTCGACCTCACCCGCCTCGACGCGGTCGTCGTCGGCGAAGGTCCGGACGTCGTGCCCCGCGGCGGCGTGCATCCGCAGCAGGCCGCGGCGCAGCCGTCGCATCCGCATGGGGTCACCGCCGCCCAACGGTGAGGTGAGCAGGGCGGTCGCGAGGTCGGCGTCGATCGCGGACGGTCGCCAGGCCGCGCGCAGCACCAGCAGCAGCGGCACGACGGCGGGCTGGCGCGGCAGCGGCACCTCGTCCGGTGGTGCGGCCAGCGGGACCCCGGCCGCGGCGAGAGCCCGGCGCAGCGCGGGCAGGGTGCGCCGCGCGGACCGCGACAGCACCGCCATGTCCGACCACGGCACCCCGTCGACGAGGTGCGCGCGCCGCAGCCGGTCGGCGATCCAGCCGGCCTCCGCGGACGGCGACCCGAACACCCGGACCTGCAGGGCCTCACCCACCCCGGCCGCGTCCGGGCCGTCCGGACCGTCCGGGGCCTCGGGGGCCCCGTCGTCCTGCTCCGGGCCGCGCCGGGTCCGGGTCACCCCGGCGCCCGGCAGCTTCTCCGCCACCCGCAGGCCCGCCGCCCGCACCCCGGGCCGCTGGCGGTGGTCGACGGTGAGGACCTCGGTGGGCGCGTCGAGCACGGTCAGGCCCTGCGGGTCCGCGCCGCGGAAGGTCAGGACCGCCTGGTCGGGGTCGCCCGCGAGCAGCGTGGAACCGGCGTGCTCGGCCAGCGCCGCGACGAGCTCCATCTGCTGCGGGTCGAGGTCCTGCGCGTCGTCCACCAGGAGGTGGCGCACCCGGCGCCGCTCCTGCTCACGCAGGTCCGGGTCCGCGGCCAGGGTGTCCAGCGCCGCGGCGACGAGCTCGGCCGAGTCCAGCGCAGGCGCCGTGGCCTGCGGGGCGCCCCGCCCCGCCGACCCACGCAGCAACGTGACCTCCTCGTAGGTGCGGAAGAACCGGGCCGCGGCGACCCACTCCTCACGCCCGTGCTCACGCCCCAGCTCGGCCAGCTCCCGCGGACCCAGCCCGCGCTCGGCCGCCCGCAGCAGCAGCTCCCGCAGCTCCGCGGCGAACCCGGGCAGTCCGAGGGCCGGGTCGAGCCGCTCCGGCCAGCCCGAGCCGGGGACGGTGCCGTTCCAGCCGTCGATCTCCCCGGCGAGCAGCTCGCGGACCACCACGTCCTGTTCCGCCGAGGCCAGCAGCCGCGGCGGCGGGTCCTCGTGGCGCGCGGCGTGCAGCCGCAGCACCCCGAACGCGTAGGAGTGCACGGTCCGCACCAGCAGCTCACGGGTGGTGCGCACCCCGAAGTCCCCGGCGAGCTCGCCGCCGCCCGCGGTGAGCAGCGACGTCAGCCGGCCCCGCAGCTCCTCCGCGGCGCGGCGGCTGCCGACCAGCAGGAGCACCGACCCGGGCGGCTCACCGGCCCGGATGCGCCGGACCACCGCGTCGAGCAGCAGGCTCGTCTTGCCCGTGCCCGGCCCGCCCAGCACCCGCAGCGCGCCGCGCTCGTGCGCGAGCACCCGCGCGGCGGCACCGGTCCACTCCCGCGCGGGAGCGGGCCGGGGGTCCGCACGCACCAGGCGCGGCGACGCCTGCTCGGTGGCTGTTCGGCTCATGGGGCGATGAGACCACGGGGCACCGACAGCGTCAGACTGCAGGCGTGGACTCCGAGATCCTGGAGCGGGTGCGCGAGGTCGTCCGGTCGATCCCGCCCGGGCAGACCCTCAGCTACGGCGAGGTGGCCGAGCTCGCCGAGATCCGCTCGGCGCGTCTGGTCGGCCGGATCCTCGCCGAGGACGGCCACGACCTGCCGTGGCACCGGGTGCTGCGCTCCGACGGGCGCTCGGCCCCGCACCTCGCCGCCGAGCAGGCGGCCCGGCTGCGGGCCGAGGGGATCCTGATGGTCGACGGCCGGCTGCCCCGTGAGCACCGCAGGCGCTGACCGGCCTCACCCGCCACGGCGCGCGCCGATCCCGGCGACGATCGCCTCCACCCCCCAGGTGAAGGCCCCCTCCGGCAGTGCGACGACCTCGTCGCTCAGGGCGTGGCTGAGCGGCTGCGCATCCGGGTCGAGCCGGGCCCGGCGGTGCTCGGCGGTGTACGCGGCGCCGCGGACCGGGTCCCGGCGCTCCTGCTCCTCGATCACGAACCCGACGACGTAGGCGTTCACCGTGGCCAGCGCGCGCTGGGCGTCGAGCGGGGCGAACCCCGCGGCGACGAGCGCGGCCAGCGGCACCTCCAGGGAGCGCAGCGCCTCGTCGTCGAGCAGGCGGGTGCCGGCGACGAGCATCGCCCCGTCCCGGTAGCCCAGCAGCGTGTCCCGGGTGCCGGCCGCCGCGGTCCGCAACAGTGTCGCCCAGTCCGACCCGGCCGCCTCCCCGACGCGCTGCAGCACCCGCCGCACGACACGCGTCGCCATCTCGTCGCGCAGCGCCGCCATGTCCGGCAGGTGGTAGTAGAGCGCGCCCGCACGCACCCCGAGCCGAGCCGCCAGCGCGCGGGCGGTGATCGCGTCGAGCCCGCCGTCGGCGAGCAGCTCGAACGCCGCGTCGACGATGGCCTCGCGGTGCAGCGCCACCGGCCCCCCTTGACGTTGAACAGTGTTCAGAGGAGTGTAGGCCACCTGGATTTGAACAATGTTCAACGGAGGTGCCCCATGAAGGCCGCTGTCGTCACGTCGTTCACCACCCCGCCCGCGTACGCCGACTTCCCGGATCCCGATCCGGTCGCCGGGACGGTCGAGGTGCGCATGCTCGCCGCCGGGGTGCACCAGCTGGTGCGCTCGGTCGCCGCGGGCAGCCACTACTCCGCGGGGGATCGGCTGCCGTTCGTCGCCGGCGTCGACGGGATCGCCGAGCTCGACGGCCGCCGCGTCTACACCGGTGGCTGCCCCGACCCGTACGGGACGATCGCCGAACGCACACTGGTCCCGGCCGGCTGGGCCGTGCCCGTCCCGGACGCGCTGCCGACCGAGCTCGCCGCGGCCGTGGTCAACCCGGCGATGTCGTCGTGGATGCCGCTGGCCGACCGCGGTGTCCCGACCGGCGGGACGGTCCTGGTCCTGGGTGCGACCGGCGCCTCCGGCTCGCTGGCGGTGCGGATCGCGCTGCACCACGGCGCGGGCCGGGTGGTCGCGGCCGGGCGCGACCCCGCCGCGCTGGAGCGGGTCTGCGCCGACGACCGCGTCGTCGGCATCCGGATCGGCGAGGACCCCGCCGCGACGACGGCCGCGCTCGTGGCCGCGCTCGACGGCGGTCCCGACGTCGTCCTCGACTACCTGTGGGGCCCGGTCGCGGTCGCGGCGTTCGACGCGCTGCGCTCGGACAGCCTGCAGCACGGCGGGCGGCCGGTGCGCTACGTGCAGATCGGCTCGCTCGCCGGGCGGACCGTCGAGCTGGACGCGGCGATCCTGCGCGCCCGCCGGATCGAGGTCACCGGCAGCGGCGGCGGGAGCATCGACCCGGCGCTGCTGTTCGCCGAGCTGCCGCGGCTGCTGGACGCCGTCGTCACCGAGGGTCTCGACGTGCCGGTGCGGACCGCGGAGCTGGCCGACGTCGAGCGGGCCTGGACCGCCGACGGGCCCGGACGCCTGGTGATCACCACCGGGTGACCCGTCGTCGCCGACCGAGACGCCCCGGTCAGCGGGGAGCGCGGCCCTGCACCCAGGTCGCGCCGCGGTCGTCGTCGGTGCCGATCCGGGCGGTGAGCCCGTGCGCGGTGAACACCTCCGCCAGCACCGGCGCCTGTGCGGTGCCGGTCTCGATGAGCAGCGTCCCGCCGGGAGCGAGCCACTCCCCCGCCCCGGCGGCGACGCGGCGGGCCGGGCCGAGGCCGTCGGCGCCGCCGTCGAGCGCGGCGCGGGGCTCGTGGTCGCGGGCCTCCGGGGGCATCGACGCGATCGCGCCGCTGGGCACGTAGGGGGTGTTCGCGACGAGCACGTCGACCCGGCCCCGCAGCCGGCCGGGGAGCGCGGCGAACAGGTCGCCCGTGTGCACCGTCCCGATCCCGGCCAGGTTCGCCGCGGCACAGGCGGTGGCGACCGGGTCGGCGTCGGCCGCGTGGAGATCGACGGCGCGGGAGTCGGCGGCGCGACTGTCGGCGACATGACGGTCGGCGCCGTGACGGTCGGCGGCGGCCCGGCGGGCGACGGCGAGGCCCAGCGCACCGCAGCCGCAGCAGAGGTCGACCACCAGCGGTCGGTGCCCGGGAGCGAGGTCCGGCAGCGCGGCGACGGCCGCGTGCACCAGTGCCTCGCTGCGACGGCGCGGCACGAACACCCCGGGGGTGATCCGCACCCTCAGCCCGTCGAAGTCCACCCGGCCCAGGACGTGTTCCAGCGGTTCACCGGCGATACGACGCCGTACGAGTGCCTCCCGCTCCGGGCCGTCGGCCGCGGTCGCGAGCAGCGCCGCCTCGTCCTCGGCGAACACGCAGCCCGCCGCCCGCAGCCGGGCGACCAGGTCCGGGTCGGGCCGGGGCACGGTCAGGCGGCGAGCACCGCGGCGGCCCCGGCGGCGTAGCGCTTGAGGACGGCGGCGACCACGTCGTCGTGCACGCCCAGCGGGTCGGCGACGACGTCGGCGCCCGATCCGAGCAGCCGTGTCTGGAAGACACCGGGTGCCAGCAGCCAGGACGCGACCGCGACCCGCTGTTCCCCGGCGTCGTGCAGCCGGGTGACCAGCTCGGCCACCGACGGGCTGCCGGTGGCGGCGAACCCGACCGGGACGGGACGGCCGACCCGGCGGGCGAGCATCCCGGCGCTCGCGTGCACCTGGGCGACCGCGGACGGGTCCGACGAGCCGGCCGCGGCGAGGACGACGGCGTCGCCGTCGCGGTAGCCGGCCGTGCGCAACCGGTCCAGGGCCGCGGCGGCGAGCAGCGGGTCGGGCCCCATGGAGCGGGTCACCGCGAACCGGGCCGGGTCGGCGCCGGCCTCGGCGAGCTGGGCGGGCAGGTCGGTGCGGACGTGGTAGCCGGCGGCGAGGAACGCGGGGACGACGACGGCGCCGTCGTGGCCGCGGTCCTGCAGCCCGATCACGGCGTCGACGACCTTCGGACCGCGGACGTCGACGTAGCAGATCTCGACCTGCGGGCCGCGCGCGGCGACGGCCTCGGCGAGCGACCGGATCACCGCGTCGGCGGCGTCGGAGCGCGACCCGTGCGCGACGAGCAGCAGCGGGAGTCCGGTCACCGGGTCACCTCCGGGTCCTCGGCGCAGTGCGCGCCGTGCTCGGGTTCCAGTGCGAGCCGGTAGCCGCGGCGCACCACGGTCTGCACCAGGCCGGGGACACCGAGTGCGGCGCGGAGCCGGGCGATGGCGTTCTCGACGGCGTGCTCGTCGCCCGCCCCACCGGGCTGCGCGGCGAGCAGCTCGGCGCGGGACACGACCCGGCCGGGCCGCCTGGCGAGCAGCCGCAGCAACGCCATGGGCGTCGGCGGGAGCGGGCAGAACCTGCCGTCGACGAGCACCGCGTATCCGCGCAGCTCCAGCTGGTGGCCGCCGACCGGGAGCCTGCGGGCACGGGCCGGGGCGACGGACTCACAGGTCCGCACCATCGCGCCGAGCCGGGAGCGCTGCGGCTGCACGGTCGGCACGTCGAGCGCCTCCAGCGGTGCCGCGGTGACCGGGCCGACGCACAGCGCCAGCACGGGGCCGCGCAGCGCGGTGAGGAGGTCCTCGCGCAGACCCCGCTCCCCGGCACGGGCGAGGATCCCGGCCGCGGCGGGGGCGCTGGTGAACGCCAGGACGTCGATCCCGCCGGTCAGGGTGGTGTCGATCAGCCGGTCCAGCGGGGCGAGGTCCAGCGGCGGTGCCCACCGGTAGACCGGCACCGTCACGACCTCGGCGCCCGCCATCTCCAGCGCGTCGACGACGTCGGGCAGCGGCTCGCCGTGCAGCTGTACAGCGATCCGGGTCCCCTCGACGCCGCGGTCGAGCAGGTGCTCCAGCACCTCGGCGGTGGACTCCGACTCCGGGGACCAGGCGTCGACCAGGCCCGAGGCGCGGATCGCGACGCGCGCCTTGGGCCCGCGGGCCAGCATCTCCGACCGGCCGAGCGCGACGAGCAGCTCCTCGCCCAGCCCCCAGCCGTCGGCGGCCTCGATCCAGCCGCGGTAGCCGATCCCGGTGGTCGCGACGGTGATGTCCGGTGGTGCCGCGACGAGCTCGCGGGTGCGGTTCTCCAGGTCGGCGTCGTCGGCGAGGGCCACGATGCGCAGCGCGGGCCCGTGCTGGACGGTGGCGCCGCGGCGCTCCAGCATCGTGGCCAGCTCCTCGGCGCGCCGGGCCGCGGTGATCCCGACGGTGAACCCGGCCAGCGGTGGCACCGCCGCCGCGTCGGGCGCGGCGGCGACGTCTCGTGCGGCGGATCGGGTCACCGGTTCTCCGTTCCTCCGATGTCCCGGCCGGCCGGCGCGGAGGACGCGCGGAGATGGCCGGGAGCGTCGCGGGTGGTGGTGGGCACGACGGTACGGGAAGGGGTGTTCACCGTAGCCCGACCTGCAACTCCTCGCCCATCACCCGGACCACGAACGCGGGCAGGCTCACAGCGTCGCCCTCGTCGGCACCCGCCAGGCAGCGGCCGTCGCACAGGGCGAAGACCTGCTTGTACAGCGGCGAGGCGACGGTCGGCTCGCCGCCGCGGTCGCCGACGATGCCGCGGGAGACGACCGCGGCCCCGGTGAACGGGTCGATGTTGCCCAGTGCGTACACCGAGCCGTCGGCGAGACGGAACAACGCGACCTGGGTGTCGCCGACGAGTGCGGCGACACCCCGGCCGGGCTGCAACCGCTCCACCGGGCAGACCGTGAGCCAGCCGGTGGGCTCGGTCCCGGCCGGGGCGGGCGCGGCGGTCGTGGTCGCTCCGGTGCTGGTGGCGATGGTGCTGGCGGTGCTGGTGGTGGTGGACGCGTCGAGCTGGGTGCTCATCGGGAGGACACCTCCGGGAGGCCGATCAGGACGGGCTCGTCGGGACGGCCGGGGGCCGGGACGTTCTGTCCCCGCTCCTCGACGAAGCGGACGGTGGGGTCGGGGGTGTCGGGCGCGTTGACGAAGGACACGAACCGCTCCAGCTTCTGCGGGTCGGCCAGGACGCCGGCCCACTCGTCGGCGTAGGAGTCGACGTGGCGGGCCATCGCGGCGTCGAGCTCGGCACAGATGCCGAGCGAGTCGTCGACGATCACCGCGCGCAGGTGGTCCAGCCCGCCCTCCATCGCCTCGATCCACGGCGCGGTGCGCTGCAGCCGCTCGGCGGTGCGGACGTAGAACATCAGGAACCGGTCGATGGTGCGGACGAGCGTCTCGGTGTCGACGTCGGAGACGAGCAGCTCGGCGTGACGCGGGGTGAAGCCGCCGTTGCCGCCGACGTAGAGGTTCCAGCCGTGCTCGGTGGCGATCACGCCGAAGTCCTTGGAACGGGCCTCGGCGCACTCGCGCGCACAGCCGGAGACGCCGGACTTGAGCTTGTGCGGGCTGCGCAGCCCGCGGTAGCGCAGCTCCAGCTCGACGGCGAGGCCGACCGAGTCCTGCACGCCGTAGCGGCACCACGTCGTGCCGACGCAGGACTTCACGGTGCGCAGCGACTTGCCGTAGGCGTGTCCGGACTCGAACCCGGCGTCGACCAGGCGTCGCCAGATCGCGGGGAGGTCCTCGACGCGGGCGCCGAACATGTCGATCCGCTGCCCGCCGGTGATCTTGGTGTAGAGCCCGAAGTCGCGGGCGACCTCGCCGATCACGATCAGGCCCTCGGGGGTCACCTCGCCACCGGCGATCCGCGGGACCACCGAGTAGGTGCCGTTGCGCTGCATGTTGGCGAGGAAGTGGTCGTTGGTGTCCTGCAGCGTCGCGCGCTCACCGTCGAGGACGTGCTCGTTGTAGAGCGACGCGAGGATGGACCCGACCACCGGCTTGCAGATGTCGCAGCCCGAGCCGCGGCCGAAGCGGGCGACCAGGTCGGAGAACGACCGGATGCCGGCCCCGGCGACGATCTCGAACAGCTCCGCGCGGGAGTGGTCGAAGTGCTCGCACAGGGCCTTCGAGACCTCGACACCCTGCTGCTCCAGGATCCGGGCCAGCGCCGGGACGCACGAGCCGCAGGTGGTGCCCGCGCGGGTGCACGCCTTCAGCTCCGGCACGGTGTGCGCGCCGTCGGCGATCGCCGCACACAGCGTGCCCTTGGTGACGGCGTTGCACGAGCAGATCTGCGCGGAGTCCGGCAGCGCCGACGCGTCGGGCTCGGCCCCGCCCTTCGAGATGAGGGTGACCGGGTCGTCGGGCAGCCGGGACCCGACCAGCGGGCGCAGCGAGCCGTAGCGCGAGGCGTCGCCGACCAGGACCCCGCCGAGCAGCGTGGACGCGTCGTCGGACACGACCAGCTTGGAGTAGGTGCCCTCGACCGGGTCGTTGACGACGATCTCCAGCGCGCCCTCGGTCGTGGCGTGCGCGTCGCCGAAGCTCGCGACGTCGACGCCGAGCAGCTTGAGCTGGGTGGACATGTCCAGCTCCTCGGGCGTCATCCGGGCCTGCCCGCCGAGCAGCCGGTCGGCGACGACCTCGGCCATCGCGTAGCCGGGCGCGACCAGGCCGTAGGTGCGGCCCTCCAGGGCGGCGCACTCGCCGATCGCCCACACGGCGTCGTCGGAGGTGCGGCAGCGGTCGTCGACCCAGACCCCGCCGCGTTCGCCGACCGGCAGGCCGCAGTCGCGGGCGAGCTGGTCGGAGGCGCGGATGCCCGCGGAGAAGACGACGAGGTCGGCGTCGAGCTCGACGCCGTCGGAGAGCGTTCCGACGAGCCGACCGCGGTCGGCGGACACCGCGGACAGCGACACCCCGGTCCGCACGGCGATGCCCTGGGCGGTGACCAGCCGCTTGAGCAGCGCGCCGCCGCCCTCGTCGACCTGGACCGGCATCAGCCGCGGCGCGATCTCGACGACCTGCGGCGACAGCCCGAGCAGCCGCATCGCGCGGGCCGCCTCCAGGCCGAGCAGCCCGCCGCCGACGACGATCGCCGACGGCCGCCCCTTGCGGGCCGGGTCGTCGGCTGCCGCCGCGGCGGCCGCCTTGATCGCGTCGAGGTCGTCGAGGGTGCGGTAGACGAAGCAGCCGGGCAGATCCTTGCCGGGCACCGGCGGGACGAACGGGTACGAGCCGGTGGCGAGCACCAGCGCGTCGTAGGTCAGGGTGCGGCCGGACGCGGTGGTGACGCGGCGGGCGTCGCGGTCGATCGAGGCCACGGCGTCGCCGAGGTGGTAGGTGACGAGCGGATCGCTGCGCAGCTCGTCGTCGTCGAGGCGCAGCTCCTCCTCCGACTTGCCGTCCACGTAGGAGGACAGGGCGACCCGGTCGTAGGCGCGGCGGGTCTCCTCGCCGAGGACGGTGATCTCCCAGTCCCCCGCCGTGTCACGGTCCCGTACGGCGGCGACCAGGCGGTGGCCGACCATGCCGTTCCCGACGACGACCAGACGACTCATGCTCTGCTCCTTCATGCCGCACTCTCCTGCGGCGGGTCGATGTCGGCCAGCCAATCCCGGATCCCGCAGACGACGTCGCGGCAGCTCCCGCAGCCGGTGGCGGCCCGGGTGCGCCGCGAGAGCGCGTCGACGTCGTGGGCGCCCGCGCGCCAGGCGCTGACCAGGGTGTTCTTGGTGACGCTGTTGCAGCGGCAGACCACGGCGGTGCCCGGCATGCGGACGGGGTCGGTGGCGGAGGACGCCTCCCCCGGCAAGGCCCGGCCGAGCAGCAGCGCGAGCCGGTCCTCGGGGGCCGGGGCGCCGGAGTCGTACAGCTCGGTGATCATGGCCGCGGCGTCGGGGAGCCCCATGAGGACGGCCCCGACGACGCGGTCGTCGCGCAGCGCGAGCACGCCGTAGCGGCCGCGGCGTGGGTCGGAGACACGCAGCTCCTCGTCGCCCGCGGTGGGGTCGCCGAGGGCGGCGAGGTCTATGCCGCGGGCCTTGAGCCGGGTGACCGGGCGGGTGCCGCGGTAGCGCGCTGCCGGGTCGGTGCCGGTCAGCAGGTCGGCGAGGACGGCGGCCTGCTCCCAGCCGGACTGCACGAGCCCGCCCGGGGCACTGGCGTGCTGGGCACAGTCGCCGACGGCGTGCACCCGGCCGTCGTCGGTGGCGAGGCGGTCGTCGACGAGGATCCCGCGGTCGACCGCGAGCCCGGCGTCGGCGGCCAGCCCGGCGTTCGCGCGCACCCCGGCGGCGACGACGACGTGGTCCGCGGCGACCCGGGAGCCGTCGTCGCAGTCCAGGCCGGTGTCGGGATCCCAGGCCTTGGCCCCGACCCCGCAGCGGACGTCGACGCCGAGCCCGCGCAGCGCGGTCGCGAGCACGTCTCCGGCGCCCGGGTCGAGCTGGCGCTCCATCAGGTGGGTGCGCGGGTGCACCAGGGTGACGGCGACGCCGCGTCCGGCGAGCCCGCGGGCGGCCTCGACCCCGAGCAGCCCGCCCCCGACGACGGCGATCCGCGCGCCCGGCACCGCCGCGTCGAGGATGCGCTCGCAGTCGTCGAGATCGCGGAACAGGCTCACACCGCGGGTGGGCACGTCACGGTCGACCGCGTCGGCGAGGCCGTCGACCGGCGGGAGCCAGGCCCGGCAGCCGGTGGCGAGGACCAGTTCGTCGTAGGGGTGGGTGGTGCCGTCGGCGGCGCGGACGACGCGCGCGGCCCGGTCGATCCCGGTCGCCGCGACACCGGTGTGCAGGTCGATGCCGTCGACGACGGGGAGCGCGACCATGGCGGGTCGCAGCCCGCCGGCGAGCACGGTGGACAGCAGCACCCGGTTGTACGCAGGGCGGGACTCCGCGCCGAGGACGGTGAGCGACACCCGCTCGCCGTCGGGGTCGCGCCGGCGGACCTCCTCCACGAAACGGGCACCCACCATGCCGTGCCCGATCACCACCACGCGCCTGCTCATGCCATCGACGGTAGGAACGGGGGGTTACGAGGGGAACGCCCGCCATTGCACGGGCGTTACGAGGTCCTCATTCTCGGCGGGCGCAGACCGTGAGCCGGGACCCCGCACGGGTTCCGCCCACCTCGGCGCCCGTGCCGGGACCGACGAGGCGGGCCGAGGGCGTGCGAGGTGCGGCGGAGCCCGTGCCAGGTGCCGCGGCCACCAGGGGTCCGGCCACCGCGGGGACCACCCGCCATGGGTGATCCCCGGCCCGCGCGGTGATCCACGGTTCGCGCGGTGATCCACGGCCCGCGCGCGTCCGGACGCGCGCGAACGACGGATCAGCGCGCGGACCGGCTCGCTCGGGCGGCCGTTCCGGCCCCCACCGTGAGCGCCGGGGCCAGGCCGTCGGTCGCGACTCCGGCGGTGTCAGCGGCTCCGGCGGCTCCGACGGTGGTGTCCCGCCCGGTCCCGGCGGGTTCCAGCCGCACCGCGGCCACCTTGAACTCCGGCATCCGGCTCACCGGGTCCAGGGCCGGGTTGGTGACGTTGTTCGCCGCCCCCACGCCGCCGAAGTGGAAGGGCAGGAACACCGTGTCCGGGCGCAGCGTGGCGACGCAGCGGACGCGCGCCGTCGTCGTCCCGCGGCGGGACACGACGTCGGCCAGGTCGCCGTCGCCGAGACCGTGCCGGGCGGCGGTGTCCGGGTGCACCTCGACGAACACCTCCGGCGACACCTCCGCGAGCTCGGCGACCCGGCGGGTCTGCGCACCGGACTGGTAGTGCACCAGCACCCGGCCGGTCGTCACGGTCAGCGGGAACCCGTCGTCGACACCCTCGTCCGGTTCGACGTGGTCGACCGGCAGCATCCGGGCACGTCCGTCGGGGTGGCCGAAACGCTCGGTGAACAGCCGCGGGGTGCCGGGATGGTCGTCGGCGGGGACCGGCCAGTGCAGCGCCTCGCCCGCGTCGAGCCGGTCGTAGGACACGCCCGCGTAGTCGGCGATCCCACCGGCCGAGGCGCGCCGCAGCTCGTCGAACACGGTCCGCGGGTCGGCGGGGAAATCCCCCGGCGCGTCGAGGGCCGCGGCCAGCCCGGCGATCACCTCCAGGTCGGTGCGCACCCCGGGCGGCGGGGCGAGCGCACGACGGCGGCGCAGCACCCGTCCCTCCAGGTTCGTCATGGTCCCCTCCTCCTCGGCCCACTGGGCGACCGGGAGCAGGACGTCGGCGCGCATCGCGGTCTCACCGGGCAGCACGTCGGCGACGACGAGCAGGTCCAGCGCGTCGAGCCGCTCGGCGACGGCGCGGGCGTCGGGCGCGGAGACGAGCACGTTCGAGCCGAACACCAGCAGCGCACGCGGACCGCCGGGGCGGCCGAGGGCGTCGAGGAGCTCGACGGCGCTGCGGCCGGGCCCGGGGATCGAGGTCTCCGGCACCCCCCACACCTGCGCGACGTGCGCGCGGGCGGCCGGGTCGGTGATGTGCCGGTAGCCGGGCAGCTGGTCGGACTTCTGGCCGTGCTCGCGCCCGCCCTGGCCGTTGCCCTGCCCGGTGATCGTCCCGAACCCGGAGCCGGGGCGGCCGGGCAGGCCGAGCGCCAGCGACAGGTTGATCCACGCCGCGACGGTGTCGACGCCGTGCGCGTGCTGCTCGGCACCGCGCGCGGTGAGCACGTAGCGCCGGGTGGACTCCGCGAGCCACCGCACGACGGTGCGCATGTCGGTGGCGGCGACCCCGCAGACCCGCTCCGCGCGCTCGGGCCACCACTGCGAGGCGATCGCCCAGACGTCGTCGAAGCCGGTCGTGCGTTCGTCCATGTAGGACAGATCGAGGTGCCCGTCGACGACGGCGGCGTGCAGCATCCCCAGCGCCAGGACCAGATCGGTGCCCGGACGCGGCGCCAGGTGCAGCCCCCCGGAGGCGAGCGCGCGCTCCGCGGTCGGGGTGCGCCGCGGGTCGACGACGACCAGTCGCGCCGCGGTCAGGTGCGACATCAGCGGCGGCATGGTCTCGGCGACGTTCGCCCCGGCGAGGACGACCAGCTCGGCGTCGTCGAGGTCGGTGACCGGGAACGGCAGCCCACGGTCGACGCCGAAGGCCCGGTTGCCCGCGGCGGCGGCCGAGGACATGCAGAACCGGCCGTTGTAGTCGATCTGACTGGTGCCCAGCGCGACCCGGGCGAACTTGCCGAGCAGGTAGGCCTTCTCGTTGGTCAGCCCACCCGCGCCGAAGACCGCGACCGAGTCCGGCCCGTGCTCGGCACGCAGCGCGGCGAGCCTCGCGGCGACGCCGGCCAGGGCGTCGTCCCAGCCGGTCTCGACGAAACCGGTGTCGCGCGAGGCTCTGACCAGCGGCGACGTCAGGCGTTGCGGATGGGTGAGCAGAGCGCCGGAGGTCCAGCCCTTCTGGCACATGCCCCCGGCGTTCGTCGGGAACTCACGGGCGTCGACCTCGCCGGACGGGCCGACCCACTGCCCGCACTGCAGGGCGCAGTACGGGCAGTGGGTGGCGGTCCGGTCGTCCGGACCCACGGTTCAGACCCGGGCCATCGCGGCGGCGTCGGTGCTCCCGACCAGGGCGGGGCGCGGCCGCAGGTAGACGGCCCAGGTGACGCCGATGCACAGGACGTAGAAGACCAGGAAGCTCCAGAACGCGGGCGTGCCGGACTGGACCGTCATGAACGACTGGCGGAAGGCGAGGTTGATGAACAGCCCGCCCAGCGCGCCGACCGCGCCGGCGATGCCGATGACGGCGCCGGACAGCCGTCGCGCGGTGTTGAAGGAGGTCTCGCGGTCCGCGCCCCCGGCGATCGCGACGCGGGCCCGGCCGGTGAAGATCGCCGGGATCATCTTGTAGGTCGACCCGTTGCCGACACCGGACAGCGTGAACAGGGCGATGAAGCCGATGGTGAACAGCGTCAGCGACTCGATCCCCGAGGCGAAGATGATCACCAGGGTGGCGACGGCCATGCCGACGAAGTTCCACAGGGTGACCACGGCGCCGCCGAACCGGTCGGCGAGCTTTCCGCCGTAGGGCCGGATCAGCGACCCGATGAGCGGGCCGATGAAGGTGACCGCGGCGGCCTGCAGCGGCGTCCGGTCGAACTGGTTCTGCAGGACCAGGCCGAAGGCGAACGAGTAGCCGATGAACGACCCGAACGTCCCGATGTAGAGGAACGACATGATCCAGGTCTGGCGGTCGCGGCAGGCCTCGGTGAAGGCGCCGGTGTCGTTGGACATCGCGGCGATGTTGTCCATCCGCTTCCAGGCGAGGAACGCCGAGATGACGATGAACGGCAGGTAGATCGCGAGCAGCACCCGCGGGTAGCCCGCACCGAGGGTGGCGATGACGAGCAGGCCGAGCAGCTGCGCGACCGGCACGCCGAGGTTTCCGCCGCCCGCGTTGAGGCCCAGCGCCCAGCCCTTCTCCTTCTCCGGGAAGAACGCGTTGATGTTCACCATCGAGGACGCGAAGTTCCCGCCGCCGACACCGGCGACCGCGGCGACGACCAGCAGCGTCGTGTACGACACGCCCGGTTCCAGCACCACCATCGCCAGGATCGTGGGCACGATCAGCAGCGACGCCGCGAAGATCGTCCAGTTGCGGCCGCCGAAGCGGGCGACGGCGAAGGTGTAGGGCAGCCGCAGGATCGACCCGACCAGCGTCGGCACCGCGACCAGGAAGAACTTCTGCGCCGCGGTGAACCCGTACTCCGGCCCCATGAACAGCACGAGGACCGACCAGATCGTCCAGATCGAGAAGCCGATGTGCTCGGAGAAGATCGACTGCCAGAGGTTGCGACGGGCGATGGCCGAGCCGGTCCGCTGCCAGAATCCCTCGTCCTCGGGGTCCCAGTGGTCGATCCAACGGCCGCCGATGCGGCGCCCCGGGGTGGAGGTGGTGGTCACGGATCGGTCTCCTGATCGCCGGCGGTCACGTCGTCGACGACGCTAGGGAGCCACAGTTTCCGACGGGTGGCCTCACGTGACACCCCCGCAACGCTTATCTCACACGGGAGCCGCGACGGCTGTGAGCCGCCTCAGCGCATCGGGACGCCGAGCGGGGCGTCGCAGAACGCGCCGCCCACCCGGTGGTGCACCGGGTCGGCCGGGTCCGGCGGGAGACCGTCGAGCAGGTCCGCGGCGTGGACCTCGGCGTCGTCGCGCGGGTGGTAGCCGATCGCGGCGCCCTCCTCGATCGACCACCAGCGACGGGTGTTGGCCGACACGCCCCACACGACGTGGTGCCCTCGGGTGCCCGGGTCGACCGCCGCCTCGACCAGGCGGGCGGCGTCGGCCGGGGACAGCCAGGTCGCGAGCATCCGGGCGTTCGACGGCCGCGGGAAGCAGCTGCCGATCCGCGCGGAGACCACGGTCAGGCCGAACCGCTCGTGGTAGAGCCTGCCCAGCCCCTCCATCGCGTGCTTGGACCAGCCGTAGTAGGTGTCCGGGGCGTGCCCGACGGTCGCCGGCAGCGGGACGCCGTCGTCGCGGGTGCGGAAGCCCACGGCGTGGTTGCTGGAGGCGAGCACGACGGTCCGCACCCCCGCGGCGACCGCCGCGTCGAGCACGGCGCGGGTCCCCTCGACGTTGACGGCCAGGATGTCGTCCCAGCCCGCCTCACCGCTGATCCCGGCGAGATGGACGACGGCGTCGGCCCCGTCGGTCGCGGCCGCGACCGCGTCCCGGTCGGTCACCGAGCCGGTGCGGACCTGCTCGCCGGGTCCGGCCTGCAGCTCCGCGGTGTCGAACAGGCGCAGGGTCCGGCCGTCGCGGGCCAGCCGGGGACGCAGCAGCGTCCCCATGTTCCCCGCGGCTCCGGTGAGCAGCAGCGTGCCGGGAGCGGACACCTCAGAGCCGGCGGCTGACCAGGCTCGCGACCCGCTCGATCCCGGCCAGCGACTCGGCCGTCGCGTCCGGGTGCTGGGCGTGCAGGGCCAGCCGGTAGAGCACCGCGCGCAGCAGCGACTGCGGCCACTCGGGCAGCTCCGACCAGCGCTCGACCAGCTCCTCGTCGGCGCCGCCCCAGGCCACCGCGTCGACGACGACGACCGCCGCCGCCCACTCCGCGGGCCGCCAGAACGGCACGAGGTCGAGTACCGCGGGCCGCCCCGTCGGGTCGAACAGCATGGCGCCGAACAGCTCGCCGTGCACGACCTGCGGGGTCAGCCGGATCGTGCGGCGGTGCGCGGCGAGCTCGGCGAACAGCCGGCCGCCGGTCTCGGGGTGCAGATCCAGCCGACGCTCGCCGAACGCGGCGGCGGCGGACCGGGACAACAGGTCGTCGCGGTCGTCGAGCAGGCGCGGGCGCAGCACGGTCGCGGTGGCGGCGTGCAGCCGCAGCGAGGCGGCGACGACCTCGTCGTGCCGGGGCTCGGGGACGCCGGGCACGTGCCGGGACGCGGCCCAGCCGCCCACGACCCACCGGCCGTCCGAGCTGCGGACGGGGCGGGCGAGGCGGACACCGTCGACCTCGAGGTTCTCCAGGACCGTCGCCGACCAGGCGGCGACGACGTGGTCGGACACCGGCCGCAGCAGCACCTCCCCGCACTGCCAGGCCCGCTGGCCCGCCCACACGACGGGACGGGGGGACGTCTCACGCACCCCGAAGGCGGTGCGGACGTGCTCGGGCAGGACGCTCGCGGCCGGCGCGGTGGCGAGCGTGCGGGCAGCGGTCACAGCGGGGACGGTACCCGCGCCACCGGCTCACGTTCGTCACGCCACGCCCGAACCGCGCGTCGCGCCACGACCGATCGGGTGAACGGCTGGCCGATCGGGGCTCCCGCACGCACGAGCAGCGTGGCCGGCTCCGTGCGGAGCCGGCCACGGGAGACACCCCACTACCAGGAGCTGCCGCCGCCGGAACCCGACCCGGAGTCCGAGTCCGAGCTGGATCCCGAGTCCGAGCCCGACGACCGCGACCCCGAGTCCGAGTCCGAGGAGGACGACGAGGAGGAGCGGGAGTCGTCCGAGCCGCTGCTCCGCGAGGACTCGCCCCGCGACGAACCCGAATCCGACGAACCCGAATCCGACGACGAGTCCCACGACCTCGAGTCCGACGAGGACGAGGAGGAGCCGGACGACCGCGACCCCGAGGACCCGGAGTCCGACGAGCCGGAGTCCGACGACCGTGACCCCGACGAGCCGGGCCCCGACGAGCCCGAGTCCGACGACCGGGACGACCGCGAGCCCGACGACCCCTGGTCGGAACCCCGGTCGGAGGACTGCGAGGCGGACGACCGCGAGCCGGAACCGTCCGAGGAGCCGTCAGACGAGCTGCGCGAGGACTGGCTGGAGCCGGACCCCTCCGACCCGCCGCCGGAGCGCGAACCGGAGGACCCGGTGCGCTCGGCCATCTGCTCGGCCGCCTGCCGGTCGGCCTCCGCCAGCACCGGCGCGGCCGCCTCCGGTCCCAGGGCGGACTCGACATAGGGCCCGGCCACGGCGGTGACGATGCCGCCGGAGCCGCCGGAGCCGCCGCTGCCGCCGGCCCCCTGCGCCCCCGAGCCGGACCGCTCCGTGCCGGCCCCCTCCGACGGCGCGACCGACGAGGGCGCGCTGAGCACGGGCGCGCTGGGCGCGCGCAGGGTGGTCTCCGGCGAGGCGGCCGCGGGCGCGGCGGGTTCCTCCGGCGGAGCAGGGGTGGACGGGCGGGGGGCGTCGTCGGAGGAACCGGAAGCGGAGTCGCCGCCGGAGCGGGCGCCGGCCCCGGGGCCGCTGGGCTTCTTCCCGGTCAGCCCGCTCGCGACGTCGTCGACGCCCTTGCCCACCGACTCGGCGGCATCCCCGACACCCCGTGCGGCGGCGCCGACGCCGTCGCCGAGCTTCTTCACCGGACCGTCGGACGACGCCGGTGCGACCTCGGCCCGGTTCGCCTTCTTCCCCGCGTCGGAACCGGCACCGGAACCAGCGCCCGAACCAGCGCCCTCCCCGGGGCTCGGCGCGCCGCCGGCCAGGTTGGCGACGCCGTCGGCGGCACGGGACACGGCACCGCCCAGCTTCTCCCCCGGCCCCGCGTCCCGGCCGGCTGCGCTGCCCGGGCCACGGGCCGAGGCACCCTCCGGCCCCTCGGCGCGCGGCCGGGTCTCGTCCAGCGGGCCCCGCGGGTCGGGCGGCCCGGCGGTACCGACGTCGGCGCGCTCGCGGTCCCCGCCGGTCTCCCGGCCACCGGCCAGGACCTCGGGGTTGCGGCGCACGCCGGACGGCTCCGGGGGCGCGGGGTCCTCGCCGCGGGCGAGGGCCAGCACGTCGTCGGAGACCTTCTCGGTCTCGTCGCCGTCACCGGGCAGGGGGGCGGTGCGGGCCCGGTCGATGCCGTCGTCGATGGCGGCCAGCCGCTCCGCACAGGCGTCGCGGTTGCGGGCACGCAGGTCACGCTGCTCCTCGAGCGACGCGGCCGCGGCCATCTGGTCGGGGGTCCGACGGGTGGCGGGCGGCAGGGCGGCGACGATCCGGTCCATCTCGGCGAGCTGCTGCTCGGCGGCGGCCAGCGCGTCCACGGCGTCCTGCCGGGAGCTGTAGACCTGCAGCTGGGACTGCAGGGCGGCACGCTGCTGGAGCAGGGTGTCGCGCTGCTGCTGCAGCTTGGCGACCGCGACCGGGGTGCGCTCCGTCTCGTGCGCGGACGCCTGCCAGGTCCGTTCGCTCGCGTTGAGGGTCCCGAGCTTGTCGTCGAGGGCCGCCAGTGCGATCCGGGCCTGTCCGGCCCACTGGTCGGCCGTGCGGTCCTGCGGCACCGGGGTCCCGGTCACCGACGGCGAGGTCGCCAGCGCGTATCCGCCGAGGAGCACGGCCGTCGCGCCGATGAGGGCCAGGGTGCGCCGGTGCCGCAGCGGGCTGCGCGGGACCCGCAACGGTCCGGGGCGGTCCGGGCCCGACGACGCGGCCGGGCTCGCCGCGGCGAGCCGGGTCGACGTCCGCTGGGCGGGCACCGCGGGCTCGTCGACCTCGACGGCCTCGGGCTCGCGCAGCCACGGCAGCGTCTCGGCGAGCTGCTGGTCCCCCGCCGCCTGCGCCGCGGCCCGGCGGGCCTGGCGGGCCGCCAGCCGGTGGGCGGCCGAGCAGTAGCGCCGCTGTGGGCGGTCTCCGGACACGTCTCCGGTGGGCTCCAACGGTGCGTCGCACCCCTGTAGGGCGCATGTGCGCAACGAGTGGTCCACCGAGCGTCCTCCCGATCCTGGCGATCGCGTGCATCCCCATGTCGCGGCGATCGGCGGGAATGTTTCGCCCAACGGGCGAACAGCAGGGTCGAACGGGCCATGTTCACTCGGACGGTCGCGTGCGATCGATGAGCGGTCACCCTGTGCCACATCGGGAACCACGACGGCCGCCGTCCCGGGTGTACCGGTGACGGCGGCCGTCGGTGTAGTGCGGAGCGGGTCGGACCGTGGTCAGCAGGTGGGCTGCGACGGGTCGATCTGCTTGACCCAGGACAGCACCCCGCCGCCGACGTGGACGGCGTCGCGGAACCCGGCCTTGTGCAGCGCGGCGAGGGCCTCGGCGGACCGGCCGCCGGACTTGCAGTGCAGCACGACCGGCTTGTCCTGGGCGATCTCCGAGAGCGCGGCACCGGACAGGATCCGGTCCTTCGGGATCAGGACCGAGCCCGGGATCCGCACGATCTCGTACTCGTGCGGCTCGCGGACGTCGATGAGCTGGAAGTCCTTGCCCGAGTCGATCATCTGCTTGAGCTCGCCGACGGTGATCGTGCTGCCGGCGGCCGCGTCCTGGGCCTCCTGCGTCACGGTGCCGCAGAACGCGTCGTAGTCGATCAGCTCGGTGATCTTCGGTGTCTCCGGGTCCTTGCGGATCTTCACCTGACGCCAGGTGGTCTCCAGCGCGTCGTAGATCACCAGGCGGCCGAGCAGCGGCTCACCGATGCCGGTGAGCAGCTTGATCGCCTCGTTGACCATGATCGAGCCGATCGAGGCGCAGAGCACGCCCAGCACACCGCCCTCGGCGCAGGACGGGACCATCCCGGGCGGCGGCGGCTCGGGGTAGAGGTCGCGGTAGTTCAGGCCCTGCCCGTTCGGAGCGTCCTCCCAGAAGACCGAGGCCTGGCCCTCGAAACGGAAGATCGAGCCCCAGACGTAGGGCTTGCCGAGCAGTACCGCGGCGTCGTTCACCAGGTACCGGGTGGCGAAGTTGTCGGTGCCGTCCAGGATCAGGTCGTAGTCCCGGAAGACGTCCAGCACGTTCTCGCTGGTGAGGCGCTCGTTGTGCAGGCGGACGTCGACGAAGGGGTTGACCTCGCGGATCGAGTCGCGGGCCGACTCGGCCTTCGGGCGGCCCACGTCGGACTGCCCGTGGATGACCTGACGCTGCAGGTTCGACTCGTCGACGACATCGAACTCGACGATGCCGAGGGTCCCGACACCGGCGGCGGCCAGGTACAGCAGAGCGGGCGAGCCGAGGCCGCCCGCGCCGACGACCAGCACCTTCGCGTTCTTCAGGCGCTTCTGCCCGTCCATCCCGACGTCGGGAATGATGAGGTGGCGGCTGTACCGCTCCACCTCCTCCTTGGTGAGCTCGGCTGCCGGCTCCACCAGTGGCGGTAGCGCCATCTCGTCCACTCCTCGCGGGTTGCGTGCGGGTCTCAGGGCGTCTCAACGCGCCACGTGCGCGTCATCTTCCCGCACCGGCTCCGACCGGCACCGCGTCCCACAGCGCGGCGACGGCGTCAGCCACCGCCGCGGGTCGCTCGATCTGCGCGACGTGCCCGGCGCGGGGCAGCACCAGCAGCCGCGCCCCGGGCAGCGTGGCGGCCGTCCGCGCGGCCAGCCGCGGGGACACGATGCGGTCCTGCTCCCCCCACACCACCAGCGACGGCACCCGCACCCGGGCCATCCGGCGCCAGATCTCGCGCCCGGCCCACAGCCCGAGGAGACCGCGGGTGGCGCCGTCGGTCGCCGCGCCGGCCCAGGGCAGCGTCGCGCGGTGCTCGTGCTCGGAGATCAGCTCCTCGAGCCGGCGGGTGGAGCCACGCTGCGGGTCGGCGAAGCAGACCTTCACGATCCGCTCGGCCCTGGCACGCAGCGGCTCCTGCGCCAGCGCGCGGCGCGCGCGGCGCCCGAGCAGCGGCACCATGGCCAGCGCCATCCGCGGGTCCGACAGCCGTCGCGGGTCGGGGCGCCGGTCCGGTACCGCGGGCGAGACCAGGGTGAGGCTGCGGACGAGTTCGGGACGGCGGGCCGCCACCGTCGTCGCGATCACGCCGCCGAGGGAGTTGCCGACCAGGTGCACCGGGCGGTCGCGCCCGGCCAGCCAGCACAGCAGCGCGTCCGCCATGCCGTCCGGCCCGAAGTCGGCGACGGCGGTCGGCTCGGACAGCCCGAACCCGGGCAGGTCGACCGACAGGCCGGCGGCCCGCGGCGCGAGGAGCCCGGCGAGGTCGGTCCAGTTCGTGGCCGACCCGGCGAGACCGTGGACGTAGACGGCATCGGCGTCGGCGGAGCCGGGGGTCTCGCGCACGTGCAGGGTGACCCCGCCGGAGGTGACCGCGCGGCCCGGCCACGGCGGGCGTTCCGCCGAGGCACCCGGGGACGTCTCGACACCCGGCGCCGACACCGGGGCGGGCACGGTGACGGGCGAGTGAACGGACATCGACCGGGCGGCGACCATTCGACCAGCATGACGTGTCGCGCACGTCACTCGCCGTGCCGGGTGACGCCCGTCTCGCTGTGATCACCGTCCGCGTCCGGCGCTCCACGGAGCGCAACGTGACGGCCCCCCGGACGTTGTACCCCGTGGACGACGCGACGGAGGAGGTGGGCATGGGGCGGATCGGCGGATCGGCCGCGGCCCGGCTCGCCGGGTTCGGCGCCGCGTCGGTGCTGGTGTTCACCGCGGCCTGGACGGCGGGCGGCGCGGTGAGCAGCACGGCGGGCGGCGTTCCGGAGACCCCGACCGCCGGGGCGCCGGGCGATGCCGACCCCGGTGACGTGCGCGGCGACGGCGGTGTCCTCGCCGCCGGCCTGGCCACCGGCGACGCGACGACCGGCGCGGGGGGTGTGCTCACCACCGCGGCCGGCTACACCCTGACCCCGGTCGGGATCGTCTACCCGTGGCGCGAGCCGACCGAGGTCGCCTTCACCGTGACCGGCTCCGACGACGCCCCGGTGACCCGGTTCGACACCCCCTCCGACGGCTCGGGGGTCATGGACGTCGCCGTGCTGCGCCGCGACGTCGCCGGCTACCAGCGGCTGCGCGCCACCCAGGGCCCCGACGGCGTGTGGCGGGCACCCGTGCGGTTCCCCGGCCAGGGCGTCTGGCGGCTCTACGCCGGGTTCACCCCGACCGGCGGCCCGCACCTCGACCTCGGGGCCGACCTGCACGTCCCCGGCACCTACGGCGCCTTCACCTTCCCGGCCGAGAACCGGGCGGGGCTCTGCGGGGGCAGCGACCAGCAGGTCCGCCTCGACGGCGCCCTGGTCCCCGGCGGGGAGTCCCGGCTGTTCGCGACCGTGGGGCGCGACGGCACCCCGGTCACCGACCTCGAGCCCGTCGACGGCGGTGCGTTCGGCCGGATGACCGCGGTCCGCCAGGGCGACCTGGCCCGGTTCCCCGTCCGCCCCGAGATCACCGGCGCGGCCGCCACCGACCGCTCCGGGCCCGGGGTGGCGTTCGCGGTGTCGGTCCCCGCTCCGGGCAGTTACCGGCTGTTCCTCGACTACCGCTCCGGCGGTGTGCTGCGGTCGTGCGAGTTCACGCTCCCGACCGCGCCGGGGAGCTGACGGCGGTTGCGTCCGGTCCTGCGGTACGCCGCGCGGGCGGTGGCGGCCCTGCTCGCCCTGCTGCTGCCGCTCGCCGGTCCCGCCCTGGCCGGCGCGGCGTGGGCCCCGCGCTGCGCGGCGGTGGCCCTGCTGGTCGCCCTCGCCGTCGTCGCGACGACGGGCGGGCCCGGCCTGCGCGTCGCCGCCCGCGGCCTGCGGGAGGGCACGGTGACCGCCGAGACCGGCGTCGCGGCGGCGGTGCTCGCCGCGCTGGGGTGGTCGGCGGCGGTGCAGGCCGTCGCGGCGGTCTCGCCCGCGGGCCCGGTCCTGGTCCCGACCGACCCGCTCGCCGGGCCCGTCCTGCTGCCCGGGGTCGCCGCGGTGCTGACCGTCGTCGCGGCGGCGGTGCAGCGCACCGGGCGCCCACCCGGCCCGCACGGCGGGGACACGCGGGCGGACGCCGACGAGGTCCGCGCGGGCCTGCGCACAGTCGCCGACCGGTGGAGCGCCCTGCTCACCCCGCCCGCGGCGCTGATCGCGGTCGCGGTGACCGCCTTCGCGGCGGGCACCGGCACCCCGTGGCCGGCCGCGGTCCCGGCCGGGATCGCGGTCCTGGTCGGGGCCTGCCCGCTGCCGCTGCTGGCCGCGCTGCCGGCGGCGCTGCGAGCCGCGGACCGGGCGGGCGGCGACGCGGTGCGGCTGCCGGCGCCGTGGCCCGGCCGTCGCGATCCGGTGGGCTGGACCGGGTCCGCCGGCGGCCCGGGGCTCGTGGGCCGGGTGGACACCGTCGCGCTGTCCGGGCCGGACGTGCTGACCGGCACCGCCCCCGGGACGGTCGCCGTGCACGCGGGCCGCGGCGAGGATCCGGCGCTGGTGCTGCGGCTGGCCGCGTCGGTCGCCGCGGGTGCGCGGCCCGGGTCGGACCTGCGCGCGGCGGCGCGGGCGCTGGCCGCGGCCGTCGACGGCCCGGTGCCCGACGTCGCCGAGGCCGACGAGCAGCCCGGCCTCGGGGTGTCCGGCCTGGTGGCCGAGCTGCGGGACCCCGGCCCGGACGGCGGCGGCACGACCGCGACCGTCGTCGCGCACGCGGTGCTGCTCGGCAGCCCGGACTGGCTGGCCGAGCACGGGATCCGGGTGCCCCCGCCGTTGTCGGTGGAGCGGGAGCGGGCGGTCGCCGAGGGCCGGGCGGTCCTGGTCATCGCCTGGGACGGGTGCGCCCGCGCCGTGCTCGCGCTGCCCCGGGCGCCGCACCCCGAGGCCCGGCCGGGGGTGTCGGAGCTGGTGGCGGCCGGGGTCACGCCGGTCCTGCTCACCCCCGACGACGACGGCGCCGCCCGTGCCCTCGCCGCGGCGGCCGGTCTCGACCCGGCCGACCCCGACGCCGTCCGCCCGGGGCTGGACCCGGCGGCACGGGCCGCGGCCGTCGCCGGGCTGCGGGTACGGGGCCGCACGGTCGCGGTGGCGGGCGACCCGACCACCGACGAGGCCGCGCTGGCCGCCGCCGACCTGGCGGTCGAGCTGGTCCCCTGGCCCACCGCCGACGGCCGGCCCGCCGCCGACGGCACCGGCACCGGGCCGGGGTCCGCGGAGCACCCGGACGACGTCCCGGCCGCGCGTCCGGACCCGGTCGTCGCGCCCGCGCACGGGTCGGAGAGGATCTGCGCCCGTGGCGGTCCCGCCGAGGTGGCCGCCGCCCTGCTGATCGCCCGCCGAGCGCGGGCCCGGGCCCGCTCGTACGTCCGTGCGGCCGTGGTGCTCGCCGTCGCCGGCGTGGTCCTCGCCGTGCTGGGGACGCCCGCGGTCGTGGTGGCCGCCGTGCCGGTCCTGGGTGCGCTCGGGCTCGCCGCACGGAGACCGCACCGCCGATCGTGAGAGGTTGTCACCCTTCTGCGGCGACACCCGTTCACGGATCGTTCGTCAACGCGGTTACCTGCTAGTAGGGTTATCCCACGACGGTGAGAGGTAGGGGGCCCATGACCGGAACCGCCACGCCACGGGGCGCACGACTGTCCCGCGGCGCGCGTCGCGCCCAGCTGCTGCTGGCCGCCCGCGACGTGTTCGCCGACCAGGGCTACCACGCCGCCGCGATGGACGACATCGCCGAGCGGGCGGGTGTCTCCAAGCCCGTGCTGTACCAGCACTTCCCCGGGAAGCTGGAGCTGTACCAGGCGCTGCTCACGACCTACGCCGAGGAGCTCGTCGAGCGGGTCTCCAACGCGATCGAGCGGACCGAGCACAACAAGGAGCGGGTGCAGGCCGCCGTCGCCGCGTACTTCGACTTCGTCGCCGGCGAGGGCAAGGCCTACCGCCTGGTGTTCGAGTCCGACCTGCGGGGGGACCCGGAGGCCGCGGCGCTGGTGGAGAGCGCGCTGGACCGCTGCATCGACGCGGTCGCCGGCGCGGTCACCGCCGACGCCGGGCTGGACCAGGACCGCGCGCGGCTGCTCGCCGTCGGGCTCGTCGGGCTGAGCCAGGTCGGCGCCCAGTTCTGGCTGGACTCCGACCAGCGGGTCCCGCGGGACGAGGCGGTGGCGCTCATGGCGTCGCTGGCGTGGCGCGGCATCGCCGGGTTCCCGAAGCAGGGCCTCGACCAGATCTGACGCCCCACCGCCGACGACGGGGCGGGCGGCTCAGGCCACCTGCTCCGCCGCGGCCCGGCGCACCAGCGCGGCGATCCGGCCGGTGACCCCGCCGACCCGCTCGACCGGGAGCATGTGCCCGGCACCGGGGAACACGGTCAGCTCGGCGCGCGGCAGGCTGCGGTGGATCCGTCGGGCGAACCGCGGCGGCGTGAGCCGGTCCCGGGTCCCCACCAGGATCTCCACCGGCAGCGAGGAGAACGCCGCCAGCGCCTCGTCGCGCTCGTGAGTGGTGAGGGTCGGGGTGAAGCCGGAGATCGTCGTCGGACGGCAGTCGGCGATCGCCTCGCAGGTCGCGCGGACGGCGAGCCGGTCCGGCCGGGTGCCGAGCAGCAGCGGCTGCAGACCGGCCCCCAGCAGGGTCGGGTGGGTCGACAGCGACCGGCGCTCCGTCCACAGCGGACTGACAGTCACCTTGTCCTTGCCGGCCAGGAAGAGCTTCGCCGGCCGCCCGGTCATCCCCAGCGTCGCCGCCGCACCGAGGCCGCCACTCGCGGTCGCGACGAGGGCGACGCCGGCGACCCGGGAGGCGACGAGGTCGGGGTGGCGCTGGGCCAGCGCCATCGCCGTCATCCCGCCCATCGAGTGCCCCGCGATGACCAGCGGGCCGCTCGGGGCGAGCCGGGTGATCACCTCGGCCATGTCGTCGGCGAGGACGTCGAGGGTCTTGAGCTCGTCGGGGGTGTCGTCGGAGCGGCCGTGCGCGCGGTGGTCGTAGCGGATCACCCGCGGGGCGGGGCCGGCACCGGGCGCGCCGACGGCGAGGGCGTCGGCGACCGGGGCCCAGCAACGCTCGTCGAGCGTCCAGCCGTGGGCGAGCAGCACCGTGACCGGTGCCGACTCCGGACCCGAGACCCTGGCGAACAGGCCGGTCCCGTCGCAGGTGACGATCCGTGTGCTCATCGCGGGATGCCTCCTCAGATCAGGTGGGCGCGCTTCCACAGGGTCTCCGTCGGGCCGCCGACGATCCCCTGCTCGCGCAGGAACGGCACGAGCTTGCGCGAGGACCAGCGCAGCATCTCGTGGTGGTACGGGTTGGCCAGCGCCGCCTTCCGCCCGACCGCCGGGGCGATCCCGATGCTGCGGTAGACCTCGGGATGGATGAGGTTGCGGGCGACGACGAACGCGATCCGCGCGGTGAGGTAGCGGGCCCAGACACGTTCCGCGCGGTTGGTCCTCGGCATGATCCGCTGGAGCTCCTCCCGGGCGTAGCGGACGTGCCGGGCCTCCTCGGTCACGTGGATCTTGTTGATCATCCGGGACAGCGGCTGGACACGCTCGTCCCGCATCCCCTCGCGCTGGAGCTGGTCGAGGATCTCCTCGACGAACAGGGTGCCGGCGAACATCGCCGGGCCGGTGCCGATGGTCTTCATCAGCCGGCCCTGCTCGTGGGTGAGCCGGCGGGGGGCGTAGTCCGGCACGCCATAGCGCTCGGTGGCCTTGGCGAACATCATCGAGTGCCGGCACTCGTCGGCGATCTCGACCAGCGCGTACTGGATGTGCGCGCGACGGGGGTCGCGGTCGTAGGCGTAGCGCAGCAGCATCTGCATGAGGATCATCTCGAACCACAGCCCGATCCGGGCGACGCTGCAGAACTCGTGCACCGACAGCGTGATCCGCTGCTCCTCGGTGAGGCCGTCCCACAGCGGCGTGCCGTAGAGCGACACGCGCTCGGGGACGATGCCGTACCTGCCCTCGACCAGCGGGGCGTCCCAGTCGATGTCGATCGAGGGGTCGTAGGAGGTCGTCACCGAGCTCTTCAGCAGCCGCCGAGCGGTGTCCTCGCGGTCCGCGAGGTGGGCCTTGCTTCCGGTCCGGGCGGGAGCGCTCATCGGTCGCGCCTTCCTGACGAGGGGCCTGCGGTGGCGGGTTCCACACCCGGAACCCTTGCTGTTACCGCCAGTAACAGTTACCACTGGTAACGTGCCCCAGGACCCGAGGGATGTCAAGCCCGATGCGCGCAGCCGCCGACGGGAGGAACGGCGGACCGAGATGGTCGCCGCCGCCGTCGACGCGATCCGCGAACACGGTGCCGGGGTCTCGGTCGCCCAGATCGCCGGCGCGGCCGGCATCACCAAGCCGGTGCTCTACCGGCACTTCGCCGACCGCGCCGACCTGCAGCGCGCCGTCAGCGAGCACGCCGCGGACATGCTGATGCAGCGGATCTACCCGGTGCTGGCGATCGACGCCGAGCCGATCGAGCACGTCGCCGCCGTCATCGACGCCTACCTCGGGATGATCGAGGAGGAGCCCCAGCTGTACCGGTTCGTCGTCGCGAACCCGGCCGAGCCGGTGCCGGGCGCCGAGATCGCGCAGGACGTGCGCGGCCAGATCGGCGCCCTGCTGACCACGCTGTTCGGGGAGCGGCTGCGCGCCCAGGGCCGCGACTCCGGCGGCGCCGAGGCGTGGGCGCACGGGATCATCGGGATGGTCCAGACCGCGGGCGAGTGGTGGCTGGAGCGCCGGACGATGAGCCGTGACGCGCTCACCAACTACCTGTCCGCACTGATCTGGGGCGGGATCGCCGGCGTCGCCGGGCTCGACTCCCCCACCGCGACCGCCGACATCCTGCGGCTGGTCCCCGAGCCACAGGTGCACGAGGGCTCGGTGCAGGACCGGTGAGCGCCGACCACGACCACGACCACGACCGCGACGAGGGCTACCGCGGCCCCGCCACCCTGGTGCTGGGCGAGGAGACGGTCGAGGTCGAGGTGCTCCTCGACGCCCGGCACGAGCCCTTCGACGGCAGGCTGCACTGGGCGGGCCGGGTCGCCGCGCACCCCCGGCTCACCGCGCTGCTGGGCAGCCGCGGCGGCACCGCAGAGGTCCGGACGCCCGGGCACACGGCCGTCGGCACGCTGTCCGAGCCGGACGTGTGGGACCGGTTCCGGATCACCGGCACCGGCAGGCCGCCGTTCGCCCTGGACGGGCCGCCCCCGCCGGAGACCGACTGACCGGCCCCCTCCCCCGGACACGCGTCGGGCCCGGCCCCGCGGACGGGTACCGGGCCCGGACGACCCCGGGTGCGCTCAGCCGCTGAGGCCGAACCCGACCCGGCGCTCCTCGGACGGGCCGATCTCCACGTACGAGATGCGCGCGACCGGGACGACGTAGCGACGGCCCTCGTCGTCGGTGAGGTCCAGCAGCCCGTCGTCGGACTTCATCGCCCCGCTCACGAGCTGGGCCACCTCGTCCGGCGTGCGGTCGCTGGACACCACGAGCTCCCGCGGGGTCTCCGCGATGCCGATCTTGACCTTCACCGGTGGTCCTCCCGATCCGTCACTTCTGATCACCTTGCCCGCGCCAGGCTAGTCGAGATCGGGCCGGAGCATCGGCGAGCCGCGACCCCGACCACCGGGCCGGGACTCAGGAGAGTCCGAGCCTGCCCATCCGGCGGCCGTGCGCGGTCTGCACCGTCCGGATGAGCCCGGCCACGCCGCCCTTCTCCCCCGAGCCGAGCACGATGAACTCGGCCAGCTCGTCGCGCTCGGCGACGACCCGCTGGGCGTGGGTGACGGCCTCGCCGAGCAGCCGCCTGCCCCACAGGGCCAGCCGGTCGCGCTGCGCCGGGTTGGCGGCGCAGGCGGCCTGCACCTCGCGCTCGGCGAAGGCGGAGTGCCCGGTGTCGGCGAGCACCCGCTGCACCAGGTCGCCGGTGCCGGGATCCACCCAGCCCGCGACCTCGCGGTAGAAGTCGGCGCCGAGACCGTCGCCGAGATAGGCCTTGACCAGCGACTCCAGCCAGCTCCGCGGGGCGGTCGAGGCGTGGTAGCTGTCGATCAGCGCGACGAACGGCGCCATCGCGTCCGCGACGGCGATCCCGCTGCGGCCCAGGTGGTCCTCGATCAGGCGGAAGTGGCCGATCTCGGCGGCGGCCATCGTCGACAGCTGCGCGCGGCCGGCCAGCGTCGGCGCGGCCCGGGCGTCCTCGGCGAGCCGGTCGAACGCCGACAGCTCGCCGTAGGCCAGCACGCCGAGCAGCTCCACGGTCGCGGCCGTCGGCGCGTCGCCTCCAGTGGTCATGGACGCCACCCTAACCGGGCCCTACCGGCCGGCCGGGCGGCCCGCGACGGCCGTCGCGACCACGGCGCGAGGCAACTCACCCCACCCGGCGACGGCCGCGCCGTCGTGTTCGGGCGCCGTGGCGGGTACCATGCGGTCAGCGCGTCACCGGATTTCGGGCTCATGGGACTCCACGGGGACGCGCCCACCGCGCGGGGACCGGGTAACGGGACGAGCGGCCGACCCGGCCGAGCACGTCTCACCGGGACCCGCACCCGTACTGGTGCGCGCAGCGCCTCGGCTGCTCTCCCGCCCGGACCGTCCCGACGGCCCGGGGCCGGTCGACGAGCCACGCCACGGCTCCTGTGCGCGGAGAGAGGCGATCACACTGTCCCGAAGCGACAGCGCCGACACCCCCGAGGCCGACCCGGGCTTCCTGCCCACCGGCATCACCCCCAGCGAGACCCCGCTCGGCGTGACCAACCCCGGCGGCGAGAAGCTCCCCCCGACCTTCGCCGAGCTCGGCGTACGGCCCGAGATCGTCTCCGCGCTCGCGGAGAACGACATCGTGCGCACGTTCGCGATCCAGGAGCTCACCCTCCCGCTGGCACTCGCCGGCGAGGACGTCATCGGCCAGGCCCGCACCGGCACCGGCAAGACGCTGGGCTTCGGCGTCCCGCTGCTGCAGCGGATCACCCCGCCCGGTGAGCGCCCCGCCGCCACCGCCGAGGGCGAGGCCGCCGACCGCACCAAGGACGTCCCGCAGGCGCTCGTCGTCGTCCCGACCCGCGAGCTGTGCGTGCAGGTCGCCCGGGACATCGCCGCCGCGGGCAAGAACCTGGGCGTGCGCGTCGTCGCCATCTACGGCGGCCGGGCCTACGAGCCGCAGCTGGAGGCCCTGCGCAAGGGCGTCGACGTCATCGTCGGCACCCCGGGCCGGCTGCTCGACCTCGCCGAGCAGCGCCACCTGGTCCTCGGCCGGGTCAAGGCACTCGTCCTGGACGAGGCCGACGAGATGCTGGACCTGGGCTTCCTGCCCGACGTCGAGCGGATCCTGCGCATGCTCCCCGAGGAGCGGCACACGATGCTGTTCTCGGCGACCATGCCAGGCCCGATCGTGCAGCTCTCGCGGGCGTTCCTGACCCGCCCGACGCACATCCGCGCGGAGGAGGCCGACCAGGGCTCCATCCACGAGCGGACCAAGCAGCTGGTCTACCGCGCGCACGCGATGGACAAGGTCGAGCTGGTCACCCGGGCCCTGCAGGCCAAGGACCGCGGCCTCACCATGATCTTCACCCGGACCAAGCGGACCGCCCAGCGCGTCGCCGACGACCTCGCCGAGCGCGGCTTCGCCGCCGCGGCGGTGCACGGTGACCTCGGCCAGGGCGCTCGCGAGCAGGCACTGCGCGCGTTCCGCGCGGAGAAGGTCGACGTGCTGGTCGCGACCGACGTCGCGGCCCGTGGCATCGACGTCAGCGGCGTCACGCACGTCATCAACTACCAGTGCCCCGAGGACGCCAAGACCTACGTGCACCGGATCGGCCGCACCGGCCGCGCCGGACGCGAGGGCGTCGCGGTCACGCTGGTGGACTGGGACGAGACCCCGCGCTGGAAGATGATCTCCGACGACCTGTCGCTGGGCATCGACGAGCCGGTCGAGACCTACTCGACCTCGGACCACCTGTTCACCGACCTCGACATCCCGACGACGGCGTCCGGGCGGCTCCCGCTGTCCGCGCGCACCCGCGCCGGGCTCGACGCCGAGTACATCGACTCCGACGGCGACCACCAGGGCGCCCGCAAGCCGCGCGGCAGCCGTCGCGACGGTGGCGGCCGTGACGGTGGTGGCCGTGACGGTGGCAGCCGCGAGGCCAGCCGCAACGGCGACGGCGACGAGGGCGGTCGCCGCCCGCGGCGCAACCGCTCCCGTTCCCGGACCCGGGGCGGCGTCGCGGTCGAGGCGGGTGCCTCGACCACCGCCGAGGGTGCCGCCGCCGCGGGCTCCACCGAGGGCGCCCCGCAGAACGGGCCGGACGCCGGCGCGTCGGCCGAGGGCGGGGCGGCCACGCCGCGCCGTCGTCGCCGCCGCGGCGGGTCGCGGCGCGGACCCGGTGGCGGCGAGTCCGCCGACGGGGCCGACGCGGCCGCCAGCTGACACCACGCGTGCTGCGCGGCCGCCCCCTGCGGGACCGGCTCCCGCTCCCGGGCATCCCCGCCGAACGACGACACCGCGGCGACCGACTGGTCGCCGCGGTGCTCGTGCTGCTGCTGGCCGGGGTCGCGGTGCTCTACGCGGTGCAGAGCCCGGCCGCGCACACCGAGTCGGTGACGGCCGCGACCGCCCCCGCCCCGCCACCACCGGTCGGCCCGGTCCCGGCCGGGTTCACCGAGCTGTGGCGGGCGGCCAGCCCGGACACCCCGGTGCCGCTGGCGGTCGGGGACGGCGTCGCCGTCGCCGAGGGGTCGCGGGTCTCCGGGCGCGACGCGCGCACCGGCGCCGAGCGCTGGAGCTACGAACGCGACCTCCCGCTGTGCACCACCGGGTTCGCCGACGGTCGCGTGCTCGCGCTCTACCGCAACGACGAGTACTGCTCGGAGCTCTCCACGCTCCAGCCCGACTCCGGCGCCCGCGGACCGGCCAGAACCCTCGACGCCCGGCCCGGCACCCGGTTGATCGGCCAGGACCCGGTGCTCGCGACCGGCCAGGACTACGTCGAGACCTTCCGCTCCGACCTGGTCCGCACCGCCGAGTACGGCACGGTGCGCGCGCTGGAGGAGCCCGGCTCGCAGCCGCGGTCGGGGTGCACGTTCGGGTCCTTCGCCGCCGCCGAGGACCGCGCCGTGATCCTGGAGCGCTGCCCCGGTGAGCCGTCCGAGCGGTTGACGGTGCTGCGTCCCAGCCGCACCGAGGGCGACCGGCCCGCGTTCGACTCGTCGTCGGTCATCGGGACCGACGGCGCGCAGGTGATCGCCGCGTCGTCCGAGCGCGTCGCCGTCCTGCTGCCGGGCGTCCCCCGCCTGGCCCTCTACGACGGAGGCGGGCGCGGCATCGGGGAGTTCCCGGTCGAGGCGGGTGCGACGGTCGCCGCCCCGGCCGACGGCGTCGCCCGCACGACCGCCGACGACCGGAACCGCTACTGGTGGACCGGCGGGGCGACCGTCGCGCTGGACACCCGCAGCCTCCAGCCGCGCTGGAGCCTGCCGGGCACCCTCGGCCCGGGCACCCGCTACGGCGACCGGCTGCTCGTGCCCGTCCCCGGCGGGATCGCCGACGTCGACCCGGCCACCGGCGTCGTCGCCCGGACCCTGCCGGTGGACCGCGGCCCGGTGGCCGGACCGGTGCTGCTCGCCGCCCAGGGCGCGCTGCTGGTCGAGCTGCGCGGCAGCGAGATCGTCGTGCTGGGGCCCGCCGGCTGAGTCGGGACGGCCGCGCTCCCCTACAGGAACCAGCCGAGCCCGAGCACCAGCGACGCCGTCACGATCACCCCGAGCGCGGCGAGCAGCCCGGTGCGGTCGCGCCGCCGGTCCGCGACGACCTGGCCCACGACGGCGACGGCCGCCGCCCCCGCGTGCGCGACGATCGCACCGGCCCCGGGGCCGGGGACCCCGCTGCTCCCGGCCACCCACTCCACGACGACCAGCCCGAGCGCGAGCACCACGAGTCCGCCGGCGAGCACCCCGGCCAGGCCCCGCAGCAGCCGGGCGCCTGCCCCGTCGACGTCGGGTCCGGGGGCACGGCGCCGTGCCCGACGTGCGTTCTCCTCGGCGCGGCGGCGGTCGGCCCGCCGGCCGGGCGCGCGGGCGGCGGGGTGCTCGTCGTCGCGGGGCGGCTCGGCGGGACCGGAGGACAGACCGCGGCGCGGCGCGCGGCGGGACGCGGGCAGGGCCTCGGTGGGGCGTGGACCGGCCGGGGACCCGACGTCACCGCGCCTGCGGGGCGGACCGGACGGCGGGACCGGCGGGCGGGGGCCGTAGCCGTCGGGGCCGGGGTGCTGGCGCCCGTGCGACGGCCCGGCACGGTACGGGGCGGGCGCGCCCGGCGGGCGTGGCGGGATCGGGGGTCGGCCGTGCCGCGGGGGGCCGGGGAACTGCGGGTCGGCGGTCACGGGGCGAGCAGGTCCCACGGTCGCGGCTCCGGCACGGCGGCGCGGCCGGCGGCGCAGTGGCGGCGGACCGCGCAGGTCCCGCAGTGCGCACCGGTGCGGACCGGGAAGAGCGTGTCGGCGTCGCCGCCGTCGGCCAGCGCGGTCGTCGCCCCGGCGGCGGCGTCGGCGGACCCTGCGGCCGCGGCGACGTGCCGGTCGAGGGAGACCTGGTCGTGGGTGTGCACGGCGACGGTTCCGGTCGGCACGTGGTGCAGCTCGACGGTGCGGCAGGGGCGGCGGAACACCGAGGCGGTGGCGACGGCGTAGAGCGCGAGCTGGCGGGACGCGGCGGCGTCGGCCGCGGTCGGCACCCGGCGCCCGGTCTTGAAGTCGACGACGACGGCCTCGCCGTCGCGCTCGTCGATCCGGTCGACCCGGCCCTCGACCAGCAGCGGCCCGGCGGGGGCCCGTACCCACCGCTCGACCGCGAGCGGCTCGTCCCGCCCGACCGGGCCGTCGACGACGGCGGCCAGCCAGTCCCGGGCACGCTCGCGGTACCGGGCGGCCTGGGCGTCGTCGGCGAACCCCTCGCCGGTCCAGTGCCGGTCCACCAGTGCCGCGGCCTGCTCCGGGGTGCGCCGATCGACGGGCAGGGCCGCCAGCGAGCGCAGCGCCAGGTGCACCACCGCACCGAGCGTGGTGTGGGCGAACCCGCCGCCCCGCGACGGGGCCGGGCGGTCGACGTGCAGCATCCGGTAGCGGCGCGGGCAGGCGTCCCAGGTGTCGAGCCGGGCCGGGGTGACCCGGTGCAGTGCGGTCGCACCGAAGCCGGGGTCGAGCAGGTCCAGGCCGAGCTGACCGTCCGGGGCCCCGGTGGCGGGAGCGGTGGTCCGGGCCATGGGCGCCACGGTACTCCCGGACGGTCACCGACCGTCGCTCACTCCCGGCGACCCACCGTCACGCGGTGCCGCCGGATCAGCCGTGCAGCACGGGGACGCCGGTGGCCCGTTCGGTCAGGGCCGCGTAGACCTCCGGGTCGGTCGTCTCCTGCGCGAGCGGGGTCGTCTTGTTGGTGCCGTGGTAGTCACTGGAGCCGGTCGCGAGCAGGCCGTGCTCGGCGACGATCCCGCGCAGCAGCTCGCGGTCGACCGAGGCGTGGTTCGGGTGGTCGACCTCGATCCCGCCCAGCCCCCAGCCGATCAGGTCGACGAGCACCGACGGCTCCACGACCACACCACGCGTGCGGGCCAGCGGGTGCGCGAACACCGCGACCCCGCCGGCCGCGACGATCATCTCGACGGCCGTCTCGACCCGGGTGTCGGCACGCGGGACGTAGTAGGGGCTGTCGTTGTGCAGCAGCTCGGCGAAGGCCTCGTCGACCGACCCGACGACGCCGGCCGCGACGAGCGCGCGGGCCAGGTGCGGCCGGCCCGCGCTACCACCCTCGGGCAGGTGCGCGAACACGGTCTCGACGTCGACCGGGTACCCGTCGGCGGCCATCCGCCCGATCATCGTCTCCAGCCGCTGCACGCGCTCGGCCCGCAGCCGCTCCTGCTCCGCGACGATCGCGGCGTGCTCGGGGTCGAACAGGTAGCCCAGCAGGTGCACCGAGCAGCGCGGCTCGCCCGTGCGGCCGGTCGGGCTCAGGCAGGAGAACTCCGCGCCGCGCACCAGCGCGAGCCCCGGCGGGAGCGCCGCTGCCGCGTCGGCCCAGCCACCGGTGGTGTCGTGGTCGGTGATCGCGACGACGTCGAGCCCCGCGGCGCCGGCCGCCCGGACCAGCCCGGCCGGGGAGTCGGTGCCGTCGGACGCGGTGGAGTGGGCGTGCAAGTCGATGACGGACACGTGACCGACACTAGCGCCGCGCGGCGCGCGCGCATCCCGCGACGGACACGCGGGTCAGCGCCGCCAGCGTGGTTTGGCGAGCATGCCCGTCGCGCGGGTCTTGCCCTTCTCCCCGAAGACCAGCTCGGAGAGCGCCTCGTAGATCTCCTCGGGCCTCGGCATGTAGTCGATGCGGTTGAGCGCCTGGATCTGCCCCGCGGACTCGACGACCATGGTCCCGTAGCCGAGCATGCGCCCGGACAGCGAACGCTGGAACGTGAGGTCGGTGACCTTGCCCAGGGGCATCATGCCGACGTTGTGCACGATGATCCCCTGGGCGATCATCACCCGCTTGTCGGTGATCACGATCCGCTCGATCCACCAGAGGATCGACAGCGCCGTGTAGCGCAGGACCGCGACGACGACCAGGTAGAACGCCAGGTTGTCGACGACGACGTCCAGGACCGGGTCGGTCCCGGGGCGGTCGAGCAGCTGCTCGATCCCGACGACCACGATGATGAACAGCGCGGTCTGCCAGATGTGCTTGACCATCACCGCCCAGTGCTGGCGCACACGGATGACGCGCCGCTCCGTGGGGAGCAGGTACTCGTCGATCTCCCGGGGCGCGAGCACGGGCTCAGATCAGGTTGGTGACGAACACCGAGACGGACTGCGCGGCGTCGTAGAGGATGTTGCCGACGTTGGTGACCGAACCGGCTGCACCATTGGGATTGGTGATCACCAGGAAGATCCCCAGCGCCACCGCAACCAGGATCAGGATCTTCTTCACGTTCCCTGCCCACCCGTTTCTCGGTGTGTCGGACACACAGACATGTCATTGGTACCGGAGGGCCGGCTGGCCCCGGTACCGGCACCCGAGCAGCGTACCGTCGTTTCGGATGACCGACAGTAGCCGACACGTCGCCTGCGTGGGTGGAATCGTGTTCGACCCGGACGGACGATTGCTGCTCGTCCGCCGGGCCAACGAGCCTGGTCGGGGGCTGTGGTCGGTCCCCGGTGGGCGGGTCGAGGCCGGCGAGAGCGAGCACGACGCGGTGGTCCGCGAGCTCGCCGAGGAGACCGGTCTGACGGTGGTCCCCGGCCGGCTCGCCGGGGTGGTGTTCCGAGGCCCGTACCGGATCGCCGACTACGTCTGCGCCCTCGCGGCGGACGCGGGTGCGCCGCGGGCCGGCGACGACGCCACCGACGCCCGGTTCGTCGACCGGGCGGGCTACGCGGCGCTGGCCGTCGTCGAGGGCCTCACCGAGACCCTCGGCGGCTGGGACTGTCTGCCCCGGGCCTGACCACCACGGCGGGTGCCCGACCGCCCCGGCGGTATGCGTGTGGGTGACACACGACGGCCCCCGCTCCGGTGGGAGTCGGGGGCCGGTGCGCCGGGGTGCGGCCGTCGGGTCAGACCTGCGGCGTGGGACGGCCGGGCTGCTCGCCGCCGCGGCTGTCGCCGTAGGACCGCTTCGGCACCATGACCTTGCGGCGGAAGGTGCAGACGACGGTGCCGTCCTGCTTGTAGCCGCGGGTCTCGACGTACACCACGCCGCGGTCGTCCTTGGACTTCGACGGGGTCTTGTCGAGGACCTCGGTCTCGCCGTAGATCGTGTCGCCGTGGAAGGTCGGCTTCGTGTGCTTGAGCGACTCGACCTCGAGGTTCGCGATCGCCTTGCCCGACACGTCCGGCACCGACATGCCCAGCAGCAGCGAGTAGATGTAGTTGCCGACCACGACGTTCTTGCCGAAGTCGGTCGTCTCCTCCGCGTAGTGCGCATCCATGTGCAGCGGGTGGTGGTTCATGGTGAGGAGGCAGAACAGGTGGTCGTCGTACTCGGTGACCGTCTTGCCGGGCCAGTGCTTGTAGACGGCACCGACCTCGAACTCCTCGTAGTAGCGCCCGAACTGCACCGTTCACGCTCCCATCACGCCGTCGATTCGTTGCGGGAGTAATCTATCCGGTGGCCCGCGCGAGGAAGGGCGGTCCGGCTCACACGTGCGCGGTCGGGGATGTCACATCACGGTGACGTCGGCCGGCGTACGGACGAGACACAGGACGGTCCGCCGAACAGCAGGGAGGTGAGTGCGGTGTCCGCGTCCCAGACACCGGCGAGCAGTAGGTGCCGCCTCCCGCTGCGCACGGCCCCGAGGTACGTCCGGGGCTGATCCCGGCGGGAGGCGAGTTCCGGCCCGGCGGCCGCCCTGCGCGGTCGCACCGTCATCCGGTGCCGCTCGTCCCCCGAGCCGCACCGGCACGCCCGGAGGTGGTCCTCGTGATGCCCTCGCTCTCCCAGCTGCGCCCCACCATCCGCCCGTCCCGGCGCGCCGAGCGCGCCGCGGCGCGGGCCGCCGCGAGCCCGCCCGTCCGGCTGCGTGTCCCCCTGTCCGCCTACGTCGTCGACTGCAGCGTCTACCTCGACGGCCACCGGCTCCCCGGCCGCTGGACACACGACGAGGCCATCGCCGAGGTGCGCGAGCGCGGCGAGGGCTTCGTCTGGATCGGGCTGCACGAGCCCGACGAGGAGCAGATCTCCGGCATCGCCGAGACCTACGGGCTGCACGAGCTCGCCGTCGAGGACGCGGTGCACGCGCACAACCGCCCCAAGCTCGAGCGCTACGACGACACACTGTTCATGGTGCTCAAGACCGTCCGCTACGTCGGGCACGCCGACCCGACGACGTCGAACGAGATCGTCGAGACCGGCGAGGTCATGGCGTTCCTCGGGCGCGACTTCGTCGTGACCGTCCGGCACGGCCGCCACACCGGCCTGCGCGAGGTGCGCCGACGCCTGGAGGACGACCCCGAGCAGCTGTCCCTCGGCCCGGCCGCGGTGCTGCACGCGATCGCCGACCACGTCGTGGACTCCTACATCGAGGTCTGCCGGCAGATCGAGGACGACATCGACGCCGTCGAGGCCGAGGTGTTCTCTCCGCGCTCGACGATGAACCCCGAGCAGATCTACGTCATGAAGCGCGAGATCCTCGACCTGCGCCGCGCCGTGATGCCGCTGGTCGGGCCGATGCGCAAGCTCGCCGAGGGCTACAGCGCCCTGGTCCCGCACGACGTGCGGTCCTACTTCCGCGACGTCGACGACCACCTCGGTGGCGTCGCCGAGCAGGTGGCGGGCTTCAACGAGCTGCTGACCACCCTGGTCGACGCGGTCCTCGCGAAGATCAGCATGCGACAGAACAACGACATGCGGAAGATCACCGCCTACGCGGGCCTGATCTCGGTGCCGACGATGATCGCCGGTGTCTACGGCATGAACTTCGACTCGATGCCCGAGCTGCACTGGGACTTCGGTTACCCGATGGTCCTGCTCGTCATCGCGACGCTGTGCGGGCTGCTGTACCGCAACTTCCGCCGCAACGGCTGGCTGTAGACCGGCGTCATCCCGGCGTGGACCGATCATGTGCGGGCGTGCGCTGCTGCGGGCGCCGACGCGGTGGAGATCGGGCTGCCGCTCACCGACCCGATGCTCGACGGCCCCGTGCTTCAGGAGGCGGCCACGCGCGCACTCGGTCGCGGAGCCACCGTGCGGTCGCTGCACTCCCTGCGAAGTTCCGAAACTGAACAAGCAAGATCGTGACGTTGATCCGTTCTGCCCGTTTATCGGCCATAGCTCGGCCATAGTGGAGTACGCCCATCCTGCGACCGCGCCCGCCGATGCACGACCGATCTTCTTGGCGGGTAGCTGCCCTCTCACGGGACCCGGCGTACCTGCGGCCGAGCCGGCCGGGACCGCGGGCCAACCTGCCACCGCCAGCAGCCGCCCCAACCCGCTCGACCAGACTCTGCGACCCGTGCTGAACGGTCGCTGTCGGTCCCCTGTGTCAGGCTTCGAGGTGAGGCCGGGACGCCGGTGGGAGGAGGTGCGCGGTGACCATCGCTCTGGAGCTGTTCCCGCGTCGGGTCGATCCTGAGGACTTCGCCCGCGCGCAGGTCGAGCGGTTCACCGACCACCAGTTGCGCATCGGGCGGTCCCGGGTCGTGCATGCCGTCACGTTCCGGACCTGGCTCGGAGACCTGTCCCTTCCGGTGCCCCCCTGCCACCAGGGCTGGTCCGGCTTCGCCGCCGCCGGCGATCTCCTGGCCACCAGCGATCCCGTGACGTGCCGCAAGTGCGCGTCACGCACCGGCACGCCGGAGGCCGGAGTTCCGGAACAGACCACGCTGTTCCCCGCCGATCGGCCCTAACCCGCCGAAGGCGACGAGGCCGTCCCCTCGTTGGCGGGCCGGAGTGCGGGAATCGCAGTGAGGTTCGCGCCCCGGTAGCAGCGCGGCTACGTGCTGAGCGAGGATCTGGGGTGTGGACCTGACGCCGCTCCAGCACGCGACGTTGCACCGCCTCGTCGAGGGAGGGCAGGGCCCTGAGTCGCAGCCGCGGACTGCGCTGCGGTGGCTGCGCCGGTACGGGCTCGTCGATGCAGACGGCTGGCCGACCGATGAGGGGCGGGCGTACCTCGCGGAGCTTCGCCAGCAGCGTCGACGTCGGATGGATCAACACCAGGCTGCGGAGCGGCGGCGGCGCGAGGACCCGCAGTGGGCGATGCGTGATGCGATCAGGCGGTGGAAAGCCGGCGAGCGGTGACGAGACCGCGTCGCAGGACGGCTCCATGGTGCGGGGCCGGCTCGCTGGCCAAGGTCATGCCCGGGGGCTTCACGGACGGTCCGCGAGCGCCCCTGGGACCGGGGACTGACCGGCGATGTGCTCACGCAGCTCGGCCGACAACAACCCCGCCACGGTGAGGATGTCGGCGTAGCGGGCGTCGAGATTGCGCCGGATCAGTGGCTCGTTGTGCGCGACCCGGTTGCGGAGGTCGTGGAGCCGACCGACCGGGCCGTCGACCGCGGGGCGACCGGTGCCGGGTCGGAACGCGTGGTGCAGGTACGGCACCCACAGCCGCTCGGACAGTCGTCGGGCGGACAGGTACCGCCAGAACCCGAAGCCGATCTCGGCGATGACCTTCCCCGGGTCGGGGCGGCTCGTGCCGGTCGCGCGGCGCGCTGACCGCACGGCAGCGTCGATGACCTTCCGGGACGTCTCGTTGGAGTCGTAGACCTTCCCCCGCCTGGTGCGTTCGAGCAGGGGGGAGAAGTGCCGGTCCGGGGCGAACACCCAGTGCGGGCCGTCGGGGGCGGCGGCGCGCAGCGCGCGGTCGTAGGCGTTGCGGAGTCCGACTTCGAGGTGCCCGAGGTCGTGGTGGAACGCGGCGGCGGCGCGGGCGTTCCAGTCGTAGCGGGCGAGGGCGAGGTCGCGGTCGCCGGCGGCGTCGGCGAGGTAGACGTCGAACCGGGGCATCGACAGCCAGTCATCGATCCAGTCGCTCATCCCTGCTCCCGTTGGCGCCCGTTCGTGTAACGTGGTCCGCGAAGAGCCCCGGATGGCCCCTGATCACCTCAGTGATCATGTCGCCGGGGCTTTGTACGTGATGCGCCGCCCCAGAATCTGGGGCGGCGCATCGTCGTTTCACCGGACGCTACCGGCGGGCAACACCGCGGCGACGGTCATCGGCAGCGTCCGAGCAGCACGAGGCGTACGTCGCGTCGGCGCGTGCCCGGTCGCCGAGCGCACCGAGGTGTGACGCCCGGCCCGCAGCTCGCCGTGCGCCCAGTGGCGCTGCCCGGCCGCGTCGCGCCCGAACGGTGTCAACCTCGACATCGACTGGACGGCACCAGCACAGCAATGCGATCCGTTCATGGGCACGCCAGAACGGATACCGGATCGCCGAGCGTGGCTGTATCCCGGTCGAGATCATCGAGGCATACGAGAAGAACGCCGACTCAGCTCCTGCTCCGTCACCATTCGCCACATCGGCGACGTCTGCACCGCAGTTCCAGGAAGCTGGATGACTCCGGAACACCGGACCGCTCTGCCTGCCCCCGGTGGGCAGAGCGAGACCGGTGCTGCCGGGTCGGTGGACGGGGAGCAGCCTCGTGGCCCGGAGAAGCCCCAGACGGCTACCAACGACGTCGCCGCGGCGGAGAGCGCCGGTCGGCGACGTGGGATCGCCTCGCGCAATGCGAGTCCGGCGGTGACTGGGATATCGACACCGGCAACGGCTGCTCCGGCAGCCTGCAGTGCGACCAGGCCGACCTTGCTGCAGAACGGGCCGGCCGTGGACCGGGGAGCCCGCCGGTCAGACCCGGCGGGTGCCCGTCGGCGGGGTCGGCGGCTCGTCGTCCTCGGCGGGCGGGGGCGCCTCGCCGGGGCGCGGCCGCGGGGGGCCGGGGCGGCGGAGCCCGACCGGGCGGCGCGGACGAGGACCGGGTGTCGGACGCCGGGGGCCCGTGGCACCGGGGTCGGGCTCTCCAGGGCCGGGTCCCGCGGCAGCGGGGTCGGATCCGGCCGCGCCGGGGTCCGCGGAGTCGAGTCCTGCGGAGTCGGGTCCCGCGGAGTCGGGTCCCGCGGAGTCGGGTCCAGCGGAGTCGGGGCCGGGTCCCGCGCCGGGGCCGGGGCCGGGTCGCGCGCCGGGGCTGGAGGAGTCGGGCCGGGATCCCGGCAGCCCGTACCGCAGCGCCCGGGCGACGCCGTGCCCACGCGGACGGGTGTCCGGGTCCTCGTCGGGGGTGGGGCCGTCGGGGGCGCCCGACCCACCCCGGTCCTGGTCGTCCGGCCCGTCGCCGGTGTCGTCCCGGTCGTCGTCGCCGGTGCGCCCCGCGGGGCCGGCGGGCGCACCAGGAGGAGACACGGGGACCACGGCGGCGTCCCCCTCGCCCAGCTCGACGTCGTCGCCGTCGAGCACCTGGTCCGGGAGCGTCTCGGCGTAGCCGGGGTCCTCGGGGCCGCCCTCGTCGACGGGCCCGGTCGTGTCCCCGTGGGCGGGGACGGGCTCGTCCCGCCGCGGCCGCCACCCGGCCGCGGCGATGGCCGAACCGCGGGCGCAGCGTTCCTTCCGCTCCCCCACCACGTCGGGCTCGTCGGGGCGCCGCCCCAGGAACGTGTGCACGAGGTGCTGCTGGACCCCGCCGACGGTCTGGACGCGCACGTCGTCGAACCCGGCGCGCTCCATCCGGTGCACCATCTGCTCGGGCCCACCGGCCGTCGCGATCCGCCGGGCCCGGTAGCGCGCGAGATCCGCCGCCCCCCAGCGCAGCGAGGCCATCGGGAGCATCCAGGTCCAGTTCGCCGCCGTCCACCGCATCCGGCTCCGGCCGCTGACGGCGTAGTCGTGCACCGCCAGCGGAGCGCCGGGGGCGAGCAGGCTCAGCAGCCGGCGCAGGCCGTGTTCGGCGTCGGGCAGGTTGGTCACCAGGAAGGACGCGAGGATCCCGTCGAACGGGCCCTCGACACCGGCCTCGGCGAGGGTCTCCAACCGGGAGTGCACGAACGTCACCCGGGGCGACCAGTTCTTCCGCCGGGCGACGGCGAGCATCTCCGCGGACGCGTCGACCGCGACCACCTCGGCACCCCCGACGCTGGTCAACAGCGCCTCGGTGGACACCCCGGTACCGCAGCCGACGTCGAGCAGCCGCAGGCCGTGGCCGTCGCCCAGCCCCATTCGCGAGGCCGACACCCGCAGGTGGGTGCGGTAGCCGGGCAGGGTCGCGACGAAGGCGTCGTAGCCCGCGGCGCCTCGCCCGTAGGCACGGTGCACCGTGGCCGGGCGGATCTGGTCGCTCTCCTGCCACGCCTCGCCGCTCACGGGGCCTGATCCTGCCCGCACCGACCCGAGTCCGGAACCCGACGCGCCCTCCCCGGTGGGGTGTGACACCCACCCGGGAGGGCGCGCTGGGCCGAACGTGGATGCCCGGCCACCCGTGCGGCGCAACGGGACCGGTCGGAACGGCGCCACCTCAGCAGCAGCGACCCTGCGGGTTGCTCTCCTGGTACGCGGTGCGGACCCGCCAGTACTCCCGCTCGCTCATCGGCGGGTGGTCGTGCCCGCTGCGACGGTGGTGGTCGAGGTAGCGGTCGTACAGGTCCGCCCCGATCACTCCACGCCACCAGTCGTGCAGCGCCCGCAGCCGGGTGAGCGTCCTGGCCGCCACGGTCAGTGCCCCGACCGGGCCGGGGTCCCGACCGCCTCGGTCCATTCCTTCTCCAGCTCCTTCTCCGCCGGGGTCGCAATGATCCCGGCCGGGGCGTAGAGCCGAGAGGGCACCGGATCGTCCTCGTTGTCCGGGCGGCCGCCCATCGCGATCGACCTCCAGGCGGCCAGGACCGCGGCGACGATCACGACGAGCGCGAGCGTCACGAAGAGGATCGACAGCGTGCCCTGCACGAAGGTGTTGCGGACGACCGCCGCCATCGCCTGCGGGGTGCCCGCGGTGCCGAAGCTCGTCTCCCCGGACGCGATGGCCTCCCGGAACGCGAAGTGCTGTGCCCAGTACCCGATCTTGGGGTTCGCGGAGAAGATCTTGTACATCGACGCCGTGACCGTCACGACGGCGGCGAACGCCAGCGGAACGACGATGATCCACAGGTAGCGCACGTGCCCGCGCCGCGCCGCGATGGCCAGACAGACCGCGAGCGCGATCGCCGCCAGCAGCTGGTTCGCGATGCCGAACAGCGGGAAGAGCGTGTTGATCCCGCCGAGCGGGTCGGTCACCCCCATCACCAGGATCGCGCCCCAGCCACCGACCATCAGCGCGGTGCAGATCCAGGCGGCCGGCTTCCACGAGGTGTCGGCGAACCGCGGGACCACGGTGCCGATGGCGTCCTGCAGCATGAAGCGCGCCACCCGGGTGCCCGCGTCGACGGCGGTGAGGATGAACAGCGCCTCGAACATGATCGCGAAGTGGTACCAGAAGCTCATCATCGCCGGCCCGCCGATGAACTGCGCCATGATGTTCGCCAGGCCGACCGCGAGGGTCGGGGCGCCACCGGTGCGCGAGACGACGGACTCCTCGCCGACCAGGGCCGCGGTCGTCGCGAGCTGGTCGGGGGTGATGTTGACGCCCATCAGCCCGAGCTGGTTCACGAACGCGGCAGCGCCCTCGACCGTCCCGAGCGTCAGCGACGCGGGCGAGTTCATCGCGAAGTAGAGCCCGCGGTCGATCGACAGCGCCGCGACCAGCGCCATGATCGCCACGAAGGACTCCATGAGCATGCCGCCGTAGCCGATCAGGCGGGTCTGGCGCTCCTTCTCGATCAGCTTCGGGCTGGTCCCCGAGGAGATCAGGGCGTGGAAGCCCGACAGCGCGCCGCAGGCGATCGTCACGAACAGGAACGGGAACAGCGACCCGGCGACGACCGGGCCGTCGTCGCGGCCGGCGAACTCGCTGAACGCGGGCGCGGCCAGCTCCGGGCGGACGACGATGATCGCCACGGCGAGCAGCACGATCGTGCCGATCTTCATGAACGTCGACAGGTAGTCGCGCGGGGCGAGCAGCAGCCAGACCGGGAGCACCGCGGCCACGAAGCCGTAGATGATCACGCCCCAGGCGATGGTGGTGCGGTCCAGGGTGAACAGTGCCTGGCCCCAGCCGGTCTCGGCGACCCAGCCGCCGGCGACGATCGCGCCGATCAGCAGCGCGAAGCCGATCCAGGAGACCTCGGAGACCTTCCCCGGCCGCAGGAAGCGCAGGTAGACACCCATGAACAGGGCGATCGGGATGGTCAGCGCGACCGAGAAGACGCCCCAGGGGCTCTCGCCGAGGGCGTTGACGACGACCAGGGTGAGCACCGCGATCAGGATGATCATGATGGCGAGGGTCGCGATCAGCGCGGCGATGCCGCCGACCCGGCCGAGCTCCTCGCGGGCCATCTGGCCCAGCGAGCGCCCGCCGCGGCGCATCGAGAAGAACAGCACCAGGTAGTCCTGGACCGCACCGGCGACGATGACCCCGACGATGATCCAGATCGTGCCGGGCAGGTACCCCATCTGCGCGGCCAGGACCGGGCCGACGAGCGGACCGGCACCGGCGATCGCGGCGAAGTGGTGGCCGTAGAGGACCCGCCGGTCGGTCGGCAGGAAGTCCTGTCCGTTCTCCTTGTACTCGGCCGGGGTGGCGCGCCGGTCGTCCGGACGCAGCAGCCTGTTCTCGATGTAGCGGGAGTAGAACCGGTACGCGATCGCATAGGTGCTCACCGCGGCGAACACGAACCAGATCGCGTTGACCGTCTCCCCGCGGACCAGCGCGAGCATCACCCACGCCAGACCGCCCAGCAGGGCGATCCCCACCCACACCGCGATCTTCCACGGGGTCCACGCCCGCTGTTCGGCGAGGAGCACCTCTTCGTCCACCGCCGCCGGCGGGAGCTCGCGCTCCGCCGGTCCGCCTGACACCTGTGTCATCGCGCCCCTCCGATATGTCCGACGCGCGAACTATAGGAGGCAATGTGGCCTGTGGGAACAGATGTCCGACCGCCGACGCACGACGGCCGTCGCCACCCGGTCGGGTGACGACGGCCGTGGGGTCGTGCGGGCGCCGGAGCCGGTCAGAAACCCCCGCCGGGGCTGCCCATCGCCAGCTTGGCCAGCATCTCGCGGGCCCGCTCGGCGTTGCGCGGCTCGCACAGGACGTCGTAGCGGCCCGCCACCATCTGGCTGGCGGACTGGAAGTCCCGGCGGCCCTTGCTCGCGCTGTAGCTGACCGCGGCGAAGGCCATGAAGAACACCGCGCCGGACACCAGGCCGACGAGGATGGGCAGGAAGTTGCCGTCCGGGGAGAACATGAACAGCAGGAGCCCGACGAACAGGCCCAGCCAGGCACCCTGCGCCGCGCCGGAGGCGAGTACCCGGCCCCAGGTCAGGCGGGCGATGACCCGCTCGACGAGCATCAGGTCGACGCCGACGATCGTCACGTCGGCGACCGGGAAGTCGGAGTCGGCGAGGTGGTCGACGGCCCGCTGCGCCTCCTCGTAGGTGGCGTAGGAACCCACCGGCCACCCGGTCGGCGGAGTGGGCAGCTGCGGCAGGCCCGGAGCCGGACGAGTCTGGCCGCCGAAGGGATTGGTCATGGCGTGCTCCTCGTGGAAGATGTCCTGTCTCGTCGTCGGTGCAACGTTCGACCGGACCGCGACGTGCCCCGAAGACTAGTCGCGGAGCCGCAGGTCACACCCCACCGACCGAACGACACGGCCCCGCACCCCCGGGACGGGGTACGGGGCCGTGGACGCGGGTGCGGTCAGCGCAGCTTGTAGTCGCGCAGCAGCCCCCGGGAGATGATCGTCTTCTGGATCTCCGAGGTGCCCTCGCCGATGAGCAGGAACGGCGCCTCGCGCATGAGGCGCTCGATCTCGTACTCCTTGGAGTAGCCGTAGCCGCCGTGGATGCGGAACGCCTCCTCGGTGACCTCCTTGCAGTACTCCGAGGCGAGCATCTTGGCCATGCCGGCCTCGACGTCGTTGCGCTCACCGCGGTCCTTCAGACGTGCGGCGTTGACCATCATCAGGTGCGCGGCCTCGACCTTGGTCGCCATCTCGGCGATCTTGAACGCGATAGCCTGGTGCGCCACGATCGGCTTGCCGAAGGTGGAGCGCTGCTGGGCGTAGGAGACACCGAGCTCGAAGGCCCGGATCGCGATGCCGCAGGCGCGGGCGGCGACGTTCACCCGGCCGACCTCGACGCCGTCCATCATGTGCGCGAAGCCCTTGCCGCGCTCCCCGCCGAGGATCTGGTCACCGGAGATCCGGTGGCCCTTGAACACCAGCTCGGTGGTGTCGACCCCCTTGTAGCCCATCTTGTCGATCTTGCCGGGGACGACCAGGCCGGGGGCGACCTCGCCGTAGCCGGTGGGCTTCTCGACGAGGAAGGTGGTGAGGTTCTGGTGCGGGCGCTCGGCGCCCTCGTCGGTCCTCACCAGCACCGCGGTCAGGTTCGACGTGCCACCGTTGGTCAGCCACATCTTGGCGCCGTCGATGACGTACTCGTCGCCGTCCTGCACGGCCTTGGTCTTGATCGCCGCCACGTCGGAGCCCAGGTCCGGCTCGGACATCGAGAACGAGCCGCGGGTCTCCCCCGTGGCCATCTTCGGCAGGTACTTCTCCTTCTGCGCCTGCGTGCCGTGCTGGCGGAGCATGTACGCCACGATGAAGTGGGTGTTGATCACACCGGAGACGCTCATCCAGCCGCGGGCGATCTCCTCGACCACCAGGGCGTAGGTGAGCAGCGACTCGCCGAGACCGCCGTACTCCTCCGGGATCATGAGGCCGAACAGCCCCATCTCCTTCATCCCGTCGACGATGTCCTGCGGGTAGGTGTCCGCGTGCTCCAGGGCGGTCGCGTGCGGGATGATCTCCTTGTCCACGAACGAGCGGACGGTCGACAGGATCTCGGTCTGGATGTCGGTCAGACCGGCGGTCTGAGCGAGCCGGGCCATGCTGGTTACTCCTCGGTGAGCGTCGTCGGTCGGCGGGCGGTCGGGCCCTCAGCGCTGAGGTTCGTTGCGCAAGCTGCTCTCACGCCTCCGGCGGGGTCCACTTGTCGGTGCGGGTCATGCCCGCCGCGCGCCCCTTGCCCGAGATGACCAGCGCCATCTTGCGGCTGGCCTCGTCGATCATCTCGTCGCCGATCATCGCCGCGCCGCGCTTGCCGCCCGCCTCGGAGGTGAAGTACTCGTAGGCGTCGAGGATGTTCTCGGCGTGGTCGTAGTCGCTCTGCGCCGGGGAGAAGGTCTCGTTGGCGGCGTCGATCTGGCCGGGGTGCAGCACCCACTTGCCGTCGAAGCCCAGCGCGGCCGAGCGGCCGGCGACCCGGCGGAATCCGTCCACGTCCTTGATCTGCAGGTACGGCCCGTCGATGGCCTGCTTGTCGTGCGCGCGGGCCGCCATCAGGATCGACATGAGGATGTGGTGGTAGGCGTCGCCCACGTCGTAGCCGGGGGGCTGCTCGCCGACGACCAGGGACTTCATGTTGATCGAGGCCATGAAGTCGGCCGGGCCGAAGATGATCGTCTCGACGCGCGGGGACGCGGTGGCGATCGCGTTGACGTTCGTCAGGCCCAGCGCGTTCTCGATCTGCGCCTCGATGCCGATCTTCCCGACCTCGAGACCGTTCGTCTTCTCGATCTGGGTGAGCAGCAGGTCCAGCGCGACGACCTGCTGAGGGGTCTGCACCTTCGGCAGCATGATCGCGTCGAGGTTCGCGCCCGCGCCCTCGACGACCTCGATCACGTCGCGGTAGGTCCACTCGGTGGTCCAGTCGTTGACCCGGACGACGCGGATCTTCTCGCCCCAGCCGCCCTCGTTGAGGGCCTCCACGATCGTCTTCCGCGCACCGGGCTTGGCCAGCGGGGCACAGGCGTCCTCCAGGTCGAGGAAGACCTGGTCGGAGTTCAGCGTGCGCGCCTTGTCGATGAACTTCTGGCTCGATCCGGGCACGGCCAGGCAGGACCGGCGGGCGCGGAGGGTGGTGCTCACAGGCGGGCTCCTCGTCGAGTTCGTCCTCGCCCGCGTCGCGGCGACGACGTCGTCACGACCCGGGCGCTCGGGCTGGGGACTGATGCTGGCACGACGACGGCCGCGGCGCCCCGTGCAGGTGATTGGTTTCTCACCCGCCGGTGGTCAGATGGGGTTACCCGTCGGTCACCCCTGTTCGGGAGGTGGGGTCAGGGAGCCCCTGGCCACCGCGACGACGGTCCCGCCGACCCAGCTGCCGACGGCCCGCCCGCCCTCGGTGCGGACGCCGGCGTAGAGCGTGGACGGACGGCCCATCTCCACCCCCTGGGTCACGACGAAGGAGTGCTCGCCGTCGTCGGTGACCAGACCGCGGTCGGCGAGGAAGATCCCGAGCGCGACGGCGGCCGAGCCCGTCGCCGGGTCCTCGGGCACCCCGATCCCGATGCCGAACATGCGGGCGTGCACCCGCTCGGCGGTGGCGTCGACGGCGGCGACGAGCACCCCGGTCGCGCCGCTGCCGGCGACCGCGGCGGCCAGCGCCGCGGGGTCGGGCACCGCGCGGGCGACCGCACCGGCGACGACGAGCAGGATCGCGAAGTCGGTCCCGGCACCGGCCACACCCGGCACGGCGGCGCCGTCGACGTCGTCGGGGCCGAGGCCGAGCGCGGCGGCGAGGCGGACGGCGTCCAGCTCGGCGCCGATCGACGGCGTGCCGCCCCACACCCGGGCGCCGGTCCCGTCGACCCGCACCGGCAGCAGCCCGGCGCCGCACTCCTGCACGCGGTCGCCCTCGCCGATGACGCCGTCGCGGGCCAGCACCCAGGCGGTGCCGACACTGGGGTGCCCGGCGAAGGGGAGCTCGGCGAGCGGGGTGAAGATCCGCACCCGGTAGTCCGCGCCGCCCTCGGCGTCGCCGGTCGGGGCCAGCGGGAACGTGGTCTCCGACAGGTTGAACTCCCGCGCGATGGCCTGCATCCGGGCCGTGGACAGCGCCTCGGCGCCGTGGACGACGGCCAGCGGGTTGCCGGCGTACGGACGGTCGGTGAACACGTCGACGATGTCGTAGCGGAGGGGTTCGGGGTCCCGGCCGGGATCGTGCTGCGGGTCGTTCACGGCGGGCGAGCCTAGTCACACGGCCGGGGCGGCCGCGGGACCGCCGGGGGTCCTAGTCTCGGCGCCATGGCCTCGGTACGGGTGTTCGTCGCGCGGATGGCCGGCCTGGCCGTCTACGGCCCGGACGGCGAGCGGATCGGCAAGGTCCGCGACGTCGTGGTGTCGCTGCGCGTGGACAGCCATCCGCCGCGGGTGCTGGGCCTGGTCGTGGACCTGTCCGCGCGCCGCAGCATCTTCGTGCCGATGCTGCGGGTCGCCGACATCGCCCCGACCGCGGTGACGCTGGCCAGCGGCTCGGTGAGCCTGCGCTCGTTCGACCAGCGCCCCAACGAGACCCGGGTGCTCGGCCAGCTGCTGAACTCCCCCGCGACGGTGCGCGAGAACGGGACCGAGGGCTCGGTGGTCGACGTCGCGATCGAGCCGAGCCGGACCCGGGACTGGGTGATCACCAAGGTCGCGCTGCGGTTCCGGCGGACCCGGCTGGCGCGCAGGCCACGGGTCGAGGTGTACGGCTGGGAGGCCGTGTCCGGGCTGGACGTCGCCGCCGCGCAGGGTGCGGACCGGCTGCTCGCGGTGTTCGACTCGATGCGCCCGGCCGACGTCGCCGCGGCGCTGTCGCGGCTGCCCGACGACCGGCAGCGGCACGTCGTCGACGCCCTGGACGACGAGCGGCTCGCCGACGTGTTCGAGGAGCTGTCCGAGTCCGACCAGCGCGAGCTGCTCGGCTACCTCGACGACGACCGCGCCGCCGACGTCCTGGAGGCGATGAGCCCGGACGACGCGGCGGACCTGCTCGGCGAGCTCGACGACGACGAGGCCGGTCGGCTGCTGGAGCTCATGGAGCCCGACGAGTCCGAACCCGTGCGCCGCCTGATGCGCTATGAGTGGGACACCGCGGGCGGCCTGATGACCCCGGAGCCGATCACCCTGGCGCCGGACGTGACCGTCGCCGAGGCGCTCGCCCGGGTGCGCAACCCGGAGGTGCCGCCGGCCCTGGCGTCGATGGTGTTCGTCGTCCGCCCGCCGACGGCGACCCCGACCGGGCGCTACCTGGGCTGCGTGCACGCCCAGCAGCTGCTGCGGGCGGCGCCGTTCGAGCTGGTCGCGGGCATGGTCGACGCCGACCTGCCGCAGCTGGGCCCCGACGCGGGGCTCGGCGAGGTGACCCGCTACTTCGCCAGCTACAACCTGGTGGCGGGCCCGGTCGTCGACGCCGAGGACCACCTGCTGGGCGCGGTCACCGTCGACGACGTGCTGGACCACCTGCTGCCGCAGGGCTGGCGCGACCGCGACCTCGCCCCGGGCGAGGTGCACGGCGGCCCGCTGGCCGCTGCCGCGAACGGCGGCAACGGCCGCTCGCGCGACGGGGAGGTGCACGGTGGCTGAGCCGGGGATCGGTCGGCGGCTGGACCAGCCGCGCGTCGGGCGTCGGCGGTTCGAGGTGGACCCGGACGGGTTCGCCCGGTTCTCCGAGCGGATCGCCCGGTTCCTCGGGACGGGTCGCTTCCTCGCCATCCAGACGGTGATCGTCGTCGTGTGGATCGCACTGAACGGGTTCGCCTGGGTGGGCCGGTGGGACCCGTACCCGTTCATCCTGCTCAACCTGGCGTTCTCCACCCAGGCCGCGTACGCCGCACCGCTGATCCTGCTGGCCCAGAACCGGCAGGACGACCGGGACCGGATCGCGCTGGACGAGGACCGCAGGCGTGCCGAGCGGACGAAGGCCGACACCGAGTTCCTCGCCCGGGAGCTGGCGGCGCTGCGGCTGGCCGTCGGGGAGACCGCGAGCCGGGACTACCTGCGCGGTGAGCTGGAGAAGCTGGGTGACCGGCTCGACGACGCCGTGGCCCGCAGCCGCGGCGAGGAACCCCCGGTCGAGCCGGGTGCCCGGAAGAAGATGCGCAAGAAGGAACGCTGAGCGCTCAGGGGATCAGGCGGCCCATGATGCGCTCGAGCGCGGCGAGGTCCTCGGCGTCGAGCCGCTCCACGAAGTGCGCGCGGACTCCGCGCAGGTGGGTGACCGCGGCGGTGCGCAGGCGCTCGTAGCCGGTGTCGGTGAGCCGGGCGGTGACCCCGCGGCCGTCGTCGGCGACCTTGGCCCTGGCGACGAGCCCGACCCGCTCCAGGCGGTCGACGAGCCGGGTCACCCCGGAACGCGAGAGCAGCACGGCGTCGGCCAGCTCGGTCATCCGCAACCGGCGGTCGGGGGCCTCGGACAGCTGGACGAGCACGTCGTAGGCGGCCAGGGAGAGCTCCTGCTCGCTCTCCAGCTCGGCCTCGAGCCGTCGGGTGATGCCGGCGTGCGCGCGCAGGAAGCTGCGCCACGACGCGAGCTCGGCCGGGGTCGGGACCACGCGCCGGCGCACCGGGTGCTCGCGCGTCGGGGTGCCGGTCGTGTCGTCCATCGCAAGAATGCTAGAGACACCCGGACCGCCCCGTCAGCGCGGAGGTGCCGCGTGACACCGCCGGTGACCCGGATACCCCGGAACAGCCCACGTAGCATGGGGTGACGCGAGAGGAAAGAGGTCGTAGGAGCTCATGTCCGTCACCAGCAGCACCAGCACCGTCGTCGAGGCCGTGCGCGCCGCCCTCGGCACCGTCGAGGACCCGGAGATCCACAAGCCGATCACCGAGCTGGGGATGGTCAAGAGCGTCGACGTCTCCGCCGACGGCCTCGCCCACGTCGGGGTCTACCTGACCGTCGCGGGCTGCCCGATGCGGGAGACGATCACCTCCCGCGTCACCGAGGCCGTCTCGAAGGTCCCCGGCGTCGAGCGGGTCGAGGTCGAGCTCGACGTCATGAGCGACGAGCAGCGCACCCAGCTGCGTCGTTCGCTGCGCGGCGACGCCGACGAGCCCGTGATCCCCTTCGCCCAGCCCGGCTCGCTGACCCGCGTCTTCTGTGTGGCGTCCGGCAAGGGCGGCGTCGGCAAGTCCTCGGTTACCGTCAACCTGGCCGCGGCCATGGCACGGCGCGGGCTGAAGGTCGGCGTCGTCGACGCCGACATCTACGGCCACTCGATCCCGCGCATGATCGGCGCCGCGGACCGGCCGACCAAGATCGAGAACATGATCATGCCGCCGCAGTCGCACGGCGTGAAGGTCATCTCGATCGGCATGTTCACCGACGGCAACACCCCCGTCGTCTGGCGCGGTCCGATGCTGCACCGCGCGCTGCAGCAGTTCCTGGCCGACGTGTTCTGGGGCGACCTGGACGTGCTGCTGCTCGACCTGCCCCCGGGCACCGGCGACGTCGCCATCTCGACCGCCCAGCTCGTGCCGAACGCCGAGCTGCTGGTCGTCACCACCCCGCAGCAGGCCGCCGCCGAGGTCGCCGAGCGGGCCGGGTCGATCTCCACCCAGACCCGCCAGCGCCTGGCCGGGGTCGTGGAGAACATGTCCTGGATGGAGATGCCCGACGGCTCGCGCAACGAGATCTTCGGCTCGGGCGGCGGGCAGACCGTCGCGGACTCGCTGAGCCTCACGGTCGGCACCACGGTGCCGCTGCTGGGTCAGATCCCGCTCGACGTCGCGCTGCGCGAGGGCGGCGACGCCGGCACCCCGATCGTGCTCGGGAAGCCGGAGTCGGCGGCGGCGCAGGCCCTCGACGCCATCGCGGAGAAGCTGACCGTGAAGGCCCGCGGCCTGGCCGGGATGAGCCTGAACATCTCCCCCGTCGGGCGCTGACCCGCACACCCTCCGACACCACGAGGCCCCGCACACCCGACCGGTGTGCGGGGCCTCGTCCGTCCCCCGGGGCGGGTCTCAGGACAGCGCGTCGTTCAGCGCCTTGGTCCAGAGCGCCAGCCCCTCGTCGACCTGCTCGGAGGTCACGACCAGCGCCGGGATCATCCGGACGACGTTGCCGTACACACCGCAGGTCAGCAGCAGCAGGCCCTGTGCGGCGGCCGCGGCGTGCACCGTCGCGGCGGTGGCGCCGTCGGGCTTGCCGTCGGCGTCGACGAATTCGATGCCGATCATGAGTCCGCGGCCGCGGACGTCGCCGATGGCGGCGATCCCCTGCGCGGCGTCCCGGACACCGGCGAGGAGCTTCTCGCCCTGCACCCGGGCGTTCTCGACCAGCCCCTCGCCCTGCACGACCTCGAGGGTCGCGAGCGCGGCGGCGCAGGCGACGGCGTTGCCGCCGTAGGTGCCGCCCTGCGAGCCGGGCCACGCCTTCTCCATCAGGGCCTTGGGCGCGGCGATGGCCGAGAGCGGGAAGCCGGACGCGAGCCCCTTGGCGGTGACGATGATGTCCGGGACGAGGCCCTCGGCGTGCTGGTGCCCCCAGAACTTCCCGGTGCGGCCGTAGCCGGTCTGGACCTCGTCGGCGATCAGCAGGATGCCGTGCCGGTCGGCGCGCTCGCGCAGCCCCTGGAGGAACGCGGGCGGGGTCGGGACGTAGCCGCCCTCGCCGAGCACCGGCTCGACGATGAACGCGGCGACGTCGGACGCCGGCGCGGTGCTCGCCAGCTGGCGGTCGAGCTCGGACAGGGCGAACGCGACGGCCTGCTCCTCGGACCAGCCGTAGCGGTAGGCGTAGGGGAAGGGCGCGAACGCCACCCCACCCATCATCGGGCCGATCCCGGCCCGGATCTTCGCCCCGGAGGTGGTGAGCGCCGCGGCACCCATGGTGCGGCCGTGGAAGCCACCGTCGAACGCGACGATCAGCTGCCGGCCGGTGGCCTGGCGGGCCAGCCGCACCGACGCCTCGACGGCCTCGGAACCGGAGTTGGTGAAGAACACCGAGTCGATGCCCTCGGGGAGCACCTCGCCCATCCGCTCGACCAGCGCCAGCAGTGGCTGGTGCATCACGGTCGTGTACTGCCCGTGGATCAGCGTGGCCACCTGCTCCTGCGCCGCCGCGACGACCCTCGGGTGGCAGTGCCCGGTCGAGGTGACGCCGATTCCGGCGGTGAAGTCGAGGTGGCGGCGCCCGTCGGTGTCGTACAGGTAGACGCCCTCACCGCGGGCGGCCTGGACCGGGGTGGCCTGCTTGAGCAGCGGGGACAGCTGTGCCATGGGTTCGCAGCTCCTGGTGCGTCGAGGGTGGTGCGTCTCAGGTTGTCGAGTTGTCGACAATCCTAGGGAAACACGGGTGGGTGGGTCCGGGCAAGGGTCGTCCGGGCCCGCCTTTGCTCTGCTCACCGATACGCATCAGGCACCCGGGGCGACCCGGCGCTGCGGTCCCGGACGGGCCCGCGTCGCGTGCGGACAGCCGTCGTCGGCGGCGTCGAGATGCAGCTCAGCGGGAGTTGTCGATCTCCACCGCCCGCTGGGCTGCATCTCGGCGCACGCGCGACACGGGTGGCCGGCCCGCCGTGACGCCACCCGGCGCCGGCGCAGGGCCGGTGCTGCGTATCGGTGAGCAGAGCAAAAGGACGAGCGAAGGACCCCTCATCTCGGACGCAGCAAAGAGGAAAGCCCTGGTCAGGCCAGCAGGGCGGCGATCACCAGCAGCACGGGGACGGCGACGACCGTCGAGGCCAGCGCCACGTCGCGGGCCAGCGGGACGGCGCGGTCGTACCGCACGGCGTAGCCGAAGACGTTCTGCGCGGTGGGCAGCGCGGCCAGCACCACCGCGGCGAGCAGCGCCGGGCCGGTCAGGCCGAGCACCCCCGCGGCGAAGGCCCAGGCGATCACCGGGTGCGCCACGTTCTTGATCGCGACGGCGATCCACACCGAGACCGCGGTCTCCCCCGTCCCGGGGCGGCGGGCGCCGTACAGGGAGATGCCGAACGCGAGCAGCATGGCGGGCACCGCGAGGTCGGCGAGCAGCTCGATCGGGGCGGTCACCGGCTCCGGCAGGACGACGCCCGTCGCGGAGACGGTCAACCCGGCGGCGGTGGCGATCGCGATCGGGTTGCGCAGCGGGGCGAACGCGACCCGGACCCACCCGGGCCGCTCGCCGCGGCCGTCGCCGGGCAGGACGTCCATCAGGGTCGTGAACAGCGGGGTCAGGATCGCGAGCTGGAACAGCAGCACGGGGGCGACGGCGGCGGAGTCGCCGAGCACGTAGGTCGCGATCGGGATGCCGAGGTTGCCCGCGTTGACGTAGCCGGACGCCATCGACCCGACGACGACCTCGCCGGCCGGGCGCCGACGGAGCAGCGCGACCGGCACGAAGAGCAGGCAGGCCACGGTGCTGGTGACCGCGGTGACGACCAGTCCCGAGGACAGCACGGCACCGACGTCGGAGTGGCTGAGGGTCGTGAACAGCAGCGCGGGCGTCGCGACGAAGAAGGCGGTGCGGGCGAGGACCTTCGAGCCCTGGTCGCCGAGCAGCCGGCCACGGCCGAGGACGTACCCGACGGTCACGACGACGCCGATGACCAGGAAACCCTCGAGGACGCCCACCACGTCCCGACATGTTACGTATGCGAACTAGTCCCCGGGGTGTCCGGCGGTGCGGTTCACAGGTGCACTCAGGCCGCGCCGGGCATCGCGGCGAGGATCCGGCTGACGGCGTCGTCCATGTGCGCGGCCAGCCGGTCGAGCAGCAGCTCGGTGCGGCCGTCGCGCAGGGCGTCGCGCAGCAGTTCGTGCTCGGCGAGCAGCGCGCGGGCGGGCGGGGCGGTCTGCTGGAACGCGGCGAGACACATCCGCGTCTCGACGAGGAGCCCCTCGGTCATCCGGCGCAGCCGCGGGCTCCCCGAGGCGGCGACGAGCGCGGCGTGGAAGTCGTGGTCGGCGTCGGCGAGCGCGACGGCGTCACCCGCCTCGGCCGCGGCGGCCATCACCCCGAGCGGGATCTCCAGCGCGACGACGGCGGCGGCCCGGTCGCCCTCCAGCACCTTCAGCGCCGCGGCCCGCTCGACGGCGGTGCGCGCCAGGTAGACGTCGCGGACGTCGTCGGGGCCGAGCTCGCGCACGAACAGGCCACGATGGCGTTCACTGCGCAGCAGCCCCTCGGCGACCAGCCGCTGCATCGCCTCCCGCAGCGGGCCGCGGCTCACCCCGAGCCGGTTCGCGAGGTCCACCTCGCCGAGCTGGGTGCCCGGCGCGAACGTGCCGCGCATGATCGCGGCACGGATCCGGTCGGCGACGATTTCCGCGGTGGAGCGCCGGCTCACCGGCTCGAGCTCCGAGACGTCCAGGCCCACGACTCACCCTCTCCGGAACAGTGTCCCCAGGCCGGGACGGTCGATGTCGGCCCCGGCCAGGCGCAGGCCCTGCCAGATGCTCACCTGGTTCGCGGTCAGCACCGGCCTGCCCACCCGCGCCTCCAGCGCGTCGAGCACGTCCACGGTGTGCAGCGCGGTGTCGGGCAGCAGCACCGCGTCGGCGCCGGGCGCGTCCGAGGCCACCGCGGCGGCGAACTCCAGCACCGTCTCCGGCGGCAGCGTCCCGACCTCGGCGGCGGTGATGATGTCGCGCGCGGACAGCGTGTGCACGGAGATGTCGTGGTGGGTCAGGAAGTGCACGAAGGCGCCGGCGACGTCGGGCGGGTAGGTCGCCCCGACCGCCACCGAGCCGATCCCGAGCCGTCGACAGGCGTCGACGAAGGCGAACGACGTGCTCGACGTCGGCACGCCCGACACCCGTTCCAGCGCCGCGACCTGCCGGGCGGCACCGTCGGGGCCGAAGATGAACGACCCCGAGGTGCAGGCCCAGACGACCGCGTCCAGCGGGCCCGCCTCCGCGGCGACCCGACGTGCCCCCTCGGCGAGGACCTCGTCGCCGCCGATGGCGAGCAGCGCGTCCTCGCGGTGGGCGTCGGTGGCCATCTCGGTGTGGACGAGGGCGAGCCGGCTGCCATCGGCCAGCAGCTTCTCGGCGCGCGGGTAGTCGTCCTCGGCCGAGTAGCCCGGGTAGAGGAATCCGACCGTGCTCATGTTGTCGACAATCCTACAGAGGCTGGGGTGACCGCAAGGGTCAGGACGCCCGCGAGTAGACGAGCCGCTCCCCCACGCTGCCCGCGCGCCACACGTCGTGACAGGCGGTCGCCATCGCGTCGAGACCGTCGACGATGGTGGCGAACACGTTGCCCGGCACCCAGCCGACGTCGCCGTTGAGCAGCAGGTTGTTGCGCCCGTAGAAGATCGCGAGGTCGATCCCGCCCTCGGCGGCGTCGATGCCCTGGTCGTCCTTGAACGCGCTGTCGAGCATCCCGCCGTGGAAGTCGAAGTAGCAGACGTCGCCCGGGATGGGGGTCACCGTCGGGTTCTCCTGCCCGATCCGCGGGCCGAACCGCGGGACGATCGTGTAGACCTCGTTGCGGGCGTACTTGGCGTGCTGCGCGTCGCCGCCCTGCGGGCCGTCGGCCAGTGCCTCCCAGACCGCCGCGGCGGTGCGGGGCGCCTCGGTCTCCAGCAGTGCCGCGGTGCAGGCGACGCCCCGCTTCGCGAGCTCGATCCTGATCAGCTTGGTCATCCGATCCCCCTGTCCGATACGCGGATTGTTGACAATCGTAGGTGCGCTTCTTAGCGTGTCAACGCCGCCCGACCTCCCTACCGACAGGATCTCCCGTTGCCGGTTTCCGCTGGTCAGGACCCGATCACCGTCGCCGTGCTGCACGGCGGGGAGACCCCGCCCGGCCTCGAGCGCCACGCCGGTGACGCACGTCTCCGCTTCGCCGCCGACGCCGACGGGCTCGCCGCCGCACTGCCCGGCAGCGACGTGCTGCTCACCTGGGACTTCACCTCCGACGCCGTCAAGGACGTCTGGGACGCCACCGACACCTCCGCGCTGCGCTGGGTCCACACCGCCAGCGCCGGCGTCGACCGGGTCGCGTTCCCCGCCCTGCTCGCCTCGGGCGCGACGCTGACGAACTCCCGCGGCGTGTTCGACCGGCCCATCGCCGAGTTCGTGCTCGGCGCGGTGATCGCGTTCGCCAAGGACACCGCCCGCTCGCTCGCGCTGCAGCGGGAGCGGACCTGGCGCCACCGCGAGACCGAGACCGTCGCCGGGAAGGTCGCGACGGTCGTCGGGAGCGGGCCGATCGGACGCGCCGTCGCCGACCTGCTGGGTGCGGTCGGGATGCGGGTGCGGCTGGTCGGCCGGCGCGCCGCGGACGGTGTGCACGCCTTCGACGAGCTGCCCGGCCTGCTGCCCGACACCGACCACCTGGTGCTCGCCGCTCCGCTGACCGACGCGACCCGCGGGATGCTGCACTCCGGGACGATCGCCCTGCTGCCCGAGCGGGCCAGGGTCGTCAATGTGGGCCGGGGCGCGCTCGTCGTGCAGGACGACCTGACCGACGCGCTCGCGACCGGGCGGCTCGCCGGCGCGGCGCTGGACGTGTTCGAGGTCGAGCCGCTGCCCGCGACCTCGCCGCTGTGGGCGATGGAGCACGTGCTGCTCTCCCCGCACATGTCCGGTGACGTCGTCGGCTGGAAGGACATGCTCGTCGAGCTGTTCGCCGACAACCTCGCGCGCTTCCGGGACGGCCGGGAGCTGCGCAACGTGGTGGACCCCGAGCGCGGGTACGTGAGCTCATCCGCAGGAAAGGTGTGACTGCTGTGACGACTGCAGACCTCAGCGCGACCGAGCTGCTGGCGGGCTACCGCAGCGGCGAGATCTCGCCGGTGCAGGCCACCCGGGACGCGCTGGAGCGGATCGAGGCGCACGACGGCGCGGTGAACGCGTTCTGCCTGGTCGACCCCGACTCGGCACTGTCGCAGGCCAAGGACTCCGAGGCGCGCTGGCAGGCCGGTGAGCCGGTCGGGCCGCTCGACGGCGTGCCCACCTCGATCAAGGACATGCTCCTGACGATCGGCTGGCCGACCCGCCGCGGCTCGACGACGACGTCGCCGGACGGGCCGTTCGAGGTCGACGGCCCGCCGGTGGCCAGGGTCCGCGCCGCGGGTGCGGTGCTGATCGGGAAGAACACCACCCCGGAGCTGGCGTGGAAGGGCGTGACCGACTCACCGCTGACCGGCGTCACCACCAACCCGTGGGACCCGACGAGGACGGCCGGCGGCTCGTCCGGCGGCTCGGCGGCGGCCGTCGGGCTGGGGATGGGACCCCTGTCGCTGGGCACCGACGCGGGCGGCTCGGTCCGCATCCCGGCCGCGTTCACCGGGACCGTCGCGCACAAGCCCACCTACGGCCGCATCGCGCACTACCCGGGCTCGGCGTTCGGGACCCTGGCCCACGTCGGCCCGATGACCCGCACCGTCGAGGACGCCGCGCTGCTGTACGACGTCGTCGCCCAGCCCGACACGCGGGACCCGTGGGTGTTCGACGTGCCCCGTGAGTCGGCCGTCGAGCGGCTCGCCGGCGGCGCGGCGGGTCTGCGGATCGCGTTCTCCCCCACTCTCGGGTTCGTCGACGTCGACCCGGAGGTGGCGGCGCTCGTCGCCGAGGCGGTCGCGGTGTTCGCCCGTGAGCTCGGTGCGACCGTCGAGAACGCCGACCCCGGTTTCGCCGACCCGATCGAGCCGTTCCACACGCTCTGGTTCGCCGCCGCCGCGAAGTCCCTGGAGCCCATCGGCGCCGAGGCCAGGAAGGCCATGGACCCGGCGCTGGTGGAGATCGCCGAGCAGGGGGCCCGGGTCTCGGCGCTGGACTACCTGGGCGCGATGGCCGTGCGCAACGAGCTGGGGACGCTGATGGGCGCCTTCCACTCCGAGTACGACCTGCTGCTCACCCCGACCCTGCCGATCACCGCGTTCGAGGGCGGCCGGGAGGTCCCCGAGGGCTGGCACGACCCGCGCTGGACGTCGTGGACGCCGTTCACCTACCCGTTCAACATGACCCAGCAGCCCGCGACCTCGGTGCCGTGCGGCTTCACCTCCGCCGGTCTGCCGGTGGGTCTGCAGGTCGTCGGACCGCGGCACGCCGACGCCACGGTGCTGGCCGCCGCGCACGCCTACCAGCGCGCGACCACGCACCACCTGCGCCGGCCGCCGCTGCTGGGCTGAACCGACCCCGTCCACGACGACGGCGCCGCACCCCGGCCGGGGAGCGGCGCCGTCGTCGTAGGGAGGGGCCGGGGTCAGGTCGCGTCCGGGTCCACCGGGGGGCGCTCGTCGGCGGCCAGCGGTGGCTGCGGCGGACGGACCGGGGCCGGGGTGCTCGCCGCTGCCCCGCCCAGGGCTGCGGCCCCGGCGGCGCCGGCACCCGGGCCCGGGGCGAACCCGTTGGGCTTGACCGGCGGGGTGGCGGCGTCGTCGGAGAACAGGCTCCGGGTGATCGCGGTCCGCGGGTTGAGCGAGCGCAGGCTGCGCAGGTCGTTGAGCGGCTGCTGGATCTGGTCGAACTCCGGGCCCAGCTCCTTCTTCAGGTGGTTCTGGGCGCCGCTCGCGAACTCCTTGACCTGCCGGACCGCGCGACCGACCCAGGCCGCCGCCTCGGGCAGCCGTTCCGGGCCCAGGATGAAGAGCCCCGCCACGACCAGGACGAGGATCTCCGGCATGCCGATGTTCTCGAACACGACGCCAGCGTACGGGTACTAGCGCTGCCCGAGCGTCACGGTCACGGTGAGCGGTCGTCCCTGACGGACGAGGCGGACCGGGACCTGCTCGCCGGGTGAGTGCTCGCGGACGGCGACGACCAGCTCGTCGGCACTGGCGATGGGGCGCCCGGCGATGTCGACGACGACGTCGCCGTCGGCGATCCCGGCCGCGGCCGCCGGTCCCCCGGCGACGACGTTCTGCACCTGGGCGCCGTCGGTGGCGCCGTCGGTGACCGAGCGGGAGTTGACACCGAGGTCGGCGTGCGCGACGCGGCCGGTGCGGATGAGCTCCTCGGCGATGGCGCGGGCGTCGTCGATCGGGATGGCGAAGCCGAGGCCGATCGAGCCGCCCTGCCCGCCGGACTGGGCGCTGTCCGCGCTGCGGATCGCCGTGTTGATGCCGACGACGGCGCCGGTCGCGTCCACCAGCGGGCCGCCGGAGTTGCCGGGGTTGATCGCGGCGTCGGTCTGCACCGCGTCGATGACCGCGTCGCCCGCGCTGCCCTCCGGGTCGAGCCGCACCGGGCGATCGACGGCCGACACGATCCCGGTCGTCACCGTGCCGGCCAGGCCGAACGGCGACCCGATCGCGATCACCGCGTCGCCGACGGCGAGCTCGCCGGAGCGGCCGATCGCGGCGACCGTCGGGTTCGCGACGGGCACCTTGACCACCGCGAGGTCGGTCATCGGGTCCGCCCCGACCACGGTGGCCGGGACCCGGGACCCGTCGGAGAACAGGGCCTCGATGGTGCCCTGGCCCGGCCCGGTGGCGGGCGCGACGACGTGGTCGTTGGTGAGTACGTAGCCCGCGGGGTCGATCACGACGCCGGAGCCGTTGCCCGCCTGGTTGCCGACGGTCACCTCCAACGAGACGACCGCGGGCAGCACCCGCGAGGCGACCTCCGACACCGAGCCGGGCGGCCGTTCACGAGCCGGCTCGGTCGCGCTCAGCACCGCTCCGGGGCTGGTCAGGGCACCCGCCGCGGTCGCGGACCAGTACCCGACCAGTCCGCCCGCCGCGCCGACGAGCAGGGCGAGGACGCCGAGCAGCGCCAGCGCGCGCGGCTGCACCCGCCTGCCGAACAGGACCTCGCGGACGCTGAGGCGGGGACCGTCGGGGCGAGGGCCCTCCGCGGGGGCGGCGCCGTCGCCGGGGGGCGGGGCGGCGACGACCGGCGTGCCCGGGTCGCGCCACGGGTCGCCGGCCGAGCCGCCGGGCCAGAACGGGTCCTGCTCGGCGCTCTGCTCACCCCCACGCAGCGCGTCGCCCGACGCACCGGGCGGGCGTTGCAGACCGCCGGCGGGCTCGCCGTCGGATGTGCGGTCCGGCCGGCCGAAGGCGCGAGCGACGGCGGCGGTCGGCGGGGGCGCGCTCGGCAGCGACCCGTTCGCCCCGAGGTGCGACGACGGCGGCGCGAACGAGCTGTCGACGCCGTCTGGGCGGCCGAACGCCGCCCGTTCGCCGGGGTCGGTCGCCGGACGGTCCAGCGGGCGGGGGCGCAGTCGCGGCGGGGCGGAGCCGGGCGCGTCCGGATCGGCCGCGCCGTCCGGGCGTGCGCCGCGGTCGTCGCTCACCGGGTCACCCCGGAGCCCGGGGAGACTGCTCCCGACGATCGATCAGCCGGCACGGCGTCCACCCAGTACACCCGTACAGCCTGCCCGGCGGGCGGTGAAGTCGGTGTATCGGTGACGGGTCAGGGCGTCGGGGAGAGGCCGGCGTCGCCGGTCGGGGTGGCCGAGGTCGTCGGCGACAGCGACGCGCCGGTCGAGCCCGCCGTGGTGCTGACCGCCGGGACGGCCGTCCGCCGCGACGAGGCGGGCACCGGGGTGGCCGCGAACCGGGCGACGGCCGCGGCACCCGGGCCGGGCACGGTCGGCGCGGTCGGGGTGCCGGTCGTGGTGGGGGGCAGACCGAGCGCGAGTGCGCCGAGCGCCAGCCCGGACACGGCGGCGCCGGTGCCCAGGCGTACGCGTCGCGACCGGCTGGCGCGACGGCCGTGGTCGCCCTCGACCGGTGCCGGGCGCAGCACCGACACGAGCTGGCCGTCCGGGGTGAGCGAGAGGCCCGCCGGCGGCGGGGGCAGCTCGGTGTCCTGCGGGATGGCGCGCAGCGCCGACATCAGCGACGGCGGGAGCGTGGGGGCGTCGGCCGCTCGCAGCGCGGTGCGGGCCCGCCGCTGCTCGGCGACCTCCACCGCGCAGTCGGGGCAGCGCTCGAGGTGGCGGGCAGCACGGTCGTGCGGACCGGCGGCCAACTCGTCGTCCACGAAGGCGACGACCGCCTCGAGCGTCAGATGCGTCTCCCCCCAGTCCGGGGGGACGACCTGGAAACGCCGTCGCTCGGTCACGGCACCAACTCTGCCACCGGACCACGGTCGGATGCCACCGGCTGCTCCTCCGCAGCCGCCGCACGGTGCCGCTCCAGCGACGCCCGCAGCGCGGTCCGGCCTCGGTGGATGCGGCTGCGGACGGTGCCGAGCTTCACCCCGAGGGTCGCGCCGATCTCCTCGTAGGACAGGCCCTCGACGTCGCACAGGACGACGGCGACCCGGAAGTCCGGGGGCAGCTCGTCCAGCGCGGCCTGCAGGTGCGGGTCGAGGTGGTTGATCGCGAAGACGGTCTCGGGCTCGGGGCCACCGCCCGGCAGGCGGTCGGTGTCCTCGGGCAGGCCCTCCATCCGCAGCCGGGCGCGGCGGCGGACCATGTCGAGGAACAGGTTCGTGGTGATGCGGTGCAGCCAGCCCTCGAAGGTGCCCGGCTTGTAGGACGCCAGGGACCGGAACACCCGGATGAACGTCTCCTGGGTGAGGTCCTCGGCGTCGTGCTGGTTGCCGGACAGGCGGTAGGCGAGGCGGTAGACGCGGTCGGCGTGCTCCCGGACGACCTCGTCCCAGGTGGGCGGGGTCCAGTCGGCACCCTCACCGGGGCGGGTACCGGCGGCGGCGTCCCGGAACGGGGCGTCGTCGGTTGCGCGAGGGGCGGACATCGGGGCGGGGCACCTCCGTGAGTCGCGACCGTGTCGTGGAGTCGATCGGCCGCGAAGCTTCGTTCGTTGCAGCACAGCCTGCCTGCCACCCATGAGGAGGATGTGAAACCCGTCTGAGAGAAGTCTGTGAAATCGTCCGGCGATAATCTTGTTCCATGAGCACACCCGCGGGGGCGGCCGCGTACGCCGATGGCTACCTCGCCGAGGACGACGCGTGCGGCGAGGCCCGCGCACTGGGCACGGCGGCGGGCGCGCACCCCATCTCCGCGGCGGGCGGGGCGGCACTGTCGGTGCTGGCCGCGACGATCTCCGCGCGGGCCGTGGTGGAGATCGGGACCGGGGCCGGGGTGAGCGGGCTGTACCTGCTGCGCGGCATGGCCGGTGACGGGACGCTGACGACCATCGACGTCGACCCGGAGCTGCAGCGCTCGGCCCGGCGGACCTTCCTCGCCGCCGGGTACGGGCCGGGGCGGGCCCGGCTGATCAACGGGATGGCGCTGGAGGTGCTGCCGCGGCTGACCGACGGCGGCTACGACCTCGTCGTCGCCGACGCGGTCCCGGCCGAGTACCCCGGCTACCTGGCCGAGGCGATCCGGCTGCTGCGCCCCGGCGGGATGCTCGTGCTGGAGGGGGTGCTCGACGGCGGCCGGGTCGCCGAGCCCGGCGCCGAGCACGGTCCGGGCACGGCCGCGCTGCGCGAGACCGCCGCCCTGGTCCGCGACGATGAGCGCCTGCTGTCGGCGCTGCTGCCGGTCGCGGACGGGATGCTCTGCGCGGTCCGCAGGTGAGCGGAGCGAACGCGGCATCCACACCGCAGGTAGCTCAGTGGGCGGTGACGCCCTTGCCCAGGACCACGACGCCGCCGTTGGAGACCGTGTAGCGGCTGCGGTCCAGGTTCAGGTCGACCCCGATCAGGGCACCGTCGGGGACGACGACGTTCTTGTCGAGGATCGCCCGCCGCACCACCGCGCCCCGGCCGATCCGGGCGCCCGGCAGCACGACCGAGTCCGAGACCTCCGCACCGCCCGACACCGACACGTTCGGGCTGATCACCGACCGGCGCACGATCGCCCCAGAGATGATCGTGCCCGCGCCGACGATCGAGTCCTGCGCGATGCCGCCCTCGACGAACTTCGCCGGCGGCAGGGCGGGCACCGCGGTGCGGATCGGCCAGCGCTGGTTGTAGAGGTTGAAGATCGGGTGCACCGAGACGAGGTCGGTGTGCGCGTCGTAGTAGGCGTCGATGGTCCCGACGTCGCGCCAGTAGCCAGCGTCCCGTTCGGTGGCACCGGGCACGACGTTGTCGGCGAAGTCGTAGACGTGCGCCTCACCCTTGGCGACCAGCGCCGGGATGATGTCCCCGCCCATGTCGTGGTCGGAGTCGGCGTTCGCCGCGTCGGCCTTCAGCGCGTCGAGCAGGGCCTCGGTGGTGAACACGTAGTTGCCCATCGAGGCGAACGTGACGTCCGGGTCGTCGGGCACGTGCGGCGGGTCGGACGGCTTCTCGAGGAACTCGGTGATGCGACCGGACTCGTCGGAGGCGATGCAGCCGAAGGCCTTCGCCTCGGCCCGCGGCACCCGGATCCCCGCGACGGTGACGCCCGCGCCGGACTCGGCGTGCTGGGCGATCATCTGCGCCGGATCCATCCGGTAGACGTGGTCGGCGCCGAACACGGCGATGTACTCGGGCTGGTCGTCGTAGACCAGGTTGAGGCTCTGGAAGATCGCGTCCGCCGAGCCGGTGTACCACCGCCGGCCGAGCCGCTGCTGGGCCGGGACGGTGGTGATGTACTGGTCGAGCACCGACGACAACCGCCACGTCGTCGAGATGTGCCGGTCAAGCGAGTGCGACTTGTACTGGGTCAGCACGCACAGCCGGTCCATCCCGCAGTTCACGAGGTTGGACAGCACGAAGTCGATGAGCCGGTAGTTGCCACCGAACGGCACCGCCGGTTTGGCGCGGTCCGCAGTGAGCGGCCAGAGCCGCTTCCCCTCACCGCCCGCCAGCACGATGCCGAGAACCCTGCCGGGAAGACGTCCGGGCGCGGTCGGTCGCATGGCGTGAACACTAGTGGCCGCTCGGTGGTGGGGCCATACGTCCGGCCGCGCCGTGTGCGCCGTGCGCGACCCCGGGCACGACCGGACCGGATCGGGCGCACGAACTCCTCGCGCGGCGTCCGGGCGCCCCGGTAGCGTCCCGGCCCGTGCGCGTCGGCCTTCTCACCCGTGAATACCCGCCCGCCGTCTACGGCGGTGCCGGAGTCCACGTGGGACATCTCGTCCCCGCCCTGCGGGAGCTCGTCGACGTCGACGTGCACTGCTTCGCCGAGCCGGGCAGCGACGCCCCGGCCGACGCCCGCGCACACTCCGCGCCGCCGCTGCCGGACGGGGCGAACGCCGCGCTGACCACGCTCGGCGTGGACCTGTCGATGGCCGCCGAGCTGGAGCGCTGCGACGTGCTGCACTCCCACACCTGGTACGCCAACATGGCCGGCCACATCGGCGGCCTGCTGCACGGGCGCCCGCACGTGGTCACGGCGCACTCGCTGGAGCCGCTGCGGCCGTGGAAGGCCGAGCAGCTCGGCGGCGGGTACCGGCTGTCGTCGTGGGTGGAGCGGACCGCCTACGAGGCGGCGGACGCCGTCATCGCGGTGTCGCACGGCATGCGCCGCGACGTGCTGAACGCCTACCCGGCGATCGACCCGGAGCTGGTGCACGTGGTGCACAACGGCATCGACACGCAGTTCTACGCGCCCGACCCGGCGCGCGACGCGCTGCTGGCGCACGGCGTCGACCCGGACCGGCCGCTGGTGGTGTTCGTCGGGCGGATCACCCGGCAGAAGGGCCTCGGGCACCTGGTCGCGGCGGCGCACCGGTTCGACCCGTCGGCGCAGGTCGTGCTGTGCGCGGGCGCCCCGGACACGAAGGAGATCGCGGCCTCGACCGAGCGGGCGGTGGCGGAGCTGTCCGCCTCGCGCGAGGGCGTCGTGTGGATCCAGCGGATGCTCGCCACCACCGAGGTCCGCCAGCTGCTGTCGGCGGCGACGGTGTTCGTGTGTCCCTCGGTCTACGAGCCGCTGGGCATCGTGAACCTGGAGGCGATGGCCTGCGGGACGGCCGTGGTCGCCTCCGACGTCGGCGGGATCCCGGAGGTCGTCGACGACGGCGTGACCGGCCTGCTCGCGCACTACGACCCGGCCGACACCGCCGCGTTCGAGGCGGCGCTGGCCGACGGGGTCAACGCGCTGGTCGCGGACCCGCAGCGGGCCGCGACGATGGGCGAGCGGGGCCGGGAGCGCGCGGTCGCCGAGTTCGCCTGGGCCGAGATGGCCCGTCGGACGCTGGAGATCTACGAGTCGGTGGCCTGAGGCCCGTCGCCGGGACCCCCGGAGACGACGACGGCGGGGCCGGTCTCCCGGCCCCGCCGCGTCGTGTCCGTGTCGTCTACTGTCAGCCGACGGTCGACTTCAGCGCCTCACTGAGGTCGGTGGCCTCGTCCGGGGTCATCTCGACGACGAGACGCCCGCCACCCTCGAGCGGGACGCGCATGACGATGCCCCGGCCCTCCTTGGTGACTTCCATGGGCCCGTCGCCGGTGCGGGGCTTCATCGCGGCCATTCGTCCGTCCTCCGTCAACATCCACAACTGTCGTTTCCCCGGGTGCGCGCTCGGGGCGCGCGCCGACCCGTGAGACCACATTGTCCCTCATCACCGGCGTCGAGGTGCAACCGAGGCGATCACGGCTCGGGAGCGATACCCGCGGCGTTCACGCAGCGCAACGGCCCGGCGACCCTACGACGACCCCGGTCCGGTACCCCGCGGGCCCTCCGGGAGGGCCCCGGCCCGCCAGCAGTACGCGACGTGGTCGTCGACCAGACCGGTCGCCTGCATGAGCGCGTAACAGGTGGTGGGGCCGACGAACCGGAAGCCGCGCTTCTTGAGTGCCTTCGACAGCGCCGTGGACTCCCGGGTGGAGCCGGGGACCTCGGACAGCGTCGCCGGACGCGGGTGCGCGGCCGGGTCCGGTGCGTAGGACGCGAGGAACGCGCCGAGGTCGTCGCCGGCGTCGGCCATGTCGAGCACGGCGCGCGCGTTCGCCACGGTGGCCTCGATCTTCTGCCGGTTGCGCACGATCCGGGCGTCGCCGAGCAGGCGGACCACGTCGTCGTCGCCGAAGCGGGCGACGGTCTCCGGGTCGAAGCCGGCGAAGACCTCCCGGAACGCGGGGCGCTTGCGCAGCACGACGATCCAGGACAGGCCGGACTGGAAGCCCTCCAGGGTGAGGCGCTCGAACCACGCCGCGGTGCCGTGGACGGGCCGGCCCCACTCGTCGTCGTGGTAGGCGACGTAGTCGGGAGCCGAGAGCGCCCAGTCGCAGCGGCCGCGGTCGTCGGGAGGCGTGATCGCCGGCGTCGTCATCGGGTCACCGGCCCGCCCGGTAGCGGTCCTCGGTCGCCTCGGCCATCCGCCGCAGCGAGTGCGCGACCCCGGCCCGGAACGCGGGACGCACCAGCGGCCAGCCGAACCGGCCGAGCGCCCCCAGCGGCAGGTCGAGCAGCTCGGTCCACAGGAACCGCGACCGGGCCGGGCCGAGCTCGACGACGACGAACACGCCGTCGCCGCGGATCACGGTGCCGGTGTGGGTCACGACGATCCGCCGCTGCCCCGTCGTCCCCACGGGCGATTCGGTCCACTCGGTGACCCGCATCGTGTCGGCGACGCCGAGCGGCCCGACCCCGGTGACCGCGCGCAGCTCGGTGCCGACCGAGCGGCCGTCGCCCGCGGTGATCTCGACGGTGGTGCCGAGCATCCAGTCCGACTGGCCCTCGAGGTCGGACACGACCTCCCACAGGACGTCGGCGGGGACGTTGACGTCGACCGGGACGGTCAGCTCCACCCGGCCGCCGCCGGCCGGCCGAACGCCCGGGGCCCGGTCGCCGACCCCGCCTGCGGTCCCGCGGTCACCACTGCTGTCGTTGCCCGTCACCGGGGTCCTCCTCGGCGCGCATCCGCGCGATCGTCGCCTCCAACCGGGCCACCCGGTCGGCGAGCTCGTGCCGGTCGGACCGGACCCGGTCCAGCTCGCCGGCCAGCCGGTCGAGTACCCAGTCCACCTCGGCCATCCGATATCCGCGCAGCACCTGCTGGAAACGCAGGTCGCGGACGTCGGCGCCGGACACCTCGCGGGCGGGCAGCCGGGTGGGCGTCGCGTCCGGGGCGAGCGGGGCGAGCTCCTCCCCACGGCCGAAGACCGCGGCCGCCAACACGAAGACCAGCGCGGCGACGCCGGCCAGGACGATCACGTACGCGAGGGCGGTCCCCATGCCGCCATCACATCACGCCGGTCCGACGACGGGTCCCACCCCACGCGGGCGGCGGGCGCGACCACCGGCTCGGCGGACCCTCCGTCGCGCACCCGCCCTGGTGGGGGCCGGTCCACCTGACGCAGCGGACGGGTTTCGGCGCGCCATCCCGTCTCCATGCCGTGGCCGGGACGGGCGTCGTCGGAGCCGACGTCGTCGGGGAGGAACGCGGTAAGGCCGGCACCGGAGTCGTCGACCCCGCACCGGGACAGGGCCGTGGCGAGGACCTCCCGGGAGGTGTGGCCGAGCTCGTGCAGCGGACGGTTGCGGTGCCGGCGCACGCCCAGGTCGGCCTGTGCGATGGCCGCGGTCCCGCCGACGACGGTGTCGGAGTCGGTGTCGAGCAGCAGGCCGATGTCGACGCCGTAGCCGGTCGCGAACGGGAGCCGGTCGAGCAGCTCCCGGGTCGCGGCGTACTCACCGCCGATGGGCTGGCGGACGTGCCGCAGCCCGGGCCGGAGGGCGGCGAGCAGGGGGCGGGCGAGCAGCTCGGTGACACGGCCGCCCTCGTGCCCGCCCGCGTCGTCGCTGCCGCCGGGGCCTACGGAGCCGCCGGGGCCGGTCAGCGGCCGCCGGTGGTAGCCCTTGACCAGCGCGGTCCCGGGCCGGGTGAGCAGCGGGGCGAGGAGCCGTTCGACGAGCTCGGGGTGCGGGTCGACGAGGTCGGCGTCGACGAAACAGACCAGGTCGGCCGGGCGTGGCCCGCTCCCCAGAGCGACCACGGCACGCCACATCGCCTCGCCCTTGCCCGGCAGCACCGGGACACCGGGCACCGCCCGTTCCCGGCCGAGCACCCGAGCCCCGGCCGCGGCGGCGCGCTCCGCGGTGCGGTCGGTGCTGCCGGAGTCGAGGACGACGAGGTCGTCGACCAGCGGGGGGTCGCCCTCGCACAGCCGGGTCAGCCCCGCGACGAGCGGACCGACCGTCGCCTCCTCGTCCAGGGCGGGCAGGACGACGGCGACGCGACGGCCGTCCTTGCGGGCGGCGAGCCGAGCGGCGAGGGGCATGGGCTCAGACGAGCGGACGGGCGCACTCGTCGAGCGCCACGCCGGCCAGCGCCGCGGGGTCGGCCGGGGCGGCGTCGTCACCGCGGACCTGCCGCAGCCGCTCGATCGGGGCCCGCGAGGCGAACCCGCGGTCGACGAGCCCGGCGACCCACTCGACAAGGCCGTCCCAGTGGCCGTCGGGGTCGAGCAGCACGACCGGTTTGCCGTGCAGGCCGAGCGTCCCGGCCGTCCAGACCTCGAACAGCTCCTCGCAGGTCCCGATGCCGCCGGGGAGTGCGAGGAACGCGTCGGCGCGGTCCTCCATCTGCTGCTTGCGCTCGCGCATGCTCTCGACGACGAGCAGCTCGTCGCTGTCGTGGTCGGCCCACTCGCGCTCGACCATGGACCGCGGGATGACCCCGACGGTGCGGCCGCCACCGTCCCGGGCGCCGGCCGCGACCGCGCCCATCATCGACTTGCGGCCCCCACCGGAGACGAGCGTCCAGCCGCGGGCGGCGACGGCACGGCCGACCTCGCGGGCGAGGGCGAGGTAGTGCGGGGCGACGCCGTCGGAGCTGGCGCAGTAGACGCAGACGTCGAACCCGGGCTCCGGACCGGCCATCAGTGCGTCTCCTCCCAGGCGTGGTAGGCCTCGTTGACCACGTCGACGGCGTCGTCGATGTCGTCGGTGACGTGCAGCAGGTCCAGGTCCTTCTCGCTGATCTTGCCGTCGACCAGGACGGTCCTGGCGATCCAGTCGTAGAGGCCGCCCCAGTAGTCGCTGCCGAGCAGTACGACCGGGAACTTGGTGACCTTCTTGGTCTGGACGAGAACGAGCGCCTCGAACAGCTCGTCGAGCGTGCCGAACCCGCCGGGCAGACAGACGAACGCCTGCGAGTACTTGACGAACATCGTCTTGCGGGCGAAGAAGTAGCGGAAGTTGATCCCGAGGTCGACCCACGGGTTCAGGCCCTGCTCGAACGGCAGCTCGATGCCGAGCCCCACCGAGAGCCCGCCCGCCTCGGAGGCGCCGCGGTTCGCGGCCTCCATCGCGCCCGGACCGCCCCCGGTGATCACGGCGAACCCGGCTCCGGCGAGCCGCGCCCCGAGCTCGCGACCCAGCTCGTACTCCGGGGAGCCGACCTTCGTGCGGGCCGAGCCGAACACGGTGGCCGCGCGCGGGAGCTCGGCGAGCATCCCGAACCCCTCGACGAACTCGGCCTGAATGCGCAGCACCCGCCACGGGTCGGTGTGCACCCAGTCCGCCGGGCCGCGCGAGTCGAGCAGCCGCTGGTCGGTGGTGGTCGGCTCGATGCTGCGTTCGCCGCGCAGCACCACCGGGCCTCCCTGCTTCTCGGGCTGCTTCTCGTGCAGCGTCCGGGGATCGGCGTTCTCGTCGGCCATGGTGATCACGGTATTCGGGCGGCGACGGCCGGGCCGCGCCGGTGGGGTCGTGGGCGGTGTCGGGCGGCCCGACGGGGTGACCCCAGCAGTGTCGGCAGCAGTGTCGGCAGCAGTGTCGGCAGCGGTGTCGGCACAGCGTCGGTGCGGTGTCACCCGGTGCGGTGTCACCCGGTGCGGGCCGTCCGGCGGGCTTCGGTCAGACAGTCTCCGACCAGACGAGCTCCGACCAGGCGAGCTCCGACCAGGCGAGCTCCGATCAGGCGGAGTCGCCCGCGAGGTAGCGGCGCAGCACCGCGGTGCAGGCGGTGATCGCGTTCTCGGCGACGTGCTCCTCGCGGGTGTGGGCGAGGTTCGGGTCGCCGGGCCCGTAGTTGACCGCCGGGATGCCCAGCGCGGCGAAGCGCGAGACGTCGGTCCAGCCGTACTTCGCCCGCGGCACCGCCCCGGTCGCGGCGACGAACTCCGCGGCCGCCGGTGCGGACAGGCCCGGCAGCGCACCCGGCGAGAGGTCGGTCACTACGAGCGGGAACCCGTCGAACACCTCCCGGACGTGCGCGACGGCCTGCTCGGCGGACCGGTCCGGGGCGAACCGGAAGTTCACCGTGACGACGCACTCGTCGGGGACGACGTTGCCCGCGACCCCGCCGCCGATCCGCACCGCCTGCAGCCCCTCGCGGTACTCGCAGCCGTCGATGTCCACCCACCGCGGCCGGTAGGCGGCCAGCCGCGACAGGATCTCCGCGGCCCGGTGGATCGCGTTGTCCCCCAGCCACGAGCGCGCCGAGTGCGAGCGCCGCCCCGCGGTCCGCAGCTCGACGCGCAGGGTGCCCTGGCAACCGGCCTCGAGCGCACCGTCGGTGGGCTCGCCGAGGATCGCGAGGTCGGCGTCGAGCCAGTCCCCGTGCTCGCGCTCGATGCGGCCGAGCCCGTTGCGCTCCGCCTCGATCTCCTCGCAGTCGTAGAAGATCAGGGTGAGGTCGTGCCGCGGCGCGGCCAACGTGGCCGCGAGGTGCGCGAACACCGCGTCGCCGGACTTCATGTCCGAGGTGCCGCAGCCGTGCACGATCCCGTCGGCACGGCGCGACGGCACGTTGTCCGCGATCGGCACCGTGTCGATGTGCCCGGCCAGCAGCACGCGGTGCGGACGCCCCAGGTTCGTGCGCGCGAGCACCGCGTCACCGGACCGCAGCACCTCCAGATGCGGCGCCTGGGACCGCAGCGCGACCTCGAGCGCGTCGGCGAGCCGCCGCTCGTCCCCGGACACACTGGCGATGTCGACCATCGCAGCGGTCAGGGTCACCGGGTCGGACGTGAGGTCCAGCGCGGGCAGCGTCGTCGTCACCGGCGCGACGCTACCGACCCACCAGGACGGCCCTCCACCAGGACAGCCCTCACCCGCGACCCGCCCGCCCCCCGGGAGCCCCGGACCGGTCCCGCGCGTCGCCGGGTCGGTGCCCCGGGCCGCCGCCGCGCCGCCGGGGAGGGCTCCTCGGTCGTCGCTTTGCTCTGCTCACCGATACGCAGCACGGGCCCACGAGCGTCTCGCACGTCCCTGCCGCTGCCGGGCACGACCGGCGTTGCGAACGGTTTCCGGCCGCCTCCAGGGGCGACCCCGGGGCGCCCGCTGCGTATCGGTGAGCAGAGCAAAGCGAGGCACGGACGACCACCGCCGGGACGGCCGCCCGGGCCGCGGGCGCTGCGTCGCCCGTTGCCGGAACCGCTGACGGGCGGTTGTCCACAAGCGGGCGAGTTGTCCACAGGTTCGCAGGTCACCGGTGCATCCCGGGCTCGTGGGCGCAGGGTCGGTGCATGGACATCATCGAGGGCGACCGGTTGCCCGAGGAGCCGCCGCCGGCGCCGGTCGACGTCGTCGTGCCCGATCTGTCCGGGCTCGTCCGGCGGGTGCGGCGCAGCGCGGACCTGTCACAGCGGGAGCTCGCGGAGCGGACGGGGCTGGCGCCGTCGACCATCGCCCGGATCGAGAGCCGGTCGCTCGCGCCGGCGCTGGACACGCTGGCGGCGATCCTGGCGGTCGCGGGGCTGCGGATGGTCGTCGTGGACGCGGAAAACCGGCGAGTGCCGCCGATGGAGGACCCGCCGGGTGACCTGCGTGACGGGGCGGGCCGCCGGTTCCCGTCGCATCTGGACGTGATCCTCGATCCGCTGCCCGGTGAGTGGTGGGGCGACCGGTACGGCTGCGCGCGCCCGCCGGAGACGTTCCACCGGGATCGGGCGCTGCGCGATGCGATGCGGCGGCGCAGCGTGTGGGAGGTGCGGGTCGCGCAGTTCCGCACCGCGCCGCCACCGCCGACGGTCGAGCACTGGATGGTGCTGCAGGCCCGGTGCCGGGCGTGCGGGCGGCTCCCGGACCCACCACCGCCGCCGTTCGCGCCGGCCGCGGTGCTCCGCTACCTGCAGGCCGCCGCGGTGCTGCTCGCGGTGCGGGCGGCCGATCATGCCGACGTGTCCCGGCGCACCCACCGCGGCGTGCCGTGGGCGACGGCGGGACGGTAGGTTCGGGGCCCGTGAGCACCGAGTACCGCCGCGAAGGCGCTTCCGGAACCGGCCTGGCCACGGTCACGACCGACGGCACCGTCCTCGACGTCTGGTACCCGGCTCCGGTGCTGGGCGGGGACGCGTCCGACAACGGTGCCGAGCTGCAGCCCCTCGTCGGGACCGACGAGCTGCGTGAGGTCCGCACCGAGGTCGTGCGCACCGAGATCCGCTCGCTCGCCGACGCACCGGCCGACGCCGCCGACGTCTACCTCCGACTGCACCTGCTCAGCCACCGCCTCGTCCAGCCCCACCAGGTGAACCTCGAGGGCCAGTTCGGGCTGCTCGCCAACGTCGTCTGGACCAACCACGGCCCGTGCCCGGTCCCCGGGTTCGAGCTCACCCGGGCGAAGCTGCGCGGCCGCGGTCCGGTGACCGTCACCCACGTCGACAAGTTCCCGCGGATGGTCGACTACGTGATCCCCGCCGGCGTGCGGATCGGTGACGCCGACCGCGTCCGGCTCGGCGCGCACCTGGCCGAGGGCACGACCGTCATGCACGAGGGCTTCGTCAACTTCAACGCCGGCACCCTCGGCGCGTCGATGGTCGAGGGCCGGATCTCGGCCGGGGTCGTCGTCGGGGACGGCTCGGACGTCGGCGGCGGTGCCTCGATCATGGGGACGCTGTCCGGGGGTGGCAAGGAGGTCATCTCGATCGGCCGCCGCTGCCTGCTCGGCGCGAACGCCGGCCTGGGCATCTCCCTCGGCGACGACTGCGTGGTCGAGGCCGGCCTCTACCTCACCGCAGGCACCAAGGTCACGCTGCCCGACGGCAGCACCACCGCGGCACGCGAGCTGTCCGGCCGCAACGGGCTGCTGCTGCGTCGCAACTCGGTGTCCGGCGCCGTCGAGGTGCTGGCCCGCACCGGCGACGGCATCGCCCTCAACGCCGCGCTGCACGCCAACTGACGGCCCGGCAGCGGTTCACGGCGGAACACCCACAAGAGCAGGACGGCAGGGACATGGTGGGTACGGACGGGGCTGCGCAGCCTCCGGGGAACGACCTCTACGGCGCCGCGGACCTCGGTGAGCCGCTGACCGCCGGGCCGCAGGACCCGGCGGTGGCGCACGTCCGTGCGCTCCTGGACAAGCGGCTGCGCGCGATGCTGCGGCACGAACCCGGTGTACGCGACGGGTCCGACATCGAGGACCTGCACCAGATGCGGGTCTCGGTGCGGCGGATGCGGGCGGCGCTCAAGGCCGCCCGCCCCCTGCTCGATCAGACCTGGGCGGACCTGCTGCGGGCCGAGCTCGGCCGGCTCGGCCGGGCGCTCGGCCCGGTGCGCGACCTCGACGTGATGATCGACCGCCTGCGCGGCGAGGTGTCCACGCTGCCCCCGGCCGAGCTGGCCGCCGGTGAGCGGCTGGTCGCGGTGCTGGAGGCCGACCGGGTCGGTGCCCGCGCCGAGATGCTGGACGAGCTCGACTCCGACCGGTACGCCGCACTGCGTCGCTCGCTGGTCGAGGCCGTCTCGGCGCCGCTGCCGGAGCCGCCGGCGGAGGTCGCCCGCCCCGAGCTGATCGAGCTGGTCCGGGCCGAGACCCGCAAGCTCGTGAAGGCGGTGCGTCGCGCCGGGCCGAACCCGCCGGACATGACCTTGCACGACCTGCGGATCCGCACCAAGCGGTTGCGCTACACCGGTGAGCTCGTCGAGCCGGCGATGCGCGACGAGGACGGGTCCCGCACCGAGGACGCCCGCCAGGTCCGGCGGATGCTCAAGGCCGCCGCCGGGCTGCAGGAGGTCCTGGGAGACCACCAGGACGCCTGCGTCGCCGAGCACCGCATCCGCGCCCTGCTCGACGAACTGGGCCCCGGACCCGACGCCCACGAGGTCTTCGTCGGCGGCCGGCTGGTCGAGCGCGAACGGGCCCGCGCCGAGGCGCTGCGCGAGCAGTGGTGGGCCGCGTGGGAGCACCTGGCCGAGCAGGCCGAGGTCCTCTGAGCCGGACCGCTCAGCGCGGGCGGTCCCCGATCCGGACCACCGCGACGCCCTGCAGCCCGGCACCGATCAGGAGCAGCCCGATCGCGGGCGGGAACCCGGCGGCGTCGATGACCACCCCCATCACCAGCGGCCCGATCCCGGCGCAGAAGTAGCCGATCCCGAGGCCGAACCCGCTGACGGCGGCGCTGCGGGCCGGGGTCGGCGTGCGCCAGGCGATCACCGTCAGGCCCAGCGGGAACCCCGCGCCGACCCCGATGCCGATCAGGACCGCCCACAGCCACGGCAACGGTGAACCCGGCGCGGGGGCGAGCAGCACCCCGAGCGTCCCCGCGGCGGAGCTGAGCACGGTCAGGGCCGCCCAGAACCGCCACCGGCGTCGTCGCTCGGCCGCGGCCGGGAACAGCAGGGCCGCCGGGATCTGCGCGATGCCCCACACCGCGAGAAGGAGCCCCGCTGCCTGCGGTGACCAGCCCTGGGACTCGTAGAACGGGGACAGCCAGGTCAGCCAGCCGTAGAAGATCGTCGACGAGCCCGCCAGGTAGCAGGCGATGCGGCGGGCGAACGGGTCGTGACGGACCCGGACCTCCTCGGCGACCGACGGGCCGTCGTCGGTCGTTCCCCGCGCGTCCGGGGTGTCCGGGCGGGCGCGACCGATCCGGCTCGCCACCGGTGCCCACACCGCGACGGCGAGCACCGCGGGCACCGCCCACACCGCGAGCGAGAAGGACCATCCGCCCAGCGCGACGGCCAGGGGCACCGCGACGGCGGAGGCGACCGTCGCGCCGATCATCATCGAGACGACGTAGGCGCCGGTCACCGCGCCGGCCCGCTCGGCCAGGTGCTCCTTCACGACCCCGGTGAGCAGCACCCCGGACACCCCGATGCCGAGCCCGACCAGCACCGAGCCGCCGACCAGGGCCGGCAGTGCCGCCACCGACCGCAGCAGGCTGCCGACCCCGATCGTCGCCACGGCGACACCCAGTAGCCGTTCACGGCCGACCCGGGTGGCGACGGCGGCCGCGCCGAACGAGCCCGCCGACATCATCAGCACCGCACCGGCCTGGACCAGACCCGCCGCGCCCGCCCCGATCCCGAGGTCGGCGCGGGCGGTCTCCAGCAGGGGCGGGTAGCCGGCGAGCCCGGCCCGCAGGTTCACCGCGAGGGCGAGCACCCCGAACAGGACCAGTGCCGGTCGCACGGCCGGGTGCCTCCCGACCGGTCGCCCCGACCCCGGACCCGGGTCGCGATGCGCGGCCGGCCCGGAGGCCGTGCCGGGACCGGACGACGCGGACGGGTCGGCGCCACCGGGGTTGCAGGGACGCGGTGCCTGCATTCGACGGCTCCTTCGCCTGCCGGATCGCTGCACCGGCGTCGTGACTGATCCGCCGATCCTCTCCCGGGTCCTTGCCTATCGCAACGACAGTCGGGGGTTCAGGCGGTCCCGAGCCGATCCACGGCGGCGTCGATGCGCTCGTCCGGCGCGGTCAGCCCCACCCGGACGTGCCGGGCGCCCGCGGGCCCGTAGAACTCGCCGGGAGCGACAAGGATCCCCAGACCGGCGAGCCGGTCCACGGTGTCGCGGCACGGCTCGTCCGCGCTCGCCCACAGGTAGAGCCCGGCCTGCGAGTGCTCGATCGTGAGCCCGGCCTTCTCCAGCCCGGCCCGCAGGCGGGTGCGACGGGCGTCGTAGCGGGCGGCCTGCTCGGCGACGTGCGCGTCGTCGGAGACGGCCGCCTCCAGAGCGGCCTGCACCGGACGCGGAACGATCATGCCCGCGTGCTTGCGGACCTCCAGCAGCCCCGACACCAGCGCCGGGTCCCCGGCGACGAACCCGGCGCGGTACCCGGCCAGGTTCGACACCTTCGACAGCGAGTGAACCGCCAGCAGGCCGGTGGAGTCGCCGTCGCAGACGTCGGGGTGCAGCACCGAGCGCGGCGCCGGCTCGGCGTCGCCGGGCAGACCGAGGTAGCACTCGTCGGAGGCGACGACCGCGCCCCGCTCCCGGGCCCAGGTCACGACCTTGCGCAGGTGCTCGACCGGCAGGACCCGGCCGGTCGGGTTCGACGGCGAGTTCAGCCAGACCAGCCGGACCCGTGCCGGACCGGCGGCGGTGAGGCCGTCGGAACGGACGTGCTCGGCCCCCGCCAACCGGGCCCCGACCTCGTAGGTCGGGTACGCGAGCTCCGGGATGACGACGGTGTCGCCAGCGCCGAGTCCCAGCAGCGTCGGCAACCAGGCGACCAGCTCCTTCGAGCCGATCGTGGGCACCACCGCGGCCGGGTCGACCCCGGGCACGCCGAAGCGCCGCTGCAACGAGGCGACGACCGCCTCACGCAGCGACGCCGGGCCGTGCGTCGTCGGGTAGCCGGGCTCGGCGGCGGCCGGCCCGGCCAACGCCTCCCGCAGCACCCCGGGGACCGGGTCCACCGGGGTGCCGACCGACAGGTCGACGATGCCGTCGGGGTGCGCCGCCGCGCGCTCGCGCGCGCCGGTCAGCGAGTCCCACGGGAAGTCGGGGAGGTCGAGCCTGCTCACTCGTCGTGTTCCTGCGGGGGCAGGCTCTTGGCCGGCTCCACGTCACGGTCGACCTTGCCGAGCTTCGACGCCCCGCCGGGCGAGCCCAGCTCCTCGAAGAAGTCCACATTGGCCTTGGTGTAGGCGGCCCACTGGTCGGGGACATCGTCCTCGTAGTAGATGGCCTCGACCGGGCAGACCGGCTCGCACGCACCGCAGTCGACGCACTCGTCGGGGTGGATGTAGAGCATCCGTCCACCCTCGTAGATGCAGTCCACCGGGCATTCCTCGATACACGCCTTGTCGAGCAGGTCGACGCAGGGTTCGGCGATCACGTAGGTCACTTCGGTGGTCCTCCACTCGGAGCAGCGGGCACCCGGCGATCATGTGGTGGTGGGGTGCCCGGTCAAACTGGGACGCTCGCAGGTTAACCCGCGGCCCCCGGCGGGGCAGGAGTGAGGTGGTCGGCTTCATGCTCGACGAGCTGGCAGGACGGCGAGTGGCCCTGCGCCACCGCATCGCGCCGGAGGACGCGCCGGGCCCCGGACTGACCGACGCGGTCGGTGAGCTGGAGCCCGACGGGCCCGACGCGGTCATCGTCCACACCCGGTCGGGGCCGGTCCACGTGCGGCGCGACGCCGTCGTCGCCGTCCGGGAGGTGCCGCCCGCCCCGGCCCGGCGGGCGTCGCGTGCGGCGGTGGACCGGCTGGAACGCGTGCGGGCGACGGCCTGGCCGGCACCGGTCGTCGAGGAGCTGGGCGGCTGGCTGCTGCGCGCGGCTGGCGGCTGGACCCGGCGGGCGAACTCCGCGCTCGCACTCGGGGACCCGGGGATGCCGGTGGAACGCGCCCTGGAACGGGTGCGGGAGTTCGCCGGGCGGCACGGCATCGTCCCGGTGGTGCAGGCCCCGGTGGAGGCGCCCTGGTCGAACCGGGTGATCGAAGCGGGCTGGGTGCGGGACGAGGGCCCCGGGACCTGCAGCGTGCTCGTCACCCGCGCCGCGTCCGACGCCCCGGCACCGCGGTGGCCCGCAACGCCCGGACCCGACTGGTGGGCCGCGCAGGGCGAGCCGGAACCCGCGCCCGGCGCGCCCGCGTGGGCGGTGCTGACCGGGGCGCCTGCCGAGGTGCTGCGTCCCGGTGAGCAGAGCAAAGGGACGAGCACGGACCCCGTCGAGGTCGGGTTCGGCACGCTCGCCGACGCCGACGGGACGCCGGTCGCGTCGGTGCGCGCCGCCGTCGTCGACGACCACGTCTACGTGTCACGCCTGTGGGTTGTCCCGGCCGCGCGGCGGGGCGGGCTCGCGTCCCGGCTCACCGGACAGGCTCTGGCCTGGGGCGCGGCGCACGGTGCGCGGCACGGGATGCTCGACGTCGCCGACGACAACCCCGCCGCGCTCGCCCTCTACCGCGGCACCGGCTGGACCGACCACCACCGCTACCACTACCTGGTTCCCCCGGAGCCTGCCTGACCGGAGGATCAGGAGCTCAGGCGAACCCGCGGGCGAGCAGCCAGGCGCGGGCCTGCTTGGCGGCACGCTTGAGCCCCGACCACTCCCCCAGGTACTTCCCGACGACGCCGACGACCGGCAGCAGCCCGAGCCACTGGTGGTAGAAGCGGCCGTGCGGACGCTTGTCGAGCTCGTCCTCCACACCCCACAGGGCCCGTCCGAGGCGCCAGACGGCGCTGCCCACACGCTTGAGCGTGGCCCGCTTGCCGCCGTCGCCGGCGAGGTCACCGGTGAGCTCCTCGGCGCGGGCGTCGGCCGCGGCGTCCTCGGCCGCGGTGAGCTCCCGGGCGGCGAGGTCGAGCTCACGCTGGAACAGCACCGACGCCAGCAGCTCGACGAGCCGGTCCTCCGAGCGCACCCCGTGCTCGCCCGCGATCGCGACGAGCAGCAACCCCTCCCCCGCCGCGCCGACGGCGTCGGACACCGGCAGGGTGCGCGCCAGCGCCCCGCCCAGGCCCGGGATCGCGGCGATCAGCGTCGTGAACCGGCCGACCCGGTAGACCCACCAGTCGCTGCGGGCGGGGACGTCCATCGCCGCCCAGGCCGAGGTGCCGGGGACCTTCACCGACGCCAGCGCGTCGAGGATCTTGTCGGCCAACGAGCGTTCCTCGTCGCTCGTGTCCACCGCGCGGTCCGGGCCGGGCGTCACCCGGGCGCGCAGGCCGAACGGGTCGGACTCACGCAGCCCGTCGAGCACCGGCCGGGTCGCCCGCACGAACGGGCGCAGGACCCGCACCAGATCGTCGTCGGAGATCGTCATCAGCTGACCCTACGGTCGCGGCCGTCCGCCAGCCGGTCGAGCGCCCTGCGGAACGACACGACACCGGTCACGGCGCCGGCGACGAGCAGCAGCAGCGACTCCCAGTTCACCGGGAGCAGGAGGTCCCCGCCCGGCCCGAAGAAGCCGAGCACGAGCACCGCCGCGAACCACACGACCAGCGGGGCGGCGGCACCCGCCGGGGTCGGGAGGATCTCGGTGACCGTGGTGTGGATCAGCCACGGCAGCGAGACGACCACGATCACCGTGCCCAGCGGCACCGGGACCGGCCCGATGTAGAGCATCTGGAACATCAGCTCGAAGGCCACCAGCAGCACCGAGATCACCAGCAGCACCAGCGCGAGCGGGAGCCTCGTCACGTCGCTCATCCGTCGACCCCCTCGAACAGGTCCGACTCCATCGTGCCGGGCGGCGCACCGGCGAGCACGTACTCCTCGACCCCCAGCAGCGGCTGCACGATGCCGTTGCTCATCGCGAACGCGACCCAGCCGTCGCCGCTGCGGACGTCGATCTGGGTGGCGTGTGCCCGCATCGCGGCGACGCGTGCGTCGTCGTGGGCGTCGACGTCGACCCGGGTCGTGACGGCCCCGACGTCGTGGCCGGGGTGCTCGTCGGGCTCCGGCCAGCGCAGCCCGGTGCGGTCCGGGTCCCCGCCGAGGGCGGAGTGCAGCTCGGCGAGCCCGGCGTCGAGCAGCGCGCTCGACCGGACCGCGAAGTACAGCTTGGCGACGACGTCCGGGCGCGCCCCGGCGGCGGCGACGGCCAGCTCGTGCGCGCGGACGTGGTCGGGGTGGCCGTAGCTGCCGTCGGAGGCGTAGGAGACCAGCACCTGCGGGCGGACCTCGTCGATGATCTCCAACAGCTGCGCGAGCTGGGTGCCGAACGGCTCCGGGGCGGCGAACGCCCGCGGGTGCAGCTCCGGCGGCAGCGCCGCGCGGGTCCCGTGCCCGGCCAGCACCATGCCGGAGTCGCGCCAGCGCCCGGGGCCACCGAGCCAGCGGTGCCGGGGCCCGCCGAGGGCGGCCAGCGCGGCGTCGAGCTCGCGGATGCGGTAACCGCCGAGCTGGTCACCGCGGTCCGGGGCGAGCTCGGCCAGCTCCGGTCCGATCACCTCGCCCTCCTCACCGAGGGTGCAGGTCACCACGGTGACCTCGCAGTCGGGATCGGCGGTGTAGCGGGCGATGGTCCCGCCGGTGGTCAGGGTCTCGTCGTCCGGGTGGGCGTGGACGAGCAGGAGGCGACGAGCAGGCACCCGAGGAGCCTACGGGGCGATGATCGACCCCGCCGCGGCGTGGGGCACGACGGGCAGCGGGTACTCCGCCGCCTCCCCCGTCGCCGGGAGAAACGTGATCGTCGCGCCGGTCAGCGGAACGGTCGGGACGGCGGTCCCGGCCAGCCCCGCGGGCGCGACGCCGTCGCGGACCAGCAGGTCACCCAGGGCCGCGATCATCGCGCCGTTGTCGGTGCACAGCCGCGGTACGGGAACCCGCAGGGTGATCCCGGCGGCGGCGCAGGCGCGCTCCATCTCGGTGCGCAGCACCCGGTTCGCCGCGACCCCGCCGACCATGAGCAGGGTGTCCGCGCCGCGCTCGGCACACGCCCGCAGCGCCTTGCGGACCAGGACGTCCACCACGGCCATCTGGAACGACGCGGCGACGTCGGGCACCGGGACCGCGCGGCCCGCATCCTGGGCCGCCTCGACGTGCCGGGCCACGGCGGTCTTGAGCCCGGAGAAGGAGAAGCCGAACGCGGCGTCGCGCGGGCCGGTCATCGGACGCGGGAACGCGATCGCGGCCGGGTCGCCGTCGAGGGCGGCCCGCGACACCGACGGGCCGCCCGGGTAGGGCAGGCCCAGCAGCCGGGCGACCTTGTCGAAGGCCTCCCCCGCGGCGTCGTCGACGGTGTCGCCGAGGTGCTCGACGGGATCGCGGGCCAGGTCGCCCAGCGCCAGCAGCGAGGTGTGCCCGCCGGACACGATCAGGCAGACGCAGCGGTCGGGCAGCGGCCCGTGCTCCAGGACGTCGACGGCGGCGTGCCCGGCGAGGTGGTGCACCCCGTAGAGCGGCACGTCCAGGGCCGCCGCGTACGCCTTCGCCGCCGCGACACCGACGTGCAGCGCCGGCGACAGCCCCGGCCCCGCGGTGACGGCGACGGCGTCGACGTCGGACAGCGACACCCCGGCCGCCTCGACGGCCGCGCGCACCATCGGGGTCACCGCGCTCACGTGGGCACGGGCCGCGACCTCCGGGACCACACCGCCGAAACGGGCGTGCTCGTCCGCCGACGACGCCAGCCCCTCGCCGAGCAGCACCCCGTCCCGGACGAGACCGGCACCGGTCTCGTCGCACGACGTCTCGATCCCCAGAACCAGCGACACGCCACCCAGTTTCGCACCGGGTGGCGTGTCGTGGCCGTGGGGCCCTGGTCCGGCGGGTCCGCTCGGTCAGGTCCGCAGGAGCGCGCGCTCCTCGGCGAAGTGGCAGGCCACCCGGTGCCCCGGCCCGGACGCGATCTCCAGGACCGGCTTCTCGTCGATGCAACGCGCCTTGTCGGTGTCGGACAGCTCCAGGTGCTTCCAGCACCGGGTGCGGAACCGGCAGCCCGACGGCGGGTCGGCCGGGTTGGGCACGTCCCCGGTCAGCACGATCCGCTCGCGCACCCGCTCGACCTGTGGGTCCGGGACGGGAACCGCCGAGATCAGCGCCTGGGTGTAGGGGTGCTGCGGCCGGTCGAACAGGTCGTCGCGGTCGGCGACCTCGACGACGTTGCCCAGGTACATCACCGCGACGCGGTCGGAGATGTGGCGTACCACCGACAGGTCGTGGGCGATGAACAGGTAGGTCAGCCCGAAGTCGCGCTGCAGCTGCTCGAGGAGGTTGAGCACCTGGGCCTGGATGGACACGTCCAGGGCCGAGACCGGCTCGTCGAGCACCACGAACTTCGGGTTCAGCGCGATCGCTCGGGCGATGCCGACGCGCTGGCGCTGCCCGCCGGAGAACTCGTGCGGGTAGCGCTCGGCGTACTCGGCCGAGAGCCCCACGGTCTCGAGCAGCTCCGGGATCGTGGAGTCGGTGAGCTCACCGCCGAGGAGCTCGTACTTCTCCGACAGGATCGACCGGACGGTCATGCGTGGGTTCAGCGACGCGTACGGGTCCTGGAAGACGATCTGCATGTCCTCCCGGGCCGAGCGCAGCTCCCCCTGTCCGAGCGCGGTCACGTCGCGGCCGTTGACGTGCACGCTGCCCGCGGTGGGCTCGTGCAGCCGCAGGATCGCCCGGGCCGCGGTGGACTTGCCGCAGCCGGACTCGCCGACCAGCGACAGCGTCTGCCCCTCGGGGATCTCCAGGTCGATGCCGTCGACGGCCTGCACCACGCCGACCGTGCGCTGGAACAGCACCCCGGAGCGGATCGGGAAGGACTTGGTCAGCCCCGCGGTGCGCAGCATCGGCTCGCCGTCCGACGTCTCCGCGACGCGCGCCTCGGATCCCGGGACGGCCGGCTCCCGCGGCGTGGCGGCGGCCTGGCCCACCTCGTCGGGGTGCAGGCAGGCGTGCAGGTGGCCGGGCCGGTCGGAGATCTGGACCAGCTCCGGGGTCTTCTCCGCGCACGACGACGTGGCGAACCGGCAGCGCGGGTGGAACGCGCAGCCCGACGGGACGTGCGCGAGGTTCGGCGGCTGCCCGGGGATCGGCTCCAGCTTCTCCGGCCGGGCCTGGTCCATCCGCGCCAGCGACGACAGCAGCCCGTAGGTGTAGGCGTGCCGCGGCTCGGCGAAGATCTCGTCGTTGGTCCCGGTCTCGACGACCTTGCCCGCGTACATGACCATGATCCGGTCGGCGTGCGCCGCAACCAGGCCCAGGTCGTGGGTGATCAGGACGATCGCCGTCTCACGCTGCTCCTGGAGCTTCTCGAGCAGGTTCATGATCTGGGCCTGCACGGTGACATCGAGCGCGGTGGTCGGCTCGTCGGCCAGCAGGACCTTCGGGTCGTTCGCGAGCGCCATCGCGATCATCGCGCGCTGGCGCATCCCGCCGGAGAACTCGTGCGGGTACTGCGACGCCCGCGTGGCCGGATTCGGGATGCCGACCTCGCCGAGCAGGTCGACGGCGCGACGGCGGGCGGTCACCTTGCCCGCCTGCCGGTCGTGGGCCCGGATCATCTCGGCGATCTGGTCGCCCACCTTGTAGACCGGGTTCAGCGCGGTCAGCGGATCCTGGAAGATCATCGCGATGTCCTTGCCGCGCAGCTTGCGCTGCTCGGACTCCGACATCGTCAGCAGCGAGCGGCCCTCCAGCAGCACCTCGCCGCTGGGGAACGTCGCGGGCGGGGTCGGGACGAGGCCCATCAGGCTCATCGCCGACACCGACTTCCCGGAGCCGGACTCACCGACGATCGCCAGGGTCTCGCCCCGGTCGACGTGCCAGCTGACGCCGTCGACGGCCTTGACCACGCCGGCGTCGGTGGAGAAGTGCACCCGCAGGTCGCGCACCTCGAGCATGTGCTCGCTTCGGTTCTCGGTCACGGGTCAGTTCCTCCCGCGCAGCTTGGGGTCGAGGGCGTCGCGCAGGCCGTCGGCCACGAACGCGAAGCCCAGCGTGGTGATCGCGATGGCGGCGGACGGGAAGATCCACAGGAAGCTCTTGCCCGGCACCGACAGGTACTGGGAGGCCTGCGAGATCAACCGGCCCCACTCCGGGACGTCCGGCGGGACACCGACACCGAGGTAGGACAGGGTCGCCATCGCGACCACGACGACGCCGATCGAGGTGAACGAGTACACGAGCACCGGTGCCACGGCGTTGGGCAGGATGTGCCGCGTCAGGATCCGCCGGGTGCCCGCCCCGATCGAGCGGGCCGCCTCGACGTACTCGGCCTCCCGCAGGGCCAGCACCTGGCCACGCATCAGCCGGGCGGTCGTCATCCAGCCCAGCGCGACGAGTGCGATGACGACCGGGAGCGTCCCACCGCCGACCGCGCGGACGATCACCAGGGCACCCACCAGTGGTGGGAACGCAAGGAAGATGTCGATGATCCGGGCGATGACCGCGTCCCACGCGCCGCCCTTGAACCCGGCGAGCGCACCGAGCGTCAGCCCGAGGACGAGGGAGAAGAAGACCACGGACAGACCGACGATCATCGCCAGCCGGACGCCGTAGATGATCCCGGAGTACAGGTCTCGGCCGAGGACGTCGGTGCCGAAGAAGTGCGCCGACGACGGCGGCTGCAGCGTGTTGAGCAGGTTCTGCTCGAACGGGTCGTAGGGCGTCGAGAACGGCGAGATGATCGCCATGACGATCTCGAACGCGACGATGACCAGCCCGGCCATGGCGAGCTTGTTGCGGCGGTAGCGCCGCCAGATCTCGGCGAACTGGCCATTGGACCGTCCACGGCGGCGGCCGTCGGGGACCGGCGTGACGGCCTCGGCGGGGTCGCCGCCGGGCAGTCCGAGCGCGGCGGCCGGATCGGTGGCCGGCGCGCCGGGGGTGGGTGGTGGGTTCATGCGAGGGATCGCCTCACTCAGTCAGCTCAGGCGGATGCGCGGGTCGAGGTAGGCGTAGAGGATGTCGACGAGCATGGAGAGCAGCACGTAGGCCACCACGCTGTAGACGACCACCGCCATGATGACCGGCGCGTTGTTGTTCGTGATCGCGCGGGCCAGCAGGAACCCGGCGCCGTTGTACTGGAACACCGTCTCGGTGACGATCGCGCCACCGATGTAGGTGCCCAGGGTGAGCCCGACGAAGGTGACGACGGGTAGCAGCGACGTCCGCATGGCGTGTTTGCCGATGACCGTCCGCTCGGACAGACCCTTGGCGCGCGCGGTGCGGATGTAGTCGGCCTGCAGGACCTCCAACATCGACCCCCGCATCAGCCGGGCGACGAACGCCGACTCGATGATCGCGAGGGTGAACGCGGGCAGGATCACGTCCCAGTACCAGGGCACCTCCTCGAGGAAGCTGCGCGGTACCGGCGGGAACGGCCCGACTCCCGAGACGTTCGCGACCAGGAAGATCGCGACGACGAACACCGGGACACCGATGCCAATGGTGGAGACGACGGTGACGAACACGTCCCAGAACGAGTAGCGGCGCACCGCGGCGATCACACCGGCCGTCACCCCGAACAGGACGAGGAACAGCAGCGCGACGACGGCGAGCAGGATCGTGTTGGGGACGGTCTCGGCGAGGAGCTGGGAGACCGGACGCCGCTGGTCGAAGTCGAGGCCGAAGTCGCCGGTGACCATGTTGCCGAGGTAGTTCACGAACTGGACCGGCAGCGGCTGGTCGAGACCGAACTTGGCGCGGTTGATCGCGGCGACCTCCGGCGGGACGACCTTCTCCCCGGTGGAGGCGAAGGGGTCCCCGAGCGAGAACGTCGCGATGAAGATCAGGAAAGCGGTGACGACGACGACCAGGATCCCCTGGAGCAGCCGCCGAAGGATGAATCGGCCCATGGATGCACGGACTTTCGTGTGGTGGGAACGCCGCACGACGGCCCGCGTCCCGGGGTCGCCGGGACGCGGGCCGCGTCAGCGGGACGTCACTTGAGGGTGATCGTGTCGAACGTCGGGTCCTCGGAGAAGTCCATGTTCACGTTGCCGAACTTCTCGGTGTTGACCAGGCGGGACTGCTGGCGGAACCAGAGCGGGATCAGCGCGAGGTCGTCGCCGATGGCGATCTTCTCGGCCCGCTTGTAGAGGTCGTTGCGGGCGGCCTCGTCCTGGGTCTGCGCGGCCTGCGCGAGCAGCTTGTCGAACTCCGGGTTGGAGTAGCGGCCACGGTTGTCGCCCTGGGCCGGCTCGCTCGGCGAGGCGGCACCGATCGACTGGGTGGCGAGCAGCGGGAACAGATAGTTACCCGGGGTCGGGTAGTCGGCGCTCCACGCCGCACGCCACAGGCCGGAAGCCTCGGGCTGCTGCTCGTTGTCGAGCAGGTCACGGAACGGCACACCGGTGTAGGTGACCTTCAACCCGAGGTTCTGCTCGAGCTGCTGCTTGACCGCCGCGGTCCACTCCTCGTGACCGGCGCCGGTGTTGTACTGCAGCTTCACCTCGGTGCCGGGGGTGAGACCGGCCTGCTGCGCGAGCCGCTTCGCCTCGTCCGGGTTGTAGGTGCACGCGGTGCAGACACCGGGGGTGTAGGCGTCCGGGAAGTTCGGCGGGATCAGCGCGTCGGCCGGCGAGGTCGAGTTCTGCAGCACACCCTGCACGATCGCGTTGCGGTCGATCGCCATCGAGACGGCCTTGCGTGCATCCGCACTGTTCAGCGGCTTGGTGGTGACCGAGACCAGCAGGTAGTTGTTGCCGTTGGTCTTCTTGTTCAGCCACTTGCCCTGGGGCTCGTAGGTCGACTTGGCCTGGTTCAGGACGGGGGTGGGCATGCGCGCCCAGTCGAACTGGCCGTTCTGGAAACCGTTGTACTCGGCGGGGACGCCGCCGCCCTCACCGGACGGGACGATGGTGATCTCGACGGCGTCGAGGTTCGCCTTGGTCCCCGCGGTGTAGGTGTCGTTGCGGACCAGCCGGATGCCGCGGTCGTGCTGCCAGGGGCCGTCCATCTTGAACGGGCCGTTGCCGATCGGCAGGTCGTTGTAGGTCTTGTTGTCCGCCGCGCCCGCGGTCGAGGGGACCGGGCTCAGCGCCGGGTGGTAGGTCCGCAGCTCGAACTCGCAGTCGGGCTTGGACAGCGTCACCTTGAGCTGGTTCGGGTTGGTCGCGTCCACGCCGGACAGCGCGTTGGCGGTCCCGGCCTGCATCTGGTCGTACCCCTGCACCTCGTCCAGGTGGTACGAGACCTCCGACGCCGAGGCCTTCGCCGCGGTGCGCTCCCAGCCCCGCTTGAACGAGGTGGAGTTCAGCGCCTCGCCGTTGGAGAACTTCTGGTCCGGCTTGAGGTCGAACACCCACTGCGTGCAGTTCTGGTTCGGCGTCCACTTCGAGGCCACGCCGTCGTAGACGTCACCGTTCGGCTTGACCCGGATCAGGCCCGTGAACAGCGCCCGGTTCACGAGGGTGCCCTCGGACTCCTGGGTGTTGTACGGGTCGATCGCGGTCGGCTCGGTGATCGCCAGCCGGAACGTGCCGCCCGGCTTGCCGGGCACCTCCGGCTGGTCAGGGGTCTCCTCGAACCCGGCGGCGGTGTCGCCGCTGCCTCCCGTGTTGCTCTGCTGGCTGCAACCCGTGAGGACCAGCCCCACGACCGCGGTCAGGGCGATGGCCGAAGCGGCCGCCCTTCTTCCCCTCATCTGCCGTGCCTCTCGAGATGTCGTGGGTGCACGCCGTTGTCGCACCCGTCCGGGACGCGACGGACCACCGGATGTGTGCCGGGGCCCGTCAGGGAGGCACGCTAGGAATCGCGGCCCTCCAGCAGCGAGGTCCGACGCCGATCGTGGCGAAACGGTGACCATTGAACGACGTGACGGGCTCGCAGCCGAACCGGACAGTAACAACGGAGCGTTGCGTCGCACAGCCCTCGATGCGCGCCGAAACATAGTTGGTACTTACGTACCACTCGGCGTCACCATGCAGCAGCGGAGTGCGCCCGAACGGGCGCACCCGACGGTGTCAGTTCGGGTCGTCCTCGCCGGTCGGGCGCTCGCCCGAGCCCTCCGGCTCGGCCCAGGTCCGGGCACCCGACATCGGACCGGTCGCGATCGGGCCGGGGGTGACCCGGGTGGCCGCGTCGGTCTGCTGGTTGCTGATGACCAGACCCTGCGCCTGGTAGAGCGGCAGCGCGGGCAGCTGACGCCGCAGCACCCGCTCGGCCTCGGCGACGACGGCCGGGTCCGGGCTGTCGGCGACCAACAGCTCGTCGAGCAACGGCTGCAGCGCGGGGAAGCAGGCCACGCCCGGCAGCTCGCCGGACACCGCGTCCGCGGGGCAGCCGTAGTCGGAGTCCAGTCGCGGCCCGATCGCGCCGTAGGCGGCCCGGGGTGCGACGAGCACGTCGACCGCGACCGGAGCACCGGACCCCGGGGCACCGGACGTCGTCGGAACGGTGGTCGTCGCGGGCGGGGGCGTGGTGACCGGTGCGGCGCCACCGCCGACCGGGCCCGCGCCCGGGGCGGGCGTGCTGGTGGGGGTCGGCGTCGTCGGAGCGACGCTCGGGTCGGTCAGCAGGTCCGGTGCCGGCGGGGCGACGATCGTGGCGCCGATCCCGCCGGCTTTGAGCTGCTCAGCCACGACGCGGGCGACGTTCACGTCCTCGGTCCGCTCGGCCCCGGCACCGATGACCACGCTGAGCGGGCGCCCGCCGAGGGTCCACCGGCCGTCCTCACCACGGACGTAGCCCGCCTCGGTGAACGCGGCCGCAGCCGCGGCAGCGTCGGGTCTGCCGGGTGCACCGGCCGGCGCGGTCGCCACGTAGCCGGGGTCCGACGGGGCGGCGCCGAAGGCGTTCACGGCCACGGCGTCGGGGTTGACGCGCTCCCGGATCGCGTCGCGGTCCAGCAGCGCCGCGATGCCCTCGCGGACCCGGGGATCGGCCAGCGGGCCGTCGGCGGTGCGGAACTCCAGCTGTTCGACGGCCGGTCGCGGCCCGCGCTGCACCGTCGGGGGCTTCGGGCCCCGGGCCAGGACCTCGATGGCCTGGGTGATCTCCGGTCGGGCGTCGGGCAGGGCGAGGTCGACGCCCTGGCTCTCCAGCGCCGTCGGCAGGGTGTTCGCCGGGATGCGGCGCAGGATGATCTCGTCGACGACCGCGGCGGTCGCCCAGTAGGGATCGTTGCGGGCGAGCAGCACCTCACCGCGGAGACGGTCGACCTGCATCAGCCGGAACGGGCCGCCCGAGGCGGGCACGCCGCCCGCGAACGGGGCCGTCCAGCCGCCCGGCGCGTCCTTGAGCAGGTGCGCGGGGAGCAGGTCGCCGAACAGCTCCTGCCAGTGCGGATAGGGCTCCCGGAACACCACGTCGACGGCCTTGCCCGCGGCGCGCGAGCGCACGTCGGTGATCTCGCGGTAGCCCGCGGCGCCGATCGTGTTGGGCTGGCTGCGCATCTGCTGCCAGAGGTAGACGAAGTCCTCGGCGGCGATCGGGGCGCCGGTGGACCACCCGGCATCGCGGTTGAGCTCGTAGCTGACGGTGAACGGGCTCTGCGACGTGACCGTCGCGGACGTGGCGACGGTCGTGTCGAGCTGCGGCACACCCCGGTCGTCGGGCCGGAACACCGACGGCAGGGTCATCGACGCGATCGCCGTGGTGACCGGCGACTGGTCCGACCGCAGGTGCGGGTTGAACCCGGGCCCCAGGTCGTCGACACCGACCACCACCCGGGTGGGGGCGGTGACCGGCTCGGTCGGGCGGTTCGTCTCCGGCGGAGGTGCCGGCTGCGGGTCCGCCGCGCAGCCCGTCAGCGCCAGCAGGGCGACCAGCAGGAGCGCCGGGAGCGCCCGGAAGCATCGACGTGCTCTCACGTCCGCAGTATCCCCACCGTGGCGGAGGCGCCCGCCGGACGGGGTCCGGCGGGCGCCTGCGCTCTGCTCACCGATACGCAGCGGTACCGGGTGTCGGCGAGGCTTTGCTCTGCTCACCGATACGCAACACCGCAGCGCACGAGCCGTGCGGGTCACTTCGTGGCGTTGGCCGCGGCCTTCGCACGGGACCGGGCGCGGGCCCGCAGGTTCGGGTCCAGCTCGATCTTGCGGATCCGGACGTTCTCCGGGGTGATCTCGACGCACTCGTCCGTCGCGCAGAACTCCAGCGACTGCTCGAGGCTCAGGATCGTCGGCGGGATCAGCTTGACCAGCACGTCGGAGGTCGACGAGCGGATGTTGGTCAGCTTCTTCTCCCGCGTGATGTTGACCTCGAGGTCTTCGTTGCGGGTGTACTCGCCGACGACCATGCCGCCGTAGACCAGGGTGGTCGGGCCGACGAACAGCGTGCCGCGGTCGGCGAGCTGGTCGATCGCGTACGGGGTGACGGGCCCGGAACGGTCCGAGATCAGCGAACCCTTGTTCCGGGTGCGGATCTCGCCGACCCAGGGGCCGTAGCCGTCGAAGACGTGGCTGGCGATGCCCGCGCCGCGGGTGATCGTCAGGAACTCGGTGCGGAAGCCGATCAGGCCGCGGGACGGGACGCGGAACTCCATCCGGACCCGGCCGTCGCCGTGCACCATGTCGCCCATCTCGCCCTTGCGGGCGGCGAGCAGCTGGGTGACGGCGCCGAGGCTGTCCTCGGGCACGTCGACCGACAGCTGCTCGAACGGCTCGTGGAGCTTGCCGTCGATGGTCTTGGTGACCACCTGCGGGCGGCCGACGGTCAGCTCGAAGCCCTCGCGACGCATGGTCTCGACCAGGATCGCCAGCGCGAGCTCACCACGGCCCTGGACCTCCCAGGCGTCGGGGCGCTCCGTCGGCAGGACGCGGATGGACACGTTGCCGACCAGCTCGGCGTCGAGCCGGCCCTTGACCAGGCGGGCGGTCAGCTTCTTGCCCGGGTGCGGGTCCCGGCCGGCCAGCGGCGAGGTGTTGGTGCCGATCGTCATCGAGATGGCGGGCTCGTCGACGTGGATGCGCGGCAGCGCGACCGGGTTCTCCGGGTCGGCGAGGGTGTCGCCGATGGTGACGTCGGCGATGCCCGCGACGGCGACCAGGTCACCGGCGCGCGCCTCGTCGGCGGGGACGCGGGTCAGCGCCTCGGTGCGCAGCAGCTCGGTGATCTTGACGCGCGGCGTGGTGCCGTCCTCGCGGCACCACGCGACCTGCTGGCCGCGGCGCAGCACACCGGCGCGGACGCGGCAGAGCGCGATGCGGCCCAGGAAGCTGGACGCGTCGAGGTTGGTGACGTGGGCCTGCAGCGGGGCGTCGACGTCGTCGGCGGGCGGTGGGACGACGTCGAGCAGGGTCTCGATGAGCGGCTGGAGGTCGTCGGAGTCCGGGAGCTCGCCGTCGGCGGGCCGGATCCGGGAGGCCTTGCCCGCGCGGCCGGAGGCGTAGACGACCGGGAGGTCGAGCAGGTGCGAGGTGACCGACTCGTCGAGCTCGAGCTCGTCGGCCAGCTCCAGCAGCAGCTCGAGGGACTCGTCGACGACCTCGGCGATCCGTGCGTCGCCACGGTCGGTCTTGTTGACCACGAGCATGACGGGCAGCCCGGCGGTCAGGGTCTTGCGGAGCACGAACCGGGTCTGCGGCAGCGGACCCTCGGAGGCGTCGACGAGCAGCACCACGCCGTCGACCATGGACAGGCCGCGCTCGACCTCACCGCCGAAGTCCGCGTGGCCGGGGGTGTCGACGACGTTGATCGTCGTGCCGTGCCAGTTCACCGCCGTGTGCTTGGCGAGAATGGTGATGCCCTTCTCGCGCTCCAGGTCGTTGGAGTCCATGACCCGGTCGACGAGCTCGGCGCGCTCGGCGAAGGCGCCGGACTGGCGGAGCATCGCGTCCACGAGCGTGGTCTTGCCGTGGTCGACGTGCGCGACGATCGCGACGTTGCGCAGCTCGGGTCGGCCGGCCCGATCGGGGACGGCGTCGCTCTCGATCGAGGAACGGGCATCGAGGGCCGAGGCGGAACGAGGGATGGTCACACCTCAACGGTATCCGCTGCAAGTCCTTCACCACGCCCCGGGCGCAGGTTAGCCTGACCTCATCATGGGCAAGGTCAAGAAGAAGTGCTGCCGGTCCAAGCCGAAGCGGTGCAAGAGCTGTCCGGTCGTCGCGCTGCGGTTGCGCAAGGCGGGTGCCGACGATCTGAGCGGCAAGGCACTCACGCGCGCGATCAAGATCGCGCGCATCTACTGAACGGACGTATGACCCGCTGACCTGCGACGACGTCGCGGTCCGGGTTGCGTGCGCACCGCCGGTGAGGTAACGCGGTGGAAGGTCGGTCGACGTGGTCCGACAGGTCCGGGCCTTCGTGCGCCCGGACCCCGGACCGGCCTTCGTGATCACCCCGTGGGCCGTGACGACGCGTCCGTCACCCGGACCCGACATGGCCGGAATCACAGTCGTCCGGGCGGCCCGACGACCCCGTGTGTGGTGGGGTTCGCCGGTCGTTCACCCCGCGGCCCGCCCCGCGGCACCGCCGGGGCCGGCCGGATGCCCGGTGACGGCCTCGTGGAGGCGCGCCAGGAGATCCTCGGGGCACCGGAGTTCCGCCGGTTCGACGACGAGTGTCCGCCACCCGTGCCGGCGCAGCACGGCCCGGCGCCACGCGGAGCCGCAGCCGTCGGCGCCCGTTCCGGCGTCGACCGGGTCGTGCACCTCGACGGCCAGCCGGGCCGCGGGGAACGCGAGGTCGAGCAGGACCCCGGCCACGGTGACGTCGGTGCGCCAGGCCCGCACCCCCCGGGCGGCGAGCAACGCCCGCAGCCCGTGCCGGGCACGGACGGCGATCCGGCGCGACGCCCCGGCCAGCATCCGGCCGACCACGCCCGAGCCGTGCGCCCCGAGGTTGCGCGCGTGCGCCTCGACCAGCTCGGCCACACCGACGGAGCCCGTGCCGAGGACGTGGTCGAGCAGCGCGTCCCCGGGCACCGCCGGGTCGGCCGCACCGTCCAGCACCGCGGCCGCCGGCCGGGCGACGACCACCCCGTCGTGGGTGGTGACGTCGAGCGGGTCCAGGTCGCGGCGCCGGACGAGGACCCCCGCACGCGAGCGCGGCGCCCGCCGGCGCGGCACGGTGACCGTGACCACCGCGGGAGCACCGGGCAGCAGCCCCCACCACCAGGCCGCGGCGGCCCCGGTCAGCACGGCGCCCTCCCCCGCCCAGAGCACGGCGGCCCGGACCCGGGACCGCTCGCTCGGCCGGTGGGCGGCGTGCCGGTAGACACGGGGGTGCACGGGGATCCAGCGCCGGGCGGCCAGCCTGCGGTCGACCTGGTCGGTGGACAGGCCGTGGGCGAGCGCCTGGGCCCGGGTGACCAGGCCGTCCTGCGCGGCGAACAGCCGGGCGAGCGGGTCGGCGCCACGCGCGGCCCGGGAGCGGCGGGCCGCCCGGTGCGCAGCGGTCGGGAGGACGGACGGGAGGGGCGCGGCGGCGTTCCGGTTCATGTGGCTTGGACGACGCCCGACCCGGATCGGTTCCACCGGATCCGGCGGTGATCGTCGTTCCGGCACCGGGGACCGCGCATCAGGTCCGCAGCAGCTCCACCAGTTCGGCGACGACGGCCCGGTCGGCGTCGAGCCAGCCCAGGGTCGCCACCTCGCGGCGCCCCACCCAGCGGAGCGCCCGGTGCTCGCGGGCCTCCGGCTCCGGGGAGCCGGGCTCCAGCCGGGCGGTGTGGATCTGCAGCACACGTCGCCCGAGCGGCAGGTCGGTGCCCAGCCGCTCCCCGACCACCACCCGCGCACCCAGCTCCTCGGCGCACTCCCTGACCAGGGCCCGGGGCCCGCTCTCGCCGTCCTCGACGCCACCGCCGGGCAGCTCCCAGCGGCCGGCCAGTTCGGCCGGGTAGGAACGCTGGGCGACGAGCAGCCTGCCGTCCCGGACGATCGCCGCCCCGACGACCACCCCGGCCCGGCCCAGCTCCGCGACCCGCTCGGCGAGCACCTCGCGGCGGGCCCGGAGCAGGCGCGCACCGAACCGGCGCAGCACCGGGTCGGAGATCCGGCCGAGCACACCGAGGGGCGGCTGCCAGGTGAGCTCGTCGCGGACATGGCTGCCACCCCCGGCGGCGGCCACGACCCGGGTCGAGTGCCGCAGCACCGCGGCGGGACCCGCCGCCAGCTCCGACCACACCCCACCGGCGCCGGCGCGGGTGATCCGTGTCCGGCAGGCGAGGAACCCGCCGGGCAGCGCGACCCGGACCTCGTCCCCGGCCACGAGCAGCGCCGACGGCGCGGTGAACCGGGCTCCCACCCGCGCGACCGCGCGGGCCGACGGGGCCGACTCGCGCAGCACCCCCGCGACGAGTCGGGGCGGTCCGTCCACGTGATGGTCCAGGCTCAGCACCGGCACGCCGTCGATCCTCGCAGCCGGTCCCGCAGCCGCCCGGGGCGGCCGATCGCCGGCCCCGCACCCGGCCGGAGTGGCCGAACTCGGCGAAAACGGCCCGCTCGCGCCGCCGCGCGGTCACGCTGGGTGCCGTGTACCCGACGTCCGCTCCCCTCGACCCTCCCGAGCCGCCCCCGGCGCCGCGCCCACCGGCGGTGCGCGCGATCGGTCTGTCCCGCGGTTTCGGCGCGGTGCGCGCGGTCGACGGGGTGGACCTGGATGTGCCGATGGGCGCGGTCCTCGGGCTGCTCGGCCCCAACGGCGCGGGCAAGACGACGCTGATGCGGATGCTGCTCGGGCTCCTCGCCCCCAGCGACGGCGAGGTCGAGCTGCTCGGACGGCGACTGCCGCACCGCGCGTCGGAGGTGTTGCCGCACGTCGGCGCCCTGGTCGACGCGCCTGCGCTGCACCCGCACCGCACCGGTCGGCAGAACCTGCTGCGGGCCGCGGCCGCCGAACCGCTGCTGGACTCGGCGCGGATCCCGGCCGCCGTCGACGCCGTGCTGCGCCGGGTCGGGCTCGCCGAGGCGGCCGACCGCCGCGCCGGCGAGTACTCCTCCGGGATGCGCCGCCGCCTCGGGCTGGCCGTGCCGCTGCTGACCCGGCGGCGCCTCGTCGTCCTCGACGAGCCGACCGACGGGCTCGACCCGGCCGGCACCCGGGAGGTGCGCCGGCTGATCGCGGAGATGAACGCCGCGGGCGCGACGGTGATCGTCAGCTCGCACCTGCTCGGGGAGATCGAGGCGACCTGCAGCCACGTCGCGGTGCTCCGGGCCGGGCGGCTGCTGTGCGCGGGCCCGCTCGACGAGCTGGTCGACTCGGGCCCGTCGGCGCTGGTGGTGACGACGCCGGACGGCGAGCGCGCCGTCGCGGCCCTGCTGGCCCGGGGCATCGACGCCGAGCAGGGAACCCGGGACCGGGTGTTCGTGCCGGCCGGGCCCGCCACGCCGGACGTCGTCGCGACGCTGGTGCACGCGGGTGTCGCCGTGCACGGGGTGACGCGGCCCGCGGCCCGGCTGGAGGAGTTCTTCGCCCGGCTCACCGAGGAACCGGCCTCGACGGGCGCCGGGTCCGGGGCGGGGCGGTGAGCGCGATCGTGCGCCCCGAGCACACCTGGGGCGCCCCGGACCCCCGCCCGGGCGACGACTGGGCCGCCGCACCCCACGGCTCCCCCGGCGCCGTCCCGGGCGACCCGGCGGTCGCTCCCGCGACGCGCGACCGGACCGGCGGCTCCCCGGCGACGACCGGAGCCAGGGCAGTCATCCCCCACGGGGCGGCCTACTCGCAGGCACCGGCACGGCCGCGGTCCGCCGGCTCCCCCCGCCCACGCTCCGGGCCGAGGACCGGTCGCCCGGCGCGCCGCCCCACCGCGGCCCCCTTCGGCCGGCTGCTCCGCTCGGAGCTGGAGCTCGCCCTGCTCCGTCCGCGCACGGCGGTCGTCCTCGCGTCGGCGGCGCTCGTCCCACTGCTGGCGACGATCGCGCTGGCCACCGACGACGGCCGGCTGTCCTTCGCGCTCGGGACCCTGACGGTCGCGCTGTCCGAGCCCGCGGCGTTCGCGCTCGGGATGCCCGTCGTGCTCGTGGCGGCCGACGCGTTCGCTGCGGAGCGGGCCCGCGGCACCCTCGACGCCCTGCGGCTCTCCCCCGTCGGCCCGGGACGGCTGCTCGGGCTCAAGGCCGCCGCGGTCGCGGTGACCTCGCTGCTCGCCGCGACGACGACGGTCGTCTCCGCCCTGGTCTGCGGCGGGCTCGCCCTGGGCGCGGGCCCGTTCGGGGTGGGCGACACCCTGCTCCGCGCGGTGGTGCTCACCGGCTGGGCCGCCGCGCAGCTGTGCGGGCTCGGGATGCTCCTGCTGGCGATGTCGGCGCTGGTCCGGCGGCCCGCCGGGGTCGTCGCGACCGGTCTGGCCGCGCTGACCGTCGCTCCGCTGGCGACCGTGCTGTGGGAGCCGGTCGCGCCGGTCCTGCCGTCCGGACACTGGCACGAGGTCCTGGCCGGGATCCTCGCGGTGCCCGCCGACCCGTCGGCGCTGTGGGCGACCACGGCGCGGGCGGCCGGCTTCGCCGTCGCCGGGGCGGGGGTCGTGGTGTTCGCCCTGACCCGCCGCGACGGCTGAGCGCTCCGGGACGATCCGGACACCCTCCATCGCGACGGGGTGCACCGTCTGCGCCACGATGGGCCGATGCCCACCCCGACGCTGACCGACGCCGAGATCGCCGACGCCCTGCAGAAGCTGCCCGGTTGGGACCGCGACGGCGACTCGATCGTCCGCACCGCCACCCTGCCCGACTTCGAGTCCGCGATCGCGGTGGTGGACCGGGTCGCCGAGGACGCCGAGGCCGCCGACCACCACCCCGACATCGACATCCGCTACGCCACGCTGACCTTCCGGCTGTCGACGCACTCCGAGGGCGGACTGACCGCGAAGGACGTCGACCTCGCCGCGCAGATCTCCGACCGTCTCAGCACCGCCGGCGGCTGAACCACCCACGGCCGGGCCGGGCCACGCACCGCTCCCCCACCGCGAGGCCCCCCGGCGCAGCACCCCGACGCGGCGCCCGACCGCCGAGCCACCGGACGCGGCCGGGCGCGGCTCAGAACCGCCGGTTGGCCAACACCGGGATCTGCTCGCGGACGGTCGCGGCCTCCGCCGGGTCCACGTCGACCACGAGCAGCCCGGGCTCGGCGCCGAGCGCGTCGACGACCTCGCCGCGCGGGCCGGCGACCAGGCTGTACCCGATCCCGGTCGGGGCCTTGCCGTGTTCGCGGCCGACCGTGGTCGGATCGGCCTGATCGCACGCCACGACGAACGAGCCGGTGTCCACCGCACGGGCCCGCACGAGCAGCTCCCACTGCTCACGCTTGCCCGGGCCAGTGCCCCAGGAGGCGGGGACCAGCAGCACGGTGGCGCCGTCGTCGGCGAGGCGCTGGTACAGCCCGGGGAAACGCACGTCGTAGCAGGTGGACAGGCCGACCGTGACCGGATCGTCCCCGCCCACCCCGACCACGACCGGATCGTTCCCGGGCTCGACGGTGTCGGACTCGGCGAAGCCGAACGCGTCGAACATGTGGATCTTGTCATAGTGGGTGTCGACACCGCCGCCGGTGGCGAGCAGCGTGTTGCGGACCCGGCCGTCCCCGGACGGGGTGAACATCCCCGCGACGACGGTGGTCCCGGCCGCCGCGGCGAGCTCGCGGACCCGGGTCGCCCACGGTCCGTCCAGCGGCTGCGCCACCGGGCCGAGCCGGACCCCGAAACAACACATGGTGGCCTCGGGGAACAGCACCAGCTGCGCGCCGGCGTCGGCGGCGGCGAGGGTGTTGCGCTCCACCTCCGCGAGGTTCTCCTCGGGATCCGGGGTGGACACGATCTGGGCCAGGGCGATCCGCATGTGCCGGTCGTACCACGCCGGTCCCGCGCGTGGGGTACGGTCGGGGCGTGCTGAACGCGTACTACTGGTTTCGCCGGCCGGCCCGGGATGGGCTGGCAGGTGCCGTAGCGCGCTGACCTCCATCCCCTCGAGCCGGCATTCCAGACCGGCTCGGTCGAGGTGATCCGAGGCGGTCCGCCGGGTAAGGACCACCGTCTCCGATGAGTGCGAGCACCACCCCTCTGCAGGTCGCCCCGACCGACGACCGCCGTATCGAGCGGATCAGCCCGCTGATCTCGCCCGCGCTGCTGCGCCACGACCTGCCCTGCGATCCCCGGGTCGCCGAGACCGTCACCCGCGGCCGCGCCGCGGTCACCGACATCCTCGACGGCGACGACGACCGGCTGCTCGTCGTCGTCGGGCCGTGCTCGGTGCACGACCCCGAGGCCGCCCTGGACTACGCCCACCGCCTCGCCGCCCGTGCCGAGGAGCTGTCCGGCGAGCTGTGCGTGGTCATGCGGACCTACTTCGAGAAGCCGCGCACGACCGTCGGCTGGAAGGGCCTGATCAACGACCCGGGCCTGGACGGCACCTTCGACGTGAACCGCGGGCTCCGGACCGCGCGCACGCTGCTGCTCGACATCTCCGCGCTCGGGCTGCCGGTCGGCTGCGAGTTCCTCGACCCGATCACCCCGCAGTACATCGCCGACGTGGTCACCTGGGGCTCGATCGGTGCCCGCACCGCGGAGAGCCAGGTGCACCGCCAGCTGGTCAGCGGCCTGTCGATGCCGGTCGGGATCAAGAACGCCACCGACGGCGACATCCGCGCGGCGATCGACGGAATGCGGGCGGCCGCGGCGTCGCACGTGTTCATGGGGGTCAACGCCGACGGGCTCGCCGGCCTGGTCACCACCATCGGCAACCCGGACACCCACGTCATCCTCCGCGGCGGTGCCACCCCGAACTACTCGGCCTCCGACGTCACCGCCACCGCCGACGCCCTGCGCGCGGCGGGCCTGCCGGAGCGGATCGTCGTCGACGCCAGCCACGGCAACAGCGGCAAGGACCACGTGCGGCAGGCCGGCGTCGTCACCGAGCTGGCCGAGCGGATCGCGGGCGGCGAGCGCGCCGTGACCGGGCTGATGATGGAGAGCTTCCTGGAGGCGGGACGCCAGGAGCTGGGCCCGGACATGATCCGCGGCCGCTCGGTGACCGACGCCTGCATGTCCTGGCCCACCACCGACGAGCTGCTGGGCACGCTCGCCGACGCCGTGCGCCGCGGCCGCCGCTGAGCCCGGGCCGCTCACCCCGGGCCGTCCAGCCGGTCGAGGACCCGGCGGCGCAGCAGCTCGTACTGCGCGCGGCAACGCCGCGGCGGGCCTGTCGGCCGCACGACCACCCGGGGCGGGTGGACCGTCTCGCCCGGGCCGAACTGGTCCCGGGTCAGGTCCACCTCGGCGCCGCAGGGCAGCCGGTTCCACCAGTGGTAGCCCTGCAGCGTGCCGTCGGCGTGCCACACTTCGGCGAGCAGCAGGTCACCGCCGAACAGGTCGTGCAGGACCAGTGCGGTCGCCCCGCACTGGCCCCGCGACGGACGGTCCGGCGTCCAGTCCCTGACGTCCGCGACGTCGCAGGTGTCGTGGCTCCAGGAGGCGCGCAGCGCGGCCACCACCCGCGACGGGACGGGTGGCGAGGCCGGGGGCGACGGCGGGGCGGTGGTCATGGTTCCGACGCTACGAGCGACCCCCGACAGTTCCGCGTCGCCGCAGCTCAGCGGTCCGGTAGGCCGAGGTGCAGGGCCATCAGGACGTCGTCGACGGCGACCCCGTCGACCACGAACTCGGCGCGCAGCACGCCCTCCTCGACGAAGCCGCAGCGGCGGTACAGCTCCCGGGCCCGGGTGTTCGGACCGAGGACCCGCAGCGTGACCTTGCGGCCGCCGGTGTCGCGGGCCCGGGCCACCGCGGCGGCGACCAGCGCGCGGCCGACGCCGCGACCGGCGTGACCGGGGTGCACCGCCAGCCCCCCGATGTAGTGGACGTGGTCGCGCGCCGGGACGGCGGGCGGCGCGGGCCCGACGATCACGTACCCGACCACGGCGCCGTCGTCGTCGGCGACGAGCACGTCCCCGACCGGGGTCCGGTCGAGGAACGGTTCGGGCCGCGGCGGGGCGGGGCTGACCTCGGCCGTCCAGGTCAGGGCATCGATCCGGGTCAGCTCGGGGTCGTCGGCGGGCGCCGCGGCCCGGACGGTCAGCACCGCGGGACCGGACGGCCGACGGGCCGGTCCATCCGGGTCTCGCTGATGCCGTCGGGGCGCTCGACGACGCCCCGGTCGACGAACCCGAGCCGGCGGTAGAACGCCGCGGCGCGGTCGTTGCCGACCACCACGTGCAGCGCCAGCGTCCGCGCGCCCCACCCGGCGGCGCGGTCGAGGACCGCGTCGACGAGCGCGGTCGCGGCATCGCCCCCGCGCGCGTGCGGGGCGACCCACAGGGCGATGAGGTCGGCGACGCCGTCGTCGTCCGGCGGGACGGCCACGACCTGCCCGGCGGGTCGGCCGCCGACCTCGACCACCAGGTACCGACCGGGCGCGGCCAGCCGGTCGCGCCATTCCTGCTCGCCCGCGCCGAGCCAGTCGGTGAGCCGGCTGTGGAACGCGTCGGGGGCCTCGGCCAGGGCGGCGAGGCGCAGGTCGCGCCAGGTCTCCCAGTCGTGGGGGCCCAGCTCCCGGACGGTGATCACGCATGGCCTCCCGGACGGACGGAGGCGCCGAACCTAGCAGCGCCCCGGGGCGCTCCCGCCGCCCGTCCGGCGATCGTCGATCCTGATGAGCCTGGTCCGCACGGCGCAACATCGACCCGCTGTCCGGCGAGAGGACCGGCATGAGCGCGCCGCACCGCCGTACCCGTCCCGCCGGGCCCCGCCTGCTGCTGGCCGGGGCCGTCCTCGTGGTCACCCTGTTCGGGACCGTGGTCGCCGGGCCCGCCTCCGCCGGCACGGACTGTTCCGCAGCCTGGACCGCGGCCGGATGTCCCTGATCCCGCCCGGCGGGCGACGCGATGCCGGGTCGCCGCAACCGGGTGTCACCCGTTCGGCAGAATGGTGAGCGTGGATCCCCGGGCGGTGCGCACGCGACGGCGTCTCCAGGACGCGCTGCTCGCGCTGGCCAGGGAGCGTTCCCTCGAGTCGATCACGATCGCGGACGTCGCGGAGCACGCGTCGGTGAACCGCAGCAGCTTCTACCAGCACTACACCGACAAGGAGATGTTGCTGGCCGACGCGCTCGCCAACCGGGCGGCGGACGCCGGGGCGGATCTGTCGGACCTGTCGATCGACGACATCGGGCCCGAGCCGCCGGCGGCGCTGCTGCGCTGGTTCCACCACCTCGCGGAGCACGCGCCGTTGTACCGGCAGGCGCTCGGCGGTGCCGCGGCGCCGGACGCGGCGGCCGGGATGCGCCGGCGGATGCAGTCGGTCGTCGCCGACACGACGGTGGGGCTCGGAGTCTCCGAGGACGCGTTCGGCATGCCGCTGGACGTGTTCGCCGCCGCCCTGACCTGGACGCTGCTCGGCGTCGCGGCGAGCTGGCTGGAACGCGATCCGCTGCCCCCACCCGAGGTCGCCGCCGGGTGGGCGTGGCGGATGCTGGTCCGCCGGGACTTCTGAGCTCCGCTCGGAGGAACCGGTCGGCCGTACCGCCCGGGCCGGGTCAAGCGGCCCGGGCGGTACGCGCCTCACGGGTGTTCCGCGGCGCTCAGCCCTGCACGATGCCGGAGTTGCTCTGGTCGACCGTGGTGGTCGACTGCGACACCGGACCGCCGGACAGCAGGCCGCCGATGTTGATCGACGGGTTGACAGTGGCCGCGATGTCGATCAGGCCGCCGCGCTGCGAGGCGTGCCCGCCACCGCCGTGCTTGCCGCCGGACTGCAGGATCCCGCTGTTGGAGTCGTCGACGGTGGTGGTCGACTGCTCCACCGGGCCGGAGTTCAGGATGCCGCCGATGTTGGCCGACGGGCTGACGTCCAGACCCAGCCCGACCAGGTCGTCGACCTGCACGGCGTCGCCCGCGCCGCCGCCGCTCTGCACGATGCCGGAGTTGGACCGGTCGAGCTTGGTGGTCTGCTGGGAGACCGCACCCTGGTTCAGGATGCCGCCGACGTTCAGCTGCGGGTCGACCGCGGCGTCGAGGCCGAGCAGACCGCCCTTCTGGTACGCCGAGGACGGCGCGCAGTCACGACCCTTGTCGTGGTGCTTGCCGCCGTCGCCGTAGTCACCGGCGAAGGCCATTCCGGCCGAGCCCAGGACCAGCGGGACGGACAGGGCGCCGGCGGCGGCGATCCGCCGGGCGTTGCGGCGGGCGGGAGTCGTCTCGGGGGCGTTCATGGCACTCCTTCTGTGGCGATGTGATCCGGCCGTCGTACTGACACTCCGTCACTGACCGGTGCCGCAGAACGTACGGAGGCTGATCACTCAAGCGAGAGAACCCCCTCGTTCGGGCAGCGTTATGTCCGTTTCGCTGCGCCCGAACCGACCGCTCGCCGCTGACCAGCTACACAGAGTGCTATCCACCAGGTGTCGTTTAGCTACTCTCCGTGCAGAATCAGCAGCTCGCCGATCGTTACGGAAAGCGTCTCGGAAGTGGCATGAATCACAGATGCGCAACGGGGAGGGTGAACGCGCGTCTCTAGCCCCCGGAGTCACCGCCCGCGCCGGGTGGACACCTCGCGATAACCGCATCCACCTGCGGGAATGGGCCGGACGGCGGGACGCGACTCGACCGTTCGTCGCGCGGGGAACGGCTGCCGGGTGTGTATCGATCGCCGAACGGCGGCCCGGAACGGGACTGGACAGCGCTTCGCACCAGACTGTCGCGCGGCGGCCAGCGCCCTCAGGATGGTCAACGACGTGGTCCGTCCGGAGTAACGCTGTCGGGGTGGATCCACACCCGGACGGGTCCTCCGGGAGCCGACGTCGCTGCCGGAGCCACGGTCGTGGTCGGCGGGGACCGGCCGCGCCCGGCCGTCACGGGCCGGAAACCCGGTGTCGCGCGGGACGGACGACCGCGATCCTGGGCGGGTGCACATCGGACTGCGGCGCCTCGACGAGCCCCTGCTGGCGGCGTTGTGTGACACGGCGGCCGCCGGGGCGGACCCGCTCGAGGTGATGCCGCCGGTGCCCGGTCCGCCGGGGTGGACGGTGCGGCGGCGCGCGGCGTTCGTCGCGTTCCACCGGGAGCGGTCGGTCGCGGCGCCGAGGCCGGTCGAACGGACCTGGGCGGTCGTCGTCGACGGGGAGGTGGCCGGGGCGGCGCGGCTGGAACCGGTCGACGGCGGGGAGGAGGCCGGGATCTGGCTGGCCCGGCCGTGGCGGGGCCGCGGCGTCGGTGCCACCGTGCTGCGGATGCTCGTGGAACGCGCCGACGGACCGGTCGTCGCGGAGACCACCGCGGACAACGGCGCGGCGGTCGCGGTGCTGCGCGGGCTCGGGGCGGGCGTGACCGTCGAGGGCGACGCCGTGCACGCCCGGTGGGGCCGGGCTGCCGGGCGGCCGCGCAGCGACGCGGGCAGGGCGGTCCTCGCCGCGGGCGACCGCACCGGCGGCCGGTGCTCACCACCCGGGCCCGGGTGACCGCTCAGTTCCCGACGCCCGCCCGGTCGTACCGGTCATGTCCGCAGCACACACCGCCCGCCGCATGTTCGAGCTGCTCGAGCCGATCTGCCTGGCCACCTACCTCGCCGACGAGCCGAACGAGGAGCTGGCCGCGCTCGGCCACCGCACCTACTGGGACGGCTACTTCGCGAGCCGCGCCGCGCCGCTGGGCCGGGTCCCGGCCGAGGTCGTGCACGCGGCGTTCTACAGCTTCGCCGACGGCGAGGCCGCCCGGCACATCCCGAGCGCCTGGGCGACGGCCCCGCCGGAGGAGTCCTTCGCCGCGTGGCGCCGGGGAAGCGTCGCGGCGCTGCGCCGGATCCTCGGCGCCGAGATGTCCGGCTCCCCCGGCGTGGCCCGCGCGGCCGACCTGCTCACCACCGCCTCGACGGGCGCGCCCGTCGAGGGCCGGGTGATGTACGCCGGGATGCGCGCCCTGGAGGTCCCCGCCGACCCGCTGACCCGGTTGTGGCAGTCCGCGACGACGCTGCGCGAGCACCGCGGCGACGGGCACGTGACCGCCCTGCTCGCCGAGCGGGTCGGGGGCACCGAGGCCCATCTGCTGTCCGCGCTGGACATGGGCATCCACCCGCCGGAGACGTTCGGGCGCGTGCACCACCTGCCGGCGGCCCGGCTGGCCGAGGTCATGGCCGGGCTGCGGCGACGCGGCCTGATCGACGACGACGGGTGGCTCACCGACCCGGGCCGGGAGGTCAAGGCACGCGTGGAGGCGCTGACCGACGAGCTCGCCGCACCGCCGTACGCGGTCCTGTCCGACGCGGAGCTCGACGAGCTGGTCGCGGAGCTGGAGCCGCTGTCCACGGTGATGACGGCGGCCTGGTCGCAGTGACCGTCGGTCAGGGCAGCAGTGCCGCCACCGCCGCCCGCGCCTGCCGCGCCGGCTCCGGGCTCCCGCCGATCGCCGCGGTCACCATCGCCCCCTCCGCGAGCAGGCAGACCGGCTCGACGGGGTCCACCCCGGCCGCCGACGCCCACTCCCCGAGTTCCCGGTGGAACAGCTCCTTGTGCCTGCGCACCTCTCGCAGCACCGGCTCCGAGGTACTGCCGAGCTCGCCGTAGGCGTTGATCCAGGCGCAGCCGCGGAACCCCGGCCGGGCGAACCACTCCCCCAGCCAGTCGAAGGCGGCGAGGAGCCGCTGCCGCGGGTCCTCGACCCGGGTCACGTACGCCGCCAGGTCGGCGCGCCACCGCTCGTCGCGCCGACGGAGCACCGCGACGACGAGGTCCTCCTTGGTGGCGAAGTCCCGGTAGATCCGCTTGAGCGGGAGCCCCGACGCCGACCTGACCTGGTCCATCCCGACGGCCCGGATGCCGCGCTCGTAGAACAGCAGCTCCGCCGCCTCCAGCAGGCCGTCCCGGTCGAGACGGGCCTGTTCCTCGGTGATGGCCGCAGGCACCGATGACCTCCTTGACATCGAGAACGGTCGTTCCCTACGTTACCGGAACGCATCGAGAACGATGGTTCTCGACCCACCGAGGAGGCAGCCGTGGCCGAAGGCCGTCCGCCCTACCCGCCGTTCACGCCGGAGACCGCGCGACAGAAGGTGCAGGCCGCCGAGGACGCCTGGAACACCCGCGACCCGGAGCGCGTCGCGGGCGCGTACACACCGGACTCGGTGTGGCGCAACCGCGACACCTTCGCGACCGGCCGGCAGGAGATCGTCGAGCTGCTGACCGCGAAGTGGCAGCGCGAGCAGGACTACGCGCTGCGCAAGAGCCTGTGGGCGTTCGACGACAACCGCATCGCCGTCCGGTTCCAGTACGAGTCCCGCGACGCCGACGGCCAGTGGTGGCGCAGCTACGGCAACGAGCTGTGGGAGTTCGACGAGCTGGGGCTCATGCGGCGGCGGGAGGCCAGCATCAACGACGTCCCGATCACCGAGGCGGAGCGGCGTATCCACGGCCCGCGCCCCGACTCCGAGCGGGGGGTCGACATCCCTCTGCAGTGAACGACGTCAGACCGTGTCCGCGCCGATGGTGTTCCGCATCCGGGTGAGCAGATCCTGCTGCTCCCGCCCGGGCTGGTCCGGCGCCGCGGGCCGGATGCGGCCGTCGACGTCGTGCAGCGGGATGTCCGAGCGCCCGATCGCGGAGATGCGGGCCATCGACCAGCGGGAGAACACCCGGGAGTCCACCGTCGTCGACTCGAGGACCGACACGTCGGTGTGCCGGTCGTCTGCCTCGATCTTCTCGAACAGCCCGGTGACCACTGCCTCGTCGCCCTCCAGGGTCTGGACGAACCAGTTGTCCGAGATCAACAGCGCACCGGTCACACCGGCCTTCTTGTTCTTCGACCGAGCCACGTCGAAGATCTCGGCGAGGACCTCGTCGCGGCGGTCGCGAGGCACGGTGCTGTGGCTGCGGTAGATCAGCCTGTGGACCTGCTCGGCCATGTGGTTCCCCCGTGTCGGTCGGGCCGCCTCACCGGAGACGGGCGTGGAACCGTCACGGACCCGGATCCCGGGTGATCGTCACGGCCGTCCCGACGGTAGTGGCGTACGACACACTCCGACGTCGCGATATGAGACGCCCTGTCGGAAGATCGGTCGCTACCGGGCCCCGTCGAACCGGACGTCCACCCGGACCTGTCGTCCGTCTCGCACCGCCACACCGTGGCCCGGCCGTTCCTCGCCGTCGACCCGGACCCGCAGCGGTGCGCCCTCGCCGGTGAAGTTGCGCCACCAGTTCTTCCGGTCCGGCAGCTCGACACGGATGACGCCGCCGTCGCCGGCGGGCTGGAAGGCCACGGGGAGCCGGAACTCCGTGCCGGATCGGCGTCCGTGGTAGCTGATCTCCGTCAACGGACCGAGCCTGCCCGAGCGCGCGAGGGGCGCGACGACGGTGTTGACGACCCGGGCCATGCGCTGGAGGAGGTTCACGCTCCGCCAGCGTAGCCGCGGGCGACCGGCGCCGCCCGTGCCGCGACGGGGAGGTCAAGGCAGGTCAGCAGTCGCTCCGGGGCACCAGGCCCCGCTCGCACAGGTACTGCATCTGGGTCTCGCCGCTGGTCGGTGCCCGGCCCGCGGACGTACCCGGGTCGAGGTACCCCTGGTAGGCGGAGCACGACGGGTCGAACCGGCCGGCCGCCATCGCCCGCTCCGCGCAGTCGGCACCGGCGGTCGTCGCCCTGCTCCGCTCGGCCTCCCGCGCCTCGGCCGCCGCAGCCCGGTCCATCGCCCGGCGGGCCTCGGTGAGCGCCCCGTCCACCGCCGCGCCCGGCACGGACGCCGCCGGACCGACGCGGAGCAGCACACCGGTGGCGGGTGCGAACCGGGCGGACACCGGAGCGACCGCGGGTTCCGGGACGGTGCTCGGCTCGGCCCCGGACGCCGCGGCGCACGCGCTGGTGGCGAACACGGCGGCGACGACGGCTGCCACGGCGAAGCGGCCCATGCCCATCGTCGTTCCCCCAGCCGGTCACACCGGCCCCGCTCGCCGGGGCCTCGCGCACAGTGTCGTGGGTGGCGCGACGACGGTCAGTGTGGGCGCCGGATCGTCACCCCTTCTGATGAGCGGGGGGTGCGCAGACGGGGCGGGTCAGACGTTGGAAGGGATGATCAGACGGCCGCTGCGTCGGCCACCGTCACCCAGGCGGCCGCGCGATCGGCATCGACACCGGCGGATCGGGCGACACTGCGGCCGAGGAGGTGTGCCGTCTCCAGGTCGTCGTAGCTCAGTTTCAGGGCGAGCACGGCGACGTCGTAGGCGGCTTCGCCGTTCATCCCGCGCGGGCCGATGAACCACGGCCGACCGCGGCCGTGGAGGACGTGGGGCGGTGAGAGGTCGGCGTGGCACAGTCCGGCCGGCGAGTCGGTGGCGAGCTGGTCGAGAACCACGTCGGCGGCCGGATCGGTGAGCCGTGCCCGGAGCCACGGGACGATGCTCGGCGCCGAGGGCACGCCGTCCTCGTCGGCGAGGGTGCGCAGCATCGTGGCTGCGCCCTCGAGGTCCCGCGGCCGCGGCTCCCGCTCGGCGAACGATGCGCCGGGCTCGACCGCGTCCAGTGCGGTCCACGTGCTCGTGGGTGTGTTCCGCAGGAGATGGACCGCAGGCGCCAGACCAGCTCGCGAGAGCTGCTCCAGCACCGCGGCCTGGTGAACGGCGTCCGGGTCGGGGCTCGACCGCAGGACCACCCGAGCGCCGGCGCTGGTCGTCGCCTCCACCACGTGGGCCGACCTGGAGGAGAACGTCGTGCCGGTCGGTGTGACCGAGAGTGCGGCGCAGACCTCGGCCAGCTCGACGGGGAGCGCCTCCACCCAGGCGGGTGCGCGGTCGGGCCATCGCGCGTGTACGGCTCGGGCGAGGTCGGGATGCAGCGGAGTCACGGGCGCAGTGCGGTGGCGACGGCGGGCCGGGTCAGACGTTGAAGCGGAACTCGACCACGTCGCCGTCGTGCATCACGTAGTCCTTCCCCTCCATCCGCACCTTCCCCGCGGCCTTCGCGGCGTTCATCGACCCCGCGGCGACCAGGTCGTCGAAGGAGACGATCTCGGCCTTGATGAAGCCCCGCTCGAAGTCGGTGTGGATGACCCCGGCCGCCTGCGGCGCGGTGGCCCCCTGCGGGATCGTCCAGGCCCGCGACTCCTTGGGCCCGGCGGTCAGGTAGGTCTGCAGACCGAGAGTGGCGAACCCGGCGCGGGCCAGCTGGGCCAGTCCCGGCTCGTCCTGCCCGATCGACTCCAGGAGCTCGGCAGCGGACTCGTCGTCGAGCTCCAGCAGCTCGGCCTCGACCTTGGCGTCGAGGAACACGGCCCGGGCGGGGGCGACCAGCTCGGTGAGCTCCTTGCGCCGGGCGTCGTCGGTGAGGACGGCCTCGTCGGCGTTGAAGACGTAGAGGAACGGCTTCGTCGTGAGCAGCGTCAGCTCGCGCAGCAGCTCGGTGTCGGCCTCGGCCTGGAACAGCGTCCGGCCCTCATTGAGGATCGCGACGGCGGCGTTCGCGGCGTCGAGGACCGGCTTGCGGTCCTTCTGCGTGCGGGCCTCCTTCTCCAGCCGCGGCACCGCCTTCTCCAGCGTCTGGAGGTCGGCCAGGACCAGCTCGGTCGCGATCGTCTCGATGTCGCTCGCGGCGTCGATGCGGCCGTCGACGTGCACCACGTCCGGGTCGTCGAAGACGCGGACGACCTGGCAGATCGCGTCGGACTCGCGGATGTTCGCGAGGAACTTGTTGCCCAGACCCGCGCCCTCGGACGCGCCCTTGACGATGCCGGCGATGTCGACGAACGACACCGTCGCCGGGATGATCTTCTCCGACGAGAAGATCTCGGCCAGCTTCCCCAGGCGCTCGTCGGGGAGCGGGACGACGCCGACGTTGGGCTCGATCGTCGCGAACGGGTAGTTCGCGGCGAGCACGTCGTTGCGGGTCAGCGCGTTGAACAGGGTCGACTTGCCGACGTTGGGCAGGCCGACGATGCCGAGGGTGAGGGACACGGACGACCAGGGTAGTCGGGACTCCTCAGCCCGGTTCGAGCCGGTAGCCCGCGCCGCGCACCGTCGCGATCCAACCGGCGCCGAGCTTACGACGCAGGTAGCGCACGTAGACGTCGACGACGTTGGACGAGGCCCCCGACTCGGCAGGCCCCCACACCAGCCGGAGCAGCTGGTCGCGGGACAACACCTGGCCCGGGTGGCGCAGGAACGTCTCGGCCAGCGCGCACTCGCGCGTGGACAGCTCGACGGTGCGGCCGTGCACGCTCACGTGCCGGGTGCGGGGGTCGAGCTCGAGTCCGTGGAAGGTCAGCAGATCCGGGTCCGGGACCGGGCGGGCGCGCTCCAGCCGCAGCCGGATCCGGGCCACCAGCTCCTCGAACCGGAACGGTTTGGCCATGTAGTCGTCGGCACCGCCGGTCAGCCCGGCGACGGTGTCGTGCACGCTGTCGCGCGCGGTCAGGATGATCACCGGGAGGCTGCTGCCGGCCGCCCGCAGTCGTCGCAGGACCTCGAAGCCGTCCATCCCGGGCAGCCCGATGTCGAGCACCAGCAGGTCGAACCCCCCGGACACGGCGTGGTCGTGCACGCCGGCCCCGTCGGCGACGACCGTGACCTCGAACCCGGCCCCGACCAGGCCCTTCTTCACCAAGGACGCGATGCGCAGCTCGTCCTCGGCCACCAGGATCCGGCTGGTCACGTCTCGCTCCTCGGCAGGTCCAGTGTGAAGGTCGCCCCGTGCCCGGGCGTGCTCTCGAGCAGCACGCGACCGCCGTGCGTCGTCGCGATGGCCTCGACGATGGACAGCCCGAGCCCGGCGCCGTCGGAGCGGGGTGCGTCGTCGCCGCGCGCGAAGCGCCGGAACACCCGCTGCCGGTCCTCCGGCGCGACGCCCGGTCCGGTGTCGGCCACCCAGATCCGCACCCGCCCGTCGACCGCCTCCGAGCCGAGCGCGATCCGGTCGCCGTCGCCGGTGAAGCGGGTCGCGTTGTCGGCCAGCGCGACGACGGCCTGGGTGATCCGCTGCGGGTCCATCCGGCACCGCACCGCGGCCACCGCCTCCAGCCGCCAGTCCCGGTCGGCGAGGCCGGTCAGCTTCTCGAACAGCTCCCGGGTCAGTGCGCCGACGTCGACGAGCTCGGTCCGGAGCAGCGACGGCTGCTCGGCCCGGGTCAGCGCGAGCATCTCCGACACCAGCCGGTTCATCCGCTCCAGCTCGTCGTCGACCAGGGCGACGGTCTCGACGACGTCGTCGGGGTCGTGCGGGTCGAGCACCCCGAGGTGCCCCCGCACGATGGTGATCGGGGTGCGCAGCTCGTGGCCGGCGTCGTCGACGAACCGCCGCTGGGACTCCATACCGCTCTGCACCCGGTCGAGCATCGCGTTCAGCGTGATGGCCAGCTCGGCGATCTCGTCGCGGGCCTGCGCGCGCTGCGGCACCCGGCGCGACAGGTCCCGCCCGGTGATGGTGTTCGCGGTCGCGGCGACGTCGCGCAGCGGCCGCAGGATGCGCCCGGCCACCAGCCACGCCCCGACCGCGGACAGCAGCGCCGTACCGAACCCGACCAGCCCCATCAAGCGCGCGGCCTCGTGGGCGAAGTCGTGCTCGCGGTCGGTGAAGTAGCCGATCACGATGACGCCGCGCTGCGGGTCGCCGGCGAGCCCGACCGGCAACGCCGACCAGCGCACCTCGCCCGCCGAGCTCTCGTAGGACCCGCGGGTGGGACGACGGACGTCGGCGACCAGCGCGGTGAACGCCGGGTCCTCGCGCAGCAGCACCCGCGGGCTCGTCCGCCGGGACTCCCAGCGGAAGCGCCCGTCGAGATAGCCGAGGAACTTCTCGTTCGGCCGCGCGACGTTCGCGGCGATCACCGACCGCAGGATCTCGTCGACCGAGGAGTACGGCCGGCCGGTCGTCGGGTTGATGCCGGTCTCGGTGACGCGGGCGAACTCGGCGATCTCGGAGTTCAGCGCCCCGTCGATCCGGCGGTCGGTCTCGTCGATCAGCAGCATCCAGGTCAGCAGCGTGACGACGCCCAGCGAGGCCAGCACCAGCAGCACGACCCACCCGACGATGCGGGTGCGGGCCCCGATCGCCCGACCGACGCGGCGGGGCCCGGGGCCGGACCCGACGGCCTCGGTCGCGATGATCGCCTCCAGTTCGTCCGTGCCGGTGACCATGATCCCGTACCCGCTGCGGGACGGGCGCACCGTGGGCAGCGCTCTCGTGCCGACACCCGGCACGGATGAGCACCGTCGGTCGTCGATACAGCTCCGTTGGGAGTAAGGCACGCTCCGTCGCACGGCGCACAGGTGACACACGGACATCGTCGAACGGCTGCCACCACCCGGACGGCCGAGCACCACACCCGTCCGGGCCGAGCTCCGACGACCGGGACCGAGGGGGACGTCGTGCGCCTGCCCTGGACCGGCCCCGGACACCGGTGACCGATTCCCGCCAGTGGCGACGGCCGCCCAGTGGCATCGTCGGTACCGTGCTGCTCGACCACGACTCCTGCTACCGCGCCGTCGCCGCCAAGGACGCGCGGTTCGACGGCCAGTTCGTCACGGCCGTGCGCACCACCGGCATCTACTGCCGTCCGTCCTGCCCGGTACCGCCTCCGCGCTCGCACAACGTCGAGTTCCTGCGGACCGCGGCCGCCGCGCAGACCGCGGGCTACCGGGCCTGCCGGCGGTGCCTGCCCGACGCCGTCCCCGGCTCGCCGGAGTGGAACCTGCGTGCCGACGCCGCGGGGCGGGCCATGCGCCTGATCGCCGACGGCGTCGTCGAGCGCGACGGGGTCCCCGGGCTCGCGTCGCGGCTGGGCTACTCGCCCCGCCAGCTCGGCCGGATCCTCACCTCCGAGGTGGGTGCCGGGCCGCTGGCCCTGGCCCGCGCGCAGCGCGCGCACACCGCCCGCATCCTGGTCGAGACCACCCCGCTCGGGCTGGCCGACGTCGCGTTCGCCGCCGGGTTCGGCAGCGTCCGGCAGTTCAACGACACCGTCCGCGCCGTCTACGGCGTCCCGCCCTCCCAGCTGCGCGCCGAGGCCGCACGCCGCACGCGCAACCGCGAGCCCGGCCCGCCCGGGGCGCTCGTGCTGCGGCTGCCCTACCGGTCCCCGTTCGACCCGCACGGTCTGCTCGACCACCTCGCGGCCCGCGCGGTCGACGGTGTCGAGACCGTCGGCGGCGGCACCTACCGCCGCACGCTGTGGCTCCCGCACGGATCGGCCGCCGTCGCACTGGACCTGACCGCGCGGCCCGGCGCCGTGGTGGCGACGCTGCGGGCGTCCGACCCGCGGGACGTCGGGCCCGCGGTGTACCGGCTGCGCCGATTGCTCGACCTCGACGCCGACCCGCTCGCCGTCGACGCCGTGCTGGGTGCCGACGCCGCACTCGCCCCCCTGGTCGCCGCGACGCCCGGGATCCGGCTGGCGGGCACCGTCGACCCGGCCGAGACGGCGGTCCGCACGGTGCTGGGCCAGCAGGTGTCGGTCGCCGCCGCCCGCACCGCCGCGGCCCGTCTCGCGGCCACGCACGGGACGCCGCTGCCCGCGGAGCTGTGCGACGACGGCGGGCCGCACCTGCTGTTCCCCGAGCCGGGAACCCTCGTCGACGCCGACCTCGCGGGCCCGGCCCGACGAGCGTCGTCGCTGCGCGGGCTGTGTGCCGCGCTCGCCGACGGCACGCTCGCCCTCGACCCCGGGCGCGACCCGGACGACCTGCGCGCCGAGCTGTGCGCGCTGCCCGGGATCGGACCCTGGAGCGCCGGCTACCTGGCCATGCGGGTCCTGGGTGACCCCGACGAGCTGCTCGCCTCCGACCTCGCGGTGCGCCGCGGCGCCGAGGCGCTCGGACTGCCCTGCGACGGGGCCGCGCTCACCGCGCGCGCCCGCGCCTGGGCCCCCTGGCGGTCCTACGCCGCCACCCATCTCTGGCGGGCCGCGACGTCCGCCGCCACCACCACCGCTCGGAGGAGCGCATGAGCACAGCAACGTGGTCCACACGGGACACCCCGGCCGGGCCGTTCACCGCGGTCGTCGACGACGACGGCCACGTCCTCGCCTCCGGCTGGACCGCCTCGGTCGACGAGCTGCTCGCCCTGGTGCACCGCTCACTGGCCCCGACGACCGTGGTCGAGGGCGACCTCGGCGCGGTCGGCGAGGCGGTCGACCGCTACCACGACGGCGAGCTGTCGGCGATCGACGACGTGCCCGTCCGCCAGCGGTCCGGCCCCTACCGGGAGCTGGCGTGGGACGTGCTGCGGGCCGTGCCCGCGGGGGCACCGGTCACCTACACCGGCTACGCCGAGAAGACCGGCCGCCCCGCGGCGGTGCGTGCCGCGGCCGGCGCCTGCGCGTCCAACGCGGCGGCGCTGTTCGTCCCGTGCCACCGGGTGCTGCGCAGCGACGGGACCCTGGGCGGGTTCCGCTACGGCCTGGCCGTGAAGCGGTGGCTGCTGGAGCACGAGGCGGTCTGAGACCGTCCCCGGCGACCGCGGATCGCGCACCGCGGCCGCCGGGTGCCCCGGCACCGGTGCCCCCGGGTCAGCCCTCGGTGACCGGTCCGACCTGGATCCCGGCGTCGACGCCGATCGGTCCCCGGGCCAGGAAGCTGCCCGGGATGTCGCCGCCGGGACCGTGCAGCGAGAACTCCAGCTCGTTCGCCGGGGCGGGCCCGGCGGAGTTGCGGATCTGCACGTCGAACTGCACGGGCTCCCCCGGCCCGAACTCGACGGCGCGGGTCTGGTCGCCGTAGGGCACCGCGACCTCGGAGGCGCGCGGCGAGCCGTTCAGGCTGAACACCAGGTCCGACGGCGATCCGGACAGCAGGCACGGCGCGGTGCCCGGGGCCGCGCTGAGCACGACCGAGTAGTGACGGTGCCCGGCGCTCGCCGGCGCCGGGTGGATGGTCGCCTGCTGGTTCGCCGGCCGGCAGGCGCTGGGCGCCGGGTCCCCCGCCGGCGTCGCGGGTGCGGCCGAGGCGACCCCGGCCGGGACGAGCACTGCCGCGGCGGCGACAGCCAGGGCGGCGGTGGTCGTGGCGGCCGTACGGCCGATGGTGCGGGCGAGTCGGGTGGTCATCACAGGTACCTCTCTCACTCTCGCGGCGCCCGGGCCCCCGGCCCGGACCGTCGGCCCCCGAAGGTCCGACACCGGAGAAGACGTGTGCATAGCGAACCGGTTCGCCCCGCGTGGCATCCGTCTCGCCGGGGCAACCCGTCCGGCCGCAGACCTCCCCTGCGATCCGGTGCGCGACACCGGACTCCGGACACGCCGCCGACCTGCGGCGACGCGGAACTGTCGGGGGTGCGGTGCACGCTGCGGGGGTGGACGTCCTCAGCCTGCTCCTCGGATCGATGCTCGGTGCGGCGGTCGCCGCCGCCGTGGTCTGGTCGGTGGCCGCCGCCCGGTTCCGTGCCGAGGCGGCCGAGGCGGCCCGCGCCGCCGCGAACACCGCCGCCACCACCCGGGCGGACGCCGCGGGCCTGCGCGCCGAGCGCACCGCGCTGCTCGAGCGGGTCGAGGAGCTGCACGAGTCGCTCGACGACGCGACGAACCGGGCCCGGCGCGCCGAGTCCGAGGCCGCCGGGGCCACCGCCGCGCTGCGCGCCGAGCGGGAGGCCCGCGCGCAGGCCGAGGCCGCGACGACGCGCCGCGAGGCCGAGCTGAAGGACTCCTTCGCCGCGCTGTCGCAGGACGCGCTGGCCCGCAACAACGAGGCGTTCGTGGCGCTGGCGGAGAGCCGGATCAAGGAGGCGACCGCCGCGCTCGCGGCCAGGGCCGACGGCGACCAGGCGGCCCGCGCGAAGGCCGTCGAGCAGCTGCTCGACCCGGTCTCGGCGGCGCTGGGCCGGGTCGAGGGCCAGCTGCGGACGGTGGAGAAGGAACGCGAGTCCGCCTATGCCGGGCTCCGCGAGCAGGTCAGGGCGATGGCGGCGAGCTCGGACAGGCTCGGCACCGAGACGAAGGCGCTGGTCAACGCGCTGCGGGCGCCGCAGGTGCGGGGCCGGTGGGGTGAGATGCAGCTGCAGCGGGTCGCCGAGATGGCCGGGATGCTCGAGCACTGCGACTTCTCCACCCAGGTGTCCGCCGCCGGGGAGGACGGCGGGGTCCGCCCGGACATGCTGGTCCGGCTCGCGGGCGGCAAGCAGGTCGTCGTCGACGCGAAGGTGCCGTTCGCGGCCTACCTGCAGGCGGTCGAGGCCTCCGACCCGGACGTGCACATCGAGCGGCTCGCCGCGCACGCCCGGCAGCTGCGCACCCACGTGGACCAGCTCTCCGCCAAGGCCTACTGGGAGTCGTTCGAGCCCACACCGGAGTTCGTGGTGCTGTTCGTGCCCGGCGACCCGTTCCTGGAGGCCGCACTCCGCTCGGACCCGGGGCTGCTGGAGTACGCCTTCGGCCGCAACGTCGTGCTCTCGACGCCGACCACCCTCGTCGCGCTGCTGCGCACCGTCGCCTACGGCTGGAAGCAGGAGGCGCTGGCCCGCAACGCCGCCCAGGTGCACCGGCTCGGGCGCGAGCTGCACGGGCGCCTCGCGACGATGGGCACCCACGTCGCGAAGCTCGGCCGCAGCCTCGACGCGGTCGTGGACAGCTACAACCGGACCGTCTCCTCGCTGGAGGCCCGGGTCCTGGTGAGCGCCCGGAAGTTCACCGAGCTGCAGGTGTCCGACACCGAGCTGGAGACCCCCGCGACGGTCGACCGGACCCCGCGCGGTGTCTCCGCACCCGAGCTGGTCGCCTCCGCCGGGGACTCGCTGGTGTCCCTGGAGGACCTCGGGCGGCCCGACCACAACCGGACGGACGGCACCCGATCCGGCGGTGGCCGACCCGACGGCGCACATCCGGGCACGTTCGGCGACGGCGACACGGAACACGACGAGGCGGCCGGGACACCGTGGCGGGAGGGGTTAGGCTGACCGGGTGACCACGGCCCGATCGACTTCGGCCCGCCGGCCCGGCCGGGGGTCCGCCCCCGCGCGCGGTGGCTGGCCGGTGCGCGAGCGGTCCCTGCTCCCCCCGGTCCTCGGGATCCCGCCGATGGCGGCGACCGGCCTGGCCGTCGGCACCACAGCTCTCGGGGTCCTGGTGGACCTGCTGCGGATCGGCACCGTCGGCCGGGTGTTCGAGGTCTGCTACCTGCTCGGTTGCGTGCTCGCGGTGTCCTGGGTCCGCCGGCGCAGCCTGTTCCTGCCGGCCGTGCAGCCGCCGCTGCTGCTCGCCGTCGTCGTCCCGCTGGTCGCGGTGCTCATCGGCGCCCCGTCCGGTGGCGGCGCGGCGCAGAGCCTGCTCATGGCGGGCGCACCGCTCATCAACGCGTTCCCGGCGATGGCGGTGACCACGCTGGTCGTGCTGCTCGTCGCCGGCCTGCGGGTGCTGCGCCAGCGGCTCGGCCCGGACGACGCGGTCGGCCGGCTGCGGCAGCGCCTGGGCCGCGACCCGGGCGGGTACGACCCGGACGGGCCCGGCGGGCGGACCCGGGCGCCGCGCGGTGCGGGTACGCCCGGCACGGCGACCGCGGCCCGGTCCCGCACGTCCGGCACTGCCCGCACCGGGTCGGCCACCGGGTCGACCCCGACCGGCTCCGCCCGACGCGACACGGCCCGCACCGGGTCCACCGGCACCGGGGTCTCGCGCACCGGCTCCGCAGCGCGCTCCACCGGGATCTCGCGCACCGGTTCGGCGGCACGCTCCACCGGGTCCGCGCGCTCCGGCTCCTCCCGCGCGGAGTCCTCCCGTGTCGATCCGTCCCGCTCCGAGCCCACCCGCGGGTCGACGCGCGGGGCGACCGGCCGGACACGCCGCGACACCCGCTGACGGCGGAACCGGCGCTCCGCATGCATCCGCCCAGGTGGACGGCCGGAACGTACCCCGCAGACCGCCCGGGTGACGACGGACCGGACAATGGGAGCAACCCACTGCCCTCCCGAGCGTCTTCCCCATCGGGGGCACGGCGTGACCCCGCCGCTCCCCCCGACGCACGCCGGAACCACTGGAGCGCCATGTCGACCACCCGCAGCCCCCGCAGGACGCGACCCGCGATCGTCGTCGCGCTGGTCACCGCGGCCGTCGCGCTGATCGGCGTCGGCACCGCGATCGCCGGGACCCCGGCCGCCCAGGCCTTCCGGGACCAGCCGCTCGTCGCGGGCACCCCGTGCACCGTCACGGCCCGCGCCTGTGTCGACCTCGACTCGCAGCGCTCCTGGCTGTTCACCGACGGGAAGATCACCCACGGGCCCGTCCCGGTCGCCATCGGCGGCCCGGGCAAGGAGACCCCGATCGGCCACTCCCTGCGGGTGTACCGCAAGGAGCAGCTCCACAAGAGTGGCGAGTACACGATGACCAACGGCGAGCCCGCCCCGATGCCGTGGGCGGTGTTCTTCCAGGACGGCGGCATCGCCTTCCACGAGGGCCGCACCGACACCCCGTCGGCGGGCTGCGTCCGGCTCGCCCCGGAGAACGCGAAGCTCTGGTTCGACACCCTGCAGATCGGTGACCAGGTGCAGGTCGTGTCGGCGAAGCAGGTCCAGGCGGACCGCGCGGCGGGCTGACCGCTCCACCCCCTGTACGACGCAGGCCCCGGACCGAGTCGGTCCGGGGCCTGCGTCGTGCGTGACGGGCTCAGTTCACCGGGCTCAGTTCACCGGGGTCAGGCCCAGCGACCGGCCACGCGGCGGGCGCAGCTCACGGGGCAGCGAGAAGGTCAGCGTCTCCTCGGCGGTGTCGACCTCCTCGACCGAGCCGAAGCCGCGCTCGGCCAGGTACTCGACGACACCCTGCACCAGGATCTCCGGCACCGACGCGCCGCTGGTGATCCCGACCGTCGTGACGCCGTCGAGCCACGACTCGTCGATCTCACGGGCGTAGTCGATCAGGTACGAGGCGCCGGCCCCGGCGCCGAGGGCGACCTCGACCAGACGCACCGAGTTCGACGAGTTCCGCGACCCGACGACCAGCACGAGGTCGCAGCGCGGCGCCATCGTCTTCACCGCGACCTGACGGTTCTGCGTGGCGTAGCAGATGTCGTCCGACGGGGGGTTCTGCAGCTTCGGGAAACGCTCGCGCAGGGCGCGCACGGTGTCCATGGTCTCGTCGACGCTGAGCGTGGTCTGCGAGAGCCACACGACCTTCTCCGGGTCGCGGACGGTCACGGAGTCGACGTCGGCGGCGGACTCGACGAGCTGGATGTGCTCGGGCGCCTCACCAGAGGTCCCCTCGACCTCCTCGTGCCCAGCGTGCCCGACGAGCAGGATGTCGTAGTCCTCGCGGGCGAACCGCTTCGCCTCCTGGTGGACCTTGGTCACCAGCGGGCAGGTCGCGTCGATGGTCTGCAGGTTCCGGCCCGAGGCCTCGGCGCGGACCGCGGGCGAAACGCCGTGCGCGGAGAACACGACGTGCGCGCCCTCCGGGACCTCCGACGCCTCGTCGACGAAGATCGCGCCGCGCTCGCGCAGCGTCTCCACCACGTGCTTGTTGTGCACGATCTCCTTGCGGACGTACACGGGGGCGCCGTACTGGTCGAGTGCCTGCTCCACCGCCTCGACGGCACGGTCGACGCCCGCGCAGTAGCCGCGGGGCTTGGCGAGCAGGACCTGCTTGGCAGAACCGGACATGCCCCCAGGGTACGGACCACCCCGGGAACGGGCAGCCGCACGTGACCGGCCCGACCGGGCGCCCGGCGCGACAGGCGACCGCGGATCAGGGGACAATGGCGTGCATGTCTCCGCTGCCGTTCCCCGTGCGGATCGCCGCCGGCCTCGTCGTGACCGCCGTCGAGCAGGCCCGAGAGCTGCCGCGGCACGCCGTCGAGCTGCCGGTGACCGCGGTCAGCCAGGCGTTGCAGGTGTCCATGCGGGTCCAGCAGCGGATCACCGAGCTGGCCATCAAGGGTGACCGCGCGCTGGGCACCCTGCGTCCCGCCGACGACGTCCCCAGCTGGGCGACCTTCGACGACGACCTGGCCGACGGCGCCGACATCTCGCTGCCCGACCCGGAGCCGATCGCCCCGCCGCTGCCGCCCGCCGCCCCGGCCGGCCGCAACGGCACCGTGTCGTCGCTGCGACCCGCCCGCACCGGCATCCCGATCGACCGGTCCCCGTCGTCCCGGCCGGCGGCGGCGTCGAACCGGGCCGAGGCGAGCGCGACCGCGCCGGCCGTGCTGCCCGAGTACCCGACGATGACCGTGCCCCAGCTGCGCGGCAAGCTCCGCACGCTGAGCCTCGACGACCTCACGGACCTCCTCGCCTGGGAGACCGCACACGAGAACCGGCCGCCGTACGTCACGATGCTGACGAACCGGATCGCGACGGTGTCCGAGAACCGTTGAGCGCCACGACCTCCGAGGAGGACCCGTGGCCGGTCCGCACGGTCGCCCGCAAGATCGCCGAGTGGGTCGACCGGCTCGGCGCGGTGTGGGTCGAGGGCCAGCTCGCCCAGGTCAACGCCCGCTCCGGGACCACGTTCCTGACGCTGCGTGACCCGGCCGCCGACATCTCCCTGCAGCTGACGGCGCCGTCGTCGCTGGTGCGCGACGCCGGCGGCGCCGTGACCGAGGGCAGCCGGGTGATCGTGCACGGCAAGCCGTCGTTCTACCTGGGGCGCGGCACGCTGTCGCTGCGCGTCGACCGGATCCGCGCGGTCGGTCTCGGTGAGCTGCTGGCCCGCATCGAGCGGCTGCGCAGGCTGCTCGCCGCCGAGGGGCTGTTCGACCCGTCCCTCAAACGGCGCCCGCCGCTGCTCCCGCACACCATCGGTCTGGTCACCGGGCGCGACTCCGCGGCCGAGCACGACGTGGTCCGCAACGCCACCGCGCGCTGGCCCGCGGTGCGGTTCCGGATCGAGAACGTCGCCGTACAGGGCGGGCTGGCCGTGGAGCAGGTCGTCGGCGCGCTGCGGGCGCTCGACCGCGACCCGGACGTCGAGGTCATCGTGCTCGCCCGCGGCGGCGGCAGCGTCGAGGACCTGCTGCCCTTCTCCGACGAGACGCTGTGCCGTGCCGTCGCCGCCTGCCGTACCCCGGTCGTCTCGGCCATCGGGCACGAGCCGGACACCCCGCTGGTCGATCACGTCGCCGACGTGCGCTGCTCCACCCCGACCGAGGCCGGACGCAGCCTGGTCCCCGACCTCGCCGAGGAGACCGCCCGGATCTCCGGGCTGCGCGACCGGGCCCGCCGAGCCCTGCACGGCTGGGTCGACCGCGAGCAGCACCGCCTCGACGACCTACGACGGCGGCCGGTGCTCACCGACCCGCTGCGCATGGTCACCGCCCGGGAGGGCGAGATCGCCGACGCCCGCGCCGCCGCCCACCGCGCGGTGCTGCGCCGGCTGGACCGGGCGTCGTCGGAGCTGGAGCACCTGGGCGCCCGGCTCGCCGCGCTCAGCCCGACCGCGACCCTGGCGCGCGGCTACGCGATCGTGCAGCTCGCCGACCGCACCGACGACGTGCCCCCGCTCCTGCGGTCGGTCACCGACGCGCCCGCCGGCACCGGCCTGCGGATCCGGGTCGCCGACGGCGCCGTCGCCGCCACCGTGACCACCACCCCCGACCCGGAGACCCGATGAGCGACCGACCGGCAGTGGAGACCCTGGGCTACGAGCAGGCCCGCGACGAGCTCATGGAGGTCGTGCGCGCACTGGAGGTCGGCGGCCTCGGCCTGGACGAGTCCGTCGCGCTGTGGGAGCGCGGCGAGGCCCTGGCCAAGCGCTGCGACGCCCAGCTCGCCGGCGCCCGCACCCGCATCGAGGAGAAGCTGGCCGACGCCGACGCCGACGCCGACGACCCCGACGACGCCTGAGCCTCCGACACGGGAACCGGCGTCCGACACGGGTTCCGACCCCGTGTGGGACGCCGCATCCGGTGTGGGAGGTCACCGGGGCTGCAGCCTTGTACGGAGGCGGGTCAGGAGGGCGGTGGGGGCGTCCAGGTCGCGCCAGGTCCACCGGACGACGTGCAGGCCCAGGTCACGGAGCCGGTCCTCGCGGATCTTCTCCTCGGTGATCACCTGACCCGCCGTCCTCCCCGGCGGGAGCAGACGCCCGTACTTCACCTCGCCGTCGAACTCCCCGACGACGGGCGGGCTGCCGTCCCACCAGAAGTCGACGGTCGCGCACCACCGGCCGCCGGCGTCCCGGACCTCGCGCTGCAGGTCGGGGGCCGGGAGCCCGGCCGCGTGGAACAGCACGCGGCTCCGTGACTCGCCGGGGCTCGCGGCGCGCCCGTCGGCGAACCGCGCGACGCGCACCGCGGCCGCCGTCCCCCGCCGACGACGCTCCGGGCGCGCCGCGGTCAGGAGCTCCGCGGTCCGGAGCCCGTACCGCCGGGCCAGACCGTCCGCGACGACGACCGCCTGACCGAACGGCACCGTCCTGGCCACGTCGGCGACGGTGCGGGCGGGCGCGGTCACCAGGATCCCGCGCACCCGCAGCGTCTCCGCGGGATCGAGGGGCACCGCGTGGAGGACGAGGTCGTGTCCCCGGCGAGCCCCGGTCGGCGCCGACCGCGTGACGTGGACGCGGTCCAGCGGCACGTCCCAGATCTCGGTGCCGTGCACGACCGCGGCGGAGACGTGGCTGACGACCGCGGGCGACTCGAGCCGACGCACCACCCCGCGCACGGCGCGCTCGTGCCCGGCGACGAGCTCCTCCCAGCGTTGACCGGGGTCCCCCCGCAGCACCGGCGACCCCGACGGCACGGCACCGCGGTACATCCCGCGGCAGACCCGCACGATCGCCCCCGAGCCGACGGCGTGGCGGATCTCGGCCTCGCTCATCCCCGCGGCGAGCAGCTCCGAGCGCCGCACGGGCGTCGTACCAGGCAGAAGGTCCATGCCCCGACCCTGCCCCGCAACACCCCCACCAACGCCCCCGAACCGAACCCTGTGGACAACTCCCCGCAATGTGGACAACCACGTCCCACAGGGATTCCGGCGTCGCACACGGGATCGGATCCCCTGTGGGACGCCGGAACCCGTGTAAGACCGGGGTCAGGAACCGGGTGGGAAGACTCGGGCGGTGGTGAGGGCTTCCGCCAGGGTTCGGAACTGGTCCTCCGACGCCGAGCCGGTCACCAGGACCCGGACCTCGGGACGGCCGGGCAGCGTCGCGATCCGGAAGGGCTCGCCGCCCTCGGCGCCGTAGACCTCCCAGGTCAGGCCGCCCGCCTGCACGGTGCCGCGCATCGTCGGGGGTCCGTCGCCGCGGCCCGCGGAGCCGGACTCGGTGGCGAGGACGCCCTCGACCGACCCGTCGGTCTGGACCAGGCTCAGGAAGTCCGCGTCGGGGGTGACGAAGCCGATGCGCACGGCGGTGCCGCCGCCCTCGACCGGGCCCCGATCGGTGGAGTTGGCCCGGAACGGCACGTCCGGCAGCCGCAGCGGGAAGGTCGAGCCGCGGGCGTACTCGGCGATCCGGGCCGGGGCGTCGACGGTGGGTCCCGACGCGGCGTCCTCGGCCGGGCCGCCGGGCGAGAACGAGCACGACCCGCCGACCGAGAAGATCAGCAGCGCGACCGGGACGAGGATCAGGCAGGCCCAGATCAGGTCGCGCACCGACGCGTCGCCGCGGCCGGGCTTGTGCATCGCCTGCGGTCCGGCCTCCGGGATCCGGCGGGTCACCGGCGGTGGCTGCGGCCGTCCGGCCCGGGCCGCACCCGCGGGCGCGGCGGCCGGAGCCGCCCGGGCCGCAGCGAGAGCCGGATCCGAGTCCGCGGCCGGAGCCGGGCCCGCAGCCGCAGCCGGGTCCGCGGCCACAGCCGGGTCCGCGGCCGCAGCTGGAGGCGCAGCCGAATCCGGGTCCGAAGCGGGGTGCGCAGCCGGATCCGCAGCCGGGGAAACGGCCGCGGCCGGCTCCCGGACCGGCCCGGCGTCCGCGTCCGGGGCCACCGGACCCGGCGCCGGGTCCGGGGACGCCGGGTCAGGGGACGCCGGGTTCGGGGCAGCCGGGGACCCGCCGGGCCCCGAGGCCTCCGGGCGCTCCGAGGACGGCGTTCCCGGGTCAGGTCGTGCGCTCACGTGTCCATCGTCCCAGGCATGGCGTCGGTCGCTCATCACTGCTCCCCCGGCGCCCCACGTGCGAGGATCGCCGGGCGCCTCCCCGTACGCCGGTCACCACCCGGGCGAGGGGACGTCGCCGACGAGCACGCCGCCCGTGAATGGAGACGTATCCGTGAGCCAGTCCGCCAGCCCCGCCCCCCGCCGTCGTGAGGCGCCCGACCGCAACCTGGCGATGGAGCTGGTCCGGGTCACCGAGGCCGCCGCCATGGCCGCGGGCCGCTGGGTCGGCAAGGGCGACAAGAACGGTGGCGACGGCGCCGCCGTCGACGCCATGCGCCAGCTCATCTCGTCGGTGTCGATGCGCGGTGTCGTCGTCATCGGCGAGGGCGAGAAGGACGAGGCCCCGATGCTGTTCAACGGCGAGGAGGTCGGGAACGGCGAGGGCCCGTTCTGCGACGTCGCCGTCGACCCCATCGACGGCACCACGCTGATGGCCAAGGGCATGCCGAACGCGCTCGCGGTGCTCGCCGTCGCCGAGCGCGACGCGATGTTCGACCCGTCCGCGGTGTTCTACATGGAGAAGATCGCGGTCGGCCCGGACTCGGCCGACGTCATCGACATCACCGCGCCGGTCGCGGAGAACATCCGCCGGGTCGCGCGGGCCAAGGAGACCGACGTCGCCGACGTGACGGTCTGTGTGCTCGACCGTCCGCGGCACGAGCAGATCGTCGCCGAGATCCGCGAGGCCGGCGCCCGGATCTCCTTCATCTCCGACGGCGACGTCGCCGGTGCCATCGCCGCGGCACGTCCCAACTCGGGCGTGGACATGCTCTACGGCGTCGGCGGCACCCCGGAGGGGATCATCACCGCGGCCGCGCTCAAGTGCATGGGCGGCGAGATCCAGGGCCGCCTGTGGCCCACCGACGACGCCGAGCGGGAGAAGGCCCTCGCCGCGGGCCACGACCTCGACAAGGTCCTGACCACCGCCGAGCTCGTGCGCGGCGAGAACGTCTTCTTCTGCGCCACCGGCATCACCGACGGCCCGCTGCTGCGCGGCGTCCACTACCGGGGCGGCGGCGCGACCACCCAGTCGATCGTGATGCGGTCCAAGTCCGGCACGGTGCGGCTGATCGACGGCTACCACCGCCTCACCAAGCTGCGCGAGTTCTCCTCCGTCGACTTCGACGGCGTCGAGGGCGAGGCCCCGCCGCTGCCGTGAGGTTAGGCTCACTTAACACTGCGGGACGGGTCGCGGAGGAGTAGACCTTCGCCCATGAGCGAGGACTTCCGCATCGAGCACGACACCATGGGCGAGGTCCGGGTCCCCGCCGACGCGCTGTGGCGGGCCCAGACCCAGCGCGCGGTGGAGAACTTCCCGATCTCCGGCCGCGGCCTGGAGCGCGCCCAGATCCGCGCGCTCGGCCTGGTCAAGGCGGCCGCGGCCCGGGTGAACGGCGAGCTGGGCGTACTGGACGACGACCGGGCCCGCGCGATCGCCGCGGCCGCCGACGAGGTGGCCGCGGGCGGGCACGACGACCACTTCCCGGTCGACGTCTTCCAGACGGGCTCCGGCACGTCGTCGAACATGAACGCCAACGAGGTGATCGCCTCGCTGGCCGCCCGCGCCGGTACGGACGTGCACCCGAACGACCACGTCAACGCCTCGCAGTCGTCGAACGACGTCTTCCCGACGACCATCCACCTCGCCGCCACCGAGGCGCTGGCGACCGAGGTCGTCCCGGCGCTGGAGCACCTCGAGGCCGCGTTGCGCCGCCGCGCCGCGGACTGGTCGGAGGTCGTGAAGGCCGGCCGCACCCACCTGATGGACGCCGTCCCGATCACCCTCGGCCAGGAGGCGGGTGGCTGGGCCAGCCAGGCCGGCTACGGCGCCGACCGCGTCCGCGACGCACTGCCCCGCCTCGCCGTCCTGCCGATCGGCGGGACCGCGGTCGGCACCGGGCTGAACGCGCCGGACGGGTTCGGCGCCGCCGTCGTCGCGAAGCTGCGCGAGACCACCGGTCTGGAGCAGCTCGCCGAGGCCACCGACCACATCGAGGCCCAGGGCTCGCGTGACGGCCTGGTCGAGGCCTCCGGCGCGCTGCGCACCGTCGCCGTGTCGCTCTACAAGATCGCCAACGACCTGCGCTGGCTGTCGTCCGGACCGCGGACCGGGCTGGCCGAGATCCACCTGCCGGACCTGCAGCCGGGCAGCTCGATCATGCCGGGCAAGGTCAACCCGGTGATCTGCGAGGCCACGATGATGGTCTGCGCCCAGGTCATGGGCAACGACGCGTGCGTCGGCTTCTCCGGCAGCCAGGGCAACCTGGAGCTGAACGTGATGATGCCGGTGATGGCGCGCAACGTGCTGGAGTCCGCACGACTGATCGCGAACGTGGCGCGGCTGCTCGCCGACAAGGTCGTCGACGGGATGGAGGCCGACCTCGAGCGCACCCGCGAGTACGCCGAGTCCTCGCCGTCGATCGTCACCCCGCTGAACTCGAAGATCGGCTACGAGGAGGCGGCGGCCATCGCGAAGCAGGCACTGAAGGAGCGACGGACCATCCGCGAGGTCGTGATCGAGCGCGGGCACGTGGCGAACGGGACGCTCACCGAGGCCGAGCTGGACCGCGCGCTGGACGTGCTGGCGATGACCCGCGGCGAAAAGCGCTCCTGACCCCGGCTGCGCCCGGTCACCGGCCGGGCGCACCGGGTCAGTCCACCCGCTGTTCATCTCCGGTCCCCGTTCGGTCCACATCGACGTGACACTATGTGAGCACCAGTCGATCACTTTCACTCGAACGGACCGCACCATGGCCGACCAGCGCTTCGCGTACGTCCCCGTGCACGATCTGCGCACCGGTCGCGTCGCCGGGGTCGAGGTGGTGCCGCGCCGGCAGCACGACGCGGTGGCCGTCGTGGCCCGCGACCGCGGCTGGGACGCCCGCCGGATCGCCGAGCTCGACGCGGGTACCGCGGTCTCGGCGGTCGCGTCGGCCCGCGCGCACGGCGGCACGGTCCCGATCCAGGTCGATGTCGCCGCGGACACCGTCCTGCACGCGCGGGAGCGGCTGCGCGGCATGCTGGGCGACGCCACCGACCCGGTGGCCCCGCTGCTGGAGGTGGGGCCGCCGATCGCCGCCGCGGCGCCGGCCGAGCACCTCGTCCCGGCACTGGCCGAGCTGCGGCGGTGGGGATTCCGGATCGGGCTCGACGGGGCCGGGCGCGCGTTCGGGCCCGAGGTGGTGGCCGCCGTCCGGCCGGACGTGGTGAAGCTGGAGCCCGACCTCTGCGGCGGGGTGCTCGACGCGGGCACGGGTGCCGCCGTCCGCGCGGTGCTCGAGGTGTCCCGCACGGCCGGGGCGCCGGTCGCCGCGACCGGGGTCCACGACGCGGGCCGGCTGGTCGGGTTGTTCGTGACCGGCGTCGCCCTCGCCCAGGGCCCGCTGCTGGGCGGGGCGCGCGCCGTCCCCGAGGCCGACCCGGCGACCCGTGCGGAGCTGCTCGGCCTGCTGAGCGCGGTGCCGCAGCCGTTCACGCCCGGGTCCGCGCCGCCCGGGGTCACACCGCCCGGGATCACACCGTCGGTCCCCGAGCGGCCCGCGACACCCCGGCCGGCCGGTCCCCCGGTGCGCGGGCTCGCCGTCCCGGCCGTGACCCTGCCCGACGACGCCGTCGGCGACACCGCCCGCGAGGTGCTGCGCGCCCGCCCCGAGTCGGCCGGGATCGTCCTGGTCGACCGGGCGCACCGGCCGGTCGGCTACCTCGACCGCAGCCGCGTCCTGCTCCAGCTGGCAGGCAGGTTCGGCCACGCGCTATGGGCCGAGAAGCCGGCGGCCGAGCTGGCGGACCCGCCGCGGACCGTCGACGAGCGGACCCCGCTGCACCGCGCGATGGAGATCGGTCTGGCCGGCGACCCGGCCCGCGGCTACGACGACCTGGTCGTCGTCGCACCGGACGGCACCTGCCGCGGGGTCGTCCCGGTCGCCGAGCTGTGGCGCCGCGCGATCCTGCCGCCCGCGGGCGGCCCGCGTCCCGCACCGGCACCGCAGGTCGTGCGCACCGCCTGACCCGACGACGCGCGGAGTGTCGGGGGTCGCTGCTTCACTGGCTCGGTGCTGTTCACCGACGTCGTCACCACCTCGGCCGCGGTCGGGGCGACCCGCGCGCGGAAGGAGAAGACCGCCGCGCTCGCCGGGCTGCTGCGCGCCGCCGCGCCGGTCGAGGTCGTGCCGGTCGTCGCGTGGCTGTCCGGAGTGCCCCGGCAGGGCCGGATCGGCACCGGCTGGCGGACCCTGTCGGGCGTCGACGTGCCGGCCGCGGCGGGGCCGTCGCTGACGGTGGAGCGGGTCGACGCAGTCCTCGACGAGCTGGCCGGCACCGCGGGGGCGGGCTCGGCGGCCCGGCGCCGTGAGCTGCTCACCGAGCTGTACGGCGCCGCCACCGCCGAGGAGCAGCGGTTCCTGCACCGCCTCCTCACCGGCGAGCTGCGTCAGGGCGCGCTGGAGGGGCTGATGGTCGACGCCGTCGCCGCCGCGGCCGAGGTGCCGGCGGCGTCGGTGCGGCGGGCGTTCATGCTGTCCGGGCGGCTCCCCGAGACGGCGGCGACCGCGCTGACCGGCGGTGAGGAGGCACTCGCCGGGGTGGCGCTGGAGGTGGGCAGGCCGGTCCGGCCGATGCTCGCCTCCCCCGGTGACTCGCTCGACGCCGCGCTGGCCGGGCTCGGCGCCGACGTGACCGTCGAGCACAAGCTCGACGGCGCCCGCATCCAGGTGCACCGCCACGGCGACGAGGTGCGGGTGTGGACCCGGACGCTGCGCGAGATCACCGCTCGCGTGCCCGAGATGGTGGATCTGGTCCGTGGGCTGCCGTGTGACACCGCGGTGCTCGACGGCGAGACCCTCGCCCTCGACGACGACGGCCGCCCCCGCCCGTTCCAGGACACGATGAGCCGGTTCGGGACCGAGGAGTCCGGCGGCGAGGTGATGCTGTCGCCGTTCTTCTTCGACCTGCTCCACCTCGACGGCCGCGATCTCGTCGACGAGCCCACCGAGGTGCGGCTCGACGCGCTCGCCGGGCTGCTGGCCGCCGACGTCCACGCCGCGCTGCGGATGCCGGGGGTCCGGCGGCCGTCGCCGGAGCAGGCGGCCGCGGTCCTCGAGGAAGCGCTGACGGCGGGGCACGAGGGCGTCGTCGTGAAGGACCTGGCCGCGCCGTACGCGGCCGGTCGGCGCGGCAAGGCCTGGCAGAAGGTGAAGCCGGTGCACACCCTGGACCTGGTGGTGCTGGGCGCCGAGTGGGGCTACGGGCGGCGCACCGGGTCGCTGTCGAACATCCATCTCGGCGCCCGCGACCCGGACGGCGGGGAGCCGGTGATGGTCGGCAAGACGTTCAAGGGCATGACCGACGAGCTGCTGGCCTGGCAGACAGCGACCTTCCCCGACTACGAGACGTCCCGGGAGCCGGGGGTGGTGCACCTGCGCCCGGAGCTGGTCGTGGAGATCGCGCTCGACGGCGCGCAGCGCAGCACCCGCTACCCGGGCGGTGTGGCGCTGCGCTTCGCCCGGGTGCTGCGCTACCGGCCGGACAAGACCCCGGCCGAGGCCGACTCCCTCGACGCGGTGCGGGCGCTGCTGTCCGACTGAGCCGACCCGGCGCCGTCGCGGGCCGCGGTCACCGTCCCGGTCGGGTCGGCACGCAGCACACTGACGGCGAGGACCCGACCGTCGCCGCCGGTCAGGGTGCGTTCGGCGCCCAGCAGCGGGGCCCCGGCGGCGACACCGAGCAGCGCCGCGGAGTCCGGGTCGGCGGGCACCGGGCCGGAGCGGGTGTCCGCCCACACCGGGTGCAGCCCTGCCTCGGTCAGCTGCTGGGCGAAGGGGCCGGTCCCGGGCACTGCGAGCAGCCGCGCCGCGGCCGTGGTCGTCACGTAGTGGGTCTCCAGCACCGCGCCGCCGCCGGCCGTCGCCGAGACGCACTCGGTGCGCAGGCACGGCGCCCCGACCGGCACACCGAGCCACTCGGCGAGCACGTCGGGCGCGGCGATCCCGGTGCGCTCCAGCCAGCGCGGGAGGCGGGTGCCCGTGCCCGTGACGGCGGCCCGTCCGGGGTAGTGCGGGCGGGCGACGATCCGGTACCCGGTTGGCCCCGGCCGCAGCAGCCCCTCCTCGCCCAGCAGACCCAGGGCGGCCCGGACGACGGCGCGCGGCACGGCGTGGCGCACCATCAGCTCGTCCTCGCCGGGCAGCAGGCCCCCGGGGCGCCCGCCCCCGGCCACCGCGATGCGCAGGAGGTCACGGAGCCGGCGCACGTCTGCGGCACGCACACGAGGGTTCGGCGACGGCACCGGCATGTACCCGACGGTAGGACGGCGTCGTTTCCCCACCATTGACGCCGGGTCACACACAGATGACGGCCGCTTCGTCAGTCCGTCCGTCCCTCCGCGGCCCGGCGGACGACCTCGTCCTCCTCCGGCGGGCTGGGAGGGTGATGGCTCAGGCACTGCGGTGAGCGCATCAGGTCGAAGGGCCGCCCCTCGGTGGCGAGGTAGAACTGCCCGGTGCCCAGACGCGAGATCTCGTTGACCGTGCCCCCCTTGTCGCGGGCCAGGCTCTTGGCGGCGGAGATCTGCGCGGCGGAGTTGAGGAAGCCATAGAACTGGGTGGCCGCGTTGCCCGACACCTGGTTGTGCAGGCCCTTTGGTGCCTGAGTCGCGAAGATGAGCCCCAGCCCGTACTTGCGGGCCTGGGAGGCGAGGGCGATGGTGCTGGCGGTGCAGGCCGTGTGCGCTCCCGAGGAGGCGTAGTTCTGGGCTTCGTCCATGACGAGCAACCCGCCCAGGGGACGCTCTCCCGCCGGGTTCGCCTTGATCCAGGAGAACAGCGCCATCTGCAGTTGGTTGACGAACGCCTGGCGCTGCTCCGGCACCGGCAGCCCGACGAAGCTGATCACCGAGATCCGAGCCCGGCGCCCCGGCGGCGGGGTCAGCAGGACACCAGGATCCAGCGGCTCGCCCGTCTCACGGAGCAACGGGTCGTTGATCCGTGCCGCACGCAGTGCCTCCGACATCTCCTCGGCCAGCTTGACGCCGGTGCGCAGTGTGGTCAGGTCCTCCGGCAGCTCCGCCAACAGCTCGACGAGCCCGCCGAGCGAGGTCCCTCCCTGTTCCACGAAGTAGGTCAGCACTTCGCGCAGCACGGCTTTGCCCTGGGCGAGTTTGCGGCCGCTCAGTCCGGTATGCGGTTCGAGACTGGACACGGCTGAGTCGACGGCCATGCGGAACTCGTCCTCGTCATCGCTCACCGCCGCGAAGTCGGGAAGCGGACGAAGTGTGAGCGGGCGTCCACGGCTCCGTCCCGGAGTCCAGATGACGACCTCGGTCCCGTCCAGGTACGTCTCCGACCGTTCCTGGTCACCTGGCAACCAGTGGACCGGCGGTCGGGGCCACGGGTCCCCCAGCCGACACAGGTCGTTGTTGATGTCCAGGACGATCGAGGAGACGCCCTGCAGCGCGCATTCTTCGACCAGGCGCCGCAGCAGCACGGTCTTGCCCGACCCTGATCCCGCGAAGACAGCCGTGTGTTTGCGGAGGGCCTCGACCGGGAGCGCGACCGGCAGCCCGTCCGCCCCTGGCCCGATGAGTGCGCGAGGTCGGGGGTCGGTCTCGTCGGCGTCCGGTTGCTGGGCATGTGGGGCGGGGACGGCTTCGGACCCGGCCGATGCGTCGTGTACTCCGCCGGGCTCCACAGCGGGAGCACCTGGTCCGGGCAGGAATCTACGGAAGAGCTCGACGGACTCCGCCGGTCGCCGGGTCAGCAGCCAGTCTCTCCACCCGGGAGCGGCACGGCGACGCATCGCCTCGAGCGCGGTGAGGGTCCGGATGTCGGCCTCCCCGAGCGGGACTGCGACACCGCCCTGGGCCTCCAGCCGCTCGACGGTCTCCGCCGTGATCCGGCCACGTGGCCAGTCGCGGTTCCGGAGCAGCACCAGAGCCCGTCGCTGCGCCCCGCCGGCAACTCCGGCTTCCGTGCGGGCTGCCGTGATCCGGCTCTGGACCGCGCGCGCATTGGAGTGCGCGATGGCCCGAAAGGTGTAGTGCACCTCGTTCTCGGTGCTGTCGTCGAGGGTGTGCCGGAGCCGGGCATGCACCGGAGGGCGACGGGCACGGACCGTGTCGACGCTGAAGGCGTTGCCGCCGTCACCCATCTCGACGATGTAGGCCTGGAGCCCTGCCGCGAGCAGGCGCTGCATCAGCTCGTCCTCCTGCTCGGGGTCGAACGGCGCCGACACGTCGGCAGCCGCCCGTAGCTTCTCGAACTCTGCGTCGAGCCCGTTCAGCCGTTCAGGATCGGCGGCGACCGCGGGCAACGCCGTGCGGGAGACATCCTGCAGATCGGACAGCTCGCTGACTCGGCCGGCTTCCAGGCAGGCTCGGACGTGTTCCTCCACCGTTCGCAGCAGGCGCCGTGGTGTGTAGGCACCGATGCCGTCGAACGCCTCAGGTCGCACCGGCCAGGTCGGGTACGGCGGAACGTGGCCTGCCTCGGCGTAGAGGCCTCCGAGGTGCTCGGCGACGATTGCACGGGCCACCTCGTCGTCAGGCATGACGCCCTGCAGGGTCAGGACCCGGAAGCGGTCCTTGGCCGACTCGACCGCACCGGCGGTGAGCAGCGTCCAGGAGGTCGGCAGGCAGGCGACAACGGTCAGGGTGCACCGGGTGAGTTCCCGCAGCTCCATCAGACCGTCCGCGACGTTGCCCACCGTCTGCGCGGCCGTGGTCTGCGGAGCTCGTGCATCGTCGAATGCGGTGGACGCAGAATGGCTGATCAGCGGGTCGATCTGGTCGACGGCAAACACCGACGGGCCGGTCAGGGCGAGTAACCGGGACAGGTCGCGCAGCACCAGCTTCCGTGACCGGGCAGGGGCGGGCCGGAAGCCCCACTCCTCGCGCGCGGCCTCCTCGACGTCCCCGTCGTTGCTCAGGTAACCGTTGCCGACCTCGTGCACCTCTGGCCGGTCGGCCCGGAAGAGGACGAGTGCACGCAACGTGTCCTGGCAGTCGTTCCAGACCTGGGCGTCGAGCCGGCGCAGGACGGCGAGCAGGGAGTCGAGATCCGCGCGTGCCACGAGAATCGTCCCTGCGATTCGCGACACCTCGACGGGTGGAAGGCCGCACGCCGTCGCGAGCCGCCGCAGCAGCGGTGACAGTTGGTCCACCGATCCCGCCTGGAACCCGTCCAGGATGCCGTGGACAGCGTTGCGCCAGAAGTCGTCCCCCTCCATCAGCCGGAGCAGGAAGAAGTAGCCATCGATCTCCTGGACCCGCTGCCGCAGCCAGCGCAGCAGGTGGGTCTTCCCGACACCACGTTCGCCCTGCAGGACGATGCCCACTGGGCTGGCCCGTCGTGCGGCGCTCTTGGGAACCGCGGCCCACAGCGCGCGAGCCGCCGGTGCGTGCAGGCCCTCGACGTGCTGTTCGACGGGACTCCAGATGTCCTCCGCCGTCATCGCAGAGCTGAACTGCACTGCTTCGAGGGCGGCGAGGTCGTCGCCGATCATCCGTTCTCGATCATGATCATGTGGCGCGGTTCTCCGGCGACGGTGACGGCAGCCTCGTGATCCGCCGCGGTCAGTGCTTTCGTGTTGGGTTCCGACTGCAGGTGGACGCCGGGTGAGACGGCCAGGTCGGTGAGCGCGGCGTCGACATCACCCCGGGACAGATCGGCGAGTTCCTTGCGCAGCCGCGACAGGCCGACCCAGCCTCCGGGTTCCGTGAGTCGGGCCACGGCGTCACGGATGCGTGCCTGCGGGTCGGGTCGGTAAGGAAACAGCTCCGACAACGGGATACCGGTCCGCTCGATGCCGTGCAGGATCGCGTAGAGCGCGCCGCCGAGATACCCCGCACGATCCGGGCGCGTGGCGCCGAGTTCCTGCGTGCACCAGGCGGTGCCGGCGTCGCTGATCTCGTGGACGAACCCCCGGCCGACCTTCCTCGAGTCGACGAGACCGTGTTCGTTGAGGCGACGACGGGGTTCACCGTCGAGCCTCACGCCACCTGCCTCCTGGAGCTGAGCGTTGGTCAGCTCCCGCCCCTCGGCGAGCAGCGTGAGGAGCACCGCTCGCTCCCGCTGGTTCAAATCCACCCTGGTCACGTACATCCTCCGATTCCGCAACGTGTCACGACGCGCCCCCGCTGTTGTCGACCATCAGCTCGATCCGGCCGTCTCTGGTGGTCAGCTCACCGCGAACCTGGACCGGTCGGGACCGGTCGTAGCGGCGCACGACGCGCTCATAGGTGGACTGGTCCGGGAACCGGACCCAGATCGTGCGGCCCCGCCGGGCACCGTGCGCCGGTGCGACCTCTCCCGACAGTCGCGCTCGCCACCGGTCGTCCGATCCCGGCTCGTCGTGCAGACCGTCCACCATGCCCGCGGCCGTCGCCGGACCGCTGACTCCCGACCTGGACAGCCGTCTCATCCCTTTTCTGAGCCCCTCGCCCGCTCCGGCCGCGAAGCCGACCTTCTCGACTCGCGCGGATGCAACGGGCCGGTCCTGCTCCGGTGTCCGTATCGCCCACCGGAAGCTGAACTCGAAAGCGTCGTCGTCCTCCCCCGCCAGCCTCGCGAGAGCCGAGCAACACTCCAGGGAGACGCCCTGTAGGGCCACGTCCTCGAACGAGGCGCCGCGGTTTCCCACTGTCTCGGCCAGCGCACGGGCCGCGTTACGCACCTGCAGCGACACGGCCCGATGGCTGGACCTGTCGGGGCGTTCCCGAGTGTCGAAGAACAAGGAGAACCCGGGCAGGTCCCGTGGTCCGGGACCGAGATCGACCGCATCGAGGAGATCACGGACCGGTCGGGGCTCCCCCTTCGGGAATCGCAGGTGCGGACCCTCGGAGACGGCCCGAGCCGACTCCCGGACGAAGCTGCGCAGCCCCTGGAGCGCGGATGCGCCCTCGGATATCGTCAGTGTGCTTTTCCGGCGGACGGTGATCTCGTCGACGGTGGGATGACGCAGTGCGCGTCGTACGTCATCGACAAGGCGCCCCTCGGCCCGTGCCACGGTCCGGAGCAGCTCCGACACCCGCTGCGGGAAGTCCCCGACCCCGGAGGACCCTGGCAACAGCACTTCCAGACCATCGAGGGCCCAGATGCCGGCTCCCCTCCATGCCAGCCCGGTGTCGGTCCATCCGGTTCCACGCAGGTAGTCGGCGAGCTGGTCGACACTCGGATCGTCGGTCACCGTGCGACCACCGGGTCCAGCTCGACGAGTCGACGGAGCGAATCGGGGGTCAGAACGTTGGCCAGCGGCAACCGGACCGTGGTTCCGGCCCTACCCTGCTCGTCGGCGAAGAGTGTCCGGTCGCGGAGCGACGTCACATACCCGATCGTCCGAAGCAGCAGCCCTGAGGTGAACATGTCCGAGAACCGGTCCGTGTCACGAGGGACGACGACCACGACCAGGTAACGCGCCACCTGGAACCGGTCCCCGGCCAACCGGTTGAAGCTCTTGCGGTCGAGACCCCTGAAGGTCAGGCAACCGGCCCCCCACGACGGCGACGCCGTGGTCTTGATCTGCATCTCGACCGCGCGGGCGAACCCGGGGCCGGGAGCCGGCATGCGCACACCGAGATCGATGCCGTCCCGATCGAGCTCGTCCTTGTAGACGGTGAGCCCGGCGGCGGCGGCAAGCACGCGTACGTACGCTTCGCCGAAAGAACCACGGTGATTGTTCGGGTCGAGCATCCGCGCCTTTCTCGGACGCCGATCACCCGCCGGCGCGGGGCGAACCCTATGAGTGACCGATCAACCTCCGCGAGAGCCGGTCGGGTGTATCGAGGAGGCGTACAGTCTCGATACCGTGCGCTTCCTCGACGACCGCCGGCCCGAGCACGACCTGACCTACGACGACGTCTTCCTCGTCCCACGCCGTTCCACCGTGACGTCCCGCTTCGACGTGGACCTCACCGCCCCGGACCGTTCCGGGGCCACGGTGCCCGTGGTGGCGGCGAACATGACCGCCGTCGCCGGACGTCGGATGGCCGAGACGCTCGCCCGGCGCGGCGCGCTGACCGTGCTCCCGCAGGACGTGGCGACCGATGCCGTCGCCGAGATCGTGTCCTGGATCAAGTCCCGGCACCCGGTGTGGGACACCCCGCTGGTGCTGCGCACCTCCGACGCGGTCGCCGACGCGCTGAACCTGCTGCCCAAGCGGGCCCACGACGCCGTCGTGGTCGTCGACGACGGCGGCCGCCCGGTCGGCACCGTGTCCGAGGCGCACTGCGCCGGGGTGGACCGCTTCACCCGCCTCGCCGACGTCCTCGATCCGGACCCGCTGGCGCTGCCGCTGGGCACCGAGCCGCGCGAGGTGTTCGAGCAGCTCGACACCCGCCGCAAGGCCGTCGCGCTCGGCCTCGACGGCGACGGCCGCCTCGCCGGCCTGCACACCCCGCTCGGCGCGATCCGCGCCGGGATCTACTCCCCCGCCCTCGACGGCGCCGGCCGGCTGCGCACCGCGGCCGCGATCGGCATCAACGGCGACGTCGCGGTGAAGGCGAAGGCCCTGCTCGACGCCGGGGTGGACGTGCTCGTCGTCGACACCGCGCACGGCCACCAGGAGAAGATGGCCGACGCGCTCGGCGCGGTCCGCCGTGTGGTCGACGAGGCCGGGGCCACGGTCCCGGTCGCCGCCGGCAACGTGGTCACCGCCGAGGGTGTCGCCGACCTGGTCGAGGCGGGCGCCGACATCGTCAAGGTCGGAGTCGGCCCCGGCGCGATGTGCACGACCCGGATGATGACCGGCGTGGGGCGCCCACAGTTCTCCGCGGTCGCCGAGTGCGCCGCCGCGGCCCGCGAGCGCGGCGCCGTGATCTGGGCCGACGGCGGGGTGCGCCACCCGCGCGACGTGGCACTCGCCCTGGCCGCCGGCGCGGCGTCGGTGATGATCGGCTCCTGGCTGGCGGGCACCTACGAGTCCCCCGGAGACCTGCTGCGCGACGAGCACGGCCGCGCGTACAAGGAGTCGTTCGGGATGGCGTCCAAGCGCGCGGTCAGCGCACGCACCCGGGGCGACAACGCGTTCGACCGGGCCCGCAAGGCGCTGTTCGAGGAGGGCATCTCGTCCTCGCGTCAGCGGCTGGACCCGGACCGCCCCGGTGTGGAGGACGTGCTCGACGAGATCTGCTCGGGCGTCCGCTCCGCGTGCACCTACGCCGGCGCCCGCTCGGTCGACGAGCTGCACGAGCGTTCCGTCGTCGGGGTGCAGACCACCGCCGGGTTCACCGAGGGCACCCCGCACGGCCTCTGAGCCACCCCTTGACCCGGCGCGTGATCCGGCGCACGGTCGGGTCATGGCCGCCCCCACGCAGGACACCACCACCAGCAGCTCCGGTACCGCCGCCCTCGGCGGCGGCGGTACCGGCGGTCTGCCGGTCCCACCGACGTTCGCCACCTCCGCCGAGGAGCGCCTGCACCGCAAGCAGCAGCTCGCGGGGGCGTTCCGGATCTTCGGCCGCTTCGGCTTCGGCGAGGGCGTCGCCGGGCACATCACCGTGCGCGACCCGGAGGACCCGGACATGTTCTGGGTCAACCCGTTCGGCATGAGCTTCCGGCACATCCGGGTCTCGGACCTGATCATGGTCGACCACCACGGCACGGTCCGGCACGGGAACCGCCCGGTGAACCAGGCCGGGTTCGTCATCCACTCGGCCGTCCACGAGGCGCACCCGCACGTCGTCGCGGCCGCGCACGCCCACTCGGTGTACGGCAAGGCGTGGTCGTCGCTGGGCCGGCCGCTGGACCCCATCACCCAGGACGCCTGCGCCCTCTACGAGAACCACGGCGTCGTCCACGAGGGTGCCGGCGCGGTCGTGCTCGACCCGGAGGCGGGCCGGGCCCTGGCCCGCGGTCTGACCGGCCGGCGGATGGTCTTCCACCAGAACCACGGGATCTTCTCCGTCGGCGAGACGGTCGCCGAGGCCGCCTGGTGGTTCATCTCGACCGAGCGCAACTGCCAGGCCCAGCTGCTGGCCGAGGCCGCGGGGACGCCGACGCTCGTCGACCACGCCAACGCGCGGTTCACCGCCGAGCAGACCGGCACGCCCTACGCCGGCTGGTTCTCCTACCAGCCGCTGTGGGACGAGGTCGTGCGTACCGACCCGGACCTGTTCGACTGAGACACACCACGGCCCCCGTCGGCGGCTGCCGACGGGGGCCGTGTGCCGTCGTCAGGAGTTGGGTCCCTCCAGCATCTCGGTGACCAGCGCGGCGATCGGCGAGCGCTCACTGCGGGTCAGCGTGACGTGCGCGAACAGCGGGTGGCCCTTCAGCTTCTCGATGACGGCGTTGACGCCGTCGTGCCGTCCGACGCGGAGGTTGTCGCGCTGCGCGACGTCGTGGGTGAGCACGACGCGCGACGCCGTCCCGAGCCGGGACAGCACCGTGAGCAGCACGTTGCGCTCCAGCGACTGCGCCTCGTCGACGATCACGAACGTGTCGTGCAGCGACCGGCCGCGGATGTGGGTCAGCGGCAGGACCTCCAGCAGGCCGCGGGCGATGACCTCGTCGATCACGTCCTGGCTGACCATCGCCCCCAGGGTGTCGAAGACGGCCTGCGCCCAGGGCTGCATCTTCTCGACCTCGCTGCCCGGGAGGTAGCCGAGATCCTGTCCGCCGACGGCGTAGAGCGGCCGGAAGACCACGATCTTGCGGTGCTGCCGTCGCTCCAGCACCGCCTCCAGGCCCGCGCACAACGCGAGCGCCGACTTGCCCGTCCCGGCGCGTCCGCCGAGGGACACGATCCCGACCTCGTTGTCCAGCAGCAGGTCCAGCGCGATCCGCTGCTCGGCGGAACGGCCGTGCAGCCCGAACGCCTCCCGGTCCCCGCGCACCAGCTTGACCCGCTTGTCCGCGGTGACCCGCCCGAGCGCGTTCGACGCCCCGATCAGCCGCAACCCCGTGTTGCAGGGCAGGTCGCGGGCCTCGTCGTGATCGATGACGCCGTCGCGGAACAGCGCGTCGACGTCCTCCGCGGTCACCTCCAGGTCGGTCATGCCGGTCCAGCCCGAGAACAGCACGTCCTGGCCGTGGTACTCATCGGCGTCCAGACCGACCGCGGCGGCCTTGACCCGCAACGGCATGTCCTTGGTGACCAGCGTGACGTCCGGCGGCACGGACGGGTCCGCCTTCAGGTTCAGCGCACAGGCCAGGATCCGCGAGTCGTTGGAGTCGGTGCGGAACCCGGCCGGCAGGACCGTGGGGTCGGAGTGGTTCAGCTCGACGTGCAGCGTGCCGCCGGACTCGCCGATCGGCACGGGTGCGTCGAGACGGCCGTACCTGACGCGCAGCTCGTCGAGCTGGCGCAGCGCGGTCCGGGCGAACCAGCCCAGTTCGGGGTGGTGACGCTTGGCCTCCAGCTCACTGATGACGACGAGCGGCAGGACGACCTGGTGCTCGTCGAAGCGCTGCAGCGACCACGGGTCGGACAGCAGCACGGACGTGTCGAGCACGTAGCAGCGGGTGGTACCTGCCGGTGCGTCCCCGACGGACCCCTGCGGTGCGGAGGTCGGGTCGGTGAGGGCGGGACGACGATCGGTCACGGGTGCTCCCTCGCAGGCGCGGCACCGCACCTGCTCTGCGTCGGGCCGGCCGGCCCTGGTGCGGGCCGCGACGACGCGGAGGGACCATGGCGGTCCTCCGGCCGGCACGCCCGCGAGGGCCGGGTGCCGGCCCTCTCGGGTGCGTGTGACACCACTCCAGGGCCTCCCGAACGGGCCGCATCGGGTACAGCCCGTCGACATGGACGCTACTAGTGGTCACCCTCGTGCGGTCAATAGCAACGCTCCGTCGGATCGCGACGTTGACCCCTGATGGAACAGTCGTAACGTGCCGTTCATCGTGTGATCGGTACCGTCCGGCGTCAAGTCGGGTAGAGACACCTCGTTCGGCTGCGAGCCGTTCGGCTCAGTCAGGGACCGGCGTACGGAGCAATCCGACCGCTGCCGAGGGTAGTCCGCCGCGATCCGGACCGCGTCCGCTGCCACCGTCGGTGACCAGATCCGACGGCAGGACCGGGGTGTCGAGCAGGGCCGCCAGCGCGGCGGCCGGACCGTCCGGGGCCGCGGCGAGCCGGGCGCGCACGAGCGGGCCGCCCTCGGCGTAGGTGACCGGGTAGGTGCGCCACTGGGGATGGTCGAGGAAGTCGAGCATCCGCCGCGCCCGGTCGTCGTCGACCAGCAGCCATCGGGACAGGTGGGCGAGCACCGCGTCGGGGCCGGCGCCGTCGACGTGGCGCATGAGGGCGGCGTCGAGCCGGACCCGGCCGAGCAGGTCCAGCTCCCGTTCGATCCGCTCGGCGGCCGGGCCGTCGAGGCGCACGCCGACGCCCGCGAGGACGCGTTCGGCGACCGGGCCCCAGCCGGGGCCGGGCACCACGTCGACGGCGGCCTCCGCCGCACCCTCCGCGACGAGCCCCTGCGGGCTGTGGACCAGTCGCAGCGCCAGCTCCGGGTGCCGCGCCGACGCGATCTCGACCCGGCAGTACTGCAGGTGGTGGCCGGGGTAGACCTCGTGGGCGAGCAACGGCAGCAGCGACCCGGCGCGCACCCGGCCGGTCGTCGCGACCGAGACCCGGCTGTGCAGCCCGCCGCGGTAGCGGGTGAACGCCGTCCAGGGACGCGCGCCGACGAGGCCGACGTCGGCGTGCTCGCCGGCCGGGAGCCCCAGCGTGTCGCGGGTGCGGCCGCGCAGCTCCGCGACGACGGCGGCGACCGCGTCGGCCAGCCGGTCGGCGGGGACGACGTCGGCGGCCCGGTGGTCCCGCATCCGGGCGGCCAGCGGACCGCGCCCGGGCAGCACCGCCGCCAGCCTGCGGTGCGCCTCGTGCAGTTCGTCCAGCTCGCTACGACGCGGGACCACCCCGAACAGGTCGCGGACCTGCTCGAGGTAGCCGATGTCGTCGCCGGCGAGCAGCCGGGCCCGGCACCGCAGCGCGACCAGCAGCGCCTCCAGGTACCGGCGACGGTCGGCCGGGAGTCCCGCGGCCGCGACCTCCGCACGCAGCCGTCCGGCCGTGACGACCAGGGCCGCCGGGTCCTGGAGCGGCTCCGCGGCCACCCGCCGGGCGATCGACGGGTACGGCGGCGGCCCGTCCAGCACCCCCGGCCGCAGCCGGTCCAGCCGCGACGCGAGCTCCGCCGTCGCGTGCAGCAGGTCCACCCCCGGAGCGTAGGCGGCCCGGAACCGAACGACCGCGAGGGCGGCCGGTGACGCGTCCGTTCGGACGTATCCGGCCACGCAGGGTGCACGATCCGCGGACGGCGACGGCTCGGACGCGCGGGGCCAGAACAACCTATTTGGGGAGTATCGGAACCGTCAGTGAAAGTGTACCTCGATTGGGTCACGAGATTTGTTTCGTCGGAATAACACCGGTAGCTTTTCAGGTAGTCGGTACGGGCTCCCCCTCGTCAGCGTGCCGGCACGCGTGAGACCGGCTTCGGGCGGACTCGAGACTCAACAGGAGAAAACTGCGCTGAAGAAGGCTGGAATCGTGGTTGCGGCCTCCGCCGCGTCCCTGCTCGCCCTGTCCCCGCTCGCCTTCGCCGGCGACAAGGACGGCGACCACGGCCACAAGGGCGGCCACCACGGTGCCGAGAACGTCATCGACAAGGACGCCAAGGGCCTCATCGCCGGCCTGAACGGCAACAACCTCAACGTGCCGATCCAGGCCTGCAACAACAACATCCCGGTCAACGTGCTGGGCGTGCAGGTCCCGGTCGAGGACGCCTCCGCCCTCAACGGCCTCACCGGTGCCCTGGGCATCCTGGGCGACGCCAAGGCGAAGTCCGGCGACTCGGTCACCGACCAGTCCGACAACTGCGGCCAGGAGGCCGGCGCCGGCGACTCGATCGGCTGATCTCCTCGCAGATCTGAGAATGCCCCGGAGCTTCTGCTCCGGGGCATTCTCGTGTGTCACCCCGGGCACCCGCCGGAGTGACCGAAATTCCGCCGGGTCACCGTTCACCGCGTCCGCGCGGCCGTGTTCACCCCGTCGTGTCGACGCCACCGATACCGATCTGATTCACCAGTGACGTGATCACGCTCCGTACTCGGGCCGGCGGCCTCGCCGGCCGTCCTCCTCCCGGACACGTTCCAGAGCGCACGACGGTGCCGGACACCGGACACCGGACACCGGACATGATCACCGGTTGTGGAGCGGAGCGGCCGCAACGCGAACGTCGGACTCCACAACCGGTGATCATGCAGCCCGACAGGTGGAGCCAGCCGAGCCGGAGCAGGACGGCGCGCTGAGCCCGCTCGCGTTCGCGGGTGAGCACGGTGGCGACGCCTACATCGACGACAGCAGCACCAAGGCCGAGGCCTCGACCGTCGGGGGCTCCGAGAGAGCCATGACGAGTGAGTCGACCGGGAGCCACGGTCGATCCGAGTTCATCCGCCGAAACGTCGGTGTCGCGCGCCGAAGTCGCGCAGGGCGCGCAGGAAATCGACGCGGCGGAACTCGGGCCAGTAGGCCTCGCAGAACCAGAACTCCGAATGGGCCGACTGCCACAGCAGGAACCCCGACAGACGTTGCTCACCGCTGGTCCGGATGACGAGGTCCGGGTCAGGCTGACCGGAGGTGTAGAGGTGCTCCGCGATGTGGTCGACGTCGAGCGACTCCGCGAGCTCCTCGATCGTCCGTCCCGCCTCCGCCTGGGTCAGCAGCATCTTGCGGACGGCGTCCGCGATCTCCTGCCGGCCGCCGTAGCCGACGGCGACGTTCAGCTGGATGCCCCCGCGGTCGCTGGTACGGGCGACCGCCGCGGTCAGCCGGTCGGCCAGGCTGCTCGGCAACAGCTCCATCGCGCCGACCACCCGCAGCCGCCACGGCGTGTCCGGACCGGAGAGGTCGTCGACGACCCCGGCGATGATCTCCAGGAGGTCCTTGAGCTCCTCCGGGGAGCGGGTGTCCAGGTTGTCGGTGGACAGCAGGAACACCGTGACGACCTCGACGCCGGCCTCCGAGCACCAGCCGAGCATCTCCGCGATCTTGGCCGCGCCGGCGCGGTGCCCCTCCGCGGGGTCGACCAGGCCGGCCTCCCGCGCCCAGCGGCGGTTGCCGTCGAGGATGAGCGCCACGTGCCTGGGCCGCTCGGTCCCGGCGATCTGACGCAGGATCCTGCGCTCGTACACCGTGTAGAGCAGGTCTCGGAGGGCCACGTACACGGAGCCTAGTCCCGCGTGTGGCGTTCGTCCGCCGGACGGGACCCCCGCCGTCTCGACCCGTAACCTCGGGGCGCGTGAGCATCGCCCCGTCCGTCCCGCTCAAGCCCCGTATGCGGGGCTGGTTGCACCTGTGGAGCCTCGTCGGTTCCGTCTTCGCGTGCGCCGCACTGATCAGCGTCGCGGGGGCGCTCGTCGGGACCTCCGCGGCCGTGGCCACGGCCGTCTACACGCTGACCACGTTCGGCCTGTTCGGGATCAGCGCGCTGTACCACCGGCACACCTGGGCCGACCCGGCCCGGCGACGGCTGATGAAGCGCCTCGACCACTCGATGATCTTCCTGTTCATCGCGGGCACCTACACGCCGGTCTCGGTGCTGGCGCTCCCCGCGGCCACCGCCACCTGGGTGCTCGCCGTCGTCTGGGGCGGGGCACTCGCCGGGGTCGCACTCAAGCTCGCCTGGCCGACCGCGCCGGCCTGGGTGGGAGTGCCGATCTACATCGCGCTCGGGTGGGTCGCGGTGTTCGTGCTGCCCGGGCTGCTGGCCGGAGGCGGGGTCGCCGCACTCGTCCTGCTGCTCGCCGGCGGGGCGCTCTACACCGTCGGCGCGGTCATGTACGCGCTACGACGGCCCGACCCGTGGCCCGCGACGTTCGGCTACCACGAGTTCTTCCACGCCGCGACGGTCCTGGCCTGGGCCTGCCACCACGTCGCGATCTGGCTGGTCCTGCTGCGCTGACCCGCGCTCCCGCGGGTCGGCGACTCAGGAGCGGGCCGTTCCGGGCTCGCCCCGGTCGGTCGCGGCCGGGTCGGATCCGCCCTCGGCGGTCCCCTCGCCGTCGAAGGACTCCGGGAGGCGGGTGATGCGCTTGCTCATGTTGCGGATGAGGAAGACCGTCGCGAGCAGCAGGAGCAGCACGATCGCCAGCCCGGCCGGCGCCGCGTTGCCGAACTCCGGCAGCTGCCCGGGCGGCGGGGGACGGTCCTGCATCGGGACGAGCAGGCCCGTCACGACCTGGTTCACCACAGCCGTCACGTTCTCGACCTGCACCGCCACGCGCCTCCGTACTCCGGTTCCCGGGTCACCGGCACCGTCCCGGAGCTGCGGGACGGTCCGGTGGCCAGGCTACCCGCGGGGCCCGCGCCGTCAGCCGGCGCGGCGGCGCTCCCCGCCGACCTCGACGGGGATGCCGGCGAACAGGTCGTCCTCCGGGATCTCGGTGTCGACCAGGGAGTGGACCAGCTCGTAGTCCTCGGTGGGCCAGACCCGGGCCTGCACCTCGAGCGGGGTGAAGAAGAACCTGCTGTTCGGGTCGATCTGGGTGGCGTGCGCGCGCAACGCGTCGTCCCGCCGGCCGAACCAGTCCGAGCACGGGACCCTGGTGGTCACCCGGGTGCCGGGGTCGGGCCGGTCGCTGGTCCAGTTCTCCAGCCACTCCGCGTACGGCGACTCCTGGCCGGACTCGACGATCGCGTTGTGGAAGGCCTCCAGCCGGGCCTTGGAGAAGCCGTGGCCGTAGTAGAGCTTCAGCGGCTGCCACGGGGCGCCCGCCTCCGGGAAACGCGCCGGGTCGCCGGCGGCCTCCCACGCGGCCATCGAGATCACGTGGGTGCGGATGTGGTCCGGGTGCGGGTAGCCGCCGTTCTCGTCGTAGGTGACGAGGACGTGCGGGCGGAACTCACGGATGACCTTCACCAGTGCCGCGGTCTGCTCCTCGACGTCACCCAGGGCGAAGCAGCCCTCGGGCAGCGGGGGCTTCGGGTCGCCCTCGGGCAGGCCGGAGTCGACGAAGCCGAGCCAGACGTGCTGCACGCCGAGGATCTCGGCGGCGCGGGCCATCTCGTCCCTGCGGACCGCGGTCATGTTCTCCAGGACGTCCGGCCGTTCCATCGCGGGGTTCAGGATGCTGCCCCGCTCGCCACCGGTGCAGGTCACGACCATGACCTGGTGCCCCTCGTCGACGTACCGGGCGGTGGTCGCCGCGCCCTTCGAGGACTCGTCGTCGGGGTGGGCGTGCACCGTCATCAGCCGGGGACGCTCGCCGGGCGCCGGCAGCTGGACCGGGCGCGGGGCGGACGGGGTGTACTGCGTAGCCATCGGGGCGGGTTCCTCCACGGTCACCGGACTCGGGTCCCGCGCCGGTGGTCTGCCGGCGGCGGGCGGCGAGGCGTGCTCAGGGACGATCCTGGCAGAGAGGGCCGACAGGAACCGCGCCGAGCACGGGCACCGGCATCCGCAACGCCGTCGCCGGCGCCATCTGTTCCCGCCGGTGGACCGGTCTGCGACGGGCGGTTGCCGCCGGCGGGGACGGTACGGCTGCCCTGCCGTCGTCGACCCCACTACCTGCGAATACTTCTCCCGCGGGAACTTTCCGGGACCCGCACCCGTTCACCGAAAGGCTGCGACGAGCGGCACGCTCCGTGGTAAGGTGAGCCCCACACGACCCGCAGGCGGGTCGTGTTTTTCCTTACTCGGGGCGTGCTGCTCGGAGCCGCCACCCCCGTGTGCCCGCCGGGCGCCAGGCGTCCCGGCGGCGACACGTCCTGCTTTCCTGGAGGAGTTGATGACGGTGACGGACACCCAGGCCACCTGGCTGACCCAGGACGCCTACGACCGGCTGAAGGCCGAGCTGGACGGGTTGATCGAGAACCGGCCCGTCATCGCCGCGGAGATCAATGCCCGCCGCGAGGAGGGTGACCTGAAGGAGAACGGCGGCTACCACGCCGCCCGCGAGGAGCAGGGCCAGCAGGAGGCCCGGATCCGTCAGCTGCAGGAGCTGCTGCGCACCGCCCAGGTCGGCACCGCGCCGTCCAGCTCCGACGAGGCCTCCCCCGGCACCGTGCTCGAGATCCGCTACGAGGACGACGACGAGGCCGAGCGGGTCCTGCTCGGCTCCCGCGAGGAGGGCAGCCACGGCGACCTGCAGGTCATCTCGCCGCACTCCCCGCTCGGCGCGGCGCTGCTCGGTGCGAAGCCGGGTGACACCCGCGAGTACCAGCTGCCCGACGGCGGGACCATGAAGGTGACGCTGGTGTCGGTGGAGGCCTTCACCGGCTGATCCACACCCACCCGCGGAACGGGCCCGGCCGGTCGGCCGGGCCCGTTCGCGTGTCCGGGCAGGTCACGGCGTGGCGACCGCGTGCCCTGCCTCGCGCAGGTCGGCGACGATGGCGTCGCGGTGCTCGGGCCCACGCGTCTCCACGCTGAGCTCGACGTCGACCTCCCCGACCGCGAGCGCACCCCTGATCCGCGAGTGCGCGACGTCGGTGACGTTGGCCCCGAGCCGCCCGACCCGGGCCAGCAGCTCGGCGAGCGCGCCGGGCCGGTCGGGCATCCGCAGGTGCAGGGTGAGGTAGCGGGACGAGGCGACCAGGCCGTGCCGGATGACCTGCAGCAGCACGAGCGGGTCGACGTTGCCGCCGGACAGCACGCAGACGACCGGCCCCGGCCACCGGTCGGGCTGCTCCATCAGGGCGGCGACGGACGCGGCCCCGGCAGGCTCGACGAGCATCTTCGCCCGTTCCAGGCAGTGCAGCAGCGCCGCGGACAACGCGTCCTCCGAGACCGTGACCATCTCGTCGATCAGGGCGCTGACCTGGGCGAACGTGACGTCACCCGGGCGGCCGACGGCGATCCCGTCGGCCATCGTGCGCATCCCGCCGACCGGCATCGGCGCACCCGCCGCGAGCGACGACGGCCAGGCCGCGGCACCCGCGGCCTGCACCCCGACGATCCGGATGTCCGGCCGCGCGGCGCGCAGGACCGCGGCGGTCCCACCGAGCAGCCCACCACCGCCCGCGGAGATCAGCACCGTGCCGACGTCGGGGACCTGGTCGAGGATCTCGCAGCCGACGGTGCCCTGCCCGGCGATGATGTCGGGGTGGTCGAAGGGGTGCACGAACACCGCGCCCGACCGCTCGGCGGCCGCGGTGGCGGCCGTGACGGCCTCGTCGACGGTGCGGCCGGTGAGCACGACCTCGGCGCCGTAGCCGCGGGTCGCGTCGACCTTGGGCAGCGCCGCCCGCTCGGGCATGTACACGGTGGCGCGCACGCCCAGCAGCCGCGCGGCGAGCGCGACGCCCTGGGCGTGGTTGCCGGCCGACGCCGCGACGACACCGCCCGCGCGCTCGTCGTCGGAGAGGCGGGCGATGCGCGTGTAGGCGCCGCGGATCTTGAACGACCCGGTGCGCTGCAGGTTCTCGCACTTCAGACCGACCCGGGAGCCGGTCAGGTCGGACAGGGCACGGGCACCGGCGACGGGCGTGGTGCGCACGACACCGGAGAGCAGTTCGCGGGCGGAGAGCACGTCGTCGGCGGTGACCGGGGGGATGACGGGGGCGGCCATACCGGCAGTCTCGCACCGCCCCGGGTAACCTCGCCGGTGTCTCACCGGGCGTGACGTCCCCTGCGCGCCCGGTGTCGGGAGGGACTCGGGAATGACGCGTCTGCGCACGACGGCACCGCTGCTGCTGGCCGCCGGACTGGCGGCGCTCGCGGTGGCGACCGTGCACGACGCGGGCTGCGCCGACCCGGGCCGCTACGAGGCCCGCGGCGACGGCACGTGGTCGCTGGTCGGTGGCTGTGTGGACCCGGGTGACCTGGTCGTCCCGCCGCCGCCGGTGGTCCAGCCCCCCGCGCCGTCGCCGGAGCAGTCGCGCAGCTGAGCCCGTGCGGCGCTACCGGACCGCGTCGAGTGCGGCCCGCAGGTCGTCGAGCAGGTCGTCGGCGTCCTCGATGCCGACCGAGAGCCGGATCAGCGAGTCCGGCACCTCGAGCATCGACCCCGCGGTCGAGGCGTGGGTCATCTCGCCGGGGTGCTCGATCAGCGACTCGATCCCGCCGAGCGACTCGGCGAGGGTGAACAGCCGGGTGCCCGCGCAGATCCGCAGCGCCGCGTCGCGCCCGCCCGCGGCGAGGAACGACACCATCCCGCCGAACCGGCGCATCTGCTTGGCCGCGACCTCGTGGCCGGGGTGCTCGGGCAGGCCCGGGTAGAGCACCGAGGCCACCGCGGGGTGCGCGGAGAGCATCTCGGCGACGCGCTCGGCGTTGTCGCAGTGGCGCTCCATGCGCACCGCGAGGGTCTTGGCGCCGCGCAGGGTCAGCCAGGCGTCGAACGGGCCGGGCACCGAGCCGGTGGAGTTCTGGACGAACGCGATCTGCTCGGACAGCGCGTCGTCGTCGGTGACCAGCGCGCCGCCGACGACGTCGGAGTGGCCGCCGACGTACTTGGTCGTGGAGTGCACGACGACGTCGGCGCCCAGCGCCAGCGGCGTCTGCAGGTAGGGCGAGGCGAAGGTGTTGTCGACGACGAGCCGCGCGCCCACCTCGTGCGCCACCCCGGCCAGCGCCGCGATGTCGGCGATGCCGAGCAGCGGGTTGGTCGGGGTCTCGCACCACACGACCTTCGTCGTGGGGCGCAGCGCCGCGCGCAGGGCGTCGTGGTCGGCGAGGTCGACCGGGGTGTGCTCGACACCGAACCCGGACAGCACCTTGTCGACCAGGCGGAAGGTGCCGCCGTAGGCGTCGTGCGGGATCACCAGGTGGTCACCGGGCCCCAGCAGGACCCGCAGCAGCGTGTCCGTCGCCCCCATCCCGGAGCCGAACGCGTGCGCGTGCCGGCCGCCCTCCAGGGCGGCGAGCTGGTCCTGCAGCACGGTCCTGGTCGGGTTGGCGCTGCGGGAGTACTCGTACCCCCCGCGGGTCCCGCCGACGCCGTCCTGGGCGTAGGTCGAGCTGGTGTGGATCGACGTCGTCACCGCGCCGGTCGTCGGGTCCGGGACCTGGCCGGCGTGGATCGCGCGCGTGGAGAAGCCCTGCATGGGCGCCGAGGCTACTCCCGGCGCCCGTGCGGGCCGGATCAGGCGTTGCCGCCGAGGAAGGCGATCACGTCGGAACGGGTGACGACGCCCGCGGGCTTGCCGTCCTCCAGGACCAACGCGGCGTCGGCCTTGGCGAAGGCCTCCATCGCGTCCTGCACCGACTCGCCGGCGCCGAGGGTCGGCAGCGGCGGGGACATGTGGTCCTCGAGCCGGTCCGAGAGCTTGGCCCGCCCGGTGAACAGCGCGTCGAGCAGGTCGCGTTCGCTGACCGAGCCGGCGACCTCGGCCGCCATGACCGGCGGCTCCGCCTTGACCACGGGCATCTGGGAGACGCCGAACTCGCGCAGGTAGAGCGCGGCGTCGGCGACGGTCTCGTTGGGGTGGGCGTGCACCAGCGAGGGCAGTGCGCCGTCCTTGCGCCGCAGCACGTCGCCGATGGTCGTGCCCTGCGACGGGGGGAGGAAGCCGTAGCTGGCCATCCAGCGGTCGTTGAAGACCTTGCCGAGGTAGCCGCGGCCGCCGTCGGGCAGCAGCACGACGACCACCGCGTCCGCGGGCAGCGTCGCGGCCACCCGCAGGGCGGCGACGGTCGCCATCCCGCAGGAACCGCCGACGAGCAGCGCCTCCTCGCGGGCGAGGCGGCGGGTCATCTCGAAGGAGTCGCCGTCGGAGACGGCGACGATCTCGTCGCAGACGTCGCGGTCGTAGGTGGTCGGCCAGAAGTCCTCGCCGACGCCCTCGACCAGGTAGGGACGGCCGGTCCCGCCGGAGTAGACCGAGCCCTCCGGGTCGGCACCGATGATCCGCACGGCACCGTTCGACTTCTCCTTGAGGTACCGCCCGATGCCCGAGATGGTGCCACCGGTGCCGATCCCCGCCACGAAGTGCGTGATCCGGCCCTCGGTCTGCTCCCAGATCTCCGGGCCCGTCGAGTGGTAGTGCGACTCCGGGTTGGCCGGGTTCGCGTACTGGTTGGGCTTCCAGGCGCCCTCGATCTCGCGGACCAGGCGGTCGGAGGTCTGGTAGTAGGAGTCCGGGTGGTCCGGCTCGACCGCCGTCGGGCACACCACGACCTCGGCGCCGTAGGCCTTGAGGACGTTGCGCTTGTCCTCCCCGACCTTGTCCGGGCACACGAACACGCAGTGGTAGCCCTTGCGCTGGGCGACCATCGCCAGCCCGACGCCGGTGTTGCCCGAGGTCGGCTCGACGATCGTGCCGCCGGGACGCAGCTCACCGGAGGCCTCGGCGGCCTCGACCATCCGCAGGGCGATGCGGTCCTTCACCGATCCACCGGGGTTCAGGTACTCGACCTTGGCCAGGACCGGCGGGGCGATGCCCTCCGCCGACGCTCCCAGCCGGACGAGGGGCGTGTTCCCGACCAGGTCGACGACGTGCTCGACGTAACGCATGCATGCATCCTCGCACCGTTCACTCGCGCGAGACCTCGTGCATCCCGCCTGCCGGGGTCCACCACCGGACCACGAGACGGTTCCGCGCGTCGTTCAGCCCGGTCCAGACGACCTCGGTCAGGTCGACGCGGAACGCGTCGCCGGTGACCGGCCCGGAGAGCGGGCCCTGCAGCACCGCCCGGCCCGACACCTTCAGGTCACCGTCGCCGAGATCTCCGCCGGACTGGTCGGCGGGCGCGGCGTGCAGCGCGAACCGCGGGTCCCGCCGCAGGTCGGAGCCCTTCCGGGCGCCCGGCATCGATCCGAAGGAGAGCTCGGTGTCACCGGCCGCGTCGTCCAGCACCACCTCGATCCCGGAGACGCGCGGTGACCCGTCGGCCCGCAGCGTCGCGATCACGAGCGCGATCCCCCGCCGCAGGATCCGCTCGGACAGCTCGGCGAACGCGGGCTCGGCCCGCCGGAAGTCTCCCCACGTCGTCATGGACGAGAGCATGCCGCGCACCCCTGACGGTTTCGTCACGCCGTCTCCCGATCATCGGTTACCGGCGAGTAGGGTCGATGGGAGTGGTACCTGCGATGGAGGAGGACGTCCCATGCCCGAAGCCGTGATCGTCGCCGCGGCCCGGTCCCCGATCGGCCGCGCCAACAAGGGCTCCCTCGCCGGGATGCGCCCGGACGACCTGACCGTACAGATGATCCGCGCCGCCCTCGACCAGGTCCCGCAGCTGGACCCGGCCGAGATCGACGACCTGATGCTCGGCTGCGGCCTGCCCGGCGGGGAGCAGGGCAACAATCTGGCCCGGATCGTCGCGATCCAGCTCGGCTACGACTCGCTTCCCGGCACCACCATCACCCGGTACTGCTCGTCGTCGCTGCAGACGACCCGGATGGCGCTGCACGCGATCAAGGCGGGCGAGGGCGACGTCTTCGTCTCCGCCGGCGTCGAGACCGTCTCGCGCTTCTCCCGCGGCACGTCGGACTCCTGGCCGGACACGCACAACCCGCTGTTCGCCGACGCGGAGGCCCGCACCGCCGAGACCGCGGAGAAGGGCGCCGAGACCTGGACCGACCCCCGCGACCAGAACCTGCTGCCCGACGCCTACATCGCGATGGGGCAGACGGCGGAGAACCTGGCCCGGTACAAGGACGTGTCGCGCGAGGACATGGACCGCTTCGCGGTGCAGTCGCAGAACCGCGCCGAGCAGGCCATCGCCGACGGCTTCTTCGCCCGTGAGATCACCCCGGTGACGCTGCCCGACGGCACGGTCGTCGACACCGACGACGGCCCGCGTCCGGGCACCACCTACGACAAGATCTCGCAGCTCAAGCCGGTCTTCCGTCCGGATGGGCGGATCACCGCGGGCAACGCCTGTCCGCTCAACGACGGCGCCGCCGCCCTGGTGATCATGTCCGACACCAAGGCCGAGCGGCTCGGGGTCACCCCGCTCGCACGGGTCGTGTCCACCGGCGTCACCGGGCTCTCGCCGGAGATCATGGGCTACGGCCCGGTCGAGGCGTCGCAGCAGGCACTGCGTCGCGCGGGCCTCACGATCGACGACATCGACCTCGTCGAGATCAACGAGGCGTTCGCCGCGCAGGTCCTGCCCAGTGCGCGCGACCTCGGCATCGACGAGGCGAAGCTGAACGTGCACGGCGGCGCGATCGCGCTGGGCCACCCGTTCGGCATGACCGGCGCCCGGATCACCACGACCCTGATGAACGGTCTGCGCAGCACCGGCGGCCGCTACGGGCTGGAGACGATGTGCGTCGGCGGCGGCCAGGGCATGGCGCTGGTGATCGAGAACCTCGCCTGATCCCACGGCGTCCTCAGGACGGGCCGGCCCGACCCGCGCGGGCCGGCCCGTCCGCGCGACGAGGTCAGGCCGCGTGGCCGGGCGGGTCGATGCGCACACCCGTGGTCTCGATCGCGGCCTCGGTACGCAACCGGGCGAACTCCCGGTCGGCGTCGAGCGCGCCCTGGGTACCACCCATCTCGACGTGGGCGCGCAGCGGCGGGTCCTCGACGCCGACGGCCCGGCAGACGTCGAGCAGCACGTCGTCGTAGGCGGCCAGCAGCGCCAGCCGCCGGACCCGGGTGGCCTGCTGCGGCCCGCGGCGCAGCCGGTCGAGCCGGCGCAGGTCGGCGACGAGCCGTTCCAGTGGCGGCCCGATCGGGCGCGGCGTCGGACGGCCTCGCCGCGCGGCGGCCCGGCGCGCCAGCCGGGACAGGTGCACCAACAGCCCCACCAGCACCACGGGGCCGAAGGCGATGGCCAGGAAGACGGCGATCCCGGTGACGACCGGGTCGTTCCCGGGCACGGCACCGACGCTACGACTCCCGGCTCCGCCCGGCCACCCCCGACACGACGACGCCGCGGACACCGGAGGTGTCCGCGGCGCGCGCGACCGGAGGGGGCGATTCCGGCCGCACCCGGCCCTCACGGGCCGGGTCGTGGGTGACCGGTCAGTCCTGGCGCAGGTAGCTCAGCAGGCGCAGGATCTCGATGTAGAGCCAGACGATCGTGGTCATGAGGCCGAAGGCGAGGTACCAGGAGTACTTCGCCGGGACACCGGCCTTGACCGCGTTGTCCGCGGCGTCGAAGTCCATCAGCAGGCTGAACGCCGCCACACCGATCACGACGATGCTGAACAGGATGGCCAGCGGGCCGCCGTCACGGAGGCCGAAGCCACCGTCGGTGAAGAAGCTCGCGACCAGGTTGGCCAGCATGAGGACGACGACGCCGATCAGGGCGCCCATCATCCACTTGGTGAAGCGCGGCGTGACCCGGACGGCACCGGTCTTGTAGACGACCAGCATGCCGAAGAAGACACCGGCGGTGCCGATGACGGCCTGGATCCCGATCCCCTGCAGGGCCGGGCTCTGCTGCATCATCCCGGTGATGCCGCCGAGGGCGACACCCATCGCGCCGGAGTAGATCAGCGTCAGCGGAGCGCTGGGCTTCTGCTTGAAGATGACGATCAGCGAGACGACCAGGCCGACGAGGAACGCCGGCAGGGCCAGGATGTAGAGCCCCGACATCACGGTCAGGATGCCGGCGACCAGCGCGAGACCCGCGCTGATCGCGGTCTTCTGGACGACGTCGTCGACCGTGATCGGGCGACCCGTCTCCTGCGTGGCCTGGGTCGGGTCGACGTAGGACGGCTGGGAGCCGGCCATGGCGGCGCCCCCGCCCATCATGCCGCCACCCGAGCGGTCGAACGTGGCGTAGCCGCCCTGCTGCTGTGTAGGCAGGTTGCGGAACGCCGGGTTGCTCGTGGAGCGCACCTGGATCCTCCTCGACGGACGTGTGCGGGGCCCACCTCTGGCAGGCCCTCACACGTGTGCAACGCCGAGGGAGAGCCGGGGGTTCCCGCTGGTAAAAGAAAATTTACCGCGTCCGGGGGTCCGGCGTCAGTCCTGTCCCCCACAACGGGCGGTGATCACCGTCCCGGGAGTCTCACCTGCGGGAACGTCGACGTCGTCGGCAGCGGTTCGGCACGCACCGCCGGCATCTCGGGCGTGGTGTCGTCGTGCCGGTCGTCCACGGTGTCGAGGGAGTCGAGGGTGTCGACGGAGTCGGCACGCCCGTCGACCAGCGGCGCGTCACCGCGCATCTCGGCGCGGATCAACGCCGGCCAGCGCCCGACCGAACCGAGCGCGGCCACCGCGGCGCGGCGTCCCGCCGGGCTGACCAGCACGGCGACCACGACGACCAACGCGACGGCGACGACCACGCCGCTGGAACCCGGAGCGAGCACGGGCGTACCTCCTCGCAGAAGCGGGCGCCCGGCCGGGGGCAGCCGGACCCACCCTCGCGCCGTACAACGATCCTGTGGCGGGTCGGTCACGGGCCGTCACCGCGCAGCGGGCGGACCCGCGCGGGCCGCACTACTCTCGGCGCGTTCGCGACGGCGCCTCCGTCGCCCCTCCAGTGAAAGGACGGTCCGGATATGTGGGCCCTGCTCTCCCGGCACCTGCGCGTGTGGCTGCTGCTGGCGGTCGGTGCACCGCTGCTGGCCTGGCTCCTGGGCAAGATCGGCGACGCCGTCGAGCGCCGCCGCGGCCCCAACACCCTGACCAAGCTGATCCGTTCGGGCCGCCGCTACCTGGAGCGGCGCAGCCGGGGACCGCTGCGCCGCCACGAGCAGACCGACCCCGAGCGGCTCGCCCGCTGACGACTCCCGCGCCGGCGCCGCACGCTCAGGCCGGCAGCATCCGGCGCAGACCCCAGCCGCGCCGGCGGGCGGGGCGCCGCCGCGGTGCCTCGTCCGCCGGGGGCGTCGGGTCGAGCTGTCCGCAGCGGCCGCACGGCACCCCGGCGACGTCGATCAGCGGGGCCGGGGACACCAGGTGGCCGCACAGCGCCGCATAGCGGCCGGTCCGCACCGAGTGCGGCGCACAGAGTTCCGCGTCGGTCACCTTGTGTGCACGACCGTCGAGAACCGACGTCAGCGTCAGGACATCGGGGCAGCCGGCGTCGTTCGTCCGTCCGGCGGTCACGACGACGCCCACACGACGGCAGATCCGTGCGTCGACCGGCGCATTTCTCTGGCCCCCTCAGCGTGTCAGTCGTTCCATCGTCACGGATCACACTTGCGGATGCAAGATCCCTTCCACAGTCTTTCGACACTCTCCGCAGTCAAACGGACGCCGCGGACACATCCGGAGGTCCCCCATGTCCCACTCGAACGGCACGCGCGCAGCAGATCTCGGCCCGGTGACGTGGCGTCGCCCGGCCGGCGGGGCCGCCGAGGGGCAGAACGTGGAGTTCGCCGTCCTCGACGACGGCCAGGTCGCCGTCCGCAACGCCCGCGACCCCGAGGGCCCGGTCCTCGTCTACACCCCGGCCGAGATCTCCGCGTTCGTCGACGGCGCCAAGAAGGGCGAGTTCGACGACATGGTCGACCCCTTCCGCGACTGAGCCGGGCTCACGGCAGCAGCGGGTCCGCCTCGCGCCACAGCCGGGCGACCACCTCGGACGCGGGGTCGGTCGTCGCGCGTCCGGCGGCCTGGCCCGCCCAGTGGTTCACCCGGTCGACCACGCCGGGCTCACCCGCGCGGTAGCGGGCCACCAGGCGTCGCTGGTGGGGGTAGGGCGCCGGCGCCGGGGCGCCCGGCACGGTCCAGGCCCGGACGAAGTCGGTGGCGATGCCGCGGGCCAGCCGGCCGGTGTAGGCGCGGGTGGTCGTCGTACCGGTGGGGTCCAGGCCGTCGAGCCGGGCGGACCAGCCGTCGTCGATCCCGGCCTCGGGACTGCGCAGCAGTGCCGTCCCCACCTGCACCGCGCTCGCGCCGAGGGTGAGCGCGGCGGCCAGGGCCCGGCCGTCGCCGATCGCCCCGGCGGCGACCACCGGGACATCGACGGCGTCGGCCACCCACAGGACGAGCGCGAGCAGCCCGACCGAGACGGTCTCGGCGTCGGCGGGGTCGGTGGTGCCACGGTGCCCGCCCGCCTCCATCCCCTGCACGACGACGGCGTCGGCCCCCGCCCGCTCCGCAGCGAGGGCCTCGGCGCGGGTCGTGACCGTCGCGAACCAGGCGCAGCCCGCACCGTGCACCGCGGCGACCTGCTCGGCCGTGAACAGCCCCATGATCGTCGAGACGACGGCCGGCCGGGCCGCCAGGACCGCGGCGAGCTGGTCGGGGAACGCCGGTCCGGGGCCGCCGGGCGGAGCCGGCGCACCGCCCAGGGAGTCGAGATAGGCGGTCTGGAGGCCCACGTCGTCGTCGGTGGGCGAGTCGGGGATCCACAGGTTGAGCTGGAACGGAGCGGTCCCGGCGAGGACGCGGAAGCGGGCAGCCCAGTCGGCGATCGCCTCCGGGGTGTCGTTGACGACGCCCGCCGCACCCATACCGCCCGCCGCGGCCACCGCGGCCGCCAGCTCCGGCGGGCAGGCCCCGGCCATCGGGGCCTCCAGGACCGGGACCCGCAGCCCGTGGCGTGTGCAGAAGGACTCGGCCCGGCTCCGTGCGCTCACCGTCGCGAGTGTGCCACTGCACCGCGGGTGGACCGGGGCGGCGCGGACAGGAAGGATCGACCCCGACCCCGACCCGCAGTGCGAAGGAGCCCGCTCCCCCTCATGACCGGACCCTCGTTCCTCGAGCAGCTGCGTGCGCACGCCCCCGAGCTGCTGCCCTCGCGTCTCCCGCGTGACCCCGCCCAGCGGGTCCCCGCCGACATGGACGTCCCGCACGGCACCACGATCATCGCGCTGACCTGGGCCGACGGGGTGCTGCTGGCCGGCGACCGGCGCGCCACCTCCGGCAACCTGATCGCGCAGAAGGACCTGGTGAAGGTCGTCGGCATCGACGACACCTCCGCCGCCGGGTTCGCCGGGTCGGTCGGTCACGCGTTGCAGATGCTGACGATGTTCGCGGCCGAGGTGGAGCAGTACGAGAAGGTCGAGGGCGCCCCGATCAGCCAGGACGGCAAGATCCGCAGGCTGTCGAGCATCGTGCGGGAGAACCTGGGCGCGGCGATGCAGGGCTTCGTCGCGCTGCCGCTGTTCGTCGGCTACGACCCGACCGACCCCGACCCGGTCCGCATCGTCACCTACGACCCGACCGGCAGCGTCAAGCGCGCCCGGTCCGGCTACGTCGGCATCGGGTCCGGCTCGCAGTTCGCCGAGGCGTCGCTGAAGAAGCGGCACGACCCGGGCGTCGACCGGGCCGGCGCGATCGCGCTCGCGGTCAACGCGCTGTGGGACGCCGCCGACGACGACACCGCCACCGCGGGTCCCGACCTCACCCGCGCGATCTTCCCGAACCTGATCACGGTGACCGCCGACGGCGTCGAGGAGATCGGCGTCGACGAGGTCCGGGCCGCGACCGAGCGGATGCTCGCCGAGCGGGCGGAGCGCCCCGGCGGCTGAGCCGACCGGGTCAGGGCCGGGGCGGGCCACCGGCCCGGCCGATGATCTCCTCGACGACCGGGCCCTTGGCGTCGGCGTAGAGGTTCATGTCGGCCCACTCCCGACCGGCGAGCCCACGCTTGTGCGCCTCGTAGCGCGCCCGCTCGTCGTCGTGGGTGCGCAGCCGGTCGCGGAACACCAGGTAGCGGGTGATCTCCGGGCTGCCCCGCGGGTAGCAGTGCAGGTTCACGGGCAGGTCCCCGACGGCGCCGCGCAGGCAGCGGTGCCCGGGCTCGCGCACCCGCAGGTCGTAGCCGTCGGCGAGCAGGTCGGGCAGGTAGGCCGGCTCGTCGTCGGGGTCGTCGAGCGCCACGACGACGTCGATCACCGGCTTCGCCGCGAGCCCCGGCACCGAGGTGGAGCCGATGTGCTCGATGCGGTGCGCACGCTCCCCCAGCGTCGCGCGCAGGCGGGCCGCCGCCGCGTCGAAGGCCGCGGGCCAGGCCGGGTCGGGCTCGGCGAGCTCGACGACGACCGGACGCATCCCGTGCACGAGTGCCCGGTTCAGCTCGTCGTGGCGACTGGTCACGATGCCGAGCATGCGGGCAGACTGCCTCGGTGTCCACGCTGCGCTCGGTCGCCCCGGTCTTCGCCACCACCGATCTCGACCGGTGGCTGGACCACTACCGGGCGCTCGGGTTCACCGTCGAGCGCTACGACGACGGCTACGGCTTCGCCGCCCTCGGCGGCGTGGAGCTGCACGTCTCGGTGCTGCCCGACCACGACCCGGCCCGCACCGCGGGCTGCGCCTACCTGCACGTCGACGACGCCGACGCACTGCACGCCCGCTGGTCGGCCGTGGCCGGCGGCCGCGAGGTGGCGCCGGTCGACACCCCCTACGGGCTGCGCGAGGGCGCGCACCACGACCCGGACAACAACCTGCTGCGCTACGGCTCGCCGCTGCAGGACTGATCCGCTCAGCCCGCTTTCTCCCGCCGGTCCAGCACGACGACCGCGGCCCCGGTGAACACGAGCACGACCGTCGGGTAGGCCCACGGCAGCGCCGGTGCGTCGCCGAGCGGGACCGTCCACAGGCCGATCCCGCCGGTGATCAGGTACTGCAGCAACGGGATCGCTCCGAGGAGCACCCCGAGGATCCCGGCGATGTTCTGTGCTGTCCTCACATGCCCCCCTGTAGCAATGCAGTCGCATTGCAACAGCTCCATCGGGCCTTGTCAATGCGACCGCATTGCTACAGTGGCGTGGTGCCCCGTTCCGTCGACCACGACGCCCGACGCTCCGAGATCGCCGACGCCGTGCTCGCGCTCGTCGCGCGGTCGGGCACCGAGGCGGTCTCGCTGCGCTCGGTCGCGGCCGAGGCCGGGATCTCGATGGGCCGCGTGCAGCACTACTTCGCCAGCAAGGACGCGCTGCTGTTGCACGCCCTGGACCGGTCGCACCGGCAGATGGAGGAACGGATCGAGGCCAGGGCCCGGGCCGTGGGCGGCGGGGATCGGACCGTCCTCGCGACGATCCTCGACGAGCTGCTCGGCGAGCACCCGCGGACCCGCGACGCGCTGCGCATCCACGCCGCCTTCGCCACCCGCGAGGTCGACGAGCGGGCGCGGGCGATCCTCACCGACGGCGACGACGAGATCCATGCCCTCGCCGTCCGGGTCGTCGCCGACGCCGGATCGCCCGATCCGGACACCGACGCGCACGCGCTGCTCGCCCTGACCTCGGGGCTCAGCACGGAGGTCGCGCTGCACGGCGCTCCCGTCGACCGCGCCCGGCGCACCCTGACCGCGATGCTCGACCGGCTGGCCCCCGCCACGGCGCGCGCACCGGCCGGCGACCCGGAATGATCCGAGCGGTGCGCCCCTGGTTCCCGCTCCTCGCCGGCTCGGTGTTCTACGCGTTCGCCCTGGTGTGGGCGGCCGGGGAGCTGCCGGAGGACGGGGTGCCGCTGCACTTCGACCCCGCGGGCGTGCCGACCGCGTTCGGCACCCGCGCCGGGTTCCTGGCGCTCGGCACGCTGTTCGGGCTGCTCGTCGCCGGGATCGGGGCGGGGCTCTACCGCCTGGTCACGACCGGGTCGCTGGCGCGGGTGTCGGTGCCGCACCGCGACTACTGGACGGCGCCGCAGCGGGTCGGAAGGCTGCGCCACATGCTCGCCGAGGACATGGGACGGACCTTCGGCGGGACGCTGCTGCTGCTCACCGTCGTCCCGGTGACGGCGGTGTACGCCACCCGCAGCGACCCGCCGCGGCTGCCGGTCGGGCCGGTCTGGGTGGTGCTCGTCCTGCTGGTCGTCGGGATCGTCGGGTACTGCGTGTACCTGGGGCGTTACCGGTACCGGCCGGTCTGAACGGTCACGCGCCGGCGACGGTCCGCCGCCGGGTGCGCAGGGCAGTCCTGGCGCAGACGCGCCCGCTGCGGGAAGGTGCCGGGGTGGCACGGATCGGACCGGGGGACGTCGCCCTCACCATGGCCGACCTGCGGGTCGTGACCCGGTTCGCCGCGCTGACGACCGCGCTGGACGACGCGTTGCGCGACCGATGGGTCCGGGGTCAGCGGACACGCTCATAGCGCAGGTGCACGGTCCCGCCGTCGAACACACGCTGCTCGATCAGCCGCAGCCGCAGGTCCGCACCGGGCGGGAGGAACGGCTTCCCGCCGCCGAGGACGACCGGCACCACCCGCGGGCGGAACTCGTCGATCAGCTCCAGCAACGACGCCGCCAGCCCCGGCCCGCCGACGGCCAGCTCGCCGTCGTTCTCCGCCTTCAGCCGGGACACCTCGTCCAGTGCGCCGACTCGACGGACGAGGCGGCACCCGGGCGCGACCGAGGTCAGCGAGTCGGAGAACACGACCCGCGGGACGGCGGTGTAGAGCTGGGCGAACTCCGCCTCCACCGGATGCCCGTCGGCCCGCTCGGGGGCGGTCCAGAAGTCCTCCATGATCTCGTAGAGGCCACGGCCGAACAGGAACACCGACGTCGCGCGGGTCTGGTCGTTGGACAGGCGGTGCACCTCCTCGTCGGGGTCGCCGAAGGCGATGCTGCCCGTGGGGTCCTCGACGAAGCCGTCGAGGGACATGCTCATGGCGTAGGTGACCAGGCCCATGGGTGTCAGCCCTTCCGGTTCCAGAACTGGTGGATGCGCCCGCTCGGCGAGGCGACCGACTCGACGGTGAACCGGTCCTCGACGCCGGTCAGCCCCTCCCACGGGGACACCCCACGGCCGAGGACGATCGGCAGGATCACCACGTGCATGACGTCGACCAGGTCGGCGTCGAGGAACTGGCGGATCGTCGAGGGTCCCCCGCCGAGCCGGACGTCCAGCTCGCCCGCGGCCGCACGCGCGACCGTCAGCACCTCCTGCGCCGACCCGTCGACGAAGTGGAAGCTCGTCCCGTTCGCGAACTCGATCGGTGGCCGCGGATGGTGGGTCATGACGAACACCGGGGTGCGGAACGGGGGCTCGTCGTCCCACCAGCCCTGCCAGCCGTCGTCGGTCCAGGGGCCGGTCTGCGGGCCGAACTTGCGCCGCCCCATGATCTCGGCGCCGATCCCCTGGGCCCACGTGCTGGTCAGGGCGCGGTCCGGGGTGACGGGGGCGTCCACACCGCCGATCCCGTGGATGAACCGCCCGTCGAAGCCGGCGAAGAGCGCCCCGGCGTCGCCGATCGGGGCGTCGAGGCTCACGTGGTCGCCGGCGGCGTAGCCGTCGAGGGAGACGAACAGGTTGTGCACCCGGGTGCGGGACATGGGGGCTCCTCGGTGGACGTGGCTCAGATGGTCGACCGGCGGGGGCGGCGGAACTCATCGCCCGCGCTGCGACGACGGGGCGGCGGGCACGTCGAACTCGAACGGGACGGGGCAATCGTCACGCTCGGCCGGTCACCGTCGCTCGCGCTCCAGGCGGGCGGCCACCTCACGGAACCGGCTGACCGGGACGAGATGCACCCCGGCGAAGGCTCCCGTGTCGCGCAGGGCGCGGATCTGCTCGCACGCCGCGTCGACCCCCGCGGCCGGGTCGTCCGAGACCCGGTGGACGAGCTCGTCGGGAATGTCGATGTCCGGGATCGACGCCCGCAGCCTGGTCGCCATGCCGGCGCTCGCGAGGACCATCACACCGGCATAGACGGGCAGGTCCATCGGGTTGGCCTCGCGCCACTGCAGGAACGCCTCGGCCGAGTAGCCGACCTGCACGAACACGAAGTCGGCCGCCTGCTTCCAGGCCGCCATCCGACGACGGTGGCCGGCCGTCACACCGAGCCGGAAGGGCGCGACCCCCGCGAACGCATCCTGACCGGTCGCCGCACGCGCTTCCTCGATCATGGTCCGCACGGTCAGCTCGCCGGTGCGATCTCCGACCGACGGCTTGTCCCCCTGGACGAACAGGAACTGGTCCACGCCGTAGGCGGCGGCGGTCAGGAGATCCCGGCGGAAGCCCAACAGGTTGCGGTCACGGGAGTTCACGCAGGCGATGCCGGCCCCGCCCATCGCCCGGACCTCGTTGGCCACCGCGATGCTGGACACCGTGGCCCGACCGATGTGGTTGTCGGGGATCAGGAACGCATCCGACACCGGAGTCAGGACGCCGATCTGGTGGCGGGCGTGCGTCAGGTCGGGCCTGGTCGGCGGCTCGATCTCGCAGATGATGCGGAATCCGTCGGTCACGGTCCGAGGGTAGAGACCCTGTGGCCGGAACTGGCCGGGTCGAGGCACAGCGGGCCAAGCTGTCGGTGGCCCCTGTCAGCATCCCGAGCATGAGCAGCCCGAAGGACGATCTGGTCCGCTACCTCGACGAGGCGCGCAATGCCGTCGTGTGGAAGGTCGACGGGCTCGACGAGTACACCGCTCGCCGGCCTGCGACCGACACCGGCACCAATCTCCTCGGTCTGGTCAAGCACCTGACTAGCTGCGAGCTGACCTACTTCGCCCAGACCTTCGACCGCCCGACCAGGGATCTCGCCTACCTCGACGCGTTCGACCCGTGGGAGAACGAGGACATGTGGGCCCGGGCGGACGAGAACCGGGCAGACGTGGTCGAGCGCTACCGCCGCGTCTGTGCGCACTCGAACGACGTCGTCACCGAGCTGTCGCTGGACGACACGGGGCGTGTCCCTCACTGGCCCGAGGACCGGGCAACCGTGACGCTCCACCACATCCTCATCCGGATGATCGCAGAGACCAACCGCCATGCGGGCCAGGCGGACGTCATCCGTGAGGGCTTCGACGGCGCGACCGGGCATCAGGAAGGTTCGTCGTCGCTGCCTCCCGGGGACCGTGTGTGGTGGGAGCAGTACGTCAGCCGGATCGAGTCGGCGGCGCGGCAGGCTTCGCGGTAGTGGTCGCCGTCCAGCCTCGAGAAGCTGGCAACCCCCGCCAAACCCGCGGATCGCAGCGAGGTGATGGCAACGGAACGTCGAGCCCGGTTCGGGCTGGGAATGTCCGTCAGCGGATCGGGGTCGCTGACGATCGATTCCGGCCCTCGTCGCGTCGCTTCTGTCCCGGATTCGTCGGATCGCGACGGAGCCAGGAGGTCTAGCTGAGCTTCTGACGAAGTCGATCGAAGCGTCGGCGGGCGTAGGCGGGTTCACTGGCCCATCCGCAGGCAGCTTCCCACGCGTCGATCGCGTTGCTCGCGACGGCGGCACGGTGACCTCGCAGTGGCCCTCCGGGGATCTCGGCCAGGTCGAGGTCGGCGTGATCGACTCGCGATTCGTCCCAGTCGAGGAAGCCGACACAGCCGCCACTCACCCGGACGTTGCCCGGGCCGGGGTCGCCGTGGACGACGCAGTCCGGGCCGGCCGAGAGGGCGGCCCAGGCCCGCCTGCAAAGGTGGGCGACATGATCGGGCATGGCCTCGAGATCGATGTCTCCTCCGCGTGACTCCCGCTGGAGCTCCCGGGTCGACCGGAAGCCGGGGCGCTGGTTCGCCCACCCCGCAGTCAGTCGGTGCAGCCGCTCCAGCTCGGAAGCGACAAGGGCCCAGTCACTGGCCAGGGGCTCCCGCCCGTGCAGCCAGGTTTGCACTACCACGCCGCCCGCCGAGCGTCGGCCGTCCGCTGTGGGGACGGTGTGCGGCACGACGAACCCGTGGTGTTCCAGGAACTCCAGTAGATCGAGTTCCCAATCCAGGGCCGGCGCTGTTCGCCTGGTGCGCCGCGCGACCAGGCGGTCCCGACCGCGCACCTCGTAGACATCGTTCCGATGGCCACCACCGAGTGGTGCAGTCACGCTGAGACCGGGCCACGGGCTGAGGTCGATCACGGCGCCAGCCTGCCGGACGGCAGGAGAACATGCCCCTCACGACCGGCCCTTCGCTGCCGGAGTGCTCGACGACGGCGCTGGTGCCCGAGACGAGCGTCGTCGCTGGGAGCAGTGCGCCCTCAGTCGGACTCGGACCGACGCTGGAGTCTGCCAACGGGAACCGTGGTCGCCTTTGAACGTCACCTCTGTCCTCGAACGACGTGGAGGTAGATCCCTCGCAGGTGAAACATCGACGCGTACTCAGCACGTATGTGGTGAACTGGCGGTTCCGCGGACCACCGCGCAACGCGGCGGAGGCCGCAACATCCGGGAGTCCGGTCGCGCGCCCGTAGGAGGACGTTCGTGGTTCGCGCCGAAGTCGTCGCCTACGCCGGGGTTCCGGACGGATTCCAGGCTTGGCCGGTGACCGACAGCTATCCCGACATCGTCTTGGACGGGAATCAGCCCGACGAGCAGATCGCGCTTCTCGTCGCCAACATCGCGTGGCTGGCCACGCCTCCCAAACTGGCGATCGCCCAGAGGCTCCTTCGCCGACACCCGCCGACGGTGGCACAGCTCGCAGAGCCCAGCGCGGTCCTGGACCGCATTCTCGATGCCCGCCATCTGACGAGCCAGGGAGGCGTACGACTCACCGATGACACGACCGGCACTGTCATCGCTCCAGGATGCTGCACACACGTCCGTGACTGGGCCGACTGGACCGACCTCCTCCTCCATGGCCGGCCCGTGGTGATGGGACACGCCCCGGAAGTCGTTGTCGCACTGCGCGACGACATCTGCCTCGCGTGGGCAACCGAAGACATGAACACCGATGATCGAGGCCCGCTACCGGACGATTCCCACATCGAGTTCTCGAAGTCGACCGTGCCTGAGCTGGTGTCCGAGATGCAGCGCGGACTCATCGCCACCACGGATCGCATCGGTCAGTGAGGTGTTCTCAGTAGCGGGGTGGCAGGTCGTGGCGACACGCCGAGGGTGGTGAGATGAGCGGGAACGGGGCAGGACCCCGGTAGATCGGTTCGGTCCAGCACAGATCGACACCGTCACCGAGGTCCTGCATGTCTGATCCTGTCACCTACACCGCTGTCCTCCCGATCGGGGAGCGCACCGTGGCCTATCTGGCGCGGCTCCTGGTCCTTCAACGCCGTCGACGTGGCACCCGGCGGCGGGCGTTGACCCCGTTCGCCCAGGCAGTGCTGGTGATCCGCTGGTTCTGTGATGCTACCCGGGTCCGATGTTTGGCCGGTGACAACGCGATCAGCACTGCAACGGCCTACCGTTACCTGCACGAAGGCATCGACGTCCTCGCCGCGGCCGCACCCGGCCTGCACGGAGCCCTGCTCGCCGCCCGCACAGCCGGGCACACCCACGTGAATCTCGACGGCACCCTGATCGCCACCGACCGGTGCCGCGCGCTCGGCCTCACCCCCGGGGTCGACCTGTGGTGGTCGGGCAAGCACCGCCGCCACGGCGGGAACATCCAGGTCCTCACCGCACCTGATGGATGGCCGCTATGGACCAGCGACGTGCGGCCGGGCCGCGAGCACGACACCCGCTGCGCCCGTACCCACCCCGGGCTGCTCGAGGGCCTGGCCGCGTTCACCGACGACACCCACGCCGCGCTGGGCGACCTCGGCTACGAAGGCGAAGCCGACCGGCTCACCGTGCCCATCAAACCCGTCCCCGGCCGCGGGCAGACGGTCAACCAGCGCACCGTCAACACCCTGCACTCAGCCCTTCGTGCTCTGGCCGAACGCGGAAACGCCCTGCTCAAGACCACCTTCGCCGCGTTGCGGCGAGTCACGCTATGTCCCTGGCGCACCGGCGCGATCACCGCAGCTGCGCTCGTACTACTCCACACCGAGTACGACCGCACGACATGATCAACCCGCTACTGAGAACACCTCACTGCCTTGGTGGTCAACGATCTGCTCGGCGGAGACCTGGTCGTCGGCGAAGTACACAAAGACGGCACGCACGTCGACTACCACTGGTGGAACCGCTTTGGCCTCGTGGACGTCGACCTGACTCGCGAACAGTTCACCGCCCATGAGGTCGTTGTGGGCGGAGAGGCTCTCAAGCGACCGCCAACCAGCGAGCTCCGTCGATGCGTCGACGAGTACCTCTTGCTGCGTCGGCGTGTCCTGGCGAGGCTCGCGGTCGCTGACGATCCCCCTCTGGAGTCAGACGCCCCTCCTCATTTGGGGGGAGCCGTTTTGCCCGCCGATCATGGCCTCTGAGCTGCTTGGATGCCCGCACTCGGCGTCTCGCCAGCCGAGCTTCGGCGCGTATTCAGCGCGCTCGTCCGGTCGGCAGCCGCACCGAGGGCGGTCCCGGCTCAGCGAGAGATGCCTGTCCGGACGATTCTTACGATGTCCGCCTCACCACGGAACCGCCGCCGACCCGACACCTCGAGAACGTCCCCGGTGTCCCCTGTAGCCCAGACTCTCGCAACAATCTTTCCCCGCCGTACCCATTGCTTCTCGACAAGAGGTCGGTTGAGTTGGGCGGCGACCCAATCGAGCGCGATCACTGCGTGCCGCTCATCGGAGAAGGATCGAGCGTGAACGAGAAGGTTGTCGGGGTGCTTCCGGTCGAAGCCGTCCCAGATGTCATCGCCGCCCCAGGTGCCTGAGAGGCCTCCACGACCATCGAAGAGAACCTTGAGTGTGATCTCGCCCGGGTCCTCGGTGAGGGCGACGTCCAGGCAGAGCAGCACGAACGGCGCAACAGGGTAGGAGCTGACGACCGTTGCGTCGGGCTCGATCAAGCCGGTGAGTCTGTTTGGCGCGAGCCTGCGCACTGCTTCCAGGAACGGCGATCCTTCGGCCTCGCCGTCGCTGTAGGTCACCGGCCCGAACCACTCGTCGGTCATGAGGTCATCGTTCTTGATCGTTCACCGTCTGTCCCCTCCTACCGCCCGCTGAGGTCATCCCTCGCGGCGTGGGTTCACCCCCGGTTGCCGGTTCGGGCACCGTGACGAGAGCACCCCCACCACGGCTCCCCCGATCTCCGAGCAGTGTTGGGTTCGGGCGAGCCCGGCCGCCGGAAGCCATCAGTCGATGAAGCCGGTCTCCGGATCGATCTGCGCCAGGAAGCCCCTGATCGCGTCCTCGACGTCGGCCGGAGTCATGGGCTCACTGCTGGAGTAGGAGGCGGTGAACCCATAGTCGTGTGGGCCGGTCAGCCAGCGGAAGTCGTACCGGCTGTGGGTGCCGAGTTGCCAGCTCACGCGGAAGATCTGCCCGTCTACTGTCACGGTCTGGGACGTCGCCGACATTGTTTCAGCGTCGACGGTCGGTCCCCGGTCCGCAAGGACCTTGGCCCGTCCATCATGACGCTCGTCGGCGCCTGTAGGCCGCCGACCGTGCCCGGTTGTTGCATGCGGTGGAGCAGTAGCGACGGCTGGCGTTCTTCGATTCGTCGAGGTAGACCCGGTTACAGTTCTGTGCGTCGCACGTGCCGAGCCGGGCCGCCTCGCCCGCAGCGAGGATGCGCGCGATGTTCTCCGCGCAGATGGCGGTCCACATCGGAACCAGCGGAAGGTCCGGGGGATGGTGGTGAAGGCGCCACCGCCCGAACTCCTTGGCCAGATGCGGGTGCGCGGGGTACAGGGCGAGGAGCACGTTGAGTCGTTCCGCTGCCTCGTCGAGTCGGTCGCCATCGATCGCCGCGAACACCTCCCCGAGCTGGTTGGCCAGCTCCGTGAAACCCGCCTCGTCGGCCTTGTCCAGCAGCTCCACGGACGCCGGATCCACGGCGAGGATGCGTGCGAGTTCGACGACCGGAATGACGGGGCCCTCTGCCTGACGGCGCAGGTCGACGAGATCGACAGCGACGAACACCCCTGCGTCGACGTAACGATCGAACTGCTCTTGACCCGTCACGCGCACTCTCCTAACCTCGTCACGACTCAAACACCTAACGTCTGTGACGGTACAGAATGAGAACCTCGACGAGCCCGACGACACTACGACCGGCGAACGCCGCTGACCGTGAGGCGATCGCAGAGCTGTGGCACGACGGATGGCGGGACGGACATGTCGGCCACGTGCCGGATGCGCTGCTGGGGCACCGCACTCCCGCAACGTTTCGCCACCGCACGCCGGCGCAGATCTCCTCCACGACAGTCGTCGTCGACCACGACGACGTCATCGGCTTCGTGACGGTGAAGAAGGCCGAGATCGAGCAGTTGTACGTCGGGCGAGCAGCCCGTGGAACCGGTGCGGCAGCGCAGTTGCTGCGCCACGGTGAAGGACTCATCAGCGCAGACGGACACCCTCGATGCTGGCTTGCTGTCGCCCCCGGAAACAGGCGCGCCCGTCGCTTCTACGAGCGCGAGGGTTGGCGAGACGTGGGGGCCATCGACTACGAGGCCAGGACCGCTGGTGAGGCGACCATCGTCGTTCCGTGTCGTCGCTACGAGAAGAACCTTCCGCCCGCCGGAGGACGGGCATGATGAGCTGGAGCGAGTTCGTACTCGCCGCACCGACCGTCGCGGAGATCTTCGAACGTAGATACGTTGCCACCGACAACCTGTGCATGCTCGGAACCGTCCGCGCCGATGGGTCACCTCGGATCAGCCCGATGGAACCCAGGATCTTCGAAGATCGGCTGTGGATCATCGGCATGCCCGGCACACGGAAGTTCGGCGATCTCGCGGCCGACCCCCGCTTCTGCCTCCACAGCGCGACGGTGAGCACACACCCCACCGACGGAGACGCGAAGCTGTCGGGTCGAGTCCATCACATACCCGACCGAGAACAACAGCAACGATTCGCAGAACATCTTTTCACCCTGATCGGACTCGACATCCGGGGGCGGGAGTTCGAGACGTTCTACGCAGCCGACATCACGAGTGCGTCCGCCGTTCAACTCGTCGATGGCCATCTCGACATCACCGTCTGGACTCCAGGACTGTCCGAACGCACCGTGCGGAAGTACTGACGCAACCCTCCGACAGCGAAGAGGAGGACGGAACTACAGAGAGCTGTCACACCGGCCCTGACCTACGATGCAACCACGCATCGCTCCCGCGTCCGCGTATCGTCCGCGACCCGCGGCGCGGTGGCCGGGGCGGGTGTCACCGCTGGTCAGAGGGGTAGCCTCGACGTGGAAGCGGGGTGCCCCCGGTCGGACTCGAACCGACACTGGGACCCTTTTAAGGGGCCTGCCTCTGCCGTTGGGCTACGGGGGCGCCGCGACAGCGTAGCCAGGGCGGGAAGAACTCATGCCGAGCACCGAGAAGGTCGACCTCCGGGGCGCCGCGGCGACCCTGCTGATGACCCTCTACATGCGACGCCTGGACGCCCGGTCCCGCCGCCCGATCCTCGGCGACCCGTGGGCGGAGCCCGTCTGGGACCGCATCCAGCACGACGTCCACGGCCTCTGGCAGTTCACCGGCGACGTCTCGACCATCGTGTGCCGCGCCGCGATCCTCGACGGCTGGACGCGGGAGTTCCTCGCCGCCGAGCCCGCCGGACAGGTCCTGCACCTGGGCTGCGGGCTCGACAGCAGGCCGTTGCGGGTCGGGGTGCCGTCGACGTGCCGCTGGGTCGACGTCGACCAGCCCGAGGTCATGGACGTCCGCCGTCGGCTCTACGACTTCCCCGACAACGTCGAGCAGGTCTCCGGCTCCGTCGTCGACGACGACTGGTGGTCCGCCGTCGACCCGGCGCTGCCGACGCTCGTCGTCGCCGAAGGGCTGTTCATGTACCTCCCGGCCGAGGCCGTGCACGCCACCGTCGACCGGGTCGTTGCCGGCACCCCGGCGGCCACGCTGGCGTTCGACGCCGTCGCCCCGTGGACGGTGCGCGCCTCGCGCTGGACGCCGACGTTCCGCGCGGTCGGCACCGAGTTCCGGTGGTCGTGGAACCCCGCCGAGTTCGCGCACCGGCACCCGTCGTTGACCGAGCGCGACGACGTCTCGATCTACGACGAGGTGTCCCTGCGCGAGCCGCGGGTGTGGCTGCGTCCGCTGCTGTCGGCGGCCGGGCACGTCCCCGCCATGCAGGACGCGATGCGGCTGCACCGCTTCACCACCGACTGAGCCCCGCTACCGGGACACCCGCCGAGATGCAGCTCAGCGGGTGGCACCCCGCGCCGGAACCCCGCTGAGCTGCATCTCGACGACGGCAGCGGCGCGGCGGGGAGGGTGCTGCGTAGCGGTGAGCAGAGCAGAGCAACCCCGGACCTCACCCCGACCAGCGACGACGAGACTTATCGTCGGATCGGCGTCAATCCGCCGGCCGATGCGGTGTCGGCCAGGACCTGCTCCACCATGGCCGGGGTGAGTCGTCCGGTGAAGGTGTTCTGCTGGCTCACGTGGTAGCAGCCGAACAGCTCAAGCGGCTCCCGGTCGGGGCGGGCGGGGGCCAGCGTCACCGACGCCCCGTGCCCGAACTTCGGGGCCGGCCGCGGGACCGTCCACCCCGCCCCGGCGAGCACCGGCAGCAGCGCCTGCCACCCGAAGCCGCCGAGCACCATGATCGATCGGACCGTCGGGGCGAGCAGGTCGAGCTCCTGCTCCAGCCAGCCGCGGCAGGTGTCCCGTTCGGCGGGGGTCGGCTTGTTCGCCGGCGGCGCGCAGTGCACGGGCGCGGTGATCCGGACCCCGTACAGCTCCAGGCCGTCGCCGATGTGCGAGGCGGTCGGCTGCGAGGCCAGCCCGACGGCGTGCAGCGCGGCGTAGAGCACGTCGCCGCTGCGGTCGCCGGTGAACATGCGCCCGGTCCGGTTCGCTCCGTGCGCGGCCGGGGCCAGCCCGACGATCAGCATCCGCGCGTCGGGCGGGCCGAAGCCGGGTACCGGCCGACCCCAGTAGGTCTCGTCGCGGAACGCGGCCCGCTTCTCTCGGGCCACCTGCTCGCGCCACTCGACCAGCCGCGGGCAGGCCCGGCACTCGGAGATCCGCTGGTCCAGGACCGCCAGGTTCATGCGATCGATCGCGCGATCCCGTCGAGGATGTCGTGCTCGGACACGACGACCCGGTCGATCCCGGCGCGCGCGTGCAGCTCGTCGGCGAGGGCCTGCACGACCAGCGATCCGGCACCGATGACGTCGACGCGGCCCGGGTGCAGCGAACCGTGCTTCTCCCGCTCCGACCGCGACGACCGGATCAGCAGGTCCGCGACCCGGTGCAGGTCCTCGCGGGTCAGCGTCGAGCCGTGCACCTGCTCGCGGTCGTAGGCGGGCAGCTCCTGGGCGATCCCGGAGAGCGAGGTGATCGTCCCGGCCACCCCGACCCAGGTCTTCGCGGTCTCGACCGGCACCGACGCGAACGCCTCGGCCAGCACCTCACCGGCGACCGTACGCGCGGAGTCGATCTCGGCCTCCGACGGCGGGTCGGAGGGCAGGCAGCGCTCGGTCAGCCGCACCGACCCCATGTCGACCGACTTCGCCGCGGTCACCACCGCGACCCCGTCGCGCAGCTCGCCCACGACGACCTCGGTGGACCCGCCGCCGACGTCGGTGACGACGAACGGGCCGTCGTCGGGGTCGAGGTCGCCGACGGCGCCGACGAACGACAGGCGCGCCTCCTCGTCGCCGGAGATGATCTCCGCCTCGACGCCGAGGGTGTCGCGGACCATCGCGAAGAAGTCCTCGCGGTTCGACGCGTCCCGGGTCGCCGACGTCGCGACCATCCGGACCCGCTCGGCGCCCTTGCGGCGGGCGGCGACCGCGTAGTCGACGAGTGCCACCCGGGTCCGCTCCAGCGCCTCCGGGTCGAGCCGGCCGGTCGCGTCGACGCCCTTGCCGAGCCGCACGATCCGCATCTCGCGGTGCAGGTCGCGCAGCTCCTTCTGGCCGTCGAACGCCTCGGTGACGTCGGCGACCAGCAGCCGGATCGAATTGGTTCCGCAGTCGATGGCGGCGACCCGCGACATCGGCACTCCCTGTTCTCGGCGACCGTCGGACCTCACCGTAGTCGCGATCACTCGGTGGAGCCGCCGGTCCGGGTTACCCTCCGGTAATGGCGACGACGCACACCCCCGCCCCGGTGTCGGACCTCGGCACCCACGAGGTCCTCAACCAGGTCCCGCCGCGTTCGGACGGCGATCTGCTCTCCGCGGACCCGGCCGTCGCCGAGGCGCTCGCGCGCGAAGGCGGGGACGCGGCGGCGCTGGAGGCGGTGGCCGCGGCCGTCGGGACCGCGGAGCACCGCGAGCACGCCCGCGCCGCGAACGCCCACGAGCCGGAGCTGCGCACGCACGACCGCACCGGGCACCGCGTCGACGAGGTCGCCTTCCACCCGTCCTGGCACGCGTTGATGCGCACGAGCGTCGAGCACGGTCTCGCCGCCACCCCCTGGGCCGCGGCACCCGGCACCGGCGCGCACGTCACCCGGGCCGCGGGCTTCTACCTGACCTCGCAGGTGGAGCAGGGCCACCTGTGCCCGATCTCGATGACCTACGCGTCGGTGCCGGCACTGCGCCACGCCCCGGAGCTCGCCGCCGCCTACGAGCCCGGCCTGACCGCGCGGACCTACGCGCCAGGGCTCGCCGTCCCCGCGGACAAGGACGGGCTGCTCGCGGGGATGTCGATGACCGAGAAGCAGGGCGGCTCCGACGTCCGCGCGGGCACCACGGTCGCCACCCCGCAGCCCGACGGCAGCTACCGCCTGACCGGGCACAAGTGGTTCACCAGCGCCCCGATGAACGACCTGTTCCTCACCCTCGCCCAGGCCCCCGGCGGGCTGACCTGCCTGGTCCTGCCCCGGGTCCTGCCCGACGGCACCCGCAACGCGATCCGGCTCCAGCGGCTCAAGGACAAGCTGGGCAACCGGTCCAACGCCTCGTCGGAGATCGAGTACGCGGGCGCCGTCGGGTGGCGGGTCGGCGACGAGGGCCGGGGCGTCCGCACGATCATCGAGATGGTCTCGATGACCCGGCTCGACTGCGTGCTCGGCTCCGCGGCGACCGCGCGGGCCGCGGTCACCGAGGCCGCGCACCACGTCGCGCACCGGTCGGCCTTCGGCGCCCGGCTGGCCGACCAGCCGCTGATGCGCGAGGTCCTCGCCGAACTCGCCGCCGAGACCGAGGCCGCGACGGTCCTGGCGCTGCGGCTGGCCGGCGCCGTCGACCGGGGTGAGACGGCGCTGCTGCGCCTGGCCCTGCCCGTGTCGAAGTACCTGGTGTGCAAGCGGGCCTCGACCCTCGTCGCCGAGGCGTTGGAGTGCCTGGGCGGCAACGGCTACGTCGAGGAGTCCGACCTGCCCCGGCTCTACCGCGAGGCGCCGCTGAACTCGATCTGGGAGGGCTCGGGCAACGTCACCGCGCTCGACGCCCTGCGTGCCATCGCCCGCGAGCCGCACGCCGTCGAGGCGCTGCTCGCCGAGATCGACCTGGCCGCGGGATCCGACCCGCGGCTGGACGCGACGGTCACCGCGCTGCGCGCCGAGCTGGCCGCGCCGGAGGAACGGCGGGCCCGCCGTCTCGCGGAGCTGGCCGCGCTGGCGCTGCAGGGGTCACTGCTGGTCCGCCACGCCCCGACGGCCGTCGCGGACGTCTTCCTCACGACCCGGCTCGACGCCGACGGGCCGCTGCGCACCGCGGGGACCCGGCCGGGCAAGGACAGCGTCGGGGTGTTGCTGGACCGGGCGACGCCCGTCGGCTGACACACCGGCCGGTCAGGCCCGGGCGGCACCGTCGCCGGGCACGAGCACGAGCCGCCCGAACACGCTGCCCGCGTCCATCCGGCGGTGTGCCTGCGCCGCCGACCGCAGGGGCAGCACCCCGTCGACGACGGTGCTGAGTCCACCCCGCACGGCGTCCTCGAACTGGTCGGCGCGGACCGCGTCCCGCCGGTCACGGGGGACGGTGTCCAGGCTGAAGGTGGCGAGCGAGCGCGACTGCTGGAACGCCCGGATCAACGCGGACCCCACGTCGGCGGGCGGGAACCCGGCCACCGCACCGACGAGGACGAGCCGGCCGTTGGGCGCGAGCCGGTCCAGGAACGCCGGGACGTCCGGCCCCCCGACGACGTCGACGATCACGTCGTAGGAGTCCGGCCCACCCGCACCGGACCGGTCGAGGACGTGGGTCGCCCCGAGCTCGCGCAGCCGGCGGCCGCGCTCCGGCGAGGAGGTCGTCACCGCGACCGTGCTCGCGCCGCCCCGCACGGCGAGCTCCACCGTCGCGATGCCGATGCTCCCCGCCGCACCCCGGACCAGGACGCTCTCACCGGGTGCGTGATGGGCGTGGGCCAGGGCGAAGTGCGCCACGGGCCCGGCGCTGCCGAGCGTCACCGCACGGGTCGCGGACAGGGCGTCCGGGAGGGCCACCACGTCGCCGACCGCGGCCGCGACCTGCTCGGCGTAGGCGCCGCCGGTACCGGTGAAGGCCCAGACCCGGCGCCCCGTCCACGCCGGGTCGACCCCCTCCCCGGTCGCGGTCACGACTCCCGCCGCCTCGCTGCCCGGCACCATCCCGGCCGGGAAGCGCGTACCGAGACCACCGCGCCGGATCACCGCGTCGACACCTCCGACACCGATCGCCTCGGTCCGGACGACGACCTGCCCCGCGCCGGGTTCCGGTACGGCGACGTCGACCATCTCCAGCCCGTCCGGGCCACCGAACTCGCGGATCCTGACTGCCTGCATCGCCGGTCCTCCCTGGTCCCGCTACCCTGGCGACGGTAGTGGACGCACCCGTCCACTTCGGCGGAAGTGAGACGGATGGACCGCGAGCTGCCTCGTCTGCGGGCCGACGCGCAGGACAACCGCGACCGGATCCTCGTCGCCGCCCGCGCCCTGTTCGCCGAGAACGGACTGGACGTCGGGATGCGCGCGATCGCCCGGCGGGCCGGGGTCGGCCCCGCGACCCTGTACCGCCGCTTCCCCACCCGCGACGACCTGGTCCGCGAGGCGTTCACCGAGGAGATGCACGAGTGCCGGCAGATCGTCGTCGACGGAGTCGCCGACGACGACCCGTGGCGCGGATTCCGGACGGTCGTGCACCGGCTCCTCGCGCTGAACGTGCGGAACCGGGGCTTCGTCGACGCGTTGACGAGCGCGGAGCCCGCCCGGGACCTGCTCGTCGGCCACCGGCGGGAGCTGCTCGGCATGCTCGACGGTCTCGTGTCACGGGCGCGGGCGGCCGGTGCGCTGCGGGCCGACTTCGGCCTGGACGACCTGGTCCTGATCCTCCGGGCCGGGCGTGGCCTGGCCCTCGCACCGGAGGCGACCCGCGCACGCGACGCGGCCCGCTTCGCCCGGCTCGCGGTCGATGCCCTCCGCGCCCCCGGCCCGGGCCGTGAACAGCCGGTCTAGAGGCAGGGTGGCCCGGACCGCCACCACTCCCCGATCTCCTCGAGCGCCTCGTCGCCGAACGGGTTCACCCCGGACCCGGCCGCCAGGGCGTGCGCGACGTGCACGTGCAGACACTTCACCCGGTCCGGCATGCCCCCGGCGGTGACGTCGGGGTGCGTGGACAGCGGTTCGATCGCGTCGCGCTCGGCGAGGTAGGTCTCGTGGGCGCGGCGGTAGGCGGCGGCCAGCTCGTCGTCGACGGCGAGCCGTTCCTCCATCTCCTTCATCCGGCCCTCGGCCTCGAGCGTCCCGATCCGCGACGCGAGCCGGGCACACGTCAGGTAGTACAGCGTCGGGAACGGGGTGCCGTCGGGAAGCCGCGGGGCGGTCTGCACGACCGCGGGGTGCCCGGAGGGGCAGCGGTAGGCGATCGCGAGGACCCCGCGCGGGGCGCGACCGAGCTGGTCGGCGACGGCGTCGAGGTCGGCCTGGGCGACCGGGCCCGACTCCAGACCGGGCGGACGGGAACGAGTGCTGCTCACGCTCTCATCGTCGCGGGTCGCCCACGACGTCGTTCCACAGGGTGTGGAACCAGGGCACGCCGGGCTCGGCCTGACCGTCCTCGACGACCGGCGCCGGCGGGGCCGGGAACTGCGGCACGTAGGGCGTCTCCCCCGGCTCGACCATCCCGAGCCGGGCCCGGGCCTGGGCCTCGACCTCGGCCGGGTCCGAGAGCCGGGCACGGTCGGCGGCCAGCCGCGCGACGTCGGCCTCCAGCGCCTGCTGCCGGTCCGAGACGTCGGACAGCTCCTGGCGCTGGGCGACGAAGTTGTGCAGCGGCACCGCGACGGTCAGCGCGAGTGCGCAGACCACGATCGCCAGGATGGCGGCCCGCTTCGTCGACGACAGGCCCAGCAGGCCGGTCGTGCGGGCGACGACCTCGCCGGCGCGGGACCGGGCACGGGTGAGACGCGGCCGGGCGCCCTGGGGGCCGGCCGGACGCGACCGCGCACCGGAGCCGCCCGTCGACGCGGGGGCCCGCGCCGAGCGCCCGGTCGTGCTCCGCGGCTTCGCCGCGGCCCGGCCACGACCCGTGCCGGTCGTGCGGGCGCGAGCGTCCCGTCCACGTCCCCGACGGTCCGCCATGCACCCTCCCGTCCGTACCGGGTTCCCTCACCCGCCAGTGCTGCTCGGTGCCGCTGCGTGGCGGCCCGTCCAGCATGCCGCCCGATCGGGCACCGGTGACGGTGCCGCGCCGAACCGTCCGCAGACGATCCGGGCGGCACCGCCGTCACCGACGAGGGAACAACCGGAGCCTCAGCTCTGGCCGGGCACCTGGTACCGCGGGAACGCCAGCTCGCCGTTGTAGCGGGCGGCGTCACCGAGCAGCTCCTCGATGCGCAGCAGCTGGTTGTACTTCGCCACCCGCTCGGACCGGGCCGGGGCGCCGGTCTTGATCTGGCCGCAGCCGGTCGCGACAGCGAGGTCCGCGATGGTGACGTCCTCGGTCTCCCCGGAACGGTGGCTCATCATGCAGCGGTAGCCCGCGTTGTGCGCCATCGTGACCGCGTCGAGGGTCTCGGACAGGGTGCCGATCTGGTTGACCTTCACCAGCAGCGCGTTCGCGGCGCCGCGGGCGATGCCGTCCTCGAGCCGCTCCGGGTTGGTGACGAAGAGGTCGTCGCCGACCAGCTGCACCTTGTCGCCGATGGACTCGGTGAGCGCGACCCAGCCGTCCCAGTCGTTCTCGTCCAGCGGGTCCTCGATCGAGACCAGCGGGTAGGCGGCCACCAGCTCGGCCCACACCTCGGACAGCTTGTCCGCGGTGATCTTCTTGCCCTCGAAGGAGTACTTGCCGCCTTCGTGGAACTCGGTCGCGGCGACGTCGAGCGCCAGCACGACGTCGGTGCCCAGCGTGTAGCCGGCGCGCTGCACGGCGGCGGCGATCAGGTCGAGCGCGCCGCGGGTGCCGCCCTTGACGTCGGGGGCGAAGCCGCCCTCGTCGCCGAGGCCGGTCGACAGGCCCTTGTCCTTCAGCTCCGACTTGAGCGCGTGGTAGACCTCCGCGCCCCAGCGCAGCGCCTCGCGGAAGGTCTCCGCACCGATCGGCGCGACCATGAACTCCTGCACATCGACGGAGGTGTCGGCGTGCGCACCACCGTTGAGGATGTTCATCATCGGCACCGGCAGGACGTGCGCGTTGGAGCCGCCGACGTAGCGGAACAGCTCCAGGCCCGAGGACTCCGCCCCGGCCTTCGCGACGGCCAGCGACACGCCCAGCAGGGCGTTCGCGCCGAACTTCGACTTGTCCGGGGTGCCGTCGAGGTCGACGAGGCGCTGGTCGACCAGTCGCTGGTCCACCGCCTCGACGCCGACGAGCTCCGGCCCGATCTCGTCGAGGACGGCCGCGACGGCCTTCTCGACGCCCTTGCCGCCGTAGCGGTTCTTGTCGCCGTCCCGGAGCTCGACGGCCTCGTGCTCACCGGTCGAGGCGCCCGACGGGACCGCGGCACGCGCCAGCGTGCCGTCGTCCAGCGCGACCTCGACCTCCACCGTGGGATTGCCCCGGGAATCGAGGATCTCGCGTGCCCCGACCTGCTCGATGACCGCCACCGTGACTCCTGTTCTGATCGCGGGTGTCGTCCGGTGCGTCAGCGTAGTCACCGGTCGGCCCCCGGCGGGGGACGCTTGCGTCACCCTGCTCCGCACCGGTGGTCTGTCAAGGCCTCGCATCCCGCCCGGATCGCACCTAACGTGGGGGTGACCATGAGCAGTCCCCGTGCGAACCACCAGGACCCGGTCGCCGCGTTCCGCCGTGCCGACCGCCTGCTCTCCCGGCACCGCCCGCTCGAGGCCCTCGACGCGCTCCGTCCCGTCCTCGACGCGCACGGTCCGGACGAACCCGGCGACGCCTCGGTGCACCTGCTCGCCGGCCGCCCCTACCTGGACTCGGCGCAGCTGCGGAAGGCCGAGGCCGCGTTCGTGCGGGTCGTCGAGATGGATCCGGCCGACCACTACGCGCGCTTCGCGCTCGGCAAGACACTGCAACGGCAGGGCAGGCTCGGCGAGGCCGAGACCCAGCTGAAGATCGCCTCGGCGATGGACCCGCGCCCGGAGTACCAGGAGGCGCTGGGTGAGGTGCGGGCCCGCATCGCACTCGCGCCCGACCGCCCCTGAACTGCGAAAACGGATCTTCCGGGGCGAATGCCTCGCGACACTTCCCTCCTCGATCGGGTGAGGTTAGCCTTCCCGCCCGGCAGCTCACCCTCACCTGGCGACTGCTCGTGGTGTCCGTGCCGCTGGAGGTCGCATGCTGGGAAACGCGCTCATCGGGCTGCGCGAAGGACTCGAGGCCGCGCTCGTCGTGGCGATCCTGGTGGCCTTCCTGGTCCGCACCGGGCGTCGGTCCGAGCTGCCCCGGGTGTGGGCCGGCGTCGCGCTCGCCATCGCCGTCAGCGTCGGTGTCACGCTCGGGCTGACCCTGACCCAGCAGGCGCTGACGTTCCAGGCGCAGGAGGCGCTCGGCGGTTCCCTCTCGATCATCGCGGTCGGCTTCGTCACCTGGATGATCTTCTGGATGCGCTCGCACGGCCGGACCCTGTCCCGCGAGCTCGAGGGTGCACTGGACCGGGCCGTGTCGATGGGGCCGTGGGCCGTCGTCGTGATGGCGGCGCTCGCCGTGGGCCGCGAGGGCCTGGAGACCGCGATCTTCTTCTTCGCCGCAGCGCAGGCCGCGGGCGAGACCGCCGGACCGCTGGTCGGGTTCCTGATCGGCATCGCGGTCGCCGTCGCGCTGGCGTACGCGATCTACCGCGGCGCACTGAAGATCGACCTGGGGCGGTTCTTCACCGTCACCGGCTTCCTGCTGATCTTCGTCGCCGCCGGGATCCTCGCCTACGGCGTCCACGACCTGCAGGAGGCCGGGCTCCTGCCCGGCCTGAACACCCTGGCCTTCGACGTCAGCGACGTCGTCCCCGCCGACTCCTGGTACGGCACGCTCCTCAAGGGGATCTTCAACTTCTCCCCGCAGACGACCGTGCTGCAGGCCGTCGTCTGGTCGCTCTACGTCGTGGTGGTCCTGGCGCTGTTCCTGCGCCCGGCCCGCCGGCGCACCCCCGCCGCCACCGGCGCCTGAACCCTGCACCGTCCACGGTGTCCGTCCCTCGATGAGTACGCACGATGTCCCCCGTCACGCGCACGGCTGCCGGCCTGGCGTCGCTCACCGTCGCCGCCGCCCTGCTGGCCGGCTGCACCTCGACCGCCCCGGCGGCGCAGGGACCCGGCGACGGCGGCCCGATCACCGTGAACGCCACCGACACCGCCTGCGAGGTGTCGACCCCGCAGGCCCCGGCCGGCAACGTCACCTTCCGGATCACCAACGCCGGCAGCAAGGTCACTGAGTTCTACCTCTACGCCACCGGCGACCGGATCATGGGCGAGGTCGAGAACATCGGCCCCGGCCTGTCCCGCGACCTGATCGTCGAGGTCCCCGACGGCGGCACCTACACCACCGCGTGCAAGCCCGGTATGTCCGGCGACGGCATCCGCGCCCCGTTCACCGTCACCGGGTCCGCACAGCGCGCCACCGACACCAACGCCGAGCTCGCCGCCGCCACCGCCGGCTACCTGCGCTACGTGTCCTCCCAGTCCGACGCGCTGGTCACCAAGACCTCCGAGTTCGCCGCCGCCGTGTCGGCCCGCGACGTCGCGAAGGCCAAGACCCTGTTCCCGGTCGCCCGCACCTACTACGAGCGGATCGAGCCGATCGCCGAGTCCTTCGGCGACCTCGACCCGAAGCTGGACGGCCGTGAGGACGACGAGCGCGACCCCGGCGTCGCCTGGACCGGGTTCCACCGGCTCGAGAAGGACCTCTGGGTCGACGGCCTGAAGGCCGACTCCCCGCAGATCGCCGCGACCCTGGTCACCGACACCAAGGACCTGCAGGGCCGCATCCCCGGTCTGAAGCTCACCCCGGCCGAGCTCGCCAACGGCGCCAAGAGCCTGCTCGACGAGGTCGCCACCGGCAAGATCACCGGTGAGGAGGACCGCTACTCCCACACCGACCTGTGGGACTTCCAGGCCAACGTGGAGGGTTCGCAGGCCGCCGTCGCCGCGCTGCGCCCGGTGATCGACCAGAAGGACCCTGCGCTGGGCCCGCTGCTCGACCAGCGCTTCGAAGCCGTCGACACGCTGCTGCAGGGCTACCGCGTCGGCGACGGCTACAAGCTCTACACCCAGCTGACGCCCGAGGACACGAAGAAGATGGCCGCGGCCGTCGACGCGCTGGCCGAGCCGGTCAGCAAGGTCGCGGGCACCGTCACCGCATGAGCCCGCTGCACGTCTCCCGGCGGGGACTGTTCGGCCTGACCGGCGCCGGAGTGGCCCTGGCCGGGGCGGGCGTCGCCGCCGGGTACGGCCTGTCCGGGAACGGCGCCGCGGCGGGCGACGGGACCGTCGCCTTCCGCGGCGCCCACCAGGCCGGGATCGTGACCCCCGCCCAGGACCGGCTGCACTTCGTGGCCCTGGACCTCACCACCACCGACCGGGACGCGGTGCGCGACCTGCTGGCCCGATGGACGGCGTCGGCCGAGCGGATGACGGCCGGACGGGAGACCGCCGAGGGCGGCGCGCTGCCCGGCAACCGCTACACCGCCCCGGCCGACACCGGCGAGGCGCTCGGGCTGCCGCCGTCGTCGCTGACGCTGACCTTCGGCGTCGGCTCCGGGTTCTTCGACAGGCTCGGCATCACCGACCGGCGCCCGGCCGGGCTCGCCGCGCTGCCGCGGTTCCAGCGCGACCAGCTCGACACGGCCCGCTCCGGCGGTGACCTCTGCATCCAGGCCTGCGCCGACGACCCGCAGGTCGCCGTGCACGCGGTGCGCAACCTGGTCCGCGAGGGCTTCGGCGTCACCGAGGTGCGCTGGTCGCAGCTGGGGTTCGGACGGACGTCGTCGACGTCCACCGGGCAGGCCACGCCGCGCAACCTGTTCGGCTTCAAGGACGGCACCAACAACCTCAAGGCCGAGGAACCGGACCTGCTGGACCGTCACGTGTGGGTCGGCGACGAGGGCCCGGAGTGGCTGCGCGGCGGCTCCTACCTGGTGGCGCGTCGGATCCGGATGCACATCGAGGTGTGGGACCGCTCCAACCTCGACGACCAGCAGCGCACCATCGGACGGGACAAGGGCGAGGGCGCGCCGCTGACCGGGACGGCCGAGTTCGACACCGCCGACCTCGCCGCGACCGACGCCTCCGGGCCGGTCATCCCGGACGACGCGCACATCCGGCTCGCCTCCGAACAGGAGAACGGCGGGGCGCGGATCCTGCGGCGCGGCTACAACTTCGTCGACGGCTCCGACGGGCACGGGCACCTCGACGCCGGCCTGTTCTTCATCGCGTTCGTGCGCGACCCGCAGCGCCAGTACGTGCCGATGCAGCGCAGGCTGGCCCGCTCCGACGCGCTCAGCGAGTACCTGGAGCACAGCGGCTCGGCGCTGTTCGCGGTCCCGCCCGGCCTCGCCGAGGGCGACGACCACTGGGGCCGCGCGCTGCTCGCCTGACCCTGCGACGCCGGGGCCGGCCCCGTCAGGGGGCGGGCGGTGCGGGGGCGGCGGTGCGCTGCGCGTAGTCCGCGGCGGCGGCCCACACGTCGCCGGCGTACTCGCGGGAGGCGTTGTAGGCGAGCACCCCGCGCCACCAGTCCCCCGCCTCGGCGACGTCGCGCCCGTTCGCGCACAGGTAGCCGGCCGCGGCGAGCGCGGCGTCGTCGACCTGTTGGGGGTCGGCGACGCCGTCGTCGTTGCCGTCCGCGCCGTAGCGCGCCCAGGTCCCGGGCAGGAACTGCATCGGCCCGACCGCGCGGTCCAGCACCGGGTCGCCGTCGAGGCGGCCGCCGTCGGTGTCGGCGACCCGGCGGGTGCCATTGGTGCCGTCGAGCGGGATGCCGATGATCGGCGGGTCGACGCGGCCGTCCGGGCCGGGCTCGGCGCCGCGGAAGGTGGCGTGCCCGGACTCGATCCGGCCGACCCCGGCCAGCGTCGCCCAGCTCAACCGGCAGGCCGGGGTGCGCTCGCGCTGGCGCAGCTCGGCGTTCGCGTAGGCCTGCAGGGTCCGTTCGGGGATGTCCGCCTCGGCCGCGGTGGCCCTGGCCCATGCGACGACGTCGGTGTCCGCGGGCAGCGGCGCGGACGCGGGCGGGGCGGACTGCCGGTCGACCGGGGTCCGGGGCAGCGACGGCCCGAAGTCCGGGCCGGTCGCCAGCGAGACGACCACGATCAGGGCCACGATGCCGCCGATGGCCACGAGGAGCGACTGAGTGCGCACGCTCACACGTTACCGACGGGTATCACCCGATCGGGGATTGGGTCATGGGCCTGCCCAGTAGCGACGCCAGTCCTGCGCGGTCAGCGTGTGCGGATCGAGCCCGTCCGCGGCGGCGGCCTTCTCCGCCGACCGCACCCGTGCCTCGAACTCGCGGGCGGCCGTGCGCAGCGCGGCCTCGGGGTCGCCGCCGCCGAGCTGCGCGGCCGCGGCCAGCCGGAACAGTGCCGCACCGGCGTCGTCGCCGGCGGGCAGCAGGTCCACGGGCAGCCCGGCCTTCGCCGTGCGGGAGGTCAGCTTCGCGGCGAGCGCGACGGCCGGCTGGACCGTCGCGACGCCGTCGACACTGGACTCGCGCTGCTTCTCGGCGCGCTTGAGCTCGTCCCAGCGGCGGTCCTGGTCGGCGGCCGTGGCGACCTGCTCCCCCGCGGCGAACACGTGCGGGTGGCGACCGACGAGCTTGTCGACCAGCCCGGTCGCGACCTCGTCGATCCCGAACGGGGCGTCGGGGTGCTCGGTGGCGACGCGGGCGTGGAACAGCACTTGCAGCAGGACGTCGCCGAGCTCCTCGCGCAGCTCGGTGCGGTCACCGTCCTCGATGGACTGGTACAGCTCGTAGCACTCCTCGACGAGGTAGCGCAGCAGCGACGTGTGGGTCTGCTCGGCGTCCCACGGGCAGCCGCCGGGTGAGCGGAGCCGGTCCATCACCGCGACGGCGTCCAGCACCGCGTGCCCGGTCGGCGGCGGTACCGCGCAGGGGTGCGCGGCGGCGGGGTGGCCCGCCGGTACGAGCAGCACCGTGCCGTCGGCGAGCTCGGCGGGGTCGGTGCCGGTCCAGTCGACGGCCCCGGCGGCGGCACCGGCGTCGAGACCGGGCACGGCGAGCACCTCGGTCGCGGAGCGCAGCACCGACAGCGCCGCGGCCGGGAGTGCGGCCCCGCGACGGGGACAGACGACGATCGTCGCGGCCATCAGGGGGCGGGCGGGGTCGGGTTGCCGGCGGCGACCGGGAACACCACGGAGGCGTCCTCGGCGGTCGGCACGGCGAGCATCTGGATCGGGTCCCACACGCCGTAGCGGGGGTTGAGCTGCACCCCGGTGCGCAGCGCGGTGGGGGTGAGCATCCGGATCCCGGCCTCGGACAGCGACCGCTGGTCCAACTGGCCGACCGCATTGCCCGGGGCAGGGGCGCCGAGGTCGCGCTCGGTCACCCGGACCACGACCCAGCCCTGGCCGCTGCCCAGCGGGAACGCCGCGACCCAGCCGGCCGGGATGCCGATCAGCGGGGTGAGCGCGGCCTGCGGGGTCTCGGCCGGGCGGATCGCGAGCCCGCGCTGGGTGGTGCCGGCACCGGCCAGCGCCGCCTCGGCCCGCTGCCCGCCGGCGGCGACCTCGCGGGCCAGCGTCGTGGCCTGGGCCCGGTCCTGGGCGACCGCGACGTCCGCGGTCACCGACAGCCGCGGCAGCTCACGCCGGGCGAGCTCGGTCAGGGTCAGCTCGTCCCGGGTCGCGGCCTGCACACCGCCGACCGCCAGCGACGACTCCTGCACCGCCTGCTCGCCGCCCTGCCGGGCGATCGCCGCGGTGACCTGCTGGTCGGTCACGGTGACACCCTGCTCCGGGGCGGTCAGGCCGATCAGGTCGCGGATCACCAGCTGGGACACCACGGCCCGGCCGATGTCGGCCTGGGAGCCGCCCTGGGCCTTCAGACCGTCGACCAGCCCGGGCCGGGTGAGCACGGAGGTGATCGCGGGCTGCACGGTGGCGAGCGGGATCGACCTCTCGCCGACGATCGCGGCGGAGTCGACCCGGCTCGGCCCGGCACCGCAGCCGGCCCCGGTGACAGCGACGGCCCCGACGATCAGCAGGGCGGCGGTGATCCTGCGAGTGCGCACGGCGGTCAGCCTCTCACGCGATGTGGTGCCGATCTCCCCCACCCGGCCGACCCGGCAGCGCGGGCCGGGCCACCGACGGCCGCCCGGCGAGGTCCGGCGGCCGCGCGGGCGGGTGCTCGGCGAGCCGGGCCATGGCGATCTCGATCGCCCGGTCCAGCTGCGGGTCCCGGCCGGCCGCCCGGTCCTGCGGGGTCACGACCACCTCCACGTCGGGGTCCACCCCGTGGTTCTCCATCGTCCAGCCGACGTCGTCGAACCAGGTGGCGTAGCGGGGCTGGGTGACCAGGGTGCCGTCGACGAGCCGGTAGCGGCTGTCGATGCCGATCACCCCGCCCCAGGTGCGGGTCCCGACGACCGGGCCGACCCCGAGCCGCTTGATCGCGGCGGTGACGATGTCGCCGTCGGAGCCGGAGCGCTCGTCGGCCAGGGTCACCACCGGGCCGCGCGGCGCCTGCTCGGGGTAGGTCGCGGGTGCGCCGTGCCGGGGCAGGTCCCACCCGATGACGCGGTGGGCGAGCTTCTCCACCACCAGCTGCGAGGTGTGTCCGCCGCGGTTGCCGCGCACGTCGAGCAGGAGGCCGTCCTTCGCGGTCTCGCGGGCGAGGTCGCGGTGCAGCTGGGCCCAGCCGTAACCCATCATGTCCGGCACGTGCAGGTAGCCCAGCCGCCCCGCGGACCGCTCGGCGACCTCGGCGCGCAGCCGGGCCACCCGGTCCTGGTAGCGCAGCTCGTCCTCGGAGTGCAGCGGGCGCACCGCCACGCGGCGGACGGTGCCCGCGTCGGGCCGGTCGGGTCCGGAGCGGACGGTGAGCTCCACCGTGCTCCCGGCCGTCGCGACGAGCAGCGGCGCGGGCCCCCAGTGCGGGTCGAGCGGGCGCCCGTTCACCTCCAGCAGCACGTCACCGGCCCGCACGTCGACGCCGGGCCCGGACAGCGGGCTGCGTGCGGCGGGCGCGGAGGTCTCCGGCGGCAGGACACGCCGGACCCGCCATCCCGGGCCGCCGTCGGGTTCCGGCCCGAGGTCGGCGCCGAGCAGCCCGGGCCGCCCGGTCGGGTCGCCGCCCGCGCGGCCGCCGATGACGTAGGCGTGCGAGGTGCCGAGCTCGTCGTGCAGCTCCCACAGCACGTCGAGCAGGTCGTCGTGGCTCCCGACCCGGTCGACCAGCGGCCGGTACCGGGCGGTCTCGGCGGCCCAGTCGACCCCGGCCATGTCCTCGACCCAGAAGTGGTCGCGCATCAGGCGGGCGGTCTCGTCGAACATCTGCCGCCACTGGGCGACCGGGTCGACGGTGACCACGAGCCGACGGGTGTCGATCGTGAACTCGTCGCCGCCGGCGTCGTCCTCCGGGGCGGCGGACCCGCCGCGGTCGGCGCGCAGCAGCCGGACCGTGCCCCGGTCCCGGACGACGAGCCGGGTGCCGTCACCGCTCACCGCGAACGACGACGCCGGGTCGGCGACGACGGTGACCGCGCGCCGGGCCAGGTCGAACCGCTCCAGCACGGCGCGGTCGGGCTCGGCGTCGTCGTCGGGGAGGCTGTCGCCGAGCACGCCGGTGCCGCTGGGCAGCCGCAGCCACACCAGGCCGCCCCGGACCGCGGCGAGCCGGGTGTAGCGGGCGGCCTCGACCGGTACACCGACGACCCGGTCGGCCAGCCCGTCGACGTCGACCAGGACCTCCGGCGGCCCCTCGTCGGCGTCCCGCCCGGACCCGCGACGGCCGCCGCGCGCACCTCCCCGGGCCGGTGCCCCGGCCCCGGTCGCCGCGGCCACCGCGCGGCGCGCGCCGTCGGCGGCCCCGTCGACCGCCCCCTCGACCGCCCCGTCGACCGCGGCACCGACCGCGGCATCGCCGGGCGGCTCGGGCTCGTCGCCGGGCTCCGGCGGGGCCGGGGGTGTCGGTGGGGTGGCGGGTTGGTCGTCCGGGCCCTCGTCGGCCGGGTCCACCGGGCGGCCGTCCGGCCCCGCCCCGAACGGCGACGGCGTCCGCGCGGCCAGGGGCACCAGGAACGGCTTCCATCCGGTGCCGAAGGTCAGGTCGAAGGAGTGCTCGTCGTAGCTGGGGTCGAACACCCGCCGGGACAGGAACGCCAGGTGCCTGCCGTCGGCGGTGAAGACCGGGTCGCTGTCGTGGAAGCGGGCCGGGGTGACCTCGGCGTGCTCGCCGTCGGCGACCCGGGTGAGCACGATCCGCGAGAGCCCCTCGGGCGTCGGGTCGCACCAGGCCAGCCAGGCGGAGTCCGGGGACCAGGACACGTCCGACGGCTCGCCCGCGGTGCCGCGGTGCAGCTCGCGCAGCTCCCCCGCCGGCCGGGCCGGGGCGGCCTCGTCGACCACGCCGTCGTCGGGTCGCTCGTCGGGGCCGGACACCGGGTCCGGCACGGGTTCGGCGCCGGTGTGCAGCACCAGCAGCCTGCCGTCGTGCGTGGTGAGCGCGACGGCGGAACCGTCCGGCGCCGGGGCCAGCTCCAGCACCCGGCCGAGCCTGCCCGCGGCGTACCGCGCCCGCTCCGGGGCGGCCGGGGCGTGCGCGTCGAGCGGGGCCACGACCACGGCGTCCTCGCCGGTCGCGTCGTCCACCCACACGGCGCGGTCCGTGCCGAGCGGGTGCGCGAGCCGGGCGCGCACGCCGGGCTCGGCGAGCAGTGCGCGGGCGGGGCCGTCGCGGTGGGTGAGCCGGTGCACGGTGCCGAGCACCGACACGATGCTCGCCCGTCCGGTGCGGTCCGGCCGGACCGGGCCCAGGTCGGCGGGCAGCGACGCGCGGAAGGGCTCGCGGGCGCGCCGCGGCCCGCCGGGCCGGACGTCGATCCGGCGCGGCTGCGAGGCGGCGGACAGGTCGTCGAGCAGGAAGATCTCCCCTGCCGACTCGTAGACCACCCGGCGCCCGTCGGTGCTCGCGTGCCGGACGTAGAAGTCGGTGCCGCCCCCGGAGCCGTGGTCGGTGTGCCGGCGCAGGTCGGTGCCGGGGTCGGCGAGCGGGACGGAGTAGACGTTCCCCCAGCCCTCGTGGTCGGAGACGAACGCCAGCCGCGGGCCCGACCCGTCGTCGACGATCATGGGGCACTCCAGCTGCCCGGCCAGACCGGCGAGGACCCGGGTGAACTCCCCGGTCCCGGTGGCGTCGAGCCAGAGCCGGCCCGCGCGCCCGCCGCGGTAGCGCTTCCAGTGGGCCGCGTCCCGCCCGCCCTCGACCTGGGTGAGCACGGCGGGGCCGCCGGGCTGGTGGGCGAGCGCGGAGAGCGTGCCGTGCGGCAGCAGCTCCGGTGTGCCGCCGGTCGCCGGGACCGCGTACGCCCACAGCCGGGAGGTCGCGTCCCCGTGCGCCGACAACGCGACCACCGCCCCGTCGGGGGTCCAGCCCGCCGCGCGGGTCGTCGCCTCGCCCCACCAGGTGAGCCGGGTGGGCGTGCCGCCCTCGGCGTCGACCCGGTACACCTCGGGCGCACCGTCTCGCCGGGACCCGAAGGCGATCGACCCGCCGTCGGGTGAGAAGCGCGGCGCGGTGACCGGCACCCCGTCCGCGGTCAGGCGGTGGGCCCGCCCGCCCGCGACCGGAGCCGTCCACAGATCGTCCTCCGCGACCAGGACGAGTGTGTCACCCGACAGGTGGGGATGGCGCAGGAAGCTCACACGGCGACGTTAGCCGCACGCACCGACGTTCCGGACCCGCCCGTGGCGGGGTCCCCGGTGCAGACGCAGCGCAGCGGGGCGAACCCGTTGAAGCCGACCGAGGAGTAGCTGGTGGTGTAGGCGCCGGTGTGCAGCAGCCGGACCACGTCACCGGCGCACAGGTCGTCGGGGAGCAGGTAGGGATGCCTGCGGTAGAGCACGTCGGCGCTGTCGCAGGTCGGTCCGGCCAGGACGACCGGCGAGCGGGGACCGTCGTCGTGTGCGGTGCGGATCGGGTAGCGGACCAGCTCGCCCTCGGTCTCGGCGAGCCCGCCGAAGCGGCCGATGTCGAGGTAGACCCAGCACGGACCGGCGTCGCCGTCCCGGTCGGACACGAGCACGACCTCGCTGTAGAGCGTCCCCGCGCCGGCGACGAGGCCCCGGCCCGGCTCGATCATCAGCTCCGGCCGGTCGTCGCCGAACTCCGCGGCGACCGCGTCCCGGATCGCGACGCCGTAGTCCGCCAGGGGGAGGACGTGCGCGTCGTAGTGCGCGGGGAAGCCGCCACCGAGGTTGAGCAGGTACGGCCGCAGACCACGGGCGCGGACCCTGCGGAACACCTCCGCGGCGTCGGCGATCCCGGCGCGCCACGCTCCCGGGTCGAGCTGCTGGGAGCCGACGTGGAACGACACACCCGCCGCGCGCAGCCCGGCCGCGTCGGCGTCGAGCAGCAGCGACGCGGCCGCGGCGGGCGAGCACCCGAACTTGCGGTCCAGCGGGAAGCATGAGCCCGCGCCGCTGCAGGCGACCCGGACGAACACCTCGGCTCCCGGCGCGCACCGGGCGATCTTCGCCAGCTCGGCGGCCGAGTCGACGGCGAACCGGCGCACGCCGCTGCGGTGCGCGAACGCGATGTCGCGTTCCTTCTTGACGGTGCTGCCGTAGGAGATGTCCGCGGGCCGGGCACCGGCCGCCAGGCACAGTTCCAGCTCCGGCCGACTGGCGACGTCGAATCGTGCGCCGAGACCGACCAGGAATGCGACGAGCCGCGGGTCAGGATTCGCCTTGACCGCATAGAACAGGTCCACACCGGGGAGGGCGTCACCGAATTCGGCATACCGTTCTCGGACGGTGTCCATGTCCAACACCAGGCACGGAGTGCAGAAATCGGCGGAATCGGTGGAGTCTGGCCGGCGATCGGACATCGGACACACCTCTTTCCCAGAAACGGGGAGCCCACGACGGAAACGGCCTTCTCACGCGCCGTTGACCTGATCGTAAAACAGTGAGGTGTTCTCAGTAGCGGGTTGATCATGTCGTGCGGTCGTACTCGGTGTGGAGTAGTACGAGCGCAGCTGCGGTGATCGCGCCGGTGCGCCAGGGACATAGCGTGACTCGCCGCAACGCGGCGAAGGTGGTCTTGAGCAGGGCGTTTCCGCGTTCGGCCAGAGCACGAAGGGCTGAGTGCAGGGTGTTGACGGTGCGCTGGTTGACCGTCTGCCCGCGGCCGGGGGCGAGTTTGATGGGCACGGTGAGCCGGTCGGCTTCGCCTTCGTAGCCGAGGTCGCCCAGCGCGGCGTGGGTGTCGTCGGTGAACGCGGCCAGGCCCTCGAGCAGCCCGGGGTGGGTACGGGCGCAGCGGGTGTCGTGCTCGCGGCCCGGCCGCACGTCGCTGGTCCATAGCGGCCATCCATCAGGTGCGGTGAGGACCTGGATGTTCCCGCCGTGGCGGCGGTGCTTGCCCGACCACCACAGGTCGACCCCGGGGGTGAGGCCGAGCGCGCGGCACCGGTCGGTGGCGATCAGGGTGCCGTCGAGATTCACGTGGGTGTGCCCGGCTGTGCGGGCGGCGAGCAGGGCTCCGTGCAGGCCGGGTGCGGCCGCGGCGAGGACGTCGATGCCTTCGTGCAGGTAACGGTAGGCCGTTGCAGTGCTGATCGCGTTGTCACCGGCCAAACATCGGACCCGGGTAGCATCACAGAACCAGCGGATCACCAGCACTGCCTGGGCGAACGGGGTCAACGCCCGCCGCCGGGTGCCACGTCGACGGCGTTGAAGGACCAGGAGCCGCGCCAGATAGGCCACGGTGCGCTCCCCGATCGGGAGGACAGCGGTGTAGGTGACAGGATCAGACATGCAGGACCTCGGTGACGGTGTCGATCTGTGCTGGACCGAACCGATCTACCGGGGTCCTGCCCCGTTCCCGCTCATCTCACCACCCTCGGCGTGTCGCCACGACCTGCCACCCCGCTACTGAGAACACCTCAGTGTGGATCGCGTCCGCGAAGTGCTGTGGATCACCGGAAAAAATGGGAACCCACGTCGCGCGATTGATCCCGACAACTCCGACGACCGGTTCGCCGGAGTCCGTCCCGTTACGTCCCGGAAACAGCACGGACGCCGACACCCGAAGTTCCCCGGCGGTACACCGGGTGTTCATCAGGATCGCGTCAGGACCGCGTCAGGAGGAGGCCGAGCTGTGCACCGGGGTGGAGGTCGGCACGATCTGCAGCAGCAGCTCCGCGCACCAGCCGAGCAGCTCGACGTCGCGCAGCGCCGCCCCGCCGATCCGGTTGCCCTGCATCGGCTTGGGCACCGTGACGATCTGCGCGGCCGCCTTGTACTGCGCCTTCGGGTAGAGCCGGCGCAGCCGCAGCTGGGCGGAGTCGGGCAGCTGCATCGGCCCGATCCGCAGCTGGGTGCCCGCCGAGGCGACCTCACGGATGCCGAGGCGCCGGCACAGCTGGCGGAACCGGGCGACCTCCAGCAGGTTCCGCACCGGGGTCGGTGGCTCGCCGTAGCGGTCGGTCAGCTCCTCGACGATCGCGGTGAGCGCGGCGTCGTCGGGCGCTTCGGCGATCTTGCGGTAGACCTCCAGACGCAGCCGCTCGCCGTCGACGTAGTCGTGCGGGACGTGTGCGTCGACCGGCAGGTCGACCCGGACCTCCTGCAGCTCCTCCGGCTCGGCCCCGATCTCCCCGCCCGCCTGCTTGCGGAACGCGGCGACGGCCTCCCCGACCAGGCGGATGTAGAGGTCGAATCCGACGCCGGCGATGTGGCCGGACTGTTCGGCGCCCAGGATGTTGCCCGCTCCGCGGATCTCCAGGTCCTTCATCGCGACGGCCGCGCCGGAGCCCAGCTCGGAGTGCTGGGCGATGGTGGCGAGCCGGTCGTGCGCGGTCTCGGTGAGCGGGTGGTCGGCCGGGTAGAGGAAGTAGGCGTAGCCACGGTCGCGGCCACGCCCGACCCGGCCGCGCAGCTGGTGGAGCTGGGACAGCCCCAGGGTGTCGGAGCGCTCGACGATCAGGGTGTTGGCGTTGGAGATGTCCAGGCCGTTCTCGACGATCGTGGTGCAGATCAGCACGTCGAACTCGCGGTGCCAGAACGCGCTGACGGTCCGCTCCAGCAGGTCCTCGTTCATCTGCCCGTGCGCGACGGCGACCCGGGCCTCGGGGACGAGGTCCTGGATCTTCTTGGCCGCGCGGTCGATCGAGCTGACCCGGTTGTGGACGTAGAACACCTGGCCGTCGCGCAGCAGCTCGCGGCGCACGGCGGCGGCGACCTGCTTGTCGTCGTAGGCACCGACGTAGGTCAGGGTCGGGTGCCGCTCCTCCGGCGGGGTGGTGATCGCCGACATCTCGCGGATGCCGGCCAGGCTCATCTCCAGGGTCCGCGGGATCGGTGTCGCGGACAGGGTCAGCACGTCGACGTGCGCGCGCAGCGCGGTGATGTGCTCCTTGTGCTCGACACCGAAGCGCTGCTCCTCGTCGACGATCACGAGGCCGAGGTCCTTCCAGCGGATGCCGGTCTGGAGCAGCCGGTGCGTGCCCACGACGACGTCGACCTGCCCGTCGGCGAGCTTCTCGATCGTCTCCCGCGCCTCGGCCGGGTCGGTGAACCGCGACAGCCCGCGCACGGTCACCGGGAACTGACGCATCCGCTCGGAGAACGTCGACAGGTGCTGGGTGGCGAGCAGCGTCGTCGGGACGAGCACGGCGACCTGCTTGCCGTCCTGCACCGCCTTGAACGCCGCCCGCACCGCGATCTCGGTCTTGCCGAACCCTACGTCGCCGGAGATGACGCGGTCCATCGGGACCGGACGCTCCATGTCCCGCTTGACCTCGTCGATCGCCGACAGCTGGTCGGGGGTCTCGGTGTAGGGGAAAGCGTCCTCGAGCGCGCGCTGCCACGGGGTGTCCGCGCCGAACGCGTGCCCCGGCGAGGCCTGGCGGGCCGCGTAGAGCTGCACCAGACCGGCCGCGATGTCCTTGACCGCCTTGCGGGCGCGGCTCTTGGTCTTGGCCCAGTCCCCGCCGCCGAGCTTGTTGACCGCGGGCTGCTCGCCGCCCACGTAGCGGCTGATCTCGTCGAGGGCGTCGGTCGGCACGAACAGCCGGTCGGCGGGCTGGCCGCGCTTGGAGCTGGCGTACTCCAGCACCAGGTACTCGCGGGTGGCGCCCTGGACGGTGCGTTCCTTCATCTCGACGAAGCGCCCGATGCCGTGCTGGTTGTGGACGACGAAGTCGCCGGGCTGCAGCACCGCCAGGTCGACGGCGTTGCGCTTGCGCGGGGTGGTCCGGCGCGGCGCGGTGTCGAGCCCGGCGCGACTGCCGGTCAGGTCGGGTTCGGAGACGACGACCAGCCCCACCTCCGGCGCGGTGAACCCGTTCAGCACCCGCCCGCAGGTGACGGTGACGATCCCCTTCTCCGGGGCGTCGGCCAGCACCGGGACGGCCGCGGCGGGGACCTCCGCCTCGCGCAGCTGCTCCAGCGAGCGGTCCGCGGTGCCCTGTCCGGCCAGCACGAGCACCGCGGCACCGCCGGTGGCGACGTGGGCGCGCAGGTCGGTCAGCGCGCGGTCGGTGTCGCCCCGGTAGGGCTCGATCTCGTGCACGCCCGCCACGACGACGTCGTCGGCACCCGACAGCAACGGCGACAGCGACACCACGGGGCGGCCGGTCGCCGTCGCGTGCTCCAGCGTGACGCGCAGGTCGCGGTAGGCCGACCCGGAGACGTCGATCGGGGCCTCGCCCCCGGAGCCGGACGCCAGCCAGGACGCCTCCAGGAACTCCTGCCCGGTGCGCACGAGGTCGGCGCAGCGGGTCCGGATGCGCTCGGGGTCGGCGAGCAGCACCCGCGTCCCGTCCGGCAGCAGGTCGGTGAGCGTCTGCATCTCCCCGCCGACCAGCGCCGGGATCAGCGACTCCATGCCCTCCCCGGGGATGCCCTCGGACAGCTTCTCCAGCAGCTCGCGCAGCGGGTTGCGGTTGAGCCCGGCGGTCTCGGGCTGTTCGAGGGCCAGCTCGGCGGCCCGCTCGCGCACCGGGGTGGTGAGCAACAGCTCGCGACACGGCGGGACGTCGATCCGGGTGACCTCGCCGACCGAACGCTGGTCGGCGACGGAGAACGACCGCACCTCGGAGACCTCGTCGCCCCAGAACTCGACGCGCACCGGATGCTCGGCGGTCGGCGGGAAGATGTCGAGGATGCCGCCGCGCACGGCGAACTCGCCACGGGTGGTCACCATCTCGGCGCGGTTGTAGGCCAGCTCGACCAGCCGCACGAGGAGCTGCTCGAAGTCGTGCTCCTCGCCGACGGCCAGCGAGACCGGGTCGAGCGTGCCCAGCCCGGGCGCGACGGGCTGGATCAGGCTGCGCGCCGCGGTCACGACCACCCGCGGGGCGGTCTCGGCCGAGGCGCGCCGGCGGAAGATCATCAGCCGGCGGGCGACGGTGTCCGGGCGCGGGGACAGCTTCTCGTGCGGCAGCGTCTCCCAGCTCGGCAGCACGACGACGGGTGCGCCCGCGCAGTCGTGCACGGTGTCGGCGGCGGCGCCCGGCGCCTCGCCGTGGCCGAGCAGGTCCGACACCGCGGCCGCGAGGTCCTCGGCCTCCCGGTCGGTGGCGGTCACGGCGAGCACCGTGGAGGTCTCGGCGAGCCCGGCGGCGAGCAGGGGGCGCACCGCGGAGGGCCCCTCGACCTGCACGGCAGGGGTCTCACCGGCGCGGGTGTCCGCGGCGCGGGCGGCATCGACGGCGGCACGGAGACCGGCGTCGGACAGGGCGGAGGTGAGCAGACCGGACAGGATGGCCACGACGGCGCTGGCTCCTCGGTGGAGGTGGGCTGGCGGTGCGCGCGGCGGCGGGGGCCGACCGCGGGCAGGGCAGACCCCTGCCCGGGTCGCGGTAGGGCTCCCGACCCGGTCGGGGTGCCGACCCTCGACTTTACGCCTGGCCCGCGCGGCCGCCGACCGCACCGTCGGTGTGCCACGGCACGCTGGCGCGGGCCCGCCTCACGGACCGCCCGCCGCCGGTCCCGGGGTGCCCACCGTGCCGCGGACCACGGCCGCGACGGCCGCCTCCGCACGCTCGGCGACCGTGCCGCCGCCGACCGCGGCGCCGGCGAGAAAGCCGTCGACGTCGAGGGCGCCGTAGCCGTGGGCGGTCGTGACCACCCGCTCCATCAGCGACACCGCCGCGGCCGGGTCGGCGAGCTCCAGGGCCGGGGCGAGCAGGACGTCCCCGATCCGCCGTCCCACGGCCGCGAGGTCGCGGTCGCCCAGTGCCCGCAGCTCGGCGCCGTAGACGAGGTCCAGCCCGACCCGGCGCCCGGTGAGGAACCCGGCGTAGGCCCCGCCGGCGGCGGCGAGTCGCGATACCGGGTCGTCCCCGGCCCGCGCGGCCGCGGTCTCCATCTGCTCCGCCAGCTCGCCGGCCGCCGCGGTCACCACCGCGGCCAGCAGCCGGTCGCGGTCGGCGAAGTGCCGGTACGGCGCGGCCGTGCTCACCCCCAGCCTGCGGGCCAGCACCGCGACCGAGAACCCGCGCACGCCCACCTCGGCCAGCAGGTCGACGCCGGCACGCACGAGTGCGCCCGGCAGGTCGCCGTGATGGAACCTCGCCCGCCGGGCCATGCGCCCTCCTTGCTGTGATCGGGCTATCACATTAGCGTGTAAGTGGGTTATCACTTCGAGTCGGGAGACACCGTGGACACGCAGGAAACCATCACCGGCAGGGTCGTCGCCGTCACCGGCGCGAGCGGGGGCATCGGCGCGGCGACCGCGGTCGAGCTCGGGGCCCGCGGGGCGCGCCTGATCCTGGGGGCGCGTCGGGCGGACCGGCTGGAGGCCGTGGCCGACCGGGTGCGCGCCGCGGGCGGGACGGCGGTCACCGTGCCGATGGACGTACGCGACCGGGCCGACCACACCGCGCTGGTCGACCGCGCACGGGCCGAGTTCGGCAGGCTCGACGTGCTGGTGGCGAACGCGGGGGTGGGCCGGGTCCGTCCGCTCGACGAGCTCCCGGTCGAGGAGTGGGACGAGATGATCGACGTCAACCTGCGCGGCGTCCTGTACGGGCTCGCCGCGGCGCTGCCGGTCTTCCGCGCCCAGGAGGCGGGCCACCTCGTCGTGGTCGCCTCCACGTCCGGCCTGCGGGTCGTCCCCGGTCAGGTCGTCTACGCCGCGACGAAGAACGCCGTCCGGACCCTCTGCGAGGGGCTGCGCCAGGAGGCGGGACCCGCGCTGCGGGTCACCGAGGTCTCGCCGGGGTTCGTCGCGACCGACTTCGTCGAGGGCATCGGCGACGAGCGGTTGCGCGCGGACTACCGGGCACAGCGCGACGAGATCGCCCTCGACCCGGCCGCGATCGCCCGCGCGGTGGTCTTCGCGCTCGAACAGCCCGCCGGGGTCGACGTCAACCAGCTCGTCGTCCGGCCGACGGCCCAGGGGTGAGCCCGGCTCAGATCAGCCCGTCGCGCTCCAGGGTCGCCTCGTAGAGGTCGAGCATCCGCTCGTCGTCGCCCTCGGCGGCGGCGGCCGCGTCGGCGTAGGCCTTCTCGAAGCGCTCCTGGTTGGCCCGCCAGGTGCGACGGAAGGTGTCGGCGTCGCGCCGCCAGTAGCCGAGCACGCCGTAGGCGCCGGGCGGCAGGCCGCGCTCGTGGCGCAGGTGCTTGCGGGCAGCCCGGGTCGCGGACGCCTCACCGCCGACGTAGACGTAGCCGGGCCCCTCCGGCAGCACGAGCCCGGCGACGATCTCCGCCAGCCGGCTGCCGGTCTCGCTCGCGGGCTCGCGACGCACCCGGGCCCGCGCGGGGAAGTCGGCCGGCACCTCGTCGATCTCCAGGACGACCTCGGTGTCGATGCCCTCGGGGGTCTCGGTGACGATCCGGGCGAGCGCCGGGAGGGCCGCCGCGTCGCCGACGAGGATCTGCCAGCCGACCCCGGCCGGGCGCTTGAACCAGCTGTTCGTGTGCGAGACCTCGATCTCGTCGCCGACGCGGGCCCGCCGCGCCCAGCCCGCGCCGACCCCGCCGGGGTGGCAGACCAGGTCGATGGACACCCGGGTGCGGCAGGGGCTGACCTCGCGCAGGGTGTACCAGCGACCGTGGTCGTCGCGGCCGCCGTCGGGCAGCGGGAAGTGGAAGACGCAGGCCTCGTCGGGGACGCCGGGCAGGTCGAGACCGGCCAACGCCTCCCCCTCCAGCCGGGCCCGGACGAAGACGTCCGAGACCCGCTGCAGGCCCACCACACGGACCGCCGCGCGGTCCTCGGTCACGACCGACATCGCCACCTCCCCATAGGTGAGGCTCACCTAATCACGGAGAGGAGGGCGGCATCAACCGGACCTTTCGGTCACGGTGTCGCAGAGTCCCTTCTACTACGTTGCATAGTGGACAACCACCCGATCGTGTCCGCTAGCGTCAGCAGGTGTCAGACGGGTGTCGAACCCGAGTCAGCACGGAGGAGCAAGCGGTGATCACGGTCTACCTGAACCGCCGGATCGACGACGACGCGCGCCGCGAGTCCCTGTTCCGGGGCGACTTCCATCTCTACACCGGGATCGGTGGCGCGAACGCCCTCGCCGACCACGCCAAGGACCTCATCGGTCAGGCCTTCGAGGGCATGGACCCGGAGCGCGCCCAGTACGAGATGGACGTCGACGAGTTCATCCGCCGCGTCGAGCCGCTCAAGCACGAGTTCACCAACGGTGAGAAGACCAAGTCGCTCTGCCAGCAGTTCGCCGTCGACTTCGGTGTCGACCCCGAGCGGACCTACTTCGACATCCCGCGGCTGCGCGTCATCCCGGCCGACCAGTTCCTCACCGCCGGCGTGTCCTACAACTACAAGGCGCACCGCGACATGTGGTACGGCCACCCGCAGCAGCTCGTGAACTACTGGACCCCGGTGTACGACGTCGTCGGCGAGAACGTCATGAGCATGTACACCGACTACTTCGACCGCCCGGTGAAGAACGGCTCGAACCAGTACGACTACGACGAGTGGGTCGCCAAGCACCGCACCGCGGCCGCCGGTGAGAAGACCACCGACACCCGTCCGCACCCCCTCCCGCTGGAGGACTTCGAGTCCCGCGGCGAGATCCGGATCGCCGCGCAGTCCGGTGACGTCTTCATGTTCTCCTCGAACCACCTGCACGCGTCGGCGCCGAACACCTCCGACGTCACCCGGTTCTCCTACGACCTGCGCACGATCAACCTCGACGACGTGCGCGCCGGCCGCGGACCGAAGAACGTCGACTCCGGCGCGACCGGCACCACGCTGGGCGACTTCCTGCGGGTCTCCGACCTGGCCCCGCTGAAGGTCGAGGAGTTCGAGGACGCGCTCACGAACGCCTGACCCCGCCCGTCCGACGGCCCGGTGCCCCGCGTGGGTGCCGGGCCGTCGTGCTCTCGACGGCCGGACCGGGTCTGGCTACCGTCGGCCCGATGAGCGGTGAGCTGCGGCCGGTGGACGCCCGCGTCCGGGCCCTGGAGTCGATCCTGGTCGAGAAGGGCTACGAGGTCGCGCGGATTGATGGATGATCATGGGCGGCGGTGTGGTCGGCTGTCCCAGCGGTGCGTGGTCCAGGCCTGCCGGATCAGGCTACGGAGTGTGATGATGGTGTCGGCGAGGTCGAAGAACGCGTCGACGACGGTTTCGCGGCGTTCGTAGCAGCGCTGCAGCCGGTTGAAGCTGTTGTGCCAGGCGTTGGTGCGCTCGATGTGCCAGCGTTGGGTGGCCTGGATCGGTGCTTTCTCGCCCTTGCGCGCGATCTCGCTGTGCAGGCCCCGTTCGGTGAGTGTGTCGCGGGTCTTACCGGAGTCATAGCCGGCGTCGAGGTGCACGGTGATGTCGTCGGGCAGCGGGCCGAGAGCGTCGAGGTGGTCGAGAGTGGGGCCCAGTAGCGGGGAGTCGTGGCGGTGTGCCCCGGCCAGGACCCGGCCCAGTGGGATGCCATGGCCCTCGACGAGCACCGATCGCTTCATGCCCTGTTTACGCCGGTCAACCGGTGACGGTCCGGCGACCTCACCGCCGCCGGGGGCCTTGGTGATGGCGCCGTCGACGGCAACGTCGTCAAGCAACAGGCCGACGATGCGGTCGTAGGCGTCCAGGGCGATCCGGCGTAGCTGGGCGAAGACCCCGAGCCGGATCCACTCGTCACGGCGATCGCGGATGGTGGTCGCCGAGCAGGTGCTGTCGGAGACGCCCTGATACGGGCAGCCGAACCGCAGCACCTGCAGGAGCTTGTCGAACACGACCCGATCCGCGATCCGGCGGCGGTGACAGCCCCACGGATGAGTGGGATCGAACTCGCCCCGGGGCGGCAGCAGCGCGGCGAACTGGTCCCACAACGGCTCGGTCAACCATGATGGCAGGGCGGGCACGCGGCCTCCAGACGATCACGAAGAGTCAACAACTTCATGATCGACAGGCCCGTGCCCGCCCCTCACCATCGACACCCGGCCGCGACCCAGCTGTGATCAATCCGCGCGACCTCTACGTCGACCCGGCCGCGCTCGACGAGATCATCGAGACCTACCAGCACCGGGTGGGCCCGCGGAACGGCGCGCACGTCGTCGCCCGGGCGTGGACCGACCCGGACTTCGCGGCCCGGCTCGCCGAGGACGCGACCGCTGCGGTCGCCGAACTCGGCTACGGCGGCCGGGGCGGCGAGCACCTCGCGGCGGTGTTCAACGCACCGGGCGAGCACCACCTCGTCGTCTGCACGCTGTGCTCCTGCTACCCGTGGCCGGTCCTCGGTCTGCCGCCGGTCTGGTACAAGTCGCCGGCCTACCGGTCGCGGGCGGTGCTGGACCCGCGCGGGGTGCTCGCCGACTTCGGGACCACCCTCGGCGACGACGTCGCGATCCGGGTCCACGACTCCACCTCCGAGCTGCGCTACCTGGTCGTCCCGCAGCGCCCGGCCGGGACCGACGGCTGGTCGGTCGACGAGCTCGCCGCGATCGTCTCCCGGGACGCCATGATCGGAACCCGGCTGGTGTCGGCGTGAACGGCGCGCACGACCTCGGCGGCGCGATGGGCTTCGGGCCCGTCGAGCCCGAGCCGGAGGACGTCCGGTTCCACGCCGGCTGGGAACCGCTGGTGCTGGCGCTGACCCTCGCCGCGGCCCGCCCGGGCGGCTGGTCGATCGACGAGTCCCGGCACGCCCGCGAGTCGCTCCCCCCGCCGGTCTACCTGACGCTGACCTACTACGAGATCTGGCTCGCGGCGACCGAGAAGCTGCTGGTCACCCACGGCCTGGTCGGTGCCGACGAGCTCGAGGCCGGCCGCACGCTGCGCCCGCGGGCCGACGCGCCCGCCGCACTGGACGCCGGGTCCGTCGCCCGGGTGCTGGCGACCGGCGCCCCCACCGAACGCGACGCCGCCGGCACGCCGCGGTTCGCCCCCGGCGACCGGGTGCGGGCCCGGGTGATGCACCCGCGCGGGCACACCCGGCTCCCCCGCTACGTCCGCGGCCGCAGCGGGACCGTCGAGGCGCACCGCGGGACCCACGTGCTGCCCGACGCCCGCGCGCACGGCCTCGGCGAGTGCCCGGAGCCGCTCTACACCGTGGTGTTCACCGGTCCCGAGCTGTGGGGCCCGGACGCCGACCCCACCACGACCGTCTCCGTCGACGCCTGGGAGTCCTACCTTGAGCCCGTCTGACGGCCCGGTCTTCGACGAGCCCTGGCAGGCGAACGCGTTCGCGCTGGCCGTGGCCCTGCAGGACACCGGAACGCTGGACCGGCAGGAGTTCGCCGAGACCCTGGGGGCCGAGCTGGACACCGGCCTGGACTACTGGGACGCCTGGCTCGCCGCGCTGGAGCACCTGCTCGACGGGCTCGGCGTCGCCGACCGCGACACGGTCGACGAGCGGACCGGCGCCTGGCTGCGCGCCGCCGTCGCGACCCCGCACGGCGCGCCGGTCACGCTCGACGCCGACCCGCTGGGCCCCTAGACGAGCGCCCACACCAGCGCGGCCGCGGCGAACCCGACGACGGACAGGATCGTCTCCAGCACCGTCCAGGTCATCAGGGTCTGCTTCACCGTCATGTTGAAGTACTTGGCGACGATCCAGAACCCACCGTCGTTGACGTGGCTGGCGATGATCGACCCGGCCGACACGGCGACGACGATCAGCGCGAGCTGCGGCTGGCTGTAGCCGCCCGCGGCGACGGTCGGGCCGATGATGCCCGCCGTCGTCACGATGGCGACGGTCGCCGAGCCCTGGGCGATCCGCAGCGCCGCACTGATCAGGTACGCCGAGGCGATCACCGGCAGCCCGATCGCGGTCATCGAGCCGGCCAGTGCGTCGCCGACGCCGGTGGTCTGCAGGACCTTGCCGAAGAACGCCCCCGCTCCGACGACGAGCAGGATCATCCCGACCGGGCGCAGCGACTCGCCGGAGATGCGGCCGAGCTCGGCCATCGACGTCCCGCGCCGGATGCCGAGCAGGTACAGCGCGAGCAGCACCGACAGCGTCAGCGCGATGGCCGGGGTGCCGAGCAGCACGAGCACGTCACGGAGCACCGTGCCCTCGGGCAGCGCCACCCCCGCGACGGTCGCGGCGAGGATGAGCACCAGCGGGACCGCGATGATCGAGGAGATGAGCGCTACCGGCGGGGGCGCGGTCACCGCGACCGCGGTACCGGCGGGACCGGACGGGCCGGCGGCCGGACCGCTCCCGCCGGGCAGGTCCTCGGGCACGTCGACCTGGACCCGCCGCCCGATGAACGAGCCCCACCAGACGCCGCCGGCCAGCCATGCGGGGATGCCGCAGAGCAGGCCCATCGCGATCACCCAGCCCATGCCGACGCCGAGCAGCCCGCCCGCGGTGACCGGCCCGGGGTGCGGCGGCAGGAACGCGTGGGTCATCGACAGGCCCGCGAGCATGGGCATCGCGTAGAGCACCAGCGAGCGACCGCCACGGCGCGCGGCCACGTAGACCAGCGGCGCGAGCACGAAGATGCCGATGTCGAAGAACACCGGGATGCCGAGCACGAGCCCGGTGATGCCCATCGCGAGCGGCGCGCCCTTCGGCCCGAACAGCCGGAGCAGCCGCTCGGTCAGGGCGTCCGCCCCACCGGAGCGTTCCATGATCGCGCCGAGCACGGTGCCCAGGCCGATGATCGGGGCGATGTGGCCGAGGATCCCGGCGAACCCCTTCTCGAACAGCGAGTCCGACGCCTTGATCGGGGTGCCGACGAGCTCGGTGACCGACACGCCCGCGACCAGGGCGACCAGCACGCCGGTCACGATCAGCGCGATGAACGGCTCCAGGCGCAGCCGCATGATCAGCACCAGGAGCAGCGCGACGCTGACGGCGGCGAGGGTGAACAGGCCGGCCGTGTCGTTCTGCAGCCAGTTCAGGAAGGCCATCGGTGTCCTCCGGTGGGATGGGTGCCCGGTGCTGTCCGGCCGTCGGCCCGGCGGCGCAGCGCGCGGCCGGCCAGCGCGTCGGTGCGCTCCCCGCCGTCGATCGCGAAGGCCCCGTTGACCAGCACGTACGGGATGCCTGCCGCCTGCTGGGCCGGCTCGGCGAGGGTGGCGGTGTCGGTGACGGTGTCCGGGTCGAACACCACCAGGTCGGCGGCCAGGCCCGGCCGGACGCGGCCGCGGTCGGCGAGGCGCAGCCGGTCGGCGGCGCGTCCGGTGAGGTGGTGGACGCACTCCTCCAGGGAGAACAGCCCCAGCTCGCGGCAGTAGTGGCCGAGGTAGCGGGGGAAGGTCCCCCAGGCCCGCGGGTGCGGCTTCGCGACGACTAGCAGGCCGTCGCTGCCGCCGGTGTGCCGCGGGTGGCGCATGATCGCGCGGACGTTCTCCTCGTGTCCGACGTGCTGCAGGATCCCGGTCCCGAAGTCGTCGCGGAGCAGGACGTCCACGCAGGTGTCGAAGGGGTCCCGTCCGGCAGCGGCCGCGATGTCGGCGATCGTCCGCCCGACCAGCCCGGCGAGCTCGGGGTTCGTGACCCCGCTGATCTCGATCGTCTCCCACTCCGCGACGACGCCGTGGCAGCCGTCGGAGCCGTGGACCTCCAGGTCCTCCCGGATCCGGGCGAGCGCCGCCGGGTCGCGCAGCCGCTCACGGGCCGCGTCGACACCACCGGACTGGCACCAGCTGGGCAGGATCGCCGACAACGTCGTCGCGCCGGGCAGGTAGGGGTAGGTGTCGAGGGTGATGTCGACGCCGCGGGCGACGGCGGCGTCGAGCAGCGCGATCAGCTCCCCGGCCCGGCCCTTGTTGGGGCCGAAGTTGAGCGTGGCGTGGGCCAGGTGCAGCGCGCACCCGGACCGCTCGGCGACGTCGACCATCTCGGCGTAGGCCTCCAGCGCGCCCGCGCCGTAGCTGCGGTGGTGCGGGGAGAAGAAGCCGCCCAGCTCCCCCACCGCCGCGCACAGGGCGGCGAGCTCGGCGCCGTCGGCGTACATACCGGGGGTGTAGGTGAGCCCGGCCGAGAGACCGACCGCGCCCTGGGCCATGCCGGTGCGGACGACGTCGGCCATCCGGGCGATCTCCGCCTGCGTGGCGGGCCGGTCGTCCCAGCCGCAGACCAGCGCACGGACCGTGCCGTGCGGGACCAGGTAGGCGGCGTTGCCGGCGATGCCCTCGTCGAGCCGGTCCAGGTACTCGGCGACGGTGCGCCAGGTGAGGAAGTCCGCGCCGGGATCGCCGTTCCAGCCGGCGATCGCGCGGCGCAGCACGGGCAGCACGGCGTCGTCGACGGGGGCGTAGGACAGCCCGGCCTGGCCGAGGACCTCGGTGGTCACGCCCTGCGAGACCTTCGCGAGGTGCGCGGGCTCGGTGAGCAGGCGCAGGTCGGAGTGGGCGTGCATGTCGACGAACCCGGGGGCGACGACCAGTCCGGCCACGTCGACGACCCGGTCGGCCCGCCCGGCCCGCCCGGCCGCGTCCGGTCCGACGGCGGCGATCCGGTCACCCTCGACGAGCACGTCCGCGGTGTACCGGGGCCCACCCGTCCCGTCGACGACGGTGCCGCCGCGCAGCAGTGTGCCCATCAGAAGAACGTCCGGACGAGCTCGACGACCTGCGGGTCGGGATCCGCACCGTCCAGCACCGGGATCCAGCGCCACTTGTCGAACGCGGTGCACGGGTGCGAGAGTCCGAGCCGGACGACCTGCCCGATCCGGACCGGCTCCTCGGTGCGCAGGAACGCGTGCTGGTCGTTGACGGCGGTGACGGTGCCGGTCAGCGGCCGCGACGGCGCCCCGAGGTCGTCGGCGATGCGTTGCGGCTCGGGCAGCCCCTCGTCGAACGGGACGTCGCGCTTGCCCGCGTCGAGCAGCGCCAGGCCGGGCTCGGGGGTGGACACCACCCGGGCGGTCACGTGCATCGCCGAGCGGAACGGGCGCTGCTCGTCGTCGCGGGCCAGCGGGGAGATGCCGCGGTAGAAGCCGTCGTCGTGGACGAGGTAGGCGCCCGAGCGCAGCACGACGCGGGTGCGCGCGTCGGCGAGCCCGGCCAGCGCGGCGACGACCTGGTCGAAGTAGGCACTGCCGCCCGCGGTGACCACGACCTCGTCGGTCCCGTAGGACGGGGTGAGCCGCCGGTGCAGCGTGGCGAGGTCCTCGAGGTAGGCGCGGACGGTCGCCAGCGACTCCGCGGACGGGTCGTGCGCGAGTGCCCCCTCGTAGCCGCCGACCCCGGCCAGCACCAGCGCCGGGCTCGCGACGACGGCCGCGGCGACCCGCTCGGCCTCGTCGAGGGTCCGCGCACCGGTCCGCCCGCCAGGGGCCCCCAGCTCGACGGCGACCGCGAGCGGCCGTGCCGGTGATCCCGCCGCGGCGGTCATCGCGGCGACGGCGTCGACCGAGTCGACCCAGCTGAGGACCTCCAGGTCCGGGTCGGCGTCACGGGCTGCGGCCACGGCGCGCACCCCGGCCGGGTCGACGAGCGCGTTCGCCAGCAGCACCCGTCGCACGCCGGCGTCGATCGCGATCCGCGCCTGCCACGGCGTGGCGACGGTGATCCCCCAGGCGCCGTGGCGCAGCTGCAGGTCCCACAGGGCCGGGGCCATCGTCGTCTTGCCGTGCGGGGCGAGGTCGACGCCGTGCGCGGCACACCAGCCGGCCATCCGCTCGGCGTTGGCGTGCAGGGCCGCCCGGTCGAGGGTGAGGACGGGTGTCGCCAGGTCCGACAGCCGCGGCCCACCGGCGAGCCACTCGTCGACGGTGCCGGGCAGCGGCGGGACGGACTTGGCGTACGGTCCGGGCCGTTCGGCGCCGAGCGACGCGTACCGGAGCATCCCGTTCTCCCCCCTACGAGCAGGAGCGTTGCGTATTTCGCAGCGCTAGTTGCGTATTCTGGTCGGGCTGTTCTAGCATCGCCGCGACGGATCGGTCAACGACGGCGGAGGAGAACCCAGCAGTGGACATCCCGGGCCGGAGCGCCGTGGTGTGCTTCGGCGAGGCCCTCGCCCTGGTCCCCGACGCGGCCGCCGTCGACGACCCACGGGCCCCCGCACAGGCCGCGGGCGCGGAGGTCAACGTCGCGCTCGACCTGGCCGCCGCCGGAGTCACGGTGGCATGGGTCGGTCGCCTCGGCGCCGACCCGCACGGCGACCTGGTGGCGCGCACGCTCGCCGCCGCCGGGGTCGACACCGGCGGGATCGGCGTCGACCCGGACCACCCGACCGGCCGCTACGCCAAGTCCCCCGGCCCCGACGGCAGCACCGTCATGACCTACCGGCGGGCCGGGTCGGCGGCCTCGGCGGCCGGCCCCGAGCTGCTGGAGACGCCCGCGGTGCGCGACCGGATCGCCGACGCGGACTGGGTGCACGTCGGCGGGATCACCGCCGCGGTGTCGCCGTCCTGTGCCGCGACGCTGGAGACGCTGCTGGCCCACCCGCGCCGGTACCGGGTGTCGTTCGACGTGAACTGGCGCGAGCAGATGTGGCCCGACGGCGACCCCGCCCCGGTGGTCGCGCTGGCCGGCCGGGCCGACGTCCTCCTGGTCGGCGCGGACGAGGCGCAACGGGTGTTCGGCACCGACGACCCGGCGCGGCTGCGCGCACTGCTGCCCGATCCGGAGCTGGTCGTGGTCAAGGACGGTCCTCGGCGCGCGCTGGCCGTGCACCGCGACGGCGCGGTCACCGAGCGCGCGGCGCTGGTCGTCGACGTCGTCGAGCCGGTGGGGGCGGGCGACGCGTTCGCCGCCGGTCTGCTCACCGGCCTGGTCCGCGGCGAGGACGTGGGCCGCTGCCTGCGCCGCGGCCACCTCGGCGCCGCCGCGGTGCTCGTCGTCCCCGGGGACTCCGCCGCTCCACTGCCCGAGCATCTGCTCGACCTCGACGACGACGCCTGGGCGGCCCTGCGCGTGACCGCCGACCGGTGGGCCGGGTGAGCACCAGCCTGACCAAGGCGCTGCGGATCCTGGTGCTCCTCGGCGAGGGCCCGGCCTCGCTCGACGAGCTCGCCACGGCGCTCGAGGTGCACAAGACGACCGTCCTGCGCCTGCTGCGCACCCTGGCCGACGAGCACTTCGTGCACCGCGACGACCACCACCGCTACCGGCTCGGCTCGCGGCTGTTCGAGCTGTCCTCGCGCGGGCTGGACCAGCGCGAGGTGCGCACGGTCGCCGCACCGCACCTGCAGGCGTTCAACCGGGCCCACGGCCACACCGTGCACCTGTCCGAGCGCGACGGCGACGAGATCGTCTACATCGACAAGCTGGAGTCCCTCGACAACGTGCGCATGGCGTCGCGGGTCGGTCTGCGCGGACCCGTGCACTCCACCGCCGCCGGGAAGGTGCTGCTCGCCGACCTGCCCGCCGCCGAGCGGAACCGGGTGCTCGACGAGATCGACTTCCCCACCCGCACCCCGAACACGATCACCGACCGCGAGACCTACCTGGCCGAGCTCGCCCGCGTGCGCGAGCAGGGCTGGGCGCAGGACCGCGAGGAGAACGAGGCCTCGATCAACTGCATCGGGGCGCCGGTCCGCGGACCGGCCGGAACCGTCGTCGCGGCGGTGTCGGTGTCCGTACCGACCATCGTCGCCGGCTACGACCAGCTGATGGAGCTGGTCCCGTCACTGCTGGCCGTCACCGGGACGATCTCCCGCGACCTCGGCTGGCGCCCGACCCGAGAGGAACCCCCCGTATGAGCACGACCGCCGACGGCGCCGTCTCCACCCCCGACGCGCCCGCGCCGGCGCACACCTTCAGCCAGGGCGTCCGCCGGGGCGGGCTGCTGCAGGTCTCGGGCCAGGGCCCGATGGACCCGGCCACGAAGCAGTACATCGCGCCCGGCGACGTGCACGCCCAGACCCTGCGCACCCTGGAGAACGTCCGCGCCATCCTGGAGGCGGGCGGCGCGTCCGTCGGCGACGTCCTGATGTTCCGGGTGTACCTCACCGAGCGGGAGCACTTCACCGCGATGAACGAGGCCTACGGCGAGTTCGTCTCCCGCTACGTCCCGGAGGGCGCCGCGCTCCCCGCACGGACGACGGTCTTCGTGGGCCTGCCCCACGCCGAGATGCTGGTGGAGATCGACGCCCTGGCCGCTCCCGCCGCGTAGGGCTCGTGGAGACGCACGTTCTCGCCCCCGGCAGGGCGGAAACGTGCGTCTCGGTGGGTGTCGAGCGGTGGTCCGTCGCGTGCGAGGCTCCACACGTGCCGCGTCACGTCGTCGAGGTCCAGGTCAGCGAGTGGGAGTACGGCTGCTGCCTGCCGCCTCCGCGGCTCGGGGACCTCTCCGAGTGGTGGCTCGACCTCTGCCCCGGCTACGACCCGGCATGCGAGCTGCTCTGGACCGTCACCCACGACACCCCGGCCCGGGGCGGTCAGATCTGGCTCGACGGCGGCGACGGCCTCCACGCCCGCTGGCTGTCCGAGTACGAACCGCCACCCGCCCCGGGGATCCGACTGCTGCACGGTGCGCTGTTCGCGACCGCGCACGGGGGTCGCCGTCCCGAGGACCCGGGCGCGGTGCGCGGCCGGATCGAGCGAATCCGGGTCATGTCGCACGAGATGCGCCGGGCCCCGTGGCACGGCACGAACGCCTTCGAGCGCGTCCCGGGATCGGTCGAGCTGCGCGACGTCGCCGAGGGACCGGACCGGTTCGCGTGGACGACCGGCCCCGGCCGCACGGAGACGGGCCTGCTGCTCGACCTCGCGCTGGATCAGCGCGCGTAACGCAGCTCCGCCCGCGCCCGGGCCTTCGCCGCCTCCACCTCGCGGTCCTTCGGCGGGGCGGTGGTGGTGAGCCCGTCGAGCAGCTCCCTCGTCGCCTCGGCGACGGCGGCGACCGCCCTCTCGAACGCCTCGGCGTTGGCCTGTGAGGGCTTCGCCGCCCCCGAGATCTTGCGGACGTACTGCAGCGCGGCGGCATCCACCTCGTCGGGTGTGGCTGGCGGCTCGAAGTTGTGCAGGGTCCGGATGTTGCGGCACATGGCTCCCCCTGGAGACGTCGACGGCCCGCCCCGCGACGGTAGCGCGCGGCGGCCGGTCGACGCAGTAACCGGGGTGCCACGGGGGCACCGGCCGGGTTACCGTCGTGGCCCCGGTGCCCGGGGCCGTCGCGCCCCGGCTCGTCGAGTGCGCCGGCTTCTCACCGATGTCCGACCCTGTCATCGAGATCGTCGTCGAGTCCTGGGAGATCGAGTGCTGCGCCCCACCGCCCGTGGTGGGTGAGCAGGCCACCTGGCGGGTGCTCTTCGTCCCGTCCACCGATCACCCCTTCTCCGCCGAACACCTGTGGTCCGTCGTGCCGCACGATCCCGCGCCCCGACTGCACCGCGACGGCGTGGTCGCGGCCTGGGGCGGCGGCCACACCGCTGCGGCACCGCCACCCGGTGAGCACCGCCTGCGCGGCCACCTGTCCGGTGCCGCTCACGTGTTCCCCGAGGACCTCCCCCCGGTGACCGGCCGGGTGCGCCATCTCCGGGTCCTTTCTTACGAGCTCGCAGCCGATCCCGGGGGCACGTACGCGCTGAGCCCCGTCCCCGGCAGCGTGGCCGTCCGGGACGTCGACGCGAGCCCGCGCTGGTTCGCCCGGCCCGCGCCGCGAGTGGGCGCCCCGGCCCGGTCGGGACAGCGGTTCTTCGCAGGGGTGCCACAGCCGGGGCGGTACGAGACCGGCATCGTCGTCGACCTGCACGTGGGGGCGTGAGTACCCGCGTCATCCTGATCGATCCGGAGACGTGAGCCGGGCCGCGGGCCCCTGAAGACCCGGCTCCTGGAGACGTCGACGGCCCGCCCCGCGACCGTAGCGCGGAACGGGCCGTCGGCCGAGCGGTCCTACTTCACGACGTGCATCGACCCGTCGAGCTCCCCCGCCGCCTGACGACGGTTGAGCACCGCGAGCCGGGTGAAGGACTTGTCGAACGCGTCCTGGGTGAGGCCGCGGTTCCGGTACTCGGTGGCGAGCTGCTCGGCACCGGCCGGGATCGTCCAGGACGCCTCGAAGCCGAGCTCCTTGCGGGCCCGGGCGAAGTCGACCCGGTAGCTGCGCGGGTCGTTGCCGGCCTCGCCGGTGATGTTGAGCGTCGAGCCGGGGACGGCGTCGATCACGGCCTGCGCGATCTCGGCGACGGTCCGGTTGTTCCGCTCGGTGCCGACGTTGTAGGCCCGGGCCCGGACGACGTCCGCCGGAGCCGCCAGCGCGGCGACCACCGCGCCGGCGATGTCCTCGGCGTGCGCGAGCGGGCGCCACGGGGTGCCGTCGGAGAGCACCGTGACCTCGTTCGTCAGGATCGCGCGGCCGACCAGGTTGTTCAGCACGATGTCGGCGCGCAGCCGCGGCGAGAACCCGAACGCGGTCGCGTTGCGCATCGAGACCGGCACGAAGTCGGCGTCGGCGAGCTCGGCCAGGTCGTCCTCGACGCGGACCTTGGAGATCGCGTACGGGGTGACCGGCTTGAGCGGGGCGTCCTCGTCGACGAGGTCGTCGCCGGACTGGGCGCCGTAGACCGAGCAGGTGGAGGCGTAGACGAAGCGGCCGACGCCTGCCTCCTTCGACAGCCGGGCCAGCCGGGTCGACGCGTGGTGGTTGATGTCGTAGGTGATCTCCGGCGCGAGCGAGCCCAGCGGGTCGTTCGACAGCGCGGCCATGTGGACGACGGCGTCGAACCCGGAGAGCTGCTCCACGGTCACGTCGCGGAGGTCGGTGCTGAAGCCCTCGACGTCGGGGGTGTCCAGCGAACCCAGCACGCAGTCGGCGAACAGCCCGGAGTCCAGGCCGGTCACCTCGTGACCCGCGGCCGCCAGCAGGGGCGCCATCACGGTCCCGAGGTAGCCCTGGTGCCCGGTGAGCAGTACGCGCATGTATGTCCCTTTCTCGGAGTGTGTGCGGGGTCAGAAGCCGCCGGGTTCGGAGCCGACCATCGGCGCCGGCGACAGCGTCAGCTTCTGGACGTGGAAGCCCTCGGCGTAGCGGGCATGGCACTGCACGCCACGCACCCTGGCCAGGCCGCGGAAGGTCTCGTCGTCGAACCAGGTCCGGTCGCGCTGGCTGCCGTAGTGCTCGTGGAGCTTGGCGATCTTCTCGGTGAGTACCGGCTCCGACAGCGGGAGGAAGACGGTCGGCTGGGCGAGGTCACTCTCCCACTTGAGGATCTCGTAGCCGAGCGTCAGGTGGTCGCGGAACGCGGTCGGGATCATCTGCGACAGCGTCCGGTGGTCCTGGTGGGCGTCGTGCGGCGACGGGCCGATCACCAGGTCCGGCTCGCTGCGGCTGCGCAGGTCCTCCAGCGCCATCTTCGCCCGCTCCCAGTGCTGCGGGACGCGGCCGTCGGGCAGGTCCATGACGATGACGTCGAGGTGCGCGCCGGGGGTGAACGCGGCCAGCGCGGCCCGTTCCTCCTCCTCGCGCAGCGACCCCGCACCGGTCAGGACCAGCGCGGTGACGTGCACCCCCGGGTAGGCACGGCACAGCTCCAGGAGCATCCCGCCGGCCCCGATCGGGATGTCGTCACAGTGGGCGCCGAGCAGCAGGATGCGGTCCAACCGCTCGGGCAGCAGGTTCAGCACGGTCTCTCGTTCCCCCCGGAGTTCCGCGAGCAGTGGTCGTTCGTACCGACGGCTCGCTCAGTCGCGCTGGTGGCTGCTGCGGTGCATCTGGGCGATGGCTGCCTGCAGCGGGTCCTGGTCGGCCTCGTAGGACTCCCACAGCATCCACGGCCGCGCACCGCTCTGGTACGCCGCCTCCAGCGCGTTGCGCTCCTTGACGGTGTCGGCGGGCTGCCAGAAGCCGCGGTGCCGGTAGGCCGACATGCGTCCCTTGCGCGCGAGCGGGGCGGCGGCGTCGGCGATCAGGTCGCAGTCCTTCTCCAGGTAGTCGAAGATCTCCGGCCGGAACATGAGATAGCCGCCGTTCTCCCAGATCGGCATCTCCTGCAGCGTGGCGATCGACTCGAGCCTGCCGTTGTCGTCGACGTCGACGCAGTGGAACGCCGACTGCGGCGGCACCGCCATCAGCTGCCCGACGGCGTCGGTGCCGGCGAACTGCTCGACCATCCGGTCAAGCGGGGCGTCGGTGAGGACGTCGGCGTAGTTCGCGTGGAACATCTCCTCGTCCTTGACCAGCGCCTTCACCCGGCGCAGGCGCTCACCGATCGGCGAGTCCAGACCGGTGTGGACGAACGTGATGTTCCAGTCCTGGACGTCGCTGCCCATGAGCTCGACCTCGCCCTGGTGCAGCACGAAGTCGTTGGACTCGGTCTCGTCGTAGTGGAGGAAGTAGTTCTTGATGTGGTGCGCGCCGTAGCCCAGGCACAGGACGAAGTCCGTGTAGCCGAAGTGGGCGTAGTAGCGCATCACGTGCCAGATCAGCGGCCGCGGGCCCACCGGGTGCATCGGCTTCGGGAGGTCGGAGGCGCCGTCACGCATCCGCATGCCGTATCCACCGCAGAACAGGACGACCTTCACGTCAGACCACCTCGAGCGACGGGATCGGGAAGACCAGCGTGCCGCCCCACTCACGGACGTAGGACAGCTGCTCGATCAGCTCGGTGCGCAGGTTCCAGGGCAGGATCAGGACGTGGTCGGGGCGGTCCTGCGCGATCCGCTCCGGGGCAGAGATCGGAATCCGGGTCCCCGGCGTTAGCCGCCCGTGCTTGTACGGGTTGCGGTCGACGGTGTACTCGACCAGGTCGGGCCGGATGCCGCAGTAGTTGAGCAGGGTGTTCCCCTTGCCCGGGGCGCCGTAGCCGACGACGCGCTTGCCCTGGCGGCGGGCGTCGATGAGGAAGGCGACGAGGTCGTCGCGGATGGTGGAGACGGCCTCGGCGAACCCGTCGTGGCCCTCCGGCGTGTGCAGCCCGGCCGCTGCCTCGGCAGCCAGGACCTCGCTGACCTTCGCACTCGGCTCGCCGGCGATCTCGGCCGGGCGCGCCCACATGCGGATCGAGCCGCCGTGGGTGTCGAGCAGCTCGACGTCGACCAGGGTCAGCCCGCCCGCGGCGAGCGCCCGCTGCCCGGTGAGCAGCGTGTAGTACTGGAAGTGCTCGTGGTAGATCGTGTCGAACTGCTTGCGCTCGACGAGCGTGAGCAGGTGCTGGACCTCGATGGAGACCCAGCCGTCGTCGGCGACCATGGCGCGCAGTCCCTGCGCGAAGCCGACGACGTCGGGGATGTGGGCGAACACGTTGTTGCCGCAGACCAGGTCCGCCGGGCCGTGCTCGGCACGCACCCGGGCGCCGGTCTCCGGGGTGAGGAACGCGGTGAGCGTCGGCACGCCCTTCTCCCTGGCGGCCTCCCCGACGTTCACGCTCGGCTCGACCCCCAGGCAGCGGATGCCCTTCGCGACGACGTGCTGCAGCAGGTAGCCGTCGTTCGACGCGACCTCGACGACGAACGAACCCGAGTCCAGCCCGGCCCGCTGCTGCGCGGAGTCGACGAAGCGCCGGGCGTGCTCCACCCACGACGAGCTGAACGAGGAGAAGTACGCGTACTCGGAGAACGTCTCCTCCGGGCTGATCTCCGGCGGCAGCTGGGCGAGCAGACACGAGTTGCACACCCGCACGTGCAGCGGGAAGGTTTGCTCGGGCTGCTGTGCCGTCTCCTCGGTGAGGAACAGCTCGCAGGGCGGCGTGGCACCCAGGTCGCAGAAGCTGCGCAGGTCGGTCGTGCCGCAGAGGCGGCACGTCAACGCGGTTCCGGACCCGATCGACGACGTCGTCCCGGAGGCATCCGTGTTCAGCACGCAGCGAGTCTGACAACTCGACGCGCGGGCGGCACGCCCGGGGTGAATGTCACCCATTCGTGGGTGTTTGTCCGTGATCAGGACCATGCACAGGCTTTGCGCGGGGCGGGTGCGCTGCGAGGACGCCGTCGCGCACGTGTCACGATGGCGGGGCCCACGATCCGCCGTGGTGTAACGGCAGCACCTCGGATTTTGGTTCCGATGGTCCAGGTTCGAATCCTGGCGGCGGAGCAAGCCGCGCACCCACACCTCCGCCCGCGGACGTAATCCGCTCGCCCGCCGCACCGTCCCGGTGGTGCACTCCCCCGCGATGATGCACATCGACGAGGCGCGGGTGGACGCCACCACCGCCCGCCGTCTGGTCGACGATTCGTTCCCCGCGCTGCGCCACCTGCCCGTGCGCCCGGCCCCCGGCAGCGGCACCGTGCACGCCATACACCGGGTCGGGGACGGCCTCGCGGCCCGGTTCCCGCTGCAGGGCCACGACACCGCGGCGGTGCGCGAGCGGCTGGTGGCCGAGGCCACCGCGGCCCGGGAGCTCGCCGCCTGCAGCCCGGTCCCGACGCCCGAGCCGGTCGGGATCGGCAACCCCGGACACGAGGCTACCCGCTGCCGTGGTCGGTCCAGACCTGGGTGCCGGGCCGCACCGCCGACGCCGACGACCCCGGCCGGTCGGCCGCATTCGCCGTCGACCTGGCCGGTCTGCTGCGCCGCCTGCGCGCCGCCGACACCCGCGGGCGCCGGTTCGCGGGTGACGGCCGCGGCGGGCACCTGCCGGACCAGGACGCCTGGATGGCGACGTGTCTCGCCGAGTCCGCCGACCTGCTCGACGTCGGCCCGCTCCGTCGGATGTGGGCGGAGTTCCGGGTGCTGCCCCGCGCCGGGCCGGACGTGATGTCCCACGGCGACCTGATCCCCGGCAACGTGGTCGTCGCCGACGGCCGGCTCACCGGCCTCCTCGACGGCGGCGGATTCGGCCCGGCCGACCCTGCGCTCGACCTCGTCGCGGCGTGGCACCTGCTCGACGACGGGCCGCGGGAGCTGCTGCGCACGGAGCTGGGCTGCGGCCCCGTCGAGTGGGCGCGGGGACGGGCCTGGGCGTTCGCGCAGGCGATGGGCCTGGGCTGGTACTACCGGACCTCCGCCCCGGCGCTGAGCAGGTTGGGCCTGCGCACGCTGGACCGGCTGCTGCGTAGTCGCTGAGCCCGCCCCGGGGAGCCCGCCTGCGCGGTCGCCGTGCTGCGGCGGATGTCCGACGGCGACCGCCCCGGGCACGACGACGCCCCCGTCCGAGGTCCGGGCGGGGGCGTCGCGGGGGTGTTCTCAGCTCTCGAGAGCGGCGTCCAGCGTGATGTCGACGCCGGTCAGTGCCTTGGAGACCGGGCAGCCGGCCTTCGCGGCGTCGGCGGCCTTGGCGAAGCCGTCGGCGTCGAGGCCGGAGACCTCACCGCGCACCTTCAGGGTGATGCCGGTCAGCTTGAAGCCGCCGTTGTCCTTGTCCGGGCCGAGCGAGACGTCGGCCGACACCTCCAGCGACTCCGGGGTCCCGCCGGCCTCGGCGATGTTCGCCGAGAGCTGCATCGCGAAGCAGGCCGAGTGGGCCGCCGCGATGAGCTCCTCCGGGCTGGTCGTGCCGCCGGCCTCGTCGGCGGCACGCTTCGGGAAGCTGACCTCGTAGGTGCCGACCTTGGAGCTGGACAGCTCCACCTGGCCGGATCCCTGCTCCAGGGTGCCGTTCCAGGCGGTGCGGGCGCTGCGCGTGGGCATGAGTCCTCCGTGTCGTCAGAATCGGTTTTGCACAACCGATCAGTCGGAAGTGTTCTCCGCCCGAGCCGTTCCCGCCACCCCTGGGGCGGAAACAACGCCACACGTCACTGCGGAATGTTGGTGACCTCGACCCGGTCGCCGACCTGCAGCGAGTTGAACCAGCGCTCGGCGTTCTCCCGCGACAGCCGGACGCAGCCCGCGGACTCGGTCTCGGTATTGCCCTCGTGGAAGGCGATGCCGCCGGGGGCGAAGAAGACCGCGAACGGCATCGGCGCGTTGTTGAACTCCCGGCTGCGGTGGTCCTTGTTCTTCCACTGGACCTGGAAGACCCCCGCCGGGGTGCGCTGCCCCTTCTTGCCGAACGACGCGGGCACCGGTCCCGCCTCGGTCTTCCCGTCGCGGATCAGCCATGCCGTGCTGTTCGCGAGGTCGACGCAGGCGCGCGCGGCCGCCGAGCACGGCGTGCCCTCGGTGCGGCCCGGCCCGGCGTCGGACTCCGTCGGCGCCGCGGACGCGGTCCCGATCATCCCGGCGGTCAGCCCGGCCAGCACCAGGGCCACCACCGTGGCCAGGACCGTCATCACCCGGGGCCGCCGACGGCGTCCCTCGACCTCGCGCGTCATCGCACTCCGCTCATCCGCATCGCGGACGGTGACCGGTCGGTCGCCGTCGTCTGAACCGTGGAACGAGACCGGCGACCGACCGGTTACCACCCGAAGGGTTGATCTTGGGTTTGGACGCCGTCACCACCGGGCGACGGGCCCGCCGGGTTCCCCGGGGCCGTCCCCGTACGATGCCGTACCGGCACGGCGCGTCCCGCGTCCACCGCCCGGCACGGGCGGCGAGTCCGGCAGGAGGAACCGAACATGCCCGAACCCGACCGGGCCGGCACCGGTGACCGACCGGCCCCCGGAACGGCGGCGGTCGCGGCCGGCATCGTCCTCGCGGCGGGTGCGGGTTCGCGGATGCGGTCGTCGACGCCGAAGGTGCTCCACGAGCTGGGCGGGCGCAGCATGCTCGGCCACGCCGCGCACGCACTGGCCGGTACCGCACCCGAGCACCTCGTGGTCGTCGTCGGACACGAGCGTGAACGGGTGGAGCGGGCCGTCCGCGACATCTCCGCCACCCTCGGACGCACCGCCACCACCGCCGTCCAGGAGCAGCGCCTCGGCACCGGCGACGCGGTCCGCAGCGGCCTCACCCCGCTCCCCGCGGACCTGACCGGCACCGTCCTGGTCACCTACGGCGACGTCCCGCTGCTCGACACCGCGACCCTGTCCGCGCTGGTCACCGAGCACACCGACCACGGCGCCGCGGTCACCCTGCTGACCTGCGAGGTCCCCGACCCCACCGGCTACGGCCGGATCGTGCGCGGGAGCGGGGGCTCCGTCACCGGCATCGTCGAGCACGCCGACGCGACCCCGGAACAGCGCGCGATCAACGAGATCAACTCCGGGGTCTACGCCTTCGACGCGGAGTTCCTGCGCGCGGGCATCACGGGCCTGGCCGCGCACAACGCCCAGCAGGAGCTCTACCTCACCGACCTGGTCGCCGCCGCCGTCGCCGCGGGCCGGACGGTGCACGCCCTCCGCTGCGACGACGAGTGGCGCGTGCGCGGCGTGAACGACCGCGTCCAGCTCGCCGAGCTCGGCGCCGAGCTGAACCGCCGCGTGCTGCGTGAGTGGATGCTGGCCGGGGTCACCGTGGTCGACCCCGCCACCACCCGGGTCGACGTCGACGTGCGGCTGGCACCCGACGTCGTGCTGCACCCGGGCACCCAGCTGCACGGTGCGTGCGAGGTCGGCGAGGCCGCGGTCATCGGTCCCGACACGACGCTCACCGACACCGTCGTCGGGGCCGGCGCGAGCGTCGTCCGCACCCACGGGTCGGAGGCCCGGATCGGCCCCGGCGCCTCGGTCGGGCCGTTCGCCTACCTCCGCCCGGGCGCCGTCCTCGGCGAGCGCGGCAAGATCGGCACGTTCGTCGAGGTCAAGAACTCCGACATCGGCGCGGGCACCAAGGTCCCGCACCTGACCTACGTCGGCGACGCCACGATCGGCGAGATGAGCAACATCGGCGCCTCGTCGGTGTTCGTCAACTACGACGGCGTCCGCAAGCAGCGGACCGTCATCGGATCCCACGTGCGGACGGGGTCGGACACCATGTTCATCGCCCCCGTCACGGTCGGGGACGGCGCGTACACCGGCGCCGGGACCGTGCTCCGCGCCGACGTCCCACCGGGGGCGCTCGCGGTGTCCGGTGGGCCACAGCGCACCATCGAGGGGTGGGTGCCGCGCAAGCGGCCCGGCACCCCCGCCGCCGAGGCGGCACAGCGGGCGGGCAGCGACCCGTCCACGAACGGCACGACCAGCAGCGACGGCGCAGGTCACACCACCTCCGCCGGTACGACAGACCCGAGAGACCTCAGCCGAGGAGGCACCGCACGGTGAGCGCGATCGCAGGCACTCCCAAGAAGAACATGATGCTGTTCTCGGGGAGGGCGCACCCGGAGCTCGCCGAGCACGTGGCGAAGGAGCTCGACGTCACGGTCACCCCGCAGTCCGCCTACTCCTTCGCGAACGGTGAGATCTTCTGCCGCTTCGAGGAGTCGGTCCGCGGGAGCGACGCGTTCGTGATCCAGGCGCACTCCGCCCCGATCAACGACGCGATCATGGAGCAGCTGATCATGGTCGACGCGCTCAAGCGCGGGTCGGCCAAGCGGATCACCGCGGTCATGCCGTTCTGGGGCTACGCCCGTCAGGACAAGAAGCACCGCGGTCGCGAGCCCATCTCGGCCCGCCTCGTCGCGGACATGTTCAAGACCGCCGGTGCCGACCGGATCCTGACCGTGGACCTGCACACGTCGCAGATCCAGGGCTTCTTCGACGGCCCCGTCGACCACCTGTTCGCGCTGCCGGTGCTCGCCCAGCACATCAAGAGCACCCGGCCGAACGGGAACTTCGCCGTCGTCTCCCCCGACTCCGGCCGGGTGCGCCTGGCCGAGCGCTGGGCCGAGACCCTCGGCGGGACCCCGCTGGCGTTCATCCACAAGACCCGGGACCCGCGCAAGCCGAACGAGGCCGTCGCGAACCGGGTGGTCGGTGAGATCGAGGGCCGCTGCTGCGTGGTCATCGACGACATGATCGACACCGGTGGCACCGTCGCGAAGGCGGTCGAGGTGCTGCTCAAGGAGGGCGCCTCGGACGTGATCGTGGCCGCCACCCACGGTGTGCTGTCCGGCCCGGCCACCGAGCGCCTGGCCAACTGCGGCGCGTCGGAGGTCATCTTCACCGACTCGCTGCCGATCCCGGACGAGAAGCGCTTCGACAGCATGACCGTGCTCCCGATCGCCCCGCTGCTGGCCGAGGCGATCCACCAGGTGTTCGAGGACGGCTCGGTCACGAGCCTGTTCGACGGCAACGCCTGAGCACCCCGCGCGTCCGCCGACGGCGCTCCGCCTCCGGGTGGGGCGCCGTCGGTCGTCCGGGTCAGCGCTCGGTCGCGACGAGCCCGGCCTGCCCCGGCACACCGGGCCGCCCGGTCGCGCCCTGCAGGCGGCCCAGGACGTCGTCGAACAGGGCGGCGTCGGGGCCCAGCAGGTCCCGGTAGCGCTCCAGCACCCCGGCCGCCGCCGCGTCCCACTCCGCGAGCGCCGCGCGGCCCCGCTCGGTGGCGACGACCAGCACCCGGCGCCGGTCGACGGCGTCCGGCCTGCGGTGCACGAGGTTCGCCGCGGTCATCCGGTCCACGAGCTTGGTCGCCCGCGGCGCCAGCAGCAGTGCGTGCTCGGCGAGCGCGCTCATCGTCGCGCCGCCCCGCGCCACGAACCCCAGGACCCGCCACTGCTCGACCTCGGAGCCACAGGCCTGCAGCGCGTCGTCGAGCTCCTGGTCCAGGGCCCGGCCCACCGCGCAGAGCAGCCGCAGCGACTCGTCCCCGGACGGCCGCACGTGCTCCGCGGGCTCCGCCATGAGCGCATCGTAACCGGACGTTTTCGCCCGAGGGGGTGGGTGGGCGAGGCCACGATGGATAGCGTCACCTGCATGACTCCGACCCCGGCCCCCGGGCGCGCGACGGCGGTGCCGGCGCGCGGGAGCGAGGTGCTCAACGTGGCGCTGGTCGTCCCGCTCCAGGGTCCGGCCGGCATCTTCGGCCCGTCGTGCGAGTCCTGCGCGACGCTCGCGGCCGAGGAGGTCAACGCCGCGGGCGGGGTGCTCGGCCGGGAGCTGAACCTGGTGCCGGTCGACGGCGGTGCGCCACCCGCCGTCGTCGCCGCGGAGCTCGACGCACTGGTCAGCGCGGGGGCCGTGGACGCGGTCACCGGCTGGCACATCTCGGCGGTCCGCGAGGCCGTCGCACCCCGGATCCGCGGGCGCGTGCCCTACGCCTACACGGCGCTGTACGAGGGCGGCGAGCAGCGGCCGGGGCTGTTCCTGACCGGGGAGACCCCGGACCTGCAGCTGGGCCCGTCGCTGAGCTGGTTCGCCGCGGCCGCCGGGGTGCGCCGCTGGACGATCGTCGGCGACGACTACGTGTGGCCCCGCCGGTCCGCGCGGGTCGCGACCGAGCACCTGCGCCGGATCGGCGGGACGGTCTGCGACGAGATGTACGTCCCGCTCGGCACCGAGGACTTCTCCCGCGTGCTGCACCGGGTCGAGGCGAGCGGCTGCGACGCGGTCCTGATGCTCCTGATCGGCAACGACGCCGTCGAGTTCAACCGGGCCTTCGGGGCCGTCGGGCTGGACCGGGAGATCCTGCGCTTCAGCTCGCTGATCGAGGAGAACGTGCTGCTCGCCTCGGGCCCGGAGAACACCCGCGGCCTGCTCACCTCGGCCGGCTACTTCGAGGACCTGGCGACGGCGTCGGGGCTGGACTTCGCGGCCGCGCACGCCCACCGCTTCGGCCCGGACGCACCGGTGCTCAACAGCCTCGGCGAGTCCTGCTACGAGGGTGTCCGGCTGCTGACCGAGCTCATGCGCCGGGCCGGGTCGCCGGAGGTGCCGGCGATGACCGCGGTCGCCGAGGGGCTGGCCTACGAGAGCCCGCGCGGGACCGTCGAGGTGCACGGCCGGCACCTGCGCCAGCAGGTGTTCCTCGCCGTCGCCGACGGGGTGGCGTGGGACGTCGTCCAGCAACTCTGACGCCCGCGTTGACACCCCGGCCCGTCGGTCGTACTTTCCCAGGAAATTATTTCCTCGGATGCATGTCGGGTCGCCCGACGTGCCGGGAGGTACGACCGTGGCGCTCTACGTCTACCGGTGCGGGGCCGACGGCCCCGTCGAGGAACGGCACCCGATCGGCAGCGCCCCCGCGACGGCGCGCTGCCCCACCTGCGGGGAGGCGTCCCCGCGCGTCATCACCGCGCCGATGCTCGGCCTCGCCGACCGCGGCCGCGTCGCCCTGATCGACCGCACGACGGCGACGGCCCACGAGCCCCAGGTCGTCTCCGCCCCGCCGCCGCGTCCGCTGCGCCCCGGCGGGCCGCCGCTGCACCCGGCCACCCGCGGCCTGCCGCGACCCTGACCGCCCCGCCCGCGTCCGCACCGACCCCGGGAGTGCCCGATGCCCAGGAACGTCTTCCCCCTCGACAGCACCAGGTCCTTCACCGACCAGCAGCTGACCGGCCACAACCGGTGGCACCCCGACATCCCGGCGCAGGTCCACGTCAAGCCCGGGGACACCTTCCGCGTCGACTGCCGCGAGTGGTTCGACGGCGCCATCCACAACGACGACTCCGCCGACGACATCCTCGACGCCCCGCTCGACGGGGTGCACGTGCTGTCCGGGCCGGTCGCCGTCGAGGGGGCGCAGCCGGGTGACCTGCTGATCGTCGACATCCTCGACGTCGGCCCGATCCCCCAGGAGGACTCCGGACCACTGGCCGGGCAGGGCTGGGGCTACACCGGCGTGTTCGCCACCCGCAACGGCGGCGGCTTCCTCACCGAGCAGTTCCCCGACGCCTACAAGGTCATCTGGGACTTCCGGGGCGGGACGGCCACCTCCCGGCACGTCCCGGGGGTGTCGTTCACCGGGATCGTCCACCCCGGACTGATGGGGACCGCGCCCTCGCCCGAGCTGCTCGGCCGCTGGAACGCCCGCGAGCAGGCGCTGATCGACACCGACCCGGACCGGGTGCCGCCGCTGGCCCTGCCGCCCAACCCCGGCTCGGCGATCCTCGGCTCGCTGACCGGAGCCGACTTCGACCGGGCCGCCGCAGAGGCCGCGCGCACCGCACCGCCCCGGGAGAACGGCGGCAACCAGGACATCAAGACCCTCACCAAGGGCAGCCGGGTCTTCTACCCGGTGTTCGTCGACGGCGCGAACCTGTCGATGGGCGACCTGCACTTCTCCCAGGGCGACGGTGAGATCACCTTCTGCGGCGCCATCGAGATGGGCGGCTTCATCGACCTGCACGTCGACGTCATCAAGGGCGGGATGGCGACCTACGGCGTGAGCGAGAACGCGATCTTCGTGCCCGGCAACACCGACCCGCAGTACAGCGAGTGGATCGCGTTCTCCGGCACCTCGGTCACCCTCGACGGCGAGCAGCGCTACCTCGACTCGCACCTGTCCTACCAGCGGGCCTGCCTGCACGCGATCGACTACCTGACGAACTTCGGCTACTCCCCGATCCAGGCGTACATGATCCTCGGGGCCGCACCGATCGAGGGCAGGCTCTCCGGCGTCGTCGACATCCCGAACTCCTGCTCCACGGTCTACCTCCCGACCGGGATCTTCGACTTCGACGTCAAGCCCGGCAAGAACGGCCCACACCGCATCGACCCGGGTCCGGGAGTCCCCCACTCGGTGGCCTGACCAGCGGGGCCCGTGGTCGTCGCGGGGGGGCTGACCCCGGGACGCCCACGGGCCTGGCGTACTCTTCTCGGCATCTCCGCGGCGAGGGCGGGTGCACCTAGACCCGCCGTGATCGACGTGGGCCGATCCCGGTCGGCTCCTCGCCGCGCGCACCTGTCGCAGAACGTCTTTCGAGGAGCAAGCAGCCGTGGCCCAGACCCGCATTCCCGCCGAGACCCGGACCGAGTTCGGCAAGGGCGCCGCCCGTCGCACCCGTCGTGCCGGCAAGATCCCCGCCGTCCTCTACGGCCACGGGACCGACCCCGTCCACCTGTCGCTGCCGTCGCTGCAGTTCGCCGCGGTCGTCCGCGAGCAGGGCCGCAACGCGGTGCTGGAGCTCGACGTCGACGGTGCGCAGCCGCAGCTCGCGCTGACCAAGACCGTGGTCGTGCACCCGCTGCGCCCCTACATCGAGCACGTCGACCTGCTCGTCATCAAGCGTGGCGAGAAGGTCGAGGTCGAGCTCGACGTCGTCGTCACCGGCGAGGCCGCCCCCGGCTCGCTGGTCACCCAGGACCTCAACACCGTCCTGGTCGAGGCCGACGTGCTGAACATCCCGGAGAACATCGAGATCTCCGTGGAGGACGCCGAGATCGGCACCCAGTACTTCGCCAAGGACCTGAAGCTCCCCGGCGGCGTCGAGCTGCGCACCGACGAGGAGTACCTCGTCGTGCAGGTCGTCGCGGCCCCGACCGAGGAGGACCTCGAGGCCGAGGTCGACACCGAGGGTGCCGGCGTGGTCGAGGAGCCGTCCGACGAGGAGCAGGCCGCCGAGGGCGAGAGCGACTCCGCCGAGGGCTCCGCGGACTCCGAGGGCGACTCCGAGTCCTCCGACAAGTGAGCCCCGTGCCGGGGCCGGCCCTCGTCGTCGGACTCGGGAACCCGGGTCCGGAGTACGAGGGCACCCGGCACAACGTCGGTACCCGCGTCGCCGCGCTGCTGGCGACGCGGGCCGGCGCCGGCCGGTTCTCCGCGCACAAGCGGTCGAACGCCGACATCGCGCAGGGCCGGCTGGCCGGTCGCCCGGTGACCGTGGCCGTCCCGCGGACGTACATGAACCTCTCCGGGGGCCCGGTCGCCGGGCTGGTGCAGTACTTCTCGATCCCGCCGACCGAGGTGATCGTCGTCCACGACGAGCTGGACCTCGACTTCGGCGTGATCCGCCTCAAGCGCGGCGGCGGCGAGGGCGGGCACAACGGCCTGCGCTCGATCAGCAAGGCGCTCGGCACGAAGGACTACCTGCGCGTGCGGTTCGGCATCGGTCGCCCACCGGGTCGTCAGGACCCGGCGGACTACGTGCTCAAGCGGTTCTCCGGTGTGGAGAACAAGGAGCTCGACCTCGGTCTGGACCTCGCCGCGGACGCCGCCGAGGCCCTGCTGTCCGAGGGCCTGGAGCCGGCGCAGAACCGGTTCCACCCGCTGTCGGGCTGAGCCCGTCCTCCACGAGAGCCTCGGTCCCGCTGGGACCGGGGCTCTCGTGCGTCCGGGTCAGCGGCGGGCGGTGAGCAGGTCCGCCGTCGCGGCGCGGCGGAGCTTCCCGGACGGGGTCTTGGGCAGGCTTCCCGGAGCCAGGACCGCGACCTCGGCGGGTCGCACCCCCACCGCGGAGACGACACGGCGGATCACGTCGTCGCGGATCCTGCGCACGGTGTCGGCATCGGTGTCCCCACGGGCCTCGACGGCGACGGCGAACGACTCCCGGTGCCGCCCCTGCCCCGCGGCCATCCGGACCGCGACGACGTTGCCCGCGCGCACGCCCTCGGCCGCACCGGCGGCCCGTTCGATGTCGGTCGGGTAGATGTTGCGCCCACCCATGATGATCACGTCCTTGGTGCGGCCGCACACGACGACGGCGCCCTCGGGTGTCAGGTAGCTCTCGTCACCGGTGTCGAACCAGCCGTCCCGGTCCTGGGTGGGCACCGGGCCGTCGACGGTGAGGTAGCCGGGCGTCACGGCGTCGCCGCGCAGGTGCATCACCCCGACCTCCCGGGGTCCCAGCACGCGACCACCGCTGCCGACGACCTTCACCTCGATCCCGGGCAGCGGCGGTCCGAGCTCGGGGAACTCCCGCACCGGACCGGCGCCCGCGGGCTCGGCACGCCGGTGCGACTCCAGCGACTCGGCGTCGACCCGGTCGACCGTCAGTCCGGTGTGGACGGGCGCGAAGGACACCCCGAGCGCGGTCTCGGCCATCCCGTAGGCGCACAGCACCGACTCCGGCCGGAGTCCGAAGCGGGCGCCGGCGTCGGTGAACGCCGCCACCGCGGCCGGGTCGACCGGCTCGGCGCCGTTGAGGGCGATGCGCAACGTGGACAGGTCGAGCGCGCCGTCGTCGACCCGGGCGAGCTGGCGGGCCAGCACGGCGTAGGCGAAGTTCGGGGCCGCGGTGACGGTGCCGCGGTAGGACGAGATCAGCTCGGCCCACAGTCGCGGGCGACCCAGGAAGTCCGCGGGTGTGACGGTGACCAGGTCCAGCCCGACCGTCATCGGGACGGTCAGGAACCCGACCATGCCCATGTCGTGGAACAGCGGCAGCCACGACACCATCCGGTCGGTCGCGACGTCCAGCGCCGACGCGGTCACCATCGCCCCGATGTTGGCGTGCAGGTTCGCATGGGTGATCCGCACGGCCTTCGGGGCCGCGGTGGAACCGCTCGTGAGCTGCAGCAACGCGGTGTCGCCCTCGTCGGCGACGGCGGCGTCCGCGACGAACGCGGTCGGGTCGCCGGTCAACGAGTCGAGCATCCGGAACGGGATGCCGCGCTCGGTCAGGACCGGGGCGAGGGCGTCGAAGGGCGGGCCGAGCAGCACCATCGCGGCGTCGATCATCGTCAGCGTGGCGACGGTGTCGGCGGCCCACTCGGCCAGGTCGGTGCGCGGGGTCGGCTGGTGCAGCATCGTCACGCTGCCGCCGCACAGCCACACCGCCTGCGCGGCCGGGGCGATCGCCGCGGGCTCCCCCGCCAGCACCCCGACCGCGCCGCCGAACGGGAGGGCCGGGCCACCGTCGTCGCCGGGGCGTCGCAGGGCGTCCGCGATCCCGCGGGCCGTCCCGTGCACCTCCGCCCAGGAACGCCGCACGGGTTCGCGCGGCTCCCCCGTCGTCATCCCGCGGGCGGACCCGTCGGGACCGGTCGCGGACTCCAGCAACGTCGCCAGGAATCGGGACATGCGCCCGAATGTAGCGACGAACCGCCCGGGCGTGGCGGCACGATCGGCGACCGGTGCGGCCCCGCCGGGCCCGCGTAGCATCCGAACGCATGGCCGAGCCGCAGACCGACCCCGCTCCCGCAGCGCTCTCCGCTGCCGTCGACGCCGTCCTGCCGGGCGCGCGCACGGATCTCGAGGCGCTGGTCCGCATCCCGAGCATCTGGGCCGACCCGGCACACGCCGAGGACACCCGGCGCTCGGCGGACGCGGTCGCCGCGCTGGCCCGCGACGCCGGTGCCGCCTCGGTCGAGATCCTGTCCGCCGACGGCGGGGCCCCGGCCGTCGTCGCGCACTGGCCCGCGCCCGAGGGCGCGCCCACGGTGATGCTCTACGCCCACCACGACGTCCAGCCCACCGGCGGCGACGACGAGTGGACCAGCCCGCCGTTCACCCCGACCGAGCGCGACGGCCGGCTCTACGGTCGCGGCGCCGCCGACGACAAGGCCGGCGTGATGACCCACCTCGCCGTGCTGCGCGCCTACGACGGGAAGCCCCCGGTCGGGGTCGTGCTGTTCATCGAGGGCGAGGAGGAGTCCGGCTCCCCCACCCTGACCGCGCTGCTCGCCGAGCACCACGAGAAGCTCGCGGCCGACGTCATCGTGATCGCCGACGCCGCGAACCCGGCCGTCGACGTCCCCGCGCTGACCACGAGCCTGCGCGGCCTGGTCGACGTCGTCGTCGAGGTCTCGATGCTGGAACGACCGGTGCACTCCGGGGTCTACGGCGGCCCGATCGGCGACGCGCTCACCGCGCTGTGCCGCACCCTGGCCACCCTGCACGACGACAAGGGCGAGGTCGCCGTCCCCGGCCTGGTGCGCGGCAGCTCCGACGCCCCCGAGCCGGACGAGGCCACCTACCGTTCCGACGCCGGCCTGCTCGACGGTGTCGAGCTGCTCGGCACCGGGTCGATCCCGGACCGGGTCAACCACGCCCCCGCCGTCGCGGTGCTGGGGATCGACGCGCCGAAGGTCGCCGAGGCCTCCAACGTGCTGCTCCCCCGGGCCCGGGCGATGGTCAGCATGCGGCTGGCCCCCGGCCAGGACGCCCGCGAGGCACAGCAGGCCCTCGCCGGGCACCTGGAGCGCAACGTGCCGTGGGGCGCGCACGTGTCGGTGACCCCGGGCGGCGGGGTCGCGGAGCCGTTCAGCCTGTCCTCGACCGGTGAGGTCTACGACCACGCCCGCGCCGCGTTCTCGGCCGCCTACGGCAACGACGCGGTCGAGACCGGCATCGGCGGGTCCATCCCGTTCATCGCCGAGTTCGCCAGGACGTTCCCGGGCGCGGCGGTGCTGGTCACCGGCGTCGGGGACCCGGCCAGCCGCTGGCACGGGATCGACGAGAGCCTGCACCTGGGCATGTTCGGGCGCGGGGTGCTGGCCGAGGCACTGCTGCTGGCGCGGCTGGGCGGGCGCGGCTGAGAGCCGCGCCCGGACCCGTCACAGCGGGGCCGCGACCGGCGACGCCGCCTCCTCCAGCGCCGCCGACGCGGTCGCCGCGGTCGACTCCCACCGCCCCGCGTCCCCGGCGCCCAGCAGGGCGAGCACGCCGCGCCTGCCGTGCAACGGCTGCGCCGGGCCGGTGACCCCGGCCGCGGCCAGTCGGGCCGCGGCGACGCCGTCGACCACCGCGTCGGCCTGGGACCGTGCGTGCAGCGCGTCGCCCCCGGCATCGCCCGCCACCCCGGTGACCTGGGTGGCGGACAGCCCGAGGGCGTGCAACACCACCCGGGGCGACGAGCCTGCCGCGACGGCGGCGGCCAGCGCCGCGGCCACCCGGACGACCGCGCGGGAGGGCACCTCCAGCACCCGCGCCAGGTCGAGGGCGACGCCGGCCCCGGCGACGGCGGGTGCCACCGCGTCGGTGCCGTCCCCGCAGGCCAGGGCGGCGGCAACCGCCGCGGTGACCGCCGGGTCGTGCTCGCTCCCCAGCGCACGCGCGACCACCAGGGCCCGGCGACGCGGGTCGGCCTCGTGCTCGGTGTCGTCCAGGGCGGACCGTCCCCGGTCGGCCAGGTGACCCAGCAGCTCCGCGGCCCGCGGGCCGGGCCGGACCGCGCGCTCCGCGACGAGCTGCGCCAGCGCCGGGTCGGCCCCGACGACCGGGACCACGGACTCCGGTGCCCGGCGGGGCAGCTCCCGGTCGGGCGTGGTCGCGGCCAGCAGCGCGGGCACCCAGCCGGGGCCGGTGGCCCCGCACGCCCGCTCCAGCTCCGCGGCGCGCCCGGGCAGAACCGGCTCGACCAGCGCGCGGGCCTTCGTCGCCAGGTCGTCGTCGGTCATCGGGCGGGCCAGGCTCCCCCGGACGTGCTCGACGTCGTGGTGGCGCCATGCGTCCCCGATCCGGATCCGCAGGCGGGCGGCGTCGCGGGCGCAGTCGTCGACGGCGTCGAAGCGGACCAGCGAGCGGAGCCGGACGGCCTCGTCGCTGCGCACCAGGTCGTCGTCGTAGGCGGGGAGGCCGACCTGCCCGAGGAGGAGACCGGCCGCGATGCCGTGCGCGGTCGAGAAGCGAGCCTGCAGCCCGTCGGCGGGGTCGGGGTTGCCGGTGAGCTCGGGGACGAGCGGGTGGCAGACGAGCTCGATCTCCTCGATCACGCGGGTGTCACCGCCCGGGAGCCCGGCGTGCAGCGCCTCGGCGGCCTCGATCGCCGGGTGGGTCACGATGCCGCAGGGGTAGGGCTTGAAGGTGTTCGCGCACAGCTCCCACCGGATGCCGAGGTCGTCGAGGAGCTCGCCGGGCCGGAACACCCCGGCGGCGAGCCGGGTCGCGAGTCCCGCCGGGCCGGTGAGGACGTCACCCGGCCACGGTGCGTCGTCGAGGGCGGCCTGCACCGCACGCAGCCCGACGACGGCCGCCTGCCCGGGGTGGAACGGCTTGGTCATCGACCCGAAGCCCTCCCGGTTGCCGACGGGGCCGCCCGCCGCGAGCGCCACCGCGACGGCGAGGCGGTCCGCGTCGAGCCCCCGCAGCAGGCCCGCCGTGACCGCGGCGCCGACCGGGCCGCAGGTGCCGGTGATGTGCCAGCCGGCGTCGTAGTGCTCGGGCGAGATCGCGTTGCCCAGCCGCAGCTGCGCCTCGACGCCCCAGGCGACGGCGGTGAGCACCTCGTCGGCGTCGCCGGCTGCCGGCCCGTCCTGCAGGGCGACCAGCGTCGCCAGCTCGACGGCGCCGGGGTGGATCACGGTGCGCAGGTGGGTGTCGTCGAAGTCGTCGAGGTGCGCGGCGAGCCCGGTGGCCAGGGCGGCGTCGAGCGGGTGCAGCCGCTCGGGACGGCCGGGGACGACCGCGTCGCCGCCCGGCGCCATCGCGGTGGACGCCGCGACGACCGCGTTCACGGCCGGGGCGCCGGCCGCGCCGACGGCGGTGGCGGCGACGTTGGCGATGGTGCGCCGGGCGGCGGCGAGCACCTCGTCCGGCAGCGGACCGGTCCGGTCGAGGATCCGCCGGACGAGGGTCTGCAGGGGGTGGGACACGGTTCTCTCCTGGGTCGTGGGGTGCGGGGTGGGGCGGCCGGTCACAGTCCGACCAGCGGGGCCATGAGCAGGACTCCGACGACGAGCACCGCCACGCCGACGACGTCGAAGACGACGCCGCTGCGGATCATCTTCGTGAGGGGGACGAGGCCGGAGCCGTAGACGATGGCGTTGGGCGGGGTCGAGACCGGGAGCATGAACCCGTACCCGGCCGCCGCGGTCGCGACGAGCCCGGGGATCAGCGGGTCGACACCGATGGCGACCGCGATCGGGACCACGATCGGCACGACGATCCCGGCGCTCGCGGTGTTGCTGGTCGTCTCGGACACGAGCAGGGCCATGACGGCCGCCAGCACCGTCACCGCCACCAGCGACGACACCCCGAGCCCGGTGGCGATGCCGTCGCCGAAGGTCCGCGCGAGGCCGGTCTCCGAGGACATCGACCCGAGCACGGTGCCGGCGCCGAAGAGCAGGATCACGCCCCAGTCGATCTTCACCGCCTCGGCCCAGGTGAGCGTCGGGACGAGGCCACCACCGTTCGCGGACCGCGCCGGCAGGAGGAACAGCAGGGTGGCCGCGAAGACGGCCGCGACCCCCTCGGTCACGTGCTCGGTGAGCCAGAGCACGGGCGCGGTGTCCTCGCCGATCACGGCCCCGAGGACACCCGGGGTGGTCCAGAGCACGACGGCGACACCGAACGCGACGACGGTGTTCTTCTCCCCGCGGGTCACACCGCCCAGCGACGCCCGCTGCTCGGCGACGAACTCGGCGGCGCCCTCCAGCCGGGTGACCTCGGGCCGGTTGAGCAGGAGCAGCAGCACGGCCAGCACCACGAACATGACCAGCACGATGGGCAGGAACATCGTCACCCACTCGACGAAGCCGATGGTGCGGCCGGTCTGCGACTCGATCAGGTCGCGGCCGATCAGCTGGTGCGGCGCACCCACCGGCGTGATGAGACCCCCGATCGACGCCCCGTAGGCGATCATCAGCATCACCGACGTCGCCCAGCGCGAGCGCGACAGGTCCGGGCCGCCCTCGCGGGTGCTGACCGTGCTCACCGAGCGGACGATGCCGATCCCGATCGGCAGCAGCATCGCCACCGTCGCGGTGTTGGACACGAACGCCGAGATCGCCGCCGCCAGCACGCCGAACGCGATCATGGTCCGCACCGGGGACCCGGCGATGCCCGGGACCGAGAGCGCACGGAGGGCGATCCGGCGGTCGAGCCCGTGCACGCTCATCGCCCGGGCGATCACGAAGCCGCCCAGGAACACGAAGATCGTGTCGGTCCCGAAGGCCCCGAGCACGGTCTCCTCGTCGGCGACGCCGAGGAAGACGCACAGCAGGACCGCGAAGACCGCCGTCACCGCCAGCGGCAGCGCCTCGGTGACCCACCAGACCATGACCAGCACGAACACCGCCGCGAGTGCCCGCTGGGGCCAGACGAGCCCGTCCGCGAGCAGGAGGACCGCGAGGAACCCGAGCGGCCCGACGGGCAGCCCGATCCGGGCGCGCACGGTGTCGAAACGGCTGGTCCCGGTCGACCGGTCCGCCTCGGGTGCCTCCGCCGCATCGGCGCGAGGCCCTGACTGCACTGCCATAGTGCCCAGCTTCCGGAACGATGTCTCGTAATACGGGCACCGTAGACGACGGGTGGGCGCCCGGGCAACGGTCGGTCCTGCGGGACGTCGTTAAGCTCCGGCCCCGTGGAGGCACGACGCGACGACGCCGGGGAGCAGGCCACCGGGGGCGGGGTCCAGTCGATCGACCGGGCCGTCGCGATCCTGTCCGTCTTCTCCCGTGCCCGGCCGATCGCCGGGATCACCGAGATCGCCCGGCTCACGGGACTGACCCGGGGCACGACCCACCGCCTGGTGAGCGCGCTCGCCAGCCACGGCTTCATGGCCCAGGCGCCGGGGTCGACCGCCTACTCCCTCGGCCCGCGGCTGCTCGGACTCGGCGAGGTCGCCCGCGAGCAGCTGTCGCTGGAGTCACAGGCCGTCCCGATCATGACGAGGCTCCGCGACCGGACCGGGGAGACCGTCGGGCTGCACGTGCTCGACGCCGAGCCCAGCCGCCGGACCATCGCCCAGGTGGAGTCCCAGCAACCGCTGCGCCGCATCTACACCGACCTCGGTGCTCCGCGGCCCCCGCACGAGGGCGCGCCCGGCAAGGCGCTGCTCGCCCACGTCGACCCCGGCCAGCTCGCCGCGGCCCGCGGCCGGCTCGCCGGGGACCCGTCCGCGCAGGAACGGCTGGACCGGCAGATCGAGCAGGTGCGCCACGACGGCTACGCGATCTCGCTGGAGGAGCGCGTCCCCGGGGTCGTGGCCGTGGCCGTGCCGGTCTTCGACCACACCGGGGCGGTCGCCGCGCTGTCGGTGTCGGTGCCGGCCGTGCGGGCCGGGCGCGACGAGCTCGTCGGGTTCGTCCCGATGCTCCGCGAGGCGTCCGACGAGCTCTCCGCCCGGCTCGGCGGGAGCGGTCCATCGGCCGCGTCGTCGGGCTGAGGGGCGCGCCCCGCGTGCGGGCCGCGCCGGGCGGGTACCCGCGGTCATGAAGTTCGGCATCGCCACGTTCGTGACCGACGAGGGCATCCGCCCCGGACCGCTGGGCCGTGCGCTGGAGGAGCGCGGCTTCGACTCGGTGTTCCTCGCCGAGCACTCGCACATCCCCACCAGCCGCGAGTCCCCCTACCCCGGCGGCGGTGACCTGCCGCGGGTCTACTACCGCACGCTCGACCCGTTCGTCGCGCTCACCGCGATGGCCGGGACGACCACCGACCTGCTCCTCGGGACCGGCATCGCGCTGCTGCCCCAGCGCGACGTCATCCACACCGCCAAGCAGACCGCGAGCCTGGACCTGGTGTCGGGCGGGCGGCTGCTGTTCGGCGTCGGGGCCGGGTGGAACCGCGAGGAGATGCGCAACCACGGCGTCGACCCCCGGGTCCGCGGGCCGCTCATGACCGAGCAGCTCCACGCGCTGCGGGCACTGTGGACCGAGGACGAGGCCGAGTTCCACGGCGAGCACGTCGACATCGCGCGCTCGTACTGCTGGCCGAAGCCGGTCCGGACCCCGCCGATCTACCTGGGCGGCGAGAGCGAGGCCGCGCTGAACCGGCTCGCCGAGGTCGGCGACGCCTGGCTGCCGCGCTCCCACACCTCCGTCGACGAGATCCGCCGGGTCCGCGCCGACCTGGCCGAGCGTGGCAAGCCGGACGTGCCGACGACGGTGTTCGGCGGGAAGCCCGACCCCGACGTCGTCGCCGGGTACGCCGAGGCGGGCGTCGAGCGGGTCACCTTCCTGCTCCCGACCCTGCCGGAGTCCGAGACCCTCACGAAGCTCGACGAACTGGCGCAGGTGGTCCGGCGGTCGAGCTGACCCGATCGGCGGAGACCCGGTCGCCGTCGCGGGGCAGAATGGCCGGTGATGTCGATCCGGCTGCTCGGCCCCGTCTCCGTCACCGACGCCGGCGGGCGTGATCTGCTGCCCGCCGGCGCCCGGGTACGGGGTCTGCTCGCCCGGCTCGCGCTCGACGCCGGGCACCCCGTCGACACCGCGACGCTGGTCGACGCGCTGTGGGGCGACGACCCACCGTCGACGGCGAACGCGCTCCAGTCACTGGCGACCCGGCTGCGCCGCGCGATCGGCGCCGAGCGGGTGCGGACCGCGACCGGCGGCTACCTGCTCGCCGTCGACCCGGACGAGGTCGACGCGCTGCGGTTCGCCGCGCTCCGCCGGGCCGCGGCGGCCGAACCCGACGACGGCCGCGCCGGCGCCCTGCTCACCGAGGCCCTGGGCCTGTGGCACGGTCCGCCGCTGGGCGGGCTGAACGGGCTCGCGTTCACCGGGCCGGCCGCCACCCGGCTCGCAGACGCCCGCGCGGGCGCCGCCGAGGAGCTGGCCGCCCGCGGGCTCGCGGCAGGGACCCCCACCGCGGGTCTGGACGCGCTGACCGCGGTCCTCGCCGAGCAGCCGCTGCGGGAGACCACCGCCGTCGCGCTCGCCCGCGGGCTGCACGGGTCCGGGCGGCGGGCCGACGCGCTGGCCGTGCTGGACCGGACCCGGGCCGCGCTGGCCGAGGAGCTCGGCGTCGACCCGGGCCCGGAGCTGCTGCGGACCCGCACCGAGCTGCTGCGCGACGACCCGCCCGCCACCGCGATCCCCGTACGGCGACCGGCTCCCCCGCCGGACCGGCCCCGGCCGGTGGCGCTCACCTCGTTCGTCGGCCGCGAGACGGACCTGGCCCGGGTACGGTCGCTGCTCGGCTCGGCGCGGCTGGTCACCGTGGTCGGGCCGGGCGGGGCCGGGAAGACCCGCCTGTCGCAGGAGGCCGTCCGCGACGTCGGCCCGGCCGTCGCCGTGGTCGAGCTGGCCGCGCTGACCGGCGGTGACCAGGTCGTTCCGGCCGCGCTGCACGCCGTCGGCGGGCCGGAGCTGTCGGTCGCGGACCGGGACGGGCCGGACGCCCTGGCGCGGTTGGTGTCCGCGCTGACCGGTCGCGAGCTGGTGCTGCTGCTGGACAACTGCGAGCACCTGGTCGACGACGTCGCGGGCCTGGTCCACGAGCTGCTCGCCCGGCTTCCCGGGCTGCGGGTGCTGACGACCAGCCGGGAGCCCCTCGGCGTACCGGGCGAGGTCCTGCACCCGCTCGGGTCGCTGGATCCGGCGCAGGCGACGCGGCTGTTCGCCGAGCGCGCCGTCGCCGTCCGGCCGGACTTCGACCCGGCCGACCACGCCCCGGCCGTCGCCGAGATCTGCCGTCGTCTCGACGGTCAGCCGCTGCCCATCGAGCTCGCGGCGGCCCGGGTGCGCAGCATGAGCCCGGCCGAGATCGCCGACCGGCTCGCCGACCGCTTCCGGTTGCTGGTCTCCGGTGCCCGGACCGTGCTGCCCCGCCACCAGACGCTGCGGGCGGTCGTCGACTGGAGCTGGGACCTGCTCTCCCCCGCCGAGCGTGCGCTCGCGACCCGGTTCGGGGTGTTCGCCGGCCCGGTCGACGCCGCCACCGTCGAGGCCGTCTGCGGCGACGACGCGTTCGACCTGCTCCCGGCGCTGGTGGAGAAGTCGCTGGTCGTCCCCGTGGACGGGGCGGAGGACGGTGCGACCCGCTACCGGATGCTGGAGACGATCCGCGAGTACGCGGCCGCGCGGCTGGCCGACGCGCCGGACCACGACGCCGTGACCGCGGCGCACGCCGACCACCTGCTCGCGGTGCTGGAGCCCGGGGAGCCGCGGCTGCGCGGCGGTGACCAGCTCGACCAGCTCGCCGTCGTGCGGCGGGTGGAGGGCGAGGCCGTCCGCGCGCTGGACCGCGCCGTCGACGCCGGCGACGGCCCCCGGGCGCACCGGTTGTTCGCGGCCCTGGCCTGGAGCTGGATGGTCCGCGGCGACCTCGGCTCGCTGAAGCCCTGGTCCGACCGGGTCGCGACGGTCCCGGCGGCAGCGCCGGCCGCCGCGGTCGCGGTCACCCGCACGATCCGCGCGATGGTCCACATCGGGTTCGGCGACGATCAGGGTGCCGCCCAGGCGGAGCTGGACGCCGTCGTCGCGCTGTGGCCGGAGCTGCCCGAACCACGGCACCCGGTGGTCGAGCTCGCCCCGCCCACCGGGCTGCTGTTCGGCGAGGGGGACCGCTCCGCACTCGCGGCCATCGCCGACGGCGACGGCGACACCTGGCTGCGGGCGGCGGCGTCGCAGATCATCGCCGCGCACGCCGAGAACGCCGGCGACCTCGGGGTGCAGCGAGTCCGGCTGCGGGCCGCACGCGACCTGTTCGCCCGGGCCGGGGACCGCTTCGGGCTCGGGATGACGACGTTCGCACTCGGCGAGCTGGAGGACTACGCCGGGGACACCGATGCCGCTCGCCGGGCCTGGTCCGCGGCGGTGGCGCTGTCCGCGGAGCTCGGCAACGCCGACGACGTCCCGCAGTTCAACCTGCAGCTGGCCCGGCTCGCCGCCCGCCGCGGCGACGAGATCGTGGCCCGCGAGCACCTGCGCCTGGCCTTCGCCCAGGACATCCCCGACGACCTCCGGGCGAGCTTCGCCCTGCGGTGGGGACGGGCCGAGGTCGAGCTGCGGCTCGGGAACCCGGACGGGGCCCTGGAGCTGCTCCGCGAGTGCGACGTGCCGGTCCTGCCCGGTCCCGGACGGTTCCAGCGGGAGGCCGCGACCCACACGCTCATCGCGTCGGCACTGATGGCCCTCGGCCGCCCGGACGAGGCCCGCGAGCGGCTGGAGCATGCCGGGAAGGCCGCCGTCGCCGCCGACGACGGGCCGGTCCTCGGCGTGGTCGCCGAGACCTCCGCCCGGTGGGCCCTGGACGCGGGGGACGCGGAGCGGGCCGGTGAGCTGCTCGGCGTCGCCCTGGCCCGCCGTGGGGCGCTGCACCTGGGGCTGCCCGAGGTCGTCGCGACGCTGGAGGGGGTCCGCGCGCGGCTGGGCCCGGCCGCGGCCGACGCTGCGGTCGACCGTGGCCGGGCCTGGAGCCGGGACGCGCCCCCGGTGCCGTGAGCGCTCAGGTGCGGCGCCGGTAGAGCGCCACGGCCAGCGGCGCGAAGACCACGACCAGGCCCGCGGAGGTCAGCAGCGACACCGTCGCCGCGCCTCCCGCCGGCGCGCCGTCGAGCAGGGCTCGCACGGCGTCCGCGGTCCGCGAGACCGGGTTGACCGCGACGAAGCCCTGCAGCCAGCCGGGCATCGTCTGCGTCGGGACGAACACCGAGCTGGCGAAGGTCAGCGGCAGCATGATCAGCGCGGACAGCCCCTGCACCGAGCGGGGCTGCTTCACGACCATCGCGAGTGCGGTGAACACCCAGCAGAGGCCGAACGCGAACGCGACGACCAGCCCGAACGCGGCGAGAATCCCGAGCGGACCCGCCGGGGTGCGGTAGCCGAGCGCGAACCCGAACGCCAGCATGATCACCCCCGAGGTCAGGTAGCGGACGAGGTCCGCGCCGATCGCGCCGACCAGTGGGGCGGCGCGGGAGATCGGCAGGCTGCGGAAACGGTCGAAGATCCCGGTCTTGAGGTCCTCGGCCAATCCCACGCCGGTGCCCGCGGAAGCGAACACCACCGTCTGGAGCAGCACACCGGGCAGGGCGTAGTGCAGGTACTCCGTGCTGTTGCCGGCGATCGCGCCGCCGAAGACGTAGACGAACAGCAGCAGGAAGATCACCGGCTGCAGGGTGACGTCGATCAGTGCCTCCGGCGAGTGGATCGTCTTCACGATCCCGCGGCGGGCCAGCGACAGCCCGTGCCTCAGCGTCGAGGGCAGCAGCGGGGCCGAGGTGGACGCCCGGCCGGAGCTCGGGGTGGTGGGCGGGGTGTCGAGGGTGGCGGTCATCGGGGGCCTCCGGAGGTGGTCTCGGCCGCGTGGCCGGTGAGGGAGAGGAAGACGTCGTCGAGGCTGGGGAGCCGCAGGCCGATCTCGGCGACGGCGACGCCCTCGGCGACCAGCCGGTCCTCGGTGCGGCGCAGCGCGCCGTGGTCGGCAACGGCCGCGGTGACCTCCCCGGACGGCTCGACCGTCGGCTCGGCGCCGGTCTCCTGGGCGACGACGGCGGCGACCAGCGGCACCTCGCGTGGCAGCTCGGCGCGGACGTGCAGGCGCCGGCCGCCGGCCCGGGACTTCAGCTGGGCGGCCGTGCCGGAGGCGATGACCCGCCCCTGGTCCAGGACGACGAGGTCGTGCGCGAGCTGGTCGGCCTCCTCCAGGTACTGGGTGGTGAGCAGGACGGTGACACCGTCCTCGGCGAGTCGCCGCACGGCGTCCCAGACCTCGTTGCGGTGCAGCGGGTCCAGCCCGGTGGTGGGCTCGTCGAGGAACAGCACCTCGGGGCGTCCGACGAGGCTCGCTGCCAGGTCGAGCCGGCGGCGCATGCCGCCGGAGTAGGTGCCAGCGCGGCGCCCGGCGGCGTCGGTGAGCCCGAAGCGGTCGATCAGCTCGGCGGCGCGGGCCCGGGCGGCCGACCGTGGCAGGTCGAGCAGCCTGCCGATCAGGTAGAGGTTGTCGCGGCCGGTCAGGGCCTCGTCGACGGCGGCGTACTGGCCGGTGAGGCCGATCAGGGAGCGGACCCCGGCGGCGTCGCCGACGACGTCGCGGCCGAGCACCGCGGCCCGGCCGGCCGACGGCGGGAGCAGCGTGGCCAGCATGCGGACGGTCGTCGTCTTGCCGGAGCCGTTGGGGCCGAGCAGGCCCAGGACCTGTCCGCGCCCGGCGGAGAAGGAGATCCCGTCGACGGCGCGGACCTCACCGAAGGTCCGGACCAGGCCGTCGACCTCGATTGCGGGAGTGTTCATGCCGCCGAGCGTGCGCCCGGGCGCTGACACGGCCCTGGCACGGCGCTGGCACGGCTGTGGCACCGCGTCGGCGGCAGAGAGGCGGCGGCAGAGAACCGTGGCATCGCGGCGACGGCCGCGGACCCTGGGCTGCGGGTGGTGTCGGCACGGGCCCGGTCCCGTCGCCACCCCCCGACCGTGGCGACGGAACCGGCCCGTCCATCCCCCCGCGCCTCCGGCGAGGCTCCCCAGCCCGCCGTGACGCGAGTACGACGGTATCGGCGCGCCAGGGGCCGCGGATCGGTCGAACTACCGATCTCTTACCCGGGGTCTCTCCTACCAGGGTAGGAGAGACCCCTCACCCCTCGGCGCGCTCGGCGGCCTCGAGCCACTCCAGCTCGACGCTCTCGCGCTCGGCGACGACGGCCTTCAGCTCCCGGTCCAGCTCCATCAGCCGGCCGGGCTCGGTCGCGGCCTCGGCGAGCTTGGCGTGCAGCTTCTCCTCCTGCGCGGTGAGCTGCCCCATCCGCCGCTCCAGGCGCTGGGCGTCCTTGCGGGCGGCCCGCTGTTCCGCGGCGCTCGCCTTCGGCCCGGCCGCCTGCGCGACGGGCGCTCCCGCCGGCACCGGCGCGGTCGGTGCGGCCCCGGCCGGCCCACGGCCCATGGCGGCGCGGCGGGTCAGGTACTCGCCGATCCCGCCGGGCAGGTGGGTGAGGCGGCCGTCGCCGAACAGGGCGACGACCTGGTCACAGACACGCTCGGTGAGGTACCGGTCGTGGCTGACGACCACCAGAGTGCCCGGCCAGCCGTCGAGGAGGTCCTCCAGCCCGGCGAGGGTGTCGACGTCGAGGTCGTTGGTGGGCTCGTCGAGCAGCAGGACGTTGGGCTCGTCCATCAGCAGCCGGGTCAGCTGCAGCCGCCGGCGCTCGCCACCGGACAGGCGTCCGACCGGGGTCCACTGGCGGGCCGCGGGGAAGCCGAGCCGCTCCAGCACCTGCGACGCGGTCATCTCCTGCTTGCCGAACCGCACGTACTTGGCGACGGCCTCGGTGGCCTCCAGCACGCGCATCTCGGCGGGCAAGTCGACGAGCTCCTGGGACAGCTGCGCCATCTTCACGGTGCTGCCCTGGATGCGCCTGCCCGAGTCGAGCGCGCGTTCCCCGGACAGTGCGCGCAGCAGCGTCGTCTTGCCGGAGCCGTTGATCCCGACGATGCCGACCCGGTCGCCCGGGCCGAGCCGCCAGGTCACGCCGTCGAGCAGGGTGCGCCCGGCGACGGAGACGGTCACGTCCTCCAGCTCCAGCACGGTGCGGCCGAGCCGGTTCGTCGCGAACGCCATCAGCTCGACGGTGTCGCGCGGCGCGGGCACGTCGGCGATCAGGGCCTCGGCGGCCTCGATCCGGTACCGGGGCTTCGACGTCCGGGCGGGCGGGCCGCGGCGCAGCCAGGCCAGCTCCTTGCGGGCCAGGTTGCGGCGGCGCTGCTCGGCGGCGTCGGCCTGCCTGCCGCGCTCGGCGCGGGCGTAGACCCAGTCGGCGTAGCCACCGGTGTAGGACTCGACCCGGCCGTTCGCGACCTCCCAGGTGCGGGTGCAGACGGTGTCGAGGAACCAGCGGTCGTGGGTGACGACGACGAGTGCGATCCGCCGCGACGTCAGGTGCGTCGCGAGCCAGCCGATGCCCTCGACGTCGAGGTGGTTGGTCGGCTCGTCGAGGACGACGAGGTCGAGCTCCCCGATCAGCGCCGCGGCGAGCGCGACCCGGCGCTTCTCGCCACCGGACAGGCCGTCGGTGGGCCGCTCGATGTCGGAGATGGCGAGCCCGTCGAGGACGTCGCGGACCCGGGCGTCGGCGGCCCACTCGTGGTCGGCGCCGTACTCGGCGAGGACGATGTCACGCACCGTCGACCCGGCGGGGGAGCGGTCGTGCTGCACCAGGTGCGCCATCCGCAGGCCGCCGAGGCGGCTGACCCGGCCGCCCTCGACCGGGCGGTCGCCGGTGATCACGTCGAGCAGGGTCGACTTCCCGCCGCCGTTGAGGCCGACGACGCCGATCCGGTCGCCGCGCTCGACGCCGAGCGAGACGCCGTCGAGCAGGACGCGGGAGGCGTCACCGGGCACGTGTGCGGTGACGTTCTCCAGGTTGAGCAGGTTCTCGGGCAACTACGTCTCCACCGTCGGGAAGGTCAGGCACGGACCGGGGGCCATGAGCCGGAGCTCGAGGGGCCGCCGCGGTCGGGGGGGTGGTCGCCGCCCGTCTCCGAGGTGTCGACGATGCGGGCGCCGCCGGCCGGGCCGTGGGCGACCCGCACCGTGCGGCACACCCCCATGCCGGCGAGCTCGGTCGCCACCTCGACGGCGGAGTCGGCGTCGGCGCACAGGAACGCGCACGTCGGCCCGGAGCCGGACACCAGACCGGCGAGCGCTCCGGCGTTGACCCCGGCGCGCAGGGTGCGGCGCAGGTCCGGGGCCATCGAGACGGCGGCGACCTGCAGGTCGTTGCCCAGGTTCAGCGCGAGCCGGCGCGGGTCACCCGAGGACAGTGCCTCCAGGACGGGCTCGACCGGCCGCTCGGTGATCGGGCCGTCGCCGCGCAGCCGGTCCAGCTCGGCGAACACCGCCGGGGTGGACAGCCCACCGCGGGCCAGCGCGATCACCCAGTGCAGCCGGTGCCGGGCGAGCACCGGGATGATCTTCTCGCCACGGCCGGTGCCGAGCGCGGTGCCGCCGTGCAGACCGAACGTGACGTCCGATCCGAGCTCGGCGGCCAGCTCGGAGAGATCGTCGCGGCCCAGCTCCAGCCGCCACAGCGACGACAGCGCGACGAGCGTGCCCGCAGCGTCGGCGGAGCCGCCCGCCATCCCGGCCGCGACCGGGATGCCCTTGCGCAGGGTCACCCGCACGTCCGGGGCGCGCCCGGCCCGCTCCGCGAGCAGCTCGACCGCCCGCCAGGCCAGGTTGGTGGCGTCCAGCGGCACCTCGGCCACGCCGTCGCCGTGCACCTCCAACGCGGGCTCCTGCGCCGGCTCGACCGAGATCTCGTCGAACAGGCTGACGGCGTGGAAGACCGTCACCAGGTCGTGGAAGCCGTCCGGCCGCACCCCGCCCACGGCGAGGTGCAGGTTGATCTTCGCGGGAACCCGGACGGTGACCGGTCGCGGCACGGCGGACAGCACTGCTCAACCCTACGGGCAGCACGGGACGGACCGCCGCCGCCCGGCGCTCGGGGTGGCCGGGCTCACCGGTTCCGGGCGACGCGCCCCCGACCCGGCGGCAGGGGCGGGCCGGCCCGCCACGAGCACCCCTTTCCGGCGAACTCGCTTACCCGGTAAGCGAACTCGGAGGACCGGCACCCGCGACGACCGGGAGGCCGGCCACCGCCGCCCCACCTGACGCTGCCGACACCGACACCGCCTCTCGTGCGAACTCGCTTACCGGGTAAGCGAATCCGTACGACCGGCACCCGCGACAACCGGGAGGCCGGCCACCGCCCCACCTGACGCCGCCGACACCGACACCGCCTCTCGTGCGAACTCGCTTACCGGGTAAGCGAATCCGTACGACCGGCACCCGGTAGGACCGACGCCCGGCCCACGCCGACGCCCGTTCCCGGCGAGTGGCACGACGGTGCTGCCTGCGCCTACCGGGTGAGGGAGTCCTCCGAGACAGCACGCTCCGCGGCGGCGGCGCGGCGCTCGGACAGGTGGCGCGGCGTCGCGAAGCAGGCGACGGCCACGACACCGATGACCAGCACGGCCGCGGGCAGCAGCATCGACTGGGCCATCGCCGTCGCGAAGGGATCGCGCAGCGCCTCGGGCAGAGGCCCGCCGGCCGCGGCGACCTCCGGGGAACCGCCGGTCGTCGACGCGCCCGGGACGAGCGCGGCGATCCGCGACTCCATGAGCACCGCGATGCCCGCGCTGCCGAGCACCGCGCCGACCTGACGGGTCGTGTTGTAGACGCCCGACCCGGATCCGGCCTGGTCCATCGGCAGGTTGCGGGTGGCGCTGGTGGAGATCGGCGCCCAGACGCAGGAGTTGGAGATCCCGAGCAGGGTGAGCGGCAGCAGCAGCTGCCAGACCGGGGTGTCCGGGCCCATCACCCCCGCCAGCCAGACCAGCGCGATGACGAACGTCGACATCCCGAATCCGCCGATCAGCCGCGGGTGGACACGGTCGGTCAACCGCCCGGTGTACGGGGCGAGTGCGCCGGAGAAGATCGCCAGCGGTGCGAGCAGCAGTGCCGCCTCGGTGGGGCTGAAGCCGCGCACGCTCTGCGCGTAGATCATCAGCGGGAAGCCCTGCGCGGTGATCGCGAAGCCGACGGTGCAGATCGCGATGTTGGCCAGCGAGAAGTTCCGGTCTCGGAACAGACGCAGCGTGACCAGCGGCTCGCTGGTGGTGACCCGCTGCCACCACACGAACGCGACCAGCACGACGACCCCGCTGCCGATCAGCGCCCAGATGCCGACGCTCCAGCCGAACTTCTGCCCCTCCTGGATTCCGAAGACCAGCAGGAACATGCCCACGGCGGACAACACCACGCCGACCACGTCGAACCGGCGGCGCGAGGTCTCGAGCGAGGGGACCAGCCGCCAGGCGGCGACGAAGGCGATCACCCCGACCGGCACGTTCACGAAGAAGATCCACTCCCAGCCGAGGCCGCCGACGAGGAGCCCGCCGACGATCGGCCCGGTGAGGGTCGCGACGCCGGCGACGGCGCCCCACAGGCTCATCGCGCGTCCGCGCTGGGCCGCCGGGAAGGTCCGGGTGATGACGGCCATGGTCTGCGGCGTCATCATCGCGGCGCCGAGACCCTGGGCGATCCGCGCGACGATCAGGGCGCCGACGGTCGACGTGAGCCCGCACCACAGCGAGGCCAGGGTGAACACCGCGAGCCCGCAGAGATAGACGCGCTTGGGCCCGAACCGGTCCCCCAGCCGGCCGGTGACCAGCAGCGGGACGACATAGGCGAGCAGGTAGGCGCTGGTCACCCAGACCACGGAGTTGACGTCGGCGTCCAGCGACGTCAGCAGCGCGGGCGTCGCGACGGTGACGATCGTGGCGTCGACCAGGATCATGAAGAACCCGATCACCAGGGCCCACAACGCGGGCCACGGGCTCGTCCCGTCGGCGCTGACCACCTGTTCCCTCGACCGTGTCACCACGCCATCATGCGCTGCCCCGGGGCCGGTCGGTTCAGGCGGGAGGGTCCCCTGCCGGGCGGTTCCGGGCGATCCGGGCGAAGTCGGACACCGCGAGGGTCTCCGCGCGCGCGGTCGGGTCGACGCCGGCGGCGCGCAGGGCCTGCTCGGCCGCCGCGGCCGAACCCGCCCAGCCCGACAGCGCCCCGCGCAGCACCTTGCGACGCTGGGCGAACGCCGCGTCGACGACCGCGAAGGTCGCCGCCCGGTCGGCGTCGGCGGGCGGGTCGTGCCGGGTGAAGGCCAGCAGTCCGGAGTCGACGCCGGGGACCGGCCAGAACACCGCGCGCGGCACCGGCCCGGCGCGGCGGGCCGCCGCGTACCAGGCGAGCTTGGCGCTGGGGGCGCCGTACTCGCGCGAGCCGGGTCCCGCGGCGAGCCGGTCGGCGACCTCGGCCTGCACCATGACCAGCCCGGTCCGCAGCGACGGCAGCTCGGCGAGCAGGTGCAGGATCACCGGCACCGCGACGTTGTAGGGCAGGTTCGCGACGATCGCGGTGGGCGGCGACGCCCCGGGCCCGGCGTCGGCCGCCAGCCGGTCCGCGCCGACCCGCATGGCGTCGGCCCCGGTCACGGTGAGGCGACCGGCCAGCCCGGGGGCACGCTCGGCGACGGTCTCGGGCAGCAGCCCCGCCAGCACCGGGTCGATCTCGACGACGTGCACCCGGGCCGCGACCGGCAGCAGCGCCAGGGTGAGCGAGCCCAGCCCGGGGCCGACCTCGAGGACCACGTCGTCACCGTCGACGCCGGCGGACTTCACGATCCGGCGGACCGTGTTGGCGTCGTGGACGAAGTTCTGCCCGAGCTTCTTGGTGGGACGCAGACCGAGCCGCTCGGCCAGCACCCGGACGTCGGCCGGGCCCAGCAGGCGTGCGGTGGTGGTGCTCCGGTCGCCGTCGGCGTCGATGCTGCGGCTCCGGCCGCCGTCGGTCCCGTGGTCGCTCACGGAACCATTCTCGCGGGGCACCCCGGGCGGGATGCGTGCGGGATCAGCTCAGGCCGAGCTTGGACGAGCAGGACGGCCAGGCGCTGTACCCGCCGCGGTCGTCCTTGACCTTCTCGGCGACCGCGATCTGCTCCTCGCGGGAGGCCTTGTCCGCGGTCGGGGCGTACTGCCCGCCGCCGTAGGCCTGCCAGGTCTGCTTGTTGAACTGCAGCCCGCCCTGGTAGCCGTTGCCGGTGTTGATGCTCCAGTTCCCGCCGGACTCGCACTTGGCGAGCTTGTCCCAGGTCGCGCCGTTGGAGACGGCGGGCGCCGAGGACGTCGCCTTCGCGCCGGCCTTCTCGACGATCTCCTCGACCTTCTTCTTGGTGCCGACCTTCACCACGCGCGGCAGGGCCGGGGTGTCCTGACCGGCGCCGATGCGCTCGCGGGCGACCTCGCGGCCCTGGTCGTAGGTGACCCGCCAGATGATGCTGCGGGCGCCCTCGCGGCCCGGGTCGACGACGGTGCGGGTGCCCTCGTCGAGCGACGGGTCCTGCACCTCCTGCTCCGGCACCGGGAGCTTCTGGGACTCGACGATCTGGGCGTTCACGATGTCCGAGCCGGTGGTCGGGGCGGTGACCGGGGCGAACGACGCCGGGGAGGACGCCCGGTCGAGGTTCATCGACGCCGTGCCGAGATCGGTGGCGTTCGCGGCGAGCCCCGCATGGAGCTCCTGGGCGGGCTGCTCGGCGGGGGCGGAGAGCACCGCGGCGGCGAGCCCACCGGTCGGGACCGAGAACAGCGCGGCCGCGGCGGCGGTCCGGACCCCGGCCCGGGAGCGGGCGGCGGCCGGGCGGTGACGGCCCTCGTAGGTGACGAACCCGGCCTCGTCGCCGGCGAGACCGGCGGGCGCGACGGCGGGGAGCGGTCGCGTGAGCTCGTCGTCGGCGAGCGGTGCGGCGTGACGCGAAGACATGACTTCCCGGGGTCTCGGCTGTCCGGGAAGGAGTCATGACCTGCGGGAACGACGACCGGCGCGGTGCCGGGGAGCGGAACCGTCGCTGGGGAGCGGACCGGTCGTCGTCCCGCGGGTCGGGGGAGCGACCCCGTCCCGGCGGGTACGACGACGGACGTTAGCGGACCGTGACCCGGAGCAGCGTGTCCGACGCGCGCGTGGCGACGAGCGGCCGGGGATCGACGGTGAGTGACGACAACCCCGCCGCTCATCACGGCGGACGGCGTCAATCGGTCGTGCGCAGCCGGAAGATCCGTTCGGCGTTGCGGCGGGCCGTCTCGGCGACCAGTGCCTCGGGCTCCCCGCGGGTCGCGGCGACCCCGCGCACGGTCCACGGCAGCACGTAGGGCTCGTTGGCCCGGCCGCGGTGCGGGTGCGGGGTGAGGAACGGCGCGTCGGTCTCCACGAGGTACTGACCGGCGGGGACGAGGGCCGCCGCGGCGCGCAGCTCGTCGTTGCGCTTGAAGGTGACCGGGCCGGCGAAGGACAGGACGTACCCGGCGTCGGCGCACTCCCGCGCCATCGCGGCGTCCCCGGAGAAGCAGTGGAAGACCACCGTCTCCGGGGCGCCCTCCTCGCGCAGGATCCGCAGGACGTCGGTGTGGGCGTCCCGGTCGTGGATCATCAGCGGCTTGCCGGTGCGCTTGGCCAGCCCGATGTGCCAGCGGAACGCGTCCTGCTGCGCGGCGGGCGGGCTGTGGTCCCAGTAGTAGTCCAGGCCGGTCTCGCCGATCGACACGACACGCTCGTCGGCGGCCAGCCGCTCGATCTCGGCGAGATCTCCGGCGGTGACCCGCGCCGTCCGGGTGGGGTGCAGCGCGACGGCCGCCCACACCCGGTCGTCGGCGTGCGCGGCCCGGACCGCGGACCGGGCGCCGTCGAGGTCGTCGGCGACGGTGACCGCGCCGACGACGCCGACCGCCGCTGCCCGGTCCATCGCGGCGACGACGTCGGCGTCGGTCTCGCAGCCGCAGGCGTCGAGGTGGGTGTGGCTGTCGATCGTGGGTGCGGCGAGCGGTTCGGGCGGCTCGGGGCGGGGACGCCGGCCCGCCGGTGGCCGGTCCGCGTCCCCGCCCGTCGCGGAGCTCACTTCTGGACCGGGGCCCACTCCGGCCCGGTCTCCCCCAGCTCGGGCGCGAGCTTGGCGATGATCGGCGACGGCTTGGCCAGCGGACGCCCCACCTCGATCGGCGAGGAGCCCCAGTGGGCCTGCTCGGCCGCGTAGTCACCGGTGAGGACCGGGTAGGCGGGGCCGTCGCCGAGGTCGTCGACGGTCGTCTTCTCCGGCTGCGCGGCCCACACCCCGGTGCCGCCGAGCGCCTCGTGCACCTTCTGCGCGGCGTGCGGCAGGAACGGGGTGAGCAGCGTGTTGGCGTCCTGCACGACCTGCAGCGCGGTGTGCAGGATCGTGTCCCGGCGCTCCGGGTCGTCCTTGCGCTTCCACGGCTCCTGGTCGGACAGGTACCGGTTCGCCGCGGTGACCACGCGCATCGCCTCGCCCGCGGCCTGCTTGAACCGGTTCCGGGCGAGCAGCCCGCCGACGGTGTCGAACCCGGCCCGGGAGTACGCGAGCAGCTCGGCGTCGGCCTGCCGGGGCGCCGTCGGGGTCGGGATCGCACCCACGTTCTTGTGGGCCATCGAGATGGAGCGGTTGACCAGGTTGCCCCACTCGTTGGCCAGTTCGAAGTTGACCCGGCGGACGAACTCGTCCCAGGTGAAGTCGACGTCCTGGCTCTCCGGCCCGGCGACGGCGATGTGGTAGCGCAATGCGTCCGGACCGAACTCGCGCAGGAAGTCCCCGACGTAGATCACGGTCCCGCGGCTGGTCGAGAACTTCGACCCGCTCATCGTCAGGTACTCCGAGGACACGACCTCGCTGGGCAGGTCCAGCGTCCCGTAGGGCCCGGGCTCGCCGCCGCGGTCGCCCGCGCCGTTCTGCCCGAGCAGGATCGCCGGCCACATCACCGAGTGGAAGGTGATGTTGTCCTTGCCCATGAAGTAGAAGGCCTCGGCGGCCGGGTCGGTCCACCACTGCTTCCACGCGTCCGGGTCCGGGCCGCGGCGGGCCCACTCCACCGAGGCGGACAGGTAGCCGATGACGGCGTCGAACCAGACGTAGATCTTCTTGAGCGGGTTGTCCGACCAGACGTCGAGCGGGACGGGCACGCCCCACTCCAGGTCCCGCGTGATGGCGCGCGGCTTGAGGTTCTCCACCAGGTTCGCGGAGAACCTGAGCACGTTGGGCCGCCAGTCGGTGCGGGTCGACAGCCAGCTGCCGAGCGCCTCGGAGAAGGCGGGCAGGTCGAGGAAGAAGTGCTCGGTCTCGACGAACTTCGGGGTCTCCCCGTTGATCCGCGAGCGCGGGTTCTTGAGGTCGGCCGGGTCGAGCTGGTTGCCGCAGTTGTCGCACTGGTCGCCGCGGGCGCCGTCGTAGCCGCAGATCGGGCAGGTGCCCTCGATGTAGCGGTCGGGCAGCGTGCGGCCGGTGGACGGGCTGATCGCGCCCAGCTGGGTCTTCGGGACGACGTAGCCGTTCTTGTACAGCGCGGTGAACATGTCCTGCACCACGCGGTAGTGGTTCGACGTCGTGGTGCGGGTGAACAGGTCGTAGCTCAGCCCGAGACCCTGCAGGTCGTCGGTGATCACGTCGTTGTACTTGTCGGCGAGCTGGCGCGGGGTCAGCCCCTCGGCGTCGGCCTGGACCTGGATCGGGGTGCCGTGCTCGTCGGTGCCGGACACCATCAGCACCCGGTCCCCCGCCATCCGCCGGTACCGGGCGAACACGTCGGAGGGCACACCGAAGCCGGACACGTGGCCGATGTGCCGGGGGCCGTTGGCGTAGGGCCACGCCACGGCGGTCAGCACGGCTTTGCTCATGCCCTCCAGCGTATTCATCGCCGCCAACGCCTTCTGCGGCGGCACATCACCAAAGATGGTGATAGGGCCCGGAAACCGGGGCCACCCGCCCGGCCGGTGCCATAGTGACGCCCATGGAGCGGGGTGAACGGGACCGCGAGGCCCTCCTCGACGCGGCCCTGCAGCAGTGGGTGGACGGCGGCTGGTCCGCCGTCGACCCCGGAGCCGCCGCGGAGCGGGCCGGGCTGCCCGCCTCGGCCGCGGCGGAGTTCGCCTCGGGCGTCGAGCTCGGGTGTGCGGTGTTCGACCACGTCGTCGACGAGCGCGCCGCCGCCACGATGGCCGCGGTGCAGTCGGCGGCCCCGAACCCGGCCGCCCAGATCCGGGCCGCCCGCACCGCGTGGTTCGACGACGTCGACCGCGACCCGCGACGGGTGGTCGCGCTGATCGACGCGGTCGGCTGCCCGGAGCTGGTGGCGCGCCGGCGCAGCGCCAACCGCGGCTTCGCCGAACTCATGGTCGCCGGCGCCGCCGACAGCCGGATCGAGCCCGACGACCTGCGCGTCGCCGGGCACTTCTGCCTCGGTGGGATGGGCGAGACCGTGCTCGCCTGGCTGGACCCGGAGAGCCCGGTCACCCGGGAGCAGGCCCTGGAGCACGGGGCCCGGCTCTACGAGGCGTGCCTGTTCACCCGCTGAGCCTCACCCCAGCGCCCGGTCCAGGTTGATCGCCGAGCTGATCAGCGACAGGTGCGTGAACGCCTGCGGGAAGTTGCCCAGCTGCTCCCCGGTCAGGCCGATCTCCTCGGCGTAGAGGCCCAGGTGGTTGCCGTAGGAGAACATCTTCTCCAGCGCGATCCGGGCCTGCTCCAGCCACCCGGCCCTGGTCATCGCCTCGACGTTCCAGAACGAGCACATCGAGAACGTCCCCTCCTCGCCGTCGAGGCCGTCGGGCGAGTCCTCGACGTCATAGCGGAACACCAGGGTGTCGACCACGAGGTCGTCGTTGATCGCGTCCAGGGTGGCGAGGAACCGCGGTTCGGTGGGTGCGCAGAACTTCACCATCGGCATGAGCAGGACCGACGCGTCCAGCGTGCGGGCGCCGTAGCGCTGCACGAACGACCCGCGCGGTCCCACGTCCGGGTCCCAGCCGCGGTCCATGATCTGGTGGTAGATCTCGTCGCGGGTGGTGGTCCAGGCCCCCACGTCGCCGGGCAGTCCCCGCCGGCGCGCCATCCGGATCATCCGCTCGACCGCGACCCAGCACATCAGCCGGGAGAACACGTGGTCCTGGCGTCCCGCCCGGGTCTCCCAGATCCCCTCGTCGGGTGAGTCCCAGTGCTCGCGCAGCCAGTCCAGGATCGTGCACAGGTGGGACCAGTCCGCGTGACCGACGCCGTCGCCGTACTTGTCGTAGAGGTAGACCGAGTCGATGATCTCGCCGTAGATGTCGAGCTGCAGCTGCGCGGACGCGCCGTTGCCGGCCAGCACCGGGCGCGAGCCGCGGTAGCCCTCGAGGTGGTCGAGCTCCACCTCGTCGGGGGTCTCGTCGCCGTCGATCGTGTACATCACGCGCAGCGGGCCCTGCTCACCGTCGCGGGTGGAGCCGAACCGCCCGGACAGCCACCCGATGAACGCCCCGGCCTCCTCGGTGAACCCGAGCCGCAGCAGGGCGTAGAGGGTGAACGCGGCGTCGCGCATCCACACGTAGCGGTAGTCCCAGTTGCGCTCGCCGCCGAGCTGCTCGGGCAGCCCCATCGTCGGCGACGCGATCACCGCCCCGGTCGGCTCGTGGGTGAGCAGCTTCAGGGTGAGCGCCGAGCGGTGCACCCGTTCGCGCCACCGCCCCGTGTACGACGAGTGCGCCAGCCAGTCCTTCCAGAACGCGACCGTCCCGGTGAACAGCTCCTCCGCGGCGTCGTCGCAGGCCGTGGGCTCGTCGGTCGCGTCGACCTCCAGCACGAACACCTCGGTGCGGCCCTCGGCGGTGCGGAACTCCGCGCCCGCCGCGTGGTCGGTGACCTCCAGCTCCACCGACGACGTCAGGTCCAGCGTCACGCCGCTGCCGGTGAACCGGATGCCCGCCCCGGCGGTCTCCACCTTCGGTGTCTCCCGGGCGTAGTCGGGCCGGGGCACGACCTCGACCGTCATCGGCACCGAGCCGCGGACGCCGGTGACCCGGCGGACCAGGCGCTGGCGGTGGTCCGGGTCGTGCGGGCCCAGCAACGACATGAAGTCCTGCACCTCGACGATGCCGTCGGAGGTGAGGAAGCGGGTGATGAGGATGTTGGAGTCGGGGTAGTAGAACTGCTGCTGGCTGGCGAGCTCGGTCCCGTCGACGCACGGCGCGAGCCGCCAGTGCCCACCGCGGCCGGCGTCGAGCAGCGAGGCGAACACGCTGGGTGCGTCGAACCGGCCGGGGCAGAACCAGTCGACCGTGCCGTCGGTGCCGACCAGCGCCGCCGAACGCAGGTCCCCGACGATGCCGTGCTCGGCGATCGGCAGGTAGTCGTCGGAACGGGTGGGGCTCACTCCGGCACCCGCCAGCCGCGCGGGCCGGGCAGGTCGAGCGCGTCCTGCGGGCCCCAGGACCCGTCGGCGTAGGTCTGCGTCCGCGGCGGGTCGGCGAGCACCGGGTCGCACAGCTCCCAGAGCCGCTCGACCTCCTCGGTCGAGGTGAACAGCGTGCGGTCGCCCTTCATGACGTCCAGGAGCAGCCGCTCGTAGGCCTCCAGCGCGTCGTCGGGGTCGCCGATCCCGTCGAGGTCGAGCCGCATCCGCCCGCGTCCGACCTTCAGCTCCGGGCCGGGGACCTTCGCCCGCACGTCGAGCTCGGCGGTGACCTGGTCGGCCAGCTCGACGACCAGCTCGGTCGGCGCGCTGCCGGTGGCGGCGCCGGTGAACGAGCCGCCCGGGAACATCGTCAGCGCCGGCTCGTCGAAACCGATGGTGACGGTGCGCCGGGTCGCCCCCATCCGCTTCCCGGTGCGCAGGAAGAACGGGACCCCGAACCAGCGCCAGTTGTCCACGTAGGTCTCCAGCGCGACGAAGGTCTCGGCGGTCGAGTCGTCGGCGACGCCCTCCTCGTCGCGGTAGGAGGCGTACTGGCCGAACACCACCCGCGACGGGTCGAGCGGGCGGATCGAGTGGAAGACCTTCGCCTTCTCCGCGTGCAGCGCGTCCGGCGCGATCTCGTACGGCGGCTCCAGCGCCACGAAGCCCAGGATCTGGAACAGGTGGGTGGAGATCATGTCCCGGAACGTGCCGGTGGACTCCATGAACGACGCCCGGCCCTCGATCCCGATCTCCTCGGGCACGTCGATCTGCACGTAGCGGATGTTCTGCCGGTTCCACACCGGCTCGAACAGGCCGTTGGCGAAGCGCAGGGCGAGCACGTTCTGCAGCGACTCCTTGCCCAGGAAGTGGTCGATGCGGAAGATGTCCTGCTCGTCGTAGACCTCCTTGAGGCCCGCGTTGAGCTCCCGGGCCGACTCCAGGTCGGTGCCGAACGGCTTCTCCAGCACCAGCCGGGAGCGCTCGGCGATCCCGGTCTCCCCGAGCATCGCGACCATCGGGGTCATCGCGGCCGGCGGGACGGAGAGGTAGACGAGCCGGCGCACGTCGGCGTCGTCGCCGCCGAGCTCCTTCTCCGCGGCGCGCACGGCGTCGGCCAGGTCGGCACCGTCCTCGGCGTCGGAGACGACGAAGCTCAGCCGCGGGGCGAACGCGTCCCAGCCGGTGTCGTCGGGCAGGGCGTCGCGGATGCGGTCGCGGAACTCGTCGTCGGAACCGGGCGAGTGCCGCCCGGACCCGATCACCCGGAAGTCCTCGGGCAGCAGTCCCTCGTTGCGCAGGTGGAGCAGGCCCGGGAAGAGCTTGCGCTTCGCCAGGTCGCCGGTGGCGCCGAACAGCACGATCACGTGCGGGGGCAGGTCCGAAGGCATGGTCTCCGGCTACCCCCGGCCGGACCCGCTCATTCGGCGGTGCCGGTCACGAGCGTGTTTCCACCGGCAGGCGTGCGCGGCGTACCGTTGCGGGGGTGAACGTCGACGTGACGCCGCTGCCCGGGATCGGGGTGCGGAAGGAGATCGAGCTGCGCAGCGGCCGCCGGGTCGGGGTCATCGCGCACCGCGACGGGAAGATCGACCTGATCCTCTCCCGTGCCGACGACCCGGACGCCTGCGTCGCGGAGCTGCCGCTGACCACCGAGGAGGCGGGCGCACTGGCGAACCTGCTCGGCGCCCCGCAGCTGGTCAACCAGCTCAAGGACGAGCACGCGGACCTGCCGGGCATCACCACCCGCAAGATGCCGATCAAGCTCAACAGCCCGTTCGACGGCCGTCCGCTCGGCGACACCGCGCTGCGCACCCGCACCCAGGTCTCGGTCGTCGCGATCATGCGCGCGGGCCAGGTGATCCCGTCGCCGACGCCGGCCCACGTGCTGGCGGCCGGGGACATCGTGATCGCCGTCGGGACGGCCGAGAAGCTGGAGCAGGCCGCCGACATCCTCGCGCGCGGCTGAGGCCGCCCCGGTAGCCGTGGACCACACCGCACTCGAACTGCTCGAACTCGGCGCCGTCTTCTTCGGGCTCGGACTGCTCGGCAGGCTCGCCCAGCGGATCGGTCTGTCCCCCATCCCGCTCTACCTGCTCGGCGGACTCGCGTTCGGGGCGGGCGGGGTCGTCCCGCTGGGCGACATCGGCGACTTCACCTCGCTGGCAGGCGAGGTCGGCGTCGTGCTGTTGCTCCTGCTGCTCGGGCTGGAGTACTCCGCGGTCGAGCTCGTCACCGGGCTGCGCCGGTCCTGGACCGCGGGGATCGTCGACATCGTGCTCAACGCGGCACCCGGCGTCGCGGTCGCGCTGGTCCTGGGGTGGGGCGCGGTCGGGGCGATGGTGCTGGGCGGAGTCACCTACATCTCCTCCTCCGGGATCGTCGCGAAGGTCCTGTCCGACCTGGGCAGGCTCGGCAACCGGGAGACGCCGGTGGTGCTGTCGGTGCTCGTGTTCGAGGACCTCGTCATGGCGCTGTACCTGCCGATCCTCACCGCGCTGCTGCTCGGCGTGACGCTGTGGGGCGGGGTCGGTGCGGTCGCGGTGTCGCTCGCGGTGATCTCGGTGGTGCTCGTCGTCGCGCTGCGCTACGGCCGCTACGTCTCGGCGGTCGTCGACTCCGACGACCGCGAGGTCTTCCTGCTCAAGGTGCTCGGTGCCGCGCTGCTCGTCGCCGGGTTCGCCCAGGCCATGCAGGTCTCCGCCGCGGTCGGGGCGTTCCTGCTGGGCATCGCGATCTCCGGGTCCACCGCGGAGAACGCCACCAAGCTGCTGGAGCCGCTGCGCGACCTGTTCGCCGCGGTGTTCTTCGTGGTGTTCGGGCTCTCGACCGACCCGCGGGCGATCCCGCCGGTGCTCGGCTGGGCGCTGGTGCTCGTCGTCTCGACCACCGCGACCAAGTACGCCACGGGCTGGTGGGCGGCGAAGCGGGCGCGGATCGGCCGGATGGGCCGGGCGCGCGCCGGGGCGGCACTGATCGCGCGCGGGGAGTTCTCCATCGTCATCGCCGGGCTCGCCGTCGGCTACGCCGCCGTGCCCGCCGAGCTGTCCGCGCTGGCCACGGCGTACGTGCTGATCATGGCGGTGCTGGGCCCGATCGCCGCGCGCTGCGTCGAGCCCGTCATGCGGGCGCTCCCGACGCGCACGCCCGCGACCGCCTGACGGCGCGCCCGTCCCGGCCCGCCGGCGCACCCCGGACGGGCGTCCTCGCACCGGCCGCGACGGGTGCGACGGCCGCCCGCGGGGTGCGGCGTCAGTCCCGTGCGGCGAGGGTGGCGTTGTAGAGGTCGCGCTTGGGCACCCCCGCGGCCTCCGCCACGGCGGCCACGGCGTCCTTGAGGCGCTCGCCGTCGTCGGTGCGCTCGCGCACGGCGTCGACCAGGGACTCCACCGGCGGGGCCTCGCGGGCCTCGGCACCGGCCAGCACCACGGTCACCTCACCGAGCACGTCCCCGGAGACCGCCCACTCGTGCAGCTCGCCCAGCGTGCCGCGGACGACCTGCTCGTGGGTCTTGGTCAGCTCCCGGCAGACCGCGGCGCGGCGGTCGGCGCCCAGCACCGCGACGGCGTCGGCGAGGGTGTCCGCGGTGCGCCGCGGCGACTCGAAGAACACCACCGCACGGCGCTCGTCGCGCAGGGTCTCCAGCCAGCGCCGGCGCTCACCGGAGCGCCGCGGGGGGAAGCCGTCGAAGCAGAACCGCTCGCACGGCAGCCCGGACAGCACCAGCGCCGTCGTCACCGCGGACGGTCCGGGGGCGCAGGTGACCGGCAGGTCCTCGGCGGCGGCCGCGGCGACCAGCCGGTATCCGGGATCGGAGACCGCGGGCATCCCGGCGTCGGAGACGACGAGCACGGTGGCGCCGTCGCGGACCGCGGACAGCAGGCCGGGCAGCCGCTCGGCCTCGACGGCGTCGTAGTGGCTCACGATCCGGCCCGTGTAGGTGACCGGCAGCGCCGCGGCGAGGTGCCGGAACCGGCGGGTGTCCTCGGCGGCGATCACGTCCGCGGTGGCGATGAGCTCCCGCAGCCGCGGCGACGCGTCCCGCGGATCGCCCAGCGGGGTCGCGGCCAGGACCAGACGACCGGTCGTCGGGGCCGTGTCGGGCGTGGAGTCGGGGGCGGGAGTCACGCGGGCCAGCCTACGATCGGACGCGATGGCCACCACGAGCGCCGATCCCGGGAGCCGGGTCGCCGGAGCGGCACCCGAGCCCGGCCTGATCCCGCGGGGCACCCCGCCCACGCTGCGCCGCGCCGATCCCGGCCCGGCCGCGCGGCTCGGTGCGCCGCCGCCGTCGGACCGGCTGCGTGGATGGCTGGTCACCGCGGGGGTCGTGCTGGTCGCGGCGCTGCTGCGCTTCTACGACCTCGGCGAGCCCACCGACCGCGGGACGCCCGTCTTCGACGAGAAGCACTACGTCCCGCAGGCGTGGGACATGGTCCGCAACGGCGGGGTGGAGAGCAACCCCGGCTACGAGAAGATCGTCCACCCACCGCTGGCGAAACAGCTGATCGCGCTGGGTCAGATGGTGTTCGGCTACGACGGCGTCGGCTGGCGGGTCTCGGCCGCGCTGGCCGGGGTGCTCACGGTCCTGCTGGTCGTCCGCGCAGGCCGTCGACTGACCCGCTCGACCGCGCTCGGTGGGCTGGCGGGGCTGCTGCTGTGCGCGGACGGGCTGTCGCACGTGCAGTCGCGGATGGGGATGCTCGACGTCTTCTCCGCGCTGTTCGTGGTGGCCGCGTTCGCCGCGCTGCTCGCCGACCGCGACGACGTCCGCTCCCGGATGGCGCGGGTCGTCGCCGAGGGGCGGGTCGCCGAGACCGTCTGGGGCCCGCGGTGGGGGGTGCGCTGGTGGCGGCTCGCCGCGGGCGTCTCGCTCGGCCTGGCGTCGGCGGTGAAGTGGAACGGCGCCTACTACGTCGCCGCGTTCGGGCTGCTCTGTGTGCTGTGGGACGTGTCGGTGCGCCGCCGTGCGGGGGTCGCCCGTCCGTGGGTGGGCACGATGGTCCGCGACGTCGCCCCTGCGCTGTGGGCGCTCGTGCTGATCCCGGTGCTGACCTACGTCGGGTCCTGGTGGGCGTGGTTCGGCAGCGAGACCGGGATCGACCGGCACCAGGTCGGCCGGGAGATCGGGACCGGCGGCGCGTTCGCCTGGGTGCCCGACGCGCTCCGCTCGCTCTGGTACTACCACGGCCAGGCCCTGGCCTTCCACGAGAACCTGACGACCCGGTCCGCGGGGGCGCACCCCTGGGAGTCGAAGCCCTGGACGTGGCCGATGGGGCTGCGCCCGATGCTCTACCGCTACGCCGACGACGCCACCGGCTGCGGGGAGACCGAGTGCGTCTCGGCGGTCATGCTGATCGGCACCCCGGCGCTGTGGTGGCCGGCGATCCCGGTGCTGCTGTGGGGGCTGTGGCGGGCGGTGACCCGGGTCGACTGGCGCTGGACGGCGGTGCTCGTCGGCTACGGCGCCGGGTTCCTCCCGTGGTTCCTCAACCTCGACCGGCAGATGTACTTCTTCTACATGATGCCGGTGGTGCCGTTCCTGGTCCTGGGCGTCGTGCTGGCGATGGGGCAGATGCTGGGCCACTCCCGGATGAGCGCACGCCGGCGGCGGAACGGGTTGCTCGTCGTCGCGACGTGGGTGGCGCTGATCGGGGTCAACTTCGTGTGGCTGTGGCCGATCCTGGTCGGTGACCCGATCACCGCGGCGCACTGGCAGGCCGAGCTGTGGCTCCCGTCCTGGCGCTGACGGCTGCTCCGTGCGGGTGACCTCCGGAACCCGCGCCGACCGCGCGACGACCAACCCGGCGTGAGCCCCGTACTCCGCCGCCTCGCGGTCGCCCTCCCCGCCGTGCTGCTCGCCCTCCTCGTCGGGGCCTCGCCGGCCTGGGCGCACACCGAGCTCGAGTCCAGCAGTCCCGCCGCGAACGCGCAGGTCGGCACCGCGCCGACATCGGTGTCGCTGACCTTCTCCGAGGAGATCGCGGCCGCCGACGCCACCGTCTCGGTGACCGGCCCCGGCGGCACCGACTACGCGGCGGGCCCCGCCACCGGCGACGGCGCCACCCTCACCGTGCCGCTGCGCCCGCTCGGTGCGGCCGGCGGCTACACGATCACCTACCGGGTGGTCTCCGACGACGGCCACCCCGTCTCGGGCACGGTGCCGTTCACCCTCACCTCCCCCGGGCCGGGCGCGGCCGCCGCGACCCCGGGGCGCACCTCCGCGGCTGCGACCGCCGCCGAGCCCGAGGCCGCGCCGCAGACCGTCCCCACCGCGGCCGACGACGGCGGCCCGCCGGTCTGGCCGTGGGGCGTGGCGGCCGTCGTGGTGATCGGGGCCGGGGCGGCGTTCGCGCTGCGCCGGTCGCGGGGCTGACCATCGCCGGTTCCGTCCACGGCGACGGCGTCCCGGCCGACGGCATCCCGCCAGACGGTGTGCCGGGCGACGGTGTGCCGGGCGACGGTGGCGCCGGGACGCCGGGCGGCCGGGTGCGCGAGCCCGCTCCGGCCGTCGCCGGGTGGGGTGCCGTGCTGCTCGGGGCTGCGGTCGTCGTCGCCGTGGTCACCCGCGGGATCGGGCCGGACGGGGTCGCCGCGGACCTCGCGCAGACCCTGGCACGGGCCGCGGCCGACCTCCTCGCAGTCGTCGCGGCGGGGGCGGCACTGGCCGTGCTGCTCGCCCCCGGCCGGACGCCGGGTGCCGACCGGGTGCTGACCGCCGCCGCCCCGCTGTGGTCGGCCGTGCTGGTGGCGGAGACGTTCGTCCGCGGCGCGCTGGTGTCCGGTCGGAGGCTCACCGAGGTCCGCGGACCGGACGTGCTGGAGTTCCTGACCGGGCCCCGCGCCGGGACCGGTCAGCTCGTCGCGGTGGCCGCGGCGCTGGCGTTGGCCGGGGTCGCCGGGTCGCGGCCCGCGCGGCCGGGCACCGGGCCGGGGCCCGCCGCGCTCGCGCTGGTGCTGGTCGTCGTCGCAGCGGCGGCCCCGGTGGCGACCGGGCACACCGCGGCGTCCACGGTCGCCTGGTTCGCGGTGCCCGCGGTCGTCGTGCACGTCGCGGCGGCGCTGCTGTGGCTCGGCGGGCTGGGCGCGGTGCTGGTCACCGCTCGCGACACGGACGTGCTCGCGGTCGCGCTGCCGCGGTTCTCCCGGCTCGCGCTCGGCGCCGTGGTGGCGTTGGGGGTGTCCGGGGCGCTGGCCGCCACCGCACGGCTCTCCGCACCCGTCGAGCTGGTCACGACCGCCTACGGCGCGGTCGTGGCCACCAAGGTCGTGTTGCTCGCGGTCGCCGCCGCGCTCGGTGGCATCACCCGGTCCCGGCTGCGGGCAGGGCGGCTCCCGGTGCTGGTGTGGGCCGCAGTGGAGGTGCTGGTGCTGGCCGGGGCGACCGGGGTGGCCGCCACGCTCACCCACACCGCCTGAGCGGTCAGCGGGTCGTCGCGGCGGCGAGCTGCGGCTCCAGCTGGTCGATCGCGTACAGCAACGCGTCCGGGCCGCCGTAGGACAACGCGCCGCCCAGCGGGTCGGAGAACGTCGTGTAGAGCGTGCGGCCCTCACGGACGACGTCGAGTCGGGCGAACGGCACCGACGCCGTCATCTGCTGCTCGGTCGCGCCGTTGACGAACAGCACGTCGCGGTCGAGCAGGTCCAGCCGCTCCTCGCTGACGTCCCCGGAGTGCTCCTGCGTCGCGAAGCCGAGCGCGTCGAACAGCGCGCGCCGCGGGTCGCCGGCCGGGATCAGGTAGTGCCCGCCGTTCTCCGGCCCGAAGTCCTCGACGAGCACCTTCCCGGCGAACGACGGGTGGGCCGCGCGGACCGCGGCGATCCGGTCACGAATTCCGGCCGCACGCCGCTCGGCGAGGTCCTCCCGGCCGATGGCCTTGCCCGTGGTGAGCAGCTGCACGTCCCACGGGGTCTTCTCCGGCGGGTACGCGGAGGACTGCACGACGGTCGGCGCGATCGCGGACAGCTTCCGGTACATGTCCTCGTCGATGTCCTCGTAGATCGCGATGATGACGTCCGGCCGGCTCGCGGCGACGGCCTCCAGGTCGATGCCGTCCTCACCGGACCGCGGGACCTCGGCCCCCTTCGTCACGGCCCGCACCCACGGGAAGCTCCAGTAGGCGTCGAACCACGAGCGGGTCATGACGGGGACGACCCCGAGCCCCAGCACGAAGTCCTGGTCGTTCCAGCCGACCGTGGCGACGCGCTCGGCCTGCGCCGGAACCGTCGTGGTGCCGTAGCGGTGCTCGATCGTCGCCCCGGTGGGTGCCGCGGCGGGTGCGGCGGGTCCACCGCACCCCGCCAGGACGACGGCGACCAGCACCGTCGCGATCAGTCCGCCCAGTCGTGCCCGTGCCCGCACCATTGCGCCACCTCCACGGCGGCGTCCCTCGCCGGCGCCGTCGTACCCCATCAGGTGAGGTTAGGCTCATCAATAGTCCGGGCGGGTGATGTCCCTGCGCATGCGCAGCGACCACAGCCCGTCGGCCACGTCGGAGGTGTGCATCGGGACGCGGTCGTGCTCGACGAAGCCACGGGCCCGGTAGAACGGGATGCCCAGGTCGTTGCCCTCGGCGACGCTCACCCACATCTCGGTCGCGCCGTGGCCGCGCAGCTGCCCGGTGACGTGGTCGAGCAGCCGGGTGCCGATCCCCTCGCCCCGGCGGTCCGGGTCGAGGTAGAGGACGTAGAGCTCGCCGACCCACTCGCCCGTGACCGCTCCGCCTGCCGCGCCGACCACGGAGCCGGTCTCCTCGGCGACCACGTAGCCCAGCCAGTGCGGCGGGGCCGGGACCGTCTCGGCGCGGACCCGCGCCTCGTCGTAGAAGCGGGCGACGACGTCGTCGACGAACGACTCCGGCAGCAGGTCCCGGTAGGTGGCCCGGTAGGCCCGGGTGCACACGTCGGCGATGCCGGGAGCGTCGGCCGGCACGGCGGCACGGACGGTGGGTGCGGACGGGGCGACCATGCGGCGACCGTAGCCCGCGACGCCGTACGGCCGGACCCCGTCGGGCCCGGCCTTCTGGCGGTGGGTCGTCGTCCGCGGCTACGAGGCCTGCGGTCGGTCGGGGTCGGGATCGGCGCTTCCGGTCGACCCGATCAGGGTCCAGTCGTGCTTGCGCGCGAACTCCCGGAACTCCTCGGAATCGATTTCCATCGCGTCACCCTTGGCCTGGAGCTCGACCATGTCTTCGATGAAGTGCTCGAAACCTCCGGGAACCGAGATCTGCAGAACACGCGGCACGGTCTCCCCCACCGGCTTGATCGCATGGGGAACCCCGGCCGGCAGGAACATGAAGCTGCCCGGGCCGACCTCGTGCCGCTCGTCGTCGAAGGTCACCCGGAGGGTGCCGTCCAACAGGAAGAAGAGTTCGTCGGCGGTCTCATGGATGTGGAGCGGGAGTTCGTGACCCACCGACACCTCGAGGACCGAGTACTGGCCGTCGGTGTGAGCCGCGCCCGCCTTGAGCAGGTAGAGCGGTGCGATGTCGACGCGGGTCTCCAGGGCCTCGCCCGGCCCGAGCTTGATGAACCGAGCCTTCTTCGAGGATCGATCGGCGTTGACCCGTCCGGCATTCATCCAGGGAACTCTCTTTCTCGTGACGGGCGGCTTCAGAGGCCGTACGGGCCGAAGCGGCTCCAGGCCACCAGCACGGCGAGGACCAGCAGGACGGCGTTGAAGCCGATCGCGGAGAACCAGGGCCCCCTCCCGGCCGAGGCCGAGGGCGATGGCCCGGCCGATGCCGCGACTGGATCCGGTGACGAGGGCGGTCTTGCCGCTGAGCGTGCTGGTCATGCTGGTGTCCTCGCGGTCCTCGGGAGGTGGGGTGCCGGTTGCTGTCAGGTCACTCCGGTCCGGCGTCGCGATCGACGGACGGCGCATCCGAGCTCGGAGCGCTGTTGCGCATGAGGCGGATGTGGATCACGGAGTGGGTCAGCGGCGTGCGTTCCAGACCAGGGGCGCCTGGCGGATCCAGGCGTCGTCCTCGACGGTCTGGACGAGGAACCGGGCGAGGTCGGCGCGGTTGATCGTCGTGCCGGGCTTCTCGGTGCCGGCCTCGGCCGCTCGCACGGGACCGGAGGCGGGCTTGTCGGTCAGGGCGACGGCGCGAGCCAGGGTCCAGTCGACGTCGGACGAGGCGCGCACGACCTGGTCGACGCCGGTGTGGTCGTCGAAGCCCACCTTGACGTTCGACAGCGTGATGAACGCCTTGACCAGCGGGTTGAGCCGGGCCCAGTCGTCGCCCGCGCCCTGGGTGGAGGTCAGCACGATGCGGCGGATGCCCTGCTCGCCCATGACGGTGAGGGTGTCGCGGGCGGCGTCGGTCATGAACGTCGGCGGGCTGACCGGCTTGGCCCACGGGTTGTCGGACGCGCGGGCGTTGTTCAGCACGCTGATCACCGCCTCGGTGCCTTTCGCGGCCCGGCGGATGTCGTCGATGTTCGCGGGGGTGCCCTGGACCAGCTCGACGCCGGCCGGCGCCCGCACCGCGTCGGGGTTGCGGACCAGCGCGCGGACGAGGTGGCCGCGCCGGGCCGCGTGCTCCAGCACGTGGGCGCCGGTGCGGCCGCTGCCGCCGAGGACCAGCAGGGTGCTCATGGTGATCGCAGTGCCTTTCGAGGAGTGCAGGGGTGGAGTTCAGGGGTGGATCAGGCGCGCTCGGGGACGGCGCAGCCGTCCGGCCCGCAGACCGGGGCATCGCCGCCGGCGGTGGCGAGGGTCAGGGGGTGGCTGTCGTCCCAGGCCGTGCGCAGCAGCTCGAGGAGGCTGTCGCTGTCCTGGGCGCCGGGCACGCCGTAACGGCCGTCGACGACGATGAACGGCGCACCGGTCGCCCCCAGGCGCTGGGCGCGGGCCGCGTCGTCGCGGACCTGCCGGCGGTAGCGGCGGTCGGTCAGGGCCTGGCGGGTCTGCTCGCGGTCCAGGCCGAGCTCGTCGGACAGACCCAGCAGGTCCTCCAGGGAGAAGACCGGCTCGGCCCTGCCGAAGTAGGTCCCGAAGATCAGGTCCCAGGCCTCGCGGTTGCGGCCCTGGGCGCTGGCGTGGGCGAGGAACTCGTGCGCCAGATCGGTGTTGCCGACCTCGTTGTCCAACACCCGGTAGGGGGTCAGGCCCTCGCTCTCGGCGAGCTTCTCGATCCGCCGGGTCGAGGCCTCGGCCCGGTCGCCGCCGATACCGTGCTGGCGGAGCAGGGCCTCACGGACGGAGAAGGTGCGCCCCTCCGGGAAGCTGCCGCCGAGCGGGAACGAGTGATGGACCAGGTCCACCTCGTCCGCGTGTTCGAACCGCTCGATGGCCCTGGCCACCCGGTGGTTCCCCAGCCCGCACCACGGGCAGGTCACATCGGACCAGATCTCCACCTTCATCACGCGCCTCCATTACTTACGACTTGTGCGTAACGCCATGATGGACCAGCATGGGAGGCGATACAAAAGGCACATCGGTGTGCGTGCCGGAGAGGAATGTGCGTCATGGAGACGACCGCGGAACGAGAGACGGCGGCAGGAGCGGCGGCGATCGGGCCGTGTGCGGCCATTCCTGCCGAACACATGGACTTCATCCGCCAGACCCTCGACCGCGTCGGCGACAAGTGGAGCCTGCTGATCATCGCGGTCCTGCAGTCAGGACCACTGCGCTACACCGACCTGCAACGACAGGTCCCCGGCATCTCCCAGCGCATGCTCACCCTCACCCTGCGCCAGCTCCACCAGGACGGCCTGATCACCCGCACCGCCTACGCCGAGGTCCCCCCGCGCGTCGAGTACGCCCTCGCCCCGCTGGGGCACGGCCTCCACGAGATCGTCACGTCGCTGATCGGCTGGGCTGCCGACCACCACGACGAGATCCGCGCCAACCGCGAACGCGCCGCGACGGCCGGACGATGACCACCGGGCGAGCCGCCACGGACAGGACGCGATTCGCGGGTTGCCGACCGGGAGACCGTCCCGACTCGTGAGCGCCACCGTGTCCTGGTGCGCGGCGGCCGGGTCGGCATCACCGATGTCGTCATCCGATCAGGACGGGGTCCGGTCACGACCAGCTAGGGTCTCGTCGTGTCACTCCGCATTTCCAGCGTCCTGAGCGCGTGGGCCGCAAGCGATGACATGCACGCCCCGAACCCGCCTGCCCCGCACGACCGAGTGGCCGCGGTGGAACACGCGATTCACCGCGAGCTCCCGTCGGCGTTCCACGAGCTGTACGCCTTGAGCGACGGGAGCCAGCGATCAGATCCGAATGGTAGTCGTACGGCAGATGATCGAGCTCTCAAGGCTGGCATCATCAATGCTGTTCAAGAACTTCGCCACGACTTGGCGCACCTGAGGGACTGCGGCGTGGAGTGCTGCACGTCGCTCCGTGAACGACGCAGGGAAGAGGCCGTGCTTGATAAACTACTGGGCATTGTAGAGCTCAATTACGTCAGTCACGACGACATTACTTCAGTACGTCCGAAACCTTCAGGAAGCTCGACAGGGTCTTCCACCTGACAATACGCACCGTAGTCGTTGACGCCATAGACCTTTAGCCTTCGATCAGACGGAGACCCGGCGGACTCATCCGTACTCACGATGTCAACGCCCAGACTTCCGATTCGAGCTGTAGGTTTCCTTGCTCACCAAGCTGGTTCATGTACCGCTCCGCGTCCGCTTTCAAGTTCGCGTCACCAGATGTGATAGCAGCAGCCAATATCTGCGGAACCGCGTCACGCATAAGACCATAGCTCGTGAGACCATCCTCGTCCTGGACAGCGAGCAGCAAGCGAAGCACATCGAAAGCCGCATGGGGATCTAGGGACGCCGAGGACCCCAGCTCCTCGCTGATCATGTATCGCTGCCTACCAAGCGTAGGATCGAGCGACGCCACTTCCTTGAGTCTTGGCAGCCACCAGCCAGTTTCAAACTTCCCGCTCTTGACCACCCAGTAGAAGCCGCTCAGCTCCTCCTTGTCGGCAGGATGCTCCCGCACATGTTCAAGCCTGTTGTCCCACAAGGTGGCGAATTTGTCACGAATTCCCGACGAAACCTCGTCTGCACGCATGAAACGCCAGGCTACATGTCCCATCGCTCCACCCCGCACGTCAACTGGCGCCTCGGAGAAGAAGACCGTCACTACTGGATCGTCAAGAGTCTGTTCGCCACGAATGACTGCTTCGACGAGCCAGCCCCCAATTTCCTGAAGCGGATCGGTTTCCGTTCGCCATCCCACTGCGACTGCCTCAGTCGACCTGATTGCTCCGATCATGGCAGGACCAAGCAATTCGAGCAACTGCTTGTGGTACCGATGAGTCGCTACTGCAACGCTGAGTGCAAATTGCTGATTCCTGCTTGAGTCTTCCTCAGCGCCAAACCAATCCCCGCGCCGCAACTCGACCCACTCCTGGTCAGCAATGAAGAGTCGGGCCAACCCCTCACCCAGCACGGCGCGGGATGCCCCGTACGGGTCATCTCTGGCGAGCTCGTCCTCAAACGCGGAACGAGCTGCCTCGAACCAGCCCGTCTCAGACCCATGCGCTATTAGATGAGTGAGACCACGCAGCCAGACTGGCCAGCGCCAGTTGAGCGATAGGGTCAGCGCATCCATGCTGCTGTCTTTAGCGCCGACGACATACCGCGAGAATTCCGTCTTATCGTTGGCGGCCCCAAGAAGAAGCTCAGCAACCTGATTCAGAATACTTACCGGTACCAGTACGTTGCTGCCTTCATCTCGCTTCTTTGCGAGCTCCTCAAGAAGCCCCACAACGGCTTCCTTCGCTGGCCGAAAGTCCAGATCCTCATCAAATCTTCCCCCTTCGGCCGGAAATCCAGACTCATCACTGTGTGCAAGAATCTGGCGCGCCGTCAAGAGCACTTGCTCCCAATTCAGCGTCAGACCCGCTTTAACTGCCGCTTCCCAGCCCTGCATAATGCTCCGCAGGTACGTAGGGCGTAGCCGATCTACGAGACCCTCAACGCCAGCGATCGCATCTGGGCTCGTAGTCAAGAGCGCGGCGACACTCCGGCCTTGACCCTCATGCGACGGCTCAGGCCCAAACCCATTGCCAGTATCGTGCCAGCTTTCCAGATGAGCCACCAGCTCGTTGGGACTCATTAACGACATCTCGTCCTGAGTGATCGGACTATTTGGCCCCGTCCAAGAAGTGATCGTGCTCGACGGCTCTCGTGGCGACTCAATTACTCCAAGCCGAGCGTCCAGCTCAGCTAGCCTGTCACGCAACTCAGCAGGTAATGCGTCGCTGCCTATCGCCGCAAGCCACCGGTGCATCCAAGCGTCTTGGTACTGCAAGACGCTCTTGTTGATGGCGGCCGGATCGTCGGTCTCGCGTGCGAGCCACTCACGGAGACGTTCGTCGTCTAGTCGCGCACAAGCCAAGTCGAGCGCAGTGGCAAGCTTCTCAAGAGAGTCGGGACGTCGCTTAGCGAATGCCCGTGCAAGATCGGCGTGGTCGATTCGGCATCCTTCAGATAGGGACGGTTCGTCTAGGAGAAGCTCGTACGCTACATCCAACAGGGGAGCCATGCCGGATTCGTCAACGTCCTGCTCGATTGCCTCGCTTAGCGAGAACAGTGCAATCTTTCTAGCCAGAATCATCTTCGTATCGAGAAGCAGCGACCTCGACTTCTGCGGGTCCTGCTTCATTGCCGTTATTGCCAAATCGCGAACTGCATCGATAAGCGCTTGCTCGACATCTTCGTACTCGCGGTCACTTACCCGTATGGAATCTCTCGCGAAGTAGGATATATCCGACTTCTTACTAAAGTGTCCATTGCTACGCTCGAACACCACGAGCCAGGGCAGTACGACAGCAAGGCCCCCACCGCCGAGCTTCTCGACGAGCCGGGGCAACTCGTGCGCGTACCAATATTCCTCCAAAGCTGTGCCAGTCTTGTCGAGGCGCTTGGTCTTCATAGGCTTAAAGAGCAGATTGGCAAACCATATCCCCGCCTCGCGTTGGCCGCCGCTCAGGAGATTCGTGGCGAAGCCGACCAGATGTCTCGGGTCGGTTCTCCAGCCGAAGCCAGTCGACACCCAGAAATTAATCAGAGGGCGCAGCCTCACCGCCTGATCGGCCGGGATCGAAGATCCGACCTCGAACACGGCCCGCTTCACCCAAGCATTATTACTCTTAGTGAGCTTCACCAGCACGTCGACGACATCAACTGGCACCTCATTGGAGACGCGGACAAGATAGTCGATCTCTGGCCAGTAGATGTCCCGGACACTCCCGTCGTCAAGCACTTTTGGCTCAGGGGGATTGGCGAAGGCGCCCTGCTTCGCGAGAGCCTTCACCCATAGAGGATTTTTCAGGCCCTCGAAGAATGCACGTCTGAGCTGGAGGGTGGGGATGCGCCGAAGCACCTCCTTCAGTTGCTCGTCGGTTGGTTCTCGGTATTTCTCCATTTAGCTGCGCTCCTCACCGGTATAGTTAATATCATCAAGAAGATCTCGCACAGTACGAACATTCTCAAAGAACACACCCGCCCGCACCTCGATTACGTCCTCCACAATGCGAATCTTGGTAAGCAGGTCCTCATCGCTTGGCAGATCTCGATGATTTTCGGAGTCGCGGTCGAGATGGGCCCACGAAACAAAGAAGCCATAGGTAGCATTCCATTGCTTCAGCACGGGTACCTTGGCGGTTTCATCCCCGGCCAGCGGAGCGGCCGCATTTCGCGTGTTGCGCCCATCCTCTTTCGCCGCAGTTTTGATCAGAGAGTCAAACGCCTGCGCGACGGCCCTTGGGACGGGGAGAATATCCTGATCCGCAGACAGATCCAGATCCGGATGCTCCGCAAGCAAGCGCGGCAACTTCCTAGTTAGAGAACCCGAGGAAGGATCTGGTCGCGGCTCAAGCTTGTCCAGGATCAGCACTGGAAGGTTGATCATTAGTTCGCGTATGCAATGGCAAATCATGGATACCCGTGCTACTTCAAAGCCGACTTCCGGCTTGCCCCGGAGCAAGTGCAGCGCTGACCGATACATGCCTGCCAATCTGGAGCCCCGCTCTTCCAGGCACTTGGCAACACGCTCTTGCCGCTCGTCTAGCGTCGTGGGCTCCAGCATCACGGCATCCCGAGGCAGATGCGTCGCGACGTGTTCCCCTGCCCACATGACAGGAATTCCTGTTCCGGCTCGGGCTGCGATGACACGTAATCGACCTGCACAGACGAAGATCCTCTCGGGCTGGACCGCGGCTACCCCGATATCCTCCCGCACGGCACCGACAGTTCCGGCGACGGCCATCTACGCGGCGCCTCGCTCCTGGCCCGCGTCTGGTGTCACCTCGTCCTCCAGCACCTACACGAACGCCACGCCGGACTTGGCGAACACCCAGCCTCTACGCAGCGGGAAGGAGCGCAAGCACCCGCACTACCTGCGCGGCACCATCTACTGCGGACACTGCGGCGAGCGGCTCGTCTACACCCAACGCAACGGCCGAGACGGGTGCTACCGCTACTACGGCTGTGGCAAGAAGCGCCGGCCTCGCGCAACTGCGCGAGCAAGATCGTGCGGCTGGACAAGATCGAGGACGGCATCGCCAACCTGTACCGCCGCCTCCAACTCCCGGCCGACGAGGTCCAGCGGCTACGCACCGCCGCGCATGCCGAAATGGCCGGACAGTCGGCCGACTCCCAGCGGCACGCCGCCCAGGCCAACCGCCGCCTGGCTGCCCTCGGCGAAGTGCGCGCCAAGCTCATGCAGGCCCACTACGCCGAGGCCATCTCCCTCGAGATGCTCAAGGCCGAGATGAACCGGCTCCCCCGAGCCATCTCTGCCACCGAGCAGGAGGTCGCCTTCGCGAACGCCGAACTGGCCGACGTCGAGAAGATCCTGGAGCAAGCGCTCATCGTGGCCGGTAGCTGCTACCAGCACTACGAGGCCGCCCCGCCGTTCGTGCGGCAACAGATCAACCAAGGCTTCTTCGAAAAGCTCTGGATTGGACAGGACGGTGCCGTCGAGAAAGCCGAGCTGACCGAGCCGTTCCGGGTGCTGCTGGCGTCTGACACCTGGGTGTCAGAGGCAACAGATGCAAACGAAAACCGTCGCCATCCGGACGGGGATGACGACGGTCAGGGTTCGCATAATCTAGCTTTGGTGGAGCTGAGGGGAATCGAACCCCTGACCTTCTCGATGCGAACGAGACGCGCTACCAACTGCGCTACAGCCCCAGGTGTATCAGGCCCGCCCTCGCGGGCCGACCTGAAGAACCCTAACAGACCCCTACTCCCCCACCGCACGCCGGTGGGGGGTACCCGCGTCGAACTCGTCGGGCTCCTCCTCGGCGTCCACGTCGACCAGCGACGTCCCGGCCGGGACGGGCGGCGGCGGGGCCGCGGCGAGGCGCGGGAGCGACGACTCGTGCTCGGTCCCGACGGGGCCCTCGACGGTGCGTCCGCGGGCCGGGAGCACGCCCAGCGGCTCGCCGGTGCCGCGGACGCGGGTGGGCTCGCCGTCGTCGGCGGTCCAGTCGTCGTCCTCGTCGGCGCCCGCGGTGTCGGGGGCGGCGGTCGCGCGGATCTCGTCGTCGGCCCGTCCGGTGGAGGCCTCACGGCCGCGGTGGGCCCACTCGTCGAGCTCGGGGTCGTCGGCGGCCGGGGACTGCCGGGTGCCGGCCAGGCGTGCGGCACGGCGGGCCCGGATGCCCTCCTCGATGCGGACCTGGCGACGCAGGTAGGTCAGGTAGCCGACCAGGCCGACGCCGACGGCGCCGGTGACCCACCAGAACACCGTCGAGACCAGCAGCGCGGCCGCGCCGGCGGCGAGCAGCAGCACGAGCAGACCGAGGACGACGCGCTGGCGGAACGCGTACTTGGCGTGCGCGGCCGCGGCGGCGGCCTCCGGGTCGAAGCCCCCGCGGCCGGGCCGGTAGCGGGCCGGCGGGCGGGACCAGCCGTCCTCGTCGACCTCGCCGATCCCGTCGGCGTCGATCCCGTGCTCGTCGTCGGCGTCGACGAGGTCGGCGGGTGCGTGGTCCTCGTCGGACCGGGGGTCGCGCTCCCGGTCCGACCGGACCCGCTCGTCAAGGCCGGCGTCGTCGTGGTCCACGAGGTCGTGGTCGAGATCGGCGCGGTCGAGATCGTCATCGCGATCGTCGAGGTCGTCGAGGTCGCGGTCGTCGAGATCGGCGCCCCCGGGCCCGCGGACCCGGCCGTCGTCGTCGATCTCCGCGTCGTCGTAGACGTCCTCGGCGTCGTCGTAGGCGTACTGGTCGGCCTCGTCGGAGCGCCCACGGGGAGCGGGGACGTCGTCCCGCGCCTCCGCCAGCTCGCCGACCGTGGTCGGACCGGATCGCTGTGTCACAAGAACCTCCGGGTGTCGATGCCGCGCGGGACGTTCCAGCACCCGCCCGGACAGCAGCGCCGGGCTGAGCCGGGCCACTTCCTGCTGGCGCCGGGCGACGGTCGGAACGAGGATCAGCAGCCAGAGCACGACCAGACCCACGAAGATCACAGAGCTGGGCACGGCTGCCTCCTCCCCGACCGGCGCAGTCCACCCGGTGGAACGGCCCCGACCCGCGCCACCACCGATCACCGTAATCGGGCGTGTGCCCGTACCCGGGCCGCGACGCGCCGTGGTCCCCCGGACGGACGGTGCGAAACCAGAGACGTGCGGTACACGTGTGACTCCGGTGAGTGATCGAACGAGGTGCGGGGGCTGCGCAGGGTCAGGACCGCGACGCGCGGCCGTGGCGCACCAGCCGGGCCGCGAAACCGCCCGGCGGGACCTCCTCGGCGGTCACGGCGTAGGCGTAGTGGTCGCGCCAGGCGCCGTCGACGTCGAGGTAGCGCTGGAGCAGTCCCTCGCGGCGCAGCCCGAGCCGGGCGAGCACGGCGATGCTGGCCGCGTTCTCCGGGCGGACCGTGGCCTCGACGCGGTGCAGCCGGACCGGGCCGAAGCAGTGGTCCAGGACGAGCGCGACGGCCGCGGTGGTGATCCCGCGCCCGCCCAGCGTCGAGTCCAGCCAGTAGCCGACGTAGCCCGACAACAGCGGTTCCCGCACGACGTTGCCGACCATGACGTGCCCGGCCATCGCCCCGTCGACGGTGATCGCGAACGGCAGCGACAACCCGCGCCGGGCGGCCCCACGCAGCAGCCACCACCGGCCGGGCCACTCCACACCGGAGTTGCGGCGGGCCCACCCGCCGTAGGTCGTCGGCTCCCAGGGGCGCAGGAAGTGCTCGTCCCGCACCCGGATCCGGGCCCAGTCACCGCCGTCGCGCAGCCGGACCGGGCGCAGCCCCACCTCGTGCCCGCGCACCCGCAGCGGCCCGAGCACGGCGGGCCAGCCGGGGTGGCCGCCAGGCGGTTCGGGGACGACGGGCGGCGGCACTCGGCTCAGTTCCGCCCGCGGGGGACGAGCTCGACGTGCTCACCGACGGTCATCTCGGTGACGTCCTCGTCGATGACCGCCAGGGCGTTGACCTCGGACAGCACGGCCAGCAGGTGGGTACCCGACGCGCCGAGCGGCTGGGCGAGCAGCTCGCCGTCGTCGTCGGACCGCAGCAGCCGTGCCGGGATGTAGGACCGCCGCCCGGCCGGCGAGACGATCGGCGAGGTCAGCCGCGCGGTCCAGGTGCGCCGCAGCGGCTCCTGGCCCAGCGCCAGCCGGATCAGCGGCCGGACGAACACCTCGAACAGCACCAGCGCCGTCGCCGGGTGCGACGGGAACAGGAACACCGGCACCGCGTCCGGGCCGAGCCGGCCGTAGCCCTGCGCGGAACCGGGGTGCATCGCGACGCGGGTGTCGTCGATGCCGCCGAGGTCGGCCAGCCCGCTCTTGGCCTCGGCCGCGGTCGTCCCGCCGCCCGCCCCGCAGACCACGACGATCTCCGATGCCGGCAGCAGGTCCTCGACCGCACCGCGGATCTCCGCGGCGCTGCCGCCGACGGTCCGGGGCCGGTTGGTCTCCGCGCCCGCCTCACGGGCGGCGGCGACCACCGCGTGCGAGCAGACGTCGGCGACCTGCCCGGACGCCGCCGAGCGGCTCACCTCCACCAGCTCGTCGCCGACCGAGACGACCGAGACCCGCGGCCGCGGGTGCACGAGCAGCTTGTCCCGGCCCGCGGCGGCGAGCATCGCGACCTGGGCCGAGCCGACGACGTCACCCTCGCGGACGGCGACGTCACCGGACTGGACGTCCTCCCCCACCCGGCGCACGAAGCCCGCCGACGGCACGCCGCGGCGGATCGTGAGGCGCGCGGCACCGCCATCGGTCCACCCCAGCGGGGCGACGGCGTCGGCGAGGGTCGGCAGCGGCGCCCCCGCCGCGACACGGACGGCCTGGCCGGGCTGCAGCCGCAGCGGCTGGCGCGACCCGGCGGCGATCTCGCCCACCACCGGCACGGTGACCGGGGAGGCGTCGCTGGCCCCGGCGACGTCGACGCTGCGCACCGCGTAGCCGTCGATCGCCGCCTGGTCGAAGACCGGCAGCGGACGCGCCGCGACGACCTCCTCGGCGCTGCGCAGCCCCTGCGCGTCGGTGATCGCGACGCGCACCGGGGCCGGGCGCACCGCCACGTCCAGGATCCGGGACAGGTGATCGGTGACCGTGCGCACTCTCAGTCCTTCAGTCGCTCGTTCAGCCAGGTCCGCAGATCCTCGCCGTACTCCGGGTGCTGCAGCATGAAGTCGACGTAGGCCCGCGCGTACCCGGCGGGGTTGCCCAGGTCGTGGCGCCCGCCGCGGTGCACGACGACGTGCACCGGGTGCCCCTCGGAGATCAGCAGCGCGACGGCGTCGGTCAGCTGCAGCTCACCGCCCGCGCCGGGGGTGATCCGGTCCAGTGCGTCGAAGATCGCGCGGTCGAGCAGGTAGCGACCGGCCGCGGCCAGGGTCGACGGCGCCTCGTCCGGGGCTGGCTTCTCGACCATCCCGTGGACCTGCTTGACGTCGTCGGCGCCGGTGTCGGAGACCTCGAAGACGCCGTAGGCCGAGATCTGCTCGCGCGGCACGTCGAAGGCGCAGAGCACGCTGCCGCCGTGCTCCTCGCGGACCTGCGCCATCCGGGCGAGGACCCCGGTCGGGAGGACCAGGTCGTCGGGCAGGAGGACGGCGACGGCCTGCTCGTCGTCGGCCAGCGCCGGGCCGGCCTGGGCGACGGCGTGGCCGAGGCCCTTCGGCTCGTACTGGTACACCGACTCGACCTCGAGCAGGCCGGGGGCGCGGCGGACCTTGTCGGCCAGCTCGCCCTTGCCCCGGCCCTCCAGAGTCTTGACCAGCTCGTCGTCGGTGCGGAAGTAGGCCGCGACCGAGTCCTTGCCCGGAGAGGTCACGACCAGCAGCCGCTGTGCGCCGGCCTCGGCGGCCTCCGCGGCGACGAGCTCGATCCCGGGCGTGTCGACGACGGGGAGCAGCTCCTTCGGCACGGCCTTGGTCGTCGGCAGGAACCGGGTGCCCAGACCCGCCGCCGGGACGACGGCGGTGCGGAAGGCCCCGGTGCCGCTGGACGTCTGCACGCTCATGGTCGGCGAGCCTAGCCACAGCTCTAGCCTGGAGCCGTGACGGCTCGCGCGGGGGACGGGGGTGGATCGTCGCCTGATCAGGGTGGACGACCCGGTGAGGCCAAGCGGGCACTGCGGCGGCTGCTGCTGGCGGAGCGTCGCGGGCGCCCGGTCACCGACCGGGCGGCGGCGACCGCCGCGCTGTCGGTGCACCTGTGCGCGCTCGCCGCCGCGACGCCCGGCCCGGTGGCCTGCTACCTGCCGATCGGCACCGAACCCGGCGGTGCGGGATCGGGGGTGCCGTCACTGCCCGACGCCCTGGTCGCCGCCGGCCACGAGGTCCTCGCCCCGGTGGTGCCGGACGAGCCGGGGCCGCTGGACTGGACCGTCTACCGGGGCCCGGACGACCTGGCGCCCGGGCCGCTCGGGGTCGTCGAACCGACCGGTCCCCGGCTCGGACCCGCCGCGCTCGCGACGGCGGGCCTGGTCGTGGTGCCCGCGCTGGCCGTCGACCGGCGCGGACGACGACTGGGCCGCGGCGGCGGCTTCTACGACCGGACGCTCGTGCTCGCCGCGCCCGGCGCCCTGCTGGTCGTCCCGCTGTACGACGGCGAGCTGCACGACGAGGTCCCGGCCGAGGACCACGACGTGGCGGTGGGAGCGGTCGTCCTGCCCGGTGACGGGGTGGTGCATCTCTCGCCCTGACCGTGTGGACGGGTCGGCCCGCCCGTCGCCGCGGAGTATGCTGGCACTCGCTCTCGTCGAGTGCCAGCCCATGGGCGGGCACCGCCCCAGTTCGTCCGGAGGATGTTGTGCCGACCTACCAGTACGCATGCACCGCGTGTGACCACCGCTTCGAGGCGGTGCAGTCGTTCTCCGACGATGCCCTCAGCACCTGCCCGAACTGCGGCGGGAAGCTGCGCAAGGTCTTCTCCTCGGTGGGCATCGTCTTCAAGGGCAGCGGCTTCTACCGCACCGACTCCCGTTCGGGTTCGGTCAGCAGCGGGTCCTCCTCCGAGTCGACGAAGTCCGACAGCTCCTCGTCGAGCTCGTCCTCGGACTCCTCCTCGTCGGGTTCGTCGGGCTCCTCGTCCTCCTCGGACTCGGCCGGCTCGTCGTCCTCGACGTCGTCCAGCGCCTCGTCCTCGAAGGCCGCCGCCTCCTGATCCGTCCACAACCGGCCGAGTTGTCCACAGGCCGGTGGATCGGCCCGTTCTGAGCCGCGTCCCGCCCTAGCGTCGGAACCACGACGGCGGAGGGACGGTCATGGCGGAGGAGACACAGCGGGCGGACCGCCCGTGGGAGCGGTTGCTGCGGCGGCCCTCCTGGTCACGGGCGTTGCTGGCCCGCCGCGTGCTGGCCGCTGCCCTCACGGTCGCGGCCGTGGTGGTGGCGCTGCTCCCCGCCGCGGGTGACGAGCGGGTCCCGGTGCTGGTCGCGGCGCGCGACCTCGCCCCCGGCACGGCGCTGGGCCCGGGCGACGTGGTCGTGGCCGCCTGGCCGCCCGCCCTCGCCCCCGCCGGTGCGCTGACCGCGCCCGCCGCCGTGGCCGGGCGGCTGCTCGCCGGACCGGTGGCCGCGGGCGAGCCGATCGGTGAGCTGCGGCTGGTCGGGTCCGCGCTCGCCGTCGTCACCGGAGGGCCGGGCGCCTCGGCGGTGCCGCTGCGCCCGGCCGACCCGGCGGTGGCCGCGCTGTTGTCCCCCGGCTCCCGGGTGGACGTCGTGGCGGGCGGCCCGGACGGCGCGCGTGTGCTGGCCGCCCGGGCCGGGGTGGTGGCGGTGCTGCCGCCCGCCGCAGGGGCGGCCGGAGCGCGGGCGGACCCGGGGCCGCTGGTGCTGGTCGCGCTGCCCGAGGCGGAGGCGACCGCGGTGGCGGCGGCGACGCTGACCGGCGAGGTCACGGTGACCCTGCGATGACCGCGGCGGCACCGCGGGCCGCCGGCGTCGGGTGCCCGGCACGCGGCCGGGCACCCGGTCGGTCAGCCGGCGATCGTGCCGATCGACTCGTGCTGCTTGCCGAAGACGACCATGTCGTCGTCCATGATCGCCCGGGGGTTGAACAGCGGGTCGGCGAGGATGCCGTGGACGCGGCGGCGCTGCATGCCCATGTTGCCGCCGTCGTAGATCGGGAGCACCGCGACCTCGCGCAGCAGCTTGCCGAAGCCGTTGGCGGTCTCCAGGCTGTTGACGCCGACGATCTGCATGCACTTGTACACGCAGTCGATCATCATCTCGGTCACCTGGATCTTGTTCATCGCGCCGACCAGCTCGGCGTGCTGGTCGTGCTTGTCCAGGTAGTCGGCGGCCCGCCAGCAGAAGTAGCGCGCCATCTCGATCTTCGACGCGACGTCGCCGAGCACGTAGCCGACGTTCTGGAACTCGATGATCGGCTTCAGGGCGCCCGCGGTGTTGTTGCGGGCGAAGTCCAGGGCAGTCTCGTAGGCGGTGCGGGCCATGCCCACCGCCGCGATCGCCGCCACCGGCCCGGACCAGGCGAAGTTCCGGTTGATCACGAGGTCGCCGTTGCCCTCGGCGCCGGGGAGGAGGTTCTCCACCGGGATCCGGGCGTCGGTGAACACGATCTCGGCGTTCGACGCGAGCCGGTGACCGATCTTGTCGAGGTGGCGGAAGGTGACGCCCGGCGTGCCGCCCTCCAGGATCAGCGCGGACAGTCCCTCGGTGCCACCCGCCTCGGAGTCGGTCCGGACGATGAGGGTCCCGGCGTTCACGCCGGTTTCGTCCCACCCCGCCGAGGACGGCCAGTACTTGCGCCCGTTGACGACGAAGTGGTCGCCGTCGCGGACGGCGGTGAGTCCGACGCCGGCCGGGCGCGGCAGCGGGATGTCGAAGTTCGCGGTGCCGGCCGGGTTGCCGGGCGGCTCGCTCGCGGTCCACCCGCCCAGGTAGGTGCCGGTCGGGTCGGAGGTGGCGGCCCGCAGGATGCGTTCCTTCTGCTCGTCGCTGCCGTACCAGGCGATGGGCATGAGGCCGAGGCCGTTGCAGAGCACGGTGCAGGCGAAGCCGGGGTCGACCGCGCAGATCTCCTCGGCGGCGATGACCAGGTCGACGCAGGAGACCCCTCCGCCGCCGTACTCGGCGGGCAGCATGCACATGGCGATGCCCGCCTTGTACGCCTCGACGTAGGCGCCCTTGGTCATCCGGAAGCCCTCGAGCGGGTCGGGCTCGGCGTCCGCCGCCGCGACGACCGGCTGAAGGACGTTCTCGGAGAACGCACGGACGTCGTGCTGCAGCTTGCGCTGCTCGTCGGACAAGGTGAAGTCGACAGGCATGGCGCTTCCCTTCGCATCGGGATCGGGGACGGCACCGAGCCGGAACCGGTACCCGGCGTACCGGTTCGGAACTGGCTCGGTGGCCGCCGACCATCGGGCCCGCGGCACCGTCGACGGAAGGTCCGTGTCACGAGCGGCGCCACCCCGGTCACGTGCGGTGTCGCGACACCCTCGTGCAACGCCCGGGAGTGCCACGGCGGCGTCGACGGCACCGGTCCGAGGGCCGCCACACGAGCTTCACCTGGGGAAACACAGCGGTAACCGGTAGATCGAATACTGCTTTCATCCCCGGCGACGAGGAGCACACGCGCCCGTGAAACACACCAGCCACGCCGACTACGCCCTCCGTGTCCTCATGTACCTCCGGGTCGCCCCGGGCGGGCGGGGCTCGGTCGGCGAGATGGCCGACGCCCACCGCGTCTCCCGCCACCACCTGGAGAAGGTCGTCCAGCGGCTCGCCGCCGCCGGGCTCGTCGCGACCTCCCGCGGGCGGGGCGGCGGTGTGCGACTGGCCGCGCGGCCGTCGTCGATCACGGTCGGGGCGGTGATGCGGGCGATGGAGAGCGACTTCGCCGTCGTCGAGTGCCTGGGGCCGGCGCGCTACTGCCGGATCGCGGGGGTGTGCGGGGCCCGGAACGTCTTCTCCGACGCGCTGGACGCCTACTTCGCGGTGCTCGACGCCGCGACCCTCGATGACATCGCGGACAACGACATCGGGCTGCGCGGAGCCCTCGAGCTCACCGGGACCGGCTTCCGCGGCCACGGACCCGGCTCCCCCCGGTGACCGGAGCCGCAGGAGGTGACCGATGGCCGTCGACTTCACGCTCTCCCGTTCCCAACGCGACCTGAAGCGCCGGGCTCGTGAGTTCGCCCGGGAGGTGCTGCGCCCGGTCGTCGAGCGGGCCGAGTCGCTGCCCGACCCGCAGGAGGCGTTCCGGGCGACCCGACCCGCCTACGAGGCCGCCTACGCCGCGGGGCTGACCACGCTGTTCCTGCCCCGTGAGCTCGGCGGCGGCGGGCTGTCCCAGGTGGACTTCCTGATCGCGGTCGAGGAGCTGTGCGCGGTCGACCCCGGCTTCGCGACGACCCTGCTGGTCAACGGCCTCGCCCTGAAGCCGCTGCTCTGGGCCGCCCCCGAGGAGCTGCGCGACCGGTGGATCCGGCGCGCCACCGGTGACCCCACCGGCCGCTTCCTGGCCGGGTGGGCGGTGAGCGAGCGGGGCGGGACCGCGAACTTCGACCACCCCGACCGGCGGGCCGGCATCCAGCTCGTCGCCACCCACGACCGCGCCCGCGGCGAGTACGTCCTGCAGGGGGAGAAGCACTGGCCGTGCAACGCGGGCGGCTGGGACCTGCGGGGCGCCGACCTGAGCGTCTGCATCGTGCGGACCGACCGCACCGCGGGCGGGACCTCGGCGCTGAGCGCCGTCGTCGTCGAGCGGGGCACGCCGGGGCTGTCGTTCGAGGTGATCGACAAGATGGCCCACCGCACCTGCCAGAACGTGACGATGACCTTCCGCGGCGTCCGTGTCCCCGAGGAGAACGTCTTCGCCCACGGCGACGGGGACCTGCTCATCAACCGGGCCTTCACCTGGTCGGGCCCGATCGCCGGGATCGCCGCGGTCGGCGTCGCTCGGGCCGCCTTCGAGTTCACGCTCAAGTGGGCGCGGACCTTCACCGGCGGCGGCTCGGCGCCGGTGATCGAGCACCAGGCGGTCGGGAACCTGCTCGCCGACGTCGCGGCGCGGATCGAGGCGGCCCGCTACCTGTGCTGGAAGGCCGCGCACTACCTGGACCGGCACGACGGGCAGGGCCAGGCGCTCGCCGGGATGTCGAAGACGTTCTGCACCGAGCTCGTCAGCCAGGTGGTGAACGACTGCATGCGGGTGGTCGGGGTGAACGCCCTGGACCGCCGGTTCCCGATGGAGCGCTTCTACCGCGAGGCCGCCGTCTTCCCCCTCTACGACGCCGGCAACCTGGCCATGCAGCGCCGTCGCACCTGGGGCGTCATGGCCGACCCCGGCTACGACCCCGACGTCTTCGCCGACGGCGACCCGCTCCCCTTCACCCGATCCATGGAGGGCATCGGCACCGTTCCGGGGGTGCGCTGATGCCCGACCGGGACGGCTCATCGGCCTTCACCCGCACCCGGGACGCGTGGGAGCGCTTCGCGGCGGGCGACGAGGTGCCCGCGGACGTGCCGTTGTCGATCGCGCTGTCCTGGCTGCGCTGCCGGGACCGCCACCGGCTCGACCCGCTGGCGCCGGTGCAGGCCCCCGTGCGGGACGACGTGGTCTACCGCCGGGAGCACGCCTCGGTGTTCACGATGCTCGGCGCCGTCGCGGCGGGGATCGCCGGCAGGTACGACGGGTGCGTCGCCGCGGTCACCGACGGCGACGGCCGGGTGCTGGCCTCGTGGGCGGCACGCGGTTCGGGCGAGTGCGCCCCGGCCCCGGGCAGCGTCTGGGCCGAGGCGCGGGCCGGGACCAACGGTGCCGGGACGGCGCTCGCCCACCCGCGGGCGGTCTGCGTGCGGGGGCCGGAGCACTGGAGCTCGGCACTGCACGACCACAGCTGTGTGTCGACGGCGGTGTGCGACCCGGTGCTCGGCACGGCGGTGGCGGCGCTGACCGTCTCCACCCGGGGTCACTGCCTGCCGGTCCGCCCCGACGACCTGCTCCTCGCCACCGGCCCCGCGCTCCGTGTGCTGTGCGACGCCGCGGCCCGCTCCAGCGCCGTGCTGGCGGGTGCCTTCGTCGACCTGGACCGGCGCGAACGGCGACCGCTGCTCGCGCTCGACGGCGGCGGCCGGGTCGTCGCGGCGAACTCGGCGGCCCGCAGGCGGGGCCTGCTCCCCCGCTCCGACGGTGGCCGGGCGCTCGGCCGGGCCGTCGCACCTGCGCTGGTCCGGGCCTGCGGGGGCGACACCTGGTCGGGGACGGTCGTCGTCGGCGCCGCGGGTGACACGGGCGGCGCCGGCGGCGCCGGCGGCGCTGACCCGCTGGTGTTCCGGCTGCGCCCGGTGCCCGGTGACGCGGGTCCGGTCGGCTTCCTCGCCGTCGCCGACGGCGCCGGGGCGGGCACCGACGACGTGCTGCCGGTCCCGGCTCCCACTCCCGCCGGGGACACGCCGGACCGGGTCGCCGCGGTCGGGCGGGGTGGGCGGCTGCACCTGCTGGCCTGCGACGACGTCCGGCACGCCCGCGCCGACGGCCACGACGTCTGGCTGGTCACCGACGTCGGCGTGCTGCGGGCGGCGCACCGCGGGATCGACCGGTTGGCCCGCGAGCTGGAGCCCGCCGGGTTCCTCCGGGTGCACCGTGGACACCTGGTGAACGCCGCGCGGATCCGGAGCGTGCACCGCGGACCGGACGGCATGACGGTGGCCACCGACCGGGCCGGTGCCGAACGGATCCCGGTGTCGCGCCGCGCCGTCCCGGCGGTGCGGGCCGCGCTCGGTCTCTGACCCGCCGGGCCCGGCGGGTCAGCCGCCGTGGTGCGGGGGGCGGTTCTCGGTGAACCAGCGGTCGGGGTCCGCGGAGTCGCGCTCGTCGGCGGCGCCGTAGTCGGCCCGCTCGTCGGCGGTGGTCGAGGGGTCGTCGCCGAAGATCTCCTCGATCCGTCGGCGCATCCGGTCCGCGGGCTCGCTCATGGCTCCATGGTGCCGTGCGCGGGCGGCGCGGGTGGACACCGATCCCGCGTCACCGTGCCGTGCCGGGCTCGCGGGGCCCCACGACGACGCGTCCGGGTGCCACCATGGAGGCAGCCGTACGCATCCGCCCGGGGTCCCCGGGCGGCGACAGGAGAGGTGGACCGCTCATGGGGTTCCTGGACAAGGCACGCGAGGCTGCCGAGAACGCGATCGAGAAGGCGCAGCCGCACCTGGACAAGGCATTGGAGCAGGCGGGCCCGCACCTGGAGAAGGCCAAGGAGAAGGCGGGCCCGCTCGTCGGGAAGGCCGCGGAGAAGGTCGACCAGGCCACGGGCGGCAAGTACTCGGAGCAGATCGACGGGGTGAAGGGCAAGGTCGAGGGCGCGCTCGGGCACCACGACCCGGCCGCTCCCGGCGCCGGCACGCACGGCGACGCCGTCCCGCCGGTGCCGCCCGCCCCGCCCGGCGGTGACGCGTTGAAGCCGCAGGGCAACCCGGCCGCGTCGCAGCAGCCGCCGGCCGTGCCGCCGGTCCCGCCGGAGCGCAAGGACGACGGCGGCGTCCCGCCGGTGCCCCCGGCGAGCTGACCACACGACGAACGGGCCCCGGCATCCGCCGGGGCCCGTTCCCGTCGTGGGACCGGCCGTGTGACCGGGTCAGTCGTCGAGGCCGGACAGCTCCGAGATGACGTGCGGGACGAGCGGGGTCAGTGTGGCCATGCCGTCGCGGACGGCCGCGCGGGACGCGGCCAGGTTGACCACCAGCGTGCTGCCCGAGACGCCGACGACGCCACGGGACACTCCGGCGTCGACCGCTCCGGCGGCGAGACCGGAGGCGCGGATGGCCTCGGCGATGCCCGGCACCGGCCGGTCGAGCACACCGGTGGTGGCGTCCGGGGTGACGTCGCGGGGGGACACGCCCGTTCCGCCGACGGTCACGACCAGGTCGACGCCGCCGATCACGGCGGTGTTCAGCGCGCTGCGGATGGCCACCACGTCGCCGGGGGCCGAGACCACGCCGTCGACGAGGAAGTTGGCCTCCTCCAGCAGCTCGGTGACCAGCGGACCGGTGCCGTCGGACCGCTCACCCGCGCTGACCCGGTCGTCGACGATCACCACGAGAGCACGGCCGATCTGCGGACCCGACATCTCCATGCCGTCACCCTAGCGCCGGCCCGGGGCCACGCCGGGGGAGGCCGTGCCGGTGCCGGGAGGGGGGACCGGCACCGGCACGACACTCCGGGCGCATTCGATGGGGCACCACCGAATGCCGAACCACCCCATCACGACGGTTCTTCACCCGTCAACGACCTGCCGTTCGCACCACCCGCACGGCCCCGTCCGGTCGGACGACGTCCACCCGGGCGGGCCGTCACTGCTCGCCCAGCGTCACCTCGACGGTCCGGGTCGCCCCGCCCGCGTCGAGGACCTCCAGCTGGACGACGCTGCCCGGCGGCTGCGACCGCACCGCGGCCTGCAGGTCCGTGCCGGTGGTGACCCGTTGGTCACCCAGCCGGGCGACGATCTCCTGCAACCGCAGCCCGGCCTTCGCGGCCGCGCCGTCCGGGGTGACCTCCTGGATCACCGCGCCGCGCAGCTGCGGGTCGTTGCCGACGGTCACGCCGAGCACGGCGTGCGTGGCCTTGCCTCCGGAACGCAGCTGGTCGGCGATGCGGCGGGCCTGGTTGATCGGGATCGAGAAGCCGACGCCGATCGAGCCACCGCCCGGCCCGGCCGTCGCGATCGCGGAGTTGATGCCGACGACCCGGCCGTCGGCGTCCACCAGCGGGCCCCCGGAGTTGCCGGGGTTGATGGCGGCGTCGGTCTGGATCGCGTTCAGCACCGTGTCGCTGGCCCCCGGCGCACCGGACTCGGCGGGGATGCCGACGGCCCGGTCGACGGCCGAGACGATGCCGGTGGTGACCGAACCGCCGAGCCCGAGCGGCGACCCGAACGCGGTGACCTGCTGACCGACCCGGACGCGGTCGGAGTCGCCGAGCTCGACCGTCTTCAGGCCCGGCAGGTCGGTGCGCACGAGCGCGATGTCGGACTGCGGGTCCTGCCCGACGATCGACCCGATGGCGGAGCGGCCGTCCTGCAGGACCACGCGCAGCGTCCCGCCCTGCGCCGCCGGGGCGACGACGTGGTTGTTGGTGAGGATCAGGCCGTCGTTGCCGACGATCATGCCGGAGCCCTCGCCGCGGTCACCGACGTTGCCCGCACCGCCGTCGACCCTGATCTGGACGACGGCGGGCAGCACCTTCTCGGCGACGGCCTCGATCGATCCGGCCGGTGCCGCACCCCCGGACCCGCCCGCGATGCGCGCGCCGACCAGCCCGCCGAGGGCACCCGCGACCAGCGCGATGAGCAGCCCGGCCGCGACCAGGACGACTCCCCGGCGTCCGCGGCCGGGCGGACGCGGCGGGGCGGGTGGGGCGCCGACCGCCCACGGGGGCGGGGTGGGCCCGCCGGGGGCGGGTGTGCCGGTCGCGTCCGGGTGCGCCGGGAGCTCCCGGGTGCCGTCCGCCGGCACCGGCGTCGTGTCCGTCGGGCTGTCCCGGGTGTCCGCGTCGGGCGCGGCACCGCCGGAGCCCGCGGCGGGCGCGTCGGCGGCGGTGGAGCCGGGGCGGGCCCACGGGTTGGCGGGCACGGCCCAGCGGTCGGTGGGCGGGTCCTGGGTGGAGACGGCCTCGGTGTCGGGGCCGTGGTCGGGCTGGGGGCCGGCGTCCTCGTCAGCCGGGGTGCCGGGTGACGCGGGGGCCGTCCCGGAGACACCGGTCGCGCCGGCCGTCGACGCGGCGGTCGCGCCGGAGCCGGTGGACGCGCCGCCGTCGGCGGCCGCAGGTGCCGTCGCGGACTCCTCACCCGGACCGGCCGCGGCGATGTCACCGGCCGGGCCCGCGTCGGCACCCTCCCCGGCAGCGCCCGGTGAGCCGGTGGCCGGGCCGTCGGCGGACCCGTCCGACGCAGATCCGTCACCGGGGGCCCCGGACGAGGAGGGCCGCGGTCGGTCCTGCTCGGTGTCGGTGTCGCCGGAGGGCCCCGCCGGTCCCGCGGGGGCGGGGGCCCTGCCGTCGCGGCCGGATCCGTCCCCGGAGTCCCCGCCGGACGTCCCCGCTCCGGTGCGGGTCGGCTCGTCGGGCGGGTTGTCCTGGGTCATGCGTCCACCGTCCGTCGTCTCACAGGAGCACCACCCCGTCACGGGGTGTCGCACCAGGTTATGGGCTGTCCGGCTCCGCCACGTACCGGCCCGGCAGGGCCATCGAGAGCAGCGCGCCGCCCTCCGGGGCGCGCCCGGCCCGCACCTCTCCCCCGTGCCGCGCCGCCGCCTGCGCGACGATGGACAGCCCCAGCCCGGAGCCGGGCATGGTGCGCGAGGTGTCGGCCCGGTAGAAGCGGTCGAACACGTGCGGCAGGTCCTCGGCGGCGATCCCGTCGCCCTCGTCGGCGACCTCGATGACCAGCCACTCCGGTGAGATCGGCACCATCGACAGCCGCACGGTGCCGCCGGGCGGGCTCCACTTCACGGCGTTGTCGAGCAGGTTGAGGACGGCACGTTCGAGCGCGCTGGCGTCGCCGTCGAGGATCCACGGGGTCCGGTGGACCTCGAACTCGACCTCCCCCGCCCGTCGCTTCACCCGGTCCAGGGCGCGGTCGACGATCTCGGTGAGCTCCAGTGCCTCGCTCGTCATGGTCGGGGCGTCGTCGCGGGCGAGCTCGACGAGGTCCCCGACGAGGTGGGACAGCTCCTCGACCTGGGCGCGGACGTCGTCGAGCAGCTCGGTGCGGTCCTGGGCCGGCAGGTCGGGGGTGTCCGGCCGGTCGGCGGAGGCGAGCAGCTCCAGGTTGGTGCGCAGCGAGGTCAGCGGGGTGCGCAGCTCGTGCCCGGCGTCGGCGACGAGCCGGCGCTGCTGTTCCCGCGACGCGGCCAGCGCGCCGAGCATCGTGTTGAACGACTGGGTGAGCCGGGCCAGCTCGTCGGACCCGGAGACCGGGATCGGGCGCAGGTCACCGGTCTTGGCGACGCGTTCGGTCGCCGCGGTGAGCCGCAGCACCGGCCGCAGCCCGGTCCGGGCGACCGCGACCCCGGCGAGCGCGGCCAGCACGACACCGACGAGCCCGACGATCGGCAGCGCGGTGCCCATCCGGGTCACCACCCGGGTCATCGTGTCGAGCCGCTGGGCCAGCACCAGCGCACGACCGTCCCCGGCCCGGACGGCGACGATCCGGTACGGCACGCCGTCCAGATCGGCGGTGCGCCCCGGTTGGGTCGGCCCGCCCTGGGCGACGGCGACCTCCGGCTCCCCCAGCGGCGGCCGCGACGACTCGTCGGCCGAGGTCGCAATGCCGGAGGAGTAGACGAGCGCGATGTGCAGGTCGGCGGCGCCGAGCACGTCGGGCGGGAGCGCCGCGAGCAGCCGCGGGTCGATCAGGTCGCTCTGCGCGGCGGCGTAGGCACGCTGGCGCAGCGTCTCGTCCAGCGAGCTGGTGAGGTTCTGGCGCACCACGAGAAACGCGGCGGCGGACACGAGCAGCACCATCGCGGCGGCGACGAGTGCGGCCAGCACCCCGATCCGGGCGCGCAGCGTGAACCGCTCGCGGTCCGGCTCGGCCGCGGGCCCGCGGCGCCACCAGCGCTCGGCCCGCTCCTCGTCGAGCGGGAGCGGCTGGGTCACGGCGGGGTGTCCCGCAGGACGTAGCCGACGCCGCGCACCGTGTGGATCAGCCGCGGCTCGCCCTCGGCCTCGGTCTTGCGGCGCAGGTAGCCGACGTAGACCTCCAGGGCGTTGCCGCTGGTCGGGAAGTCGTACCCCCACACCTGCTCGAGGATCTGGGCGCGGGTCAGCACCCGGCGCGGGTGCGCGAGCAGCAGCTCCAGCAGGGAGAACTCGGTGCGGGTGAGGCTGATCGACCGTCCGCCGCGGGTCACCTCACGGGTGTCGGGGTCCAGCGACAGGTCGCCGAAGGTGAGCGCGGGGCTGGTGCCGGCGTCGTCGTCGGTGTCGGGGGTGCGGCGGCGCAGCAGCGCGCGCAGCCGGGCCAGCAGCTCCTCCAGCGCGAACGGCTTGGGCAGGTAGTCGTCGGCGCCGGCGTCGAGCCCGGCGACCCGGTCGGACACCGCGTCGCGGGCGGTCAGCACGAGGATCGGGAGCGCGTCACCGGCACTGCGCAGCCGCCGGCACACCTCCAGACCGTCGACGCGCGGCATCATCACGTCCAGGACGAGCGCGTCGGGCCGGTCGGTGAGCATCTTGTCCAGCGCGACCTGGCCGTCCTCGGCGAGGTCGACCTGGTAGCCGTTGAAGGCCAGCGAACGACGCAGCGAGTCCCGGACCGCCTTGTCGTCGTCGACGACCAGAATGCGCATGGGCGCCAGTCTCGCCGACGGCTCTGAGAGGAACCTGAGCAGGCCCTGATCGGCGGATGGTGATCAGGGCCCGGCGGTCAGGACGCCTTGTAGGCGGCGGCCATGTCCTCGCCGCCGTGGCCGCGCTCCGACGCCCGCAGCAGCCGGTCCCGCACCGCGGGCGCGACGTCGAGCCGGGTGCCCGAGGCCTGGGCCGCGGCGACGATCAGCCCCGCGTCCTTGGCCGCGTTGTCCACCGTGAAGCTGGGGGTGAAGTCGTCGTCGAGGATCGCCCTCGCCTTGTTCTGCAGGTAGGGCAGGTCCAGCGGGCCGCCGGCGACGGCGTCGAGGAAGGCCTGCGGGTCCACCCCGAGCCCCTGGGCGAGCGCGACGGACTCCCCGGTCGCGGCGGTGATCGCCAGCACCCAGCTGTTGGCGACGAGCTTGAGCCGGCTCGCCTGCGCGGACCCGCAGTCCTCGGCCACCCAGACGGTCTGCCGGCCGACGGCGTCGAGCACCGGGTCGACGACCGGGCGCGCCGCGGGGTCGCCGGCGACGAACACGGTCAGCTGCCCGGCCTCGGCGGGCGCGCGGGTGCCGAGCACCGGCGCGTCGAGCAGGGTCAGGCCGTGGCGCGCAGCGATCGCGCGGAGCCCGTCGAACGGCTCGACGCCGACGGTGGTGGTCTGCAGCCACACCTGGCCCGGCGCGAGACCGTCGGCGGCCTGCTCCAGGACGGCGGTCACGTCGTCGGCGTTCCCCAGCATCGTCACGACGACGTCGGCGCCGCGGACGGCGTCGGCCGGGTCGGTGTGCAGGGCCGCGCCCGCGGCGGCGAGCGGCTGCGCCTTGGCCGCGGTCCGGTTCCAGACCCGCAGGTCCAGCCCGGCAGCGAGGATGTTGTGCCCCATCCCGGCGCCCATGATCCCGGTCCCCAGCAGTGCGACGGTCGTCATGGCGTCCACGGTAGATCCGCGACGGTGGTCCCGCCGGGGTCACCGTCGCCGCGGAACCTGCTTCACTGGGGCCGTGGCCGACACGGGTGAGCCCGTCTTCTCCAACCGGACCGGGCGCCCGCCGGGCCGGATCATCACCGCGGTCTCCCGGTTCGTGCCCGGGATCCGCCGCGTGCAGCAGCAGATCGAGCCGTACGCGGCGCACTGGGAGGAACGCAACCGCACCGAGCTGTCCCGGACCGGCCCGCTCTGCGTCGTCCTCGGCGACTCGATGGCCCAGGGCATCGGCGCCTCGCACCCCGAGCGCGGGTGGGCCGGGCAGCTGATCGGGCGGCTGCCCGGGTGGCGGCTGGTGAACCTGTCCCAGTACGGCGCCCGCGTCGACGACGTCCTCGACGCCCAGCTCCCCGTCGCCGAGGGACTGCACCCCGAGCTGCTGCTGTGCCTGGTCGGGTCCAACGACCTGATGCAGCCACGGCACCAGGACGGCGTCGGGCACCGGTACGCGGCGCTGGTCGACCGGCTTCCCCCGGGCACCGTCATCGGGAACCAACCGGGAACGTTCGCGGCCGCACTGCAGGTCAACGGCCTGATCGACGACGCCGTGCGGCACCGTGGGCTCGTTCTGGCCGAGCTGCGGGATCCGCGGACCCGGCACTGGCGCGGCAAGCTGGCCTCCGACCGGTTCCATCCCAACGACCGTGGCTACGCCGCCATCGCCGAGGTGTTCTCCGAGGCGCTGCGCCGGGCGGGTCGCTAGGGACGGGTGCATCGATCTGGTTGGGTGTCCCGATGGCGACCAGGAAACTGCCGCGCAAGATCTACGACGCCGAGCTCCTCCGCCTGCAGGGCGAGCTGCTGCAGATGCAGGAGTGGGTCCGGGCCTCGGGCGCACGGGTCGTCGTGGTCTTCGAGGGGCGCGACGCCGCCGGCAAGGGCGGTGCGATCCAGCGCGTCACCCAGTACCTCAACCCGCGGTTCGCGCGGATCGTCGCGCTGCCCGCTCCGACCGAGCGGCAGAAGGGGCAGTGGTACTTCCAGCGCTACGTCGAGCAGCTGCCCGCGGCGGGCGAGATCGTGCTGATGGACCGGTCCTGGTACAACCGCGCCGGCGTCGAGCGGGTGATGGGGTTCTGCACCGAGGCCGAGTACCGCCGCTTCCTGCGCCAGGCGCCGGTGTTCGAGAACATGCTCGTCGAGGACGGCATCCACCTGCGCAAGTACTGGTTCTCGGTCAGCGCAAAGGAGCAGGCGCGGCGGTTCGCGGAGCGACTGGAGAACCCGCTCAAGCAGTGGAAGCTCTCGCCGATGGACCTCGAGTCCATGACCCGGTGGGACGACTACTCCCGCGCCCGCGACGACATGCTGATCCACACCGACACCGACCACGCGCCGTGGTGGATCGTCGAGGCCGAGGAGAAGCGCAACGCGCGGATCAACATGATCCACCACCTGCTGGGCTCGATCCCCTGGGAGCCGGTGGAGCGACGGGTGCTGACCCTGCCGGACCGGGTGCCGTCGACGGGCTACGAGCGTCCGCCGCGCGAGGTGCAGCGCGACGTGCCCGACCACGCCGCGTCGCTGATCCGGGCCGACTGATCCCGGACGGCCGATCCCGGCGGGCATATCCCGGTCGGCTGCCCCGGTCGGCTGATGTCGGTCACAGTCACCCGGTTGGTACGGGCGGTACCGGATACCGTCCCGCGGAGCGACGGCGCGGCACGGACGCCGCGCGGAAGGGCGGTGCCGGGATGAGTGTCGTGCTGTTCACCGGGTTCCCCGGTTTCCTCGGGTCGGCCCTGCTGCCGCGGACACTGCGCCGCGCGCCGGACTCGCGCGCGGTCGCCCTGGTGCAGGCCAAGTTCCTGGGCCAGGCCCGCACGACCCTGGCGCGGATCGAGCGCGAGGCGCCGGAGATCGCCGGGCGCACCGACCTCGTCGTCGGGGACATCACCGTCGACGGGCTGGGGCTGGAGCAGGCCGACCGGGAGCGCCTGCTCGGTGGGCCGCTGGAGATCTTCCACCTGGCCGCGGTCTACGACCTCTCGGTGCCGGCGGACATCGCGTGGTCGGTGAACGTCGAGGGCACCCGGCACGTCGTGCGGTTCGCCGAGGCCGCGTCGGAGCTGGTCCGGCTGCAGTACGTGTCGACCTGCTACGTCTCGGGCCGCTACGACGGCATCTTCTCCGAGACCGACCTGGAGCTCGGCCAGCCCTTCACCAACCACTACGACCACACCAAGCACGAGGCCGAGCGCGTCGTGGTCAAGGCCCGCGACGCCGGCCTGCCGGTGTCGATCTACCGGCCGTCGGTCGTCGTCGGGGACTCGGTCACCGGGGCGACGCAGAAGTTCGACGGCCCGTACTACCTGCTGCAGCTGATGGCCCGGCAGGGCCGGACCGCGTTCGTCCCGCTCCCCCGGGCGGCGGCGCGGACCCGGTTCAACCTGGTGCCCTCGGACTACGTCGTCGACGGGATCGCCGCGCTGGCCGGGCACGGTCCGGCGGTGAACCGGACGTTCGCGCTGGCCCAGCCGGCCCCGCCGACGGTGACCGAGATGTGCGAGGTGTTCGCCGACCGGCTCGGCAAGCACCTGCGCGTGGTGCCGATGCCGGTCGGGCTCGCCGCGTTCTCCATCGACCACGTGCCCGGCGTCGGACGGCTGTTCAAGGTCCCCTCCAGCACGCTGGAGTACCTGACCCACCCGTCGCACTACGACACCGACGCGACAACCGCGATGCTGGGCCCGCTGGGCGTGCACTGCCCGCCCTTCGAGGAGCACGTCGACGCGATGGTCCGCTTCTTCCGGGAGAATCCGCAGGTCGGAACGGCTGCGATGGTCTGACGCACGGAGGTCTACCGTCTCCGGCGTGGCCATCGAGCGGAACGACGTGCTCCTCGCGGCCGCGACCGTGCTCGTGCAGAACCCGGCCGCGTCGATGTCGGAGATCGCGACCGGCGCCGGCATCAGCCGGGCGACCCTGCACCGGCTCGTCGACGGCCGGGAGGCGCTCCTCGAGGAGCTCAGCGAGATGGGCGTGGAGCGCGGGATCACCGCGATCCGGGAGGCCCGGACCGACGAGGGCGACCCGATCGAGGCGGTGCGCCGGGTCATCGTCGGCCTGTTGCCCTCGGTGGACCTGTGGGTGCTCGCCGAGCGCATCCAGTCCAGCGACGAGGTCCTGGCCCGCTACGCCGAGATGGACACCCTGCTCGTCGAGCTGTTCCAGCGCGGCCAGCGGAGCGGGGTCTTCTGCGTGACCCTGTCCGCGACGTGGATGACCGAGGCGCTCTACGCCCTGCTGACCCGGTCGGTGCTCGCCGCCCACGACGGCAGGCTCGCCCGGCAGGAGATCGTCGGGGTCACCGAGCGGACCCTGCTGGCCGGGGTCGTGGAGACCGCTGCGCCGAGCGGATGAGGCGTGACACACGATCGTAACCCTTGAGACATCGGAGTCTCATTCGCTACTCTCGTGGTGCGAATCGGACAGACCAGCTTCCGAGTCGACCACTACGAGGAGGTAGCCGATGACCACCCACGAGACCCCGACGCCGTCCTGGCCCGAGACCCTGCGGGACGCCGCCCAGCGCACCGGGAACGTGCTCCGCGAGATCTGGGTGGGCATCGACACCTGGAACGCCGTCACACACGGCCGCACCCCGAGCCGTCGCTGATCCCGGCCTGATCCCGTCCCCCGGTGCGGCACGTCCGCACCGGGGGACGTCGTCGTTCAGGCCCGGTACGCGTCCGGCGGCGCCAGCCGCGGGTGCAGCTGCGCCCAGGCCAGCAGCCCCAGCGCGGCAGCGACGGCGAGCGTCCCCGCCGTCCCGATCCGGCCGGCCAGGGCCCCGGCCAGCGGCGAGCCCACCGTCTGACCGACACCCAGGGCGAGGCACGCCCAGGTCACCGCACGTGCGGGAGCACCCGGGACGATGTGGGCGGCCCACAGGATGCACAGCCCGGTCAGCCCGATGTAGCCCGCGCCGAACAGGCCCGCCGAGACGACCGCGCCGAGAAGGCCCGGCTCCGGCAGGGCGAGCAGGGCGATCCCGGCCGAGAACAGGGTCCAGACGACGAGCCCGACCGCCCGCAGGCCGTGCCGCTGCGCCGCCCGTCCCACCGCGCCGCCGAGCACGCCGACCACACCGATCGCACACCACGCGACGGTGCCGAGGACCGGCCCGGCCCCGACCTCGTCGAGCCGCGCGGTCGAGAAGGTCCAGTACGGCGCGCTGACCACCCCCAGCAACCCGGCGACGACCAGCAGCGGGAGCACCCGGCCGCGCCCCCGCTCCGTGGGCGCCGCCTCGGGAACGCCCCGCGGCAGCAGCCATGCGGCGGCAACGGTGACGACGACCGCGACCAGGCCGAACCCGAGCCAGACGGCCCGCCAGTCCCCCGGCAGCAGCGGCGTGAACGCGGTCAGCGCGAGCCCCGCCCCGGTGCCGGTGTTCGCCCAGGACTGCGCCCGGGTGCGCGCGGCGACACCGACCGTCTCGACGACGAGCTGCGCCACCCCCGGGGTGGCGATGCCGGCCCCAGCTCCCGCCACCACGATCGCGACAGCGAACACCACCACTCCCGGGGCGAGGGCCATGAGCAGCAGTCCCACCGTCGCGGAGACGGCGGCCGCGACCGTGGCACCGCGCGCCGACCGCGCCGACAGCGCCGGAGCGGCGAGCAGCCCGAGGACGTAGCCGGCCGTGGAGAGCCCGCCGAGCACGCCGACCGCGGCCGGGGTCAGGCCGAACGTCTCGGTGAAGCGAGGCACGAACAGCCCGTAGGCGTAGCGAGCGACGCCGTAGCAGAGCGCGATCACCCCCGCGCCGAGCAGCGCGATCGTCCACCAGGGCCGGTCGGTCGTGGGCGCGGAGCGTTCGCAGGTCGCCGTCATGCCGCTAGTGAACAGACCTGTCTGTTTGTTTGCAACTCGAACTGCCCGATGCAGCGGTCGCCGCTGGTAGGATCGGCGAATAGAACAGACCGTTCGGTTGTCCGAGGGGGCCGCATGGCACGCACACGGCGTGGCGACGCCGGGGCCAAGGTGCTCGACGCCGCGTCCCGGCTCTTCTACCGGGACGGCATCAACGCGGTCGGGGTGGACACCGTCGCCGCGGAGGCGGGCGTCACCAAGACGGCGCTGTACACGAACTTCGGCTCGAAGGACCGGCTCGTCGTCGCCTACCTGCGGGACCGCGACCGCCGATGGCAGTCCGACATCGACCGGATCACCGCCGACCACGCGTCGCCGCGGGACCGGATCCTCGCCGTCTTCGACGCCTACGAGACCTGGCAGTCCCGGGAGGACTTCCGCGGCTGCGCGTTCCTCAACGCGGCCTCGGAGCTGCCGCGGCTCGACCACCCGGCCCGCGAGGTCGTCCGGCACCACAAGACCGCGCTGCGCAGCTACCTGCAGGCCCAGGTCGAGCGGCTGGGCACGGCTGAACCGGCCGCGCTCGCCGGGACCCTGATGATCCTCCTGGAGGGCGCGGTCGCGACGGCGGTGGTCGAGCGCGGGCCGGGGCCGATCCGCGCGGCCCGGGAGGTGGCCGACGGTCTGCTCCCGGCGGCCTGAACGGTCACACCGGGACGGGTCCGTGCGGGTGCTGGTCGTCGACGACGAGCCGGTGCGCGTGCGTCCAGCCGTGCACCGACCGGCGCGCGGTGACGACATGGGCGCGATCGGCGTCGTGGTCGTGACGGTGCCGGACGAGATCGGCGCCGGCCGTCGGCCAGACCGTCACCGCCACCCCGAGCGCGACGACGGCGAGCGCGGCGAGAACCGACCAGGTCACCGTCCAGCCGGCCGAGACCGCCAGCCAGCCGGTGAGCGGGTAGGTGACCAACCAGCAGGCGTGCGAGAGCGAGAACTGCGCGCTGAACAGGGCTGGCCGCTGACCGGGCCCCGCCGAGGTGCGCAGCAGGCGACCGGTGTTGACCATGATCCACCCCGGGCCGAAGCCGATCAGCGCCCACGCGAGCGTCGCGGTCGTCCACGACGGCGTTGCCGCCAGCAGCAGGGTCGCCCCGGCCGCCAGGCAGGAGAGCGCCGCGCCGGCCAGCATCACCGTCCGGACCGGCAGCCGTCGGGCGAGCCACGGGGAGGTCAGCGCCGCCGCGGCCGTCCCCGCGCCGGACACCGCGAGCAGCAGCCCGACGTCGGCCTCGGTGCCCCCGAGCAGGTCGCGGACGACGTTCACCGTCGTCACGAGCGACACCACCCCGACCGCGGCGACGACGACGTTCAGCGCCAGCAGCCCCCGCAGCTGCGGGACCGCCCGGAACAGCCGGACCCCGAGCAGCAGCCGGGTCGCGAAGTCACCCTGGGCACGACCCGCAACCGGCGGGACGACCGTCGCCGCCACGAGGACCGCGGAGAGGACGAACCCGGCGCAGGTGCCGACGAACAACGTCGAGTAGCTCGTCACCGCGACCGCCGCCGCGGCCAGCAACGGACTCAGCACCGTCTCCGCGCTACTCGCGAGCTGTGCGGCCGACAGTGCTCCGGCATAGTCCTGCTCGTCGGGCACGACGTCGGGGATGACCGACTGGAACACCGGCGTGAACGTCGCCGAGGCGACCTGCAGCACCCCGACCAGGGCGAACACCTGCCAGATCTCGCTCACCCAGGGCAGGACGAGCACGACCGCAGCGCGGACGACATCCGCACCGACCATCAGCATCCGCCGCGGGGCCCGGTCGGCGACCGCGCCGACCACCGGCCCCACGACGACGTAGGCCGCCATCTTGATCGTCAGCGCCGATCCCAGGACGAGAGCGGCCCGCTCGCCGGCGAGGTCGTAGGCGAGGAGCCCGAGCGCGACCGTCGTGAGCCCGGTCCCGACCAGCGCGACGACCTGGGCCGTGAACAACCGACGGAACCGCGTGTTCCGGAACAGCGATCGCACTGACCCTCCCCTGTCGACTGCGGGGACCCTAGAACGATTTCCCCATCGCCCCCACGGAGCAGTTGCCGGCGCGGAGCATCAGCCGGACAACGCGATCTGCGACTTTTCGGCGACAGCGGCCCGGCGCGTCGACTGCGCACGAATCCGCTGGTCAGCGTCCCATGAACGGGCGCACGAGCTGCGAGCGAATCGCTGTCGCCGCACGCTCGCAGGAGCCTTCCGATGTCGTAGTGGCCGATATCACGAATGGGCGCCGCCGCGATTCCGCGCCCCCCCGAAGGAAACGGGGTCTCCGCTCCGGTTCGGCGTTCTCACCCCGGCGCCGTCCCGGGCGATGACGGCGGCGAGGTGGAGCCCGGGGCTTCCGGGTAACCTGCACTCGCGCCCTCGTAGCTCAGGGGATAGAGCACCGCTCTCCTAAAGCGGGTGCCGCAGGTTCGAATCCTGCCGGGGGCACCACCAAAAACAGCCCCTCACCAGGCGAAACCCGGTGAGGGGCTGATCTTGTTCTGTCCGGCCATACCCCGCCGTAGACGGGTCTGAGCGGGCATCTGTTCCCAGGACGTTCCCAAATCCTCCCGGCGCCCTACAGCGGCGCGGGAGACCCGAGCGCGGCCATCACACGGCGCCGCGCCTGAGCGTCCTGGCCCTCGATGCACTTGGCGTAGACCTTCAACAGCACCTCGACCGAGTGCCCGGCCCACTCGGCGACCTGCGTCGCCGGGACACCCGCATTGAGCCACGTCGAGACGCAGGCGTGCCGCAGCGAGTACGGCGTGGCTGCGAGCGGTGAGGCCGCCACCTCCGGGGTGAAGGCGATCACTCGGGCCGCCTGCCATGCGCGGATATAGGTGATCTTGGGCAGCTCGACGACCCGGCCCCCGGGGAACAGCCGGCCATCCTCGCCCAACCCGAACGCGGCCACATGCTGTTTCAGCAGCTCCACCAGCTCAGGAGGAGCCGGGACAGGGCGATGCTCCCCGCGAGCGCGCCCCTTGAGCTGCCGCCGGTCTCGTTGCTCGCCATCGTTGGTCCACTCGGCACCAGCGTGCGGCGTCGCCTCGTCTAGGTGGATTTCACCCCAGCCGCCGCCCGCCGGGAGCGAGAGGTTGGCCGCCCGCACGTTCGCGGCCTCCTCCGGGCGCAGCGCGGCGAAGTACATGAGGGCGAAGAACGCGACCAGCCGCGGCCCGCTGCGCCGGGTCTCCCGGACCGCCGCGAGCAGGGTTCGCGCTTGCACCGGATTCACCACTGTTCGACGGTCCACGGCACCGGACGGCTTCGGCGCCTTCCACTTCAACCCCACCAGTGGATTCGCCCGCAGGTGCCCCAGCTCGACCGCATACTCGGCGGCGTTGTACAGCACCCGACGGCGCTGATTCGCCACCGTCGCCGCGGCGGGCTTTCCGTCCAGCCGGGTGCTGATCGAGTTCAGCACTGACCGGAGCACCCCCGGATCGGCCAGCGATGCGACGGAACGACTGTGGCGCCGCGCCCACACCAGCGCCTCCCGAACATCCGCCGGTTGGTCGGGCGCATCGCGCCGCCCTGTATTGAATGCCCACCGGTGCAGTGCGCGCCGCAGCACCACCGGATCAGGGCGCCCATTCGCATCGTCGAGCATGGCCACGGTCGCAGCAGTCAGCGCCTCCGATATGCCACGCCGATACGTCGCAGCGGCGCCAGGCCACTTCATATCCATGTAGCTGCACGCGAAGTCCAGCCAATTAGTGGCCTGCGCTGGCCGGGTTGCAGAAACGGGCAACCCCGTCGCGACGTCGAATGCCTCGCCGCCACGAGACGCACTGAGGAGTTCAGCACGATAGCTGTCCGCAAGTGCACTGGTCCGGAACCGCTTCTTCCACCGCTTCGTCCCGACCCTCCACATGACGGTGTAGGCGGTGGTGGTCTTGCCCTTGTAGACGTCGGTTTTCCAGATGCGAACGTCGTAGGTGGTGGTCATCAGGCGGCTACCTCTTCCAGGCTGTTGAGCCAGGTTTCGAAGTCGGTCCGGCGGATGCGGATTTCGCCGTTGGGGAGTTTGATACAGCGGGGTGCGCGGCCTTTTGCGCGCCAGTCGTAGAAGGTGGAGCGGGAGATGGCGAGTTCGGCGCAGAGGTCGGCGACGGTGAGGCGGGCGGCGGACCGGCTCATGGGGTTCCCCTCCGGATGGAGTGACAGCGCGGCGTGAGTGTCACTCGGGTTGTCACAGCGGTTTACGCAGGTCAGACGGGGTGGAGTGACACAGTGACAGCGGTGGGGTCCACGCCGGTGGGGCCCGGCCGTCGCCGCTGGCGGGCGTCTCGGCCGCGGCCCGGCTCCGGCGGCCGAGTGACAGAGTGACACCCCCGCGGGCCCTATCACTCCCTCTGTCACTCACGTTTCCGCAGGTCAGCGCGGGTCGAGTGACAGAGTGACAGAGGTGGGGCCCCGTCACCGTCACGTGGCTGTCGCCGCGGCGCGGCGCCGTCGCGGTCCGGCGGCCGAGTGACAGAGTGACACCCCCGCGGGGGCTGTCACTCGAACTGTCACTCATGTTTGCGCAGGTCAAAGTGGGTGGAGTGACAGAGTGACAGAGGTGGGGCCCGGTCACGGTCACGCGGATGTCACTCGGGCCGGTCGGGCGGGTCACTGGTGTTCTCCCTGGTCGTCGGGGGTTGAGTGACGAAGTGACAGCAGTGACAGTGGTTCGATGGCGGGTGTGTCACCGCTGTCACTGGTGTCACTCGTTGCTGTGGTGGCGGTGTCGGCGGGCCAGTACTGGCCACCGGCGTTGCTGCGGAGTTGTCCGTCGGTTTCCATGCGTCGGCATGTCTGGCGCACGGTTCCGGCGTCCTTGTCCAGTGCCGCGGCGATCTCCCCGGGCTTGCGGCCGGGGTAGTCGCGTAGATAGCGGATGATCAGGGATCGGGTGTCGCCCATCTGGAAGTCCGAGGCTTTCCCGTCGAGTAGCGACCACGCCCCCGCGCCCGGGTCGAACGCGAGCGGGTAATCCGTTTCGTCGACGTCGCGGCCGGTGACGTGCAGAACCCCATCGGCTTGGGCGCGGGCGCGTTCGAGAACGAGTACCGCATCGGCTGCGCCGGCCAACCCGTTGGTGCCCGACACCGTGGCCAGGAAATCCTCGGCCGCGGCTTTACGGACGTGGTGGACCAGCACGACGGCGACGCCGTAGTGATCGGCGACCCGTTTGATCCGGGTCATCGCCGTGTAGTCGGCATCGTAGGCGGCGACCCCGGGGGCGGGGGTGCCGCGAACTTTGACGAAGACGTCGATGACAACCATGCGGGCATCGGGGTGGGCGTCGAGCCATTGCGAGATCTGCTCAGTGCCCCCGGCGGGCATCGGTTCGCAGGCAATCGACAGGGTCAGCCCGGCCGGTGCAGGCCGCCCGCCCAACGCGATTTCCATACGGGACTTCAACCGGCGCGGGGTGTCTTCCAGGGCGAGGTAGAGCACGGAGCCCTGTTCGGCAGGAATCCGCCCGAACGCCGGACGCCCGGCGGCGATATCGAGCGCGAGACCCAGGCTCATCCAGGACTTGCCGACCTTCGGGGGCCCGGCGAGCAGGGTCACGCCCTCACAGATCACCCCGGGCACCGCCCACCGCGGCGTGGGGAAGTCCATGGCCATCAGTTCCTCCGCTGTCCAGGCCGTGCGCCGCGGCGCCGGGGCCTCCGTCAAGTTCGGTCCGCCCCGCCTGCCCCCGCCCTGCGGGCCGCTCAACGGGCCCTGTGTGGGCGTGTGCGGGGCGTTCCCGATCGGGGTGGGGTGAGGGGCTGGGGTGGGTGGGGGGTTCATGCGGCGTCCTCGATCCGTCGGGGTCGCTTCGCCCCGGCCCGCAGACCGGACGCGATCGTCTTGTCCGCCTGCGCCGCGCTGTAGGCGCCGAGGGCGACGTGCCCGGCACACGCGCTGCGCAGCACCTGCCAGGCCTCGCCCTCGGGTAGAGCTCCACCGGCGACGAGCTGTCCGAGGGCGACCGCGGCGACGTACAGGTGGGCGTTGCGTTGGGACTTGGGTGCCCCGGTCACCCGTGCTGTTTCAGCCCGTAGTGCGACGTCGAGGTAGCGGTCGCGGCGCCCGGCGCCGGTCCGGATCGGACCCGCTGGAACAGCCGGGGGCGGGGGCGGGGCGAGCCGGGCGGCCAGCCAGTCCGGCAGCTCCACCGGCTCCACTGCCCCGACGGTCCGGTAGGTGCCGGTCGGGACGTGGGAACCGGCGGCGACGACGTAGCCGCCGTGGGCGCGGGTGTCGATCTTCCAGCCCAGGCCGTGCCCGCCGTCCCCGGCGGTGTTGCGGAACTCGACCCCGGCCGGGGCCCGGAAGTACAGGTGCCGCCCGCCCGACGGTGTGGTGACCTCGTAGGTCGCCGGAAGTTCCCGGCCCCACTCGGCGAGCAGCGCGGCCAGCACCCCGGCGCCGTCGATGACGCCCCGTCCCGCCCACTCGGGCGGGATGTCCTCGCCGTCGGCGCGGGTGTCGAGGTCGATCACTACCAGCCCGGCCCGCCCGGTCGGCAGGCCGATGTTGAACGCGCCCGCCGTCCACGCCGCCCGGATCCGGCCCGGGTCGGTCGTCGCCCGCTGCTCCCAGCCCTGGTGCCCGTCGGCGCACGGCCCGGCCCCGGCGCACCCGGTGTGCCCGTGCAGCGCCGGACGCTTGCTACCGGGGCGCAGCGGGAACACCGGCCACCCCCGGCCGGCCAGCTCCAGGGCCACCCGGCACAGCTCGCCCCGCCCGGCGTTCACCGGGTCTCCTCGTGGCAGTCCACGCAGCACCCGAGCGAGCGCGGGATGCAGTACCCGACGTCGACCGTGCAGACCGGGCACCGACGCCGGGCGGCCAGCGCCCGGCCCAGGGCGACGCGTTGTGCCGGGGTCGGGACCCGCTTGACGGCCAGCTCGGCCGGGTCCCACAGCAGCGCCCACCGGCGACCGCGGCGGCACTCGATCCGCCCCACCGGCGCCGCCCCGCCCGGGGCCCGCCCGGCGGCGCGCATCTGGCGCCGGGTCACCAGCCCAGCCGGAGCGCCGCGCCAGCGCCACGTCGGGAGCCCGTCACACATGCGGGCGGTGGGTTGCCAGCCCCACCGCTCGGTCAGCACCCCGCTCACCGCCGGCCCCCCGCAGCGTCCGGCTCCTTAGCGTCGTCCGCGGCGTCGGTGCAGGTCGGGCAGCGCATCCCGGCCGGGCCGACGCTCCAGTCCTGCATGTCGGTCCAGTAGGAGACTGCGGCGGCCCGGGTCGGGAAGTGCGGGGTGTAGTCGGCGTCAACGTCGGCGGCGCTGCCGCACACGGTGCAGTTCGCGGTGTAGCAGGTGTGCACCCGGATCCCGGCCGGGACCGGCGCCGGGGGCCGGTTCTCGTCCTCGTCCTCGCACGAGAACGTGTCGTGATCGGCGAACGGGTCCCCGGCGGTGTCGGGCTCCCAGAACCGCTCCTGCGGTGCCCCGTAGCGGGCCGCGCTGGCACACGTCCACACCTCAGCCAGGGTGCGGATCACGTCGGGGGTCAGGTGATGACGCATCTCGAACAGCAGATCCGCCGCGGCGACGACCGGATGGAGCACCGGCCCCGCGGACCCGGTGGACCCGCCGCAGTGGGTCGGGTCGGTGCACAGTGCGGAGTGGGTGTCGTGGGTGGTGGTCATGACGGTTCTCCTCGTGCTCAGCGGCGCCGCGCGGCCAGCGCGGCGACAGCGGCGGTGGCGGCGATCCCGGCCGGGATCTGCACCTGGACGTGGGCGGCCTGATCGAGCAGCGCCTTGCCGTTGATCCCGGCGCCGGCCAGACCGAAGAACCGAGACCGGCGGGTGCGGCGGGCGTAGACCTCGAGGAGGCGACCGTCGTCGATGACCGCGTGCACGAGCGCTTCGGTGAGCGCCCCGGCGAGCTGTGCGGCGGCCGGGACGCGGAGTCCGGCGAGCCGGTAGAGCGCGGCCTTGGTGACGGCTTGAGTGAGGGCGTAGGTCCCGGCGTGGATGGCGAGGGCGCGGCGCCCGGCCGGGGTGCGGTCCTGCTTGTGCGCGGCGCAGGTGTCGGTCTGGACGAGGTAGTCCCCGCCGTGGTGACCGAGCAGTGATCCGATCGCGGTGAGGGTGACCAGCGCGGCCTGATCGGCGGTCCGCAGAGGGTGTGTCGACATCGCAGGCTCCTGTTTTCGGCATGAGTGGGTCGCGGCGGCGCCCGAGCTGGGCGTCGTCGGAAGAGGTGGTGCGGCTAGATCAGCGGGGCTCGGCCGTCCGGGCCGGGGTCAGTGCTCGGCGTCGCCTCGTCGGCGGGGGCGGTGCTGGTGGTGGAACCCGCCCGGGCCGGGGGTGTCGAACGAGGTCGTGCGCCGGGTCAGGTTGTGGGTGAGGCGCCCGATCTGGATGGCGAACGACCACCGGCCGGACTGGTTGACCGTGGCCCGCAGCGGGCCGAACCGGAACGTCTTACGGGCGCGGAACTTCACGACGAACCTCCAACGATCGGTGACTATGAGTGACTGCCGGTGGTGGGGTGGTGGGGCGGGGTGAGGCAGCGCCGGAACGGTCGCCACCCCGCGTTTTCACCGGTTTCCGGGGGTCGGTGGCGGCTGCCTCACCCCGCCTCACCCCCTCACCCTGCGGATATCTGTGCTGATCATCGGGGGTGAGGGGTGGGGGTGAGGGTGGGGTGAGGGCCGGGGTGGACGTCCACCCCCACGTTTCTGCCTCACCCCGTGCCTCACCCCGAACCACTCATCCCTGATCGTCACCGTCAGTGCCGAAACCGAGGTCGGTGTCGTCGTCGGTGTCGTCGTCGGCGGTATCGGCGAGCAGCCGGTCGGCCTGGATCTTGAGCAGGTCCGCGCGACGCACCCGCGGGTAGCCCTTGACCGAGACCTCGGGGACCTTGGCGTTGTTGAGGTACTTGGCCAGCGTCTTGGCCTCCCACGTGCCGTAGGTCGTGAAGTCGTGCTTGTGCAGGCAGGCGAGCAGGTCCGAGCGCTTGAGGTGCTTCGCCTCGCCCATCACCTCGACCATGACCGCGATGTGGTCGACGTCGTCGACGGTCTCCTCGGGTCCGGCGGTGGTGGTGGCGCGCCCGGCCTTGGCCCGCTGCTCCTTGGCCCGGGTGACCAGCTCGGTTGCCTCGTCACCGCTGATGAAGTGGGTGCGCAGGATGATCGAGGACTCCCCGGTGGGCAGGTCCATCCCGACGCCGTTGAGGACGAGGGTTCCCTTGTCGACGCCCTGGCGCAGCAGGTGCGGCGCCGCGCCGCCGTCGACGGCCTTGTCCCCCACCGCCATGCGGGCCTGGGACTCGGTCCCCACGACCAGCGACCCGCGGATGTGCGCGCCCTCCCGCACGAGCTTGGGCAGGTTCTGATCGGTCGGGTCCTGGGTGCCCTGCCACAGGTGCACGTTCACCGCCCGCCCCTGGTTGTGGATCTTGCGCACGGCCATGAAGAACCGCGACCGGGCCGACCGGCCGCCGTAGGGGTTCTTGTCGGAGTCCACGACCGGGCACATGTAGGCCTGCTGCGCCTCGTCGATGACCGCGAACAGCGGGTGGAACCCGCTGCCGGGCTTACGGGCCAGGTCCCGGGTGACGCCGTTGGGGTACTTGTCGCGGTCCATCGACCCCAGGCGACGCTCCATCTCGGCCACGACCCGCTCCAACATCTCGGTCGCGGCGATCACGTGCTCATCAGCCGGGCCCTCGATCAGCTCCGAGGCCAGACCGTCGAACATGTGCCAGTCCCCGACACCCTTGAGGTCAGCGATCCGGAACTCCGCGGTCACGTCGAACATCACCCACAGCACCAGCGCCCGCAGCGCCGCGGTCTTGCCCTGGTTCGACAACCCGGTGATCAGCAGGTGGAACTGCTTGAGCGAGATCCCACGGGCCTGCCCGCGCAGGTCACGACCCCACGGCGCGTGCCCGGTGTAGACATCGGCGCGGACCCCGTCCGGGTCGCCCAGCAGCGGCGACGGCCCGATCGGCTCGTCCAGGGCGCCGCTGTCAGCGACCCACAGCCGCACCGTGCGCGGCGCCGGGACGGTGATGAACACCTCGTACTCGTGGCGGTCCAGGTTCTCGGCGAGCTTGCGCCGGCGACGCTGGATCTCCGAGGTGTCCACCCCCGACGGCAACCGGACGTCGACCTCGACCCCGGCACCGGCGACCCGGATCGGCCCCAGCATCGCGCCACCGGCGTCGTCCATCGCCTTGATCGCTTTGGCCAGCGCGGACACCCCGAGGTTGCGCAGCGCGATGACCACCTTCGACGGGGTCACGTTCTCATCGACCGCGCCCATCGTCCTCGGCGCGATCCACCCCGGTGCGCTCGTGCGGGTCTTACCCAGATTCCACACGTAGAGCAGCCCCCCGGCCGTGGCCGCGGCCAGCACGAACACGCCGTAGGCGGTGAGGAACCACGCCGTCCACGTGATCAGCGTGACCAGCCCGACGATCGGCGCGACGACCTTGGACACGTCGCCGGTACCGATGGCCAGGACGATGCCCAGCGCGAGCAGTAGCCCGGTCACCCCGGCCACGCCGAGAGCGAACGCCTTGACCAGCTCCAACGGCGAGGAGATCCAGTCCATGACCCGCTGGTGACGCCGGGCCTTCTCCGCGGTCGCGCGGGCCTCCCACTCCCGCAGCGACTCCTGATCACCCACCGACTCCGCCGCGCGCATCATCCGCTCGTAGCGGTCCGCGCCGTGACTGTCGCGCCACCGCCGGGCCACCACGCCCACCCCCGCGACGACGTACCACGCGTTCAACGCGGTCCCCGTCACCGCCGTGCGGGTGTAGGGGTGCGTCACCGCCGTCCGAGTCGTGGCCACCAGCCGGGCCGGGGCCTGCCGCGCGACCCGGGCCACCGCGGTCCCCGGACGCCGCGCCGGGACGACCTCGACCGCACCCGCCCCACCCTCAGCGGTGGCGGTGTCCTCGTCCTCGTCCTCGACGATCTCGGCGTCGATGACCTCGCCGTCCACCACCTCCGGGACGTCCTCATCGCGGCGGGGCCGCGGGCCGGGCGGCGGGCGGCGGCCGTGCTCACCCGGGCTGGTGTAGCGGGGCCGGGTGCCCTCGATCGTCTCGCCGTCCCCGGCGCCCTGCGGGCCCTCGTTCATGTCTCGATTCCCCTCGATCATCGCTGGTCACCGTCCTTGTCGGTCGTCGTGTGGGTCGGGGCGTGGGTGTGCTCGTCGCGCAACGTCCGAGCCCGGGCCGGGGAGATCCGCAGGGTCTTGCGGATCGACTCCGCCGAGGACGGGTCGACCTCCCCCGCAGTGACCGCGGCGGCCAGCTCGGCGCGGAGCTGATCCAGCGAGCGGGTCAGCGGCAGCCGGTGCGCCCGCGGCGTGCGGGGCCGCCGCGACGGGCGGTCGGCGGTGGCGACGCCGTGCCCACCCGGCCGCTCCCCGTCGGACTCGGTGTCGGTCTCGCTCTGTGGTGTGGGCTGGTTCCCGGTCCCGTCCGCGGGGTCGTCAGCGGACGGGACCGGGAGGCTCGACAGGTAGGAGGTGATCTCGGCGGCCAGGTCCTCCCCGACCGGCGACGCCTCCCCGACCGACAGCCCCGGCGTCGCGGCCGGAGTCAGCCGCGCCCGGCGCCGGACCGCGGTTCGGTGCACCCGGTAGGTGCCCGGTGCGATCACCAGGCGGGCGTCACCGTCGGCGTCGATCTCGGCGACCGCAGCGTCCAGCGCGGCGCGGCGGGCGTCGGCGAGCTTGCGCCCAGCCGCTCGGGACTGGCGGGCCGCGGCCCGCTCGTCGCGGGTCCGGCGAGCCCGCCGGGGTCCGGCGACCACGAGCTGGTGGGCGATGACTCCGGCGATCGAGACGACGCCCATGACCAGGCCGGTGATCGTGCCGCCGTTGGCCTCGGCGGTGGCGCCGTGGGCGATGTTGAGTCCGGCTGCGACCGCGGCGAACGTCCACACCCCGACCTGTAGCGACCACACCGGCGCCTCGGGGTCGCTCTTGCGGCGGGCCTGCACGGCCAGGGCGAACGCCCACATGCCCAGCTCGGACAGCACGGGCAGGACGTAGCCGGTCGCGCCGCCGTACAGCTCGGCGCCGTAGGCGGCCATCGCCGGGACGGCCATGAGCGCGGAGGCGATCGCGAGGGGGTAGATGAGCAGGTCGATCCGGTGCGCGGACAGCCACGCCCCGGCCGCGGCGCGGCGGGCGGCGTTCAGGGTGCGCTTGCGGTCGGTGTCGGCCTGGCGCCGGGCGGTGCGCTCGGCGGCCCGCCGGTCGGCGACCTCCGCGCGCACGGCCTCGGCGTGCAGAGCACGTTCGGCGGCGGCGTCGGCGTCACGCCGGGCCTGCTCCGCCGCGGCGGCGCGGTCGTCGCGGCGACGCTGGGCGTAGTCGTTGCTGGACACGATGGTTCTCCCTTCTCGGTCGTGCGGGTCAGCGGAAGTCAGTGCGGGACAGGCGGCCGGTCACGGCGAGGCGGACGGCCAGGCGCTCGACCCGGGCCAGGCGGGGCCGCAGGAGCGCGGTGGCGTGGCGCTGGGCCGCGGCCCAGGACAGGCCGGTGCGGTAGTAGCGCTCGCTGTAGTCGAAGTCGCCGCGGTCGCGGGCGGCGTCGTCGCCGGTCGCGCCGACGTCGCGGCCGCCGAGGTAGCGGGCGGTGAACAGGTGCTGCCCGGCCCGTCCGGCGGCGCACCCGATGAGGAAGCCGACGACGTTGGACTCGTTGAGCCGCCCGGACGCACCGTGCTTGCACGACGCACCACACGGCCCGCCGAACAAGCCGGTCTCCACCCGTGCGGGACCGGCCGCGAACCCGGCGTGGGCCCAGGCCAGACCGTGACCGACCTCGTGCGCGGCGACCGCGAGGACGTCGCGGCGGACCCCGGCGTCCAGGGCGGCGGCGACCGTGCGCGCCTTCACTGCCGCGCTGGCCGCGGTGCTGGGTTGGCTTAGCATTGCTGGTCTCCTGTCGTTCGCAGGGCTCCGCCACCCCCGGGGCCGCGCAGTGCGCGGCCACCGGGAGCGAGCGGGACGTGTGGATGGCGTTGGGGGCCCGGCCCGGCGGGGCATCTCTCTGGCGGGAGGTCCGCCGGGCCGGGCGCAGTCAACGGCGGCGCCGGGGGTGGAACCCGCCGCACCGGCTGCACTCGGCCGGGATCGAGCCGTAGCGGCGGCAGTCGCCCTCGGCCTCCAGGCGTGTCCGGTAGTACGGCTGCCCGGGGCAGCGGCGGTGCTGCCGATACGCCCTGGCCCGCGACGGGCGGCTGACCGCGCTCACCGGGCCTGCTTGCCGTTGACGAACACGACGCCGTCGCGGATCTCGACCGTCGCGCCGGCCGGGACGGTCAGGGTCTTGCCGCCGGGCAGGACGGCGATCCCCTGACCGCCGTTGACGGTGTGCGTACGCCCTCCGGCCTCGACCGAGGCCCGTCCGGTGCCGAAGTGCGACACCACGGGAACCTGCTTGCTGCTCATCTGGATCTCCCTCACTCGCTGAATGGCTGTGCGCGGCCCGGGATCGACGCCGCGCCGATGGGTGCCGGGGGTCAGCCGACCTTCTTGCCGTTGACGTAGACGACGCCGTCGCGGAAGGAGACCTTCGCCCCGGCCGGGACGGTGATCGTCTTGCCGTTGGGCAGGACGACCGGCGACTCACCCTCGGCGGCGGCGCGGGTGCGGCCGTTGACCGTGACCGTGTTGCGGTCGCGGCCGTAGGTGGCGCTGATGTCGGTGCGCTTGCTGCTCATCTCGTGCTTCCTCCGTGGTTGTGCTGACCGGTCACCAGGTGGTGCCGGTGTCGTGCTGACGACCCCGTGGGGGTCAGGCGGGACGGCGGCGGCATCGGCCCCGCCCGCACGTCGTCGGTGGCGCGCCGTCGCGGGGCAGCTCGACCGGGCGCTTGCAGCGGGTGCAGCGGGCCCGGACCCGCATCTGCGGGGCGGTCATCGGGTGGCCTGTTCGTCGGCCTCGTGGACCCACAGCACCCGGATCCGACGCCCGGTCTCCCGGGCGGCGGTCACCCGGTGCGCACCCTCCCGCACGAACGACCCGCCACCGCACAGGCGCACCACACACACCGGGTCCCCGCCCGTGGCCCGGGCCCGCGGATCACGCTTGTAGCGCTCCACATCCCGGCGGTGGATCACCCCGCCACGCAGGCGCAGCGACCACGGATCCACCCACGCCCCACGGCCGTTGCGGCGCCACCACCGCGCCGTCTGCCGCCGCGGACCACCCGACGTGCTCACCGTCGACCCCGCCGCTCACGCGCCGCGGCGCCGACCTGGTCGACATGCGCGCTCCACTCGGCCTGACCGTGCTCGTGAGCGTCGGTACGCCCGCACAGCGAGCACCCGGACCGGATGTGAACCCGCACCCGCATCACTCGCCTCGATCCGAGGCCAGGCCGTGGGCCATGACGTGGCGGTGGCACGCCGGACGCGAGCACACCGACCCCATCCCCGAACGCACCGACCGGTTGCACCCGACGCAGCGGACCTTCCCGGTGCTCTCCTCGGTATGGACACCACGACGGTGATGACGCGCCCGGCGCGTCTCCTCGGCCACCGTCCGGCCCGCTCGGGCCCCACCCTTCGCCGTGCTCGACAACCAACCCATCACGCACTCCCGTTCTGTCTGTCCACTGTGGATCTTGCTGTTACGGCTGTGCCGGTTCCGTCGTGCCCACCCCGCCCCCAGGCCGGGTGAGCGGTCAGTGACCACCCCCGACCAGACCGACGCGGCGCGCGGTCTGCGCCGTCAGATACGTGGCCGGATACGACGGCGCGGTCACCACCGACTGCTTGCCGGGCCCGCGCAGGTCGAACCGCAGCCGGCCATCGGGCAGCGCCACGACAGCGGCCACCTGCGCCCACGACCCGCCGGCGGCGCCGTAGGAGTAGATCCACCACCCCACCCGCACCGACCGCGCCGGATGTTCCCGGGCCGCCGACGCCGCGACCCGCTCGACCGACCGGTCCAGGCGGGCGCTCACGCCGCACCCCCAGCGGGCGGAACGTCACCGTCGCTACCGAGCCGGGCGAACTCCGCCCGCTGCCCGGCCGCGTCGACCTCGATGACCGCGGCCAGGTACGCGGCGTTGCGGCACAGCTCCCGCAGCTCCCGCCACGCCCCCGCCGCGCACAGCCAGGACGAGACCGCCTCCGAAGCCAGCATGCCGATCGCCACCCACACCAGCGGCACAACCGTCGTCGGCAGTGGACCGAACACACCAGCCAGGGCCAGACCCGCCACGCCGATCAACACGGCCTGCCCAGCCCCAGCGAGTGCCTGAGTCCGGACCTCCGAGCGGGCCCCATCCATCACCTGACGCTGCCGGGCGTCCACCACCCGGATCACGCGGCCTCACCGCCCAGAACGGCGCCCGCAGTACCGACCCGACCCAACGCCGACCGGCGCCCGACCGTCGACAGCGCCACCCGGGCGATCGCACGCCGCGCCTCGCGGCGCTCACGGCAGGCGATCCCGTACTCCGACGCACCCGGCGACGCCTGAACTGCGAGCGAGCCCCACACCTCACGGGTCACTTCGTCCCAGTACCGACGCACGGCCCGACGGCCGTCGTCGCTGAGCTGCGCCACACACTCCACGAGCGCGCCGCCCGCATCCGTGTTGTCAACCTCGTCCACAGTCGCTCTCTCCTCCGCTGCAGTTACCGCTACGGTGGTCCGTAGCACCGTTGCACCGTAGCGCCACGGTGCCACGGTGCACAAGAGCGGTTCGGTGCCACGTTGCAGCGGAGCACTACGCTGCCCTGGACGAGGCGAACGAGGACGGAGCCACCATGAGCGAGGCGAAGATCAACCCCCACTCGGGCGTGCCACTCTGGCGACAGGTCGCCGACGGCCTGCTCAGCGATATCCGCGCCAGACGACTCGACATCGGCGACCGAGTGGATGGCTACCGAGAAATCGCGACAAAGTGGGGCGTCGGCCCAAGCACTGCTCTAGCCGCGCTCAATCATCTTCGAAACTCCGGAGTCATCTCGTCGGATCGCGGCCAGGCGGCGAAAGTCCTCCGGCGGCCACTAATCACACGACGCATGGCCGGTCGATACACCCATAACGACGATCGAAGCCCAATATCAGCTGACCTGGATCGCGATTCGGTCACTTCCGCTCCTACCGGAGTCGTGACGACTGAAGCAGCCTCTCGCACGATTGCACGTCGCCTCGGAATAGCCGAAGGCGATGCGGTCTCTCGGGTGGACTACCTGTGGGTTGACGATACTGGCCCCATTCAGCGGTCAACTCAGTGGGAGCCGCTGTCTGTAACCAAGGGCACGACCGCCGAAATCCCACCACCGAGTGGTGACCCTCACGTCATTGCCAGAATGGACGCAATCGGCGTCACGACAACACACGTTAACGAGCAATACTCGGCACGAATGCCGACTCTCGAAGAGTCGGAAGAGCTTGAGATGTCAGAAGGAGTTCCAGTCTTCTTCGTCGAGCGAACCCATCTCGCAGGCGAAACCCCCGTCGAAACGGCAGATATCTCGATTCGCGGCGACCGAACGGTCATCTCTGTCGACCATCCAGTAGGAGAGTGAGCCACCGTGAGTCAGGTCATCTCGGTAGTAACCGCCGTAGATCCAACCCGCTCCGAGCACCTGCCTGAGACTTGGAAGGCGCTACAAGTCCAGAAACTCCCAGAGGGCTGGGAATGGGAGTGGCTTGTTCAATGCGATGGCAGGGATGCCGATTCCCAGCGAACGGTGATGTCGTCTATCCCGGTTGAGGACCCCAGGATTAGCTACGGAGCGTCCAGGAAGAGCGGGGTCGCAATCACGAGGACCATGACACTAGCTCGGGCGCGCGGGTCGCTGGTGAAGACTCTCGACGCAGACGATCGACTTACCGCTGGGGCACTCGAACGGGACATTTCCGCGCATTCTGATCCGGAAATTAGTTGGTCAGCAGCGCGGGTAATCGACGAGCACATGGACGGCACACGTTCCGAGCACTACCCATGGAACCCGCCGCCCGGACGGATAGAGATCGGACAGGCCAGAGACGCCTACGCGGATAATTTCAGGATCTTGGTGCATCCCGCGACACTGTGCATTCGGTATCGCCTACTGGTGGCCCTGGGCGGATGGATGAGCCTGCCTGCCTCTGAAGATACGGCCCTCCTAATGGCCCTCAATGGATGTCGCGTCGGATGGTTCTCTGACGAGCCTGGGATGATCTACCGCCGCTGGCCAGAGCAAATGTCGGCCAGCGGCGATCACGCGGACCCCGAAGAACTAGCGATTCGGCGACACCTCGTGAGAACACGCAGTGAGGCTGTCCAAGACGAGTTCTTGACAGTCTCCTGACGGTGGCGGCCGAGGCCGAAGAGAAACCTGCGCGCCACACGATCGGCTCCCACTCTTCTTCTGTCACTCTGTCACTACACCACCTCTGAGCAGCACAAACGAGAGTGACACTGGGAGTGACAGTGCCGGTAGGGCTGTCACTCTGTCACCCGGCTGTCGGATCGGGACTGCGAGAGCGGGGTGCGGTGACGGCGGCGTGGCGGCCACAGGGCCTCAACTCTGTCACTCTGTCACTCGACCCGCGTTGAGCTGCGGGAACGTGAGTGACAGTTCGAGTGACAGGCCAGTGACACTGTCACTCTGTCACCCGGCGGGCTCGGCGGGCCCGGCCGTACGGCGATGCGACCCGTCGTTGCTGCTCCCCCTGCTGTTCCAGCGCCTTGACGTCCACAGCGCTGGAACAGCAGGGGGGACGAGCGCTCGTCGACCGGGGGATCGAGCGGGCTGTACGCGGCCCTCAGGCCTCCGTAGAGGCGCTACGGGACACCGGGTGGCATCCGGGGGTCCCGTCCGAGCGCGGAGGAGCACTGGGACGTCCGCACGGCGGTGCGGCGGGCTGGACGGTTCCAGGCGATGGAACGTCTCCCCACTCTTCTTCTGTCACTCTGTCACTACACCACCCCTGACCAGCACAAACGAGAGTGACAGCCTGAGTGACAGGCCGGTGACACTGTCACTCTGTCACGCGGCGACTCTGGCGGGCCTGTTCCCAGGACGTTCCCAGATGCGCCCGGGATCCCGGGCGCGCCGCGCGTCATCCCTGGTCAGAGTGCGCGCAGGCCAGGACACGATCCACCACTCCTAAAGCGGGTGCCGCAGGTTCGAATCCTGCCGGGGGCACCCACAGAATCAGCCCCTCACCAGGCAGAACCCGGTGAGGGGCTGATCTTGTTCTGTCCGACTCGTACCGGCCGTCAGCGGCTGTGAGCGGGTCTCTGTGCCTAATACGTGCCTACGTCGCGTAGCTCGACCGATCAGAGCCCAGAGCCAGTAGGACGCGGCGGCGCGCCTCGTAGTCCTGTCCCTCGATGCACTTCGCGTAGACCTTCAACAGCACCTCGACCGAGTGGCCCGCCCACTCCGCGACCTGCGTCGCCGGGACGCCAGCGTTGAGCCAGGTCGACACGCACGCGTGTCGCAGTGAGTACGGCGTCGCGGCGAGTGGGGACGCGACGACCTCGGGAGTGAAGGCGATGGACCGCGCGACCTTCCAGGCTCGTATATAGGTGATCTTCGGCAGCTCGACCACCCGCCCCCCAGGAAACAGCCTGCCGTCTTCTCCTAGCCCGAACTCCGCCACATGCTGTTTCAGCAGCTCTACGAGTTCGGGAGACGCTGGAACAGCACGGTGCTCGCCACGGGCACGGCCCTTCAACTGCCGCCGGTCCCGTTGCTCCCCGTCGTCGGTCCACTCGGTCCCGGCGTGCGGCGTCGCTTCTTGTAGGTGGATCTCACCCCACCCGTTCCCGTTGGGCAGCGTCAGGTTGACGGCGCGCACGTTGACTGCCTCCTCCGGCCGCAGCGCGGCGAAATACATGAGCCCGAAGAACGCCACCAGACGAGGCCCGCTGCGCCTCGTCTCCCGCACCGCAGCGAGCAGCGTCCGTGCCTGGATCGGGTTCACCACAGTCCGCCGGTCGACCGCCCCCGATGGCTTAGGGGCCTTCCACTTCAATCCCACGAGCGGGTTCGCCGAGAGGTGCCCCCGTTCGACCGCGTACTCCGCAGCGTTGTAGAGCACCCGGCGACGTTGGTTGACCACCGTCGCGGCCGCAGGCTTCCCGTCGAGCCTTGTACTGATCGTATTCAGGACCGACCGGAGGACCCCCGGATCAGTGAGGTGTTCTCAGTAGCGGGGTGGCAGGTCGTGGCGACACGCCGAGGGTGGTGAGATGAGCGGGAACGGGGCAGGACCCCGGTAGATCGGTTCGGTCCAGCACAGATCGACACCGTCACCGAGGTCCTGCATGTCTGATCCTGTCACCTACACCGCTGTCCTCCCGATCGGGGAGCGCACCGTGGCCTATCTGGCGCGGCTCCTGGTCCTTCAACGCCGTCGACGTGGCACCCGGCGGCGGGCGTTGACCCCGTTCGCCCAGGCAGTGC
>NZ_MCIM01000001.1:2873044-2873282 GCF_001932405.1 Pseudonocardia sp. Ae331_Ps2 | reverse complement strand
GTGGCGACACGCCGAGGGTGGTGAGATGAGCGGGAACGGGGCAGGACCCCGGTAGATCGGTTCGGTCCAGCACAGATCGACACCGTCACCGAGGTCCTGCATGTCTGATCCTGTCACCTACACCGCTGTCCTCCCGATCGGGGAGCGCACCGTGGCCTATCTGGCGCGGCTCCTGGTCCTTCAACGCCGTCGACGTGGCACCCGGCGGCGGGCGTTGACCCCGTTCGCCCAGGCAGTG
>NZ_MCIM01000001.1:2871421-2873032 GCF_001932405.1 Pseudonocardia sp. Ae331_Ps2 | reverse complement strand
CATCCGGGGGTCCCGTCCGAGCGCGGAGGAGCACTGGGACGTCCGCACGGCGGTGCGGCGGGCTGGACGGTTCCAGGCGATGGAACGTCTCCCCACTCTTCTTCTGTCACTCTGTCACTACACCACCCCTGACCAGCACAAACGAGAGTGACAGCCTGAGTGACAGGCCGGTGACACTGTCACTCTGTCACGCGGCGACTCTGGCGGGCCTGTTCCCAGGACGTTCCCAGATGCGCCCGGGATCCCGGGCGCGCCGCGCGTCATCCCTGGTCAGAGTGCGCGCAGGCCAGGACACGATCCACCACTCCTAAAGCGGGTGCCGCAGGTTCGAATCCTGCCGGGGGCACCCACAGAATCAGCCCCTCACCAGGCAGAACCCGGTGAGGGGCTGATCTTGTTCTGTCCGACTCGTACCGGCCGTCAGCGGCTGTGAGCGGGTCTCTGTGCCTAATACGTGCCTACGTCGCGTAGCTCGACCGATCAGAGCCCAGAGCCAGTAGGACGCGGCGGCGCGCCTCGTAGTCCTGTCCCTCGATGCACTTCGCGTAGACCTTCAACAGCACCTCGACCGAGTGGCCCGCCCACTCCGCGACCTGCGTCGCCGGGACGCCAGCGTTGAGCCAGGTCGACACGCACGCGTGTCGCAGTGAGTACGGCGTCGCGGCGAGTGGGGACGCGACGACCTCGGGAGTGAAGGCGATGGACCGCGCGACCTTCCAGGCTCGTATATAGGTGATCTTCGGCAGCTCGACCACCCGCCCCCCAGGAAACAGCCTGCCGTCTTCTCCTAGCCCGAACTCCGCCACATGCTGTTTCAGCAGCTCTACGAGTTCGGGAGACGCTGGAACAGCACGGTGCTCGCCACGGGCACGGCCCTTCAACTGCCGCCGGTCCCGTTGCTCCCCGTCGTCGGTCCACTCGGTCCCGGCGTGCGGCGTCGCTTCTTGTAGGTGGATCTCACCCCACCCGTTCCCGTTGGGCAGCGTCAGGTTGACGGCGCGCACGTTGACTGCCTCCTCCGGCCGCAGCGCGGCGAAATACATGAGCCCGAAGAACGCCACCAGACGAGGCCCGCTGCGCCTCGTCTCCCGCACCGCAGCGAGCAGCGTCCGTGCCTGGATCGGGTTCACCACAGTCCGCCGGTCGACCGCCCCCGATGGCTTAGGGGCCTTCCACTTCAATCCCACGAGCGGGTTCGCCGAGAGGTGCCCCCGTTCGACCGCGTACTCCGCAGCGTTGTAGAGCACCCGGCGACGTTGGTTGACCACCGTCGCGGCCGCAGGCTTCCCGTCGAGCCTTGTACTGATCGTATTCAGGACCGACCGGAGGACCCCCGGATCAGTGAGGTGTTCTCAGTAGCGGGGTGGCAGGTCGTGGCGACACGCCGAGGGTGGTGAGATGAGCGGGAACGGGGCAGGACCCCGGTAGATCGGTTCGGTCCAGCACAGATCGACACCGTCACCGAGGTCCTGCATGTCTGATCCTGTCACCTACACCGCTGTCCTCCCGATCGGGGAGCGCACCGTGGCCTATCTGGCGCGGCTCCTGGTCCTTCAACGCCGTCGACGTGGCACCCGGCGGCGGGCGTTGACCCCGTTCGCCCAGGCAGTG
>NZ_MCIM01000001.1:2648629-2871409 GCF_001932405.1 Pseudonocardia sp. Ae331_Ps2 | reverse complement strand
TGACCCCGTTCGCCCAGGCAGTGCTGGTGATCCGCTGGTTCTGTGATGCTACCCGGGTCCGATGTTTGGCCGGTGACAACGCGATCAGCACTGCAACGGCCTACCGTTACCTGCACGAAGGCATCGACGTCCTCGCCGCGGCCGCACCCGGCCTGCACGGAGCCCTGCTCGCCGCCCGCACAGCCGGGCACACCCACGTGAATCTCGACGGCACCCTGATCGCCACCGACCGGTGCCGCGCGCTCGGCCTCACCCCCGGGGTCGACCTGTGGTGGTCGGGCAAGCACCGCCGCCACGGCGGGAACATCCAGGTCCTCACCGCACCTGATGGATGGCCGCTATGGACCAGCGACGTGCGGCCGGGCCGCGAGCACGACACCCGCTGCGCCCGTACCCACCCCGGGCTGCTCGAGGGCCTGGCCGCGTTCACCGACGACACCCACGCCGCGCTGGGCGACCTCGGCTACGAAGGCGAAGCCGACCGGCTCACCGTGCCCATCAAACCCGTCCCCGGCCGCGGGCAGACGGTCAACCAGCGCACCGTCAACACCCTGCACTCAGCCCTTCGTGCTCTGGCCGAACGCGGAAACGCCCTGCTCAAGACCACCTTCGCCGCGTTGCGGCGAGTCACGCTATGTCCCTGGCGCACCGGCGCGATCACCGCAGCTGCGCTCGTACTACTCCACACCGAGTACGACCGCACGACATGATCAACCCGCTACTGAGAACACCTCACTGAGCCGTTCGGCGCCACGTTCACAACGTCGGACGAGTGGTTCGACTCCGGTGGCACACGGTGCGCGGCCCGCGTCTACCGGCCGACCACCGCCGACCACGAACCGCCCGTCGTCGTCATGGCGCACGGATTCGGTTCACCACGCGCGCTGCGCCTCTACGCCTACGCCGAACGCTTCGCCGCCGCCGGGTACGTCGTCGTGGTCTTCGACTACCGGGGCTTCGGCGAGAGCGGGGGCGAACCACGCCAGCTCCTCGACATCGGCATGCAGCACGAGGACTGGCGCGCCGCTCTCCGCTTCGCCCGTTCTCTCGACGGAGTCGACCGCGACCGCGTCGTGGCATGGGGGACCTCGTTCGCCGGTGGCCACGTCATCACCATCGCCGGCCGGGGAGAACCGCTCGCTGCCGTGATCGCCCAGGTACCGCACGTCAGCGGCCCGGCAGCGGTGAGATCAGCAGAGCCCCGAGCCGCCCTCCGGGCAGCGGCAGCGGGCGTCCGTGACGCGGTTGCCGCTCGACTGGGTCGTGAGCCCGTCCTCATCGACAGTGTCGGCCCTCCTGGCCACACGGCGATGATGACCTCCCCCGACGCCCGCCCCGGCATGCTCACGCTCCTGCGCGAGTCGGGGCTGACCGAGGACGACTACCCGGCCACCGTCGCAGCCCGCATCGCGCTGAAGATCGGCTTCTACTCGCCCCGGCGCTGGGCCGGGAACATCGAGTGCCCGGTCCTGGTCCAGATCGTCGCGCAGGACACGATCACCCCCCGACGAGTCGCCGAGAGCGCAGCGGCCCGGATCCCGAACTCGACCGTTCGCATCTACGACGGGGGCCATTTCGACCCCTACGTCGAACCCCTGTTCAGCACCGTCGTCGCAGACCAGGTGGAGTTCCTGCACCGCCACGTCCCCCCGAAGCCGAGCAACGACGCGTAGCCCTGTTCCGATGTGGCATGCGTCCGCACGCCGGTAGCCATGCCCGAAGCACCCGGGGCTGCCGTTCGAGCCTGATGGCTGCGCACGGAAGCCGACTCCGGGCCGCCGAGATGCGGCATCCCCGGGATCCTCCGACCGCTGCGAGGACCGCCCAGCTGGCGAAAGGCGTGCTCGTACCCCTCCCCCATCACACCTGACGCCGGAGCGCCGGGTGACGAGGACCGCATCGCAGTCCGGTGCGGCGTTCTCAACTGCCTTGCCGGCTGTGTGCGGCGTCGAGCGTCGGGGTCGAGGGCTGAGGGGCCGGTATGGGCAGCAGCCGGTGCAGCAACGACTGTTCCAGTTCGATCAGGATGTCCTCGCTGCTGGTGTGGTGACCTGGCAGGGTGTGCCAGAGGACCAGTTGGCCGTGCGAGGCGGTCCACAGGTGGATGCCGATGGTCTCCGCCTCCGATCGCCGGCCGGGCGCGATCGCCGCGAGATAGGTGTCCACGGCGTGGGTCCACGCCTGGAGCACGGTGCCGAGAGGGGTGTCGGCGGAGGACTGACGCTCGGGTTCGTATTCCAGGCTGAACATCAGCCGGTACCGACGGGGCTTGTCGATGGCGAATCTGCGGTAGGCGGCGGCGGTGGCGCCTATCCGCTCCCACGGGGCGGCGCCGGCCGCGGCGGCCGCTTTCCCCGCCTCGCCCATCGCTGCGGCCAGCGCCCAGTAGGCGGCGTCGAGCACGGTGGCGACCAGTTCGGTCTTGTCCTTGAAGTGCAGATAGACGCTGGGCGCTGAGATGCCGACCTCGCGGGCCACTCCTCGCAGGGAGAGCGCGTCCTCGCGTCCCGTCTCCTCCAGGATGCGGGTCGCCGCGTCGAGGATCTCCTGCCGTAGCCGTTCCCCCTCGCCCCGCACATTGGGCACCCGTCTGACCTGTTGCTCCATGGCCACCTCCTCGCCGTGTGCACCGTATGTGCCCGCCCGGGCTCCTGCCGTATGGCCCGGCGCCGCAGCGCCGGGAGGATGCCCCTCCACATCTTTCGGTTAACAGTGTTAGTCTAACGAGCAGAACGACTAACACTGTTAGTCGACGGTGGAGAGGAACGGCCATGCCCTCGCCCCTCTCGAACCCCCCGTCCGTCCTGGGAGGAGCGGCGGCATGAGCGCCAACACCGGTCCGGAGGGGTTCGACGCGGCCGGCACCGACGGGACCCCGCTACAAGAACAGGAGACACACATGACCGAGAAGGTCTGGTTCATCACCGGTTGCTCACGCGGCTTCGGCCGGCTGTGGGCAGAGGCCGCGCTACAGCGGGGCGACAAGGTCGCCGCGACCGCGCGCGACGACAGCAGGCTCGAGGCGCTGGCCGCGGCGTACCCCAGCTCCTTGCTGGTCCTGCCGCTGGACGTCACCCGGCGCGGCGCCGTGTTCGACGCCGTGGCCGCCGCCCACGACCACTTCGGACGACTCGACGTGATCGTCAACAACGCCGGTCACGGCCTCCGCGGTGCCCTCGAGGAGGTCCAGGAGGCCGATGTGCGGGAGCTGCTCGACACCAACCTGCTCGGGACGCTCTGGGTGACGCAGGCGGCGCTTCCCTTCCTGCGCGCGCAGGGAGGCGGCCATGTCCTGGCGGTGTCCAGCCAGGGCGGACTGATGGGTGAGGCGACCCTCGGTCTGTACAACGCCTCCAAGTGGGCGCTGGAAGGGATGATGGAGGCCCTGTCGAAGGAAGTCGCCCACCTCGGCATCAAGGTCACCATCATCGAACCCGGGCCCTATGCCACCGAGTTCTCGTCCCCCACCTCCCTCAAGGCGTCACCCGAGAACCCCGCCTACGACGAGGCCCGCCAGGCCCTGTACGCGGACTTCGACCCCGCGGCCGTCGGCGACCCCGCCGCCACGCCGCCGGCCGTGCTGGCAGCGGTCGATGCCGCCGAGCCCCCGCTCCGGCTGATTCTGGGCAAGTCGGCCCTGCCCAAGGTCCGCAGCCACTACGCCGCGCGCCTGTCCACCTGGGATGCATGGGCCCCCGTCTCCGAGCGCGCCCACGGCCACCCGTAGTCGACCGACACGGCATTCGCCGCAGGGCGTTGCCGCCGGCCGTCCCAACCCCCAGAGAGGCCCTGAAGAGTGAAGGCAGCTGTCTACCGCCGCAACGGCGGCCCCGAAGTGCTCAGTTGCGAGGACGTGCCGGACCCCGTCCCCGGCACCGACGAGGTTCTGGTCAGGACGGAGGCCATCAGCATCGAGGGCGGCGACCTGATGTGCCGTCTCCTCGTCCCCCCTCCGGCGGACGGGTTCGTCCTCGGTTACAGCAGTGCCGGTGAGGTCGTGGCGGTGGGCTCCGCGGTCACGGGCTTGGAGGTCGGCCAGAAGGTCTGCGCTTTCGGGCAGGCCCATGGACTGCCGGCCGGTTCCCACGCCGAACTGCGCGTCGTACGTCCCGAGCACTGCTGGGTACTGCCGGACGGTGTCGATCCGAAGGCGGCGGCCGTGGTGCCGGTCACCTTCTCGACCGCCTACGAGGCGCTGTTCGAGCGCGGCCGTCTCACGAGCGGCGACACCGTGCTGGTGCAGGGGGCGGCCAGCGGGGTCGGGCTGGCAGCGATGCAGCTCGCCAAGACGGCGGGTGCCCGCGTGATCGGGAGCGCGTCGAACCCGGCGCGGTTCGAGGAGCTGCGTCGTTACGGCCTCGACGAGGGAATCGACTACCGAGGCGAGAACGTCCGTGACCGTGTCCTGGCCCTGACCGGCGGTCGCGGTGTCGACCTGGCCGTCGACTGTGTGGGGGGATCGCTGCTCCAGCAGCTGATCGAGGCCACCCGTCACGGCGGGCACATCGTCCCGCTGGGCACGGCTTCCCGCGAAGAGAGCACGGTCGACGTCGTGAACCTGATCCGCAGCAACACGACGCTCCACGGAGTAGGGCTCGCCTCCCTTCTCCATGAGCCCCGGGTCCACGCGTACATGGCGGACCTCGTCCGCCGCATCGCGAACGGCGAGCTGGAAGCCGTGATCGACCGCGTCTTCCCCTTGGCCGACGCTGCGGCCGCGCACCGCTACGCCGAGCAGCGCGGCCGAATCGGCCGGGTCGTGATGGTGCCCTGACGTTCCCCGGGGAGCACCAGCCGCACCGACCCGGGCCGGTGACGGCCCGCACCGCAGCAGACGATCAGAAGAGAGAAGGAGGAACACCATGACCTTGCTCATGGAGGTTCGTTACGAAGAAGCCGGCGTGAGTTCGGTGACGGTCGATGTCGTCGTCGATGCCAGCGCGGAGTTCGCGTGGGATGCCGTGCGCGATGTCTATGCAGTGGACACCCGGCTCCTCCCGGGATTCGCTCTGCACGTGGAAAGGGAACCGGACAGCAGGACGGTGACGTTCGCCGATGACATGAAGATCACCGAGCGCATCGTCGAGGTCGACGATGGCGCACGAAGGCTCACCTACCGAGCGACCGAGGGCGGGCCGCTGACGCACCACCTGGGGTCACAGACCGTGCGCGAGGACGAGGAGGGAGTGCATCTCGTCTGGACCACCGAGTTCGCGCCCGCGTCGGTCGTCGACTACGCCACCAGCACCATGCGTACCACCGTGGCACTCATGAAGGAGACGATCGAAACGGCGTTCGCCGATCGGCGAGACCCCTCCTGACCAGCTCCTGGCAGGCCGCCGGCCCGATGACTGCTCGTCGTGGCAGCGCATCACACTGGTTCATCGGGCGCTGATGCCCTGCTCCGGGTCGTCCACGTACCACTGCGACGCGATCAGGTACGGATAGCGGCTGCCGAGTTCGGTGAGATGGGCGTCGATGCACTCCCGGGAGTCGGTCCGTGCGAAGACCGGGAAGAACTCTCCCGGCGTGCTGCACACGGCTGCGGCCGGCTGCACCAGGAGATCGAGGATCCGGCGCCGTCGCTGATGGGGGTCGTGCGCATCGCGCAGGGCGGGGCCGTCCAGCCAGCACATCGACCACAGCCCCGACACCGCGGAGGACGTGCGGATTCCCACCGGCACCACGGACGGATCCCCTGCCGAGGAGCCCTCGACGGTGTCGGTCCCGCAGTCGTCGCCGGGACACAGCGCCGGCAGGTCGGCGTCGAGCTCGCGGCGGACCCAGATGCCGAGCAGGGCGTCGTTGCGGGCCGGGTCACCGCGGTAGCGCCGCTGGTGGACCCAGTACTCACTCGCCTGCTCGACGGCGGTCTCCGCATGGGCCACGCTCGGGATCAGGAGAAGCGCGGTCATCGGACCCTCTCTTCCTTCATGTCGTTCGGTCACTCGAGCCCCGGGACGGGCCGCGCCGGGCATCGCGGACGGCGCGGCCCGAGGGAGCCCGGGCGCGGCGGCTACGGGTGGGCTGCGCGGGGCGTCGCGGCCGGGGCGTCGGTACCGGGATGCCAGGGCTGCCACCCACCGGGGGTGTAGCGGTGCCACGGGCCGTCGGCGTGCTCCTGTGCGGCGAGGGCGACCCAGTCGTTGCCGAACATCTGGCGCAGCACCGTGTGGCGGGCGATGAGGGTGTCCAGCCTGGACAACGGCGCCTGCACGAGGGCGAGCAGACGTTGCGGCTCGTGCCGGACGTGGTGTCCGTCGGTCAGGGACTGCCAGGGCAAGCCGGCGCGGAGGTCGCTGGTGGGACCGGACATCACCCCCAGGCCACCGCCGACGACGTTGTGCAGGGCCTTGCTGCCCGCGCCGAAGGCGTCCTGGTCGACGGCGGCGAAGTAGTACTGGCTGTTGATCCAGTGCGCGACGACCAGCGGCGCGGTGAGGATGGTCTCCAGGACGGAGCCGGTCGGGTCGAGGTCGGCGTCGTAGTCGTGGAGGAACACCCGGCTCCGCAGATCGACGCCGCGGGTGCGAGCGCGGGGCGCGATCATGAAGGCGGCGTTGTCGGCGAGCCCCCACTCCGGGAAGACCTGGGCCCAGTCCCGGGCCCTGGCACGGGTGTGGCGTGCCGCGCGCCGGGGCTGGGCGCGCACCGGGGCTCCCGGCAGGACGGCGCACCGTTCCGCGGCCAGCCAGGCACCGGCCGTGCGGAGGTCGGCGGTGAGTGCGTCGACGTCGGGGCGGTGGGTGTCGGGCAGGAGGTGGGTGTCGAGCAGGCGGACGGTGTCGGTGGTGGTGTCGTGCTCGGCCGCGACGAACCAGGTGTCACCGGGGACGGAGATGCCGTGGTCGGCCAGGTGCAGGCGGACCTGCGGATCGTTCAGCAGGGCTGCGGCGGTGCGGGCGTTGGGGCCTCCGGGGTGGCCGCCGCAGGCGCCGCAGTCCAGTGCCGCCTGGTACGGGTTGTTGTCGGTGTGCGCACCGTGCCCGCAGAGCACCACCAGCCGTGCGAAGCCGCCGGTCAGGCCCATCAACGTCAGCATCGTCTCGGCGGTCGCGGCCCGTTCGGCGACGGTGAGGTCGTCGGCGACCGAGATCTCGGTCTGCGGGGCGGGAGCGATGCGGCGGGCCCACCACGAGCGGGCGGCACCGGCGGCACCGGGGGCGAAGGTCTTGGCCGCGGCCAGTGGTCCGGCCAGCCACCCGGCGGCTTCGGCGAGCACGAACGGCGCCACCAGGTCGTCCTTGGCGGCGTGCAGGGAGTTCTCGGCCGCGGCGAGGACCCGCCGCCCGGCCAGTGACCGTTCGGCCGCCCGCTGCCGGCCGGGAGAGGGAAGCTCGGTGACGGTGTGCCGGGGAGCGATCGGGCCGGGGCACTGGGCCCGCGCGGTGCCCCCGGCGAGGTCGCGGTACCGCATGGCGACGGCGAAGAACCCGGCGAAGCCCAGGGTCCGGTAGTTCCCGAGGGTCTCCAGGTGCCGGCGCAGCCCTTCGGAACGAGGGTCGATGCAGCACACCACCTGCGCCTGCGGCCGGGCGTCGGGCTGCTCGGGCAGGGGGCGGTCGAGGAGGCGCAGCAGCCGGCTGCGGTAGTGGTCCTCGTAGGCGTCCAGCCAGACGAGTGCCCGCTGACGCACCGGCAGCTCGTCGAGGAGCTCCGCCAGCGCGGTGCGCTGGGCGGCGTCGGTACCCGTGATCTCCAACGCCGACAGCAGGTGCTGGGCCCGGCCGAGCGGATCGACGGTGGCCTGCCCGACCTCGGACCGGTCGGTGCGGGCCAGGGCCCAGGCGGTGCCGTGGGAATGGGTGCTGGCGAGCATCGCGGCTTCGGCGCTCAACCGCAGCGCGAGGTAGTCGACGAGGTCGATGCCCTCGTCCGCCTGCTCCCCGCGCCACCGGACGTGGGCGGCGAAGCCGGGGAGACGGGTCAGGTGGGCCTGCAGGTAGTGGGTCCTCCGGTCGTCCGGGACACCGAGCGCGGCCAGCGCCTCCAGGATCGCTTCCTCGGCGCGCTCGGGCAGGTGCCGCAGCCGCTCCCGCACCGGCCGGGGCAGGGTCGTGTCATGGGCGGCCAGTGCTCGCCACGCGGGGTAGAAGCCGCGGTCACGGCCCGGCATCCGCCAGGTGGCCTGGCCCTCGTCCAGGAAGGCCGAGCACCACTGGATCGTGTGGGTGTCGAGCAGACCGGCGAGGTCGGGGGCCAGTGCCTCTGCGGCGGTGCGTGCCCGCCGGTGCGGCGGGGGGGCAGGCGATGCCCCGCTGCAGGTCGGCCAGCAGCAGGTCGACCGGGTCGTGGACACGGTCTCCGAGGGTGAGCGGCCTCCGCCGCAGCACCGCGGGGTGGCGGCGGGTCAGCGCAGCGCGCAGGTCGTCGTCGGTGATCCGGCCGCGCTGCCACGCGGCCCGCAGCCAGGTCTCGTCCGGGGTGGCTCGCGCGCCCAGCAGGTCCCCGGCGTGGGTGGCCGCCTCGGTGAACGGGCGGTCCAGCAGGCCGAACAACGGGTTGACGGCGATGAAGTCGGCCAATGGCCAGGTCGAGGCCAGGAACGCGGCCGCGTCGGCGATCTCGGCACGCACTGCTTCCGCCCGCGTGACGACGTCGGTCACCGCATCGAGGTCCAGATCGGTGGCGGGGCTGGTGGTCATGGCTGCGAACCCTTCTGAGCGAGCACGACGGGACCGTCGGCGATCTGTGCGGGCGTGGGGAACCGGAAGCGCCGTCTGCGCCCAGCGGCCGGTGAACGGCGGGTCATGCCCGCGCCCCTTCCGGCCGAGGCGCCGGTCGTGGGACCGGTACCGGCCGCGGCAGGTGCGTCGGGGCGGTGGTCGGCGTGCGCTGCTGGCCGGCGGACAGCGCCGCCACGTACAGGCGATCGCGCCAGGGGCCGAGACCGATCGCGGGCGCCAGCTGGAACAGCAGCGCCGCCGTCACCAGCACGGCGAGCACGGCCACCAGGGCCCAGGCCGACACCGCGGCGGGCTCCATCGCGGGCAGGCTCGGCGCGAGGATCACGGTGACCGCGTCCACCACGGCCAGGTATGCCACGGCCGCACCCGGCACCACGATCATGGCCGCGACCAGGGCACCGGGGGTCGGGTGACGACGCAGCCAGCCCCATGCCAGCCGCGCGGCGGTGACCGCGGCGAAGACCAGCAACGCCGCGCTGCCGGCATGCAGCGGGAGCAACCAGGCCGCGACCCCCACCGCCGCGACGGCGACGGCCCCGGCGACCACTGCGACCTGCACCGTCCGCGCACGAGTCAGCCGAGGCGCGGGTGGAGCCAGGGTGTGGGTCACATGGCGCTGCACCGCGGTCCCCGAGCCGAGGAACAGTGCCGCCTTGAACAGCCCGTGTGCCACCAGGTGCACCACCGTCGCGGCGTAGAGGCCGAGCCCGCAGGTGACGAGCATGAACCCCATCTGGCCGATCGTGGAGTGCACCAGCGCACCCTTGATGTCGGGGCGAGCGAGCATGATCGTGGTGGCGGCCACGACGCTGACGGCTCCGAAGGCGAACGCCAGGTGCGTCGCGACCGGCGACGCGCCGACGATCGGCGACAGCTTCACCAGCAGCACCCCGCCGGCGTTGACCACACCGGCGTGCAGCATCGCCGACACCGGGGTCGGCGCCGCCAGGGTCGCGGGCAGCCAGCGGTGCCAGGGCATCTGCGCGCACCGCACGGCCGCGGCGATCACCAGCGAACAGGCCACCACCGTGCCCACCACGCCGCCGACGGCGGCGTCGTCCTGGTGACGCAGATCGAGATCCCCCCACGACAGGACCGCGAGACCGACCCCGAGCCACAGCACGACGTCCCCCACGAGGAACGCGCGTGCGGTGCGGCGGGTGGCCTCGACGGCCGAGGGCGCCGGGCGGTACATGCCCACCAGCCGGCACAGGATCGCCCCGCTCAGCGTCCACGCCACCGCGAGGGTGACCAGGGTCGCCGCGGTCACCATCGCCGCGGTCGCAGCGGTCAGTGCCCCCGCCGCGACGACGAAGCGGGCCGCAGCCGGGTCACCGTGCAGGTAGCGGCGGGCGAAGGCCTGGACCACGGCGCTGACCGTGCACACCAGCAACAGCACGACCGCGCCGACGTGGTCGACGACCAGCCCGGCCCGTGCCTGCCCGTCGGGGTCGGCCAGCACCATGTCGACCGGCCCGCCGACCATCACCGTCACGGCCAGCACTCCCGCCAGTGCGGTGGCCACCAGCGCCGCTGCGGCGCCCAGCACGGGTGCCCGACCCCGCAGCCACCGGAACGACCCGGCCGCGGCCGCGACGGCGGGTACGGCCACGACGGCGAGCAGCATCATCCCCGTCATCCCCGCGCACCTTCCCGATCCGAGCGCGCCGTCTCGGCGTCAGCCACCCGACCGGACGCCCCCGGCACGGTCCCGCACAGGTGCGCCATCTCGTCGTCGCCCATGACACCCACCTCCCAAGCACGCTGTCGTTTACACGTGTTCTAATACGCGACATGGTTAGTACGACACAGATAACGCGTATTGGGAAGCGTGACAAGCGTTACCTCGGGGTCGGTACAGTGGATGCCATGCAGCGGTGGACGTTTCTGACAAACCACGCCCACGTACTGCTGTGCGTGGTGCGGGACCCGGAGGCGCGACTGCGCGACGTGGCCGACATGGTGGGCATCACCGAGCGGGCGGCGCAGCGCATCGTGGCCGACCTGGTCGAGGCGGGTTACCTGGAGCGCACGCGCCAGGGACGGGGCAACCGCTACCGGCTGCACCCGGACGTACCGCTGCGGCACCCGATGGACCGCGACACCGCCATCGGGCAGCTCGTCACCCTGCTCACCGGCATCGACGCCCGGTCCGGCGACGTCGCGTGACGCCCGCCGCGCGCCCCTGCACGGGCGCACGGTTCGCACCGACCACGCGGCATGACGAGCAGCGAGCCCGCGTCGTCGGGACACGTCGGCGAACCCGACCCGACCGCTCGTACGGTTAAGCTCGGGAGACCCGAGCGCGCCCTGCGCACGGCGACACATGACGGCGGGAGACGCGACACATGCCTCGAGGCGCAGGCCGCTACGCGGAGATCCTCGACGCCTTCACGCGGCACATCGCGGAGGTCGGGTACGACGGCACGAACTTCGGCACCGTGGCCGCCGAGATCGGGGTGTCGAAGGGCACGATCGTGCACCACTTCCGCACCAAGGAACGCATTCTCGCCGCCCTGCACGAGTCCTACATGGAGCGCAGGATCGCCGAGCTGGAGCTCATCCTGAAGCGCCTGAACCAGCCGGAGACCCAACTCGCGGCGATCCTGCACGCCTTCGTCTACTACCAGGTGGAGGACCGGACAGCGACGGTCGCGTTCCAGCGAGAGATCGCCCGTCTCGCGGACGAGCCGGCGATGGCGAAGGGCCGGGAGCTGCGAGAGCGCTACCTCGCCCGGGTGCGCGGGGTGATCCAGGCGGGCGTCGACTCCCAGGTGTTCCGCCCGGTGGACGCCGGAGTCGACGCCCTGCTGATGTTCGGGTCCGCACAGTGGGCCTGGACCTGGTTCACCCCGGAGGGCAGCAAGTCGGTGGAGGAGATCGGGACGGCCCTGGTGGACCTGGTGCTCGGGGGCCTGCTCGTCGACCGCAGCGCCCTGCCCGACCTGGCCTCCGCCGAGGGAACGGCCGCGCGATCCATGCGCGAGGCGGTCCGCGACGCGGTCGTGCCGGAGGATTCCGCACAGGCCTCCTGAGACCTGCGCGCAGCACCCTGGCCCGGATCCGCGAACACCCGGCGTCGAACTCCGACCGGGATTCACCGACCGCCTGAACCGCCGACGAGGTACAGCTTGCCTTCCGATCACCGATGTCGCACCATAAAGTGACCGTACGGACGGTCAATCTCTGGAGTACCACGTGGCGTCAACGAAGACAGCGGTGCCGACCGCGGATGTCGACCTCGGCCATCCCGACACCTACGCCGCCGGGCTGCCCTACCCGGAGTTCGCCCGACTCCGGCGCGAGGCACCGGTCGCGTGGGTCGAAGAGCCCGCCTACGAGGGCTTCGACGGCGGTCCCGGCTTCTGGGCGGTGACCCGACACGCCGACGTCGTCGAGGTCTCCCGGCACCCGGAGATCTACTCCTCGCACGCCGGCGCCACGTTCCTGCGCGATCAGCGCCCGCGCGATCTCGCTGCGCTGCAGCAGATGATGCTCAACATCGACCCGCCGGACCACTCGAAGCTGCGCAAGATCGTCAGCAAGGTCTTCACCCCGAGAATGGTCAACGGGATGTTCGAGTCCATGGACCGCTACGCCGCGCAGATCGTCGACGGGCTGGCGCCCGACACCGAGATCGACCTCGTCGAGCAGGTGTCGTCGGAGTTGCCGCTGTTCGTCCTGGCCGAGCTGCTGGGCGTGCCGGCCGAGGATCGTCACCTGCTCTACAGCTGGACCAACCGGATGGTCGGCCTGGACGACCCGGCCTACGGCGGGCGGCCGGCCTTCCTCGCCGCGTTCATGGAGATGTTCGCCTACGCCGAGAGGCAGACGGAGATCCGGCGAGCGCATCCGGGCGACGACGTGTGGAGCCTGATCGTCAACGCCGAGGTCGACGGAGAGCGGCTCACCCTCGACGAGCTGCAGCGCTTCTTCCAGCTCCTGATGATCGCCGGCAACGAGACCACCCGGAACCTGCTCACCGGGGCCGTCCTCACCCTCGACGCACACCCCGACCAGTGGGCCCGGCTGCGCGCGGAGCCCGACCTGCTCAAGCCGGCGATCGAGGAGATCCTGCGCTTCCATCCGCCGGTGATCCAGTTCCGGCGCACGGCGGTGGCCGACGCCCGGCTCGGCGGGCAGGAGATCACGGCCGGGGACAAGGTCGTGATCTTCTACGCCTCCGCCAACCGGGACGAGGCCGTCTTCCCGAACCCGGAGCGCTTCGACATCGACCGCAACCCCACCCAGCACCTGGCCTTCGGAGTGGGCGCCCACTTCTGCCTGGGCAGCAGCCTCGCGCGGATGGAGGCGCGGGTGCTGCTCGGGCGCCTGTTCGCCCGCTTCCCCGAGCTGCGCGTGGCCGGTGAGCCCACCCGGTTCCGCTCCCACTTCATCAACGGCTACCGCGAGCTGCCCGTGATGCTCGGGCCGGCCGCCTGACCGGCGGCGAGCCCCGATCCGGGCAGGCGACGAGCGCGCCGGTGCCCGCCTTCCGCCGCCGACTCGGCTCCCGACGTCGTGTGGCACTGCCCCACCGCCAGATCGACCGCACGTACGGTCCGTCCGATTGACCTCACCGAGGAGGCCCCATGACCGCGGAGCTGCCGCACATCTACGGCATCGTCGAGCGCTGGCTCGCCAAGGCCCCGGACACGGAGGCACTCGCCTTCGGTGACCGCTCCTGGACGTGGTCGGAGCTCGACGAGCGCGTCCGCCGGGCCGCGGGCGCGCTGCGCTCGGCCGGGGTCGCCCCCGGAGACCGGATCGCTGTGGTCGACAAGAACCACCCGGCCTGTCTCGAGCTGACCCTGGCGGCGTCCCTGATCGGTGCCGCGAACGCGGTCGTCAACTTCCGGCTCGCACCCGAGGAGCTGGCCTACGTGGTGGACGACTCGCGTGCGGTGCTCGCCGTCGTCGGTGTCGAGTTCGCCGACACGGTGGCCGCCCTGCGCGACACGCTGCCGCGTCTGGCCACGGTCGTGGTGCTCGGCGGCGAGTCCGACGAGTACGAGCAGTGGCTCGCCGCGGCCACGCCACTCGCCGACGCCGACCGCCATCCCGCGACCGACGACGACTGCTTCCTGCAGCTCTACACCTCGGGGACGACCGGCTGGCCGAAGGGCGCCCTGCTCACCCAGCGCAGCATGACCGCCCACACCGTGGCCGTCGGTCGTGCCTACGACATGGACGAGTCCACGGTCAACGTCGTCGCGATGCCGCTGTTCCACGTCGGCGGCACCAGCTGGGCGCTCGGCAGCATGTACACGGGCAGCCGCACGATCGTCGTACGCGAGATGATCCCCGACGCCATTCTCGACCTCGTCGAACGGCGCCGCGCGACCCACGCCTTCTTCGTCCCGGCGGTGGTCGGGATGCTCCTCGCCGAACCGGACCGGGCACGGACCGCCCTGTCCTCGCTGAGGGTCCTCGGTTACGGCGGGTCGCCGATGCCGGCGTCCCTCATGCAGAAGACCCTCGCCACGCTCGACACTCCCCTGTACTCGGTCTACGGGATGACGGAGCTGTCCGGGGTGTTCTGCGTGCTCGGGCCGGATGAGCACCGCGATCCCGAGCGCACCCACCTGCTCGCCTCGGCCGGCAGCCCGCTGCCGGGCAGCGTCGTCCGGGTGGTCGACCCGGCGACGGGCGAGGACGTCGACGACGGACAGGTCGGAGAGTTCTGGGTCCGGTCGGACCAGGCGATGGCCGGTTACTGGAACAAGCCCGACGCCACCGCGGACGTCTTCGTCGACGGCTGGCTGCGGACCGGCGATGCCGGGCGGGTCGACGAGAGCGGGTACCTGTTCCTGGAGGACCGCGTCAAGGACATGATCATCTCCGGCGGGGAGAACGTGTACCCCGCGGAGGTCGAGCGGGTGCTGGCCACACACCCGCAGGTGGCCGAGGTCGCCGTGATCGGCGCACCGCACGAGAAGTGGGGTGAGACGGTGAAGGCCGTGGTGGTGGCGCAGCCGGGCAGCACCCCGGATCCCGCCGAGCTCATCGCCTACTGCCGCGACAGGCTGGCGCACTACAAGTGCCCCTCCATCGTCGAACTGATCGACGCACTGCCCCGCAACCCCACCGGCAAGATCCTCAAGCGTGAGCTCCGCGAGCCGCGAGGGGCGTGATCGACGGTCGTAGGAGCACTCGCTGACCGAGCCGTCAGCGGCAGACCGTCTGCCTGCCCGACGCGGCCCCGACAGCGGGGCCGAGGGCCTCGGCCGTCACAGCCAGCCGTGTTCATGGGCGTGGCGGGCGGCGTCGTGGCGGGTGTGGGTGCCGGTCTTCTGCATCGCGCTGGACAGATAGTTGCGCACGGTCCCCTGGGCGAGGTGGAGGCGGCGGGCGATGTGCGCGACGGAGTAGCCCTCGCGTGTCTCGGTCAGTGCCTCGATCTCGCGGTCGGTGAGGGGGCAGTCGTCGATGACGGAGGCCTCGAGGACCTCGTGGGCGATCCAGCGCCGTCCGGCGCGGAGTTCGTGGATCACCCGGACGATGTCCTCGGGGTCGGCGCTCTTGCTCATGAACCCCTGCACCCCGAGCTTGAGCGCACGGCGCAGGACTCCCGGGCGGGCGTGGCGGGTGAGCATCAGGACGGGCTGGTCGGGGTGGTGCTCCCGGATGCGGGCGACGGCGTCGAGGCCGTTGGTACCGGGCATCTCGAGATCGATGACGAGAACGTCGGGACGGTGGTCCAGTGTCTCGCGCACCGCCTGCTCGCCGTCCTCCGCCTGCGCGACGACCGTGATCGTCCCGTCCAGGGGCAGCAGCGCCGCCATCGCGCTGCGCAGCAGCTTCTCGTCGTCGGCCAGAACGATGCGGGCGATCGCCGGGTCGGTCATCGGGACTCCGTCCCCGGGCCCGTGTCGCGGTGGTCGCCGACGGCGGACCGGTCGAGGTGGGCGGCGACGGAGAACGTCGTCCGCGTGGTGCTCACGTGCAGGTCGCCGCCGGCGGCGACGAGACGGTCCCGCAGACGGGCGAGCCCGCTCAGCTCGGGTTCGGGGTCCGCGTCCGCGGTGAGGCCGTCGTTGGTGATCTCGATCCGAGTGCTGGATGCGGTGATGCCGACGGTGCGCGGGTGGGCGTGGCGGAGCAGGTTGGTCGTGGCCTCGCGCAGCACCTGCGCCAGGAGCGGGTGGGCCCGGTCGGCGTCGGGGTCGTACCGGATCTCGACCGCGATGCCGGCGGCCTCGCCGAGGCGGCGGGTGTTCTCCAGCTCGGCGGGCAGGTTGAGCTGGTGGCGTGCGTGGGCGAGCTCGCGGGTGCTCGTGATGGCGTCGGCGGCGAGTCCACGGATCTCGGCGAGCTCGGCCTCGGCCGCCGCGGTGTCACCGCTGCGGACGAGGGTCTGCGCGTACGCGGCCTTGAGCTTGATGACGTGCAGCGAGTGCCCGTGGATGTCGTGCAGGTCGCCTGCGAAGCGCATCCGCTCGTGGGCGATCGCCAGCTCGCGCTCGGTCTCCCGGGCCCGCTCCAGACGTCGAACGACGGTCCACCCGTACTCGCAGACCACGATGACACCGGCGACGAACAGCGTGCCGAGCAGAGGCAGGAGCACGTACTGGCCGACGAGGGGCACCGTGGGCGGCCGGGGAAGGAGCGCCGTGGCACCCGCTGCCGCGACGACCACGGCGAGCGCACCGACCCACAGCTTCCGGTGTCGCCGGCGGCCGGACGCCAGCAGTGACCCGATGAGGGCGAAGGGCACGAAGGTGATCGGGCTGGCGGCGGTCAGGGCGGCGACGAGCCAGTTCACACCCGTGAAGGCCAGGGTGAACACGGCGGTGCGCGTGTAGCCGTCGAGGCTCCACTCCCGGAGCACGCCGAGGGCCAGGACCAGCCCGACGGCGACGATGAGACCTTCCAACCGGGTGCTGGCCGTGAGCGCGACACCGACGACGCACAGCGGAGCGATCGCGGCGAGCGCGGTGAACATCGCGGCCCGCCGCACCCGGGCGGCCGCGGTACCCACGTCCGCACCGGCGCCCCTGTCGGTCACGGCCGGGTCGACACCGGCAGGGCCGGTCCCGCCGGTCTCGGTCTCGGGCTCGGTCATGGGGCTCCCCGTGCTGATGTCGCTCACGCCCGCGTCGGCTCCAGGCGGCGGCGCTTCAGGATGCGCCCGACCAGGAGCTTGCCCACCAGCCCCACGACGAGCACGACCACCGCCACCCACTGGAGGGCGTCGTTACGCAGGAAGAACCCGGTGATCGACTCCGGCAGCACGGTGAACAGCCCGGTGTCGTAGGCCAGTCCGAAGTAGGCGACGACGACGGTCACGGAGACGATGGTCAGAGCGGTGAGGATCAGGTCCAGCAGCTTCATGGTCGTCAACGGTCCGGCACGCTCCTCGGCAACGGTAGTGACACGGCGTCATGTGCTGCGGTGACCTCGTGCCACTGTGCCACCGGCGCGTGGGCAGGTGCGATGGAAGCCGACATTCTCGACCCGAGGAGACGGCATGTTCCGCTCGCACCTGCTCCGGCTCGCCCTGGGGGTCGTGTCGCTGACGGCGCTCGCCGCCTGCGGCGCCCCCGCCCCACCGGGCGCAGCCACCACGGCCGCGACCGCACCGGCGCCGGAGCTGGCCGCCTTCCACGACCAGCAGATCACCTGGCAGCCCTGCGACTCCTTCGCGACCTCGGCGGCCGACCGGGCCGTCTACGCGAACGACCGCTTCGACTGCGCGCGCGTCGAGGTCCCGCTGGACTACGCCGACCCCGACGGCCCGCGCGGACAGGTCGCCCTGCTCCGGGCGAAGGCACGCGGCGAGAAGATCGGATCACTGCTGGTCAACCCGGGCGGGCCGGGCGGATCCGGGGCGAGTTTCGTGGCGTCCCTGGGGCCGGTCTGGGACAACGTCCCGGTCGGGGAGCGCTTCGACGTCATCGGATTCGACCCGCGCGGGGTCGGCGCGTCGACACCGCGGGTGGACTGCTTCACCGACGCCGAGACCGACCGCGGCGTACCGCCCTCGACCTACCTCTTCGACGTCCCCGACAGCGAGAGGGCCCGGGACATCGCCGTCCGGTGCACCGAGGCCACCGGTGGTGTGGAGAAGCTGACCAGTGTCGGGAGCAGCAACGTCGTCCAGGACATGGACGTCCTGCGCGCCGCGCTGGGCGACGAGAAGCTCACCTACCTCGGCTACAGCTACGGCAGCGAGCTCGGTGCGATGTACGCCCAGGCGTTCCCGCAGAACCTGCGCGCGATGGTCATCGACGGGGCCGTCGACCCCGAGAAGTCCGAACCGCAGTTCCGGCTGACCCAGTTCGAGGCCTGGCAGAAGGCCTTCGACGACATCGCCGCCGCCTGCGCCACCGAGCCGGACTGCCCGCTGGGCACGGACCCGGCCCGCGCGACCGAGGTCTTCCATGACCTCACCCGCCCCCTGCTCGACCGACCCGCCCCCACCGCCGCCGGCCGCGGGCTCACCTACGCCGACATGACCCAGGCCGTGTACAGCTCGCTGTTCTCCCCCGCCCAACGACCGCAGATCCTCCAGGGGCTCCGTGAACTGGCCGCGGGCCGCGGCGACACGCTGCTCGCCCTGCGGGACTCCTCACTCGGGCGCGGCCCCGACGGCCACTACGGCGGATCCACCCACATCGACGCCAACCTCGCCATCCGCTGCATGGACAACCCCCGCAGCCCCGCCGAGCAGACCGAGCTGCGGGACCAGGCGCGACGAGCCGCCCCGTTCCTCGACCCCGGCCGCCCCGGCGGACCGACCCACTACGAGTGCGAGGGGTGGCCCGAGCCGCCGAGCCGACCCACCCCGTGGCTCACCGACCCGGCCGGGGTGCCACCCACGCTGGTCGTCTCGCTGACCGACGACCCGGGCACCCCCTACCAGGGCGGCGTCACTCTGGCCCGCCGACTGGGCAGCAGCCTGCTGACCGTCGATGCGGCGCAGCACGGCATCGCCCTCTACGGCGGCAACGCCTGCGTCGACACGGCCGTCACCGACCACCTCATCGACCTCACGACCCCGCCGCAGGACTCGCACTGCGGCAGCTGAGCACGGTGGCCAGGCCACCGTCGTCCGCGATCGCCCGCGGAGCGGGCCCGGGGACACCCGCACACACCCCTAGACCTCCCCATGAACGGAGACGACAGACATGCTCGCAGGATCCGTGGCATTCGTGACCGGGATCGCGCGTGGACAGGGCCGCGCACACGCCCTCGCCCTCGCCGCGCACGGGGCCGACATCGTCGGCCTCGACCGCGCGGCGCCGGTCGACACGATGGACTACCCGATGAGCGGGACGGCGGACCTCGACGACGTGCGTCGCGAGATCGAGGCACTCGGACGACGAGTCATGGTGTCCGCGATCGACGTCCGCGATCGCGCGGGTGTGGAATCCCTGCTGGCCCGCGCGGTCTCGGAGTGGGGGCGACTCGACATCGTGGTCGCGAACGCCGGCGTCTCCCCACCGGCAGGCGACGTCTCGTCCATCTCCGACGACCGGTGGGCGGACGTCATCGGGATCAACCTCACCGGGGTCTTCCACACGGTCGCCGCCGCCCTCCCCCATCTGAAGGCCGGAGGACGCGGTGGATCGGTGATCATCACCAGCTCCGCGGCCGCGTTGAAGAACGCTCCCGGCCTCTCGGACTACGTCGCGACGAAGGGCGCCGTCGTCGCGTTCGCCGCGTCCGTCGCCAACGAGGTCGCGTCCGACCACATCCGGGTCAACGTGATCGCCCCCTCGATCGTGAACACCCCGATGGTCACCGAGAACACCGGACAGCTCCGGGTGTTCCGGCCCGACCTGGCCGCCCCGTCCCTCGACGACTGCACGGACGTGTTCCGTGCCCTCATGCCCATGGGTGAACCCTGGGTCGAACCCGCCGATGTCGCCGACGCCGTCCTCTATCTTGCGAGCCCGGCCTCGCGCTGGATCAGCGGCGCCGTGCTCCCGGTGGACCAGGGCAGCGCGGTGCGCCGCTTCTAGCCCCTCATCGGCCTCCGCCGGACCGGGCACCGCACCGAGACGCGCCCGGGCTGCGATCGCACCATCCACCACTGTGAGAGGACGTCATGAACCTGATCCGCAGACCGATCGAGATCCTGCGCTCGGACCCGCGCGGGCTGACGCTGCTCGTCGTGCTGATCTTCGCAGCACTGCTGCTCGGCATGGGAACCGGAATCCTGTTCCCCGGCCTCGAGCTGCCCACGCTGGTCGCCGGCGGGGTGTCCGACGAGCTCGTCAACACGATGATCACGAACCCCTGGCTCTTCGGGACCACGATCCTTCTGATCAACCTCTTCGTGGCCGCCGTCGGCGGCATCGTGATCCCCTCGCTGATCGTGCCGTTCCTCGGCATCCCCGTCATCACGCTGTACATGTTCAACGTCGGCGTCTCGATCGCACCGACCGATGCGACGACCGCGACCGTGCTCATCCCGCACTCGCTGACCCTCCTCATCGAGCTCCTCGGGTACGCCGTCGTCATGTTCGGGGTGTACCAGCTCGGTCGCGGGTGGATCCGTCCGAGCTATCTCGGAGTGGACACACGTCGTCGCGCGTACGTGATCGGCCTCCAGCGCCTCGCCTGGCTGGCGCTTCCGACGATCGTCATTCTCGTGATCGGGGCCTACTACGAGGCGTTCTCGGTGGTGTACCTGCTCCCCAGGCTCCTGGTGGGCTGACCGGCCCGCGCCGGAGCACACCTCCACCCCGCCCCGGACCCGGCCCCGAGGGGCTCCGCGGCCTGCGGGCTCAGCTGATGCGGGTGATCGCCGTGGTCGCGCCAGTGGGGTCGATGTCGAGCACGACCGCTCCCAGGGCCAGGGGACCCTCGGCGAGGGTGTACGCGGGCAGTGCCGTGTGGTCCTCACCGCGCAGCTTCGCGACGAAGTGCATCGGGTCGAATCCACCGCCGGTGTGGGTGGTCAGAACACGGTCTGTGCGGCTCGTCATCACGCCCTCCGAAGCTAGGGACCGCGATGAAACTCCGTCCTCAGCGGAGGTGAACGATGGATGGAACTTCCCACCGGTTTCGGTGGAACCCGCGGAAGTCGGGCGACGGTCCGCATAGGGTCGAGTCATGGCCCGACCGGTTCCTCCCCCCGTCGCCCCGGACACCGACGCGCGTCCGGCACTCGCCCTGGTGGGCACGGTCACGGCCCGCATCCGCGCGCTGCGGCCGAGCCTGTCGCCGACCGGAGCCCGGATCGGTGACGCCGTGCTCGCCGCTCCGGCCGAGATCGTGGGGCTGACCGTGAGCGAGCTGGCCGACCGCACCGACACCTCCGTCGGGAGTGTCGTGCGGTTCTGCCAGGACAACCTCGGCCTGAAGGGCTTCCACGACCTGAAGCTCCGCCTGGCGGCCGAGACCGCATCGAGTGCCGACGCAGGCGTGCGGGCCCCCGGCACCCCGACCGACACGGTGCGCGCCGTCCTCGCCGCGGCGACCGCAGGGCTCGAGCAGCTGCCCGGCTCCCTCGACTACGCCGTGCTGGCCGAGATCGTCCGCCTGCTGCGCGGGGCCGAGCGGGTCCTCGTCGCCGGGGTGGGCACGTCCGCGCCGATCGCGGCCGATGCCGGATACCGGCTACGCATGCTCGGCGTGCGCACGGAAGTACTGACCGACCCGCACCAGCAGCACCTCGCCGCCCGCACACTGGGCCCCCGGGGATGCTGTCTCGCGATCAGCCACACCGGTCAGACCCAGGAGACCCTCACCGCACTGCGCGCTGCCACCGAGAGCGGGGCCGTCACCATCGGGGTCACCAGCTACCTGCGTTCCCCGTTCACCGAGCTCTGCCGCCACGCGGTCGTCGCCGGTGCCCCCGAACGACACGGCCTGGAAGCGACGGCCAGCCGCCTCGTCCACCTCGCCGTCGTCGACATCCTCGTCGCGCTCCTCGCCGACGACTACCCCACCGCGGCCTCGACCGCTCAGCAGCTCTACACCGACGCCATCACCGCCCACCGCGTCTGACCCGAGCCGGTCCGGCCGGAGCGTTGGCCCGTCGAGCCCGCCTGCGGCCGAACCCGCCGTCGTTCGCCATGTCGACGTCCCGATCCATTCCGCCGAGCCGGGGAAAAGGGCCGCCCCGCTCTCGAACCACCGAGCTGCAGCGAATGCGACACCACTCATGTGATCACCGTGACCGAGACCGGCACCGCGGCGCTGGAATCCGGGACGCAGTTCTCCGCTCGCTAGCGTGAACTTCTGCCGAGGGTCTGGACACTGCGGGGCACGTCGCCTGCACAGTGTGCCATGGCAGTGACGGAGTCACCGGTCCCGGCGACCGATGTGGTCGCCGGGCGCTACATCCTCGCGACCCACATCGGTAGCGGGTCCACCGCGACGGTCTATCGAGCCTGGGACCCACCGGGGAATCGGGCCGTCGCGGTCAAACTGCTCCTCGACAGGTGCGACGTCACCGGGTTGAACCGGCAACGCCGCGAGCTGCGCGCCATGCAGCACCTGTCCCATCCGAGCCTCGTGCGACTGCTGGACGGAGGCGTCGACACCGGCCGCCCCTACCTGGTCTCCGAGCTCGTCGAGGGCCGGACCCTGGCCGCACGACTCGACCAGGGCCCCCTCACCGTGCAGGAGACGGCACAGGTCGGGGTCGACATCGCGTCGGGGCTGGCGCACCTGCACGCCCGCGGCGTCGTACACCGCAACATCAAGCCCGCCAACATCTTCCTCTGCTCCCGCACCGGGCGGGCACGCCTGGCGGACTTCGGCAGCGCCCGCGTCATGGGCTACACCGCACTGACCCAGCTCAACACGCTCCTCGGCGCCGCGAGCTACCTCGCGCCCGAACAGGTCACCGGCGAGGCCGTCACACCCGCCGTCGACGTCTACGCCCTGGCCCTGGTCCTGCTCGAAGCCCACACCGGGCGTCGCGAGTACCCCGGCGACACCATGGAATCCGCCATGGACCGGCTCCACCGGCCACCACGCATTCCCGACACCCTGCCCGGCCACCTGCGACAGGCCCTGTTCGACGCGACCTACCAGCGGGCCGAGGAGCGCCTGATAGCCGCCGATATGGCAATACGGCTACAACACCGTCGGTAGCAGTTCTCGGCGAGAATTCACGCCACCGAGCACGCAGACACCATTGCGTCTGCAATCAGCGTCCCAGCCGAGTGTCCGCGGCCGCACAGCGTCACCGCCGCCGCGCGTCGTCGCCGGTTTCGAATCGCGGTTCTTCCGCCGTTTTGGCGAGTATCCACACGCCCCGTAGTTCCGGCACACAATGGTGTGACAGGAATTGAGATGACCTTCCGTGGTGCCGCATTCTCACTGGTAGCCGGTACGGGCTCCCACCCTTCCGAGTGCCGGCACGGACAGGTTGCGTCGACCTCACGACAGGCGGCGCGGCCCGAACCCACCAGGAGAACACGTGCTGAAGAAGGCTGGGCTCATCGTCGCCGCGTCCGCGGCGGGCCTGATGGCCATCTCCCCGATGGCGTTCGCCGCCGAGGGCCACCACCACGGCGACGGCATCGACAAGGACGCCAAGGGCCTGATCGCGGGCCTGAACGGCAACAACGCCGATGTCCCGATCCAGTTCTGCAACAACAACATCCCGGTCAACGTGCTGGGCGTGCAGGTCCCGGTCGAGGACCTCGGCGCGGCCAACGGCCTCACCGGCGCCCTGGGCATCCTGGGCGAGGCCAAGGCCAAGTCCGGCGACTCGGTCACCGACCAGTCCGACACCTGCGCGCAGGCCGGCGGCGCCGGCGACAGCGTCGACTGAGCCACGACGCACCGGCCACCAGGCCGCGGCAGTGGCGACGGCCCTCGGGACTCCTCCTGTTCCCGAGGGCCGTCGTGTCGTTGTCCGGCGGTGCGGGCCACGGCCCCGTCCACGTGGGCCCTCAGGTGCCGGCGCCGCTGTCGAGGAGCCAGTGGTAACGCATGCGCATCGCGCGTTCGACGGCGCCGACGGCCGCGCCGAGGCCGAGGGTGAGGTTGAGCCACAGCGGCAGCTGCACCGGGGACACGAAGGTGCCGACGGTCGCGGCGATCGGTGGGATCCGGGAGATCGGCTCCGCGATCTGCAGCAGGTTCAGGCCGACGCCGATGAGCAGCATCAGGACGGACACGGCTCCGATGAGTGCGCTCGCGGCGGGGCGTTCCCGCGCGAACCGCATGCGGCGCCCCTCGGCGGATCGGGGGTCGGGTACGAGGCGCTGCACGGTGCCGTCGTCGCCGACGAAGTGGCAGCGACGCATCCCCGCCTCGCTCCGTCGGACCTCGATGTGACCGCCCGCGACGGGAAAGCGCGCCGGGAGCGCGGACTCCAGCCGGAGACGGCCGTCGAGGTAGAGCCGCGCACGGACCACACCGTCGTGGGCGTCCCCGCCGTGCTTGACCTCGACGGTGTGCACGACCGGCCGGCCGTCGACGGTCAGGGTGGTCGACAGCACCGAGCGTCGCACCATCTGCCACCAGCGGAACGGCTTCAGCGGTCTCCCGTCGCCCGGCTTCGCCCGCCTGGTCAGCCGGCGTTCGTTCCAACTCGGGCTCACCGCTGCTGCGTCCCGGTCGTGGCCGCCGGCAGGGTTCCGGGCGGTTCGACCGCGCGGGAACCACGCGCCGGCCACCCGGTCACCGGCGTCCGCGCGGGTCCGTCCCTGCGGGTCGTCCACCAGACGACCGCCGTGATGACGGCCAGCATGGCGCTGGGGACCAGGTTCGCCCATGAGCCGACCGCCTCCGCCCGGCTCGCGAGCTCCGCCCCGACGTCGAGGTGCAAGGTCGTGCCGAGGACGAGGAAGGTCACGTTGTAGACCCCGTGCAGCACGACGGCGACCTCGAGCCCACCCGTCCGCCAGGTCACGATCGCCATCGTGGAGAACAGCACGAGGTAGGAGCCGAACAGGAACGGGTCGAGCGTTCCGTGCGCGAGCGAGAACAGGACGGTGGTCACGACGATGCCGAGGACCGCACCGGAGCGGGCCCCGCGGGTCCAGCCCCCGAGCACCCGGAACATCAGCCCGCGGAACCCGTACTCCTCCCCCGCCGCACCGAGCGGGGTCAGCAGCATCCCGATGACGAAGTACCAGACCAGATCGGCGGTCGTCCACGGCGCGGAGTCCACCGAGGCCGGCATCCCGAGCGCGATCACGAGCAGCAGCGGCGGACCGAACACCAGCAGTGCGCGACCGAGTACCCCGAACCGGAATCGCCCCGCCACCGAGTGCAGCGACCGGGCGGGGACGCCGTAGAGGACACGCTCGATCAGCATGCTGTACGGGATCAACAACGCCAGCGCCAGCGCACCGGCGGCCTGGCGCAGCGGGGTGGACGGTCCGGAGCGGTCGAACAGCGCCGCGTCGACGATCTCCGACAGGCTCCGGAACAGGACCGCGAACCCGACGAACCCGGCCACGAGCAGCCCGATCGCGACGAGCCCGCGCAGGACGCGTCGTCTCTCGCCCGTGTGGACACGGTGGTACTCGACCCCGGCCGGCACGCCGGGAGTCGGTGCAGGCCGGTCCTCCTGGAGCAGCCAGGGTCGGTCGGGGGTGGTCATCCGTCTACTCCTCGTCGTCCGGTACGCGATCGACACATCCGGCCGAGGGGCCAGGAGCTCCCGCTGGGAGCTCCTGCATCGCCGCCGTTCGCGACTATCACGCTGTACTAGTCGCGATCGAAGCTAGCACAGTGTGATAGACAAGCGTCGACGACCACCGGACGGAGCGAGGAGGCCGATGGCCCGGAGCACGCGGGACAAGATCCTCATCGCAGCGGCGAGCATGCTCGGCGAGGACCCGACGGCCAGGTTGAGCGTGCGGGCGGTCGCCGCCCGGGCCGGGGTCAGCACCGGGTCGCTGCGGCACTTCTTCCCGACCCAGCGCGAGCTGATCGACACCGTGGTCGCCGGGATCCACGACATCGACCTGCCCGAGGACCCGATGCAGGACGCCACCCGGACGCCCGCCGAACGTCTGGTGGCCTGCCTGCAACTGATGGTGTCGCAGGTCGGGACGGGCGAACAGGCGCGAGCACACTGGCGCGCCCAGTACGAGGCCTACATCGCGACCCCGCCGTCCGAGGACGCCACCCACACCTACCTGGCCCTCGAGCGGCTCGCCGTGCACCGCATGGAGAAGTGGCTGGCCGTCCTGCAGGAGGAGGGCCAGCTCGCCCCGGGCGGGCTCGAGCACCATGCCCGCTTCCTCCTGACCGTGCTCTCCGGCCTGCTGACCGAACGCGCTCTGCCGGGCGACCGGACGCGCCTCCCGTTCGAGGCCGGCACGCTCGCGACCGCCGCCGCGGCGGTACTGCGGCCGACGGGCGGGTTCCGGGGATGAGCTATCCGACCATGTCGAGGACCGCGCGCAGCCGGTCGCGGGCCTCGGTCAGCGCCGCGACCTGAGCGTCGACCCGGGCGAGCTGCTCCCGCACCATCGGCTCGGCGCACCGCTCCAGCTGCGGTCCCGGCCCCTGCGCACAGGGCAGCAGGTCGTAGATCAGTCCGGTCGGCACTCCCGCGGCGAGAAGGGCTCTGATCGCATGGACGGTGTCGACCGCGTCGGCGTCGTACCGGCGGTGCCCGTACCCGCAGTCGTCGCGACGAGGGCGCAGCAGTCCCTGCTCCTCGTAGTACCGCAGCGACCGGGGACTGGCTCCGGTCGCACGGGACAGCTCCCCGATCCGCACGTGATGCACCTCTCCGTCGCGCGGGTTGAACCTGACAACGATGTCAGATTCTACGGTCGGGTCCATGGCAGCGAGACTCTGGCGGAACGGCCGGCCTTCTAACTCCGACGACGCGACGGACCTGGCGTTCGCGGGGTTCGCGCACTTCACCGCGATGCAGGTCCGCGACGGCGCGGTGCGCGGGCTCGACCTGCACCTGGCCCGCCTGCAGCGTGCCTCGCACGACCTGTTCGGCCGCGCGGTCGACGACGGGCTTCTCCGTGACCGGATGCGTCAGGCGGTCGCCGCCGGTCCCCGGTCCCTGTCGATGGTGGTGACCATCCGGCCGGCCGAGGGCGAGTTCGTGCCCGCCGACGACGACCGTCCGCTGGACGTGACCGTGCGGACCGATGCCCCCTCGGACGGACCGCGCGGGCCGTTCCGGCTCGACGCCGTCGAGCACGAACGGTTCCTGCCGCACATCAAGCACGTCGGGGAGGGCGCGAAGACCCATCACCTGCGCCGGGCACGGCAGCGCGGGTTCGACGACGCCGTGTTCCTCGACCGGGCCGGCCGGATCAGCGAGGGCACCATCTGGAACCTGGCGTTCTCCGACGGCGACACCGTGATCTGGCCTCGGGCCGACCTGCTCGTCGGGACCACGATGCAGATCGTGCGCCGACAGCTCCACCTCGCCGGCGTCCCGCAGGACGAGCGGGAGGTCCGCCCGTCGGACCTCGGCGGCCTGTCCGCCGTCGTCATGAACTCCTGGACGCCCGCCGTGCCGATCACCGGGATCGGGCACCGGGAGCTCGCCCCTGACCCACGGTTCGTACGCCGGCTGCGGAACGCCTTCGACGCCGATGCCGCAGAGCCGCTGTGACCACGACTGCTGTGACCACGACTGCTGTGACCCCGACCGCTGCGCACCGCACGTCCGGCGCCGCACCGCGGCAGGTGGCCGGTCAGACCGCCAGGCCGACCGGCCTGCCCCCGACCATCTGGTCCAGGTACTCCGACATGCCACCCAGGGTGCGGCCGTCCTCACCGGTCCAGGTCATCAGGCTCTCCACGAGCCGGGTCACCGCCGGGTCGCCGCCCTCGGTGGTGCGCCGGTTCCGCAGCGGCACGGTCGCCTCCGCGCGGCCGCGCAGGCGCCACTCCCGCCCGCCGGAACGCAGGACCAGGCCGATGCCGGTCTGCTCGTCCCGGCCGTCACGGTCGGTGACGATCTCCATCCCGTCGACCTCGTGCACCGTCCCGCCGTCCCAGACGAAGCCGCCGTGCACCGACGAACCGTCCGGGCTGCCGAACCACGCCCCCATGAACGCGAACCCGTCGGTGGTTCCGTGCAGCCAGCGGTAGAACCACGGTGCCTGCCAGGACCGCGGGCCCCACGAGTGGTCGCGCAGGCCGTGGCCGCCGACCGCGGTCTCGACCCCGTCGACCACGATCCGGCCCTGCGCCGACAGCGGCTGCTCGTAGTGGTTGGGGGCGAAGGAGCCCCCGTCGGTGTCGAAGCTGTGGTCGAACACGGGCGCGATGCCGTGCACCGCCAGCTCGACGACGGCCTCGACCGTCGGGCTGCCGCCCAGCGCCGTGCGCGGGTCGTCCATCGCCGCCGGATCGGCGACGAGCGTGAGCGGCCCGGCGTAGGAGACGTCGAGGTGACGCAAGGGCTCGCGGACACGGAAGGCCATCCCGGCGCTGTCGAACGCCTCGTTCGACGTCACCTCGGGGCGGGCGTAGGAGAAGCCGAGGCGGCCGTCGGGGAGGAACAGGCAGACGGTGACCTCGCCCCGGCCCTCGTTGGGCCGGTTCGCGATCCGCAGGAAGCCGCCGAGGCGCGCCACCGGGTCGTTGAAGTGCACGTACATGGACTCGTTGAAGTGGGGCTCGGGCCCAACCGGGTGGGTGTAGTCGTCCTCGGGGCGCACGGTGTCCTCTCCGCGTCTCGGGTGTCGGTTCAGCGGCCCAGCAGGCGCAGTGCCCCGTCGAGCAGGTGCTCGACGGAGTCCTGCAGCGAACGCAGGTCGAGGGCCCCGTGCTCGCCCATGCTCCCGGAGCGTCGGCGGACGAGGACCCCCTGCAGCAGGGTCGCGGCCTTCCAGTGAGTGAAGGCGCAGTAGTGGTCGAGGTCGCCGACGTCCAGGCCGGTACGGGCCGCGTAGGCGTCGACGATCTCGGTGCGGGTGGCGAACCCGCCGGCCCGGGTGGGACGGGGGATGACGATCGCGGGCTCCTGCGGGGAGCGCCAGTCGTCGAGCAGCCACGCCAGGTCGGCCAGGGGGTCGCCGAGGGTGCAGAGCTCCCAGTCGAGCACGGCGGTGATCCGGCCGTCCCGCACGAGCAGGTTGGACAGCCGGTAGTCGCCGTGGGTGATCACCGTGCGCTGCTGGCGAGGCACCGTGGCGGTGATGCGACGGCGGCACTCCTCCCACGCGGGCGTCGCCGCGGAGCCCTCCCCCCACGCCGCCCAGTTCCGGACGGTCCGGGCGGTCTGGCGTTCCAGGAAGCCCGTCGGACGGCCGAGTCCCTCCAGACCGACGGCGGCCGGGTCGAGCGCGTGCAGGCGGGCGAGCACCTCGACCGTCTCGACCGACAGCTCCCGTCGCCGGCGCGCGGTGCAGGCCGAGGCGTCGGACTCGTCGACCAGTGGGGCGCCCGGCGCCCGGTCCATGACGTAGAACGGGCCGTCGATCCCCCCGGCGTCGGCTCCCTCGGCGACCACCGTCGGCACCGGCACGCCCGACCCGGCGAGGGCGCGCAGGACACGGGCCTCACGGTGCACGTCGTGCGCCCCGGCCGGGGCGCCGGCAGGCGGGTGGCGCAGGACCCACTCCCGCCCGTCGGCGTCGGTGACCAGAGAGGTGATGTTGGACTGACCCGCGCCGACGCGGGCGAGCCGCAACGGCGGGGTGAGCCCGGGGACGCGGTCGCCGAGCCAGCCCGTGAACGCCGGCGGGGCCGGGGGCGCCGTCACGCCGCACCCTGGCGAGGGCTGTCCGGCCGTGATCCGTCGGGACGGGGCATCACCGGGACTCCTCACCGCGACGTTGCGTGGGCCGGGGAACGGCCGGACGTTCGCAGATTAGAAACCGAATTAGAAATAAGCAACCCGGCCCGGCTGACGAGGCGTGAATCGCCCACCCGCCGACCCTGGGCTATTCAGATACGATCTTGCATCCGGATACGGTACCGTATCTGAGAACCCGGAAGGAGGCCATCATCAGCAGACGACTCACCCGGCAGGAGCGCCGGGAGATCACGCGCCAGGAGCTGCTGCAGGCGGCGGCCGACCTGTTCGCCGAACGCGGCGTCAACGGCACCTCGGTCGAACAGATCGTGGAACGCGCCGGGTACACCCGGGGCGCCTTCTACGGCAACTTCGACGGCAAGCAGCAGCTGGTCCTGGCCCTCCTGGAGCAGCGCACCGAGCGCGAGCTGGCCGAGGTGCAGGCACTCAGCGCCGATGCCGGCTCGTTCGAGGAGACGATCGAGAACCTGCGTGACTGGCACCGCGAGCGGGACGAGAACTTCGCGAGCTGGCTGGCCCTGCGCACCGAACTGTGGCTCCACGGCATGCGTGATCCGGCTGTGCTGTCGGTACTGGCCGACCGCGAGCGCCGTTCCCGGGAGGCGATGGCCCAGGCCCTCGCACAGGGGTTCGCCGCCCGGTCGGTCACGCCGCCCGCACCGGTGGAGCTGCTCGCCCTGATCGTGCACGCCCTGGACGACGGACTCTCCATCCAGCGCGTGCTCTCGGCCGATGCCGGACCGGCCGGAGGAGTCATGGACGTGGTGGATCTGCTGATGCGGTCGTGGAGCGCACTGGCCCGCAGCAGCGCCGCCGAACCCGCCGAACCACCCGCCCCGGAGAACGGCACCACTCCCTGAGCCGATGGCCGGATCCGCCTGACGGCCCGCCACATCGAAGAACTGGACCACAGCCCATGAGCGAGGACGTGAAGCCGACGACGGCGGAGGCGACTCTCGGCCGTCGACGCCCACAGTCAGGCCGACCTCACCGGCGCGCCCGAGACCTGCCGCGCCCCCGGCACCGATGACCCCGCCGCGCGGGAGGCAATCGGCAACGCTCTGGCCGACATCGACTCCGCGAGGTTCACCGCCACTTCAGCGAAGCGCTCTGCTGGGCGTCCGCAAGCCCGGCCGCGGTGATCTGCCTGCTGTTCCTCCTGCCGCGGCAACCGCGGCGACCGGGCACGTCCTGACCGTCCCCGTCCCCCGACATCCGAGGAGCACACCTTGCCGCGCAAGAACTACCAGGTCATCGTCTATGGCACGTTCGCGACACTCGACGACGACCAGCGAGCCGAGCTGCTGGCCATGGCCGACGACCACGATCTGCTCCGGTCGAAGTTCACCGAGGAGGGCACCGTCACCTACGAACGGTCCCTGCGCACCTTCACGTTCCGTTGTGTCGTGAAGGCCGATGCCGAGGACACGATCGACGACGTCGTCGTCGCGGCGGAGAAACTGGCCACGGCCGCCGTCCGCGACCTCGGCGCCGACGTGCGCGATCTGCGGTCCGTCTGCACCGACCTGGACACCATCAAGGTCAAGCGACGGGGACGGTGACGTCCGGGACATCCACCGCTCCCGTCCGGACCTACCCTGAATCGGTGACCGACCGACCGCGGGGACGCCCACGGGACCGCTCCAAGGACGTCGCGGTGCTGGAGGCGACGGTCCGGCTGCTGGCCGCCGAGGGCCTGGCCCGGATGACCATGGACCGGGTGGCCGCCGAGGCCGGGGTGTCGAAGGTGACCGTCTACACCCGGTGGCGCAGCCGCTCCGAGCTGCTCGCCGCAGCACTGCAGCATCTGCAGGTCGACCACGTGCCGCCGTCGACCGGTCTGCTGCGCGAGGATCTCGTGGCCCACCTCGACGCCATGCGGCGCCAGTACGACGACGTCGGCGGGATGGCCGTCGTCGGCAACTGCCTGGCCGCCGAGCCCGTCTCCGGCGAGCTGCTCGCGACGATCCGGCGGAGCACGCTGCTGCCCCGCCGGGCGGGCATCGCCGCCGTGGTCCGGGCCGGGGTCGAACGCGGCGACCTCGACCCCACTGTCGACGTCGAACGGCTGGTCAGCACCCTGGTCGGGAACCTCTACGCGGACCACCTCGCCGGCCGCGACCTCGACGACACCTGGGCGGCCGACGTCGTCGACGCCGTCCTGCCGGGTTTCCTCCCCCGCTCCTGACGCGCCGCATCCGGACCGGGACACATCGCCTCCGGATCGCCGCGCCCCTTGACCCGGCACACCCGTCGCCGCACATTCATGAACGAGTGAGTTCAGAAACGTCGTCGACGGAGAGGGCGGACGCATCGTGGAGTTCCTGCGCAACACCTGGTACCTGGTGGCCTGGTCGTGCGAGCTGACCCCGGACACGATGCTGTCGCGGACGGTGCTCGAACGCCCGCTGCTGCTCACCCGCGACGCCGACGGCCGACCGGTCGCCCTCGACGACCGCTGTCCGCACCGGTTCGCGCCGTTGTCGCGCGGCCGTTTCGACGGTCGGACGATCACCTGCGGCTACCACGGCCTGGAGTTCGACACCTCGGGTGCGTGCGTGCGCAACCCGCACGGCGCCGGGGTGGTCCCGCGGGCCGCCGCGGTCACCGCGCACACCGTGGTGGAGCGGCACGGTGCGGTCTGGTGGTGGGCCGGTGACCGGGAGCCCGATCACGGTCTGCTGCCCGACTTCGGCACCCTCGACGCCGAGGACACCACGACCCGGCGCGACCACCTGGTCATGGACGTGCCGTACGACCTGATCGTCGACAACCTGCTCGACTGCAGCCACACCAGCTTCCTGCACGACGGGATCCTCGGGAACAGCGCCATGCTGGACACCGCGACAACCGTGCGGCAGGACGGCGACACGGTCAACGTCGTGCGGGAGTCCGCGTCGGTGCCTCCCCCCGGCATGTTCGACATGCTGTTCCACGACGACGGCGCCCCGGTCGACACCTGGACCGACTTCCGGTGGAACGCGCCGTCGCACCTGCTGCTCGACGTCGGCGTCACGACGCCGGGACGGCCGCGTTCCGAGGGCGTCGGCTACCTCGGTACCCACATCCTCACCCCGGAGACGGCGAGCACCACGCACTACTTCACGACGGCGTCGCGCTGGGGCGTGCGGCCGGGCACCGAGACCCCGCAGATGCGGCTGAAGATCTCCGACCTGCGCCGGTTCGCGTTCGAGGAGCAGGACGAGCCGATGATCCGCGCGCAGCACGCGACGATCGCCGCGTTCGCCCGCTGCGAGGACACCGCGCCGGAGCCGGTGCTGCTGGAGACCGACTCCGGCGTCGTACGCTGGCGGCGGATCATGGAGCGGCTGATCGCCGAGGACCGGGGCCCGGCGCCCCGGCCCCGGTGGGCCCCGGCCGTCGTCGCCGGGATCACCGAGGCCGCGGTGGGCATCCGGGTGCTGCACCTCGCCGCCGCCGACGGGAGCCCGCTGCCCCCGGGCGAGCCGGGCGGCCACGTCGACCTGCGGCTCGCCGGCGGCATCGTCCGCCAGTACTCGCTGTGCGACGACTCCCGCGACGGCCGCTACACGCTGGCAGTCCAGCGCGAGGAGCCGTCCCGGGGCGGTTCGGCCGCGGTACACGCACTGCGGCCCGGCGACCCGGTCGCCGTCTCCGCACCCCGCAACACCTTCCCGCTCGCCGACGGGGCGACCCGGCACGTGCTCGTCGCGGGTGGCATCGGGGTCACCCCGCTGATCGCCATGCTGCGGGCGCTGCGCGCCGCGGGAGAGTCCGTCGAGCTGCACCACTTCGCCCGCTCCGAGGCGCACCTGCCGTTCCTCGACGAGCTCTCCGCCGACCCCGCCACCACCCACCACCTCGGGCTCGACCCGGCCGGCACCGGCGCCGTCCTCGACCGGGTGCTGGCCTCACCGGGAGCCGGGGACCACGTCTACGTCTGCGGCCCGGCCGGACTGATCGACGCGGTCCACGACCGGGCCCGGGCGCACGGCTGGCCGGCGGGCACGGTGCACGACGAGCGCTTCGTCGCCACCGGGACCGCCCCGGCGGGCGCCCGGCGGTTCAAGGCCGTGCTCGGGCGCAGCGGGCGGACCGTCGAGGTCGGCGAGGACCACACCCTGCTGGAGGCGCTCACCGCCGCCGGCGTCGACGTGCCCTCCTCGTGTGAACAGGGCATCTGCGGTACCTGCGTGACACCGGTGCTCGGGGGCGCAGTCGACCACCGCGACACCTACCTGACCGACGACGAGCGGGCCGCCGGGGACCGGCTCTGCGTGTGCGTCTCCCGGGCCGCGGGGTCCGAGGTGCAGCTGGACCTGTGACGTCGCGGCGCGACCCGGTCACGAGTCGACCGGCCCGTCTCGGCATCGCGCCGGAGACGGGCCGGCCGTCCGGTCCCGGGCGGCACGGCGGATCCGTCCGGAGGACTCCTGGACGACCGGTCAGGCCCTCAGCTCCGGGAGGTCCTCGTAACGCCACTCCCCGCCCGCAGCCGCCCCCGCCTCGTCGCGCTCGCGGGCCCGCAGCTCCACGCGGCGGATCTTGCCGGAGATCGTCTTCGGCAGCTCGAAGAACTCGATGCGCCGCACCCGCAGGTAGGGCGCGAGGTGGTCCCGGGCGTGGGCGAAGATCGACACCGCGGTCTCCCGGGTCGGCTCGTGGCCGGGGGCGAGCGCGATGTAGGCCTTCGGCACGGCGAGCCGCACCGGGTCGGGCTGCGGCACCACGGCCGCCTCCAGCACCGCCGGGTGCTCGACGAGCACGCTCTCCAGCTCGAACGGCGAGATCTTGTAGTCGCTGGCCTTGAACACGTCGTCGGTGCGGCCGACGTAGAACAGGTAGCCGTCGGAGTCGCGGGTCGCGGTGTCGCCGGTGTGGTAGAAGCCGCCTGCCATGGCGTCGGCGGTCTTCTCCGGCATGTCCAGGTACCCGACCATCAGGCTGGTGGGGCGCCGGGCGAGGTCGATGCAGATCTCGCCCTCGGTGTCGGAGACCTCCCCGGTGAGCTCGTCGACCAGCACCACCGGGACGCCGGGCAACGGGCGGCCCATCGACCCTGGCTTCACGACCGAGCCGGGCGTGTTGCCCACCGACGCCGTCGTCTCGGTCTGGCCGAACCCGTCGCGCAGGGTCAGTCCCCACTGCGCCCGGACCTGCTCGATGATCTCCGGGTTGAGCGGCTCGCCCGCCGCGATGACCTCGCGCAGCGAGCCGGGCCCGCCGGACAGGTCGGCCTTGATCAGCATCCGCCACACCGTCGGCGGCGCGCAGAACGTGGTGACGCCCTTGTCCCGGATCTGGCCGAGCAGCGACGCCGCGTCGAAGCGGCTGTAGTTGTAGAGGAAGATCGTCGCCCCGGCGATCCACGGCGCGAAGAAGCAGCTCCACGCGTGCTTGGCCCAGCCCGGCGAGCTGATGTTGAGGTGCACGTCGCCAGGGGTGATGCCCAGCCAGTACATCGTGGACAGATGTCCGACCGGGTACGACGCCTGGGTGTGCTCGACCAGCTTCGGCCGGCTGGTGGTGCCGGAGGTGAAGTACAGCAGCAGCCGGTCGTCGGCGGTGGTGCCCGGGTGCTCGACGGGTGCGTCGTCCACGTCGCGGGAGTCGGCGAGGTCCAGCCAGCCCTCGGCGGTGCCGCCGACCGAGATCGCGGTGCGCCCGTCGAGGAGTCCCTCGAACTTGCCCGTGCAGGACGCGTCGGCGATCACGAACCGGGCGCGGCCGCGCTCCAGCCGGTCCGGCAGGTCGACGGCGCCGAGCGCGGTGGTCGTCGGCATGATCACCGCGCCGAGCTTCATCACCGCGAGCATCGACTCCCACAGCTCGACGCGGTTGCCCAGCATGACCAGCACGCTGTCCCCGCGCCCGACCCCGTGCGATGCCAGCCAGCGGGCCACCTGATTGGAGCGGCGGCGCAGCTCGTCGAAGGTCCAGGCGCCCTCCGCGCCGTCCTCCTCCACGATGCGCAGCGCGGTCCGCGTCTCGCCGTCGGCGATGACGTCGAACCAGTCGTGCGCCCACTGGAAGGCGCCGTCGAACTGCGGCCAGGTGAAGTCGGCGACGGCCTTCTCGTGCTCGCCGTGCAGCGCGACGAGCCGGTCGCGGGCGTCGCGGTAGATGTCGTGGTTGCCCATGGGGCGGACGTCCTCGGGGTCGGTGGGGCGGTCGGACCGCCGTCGGGGCGGTCACCGGGCGGGCGGAGAACGCCACCGCGAACGTCGTGACGGAAGGGCATGCGGGCTCCTCGTCGGGCGCGGCCTGGCGGACGGACCGAGACTCGCCGCGCCGGCCCACCGCCCGCTACCAACCGAAGTCAGTGTTCGGATCCGGTTGACGGACCCGGCGATCTCTGGGAGAACCCCACCAGTCGTGACTCGTTGCACACGACGAGGCCGCCCGGGCCGGCGAGGACGCCGACGGGACAGGGAGGAGCACTCGTGCTGGACGACGACGCGGTCGCCCGTGCGCTGGACCGGGTCATGCCCCGCCGGCTCCACGAGCTCAGCTCGACGACCGGTCTGCCGGTCGTCTTCGGTGGGACGACCCGGACGGTGCGCGACGGCCTGCAGCTCACGATCAACCAGCTGATCGGCACCTTCGGCGACTCGCTGCGGCTGCTCAGCGTCCTGTCCGGGCGCGGCCTCGGCGGCGCCGCGATGGCCCGCCGCATCCCGTGCCGGGTGAGCGACTACGCCTCGACCCCGGGGATCACCCACGACTACGATCACGTCGTCGTCGAGAACGAGCGGCTCGCGTCGATCCTGGCCTATCCGATCATCGTCCACGGCTCGGTCCGTGGCGTGGTGTACGGGGCGATGCGCGAGCACCGGCCGATCGGCGACGTCGCGGTCCGCAACGCGGGCATCGTGGCCGCCACCATCGCCCGGGACGCCACGGCCTTGCTCGACCAGCACTCTCCGCCCACCGTCGCGGTCGTCGCGGACGCCGAGAGCCGGGCCGGTGCGCTGCTGGAGCTCGCCGCGCTGATCGAGAGCACCGACGACCCGGAGCTGCGCACACGGCTGAGCCGGATCCACGACGGCCTCGCCGGGGCGCGCCCGGCGCCGGGCCGGACGGGCGGAGAGGCTCCCGCCCTCTCACCGCGGGAGATCGAGGCACTGCAGCACGTCGCGGTGGGCGCGACCAACGCCGAGATCGCGGCGCAGCTGGGGATCACCGTGGGGACGGTCAAGGCCTACCTGCACAGCGCCATGCGCAAGCTCGACGCCCAGAACCGGGCGCGGGCGGTCATCGCGGCCCGCTCGGCAGGGCTGATCTGACCGTCCGGCGCTTCGGCGTGAACCTGCCCCGGCCCCGGTACGAACCCAGGGCAGGGGGTGAGCCGATGTACCTGTCCACCGAGCAGGCACGGGCGCTGGAGCTGCTCGACGGCCGGGACGCCCGGGTCGACCAGCTGCGGGCCCCGGTGGCCCGGCAGCTGCACGACCGCGGGCTGATCGACGCCGACGGTGCGGTCACGGCGGCCGGTGCCGCCGTCGTCGAAGTGATCTATGCACAGCGGTTCGCCGACGGCGTCGCCGAGATGAAGGCGCGCATCCGGCACCACCGGCTCGGCCGCCCCGGGGGCTGAGGGCCCGTCGCGCACCTCGCCTGCAGTCGCGGGCGCGGCGTCATCCGGCCCCGTCGGCGACCGCGCGCCACAGCCCGTCCCCGATGCGCTGCATCGTGGCGCCGTAGGCCTCGGGGAGGTCGACGTCGAGCCGGTCGGCGAGCACGAAGAGCCACCACAGGCACTCGGCGAGCTCGTGCCGCAGGGCCGGCCACTCGCTGCGTAGCATCCCCGTCATGCCGTCCTGGCCCACCTACGACGCCGAGGTGAACGGCGTGACGATCTCCTACCTCCGGACCGGTCAGGACAAGCCTCCCGCCCTGCTGCTCCACGGCCTGGTGGGCAGTGGAGCAGGCTGGACGCCGGTGGCTCGCGTGCTCGAGGCGGAGCTGGACGTGATCATGCCCGACGCGCGCGGACACGGGCGCTCGAGTGCTCCGGACTCCGGCTACCGCTACCCGGATCTCGCCGCTGACGTGGGCGGCTTGATCCAGGAGCTGGGCCTTCGTCGCCCGGTGCTCGTCGGTCACTCGATGGGCGGCATGACGGCAGCGCTGGCCGCGACCCGGATCGGTCACCTGGTGCGCGGGCTCGTCCTCGTGGATCCCACCTTCCTGAGCAGCGAGTGGCAACAGCAGGTGTACGAGAGCGACGTCGCAGAGCAGCACCGCCACGCCCTGCACCAGGGGAGGTCGGCGCTCCTGGACGACGCGCTCGCGCGGCACGCACATCGCTCACCGGAGCTCGTCGAGCTGCAGGTGGACGCGCGACTGAGCACGAGCCCGGCCGCGTTCGACGTCCTGACGCCGCCCAACCCGCCGTACCGTGAGCTGGTCAGCGCGCTCGACGTGCCGACGCTGCTCGTCATCGGCGACAAGCCCGTGGTCACCCTCGGCGTGGCCACCGAGCTGTGCGAGCTCAACCCGCTCCTGCGGGTCCACCAGGTCGACGACGCCGGGCACGGTCTCCCGTTCGACCAGCCGGAGCGGCTCGCGCAGGCCGTCCTGACCTTCGTGCGGGACCTGCCGAGCACCGGCTGACCCCGGTGGTTCACGGCGGCGGGTACGAGTGGACGACGCTCAGCGGTCTCCGCTCATTCCGATGATGCGGTGGTGCCGAAGATCGGCCAGCAGATCTCGGTGGCGGTGAATCGGGCCGGATCCGTGGGAGTGCCGCCGACGTAGTGTTCGCGGATGGGTCCCTGGCTGCTGATCAGATGCTCGTTGACATAGATCCCCAGGGCCGCGTAGCTGCGGTCGATGCCGTCGTGCCCGCCGGGATGGGTGAGCACCGCGAACTCGGTCCTGGGGAGGACCTCGGCCTGGACCGCTTCGGGCGGATCGATGGACGGTGGCGCGGGGACGAACATGGTGGCGCGGCCCTGCTGTTCGAGGAACAGTGCTCTCTCGTAGAGGCCGCCCGGCACCATCGCGTCAGGCGCGCCCGGTGCCGTGGCGACGGCCTGGTGCAGTGTCCGCAGCGACGCTGTGAACCAGTCGTCGATCTCGGAGACGTCGATGACGGCGCTGATGGCCCACACGGGAAGCGCCGGCTCGTGGCGCAACGTGACGTCGGTGGGAGGTCTCGCCGGGGTGAGCAGTTCACGCAGGGCCCCCACGGTGTCACGGGTCTGGGCGAGCGCAGCCTCCATCTGTTCGAGATGGGTGGTGATGATCTCGGTGCGGGCCCCGGCGTCGTCGGTGCTCAGGAGCGCCTTGATGTCCGGAATGGACATGCCCAGGGAGCGGAACCGGCGGATGATGTGGGCGTGGTCGACCTGGCCGGTGTCGTAGAAGCGGTAGCCGGTGTCGGGGTCGATGTGGGCCGGTTCGAGGATCCCGATGTCGTGGTAGTGGCGTAGCGCCTTGCGGCTCAGGCCGCTCATCAGCGCGAAGTCACCGATCGAGACCTGGGCTCCCATGGCGTCCTCCTCTGCGTGGCGTCACCTGCGTCGAGCGGGACAACCCTGGGCCCTCCCCCTGGGGGAAGGTCAACGTCGCGGCATTCCCGCGATCACGGGTTGACCTTCCCCTCACGGGAAGCTCCATCGTGGCGCCATGTCCACAGCAGAATGGGAAACACTCCCCGAGACCGTGAGAACGTTCATGGGCGCACTCGACTCCCGGGAGTTCGATCGGGCGCTCGCCACCTTCACCCCCGACGCCGTGGTGACCGATGACGGCCACGACCACGCGGGCACCGACGAGATCAGGGCCTGGCTGGCGACCGCGGTCACCGAGTACACCTACACCGCCGAGTTCACCGGTGCGTCCACGACCGCCACGGGCGTCGACGTCGGACAGCACCTGGAGGGCGACTTCCCGGGCGGGGTCGTCGACCTGAACTACCGCTTCACCCTCGACGGTGCGGCGATCCGTCGGCTGGTGATCGAGCCGTGACCCGGCGATGGTTCATCACCGGTGGCACACCCGGCAACTTCGGGATGGCCTTCGCCGAGGCCGCGCTCGACACCGGTGACCGCGTGGTGCTGACCTCCCGCCGCCCCACGGAGTTGGCGACCTGGGCGGAGCGGTACGGCAACCGCGTTCTCGTCGTGCCGCTGGAGCTCACCGACGCGGCACAGGTGCAGCGCGCCGTTCGCACGGCCGAGGAGCACCTCGGCGGTATCGACGTGCTGGTCAACAACGCCGGCCGCGGCTGGTACGGATCCATCGAGGCGATGGACGAGTCCGCGATGCGGGCGATGTTCGAGCTGAACTTCTTCGCCGTGCTCTCCGTGACGCGTGCCGTGCTGCCGGGGATGCGTGCCCGCGGCGACGGGTGGATCGTCAACGTGTCCTCGGTGGCCGGACTCGTCTCGGCGCCCGGATTCGGCTACTACAGCGCGACGAAGTTCGCCGTCGAAGCCGTCACCGACGCGCTGCGCGACGAGGTCGCCGCCCAGGGCGTCTCCGTACTGACCGTCGAACCGGGAGCGTTCCGCACCAACGCCTACACCGGGTTCGCCGACGAAGCCGTCGAGGAGGCTATCCCGGTCTACCACGAGATGTTGGAGCAGGTCCGGGCCGTCTTCGTCGGGATGGACGGCGTGCAGCCCGGCGACCCGCACCGCGGCGCCCGTGCGGTGATCACGGCGATGTCGCAGGATCCGCCGCCCCGCCGGCTGGTCCTGGGCAACAGCGGATACGACGCCGTGGTCGAGACTCTGGAGAAGGATCTGGCCGAGATCCGGAGGAACGAAGACCTGTCGCGCAGCGCCGATTTCCCTGTGTAGCCGGGCTGCCCCACGAGGTCGTACTGCCGGGGTCGGTGAGCGTGGCCGACGGACGCCGGCTGCCGGCGGTCCTCGCGGAGCGTGGCGCCGGCTGGCTACGCTCGATCCGTGGATACCGGCGCCGGGGTCGAGGCCGCCGCCCGGCGGGCGCGGCACACCCGGCACGTCGGTGCCGCGGGCTCCCACGTCCGCCCGGTCGTCGCGGAGTCCTGGCAGCGGGCGCTCGACCTGGGCGTCGACCTGGCCCGGTCCGCGACCTACGTCGGGCACGAGCCGGGGCACGCCGCCGTCGCCGAGGCCGACGAGGTCTTCGACCGCTTCCTCGCCGGCGCCGACGACCTGGGCTGCTCGGTGCTGCTCGTCGACGGCGACGGGGTGGTCCGCGTCCGCCGCGACGCCTGCCCGGACCTCGCCACGCTGCTCGACGCCGTCCTGGTCGCGCCGGGCTTCCGGATCGCCGAGCAGGACGTGGCGACGACGGCGTCCGCGCTGGTGCGGGCCACCGGTCGCGCCGCCCGGGTGGACGGTCCCGAGCACCTGCACCCCGACCTCGCCTGCCTGGCCGAGGCCGCCGCACCGGTGCCGTCGGACAGCGACGCGGACCCGCAGACGGTGGTGGTCGTGGCGCACCTGTCGGCGCCGGGCGGCGGCTCGGCGCTGCGCGCGGCCGTCGCCGCGGAGCTGGCCCGCCAGATCGGCGAGCACGTCCGGGACCGCGCGCACCGGGCCGGGCGGCTGCTGCACGCCCGCTTCGACGACGTCTGCGAACGGTCCGGGGCGGAGTGGGTCGTCGCGACCGACGGCCGGGCGACCCTGTGCAGTCCCGGGTTCCGGGCCCTGCCCCGCGAGGACCGGGACCACCTCCTCGACCGGGCGCTCGCCGACGCCGCCCTCGCCGAGCCGCCGCCCGCCGGGTCCACCGCCGACCTGCCGTCGGGCCGCCGCGACGACGTCGCCACCTCCGTCGTCCGGGACGGCGGCGCCGTCGTGGGCCACGTCAGCGCCGGGCGGCGCTGCGTCGGCGTACCGGCCGGTTCCCGGACGACGGACGCGATGCGTCGCCAGGGGTCACACGTCGCGCCGACCGCGCGCCGGGACTTCGCGGCCGACTTCCGGGACGCGCACGCCGACGGCGCCGCCGCCGAGGTGCGGCGACGCGCGAACCGGGAGCTCCTCAGCCCCTACCTGCGCGCCCGCCGCGACGTCGCGACCGCCGTCGCCGCCCGGACCAGGCACCTGCTCCTCGTCGGCGAGCCGGGCGTCGGGAAGCAGACCCTCGCCGTCGAACAGTTCCGCCGCAGCCACCCGACCGGGACGGTGCAGATGCTCGACTGCGCGCGGATCGCGGAGTCCGGTGGCCCCCTCCTGCCGACGGTCCGCGGCACCGACGAGGACCGGCCACGGCTGCTCGTCCTGCGCCGGCTCGCGATGCTCGGGTCGGTCGCCGCGCGGCGCCTCGACGAGTCGCTGCGGCTCCTGGTGTCCACGCCCGCGGCACCGACCGTCGTCGGCTGCATCGACACGCCATCGGTCGACGCCACCCGGCCCTACGGGCTGCTGCTGCGGCACTTCCACGACACGGTCCGGGTGCCCGCACTGCGCTACCGGGCCGACGAGCTCGGGGAGCTCGCGCGGTCGGTGCTGCACTCACTGTCCGGCGGCCGGTCGCTGAGCCTGAGCATGCAGGTGGTGCGGGTCCTGGAGGGCTACGCCTGGCCGGGGAACCTGCGCGAGCTGGAGGACGTCCTGCGCTACGTCATCGCCCGCAAGCCGGTCGGCGTCGTGCAGGCACCGGACCTGCCGTCGTCGTGCTTCACCGGCGGCGCACCGCGGATGTCGATGCTGGAGGCGGCGCAGTGCGACGTGATCATCCAGGCCCTCTACGAGGCGCGCGGCAACCGCTACCAGGCCGCCGAGCTGCTGGGGATCGCCCGGTCCTCGCTCTACCGCAAGATCGACGCGTTCGGGATCAGCTACATCGGCTGAGGTGTCCCGGGCGCGGGACACACGGCCGTCGCCGGGGCTCGTGCCGCCCGCGGAGTCGTCCCAGAACGGGACAGTCACATGCGCACTCCCGCATTAGCGTCGGGTCCGCCGACGCCCTCGGCACCCCCTGCGACCAACGGAGTGAGCAGATGAAGGCACTCGTCTACCACGGACCGGACGCCAAGTCCTGGGAGGAGGTCCCGGACCCGACGATCCAGGACCCCACCGACGTGATCGTCAAGGTCGACACCACCACGATCTGCGGCACCGACCTGCACATCCTGCAGGGCGACGTCCCGGCCGTCACCGACGGCCGCATCCTCGGCCACGAGGCCGTCGGCACGATCACCGCCGTCGGAGACGCCGTGTCCGGCTTCGCCGTCGGCGACCGCGTCCTCGTCCCGGCGATCACCAAGTGCGGCCGCTGCGACTACTGCCAGCGCGGCATGCCGTCGCACTGCCAGACCGTCGGCGGGATCGGCTGGATCTTCGGCCACCTCATCGACGGTACCCAGGCCGAGTACGTACGGGTCCCCTACGCCGACACCTCGCTCTACGCGGTGCCGGAGTCGGTCACCGACGAGCAGGCGATCTTCCTCGCCGACTCGCTGCCGACCGGCTACGAGGTCGGTGTGCTCGCCGGGAACGTGCGGCCGGGCGACACCGTCGCGGTCGTCGGCGCGGGTGCGGTCGGGCTCTCGGCGATCCTCACGACCGGCCTGTGGGGCGCGTCGAAGGTCATCGCGATCGACTCCAACAAGTTCCGGTTGGAGAAGGCCATCGAGTTCGGCGCCACCGACAGCGTCGAGGTGGGGCCGGGCACCGTCGCGGACGTGACCGCGCTGACCGACGGACTCGGCGTGGACGTCGCGATCGAGGCCGTCGGCTACCCGGAGACGCTGCTGACCGCGGCGTCGCTGGTGCGCCCGGGCGGCACGATCGCCAACGTGGGTGTCCACGGCACCCCGGTGGAGCTGCCGATGCAGGACATGTGGATCTCCAACGTCACGCTCACGATGGGCCTGGTCGACACCGTGTCCATCCCGACGCTGCTCAAGATGGTCGCGGGCGGGCGGATCCCGGCGGAGAAGATGGGCACCCACTCGTTCACCTTCGACCAGATGGACGAGGCCTACGACGTGTTCAAGAACGCCGCGGCCAACCAGGCGCTCAAGGTGGTCATCACCCCGGCCTGACGTCGCTCCCGGGGCCCCGCCCGCGCCGGGGCCCCGCGCGGTGGTCGTCGTCGCCACCCCTTGCGCCCACGGAGCGACGGACTTGACCCTGACACCGTGACAGGCACTGGGGTGGTGGTCATGACACCACCGGAGATCACCGCGTCCCTGTCCGCCGCCGACCCGTCGGTCCGGCTGCGGGCCGCGCTCGCCGCCGGGTCGGCCCCCGACCCCGCCCTGCTCGACACCCTGGTGCGCCGCTGCGGGGAGGAGCCGGACTTCTTCGTCCGGGACATGCTGTCCTGGGCGCTGACCCGGCTCCCGGCCGCGGACGTGCTGCCCCGGCTCGATGCCGAGCTCGGCTCGTCGTCGTCGCAGGCCAGGGCCCAGGCGCTGCACACCCTGTCCAAGATCGCCGACCCGGCGACCGCGGACCGGGTCACGCCCGCCCTGCTGCACGACCCCGACGACGAGGTGGCCCGCACCGCGTGGCGCACCGCCGTCGTGCTCGTTCCCGAGGCCGGTCGCGCCGGGCTCGCCGAGGAGCTCGGCCGGCAGCTGGGCCGCGGCGACCGGGCGGTGCGGCTGAGCCTGTCCCGGGCGCTGGCCGACCTCGGCGCGGCGGCCGACACCGTCCTCGACCGGGCCGCGGCAGGGCCCGACCCGGACGTCGCCACGCACGCCAGGGCGACGATGGTGCTGCGCGAGGACCCGACCACCGGGTTCGACGACGCCGTGGCACAGGCGCGCCGGGTGGTCGCGCTCGGCCCGGGGCACGAGGCGGCCGCGTGCTGATCGGTGAGGTCGCGCGCCGCAGCGGGGTGAGCGTGCGGATGCTGCGCCACTACGACGCCGTCGGTCTGCTCCGGCCGACCGGGCGGACCGTCGGCGGCTACCGCGAGTACTCCCCCGACGACGTCCGCAGGCTCTTCCACGTGGAGGGCCTGCGGACGCTCGGGCTGTCCCTGGCCCAGGTCGCCGACGCCCTGCGCGACCCGGGGTTCGACCCGTCCGGGCTGGTCGCGGACCTGGTCCGGGCCACCGAACAACGCCTGGAAGGGGAACGGGAGCTGCTCGCGCGGCTGCGCGCCGTCGACGCCGCCGGGGCGGGGACCTGGACCGAGGTCGTCGACGTCGGCGGGCTGCTGCGGGCACTCGGGTCGCCGGCCGCGGGGCGCCGACAGCAGGCCGCGCTGGCCACGGCCGACGGCCCGGCGCTGCCCGCGGAGCTGCTGGCCCGCTCGTTCCTCGCCGAGTCCGACCCGCACGTCGCGGGGGCGCTGCGGTGGGCGCTGCGCTCGGCGCTGGATCGGGCGGGCGACCCGGACGCCGCGGCCGCGGCCGCGCTCGCGGCCGGTCTGGGCTCGGACGACCCGGCCGTCCGGCGACGCGCGGTCGACGCGCTCGCCGACGCCGCACCGGTCCCGTCGGCGACCGCGGCGCTGCTCGACGCGCTGGCCGACCCGGACCCCCGGGTCCGCCGCCGCGCCGCGGTGGCCGCAGGACGGGCCGGGGCCGTGGCCGCCGTCCCGGAGCTGGTCACGATGGTGCGGGCGGGGGACGACGACGTCGAGGCCGCGGAGGTCCTCGCGGAGCTGTCGCGCACGGACCCGGCGAGCGCAGGCCGGATCCTCGGCGCCCTCACCGGCGACCTGGACGGGACCGACCCCGCGACCCGCATCCGGGTCGCGCAGGCACTGGTCGAGCTGCCCGGACCGGGCCCGCGGGACGCGCTGCGCCGGCTCGCCGCCGACCCCGACCGGGCCGTCTCACTCGTCGCGGGGGCGTTCGCGGACCGCCGGGTCTGAGACCCCTCACCCCGCCTGGCGGGACCGCTCGGCGTGGGACGGCTCGGGACCGGCGCCGTCGCCGTGGCCACGACCACCGGCGAGGAACCGCACGACGCGCAGGAAGGCGGGCGCCTGCACGACGCGCATCACCACGGCGTTGGCCCGGATGCCCCACCGGGTCTTCGGCGCCACCATGCGGACCCGTCCGGGAAGGAGCTTCTGCGCCGCGGCCGCGCGGGGGCGCATCACCTGCTCGAAGCTCGAGAAGGCCGCCCGGATCCGCTCCGCGGTCGGCTCCGCCGACACCCCGTGCCGTCGCAGCGCCTCCGCGAGCTCCGCGGCTCCCCGCAGTCCCAGCGCGGTACCGAGTCCGCTCAGCGGGCTCGCGCACCAGGCGGCGTCGCCCACGAGCACGACCCGCCCGTCGGACCACCCTCGGTCGATGTGGATCTGGTCGTAGGTGTCGAGTGCGAGGTCAGGGGCGGTGCGCGCCGCGGCGAGGAACTCCGCGGCACGCCACCCGGCGCCGTGGAAGGCGTCGTCGAGCACGGCGAGGCGCGCGTCGTGCGCACGGGGGACGGTCGAGGCGGCGAACGTCATCCCGATCTCCTGCTGTCCCGGATGCCCGGGGCGCGCGGTCAGTCCGCGACGCCCCGGCTCGTTGTACGACAGCGCCCACCCGTCCAGCGGCGGTGTCCCGGGACCCTCCCGCAGGGTGAACCAGGCGTGGGCCAGGCCCAGCGGCTTCCGGTAGGCGGACTCCGGGCCGAACCGCAGGGAACGGGTGCGGGAGTGCGACCCGTCCGCCCCGACGACGACGTCGAACACCTCCACCGGCCCCGAGCGGAACCGGACCTCCACGCCCTCCGCCGTGTCGGTCAGCTGCTCGACGGTGTCGGCGAACCGGTACTCGACACCCGCGGCACCCGCCGCCCCGTGGAGCACCCGGGCGAGATCGGACCGGAGCAGCTCCTCGGACGAGATCAGCCCCCGGCCGCCGAAGGCCTCGACCGGCATCTCGGCCATCCGGCTGCCGTCGGCCCTGATCCACGCGATCCCCCGCTGCGGCACGAGGTGCGCCAGCACCTCGTCGATCAGCCCCAGATCGACCAGGACCTGACGGGAGTCACCGCGCAGGTCGACCGTCTGACCGCCGGTACGGAGCTCGGGCGCGACCTCGACCACGGTGACCCGCCATCCGTCCCTGGCCAGGGTGACCGCCAGTGCTTCGCCGGCGATCCCGGCCCCGACGACGAGTGCGTGTGCCATCAGCGTGCTCCTCACTCATGCAACTCGAATTGCGTTAACCGTAGGCCGACGGCGTCGACAAACGCAACTATCAATGCGTTAAGATGTGCGGGTGCCCGAGACCGCAGGATCGATACGCCCGGGTGGACGCACCGCGCGGACCCGGGAGGCCGTGCTCGCCGCCGTCCGGGAGACGCTCGGCGAACCGGGCGCGGAACTCACCATCCCCGCGGTCGCCCAGCGCGCCGGGGTGCACCCCACCACCGTCTATCGACGGTGGCGGACCATCGAGTCGCTGCTGCTGGAGGTCGTGGTCGGCGACGTGCGGACCTCGTCGCCGGTGCCGGCCAGCGGCGACCTGCGTGCCGACCTCACCGAGTACGTCGGCGGGCTCCTGACGAGCCTGAGCGGCCCGCACGCGCTCGGGATGCTCCGGGCGCTGCTCGCCGCCACCCGCGCGTCGACGGACCCGCACGACGTCATGGCGATCGTGCAGCCGCGGGTCGACGACTTCCGGGCGATGCTGGAGGCGGCCGGTGTCACGGGCGTGAGCGGGATGCAGCTCGTCGAGCTCGTGATCGCCCCCGCGTACCTGTGGGCCCAGCTCGGCGCGCCCCTCGACCCCGAGCACGACACCGCGCGGCTGGTCGACGCCGTCCTGGCGGTCGTCCTCGCCACCCCGGCCCCCGACGCCGTGGACCGCACCCCGGAGCCGTAGGCCGACGAACCTGGTTCGGGACGACGGTCCGGCCGCGACCGCTCGGACGGGCAGGCCGGGGTGGCCCCTCCGTACACTCCGTCGGTGGCCAGGAGCCTTCGCGACACCCTGAGCGCTCCGGCGCGACCCGCCCTGCGGTACTGGGACGGCCTGCCCATGCGGGTGCAGAGCCGCATCACCATCGGGCTGCCGCTGCTGGCCGTGCTGGTCTCGGCCGGGCTGGCCCTGACCGGGAACCTGCAGCGCGTCGACATCGAGACCGACATCCAGCGCAAGTTCGAGATGACCGGCACGCTCGGTGACCTCACCACGCTCATGGTCGACGCCGAGACCGGCGTCCGCGGCTACCAGCTCACCGGGCGCACCGAGTACCTGGAGCCCTTCACCGACGCGTCGGCGGAGCTCCCGACGGTCCTGGGGCATCTGGAGTCGCTGGCCGCGGCGGAGCCCGGCGAGAAGCCGCGCACGGACAAGCTGGCCCGGATCGCCGAACTGCGGGACCTGACGTCGAAGCAGATGACCGACCTGGCCCGCCAGCGTGACGTCGTCGCCGACGGCGGGAACACCGGCGGCGAGATCCGCGGGGACCTGGCCTACGGCAAGAACCTCATGGACGGCATCCGCAGCCGCGTCGACCAGATGCGGACCGGCGAGCGGCAGCTGCTCGACGACCGCATCGCCGAGATCAACCAGATCCGCGTCCGCGACTACCTGTCGGTCGGCATCGCGCTCGCGGTCGCCGTGCTGACCCGGTTCCTGGCCTGGTTCCTGCACCGCAACGGCATCCTGCGCCGGGTGGACCGGCTCGCCGACACCGTGCGGGTCCTGCGCGAGGGCGGCCCCGTGCCCGAGCCGCCGCCGGTGAAGCGGGACCGGATGGGCGACCTCGAACGCGAGGTCCACCTGCTCGAACCTGCGGTCCCGGCGCGCAGCGACGACTCGGTTGACGGACGGGTGTGACTCAGGACACGATCGACGTCACCCACCGCCCGAGGAGCCCACGTGAGCACCGACGCCGTCGTCCCCACCCGCGCACCCGGCCGGCTCGGGAACCCGTCGATGACGATCGGCGACGACCCGCGGGCCGACCCGCGGATGGTCGCGGCACTGGAGGGCTTCGGACTGACCGGGCATGCCGACGACGCCCCGCTGGACCGCACCGCGGGCCGCCCGGCGCTGCTCGGCTTCGTCGACGCCGCCGAGGAGGGCTTCGAGGGGTTCTTCACCGCGCTGTCCACGGGCTGGGCGCCGATGTCGGGCATCGACCGTACGACCCGGACCGTGCCCGGGGCCGACGGCCACGAGATCAGCCTGCACGTCCACCGCCCGACCGGCGTGGACGGGCCGCTGCCGGTGATCTACCAGGTGCACGGCGGCGGGATGGTCATGCTGGCCGCCGAGGGTCCGCTGTACGTGCGGTGGCGCGACGAGCTGGCCGCGGAGGGCGCCGTCGTCGTGGGGGTGGAGTACCGCAACGGCGGCGGGCGGCTCGGGTCGCACCCGTTCCCGGCGGGTCTCGACGACTGCGTCACCGGCCTGCACTGGGTGCACGAGCACCTCACGGAGCTGGGCGGGACGCACGTCGTGGTCACCGGGGACTCCGGCGGCGCGAACCTCGCGCTCGGGCTGGCGGTCCGGGCCCGCCGCGAAGGCTGGGCCGGGCGGATCGCCGGGGTGTACGCCCAGTGCCCGTACGTACTGGGGTCCTGGGACCGGGCGCCCGCGGACCTGGCGTCGCTGTGGGAGAACGACCGCTACTGGCTCAACCGGGAGCTGTTCCCGCTGCTCGCCGAGGTCTACGACCCGGGTTCCACGCACGCCGAGGACCCGACCTGCTGGGCCGCGGCCGCCCGGCCCGAGGACCTGCACGGGCTCCCGCCGCACGTGATCGCCTGCGCGGAGCTGGACCCGCTGCGCGACGAGGGGCTTGCCCACCACCGGCGACTGCTCGCCGCCGGGGTCCCCTCGGTCGGGCTGGTGTACCCCGGGCTCTGCCACGTCGGCATGATCCTGTTCCGCGACGCCATGCCCGACGTCTACGCCCACGCCGTGCGCGACGTCGTCGGTTTCGCCCGGTCGGTGCGCGGCTGACCCGGCCGGTTCAGGGCACCGCGGGCGGGGCCGCGTCGTCGCCGGTGTCCGGACGGACCCGGCGACGGCACCCGAGCACCACCAGGTGCGCGTCGAGCACCCGGGCGAGCAGGACCCGGTCGGCCGGGGCGGTCACGGCCGGGTCGACCAGCATGGCGGCGACGTCGTGCTCGGTGCCGGTGCCGCCGAGTCCGGCGTAGCGGACCCAGACGTCGTAGGCGGACAGCCCGGACAGCGCCGCCGCCACCGGGAGCGATACCGGGAGCGACACCGGGACGGGTTCCTCGAACACGACCATCCGCGCCGCGTACCCGGTCCCGGACGGTTCAGACCTCGGACCCGGTCGCGTCCTCCCCCGGACCGGGCCGGCCCCGGCGCGGGTCAGCTCGGGTCGACCCGGAGGACCCGGTCGTCGTCGCCGTTGGACGTCGTGACCAGCAGGGCCCCGTCCGGCGCGGAGTGGACCCCGCGCAGCCGCCCGAACTCCCCGTCGAGCTCCGTCGGGATCTCGACGTCGGAGACCGCGCCGTCGGTGCCCGCCGGGCCGACGCGCATCAGCAGCAGCTTCTGCCCGCGCAACGCGGCGACGGCGAGCATCCCGTTCCGCGGACCCCATGCGTCGCCGTCGAGGAACGCGGCGCCGGCCGGGGCCTCGGGCGGACTGCCGGAGGACCACGCGGCGGGGACGGCGTCGGGGAAGCGGTCCCGGTCGGTCATCGGGACCGACTCGTCGTAGCTGGCCACCGTGCCGCCCTGCGAGGGGTCCCAGCCGTAGTTGGCGCCCGGGCGCAGCAGGTTCACCTCGTCATCGCGGGTGGGGCCGTGCTCGGCGGTGAAGATCCGCCCGGTGCCCGGCTCGACCGCGACGCCCTGCACGTTGCGGTGTCCGGAGGTGTGGACGAGCCGCTGGGCCGGGTCGGCGGCGTCGGCGAAGGGATTGCCCGCCGCGGGCCCACCGGTGGCCGGGTCGACCCGCAGCGTCTTGCCGCCGAGCGAGGTGAGGTCCTGCGGGGTGGCGGGCATCGCCGCGTCTCCGGTCCCCACGACGAGCGCCCCGGTGTCGTCGACGGCGACCCGGCAGCCCGAGTGGCGTCCGCCCGAGGCGATCGGCAGCCCGCCGACCAGCGGGTCCGCGACCCGGGTCGCGGTGGCGCCGTCCGGGGACAGCGTCCAGGTGACCAGCCGGACGTCCACCGGGTTCCCGTTCTCGGCGTGGGTCTGGCAGGTGGTGAACCGGTTCGACGTCGCGAAGTCGGCGTGCACGGCCAGCCCCATCAGCCCGCCCTCGCCGCGGGCGAACACGTCGCCGAGGTCGGCGGCGACCGGGGTGACCGCGGTGCCCGGGTCGAGCGAGGCGAGCAGCGAGAGGCGCCCGGACCGCTCGGTGACCAGCGCGCGCCCGTCGGGCAGCACACCGACGCTCCAGACGTGGGAGAACCCGCCCGCGACGGGAGTGACCCGCAGACCGCCGTCCCCGGTCCGGGCCGGGGACGGCGCGGGCGGTGCGGGGGCCGGTGCCGCGGGCGCCGCGGCGCCGCAGCCCGCCACGCCCATCAGGACGACCGCCGCCACCGCCGTCCCGGCGCGGCGGACACGGGAGGCGATGCGATCACGGGTCACACCGGACATCCTGGCCCACACCGCCCATTCCGGCAGAGTGGTGGTGGGCGGGGAGCGCGTCCACCCGCACCTCCACCGCGTCCGCCCGCACGAACCCCAGGTCGGCGGGACCCTCGACGACCTCGGCGAGGCGCAGGGCGGGGAACCGGGTGACCAGTGCCCGCAGCCCGATCTCGAGCTCGGTGCGGGCGAGGGCCGCGCCCAGGCAGTAGTGCGCGCCCTGCCCGAAGCCGAGGTGCCCCTCGCCGCGGCCCGGGTCGCGGGTCACGTCGAACTCCTCGGGCCGGTCGTGACGGCGCGGGTCGAAGTTGGCCGTCACCAGCCCAGCGACGACCGTGCTGCCCGCCGGGACCGTCGTGCCACCGATGTCGAGGTCGGCGGCGGCGAAGCGCGGCGTGGACATCGGCACCGCGCCGCAGGTCCGCACGATCTCGTGCACCGCGACCGGCCAGCGCTCCGGCTCGTCCCGCAGCACGGCGAGCTGCTCGGGGCGGGTGAGCAGGACCAGCGCGGCCCGGGACAGGACGTGCGCGGTCGTCTCGAACCCGGCCAGCACCAGGTCGAACAGCAGAACCGCGAGCTCGTCGGAGTCGAGCCGGTCGCCGTCGTCGTGCACCGCGACCAGGGCGCTGACCAGGTCGTCGGCCGGGTCCGCGCGCCGGGCCGCGATCAGCTCGTGCACCTGGTCGTGCACGGCGTGGGCCGCCGCGGGCATCCGCGCGGGGTCGGGGGCCACGAGCAGCCGGGCCAGGGCCCGCCAGACCTCCCGGCTCTCCTCCGGCACGCCGACCAGCTCGCAGATCACCGCGATCGGCAGCGGGTGGCACAGCGCGGCGACGAGGTCGACCGGGGTGCCGTCGGCACCGGCGGCGGCGATGTCGTCGAGCAGACCGTCGGTGAGCGCCTCGATCCGCGGACGCAGCTCGCGGACCCGGCGCACGGTGAACGCGCGCGAGACCAGCCGACGCAGCCGGGTGTGGTCCTCGCCGTCACGGACGAGCAGACCCCGCCCGAGGTGGGCGAGCTCGTCGGGGAACCCGAGCGTCGCGAACACCCCCGCGATGCCCCGCCCGGCGCCGGGTACCGCGGCAGGATCGCTGCGCAGGCGCGGGTCGAGCAGCGCGGCGTGGACGTCGTCGTGCCGGGTGACCAGCATCGCGGGCCCCATCGGGGTGTCGTCGAACGGCACCACGGGTCCCTCCTCCCGCAGCCGCCCCAGTCGCGCGACGGGGCAGCCCTCCCCGGTCGTGCGGCGTTCGGTGGTCCGGTCCACGTCGTTCTCCTCTCGTGACGGGTGGCTCGCCGGACCCAGCGGACACCCTGCCGTCGCGGCACGGTCAAGAACTGGCGCCACCCGGTTGACGATGGCGCCATCATGCGCCATAGTTGCGCCATGGAGTTGGACGGATATGTCGACCGCCTGCGCACCGAGTTCTCCGCCCTGGGCGAGGCAGCGGGCGAGGAGACCCGGGCGGTCGCGGAGCGGCTGCTCGCCCCCCTGCACTCGACGACCCGCCTGATCCTGCTGGAGGCGCTGGCCGAGGCGGCCGACGAGATCACCCTCGAGCTCGCTCCGGGGTCGGTGCACGTGCGGCTGCGCGGCAGCGATCCCGAGTTCGTCGTCACCGGGGCACCTGCCGCGCCGTCGGCACCCCCGGCGGCAACGGAGGCGCCACCCGTGGCGCCATCGGCGCCGGCGGTCACCGACGGCGAGTCCGGGCCGGTAGCCCGGATCAACTTCCGGCCGCCGGAGACGCTCAAGACCCGGATCGAGGAGGCCGCCGGGCGGGACGGCCTCAGTGTGAACACCTGGCTGACCCGCGTGGCCGCCGCCGCGCTGGACCGCCCGGCCGCGACGTCCGACCGTCCCGACGCCGCCCGCCGTGGCCGCGTCGGCTGGTTCGGCTGAGCCGCGACCGATCCCCTTCTCCCACACCCGACCGACCCACACCTGACCGACCCACACCTGACCCACGGCGTCACCGCGACGCCGAGGAGGCGATGCCCCATGCCCAGCTACGACACCCCCGAGCCCGTCACCGCGATCGTCGACCTCGCGATCGGTGACCTGCGCGTGACCGCCTCGGACCGCGCCGACACCGTCGTCGAGGTCCACAGCTCCGCGGCCGACCGCGCCCACGCGGACCAGGTCCGGGTCGAGCTGACCGGCCGCGAGCTGCGTGTCACCGGCCCGCGACTCGGGCTGCTGCAACGGTTCACCCCGGGCACCCCCGGCCGCACCGTCGAGGTCGAGATCGCGCTCCCGGCAGGCTCCGCCCTGACCGCGAGCACCGGCCACGGCTCGGTCGTCGCCGAAGGCGCCCTCGGCGAGTGCACCGCGACGACCCGCTACGGCGACATCCGCATCGACGACGCGGCCTCCGCCGACCTGAGCACCGCCTACGGCCACGTCCGGATCGGTGGCACCGTCACCGGTGACGCGACGGTCCGCTCCGACCACGGCGGCATGCAGATCCACCGCGTCGGCGGCAGCGCGACGCTGAGCAGCAAGCACGGCGTCGTCCGCGCCGACGAGCTGACCGGCGACGTCGAGGTGACCAGCACCCACGGCCCGATCGACGTCGACGAGCTCGGTGCGGGCGCCCGCGTCCGGACCGCCTACGGCGACGTCCGCCTCGGCCGGGTGCGCCGCGGTGAGCTGTCGCTGACCAGCACGCACGGCCGCCTGGAGGTCGGTGTCGCCGAGGGCAGCGCCGCCTGGCTCGACCTCGACACCACCGGCCGGATCGGCAACGACCTGGACCCGCGCGAGGCCCCGGACGGCGGCGACACCGTCACCGTCCACGCCCGCTCCCGCGAGGGCGACATCGTCGTCCGCCGCGCCTGACACCCACCGTCCGCGATCCCGTCCACGAGAGGAACCACCGTGCCCACACCCCCGCCCGCGATCGCCGTCGCCGCCCTGCACAAGTCCTACGGCGGCCACGCCGTGCTCCGCGGCATCGACCTCGATGTCCCCGCCGGGACCGTGCTCGCCCTGCTCGGCCCGAACGGCGCCGGCAAGACGACGCTGGTCCGCATCCTGTCCACCCTGCTGCGGCCGGACTCGGGACGCATCCGGATCGCCGGGAGGGACCCGGCGACCGACCCCGACGGCGTCCGGGCCGCGATCGGGGTGACCGGCCAGTTCTCCGCCGTCGACGGCCTGCTCACCGGCGCGGAGAACCTGCGGCTGATGGCCGACCTGCACCACCTGCCCCGCGGCACCGGCCGCGCCCGCACCCGGGAGCTGCTGGAGCGCTTCGACCTCGCCGACGCCGCCGACCGCCGCGCCGGCACCTACTCCGGCGGGATGCGGCGCCGCCTCGACCTGGCCATGACCCTGGTCGCGGACCCGGACGTGCTGTTCCTCGACGAGCCGACCACCGGGCTGGACCCCCGCAGCCGCCGCGACCTGTGGGCCGCGGTGCGCGAGCTCGTCGGCCGCGGCGTCACCGTGCTGCTGACCACCCAGTACCTGGAGGAGGCCGACCAGCTCGCGGACTCCGTCGCCGTCCTCGACGGCGGACGCCTGGTCGCCCGCGGCACGCCCGCGCAGCTCAAGGCCCGGGTGCCCGGCGGGCACGTGCTGCTGCACCTCGCCGACGAGGACGCCCTGGCCGCCGCGCACGCCGCGCTGCCCGACGCCGTCGCCGACCCGGCGGTGCTGACGCTGCAGCTGCCCGCCACCGGTCCGCGCGACCTGCGGGCGCTGCTCGACCGGCTCGACCACGCCGGCGTCGACCCCGAGGGGCTGACCACCCACACCCCCGACCTCGACGACGTCTTCCTCGCCCTCACCGGGCACCCGGGCACCGCGGAGGTGGCGGCATGAGCACCGCGACCCTCGTCCCGGCCGACCGCCCCCGGCTGTTCGCCGACTCGACGACGATGCTGCGCCGCCGCATCCGGCACCTGCGCCGCTACCCCTCGCTGACGATCATGCTGATCGCCCAGCCGCTGGTGTTCCTGCTGCTGTTCGTCTACGTCCTGGGCGGCACGATGGGCGCCGGGCTGGGCGGGGACCGTGACGACTACCTGGCCTACGTCACCCCGGCCGTGCTGCTGCTGACCGTCGCGAGCGTCGCGATGGGCACCGCCATCGGGGTCGCCACCGACATGACCGAGGGCGTCGTCGCCCGCTTCCGGACGATGGCGATCGCCCGCTCCAGCGTGCTCACCGGGCACGTCGCCGGGGCGTTCGTGCAGACCGTGCTGGGCCTGGTCGTCGTGCTCGGCGTGGCGTTGGCGCTGGGGTTCCGCAGCGACGCCGGGCCGCTGGCCTGGCTCGGCGTCGCCGAGATGCTGGCGCTGCTCACCGTCGCGCTGACCTGGCTGACCGTCGCGCTCGGGCTGGCCGCGGACAGTGTGGAGACGGCGAGCAACACCCCGATGTTCCTGATGCTGCTGCCGTTCCTGGGCAGCGGGTTCGTGCCGGTGGAGTCGATGCCGACCGCCCTCCGGTGGTTCGCGGCGTACCAGCCGTTCACCCCGGTCATCGACACCCTGCGCGGGCTGCTCGGCGCCGGCCCGGGCAGCGGCGCCGGGCTCGGCACCGACGCCGCACTCGCCGTCGGCTGGTGCCTGCTGATCACCGTCGGGAGCCTGCTGTGGTCACGCCGGCTCTACGAGAACCGCGCCGCACGCTGAGGGGCTCCGCTCCGCCGGCGGGCGGTCCACGTGGACGGGCAGAGCGGGCAGCCGCGCGAAACCCAGCCGCGACGGGCCGTCCGCCGGCTCAGCGAGCCGCAGGCCCGGAAAGCGCGTGACCAGCGCCGACAGCACGACCTCGACCTCCTGCCGGGCCAGCGCGGCACCCAGGCAGTAGTGCGCGCCGTGCCCGAACCCGAGGTGCCCCTCGCCGCGGGCGGGGCGACGGCGGACGTCGAGCTCGTCGGGCCGGTCGACGACGCGGGGGTCGAAGTTGGCGGAGAGCAGACCGGGCAGCACCGCCGTCCCCGCCGGGACCGGGGTACCGGCGATCTCGGTGTCCTCGGCCGCGTACCGGGGCGCGCCGGCCGGGACCGGGCCGCAGGTGCGGACCAGCTCGTGCACCGCCGTCGGCCACAGCTGCGGGTCGGCGCGCAGGGCGTCGAGCCGGTCCGGCCGGCTGAGCAGCGCGAGGGTGCCCTTGGCCAGGACGTGCGCGGTCGTCTCGAACCCGGCGACGGTGAGGTTCACCGTCATGTCGAGCAGCTCCTGCTCCGAGAGCCGGTCGCCGTCGTCGTCGTGCACGGTCACGAGCGCGGACAGCAGGTCGTCGGCGGGCTCGCGGCGACGGGCCTCGATCAGCGCGCGGACGTGGGCGACCATCCCCCGCGCGACGTCCGGCATCCGTCCGGGGTCGGGCTGGATCAGCAGCCGGGCGAACTCCCGCCAGCGGTCGCGGTCGTCCTCGGGCACCCCGACGAGCTCGCAGATCACGGTGATCGGCACCGGGTAGGCCAGCGTCTCCACCAGGTCGACCGGGCTGCCGTCGGCGCCGGCGGCGGCGATGTCGTCGAGCAGACCGGACACGATCGCCTCGACCCGCGGACGCAGCCCGGCGACCCGGCGCACGGTGAACGCCCGGGAGACGAGCCGGCGCAGCCGCGCGTGGTCCTCGCCGTCCCGGGACAGCATCGGGCGACGCAGCAGCTCCAGGTCCTCGGGCAGCCCGATGATCCCGGTCTGGGCGTTGCGCAGGAAGTTCTCGGCCTGCGGCACCGCGGCCGCGTCGAGCCGGAAGCGGTCGTCGGTCAGCAGCGCCCGGACCTCGGCGTCCCGGGTCACGAGCAGCCCCTGCTGGGTGGGTCGGCCGGGCACCTCCAGCGGGATGTCGACGACCGCGGCCACCTCGCGCAGCCCGGAGAAGGCGGCGACCGGGTCGGCCGGGTCGACGGCCGGGGCGGTGGTGGGGGCGCTGGTGTCCTCGTCCATGCGCCCGAGTGGACACCGTGCCGTCGCGGCACGGTCAAGCCCGACATCGGTGCGGGTTCGGTCCCGTTCGTCCGCTCCGGGCCGTAGGCTCCGCGCGTGCGCACGGATTCGGCCCTGCAACGGACGGTGACCCGATGAGCGGACTCTTCGCCCTGCTCGACGACATCGCGGCCCTGGCCCGCCTCACGACGGCGTCGCTGGACGACATCGCGGGCGCGGCCGGGCGGGCCGGGGCCAAGGCCGCCGGCGTGGTCGTCGACGACGCCGCCGTCACCCCCCGCTACGTCCAGGGCCTCAAGCCCGAGCGCGAGCTGTCGATCATCTGGCGGATCGCCAAGGGCTCGCTGCGCAACAAGATCGTCTTCATCCTGCCGGTCGCGCTGATCCTCTCCCAGTTCGCGCCGTGGCTGCTGACCCCGATCCTGATGGTCGGCGGCTGCTACCTGGCCTACGAGGGCGCGGAGAAGCTCTGGGAGTACTTCTCCGGGCACTCCGAGCACCCCGAGGAGCGCGACGAGAAGGTCGCCGCGGACCCGGCGGAGAACGAGCGCCGGGTCGTCTCCGGCGCCGTGCGCACCGACTTCATCCTCTCGGCCGAGATCATGGTCATCGCGCTGAACGAGGTGGCGTCCGAGGGCATCGTGGCCCGGGCGATCATCCTGGCCGTGGTCGCCGTCGCGATCACCGCGCTCGTCTACGGCGCCGTCGCGCTCATCGTGAAGATGGACGACGTGGGCCTGGCACTGGCCGAACGCGGGTCCGGCCCCGTCGCGTCGTTCGGGCGCGGGCTGGTGAAGGCCATGCCGATCGTGCTGACGACGCTCTCGGTCGTCGGCGTCGCGGCGATGCTGTGGGTCGGTGGGCACATCCTGCTCGTCGGGACGGACGAGCTGGGCTTCTCCCCGATCTACGACCTGGTGCACCACCTGGAGGTGGCCGTCGCCGACGCGACCGGCGTGCTGGGCGGGTTCCTGGGCTGGCTCACCAACACCGTCGGCTCGGCGATCCTCGGGGTCGTGGTCGGCGCGGTGATCGTCGCCGTGGCGCACCTGATCCCGAAGCGGAGGAAGAAGGACGACGCCGCCGGGACCGCCGACGCCTGATCCCCGGTCCGCCACGATCGGGCGGGGTCGGGCGGGGTCGGTCATCATCGGGCGATGGGAGACACCGGCGTCTTCGTGCCCTACGGCGCGACCCACTGGGCCGCGCTGACCGTCGGCGTCCTCGGCGGCGTCGCGCTGGTGGTGCTCGGACGTCGACTGCGCGGCACCCCGGCCGAGCTGCGCGTCTCCCGGGCGTTCGCCGTGGTGGTCGTCGTGCTGCTGGTCCCGCTGCAGCTGCGGCTGCTGACCCCGCAGACCTTCGACGTCCACATCTCGCTGCCGCTGCAGCTGTCGGACCTGTCCTGGGTCACCGCCGCCGTCGCCCTGTGGACGCGTCGCTGGTGGGCGTGCGGCCCGCTGTACTACTGGGGTCTCACGCTGACCCCGCAGACGCTGCTCACCCCGGCCACCGACTCCCCCGACTTCCCGCACGTGGCGTTCCTGCACTTCTGGGCGCTGCACCTGCTGGTGACCTGGGCGGCGGTGTACCTGACCTGGGGTGCCGGGGTGCGGCCGAGCTGGCGCGGGATGGGCGTGACGCTGGCGGCGACGATCGCCTGGGCGGCGGTGGTGCTGCCGTTCAACCTGGCCGCGGGAACCAACTACGGCTTCCTCGCCCACAAGCCGACCAACGCCTCCGCGCTGGACCTGCTGGGGCCGTGGCCGATCTACCTGGTGGTCGAGTTCGTGCTGGTGGCGGTGGGGTGGGCGGTGATCACGTGGCCGTGGACGCGGCGGCGGGAGCGGGAGCGGGAGCCGGCCTGACCGGCAGCCGCCGCGCCAGCCCGTCGACGAGGTGGTCGAGCACTGCGCGGACCCGCCGGGGCGGGTCCGCCCCGTGCACGGCCAGCAGGTCCGCCGACGGCGTCGGGATGTCCGCCAGCACCTGCACCAGCTCCCCCGACACGAGAAGCGGCGCGACCTGCCACAGCGAGCGCATCACCAGCCCACGCCCGGCCCGGCACCACGCCGTCGCGACCTCGCCGTCGTTGCAGGTCATCGCGCCCGTCACGCGGACCCCGACGGCGTCGGCGTCGGTCCCGAAGCGCCAATGGGCATAGGCGGTGTCGTTCTCCCGGATCACGATGCAGTCGTGTCCGCCCAGGTCGGCGGGGGTGCGCGGGACGCCGCGGCGGCCCAGGTACGACGGCGCCGCGCACACCACGCGCCGGTTGCGGTGCAGCACCCGGGCGTGCAGCCGCGAGTCGGGCAGCGGTCCGACGCGCACCGCGAAGTCGTAGCCGGAGCCGCCGACCGCGACCGGCAGGTGCGACAGCTCCAGATCGATGCGCAGGTCCGGGTTGGCCGCCTCGAAGGTGCCGAGCAGCGGCGCGACGTGCGCCCGGCCGAACCCCATCGACGAGTGCACCGCGATCCGTCCGTGCAGTCCCGAGCGACGACGGCCGATCTCGTCCTCCAGGTCGTCGATCCGGCCCAGCACGTCGCGGGCGCCCTCGGCATAGCGGCGGCCCTCGTCGGTCAGGGTGAGCCGGCGGGTGGACCGGTTGACCAGGCGGACGCCCAGACGTCGTTCCAGGCGGGCGAGCCGCTTGCTGACCGCCGACACCGACACACCCCACTGGCGCGCCACCTCCGTCAGTGTGCCTGCGGCGGCGACCCCGGCGAAGAAGCTCAGGTCGTCGAACTCGGGCAGCTCCACACCTGCTCCTTTCCCCTGCGGAAAGACTGTCCGGCCAGGACGACGGTTCACCGCATCCGGTTCGCCGATCAGGATAGAAGCAACCGAGTCGAGGAGGACATGACATGACCGCGCACCGCATCGCCGTCATCCCCGGGGACGGGATCGGCAAGGAGGTCGTCCCGGAGGGCGTCCGGGTGCTGACCGCGGCCGCGGAGCGGTTCGGGATCGGGCTGGAGTTCACCGAGTTCGGCTTCGCGAGCGCCGACCACTGGCTCGAGCACGGCACGATGCTGCCCGAGGACTGGTTCGAGCAGCTGTCCGGTTTCGACGCGCTGTTCTTCGGTGCCGTCGGGTGGCCGGAGGTGGTGCCCGACCACGTGTCGCTGTGGGGCAGCCTGCTGCAGTTCCGGCGCCGCTTCGACCAGTACGTCAACCTGCGCCCGGCCCGGCTGCTGCCGGGCGTCGCCGCGCCGCTGGCCGACCGCGCACCCGGCGACATCGACATGCTGATCGTCCGGGAGAACACCGAGGGCGAGTACTCCTCGGTGGGCGGGCGGATGTTCTCCGGCACCGACCGGGAGGTGGTGATCCAGGAGACCGTGATGACCCGTATCGGGGTCGACCGGATCCTGCGCTACGCCTTCGAGCTCGCGCGCCGCCACCCGAACCGGCACCTCACCTCGGCGACCAAGTCCAACGGCATCGCGATCACCATGCCGTACTGGGACGAGCGGGTGGCCGCGATGGCGGCGCAGTACCCCGACGTCGATGTCGACTCCGCCCACATCGACATCCTCGCGGCGCGGTTCGTGATGAGCCCGGAACGCTTCGACGTCGTCGTGGCCAGCAACCTGTTCGGCGACATCCTGTCCGACCTCGGCCCGGCCTGCACCGGCACGATCGGCATCGCGCCGAGCGCGAACATCAACCCGGAGCGGGAGTTCCCGAGCCTGTTCGAACCCGTGCACGGGTCGGCACCGGACATCGCCGGGAAGGGCGTCGCGAACCCGGTCGGCCAGATCTGGTGCGGGTCGATGATGCTGGAGCACCTCGGCGAGCACGAGGCCGCGGCGGCCGTGCTGGCCGCGGTCGAGGACGTCGTCGGGCGGGGCGGCGCGACCGTCACCCCGGACCTGGGCGGCACCGCGACGACCGCCGAGCTGGGTGCGGCGATCGCCGCGGTCGTGCGGGGATGAGCCCGTCGGGCCCTGGCCTGCGCGCCCCGGCGACCGGGCGGCGCGGCTCAGCTTGCGAGGAGTGCGACCAGGCGACGGGCCGCGTCGGGCGGCAGCCTGCGACGGCCGCGCAGGTGCCGGAACACCGGCGCGAGCACCGGGTCGGCCAGCAGCTCGGCCCGCGGTACCGGCCGTCCGACCGGCACGACGACGCCCGCCGCGTGCCGTCCGCCGGGGTGCGGCTCGGCGGGACCGGTGAACGCGAACAGCGCCGTCACGCCGCCGCCCGGCCCGGTCCGGTAGACCACGGCCCGGTCGCCCGGCGCGGTCCCGGCCAGGCAGCAGGGCTCCTGGGGCGGGTCGGCGACCTCGTCGGCGTCCCAGAGCAGGACGGTGTCCGGCAGCGCGGCGTCGGGTCGCACGGGGTCGGTCGGCACGGGATCCGTCCTACCCCAGTCCACGGAGGTCCGGCGCGATGAGCCCACGAACCCTGCTGCCCGCCCCGTTCACCGCCCGCACGGTCGACGCCGCGGGGACCGCGGTGCACACCGTCGTCGGCGGTGCCGGACCTCCGCTGCTGCTCCTGCACGGCTACCCGCAGACCCACGCGATCTGGCACCGGGTCGCCCCGCTGCTCGCCGACCGGTTCACCGTCGTCGCGACCGATCTGCGCGGCTACGGCGACAGCGCCAAACCCGCCCCGGGCCCTGGCGACGCCGCCTACGCCAAGCGCGCCATGGCCGCCGACCAGCTCGCCGGCATGCGGGTGCTCGGGTTCGACCGGTTCGCCGTCGCCGGGCACGACCGCGGCGGACGGGTCGCGCACCGGCTGGCCCTGGACGCGCCGGACGCGGTGTCGGCGCTGGCGGTGCTCGACATCGTCCCGACCCGGCACGCGTTCGACACCGCCGACGCCACCTTCGGGCTCGGCTACTGGCACTGGTTCTTCCTGACCGCCCCGGCCGGGATCCCGGAGCGCCTCATCGCGGGCGACCCGGAGTTCTGGGTCACCGCCCGGATGCGGTCGCGCCACCACGGCGGCACCCCGTTCGACGAGCGTGCCGTCGCCGAGTACGTCCGCTGCTTCGCCGACCCGGCCGCGATCGCCGCGTCGTGCGCCGACTACCGGGCCGCGGCCGGGATCGACCGCGTCGACGACGAGGCCGACGCGGGCCGCCGGGTCACCGCACCGCTGTTGGCCCTGTGGGGCGCGCACTCCTTCGTCGGGCGGTCCTACGACGTGCCCGCGGTGTGGGCCGGCTACGCCACGGACGTGCGTGGGACGGCCCTGGACGCCGACCACTACCTCCCCGAGGAGCGGCCGGAGGAGGTGGCGCGCGAGCTGGCGGCGTTCCTGACCCGGTGACCGGTGCGGGGGGTCAGTCCGTGATCCGGTACTGCGCGATCTTCCGGTAGAGCGTCGACCGGGCCACGCCCAGCACCGCGGCCGCCGCGGCCCGGTTCCCGTCGGTGTCCCGCAGCGCGGCGACGATCGCGTCCCGCTCGGCCCGGTCCACCGCCCGCAGCGTCGCGGACGGCGCGCTCTGGCAGGACTCGGGCAGGTCGGTCGCCTCGACCACACCCACCGGCCGCCGGCCGAGGGCGACGGTCAGCGCGTCGTGCAGCTCGGTCACGTTCCCCGACCACGGGTGCCTGCTCACCGTCCGCAGCGCCCCGGCGGACAGCCGCACGTCGCGGCCGGGCGCGAGCTCGGCGAGCAGCGCGGCGACCAGACCGGGGAGGTCACCGGGGCGGCCGCGCAGCGGCGGGACCGGCACCGACACCCGGAACCGGGCCAGCACGGCGTCCCGGACGGGATCGGGGACGGCGGCGTCCGCGCGGGTGCCGGCGATCGGCAGGTCCCCGCGCGCGACGGCGGGCGGCACACCGGCGTCGCGCCGGTCGAGGTCGCGCAGCAGCACCAGCACCCGCTCCCCGGCCCGCCCGACGCGGTCGTCGAGGTCGGCGCCGTCGTCGTCCGGCCCGACCTCGACGACCGGGCCGGGCCAGGAGTCGGTGACCAGCCGCGCCCGCCCGGAGCCGGGCTCGCCGGTGACCAGCAGCGGCGCCCCCGCCCCCAGCGCCGCGACGACGGCGGCCCGCGCCGTCCGCCAGGCCGGGCTCGCCCCGTCGGCGGCGGGCCGGGGGGTCACCGGGACCGGTCCGGTGGGGTCGCCGCCGTCGGGCTCGCGCAGCAGCGTCACCACCGCCACCAGGCCGGCGACCGACCCGCCTGCCGGGACGACCGCGCCGCGCAGCCGCGCCCGGGTCCCCGACGGCAGCTCCACCCGGTCGTCGACGCCGGGGCCGCGCAGCAGCAGGAACCTGGCGTGGTCGGTGAGCGCGGCGTGGTCGTCCGCGTCGAGCAACGTCTGCATCGCGGTGTTCGCCAGCACCGTGCGGCGCCCGACGGCGAGCACCGCCCGCCGGGTGCGGGACTCGGTGCGGGCGTAGGCGTCGAACAGGGCCTGCTGGGCGGGGTCGCGGTCGTGCAGCAGGGCGTCGGAGATGCGGGCGGCCGCGGAGCGCACCAGCGACAGCAGCAGCGGCGAGGAGTACTCCGCGCGGCAGGACAGGTCCAGCACCGCCTCGACCCGCCCGGTCGCCGGGTCACGAACGGGGGCGCCGGCGCAGGCGTAGTCGTGCAGCTGCTCGACGAAGTGCTCGGCGCCGACGATGTGCACCGGCCGGCCGGACTCCAGCACGGTCCCGACCCCGTTGGTCCCGACCGCGCCCTCGGCGTAGCCGAAGCCCGCGGCGAACGCGTTGACGTCCGCGGACCGCGCGATCACCGCGTCGGTGTCGAGGCGCACCAGCAGCCGGGCACGGTCGTCGGTGAGCGCGACGCACACCCCGATCCCGGCGACCTGCTCGGCCAGCTGCTCCATGACCGGGCGCGCGCACCGGACCAGCCGGGAACCGGTGTCGAGGTCGGGGTGGAAGCGGTTCGCGATCGTCGCGGGGTCCACCCCACCCGCGATGCTGCGCCGCCAGGACGCGACGACGTGACCGGGCACGCCGGGCGGTGCGGCGTCGGGCCGGTCGAGCAGCTCGGCCCGCGCGGACACGAGCTCGCGACGGCGTGCGAGCAGATCCCCCATCGACGCACCTCTCTGTGCTCGTCATCACATGATGCGGCACCGGTCAACACCCCCCGGTGTCCGAAGTTCGGACACCCGGGGACCGGGCCGGCCGCCCTAGCGTCGAGAGACCGCCGTCACACCTGCACCCGGAGGACCCATGGCCGCCACGACCAGCGAGCACGTCGACGTCCTGATCGTCGGGGCCGGGGTGTCCGGCATCGGCGCCGCCCACCGGCTCCGCGAGGAGTTCCCGGACCGGAGCTTCGTGCTGCTGGAGGCCCAGGACGCCCCCGGTGGGACCTGGTGGACCCACCGCTTCCCCGGGGCCCGCTCCGACAGCGACCTGTTCACCTACGGCTACCGGCACAAGCCGTGGACGGGGCCGTCGATCGCTGCGGGCGCAGAGATCCTGGCCTACCTCGACGAGGTCATCGATGAGGACGACCTGGCCGGGCACATCCGGTACCACCACCGCGTCACCGCGCTGAGCTGGTCGTCGGCGGAGAACCGGTGGACCGCGGAGGTGACGCGCACCGACACCGGCGAGACCCTGTCGATGACCGCGTCGTTCCTGTGGATGTGCCAGGGCTACTACAACCACGACGAGCCCTACACCCCGCAGTGGCCCGGCCTCGAGCAGTACGCGGGGACCGTCGTGCACCCGCAGTCCTGGCCGTCGGACCTCGACGTCACGGGCAAGAAGGTGCTGGTCATCGGGTCCGGCGCCACCGCGGCGACGGTCGTCCCGGCGACGGCGGCGACCGCCGAGCACGTGACGATGCTGCAGCGCTCGCCGTCGTACTGGTTCCCCGCGCCGACCGTGCACGACCTCGCGACGATGCTGGAGCCCCTCGACCTGCCCGCCGAGTGGACCCACGAGATCCTGCGCCGCACCTACGTCCAGCAGCTCGACTGGCTGGCCACCACCGGCCGCGACGACCCGGACGCGCTGCACGAGTTCCTGATCGAGTCGATCCGGCCACTGCTCCCCGAGGGCACCGACATCGAGAAGCACTTCGTCCCCCGCTACCGCCCCTGGCAGCAGCGCATCGCGTTCGTACCCGACGGCGACTTCTTCGCCGCGATGCGCGAGGGGAAGGCGTCGGTCGTCACCGACACCATCGCCCGGTTCACCGAGAAGGGCGTCGAGCTGGACTCCGGGGAGGTCATCGAGGCCGACGTCGTCGTCACCGCGACCGGGTTCGACCTGGCCGTGTTCGGCGACATCCCCTTCACCGTCGACGGCGAGCCGGTCGACTTCACCCGCCATGTCACCTGGCGCGGGCTGATGATCGAGGGCATCCCGAACATGGCCTACGCCTTCGGCTACTTCCGGCACAGCTGGACGCTGCGGATCGACCTGGTCAACGACCTGATCGGCCGCATCCTCGCGCGCATGGACGAGCGCGGCCACCAGGTCGTCGTCCCCACCGTCGCACCACAGGACGCCGACATGCCGCGCCTGCCGTGGGTCTCGGAGGAGAACTTCAACCCCGGCTACATCGGGCGGTCCGCGCACCGGATGTTCGGCCAGGGCGACCGCGAACCGTGGACCCACATGCACGAGCACGACGTCGACCGGGTCGAGCTGCCGAAGGCCGACCTCGACGACGGCCTCCAGTACCGCTGAGCACCGCTGAGCACCGCCGAGCACCCCTGAGCACCGCCGACCCGACCGCACACCCCCGAGGAGACCCACCGTGCCCCGCATCACCGTGTCCACCGGCGTCGAGCTGCACTACGAGACCGCAGGCGACGGCGACCCGCTGCTCATGATCATGGGGACGTCCGGCGCGATCCCGCTCTGGGGCGAACTCGCGCACCGGCTGGCCCAGACCCACCGGGTCATCACCTTCGACAACCGGGGGCTGGGCGGCAGCGACCGCGGGTCCGGGCCGATCACGGTCGGGTCGATGGCCGCCGATACCTCCGCGCTGCTCGACGCCCTGGAGATCCCGCGCGCGCACCTGCTCGGCTGGTCGCTGGGCTCGGCCGTCGCGCAGGAGATCGCGCTGACCCGCCCCGGGCAGGTCGCCGCGCAGGTCCTCTACGGCACCTGGGGCCGCACCGACGGCTTCCAGCGCGCGGTGCTGAGCGCGCTGCGCCTGCCCTACGTGCACCGCGACATGGAGTCCGCGCTGACCGCGTCGGGGCTCGCGTTCTCCCCGCAGGCACTCGACGACCCGAACGTGGGCGCGCTGCTGGAGGCCCTGCTGCCGGCGTTCCCGCAGGACGAAGCACAGATGCAGGTGACCGTCGAGCAGTGGGACGCCGACCTCGGCCACGACACCCTCGACCGGCTGGACGCGATCACGGCACCGACGCTGGTCGCGGTGGGCGAGCAGGACCTGCTGACCCCGCCATGGCAGTCCCGTGCGGTGGCCGAGCGCATCCCGGGCGCCCGCTTCGAGCTGGTGACCGGGCCGGGGTCCAGCCACTGCATGCACCTGGAGCGGCCCGAGGACCTGACGAAGCTGGTCACCGGGTTCCTCGGCGAACAGCGGATCTGAGCGGAGCGGCCGGGCGGGCCTCCCCGCCCGGCCTGCCCTCAGGACTCGCGGTGCGCCTTCGGGGACCGCCCGAACCGGGTCCGGAAGGCCCGGCTGAACGCCGCCGGGTCCGGCATGCCCCATCGGGCGCCGATCGCGCCGACCCCGACGTGCGCGAGCTCGGGGCGGCGCAGGTCGGCCCAGGCGCCCTGGAGCCTTTCCTCCCGGATCGCCCCGGCCACCGTGGTCCCCTCCTCGGCGAACAGCTTGTGCAGGTAGCTGACCGAGATCGCACAGGCGGCCGCCACCCCGGCGGGGTCGAGGTCCCGGTCGGCGATGTGCTCGCGGATGAACCCGCGGGCCCGGGTGACGTGCAGGTTCTCCGGGGCGGCCGCCGGTACGGTGCTGCGCACCAGCGCGACGAACACATCCCCGATGGTGCGGGCGACGGCCTCCTGGGCGGCCTCGGGCACGTCGTCGCCGATCGCGCGGTTCAGCGACGACAGCAGCGGCGGGAGCATCGCGCCGATGCCGCGCCGGCCGTCGAAGGTGATCGCGGTGACGGCGGCGGTCTCGGCGGCCGACAGCGGCAGGGCGCCCTTCGGGTGCAGGCAGACCTGGTACTCGAAGCAGTCCGAGGTGACGAAGGTGAACGGCCGGCTGCTGTCGTAGATCACGAACTCGCCGGGGCCGATCACCGCCTCCCGCCCGTCCTGGACGACCAGGGTGCGTCCACGGCGGGCGAGCGCGATCTGGAGGAAGTCCTCGTCTGCGGAACGAACTTGCCGTACAGTCCTGTCGAAGCGGTGCGGAACCGAGGCTATCCGCCGCAGGTGAGTACCCGCGACGGACGCCGCCGTCACTCGTCCGGAGACCAGGCCGCCGGTGGAGGGCCTGACGTCGAGGGGCACGAACTGGTCGCAGACCGTCGAGCGCCAGAAGTCCAACCGGTCGGTCTCGGCCACGGTGGTGGTGTCGAGCGTGACCAAAGCCATACCCGAGCATCGCACGCGCACGTCACGATCGTGTAGCTCCGATGTGAGGAACGCGTTCCGCGGCGCGCGCCCGAACCCCTTCCTCCGTGCAGAACCCGGCCCCGGAGCGCTTGAGACAGAGCAGGCCCAGCAGCCGGCCCCGGTCGTCGACGACGGCCAGGCGCCGCCGGCCGGCCGCGGCCATCGCGCCCCGTACGGACTCGGCGTCGGCGGCCGGGGCGACGGTCCGGCCGGAGAGCCCACCGAGCCAGCGCACCGGCGCGGCGGCGGGGCGCCCCTCCAGGTCGGCCCGCTCGACGACGGTGAGCAGCACCCCCCGGTCGACGACGAGCAGCGCGTGCACGTGTCCGTCGCGCAGGGCCTCGCGTGCCTGGTGCACCGTGGTGGTGCGCCCGCAGGTCTTCGGGCAGCCGATCATCGCCCGCCCGACCGTGCCCGGCGACCACCCGCCGCCGGGCCCCGCGACCGGGGCGCTCATGCCGCGTCGCTCGAGTGGCCGGGCACGACCGGCAGGTCCGGTCGCACCAGCGGGACGAGGTTGTTGACCGCCAGCGCGGCCTCGCCGAACCCGACCGAGATGAGCCGGACCTTGCCCTCGAAGTCGGTGATGTCCCCGGCCGCGAACACCCGCGGCAGCGTGGTGCGCATGGACCGGTCGACGGCGATGTGGCGCCGGCTCATCCCGATCCCCCAGCTCGACAGCGCGGCCAGGTCGGCCTTGAAGCCGAGCGCGGCCACGAGCTCGTCGACCTCCAGCGTCTCGACGCCGTCCGGGCCGGCGACGTCGACCTCGGCCACCCGGTCGTCGCCGCGGACGTCGGCGACCTCGTAGGGGGTCAGGATCCGCACCGAGGAGGCACGCAGCTCGGTGACACTGCGCTCGTGCGCGCGGAAGGCGTCGCGCCGGTGCACCAGGGTGACCGACGCGGCCAGCGGCTCCAGGCACAGCGCCCAGTCGACCGCGGAGTCCCCGCCGCCGACGATCAGCACGTCCCTGCCGGTCAGCTCGGCCGGGCGCGGCACCGCGTAGCGCAGCCCGCGTCCGACGTAGTCGCCGCCCGCGGGCAGCGGGCGCGGCGTGAACCGGCCCATCCCGCCGGTGACCAGCAACGCGCCCGCCCGGATCCGCACGCCGCGGTCGGTGGTGACGGCGACGCCGTCGTCGAACTGCTCCAGCCCGACGGCGTCGTGCCCGAGCAGGTAGGTCGGATCGGCCAGGGCGGCCTGCTCGATCAGGGAGTCGACCAGGTCCTGGGCGCGGACCCGGGGGAAGCCGGCGACGTCGAAGACCGGCTTCTCCGGGTAGAGCACCGACATCTGCCCGCCGAGCTGGTCCAGGGCGTCGACCACGACCACCGACAGCCCGCGGAAGCCGGCGTAGTAGGTGGCGTAGAGCCCGGTCGGTCCGGCACCGACGACGACCAGGTCCGCGCTGAGCTCGCCGCTCACCGGGGCTTCCGCGCAGCGACGATCGGGTGGTCGCCGTCGGCGGGGTCGGCGTCCTCGCCACCGCCGGAGAAGCCCTGCTCGCGTACGAACAGCGCGTTCGCCTCGACGAAGTCGAGCTGTTCGGCGGGCATCTTGTGCTCCCAGTGGATGGCCTCGCTGGGGCAGGCGGGCATGCACTTGCCGCAGTCGACGCACTCGTCGGGATGGATGTACATCATCCGCTCCCCCGGGTAGATGCAGTCGACCGGGCACTCCTCCATGCAGGCACGGTCCTGCACGTCGATGCAGGCTTCGGTGACGACGTAGGCCACGGGGTCTTTCCTCCGATGTGGACGGTGGTGGCAGGTGGGTGGGCGACCCGGCCGGAGAGGGGGGCTCCGGCCGGGCCGCGTGGCTCAGGCGGTCTCGACCTCGACGAGGGTGTCGGAGAACGTGGGCGCGTTGCCCAGGTCGCCGAACACCGTCGGGTTGACGGCGGCCAGGGTGGAACCCGCCTTGGAGTTCTTCCGCCAGCCGCCCATCGGGCTGACGACCACGCCGGGGGACACGGTGTCCTGCAGCGACGCGAGGACGGTGAACTCACCGCGGTCGTTGAACACCCGCACCGGGGAGCCGTCGGTGATGCCGCGGGCGGCGGCGTCGTCCGGGTGCACGATCAGGGTGTGCTCGTTCGCGACGCGGCGGTGGAACTCGTGGCTGCCGAAGCTGGAGTTCACGAACGCGTGCGACTTGGGCGTGAGCAGGTTCAGCGGGTAGCGCGCCGCCAGCTCCGGGTCCGCCGCGGCGGACTCGCGCGGCGGGATGTAGTGCGGCAGCGGGTCGACCGGCTCGCCGGGCTGGTGGTCGTTGGAGCCCTGCCGGAACAGCGGGACGACGAAGTTGCCGCCCGCCGCGGCGGAGGAGACGAACTCGACCTTGCCCGACGGCGTCGGGAAACCGCCCTCCGCGTGCGGGGCGTAGGCGTCCGGGGCGGGGACGTTGAGCCGCTGCCAGCCCTGCTCCTTCAGCGACTCGACGGTGATCCCCTCCATGTGCGGGTGGGACCAGTCGAACGCCTCGGCGATCATCTCGGCGTCGGTGCGGCGGAAGACCGGGTCGTCGAAGCCCATCGCGGCCGCGATCCGGCGGAACATCTCGGTGTTCGGGACGGCCTCGCCGAGCGGCTCGATCGACTGGTGGTTGTAGGTCACGTAGAGGTGGCCCCAGGAGAACATGATGTCGTCCTGCTCGAGCTGCGTCGTGGCCGGCAGGACGATGTCGGCGTACTCCGCGGTGTCGGTCATGAACTGCTCCGACACCACCGTGAACAGGTCCTCGCGCTGCAGCCCCGCGATCAACCGGTCCTGGTCGGGGGTGGTGACGACCGGGTTGGAGTTGTAGACGAACAGGCCCTTGATCGGCGGCCCGGCCGGCAGGTCACCGGACAGCGCGGCACCGAGCCGGTACTGGTTGATGACGCGGGTGCCCGGGGTCAGCATCTCCGGGTGCATGAAGGCGCCCCAGTTGACCGGGAACGCCCACAGCGGCAGCTGCAGGATCCCACCGCCGGGCTTGCGCCAGGCGCCGACGAGGCCGGGCAGGCAGGACAGCGCGCGCACGGTCTGGCCGCCGCCCGCGTGCCGCTCGACGGCGACGCCGATCCGGATCACCGACGGCTGGGCGCCGGCGTACTCGCGGGCCAGCGTGCGGATCGTCTCGGCGGGCACGCCGGTCTCGGACTCGGCCCACTCGGGGGTGTAGCGGGACACGCGCTCGGCGAACTCGTCGTAGCCGACGGTGTGGTTCGCGATGTAGTCGTCGTCGGTCAGGCCCTCGGCGATGATCACGTTCGCCATGGCCAGTGCGAGGGCGCCGTCGGTGCCGGGGCGGATCGCGATGTGCTGGTCGGCGGCGGCCGCGGTGCGGGTGCGGACCGGGTCGACGACGACGACCTTCGCCCCGTTCTTCTTCGCCTTCGCGATGTAGGGCCACAGGTGCAGGTTGGTGCTCATGATGTTGCACGCCCACACCAGGATGAACTTGGAGTGCACGAGGCTCTCCGGGTCCACGCCGGCGGTGTCGCCGATGGTCATGGCGTAGGCGGTGCAGGAGCCGGAGTCGCAGTAGGTGCGCTCGGCGACGGTGGCACCCAGCTTGGCGAAGAACGGGTCACCGACGTTCAGGCCGTTGAGGATGCCCTGGGTGCCCAGGTAGCTCACCGGCATGATGGCCTCGGGGCCGTGCTCGTCGGCGATCGCCCGGAACCGGGTCGCGATCTCGGTGACGGCGTCGTCCCAGCTGATCCGCTCGAAGCGGCCGCTGCCCTTCGGTCCGGTCCTGCGCATCGGGAACAGCACGCGGCCCGGGTCGTAGACCCGGTCCAGGTAGTTGTTGACCTTCACGCACAGACCGCCGTTGGTGTACGGGTGGTCCGGGTCTCCGACGACCGAGGTGGCCTTCCCCTCGCGGTCGACGGTCACCAGCATCGCGCAGGTGTCCGGGCAGTCCTGCGGACAGGCGGCCTTGACCACCTTCTCCGTCACGGTGGTCGCCGGGGCCTCGTGCGTCGCGGTCATGGATGCTCCTCGCCTCGTGGTGGGATGGCGTCGCCCACGAGACTGGCCGTCCGACGACCTGCGGTCTTGGCCCGGGGAGCACACCCGTTGTCCCGGGGAGCACAACCGCGCTCCCCGGGTCCGGGGCTGTGGAGCAGGTGGCTCAGGAGTAGGTGTAGAAGCCGCGCCCGGCCTTCTTGCCGAGCAGCCCGGCGTCGACCATGCGGGCCAGCAGCGGCGGCGGCGCGTACAGCGGCTCCTTGAACTCCGCGTACATCGACTCGGCGACGGCCTGCACGGTGTCCAGGCCGATCAGGTCGGACAGCGCGAGCGGGCCCTGCGGGTGCGCGCAGCCGCGGACCAGTCCCTCGTCGATGTCCTCGGCGGTGGCGAAGCCGGACTCCATCATCCGGATCGCCGACAGCAGGAACGGCACCAGCAGCGCGTTGACGACGAACCCGGCGCGGTCCTGGCAGTCGATCGCCTTCTTGCCGAGCCCCTCCTCGACGAAGGTGCGGGCGGCGGCGAGCGTGTCGTCGGCGGTCATCAGGCTCGGGACGAGCTCGACCAGCGACAGCACCGGCACCGGGTTGAAGAAGTGGATGCCGACGACCTTCTCCGGCCGCTTCGTCGCCACTGCCAGCTTCATGATCGGGATGGACGACGTGTTCGACGCCAGCACCGCGCCGGTGTCGGTGACGAGCCGGTCCAGCTCCCGGAAGACGCCGGTCTTGAGGGCCTCGTCCTCGGCGATCGCCTCGACGACGAGCTCCCGGTCGGCCAGCGCGTCCAGGCCCTCGATCACCTCGATGCGGGCCAGGACCTCCTCCGCCGAGTCGATCCGGCCGCGCTTCTCCGCCCGGGCCAGCGACGACTCCAGCCGCGCCCGGCCGGCCTCCACGGCGGCGGCGGAGGTCTCCACGACCCGCACGCCGTACCCGGCCCGTGCCGCGACCTCCGCGATCCCGGATCCCATCTGGCCGCAGCCGACGACGCCTACGCGCTCCATGAGCACCTCGTTCCCTCGCACGCGTCCCGGGATCTCCGGGACACCGACGGTCGACGACCTCCGTCGTCGTCGGACCGTGCACAACCCTGCCCGCAGGGCGTGTCCGGGCGCACGCGGGGCGTCGGCTCAGCGGCGGTCGGCGGGCGTCCCGACCGTCCGCGGCGCGTCACCGCGGCCGACGGCGGGCAGCTGCACGGTGGAGTCGTCCACCGGGGCCGCGGGAGCGGCGGGCCCGGTCGGGAGCGCGGGTCCGGCAGGCACCGCGGGGGCTGTGGGGGCTGTGGGAACGACGGGGCCGGATCCGGAGCCGGCCGGGCGCGGCCCGCGGGGAGCCCCGCCCCCGCGCAGGCTGCGCACCACGCCGAGCTCGGCGGCGAACCGTCCGCGCAGCACGACCAGCGTCCCGAGCGTGGCGATCCCGCCGGCCAGGGCGGCGACGGCGAGCGTGACCAGGTCGATCCCGAGCGGGCGGACCAGCGTCGCGACGCCCCAGGTCGCCGCGACGGTCAGCACCAGCGCCGGGACGTGCTTGAGGTACATCCGCAGGACCGCGCCCATCAGGCCGGGTGAGACCCGTGCGGAGAACTGCAGCATCACCAGGAAGTGGATCACGATGGCGAGCGAGGCCCCCGCCGCGACGCCGACCAGGCCCCACAGCAGCCCACCCGTCACGGTCAGCACGACGACGTAGCCGGCGTAGAGCCACTGCCGCCAGGCCGCCCGGTAGACCGCGCCGGTGGCCCGGGTCAGCGAGGTGCTGATCTTGTAGGAGGTGCGCGGCAGCAGCACCAGCGCGAACAGCTGCACGAGCGGCACGACGGCGTCCCACTGGTCGCCGAGCAGCACGTGCACGACCTCGGGCGCGAGCACGCACAGCAGGACCGCGGCCGGGACGGTGACCAGCGCGACGAGGCTGGCGCTGCGGACGTAGGCGGCGCGCAGCCGGGGGCCGTCGTCGCGGACCCGGGCCATCGCCGGGAACAGCGCCTTGTCCGCGGCCCCGCCGATGATGTTGGCCGGCTCGGAGAGCAGGTTGTAGGCACGGCCGTAGACACCCAGCGGGCCGGTGCCCAGGGCGTTGGCGACGACGAGCTTGTCGGCGTTGAGCGCGAACCAGTTGCCGAGCTGGGCGAGGGAGAAACCGGCGCCGTAGCCGAGCAGCGGACGCAGCCGGGCCCAGCTCGCGGCAGGGCCCTCGGGCCGGAACCGGGGCCGGGTCAGCACCAGGTAGCCGACGCACTTGGCGACGGCGGCGGCGATCTCGCCGTAGGCGAGCGCGGTGGCACCGAACCCGGCCGCGGCCAGCGCCACGCTCACCCCGATCAGCGCCGGCCCGGCCGCGACGAGGTCGACGGTGGCCATCGAGCGGAACCGCAGGTCGCGTTGCAGCAGCCCGAGCGGCGTCGCGGCGGCACCTGCGAACAACAGCGCCACCGACAGCAGCGGCAGCAGCCCGGAGTCGGCGGGCAGCCCGACGAGCGGGCTGAGCACTGGAGAGCCGGCCGCGAGCACGGCCGCGAACACCGCGGCGACCAGCACCGAGAACCAGAACGCGGCCGTCACGTCGCGGTCGTCGAGACGTTCGCGGTGCACCAGCGACGCGGCGACGCCGAGCTGGGTCACCAGCTGGGTCAGCCCGACGACGAGCAGCGCGGCCGCGGCGGCACCGAACTCGTCCGGGGTCAGCAGCCGGGCGAGCGCGACGGTGGCGCCGATCTGCAGGACCGCCTGGCCGACGGTGCCGGTGAACGCCCAGGCGAAGCCGCGCGCGGTCCGCGTCGTGAGCGAGGGTCCGCCCGTCGCCCGGTCCGGCGACGACGGCGGACCGCCCGGGGGCGGTGGGTCGGCCGGGACGGGCCGCAGGGGCCGGGTCGGGTCGTCGGGCAGGTCGCCGCCGGGTCCGGTCACGCGGGTCCTCCGGTCGTCGGGGCGGGTCGGCGCGTCGGAGGGCGCGCCGTCAGTGCCGCTTCCCGCGGAGTGCGGGATGCAACCGGCCGACGGTACCGAGCGCGCTGTACCAGGCGAGCTGGGTGGCCCCGCTGTGCGCGGCGTCGCCGCGAGGGGGCTCGGCGAGCAGCCGGGCGCGGTTCATCCCGGAGATCGCCGGATGGAACACCGAGTTCCCGACGCCGCGGGTCAGCACCAGGTCGGGCAGTCCCTCCACCGACGCGCGGTACTCCGCGGGCACGCCGCGCAGGCTCCAGCAGTCCGACCACGACGGCGGCTCGCCCGGGTAGTCGAGGACGAACTCCAGGTCGAGGACCTTCAGCCCGGCGCGCTCGTCCCACACCAGGTTGTGCGGGGACAGGTCGAGCACGAAACGGCCGCGCTCGTGCAGGTCGCGGCAGAACCGCAGCAGCGTCCGCACGACCTCCGGGCGCAGCTGTGCGAGCTCGCCCGGCAGCCGGCGCACGACGTGCCGGCCGGTGTCGCCGTAGAACGGGGTGAGCAGCCAGTTCTCCCCGCGCTCGAGCAGCTCCGGGACCTCCGGGAGGTCACCGAGCTCGAGGCGGGCACGCAGCTCGCGCTCGAACGCCTCGCGCGCCCCGGGACGGAACACCTTGCACACCGACGGCCCGTGCACCGGGTGGCGGACCAGTGCGACACGGGCGCAGCACCCGGGCGAGGTGCCGCCGAGCATCCGCACGACCGGGAAGGGCATCGCGCACCGGCGGCCGAGATCGGCGACCGGGCCGGCGATGCGGTGCAGGATCCCCGGGTCCCCGAGCGCGTCGAGCAGGGCGAGGGCGTGCTCCGGCGACGACGACGCCTGCACCGGCAGGTAGTGCTCGCGCGGCGGGACGCGGCGCAGCACCCGCTTCTCGGTGTAGTCGAGGACGGCGGCGACCCGGTCCTGGGTGGCCCGCACCCCGGAGGTGCCGACCGGGGCGACCACGTCGCAGGCGACCACGAGCGCGTACGGCGCGCCGGCCGGGACCGGCCGGGCGGGCGGTGCGGGCACCTGGCCCCGGACCCGGGTGACCTGCTGGTCGTCGAGGACGACGACGTCGAGGATCTCCAGCCCGCGGGCCACCCCCGCGACGGCCTCGTCGAGCAGCGGAGCGGCCGCGGAGCGGACCACGAACACGGCCAGGCCGCGCCACCGGTCACCGGTGTCCGGACCGGTCGGACGGACCTGTTCCAGGGTCATCGAGGCGCTCCAGCCGGTTGCGTCATGGGCTGATCCTAGGGCGAACTTGAACAAACCGTTAACCCGACCGGTCATCCGGTTGTCCCCGGGATGGCGGTTTCACCACATCGGGTGAGGGTGTCGCCATCACTCCACTGCGCCGCCCGTGTCGCTCGAACGGGTTCCGGACTACGTTCGCCGGGTGTGAGCGACAGTCACCCCGGCGCCGGCCTCGACGACCTCGACGACGACCTCGCCAACCTCGACGACCTCGCCGACCTGTACCGCGACCTCCACCGCCATCCCGAGCTCTCCTTCGCCGAGACCCGCACCGCGGGGATCGCCGCGGAACGGCTGCGCCGGTGCGGCTACGAGGTGACCGAGGGCGTGGGGCGGACCGGCGTCGTCGGCGTGCTGCGCAACGGCGACGGCCCCACCGCGCTGCTGCGCGCCGACATGGACGCACTGCCCGTCGCCGAGGACACCGGCCTCGACTACGCCAGCACCGTCCGCGCCGTCGGCCGCGACGGTGAGGAGACCGCCGTCGCGCACGCCTGCGGGCACGACATGCACGTGACCTGTCTGGTCGGTGCCGCCGCCGAGCTCGCCGCGGCCCGCGACACCTGGCGGGGCACGCTGCTCGTGGTGTTCCAGCCCGCCGAGGAGTTCGGCGCCGGGGCCGACGCGATGCTCGACGACGGCCTCTACGACCGGTTCGGCACCCCCGACGTCGTGCTCGGCCAGCACGTCGCGCCGCTGCCCGCCGGGCTCCTCGCCGTCGCCGCCGGGCCGGCCTTCGCGGGCAGCGACAGCCTGCGGATCACCCTGCACGGCGTGGGCGGGCACGGGGCGCGCCCGGAGACCACCGTCGACCCGGTGCTGCTCGCCGCCGCGACGACGCTGCGGCTGCACACCGTCGTCCCGCGCGAGATCGCCGCGACCGAGACCGCGGTGCTCAGCGTCGGGATGCTGCGGGCGGGCACCAAGGATAACGTCATCCCCGACTCCGCTGAGCTGGGGCTGACCGTGCGCTCGTACACCCCGTCGGTGCGCGGGCGGGTGCTCGCCGGGATCGAGCGGACCGTGCGCGGCGAGGCCGCGGCCTCCGGGGCACCGAGGGACCCCGAGGTCCGGCTGCTGGAGTCGTTCCCGCCGGTGGTCAACGACGCCGACGCGGCGGAACGCACCCGGGCCGCGCTGGCCACCGTCACCCCGCTCCCGGTCGTCGACCCGGGGCCGGTGACCGGGAGCGAGGACGTCGGGCGGTTCGCCGTCGCCGCCGGGGTCCCGTGCGTGTTCTGGCTGCTCGGCGGGGCCGACCCGGGCGCGTTCGAGGGCGCGGCCGGCGTCGCGGAGATCCGGGAGCGGAGCGCATCGCTGCCGTCGAACCACTCCCCCCGCTACGCGCCGGTGATCGAGCCGACGTTGTCGGTCGGGGTCGCGGCGCTGGTCGCGGCGGCGCGGGAGTGGCTGCCGGTGAACTGAGGCGGCGGCTCAGAGCGCGGGGGCCCGCAGCGCGTGCACCGCGACCCGCGCGGCGGCGCCGATCGCGGCGTCCGCGCGCGGCACGGTGGTGTCGCTGCGGGCGGAGTGGGTGAACACGGCGACGGCGACCGGGTGCTCGCCCGGGTAGGTCACCACCCCGACGTCGTTGCGCACCGCGCCGACCGTGCCCGTCTTGCCCGCCACCTGCGTCGGTGCGGGGAACCCGGCACGCAACCGGTGCGGCCAGATCTGGGCCCCGAGCAGCAGGCGGGCGAACGCCGTCGACGCCTCGGACGCGAGCTCGCCCCGCCACAGCAGCGCGAGCAGCGCGGTGACGTCCGCGGCGGTGGTCGCCGACCCGTAGACCGGGCTGAGCGCGCGGACCTCGACCGGGACGTCGTTGTCGGCGAGCACCCCGAAGGCCGCGGCGACGTCGTCGGTGCCGGTGTCGGCGAGCAGGTCGGCGAACACGTCGTCGGTGCCGCCGCGGATGCGGGTCCCGGACAGGCCCAGCTCGGCGGGCAGCGCGGCGACCCGGTCCCGGCCGACCCGGCTGTGCACGACGTCGGCCGCGGCGTTGTCCGAGGCCGTCACCATCGACGTGACCAGGTCCCGCCAGCTCATCGTCACCGGGTCGGCGAGGGCGGAGATGCCGGTGAGCCCTGGCGTGCGCGGCACCGGGACGACGACAGGCTCCCGCGGGTCGACCGTGCCCGCGTCGACCTCCCGGCAGTAGGCGACCAGCACGAACAGCTTGTAGACCGAGGCCATCACGACAGGGGCGTGGGCACCGGCGTCGACGTCGCGGGCGGAGTGGTGCGGGCCGTCCCCGGAGACCGGGCGGGCGTGCAGCCAGCCGCGCACCCCGGCGTCGCGGAACACCGCGCGGACCTCGTCGGCGGGGCTCACCCGGGCTCCCGCAACGCGGCGACGAGCGCGTCGACGACGCCCTCCGGTGTCTCGGTGCGGTGCACCACCCGGACCCGGAACGGCACCGGCTCCCCCGCCGTCGACCGGCGAGCGACGCCCTCGGCACCCAGGCCGGGATCGGGGGTGAGCGCGAACGCGGCACCCGTCGCGACCAGCGCGAGCGCCTCCGACGGCGACGCGGCCCCGGCCGCGGTGACCGGGCAGCCACGGACGTCGAGGGTGTCGAGCAGCAGGTCGTGGGCGGCCGGGGCGTGCGCCCGCGGTGTGGTCGCGAGCTCCAGGCCGCGCAGCGTCCGCAGCACGACCGGCCCGGGCCCCGCGGCGGCCGGGTGCCCGGCGGGCAGCAGCAGCGTGGTCGGCAACGCCACGACCGGACCGGCGCGCGCGGACTCCAGCACCGCCGGGTGCGCGACGACGGCGACGTCGAGCGTCCCGTCCGACACCGCGTCGACCAGGGCCACCGTGGTGGCGACGGTGGGCGCGACCCGCAACCCGGTCACCGCCGCCGCGCGGGCCGCCAGCCGTGCGGTCGCGGCCGGCCCGAGGTCGGCGACGGCCCCGAGCCGCAGCACCCGGGCGGCCTCGGCGTGTCGGACGGCGGCCAGGACGAGCGCATCGGAGTCCTCCAGCAGCGCACGGGCGCGGGGCAGCAGGTCGCGCCCGGCCGCCGTCGGCGCGACGCCACCGGGTCCGCGGTCGAACAGCACCACCCCGAGCCGGATCTCGAGCCGGCGCAGTCCCTGCGACAGCGGCGGCTGCGCCATGCCGAGCCGGGCGGCCGCGCGGCCGAAGTGCCGTTCCTCGGCGACGGCGACGAAGAAGCTCAGGTGCCGTAGCAGGTCCACCGGCCTCGCCTCATATCGAACGGGTATCACACGCGCAGCTCGATTGTATTCGCGCTATCGCCGCGGATCGGCCACGGTGCGCCCATGACGATCTCCCGTCGCTCCCTGCTCCTCGCCGGCGCAGCACTCGGCGGCACCGCACTCGGCGGCACCGCGCTGACCGGTTGTGCACCGCCCGCACCCGTTCCTCCCGCAGCCGCTCCGCCGGTCCCGGACACCGGGACCGCGCCGATCCCCGCGATGGCCGACGTCGAGCGCACCTACGCCCGCACGATCGGGGTGCACGTGCTCGACACCGGCACCGGCCGCAGCGCCGGACACCGCGACGGCGACCGCTTCCTGATGTGCTCGGTGACCAAGGCGCTCATGGCCGGGTTCACGCTGCACCGCTCGCTGTCCGACCCCGGCCTGCTCGCCCGCCCGGTCCGCTACGGACGCGCGGACCTGCTGGAGTACGCGCCCGTCACCACTCGGAACCTCGCGACCGGGATGACGGTGGCCCAGCTGTGCGAGGCCGCCGTCACCGTCTCGGACAACACCGCCCACAACCTGCTGCTGCGCGAGGTCGGCTCCCCCGCCGAGCTGACCGCCTGGCTCCGCACCACCGGCGACACCGTCACCCGCTCCGACCGCGCGGAGACCGCGCTGAACGACCGCGACGGCGAGCGTGACACCTCGACCCCGGCCGCGCTGGCATCCACGCTGCGCGCCCTGGTCCTCGGCGACGCGCTCCCGGCCCCGCAGCGCGACCGGCTGGCCGGCTGGCTGCGCGCGAACACCACCGGCGACCGGCAGATCCGCGCGGCGGTCCCGGCGGGCTGGGTCGTGGGCGACAAGACCGGCTCCGGACCGCTCGGGGAACGCAACGACTCCGGGGTGCTCTACCCGCCGGACGGCGCACCGCTGGTCCTGACGGTGTTCACCGTCCCGGCCGACCCGGCCGACAAGCCGCGCGGGGAGGCCGCCGTCGCCGCCGCGGCCCGCGCCGCCGTCGCCGCGCTGCGCGGCTGATCCGACGGCGCACCCGACCCGGCCGGACACCGAGGTCCGGCCGGGGTCGGGGGCCAGGGCGGCACCGCGGCCGGGCGCGCCGGTCAGATCCGGGCGAGCACCGCCCGCAGGATCGCGACCTGGCCGATCGGGCTGGGGTGCAGGCCGTCGTCCTCCCAGAAGTCGGGCCGCACCGGCATCCCGGACAGGTCGACCGCATCCGGGTCGACCTCCAGGACCGTCGCGACGAGTCCGGGGACGTCGGCCGGGTCCCACCACTCGCCGGTGAGCTCGCGGGTGGCGGCCACCCGACGGGGGTCGACCGGCGGCGGGACGACGAACCGCACCCGGGCGCCGCTCTCGGTCTCCAGCAGCAGGCGCAGCGCCCGCAGGTTCCGTGCCGTCTCGCTGATCGACACCATCCGGATCCCGGTGGTCGTGCCCTCCCGGCGGATGTCGTTCGTGCCCAGCATGACCAGCACCCGGGTCGGTACCCGGGAGACCAGGACCGGGCCGAGCGCGAGCGCCTCGGAGCTGGTCCGGCCGGACAGCGCGAGCACCTCGACCGTCGTCTCCGGTTCGACCATCGGGACCAGCTCGGCGAGCAATCGTGCCCAGCTCAGCCGGTCGGCGGACAGGGAGTCCCCGACGACCACGACCCGCTCGCCCGGACGCAGCCCCATCCGGTGCAGCCCGTCGGCGACCGGCGGCTCGTTCCGCAGTGCCCGCGCCGCGGACCGGACCCGTGCAGCGAGCCCGGCACGCACCCCGGCGACGGCCGACGGGTCCAGGCCCGCGGTCGTCGCGAGCAACCGGTCGATCGACTCCTCCTGCACCCCGAGCGCCGCGAACGCCGGCCAGGCGGTCAGGTCGGCGAACCGGATCAGCCGGCCCATCAGGTCCTCGTCCACGTCGCCTCCCTCTCCGGGCCCGGTCCACCGGGTCCGGAGACAGGATCATCGCCCACCACCGCTCGACCGTCGCGCACGGCTCCGTCCTCCGGAGGACGGGTCGAACGGTGACGCGGCTCCGCCCTCCGGAGGAGCGGAGCCCTCCTGCGGACCGATGTGCGGAACCGGCCGGGTGCATACCGTTCCGTTCCATGTCGCGACGTGGTCGGCCCGCGGTCGGTGGGGTCTCGCCGACACCGGTCTCCGAGCGCCTGCTGGCGCCGGACCTGGCGCGGGGGGTGATGTTGCTGCTCATCGCCCTCGCCCACTCCCGGATGCTGCACGCGGGCGGCAACCTGCTCGCCAGACCTGCCGGTGGCGGCCCGGTGGACGTCGCCGTCCAGTGGCTCCTGACCTCCTTCGTCGACGGGCGGGCCGCACCCCTTTTCGGACTCCTGTTCGGCTACGGCCTCGTGCAGATGACCCGACGACAGACCGGACCCGGCGCAGACCCGGCCAACGCACGACGGCTGATCCGCCGCCGCGGTGCCTGGCTGATCGTGTTCGGCATCGCCCACGTCGTCCTGCTCTACAGCGGGGACATCATCGGCTCCTACGGCGTGTTCGCCCTGCTGTTCGCCGGGGTGGTGACCTGGTCGAGCGGCCGACTGTGGACCGTGTTCGCGATCACGCTCGCATTCGGGATCGCCGCAGCCACCGCCCTGCAGCTGGTCACCGCGGATGCCCCGCTCGCAGTCGGGCCGACCCTGCTCGACAGCATGGCGCTGCGCACGTCCGCACTCGCCGTGCTGCCCCTGGCCGGGTTGAGCGTCGCACCCGCGGTACTGATCGGGGTCTGGGCCGGCCGGATGCGACTGCTCGAGCAACCCGCCCGCTACCGGCGGCTCCTGACCCGGGTCGTACTGCTCGGCTTCCCGATCGCGGTTCTGGGCGCACAGCCGGTCGCGCTGCAGGCGGTGGGCGTGTGGACCCCGGACTCGAGCGCGGCCGGCGCACTGGCCGAGGCCACGTTCGCGGCGACCGGGATCGCCGGGGGGCTCGCCTACATGGCCGCGGTCGCCCTCGTCGCGGACCGGCTCGGCCAGCGGCGCGGACCGATCACGAACGCACTGGTCGCCTGCGGTCGCCGGTCGATGACCTTCTACATCGCGCAGTCACCGGTCTGGTTCGTCGCCACCGAGCCGGCACTGCTCGACCTCGGCGGCCGGCTCGGCGCCGCGACGGCCGCCGCCGTCGCCGTCGCCACGTGGGTGGCCACCGTGGTCATCGCCGCTGCCCTGGACCGCGCCGGCCGACGAGGCCCCGCCGAGGCCCTCCTGCGCCGCCTCACCTACGGCACCGGACGGACCGCTCCACGCCCGGCGACAGCCTGACCGCGGTCGGCGCCGCGCCACGGTGTCGCGTCCGTGGATCGGCGCAGGCCGGCCGACAGGCGCGCGCCATCGCCCGGCCATCTTCACGACCACCGCGAATCACCCATCCGACGGGTGCGCAATGTGATTCACACCACTCAACTGAGAGGTGTGCCGCAACAGACGCCCAGGTCGGGGGCGCAAGTGAGGCGGCCCGCACCGCCGGTCAGGCGAGCCTCTGTTGCCTGGCGCGCGTCACGCGACCCCGACAACCTGAGCGCCATGACCACGGCTCAGGACATGCCCCAGGTTCAGCAGTGCGCCGCCACCAGCTGCTCCTACAACTCCGACTCCAGCTGCGGTGCGGGGGCGATCACGATCTCCGGTGAGCACGCCCACTGCGGCACCTTCGTCGAGATCTCGTTCCGCGGCGGCAGCGGCAACGGTCTCGTCGGTGCCTGTCACCGCTCGGACTGTCGGTTCAACGAGAAGCTCGAGTGCACCGCGTCGTCGGTGAACATCGGCGCGGGCGCCGACGCCGCCGACTGCCTCACCTACGAGGCCAAGTAGGCCAGCTCCTCCATCCGGACCTCGCCGCGCTCGTCGACGCGCAACGCGCCGTCGGCGACGGCGAGGGCCGCGACGGGGTCGATGTCGTCGACGAGGACGGCGACCCCGTCCGCGGCGACCGCCCGCAGTGCGAAGAGCACCGTGCTGCGGTCGTGCGCGTCGAGGCCGTCGGTCAGGCGGTCGGCGAGGACCATCGCGGTCGGACCCCGCCGGACCGCCTCCACCGACGCCAGCCGGTCGGCCGCCGACTCGGTCGCCCGCGCGCCGAGCCTGCGCACCACGGCATCGTGCCCGTCCGCGCACCGACCACTCGCGTCGTCGAGCCGGTTCATCGTGCGGCGACGCTGCACCGACGGTCCGAGCAGCACCGTGATGCTGCCGGTCGGCAGACGCAGAGACATGAAGCCCTCCCTCACCGGGACTGAGGCGAGGCTAACCGATGATCTCGGTCAGGTGAAGGCCTTGCGGTAGGTCTCGCGCAGCTCGCGCTTGAGGATCTTGCCGCTGGGGTTGCGCGGCAACGCCTCCACGACGTCGACCGAGCGGGGCCGTTTGAAGCCCGCGATCCGTGGGCGCAACCATTCGATGATCTCCTGCGGATCGACCGTCGCCCCCGGCCGCGGCACGACGACGGCCTTCACCGCCTCGCCCCAGCGTTCGTCGGGCACCCCGATCACCGCGACGTCGGCGACGTCGGGATGCTCAGACAGCACGTTCTCCACCTCGATCGGGTACACGTTCTCCGCGCCGGTGACGATCATGTCCTTGATCCGGTCGGTGAGGAACAGGTAACCCTCGGCGTCGAGGTAGCCACCGTCGCCGGTGCGCAGCGTGGCGTCGTCGCCGAGTGCGGCCGCGGTGTCCTCCGGCCGGTTCCAGTAGCCGGCGGTGACCTGGTCGGAGCGGATCCGTACCTCCCCCACCTCACCCGGGCCGAGTACGCGGCCGGTCGCCGGGTCGACGATCGTCAGCTCGACCCACGGGTAGGGCCGCCCGGCCGAGCGCATGAGGTGTGCCCGCGGGCCGTCCGGGTCGTGGTCGGCCGGGTCGAGCTGGGTGATCGCACCGGTGGTCTCCGTCGCGCCGTAGACCTGGAACAGCGGCGCCCGGAAGGTCTCGACGACCGCACGCAGCGCGCCGACCGTGATCGGCGAGGCGCCGTAGGCGATCGACCGCAGCGCCGACCAGTCCCGGTCGGCGGCACCGGGCACCGCGGACAACATCTGCAGCACGGCGGGGACGAGGAAGGCGTTCGTGACACGCTCGTCGGTCATCGTGTCGAGCAGCGGGCCGGGGACGATGTCGGCGACCAGCACACAGCGCGCGCCGGCGGCCAGGCACACCAGCGCATAGCCGACCCCGCCGATGTGGAACAGCGGCATCGCGACCAGCGCCGACGACGTGTGGTCGATCGACCAGTGCCCGGCGGCGAGCAGCAGCGCGCTGAACTGCCGGTGCGCGAGCAGCACACCCTTGGGCAGGCCGGTGGTGCCGGACGTGTAGAGCTGCAGCACCGTGTCGTCCGGGCCGGATCCGGCAGGCGGCGACGGCGGCAGGACGGTGGTCGCGGCATCGCGCCAGGCCGCGTGGTCCTCCCCCACGACGACGACCGGCCGCTCTCCGAACGCCGCGCGCAGCCCGGCGAAGTCCGGGCCGAGCACCACCAGCCCGGCGCGGGCGTCGTCGACCAGCGCCAGCAGGTCGGCCTCGGTGAGCCGGGTGTTGAGCGGGACCGACACGGCGCCGATCCGCGGGGCGGCGAAGAGCAGCTCCAGGAACTCCGGCCGGTTCTTCCCGATCCACACGACGCGGTCCCCCGCGCCGAGACCGAGGTCGCGCAGCGCCGCCGCGGTCCGCCCGGCCCGCTGCTCCAGCTCACCGTAGGTCGTGGCGACGCCGTCGACCGACAGCGCGACGAGGTCCGCGCGGGCCGGATCGGCCAGGATGTCGGTGAGCCGGAAGTCCTCGGCAGAGCTCTGACCTGGCACGTCGTTCTCCCTCGGTCGTCGGTGACGCAGGTTCGACGGAATCGTATATGATAGTCGCCGTGTCGACGGCCGACTCCGTGCTCGACCTCTCACCGGGTCGCACCCCCCAGCTGCCCGACCGGATCGCGCTCGTCCTGCGGGACCGCATCCTGTCCGGCGAGCTCCGACCGGGCACCTTCCTGCGGATGGACCGGATCGCCGCCGACCTCGGCGTCAGCCACACCCCGGTCCGCGAGGCGCTCCAGTCGCTGCGCGCCGAGGACATGGTCCACGCGGTGCCGCGGCGCGGGTTCGTCGTCGCCGAGCTGACCCGCGACGACGTCGCGGATTTGTTCGAGGTGCAGGCCGACCTGACCGGGACGCTGGCCGCGCGTGCCGCGCAGCGGCTGTCCCCCGCCGACCTCGCACCGCTGCGCGAGCTCGCCGACCGGATCGCCCGGCTGTGCGAACACACCCCCGAGACCCACGACCCGGCCGAGCTGGACCCGCTCGTGTCCGCCGAGCACCGGCTGCACGCCGAGATCAACCGGTCGGCGGGGTCGCGCAAGCTCGCCTGGCTGGTGGGGCGCTCGTCGCACTACCTACCGGCGCACTTCTACACCGGTTCGCCCGCCTGGCGGACCGGCGCGGTCGACGCGCACGTCGTCCTGCTGGACGCACTGGGCGCCGCCGACCCGGACGCGGCACGGGCTGCGATGCGCCGCCACGTCCTCGACGGCCGCGACCTGTTGCTCGCACACCTGGACCGCACCGGAATGTGGACCCACCACGACGAAGGAGTCATCTGATGCCCGTCACCCTGACCGAGGAGCAGGCCGCCCTGGCCACCGCGATCGGTGAGTTCTGCCGCCGCGAGGTCGGCTCCAAGGAGCGCCGCGACGAGCTGACCGACGGCGGCCGGCACGCCCACTCCGACGAGCTGTACCGGAAGATGGCCGAGCTGGGCTGGGTCGGCATCGCGGCCCCGGAGGCCTACGGCGGCGCGGGCCAGGGCATGCGGGAGCTGCTCGTGTTCCTGGAGGAGACCGCCTACGGCCAGGCCCCCATCGCCGGGTTCGGCACGACCGCCATCACCGCGGCCGCGATCGAGAAGTTCGGCACCGAGGACCAGAAGCAGGAGCTGCTCGGCGGGATGTGCCGGGGCAACGTCCTGGCGATCTCGATGTCCGAGCCCGAGGCCGGCTCCGACGTCGGCGGTCTGAAGTGCAAGGCGACCAAGACCGAGACCGGCTGGCGGATCGACGGGCAGAAGACCTGGTGCTCCAACGCGCACATCGCGTCGCACATCCTGCTGGTCGCCCGCACCTCCACCGAGGGCGGCAAGCACGACGGCCTCACCATGTTCGTCGTCCCCGCCGACGCCGCGGGGCTGACCGTGCGCGGTATCGAGACGATGGGCGGCAAGGAGGTCAACGACCTCTACTTCGACGCCTGTGAGCTGCCCGCCGACGCCGTCGTCGGCACCGAGGGGCAGGGCTGGCGCCAGCTCATGGCCGGCCTGAACCTGGAGCGGATGATGCTCGCCGGGCTGATGCTCGGGCTCGCCCGCCGCGCCTTCGACGACACCGTCGCCTACGTCAAGGAGCGCAAGCAGTTCGGCCGTCCGGTCGGCACCTTCCAGGCGCTGCGCCACCGCATCGCCGACAACGCCACCGAGCTGGAGGCGACCCGGCTCCTGGTGCACGACACCGCGCGGGTGATCGACGAGGCCCCGGCCGGAGCGCTGTTCCCGCGCGAGGCCTCGATGGCCAAGCTCAAGGCCACCGAACTCGCCAAGCACCTGTCCCTGGAGGGAATGCAGATGCTCGGCGGCTACGGCTACGCCACCGAGTACGGCATGGAGCGGCTGCTGCGCCAGAGCGTGGTCTCGACGGTGTACGGCGGGACCAGCGAGATCCAACGCGACATCATCGGCAAGTCCTACGGGCTGTAGGCCTCAGGCCGCGGAGTTCCGGGTGAGCTCCGCGGCCCCGCGGTCGTCGTCCGCCTCGGCCTGCTGGTCGGGGCGCGGGGCGGGGACGGCCGTCGGGCCGACGTGGGCGGCCGCCTCGGCGCGTACCCGCGCGGCCTCGGCGGCACGGCGGATGTGCGCCGGGACGAGCGCAGACCGCTCGGGCAGCCGCATCGGCGGCACCGCGCCACCGTTGCGGCGCACCTCACGGGACCGCTGCAGGTAGGCCCAGCCGCCACGGGCGAGCCGGCTGCCGCGCTCGACCAACCCGCTGTCGGGCATCGCGTCGCCGGCGCCGGCCTCGCGGTCGGAGATGTGGCGCAGCCGGGCGACCGCGGCGGGGAGTCGGCGCAGTGCGACCGACCGGCCCTGCGGGGACAGCGCCACCTTGGCCAGGAAGCTGCCCAGCCCGACGGCGTAGCCCTCCATCTGCTTGCGCAGGGCGGCCTGGTCGGGGCGGTGGTGGTGCCACAGGTAGGCGCCGGGTGCGTAGCCCAGGACGTGGCCGGCGAGGATCATGCGGACGAGGAACTCGCAGTCCTCGCCGCCGTGGGTGGGGGTGCCGGGGCCCATGGCCTCGTCGAAGCCGCCGACGGCGCGGGCGGCGCTGGCGCGGACGGCGAGGTTGGCGCCGATGCCGAACAGGCCGGGGGCGAAGGGGAAGATCGGGGAGTCCGCGGGGGGTTCGGCGAGGGTGAACCGGCGCGGGGTGAAGCCCTTGTTCCAGGCCAGGGCGACGTCGGCGGCGCGTTCCTCGGGGCTGGCGAGGCGGGCGGCCAGGACGGGGCCGGAGACGCAGGCGAGTTCGGGGTCGGCGGCGAAGGCGCCGGCGATGCGGGAGGCCCAGGCGGGGTCGACCTCGGTGTCGTCGTCGGTGAAGGCGACGATCTCGGTGCGCGCCTCGGCCAGACCCCGGTTGCGCCCGATGGACGCGCCGCGACGCGGCTCGCGGACGTAGCGGACCCGGTCGGAGCCCGCGGTACGCACGACCAGCTCGGTCCGCTCGTCGTCCGGGTCGTTGTCGACGACGACGACTGACAGCGCCGGGTGATCGGAGGCGAGGACCGCGCGCAAGCAGCGGGCCAGCGACTCGGGGCGGTTGCGCGTCGCGACGACCACGGTGACCGGGTCGGTCGCGGACGGCGCGGCGGCGACGGTGTCGGCCGCGGGCAGCCCGCCCACGGCGAGCGCGAGCTCCGCGGCCGTCGCCCGGCCGCCGCTCAGCGGCACCGTGACCTGGCCCTGCGGGGTGCCGCCGACGGTGACCAGCAGCCGTGCCGCGGCGAACCGCGGATCGACCTCGAGGTCGCGGGCCGGGGCGAGCCGGTCGAGCTCACCCACCCAGGTCGGTACGTCGGGAGTCGTCGCCATGAGCCCCATCCTGCTCACCGTCGCTGTGACGACGCTGAGACCGACCTGTGGGGACCACGGAGTGTGGGGCGCGCCACCCCGGACGGGGCCCCGCCCGGTGCCGCAGACCCGCCACGAGCCCCGAGGCCGGGGCCTAGGAGCGCCCGCGCGCCGCCAGCACCTCGGGGATCCGGTCCTCGATCCAGCCGACGAGCCCCGCGAGGTGACCGGTCACGCCGTGGCCGAGCTCGGTCAGGCCGTAGCTGACCTGCGGCGGGGTGGTCGGCACGACCTCACGGTGCACGAACCCGTCGCTCTCCAGGGTGCGCAGGGTCTGCGCCAGCATCTTCTCGCTGATCCCGCCGACGGCCCGGCGGAGCGCGGAGAACCGGTGGTCCCCACGGGACAGGACGACGAGGACGAGCACCGCCCACTTCGACGTCACGTGGTCGAGGACGGACCGCGACGGGCAGCTGCTGTTGAACGCGTCACCCGAGAACAGCCCCGTGCGCCGTTCCACCTGCGTGCTCACCGTGCAACCACCTACTTACCCCTAGGTACGTACTTACCGATCGAAAGCTTATCCGGCAGTGTGGCCACCGTCCACGACGAGATGGGGAGACAGCAATGATCATCGTGACCGGGGCGAGCGGGAAGCTGGGGGGCGCGGCCGTGCGGGCGCTGCTGGAGACCGTGCCGACGGAGCAGGTGGGCGTGCTCGCCCGGTCCGCGGAGAAGGTCGCCGACCTGGCAGCGGCCGGGGTCCGGGTGCATGTCGGCGACTACGAGGACCCGGCCTCGCTGAAGGCGGCGTTCGCCGGTGCCGACGGTCTGCTCTTCGTGTCCGGCTCGGACGTGACCCCCGGGGTGCGCGAGCGCCAGCACGGCAACGTGGTCCGGGCCGCGGCCGAGGCCGGCGTCGGGCACGTCGTCTACACCAGCGCCGTCGGGGCCGACCGGCCCGACGCGCCCGGCTTCCTCGCCGACCACACCGTCACCGAGGGCCTGCTGCGCGACTCCGGGCTGCCGGCGACACCGCTGCGCAACACCTTCTACTCCGACATGTTCGTCAACCCGGCCGTGGTCGGAGCGGCGATCGAGGCCGGGGAGACGGTCGCCGCGGACGGCGGCCGGGCGCTGAACACGGCCACGATCGCGGACCTGGCGCGGGCGGCCGCCGTCGTCGTGGCGGGTGGGCCGGGCGAGCACGCCGGGCGCGCCTACGAGCTGCGCGGTCCGCTGTGGACCTACGACGAGCTGGCCGCGACCATCGCCGCGGAGTCCGGGCGGCCGGTGACCCACCGCCGGATCCCGCTCGACGAGGCCGGCGACCTCGCGTTCCTGGGCGGACTCATCTCGTCGGGGCTGTTCGCCGAGCCGTCGGACGACCTCGCGGCGCTGCTCGGCCGTCCGGCGACCGGGATGCCCGAGCTGGTCCGCGCCTCCCTGGCCTGAGCCGGGAACAGAACGACCGGCGCCGCGGTTGTGGTTGACGTATCAACCGAACGGGCCGGAAGGAGGCCGCACCGATGAGGATCGACGCGCTGTCCTGGATGACCGGGACGGAAGCAGGGCCTGCCGACCGGTGGGAGCACGCCGGGTACCTGTTCGACTCCGGCGACCCCGCGGGGGCCGCGACGGTGCTCGCCGAGCTCGTCGCCGAGCAGCCCGAGGCCACCGCGGTCCGGCTGCTGCTGGCCCGCGCGTACTACCACTCCGCGCAGCTCGGCCGGGCCGAGACCGAGCTCCGCGAGCTGGTGGAGCGCGAGCCCGCCGACGGTTACGCCCACCTGCTCCTGGGGCGCACCCTGCAGCGCCGTTCGCGTCACGACGAGGCCGCACCGCACCTGCGGCTGGCCGAGGCGATGGGCGTCAGCGCCGGGTGACCGTGCTCGGCAGCGCCGGTTCCGACCGGCGCTGCCGGGGCACCACGACCGGGCCGGTGAGCCCGTCGACGACCGGGACACGGTCGACGAACAGCAGGTAGCCGCCGCAGGTGAGGGTGGCGAACAGCCCGAGCTCGACCGCGGCGTGCACCCCGTCGGACAGCATCACGATCATGCCGAGGTGCAGCCCGAGCCCGGCGACGACGGCGACCGGCCGCAGCCGCGACGACCACAGGCCGAACGCCACGAACAGCTCGGTGAGCACCGCACCGAAGGCCATCGGCACCAGGAACAGCGGGGTCAGGATCGCCGCCGGGACCAGCACCGAGTCCCACGCCCAGGACGCCAGCCCGTTGCCGGACAGGAAGTCCGGGCGGATCTTCGAGAGCGCGGCGTAGACGTAGACGATCGTGATCTGCGCCCGGAGCACCAGCACCGGCGCCGCCCACACCCGGCAGGTCCCCTGGTCACGCCACGAGCGGACCGACCAGGCCGCGTCGGAGTCGGTGAACGACAGCAGCACAGCCACGGTGAACAGCAGGTAGGTGTGGTTGGAGTAGTAGCCCGCGCCCCAGACGAAGCCCGCGGTGCACGACGCGACCACCAGGGCCGCCACCCGCGCGTTCCACCCGACGACGAGGGCCAGCGCCGCCAGCCCCATCACCGCGCCGAGTGCGAGCCAGACCGGCGCGGGCAGCACCGGGCCGACCCCGAAGAGCGGCCCGGCCCGGGTCCCGAGCAGCGGGCTCACGCCGAGCTCCAGCGCCTTCGCCCCGGCGACGAGCCCGACCAGGATGCGGTACCCGGCCAGCGGCCGCGCCGGAAGCGTGTCGGGGATCCTCAGCACGACTGCTCCCGCTCCGGACGGCCGTCCCAGGTCCGGGACACCGCGGTGAGGTCGGGGTTCGCCGCGCACAGCAGGTCCGGGACCGTGGACCCGTAGTGGACGGTCCGCTGCGGCCACGGCAGCGCCGCCGTGTCGAGACTCCGGAGGGCGCCGTCGGCGGTCCGTCCGGAGTAGGCGTACTCCGTCGAGGAGGCGACGAACATGCTCCACGAGTAGCGGCGCGGCGGGTCCGTGGTGAGCAGACCGACCGCGGGGATCACGGCCTCCACGACGACGACGCCCGCCAGCAGCCATCCCGCGGTCCTGCGCGTGAGTAGCGACACACCCGTCCCATCGCGCAACGACGTCCGGGCGTTAGCCGGTCACTTCGGGTCGAGGGAGTAGATCCGGACCCAGTCCACCTCGTAGGTCGCCGGCTGCATGTTGCCGCCGAAGAAGTTGTCGAGCTGGATGGTCAGGTGCCCGCTCGGCATGGCCTGGATGTTGCTGCGGCCGGACCGGGCGCCGTCGGAGAAGGAGAACCACTCCTTGCCGTCGATGAAGCCCTTCACGTGGTCGGGCGTCCATTCGATCGCGACGTTGTGCCACTCGCTCAGTGGTGCGCCGCAGTTCCTCTCCTTGGCGTGCTCCTGCTGGACCGCGCCGCGGCCGTGCGGGTAGTGGATGAACGCCTCGGCGCACCGCTCGCCGGGGGCACCGTTCTCCAGGAAGTCGTACTCGCCGTCCTGGGGCCAGCGGTCCGACTGCGGCCAGATGATCAGCAGCGGGTGGTACTGCCTGCCGTTGTTCGGGCCGGTGCCCTCGGAGCGGACGCGTGCCTCCCAGCGGCCGTACTGCTGGTTGAACTTCGACGAGATCCAGGCCGAGTCGCCGTTGCGGAGCCCGGCCTGGACGAGCTTGCCGTCCTTCACGGTGGACCGGCTGGCGCAGCGGCCGCCGTTGCCGGCGTGACCGGGCCAGCACTCGCCGGCCTGGTTCCACTTCGCCGGGTCGGGCGGTCCGGTGTAGTCGAACTCGTCCGACGCCGGCAGCGGCGCGCCCCAGCCGTAGCGCTCGGCCGCGCTGGTGGCGCCGGGGCGGGGCCTGCTCTGGTCGGCCGGTCGGGCCGAGGGGTCGGTCACGGCGGGCTCCTCCGTGGGGGCAGCCGGGTCTCCCGGCGACGCGGGCTTGTCGACCGGCGGGGTGGCCGGCTCCGTGGACGGAGTCTCCGCCGGGTCGGGGGCGGGCTGCTCGGCCGGGGCCGTGGGGGTGTCACCCGGGGCCGGAGCCGGCGGGGTCGTTGCCGGCGGGGTCGTTGCCGGCGGGGTCGTTGCCGGCGGGGTCGTTGCCGGCGGGGTCGCCGGCTTCTCCGCCGGTGCAGGTGTGTCGACCGGGGCCGGCTTCTCCGCCGGAGCAGCGGCCGGCGGACCCGCAGGCTGGGGGGCCGCAGTCGGCGCCCCAGCCGGAGCGGGCTTCTCCGCCGGAGCAGGCTTGGCCGGCGGAGCAGCAGCCGGCGGAGCAGCGGGCCGCGGGGCCGGAGCCGCAGCCGGAGCGGGCTTGGCCGCCGGAGCCGGAGCCACTGCCGGAGCGGCGGGCTTCCCGGCCGGCGCCGCGGGAGCGGTGGGGGCGGTCCCGGCTGCCGGGACGGGCTTTGCCACGGGGACCACCGCTGCGGCGGCCGGATCCCGTGGAGCGGACGCGGTCACCGGCACGGTCGGAGCCTTGGCGGGAGGAGCCGGAGCGGTGGCTCCGTCCGCGGCCTTCCCGGAGGGCGCGGACGGAGCGCCCAGGGTGGCCCGCGTGGGCGGCACGGAAGCGGCAGGCGCGGAACCGACGGCCGCCCCCTCGGGTGCGGCCGAGCTCGTCGTGTCCTCGGCGCCCCGCACGACGGTCTCGCTCGCCGTCGTCCCGGCGCCTGCGGCCCAGGACGACGATCGCAGAGCGGAGTCGACCGGACTCCCCGAGCTCCCCGACGGGCTGGACATCGGTTCGGCGAGCACGCCGGGCGCCGCGGGCAGCGCCGGCTGCGGGGCGACGCCGGACACGACGGGTGCGCTCGCCGCGGGCAGAGGCGCGCCGTCGGTGATCAGGAGCACCCCTCCGGTATAGAAGACGGCACTCACCGTCACCACCGCCGCAGCGCTCATCACTGTGCGTCGTTCCAGTCCACGCCTCATTGGCCCCGTTCCCGTCCCATCGGTGTCCGCCTTGTCCGATATCGAGGAAACTAGAAGCACACAGTGCACAACAGCCACTCCCGCCACTCGTATGAGGGACGAACTCACCCTCACGGCGGTCACCCGAATCCATCCGGTGCTCCGATTGCGCTGTGACACAAAGGAACGCGGGAATAATCGGGATCAGTGGGACGACGGGGATGAGTCCGCTGCTCCGTTCGAGCGGTCGCCACAGATCGCCGCTGGTCAGGGCCGGGCGGGCGATGTCTCCGGTGCCTGCCCCCGGACCAGCACCGCGACCCGCGACGGCGCCCCGGTCACGGCGGACGCCGGCCCGTCGCTCCAGCCCGCCGCAGGTGCTCCGGCCACCAGCGGTGGCCGCCGGCCGGAGCGGTGCCGCCGGTACCAGTGGACACTGGGGTCGTGATCGACGATCCGATCGCCCGGCTGGAGCGGCTCGCCGGGCCGGAGGGCACCGCACTGCTGGACCGGCTCGCCGTCGCCGATCGTGGCGGCGACGCCGCGCTGCGACTGGGTACCGCGTTGCGCCGCGAGCACGACGCCGAGCTGGTAGCCGACGCGATGGCCCAGGCCGACCTGCGCGACCGGGCGGCCCGCAAGTTCGCACGGGCACGGCAGATGTGGTTCACCCGTGACGGGCTCGAACAGGCGTCGTCGGAGGTGATCGCACGGCACCGCGCCGCGCGGTTCGCCGGCCGCACGGTGCTCGACCTGTGTTGCGGGATCGGCGGGGACCTGGTGTCGCTCGTCGCCGCGGGGCACGACGTCACCGGCGTCGACCTCGACCCGGTGCACCTGTGGATGGCGGCCCGCAACGCCGCCGTACACGGGGGGCGGGCCCGCACGGTGCGCTCCGACGTCCGCGATGTCGACCTGTCCGGCGCCGACGGTGTCTTCGTCGACCCCGCCCGGCGCACCGGCGGCGGCCGGCTGCGCACCGGGGAGTCCGAGCCGCCGCTGGAGTGGTGCGTCGGGCTGACCGGCCGGGTCGGCGCGGTGGGGGTCAAGGCGGCCCCGGGCATCGACCACGACACCGTCCCGGCCGGCTGGGAGATCGAGTTCCTCGCGCTCGGGCGCGAGCTGAAGGAGGCGTGCGCCTGGTCGCCGGCGGTGGCCGGGGCCCGCACGCGCGCCACCGTCGTCCACGACGACGGGGTGCACCAGCTCTCCGGCGAGCCCGACCCGCCGGACGGGGACACCGGGATCGCGGTCGGCGAGCCGGGCGGGTGGCTGCTGGACCCGAACCCGGCCGTCACCCGCGCCGGGCTGGTGTCGGCGCTCGCGCGGGCCACCTCGACGTCGCGGATCGACCCGCGGATCGCGTTCCTGACCGGCGACGACGAGCCCCCGCCCACCCCGTTCGCCCGCCCGCTGCGGGTGCTCGACTCCCGCCCGTGGGACCAGAAGCGGCTGCCGCGTCTGCTCCGCGACCTGGACGTCGGGGCGGTCGACGTGCGCCGCCGCGGCCTGGCCGGCGACGTCGAGGCGCTCGCCCGCAGGCTGCGCGGCCGCGGGTCGCGGCACGCGACCGTGGTGATGACCCGGATCGAGGACCGGCCGTGGGGCCTGGTCTGCGTGGAGCCGGGCAGCGCCTGATCAGCCGCGCCCGGGGAAGTGGATGAACTCCAGCGTGATGCCGTCCGGGTCGCGGAACTCCAGGGTGGCGTAGTCGGTCGGGTCGGTCCGGTCGACTACGCCGCCGTGCGGCACCGTGAGCGCGTCCAGCCAGGCGGCCCAGTCGTCGAGGGTGGCCCGGTCCGCGACGCCGAACGCCAGGTGGTCCAGGGCCCCGCGGACCGGGCTGCCGTCGCCGTCGGCGTGCAGCTCGATCATCACCCCGGTGACCGCGTCGAGCAGCAGGGCCGCCTTCTCCGGGTCGCCACCGCCCGCACCGTGGTGCGGGAAGGTCATCGGCAGCCGTTGCAGCCCGAGGACGCGCTGGTACCACAGCGCACTGGACTCCACGTCGGTCACGACGGCCGACACGTGGTGGAAGCCGGTGACCGCCGGTCGTTCGATGGCCGAACCCATGGGCGTCCTTCTCCTCGCCGGCCACCCGCGGGATGACCGGGCCTGCTCCTCGTCGCGGTGCAGTACACCACCGGCGCCCGCCCGGGGTGCGGACGGCCGCCGTCCCATGATCGGCCGCACGGGTACCGGCACGTCCCGCCCGGTCGGTGTGTGTCGCGTTGCCCGCCCCCGGCCGGGCGTGGAACCGTCGGCCGCGTGACGACGATCGCCGAGGTCCCCGAGTCCATGCGGTGCAGCGTGCTGCGTGCCGCCGGAGAGCTGCAGGTCCAGCAGCGCCCGGTCCCCCGCCCCGGCCCGCGCGAGGTGCTGGTGCGGGTCGCCTCGGTCGGCACCTGCGGCTCGGACGTGCACTACTTCCGGCACGGCCGGATCGGGGAGTTCGTGCTGCGTGAGCCGATGGTGCTCGGGCACGAGCCGTCCGGGCGGATCGTCGGCGTCGGCGAGGGCGTCGACACCGGCCGGATCGGCGAGCGGGTCTCGCTGGAGCCGGGCGTGCCGTGCCGGCGCTGCCGCTACTGCCACACCGGCGCCTACAACCTGTGCCCGGACATGGTCTTCTTCGCGACCCCGCCGGTCGACGGCGCGTTCGCCGAGTACGTGACGGTCGCCGACGACTTCGCCCACCCCGTCCCCGAGCACGTCTCCGACGACGCCGCCGCGCTCCTCGAACCGCTCTCGGTCGCGCTGTGGGCGCACCACAAGGCGCGCACCGGGGCCGGGTCGCGGGTGCTCGTCGCCGGTGCCGGGCCGATCGGTCTGCTCGTCGCGCAGGTGGCCGCGGTGCTCGGGGCCGCGGAGGTCGTCGTCAGTGACCCGGACCCGGCGCGTGCCGCGCTGGCCCGCGACTTCGGGGCGACCGACGTCGTCGCCCCGGGTACCGACGTGTCCGGGGTGGACGCCTTCGTCGACTGCTCCGGGGTGCCGGCGGCGGTGCTGGGCGGGCTGCCCTCGGTCCGCCCCGGCGGCACCGCGGTGCTGGTCGGGATGGGCGCCGACGAGATGACGCTGCCGGTGTCGGCGCTGCAGTCCCGCGAGATCACCCTGACCGGCACCTTCCGCTACGCCAACACCTGGCCCACCGCGGTGCGCCTGGCCGCCACCGGTGCGGTGGAGCTGGACCGGTTGGTGACCGGGCACGTCGACCTCGACCACGTCGGCGACGCGCTGTCCCCCGACCCGTCGCAGGTCAAAGTGGTCGTACGTCCGTGAGGCTCGCCGCCGGTCCCGGGTGGACCGACGTCGTCGCCGGGCTCGTGGCCACCGCGCCCGCCGGCCCGGCCGGGAACCGGCTGGTCACCGTCGACGGCTTCTCCGGCGCCGGGAAGTCGACCCGGGCCCGGGAGCTGGCCGACCGGCTCGCCGCCCCGTTGCTCGAGATCGAGGACCTGTGCCCCGGCTGGGACGGCCTGGCCAGGGTCCCGGCACTGGCCCGGCGCGGGATCGGGGACCCACTGGCCGCCGGGACGACGCTGCGCTGGACGTCGTGGGACTGGGTGCACGACCGGCCGGGTCCAGAGCGGACGCTCGCACCGGCACCCGTCGTCGTGCTGGAAGGGTGCGGGAGCGGCGCGGCCGAGCTCGCGCCGGTGACCGCGCTCGCGATCTGGGTGGACGCGCCCGCCGACGAGCGGGAGCGGCGACTGCGGGATCGGGCGGACTGGCCCGGGTACGCCCCGTTCCGCGACGGCTGGCGCCGCGCCGAGCAGGAGCTGGCCCGCTCCGGGGGTGCCCCGGAGCGGGCCGAGGTCGTCCTGCACGGGTGAACGCGGACGGGGCCCGGCACCACCCCCCACGAGGGTGCCGGGCCCTGCCGCGCCGTCAGACCCGGGCGCGCCGGACGACGAGGTAGCCGCCGACGGCGGCGAGCACCCCCACCAGCAGCGGGTAGCCGGCGAGCAGCAGCGGCACCGGCGCCCCGGTGAGGAACCGGCCCACCGCCGGCCATGCCTGCTGCAGCGTCACCAGCACCACGGCCACCCCGACCACCAGTCCGACGCCGACGCCCAGCGCCCACACCCCGAGCTGCCCCCAGCGCCGGAAGACCGCTCCGGACAGCAGGAACACGGCGCCGACCACGAACATCGGGACCCAGTAGCAGAGCATCGTCAGCAGCACGTTCTGCCCCGACAGGAACCCCACCGCGAAGAACTGCATCCCGACACCCCAGCCGCCGGTCGCCCCCTCGATCTCCAACAGCACGGTCAGCAGCACCGAGTGCAGCAGGGTCTCCACCGCGAGCAGGGACAGCACCCCGGTGTAGAAGTGCCGCCGGGTGATGCCCAGGCTCAGCGCGAACGGCATCACCTGCGTCATCGTGACCAGGTACTGCGACCCCACGATGAAGAACAGCGCGGCGAGCGCACCGGTGACCCCGCCCTCGGGGGAGCCGGTACCGGCACGCACGGCCCAGAAGACGGCCACGTTGATCGCGAAGATGGCGGCCAGGATGACCCAGGGCATGCCGACCCGGTTGCGGGCGTCGACGAGGTTCATCCGGAGCACCGCGGCCAGCCTGCTCCCGGTGGTCACGGGACGGTCGACCTCGGCGACGGCAGCGGCGGTGGTCATGACAGGACCTTCCGGTCGGAGCGGGCGGCGGAGTTCTGCTGGGTGGTGCGTACGACGAGCTGCTGCAGCGAGACCGGCTCGAACTGCAGCTCCGGCAGCGTGGGCTCGGACACCGCGCCGGACAGCGTCACGCGCAGGAAGCCACCCATCTGCTCGCGGTGCAGCTCGACGTGCCCGCCGGCGAACCGCTCGACGGCCTCGACCGGCCCGGTCACGGTGACGGCGCTCCCCCGCAGGTCCTCGGCGTCGGAGTCGATCAGGACCCGGCCGCCGTCGATCAGGACGACGTGCTCGATCAGGTCGGACACCTCGTCGATGAGGTGCGTGGACAGCACCACGGTGCGCGGGTGCTCGGCGTAGTCGGCGAGCAGGCGGTCGTAGAACAGCTGGCGGGCGACGGCGTCGAGACCGAGGTAGGGCTCGTCGAAGAAGGTCAGCGGGGCCCGCGACGCGAGTCCGATGATCACGCCGACGGCGGAGACCTGGCCGCGGGAGAGCTTCTTGGCCCGCCGGGTGCGCGGGAGCGCGAACTCCTCGACCAGCTGGTCGGCGAACGCCTGGTCCCAGTGCGGGTACACGGTCGCGGCGGCGCGCAGTGCGTGCCCGACGGTGTAGGAGTCCGGGTACTTCAGCGACTCGCGGATGAAGCAGGTGCGGGCGAGCACCGGTGCGTTCTCGTAGGGCTGCTCGCCGAAGATCTCAGCGCGCCCGGAGGACGCGAAGTTCTGCGCGGTGAGGATCTGCATCGCGGTGGTCTTGCCGGCGCCGTTGCGGCCGAGCAGCCCGTGGATGCGGTTCTCCTCCAGCGCGAACGTCACGTCGTCGAGCGCGGTCACGTCGCTGCCGGAGCGCTTCGTGACGCCGTGCATGGCGATCACGTTCGTACTCATCGGTCGTCCCCCCAGACGTCGATCATCTTCTTGAGCTGCTCGGGGTCGATCCCGAGCTTGCGGGCCTCGGTGACCAGCGGAGCGATGTACTGCCGGGCGAAGTCCTCGCGACGGCTCTCCAACAGCCGGGTTCGCGCCCCCTGCGCGACGAACATGCCGATCCCCCGTCTCTTGTAGAGCACACCCTGTGCGACCAGCTGGTTGAGACCCTTCGCCGCGGTGGCCGGGTTGATCCGGTGGAAGGCGGCGAGCTCGTTGCTGGACGGAACCTGGGTCTCCTCCGGGTAGGTCCCGTCCACCACGGCGGACGCGATGTCCTCCGCGATCTGCGCGAACAACGGGCGGCCGTCGTCGATCACGGCGGCCTCACGGTGTCGTAGCTCGGTGGTTCATTACTCATGTAATGAACCATAGAGCCAAGAGGCCGCCGCGTCCAGGGGCGGCCGCTACCTTCCGCTTGGCAGAGCATCGCTCTCGTCGTCGACCATTGTTCATGCAGTGCTCTACGGTGACCCGGTGAACGCCTCCCGCACCGCCCGCGAGCGGGCCCGCGCCGAGCTCGTCTCCGAGATCACCGCGGCGGCGCGCCGCCAGCTGGCCGAGACCGGCGCGGCGGCGCTGTCCATGCGTGCCGTGTCCCGCGAGATCGGGATGGTGTCCTCGGCACTGCACCGCTACTTCCCCACCCGCGACGACCTGCTCACCGCGCTGATCGTGCAGAGCTACGACGCGCTCGCCGACGCCCTCGCCGCGGCCGACCCCGGCTCAAGCCCGGCCGAGCAGTGGCGGGCGATCGCGCAGGCCCTGCGCGGCTGGGCGCTGGCTCACCCCCACGAGTACGCGTTGATCTACGGCTCCCCCGTGCCGGGCTACCACGCGCCGACCGGCACCGTCCCCGTCGCGGCCCGGGTCCTGGAGCCGCTCGCCCGCGCTCTGGCCACCGCGCATGCCGCGGGGACGCTCGTCGACGCGCCCGAACCGGACCCCGCGCTCGCCGCCGACGCCGACCGCGTCCGCGCCGCACTGGGCCTCCCGGACCTGTCCGACGGGGCCGTGTTCGCCGCCCTCACCGCATGGACCGGGCTGTTCGGGCACCTGTCCTTCGAGCTGTTCGGCCAGTTCGAGAACGCCGTCGACGCCCGCGACGCGCTGTTCGCGGGCACCGTCGAACGCCTGGGCCGGGTCGCGGGCCTGCTCTGAGCGCTCCCCCGGCCCGAGGAGCGGCGCCGCCCGATGCCGGTCGAACTAGCTCCGGGTGAGCAGCGCAGGTCAGCGGCGCAGGTCAGCGGCGCAGCCGCCCGGCGAGCCGGCGGAGGCGTGCGCCCAGGTCGCCCGGCACCCCGCCCTGCTCGACTCGGACGACGAGCGCCGTCGCCGCGACCGCCACCAGCAGCGCGACGATCAGGTCGCCGAACGGCCCCACCCCGAGGCGCCCGCTCCCCAGCGCCGCGGCCGCGGTCCCGACCGGCGGCAGCCACGGCTGCGTCCCGGTCACCACGAGCACGACCAGCGCACCGATCAGCGCGACACCCTCGTTGCGGATCACCGGCCGCGAGAACACCGACCCCACCGCGGCGCCGGTGATCCCGCAGGCCAGGTGGGCGAGCAGGCCGTCGAGCAGGCTCCCGGTCGTCGCCGTGCCCCAGGCGGCGATCACGCCCCACACCACCGCGAGCAGCCCCAGCAGCGCCACGCCGGCCGTCGCGGCGATCAGCACGCCGGCCGCGACCGGCCACGGGCCCCCCGCGGCGGACAGGGTGACGGCGCGGGAGTCGTCGTCCTCGGACTCGGCCAGCGCGTGTGCCAGCCAGGCCCCGACCGGGTAGAGCAGCAGCGCGCTGGCCGCCCACGGCGCGGGCAGCGGGCCGGGCGCCCCGCCGAACAGCACGGCGAGGGCGCCGGCGTAGAGCACCAGCGGGGCGACGAAGCGTTCGGTGCGGCCGACGTCCTCGCCCAGCAGCATCGCGACGGCGAAGGCCGAGCGCATCCGCCGCGTCACCGGCGGCCTCTCGGGGGAGCCGGACGGACCGGCCGCACCGAGCGGACCGCGCAGCCCGCGGCGAGCGCGGCCGCCAGCCAGGCGTCGCTCTCGGGGGCGGGGACCCGCACGGTGAACCGGCCCGGCGCCGCGCCCTCGACGCGGGCGGGCGGCAGCACCCGTTCCAGCAGCGGGCGGGGGTCGCCCGCGCAGGCCATGTCCAAGCGCATCATCGCCCCGGGCGGCGGCGCGGTCGGCAGCGGCACGGAGTCCGGGTCGGAGGCAGTCGCGATCCGGCCCTCGCGCAGCCTGTGCAGGCGGGCGCCGGGCAGGCCCGCCGCGGTGCCGGTGTGGTCGGTCAGCAGGGTCGGGGCGGCGCGCGCGGCGAGCAGCCTGGTCAGGGCGTCCGCGGCGTCGTCGTCGAGGCCGTTCCAGGGCTCGTCGAGCACGAGCAGCCCCGGCTCGCAGGCCAGCGCCTGCACCAGCCCGACCTTGCGGGCGTTGCCGGTGGACAGGTCGGCCATCGGCTCGTCGTCGTCGCCGTCGTACCCGAGCTCGGTCAGGAGCTCATCGGCTCGGTCGGCGGCGTCGTCGACGTCCACGCCGCGCACTCGGGCGATGTGGTCGAGCCAGCGTCGCGGGGTCAGCTTGCGAGCGGCCGGGAAGCGGTCGGGCAGGTAGCCGACGACCTCGGGGACGTCCTCGACCTCACCCGCGGTCGGGGCGAGCGCGCCGGCGGCGATCCGCAGCAGCGTGGACTTGCCCGCCCCGTTGCCGCCCCGCACGACGGTCGGCACGGCCGGGTCGACGTCGAGGTCGGCGCCGCGCAGCGCGACCGCCCCCGACGGGTGGGTGTGGTGGATCCCGACCAGGCGCACCCGACCACCTCCACCGCTCGTCTCCCGCGTGCGTGACGATCAGGTTCGCACAGCGGCGCGGCCGTCCGGGCCGGCGGTGGCACGGCGGTACGGCCCGTGGCGGGGGCGGTACGCAGGGCTGTCGAGATCACCCGTTCGGCGCAGCCGGGCGTCGGCTCGGCGCGTTCAGCCGGTCCCGGTCGACACCGCGGCGTCGCGGTTGCGGCGCTGCCGGAGCTTCCGCACGACCAGCCACACGATCACCGCCGCGCCGAGCACGGCGACGACCTTGCTGATCGGCGACATGTAGATCTCGATGACCTCCCAGCGCTCACCGAGCGCGAAGCCGAGGTAGACGAACAGCGCGTTCCAGACACCGCTGCCGATCGCGGACAACGCGGTGAACCGCAGCAGCGGCATCCGGGCGATCCCGGCCGGGATCGAGATGAGGCTGCGCACGATCGGGATGCAGCGCCCGCCGAGGACGAACCAGTTCCCCCAGCGCTCGAACAGGGCCAGCCCCTTCTCCAGGTCCTTCTGGCTGGAGACGACGAACCAACGGCGGCCGCACAGCCGGTGCACCCGTTCGTAGCCGAGCCAGTGCCCCAGCGCGTAGAGCACCAGCGCACCGGCGACGGCCCCCATCGTGGCCGCCGCCCAGACGCCGATGGGGCTCATCGCGCCGGTCGAGGCGCGGAAGCCGCCCAGCGGGAGGATCACCTCCGACGGGATCGGGGGGATCACATTTTCCAGAAAGATCAGCAACCCGATGCCTGCGGCGCCGAGCCGGTCCACGATGTCGAACACCCACTGCGTCACGCACCCCATGGTGCCTGAAGATCAGATCGCCCGGTTGGTCCGGTTCGACCGGTCCCGACGGGCGGGCCGGATCCGCTCGACCGACGAGCAGCGCGGCGAGAACGGCGCGCGGCGGATCCGGAACGCACCGACCCCCGCCGGCGAGGGGCCGGCGGGGGTCGGTGTCGGACGGGATCAGGCGGCCGCGGTGGCCGACTCCCCCTTCGCCGCGCGGTCACGCAGGGACTGCGGGACCTCGAAGCGCTCGCCGTACTTGGCCTTGAGCTCGTCGGCACGGGCCACGAAGCCGGCCGGGCCACCGGGGTAGCCCTCGATGTACTGCAGCACGCCACCGGTCCAGGCCGGGAAGCCGATGCCGAAGATCGAGCCGATGTTGGCGTCGGCGACGGTGGTCAGCACGCCCTCGTCGACACACTTCACGGTCTCGATCGACTCGATGAACAGCATGCGCTCGGACAGCTCGTGCAGGTCGACGTCGTGGTTCGTCGCACCGAACTGCTCGCGCAGGCCCGGCCACAGGCGGGTGCGCTTGCCGTTCTCGTACTCGTAGAACCCGGCGCCGGAGCTCTTGCCCTTGCGGTCGAACTCGTCGACGAGCCGGTCGATCACCGGGTCGGACGGGTGCGGGGTCCAGGTGCCGCCGGCGGCCTCGACGCCCTTCCTCGTCTCCTCGCGGATCTTGCGCGGCAGCGTGAGGGTCAGCTCGTCCATCAGCTGCAGCACCGGGGCCGGGTAGCCGGCCTGCGACGACGCCTGCTCGATCGTCTGCGGGTCGATGCCCTCGGCGATCATCGCGACGCCCTCGTTGATGAAGGTGCCGATGACCCGGCTGGTGAAGAACCCACGGGAGTCGTTGACGACGATCGGGGTCTTCTTGATCCCCAGGGTCAGGTCGAACGCCTTGGCCAGTGCCTCGTCGCCGGTCCGCTCACCCTTGATGATCTCGACCAGCGGCATCTTGTCGACCGGCGAGAAGAAGTGCAGACCGATGAAGTCGTCCGGACGGTCGACCCCCTTGGCCAGCTCGGTGATCGGCAGCGTCGAGGTGTTCGAGCACAGCAGCGCGTCGGCGTTGATGTACTTCGCGGCTTCGCGGAACACCTCCTGCTTCAGCTCCACGGACTCGAACACGGCCTCGATGACGACGTCGCAGCCGGCGAGGTCGGCGTAGTCGTCGGTCGGCAGGATCCGGCCGAGCAGCGCGTCGCCCTTCTCCTGCGTGGTCTTGCCGCGCGCGACGCCCTTCTCGACCAGCCCCTGGGAGTAGGCCTTGCCCTTCTCGGCGGCCTCCTTCGAGACGTCCTTGAGGACGACCTCCCAGCCGGCGAGGGAGCAGACGTAGGCGATGCCAGCACCCATCATCCCGGCGCCGAGCACCGCGACCTTGGTGGGCTGCCACTTCTCCGGCGCGCTGGGGCGGGACTTGCCGCCGTTGATCGCGTTCAGGTCGAAGAAGAACGCCTTGATCATGTTCTTCGCGACCGGGCCGGTGACGAGCTCCGCGAAGTAGCGGCCCTCGATCTTGAGCGCGGTGTCGAAGTCGACCTGGCTGCCCTCGACGGCCGCGGAGAGGATGTTGCGCGGCGCCGGCATCGGCGCGCCCTTGAGCTGCTTGCGCAGGTTCGCCGGGAACGCGGGCAGGATCGACGCGAGCGACGGGTTCGACGGCGTGCCGCCGGGGATCTTGTACTTCGGCCGGTCCCAGGGCTGGGTGGTGTGCTCGGGGTTGGCGAGCACCCAGGCGCGGGCCTTGTCGAACGCCTCCTCGCGGGTGGCCGCGAGCTCGTCGATCAGGCCCAGCTCCAGCGCCTTGGCCGGCTTGTGCCGCTGGCCCTGCGCGAGGACGTTCATGAAACCGTTCGCGATGCCCAGCATGCGGGTGACGCGGGTGACGCCGCCACCGCCGGGCAGCAGGCCGAGGCTGACCTCGGGCAGGCCGTAGACCACGCCCTTCGCGTCGACGCCGACCCGGTGGTGGGTGGCCAGCGCGATCTCCAGGCCTCCGCCGAGCGCCGCGCCCACCAGGGCGGACGCGACCGGACGGCCGAAGGTCTCCAGCGTGCGCAGCTGGCCCTTGACCTCGGCGACCATCGTGAGGATCTGCTCGGCGTCGTCGGGGCCGGCCGCGATGAGCTGGTCCAGGTTCCCGCCGGCGAAGAAGGTCTTCTTGGCCGAGGTGATGACGACACCGACGATGTCGTCCTTGTGCTTCACCAGGTCGTCGACGACCTCCCGCATGGCGTCGCGGTAGGCGTCGTTCATGGTGTTGGCGCTGCTGGCGGGATCGTCGAGGGTGACGACGGCGATGCCGTCGGCGTCCTTCTCCCAGCGGACGGCCTTCTGCTCACTCACTGCTGTTCAGTCCTTCCGAGATTCCGGGAGATTCAGACGCGCTCGACGATGGTGGCGATGCCCATGCCGCCGCCCACGCAGAGCGTGGCCAGGCCGCGGCGCAGGTCACGGCGCTCCAGCTCGTCGACGAGGGTGCCGAGGATCATCGCGCCGGTGGCGCCCAGCGGGTGGCCCATGGCGATGGCGCCGCCGTTGACGTTGGTGATGTCGTGCGAGATGTCCATGTCGCGCATGAAACGCAGCGCGACGGCCGCGAAGGCCTCGTTGATCTCGAAGAGGTCGATGTCGCCGACCGACAGCCCGGCCTTGGCCAGCGCCTTGCGCGCGGCGGGCGCCGGGCCGGTCAGCATGATGGTCGGGTCCGCGCCGGACAGCGCGGTGGCGACGATCCGGGCCCGCGGGGTCAGGCCGTTGGCCTTCCCGGCCGCCTCGGTGCCGATCAGGGTCAGCGCGGCGCCGTCGACGATGCCGGAGGAGTTGCCCGCGTGGTGGACGTGGTCGATCTTCTCGATCCAGTGGTACTTCTGCAGCGCCACCGCGTCGAAACCGCCGTCGCGGCCCATCATCTCGAACGACGGCTTGAGCCCACCGAGCGTCTCGACGGTCGCGCCGGCCCGGATGTGCTCGTCGCGGTCGAGGACGGTCACCCCGTTGCGGTCCTTGACCGGGACGATCGAGTTCGCGAAGCGGCCGTCGGCCCACGCCTTGGCCGCACGGGTCTGCGACTCCACGGCGAAGGTGTCGACGTCCTCGCGGGACCAGCCCTCGATGGTGGCGATGAGGTCGGCGCCGATGCCCTGGGGCACGAAGCCGGTGCGGTAGTTGGTGTCGGGGTCCATCGCCCAGGCGCCACCGTCGGAGCCCATCGGCACGCGGCTCATGGCCTCGACGCCACCGGCGAGGACGAGCTCCTCCATGCCGGAGCGGACCTTCTGGGTCGCGGTGTTCACGGCCTCCAGGCCGGACGCGCAGAACCGGTTGAGCTGCACACCGGCGACGGTGTCGGGCAGCCCGGCCGCGATCGCGGCGGTCTTGGCGATGTCACCGCCCTGGTCGCCGATCGGCGAGACGACACCCAGCACCAGGTCGTCGATGGTGTTCGTGTCGAGCTGCGGGTTCCGCTCGCGGACCGCGTCGATCAGGCCGGTCACCAGCGAGATCGGCTTGACCTCGTGCAGCGAACCGGAGGCCTTGCCCCGGCCGCGGGGTGTGCGGATCGCGTCGTAGATGTAGGCCTCGGGGATCTCGCTCATCCGAACCTCTCGTGGGTGGTCGGCGCCGGGGCGGCCGGGCGGCACTGCCCCTACTTACTAGTAGCTTTTGTTACAGCAGCACTGTCACATGGGTCAAGACGGCCGTCGAAGAACGTGACAGCGACCATGTCACACCACCACTGTCGCATAGGACGCCCGGCCCGTAACCTGCGGTCATGTCCGCCGCCACCGATGCCTCGAGCGACGACGGCTCCCCCGAGCTGCTCACCGTCGACCAGCTCGCCGAGCGGACCGGCATCTCGGTGCGCACCATCCGCTTCTACGCGGGCAAGGGGCTCATCCCGGCGCCCCGGTTGCGGGGCCGCACCGGCCTCTACGACGCGGCGCACCGCGCCCGGCTGGAGCTGATCGGCGAGCTCACCGGGCTCGGGTTCACACTGGCCGCCATCGAGCGGCAGCTGGAACAGGTGCCGCTGGAGACCGCGCCGGAGGAGCTGGCCCTGCAGCGGGCACTGCTCACCCCCTGGCTGCCCGAGGTCGACGAGGAGCTCGACCGCGCCGGCCTGGACCGCCGCGCCGGGCGTCGCCTGTCCGACGACGAGGTCACCACCCTGGAGCAGCTCGGCGCCCTGACCCGGCTGCCGGACGCGGGACCGGACTCCGTGCGGCTGCACGGGATGGTCGCGCTCGGTTCGGCCCTGCAGGCGCTGGACGCGGGCCTGCCGCCGGAGCTGTGGAAGCGCTCGCACGACCTCATCGAGCGGCACACCTCCGCGCTCGCGGAGGACCTGATGACGCTGTTCCAGGAGGAGGTCCTGCAGCCCTACCGGGACCGCGGCCGCCCCGCCGAGGAGCGACGACGGCTGGCCGCCGCGTTCTCCCGGCTCAAGCCGATCACCGTGCAGGGCGTCGTCGCCGCGTTCGGGCGGGCGGTCAACCGGGCCATCCGCGAACGCGTCGACTCCGGTCGCGCCACGGCCGACCGTCAGGAGGGGTGAGCGCGACAGGGCGGTCGTAGCATCGGTCCATGGCGAACTTCGAGTTCCCGGTCCGGGTGCGCTACCACGAGGTCGACGCCCAGGGTGTGGTGTTCAACGCCTGGTACCTCGCCTGGTTCGACGAGGCGATGACCGAGTTCCTCGAGCACCGCGGCCTCACCTACCGGGCGATGCTCGACGCCGGCTACGACATCCAGCTCGTCCACACCGAACTCGACTGGCGGGCCGGGGTCGGGTGGGGCGAGGACGTCGTCGTCGCGGTGTCGACGGCGCGGATCGGCCGGACCAGCTTCGCGCTCGACTTCCAGGTCCGCGCCCTCGACGACACGGGCGAGCGCACCGTCACCTGCGACTGCCGCACCGTCTACGTGGTGATCGCCGTCGACGGCAGCGGCAAGCAGGAGATCCCGGCGCTGATCCACAACGCGCTCGGCGATCCCGAGCCGCTGATGCCGCTGCGGCCCTGATCCGGTCAGGTGCCGCGGATCCGGCCGCGGACCTCGCCGAGGGCGATCCTGCCACCGTCGCGGGCGGGCGCGGTCGCGGTCATCACGACCTCGTCGCCGTCCTCCAGCCAGGCGCGTGAGGCACCACCGGGGAGCGCGACCGGGTCACGGCCGTTCCAGGACAGCTCCAGCATCGAGCCGAACTCCCCGCGCTCCGCACCGGAGATCGTGCCCGAGCCGAGCAGGTCACCGGCGCGCAGCCCGGCCCCGCCCGAGGTCAGGTGGGCCACCATCTGTTCAGGGGACCAGTACAGGTCCCTCGCCGGCGGGGACGCGATCAGCTCGCCGTTGAGGTGCACGGCGAGGTCGAGGTCCAGGCCGAGCGCGGGGCCGGTCGGGGTGAGGTAGGGCAGCGACGCGGGATCGTGCACGGGCAGCGGGACCCGGGCCGCGGACAGCTCGTCGAGCGGGGTCACCCAGGCCGAGATCGACGTCGCGAACGACTTGCCCAGGTGCGGGCCGAGCGGGCGGGACTCGAAGAACTGGATGTCGCGGGCGGACCAGTCGTTGAGCAGCACGACGCCGAAGACGTGGTCGGCGGCGTCGTCGATCCCGACCGGTCCCGGTACCGGTCCGCCCAGGACGAAGCCGAGCTCCGCCTCGAAGTCGAGCGTGGCGCAGGGGCCGAAGTCCTCGGGCCCACGCTGTCCCGACGGACGCGCGACCGGGGTGCCGGTGACCCGGACCGTGCCGGAGCGGCCGTGGTACCCGACCGGCATCCGTCGCCAGTTCGGGGTGAGCGGGTCCGAGGCGTCCGGGCGGAAGATCAGACCGGCGTTCCGCGCGTGCTGCTCGCAGGCGTAGAAGTCGACGTAGTCGGCGACGGCGAAGGGCAGCACCGGGACCAGCCCCTCGTCGGGCAGGCGGTGCGCGGCGGCCCGCTCGTGGTCCGCGCGCCACTCGCGCAGCCACTCGACGACCTCGCGCCAGGCCGGGGCGCCGGCGTCGAGCAGCCGGGTCAGGTCGGGCGCGGTCAGCAGGTCCGGGTACGGGCCGCGCTGCGCGGTGGCGAGCGAGCCGACGTCGAGCAGACCGCCGTCGGGCAGCGGGCAGGCGATGCGGGAGCCGCCGGGGCGTCCCTTCCCGGCGACGGCGCCGAGTGCGAGGGCGGGAACGGGCGGCGGCGCGGTCGTCACGGTCCCCGACCGTAGGCGATGCGGCGACGGCGCGGGCGGGGAACTCACCGTGACGGTCGCACGTTACGACCGGTGTGCCCGGTCCGTCCGGATCGGGCGGGAACCGGACTCGAACCGGAACGCAGGAGGACACCCGCAGATGGGTCTGCTCGACAAGCTCAAGGAGCGCCTCACCGGAGGCGCGCAGGCACAGCCGCAGCAGGGCTTCGGGGGTGCTGGGCCGCAGGGGCCCGGCCCGACGCCGCAGCAGGGCTTCGGCGCGGCACCGCAGCAGCAGGACCCCGACCAGCAGGCGATCGAGCGTTACCGCTACATGCTCCGCACCGCACCGCCCGAGCAGGTGGAGCAGGCGCACGCGGAGGCGTTCGCGAAGCTGACGCCCGAGCAGCGGCAGAAGGTGCTCGAGGACGTCGGCGGGCAGGTGCCCGAGGCCGAGCGGGCCCGCTCGACCGATCCGCAGGAGCTGGCGCGGATGGCGACCCGCGCGGAGATGCGCAACCCCGGCACCATGGAGCGGTCGCTCGGCGGCGGCCGTGCGCCCGGCATGGGCGGCATGATCGCCGGGTCGCTGCTGGCCGGTGTCGCCGGTGCCTTCATCGGCACGGCGATCGCGGGAGCGATGTTCGACGACGCCGGTGCCGGTGAGGACGTGGCCGCGGCCGAGGAGCCCCCGGCCGAGGAGCCGGCCGCCGAGGACCCCGGTTTCGACGACGGCGGCGGGTTCGACATGGGCGGCGACTTCGACTTCTGAGCCCACCCGGGACGGCCCCGGCCCACGCGATCCGTGGGCCGGGGCCGTTCTGTTCCCCCACATGCCGAAACACCTGTTGCAGAGCCGGAGCCGACCTGGCACCGTCCGGTCACCCATGCCAGAGTCGCCATCCGAGCATCCGTCCCGAGCGGACGGCATCGAGGACGAGTGGGAGTACGAGTTATGGCACAGCAGGTACGCGGCGTCGTGGCCCGGGCCAAGGGTGAGCCGGTCACCGTCGAGACGATCATCGTCCCCGATCCCGGCCCCGGTGAGGCCGTGGTGAAGATCCAGGCCTGCGGGGTCTGCCACACCGACCTGCACTACAAACTCGGCGGCATCAACGACGAGTTCCCCTTCCTCCTCGGCCACGAAGCCGCCGGCATCGTCGAAACCGTCGGCGACGGCGTCACCGACATCGCCCCCGGCGACTACGTCGTCCTCAACTGGCGCGCGGTCTGCGGGCAGTGCCGCGCCTGCAACAAGGGCAAGCCCCAGTACTGCTTCGACACCCACAACGCGACACAGAAGATGACCCTCGAAGACGGCACCGAACTGTCCCCCGCCCTCGGCATCGGCGCCTTCATCGAGAAGACCCTCGTCCACTCCGGACAATGCACCAAGGTCAACCCCGACGCAGACCCGAAAGCCGCCGGCCTCCTCGGCTGCGGCGTCATGGCCGGCCTCGGCGCCGCCATCAACACCGGCGGCGTCGGGCGCGGAGACTCCATCGCCGTCATCGGCTGCGGCGGCGTCGGCGACGCCGCCATCGCCGGCGCCACACTCGCCGGCGCCACCACCATCATCGCCGTCGACACCGACCCGCGGAAACTCAAGTGGGCCGAAGAGTTCGGCGCCACCCACACCGTCAACGCCACCGAACAGGACCCGGTCGAGTTCATCCAGTCCGTGACCGACGGCAACGGCGCCGACGTCGTCATCGACGCCGTCGGACGACCCGAAACCTACAAACAGGCCTTCTACGCCCGCGACCTCGCCGGCACCGTCGTCCTCGTCGGCGTCCCCACCCCCGACCTGCACGCCCCCCAGATCCCGCTCATCGACTACTTCGGCCGCGGCGGCGCCCTCACATCCTCCTGGTACGGCGACTGCCTACCCTCACGCGACTTCCCCACCTACATCGACCTCTACCTCCAAGGCCGCTTCCCCCTCGACAAGTTCGTCACCGAAACCATCAGCATCGACGACATCGAAACCGCCTTCGACAAAATGCACGCCGGTGACGTCCTCCGCTCGGTCGTGATCCTCTGATGGCCCCCATCGATCACGTCGTCACCTCCGGGACGTTCAACCTCGACGGCGGATCCTTCGACGTCGACAACAACGTCTGGATCATCGGCGACGACCACGAAGTGTTCGTCATCGACGCCGCCCACGACGCCGACGCCATCACCCACGCCGTCGGCGACCGCACCGTGAAGGCCATCGTGTGCACCCACGCCCACGACGACCACATCAACCAAGCACCCACCCTCGCCGACCGCTTCGACGCACCGATCCTGCTCAACCCCGCCGAACACGTCCTGTGGGACATGACCTGGCCCGACCGCACACCCGACCAGGAACTCGCCGACGGCCAGGTCCTCACCGCGGGCGGGATCGACCTACGGGTGCTGCAGACCCCCGGCCACTCCCCCGGCTCGTCCTGCCTCTACGCACCCGAACTCGGCATCGTCTTCACCGGCGACACCCTGTTCCACGGCGGACCCGGCGCCACCGGACGCTCCTACTCATCGTTCGACGCCATCATCGAATCCATCCGCACCACCCTGCTCACCCTCCCCGCCGACACCCGCGTCCGCACCGGACACGGAGACCCCACCACCATCGGCGACGAAGCACCCCACCTCGACGAATGGATCCGCAACCGATCCTGACCCGACACCCCCACCTGCGGCCCGGCCCCTCACACCCAGGGACCGGGCCGCAGCGGTTCCTACACCGAGACGCAGCTCAGCGGGCTCGGACGAGCCACGGATCCCGCTGAGCTGCATCTCGGCGAGCGGTCGAGCGGACAGCGCGGGACGAGGGGCAGCGTGGAGCCGGGGCGCGGGACGCGCCGCGACGCGTGCGTCTGACACGGTGGGGCGTGCCCCGCTCGCTGTCGTCGCTCCCGTTCCGTCTGCTCCTCGCCTCGACCGCGCTCGCGTTCGGCGGGTACGCCCTGCTGCTGCCGGTCGTCCCGCTGTGGGTGTCCCGGGGCGGTTCCGGCGAGTTCGGAGCGGGGCTGAGCACGGGCGTACTGATGGCGGCCACCGTCGGCACCCAGCTGCTGGTGCCCGCGATGCTGCGCCGGGTCGGGCACCGTCCGGTGCTGGTCGTGGGGTCACTGCTGCTCGGCCTCCCGACGCCGTTGCTCGCGCTGACCGCCGACCTCGGTCCGGTGCTGGCGATCTCCGCCGTCCGTGGGCTCGGGTTCGGGATGGCCACGGTCGCCGGGAGCGCGCTCGTCGCGGAGCTGGTCGAGCCGTCCGCACACGGTCGCGCGGCGGCGCGCTACGGCTACGCGGTCGGCCTGCCCCAGCTGCTGTTCCTGCCGGCGGGCGTCGCGGTCGTCGACGCGCTGGGGTTCACCGGGGTGTTCCTGCTCGCCGGGATCACCCCGGTCGCCGGGGCGCTGGTGGTGGCGTTCGTGCGCGGGCCCCGGCGGGCCCCCGCACCCCGCCGCGACGACGCCGTCCCGCACCCCCGCGCGACCCGCAGGCGACTCCCCGCCGCGCCGGTGCTCGCGATGCTGGGCTGCTCCACCGCGCAGGGCGGCGTGATCACCTTCGCCCCGCTCGTCGCGCCGGGGGCGACGGTCGCGGTGCCCGCTGCGCTGTTCGCCACCGCGCTCGGGGCGCTGCTCGGCCGCGGCGTCGCGGGCACCCTCACCGACCGCAGCGGACGTCCCGGGGCCCTGTTGCCGGTCGGGACCGCGTGCGCCACGGTCGGGCTGCTCGGGGTGCTCACCGCTCCGTTCGCGTCGGTCCTGCTGGTGGCGGGGGCGGCCGCTGTCGGCGCCGGGTTCGGGCTCGTGCAGAACGACGCCATGGTCGCCCTGTTCGCCGCCGCCGGGCCGTTGCAGTACGGCCCGGCGAGCGCCGTCTGGAACATCGCCTACGACGCCGGGGCCGGCCTGGGGGCGACCGGGCTGGGAGCGATCGCCGAGCCCTTCGGCTTCGCCCCCGCCTTCGGCACGACGGCCGCGGTGCTGTTCCTGCTCACCCCGGCCGTCCGCCGTCGTCGCGCCTGACCACCGCCACGAGGACCCCGCAGCGACGCCACCGGCAGGAGCGTCGCGTGGCAGGGCGGCCCCCGGGGCCGGGGCACGCCCCACCCCGACGGGAGCGGGTCAGGCCTTCGGAATCGCCCGCTGCAGCTCGGGGACGACCGCGTCGAGCACGGACGGGAGGCTGAGCACGGTCTGCCAGGCGAAGGCCAGCTCGGTGGCCCCCTCCAGGAACACGGTGCGCCCGTCGCGCATCGCGGGCAACCGCGACAGCAGCGGATCCCCGACGACCGTCGCCTTCCCGCCGGGGGTGAACGACAGCTGGTCCCAGACGATGAGGTCGTGGTCGAGCTCGCTCGCCTGCTCGAAGCTGAACTCGGTGTAGAACTTGCCTGCGGCCAGCTGGTCGATCCGCGGCGGCACGGTGAACCCCAGCTCGGTGAAGAACCGTGAGCGGGGGTCCTGCGAGGAGAACACGCTGATCTTGTCCGCGCTGCGGCTCGCGACGACGACCGAGCGCCCCTTCCACTGTGGATCGGCGTCGCGGGCGGCGACGAACCTGGCCTCCAGGTCGGCGACCAGCTTCTCGGCCTCGGCCTCCTTGCCCAGCGCCCGCCCGGTCTCGCGGGTGTACTCCTGCCACGGTGCGCCGTAGTCGTCGAACCCCCGCGGTGGCCCGACGGTCGGCGCGACGGCGCTCACCACCGGATAGCTCTGGGCGTCGAGGTCGGAGTAGAGGCCGATCACCAGGTCGGGGCGCTGTGCTGCGATCTTCTCGGGCTCGATGGAGGACATGTTCAGGACCGCCGGTGCCGCGCCCACCGCCTGCGCGGCCGCCTGGGCCCACGGCTGCACGACGACCTTCTCGTCGCCGTACCAGTAGCGGGCCGCCACCGGCGCCACCCCGAGCGCGAGGATCGCGTCGTGGTCGGTGTAGCCCACGGACACCACGCGCTGCGGGGCCTGTGGGATCGTCGCCGCGCCGAGCTTGCCCTCGATCGTCACCGGGAATCCGGCGCTCCCCGTCGCGGCACCGGTGCCGGTCTCCGACCTGCCGCCCCCGCCACACCCCGCCAGGGCGGCGCCACCGGCCGCTGCCAGCGTCCCCAGGAGCATCTGTCGCCGGGTCAGTCCCATGTCCGTTCCTTCCGCTCGTCCGGCGGAATGCTAGGACACGAACTTAGGCTTGCCTGTGCTGCATTCAGGTGGGCTCAGCGCGCCCCTGCGGCGCGGGCCGGTGCGGGGCGTGGCGCAGCCGAGGTCGAACCCGTGCACCCGCGCTGCGGTACCGCCGAGCAGGGCGGCGCGCACGTCGTCGTCGAGCTCGGGAAACCGTCCGCGCAGCTCGTCGGGATAGCGGAAGGTCATAAGGTCGCGGATCAGCCGCGCCGGACGCACCAGCGGGTAGCCGCTCCCGAACATCAGCCGGTCCGGGCCGTAGGCGGCCAGCAGCTCACCGAGCGCCTCCGCGGCCGGCACCCGGTGTCGCCGCAACGCGATCAGCAGGTCGGTGAGCAGCACGTAGACGTTGGGCACGCGGGCCAGCCGGATCAGCGACGCGGTCGGGGCGCAGGCGGCGCCCACCACGAACCGGATCTTGGGCAGGGCCGTGGCCAGCGCGGCGACCTCGGTGACGTCGACGGCCCCGGCCGGCAGCGGCCCCGCGCTGCGCACCCGGACCGGCAGGGCGGACCCGGCGCGGACCGGCTCGGCCCACTCCGGCCACCGGGGCCGCGGAGCCGCCTCCCCCTCGGCGACGACGCCCGCGTGCGCCCAGTCCGGTGCCGCGCGCGACGGTCGCGCGGTCGGTGCGACCCCGATGTGGACCACCCCGGCGCCGGCCTGCTCCGCCCGGATCAGGGTCCGTCGCAGCCACGGTGCCCGCAGGGACAGCGCGGTCTCCGGACGACGGGCCGGCAGCACGGTCAGCGCGCGCAGACCGTCGCGACCGACCCGGGCGCCGATGCCACGGGCACGGGCCCGGTCGGCGGGATCGAGCTCGCCGGCCAGCGCGAGCCGACCGGGGTGCTCGGCGGCGAGCTCGGCGTGCCAGGCAGGCGCGGCGAACCCGAGAACGAACAGGTCCTCGAACCCGGCAGGGACCAGCACCGCGCGGTCCACCGCGGACAGCACGTGCGCAGCCAGTGCCTGCGGCGTGACCAGCTCGAACGCGTCCGCCGACAGCGGCCGCGGCGAGGGGTCGACCATCCGGTGGCGGTGCAGCAGGTCGGCGACGAACTGCTCCCCCGCCGGGCCCGACTGGTTGTGCGGCCTGCCGTCCCAGCCGTGCACCTGGGCGTCGACGACCGCCGGGAGACCACCACGCCCCGGGGGCGCTGGGCAGCACCGGTCCACGACGACCACCTCCACTGTCGCGGAGCGGCCCGGCACGCGCAGCGCGTGCCGGGCCGCTCCCCTGGGTTCCCTGTGACCGGGCTGGCCGGTACCTACCCGACCGACGGGCCGAGCCCCATCGACTGGGGTGTGCTCGAGTCCGGGCTGGGCTGCGGGATGCCCTCGTCGAGCTGGCCGAACTCGGTCATGAGGGCCTTGTTCCAGGGCGTGACCTCCTCGGCCACCAGGGAGTTGGTGGTGAGGATCAGCCCGGCGACCGAGGCGCCGTTCTGCAGGGCGGAGCGCACGACCCGCAGCGGGTCGATGATGCCCATCTCGACCATGTCCCCGTAGCGGCCCTCCAGGGCGTCGAAGCCCTCGTCGACGCCCATGGTCGTGACCTGCTTGACCACCTCGTCGCCGTCGTAGCCCGCGTTGGAGGCGATGAGGTGCACGGGCTCGGTGAGCGCCTGCCGGACGATCTCGACGCCGATCCGGTAGTCCCCGGTCACGTCCAGCTCGTCCAGGGCGGGCTCGGCGTGCAGCAGCGCCGCGCCGCCACCGGCGACGATGCCCTCGGCCACCGCGGCCCGGGTCGCCTGCAGCGAGTCGTCCACGCGATGCCGGATCTCGCGGGCCTCGGCGTTGGTCGGTGCCCCGACCGAGATGATCGCGGCCTTCCCGGACAGCCGGGCGATGCGGTCGGAGAAGAAGTCCTCGTCGGTGCCGATGGTCGCGCGGGCCAGCTCGGCGCGCAGCTGCGACAGCCGGTACTCCAGCTTCTGCTTGTCCCCGCCACCGCCGATGATCGTGGTGCCCTCGCTGGTGACCCGCACCTGCACGGCGCGCCCCAGGTGCTCGACGTCGATCTGCTCGAGCGAGAACGAGGAGCTCTTGGAGTGCACCTGTCCGCCGCAGAGCGCGGCCATGTCCTCCAGCAGGTGGATGCGCTTCTCGCCGAAGCCGGGCGCCTTGATCGCGACGGCCTGGAAGTGCCCGTTGACGTGGTTGTGGACCAGCATCTGCAGGGCGGTGCCCTCGACCGTCTCCGCGACGATGACGAGCGGGCGCCGGTCGTTGCGCATGATCCGGTCCAGCACCGGCATGATCTGCTGGACGTCCTTGATCTTGTGCGCGGTGAAGAGGATGTAGGGGTCGTCGACGATCGCCTCGAGCGTGCCGGGGTTGGTCACCATGTATGGCGAGACGTAGCCGTTGTCGAACTCGAAGTCCTCGACGAAGTCCACCGAGACGCCCGGCAGCGGGGTGTCGTCGACGGTGACGACGCCGTCGTCGCCGACGGTGTGCAGCGCCTTCGCGACGACCCCGCCGATCGTGTAGTCGTCGTTGGCCGAGATGGAGGCGACGCGGGCGTAGTCCTCCTCGGTGCTGACCGGGTGCGACACCGTCTGCAGGCGGTCGACGAGCGCGTTGACCGCGATGTCGATGCCCCGCTTGACCAGCACCGGGTTGCCGCCGCCCTCGATGGCGCTCATGCCCTGCTTGACGATCGCCTGGGCGATGACGGTCGCGGTGGTGGTGCCGTCGCCGACCGTGTCGTTGGTCTTGACCGCCGCTTCCTTGACCAGCTGGGCGCCCATGTTCTCGAAGGGGTCGCGCAGGTGGATCTCGCGGGCGATGGTGACGCCGTCGTTCGTGACCTCGGGCGAGCCCGTGATCTTCTCCAGGATGACGTTGCGGCCCTTGGGGCCCAGCGTGCTCTTGACGGCTTCGGCCAGCTGGTCGACGCCGGCCTGCAGCAGATGACGGCCCTCGGCGCCGAAGCGGAGTTCCTTGGCCATGGTGGGTCCTCCCGGAGAGAGTCGGTCCAGGTGCGCGGGTGTGGATCAACGTGCGCAGCCGAGGCGCCGTCCAGGCGCGCTGCGCGGGTGGAACGCACCGCCCGGGCCGTCGCCGACCGTGGTGGGCCGGGGACGGGTCGTCGTCCCGGGCGGTGCGATCCGGGTGAGGAGCGGGTCCTACACCGGCTTCAGGTCGAAGTCGATGTACTCGGCGGCGTCCTCGGGATTGGCGAACATGATCGTCTTGTCGTCCAGGTGGACCATCCGCCCGTAGTGGGTGGACATGTTCTCCTCGAACTGGGCGGCGTCGAACCAGCCCTCCTCCTGGCCGGCCTCCTCGTCCATCGCCTCGTAGTCGAGCTCGAACTTGCCGGTGCCGTCGACGCGGATCATCGAGGGCAGGTGCTGCACGGTCACGTTGTCCTGACGGTCCAGGACCGTCGCGATGACCGCGCCGATCTGGTTGTTCATCAGCGTGAATCCGCACATGTTCGACGCGGTGCTGTCCTGCTTGAACGGGCTGTCCGTGCTGGTCACTGCTTCAGCTCCTCGGGGACGTCGAGACCGAGATCGCTGCAGATCCCGGCGAACCGGTTCTTGGCGCGGTCGAGGGAGTCCTCGAACGTCGGCGGCTTGGAGTCCGACTGGGACCACATCGGCTGCATCGTCCGGGCGGCCTCCAGCGCCTGCGGCACGTAGGTCCGGAGCCAGCCGCCCATGAGCTCCCGGTTGTGGTCGGCGAACTCGCGGTCCTGGGTGAGCGGCGCGAAGCAGGCGATCGACCAGCGCAGGTCGCGCTGGGCGTAGTCGAACTCGCCGGCACCCATGACCGTCGGGGTCACGTAGTCACCGTTGGTGGCGGCGGACTGCATGACCAGGTTCGACCGGAACAGCTCGCCGACCAGGGGCTCGAACACGCAGTTCGCCGCGAAGATCGCCTCGCCCCAGTCGTCCTGGACCGCGGTGAGGGCCTCGGTCATCCTGCGGGCGCCCTGCCACTCCGGCGCGTTGTCCCACGCGTCGAGGTGGGCGGTGCCGTCGAAACCGTCGATCTCCTCGGACAGCGTCAGGTTGTAGAGCGCGAGGTCCTGGGCGAACCGGATCTTGCGGGTGGAGTTCGCGGCGAGCGCGGTGTTGTGCATGTTCGTCGGCGCGGACCGCTCGTTGGACGCGAAGACGTAGAGGCCGAGGATGTGCTCGATGTGCATCCAGGCGCCGACGTTGCGCTCGACGAAGCGCACCCAGTTCGGGTTCCACAGCTCGAACGCCTTCGCGTTCCGGGCGTTCTCGATGTTCTGGGTGAGCTGGCGGACGACGTTCGCGTTGTACCGGAAGAGGCTCTGCTCCCACTCCTCGTTCGGGTCGCGGAACTCGTGCCAGCCGTGGGCCGGCCAGTTCTTCACGTGCAGGCCGCCGGTGCCGACGCCGCGCTGCGGCTCCGGCTCGTCGACGCCCCAGGCCTTGAGCTTGGTCCAGTGCAGCGGGTAGCCGCCCTCGCCGTTGGCGAAGCCGTAGATCCAGCCCTGGGCGAGGTAGTGCCGCGGGTCCGGCTGGACCTCGACGGTGGTGTCCTCGTACAGCGTCTGCTTGCGCTTGGCGGGCGCGTAGTAGTTGTAGCGGCGCGCGTTCGAGCTCGAGTCGGGGAACTCCCGTGCCCCGGCCTCCGCGTCGGTGAAGACGGGCTTGGGAACGCTGCGCTGCGAACCGGACGACGTGTCCTGCGTGGTGGGGGACTGAGTCATTGCTGTCCGTCCTCGCCTTCTTGCTCACCGGTCGTGGTGAACTTGTCGTAGAAGATGTTGGTCTCACTCACACCCAGCTGGGTCAGCGTCGCGATCGCCGCGTCGACCATCGGCGGGGGACCGCAGACGTAGGCATCCGCTCCCTTCAGATCGGATTCGTTGCGCCTGACCACCTCCGTGATCAGGCCGGTCTCGCCGGCCCAGTCCGCGCCGCCGTCCACGTCGGACAGGGCGGGGACGTACCGGAAGCCGCCCAGCTGGGGCGCCAGTTCGGCGATCTCCTTCTCGAAGCAGAGATCGGCCGCGGTGCGCGCGCCGTAGTAGAAGGTGGCTCGTCGTTCGACCCCGCCCTCGGCCATCGCCCGCAGCAGGCCCAGCACCGGCGCCATCCCGGCGCCACCGCCGACGAAGACGATCGGCGAGCTGCGGTTCTGCCGGAGGGTGAAGGTGCCGAAGGGCGCCTCGACGTCGAGCCGGTCACCGGGGGCGGCCTTCTCGTCGAGCCAGGTCCCGAACAGCCCGCCCGGGTAGACCTTGATGACGAACTCGTAGGTGCCGTCCCGGTTCGGGGTGTTGGCCATGGAGAACGAGCGGCTCTCCTCGGTCCCGGGGCAGACGAGGTCCATGTACTGCCCGGGGAAGAACTTGATCTCCGACGGCTCGACCAGCTTGACGGTCAGGTGCCGCATGTCGTGGGTGACGGCCTCGACCGACACCACCTCGACCACGCCCTTGGTGAGGGGCAGGCCGGAGCGGATGATCTCCTCGTCGTAGTTGGTCAGCTCGATGACCAGGTCCTCGTAGGCGTGTGCCCGGCACAGCAGGGTGTGCCCCTCGTCCTTCTCGTAGTCCGGCAGCGCGAACGTCGAGTAGCTGTCGTACTCGATGTCCTCGCCCTCCAGGACGAAGGACTTGCAGGCCGAGCACTGGCCCTCCTTGCAACCGTGCATGAGCTGGACGCCCTGCTCGGCCGCGGCACGGAGGATGTTCTGGTCCTCGTCGACCTCGATCTCGATGCCGACGGGCTCGAACCGCACGACGTGTTTGTCGCCCACGAGCGCAGACCACCTCTCTTGGCGTGACGAATGGCGTGAGAAAAAAGACCAATCGGACAGACGTGGGCAGGCGTCGCCCCGGGCCCCGCCCGACGGACAGGGGTCCCGGGGTGACCCGGCCGGGGAAGACGACCCCCCGGCCGGGCCGCGGGAAGAGAGCCCCGTCATGGAGTGACGGGAACCCTCTCCCCTCGCCTGACCCGCGCTCAGGCGTCGGTGGGCGCGGGCCGGCCTCCCGGCCCCTGGCGGTTGTAGTCCGCCACGAACGCCTCGCGCTCGGCGTCGCTCATCTCGTTGAGGATGACGTTGGGGCTGGCCAGGTGCGGCATGCGCCGCATGTGGTCCAGCGTCCACATCTTCTTCGGGTCGAGATCGAGGTGCGGCTGAGCGGTCAGCGTCTTGCCGTCGTCACGGACGAAGCCCATGTCCTGGATGACGTCGGCCCAGTTCCAGCCGTGGTAGAGCGTCTCCCACTCGCGGTGACCCACGAGCTTGCCCATGTTCGGGGTCTCGCGACCCTGGTACACGGGCCGGAAGGCCTCGGCGTCGGTCCAGCGGCAGACCTCGTGGCAGTACGTGCGCCACTGGCCGTCCACCTTGTCGACGACCATGTCCTCGCGCACCAGACACGGGACCATGCAGGTCCAGCAGCGGTGCGGGTACACGTAGTCGACGTCCTCGGCCACGATGGCGTGGTGACCGTTCGGCTTGGCGAGGCGGTTGTAGTTCTCCCACCACTTGCCGTACCGGTCGTACCAGCCCGGGTACTTGTACTCGAACCACTCGAAGTCGGTGTCGGTCATGCCGTCGATGCGCCAGTAGTTGGCGCACCAGCCGGTGGCGAAGAACTGCGCGACCTCGTGGACGTAGCCCTTGTTCCAGATCTGGTTCCAGGACTCCTCGACCAGGTCGTGCGGGATCACCAGGCCGTACTTCTCGAGCGGCAGCAGGTAGCTGCGGTAGTAGTCGTCGTAGATCCAGCGGCGCCACATCTCCGCGTAGGACTCACGGTCCTTGCGGCGGTCCTTCGTGCCGTACTCGATGAAGGTGCCGATGGCGGCGTCGACGACGCGGTGGTTGTTCCACCACGCGTAGCGCAGGTCGCGCTCGAGCAGCTGGCGGTTGTCCTCGTCCGACAGCGCCATCAGGAGCGTGGCGTAGCCGTTGGAGATGTGCCGCGACTCGTCGGACTGCACCGAGTGGAACACCGTCGGCAGCAGGTAGTCGCCGTTGGCGGCCGCCTCGGCCGGCATCGCCACGAACAGGGTGTTCGTGAACGCGGTCTCCGCGACGATGGTCAGGTAGATCGACGCGGCGGTGATGGCGTCACCGGTGATGAACCCCTCGGCGAACTGGCGGCCGATCGTGCCGCAGTAGTCCGACTGGAAGTTCCGCAGCGAGTTGTTGAAGCCCGCCGGGTCGATGTAGTTGTTCATGTACAGGCGCTTGAGGTTCTGCTGGATCGTGCTGTGCCGAACCTCGTCGATCATCTGGATCGCCTGGCCGTTGTGCAGCTCCGGGTTCGGAACCACGTGGAACAGCATCGGCATCGAGCGCGCCGCCGAGATCTCCGGCAACGGGATGATCGACAGGAAGAGCTTCTGCCACTCCAGCCAGCGCTCCTGCACCTGCCGGAACATGTTGCCGCGGATGGCACCGTCCTGGGCGCCGTAGACGCGGTGGTCCTTCTCCTCCTCCATCGGGAAGTACGAGCGCAGGACCTGCTTGAGCGGGTCCTTCTTCGCCGCCTTCTTGAAGGTGTAGTCGGTTCCGTACTTCATGTACGGCTCGTGGTACTGCGGCTCCCAGGAAAGCTCCTGGATCTTCTGGTGAGCCTTCGCCAAACTCTGCCGACTCACGTCGTCTCCTCACGGTGGTGGGTTGTGGTCGGATCAGCGGGCGAGCGCGGGTAGCCCGATGTCGTGGTCGAACGCGGAGGTCGGACGACCCGGTGACGTGGGTGGGTGCCGCGGCGCCGGTGCCGTCTGTCCTCCGTGCTGCGAATCACACATGGTCCGGCAGGCATTCGAGGTCTCAATATGAGACTCTTCCGCCCCGCCACCTGTGGTGATCTTGCTCTCACGGCGCGTACCGTCGCCGTGGCCACGGGATCCGGGCAGGTCACCGCTGTCGCACGCGGATCCCCGGTGGTCGTGTCCCGAGCTCGACACTGGCAAGGAGGCCGTGTGTGAGACCCCTGCCCGACGGCGCGCAGGGCGCCACCCGGGCGGGCCGGCCGACGCCGCGCCCGCGACACCCCGGGGACGGATCTGACGTCTCCGCCACCGGCTCGGCGCCCACATCCGTGTCCAGGACCGCCACCAGCACCGCGGCCAAACGGATCGCGGCCGCCCGCGAGGCGTTCCTGCACCACGAGCAGATGCGTGAGGACGCGGTCCGCCCACCGATCCTGGCGTCCTGGATCCGGTCGCGGGACAGCGACGTGGCGCCGGACTCCATCGACCTGCCCGAGGTCGGCCGCGAGACCGACAGCCCGCTGGTACGGGCGGCCACCCCGATCGTCTCCGAGCTGTGCGACCAGTTCGCCACCGAGCCGGTCAGCCTCATCCTCTGCGACTCCGACGGTGTCGTCCTCGACCGCCGGACCGGCGACTCCGCGCTGCGTCAGCACCTGGACCGGGTGTGGCTCGTCCCCGGTTTCTCCTACGCCGAGCAGCACGTCGGCACCAACGGCATCGGCACCGCGCTGGAGGGGAGGCGGCCGACCGAGGTGTTCGGGCACGAGCACTTCGTCGAGCACCTGGAGGACCTGGCCTGCGCCGGCGCCCCGATCCGGCACCCGGTCACCGGCAAGATCCTGGGCGTCATCGATCTGACCTGCTGGCGGACCGAGGCGAACGCGCTGATGGTCGCCACCGCCGCGACGACGGCCCGCCGCATCGAGGAGGCGTTGCTCGCCGCGTCCGGGCGGCACGAGCTGACGCTGCTGCACGACTACCTGACCGCGGTCCAGCGCGGGGGCGACTCCGCGGTGCTCGCCGTCGGCGACGACCTCGTGATGATGAACGACCGCGCCCGCGAGCTCATCGCCCCCGGCGACCAGGCCCCGCTGCTGGCCGGGGCGACCGACGCGCTGCGGGCCGGGCGCAACCGCCAGCTCGTCGTCGACCTGCCGAGCGGGGCGACGGCGCGCGTGCAGTGCCGGCCCAGCTGGAACGAGGCGGGCTCGGCGGGCGGCATCCTGCAGGTGAGCCTGACCCACCGCGAGACCGTCGGCCGCGGCTCCGCGACGCCGACGATCACCACCGCGCTGCCGACCGCCGTCGGCTCGGGGGCGCTGTGGACCAAGTGCGCCCAGGCCGTGGACCGGCACTTCCGCACCAACGAGTGGCTGGTGCTGCAGGGCGAGCCCGGCTCCGGCCGGACCACGCTGGCCCGCGCCACCCACCACCTCCACTCCCCCGCCGGGCACGTCCGCGTGCTCGACGCCGGCGACGTGGGCCCGCGCTGGTTCTCCGAGGTGACCGACGAGCTCGGCGGGGGCGGCGGGACGCTGGTGCTGCGCGAGGTCGACCGGCTGCCCCCGGCCGCCGCGGCGGCGCTCGCCGACGCGCTGGAGCCGCACCGCGAGTCGACCGACCCGGAGCGGGCCTGGGTCGTCGCGACCCGCGGCAGCTCCCGGACGACCGACTCGCCCGAGCTGGCGTCGCTGCTGGACTGCTTCCCGCGCACCATCGAGGTCCCGCCGCTGCGCCACCACGTGGAGGACGTCGCCGAGCTGGTGCCCTACCTGCTCGCCCGGCTGACCCGCGGCGCCGACCTGACCTGTGCGCCGGAGGCCCTGCGGGTGCTCATGCGCCACCGGTGGCCGGGCAACGTCGAGCAGCTCTACCAGGTGCTGCGCAAGGTCGTGAGTCGTCGCCGGACCGGGGTGATCCGGCTGGAGGACCTGCCGCCGGAGACGCGGGTGCTGGCCCGGCGGGTACTGACCCCGCTCGAGTCGATCGAGTGCGACGCCATCGTCGACGCCCTGCTCGACGCCGACGGCAACAAGGCCGAGGCGGCGCGCCGGCTCGGGATGAGCCGGGCGACGATCTACCGCAAGATCCGCGGCTACGGCATCGCGACGCCGGAGGGTGCGGGGATGGCCCGGTAGCGGGGCAGACGGCGGGGCACGGTGAGGTCCGTCCGGGGCTGCGGCAACCCCCGTTCGGCCCCTACCGTCGGTCCATGGCACTACTCCGACGGTTGTTCGTGTTCCCCGACGGCACCCCGGCCCTGCTGCGCGGCGCGGTCGGCGGCCTGACCGTGCTGGTCTCCGGACTCTGGCCGTTCGCACTGCTGCCCGCGGGCACCTCGACCGTGGTGATCGTCGTGGCGGCCGTGCTGTCGGTCCTGGTGCTGTTCGCGGTGGCGACGGCGCTGCTACGGCGGCGGTACCCGGACGCGCCCCGCTGACCCCGGGCTGTTGATCTACGGTCCGTGCCCATGACGGGAACGGACATCACCGCACCGTGGCCGGACTCCGCGTTCCCCGCGGACCCCTATCCGGGTGCTCGGCCGCCGTGCTCGTTCCTGCACGTCGACGGCCGCACCCACCCCCTGGCGGCCGACCCGTCGACGCCCTCGGGATGGCGGGTCGACGGTCGTTGTCTCGACGACGTGCTCGCCGGAGCGAACGCGCCGCCGATGGCCGGGCGGGTACCGCTGCTGGCCTACGGCTCGAACGCCTGCCCGTCGAAGATCTCCTGGATGCGCGAGGCCCGCGGGCTGACCGGGCCGGTCGTCGTGCTGCGGGTGCGCACCGAGGGCATGGCGGCGGTCTGGTCGGCCGGCCGCCGGGTCGTCGACGACCAGCGCCCGGCCACCCTCGCCGCCGTCGGTGGGGCGGTCGAGGAGCACACCGTGTGGCTGGTCGCGCCGGAGCAGTTCGCCGCGCTCGACGCCGTCGAGGGCCGCGACGCCGACCCGCCGCGCTACCGGCTGGCCCGGGTCGCGACCGGGCGGGTCACGCTCGTCGACGCCGCCGGGGTGCTGGACCGGCCGTGGGCCTACCTCGCCCCGGAGGTCCCCACCGGCGACGCCCGCACCGACCGCCGTCCGCTGCACGTCGACGGGGCCCCCGTCCGCTGCGCCGACCTCGCCCAGGCCGGGGCCGTCGCGCTGTCCGGGGCACCCGGCCCGGACGGTCTCGACGCCACGTCCGTCGACGGCGTACCCGTGCCGGAGCAGTGGCCGTCTCGGGTGTTCGTCTACGGCACCCTCATGCCCGGCCGCCGGGCCTTCGGGATGCTGCGCGGGCACGCCTCCGACGTGCTGCCGCAGCCGGTGGTGCTGCCGACTGGCGCGGTCGCCGACACCGGCCGCGGGTACCCCGCGCTGACCCTCGACACCGGCGACGGGGTGCCCGGCTGGGTCGTCGAGCTGGCCGACCCGGAGACCGCGCTGGCCGCGCTCGACGCCTACGAGGGCCCGGACTACGCGCGGTCCCGGGTGGTTCTCGACGACGGCACCGTGTGCTGGGCCTGGGTGTGGACCGCGGCGCGGGACGGCCACGTGCCGCTGCCACACGGCTGGTCCCAGCCCTGACGCCGACCGGGCCCGTCCCCGACGGAGACGGGCCCGGTGTGGACCGGTGCTCCGACTCAGGAAGCGGTCTTCGCGGCCTGCCGTGCGCGGTGCTCGGCGAGCCCGGGGATCTCCCGGCCGGAGATCGACACGCCCTTCGTCTCGATGACGAAGTAGAGCGCGATCATGCCGATCACGCAGGCGCCCATCATGTAGTAGGCCGGGAACAGGACGTCACCGGTGCCCTCGATCGCCGACTCGTTGATCAGCGGCGCGGTGCCGCCGAACGCCGCCGTCGCCACGTTGTAGGAGATCGCCATGCCGGCGAAGCGGACGTGGGTCGGGAACATCGCCGGGAACGTCGCGGAGATCGTCCCGAGCTGGAGCAGGTAGATCAGCCCGAGCACGGTGAACCCGAGGATCGCCAGCGGCACGCTCACCGCCATCAGCATGTACATCGGGATCGCCAGCACGAAGATGCCGACCAGCGAGATCCACCAGCACGGTTTGCGGCCGATCCGGTCCGACAGCGCCCCTGCGAAGGGGATCAGCAGCATCATCACGACCTGGCCGACCACGGCGACCGTGTCGGCGCTCGCCGAGTCCATCGACAGCGTCGTCTGCAGGTAGGTCGGCATGTAGGTCAGCAGCGTGTAGTTGATGACGTTCAGCGCGATGACCAGGCCGAACAGTGCGAGGATCGGCTGCCAGTAGCGGACGAGGAGGTCCTTGAGCGCGCCGGTCGCGGCGGACTCGGACTCGCCGGCGGCCTCCAGGTCACGGAACACCGGGGTGTCCTCGAGCTTGGTCCGGATGTAGAGGCCGATCATCGCCAGCGGCAGGGCGATCATGAACGGGATGCGCCAGCCGTAGTCGAGCATGGCCTGCTCGCCGATCGCGGTCTCCAGGCCGAAGACGACCAGCACCGCGAGCGTGAAGCCGGCCAGGGTGCCGAACTCCAGGAAGCTGCCCCAGAACCCGCGCTTGCGGTCCGGCGCGTACTCCGCCATGAAGGTGGCGGCGCCGCCGTACTCACCGCCGGTGGAGAAGCCCTGGATGATCCGCAGCAGGAACAGCAGCGCCGGCGCGGCCCAGCCGATCGTCGCGTAGGACGGGATGACGCCGATCAGGAACGTCGCGACGCCCATCAGGATGATCGTCATCGACAGGACCTTCTGCCTGCCGATGCGGTCCCCGAGCGGCCCCCACACGAAGCCGCCGAGCGGCCGCAGGATGAAGGAGATCGCGAAGCCCAGCAGCGTTCCCAGGTAGCCCAGTTCGCCCGGGAAGAACGCGTTGGTCAGTTCGACGGTCAGGTAGGCGTAGATGCCGTAGTCGAACCATTCCGTCGCGTTCCCGATCGCCGACGCGGCGACCGCCCTCCGCAGTACGGAGGGCTCCACGTCGTTCTCGCCACTCTGTTGACCAGCATCTGCCGGAACCGATGACATTCGAGGACCCCCACTCACGCAATGCGTAAACCGCTACCGGAAGCGCATTTCGTTACACGATCGACATATCCCAGCACCATTGCGGTGTGCGGAGCCTACAGAGCGGAAAGGGGACCTGCCACCCACGCCCGCTGATCGAGACCGGTGCGCGACCTCCGCTCCGTGTAGCGTCGCCGACGTGCTGGCGATCGACGGCCTCGCCAAGCGGTTCGGCCCTGCCACCGCCCTCGACGAGGTGAGCTTCACGGTCGGTGCGGGCGAGGTGTTCGGCTTCGTCGGCGGCAACGGGGCGGGCAAGACGACGACGATGCGGATCGTGCTCGGCGTCCTCGACGCCGACGCCGGTGCGGTCACCTGGAAGGGCGCGCCACTCGGTCCCGCGGAACGCCGCCGGATCGGGTACCTGCCCGAGGAGCGCGGTCTCTACCCGCGGATGCGGGTCGCCGAGCAGCTCGTCTACCTGGCCCGGCTGCACGGGATGTCACGGTCGGAGGCCCAGGCGGCCACCGAGACCTGGACCGAGCGGGTCGGGCTGGCCGGGCGCCGCGGCGACGAGGTGCAGAAGCTGTCGCTGGGCAACCAGCAACGGGTGCAGCTGTGCGCCGCGCTGGTGCACGACCCCGATCTGCTGGTGCTCGACGAGCCGTTCTCCGGGCTGGACCCGGCGGCCGTCGACACCCTGGGGGCGGTGCTGCGCGAGCGCGCCGCGGCCGGGGTGCCGGTGGTGTTCTCCTCCCACCAGCTGGAGCTGGTGGAGCGGCTCTGCGACCGGGTGGGCATCATCTCGGCGGGCCGGATGGTGGCGGTCGGCACGGTCGACGGGCTGCGCGCCGGTGCCGCGGACCGCTACGACGTCACCGGCCCGCCACCGGGCTGGACCGACGACCTCCCCGGGGTGCGGGTCCTCGACGTCGACGGTGCCCGCACCCGCGTCGAGCTGGCGCCGGGCACCGACGACCAGGTGCTGCTGGCCGCGGCGCTGGCCGCCGGGCCGGTGCACGCGTTCGGTCCGTACCGGCCGCCGCTGACCGAGCTGTACCGCGACGCCGTGCGCGACCGCGCCGTCCCGGCGGACCCCGCCCTTCCCACGGACGGCGCCCTCCCCACCGACCGCGCCCTCCCCACGGAGCGCGCCCTCCTGACGGACCGCGCCCGATGAAGACTGTGCTGCTCGTCGCGCGGCGCGAGATCACCACCCAGCTGCGGTCGCGGACGTTCGTCGTCGGGATCCTGCTGATGCTGCTGGTCTTCGGCGGCTACGGCGCGGTGATCGTGTTCGCCGGGACGCAGGGCTCGTCGTCGTCGCTGGTGCTGGACGGGCCGGCCCGCGAGCTGCGCGGCGAGCTGCAGGGCACCGCGGACCGGCTGGGCACCACGCTGCGCGTGACCGAGGCCGGGAACCGGGACACCGCGGAGTCGATGGTCCGCACCGGCGAGGCCGACGCGATGCTCACCGGGGCACCGGGGACCTACCAGCTCGTGGGCCTCGACGACGTCGCTCCCGGGCTGCGGTCGCTGGTCGCCGACGTGGTGGAGCAGCAGGCCGTGCGCGAGTCGCTGCTCGCCGCGGGCGCCGACCCGGACCGGGTGAGCACACTGTCCGGGGTCGGGGTGCGCACACTCGAACCGGTCGACACCGAGCTCGGGCAGCGGATCGGCACGGCGTTCGTGACGACGTTCCTGCTGTTCTTCTCGGTGACCGCCTACGGCGCGGCCGTCGCGCAGGGGGTGGTCGAGGAGAAGGCCGGGCGCGTGGTCGAGCTGCTGCTCGCGACCGTCCCGGCGCGGCAGCTGCTCGCGGGGAAGGTGCTCGGGCTCGGCCTGGTCGGGCTGCTGCAGCTGCTGATCCTCGGCGGGGTGGGCGCGGCCGTCGCGGTGGGCACCGGCGTGCTCGCGGTCCCGGCGCTGCTGCTGCCCACGCTGGTGTCCGCGCTGGCCTGGTACCTCGTGGGGTTCTTCCTGTTCGCGACGCTCTACGCGGCGGCGGGCGCGCTGGTGTCCCGGCAGGAGGAGCTCCAGTCGGTGACCGCGCCGATCGCCATCGTGCTGCTCGTGCCGTTCCTGCTCGCCGTCGCCGTGCTGCCCGTGGACCCGCGCAACCCCGTCACCACGGTGCTGTCGTTCGTGCCGTACCTGTCGCAGACGCTCATGCCCGCGCGCACCGCGCTCGGCGTCACCGCGTGGTGGGAGCCGGTGCTCGCCTATCTGCTGGCGCTGGCCGCCCTCGCCGGGATGGTGCTGCTGTCGGCACGGGTGTACCGCAACTCGGTGCTGCGCACCGGGGCGCGGGTCCGCTGGCGGGACGCGCTCAGGGCCGGGCGGCCTTGACCTGGTCGTAGCGGGCGAGCGCGTCCTGACGCTCGGCCTTGTGGTCGACCATCGGCTCCGGATAGCCCTCCGGGATGCCGCCGGGCAGCTTCCACGGCTGGTGCACGACCTTGCCCCCGACCTCGGCGAGCTCGGGCACCCAGCGGCGCACGTAGTCCCCGTCGGGGTCGAACCGCTCGCCCTGGGTGATGGGGTTGAAGATCCGGAAGTACGGCGACGCGTCCGTCCCCGACCCGGCCGTCCACTGCCACCCGTGCTGGTTGGAGGCCAGGTCGCCGTCGACGAGCAGCGCCATGAAGTGCCGCGCGCCGCGCCACCACGGAAGGTGCAGGTCCTTGACCAGGAACGACGCGACGATCATCCGCACTCGGTTGTGCATCCACGCCTCGCCCCGCAGCTGGCGCATCCCGGCGTCGACGATCGGGAAGCCCGTCCGGCCCTCGCACCAGCGCTCGAAGTCGGCGTCGGCGGCCTTCCCGGTGCGCAGCGGCAGGTGGTCGAAGGCCTTGTCATAGTTCTCGCGCGCGGAGTCCGGCCGCCGGTACAGCACGTCGGCGTAGAACTCCCGCCAGGCGATCTCGGTGCGGTAGGTCTTCACCGAGTCCCCCTTCTGCTTCGCCAGGTCCGCGAGCAGCGTGCGCGGGTGGACGCAGCCGTACTTGAGGTACGGCGACATGCCCGAGGTGCCGCGCTCGGCGGGCAGGTCGCGGGCGGACCCGTAGTCCGCCACGCCCTCGTCGAGGAAGTCCGCCCAGCGGGCCCGCGCCGCGGACTCCCCCGCCTCGGGCAGCTCGGCCTCGACCGGCTGGTCGTCGGGGATCTGCACCGCGCGGGGTCCACCGTTCTTGTCGGCGGGGTCCATCCACCTGCACGTCGACGCGTCGGTCCCGGCCGGGGCGCGCCAGCCGTGGTCGGCCCACGCTCGGCTGAACGGGGTGAACACCTTGAACGGCCCGCCGGTGCCCTTCTCCACCCGGCCGGGCGCGACGGCGTAGGGCGAGCCGGTCCGGACGAGCTCGACGCCGTCCTCGGCGAGTGCCTTCTCGACCTGCTCGTCGCGCTCGCGGCCGTAGGGGCCGTAGTCCGCGGCGACGTGCACGGTCTGGGCGCCGACCGCCGTCGCGATCCGCGGGACGACGTCCGCCGGGTCCCCCTTCACCACGAGCAGCTTCCCGCCCAGGGCCTCGTCGAGCTCGCGCAGGCAGCCGTAGAGGAAGTTCGCCCGCGCGGCGCCGGAGGGTGCCAACAGCGCCGGGTCCAGCACGAACAGCGCGAGCGCGCGGTCGGCGGCGTCGGCCGCGGCGAGGAAGGTGGGCTGGTCGGCGACCCGGAGGTCTCGTCGGAACCAGACGACGGCAGTGCTGGGCGCCATGCCGGTCGACGCTAGCGCCGCCACGTCCCACCCGCCCGCCGAGCCGCGCCCCCTCCCCCGGTCGCGCTCCCGCCCCCGGAACGCACGAGCGGGCCGTCCGTACGACGAGGTCGTACGAGCGGCCCGCTCGTGCAGAGAGGCCGGTGCGGTGGTGCTACGTGGTCAGCGCTGGCCGACCGGGACGTAGAGACGCTCCGCGGAACCGGTGTAGAGCTGGCGCGGACGCCCGATCTTGTTCTGCGGGTCGTTCATCATCTCGCGCCAGTGCGCGATCCAGCCCGGGAGCCGGCCGAGCGCGAACAGCACGGTGAACATCTTCACCGGGAAGCCCATCGCCCGGTAGATGACGCCGGTGTAGAAGTCGACGTTCGGGTAGAGCTTGCGCTCGACGAAGTAGTCGTCGGCCAGCGCCTTCTCCTCGAGCGTCATCGCGATGTCGAGCAGCGGGTCGTTGACGCCGAGCTTCTTGAGGATCGTCTCGGCCTGCTCCTTGACGATCTTCGCGCGCGGGTCGTAGTTCTTGTAGACCCGGTGCCCGAAGCCCATCAGCTTCGCGCCCTGCTCCTTGTTCTTGACCCGGCTGACGAAGTCGTCGACGTTGCCGCCCTCGACGTCCTTGATGCGGGTCAGCATCTCCAGGACCGCCTGGTTGGCGCCGCCGTGCAGCGGGCCGAACAGCGCGTTCACGCCGGCGGAGATGGAGGCGAACAGGTTGGCCTGGCTGGAACCGACGAGACGCACCGTCGAGGTCGAGCAGTTCTGCTCGTGGTCGGCGTGCAGGATCAGCAGCGTGTCGAGCGCGCGGACCATGTCCGGGTCCAGCTCGTAGGGCTCGGCGGGGAACCCGAAGGTCATCCGCAGGAAGTTCTCGACGAGGCCGAGGGAGTTGTCCGGGTACAGGAACGGCTGCCCGACGGACTTCTTGTAGGCGTAGGCGGCGATCGTGAAGACCTTCGCCATGAGCCGGACGGTGGAGAGCTCGACGGCCTCCTCGTCGTGCGGGTCCAGCGAGTCCTGGTAGAAGGTCGACAGCGCGCTGACCGCGGACGACAGCACCGGCATCGGGTGCGCGTCCCGCGGGAAGCCCTCGAAGAAGCGCTTCAGGTCCTCGTGCAGCAGGGTGTGCCGGCTGATCCGGGTGGTGAAGGCGTCGAGCTGCTGCTGGCTCGGCAGCTCGCCGTAGATCAGCAGGTAGCTGACCTCGAGGAACGTGGAGTTCCCTGCCAGCTGGTCGATCGGGTAGCCGCGGTAGCGCAGGATGCCGGCGTCACCGTCGATGTAGGTGATCGCCGAGGAGCAGGCCGCGGTGCTGGTGAAGCCCGGGTCGAAGGTGACCAGGCCGGTCTTGCCGAGCAGCTTGCTGACGTCGACGGCCTGCGACCCCTCCGTCGGGGTGTGCACCGCGGTCTCGAACTCGCCGCCCGAATACCGGAGTACGGCGGTGTCGGACTTGGCGGCGGTCTCGTCGGACATGTGGAGGTTCCCTCTCACAGCGGGGATCAATCGGGTCTCGGGCACACGCTAGCCCGCCGGGGCGAATCCGCAGAACGCGGCGACGATTCTCACCCTCCGTCGCGGGGCGCGCGGTAGCGGAGGAACTCCGGGAAGCGCCAGACGCACAGCAGCACGCCCACGATCACCGCGGCGCCGCCGAGCGTCGCGGTGACACCGGGCCCGATCAACGACGCCGCCGAGCCGTGCCACATGTCGGCCAGCCGGGGCCCGCCCGCGACGACGACGATGAACACGCCCTGCATCCGGCCGCGCATCTCGTCGGTCGCGACGGTCTGCAGCATCGAGGACCGGTAGACCGAGCTGACCAGGTCGCCGGCGCCGGCGACGGCCAGCGCGAGCACCGCGAGGAACAACGACCCGGTCAGACCGAACACCAGGACCCCACCGCCCCAGACGCACACCGCGACCACGACCGCGACGCCTTGGCGCTGCACCTTCTGCAACCAGCCCGACAGCACGCCGCCGGCAACCATCCCGATCGGGATCGCCGCGTACAGCAGGCCCTGCTGGACACCCCCGTCGGCCGTACCGCCGAAGGTGTCCACCGCCATCTGCGGGAACAGCACCCGGGGCATGCCCAGCCCCATCGCGATCACGTCGACCAGGAACGAGACGAGCAGGATGCGCTGGGTACCGACGTAGCGGAAGCCGTCGACGACCGCGCGCAGCCCCACCTTCGGACGCTCACCGTCCACCCGCTGCGCGGAGCTCGGCAGCGCGGGCAGCCGCCAGGTCGCCCACAGCGTCGCCAGCAGGAAGATCGCGTCGACCAGGTAGAGGGTCGACAGCCCGATGAACGGGATCAGCACCCCGGCCAGGAGCGGCCCGAGCACCGCGCCGACCTGCACGACGGTCATGTTCAGCGCGTTCGCGGCGGGCAGCTGCTCGGCGGGCAGCAGCCGCGGGATGACCGCGCTGCGGGTGGGCTGGTTCATCGCGAGCATCGCCGACTGGAACGCGAACAGCACCAGCACGACCCACACGTTCCCGGCCCCGCTGGCCGAGACCACCCACAGCGCCAGCGAGCTCAGCGCGATGCCGGACCCGGTGAACAGCAGCATGACCCGCCGGTCGACGGCGTCGGCGATCGCGCCACCCCACAGCCCGAACACCACCAGCGGGACCAGGCCGAACAGACCGGTCAGCCCGACGTAGGCCGACGACCCGGTCAGCTGGAAGATCTGGATCGGCACGGCGACGACCGACAGCTGGGCGCCGATCACCGTCACGATCCCGGCCGCCCACAGCCGCCGGTAGGCGGGCGTGCGCAGCGGGGTGGTGTCGGCGAAGGTCGACCGCAGCAGCCCGGTCAGCCGCGACGCGCGGGTGCGGACCGTCGGCCCCTCGTCCGCGGGCGAGGGGACGGGGCGGGTCGGGGTGTCCCGTTCGGCGCCCGGCACCGGCTGCGTCGGCCCCTCACCGGGATCGTTGCGCGTGCTCACGATGTCAAGGTGTACACGGACGCCCCGACATCACGCCTCCGGGTTGCCCCTAGGGGGCGAGCCGGCGCACCGACCAGGAGTCGTCGCGGCCGACCTCGAACCGCAGCCGGTCGTGCATCCGGTCGGCGCGGCCCTGCCAGAACTCGACCTGCCACGGCACGATCCGCCAGCCACCCCAGTGCGGCGGTCGCGGGATCTCCTCGACGCCCTCGAAGCGCCGGGTGACCCCGGCGAGCGCCTGGTCGAGGACCGTGCGCCCGGCGACGATCGTCGACTGCGCCGACGCCCACGCCCCCAGCTGTGACCCGCGCGGGCGCAGCGCCCAGTAGGCGTCGGACTGGGCCTCGGAGCAGCGCTCGACGCGACCGGAGAGCTGCACCTGACGCTGGAGGTCGTACCAGGGGAAGGTGACCGAGGCGACGCGCGTGCGATTGAGGTCGTGGCTCTTGGCGGAGGTGTAGTTCGTGTAGAACACGATGCCGCCGGCGTCGAGGCCCTTGCACAGGACGGTGCGCGACGACGGCAGCCCGTCCGGATCCGAAGTCGCCAGCACCATCGCGTTCGGCTCGGTCAGCCCGGCCTCACGGGCCTGCTCCAGCCACGCGGTGAGCTGTTCGTACCAGGTCGGAGCCAGGTCGTCGACGTCGAGCGGTCGGCTCGCGTAGTCGATCCGCATCCTCTCCAGCGCGGGTGCGTCCGTCATCGGTTCCCCTCACTCACGGTCGGTGCCGCCGACGACCGTAGGCACGCGCCCGCCTCCCGCGCACCCGCCGTTCGGTCCCCGACCGCCCGGATCACCCGTTGACGTCGTTGCATCCCGCAATCAATAGTCGATCCGTACCCACCCGATCGGGGGGATGGTGGGTACGTACGACGACCCCCGCTCGGATGACGAGAGGGAAGACGATGCGTGTGACGAGGATGTTCGCGCCGGTCGCGACGGCGCTGGCCGTACTGCTCACCGGGGCCGTGGCGCTCGCGCCGGTGGCGGCGCCGTCGGCGGCGGGGACGGGGACGGTGGCTGCGGCAGCGGCGGCGCCGGAGCGGGAGGTGACCGCGACGGTGCGCACGGTGTCGTGCGGCAAGATCGACCGGGCCGCCTACGCGCCGATCGGTGGAAAGTGGAGCCGCACCTACAACGGCAGCTGCGGACACATCGCCCGGCAGAGCAAGCCGTACATCACGGTGTCCTGGGAGGTCCCGAACTTCTCCTCCGGCCAGGCCTGCGTCAAGGCCCGCGGGTTCCGGTGGAGCGACGGCAAGGAGTACTGGGTGTCACTCGGCTGCGGCAAGAGCGGTCACGGGACGGTGCACTGGGGCAAGGCGGGGACCCAGATCATCGCCACCACCGCGGTCAAGGCGCTGAGCCAGAACATCGTCACCGGGGTCCCCGTCTACTTCACCGACTGACCGCGGCGCGCGGACCGTGTGCGGGGCGTCCCGCCGTCCCGCACACGGCCACCGTTCACGCACGGGTGTCCGGTTCGTGATCGACACCACCGGCCGGTCGCGTTGCCCCGCCCCGGCCGTTCGGAGCAGGGTGGCGACGACCATCCGAGCCGAAGGAGACCCGGTGACCGAGACGCTCGCGCACGAGGTGCCCCCGCCGCCCCCCGGATTCAGGTCCGGGCTGGAGGGCCACGTCGCGTTCCGCACCGAGATCGCCGAGCCCGACAAGGACGGCGGCTCACTGCGCTACCGCGGCGTCGACCTGGAGGACCTCGCCGGCACGGTGACCTTCGGCGACGTCTGGGCGCTGCTGGTCGACGGCCGCTTCGGGCAGAGCCTGCCGCCGGCGGAGCCGTTCCCGATCCCGGTGCACACCGGTGACGTGCGGGTCGACGTGCAGGCCGCACTGGCGATGCTCGCCCCGTACTGGGGCTACCGTCCGCTGCTCGACATCGACGACGCCGAGGCCCGCGACAACCTGGCCCGCGCCTCGGTGATGGCGCTGTCCTACGTCGCCCAGTCCGCCCGCGGCATCGGCGTGCCCGCGGTGCCGCAGTCGCGCATCGACGAGTGCTCCACGATCACCGAGCGCTTCATGACCCGCTGGCGCGGCGAGCCCGACCCGCGCCACGTCGCCGCCGTCGACGCCTACTGGGTGTCCGCCGCCGAGCACGGCATGAACGCCTCGACCTTCACCGCCCGGGTGATCGCCTCCACCGGTGCCGACGCCGCCGCGTCGCTGTCCGGCGCGATCGGCGCCATGTCCGGCCCGCTGCACGGCGGCGCCCCGGCCCGGGTGCTCCCGATGATCGACGAGGTCGAGCGCACCGGCGACGCCCGGGCGCTGGTCACGGGCCTGCTGGACCGCAAGGAGAAGCTCATGGGCTTCGGGCACCGGGTCTACCGGGCCGAGGACCCGCGGGCCCGCATGCTGCGCCGCACCTGCCAGGAGCTGAACGCCCCGCGCTACGAGGTGGCCGCCGAGCTGGAGCGCACCGCGCTGGCGATCCTGCGCGAGCGACGCCCGGACCGCCCGATCGAGACCAACGTCGAGTTCTGGGCGGCGGTGATCCTCGACTTCGCCGAGGTCCCGCCGCACATGATGCCCGCGATGTTCACCTCCGCCCGCACCGCCGGCTGGTCGGCGCACGTCATGGAGCAGAAGCGCGAGGGCAAGCTCGTGCGCCCGAGCGCGCAGTACATCGGCCCGGGCCCGCGCAGGCCGCAGGACGTCGACGGCTGGGACTCGGTCTCCGCCCGCTGATCCCCCTTCCCCGGGGGAACTCCCGTGGCCGAGCGCGCTACGGCTGTTCCCCCGGTGGGGGGCCGACCACCCCGGAGCGGCGGCCCCGCTGGTCGTGGTGCAGCAGCGCCGGCGCGGCGACCGAGACCGGGAGCACCAGGCCCAGCAGCAGGACGTAGGCCACCCCGGCGACGGCCAGCCCGAGCGTCGGGCTCACCGTGAACATCAGGGCGAAGGTCACCGCGAACACCGGGATCATCACCACGATCGCGGCCGCCGCCACGGTCAGCCCGACCAGCATCAGCACGCCGAAGCAGCGCCACCAGGCACCACGGACCAGCTCGACCGACCGCCACAGCGCGTCCCGCGCACCGAGGCCCTCGGCGACGACCGCGGGCGACGCCAGGGACAGCAGGATCGCGATCCAGGTCTGCGCGGCGTAGAACACGACGACGAGGAGCAGCCCGGCCACCGCGGCCACCCCGCCCGCACGCCACAGCGGCAGCGCGACGAAGGCGCCGACCGCGATCGGGACGAGCCCGATCACCAGCTGCGCCAGCTGGACGCCGTAGAGGGCGGGCAGCCGGGGGCGGCCCTGTGCCCAGGCCGCGGCGATCCCGGTCCGCGAGCCGTACACCGCCGAGGTCACCGCCGGGAGGACCGCGGCGAGCACGAGCGGCGCCACGGCGGCCGCGACGAGCCCGAAGGGCAGGCCGGACAGCGTCGCCTCCAGGAAGGTCCCGACCAGGTCGAACGGGTTCGCCGGCTGCAGTGCACCGACCGGCTGCAGCAGCCACAGCGTCCCGAGCACGACGACGGCGTAGAGCAGGCCGGGCAGGACCGTCCACGGGGTCCGGCGCAGGAACCGCCACACCCCGCCCACGATCTCCCCCGCGTCCAACGGTCGCAGCGGCACGATCCCCGGCTGCGGCGGCACGGGCTCCCCCGGGCCGGGATGGTTCTCGGTCACGACTCGCCCCTCTCGTCGACTCCCCGTGTCGTACCGGACACAGGGCACGTCGGCGGCGGATCGGGACGATCGTGAGCAGATGGTGATCAGCCCGCGGGCGACGGCACGGGGGCCCGGTGGCGCCGGATCGCCAGCGACAGCCCGGCCGCGACGACGCAGAGGACGGCGCCGCCGTACCAGGCCGTGTCGTAGCTGCCCAGGGCGTCGCGGACCAGACCCGCGACGAGCGCGGCGAACGCCGCCCCGATCTGGTGCGAGGCGAAGATCCAGCCGAACACCACCGCCGAGCGGGCGCCGAAGGCCTCGCGGGCCAGCGCCATCGTCGGCGGGACGGTCGCGACCCAGTCCAGGCCGTAGAACACGACGAACGCGAGCATGCTGGCGTTCAGGTCGGTCCCGAACAGCGGCGGGAGCAGGAACAGCGACAGCCCGCGCAGCGCGTAGTAGGCGCCCAGCAGCAGCCGCGGGTCGATCCGGTCGGTCAGCCAGCCGGAGAAGATCGTCCCGAGCAGGTCGAAGATGCCGACCAGGGCGAGCAGGGAGGCCGCCGTCGTCGCGGGCATGCCGTGGTCGTGCGCGGCCGGGACGAAGTGGGACTGGACCAGCCCCGCCGTCGTCGCGCCGCAGATGAAGAACCCGCCGACGAGCAGCCAGAACGTGCCGGTGCGCGCGGCGTCGGCCAGCGCCCGCACCGCCAGCCGCGCGGCGCCCGTGCGCTGCGGCGCGACGACGTCGGCCTCGGTGCCGCCGTAGGGCAGGACCCCGACGTCGGCGGGCCGGTCCTTCAGGAACAGCCACACCACCGGCACCACGGCCAGTGCCGCGCCTGCGGTGATCAACGCCGCGGGCCGCCACCCGCCCGACTCGACGACGGCCGCGACCAGGGGCAGGAACACCAGCTGCCCGGTGGCGGTGGCGGCGGTGAGGACCCCGGAGACGAGGCCGCGGCGGGCGACGAACCAGCGGTTCACCACGGTCGCGACCAGCGCCATCGCCATCGAGCCGGTGCCCAGCCCGACGACGACGCCCCACAGCAGCACCAGCTGCCAGACCGCCGTCATGAACACGGTCGTGCCGGCACCGACCGCGACCATGACCAGCGCGGTCGCGACCACGCGGCGCACGCCGAAGCGCTCCATCAGCGCCGCCGCGAACGGCGCGGTCACCCCGAACAGGGCGAGGTTCACCGCGAGCGCGAAGGAGATGGACCCGATGCCCCAGCCGAACTCGGCGTGCAGCGGCTCGACCAGCACCCCGGGGGTGGACCGGAACCCGGCCGCGCCGAGCAGGGCGAGGAACGTCGCCCCCGCCGCCCACCAGGCCGGGTGCACCCGGCGTGCTCGTGTGTCCGCCGTCGTGGGCGCCGTCGTCATGGGGGTCATCGTGCGGGGGCGGTGCGGCACACAACAGTGGCCGGACGGACGACATGTGCAAGAATTCGGCCATGCACCGGGTCGGAGTGCTCGCCGTCGACGGGGTGATCGCCTTCGAGCTGGGCATCCCCGAACGGATCCTCGGCACCACGACCACGGCGGACGGCATCCCGCTCTACGACGTGCGGGTCGCCACCGTCGACGGCGGCCCGGTCCGCACCAGCGCCGGGTACCGGGTGCTGCCCGAACACGGGATCGACGTACTGGAGCGCGCGGACACCCTGGTGGTGCCGGCCGTGCGCGGCCCGAACACCGACGATCCGGGCGAGGCCGTCCTCGGCCTGGTGCGCCGGGCCGTGCACCGCGGCGCACGGGTCGTGGCGATCTGCACCGGCGCGTTCACCCTGGCCGCCACCGGCGTGCTCGACGGTCGCCGCGCCACCACCCACTGGGCACACGTGGACGCCTTCCGCGCGCTGTACCCGCAGGTGGAGCTGGACCCCGACGTGCTGTTCGTCGACGACGGCGACATCCTCACCTCGGCGGGCGTGGCCGCGGGCATCGACCTGTGCCTGCACCTGGTCCGCCGCGACCACGGCGCCGCGGTGGCCACCGCGACCGCGCGGCGCAACGTCGTCGCACCGTGGCGGGAGGGCGGGCAGGCCCAGTTCGTCGCCTCGCACGTCCCGGACCCCGGCGGCCCGGCCACCGACGCCGTCCGGGAGTGGGCGCTGCACCGCCTCGACCGGCCGCTCCCGATCGAGGAGCTGGCGGCGCAGGCGTCGATGAGCGTGCGGACCTTCACCCGTCGCTTCCGCGCCGAGACCGGCACCAGCCCCGCCCGCTGGCTGGCCGCGCGCCGACTGGAGCTGGTGCGCCGCCTGCTGGAGACCACCGACCTGCCCGTCGAGCAGGTCGCCGCGCGCGCCGGGTTCGGCACCACCGCGGCGCTGCGGCAGCGGTTGCACGCCGAGATCGGGATGGCGCCGCTGGCGTACCGGCGCGCCCACCGGGCACCCGCCGGCGCGTGATCCGCGCGGCACTGGGCGCACGTCACCACGGGTACTGCTGCGACACTGGGACCGTGACCTCTCCTGCCGATCTGAAGATCCCCGGCGATCTCCTTCCGCAGGACGGCCGCTTCGGATGCGGTCCGTCCAAGGTGCGCCCCGAGCAGCTGTCCGCCCTCGCCGCGACCGGCGACTCCCTGTTGGGCACCTCGCACCGGCAGAAGCCGGTGAAGGAGCTCGTCGGACGGGTGCGCTCGGGCCTGGCCGAGCTGTTCTCGCTGCCCGACGGCTACGAGGTCGTCCTCGGCAACGGCGGCTCGACCGCGTTCTGGGACGCGGCGGCGTTCGGCCTGGTCCGCGAGCGGTCGCTGCACCTGACCTACGGCGAGTTCTCGCAGAAGTTCGCCGACACCACCACCGGCGCGCCGTTCCTGGCCGACCCGGTGATCGTCAAGGCCGCCCCGGGCAGCGCGCCGGAGCCGGTCAGCGACCCGTCGGTCGACGTCATCGCCTGGGCCCACAACGAGACCTCGACCGGAGTCGCCGTGCCGGTCAACCGGCCCGCGGGCACCACCGACGACCAGCTCGTGCTGATCGACGCGACCTCCGGCGCCGGCGGACTGCCGGTCGACATCACCCAGTCCGACGTCTACTACTTCGCCCCGCAGAAGGGTTTCGCCTCCGACGGCGGCCTGTTCCTCGCGATCATGAGCCCGAAGGCCCTGGAGCGGGTCGCCGAGCTGGCCGCGTCGGACCGCTGGATCCCGCCGTTCCTGTCGCTGGCCACCGCCGTCGACAACTCCGGCAAGGACCAGACCTACAACACGCCGTCGCTGGCGACGCTGTTCCTGCTCGAGGACCAGATCCGCTGGATGAACGCCCGCGGCGGGCTCGACGGCTGCGTCGCGCGCACCCGCGACTCCTCCGACCGGCTCTACACCTGGGCGGACAAGAGCAGCTTCGCGACGCCGTTCGTCACCGACCCGGCACACCGGAGCCTGGTGGTCGGCACGATCGACTTCGACGACGCCGTCGACGCCGACGCGGTGGCGACGGCGCTGCGCGCGAACGGGATCGTGGACACCGAGCCGTACCGCAAGCTGGGCCGCAACCAGTTGCGGATCGGGATGTTCCCGGCGGTCGAGCCGTCGGACGTCTCGGCGCTGACCGCGTGCATCGACTGGGTCGTGGAGCGGCTGGGTTCCTGACACCTGCTCGTCGACGAACCGCGACGGCCGTCCCCACCTGGGGGCGGCCGTCGTCGTGTGTGGGGGTTGCGTCGCCACGCAGCGTCGTTGCGTGATCGATAGCAACTCGTTGTAGTCACACGCGCAACACTCGCCCCAATTCCCTCGTGCGTCACGAACTGTGCGACGCTGAGCACGGTCAGTGAGAAAGGTCCGGTGGTCCCCCGGGCGAGTAGGTGTTGTCGACCAGGCAGAACTCGCCCGGCGCGCCTCACCCGGCACGGACCCCTCGCCATCTACCGTCACCCGGACGGGGACGACAGCAGGAGGTCAGGTCGATGCGCGCGTTGCGGGTCGTGGGGGTGACCGGGGACGGCTCGGTCGTCCTCGAAGACCCGGGCCGCCGCGAGCGCTACACGGTGCCGGCCGACGAGCAGCTGCGGGCCGCGGCACGGGGTGACGTGACCCGGCTCGGCCAGATCGCGATCGAGTTGGAGAGCCAGTTGCGCCCACGGGAGATCCAGGCCCGCATCCGGGGTGGCGCGTCGGTCGACGAGGTCGCAGCCGCGGCCGGCGTCCCGACCCAGAAGATCGAACGCTTCGCCTATCCCGTCCTGCTCGAGCGGTCGCGGACCGCCGAGCTGGCCCAGAGTGCACATCCGCAGCGCGCCGACGGCCCCGACTCACGCACGCTCGGTGAGACGGTCGCGCACACCTTCGGCCTGCGCGGACAGGACTACGCCGGGGCCGGCTGGGACTCCTGGAAGGGCGAGGACGGCAAGTGGGTCGTCGTCCTGACCTGGCAGACCGGCCGCTCGGACAACGCCGCGCACTGGGCGTTCCAGCCCGGTGCCCACGGCGGCACCGTCGTCGCGCTGGACGAGCACGCCTCCGACCTCGTCGAGGGTCTGCCCGCACGTCCACTGCGCCCGCTCGGGTCGGTGGTCGACATGGCCCGCGACGAGGACCACGCCCCCGAGGCGCCGACGACCGCCGCTCCCGCGCGCGCCGTCGCGGCGGCCGGTGGGCAGCAGCCCGAGGCCTGGGCCGGGCGCGGGATCGCGCCCGAGCAGCGTCGGGCGAGCCCGCCGCCGCCCCGGACCCGCGTCGAGACACCCGGTCGCACCGTGGGCACCCGCCCGGACGACACCCGGGCCCCGGCCGCCGCGGCGCCGGTGGTCCCGAAGCGCGTCGAGCAGGTCGAGGGCACCGACGCCATCAACAGCACCGACGCCACCGACGGGACCGGGTCGGCCGGCGCGACCGACACCGCGTCGAGCGGACCCGCCTCGGACGGTGTGTCCGCGGACGGCACGACCCCGGGCGGCACGACCTCCGGCGGCGCGAGCTCGACCGGCTCGGACGGCGTGGACCCGGTCGTCCCGGCCCCGGCGGCCACCGCCACGGACGCAATCGGTACGGGCTCGTCGGCCACCGGGCCCGCGCACGACGCGACGGACGCGACCGCCTCGGCGGCGGCGACGTCGACGGGAGCGGCCACCTCGGCGTCGGACACCGACGCAGCGGGCAGCCCGGTCCCCGCCGGCACGTCACCGGCCGCCACCGCATCGGCCACTCCGGAGGACACGACCGCGGAGGCGGCGACGAGCACCGCAGGGTCGTCCGCTGCGGCGCCGTCCACCGCGGCACAGTCCACCGAGGCGCAGTCCGCGGAGGCGCGGTCCACCGAGGCGCACTCCGCTGAGAGGCCCGCGGGCACCGACACGGACTCCGCCGCGGCGAGTCCCGCGACCGACGACCGCCGGACCGCCACGAACGACGGGGCCGCCACGAACGACGGGTCTGCCGACGAGCGCACCGAGGCACCCGCCGCGGCCACCACCGAGACCCCGGCCACGTCGGAGCAGGAGACGGACCCCACCCCGGCACAGGACGCCGAGACCGCGGCCCCGCGCCGCCCATCCACCGCAGGATCGCGGCGGACGAAGAAGGGCAAGCCGGTCATGCCGTCGTGGGACGAGGTCCTGCTCGGCGTCCGCGGCCAGCGCTGACACCTTCCCGCACGGGTTCCGACCTCCCACACCGGATCCGGTCCCGTGTGGGAGCCCGGATCCGGTGTGGGAACACGGCCGGGGTCAGCTCCCGCCGGTGACGGCGTGGAAGGCGACGGCGGCGGCCGTCGCGACGTTGAGCGAGTCCACGCCGCTCGCCATCGGGATCCGGACACGGCGGTCGGCGGCGGCCAGTGCCTCGTCGGTGAGCCCGGGGCCCTCCGCGCCCAGCAGCAGAGCGACCTTCCGGCCGCCCAGGCCCGCCGTGGCGAGGGGCTCGGCGTCGGGGGCGGGGGTGAGTGCCGCGACGGTGAACCCCGCCTCCCGCAGCCGGTCCAGCGAGGCGGGCCACGCGCCGTCGAGGGTCGTGAACGGGACCCGCAGCACGTGCCCCAGCGAGACGCGGACGCTGCGCCGGTAGAGCGGGTCCGAGCAGCCGGGGCCGAGCAGGATCGCGTCGACGCCGAGGGCGGCGGCGTTGCGGAACAACGACCCCAGGTTCTCGTGGTCCCCCACCCCCTCGCAGACCGCCAGCGTGCGGGCGCGGGCCAGCACGTCGTCGAGGGACGGCGCGGGAGCACGGTCGGCGACGGCGAGCACCCCCCGGTTCAGATGGAACCCGACCGCGCGGGCCATCGTGTCGGCGTCGGTCGCGTAGGCCGGCACGTCGACGCCGGCGAGGTCGTCGGACAGCTCGTCGAGGCGGCGCGGGACCCCCAGCAGGGACCGCACCGGATACGGAGAGTCGAGCAGACGACGCACGACGACGACACCCTCCGCTATCACCAGCCCGCGCCCACCGGGCCGATCGGGGCGCCGATCGGCGGTCGTGAGGTCGCGGTAATCGTCGATACGGGGGTCGTCGGGGTGCTCGACCGTGGTGAGTATGGCCACGACGCCCGATCGTCCCACGTCACTGACCGTTCGCCGCGTCTGGTCGCCCGGTCAGCCGGTACCGCCCGGTCCGGCGATATGACACGGTGTAGTGCCGCCTCCCTCGGCACGGCCCTCCGCCGTGCGGGTGAGGAGGCGCTCCCCGTTCGATGGAGGTCGGTTCGCGCATGGGTCAGGTGGTCGACCAGACGACGTTCAGCCGGCGCGACCGCCAGCGGTACCGGATCAAGGTGCAGCGCTGTCTGGACACTCTCGGTGACCTGCTCAGCAGCTACCCGTTCTCCGACACGGAGCCGATGACCGGCGTGGAGATCGAGTTCAACCTGGTCGGTCCAGAGCTGGCGCCGTCGCTCAACGGGACCGACGTCCTGGACACGATCAACTCCGGCGAGTGGCAGACCGAGCTCGGCCGCTGGAACCTCGAGCTGAACCTCCCGCCGCGCCCGCTGCCCGGCGACCAGTGGCGCCAGCTGGAACACGAGCTGCTCGACCTGCTCGCGGGCGCCGGGGCGAAGGCCGGGGACCTGCGCACCCAGCTCGTCATGATCGGGATCCTGCCGACGCTGGACCCGGGGCACATGACCGCCGAGGCGATCTCCCCCGAGGACCGCTACGAGGCGCTCAACGACCAGATGCTCACCGCGCGCGGCGAGCCGATCCGGATCGACATCGCCGGCTGCTCGCCGGAGGAGCGGGTCAACGCCGACTTCGACACGATCATCCCCGAGGCGGCCTGCACGTCGATGCAGCTGCACCTGCAGGTCTCCCCCGCGAACTTCGGGCGCTACTGGAACGCCGCGCAGTGCCTGGCCGGCGTCCAGCTGGGGCTCGGGTCGAACTCGCCGTTCCTGCTCGGGTCGCAGCTGTGGTCGGAGACCCGGATCCCGCTGTTCGAGCAGTCCTGCGACGTCCGGACCCCCGAGTTCCACAACCAGGGGGTACGGCCACGGGTCTGGTTCGGCGAGCGCTGGATCGACTCGGTGCTGGACCTGTTCTCCGAGAACGCCCGCTACTTCCCGGCCCTGATGCCGTTGACCTCGGACGTGGACCCGGCGACGCAGATGCGCGACAAGGGGTTCCCGGACCTGCCGGAGCTGACCCTGCACAACGGCACGATCTGGCGCTGGAACCGGCCGATCTACGACAGTACGGGCGACACCCCGCACGTCCGGCTGGAGAACCGGGTGCTCCCCGCGGGGCCGACGACCGTCGACATGGTCGCCAACGCGCTGTTCTTCTACGGCCTGCTCCGCACCCTGGTCGAGGCCGACCAGCAGCTGTGGCGGGCGGTGTCGTTCGAGGCGGCCCGGGAGAACTTCCAGACCGCGGCCAAGCACGGCATGCACGCTCCCCTGTACTGGCCCGGCACCGGCTGGGTGCTCCCCGACGAGCTCGCCCTGCGCAAGCTGCTCCCCCTGGCGCACGAGGGGCTCGCCCGCTGGGGTGTCTCCGGCGCGGTCTGCGACCGGTACCTGACGGTGCTGGAGCGGCGCTGCGTCACGCGTCAGACCGGGTCGTCGTGGCAGATCGACACCGTCGCCGCGCTGGAGGCGCGGGGCGCGGACCGGATGACCGCCCTGCGCGGCATGCTCGAGCGCTACCTGGCGCACTCGACGGCCAACCAGCCCGTCCACACCTGGGAGATCCCCGACTGATCGGCTTCGCCATCGCGAAGCATTCTCCGCGACCGGGCCCGCTCACCACCCTCGCGTTCCTACCGTCCCCCTCCGCACACCCGCCCCGGGTGCGCGTACGGGACGGAGGGACATGTCCATCCAGCACCAGCCCGACCGGCGTCGATGACCCGGGCGACGACGATGTCCCCGTTCCGGCTGTTCGGCCGCACCTCCCGCGACGAGCACCTCCTCGACGACGGTCCCGACCCCTGGCTCGACGACCCGGCTCCCGCACCGGCGCCGCGGCCCGTCCCGTCCCGGGCCCGGGAGGCCTTCCCGGCGCCGTCGACGAGCGGGATGCCCCCGGCGCCGACGACGGGTGCGACGGCGCTGCCCGCCGAGGGTCCCGCGACCGCGGCGGCGCGACCGGCGCTCTGGACGCCGCGGCGGCCGCCGCAGGAGCCGATCGCCGAGCCGGAGCCGGTCACCGATCCCTTCGGCTTCCCGCCGGTACCGCCCCCTGCCGCCGCCACCTCGGCCCCCGCCCCTGTCTCCGCCTCCGCCTCCGACGAGGTCGCTGCGGCCTGGGCGGCCTGGGCGCCTGCCGCGGTGTCCCCGGCCGAGGGAGGGGCGGATCGTGCAGCGTCCGGAGCCGCGTCGCCGGCCCCCGTCACTCCACCCAGCACGCCGCCCACCACGACGACCGGCACGACGACCGCGGCGCCGGGTCCGGCGCCGTCGGGCCCCGAGCACGGTCCGGCTGCCCGCCCCGCCGGAGCCCCGGTCGCAACGACAGGGACCGCGCCCGGCACCGCTGCTGCCCCGTCATCCGCCCCCGCCGCCCCCTCGGCCGGTTCCCCCGACCCGTCACCCAGCTCTCCCGCTCCGTCACCCGGTCATGCCGAGCCGTCGCCCGGCCCCGCTGACCCGTCACTCGGCCACGCCGACCCCTCCTCCAGCCACGCCGACCGGTTCCCCGGCGACGCCGACCCGTTGCCCGGCCCTGCCGACCCGTCACCCGGTCTCGCCGACCTGCCGCGCGGTGTTGCCGACCCGTCGCCCGGCCCCTCCGACCCGTCGCCGGTCCCAGCCGGACCGGATTCCCGCCACGCCGGGGCGCGGCCCGCCACCGGCTCCCCCGTCCGGACCGCCCCGCCGCCCCTCGTCGACCCCGCCGAGGCGTCCGCGCTGGCCGGGGCCTTCGCCGCGGACCTGCTGTCCTGGGACGAGGACGACGTCGACCGCCGCGCCCGTGTCCTCGCCGCCTACCTGCCCGCCACCGCGGCCGACGGATTGCTCGGCTGGACCGGGACCGGACGTCAGCGGGCCGACCTCGTGCTGCCGGGCCGCGTCCGCGCCGATGCCGACCGGGCCGTCGTCGACGTCCGGGTGCGGGTCGTGCCCTACCGCCGTGTCGACGCCCGTGGGACGGCCGCGCCCGAGCCCGAGCCCGACGACCCGATCGGGGCGCCCGCCGGGGCCCCCGCCCCGGCTGCGCGCGGCTGGCGCGGGCTGGCCGCGCGGTGGGTCCGGCTGGAGGTGGCCGTCGCGCTCACCGACGACGGGCTCGTCGTCGACGCGGGGCCCGCGGCCGAGCCGGCCCGGCGGCCGTCGCCGGTCGACCTCGCACGGGGCGGTGTGCGGTGACCGGGCGTGTCCCCGTCGTCGGGGGCCTGGCCGGCGGGGTCGGGACGACGACCGTCGCCAGGGCCCTGCACGGCCGTGACCTGGGGCGCGTGTGCGGGCCGGACCTGCTGCCCGACGTCGTCGTCACCCGGGACACCGCGGCCGGTCTGGCTGCCGCGGCCCGCGTCGCCCCGGCGCCCGGGCCGGGCTCACCGGTCCTCGTCCTGCACCCCGGCACCGCCGACCCCGACGGCATCGACGCCGACGCCGCGGGGCCCGGCTGGGCAGCCGTCGTCGCGCTGCCCGCGGTGCCGGGCTGGGCCCGCTCGGCGGACCCGTGGTCGGACGCGGCCGGGGTCCTCACCCGGCCCGGGCCCTCGGCCGCGGTCCGCCGCTACGCCGACGCGATCGGCCGGGTCGTCACCGCGCTGACCACGTCCGGACGACTCGACCGGCCGCTCACCCCGGCCGGCGTCGGTGGGCTGCGACCGATGCGTGGGGTACTGGCCCTCCCGACCGGGCCGGGCCGGTGAGCCGTGCGCGCGCTGCTGATCGTGCCGGTCGTCGTCGCGCTCCTGCTGGGGACGGCGGGTCAGGTCCTGGCTGCCCCCACCGCGGATCCGGTCACCTCGGGCATCGACGCGGCACGGGTGCCGGAGGCGGCGCGGCCCTACCTCGACCTGGTCACGGAGCTGACCTCGCAGGGCTGCCCGGAGCTGCCGCCGGCCTGGGTGGTCGCGCAGGTGCAGGCGGAGTCGGGCTGGGACCCGGAGCTGCGCACCGGCACCGCCGCCGGGCTGCTGCAGGTCTCGGAACGGACCTGGGTCGCGGCCGGCGGCGCACCCTGGCCGGACGCGGCGCTCACCGAGCCGGAGGGGCACCTGCGCGTCGTCGTGCCGTGGCTCTGCTCGACGCTGCGCGCCGCCGCCGGGTATCTCGCGACGACCCCGAAGGACGTCCCGGTGCTCGACGCGATGCTGGTCTGCCACATCGCGGGCTGCAGCCGGGTCACCGGGTCGAGGTCGGGGGTGCCGGCAGCAGGGGAGGCGAACTGCTCGCAGGCGTGCGCGTCGGCGATCCGGCGCTACCTCGACGCGGTGCACGGCTTCGTCGCCGACTACTCCGGCACGACGGCCGTCGACGACCGCGAGTCGTCCCCGCCACCGCCGCAGAAGGCCGCCCCGGCGAAGGCACCCGCGGCGAAGGCACCGGCGAAGGACGCCGCATCGGCGCCGGCGCCCGCCTGGACCGGCGGTGCGACGGGGTGCCACGAACCCGACCCGGTGCGCTCCGACGGCTGTCTCACCGGCGCGTCGAAGCACGGCCTCGATGCCGTCGAAGCGGTGTTCGGCCCGACGATCGAGACGGTCGGCTGTTGGGACGAGCACCTGCAGAACCCGCGGTCGGACCATCCGAAGGGCAAGGCCTGCGACGTGTTCACCGGGAAGGCCGGGGCGTTCGCGAAGGGCGCCGACCTCGACGAGGGCTGGGCGATCGCGCACTGGCTGGAACGCAACGCGGCCCCGCTGAAGGTCAAGTACCTGATCTGGCAGGGCCGCTACTGGGACCCCTCGGTGCGCGCCGACGGCTCCGGCTGGGGCCGTCGCTACACCGGCGGCGGGGTCTACGACACCGCCGACGCGACCGGCGGCCACTACGACCACATCCACATCAGCTTCGCGGAGTGACCCCGTGCGACGTTCCCTGCCGCTGCTCGTGCTCGCCGCGGTCCTCGCGGTGCCCCTGGCCCTGCTGGTGCCCGCGTTGCTGCCCGGACCGCCGTCGCAGGCGGTGCTGACCTCGGCCGACCGGGACGCCCTCGGCGATCCCGGCCCCGTCCGCGGACCGGAGCCGGCCGTGCCGGCGACGCGGCCGTCGTCGCCCGGGGCGGTGGCGCGCGCCTACCTCGTCGCCGCGCACGGCACCGGTGCCGGCGCGGCCGGGGGCACCACCCTCGACGGCACCCCGTACGCGCTGCCCGGCAGCCCGGCCGCCGCCGGAGCGCCCGTCCTCGACCCGCCGCCACCCGGTTCGGGCCGGACCGCCGAGGTCGAGGACCTCGACGAGGGCGCCACCGACTGGGCCCGCGGACGCACGGCGCTCGTCGCGACCGTCCGCACGACGACGTCCGGGCCCGGCACGGCACCGGAGGTCCGCCGCTGGCGCACCCGGGTGGTCCTGGCTCTCGACGCGGCGGGCCACTGGCTGGTCACCGCCGACACCCCCATCACCACCGACACCCCCGATGTGGACGACTGACGTGACCGAACCTTGGAGTGGGCGATGACCGCCGACGAGCTGGAGCAGCTGCTCAAGTCCCTGCTGGCCAAGGGGGTCACGGTCGTCCTCCTGGCGCTCGGGCCCGCCGGGGAGCTGGTGGGGGTGGAACCCGGGGGCTCCGCGACGCCGTCGACGAGCTCCGGGCAGGACGCCGCCGGTGCGCCGCGGCCGGACCTGGAGCTGGGGGCCGGTGGCGAGGTGTGCGTCGGCACGGGGTCCGGTTCGGGCTCCGGTGGGTCCGGGTCCAGCGGCTCGGGTTCCGGCGACTCGGACTCCAGCTCGGGTTCCGACGGCTCGGGTTCCGACAGCTCGGGTTCCGACAGCTCGGGTTCCGACAGCTCCGGCTCCGACAGCTCCGGCGGCGGGGAACGTGACAGCGGGTCCGGCAGCGCCGACGACTCCGCCGGCGACTCCGACAGCAGCTCCGACGGCAGCTCGACGGACCGTCGCGGCGGCGGGGGCGACGGCGGGGCGGGCGGGTCCGACGACAGCGGCCGTTCCGGCGGGTCGGGCGATGCGACCGGCTCCGGCTCCGGCTCCGGCTCCAACGACTCCGAGCGCGGTGGCGGTACCGCCTCCTCCTCCGGTTCCGACAGCGGGACGGGCCGCGATTCCGGCAGCGGCACCACCGCCGCCCCCGACGAGTCCGGCGCCACCGCCTACGGCACGAGCGACGACGCGGCCGCAGGGCTCCTCACCGGCGGATCCGGTACCTCCGGCTCCCGGACACCGCCGCCCTGCCGCCCCAGCGGCACCGGCGGCACCGACCCGGCACCCGCCACCGGGAGCGCAGAGGGCACCACGGCGGCGGCGAAGCTGGGCTGGGGGCAGCCCGTCCGGGCCGACGAGTTCGACAACGGCACCGAGGGCTGGAGCATCTACGACGGCGCCGGGCACGCGGGCAACGGCCGCCGCACCCCGGACGCGGCGAGCGTGGCGGACGGCGTCCTGACGATCACCGGGGACAGCCAGGGCAACACCGCGGGCATGGCGTGGAAGGAGGGCTCGCAGCAGTACGGACGCTGGGAGGGCCGGGTGCGCGCGCCGGTCGGGGACCCGTCGTACAACGCCCTGCTGCTGCTCTGGCCCACCGCGGAGAACTGGCCCGAGGGCGGCGAGTTCGACTTCATGGAGATGATGGACCCGCAGCGGCAGAAGACCAACGCATTCTTCCACTACGGAGCGGACAACTCCCAGGTCGAGGGCTCCGTTGAGGTCGACGCGACGCAGTGGCACAACTGGGCCCTGGAGTGGACGCCGGACCGGATCACCGCCTACGTCGATGGCGAGAAGTGGTTCGAGACCACCGAGGAGAAGGTGCAGCCGCCGGGGCCGATGCACCTGTGCATCCAGCTCGACTGGTTCCCCAAGGGCGGCGGCTCGGGGAAGGAGACGCAGATGCAGGTCGACTGGGTCCGCCAGTACACCCTCGACGGGGGTTCGCCCGACGCGACGACCGACGGCGGGGCGGCACCGGGTTCGGCCGGCTGACCGGGCGGCCCCCACCCGAGCATGATCACCGGTTGGGGAGTCGGAGGTGCACAGGACGACCTCTCCGCTCCACAACGGTCGATCATGCAGCCACCTCGCGGGGCGCCCCGGCCCGGTGCACGATGCGCGGTGGCCCGGGCCTCTCAGCTCCCCCACAGCCGAGCGCTCCTAGGCTGCCGCCGACCCGCCGTCGACGATCAAGGAGTGGGTCGTGCAGGAGCAGACGGAGCAGGAGCACGACCCCGAGGCCCCGGCGCGTCGCCGCTGGCCCGCGGTCGTCGGCCTCGTGGCGGGTCTGGCCGTACTGACCGGGATCGTCACGGTCGCCGTGGAACCGTCCCTGCTCACCGGCTCGTCCTCGCCGACCCCCGCACCGGCGGCACCGCCGTCGCCGGGCGGGATGCACGACCAGGAGCGGCCCACCGAGGTCGGCGAGCTCGACCCCGCGTCCCGCTCGGACACCGAGGCGGCCGTGCGCAACGGCTGGCGCCTCACCGACCACGACGAGTTCGACGGCACCGCGCTCGACCGCACGCGCTGGAGCCCGTACACGGGCGAGACCACCGGGGGCAACGGCCGGCACCGGGTCGAGAACATCGCGGTCCGCGACGGCGAGCTCGTCCTCACCAGCCGCGGGAGCACCTCCGCCGGGCTGGCCTGGCGGGGTGGCCAGCAGTACGGCCGCTGGGAGATCCGGGCGAAGACGAACCCCGGCGTCGGCTACGGAGACGTCGCGCTGCTCTGGCCGGACGCCGAGGACTGGCCCGAGGGCGGCGAGCTCAACTTCATGGAGATCCCGAAGCCCGAGCGGAACGAGACGCACACGATCGTCCACTACGGCGAGGACAACAGCCAGGTCGGCAAGACGATCCGCGGCGACTTCACGCAGTGGCACACCTACGCCGTCGAGTGGCTGCCCGACCGGGTCGTGTTCTACATCGACGGCGCCGAGGTCTTCCGCACCACCGATCCGGAGCAGATCCCGCCGCGGTCGATGCACCTGGCGATGCAGCAGGACATCGGCCCCTACGGCGACGACTGGATCCCGGCGCCGGACGCGACCTCGCCGGAGACGCTGGACTTCCAGGTCGACTGGGTCCGCATCTACGCGCCCTGACCCGCTCGGCGGCGGGACGGGTGTGACTGGGGAAAGAAGGAGGCCCCGGACCCTGTGGGGTCCGGGGCCTTCTCCTGTCCCGAACTGACGCGCCGCTCCCACCACGAAGCGACTTCTGTAAGTTAGCGCAGCCTTGCCTAAGTAAGCAAGAGTGGTGGGCGGAAAGTTCTAGCCGAGCAGCTCCCGCAACGGTCCCACGCCGAAGTACCCCACGAACAGCACCGCCACCACCCACATCAGGGGGTGGACCTGCTTCGCGCGCCCGGTGGCCGCCGCGAGCACGACATAGCTGACGAACCCGGCGCCGATGCCGTTGGCGATCGAGTAGGTGAACGGCATGACGGTGATCGTCAGGAACACCGGGATCGCGGTGCGCAGGTCGTCGAGCGAGACCGAGGTGATCTGGCGGAACATCAGCGCGCCGACGACGACCAGCGCCGGGGCGGCGGCCTCGACCGGGACGATCGAGTACAGCGGCGTGAAGAACATCGCCAGCAGGAACAACAGACCGGTCAGGACGTTCGCCAGCCCGGTCCGTGCGCCCTCGGCGATACCGGCCGCGGACTCGACGAAGATCGTGTTCGACGACGCGGACCCCACACCACCGGCGACCGCGCCCGCACCCTCGACGACCAGCGCCTTCCCGACGTTCGGGAGCTTGTCGTCGGAGTCGGTCAGGCCCGCCTGGCGACCGAGGCCGGTGAGCGTGCCCATGGCGTCGAAGAAGTTCGCCAGCACCAGGGTGAAGATCAGCAGGACGACGGTGATGATGTCGAGCCGGGTGAAGGCGCCGAGCGAGACCTGGCCGACGAGCGACAGGTCCGGCAGCCCGACGATCCGGTCCGGGATCGCGGGCACGGCGAGCGACCAGCCGCCGGGGTTGGTCGGGCCACCGGGGCCGACCCGGACGATCGCCTCGACGACGATCGCGATGATGGTGTTGACCACGACGCCGATCAGGATGCCCGCACGCACGCCGCGGGCGACCAGCACGCCGACGATGATCAGCCCGATGACGAACACGAACGTCGGCCACGAGGCGATGGAGCCGCCGGTGCCCAGGCCGACCGGGACCGTGGTGTTGGCCGCGTCGGGCAGGCGGCGGACGAAGCCGGAGTCGACCAGGCCGATCAGCGCGATGAACGCGCCGATGCCGACCGCGATCGCCGTCTTGAGCTCGGTGGGGACGGCGTTGAACACCGCCGTCCGGAAGCCGGTCAGGGCGAGGATCACGATGATGATGCCGTTGATGACGACCAGGCCCATCGCCTCGGGCCAGGTCATCATCGGCGCGATGGTCACGGCCAGCAGGGTGTTGATCCCCAGGCCAGTGGCGATCGCGAACGGGTAGTTCGCGATCACGCCGAAGAGGATCGTCATCACGCCTGCGACCAGGGCGGTCACCGCGGCGACCTGGGCGACCGGGAGGATCCCGCCCAGCGCGTCGGCCTTGGCCGACGGGTCTCCCGGCGTGACGCTGCCGAGGATCAGCGGGTTCAGGACGATGATGTAGGCCATCGCCATGAACGTGACGAGTCCCCCGCGCAGTTCGCGGGAGACGGTGGAGCCGCGTTCGGACACGCGGAACAGGCGCTCGATCACGGCGACACCCTAGACGCGGCGCAACGCTGCGGGTTCCGTCCGTGCACCGTTTAGGCTACGGCCCCGTGACGGCCCACGAGAGCGAGCGCGCGAGCGATCCACCGCCCCCGCCGCCCTTGCCGGCGCGCTTCTACGAGTCCCCGCCGGTGATCCTCGGCGGGATGCTGCTGTGGGCGATCGGCGCGGGCGTCGCCGCCGTGGTCGCGATGGTCACCGGCTCCGGGTTCGACCCCGCGAACGGTGCCGGCGCCTGGTTCTGGACCTGCGTCGCCGGAACCGGGGTGGGCCTGTTCGGGGCCGCGGTGTTCTCCGCGCAGCGGGCCGCCGCCCGGCGCGGGGACCGGTCGGCGCAGCGCGGCGTCGAGCCGAGGTAGGTCATAGGCTCGACGGCATGACCGCGAACGACCGTCCGACCGCCGTCGTCACCGGCGCCTCCTCCGGGATCGGCGCCGCCACCGCCCGCGCACTGGGCGCCGCGGGCTTCCACGTGGTGCTGGGAGCCCGCCGGGTGGAGCGCTGCGAGGAGATCGCGAAGGAGATCGACGGGACCGCGCTGCCCCTCGACGTCACCGACCGGGAGTCCGTCCGCGCGTTCGCCGATGCGGTGCCCGAGGCGAAGCTGCTGGTCAACAACGCCGGCGGCGCGAAGGGCCTGGAGCCCGTCGCGGACGCCGACGAGGAGGACTGGCGCTGGATGTGGGAGACCAACGTCGCCGGCACGCTGCGCCTCACCCAGGCGTTCCTGCCGAAGCTGCGGGCCTCGGGCGACGGGCACATCGTCACCGTGACCTCGATCGCCGCGCTGGACTTCTACGACAACGGCGCCGGCTACACCGGCGCCAAGCACGCCCAGGCGATGCTGCACCGCACCCTGCGCGGGGAGCTGCTCGGCGAGCCGATCCGGATCACCGAGATCTGCCCCGGCATGGTGGAGACGGAGTTCTCGCAGGTGCGTCTCGGCGACGCCGAGAAGGCGGCGAAGGTCTACGAGGGCCTGACCCCGCTGACCGCCGACGACGTCGCCGACACCATCGTCTTCGCCGCGACCCGGCCGTCGCACGTCAACCTGGACCAGATCGTGCTCAAGCCGCGCGACCAGGCGTCGGGCACCCGGCGGCACCGTCGCTAGAGGGTCTCCTCCGACCGGCGGTTCTCGTCGGCGTCGTCGCCGGGGCTCTCGCCCCGGACGGCGCCGGCGATCCGCTCCTCGGACTCGCCGAGGATCTGCGAGGCGTCGGGCTCGGTGCCCTCCTCCTCCGGCAGCGGGGTGGATCGGCTGGCGGCGCGGTCGTCGGGAACGCTCATGCCCGGCGGGTACCCGCTAGGACAGCGCCGACAACCCCTTCCACTCGTCCCAGGACAGCGTCCAGTCCCAGAGGTCGCCGTCGCGGGCGGAGAGCTGCACCGGCGTGCCGGTGACCTCGACAGGGTCGCCGTAGAGGACGGTGTCGTAGTACGCCTTGGCGTTCTCGATCGACAGGTTCACGCAGCCGTGGGTGACGTTCGCGGTGCCCTGCGCGGCGGCCGACACCGGGTTGGCGTGGATGAACTCGCCGTTGTTGCTCATCCGGACGGCCCACTTCTCGACGACGTCGTAGCCGTACTGCGCGGACACCATCCGCTTGTCGGTGAACTTCTCGGTGACGACGTGGATGCCCGAGCGGGTGTTGCGGTTCGGGTCGTCGGCCAGGCCGTAGGACGCCGGGTAGTCCGCGACCTGCTTGCCGTCGCGGATCACGATCATCCGGAACGAGCGGGCGTCGGCCTTGACGATCTGGGCGCGGCCGATGGTGAACGAGGTGCTCAGGTCCTCGGCGCCGTAGCTGCCGCCGCCGTAGTCGACGCCCTTCAGCGGCGCGTCCACGGTGACCTTCGTGCCCGACGGCCAGTACTCCTTCGGCCGCCAGTGCACGCGCGAGCCGCCGTTCTCGTCCGGCAGCCAGCCCCACGCGCCCTCGACCTGCTTCGAGGTCGTGACCTTCAGGACCTTCTCGATAGCGGCGCGGTCCTGGACGTGCCGGTCGAACTGGATCTCGATCGGCGCGGCGATGCCGACGGTGCGGTCGTCGCCGATGTTCAGGGTGCCGCGCACGGTGTGGGCGGGCTTCAGCGTCGCGACGGTGCCCTGCACCGGGGTCGCCGTGCCGTCCGGGGCGACGGCGCGACCGTGCCAGGTGTAGGTGGTGGCGAAGTCCAGGTCACCGCTGCTGGTCCAGGTCGTGCGGTCCGGGGACAGCGCGCCGTCGACGGCGTCGCCGTCCGGGTCGGTGAGCGACACCCCGTCCAGCGTGCCGCCCGCCGTGCGGACCGACACCGGCTGCGCCGGGTTCGCCGTCGCCGCCGCCGAGACGGTGTCGGTGCCCGCTCCGCCTGCGCTGCGCACGGGTGGCTGGTAGCTCACCTGCGGCCCGGCCGGGGGCGGTGCGGCCTGCGGCGCCGCCGGGTCCTGCGGCGAGGCCGCCAGGGCCACCGCCCCGACGATGCCCAGCGCGCCGATCAGCGCCACCACGACGATCAGTACCCGTCGCAACCGTTCCCCCGCGTACTCGATCTCCTGCGTTGGACACCGACCGTACGCCCGGATCCGGCGCCTCCGACCGGCAGGAGGACGGCACTCCCCCGTGCGGCGTAAGACGAACCGGACGCCGTACCACAGAGGGTGTCAGACGGCGCAGTTCACCAGCACCGGTTCGGGGTGCAGGGTCACACCGAACCGCTCGGCGACGCCGCTCTGGACCTCCCGGGCCAGGGCCAGCAGGTCGGCCGTCGTCCCGCCGCCGCGGTGGGTCAGGGCCAGGACGTGCCGGGTGGACAGCGACACCCGGCCGCCGGGGCCGGCGTGCCCGCGGCCGAATCCCGCGTTCTGGATCAGCCCGGCGGCGCTGAGCTTGACCCGGCCCTCCCCCGCGGGCCAGGCGGCCAGGCCGTCGACCTGCGGCGCGCGGTCGACGGGCAGGATCGGGTTGGTGAAGAACGAGCCGGCCGACCAGGTGTCGTGGTCGTCGGCGTCGAGGACCATGCCCTTCCCGCGGCGCAGCGCGAGCACCGCCTCGCGGACAGCGGCCGGGTCGGTCCGCGTCTCCGGCTCGACGCCGAGGGTGCGGGCGAGCTCGCCGTAGCGGATCGGGGCGGAGCGGCCGTCGGCCTGCAGGGCGAAGCGCACCCGCAGGACGATCGCGTCGTCGCTGCCCTTGAGGATGCTGGTGCGGTAGGCGAGCCCCAGGTCCGAGGCGGGCACGTGCTCGCGGACGGTCCCGGTGCGCCGGTCGTAGAGGTCGACGTCGACGAGCAGGTCGGCGACCTCGACGCCGTAGGCGCCCACGTTCTGGACCGGGGTCGCGCCGGTTCGCCCAGGGATCCCGGACAGGCACTCCAGCCCGCCGAGCCCGTCGGCGACGGTGCCGGCCACCAGCTCGTCCCAGTCGACGCCCGCCTCGACGGTCAGCAGCACCCGGTCGCCGTCGCGCTCGTGGCGGACACCCTGCCCGGCGACCAGCACGGCGGTGCCGTCGAACCCGGCGTCGGCGACGACGAGGTTCGACCCGCCGCCCACCAACAGCACCCGCTCCCCCGCCCGGTCGGCGCCGGCCACGGCCTCGACCACCTCGGCCGCGCCCTCGGTGCGCACGATGCGGGAGGCCGGTCCGCCGAGGCGCAGTGTGGTGTGCGCGCTGAGCATCGGGTCGACCGTCGTCGCAGCGGGGGAACTCACGACCGCAACGGTAGCCTTCGCCCATGCCGCGCACGATCGACTACCGCGCAACGTCCGCGCACCCGTCCTCGACGGTCTACGCGGCGATGGTCGACCGCGATCTGCTGGAGGAGCAGCTGCGCCACATCGGCGGTCCCGGGGCCGGGGTGACCGCGTACGAGACCACTCCCGACGGCGTCCGCTACACGCTGCGGCACGGGATCCCCGGCGAGCACCTGCCGTCGATCGTGTCCTCCTTCGTGCCCGGCGGGGACCTGCAGATCGACCGCACCGAGCAGTGGCGGGCCGGCGACTCCGGCGTCTACGACGGCACCGGGTCCGTGCAGGTCATCGGCACCCCCGCCACCGCCCGGTCGGTGATGCGGATCGCCGACGTCGACGGCGGCAGCGAGGTCCGGATCCGGGCCGAGGTCACGGTGAAGGTCCCGCTGGTGGGTGGGAGGATCGAGCAGGCGGTCGCCGGGCAGATCGAACAGCTGCTCGCCGCCGAGACCCAGTTCACCCTCTCCCGGATCTCCTGATGTCCCACTACGTGATCACCCTGTCCTGCCCGGACCGCACCGGCATCGTCGCGCGCATCTCGACCTTCCTCGCCGAGCTGGGCGCCTCCATCACCGAGGCCGCCTACCACGCCGACGTCGAGGCCGGGGTGTTCTGCACCCGCCAGGTCGTCGACGCCGCGTCGGTCCCCTTCGACGTCGACGAGCTCCGCGCCCGGTTCGCCCCGGTCGCCGCCGAGCTGGGCGGCGAGCACCGCATCTCCGACACCGGCGTCCGCAAGCGCGCCGTGCTCCTGGTGACCCGCGACCAGCACTGCCTGCACGACATCCTCGGCCGGGTGTGGGCCGACGAGCTGCCGGTGGAGATCACCCGGGTGATCGGCAACCACACGTCGCTGGAGCCGGTCGTCGCCGCGCACGGGGTGCCGTTCCACCACGTGCCGTTCCCGGCCCCCGGCGACCCGGCCCGCGAGCAGGGCAAGGTCACCGCGTTCGAGGAGATCCGCAAGCTCGTCGACGCCGACGACCCCGACGCGATCGTGCTCGCCCGCTTCATGCAGGTCCTGCCCGCGCACCTGTGCGAGGCCTGGGCCGGGCGGGCGATCAACATCCACCACAGCTTCCTGCCGTCCTTCGCCGGGGCGCGGCCCTACCACCAGGCCCACCGGCGCGGGGTGAAGCTGATCGGCGCGACCTGTCACTACGCGACCGCGGACCTCGACGCAGGCCCGATCATCGAGCAGGACGTCGCCCGCGTCGACCACGGGGACACCGCGGCCGACATGGTGCGCCGGGGCCGCGACATCGAGCGCCTGGTGCTGGCCCGTGGGCTGCGGTGGCACCTGGAGGACCGCGTCCTGATCCAGGGCAACCGGACCGTCGTCTTCCGCTGAGGTCGCAGGCCCGAGCCGCGCCCGGGCGGTGCGTCACGCGCACCGTGCGGCGCGGTATGTCCCGCGCGGGGCGGACCGGGCCCCAGCCCGCCGGAGCGCGGCGGAACGGGCCGCAGCCCGCCGGAGCACGGCGGAACGGGCCGCAGCCCGCCGGAGCACGGCGGAACGGGCCGCAGCCCGCCGGAGCACGGCGGAACGGGCCGCAGCCCGCCGGAGCACGGCGGAACGGGCCGCAGCCCGCCGGAGCGTGGCGGACCGGCGCCGAGATGCAGCTCAGCGGGCCGCGGAGATCCACTATTCCCGCTGAGCCGCATCTCGGCGTACGTCCTCGTTCGCGATGGCGACGGAGTCCGGCTGATCCGGTCCGGCGGGCGCAGCGCCCGGAGCACGATCGGTGCATGACGATCCCCGGATGGCCCGAGGTGTTCCGCGGGACCGCGGCCCTGGCGGCGGGTCTCGTCACGCCCGACCTCCTGCGCGGGCCCCGCTTCCGCCGGCTGCTCCCGGACACCTACGCCCCCGCCGACGCCCACGCCGACCTGCGGCTGCGGTCGCTGGCGGCGTACCTGTGGGCCGGACCGGACGCGGTGCTCTGCGGGTACTCCGCCGCCGAGTTCCTGGGCGCGTCCTGCGCCCCGCGGGCCGCGCCCGCCGAGGTCGCGGTGACCGCGGTGCGCGCCGGGCCCCGATCCCGCGACGGCGTCGTGGTCCGGCGCGACGTCCTGCACCCCGACGAGGTCACCGGCGTCCGCGGTGTCCGCGTCACGACCCGCCTGCGTACCGCCTTCGACCTGGCCCGGTGGTCGGGCCCGACCGAGGGTGTCGTCGCCGTCGACGCGTTGTCCCGCGGGTCGTTCGCGCCGGACGTACTGCTGAACCTCGCGGCCCGGCACACCCATGCCCGTGGTGTCCGGCGCGTGGTCGACGCGCTGGTGTGGGCCGACCCCCGCGCCGGCTCCCCGCCGGAGACCCGCCTCCGGCTGGTCCTCGTCCGGGGTGGCCTGCCGCGGCCGGTACCCCAGCACCCGGTGCTCGACGACGCCCGGCGCACGGCGCTGTGGCTGGACCTGGCCTACCCCGACCACCGACTCGGCATCGAGTACGACGGCGGCGGTCACTTCGCGACGCCCGAGGCGGCCCGCGCCGACGCCGGGCGGCACACCCGTCTCGTCGCGGCGGGGTGGCGGGTGCTGCGCTACACGGCCCTGGACATGCACCGACGGCCCGACGAGATCGTCGCCGAGGTGCGCCAGGTGCTCGACCACAGTCGTCGAGATGCAGCTCAGCGGGCCGTGGAGATCGACAGTTCCCGCTGAGCTGCATCTCGGCGAGCTTCTCGGGTAGGAGCCCAGCGGGGCACGCGGCGCGGCGAGGGGCGGGTGCGACGAGGGGCGGCGCGGCGCGGGACGGGCGCGCACACGACGGCGCCCGCCCCGCGTATGCGGGACGGGCGCCGGTTCGTGCGGCTCACGCCGCCGGTCTGACGGGGGTCAGGCCGCGGGCTGCTCGGCCTCCGCCGCCTCGTGGGCCGGCTCCAGAGCGATCCGGAGCACCTCGGCGACGTCGGCGACCGGGTGCACCCGCAGCTCGGCGCGCACCGACTCCGGGACGTCGTCCAGGTCGGGCTCGTTGCGCTTCGGGATGATCACGTCGGTCAGTCCGGCCCGGTGCGCGGCGAGCAGCTTCTGCTTCACCCCGCCGATGGGCAGGACCTTGCCCTGCAACGTCACCTCGCCGGTCATGCCCACGCTCGACCGGACCGGCCTGCCGGAGGCGAGCGAGGCCAGCGCCGTCGTCATCGTGACGCCGGCGGACGGGCCGTCCTTCGGGACCGCACCGGCCGGGACGTGCACGTGCAGCTTGCGCGACGCGAGGTCACCGGCCAGCCCGCGCGAGCGCAGGTAGGACAGGGCGATCGAGACCGACTCGGTCATGACCTCGCCCAGCTGCCCGGTGATCTGCAGGCCCGGCTCGCCCTCCATTGCGGTGGCCTCGATGAACAGCACGTCCCCACCGGCGCCGGTCACCGCCAGTCCGGTGGCGACGCCCGGCACCGAGGTCCGCTCGGCGGACTCCGGGGTGAACCGCGGCCGTCCGAGGTAGGTGACGAGCGCGTCGGCGTCGACGTGCACCGGGCGCGCCGTGTCCGACGCGTCCAGCTGCACCGCCACCTTGCGCAGCACCTTCGCCAGGCCCCGCTCCAGCTGCCGGACCCCGGCCTCCCGGGTGTACTCGGCGGCGATCATCGAGAGCGCGACGTCGGTGAACTCCACGTCGCCGTCGTCCAGACCGGCCTTCGCGATCTGACGCGGCAGCAGGTGGTCGCGGGCGATCGCGACCTTCTCCGGCTCGGTGTAGCCGTCGAGCGTCACGATCTCCATCCGGTCGGCCAGCGGGCCGGGGATCGCGGAGGCGTCGTTCGCCGTCGCCAGGAACAGGACGTTCGACAGGTCGAGGTCGACCTCCAGGTAGTGGTCGCGGAAGGTGTGGTTCTGCGCCGGGTCGAGCACCTCCAGCAGCGCCGCGGTCGGGTCACCGCGGAAGTCGCTGCCGACCTTGTCGATCTCGTCGAGCAGCACGACCGGGTTCATCGAGCCCGCCTCGCGGATCGCGCGGACGATGCGGCCGGGCAGCGCGCCGACGTAGGTGCGCCGGTGGCCACGGATCTCCGCCTCGTCACGCACGCCGCCGAGCGCCACGCGGACGAAGTTGCGTCCGAGCGCGCGGGCGACCGACTCCCCCAGCGACGTCTTGCCGACGCCGGGCGGGCCGACCAGCGAGAGCACCGCGCCCGAGCCGCGGCCGCCGATCGTGTCGAGCCCCTTGCGTCCGCGACGGGCGCGCACGGCGAGGAACTCGACGAGGCGCTCCTTCACGTCGTCGAGGCCGGCGTGGTCGGCGTCGAGGATGCGACGGGCCTCCGCCAGGTCCGACGAGTCGGTGGTCGTGGTGCTCCACGGGATGTCGAGGACCGTGTCGAGCCAGGTCCGGATCCAGCCGGACTCCGGGCTCTGGTCCGAGGCGCGCTCCAGCTTGCCGACCTCGGTCAGCGCGGCCTTGCGGACGTCGTCGGGCAGGTCGGCGGCCTCCACGCGGGCGCGGTAGTCGTCGGAGCCCTCCGGGTCGTCCTCACCGAGCTCCTTGCGGATGGCCGCGAGCTGCTGGCGCAGCAGGAACTCACGCTGCTGCTTCTCCATGCCCTCGCGGACGTCGTTCGAGATCTTCTCGCTGACCTCCTGCTCGGCGACGTGCTCCTTGGTCCATTCCAGGAGCTTCTCCAGCCGGGCGTCGAGGTCGGTCTCGGCGAGCAGCTCGGCCTTGTGTGCGACGTCGAGCCACGAGGCCCACCCGGCGAGGTCGGCGAGCGCACCCGGGTCGTCGGTCTGCTGGACCGAGTCGATCACCTGCCAGGCGCCCCGCTGCTGCAGGATGCCGACGACCAGGGCCTTGTACTCGCGGGCGAGCTCCTGGGTGCGGCCGGTGGGCGCACCGGCCTCGATCGGCTCGGCCTCGACCCAGAGCGCCGCGCCCGGACCGGAGACCCCCGACCCGATGCGGGCGCGCCGCTCACCGCGCACGACGGCGGCCCGGTCCCCGTTGGGGAGCCTGCCGATCTGCTCGAGCACGGCGACGACGCCGATGGCGCCGTAGCGGCCGTCGATGCGGGGGACGACGAGCACCCGTCTCCCGTCGTCACGGTCCTGGGCCGCGGCGGTGGCCGCGTCCACCGCGGCACGGGTGTCGGAGTCGTCGAGGCGGACGGGGACGACCATGCCGGGCAGGACCACGGCGTCGTCGAGGGGCAGGACCGGGAGCGTCAGCACGTCACTCATGCCCGGCACAACCACGCGGAGGGCCCTCCGCTTCCCGGAGTTGAGTCGTGTCCGCTCAGGGCGAACGCGGACCTCGGCGGGCCGGGACGGCCGTGAGCACCCCGAGGACCGGGTGGGTCACCAACGCGGTCCGCCGCCCTGGACCTCCATCACCGCGGGCTTGACGTCGACCAGGTAGACCAGCGTCGCGACGGTGGCGGCCAGCCAGAACATGGCCCCGCCGTACATCGGGCCGCCCGTGACGAGCAGGAGCAGCAGCGCGACGCCGGTGATGCCCAACCAGGCGTTCTTGGTGAGCTTGCCCGCCGCGGTGAAGGCGTCGGCGCGTTGCCTCAGCGCGTGCCCGAACGAGAACCCGCCGACCACCACCATGATCCACTTGATCACGAAGATGATCACTTCATCGGGGACACCTGGCAGCGACAGCACGCGGCCAGAGTACGGACAACCCGGGCGCTGGTCACGTCCGGCGCCACATCCCGGGCGGCCCGATCCACGGCCCCGCACACGACGACGCCCCCGGCCGATCGAGGATCGGCCGGGGGCGCGGTGCGTGCTCACCGGGCGCGGGGCCCGGCGGGTGTCACTTCTTCGCGGCGGACGCGCTCGAGGTGCCACGGCGGGTGGTCGGCTTGCGGGCCGGGACCTTCGCGCCGGTGGCGGTCTTCGGGTCGGTCTTGGCGGCGGCGCGGCGCGCGGTCGAACGCGTGGTGGACGCGACCTCGTCGCCGGCCTCCTCGATCGCCTCGGCGGCCTCCTTCGAGACCTCGGTGACGGCCTCGGCGACCTCGCCCGCAGCGGTCTGGGCGCGGCGGGCGACCTTCTCACCGACCGAGCGGGTCTGCGTGGTGACGGCGCCGAGGGTCTTGACGGCGACCTCGTGGGTCTCGTCCACGAACTCGTCGACGCGGGTGTCGAACTTCTCGGTCAGGTCCTCGACCGTCGCGATGGCCTGCTTGACCTGCGGCTGCTTGCGGATGCGGCCCCAGGCCTTCTCACCGCGCTGGGCGAAGCCGACGTAGACACCCTCGACCTCGGAGCGGAACTCCTCGATCTGCTTGCGGATGTTGTCCGAGGACAGCTTGCCGCGCAGCTCCTTGAGCTCCTCGGGGAGCTCCTGGACGCGGGTCTGGACCTCCTCGGCGCGCTTGGTGGCGGCCTCGCGGGCGTCGGTGACGACCTTGGTCACGGTGCTGTAGGCGTAGTCGCCGGCACCGAGGACGGCGAGCAGCGGGGTGCGGACGACCTCGGCCTGCTCGGCGGTCTGCTCACGCAGCTTCTGGACGTCGGCGCTGGTGGGGAGGTTCACGGCCATGATGATCACTTCCTGGATTCGGTGGACGTGTCGTCGGGATCGGCGGTGAGACCGTTCTCCCTGCGGAACGACTCGTAGACGTCGAGCAGCACGCGTTTCTGCCGCTCGCTGAGGGTCGGATCGGTGAGCACCGCGTCGGTCACCTGACCGGCGGGCCGCTCCTCGAGGATGCCGGCGCGGACGTAGAGCGCCTCGGCCGAGATGCGCAGCCCCTTGGCGATCTGCTGCAGTATCTCGGCGGACGGCTTGCGCAGTCCGCGCTCGACCTGGCTCAGGTACGGGTTGCTGACGCCCGCGGTGCGGGCCAGCTGCCGCATCGAGACCTGGGCGGCCTCGCGCTGGGCGCGGATGTAGGACCCGATGTCCTCCACCGCGTGCCCCACGGTCTGACCGACGCTCTCGACGGCCTGCGCGACGCGCTCGGCGGGCTCGACGGACTCACGGTCTCCGGGCTTGCGCTCGGTGGCCATCCGTCTCACCTCCGCCTCGATCCGTTCTTCACTGACGGAATCGACCGTACGCGGCGCCGCTAGCTCCTGCAAGCAGGGTGCTAGCGCTGGTCACGTGGTGTGCGCCACGTCGATGACGGTGCGATGACGGCGCGATGTCCTGCGGGGACACCTGACCGATCACCCGATGACGAGCTCCCCCACGGCGTGGATGACCAGGCCGGCGAGCGCCCCGACGACGGTGCCGTTGATCCGGATCCACTGCAGGTCGCGGCCCACCTGTAGCTCGATCTTGCGCGAGGTCTCCTCCGCGTCCCAGCGGGCGACCGTGTCGGTGATGAGCGTGGTGATCTGGTGCCGGTAGTGCCGCACGACGTACGACGCGGCGTCGGCCAGCCAGCCGTCGAGCTTCGCGCGCAGCTCGGCGTCGCGACCCAGCCTCCGCCCGAAGGCCATGAGGCCGTCGCGCACGCGCAGGCGCAGCTCGTTCGACGGGTCGTCCGCGGCGTCGAGGACCATGGCCTTCACGACCGTCCAGGCGCGGCCGATGAAGTGCTGCACCTCGGGGTGCTCGACGACCTGGCGCTTGACCTGCTCGGCGCGCTCCATGGTCGTCTCGTCGTACTGCAGGTCGCGGGCGAACTCGGCGAGGTAGCGGTCCACGGCGTGCCGCAGCGGGTGCTCGGGGTCGGTCTTGACGGCCCAGGCGTAGCCGCGGACCTCGGCGAACAGCTTGTCCGCGACGAGGTCGTCGACGAAGCGCGGGGTCCAGGAGGGCGCGCGGTCGTGCACGACCCGCAGGACCATCTCCTGGTTGTCGGCGACCCAGTCGTAGGCGCGGTCGCAGACGAGGTCGACCAGCCTGCGGTGGGCGCCGTCGACCAGGACGCCCTCCAACGCCTTGCCCATCGGCGGCCCGACCGGGATCTCCATCAGCTTGCGCACCGCGACGGTCTCGATGACGTTCTGCACGTCCTCGTCGCGCAGCACGGTCACGACCGCCCGCGCGGCGGTGGCCAGCTCGGTGGTGACGCGGTCGGCGTTGCCCTGCTCGGCGATCCAGCGTCCGACCGACTCGCTGACCCCGATCCGGTCGAGCTTGTCGCGGACGACGGACTCGGACAGGAAGTTCTCGCCGACGAAGTCGCCGAGGGCGTCGCCGATCGTGTCCTTCTTGCGCGGGATGATCGCGGTGTGCGGGATCGGGATCCGCAGCGGGTGCCGGAACAGTGCCGTCACGGCGAACCAGTCGGCCAACGCACCGACCATGCCGGCCTCGGCGGCGGCCCGGACGTAGTCCGCCCCGGGGACGCCGCGGACGACCTCGAAGTACTTCGCGACGAAGAACACGACCGTCGCACCGAGGAGGAACCCGGTGGCGACGGCCTTCATGCGCCGCAGGTCGCGTCGCTTCTGCTCGTCACCGGGCCCGAAGCCACCGAGGGGGACGGCGGGAACGGTCCCGATGGTGCGGTCCCGCTGCGGGACGGGGGTCGGGCGCTCCGGCGCGCGGGAGGTCTGCACACACCCATAGTGCCCGGGGACACCGACATCGGGCGGCGGGGGCGCCCGGAGCGGGGCCCGGCCGGGTCCGGCGATGTCCCGCCGGACCCGGCCGTGGCCGGTGGAGCGGCTGCTCGGCGAGGGAGAAGTGCCCCCTCGGGCGCCGCCTCCGCTGCGCACCACCCGGCCGGTGTCGGCGTCCGCACTCCAGACGAGCGGGGACGGCGACGAGACGCCCGGGCGGGCGGTACGCGGTCGCGCGGGCCGGATCCTCGGTTCCGTCCGGGCCGCGCGGGTGGATCAGCGGCGCAGGGCGCCCGGCATGCCGGACCGCTCGGCACGCACCTCGTGCTCGTCGGGGAGGACCTGCTCGCCGGAACGACGGCGCACCGCGTCGCAGATCGCCTCGACGACGACCGCGGCCTCCGGCACCCGGTAGCCGGTAGCCGACCCGCGCCGGAGCCACGCGCCACTGCACCCAGCCCTCGGGACGCTCGGTCGGCGGGGCGACGACACCGATGCCGTCGGTGTGCAGCACCACGTCGGAGTGCAGGCTCAGCTCGGCGGGCAGCGCGTGCCGCGGGCTCATCGGGAACCACCAGGTGTCCTCGGGCGTCGCGGCGACCGGCACGACCTCGCCGGCCTCACGCAGCGTCCGGCAGACCTGGCGACCGATGACCGCGGGAACCTCGACCACGTCGAGCACGTCGCCCGTCGCCAGCATGACCTCCGCGCCCGGCCCCGGCACGAGCGGCCAACCGTGGTCGGCGTACTCGCGAGCGGCCGCTCGCAGCTCCGCGCCGTAGACGGCTCGGTAGCTGTCCCACCAGGACATGGAGGTCACTTCCTTCCGCTTGTGCGACAACCCCTGCGGTGCCGCTCACCTGTGAAGTACAACACCAGGATGCGGGCTCCGGGCACGACTTCGCGAGGGGTACGCGACGAGGGTGCGCAGCGGCGAGACGAGCGGGGAACGCCGACCGCACAACGCCACGACCACCGGTGAACGGCAGGTGACCGGGCGCAGCGGACCGACGACCGGCGGCAACCTCCACGCCGTCCGGCGCGGTGCCGGTCGTCGCACCGCTCAACATGCCTCTTGCATCGATTATCTTTACGATAGAGATATTCGCGAGATCGAGAGGACCGACATGGCGTCGACGACGGCGAGGGCCGGCCGCACGGCCGGCCCGGCCACCGGGATGGACACGGCACGGACCTGGGCGGTGCTCGCCGCGGCAGTACTGCAGGCGGTGGCGGGCTCGCTCGGCGGCAGCGGGACGTTCGGGGAGTCGCAGCGGGTGCTCAGCGACCGCTACCCCTCACTCATCACCCCCGCGACGGTGGCGTTCTCCGTGTGGGGCCTCATCTACCTGGCCCTGCTCGTGTACGCGGTGTACCAGTCACTGCCCGGGCAGCGGTCACGCCCGGTGCACCGGGCGACCGGCTGGCTGTTCGTGGCGACGGCGGTGTTCAACGCGGGCTGGATCGTCGTGTTCTCCCAGGAGTTCCTGGGGACCGCACAGCTGCTGATCGCGGCACTGCTCGTGACCCTGGCGGTGGTGCTGCGCCGGCTCGCTGCATTCCCGGCCGAGGGGACGGCGGACCGAGCACTGCTGCACGGGCCGCTCGCGTTCTACGCGGGCTGGGTGTCGCTGGCGACCGTGGCCGGGTTCTCGGTGACGCTGACCTATTGGGGCGCGCCGCTCGGCCCGGTGGCGGCCGCGGCGCTGCTCCTGGTCGGGGCGCTGGGCGCGGGCGTCGCGACCCGGCGGACGACGGCGGCACTGCCGTACGCGGCGACGGCGGCCTGGGCGCTGGTCTGGGTCGCCGTGGAGTCCGCCGCGACCGGGACGGTGCCGGTGACCGTGGTCGCGGTGCTCGGCGTGACCGCCGTGGTCGTCGCGGCGGTGCTGCGAGCGCGGGAGGGGCTGCGACCGGCCTTCGGCTGACCCCGGGAACGACGACGGCGCCGGTCCCCGAGGGGAGCCGGCGCCGTCGCGTTGCGCGGGTCGTGCCCGCGCAGAAGTCAGATCACGCGGACCGAGTCGGCCTGCGGGCCCTTCTTGCCCTGGCTGGCCTGGAAGTCAACGCGCTGGTTCTCCTCCAGCGTGCGGAATCCGTTCGACTCGATGGCGGAGTAGTGGACGAAGACGTCCGGTCCCTCGTCGTCGGTGGCGATGAAGCCGAAGCCCTTCTCGGCGTTGAACCACTTGACGGTGCCCTGCGGCATAGCGTGTGTCCTTCTCAGATGGAGCGGTTCCGGCCCTCACAGCAAGAGCCGGAGGTCGCGTGGACACCGCCGCGGCACCTCAGCACCGATCGACGACGCCCACCGTCACAACTTCAACGGACGCTCGACGGCGATCGGAGAAGAACGACTGCAACCGCCGCGGACGCTACCACGGCTCCGTGACACGTCGACCGTCCTCACTCGACCCCCCGCACGGCCGGTTCCGCGGCACCGACCACCCGCCGCGCGGCACCCCGAGCGACCACGCCGCGTGAGATTCGGGCCGCCGATCGACGACGGGCGGTCATCACCACCCCGAACGAGTGAGCACGACACACGTTCCACGCCGTCGAGTGAGCACCGGGCGTCCCCACTCCCCGTTTCGGGTGGCGACGGCGGTTCCGACCCGCTCGGCGGCCGCCCGTGAACCCGGACGGGGTCGCCCGTTCCGGGTCTGGCGCTGTCCGGTACGGCCACAGCGTGACCGATGGGACCCCTGTGACGCGTGTGGCCACGATCGAGTCACTGGTGGACGACGCCCCGTGACCGCAAGCTCAGCGCTGTCCGTCACCCCGTGCAGCAGCACAGCGAACTGGAGAGACCGTGCGATCCCGAGTCACCACTTCCGTCGCCCTGACCCTCATGATCGGCACCCTGGGTGTGTACGGCGCCGGCGTGGCCGGCGCGGCCGAGCCCGTTCATGCCTCCATCCCGGTCGTGCCGGCCGCGACCGTCGCCGACGCACCCGCAACGCCGTCCGACGGCCCGCTGGACCGGCTGTTCGACACGCTCTTCGGCGACGGCGCGGCGACCGCGCCGGCGACGCCCGCCGACGCCGCCGTCCCCGTCCAGGACGTGCCGGCCCCCGCGGCACCGGGTGCCCCCGCGGCACCGGGAGTCCCGGCCGCTCCGGGCGTGCCGGTCGCCCCGCAGGCCCCCGCCGTCCCGAGCGCTCCGACAGCGCCGCAGGTCCCCGCCGTCCCGGGTACTCCGGCCGCACCGCAGGCCCCCGCGGTCCCGGGCGCTCCGGCCGCACCGGCGGCGCCGCAGGTCCCCGCCGTCCCGGCCGCGCCGACCGTGCCCGCGGTCGTCGCGCCGGCGGTTCCCGGCGCCGCCGCCCTGCCCGCGGCTCCGGCAGCTCCGGTGGCTCCGGCAGCTCCGGTCGCGCCCACGGCTCCGGTCGCCCCGGCGGCCCCCGCGGTCCCGGCCACCTCCGCAACCCCGGCCGTGGCCGTCACCACGGACGCCACGGGCCAGCAGATCCCGGAGCCGCCGGCCGTCCCGGGCGCTCCGGCCGTCCCGCAGGCTCCCGCCGCCCCCGGGGCCCCGGCTCTCCCCCAGGCGCCGGTGACCCCGGCCGTCCCGGGTGCCCCCGCCGCCCCGGCAGCGCCCACCGTCCCGGGTGCGCCCGCGACCCCGGCGGTGCCCGGTGCGCCGACCGCTCCGCAGGCCCCGGCCGTTCCGGGCGCCCCCGCGACCCCGGCTGCTCCCACCGTGCCGGCGGCCCCGGGTGCACCGGCCGTCGCCACCGCCCCGGCCGACGCGACCACCCCGGGCGGCACCGTCGCTCCGCAGGCTCCGGCCGACGCCACGGCCCAGGACACCGCCCCCACTCGCCCGAGCCTCTGGGAGCGGCTCTTCGGCACCACCCGCTGACCTGGCACCGCACGCATCGCCACGCGACGGCGTCCCCGCACCGGGGCGCCGTCGCGGCGCGTTCAGGGCAGCTCGGTCGCCCAGCCCCGCTGCAACGACCGCAGCACCTCGTCGAGCAGGTCGGCGAGCTCGGCGGTGTCGTCGGCCAGCCAGCGCTCGTACGCGGCGATGCACACGCCCAGACAGGCGTGCCCGACGCTCTGCGGGACGAGCCCCGAGGAGGCCTCGCCGCGGCGCTCGGCGACGTGGTCGGCCACGACCTCCCGCCACGAGGCGTAGCGCAGCGTCGAGTGCGCCTGCAGCGCCGGGGTCTGCAGGATCAGCCGCAGCCGACGCCGGTGCCAGGGCTGCTCGGCCGGCTCGACGTGGTTGAACTCCAGCACCGCGCGACGGACCCCCTCCAGCGTCGGCAGGTCCGGCGGCTGGGCCGCGAGCACCGCGCGCATCCCCACCAGCTGCTCGTCGAAGGCACCCCAGGCGATGTCGTTCTTGGAGGCGAAGTACCGGAAGAACGTGCGACGCCCGATGCCCGCCGCGTGCGCGACGTCGTCGACGGTCGTGTTCTCGAACCCTTGGTCGCTGAACATCTCCAGGGCGATGTGCTCGATCTCCGAGCGGGAGGTGACCGGACGCCGGCCAGCGCGGCGTGTGCCGCTCCCGCCGGTAGTCCCGGTCCCGTCGTTCTCGGTCACCGCTGACATCGTCGCCCCGCCGTGCTCCCCGACTCCTCCGTCGTGCGTGCGACCGGCGGACCGGGAGGGTCGAGCGGAGCGCCGTCGGCCCCGATCATCCCACGTCGCGGTCGGCCCGTCGGCGCGCGTCGTCCCTGTTCGGCGGCCGTTCGTCGCGCGAGCCCTCCACTTTGTCGGTGTGTCGCGGCACACTCGCGACCAGACGGACCGGGACCCACCCGGACGGCTACGTCGAGGGGGAACCATGAGCGCACCCGCACGGGCTGCCGACGCCACCGTGGACGAGCGGCCACCCGAGGAACGCCTCGAGGACCACCGACGCGAGCTGACCGGCTACTGCTACCGGATGCTCGGCTCGGCGTTCGAGGCCGAGGACGCGGTGCAGGACACGATGGTCCGGGCCTGGAAGGGCGTCGCGAAGTTCGACGGCCGGTCCTCCCTGCGGTCCTGGCTGTACCGCATCGCCACCAACGTCTGCATCGACGCGCTGAACGGACGCAAGCGTCGCGCCGTCCCGATGGACATCGGCGGCCCCGGCGCACCGGTCGCCGAGTCCCTGCGCGAGCCGCTGCCCGACGCCGAGTGGCTCGAACCGATGCCCGACGCCCGGGTGTCGACGCCGGCCGGGGACCCGGCGGACAAGGCCGTCGCGAAGGAGACGATCCGGCTCGCGTTCATCGCGGCGCTGCAGCACCTGCCGGCCCGCCAGCGTGCCGTGCTGATCCTGCGCGAGGTCCTGTGCTGGAAGGCCGCCGAGGTCGCCGAGCTGCTGGACACCACGGTCGCCTCGGTCAACAGCGCCCTGCAGCGCGCCCGTGCCACCCTGTCCGAGCAGGGCATCTCCGAGACCGCGCCGCAGACCTCCCCGGCGATGGACCCGGCGCAGACCGAGCTGCTGATGCGCTACATGGCCGCCTTCGAGGCGTTCGACATGGAGGCGCTGACCGCGCTGCTGCACGAGGACGTCGAGCAGAACATGCCGCCGCTGGAGCTGTGGTTCCGCGGCCGGGACGACGTCATCGCCTGGATGGCGACCGGCCCCGGGCAGGGCTGTCGCGGGTCGCGGGTGGCTCCGGTGGAGATCAACGGGACGGTCGGCTTCGCTCAGTGGAAGCCGTCCGGACCGAACGGCGAGTTCGAGGCCTGGGGCATCACGGCCCTGCGGATCGAGGACGGGGTCGTCACCGGGCTGAGCATCTTCCTCAACACCGAGCTGTTCGGCTACTTCGGGCTGCCGCTGCAGCTGGCCGACCGGCCGGAGCTGTGGGAGCCGAAGGTGGCCTGACCCGGACCCGGCCGGGCCGGGCGGCGTCCGACCGCCCCGGCCCGGTGCTCGGGCCCGGCGCTCAGGCCGCCGGCGTCACCGCGGCGATCCGCTCCCCCGCGGCGCGGGCGTCGACGCGGGCGCGCTCGCGCTTCTCCGCGGCCAGCGGGCGCAGCTCGCTCATCGCGGGCACCACGTCGGCGAGGGTCAGCTCCGTCTCCACGACGGTCACGTCGGCGCCCCAGACGTCGCGCAGGATCCGGGTGATCCAGCCGGAGCCGTGGTCCCATCCCTCGCGCGGAGTGCCCGGCCCGTAGCCGCCACCCCGGGAGACGACGAGCACGACCGGTCGGCCGGCGAGCGGGGTGGTACCCGGCGCGAACCGTGGGTCGGTGATCAGGGCGTCGACCCAGGTCTTGAGGTGCGCGGCGATGCCGAAGTTGTAGAGCGGAGAACCGATGACGACGGCGTCGGCGGCCAGCACGTCGTCCGCCAGCTCCGCGATGCGCGCGAGGGCCCCGCGCTGCTCCGGGGTGCGGTCGGCCTCGGCCACGTACCCGGCCGCGACCGCGGTCGTCCACAGGTCGGCCGGCAGCGGCGCGGTACCCAGGTCGAGACGGACGACCTCGGCGCCCGGCTGCGCCTCGAGGTAGGTGCGCTCGACCTCGTCGGCGATCTCGCGGCTGACGGAGCCCTCGGTGCGGATGCTCGCGTCGAGTCGGAACAGGGACACGGTGACCTCCCGGTCAGTCTGAGAAGAAGATGTTCTGTCTGACAGAGTATCTTCACAGGAGAAGACCTTGGCAAGCACGTATCCTGTGACGATGTCCGGTCCGTCCGCCCCGCAGAGCGTCGAGTGCGACCTGGCGTGGGCACTGACCCGGGTGGCACGCGACCACGCCACCGCGGTGCAGTGCGTCGTCGCCGCCCTGCCCGGCGGACAGCGCGGCTTCCAGGTGCTCGCCGCCGCGGCCGCGGACGACCCGCCCACCCAGCTCGCGCTGGCCCGCAAGCTCGGGGTGGACCGCACCGTCATGACCTATCTGCTGGACAAGATCCAGGAGGCGGGCCTGATCGAGCGCCGCCCCGACCCGACCGACCGCCGTGCCCGCCGGATCGTGCTCACCGAGGCCGGCCGGGCGCTGCTCTGCGACACCGAGAAGCGGATGCGCAGCGCCGAGGCCCACATCCTGGCGCCGCTCACCGCGGACGAGCAGACCGCGCTCCGGACGCTGCTGCGCCGAGTGGCGACCGCGGGCACCGACCCGACCTCCGCCGACGGCGAACCCCGTCCGCCATCGGCGTAACCGCAGGTCCAGAGGCCGGTTCCGGATCTAGCGTCGGGCGGACACCCGAGGAGCGGAGATCCGATGCCCGTCCTGTCCACCCCGTCCGACCCCGCCGACCGCCTGCTCGGCGAGCGGATCGTGCTGCTCGCCCGCGAGCTCGACGACGAGGTCGCCGCCGAGACCTGCGCACGCCTGCTGCTGCTCGCCGCGGAGGACCCGCGACGCGACGTCACCCTGCACGTCCTGGCCCCCGGCGGCTCCCCGGTCGCGGCGATGGCCGTGCACGACACGATCCGCACGCTCGGTGTCGACGTCGCGACCGTCGCCGCGGGGTCGCTCGCGGGCCCGGTGCCGTTCCTCGTCGCGTCCGGGACACCGGGCAAGCGGCTCGCCCGCGCGCACGCCGCGTTCCTCCCGACAGCCGACGGCCCGGTCCGCGGCTCCCACCCCGGCGACGTGCGGGTCCGGGCCGACCACCTCGCCGGGCGTCGTCGCGAGATCGAGTCGCTGACCGCGACCTACTGCGGCGCCCCGCTGCCCGACGACGCCCGGGACCGCTGGCTGTCGGCGTCGGAGGCGGCGACCCTCGGCCTCGTCGACGGGCTGTCGGAGCCCCGGGTTCGAAACGGATAGCTAGAGTCTCGCAGGTGCGAGTCTCGGATCTGTCCCGGTCGTCCGGCGTCCCCGTCGCGACGATCAAGTACTACCTGCGCGAGGGCCTGCTCCCCCGCGGCGAGACGACGTCACCGAACCAGGCCCGCTACGACGACACCCACCTGCGCCGGCTCCGCCTGATCCGGGCGCTCGTCGAGGTCGGCGGGCTGCCGATCGCCACCGTCCGCGAGGTGCTGTCGGCCGTCGACGACCCCGCGGTCAGCCTGCACGCCATGCTCGGCCGGACGGTCTATGCGATCACCGGCGACGTCGGGGCGTCCGGCTCGCTCGACGAGGCGGAGGCGGACCTGGAGCAGGCGATGACCCACGTGGGCTGGCAGGTCGAGCAGGGAGCACCCGCCCTGGCCGGGGCCCGGTCGGTGCTGGCCCGGATGCGCGAGCTGGGCCTGGCTCCCGGCGAGACCACGCTGCGGGCGTGGGCCGAGGCCGCCGATCGCGCCGCGGAGGGCGACATGGCCGCGATCGGGCGGACCACCGGCCGGGAGCATGCCGCGGAGACCGCGCTGATCGGCACCGTCCTCGGCGACGCCCTGCTCGCGGCCCTGCGCCGCATCGCCCAGGAGAGCCGCTCCGCGCAGCTCTACCGCAACGGTTCCTGAGCGTCGGGCAGCCGCACGGTCACCAGCACCGCGCGGTGGTCGCTGCCCGGGGTGTCGAGGACGACGTGGCGGCGGGTCACCGACCCGCGGGGCACCAGGACGTGGTCGATGCGGATGCCGGCCCAGCGCGGCAGCGACGAGGGGAAGGTCGCGACGAGCCCCCGCCCGGTGCCGTCGGTGGCGTCGACGCAGCCACCGGCGGCGTCGCGCAGCCGCCGGTGGTCGACGACGGCGTTGAGGTCCCCGGCGACGACCGGTGTCGGCCGGGCGCTGGTCCACTCCCCGATCAGCGCGAGCTCACCGGCCCACAGCTCGGTCCACCGCGGGTTCGTCGGGGCGGAGGTGTGCACCGCGTACAGCGTCCGGGCGCCGAGCAGCCCGCCGGTGACCTCCAGGTGCGGCAGCCGCATGCCCTCCCCGGGCCGGACGTCCACGTCCCCGGCCCTCGGCGCGGCCAGCACCACGGTGCCGCGCTGGTCCGGGACGCCGCTCGGGACCGACGACCACCCGCGGTAGCCGGCGAGCAGGGGCAGGAGCCGGTCGAGGTAGGCGACGCCCGCCTCGGGCAGCACGACGACGTCCGGCCGCTCCCGGGTCACCGTCGCGGCGAGCGCACCGGGGTCCGCACGCCCCAGCAGCACGTTGGCGACGAGCACCGTCAGCTCGGGCCCGTCCGGCAGCGGACCGGCGGGCCGGGGCAGCACCCGTCGCAGCGCGGGGGCGGCGGCCGCTGCGCCGGCCAGGCCCACCGCCGTCGAGGTGCGGCGCAGCCCGGCGAGTCGCAGGAGGCCGGCGACCCCCAGCCCCGCGACGCCGAGGTGCGGGCGCAGCGCGGTCAGCCCGACCAGGGCGGAGTGCCGGTCGGTCCGCCACCGCCGTGGCAGCACGGTGACGGCGGTACGCAGGGCTCGGTCGACGATCACGGACACGGGTGGACAACGGATGCCGGGCGCGCTCGGTTCCAGCTGGTCCGCGGGGACGGTCCCGACCTCCGGCGGCCGTCGGATCCGGGCGCGGTCGTCGTCGCCGCGGCCGGTGCTCACGCCAGGCAGGTGAGCGGGCGGCCGCCGTTGTACTCGACCATCTCGGCGAGGGCGGTCATGACGTCGATCGGGGCGCCACGCTCGGCGCCGTCGAGCTCGGCGTAGGCGCGGTGCAGATTCCCGACGATGCGCTCGGCGTCCGGCCAGTCGGTGAACCGGCCGAGGTCGGTGTCGCGGGCGGCCTCCAGCGGGCGGATGCCGGCGTCGCGGGCGCGCTCGGCCAGGTCGACGACGAAGCGCAGGTAGTCGAGCATGTCCCGGACCGGCCCGTCGCCCTGGAACACCGGGCCGTGGCCGGGCACCGTCGTCGCGGCTCCGAGTGGCAGCACCACCTGCTCCAGGACGTCGATCGCCCCGGTCACCGACCCCATCAGCAGGAACGGCGTGCCGCCGTGGAAGACGAGGTCGCCGCAGTAGAGGACCGACCGGTCGGGCACGTGGACGAGGACGTCGTTGGTCGTGTGCGCGGGCGTCCCGGTGTGGACGATGTCGACCCGCAAATCCCCCAGGTGCAGCGCGACGCGGTCGGTGAAGGTGAGGAACGGCGGGTCCAGCGGCAGCGAGCCCCAGTCGCCGTGGTCCCAGAACGGCAGGTCCCGGGGCGGCCCGAACGCGATCATCTCCACGCGCGCCCGCTCGTGCGCGACGACCGTCGCACCGGAGAACAGGGCGTTGCCCCAGGTGTGATCCCCGTGGTGGTGGGTGTTGACCAGCGTGCGCACGGGCCGGTCGGTGACCTCGCCGATCGCGGCGGCGAACGCCCGGGTCCGGCGTTCGGTGGAGCAGGAGTCGACGACGACGGCGCCCTGCGGCCCGACCAGCAGCCCCGTGTTGTTGATCCACCAGGTGCCGTCGGGCTGGACGTAGGCGTAGAGCCCCTCGGAGACCTCCTCCAGCCGGGGCGGACCGGGAACCGTGATGTCGTGGGGGTGGGCGCTCATGCTCCGATCATGGCCCCCTCGACCCGGTTCAGCCCGCGATGTGCACGTCCAGCCCCGTCTCCCCCGGCCGGATGTGCGGGGCGAGCTCCCAGCCGCCGGTGTACTCCCCGGTGAACTGCGGCCGGTAGCGGATCGGGGCGTCGTCGAAGAGACCGTCGAGCCGCCGGAACAGGTCGGCCCGGACCGCGGTGAGGTCCTCGACGTGGTCGGCGCTCGGGAGCGCCCAGGGCGGGAGGACGTCCATCCCGGTGTAGGCGAAGGTGCCGTGCAGCAGGCCGAACAGCAGCTGATGCAGCTCGCCGGACATGCCGCGCGGCCCGATCGCGGCCGGACGATCGCCGAGGGTGGTCAGGACGAGCGCACGCCTGCCGATGAGGCGCCCCTGCTCGAACCGCAGGCGCCGGCCGGTGGCGGCGTCGGTCCCGAACGCGAACCCGTGGACCAGGACGCGGTCGAACCAGCCCTTGAGGATCGCGGGCATCCCGTACCACCACAGCGGGAACTGGACGACGAGCGCGTCGGCCCGGCACAGCTTCTCCTGCTCACGGGCCACCTCGGGCGCCTGCCGGCCCTCGAGGTACGCGGCCCGGGTGTCGGCTCCGACGCGGAACGTGCCGCTGTCGACGCCCCCGTCGCACGGCCGCAGGACCGGGTCCCAGTGCATCGCGTAGAGGTCGGACTCGACCACGTCGTGGCCGCGGGAACGCAGCCGGTCGACGCCGGCTCGTCGCAGCTCACCGTTCAGCGAGGAGGTTTCGGGGTGGGCGCTCAACCACAGGACGGACGGCATACTGCGATGGTCGACGCGCAGGGTCGACCTGGCCAGTACGGACATTTCTGTCGCTTGGGGGTTGTCGTGCGCCTGCCCGTGATCCGCGCGCTGGAGGTGTGCCCGGTCGAGGTCGCCGTGTCGGTCCTCGGGGGCACGTGGAAGCTGACGCTGGTCAAGCACCTGCTGGACGGGCCCCGCCGGTTCAACGAACTCGGCCGGCTCGTCCCCTCGGCGAACACGAAGACGCTGACCCGGCAGCTGCGGGAGCTGGAGAGCGACGGCGTCGTGCATCGGACCGTGTTCGCGGAGGTGCCGCCGCGGGTGGAGTACCGGCTGACCCGGCTGGGGCGGACCCTGGAGCCGGTGGTCGAGGTGATGGACCGGTGGGGGGCGGGGTTCGCCGAGGCCTACATCCGGGATGCGGCGGAGAAGGACCACGGACACCGCACCCAGGTCACCGGCCGGACCGGCCGTGCTGTCGGGTCAGGACCGTGGGGAAGCCTCTGATGCCGCCCTCGACGGGTGCGGTGGCCGCTAACCTGGACACCGACGGAAGGTCGTGCCTGTGTGCAACGGTGAACCCGACTCAGGCGTTGGCGGCGATGCGCTGCCGACTGCCGGGCCGGTCGAGGCGCCGGCCTCGGGGACGGTCTCGGCCGAGCGGCTCGTCTCGATGCCGGTGATGCGCGATGCGATGCTGGCGGTCGTCGCTGCCGTGAGCGCGATGCTGGCCGCACACGCGTTCCTCGACGAACGTGGCGCTGTCATCACGGCCGCCGTCGTGTACCTCGTGCTCATGGCTGTCGCCACGTGGCAGGCCGTGCGGGCCCGGCGGGCCCACCCCACCGGGTTCGATGAGCTCACCTTCCGCGAGCAGAACCGGATCGCCAAGGCCCACACCGATCCGCAACAGGTCGCCGATCTCCCGCCGCGGCTTCGCTCGGTGGCCGTCGCAGGGGCACGCCAGCACCTGCACTCGGTCCGGGTAGCCGGGCCATGGGCCGCGGCACTGATCCTTGTCTACGGCGCATTCAGTGCCTGGCGAGTGATCGACAACCCGTCCGGGGCCTCGGTCACCAACCTGATCATGCTGCTGGTCATGCTCGCCCCCGCGATTTCCTCCAGTACCAGGTACGAAGGTCGCGCGCGATCCTCGTGCGCATCGCTGACTCCCCGGGCCGGATCGGTGATTCACGAGCACCGTAGACCGTAAACGCCGTCCAACCTGCTGATCAGCTGGTTGATCCTGCCCAGCGTGGCGAGCCTGGGGCGGGTCGAACCGCCGACCTTCTACTTCTCAGGCACCGCGAGGCCCGGGCTGCACTTCGTCCGCCACCGGGTCGGCCAGGACCAGACCCGCTGCGACCGGGTGCGTTGCCGTCAGGGTCGTCATTCGAGACGCTCTGCGCCGCCAGATGCGACACTGGACAACCAAGGAGGTGGACGCCATGAGCATGCCTGCCGCGGGCGAGCAGCACGAGTTCGTGGTCGCACCGGAGCTGGCGGAGGTTGCCGAGCGCTTGGGCCTGCCCCTGCACACGGGAGACCGAGTCCGTTTCGAGGTGATCGAAGGCGGAGCCGCGCCGCCCACACCCCGCCGTCGCCTCGGCTGGCTGGGCAGCGTCGCCACTGGCGAGGGCGATCTCAGCGAGCGGGCCAAGGACGATATCCGCGACGGCATGGGACGCGAGTCCTGAGCGGGATCGTCGTCGACGCAGGCCCACTGATCGCCGGCTTCGATCGCAGCGACACGTGGCACGACCGTTACTCGGAACTGCTGACGACTCTGCCGGGTCCGCTACTCGTCCCGAGCACCATCGTGGCCGAGGTCTGCTACATGATCGCCCGCCACAAGTTCGGCGCGGAGGCGGAAGCAGCGTTCCTCCGCTCCTTCAGCGATGGCAGCCTCGTCCTCGCCGAACTCGTCGTCTCCGACTTCGCTCGGATGGCCGATCTGGTGGTGCGTTACGCGGACTTTCCGCTCGGAGGTTCCGACGCCAGCGTGATCGCCATCGCCGAGAGGCTCTCGCTCACCACGTTCCTGACGACGGACCGGCGCCACTTCGCCGCCGTGCGTCCGTCCCACGTCGAGGCGTTCACTCTGCTGCCCTGACGTCCGCTGCCTCACGGTTGCCGTCAACCGGGGAGATCGGGACGGCGCTGAGCGGAGAATTTGCTGTTCAGAAGGTGTGGCCAGGGGCGGGGTCGAACCGCCGACCTTCCGCTTTTCAGGCGGACGCTCGTACCAACTGAGCTACCTGGCCCCGGCCTCCGGGAAACCGGAGATCCAGAGAGTGGAGCGACCCAGACGGGACTCGAACCCGCGACCTTCGCCGTGACAGGGCGACGCGCTAACCAACTGCGCCACTGGGCCTTGCTCTTGCGAGAAGCATCGTATCCGACACCTCTCCCGGTACCCCCAACGGGATTCGAACCCGCGCTGCCGCCTTGAAAGGGCGGAGTCCTAGGCCGCTAGACGATGGGGGCTGGGACCAGACCCGTGGGCCTCGACCTTCCCTCAACGGCTGTCCGTTGGGAGTGAGTAAACCTTACGACACCGGCCCGGGGGACCCTGCAACCACCCCCCGGTTCCGGCATCGCCGCAGGTCAGCGAGCCACGGGTGGCGGCTGTTCCGGGTTGCCGGAGATCAGCCCCAGCATGTCGAGCAGCTCGCGCAGGTCCTCGGAGTCGTCGGAGTTCCGTGCGACGACGAGCCGGGCGCGCTGCACCTGCTCGTCGGACACCTTGAAGGCGTCGGCCGCGTTCCGCGGCGCCGGAATGGAACTGGTGTCGTCGTCGATGCCGCGCTTCGCGCCGATGGTCACGAGGCCTCCCCGTAGGCCGTCAGGACCTGCTCCGGGCACGTCCGGTGGGGCGCGCCGCGAGCCGGTGTCCGTCGGTACCGCCACGTGCTGTGGCTGTGACCAAGACGTTACCCATCGTGTGTGGACCCTGCACGCCCCTTCCCGGGTGACGGCCGGTCACGCGGAGCTGCGGAGGGCGGGTGCGTCTCAGCGATCCGGGGAGGTCCGGCAGGGGCTGCCGGACAGCTCCCCGACCGGCACGGATGCCGCCAGCGCCCGGTACCCGGCGGGCGACGGGTGGAGCCCGTCGCCGGAGTCCAGGTCGGGACGGAGCCGGAGCGGGTCACCCGGGTCGCCCAGTGCGGCGGCCGCGTCGATCACCCCGTCGGCCCAGCGACGGCCGTCCGAACGGAGCCAGTCGTTGACCTCGTCCCGGGCCGCGACGGCCGACGGTGCGGCGCGACCACCGCTGGCCGACGGCGGGATGGTGGTGAGGAACACGCGCAGACCGTCGGCCCGGGCCCGCTGGGCGAACTCCTGCATCCCGGCGACGAGGTCGCCGCCGGCCGCGCCCGCGGCGAGGTCGTTGGTCCCGACGAGCAGCACCACGTCGCGTACACCGGGGACGGCGGCCACGTCGTCGTCCCAGCGGGTCGACGGCGCGTCGCCGCCGGCCGGCGGGTCGTCCTGCAGCAGCTGGTTGCGCGACAGCCCCGCGTTCAGCACGGTCATCGGCCGGTCGCCGCCCGCCGCGGACAGCCGGGCGGCGAGCTGGTCGGGGAAGCGGTCGTCGCCACCGGGGGTGGAACCCACGCCGTCGACGAGGGAGTCCCCGATCACGAGGACCGCGCCGTCCGGACGGGGCGCCAGCACCTCCAGCCCGGTCAGCACCGGCCAGGACTGCAGGGTCGTGTCGAAGCCCGCCGCGTCCGGGGCCGCGGTGCGGTCCCCCGGCCCGGACAGCCAGGCGGTGCGCATCGCGACCGGGTGCGAGCCGATCGTGCGCGGCACCTCGGCGAGGAACAGGCTCACCGTCAGCGGCACGCCCGCCGCGGCGGCCACCGGAGCGGGGTCGGTCAGCACCTCGGCGCCCGCCGGGATGTCGGCCACGGGCGCGCCGCCGACGGTCAGCGGGACCGGCCGGGTCACCGCGGCACCCGGACCGGTGGTGCCGACGGTCATCGCCGCGATCCGCAGTGGCCCGTCGCCGTGCCGGTTGGACAGCCGCAGCCGCAGCTGCTCCCCCGCGGCGCCGGGCCGCACCACCATCCGCAGCGTCCGACCGGCGAGGCTGTCGCCGGGGACGGCCTGCTGCGCGGCGTGCCAGGCGGCGGTCCAGCCGGGCGTGCACGTCGTCGCCGCGACGGCGGCCGGGACGACCGCCGGGGCCGGGCCGCAGCCCACGGCGACGAGTCCGGCGAGCAGCGTTCCGAGCACCGCCGTGCCGGCGGGCCCGCGCCGCGCACGCCACCGGACCGCACCGTCGTCGGGCCGCACCGGCACCGCCTCTCCTCCACGCGCCCCGCCCGCGGATCGGACGGGTGCCCCATGCGCTGTGTCGAGCCGTCACCCGATCACGTTACGGATCCGTCCGGTCACACTGCGACGATCGGCGCCCCGTGGTCGGCGAGCGGCCTCCCCCTCGGGATCGGTCCTGCCGGGCGAGGGCTGCGCACTGTCGGTGCCCCGTCCTAGGGTCGTCGGCGACACGAGGGGCGGCCACCGTGGGCCGCCGGGATCGCCAGGGGAAGAGGACGACGGTGACCGCCTACGAGGAGATCTTCCGTTCCAGCGTGGACGACCGTGAGGGCTTCTGGCTCCGCGCGGCCGACGGGATCGACTGGGACGTCGCCCCGACCCGCGCGCTCGACGCGTCGAACCCGCCGTTCTACCGCTGGTTCCCCGACGGGGAGCTGAACGTCGCGTACAACGCACTCGACCGGCACGTCGACGCCGGGAACGGCGACCGCACCGCACTGGTGTACGACTCACCGGTCACCGGGTCGCGGCGCACCTACACCTACGCGGAGCTGCGCGACGAGGTCGCACTGTTCGCGGGCGTGCTGCGCGACCAGGGCGTCGGCCACGGCGACCGGGTCGTCGTCTACATGCCGATGGTCCCCGAGGCCGCGATCGCGATGCTCGCCTGCGCCCGCCTCGGCGCCGTCCACTCGGTGGTCTTCGGCGGGTTCGCCGCCAAGGAGCTCGCGGTCCGGATCGACGACGCCGGACCCAAGGTCGTCGTCTCGGCGTCCTGCGGCATCGAGGGCAAGCGGGTCATCGAGTACAAGCCGCTGCTCGACCGGGCGATCGAGCTGTCCGAGCGCAAGCCCGCGTCCACGGTGATCCTGCAGCGCGAGCAGGCCACCGCGCGGCTGGGCCCGACCGACGTCGACTGGGCCGAGGCCGTCGCCCGCGCCACGCCGGCCGACCCGGTCCCGGTGAAGGCCACCGACCCGCTCTACGTGCTCTACACCTCCGGCACCACCGGCAAGCCGAAGGGCGTGGTGCGCGACTCCGGCGGCTACGCCGTCGCCCTGGCCTGGTCGATGCCCAACATCTACGACGTCGGCCCCGGCGAGACGATCTTCACCGCGTCCGACGTCGGCTGGGTCGTCGGCCACTCCTACATCGTCTACGCGCCGCTGCTGGCCGGGGCGACGACCGTGCTCTACGAGGGCAAGCCGGTCGGCACGCCGGACGCCGGCCAGTTCTGGCGGGTCGTCCAGGAGAACGGGGTGAAGTCGGTCTTCACCGCGCCCACGGCGTTCCGGGCGATCAAGAAGGAGGACCCGAAGGGCGAGTTCCTCGCGCAGTACGACGTCTCGTCGCTGACGTACCTCTTCCTCGCCGGCGAGCGCCTCGACCCCGAGACGCACCGCTGGGCCTCGGACCTGCTCGGCATCCCCGTCATCGACCACTGGTGGCAGACCGAGACCGGCTGGCCGATCGCGGCCAACCCGGCGGGCATCGAGCTGCTGGAGATCAAGCCCGGCTCGCCGACCCGGGCCATGCCCGGCTGGGACGTCCAGGTCCTCGACGAGCGGGGCAACCCGGTCGAGCCCGGTGTCGACGGCGCGATCGTGGCGAAGCTGCCGCTGCCGCCCGGCGCCTTCCCGACCCTCTGGAACGACGACGAGCGCTACGTCAGCTCCTACATGTCGGCGTTCGAGGGCTACTACCTCACCGGCGACGGCGGCCACCTCGACGCGGACGGCTACGTCTTCGTCATGGGCCGCACCGATGACGTCATCAACGTCGCGGGCCACCGCCTGTCCACCGGCGGGATGGAGGAGGTCCTGGCCTCGCACCCGGACGTCGCGGAGTGCGCGGTGATCGGCGTCGCGGACACCATGAAGGGGCAGATCCCGCGCGGGTTCGTGGTGCTGAAGTCCGGCGTCGACAGCGACGCGGAGGGCTACGAGGACGGGCTGCGCGCCGAGCTCGTGCAGATGGTGCGCGACCAGATCGGCGCGGTCGCCTCGCTCAAGGACGTCGCGATCGTCCCCGCCCTGCCCAAGACCCGTTCCGGCAAGATCCTCCGCAAGACGATGCGCGGGATCGCCGACGGTGTCGAGGAGCCGGTGCCCTCCACCATCGACGACGCGTCGGTGCTGGACACGCTGCGTCCGGTGCTGCGCAGGGAGTGAGCGCTCTCCATCGGGTGGTCCGGAGGCGTTCCGCTTGACCCGGATCACCCGATGGCGGTAACGGCGGGCGGCCGCGTCCCGATGGTTGGTCGACGGCCGCTGCCGCTCCCCGGCATCCTTCCGCGCGGTCGTCGACGTGGAGGTGTGCGTGGACTCGGCGCGACTGCGACTCGCGGCACTGGCCGCCCCGGTGGCGCTCGGCGTCGTGCTCGGTGTGGCCGCGATGCTCGAACCCGACGACGTGCGCATGCCGTCGGTCGGCAACATCCCGGTGACCACCCGGGCGACGACCGCCCTCCTCACCGGGATACCGCACACCACCCCGCCGCCGACGCCCGTGCAGGCCCGCGCGAACCTCGCTCCGCAGCCGTTGCCGACCGCCGCCCGGACCGGCGACAGCCGCTGACCTGCAGCCTTCCCGGCCGAGGAAGGGAAGCATAACCGCAGGTCAGGGGGCCCTCAGTCCTGCGGCGTCGACCCGACGGGGGCACCATGGGTGCCATGAAGGTCATCGTGGATTTCGACCGCTGCGAGAGCAACGCGGTCTGCATGGGTGTCGCGCCGGAGGTCTTCGAGGTGCGTGACGACGACTACCTCTACATCCTCGACGAGAACCCGGCCGAGGCGCTGCGGCCGAAGGTCGAGGAGGCGGCACGGAGCTGCCCGAAGGCCGCCATCACGATCGAGGACTGAGCCCCGGCGGTCGAGGGGCGAAGCAGCGGCACGAGCCCCGGCGGTCGAGGGGCGAAGCAGCGGCACGAGCCCCGGCGGTCGAGGGGCAAAGCAACAGCGCGCCCCCGGCGGTCGGCGGTCGGAGCAGCAGGTTGCCGGGTACTCCCCGCGGCGAGCAGGATCGCGGCGACGAGTGCACCGCCTGCGAAGGAGCCGACCGTGACACAGGGCGCGACGACCGACGTCTGGACCACCCCGCTCACCCCGCTGGCCTTCCTGGGCCGCTCGGCCGAGGTGTTCGCGGAGTCCACGGCGATCGTCTACGGCGACCGCAGGTACACCTACGCCGAGTTCGCGGCGGAGGCGACCCGGGTGGCGAACGCACTGGCCGCGTCGGGCGTCGAACCCGGTGACCGGGTCGCCTACCTGCTGCCGAACGTCCCGGAGATGCTCGTCGCGCACTTCGCGGTGCCGCTCGCGGGCGCGGTCCTGGTCGCGATCAACACGCGCCTGTCGACCGAGGAGGTCCGCTACATCCTGGACCACTCGGCGGCCACGGTGCTGGTCGTCGACGCCGTCCTGTACGAGACGGTCCGCCCGGTCGCCGACGAGCTGGCGACGGTCCGCGAGATCGTCACCGTCGTCGACCCGGCGGCGCCCGGCGACGGCGTCGGCTCCGGTCTGGGCTACGCCGACCTGCTCGCCCGCGGTTCGGACGCCCCGCGGCCGTGGGCCGTCGACGACGAGCGCGCCACCATCACGATCAACTACACCTCGGGGACGACCGGCAACCCGAAGGGCGTCGAGTACCACCACCGCGGTGCGTACCTGAACTCCTTCGGCGAAATCGTCCACTCCGGGCACAGCGCGGACAGCGTCTACCTGTGGACGCTGCCGATGTTCCACTGCAACGGGTGGTGCACCCCGTGGGCGGTGACGGCGGTCGGTGGCACCCACGTCTGCCTGCGCGAGGTTCGCGGCGACACCATCTGGCGGCTGATCGGCGAGCACGGGGTCACCCACCTCAACGGCGCCCCGACCGTCGTCACGACGATCATGAACGCGCCCGAGGCCGTCACCCTGGACTACCAGCTGGTGATCACCACGGCCGGGGCGCCGCCGTCGCCGACGACGATCCTGCAGATGGAGCGGATGGGGTTCCGGATCGTGCACGTGTACGGGCTCACCGAGACCTATGGGCCGTACGCGGTGAACCAGTACCAGCACGCCTGGGACGACCTCGACGGCGAGGAGCGGGCCCGGCTGCAGGCCCGCCAGGGCGTCGGCATGGTGTGCGCGGACCGGGTGCGGGTGGTCGACGAGCAGATGGCCGACGTCCCCCGCGACGGCGCCACGATGGGCGAGATCGTGATGCGCGGCAACAACGTCATGAAGGGCTACCACCGCGACGAGGAGAAGACCGCGGAGGCGTTCCGGGGCGGCTGGTTCCACTCCGGGGACCTGGGGGTCGTGCACCCCGACGGGTACGTCGAGCTGCGCGACCGGGCCAAGGACGTCGTGATCTCCGGTGGGGAGAACATCTCCACCGTCGAGGTCGAGCAGGCGATCGTGTCGCACGACGCGGTGCTGGAGGCCGCCGTCGTCGGGGTGCCGGACGAGAAGTGGGGCGAGGTCTGCAAGGGCTTCGCCGTGCTCAGGGCAGGCCGTTCGGCCGAGCCGCAGGAGCTCATCGACCACGTCAAGACGAAGATCGCCCGCTACAAGGCGCCGAAGTACGTCGAGATCGTCGACGAGCTGCCCAAGACCTCCACCGGCAAGGTCCAGAAGTTCGAGCTGCGCGAGAAGGAGTGGGCAGGTCGCGGGAGCTCCCGCATCCAGGGATGACGCATATCGGTTAGCGTTGCTGAACGTGAGCATCGCAACCGAAACGGGCACGACGGACACCGCGGCACCGTCCGCCTTCCGCGTCGCCACCGGCGCGGTCATCGTGACGACGGCGTCGGTGCTGCCGGTGTTCCTCACCGGTGCCCTGGCGGTGCAGCTCTCGCGCGACCTGGCCTTCGACCCGTCCGGGCTGGGGCTGGTCGTCGCGCTGTACTTCGGGGTGAGCGCGCTGTGTTCGCTGCCGGTCGGGATGGTCGTCGAGCGGTTCGGGTCGCGGGTGACCAGCCGCATCGCCGTCGTCGGGGCGGCGGTGCTGATGGCGGCCCTGGGGCTGGGCGCGCGGTCCTACGTCGCGCTCGTCGTGCTGCTGCTCTGCGGCGCCTGGTGCAACGTGATGGGCCAGCTGTCGTCGAACCTGACGCTCGCGCGCTCGGTGCCCGCGCACCGGATGGGGCTGTCGTTCGGGGTGAAGCAGGCCGCGATCCCGGCGGCGACGCTGCTGGCCGGGCTGGCCGTCCCCGCGGTGGCACTGACCGTGGGCTGGCGCTGGGCCTACGGGATCGGCGCCCTGCTGGCCCTCGCCGCGCTTTTCGCCTGCCCGCGGGCCGACGCCCGGCCGCCGGCCCGCGCCGGGAAGGGTGACCGGGCGACGGGCGCGCTCGCGGTGATCGGCGCGGCCTCCGGGCTGGCCGCCGGGACCGCGACGGCGCTCGGCATCTTCCTGGTCGCGTCGGCGGTGGACCGAGGGATCGACCCCGGTCTCGCCGGGCTGGTGCTGACCCTCGGCAGCGTCGTGGGCCTGTCGGCGCGGTTGCTGCACGGGTGGCTGGCGGACCGTCGCACCGGTGGCCACGTGGCCGTGGTGGCGGCGAGTCTCGCGTCCGGCGCGATCGGTTTCGTGCTGCTCGCCGTCCCGGGGACGCCCGCACTGGTCGTCGGCGTGGTGCTGGCGTTCGGGCTCGGGTGGGCGTGGCCGGGCCTGCTGCAGTTCGCCGTCGTGCGGCTCAACCCGTCCGCCCCGGCCGCGGCGACGTCGATCGTGCAGGTCGGCGTCTACGCCGGCGGCTTCGCCGGGCCGATCGTCTTCGGCTCGCTCGCCACCCACGCCGGCTTCCCGACCGCGTGGACGGTCAACGCCGTCGTGATGCTGGTGTCGGCGGCGTTGATGCTGGTCGGGCGCCGGATGCTGATCGCGCACGCGCGGCGCTGAGCGGAAACAGGGCCGAATCTGTCAGGGTCGTGGTGCACAGTGGCGTCCGCTCACGTCGTTCGAGGGGGACTTCACGATGCCGGACGCGATCCGCGCCACGGGACTGGTCAAGACCTACGGGTCGTTGCGGGCACTCGACGGGGTGGACCTGTCGGTACCGGAGGGGACCGTGCTCGGCCTGCTGGGCCCGAACGGCGCCGGGAAGACCACGGTCGTCCGGGTGCTGACCACACTGCTGACACCGGACGCGGGCACGGCCACCGTCGCCGGCGTCGACGTGCTGGCCGACCCCGCCGCGGTGCGCAGCCGGATCGGCCTGTCCGGGCAGTACGCCGCGGTCGACGAGTACCTGACCGGTTTCGAGAACCTGGAGATGGTCGGGCGGCTCTACCACCTGGGGCGTCGCCGGGCCCGGGACCGTGCCCGCGAGCTGCTGGCGGACTTCGGCCTGACCGACGCCGCGGACCGGCCTGCCCGCACCTACTCCGGCGGGATGCGCCGCCGACTGGACCTGGCCGGGGCGCTCGTCGCCGACCCGCCGGTGCTGCTGCTCGACGAGCCGACCACCGGGCTGGACCCGCGCAGCCGCAACGACCTGTGGGACGTGATCCGCGGGCTCGTCGCACGCGGGACGACGCTGCTGCTCACCACCCAGTACCTGGAGGAGGCCGATGCGCTGGCCGACGAGATCGTGGTCATCGACCACGGCCGGGTCATCGCCCGCGGCACCGCGGACCAGCTGAAGTCCCAGGTCGGCGGGGAGCGGCTCGAGGTGACCGTCAGCGCGGCCGCGGACCTCGACGCGACCGCCGCGCACCTGGCTCCGCTCGGCGTCGGCGAGGCGGTGCTCGACCGGCACCGCCGTTCGCTGACCATGCCGGTCAGCGGCGGGGTCGACGTGCTGCGCGCCGCGCTGGACCGGCTCGCCGACTCCGGCACCAAGGTCGACGACGCGGGGCTGCGCCGCCCGACGCTCGACGACGTCTTCCTCACCCTGACCGGGCGCCCCGCCGACGAGGCGGACCAGGCCGAGGAGCCGACCCCGTGAACGCCGCCGCCACCATGCTCGCCGACGCCTCCGTCGTCGCGAAGCGAAACCTGATCAAGATCAAGCGGGTCCCGGACCTGCTGGTCTTCACGACCCTGTCCCCGATCATGTTCGTGCTGCTGTTCGCCTACGTCTTCGGCGCCGCGATCGACCCGACCGGCGGCGGGGCCGGGTACCGCGAGTTCCTGATGGCCGGGATCTTCGCCCAGACCGTCATCTTCGGGGCCACGAACACCGGCGCCGGGCTCGCCGAGGACGTCAAGAAGGGCATCATCGAGCGGTTCCGGTCGCTGCCGATGTCGTCGTCGGCGGTGCTGACCGGCCGGACCCTCTCCGACGTGGTGAACAACCTGATCGTGCTGGTGGTGATGTCGCTGACCGGGCTGCTGGTCGGGTGGCGGATCCACACCTCGGTCGGGGAGGCGCTCGCCGGGTTCGCCGTGCTGATCGTGTTCGCCTACGCCTTCTCCTGGGTGATGGCGTTCGTCGGGCTGCTCGTGCCGAGCCCGGAGGTGGTGAACAACGCCTCGTTCGTCGTGATCTTCCCGCTGACGTTCCTCGCGAACACCTTCGTGCCGCTGAACTCGCTGCCCGGCCCGCTGCGGGTGTTCGCCGAGTGGAACCCGGTCTCGGCGGTGACCGCGGCCGCACGGTCCCTGTTCGGCAACGACGGCGCGATCCCGGCGTCCGCGTCCGTCTCGGACGCCTGGCCGCTGCAGCATCCGGTGCTCTACGTGCTGATCTGGTCGGTCGCGATCGTCGCGGTCTTCGCGCCGCTGGCGAGCTGGCAGTACCGGCGGGCCGCGAGCCGCTGACGGCACCGCTGCCGACAGCACTGCCGCCGGCCCCGGCGTGCCGGGCCTGGCGGCAGGGCCGGCGACCCGAGCCCGGATGGGGAGGCCCTCCCCTGGCGTCCCCGGGGAGGGCCTCGTCGTCCGTCGGGACGCTCGTCGTGTGTGACCACTCCAGCGACTGCGGGAGCACGTCGCTGGGGAGCGTCCCGGCGTACGTGTGGGGGTCAGCCGACCTGGTTGAGCCAGGCTCCACGGCTGCTGGAGAAGTCCATCGCGTCGTAGAGCAGGACGTACTGTCCGGTCGCGCCGCTCGGCCGGTCGAAGCAGACGGTGCCGGTCATGGTGCCGCCGGGCGCCAGCTGGCCGGCGGTGAGCAGCGTGTCGGAGCCGAGCAGTGTCGTCATCAACGCTGCACCGTTCGGGTCCTGGAGCTTCCAGTCGAAGCCTCCGTTGAACGACTCCGTGCCGGATCCGGTGTTGGTGTAGGTGACGTCCGAGCACAGGGTCTGGCCGATGGGCGAGTCGCCCGGCGTCAGCGGGCTCGCCGCGATCTGCAGGTTCCCGACGGTCAGCGTGCCGCCGGCGTCGCCGACCACGTCGTCGGCGGTCGCACCGGGAAAGGCTCCCGCCGCGTCGCCGGAGGCCGCCGGCGGGGTCCCGGTCGAGGAGGCCGTCGGCAGGCCGGACACCGCGGCGGCGAACACCGAGGCGTAGAGGACACAGATGACCAGCCCGACCGCCGAGAGCACCGTGCCCGCGATCGCGACCCCACGGTTGTCCGCACGGCCCCGGCTCGCCCGGACGACACCGAGCACGCCGAACAGCAGACCCAGTAGCACCAGCGGCCAGGCGATCACCCCGATGAACGGGATGAAGGAGAACAGCAGGCCGAGGATCCCGAGCACCAGCGCGGTGACGCCGAAGCCGTTGCGCGGCGCGACGGCCGGGGCGGCGACGGCCGGGGCCGCGGTGCGCTGCTGCGGGACGGCGGTGCGCTGGGCCGCGCTCGGCCAGGGCTGGGCGCCGGCGGGCGCCTGCTGCTGCGGCATCCCGCCCGGGTTGGTGCGCCCGAAGGGCGGTCCGCCGAAGGGGACGTCGGGGTTGCCGTCGTAGTACGGGTTCGGGTACCCGCCGGAGTGCTGCGGCCGGGGCTGGTGGTGCGGCGCCCGGCCCTGCGGCGCGGCGCCGCGCGGGTCCTGCGCGTACTGCTGCCGGTGGTGTCCGGGGCCCTGGGGGCCCGGGTACTGCTGCGGGACGCGGTGCGGGCCGGACTGCTGCTGCGGCGGGCCGGAGAGGTCCGGGGCACCGTGGCGGTTCTGCGGAGTGGTCACGTCACGGCTGTCGCGGCGACGGCGGCCCGCGTATCAGCTGGTCCGCACTTAGAGGTCGCGCGGATTGATGGATGATCATGGGCGGCGGTGTGGTCGGCTGTCCCAGCGGTGCGTGGTCCAGGCCTGCCGGATCAGGCTACGGAGTGTGATGATGGTGTCGGCGAGGTCGAAGAACGCGTCGACGACGGTTTCGCGGCGTTCGTAGCAGCGCTGCAGCCGGTTGAAGCTGTTGTGCCAGGCGTTGGTGCGCTCGATGTGCCAGCGTTGGGTGGCCTGGATCGGTGCTTTCTCGCCCTTGCGCGCGATCTCGCTGTGCAGGCCCCGTTCGGTGAGTGTGTCGCGGGTCTTACCGGAGTCATAGCCGGCGTCGAGGTGCACGGTGATGTCGTCGGGCAGCGGGCCGAGAGCGTCGAGGTGGTCGAGAGTGGGGCCCAGTAGCGGGGAGTCGTGGCGGTGTGCCCCGGCCAGGACCCGGCCCAGTGGGATGCCATGGCCCTCGACGAGCACCGATCGCTTCATGCCCTGTTTACGCCGGTCAACCGGTGACGGTCCGGCGACCTCACCGCCGCCGGGGGCCTTGGTGATGGCGCCGTCGACGGCAACGTCGTCAAGCAACAGGCCGACGATGCGGTCGTAGGCGTCCAGGGCGATCCGGCGTAGCTGGGCGAAGACCCCGAGCCGGATCCACTCGTCACGGCGATCGCGGATGGTGGTCGCCGAGCAGGTGCTGTCGGAGACGCCCTGATACGGGCAGCCGAACCGCAGCACCTGCAGGAGCTTGTCGAACACGACCCGATCCGCGATCCGGCGGCGGTGACAGCCCCACGGATGAGTGGGATCGAACTCGACCCGGGGCGGCAGCAGCGCGGCGAACTGGTCCCACAACGGCTCGGTCAACCATGATGGCAGGGCGGGCACGCGGCCTCCAGACGATCACGAAGAGTCAACAACTTCATGATCGACAGGCCCGTGCCCGCCCCTCACCATCGACACCCGGCCGCGACCCAGCTGTGATCAATCCGCGCGACCTCTTATCAACAAATCTGAGGACAGGGCCGTTCGGCCGTGCGGGTACAGGACCGAACAGGTCAGCCGAGCCGGTCGAGCAGGGCCCGAGCATCGGTCGGTGCGTGGACCTTCGCGTCGTTGTCGAAGTAGCAGACGACGTCGTGCCCGGCGTCGCGCCAGGCCCGGATGCGGGCGGCCCAGCCGTCGAGCGCCGCGGCGGTGTAGCCACCGGCGTAGAGCTCGCCCTGGCCGTGCAGCCGCAGGTAGACGAGATCGGCGGTGACCTCGTCGAACACCGGCCAGGTGCCCGCCGAGTCCGACTGCACCAGGGCGACGCCGTGCTCGCGCAGCAGCGCGGTGAACGCCGGGTCCCGGAACGACGGGTGCCGCGGCTCGACCGCGTGCCGCAGCGGGCGGTCGGCGTCGGTCTCGACGAGCGCCCGGCCGTCGAGCCGCTCGTCGTGTCCGGTCGCGGCCCGGGCGGCGGCCGTGGTGGTCGACGGCAGCAGCTCCAGGAAGCGGGCCACCCGGTCGGCGTCGAAGCGCATCCGGGGCGGCAGCTGCCACAGCACCGGGCCCAGTGCGGGGCCCAGTCCGAGCACCCCGGAGGCGAGGAAGTTCGCGACCGGCACCGCGACGTCGCGCAGCTGCTTCAGGTGCGTCACGAAGCGCGGGCCCTTCACCGCGAACACGAACCCGGCCGGGACCTGCTCGGCCCAGGCGCGGTAGTTCTCCGGGCGTTGCAGCGAGTAGAACGACCCGTTGATCTCGATCGAGGTGACCTGCCGGGACAGGTACTCCAGCTCCCGGCGCTGCACCAGCCCCGGTGGGTAGAACGTGCCGCGCCACGGCGGGTAGCGCCACCCCGATGTCCCGACCAGCACAGTGCCGGCCCGGGGCGTCCCACTCACGTGCCACCGACCAGCCCGCGCAGCGCGGCGGCGGCCGCAACCGGGTGGGTCACCGGGCCGTTGTGGCCCCCGGGCAGCTCGACCAGGCCCCGCCCGATCCCGGCGGCCAGGGCCTCGGCGCACCGGTGCTCCCAGCGCCCGCGCGACTCGTAGCCGCCGGTGGGGATCACCCGTACCCCGCTGGCGGTCACGTCGGCCGGGTCGATCCGGGCGGCCCGCACGGCCGGGACGTCGTGGCGCAGGAAGCGGCGCAGTGCGGGCTGCGGGTCCCCCGACGGCGGCTCGGGCCGGTAGCCGGGCTCGACCGGGTCGTCGCCGGAGGTCAGCTCCGCCATCGTCCGGATCGCGGCGCCGATGTCGTCGCGCGCGACGAGGTCCTCGACCCGGTCCATGGCGGCCTCGAAGGCCGCGTCGCGGACCAGGCCGGGCAGCGGTGGCTCGTGCGCGACGAGCGTCGTGACCAGGCCCGGGTGCCGGACGGCGAGCAGCAGCCCGATCACCGCGCCGATGCTCACCCCCACGACGGCAGCGGGCCCGGTGCCCGCCAGCAGCCCGGCCGCGTCGTCGGCGTGCGCGGTCAGCGGGACCGGGCCGTCGTCGGCCGGGCTGCGCCCGATCCCGCGTCGGTCGTAGGTGAGCACCCGGTGGGTCACGGCCAGCTCGTCGACGAGCATCCGCGCCGCGCCCGCCTCGGACGCGCCGCCCTGGATCAGCAGCAGCGGCGGCCCCGACCCGGTCACCTCGTGGTGCAGGGGCACGACGTCCTCCCGGGCCGGTCTCGGGGCGGCCGGACGGCCGCCCGTTTGCCAGGATGGACGTCATGCGTACCCGACCGCACCTCGAGTCGTGACCGAGCTCGCCCCGGCGGTGCGCCGGGTCCTGGACTGGCCGGTCGACCACGTGGGCGCCGCCGTCGTCGCCGCGGACGGCACGGTGCTCGCCACTGCGGGCGACGTCGACCGCGAGTTCGCGCTGGCGTCGGTGACCAAGCTGCTCTCGGCCTACGCGGCGCTCGTCGCGGTCGAGGAGGGTGCCGTCGACTGGGACGACGCGGCCGGCCCGGAGGGTGTGACGGTGCGGCACCTGATCGCGCACACCTCCGGCCTGGCGTTCGACACCGACGAGGTCAAGGCCGCCCCCGGGGAGAAGCGGATCTACTCCAACACCGGTTTCGCCGTGCTCGCCGACGCCATCGCGGCCGCGACCGGCATCGGGTTCGCCGAGTACCTGCACGAGGCCGTCTGCACCCCGCTCGGGATGGGGCACACCCGGCTGGAGGGGGCCGCCGGCTCCGGCGCCGTCTCGACCGTCGAGGACCTGACCCGCTTCGCCGCCGAGCTGCAGGCCCCGCGGCTGCTGGACCCGCGGACCGTCGCCGAGGCGACCACGGTCGCCTACCCCGGTCTCGACGGGCTGCTGCCGGGCTACGGCCGACAGCGACCGAACGACTGGGGCCTGGGCCTGGAGATCCGCGACGGCAAGTCCCCGCACTGGACCGGGGTGCACTCGTCGCCGCGGACGTTCGGGCACTTCGGGCAGTCCGGCACGTTCCTGTGGGTCGACCCGGACGCGGGCGCCGCGGCCGTCGTCCTGACCGACCGCGACTTCGGGCCGTGGGCGGTCGAGGCGTGGACGCCGTGGACGGACGGGGTGCTCGCGGCGCTCGCGGCCGGCTGAGGGCAGGTCAGGGGTCGACCCGGTCGAAGCCCCAGGAGTGCGGCGGCCGGGCCAGCAGCTCGCCGGGCGGCTCGGGCAGCGTCGTCCCGGCCGGCACCCCGACCGCGATCACGACGACCCGACCGCCGTCGGCGACGAACAGCTCGTGGCGCTGCGCACCGGCCAGCGCGACGGCGGCCCGCTCGCGCACGTGGTCGAGGAGCTCGTCGCGGCGGCCGTCGGCGGCGCGGGCCTCCCACATCAGGGTCGGGGTCACGTCCGGCGCGCCGGCACGGTCGGCACGTCGACCGCGGCGGCCACGTCGGCGGCGGTGACCCGGAACCGGTCCGGATAGTGCGCGGCGTCGCGGACCGCAGGCGGCTCGGTGTCGCGCCAGACGAAGCCGCACAACCCGCAGCGGTGCACGGTCCACACCCCGGGGACCGGGGAGGTCGCGAGCACGGCGGCGCCGTCGGTGGAGCAGCGGGGGCAGGTCATCAGCGGTTCTCCTTCCGGTCGCCGGCGACGAGCCGGCCCAGACGCTCGACCCAGGCCGCGGTGTCGTCGGGCGGCACGACGCGCTGGGAGTAGTGCCCGCGGTCGTCCGGGGCGGTCGGCGTGGTGGCATCGATGATCAGCTTGTGGGTGATGCCGGCCGGGTCGGATCCCGGGTCCAGCGGCAGCACCGGCATGTCGGGCAGGATCACCAGGTCGTGCGCGGGGTGCATCTTGGTCGACAGCGCCCACATGACCTGGGGCAGGTCGAACGGGTCCACGGTGTCGTCGACGCAGATCACGACCTTGCAGTAGCCGAGGCCGTGCGGGGTGGTCATGGTCCGCATCCCGACGGCCTTGGCGAAGCCCCCGTAGCGGTTGCGGACCGAGACGATCGCGAGCAGCCCGGGGGTGTACATCGCGTTGACCGCGCGCACCTCGGGGAACTCGGCCTGCAGCTGCTTGAGCAACGGGACGCAGGTGTTGGGCCCGATGAGGTAGTCGCACTCGGTCCACGGCATGCCGATGTAGAGGTGCTCGAAGTAGGGCGTGGTCCGGTAGGACACCCGGTCGATGCGGATCTGCGGCATGCGCCGGCCGCCGGAGTAGTGCCCGGTGAACTCGCCGAACGGGCCCTCGAAGTGCCGCTCGCGCCCGAGGACGACGCCCTCCAGCAGGATCTCGCAGCCCCACGGGACGTCGAGCCCGGTCTCCGGGCCGGTGGCGATCGGGCATGGTGAGCCGCGCAGGGCGCCCGCCATCTCGTACTCGCTGTCGGCGTAGGCGATCGGCATGCCCGCGACCAGCGGGATCGTCGGCTCGTTGCCGAGCGTGATCGCGACCGGCAGGTCCTCGCCGCGCTCCTCGGCGCGGCGCAGCTGCAGCGCGATGTCGTGCTGCGGGACGGGCTGCAGCCCGAGCGTGCGCGGGCCCTGGACCTCCATCCGGTAGATGCCCAGGTTCTGCTTGCCGAAGGAGTCCGGGTCGTCGGGGTCGCGGCTGACGACGGCGGCCTTGTCGATGTAGAAGCCGCCGTCGCCTGCGTTGATGCGGAACAGCGGCAGCAGCGCGAACAGGTCGACCGCCTCGCCGGCGACGGTGTTCTCCGCGAACGGCGGGTCGGCGCGCCGCTCGACCGGCACCGGGAAGGCGTCCCAGCGACGGCCGAACTCCTCGACCTGCTCACGCACCGGGGTCTCCGGCGGCAGCCCGAGCGCGACGGCGTGGTTGGCCCAGGAGCCGTGCGCGTTGAGCACGATGTTCGGGTCGCGGAACCCGGCGACGTCGGTGAACAGCAGCGCGGGGGCTCGGTCGCCGAGCTTCGGTGCGGCGGCACCGGCGGCACCGAGGTCGGGCTCGGCCTTCACCTCGTCGTCGATGCGCAGGAGCTGGCCGTGCCGCTCGAGCTCGGCCAGGTAGTCGCGGAAGGTGTCCATCAGGCGCTCCTCCTCTGACGGGCGGACCCGCCGGTCCAGCGGCGGGCCCGCGGGGCGGGCAGGTCGAACTGGTCGCAGATGCGTGCGACGACGTGGTCGACGACGTCGTCCAGTCCGGCCGGGTGGTTGTAGAAGGCGGGCATCGGCGGGACGATCCGCACCCCGGTGCGGCGCAGGGCCAGCATGTTCTCGAGGTGGATCTCCGACAGCGGGGTCTCCCGCGGCACGAGGACCAGCTTCCGGTCCTCCTTGATCGTGACGTCGGCGGCGCGGGCGACGAGCCCGTCGGCGATCCCGTGCCGGATCTGCGCGAGCGTCTTCATCGAGCAGGGGACGACGACCATCCCGTCGGTCCGGAACGAGCCGGACGAGATCGACGCGGCCTGGTCCCCGAACGGATGTGCGGTCCCGGCCAGCGCCTCGACCTCGGGCACCGTCCAGCCGGTCTCCTCGACGATCGTCGCCCGCGCCCACTTGGAGAGCACGAGATGCGTGTCGACCTCGGCCTCGCGCAGCGCCTCCAGCAGACGGATCCCGAGGATCGCGCCGGTCGCGCCGGTGATCCCCACGACGAGTCGCACCGGGCCACCTCCCAACTAGTTCGTATACTAACTGTTTGAATACGAACTATACTCGTCGCATGATCGAGCGCAACCCGGGTGCCGACGAGGCGGTCGTGCACCTGCTCCGCCGGGTCCTGCAGTCCCACACCGCGGCCTGGCAGCAACGCGTCCCGCAGCTGACCAAGCCGCAGTACGCGATGCTCGACGCGCTGCGCCGCCGGCCCGGGATCGACCAGGTCACGCTCGGGTCGCTCGCGGCGACCGACAAGGGCACCACCACCGAGCTGCTGCGCCGGATGGAGCGCAACGGCTGGCTGACCCGCACCCGGTCCGAGACCGACCAGCGACGTCGGCTGGTCCACCTCACCGACGAGGGCGAACGCCTGGCCGCCGGGGCCGCGACCGAGGCCCGCGCGCTGGCCGCCGAGTTCCTCGCCCCGCTCGACGGGGCCGACCGGACCCGGCTGCGCGACCTGCTGGCCCGGCTCGCCGCGGCAGAGCCCGACGGGGACGGGGAGTCGTCCGGGATTCCTCACCCGGGGCGGGAATGAACCGCGACCCCCGCCCGTTGGAACGACTGTCCGAGCCGGGCGAACCGAGTCCCCGGGCCGCAATAGATAACCGCCACCGTGGAGTTCCGTTCGGCTGGAGCCACGATGCGCCACTCGCCGCGAGGCGACCGGCGTCCGGTTCGGACCCCATACCTCCCCTTCTCGAAATCCATTCGACGACGCCTGCGAGGCCGGTCACCATGGTCGGCGCGCGCCCGGTCCCGGGCGAGCAGGCAGACTGAACGAACGATGTCCAGCGAACCCGTCCCGTCTCCGACCTCCGCACAGCCGTCGTCGCACGACCGACCGCGCCGACCCCGCCGCCGACCCGGCGCCCGGGGCGAGCACCAGCCGCGCGGCGGGAACTCCGGCACCCCGCAGGACACACCTCCACACGAGACCACCTCATCGGACCTCGCCGCAGCGCAGGCCGCCCCCGGGACGGAGGGCGCCGCGCGCGGCGTCCCGGCCCGCGATCAGCAGCGCCGCCGTGCATCGACGCAGCGCCGCCGCGGGCCTCGGGGTCGGCGCGCTGCCGTCACGGCGCCCGGCCCCGACCAGCCCGGCCGTCGCGGCCCCGACCGCGACGGCCCGGACCCCTCGGGCCCCACCCCGGCCGCAGAGACCGACGCCGGCCGGCCGCGCCGGGGCACCGGCGGGGGCCGCGACGCCGAGCCGCCGCTCCCCCCGCTCGACGACGCCGAGCTCACCGCCCTGCGCGAGCGCCTCGACTCCCTCGGCCCGGCCGAGGCCGAGCGCCTGCGCGGCCGGCTGGACCGGGCCCGCGACGGGCGCGCCCAGCAGCGGGTCGCCGACGCCGTCGCGAAGGCCGAGCACCGCGTCGCGCGCCGGCGCGCCGCGCTGCCGCGGATCTCCTACCCCGCGACGCTGCCGGTCTCCGCGCGCCGCGAGGAGATCGCCGACGCGATCCGCGACAACCAGGTCGTGATCGTCGCCGGGGAGACCGGCTCCGGGAAGACGACGCAGCTGCCGAAGATCTGCCTCGAGCTGGGCCGCGGTGTGCACGGGATGATCGGGCACACCCAGCCGCGGCGGCTCGCCGCGCGCACCGTCGCCACCCGGATCGCCGAGGAGCTGGGCGTCGAGCTCGGCGGGGCGGTCGGTTGGAAGGTCCGGTTCACCGACGCCGTCGGCGACTCGACCATGGTCAAGCTGATGACCGACGGCATCCTGCTGGCCGAGCTGGCCGGGGACAAGGACCTGCTGGCCTACGACACGCTGATCATCGACGAGGCGCACGAGCGCAGCCTCAACATCGACTTCATCCTCGGGTACCTGACCCGGCTGCTCCCCCGCCGTCCCGACCTCAAGGTCGTCATCACCTCCGCGACGATCGACCCGGAGCGCTTCGCCCGGCACTTCGGCACGGCCTCGGAGAGCGGCGAGCCGACCCCCGCGCCGATCGTCGAGGTCTCCGGGCGCACGTTCCCGGTGGAGGTGCGGTACCGGCCCGTCGTCGACCCCGACGACCCCGACGCCGACCCCGACCGGCAGCTGGACGACGCGATCGGCGACGCCGTCGTCGAGCTGCAGCGCGAGGGCCCGGGCGACGTGCTGGTGTTCCTGCCCGGTGAGCGCGAGATCCGGGAGGCCACCGAGGCACTGGAGCGGCGCAACCTGCGGAACACCGAGATCCTGCCGCTCTACGCCCGCCTGTCGACGGCCGAGCAGCAGCGCGTGTGGGCGCCGCACGCAGGCAACCGGGTCGTGCTGGCCACCAACGTCGCCGAGACCTCGCTGACCGTCCCCGGCGTCCGCTACGTCGTCGACACCGGGACCGCGCGCATCTCGCGCTACTCGCGCCGCCTCAAGGTGCAGCGGCTGCCGATCGAGAAGATCTCCCAGGCCTCGGCGAACCAACGCTCCGGTCGCTGCGGCCGCACCTCGGACGGCATCGCGATCCGGCTGTACGCCGAGGACGACTTCGACGCCCGCCCCGAGTTCACCGACCCGGAGATCCTGCGGACCAACCTGGCGTCGGTCGTGCTGCAGATGATCGCCCTGGACCTGGGCGAGATCTCGGAGTTCCCGTTCGTCGAGCCGCCGGACCGGCGCGCCGTCGCCGACGGTCTGGACCTGCTGCACGAGCTCGGTGCGCTGCGTCCGGACCGGCGCTCGCTGACCGCCGTCGGGCAGTCACTGGCGCGGCTGCCGGTGGACCCCCGGCTGGGCCGGATGCTCGTCGAGGCGCACCGCAACGGCTGCCTGCGCGAGGTGCTGGTCATCGCGGCCGCGCTGAGCGTGCAGGACCCTCGCGAGCGGCCGACCGAGCAGCGCCAGGCCGCCGACGAGCGGCACCGCCGCTTCGCCGAGGACGGCTCGGACTTCCTCGCGTTCCTGCGGCTGTGGGACCACCTGCAGCAGCGCCGCGACGAGCTGTCGGGCAGCCGGTTCCGGCGCGAGCTGCGCGAGGACTTCCTGCACTACCTGCGCGTGCGCGAGTGGTGGGACCTGCACGGCCAGCTCCGGCAGGCCGCGCGCAGCTCCGGCATGGAGGTCAACGACCACGACCCCGAGTGGCCGCGGCACGCCGACCGGATCCACCAGTCCGTCCTCGCCGGTCTGCTGTCGCAGGTCGGCATGCAGGACCCGCTCTCCGAGAAGAGCACAGGGAAGGGCACGGGGAACGGCAGAGACGGGAAGAAGGAGCGGAAGGGGCCGAAGGACTATCTCGGAGCCCGCGGCGCGAAGTTCGCGATCTGGCCCGGCTCGGGGCTGGCGCGCAAGCCCCCGCGCTGGGTGATGGCCGCCGAACTCGTCGAGACGACGAGATTGTGGGCACGGACCGTCGCACCGGTGCAGCCGGACTGGATCGAGCCGCTCGCCGAACATCTCGTCAAGAAGACATATTCGGAACCGCGCTGGTCACGCAAGCGCGGGAGCGCCGTCGCGACCGAGCGGGTCACCCTGCACGGGCTGCCGCTGGTCGCGGACCGCACCGTCGCCTACGGCCGGATCGACGCCGAGGTGAGCCGCGACCTGTTCCTGCGCCACGCTCTCGTCGAGGGCGACTGGGAAACCCGGCACCCGTTCTTCCACGCCAACCGGGAGCTGCTCGACAGCGTCGAGGAGCTGGAGCACCGGGCCCGGCGGCGCGACCTCGTCGTCGACGAGGACACCCTGTTCGCCTTCTACGACGAGCGGGTTCCCGCCGACGTCGTCTCCGGTGCGCACTTCGACCGCTGGTGGAAGCGGGAGTCGAAGCGATCCCCGGACCGGCTGACCTACACCGAGGAGATGCTCGCGACCGAGGCCGCGAAGCAGGTCGACCGCAACCACTACCCCGACCACGTCGAGGCGGGCGGGCTGACGCTGCCGCTGTCCTACGCGTCCGAGCCGGGCCACCACGAGGACGGTGTGACCGTCGACGTGCCGGTGGCGGCGCTGAACCAGGTCGACCCGACGCCGTTCACCTGGCAGGTGCCGGGGCTGCGTGAGGAGCTCGTCACCGCGTTGATCCGGACGCTGCCGCGGAACCTGCGCCGCAACTTCTCCCCGGCCCCGGACCACGCGAAGGCGGTGCTGGCCCGGCTGCGCGGCGAGACCGGCCGACGCCCGCTGCTGGACGTCCTGGAGGACGAGCTCGGCCGGATGCGCGACGTGCACATCCGGCGCGAGGACTGGGAGCTAGAGCGGCTGCCCGAGCACCTCACGGTGACGTTCCGGGTGCTCGACGAGTCCGGTGCCGAGCTGGCCCGCGACACCGACCTGGACCGGCTGCGCCGCGCCCTCGCCCCGAAGGTGCGGGAGGAGCTGGCCGCCGCGGGCAGCGACGTCGAGGCGACCGGGCTGACGTCGTGGACGATCGGCGAGCTCCCCCGCGAGCTGCCGATCCGGCGCGGCGCGCACACGGTCACCGGCTACCCGGGCCTGCGCGACCGCGGCACGAGCGCCGACGTCCGGGTGTACGCGACGGCGTCCGAGCGCGACCCAGCCCACCACCGCGGCGCCCGGCGGCTCCTGCTCCGCAACACCACCCACCCGGGCAAGCAGGTGCAGCGCGGTCTGGACAACCGGGCGCGGCTGGCCCTGTCGCGCAACCCGCACGGCTCGCTCGACGCCCTGCTCGACGACTGCACCACCGCCGCCGCCGACCACCTGATGGTCCGTGGCGGCGGGGACCCGTTCGACGAGGCGCAGTACGCGCGGCTCGCGGAGCTGCTGCGGATGCGGCTGCCGTCGACGACGCTGCAGGTCCTCGACGCCGTCCGCGGCGTGCTGGAGGTGTGGCACCGGGTGGGTGCGGCGCTGGCGGACCTGCGCGGCCCGGCCACCCGCGACGGCGTCGCCGACGTGACGGCGGTCGTGGGCCGGCTGACCGCGCCGGGCTTCGTCACCGCCGCCGGCGCGAACCGGCTCGGCGACGTGAAGCGCTACCTGCAGGGCTGCGAGCTGCGGCTGGAGAAGCTGCGCGCCGACCCCGCCCGCGACGCCCGGTGGACCGCCGAGATCGCTCCGGTCGAGGCCGAGTACCGCGGGCTGCTCGCCGCGCTGCCCGAGGGCACCGAGCCGTCGCCGGCGCTGCGGGAGATCGGCTGGATGGTCGAGGAGCTGCGCATCTCGCTCTACGCCCACCCGATGAAGACCCGGCACCCGGTGTCGGTGCGGCGGATCGAGCGGGCGATCGACGAGCTGTGACTGTCGGGGGTCGCGGGCACACTGCGACCATGACCGATGCGCCGATCGCCATGTTCCGTCTCTTCGCACTCGACTGCCCGGACCCGATGGAGCTCGCCCGGTTCTACTCGGCGATCACCGGCTGGCCGGTGATCGGTCCCACCGACGCCGACCCGGACTGGGTCGAGCTCGACCCGGGTGGGGCGGGCGCCACGCTGGCGTTCCAACAGATCTCCGAGGGGGAGTTCACCCCGCCCGAGTGGCCCGGGCAGGTGCGCCCGCAGCGCGGACACGTCGACTTCGTCGTGCCCGACCTCGACGCCGGGGAGGCCGCGGTGCTGGCGATCGGGGCGCGCAAGCACGACGTCCAGCCCGCGCCGGCGAGCTTCCGGGTGTTCCTCGACCCGATCGGGCACCCGTTCTGCCTGGTCAAGGAGTAGCGGGCGCACCCAATGCCGCCGCCTCCTCGCGGATCGCCCGCACGAGAGCCGAGGCCGCGCCCGACGGCGCGCCGGCGGTGACCGCGAGCAGCGCACGGTCCGGCACGACCGGGTTGCGCACCGGGATCCAGCGCACGTCACGCGGCACCGAGTCCGCGGCGAGGCCGGGCACCACGGTGACGGCCAGCCCGGCGGCGACCAGCCCGAACCGGGTCGCCCAGTGGCGCGCCTCGTAGCCGATGTGCGGCTCGGACAGGCCCGGCCACGCGCCGAACTGCGGCTCGCCGGCCGGGCCCGCTCCGGCCACCCAGGTCTCGCCGACCAGGTCCTCCACGTCGAGCACGTCACGGTCGGCGAGCCGGTGCGCCCGGCCGACGGCGACTCCCGAGCCACGGGGGACGTGCAGTGTCTCGGCACGCAGGCCGTCGAGGTCCGGCGCGGGGAGCCCGGCGCCCACCGCGACCACCGCCACCTCCACCTGTCCGGCACGCAACCGTCGCACCTGGACAGGGCTCGCCGCCTCCTGCAGGGCGACCCGCAGGCCCGGGTGCCGGGCACGCGTCCTGGCGACGGCCCTCGGCAGCAGCACCGCCGTCGCCGTCGGGAACCCCGACGCCACGAGACTCCCGGCGAAGCGGTCGCGCACTCCGGCGACCTCCTCGAGCGCGCCGTCGAGCTCGGCGAGCACCCGGCCCGCCCGCCGGATGACGACCTCACCGGCGGCCGTCGGTCGCACCCCGCGCGGCAACCGCTCGAACAGCTCCGAGCCCGCGGCCGCCTCCGTGGCCGCGACCTGCCGGGACACCGCCGACTGCGTGTACCCGAGCACGGTCGCCGCGCCGCTGAACGAGCCCTGCCGGGCCACCTCGAACACGGTCCGCAACCCGGCGACGGTCAGCTCGGCCATGAGTCGATGGTATGCGTTCTGCTCATGTCTGTTGTGCACAGGTCTCGCTTGTCGCATGTGTTGGAGCGACGCACGCTGGACCCATGACGAACGACAAGGTGTGGTTCCTGACCGGCGCGTCGCGGGGCTTCGGGCGCCTGTGGGCCGAGGCCGCGCTGCGGCGCGGTGACCGGGTCGCCGCGACGGCGCGGGACGTGCGCACGCTCGACGGCCTCGTCGCCGCCCACGGCGACGCCGTGCTCCCGATCTCGCTCGACGTCACCGACCGCCCGGCGGTGATCGACGCCGTCCGCCGGACCGTCGAGCACTTCGGCCGGCTCGACGTCGTCGTGAACAACGCGGGGTACGGGCACTTCGGTGCCGTCGAGGAGCTGAGCGAGGACGAGATCCGTGCGCAGATGGAGACCAACTTCTTCGGCGCACTGTGGGTGCTGCAAGCCGCCCTGCCCGTCCTCCGCCGCCAGCGCAGCGGACATCTCGTCACCGTGACGAGCGAGGGTGGCGTCCGCGCGTTCCCCGGGATCGGCGCGTACCACGCGTCGAAGTGGGCGGTGGAGGGGCTTACGCAGTCCCTCGCCGGCGAGGTCCGCGAGCTCGGGATCCGCGTCACGAACGTCGAGCCCGGCCCGTACGCGACGGGGTGGCTCGACGCCACCCGGCACAGCGCGCCGCTGCCGGACTACGACCACGTCCGGGACTCCGCGGGAACCTTCGACGTCGGGGACCCGGAGGCGACGGTCCCCGCGCTGCTCGCCGTCGTCGACGCCGAGGACCCGCCGCTGCGGGTGTTCTTCGGCCGGTCGTTCGAGGCCGTCCGAGCGCAGTACCTGGCACAGATCGCGGAATGGGAGCGCTGGCAGGACGTGGCCCTGGAAGCGTTCGGGCCGGTCCGGGCCGGATGACCGGTGCGGGCCGGCGCCCGCACCGGAACCGGATGCGTTCGCCACCGCACGAATCCGGCGGGGTCGGCGGATCGGTGTGAGGATCAGGTCTCCGTCGACGGCGAGGGGCCCGCGATCATGACCGCACCGACCACCCCGTACACCGAGCTGGGCGAGGCTCTGGGCACCGACTTCTTCTCGGTGCGCGACCAGTTCACCGACGAGCAGTGGCAGCGCTTCGCCGACACCCGCACGTTCGTCGACTCCGAGGTCCTCCCCGACATCAACGACTACTGGGAGCGCGCCGAGCTGCCCTGGCACCTGTTCCGGCGGCTGCCGGAGCTCGGGGTCGTCGGCGAGGACATCCAGGGCTACGGGGCGGCCGGGATGAGCCCGCTCGCGCTCGGCCTCGTGCACATGGAGCTGCACCGCGGCGACGGCTCGCTCGGCACGTTCCTCGGGGTGCACGCGGGCCTGGCGATGAAGGCGATCGCGATGTGCGGCTCGGAGGAGCAGAAGCAGCGCTGGCTGCCGTCGATGTCGACCATGGACTCCCTCGGCGCGTTCGCGCTGACCGAGCCGATGCACGGCTCGGACTCGGTCGCGCTGGAGACCACCGCGACCCGCGACGGCGACCACTGGGTGCTGCGCGGGTCCAAGCGCTGGATCGGCAACGGCAGCGTCGCGGACCTGGTGGTCGTGTGGGCGCGCGACACCGACTCCGGGGAGGTGCTCGGGTTCGTCGTCGAGACCCCGGCGGAGGGATACCGGGCCACCGTCATCCCGGGGAAGGTGTCGCTGCGGGCGCTCTGGCAGGCCGACATCGAGCTGGACGGGGTCCGGGTGCCGGAGGAGAACCGGCTGGCGCGGGCCCGGACGTTCGCCGACTGCGCCGCGGTGCTGGCCACCACCCGGGGCACCTGCGCCTGGATGGCACTGGGCCACGCGACCGCCGGCTACGACGCCGCCCTGCGCTACGCCCTGGAACGCGAGCAGTTCGGCAAGCCGCTGGCGAGCTTCCAGATCGTGCAGCAGCGGCTCGTCGCGATGCTCGCCGACCTGACCGGCATGCAGCTCTACTGCATGCAGTCCGCGCGCCTGGCCGAGGCGGGGAAGCTGTCCCCGACCGTCGCGGGGCTGGCGAAGATGCACAACACCCGGACCGCCCGCAAGATCCTCTCCGAGGCACGGGACCTGCTGGGTGGCAACGGCATCCTGCTGGAGCACCACGTCGTGCGGCACTGGGCCGACATCGAGGCCATCCACACCTTCGAGGGCACCGAGACGATCCAGACCCTCATCGTGGGCCGCGACGTGACCGGGATCAGCGCGTTCACCTGATCCCGGCCGGCACAGGTCAGGCGGGCAGGTCGCGCGGGCCGGGCTTCTCGCGGCCGAACCGGCGGGCCAGGTCGGCCTCGACACGGCGGTCCGAGCGCCGCTCCAGCCACCGCCGCCCCCGGGCCGTCCGCGCGACGAGCAACGACTCGACCAGGTTGCGCAGCACCTGCGACGGCCACATCCACGGCGCGGTCACCGGCAGGTCCAGGTCGCGCAGGCCCTCGGCGCGCAGGAACACCCGCAGCAGCGACAGCAGCCGTCGCCGCTCCCAGGCGCCGCGGAGCCGGTCGATCCGGCCGCCGGTCCGCTCGCTGCGCAGCCCCTCGACCAGGGCGCCCGCGAGCTGCGGGCCTGCCGGGGTGACCTCGCCCTGGGCCAGCACGATGTGGTGGTTGAACGCGTTCTGCTCGCGCTCGCTGTCGAACAGCCAGTCGTCGTCGACGCCGATGAGCCACCCGACGTAGCGCCACAGGTGCATGATCGCGGCGCCGTCGGCACGCGGGACGTGCCGTCCGAGCAGGCGGCAGCCGAGGATCGCGGTGCTGTTGAACAGCCCGAGCGTGGCCGCGGCGTCGGACTGGTTGATCGGCAGACCGTGGGTGTCGACGTCGTAGCGGTCGCCGCGTTCGAACCGCTCCGCGACGAGCGCGTGCATCGCACGCACGTGCAGCGTGGCCGCCCAGCCCTCCCCACCGGGCTCCATGCCGCCGGGGCGGCTGACGGCGAACGCCCACGCCTGGGTCTCGCCGAGGCGTCGCATGGCGCCGGCGCCGGTGAGCCCGCCGGTGCGGACGAGCAGCTCGGTGGGGCCGCCGTAGCGGTAGCCGCCGATCAGCGACAGGCCGAGCAGGACGTCGTCGCGGCTGCGGCCGAGCCTGCGGTAGGCACGGGCGCCGCGTTCGAGCAGGTCCCGGTCGAGCCAGTCCGGGTCCGGGGTGACGGCGGCGAAGAAGTCCCGCAGCGCGGGCGGCGCGTCGGCCGGCGCGGCACCCGCGGCGAGCGCGGTGTGCAGGGCGCGCATGGTCACCCGCTGCGGGTCGTCTCGGTCGCGGCCCATCGCGCGGGCCAGGGCGGCGCCGGTCTCGTCGCGGGTGAGCATCCGGCGGCCGATCTCGGCCAGCAGTGCCGGGTCGGGGTCGCGGACCCCGGCGACCAGGCCGAGCGGACGGGCGATGCGCGCCGCGCGTTCGGGCGCACTGTGGAAGCGTCGCGGGGCGACGGGCGGCTCTGCCAGCATGGACGAATGCTGACACGAGCAAATGCTCGCTTTCAACGCGCGTTCCGGGGCACCCGGTGACCGCCCGCCGGGCCCGGCGAGGCGAGCCGCGCCAGGAGCGGTCCCGGGCGATGGTGGAGCGGATCGTCGCCGCGGGCCGGGAGGTACTGGTCACCCGCGGGTACGACGGCGCGTCGACGAACCGGATCGCGGCCGTCGCCGGGGTGTCGCCCGGGTCGCTCTACCAGTACTTCCCGGACAAGGACGCGGTGCTCACCGAGGTGCTGGACCGCTACCTCGACGCGATGGAGGCTCGCGTCTCGCGCGCGTTCCTCGACTCGGTCGCCACGGCCGGGCCGGGCGCCGGGACCGCCGCGGCGGTGCGCGCGACGCTGGACGCGCTGCTCGACACGTTCGGCGAGGAGCCGGACCTGCTGCGGGTGATCGTCGAGCAGCTGCCGCGCTCCCCCGGCGGGCGCCGCGCCGCGTTCGCCGGCCGGATCGACGACCTGGTCACGACGGTGCTGCTGACCCGCGGAGCCGGGGACACCGACGCGGCGCGGGCCGCGGCGTGGACGGTCGTGCGGACCGTCGAGCACCTGACCACCGGCTACGTGCTGGAGCGGCCGGGGTTCGCGCGGGAGGTCGTCGTCGACGAGCTGACCGCGCTGGTGGCGGGCTACCTGGACGCGCGCCTGTCCGGTGGGCGGGTGGCGTCCGACGGGCCGTCCTGACCGGGCTCGACCGGGAGTCCGGCCGCGGCCCATGCGCGGAACCCGCCGACGACGTCGGTCGCCCGGTGCAGTCCGATGTCCTGCAGCGACGCGGCGGCCAGACTGGAGCTGTAGCCCTCCGAGCAGAACAGCACCCAGGTGACGTCGTGGTCGACGGCCTCGGGGACGCGAGCGTCGGAGGTCGGGTCGAGCCGCCACTCCAGGTGGTTGCGCTCGATCACCAGCGCGCCGGGGATCTGCCCCTCCTCGCGGCGCTGCCAGCCCGGCCGGGTGTCGACCAGGTGCGCCCCGGCGGCGGCGAGCTCCGCGGCACGCTGCGGAGTGGGCCGGTCGAGCCGGGCGCGGGCGGCGACGAGCAGGTCGGCGACGGTGCGGCTCATCCGACACCCTGCCCGGGTTCGACGAGCTCCGTGCGGGTGCGGCGCAGGCGGTGGTGCCCGGTGGTGCCCGCGACCTCCTCGACGTCGTAGTACGACATCGCCGACAGCGGCGGCGAGTAGGCGTGCACGCTCACCGCGGGGGCCTCGGCGGTGTTGGCGACGTCGTGCACGTGGCCCAGCGGGAACCCGGCGCCGCGGCCGTGGCGCAGGGTGCGGGTGCGCAGCCCGGACGGGCCGCTCCAGCGGCGCTCGGTCAGCGAGCCCGACACCACGGTCAGCGCGCCGAGAGAGCCGGCGTGGTCGTGCAGCTCCGCGATCTGCTCGGTGGCCCAGCTGATCAGCCAGACGTCGACGAAGCCGTCGCTGCGCAGCAGCCGGTACCAGCGACGGTCCGGGTCGACGACGACCTCGTGCTGCCCGGCGCGCACCTCGGCGGCGATCTCGCGGGTCAGCTCCTGCAGGTCCTCGATGCCGTACGGGGTGGGCGCGGTGACGGGCCGCGCGTGCGGGACACGCGGCCGGGGGCGGGCGGGACCGTGCCCGGGACGGGTCGAGCGGGGAACGGACAGACCGGTGGGCACGGAGGCAGGCGCGGACACGGGAGTACTCCAGGAAGAGGTCGGGCGAGCGTGGTCGAGGGACTCAGCTCGGGCGACAGCCCTGGTCGAAGTGGTCGGCGCGACGGGTCCCCCACAGGGGTCCGAGGGTCGCTGCCTGACTCATGTCCCGCATGCCATCACAGCGACGGGCACCGTTTCAACCCGCCGTCCGACCCGCGGGAGGACCCCGCGGGTGTCCGGACAGGTCGGGTCAGGCGCCGTCGTCGTCGGACATGCCGATGACGGTGTCGAGACCCGACAGGACCAGCGAACGACGGGCCTGGCTGCCGGCGGGCGCGACGAGGGTCAGCGCGGCCCCTCCTGCCCGCATCCGGCGCGCGACCTCCGACAACAGGGCCATCCCGGCGCTGCTGACGAACGCCTCACCGGGCAGGTTCAGGGTGATCGGCAGCCCGCGGTCGACGTGCTCCATCAGCGGGGCCCGGATCGCCGAGACCCCACCGAGGTCGAGGTCGCCGACGATCCCGATCCGCACGCCGTGCGCGTCCGGGACGGCACGCAGCCGGGCGCGGACGGTGCCGTCGTCACCCTCGCCGGACGAGGTGTCGTCCCGGTCGCGGTCCCGTTCGGGCTCCCCGGCGACGAACTCCACCGGCGGACCCGCGCCCGGGGTGCCCACCTCGACCGGGATCGCGGGCAGCAGGAACCGCACGGTGGTGCCGGAGTCCGACGCGTCGATGTGCACGTCACCGGCGAGCTCGCGGATGAGCGCGATGCCGCGGCCGCGGTAGCCGGGGTCGGCCGGCGGGGGCCGCCAGCGTCCGCCGTCGGTGACGCGCACCGCGACCGAGCCGTCCGCGGTCAACGCCAGGTCGACGTCGACACCGGCACCTCCGTCGGTGTCCTCGGGCAGGTAGGCGTGCTCGATGGAGTTGGTGGCGGCCTCGCCGACGGTCAGCTGTAGGTCGCTGACCGCGTCCGGGCCCATCCCGCACCGCGCGGCCCAGGCCGCCACCGCGCGACGCAGCGGGGCGAGCCGTTTCGGGTCGGCCTCGATCGCGATCCGCAGCGGCGGCGGCATCAGCCGGGCGACGACGACGACCGTGTCGTCCGGGATGACCATCCCCTCGGACATCCGGTGCAGCAGCGTGTCCGCCATGTCGCGGGGCTGCGCGGCGGACAGCTCGTCGAACGCGGCGGACAGCCGGGCCAGGCCGTCGTCGATGACCTCGTCACGGCGTTCGAACAGACCGTCCGAGCAGAGCAGGATCGTCTCGCCGGGTTCCATCCGGTCCACGGCCTCGGGGAACGGGGGCCGACCCGAGATCCCCAGCGGCACGCCGCGGCCCTCGGACAGCGTCCGCACCCCGTCCGGGCCGGCGACCAGCGGCGGGGGGTGCCCGGCGCTGGCGTAACGCATCTCGCCGGACCCGGTGTCGATCGTCGCGATGGCCACGGTGCTGGCCATCGCGCCGCGCACCCGCAGCGCGTACTGGTCGAGCTGCTCGAGGGCCCGCGCCGGGGGCTGGCCGTTGACCAGGTTCGACGCGACCGCGGACCGCAGCTGCCCCATCACCGCGGCCGCCGCCGGGCCGCGGCCGACGACGTCGCCGACGACGAGCGCCACCAGGTCGTCGCCGAGGTCCAGGACGTCGAACCAGTCGCCTCCGGCCTCGGTGCCCTGGGTTCCGGGGCGGTAGCGGGTGGCCAGCGACAGCCGTTCGATGTCGGGCAGGCGCTGGGGCAGCAGGCTGCGTTGCAGGGTGACCGCGACCTCGTGCTCCGCCTGGTGCAGCTGGGCGCGGACGATCGCCTGCGCGCACTGGTTGGCCAGCGTGAGCACGAAGCTGCGCTGCTCGGGGGTGAACACCGGCTCGACCGGGAACCGCAGCCCGATGACGCCGATGGGGCGGGCCGCGACCATCAGCGGCACCGCGGTCTGCACCGGGTAGCGCCGGACCTCGCCCTCGGCGGGCTCGCCGGCGTTCCAGATCGGCTCGCCGCTACTGACGGCGCGGCTCAGCGGGTGCGCGCGGCCGGGGGTGCGCATCGGCGGGCCGTCGGCCGGCCAGCCGGACTCGCGCAGCAGCGAGAGCGTGCCGCCCTCGTCGACCACGAGCACCGCGACCGCCTCGGCCCCGATCGAGATCCGGCCGTGCTCGACGACGACCTCGGCGACCGACTCCAGGTCGGTGGCCCTGGCCAGCCCGGTCGCGACCGCGCCGAGGCGCTCGGCGAGCCGGCGGGCCTCGGTCTCGGCCTCCAGCATCGAGGCCCGGTCCAGCGCCTGCGCGGCGAGCTCGGCGACGGAGACGGCCGCCTCCTTGTCCGCGTCGGACAGCCGTCGTTCGGTCAGCATGGCGACCGCGAGGACCCCGAGCGAGCGCCCACCGGCGACGAGCGGCAGGTAGCCGATGGTCTGGGCGTGGTCCGGTGCGATGCCGATGGCCGCGGGGTAGCGCGTCGCCCACTCGTGCGCGGTGGTGAACCACAACGGCTCGTGCCCGGACAGGACCTCGGTGAACGCCAGCGGCGCGTCGGTCCGGATCCGGGCGGCCCGCTGCCACATGTCGCGGTCCCAGCCGTGCCCGGTGAGCGCCTGCAGCCACTCGCCCCGGACCTCCCAGAGCCCGGCGTGGTCGGCGGCGAGCAGGTCGACGATGTGGTCGGCGGCGATGGCGGCGACCTCACCGGGGGTCGCGGCGGCCGACATCTTGGCGGTGGCCCGGTGCAGCAGGCCCAGGCGCTGGGCCGAGGCGCGTTCCTGCTCCAGCAGGCGGGCGTTGTCGACGGCCAGCCCGGCCCGGCGGCCGATCTCGGACAGCAGGTCCAGGTCGTCGTCGGTGTAGGGGTCGCCGGTCTCGGTGCGGACGACGGTCAGCACGGCGCTGGTGCGGCCGCGAGCGGGCAGCGGCACGACCATCACCGAGGTCATGCGCAGCCGGGTCCAGGCCCGGCGCTGGGTGGGTGCGAGCCGGCTCAGGACCTCGTCGAGGTGGGCGGCGTCGAGGATCTCGGGGCGGCCGTCGTCGGCGGCGGGGACCAGCGGGGCGAGCCGCCACAGTGAGGGTTCCAGCGCCGAGCGCTCCGCGGCCACGGCGAGGGTGCCGGTTCCGGTGACCGCGTCGCCGTCGTGGACGACCGCGATGTCGGCGAGCCGGTCCTCGACGACGGCCCGGACGAGCTGATCCGTGCGTCCGGTGCGGGTGATCTCCCGTTCCAGGGACTCGGCGACCTCGGAGTAGATGCGGTGCCGGCGCTGCTCACGGTGCTGGACGTCGATGTCGAGACAACCGCCGACGTAGCCCGCGGAGCGTTCGCCGTCGCGCACGGGAGCGCCCCGGTCGAGCACCCAGCGGTAGCGGCCCGCCCGGTCCAGGAGCCGGTACTCGACCTCGAACGGCGCGTGCGCGCGGGCGGCGGCGGAGGTCACCGAGCGGTAGCGCTCGCGGTCGTCGGGGTGGATGCGGCGGCGCCAGTCGTGGCCCAGCTCCTGCGCGGCGTCCTCGACGCCGGTGAAGTCCAGCCAGCCGCGGTTGACGAACAGCCGGTGCCCGCCGGGGTCGTCGACCCAGATCAGCGCCGGGGTGGAGTCGGCCATGGCGCGGAACTGCAGCTCGGCGGCCCGGCGGACCCGGCCGAGATGCAGGTGGTTCGCGACCCTCGCGAGCAGCTCGCGGGCGGAGAACGGGCGGACCAGGTAGTCGTCGGCGCCGGCGGCGAAGCCCTCGACGGCGGCCTCCTCCCCGGCCCGCGACGACAGCAGCACGACCGGCACCCCGACCGTGCGGGGGTCCGACCGCAACGCCCGCAGGAGCTCGATGCCACCGTTGCCGGGCAGCGCCGCGTCCGCGACGACCAGGTCCGGCGGGTCGGTGCGGGCGGACTCCAGCGCGGCCGAGCCGTCGGCGACGACCCGCACGGTCCAGCGTTCGGTGAGCAGGTCGCGCAGGTAGCCACGCATCTCGCGGTCGTCGTCGACGACGAGCACCCGGTCTCGGTGGTCGACCTCCAGCCCGTCGACGACCGACCCGTCCACCGAGCGGCCGCGGGCGAGGACCGGCGGGACGTCGGCGGGCTCGTCGGGCAGCCAGCGCAGCGCCTCCGCGACGTAGGGCGCGGCGAGCTGCGGGGCGGATCGGGACCCGCCCCGGGCCCGGACGAGGCGTTCGGGGGCAGATGGGCGAAGCCCAGCGGCAGCCGCACGGTGAACGTGCTGCCCGCGCCGGGGTCGCTGGTCACGCCGATGGTGCCGCCGTGCAGGCGGACCAGCTGGCGGATCAGCGGCAGGCCGAGGCCGCTGCCGTCGCCGCTGCGGCCGTGCCGCCGGGTGGGCCGGTGGAAACGGTCGAACACCGCCTTCAGCTCACCGTCCTCGATGCCGGCGCCGGTGTCGGAGACCCGCAGCACGACCTGCTCGCCGTCCTGGGCGAGGTCGACGGTGATCCCGCCCTCGCGGGTGTACTTGACCGCGTTGCTGAGCAGGTTGAGGACGATCTTCTCCCAGGCGTCGCGGTCCACCCAGACCGGCCGGGCCTGCGGCGGGCAGGTCACCGACAGCTCCAGCCCGGCCCGTTCGACGACTGGCGCGAACGCGTCGACGAGCGCCGCGGTGGTCTTCCCGATCTCGGTCGGCGCGAACATGCCGTCGTACCTGCCGGTCTGCAGGGCGGAGACGTCCAGCAGACCGTCGACGAGCTTGAGCATCCGCTGGGCGTTGCGCTGCGCGAGCTCCACCTGGGTGCGGACGGCGGCGTCGTCGTGGTCGCGCAGCCGCTCCAGCGGTCCGAGGACGAGGGTCAGCGGGTCACGGAACTCGTCGCCGAGACCGGCGTAGTACTCGGCACGGGCCTGCTCGACCAGGCCGGCGTCGTCGCGCCGGTCGCGCTCGCGGTCGCGGGCGAGCGCGGCGGTCAGCAGGCCACCGATGGTGCCCGCGATCAGCCGCAGGAACGAGCGGTGGTCGTCGTCGAGCGGGAGCAGTGGCGGCGCCCCGATGACGACGGCGACGCCGGTCGACCCGTCGGGGGTGTACACCGTGGACCGCACGACGTCGGTGACCGGGGCACCGTCGTTGCCGTGGACCTCCACCGGGTCGACGGCGAGGAACTCGACGTCGGTGGCGCGGTCGGAGTCGAGGCCGTCCGGGAGCCAGCCCGCGGGCGGCGCGTCGATGCGGACGGTGGCCAGTGGGCCGGGGTCGGCGCCGATCGCCGTCACGACGGCGCAGCCGACGTCGTCGGGCAGGTCGGTCAGGACCGTGCAGAGCCGTTCGACGGCGATGTCGAGGGTCGGGGCGTCACGGGACACCTCGCCGAGCGCGGCCAGGATCGTCATGCGCCGGCCGCCGACCACCTGGGCCGTGGACTCGGCGGTGAAGACGATCAGACCCCGGACGTCGCCGTCGGGGCCACGGACGGGGGTGGCGGAGTAGGTCCACCACGTCGCCTCCGGCACGTCCCACCGCCGCAGCACCAGGCGGTCGTCGCGCCGGTAGATGCCGTCGCGCCGGCCGCCGAGCATCTCCTCCAGAACTCCGGAGAGATGAGCGAAGGCCTCGGGCCAGGCGTCGCGCAGCGGTGTGCCGAAGCCCCCGGGATGACGCAGGCCCGCGTGCGGGACGAACTCGTCGTTGTAGAACACGACGAGCTCGGGTCCCCACCACGCGACGAGCGGCTGGCGGCTCTCCAGGATGAACCGGATGGTGTCCTCGAGCTCGCGGTCCCAGGTGTCGCGCGCGCCGAGCGGGGTCGCCGACCAGTCGATCGTCGCCAGCAGGTCGCGGACGGGGACGTACTCATCCTCCGTCCGCCGGTCGAACCGATCCACCGTGCGCGCCACCCCGTTCTGCCGTTCCGGCCCCAGGATCGCACCACCGGTGCGGATCCGGCGCGGTGAGGCGGGAGATCGCTCGGGTCAGGTCACCCGACGGGCCGCGTCGCGGTGCCGGTCGAGCCAGTCCCGCAGGTCCGCGAGCGGGGCCGCCCGGCCCGGTTCGTGGTAGATCTCGTGCCAGAAGTCGTCGTACCAGAGCACGGTGGTGTCGGCGGACCCGGAGCGCTCGTCGAGCAGCCGGGTGCCCGCCGGGTCGGTGAGCCGGTCCGCGGTGCCGTGCTGCACGAGCAGCGGGATCCGCAGCTCGGCGGCCCGGACGGGCAGCTCGGCCATCTGCCGGTAGATCTCCGCGCCGAGGGCCAGGGTGGGGCGGCCGTGGTGCACGAGCGGGTCGGCGTCGTAGTCGGCGACGACGGCCGGGTCCGAGCTGATCGCGGACGTGTCGATCCCGACCGGGCGGACCGTGGGCAGCACCTTCGCGACGACCGACAGCAGCGGGACGAGCGCGGCCGGGACGGCGTCGGAGGCCAGCGCGGGAGCGGACAGCACGAGTCCGTCGAGGCGGTTCTGGTGGCGCAGCGCGTAGGCGAGCGCGATCTGGCCGCCGAGGCTGTGCCCGAGCAGGAACACCGGGATGCCGGGGTGGCGGGCGATCGTCTCGCGACGGAACGTCTCGAAGTCGGTGAGCAGGTCGTCGTAGCGGCGGACGTGCACCCGGGTGCCGCCGGAGCGGCCGTGGCCGCGGTGGTCGAGGCCGTACACGGCCCAGCCGTCGGGGACCAGGGTGTCGACGACGGTGGCGTAGCGGCCGGAGTGCTCGCCGATGCCGTGACTGACGAGCAGGACGCCGGTCGGCTCCTCGGCGGGGAGGCGGCCCTGCCAGAACAGCTCGATGCCACCGACCCCGGGGAGCCGTCCGTGGACCTCCGTGGTGCCGGTCATCAGCCCGCCAAGTCGTGCCGCACGTCGTCGCCGGCGACGAGCTCGACCTCCACGCCAGGGCCGTCGCCCGCGGTGAGCAGGTAGCGGCCGGGGTCGAGGTCGGTGAGGCGGTAGGTCCCGTCCGCCGCGGCGGTCGACGAGGCGACCGGGTCGCCGTCCTGGGAGAGCACGACGACGCTGCCCGCGGGCGCCGAGCCGTGAACGGCGGCAGCAGCGACCAGGCGCAGGGTGGTGCCGGCCTGGTCGTCGCCGACGGTGCAGGTGGCGACGCCGGGCAGGTACCCGTCGGCACGGGCGACGACGACGAACGCCCCGGCGCCCGGCGCCGTGACCTGCGCCGTCCCGTCGGCGTCGGTGGTCGCGGAGCCGAGGGGCCCGCCGGAGCGGTCGCGCAGCGCGACCTCGGCGCCGCGCAGCGGGGCGTCGGTGGCGTCGACGACGCGGACCTCGACGTCCTGCGGCGCGGTGCCCGGTACGACCGTCGACGGCGCGGGGCCGGTCCGGGGAACGGACAGGGCCACGTCCTCGGCGCGGTCGGGGCGGACGGCGGTGGTCGGGCCGGCGTGCACGAGGGCCTCCTCGGCCTCCGGGGCGGTCGTGGACCGCTCCGGGATGGTGGGGTCCGGGGTCGGGGCCTCGGCCTGCTGATCCTGCTCCTGCAGTCCCTGCTCCCGCGGCTCCTGCTCCTCTGGTCCCTGCTCGTGCGGCTCCCGGTGGAGCGGGGCCGGGGCAGTCGTGCCGTCCTCCGTCGGGCCGTCCCCCATCGGTCCTCGAACAGGGGCGACCTCGGGGGCCGCGGTGTCGTCGAGAGCCGCGGTGTCATCGGGAGCCGTTGGGGCGTCGGCGGTGTCTTCCGCGTTGTCCTCTGTGGGGCTGCTGTCGGCAGCGGGCGTCCCGCGCAGCGACGGGGCGAGGTGCCGCGGCCCGCTCCCCGGGCGCACGGACCGCAGGACCCGCGGGGCGGGCCGGGGCGGCGGCTCGGGGTTGTCGCCGGTCTCGCGCGCGGCGCGGCCGCCGGCGGCCGCGAGCCCGATCGACGGGATCCGGCTCACCGGGGAGGTGTCGGTGGCGGTCTCGGGCGCGCCGGCCTGCTCGGGGACGCAGCCCGCCCAGGTGTGCGGGGTCGAGATGCGGTCCCGGGCCTCGCGGAACTCCCGCTCGGTGTCCGGGTCGGCCGGGGCGCGCACCGCCGTGCGCTCCGACGGCAGTGCCGTGACCCGCCGGACCAGGTCCGGGTCGAACGGTGCGCGGGCCTGGACCGTGGTGGCGGGCTGGGCCTCGTCGACCTCGTCGTCGCCCTCGTCGGCGGCCTTCTCGTCGGCGGCCTTCTCGTCGGCGGCGGCCCCGGCGGCGGCGCCGGCCGCAGCAATCCCCGCGGCGGTGGCCCTGGCGGTGGCACCAGCGGTGGCACCAGCGGACGGGGTCCCGGCGGACGCGGCACCCTCGGTGTCCTCCGAGGACGCGGCGGCGGGCTCCCCGGTGGCGGTCGTCGACGTGTCCCCGCCGACCGCGTTGCCGGAGGTGGGCGTGCTGATGTCCGGCGCCGAGCTGTCCGGGCCCGGGCCGCCGGCCACGGTCACCTCGTCGGCGGCACGGGCGGCCGGGTCCGCGACGGCCCGTCGCCGCACGAACGGCGTCGGGGCCGGGGTCCGCCGGACCGGTGCCGGCTCGACGGGCTCGAGCGGCTTGCCGTCCTTGAACCCGCGCGACCAGGGCGGGCCGACCGGCCCGGCGCTCACGTCGGGGGTGACCCGCGGGACCGCCGGCAGCTCGTCGGTGGGGTCGGACGCGTCGACCGCCTCGGTGATGTCGGGCGCCGACGACGAGGGGCCGAACTCCTCCACGGTGTCCGCGACGGCGGGGGTCCGCGGACGCTCCTCCCGCGGGCCGACCACGGCGACGGGCGTGGTCGCGGAGGCCGCGTCAGCGGGATCGTCGTCCACCGCGGCGGCGGCCCCGGCGTCCGCACGGTCCGTGGGCTGCTCCTCGTCGGCCTCGGGCTCCGGCAGGTCCTCGTCCACCGGGGACACCGGGGAAGGGGACGCGGGAGGTGCCGGCGACGGGTCGGGCGCGGGCCTGCGCGACCCGCCGTCGAGGCCGCGGGCGCGGCGGTCGACGAGATCGGCGACGGTGCGCGGACGGTCCTCTTCGGACGACGCGACGTCGTCCTCCCGGCCCCGTCCCCACCGCAGGAACCCGGCGATCCCGACGGCCACCAGCACCACCACCACAACCAGCCCGAGCAGGGCCCACGTCGACATCTGGAAGTCCTCCTGCCGGAGCTGCGCGAACCGTCGTCCACGACACGGTGCGGCCCAGGAGGAGGTGCCCGTCGCCGGGCCCCGCTGCCCGGCCGGTCACGGTGACCCGCTCGGCGCATCCGGCGACGCACCGTAGCACCGCGGACCCCCTGACCGGGGGTGAGCGGAGGCGTCCCGCGTGTCGGTCACCGACGTTGCCCGTCTCACCCCGTGCGGCCGGGCCGGACCGCTGCTCATCCGCCAGGATCGACCCATGACCAGCGACCCGGTGACCCCCGAGCTCGCCGAGATCGCCGACGCCCACGGCGTCGCGACCTCGTACCTCGACGGCAGCAGGACCGAGCAGCGGATCGACGCGGAGGTGGTCCGCACCGTCCTCGGGTTGCTGGAGGTCGACGTCGCCTCCCCCGACGCGGAACGCGTGGCACTCGCCGGGGCCCGCGAGCGCGCCGGCGCCGGGGCGCTGCCGCCGACGATCGGGCTGCGCAGCGACCGTTCCCGCGCCGTGCCGGGCCGCGGGCGGCTGACCGCCGTCGACGGCGCACGGGGCGAGCAGGGCTGGGCCCGTGACGTCGACGGCGAGCTCCCCGCCGGGCTGGAGCCGGGCCGCTACGCGCTGGAGACGACGGCCGGGCGGGCCCACGTCGTCGTCGCACCGCCCACGCTGCCCGACCCGCCCCGGACCTGGGGATGGATGCTGCAGCTCTACGCCCTGCACTCGCGCGGGTCGTGGGGCATCGGCGACCTGGGCGACCTGACCACGCTGATCCGCGGCGGGCACGGGGCGGGCGCGGTGCTGCTCAACCCGCTGCACGCGATCACCCCGGTGCCGCCGGTGCAGCCCTCGCCGTACACGCCGTCCTCGCGCCGCTACGCCACCCCGCTGGCGCTGCGGATCACCGACCTGCCCGCCTACGCGGCCGCCGACGCCGCCACCCGCGCCGAGGTCGACGCGCTGCGTCCGGAGACGACCGGTGACCGGATCGCCCACGACCGCGTGTGGGCGGCGAAGCGGTCCGCGCTGGAGGCGCTGTGGCGCAGCGCCGGCCACCCCGACGGCGATCCCGACGACGACCTGCGCCACTTCGCGACCTACTGCGCCCTCGCCGAGCGCTACGGCGGCCGCTGGTCGCTGTGGCCTGCGGAGCTGCGCCGGCCGGACGGCCCCGGGGTCGCCGCGGCCCGCGAGGAGCTGGCCCCACGGGTCGCGTTCCACGCGTGGGTGCAGCGCCAGGCCGAGGCCCAGCTGGCCGCGGTCCGTGCCGCCGCGAAGGACGCGGGCATGCCGGTCGGGGTCATCCACGACCTCGCCGTCGGCTGCGATCCCGAGGGCGCCGACGCGTGGATGCTGCAGGACGTGCTCGCGCTCGACGCGACGGTCGGTGCCCCGCCGGACGCGTTCAACCAGCGCGGCCAGACGTGGGGTCTGCCGCCGTGGCGCCCGGACCGGCTCGCCGACACCGGCTACGCCGCGTTCGGCGACATGACCCGCGCGCTGCTCGCGCACGCCGACGGCCTGCGGATCGACCACGTCATGGGGCTGTGGCGGCTGTGGTGGGTGCCCTCCGGGCAGACCGCCGACCGCGGCACCTACGTCCACTACGACGCCGACGCGATGCTCGCCGTCCTGCTGCTGGAGGCCCACCGCGCGGGCGCGCTGGTCGTCGGTGAGGACCTGGGCACGGTGATACCGCGGATCCGCGAGGACATGGCCGAGCGGAACCTGCTGGGCTCGACGGTGCTGTGGTTCTCCCGCGACCCCGACCCCGTGACCGGCGGCGACGACGGTCCGCTGCGCCCGCCGCGCCGCTGGCCGGAGCGGTCGGTCGCGACGATCTCCACCCACGACCTGCCGACCGCGCCCGGGTTCCTGGCCGGCGAGCAGGTGCGGGTGCGCGCCGAGCTGGGGCTGCTCGACGACCCGACGACCGAGGAGGCGAAGGCGGGCGCCGAGCGGGACGAGCTGCTGGCGCTGCTGACCGCGGAGGGGCTGCTCGACTCCCCGGACGAGACCGACGAGGACACGATCGTGGTCGCGCTGCACGCGCTGCTGGCGTCGGCGCCGTCGCGGCTGGTCCTGGCCTCCCTCTACGACGTGCTGGGCGAGACCCGGCAGCCGAACCTGCCCGGCACCGTCGACGAATACCCGAACTGGCGGATCCCGCTGCCGGTGTCGCTGGAGGACGCACTCGCCGACGACCGGGTCCGCCGCGTCGCCGAGGTGCTGCGCGCCCGGACCGGCGACGACGGCTGACCCGCGGCCCTGGCAGGATGCCGCCCCGATGAGCGTCGAGAACACCTCCGCGGGAATGGACCCGACCGCCGTCGACCTCGTGCGGGCCGACGGCACCGCCGGTGCGCTGTGGCAGGCCTGGACCACCGGCGAACGGATCGCCGCGCTGCCGGAGCTGCTGCGCCCGCGCAGCCTCGCCGAGGGCTTCAGCGCGCAGCGCAGGCTGTCGGAGCGGGCCGGGCCGTCCTACGGCTGGAAGCTCGCGGCGACCGCGCCCGCCGGGCAGACCCACATCGGTGTGGACGCCCCGCTGCCGGGGGCGCTGTTCGAGCGGTTCCGGCACTCCCCCGGCGACGTGGTGCCCTCCGACGACCTGCACATGGCCGTCGCCGAGGCGGAGTTCGCGTTCGTCATGGGCGCGGCGGTCGGCGCCGACGCGACCCGCGAGGAGCTCCGGGCCGCGGTCGCCGCCGTGCACGGCGCGGTGGAGCTGCCCGAGTCGCGGTTCACCGACTTCGTCGCGGCCGGGGCGCCGTCGATGCTGGCCGACGCCGCCTGCGCCGGGCGGTTCGTGCTGGGCCCGGAGCTGCCCGGTGCCCTCGACCTGGACCTCGCGTCGACCCCGACCACCCTCCGGGTCGACGACGCCACGGCGACCGGCTCCGGCGCGGCCGTCCTCGGCGACCCGTGGGCGGCACTGGCCTGGCTCGCCGACGTCCTGCCCGGCTACGGGCTCCGGCTGGAGGCGGGCACGGTCGTCACCACGGGGACGACGACCACCCCCGTGCCCGTGCACCGCGGCGCGCGGGTCCGTGCGAGCTTCGGCGACGACCTCGGCTCGGTGGAGTTCAGCCTCGCCTCGTGACCGGCCGGGCGTCAGCGCACGACGTTCAACGCCCCCGCCGCGCAGCGGATGCGGATCGCGGTCCCGGCCGCGACCTCGTCGACCTCGCCGTCGATCTGCACCGGCATCGGCCCGCACGCGGTGAACCGGAAGTCCGATGTGGACGGCTGCCGACCGAGTCCGGAGAACGCAGCCCGGGCGGCCACCCACAGCTGCTTCCACTTCGGACGGTGCTCCAGCAGCACGACCTCGAACCGGCCGTCGTCGGGACGGCTGGTGGCCGACAGCTCGGCGACCTTGGCCATCTCGCCGATGTTGGCGAAGACCAGGTTGTCGATCCGGCGCCGGTCGCCGCGGGAGAACTCCACCTCGAACGGGGTGAACGCCCAGAACGCCCGCACCGTGGTGATGACCTCCCGGATGCTGCCCTTGCCGCCCTTCTCGATCTGCAGCGCGACGACCGGGGTCAGCCCGAACCCGATGTAGGAGTGCGCGTAGCGCGGCGGGTCCTCGTCGCGGTGCATCTCGAGCAGGTCCATCGGCTCGGGGCGGCCGTCGAGGATCGCCTCGGCCAGCGGACGACGTGCGGTGACGCGGTCGTGGTCGTTCGCGTTCCCGGCGGCCAGCACGGCGGCCGCGGCGGCGGTGCCCGGTACGTCCATGATCCCGTTGACGACCTCGTTGTAGCCGCCGTCGCCGGACGCCGAGACGATGAGCGGGCGCCCACCGGCGGACGCGGCGTCCCTGGCGATGACCCGGGCGTGCCCGGCGTACTCGGTGGGTACGAGCCGCACGCTGAGCTCGGGCCGGGCGGCGTGGAGCTCGTCGCGCAGCTGTTCGGCGAGCACATCGGCATCCCCGGTACTGCCCGGGTTGAAGACCACCAGCACGGAGTCGATCGGCTCAGCCACGCGCACACCGTAGACGCCTGCGGCCCCGCCACCGTTGCGGCACGGTGGGAGTCATGGATCTGCAACTGAACGGGCGTCGGGCGATCGTGACGGGCGGGAGCCGCGGCATCGGGTTGGCGACGGCCAGGGCACTCGCCGCCGAGGGTGCCCGGGTCGCGTTGTTCGCGCGTGACGCCGGGGCCCTGGAGTCCGCCGCGGCCGCGCTGCGCGCCGAGGGGGCACCGGAGGTGCTCGCCGTCGCGGTCGACACCACCGACGACGACGCGGTCCGCCACGGCGTCGCCGTGGTCGCGGACCGGCTCGGTGGGGTGGACGTGCTGGTGAACGCCGCCGCGCGACCGGCGAGCGCGGGCCCGCCGACCGACCTGGCCTCCATCACCGACGACGCGGTGCGGGTCGAGCTGGAGACGAAGGTGCTCGGCTACCTGCGGTGTGCGCGGGCCGTCGCGCCGCTGATGCGCGCGCAGGGGTGGGGCCGGATCGTGAACGTCAGCGGCCTGAACGCGCGGAAGTCGTCGTCGCTGGTGGGGTCGGTGCGCAACGTCGCGGTGGCCTCGATGACGGCGGCACTCGCCCAGGAGCTGGGTCCGCACGGCATCAACGTGACGGTCGTGCACCCCGGTGCCACCGAGACCGAGCGGACGCCCGCCGCCCTCGCCGCGCGGGCGGAGTCGGCGGAGATCACCGAGGCGCAGGCGCGCGCGGAGCTCGACGCGACGACGACGATCGGCCGCATCACGACCGCCGCGGAGGTCGCCGACGTCATCACCTTCCTCTGCTCGCCCCGTTCGGTCGCCGTCACCGGGGACGCCGTCGCCGCGGGTGGAGGGACACCGGGGGTCGTGCACTACTGAGGCCCGGCGGGCGGACCGCCGCCGCCCGCCCGCAGCGCCGGATCGGCCCGGAGTGCCCTCCCGGATGGCACGATGGTCGGATGGAGGGGACCCGCGTGGACCGGTGGCTGTGGTCGGTGCGCCTGGCCAAGACCCGCGCCGACGCCGCGACGGCCTGCCGCGGCGGGCACGTGCGGATCAACGACCGGCCCGCGAAGCCGGCGGCGACGGTGCAGGTCGGCGACCGGGTACGGGTGCGGGTGTACGACCGGAACCGGATCGTCGAGGTCACCCGGGTGATCGAGAAGCGGGTCGGCGCGCCGATCGCGCAGGAGTGCTACATCGACCACACCCCGCCGGAGCCGACCGCCGCGGGGCAGCCGCTGTTCGCCCACCGCGACCGCGGGGCGGGGCGTCCGACGAAACGCGACCGCCGGATGCTCGATCAGCTGGGGCTGTCCCGCCGCACCTCCTAGGCCGGTGTGAGGATGGGGGCATGTACGACGCCCTCATGCGCCACGTGCTCCGGCACCTCCCGTCCGAGCCCGCGCACCGGATGGGGTTCGGTGTGGTCCGCGCACTCGGGACCGCGCCCGTCGTGGGTGAGCGGGTCGCGGAGCGGCTCGCTCCGTCGGACCCCGTGCTGCGCACCCGGGCGCTGGGTCTGGAGTTCGCCGGCCCACTCGGTCTGGCCGCCGGTTTCGACAAGGACGCCGAGGGTGTTCTCGCGCTCGGCAGGCTCGGGTTCGGAGCGGTAGAGATCGGGACGGTGACCGGGCGGGCGCAGCCCGGGAACCCACGGCCCCGCCTGTTCCGGCTGGTCGACGACGCCGCCCTGGTCAACCGGATGGGCTTCAACAACTCCGGTGCCGGGACCGTCGGGCCGCGCCTCGCCGCGCTGCGCACCCGCCCCCGGCCGGGGATGCCGGTGCTGGGGGTCAACATCGGCAAGAGCAAGGCGGTGCCCGCCGAGGACGCGGCGTCGGACTACCGCGCGAGCGCCGCGGCGCTGGGCGCCTACGCCGACTACGTCGTGGTCAACGTCAGCTCACCGAACACCCCCGGTCTGCGGGACCTGCAGCAGGTCGACGTGCTGGAGCCGCTGCTCGTCGCGGTGCGCGAGGAGCTGGACCGGGTCTCCGGCGGTCGTCGTGTCCCGCTGCTCGTGAAGATCACCGTGGACCTGGCTCCGGAGGACCTCGACGCCGTGGCCGACCTGGCCCGGCGCCTGCGCCTCGACGGGGTCGTCGCCACGAACACGACCGTGTCACGCGACGGCCTGCGCACCGCTCCCGACGTCGTCGCCGCGGCCGGTGCCGGCGGCTTGTCCGGACGCCCGTTGACCGAGCGTGCCCGGTCGGTCGTCCGCCAGCTGCGCACTCGGCTCGACGACGGCCAGGTCGTCATCTCCGCCGGTGGGATCGCCGACGCGGAGGAGGCCTACCGACGGATCCGCTCCGGTGCGGCGCTGGTCCAGGCCTACACCGGGTTCATCTACGGCGGTCTGCTCTGGCCCGCGCGGGTCCACCGGGAGCTCGCGGCGCTGCTGCGCGCCGACGGTTTCTCGTGTGTCGACGACGCTGTGGGTGCCGATCTCTGAGGGCTTTGGTGGCTGGTGTTGCCGCCGGGGGTGGCTGGTGTTGCTGCCGGCGGTTGTTCTCGGCCGACTGGGTGCCTCACAAGCGAGACTCCGCCTGTGTGTGCCTTATTGGCCCTGGCGTGCTCTCTCGCCGGTGGTGGAGAGTCGCGGGCTAGCCGGTGGTGCAGGGTCACGTCTTATCGATGGTGCAGAGTCGGGTGCCGAGCAGCGTCATCGGTGGAGCAGCGTCATCGGTGGACCGGGGGTCGCCGTGGCCCCGGCCCCGGGCCGAGTCCCCGCCCACTCTCACCCCGCATCGCCCTGCCTTACCGCGCCTCATCCATCGCCGCGGGTGCGTTCGACCTCGCACACCGTCCTACGACCTCGCAGACCCTGCAGCAGATGCGAGGTCACAGAAACCTGTGCCCCGTGCCCCGCCCGGCTCACAGCCGGCGCAGAACAGAACAGAACGGGACAGAACGGGACGGGACGGGACGGGACCGACTCCACAACCGAAAGCGGGCCCAGAGCACAGGCACACAA
>NZ_MCIM01000001.1:2486242-2648617 GCF_001932405.1 Pseudonocardia sp. Ae331_Ps2 | reverse complement strand
CTGTCGTGCCCTGGCAGCCTACGGAGAGCCGACCGGAACAGAACCCAGAAAACAGGAAACGCCCCGGACAATGAAGTCCGGGGCGTTTCCTGATCATGTTGAATGTCGGCGGCGACCTACTCTCCCACACCCTGGCGAGTGCAGTACCATCGGCGCTGGAAGGCTTAGCTACCGGGTTCGGAATGGGACCGGGCGTTCCCCTACCGCAATGACCACCGACAACACTATTCAACAAACCCCCACACAAACATGGGGGGACCTACGAACACACAACCCGCACAGGGTTGTGGGCTCAGGGTCACACAGTGGATGCGAACAACTCGTTGTGGCAAGCCCTCGGCCTATTAGTACCGGTCAACTCCACCCCTCACAGGGCTTCCATCTCCGGCCTATCAACCCAGTCATCTCCTGGGAGCCTTACCCACTCAAAGGTGGTGGGAGACCTCATCTTGGAACAGGCTTCCCGCTTAGATGCCTTCAGCGGTTATCCCTCCCGAACATAGCCAACCAGCCGTGCCCCTGGCGGGACAACTGGCACACCAGAGGTTCGTCCGTCCCGGTCCTCTCGTACTAGGGACAGCCTTCCTCAAGTCTCCAACGCGCGCGGCGGATAGGGACCGAACTGTCTCACGACGTTCTAAACCCAGCTCGCGTACCGCTTTAATGGGCGAACAGCCCAACCCTTGGGACCTACTCCAGCCCCAGGATGCGACGAGCCGACATCGAGGTGCCAAACCATGCCGTCGATATGGACTCTTGGGCAAGATCAGCCTGTTATCCCCGGGGTACCTTTTATCCGTTGAGCGACACCCCTTCCACAAGGTGGTGCCGGATCACTAGTCCCGACTTTCGTCCCTGCTCGACCCGTCAGTCTCACAGTCAAGCTCCCTTGTGCACTTACACTCAACACCTGATTGCCAACCAGGCTGAGGGAACCTTTGGGCGCCTCCGTTACTCTTTGGGAGGCAACCGCCCCAGTTAAACTACCCACCAGGCACTGTCCCTGAACCAGATCATGGCCCGAGGTTAAGACACCCAATTCGACCAGAGTGGTATTTCAACAACGACTCCACCACCACTGGCGTGATAGCTTCACAGTCTCCCACCTATCCTACACAAGCCGAACCGAGCACCAATACCAAGCTATAGTAAAGGTCCCGGGGTCTTTCCGTCCTGCCGCGCGTAACGAGCATCTTTACTCGTAGTGCAATTTCGCCGAGTCTGTGGTCGAGACAGCGCCCAAGTCGTTACGCCATTCGTGCAGGTCGGAACTTACCCGACAAGGAATTTCGCTACCTTAGGATGGTTATAGTTACCACCGCCGTTTACTGGCGCTTAAATTCTCCGCTTCGCCCCACAAGGGGACTAACAGGTCCTCTTAACGTTCCAGCACCGGGCAGGCGTCAGTCCGTATACATCGTCTTGCGACTTCGCACGGACCTGTGTTTTTAGTAAACAGTCGCTTGGGCCTGGTCTCTGCGACCGGCCATCCCTAGCCCGCACGGGGCATCAAGACAACCGGCCCTCCTTCTCCCGAAGTTACGGAGGTATTTTGCCGAATTCCTTAACCACAGTTCGCTCGATCGCCTCGGTATTCTCTACCTGACCACCTGTGTCGGTTTGGGGTACGGGCCGCAACAGCACTCGCTAGAGGCTTTTCTCGACAGCATGGGATCACCCTCTTCGCCTCAATCGGCTACGCATCACCTCTCACCCTTCACGACCCCCCGGATTTACCTAGGAGATCAGGCTACAGGCTTACACCACGACAACCACCGCGTGGCGGAGCTACCCTCCTGCGTCACCCCATCACTTGCCTACTACCAGATCGGATCCCACGCTCCCCCACAAACAACACTCCCGAAGGAGCGAAGGTGGGTTCGGATGGTTAGCATCACCAGCCTCGGCATGGACGCACTATCACGAGCACGGGAATATCAACCCGTTGTCCATCGACTACGCCTGACGGCCTCGCCTTAGGTCCCGGCTCACCCTGGGCGGAACAACCTGGCCCAGGAACCCTTGGTCATCCGGCGGCAGAGATTCTCACTCTGCATTCGCTACTCATGCCTGCATTCTCACTCCCACACCCTCCACCCGTAAATCACTCCCGGGCTTCACCAGACGCAGGACGCTCCCCTACCCAACAACACCACAAAGATGTCATTGCCACGGCTTCGGCGGTGCGCTTGAGCCCCGCTACATTGTCGGCGCAGGACCACTTGACCAGTGAGCTATTACGCACTCTTTCAAGGGTGGCTGCTTCTAAGCCAACCTCCTGGTTGTCCGGGCGATCCCACATCCTTTCCCACTTAGCGCACGCTTAGGGGCCTTAGCCGGTGATCTGGGCTGTTTCCCTCTCGACCACGAAGCTTATCCCCCGCAGTCTCACTGCCGCGCTCTCACTCACCGGCATTCGGAGTTTAGCTGACTTCGGTAAGCTTGTCGGCCCCCTAGGCCATCCAGTGCTCTACCTCCGGCGAGAAACACACGACGCTGCACCTAAATGCATTTCGGGGAGAACCAGCTATCACGAAGTTTGATTGGCCTTTCACCCCTACCCACAGCTCATCCCCCAGGTTTTCAACCCTGGTGGGTTCGGGCCTCCACGACGTCTTACCGACGCTTCACCCTGGCCATGGGTAGATCACTCCGCTTCGGGTCTACACCCCGCGACTCAACCGCCCTATTCGGACTCGCTTTCGCTACGGCTACCCCACACAGGTTAACCTCGCCACGAAGCATAACTCGCAGGCTCATTCTTCAAAAGGCACGCCATCACCCCGCAAGGCTCTGACGGCTTGTAAGCACACGGTTTCAGGTACTATTTCACTCCCCTCCCGGGGTACTTTTCACCTTTCCCTCACGGTACTTGTCCGCTATCGGTCACCAGGTAGTATTTAGGCTTGACGGGTGGTCCCGCCAGATTCACAGCGAATTTCACGGGCTCGCTGCTACTCGAGAACAATGCCCACAACAGAACCAAACATTTTCGCGTACGGGGCTATCACCCACTACGGCCGACCATCCCAGAATCGTTCCGCTAACACCGGTTCATGCTGTCCCACCCTCGGCAGAAGATGAACGACACGCCTCACAACCCCGCACCCGCAACGCCTGCCGGCTTGACACGGACACGGTTTAGCCTCATCCGCTTTCGCTCGCCACTACTCACGGAATCACTATTGTTTTCTCTTCCTGTGGGTACTGAGATGTTTCACTTCCCCACGTTCCCTCCACGCACCCTATGAATTCAGGTACGGGTAACGCCCCATGACGGGCGCTGGGTTTCCCCATTCGGACACCCTCGGATCACAGCTCGGTTGACAGCTCCCCGAGGCCTATCGCGGCCTCCCACGTCCTTCATCGGCTCCTGATGCCCAGGCATCCACCATGTGCTCTTAACAACTTGACCACAACAAGATGCTCGCATCCACTATGCAACACTCAACCCACAACCACACCCAACCAAGAACAACCACCACCCACCACAAGCAGGCGTTAGGAAGCCCCCGACCAGAGCGGCCAAAGAAAACAACCCGTTCACCAGGTGTCTCCTCAGGACCCAACAGTGTGCCAAGCCAAACCGGTCCAACGAACTGCGTTCCACCCAACGCACCCAACCCACAGACGGAGCTGATGATGCGATTCAATGAAGGAACCACAGAAACCCACAGAGCAAAACCCTGCAGAGCCATGTGATGCCCCATCACATGATGGGACTCCTTAGAAAGGAGGTGATCCAGCCGCACCTTCCGGTACGGCTACCTTGTTACGACTTCGTCCCAATCGCCAGTCCCACCTTCGACAGCTCCCTCCACAAGGGTTGGGCCGCCGGCTTCGGGTGTTACCAACTTTCGTGACGTGACGGGCGGTGTGTACAAGGCCCGGGAACGTATTCACCGCAGCGTTGCTGATCTGCGATTACTAGCGACTCCAACTTCACGGGGTCGAGTTGCAGACCCCGATCCGAACTGAGACTCACTTTAAGGGATTCGCTCCACCTCACGGTCTCGCAGCCCTCTGTATGAGCCATTGTAGCATGTGTGAAGCCCTGGACATAAGGGGCATGATGACTTGACGTCATCCCCACCTTCCTCCGAGTTGACCCCGGCAGTCTCCCATGAGTCCCCACCATAACGTGCTGGCAACATGGAACAAGGGTTGCGCTCGTTGCGGGACTTAACCCAACATCTCACGACACGAGCTGACGACAGCCATGCACCACCTGCACACCAACCACAAGGGAAGCCCTATCTCTAGGGATGTCTGGTGCATGTCAAACCCAGGTAAGGTTCTTCGCGTTGCATCGAATTAATCCACATGCTCCGCCGCTTGTGCGGGCCCCCGTCAATTCCTTTGAGTTTTAGCCTTGCGGCCGTACTCCCCAGGCGGGGCGCTTAATGCGTTAGCTGCGGCACAGAAACCGTGGAATGGTCCCCACACCTAGCGCCCAACGTTTACGGCGTGGACTACCAGGGTATCTAATCCTGTTCGCTCCCCACGCTTTCGCTCCTCAGCGTCAGTATCGGCCCAGAGACCCGCCTTCGCCACCGGTGTTCCTCCTGATATCTGCGCATTTCACCGCTACACCAGGAATTCCAGTCTCCCCTGCCGAACTCAAGTGATGCCCGTATCGACCGCACGCTCAGAGTTAAGCCCCAAGTTTTCACGGCCGACGCGACACACCGCCTACGAGCTCTTTACGCCCAATAATTCCGGACAACGCTCGCACCCTACGTGTTACCGCGGCTGCTGGCACGTAGTTGGCCGGTGCTTCTTCTCCAGGTACCGTCAATCACTCTTCGTCCCTGGCGAAAGAGGTTTACAACCCGAAGGCCGTCATCCCCCACGCGGCGTCGCTGCGTCAGGCTTCCGCCCATTGCGCAATATTCCCCACTGCTGCCTCCCGTAGGAGTCTGGGCCGTGTCTCAGTCCCAGTGTGGCCGGTCGCCCTCTCAGGCCGGCTACCCGTCACCGCCTTGGTAGGCCATCACCCCACCAACAAGCTGATAGGCCGCGGGCCCATCCCCCACCGAAAAAACTTTCCACCACCAACCATGCAGCCAGTGGTCCTATCCGGTATTAGACCCAGTTTCCCAGGCTTATCCCAGAGTGGAGGGCAGGTCACCCACGTGTTACTCACCCGTTCGCCGCTCGTGTACCCCCGAAAGGGCCTTACCGCTCGACTTGCATGTGTTAAGCACGCCGCCAGCGTTCGTCCTGAGCCAGGATCAAACTCTCCAACAAAACCCTGACTTGCAACAAACAACTAGCCACAACACCCGACGGGATCGAATGCTGCAACCAAACAAACAATCTGGCACAAAACGCCAAACCGATTCAATATAGCTCGACACACTGTTGAGTTCTCAAAAGACACCCGCACCGCAATCACCCAACCCCCACACAAGGAAGCGGGATCCTGAAGACGGATCGCCTCGACCTACCAAGACAACCACACCGAGAAACTCGGCGAACCACCAGGGGGTCAGCTTGTCCGCGGGGCCTGTTGACCGAACCACTCAGGGCCCGTTCTGTCCGGCTCACTCGCTGACAGGAAGAAAGTTACGGCACGGTGTCCGGGGCCGTCAAACCGGGGGGTCCACGGGGCGAACATCAGGCGTCGTCGCAGGTCATCGCGGGACACGAGGGCGAACTCCGAGTTACCGACACCCACTCACCTGGCGATACCGACGATCACCGATCTGTGTGACGCCGACCACGGTCTCTTCGCGATGGGTTGTCGACGTGGTCTTCTCGGTGGTCGGGCCACCATCCGTTCAGGTCGTGAATCGGCCCGTGACCTGCGCAGTCAGGTCACCGTCGCAGTGTGCTGACACGTTCTTGTCCGGCGTCGCCGAGCCCGGTCGGCCGTCGACCGGGCGGCCCGACCCCGCACCTGCCCATAGGCCCCCTCGCGGGCGACGAGAGCGGGTTCCGGTCCTGCCCACCGCCGGCGATCGTCATCCACCTCGAGGCGGAACCGTCCGCTGCGGTCCCGTGGGCAACCGTCGGCCGACGTCCTGCGGAACGGGTCGATGAGGCCTCCGACGGGCGGTGGCCCGGGGGCGACCCCGGCGGCTGCGGGCCGGGCTCCTGAGCCCGACCGTCGCGGGCCTGTTCCGTGTCCCGGGAGCTCGCAGTGGACGGCACCGGTCTCTCGGTTCGGCGCGATCGATGCGCGGTGGCTCGCACGGCCCATGGATTTGTCGTCACGACGACAGGGGGACGACCCGTCTGACCTGCGAGGACGACCGATGGTGGTCTCCGGCGCGGCGTCTTCACCGCATCAGGGGGGTATCCGTGCCCGTTCCGGCGCGTTGGTCCGTCGAGTGCTCCTCGTCGGATCCTGCAGCGCGTCGGGGGCGAATGCGCGACGCGATCCGACGAGGAGCACTCCCTTTCCTTTCCCGTGCGGGTGACACCGGTCGGCGCCACCGCGCGCCCGGGGTCACGGAGCGGCAGGTGCCGCGGGAACAGCGGGCGCTCCGGGTGCCGAGGGAACAGCGGGCGCGCCCGGAGCAGCGGGTGCCGCGGGGGCAGGGGCGCGGCCCTGACCCGGGGCCGTGGCACCCGGTGCTGCCGGGACGGGCGGCACCGGAGCACCGGCCTGCGGCGCGGGCGGTGCTCCGCCGTCACGACCCGGTCCACCGGCCGGACCGCAGGCACTGGGACCGCCGGGACCGCCCGGGCCGGCACCGTCGGGCCCGCGGCCCGGACCGCCGCCCTCCCCACGGGGACCACCGGGGCCACCCTGCCCACCAGGGCCACCAGGGCCACCAGGGCCACCAGGGCCACCAGGGCCACCAGGGCCACGGTCGTCGGCGGCGATGGCCGTCCGGTCGGGGCGGTCGCCCGGACCGGCGAACGCGGTCCCGACGATCAGCCCGCTCGCGGTGGCCCCGACGACCAGGCCGATCACGCCGGCCGCGACCACGGGCAGCGCGGAACGGCGTCGCAGGGCGGCGAACCGGCGTCGTCGCGGAGGGGCACCCGCGTCGGAGGCGGCGGCCACCGGCTCCTCCCCGTGCGCGTCGTCGCCGACGTGCGGGGTCGGGGTCCGGGTGGTGGGGGTCTCGTCGGCGGGGACCGGGGGCTGCCGGTCGGTGGGGCGGTCGTCGTCGCCGGGGGTGCGGTTCTCGTCGTTCATGGTTCTCCTCGGAACGTGCCGGGCCCGGATCAGGGCAGCGGCGGGTGCGGACCGCCGGACGACGGACCGCTGGGAGTCGGGTGGGATCAGCCGGCGGGAGGCCGCGCGGCGTCGACGACGTCGCGGGCGGCGGACGTCGTCGCGGGCAGCAGCTCGGACACCGAGTCGACGACCCGGCTGCCGCCCTGGGACTGCACGACCGTCGTCACCGGGGCGAGTGCCTCGGCGCTCACGACCGCGGGGACCACCCACGAGACCAGCCAGATCACCAGGAGGGCGGTCACGGCGCCGGTGACGGCGCCGACGACGCGGTCCAGGAAGGACAGCTTGCCGCGGGCGAGCACCCGGCTGACCAGTCCGCCGAGGAACCCGCCGACCAGCGAGCCCAGCAGCAGGCCTGCTATCACCCCGGCCAGGCCCCACAGCCAGGCCGAGTCGGGGGTGTCCCCGTAGCGGGCCAGGTTCGAGCCCCAGGCGGCGCCGAGGCCGGCGCCGACCACGAGGCCGAGCAGGCGCCCGGCGCGGGCCACGCCGCCGAGGCGGCGGAACCCGCCGATCGCGGCGGCCAGCACGATGATCAGGACGATCACGTCGAGCAGGGTCATCTCTTCCTCTCCGTGCCGCGGGCCGGGTGGCCCGTCGTCTCGGTGTCCGGCTCGACAGTGCCCGCGGCACCTGAGACGGACCTGAATCCGGCGGGTCCTTCAGCTCCCCCTCAGCCTCACGGCGCACCCTTGTCCGGTGAGCACACGCCAGGACGACGACAGCCGTGGCCCCACGACCCGGGTCCTGGTGCTCGAGGACTCCGACGCCATCCGCGAGTCCGTCGTGGACGCGCTGGCCGACGCCGGGCACGTGGCCGAGGGCGTCGTCGACGGCGTCGCGTTCGAGGAGCGGCTCGCCGCGTTCCGGCCGGACCTCGTCGTCCTGGACGTGATGCTCCCCGGCGGGCGCGACGGATTCGAGCTGATCGACGTCGTGCGCGGGCACGGCGACGCCGGGATCGTCATGCTCACCGCGCGCGACGCGCTGGCCGACCGGCTCCGCGGGCTCGACGCCGGCGCCGACGACTACGTCCTCAAGCCGTTCGCGCTCGACGAACTCATCGCCCGGGTCGCGGCGGTGCTGCGTCGCCGGGGCAGGCTGCCGTCCGCGGTACAGGTGGGCGACCTCGTCCTCGACCCGGACGCCGCCGTCGCCGCCCGCGGGGGGACGGTGCTGGAGCTGTCCGCGACCGAGCTGCGGCTGCTCACCTACCTCGCCGAGCAGCGCGGACGCACCGTGTCCAAGGCGCAGATCCTGCGGTCGGTCTGGGGCTACGACGCCTACGACCCCAACCTCGTCGAGGTCCACGTGTCGGCGCTGCGTCGCAAGCTGGAGGCCCACGGTCCCCGGCTGCTGCACACCGTGCGGGGCCTCGGCTACTCGCTGCGCGGACCGGCATGAGCTCCGCCGCCGCGCCGGCCCGCCCCACAGCACGGGCCCGCACCGCGACGCCGTCGCTGCGCCGCCGGGTCACCGCCGCGGTGCTCGGGGTGGTGGCGGTGCTGCTGGTCCTGGTGGTGGTGCTCGTCGACGTGCTGCTCGGGGCCCGTCTGGAGTCCGATCTGGACTCCGAACTGCGGGACCGGGTGGTGCAGGCCCAGCAGCTGATCGCCGCGGGCGCCACCCCGGAGGAGCTGGTCACCAGCCTCTCCGGGCAGCAGATCCGGATCAAGGTGACCACCGCCGACGGGAAGGTCACGGGCGACCCCGGCCTGAGCCCACCCGGCACCCCGCCGCCCGGCGGTCGCCGGGACCGCGGCCCCGATGGGGACCGCACCGGGGGCGACGACACAGGGGGCGACACCACCGACCACGCCGGGGACGAGCACACCGACGACCCCGCCGTCGTGCCGGCCGCCCCGGTCCCGGGCGGGCGCCCACCCGTCCCGCCGGACATCGGCAGCCGCACCGTGACCCTCGACGCCACCGACGGGGCGGAGGTCGAGCTCGTCGCCGACGCCGCCGACGTCACCCAGGTCCGCAACGGCCTGCGCGCGGTGCTGGCCGGGTCGGTGCTGCTGACCCTGCTCGTCGCCCTCGGGGCGGTGTCGTTCGTCGTGCGGACCGCGCTGCGTCCCCTGGACCGGATGACCGCGCTCGCCGGGCGGATCACCGCCGGCGAACGCGACGCACGCCTGCGGCCCGACCGCCCGCACACCGACCTCGGCACCGCGGCCGCGGCGATAGACGGCATGCTCGACGCCCTCACCGACGCCGAGCGGCGCTCCCGGGAGGAGGCCGAGCGGACCCGGGTGTTCCTCGCCGACGCCGCGCACGAGCTGCGGACGCCGCTGTCCGGGATCACCGCCGTCGCCGAGACGCTGGAGCGGTCCGGGCTCGACGCCGACCCCGCGCGGCGGGCCCGACGCCTGGAGCTGCTGCTCGGCGAGACGCGCCGGGCCGGGCGGTTGGTCACCGACATGCTCGACCTCGCCCGCATCGACGGCGGCACCGCGGTGGCGCCCCGGGAGGTCGACGTCGCCGGGATCGCCCGCGCCGAGACCGAACGGGCCGCGGTGCTCGCGCCCGGCCTGACCGTCGACGGCCGCGGGGAGCCCGCCACGGTGCGCGCCGACCCGCAGGCGGTGTCGCGCATCCTCGCCAACCTGCTCGACAACGCCCGCAGGCACACCCCCGCCGGCGGACGGATCGACGTCGTCACCCGGGCCGACCCGGCGGCCGGGACCGTCTCGGTCTCGGTGCGCAACACCGGCACCCCGATCGCCGACGGCGACCGCGAGCGCGTCTTCGACCGGCTCGTCCGGCTGCAGGACGCCCGCGACCGGGACAGCGGGGGCGCCGGGCTCGGCCTGGCGATCGCCCGCGGCCTCGCCCGCGCGCACGGCGGCGACCTCACCTGCCCGCCCGACGACGACGGCGCCACCTTCGTCCTCACCCTGCCCGTGACGGGCCCGGACGAGGGCGGCGGACTACCGTCGTGACGTCACGCAAGCGCCAGCCCGACGACACCCGCTCCAGGAGGCCGCGGTGACCGAGGAACCGCGGATCCCCCGGGGTCTGGTCACCGCGTCGAGCCTGGCCTGGCGCGGTCTGCTCGTCGCGACCGCCGTCGCCGTCGTGCTGTGGCTGATCGCGCAGCTCGCGGTGCTCGTCGTACCGGTGGTGCTCGCGCTGATCCTGACCGCGCTGCTCGCGCCGGTGGCCCGGGTCGTGAACCGGGTGCCGCTGGTGCCCCGCGGCGTCGCGACGGGCGTCGTCGTCGCGGGCGGGCTGGCGGTGGCGGTCGGGGTGCTGTGGTGGGCGGTCGCGGCGTTCCTCGACGGGCTGCCGAGCCTGTCGGCGAGCATCGGGGAGACCGTCGTCGCACTGCGGGACCGGCTGGCCGGCCCGCCGTTCCGGCTCGACGACACCCAGCTCGCGGCCGTCTTCCAATCGGTGCTCGACACGCTGCAACGCAACCAGGCCGCGCTGGCGAACAACGTGATCGGCGCCCTGGGCACCGCGGGCGAGCTGGCCGCCGAGACCCTGCTCATGCTGTTCGTGCTGATCTTCCTGATCCACGACGGAGCGCGGATCTGGCGGTTCGTCCTCGGTGCGGTGCCGCAGCACGTGCGCCGCCGGGCCGACGTCGCGGGCCGGCGGGCGTTCGCGTCGCTGGTCGGTTACACCCGGGCGACGGTCGTCGTCGCCGCGGTCGACGCGGTGACCGCCGCGGTCGGCCTGTGGCTGATCGGGGTCCCGCTGGTCGTCCCGCTGGCGACGCTGATCTTCTTCGGCGCGTTCGTCCCGACCGTCGGCGCGGTCGTGACCGGGATCGTGGCGGTGCTGGTCGCGCTCGCCTCCGGCGGTTGGGTGGACGCGCTGCTCGTGATCGGTCTGCTCCTGATCGTGCAGAACGTCGAGGGCTACATCCTGCAGCCGTTGCTGCTGGGCCGGTCGGTGCGGCTGCACCCGCTCGCGGTGGTGCTGCCGATCAGCGCCGGTCTGATCGTCGGCGGGGTCCCCGGAGCGCTGCTCGCGGTGCCGCTGGTGACCCTCGCCGACGCCGGGGTCCGCTCACTGCGCCGGCCCGGCGACGGGACGCTGCGCGACGCGGGCACCGTCGACCCGTTGGACCCGCGGTCGGCGCGGCCGCTGCGCGGCGAGGGCCCCGGACCGGCCGCGCTCCCCGGCCCGGTCTGATCTGCGCCCCTGCCGATTCGCCCCTCCCGGGACTCGGGTGCCGGTGCGGGCTGCGCGCCACGGAGGGGCGCAGGGGGGATAAGGGGTACGGTGGGGCCGTTCCGCGTCCCGGGTCTCCCCGGGCGCCGACAAGCGGCCCGCACCGGGCCAGGAGTTGATGTGACCGAACTGGAGCCGACGACCGGCGACGCGACCGTACTTCCGGACGCGCCGGCCGTGGTCGATCGGCGCTGGACCAACGCCCCCTGTGCCGCACTCACCGTCGGGACCGACGGGACCGTGCTGCAGGCCAACGACGCCGCACGCCCGCTGCTGCCCCGGGTCCGCGTCGGGGACCCGGTGTCCCGGGTCGCCCCGTAGCTGGCGACCGCGGGCGGCGGCGACCAGAGCGTCCCCCGGGCGTTCTCCGACGTCGTCGACGGCCGCGCGCTGGAGGCACAGCCCGTCCGGCACGAGGACGGCTCGGTCACCTGGTGGCTGTTCGACGTCACCGACGTCCGGTCGATCCGCGACGAGCTGCACCTGGAGCAGGCCCGCGCCGCGTTCCTGTCCGAGGCCTCGGCCGCGCTGCTGGGCTCGCTGAACCTCCGTCGCTGCATGGAGGTCACCGCCCAGCTCGCCGTGACCCGGCTGGCCGACGGGGCGCTCGTGATGACCCCGGGCACCCGCGGGCAGTTCGAGGTCGTCGACGCCGTCGGCGGCGGCCCGCTGCGGCACCGGATGCTGCACGTCGACCCGGACGAGGTCCCCGGCCTGGCCGAGGCACTGCAGGGCTACCCGCCGGTGCCCTCGCGCTGGATCGACCCCGCCGTCGCTCCCGCCTGGGTGACACCGGAGGGGTTCGGCGACGTCGGCTCGATCGTCGTCACCCCGCTGCCGGGGCACGGCATCCCGGCCGGCGCCATCGTGCTCCTGCGCCGCGCCGACACCGGGCCGTTCAGCGAGGGCGAGGAGGCGACCGCCCGCGAGTTCGCCGCCCGGTCGGGACTCGCGATGTCCGCGGCCCGCATGTTCGCCCAGCAGGCCTCGATCACCGAGGTCCTCATGCGCGAGCTGCTGCCGCCGTCGCTGCAGCACGTCTGCGGCGTCGAGTACGCCGGCGGCTACCGGCCGGCGCAGGACTCCGAGCGGGTCGGCGGGGACTTCTACGACGTGCACTCCGGCGTGGACGGGGCCGAGGAGACCCTCGCCGTGCTGGGGGACGTGTGCGGCAAGGGCCTGGAGGCCGCCGTGCTCACCGGCAAGATCCGCAGCGCGGTGCACGCGCTGCTGCCGATGGCCGACGACCACCTGCGGCTGCTGCGCCTGCTCAACAACGCGCTGCTGTCCGACGACCACGCCCGTTTCGTGACGCTGGTGCTGGCGTCGGTGTCGCGCGCCGGGGCGGACGTCCGGCTGCGCCTGACCTGCGCGGGCCACCCGCCGCCGATGATCATCCGCGCCGACGGCCGCGTCGAGGACGCGGCGACGCTCGGCACGCTGATCGGGGCGCTGCCCGAGGTCCACGCGTCGACGCGGGAGACCCGGCTCGCGCCCGGCGAGACCTGTCTGCTGTACACCGACGGCATCACCGAGGCCCAGGGCGGCCCGCTGGGCCGCGAGCAGTTCGGCGAGGAGCGCCTGCGTCGCGCGGCGGCCGAGTGCGCCGGGATGCCGGCCGAGGCCGTCGTCGAGCGGGTGCAGATGCTCGCCACCGAGTGGGTGGGGCGCAACGCCCACGACGACATGGCCCTCCTCGCGGTCACCGCGCCGCGCGGCCGGCACCTCACCGCGGTGGGTGGTTCGAGCCGGGGCAGGTACACCGCATGACGGCCGGGCGCTACACCGACCTGCTGTGGGACGCGGTGCTGCGCAGCGACGAGTACACCGCGGTCGACGTCGTCGTGGACGCGCTGCGCGACGGCCTGGAGGCCGAGACGGTGCTGCTCGAGGTGATCGGCGCGGTACAGCGGCGGGTGGGGCGCGAGTGGGCGGCCAACCGCATCTCCGTGGCCCAGGAGCACGCCGCGACCGCGATCAACGAGCGTGTGATCAGCACCCTGGCGCTGTCCAGCGGGCGTCGCCGCGGCGACCTGGGCCGGATCACCGTCGCCTGCGTCGACGGCGAGTGGCACGCGCTGCCCGCCCGGCTGCTGGCCGAGGTGCTGCGGCTGCGCGGGTTCAGTGTCGACTACCTGGGTGCGCAGGTCCCCGCGGCGCACCTGGTCACCCACCTGCACCGCACCGGCCCGGACGCGGTGGCGCTGTCGTCGTCGATCGCGACCCGGCTGCCGACCGCGCACGCCACCATCACGGCCTGCCAGGCCGCAGGCGTCCCGGTGATCGTCGGTGGCGGGGCGTTCGGGCCGGACGGCCGCTACGCCCGGCTGCTCGGCGCCGACGCCTGGGCCCCGGACGCACGGGCCGCCGCACGGACCCTCGCCGACGGGCTGCCCGCCCCGGCGCACCCGCACGCCCAGCCGCTCGACGACCTGCCGCACCTGTCCGACCAGGAGTACACGCTGGTCACCCGTGGTGCGCCGCGGCTGGTCGCCGCGGTGCTGGACCGCCTGCCCGAGCGTGTCCCGGCGATGGCCGACTACGACGACGACCAGCGCCGGCACACCGCCGAGGACGTCCGGCACGTGGTCGACTTCCTCGCCGTCGCCCTCTACACCGGCGACGCCGAACTGTTCGAGCAGTTCCTCGGCTGGACCGCCGAGGTGCTCGAGGCCCGGTCGGTCCCGGTGGCCGTCCTGCGCCCGGTCCTGGACCTGCTCGGCGACGAGCTGCGCGACTTCACCCGGGCGGCGGCGCTGCTGCGGCACGCGGCCGCGTCCGCGGCGCTCACCCGCGGCCCGGGCTCCCCCGTCCCGACCGTCGCCGTCACCGAGGGCTCCGGCACCGACACAGACCCCGACGCCGTGACCCTGCACCGAACCGGAAGGCCCGCATGAGCGCCCCGCGAGAGCTGTCCCTCACCTGGACCAGCCCCGCGCCCGACGTCGTGACGGTCGCGCCGGACGGTGACCTCGACTACGCCACCTCCGACGCCCTGGCCGACGCCGTCGCCGCCCTGCTGGACGAGCGGCCCGGTATCCGCGAACTGCGGATCGACTGCGCCGGGATCGAGTACTGCGACTCCTACGGCCTGTCGTCGCTGCTGATGGTCCGCAGGCGGACCCACGCCGCGGGGGTCGCGCTGCACCTGGACAACCGCTCCGGTGCGCTGGAGCGGCTGCTGCGCGTCACCAGCACCCTGGAGCACCTCACCGGCGCCGGCGGGTCGGCGCGGGAGCAGAAGCTCGACACCTGAGCCGCCTCGGCCGGCGTGGCGACGGCGGACATGAAATCCCGCCGACCGGGTACCCGCCTGTCATGACGACGCCGGAGAAGGACCAGCACGACGAGAACCCGGTCCCGACCGAGCAGAGCGACACCCCGGTCGACGAGACCCCCGACGGCGACGGCGTCCATCTCGCCGCCCAGCCCGTCGAGGACGACGACCCCCGCACTGCGGCGTCCTGAGCAACGCACCCGTTACGGAAGGACTGCACAGACCATGGCCACGATCCGTTACACCGTCCCCGGCCTCGAGCGCGGCGACGCCGAGCAGGTCGTCGACATCCTGCAGCACCGCCTGCACGCCCTGAACGACCTCCAGCTCACGCTCAAGCACGTGCACTGGAACGTGATCGGCCCGAACTTCATCGCGGTGCACGAGATGCTCGACCCGCAGGTGGACGCGGTCCGCGGGTTCGTCGACGACGTCGCCGAGCGCATCGCGACCCTCGGCGGCTCGCCGAACGGCACCCCCGGCGCTCTGGTCAGGGACCGCACCTGGGACGACTACTCGATCGGCCGCGACCAGGCGATCGCCCACCTCGGCGCGCTCGACGTCGTCTGCACCGGGGTCATCTCCGACCACCGCACCCAGATCGAGAAGGTCGGCGCGCTCGACCCGGTGACCGAGGACATGCTCATCGCCCAGGCGGGCGAGCTGGAGCAGTACCAGTGGTTCGTCCGGGCGCACCTGGAGAACGCCGACGGTTCGCTGAACACGCAGGGCAGCAACGGTGAGGCGGGCGCGGCCGACGCCGCGCGCTGACCTTCCCGCCGCTCGATCCCGAGGCCCGGTCCCGCCGTCGTGCGGGGCCGGGCCTCCGTCGTGCTCAGCCCGAGCCGGCCCCCTCGACGGCGCCCACCCACAGGGCCATCGCCAGCGTCGGGCCCCACTCGTGCTCGACCTCGGCCGGTGCGGGACAGGTCTGTTCGCGGTCACGGCGCAGCCGCACCACGAACGGCCCTTCGAAGGGCTTGCGGGTCAGCAGGTCGACCCGGTCGCCGAGGCGCACGTCGTGCGCGTCGAGGAAGCGGAGCACCTCGGGGTCGGTGTCGTCGACGCGGACCAGGGTGCCGCCCTCGCCGTAGCGCAGGTCCGGCAGCCGGCGGGCGTGGACCACCGGCATCGTGCCGTCGCTCGCCGGGATGGGATCGCCGTGCGGGTCGAACCGGGGATGCCCGAGCCGGCTGTCGATCCGGTCGAGCAACCGGTCGGAGACCGCGTGCTCGAGCGCCTCCGCCTCCTCGTGGACCTCGTCCCACGCCAGGTCCAGCTCGGTGACCAGGAACATCTCCAGCAGCCGGTGCCTGCGCACCACGGCCAGCGCGGAGGCCCGCCCGGCCGGGGTGAGGGTGATCCCGGCGTAGCGGGCGTGGTCGACCAGCCCGGCGTCGACGAGCTTGCGCACCATCCCCGACGCCGACGGCGACGAGACCTGCAGCCGCTCGGCCAGCGCGGAGACCCCGACCGACCCCTCCCACCGCTCCGAGAGCAGGAAGATGGTCTTCAGGTAGTTCTCCACGGACTCCGAGAGGCGCTCGGCGCTCATGCCACCACGGTATCCCGGCGCGGGGGACTCAGGCGGTTCCGGCCGCGCAGAGCCGGGCCAGCAGACCGGCGTCGACCGGCGAGCCGAGCGCCCCGCCGAGGGTCAGCCCGTTGACCGCGGCGGCCAGCAGGGCGCGCCGGTCGGCGTCGTCGGGGAGGAGCCGGGCGGCGGCCGCGTCGAGCGCGGCGTCCCAGCGGTCCAGCTCTCCGCGCAGGTCCGGGCGCCGCGCGGCCAACAGGAACAGCTCGTACTCGGCGATCGCGGTGACCCGCTCCTGACGGGCGCAGTCCTCGACGAGCGCGACGAGGTCGTCGGGGGTCGTGACCGCGTCGAGCCGGGCGATCCAGCGGTCGTTCACCGCGGTGAGGGTCGCGACCAGCAGCGCGTCGACGCTGGGGTGGTAGTAGAAGACCGCGCTGGGCGGCACCCCCGCCTCCGCCGCGACCGCCCGCTGGCTGACCGCGGCGACCCCACCCGCGCCGACCAGCCGCAGCGTGGCCTCGACCAGCTCGCGACGGCGCCGGTCCCCCCGACGGCGGCGGCCGTCGCCCCCGGGGGTGTCCGGTCCCGCCGGATCAGGCATGCGAGGTCGCACCACCCAGCTCCAGGGCGAGCACCCCGGCGATCACCAGCCCGATCCCGCCGAGCTGGACCCAGGTCAGCGACTCACCGAGGAAGAACACCCCGATCAGGGCGACGAGCGCCACCCCCGCCGCGGCCCAGGTGCCGTAGGCGACCCCGAGCGACATCCCGCGGCCGAGCGCCTGGGACAGCGACCAGAACGCCAGCCCGTAGCCGACCACCGTGATCATCGACGGCACCAGCCTGCTGAAACCCTGCGAGAACCGCAGCGCCACCGTTCCGGTGACCTCGGCGCCGATCGCGAGCGCGAGCCATCCCCACATCGCCGGGCTCCTCCCCATCCGTCCGTTACCGGCCACATTGTAGAGCGATCGCTCAGGTTTTCTGCCACCCGGACGAACGAGCCCGACATGATTGTCATTGGCTTACGGTGGATCATCGTGACCACGCAGAGCAGTCGGACGACCGCGCCCGGTTTCCCCGCACCCCGCCGTCCGCGCGACGACGGCTCCGTCGCCGACGTCGCGTCCCGCCTCGTGGCCCTGCGACGACGACTGGAGCGCACCGACCTGCGGCCCGCCCCGGACACCGACGACGCGTTCGGCGAGCTCGTCGGGCTCTGTTGTTTTCCGCCCGCGGGCTGTACCGAGGGCGTCCTGGCGCGGGTCGCCCCGCACTTGGACGCCCTGCGGACCCTCGCCGCGACCGGCGAGGGCCACATGGAGAGCCACTGGGCGAACCGGATCGCCGCCGCCCCCGACGCCCGGGCCGAGCTGGAACGGTTCCCCTACCTGGGCAACTATCACGACCTCGTCCGGCTGGAGCTCGCCGCGCTGACCGCCGTCGGCCTGCCGGCGCCGCGCCGCGTCGTCGTGCTCGGGTCGGGGCCGCTGCCCCTGACCGGTCTGGTGCTGGCCACCGAGCACGACGCGCAGGTGCTGCACGTCGACCGGGACCGGGCTGCCGCCGCCGCGGGGGACGCGGTCGCCGCCGCCCTCGGGACCGACGGGCGGGTCCGCAGTCTGGTCGCCGACCTCGACGATCCGCGGCTGTCCCCCGCCCTCGCCGACGAGCTGGGCCGGGCCGACCTCGTGCTCGTCGGGGCACTCGTCGGTGCCGACGCCGATGCCAAGGCCGCGATCACCGCCCGGCTGGTCACGGCGACCGGCCCGGACGCGACCCTGCTCGTCCGGTCCGCCGCGGGGCTGCGGACGCTGCTCTACCCCGAGATCGTCCCGGCCGACCTGCCCGCGCTCGACGTGCTCCTCGAGGTGCACCCGCGCACCGACGTCGTCAACTCCGTCCTGGTGGCCCGCGCCGCCACGTGAGGTGCGTCGCTCCCGGGGTTGGGAGCGGGTCCGGCCGGGCAACCGCCGTCCGACAGGGCGCAGCGGCGCGCCGGAGGACGACGGACCGAGGAGGTCGGGTCGATGATGCGCACGACGGGCGGGTTCTCCCGGCCCTTCACCCCGGTACAGCCGGTCGCGGCGGCGTTCGCCGTGGCGTTCCTGCTGGTCGGAGCCCTGGGATTCGTCCCGGGAGTGACCTCGGGCGAACTCGCCGTGCTGCCCGGTGGCGGCACCGCGGTGCTCGCCGGGCTGCTGCCGGTGTCGGTGCTGCAGAACGTTCTGCACCTGGCCACCGGGCTGGCCGGACTGGTCTGCGCGCGCTCCCGTGTCGCGTCGCGGGTGCTGCTCGCGGCCGGCGGCGTCATCGCGCTGCTGAGCGCCGCCGTCGCCCCGGACGTCGTGGGTGCGGCCCTGGTGGTCGTCGCCGTCGCGATGATCGGTTGCGCGACGCTGCTGCGTGGCCGCCCCGTGGTGCGCCCGCCCCGCCGCGGAGCCGCCGCGGCCTGATACCTGGACGGGGCGTGACCCCCGTGGTCCGATGGCGGTGTGTCCGACACACCGTCCGCCGGGACCCCGGTCACCGGACGACACCCCGACCACGGCCACGAGGCCGAGGTCGGCGACCCGGTGTGCTGGCTGGACCGGCTATGCACGGACTGCGGGGCGATGCCCTCCCCCACCGGCGACGGCGGGCCGCCGCAGACCTGCTGGCGCTGCGGCGCCGCCGTCACGCACCCGTCCGGCTTGCGATCGCCTGACGATCGTCTCCGGCCCGGCGCCCGAGTCGACGGGACCGGCCCGGATCCGGTGGAATCGCCGTCATCATGAGCGAACACGGCCGGACCCGGGTGCTGCTGGTCGACGACGACGTCCGGATCGGGCGTGCCCTCGGTCTCGCCCTGGGCGACGAGGGCGTCGACGTCGAGGCGGTGCACACCGGCGAGCAGGCCCTGGTCAGTGCCGCCCGGCCGGACGTCGACGTGGTGCTGCTGGACCTCATGTTGCCCGGCATCGACGGCCTCACGGTCTGCCGGCGGCTGCGGGAGACCGGTGACCTGCCCATCATCATGGTGACCGCGCGCTCGGACTCCGCCGACGTCATCGCCGGGCTGGAGGCGGGCGCCGACGACTACGTGACCAAGCCGCTGGTGGCCGGGGAGCTGGCCGCCCGCATCCGGGCGCTGCTGCGTCGCCGGCGTCCGGCACCGGCGGCACCACGCCGGATCACCGTCGGGGACGTGGAGCTGCGCCCGGACGAGGGCACCGTGCTCCGCGACGGCGTCCCGGTGCACCTGACCCGCACCGAGTTCCGGCTGTTCGCCGAGCTCGCCGCGGCGGGCGGGCGGATCGTGACCCGCGACGAGCTGCTGTCGCGGGTGTGGGGCTACGAGTACCACGGCGACACCCGGCTGCTGGACGTCCACGTGCGACGGCTGCGGCGCAAGGTCGAGCTCGACCCGGACCGGCCCGTCCTCGTGCTGACCGTGCGCGGCGCCGGGTACAAGATCGGCGACGCCGGACCGGACGCCGCGCTGCCGGGCGTCGTCCCGGTGTCGGGCCGCGGCGGGTGAGCGTGCGCGGCAGGATGCGGTCCGTGCTGGACCGACTGCCGCTGGACCGACTGCCGCTGGACCGACTGCCACTGGATCGACTGCCACTGGATCGACTGCCACTGAGGTGTTCTCAGTAGCGGGTTGATCATGTCGTGCGGTCGTACTCGGTGTGGAGTAGTACGAGCGCAGCTGCGGTGATCGCGCCGGTGCGCCAGGGACATAGCGTGACTCGCCGCAACGCGGCGAAGGTGGTCTTGAGCAGGGCGTTTCCGCGTTCGGCCAGAGCACGAAGGGCTGAGTGCAGGGTGTTGACGGTGCGCTGGTTGACCGTCTGCCCGCGGCCGGGGGCGGGTTTGATGGGCACGGTGAGCCGGTCGGCTTCGCCTTCGTAGCCGAGGTCGCCCAGCGCGGCGTGGGTGTCGTCGGTGAACGCGGCCAGGCCCTCGAGCAGCCCGGGGTGGGTACGGGCGCAGCGGGTGTCGTGCTCGCGGCCCGGCCGCACGTCGCTGGTCCATAGCGGCCATCCATCAGGTGCGGTGAGGACCTGGATGTTCCCGCCGTGGCGGCGGTGCTTGCCCGACCACCACAGGTCGACCCCGGGGGTGAGGCCGAGCGCGCGGCACCGGTCGGTGGCGATCAGGGTGCCGTCGAGATTCACGTGGGTGTGCCCGGCTGTGCGGGCGGCGAGCAGGGCTCCGTGCAGGCCGGGTGCGGCCGCGGCGAGGACGTCGATGCCTTCGTGCAGGTAACGGTAGGCCGTTGCAGTGCTGATCGCGTTGTCACCGGCCAAACATCGGACCCGGGTAGCATCACAGAACCAGCGGATCACCAGCACTGCCTGGGCGAACGGGGTCAACGCCCGCCGCCGGGTGCCACGTCGACGGCGTTGAAGGACCAGGAGCCGCGCCAGATAGGCCACGGTGCGCTCCCCGATCGGGAGGACAGCGGTGTAGGTGACAGGATCAGACATGCAGGACCTCGGTGACGGTGTCGATCTGTGCTGGACCGAACCGATCTACCGGGGTCCTGCCCCGTTCCCGCTCATCTCACCACCCTCGGCGTGTCGCCACGACCTGCCACCCCGCTACTGAGAACACCTCAATACCTTGCACCCCACCCCTCGGCCCGGCAGGGACGAGCCCGCGCCGTGAGGAGATCACCACCAGAACCCGGCCGTGCGGGAGCATAGAGCGACCGTCACGGACTATGCACGGACGCAGACCACGGGACCGGGGCTCCATCGCAGGCCAGAGCGGATATGGCAGTTCTCTGTAGATCCGTCGCCTCCGGCGGCCGGGCTCCGCCCGAACTCGACACCGCTCGGAGATCAGGGAAGTGCGGCAGGGCTGGTGACCACCTCATGGCGCGCCGAGACGGCAGCCAGACCGAAGGGTGGGGCGCAAGGCTCGAACCCGTACTTTGCACCCCACCTCTCCTCATCCCACCCCTCGGCCCGGCTGGGGTGAACCCGCGCCGCGAGGACATCACCAGCAGGCCGTGCGCGTGGGGGAAAGCCCCCGCGTGGGACGCTTCTGGGACACGAAATGACCTGACAAGGGCCGGAGCCGACCCTGAACGACCACCAGGCCGGGGGTTGGAATCCCCAGTTCACAGCGTCGCCGATCTGTGCCGATCAAGATCGAGGGATTCTTGGGTCACTTTTCGTGCTCGGTGCTGTCGGTGGGGTCGATGCTGCGGCCGATGTGGCGATGCAGAACGGATGTCCGGCGGGGTCGATCAGGACCCGGAACCGTGCGGGGTCGGGCTGGACGGTCGCAGGGACGGCGCCCAGTGCGGACAGCCGCCGCTCAGCGTGATCGAGATCGTCGACTGCAATGTCCAGATGCGCTCGGAGAATCTGGCCGTCCGGCCACCGGCTGGGGCGGTGGTGAGGGACGCGCTGGAAGTCCAGGCGTGTTGTGCCGTCGCAGATGAGCACGACGAAGTCCTCGTTGGATGCGCGGAGCTGTCCGCCGAGGACATGTCGGTAGAACTCGGCCAGTTCGTGCGGATCGGGGCAGTCGAGAGTGACGGCGACCAGCCGGCCCAGAACGTGAGACATCAGCTCTCCTGCTCGCTCTTCGGGTTGCCGAACAATCCTTTTAAGACCCCTGCCGGCCGCCGACCCGTTGAGCGACGTCCGCGGTAGCAGTCCTGGGTCATGCCGATCTTCGAGTGCCTGAGCTGATGACTGATCTTTCAGACAGTGAGGTGTTCTCAGTAGCGGGGTGGCAGGTCGTGGCGACACGCCGAGGGTGGTGAGATGAGCGGGAACGGGGCAGGACCCCGGTAGATCGGTTCGGTCCAGCACAGATCGACACCGTCACCGAGGTCCTGCATGTCTGATCCTGTCACCTACACCGCTGTCCTCCCGATCGGGGAGCGCACCGTGGCCTATCTGGCGCGGCTCCTGGTCCTTCAACGCCGTCGACGTGGCACCCGGCGGCGGGCGTTGACCCCGTTCGCCCAGGCAGTGCTGGTGATCCGCTGGTTCTGTGATGCTACCCGGGTCCGATGTTTGGCCGGTGACAACGCGATCAGCACTGCAACGGCCTACCGTTACCTGCACGAAGGCATCGACGTCCTCGCCGCGGCCGCACCCGGCCTGCACGGAGCCCTGCTCGCCGCCCGCACAGCCGGGCACACCCACGTGAATCTCGACGGCACCCTGATCGCCACCGACCGGTGCCGCGCGCTCGGCCTCACCCCCGGGGTCGACCTGTGGTGGTCGGGCAAGCACCGCCGCCACGGCGGGAACATCCAGGTCCTCACCGCACCTGATGGATGGCCGCTATGGACCAGCGACGTGCGGCCGGGCCGCGAGCACGACACCCGCTGCGCCCGTACCCACCCCGGGCTGCTCGAGGGCCTGGCCGCGTTCACCGACGACACCCACGCCGCGCTGGGCGACCTCGGCTACGAAGGCGAAGCCGACCGGCTCACCGTGCCCATCAAACCCGCCCCCGGCCGCGGGCAGACGGTCAACCAGCGCACCGTCAACACCCTGCACTCAGCCCTTCGTGCTCTGACCGAACGCGGAAACGCCCTGCTCAAGACCACCTTCGCCGCGTTGCGGCGAGTCACGCTATGTCCCTGGCGCACCGGCGCGATCACCGCAGCTGCGCTCGTACTACTCCACACCGAGTACGACCGCACGACATGATCAACCCGCTACTGAGAACACCTCATTGAGCGCGGCGCCGCCGTGATCGCCCTGGACCGAGAGCCACGCCTTGTCGAGCTGGCGCGGCAGCGAACGAGCGGGCAGGCCACAGTCTCCGTGGCGGACCTCGAAGAGCCGTTGGACAGCGTAGGGACTGGCTCAATCGACCTCGTGATCGCTTCGCTCGTGCTCCACTACCTTCCCGACTGGCGTCCGTTACTGGCCGAACTCAGCCGCTGCCTGGCTCCCGGTGGCGCACTGCTGTTCTCTGTTCACCACCCGATCAACGGCTGGGCGCTGTGCGACAAGGCCGACTACCACCGGACCGAGCAAGTCCACGAGACGTGGGACCTGGACGGCCAGGAGGTCACCGCCACGCTGTACCGGCGCCCGGTTTCAGCGATCTTCGGGCCGCTTCTGGACGCGGGCTACATCGTCGACGCTGTCGAGGAGCCACAGCCGGTTGCTGATGCTCCACTGCCCGAGGGACTGAGAACGACACTTCGAACGGCCCCCGTCTTCCTCTTCGTCCGAGCCCGGCGCCCTGCTCGCAGCCTCGCGTAAGGGCAGCCGCAGCGGCTCGCGGCCGGGTAACCGGCACCGACGGCCACGCCCGGGGCCGGAGGTAGAGGGTCGGACGGCGGGACCGGCGTGGCCGGCCCCGCGCTGCCGAAGGCGGCGCCTTGACGACTCGCACGTCACTGTCAGGAAGATCAGTGACCAGCTCGGGCGACTCTGAGACCTGCGGATTGTGTGGGCCCCCGGGGGATCGAACCCCGAACCCGCGGATTAAAAGTCCGCTGCTCTGCCGATTGAGCTAGAGGCCCCGGCCCTCCCCCGCGCCCCGTGCTCGCCCGGCGGAACCTGAGGAAATCCTACAGTCCGTGAGCATCGCCGCCCGCGCTCCACACCCCATGTCGCACAGGATCGTGAGGACGAACGGTCGACGGGCGTCGAGCGCCCCGTGAGGCCCCTTCCCGACCACGACACCCGTCCGGGCGAACCGGCCCACGACGACGCGCCCCGAAACCTCACATCTCCGACACTGACGATCATGAAGCGTCCCGTGCTCCTGCTCATGACCGCGCTCCTGCTCACCGCCTGCAGCGGCGGGCAGCCACCGGCCGCGGAGCCCCAGGTGTCCGCGAGTTTCGCCCAGGGCGGCGAGGGGCCCGCGTTCACCTACGACCCGGCGCTCGTCCCGGTCGGTTCGACCGTCGCGGTCACCCACGCCGAGCAGGACGGTGCCACCGTCGCCACCCTCCGGGTGACCGGGCTGCTGCCGAACCGGACCTATGGCGCGCACGCGCACACGCGGCCCTGCACCGCGGCCTCCGGTGCCGACGCGGGGCCGCACTACCAGTTCTCCGAGGACCCGGTGACACCGAGCGTCGACCCGTCCTACGCCAACCCGATGAACGAGATCTGGCTCGACGTCACCACCGACGCGAACGGCGCAGGCGAGTCGACCGCCACCGTCCCGTGGGTCTTCCCGGACGACCGGCGGGCGGAGTCCGTCGTCCTGCACGAGAAGCCGACCGCCTCCCACGCCGGGCACGCGGGCACCGCGGGCGGACGCCCCGCCTGCGTCACCGTCGACTTCTGAGCGACGCCGAGGTCGGCGCCCGTCCGCGCGCCTGGGACACTGGTAGGCGTGACCGTGTTGGACAGCGTCCGCGACGCGCGGACGGACACCCCCGCCCGCCGTGACCGCGTGCTGCCGCCGTTGCGCATCGGCCCGTTCGAGGTCGACACCCCCGTGGTGCTCGCGCCGATGGCCGGCATCACCAACCCCGGGTTCCGTCGCCTGTGCCGCGAGCAGGGCGCCGGCTACTACGTCTGCGAGATGATCACCGCTCGCGGGCTGGTCGAGAAGAACCCGCTGACGTTCCGCATGATCGCCTTCGACGCGGACGAGCACCCCCGCTCGATGCAGCTGTACGGCGTCGACCCGGCGTCGATGCAGCGGGCCGCGGAGATGATCGTCGAGCGCGACCTCGCCGACCACATCGACATGAACTTCGGCTGCCCGGTCCCCAAGGTCACCCGGAAGGGCGGCGGGGCGGCACTGCCGTTCAAGCGGGAGCTGTTCCGGCGGATCGTGCGGGCCGCGGTCGCCGGCGCCGGCGACCGACCGGTCACCGTCAAGATGCGGATCGGCATCGACGACGAGCACCACACCCACCTCGAGGCCGCGCGGATCGCCGTGGACGAGGGTGCGGTCGCCGTCGCGCTGCACGCGCGCACCGCCGCGCAGCGCTACTCGGGCACGGCGGACTGGGACGAGATCGCCCGGCTGCGCGACGCCGTCCCGGCGCACGTCCCGGTGCTGGGCAACGGCGACATCTTCTCCGCGCAGGACGCGCTGGACATGGTCGCCCGGACCGGCTGCGACGGCGTCGTGGTCGGCCGGGGCTGCCTGGGGCGGCCGTGGCTGTTCGGGGACCTGGAGGCCGCGTTCGCCGGCCGCGAGCTGCCGGCACCCCCGAACCTCGGCCAGGTCGCGGCGACGCTGCGCCGGCACGCCGTCCTGCTGTGCGAGCACATGGGCGACCACAAGGGCATCCGCGACGTCCGCAAGCACATCGCGTGGTACCTCAAGGGCTTCCCGGTCGGCCCGGAGCTGCGGCGCAGCCTCGGCATGGTGGAGTCGATCGACCACCTCGACGAGCTGCTGTCCGGGCTGGACCCGGACGAGCCGTTCCCGGCCGAGGCCGACGGGCCGCGGGGGCGTCAGGGCTCACCCGGTCGCGTCGTGCTGCCCGAGCACTGGCTCGACGACCCGGACGACCCGTCGATCCCCTTCGGGGCGGACGTGGAGCACTCCGGAGGTTGATCGCGGCGACCCCGGGGCGAAACGCGTTACCCCGACCCGGGGGAACCACGGCGCCGAACGGGTGCCGACGACCCCGTACGCCTCAAGCGTCCCAGGGGTGTCACCGATGAACAGTCCCAGTGGCGCCGGAACGGCACGACGACGGGGAGGTGGATCATGACCGACACCGCATGGACGGTGCGCAGGCTCGTGCGGTCCGCCCGCCGCGTCGGCCCGACGCCGCCCGCCCAGGGGCCCGACGCCCCGGACGACGACGACCTCGCCCCCGCCTCACCCGCGGCCCGCGCGGCCCTGCACACCGCGGCCGCCGAGCGGCTCGCCGAGCACCACCGCTACGAGCAGGCCTACCTGCACCTGCGCGAGGCCGTCCGGCTCCTGCACGGCCTCAGCGCGCCGAGCCCGGCCGACGAGCTCGACCGGCTCCGCCGCGAGCACGCCGAGGCCCGGGAGCAGAGCCGCCGCGACAGCCTGACGGCGTCGTACAACCGCCGTTACCTCGACGAGCGGCTGATCGACCTGCTCGCCGCGGGCACCGACCTGCCCGTCTGCCTGGCGCTCGCCGACATCGACCACTTCAAACTGGTCAACGACACCCACGGGCACCCGTTCGGGGACCGGGTCCTGCAGCGGATGGTGCTGGAGCTCGGCCGGGCCCTGCCGCCCGGCGCGTTCTGCGCCCGCTACGGCGGCGAGGAGTTCGCGCTGGTGCTGCCCGGGCTGACCGCCGAGGAGGGCGTCGCGGCCTGCGAGACCGCCCGCGAGCGCGTCGCCGCGCACGACTGGACCGACCTGCACCCCGACCTGCGGATGACGATCAGCATCGGCGTCGCCCGGTCCCGTCCGGGCGACGACGACGTCGAGGCCCTCGTCACCGAGGCCGACGTGCTCCTCTACACGGCCAAGCAGGCGGGACGGAACGCCGTCGCCCACCGCGACGCCGACGGCCGGGTGACCTTGGCCGGGGCGGCAGCCGGACGCAGGTCGATCCCCCAACCGGAGCAGGGCGCGTCGCGCCCCGCGCCACCCGCGTCGGTCCGAGCCGAATAAGATCGGCCGTGCGGTCCCCGCGGCCGCACGATCCGGAAGGGCGCGCCCCCCACCCCGCGCCCCGTCACGCGCGTCCGCTCCGGCGGTCGCGACGAGGAGGCCCGGTGCAGGACGGCGACGACGAGGTGCGCCGGTCCCGGCGTACGCGTCGGCGCCCGGACGACGCGGGCCCGCCCGCGCCCCCCGCACCGCAGGGCCCTCCCGGACCGCCCGTCCCGCCACCCGGGGCGCACCCGTCGGGCCCGCAGCGGCGCCCCGGTGCGCACCCGTCCGGGGCCCAGCCGTCCGGGGCCCAGCCGTCCTCAGCCCAGCCCTCCGGGGCCCAGCCGCGCCCCGGCTCCGGGCCGCATCCGTCCGGGCCACAGCCGCGCCCGGCGACCGGCGCACACCCGTCGCAGCCGCAGCCGCGACCTGCCGACGCCCCGCCGGGGCCGGTCCCCCCGACCGGCGTGCGACGCGTGCGCGGCGGTCCCGTACCGCGCCGTCCCGGTGAGCCGCCCGCGCCGCAGCGTCCACGTCCGCGTGACGGCGCCGCGCCCGCCCCGTCGCGTCCCACCCCGGTGCCACCCCCGGGCGGCGCCCCGCGCCCGCCGGCGCCCATCGCTCCCGGTGGCGCCGGCACCCGGCCCGCCCGCACCCCCGCGGAGGCGCCGGAGACCGCGCGTCCCGCCACCCCGACCACCGGAACCGGCCCGGGAACCCGGGCGACCCCGGCCGCCACAGCGCGCCCGGGCTCCGGGAGCGGAGTGGCCACCGGGAGCACCGGGGTCGCCGCCACCGCGGAGGCCGGACGGGCCGGGGCGGGCGCGGCGCCGTCCCGCCCCGCACGCCGCGGCGCCGCGGACTCGCGCGTCACCGAGGTCGTCGACGCGCTGGTGCCGCGCCGCCGCCGTCGTCGCTACCGGGACGACCCGCCCGCCACGGACGCCTCCACGGCGGAGGAGGCCGCGCCGGACGAGGCCGTCCCCGGCTCCGCGGAGCCGGAACCGGCAGGCACCCCGCCACCGGCCCGGCCCGACCCCCGCGCCCGTGCGCTGCGGATCGGCGCGGCGGCGGCCGCGGTGCTCGTCCTGGTCACCACCGCCTTCGGGTTCGCCGGGCGCAGCGAGGTCCACGCCGGTGTCCGCGACGTCGTCGCCCTCGCCCCGGACACCGACGCGATCCTCGATGCCGACACCCAGGCCGATGACCAGAACGTCCTGGTGCTGGGTCTGCAGGCCGACCGCGCGAGCACCGCGGAGTCCGCGCGCACCGACACGGCAGTGCTGGTCCACCGGCCCGCGGGCGGTGGACCGGCCGTCACCCTGTCGATCCCCGCGACGCTGGAGGTCTCCCGGCCGCCGTGCCGGCGCTTCGACGCCGCGACCGGCACCTACGGCGACACCGTGCCCGCGGAGTCCCGGACCGCCTTCGCCACCGCCTACGACGTCGGCGGCCCCGCCTGCAGCGTCGGCGTCGTCCAGCAGCTCACCGGCATGCCGGTGAGCGGTTTCGTCGCACTCGACCTGGCCGGGACCCCGGAGCTCGTCGACGCCGTCGGCGGGATCGAGGTCTGCACCGAGCGCCCGGTCGTGGACCCGGTGCTCGGCCCGGTCGTGGAGGGCTCGGGCACCGTGGAGCTCGATGGGGCCACCGCGGTCCGCTTCGCCTCCGCCGCGGGCACCGCGGACAGCTCCCCGGCCAACCGGGTCCGGCGCCAGCAACGCGTGCTCGCCGCGGCGCTGGGCGATGCGCTCTCGACCACCTCGCTGCTGACCCCTGGTGCGCCGGGCCGCTCCGCGGCGGGGGTGTCGTCGGCGCTGTCGGCGGACGGGGTCGACGCCGGCGAGATCCTCACCCTCGCCCGCGGACTCGCCCGGTCGGGTGCCGCGGGCGACGGGGAAGCCCCGCTGTTCCTGTCCGTCCCGGTCAGCGACGCCCCGAACACCCGGGGCCAGCTGGAGCTGCGCCGCTCCGAGGCACGCGCGCTGTTCTCCGCGCTGCGCGAGCACGGACCGCTGCCCGAGAGCGCGACAGCGCCGGCCTCCCGCTCCGCGGGTGCTCCGGGGCCGGGCACCGTCGTGAACCTGGTCGACGCGACCGGTCGCCCCGGTGCCGTCGACCGGATCGCCGCGGACCTGCGCGACCGCGGCTACGAGATCGGCAGCGTCACCCCCGGAACGGCCGCACCGGGCGCGCAGGTCCGCTACTCCCCCGACAACACCGACGCCGCGGGCACCCTCGTGGAGGCGCTGCCGGGTGCCCGCCCCGTCCCGGACCCGACCGCGAGCCGGGTGCTGGAGCTCGTCGTCGGTGCCGGTGATGCGGCTCCGGTGCAGGCCGTCCCCTCCGACGACGCCGACTGCGACTGAACCGCCCGTATCCCCCGAACGGGGTATGTCGTCCAGCGTTCACGGCGGGTTCACCCGCCGCGGCTGAACGTTGCCGCTCGGGGGCCTAGGCTCGGGACATGCGCGACACCTATCAGGAGCAGCTGGACGAGCTGGCCTCCGGCCTGGCAGACATGTGCGACGACGTCGCACGTGCCATGGCGCGCGCCACGACCGCACTGCTCGAGGCCGACCTCCAGCTCGCCGAGCAGGTCATCTCCGAGGACGTCAAGATCGACGACGTCCGTGCCGCCGCAGAGCACCGGGCCTTCGGCCTGCTCGCGCTGCAGGCGCCGGTCGCGACCGACCTGCGGGTCGTCGTCGCCGCGATCCACGGTGCCGGTGACATCGAGCGCATGGGTGACCTCGCCCTGCACGTCGCCCAGGCCGCCCGTCGCAGGCACCCGCAGTCCGTGCTGCCCGACGAGGTGAAGTCCTACTTCGCCGAGATGGGCCGGGTCGGCGTCGAGCTCGCGGAGAAGGCCGGGCGGGTCATCCGAACCCGGGACCTCGACGCGGCGAACGAGCTCGAGGCCGACGACGACGCCGTCGACGACATCCACCAGCACATGTTCACCGTGCTGATGGACCGCAACTGGACCCACGGGGTGTCCGCCGCGGTCGACGTCGCGCTCCTCGCGCGGTTCTACGAGCGGTACGCCGACCACGCCGTCGCCGTCGCTCGCCGGATCGTGTACGTCGTCACCGGCCAGATGCCCGGTCCCCTCGCCGTCTGAGAGCATCGTTGGCCCGTTCGGGGCAGTCGATACACCCCACTCGGCGAACGGTCGACCGATCGGGTTTGACGGTGAGATGCCGGGGGCACGTCTGCTGCATGGAACACGCGAGCTGCGTCGTCACCGAGGTCGTCGGGACCTCGGACGAGAGCGTCGAAGCTGCGATCCGGGACGCCATGAGCCGCGCCGGACACGCCCTCGAGTGGTTCAAGGTGACCGGGGTCCAGTCGACCGTCCTCGGCTCCACCGAGCGCTTCCGTGTCGGCCTGCGGGTCGGCCTGCGTGCCCGCGCCGCCTGACCCCGCCGTTCACCGAGCGTTCACCGGTCCCGGGCCGAAGCCGACGCGAACTCCGATCTAAGGTCGTCGCCATGCGCAGGGAGACGCTCGACGACAACCTCGCGCAGCTCCGGTCCATGCTCGACGAGATGGGTCCGCTCGTCGCAGCCGCGTTCCGCGACGCGTCCGAAGCGTTGCTGTCCGACCGGACCCGGCTCGCCGAGCAGGTCGTCTCCCGCGATCCCGTCATCGACGGTTACCGCGACGCGATCGAGCTCCTCGCCGTCGAGACCATGAACATCCACCAGCCGATGGCCGCTCCGCTGCGAGCGGTGATCACCGCTCTGCGGTGCGCCCAGCAGCTGGAGCGGATGGGCGACCTGGCCCGGCACATCGCCGCCACCGTCGTCCGGAGCGGGGACCACGTGGTGCTCGCCGAGCAGGCCCACCCGCTGTTCGCCGACTACGGCGCCCGGGTCGCGGCCATGGGCGACAAGGCCGTCGAGGTGCTCCGCACCCACAACGTCGTCCTCGCCGCCGAGCTGCGCGAGGACGACGACGTCGTCGACGCGCTGCACCGCCAGGTCTTCGAGCTGATGTTCGGCCCGGACTGGACGGCGGGCGTGCCGGCCGCCGTCCACGCCGCGCTGCTGGCCCGCTTCCACGAGCGCTACGCCGACCACTGCGTGCACCTGGCCGACCACGTCGTCTACGCCGTCACCGGCGGCACCGTGGACGAGCTCCCGGTCCTCTGACCCGGCCCGCGACGACGAACGCCCCCGGCCCCCCGCGAGGGGTCGAGGGCGTTCGCGCCGTGCGGACGTACTGCGAGGTCAGCCGAAGCGGCCGGACACGTAGTCCTCGGTCGCCTTCTGCTTCGGCTGGGAGAAGATCGTCTTCGTCTCGTCGAGCTCGACCAGCTTGCCGGGCTTGCCGGTGCCCTCGATGTTGAAGAAGCCGGTGAAGTCGCTGACCCGCGCCGCCTGCTGCATGTTGTGGGTCACGATGACGATCGTGTAGTCGTTCTTCAGCTCGTTGATCAGGTCCTCGATCGCGAGCGTGGAGATCGGGTCCAGCGCCGAGCACGGCTCGTCCATCAGCAGCACGTCGGGCCGCACCGCGATCGCGCGGGCGATGCAGAGCCGCTGCTGCTGACCACCGGAGAGGCCCGAACCCGGCTTCTCGAGCCGGTCCTTGACCTCGTTCCAGAGGTTCGCGCCGCGCAGCGACCGCTCGACGGTGTCGTCGAACTCGGCCTTCGACGCCCGCTTGTTGTTCAGCTTCATCCCCGCGATGACGTTGTCGTAGATCGACATCGTCGGGAACGGGTTGGGCCGCTGGAAGACCATGCCGATCTGGCGGCGGACGCCGACCGGGTCGACGTTCGCCCCGTAGAGGTCCTGGCCGTCGAGCTCGAGCCGGCCCTCGACGCGGGCGCCGGGGATGTTCTCGTGCATCCGGTTGATCGACCGCAGGAAGGTCGACTTGCCGCAGCCGGACGGACCGATCAGGGCCGTCACCGTCTTCGGCTTGATCGTCATGTTGACGCCCTCGACGGCGAGGAACGACCCGTAGTAGATGTTCAGGTCCTTGGCTTCGACACTCTTGCCCATGTCGCGGATTCCTTATCGGGTCTTCGGGGCGAAAATGCGGGAGATGATGCGGGCGACGATGTTCAGCACCATGACGACGAGCATCAGGACCAGCGCAGCGGTCCAGGCCCGGTCGAGGAACGCCTCACGCGGGATGCCGGGAACGGCGTAGGAGTAGTACGAGAACACCGGCAGCGTGGCCATCGGCCCCGAGAACGGGTTCAGGTTGACGCCGAGCGCGAGACCCGTGGTGACCAGCAGCGGGGCGGTCTCACCGATGACGCGGGCGACGGCGAGCATGACGCCGGTCGCGATACCGCCGGCCGTCGTGGGAATGACGACCTTGAGGATCGTCCGCCACTTCGGCACACCGAGCGCGTACGCGGCCTCGCGCAGCTCGTTCGGGACGATCTTGAGCATCTCCTCGGTGGAGCGCACCACGATCGGGATCATGAGGACGGTCAGGGCGACCGCGCCGGCGAAGCCGAACCGCACCGCCGGGCCGACGAACAGCGCGAACAATGCGAACGCGAACAGACCGGCGACGATCGACGGGATGCCCGTCATGACGTCGACGAAGAACGTGATCGCCCGCGCCAGCCGTGACCGGTTGCCGTACTCGACCAGGTAGATCGCGGTGAGCACACCCACCGGGATGGACATGATCGCGGCGAGCGCCGTGATGATGAGCGTGCCCTGGATGGCGTGCAGCGCACCGCCGCCGACCCCGACGACGCCGCGCATCGAGCTGTTGAAGAACGTCGGGTCGAACCGTGCCCAGCCGTTCGAGACGACGGTCCACAGCACCGACACCAGCGGGATCATCGCGAGCAGGAACGCACCCGTGACGATCGCCGTCACCAACCGGTCGGCGGCCTTGCGGGCGCCCTCCACCGCGCGGGACACCACGTAGGTGGCGACCAGGTACACCACCACGGTCAGGAAGACCCACAGCCCGATGCCGAAGCCGCCCGCCAGGGCGGTCGCACCGGCCGCCACCACGGCCGATCCGGCGACCAGGGCCCACGGCGACCACTTCGGGAGGGAGCCCTTGCGACGCGGCAGAGCCGTCGTCGTGGCCGGGGCCTGCAGCGTGCTTCCGGTCACGGTCGCCTCGGTGTCGGTGCGGTTTCGTTCGGTCCCGGTGGACATCTCAGTTCGCTCCCGAGAACTCGCGGCGGCGCTCGACGATGTAGCGAGCGATCATGTTGACCAGCAGGGTGATCAGGAAGAGCACCAGACCGGACGCGATGAGGACGTTGACGTCGATGCCGGACGCCTCGGGGAACTGCAGCGCGATGTTCGCGGCGATCGTCGACGGGTTGCCGGAGCCGATCAGGTTGAACGTGATCCCGCCGGAGACCGACAGGATGATCGCCACCGCCATGGTCTCGCCGAGCGCGCGGCCGAGGCCGAGCATCGCGCCCGAGACGATCCCGGAGCGGCCGAACGGCAGCACCGCGAGCCGGATCATCTCCCAGCGGGTGGCCCCCAGGGCGAGCGCGGCCTCCTCGTGCAGCTTCGGCGCCTGGAGGAAGACCTCACGGGCGACGGCGGTGATGATCGGCAGGATCATCACCGCGAGGACGAGGCCGACGACCAGCATCGTGCGGCCGGTGGCCGACGGCGGACCGGCGAAGAACGGCAGCCAGCCGAGGTAGGTGTTCAGCCACACCATCAGCCCGACGGTCGCCGGGGCCAGGGTCGCCATGCCCCACAGGCCGTACACGATGGACGGCACCGCGGCCAGCAGGTCGACGACGTAGCTGAGCGTCTGTGCGAGCCGGCGCGGGGCGTAGTGGCTGATGAACAGCGCGACCGCGATCGCCAGCGGCGTCGCCACGATCAACGCGATGACCGCGCTGACCAGCGTGCCGAAGATGAGCGGCGCGATGTAGAGGGCGAGTCCTCCGTGCACCTCGGACGCAGGGGCCACGACGGCAGGGAACGCCTCGCTGACGAGGAAGGCCGCGACGCCCGCAAGGACGACGAGGATGAGGATGCCTGCACCCTTGGCCGACCCGGCGAAGATCCGGTCCCCGAGCTGGGTCACCGGCTTCGCGGGAGCGGGCGCGGGCGAGTTTTCCGTGGTGGTCACTGTGATCCCTGGGGGTGCGGAACGCGCTGGGCAGGGGACTCGAGCGGCCGGGAACCCCGGGCGGTCACCATGATGACGACCGCCCGGGGTTCCTGGCTAGATGACATCCGACTCAGACGCTCAGCCCTGGGCCTTGATCTGGTCGATGACCGGCGTGATCTGGCCGCGCAGGGTGTCCGACAGCGGCGCCGAGCCGGCGTTCTGAGCGGCGGTCTGCTGCCCCTCCGGGCTGACCACGTAGTTCAGGAACGCCTTGGTCGTGTCGGCCTGGGCGGCGTCCGGGTACTGCGGGCAGGCCAGCAGGTAGGACACCAGCACGACCGGGTAGGCACCGCCGGTGGCGGTCCGGTTGAGGTCGAAGGCGAACGAGGTGTCGCCCTGGCCCTCGACGCGCTTCGACTCCTCGAGGATCTTGGCGGCGGCCTCGGCGGTCGGCTCGACCGCCTGGTCGCCCAGCTTGACCTTGGCCTTGCCGAGGTCCTTGGCCTGGCTGGCGTCGGCGTAGCCGATGGTGCCGTCGCCGCCGCCGACGGCGGTCACGACACCGGAGGTGCCCTGAGCGGCCTCGCCACCCTGGACCGGCCAGGTCTGCGCGGCCTTGTCGGTCCACACCGCCGGGGCGGCCTTGTTCAGGAAGTCGGTGAAGTTCTGGGTGGTGCCCGACTCGTCGGATCGGTGCACCGGGGTGACGCGGGTGGCCGGGAGCTGGACGCCCGGGTTGTCCGCGGCGATCTTCGGGTCGTTCCAGGTGGTGATCTGGCCCTTGAAGAGACCGGCGATGGTGGCCGGGGACAGGGTCAGGTCGTTGACTCCGTTCAGCTTGAAGACGACGGCGATCGGCGAGACGTAGCTCGGCACCTCGATGACCGACCCACCGCAGCGCTCACGCGCCTTGGTCAGCTCGTCGTCCTTGAGGTAGGCGTCGGTACCGGCGAACTGGACACCGCCCTGGATGAACTGGGTACGACCTCCGCCGGAGCCGACCGGCTGATAGTTGACGGTGGCACCCGGGTTCGCGCCGCCGAAGCCGGCGATCCAGGCCTGCATGGCCGCCTGCTGGGAGCTCGCGCCCGCACCGGAGATCTGGCCGGTGACGCCCGAGCCCTGGGCGTCCGAGCCGCCGCCCTCGTTCGCCGCACCGCAGCCGGCGACGAACAACGCACAGGACGTGGCGATACCGACGGCAGCCAGGCGCGCCCGGGGCGCACGCCGCTTGGTCTTCACTGCAGTTTCCTCCGAGTCGGCAACGAGCCGGTTGCGGTACGGCGGTCTGGGGTGACCACCCGGCCGCAGACGCTAGGAGCCGCCGTTGGACGCCACCCCCACGGAAGATGAACGTGGGATGAACAGGGTCGGCGACCGGGTGGACCTGCATCACACGTTCGACGGAACATGGTCACCCGTAGTCGAACGGTGACAGGGTCTCACCGGGCGTAGTTGACGTCCGCGGCGTGCACGGCGAACCCGAGGCGCTCGTAGACGCGCACGGCCGGGGCGTTGTCGGCCTCGACGTAGAGCAGCACGGTGTCCAGCCCGCGGTCGTGCAGGTGGTGCAGCCCGGCGAGGGTCAGGACCTTCCCGAGCCCTCGTCCGTGGCTGGCCGGGTCCACACCGAGGACGTAGACCTCGCCCATCGCGCGCTCGTCGCCGGTCGCCGGGTGGACCTTGGTCCAGTGGTAGCCGAGCAGGGTGCCGCCGTCGTCGACCGCGAGCAGGAACCCGGCCGGGTCGAACCAGTCCTCGGCCTCCCGGGCGGCGAGCTCGGCGCCGGTCCAGCCGCCCTGCTCCGGGTGCCAGTCGAAGGCCGCGTTGTTGACGCGGAGGAACTCGTCGTCGTCGCGGCCGGGCTCGAAGGCGCGGATCGTGACGCCGTCGGGGACGGTCAGGGCGGGCAGCGGGCCCGCCTCGGTGGTGCGGCGCATCTGCCACAGCACGCGGTCCCGGCGGTAGCCGCGGCCCGCGGCGAGCTCCTTCGCGGCGTCGAGGTCGCCGTGCGCCCACACGTGCGGGTCGGCGGTGACCTTCTCCACCGCGGTGACGAGCGCGCCGCCGATCCCCCGCCGTCGCGCGTCGGGGTGCACCACCAGCTCGGCGTAGGTGCCGTCGACCTGGGCGTAGCCGGCCACCGCGCCGTCGTCACCGGCGACGACGAGGTGCGTCACGCCGTCGGCGGGGGTGTCCGGGCGCAGGTGCATCAGGTACTGCTCGGAGAGCGGTTCGGCGCCGTCGGCAGCGGTCGCCGCCCTCAGCAGATCCTGCACCGCGGAGACGGTGGCGGCGTCGAGACGGGAGTGCTGCTGCGGGTCCACGAGCGCCGACCCTAGGTCACCGCGGTGCCCACGCTCCACGTCCCGGGCCGGCCGAGGGCCGGGCGCCGGGCAACGGCCGACGGTCCGGGACGGGCTCGGGGTCCGCGTCGTCCTGGTCGGGCGGCGCCGACAGCCCGCCGCGCGACGGCCGGACGAACTTGTAGCCGACGTTGCGCACGGTGCCGATCATCTGCTCGTGCTCGCCGCCGAGCTTGGCGCGCAGCCGCCGGACGTGGACGTCGACGGTGCGGGTGCCGCCGAAGAAGTCGTAGCCCCAGACCTCCTGCAGCAGCTGGGCCCGGGTGAACACCCGGCCCGCGTGCTGCGCGAGGTACTTGAGCAGCTCGAACTCCTTGTAGGTGAGTTCCAGCAGCCGGCCCTTGAGCCGAGCCGAGTACGTCGCCTCGTCGATGACGAGCTCACCGAGGACGAGCGCGCCACCTCCGGACGCGGACTCGGCGCCGGGGCGCGACCGCAGCAGCCTCAGCCGCGCGTCCACCTCCGCCGGGCCGGTGTCGGGGAGCAGGATCTCGTCGACCACCCACTCGCCGGACACGGCGACCAGACCGCCCTCGTTCAGCACGGCGATCACCGGCGCGTCGGTCCCGGCGCTGCCCAGCAGCCGGCACAGGCTGCGCGCGGCGACCAGGTCCGAGCGGGCGTCCACCAGGACGGCGTCGTGCGGACCGGCGTCGAGCAGTGCTGCCACCTCGGGCGCCGCGGTCCGCACGTTGTGCGGCAGCAACGACAGGGCGGGCAGTACGGCTGCCGCATCCGGAGCCGTGGTCAGCAGGAGCAGTTCCATGGACTCCCCCCTTCTCGCGATACGCAGACGATACCGGGACGTCACCCCACGGTCAGCCGCAGAGCGACGGGTTTCACGCCGCGATCTGGATCGTTCTCACCACCGATCGGGTCCGATCCGGGGTCCCGGGGCCGCCCATCGGGCCGGCAGCGGGGCTCTCTACCCTGGTCAGGACGTATTCCGATCCTGTGGAGGCCCGGTCGTGGGACGCCCCGTCCGTCGCGTGCTCGTCGCCGTCCTGGCGGTGGCCGCCGTGCTCGTCGTGGGTGATCTCGCCACCGGCGCGGCCGTCGAGTCGGGCATCTCGCGCGCGTTGCGGGACCGGCTCGACCTCCCCGAGGACCCCCGTGTGCAGGTGCACGGCTTCTCGGTGCTGGCCCAGGCCGCGACCGGCCGCTACGACCACGTCGAGATGACGCTGCAGCGGGTCCCGGTCGGGCCGCTGCGCACCCCCGAGCTCCAGGTGCAGCTGTACGGCCTGCGCGGAGACCTCTCCGATCTCGCCGGTCCCGGGCCGGCCCGGTTCCGTGCGGCGGCGGCCGAGGGGATCGTCCAGATCAGCCCGAACGACGTCCGCCGGATGGTCGTCGACGCCGGGGGGCCCGCCGCCGGGGTGACGCGACTGTCGGTCGAGGCCGTCGACGCGAACGCGATCGACTCGGTGATCCTGGCCGGCGGCGACCCGACGCTGCGCGGGCTCGACCCGCGCAACGCCGCACGGTTCGTCGCGGAGATGCCGGTGGACGGGGCCGACGCGCGGGTGGCCGTGCTGGCCGCGCTCGTCGTCGACCACGGCACCATGCGGGTCGTCCCGCGCGACGTCCGGCTCGACGGCTCGGACGAGCCGGTGCCGGACGCGGTGCGCACCTCGATGCTGCGCGCGCTCGCCGTGGACATCGACCCGGGTCCGCTGCCACTGGGCGTCACCGCGACGTCGGCGAGCGTTCCGGAGTACAACGTGCTGCAGGTCGCCGGTTCGATGCGCGACCTGAGTGTGGGCGCCGGACCGGGTACGTCCCGCTCCGCGGGCTGAGCGGGCCGAGAGGAGGCGTCGGTGGACGTCACGGGTGCAGTGGTGCTGGTCGTCGTCCTGGTGGTGGCGACGCTCGCGGGGCTGGTGCTGCGCAACCGGTCCGGGCGGCTCCGGCCCACCGGCGACGACCGCGGCGCGACCGACGGCGCCGGGCCGGGCTGGGACCTGGCCGGAACCGGTCCGGACGGGCGCCGGGCCCTGCTGCTGCAGCTGTCCTCGCCGGTCTGCGCGCCGTGCCGGCAGACCGCGCGCGTCCTCGGTGACCTGGCCGCGGCGGACCCGGGCCTGGCGCACGTGGAGGTCGACGTGGCCGAGCACGTCGACGTCGCCCGGGCACTGGGCGTGCTGCGGACCCCGACGACGGTCGTCTTCGACGCCCGCGGCGCGGAGGTCCTGCGGGTCTCCGGTGTCCCGCGCGTCGACGAGCTCGTCGCCGCCCTTCCCACCGGCTGAGAACGTGTGTGTGATGTCCGGTCGGCGCCGACCGCTGGGCTCCGCGCCGAACGTGAGCTAGGCTCGGTGACGTGAACTGGCCGCTGACCCGACGCCGCACGGTTGATCTGTGCCGCCTCGCCGGCTGCCTGTGTCTGGACTCCTGACCCGCGTGTCCTGAGCCCGGCGTCCCGCGACGCCGAGGTTCCCACCCCGGTTACTGGAGTCCCATGTCCGCCACGGACCACGGATCCGCGCACTCCGAGCCCCGGCTCGACCCGCGCGGGGTCCGCTTCTCCGCCGCGATCACCACCGTCGTGCTGGCGTTGGTGCTGCTGTCCGGCAGCGGCGTGCTCGTCACCGCACAGGCCGTCGTGTTCGCCGTCGCCTCGTTCGCCGGCATGCGGTTCGCGCCGTACGGCGTGGTCTACCGGCACCTCGTCGCGCCCCGGCTGGGTCCGCCCGCCGAGCGCGAGGACGCCGCCCCGGTCCGCTTCTCGCAGACCGTCGGGCTGGTGTTCACCGCCGTCGCGGCGGTCGGCTACCTGTCCGGACTGACCGTGCTGGGTGTCGTCGCCACGGCGGCGGCACTCGTGGCGGCCTTCCTCAACGCGGCCTTCGGCTTCTGCCTGGGCTGCGAGATGTACGGGCTCCTCGCCCGCCTGCGCGGTGGCGCCGCCGCCGCGCGTTCCTGACCCACCCTCGACACGACTCGGGAGAGAAACGAACATGAGCCGCGAGGACGTCCTCGTCACCGCCGACTGGGCGGAGCAGAACCTGGAGACCGACGGGGTGGTGTTCCTCGAGGTCGACGAGGACACCACCGCCTACGACGGGGGCCACATCCCCGGTGCGGTCAAGGTCAACTGGACCGACGAGCTGCAGGACGCGGTCCGTCGTGACATCCCCACCAAGGAGCAGTTCGAGCAGCTGCTCTCGGCCAAGGGCGTCGCCAACGACGACCTGGTCGTGCTCTACGGCGGCAACAACAACTGGTTCGCCGCGTACGCGTACTGGGAGTTCAAGCTCTACGGCCACGACAAGGTCGTGCTGCTCGACGGCGGCCGCAAGAAGTGGGAGCTCGACGGCCGGACCCTGACCACCGACGTCAAGGACCGCCCCGCGACCTCCTACACCGCGAAGGAGGCCGACACCTCGATCCGCGCTTTCCGCGACGAGGTCGTCGACGCGATCGACACCAAGAACCTGGTCGACGTCCGGTCACCCGACGAGTTCTCCGGCAAGATCCTGGCCCCGGCCCACCTCCCGCAGGAGCAGAGCCAGCGTCCGGGCCACGTGCCGAGCGCGATCAACATCCCGTGGTCGAAGGCGGCCAACGAGGACGGCACGTTCAAGTCGAACGAGGAGCTCGCCTCCCTCTACAAGGAGGCCGGCTTCGACGAGGGCAAGGCGACCATCGCCTACTGCCGCATCGGCGAGCGCTCCAGCCACACCTGGGTCGTGCTGCACGAGCTCCTGGGCCACTCCGACGTCAAGAACTACGACGGCAGCTGGACCGAGTACGGCTCGCTGATCGGCGTGCCGATCGAGCTGGGAGCGAAGTGACATGTGTGCCGCACCTGACCAGAACCTGACCCTGCCCCCGAACACGGACCTCTCCAAGGAGACCGTGCTCGCCGGCCGCGTCATCGCCGGTGGCGACCCGGTGGCCGGGGCCTTCGTCCGGCTGCTGGACGGCACCGGGGAGTTCACCGCGGAGGTCGTGTCCTCGGCCTCGGGTGACTTCCGGTTCTTCGCCGCCCCGGGCACCTGGACCGTCCGGGCGCTGTCGCGCTCGGGCAACGGCCAGTCCGAGCTCGTTGCCGACGGGCCGGGCCTGCACAGCGCGGAGATCGCCGTCGCCTGACCGGTCCGCGGGGCCGCCGCCCCCGACCGCACGAACGGGCCCCTCGTACGAGAGCTTTCGTACGAGGGGTCCGTTCGTGCGTGGACAGGGGCATCGGCACGGCACTCGGTGCCCGGACCGGGGCGGCGGTAGAGTGGCCGGTCGTGCACTGGTTCTCCACCGGGCTGTTGATCGCCCTGTCCGCGGGAACCGCCGCCTGGGCCGGATGGTTGCTCCGTCGCCTGTTCGTCGTCGAGCCCGCCGCCGCGCCCGGGCCGGGTCCCGATCCCGAACGGGACCCCGACGACCACCACACCGAGGAGCAGACCCCGTGACCGACCCCGAGCCCGCCGCAGCCGCCGACGAGGAGTTGCAGACCACCATCACCGGACCGGAGAACGCGGCCCCGGACTCCCCGCAGCGCAACCGGCCGCAGTGGCCCGACCTGCCCGTCGACGACGACACCGCCAACCTGCGGCAGGGCCCCGACCTGCACGAGGCCTGCCTCGGCCTGCTCCCGCTCGTCGGGACCTGGCGGGGCACCGGCGAGGTCGTCTACCCGACGATCGAGGGCCCGTTCCACCTCGGCCAGCAGATCACCTGGGCGCACGACGGCCGCCCGTTCCTGTCCTACGAGGCACGCTCCTGGCTGCTCGACGACGACGGCGGCATCATCCGCCAGGCCGCGCGCGAGACCGGGTTCTGGCGTCCCCAGGAGGACGGCTCGATCGAGGTGCTGATCGCGCACAACACCGGCATCGTCGAGGTCTACTACGGCCCCCGGGGCGACATGCGGTCCTGGCAGATCGAGACCGACGCCGTCGCCCGGACGCCGTCGGCCAAGGAGGTCACCGCGGCGAAGCGGCTCTACGGCCTGGTCAACCAGGGCGACCTCGCCTACGTCGACGAGCGCGCGATGGTCGGGCAGCCGATGCAGCCGCACATCTCGGCCGTCCTGCACCGGGTGGTCGGCTAGTTGGTCGCGGTCCGGGTCCGCCCCTGCGGCGGACACGCGGTGCTGCTGGAGGTCGACGACGCCGCCGGGGTGGCGGCCGTCGTCGCCGCCGTGCGGGACGCCGGGCTGCCCGAGGTGCGGGAGCTGGTCCCGGCCGCCCGGACCGTGCTCGTCGAGGTGGCGCCCGGGGCCACCACCGAGCGGGTCGTGCAGGTGGCGCGGGCCGCGGACGCCGACGCCGGCGAGGCGGGCACCGGCACGGTCCACACGCTGGCCGTGACCTACGACGGCGAGGACCTCGCACTCGTCGCCGGGACCGCGGGCCTGTCCGTCGACGAGGTGGTCGCGCTGCACAGCGGCGCCGAGTACCGGGTGGACTTCTGCGGCTTCGCGCCGGGCTTCGGCTATCTGTCGGGCCTCCCCGAGCCGCTGCAGCAGCCGCGGCTGGAGAGCTCGCGGACCGCGGTGCCCGCCGGCTCGGTCGGGATCGCCGACGTCTACAGCTGCGTCTACCCGCGTCGCTCCCCCGGCGGCTGGCGGCTGATCGGCCGCACCGACGCCGTCCTGTTCGACCCCGTCGCCGACCCGCCGGCGCTGTTCACCCCCGGCGACCGCGTCCGGTTCGAGCCCCGGTGAACGCGCTGCTGGTGGTGCGGGCCGGACCGCAGGCGCTGGTGACCGACCGCGGTCGTCCCGGGCATGCGCACCTGGGGGTCCCGCCGTCGGGTGCGCTGGACCGGCCGGCCTACGAGCTGGGGAACCGCCTGGTCGGCAACGACGACGGCGCCGCCGGCCTGGAGCTGCTCGGCGGCGGGCTGCGGGTGCGCGCCAGGGGCGGCCGGACCGTCGCCGTCACCGGGGCGCCCGCGCCGGTGCTCGTCGACGGCCGGCCTGCCGGGTCCCACCGGGCGCTGCACCTGCCCGACGGCGCCGAGCTCGCGGTCGGGACGCCGGTCGGCGGGCTGCGGTGCTACCTCGCCGTCGCGGGCGGGGTGGACGCTCCGGTCGCGCTGGGCAGCCGCAGCACGGATCTGCTGTCGGGGCTGGGCCCCGACCCCGTCGCCGACGGCGACGAGCTGCCGGTCGGCCCGTGGTCGGGCCGGGTCCCGGTGTCCGGGCCGGTCCCGGTGTCGGTGCCCGGTGCCGTGGTCGGGCTGCGGGTGCGTCCCGGCCCCCGCGACGACTGGTTCACCGACCCGCACGGCGCCCTCGCCGGTCCGCTGTGGACGGTGACGGCGGACGGGAACCGGATCGGGGTCCGCCTCGACGGGCCGTCCCCGGGGCGGCGTCCGGAGTGGAGCGACCGGGAGCTCCCGAGCGAGGGGATGGTGACCGGCGCGGTGCAGGTCCCGCCGGACGGGCCGCCGGTGGTGTTCCTCGCCGACCACCCGACGACCGGCGGCTACCCGGTGATCGGCGTCGTCGACCCCGCCGACCTGCCGCTGCTCGCCCAGGCCCCGCCGGGGACGGGCGTGCGGTTCACCGTGCTGCGCTGAGGCTCAGCGCTCGGCGTCCTCGCCATCGAGGATGGTGCGGACCTCGTCGACGGCCATCCCGGAGAGCCGGCCGATCTGCGCCGGGTCGAGCCCGCACTCGTGCAGGCGCCGGACGGCGCCGGCCAGGTCGTCACGGCGGCGGCGCAGGACCTCGTCGAGCTCGGCGATGCGGTCGCGGGTGTCGTCGAGCCGTTCGGTCGCGTCGACGGCGCGGGCCGGGTCCTCGATGAGCACTCCGAGCAGCCGGTCCTTCGCGTCGCCGGCCGTCGGAGTGCGGGCCCCCGCGGGCGGGACGACGGCGAGCGGCAGCTCCTGCTGCTCCCCTCCGGGGAGATCGGGCTGCGGGTCGACGACCGCGTCGGCGCCGCGCAGACGCGCCCGCTGCACGGCCCGGGCGGCGAGGGCCTGCTGCACGGCCCGGGAGACCGGCTCGGGCGTCGGTCGGGACGCGGCCCCGGTGGGCGGGGTCGGTACGGCGGGTGGGACCGGTGTGGCCGGCATCGCGGACGTCGCGGGGAGGTCCTCGGACGCCGGTTCGGTGCGCTCGGCCGACCAGGGCGGCAGCGGACCGGTCGCGGTGTCCTGCCGGTCGACCGGGGTCCGCTCCGTCGCCGGGGTCGCGGTGTCGTCTCCGGCCGGGGTCTGCTCGGCCGCGGCGGGCGTGGCGTCCGGGCCGGGCGCGACGACGTCGGTGAGGTCGTCGACGACGCGCAGCCGCGCGACCGGCCACTCCGGGGCCGACGGCGTCGCCGGGTGGTCCGAGGTCCCCGCCGCATCCTGGTGCGTGGTGCTCTGGTCCGCTGCGTCCTGGTCAGCGGCGCCCTGGTTCGTCGTGTCCTGGTCAGCGGCGCCCTGGTTCGTCGTGTCCTGGTCAGCGGCGCCCTGGTTCGTCGTGTCCTGGTCCGCGGCGTCCTGGTCCGCGGCGTTCCGGTCCGGCGCGTTCTGGCCCGGCACGTTCCGGTCCGGCACGTTCCGGTCCGCCGCGTCCTGGACCGGCACGTTCTGGTCCGCGGCGGCCCGGTCAGCGGTGCCCCGGTCAGCGGCGGCATCGGTCAGGGCGGCGGCATCGGTGTGCCGGGCCGTTCGCAGACCGGTCGACCGGGAACGCGGGGTCGGTCGTGGCCGGGGCAGCGGCTCCCCCGCGGCACCCGACGCACCTCCACCCGACGCTCCGGCACCCGGCGCACCGGCACCGGACACCCCGGCACCCGACGCCGGCGGAACCGCGGCGAGCGACACGGCGGCCGTCGCCTCCGGGGCACGGCCCCGGGCGAGGGTGGCCGCGTCGGGCAGCTCGTCGGCCGGGGCGAACAGTGCCTCCAGCGAGCCGTCGCCCCCGTCGTCCCCGTCGTCGTCGGGAGCGGCGTGCCGCGCCGCACCGGACGCGACGGCCGCGCCGGCGTACGCGGGCACCCGCGGCAGCGGACCCGTGTCCGCGCCGCGCTCGGCGACCACGTCGGCGACGGTCCGTACACGCGCCGGGGGCGGCGGGTCGGCCGGACCACCGGCCGCCTCACCGGTCCAGTCCGCATAGGACGGCTGCGGGTCCGCGACCGTGCGCGGGGGCTCGAGCGGCAGCGGCACGGGCGCGGAGGTGCGGCGCGCACGCCACACCCCCCACAGGACCAGTACCACGAGCACGCCCGCGCCCAGCACCGCCACGAGGGGCAGGACCGGGACCGTGAACGAGCCGAGCTGCATGGGCCCGGACCTTATTGGGGTCCCGGGCCCCGCGCGGGGAACCTCAGCTGCTGCGCGTCCCCGTCGAGGGCTGCGCCGCGTCCGTCCGGCCCTTGTCCCCGGTGGCCGTGCCGGAACCGTTGCGGGTCGCGCCGTTGCCCTTCCCGCCGCCCTGCGACGACGGCTCGGACCCCGACGACGCACCGTTACGACCGTTCTGACCGTGGCCGGCCTGGCCGGAGCCGTTGCGCGCGCCCTCCGGACCTGGTCGTGCCGGGCCGCGCCCGGGAGCCGGGTTCGCGGTCGTCGGCGGCTCCACGTCGGCCTTCGCGCCCTCGGCCGCGGTGCCCTTGTCCCCTGCCGGCGGCTTCTGCGAACCATCCGTTGGGGTGTCACCGGAACGGCGGACGGCGCCGACCGCGACCGTGCGCTCGGCGTCGCCGCCGGACTTCGGACGCGGGTCCTGGACCGGCACCACCGACGTCTTCGGCTCCGCCTCGGCAGGCCGGGAGCCCGACGCGGGCCGGAACAGCTCGGCGGGCTCGGGCTCGTCACCGGGGCGGGCCGCGGTGGCACGCTCGGCACCACCCTGCTGCCCGGTGGGGGCCGGCGACGGGCGCGGGCCCGGTGCGGGCCGCGGGCCCGGGCGCGGACCGGAGCTCTTGTCCGCCTCGGTCTTGTCCCCGTCGGTACCACCCGGCCGCTGTCCCGCGCCGTCGGCCCGGGCGGGCTGCGGCGCGCCGGCCGGACGGCCACCGCCCGACCCACCGGAGCCGGGCGAGACCGGACCCGAGGCCGGCCGGGGCTGGGACCCGGAGTCCTGGCGGCCCGGGCCGGGGCCCGGCTGCGGACGCGGACCGGGACGCGGTGCCGCGTCGGCCGACGGCGACGCCTGAGCGGCCGCCGGTCGGGCGCCGTTCACCCCGGCACCGTTGACACCCGCCGCGGGTGCCTGCGGGCGGCCGTTCGGGGAACTCTGCGGACGCGCAGAGCCCTGCTCCTTCTGACCGGGACGCTCCTGCTGACCGGGCCGCTGCTCGGCCCCCGGACGCTCCTCGGCGCCGGACCGGGAGCCGGGACGCTGCGGCTCCGGGGCACCCGGGCGCGGGCCGGGACGACCGGGCCGCTGGTCCGCGGAGTCGGGACGGGCCTTGGGCTGGTCGGAGCGGCCCTGGTCGGAGCGGCCCTGGGCGGAACGGTCGTCGGACGACGCCGCCTCGCCGGCCGGTCCACCGGGCTTCTGCGCCGGACCGGGGACCGGTCGGACCTCGTGGCGGGCCTTGTCCCCCGCGGCCGGGTCCTTCCCGACCTCGGCGCGCAGCTCGTCGCGACGACGGGTCAGCTCGCTGACCTCCGTGCGGAGCTTGTCGCCCTGCTCACGGGCACGGTCGGCGTCGGCGCGGGCGCGGTCGACCTGCTTGCGGGCCTCCGCGACGACGCGCTCGGCGTCGGCACGGGCCTTGTTGCGGATCTCCTCCGCCTCCTCCTCGGCCTTCTGCAGGATCGCCTGCATGCGGTCGGAGAAGCTGTCGACGGCACCGTGTCGGTCGGAGTCCGACGGCCCCGGGACGGGGCGTGGGCCGGGACGCGGCACCGGGCGGGGTGGCCCACCCGCCGGCCCGACGGCGAACCCGCCGGGCGGCGGCACCGGCATGGGCGGCGGGATCGGCCTGCTCCGCAGCGCCTCGAGGTCCGCCCGCATCCGGCCCATCACCCGCTGCATCCCGACGATGTGCTCGTCGACCTGCCGCCGGTCGTAGCCGCGGAGAACGACGTCGAACCGCGGGGAACCGCCCGGGCGGTCCGCCCCGTCTGCCGTCATCGCCTCTCCTCAGGTCGTCGACATGGGTGCCCTCGACGGGCACGTTCGAGGTCGGCGGACCGACGGTCCGGCGCGACCTCGCCGGTCAGGGTAGTCACGACGACGGGGTCGCGGCGAACCACGCAGCGTGCACCGGTCGTCCGTCGGCGTGGCGGGCCCCGCGACGGACGGTTCCGTGACACGATGTTCGGTCACCGTCCTCGTGACCCGATCCTACCGGGCCACACCGAATACCATCGGCGGTGTGGACAGCACACTGAAGGGCACGTTGCACCGGCGTGGGCTCCGGATGACCCCTCAACGCCAGCTCGTGCTGGACGCGGTCAGGGAGCTGGGGCACGCGACACCCGAGCAGGTGTGCACCCGGGTCCAGGCGACGGCACCGGCGGTGAACATCACGACCGTGTACCGGACGCTGGACCTGCTCGAGGAGCTCGGCGTCGTCCGGCACGCCCATCTCGGGCACGGGGCGCCGACCTACTCCGAGCACCAGCACCGCCACGTCCACCTCGTCTGCCACCACTGCGGCCGGGTGGACGAGGCGCCGACCGAGCTGCTCTCCGATGTGGCGAGTCGCACGCTCGCCGACCTGGGATTCCGCCTGGACGCGACGCACGTGGCCCTGTCCGGCACGTGTGTCGACTGTGCGCACGACGACGAGGACTCCACAGAAGAGGACTCCGCCGAAGGAGCCCCCCAGCAGGACGACACGGCGCCCCCCGAGGGCGCGGAGGGAGACCGGTGACCGTTCCCGGATCCGAGCAGACCCCGGACACCACCGACGCCGAAGGCTCGACCCCCGACCCGGACGACGCCGTCGCCGCGCACCACGGCGACCCGCCGGCCGAGCAGCGGGCGATGGCCCGCTCGGCGGCCGTCGTCGACCGCGGGCACCGCGAGGTGCTGGCGGTGACCGGCGAGGAGCGGCTGTCTTGGCTGCACCTGCTGCTCACCCAGCACGTCAGCGAGCTGCCGCCCGGCACCGGCACCGAGGCCCTGGTGCTCGACGCGCAGGGCCGGGTGCTGCACCACATGGCCGTCGCGTCGTCGGCGGACACGGTCTGGCTCGACACCGAGCCCGGTGAGGGCGCCGCCCTGCTCGACTACCTGTCCAAGATGGTCTTCTGGTCGAAGGTCGAGCCGCGCGACGTCACCGCCGAGCTGGCCGTGCTGTCCGTCGTCGGCCCCGAGACCCCCGCCGTGCTCGCCGCGGCCGGGCTCCCGGTGCCCGATGCGCCGAACGGCGTCGCGGCCCTGCCGGACGGCGGGTTCGTGCGACGGATGCCGTGGCCGGGCCGGGACGCGGCGGACGTCGTCGTCCCCCGCGGCACGAAGGACACCCGCTGGGCGGACCTCACCGCCGCCGGGGCGCGGGCCGCCGGGACGATCGCGTTCGAGGCGCTGCGGGTGGAGTCGCGCGCGCCGCGCCTGCACCGCGACACCGACGACCGCACCATCCCGCACGAGGTCGGCTGGATCGGCTCCGCCGTGCACCTCACCAAGGGCTGCTACCGGGGGCAGGAGACCGTCGCCCGGGTGGCGAACCTGGGCCGCCCCCCGCGGCGCACGGTGCTGCTGATGCTCGACGCGGGCGACGAGGACCTGCCCCGCACCGGCGACCCGGTGGTGCGCGACGGCCGCACGGTCGGCCGGGTGGGCACGGTCGTCCAGCACCACGAGCTGGGCCCGGTGGCGCTCGCGCTGCTCAAGCGGTCGGTCCCGGTCGACGCCGAGCTGACCGCGGGCGTCGACGACCGGGTCTCCCCGGCCACGATCGACCCGGACTCCTACGAGCCGGACCCGGACACCCCGCCGCCGGGCCGTGCCGCCCGGGAACGGACGGGCGGCGCCGCGCGCCGGGGGTGACGCGCGGCCCGGCCGGACCACCGTGGGACGGCCACCGGGTGAACACCCGGGTGTCCCGCACCGGTCCGCGCCCGGGTCCGCCTGTGACGACGGCGGTGCCGCGTCGCATGTTCCGGGGTGAGCAGGGTACGGTTGGTCCCACGACATTGATGAGACGAGAGGGGCCGCCGGGTCGTGCGCAATGACCGGCCGCCCCTTCCCTGTTGTAAGGGGGACCTGCCATGGGGCGTGGACGAGCCAAGGCCAAGCAGACGAAGGTGGCCCGTGAGCTCAAGTACAGCTCCCCTTCTATGGATCTCGACGCCTTGCAGCGGGAGATCGGTAGTGCGACGGCGGTGACGACGACGGACAGCCGCGAGGACGACTACGGCGAGTACGACGACCTCGCCGCCAAGTACAACGACGAGGACGACGACCCTCGGCGTTGACGGCCACTTCGGCGCCCGGCCCCCGTCGTGTTGCGACGGTCCGGGCGCCGTGGCACGTGCCGACCCGGTGAGCCCGCTCGCCGGACCGGTCGCACCGGCCGGTTTCCCCTGGCCGCTCGGATAGGGCAAGATCACGACCTGTCTCCCGTGGGAGGCGTGGTCACCGGTCCCGTCACGTCCGAGGTGTTCAGCAGATGCGCGGCAACCTGTTCGCGGTCGCCGTCAACCTGGTCGTGCTGACCGTACGGTCGGACCGCCTGCACGTGCTGCTCATCGAACGGGGCGAGCCCCCGTTCCTCGGGCACTGGGCGCTGCCCGGTGGTTTCGTGCGCCCTGAGGAGGATCTGGTCCACACCGCCAGTCGGCGGTTGGACGAGGAGACCGGGACCGACACCGGCAACGCCGTCTGCGGGCACCTCGAGCAGCTGGCGAGCTACGCCGCCCCCGACCGCGATCCTCGCGGCCGGGTCCTGTCCGTCGGCTACCTCGCGCTCCTTCCGGACATGCCGGAGCCGACGCCGGGCGGCGGGGCCACCGCATCCGCGTGGTGTGCCGTCGACGACGTGCCGCAGCTGGCGTTCGACCACCAGCGCATCCTCGCCGACGGTGTGGAGCGGGCGAAGTCGAAGCTCGAGTACACGACGCTCGCCGTGTCGTTCTGTCCGGACGAGTTCACGGTGACCGACCTGCGCCGGGTCTACGAGGCCGTCTGGGAGACCTCCCTCGACCCGCGCAACTTCCAGCGCAAGGTGACCTCCACCGACGGCTTCCTCGTGCCGACGACGACGCTGGTCACCGGTGGCCGCGGGCGTCCGCCCCGGTTGTTCCGCCGGGGTCCGGCGACCGCACTGCACCCCCCGATGCTGCGCGAGTCGCACCGCGCCGGGAACCGACCGACCGCGCAGAACGCGGCGTCGCCGCCGGGACCGGCGTAGCGCACGGTCGAGGAGACCCGGACCGGGTCGCCGCCCGGCTGAGCCACGCCCGACCGAGCGCCGGCGACACCCCCTGCGCCGAATTCGCTTACCGGGTAAGCGACTCCCACGCGGAGACCGTCCCCGGCCGGCGGCCGGGACGACGCCGCGACGCTGACGGTACGAGGAGCGCGCCGGATGGCGGAGGGACGCGCCGCGGAGCCGGGCACCGAACCGGAACCGAGCGCACCGGACTGCCGGCCCCGGCGGAACCGGGCGGCACGGGCCGCTCAGAAGCGGGGGTGCTCCCCGCGCAGCTGCACCCGGGCGCCGAGCTCGCCGGAACCGGCACCGTCGACGTCGCCGATCCGGCCGACCTCGCCCAGGATCCAGGCGGGCACGTGCCGCGCGGTGAGGACGGCCAGGGCGCGGTCGACGTCCTCGGGCGGGAGCACCGCGACCATCCCGACGCCCATGTTGAACGTCTTCTCCATCTCCGCACGCTCGACGCGGCCGCGGGACTGGATCAGCTTGAAGATCGGCGCCGGCGTCCAGGAGCCGCGTTCCACGGTGGCGGCGAGACCGTCGGGCAGCACCCGCTCCAGGTTGCGGGCCAGCCCGCCGCCGGTGATGTGGGAGAACGTCCGCACGCCGGTCTCGGCGGTGATCGCCAGGCAGTCCTTGGCGTAGATCCGGGTCGGAACGAGCAGCTCCTCGCCGAGGGAGTGGTCGAACTCCTCCAGCTCACCGGCCAGCGGCAGCCGGGCGATGTCGAGCAGCACGTGACGGGCCAGAGAGTATCCGTTGGAGTGCAGCCCGGAGGAGCCGAGCGCGACCAGCACGTCGCCGGGGCGGACCCGCTCGGGTCGCAGCATCTTCTCGGCGTCGACGACACCGACACCGGTCGCGGAGAGGTCGTAGGCGCCCTCCTCCATCAGGCCGGGGTGCTCGGCGGTCTCGCCGCCGAGCAGCGCGCAGCCCGCGGTCTGGCAGCCCTCCGCGATGCCGCGCACGAGTGTCGCCACCTTGTCGGGGACGATCTTGCCGATGGCGATGTAGTCCTGCAGGAACAGCGGCTCGGCCCCGCAGACCACCAGGTCGTCGACGACCATCGCGACGAGGTCCTGACCGATGGTGTCGTGCTTGTCCATCGCCTGCGCGATCGCGACCTTGGTGCCGACGCCGTCGGTCGAGGCGGCCAGCACCGGCTCGGAGTACTTGCCGAACTTCGCCGCGAACAGGCCCGCGAACCCGCCGATGCCGCCGCGCACCTCGGGCCGGGTCGCCTTCTCGGCGAACGGACGAAAACGTTCGACCGCCTGCTCCCCCGCATCGATGTCCACCCCCGCGGAGGCGTAGCTGGCGGGGCCGGGCTCGGTCGAGGGCATGCGTGGTCTCTCCAGGTCGGGGCGGGGTCGTGATCGGGTGCCGCTACGGGCGGGTCAGCGCTTCCCCGGCACCGTATCCGACGGACAACGGCCCCGGATCGCCAGAGGCCGCACCGGACGCCGTCGGCTCCGGGACGTCCTCCAGCAGGTGCTTGCCGAGCTGGGCCTCCTCCGGCAGCGGGATCGGGTACTCCCCGTCGAAGCAGGCGCAGCACAGCCGCGAGCGTGGCTGCTCGGAGGCGGCGACCATCTGGTCGACCGAGACGTAGCCGAGGCTGTCCGAGCCGATCGAGCGTCGGACGCCCTCGGTGTCGGCGCCGTTGGCGATGAGCTCGGCCCGGCTGGCGAAGTCGATGCCGTAGAAGCAGGGCCAGCGCACCGGCGGCGAGGCGATCCGCACGTGCACCTCGAGCGCGCCGGCCTCGCGCAGCATCCGCACCAGCGCGCGCTGGGTGTTGCCGCGGACGATCGAGTCGTCGACGACGACCAGGCGCTTGCCGCGGATGACGTTGCGCAGCGGGTTCAGCTTCAGCCGGATGCCGAGCTGGCGGATGGTCTGGCTGGGCTGGATGAAGGTCCTCCCGACGTAGGCGTTCTTCACCAGGCCCTGGCCGTAGGGGATGCCGGAGCCCTGGGCGTAGCCGATCGCGGCCGGGGTGCCGGACTCCGGGACCGGGATGACCAGGTCGGCCTCGACCGGGTGCTCCTCGGCGAGCCGGCGGCCGATCTCGACCCGGGTGTCGTAGACCGAGCGGCCGGCGATGGTGGTGTCCGGGCGCGCCAGGTAGACGTACTCGAACACGCAGCCCTTCGGCTCCGGGGCGGCGAAGCGCTGGCTGCGGATGCCGTCGGAGTCGATCGCGATGAGCTCGCCCGGCTCGACCTCGCGGACGAAGGAGGCACCGACGATGTCCAGCGCCGCCGTCTCCGACGCGACGACCCAGCCCCGCTCCAGGCGGCCCAGCACCAGCGGGCGGACGCCGTGGGAGTCACGGGCGGCGTAGAGGGTGTTCTCGTCGGCGAAGGTCAGCGAGAACGCGCCGCGCAGCCGCGGCAGCAGCCGCATCGCGGCCTCGTAGACGCCGAGGTCCGCCGCGCCCGCGGCGAGCAGCTCGGTGAGCAGGTCGGAGTCGGTGGTCGCGCGCAGCCCGGACCGCTTGCGGTTCTCCAGCTTCGCGACGGCGTCGCGCAGCTCGGCGGTGTTGACGAGGTTGCCGTTGTGGCCCAGCGCGAGGCCCGAGCCCGCGGCGGTGGTCCGGAACGTCGGCTGGGCGTTCTCCCAGGTCGTCGCGCCGGTCGTCGAATAGCGGCAGTGCCCGACGGCGAGGTGCCCGCGCAGCGAGGACAGCGTCTGCTCGTCGAACACCTGGCTGACCAGGCCGAGGTCCTTGAACACCACGGTGCGACGGCCGTCGGACACGGCGATGCCGGCGGCCTCCTGGCCGCGGTGCTGCAGCGCGTAGAGGCCGTAGTAGGTCATCTTCGCGACGTCCTCGCCGGGGGCCCAGACGCCGAACACACCGCACTCCTCGCGGGGTCCTGACTCGTCGGGCTCGGGGGCGGGGGGGGCGACAGGGGTGAGGGAGAGGGTTCGTTCAGGGCTGACGTGCTCGTTCCGGACGGAACTCAACGCGGCGCTCCTCGGCTGGCGGCGTACCGGGACCAGGGCACGACTGTACGCCCCGAGATCACCCATCCCCAGGTACGGGGACAGGGGTCACGTCGGCGTCGCACACCGCTCCCGTCCGGTCACGGCGTGCGCAGCGGCAGGAACGAGGCGATCTCCCCCGCCCGCGACCCCGACGCGGACACCCGCCCGGTGGCGACGGCGTCGTCCCAGCTCAGGCGGCCGATGGCGAGCGCGATCCAGGTCCGCGGATCGGCCTCGACGACGTTCGGCGGGGTGCCGCGGGTGTGCCGCGGCCCCTCGACGCACTGCACCGCACCGAACGGCGGGACCCGCACCTCGACGCTGCGGCCGGGGGCACGCCGGGCCAGCTCGTCCAGTGACTCCCTGACCGCGGCCTTGCGCACCGCCCGCTCCGGCTCGACGTCCCGGTCGACCCAGTCCGCGAGGAGGTCGGACATCAGACCGAGACGGCGCCGAACCGCGCGGGGAGGGTGCCCTCCCAGGCGGTGCGCAGCTCGTCGAGCGGCACCGCGCCGACGGCGTCGCCCAGGTCGAGGACGTCGCCGCCGGTCTCGCCGAGCCGCAGCGCAGGAACACCGGCCTCGGCGGCGCGGACGAGGAACGCGTCGGCCCCGGCGGCGGGAACGGTGACCAGCACCCGTCCGGCGGACTCGGCGAACAGCGCGGTGAAGGAGTCCTCGTGCACCCCGGCCAGGTCGACGCGGGCGCCCCGGCCCCCGGCGAGTGCGGCCTCGACCAGACCCTGGGCCAGGCCGCCGTCGGACAGGTCGTGGCTTCCGGTCAGGGCCCGGTCCGCGGCCGCGGCCGCCAGGAGCTGCGCGAGGCGCCGTTCGTGCTCCAGGTCCACGGCGGGCGGCCGTCCGCCGAGGTGCCCGTGCACCTCGTGCGCCCACTCCGACCCGCCGAACTCGGCGGTGGTGGTGCCGAGCAGGACGACCGTGTCGCCGTCGGCACCGGCGAACCCGGACCGGACCGCGGTGGTGACGTCGTCGATCACGCCGAGCACGCCGACGACCGGGGTCGGCAGGATCGCCGTCGTCCCGGTCTGGTTGTAGAAGCTCACGTTGCCGCCGGTGACCGGGGTGCCCAGCACCGCGCAGCCGTCGGCGAGGCCGCGCACGGCCTGCTCGAACTGCCACATGACGTGCGGGTCCTCCGGCGAGCCGAAGTTCAGGCAGTCGGTGACGGCGAGCGGGACGGCGCCGGAGGTCGCGACGTTGCGGTAGGCCTCGGCCAGCGCGAGCTGCGCGCCGACGTACGGGTCGAGCGCGACGAAGCGGGAGTTGCAGTCGGTCGCGACGGCGATGCCGCGGCCGGTGGACTCGTCGACCTGCACGACCCCGGAGTCGGCGCCGTGCGCGGCGACGGTGTTGCCGCGCACGTAGCGGTCGTACTGGTCGGTGACCCAGGCCCGCGACGCGAGGTTCGGCGCGGCGGCCATCCGCAGGATCTCCGCGCGCAGCTCGGACGGGGTCTCCGGGCGGGGCAGCGCCTCCGGCGAGTCCGCGTTCAGCGCGTCCTGCTTCGCGTCGTCCCGGGCGACCGGGCGGGTGTAGACCGGGCCCTCGTGGGCGACGGTGCGCGGCGGCACGTCGACGACGGTCTCCCCCTGGGAGGTGATCACCAGGCGGTCGCCGTCGGTGACCTCGCCGATCACGGTGGCGATGGTGTCCCACTTGCGGCAGACGGCGAGGAAGGCCTCGACGTTCTCCGGGGTCACGACCGCGCACATCCGCTCCTGGGACTCCGAGGAGAGGATCTCGGCGGCGGTCATGCCGGTGGCACGCAGCGGAACGGCGTCGAGGTCGACGTGCATGCCGCCGTCGCCGGCGGAGGCGAGCTCGGAGGTCGCACACGACAGCCCGGCACCACCGAGGTCCTGGATGCCGACGACCAGCCCGGCCGCGAACAGCTCCAGGCAGCACTCGATGAGGACCTTCTCGGTGAACGGGTCGCCGACCTGGACGCTCGGGAGCTTCTTGCGCCCGGTGCCGCCGCTCTCGGCGTCGAAGGTCTCCGACGCCAGCACCGAGACACCGCCGATGCCGTCCAACCCGGTCGTCGCCCCGAACAGAATGATCTTGTTGCCGGTGCCGGAGGCGAACGCGAGGTGCAGGTCCTCGGTCTTCAACGCGCCCACGCACAGCGCGTTGACCAGCGGGTTCCCCGCGTAGGACGGGTCGAAGACGACCTCGCCCGCGACGTTCGGCAGACCGAGGCAGTTCCCGTAGCCGCCGACCCCGGCGACGATGCCGGGCAGCACCCGGCCGGTGTCGTCGGCGTCGAGCGGGCCGAAGCGCAGCGGGTCGCCGACGGCGATCGGGCGCGCGCCCATCGCCATGATGTCGCGGACGATGCCGCCGACACCGGTCGCCGCGCCCTGGTAGGGCTCGACGTAGGACGGGTGGTTGTGCGACTCGACCTTGAAGGTGACCGCCCAGCCGTCGCCGACGGACACGACACCCGCGTTCTCGCCGATCCCGGCGAGCATCGTCGAGCGCATCTGTTCGGTGGTGGTCTCACCGAAGTAGCGCAGGTGGACCTTGGAGGACTTGTAGGAGCAGTGCTCGCTCCACATCACCGAGTACATCGCGAGCTCGGCGTCGGTGGGCCGGCGGCCGAGGATCTCCCGGATGCGGGCGTACTCGTCGTCCTTGAGCCCCAGCTCCCGGAAGGGCTGCGGCTGCTCCGGAGTGGCCTCGGCGTGCTTGACGGAATCGACCGGCACCTGGGACTGCGTCACGGGGCCAGGGTAGACGGACCGCCCCGGTCCACGTCCCGGCACGGTGCCGGGGCCCACAGGCGGGGTTCCCCACAGCGGGCCCCGGGAGGGGTCGGAGACGGAGACGGCCGGTGGTCCGCGGGGACCACCGGCCGGGCCGTGCGTCGACGGTGGGTCGGGCGCCGGGTCAGGCGGTGGCCCGGGCCAGCACCGAGGTGAACAGGCCGAGGCCGTCGGCGGACGGGCCGGTCAGCCCGCTGGTCGCGTGCTCCGGGTGCGGCATGAGGCCGACGACGTTGCCCGCCGGGTTGGTGATGCCGGCGATGTCACGCGTCGAGCCGTTGGGGGCGGGCTCGCTGTAGCGGAACACCACGCGGCCCTCGCCCTCCAGCTCGTCGAGGGTCGCGGCGTCGGCGACGTAGCGCCCCTCCTGCGACTTCAGCGGGATCGTCAGCCGGTCCCCCGCGGTGTAGTCGCCGGTCCACGCGGTCTGCGCGTTCTCCACGGTCAGCTCGAGATCCCGGCACAGGAAGTGCAGCCCGGCGTTCGCGACGAGCGCGCCCGGGAGCAGGTGTGCCTCGCAGAGGATCTGGAAGCCGTTGCAGATGCCGAGCACCGGCAGACCGCGCCCGGCGCCCGCCACGACCTCGGTCATGATCGGCGCCAGGCTCGCGATCGCCCCGGCGCGCAGGTAGTCGCCGTAGGAGAACCCACCCGGCACGACGACGGCGTCCACACCCTGCAGGTCGTGGTCGCCGTGCCACAGCGGGACGGCCTCGGCGCCGGCGCGGCGGACCGCGCGGGCGGCGTCGGCGTCGTCGAGGGTCCCCGGGAAGGTGATCACACCGACGCGGGTGCTCACAGCCGGGTCACCGTCCAGTCCTCGATCACCGGGTTCGCCAGCAGCGAACCGGCGAGCCGGTGCAGGGTCTCGTCGTCGACGCCGTCGGAGACCTCCAGCTCGAAGTGCTTGCCCTGCCGCACCCCGCTCACCCCGGACACACCGATCCGAGCGAGCGCCCGGGTCACGGCCTGACCCTGCACGTCGAGGATCTCGGGCTTGGGCATCACGTCCACCACCACTCTGGCCACGGGGTCAGCCTACGGTGAACAGGGGCGACGGCTCGACGTGCGTGCCCTCACCATCGGCCCATGCGGATCCTCGTCCTGGGTGGCACGGTGTTCCTCTCCCGCGCGGTCGCCGCGGCGGCGCTCGCCGCGGGGCACGCGGTGACCTGCGTGTCCCGTGGTGTCTCCGGGGCGCCACCGGACGGCGCGGAGGCGGTGATCGCCGACCGGTCCCGGCCCGGGGCGCTGGCCGCGGCGCTGCACGGGCGCACGTTCGACGCCGTCGTGGACGTCGCGACGATGTCGGCGCCGTGGGTCCGCGACGCCCTCGACGCGCTGCACGGCCGGTTCGGGCACTGGACCTTCGTCTCCTCGGTCAACGCCTACGCCGACCTGTCGCTGCGCGGCGGGACCGTGGCGCAGCCGACCCTGGCACCGCTGCACGGCCGGCCCGACGAGGAGCTCGCGAAGCGGGACCCGGACGTCTACGGCGCCGCGAAGGTCGCGAGCGAGCAGGCCGTGCGGGAACGGGCCGGCGACCGGGCGCACGTGGTGCGCGGCGGCCTGATGTGCGGGCACGGCGACCTGTCCGACCGCTACGGCTACTGGGCGGACCGGTTCGCCCGTGGGGGCCGGGTGGTCGTCCCGGACGTGCCCGCCCAGCCGATGCAGCTCGTCGACGTCGACGACCTCGCGGCCTGGATCGTGGCCTGCGCGGCCGACGGCACCACCGGCACCCACGACGGCGCCGGCCCGCGGTCCACCCTGGACCGGGTGCTCGCCGAGACCGCCGCCGCCGTGGGCGCCGACGACCTGGAGCTCGTCCGGATCCCGGAACCGACGCTGGCGGAGCAGGGCGTGGGGATCTGGGCCGGCCCGCGGTCGTTGCCGCTCCGGCTGCCGGAAGAGCTCTGGGGCATGGTCGACCGGGACGTCACCACGACGCTCGCCGCGGGCCTGACCCCCCGCCCGCTCGCCGACACCGCCCGCGCCGCGCTGGCGTGGGACCGTGGGCTCGGCGCCGGTCGGGAGCGCCGGGCCGGGCTCACCGACGCCGAGGAACGGGCCGTGCTGCGAGCGCTCGGCTGAGCGGAGCGACGTGCCACCCACCCCCCGACCGGGCATGCTGGTCCCATGCACCTGACGCACTACGGCCACGCCTGCGTCCTGGTCGACACCGGGTCGGCCAGGCTCCTGTTCGACCCGGGCACGTTCTCCACCGGCTTCGAGGCCCTCGACGGCCTGGACGCGATCCTGGTCACCCACCAGCACTTCGACCACGTCGACGCCGACGCGCTGCGCACACTGCTGCGCGCCAACCCCGACGCCGCCCTGGTCACCGACGGCCAGACCGCCGAGCAGCTGGACGGCATCGACGCCCGCACCGCCGCCCCCGGCGACGTGCTGGCCCTCGGTGGCGCCGAGGTGACCGTCGTCGGGTCCGGGGACCATGCGCAGATCCACCCGGACATCCCGCTGGTGGCGAACAACGGCTACCTCGTCGACGGCGCGCTCCTGCACCCCGGCGACGCCTACGTCCCGCCGGGCGTCGAGGAGCTGGCGACGCTGCTGCTCCCGACCGGCGCGCCGTGGTTGAAGGTGTCCGAGGCCGTCGACTACCTGCGGGCGGTCGCGCCGCGCACGGTCGTCCCGATCCACGAGGGCACCCTCGCGAACCCGGCGCTGCACTACCGGTTCTTCGACAACCTGGGTCCCGACGCCACCACGCTCCTGGTCCCCGACCGGGAGAAGGCGATCACCGTCTGATGGCGCTGCAGTGGGAGCAGGTCGTCGTCGACGCCCGGGACCCGATCCGGCTCGGCCGCTGGTGGGCCGAGGCCCTGGACTGGACGGTGGCGAACGCCTCGGCGGCGGAGTTCGAGATCCAGCCGGCCGCGGGTGTCACCCCCGGGCTGATCTTCGTGCCGGTCGCGGAGGGCAAACGGACCAAGAACCGGCTGCACATCGATCTGCGACCGGACGGCGTGCGCGACTCCGAGGTCGCCCGGTTGCTCATGCTGGGCGCGACCCGGGTCGACGTCGGCCAACACCGCGTCCCGGCCGACGAGGTGTCCTGGACGGTGCTCGCCGACCCCGAGGGCAACGAGTTCTGCGTGCTCGGCGAGCGGCGGACCTGACACCTGTCCACAGGTGGCACCGGTTGTCCACAGGGGAACACACACTGTGGACAACCGGGCCGATCGCCGGGGAGCTCCTAGGCTGCCGGGGCCGCGGCGCGGAACAGCGTGCGGTGCACGGCGCCGACGGCGCCCGCTCCGCGCGCCGCGTCGACGGCGGCCAGCGCGGCCTCGACGCGGTGCTCGCGGCGCAGGTCCTTGGCCCGCAGCGCGAGCCGGACGAGCCCTCCGCGCTCGGCGGTACGCACGGCCTGCTGCTCCAGCGCCCGTCCGCGACGGCGTTCCCCCGCACGGCGCTCGCCCCGCCAGGGCTCGGACGAGCGGAAGGTGAGCACCCGCGAGCGCAGCACCGGACCGCCGGTCGCGCGGACGGTCGTCTCGTCGGCGCACAGGCCGAAGCCGAGGTCGGCGAGCGCGTCGAGGGTGCCCTCGGAGGCCATCCAGCCGGGCGGGGCGAAGCCGTCGGTGGACAGCCCGGTCGCGAGCAGGATGCGCCGGGCACCGGTCAGCCGCAGGCCCGCCTCGTGCCGGGGCAGCGCGCCGAACTCGGTGCGCCGCCCGATCCGCGGGACGGTGCCGTTCTGCCAGGCCCCCACCGGGTCGCTCGTGTGGTCGAAGCCGTGCAGGAGCAGGTCGTCCCCGGCTCGGACGCGGCCGGCGATCCAGCGGACCAGGTCGTCGCCGCGGCGCAGCGGTCCTTCAGGACCCTTGGGCTGCACGAGATGGGTCAGCGGCACGCCGCGCCGGTCCAGCTCCGCGGCGAACGCGGCGGCGCGGGCGCGGTCGGCGTCGTCGGAGTCGGTCAGGCCGGACAGCGAGACCAGCAGCGTGCTCATGGCCCCATCCGACCCGACCGAGATGAACCCCGGGTGGAGCCGCCGGATCGCGCGGACGACGATCGGCGGGCGTTCTCAGCGGGCCGTGAACCCGCCGTCGACCCGCAGCTCGGCCCCGTTGACCATGGCGGCCTCGGCCGAGGCCAGGTAGACGACGGCCGCGGCGACCTCCGACGGCTCGGCGAAGCGGCGCGCCGGGATCTCGGCGCGGTGCGCGTCCCCGGCCGGGTTGTCCCACGCCGCGCGGCCCAGGTCGGTGAGCACGACCGTCGGCGAGACGGCGTTCACCGTCACCCCGTGCGGCCCCCACTCGACGGCGAGGGTGCGGGTGAGCCCGTTGATCCCAGCCTTGGACGCGCAGTAGGCCGCGTGCTGCTCCAGCCCGCTGCTCGCCGCCTGCGAGGCGAGGTTCACGATCCGCCCGTACCCCTGCCCGACCATGACCCGGCCCGCGGCGCGGGCCATCAGCCAGGACCCGGTGAGGTTCACGTCCAGGGTGCGGCGCCAGTCGTCGATCCCCAGCTCCAGGGCGGGGGCGAGGCGCGCGATCCCGGCCGAGTTGACCAGCACGTCGACCCGGCCGTGCCGGGCGACGACCTCGTCGACGCAGGCCGCCGCGGCGTCGGGGTCCGCGACGTCGACGACGTGGGTCGACGCGCGGACGTCCGGGACTCCGTCGGTGCGCAGGTCCGCGGCGGCGACCACCGCGCCCTGCCCGGCGAGCGCCCGGACCACCTCGGCGCCGATCCCCGACGCGGCCCCGGTGACGAGCGCGACCGACCCGGTGAGGTCGAACATCAGCAGTCCGTCCCGACGGTCTCCGCCTCGGCGAGGCGCTCGCCGTCGCGCCGGTCGTAGGAGTCGAGCGCGGCGACCTTCTCCGCCGACGCGCTCGCCGGGTCGAACCGGTGGTCGAGCCAGCCGTCGACGAGCGTGCGCGCGAGCTCGATGCCGACCACGCGCTGGCCCATGCAGAGGACCTGCGCGTTGTTGGACTTCACCGAGCGCTCCACGGAGAACGGGTCGTGCGCGGTGACCGCACGAACCCCCGGCACCTTGTTCGCCGAGATCGCCACGCCCAGCCCGGTCCCGCAGATGAGCAGGCCACGGTCGGACTCCCCGTCCGCGATCCGGCGGGCCGCGGCGACGCCGATGTGCGGGTAGGCGGTGTGCCCGTCCGCGCCGACGCCGATGTCGACCACCTCGGCGACGCGGTCGTCGGCCTCCAGGTCGGCCTTCAGCTTCTCCTTGTAGTCGTAGCCGGCGTCGTCGGCGCCCACCACGATGCGCAGCTTCTCGCTCACGTCTGCTCCTCCTGCGACGTCAGGACGTCGGCGACGGCCGTGACGATCAGGCCGAGGCTGGTCGCCCCGGCGTCGGGTGTGCCCACGCTCTTCTCGGCCAGCGGGCGGGCCCGTCCGATCCGTGGCCTCAGGTCGGCGGTCTCGGCGGCGGCGCCGGTCGCGGTCGCGGCGGCGGCCGTCCACGCGCCGGCCAGGTCCTCGCCGGCACCGACCCGGCGCTCCAGCTCGTCGACGAAGGGCAGCAGCGCGTCGAGCAGGGTCTTGTCCCCCGCCTGCGCCCCGCCCAGCTGCTGGATCGTCGTCGCGAACTCCCGGGTCCCGGCGACGACGGTCGCGGCCGGGTAGCCGTCGGCGGTGTCGCCGAGGTGCCGCCCGAACGCCTCGAGCGCGGCGCCCCACAACACCCCCGAGGTGCCGCCGGCGCGCTCGGCCCAGGCCTGTCCCGCCTGCTGGAGCGCCCAGCCGCCGCCGACGTCGTCGCCGAGCTCGCCGACCCGGGCGGTGGCGGCGGTGATGCCCTTGAGCATGCCGCGGCCGTGGTCGCCGTCGCCCGCGACGGCGTCGATGCGGCCGAGTTCGTGCTCGTGGGAGCGGATCGTCGACTCCACCGCCGCCAGTGCGGTGCGCACGGTGCCGGCGAGCCCGCGGGCCGCCCCGCTCGCGGCGGGTGCGGTGACGACGGCGTCGGCCTCGGCGAGCTCGTCGGCGGTCGGCTCGCGCAGCGCCGCCACCGGGGCCGCGGACTTGCGGTAGGCGGGGGTGTAGGCGTCCGCCCGCCAGAGCGGCTCCAGCTCGTCGTCGAGCCACATCAGGGTGAGCGAGCAGCCGCCCATGTCGAGGCTGGTCACGAGCTCGCCGACCTCCGGGTCGACGATCGCGTACCCGGCGTCGCGCAGCCGCGGCGCGACGTGGCGCCACAGCAGGAACAGCTCCTCGTACTTGGTGGTGCCCAGCCCGTTGAGGATCGCCCCGACCCGGCCGGGCGCTCCCGCGGGCGCGTGCTTCAGCACGTCGTCGACCAGCAGCTCCGCCAGCTCGCGGGCGGGCAGCATCGGGACGTCGCGGATGCCGGGCTCACCGTGGATGCCCAGGCCGAGACCGAGGTGACCGTCCGGGACGGTAAACAGCGGCTCGTCCTCGCCGGGCATCGTGCAGCCCGAGAACGCGACGCCGAGCGTGCGGGTCGCGGCGTTCGCCCGGTTCCCGATGCGCTCGACCTCGTCGAGGTCGGCACCGCGTGCGGCGGCCGCGCCCATCGCCTTGAACACGGTGAAGTCGCCCGCGATCCCGCGGCGGCGCGACGGTTCGTCGGCGGAGGCGACGTCGTCGGTGACCACGACGACGCGGGTGTCGATCCCCTCGGCGCGCAGCCGGTCGGCGGCGATCCCGAAGTTGATCGTGTCACCGGCGTAGTTGCCGAAGCTGAAGACCACGCCGCGGCCCTGGTCGGCGGCCTTCGCGACCGAGTAGGCCTGGGCCGCCGACGGCGAGGTGAAGATGTTGCCGACGACGGCGCCGTGTGCCATCCCCGGCCCGACCGTCCCGCAGAACGCCGGGTAGTGGCCGGAGCCGCCCCCGATGACGACGGCGACCTGCGGGCCGCCGTCGCCACGGTGGGCGACCACACCGCCGTGCACCCCTCGGACACGGTCGGCGTAGAGGTCGAGGAAGCCGGCCAACTGGTCGTCGGCGAACGTGGCGGGGTCGTCGTGGATCCTGGTCACGAGGTCTCCTTCACGGGGGTCGCGACGGCGGCGCGGGGCTCGGGTGCGTCCTGCGGCACGTTCAGGAACGAGACCATCACGAAGGCCGCGGCGTAGAGGGCGACGAAGGCCCACACGACGCCGACGTTGCCGGTGCCGAGCGCCAGCATCAGGGCGACGACACCCGAACCGAGGAAGGCCGCACCACCGGCGGCGGTGGTGTACATGGCCATCGCGGCGCCCTGGTGGTCGGGTGCGAGCGCGGGCATGATCGCGCCCATCGGGACGAACCCGGCGAGCAGGCAGCCGAAGACGCAGCCCGCGGCGACCGAGACCCAGAATCCCCAGGTCGACCCGGCCGGGACCAGCTGCGGCACGTACCACCAGAGCAGCAGGCCGACCGCGGAGCCGAACACGCCGAACCACTGCACGGTGCGACGCCAGCCCCACCGGTCGCCGACGGCCCCGAACACCGCGTTGACCAGGATGTTCGTCGCGTAGACGAACACGGTCATGGTCAGCCAGCGGCTCTGACCCCAGCCGAGGTCCACCGCGATGACCGTCGGCAGGATGATGAACATGCCGTACTGCGGCGCGGTGTTGATCAGCCGCACCAGGAAACCCATGAGGATCTTCGGGTTGGCCGCGGTCAGCCGCAGCCCGGCGGTCAGCACCTGGCCGGTGGTCTCCCCCGCCGGCGCCAGCCGCTGCGTGGCGTGCGGCTCGTGCACCCCGAAGCGGGCGATCAGGTACCCGGCGACCACGAGCGCGGTCGAGCCGACCATCGCGGCGGTCTCGCCGCCGGTGCTCCCGCCGAAGGCCGGGATCATGCCGAGTGCGAAGAGCGAGCCCAGCGTGGGCAGGCCGCCGGTGAACATGACGTAGAACCAGCCGACGGCGACGCCGTTGCGCGAGTAGGGCGTGACGACGTTGATCCACACCAGGAAGGCGAACGCGAACAGCGGGTAGCCGAAGCCGCGCAGGAAGTAGGTGGCGGCGACCAGCGGGAGGCTGCCGATCTGCAGGCTCAGCAGGAACAGCACCTCGAACACGACCCAGACGGCGACACCGAGGGTCATGACGCGGCGCGGCCCCCACAGGTCGGCGAGCGCTCCGGAGAGGTAGCTGGCGACGAGCACAGCCAGGCTGTAGCCGGTGATGATCGTCGCGACGGTGGCCTCGGGCGAGCCGAGCACCGCCTCGATGTGCGGGGAGATGAAGTTGGACTCGGTCCCGTTGCCGGTCATGAAGACCAGCACGCCGAGGAAGCCCCAGCGCAGGCTGTGCGGGATGCCGATGCGGTCGAGGAAGGTCTCGTGCGGTGTCGTCGTCGACATGGCGGCCCTCACGCGTTCGGGAGGATCGAGACCTTCACCGACGCACCGGAGGTGTCGCCGACCAGGTCGAGGGCCTTCTGGAACTCCGCGAGCGGCACCTGGTGGGTGCAGATGTCGGCGATCGGGAGCTTGCCGTCCTCCAGCATCTTGATCGCGGCGGGCCAGCAGTGCGGGCCGAGGTGGGCGCCGCGGACGTCGAGCTCCTTGTCGTCGGAGATGATCGACCAGTCCACGGTGACCTCGGAGCCGAACACCGAGTACTCGACGTAGGTGCCGAGCTTGCGCAGCAGGTTCAGCCCCTGCGCGACGGCCGGGACGGCGCCCGAGCCCTCCAGGTAGACGTCGGCGCCGTAGCCGTCGGTGAGCTCCTTGACCCGGGCGACCGCGTCCTCGCGGGAGATATTGATCGTGAGATCGGCACCGGTACGGCGACCGAGCTCCAGCTTCTCGTCGTCGAGGTCGAGGGCGATCAGCAGGCGCGGGTTCTTCGCGCGGGCGCCGGCGATCAGGCCGAGGCCGATCGGACCGCACCCGGCGACGACCACCACGTCGTCGAAGGAGATCGTGGCGCGCTCGACGGCGTGCAGCGCGCAGGACAGCGGCTCGGCGAACGCGGCGTGCTGGGGCTCCAGGTCCGGCGAGACCCGGTGCACCCTGGCGCGGGTCGGGACCAGCATGTACTGGGCCATGGCGCCGTCGAAGTTGCGGAAGCCGAACATGTCGTGCGGGCCGCACATCCAGTACTGGCCGCGCAGGCAGTAGCGGCACTGCTCGCAGGGGACGATCTGCTCGCAGGCGACGCGGTCGCCGACGGACACGCCGTGCAGGGCGAGGCCCTCGTCGTCGCCGGCGACGATCCGGCCGACGAACTCGTGGCCCGGGGTCACGCCGGTCTGGGCCCAGGCGGGGCGGTTCTCGTCGCCCCAGAACTTCGCGGCGCCGTGGTAGCACTTCAGGTCGCTCGCGCACACGCCGACGGCCTCGACCTGCATGAGCAGCTCACCGGCCCCGGGCTTCGGGACGTCCACCTCCTCGATGCGGTAGTCCTCGGGGCCGTGCACGACGACCGCCTGCATCCGGGTGGGGATGTTCTCTGCCACGGCGAAACCTCCGTTGGTGCCATGCGGGCTACTGCATGCGTCTGGCCGTGAGCATGCGTTCTCTCGTGAACATCCGTCAATACATCGGTTCCGACTTGAACAAACGTGCAGTAGGGTTCGATCGGAGCGACCCACGGAGGGGGACGGTGATGGCGCCGCACGACTTCTCCCGGCGCGACCTGGGGCTGATGCACCGGGCCGCACGGCTCTACTACGTCGAGGAGCTCAACCAGGCCGCGATCGCCGACCGGCTCACGGTGTCGCGCCCGACCGTGTCCCGGCTGCTCGCCGAGGCCCGCCGGGTCGGGATCGTGCAGATCACCGTGCACGATCCGGAGACGCTGCGGACCGGCGGCGACGACGCGGCCCGGCTCGCCGCCGCGCTCGGGCTGGACCGGGTGTGGCTGGCCCCGCGGACCGCGACCGACCTCGGCGCGTCGCTCGCCGAGCCGGTCGGCGACGCGCTGCGCGAGGCCGGACTGCGCGCGGGCGAGGTCCTGCTCGTCTCCTCGGGGCGCACCGTGTGGGAGCTCAGCCACACCGCGCTGCCCGCGCTGGCCGGTTGCGAGATCGTGCCGACCGGCGGCGGGGTCGCCGAGCCCGAGGCGTGGCACCAGACCAACGAGATCGTCCGGTCGGTCGCCGAACGCGGACACGGGCGCCCGCACTTCCTGTTCACCCAGGCCATGCCGTCGCCGGCGATGAGCCGCACGCTCGCCGAGGACCCGGAGTTCCGGCGGGTCACCGGGTTCTGGACGCGCGCCCAGGCCGCCCTGGTCGGCGTCGGTGCCCCGCCCGCGGGCCGCGCGTCGATCTCGACCTCGGTCCCGCTCGACGACGAGGGCCTGCAGGACGGGGTCGGCGACGTCTGCCTGAACTTCTACCGCGCCGACGGACGCCCGATCGCCTTCCCGGGCAGCGACCGGATGGTGCGGATCTCCCCGGACCAGCTGCGCCGGGTGCCGCGGACGATCGCCGTCGCCGTCGGGGAGGAGAAGGTGCCGAGCATCGTCGGCGGGGCCAGGGCGGGCCTGTTCAACCGCTTGGTCACCGACGCCCCGACGGCCCGCGCCCTGCTCGACGCCCTGCCCCCGGCCTGACCGGCACCTCGGCGCCGCCACCACGGCGGCCGGCGGCCTCCCCGGTGCCCCGCGCGTGGGTCGCCACGTCCGTCGCGGGGTCAGGCGGTGGGTGAGGTCCAGGGGGTACCGGTGATCCGGTGGTAGACCTCGGCGTAGCGGTCGTGGACGACCTTCACGACGTCGTCGGGGACCTCGGGGCCGGGAGCGGTGCGGTCCCAGTCCAGACCGGCGGACCAGTCGCGGACGTACTGCTTGTCGAAGGAGAACTGCACGCGACCGGGCTCGTAGGAGTCGGCGGGCCAGAACCGCGACGAGTCCGGGGTGAGCACCTCGTCGCCCAGCACGATCTCGCCGGAGGCGTCCCGGCCGAACTCCAGCTTGGTGTCGGCGACGAGGATCCCGCCCTGCGCGGCGGACTCGGCGCCGCGGCGGTAGACCTCCAGGGTCAGGTCCCGCAGCCGGGCCGCGGTGTCGGCGCCGAGCAGGGCCACGACGTCGTCGAAGGTCATGAACTCGTCGTGCTCGCCGACCGGCGCCTTGGTGGTCGGGGTGAAGATCGGCTCGGGCAGCTTCGAGCCCTCGACCAGGCCGGCGGGCAGCGTGACGCCGGAGACGGCCCCGGTGCGCTGGTACTCCTTGAGCCCGAGGCCGGTGAGGTAGCCGCGGGCGATGCACTCGACCGGCAGCATCTCCAGCGGACGGCAGCGGACGGCGCGCCCGGCGAACTCGGCGGGGATGTCGTCGGTGCCGATGACGTGGTTGGGCACGAGGTCGCCGGTGCGCTCGAACCAGTACAACGACAGCGCGGTGAGGATCGCGCCCTTGTCCGGGACCGGCGTCGGGAGCACCACGTCGTAGATCGACAGCCGGTCCGAGGCGACGAGCAGCAGCTGGGCCGGGTCGCGCGACTCGTCGAGGTAGAGCTCGCGGACCTTGCCGGAGTGGACGAGCCTCACAGGATCCCTCCGGGGGTGTAGGCGGCGGCCTCGGGGTGCTTCGCGGTGATCGCGGCGATCTTCTCCGTGACGGTGGTGACCTGCGCGGACGCGGCACCGGTGAAGCGCAGCGGGTCCTCCAGCAGCCGGTCCAGCGTGCCGACGGGCAGGCCGAGCCGGTCGTCGCCGGCGAGGCGCTGGAGCAGGTCGTTGTCGGCCTGGCCCTGCTCGCGCATCGCCAGCGCGACGGCGACCGCGTGCTCCTTGATGACCTCGTGCGCGGTCTCCCGGCCGACCCCGGCCCGCACGGCCGCCATGAGCACCGCCGTGGTGGTGAGGAACGGCAGGTAGCGGTCGAGCTCACGGGCGATCACGGCCGGGTAGGCGCCGAACTCGTCGAGCACGGTCAGGGTGGTCTCGTAGAGGCCGTCGAGGGCGAAGAACGCGTCCGGCAGCGCGACGCGGCGCACCACCGAGCAGGAGACGTCGCCCTCGTTCCACTGGGACCCGGCGAGGTCGGCGGTCATGACCGACAGGCCGCGCAGGATCACCATGAGGCCGTTGATGCGCTCGGCGGAACGGGCGTTCATCTTGTGCGGCATGGCGCTCGAGCCGACCTGGCCGGGGGCGAAGCCCTCGGTGGCGAGCTCGGCGCCCGCCATCAGCCGGATCGTCGTGGCCAGCGACGACGGCGCCGCCGCCAGCTGCACCAGCGCGGTGACGACGTCGTGGTCGAGCGAGCGCGGGTAGACCTGCCCGACGCTCGTGAACGCCTCGGCGAACCCGAGGTGCGTGGCGACGCGCCGCTCCAGCTCGTCGAGCTTGGCCGCGTCGCCGTCGAGGAGGTCGAGCATGTCCTGGCTGGTGCCCATCGGGCCCTTGATCCCGCGCAGCGGGTAGCGCGAGCGCAGGTCCTCCAGCCGGGCGTGCGCGACGAGCAGCTCGTCGGCCGCAGAGGCGAACCGCTTGCCCAGGGTGGTGGTCTGCGCGGCGACGTTGTGGCTGCGCCCGGCCATGACCAGCTCGGCGTACTCCGACGCGCGACGCCCGAGCCGCGCCAGGACCGCGACGGTCCGGTCGGCGACGAGCTCCAGCGACAGCCGGATCTGCAGCTGCTCGACGTTCTCGGTGAGGTCGCGGCTGGTCATGCCCTTGTGCACGTGCTCGTGGCCGGCGAGGGCGTTGAACTCCTCGATGCGGGCCTTCACGTCGTGCCGGGTGACGCGCTCACGGGCGGCGATCGAATCCAGGTCGACCTGCTCGACGACGGCCTCGTAGTCGTCGATCACCGACGCCGGCACCTCGATGCCCAGGTCGCGCTGGGCGCGCAGCACCGCGATCCACAGCCGTCGCTCCAGCTGGATCTTGTACTCCGGAGACCAGAGGCGGACCAGCTCGGGGCTCGCGTAGCGCGCGGCCAGCACGTTGGGAATCACGTGGCGCGATGGTAATGGCTGCTCACGGCCCCGCCACGGCCGGGAGCACAGGCTCACACCCGGGGGCTCACGTCCGGGGCAGCGCGTCCAACGCCTCGCGCAGCGCGACCCGGCCGACCGCACGCGGGTCGGGGTCGGCCTCGATCAGCGCGGTGAGGACGACACCGTCGACGAGCGCGGTCAGCCTGCGGACCTCCCCCGGCCCCGGGCGACGGCCGGTCGCGCGGGTGAGGGCCTCGTCGAGCAGGGCGTCGAACTCGACGCGCTGGGCCCGCAGCAGCCCGGCCAGGAACGGGCGCCTGCCGGAACCGATCAGCCGCTCGAACCGGCACAGGACGGCGTCGAGGCCGTCGGTGCGCGAGCGCGGCCCGAGGAGCAGGTCGAGCACGATCTCGGCCGGGTCGTCGCGCCGGGCGAGGCAGTCGTGGGCGTCCGCGAGCTCGGTGCGGGCCAGCCGGTCGAGCGCGGCGGACACCAGGTCCTCCAGCGAGGAGAAGTAGTACGTGGTGGCGGCCAGCGGCACCCCGGCGCGCTCGGCGACGGCGCGGTGGCGGATCGCGTCGAACCCGCTCTCGGCCAGCAGGTCCGCTGCCGCCGCCACCAGCAGGGCGCGGCGCCGTTCACCCTTCTCGGTCTGTTTCGGGGCCGCCATCGCCACATAGTGCCAAGACCGGCCCCATCCGGACGAGTGAGATACCGGACTCGACGCCCAGGTGGGACAGGGGACCGTGACCGTTTCGTGACCCTGCCGTTCTCACCGTGACCGGTATGGAACACACTGTGGGTGTGCGCCCGTCACCCAGAAGCCGCTGGTCGTCGCGTGGTGGCACGCGCGGCGCGGCGGCCGCCCCGGCCCCCGGTGAGCCCGTCGACCTGCGGTCGGACACCGTCACGCTGCCGACCGAGGCGATGCGCCGGGCGATGGCCGAGGCCGAGGTCGGCGACGACGTGCTCGACGGCGACCCCACCATGCGCGAGCTGGAGGAACGGGTCGCCGGCCTGCTCGGCGCCGCCGACGCGCTGTGGACCCCCACCGGGTCGATGGCCAACCTGATCGCGCTGATGAGCAGGCTCGGCCGGGGCGAGGCGTTCCTCGCCCCGCAGGGCGCCCACGTGCTCGACTTCGAGCTGGGCACGGCCGCCTGGCTGGCCGGCGGGATGCCGCGGCCGCTGCCGCACGACGCGGGCCCCGGCAAGGTCACCGCCGCGGCGGTGCGCCGGGCCGCCGTCGACGACGGCTCCTACGCCGCGCTGCGCCCGGTGCTGCTGTGCCTGGAGAACACGCACAACTCCGCGGGCGGCACCGTGATCGCTCCGGAGGAGCACGCCGCCGTCGCCGCGGCGGCACGGGCCGCCCGGCTGTCGGTGCACCTCGACGGCGCCCGGTTGTGGAACGCCGCGGTCGCGCTCGGGGTCCCGCCGGGCGCGCTGACCGTCGGCGCCGACACGGTCGCGGTGTGCCTGTCCAAGGGGCTGGGCGCGCCGGTCGGGTCGGTCGTCGCGGGGTCGACGGAGTTCGTCGAGCACGCCCGGCGGCTGCGCAAGATGCTCGGCGGCGGCGTCCGGCAGGGTGGGGTGCTGGCCGCGGCCGGACTCGTCGCGCTGGAGGAGATCGACCGGCTCGCCGAGGACCACGACCTCGCGACGCGGCTCGCCGCCGGGCTGCGCGAGCGCGGCTGGCGGGTCCGCGAGCCGCAGACCAACATCGTGCTGGTGGACGTGGCCGACGTGCGCGGCACGATCGCCACGTTCGCCGAGGCCGGGGTCCGCGCAGGTGCCATCGCGGGCAAGCTGCGGCTGATGACCCACCGCGACGTCGGCGACAAGCACATCAAGGCGGCACTGGACCGGATCGGTGAGGTCGGCCCGGCCAGCACCGGCTCCCCCGGCGGCCCCGGGATGCTGCCCCGCACCGCCCTCGGCAGCTGAGGCCACCGCCCCGCTGCACCGTCCGGTCCGGTCGGGCCCGTCCCACGGCATCGGCGACGGAGCGCGTCGGACGCCCGCCGTCGCCGCCGTCACAGTGTCGCGCGGAGTCAACTCACTGTCGTCCGAAGTCAAGTCGCCCCGCACGATCGGGTCCACACTGGGCGACGGCCGGACGCCGGAGCAGGCGTCGGCCTAGGCTTCCGCCGCCGTCGCGCCCGTGCGTACGCACCGCTGCGCGCCGGTGGCCCCGACCCCCGACCGGTGCCGGTGAGCTGCGCGGACCCGCGATCGCCGGGGGTCGCGCGGCCCGTGGCGCCCAGGACAGCAGGACCGTCATGACCAGCTCCGCCCCCTCATCCGCCCCCTCCTCCGCATCCGATCCGGAGGCGGCCCTCGTCGCCGAGGGCGTCGCCGTCGACGGCGCCCACGGGGTGCTGCTCGCGCCGACCTCGCTGCGCGCCGTCCCCGGCTCGGTCCTGCTGGTCGCGGGCACCCCCGGGTCCGGGCACACCGCGCTCGCGCTGGCGCTCGCCGGGCGGATGCGGCCCGACCAGGGCACCGTCACCCTCGACGGCGACGACGACCCCCGCCGGCTGCGCCGGGCCGTCGCCGTCGTCGATACGCCCGGGGTCAGCGAGCCGGAGCCGGTGCTGCCGCTGCGGACCGTCGTCGGCGAGGAGCTGGCGATGGCCGGGCGCGGCACCACCCCGCGGGCGGTGACCGAGTGGCTGGGTGCGCGGGGCGCCGAGAGCTGGGTGCGCTCGCGGTTCGAGGACGTGCCCGCACCCGTGCGGATCGGGCTGATGACCGCACTCGCCGCGTCCCGGCCCGGGGTGCGGGTGCTCGTCCTCACCGCGCCGGACCGGCACGGCGGCACCCCGGTGACCTGGTGGCAGGTGGCCTCCGAGCACGCCCGTGCCGGGTTCACCGTGGTCGTGACCTGCACCGAGGGGTCGGCGGCGCTGCTGGGGGTGCCGGCGGTCCGGCTCGGCGGCGGCGACGCCGGCGCGTTCCCGGAGCCGCCCGGGCGGCACAGCAGGCCCGAGGACCCGACGGGGCCGCTGACCGTCGTCGCGCCGCAGGGGGCCGACGACCTGCCGCAGGGCTGGACCCGGTGGCTGCTGCGCCGCCCGTCCGGGGCCGCGCCGGCCCCCGAACCGGGCACAGCCACCGGCACCGGCACCGAGGACGCCGGCACGGCGATCCTGCCCGGCGCGGAGCCCGCCCCGGAGCCACCCGACGCCACCGAACCCCCCGGGTCCACGGCCGACAGCGGGACCAGCGGGAACGAGACCAGCGGGAACGACACCACGGAGAGGACCTCATGAGCGCGGTCAGGATGGCGATCAGCGAGCTGAGGCGGATCACCGCCGGGCGGCTGCCGGTCCTGGCCGTGCTCGCCCTGCTGCTGATCCCGATGCTCTACGCGGGCTTCTACCTCTACGCCAACGGCGACCCCTACTCCCGCCTGGACCAGGTGCCCGCCGCGCTGGTCGTCGAGGACACGGGTGGCACCGACGCCGACGGGAAGGCGCAGAACGTCGGCCAGGACGTCGCGACGGAGCTGACCGAGTCCGGCTCGTTCGACTTCCACCGGGTCTCCGCCGCCGAGGCCGACCGCGGTGTGCGCGACAACATCTACACCTTCGCCCTGACGATCCCGCACGACTTCACCGCGGCCCTGCAGTCCTCCAGTGAGTTCACACCGCGCCAGGGGATCCTCGTGCTCACCACGAACGACGCCAACAACTACCTGGCCCGCACGATCGCCGACACCCTCACCACCCGGGTCCGCGACTCGGTCGCCAAGGAGGTCGGGACGCAGGCCGCGGACCGGTTCCTCACCGGCTTCTCCACCATCCACACCAAGACCCAGGAGGCCGCGGACGGCGCCGGGAAGCTCGCCGACGGCGCGGCGACCGCCCACGACGGGGCGGGCCAGCTGGCCTCCGGGGCGGGCGAGCTCGCGTCCGGGCAGCGCCGGCTCCTCGACGGCGCGACGCAGCTCTCCGGCGGCGCCGACCGGCTCGCGACCGGGGCGGGGACCCTCGCCTCCGGTGCCGGGACCGCGGCGACCGGGGCGGACCGGCTGTCCTCGGGCGCGGGTGAGCTCGCGACCGGGCTCGGCACCCTCCGCAGCGCCACCGCGGACCTGCCCGCGCAGTCGCGCAGGCTCGCCGACGGCGCCCGCCAGGTCGCCGACGGCAACGCGCAGCTGGCCGCGGCCGGGGACCGGGTCGCGCAGGAGAGCGCCCGCCTCGCCGACCAGCTCGACGCCGCGGACGGCACCATCGCCGCGTCGCTGCGCGAACGCGGTTTCACCGACGAGCAGGTCCAGCAGGCCCTCGCCGCGCTGGCGACGGCCAAGCAGCCGCTCGTCGACGGCAACGCCCGCGTCCAGCAGGTGTCCGGGCAGCTCGACCGGCTCGGGTCCGGCGCCGGGCAGGTCGCCGACGGCGCCGAGCAGCTGGCCGCGTCCGCGCCGCAGCTCAGCCAGGGCATCGCGAGCGCCGCCGACGGGGCCGGGTCCCTGCGCGACGGCGCGAGCGAGCTGTCCGGCGGCGTGCGGAAGCTCGCCGACGGCGCCACACAACTGTCCACCGGCGCCACCGCGCTGCGGACCGGGGCGGACCAGCTCGTCGCCGGGGAGCGCACCGCCGTCGACGGCACCGACCGGCTCGCCGACGGGGCGCGCCGGCTCGACGCCGGCACCGGCGAGCTCGCCGACGGGGCGACGCAGCTGCACGACGGCCTGGCCTCGGGGCTGGGGGACATCCCGAACCCGGCGCCGGGGGTCCGGGAGGCCACCGCCGCGAACATCGGCGACCCGGTCGCCACCCGCGACGTCGCCTACTCCCAGGCCGACACCTACGGCGCCGGACTGGCCCCGTTCTTCATGGCGCTGGCCACCTGGATCGGCGGCTACGTGCTGTTCCTGCTGGTCCAGCCCCTGTCCCGACGGGCGATCGCGGCCGGGCAGAGCCCGCTGCGGATCGCGCTGGGCGGCTGGATCCCGGCCGGCCTGCTGGGGATCGTGCAGGTCACCGGCATGTACGCGGTGGTGTCGCTGCTGCTGGGGATCACACCGGTGCACCCGGTCGCGACGCTGGCCCTGCTGTGGCTGACCTCGATGACGTTCACCGCGATCGTGCACGCCCTCAACGCGCTGCTCGGCGCGGTCGGGCAGTTCCTCGGGCTGGTCCTGATGGTGCTGCAGCTCGTCTCGGCGGGCGGCACGTTCCCGTGGCAGACCATCCCCGCGCCGCTGTACCCGGTGCACCACGTGATGCCGATGGGCTACGCCGTCGACGCACTGCGGCACCTCATGTACGGCGGCGAGCTGGCCGGTGTCGTGGGCACGGCGGTGCCGGTGCTGCTGGCCTGGTTCGTCGGCGCGCTCGCACTGGCGACGTTCGCGGCGTACCGCAAGCGGGTGTGGACGGCGACGGCGGTGAAGCCCGAGCTGGTGCTCTGAGAACCGTTCAGACCCAGGCCCGCAGCCGCTCCAGCGCCTCGGTGATGGCCTCCGGCGTCCCGGCGCCGGAGAAGCGGACGTAGCCACCGCCGTCGACCGGGTCGAAGTCCTGCCCCGGTGCGACGGCGATGCCGGTCTCGTCGAGCAGCCGGTAGGTCAGGCCCATCGAGTCCTCGCCGTCGCGCAGCAGGTGCGCGATGTCGGCGTAGACGTAGAACGCGCCGTCGGCGGGGGCGAGCCGGGTGATCCCGAGTGCGCGCAGTCCGTCGAGGAGGAGGTCACGGTTGCGGCCGTAGCGCACGACGTGGGCGTCGGCCTCGGCGTAGCTCGCCTCGTCGAACGCGGCGAGCGCGGCGTGCTGGGGCAGCGCCGGAGGGCAGACGGTGAAGTTGCCGGCGAGGCCCTCGACGGTGCGCCGCAGCCGCGGTGGGCAGACCAGCCAGCCGAGCCGCCAGCCGGTCATCGAGAAGTACTTCGAGAACGAGTTGACCAGCACGGCCTCGCGGGAGGTCTCCCAGGCGCAGCTCGTCGCGGGGCTGCCCGGGAAGGTGATGCCGTGGTAGATCTCGTCGCTGACGAGCTGGATGCCGCGGTCCTCGCAGTAGGACGCGAGCGCGGCGAGCTCGGTGGGGTCGAGGACGGTGCCGGTGGGGTTCGCCGGGCTGGCCACGATCAGGCCCTTCACCGGCTCGTCGAGCGCCTCGAGCATCTCGACCGTGGGCTGGAACCGGGTGGCCGGACCGCACGGCAGCTCGACGACCTCGCAGCCCAGCGCGGCGAGGATGTTGCGGTAGCAGGGGTAGCCGGGACGGGCCATGGCCACGCGGTCGCCCGCGTCGAACGCGGCGAGGAAGGCCAGCAGGAACCCGCCGGAGGACCCCGTGGTGAGGACGACGTCACCCGGGTCGACGTCCAGGTCCCGGGTCCGCCGGTAGTGCCCGGCGACGGCCTCGCGCAGCTCGGCGATGCCAGGGGCGACGGTGTAGCCGAGCACCTGGGACCCCAGGGCGGCGACGGCGGCCGCGCGGACCGGTTCCGGCGCCGGGGTCGAGGGCTGCCCGGCCGAGAGATTGATCAGGTCGCCGTGGGTGCGGGCCCGCTCGGCGGCGGCGGCCCAGACGTCCATGACATGGAACGGGGCGACGGCGGCGCGGGCGGCGACGGTCAGGCGGGTCACGCCGCCGAGCCTAGGCGGCGGCCCCCTGGGGACCGGACCGCGCGCCCGGGCGGGAGCCCCTCCCGGGCGCGCTGTCAGTCACGAACCGGGGCGGGCACGGGGCCCGCCCGGTGTCACTCGGCCTCGAAGCCCAGGGCGTCGACGACCGCGCCGACCTGCGCGTCGGTGGCGGCGACGGTCTCGTCGAGGTACTCGGCGACCGGGGTCAGCTCGGCCGCCTGCGCGGTACCGGTGAACGCCAGGGCGGCGAGCGGCGCGGCGACGACGCCACCCACGAGGGCGAGGGCGCGACGACGACGGGCCTGCTGGGGAGCGTGGGCCATGATGATCCTCCTGAGGTTCAGGGGCACCGGCTGTGCCCCTGTGCCACAGGACGATTCCCCGCCGCACCGGTGGAGATCAAACCCTGGTGTCCGTTTTAACCGGCTCTTCATGATCATCGAACAACCGGCCTTCGAACGCCCAGGTGGGCCCATTCGGACTAATCTCGCTAGGCCATACGGGCGTTACGCGGCGGTAACATCAACCCTGCGCAACCGGAACGCTGACCTCGCCCCGCTCGGCCTTGAGACCGATGTCGGTGCGGTGGTGCGAGCCCGCGAGGCGGACCGGCGCCAGCCGCGCGTAGGCCTCGGCCCGGGCAGCGGCGAGGTCGGAGCCGGTGCCCACGACCGACAGCACGCGCCCGCCGGAGGAGACGACCGCGCCGTCGTCGCGGCGACGGGTGCCGGCGTGCAGCACGCCGTCGCCCTCGGCGCCGGTGATGACGTCACCGAGCCGCGGGGTGGCCGGGTACCCCTCCGCGGCGACGACGACGGTCACCGCAGCCCCCTCGGCCCACTCGATCGCGGGCTGCTCGGCGAGGGTGCCGGTCGCGGTGGCGAACAGCAGCTGCGACAGCGGGGTGCGCAGCAGCGCCAGCACGGCCTGGGTCTCCGGGTCCCCGAAGCGGCAGTTGAACTCGATGACCGCGGGGCCCTCCGAGGTCAGCGCGAGACCGGCGTAGAGCAGCCCGGTGAACGGGGTCCCGCGGCGCACCATCTCCTCGGCGACCGGCGCGACGACCCGGGCGACGAGCTCCTCGGCGAGGTCCTCGCCCGCCCAGGGCAGCGGGCAGTAGGCGCCCATGCCGCCGGTGTTGGGGCCGGAGTCGTCGTCGCCGACGCGCTTGAAGTCCTGCGCGGGCAGCAGCGGCACGACGGTGGCACCGTCGACGAGGCAGAACAGCGACGCCTCGGGCCCGTCGAGGAACGACTCCAGCAGCGCCGGGTGGCCGGCGTCGAGCAGCCCGAGGGCGTGCGCGCGGGCCACCTCGATGTCGTCGGACACGACGACGCCCTTGCCCGCGGCCAATCCGTCGTCCTTGACGACGTAGGGCGGGGTGAACACCGACAGCGCGGTGTCGAGGTGCGCCGGGTTGTCGACGACGACCGACGAGGCCGTCGGCACCCCCGCCGCGCTCATCACGGCCTTCGCGAACGCCTTGGACCCCTCGATCCGGGCCGCCTCGGCGCTCGGGCCGAAGCAGGGGATCCCGGCCTCCCGGACCGCGTCGGCCGCCCCGTTGACCAGCGGACCCTCCGGCCCGATGACCACGAGGTCGGCCTTCCAGGTCCGCGCCAGCTCGACGACGGCACCGTTGTCGGTGACGTCGAGTCCGAGCTGCTCGGACACCGCGGCCGTTCCCGCGTTGCCGGGGGCGACGGCGAGCGCCGTCACCTCCGGGTCCTGCGCCAGAGCCACGGCGATGGCGTGCTCACGCGCACCGCTTCCCACGATCAGGATCCGCACGGTGGCCGAGCGTATCCGTGCACGTCGGACGACGGGGAACCGGTCTCGGATCAACCGTCGCAGCGCTGCAGGTGGGCACCGATCAGGGCGGTGACGTGTGTGGGGTGCTCCTGCTGCGGGAAGTGCCCGGTGGCCGGGAGCGTGTGGTGGGTCAGCCCGGCACCGGCGAACCGCTCGTCGCCGCGCATGGTGGTGTCGAGCACGCACGTGTCGTCGGCCCCGTGCACCTGCAGCACCGGCACCCCCACCGGCCGGGAGACCTCACGGGCGAACCGGTGGCCGTCGGGGCGCAGCTGGGAGCGCATCGACCAGCGGTAGTACTCGAGGCTGCAGTGGGCCACGGTGGAGATCCGCATCGCCTCGGCGTTGCGGGCGACGACGTCGGCGAAGTCGGTGGTCGCGGCCCACTCCGGCCCCGCCCAGGCCCGCATGATCCGGCCGACCCGGGCGCCGCCGTCGGCGCGCAGCGAGCGCTCCGGCAGCCGCGGCAGCTGGAACCCCGCCATGTAGCGGCTGGCCGCCCCCTGCCCGAGGGGATCGCGCAGCAGCGCGTCCCGCATCACGATCGGGTGCGGCGCCCCGAGCCCGGTGAGCGAGACGACCAGGCGCGGGTGCAGCGTGGCGACCGTCCAGCCGATCGTGGCACCCCAGTCGTGCCCGACGACGTGGGCGCGCGACTCCCCGAGCGCCCGGATCAGCCCGGCGCAGTCCCCGGCGAGGGTCCACAGGTCGTAGCCGCGGGGTGGCTTGTCGGTGTCGCCGTAGCCGCGGAGGTCGGGCGCGACGGCCCGGTAGCCGGCGTCGCCGAGGGCGAGGAGCTGGTGGCGCCAGGTCCACCAGAATTCCGGGAAGCCGTGCAGCAGCACGACGAGCGGGCCGGTCGGTGGGCCGTACTCCGCGAGGTGCATGCGGATGCCGTTGGCCGACACCGCACGGTGCGTCCACGGACCGGGGATCCGGACGACCGAGGGGTCGGGCGGGGTGCCGGCCGTCGCGGACACGCCGGATCAGCCCGCGGCTGCGTGCCGCCCGGAGGTGCCGTCGGCGATCTCGCGGACGTTGTCGCGGTCACCGCGCTGGCCGCGCTGGGCGAGCACCTGCGCGGAGTCCTTGAGCGAGTCGATGGTGCGCTCCGGCTTGCGGATCTTGCGGACCCGCAGGTAGCCGAGGAAGCCGAACAGGCCGGCGACGAGCAGCATGAACAGGAACGTGATCCCGAAGCCCGCGGCGCGGTTGAGCCAGATCGAGAGGAACTCGGCGAGGGTGAAGAACAGGTAGAACAGGCTGAACAGCCCGATCACCGCGGCGATCACGAAGAAGACGCTGCCCTGCACGCCCTTCTTCACCTCGGCCGTGACCTCGGCCTTGGCGAGCTCCACCTCCGACCGGACCAAGGTCGAGAGATGGGTGGTGACGTCCTTCGCGAGGGCGCCGAGGGACGCGTCGCGCGGCCCCGGCTCGTTCGTCAGCGGGATCGAGGGCAGGACCGGCGGAACCTCCGCGTTGCCCGACTGGCTGTTGCTGGCCACCGTCTTCCCTCCTGCTGGTGCACTCGCCTGCCCGGGGCGCTGGGGTCCCCCGGACGGCCGTCGTTCGGTGAGCCGCCATCGTGCCACGGGGTCAGCCGGGCTGCTCGGCTGCGCCACGCCGGGGACGGGGCCTCACTCGTCCGGGCGGCCGCGCAGCTTCTTGATCTGTCCGCGCCGGTTCTTGGCGTCGAGCCTGCGGCGCTGCGACCCGCGCGTCGGGCGGGTGGGGCGACGGGTGCGCGGGCCAGCCGCGGTCGCCTCGCCGAGCAGGGTCGCGAGCCGCCCACGGGCGGCCTCGCGGTTGCGGAGCTGGCTGCGGTGCTCGGACGCGACGACGGTCAGCACGCCGTCGACGAGCCGGTTCGCCAGCCGCGACAGGGCCCGGTCGCGCAGGTCCTCGGGGACGCTCGGCGAGCCCGCGAGGTCGAAGGACAGTTCCACCCGGGAGTCGGTGGTGTTGACGCCCTGCCCCCCGGGCCCCGAGGCGCGGGAGAACCGCCAGCTCAGCTCGCGAGCGGGCACGACGAAGCCGCGCCGCACCTCGATCGGGTCGTCCACCACCCCAGTGTCGCCCATCGGGCCCGGGCCCCGCGGCACGCGCGGGGCCCGGGGACGCGGTCAGTCCTCCTTGGACTCGCTCATGCCGGACGAGATCAGGTCCATCACCGACGAGTCGGCGAGGGTCGAGACGTCGCCGACGTCCCGGTTCTCGGCAACGTCGCGCAGCAGGCGGCGCATGATCTTGCCGGAGCGGGTCTTCGGCAGCTCCTCCACGACCAGGATCTGGCGCGGCTTGGCGATCGGACCGATCTCCTTGGAGACGTGGTCGCGGAGCGCCTTGATGGCCTGCTCGCCCTTCGCCTCGTCCTTCGACGCGCTCCCGCGCAGGATCACGAACGCGACGATCCCCTGGCCGGTGGTCTCGTCGGAGGCGCCCACGACCGCGGCCTCGGCGACGGTCGGGTGGCTGACCAGCGCCGACTCCACCTCGGTGGTCGAGATGCGGTGCCCGGAGATGTTCATGACGTCGTCGACGCGGCCGAGCAGCCAGATGGCACCGTCGTCGTCGTACTTGGCGCCGTCGCCGGCGAAGTAGTAGCCCTGCTCGGCGAAGCGGGACCAGTAGGTCTCCTTGTAGCGCTCGGTGTCGCCCCAGATGCCGCGCAGCATCGACGGCCACGGCTTGTCGAGGACCAGGTAGCCGCCCTCGCCGTTGCCCACGGGGGTGCCGGTGTCGTCGACGACGGTGGCCGAGATGCCCGGCAGCGCGCGCATGGCCGAGCCCGGCTTGGTCGCGGTGACGCCCGGCAGCGGGGCGATCATCTGCGAGCCGGTCTCGGTCTGCCACCAGGTGTCGACGATCGGGCAGCGCTCCTTGCCGATCTTCTCCCGGAACCACATCCAGGCCTCGGGGTTGATCGGCTCGCCGACCGTGCCGAGCACCCTGAGCGAGGACAGGTCGTACTTCGCGGGGATGTCCTCGCCCCACTTCATGAACGTGCGGATCAGCGTCGGGGCGGTGTAGTAGATCGAGACCTTGTACTTGTCGACGATCTCCCAGTGCCGGCCCTCGTGCGGGGTGTTCGGCGTGCCCTCGTAGATCACCTGCGTGGCACCGTTCGCGAGCGGCCCGTAGACGATGTAGGTGTGCCCGGTGACCCAGCCGATGTCGGCGGTGCACCAGTAGACGCTCTCGCCCGGCTTGTGGTCGAACACCACGTTGTGGGTGTACGCGGACTGCGTGAGGTAGCCACCGGAGGTGTGCAGGATGCCCTTCGGCTTCCCGGTGGTGCCCGAGGTGTAGAGGATGAACAGCGGGTGCTCGGAGTCGAAGGACTCCGGGGTGTGCTGGTCGGACGCACCGTCGACGACGTCGTGCCACCACACGTCGCGGCCGTCGGTCCACGGCACGTCGGTCTCGGTCCGCTTGACGACGAGGACCTTCTCGATCGAGGTGCCCGCGACGGCCTCGTCGGTGTTCTCCTTCATCGGGGCCGGCTTGCCACGGCGGTACTGACCGTCGCTGGTGATCAGCACCTTGGCCTCGGCGTCCTCGATGCGCGCCTTGAGCGCGCCCGGGGAGAACCCGCCGAACACGACGCTGTGCAGCGCGCCCAGGCGGGCGCAGGCCAGCATCGAGAACACGGCCTCGGGGATCATCGGCAGCTGGATGGCGACGCGGTCGCCCTTGCCGACGCCCAGCTCGGTCAGCGCGTTCGCGGTCTTGGAGACCTCGCGCTGCAGGTCGGCGTAGGTGATCGTGCGGGAGTCGCCGGGCTCGCCCTCCCAGTGGATGGCGACGCGGTCGCCGTTGCCGGCCTCGACGTGCCGGTCGGCGCAGTTGTAGGCGACGTTCAGCTCGCCGCCGACGAACCACTTCGCGAACGGGGGCTGCCAGTCCAGGACGGTGTCCCACTTCTTCGTCCAGTGCAGACGGTCGGCCTGCTCGGCCCAGAACCCCTCGCGGTCGTCATCGGCACGGTCGTACCAGTCGGCGGTGGCGTTCGCCTGCGACGCGAACTCCTCCGACGGCGGGAACGACCTGCTCTCGCTGGAGAGCGCGCTGAGCGCGGAACTCTTCTCGGACTCGGCCATGTCCTGGTGTCCTCCTCGACGCGGCGGGTCACTTCGGGCCGACGTGGCGGCCTCGGGCGCACTCGGTGTGCGCGCACGTGTGCGGTCCGACGCTAGTGAACCGTCCTCGCCCGTGCACCGTCTGTCGGGACAGGTACCAGCCGGACACCAACGCCGCACCTGACCGTCCGCGCAGGTGGGGGGCCGTTCCCGGGCGCGGCAGGGTGTTCGCGGGCCCTCCGACGGCGGGCGGGCGGATGTCCGGCGGTCGACGGATCACCACGACCGGTCGCCGAGCGGTCCACACCGCAGGGGTACTTACCCGGCGGTAGCCCACCGGTTGGGACGATGACGTCCATGGCCCGCCCCGCAGCAGCCGATCCGCTCGCCCCGCTCGCCGCACTCCCCGGCGTCGCCGAGGCGGTCGCCCGCGCCCGCGACGCGGCCACCGAGGTGCACAACCAGCCGGTCAACCGGCGCGGCTGGCCCGCGACGGCCGCCGAGGCCGCCCTGCGCGCCGCCCGCTCCTCCGCCGCGGTCGACGGGGCCCCGCTGCGGCCGGTCACCGCCGACCACGTCTCCGACCCGGTCCTCGCAGGAGCCGTCCGGATCGCCGACGAGCGCTCCAAGCTCCTCGACACCTGGCGCCGGGCCCCGCTGCAGGGGCTCGCCCGGCTGCACGTGCTGGCCGCGGGGGACCTCGTGCCCGCCGAGGAGCACGAGCAGGTGCTGGGCAGGCCGCGCCCGGCGACGTCGGCGCGACTCACGGCACTGGCCGACCTGATCGGCGGGGGCACCTCGGTGCCGGCTCCGGTGCTGGTCGCCGTCGTGCACGGCGAGCTGCTGACCCTGGCGCCGTTCGGCACCGCCGACGGGGTCGTGGCCCGGGCGGCGGCCCGGCTGACCGCGATGTCGACCGGGCTGGACCCGCGCGGTCTGTCGGTGCCCGAGGTGGGGTTCCTGCGCCGCACCGCGGAGTACCGGGAGGCCGCGGCGGCGTTCGCCTCCGGGACGCCCGACGGGCTGGCCCGCTGGATCGTCCACACCTGCGCGGAGTGGGAGGCGGGCGGCCGGGAGGGCCTGTCGATCGCCGCCGCGCAGTCCGGCTGAGCGCATGAAGGAGCCGGGTGGTGCCCCGAGGGGCGCCACCCGGCCCGACGTGGGAACCGGCGTCCTGGCGTGCACTACGTGCCGTGTTGCGCGGCCTCGGCGCCCGGCGTCCCGGTTCGCAGGCCCACGACGACATGCCTCCCGCGGCGTGCTCGGCGTGGACGTGGTCCGGTCCCCACGTACGGAGCCCGGTCAGGGGAGACGCCTCTTCTCCTCCGAGACGCCCCTGGCCCGGCCGGGGTCCGTGGCTCCTTCGTAGACCCGGAACATGATGTGGGCAACCCCCTCACCGATGTGCACCGGTTCAGCAGCACAGGGTGACCGGCGACGACCGCCGGGTGGGTGCACGACGACGCACGGACGGCGGTCGCGGTCGGGGTTGTGGGCACGGCCCTGCTCCGCGACCTGCACACCTGACTGGGTTCGCACTCCCGCACCTCCCGCACCGCGGCACTCCGCCCAGGACCGCCCGCGTCGGCGTGACCGGCCGCGTTACACGGCGTCGGAGTTGTTGCGCGGCGTCGGCCACGCCGGGCCGCTCCGGTCGCACCGTCCGCCCGCCACGCCTGCCCGTCCGCCCACACCTGCCGGTCGACCCGGTCGCCAGCCCGCCCGGTGCGCCGTGGGGCCGTGCGACGCCGTCGATGAGTACATGAGCGTTGGTGGCCGCTGTCTGGGCAGCACTCATGCACTGATCGACAGTGGGTCGGCGCTGGGCGGCGCTGCGCGGTCCGGCTCTGCATCGCGGTTGGGCGCGACATGGTCCTGCGTCGCACGGCGCGGCACGGTCCTGTGTGGCTCAGCCCGGCGCGGCACGGTCCCGCACGGTGTCCCCAGGCCGGCCGTCGCCTCAGCGGCCGCCGCGGGCGGACCGGGTGACGGCTGCACCCGCCAGCAGCGCCGCGAGCACCCCGCCGACCGCGGCGGCGCCGAGCAGCGCCGGGTCCCGCCACGGCCCCGCCGCACCGACCCCGCCGGCGTCCGGACCCTCCGCGTCGGTGGCCGGACCGGCGGGAGCACCGACCCGGGCCCCGGCCGCGAACCGGTCCGACAGCCGGTCGCGCAACCGGAACAACCGGTCCCGCCGGGACGCCGCGCGGACGAACGCGAGCACCGGCCACCCCCGCTCCCGGGCGATCGCCCGCAGCTCGCGGTCGGGGTTCACGACGGACGGCTGGCCGACCGCCTCCAGCAGCGGCAGGTCGGTGATCGAGTCGGTGTAGGCGGCGCAGTGCGCGAGGTCGAACCCCAGCTCCTCGGCGATCTCCTGGGCCGCGACGGCCTTGCCCTCGCCGTAGCAGTAGAACTCGATCTCCCCGGCGTAGCGGTCGTCCACGACGTGCATCCGCGTCGCCCGGAACCGTTCGATCCCGACCAGCTCGGCGATCGGCTCGACGACCTCGAGCCCCGACGCCGACAGCAGCACGATCTCCGCCCCCTGCCCGCGGTGGTGCTCGATCAGCCGGAGCGCCTCCGGGTAGACGAGCGGACCGATGATCTCCTGCAGCGTCTCGGCGACGATCGTGCGGACCCGCGCCACCTCCCAGCCCTCGCAGATCAGCACCATCCGACGGCGCAGGGTGTCCATCGTGGACGCGTCCGCCCCGGCGAGCACGAGCAGCAGCTGGGCCCACGCCCCGCGCAGGACGGTCGCGCGGTCGATCAGACCGGCACGGGCGAACGGCCGCGCGAACGCCAGCGCACTCGACCCGGCGATGATCGTGTTGTCGAGGTCGAGGAACACCGCCTGGGGGACGGTGGCACCGGCGGTCCGGTCCGGTGCGGCGGGGGCTCTGGAGGTCTCGGGCACGACGTCCAGCGTGCCCGAAACGCGGAGCGCACGTCCCCGGCCCTCCACTCCGTCCACATCCCCGGCCGGCGACCCCACGGTGGGCCCCACCGTCCCTGCACCGCTCCGCCCGGCTGCGAGCAGACCGATGCCCAGCAGCGGAGAGTGATCGGCCGCATGCGACCGGTCGCCCGGACGCGCCCACCGGTCAGTGGCGCACTTCACGCCGTCGGGAGCCGGGAGTGACGTCGTCACCGGTACCGGTCGGCGCAGGCCACGGCCGGAGTATGGGCGCGACCGGCATGTTCCGGCTACAGTTGACCGAGCTCGGACCTGGTCCGAGCGGGTTCAGCTCGACCCCCCGGGGCTGAACCGCCCGACGGCCCCCGCCAATCCCCCCTGGCGGGGGTCGTCCTACGTCCGGGCCGGGACGGACACGGTCGTGTCCCCCGCCGCCGCCTCCGCGCCCTTCCTCGTGGCTCCGTGCCGCTCCTGCGTCGCCCGCCCGCGCGAGGGCCCGCCCCTCTGCTCCATCCTCCCGCGCGGGACCGACGGAACCGGGGAGTTGTCCACAGGCCGAGCCGTTTCCACGAAGTTGTCCACAGGCCCACGATCGAGGCCGGCGGAGCCCTCCCGAGGCCGCACGCTCGATACCGGGGCTCGCACCGGCGGGCCGGTGTGGAGGACGACGCGATGGACCGGCGCTGCCTGATCGTGGCCGACGATCCCGAGCTGCTCGACGCGCTGCTACGGCTCGCGGCAGCAGCCGACATGGATGCCCAACGCGCGGTCGACGCGGCCGACGCCCGCCGGGCCTGGGCCCGTGCACCGGTCGTCCTGCTCGACCGGTCCGGGGCCCGGCGCTGCGGCGAGGCCGGTTTCCCGCGCCGCGACGGCGTCGTGATCACCGTCCCCGGCGAGCCCGCCGCGGAGGACTGGCGGCTCGCCGTCGCCGTCGGCGCGGACAGGGTCGTGCAGCTCCCCCAGGGCGAGGCGGGCCTGGCCGGGATCCTCGCCGACGCCCGGGAACGCGCAGCGGGCGACGGTCGGGCGGGCCGGGTGCTGGCCGTGGTCGGCGGCTGCGGCGGGGCGGGTGCCTCGGTGCTCGCGACCGCGGTCGCGCTGACCTCCGCGCGAGCCGAGGAGTCCGCGCTGCTGGTCGACTGCGACCCGCTCGGCGGCGGCCTCGACCTGATGGTCGGGCTGGAGCAGGAGGCCGGGCTGCGCTGGCCGGAGCTGTCGGTCGGCGACGGCCGGGTGCGCGCCGCGTCGCTGCACGCCGCGCTCCCACGGGCCGGGTCCGGGCGCACCGCGTTGTCGGTGCTGTCCTGCGCGCGCTCCCCGCACGGACCCGAACCGGCCGCGGTCACCGCGGTCCTCGACGCCGGGCGCCGCGCAGGCGGCACCGTCGTGTGCGACCTGCCTCGCTACCCCACCGACGCCGCGCTCACCGCTCTCGGCAGAGCCGACCTGACCGTCCTGGTGGTGCCCGCCGGGCTGCGGTCCTGTGCCGCGGCCGCCCGGGTCGCCGACGTGCTCGCCGAGCATGCCCGGGCCGTGGAGCTCGTCGTGCGCGGGCCCTCCCCCGGCGGGATCACGCCCGACGAGGTCGTCACCTCTCTCGGGCTGCCGCTGCTCACGACCATGCGTCCCGAGCGGGACCTCGCCGGCGCTCTCGAACGGGGCCGCACGCCCGGCTCCGGGCGGGGCCCGCTGACCACCGCGGCCCGGGCCGTGCACGAGCGCCTCTCCGGTGCGGCCGGCATCCGGCGGGCGGCCTCGTGAACCCGCTGGTCGACCGGGTGCGGGCCCGGCTGGCCGACGCGGGCGGCGAGACCGGGCCGGCCGCCGTCGCCGCTGCGGTGCGGGCCGAGTCCGGTGGGGTCGCGTCCGATCTGGACGTCCTCGCCGCGCTCCGCACCCTGCGCCAGGAGTTCACCGGAGCGGGCCCGCTCGACGCGCTGCTGCGCGACCCGATGACCACCGACGTGCTGGTCACCGCGCCCGACGCCGTCTGGGTCGACCGCGGCGACGGACTGCGCCGCACCGGCATCACCTTCACCGACGAGGCCGCGGTCCGGCGACTCGCCCAGCGCCTGGCGCTCGCCGCGGGCCGCCGCCTCGACGACGCGAGCCCCTGCGTCGACGGCAGGCTCCCCGACGACGGGGTCCGGCTGCACGCCGTCCTCCCACCGGTGGCGGCGGCCGGGACCGCGATCTCGCTGCGGGTGCTGCGTCCCGCCGGGCACGACCTGGCCGCGCTCCGGCGGACCGGCACCCTCGACGCGACCGGCGAGGCACTGCTGCGCGCGATCGTCGGCGCCCGGCTGGCCGTGCTCGTGGCCAGCGGGACGGGTAGCGGCAAGACCACGCTGCTCAATGCGCTGCTGGGCGCGGTCGACCCGGGCGAGCGCCTGATCACCGTCGAGGACGCCGAGGAGCTCTCCCCACGCCACCCGCACGTCGTGCGGCTGGTCGCCCGGCCGCCGAACATCGAGGGCTCGGGCGGGGTTCCGCTGCGCGAACTGGTGCGTCAGGCGTTGCGGATGCGGCCGGACCGGCTGGTCGTAGGCGAGGTCCGCGGCGCCGAGGTGTGCGACCTGCTGGCGGCGATGAACACCGGTCACGACGGCGGCGGCTGCACCGTGCACGCGAACTCGGTCCGCGAGATCCCGGCCCGGATACGCGCACTGGCCGGGCTCGGCGGGATGTCCCCCGCCGCGCTCGACGGTCAGCTGACGGCCGCCGTCCAGGTCGTGCTGCACATGCGACGCCGCCCCGGCGCCGGCCGGACGCTCGACGAGATCGGTGTGCTGGGCCGCTCCGACGACGGCACCCCACACGTCACCGCCGCCTGGAGCCGCGGCTCCGGGGTCGGGCCGGGCCGCGACGAGCTCGCGACGCTGTTGCGCGAGCGCGGGGTCGGTGTGCCGTGCTGAGCGCACTTCCCGGGACGCCGCAGGGCGTGACGGTTCCCGTCCTGCTCGCGCTGGCGGTGCTGACACTGCCCGCGGCGCCGGGGCGGTCCCGGTGGCGGGCCCTGACCGGCACCGGAACCGCCCTCCCGACGGCCCGGCTGCTCGCTCCGCCGTTGCCGCTGCTCGCCGCCCCGCTGGGGTGGCTGCTCCTGGGCCCCGCCGGCGCGGTGTGCGCAGCGGGGGTGGCGTGGGGAGTGCGGCGCCGGATCGCCACACGTCGGGCCGCGGACCGGGCCGGGTCGACGGCTGCGGAACTCGCCGACGCACTCGCCCGGATCACCGACGAGCTGCGCACCGGCGCGCACCCCGCGGCCGCGCTGGCCGGGCACGTGCACGACGGGCCGCTCGCCCGCGCGCTGCTCGAGCCGGCCGCGGTCGCCGCGCGGATCGGTGAGCCGGTCCCCGAGGCCCTGCGTCGGACGGCGCGGGGCCCCGCCCGGCGCGACGTCGAGCGGGTCGCCTCGGCCTGGGAGCTCGCCGACACCCACGGTGCCCCGCTCGCCGACCTGCTCACCGGCCTGCTCGACGACATCCGCTGGCGGATCGCGCACGGAGCCCGGGTGCGAGCCCAGCTCGCCGGGCCTCGGGCGACGGCGTCGGTGCTGACCGCGTTGCCGTTGGCCGGAATCGGTCTCGGGCAGTTGATGGGCATCGCGCCGCTGACCGTGCTGCGCACCGGGCTGCACGGGCCCGCTCTGCTGCTGACCGGGGTCGGCCTCACGGTCGCGGGGGCGGCGTGGGCCGACCGGATCCTGCGTGCGGCGGTGCCGACGTGACCGCGGCCGCGCTCGGGCTCGCCGCGCTCGCCCTGGTCGTCGGCGGCGGGCGTCCCGGACCGGGGCGGCTGCGCGGGCTGCGTTCCGTCACCGGAGCGACGACGGCCGCGGCGCCGACCCGCACCGCGGTCCTCGCGGTGCTCGTTCCCTCCGGGGCCGCGCTCGGCGGAGCCCTCGGCGGGATGGGCGGCGCGGTCGTCGGCGCCGCGCTGGGCGGCGGGTTGCTGTGGCTCGCCCGGCGGGCAGCCCGCGGGCCGGCCGCGTCGGTGGACTCCGCGGATCTGGCCGCCGCCTGGGACCTCCTGGCGACCTGCCTCGCCGCCGGTCTCGCCGTGGCGGACGCCGTCGGAGCCGCGGCCCGGCGGCTCGACGGCCCGGCCGGTGAGGCGTTGCGCAGGGTCGCGGGCCTGCTGGCGCTGGGCGCCGACCCCGACGACGCCTGGGCCGCCGCCGGCCCGGTCCCCGAACTCGCCGGGTTCGCCCGCGCGGCGGGCCGGTCGGCCCGCACCGGTGCCGCCCTCGGACGCTCCGCCGCGGCGGAAGCCGCTCGGCTGCGCGCCGGTCTCGCGGATCTCGCCGAGGAGCGGGCGCAGCGCGCCGCGGTCCGCATCACCGCCCCGCTGGGGCTCTGCTTCCTGCCCGCCTTCCTGGTCCTCGGCATCGTGCCGGTCGTGATCGGGCTGGCCGGGGAGGCGTTCGCACGGTGGTGACCACCGCCGCGCGGCGACCGGGTCCGCACTCCGCGGGCCCCCGACGAAGGAGACACCGATGACCCCCACCCGTTCCCTGCTGCACCGCCGGCTGTGCGCACTCGCCTCGGACGACGACGGCATGTCCACCGTCGAGTACGCCGTCGGCACCGTCGCCGCCGCGGCCTTCGCCGCGCTCCTCTACGCGATCGTCAGCGGCGGAGACGTCCTCGCCGCCCTCACCGGGATCGTGCAACGTGCACTGTCCACGACGCTCTGACAACGGCCGCGACATCCCGAGCCGACCCGATCGGCCCGACCGACCCGACCGGGCGGACCGGGCGGACCGGGCGGACCGCGGACACGGTGGCCGCCGTGTCCGCGGCCGCGCCACCCGTCGTGGTGCCGCGGTCGGCCCCACTAGCGGCGCGCCGTCCTGGCTGGCGGACGACCGTGGCGCGGTCACCGTCGAGGCGGCGCTGGCGCTCGGCACCCTGGTCGCGGTCACCGCGGCGGCGGTCGGAGCCGTCGCCGCGGTGGCGGCCGGGGTCCGCTGCACCGACGCCGCTCTCGAACTGGCCCGCCAGGCCGCGCGCGGTGACACCGAGCGGGGTCGGGCCGCGGCCGCGCAGCTCGCACCGGCCGGGGCCGAGCCCGAGCTCCGCGTCGACGGCGATCTCGTCGTCGTGACGGTGCGGGTCCGGCCGGTCGGGCTGCTCCCGGTCACGATCAGCGGTGCCGCGACCGCCGCGGTCGAACCCGGCGTCACGGCAGGCGCGGTCCGTTCCGGGTCGGCGCCGGCGCAGCCCGGTGGCGCGCCATGAGCAGGCACGCCCCGGTACGTCGCGGAGGCGACGCGGGCGTCGCCTCGGTCTGGGCCGCGACGGCCGCAGCGGTGCTGCTCCTGGTCGGCACCGTCGGTGTCGACCTGGCTGCCGCGGCCCGCGCCCGGCACGTCGCCTCCGCCGCCGCAGACCTGTCCGCGCTCGCGGCCGCGGGACAGTCGGTGGACGGCACCGCTGCCGCCTGCGCCCGTGCCTCCGACCTCGCCGTCCGCAACGGCGCCGAGCTGCTGACCTGCCGCCTCGACGGCTGGGACGCCCTGGTCGAGACCCAGGTCGCCTGGTCGGGGCTGCTCCCGCTCCGGGGTCCCGCACGGGCGAGGGCACGCGCGGGTCCGGCTCCCGTCGACGCGGGCACGCCCCCGGCGAGCGGGCCCGTGGACGGTTCGGTTCCTGCGGTGGAGCCGTCGTGAACACGCCCGGACGTGATCACGATCTCGGTGAGCGGTCCGCGCCTCCAGATGAACGGACGGCGAACCCCGGAGCACGCCGTCATCACGATTGCTTACGACGAACGTCCCAACGCAACGGCATCTCGTCGTGGGGGCGTGACCGATCACCGACGTTGCGCGGCCCACATCTGGTCACTGTCGCGACACTCGGGCCGGTGAGTTCTGCCGGTCGTAGCACTTGATCTTGGCGAGTTGGGCGGGACAGGATGTTCCGTGCGTGAAATGTTGATGTTGTCGGATCGGGAGGAGATCTCGAGGGGTCTGGCGGAAGGCTTGTCCTACAAGCAGATCGCCTCGGTGGTGGGTCGTGATCCGTCGGTGATCTCTCGTGAGGTCCGTCGCCACGGCGGACGCCACGAGTACCGGGCCGCGGCAGCGCAGGAACGGGCCCAGGCGGCGCGGGCGCGCCCGAAGCAGCTCGCGGTGGACCGCTATCCGCGGTTGCGCGGGATCGTGCACGCTCTGCTGCGTCGTGGCTGGTCACCGGCCTCGATCGCGGGCCGGTTGCCGACCGAGTATCCCGACGATCAGGCTTGCCGGGTGTCTCACGAGGCGATCTACCAGTGGATCTATGCCACCCCGGTGTCCACCCTGGCCCGCGAGCTGCTCGCACTGCGCTCCGGGCGCACCACTCGACGTGGCGGACGGAAGCCACCACCGGCTCCGCGGATCAAGGACCCCGTCTACATCGACGAGCGCCCCGTCAACGCCGAGGGGCGTGTGGTGCCCGGGCACTGGGAGGGTGACCTGATCATCGGCAAGGACGGCAAGACCGCCGTCGGGACCCTGGTCGAGCGCACCTCCCGGTTCCTCGTGCTCGTTCCGCTGCACGGGCGCGACTCGCTGACCGTCGGCCGTGGGGTCATCGCCGCCACCAGTGGCCTGCCCGCCCACATGCGGGCCTCGCTGACCTGGGACTGCGGGGCGGAGATGGCCGGCCACGCCGCCGTCACCAAGGGGTCGATGCCGGTGTACTTCGCCCACCCGCACTCGCCGTGGGAACGCGGCAGCAACGAGAACCTCAACCGCATCGTGCGCGAGTACTTCCCGAAAGGCACGGAAATCACCTCGGACCCGAAGTATCTGGCGATGGTGGCTTGCGATATCAACGACCGACCCCGTAAGATCCACAACTGGAAGAAGCCCTCCGAGATATTCGCCGAACTCGTTGAGCTAGATGCTTCGACCGCCTGAATTCGCCGCCTACTAGGAGTCGCGAGGACGGGCAGGGTCCGGTCCGCCCCCGCCACGAAGACCACGCTCCCCAGACAGCGACGACGTCGGAGCGCCCCTGGCGCCCCCGTCCGATGTCGTCGCACGTGGTTGCCACCGGTCCGCCCCCGCCCCCGACGGGCGGGCCGGTGGTACCCCGTCCGGTCCCGCGGTCACCGCGAGCCGGTCGGGGTCCCGCCTTCCAGCGCGGCCAGAACCAGATCCAGCACCTGCACCGCCCCGCTCTTGTCCAGCGGGTTGTTCCCGTTGCCGCACTTCGGGGACTGCACGCACGAGGGGCATCCGGTGCGGCACTCGCAGTCCCGGACGGCGGCGCGGGTCGCCGCCAGCCATCGCCCCAGCACCTCGTGGCCGCGTTCGGCCAGCCCTGCGCCGCCGGGGTGCCCGTCGTGCACGAACACCGTCGGGAGCCCGGTGTCGGGGTGCAGCGCGGTGGACAGGCCACCGATGTCCCAGCGGTCACAGATCGCGAACAGCGGGAGCAGTCCGATCGCGGCGTGCTCGGCGGCGTGCAGGGCACCGGGGAGACGGGCCTCGTCGATGCCGGCGTCGGCGAGCGCGTCGGGGTCGATCGTGTACCAGACCGACCGGGTGTCCAGACTCTGCGGCGGCAGGTCCAGCGGCGTCTGGTCGAGCACCGTCCCGTCCGGGGTCCGTCGGCGGTACGCGACGACCTGGCTGGTCACCGTGGTCGCGCCGAAGCAGACCTGCACCGGCCCGCACCGGCGGTGCTCCAGTACCTCGAGCACGGCGACGTCGGAGACCGACTGGGCCTCGGTGCGCCAGTCCGGGGCCTCGGCGTGGACGAGCGCGACGCCGTCGTCGAGATCCAGCTCGTCGACGACGAAGCTGTCGCCACGGTGCAGGTACACCGCACCGGAGTGGATCGTGCCCGGGGCCGAGCCGCCGTCGACGGTGCCGAGCATCCGCCCGGTGGCCGCCTCGACCACGGCGACCTGTCCGAGTCCGGAGCCGCGGATGTCGACGTGCGCGGCGGGTGCGTCGCCGGTGTCGGGCCAGAACCAGCCGTGCGGTCGGCGGCGCAGCACGCCCTCCTCGACCAGGGCGTCGAGGACCTCCACCGCGGGCGCTCCTCCGAACATCTCCTCGACGTCGACCGTGGTCAGCGGCATCTCCGCGGCCGCGCATGCCAGCTGCGGAGCGAGCACGTACGGGTTGACCGGATTGAGCACGCAGCTCTCCACCGGCGCACCGACCAGCGAGCTCGGATGGTGGACGAGGTAGGTGTCGAGCGGGTCGTCGCGGGCGACGAGCACGACGAGTGCCTCGTCGGCGGCGCGCCCGGCACGCCCGGCCTGCTGCCAGAACGACGCGCGGGTTCCGGGGAAGCCGGCCTGCACCACCGCGTCGAGCCCGGAGATGTCGACGCCGAGCTCGAGGGCGTTGGTGGTCGCGACCCCGATCAGCCTGCCCGACATCAGGTCGGCCTCCAGCGCGCGGCGCTCCTCCGGCAGGTAGCCGCCGCGGTAGGCGGCGACCCGCGCGGCCAGCTCGGGAGCGATCTCGGCGACCTGGCGCTGCGCACCGAGCGCGGTGAGCTCGGCGGCCCGCCGGGACCGGACGAAGGCCAGGGTCCGCGCGTCCTCCAGGACGAGGTCGGCGAGCATCCGGGAGACCTCGGCCCCGGCGGAGCGGCGGACCGGCGCCCCGTTCTCCCCGGTGATCTCGGCGAGCAGCGGCGGCTCCCAGAACGCGACGGTGCGACCGGCATGCGGGGACCCGTCCTCGGTGACGGCGACGACGTCGCGGCCGGTCAGCCGGGACGCGAACTCCTCCGGGCGGGCCACCGTCGCCGAGGCGAGCACGATCGTGGGGCGTGCGCCGTAGCGGGCGGCGAGACGCAACAGCCGTCGCAGCAGCAGTGCCACGTGCGAGCCGAACACCCCGCGGTAGGTGTGGCACTCGTCGACCACGACGTAGCGCAGCCGGCGGAGGAAGGTCGTCCAGCGTCCGTGCCGGGGAAGGAGCGACCGGTGCAGCATGTCCGGGTTGGAGAAGACCCACCGGCAGTGCCTGCGGACCCAGTCGCGCTGGTCCATGGGGGTGTCACCGTCGAAGGCGGCGGGCCGGACACCGTCCGGGGCGAGCCCGTCGAGGGACCGCAGCTGGTCGGCTGCGAGTGCCTTGGTCGGGGCGAGGTACAGCGCCGTGGCCCGCGGGTCCTCGGCCAGCCCGGCGAGCACCGGGAGCTGGTAGACCAGCGACTTCCCCGACGCCGTCCCCGTCGCGACGACGACATCGGCGCCGGAGTGCACCAGCTCCGCCCCGTGTGCCTGGTGCGACCACGGGCGGGTCACGCCGCGGGCCGCCCAGGCCGTGCGCAGCGGTTCGGGTGTCCAGCCCGGCCAGTCGACCTGGCGGCCGGGCCGTGCCGGAATCCGCACGACGTGCCGCAACGGATCGTCGACGGCGCCGGCCGGATCGTCGCCATCGACACCATGGAAGCCGGGAGGATCGGCAGGGCCAGGAGGACGGCTGGGACCGGCAGGGCCGCGGGAGCCGGCAGAGCCGACGGGGTCGGTCGGCCCCCCGGAGCCGCGCGCTCCGTCCGGACCGTCGAACCCGTCCTGAGCGGCGAACGCCCCGGCGCCCGGTCCCGGCCTCGGCGGGACCGTCTCCGCCGGGCCGGACGTCCACGTGGCGTCGGCACGGGCCGGGTCGAGGCCCGAGCCCGCCAGCACGCGGCGGAGCAGCTCCATCCCGCGCTGCGACCCGTCCGGGCCCTGCGTGCTGTCCGCCGTCGCTCCCACGACCGACCACGATGGCACAGATGTTCGAACGATCAGCGGTCGCTCCCGGTGTCCGCCCCCGGCCGACGGGCGCGGCACGGGCGGACGACAGAAGTGGTTGCGTCGCAGGTGATCTGCAGGTTCCCGGATTGCGTCGCGACATCGTGTGGGATTGATCACTTTTGCCAGTTCGTTACGTCTTGTGATCCCAATCGCACTGAGGGATGTCCCACACTCATAGACTGCACCAGCCCGGTCACCGGTGGACGCCGCCCGGGCCCAGTCGACGCCGACGAGGCCGTCGCCGCCCGGCCGGGTCGCGCCACAGTGACCCCGACCCGGCCGCCGGGGACCTCGCCGGCCGGATCCTTTCCACCGGGAGGACACGGATGTCCCAGCCCACCTACCTCGCCCAGGGCCTCGAGCTCGGCGCGGGGGACCTCACCATCGTCGGTGTGGTCGCGGTGGTCGCCCTCGTCGCCCTGGTCGTCGGCGGTCTACTGCTGCGGGAGGTGCTCTCCTACGGCGAGGGCACCCCGAACATGCAGGAGATCGGCCGCGCGGTCCAGGAGGGCGCCACGGCGTACCTCAACCGCCAGTTCCGCACGCTCGCGATCTTCGCCGCGATCGTGTTCGTCCTGCTCTTCGCGCTCCCCGCCGAGGACCTCGGTGAACGCATCGGACGATCGATCTTCTTCGTCGTCGGCGCGGTCTTCTCCGCGATCATCGGCTACCTGGGCATGTGGCTCGCCACCCGCGCGAACATCCGCGTCGCCGCGGCCTCCCGCGAGCCGGGCGGCCGTGAGAAGGCGACCCGCATCGCGTTCCGCACCGGCGGCGTCGTCGGCATGTTCACCGTCGGCCTCGGCCTGTTCGGGGCCGCGATCGTCGTGCTCGTCTATGCCGGCCAGGCGCCCCGCGTCCTGGAGGGCTTCGGCTTCGGCGCGGCACTGCTCGCGATGTTCATGCGGGTCGGCGGCGGCATCTTCACCAAGGCCGCCGACGTCGGCGCCGACCTGGTCGGCAAGGTCGAGCAGGGCATCCCCGAGGACGACCCCCGCAACGCGGCCACCATCGCCGACAACGTGGGCGACAACGTCGGTGACTGCGCCGGCATGGCCGCCGACCTGTTCGAGTCCTACGCGGTGACGCTGGTCGCCGCACTGATCCTCGGCACCGCGGCGTTCGGCCTGCAGGGCCTGCTGTTCCCGCTGATCGTCCCGGCGATCGGCGTGATCACCGCGATCCTGGGCGTCTACCTGACCAAGGCCCGCGCCGGGGAGAACACCCTGCGGGCGATCAACCGCAGCTTCTACCTCTCGGCACTGTTCGCCGGCGTGCTGTCGATCATCGCCGCCTACGTCTACCTCCCGAGCACCTTCGGCGAGCTGCTGAACCCGACCGACACCAGCGTCGTCGGGCTCGCGGGCGACCCGCGCCTGATCGCCTCGGTCGCCGTGGTCATCGGGATCGTGCTGGCCGCGGTCATCCTCAAGCTGACCGGCTACTACACCGGTACCGAGGACCGCCCGGTCAAGGACGTCGGCGAGTCGTCGCTGACCGGTGCGGCCACCGTGATCCTGTCCGGCATCTCGATCGGCTTCGAGTCCGCCGTCTACACCGCGCTCGTCATCTCCGCGGCCGTCTACGGGGCGTTCCTGCTGTCCGGCTCGATCGTCGTGTCGCTGTTCGCGGTCGCACTGGCCGGTACCGGCCTGCTGACCACGGTCGGCGTCATCGTCGCGATGGACACCTTCGGCCCGGTCTCGGACAACGCGCAGGGCATCGCGGAGATGTCCGGCGACGTCGAGGGCGACGGCGTCGACATCCTCACCGAGCTCGACGCGGTCGGGAACACCACCAAGGCGATCACCAAGGGCATCGCGATCGCCACCGCAGTGCTCGCGGCGACGGCGCTGTTCGGCTCCTACCGCGACGCGATCAGCCAGGCCCTGGCCGGGGTGAACATCGCCGCGCAGGACGCCGGGACCGCGTTCGCCTACGAGGTGTTCAGCCCGAACACCCTGGTCGGCGTGATCATCGGCGCCTCGGTGGTCTTCATGTTCTCCGGCCTCGCGGTCAACGCGGTGACCCGCGCCGCGGGCGCCGTCGTCTACGAGGTGCGCCGCCAGTTCCGCGAGCACCCCGGGATCATGGACCGCACCGAGCGCCCGGAGTACGGCCGCGTCGTCGACATCTGCACCCGGGACTCGCTGCGCGAGCTGGCCACCCCCGGCCTGCTCGCCATCTTCGCCCCGATCGCGGTCGGGTTCGGTCTCGGCGTCGGCCCGCTGGCCGGCTACCTGGCAGGTGCCATCGCGACCGGCGTCCTGATGGCGATCTTCCTGGCCAACTCGGGCGGCGCCTGGGACAACGCCAAGAAGCTCGTCGAGGACGGCAACCACGGCGGCAAGGGCTCCGACGCCCACGAGGCGACGATCATCGGCGACACCGTCGGCGACCCGTTCAAGGACACCGCGGGCCCCGCGATCAACCCGCTGATCAAGGTCATGAACCTGGTCTCGGTGCTGATCGCCCCCGCGGTCGTGGTGCTGTCCACCCCGGACGCCAACCCGGTGATCCGCGTCCTCATCGCGATCGTCGCGGTGGTGATCATCGCGGCCGCGGTGGTGGTCTCGAAGCGCCGCACCTCGGCGATCACCGACACCCCGGCCGAGAGCTCGGTCGGTTAGCCGACACCTCGCAGGACCACGGCGGCCGCTCGTCCCATCGGGACGGGCGGCCGTCTTTCGTCTCGGGACGATTCGGATACTCTCCGCCGGACCGCAGTGATCACCCCCGACGGAGGAGCGATGCGGACATCGCGAGGTCTCGCCGCGCTCCTCGTCGCCCCGACCGTCGTGCTGGCGGGCTGCGGCCCCTCCGGGCCGACCGTCGAACAGTGGACCGACTCGATGTGCGCGGCCGTGCTGCCCTTCGTCCGCACCGCCGTGGACGCGCCCGCGGAGACCCCGGATCCGGCGCAGCGGCTGCGGGCCCTCTCGGACTACCTGACCCGCACCACCCAGGCCGCCGACGGCGCGCTGGGCGACCTGGACCGGCTCGGCCCGGCCCCCGTCGACGACGGCGAGGCCCTCGCCGCGCGGCTCCAGGGCGGACTCGGCGAGATCCGCTCGGCGTTCTCCGGGGCGCGCTCGCGGGTCGACGCCATCGACCCGGCCGACCCGGCCGCGGTGCAGCGTGACCTGCCTGCCGCGCTGGAGCCGCTCGCCCGCCTCGCCGGGACCACCGGGCCGCTCGACGAGGTCACCGGCAACCCGGCGATCGCCTCGGCGTTCCGGGCCTCGACGGCCTGCACGGACCTCACCCGAACGGCGGAGCAGGCCCGCCCGACACCGCCGCCCGGCGGCCCCGCCGATGCCCCGAACGGGTCAACCGGGGAGGGCGGAGGCAGCTGACCCGCGGCGGCGTCCTACCGTCGACCACTGTCCGTGTCCCGGGCCCCCACGGGCCCCGACCCTGGAGCCCGACGATGGCCACCCCCCGCCCGGCGCGCACCGCCCGGGTCCTGCTCCCCACCCTGCTCGCCGCGCTCCTGGCCGGCGGCTGCGCGTCGAGCGTGGCCGGCACCCCCGCGGCGGACCCGGCCCCCCGACCGACCGCGGGCGTCGGCGCCGACCCGGTCGCCTGGGGCGACAAGGTCTGTGGCGCGACCCTGGCCTACTACCAGCCGCTCAACACCCCGCCGAACTACGACGGCGCCGACCTCGCCGGGATCAAGACGCGCCTGTCGGAGTACCTCGGCAAGGTGGCGGCCGGCATCGACACCGGCAAGAAGCAGCTGGCTGCGGCCGGGCAGTCCCCGGTGAGCGGCGGCGACGCGTGGGCCGCCGCGGTCCGCGACATGCTCGACCGGTCCGGCACGACGATCGCCCAGGCCAAGAAGGACGTCGACGCGATCGACCCGAACGACGTCCAGGGCTTCAAGGGCAAGCTCGACGGCGCCCAGCAGAAGCTGCGGACGATCTCCGGCGCCCAGGGGCTGGACAAGATCGGGCCCACCCCGCGTCTGGACAAGGCGTTCGCGACCGCACCGAAGTGCGTCGCACTCAAGAAGATCAACGGCCCCGCCTGACCCGCTGCGTCACCCGTACGGCGCTCCCCGCTGGGCAAGGTCGAACATGCGTTCTATGCTTCGCGGGTGCCGCAGATGTCGCTGTTCTCCGCGGAGGCCCGGCCGGCCGGGCTGACCGACCTGGCCGGGCTGCTCTGCGGGCCCGGGCGGATCGAGCGGTTCGGCGCCGGGGACACGGCCCGGTTCGACGTCCCACTGCCGATCGAGGGGCGCGAGACCGCGCTGGCCGCGCTGGCGGCGGCCCGCGGCGTCACCCTCGCCCCCGGGGCGTCCGGGATGCGCAGCGCGTTCCGGCGCGACCTGGTTCCCCTGGCCCGCGCCTGGTGCACGCCGGAGGGTCGCAAGCAGATCCCGCCGGACTTCCAGCTCGACGGCGCCGCGCTCCGGCTGTGGGCGCTCGCCGCGGGCACCCCCGACCTGCGGGGCGGGTACCTGCTGCTGCTCGATCCACAGGCGTCGTGGACACACGGCCCGCTGATCGCCGCCGCCACCCGGGCCGGCCTGCCCCCGGCACGGCTCGCCCCGGGGGAACACGGCGCGCCCGGCCCGGCGTTACGCCTGCACGGAGCGCGTCGACTGGCCCGACTGGTGGAACTGGTCGGCCCCGCGCCGCGGATGACGAATCCGGCCGACTGGCCCCGGTACCGCGGCCGACCGGCCGCCTGACCTGCCGAACTACGGCTGGGTCTACGCTGGCGACTCGCCCGCTCCCAGTGGCACGAGCCACGACACGGAGCGACGACGGTGTGAGATCGTGCGATCGTCGACCCCGAAGAAGACGCTCAGCGCAACCGTCCCGGCACGCTCCGGGACCGCACGATGCACCTGTACGGGGTCGGATAACGGCGACGACGTCGCAGGGACCGCGACGCAGCCGAGGAGATGAGGTAGGACCACGTGGCAGCAGCGACAACGGGAACGACGGGTTCGGCACGCACGTCGGGGGGCAGCACGCGCAAGCCGACCTCGACGGCGAACGCATCCGGCCGCCCGACGCGCCGCCTGGTGATCGTCGAGTCCCCCAGCAAGGCGAAGAAGATCCAGCCCTACCTGGGCAACGACTACATCGTCGAGTCCTCCGTCGGGCACATCCGTGACCTGCCGCGCGGTGCGGCGGACGTGCCCGCCAAGTACAAGGGCGAGTCCTGGGCGCGGCTCGGCGTCGACGTCGACAACCAGTTCAGCCCGCTCTACATCGTCACACCGGAGAAGCGCAGCACCGTCTCGGAGCTGCGCGAGGCGCTGAAGACCGTCGACGAGCTCCTGCTCGCGACGGACCCCGACCGCGAGGGCGAGGCCATCGCCTGGCACCTGCTCGAGACCCTCCAGCCCAAGGTCCCGGTCCGGCGGATGGTCTTCCACGAGATCACCGAGTCGGCGATCCGGGCGGCCGCGGAGAACACCCGCGAGCTCGACCAGCACCTCGTCGACGCGCAGGAGACCCGCCGCATCCTGGACCGTCTCTACGGCTACGAGGTCTCCCCCGTGCTGTGGAAGAAGGTCATGCCGAAGCTGTCGGCGGGCCGCGTCCAGTCGGTCGCGACCCGGCTGATCGTGCAGCGCGAGCGTGACCGCATCGCGTTCCGCTCCGCGGAGTACTGGGACATCGCCGCGACCCTCGACGCCGGGGAGAAGGCCACCCCGCGCTCGTTCGGCGCACGGCTGGTGCAGGTCGACGACAAGCGCGTCGCCACCGGCCGCGACTTCGACTCGCTCGGGCAGCTGAAGAAGGGCTCCGCCGAGGTCGTCACCCTGAACGAGGCGCAGGCACGCCGCCTCGCCGACGGGTTGCAGGACCGTCCGATGGAGGTCGCCTCCGTCGAGTCCAAGCCCTACACGCGCAAGCCGTACCCGCCGTTCATGACCTCGACGCTGCAGCAGGAGGCGGGCCGCAAGCTGCGGTTCTCCTCCGAGCGCACGATGCGCAGCGCGCAGCGCCTGTACGAGAACGGCTACATCACCTACATGCGTACGGACTCGACGACGCTGTCGGCGACGGCCATCGAGGCCGCCCGCTCGCAGGCCCGTGAGCTCTACGGCGACGCCTACGTCGCGGACTCGCCGCGCCAGTACACGCGCAAGGTGAAGAACGCCCAGGAGGCCCACGAGGCCATCCGCCCTGCCGGCGAGACCTTCCGGACCCCCGGTGCGATCGCCCGCGAGGTCGACGGTGACGACTTCCGTCTCTACGAGATGATCTGGCAGCGGACCATCGCCTCGCAGATGAACGACGCCCGCGGGACCACCGTGAGCATCCGGATCGCGGGCACCGCGGGGACCGGCGAGAAGGTCGTGTTCGCGTCCTCCGGCCGCACGATCACCTTCCCCGGCTTCCTCAAGGCCTACGTCGAGACCATGGACGACGAGTCCACCGGCCAGGCCGACGACGCCGAGTCCCGGCTCCCGGAGCTGACCGAGGGGCAGGCGCTGACCGCCACCGAGCTGGTGCCCGACGGGCACTCGACCAGCCCGCCGTCGCGCTTCACCGAGCCCGCGCTGGTCAAGGCGATGGAGGAGATGGGGATCGGGCGGCCGTCGACGTACGCGTCGACGATCAAGACCATCCTCGACCGCGGCTACGTCTGGAAGAAGGGCTCCGCGCTCGTCCCGTCGTGGGTGGCGTTCGCCGTCGTCGGGCTGATGGAGCAGCACTTCGGCCAGCTCGTCGACTACGACTTCACCGCCGCCATGGAGGACGACCTCGACTCCATCGCCTCCGGGGACGACTCCCGCGTGCACTGGCTGTCCGGCTTCTACTTCGGCGACGAGGGCGCGGACACCGGGTCGGAGATCGCGAAGGCGGGCGGGCTGAAGAAGCTCGTCGGCGCGAACCTGGAGGAGATCGACGCCCGCACGGTGAACTCGATCCCGATGTTCACCGACGCCGAGGGCCGCGACGTCGTCGTCCGGGTCGGGCGCTACGGCCCGTACCTGGAGCGGATCGTCGACGGCGAGTCCCAGCGGGCCAACCTGCCCGACGACCTGGCCCCCGACGAGCTGACCGAGGAGATCGCCGAGAAGCTGTTCTCGGTGCCGCAGGAGGGCCGCAAGCTGGGCACCGACCCGGTCACCGGCCACGAGATCGTGGCGAAGGAGGGCCGCTTCGGCCCCTACGTCACCGAGCTCCTGCCCGAGCCGGAGGTGCCCGAGGGCGCCAAGAAGAAGCCGGCCAAGCCCAAGCCGCGCACCGGCTCGCTGTTCAAGTCGATGTCGGTCGACACCGTCACCCTCGAGGACGCGCTGCGGCTGCTGTCGCTGCCCCGGATCGTCGGCACGGACCCGGACTCCGGTGACGAGATCACCGCGCAGAACGGCCGCTACGGCCCGTACCTGAAGAAGGGCACGGACTCGCGGTCGCTGTCGAACGAGGAGCAGCTCTTCACGGTCACCCTGGAGGAGGCCCTGGGGATCTACTCCCAGCCCAAGCAGCGGGGCCGTGCCGCCGCGGCACCGCCGCTGCGCGAGCTGGGTGAGGACGCCTCGACCGGCAAGAAGATGGTGATCAAGGACGGCCGGTTCGGCCCCTACGTCACCGACGGCGAGACGAACGCCAGCCTGCGCAAGGGCGACTCGGTCGAGGAGATCACCGACGAGCGGGCGTCCGAGCTGCTCGCCGAGCGGCGGGCGAAGGCCCCCGCGAAGAAGACCACGACCCGCAAGCCGGCCGCGTCGAAGAGCACTGCGTCGAAGAGCACCACGGCCAAGAGCCCTGCGGCAAAGACCGGCACCCGCACGGCCGCGGCGAAGAAGACCACGACGCGCAGCACGGCGGCGAAGAGCACCACGACGAAGTCGACCGGGACGCGCACCCGCAAGACCCCCACGACCTGAGTCGAGGACGGGCCCCGCACCGGAGCGATCCGGTGCGGGGCCCGTCGTCGACGGGGGCGGGTCAGCCCGCGGCGAGGGCCTTCTTCACCGCGGCGGCGACACGGCCGCCCTCGGCGCGGCCCGCCGCGGCGGCGTTCGCCTTCTTCATGACCTGTCCCATCTGCCGCATGCCGGGCCGCTCCCCGGTCTCGGCCTCCACCTCGGCGACGGCGGCGGTCGCCAGGGCGGCCACCTCGTCGTCGTCGAGGTGGGTCGGCAGGTACCGGGCGAGGACCTCGCCCTCGGCGCGCTCACGGTCCGCGGACTCGGGGCGGCCGCCGTCGGCGAAGGCCTGGGCGGACTCGGCACGCCGCTTGGTCTCCTTGGTGATGACCGCGCGGACCTCGTCGTCGGAGAGCTCCCGGGCGGTGTCACCGGCCACCTCGGCGTTGCCGATCGAGGTCAGGACGGATCGCAGGGTCGTCCGGACCAGCTCGTCCCTGGCCTTCATCGCGGTGGTCAGGTCGGCCCGCAGCTGCTCCTTGAGGGTGCTCACGGGTCGCCACGATAGTCCCGCGACGTACGCTGGATCGCGTGAGTATCGCTGGGACCCTCGCACGCACCGCCGCCGGAGCCGCCCTGCTCGGGGCCTCGGGAATCGGGTACGCGGCGGGGATCGAGCGACGGCACTGGACGCTGCGCCGGGTCGAGCTGCCCGTCCTCGACGAGGGTGCGCGGCCGCTGCGGATCCTGCACCTGTCGGACTTCCACCTCATGCCGGGCCAGCGCAGCAAGATGCGGTGGATCGCCGCGCTCGACGAGCTCGACCCGCACCTGGTGATCGACACCGGGGACAACCTGGCGCACCCCGACGCCGTCCCGGGCGTGCTGACCGCACTGGGGAGGCTGTTGGAGCGGCCGGGCGCGTTCGTGTTCGGCAGCAACGACTACTACGGCCCCACCCGGAAGAACCCGGCCCGCTACCTGCGTCGCGGGGACACCAGGCGGGTGCACGGGGCGGACCTGCCCTGGACCGACCTGCGCGCCGCGTTCCGCGAGCACGGCTGGGTCGACGCCACCCACGCCCGGCACCTGCTCGAGGTCGACGGCCGGTCGGTCCGGATCGCGGGCGTCGACGACCCGCACCTGAACCTGGACCGCTACCCGCGCATCGCCGGCCACGACGCCGACGCCGACCTGCGCATCGGGCTGACCCACTCCCCCGAGCCGCGGGTGCTCGACGGCTTCGCCGCCGACGGCTACGACCTCGTCCTCGCCGGCCACACCCACGGCGGCCAGCTGCGGCTGCCCGGCTACGGCGCACTCGTCACCAACTGCGGGATCGACCGGGGCCGTGCCCGCGGGGCGAGCCGCTGGGGCAGCCGGATGCGGCTGCACGTGTCGGCCGGGCTGGGCACCTCGCCGTACGCGCCGGTGCGCTTCGCGTGCCCGCCGGAGGCCTCGCTGCTGACCCTCGTACCGCGGACGACCGGCCCCGATGCGCGGACGGGAACCCCCGCGCAGGCCACGGAGGGCATCGGGTAGAGTTCTCCACGGCTCACGGGGAGACCCGAGTGTCCATCGGGGTGTGGCGCAGCTTGGTAGCGCGCTTCGTTCGGGACGAAGAGGTCGCAGGTTCAAATCCTGTCACCCCGACCACATGAAGGCCCAGATCCAGCGGATCTGGGCCTTCGTCGTGTTCCGGTGGACTACTCCCCGACGAGCCCCGCGAGCCCGTCCAGGGTCCGCGCGAGGCCGAACTCCCACGCGCGATCCGGATCCCAGGCGCTCCCGTGGGCCGCGCCCACCGCGCTGCCGACCCGGACCGCCAGCGGGTAGACCTCCGGGTCCAGCACGCGGTCCAGCAGCGGCGCGTTGACCGCCCACCACTGCTCGTCGGTCAGCGACGATGCCAGGGCCGCCTCGCGGGCCTCCTGCTCGGCGAGAGCGGCGGCGGACGGGTTCGCCTCGCTCACCCGCGACGACGTGGGCATGAACGTGATCTTCCTGCGACGCGGCCTGGAGACGCTCCCGGACGACCAGCGCGGCCTCCACGCGGCCGGGCAGATCCTCGCGTTCACCGTCGACGACCTGGAGGGCGAGCTGACACGCCTCGTCGAGGAGGGGGTCGCCATCACCATGCCGCTGACCACCGAGGAGTGGGGCGAGCGAGCCTTCCAGGTCCGCGACCCCAACGGCGTCGTCGTCCAGCTCGTCGACTGGAACGGGGCGACCGCTCCCCGGTAGCGGACCGCCACCGGCTGCTCGACGGCCCGTGGTCGGAACCACCGGGGCACGGGCGACCCGCCGGGGTGGTGGGGTGCGACGACAGGGCGTGATGCGGGATCCTGGAGGAATGAGTGAGAACCCGGTAGCGCTCGAACTGGACGACGCGGGACTGGCCGGTGGCCTCCCCCGCCCGGCACACCAGCTCGACGGGATCCAGGACGTACCGTTCCGCCCGGTCCAGTTCCGCGACAACGACCTCCCGACCGCACTGGAACGTGCCGCGCAGTGGCTGCGCGAGACCCAGACCTGGCTGGGCGAGCCGGTGGACGTGATCGCCATCCACCTCGACTACAACGAGGCCTCGGAGGCCGCGTACTACGAGCTCAAGCTGCTCTGCAACGAGGAGGACCTCGCCGGCGCACCCATCGCGGTGCGGCAGCGGGCCGCCACCGACGCCTGATCCCCCGACGACGGGTCGTCGCCCCGGCCCCCGGGGCGACGACCGTCAGTGACGAGGGTCACGATCGGCACCATGATCAGCAGGTCACGGACCCGGGATCGTCGCCTCCGGGCCCGCCGGGAGGAACGGGTGTTTGGCCCACACGGCGTGCTGCAGTAGCGTTCCTCTCGGTCACCGTAGTTCTGAGTTTCGTGTTTCGCAGGCGTCCGCAGAATGATGATGCGGGCGGATCCGCTGTCTTTGGTGTAGCTGAAGCTGGCTGCCGTCTGGGAATTCCTCTGACCCGGGCAGCCGCACGACGTGGTTGTTCCGTCCGAAAGCTGCATGACAAGGAGTCACCATGACCAACGGAACCGTGAAGTGGTTCAACGCCGAGAAGGGCTTCGGCTTCATCGCTCCCGAGGACGGCGGCGCTGACGTGTTCGTCCACTACTCGGCGATCGAGGGCAGCGGCTTCAAGGAGCTGCAGGAGAACCAGGCCGTGTCCTACGAGGTCACGCAGGGCGCCAAGGGCCCGCAGGCCTCCTCGGTGTCCCCTCGCTGAGACACCCCGCCCGGCAGTAGCGCCGGGCAGTAGTTCCTCCGTCCGATGGCGGCATCCCCACTGGGGGTGCCGCCATCGGCGTGTTCCGGGCGGCTAGCGTCGTGCCGTGCCGCTGTCCGCCCGTCAGGCCTCGTTGCTCGGATCCTGGCTGCCCGGGCACGAGGTCGTGGCCGACCTCGGCTGGGGCCTGGTCGGGACCACGGTGCTGCGGGTTCGCCACGACGGCGTCGACCTCGTCGTGAAGGCCGGCGACGACGCCGACGCCCACATCGCCCGGGAGATCCGCGCCCACCGCGAGTGGCTGGCCCCGCTCGTCGCCCGCGGTCGTGCGCCGGAGCTCCACCGGGCCGATGCCGACGCGAAGCTGCTGGTCACCCGCTACCTGCCCGGGGCCCTGGTGCAGGACACACCCGCCGAGCACGAGCCGTCGACCTACCGCGGGGCCGGGGAGCTGCTGGCACTGCTGCACGACCGCGTAGCCGTCGACGACGACGGCTACGGCGCCCAGTTGCGCGACACCGTCCTGACCAGGCTCGGGCGTCCGCACCGCATCGCACCCGGGATCCTCGCGCGGCTGCGGGCGGAGGTGAGCGGCTGGCCGGTCCCGGCGGCCCGGCTCGTTCCCACCCACGGTGACTGGCATCCGCGCAACTGGTTGGTGCACGACGGGGCGGTCTCGATGATCGACCTGGGCCGGGCGGCACTGCGCCCACCGCTCACCGACCTCGTCCGCCTGGCGTCCCGCCAGTTCCGGTGGGACCCGGCGCTGGAGGCTGCCCACCACGAAGGCTACGGCGGCGACCCGCGCGAGCCCGGCCCGTGGCGCCGCGAATGGGTCGCCGAGGCCGTCGGCACCGCGACCTGGGCCCTGCAGGTCGGCGACGAGCCGTTCGAGGCCCATGGACACCGGATGCTCGCCGAGGCGTTCCCGGACTAGCGTGGCGCGGTGCCCCTCGTCGTCGCTCCGGCCACCTCCTTCGACGACCTCGCGACCCTGCTGGGCCCGAAGCGCTCCCCCGACGCGTCGGTCTGCTGGTGCCTCTCGCACCGGCTGCCCGCGGCGCGGAACCGTGCCCTGACCGGCCGGGCCCGGGGCGAGTACGTCCGGGAGCTGACGACCCGCGTGGTCGCGCCCGGCGTCGTCGCCCACGACGACGGCGAACCGGTCGGCTGGGCCGCCGTGGCCCCGCGCGCGGAGCTGCCGTTCGCCCGCTCCCGCACCATCCCGCGCGTCGACGACCTCCCGGTCTGGTCGGTGTGGTGCTTCCGGGTCCGTGCCGGCCACCGGGGCCGCGGCATCGCGCACGCCCTGCTCGCCGGCGCCGTCGGGTACGCCCGCGACCAGGGCGCACCGGCCGTCGAGGGCTACCCGGTGGACAACCGGGGAGCCCGGGTCGACCTGACGATGGCCTATGTCGGCACCCGCGCGTTGTTCGAGGCGGGCGGGTTCACGGTCGCCGCGGAGACCACCGGGGTGTCCGGCGGGTTCCCGCGGGTGGTCATGCGCCGGTCGACGTCCGGCTGAGCTCCCGGCGGCGCAGCAGGTACCCGGCCGCGGCGGCGAGCAGCCCGGCGAGCGCCAGACCGTGCTCGAACCAGGCACCCCAGCGGGTCGCGAACGTCAGCTCGGTGCGCAGCGGCACCTGCTCGACCAGGGTGTCGGCGGTGTAGAGCCCGGTCCTGGCGACGACGGAGCCGTCCGGCCGGATCACCGCGCTCGCCCCGGACAGCGCCGCGACGACCGCGGCCAGGCCGTGCTCGACGGCCCGCAGCCGCGACATAGCGAGGTGCTGCCAGGTCATCTCGCCCCGCCCGTACCAGGCGTTGTTGGTCGGGATCACCAGCAGCGAACCACCGTCGGCGACGCCGTCGCGCAGCACGTGGTCGTAGGCGGTCTCGTAGCAGATCGCCGTCGCCACCCGGGTGCCCGCGACGGGCAGGACCCCGGGCGCCGTACCCGGGGTGAAGTCGGCCAGCGCGACGAACGGGGTCAGGTACTGCGTGACCGCCCGCAGCGGGATGCGCTCGCCGAACGGCACGAGCTCCTGCTTCGCGTAGCGCTCCCCCGCTCCCGTCCCCGGGTTCCAGACGACCACCGCGTTCTCGGTGTCGGTCGCACCCGCCTCGTAGTTGGCGCCGATCAGGAACGGCACGCCGAGCGCGTCGACGGCCCGGTCGACCGCCGGGTCGACGCCGTCGGTCGACAGCGAGCTCTCGGGCCACACGACGAGGTCCGGCCGCGCGACCGCGCCGGACCGGACCCGGTCGGCCAGCACGGAGGTCTCGGCGAGGCTGTTCGCGCGCAGGGTCCGACCGGCCGAGAAGAGACCGAGCCCGATGTCGGGCGCGTTGCCCTGCACGACCGCGACGGTGCGGGTGCCGTCCTGGGCGTCGACGGGCGGGGTCGGCACCGCGAGCAGCACGAGCACGATCACAACGACCGGGACGAGGCCGACGACCCGGCGCGGGCGCTGCAGGAACGCCGCCACGCAGAATCCGGCCGCGACCACCGCGACCGACACCAGTGGGGCCCCACCGATCGCGGCCAGCGGCAGGAACGGTCCCTCGACCTGCCCGAACGCGACCCGGCCCCAGGGGAAACCGTTCAGCGGGAACCTGCTCTGCAGCCACTCCTGCGCGGCGAACGCGAGCGCACCCCACACCGGTGCGGCGGGCAGCCGGGCGGCGAGGGCGACGAGCGCGCCGCCGAGCGCCGGGAACCCCGCCATCACCAGCGACAGCCCGACCCACGGGAACGGCCCGTAGTCGCGGCCCAGGAAGTCCTGGATCCACATCAGGTGCGCCAGGTAGAACGCGAACCCGAACACCGCACCCAGCCACGCGGCACGGCGTACCCGGACCCCGGACAGGGCCCACCAGAGCAGCGCGAACGCCACGATCGCGGTCCACCACACGGTGCGCGGCGGGAACGCCAGGTGCAGCAGCACCCCGCCGACGACGACCGCCGCGATCCGCGGCGCGAGTGCCTTCACCACGGGGTCAGCATGATCCGGTCGCGGCGCGGGCCCGCGCGCGGGTCCGGACGAGCACCGCCACCACCACGCCGACGACGAGCAGCGCGCCCGCGTAGGCGGCCGCGAGCTGCCCCGGCCGACTGGAGAAGTCCCCCGCGAGCGGCGGCACCAGCACCGCGGACACCGCCACGACTCCGGTCAGCACCGCCCGCGGCCGCGGGCGGTGCGGCACGCAGGCCAGCGGGGTCAGGGCCCACAGCAGGTACCACGGGTGCAGCACCGGCCCGAGCACGACGACGGCGCCGAGCACCAGGCCGAGCGCCGTCGTCGCGGTGGTCCGGCCGCGGGCCTGCGCCACGAGCACCCCGGCCGCGAGCACCGCGGCGAGCACCGTCCCGACGGTCCGCGCCACCGTCAGCGCCGCGGCCGGGTCCGCGCCGAGCACGCCCGCGAGCGCCGCGGCCCAGTTGGTCGGCGCCATCCAGCTGAACAGCTGCCCGGGTGCGGAGACCGCGGCGAGCCAGCTCCCCGCGCCGACCTCGACGGACGACACCACGAGCGCGACCGCCACGGAGACCCCCGCGACCAGTGCGACCGCGGCCCACCGGTGGGCGCGGCCGGACGCGGACCGGGTCGCGGCGACCGCCAGGACCACGAGCCCGGCCGCCGCGGGGACCTTCACCAGCGCCCCCAGCGCGACGAGCGCGGTGCCGGCGACGAGCGACGTCCGCGGCCCGCGCAGCCCGACGGCGAGCCCCAGGAGCAGCAGCGCGAGCATCGGCCCGTCGTTGTGCATCCCGCCGACGACGTGCCAGAGGACCAGCGGGTTCGCGACGCCCCACGCCAGTGCCGTCCCGGGCGGGACCCCGTGCACGCGGGCCAGGCGCACCACGGCCCACGCGATCCCCGCCACCGCGACGACGGCGAGCATCCGGTACGCCGCCACCCCGGCGACCGCCCCGTCCCCGGCGACGGCGGCGACCGCCTTCTGCCACAGGTCGGTCACCGGCCCGTAGGGCGACGGCGTCTCCCGCCAGTAGCCGTCGACCCGCGCGAGGACCGGCGACCCGGCGGGCAGCCCGGCCGCCGGGCCGGTCCGGTGCGGGTCGGCCCCGCCGAGCGCAACCATCCCCTGGGCGAGGTAGCTGTACACGTCGCGGGAGAACAGCGGCGGCGCGACGAGCAGCGGCGCGGCCCAGGCGAGCAGCGCACGCACCGCGTGGGCGGGGGCCACCGGTGCGCGCACCAGCAGCAGCCACGCCACGACGACCAGACCCATCCCGGCCACCGCGGCGCCGAGCGCGAGCGCCGCCTCGGGCCGGAGCACCACCGCCCAGGCACCGCCGGTCAGCAGCACCGCTCCGGCCGCGCCGAGCACCGTCGGCACCCCGGCGACGGCGCCGGGCGCAGGCGGCACCGCACCGACGACGCCAGGCGCAGGCGGAGCCCCTCCGGCGGCACCGGGCGCAGGCGGGTCCTGGCGGCGTTCCTCCCCCACGGCCCGGTCAGACGGTCGGGGCCGCCGGGCCGTCGGAGGCCTGGAGCGCGCCGGCGGGGAGCCGGTCGACACCCCAGCTGCGTTCGATGTAGCCGACGATCGTGTCGATGACCTCGGCGGGCACCCGGCCGGGCTCGCCGAGCTCCAGCGGGTCGCCGTGGAAGATGTAGAGCCGCGATGCGAACTGGTCGAACGGCAGCGACGCCTCGCCGAAGCGTTCCCCGTTGCCCGCGGTCGAGACGACCACGCCGTCGCCCCAGTCCTGTCCGCTGTCGTTGTTCGGGTTGTAGAAGTACACCCGCATCACGTCGCTGGGGTCCGGCGCGACCCGCAGGATCGCGATGGCGTGCCAGCCGACGTAGCGGGCGGCGCTGTCGGTCACCGCGATCCCGGCGGGCTGCGGGTGGATCAGCGGCTGCCCTCCGTTGTAGGCGGGGTGGTAGCCGGCGTGGAACTGGCGCAGGAAGGCGTCGAGGTCGATGAGGTTGCCGGTTTCGACGTCGACGTTGATGTGGAAGCCGCGGGCCGCCCACCAGCCGTGGAACTCCGGGTTGACCCAGCGGTGCGGGTCCCCGGGCCGGTCCGCGCAGCGACGGCCCATCTCGGCGTAGATCCGGTCCAGGTGCGGGACGACGACCAGCGACACCGGGTCGAGGTCGATCGGCAGCTTCTCCGCGACCCCGGCCCCGATCTCCTGCGACGAGATCCGCTGTCCCTCGAAGTGCATGACGATCTCGTCGTCGCGGGCCGCCCAGACGACCATCTGGAGCAGGTAGTCCGGGTCGTTGTAGGCCCACATCGACAGGGCGCGCGCGGACTGGCAGGTGGGGTTGTCACCCTGCCCGACGCCGAGCGGCTGGCCCAGCATCGACAGCACGCCGGCCAGCAGCCGTACCTCGGGCTCGGGCTGCTCGCCGAACGCGGCGACCAGGCGTTCCCGGGCGGCCGGGCCGATCTCGAGCGCGATCTGGCGCCACAGCCCGGGCACGACCGGCGGCTCGTAGAGGATCCCGCGGTCGAGCAGCAACGCCAGACCGTAGATGCACTGCGCGGTGTGCGGGGTGACGGCCTCCTCGATCAGCCGGTGGACCAGGTCGCGGAAGCGCAGCAGGCAGTTCTTGCCGGTGTCGGACAGGCCGAGCGCCTCGGCGAGCAGGTAGTCGCTCTCGTGCCGCAGGAACTGCAGCAGCTCCGCGTGGTACGGCGACACGAGCCCGGTGTCGTGCATGGCCCGGGCGAACCCGGCCGCCTCGTACTGCAGGCCGCCGGTGTCCATCGCCTCCAGACGCGAGCGGAAGACGTCGATGCCCGGGTCCTCGCGACTCGCCTCGGTGGTCCCGAACAGCGCGGTGATGAGCCGATCGAGGCCCTGCCCGGAGGACAGGTCGACGCTGGGGTCGCCGCGCCACACCGACAGCCGGGTGATCAGCGACGTCACCTGGTCGACCTGGATCGGACGTTGGCGCAGGATCCGCCAGATCTCGGCGACCAGCTTGTCGAGGATGCTGTCGTAGCCGATGCCCTCGGCGATGTGGCGGAACAGGTCGCGGATCATCTGGGCCGTCCGGCCCTCGTGGACCCGCTCCGCCTCGGTCGGCGGGGTGAACAGCAGCTCCAGGTTCATCGCCAGCACCTGGGACAGGAACTGGCGGGCCTCGTCGGCCGAGATCGCGGGGTGGTCGTACTCCCCCAGGGCGACCGCGAGCATCCGCAGCTCGCTGGTCGCCTCCATCACCACCGTGTCGGCGACGCCGCTGTGCAGCCCCGCCCCGACGAACGCCGGGACGAGGATGTCGGGCTGGGCCCAGTCGGTGCCGGCGAACACGCCGGCCTCCTCCAGCTGCCGGGCACGGGCCTGCACGGCGGCGGGGCCACCCTCCTGCAGCAGCACGCGACGGAGCTGCTCCAGAACCCTGCGGATCTTCGTCGTCTTGCCGAAGTCCGTGGTCCGGGCAAGGTCGCGGGTGGCGTCGTCGAGCGAGACCAGGCGCCTGTCCAGCACGGAGGTCCCACTCGCGACGTCGACGGTCGGTTTCACACGGCTTCCCTCGTTCGGGCTCCACGGCCGTGGGCGGGGTACCCGCCCTCAGACGTAGAAGTCGAGTTCTTCCTGCTTCTTCAACAGATCCCGCATCCGGTAGGGGTCGTCCCCGAAGAAGTACAGCAGACCCCAGTGTGTGCCGAACGCGGTCCTCTTCGTCACCGTCTCCTCGACCGGCGACGTGAGGTCGTGCGACTCGTAGTAGTCGTCGTCCTCGGTCTCCTCGGGGATCTGCAGGCTGCTGACGACGCGGCGGCGCGGGTAGACCCCGAAGCAGCCGGCCACGCCGGAGGCACCCTCGACCTCCTTCGGGAAGAAGGCGTCGATCTCCTCCTCGGTGGTCTTCGGGTCGAACGCCAGCACGAGGCCCTGGTAGGCGTTGAAGCCGTAGGAGCGCTCGAGCAGCTCGAAGACCTTGAAGCCCGGCGGCCGGTACGCGACCTCGCCGAAGTACATCTCGCCGTCGGAGGTGACGAAGTACTCCGGGTGGACGAAGCCGAACTCGATGTCGAAGGTCTTGATCAGCTTCTCGATCTGGGCGGTGATCGCGGGCCGGTACTTCTCCAGCTCCGGGGTCGCCGGCACGAACACCGAGTAGCCGAGGGTGACGTACTCGGAGATGTTGAGGAACTTGATCTTCCCCTTGTGCACCCACGCCTCGACGGCGAACTCCCACCCGTCGAGGTGGGACTCCATCAGGAGCGGGAACTCCTCGTCCGGGATGTTGTCGATGTCCTCGTAGGTGCGCACCACGCGGTGCCCGAGGCACCCCGCCTTGTCGAACGCCTTGATGTGGATCGGGTCGTTCGGGTCGCCGTCGAGCTTCAGCAGGGTCTGGTTGACGCGCTTGAGGAAGCGGACGATGTCGTCACGGTCGTGGGCCTCCTCGAAGATGCCCACCCGGATCCCGCCGAGCTGCGCGCGCCGCTTCATCAACGCCTTGTCCCGGAGCAGCATCGCCTGCCCGAACAGCCGCGGGTTGTCGAGCAGCACCGAATTGATCGCGCCGGCCCATTCCACGGTTTCCTCGAACAGCGGGATGGCGACGTCGACGCCCATCTCCTGCAAGGTCTCCGCGATCTCCATCGAACGGTCGTTCAGCCGCTCGAAATTCCACGGGACGTACGGGATCTCGTGCTCCTTGCAATACTCCTCCGCCCAGTCCGGGGCCACGACGACGTATCGGCGGTCGAAGCGGTCGATCGCCTCCACCGCGTTGAGACTCCACCCGAGAAGAGCGACGTATCCCTTTTCTGGATTCTTGGCGACTGAGTCGGACCGAGGCATGGAAAAGCAACCTCCCGATTTCGACGAATTTAGGCGGCGAATGCTTGAGTCCACACCGTACCCCGAGCACGCCGCAACGGCGGATCGTGGCGGGCGGGGCTCAGTCCTCGTCGGATCCGTCGACGCCGGACAGCCGGACCAACCTGCGCAGCCGCCCGGCGACGGTGTCCTTGGTCAGCGGCGGGTCGGCGAGACGACCGAGCTCCGCCAGGGACAGCGACGGGTACTCCAGGCGCAGCAGCGCGGTCTCCCGCAGATGGGGGGCGACGTCGTCACCGAGCACGCGCAGCGCCACCCGGACCCGCTCGGTCGTCGCGGCGGCCGCCGTCGCGGCCCGACGGGCGTTCACCGTCTGCAGCGACCCGTCCGTGCCGGTCGTACCCCGCGGGGTGACCGGGACCCGGCTCAGCACCTCGGCCACACCCGGCGCCCCGACGCTGCGCAGCAGGGCCTCGGCACTCTCCGGGTCCCGCACGACGACCCGGTGCTCGCTCACCGTCTCCTGCGGCGCGGCCAGCACCCCCAGGCCACGCGCCGCGCCGACCAGCGCGAGCACGACGGCCGGGCCCGGGCAGCTGACGACCAGCCGGACCCGCCCGGCCGGCCTCGCGACGCGGCCCCGCGCGATCAGCGCCCCACGCCAGACCCCGGCGGCCACGGCGGGCCCCGCCGCGACGACGGCCGGTGGCAGCCCGAGCACCGGCCGTCCGGTCCGGTCGACCAGCCCCGTCGCCCGGGCCAGATCGGTCCCGGGCGCCGTGACCCGCACCTGGTAGCGCAGGGTCCCCCCGCCGCCGGTCACGACCTCGGCCCGCAGGCCGCCCCGGCCGTGCAGCGCCCCGAGCTCGGAGCGCATCCGCAGTGCGGGCGCCGGGGAGTCGAACTCGGCGCGGATCGTCGTCGTGCCGTCGCGGACGCCGACCTCCCCCGCCAGGCGCAGCTGGGTGACGAGCCCGGCATGGCGGACACCGGGGCGCTCCTCGCGGACCGCGCCCAGCTCACGCTGCAGCTCGGCGGTCACGCGCTCCAGGTCGAACACGATCGTCTCCTGCGGAGGGGAAGTGGCAGGGCGGGGAACACATCCCCCGAGGCGAACCCCGCCCTGCCGGGTAGGGCGGGGCGCCGGAGCGCCCCACCGTGGCGGGATCAGTCCTCGGACGTGTCGGCGTGCATCGGGCAGCGTGGATCGATGCAGGGCCTGCTCTCGCTCCCCGCCCGGAACGCCGCGTTCGCGAGAACCGAGCACAAACAGCCCCGGGCCTTCGCCCGCGGCCCACCGGGCGCCAGATCGTCGACCGGTACCGGACCCGGCCGACCCCCGCCGTTCGCCCCCTCGGACATGGCTCCACCTCCGCACGACTGCGCGCCCGGAGTTCCCCGCCGGCGGGGCCCGTGCACAGATACATCCGGTGGCCGCCACGAGGGTCCGAGACCTGCCGGGGCGACCGGCTCGCGACGGTACTCTATACGCGGAGTAACGCCTATTTCGGCTCGGCTCTCGTTGGGTGTAAAGATTCGGGCCCCAGAGTGAGCCCCCGCCGTCGGGCCATCCCCTCGATCTGCACCCAGATCAGGTCCGTCAGGTGGTCGGTGACGACGGCGCGATCCAGCGTGTCCCCGGTCGCCCGGCCGCGCAGCCACCACTCCGCGGTCGCCTGCACCGCGCCGACCACCGACTGCGACCACACCTGGACCAGGCCGGACTCGTCGACGTCGAGCATCTCGGCATAGGCCCCGAGCAGGCCGGTCAGTGCGGAGGCGATGAACTCCCGGCCGGCGTCGACGACCTCGCCCCGCTGGCCGGGCAGTCGGCGACGGAACAGCAGGTCGACACCCGGTGAGTCGTCGAAGAAGCCCATGGCCGCGTCGACCGAGTCGTGGATCCGCGTCCGGACCGCGCTCTCCCGGTACAGGGCGGGCATGAGCCGTCCCATCAGGCGGTCGGTCGCCCGCTCGGCCATCGCGTCGAGCAGCGCGGCCCGGTCACCGAAGTGCCGGTAGATCACCGGCTTGGTCACCCCGGCCTCGTGCGCCACCTGGTCCAGGCCGAAGTCCTCCCCGTCACGGCCCAGCACGACCAGCGCCGCGTCGACCACCTGTTCGCGACGGCGCGCGCGGTGTGCGTCCCAGCGCGTACTGCGACCGTCGGACCGGAGGTCGTCCTCGGACCCGGGCTCCGTGCGGTCGGACGACACGCCCACCATGCTCCTCCCTCGACGCGCCCGGCGGGAGTAGGGCCGGACCCGCGCGACAGTGGATCACGAAGACCACCCGGCCGGCTCAGCGCGGCGCGGTCATCCCCCGGGTGACGATTTCGGCGAGGGCGGTCGCGCCCGTGTCGTCGATCGGACCGCCGTGCACCGCCACGCGCCAGACGGGCACGCTGCCGTGGACGCGGCCCTGGACCGGATCCTGGCTCACGACATGGCGGGCTTCGCCGCGCCCTGGGCACCCGACGGCACGATGACCTTCCCGTTCGCGGCGCCCGGCTCCCCGCGCGGAGTACACGCTGCGCTAGGTTGCGGTCGTGACCGTCGGCCCGGAAGGCATCACCGGACACCTCGACCGCTGGAGCCCGCTGGAGGTCCAGCAGGTGTTCGGCCGCACCGGACTGGCGGAGGCCGCCCGATGACCGTCCTGGTCACCGGGGCCACCGGCACCACCGGGCGCCGCGTCGCCGACCTGCTGGAGGCCGCCGGGGCCGACGTCCGCCGGGCCGCCCGGTCCACGTCCCCTCGGTTCGACTGGCTGGACCCGGCGACCCACGACTCCGCGTTCGAGGGTGCCGAGAGCCTGTACCTGCTCCCGCCGCTCGCCACTCCCGACCCGGCCCCCGTTCTCGCCCCCGTCCTGGAGCGGGCGGTCCGGCGCGGTCTGCGCCGGGTGGTGCTGCTGAGCGCGGCCGCCGTCGAGCGCGGCACGCCCGGGTTGGGCGCGGTGCAGGACCTCGTCCTGGACACGGTCCCGGAGCCGTCGGTGCTGCGTCCGTCGTGGTTCACCCAGAACCTGCTCGGTGACCACCTCACCGCACGCGGGCTGCGCGCCGGTGAGCTGGTCACCGCCACCGGGAACGGCCGGATCCCGTTCGTCGACGCCGGGGACATCGCCGCCGTCGCCTCCGCGCTGCTGCTCGCCCCGGCACCACCCGAACCGGACGTGGTGGTCACCGGGCCCGCGGCCCTGTCCTACGACGACGTGTGCGCGGTCTGGACCGAGGTCACCGGACGGCCGGCCCGGCACCGGCCGGTGACCGTGTCCGAGATGACCGCCCGGCTCGTCGCCGACGGGATGCCCGCCGACTACGCCGCCGTGCTCGCCGGGCTCGACGGGCTCATCGCCACCGGGTCCCAGGCCCGCACGAGCGACGCGGTGCGCCGGATCACCGGGCGCGACCCGCGCAGCGTGCGGGACGTCCTGCGGGAGGCCTACCCGGCGCGGTCATGACCACGGCCACACCGACGATCATCGCCGGGCACCGCGTGCGAGGCTCACCCACGGACGCAGTGGACGACGCGAGGAGGCGTGGTGCGACGGGTGGTCTGCCGGGAGTTCGCCGATCCGGAGCGGTTCGAGCTGGTGGAGGAACCGACCCCCGAGCCGGGTCCGGGCGAGGTGCTCGTCGCCGTCGAGGCCGCCGCGGTCAGCTTCGTCGACGGGCTGATCGCCCGCGGCGACTACCAGCTGCGGCCGCCGTTGCCGTTCACACCCGGCAGCGCGATCGCCGGGACGACCCCGGACGGCAGGCGGGTCGCCGCCCTGCTCACGGGCTTCGGCGGGTTCGCCAGCCACGCCGTCGTCCCGGAGGGCCTCCTGGTCCCGGTACCCGACGAGGTCGACGCGGGCGTCGCGGCCAGCTCGCTGGAGAGCCACGGGACGATCGCCTTCGCCTTCCGGGACCGGGTCACCGTCCGGCCGGGTGAGTGGGTCGTCGTGCTCGGGGCGAGCGGCGGGATCGGGCAGGCCGCGGTGGACCACGCCCGCGCCGCGGGGGCCCGGGTGCTCGCCGTCGCGTCCACCCCGGACAAGCGTGCGGCCGCGCTCGAGGCCGGGGCGGAGGTCGCCGTCGGCTACGACTCGCTCAAGGACACGATCCGCGGGCACACCGGCGGAGGTGCGGACGTCGTGATCGACCCGGTCGGCGGCGACGCCGCGGAGGCCGCGCTGCGGGCGCTCGCCGCCGGCGGCCGGTTCTGCGTGCTGGGTTTCACCTCCGGCACGATCCCGAAGCTGCCCGCCAACCTCGTGCTGCTGCGGAACCGGACCGTCGTCGGCGTGGACTGGGGCGACTGGTCGCGCACCGACCCGGCCGCCTCGCGGGACCTGGCGGAGGACGTGCTGCGCCGGATCGGCTCCGGGGAGCTGCACCCGGCCCGCCCGCGGACCCTGTCGCTGGACGACGCGGCGACCGCGACCCGCGCCTACGCCGAGCGCTCCGCGGTCGGGAAGCTGGTGCTCACGCCCTGACCGCAGGCGCCGTCATCAACCCTGATGACGGGCGGTAATGGCCACGTCACACCTCTCGATAGGTCGTTCGTCGGAGCGGGCAGCTCCGGTAGGACCACCGTGAGAGGACCTCCCATGACCGCCACCCAGTCCTGGCCCGCCGTGGAGCCGGCGACGCAGCCGATCCCCGTCGTGCGACGGGGGAACACCCCGGCGACCGCCGGTTTCTGGCTGGGGATCGTGGGGCTGGTGGCCGGGTGGGTCCCGTTCCTGGGTCTGCTCGTGACGGTGCCGGCATGGGCGCTCTCGCAGGCCGGTCGGCGCCGGTTCCGCACCGGCGCGACCACGACGGCGGGGCGCAGCGGCGCCGGGCTCGCCCTGGGCGTGGCGGGCAGCGTGCTCTGTCTGCTGACGACCACCATCGGCGTCATCGGTGCCGCGAACGCACCGCAGCCGGCGCTGCCGGCGGCGGCACCGGCCGCCCCCGTCCCCGCAGCCGCCCCCGCCCCGGTCGCGGTGCCGGACGTCGTCGGCATGACCGATGCCCGGGCCCGCGAGGTCCTGGCGCAGGCCGGCTTCACCCACGTCGTGCTCGGCCCGCCCTCCCCGGCGGCCGCCGGGGTCGCCGCGGGCACGGTCACCGCGCAGGACCCGGTGGGATCGACGACGTACGACCGCGCCGCCGCGGTCACGCTGACCGAGGCCGCGGCACCGGCCGTGCCGGTGGCCCCCGCCGCGGCGGCGACCGACGCGCCGGTGGCAACCGACGTCGACCGTCCGTACGTGCCCGCGCCGGCACGGCCGCTCGTCGCGACCCCGCCCGCCCCGCACACGGCCGTCGCCGCACCGCGCCCCGCCCCGCAGGCGCCGCGCCCGGCCGCACCGGCCCCGCGCCCGGCCGCCCCGGCGGCACCGGCACCCGCTGCGCCGGCCCCCTCGTCCGGCGGTGGGTCGGCCTACTACGCCAACTGCACCGCGGCCCGCAACGCCGGTGCGGCCCCTCTGTACCGCGGTGCCCCGGGCTACCGCTCGGCGCTGGACCGGGACGACGACGGCATCGCCTGCGAGTGAGGCTGGGTCCACGACACGGTGCCCGGCGGTGACGAGGTCCCGCCGGGCACCCGTCTGTCAGCCCGGCCGCGCCGAGACGCCCGCCCCGCCCGCACCCGACACGACGGACACCTCCCAGCCGTGCCGCTCCAGCCCAGCGGTGACCGCGGCCGGTGGGGCGCCCTCGTAGAGCACGTGCAGCACCCCGCCCGGTGCGAGCACCCCACGCAGCACCGCCAGCTCGGGGCCGGGGTCGCGGGTCCAGAACAGGTTGACGTTCAGCGTGAACGCGACGTCCACGGAATCGGCCGCGAGCCGCAGCCCGGCCAGATCGGACCGCACGACGGTGAGGACGCCGTCGTCGACGAACGCCGCGCAGCGCTCGGCGGTCCGCGCGACGGCGACGGCCGAGCGGTCCACCGCGACCATCGCGCCACCCGCGCCCGGGTCGAGCGCGGGGCAGACCAACGACGCCACCGCGCCCGGTCCGCAGCCCACCTCCAGCACCCGGGTGCCGGGCCGCGCGACGACGACGGCGGCCGCGAACCGCGCCCGAGCCGGGACCACCCTCGCCGCCACAGCGGTCATGCTGGCACGGACCGGCCGCGGACGGGCATCATCGAGGAGGTGGACGAGGTGGTGGGCCCCGAGCAGATCCGTATCTCCGACGCCGAACGCCAGGCCGTCGCCGACCGGCTGCGTGCCGCCCACGCCGAGGGCTACCTCGACCTCGCCGAGTACGACGAGCGCCTGACCGAGGTCTGGCGGATGCGCACCCGGGGCGACCTGGGCCGGGTGACCCGGGACCTGCCCGCCGAGCGGAACCCCGGCCGTCGCGACGGCCTGGTGTTCGCCGCGAGCCCCGGCGGCATCGCCATGAAGGTCCTGTCGATCATCTGGCTGTGCATCACCGCCGCGGCCGCGGCCGGGACCACGGTGCTGGCGCTGCTCACCGACCTCAGCCCCCTGTGGTTCCTGATCTTCTCGGCGCCGACCGGGGCGGTGCTGCTGACCCTGTGGGTGGCCGGTGCGGGCCGTGCCCGGCGCAGCGGTGCCTGACCGCCGCGCCGGGACGGCTCAGCCGCCCGACCGCTCCTGCTCGTAGCGCTTGGTCATGGTGTCGACGGCGTCGAGCTGGCTCTGTGCGTGCTTCTCCCGCGTGGAGCTGGCCCGGTCCTTCGCGGCCAGGGTGCCCGCGGCCTGCCCCTGGAACTCGGGCATGACGTGCTGGGCGATCAGCTCGTAGGAGCGCTTCGTCGCGGTCGGGTCGGCCCACTCGTGGCCGAGCAGCAGGAACGCGCCGAACCCTCCCGACTGGTCGACGAGCTTGCGCACCTGGGCCTTCGCGTCCTCGACGGTGCCGATCGCGCCGATCCCGGCGTCGTTGATGAAGTCGATCATCTCCTTGACGTCACCGCCCGCCACCGCCATCTGCGGGAACGCCGCGACCTTCTGGAAGTACCGGAACCAGTGCTCGATGCCGTACTCGACCTCGCGGTAGGCCTGCTCCCGGGTCTCGGCGACGTGCATCAGCCCGACCAGCCGCCACTTGCTGCGGTCCGGTGTCGGCTGCCCGTGGTGGGCAGCGCGCTCCTCGACGACACCCCAGTGGTGGGCGAGCGCGTCGAAGCCGTCCTGGGTGAGGGTGGCGCCGATCGACAGCAGCCCGACCCCGTGCTGCCCGGCCATCCGCGGCCCGGTCGGCGAGGCCACCGCGGCGACCGTGATGTCGAAGCACGGGTCGGAGTAGGGCGCCAGCTGCAGCTGGGCGTCGACGAGGGTGTGGGTGCGGGTCCGGGCGGTGACGGTCTCCCCGCGCAGCAGCCGCATGATGATGTCGAGGTTCACCTCGAGCAGCTCGCGCGTGTCGGTGGGGTTCAGGCCGATCATGGCCGAGTCGGTCGGCAGCGAGCCGGGGCCGCAGCCGAGCATCGCCCGCCCGCGGGTGAGGTGGTCGAGCAGCACCATGCGGTCGGCCACCCACAACGGGTTGTGGTAGGCGATCGAGGTGACGCCGGTGCCCAGCCGGATGTGCCGGGTCCGCTCCGCGGCGGCCGCGATGAAGATCTCGGGCGACGCGATGATCTCCGAGCCCGCGGAGTGGTGCTCCCCGATCCAGGCCTCGTCGTAGCCGAGCCGGTCGAGGTGCTCCACCAGCTCGAGATCGCGCTGCAACGCGAGTGTGGGGTTCTGCCCGGGCTGGTGGAACGGGGCCAGGAAGGTGCCGAATCGCAGTCTGCTCACGGTGACTCCTCGTCGCTCCGGCGCCCACTCCGTCGAGGACACCGTCACGACAGTCCTTACCTGCCGTGACGGGCGTCACGCAAGCGTTGCACGAGGGTGGCAGACCGGGTGAACGGCCGGTGTACGGACGTCCGTGACGACCCGATAGGTTCCGCGATCATGGGACACCGCGAGGAGCTTCTGGACGGGGCCGCGCAGTGCCTCTACGAGAAGGGGTTCGGCCGCACGACCGCACGGGACGTGGTGGCCGCGTCCGGGACGAACCTGGCCTCCATCGGGTACCACTTCGGCTCCAAGGACGCCCTGCTCACCGAGGCCCTGCTGCGGGCGACGACGGCCTGGGGCGAGGAGCTCGACCGGGCGCTCGCCGAGCCCGCCGGCGGGCCCACCGACCCGCAGCGACGGGTCGAGGAGACCTGGAGCCGGGTGGTCGGCCTGTTCTCCACCCAGCGAAGGCTGTGGGCCACCCACGTCGAGGCGCTCGCCCACGCCGAGCGGCTGCCCGAGCTGCGCGCGAAGCTCGCCGAGGCCCAGCGGGAGATCCGCGAGGGCCTGGCCCTCACCTTCCACACGCTGCCCGACGACCCGGCCGCCGCGGACCGCCGCGTGCACGTGCTCGGCTCCGTCTACCAGGCGCTGCTCACCGGGCTCATGGTCCAGTGGATGGTCGACCCCGACACCGCGCCGTCCGGTGTGGACATCGCCGAGGGGCTGCGCGCCATCGCGGACCGGGCCGACGCCTTCGCCTGATCCCCCCGGCGGGTCAGTGCCAGGGCTCGACCCGGCCGATGATCGTCCCGCCACGGACCGCACCGGGCTCGGCCACCCGCACGGTGAACGTCCCCAGCGCGAGGAAGCGCAGGGTGACGGTGCCCCCGGCGCTGACGTCGACGGCGCGGCCCTGCTCCGGGACCAGCACCCGGCGCGCGACGTCGCTGCCGACGGTGAGCACCACCGTCGTACCCCGTCTCACCCGCACGGTCGGGACCGCGGTCACCGGCCGTGCCTCCCAGTGGTCGAAGCGGACCGGGGTCAGGCCGTGGGAGTCGGCGGACGCGGTGACGGTCGGCCCGGCCGCGACGGTGCCCGTCGTCGGTCCGACGGCACCGCAGCCCGCGGCGGCCAGGGGGAGCACGAGCATCCCGGCGAGCAGCAGCCGGGCCGGTCTCCGCATGCCTCCATGCTGCCGGATGCGCGGCCGCAGACCCCGCCCGGTGCACCCGTTCGTGGCATTCGGCACGATCGGGTCGTGAGCCAGCACCCGATCGCCCCCGTTCCCCCGACGCTCTTCGACGACGAGCGCGAGCAGCGCTGGCGGTCCCGGTTCACCGCGGTCCGCATGTCGCGCCCCGGCTGGGCCCGCGACGCGCCGGCACGCTCGGTCTACGTCTCCAACGCGACCGGCACCTTCGAGATCCACGCGTGGGACCGCGACTCCGGGGAGCACCGCCAGGTCACCGACCGGCGCAACGGCACCACCTCGGCCGTGCTGCCGCCGGACGGCGGACAGATCTGGTGGTTCGCCGACACCGACGGCGACGAGTTCGGCCACTGGGTCGCCCAGCCGTGGGCCTCCGGCCCCGGCACCGACACCGTGCCCGCCGTCCCCGGTGTCGGCGACGGCTACCCAGCGGGCCTGGAGATCGGCCGCCGCGTCACCGCGGTCGGGGTGTCCACCGACGACGGCACCGTCCTGTCGGTGCACGAGCGCGGCTCCGGCACCGACGCGCGCGAGATCTACCGGCACACCGAGGACGCCGGCGTCGGCGCGCTGTCGGAGGACGAGACGCTGCTCGCCATCTCCCACTCCGAGCACGGCGACTCCCGCCACCCGTCGCTGCGGGTGCTCGACGTCGCCACCGGTGACACCGTCGCCGAACTGCACGACGGGCCCGGCCGCGGCCTCGCCGCGCTGGAGTTCTCCCCCGTCGCCGGGGACCAGCGGCTGCTCGTCGGCCACGAACGCCGCGGCCGCGACGAGCTGCTGGTCTGGGACCCGACCACCGGCGAGGTCACCGAGCTCGCGATCGACCTGCCCGGCGAGCTCGTCGGCGGCTTCGTCCCGGACGCCTCGGCACTGCTCGTCGCGCACACCCACGCCGCCAGGACCCGGCTGTTCCGCTACGCCCTGGACTCCGGCGAGCTGACCGCGCTTCCGACCGCGCCCGGCTGCGTCGGGTCCGCCGAGGTCCGCGACGACGGCACCGTGGAGTACTCCGCGTCGTCGGCGGCCACCCCGTCGCAGATCCGGGCGCTGCGCCCGGACGGCACCGACGACGTCCTGGTCGCCCCGCCCGGGGAGCGCCCGCCCGGCTCGGTCGCCGTGCGCGACGTGTGGACCGAGGGCCCCGGCGGCGCCGTGCACAGCCTCGTCGCCGAGGCGCCGCGCACCGACGACGGCCCGGCGCCCGCGGTGTTCGTGCTGCACGGCGGCCCGCACGCCGCCGACGAGGACCGTTTCGACGCCGGTCGGGCCACCTGGGTCGAGGCCGGGTTCACCGTCGTCGAGGTCAACTACCGCGGCTCCACCGGCTACGGCTCGGCGTGGCGCGACGCGATCGAGGGCCGCCCCGGGCTGACCGAGCTGGCCGACGTCGCCGCGGTGCAGGACGCGCTGGTCGCCGACGGCACCGTCGACCCGGCCCGCTGCGTCGTCGACGGCTGGTCCTGGGGCGGATACCTGTCGCTGCTCGCGGCGGGCACGCAGCCGCAGCGGTGGGCCGCGGCCGTCGCCGGGGTGCCGGTGGCCGACTACGCCGCCGCCTACGCCGACGAGATGGAGCAGCTGCGCGCGTTCGACCGGGCGTTGTTCGGCGGCTCCCCCGACGAGCTGCCCGACCTCTACCGGGAGGCCTCGCCGCTGACCTACGTCGACGAGGTCCGGGTGCCGGTCCTGGTGCTGGCCGGGGAGAACGACCCGCGCTGCCCGATCCGTCAGATCGACAACTACCTGGACGCGCTGGCCGCGCGCGGGGACGTGCCCTACGAGGTCAGCCGGTTCGACGCCGGACACGGCTCGTTGGTGGTGTCCGACCAGCTGGACCTGATCGCGACCGAGGTCGCCTTCGTGCGGCGAGCGCTGGCGAGCTGATCCGGGCTTTCCTTCACCCGCCCGCCGTTGTGGTTAACTTTGACCCCTCAAAGTTCACTACTGGGCTGTGCCGGACAACTTTACGAGGTACGTGACCGAATGGCAGAGCTCGTCGGAAGGTTCTGGGAACCCAGTTGGGATGCGACCACCCGGGAAGCCCGACGCGGGGGACGCTACACCGCGTACGTCCCTGATCCCCTCGACGGGCGACCGCTCTCCCTCGGAGGCGTGCTCGGCCACAGAGCCGCGGCGGTGGAGTCCGCGGTACGAGGACTGGCAACCGGCCCCGGCGGCAGGGGACTGGAGAGTCTCGCCCGCTTCCTCCTACGGTCCGAGGCCATCGCGTCGTCCCGTATCGAGGGGATGCACGTGTCCGCGCAACGGGTGGCCATCGCCGAGTTGGCGGAGTCGGAACGGGTAGGTCAGGGCAAGGTCAGCGCGAGCGCTCGGTTCGTGGCGAACAACATCGCCGTCCTGCGAGCCGCCGCGACCGATCTGACCGAAGGCGCCGCGGTGACGGTCGACGCCGTCAACGGTCTGCACCGGGCGCTGCTGCCCGAGGACCACCACGGTCTGCGCACCGTGCAGAACTGGATCGGCGGCGGGGGGTGGAATCCGCTCGGGGCCGACTTCGTGCCGCCTCCCCCGGAACAGGTACATCCTCTGATGGAGGATCTGGTCGCTTTCGCGACGGGCGGCGTCCACGCCCCGCTGGTGCAGGCCGCGCTGGTGCATGCGCAGTTCGAGACGATCCACCCGTACACCGACGGCAACGGACGCGTCGGCCGCGCGCTGATCCACACCGTCCTCACGCGCCGCGGCCTCACCCCCACCGCCATCCTCCCGATCAGCCTGGTGTTGCTCACCCACTCGGACGCCTATGTCAACGGGTTGACCGCGTACCGGTACACGGGTCCGGCGGACTCGGCCGAAGCCTGGGAGGGCACCGCAGCGTGGTTGTCCACATTCGTCGAAGCGGCGGCGACTGCCGTCGACCAGGTCGAGCGTTTCAGCGCAGACCTCGTGAAGCTGCGGGACGACTGGTCCGCGCGTCTCTCCGCCCTGCGAACCACGCGTGGGATACGTGACGTCCCACGAGCGGGGTCCGCCGCCGCACGACTCCTGGATCTCCTGCCAGAGGCCCCGCTCGTGACCGCTGCGACGCTCTGCCGTCTGCTCGGCGTCTCCGCTCCGGCCGCGCACAAAGCGCTCGACGAGTTGACAGATGCCGGCATCCTCACCCGCAGGGCACTGGATCGTGGGACACGGGGCTACTTCGCGCAGGACGTGTTCGACCTGCTCACCTTCGCCGAGCGACGGCTCGCCAGCACCCGTTGGGACACCCGCCGGTCGGCTCCTGACCGCCCTGTCCCCGCGGCACCTCAGCGCTGACGCCGCCCGCCGAGCAGGCCCAGCACGTTCTCCGGCGGCCTGCCCACGACGGCCCGGTCGCCGTCGATCACCACGGGCCGCTCGATCAGCTTCGGCTCGGCGGCCAGCGCGTCGAGCAGGGTGTCCCGGTCGGCCCCGGCGAGGCCCTGCTCGCGGAACGCGGGCTCACCGGTGCGGGTGATCGCGAGCGGGTCCTCGGTGCCCAGCGCGGCCAGCGCCCGTTCGAGCTCGGCGCGGCTCGGCGGGTCGTCGAGGTAGCGGCGCACCGTCGGCTCCGCACCGTGCTCGGTCAGCAACGCGAGGGCGGCGCGGCTCTTCGAGCAGCGCGGGTTGTGCCAGATCTCCACGGCCCGAGCCTAGGACGCACGACGGCCCCGGGGGTGTCCCCGGGGCCGTCGGTCGGTGCGCGGAGCGGTCAGCCGCCGTTGCGGACGGCCTGCTCGATCCGGTCGCCGATGTTCTTGTCGACGTTGCGCCAGTACTCGAAGGCACGCTGCAGGACCGGCTCGGACACGCCGTCGAGCAGGTGCCCGGCGACGTTGCCGACGAACCGTTCGCGGGCGGCGTCGTCGAAGACCTCGCGGACCATGATCCCCGCCTGGCCCCAGTCGTCGTCGGACTCGCGCAGCGTGTACGCGCTGCGGACCATGTCGCCGTCGGCGTACCAGAGAGCCTCCGAGACCCGCTTCGGGTCGGCCGCCGGACCGCCGTAGGAGTTCGGCGCGTAGATCGGGTCACGGGTGTTCGTGATCCGCATCGCGCCGTCCTTCTGGTAGTTGTTCACCTCGCTGCGCGGCGCGTTGACCGGGATCTGCTTGTAGTTGACCCCGAGCCGGGCGCGGTGGGCGTCGGCGTAGGAGAACCCGCGGGCGAGCAGCATCTTGTCCGGCGACAGCCCGGCGCCCGGCACCAGGTTGTTCGGCTCGAACGCGGCCTGCTCGATCTCGGCGTGGTAGTCCTCGACGTTCTGGTCCAGCGTCAGCTTCCCGACCTTGATCAGCGGGTAGTCGCTGTGCGGCCACACCTTGGTCAGGTCGAACGGGTTGTACCGGTAGGTCTTCGCGTCGGCGAACGGCATGACCTGCACGTACAACGTCCACGACGGGTGGTTGCCCGCCTCGATCTCGTTGTAGAGGTCGGCCTGGTGGTAGTCGGGGTCCGAGCCCGCGAGGGTGTCGGCCTCGTCCTGGGTCAGGCACTCCACGCCCTGGTCGGACTTGAAGTGGTACTTCACCCAGACCATCTCGCCGGCGTCGTTGATCCAGCTGTAGGTGTGGCTGGAGTAGCCGTTCATCTGCCGCCAGGACTTCGGGATGCCCCGGTCGCCCATCAGCCAGGTGACCTGGTGCGCCGACTCCGGCGACAGCGTCCAGAAGTCCCACTGCATGTCGTGGTCGCGCAGGTTGTTCGCCACGCGCCGCTTCTGGCTGCGGATGAAGTGCTGGAACTTCATCGGGTCGCGGACGAAGAAGACCGGCGTGTTGTTGCCGACCATGTCCCAGTTGCCCTCGGTGGTCCACAGCTTGAGCGAGAACCCGCGCGGGTCACGCCAGGTGTCAGGGCTGCCACGCTCACCCGCGACGGTGGAGAACCGGATGATCCCCCGGGACTCGACGCCGGGCTGCAGGAACGCGGCCTTGGTGTACTGCGAGACGTCCTCGGTGGTCTCGAACTTCGCGAAGGCTCCGCCGCCCTTGGCGTGGGGCTGACGCTCCGGGATGCGCTCCCGGTTGAAGTTCGCCATCTGCTCGATGAGGTAGTGGTCGTTGAGCAGGAGCGGGCCGTCGGGGCCGATGGTCAGCGAGTGCTCGTCGCTGGCGACCGGGCTGCCGGAGTCCGTGGTGGTGGGCTTGGGCTGGTGCGACGTGGTCACGGCCGAGCCTCCTCGTACGCGTGGTGGGTGGGGCGGGCGGGTGATGGCCCGCCGGTGCGACCGAGACGCTCCCGCGGCTGCGCGGCCGCGTCGCGGTCGGCGGTGTTCGGTACCCACTGACTTCCCGTGCGGCCCAGGTCGAAACCCCGAACCGGTTCGCGACGACGCCGGGGCGCGGGTCAGGATGGGGTCGTGCCCGACACCGCCGCCACCGCACCGCGTACCGGCCTCGGCGCGTTCGCCGACGTGCTGCGCCTGCCCGGGGTCGGCGCGATCACCGCGATCGGCATGGCCGCCCGCATCCCCGCGACGGCCGTCGGCGTCACCCTGACCCTGCACACCGTCACCACCCTGGGCCACGGCTTCGGTGCCGCCGGCCTCGTCGCCGCCGCGGTCCCGACCGGGATGGCGATCGGCGCCCCACTGCTCGGGACGGTGGTCGACCGCTACGGGCTGCGCCCGGTCCTGGCCCTCACGATGACCGCGGGCCTGCTGTTCTGGTCGGTCGCGCCGCTGCTCGGCTACGCCGGTCTGCTCGGCGCGGCCTTCGTCGCCGGCGTCCTGACCCTCCCGGTGTTCTCCCTGGTCCGGCAGGTCATCGCGGCCGCCGTCCCGCCGGGACGGCGACGCCCCGCGTTCGCGCTGGACTCGATGACCGTCGAGATCTCCTACATGGCCGGGCCCGCCGTCGGGTCGCTGCTGACGGTGTGGCTGGGCTCGGCGACGACGATGCGCGTGATCGGCGCCGGGTTCGTCCTGGCCGGGATCGCGCTGTGGCGGCTCGACCCTCCGGTCCGCGCCGACGGCGACGAGGCCGCCCGCTCCGGCCCCCGCCCACCGCTGCGCAGCTGGCTGACCCGGCCGCTGGTCGGCGCGCTGCTGACGGTGACCGCCGCGGTGATCGCGATCATGGGCACCGAGTTCGCGTTCATCGCCGCCCTCACCTCCGCCGGGCAGGCGTGGGCGATCGCGCTGGTCAACGTGGTGTGGTGCCTGGCGTCGCTGGTGGGCGGGTTCCTCTACGGCAGTGCCCGCCGCAGCCTGCCCCTGCCGCTGCTGCTCGCCGCCCTCGGTCTGGCGACGTTCCCGGCGGCGCTGGCCTGGTCGTGGTGGAGCCTGCTGTTCCTGCTGATTCCGGCGGGCCTGGCGACCGCGTCGACGCTCGCGGCGGGCAGTGCCGCGATCGGCGATCTCGCCCCGGACCGGGTGCGCGGCCTGGTCACCGGGCTGCAGGGCTCCGCGACGACGCTCGGGATCGCGATCGCGACCCCGCTCGCGGGGCTGCTGGTCGACACCGCGTCCCCCGGCGCGGCGATGCTGGTGTGCGGGTCGGTCGCGGTCGTCGCCGCCGCGGTGGCGGCGCCGCTGCTGCGGGCCCGGGCCTGACCGGCCGGGGCCGCACGGCCGTCGGCGTCACCGAGATGCACCTCAGCGGGAATCGTGGATCTTCCAGGCCCGCTGGGCTGCATCTCGGTGATCCCGCTGCCGTCGGATGGTCGACGAGCGGTCGCGCAAGTCGGACACTGAGAGCGTCCACAGACGATCAGCGCAGCGCACCGCCCGGGCGCGGCGGACGGGTGTGCCACTCGGGCAGACTGGACCGAGTGAGCGCACCGCCCCACCCCGACTCCGAGACCCAGCCCATCCCGAGTGGGCGGCCCCGTCGCCGGGGAGGTCGGGTGCGCTGGGGGTTCGCGCTGCTCCTCGGCGCCGCGGCCGCGCTCGCGACGCTGCCCGACCTCGTCGGCCTCGACGCCCACTCGCCGTTCGCGCAGGTCATCGCGTTCCGGCCGCTGATGGTCGCCGCGCTCGGCGTGCTGGTCGTGGTCGGCCTGTTGATCACCCTGGCCGCCCGCCGGTTCTGGCCGGTGCCGGTCGTCCTCGCGCTGGTGGCGCTGGTCGGCGCCGCGATGGTGCTCCCCCGCACCGTGGCGAGCCCCGCCCCCGCCGGCGGGACCCCGCTGAAGGTGCTGGCGCTCAACGTCTACGAGGGCAACGCCGACGCACGGTCCCTCGCCGCGCTCGTCGCCGAGCAGAACCCCGACGTCGTCTCGATCCCGGAGGCGGGCGGGCGCTACGAGAGCGAGATCGCCCCGCTGCTGGAGCCGCTGGGCTACCGGACCGCGTCGAGCGTCGACCGTTGGGACCGCGACGTCACCGGCAACACCGTCGCCTGGTCGGACCGGCTCGGCGACGTCCGCACCCGGGTCGGCAAGGACGTCCGCTTCGACTACATCGAGATCACCGGCGGCGGCCTGGGGGACCTGCGCTTCGTCGCGTTCCACTCCGTCGCCCCGGTGCCGCGCTCGGTCGGGCAGTGGCGCTCGGACCTGGAGACCGTCGCCAAGTGGTGCTCCGGGACGAGCCCGGCGATCGTGGCCGGGGACTTCAACGCCAGCCTCGACCACTCGGTGTTCCGCGACGCCATCAGGGGCTGTGGCGACGCCGGGTCGCAGACCGGCAACGGGCTGGCCGGGACCTGGCCGACCTGGGCACCGGCGTGGCTGGGGCCGCAGATCGACCACATCGTCTACACCGGCGGTATCAGCGCGGAGTCCTTCTCGACGCACCTGGTGCCGGGCACCGACCACCGCGCGATCGTCTCGACGCTGCGCCTGCCGTAGACCCTCCACGACCGACGGCCGCCGCCCCGGATGTCCGGGACGGCGGCCGTCGTCGTGGAAGGGAGGTATCAGCCGGCCGCAGCGACCGTCTCCGCCACCTCGTAGGTGTTCAGCGCGGCGCCCTTGCGCAGGTTGTCCCCGCACACGAACAGCTCCAGGGTGTTCGGGAAGTCCAGCGACTGCCGGATCCGGCCCACCACGGTCGGGTCCCCGCCGACGGCGTCGGCCGGGGTCGGCCACTCACCGGCGGCCGGGTCGTCCTTCACCACGATGGTCGGCTGCGCGCCGAGCACCTTGCGGGCCGCGTCCACCGAGACCTCCGAGGAGAAGGTCGCGTGGATCGCCAGCGCGTGCGTGGTGACGACCGGGACGCGCACGCAGGTCGCGGAGACCTTGAGCTCCGGGATCCCGAGGATCTTGCGGGACTCGTTGCGGACCTTCAGCTCCTCCGACGACCAGCCGTCCTCCTTGAGCGAGCCCGCCCACGGCACGACGTTGAGCGCCAGCGGGGCGGGGAACGGCGAGCCGTCCCCGACCGGGATCCCGGCCTCGGTGAGCACCGCGGCGACGTCGCCGGAGACCTTGCCGGCGTCCTTGCCCGCCAGCGCGGAGATCTCGGCCTGCAGCTGGTCGATGCCGGGCTGACCGGCGCCCGACGCCGCCTGGTACGACGACACCACCAGCGCCTCGAGACCGAACTCGCGGTGCAGCGCACCCATCGCCGCCATCATCGACAGCGTCGTGCAGTTCGGGTTGGCGATGATGCCCTTGGGGCGCTCGGTCACCTTCTCCGGGTTGACCTCGGGCACCACGAGCGGGACCTCGGGGTCCATCCGGAACGCACCGGAGTTGTCGACGGCGATCGCGCCGCGGGAGGCGGCGATCGGCGCCCACTCGGCGGAGACCTCGTCCGGCACGTCGAACATCGCGATGTCGACGCCGTCGAAGACCTCGGGCGCGAGCTCCAGGACGGTGATGTCCTGGCCGCGGACCGTCAGCACCTTGCCGGCGCTGCGCGCGGACGCGATCAGCCGGATCTCGCCCCACGGCACCGACTCGCGCGCGTCGATGATCTCGATCATGGTGGTGCCGACGGCACCGGTCGCGCCGACGAGCGCCAGAACGGGCTTGTCCATGGCCATCCCGCTCACCGGCCCGTTCCGGCGGCGACCACCGCGTCGTCCTCGGCGCCGAGCTCGAACGCCACGTGCAGCGCCTGCACCGCGTCGTCGAGCTGGTCGGAGCGGCAGATCACCGAGATCCGGATCTCCGAGGTGTTCATGGTCTCGATGTTGATCCCGGCGTCGGACAGCGCCTCGCAGAACTTGGCGGTGACGCCGGGGTGGTTGCGCATGCCGGCGCCGACCAGGGAGACCTTGCCGATGTCGTTGTCGTAGATCAGCTCGGCGAACCCGATCTCGGCCTTCGCGCGCTCCAGCGCCGCGACGGCGGTGTCACCGTCGGTGCGGGGCAGCGAGAAGGTGATGTCGGTCTTCTTGTCCGAGACGTTGGAGATGTTCTGCAGCACCATGTCGATGTTGATCTCCGCGGCGGCGACCGTGCGGAAGATCTTCGCCGCCATCCCGGGGGTGTCCGGCACGCCGGTGACGGTGATCTTGCCCTCGGACCGGTCGTGGGCGACGCCGGTGATGATCGGATTCTCCAACGGGATCTCCTCGATCGAGCCGGAGACCAGAGTGCCCGGCTTGTCGTTGTAGGAACTGCGCACCCGCAGCGGGACGCCGTAGCGGCGGGCGTACTCGACGGCGCGCAGGTGCAGCACCTTCGCGCCGGACGCGGCCAGCTCGAGCATCTCCTCGTAGGTGACCGTCTCGAGCAGGCTGGCCTTGGAGACGATCCGCGGGTCGGCGGTGTAGACGCCGTCGACGTCGGAGTAGATCTCGCAGACGTCGGCGTTCAGCGCGGCGGCCAGCGCGACGGCGGTGGTGTCCGACCCGCCGCGGCCCAGCGTGGTGATGTCGCGGGAGTCCGCGCTCATGCCCTGGAAGCCGGCGACGAGCACGATGTACCCCTCGTCGAGGGCCTCGCGCAGGCGCCACGGGTTCACCTCGGTGATGCGGGCGTCACCGTGCTTGGACGTGGTGAGCATCCCCGCCTGCGAGCCGGTGAACGACCGGGCCTCGGCGCCGAGGGAGTGGATCGCCATCGCGACGAGCGCGTTCGAGATGCGCTCCCCCGCGGTGAGCAGCATGTCCATCTCCCGCAGCGGCGGCTTCGGGGAGATCTGCTCGGCGAGATCGGTCAGCTCGTCGGTGGTGTCACCCATGGCGGACACGACGACGACGACATCGTGGCCCTCCTTGCGGGTGCGGACGATGCGCTCGGCGACCTTCTTGATGCGCTCCGCGTTCTCGACCGACGAACCGCCGTACTTCTGCACGACGAGGGCCACGCCGACCTCCAATCCTGACTCCGCGTGGGAGCCGTCGGGTGCACACTTCGACCGCCGTGATGCGCAGGTGACGCATCGGCGGCGCTGGTCGGAACGGAACAGTACCGGCGAGCACCGCCCGTTTTCAGGATCTGGACGGTCACCGATGACCCAGACCACACGGGCTCGCCCACGGACCGGCGCTCGGGTATGAGCCGCCCCTCACCCGACCGTCGTACGACGGCGGTGCCGACGGACCGCGTCGGTGTTGCCGCAGCGTGCGCTGCAGTAGCGCTGCCTGCCGTTGCGGGAGACGTCGGCGTAGACGCGGGTGCAGCCCTGCGCGGCGCACCGGCCGAGCCGGTCCATCCCCCGGGTCGCCAGGTGGGTGGCGGTGCCGGTCGCGAGCAGGGCACGCAGCACACCGGCCAGGCCCAGGCCGTCGTCGCGGTGGTGCAGGTGCCAGTGCCCGTCGTGGTCGGTGAGCCGCGGTGGCCCGGTCGACTCGGCGAGCAGGGCGTTGAGCAGCCGTGCCCGCTCCGCGCCGGGTCCGGCGTCGACGACCTCCTCCCACCGGCGCAGGAAGTCCCGCACCGCGGGCAGGTCGGACCCGACCGGCTCCCAGTCACGGGACACCCCGGCGGCGAGGCAACGCTCCACCAGCTCCTCGGTCGAGGACGGCGGCACGTTCACCAGGTCGGCCGCGAGCAGGACCGGATCCTGACCGTAAGGGTTGATATGCACTGAACCATTACAGCAGCGTGGTCGTCGTGAGCACACCCCTGGACCACGAATGGCGCACCGCGTCCCGGCACCGCACCTCCGACGGCGTGGTGAGCTACCAACGCTGCCGGTGCGGGGCCTGGCGCATCCGGCTCGCCGCGCCCGGCACCGCCACCGTGGCGGCCAGTGCCGGGCGGGACCGCGCGCTCCGGTGAGCAGCGGTCCGGGGCGCGCTCACCCCAGGTCGACGATGGCGGCGACCGGCCCGCCTCCCTCGGGGCCCTGGTGGGCCGCGGACACGGACACGAACACCGCGGGGTCGCCGGTGACGGCGGCGGTGACCCCGCCGACGCAGGCCTTGATCTGGCGGTGCCAGTGCACGTCGGAGTCGTCGAGCATGGCGTTGCGCCGGCCGCGGACGGTGCCGTCCTGCGACGCCTCGCACTTGAGGAACACGTTGACCAGGCGACCGTCCAGGTCCGAGGTGTGCGGCCGCTCCGGCAGGTCCAGGCCCGCGTCGCGGATCGCCTTCCAGATGCCGTCGGCGTCAAGGGCGTCGGTCATCACCGAGTGCCCGATCCGGTAGCGGCCGCCGACCCCGGTCGCGTTCCCGACCACGACGACCTGGGCCCGGTCCAGCTCGACGCCCGACGAGCAGGACGCCACCGCCGAGTAGAGCCCGCGGTCGTGCATGACGTCGGCGTCGGACGGCATCTCGATCTCGCCGAGCGCCACGGCGACGCCGAGCGCGGTGCAGCCGTTGGACAGATCCATCGACTCGTGGGTGTGCTCGGTCCACACGGTCTTCCCGCGGGACTTGGCGTCACGGATGGTGTGGATGGTCAGCAGCGGGGTCTTGGTCTGGACGTAGTGCACGTCGGCGGGGTCGGTGATGCCGGCCTTCTTCATCGCGGCCTGCACCGCGTCGGCCACCTTGGTGATCATCGGCGTGCGGCCGATGTCCTCCGGTGCCAGCTGCTCGCTCATCGCGAAGCCGACGGTCAGACGGGGCTCGTCGGAGGGCACGACGTCCTCCGGCGGGACGGTCGCGAAGATCGTCGCGTGCGGGCTGATCACGCCGTCGGTGCCGCCGGACCAGACGATCGGGACCTCCCGGACCTGCTCGGCCGGGGCGCCCTTCTCGACCAGCACCTCGCGGAAGGCACGGTCGGCGATGATGCGGGTGTAGTCGTTGACCCCGCCGTTCCCCTCGGTCTTGCCGATGATCGCGACGACCCGGTCGGCGTGCAGGACCCCGTCGTCGATCAGCGACGCGAGCTCGCTCGCGTCGGCCACGGAGTGGATCGGGACCTTGCGCACCTCGATGGCGTCGGGCATGACGGACTCTCCTTCTCCAGCGGTCTCAGGACGGGACGACGACGGTTCCGGCGTCGCCGGTGACGGCCTCGGTGATGTGGGCGAGGTCGGTGATGACGGCGCGGGTGCCGCCGTTCTCGACGAAGCGGCAGGCCGCGTCGACCTTGGGGCCCATCGAGCCGCCGGCGAAGTGACCGTCGGCGGCGTGGGCACGCAGCTTCTCGACACCGATCGTGCCGAGCGGCTCGGCGGCCGGGGTCCCGAAGTGCAGCACCGCGTGCGGTACGTCGGTGCCGATGACGAGCACGTCCGCGCCGACCGTGCGGGCGAACAGCGCGGCACCGAGGTCCTTGTCGATGACGGCCTCGACGCCGGCCAGCTCGCCGCCGGGCAGCCGCACGACCGGGATCCCGCCGCCGCCGTTGCCGACGACGACGAACCCGGCGTCGACCAGGGCCCGGATCGCCGGGCCGTCGACGATCTCGAGCGGCTCGGGCGAGGCGACCATCCGGCGCCATCCCCGCTCGCCACGGTCCTGCCAGGTCTGGCCGTGTGCGACCAGCACGGCGGCCTCGTCGGCAGGGAGGTGGCGCCCGACCGGCTTCGACGGCCGGAGCAGGCCCGGGTCGTCGGCCGCGACCCGGGTGCGGGTCACCACGGCGGCGGTGCGCCGGTCGACCCCGGCCGCCGCCAGCGCCGCGTCGAGCGCCGTGGTGAGGACGAAGCCGAGCGTCCCCTGGGTCTGCGCGCCGCACCAGTCCAGCCCGACCGGTGGGACGACGGCGGCCGCCAGCTCGTTCTTGACCAGCAGGTTCCCGACCTGCGGGCCGTTGCCGTGGGTGATGACGATGTCGTGGTCGCGGGCCAGCAGCCCGGCCACCGCCCCGGCGGCGACGCGCGCCGCGGCGATCTGGTCCTCCGGCCGCGCGCTGCCGTCGGCGGCGGTCATCGCGTTGCCGCCCAGTGCCAGCAGGACCCTCACGACGACGCCCCCGGGAGCGGGGTGGCCGCCGTGCCGCTCGCCGTGGCACCGGCGGCGGAGACCGGGCCTGCTCGCCGGCAGGGGTCACCGACGATCATGGGTGCTCCTTCCCGAGGAGATGGGCGAGCGGGCGGGTGCCCACGGGCAGGCCGTACCGGTCGTAGTAGGCGAACATCGCGTCGAGAACCGGGCCGAGGCCGGACGGCCCGGGGACCCGCTCGGCGGTCGTGCCCGCCTCCGCCGCCAGCTCGGCGACGGTCGCGGTGCGCGTCGCGAGCTCGTAGGTGGCGCCCTCGTGGCCGGGTTCGGTCAGGACGGTCGCGGCGGCCGCCCCGACCTCGTCGAGGTCGGCGAACCCGAAGACGGCGTGCACGTCGTAGGGCACCCGGACCGGCCCGGTCAGGTCCAGGTTCTGCAGGTAGGCGCCGGGCTGCAGGATCGTCCAGCGCAGCCCGGACCGGCGGACGACGTCCTCGGCCCTGGCCTTGCCCAGGTGGTGCGGCATGTCCGGGGCGTACGGCGCGGCCACCGAGTGGTAGCCGACCCGGGTGACGCCCGCGGTGCGGAGCCCGTCGAGCCAGCCCGCGACCAGCGCGGGCTCGTCCGGGTGCAGGTTCGGGGCGATCAGGTAGGCGGCGTCGGCGCCGGCCGCGGCCCCGGCGACGTCGTCCGCGCGCCCCAGCGGGACGGCGGTGGCGCCCCGCGCCCGCAGCGCGGCCGCCACCGCCCGCCCGGTCTTGCCGTGGCCCCCGCAGATCACGACCCGCACGGCGACCTCAGAGCCGGTCGACGTCGGCGTACGCGGCCCCGCCGGCCAGCGTCGCGTAGCCGGGGCCGCGGTCGAAGAACGCGTCGTCGTCGCGGGACCACGCGGCGCGATCCGCGCGCTCGGCCGTGGTGGCGCCCGCGTCGAAGCCGAGGGTGCCGTCGTCGAGGTCCCCGGTCAGGACGACGCCGTAGTCGGCCAGCGCCGCCGCGGCGGACACCTTGCGCCACAGCACGTCCCGCACGACGGCCGCCGGGTCGCGGCGCAGCGGGTCGCCCCAGCCGCCGCCCCCGGTGGTGCGGATCCGGATCACCTCACCGGCCCGGACCGGCTCGGCGTCGGCCAGCGCGTCGACCACCCGCTCGCGCGGCCCGCCCGGGTCGATCACGACCTCGAAGGGCCGCCCCGCCTTCCCGCCGCGGACCCCCCAGCAGGCCAGGATCGACCGGTCCGCGATCGACATGAAGTGCGCGTCCTTGAGCATCCGGACGTGCTTCTCGTAGCCGAGGCCACCACGGAACTCCCCGGCGCCGCCGGAGTCGGTGGCCAGCGACAGCGACTCGACCCGGAACGGGAAGCGGGCCTCGGTGAACTCGGTAGGCAGGTTCCGCGAGTCGGGGACGACGTGGATGGTGTCCTCGCCGTCGGCGTAGTAGCGGCCGCCGGAGCCACCGCCCAGCACCTCGCGCATGAGGTACGGGCGGCCCTCGAGGTCCTCGCCGTAGACGCCGGTGTAGCGGATCGTCTCCTGGTCGGCGGGCATCCGGCCGTCGACGGCCTTGGCGACGACACCGGCGAGCACCCCGAGCAGCCGCAGGATGACGAAGGTGCGCGCGTTGGTCGGCGCGGGGAACACCGGGGTCAGCAGCGTCCCGGGCGGCGGGAACCGCATCTCGATGAGCGGGACGACCCCCTCGTTGACGTCGAGCTCGGCCATCCGCTCCGGGGAGTCGGCGAGGTTGCGCAGGATCGGCGCGAGCCACTTCTTGAGGAAGACGCCGTCGGAGTAGTCGCCGCAGTGGTTGATCGGCCCCTTGGCCTGCGGGGAGGTGCCGGCGAAGTCGAGGATCAGCCGCTCGCCGTCGGGGTCGTCGGGGCCGGTGCGGGTGAGCGTGATCCGCTGGGCGTGCAGGCGGGGCTCGTCGACGCCGTCGTGCTCGGCGTAGTCCTCCCAGGTCCAGGTCCCCACCGGGATCCGGCCGAGGATCTCGCGGCGGTAGGTCTCGGTGGTGCGGGAGATGATCGCGTCGAAGCAGGACTCGACGGTGTCGGTGCCGTAGCGGTCGAAGAGCTCGCCGAGGCGACGGGCACCCATCAGGCAGGCCGAGCACTCGGCGTCGAGGTCGGCGGCGAGCGAGTCGGGCATCCGGGAGTTGCGCGTCATGATCGCCAGGGCGGCCCGGTTCGGGACGCCCGCGGCCCACAGCCGGATCGGCGGGACCATCAGTCCCTCCTCGAACACACTCGTGGCGTTCGAGGGCATCGAGCCGGGGACCGCCCCGCCGATGTCGTCGTGGTGGCCGAAGGCCTGCACGAACGCGACCACCCGCCGGTCCTCCGCGGGACCCGCGAACACCGGGACGGTGACGCACAGGTCGGGCAGGTGACCGATGCCGCCCTCGGAGCGGTAGACGTCGTTGTGGAAGAAGACGTCGCCCTCGCGCATCTGGTCCAGCGGGAACTCCCGGGCGATCGGGTGCACGAGCGCGGAGTAGGAGCGGCCGGTGAGCTTGCGCAGCCTCCGGTCGTGGATGCCGGCCCGGAAGTCGTGCGCGTCGCGGATCATCGGGCTGCGGCTGGTGCGGGCGATAGCCGTCTCGACCTCGGACTCCACACTGGTCAGCGAGCCCTGCACGATCTCGACGAGGACCGGGTCGGCGCTCGCACCGGCGTCCTCGGTCAGTGGGCCGAAGGGAAACGCCGTGGGGGCGCGACGCGAGCCGGTGTCGGCCGGGCGGTCGGTCGTCGCTGGGGTCGCTGGGGTCACTGGGCGGCCCTCCGGGTCACGATGATGTTCAGGCGGCTGTCGACGCGGGCGGTGAAGCCCGGGTGCAGCGGGACGGTGGAGCCGAACTCCTCGACGACGGCCGGGCCGTCGACGACCGCGCCGGGGACGAGGTCGGTCCGCCGGTACACCGGGGTGTCGAGGTAGCCCTGCGCGGCGTCGAAGCAGACCGGGCGCCGGCCCGCCGCGGCGACGACCGGGTCGGCGACGAGGTCGTGGGTGGCGATCTCCGGGCGGCGGATCGGGCCGATGCCCGAGACGCGGATGTTGACCCACTCGACCTGCTGGCCGGGGTCGCCCGCGAAGTCGTAGCCGTAGAGGGCCCGGTGCGCGGCGTGGAAGGCGTCGGCGACCGCGGCCAGGGTGTCCGGGGTGACGGGTCCGTCCGGCACCGGGACGCGCACCTCGAAGGCCTGCCCGAAGTAGCGCAGGTCGGCGGTGCGGACGAAGGCGTGCTGCGCGGCCCGGAACCCCTCCCGGCCCAGCGCGGCCGCGGCCTGCGCGGTGAGGTCGTCGACGACGCGGGAGACCTCGGCCGGGTCGAGCCCGTCGGCCAGCGCGACGTGGGTCTGCACGTAGTCGTTCTTCACGTCCACGGTGAGCAGGCCGAACGCGGACACGTTGCCGGGGTTCGGCGGGACCAGGACGGTCGGGACGCCGAGCACGTCGACGAGCCGGCACAGCAGCAGGGACCCGGACCCGCCGAAGGTGGTGAGGGCGAAGTCGCGCACGTCGAGGCCGCGCTTGACGGTGACCTGGCGCAACGCGTTGGCCTGGTTCCAGGCGGAGATCTCCAGGACGCCGGTGGCACAGGCCTCCGGGGTCAGGTCGAGCTCCTTGGCCAGGCGCTCGATGCCGGCGCGGGCGGCGTCGACATCGAGCGGGATCTCCCCGCCGAGCAGGTGCGGGGGGATGCGGCCGAGGACGACGTGCGCGTCGGTGACGGTCACCTCGGTGCCGCCCCTGCCGTAGCAGAGCGGACCGGGGGCGGCGCCGGCCGAGTGCGGGCCGACCTTGAGGGTGCCCTCCGGCGAGATCCAGGCGATCGAGCCACCGCCGGCGCCGACGGTCACGACGTCGATCATCGGGATCTTGGACGGGAACCGCCCGACCGTGCCCTCGGTGGTGAGCGTCGGCTCGCCCCCGATGACGACGCTGACGTCGGTGGAGGTGCCGCCGCCGTCGGAGGTGAGGACCTTGTCGTAGCCGGCCTCCTGCGCGATCAGCGCGGCACCGAGCGCCCCGGCGGCAGGTCCGGACAGGACGGTCGTGATCGGCTGGTGGACGACCTCGTCGGCGGACAGGACGCCGCCGTTGGACTTCATGACGTAGAACGGGATCGCGCGGCCGTCGTACTCGGTGAGCCGCTCGGTGATGTTGGCGACGTAGGCCGACAGCCGCGGCTTCACCGCGGCGTCGACGAGGACCGTCGTGGCCCGCTCGAACTCGCGGTACTCGCGCAGGACCTCGCTGGACAGCGACACGACGGCGGCCGGGTGCTCCTCGGCGAGGACCTCCCGCATCCGCTGCTCGTGGGTGGGGTCGGCGTAGGCGTGCAGGAAGCAGACGCCCAGGGTGTCGACGCCGTGGTCGCGGAACCAGCGGGCGGTCGCGCGGGCCCCGGCCTCGTCGAACGGGCGGACCTCGGCGCCGGTGAAGTCGAGCCGGCCCTCCACTCCGCGGACCAGGTCCCGGGGCACGATCCGGTTCGGCTTGACCCAGAAGTAGGAGTTGCCGTAGCCGTCCGGCACTGACTGGCGGGCGATCTCCAGCATGGCCTCGTAGCCGGCGGTGGTCACGAAACCGAGCCGGCCGACCTTCCCCTCGAGCAGGAGGTTGGTGGCGACGGTCGTGCCGTGGCTGACGGCCTCGATCTCGGCGGCTGTTCTGATGCTCGTTCCGCCTGCGCTCCTCTGGCCCGCACCCAGCAGCTCCAGGACCTTGTCGATGCCGGCGAGGAAGCCGTCGGCCGGGTTGGCCGGGGTGGAGGGCGTCTTGGTCGTGACGAGCTCGCCCGACCGTTCGTCGAAGGCGACGACGTCGGTGAACGTGCCACCGGTGTCGATGCCGATCCGGATGCGCCGGCTCATCGGGGTCCTTCCTGCCTGGGGTCGGTGATGTCGATTGAACTCACCGACCGAGCGGTGGGACATCGCGACTTCTGCCGTCAAAGCACCGTTCGAGTGGCACTCTTCGCCAGTGCCTCGACCGCGGCCGCGACCTCCAGGAGGTACCGGTCGGCGCCGTGGCGGGCCACGATCTGGACCCCCACCGGGAGCCCGTCGGGAGTGGTCCCGAACGGCACCGAGACGGCGGGGCAGCCGGTCACGGTGATCAGGTAGGCCGAACGCATCCAGTCCAGGTAGGAGTCCATCGGCATCCCGTCGACGGTGTCCGGGAACTCCCGGTCGGCTGGGAACGGCGGGACCTGCGACACCGGCAGCACCAGCACGTCGTGGTCGGCGAAGTACTCCCGCATCCGGTGCGCCAGCGTGGTGCGCCGCTGGAACGCGACGGCGACGTCCGCGCCGGTCAGCGACTCCCCCGCCCGGATGTTCGCGGCCAGCGAGGACTTGAACTCGGTGGGGTGCACGGCCAGCTGCAGACCGAACCGGGCCTGGAAGTGCCACGCACGCAGGGTGCGGAAGCACTCGTCGGCGCCGGTGAGGTCCGGGATCGAGCCGGTCACCGCCGCGCCGGCCCCGGCCAGTGCCACCCCGGCCGCCTCGACGACCGCCCGGACGCTCCGGTCGACGGCGAAAGCCCCGTCCAGGTCTGCGGACAACCCCACCCGCAGCCCGGCAAGCGACGCCGGGACGACCGGTGCCCCGAAGGCCGCGCCGGGGTCGCCGAGCGCATGCGGCGCCCGCGGGTCCGGCCCGGCCAGCACCGACAGCAGCAGCGCCAGGTCGTCGACGGTGCGGGCCATCGGCCCACCGGTCGAGGTGGGCTCCCACATGTTCGCCGACGGCCACTCCGGCACCCGCCCCCAGGACGGCCGCAGTCCGACGACCCCGCAGAACGACGCCGGGTTGCGCAGCGAGCCGCCCATGTCCGAGCCCTCGGCCAAGGGCACCATCCCGGTCGCCAGCGCGCACGCCGCCCCGCCCGAGGACCCGCCGGCGGACCGGGTCGGGTCGTGCGGGTTGAGCGTGGTGCCGAACACCCGGTTGAAGGTGTGCGAGCCGGCCGCGAACTCGGGGACGTTGGTCTTGCCGATCGTCACCGCACCGGCCGCCCGCACCCGCTCCACCAGCAGATCGTCGGTGTCCGGGACGTGCTCGGCGAACAGCGGGGAGCCGTAGGTGGTCCGCCAGCCGGCGACGGCGTGGGTGTCCTTGAACGCGAACGGCAGCCCGTGCAGCGGACCGGGCTCCGTCCCGGCGGCCAGTGCGCGGTCGGCGGCCTCGGCCCCGGCCCGGGCGCGCTCCTCGTCGAGGGAGACGATCGCGTTGAGCCGCGGGTTGCGCAGCGCGATCCGCTCCAGGTGCAGGTCGAGCAGCTCGCGGGCGGAGATCTCCTTGGCCCTGACCGCGGCGGCCTGCTCGCGGGCCGGGGTCGCGACCGTGATGTCGGCGCTCACCGGCGACGCCCGATCACGGCGCCGACCAGCACGCCCAGCAGCGCGACGGCCGCGCCGATCCCGATGCCGCGGGTGAGCTCACCGCTGCCCGGGCCCCCGGCGGCGGGCGCGGACGTGAACACCTGCGCGCCCGTCAGCGGCTCGGCGTAGGCCGGGGCGCCGACGAGCGGTGCCGGCTCCGCCACCGCTACGGCCGGCACGGGGACAGCGGGCACAGGGGTCCCGCGCGCAGGGGGCACGGGGGGCACTGCGCCCACACCACCTGCGCCGATCGCCGCGCCGACGGCGTCGAAGAACCGGTCCGCCATCCGGGTGGACACGCTGGCGAGCATCCGCTGGCCGACGCCGCCGACCATGCCGCCGACCGTCGCGTCGGCGGTGTAGCCGATCCGGGTGCCGCCCGCGCCGAGGTCGTCGAAGGTGACGTCGACGACGGCGTCGACCGTGCCCGGCCCGCCCGCCCCGTTCAGGGTCATGACCAGCGACTCGTGCGGTTCCAGCTTCGACAGCGCGCAGCTGCCGGTGTAGGTGCCCCTGATCGCGGCGACCCCGGCGGTCACCGTCATCGCGTAGGCGTTCTCGCCGGTCGGCTCCAGCCGTTCGCAGCCGGGGATGGTCGCGACCAGCACCCGGGGGTCGAGCAGCGCCTCCCAGACCCGCTCGACCGGGTGCTCGACGACGTTGCTGCCACTGATCTTCACGAGCGGTGCTCCTCACGCAGGCTGAACAGGTCCGACGGCGAGATCGGCATCGCGGTGACCGGGAAGCCCTCGGCGTCGGAGACCGCGGCGGCGATCACCGCCGAGACCGGGATGACACCGGCCTCGCCCGCCCCCTTGATGCCGAGGGGGTTGAGCGGCGAGGGCGTCTCCAGGTGGTCGATCTCGATCCCGTCGGGGACCTCGGACACGTACGGCATCAGGAAGTCCATGAAGGACGCGTTGAGCAGCTGGCCGGACTCGTCGTAGGCCATCCGCTCGTACAGCGCGCCGCCGACGCCCTGGGCGACGCCGCCGTGGATCTGTCCCTCGACGACCATCGGGTTGATCAGGTGGCCGCAGTCGTGGACGACGGCGTAACGCAGGATCCGGATCTCGGCGGTGTCCGGGTCGGTCTCGACGATCGCGGCGTGCATCCCGGAGGCGTAGGTCGCGCGCGGCGTGCTGTGGAAGTCGGTGCCCTCCAGACCCGGTTGCTCCCCGTCGGGGACCGGCAACGCAGTGTGGTCAGCGGTGTCCCCGACCGAGAACTGGGTGGCGGCCTTCGAGGCCTCGTCGAAGGCGTAGCGCAGCGGGTTGGACAGCACCGACAGCGTGCCCAACGGGATCGACCGCTCGGTGCCCCGCACCCCCACCACGCCGTCGACGATCTCCAGGTCCGCGACGTCGGCCTCGAGCGCGTCGGCGGCCAGCCGCAGGGCCTTCTCCTTCGTCCGCCGGGCGGCCTTGAGGACCGCCGAGCCGGACATGACCGCGGCCCGGGAGGCGAACGTGCCGACCGCGTAGGGCATCCGCCGGGTGTCGCCGGTGACGACCTCGACGTCGGAGAACCGCACCCCCAGCTCGTCGGCGACGATCTGGGCGAACGCGGTCTCGTGGCTCTGGCCCTGGGTGGTGAGCCCGGTCGCGACCGTGACCCGGCCGGTCGTCGCGACGTGCACGTGCGCGCCCTCGTAGGGGCCGACGCCGGTGCCCTCGACGTAGCAGGCCAGCCCGATCCCGACGGTCCGGCCCTGCTCGGCGCACGCGCGGCGGAAGGCCGCGAACCCGTCCCAGTCGATCAGCGTGCGCAGCTTCTCCAGCAGGGCCGGGTAGTCGCCCGAGTCGTACTCCAGCGGCCTGCCGTCCTGGAAGATCAGGCCGTGGTCGTAGGGGAACTCGTGCGGCTGGATGAAGTTCACCGCGCGGACCTCGGCGCGGTCGCGGCCCAGGTAGCCCGCGATCGCGTCCATCGTGCGCTCCATGGCGAAGCAGCCCTGGGGGCGCCCGGCGCCGCGGTACGGCGTCACGATCACGGTGTTGGTGTAGAGCGAGGAGAAGGCGACCCGGTAGGCGCCCGGCTTGTACGGGCCGAGCAGCTGGGTCGAGGTGATGATCGGGACGATCAGGCCGTACGGGGTGTAGGCGCCGTGGTCGTGCCAGAACTCGACGTCGAGGCCGAGCAGCCTGCCGTCGTCGTCGAAGCCGACCTCGACGTGCTGGACCTGGCCGCGCTCGTGCGCGGAGGAGACGAAGTGCTCGCGCCGGTCCTCCACGAACTTCACCGGCCGGCCCAGGGCGCGGGCGGCCATCGGGACCAGCAGCTCCTCCGGCCACGGGTGGACGATCTTGACGCCGAAGCCGCCGCCGACGTCCGGGGTGATCACGTCGACCCGCCCGATGTCGAGGCCCAGCCGTGCCGCGACGGCGGCGCGGACCCCGGTGGAGCTCTGGGTGGAGGTCCACAGGACGAGCCGGCCGAGGGCGGGGTCCCAGCGGGCGACGGTGCCGCGGCCCTCCAGCGGCATGCACGCGCTGCGCTCGATCTCCAGGTCCAGTTCCAGGCGGTGCGGCGCCGCGGCGATGGCGGCCGGGGCGTCGCCGACGGCCTGCTCCATCCGGGCGCCGACGTTGCCGGGCACGTCGTCGTGCACGAGCCGCTCGGCCGTGCGGGCCGCCGCGATCCCGACGACGGCGGGCAGCACCTCGTAGTCGACGACGATCCGGTCGACGGCGTCCTCGGCGAGGTAGCGGTCCTCGGCGACGACGAACGCGACCGCCTCCCCGACGTGGTTGACCTCGTCGCCGGCCAGCGCGAACTGGGTGCGGCCGTGGGTCAGCGCGGGGTGCGGGATGAGCACGGGCAGCGGCTCCGCCATCGGGCCGGTCAGGTCGTCGTGGGTGTAGACCGCGTGCACGCCCGGCACGTCGAGGACGCCGGACACGTCGATGTCGCGGATGCGGGCGTGCGCGTGCGGGGAGCGCAGCACCGCGGCGTGCAGCACGCCGGGTCCGGGGTCGACGTCGTCGAGGTAGCGGCCGCCGCCGCGCAGGAAGCGCTGGTCCTCGACCCGCTGGACGCGCTGGCCCATGAGCTTGGTGGTCACCGGGCGGCCCCGATCTCGGCGGCCCGCTCGACCGCCGTGACGATGTTCTGGTAGCCGGTGCAGCGGCAGAGGTTCCCGCCGATCATGTCGCGGGCCCGCTCGCGGGTGGGGCAGGGGTCGCGGCGCAGCCCGGCGGTGATCGTCGTCAGGAAGCCGGGGGTGCAGAAGCCGCACTGCAGACCGTGGCACTCGGCGAAGGCCTGCTGCACCGGGGACAACGACCCGTCCGGCTCGGTCAGCCCCTCGACGGTGGTGATCGCGCAGGACTGCGCGGCGACGGCGAGCATCAGACAGGCCCGCGCCGGCTCGCCGTCGAGCAGGATCGTGCAGGCCCCGCAGACCCCGTGCTCGCAGCCGACGTGGGTTCCGGTCAGGCCGAGGTCGTGGCGCAGCGCGTCGGACAGCAGCCGCCGTGCCGGGACCCGCAGGTCGTGGACGACGTCGTTCACCGTCAGCCGGATGTCGTGGAGCGTCTCGCTCATCGCCCGCCTCCCTGCGCGGTCGCGTTCCGGGTCGCCGCGGCCACCACCCGGTCGGTCAGGACCCGGACCAGCTGTCGCCGGTAGGCCGCCGTGGCGTGGATGTCGGTGGCCGGGTCCAGGTGTTCGAGGGCGGCGTCGGCCCGGTCGGCCGGGGCGACGCCGGTCAGGTCGACGACCACGGGGACGTCGCTCACCGACAGGTAGCCGACCCGGACCCGGTCGCCGTCGACGACCGCCCCCGCGCCGACCAGGGCGTAGTCGCCGTGCCGGCGGGCGACCTCGTCGAAGGCGACGCCCGCGCCCGCCGGCAGGGCGGGAAAGAACGCCGAGACGGCGATCTCGTCCGGGCCGACCGCCGACTCCAGCGGGCCGACGAACAGCTCACGCGCTCCGATCGTGCGGCGCCCGGCGGGCCCCTCGACGTCGAGCGCCCCCTCCAGCAGCCGCAGCACCACCGGCATCTCGGCGGCGGCGTCGGCGTGCACGAGGGACCCGACGGTCGTGCCGCGGTTGCGGATCGTGGGGTGCGCGACGTGGGCCAGCGCGGCCGGCACCAGCGGCTGGACCCTGGCGAGCAGCGGTGACTCCAGGACCGCGGTGTGCCGGGCCAGCGCGCCGACCCGGACACCCCCTTCGACCTCGGTGATCGTGTCCAGGCCGGGTACGCCGTTGATGTCGACGACCAGGGACGGTGCGGCCAGCCGCATGGACAGCAGCGGCACGAGACTCTGTCCACCGGCCAGCACCTTCGAGTCCGGCGCCGCGAGCGCGGCGACGGCCCCGGCCAGGTCCGTCGGGCGGACGTAGTCGAAGGGTGCGGGCTTCACGGGCTGTCCTTCGCCTCCCCGTCGTCGACCCTGGTCACCATCGTCCCGGCGGGCGTCCCGGACGCGCCGGACGGGCCGGACGTCCCGGACCGGCGGTCGCGCAGCGCGACGGCGTGGAAGTAGACGATCACCAGGATGGTGCCGAGCGCGATGCCGCCCAGCTCGAACCCGTTGCCCAGGTCCAGCGCGACGCCGCCGATGCCGGCGACCATGCCCGCCGCGAGGCCGACGAGGTTGCGGGGTTCGCCGAAGTCGACCCCGTTCTCCACCCAGATCTTGGCGCCGACCAGCGCGATCATCCCGTAGAGCACGAGCGTGATCCCGCCGAGCACACCGCCGGGGATCGCCCCGACCAGCACGCCGAACTTGGGGCACAGGCCGAGCAGGATCGCCACGGCGGCCGCGACGTAGTAGGCCGCGGTGGAGTACACCCTGGTCGCACCCATGACGCCGATGTTCTCGGCGTAGGTCGTCGTCGGGGACCCGCCGAACAGGCTGGCCAGCGCGGTGGCGGCGCCGTCGGCGCCCAGCGCCCGGCCCAGGTAGGGGTCGAGGTCGTCGCCGGTCATCTCGGCGACCGCCTTGACGTGCCCCAGGTTCTCGGCGACCAGCGCGATGACGCCGGGGAGCACCAGCAGCACGAACATCAGCGAGAAGCTGGGCGCGTGCACGGCCGGGACGCCGTCGTCCAGGGTCCCGCTGGGCAGTCCGAACCAGGCGGCGTCGGCCAGGCCCTCGAAGGAGACGCGCGAGTGCGGCTCCGGGGTGCAGTCCGCACCGCCGCAGGAGGTGATCGGGCCGCTCAGGAGGTCGAGCAGCCAGGAGAGCACGAACCCGAAGACGAGCGCGAGGAACACCGCGATCCGTCCCCAGAAGCCGCGGAACAGGACGGCGGCGCAGACCAGGAACGTCGCGGTGAGCAGCGCGGTCCACTGGTCCACCGGCCAGTACACCGACGCGACGACCGGGGCCAGGTTGAACCCGATCAGCATGACGACCGCACCGGTCACCGCGGGCGGTAGCACCCGGTGCACGAGCCGGGCGCCCGCGAGGTGCACGAACACACCGATCGCGAGCAGCACCAGGCCGGAGACCATGATCGCCCCGGTCACGGCGGCGGAGTCGCCGACGGCCGCCCGGATCGCCGCGACCCCGCCGACGAAGGCGGCGCTGGTGCCGAGGTAGCTGGGCACCATGTTCTTGCAGACGACCAGGAACAGGACGGTGCACAGGCCCGAGAACAGGATCGCGAGGTTGGGGTCCAGCCCCATCACCACGGGGAACACGAAGGTCGCCCCGAACATCGCGACGACGTGCTGCATCCCCAGCCCGACCGTCTTCCCCCAGGGGAGCCGCTGGCGGGGTGCGACCGCCTCCCCCGGCCCCGGATCGACCACTTCCCACCTGAACATCGACATGGCGATCCCTTCACACGGCACCGGAGACCCGACTCAAGCTAATGAGACCCAGGTCGCACCTCGACGGCTACTACTGCCGATTGACCGGTGGATCCACTGGCACGAATTGATGACGCCAGCACGATGCCTGCATGCGTCGGGCCGTGCGGTTTCCGCTGGATGTCGTTCACGTTCCGCCCGGTCGGCCGACGATGCGCAGCGCCTGCAGCGCGACGGCGACGTCGAGCCGCAGGTTCGGGTCCGTCGACAGCGGGCCGAGGAGCCGTTCCAGCTTGGCGACGCGGTAGCGCATCGTGTTGTAGTGGAAGAACTGCACCCGGGCCGCCTCGGCCACGGTGAAGTTCGTGTCGAGCAGGACCTGCAGGGTCTCGCGCAGCTCGGCGGCCTCGGTGGTGGGCTCGGCGAGCGGGCCCAGCGCGTCGCGGACGAAGGAGTCCAGCTCCGCCGGGTCCGGGACGAGCGCGAGCAGCCGGTGCAGGCCGAGCTGGTCGAAGAACGTCGTGCTGCCGCCGCCGGAGATCCGGCGGCCCACCTCGACCGCCCGCCGTGCCTGGGCGTAGGCGCCGGGCAGGGCGTCGATGTCGGGCACCGGGCGGCTGACCCCCGCCGAGAACTGCCGTCGCCCGCCGCCCTTGTCCCCGGCGACCGCGGTGACGGCCCGCCGCACGATGTCGCGGCCGGGGGGTGGACCGGGGTCCGCGTCGACCGGCAGCAGGGTCACGACCTCGGAGGAGAAGTCGACGGTGGGGATGCCCTCCCCCAGCCCGGAGCAGACCTGGCGCCACCCCGCCGAGAACCGCTTCTGCCAGGCGCGCCACTGCTCGGCCGGGACCCGCGCGTCGATCGGGTCGAGCTCGGCGGTCAGCACGACCATCGGGCGGCGCAGGTCCCAGCCGAGGGTGTCCGCGTGCTCGGCGACGTAGGCGGGGTCGGCGGTGCGGCGCAGCAGCAGGTCCCGCAGGAAGTCGCCCTGGTACTTGGTCTCGACGGCGGTGGCCGCCTCCTCGCGGGTGATCAGCAGCGCGGCCACCGCGGCGGCGCGCTCCAGCGCCTGCACGTCGTCCGGGGCGAGCCGGGCGGTCAGGCGCACGCAGACCAGCCGGGCGAGGTTCTGCCCACCGGCCGCGACCCGCAGGGTGCGGGCCTCCCCGCCCGCGACCGGGACGCCGTCGATCCCCATCCGCTCGACGCGCAGCCGGCCCGTCGGGTCGACGAGGTCGTGCTCGGTCAGCATCCGGAGCTGGTCCTCCGACAGCGCCGACGCCCGCTCCCGCCCGTCGGTGGAGGTGACCGCGACGCCCACGTCGAGCACCCGCCCGACCTCGGCCGCGATCCCCGCGAGGTCCCCGCCCTCCAGCGCGATCCGGGTCAGCCCGGTGTGCAGCGCATCGAGCCGGGCCAGCGCCTCGCGGGCCGGGAACTCCGGGTCCCCGGTCTCCTCCGTCAGCAACTGTTGCCGCCCCTTCGGTCCGAAGGTGGCACAAGTTAACATCGGCGGACGCTGCTGCCCAGGCTAGTTTCGGTCCGTGATCGGAGTCAGCGCACCCGTCCGGGTCCGCGACCTGCTGCGGCGGGCCGCGGACGGACCGGTCCGGGTCGTGCACCGCGGCTCCGACGCCGTCTACCTCGCCGTCCACGACGACGGTCGCGAGACCTGCGTCGGCGTCCTCGGCGCGGAGGCGGTGCCGGTGCCCTGCGGACTGCGGTCCCGGCTCCCCTCGCTCGCCGTCGGCACCGCCGCCGTGCACGGCGGGGTCCTGCACCTCGACGACGAGCCGGTCGTCGTCCGGCGGCTGGTCGACACCCGGGTGCCCGCGCGGTCCCCGCTGCCCCGCACCGGGCTCCGGCCGGCCCCCGGCCTGCCGGCCGAGGTGACCCCGGCCGCCGGCGCCGGGCTCGTCGGACGCGGCGAGGGGCTCACCCCGCTCGGCGACGACGTCCTGTGCGGCTGGCTCGCCCTGCACCGGGCCGCCGGCGTCGCCACCCCCGAGGTGGACGCCGCCGTCCTGGCCCACCTGCACCGCACCACGCTGCTGTCCGCCGAGCTCCTGCGGTGTGCCCTGCGCGGCGAGGTCGTGCCGCAGTTCGGCACGGCGGCCGAGCCCGCGGCCCGCGCCGCGCTCACCGTCGTCGGGCACACCTCCGGGGCCGCGATGGTCCACGGCGCCGCGCTCGCCCTGTCCGCCCTGCACACCGAAGGAGTCGCCGCATGACGACGACGCACGTCGAGGTCCGGCCCGGCGCCTACGCCGACTCGGTCACGCTGCTCCGGGTCAGCCGCACCGCCCAGCAGCTCGACGGGGTGGTCGCCGCGCAGGTCGCCATGGCCACCCCGCTCAACGTCGACGTCCTGACCGGCATGGGGTTCTCCGTCCCCGCCGGGACCGGCGCGAACGACCTGGTCGTCGCCCTGCACCTGACCGGTGACGACGCGCTGTCCGCCGCCGTGGCGGGTGTCGACCAAGCGCTCGCCGAGGCGGGCAGACCGGCACCGGACGGCGGGGCCGGTGCGGTCGCGCCGCCGCGCACCACCGCCACGGCGCTGGACAGGGCACCGGGCTCGGTCGTGCTCGTGTCGGTGCCCGGGCCGCACGCCACCGTCGAGGCGATGGACGCCCTCGACGCCGGCAGCGACGTCATGATCTTCAGCGACAACGTGCCGGTGGAGCAGGAGGTGGCGCTCAAGCAGGCCGCCGCGCAGCGGTCCCTGCTGGTCATGGGCCCGGACTGCGGGACGGCCGTGCTGGACGGGCTCGGCCTGGGATTCGCCAACGTCGTCGAGCCCGGTCCGGTGGGGCTCGTCGCCGCGTCCGGGACCGGGTGCCAGCAGGTGATGGCGCTGCTCGACCACGCCGGGGTCGGTGTGCGCGCCGCGCTCGGCGTCGGCGGGCGGGACCTGTCCGCTCCGGTCGGCGGCCTCGCCACCCGGGAGGCCCTGCGCCGCCTCGACGCGGACCCGGCCGTCGAGCTGATCGTGCTGGTGTCCAAGCCCCCCGCCCCCGAGGTCGCCGAACGGATCGACCGGCTGGTCGCGACGATCACGACGCCGGTCGAGTACGCGCTGCTCGGGCCGGGCAGGCCCGACCTGACCGCGGCGACCGAGGCCGCCCTGGTCCGGCTGGGCCGACCCGTCCCGGACTGGCCGGTGCACGGCACCGCGCGGCCGGCGCCCGGCGGGCACCGGCTGCGCGGCCTGTTCGTCGGCGGCACGCTCGCCACCGAGTCCGCGCAGATCGCGGGCGAGGACGCTGCCCGGGCCGGCCACACCTTCGTCGACTTCGGCGACGACGAGTGGACCCGTGGCCGCGCCCACCCGATGATCGACCCGACGTTGCGCCTGGAGCACCTCGCGGCCGCGCTGGCCGACCCGGAGACCGCCGTCGTCCTGCTCGACCTGGTGCTGGGGCACGGCGCCGAGCCGGACCCGGCCTCCGTGCTGGCCCCCGCGATCGCCGGGTCCCGGGTGCCGGCCGTCGTCTCGGTCGTCGGGACCGGCGCCGACCCGCAGGACCTGGCCGCGCAGATCGACGCGCTGGTCGCGGCCGGCGCGGAGGTCCACCTCTCGCACGCCGGCGCCACGCGCCGGGCACTCGCACTCCTTCCCGCCGACACGACGACCGGAGCCGCCCGATGACCACCCCCTCGCTGGTGAGCACCGGCACCGACCTGCTCGCCGACGCCGCCGCCGACCAGGCCGTCCCGGTCACCCGGGTCGACTGGCGCCCGCCGATGGACGGCACCGCGGCCGATCTGGCGACCGTCGCCACCGACCCGCTGCGCCGGGCGGCGAACGAGCGCGCCCTCGCCGCGATGCTCGACGTCACCGCGACGCTCGTCGACGTCGCCCCGGCCTCGGAGGTCCTCGGCCTCACCCCGGGAGAGTTCCTGCACGCCGGGCCACCGATCACCTGGGAGCGCGCATCAGGCCCGCTCCGCGGCGCCCTGATGGGCGGCGCCGCGCTGGAGGGCCTGGTCACCGACCCGGAGGACGCCGCAGCGCTGTTCGCGTCGGGCTCCTCGGTCTCGCTGGAGCCGTGCCACCACCGCGGGGCGGTCGGCCCGATGGCCGGCGTCGTCACCCCGGGCATGTGGATGTTCGTGCTCGAGGACCCGGCCACCGGCCGCCGTGCCCACTGCTCGCTGAACGAGGGGCTGGGCAAGGTCCTGCGCTACGGCGCCTACGGCCCGGAGGTGATCCGGCGGCTGCGCTGGATGGGCGACGTGCTGGGCCCGCTGCTGCGCGGCGCCGTCCGGGCCCGGCGGGACGCGGGTGAGCCGGTCGACGTGACCGGCGTGCTGACCCAGATGCTGCAGATGGGCGACGAGGCGCACAACCGCAACCGGGCGGGGACCCTGATGCTGCTGCGGGACCTGGGCCCGGACCTCGTCGCGACGGCGGCCGCCGCCGGTGTCCCGAGCGCCGACGTCGCGGAGGCGCTGCGGTTCGTCGGGGGCAACGACCACTTCTTCCTGAACCTCGCCATGCCCGCGTGCAAGCTGGCCCTGGACGCCGCCCGGGACGTCGACGGCTCCACCATGGTGGTGGCGATGGCGCGCAACGGAACCGACTTCGGCATCCAGGTCTCCGGCACCGGCGACGAGTGGTTCACCGGCCCGGCCCAGCTGGCCGACGGCCTGTTCCTGGGCGACTACGGCCCGGCCGACGCCAACCCCGACATCGGCGACTCGGCGATCACCGAGACGGCCGGGATCGGTGGCTTCGCCATGGCGACCGCCCCGGCGATCGTGCGGTTCGTCGGCGGGACCGTGCCGGACGCACTGGCCACCACCCGCCGGATGCGCGAGATCACGCTCGGGGAGAGCCGGCGGTGGACCGTCCCGATCCTGGAGTTCGCCGGTGTCCCCAGCGGCATCGACGTCACCCGAGTCTGCCGGACGGGCATCCTCCCGCAGATCAACACGGGTATGGCCGGACGGGTCGCGGGCGTCGGGCAGGTCGGGGCCGGGCTCGTCACCCCGCCGGCCGAGATCTTCCCGAAGGCGCTCACCCGGCTGGCGGAGCGGACGGTCCTCAGACGCGGCGCAGCAGCCTGACGACGACCGTGGTGATGATCAGCCAGAGGATCGCCGCGACCCCGTAGTTCAGCGTGACGGCCATCTTCGGCTGGGCCGGGGTGAACAGGTCACCGAGGCCGAGGTTCAGCTGGGCCGCCCACGACGAGATGTACTCGGTGAGGAAGTTCGCCGGGTTGGCGTCGAGCAGGGTCAGCACGATGTGCGCGACCAGGATGGCCACGATCACCAGGCCCACGATCCGCACGATCGTCGCGATGATGCCCACGCCCTGCCGCACGGTCGTACCCACGGTTGCCGCCATCACACACCCCTTTGTCTCCGACGGCGTCATGGTCGCACCGCCGTGCCCTCACTGCCCCCACAACGAGGAAGAACGCTCTCGGTTGTGATCACTTCGTTGCGTGCCGTCGTCCGGGTGACACCAACGCCGGTCCGGGACAGCGGGTTGCCGTACAACGGGGGGTCGGGTCTACGGTGGGAGCATGGCGCGCCTGCTCCTTCGCCGCCGCGGCGGGGTCTGAACCGACCGGCCCCTCGTCGCGGGGTTTCGCGTGTCCGCCGGTCGCCACGACCGTCCGACATCAGGAGCAGTTCCCGTGACCACCTCTCCCGACGCCTACGAGGCCCGCGCCCGCAGCAACGTCCGCACCCCCGAGGGCGCGCCGCACGCGACCCAGCCGGCCTGGAACCGCCAGCGCGGCTCGCAGATGCCGGTGCACCGGTACAAGCCGTTCCATCAGCTGGTCGAGCCGGTCTCGCTGCCGGACCGCACGTGGCCGGACAAGGTCATCGACACCGCGCCGCTGTGGTGCGCGGTCGACCTGCGTGACGGCAACCAGGCGCTGATCGACCCGATGAGCCCGCTGCGCAAGCGGCGCATGTTCGACCTGCTGGTACGCATGGGCTACAAGCAGATCGAGGTCGGCTTCCCGGCGGCGAGCCAGACCGACTTCGACTTCGTCCGCGAGATCATCGAGGACGAGGCGATCCCGTCCGACGTGCAGATCCAGGTCCTGACCCAGGCCCGGCCGGAGCTGATCCAGCGAACCTTCGAGGCCTGCGAGGGCGCGCACTCGGCGATCGTCCACCTCTACAACTCGACCTCGATCCTGCAGCGCCGGGTCGTCTTCCGCTCCGACCGCGCGGGCATCACCAAGATCGCCACCGACGGCGCGGAGGAGGTCGCGAAGTTCGCCGAGAAGTACCCGGCGACCGACTGGACCTTCCAGTACTCGCCGGAGTCCTACACCGGCACCGAGCTGGAGTACGCCGTCGAGATCACCAACGCGGTGAGCGCGATCTGGCAGCCGACGCCCGAGCACCCGATGATCGTCAACCTGCCGGCGACGGTCGAGATGGCGACGCCGAACGTCTACGCGGACTCCATCGAGTGGATGCACCGCAACCTGGCCCGTCGCGACGCGCTGATCCTGTCGCTGCACCCGCACAACGACCGCGGTACCGGCATCGCCGCCGCCGAGCTCGGCTACCAGGCCGGCGCCGACCGCATCGAGGGCTGCCTGTTCGGCAACGGCGAGCGCACCGGCAACGTCGACCTGGTCGCGCTGGGCATGAACATGTTCACCCAGGGCGTCGACCCGCAGATCGACTTCTCCGACATCGACGAGATCCGCCGCACCGTCGAGTACTGCAACCAGCTGCCGGTGCACGAGCGCCACCCGTGGGGCGGCGACCTGGTCTACACCGCGTTCTCCGGCTCCCACCAGGACGCGATCAACAAGGGCTTCGCCGCGATGGAGGCCGACGCCGCCGAGGCCGGGCACCCGGTCGCCGACCACACCTGGGAGGTCCCGTACCTGCCCGTGGACCCGAAGGACATCGGCCGCACCTACGAGGCCGTCATCCGGGTCAACAGCCAGTCCGGCAAGGGCGGCATCGCCTACATCATGAAGACCGAGCACCAGCTCGACCTGCCGCGACGGCTGCAGATCGAGTTCAGCCACGTCATCCAGGCCTTCACCGACACCGAGGGCGGCGAGGTCGAGCCCAAGGCGATGCGCGACGCGTTCGACGTCGAGTACCTGGGCCGCGAGACCCCGCTCAAGCTGGTGCGCCACCGCGTCCACAGCGACGGCGAGGGCCGCGACGAGATCGTGGCGACGGTGCGCGTCGAGTCCGACCTGCACGAGATCGCCGGCTCCGGGAACGGGCCGATCGCGGCGTTCGTGGACGCGCTGGCCGGGATCGGGTTCGACGTCCGGGTCCTCGACTACCACGAGCACGCGATGGGCGGCGGTGACGACGCCCGCGCCGCGGCCTACGTCGAGTGCGCCGTCGAGGAGAAGGTGTTCTGGGGCGTCGGGATCGACAGCTCGATCACCAGCGCCAGCCTCAAGGGCGTCGTGAGCGCGATCAACCGCGCCCTGCGCTGACGCCCTCCACCACCGCGCGAAACGGGCCGTCCGCACGAGAGGTCTCGTACGGACGGCCCGGTCACGGGTGACCGGTGGGCCGGTCAGCGGCCGATCGCGTCGCCGAGGGTGATCTGCTGGCCGGGTACCTCCGGGCCGCTGCCCGGGCCGACGGCGGCGTCGGCCTCCTCCGCGGTCACCTCGTGCGGGGTGATGACCCCGTCGCGGATGGCCTCGGCGTGGTGGCAGGCGACCCGGTGCCCGGTGGTGTCGCCGTCGAGCGTCCGGAGCTGCGGGCGCTCGGTGGAGCACCGGTCCTCCTGACGCCACGGGCAGCGGGTGTGGAACCGGCACCCGGCGGGCGGCGCGGCCGGCGACGGCAGGTCCCCGGACAGCAGGATCCGCTCGCGGGTGTCCTCCACCGTCGGGTCCGGCTGGGGCACCGCCGAGAGCAGCGCCCGGGTGTAGGGATGCAGCGGGCCGTCGTAGAGCGCGCGGGCCGGCGCCTCCTCCACGATCGACCCGAGGTACATCACCCCGACCCGGTCGGACACGTGCCGCACGACGGCCAGGTCGTGCGCGATGACCAGGTAGGTCAGACCCAGCTCGCGTTGCAGCGACCGCAGCAGGTTCAGCACCTGGGCCTGCACCGACACGTCCAGCGCGGACACCGGCTCGTCGGCGACGACCAGGTCGGGCTCCACGCAGAGCGCACGGGCGATGCCGATGCGCTGGCGCTGCCCGACGGAGAACTCGTGCGGGTAGCGGCGCAGGGCCGACTCGGGCAGACCGACCGCGCGCATCAGCTCGGCGAGCCGGTCCGGACCGGCCTCGATGCCGTGTGCGGCCAGCCCCTCGCGCAGCAGCGACCCGACCGACTGGCGCGGGTCGAGGCTCGACATCGGGTCCTGGAAGACCATCTGGAACCGCCGGCGCATCCGGCGCAGCGGCTCCCCCTTCAGCGCGGCGACGTCGGTGCCGTCGAAGGAGACCGTCCCCGCGGTCGGCTCGGTGAGCTTGAGGACCGCCCGGCCGAGCGTGGACTTGCCGCAGCCGGACTCACCGACCAGGCCGTAGGTCTCGCCGCGCTCGATCCGCAGCGAGACGCCGTCGACGGCCTTGACGTGCCCGACGGTGCGCTGGACGAGCACCCCCTGGGTGATCGGGAAGTGCACCTGCAGGTCGGAGACCTCCAGCAGCGGGCTCATGCCGTCGCTCCGATCGGCTCGGGGTTGTGGCAGCGCAGCAGCCGGCCCGCCTCGTCGTCGGCCGCCGGGGTGACCGAGGTGCAGGTCTCCAGCGCCCGTGGGCAGCGCGGCGCGAACGCGCACGCGTGGTCCCACGGCAGGTTGTCCGACACCGACCCGGTGATCGCGGGCAGCTCGTCGGCGGGGTCGGAGTCCAGCCGCGGGATCGACCGGATCAGACCGGAGGTGTACGGGTGGCGCGGCCCCCCGAACAGTGCGTGCCGCTCCGCGCGCTCCACGACCCGGCCGCCGTAGAGGACGTTGACCCGGTCGCAGAGCCCCGCGACGACGCCGAGGTCGTGCGTGATCATGATCAGTGCCGTCCCCGTCTCGGCGACCAGCTCGCGCAGCAGCTCCAGGATCTGGGCCTGGATGGTGACGTCGAGGGCGGTGGTCGGCTCGTCGGCGATGAGCAGCTTCGGCCGACAGGCCAGCGCGATCGCGATCAGCGCCCGCTGGCGCATCCCGCCCGACATCTGGTGCGGGTAGGCCGACACGCGTCGTGCCGGGTCGGGGATACCGACCCGCTCCAGGAGCGACACCGCCTCCCGGCGCGCCTCGTCCTTGGACATCCCGCGGTGCCGGACGAGCGCCTCGGTGATCTGGACACCCACCGGGACGACCGGGTTCAGCGACGACAGCGGGTCCTGGAAGACCATCCCGATGTCGCGGCCGCGCCGCTCGCGCAGCGCGGCGTCGGACAGGGTGAGCAGGTCGACGGACTCGTCCCCGGAGGAGAACAGCACCGAGCCGCCCACCCGGGGGGTGCGGCCCGGCAGCAGTCCCATGATCGCCAGGGAGGTCACGGACTTGCCGCAGCCGGACTCGCCGACCAGGCCGACGACCTCGCCGGGGCGGACGTCGAACGACACCCCGTCGACGGCGACGACGTCGGCCTCGCCCTTGCGGACGAAGCGCACGGACAGGTCCTGGACCTGCAACAGCGGGTTCATCGGAGGTGTGGCCATCTCCGGCCTTTCGGGTCGATGGCCTCGCGCAGCGACTCGCCGAGCAGCGTGAACCCGAGCGCGACGACGATGATCGCGATCGCCGGGTAGACCGCCAGCCCGGGCCGGACGTCGAGGTAGGGCTGCGCGGAGGCGAGCATGAGGCCCCACTCAGCGCGGGCCGGGTCGGCGTCGCCGAGGCCGAGGAAGGACAGCGCGGCCGCGTCGAGGATCGCCGTCGCCAGGGTCAGCGTGGCCTGCACGATCACCGGGCCGATCGCGTTGGGCAGCATGTGCCGCAGCACCACCGCCCGTCGCTTCACGCCGAGCGCGGTGGCCGCGAGGACGTGGTCGGAGTCGCGCTGGGCGAGCATCGACCCGCGCAGCAGCCGGGCGAAGATCGGCACGTTCACCAGCGCGACGGCGATGATGACCGTGGTCTGGCTGGGCCGGGCGGCCAGCGCCGCGACGGAGATGGCGAGCAGCAGCGACGGGATCGACAGCAGCACGTCGGTGACCCGCATGAGGACGGTGTCGATCCAGCCGCCGAAGGCCCCGGCGACCACGCCGATGACCAGACCCACCGCGAGCCCGAACACGGTGGCGAGCACGCCGACCAGCAGGGTCTGGCGCGACGCCAGGATCATCCGGGAGAACTCGTCGCGGCCGTTCTGGTCGCTGCCGAGCGGGAAGCCCGGCTGCGGTCCGGGGATCGAGCCGGGACGCAGCTGGTCGAGCAGCTGCGGGAAGGCCTGGGCCGGGTCGTGCGGGGCCAGCAGCGGCGCGAACACCGAGACCAGCACGAACAGCCCGATGATCACCGCACCGACGATCGCGGTGGGGCTGCGACGCAGCCGGCGCAGCGCGTCGGCGGACAGGCTGCGGCCCGCGGTGTCGTCGATCCGGTCCCTGCGCCGTTGCGCCCAGGTGGTCGGTGCGCTCATCGCAGCCTCACCCTCGGGTCGATCACGGCGTAGGACAGGTCGACGAGCAGGTTGACCAGCACGTAGATCAGTGCGCCGAGCAGCACCACGGCCTGCAGCCGCGGGTAGTCGCGGCGCTCGATGCCCTCGGCGATCAGGGTGCCGATGCCGGGCCGGTTGAACACCTTCTCGGTCAGCACCGCGCCGGCGAGGAGCAGGCCGGTCTGCAGGCCGATCGTCGTGGAGACCGGCAGCAGCGCGTTGCGCAGGACGTGCCGGCCGCGGACGGTGCCCGGCGCGAGGCCCTTGGCGTTGGCGGTGCGGACGAAGTCGGACTCCAGCACGTCGAGCACCGAGGCCCGGGTGATCCGCACGATGACGGCGAGCGGGATCGTCGCCAGCGTGACGGCCGGCAGCACGAGGTGCATCAGCGAGTCCCAGCTGGCGTCGAACTCGCGGGTGAGCAGGCCGTCGAGGGTGGGGAAGCCGGTCACCGAGGTGGCGTCGATGCCGGTCGACTGCAGCCCGGACGGCGGGAACAGACCGAGGTCGACGGCCAGGAACTGAGGTGTTCTCAGTAGCGGGGTGGCAGGTCGTGGCGACACGCCGAGGGTGGTGAGATGAGCGGGAACGGGGCAGGACCCCGGTAGATCGGTTCGGTCCAGCACAGATCGACACCGTCACCGAGGTCCTGCATGTCTGATCCTGTCACCTACACCGCTGTCCTCCCGATCGGGGAGCGCACCGTGGCCTATCTGGCGCGGCTCCTGGTCCTTCAACGCCGTCGACGTGGCACCCGGCGGCGGGCGTTGACCCCGTTCGCCCAGGCAGTGCTGGTGATCCGCTGGTTCTGTGATGCTACCCGGGTCCGATGTTTGGCCGGTGACAACGCGATCAGCACTGCAACGGCCTACCGTTACCTGCACGAAGGCATCGACGTCCTCGCCGCGGCCGCACCCGGCCTGCACGGAGCCCTGCTCGCCGCCCGCACAGCCGGGCACACCCACGTGAATCTCGACGGCACCCTGATCGCCACCGACCGGTGCCGCGCGCTCGGCCTCACCCCCGGGGTCGACCTGTGGTGGTCGGGCAAGCACCGCCGCCACGGCGGGAACATCCAGGTCCTCACCGCACCTGATGGATGGCCGCTATGGACCAGCGACGTGCGGCCGGGCCGCGAGCACGACACCCGCTGCGCCCGTACCCACCCCGGGCTGCTCGAGGGCCTGGCCGCGTTCACCGACGACACCCACGCCGCGCTGGGCGACCTCGGCTACGAAGGCGAAGCCGACCGGCTCACCGTGCCCATCAAACTCGCCCCCGGCCGCGGGCAGACGGTCAACCAGCGCACCGTCAACACCCTGCACTCAGCCCTTCGTGCTCTGGCCGAACGCGGAAACGCCCTGCTCAAGACCACCTTCGCCGCGTTGCGGCGAGTCACGCTATGTCCCTGGCGCACCGGCGCGATCACCGCAGCTGCGCTCGTACTACTCCACACCGAGTACGACCGCACGACATGATCAACCCGCTACTGAGAACACCTCACTGCTTGAGCACGTAGCCGAGGAAGAACACCGGCACGGCGACACCGACCAGCGTTCCGACGATGGTCAGGTTGTCCCAGATCCCGCCGCGGTGGCGGGCGGCGAGGTAGCCGAGCGGGATCCCGAGGGCGACGGCGAGCAGCAGCGCCGCCAGGGAGAGCTCGATCGTGCCCGGCAGCGCGCGGCCGAGCTCGGTGATCACCGGGTCTCCGGTGACGAGGGAGGCGCCGAAGTCGCCGGTCAGCGCCCGGCCGAGGTAGTGCAGGTACTGGATCGGGATGGGTTGGTCCAGGCCCAGTGTCTTGTTGAGTGCGGCGATCGACTCCGGGGTCGCCTTGTCTCCGAGCAGCGCACCGGCCGGTCCACCGGGCAGCGAGCGCAGCCAGGCGAACAACAGCACGGACAGGATGAGCAGCGTCGGGACGACCTGGAGCAGGCGGCGCGCGACGAAGCGCAGCATGCGTGGATGTCCTCAGTGGTGGGAGGCGGGACACGCGGCCGGGCGCCGCGGGGTCTCCGCGGCGCCCGGGGCACGGTCAGTTCTTGCTGACGGAGACGAAGCGCTCGTCGGTCAGCGGCGACGGGACGAGGCCCTGCACGTTCGGTCCGACGACGATCGCCGGTCCGGTGGTCAGGATCGGCACGGCCGGCAGGTACTTGGCCATGATGTCCTTGTTGGCCTGCTGGTACGCCGCGGCGTGGCCGGCCGGGTCCGGGATGGCGTCGGCCTTGGCCAGCTCGGCGAACATCGCCGGGTCCTGCGGCCCGAACTCGGCCTTCTCCCGGCCGAAGAACGTGCCGACGAAGTTGCCGGCGTCGTTGTAGTCGCCGGTCCAGCCGAGCAGGTGCAGGTCGTGCTTGCCGGCCTTCTGGACGTCGTCCTTGTAGCCGCCGTTCCACGGCCGCGCGACCGGGTTGACCGTGATGCCGACGGCCTTCAGGTTCGCCGACATCGCCGAGAACAGGTCCGCCGGGTTCGGCATGTAGGGCCGGGTGATCTCGGTCGGGTAGTAGAAGTTCAGCGTCAGGTTCTGCGCGCCGGCCTCCGCGAGCAGCTGCTTGGCCTTCTCCGGGTCGTACGGGTACTCGGTGACGTCGTCGGCGTAGCCCGCGACGGTCGGCGGCACGAACTCCTTCGCGACCGCGGAACCCTCCGGCATCTTCGTGCGGACCAGCGACTCGCGGTCGATCGCGTAGGCGAGCGCCTGACGGACCCGAAGGTCCTTGAGCTTGGGGTTGTTCTTCGTGTTGATGCCCATGTAGAGCAGCGAGAACGGCTGGCGGATCAGCACCTGGTCGCCCTGGTCCTTCAGGGTCTGGTAGTCCGCGGGCGACGGGTAGTCGTAGCCGTCGATGGTGCCGGCGGCCAGCTCCTGCTTGCGGGCGTTCTCGTCCGGGATGATCTTGAAGATGAGCCGGTCGAGCTTGGCCTTCTCACCCCAGTACTGGTCGTTGCGGACCAGGGTGATCGTGTTGTTCGCCTTGTCGAAACTCTCGAACTTGAACGGGCCGGTGCCCGTCGGGTGCTCGTTCGCGTAGGCGGGGTAGGTGAAGGAGTCACCGCTCTGGGTGACGGCGTCGGCGTCGTACTGCTTGAGCGCCGTCGGGCTGGAGATCGAGAACGACGGGAGGGCGAAGGCGGCCGGGAACGCGCCCTTGAACTTGTTCAGCGCCAGGACGGCGGTGTTCGGGCTCTGCGCCGTGCAGGACTTGTAGAGCGGTGCGCCCGAGGCGTCACCCTCGTTCTTGGCGAAGCCCCCGAAGACATCGCCGTAGTAGATCATCTGGCTCTGGGCCGCGGCTCCCTTCATCTGGAACCAGCGGTCGAAGTTCGCGCAGACCGCGGTCGCGTCGAACGGCGTGCCGTCGTGGAACGTGACGCCCTCGCGGAGGGTGAACGTCCAGGTCTTGCCGTCCGGAGTGGACTTCCACTCGGTGGCCAGGCCGGGCGCGAGCTCGGTGGTCCCGGGCTTGTGGGTGATCAGCGTGTCGAACATCTGCCGCGCCGGGCGGAAGCTCTCGCCGTCGTCGTTGAAGATCGGGTCGAAGTTCTTCGGCGCGCCGGCGGCGCCGAAGACGAAGGTCCCTCCTGCGGCGTCGCCGCCCGCTCCGCGCTCCGAGCTCGCGCAGGCGGTCATGCCCACTGCGAGCACGCCCGCCATGACCGCCGTCATCCACCGTCTGCGCATTCCGGTCCCCTCGTCAGCAGAGGCGTCCACCCGATGTGTGCGTGAGGACACCTGATGACGGGGAAACCTATAGCGGTCCGTTACCAACCGGTAGTCCCTTGCGTCACGATAGTGCTACGAACTGGTACGCACGTCCCGTTCGCTCGACGCCTCGACGGCGGCGGCCCGGTGCGCGTCCCGGTGGTTCGCGACCGCGGCCCGCGAGGCGTCCTCGTCGAGCGCGGCGGCCCGGACCTCGTCGAAGACCTCACGGTAGGTGCGCAGGTCGGCGGGCGACTCCAGGAACGACTCCCCCGCGTGCCCCTCGGTGTGGACGACGTCGGGCCCGAGTGCGTCGGGGACGGTCAGGATCGCGAATCGGCCGGCGTGCGCACGCTGCGGCCCGGCGCCGAACGGGAGTACACGCAGCGTCACGTCGGGCAGCTCCGACAGCGTGAGCAGCCGGTCGAGCTGCTCGGCCATCACCGCGGGACCGCCGGTCGCGCGGACGAGCACGGCCTCGTCGACGACCACGTCGAGCACCAGCGGCGGTGTCGCGGTGAGCGCCTCGTGGCGACGACCGCGCAGCCGCACGAGCTGGTCGATCTCCCAGTCCGGGCGACCCGGGAGCCGGGCGCGCAGCGCGGCGTGGGCGTAGGCGGGCGTCTGGAGCAGCCCGTGCAGCACGGTCAGGTCGAACGCGGCGACGGCGGTCGCGTCGGTCTCGGCGGCCGCGTACCGACCCGGCGACGGCAGGAAGTGCGGGTCGGTGCGCAGGCCCTCGGTGAACGGCTCCCACCAGCCACGGGTACGGCTCTCGGTGACCAGCCGTTCAAGCATCTCCGCCTCGACCCCGGCGACCCCGCCGTAGACCTCGACCAGCGCGGCGACGTCGGCCGGGCGCGGCACCCCCTTGCCGTTCTCCAGCCTGCTGATCTTCGACGCCGAGCAGCCCACCCCGGCCGCGGCGTCCTCCAGCTTCAGCCCGGCGTTGACGCGCAGCCGGCGCAGCTCGGCACCCAGCCGTCGTCGTGCGCCGGTCGGCTCCTGCTCCACCCCGCACTCCTCCCCGGTCCTGCCGTGCAATCTACAGCTCCGTGCAATTCCCTGAGTCTGCAATTGCACGGGAGCGCTCCATCGGGCATGCTGACATCACCCGGACGTGACGGCAGCCACACCGACCGTGGCGGACGGGGACCACGGACCGACCGCGACACACGAAGGGAGATGGACATGATCCGCAGGACGCAGGTGCCGCACGCAGGCACGTACCACCGCGCCCGTACCGGGCGGTGGTCGCCGTGATCGCGCTGGTGGCGGTGGCCCTGGCCGGGCTGGCCACGCTGGTCCTCTCGGCGATCGTGATCGGGGTGACCGACCGGCGCCAGAGCGAGGCGTGGCGTCGGATCGCCGAGCAGCGCCGCCGGGAGTGGGAGCGCAGGCAGCGCCAGCTCCACGGCCGGTCGCACCACGTGGACGCGTGGGGCGACGAGGACACCGACTGAGGCTTGCCGAAGGAGCATCAGCCCCGCTGAGGCTCACCGAAGGAGCATCAGCCCCGCTGAGGCTCACCGAAGGAGCATCAGCCCCGCTGAGGCTCACCGAAGGAGCATCAGCCCCGCTGAGGCTCACCGAAGGAGCATCAGCCCCGCTGAGGCTCACCGAAGGAGCATCAGCCCCGCTGAGGCTCACCGAAGGAGCATC
>NZ_MCIM01000001.1:2477014-2486230 GCF_001932405.1 Pseudonocardia sp. Ae331_Ps2 | reverse complement strand
CTCACCGAAGGAGCATCAGCCCCGCTGAGGCTCACCGAAGGAGCATCAGCCCCGCTGAGGCTCACCGAAGGAGCATCAGCCCCGCTGAGGCTCACCGAAGGAGCATCAGCCCCGCTGAGGCTCACCGAAGGAGCATCAGCCCCGCTGAGGCTCACCGAAGGAGCATCAGCCCCGCTGAGGCTCACCGAAGGAGCATCAGCCCCACTGGGGCTCCGCAGTCGGGATCTCACCAGGAAGGAGGCGCAGCGGCGGGGGGTTGCTGCGCCGGGTGGCCGGTCACGACCGGGGCGTCGCGCCCGGTACGGACCGGCCGTTCCGTGTCCGGGCCTACAGGGCCCGTCGGCCGGCGAGCGCGCGGCCGAGCGTCATCTCGTCGGCGAACTCCAGGTCGCCACCCATCGGCAGGCCGGACGCGAGTCGCGTGACGCTCAGACCGGGGAAGTCGCGCAGCAGCCGCACCAGGTAGGTCGCGGTGGCCTCACCCTCGGTGTTGGGGTCGGTCGCGATGATGACCTCGGAGATCTCGGTCTCGTCGGTCGCCGGACCGGTGCCGCCGAGGCGGGCGAGCAGCTCACGGATCCGCAGACTGTCCGGGCCGATCCCGGCCAGCGGGTCGAGCGCACCGCCGAGCACGTGGTAGCGGCCCTTGAACTCCCGGGTCCGCTCGACGGCCAGGACGTCCTTGGGCTCCTCGACCACGCACACCAGCGTCGGGTCGCGCCGTGCGTCGGAGCAGTAGCGGCAGCGGGTGTCCGACGCGACGTTGCCGCACACGTCGCAGAACGCGACGCCCTGCTTGACCGTCTGCAGGACCTCCTGGAGCCGGTTGATGTCGGCCGGGTCCGCGGCGAGCAGGTGGAACGCGATGCGCTGGGCGCTCTTCGGACCGACCCCGGGCAGGCGTCCCAGCTCGTCGATCAGGTCCTGGACCGGTCCTTCGAACACCTCAGGCGCCCGGGAGGCCCAGGCCGCCCATGTCGAGGCCTCCGGCGAGCGGGCCCATCTTCTCCTGCTGCAGCTCCTGCGCACGGCGGACCGCGTCGGCGAGCGCGCCGGCGACGAGGTCCTGCAGGGTCTCGACGTCGTCGGGGTCGACGACCTTCGGATCGATCCGCACCGAGCGCGGCTCCAGACCCGCGGTGACGGTGACCTCGACGAGCCCGTTCCCGGCCTGGCCGGTGACCTCGGCGGTCGCGAGCTCGGCCTGCGCCTGCTGGAGCTGCTGCTGCATCTTCTGGGCCTGCTGCAGGATCATCTGCATGTCGGGCTGACCGGGTTGCACGCGTACCCCTCGCTGTCGGGTCCGGCTCGCGCGATCGGGGGCTTCCCCGGCGCAACCGGCGCGGACGTGTCGTTCTCCAGGGTAGACGTGTCAGGCTGACCGACCGTGCGCGCCCTGATCCGTTCCGCCACGGCCGTCCTCCCGCTCGTCGTCGCATTGGTGTGCGCCGGCTGCGGTGCGCCGGCGCCGGTCCCGCCTCCCGTCGACGCGGCCCCGCGACCGGCCGCGACGACCCGTTCGCTGCCGACCACGCCGGCACCGCCGCCCACCACGCCGGCACCGGTCCCCCGCCCGGTCGTGCTGCTCGACCCCGGTCACAACGGCGGCAACGCCGCGAACAAGGCCGCGGTGAACCGGCCGGTCCCCGACGGGCGCGGCGGGACCAAACCGTGCAACACGACCGGCACCTCCACGAACGCCGGCTACGCCGAGCACGCCTTCACCTGGGACCTGGCCGGGCGCGTGCGGTCCCGGCTGGAGGCCGCCGGTGTGCGGGTGGTCCTCACCCGTTCCGACGACGTCGGCGTCGGCCCGTGTGTCGACGCCCGTGGGGCGGCGGGCGGCCGGGCCGGCGCGGCGCTGGCCGTGTCGCTGCACGCGGACGGCGCGGCGGCCTCGGCCCACGGGTTCCACGTCGCCTACGCCGAGCCCGCCGTGCACGGGACGGGACCGGCGTCGCTGCGCCTGGCCACCGGGCTGCGGGACGCGCTGCGCTCGGCCGGGTTCGCCCCGGCCGGCTACATCGGCCGCGACGGGCTCGACGGCCGCCCGGACCTGGCCGGCCTGAACTCCTCGACAGTCCCGACGGCGCTGGTGGAGGCGGGCAACATGCGCAACGCCGGCGACGCCGCCGTGCTGACCGACCCGGCCGGGCGGGACCGGATCGCGGCGGCGGTGGCCGAGGCGGTGCTGGCACAGCTGCGCCGCTGACCGCGCTCCGTCCGGGCCGGGGTCAGCGTGGGTCGAGTTTGCGTGCTCCCAGGTGCGAGGTGAGGATCTCCAGCGCGGCGGCCTCGGGGTCGCGACGGGCGCCCGGCGACGCCGCCTCGGCCGCGGCCTCGGCGAGCATGTCCTCCTCCTCGGCGGCCTGGTTCCGCACCGGGGCCGGTCGTGCGCCCGGACCGTCGCCCCCCTGCGGTCCGGCATCACGAGGGTCCGGCGGTGCATCCTCCGGCGGCGGTTCCGGCGGCAGCGGGACGTCGGAGTCCCCCGCAGGTCGGCGAGCGGGGCGCCCGCCCTGCTCACGCTGCGGTGCGTCACGCTGCGAGGGACGTTGCGGTACCGCCCGCTGGGCGCGGTCCGGTGCGGCGGCGCGACGCGCGGTCGCGGCCTCCCCGGTGTCGCAGTGGACCCGCCACTGGACCCCGAGGACGGCGCGCAGGGCGTCGGCGATCACGTCGGTGTTGCGTGCCTCGGACAGTCGCCGGGCCAGCGGCGGAGCGCCGATCGCGAGGACCAGGGTGTCGCCGTCGACCGCCCGGACGGTGGCGTTGACCAGCAGTGCCTCCGTGCTGCGGCTGCGCTGACGGACGGCGGCGAGGATCTCCGGCCAGACCCGGCGGACCGCGGTCGCGTCCAGCGACGACGCCGACGACACCGGCTGCGCCGACTCCGGCGGCACGGCGTCGGGGGGCGCGCCGTCGCGGGGCGGAGCGGGGCTCCGGGACGGAGCCGCCTGCGCTGCCGGTTCCTCGATGTCTTCGGCACCAGCGCCGCCCGGGCCGGGATCGTCCGCCCGCCGGGCGCCGTCACCGGGGCCGTCGGCCTGCCGGGCGGGCTCGCCGTCCGTGTGCCCGGTACCGGTGGCGGGAGCGTCCGCTGCGGGGCCGTCCGCCGGGACCGGGCCGTCGCCCGCCCCGGGGGCGACAGGGTCGGACTCGGCAGGCGCCGACACGGCGGGGACGGACGCGTCGGGGACGGAGTCGTCGGGCACAGGGACATCAGGCACAGGGACATCAGGCACAGGGGCATCGGGGACGGAGGCCGGAGCGCGTTCCGCGGAACGCGGGTCGGCCTCGGCCCGGTCTCCGGAGCGTGCCGGTGCGGCCGGACCGGCGGCCGGCGTGGCCGCGGAGCCGTCCTCGTCGTCGCGTTCCGCGGAACGCGGCACGTCCGCAGCCCTGGTCACCGCGGGCCGCGGTGCCGGCTCGTCCGGTCGCGCCGGCGCCGGGGCGGGCACGGCGGCCGGGGCCCCGGCGTCGCGTTCCGCGGAACGCGCCGGCGCGCCGCCGCCCGCACCCGGGGCGGCGCCGTCGGAGGTGGGCGCCGGCGGGCGCTCGCTGGGCCGCACGAACCGCTTGGCGGCGCCGTCGTCGGACGGGCCGGCGGGGTCGGGGGCGATCGCGTTGCGCCGCTCGATGCGCTCCAGGCGTTCGAGCAGGCCGCCGTCGGAGGTCGTGGCCGCGGGGAGCAGCATCCGGGCGACCAGCAGTTCCAGCAGCAGCCGCGGCGCGGTGGCCCCGCGCATCTCGATCAGGCCCTGGTGCAGGATCTCGCCGTAGCGGGTCAGGGTCGCCGGACCGAGCCGGGCGGCCTGGTCCGCCATCCGGGCCAGCTCGTCCTCGGCGCCGTCGACCAGGCCCTGCTCCGCGGCGTCCGGCACGGCCTGCACGAGCATCAGGTCACGGAAGCGCTGCAGCAGGTCCGAGGCGAAACGCCGCGGGTCGTGCCCGGCCTCGACGAGCCGGTCGACCGCGCCGTAGACGGCGGCGCCGTCGGCCGCGGCGAGCGCGTCGACGGTGTCGTCGATCAGGCCGGAGTCGGTCACCCCGAGCAACGCGACCGCGCGCTCGTAGGTGACGCCCTGCGGCCCGGCGCCGGCGAGCAGCTGGTCCAGCACCGACAGCGTGTCCCGGGCCGAACCACCCCCGGCCCGGATGACCAGCGGGAACACCGGCGGCGCGACGGTCACCTGCTCCTCGCCGCAGATCTTCTCCAGCAGCGAGCGCATCGTCCCGGGCGGGATCAGCCGGAACGGGTAGTGGTGGGTCCGCGACCGGATCGTCGGGAGCACCTTCTCCGGCTCCGTCGTCGCGAACACGAAGACCAGGTGCTCCGGGGGCTCTTCGACGATCTTGAGCAACGCGTTGAAGCCCTGGGTGGTGACCATGTGCGCCTCGTCGACGACGAACACGCGGTAGCGCGACTCGGCCGGCGCGTAGAACGCCCGGTCACGCAGCTCGCGCGCGTCCTCCACACCACCGTGGGACGCCGCGTCGAGCTCGACGACGTCGATGCTGCCCGATCCCTCGGGGGCGAGCGCGATGCACGAGTTGCAGACGCCGCACGGGTCCGGGGTCGGCCCCTGCTCGCAGTTCAGCGACCGCGCCAGGATGCGGGCCGAGGACGTCTTGCCACAGCCCCGCGGCCCCGAGAACAGGTACGCGTGGTTGATCCGCCCCGCGGTGAGGGCGGTGGCCAGGGGCTCGGTGACGTGCTCCTGCCCCACGACGTCGGCCAGCTTGGCCGGGCGGTACTTGCGGTACAGAGCCAGAGCCACGAGGGGAAGGCTACCCAGGGGGTCCGACACTTCGGGGACCCGCTCGGAGACAGAAGGGGACCCCGCGCACCCGCCAGAGCCTGTTGACCCTTGCTGCCTTCCGGCCCTGGGGGAGTTCACAGGATGGACGCCGCACGGGGTCCGCGGACAGTGTGCCACGGACGGCGCCGTCGGGCGACGAGGGGGCCGCGTCGGATCGCCGAGGGCGTCGCGTAACCTTCTTCGCGGAGGATTCGCCTAGTGGCCTAGGGCGCACGCTTGGAAAGCGTGTTGGGAGCAATCCCTCACGGGTTCAAATCCCGTATCCTCCGCCAGCCTGAACAGGCAGAACGCCGGGCGGCTCCCACGCGGAGCCCCCGGCGTTCGGCGTTCAGTCTCATTTCCAGTCTCACTTGTCATCCGGTCGGCCCCAGATCAGACCACCCACACGCTGGGCGACGTCGGTGCGCACGACCCCGGTGACGTGCTGGTAGCGGGCCGCCATCGCGGTCGTCGACCAGCCCATCAGTCCCATGACCGCGCGCTCCGGGACGCCGAGGATCAGCAGCACCGTCGCGGCGGTGTGGCGGGCGTCGTGCAGTCGTCCGTCACGGACCCCGGCGTCGCACAGGAGCTTCTTCCAGTGGTGGTAGTCGGTGTTCGGGTTGAGCGGTTCACCGCGCTCATCGGTGAAGACGTAGCCGGAGTCCCGCCAGAGCTGCGCAGCCGTGTCTCGCTCACAGTCCTGCTCCTCGCGGTGGGACTTCAGGAGCGCGACCAGCTCGTCGGGGAGGCCGATGGCTCGGCGTCCGGCGCGCGACTTCGTCTCGTCGGTCTCCGGCCGGTCCGCGACCCGGTTCGGGCAGTAGCCGGCCTTCTTGCCGCACGAGCCGCCGCAGCCGTGCCGGTAGCGAGGACGTAGTCGCCCCCGGCGGACGAGGAGCGTCCCGGTGTCCAGATCGACGTCGGTCCAGCGCAGCCCCAGGACCTCCCCCTGACGGAGCCCGAGCGCGAGGGCGATGGCCCAACGGGCGTGGTTCCGCCCCTCGGCGGCGGTGGTAAGCAGCCGTCGGACCTCGTCGACCGAGTACGGCTCCACCTCCGACTCGCTGACCCGGGGCGCCTTCGCGAGCGCGGCCGGGTTCCTGGTGATCCGTCCGCGTCGTTCGGCCTCACCAAGTGCGGTCCGGAGGGTGCGGTGCGCCTGGTGGGCGGTACCGGGCGAGCTGCCGTTGCGGATCATCCGCGCGTAGAGCTTCTCCAGGTGCTCGGGCTGCAGCCGGTCGAGCCGGTGGGCGCCGATCCCAGGGATCAGGTGCGTGCGGATCGCGACCCGGTACCCGGCGAGCGTGTTCTCCCGGACCACGGCGGCGGCGATGTTCTCCACCCAGTGCTCCAACCACTCCCCCACCGTGCCGACCCGGCCAAGCGCCTGGACGGTTGCCGAATCGCGGTCGCGTTCGAGCTTGCGGACCGCGCGGATGGCGTCCGCCTTGGACTTCCGCATGACGTGACGGCGGTCTGACTTGCCGTCGTCACGAACCCCGACGGTGACCCGACCGTGCCAGTAGCCGTCCTTGCCCTCGTAGACGCTCGACGTGCCGTTCGGCTGTCGGGTGCGCTTCTTCTCCGTCACGCGACACGCCCCCGCAGTCCCTCGACATAGACGACCAGGGCGTCGCGCGGGATGCGCCGGAGCCGCCCGATCCGGACCGACTCGACCTCCCCGGCAGCGACCAAGGCGTACATGAGCGTCCGGCCGATGCCCAGCAGTTCGGCGGCCTCCTCGACGGTCAGCACGATCCGAGCCTCGCTGATCTTCGTCATGCCGCTGCTCCCTCGGTTACCGAACGGTCGTCGGGTGGTGCGTCGGGTGGTGCGTCGGTGGTGGCCAGGACGGCGGCGTCGTAGTCGGCGCGCCATCGGGAGCGTTGGTTGATCGCATGGAGCAGCAGCACGGTGCGGGGTGGCACGTCCGAGTCCCCGGGCTTGGTGGCCTCCCAGGTGAACGGGCCGTCGTCAACGGCGTAGGCGGGCTGCACCCCGGCCCGGTCGAGCAGTTGCCGAACGAACGCCGTCCGTTCCGCGCGGTGGTCGGACAGGGACTTGTTGGACCATTTTCGGGAGACGAGGACGCGGCGTCCGGCGATGCCGAGGTGTTCGGGCTTGTGCGCTTTGCCCGTGCAATGCCCGGGTGTCGTTCCGGGTCGGGCGCCCTTGGGTTCGATGCCGTAGAGCAGCCAGATCGGGCAGCGCGGCGAGCACGGCGTGATCGCGAGTTCGGCGGCGAGGCGGCGGGCGTGCTCGCGCTGCCGTGACGTGGCGGTGTCGTCGAGGCCGGCGGCCTGCCCGACGGACTTGGTGAGGTACTTGGTCAGGTAGCCGATGTGGCGCCCGGCCTCTTCGGTGCCGCCGAGGATGCCCTTGACGTGGACCTGCGGCCCGAACACCACCGTGTGCGCCGGAGCCGCGAGGGCGTCGGGGTCGGTCGCCTCGTCCCAGGTGGGCAGCGGCTCGCGGGTGTCCGGGTCGACGAACGCCTTGTGGTGGTGGTCCCAGCGGGGGAGCCGGTCCCCGCTGTAGACGAGTTCGTCGTGGGCGGGCCACCACACCTGGTGATAGGTCGCAGCGGTGATCGCTCGGAGTTCGGCGCGGGGGATGGTGCCGCGGATGGCGGCGTGGAAGTGGGGTGCTCCGCGTTTCTGGGGTTCGACGGTGCCGAAGTACTGCACGTCCCAACCCACACAGCGCCGCGTGTTCTGCCAGAACCGGTCGAGCAGTTTCGGGAAGTGGATCGCATCCCGCGCCGCCCGGCGGTAGTCGTAGGTGTCGGGGTCGAGGGCGGCGCCGTGGCCGTCGACGCGGCCGTAGGTGTCGAGGGTGAGGGTGAGGAACGTGGAGGGCCGGTACTTCCCGCCGAACACCCGGCCCACGGTGCGGTCCTCCACCGGGCGGCGCGGGAGGTTGGGTGCGTCCTGGCGGCGGCGGGTGGAGCGGCGCACGGTCTGGGGTGTCGGGTCGAGCGGGGCCAGGCGGCCCCGGACACCGAGAGCGCGGAGTTCGGTGTCGATGTCCTCGACGATCTCGCGGATCTCAGCGCACTCGGCTTCGGCACCTGCGCCGAGACAGTCGGTGTAGGCGGCGTGGAAGTCCGCGCGGGCGGCCATCAACTCTTTCTGCGTGTCGGTCGGGTCGGCCGGTTTCACGATGGGTTCGTTGTCGAGGTGCCAGCCTTCGCGGCACTGGACCATGCGTAGCCGTCGGGCTTTGTCCGCGCACGGTCCACACTGGTCTTCCCGGGTCGAGCCACACGGCACCGGGACGACCTCGACCCGGCCGCTGGACTGGTCGATCCGCCGCCTCGCCAGAGGGCGGACACACACCCCGTGGTCTGCGGCGAGCTGGACCGCGACATCGTCGGACAGCGCGAGCATCGCCTTCTGTGCCCGGCTGAGCGTGTCCTGATCGACCGGCTCCCGGCTCGCCGTGTCGGTGGGGGTCATGCGGCGTCTCCGATCTTGCGGTGGGCCTCGGGCAGGGTGTCGGTGGGGGCGGGCAGGGTGAGCGCCGGTGCCGCCATATCTGCGGGCGGGGCGGTGCGGGTGACGAACGTTTCGAGGTCTTTCACCGCGCCGTCGGACACCCACCCGGCCCGGACACGAAGGGGTTCACGGATGCCGTCGCCGAACAGATAACCCACGCCGGGTTCGTCTTCACCGATCCGGTTCGCCCACGCACCACGGTCGTAGGCCTGGTCCCCCAGCACCATCGACACGTGGGACTTCGACGCCACGCGCAGGCAGATCCGGCGGGGGAACAACTCCCGCACCGGGACGGTGTCCTTCGTCGGTTCCTGCACATACCCGCGCACCGTGAACCCCAGAGCGCGGCCTTGGGTCGTCAACAGGGCGACGCGGTCGGTGATCGCCTCGCGGGTCTTGCGGTCCCCGCCGTAACGCAGCAGCGCACCGATCTCGTCGAACTCTACAATGAGGTGTTCTCAGTAGCGGGGTGGCAGGTCGTGGCGACACGCCGAGGGTGGTGAGATGAGCGGGAACGGGGCAGGACCCCGGTAGATCGGTTCGGTCCAGCACAGATCGACACCGTCACCGAGGTCCTGCATGTCTGATCCTGTCACCTACACCGCTGTCCTCCCGATCGGGGAGCGCACCGTGGCCTATCTGGCGCGGCTCCTGGTCCTTCAACGCCGTCGACGTGGCACCCGGCGGCGGGCGTTGACCCCGTTCGCCCAGGCAGTGCTGGTGATCCGCTGGTTCTGTGATGCTACCCGGGTCCGATGTTTGGCCGGTGACAACGCGATCAGCACTGCAACGGCCTACCGTTACCTGCACGAAGGCATCGACGTCCTCGCCGCGGCCGCACCCGGCCTGCACGGAGCCCTGCTCGCCGCCCGCACAGCCGGGCACACCCACGTGAATCTCGACGGCACCCTGAT
>NZ_MCIM01000001.1:2475155-2477002 GCF_001932405.1 Pseudonocardia sp. Ae331_Ps2 | reverse complement strand
CACCTGGTGATAGGTCGCAGCGGTGATCGCTCGGAGTTCGGCGCGGGGGATGGTGCCGCGGATGGCGGCGTGGAAGTGGGGTGCTCCGCGTTTCTGGGGTTCGACGGTGCCGAAGTACTGCACGTCCCAACCCACACAGCGCCGCGTGTTCTGCCAGAACCGGTCGAGCAGTTTCGGGAAGTGGATCGCATCCCGCGCCGCCCGGCGGTAGTCGTAGGTGTCGGGGTCGAGGGCGGCGCCGTGGCCGTCGACGCGGCCGTAGGTGTCGAGGGTGAGGGTGAGGAACGTGGAGGGCCGGTACTTCCCGCCGAACACCCGGCCCACGGTGCGGTCCTCCACCGGGCGGCGCGGGAGGTTGGGTGCGTCCTGGCGGCGGCGGGTGGAGCGGCGCACGGTCTGGGGTGTCGGGTCGAGCGGGGCCAGGCGGCCCCGGACACCGAGAGCGCGGAGTTCGGTGTCGATGTCCTCGACGATCTCGCGGATCTCAGCGCACTCGGCTTCGGCACCTGCGCCGAGACAGTCGGTGTAGGCGGCGTGGAAGTCCGCGCGGGCGGCCATCAACTCTTTCTGCGTGTCGGTCGGGTCGGCCGGTTTCACGATGGGTTCGTTGTCGAGGTGCCAGCCTTCGCGGCACTGGACCATGCGTAGCCGTCGGGCTTTGTCCGCGCACGGTCCACACTGGTCTTCCCGGGTCGAGCCACACGGCACCGGGACGACCTCGACCCGGCCGCTGGACTGGTCGATCCGCCGCCTCGCCAGAGGGCGGACACACACCCCGTGGTCTGCGGCGAGCTGGACCGCGACATCGTCGGACAGCGCGAGCATCGCCTTCTGTGCCCGGCTGAGCGTGTCCTGATCGACCGGCTCCCGGCTCGCCGTGTCGGTGGGGGTCATGCGGCGTCTCCGATCTTGCGGTGGGCCTCGGGCAGGGTGTCGGTGGGGGCGGGCAGGGTGAGCGCCGGTGCCGCCATATCTGCGGGCGGGGCGGTGCGGGTGACGAACGTTTCGAGGTCTTTCACCGCGCCGTCGGACACCCACCCGGCCCGGACACGAAGGGGTTCACGGATGCCGTCGCCGAACAGATAACCCACGCCGGGTTCGTCTTCACCGATCCGGTTCGCCCACGCACCACGGTCGTAGGCCTGGTCCCCCAGCACCATCGACACGTGGGACTTCGACGCCACGCGCAGGCAGATCCGGCGGGGGAACAACTCCCGCACCGGGACGGTGTCCTTCGTCGGTTCCTGCACATACCCGCGCACCGTGAACCCCAGAGCGCGGCCTTGGGTCGTCAACAGGGCGACGCGGTCGGTGATCGCCTCGCGGGTCTTGCGGTCCCCGCCGTAACGCAGCAGCGCACCGATCTCGTCGAACTCTACAATGAGGTGTTCTCAGTAGCGGGGTGGCAGGTCGTGGCGACACGCCGAGGGTGGTGAGATGAGCGGGAACGGGGCAGGACCCCGGTAGATCGGTTCGGTCCAGCACAGATCGACACCGTCACCGAGGTCCTGCATGTCTGATCCTGTCACCTACACCGCTGTCCTCCCGATCGGGGAGCGCACCGTGGCCTATCTGGCGCGGCTCCTGGTCCTTCAACGCCGTCGACGTGGCACCCGGCGGCGGGCGTTGACCCCGTTCGCCCAGGCAGTGCTGGTGATCCGCTGGTTCTGTGATGCTACCCGGGTCCGATGTTTGGCCGGTGACAACGCGATCAGCACTGCAACGGCCTACCGTTACCTGCACGAAGGCATCGACGTCCTCGCCGCGGCCGCACCCGGCCTGCACGGAGCCCTGCTCGCCGCCCGCACAGCCGGGCACACCCACGTGAATCTCGACGGCACCCTGAT
>NZ_MCIM01000001.1:2061716-2475143 GCF_001932405.1 Pseudonocardia sp. Ae331_Ps2 | reverse complement strand
CAGCGGGCCGAGAGCGTCGAGGTGGTCGAGAGTGGGGCCCAGTAGCGGGGAGTCGTGGCGGTGTGCCCCGGCCAGGACCCGGCCCAGTGGGATGCCATGGCCCTCGACGAGCACCGATCGCTTCATGCCCTGTTTACGCCGGTCAACCGGTGACGGTCCGGCGACCTCACCGCCGCCGGGGGCCTTGGTGATGGCGCCGTCGACGGCAACGTCGTCAAGCAACAGGCCGACGATGCGGTCGTAGGCGTCCAGGGCGATCCGGCGTAGCTGGGCGAAGACCCCGAGCCGGATCCACTCGTCACGGCGATCGCGGATGGTGCTCGCCGAGCAGGTGCTGTCGGAGACGCCCTGATACGGGCAGCCGAACCGCAGCACCTGCAGGAGCTTGTCGAACACGACCCGATCCGCGATCCGGCGGCGGTGACAGCCCCACGGATGAGTGGGATCGAACTCGCCCCGGGGCGGCAGCAGCGCGGCGAACTGGTCCCACAACGGCTCGGTCAACCATGATGGCAGGGCGGGCACGCGGCCTCCAGACGATCACGAAGAGTCAACAACTTCATGATCGACAGGCCCGTGCCCGCCCCTCACCATCGACACCCGGCCGCGACCCAGCTGTGATCAATCCGCGCGACCTCTAACGGGCTCCTCCACACCACACCCGGTCAGGCCGCGTCCTGGTTCTTGCCCGCCTGCCCACGCTGCGGACCAGGGGAGCGCATCCCCGCCGCGCGGAAGCTGTAGGCCACACGCGGACGACCACCCGACTCCTGCACATACGGAGTCACCGTCAGGCCGTCGAACTCCACCGGCCGGAACGGCAACCCCCCAGCCGCCTCCGGCGGCACCGGCTGATCCGCCGCCGCGATCTTCACCACCACCGTCTTCTCCGACCGCCGCGCCTCCGGATCAGCATCCAGCACCGACACAGACCACACCGGCAACCCCGACTCCCGATCCACCTGCTGCACCGGACGGCCCGGCGAAGACTTGTCGAAGTCCCGCACCGCCTCCACCTCCGACACAACGAACGCGCCGCGCGGGAACACATCACCCATCGCCACCACAAACCTGTTACTGCGTGCCATGTCGGGCTCCCTCGTCAGGATGACAGGCATCTCCCGTCACCAGGCACACGGTACCGACACTAATAGTGCGAGTCAACACCTTAAGTGCGGGTCGCTGTCGGGGTTTGGGTCAGCTCGCGGTGATCTGCCTCGCCAAGGCCTTCACGCTGGAGTTATTGCCGTGATCGCGCAGGAGGTCAGCCACCAGGGTCCGTGCACGGGCATGCGATGAAACCTGTTCGGGCGAGACCGCAAGGCCCTGCATCAGGGCCGCTATCACGGCGTCGGGGCGGCGAAGCTGTGCGTTCGCCGCGGCGACATCGATCAAGAGTCGCCCCTGGCGCTCGACCGAGAGACAAGTAGCGTCAAGTCCGCTTGCCGCTCTCAACGCGCGGCCCGCGTCTCCTAGCTCAACGGCCACGGCAACCTCGTGTAGCTCGACGTTCGTCGGGCTGAACTCCGTGTTGTAGTCGTTGCGTCCCTCCCCGACGCGCTCCGCCGTCGCACGAGCGACGGTCAGGTAGCTGTACGCGCTGTCACCATCGCCGGTCCGGGCTGCAGTCACCGCTAGCTGGAGGTGCAGAGCTCCCAACAAAGAGAGCGCGGCAACGTCGGGGGTGTCAACGGCCACACGGTCCGACAAGGCGGTGATTGCTGTGTCCGCGACCTGGAAGGCCATATCGAAACGTCGCGCAGCCAGGAAAGCGATAGCGAGGCGAAACCTGCATTCCACGAGAAGGAGAAGGTCCCCGGCCAGGCCCGCCGCCGTCGCGGCACGGTCAATCGCTACCCAAGCGGCCCCGAATTCGCCGAGCTTGACCAACGCACCACCGGCAGCGAGGTAAACTCGCGTCCGTGTCCGACGGGCACGCGCCAGCTCGTCGCCCGCAGTCTGTCTCTCGACAGCCTCAACATCCGCCACCAAGCCACTGAGCAGATCAGCTAACGCATCATACCTCGCAGCGTGAGTCAGCTCCCACGCCTGCGCCGCTCGCCGCTCGACCTCAGCCAGGTCCACTATGCCTGGCAGGTTAACCATCGCGCGCAGCGCGGGGCTGGAAGCAAGTGTCAAAGCCAGTGTGGATGCAGCCGAGGACTTCTCGGCGACGGCAGTCACAGCCGGTTTCTCCGGCGCCAACTCCGCCACTGAGACTTCTAGGGCGGCCGCGAGCCGTTCCAGCACCGACAGGCGGTCGATCTGTCGCACGCCCCGCTCAACCTGGCTCAGCCAGGTCTCCGATCGATCCACCTTCCGGGCGAACTCCAACTGCGAATAGCCGAGCTTCTTGCGAAGAAAGGCAATCCGGCGTCCAAAACTCTTAGATTCTTCACCGGACATCGGGACGATTCTTTCCGCTCACCGGAGTGACGAATTCCACCCGCAAGTCTGTAATGTACCGCTCCCGCTCGTTGAGAAAATACTTGATGTGCCCGGTCGCCTCATGCGCTTCGAACGCGTCGCCGTCTGCGTACACCTCGTAAAAGATGCGCGAGAGAGGTGCGCCTTCTACGGTGTTGACCACGTAGAGCAGAGTGCCCGGCTCCGAGGACTCGACCTGTCTGCTTATTTCCGCCACCAGGGCATCAAACTTTTGCGCGGCCTCGGCATCCTTCAAGTTAAAGCGCACTATCAGACCAAGCATCCAGCACCTCCCGCGAAGTTGACAGAGACCCTGTCCCCGCCAGGAGCCCTGGGCCTCCACTCTTGCAGACCATCTAGGACCTATGGTACTGAGGTGTTCTCAGTAGCGGGTTGATCATGTCGTGCGGTCGTACTCGGTGTGGAGTAGTACGAGCGCAGCTGCGGTGATCGCGCCGGTGCGCCAGGGACATAGCGTGACTCGCCGCAACGCGGCGAAGGTGGTCTTGAGCAGGGCGTTTCCGCGTTCGGCCAGAGCACGAAGGGCTGAGTGCAGGGTGTTGACGGTGCGCTGGTTGACCGTCTGCCCGCGGCCGGGGGCGAGTTTGATGGGCACGGTGAGCCGGTCGGCTTCGCCTTCGTAGCCGAGGTCGCCCAGCGCGGCGTGGGTGTCGTCGGTGAACGCGGCCAGGCCCTCGAGCAGCCCGGGGTGGGTACGGGCGCAGCGGGTGTCGTGCTCGCGGCCCGGCCGCACGTCGCTGGTCCATAGCGGCCATCCATCAGGTGCGGTGAGGACCTGGATGTTCCCGCCGTGGCGGCGGTGCTTGCCCGACCACCACAGGTCGACCCCGGGGGTGAGGCCGAGCGCGCGGCACCGGTCGGTGGCGATCAGGGTGCCGTCGAGATTCACGTGGGTGTGCCCGGCTGTGCGGGCGGCGAGCAGGGCTCCGTGCAGGCCGGGTGCGGCCGCGGCGAGGACGTCGATGCCTTCGTGCAGGTAACGGTAGGCCGTTGCAGTGCTGATCGCGTTGTCACCGGCCAAACATCGGACCCGGGTAGCATCACAGAACCAGCGGATCACCAGCACTGCCTGGGCGAACGGGGTCAACGCCCGCCGCCGGGTGCCACGTCGACGGCGTTGAAGGACCAGGAGCCGCGCCAGATAGGCCACGGTGCGCTCCCCGATCGGGAGGACAGCGGTGTAGGTGACAGGATCAGACATGCAGGACCTCGGTGACGGTGTCGATCTGTGCTGGACCGAACCGATCTACCGGGGTCCTGCCCCGTTCCCGCTCATCTCACCACCCTCGGCGTGTCGCCACGACCTGCCACCCCGCTACTGAGAACACCTCATTGCCCGTTACCGGCCACCAGGCACCGCTGTGATGAACACGGGCCGACGTCGGCACGATTCCGCGGCCGCAGGGCCTGACCGCACGGATCGCCTCAGCGGCCGGCCGCGCGCACCAGCCGCAGCTGCCCGATCTCCGCGGCGTTCTTCGCGAGCTCGGTGTTCACCCAGGCCAGCGTGTGACCGACCGTCATCGCCGGATCCCCCTGCCACGGGAACGGGGCCTCCGCGGCCAGGTCGTCGTCGGACAGTCCGTCCAGGACCTGCGTCCACTCGTCACGCAGAGCGCGCATCCAGGTGACGGTGGCGGCGGCGTCACCCGGCCACACCACGTCGGCGCGGTCGGGCGGCGTGCGACCACGCAGATGGTCCGTCGTCACCGACCACCACCAGCCGATGTGCCAGGTGAGCCACGCGATCGTCGGGACGGGGATCGGGTCGGGTTCGGAGTCCGCCCAGTCGGGCCGCCACGTCCCGTCGTCGGACGGGTGCACCGTCCAGCAGACACGCGCCGGCCGCCACAGGGTCTCGTCGTCGTCGAGCCGCTCGAGGTGGTACTCGAACAGGACCCACGTCAGGTCGAACTGCCAGCGCAGGAGCGGAACGCGGGATGCCGACATCGTCCGAGGCTCCCACCGCAGTGACCCGGCCGAAAGGACGATTCCCCGCGGGCGGAACCGGTCTCCGGGCCGATCCGCCCGCGTCGCGCGGTCGCCATGCTGGACGGGTGCACCGACCAGACCTGAGCGCCCCAGCACCCCCGACCTCGACCGACCGGGTCGAGGCCCTCGACGCCCTCCGCGGGCTGGCCCTGTGCGGAATCCTCCCCGTCAACATGATCGCGATCGCCGGGCTGCCGTCCCTTCCGGGCTCCTGGCAGGGCGCGTTGCCCCAGTGGCTCGAGGTCACGGCGCACCAACGGTTCTTCCCGCTGTTCTCGTTCCTGTTCGGACTCAGCACCGCCCTGATCCTGGACGGAGCGGCCGGGCGGACCGCCCGGCCGTGGCTCGTGCTGCTGCGCCGGCTGCTCGCGCTCGGTGTGCTGGGCGCCGCACACCAGCTCCTGCAGCCCGGTGAGGCACTGCTCCCGTACGCGATCGTCGGCCTCGTCGTGCTCCTCCCGGCCTCCTGGCTGCCGCGGCCGGTGATCGCGCTCGGCGGAGCCGTCGCGATCGGCGTGGCGCTCACGTTCACCAGCGGTGGGTTGCTACTCATCCCCGGCCTGTTCCTGCTCGGCCTCGCCGCCGCCCGCTACGGCCTGCACCGCCAGATCGCGGCACCGAACCGGGCCGCGTGGACGGCTGTGCTGGCCGGGGCCGTCGTCGCTGCGGTGCCGTTGCTGAGCATCCAGGTCGACACGATCGAGAACAGCGGCTTCGACCAGGTGTCCTCGACCGCCGGGCTCGTCATGGCCGTCGGCTACGCGAGTGCCCTCGTCCTGCTGACGGCGTCCCCGGTCGGGCCGTGGGTCTCCTCCGTCCTCGCCCCGCTCGGGCGGCTCGCGCTGACGAACTACCTCTCGGCGACACTGCTGGTCCTGCTGCTGACCATGGTCCCGGCGTTCTCCGGCCCGGGCGGCTACCGCGTCCTGCTGCCGTTCGCCGCGGCGATCCTGGTGGTCCAGGTGGTCGCGAGCCGCTGGTGGCTGCGGCGCTTCCGGTACGGGCCGGTGGAGTGGGTGCTGCGCAGCATCTCCTGGTGGACCCCGGTACGGATGACACAGGCCGACGGCGGCCACCCGGACGCGCGGAGCTCCCTCCAGTCGGACGGCCGGGCGTCATGATCGGATGAGCCACGGCTCGGGTGCAGAGCCGTCGCGACGAGGAGGACCGGTGACCGGCGAGGAGCACGTGCGGAGAACGGACCGCCCGTCCGACGGGATGCGGCTGGGGGTGGCCCGGTGACGGTCGCCGGTGTCCTGTTCACCCTGGCCGCGCTGTCGGCGACGTTGTGCGTGGTCGGGGTGCTCGTCGAGCGACGACGGTTCCGCAACGCGCTGCTCGGCGGGACGGCGACGGTCCTGCTCCTGATGGCGGTGTTCGCCCAGCTCCTCCGGCTCGACATCGGCGTCATCGAGCCCGTGACGGTGGTGGTCGCGGCGCTGCTGATCGTGGGCGTGCTCGTGCTGACGGGCTTCCTGCTCGTCAACGGCGTCGTGATGATGCGGCGGGAGGGGCGGCGGCCGGCGAACCTGTTGTCCCTGCTCGCGGGGCTCGCCTGCCTCGCGGTCGTCGTCCTCGTCCCGATCATGGTGCGCGTCGAGAACCGGTTCCTGACGGCGCTGACCTTCGCGGCGCTGCTGCTCGCGGCCTACCTCGGGTTCCTGCTGTGCAGCCTGCTGGCCTACGCCTTCGTCTACGGGCGGCTGGGGGTCCGCCCGGGCGTCGACTTCGTCGTCGTGCTCGGGTCGGGGCTCATCCGCGGTGCGGTGCCGCCGCTGCTCGCCGCCCGTCTGGACCGCGGGGCCGCCCTGTGGGACCAGGAGCGGGAGCGGGGCGGGAACCCGATGCTGGTGACCTCCGGTGGCCGCGGTCCCGACGAGCCGGTCGCCGAGGCCGTCGCGATGGCCGACTACCTGGTCGCCCGCGGCGTGCCGTCGGAGAAGATCCTGCGGGAGGACCGGTCGAGGACGACGCAGGAGAACCTCGAGTTCAGCCGGGCGCTCATGACCGAACGGCTGCCCGACCATCGCTGCGTCATCGTCACCAACGACTTCCATGCGTTCCGGGCCGCGCTCACCGCCCGCCGGGTCGGGGTGAACGGCCAGGTCGTCGGCGCGCCGACCGCCCGCTACTACCGGCCCAGCGCCACCCTGCGCGAGTTCGTCGCGATCCTGGCCGAGCACCCGGTCCTGAACGCCGCGATCTGTCTCGCGCTGGTCGTGCTCGGGGTCGTGGTCGGCCTCGGCCGGTAGCCGCCCTACTGCGACGACCCCGTCGCCGCCACCCCGACGCCGAGACCGATCATCGCGAGCCCACCGGCACCGCCCACCGCCGCGATCCGCCTCGGCGACGACGCGAACCAGTCCCTGGCCGATCCCGCGGCGAGGGCCCACACGCTGTCGAGCACCAGGCCGATGGCGACGAAGAGCGCCCCCAGCAGCAGGATCTGCGTGCCGACCGGCCCACGCACGTCGACGAACTGGGGCAGGAACGCGACGAAGAAGACGACGGACTTCGGGTTCAGCACACCCACCACCAGGCCGTCGACGACGCTGCGGGCCGCGCCGATGCGCCGGCCCTCAGCGGAGCGATGCATCGCGCGGACGACGTCGTGCCGGTGCCGGAACGCCGCGATCCCCAGGTACACGAGGTAGGCGGCCCCCACCAGCTTGAGGACGGTGAACGCGGCAGCGGACTGTGCGACGAGCTGCCCGAGGCCGACGGCCACCGCGACCACCTGCAGGAAGACACCGACGGCGTTGCCGAGGACCGTCGCGAGCGCGGCGGACCGGCCGGCCGCGAGCGCACGACCGACGGTGAACACGACGCTGGGTCCGGGGATGGCGATGACGACCGCCGCGGCGGCGGCGAAGGCGAGCAGTCGATGGTCCACGACGAGAGCCTCCGCCGACCGGCCACCGACGTCGACCCCTTTCCCGATCAGGCTCCCGACGACGCGGGCCCGCCCCCGCCGTCGACGACGCAGAACCGGTTGCCCTCCGGATCCTGCATGATCACGTAGTCGGCGTCGGCGGGCCGGTGGCGCCACGGGACCTCCTGTGCGCCGAGTGCGACCAGGCGCCTGACCTCGGCCTGCTGGTCCTCGGCGTACAGGTCCAGGTGGATGCGCGGCGGCAGGACCCGCTCGGACGGCGCGACGTCGAGCGACACGTTCGGGCCGGGGCGGCCGTCGCGGGGGCGCAGGAGCGCGAAGTCGTCGTCGACGGGGGTGCGCAGCTCGTAGTCCAGGGCCGCGGTCCAGAACCGGATCTGCTCCGCCAGATCGTCGACCCGGATGACGACCGATCCCACGACCAGCATGCCGGCGACCGTAGGCCACAGCGGGCTCCCGGGCAGGATGGCGCGGTGGGTCCGCTCCTGGTGGCCGTGTCGGCCCGTCCTCCCCGACGCCCCGGCGGTCAGCGCAGACGGGCGATCAGCCGGAAGACCCACCACAGCAACGCCGTCACCCCACAGAGGAGACCGACGCCCAACAGCACCGAGCCCAGGATCGGCCACGTGAGGTCCGGACCGGGCGGATCGGGGGCCCCGGGCGGGAGGTAGTACACGTAGGGCTGGGCGTCCGGATCGGGAAGAGCGTACTGGAGCCACGGAGGCAGCATGATCATCCCGCCGGTGAACAGACACAACCCTGCGACGACGGCGAGCAGACGCACCCGGCGAGCGTAGGTCCCGGTCCGACCGGTCACCATCGCTCGACCCGGGCGCGGCGCTCCGCCATCCTGGTACCGGACCGCCCCCCGGCGGCTCCCCGGACGAGACGCGCCGTACCCGGAACGCCAAGACGACGCATCCCCTCCGGAAGGGAGCTCGTCATGGCATGGATCTACCTCGTGGTCTCCGGTGTGCTGGAGACGGTGTGGGCCGCGGCGCTGTCGCAGAGCCGCGGGTTCAGCAGGCTCGGCGCGTCGCTGCTGTTCGCGGGCGCGCTGGCTCTGAGCATGACCGGGCTGGCCCTGGCGTTGCGCGACCTGCCCGTCGGCACCGCGTACGCCGTGTGGGTCGGCATCGGCGCGGTCGGCACCGCGCTCTACGGCATGGCGGCCCTCGGCGAGCCGGCGACGACGGCGCGGCTGCTGTGCCTGCTCGCGATCGTCGCGGGTGTGGTGGGGCTGAAGGTCCTGCACTGACGGGCCTGCACCGACCCGGGAACGACGGCGGGGCCGGCACCCCGTGAGGAGTACCGGCCCCGCCGCCGTGGGAGCCCCTTACTCGAAGGGTCCGTCCTTCAGCAGCCCACCGGCCGGCCCCTCGACGAAGCGGGGGTCGGCCTGCGGGATCTCGGTGTCGGTGCCGTTGACGCCGTCGGGCCGGTTGCTCGACGAGACGGCGTCGGCCGAGTCGAAGAAGCCGTAACCGAGGGTGTCGGTGGTCTCCAGCACCGCGTCCAGGCCCTGGGTCGGGCTCTGCGTGCTGGGGTAGCCGTGCTCGGCGTCGGTGTCCGTGTCGGCCGAGGCGATCCCGGCCAGCGGGAAGGCCACCGCGGCGAGCGCGCCGACGGCGATGAGGGAGCGTCGCATCCGGTTCTGCATCGAATCCGTCCTTCGGTGTGGGGAGCTGGCCGTTCACACTAACGGCCTAGAGTGGTGCGGCGTAGGCACTCGCCGCGGCGGCGTCACATGTTGTCGGCGCCGGCCTTGATCGCCTTCCGGATGCGGTTGTAGGTCCCGCACCGGCAGATGTTGCGGATCCCGTCGAGCGCCTCGTCGTCGATCGAACGGCCCTCCGCCGAACAGCGCTTCACCAGGTCGATCGCCGCCATGATCTGGCCGGGCTGGCAGTACCCGCACTGCGCCACGTCCTTGTCGATCCAGGCCTGCTGCATCGGGTGCAGTTCGTCGCCCGTGGCCAGACCTTCGATCGTGGTGATCTCGTCCGACTCCGACAGCGCGCCCACCGGTACCGAGCACGGGTTGAACGCCTTGCCGTTGATGTGGCTCGTACAGGCCTTGCAGACGTTGATGCCACAGCCGTACTTCGGCCCGGTCACCCCCAGCAGGTCCCGCAGGACCCAGAGCACCCGGACGTCGTCCTCGACGTCGACGGTGACCTTCTCACCGTTGACCGTGAAGGTGTGAGAACCCATGTCAACCTCCTCAGCGGGCGAAGTCGAGGCCGTTGGTCGGCGACGGCGGGATCGGTGGGACGGTCGGATACGGCTCGAACGGCAGCGGCTCGTTGTGCAGGATCGGGAAGTGGTCCGGCACCCGGCCCGTGGCCCTGGCGTAGGCGTTCGCGATCGCCCCGCAGGTCGGGGCGACGCCGAACTCCCCGGCCCCGCCGGGCTCCGGCCGACCGTTGTCGACGAGGTGGACCTGCAGGTCGAGCGGGGTGTTCCACTGCCGGGTGTAGAAGTAGTTGTCCCAGCTCGCCTCGACGAAGTGCCCGTCGACCAGGTGCAGGCCCGCGGTCAGCGTCATCGCGATCGCGTCGTTGATCCCACCCATGATCTGGGCCTTGAAGCCGAGCGGGTTGATGACCAGGCCACCGTCGACGGCGAAGACAGCCTTGGTCACGCGCGGACCGGTCCGCGCCTGGCGGACCTTCCGGTCGACGGTCTGCGGGCGGCAGTCGATCTCGACCAGGCAGGCGGCGAACCCCTTGTACTCGACGTGGAACCCGATGCCCTGCGCCGTGCCGTCGGGCATCGACCGGCCCCAGTCGCCCTCCTCCGCGACCTTGTCGAGCACCGCGCGCATGGCGTCGTTGCGGAGGAACTCGCGGCGGAACTCGTAGGAGTCCTTGCCCATCTTCTCGGCGATGCGGTCGACGATCAGGTCGCGGGCGGTGCAGACGTCGGGCGAGTACACATTGCGCATCGAGCCGGTGTTGAACCGCATGTCGACCTCGTTGAGCAGCCGGGTCTGGACACCGAAGTCGTACGGCGTGGCCTGGGTCAGCTCCCAGATCGCCTCCGCGACCGAGACCTGCCCCAGCGGGGCCTTCGCGGCGGCCGCGGTGACGGCGTCGCCGAAGCCGTGCCCGAAGTCGCAGGCGACGCCGGTGTGGCGCTGCTCGAAGCTGACGACGGACTCCCCCGAGACGACCGCCCGGATCCGGGAGGTGGCCATCGGGTGCACCCTGCCCTGGCGGGAGTCGTCGGCGCGCGACCAGATCAGCTTGACCGGCTTGCCGAGCTTCTGCGAGATCTCGGCGGCCTCCTTGGCCGCGTCGCCGAAGAGACGACGACCGAACGAGCCGCCGCCCGGGACGATGTGGATGGTGACCGCGTTGACCGGCAGCCCGAGCTGCTCGGCGATGTCGTGCTGCACGGTGATCGGGATCTTCAGCGAGGTCCAGATCTCGCATCTGCCGTCCCGGACATCGGCGATCGCGGTGTTGGTCTCCAGGGCCGAGCTGCTGCGGAAGTAGAAGGTGAAGTCGCCCTCGACGGTCTCCCCCGGCACCGACGGGACCGCCAGCGGCAGCTCGGCCGCCCGCACCTTCTGCAGCACGGACTCGTCGCTCTCGCCCTCGACGGTGCCGGCGTCCCACCGCACGCGCAGCGCGTTCACCCCGTCGACGGCCTGGCCGTAGGTGTGCGCGCGCACGGCGACGCCGGTGGCGCAGTCGACGACGTCGGTGACGCCCGGCATGGAGCGGACCTCGTCGGCGTTCGCGACCGACAGCGGGGCGCAGTTCAGGCCGGGGCCGCGGCAGATCACCGTCGGTAGCGCGTCGGGGATCTTCAGGTCGGCGATGAACTGCTTGCGCCCGGTGACGATGTCGCGGGCCTGGGCGTTGCGCCGGTCGGTCCCGATGACCGTGAACTCCTCGCGCGGCTTGAGCACGACCTCGACCGAGCGGGTGGCGTCGACGGCCGCGGCCTCGGTGAGCTCGCCGAACGGGATCGCGCTGCCCCCGGCGCCGGTGACGAGCCCGGCACGGCTGGTGAGCGTGTTCGCGTCCTGCTGGAGGAGGGCGGCGGCCGCGTCCAGCAGCCTGCCCTTGGCGATCGCCGCGGCGACCCGGATCGGGGTGTAGGTCGAGAACGTCGTGCTGGAGCCGCCGGTGAGCTGGTTGAACACCAGCTCGGGGCGCGAGTCGGCCAGGGTGACCCTGACCTGGTCCGGGTCGAGGTCCATCTCCTCCGCGATGATCATCGCGGTCGAGGTGATGATCCCCTGCCCGTTGTCCGACCGCGGCAGCTCGAACGACACGGTGCCGTCCCGGTTCACCTCCACCCGGACCAGCGCCGAGGTCGGGCGGGACGAGTCTCGGATGGCATCGAGCAGGTCGTAGGCGTCGGCGACCTGGGGCGGCGACGGGATCGCCGCGGCCGAGGCCCCCGGCGGGGCGAACAGCTGCTGGCGGCCGACCTCGGCCGCGACGACCAGTGTGGGGGCGGCGACCAGGTAGCCGAGGAACCGGCGACGACTGACGTCGCGGCGTTCGGCGCGTGCACGAGTCGGGGCAGACATCGTTGTCCTCTCCTTCGCTCCGTGGCCCGGGAGGGGAGCGGCCGACGGAGTCCGTTGGAGAGCGGAACGAGGGTGGCCGTGGTCGTGATGCGGACGACGATGTGACCCACGCGACTCGACGAAACCCGCACATCGCCGCCCCTGGGTGCACCTACCTCCGCATACGCGGCAGCGATGTGTCTCACAAGTCCGAATCAGGAGGTTGCGTGACGGATATTCCGTTCACCTGTTCGAGCGAGCATCACTACCAACTTCAGTGGGTAGGCCGAGCGGCGCGCAGCAGCCGGACGAAGGTCCAGGGCAGCACGACCAGCGCACCCAGGACACCGACGATCCCGGCGACGATGATCGCCCAGTGCCCGGCGCCCGGCTCCGAGGGCACCGCGAGGCCTACGGCCAGCACCAGCGCCGGCACGGCGACGATCCCCGGCCACACCAGGGTGCCGAGCCACTTCTCCCCGACCGTCCAGGAGCGACCGGTCCACAGCATCACGACGCCGGCGAGCCAGCCGACGACGGGCAGTACGAAACCACCCAGCATCAGCATCAGGACGGTGAGAACGGGGTAGGCGTCCGGGTCACCGGGGCGGGTGGGTTCCGGGGTGGTGGTCATCGTGGTCATCTCCAGCTCCTCGTGTGGGGGTGTGTACCCACTGTCGCGGCGGAGAGCGGTCGGCCACATCGGAGCCGGGAATGATCCGCGGCCTCGGACCACGGTCGGAGGTGGGCGGAGATCACTCCGCCCGCGCGAGCACGGCCGCGCCGGGCCCCACGAGCTCCCCCGGCCGGACCGGCCTCCCCGAGACCGCGAGGAGCAGGGCCAGCGCCGTCCCGGTCACCTCCGTGCCGGACCCGATCACGAGGTCGGCGTCGGTCGCCCGCAGACAGAGGCCGGAGACGGTCTCGCGGGCGCCCCCGAACGACACCGACGTGCGGGCCTGCACCTGCACGGCACCGGCGTCGGCGGCGGGTCCGTAGGGCCGGACGATCCCCAGCGGACGTCGGATGTCCTCGCCGTGCACCACCATCTCGACCCAGCGGGTCGCCAGCGGGGCCGGCGGCGTGGCGGTCAGCGGCAAGCAGGCCGCGAACCGCCGCAGGGTCTCCTCGGGAGTGGCGCCGCGCTCGCGCGCGACACCGGCCGCGTTCTGCCGGTCGAAGTCCATGCGGGCGCGCAGCATGCCGAGGACGAACCGGGTCCGGGTGGTCCGGGCGGTGTCGACGAGGTGCGCGAGCACGTCGTGGACGGTCCATCCGGGACAGAGCGACGGCGTGTCCCACCGGTCGTCGGGGAGGTCCCGGAGGTCGGCGAGCAGCGCGGCGCGCTCGGCGTGGACGAGCTTCCAGACATCGGTCACGGTGGGGCCTCCCGGGTGGTGAGCGGATCGTCGACCACCACAGGGACCGCCCGGCCCTCGGGAACTCATCGCGCCAACGACAGAGGGCCGGACCCCCGACCCGGGGATCCGGCCCTCTGACCTGGCGGTAGCGGTGGGATTTGAACCCACGGAGGCGTGAACCTCACGCGCTTTCGAGGCGCGCTCCTTCGGCCGCTCGGACACGCTACCGCCGACAAGGTTACTCCAGGCTCAGTCACGGTCGACGGACGGGGTCCGACCGAAGAACTCGCGCAGCAGGGCGGCTGCTTCACCTGCACGGACCCCGCCGACGACCTCGGGCCGGTGCGCGAGCCGACGGTCGCGCAGCACGTCCCACAGCGAGCCGGCGGCGCCGGTCTTCGGCTCCCACGCCCCGAACACGACGCGCTCGACCCGGGCCAGCCCGATCGCGCCGGCGCACATCGTGCACGGCTCGACGGTCACGGCGAGGGTCGTCCCGGTCAGCCGCCACTCCCCCACGACGGCGGCGGCGGCACGCAGGGCGAGCACCTCGGCGTGCGCGGTCGGGTCGCCGGTGGCCTCGCGGGCGTTGCAGGCCGCGGCGAGCTCGGTGCCGTCGGCGGCGAGCACGACCGCGCCGATCGGGATGTCCCCGGTCGCCGCGGCGCCGCGTGCGACGTCGAGGGCGCGGCCCAGCGCGAGCCGGTCGGCCGAGCGGAACACTCAGGAGCCGACGAGCTCGTCCAGCGCAGCCGCGAACCCGCACCGGCGGGCGATGGTGTCCAGCTGCTCGTCGGGGTAGAGCTCGAGGTCGGAGACGAGGATCTCCAGCTCGTCGGCGGGCAGACCGAGGTCGGCCACGATGCCCAGGTCACCCTCGGGCCAGGCGTCGTCGAGGGCGTCGTCGTCCGGCGGGAGCTCGACGCGGAGCAGGTCGAGCACGTCGGCGGCGATGTCGTAGTCCAGCGCGGCGACGGCGTCGGAGATCAGCAGCCGCACCCCGCCCGCGGACGGGCGGATCAGGACGAAGAACTCGTCGTCGACGTCGAGCAGGCCGAGCACCGCGCCGGTGGAACGCTGCGCGCGCAGCGCGGCGATCGCCGCGTCGAGATCCACGAGCGCCTCGGAGCCCAGCCGGACACAGCGCCAACGACCCTCCTCCCGGATCGCGGCGACCGCGAATCCGGGCAGGGCGGCGCCACGGGTGTCCGGGGCTGCCTCAACGCTCTGTGTGGGCACGCGTCAACGGTACGTCGCTCCGGGCTTGTGAGTCACGCCACGACCAGGTACGCGTGGTCACACCGGGCCTGCGGGCGCCGGACGGGCTCCGGTCAGCGACGATCGGTCCATGCCCATCACGCCCGCCTCGGTCGCGGGGCTCCCCGGCGGCCTGCTCGAGGCCGCCCGCGTCCTGCAGCCGCGGACGGTGGCGCTGCGGCGCGAGCTGCACCGCGCCCCGGAGCTCGGACTGCACCTTCCCCGTACCCGGGACGCGGTGCTGCGCGCCCTCGACGGGCTGCCGTTGCGGATCCGCACGGGCGGCTCGTGCACGTCGGTGACCGCGGTCCTCGACGGCGACCGTCCCGGACCGACGGTGCTCCTGCGGGGTGACATGGACGCGCTGCCGCTGCCCGAGGACACCGGGCTGGACTTCGCCTCGGGCACCGACGGCGTCATGCACGCCTGCGGGCACGACACCCACACCGCGATGCTCGCCTCGGCCGCGCGGCTGCTCGCGGACCGGCGGGACCGCATCGCCGGCCGGGTGGTGTTCATGTTCCAGCCGGGCGAGGAGGGGTTCCACGGCGCCCAGCACATGATCGACGAGGGAGTGCTCGACGAGGACCCCGAGCTGGCCTACGCCCTGCACATCTCCTCGACCGTGCCGACGGGGCAGCTCCACCACCGGCCGGGCCCCATCATGGCGGCCGCGGACGTGCTCCGGGTCCGGGTGACCGGCCGCGGCGGGCACGCCTCGGCCCCGCAGGACGCCTGCGACCCGGTCCCCGCCGCCGCGGCGATGGTCGGGGGCCTGCAGACCCTGCTGACCCGCCGGGTCGGGCCGCAGGAGTCAGCGGTGCTCACCGTGTCCCGGATCGAGGCGGGCACCACCGACAACGTGATCCCGGAGACCGCGCTGCTGACCGGGACGCTGCGGACGTTGTCGGAGCCGGTGCGCGCGCTGCTGCACCAGGCGGTCATCGAGCACTGCCGGCACACCGCGCTGGCCTACGGCTGCACGGCCGAGGTGGAGATCGTCCCGGGCTACCCGGTCACCCGCAACGACGACCGGGCGACCGCCGGGCTGGTGCGCGTCGCGGAGAAGGTGCTCGGCCGCGGCGCCTGCGTCGCCATGCCGGATCCGCTGATGGGCGCGGAGGACTTCTCCTACGTGCTGGACCGGGTGCCGGGCTCGCTGGCCTTCCTGGGGGCACGGCCGCCGTCGGTCGATCCCGCCCTCGCCCCGCCGAACCATTCGAACCGGGTGGTGTTCGACGAGGCGGCGTTCCCGGCCGGGGTCGCCGTGTACGCCGGTCTCGCCCTGGCCGCGACGGGCTGAACACGCGACGGCGCCGCGCCCCCGGAAGGAGCGCGGCGCCGTCGGTGCGGTCGCTCAGGCGGTCTCGTCGGCCGAGCCGGCGGAGACGCGGCCGTAGCCCTTCCAGTTGCGCTGGGCGTAGGCGGCCAGCGCGGAGGTGACCGCCAGGCCCACCCCCGTGCTCGCGATGATCGACAGGAAAACGGCGCTCGACACAGCCATGACGGCTCCTCCTCACACGGGCACGCGCCGGGTCCGGTGACCGGGTCCGGATGACCCGGGCGGAGTCGCGACGCTTGCGAGTCCCACGGGCGCCATCTGCGCCCGTCGACCACGGTCCCACGTCGAAAAAGCGCTGTCCCGCCTGCGGAAGCACCGATTCGGATGACTCCGCTCACAGCCACGACGACGCCCCATCCGGCAATGGACGCGGCGCCTCGTTAACGTCGAGGAGAATTGTTCAAGCAATCGGACAGAACGCCACGGACCGACAGTTCTACGACGAAAGCGTCACCGTGGCGTGCCCAGTCGCCAGGGGGAACGAGTGGACGACACAGCAGACGGGGCGGTCGACGGCGTCACCGTCACCGACCCCGCGACCATGCGCCGCGCGGTTGCTGCGGCCGCGGTCGGCAATATCACCGAATGGTTCGACTTCGGTGTCTACGGCTATCTCGCCACGACCATCGAGGCCGAGTTCTTCCCGCCCGGGCCGCTGTCCCAGGTGGCGGTGTTCGCGACCTTCGCGGTCGCCTTCTTCTTCCGCCCGCTCGGCGGACTGTTCTTCGGCCCGCTGGGCGACCGCATCGGCCGGACCAAGGTCCTGTCGATCACGGTCATCCTGATGGCGCTGGGCACGTTCCTGATCGGCCTCATCCCGTCCTACGCCTCGATCGGGCTGGCCGCGCCGATCCTGCTCGTCGCCGCCCGTGTCCTGCAGGGCTTCTCCACCGGCGGTGAGTACGCCGGTGCCATGACCTTCATCGCCGAGTACGCGCCCGACCGTCGTCGCGGGTACTTCGGCAGCTTCCTCAAGCTCGGCACGTTCGTCGGCTACGCCCTCGGCGCCACCATCGCCTCGGTGCTGCCGCTGCTGCTCAGCCCGGAGAACATGTCCAGCTGGGGCTGGCGGATCCCGTTCTTCGTCGCGCTGCCGCTGGGCATCGTCGGGGTGTACCTGCGGGTCAGGCTGGAGGAGACCCCGGCGTTCCAGACCATGCTCTCGGAGTCCGAGGAGCGCGAGGGCACCCAGGTGAAGGACGGCCTCAAGCTGATCTTCACGAGGTACCTGCCGACCTTCGTCATGGTCGGCGGCGTCGTCGTCGCCTGGAACGTCACGAACTACATGCTCACCAGCTACATGCCGACCTACCTGGAGACCACGGTCGACCAGCACGGCGGCACCTCGATCGACTCCACGACGTCGTCGTGGCTGCAGATCGTCGTGCTGTGGCTGGCGGTGTTCGTGATCCCGCTGCTCGGGAGGCTCTCCGACCGGATCGGGCGCAAACCGATCATGTGGACCGGAGCCGGCGGGCTGATCGTGCTCGGCATCCCGATGATCCTGCTGATGCAGAACGGCTCGATCCCCTCGGTGTTCCTCGGGCTGCTGCTCATGGGCCTGCTGCTGATCTGCTTCTCCGCCACCAGCCCCTCGACCCTGCCGGCGCTGTTCCCGACCCAGATCCGCTACGGCGGTCTGTCGATCGCGTTCAACATCTTCGTGTCCGCGTTCGCCGGGACCGTGTCGCTGGTGATGTCCGCGGTCGTCCTCGCCACCGGGGACCTGCTGTGGCCGGGCTACTACCTGATGGCCGCCGGGGTGATCGGGGTCGTCACGCTGCTGTTCCTGCCCGAGACGGCGCGGCGCCCGCTGCGCGACGGGCAGCCGTCGGCGTCGTCGCCGGAGGAGGCCCGCGAGATCGCCAGGGAGCTGGCCGCGCGCTGATCACCGGTTGCTGATCACCGGTTGTCGGAGGCGGGGAGCGACGGCAGGCTGAACGCGTGCTGCCGCTCCCCGACCTGTTGCGGGCCCTCGACTCCGGGGAGCTCTCGCCCTCCGAGCACGTCGACGACGTGCTGTCCCGGCTGCAGTCCGACACCACCGGCAGCGTCGTCGCCCTCGACGCCGACCGGGCCCGGGAACGCGCCGCCGAGCTGACCGCGCTGTCCGCCGCGGGCCGACGGCTGGGGCCGCTGCACGGCGTCGCCGTCGGGATCAAGGACCTCGTCGACGTCGCCGGGCTGCCGACCCGGTGCGGCTCGCGGCTGCTGGCCGACGCCGGGCCCGCGGCCGCCGACGCGCCGGTGGTGACGATGCTGCGGGCCGCCGGAGCCGTGGTCGTCGCGAAGCTCCACACCCACGAGTTCGCCTACGGCCCCACCGGCGACGTCGCGGCCACGGGCCCGGCCCGCAACCCGCACGACCCGTCCCGGATCACCGGCGGCTCGTCCTCCGGGCCCGCCGCGGCCGTCGCCGCCGGGCACCTCGCGCTGACCGTCGGGACCGACACCGGGGCGAGCGTGCGGACCCCGGCCGCGCTGTGCGGCGTCGCCGGGCTGAAGCCGCGGCGCGGGGCCATCCCGGGCGAGCGGGTGTTCCCGCTCGCCGAGTCGTTCGACACGGTCGGGCTGCTGGCCGCCGACGCCGCCTCGCTCGCCGTCGCCCGCACCGCGCTCGGGGAGCCCGGCGCGTCAGCCGCGGCGGTGTTGCCCCGGATCGGCGTCGCCGGCGACGACTGGTGGCGCCCGCACGACCCGGTGATCGCCGACGCCGTCCGCGCCGCCGCCGACGCGCTCACCGCGCTCGGCGCACCCGTCGCTGCCCAGGACACCCCCGGCGTCGCCGAGCTCGCCGCCACCTACCCCGTGATCACCGGCGCGGAGGCCTACGCGACGCACCGGCACTGGTTCACCGAGCGCCGCGACGAGTACCAGCCCGCGACCGCCGCCCGGCTCGCCCCGCACGCCGAGGTGCCCACGCACGTCTACGTCGACGCCCGGCGCGAGCGCCGCCGGATCGGGCGCGCCCTGCTCGACCGGCTCGGGGCCTCCTGCGACGTGCTGCTCTGCCCCACCACCCGGCTGCGGGCCACCCCGATCGGCGCGACCGAGCACGACGGGGTGCCGGTGCTGCCGTCGATGCTGCAGCTGACCTCGCCGTTCAACCTGCTCGACCGGCCCGTCGTCGCGCTGCCGGTGCCGGTGCCGGGGCTGCCGGCCGGGGTGCAGCTGGTGGGGATCACCGTCGGCGAGGACGTGCTGCTGGGGCTGGCGCGGGCGCTGGAGGGGGCTCTGCGGTGATCCTGCCGGTGGCCGTGGCCCGCGGAGTGGCCGAGGGCGACGTCGATCGTGTCTACCGCCGGTGGGCGCGCTCCCGGATTGTCGCCGGCTCGACGCTGCGGACCGCGGCCGGGGTCGTCGAGGTCGTCGCCGTGGAGGAGGTGGACCCGGCCGCCATCACCGACGACGACGCCCGCGCCGCCGGTGAGCAGTCGGCCGACCGGGTGCGCCGCGCGTTCCGCGGGGCTCCCTCGGACCCGGTGTTCCGCATCCGGCTGCGCTTCGCCGGGACCGACCCGCGGGAGTCGCTGCGGGAGGCGACCGGGGACCTCGACGACGTCGTCGCGACCCTGGACCGGATGGACCGCCGGTCGCGGCGCGGGCCCTGGACCCGGCCCACGCTGCGGCTGGTCGCCGAGCTGCCCGGGGTCCGGGCCGCCGAGCTCGCGGAGCGGGCCGGACGGGACACCCTCGCCTTCAAGCGCGACGTCCGCGCGCTCAAGGAGCTGGGCCTGACCGAGAGCCTGGAGACCGGCTACCGGCTGTCCCCCCCCGCGGGGCCGCGCTGCTCGCCCGTCGATGATCGCCGACTGTGGAGCGTGCAGCGCAGGTCCCTCGCCCCGGCACTCCCCACACGGTGATCACCGGGCCGGGAGGTGCGAGAGGGTGGAGTCCGCGCGGGGCCGGGAACGGGTGGTCTCTACCCTCGTGACGCATGCGAGCGGTGTGCGTGCTGGGGACCGGACTGATCGGTGGGTCGCTGATGCGGGCCGCGGCCCGCGCCGGGCGTGAGGTCTGGGGCACGGCCGCGTCCGAGCCGACCGCGGCCGCCGCCGTCGCCGACGGGTTCGACGTCACCACCGACACCGACGCCGCGCTGGCCCGGGCCGCCGAGGCCGACGCGCTGGTCGTCGTGTGCGTCCCGCTGACCGCGCTGGAGACGGTGCTGCGCCGGGTCGACGCGGTCGCCCCCACCTGCCGGCTCACCGACGCGGTCAGCGTGAAGGTGCCCGTCGCGGACGCGGTCGCCCAGTTCGCGCCGCGCACCCGGTTCGTGGGCGGGCACCCGATGGCCGGCACGGCCGAGTCCGGCTGGTCCGCCGGGTCCGCGGAGCTGTTCACCGACGCCGCCTGGGTGGTCGCCGCCGACGACGGTCTCGACGTCGACGTGTGGCGCGACGTCGCCGAGCTGGCCTGGGACTGCGGGTCCCGGGTGGTGCCCGCGGCCGTCGACGAGCACGACGTCGCCGTCGCGCGGATCTCGCACCTGCCGCACCTGTTCGCCGCGGTGCTCGCCTCCGTCGGTGCCGGGGAGCAGGGTGACGATCTCGCCCTCGCCCTGTCCGCGAGCTCGTTCGCCGACGGCACCCGGGTCGCCGGGACCCGCCCCGAGCTGGTGCTGGCGATGTGCGAGGGCAACCGGGGCGCGCTGCTCGCCGCCGTCGACGACGCGCTGGGCCGGCTCGGCGCGATGCGCGGGGCGCTGGCCTCCACCGGCGGGCTGGCCGCGACCGTCCGCTCCGGGCACGAGGCGCGGATGCGGTGGGCCTCCACCCGCGAGCCGCTGGAGGTGCCGGTCGACCTCGACGCCCCGGACGTGTTCGCCGAGCTGCGCGAGCTCGGCCGCCGCGGCGACGTCGTCGAGCCGGTGAAGCGCTAGAGGCTCACCCGGGACGCGACGCCCGGGTAGTCCAGGACGAACCCGTCGTCGTCGACGGTCATGTCGGCGACGAACGACCCGGCGGCGAAGCGGACGACACCGGGTGTGCCGGGGGACCCGGCCGTCACGGTGCGGTAGGTCTGCTCGGTGTTCTCGACCGTCAGCGTCGGGAGGTCGACGAACACCATCGGCAGCACGTGCTCGGCGGGCTCGCGGTGCAGGGCGAGGCGCCGGAGCGGCAGCGCGTTGAACACCGGGCTGAAGGCCAGGTCGACGTCGCGGGCGCCGCCGAAGTGGCCGCGGCTGCCGCCGGAGCCGTCGTCGACCAGCCAGACGCCGTCGGTGCTGCGCGAGAGCGTGAGCTGCTGCTCCCCCTCGGCGGTGGCGACGTCGACGGCGAGCCGTGACAGCGTCCCGTCACCCGCGACGACGAGCCGGTAGGACGCGGTGAGCACCCCGCCCTCCCCGCCACGGATGATCCGGCCGACGGCACGGAAGCCGCCGGCAGTGGTCGTGATGCGCGCCGACTCCGTGCCCGCGGCGCCGTCGGTCTCGGGGTCGGATCGCCAGGTCAGCATGACCGCCACGCAGGTCGCCTCCGGATCATCGATGTCGCCGCACACCGAACCACACCGCCGCCCGGACCATACGAACGGGTGATGATCGGATGCCCCTCAGCCCGGCTCCCGGCGCACGTCGACGGCCTCGACGTCGTCGCGGATCCCGCGGAACACCGGCTGCCGCAGCCGGCCCGCCGCCGTCCACCCGAGGTGGGCGACCTCGACGACGACCGTCGGGGAGCACCAGTGGGCGTCCGCGGCGTCGGGCCGGGGCGGGAGCTGCGCGAACGGCGACTCCGGCACCTCGGTCAGCCGGGCGGCGAGCAGGTCCTGCACCGCCGCCCCGGCCAGCCCGGACCCGACCCGGCCGGCGAACTCCAGACCGTCCGGGCCGGGGACACCGAGCAGCAGCGCCCCGACCCGACCGCCACCGCCGCCGCGCTCGGGCTTCCACCCGCCCACCACACAGGACTGCGACTGCCGGTGGGCGATCTTCACCCAGTCCGGGCTGCGCCGGCCCGGCCGGTACCGCGAGTCCTCCCGCTTGGCGACGACGCCCTCCAGCCCGCGCGACGCCGTCACCTCCAGCAGGGCGGCCCCGTCCGGGTAGAGCGGGGACGCCTCGACGTGCGGGGTGGCGGCGAGGTCGAGCCGCTCCAGGGTGGCCCGGCGCTCGGACAGCGGGCGGTCGAGCAGCGGCACCCCGTACAGGCGCAGCACGTCGAACACCATGAAGGTGACCGGACGCCCGCCCGCGGGACCGTGGATCCGGTGGGCCAGCGCGGCGAAGCTGGGGACACCGCCGTCGAGCAGCACCACCTCGCCGTCGAGGAGCACGTCCGGGGCGAGGTCCACCAGACCGGCGAGCTCGGGGAAGTTCGCGGTGACATCGCGGCCGGAACGGGTACGCAGACGCAGTGCTGGCTCGCCACCGCCATCGGTGACCTCGGCCAGCACGCGCATGCCGTCCCACTTGACCTCGAACGACCAACCGGTGCCGGTCGGGAGGGGTCCGGGGGTGGCGAGCATGGGCTGCACACCGTCATGCTGTCACCATCGACGGCACGCGAGGGGGGACCGCATGCGCGCGATCTGGAGCGGGGCCGTGTCCTTCGGGCTGGTCAGCGTCCCGATCAAGGTCTATTCGGCGACGACCAACCACGACGTCCGGTTCCACCAGGTCCACGGCGAGGACGGTGGCCGCATCCGCTACAAGCGGACCTGCGAGGTGTGCGGCGAGGAGGTCACCTACGCCGACATCGTGAAGGGCTTCGAGACCCCCGACGGCGAGCTGATCACCCTCGACGACGCCGACCTCGCGTCGCTGCCCGTGAAGACGGGGCACGAGATCGACGTGATCGAGTTCGTGCCGAACGACCAGATCGACCCGATGCTCTTCGACAAGAGCTACTACCTCGAACCGGAGACCAAGGCCGCCAAGCCCTACGCGCTGCTGCGCGAGGCGCTCGAGGAGACCGACCGCACCGCCGTGGTGAAGGTGGCGCTGCGCCAGCGCGAGACCCTCGCCCTGCTGCGGGTGCGCGGCAAGGCGATCGTGCTCCAGACCCTCATCTGGCAGGACGAGATCCGTGAGCCGGACTTCGACATCCTGGACAACGACGTCGACCTCAAGCCGCAGGAACTGAAGATGGCCTCGTCGCTGGTCGAGAGCATGGGCGCGGACTTCGACCCGTCGGAGTTCCACGACGAGTACCGCGACGCGATGGCCGACCTGATCGAGGCGAAGAAGTCCGACGGCGAGGCCCGCCCGGCGCCCGCCGCGGAGGCCGCCGACGACGGCGGGGACTCGATGAGCGACCTGCTGTCCGCGCTGCAGGCCAGTGTGGACGCGGCACGGTCGACGAAGTCGGACTCCGGTTCCGGATCGGGTTCCGGGCCGGGTTCCGGGCCGGGTTCAGGATCGGGTTCCGGATCAACGGAGAAGAAGACCCCGGCCCGGCGGTCCTCCTCCCGGCCGAAGAAGACCGCGGACAAGGACACGGACACGAGCGGCGACGCCACCGGCACCGACGACGCGACGCCCGCGAAGTCGACCACCACGCGTCGGCGGTCGACGAAGAAGACCGCCTGACCGGCGTCCCTCACGGGCCGAAGCTGGACTCCGGCGGGGTCTGGTCGTTCTGCAGGGCGCCGAACAGCGCCTGGGCCCGGGTGCGGTCCCAGCGCAGGTTCGACCCGCCCGCACTGCCGCCGATCGGGACGGTCGTCTGCACGCCGTCGCCACCGGAGACGCTCTTCATCCCCCAGGCCAGGCCGGCGAGGTTCCAGATGTGGTCGGAGTCGTCGACGGTGATCGTCCCGGTCACCGCGGACGCCAGCGGGACCATCCGGAACGGGTTGATCAGGGTGAGCGGGCTGGTGGCCTTGCCGAGCAGCGCGGAGAGGAACTCGCGCTGCCGCTTGACCCGGTCGAAGTCCGAACCGGGCGTCGCGCGGGTGCGGACGTAGCCGAGCGCGGTCGTCCCGTCGAGTTCCTGGCAGCCGGCCTGGATGTTCAGCCCGGCCTTCGGGTCGTCGATCGCGCGGGGGACGCACATGTCCACCCCGCCGACGGCGTCGACCGCGCCGACGAACCCGCCGAAGCCGACCTCGACGTAGTGGTCGATGTGCAGGCCGGTGGCACCCTCGACCGTCGCGACCAGCAGCTCCGGCCCGCCGAACGCGAACGCCGCGTTGACCTTGTTGCTGCCCTTCCCGGGGATGGGCAGGTAGGAGTCGCGCGGGATGGAGACGAGCACGCTCCCGGAGCTCCCGGTGTGCAGCAGCATGATCGTGTCGGTGCGCTGGCCCGCCGCATCGCCGGTGGCGAGGCGCTCCTCGTCCTCGGCGGAGAGTCCCTCGCGGCTGTCCGAGCCCACGATCAGGTAGTTCGTCCCCGACGACGACGCCTGGGAGTCCGCGGGCAGCGCCTGCACCCGGGTCATGTTCTGGTCGAGGTAGACGCCGAACCCGACGATCGCGACCAGCAACAGGATCAGTACGGCCTTCCAGCGCCCGCGGGTGGCCCGGCCGACGCGGCGCCAGTCCGGCATCGACGGGCCACGGGTGACCCGGCCGTCGCGGGGCGCCTGCGACGCGGGATGCACCCCGGCCCCGGCTCCTCCGGCTCCGGATCCGGCGGGGCGCGGCATGACCGGGCGCGCCGGCGCGGCGGCCCGGGTCGGCGGCGGTGCCCCGGCGGCGCGGCCGGGCGGCGGCTTGCGCAGCGGTCCGCGGCCCCCGCGCGAGGGCGGTGACCCGGGCTGCTGCTGCGGCGGGGACGGCGGCGGGAGCGGACGGCCCCCGTGACCGGGCAGCGGGTTGCGGGGCTGGTTCGTCCAGCCGGGACTGCCGGGCCGGGCGGGACGGCCACCGCGCGGTGGCTCGCCCTGCGGCGGACGCCCGCCCGCGGGGGGCGGGCCGCGGAAGTCTCCGGCCATGCCTGTCCCACCCTCCGATCCGCCCGGGGTCAGGGCGCTGGTCGCCGACGATACTGCGCACCGGCGTTTCGGGGACGCCGGACGCGAGGGGCACCCCGTCGACCTGCGGTTCCACCCGACCGGGTCCGCGGGGGATGATCGTCGCCGATGGACCTCCCCCTGCACGAGGACGACCTGGACGCCGAGGGCGTGATCCGGGCGTCGGCGATCACCCCGCACCGCCCGGACATGCCGTCCGCGGCGGTGCTGTGCTGGTTCCCCGAGGTCGTCGCCGACGTCGGGACACGCTCCGCGGCGGTGACCGTGCTGCGCAGCGAGCTCGGCCGCAGCCCGGTCTGGCGCACGACCGGGCCCGGCGGGACACCGGTCGCGGTGCTGCACCCGGGCGTCGGCGCGCCGCTGGCGGCGATGTTCCTGGAGCACCTCGCGGCGCTGGGCGTCCGCACCGTCGTCGGGGTCGGGGGTGCCGGGGCGCTGCGGCACGAGCTGACGCTGGGGCACGCCGTCGTCCTGGGCAGCGCACTGCGCGACGAGGGCACCTCGTTCCACTACCAGCCGCCGTCGCGCACGATCGACGCCGACCCGGACGGCGTCGACGCGGTGGCCCGGACCCTGGCGGGGGCCGGGGTGCCGTACGTCGTCGGGCGGTGCTGGACCACCGACGCGGTGTTCCGGGAGACCCCGGCGCGGGTCGCGCGACGCCGCGACGAGGGCTGCGCGGTGGTCGACATGGAGGCGTCCGCGCTGGTCGCGGCCGCGCGCCGGATCGGGGTCGGCTACGGCCAGGTGTTCCTCGCCGCGGACTCGCTCGCCGGGCCGGAGTGGGAGCACCGCGGCTGGACCGATGCCCGCGAGGCCCGGGCCGGCCTGTTCGGCCTGGCGCTGGCCGCCGCCGAGGCCTGGGACACCGACCGCACGGCCGGGCCCGCCGACCGCGCGACCGGGCCCGAGGGCAGCGCGACCGGGCCCGAGGACAGCGCTGCCGGGCCGGACGTGCACCCGGCGGGCGGGGCCGGCACGCCCTAGCGTCTGCGGACATGCGTGTTCTCGTCACCGGCGGTGCCGGATTCATCGGGTCCCACGTCGCCGACCGCTTCGTCGCCGACGGCCACGAGGTCGTCCTGCTCGACGCGCTGCTGCCGCAGGCCCACGGCGGCGAGGCCCCGGAGCTGGACCACGAGCTGGTCCGGGGCGACGTCCGCGACGGCGAGACCCTGTCCCGGCTCCTGCCGGGGATGGACGCGGTCTGCCACCAGGCCGCGATGGTCGGGCACGGCGTCTCCGCCGCCGACGCCCCCGACTACGCCTCCCACAACGACTTCGGCACCGCGGTGCTGCTGGCGCAGATGCACGCCGCCAAGGTGGACCGGCTCGTGCTGGCCGGGTCGATGGTCGTCTACGGCGAGGGCCGCTACGACTGTGCCGACCACGGCGTCGTCCGGCCCGGGCCGCGCGCGCTCGACGACATCGAGGCCGGCCGCTACGAGCCCCGCTGCCCGGAGTGCGGCAAGGACCTCGAGTCCGGCCTCGTCCCGGAGTCCGCGCCGGTCGACCCGCGCAGCACCTACGCCGCGACCAAGCTCGCCCAGGAGCACCTCGCGAGCGCCTGGGCCCGCCAGACCGGCGGCACCGTGTGGTCGCTGCGCTACCACAACGTGTACGGCCCCCGGATGCCCCGCGACACCCCCTACGCGGGCGTGGCGTCGATCTTCCGGTCCTCGCTGGAGCGGGGTGAGGCGCCGCGGGTGATGGAGGACGGCCGGCAGCGCCGGGACTTCGTCCACGTCACCGACGTCGCCGCGGCCAACGCGGCCGCACTCGTCGCCGATCCGGAGCCGACCGGTTTCGGCGCCGCGAACGTCTGCTCCGGCGAGCCGCACACCATCGGTGACCTCGCCGCCGAGCTGGCCCGCGCGATGGACGGTCCCGAGCCCGAGATCGTCGGCGGCGCCCGGCCCGGCGACGTGCGCCACGTCGTCGCCGACCCGGCCTACGCCGCCTCCCGGCTGGGCTTCCGCGCCCGGACCAGCTTCACCGACGGGGTGACGGCCTTCGCGACCGACCCGCTCCGTTCACCGATCGCCCCGAGCCGCTGAGGGACGCCGTCCGAACCCCCTGCGGGACCGTCCCGCATTCGGCGGGCGGTGGTCCGGCAGAGAGGTGAGGATCGCGACGTGCACCCGGAGATCGTGCTGCCGTGCCTCGACGAGGCGGAGGCGCTGCCGTATGTCCTCAAGCGAATGCCCGACGACTGGCCGGTGATCGTCGTCGACAACGGGTCGACCGACGACACCGCCGCGGTCGCACGTGGGCACGGGGCACGCGTGGTCGTCGAACCGCGACGCGGCTACGGCGCCGCCGTGCACGCCGGGCTGGAGGCGGCCACCGGTGAGCTCGTGGCCTTCCTCGACGGCGACGGCTCCCTCGACCCCGACGTGCTGCCCGGCATGGCCGAGACCGTCGCGTCCGGCCGTGCCGACATCGCCGTCGGACGGCGGGTGCCGGACACGGTCGGTGTGTGGCCCTGGCACGCCCGCGCGGCGAACGCGGTGATCGCCGGGATGCTGCGCGCCCGCGGGGTCCCGGTGCACGACATCGCCCCGATCCGGGTCGCACGCCGGCAGGCACTGCTGGACCTGCAGATCGAGGACCGGGCCTTCGGCTACCCGCTGGAGCTGCTCCTGCGGGCGGGGCGCGCGGGCTGGCGGTTCGACGAGATCCCGGTCGCCTACTCCCGCCGCGCCGGCGGGCGGTCCAAGGTCTCCGGCTCCGTCACGGGCACCGTCCGGGCCGGGCGCGACATGATCCGGCTGCTGCGATGACCGGCCCCGTGACCACCGTCGTCCTCGCGAAGGCCCCCGAGCCGGGCCGGGTCAAGACCCGGCTGTGCCCGCCCGCGACGCCGGAGCTCGCCGCGGCGATCGCCTCGGCGGCGCTGCTCGACACCCTCGGCGCCGCCGCCGGGGTGCCCGGCGACACCGTCGTCGCGTTGACCGGGGACCGGGCCGCCGCCACCGGGGCCGCCGAGCTGGCGGCCGCGCTGGACGGGCTCGGCGTTGTCGCGCAGCGGGGGGACGGTCTGGCCGCACGGATCGCCGCCGCGCACGCCGACGCCCTCGCGCGCCACCCCGGACGCCCGACCCTGCAGGTCGGGATGGACACCCCGCAGGCGTCGACCGAGCTGCTGTCCCGCTGTGCGGACCGGCTCGCCGAACCGGGGGTGGACGCCGTCCTGGGCCCCGCGACCGACGGCGGGTGGTGGGTGCTGGGACTGCGCGACCCGCTCGCCGCCGCCGCGCTGCACGGCGTGCCGATGTCGACCGCCGAGACCGGCGACCGGACGCTGGACGCGCTGCGGGCCGCCGGGCTGCGGGTGGTCCTCGCCGAGCCGCTGACCGATGTCGACACGGCCGCGGAGGCCGTCGCCGTCGCCGCGCAGGTCCCGGGCAGCCGCTTCGCCCGCGCCGTCGCCGAGCTGACCCTGCGATGTCCGGAGGTGTCGGTGTGACCGTGACCGCCGAAGGCTTCGACATGCCGCTGTCCGGCGCACCCTCGCGCCTGCTCTGCGACGACGGCACCGAGATCGCCCTGGACGTCGACCGCTGGGCCGACGCGGCCGGTGGCTGCGACGACTGGCTGGTCCGCCACTGCACCGGCCCCACCGTCGACCTCGGCTGCGGGCCCGGCCGGCTGCTCGCCGCACTCGCCGCGCGCGGGATCGCCGCCCTCGGCGTCGACGGCTCCGCGGTCTCCCGGGTGCTCTGCCGCCACCGGGGCGTCGCGATGGTCCAGGCCGACCTGTTCGGCCCGCTGCCCGGGGAGAGCAGCTGGTCCCATGTGCTGCTCGCCGACGGCAACCTCGGCATCGGCGGCGACCCGGCCGCCCTGCTCACCCGCGCCGCGCGGCTGCTCGCCCGCGGCGGGACGGTGCTGGTGGAGGCCGACCCGCGTCCCGAGCACGCCTGGCGCGGCACCGCCCGGGTTCTCTGCGGCGGCGGGGCGGGCGAGCCGATCCCGTGGGCGGTGCAGGGCGCGGTCCCCCTCGCGGTGACCGCCGGCCGCGCCGGTCTGCGCGTGACCGACGTGCACCTCGGCGCCCGAGTGTTCCTGGAGCTGACCCGATCGTGAGACGCGTGATGCGATGGCGCAGCCCGATCCGGGGACCCTGGCTGACCTCGATGTTCGCCCTCCCGCTGCTGGTGGGTCTGCCGGTAGTCGCGTTCACCGGGCTCCTCGACCGGCTCGCCTACGGCCGGGAGCAGGCGATCCCGGCCGCCGACGCCGTCGGCGGTCTGCAGCTACCCTGGGTGGACTGGCCGGTGTCGCCGGCCTGGCTGTTCCGGCTCACCGAGGGACTGCACGTCGGACTCGGCATCGTGCTGGTGCCGCTGGTCCTGGCGAAGCTGTGGTCGGTCATCCCGAAGCTGTTCACCGCCCCCGAGCGGAACCCGGTGAAGCTGCTGGAACGGCTGTCCCTGGTGCTCCTGGTCGGTTCGATCCTGTTCCTGATCGTCACCGGCCTGCTGAACGTCCAGTACGACTACGTCTTCGGCTTCTCCTTCTACGACGGCCACTACGCCGCGGCCTGGGTGTTCCTGGCCTCGTTCGCGCTGCACGTGGTCACGAAGCTCCCGACGATGGTCCGCTCGCTGCGGAGCCGGTCGCTGCGCGCCGAGCTCGCGACGCCGCTCGCCGACACCCGTCCCGAGCCGGCGCACCCGCTCGTCGCGCCGGACCCGGACCCGCCGACGATGTCGCGGCGCGGCGCGATCGCCCTGGTCGGCGGAGGGATGCTGTTCGTCGCGGCGCTGACCGTCGGACAGTTCACCGACCAGCTCCGGTCGACCGCGCTGCTGCTGCCCCGGGGTCGGACGACGGCACCCGACAGCACCGAGCGGGGCGGGCCGAACGACTTCCCGGTCAACCGCACGTTCGTCGCCTCCGGGATCGCCCCGGCCGCGGTCGGGAGCGCCTGGACGCTGACCCTGACCGGCGGCGCGGCACCGGTGGTGCTCGACCGCGCGGCGCTGGCCGCGCTGCCCCAGCACACCGCGGAACTGCCGCTCGCCTGCGTCGAGGGCTGGTCGACCTCCCAGGTGTGGACGGGCGTACGGCTGACCGACCTGGCCCGCGCGGCGGGGGTGACCGACCCGGTGACCGCGGAGGTGCGGTCGGTCGAGGTGGGGAGCCCGTTCTCCCGGTCACTGCTCAACCGCGCCCAGACGCTGTCGCCGGACTCGCTGCTCGCGCTGCGGGTCAACGGCGCCGACCTGTCGCCCGACCACGGGTACCCGGCGCGGCTGATCGTCCCGGCGCTGCCCGGGGTGCACAACACCAAGTGGGTCGCGACGATCGGATTCTCCCGTGCTGCTGTCCGGTAGCCGCCTGCTCGCCGCCCTCGGCTGCTTCGCGCTCGCCGGATGGGCGGTGTACGCGATCGTCTCCGGGTCCCCGGACCTGGTCAGGATGGCCTGGTGGTTCGCCGGCGCGGTCCTGCTGCACGACCTCGTGCTGTTCCCGCTCTACGCCGCCGGGGACCGGCTGCTGCTGCTCACGCTGCCCCGCACCCGGGTACCACTGGTCAACCACGTCCGGATCCCGGTGCTCGGCTCCGGGCTCGCGCTGCTGATGTTCCTGCCCGGGATCATCGGGCAGGGCGCGCTGAGCACGCTGAACGCGACCGGGCTCGACCAGGAGCCGTACCGGATGCGGTGGGTGTGGCTGACCGTCGTGCTGTTCGCCGTCTCCGCGCTGGTCTGGACGGTGCGGACACTGCTCGCCCGCCGGGCAGTATCGAGGGCATGAGCGAACCCGTCTTCGACAAGCGCGACCAGCTCGACAAGGTCGCCGCCGGCCTGCTGGAGGGCGAGCGGATCATCGCCGTGTACGACGCGATCGGCGCCGGCACCGGATTCCTCGGCCTGACCGACCTGCGGGTGGTCCTGCAGGACAACTCCTTCGTCGGCAAGCGCACGGCGATCACCTCGATCCCCTACGGCCGGATCTCCTCGGTCTCCTTCGTCGCCGACCGGAACCTGCTGGGCCGGTTCGCGAGCTCGAGCCAGATCGCGGTCACCGTCGGGACGGCTGTGCACGAGGTCGCCTTCCGCGGCGACGACAAGGCCCGCCACGCCCACGACGTGATCCTCTGGCACCTGACCCGGTCGTGACCGGGGGCACGCTCGGCGGCGGTCGCCCGGCCGGGTTGCGACACTGTGGTCATGAGCACCGGTCCCGTCCCGCCCGCCGCCACCCCGGACTCCACCGACGTGCTCGTCGTCGGGGCGGGACCGGCCGGGTCGGCGGCGGCGGCGTGGGCGGCGCGGCACGGTCTCGACGTCGTCCTCGCCGACTCCGCGACCTTCCCCCGGGACAAGGCCTGCGGTGACGGGCTGACCCCGCGCGCGATCGCCGAGCTGGGGCACCTGGGCCTCGATGCCTGGGTGGACTCCCACGGCACCAACCGGGGGCTGCGCGCGCACGGGTTCGGGCAGGTCCTGGAGCTGCCGTGGCCGGGCGGATCGCTGCCGGCGCACGGCTCGGCGATCCCGCGCACCGAGCTCGACGCGGGCATCCGCCGGGTCGCGCTGGAGGCCGGCGCGACCCCGATGGAGGACGCCAAGGCCGTCGACGTGACGTTCTCCGGGGGCCGGGTCGACTCCGTGGTGTTCGAGGACGGCCGCTCCGTCCGGTGCCGCAGGCTCGTCGTCGCCGACGGCGCGCGCTCCACGCTCGGGCGGGTGCTGGGCCGCGAGTGGCACCAGGACACCGCCTACGGCGTCGCCGCCCGCGGCTACGTCACCTCCGGCCGGCACGACGACCCGTGGATCAGCTCGCACCTGGAGCTGCGTGGCGAGGCCGACGAGGTCCTGGCCGGGTACGGCTGGCTGTTCCCGCTGAACGACGGCCGGGTCAATATCGGCGTCGGCACGCTCGCCACCGACCGGCGCCCGGCCAACATCAAGCTGCGCGGCCTGATCGACCATTACGCGAACGCGCGCCGCGCCGAGTGGGAGCTCGGCCCGAAGGTCGAGCTGGTCCGCTCCGCGCTGCTGCCGATGGGCGGGGCGGTGTCCGGCGTCGCCGGGCCGAACTGGGCGCTGGTCGGCGACGCGGCGGGCTGCGTGAACCCGCTCAACGGCGAGGGCATCGACTACGGCCTGGAGACCGGACGCCTGGTCGCGGAGCTGCTCGCCTCGGGCGCGGACCTGGACCGCGCCTGGCCCGCGACCCTGCGCTCGCACTACGGCCTGGCGTTCTCCATCGCGCGGCGGCTCGCCGGGCTGATCACGATCCCCCGGCTGCTGCCGCTGGCCGGGCCGATCGGGATGCGGTCGCGGGCGCTGATGACGGTGGCGCTGCGGGTGATGGGCAACCTCGTCACCGACGCCGACCGCGACCTCACCGCTCGCGCCTGGCGGGCCGCCGGGAAGCTGTCGGTCCGCCTCGACGACCGGCCCCCGTTCCCCGCCGCCGACCTGCGCACACCGGTCGCGGCACGCTGACCGCGCCGCGGCGCAGGATCACCGGGTGGTGCTGGCGCGCCGTCCACCCGGGTGACCGGTTCCGGACGGTACGGTCCCCGCCAGGAGGTCCGCCGCGACGGCGGACGGCCGGTGCGCGCGCCCGCGGTCCGGCCGCACCAGCAGACCGGGAGGGCCCGTGACCCGCGGCGACGATCCGGAGCGCACCCGCAGGGACGCGTCCGACCCGTGGCGGACGGGGAACCGCCGGCAGCGGCCGCCGAGCGGCGGTCCCGCGCCCGACCCCACCCGTCGCGTCGGCGGGTCCCGGCCCGCACCGCGGCACGCCGACGAGGACCCGGCGACCCGCAGCAACGCACCGGACGCCACCCGCCGGGTCGGCCCGCCCCCCGGCCCCGGCCGTCCGGGCCCCGGCGGTCCCGGTGGTCCCCCGGACGGCACCCGGCGCCTCGGGCCCGGGGAGGCCCCGACCCACCACCTCGGTGCCCCGCCGACCGCGGCCTACGGCGCCCCGCGGCCGTCGCGGCCGGACGCGACCCGGATGATGCCCGCCCCCATCACCGAGCCCGAGCTGCTCGGCGGCCGGTACCGGCTGGAAGGGCTGATCGGCCAGGGCGGGATGTCCGACGTCCACCGGGCCACCGACACCCGGCTCAACCGGCCGGTCGCGGTGAAGATCTTCGGTGCGGCCGACGACCCGAGTGCCGACCAGCGTTTCGAGCAGGAGGCGCAGGTCATGGCGAACCTGCGCCACCCCGGCCTGGTCGCCGTGCACGACTTCGCCGTCGAGGCCGACCGCGCCTACCTGGTGATGGAGCTCGTCGACGGGCCGACGCTCAAGGACGTCATCGCGTCCGAGGACCTGCCGCCCGAGGACATCCGGCGGATCGGCGCCGAGGTCGCCCAGACCCTGGCCTACGTCCACTCCCAGGGCGTCACGCACCGCGACGTCAAGCCGTCGAACATCCTGATCGACTCCGACGGCCGGGCCCGGCTCGCCGACTTCGGCATCGCCGCCCTGCTCGGGGCCGACGGCCACACCGCGGCCGGCGAGATCATCGGGACGCCGGCGTACCTGTCGCCGGAGCAGGTCCAGGGCCGCCCGGTCGGACCGCCGACCGACGTGTACGCGCTCGGCCTCGTCCTGCTGGAGGCCTGGACCGGGCGGCGGGAGTACCAGGGACAGGGACTCCAGGGCGCCGCCGAGCGCGTGAACCGCGCCCCGGTCGTGCCCGCGGACGTGCCCGAGCCGCTGCGGACGGCGATCGCGCAGTCCACCGCCACCGACCCGGCGCGGCGCCCGGACGCCCAGCGCGTCGCCGAGATCCTGGCCGAGCCGGCTGCCGTCGCGACGCCGGTCGTCGCACCGGAGCCGGAACCCGAGCCGCGCGACCTCGGCTCGTCGGGGATCGGGAAGTGGATCGCGATCGGCGCACTCGTCGTCGCGCTGCTGGTGCTGCTGCTCGGGTTCCTGCTGTTCGGCAACGATGACTCCGACACCCAGGCGCCGCCGACCACCGAGACCAGCGCACCGCCCACCACCGAGACGACGACCGAGACGACCGAGGCCCCGAGCAGCGAGAACGGCGGCGGCATCCAGATCCCCAGCAACATCCCGGGTCTGCCGACGAACCTGCCGTCGCTCCCGTCGAACCTGCCGTCGCTGCCGACCGAGCTGCCGTCGTTGCCGTCGCTGCCCTCGAACCTGCCCGACCCGGGCCAGATCGGGCAGGACGCGCAGGGCTTCTGGGAGGCGATCCAGCGCTGGTGGTCCGGGATCACCGGGAACTGAGCAGTCCCGTCCGACCCGGTGCGGCGCGCGCCGGGCCGGACGGGGACCATCGGAGGTGACACGGGCGCGGTCGGTGCCCGGTGACCACCTGCGGAGGAGTTCTCGGTGAGCGCGAGCACGGAGCAGGCGACGACCGACGCGGCCGGCGGTGCGCCGCCCGCACCGGCGGTGCCGGCGCGGCGCGACCGCCGTGGGCTCCTGACCGCGCTCACGGTCGCCCTGGTGCTGCTGTGCGCCGGTGCCGCGGTCGCCGTCTCGATCGGCGACGACGGCTTCTGGCGGCAGAGCGGGCTGCCGGTGCCCGAGCCGGGGCTGAAGGCGGCGACGGTCGTCGCGAAGGTCCTGGCCGTGGCCGCCACCGCGCTTGCCGCCGGGTCGCTGCTGGTCGGCGGGCTGGTCGCGGCCCCGCAGACGTCCGGGACGGTCGACGTCCACGGCTACCGCGCGCTGCGCCGGGGCACCCTGGCCTCCACCGTCGCCGGGGTGTCGGCGATCGCCGCGGGCTGGCTGTCGGTGGCCGACATGACCGGCAACTCCCCCGGCGTCCTGGCGTCGGTGGGCCCGTTCGGGTGGCTCGGCGACGCCGCGACGATCGAGGAGCCGCTGGGCTGGGCGCTCGCCGGGGCCCTGCTGCTGCTCGTCGCCCTCGGGTCGGCGTTCTCGCTGAGCTGGAAGGCCGCCGCCGCGCTCGGGCTGCTCGCCGCGTGCGCGATGGCGGTGCCCGCCGCGGTGCACCCGGCCGCGACCGGGGCCGGGCACGACTGGAGCGGCGACGCGAACGTGCTGCGCGCCGTCGCCGGCACCGCCTGGCTGGGGCTGGTCGCCGGGCTGGTCGCGTTCCGCGCGCACGGCGGCGTCGTCGAGGGACGGGCCGCGGGCCGGGTCCGCGGGCTGCTCGCCGTCGGCGGGGTCGTGTACCTGCTCGGTGAGGTCGTCTTCCAGCTGGTGGTGACCGACGCCGGGCCGCTCGGCGGGTCGCCCTACGTACGGGTCGCCGTCGTCGTCGCGGTGCTGCTCGCGGCCCTGGTCCCGCTGACCGCGCTGCTCGCCCGCGGGCTCGTCGCCGACCCGGCCGGACCGGTGCCCCCCGGGCGGTTGCTGCCGGTCGTCGCGGTGCTGGGGGCGACGGTGGCGACGCTGGGTGTCGCGAGCATCCGGCTGGTGCCGCCGCGGTTCGTCGTCGCCGACGACTCGGCACTGCAGACCCTGATCGGCTGGGACATCACCCGGCCGTTCTCGGCGCTCGCGGTGCTCGTCGACTGGCGCTGGAACCTGCTGTTCGGCACCGGCGCGCTGGTGCTCGCCGGGCTGTACCTGGCCGCCGTGCGACGGCTGGCGGCCCGCGGGGTGACGTGGCCGGTCGGACGCACCGTCGCGTGGCTGCTGGGCTGCGCGACGCTGCTGCTGGCGACGTCGTCGGGGCTGGGCTTCTACTCCCCGTCCATGTTCAGCGTCCACATGATCAGCCACATGACGCTGAACATGCTCGCGCCGATCCTGCTGAGCCTCGGCGGCGCGGTCACGCTCGCGCTGCGGGTGCTGCGCCCGGCGGGCCGCGGCAACCCGCCCGGCCCGCGGGAGTGGCTGCTCGCGGCGGTGCACTCGCGCGTCGCGAAGGTCGTGACGCACCCGGCGTTCGCGGCGGTGCTGTTCGTCGGCTCGTTCTACGTCCTGTACTTCACCCCGCTGTTCGACGGGGCGCTGCGGTTCCACTGGACCCACCAGCTGATGAACCTGCACTTCGTGCTCGTCGGCTACCTGTTCTTCTGGCCGCTGATCGGCGTCGACGCCGCCCCGCACCGGCTGCCGCACCTGGGGCGGCTGGCCGTCATGCTCGCGACGATGCCGTTCCACGCGTTCTTCGGCGTCGCGGTGATGAGCTCCTCCACGGTGCTCGGCGAGAACTTCTACCGCCAGGTCGGGCTGCCCTGGGTGGACCTGCTCGACGACCAGCGCACCGGCGGCGGGATCGCCTGGGCGACCGGTGAGATCCCGATGCTGCTGGTGATGGTCACGCTCGTGGTGCAGTGGTCGCGCGACGACTCCCGGGAGGCCGCCCGCAAGGACCGGCAGGCCGAGCGGGACGACGACGCGGAGCTGAAGGCGTACAACGCGATGCTGGAGCAGATGCGGCGGGGCGGGTGAGCGTGGCGGAGCAGCCGCTCGACCTGGAGCTCCTCGGGACGGTCGTCGCGGAGTACCAGGTCGAGGCACGGGTCGGTGCCGTGCGGATCGCGGGCGAGCGGCTGTCCGTCGACCTCGTCCTCGACCAGCCATGGCAGGAGGACGTCGAGGAGCTGGCGCGGACGCACGTCCGGATCGACGCCGACGGCGTCCTCGGTTGGGAGCTCGCCGGTACCCCGGGGCCGGACGTCACGCACGTCGGGCTCCACGGCGAGCACCCGGTGCTCCGCCTGCACACCGAGATCTCGGACTCGGTGTACGTCCGCGGTGCGCCGCCGGAGCCGGAGCTGCTGGCGTACCGGCTCCGCATGCTGGTCGAGTCCGAGACCGGCGGCTGGTACCCGCCGGCGGAGTGCTTCCACCGGCTCGACGACCTCCCCGTGCACCTGGCGGGTGGTCGGGGCCTGCTCGCGCGGGGGCCGCGCGGTCTCATCGACGGCATCGCCCGGCTGCTCACCGAAGCCGGGGTCACCGCGGACGTGGTGCCCGGCCGTCATCCCAGGCGCCGGCACGTCACCGACGGCGGCCCGCCGCCCCGGTTCCTCGACCTCGGCGCGGCGGGCCACGTCGTCGCCACCTCGTTCGCGGCACAAGGGGAGTTGCCGGTGCAACCCGTGCTCTGACCAACGGCCCCGATCCGGACGACCGGTCTGTCACGCCGGACGATCGGACGGGTACCCGGCCGCACCACGGCGAAGGCTGACAGCGTGACCGACACATCCACCACATCCACCTCCACCCGTCCGGACCGCACCGCCTGGGGCGCCGTCGGCGTCATGGCCCTCACGAGCTTCGTCCTGGTCCTCGCGGAGTTCCTCCCGCCAGGTCTGCTCACCCCGATGGCCACCACGCTCGGCATCACCGAGGGGCAGGCGGGCCAGGCGGTGTCGGCGACGGCGTTCGTGGGGCTCCTCGTGGCCCCGACGATCGGCGCGCTGCTCCCGCGGGTCGACCGCCGCGCCCTGCTGACCGTGCTCGCGGCGGGCGCCGCGGTGTCGAACATCCTGGTCGCGATCGCGCCGAGCTTCGTCGTGCTGCTGGCCGCCAGGCTCCTGCTGGGTGCGGCGATCGGCGGGTTCTGGGCGATGTCGCTGGCGGTGGCGTCCCGGCTGAGCACGCCGGGCCGGCTCGGACGGTCGATGATGCTGGTCAACACCGGCACCACCCTCGCGACGGTCGCCGGGGTGCCGGTGGCCGTCTACCTCGGTGCGCTGGCGGGGTGGCAGGCCGTGTTCGTCGGTGTCGCGGTCCTGTCCGCGCTGACCGCGCTCACGATCCGCACCGTGCTGCCCCCGGTCGCGCCGGACGCCGCCGACGGGCTGCGCCCGCTGGTCGACACGCTGCGCGCCCCCGGGATGCCGCGTGGACTGGCCGGTCACGTACTGACCGTCCTGGGGCACTTCGCCGCGTTCACCTACGTCCGGCCCGCGCTCGGGACCGTCCCGGGGCTCGACGCCGGCGGGGTGGCCGTGCTGCTCGCGGTGTTCGGCGCCGGTGGGGTGGTGGGCAACCTCGTCGTCGGGATGCTGGTGGACCGGTACCTGCGGCTGGTGCGGTACGCCGTCCCGCTGGTGCTGGCCGCCGGGGTCGCGTCGGTGGCGACGTTCCCCGCGGTGCTGCCGGTCGTCGTCGCGGGTGTCGCGGTGTGGGGGCTGTCGTTCGGTGCCTGGCTGACGGTCGTGTCGACGTGGATGGCCCGGGTGGTGCCGGACCGGATGGAGGCGGGCGGCGGGCTGCTCGTCGCGGGCTTCCAGCTCGGCATCACCGTCGGCGCCGTCGTCGGCGGGCTGCTCGTCGACGGCGTCGGGGTCCGCGTCACGCTGGCGGCGGCGGCCGTGGTGGCGACGGTGGGTGGGCTGGCGTTCGGGTCCGCGCCGCAGGAGCCGAGCCGGTCGTAGGCCGGGTCAGCGGGCCCGGACCGCCCGGGCCGAGGCGCGCCACTGGGACGGCGACATGCCTGCTTCCCGCCGGAAGGCGCGGGCGAACCCGAGCTCGGAGCGGTAGCCGACCCGGTGCGCGACCTCCGCGACGGTGGCCGTGTCGTCGGCGAGCAGCTCCCGCCCCACCCCGACCCGGACGGCGGTCAGGTACCCGGCGGGGCTGCGCCCGACCAGCTCGGTGAAGCGTTCGGCGAAGGCGGCCCGGGACATGGTCGCCTCCCGGGCCATGTCGGCCACCGTCCAGGCGCGGGTGAGGTCGGCGTGCACGGCGCGCAGGGCCCGCCCGATGCGCGGGTCCAGCGCGGAGGACAGCCACCGGTCCGCGCAGCAGGGCTGCTGCTCGACCCACATGCGCACCGCGGTCACCGCGATCGTGGTCGCGATCCGCGAACAGATCACCGTGTCGCCGCTGCGGACCGCCCCGCCGACGGTGCTCCACCCGCACGCCATGCCGCGGACCAGGACCGCCATGCCCGGCTCGGCGGCCCCGAACGACCGGGCGACCACCGCGTCCGGGAGCGGGCCCTCGTCGGGCCGCGCGGCCGGGGGCCGCGTCAGCTCGACGACGGTGGCCTCGGCGCCGCCGTCGCCGCGGACGGTCAGGTCGGCGCGCCGCGGGACCAGGACGAGGTCGCCCGCCGCGACCGGGGTCCAGCCCTGCTCGGCCGCCGCCCGGACCGCGGCGCGGCCGTCGTGCAGGAACACGAACCCGGCGGTGTCGCGGAGCACCGTGGACACGGCGCCGTCGGTCACCCGGGATCGGCGGGACCGGCGCAGCTCCCACTCCATGCCGGCGAGCATCCGGTCGAGACGGGAGTCGATCGCATCGGGTAGAGGTGCGGTCACACCGTGATCAGCCACGCTGCCCGACCGGCTATTCCGGTCGATGCGCCGCGGCTCGTCACGGCCGCGGTGCGGGACCACCGCTGCGTCGTGCGGCGGACCCCGCCGAGACAGGAGGAGGGGCCCGGCCGGCGTCCCGGCAGGGCCCCTGGGGTGTCCGGCTCGATCGTGCGTGACCACCTCGTGCCGGACACGGCCCGAGGGTGCGCCGGGATCAGCCGACAGTGGTGCAGCCGACGTTCGCCGAGCTGTACTGGTTGTCGTCCAGCGATTCCGAGGTCTGGGTGTCGACGACCTGACCCGTCGCGACGTCGGTGATGGTGCAGGTGATAGTGCCGGGCCCGGAACTCACTGCGTTGACCTGGGCAAACTTGTAGTCCCCCGTCACCTCGACGGTCTTGCTCCACGGCAGCGCCTGGTAGTCCGACGACGAGCTGGTGGCGCTGCCGGTGCCGTAGGAGACCATCATCTTCTCGGCATCACCGGTGATCTCCAGCGTGTAGGTGACCGGACCGGCGACAAAGGGGTTCGTCACGTCCGCCGGCGTCGTCCCCGTCCCGGACGTGGCGGCCGGCGACGATGCCGCAGACAGGTTGCCGAGATCCTCCGACAGCTGGTTCAGGCCGGTGAAGACGATGACCATGCCCCAGACACCGAGGGCGATCGCGATCACGGAGAGAACGGTCCCGGTGATCGCCGTCTTCAGGTTGCTGGCAGTCCGACGACGGGCTCGACCGAACCCGACCAGCCCCAGGATCACGCCCACGGCGCCGAGCGCGAACGCCAGGAAGCCGGTGAAGGGAACCAGCCCGAACAGGAGCCCGACGATGCCGAGGCACAGCGCGGCGATACCGAGCCCGTTCCGGGGCGCAGCCGGCGCGACAGGAGCCCAGCCGTGAGGTTGCTGCGGGACCGCTCCGGCAGGCGGCATCCATTGCTGTGGCACGGCGGGCTGCGGCCCGGGGCGCTGGAACTGCCCGGGCACGGGTGCTGCCTGGTGCCACGGCGGAGCGCCGTGGCCCGGCCCGGGACGGTAGGGGTCGCCCTGCGGGCGCTGCGAGGTGGTCACGACCGTCCCATCGCCAGGATGAGCAGGACCGTATCGCCCGAAACCCCCGGATCGTCACATCTGATGATCGCGGCGGTCAGCGCCTCGACATGATCGGTCGGCCCGTTCAGGGGCGAGCCGCGACGCCCAGCCGCGTCAGGCCCTTCTCCAGATCGCCGCCGAGGATCCGGTCCATCGGCACGACGCGGCCCAGCAGCGCGGCGATCCCCCGCTGCTCGCCGGTCATCCGCCAGACGACCTCGGTCCGGGCACCGTCGGCGGGGACGAACAGGAAGGTCGAGGTGGCGGTGGAGCGGAACGGCTTCTCGAAGGTCACCGCGACGTCGACCTGGTCCGCGGCGTCACCGACGACCTCCATCGTCCCGCGGCCGGCCCGGCGGTTGCCCGACCACGAGTACCGCGCGCCGAGGCCGCGCTCGGGCCCGGAGTACTCCCGGTGCAGGTCCGGGTCGAGGCCCTCCCAGGGCGACCAGCCCCGCCACGCGTGCAGGTCCGCGACCAGTGGGTGGACGCGGTCGGCCGGTGCGTCCACGACGGTCCGGCGCTCGACGAGGTAGCTGCTCACGGCAGTGGAAGCTAGTCCCGCGGCCCCGATGCGGGATTCCCCCACCGGCCCGCCCCGGACAGGAGTCAGTCCCGCGCCTCGACGTAATCGGTGCTCTCCTCGCCGACCGGGGTGCGTGTCCCGCCCAGCGCCCCGTCGGCCCAGCTCGCGGCCTTCCGCAGCCGCAGGCTGTTGGTGACCACCAGGAACGACGAGAGCGCCATCGCGGCCCCGGCGAGCAGGGGGTTCAGCAGCCCCGCCATCGCGACGGGGATCGCCGCGGTGTTGTAGCCGAACGCCCACCAGAGGTTGCCGCGGATGGTGCCCATCGTGGCGCGGGCCAGCTCGACGGTCGCCGGGAGCACGCGCAGGTCGTCGCGCACGAGCACGACGTCGGCGGCCTCCAGGGCGACGTCGGTGCCCGAGCCCACGGCGATGCCCAGGTCCGCGGCGACGAGCGCGGCGGCGTCGTTCACCCCGTCGCCGACCATCGCGACGGTGCGGCCCTGGGCCTGCAGCCCACGGATGTGGTCGACCTTGCCGTCGGGCAGCGCGCCGGCGACGACCTCGGTGATCCCACAGGCGGCGGCGACGGCGTGCGCGGCGGCGGGCCGGTCACCGGTCAGCAGCACCGGGCGCAGCCCCATCGCGACCAGCTCGGCGACGGCCACCGGCGCGGACTCCTTCACCGGGTCGGCCAGCGCGATCAGCCCGGCGAGAGCCTCGTCGACGTGCACGGCGACGACGGTGTGCCCGGCCGCCTCCCACTCCGCGAGCCGCGGCGCGAGCGCACCCGGGTCCTCCGGGGGACGACCGACGGTGACGGTGCGGCCGTCGACGGTGCCGCGGGCCCCGAGCCCGGGCAGCGCGACGAAGTCCTCCACCGCCGGGACGTCCGAACCGGCGTGGGCCCGGATCGCGACGGCGATGGCGTGCTCGGACCCGCTCTCGACGGCGGCGGCGCGGGCCAGCAGCTGCGCCGCGTCGCCACCCGGGACGGCCGCGACCTCGACCACGGCCATCCGCCCGGTCGTCAGCGTGCCGGTCTTGTCGAGCACGACCGTGTCGGCGGCCCGGGTGGTCTCCAGCGCCCGGTGCCCCTTCACGAAGATGCCCAGCTCGGCGCCACGGCCGGTCGCGACCATCAGCGCGGTCGGCGTCGCCAGCCCCAGCGCACACGGGCAGGCGATGATCACGACGGCGATCGCGGGGGCCAGCGCGCCGGCCCAGCCCGCGCCGGCCAGCAGCCAGCCCCCGAGGGTGAGCAGCGCCAACCCCAGCACCACCGGCACGAACACCGACGACACCCGGTCGACCAACCGCTGCGTCGCGGACTTCTCGGTCTGCGCCCGCTCGACGGCCGCGATCATCCGCGCGAGGCGGGTGTCGGCCCCGACCTGCTCGGCGACGACGACCAGCCGCCCGCCCGAGGCGATCGTGCCGCCGGTGACGGCGTCGCCCGGCCCGACCTCGACCGGGACCGGCTCACCGGTCATCGCGCTGGTGTCGACGGCGGCCCGCCCGGTCTCGACGACACCGTCGGCGGCGACCCGCTCACCCGGCCGCACCAGGAAACGGTCGCCGACCCGCAGGCGTCGCACCGGGACGCGGGACTCCACACCCCCGGACAGGACGGTGACCTCGTCGGTCTCCAGCGCGGCGAGCGAGCGCATGACCCGCCCGGCGGTACGGCGGGCCCGTGCCTCGAAGTACCGCCCGGCCAGCACGAACGTCGTCACCCCGGCGGCGACCTCGATGTAGAGCGGCCCGGAGGGGTGCAGCACCGCGTCCCACCCGGTGAGGGTCTGCCGGGTGTCGAGGAAGGCCATCTCCCCCAGCGACCAGGCCGAGGCCGAGATCACGCCGAGCGAGACGAGGGTGTCCATCGACGTCGTCCCGTGACGCAGGTTCAGCACCGCGGTGCGGTGGAACGGCCACGCCGCCCAGCCGACGACGGGCAGCGCGAGCGCCACGACCACCCACTGCCAGTACGGGAAGCGCAGCGACGGCACCAGCGACATCGCCAGCGACAGGTCGGCCAGCGGGATGAACAGGATGAGCGCGACGGCCATCCTGGTCCGCAGCCGGCGCAGCGCGGTGTCGTCGGAGGTGGCCTCGTCACCGGTGTCGGTGGGGCGGATCTCGGTGGCGCCGTAGCCGGCCCTGCGGACCGTCTCGACCAGCGTGGAGACCGGGGTGGCCGACGGGTACCGGACCAGCGCGCGCTCGGTCGCGAGATTGACGGTCGCGTCGACCCCGTCGAGCCTGCCGAGCTTGCGCTCGACGCGGCCGACGCAGGCGGCGCAGGTCATGCCGTCGATCTTGAGTTCGACCGTACGGACGTCCGTCTCCGGTGCGGGCCGGTCCACGGCGCTGTCGGTACTCACGACCCCATGGTTCTACACGCGATCGAAGATCCGCCACCCGGGCCCCTGACCTGCGGCGGACCGATGCCCCGCCGAACCGTTGCGGGACGAGAGGGCGTACAACTGGTCGTCGGGAGCGGGGCACACGGACATCCGAGGAGGAGACCCTGATGGCCACCGGGAAGCGGAAGGCGGCGGCGAAGAACCCGCTCACCGCGAAGAAGGGACCGTCGCAGTTCACGGTGATCGCAGTGATCGTCGTCGTGGCCTTCGCGGCCGTCGTCGGTGTCGGCGTCTACTGGAAGAACTCCGGAGGCGGGATCGCGGTCCCGGCCAACGCGTCCGCGCAGGGCGTGACCGTCGGCAACGAGGCGGCCCCGAAGACGATCGACATCTACCTCGACTTCCAGTGCCCGATCTGCAAGCAGTTCGAGGCGCAGGCCGGGCAGACCCTCGACCAGCTCGTCTCCTCCGGTCAGGCGAAGATCGTCTACCACCCCATCGCCATCCTGGACCGGGCCTCGTCGACCCGGTACTCGACGCGTTCGGGCGCCGCGGCGGGGTGCGCGGCCGCGGCGGGGGTGTTCCCGCAGTTCGAGAAGGAGCTCTACGACAACCAGCCCGCCGAGGGCGGCGCGGGGCTCCCGAACGAGCAGCTGGTCGCGCTCGGGCAGAAGGTCGGCGCGGGCGGCGACTTCGCCCAGTGCGTCGACGACCAGCGCTACGCCCCCTGGGTCACCCAGATCACCCAGCAGGCGCTGCGCGACGGCGTGTCCGGCACCCCGACCGTGAAGGTCGACGGCACCCAGGTCGACGCGACCCCGCAGGCAGTCCAGCAGGCGGTCGCCGCGGGCTGACCACGCGGGTCCGGCGGCGGACCGGCCGCACCATCGGGGTCTGCACGTGCATCCGCAGTAGCATCGCGGGCGACCATCGGCAGGAGCCACCGGAGGACGTGTGGTCATGACCGCGGCACACGGCCCACTCGTCATCCGCAAACGGCTGGGCTGGGCCCTCAAGCAGCTCCGCACGGGGCGCCACCGGCAGCTCTCCGAGATCGCGAAGCTCCTCGAGGTCTCGCCCTCCAAGCTGTCCCGCATCGAGACGGGGCAGGTGGAGCCGAAGTTCCGTGACGTCCGCGACCTGCTGGACATCTACGAGGCATCCGACGCCGACCGCGAGCGGATCCTGGGATGGGCGAACGACGCGAAGGCTCCGGGCTGGTGGGAGCCCTTCGGTCCCGCACCGTCGGGCGTCGACCTGGACATGCTCATCTCGCTGGAGGCGGAGTCCCGGGCCAAGGAGACGTTCAGCATCCCGATCTCCGGTCTCCTGCAGACCGAGGACTACGCGAGGTTGCTCCTGACCGAGGTGTTCGCCGGTCGGGCCCGGAGCGAGATCGAGCGCATGGTGGAGATCCGCCTCGGCCGGCAGAACGTCATCGAGCCCGACCGGGCCGAGGCCCCGCCCCTGGAGCTCCACGTCCTCCTCGACGAGGTCGCACTGCACCGGTGCGCCGACCAGGAGGTGCTCCGGGCGCAGATCGGCGAGCTGATCCGCCGGGGCGACCAGCCCAACGTCACGCTGCAGATCCTGCCGTTCCACGCCGGCTGGACGAGCGCGACCAGCACGTTCTCCGTCTTCACCCCACGCCGTCCCGAGACGGACTGGCCGATGGTCAATGTCGAGGGCACGGAGAACGACGTCTTCGTCGACACCCCGCAGGCCGTCGCCGACTACCGCCGGATCTGGCGGCGACTCCTCGACCGGGCCATGTCCCCCGACGAGAGCCGCGCGATGCTGGAGCGACGCTTCGCGGGGCGGTCCTAGCCGCGCAGACGGTCGAGGTCGAACTCGCCGTTCTTGACCCCGCGGACGAAGGCCGTCCACTCGTCGTCGGTGAAGCCGACGACGGTCGCCTCCGCGGTCGTCGACCGGACACGCACACCGGCCGCGTCGGCCGCCACCGCGACGCACTCGCCCTTCGCACAGAAGGAACTGGTGACGAACTGACCGTCGGACACTGTCGACCTCGGCTCCGCATCACGCCGGTCGGGGCCGGCAGCACCGTCGGTGCGGGGAGCGGCACCGACACCCCGTACAACGAGCGTCCCCGGCGAAGGGCGTGACCGGCGCCCGGCCGAGGAGATGTTCACTCGTTCGTCCCGGTCGGGGAGCGTGAGTGGTGTTCAGCCCTGGGTGGCGATCTCCCCCGGCGTCGCCGCGACCCGGTTCTCAGCCCGCCGGATCAGCATGATCCCCCCGAGGATCAGCACCCCGCCCGCCACCTGGATCAGGCTCGGGACCTGCGCGATCAGCATCCAGGCCGCCAGCACCCCGAACATCACCTCGGACAGCCCCACGAACGAGGCGACCCGCGTGTCGAGCCGTCGGATCGCGATGATCCCCGTGAGGTACGGCAGCACCGTCGCGAGCACGACCAGCATCCCGAGCAGCACCGGCCACGGCACGTCGGCGCCCGCCAGGCTCCCGCTGGACTCCCCCACCCGCCACGGCGTGATGCCCAGCAGACCGGTCACCGTGAGCGTCACCGCGCCGACGACCATCGCGCCGGAGATCATCAACAGTGGTGGGACGCCATCGCGGTCGTCGCCGCCGGGGAGGAGGAAGTAGACGCAGACGCACGCCGCCGAGCCGAGGCCCCACAGGATTCCCGTCAGGTCGACGCGTTGCGGCCCGAACGGGTCGACGACCAGTACCAGCCCGACCAGCGAGACCACGCAGCCGACGAGCGTCACCGCCGCCGGGGCGGTCCGGGTCCGCGCCCACGTCCAGCCGACGAGCAGCACGGGCGCGAGGAACTCCAGCAGCAGCGCGACGCCCACCGACAGGTGCTGCAACGCCTGGAAGAAGCACAGCTGGACACCCGCGACGGCGGCCAGGCCGTAGAGCAGGACCTTGCGGGCGTTCGGCGCGCTGAGCGGGTACCGGCGCAGCATCACGACCGTCACCGGGAGGAGCAGGACCGCCGCGCCGGCGATGCGCAGCAGCGTCGTGAGCCCGGGCGACCAGCCCGCCTCCAGGAACGCCGCACCGAGCGGCCCGGAGAAGCCGTACGCGGCGGCCGAGACCAGCGCCCACAGCAGCCCGCGGACCACGTGATCCCGTGTCACGACCGAAGCACCCATAGACTCCTGACACTAGGAACCGACCATGTCAGGGGTCAACATGGAATTCGCCCATGACACCCAGGTGCTGCTCGCGGCGGCCGCGGCGCTGGTGAACACCCGTCGGGCCGACCCGGACCCGCTCGACGACGTGCCGGGCTTCGCCGCGTGGCTGGCCGAGCAGCCGTACTCGGGGCGCCGCGCCGGCTCCGACGACGAGCGCCGGGCCGTCCGGGTGCTCCGCGAGCGGCTGGCCGGGCTGTGGCCCGCCCACGGCGAGGACGACGGCCCCGACCGCGACGGCACCGTCACCCTGGTCAACGCCATCCTCGCCGAGACCGATGCGCGCCCGCACCTCGCGCGGCACGACGGCTGGGACTGGCACCTGCACGTCACCCCGCAGGACGCCCCGCTGGCGGACCGGATGGGCGCGGAGATCGCGATGTCGGTCGTCGACCTGGTGCGCCGCGACGACCTGTCCCGGCTGCGCCGCTGCGCCGCCGAGGACTGCGACGCCGTGCTGGTCGACCTGTCCCGCAACCGTTCCAAGCGCTTCTGCGACACCGGCAACTGCGCGAACCGAGCGCACGTCGCCGCCTACCGCGCCCGCCGCGCCACCCGTTCCTCCGAGCGCCCTTCCTCCGGCGCGGGCGGGCCGGGGCGGGTCAGCTCCGGGCCGTCAGGTGCTCGGTGAGCAGGGCGTTCACCTCGTCGGGGCGCTCGTAGTTCAGTAGGTGGGCCGAGTCGGCGACCTCGGCGTAGCGGGCGCCGGGGATCGCGTCGGCGATCTCGTGCAGGGACGACGGCGGCGTCGCCGGGTCGTCCGCCCCCGCCACGGCGAGTGCCGGCACCGACACCTCGCCCAGCTCGGCGCGGATGTCGAAGGCGCCGATGGCGGCGCAGCAGGCGGCGTAGCTCTCGTCGTCGGAGGCGCGCAGCATGTCCAGCAGCCGCTGCTCTCCGGCCGGGTCGCGCTGCGCCCAGGACTCGACGTACCAGGTCCCGGTGCGAGAGCCGACCATCGCGGCGGTGCCGTCCGCCCGCACGGTCGCCGCGCGCTGCGGCCACGAGTCCGGGTTCGGGAAGCGCGCCGCCGTCGCCAGGACCGCGATGCTGCGCACCCGCTCCCCGCCGTGCACGCCGAGCCACTGGCCGATCGCCCCGCCGATCGAGACGCCGACGTAGTGGAAGTCCGCGACCCCGGCGGCGTCGGCAGCGGCGAGCGCGCCGCGGCCGAGGTCGGCGATCGTCAGGTCACCGGTGACGGGGGCCGAGTCGCCGTGGCCGGGCAGGTCGAACCGGACGCAGCGGAAGCGGTCGGACAGGGCCGCCACCTGGGCGTCGAACAGATGCAGGTCGGTACCCAGCGACGGGCCGAACAGCACCGCCGGTGCGTCGGCCGGACCGTCCACGACGTGGTGCAGATCGAGTGCCATGTGCCCATCCTGCACCGGCTGCGGATCGTGGCCCGGGTTCGTAGGGTCGTCGGCGAGGACGTGTGCGCCACCGGAGTCGCTGGAGAGAGGACCGTCCATGGCCGAGCTCGAGACGTTCAGGATGCTGATCGGCGGGAAGCCGTCCGACGCGGCGTCCGGCCGCACCTTCGAGACGCAGAACCCGTTCACCGGAGCGCCCTGGGCGACCGTGCCGGACGGCGGCCCCGACGACGTCGACGCCGCCGTCGCCGCCGCCCGCAGCGCGCTCGACGGCGAGTGGGGCGCGATGACCCCGTTCGGCCGCGCCGCCTGCCTGCGTCGGCTGGGCGACCTGATCACCGAGAACGCCGAGGCGCTGGCCCGGACCGAGGTCAGCGACTCCGGGAAGCTGTACCGGGAGATGATCGGCCAGCTGGGCGGTCTCGGCGGCTGGTACCAGTACTACGCCGGGATCGCCCCGACGATCGAGGGCCGCCAGATCCCCACTCCGAACCCGAACTACCTGGTCTACACGCGCAAGGAACCGGTCGGCGTCGTCGCGGCGATCACGCCGTGGAACTCCCCGCTGCTGCTGATGACCTGGAAGGTCGCACCCGCGCTGGCCGCGGGCTGCACGATCGTCGTGAAGCCGTCGGAGCACGCGCCCGCCTCGACGCTGAAGTGGGCCGAGCTGATCGAGAAGGCCGGGATCCCGGCCGGCGTGGTCAACGTCGTCACCACGAACGACCGGGACACCGCCGCGCACCTGGCCGGGCACCCGGGCGTCGACAAGGTCGCGTTCACCGGCTCCACGGCGACCGGACGGTCGATCGCGAAGGCGGCCGCCGAGAACCTGAACACGGTCACCCTGGAGCTGGGTGGCAAGTCCCCGCAGGTCGTGTTCCCCGACGCCGACCTGGAGGCCGCCGCGAACGGGATCGTCGCCGGCGTGTTCGCCGCGACCGGCCAGACCTGCATGGCGGGGTCGCGGCTGATCGTGCACGCCGACGTCCACGACGAGCTCGTCCGGCTCGTCGCCGAGCGCGCGGCGACGATCACCCTCGGCGACCCGAACGCCGAGGACACCGAGATGGGTCCCGTCGCGAACGGGCCGCAGTACGAGAAGGTGCTCGGCTACCTGGAGACGGCGAAGGCGGAGGGCAACACCGTCGCCTACGGCGGGGCCGCCGAGTCCGGCCTGGGCGGCTACTTCGTGCAGCCGACCGTGATCACCGGGGTGACGCCCGAGTCCACGGTCTACCGGGAGGAGGTGTTCGGCCCGGTGCTCGCGGCGCTGAGGTTCACCGACGAGGACGAGGCGGTGACGCTCGCCAACGACACCCCCTACGGCCTGGCCGGTGCGGTGTGGACGAAGGACGTGCACCGTGCGCACCGGGTCGCGGGGAGGATCCGCGCCGGGACGGTGTGGATCAACGCCTACCGGGTGGTGTCGCCGAGCGTCCCGTTCGGCGGGTTCGGACACTCCGGGCTCGGCCGGGAGAACGGCGTCGCGGCCGTCGAGGAGTACCTGGAGAACAAGTCGGTGTGGGTGGAGCTGACCGGCGGCACCCGCGACCCGTTCACCCTCGGCTGAGGCCGGGCGCCGGTTCCGGGGATGTGCAACCGCCGTGCCCGGGGTCGAGGTCCCGGGCACGGCGGTCCTCCGGCGCCGCGGGCGGGACGCGCGGGCCCGGCGACGGGGAGCGTCGCCGGATCCGGCGGCCACGTCGTGCGGCGTGGAAGTCGGGGAGCGACCACGGAACCGATGCGGACAGCACGCTACGACCGGCGGCGGCCGCCGTTCGCGGACTGAGACCCCCGACCGGTGGACGGACCCGCGAGCGCGACGGGTGGGAAAGCGTTCCGCCGTCCGGAGCAGTCGGACCCGTCGGTCGCGCGCGGGGCTCTCAGCGGCCGCCGGACAGCCCGCTCCCGGGCGACGGCGGTCGGCACCCCGGCGCCTCGGCGGCCTCGGCACTGTCAGGCCAGGACCACCTGCCCGCTCTCGACCCGCACCGGTCGCGAGGTGAGCGGTGCCCGGGCGGGTCCGTCGAGCGGGGCCCCGTCGGAGACGGCGAACAGGCTGCCGTGGCAGGGGCAGGAGATGCCGGCCCGGGAGACCTGGTCGACGAGGCAGCCCTGGTGCGGGCAGGTCGCGTCGAAGGCCAGGACGGTGTTCGCGTCCGGGCGGGTCACGACGACCCGCTGCTCGGCGAAGACCCGCCCGCCGCCGACCGGGACGTCGTCGACGGCGGTGAGTCCGGCGGGCACCGGGGCGGCGGCGCTGCTCGGCGCGGGCGCCGGAGTGGTCGGCTCCGGTGTGGGGGTGGACGGTGCGGGCGCGGCGGGAGCCGTGTCACGCGGGGTTCCGTAGGTGGCGCAGCCCGCGGCACAGCAGGCCACGGCGGCACCGGCGCCGGCGAGGAGCCGGCGGCGCGGGATCGGGGACACGGGGGACCTCCGGGGTTCGGTGGGAGCGGTCGGGGATCAGAACGACAGGCCGTGGCCGGTGAAGAACCACAGCGCCGAGGTGAGCCAGACCCCGGCGAGCACGGCGAGCAGCACCCCACCCGCGACGGCGAGCAGCCATCCGGGCACGCCCGGACGCCGCAGGAGCAGCATCTTGGTGACGAACGCGCCGTAGAACAGGCAGCCGAGCGCGGAGTGCAGCAGCGCCGACGTCGTCGCGCCGGACCAGCCGAACGCGTAGAGGCACTGCACGGCGACGGGCACGGTCACCAGCACCGCGACCCGGCCCGACCACCGGTGCGCGACCGCGGTCGCCGGGTCGGCGTAGCCGCGCATCATCATCCGACCCGTCACCCCCTGGACGATCGCGAGGACCAGGGCCGCCGAGCCGAGCCAGGCCTTCGCCGCGGCCCCGCTGGAGAACCCGGCGAGGTTCACCGCGACGCCGGTGCCGACGTGCTGACGGGCCCAGACACCGAGGGCCACCGCGACCAGCGACCCGACGACGACCGGGACGGCGACGACCCGCCACGACGGGCCCTCCGCCGGGACGGCGACCTCCTGGGCCGCCTCCGCGGCCGGGCGGCGACGCGCGCGGGTCGGGTCGGGTGTCGCCGCGCGGGACCGGCGACGGCCGGGGGTGCTCCCGGCCCGGGCCGCGTCGTCGGCGCCCGTGGACCATCCGGACTGCGGGACGTCACCGGCGGCCCGGCGCGGGCGGCCGGGACGCGCGGTCCCGGCGTCCCGCGCCGGGCGGCGCGGCGTGGTGACCCCGTGGGCGCCCGAACCGCCGCCCGGGGGCGAGGTGAGCGGGCCGGTCGGGGTGAACAGGTCCCCCGCGACGGCGTCGCGGCGCCGGTCGGCGGTGCCCGCCCATCGGTCCGCGGCCGTGTCGGGGTCGTGGTCGGGTGCCCGGGACGGCTCCGGGACGGCGGCCCAGCCGCCGCTGTGCTCGGGGCCGCGGGGGTTCGGGATGTCCGCGGGGACCGGGGCGAACCCGACCGGGTCCGTGAGGTCGCGGTCCTCGTGCCGCGCGCGGGGGGACATCAGTACCCACCGCCGTAGCCGCTGCCGCCGGTGGCCGGGGCCTCGGCAGGCGCGGGGGCCGGTGCGGGTGCCGGGTCGGACGCGTCGGTCCGGGCCGCGGTGAACTCCCAGGACCGCCCGTCGGCGCGGGCGGTGCCGGTGGCGACACCGTCGGCGACTCTGTACGCGACCTCCGCGCCGTCCTTGCCGGTCAGGCGGGTGGTGCCGCCGGGGGTGGCGGTGCCCGTCGTCCAGGACTCGATGCCGCGGTTGTCGCAGACGTAGGCCTTCACGGTGCCGTCGGTGACCCAGATGTCGACGGTGACCGTCCCGTTCGTCGACCGGCCCGTGTAGGCGACCGTGCCGGTCGCGGCCGGGGCCGGGGCGGCCGTCGGAGCGGGCGCCGCCGGGAGGGCGAGCGAGCCCGCCGCCTGGTCGACGGCGGCGGGGGCCGCTGGGGGCAGCGGTTCCGGTTCTGCGGTGAGCACGACGTTGGCCGTCGCGGCCCCGGCGGCGACCGCGCCGACGGCGACCATGGTCAGGAGGGGTCCGGAGAGTCGCATGTCAGCCCACCTCGATCCGGACCGAGTCGAAGGCGGGCGTCTGGTTGGCCCGCTGCATCATCGGGGTGCGGTGCGACCCGTCGCCGGCCCACGACGAGCACTGCAGCTCGCCGGTCTTCTCGACCCCGGGCACGTCGATCGTGACGCTGTCCGGCCGTGCTCCCCCGCCGCCGTCCTCGGTGGCCAGGAAGAACAGCGGGTCGGGCGCCGAGTCCGGTGCCTCGCCCGGGTCGGGCAGGATCCGGCAGGCGGTGTGGAAGTGGCCGCGCTGGAGCCCCTGGCCGTTCAGCAGGGACGCCTCGGCGTAGTAGCCGCCCTGGGCCGCGGGCAGGAACCGGTCGCGGACCAGGTTCCGGGTGCTGACGGTCAGGCGGAACGCCTCCCCCGGGCGGACCTTCGTCGGGGCCTGGGTGATCAGCAGCGACGGGCTGCGGCCGGCGTCGGCGACCTCGCCGAACGCGGTGGACACGCAGCGGGGCGCCTTTTGGAACCCGTCGTGGGCGGTGAGCCTGCTGCCGGAGCAGTCGACGGCGAGGATGTCGAGCGCCGACGGCGCGCCCGTGCCGTTCCCGTCGGCCTTCCCGGCGGCTCCGCCCCCCGCGCCGTCGGAACCCCGGCCGTCGGCGGCACCGGAGGCCTGATCGTCGGCGGCACCGGACCCCGAGCCCGAGCCGTCGGCGCCCGAGCCCGCGTCCGAGCTGCCCGAGCCCGCGTCCGAGGTGCCCGGGCCCGAGGAGCCGGACCCCGTGTGCCCGGAGTGGTCGTGCCCGCCGCCCCCGGAGGAGCCCGCGGCATCGGACGTGTCCCGGGCCCCGTCGGACGAGCCGGACGAGCCGGACGAGTCGGACGGCCCGGATGCGACGTTCGCCGGCCGGTCCCCCCGGTCGACGGAGGCGGCCCCGGCGGCGTAGGCGGCGGGCCCGGCGACGAGCAGGCCCAGTGCGAGCGCGGTGACCGCGATCGTCCTGCTGCGACTGGTGGTGGGTCTCATCGGTATCGGCTCCTCGGGGCGGTGCGGTGCGCGCCGGTGGTGCGGGAGGGCGGCGCTCCGGTGTCGGTGTCCAGGTCGAGGTAGTGGGGGGTGGCGTCGGCGAGGCCGGCGTCGGGGTCGGGCCGGGGTCGGACCGGCGGCACGTGCGCCAGCTCGTCCCAGGGGTCGGGCGGTCCGACCGGCAGGGCCCGTCGGGCGCCGTCGCGGGGGTGGCGCGGGGCGGGGACGAGGGCGGTGGTCGGGCCGGCGGCCGGGCGGCCACGCCGGTGCAGGGTCATGAGCAGCCCGCCCGCGGCGAGCAGCGCGACCCCGACCACCAGGGCCGGCACGACGACGTCGGTCGCGCTGCGGGCGCCGGTCGGAACCGGATCGGGCGGGGCCGGCAGGGCCGCGTAGTCGACCAGCCCGGTCGACTCCAGGTAGCCGATGTGCCGGGTGACGTACACCGACGCCTCGTTCGCGAACTGCCGCATGAGCTCGTTGCGGGTGCCGACCTTGACGTCGGTGATCACCGGCAGGACCGAGCCGTGCGCGGCGCGCAGGAGCTGCACGAACTGGCGGTCGTAGTCGGTCCCGGGGCGGGCGGTCAGGTCGTTCATCCAGCCGATCTGCTGGTCGTTCGGTCTGCTGGGCAGCAGGACCCCGAGCTGTTCGGCGGTGGAGCGGACCAGCGCGTCGAGATCGTGGTGCTCGACGCCGAGCTTGCGCGCAACCTCGCGGACCGCCGGCGAGGTGGCCTGCTGCTCACCCTGCTGCCCGGTCGGTGCCTCCCAGAGACCGGCGAGGCGCACCTTCTGCAGCAGGTCGCGATCGGCGGGGCCGAGCGGCCCCCACCGGGTCTGCGTCCATCCCTGCTGCTGGTCGGTGGAGGCCGAGGTGGCCACCCAGTACTGGGCGAGCGCGACCGCGGCGACCGCGGCCAGCGCGGCGAGCACCGACCAGCGGAGCGGGCCGGGGATCCGGCGGGACATGGGCTCTCCCCTTCTCAGACCTGGGCGAACTGCTCGGTGTGCACCCGGTCGTCCGGGACACCGAGCGCGGTGAGGGTGGCGAGGACGTCGCCGACGAGCTGCGGCCGGCCGCAGACGAAGTAGTCGAGGCGGCGGGCCGGGTCGTCGAGATCGGTCAGGACGGCGGCGAGCAGCGCGGTGTCGATCGGCCCGGTGGCCCCGGCCCAGTCCGCGGACGGGCGGCGCAGCACCTCGGTGACCTGCAGGTCGATCAGTGTGCGCAGGTGCGCGAGCTCGGCCCGGAACAGCAGGTCGGCGCGGTCGCGGGCGTGCACGACCAGCCGGTACGGCCGCCGGTCGCCGCGGTCGGCGGCGGTGCGCAGCATGCTCATCATCGGCGTGATCCCGACGCCGCCCGCGATCAGCACGAGCCCGGTCGACGGCACCGAGTCCGGGGTGAACGAGCCGTACGGGCCGTCCACCCAGACCGGGTCGCCGCGGCGCAGCTCACGCAGCCGCCCGGCGAAGTCGCCGGTGTGCCGGACGGTGAACTCGACCCGCCCACCGTCGGCCGCCGACGACGCGATGGTGAACGGGTGCTCCTCCACCGACATCCGCTCCAGCCGCAGCCAGGCGAACTGGCCGGGCCGGAACCACGGCCCGGCGTGCCGGCCGGGCCGGGCGAGCACGAGCGTCGACACGGTCGGGCTCTCCGGGCGCACGACGTGCACCCGGAACTCGCCGGTCGCCGCGCGGGCACCCCAGCGGAGCACCAGCACCGCGACCAGCAGCAGGCCGAGCCCGCCGAGCACCGGCCCCATGACGGCGTCGCCGACCAGGTTGTTCAGCCACAGCACGTGCAGCGACGACGCGCCGACGACGACCGCGGCCAGGCTCAGGTGCAGCCAGCGCCACACCTCGTGCGAGCCGGTCCGGACCCCGCGCAGCGCGAGCACCAGCAGCACGACGACCGCGACCGTCGCGAGGGTGGCGGCCTGGCCGCGGGCCGGTGCGGCGAACGGCACGAGCAGCCCGACGCGTTCCGGGTGGTCGGCCACCACACAGGCCAGGTGCAGGGCGACGAGCACCCCGGCCAGCACACCGAGCCTGCGGTGCAGGCCGAGCAGGGTCTCCAGGCCGAGGGCTCCGGAGAGTCCGCGCACCCGGGACGGCAGCACCGCGACGATCACCATCGCCGACAGCGCGAGCAGCCCGGTCAGGACCGAGAGCTGGTGCAGCAGCGGCTGCGGCCCGGAACGGAGCATCCAGATCAGCGACGGGCCGACGAGGACCGTGACCAGCACGGATCCCCACACCGTGCGAGCGCGGCGGTGCGCCAGCCAGGCGTCGGCGGGCGGCGGGGTGTCCCGCCGCAGGGGTGCGGTGACCGGATGCGGAACCGGGCGGTTCACCGGTCGCCGGGCGTGCGCCCGGCCGGTGAGGGTGCCCGCAGCGGGCGGGGGTGGTGGGTGCGCGAGCGGTGGACCGTCACCGACCGGCCTCGGGCCGGTCGTGGGTGCGACGCTGCGGTCGCGCGGACGCCGGGGGTGCGTCCGCGCAGGGCGGGGCGGGTCATCGGATCACTCCGGTTCGTGGAACCGGCCGGGTGGGGAGCCCCGGCCACCGCCACGGCGTCCGAGGGGGAGCGGGCCGCGGTGCGGTGACACGAACATAGGAACCCCACCGCGGCGGGGTTGCGTTCCTGAGAGCACCCACCGCCGTCCGGTCGTCGCCGTCCGGCGGGCGGGGTCCGATCGCTCCGGTCGGCCTACCGACCTACGGCCGACCGCCGCGACGACTCTCAGGGACCTCACGCTCACCGCGCGCGACCACCGCTGGTCCCGTCCGATCGGCCCCCGACGGCACGCACCGGCCCGCGGACAGGGCCGACGGCGGCGACGCGTCTGCGCCCGGCCGCGGCGGGCCCGAGCCCGGCGGTCGACCACGACGCACCCTCGTGGCGCCGCGGTCGCACGGCAGGTCGGACGGCAGCGCCCCTGGTCGGAGGCGCGGCCGGGTGACTCCGTCAGGCGGAGACGCGCTCCGCGGCCCGGACGCCCTCGGCGAGCTCGCGGGCGAGCGACTCGACCGCGGACGGCCCACCGGACTCCAGGGCCTGCACGAACGCCGTGCCGACGATGACGCCGTCGGCGTAGGAGGCGACGTCGGCCGCCTGCTCCGCGGTCCGCACACCCAGGCCGACGCACACCGGCAGGGTCGCGTGCTCCCGCGCACGGGTGACCAGGTCACGAGCCTCGACGCCGACCGAGCGGACGCCGGTGACGCCCATCAGGGACGCGGCGTAGAGGAAGCCACGGCTCGCGCCGACGGTCATCCGCATCCGCTCGGGGGTGGTGGTCTGGGCGACCAGGAAGATCCGGTCGAGGTCGTGCTTCTCCGACGCGGCGAGCCACTCGTCGCAGTCGTCGGGCAGCAGGTCGGGCGTGATCAGACCGGAACCGCCCGCCTCGGCGAGGTCGGCGGCGAACCGCTCGATGCCGTAGCGGTCGACGAGGTTCCAGTAGGTCATGACCAGCGCCGGCGCGCCGGCGTCGACGACCCCGCGGACGGCGGTGAACGCGTCGCGGGAGCGGGCGCCGTTGTCCAGCGCCTGCTGGGTGGCGCGCTGGATGACCGGGCCGTCCATCAGCGGGTCGGAGTAGGGCAGCCCGACCTCGACGACGTCGACGCCGCCCGCGACCATCGCCCGCATCGCCTCGACCGAGCCCTCGACGGTCGGGAAGCCGACCGGCAGGTACCCGACCAGTGCGGCGCGGCCCTCGGCCCGGACCGCCTCGATCCGCTGCGCCACGCTGGCCATCAGACCGCTCCGTCCGTCACGGCGTTGCCCTCTTCGTCGATGAGCTGGAAGTACTTCGCCGCGGTGTCGACGTCCTTGTCGCCACGGCCGGACAGGTTGACCAGCACGACCTTGCCCTCGCCCAGGCGCTTCGCCTCGCGCAGCGCACCGGCCAGCGCGTGCGCGCTCTCGATGGCCGGGATGATGCCCTCGGTGCGGCAGAGCAGGCGGAAGGCGTCCATCGCCTCGGCGTCGGTGACCGACTCGTAGCGGGCGCGCTTCATGTCGTGCAGCCAGGAGTGCTCCGGGCCGACGCCCGGGTAGTCCAGACCGGCGGAGATGGAGTGCGAGTCGCGGGTCTGGCCGTCCTCGTCCTGGAGGATGAAGCTGCGCGAGCCGTGCAGGACCCCGACGTCGCCGCCGCCGATCGACGACGCGTGCCGCGGGGTGTCGACGCCGTCGCCGCCCGCCTCGAACCCGACCAGCTCGACCGAGGTGTCGTCGAGGAAGGCGTGGAAGATGCCCATCGCGTTGGAGCCGCCGCCGACACAGGCGCACACCAGGTCGGGCAGCGCACCGGTCAGGTCCTGGACCTGCTGGCGGGCCTCGACCCCGATGATCCGCTGGAAGTCGCGCACCATCGCCGGGAACGGGTGCGGACCGGCGACCGAGCCGATGAGGTAGTGCGTGTCGGCCACGTTGGTGACCCAGTCGCGCATCGCCTCGTTCATCGCGTCCTTGAGGGTGCGCGTGCCCGAGGTGACCGGGCGGACCTCGGCGCCGAGCATGCGCATCCGGGCGACGTTGAGCGCCTGGCGCTCGGTGTCGACCTCGCCCATGTAGACGACGCACTCCAGCCCCATCAGGGCGGCGGCGGTGGCCGAGGCGACACCGTGCTGCCCGGCGCCGGTCTCCGCGATGACCCGGGTCTTGCCCATCCGCTTGGTGAGCAGTGCCTGGCCCAGCACGTTGTTGATCTTGTGCGAGCCGGTGTGGTTCAGATCCTCCCGCTTGAGCAGGATGCGTGCACCGCCCGCGTGCGCGGCGAACCGCGGCGCCTCGGTGAGCAGGCTCGGACGCCCCGAGTAGGTGCGGTGCAGCTCGGCGAGCTCGGCCTGGAAGGCCTCGTCGGTCATCGCCGCGTGGTAGGCCTGCTCGAGCTCGTCCAGCGCGGCGACCAGCGCCTCCGGGACGTAGCGGCCGCCGAAGCGGCCGAAGTACGGGCCGGTCTGGTCGACCAGCCGCGCCGTGTCCCCGGCCGGGGGAAGGGCGGTGTCGGTCACGAGTACTCCCTGACGGATCGAGGACCCCGATCTCGGGCCGCCGCCGGGCGGGGATGCGCCGGGAGATCGGACGTCCACGACGGTACACCGGGCCCACGACGCCGGACGCGGCACCGGGGGCTCTCATATATCACCGCGACGGTGCCGCGCGGCCGGCCTTCAGACGAGTCGCGGGCGTCCCGCGACCCAGCCCAGCACCATCTCGACGACGATCACCACGCCGAGCAGCACCAGCGACGGCGTCCAGGAACCGGTGGCGCCGTGCAGGACCCCGAACAGGAACGGACCCGCCGCGCCGATGAGGTAGCCGAAGCCCTGCGCCATCGCCGACAGGTCGGTGGTCTCGGCGGACTCGCGGGTGCGCAGCGCGATCACGCCGAGCCCCAGCGGGAAGACCGCCATGCCGGTGCCGAGCAGGACCGTCCACAGCCACGGCGCGGCGGCCGGGGCGATCGCGAGCCCGGCGACGGCGGCCAGCGAGCAGCAGGCGAGCCCGACGATCCAGCCCGACTGCGACGGCCGGTTCAGCGCGATCGGCGGGATGATGAAGCTCAGCGGGATGCCGATGAGGTTGATCAGGGCGAGCATCAGGCCGGCGTCGGTGCGGGTCACCCCGACCGAGACGAACAGCTCCGACAGCCAGCCCATCGCGACGTAGGCGACGCAGGCCTGCAGCCCGAAGAACGCGGTGACCACCCAGGCCAGCGGGCGGCGCACCATCGGGCGTCGCTCCACGGCCTCCGCGGTGCGCACGACCGGCTCCGGCTCGCCGTGCCGGGCCCCGGCGGCCCACACGACGAGTGCGGCCAGCGACAGCAGCGCCCACGCCCCGACCGCGCCGCGCCAGCCGCCGAGCAGTGGCTCCAGCGGCGGGGTGAACGCCGCGCCGATCCCGCCACCCGCGGCCAGCGCCGCGGTGTAGATGCCGGTGACCCGGCCGACGGCGTGCGGGAAGGACTGCTTGACCACCACCGGGATCAGCACGTTGCCGATCGCGATGCCCGCCGCGGCGACGAAGGTGCCGCCGAGCACGACCCACGGGCCGTCGACGACGCGCAGCACGAGCCCCGCGGTCAGGACCGCCATCGCCAGGCCGATCGCGCGGGCCGTGCCGAGGCGACGGGCGAGCAGCGGGGCCGCGATCGCGGCGAGACCGAAGCAGATGGTGGGGACGGCGGTGAGCACGCTGGCCCAGATCGCGGAGGCACCGAGGCCGTCGCGGACCTCGCCGAGCACCGAGGACATCGAGGTCACGGCCGGACGGAGGTTCGCGGCGGCGAGCGCCACCCCGACGACGAGCAGGGGGGTCCCGACGAGCGCGCCACGGCGCGACGGCCCGATGTCCTCGGCCCGTCCGGTGGCGATGGTCTCCTCCGCGCGTGTCTCCTGCTCAGCAATGCTCACGAAACAGTATTGTTACAGACGTAGGATGTTCGGATGGAAGGATGTTCCGGTGCCTCTCGTCACAGCGCGCCGCGGTGGCCTGGTCGACCAGGTCATCGGTCAGCTCCGTTCCGCCATCACCGGCGGTGAGTGGCCGGTCGGCGCCCGGATCCCGCCGGAGTCGGAGCTGGCCTCGTCGTTGGAGGTCGGCCGGAACACCGTCCGCGAGGCCGTCCGTGCCCTCTCCCACGGCGGCCTGCTGGAGGTGCGCCAGGGCGACGGCACCTACGTGCGGGCCACCACCGAGCTGTCCGGGGCGCTGCGCACGCTGTGCGGCCCGGAGCTGCGCGAGGTGCTGGAGGTCCGCCGCACCCTGGAGGTCGAGGCGGCCCGGATGGCGGCCGCCCGCCGGACCGACGCCGACCTGACCGTCCTGCGGGCCGCGCTGGCCGAGCGCGACCGGGCCGTCGCCGCCGTCGCGGAGTGCGGCCGTCGCGGGGAGGAGCCGGACGCCGCGGACGTGGAGCTCGCCGCCCGCGCCGACACCGACTTCCACGTCGCCGTCGTCCGCTGTGCGGGCAACAGCCTGCTCGTCGAGCTCTACCGGGGCGTGGTGGAGGCGGTCGCGGACAGCGTGAAGACCACGATGCCGGGCACCGCGGGCACCGACGACGACATCTCGCACACCGGGATCGTCGATGCCATCGCGGACGGCGACGTGGACCGCGCCGCCCGCGAGGCCGGGGACTTCCTGGACCGGCTCATCGCCGCCCGCCCGGGCGTCCCGGACGCCTCTGCCCGCACGGACGCTCCGGCGGCCGGGGCCGGCCCCACCGCCTGACCCCCACCGCCCGGGCCGGTGCGGCACCGGGCAGCCGCAGGCCCGGCGCGGCGGTCCCGGTCCGGTTACCCTCCTGCGCCGGACCCACCCCGCCCCCGACCCCGAGGAGTGCTCCGGCGTGCTGAAGGGCTTCAAGGAATTCCTGCTGCGCGGCAACGTGATCGACCTGGCCGTCGCCGTCGTCATCGGTGCGGCGTTCACGTCCGTGGTCACCGCCTTCACCAAGGCGTTCCTGGAGCCGCTGCTCCGGTTGTTCTCCGGCGGGGAGAACGCCGTGCCCCCGGGCACGATCCCGCTGACCGACGAGGTGCAGCTCGACTACGCGAGCTTCCTCAACGCCGTCATCACCTTCCTGATCACCGCCGCGGTCATCTACTTCCTGGTCGTCTTCCCGATGAAGTGGCTCCAGGACCGCCGCAGGCGCGACGCGGAGGACCCGGCCCTGGAGACCGACCTGGACCTGCTCAAGGAGATCCGCGACCTGCTCCGCGACCAGGCCGAGCGGGACCGCGAGCGGACCCTCGCGCCGTCGCCCGGTGCCGTCGGGCAGCCAACGGCGCCGGCGCCGCCGGTGCCGCCCGGGCAGCCACAGGGCCGTCCGCTGCCTCCGCAGCCCGCGCCGCAGGCACCCCGGCCCGGCCCGGTCGACGACGGCCACCCCGAGCCCTACCCGGACACTCCGCGCCGGCCCCGCCACCGCGGCTGAGCCCGGTTCCTCCGGGGCGCCGCCCGACGGCCCGCGAGCAGACATCGGAGGGTGGCCGTCCCGTGGCCGACGGCACACACACTCGTTCCGGAGGAAACACGCCGCCCTTTCGACTCGACACGGCACGAACCCCCCACCAGGCTGGCCCGGTCGCGGGCGGCACCGGGCCGCCGCGGAGGGGAGCACGGCACGATGGCGGAAGCCACGACGCAGGTGGCGGAGGACGGTCCCGGGCTGAAGCGCGTCATGGGGCCCAAGCTGCTGCTGCTGTTCATCATCGGCGACATCCTGGGTACCGGGATCTACGCCCTGGTCGGTCAGGTCGCCGAGGAGGTCGGCGGGGCGGCGTGGGTGCCGTTCCTGGTCGCCTTCGCCGTCGCCATGATCACCGCGTTCTCCTACCTGGAGCTCGTCACCAAGTACCCGCAGGCGGCGGGCGCGGCGCTCTACACGCACAAGGCGTTCGGCATCCACTTCCTGACCTTCATGGTCACCTTCGTGGTGATGAGCTCGGGGATCACCTCGGCGTCGACGGCGTCCCGGGCGTTCGCGGCGAACCTGAACGAGGGCTTCGGGCTGGACCTGGGCAACGGCGGGATCGTCCTGATCGCGCTCGGCTTCATGCTGCTGGTCGCGCTGGTGAACTTCCGCGGCGTCGGCGAGAGCGTGAAGCTCAACGTAGTGCTCACCCTGGTCGAGCTGTCCGGCCTGCTCCTGGTGATCCTGATCGGGATCTACGCCATCGCCGGCGGCGACGCCGACTGGTCGCGCGTGGTCGCCTTCGACACCCCGGAGGACAAGGGGGTGTTCCTCGCCGTCACCTCGGCGACCTCGCTCGCGTTCTTCGCGATGGTCGGCTTCGAGGACTCGGTGAACATGGCCGAGGAGTGCCACGAGCCGCGCCGCATCTTCCCCAAGATCATGATCACCGGCCTGACCGTCACCGGGATCATCTACGTGCTCGTCGCCATCTGCTCGGTGGCGCTGGTCCCGGTCGGCCCGCTGGCCGCGAGCGAGACTCCGCTGGTCGAGGTCGTCCGCGCCGGCGCCCCCGGCATCCCGGCCGACGTCGTGCTGCCGTTCATCTCGATGTTCGCCGTCGCCAACTCGGCCCTGATCAACATGCTGATGGCATCGCGGCTGCTCTACGGGATGGCCAACCAGGCCGTGCTGCCCAAGCCGCTGGCCAGGGTGCACCCGTTCCGCCGCACGCCGTGGGTGTCGATCATCTTCACGACGCTGATCTCGTTCGCCCTGATCAGCTACGTGTCGCTCGACTCGGACTCCGACGTCGTCTCCGCGCTCGGCGGCACCACGTCGCTGCTGCTGCTCGCGGTGTTCACGATCGTCAACATCGCGGTGCTGGTGCTGCGCCGCGACCGGATCGCCGAGGACCACTTCCGGGCTCCGCCCGGACTGCCGATCGTCGGCGCGGTCGCGAGCCTGTACCTGGTCCTGCCCTTCTCCGGGCGGGACGCGATCCAGTACGAGCTGGCCGGGCTGCTGCTCCTGCTCGGCCTGGTCCTCTACGGGATCACCCTGCTGCTCAACCGCAGCCTCGGGGTGAAGACGGCGACCCTGGACCCGTCGAAGCTGGACGGCTGACGAGGGGCCCGCTCGTCCCGGTGCCTGCCGCGGCGCGGTCACCGGGACCGTACGGCCGACCGGCCGTGGTCACGGTCGGGCACCGGACACGTCGCACGCCGACCCGTCCGGTGCCCGATCCGTGGTCACCGGTCGGCGAGGTCGCGCAGGCGGCCGGCGAGCTGCTCCTCGTAGAAGGTGAAGAACTCGTCGACGTCCGGTCCGGCGCTGATCAGCGCGAGCCGGTCGTAGCCCGCGTCGGCGAAGCCCTGCACCGTCGCGACGTGGGCCTCGACGTCCGGGCCCGCTCCGAACGCGTCGGCCATGTCCTCCTGACGGACGAAGGCCGTCGCCGCCTCGAAGTTGCGCACGTTGGGCAGCTCGGCCTGGATCTTCCAGCCGGTCGGACCGAACCGGAACAGCCGGTGCGCCGACTCCAGCGCCGCGTCGACGGTTCCGGCGTAGGCCAGCGGGACCTCGGCCCAGCGGGAACCGGTGCCGCCGGCGGCGGTGTAGGCGTCGATCAGGTCGGTGCGGGGCTCGGTGGCGAACAGGCCGTCACCCAGCTCACCGGCGATCCGGGCCGCCTTCGGCCCACCCGCGGCGACGACGATGTCCGGCAGCGTCTCCGGCAGGTCGAACACCCGCGCGTCCTCGACGGACAGGTGGGTGCCGCGGTAGGTCCGGTAGCCACCGGTCCACAGCAGCCGGATGATCTCCAACGCCTCGCGGAGCATCGCGTGCCGCACGCCGACGACCGGCCACGGATGTCCGGTGACGTGCTCGGACAGCTGCTCGCCCGAGCCGACGCCGAGGGTGAACCGGCCCTCGGACAGCAGCGCGGTCGTCGCCGCGGCCTGGGCGATGATCGCCGGGTGGTAGCGGATCGTCGGGCAGGTCACCCCGGTGGCCAGGCCGATCCGCTCGGTCCGCATCGCGATGGCGGCGAGGATCGACCAGGCGAACCCGGAGTGGCCGTGGCTCTCCAGCCACGGGTGGTAGTGGTCGGAGATCTCGACGAAGTCGAAACCGGCCTCCTCGGCACGGACGGCCTGACGGACCATCTCCTGCGGTGTGTAGGCCTCGGCGAAGAGCTTGAAGCCGATCTGCACGACGGGTGTCCTCTCCTCGGGTGTGCCCCGACGGGGTTCCCGGCGGTCGGCGGATCACTCCTGCGGCAGCCGGACGATCGACCCGGCGGTGTGCCGGTACACCCGTCGGCCCGCGCCGCACGACGGTCACGGCGCCGTCGCCGGCCGGGTCCTCCGGCCGCGGTGATGCGGAGGTGGTCACCCGGTGAAGACTGTCCCTCGGGCCGGGATCCTGCAGGTCGACCGGTGGACAACCGACCCGGGCCCGGTACGGTGAGCCCATCGGAAACTCGGCCGCACGTTCCCGGACACGCGGCCCCGCCCCATCGGGCAGGCGGGGTCGCCGGCCAGGCGTGCCCGGCGTCGGGCGGCCGTCGTGACGGCGGCCGAGCCCGACCGCCGGCGGCTCGGCCACACGGGCAGCTGGCCGGAACCGCACTCCCGGGTGAGCCTGCGCGAGCACACCCCGGCGCCCGGGGTGACCGTCCTCGAGGTGATCGGCGAGGTCGACCTCGCCGAGGCCGAGGCGATCCGGGTGCGGATGTCGGAGATGCTCCACCAGACGCGACCGGCGCGGGCCCTGCTGGACCTGTCCGGCGTCGGGTTCCTCGGGTCGCACGGTCTGACGGCGGTGGTCCGGTCCTCGCGCGCGGCCGGCGAGGCCGGGGTCCGCCTGGACGGGGTCACCGGCCCGGACAACCGGGCGGTGATCCGACCGGTGCGGATGACCGGGCTGGACCAGGTCATCACCTGGTACCCGGACCTCGACACGGCCTTGGCTGCCTGCTGAGCCTGCACCTCGACGGTCCCGTCCGCGGCGCCCGTCCGTCGCGGACGGGAACCTGCGGTGCCCCGGGACCGGTCAGCGGTGAGCCGCGAGCCGCACCAGGACCAGCGCGGGCCCGGACGGCGCGCGGCCCCGCCGCCAGGCGGCGCGCAGGCGTCGCTGCAGGTCGGCGCCGCGCACCGGGACCGTCCGCAGCGTTCCGGCCGCCACCTCGGCCGCCACCGCCAGACCGCTGATCACCGCCGGGCCCGCGCCGCCCGCGACCGCGTTCTTGATCGCCGTCGTCGAGCCGAGCTCCAGCACCGGCGGCGCGAGGTCCCCGAGGGCGCGCTCCAGGAACTCCCGGGTGCCCGAGCCGGGCTCGCGGGCCACCAGCGGCGTCGTCGCGAGCCGCGCCGCGTCCACCGCACGGCGCCGGGCCCACGGGTGGTCCGGCGCGACGACGAGCACCAGCCGGTCCCGCCCGACGACCTGGCCGTCGAGGTCGGCGGGCAGGTCCGGGCCCTCGACGAATCCGAGGTCGGCGTCGCCGGAGCGGACGTCGTCGACCACCTCGGCGGTGTTGTGCGAGGTCAGCGTGACCGCGGTGCCGGGCAGCTCGGCGCGCAGCGCGACCAGCCAGCGGGGCAGCAGGTACTCCGCGACGGTGAAGCTGGCGGCCACCCGCAGCCGGGCCGCCCGGTCGGTGCGCAGCGCGGCGACGCCCTCGTCCAGGGCGTGCGCGGCGTCCAGCACGGCCCGCGCCCGTTCGACGACGAGCGCCCCGTCCGGGGTGAGCCGGGTACCGCGCGGCGACCGTTCCAGCAGGGTCAGCCCGAGTGCGGCCTCCAGCGTCCTGACCCGGGCGCTGACCGCGGCCTGGGAGATGCCGTGGACCGCAGCAGCCCTGCCCATGCTCCCCAGGGTGGCGACCGAGACCAGCAGGTCGTAGGGCACGAGGTCGGCGACGCGCGGGGACAGGGTCACAACCTCTGATTGTGACTCCGCAACGCCGCGACGGGTACCGCCCGGTCACCGACCGGCCGACCGTGGGGACATGACCACGCACCTCCGTCCCCCGGCCGCGGCCGCTCCGCCGCACGCGTTCGTCCGCCTCGGGCTGCTGCGCGGGCTCGACACCCCGGGCGACGCGGTCCGGTCGTTCGGGCCGAACTGGTTCGCCGCGGTGATGGGCACCGGGATCGTCGGCGGGGCCGCCGCGACGCTGCCGTTCCGCTCCCCGCTGCTGACCGCGTGGGCGACCGGGGTGTGGGGCCTGGCCTCGGCACTGCTGGTGGTGCTCGTGGCCGCGGCGGTGGCGCACCGGGTGCGCTCCCCCGAGCGGGCCCGCGCGCACGCCGCGGACCCGGTGGCCGTGCAGTCCTACGGCGCCGTCGCGATGGCCTTCATGACGGTCGGCGCCGGCGCGGTCCAGTTCGGCCCTGCCGTGCTCGGCGCTCCGGCCGCGCTCGCGACGAGCGCGGTGCTGTGGCTCGTCGGGACGGTGTTCGGGCTGGTCACCGCGGTCGGCGTGCCGTATCTGATGATCACCCGGCACACGGTCGGGCCGGACGCGGTGTCCCCCGCGTGGCTGCTGCCGGTGGTGCCGCCGATGGTGTCGGCCGCGGACGGGGCGCTGCTCGTCGTGCACCTGGCGCCGGGCCAGGGCCGCACCACGCTGCTGCTCGCCTGCGTCGCGCTGTTCGGGATGAGCCTGTTCGCGACGCTGGCCCTGCTCCCGCAGATCTGGCACCGGCTCGTCGTGCACGGGACCGGCCCGGCGGCGGCCGTCCCCACCCTGTGGATCGTGCTCGGCCCGCTCGGCCAGTCGGTCACCGCGGCCGGGCTCCTGGCGAACGCCGCGCCCGGCAGCGTGCCGGAGCCGTACGCGGGCGCCGCGGCGGTGATCGCGGTGGTCTACGGAGTCCCGGTGTGGGGGTTCGCGATGCTGTGGCTGGCGCTCGCGGCCGCGGTGACCCTGCGGACCGTCCGGCGGGGACTGCCGTTCACGCTGACCTGGTGGAGCTTCACCTTCCCGTTGGGGACCTGCGTGACCGGCACGAACCTGCTGGTGGAACGGCTGGGGACGCCGGCGCTCGCCGTCGTCGCTATGGCGCTGTACGTGCTGCTGGTGGCGGCCTGGCTCGTCGTCGGTGCCCGGACCGTGCACGGTGCGCTCGTCCGCTCCGAACCTGCTCGCCCCGCATAGGGGCGTTCAGCGACGCGGGTCGCTGCGGTCGGGGGCCTTGAGCAGGTCGAGCTGGTAGCCGTCGCGGGTGGAGAAGTCGGCCCGCAGCACGAAGCGGTCCCCGCGCACCAGCGTGCGGCGCCACTCGACCGGGCGCCCCTTCGCGCTGCCGAGCCGGGACACCGAGAACGCGGCGGTCGACGGGCTCCCGCCCAGCAGCCGGTGTTCGGCGGGGGTGGGCAGGATCGGCGCGATGGTCTCGTGGCCACCGGTGAGCACCACGCCGCACAGCTCGGCGTAGCGCTGGTAGAGGGCGACCCCGGTGAAGTCGGCGTGCAGCAGCGGCGCGGCCAGGTCGTGCGGGAGCCACACCCGGTCCAGCGCGAGCGGCTCGCCACCGGCCAGCCGCAGCCGTTCCAGGTGCACCAGCGGTGTCGACTCCTCCAGGCCGAGACGCGCCGCGACCACGCCGTCGGCGCGGACGTCCAGGGAGCGCACGACGCTGCGCTGCTCCAGGCCCATGGCCCGGACGGACTCGTGGATGCTGTACAGCGCGCCCAGGCGCTGGGCGGTCTCGATCGGCGCCGCCTGCCGCGACGGCCGGCCCCGCGTCCCGACGACGCGGCCCTCGTCGCGCAGCACCTTCACCGCCTGGCGGACGGTGTGTCTGCTGACGCCGTACTCCCGGCCCAGGGCGAGCTCGCCGGGGAAGCCGTGGGTGAACGCGTCGGAGTCCAGGCGGCGGCGCAGGTCATCGAGCAGCTGCTCCCAGAGCAGCCGCCCCGGCTCGCGACGGAGCACGGCGGGTCCGGGGACCGGTCCCGACTCGGCGTCACGCACCCCGCTGAATGTACGGACCGGGCACGCGGACGGGCGATCCCGACCGACGGGTCAGCGGAGCGACCAGGTGCAGGCTCCGGTGAGGACGACCGACTCGCCGTCGAGGATCCGGGCGGCGGCCGGGCCGTGCAGGACCCCGCGGGACACCTCGGTGCCGTCCACGCCGGTGCGCGTGTAGCCGCACTCCCGGCCCGGGGTCGGACCGTCGGTGGCCCAGGTGCCCGGTGCGAGGTCGAGACCGGCGCGGTACACGCCCTCGGTCGCCTCCCGCGCCGGGACGGGCGCGGCCCGGTGGACGGTGGTCGCCTCGGCACGGTCGTCGCCGTTCACGATCGCCCCGCCCAGCAGCACCACCGGCACGACCAGCGCCAGCAGCAGCCACGGCCACAGCACGGTGCGCTGACCCGCCGCGGCGCGCTCCGCGTAGTACCGCCCGTACGGTCCGGTGCTGTCCATCCACCCGCCTCACGTCCGACGTCACTCTGGTGATCGAAGCGGATACCCGAGAGTGTTACGTCCCGTCCCACGATGTGAGCGGACGAGTGTCGTCATCGATCATCGACCCCCCTCGGACGACGAACCCCGGGGTCGGGTGGAGCAGCACGTACGGCCGTCCGTCACGCCGCCGAGGGCTACCCTCCCCGGCATGGCTTCCCCCGCGGGCGGACCGCACTCGCCCCGCCCCCGCCGCACGCAGGACGAACGCCGGGCCAGCAGCCGGGCCATCATCCTCGCGGCCGCCCTCGACGAGCTGTACGAGCACGGCCACGCGCACTCGACGACCGTGACCGTGCAGCGGCGCGCGGGGGTGTCGCGCGGGCGGCTGCTGCACCACTTCCCGAGCCGCGAGTCACTGCTCATCGCGGCCGCGCAGCACCTGGCCGCCGAGCGGATCGCCGACATGGAGCAGTGGGTGGTGGACTCGGAGTACGGGGGGACCACCGGCACCGCCCGCTGTGAGCGGGCCGTGGAGCTGCTGTGGGGCACGTTCATGCAGCCGTACTTCTGGGCGTCGATGGAGCTGTGGGTCGCGGCCCGCACCAACGACGACATCCGTGCCGAGCTGCTCCCCGCGGAGCGGCGCCTCGGCACCGCGGTGGCCCACGTGGTCGCCACCCTGTTCGGCCCCGCGCTGTCCAGCCACCCGGCCTTCGACGAGTGCCGCGAGCTGCTGTTCACCAGCATGCGCGGGGTCGCGATGACCTACGCCATCAACCCCCGCGACCACGAGACCGAGCCGCACCTCGCGAGCTGGAAGCGCCTGGCCCGCCGGATGCTCGAGGTCGACGACGGCGATGCCGCGGACGCCTCGGGTCAGCACGGCCAGCGGAACGGTTAGCCCACCCCGGCGAACTCCAGCGCCTCGGCCCAGCTCGCCCGCTTCGAGATCAGCCGCTTGTACTTCATGATCTGGGTGGGCCGGTCGATCGTGATCGTCCCGACCAGCCGGTCGCCGCGCCGGTAGAGCGCGAGGAAGCGGTCGGCGCCCTGCTCGGAGGACACCACCCGGATCTCGTCGGCGGCGGGCCGGCCGACGAACTGGATCCGGCTGGAGTACCAGTCCGACCAGAAGTACGGAACGGTGCCGAGCTCGGTGGCGTTCGCCGGGTCCAGCGCGTTCCTGGCTGCCACCGCGCCCTGCTCGGCGGCGGTGGTCCAGTGCTCCAGCCGCATGACCTCGCCGTCGAACAGGTGGTTCGGGAAGTGCACGACGTCGCCCGCGGCGTACACCCCGTCGGCGGCACGCAGCGTGGCGTCGGCGACGACGCCGCGGTCGCGTTGGTGCAGCTCGACGCCCGAGCCCTCCAGCCAGCCGGTGCACGGGGACACCCCGATCCCGACGACGACCAGGTCCGCCGGGACGATCTCGCCCGACCCCAGGCGGACCCCGGTGACCGCGCCGCCGGAGGACTCCAGCCCGTCGACGGTCTCTCCGCAGCGCAGGTCGGTGCCGTGCGCGCGGTGCAGGTCGGCGCAGGCCTTGCCCATGTCCTCGCCGACCGAACGGACCAGCGGGACCGGCAGGGTCTCCACGATCGTCGCGGGCAGGCCGCGCTTGCGCGCCGAGCTGGCGACCTCCGAGCCGATGAACCCCGCACCGATGACGACGGTGCGGGCGCCCGCGTCCAGCGCGGAGCGGACGGCGAGCGCGTCGTCCCAGGTCCGCAGCGCGTGCACCCCGGAGAGGTCCTCGGTGCCGGGCAGCGTCCGCGCCGCCCCGCCGGTCGCGACGACGAGCGCGTCGTAGCCCAGCTCGGCGCCGTCGCCGAGCCCGACCAGTCTCGCCGCGGTGTCCAGCGAGGTCGCCGGGACGCCGAGGCGCAGCTCGACCCCCAGCTCGTCGCGCAGGTGCTCCTCGGTCCGGAACCGCGGGTCGGCCGGCTCCTCGCCGGTGTCGTCGAGGAAGGCCTTCGACAACGGCGGGCGATCGTAGGGCAGGTGCCGCTCGGCCCCGACGAGGGTCACGGCGCCCCGGTGGCCGGCCTTGCGGGCCGCCTCGACGGCCCGGATGCCGGCCAGCGACGCACCGACGACGACGAGGTGCTCCACGGTGTGCTCCTCCGGAGAAGGGAGTGGGGACGCCGGGAGTGGCGGTCTCCCGGCGTCCCCGCGGTGAGGGGGTGTGTGCGGTCAGCTCTCGACGAGGCGCAGCGCCTCGGTCGGACAGGAGGCGATCGCCGCCTCGCAGGCCGCCCGGTGCTCCTCGGCCGGGGTGGCGTCCAGCACCGCGAGCGAACCGTCGTCGCGGACCTCGAAGAGCTCCGGCGCCTCGGCCTCGCACAGGCCCAGGCCGCTGCACTTGCCCTCGTCGAGCTCGATACGCAGACCCATCACTTCTCCAGGGAGAATCGGAACGGCATGCGCTTCACCCCGCGCATGAAGTTGGTGCCCAGCAGCTCGGGCTCGCCGACCTCGAACTGCGGGATGCGGAACAGCAGCTCGCGAAACAGCGCCTTGAGCATGGACTTCGCGAGCTGGTTGCCCAGGCAGAAGTGCACGCCGCCGCCGCCGAAGCCGGTGTGCGCCTTCGCGTTCTCCCGGGAGAGGTCGAACTTCTCCGGGTCGTCGAAGACCTTCTCGTCCATGCAGCCCGACGGGTAGAACATGACGACCTTGTCGCCGGGGACGATCTTCTTGCCGCCCAGCTCGGTCTCGACGACCGCGGTGCGGCGGAAGGTCATGACCGGGCAGGCGTACCGGACGAACTCCTCGATCGCGTTGTTGATCCGGCCGTCGAAGTCCTCCATGAGCCACTGCTTCTGCTCGGGGAAGTGGGTGAAGGCGCGGACGGTGAACGCCGAGGTGTGCCGGGTGGTGTCGGTGCCGGCGACCGCCATGAGCACGAAGAACGAGCCGATCTCGAACTCGTCGAGCTTCTGGCCGTCCACCTCGGCGTTGATCAGCGAGGTGATCAGGTCGTCGGACGGCTCCGCGGTCTTCAGCTCGATGAGCTCGGCGGCGATGTCGTGCAGGTTCGTCGCGGCCTGCACCTGCACCTCGTCGGCGGCGCGGCCGGCGAGGACCTCGTCGTCGGCCCAGGCGACGATGTCGGCGGCGTTGCGCTCAGTGGCCTCGCGCAGGTGCTCGGGGACGCCCATGATGTCGCAGAAGATGCGGGTGGGGAGCACCTTCGCGACCCGCTGGACGAAGTCGATCTCGCCGGAGGGCTCGGCGACGACGTCGTCGACGATCTCCTTCGCGGCCAGCGCGATCCGGTCGTCGATCAGCTTGATCTGCTTGGGCGTGAACGCCGAGGCGACGAGCTTGCGGAGCCGGTCGTGCTTGGGGTTGTCCATCGCGAGGAAGGACTGGGTCAGCTCGAGGAAGATCGGCGGGAGCAGGTCGAACAGCACACCCTGCCCGGAGATGAAGGTGTCGTTGTCCCGGCTGACCGTGACGATGTCGGCGTGGCTGACCACCGCCCAGTAGCCGGGGTCGTCGGGGTCGGGGGTGACGGCGTCGTCGACCGGACGCTGCCAGGAGACCGGCTGCTCGCGGCGCAGGACCTTGAAGGTCTCCTCACGCTGCTCCGAGGTCTGGTTCCAGAACGCCTTGGTCGAGATGTCGATCGGGTAGTGCTCGGGCTTGCCCTCGCTGGTGGCCGGGATCATGTCCACGGCGTCCGGGTCGTACATCTCCGACTCGAAGTCGGTGGCGTCGAAGGTGGCGGTCATCGGATCTCCTCCGAGCCCGGCGGGGTGCTCCGCGGGCGGAAAGCTGGTGACACGGGGTCACTGACGAGTGTGCGGAGAGACGTGGGGACGGTCGTCTCCCCGGGAGGGGGAGGTCGTACCCCCATCGGGAGAGGCGGCCCCGTCCCCCGGTGAGGGGGTACCGGGGGACGGGGCCGATGGCGGGGCAGGCCTCAGTCGTCGGCGTGGCTCAGCAGGACGTCGTACGGACGCGCCTCGCGGGTGCCGGACAGGTCGAGGTGGACGTTCTTCTCCTCGACGTAGGGGTCCAGCGCGCGTGGGCCGAGCTCACGGCCGACGCCGGACTGCTTGTACCCGCCGAACGGCACCTCGCAGTTGATCTGGTGCGCGTCGTTGATCCAGACCGAGCCGGCCTTGATCTTCTCGGCGACGTCCAGGGCCCGGGAGTTGTCGCGGCTCCACACCGACGACGCCAGCCCGTACTGCGTGTCGTTGGCCAGGGCGACGCCCTCGGCCTCCGAGCCGTAGCGGATGACCGACAGCACCGGACCGAAGATCTCCTCGCGGGCGATCCGCATGTCGTTGCGGACGCCGGTGAAGATGGTCGGCTGGATCCAGTGACCGCCCTCGTAGCCCTCGACGTGGGCCTCGTCGCCGCCCAGGACCGCGGTGGCGCCCTCGTCCTTGCCGGACCGGATCAGCTCGAGGATCCGGTCCTTCTGCTTCGCCGAGACGACCGGGCCCATGTCGGTCTCCCAGTCCCGGGTGTCCCCGAGCCGGATGGTGGACGCGCGGGCGACCATGCGCTCCACGAACTCGTCGTGCAGCGAGTCCGGCAGCAGCAGCCGGGTCATCGACTCGCAGATCTGGCCGGAGTACAGCATGCAGCCGTAGAGCACCCCGTCGACGGCGATGTCGAGGTCGGCGTCGTCGAGGACCAGCGCCGGCGACTTGCCGCCGAGCTCCAGGGTCACGGCCTTGACCGTGCCCGAGGCCAGGCGCATGATCTCGCGTCCGACGTCGGTGGATCCGGTGAAGCCGATCTTGCCGACGCCCGGGTGGCTGGCCAGGCGCGCGCCGGCGTCCGGGCCGGGGCCCGGGACGACGTTGAACACACCCGGCGGCAGCCCGCACTCCTCGGCGATGGCCGCGAACTCCAGCGCCGACAGCGGGGTCTTCTCGTCCGGCTTGAGGATCACCGAGTTGCCGACGGCCAGGGCCGGGGCGAACTTCCACAGGCTCAGCAGCAGCGGAAAGTTCCACGGTGCGATCGCGCCGACCACGCCGATCGGCTCCTTGCGGAGCGTCGACTGGCCGAGCACCGGGAACGTGGACCGCGGCATGGGCGTCTCGAACTCGTAGCGCTCCGCCAGGCCGGCGAAGTACTCCAGGTGCGGGGCGCAGTAGCCGACGTGGAAGCCGGTGGCCTGACGCACGGTGGCGCCGTTGGCCATGATCTCCAGCTCGACCATCTCGTCGAGCCGCTCGCCGAGCCGGTCGGCGATCGCGCGCATCACCGAGGCGCGGTGCGCCGGGGTGGCTCGCGACCAGCCGCCGTCGTCGAAGGCGGCCTGGGCCGCGTCGACGGCCGCGTCGATCGCCGACGCGCCACCGGAGGCGGCGGTGGCGACCAGCTCACCGTTCTGCGGGTCACGGATCTCGAGGCGGTCGTTCGAGTCCACGTCCTCGCCACCGATCCGCATCGGGAAGTGGCGGACGGTCGTCCCGGCGGTCATGCGGTCGGGTCCAGGACGATCTTGGTGGCTTCGCGCTCCTCGAACATCCGGTACGCCTCGGTCGCCTGCGACATCGGCATGCGGTGCGAGATGAACCGGCTCGGGTCGAGCTTGCCCGCCGCGATGAGCGCCAGCGTCTCGTCCATGTAGTTCGTGATGTTCGCGACGCCCTGGGCGATGGTGACGCCCTTCAGGTACAGGTCGCCGAAGGGCAGCTCGATGCTGTCCTCGGTGTACACACCGGGGATCGAGATCGCGCCACCGGAGCGGACCAGGGTGCAGGCCGACAGCAGCGCCGACGGGTGCCCGACGGCGTCGATCACGACGTCGGCGCCCCGCCAGTCGGTGAGGTCCTGCACGGCGTCGGCCGGGTCGGTCTCGTCGGCGTTCACCGGGACGGCACCGATGGCCTCCGCCTCCTTGAGGCGGGCCGGGACCTTGTCCACCACGATCGTCTGCGCGGCGCCGAGCACGTTCGCCGACATCGCGGCACACAGCCCGACCGGGCCGGCCCCGACCACGGCGACGGTGTCGCCGGGCTGGATGAACTTGCGGACGGCCTCGTAGCCGGTCGCCATGATGTCGCCGACGAACAGCTTGTCCTCGTCGTTGCCCTTGCCCTCGTCGGAGAGCTTGCGCAGCGTGCGGTCGGCGTTCGGCACGATCACGTACTCGGCCTGGCCGCCGGACAGGCTGCCGAAGGTCACCCCGAGCCCGAAGATCATCGTGCCGAAGCACTGGCCCGGCCGGTTGCGGCGGCAGTTGTAGCAGTTGCCGCAGCTCACGACGCAGGAGGCGACGGCGCGGTCGCCCTCGGAGACGAGGTTGACCGCGGATCCGACGGCCTCGACGGTGCCGAGGAACTCGTGGCCGAGCACCACGTCGTCCTCGATCACGATGCGCCCCTCGTAGGGGTGCAGGTCGGTCCCGCAGATCGCCGTGAGGTCGACCCGCAGCAGGACGTCACCGGGGTCGGTGATCTCCGGCTTCGGGACCTCCATGACCTCGATCTTGTGCGGCTCGCGGAGCACGACCGCCTTCATGGTCGCCATCGGATCGGCGTCCTTCCTCTGCTCTGGGACGGGGCGGTCAGGCGTTCGCGGTCGCGTCCTTCTCGGCGACCAGCTCCCGGTACATCGGGAACATCGGCTTGGTCAGCGGGACCAGCTTCAGGATCTTGTTGACCGGGCCCTTGGCCTTGACCTCGCCCTTGGCGAGACCGACGGCGAGGTTGTACTCGCCGCGCCAGAACTTGTCGCCGGTGTCGGCGCGCATCATCAGGGTGATGTCGGCCTTGTCGTCGTCGGCGCCGGTGTGGACCTCCATCGCCGGCTCACGCATCTTGACCCACATCTCGGTGTCCGGGTCGGTGTAGAGCACGCGGAGGTTGATGCCGGCGGCACGCATCTTCGGGCCGGACTCGGGGTGGTCGTTGGCCGCGCGGAAGACGCCGCCGATGTAGGTGTCGACCTCGTTGCTGTCGGCGAAGAAGCCCATGGTGATCTCCTCGTTGAGTGCAGGGGCAGACGTCCGGGGGCCGGGCGCTGCCGTCGGACCAGATGGTGGCCGGGGAGCGAGGGAGGTCACATCGCTCCCGGGGGGTGGTTCCGTACTCCCTACGGAGGCACAGTGTGTGACCGGCTGCCCCGGGAGTGACCGCTGTGGGCCGTCAGGCGGTGGCCGGCTCCGCGTACCGCGCGCGCAGCTCGCCCTTGACGAGCTTGCCGGTGGCGCTGCGGGGCAGCTGGTCGGTGAAGTCCACGCTGCGCGGGGCCTTGTAGCGGGCGATCCGCTCGCGGACGAACTCGAGGAGCTCGGCCGCTAGCTCCGGCGAGCCCTCGACGCCGTCGGGGGTCTGCACGACCGCCTTGACCTGCTCGCCCATCTCCGGGTCCGGCACGCCGATGACGGCGACGTCGTAGACCGCGGGGTGCAGGGTGAGGACGTCCTCGATCTCCTGCGGGTAGATGTTCACCCCACCGGAGATGATCATGAATGCCTTGCGGTCCGTGAGGAACAGGTAGCCGTCGGGGTCGAGGTAGCCGACGTCGCCGGTGGTGGACCAGTTGTCGTGCTCGGGGTGGCGGCCGGCACGGGTCTTCTCCGGGTCGTTGTGGTACTCGAACGGCGGTACGTCGCGCTCGAAGTAGACGGTGCCGACCTCGCCGGTCGGCAGCTCGCGGCCGTCGTCGTCGCAGACGTGGATGACCCCGAGGCCTGCCTTGCCGACCGAGCCGGGCTTGTCCGCCCACGCCGCCGGGTCGATGAAGGTGACGCCGTTGCCCTCTGTCGAGGAGTAGTACTCGTACAGGACCGGGCCCCACCAGTCGATCATCTTCTGCTTGACGTCGACCGGGCACGGCGCGGCGGCGTGCACGGCCACCCGCAGCGAGGAGACGTCGTAGGACGTCCGGACGGCGTCGGGGAGCTTGAGCATCCGGACGAACATCGTCGGGACGAACTGGCCGTGGGTCACCCGGTGGTGCGCGATGTGCGCCAGCGCGGCCTCGGCGTCGAACTTCTGCGCCATCACCACGGTCCCGCCGAGGGCGTGCACGATGCCGCCGAAGCGCAGCGGCGCGGCGTGGTACACCGGCGCCGGCGAGTAGTAGACGGTGTCCTCGCCGAAGCCGTACATCGGGCCGAACACCGCGGTGTAGAGGTCACCGGGCTCGTCGACCTGGATCGTCGGCAGCGCGGGCTTGATGCCCTTGGGGCGTCCGGTGGTGCCCGAGGAGTAGAGCATGTCCGCGCCGCGGGGCTGCTCGGGCAGCGGCCCGTCGACGGCGAGCTCCGTCGCGGCGCCGAGCGACTCGTGGCCCTCGACCGCTCCCCCGAAGGCGAAACGGCGCTCCACGCCGGGGGTCCGCTCCACGAGCGCCTCGGCGAGCTCGCGCTTCGCGGCCGAGACGAACAGCACCCGGGCACCGCAGTCGTCCACGATGTAGGCGGCCTCGTCCGCGGCGAGGTGGTGGTTGATGCCGGTGATGTACAGGCCCGAGCGCATCGCCGCCCAGTAGATCTCGAAGACCTCGGGGGCGTTGTCGGAGAGGAAGGCGACGTGGTCGCCGCGGCGCAGCCCGGCGTCACGCAGGACGTGGGCGATCCGGCGCGAGCGGTCGTCGAGCTCGGCGTATCCCCCGCTCGGGTGCGGAGCCGTCGCCGGCCGGCCGCGTCGTCACACGGTGCGGCGGTCCCGGTTCCGGCCCGCGAGATGCCCGGCGATCGCGCCCATGACCACGGCGGTGAGCAGGGTGAGGACGAGCTGGGTCGGGTCGAGCCCACCGGTGCCCAGCACCACCAGCGGCAACACGAGCAGGTACCCGGCGACGGCCGCGCCGGCGCCGTGCACCCGCGGGTCGACGGCGTCGCCGATCCGGTAGCCCGCCAGCACGAACGCGACGACCGCGGTGATGATCAGCCAGGCCGGCCCGACGACCGGGATCTGCGAGCCCAGCGGCGCGGCGAGCCCGCCGATCACGAGCACGCTGAACGCCAGCGAGGCGCCGCGGACCAGGCTGACCCAGTCCACGCGGTCGGAGAACCAGTCGAACCCCGGGACGGCCACGAGGTCTCCCTTCGGTCGCTCAGCGCAGGTGTCGCAGCGCGGAGGGCGTCAGCAGCGGGACGGTCCCGACCACCAGCAGGGCCATCGCCGGGATCGTCTCCCAGCGCCCCGCCACGGCGAGGAGCACCACCGACACAACGGACAGGACGACCGCGGGGTAACGGGCGACGCGGCGGCGCAGCGCCAGGGCGGCGCCCGCCGCGAGGAGCAGCACCGCGAGGACGAGCAGCAGCCAGGTCGGGTACGGCGCCGTCGCCCCGGACGCCACGACCGGGGCACCCTGGCCCGCCAGCGTGCTCGCCGTGTCCTCGTCGACCGTCGGCTCCGGCCGCAGCCCGGCCCACGCGACGGCCAGCAGCACCGCGCTCAGCATCCACGCGGCGGCCGACAGGACCAGGGCCCACGGCATCGTGGACCGGCTCCGCACCTGCTCGATCATGGCCGCAGGCTAGAGGGACCGCCCGGGCGTAGGCCCCCTCCGCACGCAGGGACACCCACTACGGGAGAGGGAGTCACCACCGCCGGGAGACGAGCCTCCGGAGCCCGGGGCGTCCACTGGTGCGATGACCGATCCCGTGTCCGGCGGCAGGCCGCCCCGCGGGCCGGCGGTCGACTTCACCGACGTGACGACGATGATCGACGACACCCCGGTGCTGTTCCGACTCGGGCTGCACCTGGCGCCCGGCACCGTGACGGTGTTGATGGGCCCGTCCGGCTCGGGCAAGACCACCCTGGTGCGCCACCTCGCCGGGCTCGTCGCGCCGGGCCGGGGCACCGTCACCGTCGGCGGTGTCGACGTGCACGCGGCCGGCGAGACCGAGCTGCGACGCCTGCGCCGCGGCATGAGCGTGCTGTTCGGCGGCCCGTCGGTGTTCGAGTCGTCGCTGTTCGGGTCCCTGTCGGCCTACGACAACCTGACCTACGCCCTCGATGGCCGCGGTCTGTCCGCGGAGCGGGTCGAGCGCATCGCGATGCACCGGCTGCGCGAGATGCGGCTGCACGACCGGGCCGACGCGCTCCCCGCGGAGCTGCCGGCACACGGACGCAAACGGCTCGCGATCGCCCGCACCCTCGCCGTGGAGGCGCCGGTCCTGGTCCTCGACGAGCTGGAGACCGGGCTGGACGCCGCGCACGCGGACACGCTGGTGACGGCGGTCCGCGAGCAGCAGGAGCGGTCGGGGGCGACGGTGCTGGTCACCACGCACGACGTCGCGCTGGCCCGGGAGCTGGCCGACGTCGTCGCGATCCTGTGCCACGGCCGGATCGTGGCCTGCGGGCCGCCCGCGGAGCTGCTGCACGGCGTCGCCGCCGTCTCCGACGTCGAGCGCCGCTTCCGGATCTCGGACCTCCTCGGCCCGCCCGACCCGGACGCGACCCGCGCCGAGCTGGAGGGGCCGCGCCGGGGCTCCCGGACCGTCGAGCTCGACCCGCGGCTGGTGGTGCCCGCGCTGGTGGTGCTGGCGCTGGTCACCTCGTACTGCCTGTTCCTGCTGCTGACCCGCTGATGACCTGCTGGTGACCCGATGGGCCTCACAGCAACGGTGCCAGCACCCCGACCACGACGAACGCGACGCCGACCACCAGGCAGGCCGTGGCGCCGCGGCGGATGACCGCCACCCGGTGCCGCTGCAGCTCGGCGGGCATCCCCGGGACCGCGCCGAGGCCCGCGGCGTGCCGGCGTCCCGCCCACCCCATGAGGGCGAGCAGGACGCCCAGACCCGCGAAGGTCAGGACGGTCCAGGCGGGACTCACCCGCCGCCGCCCGGCGCGGGCGGGACCGTCTGCGGCGTGCCCGAGGGCAGGCCCGGGCTCGCGCCGGTGGGCGCGGTGTCCGGGTCGGCGGGGCGGTAGTCGTCGGCGTAGCGGACGTCGCCGTCGGCCAGCGAGTCGGTCATCCACTGACCCCAGAGGCCGATCCGGCGGTCGAACAGCACCAGCTCGCGGAGTCGGTCCTTGACCTGGTCGAAGTTCGCCGGGACGCCCGGGGTCACCGCCCCCGACCGGCCGACGTTCCAGCCGAACTGGTTCTGCACCGGGCCGAACACCTGGCCGGCCGGGCCGCCGAAGGCGGCCTTCGCGTAGTCGGGCTGCAGCTGGTCGGCGCCGATCGGGCCCAGCGCCCCGCCGTTCGCGCGGGTGGCGTTGTCGATCGTGGTGGCCCGCGCGACGGTCGCGAAGTCGGCGCCGCCCCGCAGGTCGGCCGCGATCTTGTCGGCGGCCTCCTTGCTGGCGACGACGATGTTGGACAGCTCGCGCTTCTCCGGGGTCCCGAGCCGCTGGGCATACTTCGGGAACTCGGCACGCAGGTCGTCGTCGGTGACGGTCACGTCCTTGGTGACCTTGTCGAACAGCTCCCCGACGACCATCTGCTGGCGGACCTCGTTCATCACCTTGTCCTCGGTGGTGCCGACGTTGCCGAGGACCTTGACGAAGTCGTCGCGCGCACCGGGGCCGTTGCCGAGCTGCTGGGTGATGTACTGGTCGAGGGTCTGGCGGACCTTCGCGTCCGCGACGCCGACGCCCAGCTCGGTCGCCCGGTCCTCCAGCACCATGCTCAGCGCGACGGCCTTGGCCGCGTCGCGGCGGAAGCCGTCCATCTTCACCGGGTCCTCGACCGGCGGCTGGACGCCGTAGAGCGCACGCAGGGTCTGCACCCGGTCGTCGAGGTCGGTGACGGTCACGACCCGGTCGCCGACGGCCAGCGCCGCGCCGTCGGGGACCTGCTGCATCTTCCACCAGACCCCGCCGCCGACCCCGGCGACGAGGGCGAGGACGAGGACTCCCGCCACGATCCGGCCGGTCCAGGTGGTCCGGACCCGGTCGAGGGCGGCGCCGGCGATCCACGCCAGTGTGGACTTGACTCGCATCACATCACTCCAACGAGCTTCTCCCGGGCGGGGGTACTCCGCGCGGGGTCGGCCGGGCCGTGCGCGGGCGGGAACGCCCGCACCACGACCCGTGCGGCCAGGTAGGACAGCAGTACGGACAACGCCAGGAGCAGCCCGAACTCGCGCATGAGGGCGAGGTCGGACAACGCCAGCACGGCGAACCCGGTGCCCGAGGTGAGGGCGGCGAGGGTCACCGCGGTCCGCAGGCGCGGGTCGCGCGTGCGGACGGCGTCGCAGGTCATCACGGTGAACTCACAGCCGACGGCGGCGGTGAGCGACCCGAGCGCGACGGTGAGCGGGTTCAGCGGGATGCCGAACCCCCAGAGCAGGAACAGGTTGGCGCCGGTCGCCAGCACGGCGGCCAGTGCGGCGCGCAGCGCGTCGCGCCGGTGCCGCAGCCCGACCCCGAGCACCAGCGCCGCGGCGACCAGGCCGGCGGTGCCGGCGAGGTAGCGGTCGGCGGAGACGAGCTCGTAGCCCTGCACCGCGACGGCGGGCAGCCCGGAGACCTCGGCGACGAAGCCGGGCGGGGCCGGGGGCAGCTCGGCGGTGATCGCGTCGGTCAGCCCACGGAGCCGATCGAGGTCGTCGAGCCGGACGCCGAAGGACAGCACCGCGACCTGGCCGTCGGGCCGCAGCACCGCGCCGGTGAGGTACGGCGGCAGCAGCCGGACGCCGGCCCGGGTCTGCTCCTGGTCCGGGGTGGGGCCGAGGAACGACAGCAGCGTGGGCGCCGAGAGCGCGGGCCGCGCCTGGTCGCCGTGCAGCCGCACGATCGACTGCTGGGCCGTCGTCATCCACGTCCACGCCTGCGGGGTGAGCACGTCGCCCTTCCCGTCGGTGGACCGCAGGACGACGGCGAGCTCGCCGCCCGAGCCCAGGATCTGCTCGACCCGGGTGGCGTCGGAGACGGCGGGCAGCCCGGCCGACAACGCGTCGACGCTGGTCTGCAGGGGCAGGAAGGGCAGCGTGGCCCAGCCGCCGACCGCGACCAGACCGGCGAGGACGACGGCGACCAGCCGCGACCGGCCCGGGCGGGCCACCGGCCCGGGACCGTCCGGCGCCGCCGCGTCGTCGCCGGCGGGTGCACCTGCGTCGGCCGGGTCGGCGTCGGGGGCGGCCGGGTCCGGGTCGGCCGGGTCGGCGGCGGCATCGGTCGCGGGGTCGGCCGGCGCGGCGGACGCGGGCCGGTCCGGGCCGGCCCAGCCACCGGGCCGGTAGACGAACCAGCCCAGCGCCACCGCGAACGCGACGCCCAGGGCCAGGGTCGACCCGAGGTCCCGCACGAACGGCAGCGGCGAGAGCAGCAGCGCACCGAACCCGGCCGCCGTCCCCGCCGCGACGACGACGACCGTCCGCGGCCGTGCCCCGCGGGCGAAGTAGGTCGGGTAGTAGCTGCCCAGACCCACCAGGACCGGCAGGAACGCGACCACCCCGAGCGAGACGGGGCGGCCGATCCAGCCCAGCACGGCCAGCGTCGCCGCGGTCGCCGCGAGGGTCACCGCGAGCGGGATCAGCCGTCGCCGCCGCCGGGTCCAGGGCACCAGGAACAGGCAGAGCCCGATCGCGACGACTGCGACCGCGCCCAGGACCGGCGCCTCCCGGTCCACCGCGACGCCGAGCGAGGCGGTGATGGCCGGGACGCCGGAGACGGTGGCCTCGGCGGGCAGCTGCGCCCGGGCGACGGTGTCGTTCACCGCGGCGACGAGCTGCTCGGTCCCGGCCTGGTCGAGCCCCTCGCGGGGGCGGACCAGCACGGCCAGCGAACGGTTGTCGGGGACGACGTAGCGCCACTGCGGGCGCGGCTCACCGCCCGAACCCATGATCGAGTGGTCGATGAAGCGCTGGTTGCGCAGGGTCGGCAGACCCACCGGCAGGCCCTGCACGATCAGCGGGCCGTACCGGGCGTCGAACGCCGCGACGGCGGCGTTCGCGGCGGCGGCCGGGTCCTCGCCGCGCTGCCGGGCGGTGATCGCCGCGGCGCGCTGCAGCCCGTCGCGACGTCCGGTGAGCTCGGCGAGCAGCTTCTGGGACTGCGACGCCAGCTGGTTCAGCGTCGTCGCCGGGCCGTAGACCGAGGCGACGTCGGGCAGCTGCGACAGCTGCCCCTCGAGGCCGAGCACGTGCGGCAGCACGTCCCGGTCGAGCAGGCCGGGGGCCTGCGGGGCGCGCAGCAGCACGACGATCGGGTCGCCACCGAAGGAGCGGGCGAGCTCGGTGTAGCGCTGCACCGACGGGTCCGACGACGGCAGGAACGACTCGACCCCGGTCTCGACCTTCACCCGGGACACGCCGGCGACGGTCAGCGCCGCCAGGGCCAGCAGCATGATCCAGACCAGGGCGGAACGCCCCGACGGGCGCGACGCCGCGGATGCGGCGCCACGCCCGTCGAGGGTCGTGCGGAGGCCGCGGATCATCCGCCGAGCCCCAGGAGTCCACCACCGGACGGCGCCGGTGCCGGGGGCTGGTCGCCCTCGGCGGCCTCGCCCGTGGGCTGCGGCCCGACGGTGGGGGCCGGCCCGGGCGGCGGCGCCTGGTTCGCCGGTCCGGGATCGGCCACCTGCGGCGGGGGCGCGTCGTCCTGCGGGTTGTTCTGCGTGCCCGGCCGCGGGTACGGGTTGTTGTCGTCCAGCGGCGGGATCCCGTTGAGCGGGACGGGACTGCCCGCGAACGACTGGGCGTGGAACACCAGCATCACGCGCAGGAGCGTGCCGTTGGCATCGCCGCGCGACACCGCCTCACCGAAGTTGGTGAAGAACTGGTAGATGTCGCCGCCGTAGGGCTTCAGGTACTCCAGCATCGGGTTGAGCTGGAGCAGCGCCCGGTCGGCCTCGGGCAGCAGTGCCCGCAGGTCGTCGGAGAACTGCGGGACCTTGTCCAGGGTGACCGGGGCCTTGCCCAGGGTCGCGTCGAGCGAGGGCAGCAGTCCGCGCAGGTCGCGGGTGGTCGCCGGGAGCTCGTTCAGCGCCGCGTCGAGGGCGGGCGCCGCCCGGTCCAGGTTCGCCGCGACCGGGCCGAGCCCACCGGCGAGCCGGGACAGGTCGTCGCTGGCGTCGTGGGCGGCCTTCAGCGTCGGCGGCAGCTCCCGGACGGTGTTCTCCAGGTCGGTGCGGCTGTTCGCGGTGACCTCGGTGACCAGGTTGGCGTCGGTCACCAGGTCGGCGATGCGGCCGCGCTGCACGTCCAGCGCGGCGAGCACCGCGGCGGTGTTCTGCGAGAGCTGCTCCAGGTCCTTCGACTGCGCGGCGAGCGCGTCCAGGGCGGTGCCGCCCTCGCGACCGAGCTGGCCGAGGCCGGCCAGCGCGCCGTCGACCCCCGCCTGGGTGTCCTTCGTGGCCGCACCCAGCGACTGCAGGGTGGAGGCCAGCGCGACGCGGCGATCGTCGGGCAGCGTCCGGATCAGGTCGTCGAGCAGGACGGCGGACTGCACGGCGCCGTCGGGGAGCCGGCTGCCGTCGGGCAGCTCGGCACCGCGGCCGTCGACGAGGGACACGTAGGTCTCCTCGACCAGCGTCTTCGAGTTGATGCGGCCGGTGATGCCCTCGTGCAGCGGGATGGCGTCCTCGTCGGTCAGGTTGACGACCACCTCGGCGCGCCCGTCCGGGGTCGCCTCGACGGTCAGGACCTTGCCGACCTTCACCCCGTTCAGGGTGACATCGGACTGCGGGACCAGGTTGTTGACCTTGTCGACGTGGAACGACGTCGTGTACTGCTCCTGGGTGTAGCCGGGTACGTAGCCGCCGACCGAGGTCCAGAAGAACAGGAACACGAACGCCGACGCCGCGGTGAAGGCGAGCAGGATCGTCGTCCTGATCGCGGGGAGCGCGGAGTGGGGGATCTTCATCCGGGGGTCACCTCCTTACCGGGGCGTCTGGGAGAGCTCGTCGGCGCCGGGCGCCGGGATGGTGGTCGGGCCGAACTGGAGCAGACCGCGCAGGATGCCGCCGTTGGCGTCGCGCAGGCTGGTCACCGACGACGTCTGGTAGACGAAGGCGTTCAGGTCCGGCAGGTACTGCTGGAGGCCGGCGGTGACCGGGTCGAGCCGGCCGGAGATCTCCTTCAGCGCGGGCAGCGTCCCGTTCAGGTCGTTCACGAACGGGCGCAGGTCCGCCGCGACCGGCATGAGCTTCTCGGCGACCGGCCGGGCCTTGTCCACGGTGGTGTGGAGCGTGTCGACGGTGTCGGTCAGCCGGTCCAGCGCGCCGGGCAGCTGCTCCGAGGCGGCCCGGACGTTGTCCAGGGTCGGGTCGAGCTGGTCGGAGAGCTGCGCGACGTTGCCGGTGGCCGCACCGAGGTTGTCGACGACGCCGGGCAGCTGGTTCAGCGAGTCACGCAGGGCCTGGCTCTGCGCGGACACCGTCCTCAGCGTGGTCGACAGCGAGTTCGCCAGGGCGGTGAGCCGCTTCTCGTCGCCGCCGACGGCGGTGGAGAGTTGGCCGATCGAGGTGACCAGGCGGGCCAGGTTGTCGCGGCGCCGGTCGAGCTGGTCGACGACCGGCTTGAGCCGGTCGACCACCTCGGTGGTGGCACGCACGCCCTGCGGGAGGTCCTGGGGCGCCGTCGCGAGGGCGACGTCGGACGCCTCCAGCAGCGACTGCACCGCGGCGAGCGCGTTCTGGTCCAGGTGGGCCAGTGCCGCGTCGATCTGCACCGGCGGCTTGGCGTTGGCGACGGGGAGCACGCCGTAGTCGTCGAGGACCTTGCCGGCGGGGGTGCCGGGGTCCATCTCGATGTACATCTCGTTGAGCGGGCTCTTCGGCCGCAGGACCACGGTGGCGTTGTCGTAGACGGGGCCGTCGTAGTCGTTGCGGTCGATCGCCAGGAGCACCCGGGCGGTGCCCTCCGGCGTGAGCTCGGAGGAGCGGATGTCGCCGACCGGGACGCCGGACATCCGGACCTCCTGGCCGCGGCCGGGGGCCAGCGCCGGGGTCTCGGAGAAGGTCGCGTAGACCATCCGCTCGTTCGCCCACGGCGGCACGAACCGCTGCTGGGACAGGATGTAGCCCCCGCAGACCAGGCCGAGCACCATCACGACGCCGAGGGCGATCACGTTCCGGCCCAGACCGGGCTCGTTGCGGACGCGGTCCAGTCCGGACCGGAACCTGGCCCGGAACCCGCGGGGGGCCTCCGGTGCAGGTGTGGGAGTTGCCGCCATCACCGACCACCCGTCCCGTGGAAGATCTGCTGGAACATGTTCTCCAGGCTCACCGAGCCCAGGCCGGGCACGGTGCCGAGGCCGGGACCGGGGTGGAAGGACACCGCGTGCCCGTTGGGGTCGACGTAGGCGCCGGTCCTGCTGAGGTTCGAGAACATGTGACCGACCTCGTCCTTGAGGGGGACACCGCGGCTGTCGACCGCGGAGTACGGGCCCTCGCCGACGAACGGGGTGTTCAGCGAGTCGAGGACCGGTCCGCCCAGTCGCTCGAGCGGCGCCGGCAGGTCGTCGAGGACCCGCGTCGCGCCCTCGCTCGCCGGGACCAGGCCCTCGACCAGCGGGCGGGCGTCGACCAGCGCCGCGCGCAGGTCGGACACCAGCGGGCGGGCGTCGGCCAGCACCGGCTCGGCACGGCCCAGGAGCTCGTCCAGCTCCTGGACGGTGGGCCGGGCCGGGCCCGCGGTGTCGCGCAGCTTGTCCAGCGACACGTTCAGCCGCTTCAGGCCGGCGTCGGTGGTGTCGAGGACGCCGGGCAGCCTGGAGACCGCGTCGGCGACCGGACCGGAGGTCTCGGCCAGGACCTGCGTGGTGTCCTGCAGGTTCGCGACGATGCCGTCCAGCTGCCCCGGCTCGCGGTTCAGCGTGCCGGTGGTGCGCTGCAGACCCCGCACGACCTCGGTCAGGTCCTTCTCCGGCTGGGTGCCGCGCAGCGACTCGACGACCCCGGCGGCCGGACCGAGGGTCCCCGGCGCCGTGGCGAGGAGCTCGTGGAGCGCCTCGTTGCCGCCGGCGTTGCCGAGGGTCTCGTCGAACTGGGTGACCGCGGCCTTCGCGCCCTCGAGGGCGTCGGGCTGGAGACGCTCGGCGACGTCGTCGACCTCGGTGGGGAGCCGGGTGCGGTCCACCGGGATCTGCTCGGTCCACTCCGCGGAGCGGTCACCGCCCGGGACGAGGTCGATGTAGAACAGGCCGGACAGCAGGGTGGTGGGCCGCAGCCGTGCCGACGGCTGGTCGCCGACGGTGTCCACGACCTCCGGGTCGACGACGACGGTCACGATCGCGCCGCCGTCGGGCGCCGGGTCGACCGAGCTCACGACACCGGAGTCGACACCGGCGACCTTCACCTTCGAGACGTCCTCGAAGAGGAACTGGTTCGCGGTGAAGTGCACGGTCCGGGTCGAGGCGCCGGTCAGCTTCATGAGCAGCGTCGTGACCTGCGGCTTGAGCAGGCCCAGGACCAGCGACAGCAGCATGATCCCGATGACCGCGAGAGCGGCCACCCAGAGCGGGAGCCGGCGGCGCAGCCGTGGCGTGCCGGTGCCCTGTGCGGGGGCGGTCATCGGTTACCTCCCAGAAGGCCGCCGCCGGCGGCGCTGTCGCCCTGGCCGGGCTGCTCCTGGGGCGTCCGGTTGGACGGGCCCGGGGCGGGCAGCAGGCCCAGCGATGCGTCGTTCGGTGCCTGGCCGGGGGCCGGGTACGGGTTGCTCGCCGCGGTGGGGTCGGGCAGACCCGCCGCTCCGACGAAGGACTCCGGCCGGACCATCAGGGTGAACCGCAGGTGGTGGCCCGCGGCATCGCCGTCGGACAGGCCGGACGAGGCGCTGGTGAACCACTGCGCGATCTCCGGCGCGTAGGGCGCCAGGACCTGCAGCGGGGTGTTCGCGAAGCCGACTCCCTGGGTCACCTTCGGCGCGACGGGGCGCGCATCGGCGACGGCGGGGGTCAGCGAGCCGAGCGCGGGCTCGGCCGAGTCGGAGACGCCGGGCAGCTTGTCCAGCGGCTGCGGGGCCTCGACCAGCACGCCCCGCAGGTCCGGGGTGGCGTCGCCGAGCGAGCGGGACCCGGTCTGCAGCTGCGTCATCGCCGAGTTCGTCGACGCCAGCGGCTGCTGCAGGTCCTCCAGGGCCTTGCGGGCGGCCGGCAGCGCCTCGGGGGCGATGTCGAGGGTGTCCCCCAGCGCTGTGCCCTTGTCCGCGTCGATCGCCGCGAACGTGGTGTCGAGCTGCCCGACCAGCGAGGAGATCTCCTGCTCCCGGCCGGCGAAGCGCGAGGACAGGCTCTCCAGCGACTGCAGCATCCCGGTCAGGTCGCGGCCGCCGTCGACCGACAGCGACCGGGCGGTCGTGCCGAGCGAGGGCAGGATCTGCGGGCCGGCCTTCGCCACGTCCGCCAGGTCCTGGCCGTGTCCGGCCGCACCGTTGCCGAGCTGCTGCAACGCGGAGCGGGTGGAGTCCTGGGTGGCCGGGTCGAAGACCTTGGCCAGGTCCAGCAGCTGCACCGCGCCGCGGGAGCGCTGGACCGGGAGCACGTCGTCCTCGCCGAGGACGCCGGCCTGCTCGGTGCCGATGTCGAGGTCCAGGTACTGCTGACCGAGACCGGACCGGCCGGTCACCGCGGCCGAGCCGTCCTTGAAGACCTTCGTGGCGGCGTCGTCGAGCTGCATCCGGACCTGCGGGACGCCGTCGGCGAGGGTGATGTCGTCGACGCGTCCGACGCGGACCTGGCCGACCCGGACGTCGTTGCCGACGGCGAGGTCACCGGTGTCCGAGACGGCCGCGGTGCGGAACTCGTGCTGGGCGAAGGGCAGACCCTTCTGGGCGGTCAGCGCGACGTAGAGGAAGAACCCCGCCGCGACGAACATCAGCAGGCCGATCACACCGGATCGGAAGCGCGCGCCGCGCTTGGGCTTGGCACTCGCCATTACTGGCCTCCCAGCAGGGTTCCGAGCGCGCCCTGCTCCTGCTCCGGGCTGAGCCCGGTGGCGCTGCTCTCGGGGGTGGGCTGGCTCTGCAGCAGGGTGTTGGAGTCCTGGCCCGGCTGGGCCGCGGTCCCCGGCCCCGGCTGGGACGGGGCGGGCTCGTTCACCTGCGGGTTCGGGCTGGCGTCCGGTCCGGGCGCGGGTGCGGAGTCCGGCACGCCGCCCGGCAGGAATCCGGTGACCGGGTCACCGTTGAGCACGTAGCTGGCCCGGAAGTAGTGGGACAGCCCGTCCTTCTGGTTGGTGGTCAGCGCCCAGTTCCGGATGAAGCCGAGCACGTTGCCGAGGTTCCCGTTGAGCTCCCGGACGATCGGCTCGGCACCGGTGACCGTGCGCTGCAGGTCCGGGCCCGCGGCCCGGAGCTCCGCGGCGACCGGCCGGGCCTGGTCGAGCAGCTCGCTCGCCCGGTCCAGGACCGGGTCGGCCGAGGCCAGCGCCGGGTCGGCCGAGTCGGCGAAGCGCTGCAGCTCACGGCTGATGTCCACCAGGTTGTCGGTGGTCGGCCGCAGGTTGCCCAGGGTGACCGCGGTGGACTGCGCCGGGCCGGCGAGCTCGCCGAGGGTGGCGCGGGCCGCGGCCAGGGTGCCGGGGAGCTCCTGCAGGGTGCCGCGCAGCTGCGCGTCGCGGGCGGCGGTGGTGTCGAGCAGCGACGTGGTCGAGGCGACCAGGCCGTCGAGCCGCCTGCCCTGGTCGACGGCGAGTGCGCCGGTGACCGGCTCGACCTGGTCGATGACCCGGCCGAGCAGCTCGTTCTGGTCGGACAGGACGCCGACGAGCTGGTGGGTGTCCTTCATGGCCGGGGCGAGCGCGGCGAGGGTCTTCTGGATGTTCTCGCCGTTGTTCGCGGTGCCCTGGCCCAGCGTGGTGACCAGTGCGGCGAGCGCGCCCGCCGTCGGGTCGTCCAAGGTGTCGAGGATGTTCTGCAGGTCGGCCTCCTGGCCGGTCCGCTCCACCCCGATGGGCTGGTTCATGGGCAGCTCGGGCGAGCCCGGGGTGCCGGTGTTCAGGTTGAGGAAGCGCTCCCCGAGCAGCGACACCGGGGCGACGGTCACCTTCGCGTCGGCGTGGATCGGCAGGGCGCGGGTGTCGACGCGCAGCGGGACCTCGGCGACCTTGCGCTGCGGGTCGAACTGGAGCTGCCCGACCTCCCCGACCGTGACGCCGTTGATCTTGACCTGCTGGCCGGCGAGGATCGGGCTGACGTCGGCGAACTCCGCGATCAGGATCCGGCCGGACTCGGCGTTGGAGAGGCCGGCGGCGGCACCGGTGCCCGCGAGCAGCGCGACCAGGCCGACGGCGAGGACCCGCCAGCGGGAGACTCCGAGGCTCATCGCGGACCCTCCCCGCTGGCGTCGCCGAGCTGCGGCAGCAGCGGGGCGCCGGGCCCCTGCTCCCCGTTGCCCGAGGTCTGGTCGGCGGAGCCAGGGGCCGGGTTCAGGTTCGGGACGATCCCCGGCGGCGTCACGCCCGGCGGGTAGACGACCGGCGTGGCGGGGCCGGCCTGCGCGAAGATCCGCATGTAACGGCCGTTCGAGTCGAAGTTCTGCGCGGCGGATCCCCAGGTGGAGAGGAATCCGACGACGTCGGGGGCGTAGGGGCGCAGCGCCTCGAGCACCGGCGCGTAGCCGCCCGCGGTCTCGGCGAGGCCCGGCAGCGCCCGGTTCGACGAGTCGAGGAGGCCGGGGGTGCGGTCGAGCAGCGCCGAGGCCGCCTCGAGCGTGGGCTTGAGATCGGCGACCAGTGGCCGCAGGTCCTGCAGCAGCGGGGCGAGCTGCTCGGACACGCCGGGCAGCTTCTCGGTCGCCGGGCGCAGGTCCTCCAGCAGCGGCAGGGCCTCGTCGGTGACGCCGGGGACCTTGTTCAGCGTGCCCTGGGCGGTGCGCAGCGTCGGGGGCAGCTTGGCCAGCGCGGAGCGGAGCTGCTCGCGCTGGGCGGCCGTCGCCCGGGCGCTGGTGCCCAGCTCGTCGACCACCGAGCCGAGGTCCTGCTGGCGCCTGGCCAGGGTGTCCACCGTGCCGTTGAGGTCGGTGACCAGCTTGGAGATCGCCGGACCGTCGGTGCCGATGCCGCGCAGCACGTTGCCGACCGCGGCGAGCGCCGGTCCGGCGGTGTCGACGGTGGCGTTGAGGTCCTGCTCGTGCCCGGTGACCGTGTTCTGCAGGGTGCCGACCAGGCTGGTCAGCCGCGCCCGGGTGGGCTCGTCGAGGGCGGCGAGCACGTCCGCGACCTCGGTCGGCTTCGGGAAGTCGCCCTGCACCATGCCGACGCTCGGGATCTCGGCGTAGTCCTTGGGACCGTCCTGCACGAACAGCAGGCGCTCACCGACGACGGCCTTCCACTGCACGTGGACGAACGCGCCGGCGTGCAGCGGGGCCAGTCCGTCGTCGACGGTGAAGTCGACGACCGCGTGGCCCTCCTCGGGCCGCACGGACCGGATCTCGCCCGCCTGGAAGCCGTCGATGTAGATCGGTGCGCCGGGGATGAGGTTGGGGTTGCCGGCGGGCAGGACCGCGCTGACCGTGTACGGCTGCGTCCCGCCGACGGCGACGAACACACCGCCGACCACGAGCAGCGCCACCAGACCGGCGGCGATCTTGCCGAGGAGTCCGCTCATCGCTCAGTCCATCCCGAGCGGGCCGGCGGACTGTCCCGCGAGGAACTGCTTGACGAACGGGTCCTGGTGCTCGAAGGCCTCGTGCGCCGGTCCGTAGTGGACGACCTCGCCCTTCCAGATCAGGCCGACGTAGTCGCTGACCTTGCGGGCGGTCTTGATGTCGTGCGTGACCAGCAGGTACGTGCCGCCGTGCTGGTTGTGGACGTCCATGATGATGTCGCAGAGCAGCGAGGTGCGGACCGGGTCGAGACCGGAGTCCGGCTCGTCGAACAGCACGATGTCGGGGTTCATCACCAGCGCGCGGGCGAAGCCGGCGCGCTTCTTCATGCCGCCGGAGACCTCGTTGGGCGCCTTGTGCGCGGCCTTGGCCAGACCGACCTCGTCGAGTGCGGTCATGACCGTCTTCTCGACCTCCTTCTCCGACATCCGCGTGTGCTTGCGGAGCGGGAAGGCGACGTTGTCGTAGAGGTTCATGGAGCCGAACAGCGCGCCGTCCTGCCAGCAGACGCCGAACCGGGTCCGCATGTCGTAGCGCTCGTTCTCGCTCATCGACCAGATGTCGACACCGCCGACGTAGACCGCGCCGCGGTCCGGGGCGAGCAGCCCGACCAGGTGCTTGATGAGCACCGACTTCCCGGTGCCCGACGGGCCCAGCACGGTGGTGATGGCGTCGTGCTGGAAGTTGAAGTTGATGTTCTTCAGGATCTGGGTGCTGCCGAACGACTTCGCGAGGCCCTCGACCTGCAGGATCGGGTCCGTTCCGTACCGGAACTCCCGGCTCTCGGTCGACCAGCCGGGTCCGCGGGTGGCCGCGGCCTGGGTCCCCCCGTCGTGGACGGGTGGAATCTGCTGGGTGGGGTACTCGGAGTCCGGTCCGGTGTGCCGGGGCTGGTTCGGCGAGGTCACTGATCCTCCTGGACGACCTGGCGCGTGCCGGCGCGGGGGAACCGGCACGCGGATCACGTGCTGAGGGGAGCGGCCCCGGAGGCTTCCGGGGACCGTGGACGCGGGGGACGCGTCCGGCGGGACTGCGAGCGGGCACCTCGGTCCCGGGGAGCGGGCGCGGTGCGGCGGACCGGGCGGCGGGGAGCGACGTCCGGACCGTGGCCGGCTGGGGAGGGCCGGGACCGTGGCGGGGGGCTGTCGTCGGGGTTCGGGGGTTGTCGGGGCGGGCCGGGGAACTCCGGGGCCGGCCGCCGGGGATGAGCGGCACGACCCCGGAGAGGTCAGTTGGCGATCGGAGAGTTCGTCTCGAGCCCCCAGAAGGCCAGCGTGCCGATGGTCCCGATGACCGAGATCAGCACCAGGTTGATGATCATCGACTTCGCGGTGGCACGGCCGACGCCGACCGGCCCGCCGCTGGCGTTGTAGCCGTAGTAGAGGCCCACGCCGACGATCACGATGGACTCGGTCATGATCTTGACCATCACCGCGAACATGTCGTACGGGCTCTGGTACAGCCAGAACAGGTAGAGGAACCCACCCGGTGAGACACCGCCGAGGTTCACCACCGTGACCAGGTACATCGCCACGTAGAGGATGGCCAGTCCGACGAAGTACATGAACGGCACGGCGATCACGGTGGCCGCGATCCGGGTACCGACCAGGAACGACTTCGACTTGATGCCCATGACCTCCATGGCGTCGATCTCGTCGGAGATCCGCATGGAGCCGATCTCGGCCACGTAGCCGCAGCCGACCTTCGCCGCGAGGATCCAGCCCCACATGTAGACCGAGAGCTCGCGCAGGCCGCAGTAGGCGTCGAACACCGCGGAGTACAGCGGGGCGCCGATCTGCTTGAGCGTGTAGCTGGCCTCCAGGCCGCACTGCCCGCCCATGATGAACATCATGAACCAGATGATCAGAGCGGAGCTGAAGATCAGGATGCCCTCCTGGCGGAACACCTCGGGCACGTAGCGGCGGAACATGTCCGGGAAGTCCCGGACGACGTCGGCGGTGAACCGGCCGATGTCGCCGGCCTCGGTGAGGCCGGTCTTCAGCTTCCCGGTGATCGAGGAGAAGCTGACGTCCACGCCCTGCTTCTCGGGTGCCCGGAGTTCGGTGCGGTCGGGGTCGCCCTGCGGCCCCCGGTCGTCGAGCTGCGTCATGTCCGTGACACCTCCCTTACTTGTAGACGCTCATCTGCGGGTTCAGGCCGAGCATGGTCAGCGTGAACACGAAGTTGATGACCCAGATGCCGGCGAAGGAGATGACGACGGCCTGGTTGACCGCTTTCCCCACACCGATCGGACCGCCCTTGGCGTTGAGCCCGACGTAGCAGCAGACGACGCCGATGATCAGCCCGTAGATCGCGCACTTCACGACGCTGCCCCAGAGGTCGACCGTGTTGAGCAGGTCGAACAGGGAGCCGTAGTAGCCCGCGTAGCTGGCGTCGAAGATCGGACCCGCCGCGACGTAGCCGCTGACCAGACCGACGACCAGCGCCAGGATGTCCAGGACGGCGGTCATGATCGTGCAGGCCAGGACCCGCGGCAGCACCAGCGTCCGCATCGGGTCGACGCCGAGGACCTCCATGGCGTCGATCTCGTCGCGGATGCGGCGGGCTCCGAGGTCGGCCGTGATGGCCGTTCCGACGACACCGGCGACGACCATCCCGTTGATGAACGGGGCGAACTCGCGGACCGACGCGAACTCGAAGAACGCTCCGAGCCGGTACGGGATGCCGAAGGTGTAGAAGATGGCGCCGCCGGTGAGCCCCGGCGCACCGAACCCGAACCCGAACGCCGCGAGGGACATCGGGAGCCAGGTGAGCTTGAGGATGTCGAAGCACTGGTCGCGGGTGTCGGCCCAGAAGCCGACCGGCTTGCGGACGGCAAGGACGAACACCTTGACCATCAGCTGCCACATCTCGCCCGCGGTGACGAACGGGTCGGCGACCTGACGCAGCACGCCCGCCCCGCCGGAACCCGCCGTCCTGCGCGGTACCTCGACGGTCTCGTCGGGCGTCTGGGTGAGGGTCCCAGGCGTGGTCATAACTCTCCTTCGAGTGCGGGGCCGGAACAGTCCGGGTCCACCGAGCTGAAGTCTCGCTCCGCGGAGGCGGGGGTCACACCTCCCGTGGGGGGCGGATCACCCTCCCCCTGGGGGGTATCGGTGGTACGGGCGACCGGCTCCGCGGCGTGCTCCGTACGGAGTTCCCTGCGCTGGGCCCGGCGCTGGATCAGCAGCACCGCACCGAGGACGAGCGCGGCCGCCGGGGCTCCCGCTCCGAGGCCGCCGAGCAGTGCTCCGGCGACCGGGTGGATCGCGGTCACCAGGGGAAGTGCAGCGGCACCGGCCACCACCAGGACGGTGGCGGTCAGCGCGTCGCGGACCGGCCAGGTCGGCGAACGCCAGACCCGGACCAGCCCGATCAGCCCGGTCACCCCCACGGTCAGCAGGGAACAGCCGAGCAGGTGCACGACCGCGGGGTCGCGGGGGGCACGCGGGGCACCCCCCACGGGGGAGGGCACGAGGGCCTCGGGCGGGCCGAGGCGTTCCAGGGCGCGGACGAGCTGCTCCTCGGCCGGCGCGGGACCCGCCGTGCGCGCCAGCTCGGTCCAGACGTGGGACCGCAGGTCCTGGCGGGCGGTGAACGTGAGGTGGCGGGTGGCCGCGTCGAGCCGGCCCAGGTAGTCCCGCAACGGCGGGGGCAGCGCTCCGCGGGACGAACCCGCGCGAGCGGTCACCGGTAGCCGGCCGGACCCGCGGACATCCGGCCCGCCCGGTCGTGCTCGGCCCGCAGCCAGTGCGAGACGGCCTCGGCGCGGTTCGCAGCGCCGAGCTTGCGCAGGATGTGCTTGACGTGCGACTTCACCGTGCCCTCGGAGATCACCAGGCGGGTGGCGATGCGGGCGTTGGTGTCGCCGGTGGCCATCAGCCGCAGGACCTCGACCTCGCGGCGGGTGAGCGACGGGTCGACCGGCGCGGAGCGCAGGAACCCGTCGACGATGCTGCGCTGCGGACCGGTCTGTCCGCCCGGGACCCCCTCGGTGACCCGGCCGTTCTCGCCGTGGCCCCACCAGCCGTCGCCGAGGTCGCCCTCGCGGGCGTCGGTGATCCGGCGGGCGAGCCGGTCGGCGTCGGCGCGGATCTGGTCCATCTCGTCGAGGACCATCGTGCGGGTCAGCGCCTGGCCGAGTCCCTGCGCGTAGAGGGTGAGCAGCTGACGGTCGAGCGGGTCGACGTTGCGCTGCTGGTAGTAGCAGTCGGCGTGGACGAACCCGGCGACGACACCGTGCACGAGGATCGGCGCCGCGCAGTAGCTGCGCGACATCGAGGCGTCGGCGATCGGCCGGTTGACGCCGGGGCGTTCCTGCACCTCGTCGACCAGCAGCGAGGTGCGGCGCCGGACCATCTCGGTCTCGACGATCCGGCCGTCGAGGGTCTGCGGGTGACAGCGCCCCAGCGCGAGGATCTCCTCGGCCCAGGCCGGGTCGCGTTCCACGTGCACGCGCTCCGGGATCCACAGCGAGTCCGCGACCCGGGAGATGATCGAGCGGTCGAAGCCGAGGCTGCAGGCGGTGGAGGCGGCGGTGTCCAACAGGGTGGTGCTGGTGCGGGCCTCACCGAGCTGGGCGAGCGCGGCGCGGACGCCCTGCAGCGCACGGTCGGAGTGGGCGAGCTCGTCGAGCAGGAGCTGCTCGTCGAGCTCCTTGACCTCACCGAGCATGCTCACCAAGTCCGGCGACGGGACCGAGCCCGACCCGAGCGAGGACATGGCCTCGGCCCACACCGTCCGCAGCACCACGCGGGCCGACCCCAGGTCGACGACGTGCTCGGGGTGCGGGAGGCGACCGTCGTCGAGGAGGCGGCGAGCGGCCAACAGCAGGTCCACGACGCGTGAGGACTGGGCCCGCGGCATCCGGCGCCCCTGGCCGGGCCAGCGGCCGCCGGTGTCGCAGCGACGCATGAACGCCACGCGGCTCGTGCTCTCGCCCATACCGTCCTCCTCTTCGTTGAGGCGGTGTCGACGTCACCATCGACCCCGGGGTGTGTTGCTCTCCCCTGCAACGAGGTGGGGACGCCCGGGTTGCGACCGCCCGGATCCTCGAATCCGCCTCACTTACGGTCATCATTGACTGTTTTACAGTGCGACAGAAGTCACGTCCACTGCAAATCAACCGGGGTGCTGCCACCCGAACACGCAGGTGAATGCCCCTCCCGGAGGCATGATTCGGTCACGAAGAGTGCAGATTCCGAGCGGTCGGACCGTTTTCGGTCGTGGCGCGCCCAGGCCGGTCGTGCGCCGCGAGGTTCACCCGATGGGACTAGTCAGCGAGGACGCCGTCGAGCCAGTCGAAGGCGACCTGGTGGAACCGCAGGGTGGCGCCCTCGTGACAGTGTTCGCCGCCGCCCTCGTCCTCCGGGAACACCACGAGGTCCTTGGGGCAGGTCAGCGCGTCGTGGACCCGCTGCGGCTGACCACGGAAGAACTGGTCGTTCTCGGCCTCGAGCACCAGCGTGGGGCAGGTGATCCGGTCGGCGACGCCGTCGAGGGTGTAGGCCCTGGTGGCCTCGAGCAGGTCGTCGAAGGTCGCCACCCCGTAGGTCCAGCGCCCGTTGTCGACCAGCCAGCGCGCCGAGGTGCTCGTGGCCACGAGTGCCTCGATACCACCGGCGTCCGCTGCGGCGGCGGCCACGCCTGCCACGGTCTCGTACATGTCCCAGACGCCGTCGTGGAGCACGCAGGCGGCGAGGCGGTGCTCGAAGGCGGCGGCGCGGGCCGCGAGGTAGCCACCGAGGCTGGTGCCGACCAGGGCGATTTTCCCGGTGTCGACCTCGGGCAGGGTGACCGCGACGTCGACCACCGGGGTGACCACGGCCTCCCAGTCGGGGCGGAAGTGCAGCCCGGCGCGCACGGTCGCGCCCTGGCCGGGGCCGTCGAAGGCGAGCACGTTGTAGCCGCGCCGCAGCGCCCCGGCGGCGAGGGCGAAGTAGTCCTCCTCCAGGGTGGAGTCGTAGCCGCCGTGGTAGATCACGGTCGGGCGCGGGACGCCCGAGCCGTCGACGGTGAACAGGTACGCGGGCAGCGTGGTGCCCTCGTAGGGGATCTCCAGGGCGCGGGCCGGGGTGTCGAGCAGCGCGGCGGCGTCGGCGAAGGTCCGGCGCGACGCGGTCTGCAGCCGGACGGACTCCTGGTCGCGGGCCGGGTCCTCGCGGCGGTAGAAGTCCGCGGTCCGGTAGTAGTTCGACGCCCGCAGCAGCGCCTCGCGGGCACTGACCCGGTGCCCCGCGGCCAGTGCGTCGCGTCCGATGCGCTCGACCCGCGCGGCGGTGGCGGCCCACCGGGTCGACCACGCCACCTCGTCGCCCTCGGGGATCGCCCGGCAGGTGACCAGGACCTCCCCCAGCTCGGCGCCGCCGTAGGGGGCGTAGCCCGCGGCCCGCAGCGCCTCGAAGGAGAAGGACTCGTCGTCGTAGAGGAACTTCATCGGACCCTCCTAGGTAAACGAGACGGAACCGTTCCGTCTCGTTCGACGCTAGCAGACGGAACGGTCTCGTTCCATTGGCTCGATCGACCGGTGGGTGGTGCCGATCACCCGGGCCTGAGGAGTCGGCCGTCGTCGGATTAGGGTCTCCGGCACACCCGTAGGAGGGGGAGCTCGACGATGAAGTCCTTCACCGGTCGTACCGCCGCGATCACCGGAGCCGGGTCCGGCATCGGGCGCGCGCTGGCCCTGCGCCTCGCGGGCGACGGCTGCCACCTCGCCCTGGCCGACCGGGACGCCGCGGGCCTCGCCGAGACCGCCGCGCTCGCCGGACCGCAGGTGCGGGTCACCATCGCCGAGCTCGACGTCGCCGACGAGAAGGCCGTCTACGGCTGGGCCGACGTCGTCGTCGCCGACCACGGCGCGGTGCACATGATCGTGAACAACGCCGGGGTCGCGCTGTCCGGGACCGTCGGGGGCCTGTCCCTCGAGGACTACCGCTGGATCATGGACATCAACTTCTGGGGCGTGGTCCACGGGACCAAGGCGTTCCTGCCGCACCTGGAGGCCGCCGGGGCGGGGCACGTCGTCAACCTGTCCAGCATCTTCGGCGTCGCCGCGCAGCCCCTGATGAGCGGCTACAACGCCAGCAAGTACGCGGTCCGCGGGTTCACCGAGTCGCTGCGCCAGGACCTCGAGCTCACCGGCTCCCCGGTGTCGGCGACCTGCGTGCACCCCGGCGGGATCCGCACCAACATCGCGAAGGCCGCCCGGGTCGACGACAGCGTCGCCACCGCCACCGGCAAGCCCGCCGCCGCGGCCACCGCGGAGTTCGAGCGGATGCTGAACACGACCCCCGACCGGGCCGCGAAGACCATCCTCGACGGCGTTCGGCGCAACCAGCGCCGTGTCCTCATCGGACCGGACGCCTGGGCCATCGACTCCATGGTGCGGCTGCTGCCGACCACCTACCAGCGGATCGTCACCGGGGCCGTGCGCTCGCGACGCGGAAAGGGCTGATTCCCCGGTGGGCCCTGACTAGGGTCGTAGGGCCGGGTGACCCCCGGCACACGACCCGAGGAGCCCACCCATGAGCCCCGAGCAGCCACCCCTCACCGCGTTCGGCCCGGACTTCCCCTTCCCCTACGACGACTGGCTGGCCCACCCAGCCGGTCTCGGCCGGGTCCCACCGGACCGGCTGGGGTCCGAGGTCGTGGTCGTCGGGGCCGGGATCGCCGGGCTCGTCGCCGCCTACGAGCTGATGCGCATCGGGCTGCGGCCGGTCGTGTACGAGTCCTCGCACCTGGGTGGACGGCTGCGCTCACAGCCCTTCGAGGGGGCCGACGGGATCGTCGCCGAGCTGGGCGGGATGCGCTTCCCCCGCTCCTCGACCGCGTTCCACCACTACGTGGACCTGCTCGGGCTGGAGACCGCGCCGTTCCCGAACCCGCTGACCGAGGCCGCCGGCAGCACGGTGATCGACCTGCACGGGCGGACGTACTACGGCCGGACCCTGGCCGACCTGCCGCCGTTCTTCACCGAGGTCGCCGACGCCTGGGCGAGCGCGCTGGAGGAGGGCGCGGGCTTCAGCGACCTGCAGCAGGCGATCCGCGAGCGCGACACCGCGCGCATCCGGGCGCTGTGGGCGGAGCTCGTCGAGGTGTGGGACGACCGCACCTTCTACGACTTCGTGTCCACGTCGAAGGCGTTCTCCGACCTGTCCTTCGCCCACCGCGAGGCGTTCGGCCAGGTGGGGTTCGGAACCGGTGGTTGGGACTCGGACTTCCCGAACTCGATGCTGGAGATCCTGCGGGTGGTGCTGACCGGCTGCGAGGACGACCAGCAGCTGGTCGTCGGCGGGGTGGAGCAGGTGCCGCAGGGACTGTGGACGCGCACCCCCGACGACCTGGTGCACTGGCCCGCCGGGACCAGCCTGTCGTCGCTGCACGGGGGCGGGACCCGCCCGGGCGTCGCCCGGCTGCACCGGCTCGACGCGGACACGATCCGCATCACCGACGTCTACGGCGGCACCCGCGACGTGTCCGCGGTGCTCACCACCTGCCAGAGCTGGCTGTTGTCCACCCAGATCGACACCGACGAGTCGCTGTTCGGCCAGGACGTGTGGATGGCCCTGGACCGCACCCGCTACATGCAGTCGACCAAGACGTTCGTGATGGTGGACCGGCCGTTCTGGCGGGACATCGACCCGTCGACCGGCCGCGAGGTCATGTCCACCACGCTGACCGACCGGCTCACCCGCAGCACCTACCTGTTCGACAACGGACCGGGCCGGCCCGGGGTGATCTGCCTGTCCTACTCGTGGATGAGCGACTCGCTGAAGATGCTGCCGTACCCGGTGGAGAAGCGGGTCGAGCTGGCGCTGGGCGCGCTGCGGCGGATCTACCCGTCCGTCGACATCGGAGCGCACGTCATCGGCGACCCGATCACGGTGACCTGGGAGTCCGACCCGCACAGCCTGGGTGCGTTCAAGGGCGCCCTGCCCGGCCACTACCGCTACAACCGGCGGATGTACTGCCACTTCGTGCAGGACGACCTGCCGGCGGCCGAGCGCGGGATCTTCATGGCGGGCGACGACGTGTCGTGGACCCCGGCCTGGGCGGAGGGTGCCGTGCAGACCGCGCTCAACGCGGTCTGGGGGATCGTCGCGCACCTGGGCGGGGCGACCCCGCCGGAGAACCCCGGCCCCGGGGACCGGTTCGCCGAGCTCGCTCCCCCGACACTGCCGGACTGACGCGGGTTCCGGCCCCACCGTGACCGGGGCCGGCCGTCCCACCACGGGCCGGCCCGGACCGTCAAGCGCCGGTCGCGAGCCGGTTCTCCGCCGACGCCAGCGGGTCGTAGCTCGGCTCCATCAGCATCTCGTGCAGGTGCCGGCGGCGGACGCCCATGTTGCCGCCGTCGTAGACGGGGAAGCACAGGACGTCCTGCATGATCCCGGCGATCGGCGTCTCGGTGGTGTAGGCGTCCACCCCGACCAGGCGCATCGCGTCGTAGACGACGTCGACCGACCGCTCCGAGGCGTAGATCTTCGTGATGTTCGCGAGCTCGCGGTCCTTGCCCCCGGTGCGGTCGAAGTGGTCGGCCGCCTTCCACGACAGGTAGCGGGTCGCCTCGATGCGGATCTTGATGTCGGCGAGCATGTACCCGGCGTTCTGGTACTCGATGACCGGGCGCGGGCCGGAACGGCTGTCGGTCTTCGCGAACTCGTAGGCGTAGTCGAAGGCCGCCCGCATCCGCCCGACACAGGCCGCGCCGATCGGCGCACAGGTCCAGGTGAACGCGGTCTTCACCATCTCCATGCCGTCGCCGGGGCCGCCGATCATGTTCGCCAGCGGGACCCGGACGTCGTGGAACTCGACCCGCGGCGAGTTGGTCGCGCGGTGACCGATGGTGTCGAGCATGCCGGTGATCTCCACACCGGGGGTGCCCCGCTCGACGACGACGATCGCGAGCGACTCCTGCGGCGGCAGCGCGGGGTCGGTACGACAGACGACCGAGATGAGGTCGGCGCCGCGGCCGTCGAAGCCGGAGCCGTTGGTGGTGTAGTGCTTGGCGCCGTCGAGGACGATCTCGTCACCCTCGATCCGGGCGAAGGTCTGGACCCCGACCTTCGGGTCGGGCGAGTCGTAGTTCGCACCGCCGGTGACCTCGGTGTAGGCGATCGCGGCGAGCCTGGGCTCGGACCCGCAGAACGCGGGCAGCCACCGCTGCTTCTGCTCCTCGGTACCGAAGTGGACGATCGGGTGCAGCCCGAGGCCGGTGCCGAGGATCGCGGAGGCGACGTTGACGTCGACCCGGGCGATCTCCTCGACGGCGAGCACGAACTGCAGCGAGGTGAACTTGCCGCCGCCGTACTCGGCCGGGATCAGCGCCTTCACGAACCCGGCCTCGGCCATCTGCCGGTAGAACGGCTCGATGGCGTAGAACCGCTCCGCGGGCTGCGAGAACGGCGCGATCGCCGCCTCGACACCGGTGAGGACGGTGTCGGCGAACTGCCGGGCCTGCTCCCGCAGGCCCAGCTGCTCGGCGTCGAGGGTGAAGTCCAGAGTCATCGTCGGATGCCTTCCGCTCGGGCCCCGACCCGACCCGGGTCAGGGACGCCGGGCGATCGTGGCCGCCGGAGGCCGCCCCGGGATCGAACCGGTGTGCACGGCGACCGGTACCGGCGTGCACGGTCCGTCCGGTCCGGCCGGTTCGCGCTCGCCGAACTCCGACGGCAGGCAGCCGTGGTGGGCGCGGAAGACCCGGTTGAGGTGGGACAGGTCGGCGAAGCCCCAGCGGGCGGCGAGCTCGGTGAGGGTCCCGGCCCGCGTCGGTGCGGTGAGCTCACGGGTGCACCCGTCGACGCGCAGGGCCATGACGGTGCGGGAGAAGCTGCGGTCGGTGCCCTCGTAGAGCTGGTGCAGCTTGCGGACCGAGATGCCGAAGCGCGCGGCGACCGCCGCGGCCGAGGTGTCGCCGGTCCGCAGGTGCGCCGCCAGGTAGCGGTTGACCGCGGCCCGCAGGCCCGCGTCGAGATCCGCGCGTCCGGTGTCGCGCAGCCGGTCGGAGCCGCCGGCCGCCGCGGCCAGCAGCGTCGTGAACGCGGTGTCGGCGGCGTCCGCGCCGGCCGGGTCGAGTGCGTCGAGGCCGTTCCAGGTGGACAGCATGGCGGAGGCGACGATGCGGGCCAGACCGGGCGAGGAGCCGTCGTGGGTGGTCGCGGTGGCGGCGTCGAGGTCGGCCACCAGCGGCAGCAGCCGGGCGCGGGGCACCCGGAACGACACACAGCGCCACTCCTGGGACCGGTCGTCGGCGACGAACTCCAGCCCGTACTCACGGGTGGTGTCGAACAACGCGAACCCGCCCGGCTCCACGACGCAGCGGCGCCCGGCCTGGGTGCCGATGCAGTGGCCGCTGATCTGCAGGTTCACGAACACGTGGTCGGTGACGGTGCGACGCACCTCGGCCGGGCCGTGGGTGATGAGCTGGGTCGCCGACGACACCTCGGCGCAGTTGGTCGCGGTCAGCCTGCTGGAACGCACCCAGCTGCGGATCTCGTGTGCGTACGCCCGCCCGGTCCGCCGGGCGCCGGGCAGCTCCGCGGCGAGCGGGGTGAACGCCTCGCAGATCACCTCGCGCCAGTAGCTGAACTGCTCGCCGGCCGGGCGGTCCTCAGTGGTCCAGTAGCGCACTCGGGGCCTCCTCGACGGCTCGCATCGGCTCCGATGGCGTCGCCGCCGTGAGCCAGGACACTATCGAGGTGGCGCATCGGAACCCAGGTCCCGGCGGGGGTGCGCGGGGTGACCGAAGCATGACCGCTCCAGGGCACATGGGTGTTTCCGCCGGTGAACTCCGGATCACGGCCCGGCTCCCGCCGGCACGACGCCGCGGCCCCGGTCACGACGTGGCCGGGGCCGACGTCCGCAGTCCGGGGGGACCCGGGTCTCCGGTGAGCTCCCCCGCCGCCTCGCCGAGGAGCTCCCGGAACCAGACGTCGTCGTGGCCGTAGGTGTGCACCGGGTGCCACCACAGGGTCTCGGCGATGGGGACGACGTTCCACGGACACGCCAGCACGCGCAGTGCCCCGTTGGTGGCGAGCGCACGGGCGAGGTGCCGCTGCACCACGGCGGGGCCGTACCGACCTCCCCGCGCTGGTCCCCGGCGACGTCGTCGAGATGACCGTCGACGGCCTCCGCACCGTGCGCAACACCATCGTACCCGGCCGCGCCCCGCACCCGATCCCCGGGGCGCGGCCCCGGCCGCGTCTGCGTCCCGTCCCCGGCTGACCCCACACCGTCGAGAGGTCCCTGCCGGTCGAGTGGCCCGAACAGCGAACAGGCCCCACCGGGAGTCCGGTGGAGCCTGTCGTGTCGTGTGCGCCCGAAGGGATTCGAACCCCTAACCTTCTGATCCGTAATTGGCGCGTCCGCACCCGTAGGGCTGGATTCCCAGGTGCGAGCGTGCTCTCTGGGTGACGGGATGAGCATCAGCGGCAGTAGGGCTGTGCAGTTCGTGGACCGGGTCGTGGACCGGGCTCGCCGCAAGCCCTGCTGGGCCTCGCAAGCCACAGCGATCGCAGCCGTGGGCCGACCCGGAACCTGATGGGTCCTGAGTGCCGTATGGAACAGTGGTCGACCATGGTCTGCGAAGAGTCAACAACTTCATGATCGACAGGCCCGTGCCCGCCCTCGCCTCAGACACCCAACCACGGCCGAGGTGTGATCAATCCGCGCGGCCTCTAAGAGGTCGCGCGGATTGATCACAGCTGGGTCGCGGCCGGGTGTCGATGGTGAGGGGCGGGCACGGGCCTGTCGATCATGAAGTTGTTGACTCTTCGTGATCGTCTGGAGGCCGCGTGCCCGCCCTGCCATCATGGCTGACCGAGCCGTTGTGGGACCAGTTCGCCGCGCTGCTGCCGCCCCGGGTCGAGTTCGATCCCACTCATCCGTGGGGCTGTCACCGCCGCCGGATCGCGGATCGGGTCGTGTTCGACAAGCTCCTGTGAGGTACTGCGGTTCGGCTGCCCGTATCAGGGCATCGCCGACAGCACCTGCTCGGCGACCACCATCCGCGATCGCCGTGACGAGTGGATCCGGCTCGGGGTCTTCGCCCAGCTGCGCCGGATCGCCCTGGACGCCTACGACCGCATCGTCGGCCTGCTGCTTGACGACGTTGCCGTCGACGGCGCCATCACCAAGGCCCCCGGCGGCGGTGAGGTCGCCGGACCGTCACCGGTCGACCGGCGCAAGGGGCCTGAAGCGATCGGTACTCGTCGAGGGATACGGCATCCCACTGGGCCGGGTCCTGGCCGGGGCACACCGCCACGACTCCCCGCTACTGGGCCCCACTCTCGACCACCTCGACGCTCTCGGCCCGCTGCCCGACGACATCACCGTGCACCTCGACGCCGGCTATGACTCCGGTAAGACCCGCGACACACTCACCGAACGGGGCCTGCACAGCGAGATCGCGCGCAAGGGCGAGAAAGCACCGATCCAGGCCACCCAACGCTGGCACATCGAGCGCACCAACGCCTGGCACAACAGCTTCAACCGGCTGCAGCGCTGCTACGAACGCCGCGAAACCGTCGTCGACGCGTTCTTCGACCTCACCGACACCATCATCACACTCCGTAGCCTGATCCGGCAGGCCTGGACCACACACCGCTGGGACACCCGACCACACCGCCGCCCATGATCATCCATCAATCCGCGCGACCTCTAAGTGTGACTGGCCACACAAACTTCACTTCGACCTCGCCTGCGCGTGAGAGTTCCTTGACTTGCCGCCGCACGGACAGCAATGATCCTGTCGACCGTACAAGCGTCGGCCGGCCCCAAAGACGAGTACGAGCCCATAAGCCTCGACTCGATCCGAGCACCCTGCGTCTACTTGCCACCAGCGAGAGGATTCGTGTGTCTTCAGCAAAATATCCTGTAGTCATTCCAGAAGCGACTTGCGTCGACCTGGAAGGCATTCGCCACCTCCATACGCTGGGCCCCTCGGGAACGAATCTGGAGAGTGCTGCTCACGCGTGGTTTCAACGGCAGGGAACTGTTGGCCGAGTGACGCTTCACGAGTCACTTGAGACTGCACTAGAGCAGGTACCCGAAACGGGAGAACACGCCCTGGTCGCACGCGCAGTTTATCCTGATCTGCACAAACTTACATTCTCGAACCTGCAGCGGCTAACTATGGTGGACAGTTTTCTGTTGCCGACACACAACATGGTCTACGCAGGGTTGACCACAACGCCACGTACCGCGGCAACACACCCCGCACCGTCCGGCCTTGTCCCTCGCGGCGTCGAGCGCCGGATTGTGCTGAGCAACAGTCAGGCAGCCCTGGATTGCGCCGAGGGGACTACCGATGCCTGCATCACTACTATCGTCGCAGCGAAGCGACACGGACTCCAAATCCTAGAAGACTTTGGTCCAGTGCCTATGATCTTTACGATTCACCGCGTTGAGGCCAAGTGATGTCGGGAACTCAATCTGAGCTATACGAAGCTGTCCATGAGATCACTGGCCTCGTCGACCGATTCCGACTGCGACAGGAACGTGACGGATCGATAGCGAATGCTTGCTCAGACGATGCCAATCTCCTACGCACTATCGTCCAACGCGCGAGCGACGTTCTCCTGCACCTCAGGTCTGAACGCCAGCTTGAAGCACTACGATCCGATGTGGCGACTTGGATCGCTGCCGGGCTTAACACAGCACCAGACTTCGGCGCCACGCGGGAAGCATTCGTTCCTCCTGACCGAGACCAGCTTGCATTCTTCCTCGGCTGCGCATTGACCACCAACGGTGCTCCACCCGTCGGACGCCGCCTAGAGTGTTTTCTCGTGCGCCGCCAGGAGCCGCGTGAGATTGACGACCTAGCAGCATTCTATCCACACCCAAAGAACAACTGTCAGTCTGTCATTCTTCTGCATGGAAGCGCAGGGTTTCGACTCGGCAACTGCCTCGTCTTCTTTCCGGAGAATGTGCCATCTTCGCGCCCGGTGTATTCGCAATCGTACGCACTATTCTTTTTCAGCAAGTTCCGGCGCATACACGAGGAAATGGCAATTCCTCCCGCTACTCGAATTCTAGTGAACGGGACCGCTCCGAGCGCATCAGCTGGACTTCAGCCGGACCGGTGCTACAATGCGCGGTCCGTGTGGGGTTACCTTCATGACTACTATCACCATCAAGGCCGCTGGCCTCTTGACGAGAACGTAGATTTGAAAACCAACTGGTTCGTTGGACTACTTGAAGAGACGAAAGTAGATGCGAAGACTGTAATCGTGGCGGTCGATGATGATCGTGTGCCTTTCCGCGAGGAGCAGATTGACATGATCCTTCTCGAACGCCTCATCCGCTATCCGCGCTCACGTGCCGCTACCCGGAATTTCGATGCCGGTACGGGTGTATTCTTGTACTCATGGTTCCGGGAGCGCGGTGGAATCGAGCTGACCCCCTCGGGCCTGATCTTCGATCGTGGAGCCGCAGTTGCAGCACTCCGCGAATACGTCCACGAGATCGAAGAACTCGAGGGCCGTGTCACCGACGCAGATATGTACAAGACGGAAGCAAAGTATTTCGTGCGCCGCTACCTAAGCGAAGGAGAGAATCGAGACCGATTTGCTTTCTCGGCCGACCAACTTCTACTGCTATCCCGAAGGTCAGTAGCTGAGGATCAACTCCTAGCTTTTGATGACACTCAGCGGTAGCGGCACTCAATCGATTGATGCGATCGGAAGCGTAGCGTTGAACTTCTCTAACCGCAAGGGCCACATCTGGCTTGACGGAAAGTTGACAGAATGGGGCAATGCCACCTTTCATGTCCTGACACATGGACTGCATTACGCAAGCTCCGTCTTTGAAGGAATTCGAGTCTACGACGGAACCGCCTTCGCCTTAGAGCAGCATCACCGTCGTCTTCTCGCTTCAGCCGCAGCGCTGCGTATCGACGTCCCATTTGCGGCCGACGAGCTGTGTGACGCAACTGTTGCGCTTGTCTCTAAAATGGGTGTGATGAACGGCTATGTGCGGCCCATCTCATGGCGGGGCTCAGGTTCCATCGAGGTCCCAGGCTTCGACGCAGGTTCGCATACTGCAATCGCCATCTGGGACTGGCCCTCAGTCTTTGGCGATGAAGCCAAGATGGCCGGTATTCGACTAGGCACGTCAAGCTGGCGGCGGCCGGCCCCAGCGACAGGGTGAGTTCTGCCGGTCGTAGCACTTGATCTTGGCGAGTTGGGCGGGACAGGATGTTCCGTGCGTGAAATGTTGATGTTGTCGGATCGGGAGGAGATCTCGAGGGGTCTGGCGGAAGGCTTGTCCTACAAGCAGATCGCCTCGGTGGTGGGTCGTGATCCGTCGGTGATCTCTCGTGAGGTCCGTCGCCACGGCGGACGCCACGAGTACCGGGCCGCGGCAGCGCAGGAACGGGCCCAGGCGGCGCGGGCGCGCCCGAAGCAGCTCGCGGTGGACCGCTATCCGCGGTTGCGCGGGATCGTGCACGCTCTGCTGCGTCGTGGCTGGTCACCGGCCTCGATCGCGGGCCGGTTGCCGACCGAGTATCCCGACGATCAGGCTTGCCGGGTGTCTCACGAGGCGATCTACCAGTGGATCTATGCCACCCCGGTGTCCACCCTGGCCCGCGAGCTGCTCGCACTGCGCTCCGGGCGCACCACTCGACGTGGCGGACGGAAGCCACCACCGGCTCCGCGGATCAAGGACCCCGTCTACATCGACGAGCGCCCCGTCAACGCCGAGGGGCGTGTGGTGCCCGGGCACTGGGAGGGTGACCTGATCATCGGCAAGGACGGCAAGACCGCCGTCGGGACCCTGGTCGAGCGCACCTCCCGGTTCCTCGTGCTCGTTCCGCTGCACGGGCGCGACTCGCTGACCGTCGGCCGTGGGGTCATCGCCGCCACCAGTGGCCTGCCCGCCCACATGCGGGCCTCGCTGACCTGGGACTGCGGGGCGGAGATGGCCGGCCACGCCGCCGTCACCAAGGGGTCGATGCCGGTGTACTTCGCCCACCCGCACTCGCCGTGGGAACGCGGCAGCAACGAGAACCTCAACCGCATCGTGCGCGAGTACTTCCCGAAAGGCACGGAAATCACCTCGGACCCGAAGTATCTGGCGATGGTGGCTTGCGATATCAACGACCGACCCCGTAAGATCCACAACTGGAAGAAGCCCTCCGAGATATTCGCCGAACTCGTTGAGCTAGATGCTTCGACCGCCTGAATTCGCCCAGCACCGACCCATGCCAAGGCGGCTTCAAATTACGCTATCGGCACGCTCGCCCGCCACGAGGTAGCCGAACGTGGCTTCGACGATGCTCTCCTACTCGACTGGCAGGGGCGCCTCGCTGAGGCTACTGGAGCCAACCTCTTCCTCGTTAGCGGCGGTGCTCTACACACACCCATCGCAGACTGCTTCCTCGCTGGTATCACCCGCGCTACCGTCATGAAGATTGCAGAACGGCAGGGGATCTCGGTGATCGAGCGCCGGATTTGGCCAGAGGAGATCGGCGGTGCCGATGAAATTTTCCTTACCGGTACCGCGTACGAAGTGCAGCCCGTGCGGGCGATTGATGACAGAGTCTTCACCCCAGGCCCCGTCACTCGCGCCCTACAAAACGAGTATCAGTCCCTCGTCCGTTGCCAAAAGAATGACCTAATCTAGTGGACGTGCATCCGACCGCCGGAAACAGCGGAACTAATGATCTCAGCCGATGGCGACCAAGCCCGCGTCGCGTAACCATGCTTCTCGTCGGCCTCTGTATCTTCGGTACTGGCGAAGGGCTACTGGTACTGTCCGGCCTGGGAAACTCACCCTGGACCGTCCTCGCCGAGGGTCTTGCCCGAGTCACAGGCTTATCGGTCGGCATCGTGACGAACGCCATCGGGCTACTCGTGCTACTCCTCTGGCTCCCTCTTCGACAGCGCCCAGGCCTCGGCACAGTATGCAACGCGTTGCTCTTGGGCGTCTTCATGGATATCACCCTGGCAGTAGTTCCTCCATCAAACTCAGTTGTGATCAACTTCTTGCTAATTGTCTTGGGTATTCTTCTAGTCGGTCTCGGAGGTGGCCTCTACCTCGGGGCCGCACTCGGTCCCGGGCCGCGCGACGGTTTGATGACCGGCCTACACCGAGTCACGGGACGGTCCATCACCCAAGTTCGATGGTTCCTAGAGATCTCCGTGCTAATCGTCGGATTCATTCTTGGTGGAACGGTTGGGGTAGGAACTATCATGTTTGCACTACTCGTCGGTCCAGTCCTTGGATTCTCCGTGAAGACCTTATCTCTGGTGCCCAGCAGCAAGCTGTGATCGCCCATCATCCCGCGACTCCACAGATTCAGCGCCGCAGGGCATGCGGACGGCATCCGGTCATCGAGTTCCCTCTCGCTGAACTGGTGATAACTATCGGGACTTATGAGATGCTGGCCTTATGGGCATTCCAGTCGAGCAGATCGAGCGGATCCCCGAGTCGAACGTTCATGCACCTCTCGTAGAGTTCGTCGCAGTATGGGCTGCAGCGCTGGCCCGGACCCGTGACCGGGGTGGGCACAGGGTACAGGATTGGTATGCGGCTGGTGTCGTGGCGACGTGCCGGTGGCTGGCCGGTGCTCCGCATCGCACGTCCTGGGGTCAGGTGCAGCGGCCGGCGGCCCCGGTGACCCGCTCGTGCGCGACGGCCTATGAGGAGCTGATCGAGGCCGAGTGCGTGGCCGTCGAGCTGCTCCCGGTGCGCCAGCCCGATCTCGTGGTGGACCGCCCGGGGTGGTGTGAGGGGATCCGGGCGACGTTGTGGTGGGCCTGGCGGGGCGAGGGTCCGGCGCCCCTCGCCGTGCCCCGCCGGGCCGACACCGACTGAACCCGACCCGCTACCGGCCGCTGTACTCGTCGACCACGTCGTCCGCCGTGCTGTCGTCCTCGGCCATTGTGTGGTCGTCGGTGTGCCAGCGGGTCAGCTCGACGGCGCGGGCGAGGTCCTCGCCGGTGTCGCGGTAGCGGATCTCGTCCAGGACCCGGCCGGCGTGGTCGAGGTACCCGGTCGTCTCGGCGGCGTCGGGGATCCGGACGACGTCCTCCCCGCTGGGGCGTGGTTCGCGCTCGGCCCGCTCCCGGACGTCGTCCCACCCGGAGTCGGCGACCGAGGCGGCCGGGGCCGTGCGTCCGCCGTCTGCGGTGTGGGGCTGCTGGTCGGCATCGGTGTGGTCGATGTCGTCCTCGGTGATCTCGCGGTGGGCGTCGTCGTCGACGATGGCGGCGTCGTGGGCGGCCTTCCACTCCTGGGCGGTGACCTGCTGGGCGGGGTCGTCGTCGGCGTCGCGGGCGGACAGCTCGGCCTTGGACAGTTCGGCCTGAACCCTGGTGTGGGCGGTGTGGGCGAGCCAGGCGGCGCGGGCGTCGTCGATCTGCTGGAGCTGCTCGGCGCGGGCGTCGAGCACCGCGGCCAGAGCGGTCGCCTGGTTCGCCTCGTCGAGGATCCGCTGCCGCTCACTCGGATCGGTGAGGGCGTCGGCTTCGGCGCGGCGAAGCGCGGCGGTCTGCTGGTGGGTAGCGGCGGTCTGGCGGGTTCCGGCGAGTTCGTTGGCGACGTAGCGGGGTGCGGCGGCGAGTTCGCGCTGGTAGGCGCGGATGCGGGCGCGGAGCTGTCCGTTGGACAGTTCCAGGTGCTCGCGGTCGATCTCGGGGCGGCCGAGGGTCCGCCGGGCGGAGCGGTAGGCGGCGAACTCCTCGACCTGCCCGGGCTTGGGTGCGGGTCCGAGTGCGTCGTCGGGGTCGTCGTGGCCGCGCATCTCGCGGTAGGCGGCCACGCGGCCGACGGCGGCGCTCCACTCGGCCTGCTGGTCGGCGTCGGCCGGGCAGGCGCCGAACGCGCTGGTGGCCCATGTGGGCGGGTCGGCGGCGGCAGCGCGGCCGAGGGTGGCGGCGCGGTCGTCGGCGGCGCGGGCGAGGGCGGTGAGGTAGTCGTGCCATTCGGGGTTGTCGGTGCGGGGTGTCCATTCGGCCCAGGTGTCGCCGACGGGGTCGAAGCGGTGGCTATCGCGGATGCGGGAGTACAGGACGTTGGTCAGGTTCCGCGACCCGGTCAGCGGGCCGCGCTCGACGGCGTCGACGAGCACGGCCTGGGGGTCGAGGCCGGCGAGTTCGGCCCGGCGCAGCACGCGGGTCAGTGACGCGGCGCCGTCCTCGGCGGCGATCTGGGCGCGTTGGTGGTCGGTGAGGGCGCCGTGGGCGACGAGACGGTCGAGGTGGTCGCGGGTGCGTTCGGTCGCAGTCAGCTGCGCGGCGTCGGCGAGCAGCTCGGCTGCGGTCCGGACGCTGGCGGCGTTCTCTGCGGATTCGGTGGCGACCGCGACGGCGGAGCGGGACAGGGAGGTTTCGGTGGTGTCGAGGATCGCGGCGAGGGTGGCGACGGGGTCGCGGTGCAGGGCGTGCCGCGCGGTGCCGTCAGCGGGGTCCTCGGGTGCGGTGCGGGTGGTGACGTGAGCGGTGTTGGTCTGTCGTCCGCGGGACATGCCGACGTAGAGGGCGGCGGGGCCGGTGGTGGGGGTGACGACGGTGTGGGTGGTGTCGACGGTGGTGCCCTGGGCGGCGTGCACGGTGGCGGCATAGCCGAGGGCGAGATCCTCGGCGACGTAGGAGGCGGGCAGGACGAGCATCTGCCCGAGCCCGCCGCTGCCGTCGGCCCCACCTGCGACGCCGTCGGTGGGGCTGGTGTCGGTGGTGACCTCGATAGCGCCGTCGTCGCGGACGGCGGTGATGCGGTAGGTCTCGCGGTTGATCGGGCCGCGGCGGTTGCCGTGGCGTCCGGCGAGGTGCCAGGCGTTGCGGCGGGCCTGCACGAGGTCCCCGACCCCGGCCACGGTGCCCTGACGGCCGAGCCAGACCCCGTCCTCGGCGACGCGGCCGAGGCGGACCAGCTCCGCGCGCAACGTCGCGGACACGCGGTCGGCCTGGTCGTTGGTGTCGACCAGCAGCAGCGAGTGGTGTCCGGCGAGGGTGTCGGCCAGCCACCCGCGCACGGCGGAGGCTTCGGCGTCGTCGCAGGTTCCGGAGTCGAGGATGCGGCCGTGCTGGTGGTAGGTGCGCAGCACGGTGTCGTCTCCGGCGCGCAGGCGCAGGCTCGCCTCCTGCGCCCACGGGTGGGTGAAGCGGCGGGCGTCGGTGAGCTCGTAGCGGGACCCGGCGGTGGCGAGCAGGTCCATGCCGCCGCCGGCGCCGACGGCGGCGAGCTGGCGGTGATCGCCGACCAGCAGCAGCTTCGCCCCAGCCGTGTCGGCGTGGCGGTGGATCGCGGCCAGCGCAGCGGTGTCGGTCATCGCGGACTCGTCGACCACCAGCAGGTCCCCTCACCCAGCCGCCACGCCTCGTCCTCGTCCCGGGTCCGGCCGGTGTGGAGGCGGTCCTGGGTGGCGAGCCAGGCGGCGACGTTGCGGGCGTCGAGCCCTTCCCCGGACAGGACCTCGGTCGCCATCTGGCTCGTGGCGAGCCCGAACACCCGCCCCACCGGCCCCGACCCGCCGCCGTCGGCGCGGTCGTGGAGGGTGGGGTCGGTCCAGGCACGGGCCAGGGCGCCGACGACGAAGGACTTGCCCGTCCCGGCCGGGCCGACGAGGGTCTCGATCCGGGCGCCGGAGGTGAGGATGCCGCGCACGGCGGCGGCCTGGTCGACGCCCAGCTCGATGCCCTCCTCACCGAGCCGGTCGAGGAACCGGCGGGCCGCGCGGACCGGCAACGCCGCCCCGTCCCGGGCGGCGGTGGCCGCCAGGAGGAACCGTTCGGTGTGGACCTGCTCCGGTGTCGCGTACAGCGCCCCGCCCGGGGCCTGGTAGGCGGACTGGCCGTTGGCCAGGAGCAGGTCGTCGGGGAGCAGCTCGGCGGCGGGTTTCGCGGTGTCCATGGTCAGGGCGTGGTCGAGGGCGGCGTCGGTGAGCTGATCCAACAACGCCGCGATCTCGGCGCCGTCGGAGACGCCGAGGTAGTCGGGCAGGGCGGCGTTGACCGCCCGGGTGAGGTCCGCGGTCGTCCAGTGCGTCTTGCGGTTCCCGACCTCGGCCAGCGCGAGTTCGATCACCGCCCGCGGGTCGAACGTCATCGGCTCCACACCCTCGCGGCGCGCCGCGAGGGCGGAGTCGGCGATCCCGGCCAGACCGCCCTCGATGTCGGCGCGCAACCGGACCTCGACCCGGGACAGCAGGTCGTCGCGGGACTCGCCGTCGTGGGACTTCCCGGACCTCGTGAGCAGGGTTGCCTGCTGGGTGAGGCGCTCGTGCTCGTAACCGTTCGGGGCGCGCCCGTAGCGGGCTTCGAACGCCTCGACCAGGTCGGCCGCCTTTGCGGTCAGGGCGTGGCGACGGCTCGACAGCAGCGACATCGCCTGTGCCGGGACCCCGATCACCTCGCGGGCCTTGCCGTCGGGGCGCATCGCCAGCAGCACCCCGATCGTCGCGGTCAACCGCTCCTCACACGTGCGTTCCCCGACCGCCGCTGCGCCCGGGCGCCACCGGTGGACCGCGCGGGAGTCCAGGGTCCGCCACGTCCCGTCCGGGCACTCGACGCGGTTCAGGATCGTGTTGTGGATGTGCAGCTGCGGGTCCCGGTCGCGGGAGTCGTGCTGGAGGAACGACGCGACGGTGAACGCGTGGGCGTCCACCCACCGGCCCGCCGCGCCGCCGTGGTGCCCGACCCGTGAGTAGCCGGCTTTGTCCTGCAAGTACGCGAGGGCGGCGTTGTTGCCCGCCCAGATCGCGTCCTCCACGGCCTGCCGGAACTCGCCCCACGCCGCCGCGGTGGCCTCGTCGCCGGCCTGGCGGGCGGCGACCTCGCGGGCCTCGAACGCGGTGTGCAGCAGCGTCACCGACTTCTGCACGCTGAACGTGGCGTCTAGGAACGCGACGTTGTGCCGGGCCGCTTTCCCGGCTTCGGTACGCAGCTCGGCGCGGCGTTCGGCCGCCGCGTCCGGCTCGCGTTCCAACGCGGCCGCGTACAGGTCGTCCTCGGACAGGTACTTGCGCCCGGTGTGTCCCAGCGTTGGGACGCTGTCCCACTGGGACGGATCCCGAAACCCTGCGTGCCGCGGGTCGAGGAAGCGTTCGTAGAGGGCGCGCATGTCCTGGGCGTCGACCAGACCGGTGAGGCCGAGGCGCTTGGCCCCAGCACCCCACCAGCGGCCCGGCGGCTCCCCGTCGGTGACGGCGCCGGTGTAGTAGTTCTCCCGCCCGGTCGCGACCTCCTTCAACAGGTACTCGGGGCTGTAGCCGTTGACGACCTTCAGCATCCCGACCACCCCGAAACGGTCATGAAACCGGTCGGGGCCCGGTCGGGAGCGGCGTCGGGGTTCGCGGACCGGCCACAGGCCGGACCGCACCCTCGGATCGTGATGCCAAGGTGTGCTGCCTTTGATCTTGGGGTGCTCTTGCTCTGTTCGGTGTAGTCGTTCTCGGTTCTGGTCTTCTGCTCGCTCTCGCTGCTGCTCGTGCTCGTCTCGGCGGTGGTGCTGCTGCTGGTTGGGCTGCTCGGGTTCATGGCTGGGTCCTGTTCTGGGGCTCGTCGGGGACGAGGTGCAGGCCGCTCGCGGCCTGCGGTGGGGTGTCGCGGAGCTGCTGGAGCGCTCGGGCGGCAGTGCCCCGGCCGACCTCGGCCATCTCCTGCAGCTCACGCACCGTGGGCAGGTCGCCGTGGCGCTCGCGGTGGGTCTGGGCGGTGGTGCGGGCGCGCTCCTGCGCGCCCGCACCCGACCCACCCGTCCCACCCGGGCCGGAGCCGTCCGGCCGGACCGCGGGGCGCGGAGCGGGGTGGGACACCGGCCGCGGCGGGCTCGAGATCACCGGCCCGTCCAGCGCGGGCGGGACACCCGACCCGCGTTCCAACCCGCCGGGGTGTCCCACCGGCGTCCGGCCGGGCGCCGGGACAGTGATGCTCGCCCGGACCCGCAGCGCGGGCCCGGCGTCGTGCTCGGCCGTCGGCCGCGGATCCGTCGCGGCGACCGAGGCCGCGGTGCGGGTCTCGGCCAGGAGGTAGAGCAGGTGCGCCACGACCGCAGCAGCGACCGCGGGCCACGCCCCGACCCCGAACCGCAGCCCAGCCGACACCTCCAGCTCCCCACCCGCGGTCACCGCGTCCGAGGCGAGGTAGACCGCCTGCGCCAACCCCGAGAGCCCGGCCGAGACGACCACCACGCTCCACGCGTAGCGGGCCGCGGAACCGGCCAGCCGCGCCGTCGCCGCGTAGGCGACCAACGCCAGGCCGTCGGTGATCAGCGGGTAGATCCACGCCACCCCGACCGGGACCCGGGCGGCCACGGCGACCTCAAACAGGCCGTGCGCGGTCGCGACCGCGGCGCCAAGCGCGACGGCCAGGCCCGGGAGCCACACCGCGGCCCGACCCCACCGCCCCGCACTGCTGCTGGTGGTGGTCATCCGAGCGCACCCCCGATCGGGCCGGCCGCGGCCGGAGCGGGCTCGGGCGGCATCTGCTCCCGGTGCTGCGCCCACCACCCGGTGATCGCGGCCGCGTGCTCCAGGCCCGGGACCGGGACCGGTGCCCCGCCCGGCGCCGACCAGCCGGGGCGGGTCTGGTGGCGCTCGATCGAGCACGACCCCGCGCTCTTGCGGACCCGGGCGACGACGCCGGGGCGCTGGCGGTCGTGCCAGTCCCCCGCCGCACTGACCGAGGCATCCGGGCCCTGGTAGGCGGCGAGCCACGCGTGGGCCAGCCAGAGCAGCTCCTCGACGACGTCGGGGTGCCACAGCCAGCACTCCGGCAGCACCGACGCCCCGTCGGGGTAGCGCAGGAACACCGCCCCCAACCACACGGTCAGCTCGTCGAGCAACCCGCCGACGTCGGCGGTGTCGGTGGGGGCGAGCAGCCACGACGGGGCGGTCGCCCTCTGCCGGCGCCCGACGACCGCGGCCAGGGTGTCCGCCGTGCGCGCGGCCATCTCCTCCAACCGCTCCACCCGCTCCACCACCGGGTCCAAGTCGTCGACCCGGCGGTGCAGCTCGTGGACCTCGCGGGCCAGACCGGCCACCACGACCTCCGACGCCCCAGGGGTGGGGCCGGCCGGGTTCTGCGGGTGCGGGGGCGTGCTCATCGCTCCCGCCCCGCCCTGTCACCGTCGCCGACCGATCGGGCGCGGACGGCGTCCGAGACCTCGTCGAAGTGCGCGGCGAGCGCCTCGGTCTGGGTCTCGCTGACCAGGTCCGCGACCCGCCGCATCTCGGTCTCGGTCAACGGCCGGACCCCACCCTCGGCGGCCTCGTCCGGCGTGAACCACATCCCACCGACGAACCCCCCGGGCCCCTCGTCGAGGATCCGCTCGCGGTCACCCCGCTTGTCGTCGTCGACAGGGTCGGGGCCGTCGTCGGTGCGGGCGGCCGTCTCCATCTCCGCGCGCAGGGCACACATCGACGGGTGGTCGTCGGACAGCATCTGCATCCGCCGCCCGTCCGGGGCGAGCGACCACCCCTCGTCCTGGTTGCGGTCATCCGCAGCGGGCATCGTGTCGTCCTTCTCGTGGTCGTCGCTCCGCTGCTCGCGCGGGTCGCGGTCGGTCTGCTGGTGGTGATCGGCGTCGGTCGTCGACGCGGCGGCCGCGGCTTCGGCGGCCAGGACGCGGGCGTCGTGGGTGGCGGTGGCCTCGCGGTGCGAGCGCTCCCGCCCCTCTCGGGCGACGGTCACGAGCCGCGGCTGCGGGTCACACGCCGTGGTGTCGGTCAGCTCGTCCAGCCCGACCGGGTGGGCGCGGTAGCCCCACATCTCCGCGTCGGAGTGCAGCGCGAACAGCCGGGTCCGGTCGGTGATCGCCGACGTCCCCCGCGCCTCGCGCAGAGCCGCGACCGCGGCAGCGTCGGCACGGGTGCGGGCCTGGGCGACGGTCTCCCCGCCCGTGAAGTCGACCCACCCGAACCGGGCACGGGCGTCGTCGAGATCGAACTCATCCAGCCGCCAGCCCGACGAGGGCCGGCCGTGCACACCGGTGGCATCGCGCAGATAGGAGGCGACGATCTGCTCGGCGTCCGCCCGGCCGCCGGGGAGGTCGTCGGCGAGCCGGTCGACGGCCTGGGCCGGGGTCAGAAGCTCGTAGCGCTCGCTCATCGGGTCCACCGCCCGTCACCCGCAGCGCCGTCGGCGGGGCCAGCCGGACCCGCAGCCCCACCGGGCCCGGCGCCAGGGGACGGCTCGTTCAGCGCGGTCGCCTCAACGGCCTGGTCGTGCTCGCCGCCTCGGCGGATCGTGCGCAGCTCAGCGAACATCCGGTTCGACGACCGGACCCGCTCCGCCGCCTCGCCGTAGCGCTCCGGCCAGCGCGCGGCAAGCGCGGCGAGCGCGTGTTCGAGCTGCTGGTCCGTCCAGGCGCGCAGGACCTCGCTGCGGCGGTGCCAGCGGGTCTCAGCCTCGATCCGCGCCAGCAGCCAGGCCCGACGCCGGACATCGCGGCGGCGCCACGCCATCTGAGCGCGGCCGATCACCGGGGCGATCCCGCGCCGGATCACCACCACCCGGCCAGCCGGGAGGTTCGCGATCTGCGCCGGCGCCAACACCGGCACCTTGCGGACCGACCGGGACGCGACGCGGCCGTGGTCGTCGGTCGTGGTGACCCGCTCGTCGCGCTCACCCGCCAGGGTGGACCAGAACTCCAGGTCCGCCTTGTCACGGGTCCCGCCGAAGATCATCACCGCGGCGGTGTTGTTCAGGATCGTCGCGGCCTTGTGCTCGCCCCACCGTGCGAGGAGCTGGGCGCGGGACTGGAACGCGCACAGGATCGTCACCCCTCGCCCGCCCATGTCCGCGGTCCACGATTCGAGGGGGACCGGGGAGATGAGGGCGGCCTCGTCGAGGAACAGCCCCAGCGGCGGGTCCAGCCGGCCCTTGGGCTGCCCGGCGGCCAGGCGTCGGGCCTCGCGGGCGATGTGCCCGGTCAGCGCGCAGACCAGGGGTGCGGTCTGGGCTTCCTCGGCGCCGAGCAGGAACACCGTGGCGCGGTCGTCGAGGAGGCGGGCGACGTCGAACCCCTCCCCCGGCTCCGCCGCCGCTGCCGCCGCGGGGTGGGTCAGCCAGCCCAGGGCGGGCATCACGCTGGAGGTGATCGAGGAGCGGGTGCGCTCGTTGGTGGTCAGGAACTGCATGACGTCCTGCTCGAACGCGGTCACCCCCGAGCGGCGCAGCAGGGCTGGGACCTCGCGGCCGGCGGTGTCGGGGTCGGCGACCCAGCCCAGGACGTCGGCCATCCGCTTGTGTCCGAGGGCGGCAGCGTGCAGCAGGGCCGCGAGGACGCGGCGGGCCTGCCCGTCCCAGAACTCGCGGTCCCCACCGGACCCGCTGGCGACGGCAGCGAGCATGTCCGTGGCCCGCTCGGTGGCCGTGACGGGGTCGGTGCAGCCGGTCAGCGGGTCGAACGTGATCGTCGACGCGCGGCCGCCGAGGCCGGCGGGGTTGAACACGAGCACCTCGCCCCGGGTCTGGCGGCGTAGCGGCGCGCACAGGTCGAGCAGGTCGGTGCGGGTGGAGGTGACCAGGGCTGCGCCGGGGGCGTCGAGGACGCGGCCGGCGAGCCAGCCGGTCTTGCCGGTGCGGGGGCCGCCGACGACGATCACGACGTCCTCGACCAGCGCCCACACCCGAAGGGCGCCGGTGCGGCACAGCTCGACGGCGGCCTCGCTCGTGGCGAGCCGGAACCGCTGCCAGCGCGGGAGCCCGGCCAGCGAGGGCCGGACGGTGCCGGTGCGACGCCGGACGGCGAGGGTCCCGGCGTGGCGGACGATGTCCAGCGACGAGGCCACCCCGACCTTGCGGCGCGACCGCGCAGCCCAGCGAGACACGGTCGCTGACGAGCGCGACCAGCGGTGCCAGACGATCGCCGCGGCGAGGCCGACCACGGCGATGAGGGCGGGCCACGAGAGGGCGGTGACGATCGTCGCTGCGGGGAGCAGCGCGACCAGGGCGAGGCCGGCGGCCAGGGCGCGGGCGCCGCGGGCCCAGGCGAGCAGGGCGCCCGCGGCGAACGCGGCGAGGACGAGGCTGGTGGAGCTGAACAGAACGCTCATCTCAGTCGTCCCATCCGGTCCGGGCGGACCACGCGGCGATGTCCGCGCAGTGACGCGCGCAGCCGTCGGTGTGCCCGGACTCGACGTCGGTCGGGTGGCTGCCGTAGGGGCCGGTGTCGGTGACCCGGGCGGCGCAGGTGGTGCAGCGCCACGACACCGATTCCCACCGCGGCGCCGCGGCTCCGCCGCGTTCGGCGATGTGCTCGAACGCCAGCACCTCCGGCTCGTCCAAACCGTCGAACCCGAGTACCGACGCGATCTCGGCCCAGGACCGTCCGGCGCCGCGGGCGTCCCGGGCGTACTCCCGGCCCTGCGCAGCGGCGACCCGCCGCACCTGCACCGCCGCCCGCAACCCCGCCAGCGGATCGGCCAGGACCGGGCGGGGCATGCTGCTGTCGCCGATCGGTGCGCGGGTCTCACGGGTGCCGAACCACTCCACGGCCAGGGACCGGATCAGGTCCCGGACCCGCCACACCCGACGCTCAACCTCGGTCGGCTCACTGAACACGCCCATCACCGGCCACCCCCGACCCGCACGCCCACCGCGACGCGGTGGTCACGGCGCAGCTCGGCCGCCCACCGCTCCGCGGTGCGCCGCGTGACCCCGCACTGCGCAGCCACCAGACCTGGCTCGGCGCCGGCCGCCAGCGCGGCCCGACCGGTCTCGCGGTGCCGCGCACCCCGCACCGACACCGGCACCCGAACCCCGACCGGCCGGCCACGCCGGGCCGGGCGGGGATGGCGCAGCGCGGTGCGCTGCGCCTCGGTCAACCCGCCCGCGATGCCGTGCGGCTGCTCCGCGACCGCCCACCTGCGGCACTCGGCGATCACCGGGCACCCCGTGCACACCGCCACCGCCGCCGACTCCGCCTCGATCAGGGCCGCACCGGCGGTCGCGGTCGGGAAGAACAGCTCCGGGTCGACGTCGCGGCACGCCGCGCGGGTCCGCCAGTCCAGCTCGTCGACCCGTCCGGGGCTCGGGTTTACGCTCGTCATCTCGCCTGCCTCCACGTACTGGTTGGTGAGAGCGGCCCGGCGGTCGTGTTCCGCCAAGATCCCGTCGCCGGGCCGCCCCATCTGCTTTCTGTCGTTCACTGCGTGTTCCTCTCCGGCCCGCGTGCGGGCGCCTCGAACAGCCCCGGCAACGCGTCCTCGGCCTGCCGCCGCTCCTCGCGCTCCGCCGCGCTGTCGCGGCCCGCTCGGGCCCCGGGCACGACGTCGACCAGGTGGGCCAGCCGGACCGGCAACGGCCGGTTGTCCAGCAGGCACACCGCGGCCTGACGCGACGGGCACTCCTCCCGACGCGCTACCGGCCAGCCGCACCCCGGGCAGCGCCCCGCCCCGACGACGTAGTGCTCGACCACGACCTGCAGCCGGTCCGTCCGCCCGGTCGGGCGCAGCAACCGCGGGTCCAGGTCCCCGGGCTGCGCGACCCGCTCCGGGACCACCCACTCCCGTGATGGGCGGGCGCTCACGCCAACCACCCGGTGCCCTCGTCCCGCCACACGGCGGCACCGGCGTCGGTGAGCCCATACCGCAGCCCGGCCGCCTCCACCGGCTCCGGGACCCGGCCCATGCCGTCCGGGCAGAGCACCGAGCCGTCGGCGTGGGAGAACTCCGGCGGGCGCCCGGCGCGGGCGGGCCATCCCGACGGCGGGGCGTCGATGACGGGGCCGGCGCAGCCCGGGCACACCAGGTCCGTGACGTCGATCAGGTCGGTCGGGTCGTCGTCCAGGTCCACGACGGGCGGGCCGGGTAGGAAGATCGCGGTCATGCTGGCCTCCGGAAAGAGCGAGGAGGGTCGGCCGGTCCGGCCCCCCCGGTGGCGGCGTCCCGTCCGCCACCGCGCCGTCAGGCGCGCACGGCCTCCGAGGCTCGGACTCAAGGGCCGGCCGAAGGTCGGTCGCGCAGCGACGCGTAGCGCCAGCGGAGCGCCCTTGAATCTGAGTGAGGCCGGGCCAAACTCGGGCCGGACGGCCCTCCGCCCCGCCGCAGGCGGGTCCCTCCGGGTTCTCGGCCCGCCCGGCCGTGAGGGCGAGGTCTCCCGCTCCGGGCTCGGCGGCCGCGCTCACGACCCGGCCCCCGCGGTCTCGGCGCCGTTCAGCGCGGGCGTCGCCGCCCGGTCGAACGCCGAAATGAACGTGCCGATCGCGTCCGGCAGGCCAGCCCCGACCGGCGTGGCGATGAACAGCACCAACGCGATCAGCGAGAACGCGACCGCACCGGCGGCCACCCGCGCCTTCGCGCAGATCACCGCACCGACGACCATGAACAAGATCAGCACCCCGACGCTGCCCATCAGGACGCCCCGCCCACGATCGTGACGTCCGCGGCCGCGGCCCGGGCGAGCGCTGCGACCTGATCGTGCCGCCACTGCTCGGTCCAGGAGCCAAGGTCGATGCAGCGCCCGGTCGTGAGGATGTCGGCCACCAGACGCTCCAGGACCGCTCCGGGAACGACGTAGCGCCCACCGATCTTGAGTCCGGGAAAGGTCCCCCGCCGCAGGTGCCGGTACAGCGTCGACTCGTCGAGCCGGAGCATCGCCGCAGTCTCCGCCGCGGTGTAGAAGGCGGGCCTGCTCACCGTCGCGTCGGCGGCCGGAACCTCCGCCGTCGAGGTCTTCGTCGTATCCACTCGTGCCTCCCCTGTCGTGGCCTGCCAGCCGATCCAGCAGTGCCAGTTTCACGCTCATATTGAGCTCAGATTGATAGTTCGTCAACACGGCTTCGCGCGTGAAGTGCGCGCGGTACCGCGCTCTCGCTACGCTCGCCGCACCTCGACAGGGCGGGAGCGCACGTGAATCAGGACTGGTCCGCGGTGTCGGACGCGATCAAGGTCCGGCTCGACGAGCGAGGCATGACGATGACCGATCTCGCGTCGAAGTCGGGGGTCTCGCTGACGACCGTCCGCGAGCTGGTGCACGTCCTGAACACCCGTCGGCGTCAGCCCAGGACGCTGGTCGCCCTCTCCGTGGCGCTCGGATGGCCTGCCGACCATCTCGGCACCGTGCTGCGCGGCGGTCGCACCGGCGACGATCCGCGGCACGACGACCCCGTGGACGTTCGCGGGGAACTCCGCGACCTCCGACGCCGGGTCGAGGCCCTCGAACGCGCCGTCGACATGAAGTCCTGACCGGTTCATCCCGCTCACCTCCCAGAGCTACCGCGTCGGTTGTCCTGACAGGAACCAGAGTGGATTTCCGGATTCACCCGCGACAGGGCGCAGTGGGGGGCACACTCGGTCAGACGGCGCACTGATCCGGGAGGGGGACCGGCGCGTGGCGAACGAGCGGCTGTCCTCACTGCTGATCGAGGCGGGGTTCCTCGACCGTGCCGGGACGATCGGCCGGAAGCGGTTCGCCCGCGCCGTCAGTGAGTCCCCAGCTGCGCGGACCGCCGGCCGGAGCTACTCCCACACCTACGTGAGCCGGTGGATCGCCGGGACGGTCCCTCGTGACGACGCGACGCGGACGGCGATCGCGCAGGCGGTGGGCGCTGCGCTCGGACGCACGGTCGCGCTCGACGAGCTCGGATTCCGCCGGCCGACGACGGCGGACCCGCAGGCAGGTCTCGCCTACCCCGGTTCGGCGGAGGACGGAGTCGTGGCGACCGCGCAGCTCCTCGACGCCGATCTTGCGAGCGCGCCCGTGGTGCTCGGCGCGCCGACGAACGTCGCGGCCTGGAACGAGGCGTCGGTCTCCTGGCTGGTGGGTTCACAACCACCGGTCGGCGATCGCGCCGAGGGCCCGTCGCGCATCGGGCTGTCCGACGTTCAACGGCTCCGTACGATGCGCGAGACCTTCGACCGTCTGGACAGCACGTTCGGCGGCGCACACGCCCGGAACTCGCTGGTGCAGTACCTCCGCACGGAGCTGCCGCTGCTCCTGCGGGCCGCAGGCACCGCAGACGTGCGGCGCGCCCTGTTCGCAGCCGCCGGAGAATCGACACAACTCGCCGCGTGGATGGCGTACGACGCCGGGCTCCACGGACTCGCGCAACGCTATTTCATCCAGGCACTCGGACTGGCCGACGCCGGAGAGGACTGTCTGCTTGCGGCGAGCATTCTGGACGCGATGAGTCATCAGGCGAGTTTCCTCGGTCGCTATCGCGAGGCCGCGAACATGGCTCGGGCCGCTCGCCTCGGGACCGACTCGATCGGCATTCCGATCCTCACATCGCATTTCCACATCATGGAGGCCCGGGCGCTGGCACGGATCGGTGACGCCGACGCGTGCGACCGCGCGATGGGATCGGCGGTGCACCATTTCGAGCAGCGCCGGGCCGGGGACGAACCCGCCTGGATCAGCTACTTCGACCAGGCCGAGATGGCGGCGGAGCTGGCGCACTGAGGTGTTCTCAGTAGCGGGTTGATCATGTCGTGCGGTCGTACTCGGTGTGGAGTAGTACGAGCGCAGCTGCGGTGATCGCGCCGGTGCGCCAGGGACATAGCGTGACTCGCCGCAACGCGGCGAAGGTGGTCTTGAGCAGGGCGTTTCCGCGTTCGGCCAGAGCACGAAGGGCTGAGTGCAGGGTGTTGACGGTGCGCTGGTTGACCGTCTGCCCGCGGCCGGGGGCGAGTTTGATGGGCACGGTGAGCCGGTCGGCTTCGCCTTCGTAGCCGAGGTCGCCCAGCGCGGCGTGGGTGTCGTCGGTGAACGCGGCCAGGCCCTCGAGCAGCCCGGGGTGGGTACGGGCGCAGCGGGTGTCGTGCTCGCGGCCCGGCCGCACGTCGCTGGTCCATAGCGGCCATCCATCAGGTGCGGTGAGGACCTGGATGTTCCCGCCGTGGCGGCGGTGCTTGCCCGACCACCACAGGTCGACCCCGGGGGTGAGGCCGAGCGCGCGGCACCGGTCGGTGGCGATCAGGGTGCCGTCGAGATTCACGTGGGTGTGCCCGGCTGTGCGGGCGGCGAGCAGGGCTCCGTGCAGGCCGGGTGCGGCCGCGGCGAGGACGTCGATGCCTTCGTGCAGGTAACGGTAGGCCGTTGCAGTGCTGATCGCGTTGTCACCGGCCAAACATCGGACCCGGGTAGCATCACAGAACCAGCGGATCACCAGCACTGCCTGGGCGAACGGGGTCAACGCCCGCCGCCGGGTGCCACGTCGACGGCGTTGAAGGACCAGGAGCCGCGCCAGATAGGCCACGGTGCGCTCCCCGATCGGGAGGACAGCGGTGTAGGTGACAGGATCAGACATGCAGGACCTCGGTGACGGTGTCGATCTGTGCTGGACCGAACCGATCTACCGGGGTCCTGCCCCGTTCCCGCTCATCTCACCACCCTCGGCGTGTCGCCACGACCTGCCACCCCGCTACTGAGAACACCTCAGTGACGCCGCACTGATCGCGAGAGGGATTGCTGGGGTCCCATTCAGCCTGACACTCGGGAGGCCGCGTCTCGTCGCACCAGCTCTCACGTACCGCGCGCTCGACGTCGGCAAGGGTGTAGGTGGGCATGAGGCGAACGTGCCACGAAGCACCGACAACTTGGCCGACAAGCCCCGGACTCCGCCAGACCCGGTACCGCTCGATGACCGGGGGAGAGTGCGGTGGAGCTGGTGAACTCCTCGCGGCGCGCCGAGACGGCAGCCGGTCTGGCAGGGACGAGCCCACGTCGCGAGAAGATCCCAGCGGGACCGGACGTGGAGAGAGCGGTCAGGACGGCAGCAGGACGAGACCGTCGTGTTCGGCGACGTCGGCGAAGTCTCTGGTGTTCAGCGTCGCGAGCGGGACGTCGTTCGCGATGCAGGTGGCGGCGATCCACGAGTCGTCGCCGGGCGTGCGCGTCCGCGGAGCCGCGCGGCAGCGTTGATCCGCTCCCGGACCGGGAGACCGTCTCGTCGGAGTCCAAGACGACGACGTGGGCGAGCCAGTCGTCGAGCTGGTCGCGGGTCAACCCGCGTCCCTCACGACGGCACCTGGTCTTGTTCCACGCGGAGGATGGGCAGGGACACCGGAACGTCGTCACGCAGGCCAGTCGAGCTGTGCGTCCGGTACCCCATGCTGTCGTCCATAGTTCTCCGCGGCGCGACGGCCCTCAGCGTCGCCCCGCCGGTACCGAAACACCAGGTGGGGAAAGATGATGAGGGTCTCGTCGGTCGTCCTCATGTCGACATACCAACCGGGCTCGTCGAGGACGCGGGAAAGCTGGTTCGACAGTTCGGTGACCATGCTGTCGTCGGCCTCGAACGTGAGCAGGGTCCAGATTCGCGCTTGGGCCGCGATCGCCGAACGGGCCTCGAACCGCTGGATACGTGAGACACGGAGAGCGAGCTCTCCCAAGTCCGTCCCCAGCCGCAGACTCTCGGCGATCAGCGTGCCAGTCGCCATGTCGGTTCCCTCCTTCCCCGCACCGTCGTGCAGGCGATCTTCGGGGCGTGCCTGACAGTAGGCAAGGGGCAGCCGACATGGGGCCGGAGTTCGAACAGGCGCGGCAGTGGGTGCCCTCTGGAAGATCGCTGTCGCGGCCACCGTGGAGGAGTCGGCAGCTGGGGTGTGGTGCCGCGATCGGCGAGGTGCGACCGCAGCAGGACCGTAGGCGGTGGGGACCGTGGCCGGCCCCCGGGGGGAGAAGTGCTCAGTGAGGTGTTCTCAGTAGCGGGGTGGCAGGTCGTGGCGACACGCCGAGGGTGGTGAGATGAGCGGGAACGGGGCAGGACCCCGGTAGATCGGTTCGGTCCAGCACAGATCGACACCGTCACCGAGGTCCTGCATGTCTGATCCTGTCACCTACACCGCTGTCCTCCCGATCGGGGAGCGCACCGTGGCCTATCTGGCGCGGCTCCTGGTCCTTCAACGCCGTCGACGTGGCACCCGGCGGCGGGCGTTGACCCCGTTCGCCCAGGCAGTGCTGGTGATCCGCTGGTTCTGTGATGCTACCCGGGTCCGATGTTTGGCCGGTGACAACGCGATCAGCACTGCAACGGCCTACCGTTACCTGCACGAAGGCATCGACGTCCTCGCCGCGGCCGCACCCGGCCTGCACGGAGCCCTGCTCGCCGCCCGCACAGCCGGGCACACCCACGTGAATCTCGACGGCACCCTGATCGCCACCGACCGGTGCCGCGCGCTCGGCCTCACCCCCGGGGTCGACCTGTGGTGGTCGGGCAAGCACCGCCGCCACGGCGGGAACATCCAGGTCCTCACCGCACCTGATGGATGGCCGCTATGGACCAGCGACGTGCGGCCGGGCCGCGAGCACGACACCCGCTGCGCCCGTACCCACCCCGGGCTGCTCGAGGGCCTGGCCGCGTTCACCGACGACACCCACGCCGCGCTGGGCGACCTCGGCTACGAAGGCGAAGCCGACCGGCTCACCGTGCCCATCAAACTCGCCCCCGGCCGCGGGCAGACGGTCAACCAGCGCACCGTCAACACCCTGCACTCAGCCCTTCGTGCTCTGGCCGAACGCGGAAACGCCCTGCTCAAGACCACCTTCGCCGCGTTGCGGCGAGTCACGCTATGTCCCTGGCGCACCGGCGCGATCACCGCAGCTGCGCTCGTACTACTCCACACCGAGTACGACCGCACGACATGATCAACCCGCTACTGAGAACACCTCAATCAGATCCCACTCGCGCGGTCCGGTGGCGAAACTGTCGAGGTCGATCAGCACCGGATGTCCGGCGGTGTCGACGAGCACGTTGCCCACATTCGCGTCCCCGTGAATGGCCCCGTACGGCAGTTCGAACGGCAACCGTGGGAATGCCTCGCGCGCCCACTCGATCCGTTCTTGGAGGAAGCAGGCGTCGTCCGGCGCGAGCCCCGGGAAGTCGGGCAGGTCGGCCCCGGCCGGCCCGAACGGTTCGATCTCCGGGAGGTCGAGGCCGTCGGGCGTCGGGAGCTGATGGAGTCGGCGGATGACGGCGGCGACGTCACCGATCGGCGCGTACGTCGTTCCCGGGGCGACGGATTCCCAGAAGGTGACGGCGCAGCTGCCGAACTCGACCGGTTGCTCGACGTCGACCGCGCGGGTCACCGGGAACCGTTCCGCCGCCAGCCAGCGGGCGACCCGGATCTGCTTCTCCGCGGTGGCGAGCGGTGCCGAGGGCGACGCGACCCGCGCGATGAGGTCACCGGCGATCCGGAACACGGCGTTGGAGCCGATCCTGATCAGCTCGACAGGGCCACGCGGCAGGTCCGCCCGGTCGACTGCCTCGGCCAGAACGCGGCGGGCAAGCGGTTCGGTGAACGACGACGGGGCGCCCGTCGCGAGGTCTGCCATGCCGTCGTCTCCGCTTCGGCCGGACCGGATCGGTTCAGCCCAAGCCTACGCAGGCTCGGCGACATCGCCAGCGTTGCGCTGTGGCCTGCGGACCACCGGCATCCGGCCGCCGATCACGCCGGCCGCCCCCTCATCCGCGGCCGTGACCCATGCCGCGTAGTGCCGCAGGGTGGTGGTGCCGTCGCCGTGGCCGAGCCGTCCGGCGACGGTGCGGAGATCGACGCCCGCGGTCAGGAGTTCGGTCGCCGAGTAGTGGCGAAGCTCCTTCAAGCCGGTGTCGATGTCGAGCTTGGCGACCAGCCGGGCGTACCGCCGGGTGAGCGACGACGGGTCACGAGGGCGGCTCATGTCCGGCGTCGCCGAGAACAGCCACGTCCGGTCGGTCACGGTCAGCCCGAGCAGGGCGAGCCGTTCCACGCAGTCCGCGCGGTGCTGGCGGAGCAGCTCGACCGTGGGCGGGTCGATCGAGACCCGGCGCATCTGGTGGGTCTTCGTGTCCTTGACGACCATCCCGCCGGGGACCCGGACGTAGTTCTCGTCCAGGCGGACGACGCCCGCGGTCAGGTCGATGTCCTCCCACTGGAGTGCGACGACCTCGCCCCGGCGGGCTCCGAGCACCGCGGACAGCCAGACGTAGAGACCCCACTCAGCAGCCGCGTCCCAGGCCGCCTCGACGATGCGGGCCATCTGCGCGCTCGTCGGCGGGCGCGGCTGCGGCCTCGCCTTCGACGGTGGCCGGACCGACGGCATGGGGTTGAACGCGATCCAGCCCCAACGCACCGCGGCGCTGCACGCCCCGGAGAGGATCGCGTGGATCGACCGCACACTCGACGCCGCGTAGGGCTTGCACACGTGCCGCTTGCAGCCCGCGACCACGCAGTCGTGCGGACCCTCGGCCGCGTGCTTCTCGACGAACAGCCGGCCGCTGCACAGTGCGCGGCACCTCCGCAGGCGGCTGTAGAGCGTCTCCAGGCGCTGCGATGCCTCCCGGACGAACAGCACCAGCGGGACGTCACCGAGGTTCGGGAGGATGTACATCCGGATCTGGGACTCGTAGGTCATCCGGGTGGTGGCGTCGATCTCGTGCTGCTGCATCCAGCGTTCGAGCAGGGCCCCGACGGTGGCCTTGGTGCGCGCGACCTTCAGTTCGTCCGCGTCTGCGAGGAGCCGGGTCCGGATCTTCTCGGCCTCGCGGTAGGCGGCCTTCTCGGCGCGGTCGCCGTCTCCCTCGATGTCGACGCTCTCGCACAACACGATCCGCTCGCCGGTCGAGGAATCTTCACCAGCCGACACACGGACCTCGTAGCACCGAGCCCGGCGGCGGATGCTGCCGCGCTGGCGCTTGACGGGGGCGTCGGATCGGCTGGCCACGTGGCGGAAGCTAGCAAGGTTCGTGGACCGGTTCGTGGACCGCGATCAACTTCCACCGACGAAAAAAGATCCGGCCCTGACCGTTGTCGCTGGTCAGAGCCGGATCTCGTGTGGTGCGCCCGAAGGGATTCGAACCCCTAACCTTCTGATCCGTAGTCAGATGCTCTATCCGTTGAGCTACGGGCGCGTTGCTGTTTCCAGCGTAGCAATCTTCAGTTGTCGGCCGGCGACCGGTGTATCGACCGCCGTGCCGGTGCGGAGGCTCCGGGATTTGAACCCGGGATGGGGGGTTACCCCAAACCGCATTAGCAGTGCGGCGCCATAGACCAGACTAGGCGAAGCCTCCCCGGTGCCTGACGGCCACCAGCGAGGACAACACTACACGCGCGTTCCGGTCTTCCCGAACCGGGGTCCCCCTGACCGAGGGACCCCGGTCCGGCGCAGGTCAGGCTCCCGCGAGGGCCACGAACGGGGTCAGCGCGTCCGGGTTCTGCAGCGCGCCGGCCGACACCGCCTTCTCCGGTGCGGTCCCGGAGAGGATCTTCTTCACCGGCACCTCGCACTTCTTGCCGTTCAGGGTGCGCGGCACCGCGTCGACGACGACGAACCGGTCCGGCACGTGCCGCGGCGAGAGCTCCTTGCGCAGCAGGGTGCGCAGGGTGGGCTCGACGTCGTCGAGGGTGGTGCCGTCGTCGAGCACCAGGAAGCAGAGCAGGGTGCCCTCCTCGCGGGCGCCGAGCGCGGTGGTGTCGATCACCAGCGAGTCGGCGACGCCCTCCACGTTCTCGACGACGGCGTAGAAGTCCGCGGTGCCCATCCGGACCCCGCCGCGGTTGAGGGTGGAGTCCGAGCGGCCGTAGATGACGTAGGAGCCGCGCGGGGTGCGGCGGACCCAGTCGCCGTGGCGCCAGTTGCCGGGGAAGTCCTCGTAGTAGGACTCGCGCAGCCGGGTGCCGTCCGGGTCGTTCCAGAACATGACCGGCATCGACGGGGTCGGCGTGGTGATGACCAGCTCGCCGACGTCGTCGAGCAGGTCGGTGCCGTCCTCGGCCCAGGAGCGGACGTCGGCGCCGAGCGCCGCGCAGGACAGCTCCCCCAGCCAGACCGGCACGGTCGGGGCGCTGGTGAGGAACGCGGCGCACACGTCGGTGCCGCCGGAGACCGAGCAGATCTGGATGTGTGACCCGGCTGCCTCGCCGATCCAGCGGAAGCCGTCGACCGACAGCGGTGCGCCGGTGGAGCCGAGCGCGCGCATCGCGGAGAGGTCGTGGTCCTCGCCGGGACGCAGGCCGGCCTTCATGCAGGACTGCACGTACGGGGCGGAGACGCCGAACAGCGCCACCCGGTGCTTCGCGGCGAGCGCCCACAGCGCGCCGAGGTCGGGGTGGCCGGGGCTGCCGTCGAACATCACGATCGTCGCGCCCACGAGCAGGCCGCCGACCAGGAAGTTCCACATCATCCAGCCGGTGGTGGTGAACCAGAAGAACCGCTCCCCCGGCTCGAGCCCGTGCTGCAGGCGCATCGCCTTGAGGTGCTCGACGACGATCCCGCCGTGGCCGTGCACGATGCCCTTCGGCAGGCCCGTGGTACCGGAGGAGTAGAGCACCCAGAGCGGGTGGTCGAACGCGACGGGGGTGAACTCCAGCGGGCCGGTCTCGGCGGTGAACTCGGCCCAGGTCGTCGTGCCGTCGAGGGCGGCGTCGGGGTCGAGGTAGGGCACGAGGACGGTCGCGCGCAGTGTGGGCAGCCTGGCCTGCAGGTCGGCGACCTTGTCCCGGACGTCGAAGCCCTTGCCGTTGTAGCGGTATCCGTCGACGGCGACGAGCACGGCGGGCTCGATCTGGGCGAAGCGGTCGTGCACCGCGCGGGCGCCGAAGTCCGGCGAGCACGACGACCAGATCGCCCCGAGGCTCGCCGCGGCAAGGAAGGCGACAAGGGTCTCGACGCTGTTCGGGGCGAGCGCGACGACCCGGTCGCCCGCGCCCACCCCGGCCCGGACGAGCCCCGCGCGGGCGCGGGCGACCTGGTCGCGCAGCTCGGCGTGGGTGACGGTGCGCTCCAGGCCGTCCTCTCGCACGAACTCGACGGCGACGTCGTCGTCGGCGCGGCCCGGGCCGGGGGTCAGGGCGTGCTCGGCGTAGTTCAGCGTCGCGCCGGGGAACCACTGCGCGCCGGGCATGTCCCGCGAGCCGAGCGTCGCCGTCGGGCGGTCGTGGAACAGCACGCCGCAGTACTCGGCGACGGCCGACCAGAAGCCCTCCAGGTCGGTCACCGACCAGGCGTGCAGCTGCGCGTAGTCGGTGACGTCGGTCAGCGGGGCGCCCCGCTCGTCGCGCGCCCAGGTGGCGAAGCGGACGATCTCGGTGTCGCCGGTCCGCGTCGGGTCCGGGCTCCACAGGAGCTCGGGGACCTCCGGGTCGGTGACGGTCTGCGGTGACGGCACGGGCGACATGACCCGAGCATCCCCGACGGCACCTGCCACGCACCAGTGGTCCGGCCCCACCGGGACGGTCAGGCCGCACCGACGATCGGCGGCGCGAGCCGGGCGAAGCCCTCCTGCCGCTCGTAGGGGAAGTGCGGGTACGGCGCGGGCCGGCGGGACACCGCGTCCAGACGGGCCAGCTGGTCGTCGTCGAGGCTCCACCCGACGGCGCCGAGGTTCTGTTCCAGCTGTTCCGGGTCCCGGGCACCGATGATCACCGAGGTGACCGTCGGCCGGGTGGTGAGCCAGTTCAGCGCGATCTGGGGCACCGTCGCGCCGGTCTCGGCGGCGATCGCGTCGAGCACGTCGACGACGTCGTGGAGCAGGTCGTCGGGCACCGGCGGGCCCGCCTCGGCGGTGGCGTGCAGGCGGCTGCCCGCGGGCAGCGGGGTGCCCCGGCGGATCCGGCCGGTCAGCCGCCCCCAGCCCAGCGGGCTCCAGACCAGCGCGCCGACCCCCTCCTCGCGGCCCAGCGGCATCAGGTCCCACTCGTAGTCGCGCCCGACCAGCGAGTAGTAGACCTGGTGGGCGACGGGCCGTGCCCACCCGTGCCGGTCGGCGAGGTCCAGGGCCCGCACGAGCCGTCGCCCGGGGAAGTTGGAGACGCCGGTGTAGCGCACCTTCCCCGCGCGGACCAGCTCGTCGAGGGTGGAGAGGACCTCCTCGGGCGGGGTGCCCGCGTCGTAGGCGTGCAGCTGGAACAGGTCGATGTGGTCGGTCCGCAGCCGACGCAGGGCGTCCTCGACGGCCCGGACCAGGCGCGGCCGAGAGGTCCCGGCGTCGTTCGGGCCGGGGCCGGTGGGCAGCCCCGCCTTGGTCGAGATCAGCACCTCGTCGCGGCGGTGCGCGACGGCCGCGCCGAGCACCTCCTCCGAGGCTCCCGCGGAGTAGACGTCCGCGGTGTCGAACAGGGTCACCCCGGCGTCGAGGCAGCGGTCGACCATCCGGCGCGCACCGGCGACGTCGACCGATCCCCATGCCCCGAACAGCTCGCCGCTGCCGCCGAAGGTGCCCGCGCCGAGGCTCAGCACCGGGACCTGCAGCCCACTGCGTCCCAACCGTCGGTACTCCATGACCGTCTCCCCTCTAACGGAACTGTGGTTCCGTTTGAACGTAGCACGTCAAACGGGACCCTGGTTCCGTCAAGGGCTAGGGTGGGCGCCGTGGCACCGGAGATGAGCAGACCGGGGGGCCGGACCGCGCGGGTCCGGTCGGCCGTGCTGGCGGCGGCGGGCGATGCCCTGATCGAGCTCGGGCCGACCGGGCTGGACCTGGCAGAGCTCGCGCGGCGGGCCGGGGTCGGCAAGACGACGGTCTACCGGCGCTGGGGCAGCGTCGCGGCGGTGCTCGAGGACATGGTGTCGGACATGGTCGAGACCTCCGCACCGCGCGCGGACACCGGCTCCCTCGACGGCGACCTGCTCGCCAATGCCGAGCTCGTCCGCGCCACGCTGGCCGACCCACGGCAGGGCAGGCTGCTGACCGCGCTGATCTGCGCCGCCGTCGGCGACGCGGGGACGGCGCGGGCGCTGCGCGGCTTCTACGACGCCCGCACCGCCGCCTGGGAGCCGTGCGTCACCGACGCGGTGGCCCGCGGCGAGGTGCCCGACGGCACCGATCCGGCCGCCGTGGTGCGGGCGGTCTCCGCCCCGCTCTACCACCTGCTCCTGACCCGCGGCGCACTCCCGGACGCCGACGACGCGCGGCGGGCCGCCGTCGTCGCCGGGGTGGCCGCGCGGGCCGGGGCGTTCGTCAGCGCAGGTGCGCGTCGAACCAGTTGAGGACCCGCTGCCACGCCTCGGCGGCCGACTCCGGGTCGTCGTCGAAGCGGTAGCCGGTGCTCGGGTAGACGACGACGTCGGTCGCCTTCCCGGAGGACGCCGCGGCGTCGCGCAGGCGGGCGACGGCGTCGGTGTCGGAGGCCTCCGAGTAGATGCCCAGCCAGGGGCAGGTCAGCTCCGGCGCGGTCTCCACCAGCGCGGGCAGGCTGGACCACGGCGAGGACTCGATCCCGCTGCCGGCGACGGTGATCGCCGCGCCGAGGGTGCGGTTCGCCGCCACGTGCAACGCGACCGTGCCGCCGAGGTCGAAGCCGAGCACGCCCATCCGGTCGGCCTCGAAGCCCTGGTCGCCGAGCCAGCCGAAGGCGGTGTCGCAGTCGTCCATGACCTGGCGCGGGTCCAGGCTGCCGACGTGCTCGGCCACCGCGGCCTCCGAGCCGTCGGCGAGGTCGCCACCGGCGTCCGCGTCGCGGTAGAGGTGCGGCGCGACGGCCAGCCAGCCGTCCGCGGCGAGCCCGGTGACCAGCAGCCGGATCGAGTCGGTGACCCCGCGCGCCTCCTGCAGCACCACGATCCCGCCGCGGGCGGCACCGTCGGGTTCGGCCACGGTCAGGCGCAGCTCGCCCCCGTCGGTCAGCGGCACGCCCTCGGTCCGGACAGCGGTGGTCGTCATGTCGTCACTCAACCAGAGCACCGGCCCGCGTTTCGACCCCCGACGGATACCGTTGCCGTCATGACGCTCATCCGCCCCGATCTGGACACCCTGCCCGCCTACGTGCCGGGCCGCACCGTCCCCGGGGCGGTCAAGCTCGCCAGCAACGAGGTGGCCGCGCCGCCCGCTCCGGCGGTGCTGGCGGCCGTGGCCCGTGCCGCCGCAGGTGGCAACCGGTATCCGGACCTCGGCGTCGTCGAGCTGACCGGCCGCATCGCCGACCTGTACGACCTCGCGCCGGAGCGGGTCGCGGTCGGCTGCGGCTCGGTGACGCTGTGCCAGCAGCTCGTGCAGATCGGCTGCCTGGGCCCCGGTGACGAGGTGCTGTTCGCCTGGCGTTCGTTCGAGGCGTACCCGATCGTGACCCAGATCGGCGGGGCGGAGATCCGCACCGTCCCGCTGGACGCCGCCTACCGGCACGACCTCGACGCGATGGCCGCCGCCGTCACCGAGCGGACCCGGGTGGTGTTCGTGTGCAGCCCGAACAACCCGACCGGCCCGGCCGTGCACCGCGACGAGTTCGTCCGCTTCCTGGGCGCCGTGCCGCCGGACGTGCTGGTGGCGCTCGACGAGGCCTACGCCGAGTTCGTGACCGACCCCGACGCCGTCAGCGGCCGGCCGCTGCTCGACGAGCACCCGAACCTGGTCGTGCTGCGCACCTTCTCCAAGGCCTACCGGCTGGCGGGACTGCGGGTCGGCTACGCCCTGACCTCCACCGAGATCGCGACCGCGCTGCGCAAGGTGGCGCCGCCGTTCGGGGTCAGCTCGATCGCCCAGGCGGGTGCCGTCGCCGCGCTGGAGCACCGGGAGGAGATCCTCGCCGACTGCGCCGCCGTCGTCGCGGAGCGGGACCGGGTGGCCGCCGGGCTGCGTGGGTCCGGGTTCACCGTCCCGGAGAGCCAGGCCAACTTCGTGTGGCTGCCGCTCGGGGACCGGACCGCGGCGTTCGCGACGCACTGCGGCGAGCGGAAGGTGATCGTGCGCCCGTTCGCCGACGACGGGGTGCGGGTCACGGTGTCCACGCCGGAGGAGAACGACATGCTCCTCGACGTCGCGTCGTCCTTCGGGCCCTGAGAGCCGGTGCTCAGCCGTCCAGCTGGTAGCCCAGCCCCCGGATGGTCCTGATCCGTTCGGGACCGATCTTGCGCCGCAGGTAGGACACGTAGACCTGCACCAGGTTGGCCGACACCGGTTCGGTCCAGGCCCGCCGGCCCAGGTCGTCGAGCGCGACCGGCTCGCCCGCCCGTTCGGCCAGCGCGAGCAGCAGCGCGTACTCGGTCGGCGACAGCGCGACCCGGCGGCCGTCGACGAAGACCTGTCCGGCGTCGACGTCGACGGACAGGCCGCCGTGGCCGAGCACCGTCGGCGCCGGCAGGCCCGCGGCGGCACGCAGCCGGAGTCGGATCCGGGACGCGAGCTCGTCCGGGACGAACGGCCGGATCAGGAAGTCGTCGCGGTCGCCGCGCAGCATGCCGATCACCCCGGCCCGCCGTTCGCGCGGCACGACGGTGATCACCGGGGTCGGTGGCGACTCGGACTGGACGGCGCCCAGCAGCACCGAGGGTTCGGGGCCGGGCAGCTCCATGTCGAGCACGAGCAGGTCCGCGCCGCGGGAGCGCAGGGTGTCCAGCAGCTCGATGCCGTCGGCGACGACGACGAGGTCCACGCCCTCCGCGGCGAGGTCCTGACGCAGCCCGCGGCCGAGCGCGGCCGTGCCCGCCGACGGCGGCAGCGCCAGCAGCACGCAGAGCGCGCGCATCTCGGAACGCGGTGCGGGGATCGGGAGGGACGGCGTGACGGGGGGAGCGTGATCGTTCACAGATCCTGCGGAGGTCGGGGAGCGGGGAGGTCTTGCGGGGAGCACCGGGGAGGCACGGCCACTGTTCCGCGACCGGTAGCCCGTCACAATCGGCTAACGGTGCGACGTACCGTGACCGTGTAGCCCGAATGGGTGCACCTGAGAGTGCGGTTGCTCTGTTCGGCCCAGCAATACTGCCGAAATGGCGGGATCTTGCTCTTCGGCGCTCTCCGACGACCTGTCGGCGCGGAGACGCAACCACCCTTCTCAGCGAGGGTGTTCACAGTCGGTCACCCTACCTAGAGTCCCCCCTCATGCGACGGAAGAGTTCCGCTGCGGCTGATCAGGTCGACCCCCGCGACCTGATCGCGCGACTCGCCGCCGAGCACAGCTCCCCCTCTGTGCCGTCTCCCCGGGGCAGGCATGCCGCGTCCTCCGCCCCGGCGGACGACACGGCCCGATCGGCCATACCCACGGCCACCCAGCTCATGGACCGGGTGAGCGCCTCCGGGCGGCACCGCGTCCTCGACGACGACGACCGCGACGCCCGCTCCGGCTCCGACCCCGACGACACCGGTGCCGCCGTCACGGCGGACTCCCCCACCGGTGCCGCGGCGACGGATGCCGGGCGGATCACCTGGGCCGACACGGCCGACCCCGGCCCGTGGGCACCACGCAGCCGCACGACCGGCACCGGGTCCCACGCGGTCACCGGAACCGGGGCGCACACCGTCACCGGGACCGGGGCGCACGGTGCCACCGGGGACACCGCGGTGGCCGGGGACGCGACGGTCACCGGGACGGGCGCGCACGCCGTGCCCGCCAGCCGGACGCCGGGCCGTCGCGCACGGCGGGTGGGGTCGTCGTCGGCGGCCGGGCTGTCCGGCGTGGAGCTGTTCGGCGGGGCTCCCTCCCCCTCGACCTCCCTCGTGCCCGACGGGCCCGAGACCCTGCAGACCCCGCAGGCCGATGTGCCCGCGCCGCGCACCGAGGTCGACGGCGGGGTCATCGCCGGGCTGCACGAGCCGGACGGCTCCGGTTCGCTGTCGGGGACGGGCTCGGTCGTCGCGATCGACCGCGGCCGTCCCGCCCGCTCCCGCATCCGCCGGTTCGCCCCGCTGGGCGTCGGGGCCGCCGCGGTGCTCGCCGCGACGATGGTGCTGACGCTGCTGCAGCCCGGTACCGAGGACCCGTCGCTGTCCGCGGCGATGGTCAACGACTCGTCGCGCCGGTCGGCATCGGACACCACGCTGTCGGCCGGGCCGGTGCTGGCCAACGGGGGCGGCTCCGCACTCGGCGACGCCGCGCAGGGCGCGTCCGGCCAGATCGGTCAGGCACTGGCCGCGCAGGAGGCTGCCGAGCGTCGTGCCGAACAGCGCCGTCGCGAGGCCGCCGAACGGGCACGGGCCGCCGCGAACTCCGGCGGGTCCGGTGGTGCCCCCGCCGGTCCGATCGGCGGCGCCGTCCAGGTCGCCGGCGACGGCATCCAGGCCGCGCTGAAGATGGGCTGGCAGGCCATCGGCGGCGACGAGTTCCTCGGGTCCACCCTCGGGAGCAACTGGTCGCCCTACAACGGCGAAGGCCACGACGGCCAGGGCAAGCGCACCTCCGACGCGATCTCGGTGGAGAACGGCAACCTGGTCATCCGCGGCGACTCGCAGGGCAACACCGGCGGCATGGCCTGGGGCACCCCGCAGAAGTACGGCAAGTGGGAGATGCGCGCCCAGTTCCCCAAGGGCGACAAGCAGTACCACCCCGTGCTGCTGCTGTGGCCGAGCGAGGTGTCCTGGCCGGAGGGCGGCGAGATCGACTTCGCCGAGACCACCAGCGCCAGCGACGACGTGTCCTTCTTCCTGCACTACGGCAGCTCGAACTCGCAGAAGGACGCCAAGAAGCAGATCGACATCACCCAGTGGCACAACTACGCCGTGGAGTGGACCCCGGACGCGATCGTCGGCTACATCGACGGCGTCGAGTGGTTCCGCTCCGAGGACCCGAGCACGTTCCCCCCGGGGCCGATGCACGCCACGATCCAGCTCGACTACTTCCCCGACGGCGGCTCGCCGGAGCCGTCGGAGATGCGCGTCGCCTGGATGCGTCAGTACAAGTAGCACTCCCCACACGACCGCCCGCCGCCCGGCGCTCCCCACCGGACGGCGGGCGGTCGTGTGTGCCGGGTCAGCCGGCCAGGCCACGGCGCGCCAGCAGCGGCGCGATCTCCGGGTCGCGGCCGCGGAACGCGCGGTAGGCCTCCATCGCGTCGACGGCGCCGCCACGCGACAGCACCTCACGACGGAACCGGTCGCCGTTCTCCCGGCGCAGGCCGCCGTGCTCGCCGAACCAGGCGACGGTGTCGGCGTCGAGCACCTCGGCCCAGATGTAGGAGTAGTACGCCGCCGCGTACCCGCTGCCGCCGAACACGTGGTTGAAGTACGTGCTGCGATAGCGCGGCGGGACCAGCGGGTGCGCGGCCCCGGCCGCCTCCAGCGCCTGCTGCTCGAACGCGAGCACGTCGGTGATCCCGGCGGCCTCGGCCGGGGACAGCCGGTGCCACGCCTGGTCCAGCAGCGACGCGGCCAGGTACTCCGTCGTCGCGAAGCCCTCGCCGTACCCGCGCGCGGCCTGCGACGCGGCCAGCAGCTCGTCGGGCAGCGGCTCGCCGGTCACGTGGTGACGGGCGAACGAGGTGAGGACCTGCGGGTCCTCCAGCCACATCTCGTTCACCTGGCTGGGGAACTCGACGAAGTCGCGCGGCACCGAGGTCCCGGAGAACGTCGGGTACTCCACCTCCGAGAACAGCCCGTGCAGGGCGTGCCCGAACTCGTGGAACAGGGTGCGCACCTCGTCGAGGGTGAGCAGCGCGGGCTCCCCGGCCGGGGGCTTGTTCAGGTTCAGCGTGTTCAGCACCACCGGCCGCGTCCCGAGCAGCGACGACTGGTCGACCAGCGAGTTCATCCACGCACCGCCCCGCTTCGACGGCCGCGCCCACAGATCGGCGCCGAACAGCCCGAGCGGCTCGCCGTCGCTGTCGGCGTCGAGGTTCGTTCCGCCTGCGCTGCTCTCACGGACCTCCCACCAGCGCACGTCCGGGTGGTAGGCGGGCAGGTCGGTGCGCTCGGTGAAGGAGATCCCGTACAGCTCGGACGCGGCGCGGAACACGCCGTCGGTGAGCACCCGGTCGAGCTCCAGGTACGGGCGCAGCGCCGCGTCATCGACGGCGTAGCGCTCGCGGCGCACCCGCTCCGCCTCGAACGCCCAGTCCCACGGCTCCAGGTCGCCCTCGACGCCGCCGGCCAGCTCCGCGGCCTCCCTGTCGGCGTTGGCGACCGCCGCGGGGACCAGCGACTCCAGCATCGCGACCGCGGCCTCCGCGGTCCCCGCGGTGGCGTCGTCGATCACGTACGACGCGTGGTCGGGGTACCCGAGCAACGCGGCCCGCTCGGCGCGCAGCCGCACGATCGCCAGCACGATGTCGCGGGTGTCGTGCTCCCCGGCCTGCCCGCGGGTCGTCGAGGCGCGGAACAGCTCCTCGCGCAGCGACCGGTCGGTCAGTACCGCGAGCGCGGGCTGCGCGGTCGGCAGGACCAGGGTGATCAGCCAGCCGTCGTCGTGGCCGCGTTCGGCCGCGGCGGACGCGGCGGCGGCGATCGCGTCCTCGGACAGGCCGTCGAGCCGGGACCGGTCGGTGACGTGCACGGCCGCGGCGTTCGCCCCCGCCAGCAGCGCAGCACCGAACCGGGTGGTCAGCCCGGACAGCTCCGCGTTCAGCTCCCGCAGCCGGGCCTGCTCGTCGGGGCCGAGCCGGGCCCCGGCGCGCACCATGTCACGGTGGTGGCGCTCCAGCAGCCGCAGCGACTCGGCGTCGAGACCGAGGTCGTGACGACGGGCGTGCAGCGCGTCGATCCGGGCGAACAGCCCCGGGTCCAGCGCGATCGCGTCGGCGTGCGCGGCCAGCATCGGCGCGACGTGGGCCTCGATCTCGCGCACCGCGGGCGAGGAGTCCGCCGAGACCCGCGTGTAGAACAGCCGCGCCACCCGGTCCAGGGTGGCGCCGGAGCGCTCCAGGGCGACGATCGTGTCGTCGAAGGTGGGCTCGCCCTCCCCCGCGACGATCGCCGCCACCTCCGCGCGCTGCTCGGCCGTCCCGGCCTCGAACGCGGGCAGGTAGTGCTCGTCGGTGATCCGGGAGGTGTCGGGCAGACCCCACGGCAGCGCGCTCGGGGCGAGGAACGGGTTGCTCATGGGCCCGACCCTACGGCCGGGGACCGTCAGGAACCGGCCAGTTCGCGACGCATCGCGAGCCGCGGCCACACGTCGAGACCGCGCGCGGCCTCGTGCTCCCGGATGGCCCGCAGCCCCGGGCCGGGCGCGATCAGCTCACGGAAGCCGAGCCGCGCCCAGTACGGGCCGTTCCACGGCACGTCCCGGTAGGTGGTCAGGGTCAGCGCGGGCAGCCCGCGGTCCCGGGCCCAGCCGGCGAGGTGCTCGACCAGCCCCTCCCCGATCCGCCGTCCGCGCTGCGACGGCAGCACCGACACCTGCTCGACGTGCGCGCAGCCGTCGACGAGATCGGCGATGAGGTAGCCGACCAGCGGCCCTGCGTCCCCGGTTCCGCCTGCGCTCCTCTGGGCCACCCAGGCCCGCCCCGCCACCACGTAGGCAGCCAGCACCGCGGCCGGTGGCGGGTCGTCGTCGGCGACGACGTCGAGCCCGATCGCCCGGAACGACTCCCCCGCCGCGCGCTCGATCTCACGCAGGGCGGGCACGTCGGCGACGCGGGCGGCACGGATCACGCCTGCGGATCCTCCACCACCGCGCGGATCCGTTCCAGGGTCGTCCGCATCCCCGCACGGTTGGTGCGCCCGCGGGCCCACCCCAGCAGCGCCCAGTAGACCCGGGTGGCGGCCGAGGGCTCCATCCGGAAGGACTCGGTGACCTCGGTTCCCTCGGCGCCGTCCGGAGCGGTGGCCGGGGTGAACCGGTAGTGCCAGTGGATGACCCGCCGGTCACCGGGCAGGAGCACGACGAAGCCGAACTCGCGGCCCGGCTCGCAGGCGGTGATCTCGCACGTCGACCAGTAGGTCGGTCCGCGGCCGTTGCGGACGACCTTGCCGCGGAACCGGACGCCGACGGCCGGGCCGGTCGCGCCGTCCAGCCACTGCGCGTCGACGGTCTCGGGTGAGAACCGGCCGGTGTTGCGGATGTCGGAGACCAGCTCCCAGATCCGCTCGGGCGGTGCCGTCATGTGGACGGTGACCTCGTCATGCACGGCGTTCCCCCTCGGTGCCGCACACCAGGTCGGCGGCGCGCTCCCCGATCATGATCGCGGTCGCGGCCGGCCCGCGCCGCGGCACGCGGGGCAGGACGGAGGTGTCCGCCACCCGGAGCCCGCCCAGGCCGTGCACCCGCAGGTCGGAGTCGACGACGGCGTCCGGTCCGGTACCCGCCGAAGCGCTGCCGGACAGGTGCACCGAGGTAGTCAGGTGGTCGTGGATCCAGCCGTCGAGCCGGGTGTCGTTGCCGAGCTCCCAGCCGGCGGGGCCGCCGTCGTCGGGGGCGGCTCGGTCCCAGCCCGCGGCGCGCAGGATGTCCGCGGCGATCCGCACCGCGGCCCGCATCCGGTGCCGGTCGGAGGTGGTGCGCAGGTAGCGGAAGTCCAGCCGGGGCGGGTCGTCGTGGTCCGGGGAGGTGATGGCGAGCATCCCGCGGCTGTCCGGGCGCTGCACCGCGCACATCAGGTGCGCGGGCCCGCCGGGTGCGAACGGGTGCGCGAACAGCAGGATCTCCAGGTCACCGGCCGGGTCGGTGCCGGAGTCGAGGTGGAGCGCGGCCTGCGCGGCGACGGCGTCGGCGGGCGGGTCGGGCAGGCCGCTGCGCAGTGGCAGGAACACCGCGGGGTGGTCCGACCAGCCGCGTCCGACCCCGGGCAGCTCGTGCGCCACGGCGACGCCCGCGGCCCGCAGTGTGTCCTCCGGGCCGATCCCGGAGCGCTGCAGCAGCGCCGGGGTGCCGACCGCGCCCGCGGTCACGACGGTCTCGGCCGCGTGCAGGGTGCGCCCGCCGACACGCACCCCGGTGACCCGGCCACCCTCGATCACCAGCGTCTCGGCGGGGGCTCCGCCGAACACGGTCAGCGCGTCGGTGCCGCCGCTCGCTGCGCCTGCGCTCCTCCCGGCCGACTCCGCGTTCCCCCACGGCGGGGGCAGGTAGGCGGTGGCGGCGCTGACCCGGCGCCCGTCGACGGCGTTGGTCGGGATCGGGCCCGCGCCGGGCGGGCCGCCGGCGTTCTTGTCCGGCTCCTCGGGGTGGCCGAGCGCGACGCAGGCGGCCAGGAACGGGTCGGTCGTCGCGGCCCGCAGCCGGCCCGAGGGGCGCGAGATGCGCAGCGGGCCCGCGTCGCCGTGCCGGTCGGAGGTGCAGAAGTCGAGGTCGCGCTCCAGCCGCCGGTAGTACGGCAGGACGTCGTCGTAGGACCAGCCGGGGACGCCCCAGTCCGCGAAGTCCGCCGGGACGGCGCGCACGAAGTAGCCGCCGTTGATCGCACCGGAGCCGCCCAGCACGCGTCCCCGCGGCACGGTGCACTCCCGCCCCTGGCACAGCGTCGCCCGGTAGGCCCAGTTGAGGACGTGGCCGGGTGCGGTCGCGGCGAGCGACGCGATCGGGATCGAGTCCGGCGGGACGACGACGGCACCCGCCTCGACCAGGGCCGTACGCACCCCGCGCTCGGCGAGCCGGCCCGCGAGGGTGCACCCCGCGGATCCCGCGCCCACCACCACCACGTCGAACCCGTTGGTCATTGCTGCCAGGATGCCCCACGTGACCGACGCTGCACGTGACCTCGCCTCGTTCCTCACCGCGAGCCCGTCGCCGTACCACGCGGTGGCCGAGGCCGTCCGCCGGCTGTCCACCGCGGGCTTCACCGAGCAGCGCGAGGACGAGCCGTGGGCCGACGGGCCGGGCGGGCGCTACCTCGTGCGCGACGGCACGATCCTGGCCTGGTGGCAGCCCGCGTCCGGGCCGGGCGCCCCGCTGCGGATCTTCGCCGCGCACACCGACTCGCCCGGGTTCAAGGTCAAGCCGAACCCCGACGTCGGCGTCGCCGGTTGGCGCCAGGTCGGGGTGGAGGTCTACGGCGGCGCGCTGTGGAACTCCTGGCTCGACCGCGACCTCGGCCTCGCCGGGCGCCTCGCGCTCTACGACGGCCGCGTCGTCCCGGTCCGGGTGGACCGGCCGCTGCTGCGCATCCCGCAGCTGGCGATCCACCTCGACCGCGGCGTGAACCAGGGCCTGACCCTGGACCCGCAGCGGCACCTGCTCCCGATCTGGGGTCTCGGCGACCCGGACGGCGGCGACCTGGTCGAGTTCCTCGCCGTGCGGGTCGGCGAGGACCCGGAGGACGTCGCGGCGCACGACCTGTTCACCTACGACCTCACCCCGCCCGCCACCCTGGGCCGCGACGACGAGCTGCTCGCCGCCCCGCGGCTGGACAACCTGGCCTCGGTGCACGCCGGGATCAGCGCGCTGCTCACCGCGGTCGAGCGGGACCCGGGCACCGTCCCGGTGTTCGTCGGGTTCGACCACGAGGAGATCGGCTCGGCCAGTGCGACCGGCGCCGCCGGACCGCTGCTGGAGACGGTGCTGACCCGGCTGGCCGGGGGTTTCGACGAGCGGCACGCGGTGTTCTCGCGGTCGCGCTGCCTGTCGGTGGACGTCACGCACGCCGCGCACCCCAACCACCTGGACAAGCACGACCCGGACCACCTGTCGGTGCCGAACCGGGGGCCGTCGCTGAAGGTGAACGCGGTGCAGCGCTACGCCACCGACGCGCCGGGCGCGGCCGCCTGGAAGCGGGCCTGCCGCACCGCGGACGTGCCGAGCCAGGTGTTCGTCTCCAAGAACACGGTGCCGTGCGGGTCGACCGTCGGGCCGATCATGGCAACCCGGCTGGGCATCCGGACGGTCGACGTCGGCATCCCGGTGCTGTCGATGCACTCCGCGCGCGAGCTGTGCGGGGTGCACGACCCCGGCCTGCTGGCCCGGGCCGGTGTGGAGTTCCTGACCGACGCCGGCTAGACCTGCGCGGCGACCCGGGAGCCGGACACGTAGACGTCGGTGTCGACGATCCGCGACCCGAGCGGCAGCAGCGACACCGGGATCAGCTTCAGGTTCGCCCAGGCCATCGGCAGGCCGATGATCGTGACGGCCAGCGCGATCGCGGTCACGACGTGGCCGACCACCAGCCACCAGCCGAACAGCAGGATCCACAGGACGTTCCCGATCGCCGACGCCGCACCGGCCCGCGGGTCGCGCACGACCTCACGGCCGAACGGCCACAGCGCGTAGAGCCCGATCCGGAACGAGGCGATGCCGAACGGGATCGTCACGATCAGCAGACAGGCGATGATCCCGGCGGCCGTGTAGGCGAGGAACAGCCAGAAGCCGGAGAGGACCAGCCAGACCACGTTCAGGATGAGGCGGAGCATGGGTCCAGCATGCCCGAGGTGTCCGGTTCCCCCTCCGGGATGTTCCGGAGGCCGACCCCGGTTTCCGGTGGGGCGGCATTCCTCACGTCCGACCCGTGACCTCCTCGACGACGCTCTCCCCCGTGCCCGGCCGGGACTCCCAGGCCCAGGTCTCGTGCGAGCGGAGCCGGCCGTCGTCGAGGACCTCGAGGCGGGCCTCGCACTGAGGTGTTCTCAGTAGCGGGGTGGCAGGTCGTGGCGACACGCCGAGGGTGGTGAGATGAGCGGGAACGGGGCAGGACCCCGGTAGATCGGTTCGGTCCAGCACAGATCGACACCGTCACCGAGGTCCTGCATGTCTGATCCTGTCACCTACACCGCTGTCCTCCCGATCGGGGAGCGCACCGTGGCCTATCTGGCGCGGCTCCTGGTCCTTCAACGCCGTCGACGTGGCACCCGGCGGCGGGCGTTGACCCCGTTCGCCCAGGCAGTGCTGGTGATCCGCTGGTTCTGTGATGCTACCCGGGTCCGATGTTTGGCCGGTGACAACGCGATCAGCACTGCAACGGCCTACCGTTACCTGCACGAAGGCATCGACGTCCTCGCCGCGGCCGCACCCGGCCTGCACGGAGCCCTGCTCGCCGCCCGCACAGCCGGGCACACCCACGTGAATCTCGACGGCACCCTGATCGCCACCGACCGGTGCCGCGCGCTCGGCCTCACCCCCCGGGGTCGACCTGTGGTGGTCGGGCAAGCACCGCCGCCACGGCGGGAACATCCAGGTCCTCACCGCACCTGATGGATGGCCGCTATGGACCAGCGACGTGCGGCCGGGCCGCGAGCACGACACCCGCTGCGCCCGTACCCACCCCGGGCTGCTCGAGGGCCTGGCCGCGTTCACCGACGACACCCACGCCGCGCTGGGCGACCTCGGCTACGAAGGCGAAGCCGACCGGCTCACCGTGCCCATCAAACCCGTCCCCGGCCGCGGGCAGACGGTCAACCAGCGCACCGTCAACACCCTGCACTCAGCCCTTCGTGCTCTGGCCGAACGCGGAAACGCCCTGCTCAAGACCACCTTCGCCGCGTTGCGGCGAGTCACGCTATGTCCCTGGCGCACCGGCGCGATCACCGCAGCTGCGCTCGTACTACTCCACACCGAGTACGACCGCACGACATGATCAACCCGCTACTGAGAACACCTCACTGCCCCGAGCTGGACGCGCCGTCGACGGACACGTGCACGTAGCGGAAGCTCAGCCGGTCGCCCTCGCGGGTGCCGGCCAGGCGGCCGAGCCGGACGTCGCCACCGGAGTACTCGGCCCACACCAGGCCGTCGGACTCGTGGTAGTCGAACACGGTGGCCCGGCCGACCTCGCCGTCGCCGGAGTTGCTGACGCCGGCGAACCGGCGGCCGTCGACGCTGGGTGCGGTGCTCATGTCCCGATCCGACCACGGGAGGATGGCGGGGTGGAGTTCCCCGTGACGTTCCTCCCGCCCCTGGTGCGGACCTGCACCGACTCGGGTGAGGGCCCCTGGAACGAGCTGCTCGGGATCATCGCGCCCCGGGATCCGGACGAGGAGACTTTCCTCGCCGCGTTCGACGTCGTCACCGAGGACCTCTTCGGCGGCTGGACCGCCGACCGCGTCGTCGTGTTCGCGCTCGACGACGGGCTCGCCGCCCACCATCCGCTGCTGTTCGTCGTCGACGAGCGGACCCTGCACGACGACGGCTTCCCGATCGTCGCGGCCGACCTGCGGCAGGATCCCGGCCGAACGCTCCGGATCGCCGCAGCCGATCTGTGGTCGGTGGAGAACAACGTGTCGACCGCGAACATGGAGTTCGCCGACTTCGCCGACCACGCGCAGCTGCAGCCCGACCGGGTGTTCCGCGGCTTCCGCTGACGATCGCCACCGTCGGACGGTGAACTCCACCGTCCGACGGCCCCGCCCTACGACGACCCGCGTTCCGCGGAACGCGGCCTCACACGCCGGTGCTGCCGTCGATCCGTTCCCGCAGCAGGTCGGCGTGCCCGACGTGGCGCGCGTACTCGGCGATCACGTGGGTCAGGATCCACACCACCGACACCGCGTTCCCACCGAGGGACCCGGTGCCGTCCGGCCCGGCCTCCTCGACGACCCGGCGGGCCCGGGCGACCTCGGCCTCCCAAGCCGCGCGGGCCTCGGTGAGGTCCGCGCTCCCGAGCTCGAAGCCGCCGTCATGGCCCGTTCCGGACTGCCGCGGGTACAACGACGGCACGTCCTCACCGCCCAGGAACTGGCGGAACCAGTTCCGCTCGACGGACGCCAGGTGCCGGACCAGCCCCAGCAGCGTGAGCGACGACGGCGGCACCGACGCCTCCCGCACCTGCTCGCCGGTCAGTCCCTCGACCTTGCCGATCAGGGTGGCGCGGTAGAAGTCGAGCCAGGCCGTGAGCGTGGTGAGGGCGTCGGCCTGCATCGGGGGACGGGCGCGGTCGGTCATGTCCGCGATCGTGACAGCGGGGTCCGACATCTTCCGATCCCGGCCGGGCGATGGTCCACTGCGGTCGTGACCGACACCCCGCCCACCGTGGTGCGCAGCAGCCGGACCGTCGCCGCCGACCCTGCGACGATCTTCGAGCTCATCGCCGACCCCGCCCGTCAGCCGTCCTGGGACGGCAACGACAACCTCGCCGAGGCAGCGGACGGGCAGCGGGTCCGCGCCGTCGGCGACGTCTTCTCCATGCTGCTCACCCAGGGCGCGGTGCGGGAGAACCGGATCGTGGAGTTCGTCGAGGGGCGGCTCGTCACGTGGCTGCCGTCGGAGCCGGGGAAGCCGCCGCCCGGACACCTGTGGCGCTGGGAGCTGGAGCCCGTCGGCGACGGCACGACCCGCGTGACCTGCACCTACGACTGGACCGAACTCGACCCGGACGACGCGTTCCGCCAGAAGCGCGCCCGCGCCACCACCGCGGACCGGCTGCGGGCGTCACTGGACCTGCTCGCCACCGTCGCCGAAAAAATGTGATCTGACACACTGTCGCCGGACGAACGATCATGGAAAGGTGCTGACCTGGCGGCATGGACGCCGAGCAGGTCATCGCCGTACTCGCCGGGTTCCCCGGCACCCGGATCGTGGAGGGGAACGGGGACGCGTTCGCGATCCACGACCCGGATCACGACTACGAGCAACGCCCCCGCCAGGGCTGGGCGACCGTCGTGCGGTCCGACGTGAACGACACCGCCTCCGACCTCGACCGGCCCGGCGCGTTCCGGCTCAACATCGGGCTGCCGACCGCCCGCTACCGGGAGCTGTTCCCGACCGACCCGGGCACCGACCCGACGTCCCGCGACGTGCTGTTCCCGCACCCGGTCTACGCCGCCCACCACTGGGTGGCGGTGGTGGAGCCGGAGACGACCTGGCCGCTGGTGCGGGAGCTGCTCGACGTGGCGCACGACTTCGCCGTCCGGAAACACGCCAATGCGGCCCGTCGACATTCCTAGGCTGCCCCGGTGAAACGTCGGCTGATCACGATGCGCGTCGCCCAGGACGATCTGGCGTTGTCCCCCGGGAAGGCCACCGAGGTGGAACTGGGGAGCCCGCTGGACTCGTTCGGGCAGGAGTGGCTGATCGCCTCGCACACCGTGACCCTGCTCGACGACGGGACGGCGCTGCTGACCTTCGTACTGGAGCGGCGGGGCTGGTATCGGAGACGGGATCCGAGAGCGTGGCCGGCGATCTCTCGTCCGTTCTCGGCGACGACGTTCTCGGCGGGATATTCGAATGGGATCCCCGCGTCCGCCACCGCAAGCCTGGGTTGACCACGTGCCGAGTTCCGTGCTCATCATCGGGAATGAAGGATCCGGCCGGGAAGCCGTCCACGTCCGACCTGCTCCTACGGCCTGCGAAACCCGACGACATCGAGACGTTGCATCGATTCGTGGTCAAGCTGGCCGACGAGGAGTCGTTTCCGGGGGACGTGATCGCGAAACCCGCCGACCTGGCGGCTGCGCTGTTCGGCCCATCTCCTCTTGCGGAGTCGGTCGTGGCAGCAATGGGCGACCAACTCGTCGGGTTCGCGTTATTCTATCCGACGTACAGCACGATTCTCGGACGGCCCGGTATCCATCTCGAGGACCTGTATGTCGATGGGGCTTTCCGCGGCCGGGGGATCGGCGAGGCCCTCCTCGGACACCTCGCCGATCTCGCGACCGAGCGTGGTTGCGGACGCCTGGAGTGGTGGGTACTCCGCACGAACGTCAGCGCGATCCGCTTCTACGAACGTCTGAATGCCCGGGGACTCGACGAAATCGAGGTCATGCGGCTCGACGACGGCAGTCTCTTCGAGTTCGGATCCCGGCGCACGGCATAGAGGACCGTGCCGCGAGTGCGCGGGAGCTGCTGCTCGACGTGCCGCCCCACAGGACCGGCCGCCGTCGCGCAGGGTCGTCATCGGCGGCGCCGTAGTGTGGGAGCGATCGGGGGGCGCCACACCCCGCGGACACCAGGAGGCGAGGCATGGTCGCGGACGTCGAGGGCACCTCGACATCTCTCGCCCAGTCCGCCTACGTCGCCATCCGCGAGGGGATCATCCACGGCGTCCATCCCCCGGGCAGCCGCCTGCGGGAGCGCAGCCTCTCCGAGGACCTGAACGTGTCCCGGGTACCGATCCGTGAGGCACTGCGACAGCTCGAGCTCGAGGGATACGTGACGACCTCGCCCCACCGCGGGGCACTGGTCCGGCAGCTGACGCTCCGGGACGTCGCCGAGCTGTTCGACGTCCGCCTGTCGCTGGAGGTCCTCGCCGCCCGCCAGGCCGCCAGGGCGGTCGCCGAGGGGCGCGCCGACGACGCCCTGCGCGACGTGCTCGCCGAGGCTGCCCGGGCCACCCGGGCCGGCGACGAGGACGCGATCCGGCAGGCCAACACGAACCTCCACGCCCAGATCATCGCCATGACCGGCAACTCGCTGCTCATCGCGACCATGACGCCCCTCCTGGGGCGGATCCGCTGGCTGTTCGCCCTCACCGCCGACCGCGACCCGCACGTCGAGTACGGCGAGCACGTCGCGCTCTGTGACGCCATCTACAGCGGCAACGCCGAATTGGCGGGCGCGCTCGCCTTCGCCCACATCGAGCACGGACGGGCGCCGTCACTGCGCGGCCTCGCCGCGATCCTGCCCGCGGACTGACACTCGGCGCGTTTCGTATACCAAGCTCCCTCAGCAGGGCCCAAAGTCACGCCATTGACACGGCAGGACACGTCCTGGAAACTCTTTTCGTATACCAATGAGGTCGTTCGTCGCTCGGCCCCCGCCCTCCTCGATCAGTCGGGAGGACCTGTCCATGCGGAGCTCAGACCCATGAACCCTCTCCAGACCCCTGCACCGTCCTTGTCCGGCACCGTGGCCGCGACGCTCGACCGGGCGGGCTTCACCCGCGCCCAGTTCTGGGTGCTCATGATCATTCTCGCCGGCATGTTCTTCGACACGCTCGAGCAGAACTCCGTCGGCGCGATGGGGACCAACCTCAAGCTCGCACTCGGGATCTCCGACGCCCAGCTGACACTCGTCAACACCGCGACGGTGCTGGGGGGCTTGGTCGGCCGGTTGCTCGGCGGCTGGCTCGCAGACCGCTACGGCCGTCGGCTGTCGCTGTCGTTCAACCTGCTGGTCTACAGCCTCGGCGGCCTCGTGAGTGCCGTCGCACTGAACTACGAGATGCTGCTGGCCAGCCGCTTCGTCGTCGGCATCGGACTCGGCGGCGAGTTCACCATCGGGATCGCGATGCTCTCGGAGATGGTCGCGACCCGGCGACGGGGCGCCCTCGTCGCGGTGCTGAACGTCGGCTCCGGCGGTGTCGGCAACTTCCTGTCCTACGGCCTGTTCTTCCTGCTCCTCGGCCCGCTGGCGCCCGCCCTCGGTGGCGACGGACTCGCCTGGCGCTGGACGTTCGTCCTGCTCGCCGCCCCCGCGCTGCTGGTCGTGGTCTACCGCCGCCGGCTGCCGGAGACCCCGCGGTTCCTGCTCTCCAAGGGCCGCGTCGACGACGCGAACAGGTCGCTGGCGATCCTGACCTCGTCGTCGTTGCGGCCGCCGGCGAGCACTCCGAGCGGTCCCCTCACCACCGATGACATCCCCGTGCGCCAGCTGCGTTCGTCCCCGGCCGCCGTGTTCGCCCGCAGCGTCCGGGCCCGCACCGCGGCGATCGGCACGGCGTCCTGGATGGCCTTCGGCGCACAGGTCACCCTCAACTTCCTGATGCCGACCCTGCTCGTGCAGCGCGGCTACTCCATCTCCGAGAGCCTGCTGTTCACCATGATCATGAACAGCGGCTCGCTGCTCGGGGCGTGTGCCGCCGCACTGCTCGCCGGCCGGGTCGGTCGTCGCGTCGCCGTGGGGGGCGCCGGGGTCCTCGGATGCCTCACCGCCGTCGCGTTCGCCGTGTTCGCCGACAGCACTCCGCTCATCCTCGTCCTGGGGGCGCTGTTCCAGTTCTTCACGATGATCACCAACACCACGCTCGCCGTGTGGTCGCCCGAGCTCTATCCGACGGCGATCCGCGGCAGCGGGACCTCCATCGTCAACGGCATCGGCAACATCGCGGGCGCGGTCATGCCGTTCCTCGCCGTCGCGCTGTTCGCCCGGTACGACATGGCGGGGGTCTTCGGCATGGTCGCGGTGATGTACGCCCTGCTCGTCGCGGCCTCCCGGTTCGCACCCGAGACCCGGGGCAGCTCGCTGGAGGAGATCAACGAGAACGTCGCGCCCGCCGCCGACACCGGCACCCCGTCCCGTCGCTGACGACGACGCACGACCAGAAGGAGCCCCGATGGACACCCTGACCATCTCCGCGACGGCCAACGGCCTCAACTACCTGCCGGAGTACCTCGCCGACACCACCGGCGTGTTCGCCGATGCGTGGCTGGAGGTCACCGCGGTCGCCTGCGACCCCTGGACCGGGGTGCTGGACGACCTCGAGTCGGGCGCCGCCGACATCGCGCTGGGCGGCTTGTGGGTGCCGGGCATGTACGCGGGCACCCCCCGCGACCTGACCGTCGTCTGCCAGCTCAACCACCAGGCCCCGAAAGCCGTCGTACATCGCGGCACGCCGCGCTCGTTCACCTTCGACGACCTGCGCGGCGAGGTCGTGCTCGCGCCGGGTATCGGCGGGAGCGCACCGTACGCCGTCACCGCCGGGCTGGCCCGCGAGTCCGGTGTGGACCCGACCGGGATCACCTTCCTGCGCGACCTGTCCACGGCGATGTTCGTCGAGCTCTTCCACGCGGGGCTCGGGGACGCCATCGTCCTCGACCTCGTCACGGCGCTGGAGGTCGAGGCGGCAGGCACCGGAACCATCGTGTTCCGCAACCTCGAGGGCGGCGGGATCATGCCCAACAGCGTCTACTACGCCCGCACCGACCGCGTCGACGAGCTCCGCGACCGGCTCACCCGGTTCACGGCCTGCATCGACGCCGCGATGACCGCCCTGCCCAGTACCCCCTCCGACGTCGTCGAGTCGATCCTCACCACCCGCTGGCCCACCCACGACCTCGCGATCCTGCGCGACGCCGTCGCCGCCATGACCGCGAGCGAGCTGTGGTCCACGGTCGCGATCGACCCCGCGGGCAGCGACCGGTGGATGCGGATGATCGCCGAGGCGTCGATGGTGTCCCGGGCACCGCGCTACGACGAGCTGACCGACGACTCGTTCATGAAGGCCTTCCGGTGACCCTGATCCCCGTGGAAGCGCCCCCGGAGGGCACGGTCGACCTGGGCGAGCTGATCGACGCCGTCCGGGCCCTGCACGTGGACCTGACACTCGGCGACGCCGAGCAGCCCGTCCCCGCGGTCGTGGAGACGGGCCCGTCGACGGTGCTCCTGCCGATGGTGGCGACGTCGCGTCGTCTCGGCCTCACCGTCGTCAAGGTCCTCACCGACGCGCAGGCCGACGGGCCGCTCCAGCAGTCCACGGTGCTGCTCCTCGACGCCACGACGGGAACCCGGCTGGCCGTGCTCGCAGGCGGACCGGGCACCAGGATGCGGACGGCGGCGGCCAGCGCTGTCGCCACCGATGCGCTGGCCCGTGGTGACAGCAGCGTCCTCGGACTGGTCGGCGCCGGGCCCCTGGCGGTCGAGCACGTCGCGGCGATCCGCCGGGTCCGGCCGATCGACCACGTCGTCGTGTGGTCGAGGACCGCACGACGTATCGAGGAGTTCCGGCACACCCTGCGGGCCCGGGAGCGGGCCGACGGCAGCCCCCCCCCGCTCGGGGTCACGGTGTCCCCGGACGTCCACGGCGTCGTCTCCGAGGTCGACGTGTTGTGCACGCTGTCCCCCGCACGGGAGCCACACGTGCACGGCGCCTGGTTCCGTCCCGGTCTGCACGTCAACGCCGTGGGAGCGCCGCCGCGCCCCGACCACCGCGAGATCGACGGCGCGGCCTTGGCGCGAGCGCGGGTGGTGGTCGACTCCCGGGAGGTGCAGCTGCGCAAGTCCGGCGAGGTGCTCCTGGCCCTCGACGAGGGCGCCGTCACCCTCGACGACGTGGGTCTGGAGCTGGGCGAGGTGCTCACCGGCGCGCACGGGCGACGTCGCCCCGACGACGTCACCCTGTTCGAGTCGGTCGGTCTCGCCATCCAGGATCTCGCCTACGCCGCGCTGGCCACGGGACGTCCGGTCGTTCCCCGCTGACCCGCGGGACGACACGACTGGCAGCGCTCTCCGTGGGACCTGTCCTCGCTCATGCGTCCATTGCGTAGGAGCTGTCCATCAGGTCGACCATGGCCTGCTGGAACTCGCGGCGCTTCGTGTCGCTCCATCCGGGTGTCAGCCGAACGAAGATCTCCTCCTGCCAACGATGCGCGTCGTCCACCATCGAGCGCCCCGCCGAGGTGACCGATGCTTCGCGTCGTCGAGCGTCGCCCGGCGCGACGACCATGGTCAGGTACCCGGCCTTCGCCGCGCTCCCGATCAACCGTGATGCACCACTTTGGTCGAGCCCGATCTCACGTGCGACGTCGTTCACGGTTGCGGGAAGACCTCGCTGACGGAGTGCATGGACTGCTTCGCAGACCAGCACCAACCGTCCCTGCTCCCCACCTGCGTCGGCCGGGGAGGACCGACGGGCCCAGTGCCGGACGAAGTGGAACAGGACCTGCCCCGGCCCCTGGCTCGTCACTCGGTCGCTGCCATCTCGCGGTCGTTGCAGGCCAGCGCCAGCGCACCCTCGAGATCCGGCAGTCTGAGCGCAGCGGTGACCTTTCCGTCGGACACGCGGAAGACCGTCGCCACCCGCGTGACCTCCTCGCTGCCGGGCCAGGTGGCGTCCTCCTCGACCACCATCAGCCGCTCGCTGACCGGGTGCCAGGACCGAGGGACCAGCGTGATCCCTGACCGCCCCACCCACTCGGCGAACTGCTCAGGCGTGATCGGACCCGCACCCTTCGGGCCCATGACGACGACCGGATCTCCTACGGCTCGCGCGGATCGCTGCAGGTCGCCGGCGTTGACGCTGGCATGCCACTCGTTCACGGCTGCTTCGAGGCTTGGCTCCACGCACCGCACTCTATGCGTTTCGCATATATTCGGCCAGGCGGCTATGACGAGCTCACGTGTGGGTTGCGGTCATGGTGGTGGTCAGGACCGCCTGTCGTCTCGCCGCGTCACGCGTCGACGAGAGGCCCGAGGAAGCCGCGCAGCGCCTCGGCGAGCTGCCCCGGTGCTTCTTCCGCCATGTGGTGTCCAGAATCGATCACGCCACCGGACAGATCGTTCGCCCACGTTCGCCACACCGTGAGGGGATCCCCGTAGAGCTTCTCCATGTCGTCGCGGCTGGACCACAACACGAGCGTGGGACAGGTGAGTCGGCGTCCCGCTGCCTGATCGGCGTCGTCGTGTGCGCGGTCGACACCGAGCCCGGCCCGGTAGTCCTCCACCATGGCGCCGACCGTCGCGGGGTCGTGGATGGCCCGGTGGAACTCGGCGTAGGCCTCCGGGCCCATCTGGTCGATGCTGCCGCGGTACCAGGCGTCGGGGTCAGCGAGGATCACACGCTCGGGGACCTCGGGCTGAGCGAAGAAGAACCAGTGCCACCACTCCGCCGCGAATCGCGCGTTGCAGCGGGCCAATGCCTCGCCAATCGGAACGCTGTCGAGAACGGCGAGCCGGGACACGAGGTGTGGGGTGTCCATCGCCATGCGGAACGCCACGTACGAGCCTCGGTCGTGGCCGACGACGGCGGCGTCCTCGTGGCCGAGCCGGCCGAGCAGCCGGCTCATGTCGGCTGCCATTGCTCGCTTGGAGTACGGGGCATGGTCATGGGTCGTGGGTGGCTTGGACGACGCGCCGTAGCCGCGCAGGTCAGGGCAGATCACGGTGTATCCGGCATCGACCAGCAGCGGGGCGACGCGGTGCCAGGTCGCCGCGGTACGGGGATGGCCGTGCAGCAGCAACACGGGAGGACCGTCTCCGCCGTAGCGCACTCTCAGGGTGACATCGCCGACCGCAATCCGCTCGTCGGTGAAGCCCCGAAAGAAGCTCCCCGACGTCTCGTACCTCATCCGCTCATCGTTGTCGATACTTCACCGCGCGGCTCGGTACCGCGGCAGGTCGCGCGGCGGTCCGCAGGCGGGAGGCAGGAGGCGGACGGCAGCGACGCCGCCCGGGCGAACCGGTCTTGGTCGTCGATCATGCCTCTGACCTGTGGCGGAAGCGGGGGGATTCGAACCCCCGGTCCTTTCGGACGCCCGCTTTCAAGGACGGCTCATGCAGGTTCAGGATACGTCGCGCACGTAGCAACGCACTGGCAGGACCAGGATTGCGCCGCCCCCTGACCGCCACAGGACGTTGCCGACTGCAACCACGACTGCAACCACGTGAGATCTCGACCCGCTCGATCTGGGGGCTAGCGCCTCCATAAGGGAAGAACTCGCACAGCGTCATACTCAATCCCCAGGGGATTTATCCCCTCTTCACTCTCATGAGGCCCAATCACGCATAAAGTATTCGGCGACCAACGCTTGTGGAACTCTTCCCAGCCGTCGGGCGGAGCAGCAGGGTCGAGAAGATTGTCATCGCGGTCGGAATTAGTTGGAGGGTCGACATCGAAGGGCATTCCAATCGGAGAGGCGTTATTCGAGTCTAAGACGTACTTTTGATAATATCCCGGATTTCCAAGATAGTACTTCTCGTAGTATCCGACATTCCTTGCTCCTACGAAGCTAGAGGTTTCTCCTGCTTCTCGGTAGAGGTCGAAATATCGGGAGCGTCCAAGCTTCACCTTCAACACCCCCTTACGCTTCAGTCCGTGCTGCCCCCAGGGAATCGGAAGGCGCGGAACAAAACGCCGTCCATGTACGGTTATTGCAAACGCCACCACCTCACTACTGCGAACGTACACAGTAATGAAGCAGTCCGCCATCAGGTAGACACGTCTTATCACGCCACTGTCGCCTACTGCCTCCATGGCCGGCTCACCGAGAATCTGGTCGACGTACGCCGGACGAACGCCGCACGCCAGTTTCCTAATCTTCTTCGCTTGCTCTCTGCGCAAGCCTACTGTCATTCGAAAAGCTGCCAAAATCCGTCGCCACACCCCTATCGCAATGCCGCCAATAGTCAACAGCGCTGCAACAAAGCCGGCAACCAGGAAAAGGAGCGGCGAGCCACTTGAGACCGGATCGAGGAGGCCCCACATGTTCGCTGCGGGAGGAGGTGGGGGCGGATCAGCCAACACAACTACACCGATTCCCCATCTAAACATTAGACACCTCTATCTGATGTGCAGGTATCCCAACAGATCCACACTGTAGTCGGACGCACATGACCCGTTAATCGCGGATCAAACGCGGGATTCTACGCCGTTCTCACGAAGATTGTGAGCTGTAGAGACTACACCCTAGCGCTGGTCTACCTGACTGGGATAGAGTCGGCGTTCGCTCACCTCAGGCAAGGAGACTCTCAATTCTATGAACTCTGGAACTGGCGGCGAGAATGCTCCACTACCTGACGAATCGCAGCACACTAAAGACGTACCATGCCCCACGCCAACCGCCCACAAACGACTCCACGAAGGACATAAGTGGTGGCATGGCTGCCTCGATTCCTACGACAGTCCGCGAGATTTCCAGGCGAACTTGAACGCTTGTATTCAGGCGCTCCGAAACGTTACTTTCGTGCTCCAGAAAGAGAAGCGGCTCATCTCGGGGTTCGATGAATGGTACCCAGCGTGGCAGGAGCTGATGCGCGCCGATCCACTAATGAAGTGGCTTGTAAACTCGCGAAACAGAATAGTCAAGATTGGCGATCTCGAAGTGCATTCGACTGCACATATCCGGATTGTTCATTCGTACTTCGATGTAGCTGACTCTCTCGAAGACAATCCGCAGCCGCCTACCACCCCAAAGGCTGAATCAGGGCCGGAGAAGGCGAAATCCGTTCCGCCGTGGACCCCACCGACCGAGTACCTCCAGTACCTACGATCCATCCCCCAAATCTACCTGGAGCAGTCAGCATTAGCTGTAGAACGCCGTTGGATCGACAAAGCACTACCCGGTAGCGAGCTGCTAAGCGCATTAGGTCATTGCTACGGAGTACTGACGCAGCTAGTCGCCGATGCACACGAACGAGAAGATGGTCGACTCATGACCGTCCGCTCGACTAGGACAGGCGGTGAGGTGATATCGAAAGCAGGTTCGCAGTATGGAGGGCGTCTCCCGTGCATGGTTGTTACTGCCGACGTTCGGACCACTCATTATCGGGTCCATGACGGCTCGCTCGTTAACGAGGACACCACGCGACATTTCTCCGGAAAGTTCGACCTCAAACGGTCGCTTAGGCGATACAAGGTTGATCTAGGAGAGTTGCTAAGCCGAACCCGCCCGAGAACAGCTCTTGACTACGTTGACCCCATGTTTACACAGGCAAAGTCAGTCCTAAGCAAAGACAAGCACCACTCGCACATCGTCATCCTGACCCGAGGTGAAAAAATCCTCGACGTATCGCAAGCGATATTGGCTGATCGGCAAGCGAAGTTCCTCTTTGCGCAGCAACTAGCCAAAGCCGTGCTGCTTGCAGGGGCAGACGGCGTGGTGACAATTAATGAAATGTGGCAGTCGGAACCAGTACTTGATGAGGAAGGGGCAATGATCCCTCCGGCACAAGCCCCTGACCGGAGGGAAGTTCTTCGAGTATACGCCGAGACATCTGACGGCCAGACTCGTCATAAGAGCGTCGAGTTTACTCGTCGATTTGGAAGGATCGTTTTCGGACGCGAGATTTTCTCTGAGAACGCTGGCTTAGAGAATAACATCATGAGCCCGACAAGAGTCGTCTGGAAGACGCGATCGAAAGAGCGAGAAAGAGAGGCGAACCGCAGCATAGCGCAGATTCTTGAAGCGGGCAGCGAAGAGTAGCGCGTCTGTAATGACCGACTTCGGTCACGCGACCGGAAATCAGTCCAGCAGCCTGGACGTCTACCGATCCGTATTAACCTAAGCCCGAGCCTCGTCTAAGCCCCGAAGCTGGGATGGAGTTCGGGCTGCCGTCGCACTAGCCATCCGCGTAATCGTCAGTTCTACTCGACCAGTTATCGGAGTAACAATTCTCGCCACTCGAACGCCCGCCAAAGGATGCAGGCGCCCGGCGACGCCACCGGCTCATTTTGAAGTAGCCGAGTCACGTTCTTCTCATCGAACCGCAGCCCGTCGGTCACATTGACGACCTTTGAGGAGCTGACGAGCGATCCCTCGGAATTGACCGAGACGGCGTCGCCGAACAGCTCATCGAACGCGTCGTCATCGAACACGACAACGGTCAGGATAGTTGCAGTTAATGTGAGAGTGTCTAGGCCGATCCCGAGAGAATACGGCGTGACTCGCCCGTCGGCTCGTGCGCGCTTCAGATCATTATATAGCTGCCACTCCTCGTATACTAATTGCTCGCCTGAGCTACCGTCTCGCTCAGGATCACCCAAGACCTCTTCGCTGTATTCGCGCACCATACTGCGCCACAGACTGAAGTCATTCTCGCGGTCGTGCGTGGCTACAGTCGACGGCTGAAACTCCCCCGCCGGTATGAGTCCATAGATGCCGGCCGAGGTGGCGACCTTGGCCGGGTCGCGCCAGTGCAGCAAGAACGTCGCGTCGCCGGTCTCTCGGTTCCGGCGCAGCGTGAGCGTCTCGATAGCCGGGATGATGTAGCGCCGTTCCATATCGAACGGGGCTCCGATGAGCGCCCGCAACGGCAGCTCGCTCCAGTCGAGCTTCTTCCCTGAACGCTCGGCAGCAAGAGCCATCTCGTGCGCGATCGCTTCCGCAAGGTCGAGCTTGTCGAAGTAGGCCGCGAGCCCGAACGTCATCCGCGGGTCGTCGCGTAGGTCGACGTCGAGCAGCCGGTAGCTGGTGCGGTTCTCGAAGAGCTTTGGCGGGTCGAGGTAGCGCACGGCCGAGGTGTAGCGCGGGAACGACTTCCCCGGTGCCCTCAGCGGCAGCGTGGCCGCTGCCTCCGGTTCGCTGCCGGTGATGCTGACCGGGGGCGGGTTGTCGCTCCACTCCAGGCGGATGTCGTCGAGCGGGATCGGCCGCTCCGGTGTCCACTGCGGCAGCGCCAGGAACGTGAGGTCCCCGACCCGGACGTCGGGTTGGTATAGGTCGGCTGCCCGCTGGGCCAGCTCCCGGCGGGACCGGTTGAGCGCTCGGCGCGTGCGGCGCCACTTCTCCTGGCTCACCGCGACCGGGTCGACGCCGCCGACCAACCGCGAGTCCGACGGCTCGGCCACGGGCCGCAGGAGCTCGTCCGACAGTCCGAGGCGGGCAGGCGAGATGTTGAGCTGCTGGGCGATGCGGAGCAGCATCTCGATGTCAGTCACCCGACGCTTGCCCGTCTCGATCTTGGAGACGTAGGACTGGTCCAGGTGCAGCAATTGGGCCAGATCAGCTTGGTTGATCTTGTTGGTGCGGCGGTACTCGCGCAGGACTTCGCCGAGCAGGTCGGTGTTCAGTTCCAGCTCCGATGACGCGGGGGACGACAGCCACGGCTCGTCTGGCACGAGAAATCTCCGCCTTCCTCTCGGGCGCCGGCCCCGCGGACGCGGGCTCCGACCAGTGCTTATGCCTGGTAGTCCTAGCAGGTCACGGGGTAGGTCAGAGGGTCCTTGGACTCATTTGTCCGAAAGCTCGATTCTCGGTTCATGGCACCGAGACGAGCACTACGAACCCGAGTCCGAACCCGACGCCGGCGCCCGGTCGAGCATCTCGCCGATGGCCCGTTCGACGTCGTTGAGCGTGGCCTTGGCCCGGCGGACCTGGTCGCGCAGCGCGGCGAGTTCCAGCCGGTCCGCCGCGGTGGTCCGGGTCGCGCCGGCCGGCTCGTCGGCGACGAACGCCCCGCGGCTGGGGCGCACGACGGCCCGGCCGGACGCGACGAGGAGCCGGACCGCCGCCTGTGCGGTGTTCACGGCGATGTCGTGGTCGGTCGCGATCTGGCGGTAGGAGGGCAACCGCTCCCCCGGCCCGTAGGTGCCGGCGTCGATGTCACGGGCGAGCAGCTCGGCGACGCGGTGGCTCGCGTGGCGCGGCTCGGCGTCGTCGGGCTCGGAGTCGGGCGCAGCCATGTCGGCGAGGCTACTCGCCGTCTCAAGACGGCGGTTGACGTTGCGACGGTCGAGCCTTACCGTCGCAACCACAGCAACCGTATTAAGACGGATCGGAGCATCATGCACACGGATCGACACGACACCGCCGGACTGGACGACTGCACCGCGCCCCTGGCCGACGAGCAGCGCGAGGCGCTGCACGAGTTCTGGGACAGCGTCATCGCCGAGGAGTGGGGTCCGGCCCCGATCCCGCGGCCGGCGCCGGTGGACGGGGCGTTGGTGGAGCTGGCCGAGCGTCGGCGCCGGCGCAGCACCCGCCGGGCCATGACCCGGATGACCCGGGCAGCGCAGGTCACCGCGCCCGCGCCGAGCTACGGGGGTGAGGCGGCGTGATCGCGCTGCGGATCACCGTCGGCTGCGACGACTGCGCGATGGCCCTGGCCGGTACCGATCAGGTGCGGACGACGACCGACGGACTGGCGGCGGCCCGCGCCGCCGGCTGGGTGGTCCGGCTGTCAGGCCGGCTGCTGTGCCCGGCGTGTGCCGACCCGGCGCTGTGCCGGCTGCTCGGTCACGACTTCGGCCCCGCCCCGGTGTGGAGGGCGTGCGCTTGCGACGGGTCGTTGTGGGAGCACTCGACCTGCGAGCCGTGGCAGGACCCGTCCTCGTGGGAGGGCTGCGGGTGGGAGTGGCGGACGTGCCGGCGCTGCGACCACGTCGACGACCGGCACGTGACCCAGGCGGACGCGGCATCGAGACGAGCCGACGAGCGCGCGGCCGATGCCTACATCGCCGCGCTCGAACGTGGCCAGCTGCGCCCGCAGCCGGCACGCCGCAACGGAGACCGCAGTGAGCACCAGCCCGGCGACGGGATCTTGGCGGATGTAGCCGCCGGGCTGGCTCTCCCCCACCAGCAGAACGCACGTGAGGAGACCGCGATGGTAGAGCCGAACGGGCCCCGGCCCGCCACCCCGGCCGGGGGTGAGCAGCGGTGAGCGGGCAGACGATCGCCGTCGCGCTCGGTGTCCTGGCCGGGCTGGTCCTGATGTGGGCGTGGGCGGCCGGTGCCCGCGCCGGACGCAAGGTGCAGAAGTCGATCCACCACGCCGGCCGTACCGGCAACAACGCCGCCCGGATCGTGATGACCGCGGCTGTGGTGGTCGGGGTGCAGTGGGCGGTCGTGAAGCTCTCGGCCGACCCGGTCGCGTGGGTCATCGTGCTCGGCGTCCCGGCGCTGATCGCCGGGGTGACCGTGGCGCGGATGCTCGCCGGCCCTGACGACGTCGTCCGCGTCTCGTCGCGGGGTGTCCGGTGAGCGCCGCGGTGGAGCGCCTCGCCGAGCAGGCCGCGGACGCGGCCCGGGTACGGGCGCTGACCACCGATCCGGACGTGATCGCGCTGCGGGTCGAACGGGTGCGTGCGCAGGTGGACGGGCTGCTGTGGGCCGGGATCGTACTCGGTCTGGCGTTCACGATGGTCAACGTCCAGAGCTTCGCCGCTGCCGGCGCTCCGACGTGGTCGGCCGCGTGGTGGGTGGCGTGGCTGCTGGATCCGATGGTGTCGCTGGTGCTGCTCGCGGTGCTGCGCGCCGAGCAGGTCACTGCCCGCTACCAGGTCGCGTTGCCGACCTGGGCGCGGCGGACGAAGTGGCTGACCTTCGCCGCCACCTACGTGATGAACACCTGGACCTCGTGGGGCCTGGGCGACGCGCCGTTCTCTGCGGCCGGGGTGGTGCTGCACTCGGTGCCGCCGCTGGTGGTGTTCGCGACCGCCGAGACCGGCCCGGTCCTGCGTGACCGCCTGACCGAGGCCGTGCACCGCGCGGTGACGGCCGGACCGGTCCCGACCGCCGAGCCGACTCCGGTGGTTCACGACTCGGCCGAGCCGGACGTTCACGAGCCGGGCGCCGAGCCCGCCCCGCGAATCGCGGCGGCACCGGTACGCGCGTCGCGCGGCGGTGGCAGGCGGAAGGCGGCGGCCCGGCCGCGTCGGCTGCTGGCCGACTACGTCCGTGCCGCGTCCGAAGCGCTCGACAGCGCCCGGGACGCCGGCGAGCAGGTCGACGTCACGCCGGTGTGGTGCCGGCAGGTGACGGGCTGTTCGGCCGGGACCAGCGTCAAGGTCGCCGCCGCTCTGCGCGCTGCGCCCGCCTCGATCGACTCCGCTCGTTCCCACGACCGCCGGCCGGTGGCCGGCGAGGAGGTGGCTGCGTGATGGCCGACCACCCGCACACACCGAACACCGATGAGCAGACACCGGCGACCGCGGCCGTTCACGAGCCCGCGCTCGACACCGTTCACGACGACGGCGGGACCGGCGCCCGGGTGCTGAACTTCCGCCCGCGTTCGGCCGACCCTGTCGAGCGCTCTGCCCGCCCGACGGTGGTCGACGGCGAGATCGTCGACGACACCGACGTCCAGCACGTCGCGGTGGACCCGCCCGCAGGAACGGACCTGGCGCTGCCGTGGCGACGTGAGGTGTCCCGCCGCCCGGTCGTGGAACCGTGGCTGCGCAGCCGGGAGGACATCGCGGCCGCCGCCCGCTGGGCCGCCGGGTGGGCGTGGCACTCCACCGGGTTCCACACCGTCCGCGCGCCCCTCTACGCCGCCCGCCTCACCGCTCGCGCCCCGCGCGGCGCGGTGACCGCGGTCGCCGGCGCCGCTCGGTGGGCCGGCGACGCCGAGTCCCGCCCGCTGCGGGAGCAGGCCATCCGGTCCGGTGAGCCGGACCAGTACCTGCGTCTGACCGCCGCGCGGTCCGAGCGGATCACGGTCCGGCGCCGGCTGCTCGCCGCCGCGGTGCTCGGCGGCGCCGGTGCCCTGGTGGCGCTGTGGACCTTCGCCCCGCCGTGGCTGCTCGCAGTCCTGCTGGTCGCCGGGGTGCTGGTGCTCGGCTGGGTCGGGTCGCCGGCCGACAAGCCGGTCACCGGGCGGTCGGTGGTCACCCACCGGCCGACGCGGCTCACCTCGGAGATGGTCGTTCGGGCCCTGGGCGCGCTCGGTCTGGGCGAGATGAACAAGGCGCTCGCGAAGGGGCCGAACGGGATCACGTTCCCCGCGCCGATCACCCGTGACGGGCCGGGCTGGCGCGCGGACGTCGACCTGCCGTTCGGGGTGACGGTGACCGACATCGTCGAGCGCCGCGACCGGCTCGCGTCCGGCCTGCGCCGCCCGCTGGGCTGCGTGTGGCCCGAGCCCGCGCACGACGCCCACGCCGGCCGTCTCGTGCTGTGGGTGGGAGACCAGGACATGAGCCAGGCCCGCCCGCGCCCGTGGCCGCTCGCCGCGCACGGCGAGGTCGACCTGTTCAAGCCGGTGCCGTTCGGGGCCGACCAGCGCGGCCGGTCGGTGTCGCTGCTGCTGATGTTTTCCAACGTCCTGATCGGGGCGATGCCGCGGGTGGGGAAGACGTTCGCGCTGCGGGTGCTGCTGCTGGCCTGTGCCCTGGACCCGACCGCACAGCTTCGGATCTTCGAGTTGAAGGGCACCGGGGACCTGTCGCCGATGGAGGGGTGCGCGCACCGCTACGCCTCCGGCGCCGACGACGCCACGCTGGAACTGGCGATGGAGTCGCTGCGCGAGCTGTACGCCGAGCTCAACACCCGGGCCAAGCGCATCCGAGAGCTGCCGCGGGAGCTGTGCCCGGAGAACAAGGTCACCCCGCAGATCTCCGGGCGCCGCGACCTGGGCCTGTTCCCGATCGTCCTGGCCGTCGACGAGTGCCAGGAGCTGTTCTCCCACCCCGATTTCAAGGACGAGGCCGACCGGCTCGCGACCGGCATCATCAAGCGCGGACCGGCGATGGGGATCATCCTCATCCTCGCCACGCAGCGCCCGGACGCGAAGTCGCTGCCCACCGGGGTCAGCGCGAACGTCGGGACCCGGTTCTGCCTGCGGGTGATGGGCCAGACCGAGAACGACATGGTGCTCGGCACGAGCGCCTACAAGAACGGCATCCGGGCGACCACGTTCACCGCGAAAGACAAGGGCATCGGCTACCTCGTCGGCGCTGCCGACGAGCCGCAGATCGTGCGCTCGGCCTACATCGACGCACCCGCTGCGGAGACCATCGCCGCGCGCGCCCGCGCGTTGCGGGAGGCCGCCGGCACCCTGTCCGGCCACGCCGTCGGCGAGACGACGGAGCAGACCGGCGGACCGTCGCGGTCGGTGCTCGGTGACGTCGCGGCGGTGTTCGCCCCGGGCGAGGACCGGCTGTGGTCCGACGTCATCGCTGCCCGGCTGGTCGAGCAGTGGCCGACCACCTACACCGGCACCACCCCGGCGACGCTCGCCGCCGCCCTGCGCCCGTACGGGGTCGAGCCCAAGCAGGTGTGGGGCACCGACCCGCAGACCGGCGACGGGCGCAACCGGCGCGGCTACCACCGCGACGCCATCACGACCGCGTGGGAGACCGCGGAACGGCGGCGCCGCACCGGCACCGATGGTGACACCGAGTAGCCAGACGGAACGGTGCGGCGGCGGGTGCGACTAGCAGTGAGCCCCGCTAGACCTAGCACCCGCCGCTAGCGCGCCACACCACATCTGATCAGCCCGCTAGCAACCTAGCGCCACCAGGGCGAACGCACCCGGAAACCCCTCAACACAGCATCCACGCGGGTGCTGCGGCGCTAGACCCATGCCGAAACCAGGAGTCCGAATGTCGACACAGAGTGACCGTTCCGGCAGTCCCGCAGCCCGTGCTCGTCTCGCCGGCTGGCTCGACCTCGCCGCCCGCGGCTGGCACCTCTTCCCGGTCCTGCCCGGCCGCAAGCAGCCCGCCATCCCGGCGTGGGAGTCCCGCGCCACCACTCACCCGGAGACCATCGTGGATTACTTCACCGCCAACCCCGACCACAACGCCGGCATCGCCTGCGGCCCCTCCCGGCTCCTGGTCATCGACTGCGACACCCCCAAGCCGACCGACCCCGACCAGACCCGCGACGGCACCGCCGTGCTCGCCGGCCTCGCCGCCGGCCGGGGCGGACTGCCCGACACCTGGACCGTCGCCACACCGTCCGGCGGCCGGCACCTGTACTTCCGGGCCCCCACGGTCCGGCTCGGCAACACCGCCCGCACGCTCGGACCGATGCTCGACAGTCGCGGGCACGGCGGGCAGGTCCTCGCCCCCGGCAGCCGACTGCCGAACGGCTCCTACGAGCTGCTCGACGACACCGACCCGCCTCCGCTGCCGGGGTGGTTGGTCTGGCACCTGTCCGTTCGCCCCGCCACGGCCATCTCAGCGCCGTCTGAGCGGCCCGCCACCACGCCGCGCGACGCCGGGGCCTACGTGTCGGCAGTCGTTCGGGCGGAGCTGCAGCGGGTCGCTACAGCCGGGCGCGGGGGCCACAACGCCGCGGTGTTCACCGCCGCCCGCGCCCTCGGACAGCTCGTCGGGGCCGGGGTGCTCAACCACGACCAGGCCGCCGCGGACCTGACCGCTGCGGCCGAGCACATCGTCGACGGTCCGTGCGACTGCACCGCCGCCGACATCGCCGCCACGATCGCGTCCGGACTCAGCTACGGCGCCCGCCGGCCCCGCCAATTGCCCACCCTGTTGAACACTCGCTCCCAAAGCGAGGGGCGGCGGTCGGCATGAGCACCACACCCGCCGGCCTGCGCGCCGTCCCGGACCTGCCCGCCATCGCGCCGGCCGAGCTGCTCGACCAGGTCGCCGCGTTCGTCTCCCGGTTCTCGGTGTTCCCCGACCGGCACACCGCCCCGATGCTGGCGCTCTGGTACGCCCACACCCACGCCGTCCAGCACTTCTACACAACGCCGCGTCTCATCCTCGACAGCGCCGAGCCCGGCTCCGGCAAGACCCGCGTCCTGGAAGTGGCGCAGTACCTCGTCCGCAAGCCCGAGATGACCATCTCGATCACCACCGCAGCCATCTTCCGGATGCTCTGCGACGGCCCGGTCACGCTGCTGTTCGACGAGATCGACGCCGTCTTCTCGCCCAAGGGCGGCGGGAACAACGAGGACCTGCGCGGGCTGCTCAACTCCGGCTACAAGCGCTCGGCCACCGTGTCCCGCTGCGTCGGCGACGCCTCGCGGATGAAGGTCGAGCGGTTCCCGGTGTTCGCCCCGGTCGCGCTGGCCGGGATCGCCGGCGCGATGCCCGCCACGATCACCACCCGAGCGATCACCGTGCACATGCGCCGCCGTGCACCGCACGAACGCGCCGAGGCGTTCCGCGAGCGCCGGGTCGAGAACGAGGCGACGCCGCTGCGCGAGCAGCTCGCCGCCTGGCTCGACAGGGTCGGCGAAGACCACCTCGTCGGAGCCGAGCCGCTCATGCCCGAACAGGTCACCGACCGCGCCGCCGAGGTCTGGGAACCCCTGCTCGCCATCGCCGACCTCGCCGGCGGGCACTGGCCCGACACCGCCCGGGCCGCCGCCGTGCACTTCGTCGGGCAGGCCACCGAGACCGGCACGTCGGTCGGGACGCGGCTGCTCGCCGACCTGCGGGCCCTGTTCACCGCCCACGAGGCCGAGCGGATGGCGACCAGCGACATCATCGGCCGGCTCTGCGCCGACGAGGAAGCCGGTTGGGCCGATCTCGACGGCCGCCCCCTCGACGCTCGACGCCTCGCCCGCGAGCTGGCCCGCTACGGCGTCCGGCCCGGCCCACTGCGCATCGGCGGGCACGTCACCAAGGGCTACCACGTCGACGGCGCACTCTCCGACGCGTTCGCCCGCTACCTGCCACCCGCCACCGAGCCCGACCCATCAGGTGCGGTTACCACGGTTACACCAGTTACATCGCAGGTCAGAGGCGTAACCGATCCCGACCGCGTAACTGCAGCGTCGGTTACGCCCCCTGTCGAGCCCCCACCCGACACCCCACCGGAGCGGGCCACCGTAACCGAGGCTGCGGTTACACCCCGCTCGTCGGTTACGCCCCTGGCCAGGCACGTAACCGCTGTAACCGACGTAACCGCTACCAGCGGGGGTGCCCGATGACCGACGACCGCGCCGCGAAGATCGGCCAGCTCCTCGCGCAGCTCGCCACCCTCATGGCCGACCAGCCGACGCCGCGCGAGCCCGAGCCCGCGCACCGACCGGCACGGGTCCTCTTCACCGTCGAGGAAGCCGCGGAACAGCTCGGCATCGGGAAGACGACCGCGTACGCCTACGTCCGCACCGGCGAGCTGGAATCCGTCCTCATCGGACGACTCCGACGCATCCACGCCGACGCCATCGCCGGTTTCGCCGCCCGGCTCGTCGCCAAGCACCGAGCTGCCTGAGAGGACCGGACATGACCCGCGAGAAGCGCACCCGCAACGCCAACGGCCGGTCCAGCATCTACCTCGGCAGCGACGGATCGTGGCACGGATACGTCACCGTCGGGACGAAGGACAACGGCCGCCCCGACCGCCGCCACGTGCGCGGGAAGACACAGGCTGCCGTCACGAAGAAGGTCCGTGCGCTGGAGAAGAACCGCGACGCCGGCACCGTCGCGCAGCCCGGGGCGAACTGGACCGTCGAGAAGTGGTTGAGGCACTGGCTGGACACCGTCGCAGCCCCGCCCGCAATCAGCCCGAACGCGCACGACGCGTACTCGACGGCGATCCGCGTTCACCTCATTCCCGGCGTCGGCGCACACAAGCTGGACAAGCTGCAGCCGGAGCACCTCGAACGGCTCTATCAGAAGATGATGCGGAACGGGGCCGCGCCCGGCACCGCTCACCAGGTGCACCGAACGATTCGTACGGCGCTGAACGAGGCCGTCCGGCGGCGGCACGCCACGACGAATCCCGCCCTTCTCGCGAAGGCCCCGCGAGTGCGCTCCACCGAGGTCGAGCCCTACACGGTCGACGAGGTCTCACGGATTCTCAAGGCCGCGGGGACCGAGAGGAACGGTGCCCGATGGGCCGTCGCTCTCGCGCTCGGTCTGCGCCAGGGTGAAGCCCTCGGTCTGCGCTGGCAGGACGTCGATCTCATGGGCGGATTCCTCGTCGTCCGCCGCAATCGCCTACGGCCGAAATGGGCTCACGGCTGCGACGGGACGTGCGGACGAATGCAGGCCGGCCGCTGTCCTCACCGACTCGCGCTCCGGCCCGAGACCGCAGAGACGAAGTCGGAGGCCGGCCGCCGGGGAATCGGCCTGCCCGATCCGCTCGTCAAGCTGCTCCGGGAACACGCCAACGAGCAGTACGACGACCGTGTGCGGGCCGCCGACCTGTGGGTGGACACTGACTACGTCTTCACGACCGAGTTCGGCACCGTCCTGCATCCTCGAACCGATAACAAGAGCTGGAAGCAGCTCCTCATCTCGGCGGAAGTCCCGGAACGGCGACTGCACGATGCTCGGCACACCGCCGCGACGGTCCTGCTGCTGCTCGGCGTGACCGAGCGGGCGGTCATGGGCGTGATGGGCTGGTCGAACACGGCGATGGCTGCGCGGTACCAACACCTCACGTCAGCGGTGCGACAGGACGTCGCCTCACGGGTCGGCGGGCTGCTCTGGCAGACGCCCGACGGGCCGCCGACGACCGTCTGAGAAGGCGGAATGCCGCCACAACTGCAACCGCCGCGGGTTCCCGGAGAGCCGGGAGCGCGCGGCGGTTGCGTCCTTGCAGGTCAGAGATGGCGGAAGCGGGGGGATTCGAACCCCCGGTCCTTTCGGACGCCCGCTTTCAAGGCGGGTGCATTCGGCCGCTCTGCCACGCTTCCGCTCGGGAGGGTAACGGGACCACTCAGCGCTCCGCGCGGTAGTAGGTGACCGGCCCCATCCTGGTCGCCCCGTGCCCGACCACCACCGCATCGGTGAACCCGGCGGCCGCGAGCAGCTCCGGCACCGGCTGCGCCCCGTGACCGTGCCCGCCGTGACCGTGGCCGTGCCCGCCGTGGGGGGACCGGCGGTGGGCCGGATCGAAGCGTGCCAGCAGCGACAGCACCCTGTTCACGACGCGCATCCGTCCGGCGGTGCGCGGGTCGTGATCGAGGTCGACCAGGTGCAGGCTCCCGCCCGGCGCCAGGACGCGGTGCGCCTCCCGCAGCGCCGCGACCCGGGCGTCGGCGGCGATGTGGTGCAGCATCAGCGAGGAGAGGACCCGGTCGACGCTGCCGTCGTCGAGAGGAAGGTCCTCGGCCACACCGATCTGCAGCTGCAGCTCGACACCGGCGTCTGCCGCCTTGCGGCGGGCCATCGCGATCGCCTCCGGGTCGGGGTCGACGCCGTGCACCGTGGCCGTCGGAACGGCCTCCGTGGCGCGCAGCAGGACGTTCCCGGTCCCGCAGCCGATCTCCAGCACGCGGTCCCGCGGGCCGATGCCCGCCTGCGCCAGCAGCCGCCAGTACATCGGGACGGCGCCGCTGAGCCGGGCCGCGGTGTCGTAGCCGGGGAGCAGCCACGAGCTGACGAGCGCGGGTGTGTGGGCGTGCGTGGTCATCGGTTCCCCTCGGACGAACTTCGTGTACGTCACCGACCCTTACTGGCCTGCGAGCTGCCTACAAGGCACTATCTGTGGCCGTGGTGGGACGAAGTTCGGGCGTTCCGCTGGTCGGCTTCGCACACTCCCCGGTGCCGATCGCGGTCCAGCACGTCGACGGGCCGGGAGCGTCGCTGCCCCGGGTACGGGGGCCGCACGCGCACGACTTCCTGCTGCTCGTCCACGTCGTCCGCGGCACCTGCACGTACCGGGTCGACGGGCGCGCCTGGGAGCTCGGCGAGGGCGACGCGTTCGTGATCGCCCCCGGCGCGGTGGTCGACCACGCCCGGGAGAGCGCGGAACCGCCCGGCGAGCTGTGGTCGGTGATCTTCCCGGCCGAGGCGGTCGCGCCCGCGTCCTGGCAGGACCATCCGCTGCTCGCGCCGTTCGTCGGACGCCACCGCGGTGGCGGGCAGCGGATCCGGGTCCCGCCCGAGGATCGGGCGACCTGGCGGGCCCGCTTCGCCGACCTCGACGACGAGCTGACCCGCCGCCGCGACGGTCACGCCGAGGCTGCTCGCGCGCACCTCACCCTGCTGCTGGTGGCCCTGGGTCGGCTCGTCGACGACGTGCCCGCCGAGTCCGGCGACCCGCTGCTCGCGGCGGTGTTCGCCGTCGTCGAGGAGCGGTTCGCCCAGCAGCTGTCGCTGCGCGAGGTCGCCGCCGCCGTCGGACTGACCCCCGGGCACCTGACCACCGTCGTCGGGCGCAGGACCGGGCGGACCGTGCAGCAGTGGATCACCGAGCGCCGTATGCGGGAGGCACGGCGGCTCCTCGCCTCCACCGACCTCCCGGTCGCCGATGTGGGTGCCCGGGTCGGCTACCCCGACCCCGGCTACTTCGCCCGCCGCTTCCGTGCCGCGCACGGCGTCGCGGCCGCGACGTGGCGGGCCGGACCCGGGATACCCTGACGGGTGGCGGGGGACGTCCGCGCCGGTGCGGTCCGACGCGGTGTGGTGGGATTCCCCCGGTCTCATCTCGGGAGGACGACGTGCGGTTCGACGAGAACGCCCAGCTCGACACGTCCGGCGTGGACGACCTGCGAGGCTCCGGCGGTGGCCGGGGCGGCGGGGTCGGCGGCCGGGTGGCAGGCGCGGGCGGCGGCCTGGGCCTCGTCGGCGTCATCCTGTACCTGCTGCTGTCGAACTTCGCGGGCGTCGACATGTCCGGGATGGGCGCGGGCGGCGGCTACCCAGGGCTCGACCAGGTCGGCGCCGGCCAGACGGCGGACAACTCGTCGCTGCAGCAGAACTGCGCCACCGGCGAGTCGGCGAACACCTCGACGGACTGCCGTGTCGTCGCCGTCGTCAACTCCCTCGACGACTACTGGGCCACCCAGTTCTCCTCCGGTTTCACCCCGCCGCGCACGAACTTCTTCTCCGGCGGGGTCAGCACCAACGGCTGCGGGTCGGCGACGTCGGACAGCGGGCCGTTCTACTGCCCCGCCGACTCCGAGATCTACATCGACCTCACCTTCTTCCAGGAGCTGCAGACCCGCTTCGGCGCGAAGGGCGGACCGTTCTCGCAGGCGTACGTCATCGCCCACGAGTACGGCCACCACATCCAGAACCTCACCGGCACCAACCGCCGCGCGGGCAACGACACCGGCCCGACCTCCGGCTCGGTGCGCCTGGAGCTGCAGGCCGACTGCTACGCGGGCATCTGGGCCAACCACGCGACGACGACGCCCGGCCCGTCCGGGAAGCCCCTGATCACCCAGCTGGACCAGTCCGACATCGACGCCGCCCTCGACACCGCGTCCCGGATCGGCGACGACTACATCCAGTCCAACCTCGGTGGCGGCCGGGTCGACGAGTCGCAGTTCTCGCACGGCAGCTCCGCGCAGCGCGAGAAGTGGTTCACCACCGGCCTGCAGAGCGGCAACCCCGACTCCTGCGACACCTTCGCCGCACGCAGCCTCGACTAGGGCCGTAGCCGCCCGAGCTGGTGGTCCAGCACGGCGAGCGCGCCGGCCTCGTCGGCGTCGCCGAGCAGGACGGACTCCGCGAGGCCACCGGCCAGCGCGAGGAGCACGGTCGCCTCCCGGTCCGGGTCGAGCGCGGCGAGCTCGCCGGCGTCGCGGGCCGCGGCGAGCCGGTCGGCGACGGCCGCACGGATCAGGCGGTCGCCCGTCCGGTAGGTCTCGCGCAGCCGGTCGTCGCCGAGTGCACGGATGAGGAAGGCGGAGCCGACGCGGGCGTCGGTGCGGGCGTCGTCGTCGAGCGGAAGCAGTGCGACCAGCAGGGCGCGGACCTCCCCCAACGGCGACGACGGCGCGGCCGCCGCCATCCGCGCGCGCACCCGCTCGTCGACCCGCAGCCGCAGGTGCTGGGCGGCGAAGTCCAGCAGCTCGTCACGCGAGGCGAAGTAGTGCTGGACCCGCCCCTTCGAGACCCCTGCCTCCTGCGCCACCCGGGCCAGGCTGACCGCCTCCAGCCCCTCGGCCGCAGCGATCCGCCAGAGCGCCTCCGCGATCTCCCCGCGGCGCTGCCCGTGGTCGACCACCTTCGGCATCTCCACCTCGTTCCGATCCGATCGGCTTGCGAAAAGCTCCGCCCGATTTTACAGTCCGATCGTATCGTGAAACGGGGGGGGACGATGCGCACCGGACACTTCACCAGCACCGCGGCCCGGGACCGGTTCCGCGCGCTGTACGACGACGTGGCCGCCGGACTGGGGCCGACGAGCAGCCGCGACATCCCCACCACGCACGGCGTCGTCCGCGTTCTGACCTGCGACGGACCTCCCGGGGACCCGTTCGTCCTGCTGCCCGGGGCGGGGTCGCCGGGGGTGAGCTGGGCGCCGAACGTGCCCACGCTGCGGCGCCGGGCGACCGTGCACCTCGTCGACCCGCTCGGCGGTCCCGGCGCGAGCACCCAGGACGTGCCGCTCCGGTCGGTCGCCGACCAGGTCCGCTGGCTCCGCGACGTCCTCGACACGCTCGGGCCGTGCCACCTCGTCGGGACCTCGATGGGCGGGCGCCTGGCGTTCGAGGTCGCCCGCCGCGCCCCGGCCGGGATCCGGACGCTCGGCCTGCTCGACCCGGCCCGCACCTTCACGGGCGTCCCGGCCGGCACGGTGGCCGCCTCGATCGGCGCGCAGCCCGGCGCCCCGTCGTGGCTGCGCCGGCGGTTCGTCACCCGCCTGGGAGGCGGCGCCGACGTCGCCGACGACCCGGTCGCCCGGCTCATCGAGGCGGGCCTGTCCGGCTACGCCTCCGCGATCCCGCTGCCACCGCTGCCCACGGCCCGCGACGTGGCCGCGGTCGGCGTCCGCACCCTGGTGCTGCTCGGCGGGCGCAGCACAATGCTCGACGCCGGCCGGGCGCGGGACCGGGCCGCGCTGCTGCCACGCGGCACCGTCGAGGTGTGGCCGGACGCCACGCACGCGCTGCCCGGGGAGTTCCCGGAGCGGGTCGCCGAGCGGCTGTCGTCGCTGGTGACGGCGTCGTGAAGCGCCGGGAGCTCGCGGCCACCGTGCTCGGCGACATCGCCGCGCCACTGGTGCTGTTCTACGTCCTGCGGGCGGTCGGCGTCGCAGCCGGGCCGGCGCTGCTCGCCGGGGCCGCGGTCCCGGCGGCGCGGGCGCTGTGGGTGCTCCTGCGGCACCGGCGCGTCGAGTGGTTCGCGGTGCTCGTGCTCGTCCTGTGCGTGGCGAGCGCGGCGACCGCGCTGCTCGGCGGCGACGACCGCGTCCTGCTCGCCCGCGAGGCCGTGGTCACCGCGGCGCTGGGCGTCGTACTGCTCGCGAGCGTCTTCTCGTCGCGCCCGGTGATGTTCGTGATCGGCAGGCTCACCCTCGCCGAGTCCGGCCACAGCCCCGACGAGTGGGACCGTCGCTGGGCCTCCTCCGCCCGGTTCCGCTCGATCTGGCGGTGGCTGACGGCGGGCTGGGCGGCGGGCCTGTTCCTCGACGCCGCCCTGCGGGTGACGTTCGCCTACACGCTGCCGGTCGACGTGGTGCCCGCGGTGCAGGGCGTGCAGTGGTTCGCCGTGCTGGCGGTGCTGCTCGTCGCCGGGCAGGTGTGGCTGCGACTGCCCCGGCACCGCGCGCTGATCTTCAGCTGACCGCGGCTCGTCAGCCGACCGGCGGCGCCGCGGCGAGGAACTCCGCCAGGTCCGCGGTGTAGCCCTCGACGACGAGCTCCCACCCGGGCCGCGCGAACGCCTCCCGGTCGAGGCGCACCCGGTACTCGGTGACGCGCTCGTCGTCGTGGACGATCGTGGCGGTGCCGTCGTCGCGATAGCCGAGCCGGGCCGACACCGCCGCGGACCGCGCGTTCCCCGCCAGGTACTCCGAGCGCGCCACCAGCGCGCCGAGGTGGTCGAAGGCGAACGCCAGTACCGCGGCCCGCATCTCGGTGCCGTGGCCGCGGCCCTGGGCGTGGCGCACCAGGTACGAGCCGGTCGAGACCTCGCGCCGCACGCCGAACCGGTCCCCCACCACGTCCTGCATGCCGACGACCCGGCCCTGCGCCCGCACGACGAACGTCAGCGTCCACCACTCCGGTGACGCCCTCGCCCGGTTCCCCCAGTAGTACTGCGCCATGCCACGCCCGAGGTACCGCGGGTCCGCCCGGGTCCACGGCGTGCGGAACGGCAGCTCCGACGACGGGTGGATCCCGCTGCCGTGCACGGCCTCCACCAGCTCGCGGAGCGACGCGTCGTCCTCGATGCGCAGCTCCAGGCGCGGGGTCCGCAGGGTCAGCCCGGCCAGCGGCCACGGGTCGGGCACCGGGTCGATCGGCGCGGGGAGCACGTCCATCGGTCGACCGTGCCGGATCGCCGGGATGCGCGCCACGGAATACGGTCGGCTCCCATGTGGGCGATCACCTTGACCGAGTACGGCGGACCCGAGCAGATGACGTGGGCCGAGGTGCCCGACCCCGAGCCCGGGCCGGGCGAGGTCGTGCTCGACGTCGTCTCCTCGGCCGTCAACCGGGCCGACCTCCTGCAGGTCCAGGGGAACTACCCGGTCCCGCCCGGCGCGTCGGAGATCCTCGGGCTGGAGTGCGCGGGCCGGATCGCCGCGCTCGGCGAGGGCGTGACCGGCTGGTCGGTCGGCGACGAGGTCTGCGCCCTGCTCGCCGGCGGCGGCTACGCGACGAAGGTCGCCGTCCCGGCCCCGCAGCTGCTGCCCGTCCCCGGGGGCGTGTCGCTGGAGGAGGCGGGCGGCCTGCCCGAGGTCGCCTGCACCGTCTGGTCGAACGTGTTCCTGGAGGGCCGGCTCGCCGAGGGCGAGACGTTCCTGGTCCAGGGCGGCTCGTCGGGCATCGGCACGCACGCGATCCAGGTCGCGAAGGCGTTCGGCGCACGCGTCGCGGCCACCGCGGGCCACGCCGACCGGATGCAGTTCTGCCGTGACCTGGGCGCCGACATCGTCATCGACTACCACGACGACATCGCCGAGGAGCTGAAGAAGGCCACCGACGGCCACGGCGCCGACGTCATCCTCGACAACATGGGTGCCAAGGGCCTGGCGAACAACCTCTCGGCGCTGGCCCGCGACGGGCGCCTGATGATCATCGGGATGCAGGGCGGGGTGAAGGCCGAGCTCAACATCGGCGCCCTGCTGGCCAAGCGCGGCCACGTCTCGGCGATGGGCCTGCGCGGCCGCCCGGTCGAGGGGCCGCACTCGAAGGCCGAGATCGTCGACGGGGTCCGGGAGAACGTGTGGCCGCTGTTCGCCGACGGCCGGGTGAAGCCGGTCGTCTTCGAGCGCTTCGCGATGTCCGACGCCGCCGACGCCCACCGCAGGCTCGCCGCCGGCGGGGTCACCGGCAAGCTCCTCCTCGTGAACTCCTGAGCGGGCGGGTCCAGAATGGGGCACATGAGCGACGAGCAGGAGACGTCCGGAGACCGGGTCGTGGTGGTCGGCGCCGACGGGCGGCCGGTGGGCATGGCGTCGGTCCCGCAGGACGACGACGGGTCCACGCAGAGTCCGGCCGGCCTGGTCGAGCAGCCCGCGAAGGTCATGCGGATCGGCACGATGATCAAGCAGCTGCTGGAGGAGGTGAAGGCGGCACCGCTGGACGAGGCGTCCCGCGAGCGGCTCAAGGAGATCCACGAGAACTCCGTCAAGGAGCTCGAGGAGGGTCTCGCGCCGGAGCTGCGCGAGGAGCTGCACCGGCTCAGCCTGCCGTTCACGGCGGACACGACCCCGTCGGAGGGCGAGCTGCGGATCGCCCAGGCCCAGCTGGTCGGCTGGCTGGAGGGCCTGTTCCACGGCATCCAGACCGCGCTGTTCGCCCAGCAGATGGCCGCCCGCGCCCAGTTGGAGCAGATGCGCCGCGGGCTGCCGCCGGGGATGGGCGGCGGGGCCCCCGAGCAGGGCGGCGTACCGGAGGGCATGGGTCGCGGGACCGGGCAGTACCTCTGACCCACGCCGACGACCTGCGGTTTCGCGGTGTCCCGGCGGGGGGCTCCCCTGCCGGGCCCGCGGACGGCGTCTGAGTACCCTCACCGGGTGGCCGTGACCGTGACCGACAACGAGCCGGGCGACGTCGTCGACCCGTCCGAGGTGTCGAGCCCGCGCAGCTGGCGCCGGGCGTTCGCGGACCTCGCCCAGGGCTGGCGGCAACGGCCGTTGTGGGGCTACCTCGGCTGGCAGGACATCAAGCAGCGCTACCGCCGCTCCGTCCTGGGGCCGCTGTGGATCTCGATCAGCATGGGCGTCATCGCCCTCGGCCTGGGCATCCTCTACTCGGCGCTGTTCGGGATGTCGCTGGCGACGTTCCTGCCGCACGTCGCCGTCGGGCTGCTGATCTGGAACTTCGTGTCCGGCTGCATCCTCGAGGGCAGCGAGGTCTTCATCGCCAACGAGGGCCTGATCAAGTTCCTGCCCGCCCCGCTGAGCCTGCACATCTACCGGCTCGTGTGGCGGCAGACGCTGTTCTTCCTGCACAACCTGGTCGTCTGGGTCGTGCTGATGATCGTGTTCCCGCATCCGCTGGGGCTGTCGACGCTGCTGGCCGTCCCGGCCTTCGCGCTGCTGGCGGTCAACGGCGCGTGGGTCGCGATCCTGTCCGGGATCCTCGCGACCCGCTTCCGGGACATCCCGCCGATCATCGCCAGCGTGACCCAGCTGATCTTCTACCTGACCCCGATCGTCTGGTCGGTCGACACGCTCAGCAAGAACGACGTGGCCCGCGAGCGCGCGCAGCTGGTCGAGCTGAACCCGGTCTTCCACTTCGTCGAGATCGTGCGTCAGCCGCTGCTCGGCCAGGAGATCGTCGGCCGGTACTGGCTGGTCACCGGCGTGATCACGCTGGTCGGCTGGGCCGCGGCGCTGATCTGCCTGCGCAACTACCGCTCCCGCGTCGCGTACTGGGTGTGAGCCGCTGTGACTGAACCCCGCATCCGGATCGACCGCGCCGCCGTCGACTTCCCGATCTTCGACGCCAAGACGCGCTCGCTGAAGAAGGCCGTCCTCGGCAGGGCGGGCGGCCGGATCGGCACCGACGCCAAGGTGCCGATCATCGAGGCGCTGCGCGACATCACCGTCAGCCTGGACAAGGGCGCGCGCGTCGCACTCGTCGGGCACAACGGCGCCGGCAAGTCCACGCTGCTGCGACTGATGGCCGGCATCTACGAGCCCACCCGTGGCCGCTCGATGGTCCGCGGCAAGGTCGCGCCCGTGTTCGACCTCGCCGTCGGGATGGACCCGGAGATCTCCGGCTACGAGAACATCCTGATCCGCGGCCTGTTCCTGGGCATGACGCGCAAGCAGATGGAGGCGCGGATCGACGACATCGCCGCCTTCACCGAGCTCGGCGACTACCTGGAGATGCCACTGCGGGCGTACTCGACGGGCATGCGGGTGCGGCTCGCGCTCGGTGTCGTCACCTCGATCGACCCCGAGATCCTGCTGCTCGACGAGGGCATCGGCGCCGTCGACGCGGAGTTCCTGAACAAGGCCCGCGACCGGCTGCACGAGCTCGTCGACCGCTCCGGGATCCTGGTCTTCGCCTCGCACTCCGACGAGTTCCTCGCCGACCTGTGCGACACCGCGCTGTGGATGGAGCACGGGACGATCAAGGAGTACGGCCCGCTGCACGAGGTCCTCGACCACTACAAGGGGCGGACCCCGTCGTGACCGGACCACTCCCGCCCGGCTCGGTCGTCGGCGTCATCGTGACGCGGCACCGCGCCGAGCTGCTCGTCGACTCGCTCGCGGCGATGGCGAAGCAGACCCACCCGCTGGCCCACCTGATCGTCGTCGACAACGGGCCGGACCGGCCCGCCCGCGACGCCGTCGAGGCGTGCCCGCTGCCGACGACCTGGCTGCCGTCGTGGTCCAACCTCGGCGGTGCCGGCGGCTTCGCCCTGGGAATGCTGCACGCCCTCGCGATGGGCGCCGAGTGGATCTTCCTGGCCGACGACGACGGCCACGCCGCCGACGAGTCCACGCTCGCCACGCTGCTCGAGGTCGCGCAGCGGCACCAGCTCGCCGCGGTGTCCCCGGTGGTCGCCGACAAGGCCGACCCGGACCGCCTCGCCTTCCCGCTGCGCCGCGGCGTCACCTGGCACCGGTCCCGCTCGGCGCTGGGCCCCGACGACCTGCTGCCCGGCATCGCCAGCTTCTTCAACGGCGCCCTGTTCCGGGCCTCCACCCTCGAGGTCGTCGGGGTCCCGGACCTGCGCCTGTTCGTCCGCGGCGACGAGGTGGAGATGCACCGGCGGATGGTCCGGTCCGGGCTGCCGTTCGGCACCGCGTTGCAGGCCACCTACCTGCACCCCTACGGCTCCGACGAGTTCAAGCCGATGCTCGGCGGGCGGCTGCACGCCCAGGACCCGGGCGACGAGGTCAAGCGCTACTACACCTACCGCAACCGCGGCTACCTGATGTCCCAGCCGGGGATGCGCAGGATCGGCCTCCTGGAGCTCCCGAGGTTCGCCTGGTACTTCCTGGTGACCAAGCGCGACCCGGGCGCCTTCCGCGACTGGCTCACCCTGCTCCGCCAGGGTCGCCGGGAACAGTTCCACCGCGCCCCCTGATCGGACACCCCTCCGGATCACCTCCCGCACCCCTCGTGAGGTCCTCGCACCCTCTACGGCAGGTGCGACGACCCCCGCAGGGGTGCGAGAGCTCAGCAGATGTGAGTTGTCCACAACAACGAGAGTTGTCCACAGGGTGGTGGGTTGGAGCGTCGTCCCGCGCCGGGTCGACTTGGGTGGGGGCATGGACCCCCTCGACTCGGTGCCGCTCGGTCCCGGTGGCCTGCTGCGGCGCAACACCCTCCTGACAGCCGGGTTCGAGCGGGACGAGATCGACCGGCTCGTGCGCGGCGGTCGGCTGCTCGGTATCCGGCCCGGTGTCTACAGGCTTCCCGGTGAGACGGAGCCGACCAGTGCCGAGCTCCACCGGGCCAGGGCGCAGGCCGCCGCCCCGGAGCTGGCCGACGATGCGGTCTACGGCGGTGTGACGGCAGCCGTGTTGCTCGGCCTGCCGCTGTGGCGGGTACCGCTGGGTCGACTGCACGTCTTCCGCGACCGCCCCGGCGGTGGCCGTATCCGACCGGGTACGCACGTGCACTCCGTACCCCTGCCCGACCAGGACGTCGTGGAGCTGGACGGGTTGCGGGTCACCTCCGCCGCCCGGACCACCGTCGACCTCGCCCGCACGCTGGGCACCGAGCAGGCGCTGATCACGCTCGACGCCGCGCTCCACCGGCACGTCCGCCGCGACCCGGCCCTGCCACCACCGCCCGGTGCCGTCGATGGCGCGCAGCTCGACGACGTCCTCAACCGGTTCGCCGGGCGACGGGGAATGCCGCGTGCGCGACGCACCCTGGCCCTCGCCGACGCGCTGACGGAGAGTCCGGGCGAGTCCCGCAGCCGCTTCCACCTGCACGCCGCCGGCATACCCGCACCGGTGACACAGTGGGAGGTCCCGGGGCTCGGCTACCGGACCGACTTCGCATGGCCCGAGCACGGGGTCGTCGGGGAGTTCGACGGACGGATGAAGTACGGGCGCACGCTGCACCCCGACGAGGATCTCGAGGACGTCCTGTGGCGGGAGAAGCAACGGGAGGACCGGATCCGGGCCATCGGGCTCACCGTGGTGCGCTGGACCTGGTACGACATCGACGGCCGGGGCCCGAACGGCATGGTGCCCCGCCTGCGGCGACTCCTCACCGTGTTGCCGCACCCCGCGTGACGTCGTCGCACCCTCCGCGGAGGGTGCGGTGACCGCAGCCGGGGTGCGAGAGCGGGTCAGTCCTTGAAGATGACCCAGCGCAGCATGACGAAGTTGATCGCGGTGGCGGTGCCCTGGGCGATCACCCACGCCAACGTCACGTCCCACTCCATCGGCGGCAGGACGTGGAGGACCAACGAGTTCACCGCGACGTTGACGGCCAGCGTGGTGCCGTAGAGCGCCACGAAGCCGGCGAACCTCGCGCGGCCGCCGGTGTTCGCGCCGGTGAAGGTGAAGCGCTTGTTGAGCAGGTACGCCGTCGTCGTACCGAGGATGAAGCTGATGCCCTTGGCGAACGGCACCCACAGGCCCGCGTTCAGGAGCAGGTGGTAGACGCCGAAGTCGACGATCGCGGAGAGCACGCCGATCGCGACGAAGCTGCCCAGCTGGCGGACGAGGCCGAGGCGCGGGGCCGGGGCGTCGGCCGGACCGGTGGCCGGGGGCTCGGCCCGGGTGGGCTCGGTGGCGGTCACCCATCGAGGGTAGCGGCGCGCGCCGCAACGACCGCGTCGACCCACCGAAGCGCAGGTCGCGCACCTCCGACCTGCCGATCCGTACGCGACCGTGGACAAGGCAATGCACTTTGCCGTACAAAGTTGGTGACAAGGCAAACCAGTTGGTAGTGGGGGAAGCATGCAGGATCGGACGGACACCGACGTCGACGACCAGCCGCCGCGCTCACCGGCCGACGCGCTCGCGATCATCGAGCGCGAGCAGGCCCGGCAGGTCCCGCCGTACTGGATCTTCTATCTGATCTGGGGCGCGGCCTGGGCGGTCATCGGGCTCGCCTGGTTCGCGAACGGGGCCGGGGCGGTCACCGCGCTCACCGCGGGCGTTCTCACGGGGCTGGCGATCGCCGGAGGGTCGATCAGCAGCGGCGTGGTCGGCGCCCGGATGGGACGCGGCGTCGCCGGGCCGAGCCAGCTCCACGGCGCCCTCTACGGCTGGGTCTGGCCGGTGGCGATGATCGGCGTCGTCGCGCTGACGGTCGGTCTGGGCCGGCTCGGGGCGCCGGTCGGGTTTGCCATGCCCGCACTGTTCGTGTTCGTCACCGGCGGCCTGTTCGCGGTCGGGGCCGCGGTCCGGCGGGACGTCCCCGACTACGCGCTCGGGCTCGGCCTGCTGGTGCTCGGCGCGGCGCTGCCGTTCGTCCCGGCGCCGTGGCACGCGCTGACGCTCGCCGTCGTCGGCGGTGGCGCGCTGGTCGCCACCGGGCTGTGGACGCGGGCGCGGGCGGTCCGGTGACCGAGCTCGACCCCGTCATCCACGCCCAGGCCCGGCTGCGGGTCACCGCCACCCTCGCCGCCCTCGACGACGGCGACCGCATGACCTTCCCGCGGCTGCAGGAGCTGCTCGGCATGACCGCGGGCAACCTGTCCACCCACCTGCGCAAGCTGGAGGACGCGGGCTACGTCGCGATCACCAAGGCGCACCAACGACGCACCCCGGTGACCTTCGTCGAACTGACGAGAACGGGCCGGCGGGCCTTCGAGGACTACACGACGGCCCTGCGAGCGCTGCTCGACCCGTCCTCGGACCCCTCGGAGGTGCCGTCGTGACCGCCCCGCTGGAGCTGCGCGGGGTGTCCCGCCGCTACGGCGACACCGTCGCCCTCGACGACGTCGACCTCGTCCTGGAGCCCGGCAGCCTGACCGGCCTGCTCGGACCGAACGGGGCGGGCAAGTCGACGCTGGTCAACCTCGTGTCCGGGCTGCGCCGACCGGACACCGGCACGGTGCGGCTGTTCGGCGGGGACCCACGCGACGCGGTGAACCGGGTCGCGCTGGGCACCACTCCGCAGCAGACCGGGCTGCCGGACACGCTGCGCGTCGGGGAGATCGTCCGGTTCGTCGGCGCCCACTTCCCCGACCCGGTCGGTGCCGGTGAGCTGCTGGGGCGCTTCGGCCTCGACGGGCTGGAACGACGCCAGGCGGGCGGGCTGTCCGGCGGCCAGAAGCGCCGCCTCGCGCTCGCGCTCGCGTTCATCGGCCGCCCTCGGCTGGTGCTGCTCGACGAGCCGACGACCGGCCTGGACGTCGAGGGGCGCCACGCGCTCTGGGACACCGTCCGCGAGTTCCACGCCGGCGGCGGGACCGTCCTGCTGACCACCCACTACCTGGACGAGATCGAGTCGCTGGCGGAGCGCGTCGTCGTCCTGGCCGGCGGTCGGATCCGCGCCGACGGCGACGTCGACGCCGTCCGTGGCGCCGTCCGGGGCGGCCGGGTCGCGTTCCGGATCACGACGGTGCCCGGGGGACCGGCGGTGCCCGAGGACCTGCCCGGTGTGGACCGGGCCGAGGTCGACGGCGACCGCGTCGTGCTGCACACCCCTGACGCCGACGAGCTCGTCCGCGCCCTGGTCCGACACGACGTCCCGTTCGCCGACCTCGCCGTCTCCCGCGCCTCGCTGGAGGACGCGTTCCTCACCCTGACCGGAGGACAGGCATGAGCATCGCCACGGCGCACGCCCGCTACCTGATCCTGGAGCAGCTGCGGATCCCGGTCGCGGTGCTGTCCACCGCGCTGTTCCCCGCCCTGACCCTGTGCTTCTTCGTGCTGCCGTTCGACTGGGGCGACGACCCGGTCGCGGCGACCCGCACGGTCGCCCAGCTCGCGCTGTTCGGCGTGCTCAGCGGGTTCCTGTTCACCTTCGGCGTGGGCGTCGCCGACGACCGCGAGAAGCCGTGGGACCCCTACCTGCGCACGCTGCCCGCGCCCGCGTCGGCCCGGGTGGTCGGCCGGCTCGCGGTCGGTGTGCTGTTCGCGCTGCTCGGGATGCTGCCGGTGGTCGTGCTCGGCGCGCTGCTCACACCCGCGTCCGTCGAGGCCGCCCGACTGCCGGGCGCGGTGCTGGCGCTGCTGGTGGCCGGGCTGCCGTTCCTGTTCGGCGGGCTCGCGATCGGCTACTCGCTGCCGACCAAGGTGGCGCTGCCGGTGACCCAGCTGGCGTTCTTCCCGATGGCCTTCGGCGGCGGGCTGCTGTTGCCGCCGGAGCTGTTCCCCGGCTGGCTGGCCCGCGCGACCGAGCTGCTGCCCACCCGCGGGGCCCGCGACCTGCTGCTCTGGTCGCTCGGCGGACCGGCCCCGAGCGGTCTGGCACTGGGCGCGTTCGCGGCGTGGACGGTCGGGCTGGCCCTGCTGGTGGGCTGGGCCTACCGGCGCGACGAGGGGCGCCGCTTCCGGTGAGCCGGGTCAGAAGTGACGGCCGGCGAAGGTGTAGCGGGGCCGCACCGTGACCGAGCCGGCGGCCGTCCGGCCGTAGACGCGGAAGTGCGGGCGGCCGTGGACGGCGCGGCTGGGCATCTTCGAGCGGACCGAGCCGTACTGGGAGACGAGGCCGTCGACGTCGGCGGTGGCGTTCTCCGGGACCAGCAGCCGGGCCGAACCGGCGCCGAGCTCCAGCTCCACCTCGACGACGGGCAGGGGCAGCTGCGCGTCGCAGAAGTCCAGCAGCACCGCGCCGAGCGAGGCCTGCACCCGCAGCCGGGCCGGGACCGCCCAGTCGCCGCGGCGCTTGACCCCGCTCATGCCGCCGCGCAGCACCGTGGGCGGGCCGACCGGCGTGGCGAGGACGTCCGCGGACAGGTTCAGCGGGTCCCCGGGCAGGTCGGACAGCACGGGGAGCAGCTCGGAGCCGAACCGGGCGCCGTAGACGACCGACAGCCGCTCCTGCAGCTCCTCGACCGAGATGCGGCCCTCGCCCAACGCGTGGTTGAGCCGCGCCGCGACGCGCTCGCGGTCGGCGTCGGAGATCCTGATCTCCCGACCCTCTCCGGGTAGCCGCGCGCCGGTCACCCCACCAGGGTAAACACCTAGCCGACGGGTGCGCCGTCCGGCAGCCGGAAGAGCCACACCCCGCCGTCGAACCGGCCGGGGTCGCCGGTCACCCGGCGGGTCCAGGCCAGCGCCCTGGCCTCGTCTCCCCCGGCGTACCCGGGAACGAACGCGACGGCGGTGATCCCCAGGTCGCGCAGCTCGCGGTGAGCGGCGGCGGCGTAGTCGTCGCTGGGCTCGTCCTTGCCGTCGGCGACCCACTGCGCCCCGATCTGGTAGCGGTTCCAGCGGGACTGGATCGCGACGTCGTCGTCGGGATCGGAGGCGATGAAGTAGCCGCCGCGGATGCGGAACGCCGGGCCGGAGGCCGCCTGCCACCGCAGGCCCTGTGCACCGTCGTCCCAGGCCGCGGTGATGCGTGGGTAGATCTCGACGACGTCGGCCGGGCCCAGCGGCGCCGCCCCGGCCGCGAAGAAGGCGGGCACCGGAGCGGGCCGGACCTCCTGGGCGTCGGCGGGCAGCCACGACACCACGGCCAGCCCGGTCAGGGCGACGGCGCCGACCGCCGTCGCCGGGGTGTCGAGCGGCATCCGGTCCACCCACAGCGCGACGACGACGGCCACGCACATCGCCGTCACCACCTCGATCCGGACCGGCTCGACCTCCGACAGCAGCGGCACCTCGGCGAACACCAGCCAGGGCAGCGGGATCCCGGTGTAGTCGCCCAGCAGCACCACGCTCGTGCCGAGCGAGGCGACCCAGGACAGGAACCCGACCGCCGCGACCACCCGCAGCGTCGTCGACCGGACGACCAGCACCGCGACGACGACCAGCGCCAGCGCGGCGAGGCCGACGTAGCCGCCCTGCTCACCGATGTGGCCGCCGAGCTCGGCGTCCGTGCCGTCAGGGACCGCACGAACGGCGGTCAGCCGGGTCGGGACCAGCAGGTTCGCCAGGTCCGCCCCCGTGGCGTGCACGTTGCGGATCGGGCCGCGCGGCCGGTTCGGCCCGGCCAGCACCAGGTACAGCGGGTACGCGCCTAGCACCACGAACACCCCGACGCAGGCCAGTCCGGCCCGGACCAGCCCCGGCAGGTGGGCCGGGACCCGGCGCGGGAACCGCAGCGCGAGCACGATCGCGGTGACGACCAGGAAGATCACGCCGATCGCGAGGGTCTGGGTGTAGAGGACGAGCTGCCCGACCAGGACGAGCCCGGCCACCGCCCCGACCGTCCACGGCCGGCGCAGCGGCCCCCGTGCGAACAGGTGGTGGGCCAGCAGCAGGAGCAGCGGCGGCAGCAGCGACCACGTGAGGTTGAGGTGCCCGGCGATCGCGTGCGCGAGGTGGAACGGGGAGAACGCGTACAGCGCTCCGGCGATCCCGCGGGCGGCCCAGCCGCGACCGGCCCGGCCCACGTACGGGCCGAGCGCGACGACCAGCACCAGCCCGGAGACGACCGGGCCGAGGATCAGGCCGACGTTGAACGCGGTCACCGAGCCCGCGACCAGGGTGACCGGGGCGAGCGCCAGCGCCAGCAGCGGCACCGCGGTGTTCCACAGTGCGTTGAGCCCGTACGGCCAGTGCATCCAGTCGGTGACCAGCGGGTTCTCCCCGTGCGTCACGGCGAACGGGAACCAGTGGATCCACCAGGAGAACATGTCGGCGTCGGCGGTGACGTGGCCGATCAGCAGACCGCCCGGGTCGGCGAGCACCCGGCGCTGCAGCCACAGCGAGACCAGCAGGTAGCCGACCCCGAGCAGCACGTACAGCCCCGCGGTCGTGCCCCGGCCCCGCGCCGGTGGCAGCGGGAGGCGGACCTGCCGCTCGTCGAGCACCCGCCCAGGGTCGCACCCGTCGCCGTCGGGGCCCCTCGCTACCCTGGCGACGATGACGGACACGACCGTTCCCCGCAGCACCAGGACCGACGCCCCGGCGCGACGGACCGCCTCCCTGCACGGCTGGGGGCGGACCGCGCCGACGATCGCCCAGCTCGTCACCCCACGCGACGCCGAGGACGTGGCCGAGGCCGTCCGCACGGCGGGCGAGCGCGGCGTGATCGCGCGCGGGCTCGGCCGGTCCTACGGCGACCCGGCACAGAACGCGGGCGGCGTCGTCCTCGACATGCCGGGGCTGAACCGGATCCACGCCATCGACCCGGACACCGGCGTCGCGGACGTCGACGCGGGCGTCAGCCTCGACCAGCTCATGCGCGCCGCGCTCCCGCTCGGGCTGTGGGTCCCGGTGCTGCCGGGCACCCGTCAGGTCACGATCGGCGGAGCGATCGGCGCCGACGTGCACGGCAAGAACCACCACACCAAGGGCAGCTTCGGCAACCACGTCGAGTGGCTGGCGCTGGTGACCGCGGACGGCTCGGTGCGCGAGCTGACCCCCTCCGGGCCGGACGCCGAGCTGTTCTGGGCGACCGTCGGCGGGATGGGCCTGACCGGGGTGATCGTGCGGGCCAGGGTGCGGCTGCACCGGACCGAGTCGGCGTACTTCGTGGTCGACACCGACCGCACCGACGACCTCGACGGCCTGCTCGAGCTGCTCACCGACGGCTCCGACGACACCTACGGCTACTCCGCGGCCTGGTTCGACACCACCGCGACCGGCGCCCGGATGGGCCGGTCGGTGCTGACCCGCGGCTCGCTCGCCACCGTCGACCAGCTCCCCGCGAAGCTGCGGTCCGAGCCGCTCAAGTTCGACGCGCCGCAGCTGCTGACCTTCCCGGACGTCTTCCCGAACGGGCTGGCCAACAAGCTGTCGCTGACCGCGTTCTCCGAGCTGTGGTTCCGCAAGGCACCGAAGCGCCAGCGTGGCTCGGTGCAGAACATCACGGCCTTCTACCAGGTGCTCGACGTGTTCGGGGACTGGAACCGGGTCTACGGCTCGAAGGGCTTCCTGCAGTACCAGTTCGTCGTCCCGATGGGAGCCGAGACCGAGCTGCGCCGCATCGTGTCGAAGATCGCGGCCTCGCCGCACAAGTCCGGGCTGAACGTGTTCAAGCGCTTCGGCGCGGGCAACGACGCACCGCTGTCGTTCCCGACGGAGGGCTGGACGATCACCGTCGACTTCCCGATCGCACGCGGCCTGTCCCGCTTCTGCACCGAGCTCGACGAGATGGTGCTGGCCGCCGGCGGGCGCCTGTACCTGGCGAAGGAGTCGCGCACGTCGCCGGAGGCCTTCGCCGCCGGCTACCCGCGGTTCGCCGAGTGGAAGGCGATCCGCGACGGCGTCGACCCCACCGGCGTCTTCGCCTCCGACATGTCCCGCCGCCTCGCACTGACCCTCTGACGTCCGGAGCCAGCACCATCATGATCGACGCAGTCGGCAACCCGCAGAGCATCCTGCTCCTCGGCGGCACCTCCGAGATCGGCCTGGCCACCGTGCGCGCGTTCGCCGCGGACCGCCCGTTGCGGGTCGTGCTCGCCGCCCGCCCCGGCCCCCGGCTCGACGCCGCCCGCACCGAGCTCGAGGCGCTCGGGTGCGGCGTGGAGACCGTCGAGTTCGACGCCCGGGACATCGAGACCCACCCCGAGGTCATCAAGAAGGCCTTCGCGGGCGGGGACATCGACGTCGCCGTCGTCGCGTTCGGGCTGCTCGGCGACAACGAGAAGGCCTGGACCGACGTCGACCACGCCGTCGAGCTGGCGCAGGTCAACTACACCGCGACCGTCTCCACCGGGGTCGCGCTGGCCGAGCGGTTCCGCGCGCAGGGCCACGGCTCGATCGTCGCGATCTCCTCGGTCGCCGGGGAGCGGGCCCGCCGCTCGAACTTCGTCTACGGCTCCACCAAGGCCGGGATGGACGCGTTCTACACCGGGCTGACCGAGGCGCTGCGCGAGTTCGGCGTGACCGTGACGATCGTCCGGCCCGGCTTCGTGCACTCGAAGATGACCGAGGGCCTCGACGCCGCACCGCTCGCGACCACCCCGCAGGCCGTCGCCGACGTCATCGTCGACGCGGTGCGGACGGGCAAGGAGCTGGTCTGGGCACCGGCGCCGATGCGCTTCGTGATGAGCGCCCTGCGCCACGTGCCGCGGCCGATCTTCCGGAAGCTCCCGATCTGAGCCCGGACGGGGCGGCCTACCAGCCGTCGACGTGCAGGACGGTGTCGAGCGGCTGGCGCTTCGCGGGCTTGAACGTGTCGCCGGTGTAGTACGCGACCGGCAGCAGGACTCCCTGCCGCACGTCGTCCGGGATGCCCAGCAGCTCGGCGATCTCCTTCTCGTACTGCAGGTGCAGCGTCGTCCAGGCGCTGCCCAGACCACGCGCGCGCAGGGCGAGCTGCAGGCTCCACGCGGCCGGCAGCAGCGAGCCCCACAGCCCGGCCTGGTTCGACGCCGGCAGCTCGGCCTTGGCGTTGATCGCGCCGATGACCAGCACCGGGACCTCGCCCATCCGGTCCGCGAGGTACTGCGCGCTGTCGGCGACGCGGAGCTGGGTGGCGTCGCGGTCGGCGTCGCCGTGGGAGCGGGTCGTCGGGTACTGCGCGGAGTTCCGGTAGGCGGTGAACGCCTTCCGGTAGTACTCGCCGACGGCCTTCCGCTTCTCGGCGTCGGTGAGCACCAGCCAGTGCCAGCCCTGCTGGTTCGAACCGCTCGGGGCCTGCAACGCGACCTCGAGACTGTCCCGGACCACCTCCAGCGGGACCGGACGCTCCAGGTCAAGGCGCTTGCGGACCGACCGGGTGGTGGTGAGCAGCTCGTCGGGGCCGATGGGCAGCACATCGCTCATGCCCTGCACGCTACGGCGCCGCCGGCCTCCTCGCGATGATCACCGCGCGCTCACCCGCGCCCGCCTCGCACGTGAGCCGCCCCGCGGACCGCTGCGCGCGGGTCGCGGCCAGACGCGGGTCGGCCCAGGTGGGGATGCCGCCGTAGGGGCCACGGGTCAGCCCGTCCGAGCCCTCCCGGACGATCTCGAACCCGGCCTCGACGAGGATCTCCCGGATCCGCAGGTGCCCGCGCGGGACGCGTGGCGGCACCCAGCGGGCACCGGCCAGCTCGCGGCCGCGGCCCTCGGCGTCGGCGGCGACGACGAGTGCGTGCCCGCCCGGTTCGAGCGCCCGGAACCAGCCTCCCGGGCCGAGGTCACCGGCGAGCGCGACGTCCGGCAGCCGGTCGAGCACTTCCACCGCGGTCACCGACGCGACCGGACCCGGCAGGGCGTCGAGGCTCAGGTGCACGGGGCAGCCCGGCGCACCGGCACGCATCCGCTCCGCCTCGGCCTCCGAGCCGGCCAGCCCCGAGGCCGGGCCGAGCCGCGCCAGCCCGGCGAGCAGCGCCCCGCCGGCACCCGCCACGTCGAGGTAGGGGCCACGGCCCAGGTGGTGACGGACCAGGCGCAGGTACCAGTGCAGTGCGGCCCGCTCCGGCGGTGCGGCACCGGTGGGCTCGGGCAGGTCGGCGAGGGGCGGGGTCGTGGGGATCATCGGTCCATCGCGTCGGTGGGCGGGACCCGTCCTGGGGCGCGACGGGCGGGCACGTCCATTGTCGCCGACGCGGCGCCGCGGTGTCCGGGCACCGGCGTCACGTCCCGGGCACCGGGATGCGGCGTCGCCGGACCGCTCGCGCGGTGCGCGGACCGCCGCCCGGCGGGCACCGCCCGGTCTCCCCGCCCCGCGGACCGGATCCGGCGCGGGTCGGCGGACGCGGCCGTGCCCCCGGACCACGGTGGTGGTCCGGGGGCACGGCCGTGTTACCCGCTCCCCAGCGGTGTCTCAGGCCCCGTGCGCCGGCTTCTTCCGGGGGCGACGGGATGCGGCCGCACCCGAGGCGGCGACGATCGGGGTCGCGGCGCTGGCGTGGGCGTCGTCGCGACGACGGCCGGCGCGGCCGCAGTTCTCGACGCCGGTCCGCGTGCCGGGCAGCGCCGAGGCGGAGCGGATCGCCCGCGGCGCCGGGACGACACCACGGTCGTCGGCGAGCTCACGGGCAGCGATGTGCAGCGACCGCAGCCGCTCCATCCGGTCGACGCCGGAGGTGGTGCCGGTGCCCTCGACTACCGGGGTGAACAGGTCCCCGCCGGTCCCGGCGCCGCCGCTGCGCATCCGGGCGACGGCCACCAGGTCCTCCGAGAGGTCGCTGTGCCCGGCGCCGGCGAAGTCGGCGGCCCGGGCCGCGGCCAGGCGCTCCAGCACCCAGCGGGCCGAACCGGCCGGGGCCGGGACGTCGATCTCGGCCGCGGCGGGCACGTCGGCGGGGTCGGCCTCGGGGCGGCGCGGTGCCCGGGTGGGCAGCGCGGGCGCCGGGACGGCGATCGGGTCGGCCGGAGCCGGCTCGGACGCCGGGGCGGTGGGCTCGGGCTCGGCGACCGGCGCGGACGGGGCCGCGACGGGCCGGACGAGCGGCATGGCCGCGGTGCGCGCGTCGTCGGCCGGGTCCTGCTCCGCAGGTGTGGTGGGCGTCCAGCCCGACGTCGTGGCGACGGCGGGGCCCGCCGAGCGGCGGCGGACCACCGGCAGCGCCTCGGTCACCGGCGGCACGTCGCCGGGCTCGTCCCCGGCCACCGGCCGGCCCGGGACGACCGGCTGCTCCCCGGTGCGGGGCCGAGCGGCGACCTGCTGCTCCCCGGGGCCGGGCCGAGCGGCGACCTGCTGCTCTCCGGCGCCGGGCCGAGCGGCGACCGGCTGCGGCCGGGCGGGCTGCGGCACGGCGGGCTGCGACGAGGCGGGCCGCTGCACGGCGCCCTGCTCGGACGACGAGCTCTGCTGCGTCGGCACGTTCTGCGCTGCGCCCTGGTGCGTCGGCGTGCCCTGGTGCGTCGGCGTGCCCTGGTGCATCGGTGCGCCCTGTGAAGGGGCACCCTGCGTCGGCGCGCCCTGCGCAGGTGCGCCGTGCGTCGGCGCGAACGCCCGCGACGGGGCGGGTTCCGGCGCCGTCCGCCGGGTAGCTGCAGCCGGGGCGGGGTCCGCGGCCGGTCCGGCCGACACAACGGGCAGCACCGAGGTCACCGGCTCGTCGGTGACCACCGCCAGCACGGAGGTCTCCGGGTCACGGCGCGCCGCGTCGTTGTCCACGACGCGACGGGCGGCGGGGACCGGGTCGGGGGCGACGACCGCCTCGACCGCCTCGGGGGCGGGCCGGGTACGGCCCCGCATCCACCGGCGCGCGGGACGTTCGACGAGCGAGTACAGCAGGTGTGCCACGGGCAGAGTCCCCACGAAGACGGTGAGCGCGATCAGATGCCCCGTCTCCCCGCCGCGGGGGAGGACACCGGAGTCGCTCAGGAACCAGAAGATCTCGAACATCGGGATGTGGACCAGGTAGAGGGCGTAGGAGATCCGCCCTCCGTGCACCACCGGGCCACGGGTCAGCAGGTGGTGCACCGGTCCGCGGTCGGCGAGCGCGAGTGCCCCGACCAGGATCGGGAAGGCGACGACGGCCAGGCCGTGCAGCCCGCCGCCGAGGACCGACCCCGCCAGCAGGACGAACGGGACCGCGGCGACGGTGAACGTCGCCGTCGTCGAGGCTGCGGAGCGGGTCCGCTCGGTGGTGCGCAGCCGCCGCACGGCCAGCATCGCCAGGACGCCCGCGGAGAACCCGCCGAGGACCCGGACCAGCCAGCTGTACGGGTAGTACGGCGACCCGACCACGAGGAACGCGGCCGCCATCGGTGCGGTGCAGAGCAGCGACCCTGCCGCCAGCACCGCGAACGGCAGGTTCCGCAGCCGGAAGAAGCCGAGGGCCAGCAGCGGGAACAGCAGGTAGGCGAGCCACTCGGCGCTGATCGACCACGTCGGGCCGACCCAGGACGCGCCGTCGAGGTACTGCTCGTCCCACATCTGTACGCCGAACAGCTGCTCCAACCACGCGCCGACGGTGAACGACGGCTGCACCGACTGGTAGACGACGTCGGTCGTCGACCCGAACACCAGCCGCGCCACGAGCCACACGCCGAAGAGGTGGAGGACCACCACGTAGGCGGGCCACATCCGCGCCGCACGGGCCCACACGAACCCGCCGGCCTCGCGCAGCCGCAGCCGCGGGCCCAGCTGGTCGAGGTAGGTCCAGGCGATCACGAAACCGCTCAGGACGAAGAAGAGGTCGACGCCGAGCGCGCCCTGCGTGATCAGCGGTCCGAGCCAGTCGTTCACCGTCTCCACACCCGCCATCGGGGTGAAGTGGAAGTGGAACGCGACGCCCCAGAGCGCGGCGACGATCCGCAGACCGGTCAGCGCGAGCACCTCACCGCCGCCGTCTCCTCCACTTCGGACGGACGGAGCACCCTGTTCGGGCGCGGTGCCGCCGACGGCGGACGCGACGCCGGCCGGGTCGTCGGCCGTCGTGCGCGAATCGGTGCAGATGCTCACACCCGACCCAACGAGAGTCGATCACCACCGTCACCGGTGACACCCGAACAGTGCCCGATCGTCCGCAGTTCATCACGCTGCGTCATGGAAACAGGGTGCAGTCGACCTTGAGCACCCAGCCGAGTGGACTAGGCCGACCGGTCCAACGGTGACGGGTCACGGGGGTGTCACGGATGATCACGGGGTGGCGTCTAGCCTCGTCCGGGTGCTGACCGCCGCAACGGAGGCCGATCCCCGCCCGGGATCGGGCTCCACCGACCGCCGGTCGCGTCCGACCGACCGCCTCCTCGCCGCCGCGCTGGGCCTGCTGTCGGCGGTGCTGGCGCTGGCGATCCCGTTCCTGCCGGTCGTGCAGAACACGGCGACCGTCACCTGGCCGAACGCCACGACCGGCACCGCGCCGCTGAACGCCCCGCTGGTCGCGTACCGGCCGGAGAGCCTGACCGCGACGATCGGCTGCGACGCGATCCGCAGCCTCGACGACCGGTCCCCCGGCCGCGCGACCGTCCTGTCCACGACGCCCACCGACGCCCCGGACGGCGACACGGTCGGTCTGCGCGTCGCCGTCGCCGACGGGGTGGTCACCCTCGACAACCGCGGCCAGCGCATCGCCACCGCGCCGCTCCCCCTGCCGGGCGGGCCCTGCGCCCTCACGTTCACCTCGGACTTCGACGCGACGACGGCGACGCTGGGCGGCGCCACGCTGTACGAGTTCGCCGGTGACGGCCGCCCGCAGCTCACCGGGATCCACTCCGACCTCGACGCGGGCCGTGACCCGATGGGCGGCACGAGCGTCCGGTTCGACACCGACAACCGCTACGACTCCGACGCCTCGACGCTCAAGCTCGTCGCGGGGGGCGTCGCGATCGTCGCGCTGTTCGGCGCGCTGTTCTTCCTGCGCCGGATCGACGACGCCGACGCCCGCCGCGTCGTGCACGGCCGCCGGCTGGCCCGGCGGCTGCGCGGGCAGGACGACCTGCGGGACGCCGTCGTCGTCGGCGTCCTGGTCGTGTGGGCCCTCATCGGGTCGATGACCAGCGACGACGGGTACATCCTCGACATCTCCCGGGGCAACGACACCGCCGGCTACATCGGCAACTACCACCGCTGGTTCGACGTCCCCGAGGCGCCGTTCGGCTGGTTCTACCAGCTGTACTCGCTGTGGAGCGGGGTCTCGGAGTCGGTGCTGTGGCTGCGGGTCCCGGCGCTGGCGATGGGCGTCGCGTCCTGGTTCCTGATCAGCCGGGCACTGCTGCCCCGCCTCGGCGCCCAGGTCCGGCGCAGCCGGTCCGCGGGATGGGCCGCGGCCGGGGTGTTCCTCTGCTTCTGGCTGCCGTTCAACAACGGGCTGCGCCCGGAGACGGTCGTCGTGATCGCGGCGCTGGTGTCGTTCGTGATGCTGGAGCGCGCGCTGGCCACCCGGCGGCTGCTGCCGGTCGCGGGGGCGCTCGTCGCGGGGGCGTTCGCCGTCGCGGCGACGCCGACCGGCCTCATCGCGCTGGCCCCGTTCCTGGCCGCGGCCCGCCCCCTGCTGCGGCTGTTCACCGAACGGATCCGCACCACCGGCTGGGCGGCGACCTTCGGGCCGCTGCTCGCGGCCGGGCTGATCGTGCTCACCGCCGTGTTCGGCGACCAGACCCTCGCCACCGTCGCCGAGGCCACCCGGGTCCGACAGGACATCGGCCCGAACCTGCCCTGGTACCAGGAGCTCGCCCGCTACGACCTGCTGTTCAGCGACAGCCGCGACGGCTCGCTGCAGCGTCGCTTCCCGGTCCTGCTGCTGTGGCTGTGCATGACCGTCTCGACGGTCGTGCTGCTGCGCCGGGGCCGCATCCCCGGCGCCGCACTCGGGTTCTCGCGGCGGCTGCTCGCGAGCACCGCGCTGTCGTTCGCCGTGCTGGCCCTCACCCCGACGAAGTGGACCCACCACTTCGGCGCGTTCGCCGCGCTCGCCTCGGGTGTCGCGGCGCTGGCCGCGCTCGCGACGAGCACCGGGGTCCTGCGCTCGCGACGCAACCAGGCGCTGTTCCTGGCCGCGGTGCTCGCGGTGACGGCGCTGGCGTTCCGCGGTCCGAACACCTGGTGGTACGTCTCGAACTGGGGCGTGCCGTGGTTCGACAAGCCGGTGTCGGTGAGCGGGATCCAGGCGACGACGGTGCTGCTGGTCCTGGCGTTCCTGTCGCTCGTCGTCGCCGGGGTGGAGCATCTGCGCTCGACCTCCGGGGTGCCGCGCCCGGTGCGACGGACCCTCGGTCGCCGGCGCGGCCGCATCGGCACCGTCCAGGCCGTCCGCCTCGGGTCGGCGCCGCTCGCGGTGATCTGCGCGCTCATGGTCCTGTTCCAGGTCGCCTCGATGGCCAAGGGCATGGAGAAGCAGGCCGGTTCGTACTCCCTGGGTGCCGACGTGCTGACCGACCCCACCGGGTCGCGCTGCGGGCTCGCCGGGCGCATCCAGGTGGAGACCGACCCGGCCGCGAACGTGCTGCCGACCGCGCCGGAACCGGCGGGCGTCGCGGACCCGGGCCCGCTGGCCGAGGGCTTCACGCCCGAGGGTCTGCCGCCGACCGGACCGGGATCACTGCGCGACAACACCGGCGACGGCGACGACCGCCCCGGCGTCACCGGCACCGGCCCGCTGGGCGGACCGGTCATGGGCAGCTGGTCGCCGGACCCGGAGAACGTCGGCGACTACCGCTCGGCGTGGCACACGCTGCCCGCCGCGGCCCGCGACGGCTCCGCACCGCTGGTCCTCGGCGTCGCCGGGACGATCGGCGGCGGCAACACCGTGACCCTGCAGTTCGCCCGCGACGGCGCCGTCGTCGACGAGATCGAGCCCGGCGGGGCCGTCAGCAGCACCTCGGACTACTCCGGCGGCGCCTCGGGCGGCCAGGCGTGGCGGGACCTGCGCGTCGACCTCGCGGGCCGGCCGGCCGCCGACGCCGACCGGGTGCGGGTGATCGTGTCCGACCGCGGCATCGGCACCGGGGCGTGGGTCGCCGTCGCGCAGCCCCGGGTGCCGCGGCTGACCCCGCTGACGACGATCGCCGCCCGCGGCACCGCGTACCTGGACTGGGCGACGTCGTTCGTGCATCCCTGTGTGACGCGCTTCGGCGTGCACCGGGGCATCGCCGACGTGCCGGTGTTCCGGATGCTCGCCGACCCGCAGCAGCGCACCGTCGCCGACGAGTGGGGCCGCAGCCGGTTCGGCGGCCCGCAGGGCTGGCTGGTCCGGACCGCCGCCCAGCGCTACGTCCCGACCTACCTACCCGGCGCCTGGGACTTCGACTGGGGCCAGATCCGGCTCGTCGAGCCCTACGACCCGCGGGCGGTCCCCGCCCCGGTGCAGGACGGCGAGCGGACCCTGTGGGGCTGGCAGCAGGTCGGGCAGGCCGGGGCACCCTCGCCGGACCCGACGCCACTGCCGGACTGAGGCCCCGGCAGACTTCGTCCTGTCCGATCCGAGATGTGAGGCGAGAGCGAGAGCGAGAGCCATGCTGGACACCGCCCGGCCCCTCCGCGGGGGCGAGCCCGCCCCGGCCGACGACACCGCCGGTGGGGCCCGCCCCGGACGGCTGGTCGTACAGCGTGGCCCCTTCACCGGGCCGACGCACCTGGTGCCCGAGGACCTCTACGCCGAGGTCCTGCGCGGCGCCGCCCGCCGCGAGCGGGGCCTGATCGAGCTGGTCCCGGCCACCCACGTCACCACCAACACCTACTGGGGGCGGCTGCACGCCACCTACTGGCAGCGCTGGACCGCGGTACCCGAGGTGCGGGTGTCCCTGCGCGCCGCGGGTCGCGGCCGGGTGTGGCTGATGGCCTCGGACACGAACAAGGTCGCCCGCGCCGTCGCCACCACGGGCGTCGACGGCGGCGGCGTCGTCGAGCTGACCGGGGCGATCGACCGCTTCGTCGACGGCGGCGGGCTCTGGCTGGAGTTCGCGACCGACACCGGCACGCTGACCGTGTCCGACGTCGAGTGGACGGTCGCGGTGCCCCGCCCGCCGCGGCCCACCTCGATCACGATCTGCACCCACAACCGCGTCGAGGACTGCCTGAACACGCTGCAGGCGCTGCTCGACGACCCGGCTGCGCTGGCCCGCGTGGCGACCGTCCGGGTGGTCGACCAGGGCAGCGACCCGCTGGAGTCGCGCGACCGGTTCGCGCCGCTGGCCGCGGCGTTCGGCGACCGGCTCGCCTACCAGCGCCAGCCCAACCTGGGCGGCGCGGGCGGCTTCACCCGCGGGCTCTACGAGGCGACCGCAGGCGACCCGGCCGACGACCACGACGTCCTGCTCATGGACGACGACGTGCTGCTCGACCCGGAGATCGTCGTCCGGCTGACCGGGTTCGCCGCGTGCACCACCGCGCCGACGATCGTCGGCGGGCAGATGCTGAACCTGCTCCACCCGGGGCACGTCCACATCACCGCCGAGTACGCCGTGCCCGAGAAGCTGCGGGTGGGCATGCCCGTCCCCGGCGCCCTGGAGGAGGGCTTCCTCCTCGGCCGCGACGAGCGGCTGCTGCCGATCGTGCAGGAGCAGCGGGTCGACACCGAGTACAACGGCTGGTGGTCCTGCCTGATCCCCGCACCGGTCGTGCGGGCCATCGGCTACCCGCTGCCGCTGTTCTTCCAGTGGGACGACGTCGAGTTCGGCTACCGCGCCCGCGAGCGCGGCTTCGCCACGGTGTCGCTGCCCGGTGCCGCCGTGTGGCACGCCGACTTCGGCTGGAAGGACTGGGACGAGTGGCACCGCTACTTCAACCAGCGCAACGGCCTGATCACCGCCGCCCTGCGCACCGGCTTCGACCGGCGCACGGTGACCACGACGATCGTCGAGCTGCTGGCCCAGTACCTGGTCGCGATGCAGTACGGGCTGGCGGCGACGCTGCTGACCGCCGTCGACGACTTCCTGCGCGGCCCCTCGGTGCTCGACGACGGCTCCGCCGCCGCGGCGGCGGAGATCCGCCGGATCCGGGCCGCCTACCCCGAGACGACGGCGGTGCCGCTGGCCCAGGCCGGGCTCGACGTGCGCGAGTCCGTCGTGCACCTGGCCGGGCACAAGCCGTCGAAGGTCGTGCGGACCTGGGTGAAGCGCGCCGTGCTGCAGGCCACCGGGCGGGTGCCGTTCCGCTCCGGGATGGTCCCGGCCGGTGAGGCGCACTGGTGGCACGTGTCGCTGTTCGAGCGCGCGATCGTCACCGACATGGCCGAGACCGGTGTCCGGATCCGGACCCGCGACCGGGAGCGGCTGCGCGAACTCACCACGCGCGGGGTGCAGACGGTGCGCCGGCTCTGGAACGAGGGCCCGCAGGCCGCCAGGGAGTGGAAGGCCGCCGAGCCGCGGCTCACCTCGCGGGAGACCTGGGCGCGGCTCTACGACGCCGGCTGAGCCCACCAGGCTCCGCGGCATCCACACCCCTCCGCAGGTGTCCACACCGGTCGTGACCGGTGTGGACGCCGGAGAACGGGTGTGGACACCGGCGACGGACGGGCGTGCGCCGCTCAGCCCAGGAAGTCCCGGCCGGTGTAGTCGCGGGTGGCCAGGGTCGGCAGCCGCTCCCACCCCCACCGCCGCTGGGTGCCCACGGTGAGGTCGTAGCCGTCGGTCGGGTGCTCGTAGCGCACCCGCTCGACGTGCGCCGGCGCGAACATGGCGCGCCCGGCCGGCGGGTCGAGCCGCGAGGGCAGCTCGTCGAAGGTCGCGGTGCGGTCGATGCCGGCGAGCGTCCCGCCGTTCGCCGCGAAGAACGCGGTGGACTCGGTCGCGCCCTCCAGATTGTCGCCGGTGCGCAGCCGCCACTGCGGGGCCTGCGCGATGCCGTGGCGTACCGCGATCTGGTCCTGGCAGGGCCACAGCACCGCCGAGGCCTGGTCGGCGAACACCGGGGCGTCGCCGAGCACCGCGCGGGCGGGCAGCTCGCGGGCGGGCAGCGGGGCGCCGACGGCGAGCCAGGTGTCCGGACCGTCCGTCCGGTCGTCGACGACGAGCCGGACCCGGTCGGCCGGGCCGGGCAGGTCGACCGCCACGTCCCGCCAGTCGCCGAGCTTCTCCCCGGGCAGGTCGACCGTGACCGCGCCCGCGCCGGTGTCGATCCGGACGCTCTGGTCGCTCCGCAGGTCCCCGGTCAGCGGCAGGAGCAGCCGCGTGGTCCCGGCCGGGACGGCGAACCAGCCGGCGTCGAGGGTGCCGGTGCCGGCGTCCTCGGTGTGCCAGACGGGGCCGGGGATCGACGGCCGGTCGGGCGGCGGGCCCTCCCGCATCACCCCGGTGAGGCGGGGCGGCGCGCTCGGGGGCGGGGGCGGGGACGTCGCCTCGTCGGGGACGGTGACGGCCAGTGCGTCGGCCAGCCCGCAGCCGTCGCCGGTCAGCATGGCCAGGTTCATCGAGGCCACCGACGCGCCGGGGGCCTGTTGCACCGGAGCCACGCCGAACACGACGAGCATCAGCGCGACGCCGCCCGCCGTGGCGACGCGCAGCACCGCCCGGTCCGGCCGGGGAGTCCGCCCCCGCCGCCCGGCCCACCACAGCGCGGCGGCGGCCACGAGCAGCCACAGCAGCGGGCTGCGCAGGTACAGCGGCCCGAGGTGCGGGGCCAGGACCTGCTGGTTGATCGGCGCGTCGAGGACCGAGTGGTTGCCGAAGGGCTGGCCCCAGTCGGAGAACGGGCGCCACAGGTTCGGCCCGGCGTAGACCACCGCGGCGACGACGCCGAGCACGGCCGTCCCCACCGCGACGAGCCGGAGCGGGGCGTGGCGCGGCAGCGGGCCGCGGGCGAGCGCGATGCCGAGCAGCAGCGTCGCGGGTGCGGCGACGGCACCGAAGTGGTTCACCCACTTGGTCGGGCTGACCGCGACGGCGACGAGGCCGAGCGCGGTCGCCGCGAGCGCGAACCCGAGTGCCCGGCCGAGCGGGCCGCCGGTGCCGCGCCGCGTCGCGAGCCGCACCGCGCCCAGCGCGAGGACGGCGACGGTCAGCAGGACCGGCAGGCGTCGCCCCCAGGTGCCCTGGTCGTCGGGGCCGAGCAGGTTCGCGTAGTGGACGAACTCGGAGTACCACTGGTACTGGAAGTAGTACCAGCGGTGCACGGCGACGGACTCGCGCACGTCGGCGAGGCTCTGGTCGGCCAGCCCGAGCGGTACGACGGCGCTCGCGGCGGCGAACGCGACAGCGACCGTCGCGAGCCGGGTCGCCCACCGCGCGTGCACGAGGTGCCACCACACCAGCGGCAGCGCGAGCAGCAACGGCACCGCGGCGACCAGCGCGGTCGGCGCGGTCGTCATCCCCACCACCGCGACGACGACGGCCGGCGCCAGCAGCCCGACCGCCCCGGTGCGGCAGGCGGCGGCGACGAGCAGCAGCACCCCGGCGGCGGCCGCGGTCCCGGCGGGCTCGGGGCGCAGGGAGATGCCGTAGGGCAGGAACCAGGCCAGGTGCGCGACGGCGAGCGCGGCGACCACCCCGGGCCGGACCCCGACCCGACCCGCGAGCGCGGCGAGGGTGTACCGCAGCAGCACCCAGGTCAGCAGGCCCAGCACGACCGGCACCACGCGCAGCGGTCCGAGGCCCCAGCCGACCAGCGACCCCCACCACTGCAGCAGGTACTGGCTGGTCGTGAACGGTGCCTCGGTGACGTCGAACTGGTAGATCGCGTTGCCGATCGTCCCGGTCTCCGCACCCTGGCGGGCCATCAGCGCGTACCAGGAGTCGTCGATGTTGAGCGGCCCGAGCACCGCCCAGGCGCAGCTCACGACGAGCACGACGAGGTCGGCGACCCCCGGGCGGACCGGCGCGTCGAACACCCGGCGGGTGCCGGTCCAGGTCCGCACGGCGACGGCGAGGGTGGCGGCCAGGGCGAGCAGGTGCGCGACCAGCAGCGCCACCTTCAGCGGCGACGGCGACGACGCGTAGCGCGCATCGGTGTACAGGGTGACCGCGAGCCCGGCCGCGGCGGGCCCGGTGACGTCGGTGGCGAGCTCGGCGACCTGCGGCGGGGCGACGTCGAGGCGCTCGGCGAGGACCGCCCCGTCGCGGGTGACGACGGTGCCGCCGTCGGCGGAGGTCACCTCGAACACACAGCCCGACGCGGCGGGTGCGGTGGCGAGCACCCGGTCGCCGGTGCGCAGCGTGAGCGTCCCGCCGGACACGCTCGCGACGAAGCCCGGCGCCGTCACCGGGTTCTCCTGCGCGGCGGGCATCGTCCGCAGCACGTCGCCCTCGCCGAGAGCGGCCGCCGCGGCGCACGGGACGGTCGCGGAGAACTCCAGCGGCCGGTACGGCGCGAGCGGCAGCACCGTGCTCTCCGGTGCCTGGCCGGCCCGGGGCCAGGTGACGACCGGGTCCTCGGCGTCGACCGGGGCGAGCGCGGCGGCGAGGCCGAGCAGACAGGTGACGACGCCGAGCAGGAGCAGCAGCGGCCCCCGGCGGGCGGGGCTCACTCGAAGATCTGCTTCCAACCGTCCTTGCCGGTCAGCACGGGCGCCGCCGCCCGGTAACGGGCGCGCAGGCCCTCCCAGTCCGCGGCGACGGCGCGGTGCAGCCGGAACGACTCCGCGACCATCTCCTTGAACATCGCCGGGTCACGACGGCGGAAGGTGACCCCGCGGCCGTCCGGGGTGGACACCGTCGCGGAGTCCAGGCCGGCCAGCACGAACCACTGGGCGTTGCGCCACGGCACGTTGCGCTGCGGGCGCTCGCGCAGCGCCGGGTCCGGGGTGCGCAGGTTGCGCAGCACCCCGCGGGCGAGACCGACCGCGGCCTTCGCCCGGCCCACCGGGGGCTTCGGGAACAGCTGCGCGCCGAGCGCGTCGAGCTCGGCCGGCGGCACCTCGGTGGCGGACTCGAGCGGGCGGCCGTCGTCGTACTGCGCGCGCAGGGCCCGGATCTCGTCGAGCACCACGGGCAGCTTCGGGAACAGCGCCTCGGGGCCCGCGAGAAAGTCGGTGAAGCCCTTGATCTGCAGCGCGACCGCCGAGTACTCCATGAGCATCAGGTGGCGCAGGGTGCGCTTGAAGGTCTCCTTCAGCATCGCGCGCGGGTCGTCGGGGCCGTGCAGGGCCGCGGCGACGAGCCGGTTGCGGTAGTGGAAGTAGGCCTGCCAGTCCGAGGAGTCGTCCTTCTCGATGAAGGACATGTGCCAGATCGCGACGCCCGGGACGGTCGCGGTGCGGAAGCCGGCGGCGCGGGCGCGCAGGCCGTACTCGGCGTCGTCCCACTTGATGAACAGCGGCAGCGGCAGGCCCAGCTGCTCCGCGGCGCGGCGCGGGATCAGGCACATCCACCAGGCGTTGTAGTCGACGTCGACGCGGCGGTGCAGCCAGCGGGTCTGGCGCAGGGTGCGGGCGGCGAGGTCGTGGTGGGCCTCGGTCTCCGGGGCGGGGCGCCACAGGAACTGGTTGCGGTCGACGACCTCGCCCATCGTGGACAGCTGCGAGCGCGCCTGCAGCGACAGCATCTGCCCGCCGACGAGCATCGGCTCGCGGGCGAACCGGCTGAACGCGATCGCGCGCAGCACCGACTCGGGCTCCAGCAGGATGTCGTCGTCCATGTAGAGGATCTGCTCGCAGTCGATCCCGCCCGCGTGCGGGCCGGTGCCGTGCAGGACCTCGTACATGATCCGGGCGTAGCCGCCGGAGCCGCCCAGGTTGGGCTGGTCGATGATCCGCAGCCGGTCCCCGAGCGCGGCCGCGGCCTGCTCGTAGCCGGCCTCGTCGCGGACCTTGCGGGTGCCCTGGTCCGGGAGGATCACCGCGGTGATCGCGTCCCGCACCTGCGGGTCGGAACCGAGCGCGGTGAGGGTGGCGACGCAGTCGGCGGGCCGGTTGAACGTCGGCATCCCGACGACGACGGCCGCGCGCCCCGGCGCGTCGTGCGGGGCGTGCCAGCCGCCGCCGTGCAGGGTGAGGTCGGCGTCGTCGGTGGACAGGTCGAACCAGTACCAGCCGCCGTCCTCGAAGGGGCGCAGGTCCAGCTCGAGGGTGACCCGGCGACGGCCCTCGACGACCTCACCCGCGACGACGATCTGCGACCCGTCGGCCTTGGTCCGGTACACGTCGACGCGGCCCGAGCCCTCCAGGTCCAGCCGCAGCTCGATGCTGGTGAGCGTCGACCAGGCCCGCCAGTAGCCCGCGGCGAAGGCGTTGAAGTAGGCGCCGAAGGAGACCTCGGTGGCCGCGGGGACGGTGGCGCCGGTGCGGTCGAGGATGCGGGTGCGGCGGCCGCCGATGGTCGACACGGTCAGCGAGAGCGGACGCGCGCGCTCGTCGGCGAGCGGCTCGACCGGGGTGAGCGTGGTGCCGGGGCGCTCGTCGAGGTAGAGCGCGCGGACGGCGGTGGGGTCGGCGGGCCTGGGCAGGACCACCCGCTGCAGCAGCGTCTCGCCGCTGGTCGTGGCCGGGGTGGTGGGGGACACCTGACCTCGCTGGTCCGTCGTGGTCATCGCAGGAGCTGCCTCTGTCGTCGCGGGGGCGCTGGGGTCCCGGGCGGCGGCGCTGCCGGTCCGCCCGGGTCCGGGTGGAGTCGTGCGCGAGCGTAGCCGCGCACGGTGCGGGAGCCGGGAGGCGGGCGGGCGCGGCGGGTGAGCGGTGTGGATCGTCCGGGTCACCGACCGTGCCGGACCGGCGACATGGACGGACCGGCCCTGCGCGCGGAGGCCGCCGCCGTGCTGCGCTCCCGCGGTGCGCGGTTCGGGTTCGTCCACGGCAGCCGGGCGGTGGGCGGCCGGGCGCGGGTGGCCCGGTTGCTCCGGTCGGTGGCGGCGCGGCTCTGAGTCACCAGGCCGCGTCGAGGATCTCCCGCACGTCGTCCTCGGTCGGTGTCCGCGGCGCGTTGGCCGTCACCGGGTCCACGACGGCGGCGGCCGCCAGCACCGGCAGCAGCTCCCGGTCCACGCCGAGCTCGTGGAGCGGGCGCCGGACACCGATGCCCTCGACGAGCGCGGCGATCCCGGCCACGGCGTCGCCGGTCCCCAGCGCGGCTCCGGCCCGGGAGTACGCCTGCGCCGCGGCGTCGGCGCTCCAGCGCATGACCTGCTCGTTCACCGACGCGAGCGCGATCCCGTGCGGGGTGCCCGTGTGCGCGGTGACCGCGTGCGCGATGCCGTGGACCAGACCGAGCCCGGAGACGGTCAGCGCCTGGCCCGCCAGGTGCGCGCCGAGCAGCAGCTGCGCGCGGGCCTCCAAGTCGGTGCCGTCGTCGACGGCGACGGGCAGCCACCGGCCCACCAGCGCGACGGCCTGCGCCGCGGCGGCGTCGGAGACCGGGTTGGCGCCGCGGGAGGCGAGCGACTCGACGCCGTGGACGAGCGCGTCGAAGCCGGTCGCGGCCGTCGCCGCGGGTGGCAGGCCGACGGTCAGCTCCGGGTCGAGGACGACGACGCGGGGCCGGACCGAGGCGTGGCCCAGGTAGACCTTCCGCTTGGCGCAGGTGTCCTCGACGACGCCGAACCCGTTGGTCTCCGCGCCCGTCCCGGCCGTGGTGGGGACCGCGACCAGCGGCAGCCCGGAGGTCGGGGAGGACCACAGGTCGTCGGTGGCGCGGGCGCCGTGGTGGGTGGCGAGCAGCGCGATGCCCTTGGCCGCGTCGAGCACCGAGCCGCCGCCGATCGCGACGACCACGCAGGAGCCGAACGCGCGCAGCGTCGTCGCGCCGTGCTCGACGGCCGTCGTCGACGGGTTGGGGCCGATGCCGTCGAACACCTCGGTCCGCAGCCCGGCCGCGGTGAGGTCGCCGACGACCCGGTCGACGATGCCGGTGGCGCGCAGCCCCGCGTCGGTGACGACGAACGCCGCCGCTCCGCCGAGGCCGTCGACCAGCGCGGGGACCCGGGCGACCGCGCCGGGACCGAACTCCAGGGCGCAGGTCGCCTCGACCGTGAACCCGTTCACCGGACCCGCCACCGTGCGATCGCCTCCTCGTCGAGGGTGAACCCGAGGCCGGGGGTGCTCGGGACCGCCAGCATGCCGTCGTCGCCGACGGTCAGGGGCTGCGCCAGTGGGAAGTCGCGACGCGCCGGTGTCCAGTCCGGCGGGTCGTAGGGGAACTCGAAGTACGGTCCGCCGCCGACGCCGGCGCTGACGTGCAGGTTCGCGAGCACGCCGATCCCGTTGGTCCAGCTGTGCGGGGTGAACGCGCGGTGGCGCAGCAACGCGAGCTCGGCCAGCGTGCGGACCCGGCTCATCCCGGCCGCCAGGACGACGTCGGGCTGGTACACGTCGAGCGCGTCGCCGTCGAGCAGGCGCAGCAGCTCGCCGAACGAGCGCTGCATCTCCCCCGCCGCGATCCGCAGTCCCGGGTTGTCGGCGCGCAGGGTGCGCATGCCGTCGGCGTCGGCGTAGGGCAGGGGCTCCTCGACCCAGAACACGTCCAGCTCGGCGAGCCGCCGGACGAGGCGCCGGGTCGCGGCGAGGTCGGTGGCGGGGGCGACGTCGCCGGCCATCCGCCACGCCTGGTTGAGGTCCACCATGATCGCGAAATCCGTGCCGAGCGCCTCCCGCACCGCGGCGACGGCGGCGACGCCCTCGTCGGCGCGGTCCCGGTCGACCCGGATCTTGACCGCGCGGAATCCCTCCTCGGCGACCCGGTGCGCCACCTCGGCGCGCTCGGCGGGCGGGCGCAGCACGCAGAACGACGCGTAGGCGGGGACGGCCTCGTACGTGCCGCCGAACAGGGTCGCGACGGGCAGGCCCGCGACCTTGCCCGCGAGGTCCCACAGCGCCGCCTCCAGTGGCCAGTAGTGACCGCCGTGCAGCGCGCAGGTCTCGATCGCGCGGACGTGCCGGGCGATCGCGAGCGGGTCGGTGCCGACGAAGAGGTGCCGGTAGGCGTCGAAGCCGTCCATCGTGTCGCCGGAACCGATGCCGACGACGCCGTCGTCGGTGTGGACGCGGACGATCGTCGCGTCGAACACGGTGCGGGGATCGGGGTCCCAGGCGGCGCGCAGCGGCGGGTCCAGCGGGAGCCGAACCCGGTCCAGCGTGATGTCGGTGATCTTCATCAGGTTCGGGATCGTGTCGGGAGCTGGTTCCGGCTCGGGGCGCGATCGGGGGCGGTGCGCCCCGAGCCGGTTGAGCGCAGAATCTCCGACGGCCGCGCGGCCGCGCCAGGTCCGGCCGGGAATCGAGATCATCGTTGCGCTCAGGGCAACCGGTACTAGCGTGGCCGGGGTGCACAACGGCTACGGGCTCGGCCGCGACGTCGCGCTGCTGGAGGCACTGGCGTCGGACGAGGCCGTGCGCACCGACGGGCTGGGCGTCACCGCCGTCGCCCGGCTGACCGGGCGGGAGAAGAGCCAGGTCTCGCGCGCGCTGCGGGCCCTCGCCGACGCGGGACTGGTCGAGCGGGACGAGGACACGCTCGTCTACCGGCTGGGATGGCGGCTGTTCTCCCTGGCCGCGCGGGGGACGGACAGCCGGCTGACGGCCGTCGCCGAACCGGTGATGCACCGGCTGGCCGCCGCGACCGAGGAGACCGTGCACCTGTGCGTGCTGCGCGACGACGCGCTGCTGACGGCGCGGACGGTGTCCGGGCACTCGTTCCGCACGACCGGCTGGGAGGGCAGGCGCGCGCCGCTGCCGTGCACCTCGGCGGGCCGGGTGCTGCTCTCCGACGCCACCCCCGACGAGCTGTTCGTACGCTTCGGCGCCGTCGAGGACCTGGTGCCGGACTACCCGCGCTCGCGGGTGCGGACGGTCCCGCAGCTGTGGCGCGCGATCCGGGAGGCCGCCGAGCACGGCTGGGCCGAGTCGCACGAGGAGTTCGAGCCGGGCGTGGCCGGGGTGTCGGCACCGGTGCGCGACTTCCGCGGCCGGGTGGTCGCCGCACTCAACGTGTCCGGGCCGGTCACGCGCCTGGACGGCCGGTTCGACGAGGTGGGCCGGGCGACCGCGGCCGCCGCCGCGGCGGTGTCGGCGGAGCTGGGGTGGACACCGGGCTCCCGTCCCGGACACCACCGGTGAACGCTCAGGGCCGGCGGGGCCCGGTCGAGCCCCGGACCACCAGGTCGGTGGGCAGGACCACGGGGTCCTTCCGGACGGGGCCCGGCAGCAGCATCGACGCGGCCGCCCGGCCCTTCTCCCGGTGCGGCTGCCGGACGGTCGTCAGTGCCGGCCGCGCGAGGGCCGCGCCCGGGACGTCGTCGAAACCGACCACCGACAGGTCCCCCGGCACGTCCAGCCCGAGCGACAGGGCCGCGTCGAGCACTCCGAGGGCGAGCTCGTCGCTCATCGCCAGCACCGCGGTCGGCCGGGGGTCGCGCGCGAGCAGCGCGTGGGCGGCCCGCCGGCCCGCGTCCCGGCCGTAGGGGGCCCGCTCCTCCACGACCGCCGCGTCGTGACCGAGGCCGGCCTCGGCGAGCGCGTCCCGGTACCCGGCCAGCCGTCGACGGGTGCCCAGGAAGTGGGCGGTGGCCTCCCGCTCGGGCGACGGCCGACCCTCCCACCCGTCGGGGTGCATCGGCATGGCGACGACGCCGAACCGGCGGTGCCCGAGGTCAAGCAGGTGACGTGCGGCGGCCCGGGCCGCGGTCCGGTCGTCGATGCCCACGTGCCCGGCGCCGTCGTGCGTGGGGCCGTCCACGACGACGAACGGGAGCCTGCGTTCCCGGATCGTCTCCAGCGCGGCCCCGTCGGGCAGGTCGCAGTAGCAGATGACCCCGTCCACCAGGGCGACCCGCGCGATCGGCCCGCTCGGGCCGGGGATCAGGACCAGCGCGGAGTCCTGCTGCCCGCAGACCTCGCTGATGCCCTGCAGCAACAGGGAGGCCGCGGGGTCGGCGAAGGTGAACGACATCGGGTCCTCCAGGACGACGCCGATCGCCGCGATCCGCCCCCGCGCGAGGGTCGCCGCGACCGGGTCCGGCCCGGCGTAGCCCAGCTCGTGGGCGGTGCGGAGCACCTGTGCCCGCAGCTGGGCACTGAGCCTGTCCGGCCGGTTGTAGGCGTTCGACACCGTCGCCCGGGAGACACCGAGCGCCTCGGCGATCGTTGCCAGCGTGACCCGGCCGGCCCCCGTCTCGTTCCTGCCCACCCGACCAGTCTCCCGCGTGCGGTCCGCCCGACCCGGACGGGTCCCATGAGGTGAAGCGGTTCACTTCCCGATTCACCAGGAGGGCCGCGGCCTCTTGTGATCCGTAAGGTTAACCGGTTTAGTAGACGAATGCGATGGTGGCGACGGAGCACGACGACACCGACCGGGACCGCCGCGTCGGACGACGACCGGGAAGCCCGGATCCGGCGACGGCTGCACGCGGTCGAGACCGAGCGGCTCGAGATCCTGCTGGACGAACGGGTCCCGGGCCGCCGGCACCGGCTCGACGCGCTGGCCCTCGCCCGCGCCGACCTGCTCGACGACCTCACGGCACTGGGGGCCGACCCGCCCCCGGCGGCCGTCAGTCAGCGGACACCGTGCCCGGAGGCGGACAGCTGCCGATGACCCCCGGGCCACCCGGCCGGGCGATCAGTCCTCCGAGTCGGTGCCCGCCAGCGGGCGTCCCTCGGTGAAGTGCGGGACGAGCCGGTTCTCGTACATCGTCAGCGCCGATCCGATGGCCATGTGCATGTCGAGGTACTTGTAGGTCCCGAGCCGCCCGCCGAACAGCACGTTCCGGTTCGCGGTCTCCTTGCGCGCCAGCTCGCGGTAGCGCTCCAGCTTCGCCCGGTCGTCGGGGGTGTTGATCGGGTAGTACGGCTCGTCCCCGGACTCGGCGAAGCGCGAGTACTCGCGCACGATCACCGTCTTGTCCTTCGGGTAGTCCCGCTCCGGGTGCATGTGCCGGAACTCGAGGATGCGGGTGAAGGGGACCTCGGCGTCGTTGTAGTTGATCACCGAGGTGCCCTGGAAGTCGCCGGTCGGCTCGACCGACATCTCGAAGTCCAGGGTGCGCCAGCCGAGCTCGCCCTCGGCGTGGTCGAAGTAGCGGTCCAGCGGGCCGGTGTAGACGACCGGGACGTCGGCGGGCAGCTGCTCGCGCACCGCGAAGAAGTCGGTGTCGAGGACGACGTCGATGTTGTCGTGCGCCGCCATCCGCTCCAGCCACGCGGTGTAGCCGTCGGTCGGCAGTCCCTCGTGGGTGTCGTTGAAGTACCGGTTGTCGTAGGTGTAGCGGACCGGGAGCCGGGTGATGATCGAGGCGTCCAGCTCGGTGGGGTCGGTCTGCCACTGCTTGGCGGTGTACCCCTTGACGAAGGCCTCGTAGAGCGGGCGGCCGACCAGCGAGATCGCCTTCTCCTCCAGGTTCGTCGCCTGCCCGGTCTCGACCTCGGAGGACTGCTCGGCGATCAGCGCGCGCGCCTGGTCCGGGGTGTGCGCCTTCCCGAAGAACTGGTTGATCAGCGCGAGGTTCATCGGGAACGCGTAGACCTGCTCGCCGACCCGGGCGAACACGCGGTGCTGGTAGTTCGTGAAGCTCGTGAACCGGTTGACGTAGGCCCACACGCGCTCGTTCGAGGTGTGGAACAGGTGCGCGCCGTACCGGTGGATCTCGATGCCGGTCTCCGGCTCGGCCTCGGAGTAGGCGTTGCCCCCGATGTGGTTCCGGCGCTCCAGGACCAGGACGCGCTTGCCGAGGCCCTCGGCGACCCGCTCGGCCACCGTGAGTCCGAAGAACCCGGACCCGACGACGATCAGGTCGTAGCTGCTCAGGTCGTAACCGTTCAGGTCGGCACTGTCGACGCTCACGGCCATCAAGGGTAGGGCAGGCGTGATCCGGGGCACCCGGCGGCTTCGGTACCCTCGCAGGCAGGTCGGAGAAGCGGACGTATCCGGCACCGTCGTGGCCCGAGGAGAAGATGGCGTGAGCTGGTCGTCCGCCATCCCCCTGGTGGTCCTGGCCGCCGCCTGGGTCACGCTCCCGGGCCTGGTGGTCGGCCTCGCCGCCGGTCTGCGCGGGATCGCCGCCTGGGGCGCGGCCCCGATGCTGTCGGTCGGCGTGATCGCCGGTTCCGCGGTCGGCGCGAGCATGCTGGGCGTGCCCTGGAGCGGGGCCGCCCCGGCCATCGCGGCGGCGGCGTTCGCGCTGCTCGTGGTCGGTGTGCGACGGCTGGTGCTCGGCCTCCCGCTGCTGCCGCGACCCACCGTGGTGCGGGCCGCGGCGGCGGAGTCGGTCCGGACGCTGCTCCGCGGTGGACCCGACCGGCGCTGGACCGGGCTCGCGGCACTGACCGGGGTGGTGACCGCCGGCGCGCTGGGGTTCAGCGCGGCCGTCCGCGGGATGGCCCGGCCCGACGCGCTGTCGCAGACGTTCGACGCGAACTTCCACTACAACGCCGTCGCCCGGATCCTCGGGACGCACGACGCCTCGTCGCTCACCGTCGGCGGCCTGGTCAACTCCCCCGGCTTCTACCCCGCGGCCTGGCACGACGTCGTCTCGCTGGTGGCGCCGCTGGCCCCCGGCCCCGGCGAGATCGTCGTCGCGTCGAACGTGGTCGCGCTGGTCACCACGCTGCTGGTCTGGCCGCTGTCGATGCTGTTCCTCGTGCGGACGCTCGTCGGGCGCTCGGCCGGTGCGGCGCTCGCCGCCCCGGTGCTGGCGCTCGGCTTCGTCGCGTTCCCGTGGACGCTGGTCACCTACGGCGCGCTGTGGCCGAACCTGCTGGGCGTCTCGCTGGTCCCGGCCGCGCTGGCGGCGACGGCGCTCGCCGCGCGTCCGGGACTCGGGCCGGACCCAGTGTCCCCCGCCCGGCCGGGCCCGTTCCCCCCGGGGCGGGTGGCGCGCTGGTTCCCGGCGGTGGCCGCCATCGTCGCGCTGGGGTTCGCCCACCCGAACGCGTTGTTCGGCGCGGTGGTCGTCGCGGTGCCGCCGATCCTGTGGGGACTCGTGGGCGCGGTGCGCCGCGGGCTGCGCGGCGGCACGTGGCCGACCGTGCGCGCGGCCACGGCGGTGCCGGTCGTACTCGCCGCGCTCGGCGGCGTCGGCTGGTTCATGTTCGCCTCCCCCGCCCTCGACGGGATCCGCGGCTACTACTGGGAACCGGAGTTCTCGGTCACCGACGCCGTGTGGAACGCGGTGCTGCACAGCCCGGAGGACAACGCCCCGGCCTGGTCGATCGCGGTGCTCACGGTGGCCGGCGCGGTGTGGGCGCTGCGCCGGGCCCGGACGTCCTGGCTGGTCCCGGCGCACCTGATGGTCTGCACGCTCTACGTCGTCGGCGCCACCACGTGGTCCTCGGTGTGGACCGGGGTCTGGTACAACGACTCGCCCCGGATCGCGGCGCTCGTCCCGGTCACCGCGGCCCCGCTCGCCGCGCTCGGACTGGTCGCGCTGTGCTCGCTGGCCCGGAGCCTCGCCTGCCTGGTCCGCGACCGCCTCACCCGGGCCGCACCCGCCGTCGCCGGGCTGCCCCGGCCGCGGGCCGCGGTGCTCGTCGCGATCGGCGTGATCGCGGTCGTCGTCACCTCGGGTGGACTCTACCAGCGCTCGCACGTCGACTCGCTCGCCGCGATCTACCAGACGCCGGAGGAGGTACTGGTCGGCCCGGAGCAGGCGCAGTTCCTGCGCGAGGCGGGTGAGCTGCTGCCCTCGGACGCGGTGGTGGCGCAGAACCCGTGGGCCGGTACCGCGATGCTGTGGCCGCTCACCGACCGGCAGGTGCTGTTCCCGCACCTCACCGGGGTGTGGTCGCCGGACCAGCAGGTCATCGCCGAGCGGCTGCGCGACGCGTCGAACGACCCCGCGGTGTGCGCGGCCGTCGCCGAGACCGGGACCGGGTACGTGATCACGGCGCCGCCGACGTTCTGGCAGCCGGACCCGCTGGCGCTGCAGTGGCCCGGCCTCGACGACCTCGCCGACGCCGACGGGTTCGAGCTGCTCGCCCGCGACGGCGACAACGCGCTCTGGCGCATCACCGCCTGCGACGCCGGCCGGGTCGTCGGCTCCTGATCACCCGGTCGGGCACGGGACCGGCAGGGCCGCACGGCCGCCGGTAGTCTCCGAGACCGGCCAGCGCCGGGAATCGGGTCCGGTGGGTCGTCGACGGCTCCGGGACCGGCGCCGGGAGAGGAGCCGCGACCTCGATGGCCGGACCCACCTGGCTGTCCGCGCTGCCCACCGCGCTCGTCGCGGTGTTCTGGGTGGTCGGGCCCGGTCTGCTCGTGCTGCGGGCGTGCGGGGTCCGGGGCGTCACGGCATGGGGTCTCGCACCGGTCGTGTCGACCGCGGTGATCTCGTCCACGGCCGTGCTGGGCACCCTCGCCGGGGTGCGCTGGGGGCCGTGGGTGCCGCTGGGCGTCGCGGTCGTGCTCGCACTGCTCGGCGGTCTGTTCCGGGTCTTCGTCGCCCGGCGCCCGCCCGGCAGCGCGCTGCACCGTGGCTGGCGGACGGCGCTGCGGTCGTGGGCCCCGGGCCGGCGGCTCCGGGCCGCGCTGGACCGCGTCCGCACCCCGAGGGGCCGGTTCGCCAAGCGCCCCGAACCGATGACGGCCGCGATGCCCCAGGTGTGGCGGACCTCGGCCCAGCGGGCGGGCGCCGACGGCCGCCGGGCGGGGATCGCCGCCGCGGCGGGCGTCGTCGTCGCGGCCGGGCTGGCGTGGTGGACGGTGGTGCTCGGCTTCGGCCCGGTGGACGGCCTGTCCTCGACCTACGACGGCGTCTTCCACTACAACGCCGTCGCCCACATCCTGCAGTCCGGCGACGCGTCGTCGCTGACGCTGGGGTCGCTGACGAACCCGTCGTCGGCGGTGGCGCTGTACCCGGCGGGCTGGCACGACCTGGTGTCGCTGGTCGCGATGCTGTCCGGCAGCGGGGTCCCGGTCGCGACCAACCTGACGGCCTGGGTCGTGGCGGGGGTGGTGTTCCCGCTGTCCGTGGCGGCGCTGACCCGTCAGGTCATGGGCCCCTCGTCCGGTGCCGCGCTGGCCGCGCCGGTGCTCGCGACCGGGTTCACCGCGCTGCCGTGGGCGCTCATGTCGTTCGGGGTGCTGTGGCCGAACCTGCTCGGGGTGGCGCTGCTGCCCGGGTACCTGACGCTGCTGCTGGCCGTCGTCGGGGTGGCCGAGCGCAGCGTGATCGGCGCGGGCGGGGCGGCGTTCACCCTGGTCCTGACACTCCCCGCGCTCGGTCTCGCCCACCCGAACGCGTTGTTCAGCCTCGCGGTGCTCGGCCTCTTCCCGGTGCTGTGGGGCATCGGCGTGCTCGCCCGGCGACGGCTGCTCACCCGCCGGTTCTGGCAGCCGGTGCTGGCCGCGGTCGGCGTCGCCGGGATCGTCGCCGCCGTCCTGTGGTTCATGACGGCCTCGCCGCTGACCGCCGGGGTCCGCAGCTTCGACTGGCCCGCGTTCACCGACGTGCCGACGGCGATCGGGCAGGTGCTGTTCAACTCCCCCAACGGCCGTCCCGAGCTCGTCGTGCTGTCGGTGCTGGTCGTCGTCGGCGCGGTGGCCGCGCTGCGGCACGTCGCGACCTCGTGGCTGGTACCCGCGCACCTCGCCTCCGGCGCGCTCTACGTGCTGGCCGCGGCCGACGACGGGAAGACCTCCGCCGCCCTCACCGGTGCCTGGTACAACGACTCCTACCGGCTGGCGGCGATGGTGCCCGTCACCGGGGCCGTGCTGGCCGTGGTCGGGCTGTGCGCCCTCGCGTCGGTCCTGCGCCACGTGCTGCTGCGGATCCCGCGCACCGCGACCCTGGCGCGGCGCCGGGTGGTCGCGCCCGCGCTCGCGGCGGCGCTGCTCGCGGTCGTCGTCGCCACGACCGGCGGGATGTCGGTGGCGACGCACGCCGACGTCCTGGCCGGGCCGTACCAGCAGCCCTCCGACCCGCTCCTCGAACCGGGGCAGCGCGAGTTCCTCGACGAGGTCGGCCGGATCGTCGGCCCCGACGACGTCGTGGCCGCGGACCCGTTCACCGGCGACGCACTGCTGTTCCCGCTGACCGGCCGCCGGGTCCTGTTCCCGCACCTCATCGGCAACTGGACCCCGGAGCAGACACTGCTGGCGACGCGGTTCCGCGACGTCGGGACCGACCCGGCCGTCTGCACGGCGGCCGCCGACCTGGGCGTCGACTGGCTGTTGACGGGGCCGATCACGTTCTGGCCGAACCACGGCGGCGCCCGCTGGTACCCGGGTCTGCACGACATCGCACCGGTGCCCGGGTTCGAGCTCGTCGCGACGGGCGGAGGCCAGGAACTCTGGCGGCTGACGGCCTGCACACCGGGCGCGCCGGCCACCCCGCAGGCCCAGGCGTTCGCCCCGCCCGGTCCCGACGCCCCGTCCCCGTCCCCGTACGGTGGGTGACCCCCCGACGCCCTCGACGGAGCCCACGTGACCGAACTCCCCGAGTACGAACGCTCCCTGCGGATGGTCGAGCGCCGCAGGCTCGCGACCGGCTTCGCGAAGCAGATCGCCATCACCACCGAACCCGCTCTCGACGTGCCGTTCCGTGACGCACGGGTGGTCGATCTCGGCTGCGGGTACGGCTACACCGCACTCGAGCTCGCGGGCCTGTGCCGGGAGGTCGTCGGCATCGAGCCGAACGGTGCTCTGGCCGCCGAGGCGACCCGCCTGGCCGCCGAGGGCGGCCGCGAGAACTTCACGTTCCGTGTCCAGGGCATCGGCGACTTCGGCCACGGCGACGACGCCGGGGCCTTCGACGTGGCCGTGCTCGACAACGTCCTGGAGCACCTCGACGACCAGCCCGACGCGCTGGAGCGGATCGCGTCCTGCCTGCGGCCCGGCGGCGTCGCCTACATCCTGGTGCCGAACCGGTGGTGGCCGATCGAGGCGCACTACTCGCTGCCGTTCCTCGCGTGGCTGCCGCTGCCGCTGGCGACCCGCTACCTGCGCTGGTCGGGACGCGGCAGCGACTACACCGACGCCAGCTACGCCCCGAGCTACCTGCGGATGCGCCGGCTCCTCGCGCAGCGACCCGACCTCGACGCGCGGTTCACCGTGCCCGGCGACGTGAGCCTCGCCGAGGGCGGCGGATCCCGGCTGTACTCGCTCGGGGTGGCGGCGCTGCGCCGGTTCCCGCCGCTGTGGGCGATCTCGAAGGCGTTCCTCGTCGTCGCCGTGAAGAAGAAGCAGCACTGACCGTGGCGCGACGGCTCCTCGCCGCGGCCGACCTGGTCGTCGGCCCGGTCGTCGCCGTCGGGGTGGTGGCCGTCGGGCTGCTGGTCGCCGACCGGATCACCGTCCCGGCCGGGTCGAACGTGGGCCTGGCGCTCACCGCGACCGGCGGGGCGCTCGTCGCGGCGGTGCTCGCGGCCGCGGTGTGGGTCCGGTCCCCGCTGGTCGCCGCGCCGCTGGCGTGGGTGGGGCTGGCGGCACTGCCCACGGTGCCGCTGACGCTGTTCCTGGCGAACACCCCGCACTACCTGTTCGGGGTCGGCGGCGACCAGCAGTTCCGGGTCGCGTTCCTGACCCGGTTCGCGGACTCGGCGCGGCTCGCGGACTTCGCCTACGCGGACATGCCGCCGTACTACCCGGCCGCGTGGTTCTGGCTCGGGGGGCGGGCGGCGGCGCTGCTGGGCGTCGACGCCTGGGCGTTCCACAAGCCGTACTCGATCGCGACGCTGGCGGTCACCGCCGTGCTGACCTACGCGTTGTGGGCGCTGGTGACGTCCCGGCCGCGGGCGGTCGGGGCCGCCGTCGCCACCACCCTGGCCGGGTTCGTAACGCTGGCCGCGTACTCGCCGTACTCGTGGCTGACCGCGGCACTCGTCCCGCCGCTGGCCGTGCTCGGGCTGCGGCTGGTGCGGCGGCGCGGGGCCTGGGTCCGCACCGCACTCCTGGTCGGCCTCGTACTCGGCCTGGCCGCCGTCACCCACACCCAGATCCTGGCCTTCGCGGGATTCGTCCTGGCCGTGCTCGCGGTGGACGGCCTCGTCACCCGCACGACCGGCCCGGCCGGGCTCGGCACGACCGTGGCGGTGGTCCTCGCCGCGGCGCTGCCACCGGCCATGGTGCACTGGCTGCCCTACGTGCTCGCCTCGTCCGGGAGGCCCACCTACAGCGCGGGCCAGCACTTCCTCGCCGAGGCGGGCGCCCAGTGGCCGCTGCCGATGCTGGAGGCGACCCCCGTCGGCGCGCTGTGCCTGGTCGGGACGGTGTGGATCGTGGTCCGCGCCCGCACCTCGACGGTGGCCAGGGCGCTGGCGGTCACCGCGCTCTGCGGCTACGCCTGGTACCTGCTCTCGACGGTCGCGCTCGCCGCCGGGACGACGCTGCTGGCCTTCCGGATCCAGCCGATCCTGACCGCGGCGCTGGCCTGCGGAGCGGTGTGGGCCGTCGCCGAGGTGGTCGGGCGGCTGCGCGCGGGCGGGGCACGGGTGGGGGCCACGGCGACGGTCGTGACCGTGCTGGGCGCGGCGGTCGTCGTCGGGCAGGTGCAGTCGGTCCCGCAGGACTACGCGTGGACCGGGACGGCACAGGACTACCGCCCCGACGGGACGCGGCCCGACGGCTCGCGGGACCCGGCCGACGCGAACGCCTGGCTCGGGGACCTGCGCACCACGATCGACGGTCTCACCGGTCGCCCGCCGCGGGAGGTCGTCGTCGCGAGCGCGAACGCGACCCTGCTCAGCTACACGCCGTACTTCGCGTTCCAGGCCTCGCAGCCGCAGTACGCGAACCCGCTCGCCGACTACCCGGCCCGCACCGACGAGCTCCGCCGGTGGGCGGCCGCGACCGACCCGGGCCGACTGCTCGCCGCGCTGGACCGCGGCCCGGTGCGGGCGCCGTCGGTGTTCGTGCTGGAACGGGCCGCCGACGGGACGCTGCGGCTGCCGCTGGCGCAGGACCGCTTCCCCGACCCCCGCCAGGGTGCCGACCCCGCGGTGTTCGCACCGCAGCTGTTCGACGACCCGGCCTGGCAGCGGCGCGACGTCGGCCCGTACGCGGTGCTGGTGCGGGCCGGCGTCCCCGCGGTGCCCTGAGGCCGCGATCTCGTCGGTGCGCGAGAATCGCGCACATGTCGACCGCGACCGACGACCGCGACACCGCGGACACCCCGTCCGAGGGGTGGCCGACGGGGCGCCGCCGCGACCCGGCCGCGCGCGCCCGCCGGTGGCCGACCGACCGGCCGGTGCTGCTGGCCGCCGCGATCGTCGCGCTCGCGGTCGGGGTGTGGGCGTGCTGGTCGGTGACCGTCGACGACGCGTACATCACCTACCGCTACAGCGCGAAACTCGCGCACGGCTCCGGCCCGACCTGGAACCCCGGCCAGGACCCGGTGGAGGGGTTCACGAACTTCACCTGGATGGTGTGGCACGCACCGTGGGTGTGGCTCGGCGTGCCGCTGCCGGTGGTCTCGAAGCTGACCGCGGCCGCGTGTGCCGCGGCGATCGTGTGGGTACTAATCACCGAGCCGCGGACCCGCTCGGGTGCGGTGCTCGCGGCCGGCTCGTTCGTGCTGTTCCTGCCGACCTGGGTGCACGTCGACTCCGGCCTTGAGACCGCGCCGTTCGCACTGGTCGTGCTGCGCGCGACGGTGCTGGCGGCCCGGCTGCTGCGCGACCGGGACGCGGCGGTGCGGAGCTGGGAGATCCCGGCCCTGCTGCTGCTCGCGGGGACGCTGCGCCCGGACGGCGTGCTCGGCGTGCTGCCCGCCCTGTCGGTGCTCCTGTGGGTGCGGCGCACCGACCGGTCGGTGTGGGTCGCGACAGCGGGCGCCGCGGTGGTCGGCGGTGTCTACCTGGCCGCGCGATGGACGTACTTCGGGCACCTGCTGCCGAACACGTTCTACGTGAAGGTCGGGGTGGAGGCCGCCACCGACGGCCGCTGGATCCAGACGACGGCGGCCACCCTGCTCCCGCTGCTCGCGCTCGCCGTCGCGGCACTGCTGCGGCCGCGCACCGCGGCCCCGGCCGCGCTGGTGCTGGCGAGCTGCACCGCGCTGTGGATCATCCCGGCGCTGTCGGCGCCCGCGATGGACTACCTGTCCCGGTTCGCCTGGCACGGGTTCCCGATGCTCTGCCTGGCCGCGGCGTGGGCACTGGACACCGTCGAGGTCCGGCGGGTCGCGGCCGGTGCCGCCGCGGTCGGGGTCGTGTGGACGGCGGCGGCGGGCGTCCTCGCCCCGGACGCCCGGACCATGGTCAACTACGGCGACGACCTGCGTCGCTCCCACATCGCGATCGGGCTCGCCCTCGCCGACACCGACCTCCCGGCCGGCGAGCGGACCCTCGCGGTGTCCGACGCCGGCGCGATGCCGTACTTCTCCGGTTGGCGGACCACGGACTACATCGGACTCAACGACGAACGGATCGCGCACGGCGCGAACCCCACCGACGTGCTGCTGGCCGACGACCCGCAGGTCGTGGTGGTCACCAGCTCCTCGCCGGTGCCGCCGCCGGGGTCGTGGCGCACCGACCTCACACGGGTGCTCGCCGGCCGCGAGCTCGTCGGCGTCGCGCAGATGCGCCCCGAGTACTTCCAGCTCGTGTTCGCGAAGCCGGACGTCGCCCCGCAGGTGAGGGCGGCGCTGGACCGGCGCCTCGCCGAGGGTCGCGCGGTCACCGACGCCCGCCTCGACCCCGGCTACTCCCGCTGGCTGGAGCGGATCCTCGGCATCAGCTGAGGCCGAGGGTGTGCCCGGCCAGGGCACGCAGCGCGGCGGCGTCGCGGCGCAGCACCGCCCCGGGCAGCTGGACGGCGGCGTTGAGCCGCGACGACACGTGCGCGCGGGCGGCACGGGCGGCACGGGGCAGACCCCGGGCCTCCATCCGGTCCGCCTCCGCCGCGAAGTAGCGGCGCTCCTCGGCGAACCGGTTCCCGGCGACCGCACCCGATCCCGAGTCGCTGGAGCGGTGCCGCCGGTAGCGGAAGCAGACGTGGTCGTCGACGACCATCGTCCCGCCGTCGGCGATCACCGCGACCGGCAGCGCCAGGTCGAACACGTCCGCGGACTCCGGAAGCGCGACCTGCGCCACCGCGTCGGTCCGCCAGCACAGCGACGGGTTGTACAGCCAGTTCCCCCGCAGCAGGCTCACCAGAAGGTCCTCGCCGCCGACCGCCCGCGGGCCGGATCCGGACGGCGCGAGCAGCGCCTTGACCCGGTCGGCGAGCGGGCGAACCGGACGGTCGTCGGCGTCCATCACGGCCACGCCCGGCTGCACCACCGCGGCGTCCGGCCAGCGCTCGTGCAGCGCCAGGACGGTGTCGAGGTAGTCGGGCTCCATCAGGTCGTCGGCGCCCATCATCACGAAGTACGGCAGCTCGACCGCCTCGATGCAGTACCGGTTGTTCGGCTGCGCGCCGAGCCGCGTCGCGTTGCGGCGGTACCGGATCCGGTCGTCGCCCAGGCCCGCGAACCAGGGCCCGATCGAGTCGTCGGGGTAGCCGTCGTCGACGACGGTGAGCCGCCAGTCGGTGCGGCGCTGGGCCTGCACGCTGCGGACCGCGCGGCGCAGGAGCTCCGGGTCGCCGTAGAAGGGGAGCATCACGTCGACGGGCACGCGCCCGACGGTAGCGAGCCGCACCCTGGCTAGGATCACCCGGCCTCACCGGCCACGACACCAGCCACGACCCGGAGCACGGCGATGGACATCCAGAACCACTACTACGGCCACTCGGCCGTCCTCGCCGCCTACGCCGGACTGTCCCGGCCCCGGCACATCGCCGGTCTGCTGCAGCACGGCTGGACCGCGGTCTCCCCCGTCGCCGCGCACTTCGCGGACTTCCCGACGGTCGGCACCGACCCCCGCCGGCGACGGCTGCTGGTGTGGTCGCACGGCTGCCGCGGCTGGTCCCCCGCCGACGAGGACCGCGAGACCACGCCGATCGGTGCCCCGGTGCTCTACCTGGAGGCGCTGCTGCGCGCGCAGGGCTGGACGCCGTCGGACCGGCTCGGGCCGGTGTTCGTCCCGTTCCACGGCACCCGGCTCGTCCGCGTGACCGGCACGCACGCCGACCTCGCTCGTCAGGTCGCGAGGGTCGACGGCCCGTCGACGGTGTGCCTGCACCACGAGGACATGACCGACCCGGAGATCACCACCGCCTGGCGCGACGCCGGGCACACCCTGGTCACCGCCGGGCGGCGCGACGACCCGCACTTCCTGCTGCGGATCATGCACCTGGTCGGGAACGCGAGCCGGGTCTCGTCGAACCGGCTGTCGACGGCCGTGCTGTACGCGGCCGCCGTCGGCACCCCCGCCGGGGTGTGGGGTGACCCGCTGACGTTCGGGGCCCAGTCGTCGTCGGCGGTGGACGAGCTGCGCGCGACCTGGCCGGAGTTCCACACGGTCGATCCCACCGACGGGGCCCGCCCGGAGTCCGGCGCCGCGGAGGCCGACGCCGCCGCGACCGCGCTCGCCCGCCGCGAGCTCGGCGCCGAGCACCTGCTCGACCCGGACGCGCTGCGCACCGTGCTCGGCTGGGGCCGCACCCCGAGCGTCGGGCCCGGCCTGCAGTACTACGCGGCGTCGCCGCTGGCGAAGGCCGCGATGGTGCTCGGGCTGACCCAGCGCTCCGCGGCCAGCACGCAGGCCATGTCGGCGGGCAGCTCGAACCCGCTGCTGTGGCTGCGCCACCCGCTGGCCGCGCTGCCGAAGCCGCTGCCGCGCGGACTGCCCACGCCGATCGCGACCGAGGAGCCCCTCGACGCCTGACCATGATCGCCGGGAGCGGAGCGGAGGACGCAGCCGACTGCTCCCCGCGCTCCACTCCCGGCGATCATGACGGTCGGAAGATCCGGCGGACCAGCACCAGCAGGGCCACCCCGAGCAGCGCGGCCAGTACGAACCGCACCGACAGCCACAGCGCGCCGTCGGACGGCAGCAGCACCCCGGCCCCGCACACGACGACGCCGACGGCCAGCGGCCCGGCCAGCACCGCCTCCCGCCAGCGGGTCGGTGACACCCGCCGACGCAGCAGCGACGTCCCGGCCGCCAGGGCCAGATAGATCAGCGGGAACCCGGCGGCGACCGCGGTCAGCGACCCGGTCCGGGCGAGCAGCACCGCCGCGACCACCCCGAGCACCAGGCTGACCGGGCTCGCGATGGCGAGCCCGCCGCTGCGGCCGGACGCGAACACCAGGTGCACGTTGGCCAGGTAGACGACGCTCACCACGGCGCCGAGCGTCGCGACCGCGGTGACCGGCACCAGCTGCTCGGGGGCGAACGAGGCCGGGGCGAGGATCCGCAGCAGGAACGGGGCGAGCAGCGCGACCCCGCCGGCCAGTGCGGCGGTGACGACGCCGACGTCGCGGGCGGTGCATTCCAGCGCGGCGCCGCGGGCATCGGGGGCGGTCCGGTAGATGACCGGCGCCCAGGCGTTGTTCAGCGCGGAGACGATCATGGCGGGGGCGGAGCCGAGGAGCAGCGCGATCTGCATGCGGCCGCCGTCGGCGACCCCGAAGTAACGACTCACGATCAGCACGAGCGCGTTCTGCACGAGCAGCAGCGCGACCAGGTGCGGGACGGCGGGCAGCCCGATCCGCAGCGCCCGGCCGAAGTCGCCCCGCGCGGTGCGCGGGCGGCCGCCGCGCAGCGCGAGCACGAGCCCGATCACCGCGGCCGCGAGGTAGCCGAGCAGCAGGCCGAACAGGTAGTCGTCGGCGTCGCTCGCCCGCCACGCGACGAGCGCGAGCCCGGCGAGCGGTCCGCCGAGCGACGCCACCCCGGACATGACGACGAACGGCACCGGCCGGTCCTGCACCCGCAGGAACGCCTGGGCGTTGAGCACCACCACGAAACCGGCCGCGGCCAGCCCGGCGAAGACCAGGCCGGCCCGCCAGGGCACCGACAGCACCGGGAGGCTCCACCAGGGACCGGCCAGCACCGCGACGACGACCACCACCAGCGACAGCGCGCTGCCCTGCAGCACCAGGGCGCGTGCGCCGTCGGCGCCGGAGCTCTCCAGGATCCCGTGCCGGGTGATCGACGACGCCAGCCCGAACCCGACGACCATCGCGCCGACCTGCACGAGGATCAGCCCGACCGCGACGACGCCGTACTCGGCGTCGCCGAGCAGCCGGGTCACGAACGGGGTGACAACGACGTTGGCGAGGATCGGTGCGACGCTGCCGAGGGTGTAGAGCGAGCCGCGCCCCAGCACCTCGCGACTCGCGTCCACCGAGGTCACCCGCTGTGTCCGAAGAAGGTGCGCACCAGACCGGCGACCCGGTCGACGTCGGCGTCGGCGAGATCGGGGAACAACGGCAGCGAGATCTGCTGGGAGTAGTACTCCTCGGCGTTCGGGCACAGGCCGCGGCGATGGCCGAGGTCGGCGAAGACCGGGTGCCAGTAGGCGGGGATGTAGTTGACCTGCACCCCGATGCCGTGCTCGCGCAGGTACTCGAACAGCGCGCGGCGGCGGCCGTCGAGCACGCGCAGCGGGTAGAGGTGCCAGGCGGGCTCGGCGCCGTTGCGACGGACCGGGGTGCGGACCTCGGGCACGTCGGCGAGCGCGGCGTCGTAGCGGGCGTGGATCTCCCTGCGCCGCGCGGTGAACGCGGCCAGCCGGGTGAGCTGGGAGGATCCGAGCGCGGCGAGCAGGTCGGGCAGCCGGTAGTTCAGCCCGAACGCGTGCACCTCCTGGTGCCACGGGCCCTCGTCGGGGAAGCGCTGCGCGTCCTTGTCGCGGACGAGGCCGTGGTTGCGGAACGACCGGGCACCCGCCACGAGGTCCTCGCGCGGGGACACGACCGCGCCGCCCTCGGCGGTGGTGAGGTTCTTGGTCGGGAAGAAGCTCAGCGTGGTCAGGTCGGCCAGGTCACCGACCGGGCGGCCGTGCCAGGTGCCGCCCACGGAGTGCGCGGCGTCCTCCAGCAGCAGGGCGCCGGCGTCGTGTGCCAGCGACCGCAGCGGTCCCGTGTCGATCGGGTGGCCGGCGTAGTCGACCCCGGCCACGACGGTCGTGTTCGGTGTCAGCGCGGCCTTCGCCGCGTCCGGGTCGAGGTTCCCGGTGTCCGGGCTGACGTCGGCGAACACGACGTTCGCGCCGAGCAGGGCCGCGGCGCTCGCCGTCGCGACGAAGGTCAGCGGGGCGACCACCACGTCCTGGCCCGGGCCGACCCCGGCCGCGGCGTAGGCGACGTGCAGCGCCGCGGTCCCGCTGGTCACGGCCACCGCGGGGTTCCCGCAGACGGCCGCGAGGTCGTCCTCGAACCGGGTCACGGCCGGGCCGGTGGTCAACCAGTCGGTCCCGAGGACCGCCGTGACCGCCTCGACGTCCTCCGACGAGATCGACTGCCGGCCGTAGGGGAGCATCAGGCGCCGCCCATCAGTCGAGCGCCTCGACCATCGCGCGCAGCTGCTCGGGGGACAGCCACAGGTCGTTGGTGTCCGACCGGTACGCCTGCCCGTCCGGGACCGGTTCGCCGTCGGCCGGGGAGGTGTAGCCCCAGCCGGCGATGTAGGGCTCGACGACGTAGCGGTCGGCCAGCTTGAGGGTCCGCCGCGAGTCGTCCGCGGCGATCATCTCCTCGTGCAGCTTCTCGCCCGGTCGGATCCCGATCTCGTGGGTCGCGGCGCCGGGGGCGATGGCCTCGGCGAGGTCGGTCATCCGCATCGACGGGATGCGCGGCACGTACAGCTCGCCGCCCTGCATCGCGTCGAAGGAGTCGATGACGAACTGCACCGCGTCCGGCAGGGTGATCCAGAACCGGGTCATCCGCTTGTCGGTGATCGGCAGCGACTGGCCGTCGGCGGCGAGCTTCTTGAACAGCGGGACGACCGACCCGCGGCTGCCGAGCACGTTGCCGTAGCGGACCACGGCGAACCGGGTCTCGTAGGCGGCGGCGTAGTGGTTCGCGCTCACGAACAGCCGGTCCGCGCACAGCTTGGTGGCGCCGTAGAGGTTGATCGGGCTCGACGCCTTGTCCGTGGACAGCGCGACGACCTTCTTCACCCCGGCGTCGATCGCGGCCTCGACGACGTTCTGCGAGCCCTCGACGTTGGTCCGGATGAACTCGAACGGGTTGTACTCGGCCGTGTCCACCTGCTTGAGCGCGGCGGCGTGCACGACGTAGTCGACGCCGTGCATCGCGCGGCGCAGGCGCGGCTGGTCCCGGACGTCACCGAGGAACCAGCGCAGCCGCGGGTCGTTGTCGAACAGCGACCGGCACTCGTACTGCTTGAGCTCGTCGCGCGAGAGGATCACCAGCCGGCGCGGCTCGTAACGGTCGAGCAGGGTGCGGACGAAGGCCTTCCCGAAGGACCCCGTCCCGCCCGTGACCAGGACCGACGAGCCCTTGAGTACCGACATCACGCCTCCAGATCTGCGGAATTTCGTCCGCCCGGCATGATGGCACGCGATCGATCGGACGAATCGAAGCAGGTACGGGTGCGGGTCAACGCGGTCATCCAGGCGCGGACGGGGTCGACGCGGCTCCCGGGCAAGGTGCTCACCGATCTCGGCGGCACACCGGTGCTCGACCGGGTGGTAGCGGCCGCCCGCGCCGCCTCCGGCGTCGACCGGGTCGTGGTCGCGACCTCGACCGCCCCGGGCGACGACGCCGTGGCCGAGCGCGCCGCGACGATCGGCGTCCCGGCGGTGCGCGGCTCCGAGGACGACGTGCTGGCCCGCTTCGTGCAGGCCGTCGACGAGCACCCCTGCGACGCCGTGGTGCGCCTGACGGCGGACTGCCCGCTGCTCGACCCGGCGCTGGTGTCGCTGGTCGCCGCGGCCTGGCGGTCCGCGCCGGAGCAGGACTACGTCGCCACCACCCTGGTGCGCACCCTGCCGCGCGGCCTGGACGTCGAGCTCGCCCGCGTCGACGCGCTGCGCGCGCTGGCCGGCACCGCGACCGGGTACGACCGGATCCACGTGACCTCCGGCCTCTACGGAGACCCGGACCGGTTCCGCTGCCTCGGGCTCGTCGTCGCCCCGGCCGCCGACGACCTGCGCGTCACCCTGGACACCGTCGACGACCTGCACGCCCTGACCGGGCTGGTCGAGGCCCTGGACGGGCGCACCGGGTGGCGGACGGTCGTCGATGTGCTGCGGTCGCGGCCGGACCTGGTGGAGCGCAACGCGCACGTCCGTCAGAAGTCCCTCGCCGAGGGGTGAGCGGGATGCGTCTGCTGCTGCGCTGCGACGCCGGACCGTCGACGGGGGTGGGGCACGCGGTGCGGTGTGCCGCGGTCGCCGAGGCGGCGCTGCTGTCCGGGCACGAGGTGTTCTGGTCGGGCCGGCTCGACGGGCTGGGCTGGCTGTGGTCCGGGCTGGTCCGGGAGCCCGGCCCCGTCCTGCCCCCGGCCGACACCGCCGGCGGGCTCGCGGCGCTGGCCCGTGAGCACCGGATCGACGCCGTGCACGTCGACCACTACCTGCTCGGCGACGACCTGCGTCCGGCCCTGAACGACGCCGGGGTCGTGCTGTCCACCGTGGAGGACTTCGCGACCGGCCGGCGTCCCGGTGACGTGGTGGTCGACCCGAACATGGGAGCCGAGGACCACCCCCGCCCCGACGACGGCTCCCCCGTCCTGCTCCGCGGCCCCGGCTACGCCCCGCTGCGGCTGACCGCCCGCCGTGCCCGCACCCGGCGGGCCCTGCGCGCCGCCGACGCCCCCGGCGCCGGGCCGCCCCGCGTGCTGGTCGTCATGGGCGGGACCGACGCCGCCGGGCTGCTGCCCCGGGTGGTCGCCGCCCTCGCCGCCGCGGACGTCGCCGCCGAGGTCGACGTCGTCGTCCCCGGTGGGCGGCCCCTCGACCTGCCCGCCGACGGGCCGGCCACGTTCCGGGCGGTGCCGCCGCTGCCCGACCTGCCCGCCGCGATGGCCGAGGCCGACCTCGTCGTCAGCGCGGCCGGGACGACGGTGTGGGAGCTGTGCTGCGTGGGTGTCCCGATGGCGCTGGTCCGGGCCGCGGACAACCAGACCGAGGGCTACCGGACCGTCGTCGACGCCGGGGCCGCCGCCGGGCTGGGCGGGACCGCGGACCTCGTCGACCCGGCCGCCGCCGCGGCCGTGCTGCGTGCCCTGCTGACCAGCCCGGGCGACCGCGCCGCGCTCGCCGACCGGGCCGCGACCGTCGTCGACGGCGAGGGCACGGGCCGGGTCGTCGACGCCGTGGCCACCGCGGTGGGCACGTCCGGCGGCCGGGAGGCACGCGTCGCCGCCGAGGGCCGGGTGCTCGCCCGGGTGGTCCGGGCCCGCCCCGCCCGTCCCGGCGACGCCGAGCTGCTGCTGGCCTGGCGCAACGACCCCGACACCCGTCGCTGGTCACGCAGCCACGACGCGGTCGACCTCGCCACCCACCGCCGCTGGCTCGCCAGCTCGCTGGACCGCGACGACCGGCTGCTCCTGGTCGTCGCCGACGCCAGGGGGCCGGTCGGCACCGTCCGCTGGGACCGGGACGGGAGCGGCTGGGAGGTCTCGATCACCGTCGCCCCGGAGCGTCGTGGCGAGGGGCTGGCCCTGCCCATGCTGCGGGCCGGGGAGGACGCGCTGCGGGCCTGTACCGGCGCCGGGACCGCGGTGACCGCCGTCGTGCACACTGGCAACGACGCCTCGGCCCGGCTGTTCGCCCGCGCGGGCTACGGCGAGCCCGGCGCCCCCGACGCCGACGGATTCCGGACACTCCACCGCGTGCTCTGACAGGTCGGAGCCGTGATGCAACCCGCACGACGCACCTCCGGCACGCCGACGTGACCTACCCTTCGCGCGTGTCCGGATCCCGTCCTGCGCTCCCCGCGGCCGATCTCGCCCGCGTGGTCGTGTTCGCCGCGTTCATCGCCGTCCTCGGGCTGTTCCCCGGCTTCGCCGGAGTGGCCGGGGTGCCGATCGTCCTGCAGAACGTCGGCCCGATCCTGGCCGGCGTGATCCTCGGGTGGCGGCTCGGCACGGCGTCGGTCGCGCTGCTCCTGGTGCTCACCGCGGTCGGGCTCCCGCTGCTGTCGGGCGGCCGCAACGGCGCCGCGTTCTTCGGACCCAGCGGCGGGTTCCTCGTCGGCTGGCTGCTGTCCGCGCTGGTCGCGGGCCTGGTCGTGACGCGGTTCCGGTCGCGGTCGCTGCCCGTGCTGCTGCTGGCCTGCGTGGCCGGGCTGCTCGCCGACTACGTGATCGGCATGCCCTGGCTGGGCGTCTACATCGGGGACGTCACCGGCGGGATCGTGCAGTCCCTGGTCTTCGTGCCCGGTGACCTGGTCAAGATCGTGCTGGCCGCGCTGGTCGCGTCGCTGGTGCACCGGGCCCTGCCGGACCTGCTGCCGGTCCGGTCCGCGTCGTCCGAGCCCCGGGTCCGGTGAGCGGGACCGGCATCGACTCCCCCGGCGTCGACCCCCCCGACCACGACGACGGCTCCGCGCCCGTCGTCCCCGCTCCGTGGCTGCCCCGGGGGCTGGCCGACGCCGTCGCCGTCGCCGGGGAGCGCCTGGCCCGGCTCGGCGTGCGGGCCGGGGAACGCGTCGTGCTCGACACCCCCACCCGGGCCCGGTGGGCGGTCCTGCCCCACCTGCTCGCCGCGGACCGGCTGGGCGCGGCGTCGCTGCTGGCCGACACCGGCTGGACCGTCCGGGAACGCGCCGCGGTGCTGGCCGACGCCGCGCCGCACCACGTCGTCGGTACCGACGGCCGGGCCGCGACCGCCGAGGGGGGACCGCGGACACCGGGGCTGTTCCTGCTCCCGACGACCTCGGGGAGCACGGGTGTCCCCAGCGTGCTCGGCCGCGACCGGCGCTCCTGGCGGATCGGGTTCGACCTCCTCGGCGGGCTGCCGGGCCCGGTCCTCGTGCCGGGGCCACCGTCGTCGACGCTGTACCTGTTCGGGGCGCTGCACGCCCTGCACCACGGCCTGGGCCTGGTCACCCGCGGCCGGCTCGACCCGACCGACCTGCCCGACGGCGGTTCGGTCCACCTCGTCCCCGCCCAGCTCAGCGCGCTGCTCGACGAGCGGGAGCGCCGTCCGGGCGGTCCGGTGCCGCGGGTCGTGGTGTGCGGCGGCGCGCACGTCGCGCCCGGGGTCCGGGAGCGGTGCGCGCGGCTGCTGCCCACCACCACGCTGCTGGAGTACTACGGCTCGGCCGAGCACTCGCTGATCGCCACCCGCCGCGACGACGGCCCGCTGCGCCCGGTCGAGGGCGTGCGGCTCGCCGTGCACGACGGCGTGCTGTGGGTGGACAGCCCGCAGTCGGTGCGCGGCCGGTTCACCCGCGGCGTGCTCGAACCGGCCGCCCCCGGACCGACGACCGTCGCGGACCGTGCCGAGCTCACCGCCGACGGCGGTCTGACCGTCCTCGGCCGCGCCGCCACCACCATCTCCTCCGGCGGGACGCTGGTCGCCGCCGAGGAGGTCGAGCAGGTGCTGCGGGGAGTCCCGGGGGTGGACGACGTCGTCGTGGCCGGGACCCCGCACGCGTCCCTGGGCATGGTGGTCACCGCCGTGGTCGAGGCCCGCGACGACGTCCCGGACCGGCGCGCCCTGCGGGCCGCGGCCCGGACCGCCCTGTCCCCCGCGAAGCGCCCGCGTCGCTGGCTGGTCACCCGCGCACTGCCCCGGCTGGGATCGGGCAAGCCCGCCCGCGCCGCCGTCGACGCCGCCCTGCGCGACGGCAGCCTGGACGCCGTACCGCTCGGGGACCCGGAGTGAGCGGCCCCGACGACGCCACCCCGGTCGTCGTCGCCGCGCGACGCACCCCGATCGGCACCGCGGGCGGGTCGCTGCGGGCGGTGACCGTCGACGCGCTCGCGGCCCCCGTCCTCGCGGCGCTGGCCGGGACCCTCGGCGGCCACGTCGACGACGTGCTCCTCGGCAACGTCTTCGGCCCCGGCGGCAACCCGGCCCGGGTCGCGGCGCTGGCCGCCGGGCTCGGCGACGACGTGCCCGGCATGACCGTGGACCGGCAGTGCGCGAGCGGGCTGTCCGCGATCCTCGCCGCCGCCGCGGCCGTCCGCGCCGGCGACGGTGTCGGGTACCTGGCGGGCGGTGCCGAGTCCCCGTCGACCGCGCCCACCCGGACCCGGGCCGACGGCACCGTCTACACCCGTGCGCCGTTCGCCCCGGCAGGCGACCCGGACCCGGACATGGGTCCGGCCGCCGACGACGTCGCCGCCCGGGCGGGTCTGTCCCGCGCCCGGCTCGACGCGTTCGCCGCCCGCAGCCACGCCCGCGCCGTCGACGCGCAGCGGGCGGGCCGCTTCGACGACGAGCTCGTCCCGGTCGCGTCCCGCACCGCCGACGAGCGTCCCCGCGAGCGCTTCACCGCCGACCGCATGGCCCGGTTCCGGCCCGCGTTCACCCCCGGCGGCGCCCACACCGCCGCGAACTCCTGCGGGGTGAACGACGGGGCCGCCGCCGTCGCCCTGGTGCCCGAGTGGCGGCGGCGGGAGCTGGGCGTGCCCGGGCTCGCGCTGGTCTCGGCCGCCACCCGCGGCTGCCCGCCCGCCGACCTCGGCCTCGGCGCCGTCCCGGCGCTCGCCGCACTGCGCGACCGACCGGCCGCCCCGGACGCCGTCGAGTTCACCGAGGCCTTCGCCGGACAGGCCCTGGCCTGTCTCGACGCCGCCGGGATCGACGAGCACCGGGCGAGCCCGGACGGGGGCGCGATCGCCCTGGGCCATCCCTGGGGCGCCTCGGGCGCGGTGCTGGTCGTCCGGCTGTTCCACCGGCTCGTCGTGCAGGGCCGCGGCGAGACCGGGCTGGCCGCGCTGTCCTCGGGCGGCGGCCTCGGCGTCGCGACGAGCTGGCGGGTGGTCCGGTGATCGGGTTCTCGGGCGTCGGGCACCGCTACGGCGAGCGCACCGTGCTGCGGGAGGTGACCCTCGCCCTGCCCGAACGCCGGATCGGGCTGGTCGGCGCGAACGGCTCCGGCAAGTCCACCCTGGCCCGCACCGTCAACGGCCTGGTCACCCCGACCGAGGGCACCGTGACCGTCGACGGCCGCGACCCCGCCCGCGAGGGCGCCGCCGTCCGCCGCCGGGTCGGGTTCGTCTTCTCCGACCCGGACTCCCAGATCGTCATGCCGACCGCGGGCGAGGACGTCGCGTTCTCGCTGCGCCGTACCGTGCGCGACCGCGCCGAACGCGCCCGGCGGGCCGAGGCGACGCTCGCGGAGTTCGGGCTCGGCGACCACGTCGAGCACCCCGCCCACCAGCTCTCCGGCGGCCAGAAGCAGCTGCTCGCGCTGGCCGCGGTGCTGGTGCTCGACCCGGACGTACTGGTCTGCGACGAGCCGACCACCCTGCTCGACCTGCGCAACCAGCGGGCCTTCGCCGACCGCCTCGCCGGGCTGCGCCAGCAGGTCCTGCTCGCCACCCACGACCTGGACCTGCTGACGGGGTTCGACCGCGTCGTCGTCCTCGACGGGGGCCGGGTCGTCGCCGACGACGAGCCGGGCCCGGCCGTGGCGTACTACCGCAGGCTCTGCGGCTCGTGACCCCGCTCGGTCTCTACTCACCGGGCACCAGCCCGCTGCACCGGGCGCCGGCCGGGCCGTCACTGCTCGTGGTGCTGGCGCTCGCGGCCGGGACGGTGCTCACCGGCGACCCGCGGGTGCTCGGCGCGCTGTGCGCCCTCGTCGCCGCCGGGTACCTGCTCGCCCGCATCCCGTGGCACCGGGTCCGGCCGGTGCTGCGCACGCTGGCGCTGCTGGCACTGCTGCTCGGCGCGGTGCAGTGGTGGCTGATCGGCCCGGAACGGACGCTGGTGGTGGTCCTGCGTCTGGTCGCCGCGCTGGGTGCGGCGACCCTGTTCACCCTCACCACCCGGGTGGACGACCTGGTCGGCGCCGTGGAACGCGGGCTCGGGCCGCTGCGCCGGTTCGGGGTGGCGCCGGAGCGCCTCGGCCTTCTCGTCGGACTGACGCTCCAGTCGATCGCCACGCTGTCCGGCATCGCCGGGCAGGTCCGGGAGGCGGCGAGGGCCCGTGGGGCGGAGCGGTCGCCGACGGCGTTCGCGGTGCCCTTCCTGGTGCGCACGCTGCGGCACGCCGACGCACTCGGGGAGGCACTGGCCGCACGCGGGTGGGGCGACGAGGATGACGACCGATGACCGACCTGCGCGACCACGTGATCCCCCGTCCCGAGGGCGACCTGCACGTCCACCTCGCCGGCGACGCCGGCCCGCCGGTGCTGCTGCTCTCCGGCGCCGGCCTGGACAACGCGCTGCTCAGCTGGCGCCACCTGATCCCCGACCTCGCGCGCGAGCACCGCGTCGTCGCCCCCGACTGGCCGAAGCAGGGGCGCAGCCGACCGTGGCACGGCCGGGCGACCCACGAGGTGCTGCTGCGCACGCTCGTCGACGTGCTGGACGACCTCGGCATCGAGCGCGCCGCCGTCGTCGGGCTGTCCCAGGGCGGCGCCCTCGCGCTGGCGACCGCGATCGAGCACCCCGACCGGGTGGAACGGGTCGTCGCGCTGGCCCCGGCCGGGACGCTGAGCTTCCCGCCCGGGCTGCACCAGCTGCTGTGGCTGACCGCGCGGGTGCCCCTGCTGTCGCGGACCCTGCCGAACCTGGCCTTCCGCAGCCGGGCCGCGGTCACCGCGTTCGCCCGCCGTGCCCTGTTCGGCGACGCCGGCCGCGTGCCCGACCTGGACGAGATCGTCGACGCCGTCCTCGCCGAGGCCCGGTCCGGGAACGCGGGCAGCTCGGACTGGCAGAACGGCTCGATCGGGTTCCGCCGGATGCGGGTCGACCTGCGCCCCCGGCTGTCGGAGATCCGCTGCCCCGCGCTGTTCGTGCAGGGCGACCGGGACGCCGGCGTCCCCGTGGCGACCACGCGCGCGGCCGCCGAGGCCGTGCCCGGCGCCCGGTTCGTGCTGCTGCCCGGGCGGGGCCACTGGTCGAACCGGGAGTCCCCGGACGAGGTGAACGCCCTGGTCAGGGACTTTCTGGACGGTTAGCGCGGCACGCTTTCCAGATCCCGCATCTCGCGCAGCGCGTCGGCCAGCGTCCGCCCCTCCAGCGACGCCTGCACCGCCTGCTCCACGTCGGCGGTCAGCCCGGCGAAGTACGCCGCGGCGTGCGGCGTGACCGGGCAGACGTGCTCGGTCTCCGGGCTGCACGCCCAGAGCGGCTTCTCCCCGACCGCGCAGCGGTGGATCTCGGCGAGGGTGATCTCCCCGGCCGGCCGGGCCAGCCGGGCACCACCGCTGCGCCCCCTCGTCGACTCGACCAGGCCCGCGGCCCCGAGCGGTACGAGCAGCCTGCGTACGAGGCTCGGGTTCGTCCCGAGGGCCTCGGCGAGCCGCCCGGAGCTGACCGTCGACCCGTCGCCCTCCGCGGCCGCGGCGAGGTAGAGCATCGCCTGCAGGGCACGGGAGAACCGAATGTCCAGCACGACGTCACCTCCCCGGTCAGAGCCCCAGACTACCCGCCCGGACGAAAAGGCGATGGTCACTGTTGCAGTTCGCCGGCCCATCTGTATCTTTGACAGGAACCATTTGACGCCTCCGCCCGGACCCGCCGACGTGCCTGGACGGCTCATCCCCCTGGAGTGCCTCGTGTCCACCCGCGCCGCACGGCTGCTCGGCCGTCCGTACTCGCTCGGCTCCGCACAGCTGTCCAACCGCATCGTCATGGCCCCGATGACCCGGTACTTCTCCCCCGGTGGTGTCCCCGGCGACGACGTCGCGGCCTACTACGCCCGCCGGGCTGCCGCCGGGACCGGCCTGATCATCACCGAGGGGACCTACATCGACGACCCGTCCGCGGGCGACTCCGCCGACGTCCCGCGTTTCCACGGCGAGGCGTCGCTGGCCGGGTGGGCGACGGTCGTCGAGGCGGTGCACGGCGCGGGCGGCCGGATCATGCCGCAGCTCTGGCACGTCGGCATCACCCGCGAGGCCGGGAAGCCGCCGTTCCCCGAGGCCCCGTCCGTCGGCCCGTCGGGCGTCGCGCTCGACGGCACCGAGGGCGCGGGGCAGGCGCTGGACCTCGCCGGGATCGACCGAATCGTCGGCGCGTTCGCCGAGGCCGCGGCGCAGGCCGAGCGGATCGGCTTCGACGGCGTCGAGCTGCACGGCGCGCACGGCTACCTGATCGACGAGTTCCTCTGGGAGCGCACCAACCGCCGCGCCGACGGCTACGCGGGCGGCCGGGCCGAGCGCGCCCGCTTCGCCGCCGAGATCGTCGCCGCGGTCCGCGAACGCGTCGCGCCCGACTACCCGGTCGTGTTCCGCTTCTCCCAGTGGAAGGGCAACCACTACGACGCGCGTCTCGCCGCCACCCCCGACGAGCTGACCGAGGTGCTGACCCCGCTCGCCGACGCCGGGGTGACCGCGTTCCACGCGTCCGGGCGCCGCTACTGGGAGCCGGAGTTCCCCGACGCCGACGCCGAGCTCAACATCGCCGGGTGGGCCCGCAAGGTCACCGGGCTGCCGACGATCACCGTCGGCTCGGTCGGCCTGGACCAGGTCTTCGACCCGGCGATGTTCGCCGGCGCCGACGCCCGCGCCGACGTGAGCGGTGTCGAGAAGCTCCTCGACCGGCTGGAGGACGACGAGTTCGACCTCGTCGCCGTCGGCCGGGCGCTGCTCGCCGACCCCGAGTGGGGCAGCAAGGTCCTGGACGGCCGCGAGTCCGAGCTGGTGCCCTTCACCAAGGCGGCGCTGGGCACCCTGCACTGAGCGGTCGGCTCAGATCAGGTCCCAGGTCAGCGGGGTGCCGCGGGCGACGTCGCGGGTGAAGGTCCGGCCCAGGACGGTGCCGATCGTGTCGGTGTGCAGACCACCCGCCGGGCGGATCGACCGGACGTTGTCCGCGGTCACCTTCTCGCCCGCGGCGACGTCGGCGACCACCCACAGCGAGCGGCGCAGCGCGAGGGTGTCGCGCTCGGACTCGCGGGGGCCGAACCGGGCCGGGCCCATCGCGCGGCGCGCCATGTCGGTCTCGGTGACCAGCGACGCCAGCTCGGCGGGCTCCAGGGAGAAGTCGGAGTCGACGCCGCCGTCGTCACGCCGCAGCGTCACGTGCTTCTCGATCGCGACCGCGCCGAGCGCGACGGCGGCGACCGGCACCCCGATGCCCGGGGTGTGGTCGGACAGCCCGATCGGCACGCCGAACGCCTCGCGCAACGCGGGGATCGTCTGCAGGTTGGCGTCGACCGGGTCCGCCGGGTAGGAGGCGGTGCAGGCCAGCAGCACGATCTGCGTCGCACCGCCCTCGCGGGCGGCGGCGACGGCGGCGTCGATCTCGGCCAGCGTCGCCATCCCGGTGGAGATCACCATCGGCTTGCCGGTCGCGGCCATCGCCCGGATCAGCGGCAGGTCGACCAGCTCGGCCGAGGCCACCTTGTACGCCGGCGCGTCGAGGGACTCCAGCAGCTCGATCGCCGTCGGGTCGAACGGGCTGGAGAACGGCACCAGGCCGTGCTCCCGCGCACGGGCGAACAGCGGCTCGTGCCACTCCCAGGGCGTGTGCGCCTGCTCGTAGAGCTGGTAGAGGTTCCGCCCGCCCCACAGACCGTGGTCGTCACGGATCCGGAAGGCCGGGCCGTCGGCGTCGATGGTGATCGTGTCGGCCCGGTAGGTCTGGAGCTTCACCGCCTGCGCCCCGGTCCCGGCGATCGCGTCGACGATCTCCAGCGCCCGGTCCAGCGAGCCGTTGTGGTTGCCGGAGACCTCCGCGATGACGAACGGCCGTTCGCCGGGTCCCACGAGGTGGCCGCCGATCTCGATCGGGTCCGGGGTGCGCATGCGCGCCACCCTACGAGCGCCGCGCGAGCACCATCACCTCGGACACCGTGCCCTCGGAGTCCTGGCCGTAGAGCCCGGCGTCGGAGTCGACGAGCTCGAACCGGTCGAACATCTCCAGGTAGTGGCGCCGCAGCATGGGCTCGCGCACTCCTGGCTTGCCGGTCGGGGAGTTGCGCAGCAGCAGCCAGCGGGCGCCCAGGTCGGTGACCAGGTTCGCGTAGTTCGCCACCACCTCGGGCTCCATCTCCTGGAAGGAGATGAAGTTGGCGAACAGGTCGACGGTCCCGGTGAGCCGGGGCAGCTGCCAGGAGCACAGCACGGTCGCCGGGTGCTCCAGCTCGTCGATCACGATCTTCTCGCGCTCGCGGGTGGCCGCGTAGTCGCCGACCTTCTCCGGCCCGAGCGCCTCGCGCAGGTAGTGCGTGGCGACGGCGGCGACCGGCGGGATGTCGACGTCGATGTAGCGCAGTCCGGGGTTGCCCGACAGCAGGATCTCCCCGAGCGTGCCGAACCCGCCGCCGATCTCCAGGACCGTCGAGACGTCGAGGTCGGGCACGGCCCGCTTGAGCATGACCAGCCCGCGCAGGTAGTTCAGCGACGACCGGCTGAACCGGCGGCCGTCGAACTCGAGCTGCTCGGCGGGGGCGCCGGCGGTCGACTCGCTGAACCCGGCGAGCGACGGCGACCGGTCGGCGGGGTCGAGGGCGGTCACCGTGGCGTGGTGGGCCCGGGCGACGGGAACCTGGTCGATCCGCCCGCGCAGCAGCGTGCCGGGGCCGCCCAGCATCCCGAACGCTCGCGACAGCATCGCCGCCGGCCTGGACACCGGCGCGTACTGCGGGGCGTAGAAGAACGTGGCCGACGGGTGCCTGCGGAACTCCGTGAACCCGCGTTCCCGCAGGTCGGCGACCACCTTCTCGAGCCCGGTCCGCCAGAAGTCCGTCGGCCGGTACAGCTCCGGCGCGCTGTCCAGATCGGCCAGCATCACCTCGAGCAGGGTTCTCGGGTCCATGTCACGAACGGTACGGAACATCACCTTCGCCCCGATCGTGACCCACCGTCGCACGGCTCGGATACCCGGACCGATAGCCTCTGCGGTGCGGCCGTGAACGGCCGCCGGTCAGTGACGAGGGAGTGGGACGTGGTCGCCGACACCGGCACCTGGGTGGTGGTCCCCGTGTACAACGAGGACACCGTCATCGCCGAGGTCGTCGCGGAGATCCGCACGGCCTTCCCGAACGTCGTGTGTGTCGACGACGGCAGCCGGGACTCCTCCGCCGAACGCATCGCCGGCACCGAGGCGCACCTCGTGCGGCACCCGATCAACCTCGGGCAGGGCGCGTCGCTGCAGACCGGGATCGACTACGCCCTGCTCCGCGGGGCGGAGCGGATCGTCACCTTCGACGCCGACGGCCAGCACGACGTCGCCGACGCCGTCCGGATGGCCGCGATCCTGCGCGGCGGCGAGGCCGACGTCGTCCTCGGCTCGCGCTTCCTCGAGTCGACCGAGCCGGTCCCGCCGCTCAAGCGGCTGGTGCTGCGCACCGTCGCGGCGCTGTCGCCGGCCAGCCGCAAGCTCAAGCTCACCGACGCCCACAACGGGCTGCGGGCCATGAACCGGGCGGTCGCGGAGGACCTGCGGATCACCATGAACGGGATGGCGCACGCGTCGGAGATCGTCGCGTCGCTGGCCCGGTCGTCGTGGCGGATCCGCGAGGTCCCGGTCACGATCCGCTACACCGAGTACTCACGATCCAAGGGCCAGTCGCTGTTCAACGGGGTGAACATCCTGTTCGACCTGTCGGTACGGCAGCGATGACCCAGGAGGCGAACACCGTGATCCTGCAGATCCTGCTCCTGGCCGCCGCGGTCGGCGCGCTCGTCTACTTCGTGCGCAGCGGCCAGAGCGTCGGCGTGCGGGCGAGCAAGCGGATCGCCTTCGGCGCGTTCATCGTGCTGAACATCTACGCGGTCCTGCGCCCGAACGACCTGACCTACCTGGCCCGGGCGGTGGGCATCGGCCGCGGCACGGACCTGCTGGTCTACCTGCTCGTCGTCGCCTTCGTGTTCGGGATGCTGAACACCTACCTGCGGGACCGGGAGATCAGCCAGCACCTGACGAACCTGGCCCGCCAGATCGCCGTCCGGGACGCGGAGCTGACCCGGCGGGAGAGCGAGCTGGAGCAGCGGCTGACCGCCCTGGAGGAGCGCGCTGCGGGGACCAACGGGCACCGGGCGGCCGTCACCGAGCCCGCCGCCGACGAGGTGGGGACGGCCCGCTCCACCAGGAGCTGAGCGGCGATCCGCACGGGACACGATCCGGTCGCGGACGGTGACACGGCGACCGCGCGTCCCGCCGCGCGGCACGACGCTCGTAGGGTGCGCCGGATGCGGCTGCCGATCGACGACGCGCGGAGCCGGGGATGACGTGGGCACAGGCCGTCCCCGTGGCCCTGGTGACCGCGGCCTGGTGCGTCCTGCCCGGGGCGCTCGTCGCCCGCGCCGCGGGACTGCGCGGAGCGGTCTGCTGGGGCGCCGGGCCGCTGGTGTCGGTCGCGCTGATCGCGACCACCGCCGTGCTGGCCGGGCGGGCCGGGGTGCCGTGGGGACCGTGGCCGGTGCTGGGTGTCACCGCGGTGCTCGCGCTGCTGTGCGCCGCGGTGACCGCGGGGCTCCGGCGGCGGGCGGGCCGGTCCCGGTCCGGACCGGGTGACGACGCGGGCGATCCCGCCGGCCGTCCGCCGTTCCTGCTGCGCACGGGACCCGACGGCCCCCTCGGCGGGATCGCGCTGGCGGTCGGCGTGGCCGTCACCGTCGCGATCGGCTGGCTGACCGTGGTGCTCGCGTTCGGCCCCGTCGACGCGGTCTCCCCGACCTACGACGCGATCTACCACTACAGCGCGGTCGCCCGGATCCTGCAGACCGGCGACGCGTCGTCACTGACGCTGGGCGAGCTGAACAGCCCCGGCGTGCCGTCGGCCTACCCCGCCGCCTGGCACGACGTCGTCTCGCTCGTCGTGGCGAGCACCGGCGCGTCGATCCCGGCCGCGTCGAACCTCGCCGCGTTCGCCGCCGCGGCCGTCGTGTGGCCGCTGTCCTGCACGCTGCTCGTCCGCCAGATCGTCGGGCGCCGGGCCGGTGCCCTGCTGGTCACCCCGGTGCTCGCGACGGCGTTCACCGCGATGCCGTGGCTGCTGATGAACTGGGGCGTCCTGTGGCCCAACCTGCTCGGGCTGGCGCTGGTGCCCGCCGGGCTGGCCGCCGTGGTGACCGTGCTGGGTCTGACCCGGGACAGCGTGGTCGGCCGGGCCCGGGCGCTGCTGCTCGGTGCGACGACCGTCCCGGCGCTGGCGCTCGCCCATCCGAACGCCGCGGTCAGCCTGCTCGTGCTGGGCCTGTCCCCGGTGGCGGTCGCGGCCGGGGTCAGCGCGGTCCGGCACGTGCGCGAGCGCCGGTTCGCCACGGCGGCCCTCGGCCCGGCGGGTGCGCTCGCCGCGGTCGCCGCCGTGGTGTGGCTGCTGGCGTGGTCGCCCTTCCTCGCCAGCGTCCGGATGTTCGACTGGCAGGCCTCGATGGGGGCTCGCGAGGCGTTGACCGGTGTGCTGTGGAACGGGACGAACAAGCGGCCCGAGCTGGTCGTGGTGTCGGTGCTGGTCGTGGTCGGCGCCGTCCTGGCGCTGCGGCAGGCCCGCACCGCGTGGCTGGTGCCGGCCCACCTGACCTCGGCGCTGCTCTACACCCTCGCCGTCGCCCGGGAGGGCGACCTGGTCACCGCGCTGACCGGAGCCTGGTACAACGACTCGCACCGGCTCGCCGCGATGGTCCCGATCACCGGGGTGCCGCTGGCGACGCTGGGTGTGCTCGGCGCGGCGGGCCTGGTGGTCCGTGCGGTGACCGCGGTGCGGCAGGCGGAGACCACCCCGGAGCGACGACAGCTGACGGCCGTCCCGGTCGTCGCCGTCCTCGCCGCGGCGCTGGTCCTGCTCACCGACGGGTTCCGCATCGGCGTGCACGCCGCCGTGATCGCCGACGCCTACCGCTACGAGACCGGCCGGGTGCTGCAGCCCGGCCAGCGGGAGTTCCTGGAGGCGGCGGGCCGGGCGACCGAACCGGGCGCCATCGTCGCGGCGAACCCGTGGACCGGCAACGGCCTGCTCTACCCGCTGACCGGGCGCGGGGTGCTCTTCCCGCACCTATCCGGGACCTGGACGCCCGACCAGGAGCTGATCCGGCTGCGGCTGCACGACGCCGCCCGCGACCCCGTCGTCTGTCCCGCGGTGCGGGCCACCGGCGTCGGCTACGTCATCGACGGCCCGGTCACCTGGTGGCCGTGGGACGCGCGGGCCGACACCTATCCCGGGCTGTCCGAGATCGACCGTGCACCCGGGTTCGAGTCCGTCCTCTCCGGCGGCGGCAGCACGCTCTACCGGATCACCGCCTGCGGCACGGAGCCCGCCCGCTCCACCGGCTGAGGCGCCCGGGGCACCCGCGGTTACCGTGTGCCGCAGCCGGGTGCACACACCGTCCGCCCCGGAGGAAGGCAGGTATGCGCGCGCTCGTCACCGGCGGAGCCGGCTTCATCGGCTCCACCCTGGTCGAGTCCCTGCTCGCCCGCGGCGACGACGTCCTCGTCGTCGACGACCTCTCCGCCGGGACGCGGGACAACCTCGCCCCGGGCGTCACGGTGGCCGAGCTCGACATCCGCGACACCGCCGCGCTCACCGCGCTCGGCGCGCAGTACCGCCCGCACGCGGTGTTCCACCTGGCCGCCCAGATCGACGTGCGCCGCTCGATGGCGGACCCGGCGCACGACGCCTCGGTCAACGTCCTCGGCACCCTGAGCGTGCTGCAGGCCGCCCGCGACGCGGGTGCGGGCGCGGTCGTCGTGTGCTCCACCGGCGGAGCCATCTACGGCGACGGCGCCCCCCTGCCGACGACCGAGGCGGAGCCGGCCGAGCCGGAGTCGCCGTACGGCATGAGCAAGCTGGCCGCGGAGCGCTACACCCGGTTCTTCGTCCGGACGCACGGTCTGCCGGCACTGGTGCTGCGGTTCGCGAACGTCTACGGGCCGCGCCAGCACCCGGCCGGCGGCGCCGGTGTGGTCTCGCTGTTCTGCGACCGGGCCCGCACCGGGTCCCGGCCGACCGTGTTCGGCGACGGCGGTCAGACCCGCGACTTCCTCTACGTCGGCGACGTCGCGCGGGCGGCGCTCGCGTCGGCCGACCGGCTCGCGGCCGGGGAGCTGGCCGGTGAGGTGTTCAACGTCGGCACCGGCACCGAGTCCACGATCGTCGAGCTGGCCGCGACGATCGGGACGATCGCCGGCCTCACGCCGGAGGAGTTCGCCCCCGAGTTCCTGCCGGCCCGGCCCGGGGAGCTGCGCCGCAGCTGCCTCGACCCGTCGCGCGGGATCGCCGCGCTCGGCCTGCCCGCACCGACCCCGCTGGCCGAGGGCCTCGCGCACACCTGGTCCTGGCACACCGGGCGCCGACACCCCGCGTACTGACGCACCGCGGGCCCGGCCCCCGTGCGGGGAACCGGGCCCGGGAGGCGTCGGCGTCAGCTGTAGACGGCCAGGGTGAGCATCGCGATCCAGGCCAGCGCCAGGACCTGCAACGCCCGGTCCGCGAGCGCGATCTCCTCCGGCTCGCCGCCGGTCCCCCGGTCGACGTCCACGGAGTAGCGCAGCACCGCGACCACGAACGGCACGATCGACAGCACCGACCAGACCGAGTTGTGGTCCTCGCGGATCTCGAACGCCCACAGCCCGTACATCACGATCATGACGGTGGCCGAGAGCGACCAGATGTAGCGCAGGTAGGACGCCGTGTAGTTCTCCAGCGACTTGCGGATCTTCGCGCCGGTGCGCTCGGCGAGGTTGATCTCGGCGTAGCGCTTGCCGGCGACCATGAACAGCGACCCGAACCCGGTGACCAGCAGGAACCACTGCGACAGCGGGATCCCGGTGGCGACACCACCGGCGATGGACCGCATCAGGAAGCCGGAGGCCACGATGCAGATGTCGAGCACCGGCTGGTGCTTGAGCCACAGGCAGTACGACAGCTGCACCGCCACGTAGACGGCGAGCACGATGATCAGCTGCCAGGTCACCGCGAACGACAGCGCGATCGAGCCGGCGAACAGCACACCCGCCGCGACGAAGGCCAGCGGCACCGGGACGATGCCGGACGCGATCGGGCGGCGGCGCTTGGTCGGGTGCGCGCGGTCGGCCTCGACGTCGAGCGCGTCGTTGACCAGGTACACGCCGGACGCGGCCAGCGAGAACGCGACGAAGGCGATCAGGCAGTCGACGAGGACCGGCACGTCGAAGAGCTGGCCGCTGACGAACGGTGCGGCGAAGACCAGGACGTTCTTCACCCACTGGCGCGGGCGCATCGTCTTCAGCAGGCCGCGGGCGACCATCGCGGTGGTCCGCTCGGACGGGTCCATCGGCACGTGCGGGGCGTGCTCGGCGGCGACGGCGGTCGGGGCCGCCTCGTCCTCGTGACCCTCCGGCGCGCCCGCGTCGTCGGGGGCGTCCGGGACGACGGGGGTCTGCGGGTCGGCGGCCCGGGCGACCTTCTCCTTCTCGGAGTCGTCGTGGTCGACCTTCGTGGGGTCGGTGCTGGTCATGCGCTCACCCTCCGGTGGTGGGGTTGCGTGAGATCACGCGTCGCGCGGTACCGGCGACGGCCGCGCCGAGCGCGGTGCCGGTGGCGACGTCGGTCGGGTAGTGCACGCCGAGGACCAGGCGCGACAGCGCCATCAGGCCCACACCCGCCGCGGCCACCGGGCGGGAGCGCCTGCCCAGCAGGCCGCCGTAGAGCACGGCGGCGGCGGTGGTGGACGTGGCGTGCGAGGACGGGAAGCTCAGCCGGCTCGGGGTGCCCACCAGGACCCGGACCGCGGGGTGGTCGGGTCGGCGGCGCCGGACGACGCGCTTGATCCCGATCGAGGCGCCGTGGGCGAACGCGACGGCGGCGGCGGAGCCGAGCCACTCGCGACGGCGGGGACGGTCCAGCGCGGCACCCAGGACGCCGATCGCCAGCCAGCCGGCGGCGTGCTCGCCGAACAGCGACATCCCGCGGGCGACCCGCACGGTGGTGTCGTTCGCAAGAACGCCCTGCACGGACGCCAGCACGGCGACCTCGCCGGTGGGCGGGACGTCGGCGGGCGGTTGCGGACCGGACCGGTCCAGGGTGTCTGCCGTGTCAGCCACGGGTGGGGGCCTCCTGGCGCGGGCGCTGGCACCCGGCTCGCGGGCGATGACAGCCGGTGATGGTACGCGCGGGCGGGGTGGTGGGACGGGCCGGGGCGGGGTGGCGGACCGCGCATGACCGCTCGTCGACAGGCAGGTGAACGCCGCCGGGTGCGCTCAGAACCAGCGTTCCAGGATCTCGGCGAGCCCGTCGTGGGTGTGCGAGGCGGTCACCTCGTCGGCGAGGCCGGCCAGGTCGGGGTGGGCGTTGCCCATCGCGACGCCGAGCCCGGCCCAGCGCAGCATCTCCCGGTCGTTGGGCATGTCGCCGAACGCGACGGTGTCCGCCGCGGTCACGCCGAGCCGGCGGGCGACCTCGGCCAGGCCGGTCGCCTTGGTGACCCCGGGCGCGGAGGCCTCGATCAGCCCGGACGGGTGCGAGAACGTCAGGTCGGCCAGCCCGCCCGCCTTCGGCGCGAGTGCGGTCATCATCTGCTCGCTGGTCAGCTCCGGGGAGCGGATCAGCACCTTCGTCGCCGGGTGCCCGAGCAGGTCCTCGCGGCTGGTGGAGCCGCCGTCGTGCTCGCCCCAGGCGTGCACGTAGCCGGGGTCGGTGAGGAACTGGTCGACGACGCCCCGAACGCCGTCGTCACCCTCGGCGTTCGCGACGCGCTCGACGCCGAACCCGCATCCGGGGAACAGCTCCGCGGCGAGGGCGGCGAGCTCGCCGATCGCGGCCGGATCCAGGGTGTGCGTGCCGAGCACGACGTCGTCGACGGCGTCGTAGAGCACCGCGCCGTTCGCGCACACGCACAGCCGCACCAGGCCCTCGGGCAGCCGCGCGAGCACCGGCGGGATCCAGCGCGGCGGGCGGCCGGTCACCAGCACGAACCCGGCGCCGGCGGCGACCGCCCGCTCCAGCACGGCGACGGTGCGCGGGGTGACCACGCCGCCGTCGTCGAGGAGGGTCCCGTCGACGTCGGTGGCGACGAGCCGGGGCGCGTTCTCGACGATCACACCCAGAGCGTACGGAACCGCCCGGAGACGGCCCCCGGACGACCGCGTGGCGGTTACCCTCGGACGGTGCGTGTTCTGGTGGTGGCGGCCCCGCTGTCGGGGCATCTGACACCGCTGTTGCCGCTCGCCCACGCGCTCTGGGACTCCGGGCACGAGGTGCTGCTCGCCGGCGGCGGCGACGCGCACCCGCTCCCCGGGGCGGACCCGCTGCCGTTCATCGACGTCGCCCGCAGCCTGCGGGTGGGCAGGCTCGCCGCACGCTCGCTCGTCGCGCACCCGGTGACCGCGCGGGCCGAGCTGGCCGGGCGCGGCGGCGACGCCGGGGTGCGTTCGCTGTTCGGCCCGGTGAACGAGGAGCTGACCGACGCGCTGGTGACCGTCGCCGAGCAGTGGCGGCCCGACGTCGTGGTCTACGAGCCCCTCGCCGTCGCGGGGGCGCTCGCGGCCGCCCGGCACGACGTCCCCGCGGTGCTGCACGAGAACGGTCTGCTCGACGGGTTCGCGCTGGTCCGCACGCTGCTGGACTCCCGACCGCTGCAGCGGGCCCGGCTGCGGCACGGGCTGCGCGGGGTCCCGCCGCCGGCGATCGCCCTGACCATCGCCCCGTCGAGCCTGGTCGGCGCGCGCGACGCGCTGGCCGTGCGGCCGGGCCGGGCCCGCGGCTCGGCCCGGTCGGCGCTGCCGGCGTGGCTGAGCGGCCCCTCGGTGCGGCCGCGGGTGCTGGTGCTGCGCGGCGGCGGGCCGCTGCGGGGCGATCTGCAGGCCTCGGCGGTCCGCGCGCTGGACGACCTGCGCGACGACGGGCCGGACTGCGAGCTCGTGCTCGTCCGGCCCCCGGCGCGGCTGCTGCGCCACGGCCGACGCGGTGTGCGCACGGTCGGGCGGGTCCCGCTCGACGAGCTGCTGCCCGCCTGCGCCGCGGTGCTGCACGACGGCAGCGCCGCGCACGTGCTGGCCGCGCTGGCGGCGGGCGTCCCGCAGCTCGCGCTGCCCGGTCCGGGCGACCGACGGCACAACGCGGAGCTGGTCGCGGCCCGCGGCGCCGGGCTGGGCGGCCCGTTCACCGCCGACGCGCTGCGCAGGCTGCTGCACGACGGCGAGCTCGCCGCCGCCGCCCGCGACGTGCGCGCGGAGATCGCCGCGATGCCGCCGCCGCAGGCCAGGGTCGAAGTGCTGACCGCCCTGGCCTGAGCGGCGCCGGGACGCGGGCCCGGCCGGGACGGGCGTCTAGAAGACCGCGACCGCGACGATCAGGCCGAGCGCGACGTGCGCGGCCGCGACGACCTTCGCGACCGCCCGCGGCTCGTCGGACTGGATGACCTCGCCGATGTCGATGCCGGTCACCCACTCCAGCAGCCGCACCGCGGCGACCTGGGCGACGATCCCGATCAGGCCGAACACCAGTGACGACACGACACCCTGCAGCAGCGAGCCGTAGGAGCCGTAGATCGCGGTGACGATGATGAACGCCATCGACAGCATGCCGGCCGAGGTGATGGTCACCGCGTTCGGCAGGCCGCCGCGCACCATCGCCGGGAGCTTGCCGGGCGTGGTGAGGTCGATGGCCCAGAAGCCGATCAGCATGAGCAGGGTGCCGATCACGGCGTAGAGCAGGATCGCGCCGACACCGCGGCCGAGGAAGCCCCAGTACGTGGCGTCGAACGCCTGGGCGAGGATCACGGGAGGTACCTCCGGGAGCGGGGGTGTGCAGGGAGCGGAGCAGAGCGGAACGGTCAGGACTCGGGGATGCGGTGCGGCACGAAGGCCGCACCGTCGTCGGTGATCAGGCCGGCGGTCTCTCGGATGCCGAGCCCGGCGGCGGTGTCACCGACCAGCCAGGCGCCCAGGCAGGGCCGGAACCCGTCGAACTCGGGCAGCGGGTCGAACATCTGGTAGACGAAGCCCTCGTCGCCGTAGACGCCGCCGGTGGCGGTCTCGTAGCCGGGGGCGACGATCGCGATGTTGGCGCCCTCGCGCCCCAGCAGGGGCTTGCGGACGTACTCGGTGAGGATCCCGGGGTTGCCGAGCGAGGCGGGCAGCAGGTTCGGGTGCCCGGGGTACATCTCCCAGAGCACCGCGAGCAGCGCCTTGTTCGACAGCAGGGTCTTCCACAGCGGCTCGAGCCACAGTGTCTCGGGGAGGCTGCGGGTGACGTGCTTGCCGAACTCGTCGGTCAGCATCCACTCCCACGGGTAGAGCTTGAAGACCGTCGACATCGGAGCTTCCTCGAGGTCGACGAAGCGGTCCAGAGCGGAGTCCCAGCCGATGTCCTCGATGGACAGTCCGACGGTGTCCAGGCCCGCCTCGGCGGCGGTCTCCTGGAGGTAGCCGACGGTGATGTGGTCCTCGCCGGTGGACTCGGCGCCGGACCAGGTGACGTGCACCTCCGACGACGGCAGCAGCCCCTTCAGCTCGCCCCAGCGTTCGACGAGCTTCTCGTGCAGGGAGTTCCACTGGTCGTCGCCGGGGTGGACGTCCTGCAGCCAGTGCCACTGCAGGATCGAGGCCTCCAGCAGCGACGTGGGGGTGTCGGCGTTGTACTCCAGCAGCTTGGCCGGTCCGGAGCCGTCGTAGCGCAGGTCGAAGCGGCCGTAGAGGTGCGGGTCCGAGCGGCGCCAGGACTGCGCGACCTGCTCCCAGCACCACTCGGGCAGCGCGAAGTCCCGGAACCGCTCGGTGGTGACGACGTGGTCGACGGCCGACAGGCACATCGACTGGAGCACCTCGACGTCGGCCTCGAGGGACAGGATCTCGTCCATCTCGAAGACGTAGTGCACCGACTCGTCCCAGTAGGGCCGCTCGTTGCCCGAGCCGTCCCGGCCGGGGGTACCGAAGGCGAGCCCCTGCTCGGCGACGGTGCGCTGCCAGTCCGGGCGGGGGGTGCCGCGTTCGCGTCGCACGCCCTCAGCTCCCGCTGGACGAGCCGGACCCGCCCGAGGACGACGACGATCCGCCGCCCACGCCGAGACCGCCCCGGGAGATCGTGCCGCTGCGGGTCGCCGAGCCGATGGTCGAGCCGGTCGTGCCGCTGCGGACCGTGGTGCCACTGGGCGGCGGGGAGACGGTCCCTCCGGTCGCGACCTGCCCGACTCCGCCGGCGCCGCCGTAGTTGTAGTGGTACTGACGGCCGCCGCCCAGGAAGATCGGCACGAAGGCGAAACCGCCGCCACCGGTGGACACCTGCCCCTGGCTCTGGGTGCCAGAGCAGTTCTCGTCCGGCACGACGACGCCCTGGTCGTCGACGCAGCGCGCGTCGGCGACCCGCTCATCCTCCGAGGCCCCACCTGAGCCCGCGTAGACCGCTGCGATCAGGGCGACGACACCGACGGTCGCGCCGGCGCCGATCAGCACCCGCTTGGTGGTCTTGGAGCGGGCCTCCTTCAGCCGCACCGCCTCGCGGTCCGCGCGCAGCTTCTGCTCGCGGGCCCGCTTCTCGGCGAGCGTGGGCTCGCGGGGCGTGGTGCTGCCGTCCTGCTGCCGGATCCGGCCGCGCGGGGCCTCGGCGGGCTGCTCGGCGGGCGGGTTCGCCCACGGCGCCGGCGCCGATCCGTCGGTCTGCGGTGCCGGCGCCGGCTGCGAGCCCGACGGCTGCGCGCCGCCCGGTGTCGCACTCGGCGTACCGGCGGGCGGCGTGCTGTCGTCCGGGCCGCCGGCGGTGCGCGGTCCGTCGGTCATCGCTGGTCCCCCATCGTCACTCCTGTCCCCCCGCGCGCACCGTACCGGGACCGACCGACGACCACCGGTCGTTCCCGGATGACGATTCGGCGGCGGTTCGCCCACGACCACCCGGACGAGTGGTCGCGCCACCCCGTCGCACCGGACGGACCTGCTCGTTCACAGCATCCGGCCGACCGACCGCCGCGCCGGGGCACCGGCCGGGTGAAGCCGGACCGACCCCGGCTGCATGATGGGGACGTCATGGATTCCCGCTCCCCCGCCGGCTCCGACCGGCCCGACGCGACCGGCCGCACCGCCGTCCACGGCGGGCAGGGCACGACCTCGGTGCTGTCCCGGCCGTCGGCCACCCCGGTGGTCCCGACCCGTCGGCGACGGTCGTCGGACGCCTCCGGAGGGGCGGGCACCGGGCGGAGCGGGTTCCTCGGGGCCCGCCGGGTCGGGATCGGGATCCTCGTCGGCGCGCTGCTGATGCTGACCGTCGCGTCGGTCGACTCGCTGCTCGGCGCCGAGGTGCCGGTCCTGGGGTCGTTCGCGTCCTCCGGGGTCCCGAAGGTGGAGGAGCCGCCGCCGCTGCCGTCCCCACCGGACACCCCGGGCACCTGCCTCAACTGGACCCGGTCCGACGCGACCGACACCGCCGCCGTCGACTGTGCCCGGCCGCACCTGTTCGAGCAGGCGGGGCGGGTCGTGCTGACCGACCAGCCGACGTTCCCGGCCGACGGGGCCTGGCAGAAGCTCGTCGCCGACCGCTGCACCCCGGTGGTCACGAAGTACCTGAACGGCAAGTTCGACCCGGACGGGAAGTTCCGGGTGGGCGCGCTCAAGCCGTCGCAGCAGCGCTGGGACGGCGGCGACAAGGGCATGCGCTGCGGCCTGCAGATGGCCTCGCGCAGCGGGGAGATGTTCCCGATCACCGGGAAGGTCGCCGCGCAGGACCAGTCCGCGGTCCAGCCGGTGGGCACCTGCCTGGCCATCGACGGCCGCACCGTCGGGGACCCGACCGACTGCGCCGGTCCGCACGCCGCCGAGGCCGTCGGGCTGGTCGACCTGGGCACCCAGTTCCCGGACGCCTGGCCCACCGTCGAGGACCAGGACAAGTTCCTCCAGCCCGCCTGCACCACCGCCGCCAACACCTTCGCCGGAAACGACACCGTGATCGACGCCAAGGGGCTCATCGTCTACTGGGGCAACCTCTCCGAGGAGTCCTGGAAGGCGGGCAGCCGCAAGGTCAACTGCAACATCGGCACCCTGCTGCCGGACAAGAGCGGCTTCGCCTCGATCACCGGCTCGGTGAAGGGCAACCTGGTCGTGTCCGGGCAGCCCGCCGGCCCGGCGCCGTCCACGCCCGGCACCCCGGGGGGCGCACCCACCGACGGTGCGGCCACTCCGGCCCCCGGCTCGCAGGCCCCGGTCCAGCAGCCCGACGCCGAACAGCCCGCCGCGCCCGACAGCGGTGCCGGGCGGCCCGACCTCGACATCCCACCCGGCCTGCCCGGGCTGTCGGACAACTGACGTGCCGGTGGTGATGCCCGCCGACCGGTTCGACGAACTGGTCGGCGAGGCGCTGGACCTCGTGCCCGCCGAGCTCGCCGCGGCGATGGACAACGTCGTGGTGCTGGTGGAGCCGCGCCACCCCGACGAGCCGGACCTGCTCGGGCTCTACGAGGGCGTCGCGCTGACCGAGCGCACGGCGGACTACGCCGGCGAGCTCCCGGACCGGATCACCGTCTACCGCGACGCCGTCCTCGACTTCTGCGACGACGAGGAGCAGGTCGTCGACGAGGTCGCGATCACCGTCGTCCACGAGATCGCGCACCACTTCGGCATCTCCGAGGAGAAGCTGCACGAGCTCGGCTGGGGCTGAGCCGCCCGGCCGCTACCGGTGGGTGGCGCGCCGCCCGCCGGGCATCGCGTCCCACAGCTCCGGGACCCAGCCGTCGGGGTCGCGACGCAGCACGACCCGGCCGGTGTTGGGGACGGGGCGCTCGCGGCCGTAGGTGACGTCGGAGTGGCCGGGCCCGGAGCCGTCGTGCCCGCCGAGCAGCGCCAGCGACAGGACCCGGATCGCCGCCCCGTGGCTGACGACGACGACCGCGCCCTCCGACACGCCGGAGGTCACCGCGGCGAGGTCGGGCAGCGCCCGGTCCCACACGTCGCGGGCGGACTCGCCGCCGGGCATGGCGCGGTCGACGTCGCCGTCCCACCAGGCCTCGAAGACCTCGTCGAACGCGGCGCGGGCGTCGTCGTCCTCCCGGCCCTCGAGGTCTCCGACCGACACCTCGTGCAGGCCCTTCAGCAGGGTGACCCCGCGGCCGAGCGCGCGCCCGATCGGGGCGGCGGTCTCCTGCGCGCGGGTCGCCCGTGACGCGTACAGGCCCCGGACGGGCCAGCCGGCGAGCAGGCCGGCGACCTCCTCGGCCTGGGCGCGGCCCAGCTCGTCGAGCGAGGGGCCGGGCAGCGCGGTGTCGAGGCGGTGCCGCACGTTGGACGGGGTGCGGCCGTGCCGGACCAGCACCAGGCGCAGCGTGCCGTCGTCCGGCGGGACCTGTGCGGTCCGGCTGCCGGTGCCGACGGCGGCGAAGGAGGCGGCGCCGTCGTGCTCGTCGTCGGTCGGGTGGCTCACGTGTCGGCTCCCCGTCGGACCGCGGCGAGCCAGCGCTCGGACGCGGCGTAGTCGTCGGTGGTGGCGACGCCGAGCGCCGCCACGGGGCTCCCCACCCCGGCCGCGGGGGCGGCCGGTGCGGGATCGGATCGCGGGAACGACCCGAGGTAGATGAGCCGGTCGCAGCGACGGTGCAGCGCGGCCAGGGCCTCCCCCATCGCCGGGTCGGCGACGTGGCCCGAACAGTCGAGGTGGAACCAGTACTCGGCGTGGCGGTCCTTCACCGGGCGGGACTCGATCCGGGTCAGGTCGATCCCGCGGACCGCGATCTCGGTGAGCAGGCCGCGCAGGGTTCCGGGCCGGTTCGTGGTCGTCGCGGCGATGGTGGTGCGGTCCCAGCCGGTCGGCGGCGGCGGCGGGCCGGGGCGGGTGAGCAGCACGAACCGGGTGACGGCGCCCGCGTTGTCGGCGATGTCGTCGGCCAGCACCTCCAGCCCGTGCTGGGTGGCGGCGAGCGGGGCGGCGACGGCGGCGTCGACCTCGCCCCGGGCGGCCTGGGCCGCGGCCTCCGCCGTGGAGGAGCTGACCCGGACCTCGGCGCCGGGCAGGTGCTCGGCGAGCCAGCCGCGGGTCTGGGCGATGCCGTGGCCGTGGGAGGCGACCGAGCGGATCGCGTCCCGCGTGGTGCCCGTGCGGCCCATCAGGCAGAACCGGACCGCGATCCGGGCCTCGCGGGCGAGCACCAGCGGCGGGTCGGCCACGAGCCCGTCGAGCACCGGCGGGACGGCGCCCTCGACGGTGTTCTCGATCGGCACGCAGCCGGCGTCGACGGAGCCGTCGCGGACGGCCGCCAGCACCGCGGGGGCGCCGGGCAGCGGCACCAGCTCGGCGCCACGGGACTCGGGCAGCGTCAGCAGGGCCTGCTCGGTGAACGTGGCGTGCGGCCCCAGGAATCCGATCCGCATCCGATGCGTCCTGATCAGTCCAGCAGCCCGAGGGCGACGAGGTCGGCGATCGGGACCGGATCGGGGTCGACCCCGCAGCGCGGCAGGACGGTGCGGACCTGCTCGACGGCGGCCTCGGGCAGCTCGTCGAGCTCCCGGGCGAGCTTCTCGCCGTCGGTGCAGGACAGGGCGTCCTCGGCCGGGTCGGGCGAGGCGCTGACCCCGGTCATCCGCGCGACGGCGGCGATCAGGTTCAGCAGGCCGTGGCGGCCGCGGGGCGTCGAGGCGGACGGGTCCTCGCGGACGATCCGGTCGATGCCCTGCGCGGAGATCCCGCCGGTGCCGCTCTCCAGGCCCGCCAGCAGGAACTTGTGCACGTCGACGATCTCCGGCACGTCGGAGGCGCGCGGCCCGCCGAGGCGGATCTTCGGGGTGCAGCCGTGCTCGGCGACCTTGCGGACGGCGGCGAGCCAGGCGAGCGTGCCGTCGGCGTCGCCCTCGACGGGGCGGCGCGGCTCGACGACCGGGGTCACCTCGTCCGGCACGAACTCCGACACGCGCTCGAGCCAGACCCCGTCGACGTCCGGCGGCGCGACGCACTCGACGGTGCTCGGGGTGAGCAGGCTGGAGCGCGAGAACACCGTCGACAGTGCCTTCGGCACCGCGCCCAGCCCGGTGTCGACGACGAGGGCCATCTCCGCGGGCCGGCTCGGCGCGGAACGGGCGAGCTCGGTGACGACGGCGGGCAGCTGCGACGCGGGGCAGACCAGCCGTCCGACGAGGCCTCCGTAGTGGCCGTCGCGGGCGGCGAGATAGCGCGACACGACGGCGTCGACGCCCGGTGCGACGGTCCTCGGCTGCAGCAGGCTGGTGTCGTCGACCAGCGCGGCGAGCAGCGGACGGATCGGCCACGGGTCGGCTGAGGAACCCGAGGGCACGGTCATCACGTCGACAGACGCTAACGGTCGGGTCACGGAGCGCACGCAGAGGGGGTTGTCCCCCTGTGTCACGCGGCACTGGACAGGCGACACTTCCTCCTGCTTAGGTAAGGGTTACCTAATCGGAGGTGAGAGTGGGAACGACCCGAGTGCGCCGCCCCCCGACGCCCGCCGTCGCCGAGCGAGCCCGCAGCCTCGTCACCCGTGGTGGCCGCGCGGCACTCGTCGGCACCGGTGAGCCGGAACCGTGTGCGCCGCTGATGCACTACACCTGGCCGGACGGCACGACCGACCTGCTGCTGCCCGACGACCACGTGCTCCGCGAGCGCACCCGGCTCACCGCGGGCGGGCTCCCGGTGATGCTCGAGCTGACCGGCAGCACGCCGGTTCCGCTCGACGAGCCGGTCCGGGAGCTGCTGTGGCTGGTCGGGACGCTGCACGAGCCGGACCCGACGACCGGCCGGGAGCGGGCCCTGCGGCTCGCCGAGAAGGCTCCGCACCCCAACCTCCTCGACGCCGGGCGCGGCGCGACCCTGCTGCGGCTGCGCCCGTCATCGGCGGTGTACTCCGACGCCGAGGGCTGCGCACCGGTCTCGCCGGCCGAGCTCGCGGCGGCCGAGCCCGACCCGTTCTGCCGGGTCGAGCAGGCATGGCTGGAGCACCTGGACCGGGCCCACCCGGAGATGCTGTGCGCGCTGCGCCGTCACCTGCCCGACGGGCTGGGGTTCGTCGGCGGCCGGATCCGTCCGGTCGGCGTGGACCGATTCGGGCTCCGCGTGCGGGTGCCCACCGCGACCGGCACCCAGGACGTGCGGCTGGCGTTCTCCGCGCCCGCCGACACCCCCGAGGAGCTGCAACGCCGGTTCGCCGAGCTGGTGGGCTGCCCGGCCGGGGGCCGCTGAGCCGGACTCAGGGCCCGGCGGGTGCCAGGTGCTCGGCCTGCACCTTCCGGGTCACCTTGCGCTCGGCGACGAACGAGGCGACCGGGATCGTGCCCGCGGCCAGGATGACGACGGCGAACACCGGCTTCCAGCGGCAACGCTCGGCCAGGATCAGCGTGCACACGATGTAGATCATGTACAGGAACCCGTGCACCATCCCGATCAGCGCGACCGGGCGCGGATCGCCGAACAAGTACTTCGCCGGCATCGCGTAGAAGGTCAGCAGCAGCAGGCCGACGCCGGTGACCCAGGCGGAGATCCGGTAGGCCTTCAGGGCGGTCGCGACGGTCACGGGGTGGACTCCTCCCGGTGCCGGGCCGCCAGGCGGGCCAGCTCCTCGTTGTAGGCCCGCAGCTGCGGGTCGGTGCTGCGGGGCGGGACGGCGTTCGCCGGGCGGGACGTGAACGGCGACGGCCCGGCCGGGGCGGCCGTCGTCCCGGCCGGTTCGGCGGCGGCCGTCGTCCCGTCGGGGGTCGTCCCGTCGGGGGTCGTAGCCGTCGGCGCGGCGGGCGTGCTGGCCGGTGTGGTGGCTGTCGTCGCGGCCGGTGTCGTAGCCGTCGGCGCAGCGGGCGTCGTCCTGGCCGTCGTCCTGGCCGTCGTCGTGAGCGCGGAGGGGGTGGTCCCGGCGACCGGCGACGGGGCCGCGCCTGCGGCCTGCTGCGCCGGATCCGTGTCCGCCGCCCCCGCGGAGCCGCCGGAGGCCGCGCGCAGGTCGGCGATCTCCATGCTCAGGAAGCGCCACCACATGACGCCGAAGAAGACGGCGAACAGCGGCCACTGCAGGCCGTAGCCCACGTTGAGGGCCGAGCCCATCGCCGAACCCGCTCGTCCCCACTGCCAGATGGCCAGCCAGGTGCAGGTGACCATCGCGCCGAGTGTGAGGACGTGCCAGACCATCCACCTCGGGGACAGCAGCAGCCGCATCACGCGGACCAGGGTACGCACCCCGGCATGGCCACGGCCGGGCCCCGACGAGCGCCCGGTCACGCCGCCCGCCACCCGCCCGCGGTCCCCGGCCGCGCAGTGATCCGCAGCCCGCGGTGATCCGCGGGGCGCGCGCTGATCCGCAGGGCGCGCAGTGATCCGCAGCCCGCGCAGTGATCCGCAGGGCGCGCGCTGATTCGCGGCCCGCGCGCGTCCGGACACGCGCGAACAACGGATCACCGCGCGCGGAGTGGATCACGGGCCATCGATCACCGCGCGCACCGTGCGTCGCCGGGCTGCGGCACGCACCGACCGCCGCCCGACGGCTCGGCCCCCGGAGCCGTCCGGCACCCGGTGCGATGATCGGCCCATGACGAGCGGACCGGCCCCGGCACGACCGCGTGGGTCCCTGCGGGACTGGCTCAGCCCGGCGCCCCCGTCCTTCCCGGGCGTCGCCACCGACCCCCGCGAGCGACGGCTGATCGGCCTGGAGATCGCCGTCGTCCTGACCGTGACGCTGGGCCTTTCCGCGGTGCGCAGCGCGCTGTCGCTGCTCGAGGCCCTCCTGAACCCCGCCCCGCTCGCCGACCAGCAGGTCACCCTGAACGCGCCGGCGTCCACCGACGCGTGGATCGACCTCGCGTTCCAGCTGGTCCGCGCGCTGCAGCTGGCCGGATGGGGCGCGCTGGCCGCGTACCTGCTGCTGCGGGCGGGCATCGCGCTGGGCCGGGTCGGGCTCGACGGGCGGCGGCCGTGGCGCGACGCGGCGCACTCCGCGGGCCTCGCCGCGCTGATCGGCATCCCCGGGCTGGGGCTCTACCTGGTCGGACGGCTCGCCGGGATCACCCCGGACGTCGCGCCCAGCACGCTGACCGACCAGTGGTGGCGGATCCCGGTGCTGGTGCTGTCCGCGACGGCGAACTCCTGGGCGGAGGAGGTCGTCATGATCGGCTACCTGCTCACCCGGCTGCGGCGGCTCGGCTGGTCGGAGAACCGCTCGGCGTTCGCGGCCGCCGTCCTGCGCGGGTGCTACCACCTGTACCAGGGGATCGGCGCGTTCGTCGGCAACCTGGTCATGGGCCTGGTGTTCGCCCGCTACTGGCAGCGGACGAACCGGCTGTGGCCGCTCGTCGGCGCCCATCTGCTGATCGACGTCGTGGCGTTCGTGGGGTACGCGCTGCTGGGTGGCGTCCTCCCGTTCTGACTCAGGAAAGCGGCCCTCACCAGGGGAAAGGTGACCCTGTCCAACTGAGACGGACGCCCTTTCTGGAGCCGTTCCAGGAAACGCCGACGGTCGGTAACCTGGATGTCATGACCGACGAATCGAAGTTCCACGCCCTGCTGCGCGACCAGGTCCGCAGCGAGTTCACCGCGAGCCAGCAGTACCTGGCCATCGCCGTCTGGCTCGACGACGCCGACCTCCCGCAGCTCGCCGCGCACTTCTACGCGCAGTCGCTCGAGGAGCGCAACCACGCGCTGATGATGGTCCAGTACCAGATGGACAACGACCTCACCCCGACCATCCCACCGGTCGGTGAGGTGCAGAACGAGTTCTCCTCCGTCGAGGAGCTCGTCTCGCTCGCGCTGACCCAGGAGAAGCAGGTCACCGAGCAGATCACCACGCTGGCCCGTACCGCCCGCGACGAGGGCGACTACCTCGGCGAGCAGTTCCTGCAGTGGTTCCTCAAGGAGCAGGTCGAGGAGGTCGCCTCGATGACGACGCTGCTCACCATCGTCCGCCGCGCCGGGGACGACCTCTTCCACGTGGAGGACTTCGTCGCCCGCGAGATGACGAACGGCGGGGGCGGCGACCCGGCCACCCCGCCGGTCGCCGGCGGCGCCCTGTAAGCGCCCGTCCGTCGGTCCGCAGCGCCGCTCCGGCGCCCCCGAGCAGGGGGGCGCCGGAGCGTCCGCACGACTACCGCAGGGTGATCTGCTTGCCCGCGAGCACGTCGCGCGCCCGGTGCTCGGACTCGGTGAGCGGCGTGGCGTCCAGCCCGGCCACCGCCTCGTCGAGTCGCTTCGCGAACTCCGCGGCGGGACCCGCCCACTCCGAGGAGTGCATCTCCCGGTCGACGTCCCAGACCGGGACGAGCAGCCCGTGCGCCCGGAACGACCCGGCGTAGCGGGAACCCTCGCCCAGCTCCAGGCCGCCCTCGCCGGACAGCCGCGCCAGCGCCGCCATCAGGGTCGTCTCGTCCTCGGTCCGTACCCAGCGCACGTGCGCCTTCGAGCCGGTGTCGACCCAGTACGCCCCACGCACGCCGTCTGCGGTCACCGCCTCGGTCGGCATGATCACCGAGTTGGCGCGCTCCAGCATCGCCTGCGCCTCGGGGTCAGGGCTCTCCGACGGCAGCCACCACGCGAAGTCGGCGTGCACCGTCGGCTCCAGCGGCGTGCCGGGCTCCAGCACGTCCTGCAGCCGCTCACCGGTGTGGCGCCCGGCGCCGACGACCGGCAGCGACGATCCCGGCTCGGCCGAGCGCGCCCAGGCGAGCGCCCCGGCCAGGTCGGCCGAGAGGTCACCGGAGCGGGTCTGGACCTGCATGCCGAGCAGGACCTCGCCGTTGTCGCGCACGATCGCGGCGGACGCGCCCGGCAGCACCGAGGCCAGCGTGACCGGCCCGCCGGTACGGACCGGGAGGGGCGCCGTCGCCGACGGGAGGAACTCCCGCATGGCGACGAGGTCGGGCTCTGCCGCGAGGCCCTCGAACGGCCGGATGACGATCACGTCGTCACCGGCGCCGTGGCAGGCCTTGTACCGCTTGCCGGAGCCGCAGGGGCACGGCCGGCGGGGGTTGTCCCCCGCGTCGGCGGTGCTGGCACGGTTGCGCGTCTTCTTACCCATCGCCGGGCAAGGTAGCGGGTCGTGCATGCCTTCGATCCGGCCGACCCCGGTTTCCTCGCCGACCCCTACCCCACCTACGCGGCCCTGCGCGCCGCCGGACCGGTCCACGACCACCCCGGTCTGGGCGTTCCGGTCGCGGTGACGCACGCGGCCTGTTCGGCCGTGCTGCGCGACCGCGGGCTGGGCCGGATCTGGTCCGACGCCGAGCCCGCGGCCGAGCTGGCCGCGTTCAACCTGCTGCACCGCAACTCGCTGCTGGAGCGGGAGGGCGAGCCGCACACCCGGCTGCGGCGCCTGGTGGCCTCGGCGTTCGCCCGCGGCCACACCGAGCGGTTGGCCCCGCTGGTGCGGGCGCGGGCCGGCGCCCTGGTCGACGATCTGGTGGCCCGCGTCCGGGACGGCGCCCCCGCCGACCTGGTCGAGCTCGTCGCCGCCCCGCTGCCGGTGGCCGTGATCGCCGACCTGCTCGGTGTACCGGAGGACCGCCGGGCGCCGCTGCGGGACTGGTCCGACGCGATCGTGCGGATGTACGAGCCCGACCCCGGCGACGACGGCCGGCGCGCGGCCGAGCAGGCGTCGGCCGACTTCACGGCCCTGCTGCGGGAGCTGGTCGAGGAGCGCCGCTCCGGGCGGATCGCCACCGACCCGGCCGGTCGCCGCGACCTGCTCGCCGACCTGCTGGCGGTGCGCGACGACGAGACCGGCGAGCGGACCCGGCTCGACGAGGACGAACTGGTCGGCACCGCGGTGCTGCTCCTGATGGCCGGCCACGAGGCGACGGTCAACGTCGTCGGGAACGGCGTGCACGCCCTGCTCCGGCACCCGGACCAGTGGCGACGGCTGCTCGACGACCCAGGACTGGTCGGAACGGCCGTCGAGGAGCTGATCCGCTTCGACGCCCCGCTGCAGCTGTTCGAGCGGACCGCCGTCGTCGACACCACGATCGCCGGCCACGTGGTCCCCGCGGGCACCCGGATCGCGACGCTGCTCGGCGCGGCCGGGCGCGACCCGTCGGTCTTCGGCGACGACGCCGACCGCCTCGACGTCGGCCGTTCCCCCAACCCCCACCTGGGCTTCGGGGCCGGGGTGCACTACTGCCTGGGCGCCCCGCTGGCCCGGCTGGAGATCGCCGAGGTGCTGCGCGCGCTGCTGGAACGCCTGCCCGACGCCGCCGTCGACGGCGAGCCGGTCCGGCGCCCGCGGTTCGTCATGCGCGGCTGGGCGGAGCTGCGGCTGACCACGGGCAGCACCCGGTGAACCGAATGCCGTAACAATTCCAGAGCCGAACGGTCCATTCCTGGAAGCCGTCGGATCGTTGTCGACGGCGCCGCGCAATCACGGACGGGAAGGTGCATCGGAAAAGACGCGCACCGCCGTCGACGGCCACCCGCGGACGTGGTGGAATCGTCGGCAATGGAATCGTGGTCGGAACTTCTGCGCACCGTTCTCGGCGTGCCGGGGACGGGCTACGCCTGCGTCGCCGACCCCGCCACGGGGGAGCTCGTCGCGGCCGCGGGCGAGCGGGCCGTGCCCGGCCTCGCGGAGGTGCTCGACTGGGGCGCCGCGCAGGTCGGCGGACCGGGACCGGTGTTCGAGGACGCGGTGGTCACCACCCGGGAGGGCGATCACCACCTCCTGCGGGCGCTGCCCCGCGACGGCGCGGCCCCGCTGCTCGCCTACGCCCACCTCGACCGGTCCGGCAGCCCGGTCGCGCTGGCCCGCCGGGCCCTGCGTCCGGCCGGCGCGACACCGGCACGAACGCCGGAACCGACACCGACAGCGACATCGACTGATCAGCAGGTCAAAGCCACCATCGGGGCGCCGGTCGCGACCCGCCCGGTGATGCGGGTCCGGCCGGTCACCCCCGCCACGTCACCTCCCGGGCGGGTGGACACCCCACCGGCGACGATCGCGGTGCCGTCGCCCACGCCGGTGCCGGGCGCCGAGCGCACCCCGGCTCCGGCCGTCCCGCTCCCCCGGCGCGCGCCCGGACCCGCCGAGACCTCCGACGCGGCAGATCCCCCCGACACGGCCGACGGTGACGACGCGCACGCCGGAGCCACCCCCGAGGGCGGCAGGTGGGCCGACGACCTGGGCACCATGTCCCGGATCCTCGCCGCGCTGCGCCGGCTGGACCCGTCGTCGGCGTCGGGGTGTTGACGCTCCGGAATTGCGCGTTATCGTTGTCGGCCCCGGCGCCGGAAAGATCCGAGATCATTCTTCGTGAAATGCGGAACGGATCGCGGCGCAGACTCCCCCGAGATCGTCGCGGCGATTGCCGCGCGGAAGGCTCCTGACATGAACAACATCGATCGTTCCCTCGACATGGCCGCCAACATCAAGGGCGCGTTCGCGGTCGCGATCGTCGACTTCGAGAGCGGGATGACGCTGGGATCGCGCGGGGGAAGCCCCGAGTTCGACCTCGACGTCGCCGCGCCCGGGAACTCCGAGGTCGTCCGCACGAAGCTCGAGGTCATGCAGAAGCTGGGTCTGCGCGAGAACATCGAGGACATCCTGATCACCCTCGACACCCAGTACCACCTGATCCGGATCATCCGCGGCACCGACGAGCAGCTGTTCTTCTACCTCGTGCTCAACCGTGCCCAGGCCAATCTGGCGATGGCCCGCCGCGACCTGCGCGTCATCGAGCAGCAGTTCGCGATGACCTCGCCGCAGGCCGGGGCGCCGCAGCCGCAGGGCCAGGCGTTCTTCCCCGCCCAGCAGCGCTGAGGCCCCCGCGACCACGCCTCCCATGGGACGTCACCGGCACGCCGTCGCCGTGCGCACCGACGGGCTGGCCGCCGTGCTGGGTCCGCTGTTCTTCGACCCGCGGATCCGCTCGGCGGCCCTGCTCGACGTGGACAGCGGAATGGTGCTCGACGTCTGCGGGCCCGACACCGCCGTCGGGCGGACGGGCCGGGGTGTCCCCGCGGCTCACGACCACCGCGACGAGGTCCGCGGCGCGGCGCACGCCGAGCTCGTCAGGATCGCGCTGGCCCTCGCCCCCAACGCGGGCGGGCGGCTCGGGCTCGTCCTGGAGGCCGGCCCGGACCGGCACGTGCTGCGGACCGTCGCCGACCCGCACGGCGGGCGGCTGGCCCTGTCGGTGGTCGTGCGCGGCCCCGACCGGGCCGTGCGGCGGGTGCGCAAGCTGCTGGAGGAGGTCTCCGACGCGGCGCTGACCGCGGGCCCGTCGACGGCGGTCCGCCCCGGATCCGCGGGCTGGGCGGCCACGCCGACCACCTCCGCGCCCGCGCCGGACCACCCGGCACCGGTTCCGTCGCCCACTCCTGCGGTCCGGCCGGACGCCGCCCCGGCGTCGGGTCCGCCGGGGTTCGGCCCGCCGGGCCCGTCCGGGTTCGGTCCGCCGGGCCCGCCCGGGTTCAGCCCGCCGGGTCCGCCGCCCCGGTCGGGCCCGATGCCGCCGTCGGCGCTGCCTGCGGGGCCGCCGTCCCAATCGGGACCGCCGTCGCCGCGCCCGCCGTTCCCGCCGGCACCGACACCAGCAGCTGCCGGGGACCCTGCGGCCGCGTCTCCAGCAGAGCGGTGAGCATGCGGACGACCCGGATCGTGCGCCACGCCGTGACCGCGGCGAGCACGTCGGCCCAGGCGTGCAGGACGACCCCGTCGGCCAGCGCCTGCGTGCCGGTGCGGAACCGCCAGACCAGGACCACCGCGCCGAGCACGACGCACGCCGCCCACAGCGCCCACCAGACCAGCAGCTCCCGCGACGGCGACGGCCGCCGTTCCGGTGGCAGGTCCAGTGCGGCGTGCTCGGTCTCGGCCAGCAGCGAACCGGGCGCGACCAGGTTCCAGCCGGGCACCACCCAGCCCGCGACGACCCACCGGCGGCTCCGCCAGGCGCGCGTCCCCGCACGGTCCGCGGCCGCCCGGTAGGTCCACAGGCTCCACGAGATCATCAACACCCCGGCGGCGATCGTCGCCACCACCGAGGACCAGCCGCCGAACCACACCAGCGCGTCGGACACTCCGACGGCCTCCGGGGACAACGCGTCGGACCGGCTGAACAGCAGCAGCACGTACCGCCACACCTCGGCGACGGCGGCGATCCCCGACACGACGACCACCACCCACAGCACGGGTACCAGCTGCGCGGCCAGCGCGCGGGCCCGGTCGACCGGCCGGAGCGGGCCCTCACCGGGTACCGGCGCGATCCGCCAGGGCCCCACCGGGAGGCCCCAGCGCGGGACGGCGCGGTAGCGGGGCGGACCGGTGTAGCGGTCCCGACGGGCGGCGGGCTCGGCGGCCGGGCCACCGGGCGTCGTCGCGACCCAGTCGAGGGCGGCCAGGTAGCGACCGCACCACGGGCAGAACGCGCCCCCACCGGGGGGAGCCGTCCGGCCGCAGCGTGGGCACGGCGGGCCCGGCCGTCGGGGCGCCGGCGCGGACACGGGTCAGGCGATCCGGGGGGCGCTGCCGTCGTCGGTCACGATCGTGCGGCCCTGGGCGGCCCAGTCCTGCATGCCGCCCTCGACGTTCACCGCCGGGAAGCCCTGCTGGGTCAGGTAGGCGACGACCCGGGCCGACCGGCCGCCGGAGCGGCAGACGACGTAGAGCGGGTCGTCGGTGGGGACCTCGCCCATCCGGGCGGCCAGCTCGGACATCGGCAGGTGACGGGCGTGCGGGGCGTGCCCGGCGGTCCACTCGTCGAGCTCGCGGACGTCCAGCATCGGGGCGTCGGCGGGGAGAGCGGACACGCTCACGGCGGGAACCGGGTCGGACATGGCGCCATCCTGCCACGCCACCCCGTCAACCCGCCGTGAGCGGCGTGGCTCAGCGGCCGTCGTCGCGGTAGAGCGACCCGTGCGGGATCGTCACCTCGTTCGGGTCCAGCGGCGGCTGCGCGGCCCGGTACCCGCCGGTGGCCTGCGCGGGCCGGTACCCGCCGGTGCCCTGCGGTCCCGGCGGGCGGCCCGTCCCGTACCGGTCCGGACGTCCGTCGGCGCCGACCACGGGCTGGACACCGGTCAGACCGGTGTTGCCGAACAGCTCGCCGGCCTGGCGGCTGGTCTGCGGCCGTTGCCCCGGGTTCGGCCGGGGCTGCGGACGCGGCTGCGAGCGGTGCCGACCGGAGCCCTCGGTCTCGCGCCGCGGGATCCCGATGAGGTCCTCGGCGGGGACCGCGGTCGGCTTCGGCGCCTCCTTCGGCGCGGTGGTCGCGCGGACCGCACCGGCACCGGTGAGCGAGCGGACCTCCATCTCAGCGAAGCGGGCGGCGTTGAAGCGCTCGCGGCCGCCGAGGAAGGTGCCGATGATGCCCAGCGCGAACGACACCGGGATCGACACCAGGCCGGGGTTGGACAGCGGGAAGAACGCGAAGTCCACGTTCGGCACCATCGAGGTCGGGGACCCGGACACGGCCGGGGAGATCACGATGAGGCCGACGCAGACGATCACGCCGCCGTAGATGCTGCACAGCGCGCCGGTCGTGTTGAACCGCTTCCAGAACAGCGAGAACAGGATCGTCGGCAGGTTCGCCGACGCGGCGACGGCGAACGCCAGCGCCACCAGGAACGCGACGTTCTGCCCGTTGGCGACGATCCCGCCGCCGATCGCGACCAGGCCGATGACCAGCGCGGTCGTGCGGGCGACCTTCACCTCGGCGTCCGGCGTGGCGGTGCCACGGCGCAGCACGTTGGCGTAGACGTCGTGGGCGAACGAGGCCGATGCGGTGATCGTCAGACCGGCGACGACGGCGAGGATCGTCGCGAACGCCACCGCGGAGATCAGGCCGAGCATGATCTCGCCGCCGAGCGCGTAGGCCAGCAGCGGCGCGGCGTCGTTCTGGTTCGCGCGGGTGATCGTCCCCGGCGGCAGCAGCGCCGTCGCGCCGTAGCCGAGCACCAGCGTGAACAGGTAGAAGATGCCGATCAGCCAGATCGCCCAGACCACCGAGCGGCGGGCCTCCTTGGCCGAAGGCACGGTGTAGAAGCGCATCAGGATGTGCGGCAGGCCCGCCGTACCGAGCACCAGCGCGAGACCGAGCGAGATGAAGTCGATCTTGTTCGTGTACTGCAGGCCCGGGTTGAGGATGGCCTCGCCGCGCTCGGAGTTCCGGGTGGCCTGTTCCAGCACCGCGGACAGGTTGAACCCGTAGCGGCCGAGCACCCAGGTGGTCAGCACCGCGGCGCCGGTGAGCAGCAGGCCGGCCTTGATGATCTGCACCCAGGTGGTGCCCTTCATCCCGCCGAACAGCACGTAGACGACCATGAGGCCGCCGACGACGACGATCACCAGCGCCTGCGAGAGCTTGTCGGTCTTCGGGATCTGCAGCAGCAGCGAGATCAGCCCGCCGGCCCCGGCCATCTGCGCGATCAGGTAGAAGAGCGAGACGACCAGCGTCGAGGTCGCGGCGGCCGCGCGGACCGGGCGCTGACGCATCCGGAACGCCAGGACGTCGCCCATCGTGAAGCGGCCGGTGTTGCGCAGCAGCTCCGCGACGAGCAGGAGCGCCATCAGCCAGCCGACGAGGAAGCCGACGGAGTAGAGGAAGCCGTCGTAGCCGTAGAGGGCGATGGCCCCGGCGATGCCGAGGAATGAGGCCGCGGACAGGAAGTCACCGGCGATCGCGGTGCCGTTCTGCGGGCCGGTGAAGGCGTGCCCACCGGTGTAGTAGTCGGCGCGGGTGGCGTTGGTGCGGCTCACCCGCAGCACGATCATCAGCGTCACGATCACGAACAGCAGGAAGAACCCGAGGTTCGCGGTGACCGAGCCGACCGACTCGGCCTGGGCCAGTACGGACGTGGTCATGCGCGCACCTCCGCCTGCTCGACCCGAGCGCGCAGTTCGGCGCTCGGGCCGTCGATCTCACGCTCGGCGAACCGGACGTACAGGGTCGTGATCAGGAAGGTGGAGACGAACTGGCCGAGGCCGACGAGCAGCCCGACCGTGATCGTGCCGACGACCCGGATGGACATGAACTCGGGGGCGTAGCTGGCGAGACCGACGTAGGCGAGGTACCAGGCGAGGAAGATCGCGGTCATCGGGAACACGTAGCGCCGGAGGCGGCTGCGGTACGCCCGGAACTCGGGACTCGCCTGGACCTGCTGGTAGATCGTGCCGGCCGAGCGCTCTGCAGGGCTGCTCATGGCGCCGGTTCCTTTCGGGTCGTGCTGCGGGGAGCCGGGCCGCGTCGTGGCCGGGGGACCGCGGCGCGTCCCCGGGGGACACACTTCACCCGGAACAACGACCGGGTATCGCGTCGGGGAACGTCGTTGCGTGCCGATACCGACGAGAACCCCGGTCCGGACGAACCCACCCGTCCGAACGGTGACGCTGTGTAGACCCGTTCGGCGGAGACCCGTCAGGCCCTGTCGTCCAATCGGTCCCGCATGAGACCCAGCCGTTCGGGTGCGTGCAGGCGCAGGAGCACCTGGCCCGCGTCGACGGGGCGGCGCGCCCGGGTGAACCGGGACACCAGCGCCATCGTCGCGAACGCCAGCGGCACGCTGACGATCGCCGGCCGGTACAGCAGGACCCCGATCCAGTCGGCCTGCGGACCAAGCCCGGAGACGTCGACCCCGGCGAGCGCCGCGACGACCGCACCGGCCGACACCACCCCGCCGACGACCACCCCGGCGATCGCGCCGACATCGGTCAGCCCGCGCCACCAGATGCCCAGGACGAGCAGCGGACAGAACGTGGACGCGGCGACGGCGAACACCAGCGCGACGGCCTCGGCGAAGTTCAGGCCGGTCGGCACGAGTGCGACGATCGTCGGCGGCACCCCGGCGAGCACCGTCGCCAGCGGGAAGCGCCGGGTCATCCGGCCGTGCCGGGGCAGCACGTCGGTGGACACGACGCTGGCCAGGCTGACCAGCAGGCCCGACGCCGTCGACAGGAACGCGGCCCACGCCCCCGCCGCGACGAGGCCGCCCACCAGCGCGCCGAGCAGCCCGCTGCCCAGGATCGCGGTCGGGAGCAGCAGGACCGCCGCGTCGGTGCGGCCGGTGACCAGCAGCTGCGGGGTGTAGACCCGCGACAGCACGCCGAGCAGCGTCACCAGGACGTAGAAGCCGCCCAGCATCGCCAGGACGAGCACGGCGCTGCGACGCGCCGCCCGGCCGTCGGAGTTGGTGTAGAAGCGGCCGAGCACGTGCGGCAGGCCCATGGTCCCGAGGAACGTGGCGAGGATCAGCGAGTAGGTCGCGAGCAGCTGGTGCTGATCGGAGCCGGCGAACGGGCGCAGCCCGCTCTCGTCGTCGGTCGGGGCACCGCGTGTGACCGGCACCGGGGCGCCCGCGGCGAACCGCAGCTCGGTCCCGGCGGTGACCTCGTGGGTGGATCCGGCGACCCAGCGCAGCGGGCCGTCGACCGGCTGCCCGTCGACGGTGCCGCGGGCGACGACGTCGACGGCCAGCCGCGCCTCGAGCGTCACCGGGGTGGCGACCGAGACGGTCGTGGGCTCGCGGAACTCCGGCGGCTCGTCGCGGGCGAAGGTGTGGCCGTCGCCGAGCCAGACGGCCAGGCCGATCACGGCCGGCACGGCGAGCGCGGTCAGCTTGAACCAGTACTGGAACGCCTGCACGAACGTCACCGAGCGCATCCCGCCGAGCGCGACGGTGGCGACCACGATCACCCCGGCCGCGCCGGAGCCGATCCAGTCGGGCAGGCCGGTGACGATGCCGACGGTCAGCCCGGCGCCCTGCAGCTGCGGCAGCAGGTAGAGCCAGCAGATGACGATGACGACGGCCGCGCAGACCTTGCGCAGCATCGGCGAGGCGAGCCGGGCATCGGCGAAGTCGGGGACGGTGTAGGCGCCCGATCGGCGTAGCGGCGCGGCGACGAACAGGAGCAGGAACAGGTAACCGGCGGTGTAGCCGACGGCGTACCAGAGCGCGTCGACACCCTGGACGAGGATCAGCCCCGCGATGCCGAGGAACGAGGCCGCCGACAGGTACTCGCCGGAGATCGCGCCGGCGTTGAGCCGCGACGGCACCGACCGGGACGCGACGAGGAAGTCCGAGGTCAGCCTGGTCCGGTGGGCGATGGAGCCGATCACGGAGGACGCGACCGCCACCAGGACGATCGCGACCAGCGACAGGATCGCGGTCAGGCTCATCGATCGGCCACGTCGTCGGCGAAGTCCTGTTCCGCCGCCTCCGCGGAGCTCACGTACCACCAGCCCAGGCCCAGCAGGAACGGGTAGACGAGCACGCCGAGCAGCAGCCACGGCAGCCGGATGCCCAGCACCTCGATCTGGCCGAGGACCGGGACCGCGATGAACAGGGCGGGCAGTACACCCAGCCCGATCAGCGCGACGACGCTGACCCGCAGCGCGAGCAGCAGCTGGGTGCGGACCAGGGAGTTGCGCAGCAGGGTGCCGACGGCGCCCGGGTCCTGCACGTCGGACAGCCCGCGCGAGGACTGCGCGGGCGAGCGGCGCTCGGAGAGCACGATGCGGACGCGCCCGGCGCCGAGCTCGTCGTCGCCGGGCTCCTCGGCGGCCGCCGGCGGGTCGGTGGGCTCGGCGGAGAACGGGCGGGGGCGGGCGCCGGTGTAGGGCGCCGCGGCGACCGGGGCGAACGGCTGGGGACCGGGCTCGACCGACGGCTCGGGAGCCGGGGCGACGTCGACCTCGGGGGCGCGCCAGATGACCTCGGTGCGTTCGAGGGGGCCGCCGCGCAGCTCGTCGAGCTCCTCGTCGAGCTCGTCCTCGTCCGGGAGGTCGTCGTCGTCCAGCTCGTCGTCGGTGCGGTAGTCGGCGCGGTAGTCGGTGCCGTGGTCGCCGTGGTCGGTGCGGCCGGCCGCGGGGCCGAACCGGTCGGCGGGGTCCGGGCGGAACGGCGTCGGGGCGACGGGATCGCGTCGTCCCGCCGCGGACCAGCGGGTGGGGACCGGGCGGGTCTCGGTGGATCCCTCGGGACCCGGCCGGTCGGCCGGTGCGGCGACGGTCGTGTCCCCGGTCGCGTCCTCGGTCCCGTCTGCGCGCTCGTCCGCGCTGCCGGGGCGGGCCGGGAGCCCGGTGCCGTCCGTGCCGCGCGGGTCCGCCGTGTCCGTGTCCCGGGCCGTGTCGGCGACGGTCGCGCCGTCCGTTGCCCCGGTCGCGCCTGTCGCGCCGGTCGCGTCCGCCGTGTCGGCAGCACTCGCGGTGTCGGCAGCTCTCGCGGTGTCGGGGGTGCCCGCCAGGAGCGCGCTGCGGTCGGGGGACCAGGTGCTCGACCACGACGTCGCGCCCGGGACGCGCTGGGGAAGGCCGGAGCCGCCGCCGGTCGGGGGCCACTGCTTCCCGCTGTCGGTGACGTCCGGAGCCGGGGTCGGCGCACCGCTGTCGGCGACGTCCGGTGCCGGGGTCGCGGCGGGGGCCGGCGGCCAGCCGGGGCCGGGGCGCACACCCTCCGGGGCGTACGGGTCCGGCACGAGGTTGGCGCGCGGCCGAGCCGGGCGGGCGCGGGTGGGGTGGACCGGCGGGCCGTAGGTCTCGCGCGCGTCGAGGTCACGGTCCTCGGGGTCGCCGTCGTCCGGGGCGCCGTCGTCCGGGGCGTAGCCGCCGTCGCGCGGCGTCGCGTCATGCGGGGTCGCACCGCGCGGGCTCGGGGCTGGCGGAGTCGGGGCAGGCTGCGGCGCGGTGGGTACGGCAGGCGGCGTGGCGGTCCCGGCCCCGGTCGCGACGCCACGAGCGGCGGCGCCGCGGGGCGGGTCGTCGTGGTCGGGATAGGGCGCCGGCGCGTCGTCGGGGTCGGCCTGCCCACGGTCCCGGTGCGGCGTCGGGGACGGGTCGACGCGGGCGTGCCGGCCGGTCCCCCCGGCCCGGTCCGCGACACGACGGGCGATCTCGGCCTGGAGCCAGCCGGCGCCGCCGGCGTCGGCGGGTTCCTCCGCCGCGCGACGGGCACGGCGAGCGGCGCGGCCCCCGGTCGCGGCGGTCGCCTCCCGGTCGCGGGAGGTCCGGTCGCCGGATCCCGGGTTGCCGGGACCCGGGGTGACCGGGCCCCGGTGACTGGGGACGCGGTCGTCGGGAGCGGTGTCACGGGGCGCGCCGCCACTGGATGACGAGGCGCTGGACGTCGAGGCCGTGGGCGTCGAGGCGCCGGGCCTCGGAGCGCCGGGCCTCGGAGCGCCGGAGACCGGGCCGCCGGAGGTCGGACCGCCGGTGGGCCCGGGCGCGGCCGGAGCGGGACCGGCGGCACGCGGAACGGCCCCCTCGGATCCGGGGGTGGCGGTCGGTTCCGGGCGGGGGGTCGGCCGGGAGGCCGGACGCGGCCCGGGGCCACCATCGGGCCGGTACCCATCGGCCGGCCGCGGGTGCGGACCGGACGCGTACGAGCCGCGCGGCTGGGCCGGGATGGCGTTCCCGGCCGGCTCCGGTGCGAGGGCGACCCGGCGGTTGCGGTGTTCGAGCGCCGGGTTCCAGGCGTCGAGACCGGCGACGGCGCCGTCCGGGTACGGGCGCGACCGAGCGGGATCCGGCCGGGCCTCGGGCGCGGGGGCGGGGGCGCCCTGGTCCGCGCGGGGGCCGGCGACCGTCGCGTCGGGTCCGGTGCCGGGCCGGTCGGACCCGTCGCGATCGTCCGCGGCCCGGTCGGACTGCGGACGCACCGACGGCGAGACGCCGCCGGTGGACCTGTTCACCTCTGGCTCCACGCCTGCTTGGTCGCGCGGACGAGGCGGTCCTTCAGTTCACGGGTGTGCCGACGGCTGACCGGCAGCTCCGCGGTCTCCGGGCCGGAGCCGATGCGCACGACGTAGCCGGACCCGGCCAGCCGCAGCTCGGTGACCAGCGGCAGCGCCACCAGGAACGAGCGGTGGATGCGCACGAAGCCGGCGTCGCGCCAGCGGTCCTCGAGCACCGACAGCGGGATCCGGACGAGGTGGCTGCCCTCGGTGGTGTGCAGCCGGGCGTAGTCGCCCTGGGCCTCGACGTAGCGCACGGCGGACCGCGGTACCAGCTTCGTGGTGCCGGCCAGCTCGACGGGGATGACCTCGTCGTCGCCACCGCTCTCCTCGCGGACGGTCTCGACCGGTCCGCTGCGACGGGTCGACAGGATCCGGTCGAGTGCGGCGGAGAGGCGCTCGGTGCGCAGCGGCTTGAGCAGGTAGTCGATGGCACCCACGTCGTAGGCGTCGACCGCACGGTCGTCGTGCGCGGTGACGAAGACGATCGCCGGCTGCACGGCCATGTTCTGCAGCACCCGGGCCAGCTCCAGGCCGTCGAGGCCGGGCATGCGGATGTCGAGGAACACCGCGTCGATGTCGGTCTGCTCGGCGACGTCCGCGCCGCCCCCCGCACCGGGACCCGCGGCCGCCCCGGCCCGGCGGCCGTTCAGGATGCGCAGTGCCTCGGTGGACTCGCCGGCCTTGAGGACCGTCGCGACGCGCGGGTCCTCGTCGAGCAGGAAGGCCATCTCCTCGAGCGCGGGCTGCTCGTCGTCCACCGCGAGAACGACCAGTCCGCGAGTGGTGTCGTTGCTGTCCACGATCTCCTCATCCTGCTTCCTCAGCCTGCGCCGGGAAGCCCATCCGCTCGATGATCGCCCGGCGCCGCGACCATGGTGACGTGCCGACGCGCGTGATGCCAGGGCACGAACCGGATCGGTGACCGTCCGGACACGGGGTGCAGCTCGGCCGTGGTACACACGGTCACCGGTGTCACAGCCCGTAACGGGCCCACGCCGCCCGTGTCTCGAGGGCGGAGAGCAGCTCGTGCCCGGCCTCCGCGACACCGCCGGCGAGGCCTGCCCGGGCCGCGGATCCGCCCGCACCGAGGCGGGCGAGCAACGGCCTGCGCTGCTCCACCGGGCGCTGCTCGGCGTCGGGGAAGCGTTCGGTCAGGACCTCGTGGGCGCTGCCGATGCCGTCCACCAGGCCCAACGCGCGGGCCCGCTCGCCCAGCCACACCTCGCCGTCGAACAGCTCGGTGTCGGTCGCGAGCCGGTCGCCGCGCCGCTCGCGCACCCATCCGGTGAACCGCTCGTGCAGCTGTTCCTGCAGGCCGGTGAGCCAGGCGACGTCCTCGGGCCGCTCGGGCAGGAACGGGTCCAGCCGCGACTTCGACCCGCCCGCGGTGTGCAGCCGCCGGGTCACGCCCCACCGCTCGATCAGGCCGTCGAGCCCGAAACCGGCGCTGATCACGCCGATCGAGCCGACGACCGAGGTGGAGCAGGCGTAGATCTCGTCGGCAGCGCAGGCCAGCCAGTAGCCGCCGGACGCGGCGACGTCCTCGCAGAACGCCAGCACCGGCACGTCCTTCTCCGCCGCCAGTGCGCGGATGCGGTTCCCGATCAGCTCGGACTGGGTGGGCGAGCCGCCCGGGGAGTTGATCACCAGCGCGACGGCGGCGAGCCGCTCGGGCGCGAAGGCCCGCTCCAGCACCTTCTCCAGCGAGGAGATGCTGAGCACCTGGCGCGGCACCGGCGCGGCCTGGGCACTGATGACGCCCTGCAGCCGCACGACCGACACCACAGGGGGGCCGACCGACTCCCCCAGCCTGCCGGGCAGACGCGAGGTCACCGCCGCGGGAATGCGCAGGACGTCCATGCCGTCCCACCGTACGCGCGCGCACAGGGTGACGTGGTGTGACCGGATCGGCACATCTCGCTCTCGCCTGGTTCACCCGTACGGCCCAGCAGGGCGCCGGAGGGCGCCCACGGACGCCCCCGGGTCAGGCCCGGATGCCCGCCCGGAACTTCGGCACCCGCAGCGTGATCTTCATTCCGGCGCCGATGTTGGTGTCGACGACGAGGCCGAAGTTGTCGCCGAAGGCCAAGCGCATGCGGTCGTCGACGTTGCCGAGGCCGACGTGCGCGCCGGAGAGATGGGCGTCGTCGAGGTCCTCGTTGAGCCGGGCCGGGTCCATGCCGACGCCGTCGTCCTCGACGACGATCACGCACTCCGAGCCGGCGTTCTCCGCGCGGATGGTGACGGTGCCGCCGTTGGGCTTGCCGGACAGCCCGTGCCGGACAGCGTTCTCCACCAGGGGCTGCAGCGCGAGGAAGGGCAGGACGACGTTCTGCACCTCCTGGTCGATCTGGAGCTTGATGTTGAGCCGGTTGCCGAAGCGGGCCTTCTCCAGCCGCACGTAGCGCTCGATGTTGTTCAGCTCGTCGAGCAGCGTCGTGTACTCGCCTGCCGAGCGGAACGAGTAGCGGGTGAAGTCCGCGAACTCGATGAGCAGCTCGCGGGCCCGGGCCGGATCGGTGCGGATGAACGAGGCGATCGTGGTCAGTGCGTTGTAGACGAAGTGCGGCGAGATCTGGGCGCGCAGGGCGCGGACCTCGGCCCGGTTGAGCCGGGCGCGGGAGTCGTCGAGCTCGGCGAGCTCCAGCTGGCTGGAGACGTAGCGCGCGACCTCGCCGGTGGCCCGCAGAACCGGGGGGCCGGCCGTCGAGGGGGTGAGCGCGGCCAGCGTGCCGATGATGTTCCCGTCGCTCTCCAGCGGGACGACGACGATCCCGCGCACCTCGCAGCCCGGCTGGTTGCACTTGATGGCGGTGTGGCTCATCAGCTCCATGCGGCCGGTCCGGACGACCGTGTCCGCGAGCGTCTGCACGTCCTGCTGGTGCTGGTCGGCGCTGCCGTCCCAGCCCAGGACCGTGCCGCGCGAGTCGGTCATGGCCATCGCCGTGGTCTCCAGCAGCTGGCGCAGGTAGGGCAGGGCCTGCGACGCCGAGCGCGACGACAGCCCCTCCCGCAGCACCGGCGCGGCCAGCGCGACCGTGTGCAGCGCGGAGAACGTGGCCTTGGCCAGCGGCGACACCATCGTGTTGCGCCGGTTGCGCTGCCACAGAAAGAAGAACACCGCGACGACGGCGACGACGACCGCCACCACGAGCAGCAGCGCCATGGAGGGGGTGAGCGTGGTGGATCCGTCCACGACTGCGAGTACCCCCGTTCCCGCGCCCGCCACTAGCGCACCAACCGGGACAGGCGGCGGTCGGCGAGCGGTTTCCCCCCGGTCTGGCAGGTCGGACAGTACTGGAATGATCTCTCCGCGAACGACACCTCGCGCACGGTGTCGCCGCAGACCGGGCAGGGCAGCCCGGTGCGGGCGTGCACGCGCAGCCCGGAGCGCTTCTCCCCCTTGAGCTCGGCGGCGCCCTGGCCGACCGAGCGGGACACCGCGTCGGACAGCACGGCGTGCAGCGACTCGAACAGGGAGTCCCGAGCGGCGGCGTCGAGCCGGGACGCGGTGGCGTAGGGCGACAGGCGCGCGCTGCGCAGGATCTCGTCGGAGTAGGCGTTGCCGATGCCGGCGAGCGTCGACTGGTCGGTCAGCAGGGTCTTGAGCCTGCGGTTGTCGCCGTCGAGCAGCTCGTCGAGGCCCGGCCGGCTCAGCTCCAGTGCGTCCGGGCCCAGCTTCGCGATGCCAGGGACCTGCGCCGGGTCGCCCACCAGGTACACGGCGAGCCGCTTCTGGGTGCCCTGCTCGGTGAGGTCGAAGCCCGGCCCGCCGACCTGGTCGAGGTGCACCCGCAGCTGCAACGGGCCGCGACCCGGCCTGGGCGGAGTGACGCCCGCGGTGGTGTGCCAGCGCAGCCAGCCGGCCCGGGACAGGTGCGTGACCAGGTGCAACGGGCCGGCGTCGGGCCGGTCGGCGAAGTCGAGCGACAGGAACTTCCCGAACCGCGACGCCCCGGTCACCACCCGGCCCACCAGCGCCGACACCGGCGGGTCGAACGTCTTCAGCGCGCTCATCGAGGCCAGGTCCACCCTGGCCACCGGGCGGTACACGGCGTGCTCACGCAGGTGGTGGGCCAGGGCCTCCACCTCGGGCAGTTCGGGCACCGCGACTCCTAGTTGATCGGCTGCAGCGGGCTGTCCGCGTGGCCGGGCGTCGAGCGGTTCTTCAGGCTGCGCACGACCACCTTGGTCTCCTCGCGCGCGGTGGCGAGCCCGCGCACCATGCCCGTCCACTTCTCCGGGGGCAGGTCGTAGCCGCCCTGGGTCTTCGCGGTGATCGTGAACGGCCTGCGCAGCAGCCAGCGGAACGGGAAGAAGCCCAGTCCGACGATGACGACGAGCCAGTAGAACCAGGGGAAGACCACCCCGTCGGGCACCCAGACGATGAGGACCAGCCAGAAGAACGCCAGCGTGCCGAGGATCAGCACGACCGCGCCGTTGCCCGCGTCGACGTCGTGCTCGAACTCGTCACCGACCGCCGGCGTGGTCCACTCGATCCGCCGGCTCACCTGCCATTCACGGTAGTCCGCCGCGATGACCGTCTTCGTCGTCAAGGTGTCCGCTCCCCTGCCCCCGTACCACCGACGATGTTCCCACAGGGCACCGACAGATCCGAGCCCTCACGCGCCCGCCACTCCGAGATGGTGGGAGTCAGCAGGCGGGCCGGACGGGCTCGCGTTCGGGGGCGCCGGGGGCGAGCAGGCCCGAGCGCAGGAGCTGGACGGTGACGCCACCGTCGTTGCGGACCACCGACGGCTCGCCGTCCCCCAGGAAGAACGCCTCGCCGGTCCCGAAGGTCTGGGGCTCGCACCGGCCCGCCCGCACGACCGTGACCGTCCCGCCGCGGACCGCCGTCAGCATCGTCCCGGGGTGGCGGATCCAGCCGGTGGACTCGCCGGGGAGCAGGCTCTCCTCGCGGACGAGCATGTCCGCGGGGCCCGGGGTCGAGATCTCCACGGGCCGTTCGATCCGCCCCTGGGGATCGGTCGCACCGGTGATCGGACGCGCCGGCCACTCGCCGTTCCCCGGTACGGCCACCGCGGTGGTCGGTGGCGGTCCCGGGTCGACGGGGACGATCTCCACCCTCGTCCCGTCGTCGGAGTGGGCGGCGTCGGACCCGTGGCCGAGCTGCCCCGGCTGGGCGCACCCCGCGAGCAGGGCGGCGGCCGCGACCAGCAGGGCCGGTCCGGCGAGGTGACGGGCGAGCGGCACGGGCGGTGTCCCTCCGGGCGCGATGCGTGAGTGCACCGCACGGTAGTGGCACGTCACCACGTCAGCGGCAGCCGGGTCGTCCCGTCGATGACGTTCGAGGTGGGACAGCGCACCTCTACAGAGGAGTGCGCCACCCCTTCGCGTGAACCGCTCGGATCCGCTGTGGAGTGATCGCGATCCGCTCCGTGGTCAGGTGGCGGACCAGGTGGCGCAGCTCACGGCCAATTACTTTGCATTGCGCAACGCATCGGCGCATGCTTGCGCGAGTCAACTAGTTGCGTGGTACACGCACTACCGAGAGGGGGTCCGCGATGAGCACCGCACAGGCTGCCGCCGCCGAACCCGCCGATGCCGACCTGGAACTCGCCGACTCGATCGTCCGGGAGCTGTTCCTGCTGGTCCGCCAGGTGAAGCGGTCCGCCGAGCGGCACCGGCCGGAGATGATCGTCGACATGGCCGGCTACCACGTGCTGACCCACCTGCACTTCGTCGGCCCGCAACGAGCCGGCGAGGTCGCCGCCACCTTCCACTCCGATCCCTCCACGATCAGCCGCCAGGTGTCGTCGTTGGTCAAGTCCGGGCTCGTCGAGCGCCGTGCCGACCCCGGCGACGGTCGCGCCTCGCTGCTCGCCGCGACCCCGGAGGGCATCCGGGTGATCGAGACCGAGCGACGTCGTCGCGCCGAGGTCATCGCCACCGTCCTGGCCGCGTGGAGCCCCGACGACCGCCAGGCCCTCACCGTCCTGCTCGGCCGTTTCCTCGACGACTACCAGACCTTCGAAGCACAGGAGTCCTGAGAATGTCCACCGCTGCCGCCAGTGCGCAGCGCCCCGCCACCACCACCGGCGACGGCGAGCTGACGCACCGGCAGATCCTGACCGTCCTGGGTGGACTGATGCTGGGCATGTTCCTGGCCGCCCTGGACCAGACGGTCGTCTCGACCGCGATCCGCACCATCGCCGACGACCTGTCGGGTCTCAACCTGCAGGCGTGGGCGACGACGGCCTTCCTCATCACCAGCACGATCACCACCCCGCTCTACGGCAAGCTCTCCGACATCTTCGGCCGCAAGCCGCTGTTCATGACCGCGATCTCGATCTTCCTGATCGGCTCGATCGCCTGCACCTTCGCCTGGTCGATGTACTCCCTGGCCGCGTTCCGCGCGCTGCAGGGTCTCGGCGCGGGCGGTCTGATGTCGCTGGCGCTGACCATCCTGGGCGACATCGTCCCGCCGCGTGAGCGGGCCCGCTACCAGGGCTTCTTCCTCGCCGTGTTCGGCACCTCGAGCGTGATCGGCCCGGTCATCGGCGGCCTGCTGTCCGGTGTGGACTCGATCGCGGGGCTCGACGGGTGGCGCTGGATCTTCCTGGTCAACGTGCCCATCGGACTCGTCGCGCTGGTCGTCGTGCAGCGGGTGCTGAACATCCCGCACGTCCCGCGGCCGGCCCGGATCGACTGGCCCGGCGCCCTGGCGCTGACCCTGTGCCTGGTGCCGGTGCTGATCGTCGCCGAGCAGGGGCGCGAGTGGGGCTGGGACTCCACCTCGTCGATCGTCTGCTACGTCATCGGTGTCGTCGGCCTGCTGCTGTTCCTGCTGGCCGAACGGGCCTACGGCGACGCCGCGCTGATCCCGCTGCGCCTGTTCCGCACCGGCATCTTCTCGCTGTCCGCGGTGCTGAACCTGCTCATCGGCATGGCGATGTTCGGCGGCATCGCACTGCTGCCGCAGTTCCTGCAGATCGTGCACGGCGCGACGCCGATCGAGGCCGGGTTCATGATGCTGCCGCTGGTCGGCGGGATCATGGTCGCGTCGATCCTCTCCGGTCAGCTCACCTCGCGCACCGGCCGCTACAAGATCTTCCCGGTGATCGGCACCGCGTTCATCACGATCGCGATGGTGCTGCTGTGGCAGACCGTCACGCCGTCGATCCCGATCTGGCAGCTCGACCTGACCATGGCACTGCTGGGCCTCGGCCTCGGTCTGTGCATGCAGACCCTGGTGCTGGCCGTGCAGAACGCGATGCCCGCCCGCGACATGGGCGTCACGACCTCGTCGGTGACGTTCTTCCGGCAGATGGGCGGCACGCTCGGCACCGCGATCTTCCTGTCGGTGGTGTTCTCCACCGCCGGCGACAAGATCGCCGACGCCCTCCGGTCCGCGCTCGGCACGAGCTCGTTCCGGGCCGCGCTGACCGACCCCGCCGTCGCGGCCGACCCGGCCAACGCGCAGGTCGTCGGGGCGCTCCAGTCCGGCCAGGCCGGCGGCCTGTCCAGCTCGGTGCTCGCCGACTCCTCGTTCCTGCAGCGGATCGACCCGCGGCTGGCGGCGCCGTTCCAGGAGGGCTTCACCAGCGCGATGACGCTGGCGTTCCTCATCGCGGCCTGCGTGATCGCGGTGGCCTTCGTGCTGGTGCTGTTCATCAGGGAGCTGCCGCTGCGCACCATGTCCGGTGCCCAGGCCGCCCTGGCCGAGGCCGCCGGTGAGGGTGGTGCCGCCGCGTCGGTCCCGACCGAGGCACTCGCGACGGTCGCGCCGGCACCCGCTCCCGCCACCCGGGGCGACGGCGGCGGGCGCGGAGCGGACGTCGCGCCGCCCACCACGCCGATGCCCGTCGTCGCCCGGCAGGAGCCGCCGCACCCGGCACCCCAGGCCCGGCCGAGGCCGCACAACGGCACCGTCGGTGACGCCGCCGCGGCCGCGGGCCTGGACCACCTGCACTCCACCGGTGGCGACGGCCCGGCCGTCACCGGACGGGTCCAGGGCAGCACCGGCGCGCCGGTCCCCGGGGCGGTCTCACCGTCACCCGGCTGTCCGGCGACCAGGTCGGTCGCACCACCACCGACGGCGATGGCCACTACCGCGTCGTCGTCGACGAGCCCGGGCGCTTCCTGGTCGTGGCGGCCTCCGCGGCGCTGCCGCCGCACGCCGCCACGGTCTCGGTCGGCACCGAACCGGTCCGCCACGACGTGCGGCTGTCGGTCAGCAGCGGCATCCGCGGCACCGTGCTCGACGCCGCGGGCACCCCGCTGCCCGGGGTCACCGTCTCGCTGATCGACCACGGCGGCGACGTCGCCGCGGCCGGCCGGTCCGGTGAGGGCGGACGCTGGGCTCTCGACGGCGTCCCGGCCGGGCGCTACACGCTCACCGCGGCCGGCGAGGGCGTCGACCCGGTGGCGGTCGGCGTCGAGGTGCCGAGCTCCGGCACGGCGGTCCAGGACCTGCGGCTGCCGCAGCGCTCCCGGCTCACCGGCCGGGTCACCGCGGCGCCCGACGGGCACCCGGTGGCGCACGCGCTGGCCACGCTGATCGACGCCGAGGGCGCCGTCGTGGGGTCGCGGCTGTCCGGCCCGGACGGGACCTTCGCCTTCGAGGGCCTGCCCGCGGGCAGCTACACCCTCGCGACCAGCGGCTACGCCCCGGTCGCGACGGTGGTCGCGCTGGAGCCGGACCGGGTGACCCACTCCGACGTCCGGTTCCCGCTGCCGCTGGACACCGGGCGTGGTGACGAGGACGCCCTGGCGAACGGACGGCACGGCAGGCAGATCGGGATGGCCGGGCGCTCCGAGCCGCGTCACTGACCCGACCGCCGGCGTTCCACGTGGAACGACGTCCCGGTCCTCCCTGTGGAGGGCCGGGACGTCGCGTGGGTCAGGGGGAGACCTCCTCCAGCTGCCGGTTGCGGGTCTCCGGACCGAACAGCGCCAGCACCGCTCCGACCGCGGCCACCCCACCCAGCACCGCGAACGCGGTGGTGAGGCTTCCGCCGACGACCGCGGCCGCCACGACGATCGGACCGAGGATCACCCCGATCCGGTTGAACGCGGCCCCGATGCTGGTCCCCAGTGCCCGCGACCGGGTCGGGAACAGCTCCGGCGAGTACAGGTAGAGGGTGATGTTGGCGGCGAAGCTGAACAGCGCGGCGACGGTGGTGAGCAGGGCCACCTGACCGACGTCGGTGGCGCCGAGCACCGCGAGCAGCACGAGCGCGGCCGAGGCGAGCAGCATCCCCGTGAACAGCACCGCGCGACGGCCGATCCGGTCGACGCCCAGCGCGGCGAGCACGCATCCGCAGAACCCGGCCGCGGTGGCCAGCAGCGACAGTTGCAGGGCCGTGCCGAGCGGGACGCCGTAGGTACCGGTGTAGATCGTCGGCAGCCAGGACGTCAGCCCGTAGTTGACGAAGAACGCGGTGAACCAGAGCCCGCAGACCAGCACGAGCCGGCCGCGGTAGCGGCCCAGGACCAGCTCCCGGAGCCGCTCGGAGGTGCCGGCCGGTGCCTCGCTCACCGTGACCGCCGCCGCGGCCGGCGCGGGCAGCGGCGACCGGGTGGAGCGCTCGACCGCCTGCTCGATCCGGACCAGCTCGACGTCGGCCTCGGCGTAGCGGCCGCGGGCGGCGAGCCAGCGCGGCGACTCCGGGACGTTCCGGCGGATCAGGATCAGCATCACCACCGGGATCGCGCCGACCAGGTAGACCGAGCGCCAGCCCAGCGAGGGGACCATCCAGGTCGCCAGCAGCGCCGCGAACAGCGTCCCGGCCGGGAAGACCAGCTCGTAGAGGAGCACGAACCGGCCACGGCCGTGGGCGCGGGCGAGTTCGCCGATGTAGGCCGCCGCGACCGGGACCTCACCGCCGATGCCGAGACCCTGCACGAAGCGCAGCAGCACGAACACGCCGAACGACGGGCTCAGGAAGAGCCCGATGCTGGCCACCACGGTCAGCAGCAGCGCGATCCGGATCGTGCGGACCCGGCCGAGTGTGTCGGCCGACCAGCCCGACACCAGTGCGCCGACGAGCATGCCGACCGATCCGGCGGTCACCGCCAGGGTCATCTGCCCGGTGCCGAGCGCCCATTCCTGGCGGATCGACGGCAGAGTGTAGGCCACCAGCAGCTGGTCGAACGCCTCGAAGAAGGTCACCACCCCGATGATCAGGCGGACCTTGACGTGCCAGCGGGAGTGCGGGATCCGCTCCAACCGGGCCATCAGCGTCGTCGCTGTGGGCTCGGCTCCGATCGAGTGCCTTGCAGAGGTCATCGGAGTGTCCTTGTCTGATCCGCGTGGTGGGGACGGTCGAGCGGGAGGGGGTCGGGCAGGCCGAGCCGGTGGGCCGCGCGGGCCGCACCCGGGCGTCCACCGCCGGTGGCGGCGAGCCGGAGCGCGGACCGGTCGAAACCGAGCCGGCCGGTGAGGTGGTCGACGGCGCCGTCGACGTCGGCGTCGACGTCCGTCGGGTCGAGCCGGGCGAACGCCGCCTCGGCGAGGTCGTACTGCGGGTAGTCCGGGCCGCCGTCACGGAAGTACAGGTACGGCACGACGACCAGGCGCCCGCCGGCGGCGAGCGTGCGGATGTCGGCCTCCAGCCCGGCGTCGATGCCGGGTTCGCCGTGCACGACCACGACCGCCTCGGGTGCGGTGTCCTCACCGGTCACGAACAACGGTGCGGAGGTGGTGTGCACGACGCGCCCGCGGTTGGCCGGACCGTGTGCGTGGTGGTGCCCGGGGCCGTGGTCACTCATCGTCGCCCCCGGGCACGTGCACCGGCGGCACGAACGGCACCGTCATCGGCCCGATCGCGGTGAGATCCACCTCGACGACCGACGGCTCGTGGGTGGCCAGCGCCTTCGCGAGCGCCTCGTCGAACGCCGCGACGTCGGTGACCAGCCGGTGCTCCAGCCCGACCGAGCGGGCCACGGTGGCGAAGTCGGGCGTGTAGAGGTCCACTCCCGCCCGCGGCGACCCCGTCGCGTCCTGCATGGACCGCAGCACGCCGTAGCCGCCGTCGTTGAACACGAGCAGCACCAGCCAGGGTCGTGTCTGGGCGAGCGTGGCGATCTCGCCCAGGTGCACCGAGAGTCCGCCGTCCCCGGCCATGACCAGGGTCGGGACGTCCGGTCGGGCCAGTGCCGCCCCGATCCCCATCGCCAGACCCTGCCCGATGCCACCGCCGAGTGGGAAGACGTTCGTGGCCGGGTCGACAACGGACAGCAGCCGGTTGCCCCACGTGCTGGAGGGGACGGTGACGTCGCGGGCGATGACCGACCGGTCCGGCAGCCGCTCCCGGACGGCGTCGCAGAGCACGTCGTACGGCGCGACCGCGGCACGGTGGGCGGCGCGCACCGCGTCGCGGGTGGCCCGGGCGCGGTCGGACCACCCCGGTTCGGCGGTGTGCGCGCCGAGACGCTCCAGCAGGCCCTCGAGCACCTGGGCCGCGTCGCCGACGACCCCGGCAGTCGCCGGGTAACTGCGTCCGATCGCCCGCGGGTCGACGTCGATCTGCACCGCGGTGGCGGGCAGCGGCAGGGTGAACTGGGCGGTCTCGTTGGACCGGTAGTGCGAGCCGATGCCGATGAGCAGGTCGGCCCCGGTCACCAGGTCGCGGGCGGCCGGCGCGGTCCCGTAGTTGCCGACGACGAGCTCGTGGGTCTCGGGGACGGTGCCGCGACCGGCGTTGCTGGTCAGCAGCGGTGCGCCGAGTCGTTCGACGAGCGCCTGCAGCTGCGGTCCGGCGTCGCGGGCACCGCCACCGGCCCAGATCAGCGGCCGTCGGGAGCGGCGCACCAACTCGACGGCGTGGTCGAGCGAGACCGGGTCCGCGGGCGCCGGGCGGGCCGGACGGACCACGACGGGCCGGGTGTCGCGCTGGGTGGCGTACTGCAGGTCGATCGGCCACTCCACACTGGACGGTCCCTGCGGTGGGCTGAGCGTGCGCGCGACGGCGTCGCGCAGCACCGGGCCGGCGGAGTCGGCGGTGCGGATGGTGGCGGCGGGCGCGGAAACCGCGGCCAGCATGCCCGCCTGGTCGGGGGTCTCGTGGATGACACCACGCCCCTGGCCCAGGTACCCGCTGTCGATCTGGCCGGTGATGTGCAGGACCCGGCTGCCTGCGGCGAGGGCCTCGATCAGCGAGCCGGCGGCGTTCCCGGCCCCGGTCCCGGTGCTGGTGATGGCGACGCCGAGGCCGCCGCCGGCGCGGGCGTGGCCGTCGGCGGCGTTCACCGCGGCGGCCTCGTGCCGGACGGGCACGAACATCCCGGCGGCGTCGAGGGCCTCGACGAGGGGCAGGTTGTGCACGCTGATGACGCCGAAGGCGCAGGACACGCCGTGGTCGCGCAGCAGGGCGACGAGCAGGTCGCCGCCGTTCGGGCGGGCCATGGTTCCTCCAGGAGGCGGTGGTGGGAGACGCGGTGGTGAGCGACCGGTCAGACGTAACGTGCGACGCCGCCGCCGACGTCGAGCGTCGCGCCGGTGACGTAGGAGCTGCGAGGGGACAGCAGGGAGACGATCGGGAAGGCGACCTCCTCGGCGGTGCCCAGCCGGCCGAGCGGGATGCCGCGGTCCGCGGCCAGCTCGCCGGCCCAGGTGTCGAAGTCCAGGTCCGATCCGGAGCCGTCGTACCGGCGGCGCCACTGGCCGGTGTCGATCAGCCCCAGACAGACCGAGTTGACCCGGATCCGGTCGGGTGCCAGCTCGGTCGCCAGCGTGGTCGCGAGGTTGAGCAGGGCAGCCCGGGCGGCCGAGGTCGCCGCCAGCCGTGGTTCGGGCTGGCGGGCCAGGATCGCGTTGACCGCGACGACCGAGCCGGCGTCGCTGCGCCGCAGCCACGGCAGCGCCGCACGGACGGGATGGAGCAGGCCGGCGAGCTTGAGCCGGACCTCCTCGTCCCACTGGGTGCCGGTGACGTCGAGGACGCGGGCCATCAGCGAGCGGCCGGCGTTCGCGACGACGGCGTCGACGCCTCCCAGGTCGGCGGCCGCGGCGGCGACGAAGTCGTGCACCGCGCCGGCGTCGAGGACGTCCGCGGGGGCCGCGTACACCCGGCCCGGTCCGGGCAGCGCCGCGAGCGCGGCGTGCAGCCGGTCGGCGTCGCGGGCGCAGGCCGCGACGTGCGCGCCCTCGGCCCGCAGCAGTGCGGCGACGGCCAACCCGACGCCGGAGCTCGCCCCGGTGACGATCACCGTGCGGCCCTTCAGCCCGAGGTCCATGATCACTCCTTCGGCGTCGTCGCGGTTCAGCGACAGATGAACCCGCCGTCGACGAGCAGGGTCTGCCCGGTGACGTAGGCGGCGGAGTCGGAGAGCAGGAACCGCACGGCGCCGGTGACGTCGTCGGGCTGCTGGGTGCGGGTGAGCGCCCGGTTGATCCGGAACAGCTCGTGGCGTTCGGCCGGGACGGCCCGGGTCGCCTCGGTCTCGGTGATCCCGGGTGCGACGGCGTTGACGGTGATCCCGTCCGGGCCGGCGTCGCGGGCCATCGCCCTGGTCATCCCGACGACGGCGTTCTTCGACGCCACGTAGTGCAGCAGCCGTGGCGGGCCGTAGAACGCGACGTCGGAGGCGATGTGCACGATCCGGCCGCCGCCGGCCGCCCGCATCGCCGGATACAGCGCGCGGGACACCAGGTAGGGGCCGCGCACGTTGACCCGCAGCACCCGGTCGAAGTCCTCAGCGGGCAGGTCCGCGAAGTGCCTGCCGCCGACGCCGTCGGCGAGTGCGGCGTTGTTGACCAGGCCCCACGCCCCGCCGAGCCCGTCGACGGCGGCGGCGAGCCCGGCCACCGAGGTCTCGTCGGCGACGTCGGTGTCGTGGCGCAGCACCCGGGCCCCGGCTGCGGTGAGCTGCGCGGTCGCCTCGGCGGCCAGCCGGGCGTCCCGCTCGGCCAGGACCAGGTGCGCCCCGGCGTCCGCGAGCTCACCGGCGATGGCCAGGCCGAGCCCGCGCCCGCCGCCGGTGACGACGACGACCCGGCCGCTCAGGTCCCCGAACGGGGCGTTCACCGGGCCACCGCCGTGGCCGGTCGCACCCCGGCGAGGAACCCGCCGAGGATCCGGTCGAACGCGGCCGGTCGTTCCTGGTTCGCGGCGTGTCCCGCCCCGGCGACGACGGCGAACCCGGCGCCGGTGATGCCCTCGGCCAGGGCCCGGCTCTCCGCGACACCGGTCACGACGTCGTGCTCGCCGACGACGACGAGTGCCGGCAGGTCGATCCGGGACAGCTGCGCCGAGTGGTCGGTGGCGGCCATCGCGGCCGCGGCCAGCGTGTAGCCGGCGGTGCGCACCCCGGACATGATCCCGGTGACCCGAGCGAGGACCTGCGGATCGGCGTCCGGTCCGACCAGGCGCGGGGCACGCAGCGCGGCGAACGCGCGGGCCCCGAACGTCGCGAGCTCCTCGACCCGGCGCGTCATCCCCGACCGGCCGGCGGCCGTGCGGCCGGAGCCGCGGGTCGAGTCGGCGAGGGTGAGCGAGCGGAGCAGCTCCGGGCGGCGCAGCGCCATCCGGGTGGCGATCACCCCGCCCCAGGACACCCCGACGACGTGCGCCGGGCCCCCGGCCCGCTCCAGCACGGCGAGGGCGCTGTCGGCCAGCAGGTCCATCGGGTCCGGCCCGGGCAGGACCACCGGGTCGGGCGAGTCGCCGTAGCCCGGGGCGTCCCAGGCGAGCAGCCGGTACCGGTCCGCGAGCGGGCCGGCCAGCTGCGGGTCGAACGACGCCGCCGCTCCCCCGATCCCGTGCAGGAGCAGCACCGGGTCCCCGGAGCCCGCGGAGCGGACGGCGGTCGGCAGCGGTCCGGTCATCGGAGCACCGCCGGGGAACCGGCGAGGTCGGCGACGGCACGCAGCACCGCGTAGGGGGTGATCGCGCTGGTGGTGGGGGTGCGCTCGGAGGGCCGGTTGGCGATCTCGATCCGGTAGTCCCCGGACGGGCCGGACGCGGTGATCTCGTGCCGGGTGCGGGTCGCGGCGGGGTCGGCGACGACCGACGCGGTGACCCGGTCCCAGGAGCCGACGGCCAGCGCGACCGCGGCGACGACGTTGGTCGAGCGCGGGAACCGGGCCGCCACCTCGCGGGCGGTCCCGCGGAACAGCTCGACCGGGCCGTCCGGGGTCGGCCGGTCGGGCAGCAGTGCGGAGCTGGACTTCGTCGTCGTGACGACGACGCGCTCCGGGCCGCCCTCCATCAGCGCGGCGGCGCGCAGCAGGTCCAGCCCGCCGATCGCGCCGCTGCACAGGTGGACCCGGCCGGGGCCTGCGGACAGGACCGCCAGCAGCCCGTCGTCGGTGAGGGCGCCCACCGACACGACCAGCAGGTCGGTGCCGGATCCGATGACCCGGGGACCGGTCGCGGCGAGGGCACCGTGTCCGGCGCACTCCACGACGAGGTCCGCGGCGTCGAGCCCGTCGGCGTCGAGCACCGGCAGTCCGGGCGGGTCGGTCGGGTCCTGGTGCACGACCCCGAGCAGGTCGGCGCCGGCGACGGCGCCCGCGGCGAGCTCACGGGCCACGACCTCGCCGATCGCACCGCAGCCGAGCACGGCGACCTTCACGACCGCACCCCCGCGGACGCGTTGCGGGCGATCCAGCCCGGGTCGGGGGTTCCCGCCATCCTGGTGCGGACGTCGACCGACGGGGGACCCGCGGTGCCCCACAGGTCCGACAGCTCCGGGGTGCGCCGCCAGACCCGGCAGAGCCAGGCGTCCTCCACGACCTGGTCGACCTCCGAGGTGTACTCGCACACCAGCCCGGCCGGGTCGGCGAAGTAGGAGAACGTGTTGTTGCCCGGTCCGTGCCGGCCGGGGCCCCACAGCGGCAGCAGCTCGTGGTGGCGCAACCGGCCGACCCCGCGCATGAAGTGGTCGATCGACCCCATCTCGTAGGCGACGTGGTTGATCGAGGTCCACGCGGCCTGGTTGAACGCGATGACGTGATGGTCGGCGGTCGGCCCGACACCGCACCGCAGGAACGCCATCTGGTGCTCCGACCAGTCGGAGATCCGCATGCCGAGCACGCCGGTGTAGAAGGAACAGGCCGCGTCGATGTCGACCGTGTTGAGCACCACGTGGGCGAGCTTGCGCGGCCGGGCCGCGCGGCCCTCGGGATCACCGGGAACGACGGCGTGGGTGTCGCAGGACAGTTCCACCAGCCGCCCCTCGGGGTCGACCAGCCGCAGACCGTAGCCGCCGCCCGCCTGGTCGAGGGGTCCCGGCCCGGCGACGACGGGGATCCCGCGCCGTTCCAGCTCCCGGGCCGCGGCGTCGACCTCGGCCGAGGTCCCGACCGCGAACGCGATCTTGTCCAGGCCGGCGGAGTCGCCGTCGACGAGCTGCAGGATGTGGTGCTCCGGTCCGGTGCCGCGCAGCCACACCGCGCCGGTGTCGGTGTCGGTGGTCTCCAGACCCCACACCTGGGCGTAGAAGTCCGCGGACTCGCGCAGGGCGGGTGTGCGCAGCGTCGCCGAGCGCAGCGACCGCAGCTGCACGACCGCTCCCGGGGCGGCGGTGGCGCCGGTCATCGGGTGGCTCCCGCGGTCGCGGCCGGACGGGACGCCGCGGCGGCACCGCGCTCGCGCAGCACCCGCTCGGCACGGTTGCGCAGCAGGCGCCGCACCCGGACCAGGGCGATGTCGTGCTGGTAGAGGCCCTCGCGCTCGGTGGCGTCGGCGGGCATGTCCTCCAGCATGATCCGGTCCTGCTCGAGCACCGCCCAGTGCCGCTCCTCCAGCACGGTGCGGTAGAGGAAGCGCCAGGAGTCCCGCTCCCAGCCCTGCACCCGCCGGCAACGCCAGAAGAACCCGGCGTGCCGGTCGGCGTCGATCGGGGTGACCATCCCGATGATCGCGAACGGGCCGCCGGGACCCGCCGACGGCGGGTAGGGGATGTCGAGCCGCACGGCCTGGTAGCCGTCCTCGATCCACTCCGACCAGTCGAAGTTCACCGACTTCTGGTCGGTCTTGGCGAAGACGAACCCGGTCGGGGTGTCCCGGACCTGGAACACCGCCTCCCGCCGCCCGCCGAACATCGAGTGCGACTCCCGGTGCAGGAAGGCGCCGTGCATCGGGTCCATCAGGTTGTCCAGCGAGAGCCCGTAGGGCGCGTCCCACTCGACGTAGCAGCAGAAGCTCGACCACTCCGCGGAGTCGATCTGCTCGGGCAGCCGCAGCGGGGTGGGCGGGGTGTCGTCGTCGGTGATCCAGGCGAACACCGCGCCGGCCCGCTCCTGCGCCGGGAACGTCGCGACCGCGCGCCGGCCCTCCAAGGCGCAGCCGGGGCTGCCCGGCACCGAGACCACGGTGCCGCCGGTGTCGATCTGCACGCCGTGGTAGTTGCAGGCGATCCGATCGCCGAGGTGCACCCCGCGCGAGAGCGGCGCGTTGCGGTGCGGGCACCGGTCCTGCTGGACGTGCACCTCGCCCCCGGCGTCGCGCCAGAGCAGCAGGTCGACCCCGGCCCGGTGCAGGCGGACCAGCTCTCCGGCCGGGACCGCCGACGACGGGCACAGTGCGTACCACTGGTCGGGCAGGCCGCGAGCCACGAGCTCGGCGGCCGAGGAGACCGGGGCGCGGCCGGCCCCGCTGGGGTCGAGGGCAGGCGGCGTGGCCGGGCCGTCGTCGGCGCCGAGGCGGGCCAGTTCGGCGACGACCGACACCGCGGTCCAGTCCCCGCCGCCCGGGGGCCGGGTGCCGCCGGTGTTCAGGCCCGCGGCGACGGCGCCGGGCTCGGTCGCACCGGCGGTGTAGACCCGTTCCAGCTCTGCGGCGAACGCGGTCTCGTAGCTCGTCGGCGGGCGGTGGCGGGACTGGTGGATCTGCAGGTACGACACGGTCGCCTCCGGTGGTGGTGGTGGTGGTGAGGGGTGCGTGTGGACGGGCCGGGTGCGTTCGGCTCCGGGTCCGCGGGTGCTCGCGGGGCGCTCAGAGGTCGAGGACGAGCCGGGCGCTGCGCGCGCGGGAGACGCAGACGAGCATCGAGCCCCCGACTGCGCGTTCGTCGTCGGAGAGAACGAGGTCGCGGTGCTCCGGCTCGCCGGCGAGGACCTTGACCTCGCAGGTGCCGCAGATGCCCTCCTCGCAGGAGGACGGGACCGTGATCCCGGCGCCCGTGAGCGCGGCGAGCACCGATGTGCCCGGCTCGACGCGCAGGCGGACGTCACTGGTCTCGCAGTGCACGTCGAACCCGGCGTCGGCCACGGTGTCGCGTGGGTCGGGCGGCGGGGCCCGGAACCGTTCGACGTGGGCTCGGCCAGGTGCGGCGGCCAGGACGGCGTCGAGCATCGGGCCCGGGCCGCAGCAGTGCACCACCGCGGTGGGCCGCGCCGCCAGTGCGGTGACGAGGTCGGCCGGGCCGCCGTGCTCGTCGTCGAGGTGGACCCGGACCCTGGTGCCGTCCGGGTCGAGCGCGGTGAGCTCGTCGAGGTAGGCGAGCGCGGCGGCGGTGCGGCCGCAGTAGAGCAGGGACCAGTCCGCGCCCCGGGCCTGCAACGCCCGGGCCATCGACAGGATCGGGGTGATCCCGATACCGCCTGCGACCAGCAGGTGCTCGGACCCGTCGACGAGCGGGAACTCCTGGTGCGGACCGCTGACGGTGAGCAGGTCGCCGGGCCGCAGCGAGCCGTGGACCCAGGCGCTGCCCCCGCGGCTGTCCGGTGCCCGGTGCACGGCGACCGTCCAGCTCCGCCGGTCGGTGGGCGACCCGCACAGCGAATACTGGCGGGTGAGCCCGGCCGGGAGGTCGAGCGCGAGGTGGGAGCCGGGCTCCCACGACGGCAGCTCCGCTCCGGACGGATCGACGAGCCGCACCTCGACGACGTCGTCGGCGAGCCGGGTCAGCTGTTCGGCACGCAGCGTCCTGGTCTCGGGCATGGCGGTCTCCTCGCGGCGGGCGGAGCGGTCAGCGACGGACGCCGTGCATCGGCGAGGTCGGGGGGTAGGTCGGCAGCTGCGGCTTCGGCGAGCCGATGACGACGCAGAACAGCGCGTCCTCGGAGCCGATGTTGCGCAGGCTGCGGGGGACCGCGGCCGGGACCCGGATCAGGTCGCGGTAGCCGAGGACACGGCTGGCGGTGCGGGTGCCGTCCTCGACGTCGTGCACGGTGACCTCGAGCTCGCCCTCCAGGACGTAGAAGACCTCCTCGACGTCGTGGTGGGTGTGCTCCGGCCCGATCGCCCCGGCGGGCAGCCGCATGTTGGAGAAGGTGAAGTGCTCGGCGGGCAGGATCCGCGAGTCGGTCTCGTGGTTGCCGGTGGCGCCGGAGCCGATGTAGCGGATCTGGGCCCGGCGGAACTCGTCACCGCCGGCGGCGGCCTGAAAGCCCAGGGTGTCCCAGTCCTCGTGCCGGGACGCGGCGCCGGCGATGCAGCTGTCGAGCAGCTGCTCGAGGTCGGTGGTGGTGGAGGGGGCGGTCATGACGGCCTCACTTTCTTTAGCCCTAAAAGGTGTGCCGGGGAAATTGTTAGCGCGGCGTGGGTCGCACCACAAGGGGAAGACTGCAAGTTTCTTGCTCGTAACGTGCGTCGAGCCAGGTCAGAAGCTCTCTATTGTTCAGGGCTTAACAATCAGGCATGCTCCGACGATGACCTCGACATCGCTCCGGACCCCACCACCGAGCATCGCGGTGCCCCCCGACGAGCTCCTCGCGGCCGGTCGGTGGCGCGTCGGCTCGGGCCCGGTGCGCGAGTGCGTCGATCCGGCCACCGGCCGGGCCGTCGCCCTGCTGCACACCGCAACCCGGTCCGATGTGGACGACGCGGTGCGGGCCGCGCGGACCGCCGCCGACGACCCGTCCTGGCGGGACCTGCTCCCCCATCTGCGGGCCCGGCTGCTGCACCGCATCGCCGACGGGATCGAGGCCGAGGCCGAGGCGCTCGCCCGGCTGCAGACCCTCGACACCGGCAAGACCCTCGCCGAGACCCGTGCGCTGGTCGCGAGCGCCGTCGGGACCTGGCGCTACGTCGCCGCGACCTGCGAGACCGCCGACGGCGAGCTGCCCACCCCCCGTGGCGAGCACGTCACCATGACGCTGCACGAACCCGTCGGCGTCGTCGCGGCGATCACGCCGTGGAACTCACCGGTCGCCAGCGACGCCCAGAAGCTGGCGCCCGCCCTGGCCGCGGGCAACGCCGTCCTGCTCAAGCCCGCACTGTGGGCACCCCTGGTGTCGCTCGCCGTGGGCCGGATCGTGCACCGCGTCCTGCTCGAGCAGCGCCTGCCCACCGCGCTGGTGTCGGTGCTGCCCGGCAGCGGCACCGAGGCCGGGAACGCCCTCGTCCAGCACCCGGACGTGCGCATGGTCTCGTTCACCGGAGGCACCGACACCGGCCGTCGGATCGCCGCGACCGCCGGGCACCGGCTGGTCCCGGTGTCGCTGGAGCTGGGGGGCAAGTCCCCCACCATCGTCTGCCCGGACGCCGACCTCGACCACGCCGTCGCCGGCGTGCTGTACGGCATCTTCTCCTCGAGCGGACAGAGCTGCGTCGCCGGTTCCCGGGTGTTCGTCCCGCGCGACCGCCACCGGGAGATCGTCGACCGGCTCGCCGCCGCCACCCGGGCCCTGCGGGTCGGCCCCGGCACCGACCCGCGCAGCCACCTCGGCCCGCTCGTGCACCACGACCACCGCGACCGGGTGGCCGCGATGGTCGACCGCGCCGTCGCCGGAGGGGCCCGGGTGGTCACCGGCGGCCGGGTGCCCGACGACCCCGGGCTCGCCGACGGCGCCTACTACCTGCCGACCATCCTCGACCGGGTCGACCCGGACTCCGAGATCTGCCGCGACGAGGTGTTCGGCCCGGTCGCGGTCGTCCTGCCCTACGACGACGAGGACGACCTCGTCCGCCGGGCCGAGGACACCGTGTACGGCCTGGCCTGCGGCATCTGGACGGCCGACGCCCGCCGGGCGTGGCGGATCGCCCGACGGGTCCGCGCCGGAACCGTGTGGATCAACACCTACAAGCAGTTCAGCATCGCGACGCCGTTCGCCGGAATCAAGGACAGCGGCCTCGGGGTGGAGAAGGGCCGGCTGGGGTGGCGCAGCTACACCACCACCAAGAGCGTCTACTGGAGCACCGCCGAGGACCCGATCGGCTGGGCCGCCCCGCGCTGACCGAGGTCACCCGGTCCGCGTCGCGGCTCATTCCGAGGCGCGGACCGCGGCCTCGTCGAGCGACTGCTCCAGCCTGCGCAGCAACCGGGCGAGCCTGCGCTGCTCGGCCTCGTCGAGCCCGGCCAGCATCTCCCGCTCGTTGGCGAAGTGCGCCCTGGTGACCTGGTCCACCAGGTCCAGGCCGCTCGGGGTGAGCTGCGCGTGCACGACCCGGCCGTCGACGGCGTCGCGTTCACGCCGCACCAGCCCCGACGCCTCGAGTCGGTCGACCCGCTGGGTCAACCCGCCCGCGGTCACCAGGGTGACCCCGCCCAGGTCACGCATGGTCTGACGGTACGGCTCGCCGGACCGGCGCAGGGCGGCCAGCACGTCGAACGCGGCCATCGAGATCCCGTACCGCTCGAAGACCGGCGTGAGCTGGGACTGGTAGCGCAGGAAGCAGCGGTGCAGCCGCCCGAACACCGCCATCGCCGACGGGTCCAGCTCCGGATCGTGCCGCGCCCACTGATCGAGGATCAGGTCGACGGCGTCCGGTCGGGCAGTGCCCCTGCGCGACGCCATCGGCTCTCCTCTCCGCCCCGGGCGGCCAGCCTAGTGCGGTGCCCGGCACTCCTCGTGCGGTACCCGTCTCACAACGCGATCGCCGCGCCCACCCCCGACCGCGGGTCGACCGCGGCGTGCAGTGTCCCGGGCCCGCCGCCCCCGGGGACTGCGGCTCCGGTCCCGACCGCGCACATCCGGCCCAGGGACCAGGCGCCCGCGTCGTCCACGGCGTGCCCGCGGCGGGTCAGCCCGGCGAGGGTGTCGGGCCCCAGCCGGGACTCGACGACGAGCCCGTGCGGCTCCCAACCGCGGGGCGCGAAGGACGCGGGGAACGCCGTCGAGTGCCAGGTCGGCGCGTCGATCGCGGCCTGCAGGTCCAGCCCGCCGTGCACGAGCGCGAGCAGGAACGCGAGCTGCCACTGGTCCTGCTGGTCCCCGCCGGGCGTCCCGAAGGCCAGCGCGGGCTCGCCGTCGCGCAGCGCCAGCGACGGCGACAGCGTCGTGCGCGGCATCCGCCCGGGCGCGAGCGTGCTGGCGAGCCCCTCCTCCAGCCAGAACATCTGGCCGCGGGTGCCGAGGCAGAACCCGAGCTCCGGGATCGTCGGCGACGACTGCAGCCAGCCCCCCGACGGCGTCACCGAGATCATGTTCCCGGCGGCGTCGACGACGTCGACGTGCACCGTGTCCCCGCGGGCGACGCCGTCCCGCGACACCGTCGGCTCGCCGGTGCCCGGACCCTCCGTCCCGGAACCGCGCCCGGCGCCCGGGATCGCCGCGTAGTCGCCGATCCGAGGGGTGCGCCCACCCGGCGAGCCGGGCCGCAGCCCGCCGTCCGACGCCGGTCCGATCAGGCCCCGCCGGGCGTCGGTGTAGTCGTCGGAGAGCAGGTCGGCGAGCAGGTCGGGGGGCACGCCGTCGCCGTACCAGGCCTCCCGGTCGGCGAAGGCGAGCTTCGCGGCCTCGGCGGCGGCGTGCACCGTGTCGAGGGTCGCGACACCACCGGGCAGTTCGAGGTCCAGCCCGGCGAGCAGCCGCAGCTGCTGCAGCAGGACCGGCCCCTGCGACCACGGGCCGCACTTCGCGACCGACCAGCCGGACCCGGCGTCGGCGACGAGCGCGTCCTCGTAGTGCGCCGACCAGCCGGCCAGGTCGTCGGCGGTGAGCAGACCGGTGTGGTCGCGCCCGGTCTCGTCCCGGACCGGGGTCGCGGCGAACCGGCCGATCTCCTCGGCGACGAACCCGCGGTACCACGCGTCACGGGCGGCGTCGATGCGTGCCTCCCGGCTCGGGCCGACGGCCTCGTCGAGCAGCCGGCGCCAGGTCGCGGCCAGCACGGGCAACCGCACCCGCTCGCCCACGGCGGGGACCCGACCGTCGGGCAGCCAGGTCGCCGCCGACGACGGCCAGTGCGCCCTGAAGTGGTCTGCGACCGTGCCGATGGCCGCGGGCACCCGCGGGACCAGCGGGAACCCACCCGCGGCGTAGTCCAGCGCCGGGGCGAGGACGTCCGCGAGCTCCCAGGTGCCGTGGTCGCGGAGCAGGGTCAGCCAGCCGTCCCAGGCCCCGGGGACCGTCGCCGGGAGCAGGCCGGTGCCGGGGACGATCGCGCAGCCCAGATCGCGCACCCGCTGCGCGGTCGCGGCGGCCGGGGCGACGCCCTGGGCGCACAGCACCCGCGGGACCGGGTCGGTCGCGGTGACGAACACGGCGGGCAGCTCACCACCCGGCCCGCACAGGTGCGGCTCGACCACCTGCAGCACGAACCCGCAGGCGACGGCGGCGTCGAAGGCGTTCCCGCCCCGCGCCAGCACCGTGGCCGCGGCGGCCGTGCCGAGATGGTGGGTGCTGCTGACCGCGCCGTGCGGCCCGATCCGGTCGTATCCACGAGGCGCCACGCCTCGCATCCTCACACGGACGCGCTCACCCGGTGGCGTCGCGCAGCTCGCTCACCAGTGGGACCTCCAGCACCCGGTCCGAGGACATCCACTCCCGCAGCGCGTGGGTGGCCAGCACGTCGTCGGTGTTGTAGCCGAGCAGCCGCTCCCGCTGGACCGGGTCGGGCTCCCCGCCGTCGAGCGCGACGGCGGCGCGGTACCAGCGCATGGAGTTCTCCCCGCCCGCCTCCGGGTCCCGCCACGAGAACCCGGCGGCGGGGGCGATCTTCTTCAGCCCCTTGCCCTGCGCGCACAGGAACCAGGTGGAGACCACGCCGTAGAGGTCCACCCAGCACGGGTCCGCGACGAACGCGCGCACCTCGGCCTCGGTCGGCACCCCGGGCATCCCGGCGAACCGCTGCGCCGAGGCGAACATCCAGCGGTTCTCGGCCTGCTCGTTGTAGCAGTACGCGGCGAACGTGCGCCCGGACGCGAGCGCGGTCGCACGCACACCGGTGAACCAGGTCCAGAACTCGCCGAACGAGCGGCCCTCGTCGCGGGTGGGGAGCGGGTCCCAGGTCGCGAACGCCCGGTAGCCGGGCTCCGGGTCGCCGTCGCGGGCACCGCCGGGCAGCGTCAGCAGCGCACCCCACAGGTAGGCGCCGGACTCGCCGAAGCTCTCCATGTCGACGTCGACCTCGACGTCGGCGCGGGTGACCGGCACCCGCGGCACCCGGCGGGCGACGGCGAGACCCCGCCGGCGCGCGCGGGCCAGCGCGACGAGGTCGGAGAACGGCGGCCCGGGCAGCGGACCGGTCAGCTCGGCGGGCGGGGCCGCCGGGTCCAGCGCGGCCAGCCCCGCGACGGTCGCGACGCCCGACTCCCGCAGCAGCCGCGCCGTCTCGCCGTGGGCGACCAGGCTGACGTCGTCGACCTCCTCCAGCTCGGCCTCGCACGTCGGCCACCAGGGGCAGCGGCGGCACTCGGTGATCCGCGACGGCGCCGCGAGCGCGGGGCCGCCGGTCGCGGCGGACCGGGCGACGGCGGCGCGGTCGGCGAACCGGGCGTCGTACTCCTCCAGCGTGGACCGGCCGCCGGGCCAGTGCCCGGCCCGCAGGTCGTGCCAGACGACCACGTCCGCGTCGAGCCCGATCACGCCGCCGAGCCGCGGGGCCGACTCCGGCGGCGCCCAGCCCGCGGCCTCCAGCAGCCGGGTCAGCTGGGCCAGGGCCAGCAGGTCGCGCGGCTGGGAGCGGACCTTGCGGTCCGGGTCGTGCCGGGCGCGCTGCGGCCACGGGTCGGTGACGGCGGTGGTGCGCGCCCCCTCCCCCGGATCGGTGATCTGGCGGCGCACGACGAGCAGCGGTACGTAGCCCCCGGTGGGCGCGCGCACGAGCAGCTCCGCGGTGCCGCGCCGGTCGCCGTCGACGGGCAGGACCGCGCCCCAGACCAGCGGCGCACCGGCCGCGACGAGTTCGGCCGTGCGCTCCGCGCGGGCCGCCCGCGGTCCAGCGCCTGCCCCGGCGGGCCCGGCCGCGCCGTCCGGCCAGGTGCTCGCCCAGTCCGCACCCCAGGTGCGCGCGAGCAGCTCGCCGATCCGCTCCCGGTGCGCCGCCGCGTCGGCCCGGCGCTGCTCGATCGCCGGATCCGGCAGCGCCCGCGGCCGCTCCGACGCCGACGGGTCGTGGTCCAGGTGCACCCGACGACGGCACCCGCTCAGCGCCGCCGCGTCCAGCAGGACACGGGGCGCGGTACGGGGTCCGGTCGAAGTGCTCACGGCTCCCGAGGGTAGAGACCACCCCCGACAGGACCGGATCCGCGTGACGCGCCGTTCCCCCGGCCGGGTGGTGTCGGTCCTGCGCGGGCGGTGGGCGGGGCCCTAGGCTGCGTCGACACGGCGATCATCTGCCGAGCCGACCCGGGAGGACACGACATGGGACTGCTGCGCAGGAAGCCGAGCGCGGGCGAGCGCGCCGCGGCGGCGACCAGGGAGGCGGCGGTCGACGCGTCGGAACGGGTGCAGTCGGCCACGGTCCAGACCCTCGAGTACACCCGCGAGACCGCCGACAAGGCCGCCGAGAAGCTGCACCGGCGCGCGGTGAAGGCCCGCAAGAAGGCCGAGGCGGCGTCACGACGGGCGGAGAAGGCCGGCCGCAGGGCCGCGCGCAGCACGCGTCGCGCCGTCGGCGAGGGCACCGCCACCGCGAACAGCCTGCTGAGCTCGGCCGACCTCAAGGCCCGCTCGGCCGACCGGAAGGTCGCCAAGGCGGCCGCGAAGGCCGACGCGAGCGCCCGCAAGGCCGAGGCCAAGGCCTCGCACGCCGCGGAGAAGGGCAGGCTCAAGAGCGAGACGCTGGCCGCGAAGCAGGCCGAGCGCGAGCGCAGGGCCCGCGAGTGGAACGCCAAGAAGGTCCAGCGCTACCTGGGCATGGCCAAGGTCCTCGCGCCGCTGCTGGCGCCGTACGCGATGGCCGCGGCCGGGTCGCTGCGTCACCGCCTCGACGACCACCGCTCCCGGCGCCTCGGCGTGTCCCCGGACGAGCTGGGCGGCTACTCCGGCCCCGGCGGCCGGCTGCACGCGCGGCTGTCCCGGATCGCGCGCACCATCACCGAGCTGCGCGAGGACGGGACCGTCGACCGCGACCAGGCCGCGAAGCGGTTCGCCGACGAGACCGAGCCGCGGCTGCACGACCTCGCCGCCGCCGTCCGGGCCGCGGAGAACATGCCCGCCGCCCGCCGCAAGGCCGCCTTCCGCACGGTGTCGGCCGACCTGGACCGCCTCGAGGTCCGTCTGCTCGACCACCTGGGCGTGCGCTCCTGAACCCGCTCCTGCGGGCCCGGTCGACACCGGGCCCGCGGGTCGAGCGCGCTACGCGCGGTAGTTCTCCAGCAGCCGCAGCCACACCTCGCTGATCGTGGGGAACGCGGGCACGGCGTGCCACAGCCGGGACAGCGGCACCTCGCCGACCACCGCGATCGTCGCCGCGTGCAGCAGCTCGGCGACCCCGGGCCCGACGAAGGTGACCCCGAGCAGCACCTCGCGCTGCGGGTCGACGACGGCGATCACCCGGCCGGACCAGTCGTCCGCGGTGAGCGAGGACCCGGCGACGGCGATGTCCATGTCGACCACCCGCACGTCGAGTCCCTCGGCGCGGGCGACCGCCGCCGTCCGGCCGACCCAGGCGACCTCGGGGTCGGTGAACACGACCTGGGGCACCGCGTGGTGGTCGGCGGTCGCCGCGTCCTCGCCCCAGGCGGCGTCGTCGAGCGGACGGCCCGCGGCGCGCGCGGCGATCGCGTGCGCGGCGATCCGGGCCTGGTACTTGCCCTGGTGGGTGAGCGGGGCCCGCCCGTTGACGTCGCCGACGGCGTAGAGCCAGTCCCCGGCGGCCAGCCCCGAGTCGTCGACGACGATCTCGCCGCGCCGCCCGAGGCCCACCCCGACCGAGTCCAGGTCCAGCCCGTCGGTCGCCGGACGGCGCCCGGTCGCGACGAGCAGCCGGTCCACCTCGACCTCGTCCCCGCCGCCGCGCAGCACCGTCGCGTCCCCGGCCCGGCGCACCTCGTCCAGGCCGGTGCCCAGCCGCAGGTCGACGCCTGCCTCCCGCAGCCCGGCCGCGACCCGTTCGGAGGCCTGCGGCTCGGCGCCGGGCAGCACCCGGTCGCCGTGGTTGAACAGCGTGACCCGGGCGCCCAGCCGGGCGTGGGCCAATGCCATCTCGCAGCCGACGACACCGCCGCCGAGCACCCCGAGCCGGCGCGGGACCTCCTTCACCGAGGTCGCCTCGCGCGAGCCCCAGTACTCGACCGTGTCCAGCCCCGCGACGTGCGGGACGACCGGCACGCTGCCGGTCGCGACGACGACGGCGTGGCGCGCGGTCACCTCGGTCTCGGTGCCGTCGGCCGCGGTCACGAGGACGCGCCTGGTCCCGGCCAGCCGCCCCCGGCCACGCAGCACGGTGACCCCGGCTCCCTCGGCCCACTGCACCTGGCCGGCGTCGTCCCAGTCGGAGGTGAAGCTCGTGCGGCGTTCGAGGACCTTCGCCGGGTCGAACTCGGCCCGCACCCCGGGCAGCCGCCGGGCGTCGGCGACGGCCTGCGGGGTGCGCAGCAGTGCCTTCGACGGGATGCAGGCCCAGTACGAGCACTCCCCGCCGACCAGCTCGGCCTCCACCAGCGCCGCGGACAGGCCGGCGTCCACCGCGTAGCCCGCGGCGTTCTCACCGACCGGGCCCGCTCCGATCACGACGACGTCGTAGCTGTGCTCGCTCATGGCACCGACCTTCCCGCAGGAGGCCGGTCCCATGTCACCCCAGAGCGGTGACGGCGTCGACGAGTTCGGTGTCGCCGCCGCGCAGCTCCAGGGTGAGCCCCGCCGTCCACGGTGCGGCAAGCAGCGCGGCGACGGCCGCGGCGGAGTCGTCGCGGGTCACCTCGCCGTACTCGACCGGCGGCGGGGCGAGGGTGACCCGCCCGGTGCCCGGGTCGTTCGTGAGCTTCCCGGGGCGCAGGATCGTCGCGTCGAGGCGCCCGTCGCCGCGGATCGCGTCCTCGGCGGCCTTCTTCGCCCGGATGTAGGCGGCCCAGACCTCGCCGCGCTCGGGGTCGGGCTCGGTGTCCACCCCGGACGAGGAGATCAGCAGGTAACGGCGGACGCCCGCCCCGGCAGCCGCGTCGGCGAGCAGGGTGGCCCCGTCGCGGTCCACGGTCTCCTTGCGCTCGACACCGCTGTTCGGCCCGGCCCCCGCCGCGAAGACGACGGCGTCGGCGCCGGTCAGGTGCCCCGCGAGGTCCGCGGCGGAGACCTTCTCCAGGTCCGCCACGACCGGGCTCGCCCCGGTGGCCGCCACCTCGTCGGTGTGGTCGGGGTTGCGCACGATCGAGCGCACCGTGTGCCCCTGCCCGGCGAGCAGGGTGGACAGTCGCAGCGCGATCTGTCCGTGTCCTCCGGCGATGACCACGTCCATGCGGGCCACGCTAGGCCGGACGGGCGCTCACCGCCTGTTCGGCTTGAGCGTCCAGACGATCGTCATGGCACCGGTCTGCACGCCCTGGGCGTCGGTGATGGTGACATCGACGGTGAACTCCGGGCGGGTCCCGGCGTCGAGCTCGGCGAGCACCTCACCGGCCGGGCGGGTCAGCACGGCCTCGGCCCGCAGGTCGCCCTTGGCGAGCTTGAGGTAGCGGATCTCCGAGCGCACGACCAGCGGTACGGCGCGGTCCCCGGCCGAGGCGAACGCGGCCAGGCCGACCGCGCCGGAGGCGGTCTCGCCCAGTCCGAACATCACCGCGGCGTGCGGCCCGCCGACGTGGTTGTGCTGGTCGGAGCGGTCGGGGAGGAACGCCTCGACCCGGTCGGTGGTGATCGCCCCGAAGGTGATCCCGGCGGTGGTCACCCACGGCACCGCCGGCGTCATCGCACCGGCGACCCAGCTCGCGTCATCAGCCATGAGCCGACCCTACTCGTCGGTAACCTCCAGGGAAAGCGACGCCCGTTTCCTCATGGTTCTCGCTGTGCGAGAACGAACCCCCTTGTCCGTCGTGCACAACGGGGTTGAGATCGATGTGACAGCAGGCACACCTAGTCCCACCACCACGACGCGCAACGCCGCGCGTCCGAGGCTCGGAGGTACCGCCAGTGAAGGCCGTGCGGGTGCACGCGTACAAGCAGGACCCCCAGATCGACGAGATCGAGGAACCGACGATCCAGGGTCCGCTCGACGTCATCGTCAAGATCGGCGGTGCCGGCGTGTGCCGCACCGACCTCCACATCATCGACGGGGACTGGGCCGACATCCAGAACCCCGACCTGCCCTACGTGATCGGCCACGAGAACGCGGGTTGGGTGCACGCGGTCGGCGACGGCGTCACCAACGTCAAGGTCGGCGACACCGTCATCCTGCACCCGCAGCCGTCGTGCGGGCTGTGCACCATGTGCCGCTACGGGCGCGACATGCAGTGCACCGGGGACGCGTTCTTCCCCGGCCTGTCCAACAACGACGGCGGCATGGCCGAGTACCTGCGCACCACCGCGCGGTCCTGCGTGAAGCTGAACCCGGAGACGAACCCGGCCGACGTCGCCGCGCTCGCCGACGCGGGCATCACCGCCTACCACGCGGTCCGCAAGGCGGTGCCGTTCCTCTACCCGGGCACCACCGCGGTCGTGCAGGGTGCGGGCGGGCTGGGCCACATCGGCATCCAGGCACTCGCCGCGCTGACCGCCACCAAGATCATCGTCGTGGACCGGAACCCGGACGCGCTGGAGCTGGCGAAGCAGATCGGCGCCGAGGAGACCGTCGTCGCCGACGGCAACCAGGTCGAGGCCGTCCAGGAGCTCACCGGCGGCGGCGCCACGGTGGTCTTCGACTTCGTCGCCGAGCAGGGCGCGGAGAACGACGCCTGGGCGATGACCGGCCCGGCCGGCTACAACTTCGTCCTCGGCTACGGCGGCACCCTGTCCGCCCCCACGCTGGACTTCGTCGCCGGCGAGAAGAACGTCATCGGCAACATCGTCGGCACCTACAACGACCTGGCCGAGCTCATGGTCCTGGCCCAGGCCGGGAAGGTCACCCTGCACACCGTCCAGTACAAGCTCGACCAGGCACTGGAGTCGCTGCACGACCTGGACGCGGGCAAGGTCCGCGGCCGGGCGATCCTCGTTCCCTGACTGGTCAGTCATACGTACGTACAAGACGAACGTTCTTTCCCTGACCCACCACCGATCAGCAGAGCTGCTGACGCAGGAGGAACCACATGTACGAAAAGGACGGCGAGAAGTACTTCATCGTCGACTCCCACAGCCACTTCTGGGACGCCTCCCGGGAGAACTGGGTCGAGGGTCGCGAGCAGTACGCCAAGGGCTGGATCGACTGCTTCTACGGCTACCACCAGCTCGGCCCGCCCGAGACCCACTGGGACTGGGAGCACTACCTCAAGGTCTCGCAGGACGACTTCGAGCGCGACGTCTTCATCGAAGGCCACGTCGACCACTCGATCTTCCAGTCGACGTACCTCAAGGAGTGGTACAAGAACGGCTTCAACACCGCCGACCAGAACGCGGCGCTGCTGGAGAAGTGGGGCGACCGGATCATCGTCAACGGGCGTTTCGACCCGCGTGACGGCGACGAGGGCATGAAGGAGTTCGAGGCGGACTGCGCGAAGTACCGGCACAAGGGCGTGAAGCTCTACACCGCGGAGTGGAACGGCAGCTCCCGCGGCTACAAGCTCACCGACCCGGAGTGCTACCGCTTCCTGGAGCGGGCCCAGGAGCTGGGCATCAAGAACATCCACGTCCACAAGGGCCCGACGATCTGGCCGCTGGACAAGGACGCGTTCGACGTCGCCGACGTCGACCACGCGGCCACCGACTTCCAGGGCCTGAACTTCATCGTCGAGCACGTCGGCCTGCCGCGCATCGAGGACTTCTGCTTCATGGCGGTGCAGGAGCCCAACGTCTACGCCGGCCTGTCGGTCGTCGTCGGCGGCCTGATGCACGCCCGCCCGAAGTTCTTCGCCAAGGTGATGGGCGAGCTGCTGTTCTGGGTCGGCGAGGACAAGATGACCTTCGGCAGCGACTACAACATCTGGACGCCGAAGTGGCAGGTCGAGGGCCTGGTCGACTGGCAGATGCCCGACGACGACCAGTTCGCCGACTACCCGCGCCTCACCACCGCGTCGAAGAAGAAGATCCTCGGCCTCAACGCGGCGAAGCTCTACGACATCGAGGTCCCGGCCGACTGCCGGCTGCCCGACACCACCGCCGACGAACCCATGGCGCCGGGCGAGGAGCTCGTCGACAACACGGCGGGGGCGCAGGCGTGACCCCGCGGCCTGCTGAGAGCCCGCTCCGGCAGGCCGTGTGGTCCGCGCTGGGGACGGTGCTCGACCCGGAGCTGGACGAGCCGATCACCGAGCTCGACTTCGTCGAGTCGTGGACCGTCTCGCCCGCCGGTGAGGTCACCGTCGGGCTCCGGCTGCCGACGTTCTTCTGCGCTCCGAACTTCTCGTTCCTGATGGTCGCCGACGCCTACGACGCGGTGACCGCGGTACCGGGAGTGACGAGGGCGGAGGTGACGCTGGCCGACCACCACGCCTCCGACGAGATCAACGGTGGGGTCGCGGCGCACGCCGGGTTCGTCAAGTCCTTCGAGGGCTCGATCAACGGGGAGGCCGCGGCCGAGCTGGACGAGCTGCGGCACACGTTCCTGGCCAAGGCCGCGCTGGCCGGCCAGGACCGGGTGGCCCGCCCGCTCGTCGACGCCGGCCGGAGTCCCGACGAGCTGGCCGGGCTGACGCTCGGCGAGCTGGCCGGGACCGAGGCCGACACCGAGGAGCTGACCCGGATGCGGACCCGCCGGCGGACGATCGGCCTGCCCGCCGGCGACGACGCACCGCTGCTGATCCACTCCGACGGCACCGCCGTGACCGTCGAGCAGGTCCCGCTGCACCTGCGCCGCGCGCGGTTGCAGCGGGTCGGGATCGAGACCAACGGGGAGTACTGCAAGGGCCTGCTGAAGATCCGCTACGAGACCGGCCGGACGGCGGCGACCGCCGGCCGCTGACCACCGCACGCGACCTCCGGGCCGCGCCCCTCCCCGAGGGACGCGGCCCGGACGTGCGCACGCCCCCGGGTCCGCGCACTGAGCCGGAGTTCGCGCGCATCGCCGCAGTTCGCGCGCTGATCCGCAGTCCGCGCGCGTCACGGCACGCGCGGGGAACGGATCAGCGCGCGAACCGTGGATCATCCCGCGGGCGGGCCGGCGTCCAGGACGCGCACGGTGTCGGTGAGGCGGTAGCCCGCGCCGTGCGTGAACGGGGCCAGGGCGTCGAGCAGGGCCGCGCGGACGGCGGCGGGGCCGGCATGGCGCGCCGCGTGGCGCCCCGGACCGGACGCGAGCACGCCGGCGACGAGGTCGTCGGCGTCGTCGTGCACCACCGGGACCCGCACGACGGCGATCTCCCGGACCGCCAGCCCGGCGAGGCCGGCCAGCCGTTCCAGCCGGGAGGGGTCGGTCAGCGGGGGCGCGCCGACGCCGCTGCGATCCGGTCCGGGGTTGTTCTGCGGCGGCGGGGGCGCGGCCCCGGTGAGCGGGGCGAGCGCCGCCCCGATGACCGCGGCGTCGCACTCGTCGGGCGTGCCCCAGACCGTGGCCCGCACCGCACCGCCCGGCGCGCACACCCGGCCCGCCTCGCGCAGCGCGAGCACCGGGTTCGTGAGGTGCTCCAGCACCTGCACCAGAGCGACCAGGTCGAACGCGTCCTCGGCGAAGGGCAGCTCGTGGGCGTCGGCGACCTGCAGCATCGCCCCGGGAACGGCTCGCTCGGCGGCGGCGAGCGCGCGGGGTTCGGTGTCGACGCCGGTGACGGCCAGCCCGGCCGCCGCCGCGTCGACGAGCAGCCGTCCGGCCCCGCAGCCGACGTCGAGCAGCCGCGAGCCCGGCGCCGTTCCCGCCAGGACACGGTCGGACAGCGGGGACGCGGCAGCGGTGCTCACCCCACGGACGCTAGCCCCGCCGGCGCCCCGGTGGGGATGTCCCCGCGGCTCGACGCTCCGATCGGACGGGCTTCGAGCGGACGCGCTTCGGTGGCAGGGTCTCCACGACCGCGACCGCCTCGGCGACCCAGCCGGCGAGTTCCGGGCCGTCGAGGTCGTCGACGTCGGGCTCGCCGGTCACCCACAGCCAGCCGGCCATCTCGCGACCGCCCATCACCATGCGTGCGGTCCGCGGGCGCTCCAGCAGCTCCGCGGAGCGGTCCGCGGCCACCCGTACGAGCAGGCCGCCGCGCCCGCTCGCGGCCACGGTCAGGTGCCCGTCGAGCAGGAAGGCGTACCCGCCGAACATCCTCTTCTCGGTCACCGACCGCCCCGCGAGCAGGGCGCGGAGGCGGGCGGCGAGACCCTCGTCGTAGGCCACCGGGCGAGTATGGCCCTCAGCGGCCCCAGACGTCCTCGGCCACCGAGACGATCAGCTCCAGCTTGCGCTTCTGGTCGTCGACGGTCAGCTCGTTGCCCTCGACGGTGGAGGAGAACCCGCACTGCGGCGACAGACACAGCTGGTCCAGCGGCACGTACCGCGCCGCCTCGTCGATCCGGCGCTTGAGCGCGTCCGGGTCCTCCAATGCCCCGGACTTGGTCGTGACCAGCCCGAGCACCACCTGCTTGCCCTTCGGGACGAACCGCAGCGGGGCGAAACCACCGGAGCGCTCGTCGTCGAACTCGCAGAAGAAGCCGTCGACGCCGAGGGTGCCGAACAGCGCCTCGGCGACGTGGTCGTAGCCGCCCTCCGCGGCCCACGAGGACCGGTAGTTGCCCCGGCACATGTGGGTGGTGACGTACATGTCCGAGGGCCGGTCGGCGATGGCGGCGTTGATCTGGCGGATGTAGCGCAGGTGCTGGGTGTCCGGGTCGTCGCCCTTCGCGGCGAGCTCCTCACGGTGCGCCGGGTCGTTCAGGTAGGCCAGCGCGGTGTCGTCGAGCTGCAGGTAGCGGCACCCGCGTTCGTACATCGCCCGGAGCTGGTCGGCGTAGGCGCCGGACAGGTCGGACCAGAACTCCTCGATGTCGGGGTAGACGTCGGTGGAGATGACCGCCCGGCCGCCGCGGGCGTAGACCATGCTCGGCGAGGGGATCGTCAGCTTGGGGGTCGCCGTGGTGACCTGCGTGGCGAGGTAGTCGAACGCCGAGGCGAAGACGGGTTCGTCGAGGTGCACCCGGCCGTCGACCGTCATCCCGGCGGAGGTGAAGTTGTTCCGGCCCGCCGCGTTGCGCATCGCGACCTCGACCCGGCCGGAGGTCTTCGTGATGCCGCCGAGGGCGTAGATGAAGTCCATGTGCCAGGAGGTGCGGCGGAACTCGCCGTCGGTGGCCGACCGCAGGCCGACCGACTCCTGCAGCGCGACGACGTCGGTGATCGCCGCGTCCTCGGCCGCACGCAGGCCCGCGGCGTCGAGCTCACCCGCGGCGTGCCGCTCCCGGGCCGCGAGCAGGGCGGGCGGCCGCAGCAGTGAGCCGACGTGGTCGGCCCGGAAGGGCGGGGCGGTGCGGACGAGCGACTCCACTGTCTTCTCCGGCATCCGGCGAACGTATCGCCGTGTCCGCATGTCCGCCGACATCACTTCCGGATGATGGAAGGTCCATCGCACCCCGTCGCCCATCGGGCCACCCTGGCGGGCTCAGCCGGACGCGGCGACCCCCGGCGCGGCGGACAGGTGCCGGGCCAGCGGCACCGCGGCCTCGCGCACCGCGCGTTCGAGCTCCCAGCGGCGCCCGGTGAAGTCAGCCCGGCTGACGACGACCGACAGCGCGGCCCGGCCGCCCGGGTGCGGCACCGCCACCGCGAGCCCGGCCCGGCCGCGGGCGTGCTCCTCCACCTCCACCGCGACCCCCGCCGAGCGGACCCTCAGCAGGTCGCGGTCGAGCAGCCGCCGGTCGGTGAGCGTGTGCGGGGTCAGCGGCGCCAGCGGCCCGTGCCCGAGACCGAGGACGTCGGCCAGCCGGCCGCCGTCGAGCCCGGCGAGCAGGGCCTTGCCCGGTGCCGTCGCGTGCGCGGGCAGCGGCTCCCCGGTCACCGCGCCCGGTCCGGGGTGCGCCGCGCAGGTCTCGGTGTGGGCGACGACGACGTCGTCGGACCGCAGCACGGCCAGCACCACCGCCGCGCGGGCCGTGGTGTGCAGCTCGGCGAGCACCTCACGGGCCGGGGCGGGCGGCACGATCGGGTCGGTCATCCCCCGGTAGAGCCCGACGACGCGATAGCCCAGCCCGTACCCGCGCTCGGCGTGCAGGCGGACCAGGTAGCCCTCCTCGACGAGCGTCCCGAGCAGCCGGTAGGTCGTCGGCAACGGCAGCTCCAGCCGACGGGCGAGGGCCTTGGCGCTGACCCCGTCGCCCGCCTCGGCGACCGCCTCGAGGACCCGCAGCGCTCGGCGCAGCACCGCTCCAGCGCCGTCGCCGACCATCCGCCTAGTGTCGCTGCGGGACCGAGGGCACGCCAGGACCGGGAGGACGACATGGCAGGGGCGTTCCGGCCCGTCGACCGGGCGGGACTCGCGGCGCACCTGGCCGAGCGCGCCACGGAGCTGCCCGGCCGGGTGCGCGTGCTCGTCGACGGCGCCCCGCCAGCGGCCCCGCTGGAGCTGGCCGGGGCGGTGGCGGAGCGGCTGCGCGCCGGCGGCCGCCCCGCCCTGGCGGTGGACGCCGACGACTTCCTGCGCCCGGCCTCGGTCCGCCTGGAGCTCGGCCGTACCGACCCGGACATGTTCCTCGACGGCTGGCTCGACGAGCCCGCGCTGCGCCGCGAGGTCCTCGCCCCGATGGAACCCGAGGGCAGCGGCCTGGTGCTGCCCCGGCTGCGCGACACGGTGCGAGACCGCGCCTACCGCGACGAGCCGGTGCCCCTCGGGCCGGACGGGGTGGTGCTGCTCGCCGGCGGGCGGCTGCTGGGCCGGGGCCTGGCGGCCGAGCTGACCGTGCACCTGCGCGTCGGCGGGGCGGCGCTGCGGCGCCTGCTGGCCCCCGACGACGCGTGGACGGCCGCCGCGTACACCCGCTACGAGAGCGAGGGCGACCCCGGTTCGCACGCCGATGTCCTCGTGATGGCCGACCATCCCGACCGCCCGGCGCTGCGGGACGCCTGATCGGCGCACAGCGTCCGAGCACGGAGCGTGGCCGGAACCCGGAAAAGAGAAAAGCGAGACCGGAACGGGTGACACCCGGAACCGATCTCGCGATGGCGGTGGTGACCGCCGGAGGGGGAGAATCCCCGATGAGGGGAGGTGGTGGGCGAGGAGGGAGTTGAACCCTCACGTCCTTTCGGACACACGGACCTGAACCGTGCGCGTCTGCCATTCCGCCACTCGCCCGAGCGACACGAGAAAGTTAGCACCCTGCTCGGCGGTCGTTCGCAGGGGGGTCCCCTGCACGTCGACCACCGGCCGGAGGGGGTCGCGACGGGCGGGACACGGGATGCGCGGCGGCGCCGGGCCGGGTACATCGGAGGGCAGCACGCCGGTGGCACGGCGGGGCCGATCACCCGCTCGTGCCGGGCCCCGCCGGGCCCGGCGGATAACACAGATACGATCGGTCGCACATCACCGACACGCCGATGCGGATGGAGGAGATCTTTTGGGCCGCGTGGACCGCTTCGAGCGCCGACTTCAGGGGTTCGTGGGCGACGCCTTCGCGCGGGTCTTCGGAGGCAGTGTCGTCCCACAGGAAGTCGCACAGGCACTGCTGAGGGAAGCCGAGGACAACGTCGAGCAGCTCGCCGGAGGTCGCCAGCTGGCGCCCAACCGGTACACCGTTCTGCTCAGCCCCAGCGATCTCGACCGGATGGCGGGCGACGAGGACGGGGTCGTCCGATCCCTCTCGTCGCACGTGGCGAAAGAACTCACCGACCAGGGCTGGGACACCTACGGTGAGGTCGTAGTCTTTCTGGAGCGCTCCGAGGCGCTGCACACGGGACAATTCCGCACCCGCTCCGCTGTCGACCCCGACGCTTCCCGTCGGGCCGCCAACCGAGCACGCACCGCAGGAGAAGCACCCATGAGCCAGCAACCGGGCCACCCCGAGGAGAACGGGCAGTACGGATACGACCGGGGCGCACCCGGCGGGTACGGCCAGCAGACCTACGCTCCTCAGGGGTACGACCAGGAGCAGCAGGGCGGCTACGGCCAGCAGCAGCAGGGCGGGTACGACCAGTACGGGCAGCAGCAGGGCGGCTACGGCCAGCCCGGCTACGACCAGTACGGGCAGCAGCAGGGCGGCTACCCCCAGCAGGGCTACGGCCAGCCCCAGCAGGGCGGGTACGACCAGTACGGCCAGCAGGGCTACGGCCAGCCCCAGCAGGGCGGCTACCCCCAGCAGGGCTACGAGCAGGGCTACGACGGCTACGGCCAGCCCCAGCAGGGTGGCTACGGTCAGCCGCAGGGCTACGCCCAGCCCGGCTACCCGCAGCAGGGTGGCTACGACCAGGGCTACGACGGCGGCTACGGCCAGCAGCAGGGCTACGCCCAGCCCGGCTACCCGCAGCAGGGTGGCTACGACCAGGGCTACGACGGCCAGGGTTACGGCGGCCAGGGCGGCTGGGGCGCTCCCGCGCAGCTGACCGCCATGCTGATCCTGGACGACGGCTCGAACCGCAACTACCAGCTGGCCGAGGGCACCCACGTCATCGGCCGCGGTCAGGACTCCCAGTTCCGGCTCCCGGACACCGGCGTGTCCCGCCGGCACCTGGAGGTCACCTGGGACGGCCAGGTCGCGACCCTGAACGACCTGGGCTCGACCAACGGCACCACGGTGAACAACTCGCCGGTGCAGTCCTGCCAGCTGACCGACGGCGACGTGATCCGCGTGGGTCACTCCAGCCTGGTGTTCCGCACCCAGGGCTGAGCCACCCGCGGAGCGGAACCCGCGCAGCGACAGCGGTGCGTCCCCGCCCGCCCGGTGATCCACCGGGCGGGCGGAACGTGCAGAAACACGAGAAGGGCGAGTAGGACGACGTGCCGGAACTGGTACTGCAACTGACCCGGGGCGGCTTCCTGGCCCTCCTGTGGCTGTTCGTCCTGCTCGCGCTCCAGGTCGTCCGCTCCGACCTCTACGCGGCGTCCGGTCTCCGGGCGGCCGCACCCGGCCGTGCCGGCGGGGGCCGGGCCACCCGGGTCCGCGGCGGTGGCCGCGGCAAGGTGGCCCGCCAGCTGCTCGTCACCCAGGGTCCGCTGGCCGGCAGCCGCATCACGCTCGACTCCCGGCCGATCCTGATCGGCCGCGCCGACGACTCGACCCTCAAGCTCGACGACGACTACGCCTCCACCCGGCACGCGCGCATCTCGCAGCAGGGTGACGACTGGTACGTCGAGGATCTCGGGTCGACGAACGGCACCTATCTGGAACGTAATAAGGTCACCGGGCCCACCCGGGTCCCGCTGGGGACACCGGTCCGCATCGGCAAGACGGTGATCGAGCTGCGATCGTGACGGACACGGACCGACCATGAGGTACCGACCGTGAGCCCGACGCGACCGACCGCTCCCCCGGTGCCGCGGCCGTCCGACCGGTCCCGCGGCGCGGGATCCGACCGACGTGCCCCGACCGAAGCCGGAGCCGCCCCGTGACACTGGTGCTGCGCTACTCGGCCCGCAGTGACCGCGGACTGGTCCGGCAGAACAACCAGGACGCCGTCTACGCGGGCCCCCGCCTGCTCGCCCTCGCCGACGGCATGGGCGGCCACGCCGCGGGCGAGGTCGCCTCGTCCCTGGTGATCTCCGCACTGGCGCCGCTCGACGACGACGTGCCCGGCGACGACCTGCTCGCCGAGCTGCGGGACGCGACCCACGACGGCAACGAGGCGATCTCCCGCCACGTCGCCGAGGCCCCCGACCTCGAGGGCATGGGCACCACGCTGACCGCGATCCTGTTCGCGGGCTCGCGCCTGGGCATGGTCCACGTCGGCGACTCGCGCTGCTACCTCCTGCGTGACGGCGAGTTCACCCAGATCACCAAGGACGACACGTTCGTCCAGTCGCTGATCGACGAGGGCCGGATCACCGAGGAGGAGGCGCACACGCACCCGCAGCGGTCGCTGCTGCTGCGCGCCATCACCGGGCAGGACGTCGACCCGTCGCTGTCCATCCGCGAGGCCCGCGCCGGTGACCGCTTCCTGCTGTGCTCCGACGGCCTGTCCGGCCCGGTCAGCGACGAGACGCTGCACGACACGCTGACCGACTACGCCGACCCGCGCGAGTGCGCCGACCGACTGATCGAGCTGGCGCTGCGCGGCGGCGGGCCGGACAACATCACCTGCATCGTCGCCGACGTGGTGGACGTCGACTACGCCGACGACGCCCCGATCATCGGGGGCTCCGCCGGCCGCAACCCGCGCGCCGGCGACGGCGACTACCGCCACGACGAGCGGACCCCGCACTCCTCGGCGCAGCGCGCCGCCGCCACCACGCTGCCCCGCACCGAGCCGGTGCGCCTGGAGCCCGCCGCCGCGGAGCAGCCGCGGCGCCGGCGCGGCCTGCGTCCGGCGCTCGCCCTGCTGGGCGTGCTCGTGGTACTGGTGGCGGGCGTGTTCGTCGCCCGGGCCCTGGTGCTGCAGCAGTACTACGTCGCCGTCGACCAGAACCAGGTCGCGATCTACCAGGGCGTGCGCGGCAACGTGCTCGGGGTCCCGTTGCAGCGGGTGGTCGAGTCCACCGACATCGGCCTCGACGACCTGCCGCAGGCGGTCCGCAGCCAGGTCACCGACGGCATCGTCTCCGACGACGGCGAGACCGGTGCCCGGCAGACCGTCGACCGGCTCCGGGATCGCATGCTCCCGCTCTGCTCGACACTGAACCCGCCGCAGCCGCCCCCGGTCGTCCAGGTGCCCGGCGCCCCGCCGGTGACCACGACCCCGCTGCCGACCGCGACCCCGGAACCGGGCCGGAACTGCCGGCTCGACGGCTGATGGCCACGGGCAGCTCCGCCACGGAGCCGACCACGCCCACCGGCCGCGGCATCGAGCTGTTGATGCTGGGCCTGGCCGCCGTCCTCACCACCGGCGCGCTGGTCCTGGTCGAGGCGAACCAGGAGCAGTCGCTCACGACCGACCTGTTGTGGGTGGGCCTGGCGTACCTCGTGCTGTTCGCGGGGGCGCACGTGGCGGTGCGCTTCCTGGCGCCCTACGCCGATCCGCTGATCCTTCCGTCGGTCGCGCTGCTCAACGGCATCGGCCTGGTGATGATCCACCGGCTCGACCTGGCGAAGGCCGCCCGCGCCGAGGCCACCGGGAGCCCGGTGCCGAGTGGGCTGATCAGCGCCCAGATCACCTGGACCGTCGCCGGCCTGGCGTTGTTCGCGCTGGTGCTGTTCTTCGTCCGGGACCACCGCACCCTGGCCCGCTACGGCTACACCGCGGGCTTCGTCGGCCTGGTCTTCCTGGCGATCCCGGCGCTGCTGCCGTCGTCGATCTCCGAGGTCAACGGCGCCAAGCTGTGGATCCGCATCCCGGGCGGCCCCGGCATCCAGCCCGGCGAGTTCTCCAAGATCCTGCTGATCATCTTCTTCGCGGCCTACCTGGTCCAGAAGCGCAACCTGCTCTCCACCGCAGGCCGTCGCTTCCTGGGCATGGAGCTGCCCCGTGCCCGTGACCTGGCGCCGCTGCTCGTCGCCTGGGGGCTGTCGGTCGGCGTGCTCGTGCTGCAGCGCGACCTCGGCAGCTCGCTGTTGATCTTCGGCCTGGTGCTGGTGCTGCTCTACACCGCGACCGAACGCGTGTCGTGGATGGTGATCGGGCTGCTGGCGTTCTCCGGCGGCGCCGTCGTCGCCTACAACCTGTTCGGCCACGTGCAGACCCGCGTGCGGATCTGGCTGGACCCGTTCGCCGAATTCAGCGGCGGTGGCTACCAGCTCGCGCAGGCGCTGTTCGGGCTCGGCACCGGCGGCGTCGGCGGGACCGGGCTGGGTGCCGGCCGGCCGGACATCGTGCCCTTCGCCGAGTCCGACTTCATCTTCTCCTCGCTCGGCGAGGAGCTCGGGCTGATCGGGCTGGCCGCGATCATGCTCGTCTACCTGGTGCTCATCACCCGCGGACTGCGCTCGGCACTGGCCGTGCGCGACTCCTACGGGAAGCTGCTCGCGACCGGGCTGTCGTTCTCGGTCGCGCTGCAGATCTTCGTCGTCATCGGCGGGGTGACGAAGCTGATCCCGCTGACCGGCCTGACGCTGCCGTTCCTGTCCTACGGTGGCTCGTCGCTGCTGGCGAACTACGTGCTGGTGGCGATCCTGCTGCGGATCTCGCACGTGGCCAGGGCACCGCTGCCCGTCCGGCCCGCGAAGCCGCGGGCGCCGATCGCCGAGGCCAGCACCGAACTGGTCCAGCGTCCCGGTGCGGGCCGGTCCGACACCCGTGACGACAACCGCGCCGACGGTGCCGCCAACGCCGCCAACGCCGCCCAGAGGAGCGAGACGTGAACCGCCCGGTCCGCCGCGTGGCCCTCGCCGTGATGGTGATGATCGTGGTCCTGCTCGGCAACATCACCTACGTGCAGGTCGTCATGGCCGGCCAGTACCGGGACGACCCCCGCAACCAGCGCTCGCAGATCGACGAGTACTCGCGTCAGCGCGGGCAGATCGTCGCCGGCGGGCAGGTCCTCGCGCAGAGCGTCGAGGGGAACGGGCGGCTGCGCTTCGCGCGCCAGTACCCGCAGGGCGAGATGTTCGCGCCGGTCACCGGCTTCCTGTCGACCGTGTACGGCAAGACCGCGCTCGAGCGGTCCGCCGACGAGGTGCTCAACGGCACCGACGACCGGCTGTTCGTGCGCAGGCTGTCGGACCTCATCACCGGCCGGGACCCGGCGGGCGGCAACGTGGTGACCACCATCGACCCCGAGGTGCAGCGCGCCGCCTACGACGGGCTGGCCTCCCGCGGGTACACCGGCGCCGTCGTCGCGCTGGTGCCGCAGACCGGCGAGATCCTGGCGATGGCCTCGACTCCGTCGTTCGACCCGAACACGCTGGCCTCGCCCGACCCCGCCGAGCAGCAGCGGGCCTGGCAGCGCTACGGCGCCGAGGACCCGGACCCGAGGACCAACCGGGCGATCAACGAGATCGAGCCGCCCGGCTCGACGTTCAAGCTCGTCACCACCGCGGCCGCCCTGCAGAACGGTTACACCCCGGACAGCCAGCTCACGGCCGCCCGCAGCATCCAGCTGGCCGACTCCACGACGACCCTGGAGAACTACAACGGCTCGGCCTGCGGCGGCGGGGCGACGGCGTCGCTGCGCGAGGCGCTGGCGCGCTCCTGCAACACCGCGTTCGCCCAGCTCGGCGGCGAGCTCGGCGCGGACAAGCTCCGTGCCCAGGCCGAGGCGTTCGGCATCGGCCGCACCGACCTGCAGATCCCGATGCCGGTCACCGCGTCGCAGGTCGGCCCGATGTCCGACACCCCCTCCACCCAGCAGTCCGCGATCGGGCAGCGCGACGTCCGGCTGACCCCGATGCAGCTGGCGATGATCGGCGCCTCGATCGCCAACGGCGGCCAGACGATGGCCCCGCACCTGGTCAAGGAGATCCAGAGCCAGACCCTGGATGTCGTCGACACCACCGAGCCCGACCGGATGTCGCGGTCGATGCCGGCCGACGTGGCCCGCACCATGACCGACCTGATGGTCGGCTCGGAGGACCGGACCTCGGGCGGCGGCAAGATCACCGGCGTCCAGATCGCGTCGAAGACCGGTACCGCCGAGCACGGCACCGACCCGAAGAACACCCCGCCGCACGCCTGGTACGTGGCGTTCGCCCCGGCGGAGAACCCCAAGGTCGCGGTAGCGGTGCTCGTCGAGAACGGCGGCGACCGGGCGCTGGAGGCGACCGGTGGCTCCGTCGCGGCCCCGATCGGGCGGGCCGTGATCGCCGAGGCGCTGCGGGACGCCCAGTGAGCCCGCGGGACCCGGCCCGGCGCAGGTCCCCGGCGGTCCCGTGAGCGCCCTGTCGGCCGGGCAGCTGATCTCCGAGCGCTACCAGCTGGACCGGCGGATCGCGGTCGGCGGGATGGGCGAGGTCTGGGAGGCCTCCGACACCCGGCTCGGGCGCAGCGTCGCGGTGAAGGTCCTCAAGGCGGAGCTCTCCGACGACCCCGAGTTCCTGCACCGGTTCCGCATCGAGGCCCGTACCGTCGCCTCGCTGGACCACGCCGGGATCGCCGCCGTGCACGACTACGGCGAGGACGACAGCCCCACCGGCGGCGGGCGCACCGCCTACCTGGTGATGGAGCTCGTCCGGGGCGAGCCGCTGTCGTCGCGGATCGGGCGCGGGCCCATCCCCGCCGACGAGGCGCTCGACATCCTCGAGCAGGCGGGCCGGGCACTGTTCGCCGCGCACGAGCGCGGGTTCGTCCACCGCGACGTCAAGCCCGGCAACATCCTGCTGCGCACCGACGGCGTCGTGAAGCTGACCGACTTCGGCATCGCCAAGGCCGCCGACGCCGTCCCGGTGACCCGCTCCGGGATGGTGATGGGCACCGCCCACTACATCGCACCGGAGCAGGCCTCCGGCGAGGAGGCCGGGCCGTCCGGCGACGTGTACTCCCTGGGCATCGTCGGCTACGAGTGCCTGGCCGGAGTCCGGCCGTTCCGCGCCGAGAGCGCCGTCGCGGTGGCGATGATGCAGGTCCGCGACGACCCGCCGCCGCTGCCGGACGAGATCCCCGAGCGGGTCCGCGAGCTGATCTCCTCGGTGCTGGTCAAGGACCCCGAGCAGCGCTACACCGACGGCGCCGAGTTCGCCGACGCCGTCGCCGCGGTCCGGCGTGGGCACCGGCCGCCGCCGCCCGGCATCCCCGCCCCCGGCGGGTACGCGCCCGACTTCCGCGGCGACGACGGCAGCGGCGCGCGCCACTCCCTGCAGGAGAGCGGACCGGGGACCGGCGACGGCCCGTCCGCCGGCGGCCCCGACACCGCCGACCGCGGCCCGCGCACCGGCGACCCCGGCCCCGACGGCGCCCGCCGCAGCGGGCCGGACCAGGGCGTGTCCCGCCCGGTCACCGGCCCCTACCCCGGCGCCGGGCCGGGCCGGCCGCAGGGACCGCGCACCCCGGGCGGCACGCCGTCCGGATCCGGGCCGGTCCCGGTGCCCCCCGGCTCGCCGCCCTACGGCGCCCCGCTGCGTCCGCCGCACACCGGGCCGCACGCCGGCGGTCCGGCCGCCGGCCGTCGTCCGGGCGGGCCACCCACCGGGCCCGGGTTCCCGGGGCAGCAGCGCTCGGCGCCGACGCGTCCACCGGTGCGCCGCAACGCCTCCGCCGACCGGATGCCCGAGCTGCACCCGTCCGGCCCGCTCGATCTGGGCCCGCAACGGTCCGGCCGGGCGAAGGCGTGGCTGGCCGTGCTGTTCGTGGTCCTGACGCTCGCCGCCGTACTGCTCGCAGTGATGATCTTGAGGGGTGTCTCGCCCGACGACATGCGGCCCGGGTCACTGGGGGTCGCGCCCGGTACCGTGGCGACCGCGGCCGGCCCCCCGGCCGGGTCCACGGGACCGGCGGTCCCGGCAGAGCCGTTCGCCGTCCCCCGTGCCCAAGATCGACCGGAGGTGCCCGGTGATGTCCCGGTGATCCCACCGAACGGTCGCTCCGGCGCAGATGCCGCCCGTACGGGACCGGCAGTGGGCGCCGACCGGCATGATGAGCACGCCTCCGACGGACTCGATGAGTACGGGAACCTGAACCGATGACGACACCACGACTGCTCTCCGAGCGCTACGAGCTGGGCGACCCGCTCGGCTACGGCGGCATGTCCGAGGTCCACCGCGGCCTCGACACCCGGCTCGGCCGGGACGTGGCGGTCAAGGTCCTGCGGGCCGACCTGGCCCGCGACCCCCAGTTCCAGCTCCGCTTCCGCCGTGAGGCGCAGAACTCGGCGTCGCTGAACCACCCGGCGATCGTCGCGGTGTACGACACCGGCGAGGTCGAGTCCGAGTTCGGGACGCTGCCCTACATCGTCATGGAGTTCGTCGACGGGCAGACGCTGCGCGAGATCGTCAAGACCTCCGGCCCGATGACCCAGCAGCGGGTCGTCGAGGTGATGGCCGACGTCTGCGCCGCGCTCGACTTCTCGCACCGGCACAACATCATCCACCGCGACGTGAAGCCCGCGAACGTGATGATCAACGGCGTCGGCGCGGTCAAGGTCATGGACTTCGGCATCGCCCGTGCACTGGGCGAGGGCCAGAACGTCACCCAGACCGCGGCCGTCATCGGCACGGCGCAGTACCTGTCCCCCGAGCAGGCCCGCGGCGAGGCCGTGGACGCCCGGTCGGACGTCTACGCCGCCGGCTGTGTGCTGTTCGAGCTCCTGACCGGCGAGCCGCCGTTCACCGGGGACACCCCGGTCGCGGTGGCCTACCAGCACGTGCGGGAGGACCCTCGGGCCCCGTCCCAGCTGAACCCGTCGGTGCCCCCGGCACTCGACGCGGTGGTGCTCAAGGCGCTCAGCAAGAACCCGGCCAACCGCTACCAGTCGGCCGCCGAGATGCGGGCGGACCTGATCCGCGTGCGCAACGGCGAGCCGGTGCACGCGCCGCTGGTCATGAGCGAGCACGAGCGCACGCACATGATGGCCCACGACGGCGCGACCCAGGCCATGGCGACGCGCCGGCTCGACGCGGGCGGCCCGGCCACCGGCCGGCACACGATGCCGCCGCACCACCCCGACTACGGCGACGACGAGCGTCGCGGAGGGGGCCGCAAGGCACTCCTGTGGGTCGTCGCGCTCGCGGTGATCGGGCTGCTCGGCTTCGTCGGCTTCCAGTTGTTCTCCTCCTCGGGCCCGGACCAGGTCTCGGTGCCCGACGTACTCGGCCAGTCCCCGGACCAGGCCCGGCAGACCATCACCCAGGCCGGACTGCTGTTCTCCCAGCAGGACCAGCCGTCGGACGTCGCGCAGGTCGGCAAGGTCGTCCGGACCGACCCCGGCGGCGGCAACCAGGTCCCCGAGAACAGCCGGGTGACGGTCTACGTCGGCAGCGGGCCCGCGCAGGTCACGGTGCCGAGCGTCGAGGGCCTGTCCCCGGACGAGGCCGAGGCCAAGCTCCGGGCGGCCGGCCTGCAGGTCGGCGGCCGTACCGAGCGCGACACCAGTGACTCCAGCCAGGTCGGCAAGGTGATCACCTCCGACCCGGGGCCGGGCCAGCAGGTCTCGGGCAACACCGCGGTGTCGCTGGTGGTGGGTCGCAGGCAGCAGACGGTCGCCGTGCCCGACGTCGCGGGCCAGTCGGCCGACGCCGCCCGGACGACACTGCAGAACGCCGGTTTCCAGTCGATCTCCACGACCGAGGTCGACAGCAGCAGTTCGGCCGGCCAGGCGGTCGGCACGAACCCGTCGGCCGGGACCCGGGTCGCACCCGACCAGACCATCACCATCCAGATCAGCCGCGGGAACCAGAACCAGGTGCCCAACGTCGTCGGCCAGCGTGTCGACAGCGCGATCAGCACGCTGCAGGAGGCGGGGCTGAGCCCGTCGATCCGTCAGGTCGACGTCTCGGACTCCTCCCAGAACGGCGTCGTGCTGCAGCAGAGCCCGTCCGGCGGATCCGAGGCCTCCAGCGGCCAGACCGTTACCCTCACCGTGGGCCGCTACTCCGGTGGCAGCAGCAGCGACGGGGACAACAGCGGCAACAGCGGGTTCCCGTTCAACTGACCATCCTTCCGGGAGGAACCGTGCGCGTCCTCGTCGTCGACAACTACGACAGCTTCGTCTACAACCTGGTCCACTACCTGGCCCAGCTCGGCGCCGACCCGGTGGTCCGGCGCAACGACGAGGTCGAGCTGGACGAGCTCGACGACGTCGGCGCCGTCCTGCTCAGCCCCGGTCCGGGCACCCCGGAACGGGCCGGTCGCAGCGTCGAGGTCATCCACCGTGCCGCGGAGCGCGGCACCCCGCTGCTGGGGGTGTGCCTCGGCCACCAGGCACTGGCCACCGCCTGGGGCGGGGTCGTGGAGCGGGCGCCCGAGCTGCTGCACGGCAAGACCTCGGAGGTCTTCCACGACGGCACCGGTGTGCTCGCCGGGCTGCCCTCGCCGTTCACCGCCACCCGCTACCACTCGCTGACGATCCCGCCCGACGGTCTGCCGTCGGAGCTGGAGGCGACCGGGCACACCGAGACCGGCCTGATCATGGCCGTCCGGCACCGGGAGCTCCCGATCTCCGGCGTGCAGTTCCACCCGGAGTCCGTGCTGACCGAGGGCGGACACCGGATGTTGGCGAACTGGCTGCGCCAGGCCGGCTACTCCGTACCGGAGGACCTGGTCGTTCGGCTCTCCGCCGAGATGGCCGGGCTGGTCGCCGGGGTCTGACGGCCGCTCCGCACCGCCCGACGTCCCCGTGACGTGTGACGCCTGTGCCCCCGGGATGCCCCGGACGGCGACGCGGCCGCGCTACCGTGGTGGCGGATCTGTCCGGGTCGCCCCGTCCCCGACCACGGCGCCCCGTCGCAGGTCCCGCCCCCGGCCGGCGCACCGGCCGGACCCGTGTCCGACTCCGACAGGCGATGAGGTCAGATGCCGAAGTCGAAGGTCCGCAAGAAGGCGGCCTACACCCCTCCCCCGGTCAGCCGCACCCCGCAGAAGGTCGCGGGGCCGACGCACCCCGCCTACATCGCCGTCATGGTCGCGATGTGGATCCTCGGTCTCGCCTGGCTGGTGATCAACTATCTGGCGGGTCCGTCCATCCCGTTCATGCTCGCGCTGGGGAACTGGAACTTCATCATCGGTTTCTCACTCATCGTGATCGGCCTTCTCATGACCATGCGGTGGCGTTGACCAGCGGAAATACACGGATGTGAGTTGTCCACCATGTGGATGGAGCCTGTGGACAACGTCGCATGACCACGCAGGGTGATCGACTTCGGTGGTCGACGCCGGTGGGCACGGTCGTCGCACTCTGGGTGCTGGCGGTCGCCGCGACCGGCTGGTCGGTCGCGGTGATCGTCTCCGGGGCGGAGGCGGCCGGCGCGCTCGTCGCGGGTGTCGCGGCGCTCGGTCTCGCCCTGGCCGCGGCCTCGGGGACCCGTGCCCGGCCCCGGCTGGAAGCCGGTCCCGAGGGGCTGACGGTCCGCAGGCTGACCTGGACCCGGCACGTGCCCTGGAGCCGGGTGGACGACCTGCGCCTGCTGCGGACCCGCAGGCTGGGCCGCGAGTCGGTGCTGCTGGAGCTGGAGCTGCGCGACGTCGACGACCACGAGCGGCTCGTCATCCTCGGCCGGGCCGAGCTGGGCGCGGACCCGGTCGACGTGTTCGACGACCTGTCCGCCCTGCGTCCGGGACACCGCCCCGGCGACGCCGGCCCGACCGTTCCCTGACCCGCGCCCGGCGCCTCCACGGACACCGCGGCTCGCCCGGTGCACCGCCGCGGCGGGGGACGACTCGCGACGGTGCCGCTCGCCGCGTGCGGACCGCGCCGGCAGCTCGGGGCCCCACCCCTGGCGACGGCGGGTCGGGGTCAGACGCCGGCGACCGCGAGCAGCCCCGCGGCGCGCACCACGATCAGCACGACCGCGAGTGCGGTCAGCCCGGAGACCGCCAGCACCTGGGTCCGCCTGCGCTGCGGGGACCCCGTCCCGAGGTGGACCAGCGCCGCGGTGACCGCGGCGCCGAAGACCAGCCCGCCGAGGTGCCCCTGCCAGGAGATGCCCTGGATGCTGAAGCTGATCACGGCGTTGATCGCGATGAGGGCGACGACCTGCCCGGTCGGCAGCTTCAACCGCCGCAGCAGGACGAACAGTGCCCCCATCAGCCCGAAGACCGCACCGGAGGCACCCGCGGTCAGCCCGTTGGGAGCGCTGAACAGCATGACCGAGGCCGCGCCGCCGAGCATGGACACGCCGTAGACGGCGACGAACCGGGCCCGCCCCAGCACCGTCTCGACCTCACGGCCGATGATCCACAGGGCGTACATGTTGAACGCCAGGTGCAGCGGGCCGATGTGCAGGAAGCCCGAGGTGATGATCCGCCAGTACTCGCCGTCGGCGACCAGGAGCGGAACGAGCCCGCCGGCCTCGAACAGCGGCGACCGGAAGTTGGACATCACGCTGCCCGCCGTGACCGCGGTGATCACGTAGACCACCACGTTCGCGACGATCAGCCCGGGGACGACCACCGGCTTCCCGGTACGGCTCGCCCCGGCGACGGTGCGTCGTCGCGGGGTCGTCCGTGCGGCCTCGGCGAGGCAGTCCACGCAGTGCTGACCGACCGGGGCCGGCTGCAGGCAGGCGGGGCAGGCGGGCCGGTCGCAGCGCGAGCAGGCCAGCCCGGTGGGGCGGTCGGGGTGCCGGACGCACACCGTCGCGCCGCCGGGGCCGGGCGGGGCGCCGGGCCCACCGCCCGGGCCGGTCTCCCCGGATCCGTACGGCGCAGGTCCGTACGGCGCGGACCCGTAGGGCGTCTGCCCGTGCGGCGCCGGCCCGGGACCGCCCGGCGGCGGCCACTGGGGCTGCGGGTAGCCGGGCGGCGCCGGGTAGTACGGCGTGCCCGCGGGGCCGGGGGATCCCGGCCCGCCCTTGGGCTCGCCGGATGCCCCGGATCCGCTGCTGTCGGGTCGTCCGTTCACCACGGCCGGTCCACTCGGTGGTCGGAGACCTGCGGGGTCAGGACCGCTCGATCTCGATCTTCTCGATGACCACGTCGGTCAGCGGCCGGTCGGCCTGGCCGGTGGTGGTCTGGGCGATGGCGTCCACGACGGCCCGCGACTCGGCGTCGGCGACCTCACCGAAGATGGTGTGGCGCCGGTTCAGGTGCGGGGTGTTGCCCACCGTGATGAAGAACTGCGAGCCGTTGGTGCCCGGCCCGGCGTTGGCCATGGCCAGCAGGTAGGGCCGGTCGAACTTGAGGTCCGGGTGGAACTCGTCGCCGAACTGGTAGCCCGGGCCACCGCGACCGGTACCGGTCGGGTCGCCGCCCTGGATCATGAAGCCGCTGATCACCCGGTGGAAGATCGAACCGTCGTAGAACGGCCCGGAGTCTCCGCCGCTGGCGTTCGGGCCCGTGTAGTCCTTGCTGCCCTCCGCGAGGCCGACGAAGTTCGCGACCGTCTTCGGCGCGTGGTCGCCGAACAGCACGACGCGGATGTCGCCCTCGGAGGTGTGCAGGGCGGCCGTCGTCTTGGCGTTCTCTGGTTCCGTCACGACTACCATCGTGCCAGTAAGCAGCCGCATCCGTGGGAAGCAGGTCCGGAACATGAGTGCCGAGAGGAAGCGGGCCCGTGCCCGCAAGGACGCGACCGAGGCCGTACGCACCTTCGCCGACGCCGGCCGGATCACCGGTGGCGCGGTCACCGACGCCGTGGCCGGAGGGGTCTCGACGCGTCTGTCCGACCTGTCCGACGTGGTGTCCGGCTCGGTGCACGACGCCCGCCACGCGCTGGCCGAGATCGTCGAGCCGACCCCGGTGCGGGTGCGCCGGGCCCCGTGGATCGTGGCCGTCCTGCTGCTGACCGCGGCCGCGGTGTGGGGCTGGGCGACGGTCCTGAAGCGCGAGCGCGAGGTGGACCCCGGGACCCCGGTCCCGACGACCCCGCCGGCCGACGACCAGATCCACGGCAAGCCGATCGGTCAGGGCAGGTCGCAGACGAACGGCCACTGACCGCAGGGCCCGTCCCGGAACGGGCGGGTCAGGACGGGCGCAGCGTCCGCAGGAAGCCGGTCACGGCGGCCTCGTAGCCGTCGGGATCGGCGTTCCAGCTGCCGGTGTGCTCGGTGCCGGAGAACTCCCGGTAGGTGACCGGCCAGCCGTGCTCCGGGGCGGTCGCGGCGAGGTCCCGGCTCAACGAGACCGGGACGGCGGTGTCGGCGTCGCTGTGCAGGACGAGCGTCGGGGGGCGGATCGCGGGCGGACGCCGGACCAGGTCGAACCGGTCGAGGTCGATCCCGATCCGGCGTGCGGTGAACCGGGCCGCGACCCCGGCCAGGGTCGGGGGGAGACCGCGGTTGCGGGCCTGCCGGCGCAGCGTGCGACGCCAGTCGAGCAGCGGCGCGTCCCAGACCACGGCGTCGACGAGGTCGGCGTGCGGGGACCGGTCGAGGAACGCCCCGCCCACCGCGGCCCCCATCGACCAGCCGACCAGCACCAGCCGGCGCGCGCCGTGGACCAGGGCGTAGGCCGCGGCGGCGTCGACGTCGCGCCACTCGGTGTCGCCGAGGTGCGAGCGCCCGTCCGGTGACTCCGGGGCGGTCCCGTCCCCGCGGTAGCTGACGACGAGCTGGGTCAGGCCGGCCGCGTGCAGCGCGGGCAGGATCCGCAGTGCCTCGCGTCGGGTCCCGCCACGGCCGTGCACGCACAGCGCCCAGGTGTGCGGGTGCCCTCCGGCCGGGGCGGGGATGCGCCAGGCCGGGGCCGGCCCGAGGTCGGTGGGCACATCGACCTCGTCGAAGGGCAGCCCTCGTGCGGACGGGTCCGGGTCGAACGGGCCGGCGTCGAGCACGGCGGGGCCGATCGCGGGGACCGGGCCCGCGCGGAGCTCACGGACGACCGTGCGGCGCCCGCGGTCGAGGACCGGACCGACGACGGCCAGCCCGGCCGGGCCGCGCAGTCCCCACACACCCGGCTGCGCGGACAGCCGGGTCCGTGCCAGCTCGACGGTGCCGTCCCCGGTGGCGACGACCCGCTCGGGCAGCCCCGGGCGCGGCGACGGGTGCAGCAGGATCGTCGAGTAGTGCCAGCCGATCACGGCCGCGGCGGCGCCTCCCGCACCGCCCAGGACCCCGGCCAGCGCGCCCGCGACGGGCACCGAAGGACGAACGGAGTGGCGGACGGAGGGGCTCGGCGCGCGCACGCACTCATCCTGCTCCCCCGCGTACGAGCGCCGCGAGTGGACCACCGGAGGCATTCAGGAGCGACGAGCACTCGCCCGTACGTGCGAGACCCCTCTCAGGTTGCCACTCGTACGGGTGAAGATCAGCGTCGATCGACTGCGCACCGCAACCGCTTGATGTGGATCTCGTTGTCCCCCGGCGAGGGTCGTCCGTCGACCCTCCGCTCCCCCGATCCCCCTTGGAAGGACGTGCGCATGAACTCGCTCGCCCGTACCGCCCTGCGGCTGTCCCTCACCGGCGCCGGCATCGCCGCGCTCGGCGCCGGTCTCGTCGGCCAGGCCTCGGCCGCCGAACTTCCCGAGCTGCCCGAGCTCCCGGCCGCCCCGGACACCTCCGCCCTGACCGACGCCGCGGACAGCCTCCCCTTCGGCGAGCTGCAGGTCCCGGACGCCGATGCCCTCGGTCTGCCGGAGCTGCCCTCGACCGACTCGCTGCCGAGCGCGCCGTCGCTGCCCGGCACCGACGACCTGCCCACCGCCACGCCGCAGGCCGCGGACGTCGCGTCGGAGCTGCCCTCGGCCGAGGACGCCCCCGAGCTGCCGTCCACGGACGACCTGCCCGAGCTCCCCTCGGTGGGCGACGCCGGCCTCCCGTCGGTCGACGACGCGGGCGCGCTGCCCCTGTTCGAGGTCCCGGCCGTCATGCACATCGAGGCGCCGACCGGCTCCTGACGTCGGTCCGCGGGTGCCGGACCCCCGACCGGCACCCGCGACCACGCCCGTCCGGTGTCCCCGACGACCGGGGCACCGGGCGGGCGCTCGTGTGCGGACTCAGGGGCGGCTGTGCCGCGGCCGCGGCGGCGGCGCCGGGACCACCGGCGCGCGGACGAGGAGCTCGTAGCGGTCGAAGGATCCCTCGTCGTCGACGACGTGGCGCAGGAACCGGAACCCGGCCCGCCGCGCGACCCCGACCGATGCGGTGTTCTGCGGGTCGACGTCGATCGAGATCCACCGCACGTCACCACGTTCGCCCAGGTAGCGGGCCGCGAGCCGGACCGCGCGGGTCGCGAGGCCGCGACGGCGGTACGCCGCGTAGACGCCGTAGGACAGACCGGCCCGGCCCCCCGCGGGGTCGAGGTCGACGTCGATGGTCCCGGCGAGGACGGCGCCGCCGTCCACCCGGATCCCGAAGCTCAGCTTCGGCCCGTCGTCGGCCCAGCGTTCGATCGCACGACGGACGTGGGCGCGGGCGGTCGCCGGGGTCGCGGGTGCGCCACCGAGCCAGCGGACGATCTCGGCGTCCTCACCCGCGAGGTGGGCCGTCACGTCGTCCCAGCCGAGCGGGCTGAGGACGACGACGCCGTCCGCCAGCATGTTGGAGGGACGCGACACGGGACCATCCTGCCCCAGACGTCGCCGTGCGTGATCGGGTACTCCCCTCCGGGGTTCCCCGTCAGGACGACGGCGCCTCGCGTACCCGGTAGCGCATGAGGAGCGTGTCGTCCCCGGTGACGATGCTGACCAGCTCCAGGCGCGCCGGATCCATGCCGGCGCCGCGGGCGATCCGCCCGGCCTCCCCGGAGACGAGGAACGGAGCGAGGGTCAGCCGCAGCTCGTCGACCAGGCCCGCCTCGGCCAGGCTGCCGAACAGCGCGGGGCCGCCCATGCAGTTGATCCGGCGCAGCCCGCGCTCCCCCAGCGCGGCGACCGCGACGGCGAGGTCGACCGACTCGTCGCCGGTGAGCACGACCTCGGCGCCGGCGTCGGTCCACCGGCCGCGCAGGTCCGCGGGGACCGCCTCGCAGGTCAGCACGATCGTGGGGACCACGGTGTCGGTCAGCACCGGCGCCGACGGATCGAGGGACTTCCCCGACGAGGTGACGACCGCCGTCGACGGCAGCTCCGACAGCCCGAAGCGGCGGCGCCGGTCGTCCATCCGGTCGTTGTGCTTGACGCCCGTGAACCCCTCGGCGGTGGCCGTCCCGGCCGCGACGAGCACGACGTCGGCCAGGTCGGTCCCGAGGTCGAGCACCGCGCGGTCGGGCGGGGTGGACAGCCCGGCCGAGCTGCCCCGGACCTCGACGGCCCCGTCCGCGCTGGACACGAAGTTGACCGACAGCCGGAGCCGGTCGTCCGGGTAGGCGTAGAGCCGTTCGAGCTGCTCGGTCGACAGCGGCCCGGCGTCGGCCACCGGGAAGATCTGGTGGATCGTGCTCACGCGAGCAGTCTCACCGCCCGCGAGGGATTCCGCTCGCCACGAACGGTGGCGACCATCTCGCAGGTCTCCCGGGTGGCCCGGGCCTGGTGGGCACGCACCATGGCGACGCCGCGGTCGGCGGCCAGCGCCGTCGCGGCGAGGGTGCCGGTCAGCCGCTCCTCGAGCGGCACGGCCAGGGACTCGCCGACGACGGTCTTGTTCGACATCGCCAGCAGCACCGGCCAGCCGGTCGCGACCATCTCGTCGATGCCGCGCAGGACCTGCAGGCTGTGCAGGGTGTTCTTGGAGAAGTCGATCGCCGGGTCGATGAGGATCCCGCCGGCGGGCACGCCCGCGGCGACGGCCTTCTCCGCGAGCGCGACGGTCTGGTCGATGACCGTGCGCAGGACGTCGGTGTAGCGCGGCCGGTGCGGCTCGGTGCGCGGGTCGACGTGGTCGGTGTGCGCGCTGACGTAGCCCGCGCCGTACCGGGCGGCGACGTCGAGGATCCCGGTGTCGGCGGCCGCCCAGTTGTCGTTGACCAGGTCGGCGCCCGCCGCGCAGACCGCATCGGCGGGTCCGGCGCGGAAGGTGTCGACCGAGATCGCGACGTCGGGGAACGTGTGGCGTGCCCACTCCACGGTCGGCACGACCCGGTCGATCTCCTCCTGCTCGGTCACCTCGGCACCCGGGCTGGCCGGCACACCGCCGATGTCGATGACGTCGGCACCCTCCCGGACCACCGCCGTGATGCGGTCCCGGGCGGCCTGCTCGGCGAAGGTGACCCCGTGGTCGTAGAACGAGTCGGGGGTCCGGTTGACGATCGCCATGACCATCGCCCGGTCCCGGTTCCAGGTACGTCCACGGAACGTCACGCTCGGCACGTGGTCTCCTCACAGCACGGACGGGCCCGCTGCAGGACCCGGTTGGATCTCCATCCTGCCCCGGGGCCCGGCGTGCGTGCCCACCCCGACGGTCATCGGTCGCGCGCGTGGTCCCGCAGCGGCGGCTCGGTGGCCCCCGCGGCCCGGTCGCGATGCCGGTCGCGACCTGTCCCGGCAGCCGTGCCTCGAGCCCGTCACCTTCTCGTCGATGAGGCGAAAAGCACGATGCGCGCGACGGAGCCACGTACCGCACGGCCGTCCGGTCCGGTCCGCCGATCGTCTGGGCGGACCGGACCGCCGAGGTCACGACAGGTGCTTCCCGGAGATCGCGCGGGCGATGACGAGCTGCTGGATCTGCTCGGTGCCCTCGAAGATGTCGTAAATCTTCGCGTCGCGGTGCATCCGCTCCACCGGGTGCTCGCGCGAGTAGCCCGCGCCGCCGAGGATCTGGATGGCCCGCTCGGTGGCCCACACCGCGACCCGGCCGGCCTTGAGCTTGGACATCGACCCCTCGCCCGCGGTGAACGGGACGTTGTTGCGCCCCATCCACGCGGCCCGGTGCACGAGCAGCCGGGCGGCGTCGATCTCGGTCTTCATGTCCGCGAGGGTGAAGGAGATCGCCTGGTTCTCGATGATCGGGCGGCCGAAGGCGACCCGGTCCTTGGCGTACTCCAGGGCGTACTCGTAGGCGGCGCGGGCGATGCCGATCGCCTGCGAGCCGACCGTCGGACGGGACAGCTCGAAGGTCTGCATCGCGGCGGAGCCCGTCGACTTCTCCCCCGACCGGGCGCGGGCGAGCCGCTCGTCCAGCTTCTCCTTGCCGCCGAGCAGGCACGAGCCGGGGAGCTTCACGTCGTCGAGGAAGACGTCCGCGGTGTGCGACGCGCGCAGACCCATCTTCTTGATCTTGCGGGTGGACTCCAGGCCGGGGGTCTTCGGCGGGACGACGAACGCGGCCTGCCCCTTGCTCCCCAGCGCGGGGTCGACGACGGCCTGCACCACGTGGATGTTCGCGATGCCGCCGTTGGTGGCCCAGGCCTTCTGGCCGGTGAGGGTCCACTCGTCCTTCGCCTCGTCGTAGACGGCGCGGGTACGCATCGCCGAGACGTCGGAGCCGGCTTCGGGCTCGGACGAGCAGAACGCTCCGACCTGCGGCTCGGAGGCGTCGCCGTAGCACTGCGGGATGAACTCGACCATCTGCTCGGGCGTGCCCGAGGCGAAGATGCCGGCCACCGCGAGGGTGGTGCCGAAGATCGCCATGCCGATGCCGCCGTCGCCCCAGAAGAGCTCCTCGTTGACCAGCGGCATGGACAGGCCGGTCTCGTCACCCCAGAAGGAGGCGAGGGTCTCGAAGTTGTAGAGCTCGATCTTCGCGGCCTCCTGCAGGATCGGCCACGGGGTCTCCTCGCGCTCGTCCCACTCGGCGGCGGCCGGGCGCACGACGTCGGCGGCGAAGCCGTGCACCCACTCCTGCAGCTCGCGGTGCTCCTCGGACAGTTCGAAGGAAGTCATCTCAGCTCTCCGCTGGTCGGTCGCGGTTCTCGTCAGGCAGACGGGATCTGGAACATCTTCTGCAGGGCGGTCGCGAAGCCGACGTCGCCGGAGACCTTGAGCTTGCGCGTCATGAACAGGGTCACCGGGTTGGCGTTGTTCGTCGCGACCTTGAGGAACTCGGTGCCGGGCATGGTCAGCGCGGTGCGGGGGTCCTCGTCGGTGCCCTCGGTGACCGTGCAGGTGCCGTTCTGCATCACGGTCTGGAAGCTGTCGACCGTCGAGCCGTCCTTGATGTGCCAGTGCACGACCTGCCGGTTCCCGGTCGCGCCCTTGGACGAGTAGAACTCGCTCATCCGGCCGAAGATCGCCTCGAGCACCGGTCGGCGGACCTCGGACGACATCACGGTCGCCAGCTGCTGCTTCGACGCGGTCTTGACCAGGCGGGCGAACAGCGACGGGTCGACGTTCTTCGCGTTCCCGTCGCGCAGAGCCGTCCCGAGCGTCGCGATCAGCTGCTCGTCGGACAGGGACTTCGGGTCGACGCTGCGACCCAGCTCGTTGATGTCGACCGTGTCGGCCATCGCTCGTTCCACCTCGCCGTGGTTCACACAAGTGTCCGGTACTCGCCGTACCGGCTCGGGACGAGGCGTACTTTACGCAGCAGTAGCTAAGCTGTCGAGATGGCATCTGCACCCCGTCGCAGGCTCCCGCCCGCGCAGCGCGAGAAGCAGGTCCTCGACGCGGCGGTGCGCGTGTTCTCCCGGGACGGGTTCCACGACGCGTCGATGGACGGCGTCGCCGACGAGGCGGGGCTGTCGAAGCCGATGGTCTACACGCACGGCGGGGGCTCGAAGGAGGAGCTGCTGCGGCGGTGCATCCGCCGCGAGGCCGACCGACTGCTGGAGTCGGTCTCCGGAGCCGCGGCCGGGGCGCCGGTCGACGCCGAGGTGCGCCTGCACCGCGGTCTCCGGGCGTTCTTCGCCAGCGTGACCACCCACCGCGACGGCTGGTCGGTGCTCTACCGCCAGGCCCGCACCGGCGCGCTCGCGGACGAGGTGCACGCGGCACGCACCCGGATCGTCGACCGGGTGGCGCGGCTGCTGGCGGCCGAGCTGGCCGTCCCCGCGGGCGTGGACCCGGCGACGGTCACCGCCCCGCTCGCGGCGGCGCTGGCGGGCGCGGCCGAGGGACTGGCCGACTGGGCGGGCGACGGCGCGGACCCCGACGACCTCGCCTCGACGTTGATGACCCTGGTCTGGCCGGGACTGGAACGCCTGCGCGGGTGAGCCGCCGGCGCCACCGTGCGGTCAGCCCTCCGTCGCCGGCCGCGTCACGAGTCGCCGGGTGCGGTCCGGCAGCCGGTCGACGATGCGGCCGATCCGCTCGGTGGTGCCCTGCAGCGGCGCGAGCGCGTCGGCCAGCACGCCGATCTGCCGGTCGAGCGCGTCGATGCGGGCCGCGACCGAGCGCAGGTCCGGGGCGACGGCGGTCAGCTGGCTCGCGGCCTGCGCGAGGTTGACGTCCAGGGCGGCCAGCCGCGGGGTCCCGTCGGCAGCGGCGTCGGCGACGGCCGCCGCGATCCGCCGGACGGCGCCCTGGTCTCCGGTGGCCGCGGCCAGTGTCGCGAGGTCCTCGCGTACCGTCGCCAGCGCCCGCAGCGGCTCGACCGCCCCGGCGAGGGCCGCGAGGTCACCGGGGGTGCGGGCGAGCTCCTGCAACGGTCCGACCGCCTCGGCCAGACGTGCGAGGTCGGCCCGGGTCGCCGCCAGCTCGTGCACCGCGGGGACGGCGCCGGTGAGGCTCTCCAGGTGCTCGCGCGCCGCGGCCAGCTCCCGCAGCGGCTCCACCGCGCCGGCCAGCTGCGCCAGGTCGGCGCGGGTGGCGGCGAGCTCCTGGAGCGGGGCGACGGCGTCGGCGAGGCGCTGCAGCGACGTGACGGCCCCGGCGAGCGCGGCGAGGTCACCCGCGGCCGGTGCCAGCTCCCGCAGCGGTGCCGCGGCGCCGGCCAGCTCGTGCAGATCCTCGCGGACCGCGGCCAGCTCGGTCAGCGGTCCGACCGCCGCGCTCAGCTCGCGCAGCGACTCCACCGCCGTGCCCAGCTCGGCCAGCGGCCCGACGGCAGTGGCGAGCTCACGCAGCGCGTCGACCGCGCCCGCCAGCTCCGACAGCGGCCCGACGGCCCCCGCCAGCTCCCGCAGCGAGGCCACCGCCGCGCCGAGCTCGCGCAGCGGCCCGACCGCGGCGGCCAGCTCGTGCAGGTCGCTGCGGACGGCGGCGAGCTCCCGCAGGTCCTCCCGCACGCTCGCCAGGTGGTGCAGGTCCTCCCGCAGCCCGGCGAGCTGGTGCAGGTCGTCGCGGGCGCCGGCCAGCTCGCGCAGCGGTCCGGCGGCTCCGGCCAGCTCGACCACGGCCGCGGTCAGCCGGTCGATCCGCTCGACGGTCACCGGGTCATCCCACAGTGTCACGACCCGGCCGAGCACGTCGTCGAGCACCGGGGCCAGACCGGTCAGCGCGGCGTCGACACCGGCGATGCGCCGCGGGAGCGCGGCGACCTCGGCCGCCACCGACGGCATGGCCTCGACCGCACGCGGGGCCTCGGCCAGCCAGCCGGGCAGCCGTCGACCGATCTCCACGGCGGCGCCGACCGTGCCGAGGGCGGCGCCGATCAGCGTCCCGGTGACGCCCGCGGGCGACCAGGAGCTCGGGAGGGGCTGCTTCGCCATGGGTCTCCTCCGGCTCACGGGAACGTGCTCGGACCAGCTTCGCAGATCCGGCGACCCGGGGTGCCGCGCGGCAGCCCTCTCAGTAGGACGCGTCGTCCACCCGGGCCGCCGCGTCGCCGCCGGCGTCGCGGGCCGCCGCGTCGTCGAGGATCGTGGCGGTGCCGCTGGTACCGAAGCGGGTGACGCCCGCGGCGTGGAAGGCGAGCACGGTGTCGAGGTCGCGGACCCCGCCGGAGGCCTTGACCTGCACCTGCGGTCCGACGGTGGCGCGCATGAGCGCGAGGTGCTCGGGCGTGGCACCCCCGCCGGCGAAACCGGTGGAGGTCTTCACGAAGGCGGCGCCCGCCGACTCGGCGGCCCGGCAGCCGGCGACCACCTCGTCGTCGGACAGCAGGGCGGTCTCCAGGATCACCTTCACGACGCGGCCGTCGGCGGCCTCGACGACGGCCCGGATGTCGGCCTCGACGTCGTCGGTCAGGCCGCTGCGCAGCCGGCCGATGTTCAGCACCATGTCGAGCTCGACGGCACCGTCGGCGATCGCCTGCCGCGCCTCGGCGACCTTGGCCGCGGTGCTGGTCGTGCCGTGCGGGAACCCGATCACGGTGCCGACGGCGACGCCGGTCCCCGCGAGCCGGGCGACGGCGTGCGCGACGTCGGACGGGCGCACGCAGACGGAGAAGATGCGGTAGCGGGCGGCGACGTCGAGCTGGGCGTCGACCTCGGTGCGGGTCAGCTCGGGCTTGAGGATCGCGTGGTCGATCATCCCGGCGATCGCGGCGGCGGAGAGGGTCGTAGCGCTCACGGTGGTCCTTCGGGTCCCGGCGGGAGGATCGCCCCCGCGGGTGGTCGGCGGTCGGATGCGAAGGCTACGCGCCCGGGCCGCCCCCGATCAGCACATGCGGCGACGGCCACCCGCTGCGATGCTGGTCGGACGCCCCGGAGATCCCGGGGGCGGAAAGGGGCCGACCATGGCGGACGACGACCGCTCCGCTCCGGATGCCGCGCACGCCGCCGTTCCCGGGCCGACGTTGCGGTTCGAGCAGTCCAGCCACCCGGCGGGCGCCACCGTGCTGCACGCGATCGGCGCCATCGACGACGACACCTCGCCCGATCTCTGAGTCGAGATGGGCATCTGGTCCGAGGCGGGCCCCGAACTGATCCTCGACCTGTCCCGCGTGGACTTCCTGGGGACGGCGGGGCTGAACTCGCTGCTCCAGTCGCGCGACATGATGGGTGCCGAGGGCAAGCGACTGCGGGTGCACTGCGGGTCGAGCCGGCCCGCGCGGCGCGCCCTCCAGGTGACCGGCGCGATGGACCTGTTCGACGTCGTCGACCGGATCCCCGAGGAGCCGGTCCCGTCCCGGAACATGCTGTTCGGCGTACCGGAGCCGGACGTGCGGCTGAACGGTCAGCGCCGCTCGAACGAGGGGTAGCCCGCGACGCCCTCGTCGTCGCAGGCCCGCAGCACGCCCGCGACCCCGCCGGGCACCGCGTACGGCGCGACCGGCTCCGCCGGGCACGACAGCGCCTCGATCGTCGACAGGCCGCCGGCGTCGAGGTCGCCGATCGCCCGGTCCACCCACTCGACCTGTCTCTGCAGGCAGGCCGCGTCGTTGCCGTACCCGAGGGTCGGCGCCAGCGGCGCGAACAGGTTCGGGAAGCCGGGGTGCGCGAGACCGAGCAGGCCCGGCCCGGTGCCGAGCAGCCGCCCGTCGCGTCCGACGACGTCGATCCCGGCGCGGGTCGCGGTCGGGTCGAACCCGGTGGCCAGCACGATCGCGTCCAGCCCGACGACGGTCCCGTCGGCCAGCTCGACCCCCTCCGGCCGGATCCGTACGACCGGGTTCCGCCCGACGGGGACCACCTCGACGTCGTCGCGGTGGAAGGTCTCCAGCCAGCCCTGGTCGGTGGCGACGGGGCGCAGGCCGTAGTCGTCGCCGTCCGGGACCAGCGCCGCCGCGAGACGGTCGTCGCCCAGTCGCGCCCGCATCCGGTCGCGGACGACGGCGGCCGCCGCGGCCCGCAGCGCCGGGTCCGACGCGAACCCGGCGAGCCGGGTCGGGTGCAGCGACAGCGGGTCCTCGTCGTAGGCGGTCCCCAGGCTGTGTAGTCCTCTGTGGACAGATGGGTGCACGGTGCCCGACACCGTGGACCGGACCGCCTCGCGCATCGCGGGCAGGCGGTCGCGGTAGGCCGCGCGCTCCGGCCAGCCGTACATCGGGTTGGCCGCGGGCAGCACGAAACGCGGGGTCCGGGCCAGGACGGTGACCCCGCCGACCCGGCCGGCCAGCGCCGGGACCAGCTGGACCGCGCTCGGCCCGCAGCCGACGACACCCACCCGCAGCCCGTCGAACTCGGGCCCGCGGGCGGGCCACGCTCCGGTGTGGACGACCGGCCCGGCGAAGTCCGACCGGCCGGGGACGGCGTCGGTGCGGGGCGCGGTGAACGCGCCCGTGCAGCGGACCAGGAACCGTGCCGACAGCTCGCCGTCGCCGGTGCGCACCCGCCAGCGCCCGCCGTCCCAGCGGGCGGCGGTGACCGGTGTGGACAGTCGCAGGTCGCGGTGCAGATCGAGCCGGTCGGCGACGAACCGCAGCCAGCGCAGCACCTCGTACCCGGCCGGGAAGCGCTCGCTCCAGCCCCAGTCGCGGTACAGGTCGTCGGAGAACAGGTACTGGTACGCCGCGCCCTCGGTGTCGATGCGGGCACCCGGGAACCGCTGGTGGTGCCAGACGCCGCCGAGCTCGGGGGCGGCGTCGACACAGGTGACCCGCAGACCACGCCGGCGCAGCAGGTGCAGCGCGTACAGCCCCGCGACCCCGGCGCCGACGACCACGACGTCGTGCTCGTCCTCCACAGGCCCAGCGTGGCCGATCCCCGACGCCGCCGGACCGACCTGTCTCAGATCGACACGCGATGCCCGAGGAGAGAACGCCTCCGGGGACGGGGTCAGCGCGTGGGGAGCTCGGCCCACACCCGCTTGCCGCCGCCGCGGGTGTCGCAGCCCCACGACTGCGCGACGGCGTCGACGAGCTGCAGGCCGCGCCCGCGCGCCGCCCGCACGTCGAGCGGCTGGAGCAGCGGGCTGCCGGAGTCCTCGTCCTCGACCTCGATCCGCAGGGCGTCCCCGGTCCGGACCAGGGTCAGGCGGAACGGGGTGCGGGCGTGGTCGACGACGATCGCGACCAGCTCCTCGACGACCAGCATTGCGTCGGCGAGGCTGCCCGGGGCGAGGTCCCAGCCGGTCAGGACGCGTTCCGCGGAACGCCGCGTCTCCCGGCCGACCCCGGCGTGCGGGACGTGCTCGGTGACGACCCGGTCGGCGTCGACGGCGGCGGGCTCCTCGACCTGCACGACGACGACACCGGCGTCGTCGCTGAGGTGGCCGCCGCAGTGTGCGAGGGCGGCGCCGGTGAGGGCGCGCGCGATCGTGTCGGCGTCGGCGCCCGGGACGAGCGAGGCCAGCGTGCGCCGGGCACCCTCCTCCTCCAGCTGTTCCCAGTGCCCGCGCACGTGCGCCTCGGTGATGCCGTCGGTGTAGAGCACGAGGCTGTCGCCCGGCGCGAGGGTGACCGTCTCGTGGGCCACCATCGGCGTGGTGCCGATACCGAGCACCAGCCCGCCGCCGCCGTGGAACTCGGCGGTGCCGTCGGCCCGTCGGACGAGGACGGGTGGGTGGCCGGCCGAGGCGAGGTCGGCGTGCCAGGTGCCGGAGGGACCGCGACGCAGCGACGCGAGCGCGGCGGTGACGAAGCTGATGCGGCCGTCGAACCAGACGTGCAGGACGTCGTTGACGGTGCGGAGCACGGCGACCGGGTCGTCCTCGACGTGTGCGGCGGTACGCGTGGCCGAGCGGGCCAGCGCGGTCGTCCGGGCGGCGGCGGAGCCCTTGCCCTGGACGTCGCCGATCACCACGGCGACGCCGTCCGGGGTGGGGACCGCGTCGTAGAAGTCGCCCATGACCTCCACACCGGAACCGCCCGGCAGGAAACGGGCCGCGATGTCGATCCCGGGCAGCCGCGGGGGCCGTGCGGGCAGCAGCGACTCCTGCAGCGTCCGGGCCAGCGTCTCGGCCTCGGCGGCGTGGCGGGCGGCCGCGAGCGCCTGCCGCTCGGTCTCGCGCAGGGCCAGGCGCAGCGCGATCTCGCCCTCGACGGCGTCGGCCAGGGTCCGGATGGTCTCGCGGTGCAGCGGGGTCCACTCCCGGGCGACGACGTCCATCGCGCAGAGATTGCCCACGACCTGGCCCGCGGGGTCGCGCACCGGTACCCCGAGCCAGGCGGCCGCCCCGAACTCGGTGATCAGGCTCAGGTCGCGCAGCCGCGGCTCGGCCTGCACGTCTCCGGCGCAGATCTCCCCGTCGGACTCGACGACGACCTTGCACCCACTGTCCTCGACGGGCGCCGACCAGACTCCGTCCGGCCCGACGATCCGTGCCGGTTCGGGCGTGCCCTTGAGGAAGGTCCGGACCTCGTCGACGACGGTCAGCATGACCGCCGGGGTCCCGAGGACCACCGAGACCAGCCTGGTCAGCCGGTTGAACGCCTCCTCCGGCCCGGTGTCGAGCAGCCGGGTGGCGCGGACCGCGGCCAGCCGGGCAGGCGATTCCAGCGGCGACGGTGCCGCGACCGTGACCGCGACGGGATCCGACACCAGGCTCATTCACGTGATCCTCGCACCGCATCGCGTCGGCGTCCCGTCGGTGTGCCGAGGAATCCAGGCGATCGTCAGTTGTGACGATGCGGTTCAGCTCGCCGATCCGGAGTGGAGCCGGGCGGCACACCGGGTCAGGTGGTCCCGTTCGGCGGTGGAGGACGCCAGCGCCGCGGCCTCGGCGTAGAGACGTGCGGCCGTGGCCCGCTCCCCCGCGCGTTCGTGGAGGTGGGCGCTGACCGCGGTCCAGCGGGGCAGCGTCGGGTCGAGGTCGGCGAGTGCCGCCAGGCCTGCCCGTGGCCCGTCGGCCTCCCCGACCGCGACGGCGCGGTTCAGCCGGGCGACCGGGCTGCCGGTGAGCCGGACCAGCTCGTCGTACCACTCGACGATCTGGGGCCAGTCGGTCTCCTCGGCCGCCGGCGCGTCGGCGTGCAGGGCGGCGACGGCCGCCTGGGCCTGGAACTCCCCCAGCCGGTCACGGGCCAGCGCGGCCTGCAGCACCGCCACGCCCTCGGTGATCAGCGCGGTGTCCCAGCGGCCACGGTCCTGCTCGGCCAGCGGCACCAGCTCGCCGGCCGGACCGGTCCGGGCGGCGCGGCGGGCGTGGTGCAGCAGCATCAGCGCGAGCAGGCCGGCGACCTCGGGATGGTCGACCGACGCCGCGAGACGCCGGGGCAGCCGGATCGCCTCCGCGGCGAGGTCGACGTCGCCGGAGTAGCCCTCGTTGAACACCAGGTAGAGCGTCCTGAGGACGGTCGCGACGTCGCCGGGTCGGTCGAGCCGCTCCCCCGCGACGGTGCGCTTGGCGCGGCTGATCCGCTGCGCCATCGTCGCCTCGGGCACCAGGTAGGCCGCGGCGATCTGGCGGGTGGTGAGCCCGCCGACGGCCCGCAGGGTGAGCGCGACCGCCGACGACGGCGACAGCGACGGGTGCGCGCAGAGGAAGTACAGCTCGAGCGCGTCGTCGTGGTCCGACGCCGGACCCGGCACCGGCTCGGCCTCGGCCCGCTCCTCCCGGCCACGACGCGCGGTCTCCGACCGGGTGGCGTCGAGGAAGCGGCGCCAGGCCACCGCCACCAGCCAGCCCTTCGGGTCCCGGGGCGGGTCGGCCGGCCAGGTCCGCAGGGCCTCGACCAGGGCGTCCTGCACGGCGTCCTCGGCCGCCGCGAAGCCCACCCCGCGACGGCCGAGGATCCCGAGGACCTCCGGTACGAGACCGCGCAGCAGCGCGGCGTCCATGCTCACTCCGTGACGGTCGGCGGGGCCTCGAGGAACGGGCGCAGCTCGATCCACTCGTGGATCGGCTCCCCACCGGCACCGGGCGCCGCCGACAGCACACCGGTCACCTCGACGGCCCGCTCGTAGCTGTCGACGTCGATGATCATCCAGCCGGCGACGAGGTCCTTGGTCTCGGCGAACGGACCGTCGGTGACGGGCGGGCGGCCCTCGCCGTCGTAGCGGACGAAGGTGCCCTCGGGAGCGAGCGCCTGGGCGTCGACGAACTCCCCGGAGCGCTTCAGGTCCTCCGCGAGGTCCTGCATGAAGCGGATGTGCGCGGTGACCTCCTCGGGCGCCCAGCGGTCCATCGGCACGTCGTTCTTCGGGGCCGGGGCTCCGCGGTAGTGCTTGAGCAGCAGGTACTTGGCCATGGTGGATCTCCTCGGTGCTCGTCGCGGCCCATCCTGGCCGCGTTCACCCCGGGGACGGAACCGGACGCACGTTCTCGACACCGCCGCTCGATTTTTCTTCTACCCGTCAGTAAGTTCCGCACATGATCAGAGCGACGTCCGTCCGCACCGTGTCCGCGACGCCCGAGGCGGTGTGGTCGGTGCTGTCCGACCACGAGGGCATGTCGACCTGGGCGCCGGGCCTGAAGGTGGAGATCACCCGGGCGGGCGAGCCGGAGCCGAACGGGGTCGGGACGGTGCGCAAGGTCGGGATCGGGTCACCGGGGCCGATCGTCGAGGAGGTCACCGCGTTCGAGCCGGGGCGACGGCTGGGCTACCGCGCGATCGCCGGGGTGCCGCTGAAGAACTACCGGGGCGAGGTCACGCTGCGACCGGTCGGCGCCGGCACCGAGATCACCTACGCCGTGGAGGCCGACAAGCGGCTGCCCGTCGGGGAGGCGTTGCTGGCCAAGGGACTGTCGAAGGTGTTGCTGTCCGGGCTGGTGCGCGGGATCGGCGCCGGGCCGCGCTGACCACCCTGGCGTCGCGGGTCACGGCCCGGCCGGCTCACCGTGCCAGGCGGGGGACGGTGCGCCGATGACCGAGAGGAGCTGCAGCTTCTCGTGCGTCTCGCTGCCCGGTACGGCGGTGTAGACCAGCAGCAGGTGGGACTGCTCGGGATCGAGCAACGTCTGGCAGTGCAGTTCCAGCGCGCCGACCTCGGGGTGGACGAGCCGTTTGAGGTCGTCGGACCGGACGCCGATCTCGTGGGCGTCCCACAGCGTGCGGAACTCCTCGTTGTGCGGGTGGAGGAGCTCGGCGAGCCGGGCCGCGCGGGAGTCCGGTCCGCGCCGGGCCGCGACCGCGCGCAGGCCCGAGACGTAGCGCCGCGACAGCAGCGCGTGGTCCTCCGGTGGGTGGCGCCTGCGGGCTGCGGGCTCGGTGAACCAGCGGTAGCCGACGCTCCGCCTCGGCCCGGTGAACCCGGTCGTGTCGCCGGTGAGCGCGACCCCCAGTGACGTCTGGCGCAGCGTCTCCCCGAGCTCGGTGACGATCTCGGCGGGGGTGTCGACGAGCCGGTCGAGGATGCGCAGCAGCCCGGGTCCGATGTGGTCGCCGCCCGTTCCGCGGGCTGGTGGGTGCTGGCCGGCGAGCCGGAACAGGTGGTCGCGCTCGTCGAGCGACAGGTGCAGGCCCTGGGCGATCGCGGCGATCATCTGCTCCGACGGCCGCGGGCCGCGCTCCCGTTCGAGGCGCGCGTAGTAGTCGGTCGACATGTGGCACAGGGCCGCGGCTTCCTCCCGGCGCAGCCCGCTGGTGCGGCGCCGCTGCCCCCGCGGCAGTCCGACGTCCTCCGGTTGGAGCACCTCACGACGCCGGCGCAGGAACTGCGCCAGGCCCGTCCGGTCGATCATCCGCGCCGCCTCTCGGTCGCTCACCGATTCGTTCCTACCGCGACGCGCGGGGCGTAGCCACGGACTGCCGATCCTCCCCACCGGCTCCGGGTCGGACCGCTCAGCCACGGATCGTCAGGCCGTGGCTACCGACCTGCACAGCGACGAACGTGGTCGGCCCCCCCCGCCGAGCCGAGGAGCCCACCGTGCCGAACGAACTCGTGTCGCTCGACCCGACCGCGACCGTCCCATCGGATCGCCCGGAGGACCGCCGCTCGGACGGGCAGGCCCCGGCCGCGACGCTCGGCGCCGCGATGCGCACCAGCCTGGAGCGATCCGGTGGCGGGCTCGGCATCCTCCTCGCCGCCGTACCGACCGTCGCCTTCGTGGTCGCCGACGCGGTGGGCGGTCTGACCTGGGCCTTCGTCGCACTCGCCGTGGCGGCGCCGGTGACGTTCGGGGTGCGCCTGGCCCGCCGGGAATCACTGCGGGCGGCCGTCGTCGGTCTGGCGGTCGCCGCGGTGTGCGCAGCCGTCGCCGGATTCTCCGGGGAGGCACGGGCGTTCTTCCTGCTGCCCACCCTGATCCCCGCCGCGCTCGGCGTGCTGTTCCTCGGCTCGGTCCTCGTCCGTCGGCCGGTGACCGGGACGTTGTTCAACCGCCTGGTCGGCGGCCCCGACGACTGGCGCGACCACTCCCGGCTGATGCGCATCTACACCGTCACCACGCTGGTCGGCGTCGTGCTCCACGCGCTCAACCTCACCCTGCGCGCCCTGGCCTACCTGGCGGACCAGCCCGCCGTCCTCACCGCGCTCAGCGTCGGGGCCGCTCCGGTCTTCGCAGCGCTCGCCGCGGTCACGCTCGTCGCCGCACGTCGCGCGGTCAGCTCCCGCGGTGCCGATGGGACCTGACCCGCCACGCATCCGGCTCGTCCCTCGCAGGCCTCACCCATCAGGGAGACATCGTGTCTCGCACCCGCGACATCGCCGGCGTCATGTCCCCTCCCCGGCGGACCACGACCGTCGACGGGTTCGAGCGGCAGTTCGGCACCAACTACCTCGGCCACGTCGCTCTCGTGGTGTACCTGATGCCGCTGCGCCGCGCCGGTCGGGCCCGGGTGACCTCACAGCTCAGCGTCGCCGCCCGACGCGGACACCGCCTTGCAAACGCGAACCAAGCTCGCCGCCTGCCTGTGCGTCCTGCTCGGCGGCCCCGATCACCAGCCCACCCGCTGCCACGTCGTGTCAGCGGGTATCGGGCCGTTCCGGGGCGGATGTGCCCCCGATGTGCCCCGGCGCCAGCCGCTCCCCCTGTGCTTGCTGAGTGCCATTCCGGAGACTTGCCCGCCCGGCGAGGGCTGCTCGGGATCAAGCAATGCGGCCACCCGTCAGTTGAGCCTAGACGGACTGGCGGTGCCGGGAGTCCACCTGGAGCTGCTTTAGTGCAACGCCATATGCCTACGGGCGCACCACGTTCCTGGGGTGATCAGGACTCGCCCGACCACCCCAGGAACCAGGACCGTCAAGCCGCGCTGCGCCGCCAGTGCTCGATGTAGCCCAACGCCTCCGACTCAATCCACGCGTCGAGAGCCCGGATCTTCTTGATCGGCGTCGGCTTCCACAGCTTGCCGCGCCGAACGTCCAGAACAGCCACCGCCGCATGCGGACGAGTCTGGTCGACGGTGAGCTGGAGTGTGCGCCAGATGACCTTGGTCGCGCCCTGTGCCGTCAGAGGCGTCTGCTTGAGGTAGAGGTGCACGACGGTCTCCACCCCGCTGAGGCGCATCCCGACATGCTGGTTGACGTTGATCGGCAGGGTTGCCCACGTCCAGGTGGCGTTGTTCGTCGAGACCCACTCGGGACGCGACCTGGCCAGGAAACCCTGCATCCCCGCAGCCAACTCCTCGTAGGAGCGGACCATCGTCCGGCTGGCTCGGAAGATCATCCGGCGCAGCTCCAGGTCGTCACCGCTTCGGACCGCGTGGCGGAGCCCGGCCAGCGCCGGACCGTACGCCTGCTTGGCCCCGCTGTCAGGGTCGTTGAACCGCTTCCACTGGTCCTCGATGATCTTCATCCGGCCAGAACCGACAGAGTTGACGTAGTCGGCGAAAACGCCCAGGCCCCTAGCCTGCATGGTGTCGTCAGTGGACACGGTTACTCCAAATGCGCGCACAGACACGTCCGCCCCACTGTCGCGCGGTTCAGCGTGAGGAGTTACCGTGTCCTTGCCACAGGTACACAGACAACGCCTCGGGCGGCCGCCGCGGAGCGGTTCCCCGAGGCGTTCTCTAACTGTAGCGGGCACCTCCGACGACACCAGCGCGCTCCGCGTCCATCACGTCCCCCGTCTTGGGGATGCATCTGTGGATACTTCTGTGGACAGGTCCTGGTTTTCCCGCTCAGAGCCTTGCGCTGGTTCGGAGTCCCCACCCCCAGAGTCACAACAACTTCACCCGTATGGCCCTGAGTCACACCATTGGTTTTCATGTATCGGGAACCGCCCGCCGCGCGGTGACCGGCCGGAGGCCGCATGCTCCGCGCGGCGCCGGAGGCGCCGCTTGATACCGAACGGAAGGTCTAGACACGGCGAGCGCTGGCGGCGCTTGTCGTGTCCCGGCTGATGCTTGACGTTCCGGTCTCACCTGATGCTTGACGTTCGGGCCTGATCGGCTTTCCTGTCCGCTGTCCGTGCTGGTCAGCGGGTGGTGGGAGGCCGGGATTGGCCCTGGTGGACATGACCGTGGTCGAGCAGCGCTACCGCGCCGTGCTGGCCGTCGAGCAAGGCGAACCGCGCTACCAGGTCGCGGCTCAGTTCGGCGTCTCCCGACAGACCCTGCACACCTGGATCACCCGCTACCGCGCCGAAGGCCTGGCCGGCCTCGCCTCGCGCTCACACCGCCCGGACTCCTGCCCTCACCAGGCATCCGAGCAGGTGGAGGTCGCGGTCTGCGAGATGCGCCGCGGCAACCCCCGCTGGGGGCCCCGACGCATCGCCCATGAACTCGGCCCCCGCTTCGGCGCCCAGGCCCCCTCGCGCAGCACGGTGGCGAGGATCCTGCACCGCAACGGCCTGGTCGAACCCCGCCGCCGACGCAGACGCCGCTCGGACTATCGCCGCTGGGAACGCCCCGCCCCGATGCAGCTGTGGCAGCTCGACATCGTCGGCGGCATCCACCTCCGCCAGCCCGACGGCACCGTGACCGAGGCCAAGATTGTGACCGGGGTCGATGACCATTCCCGCTTCGCCGTCATCGCCACCGTCATGGTCCGGGCCACCGGCCGCGCGGTCTGTCTGGCCTTCGCCGACGCGCTGCGCCGCTACGGCATCCCCGACGAGGTCCTGACCGACAACGGCAAACAGTTCACCGCCCGCTTCGGCCGCGGCGGCGAGGTCCTGTTCGACCGGATCTGCCGTGACAACGCCATCACCCACCGCCTCACCCAGCCCGCGACCCCGACCACGACCGGGAAGGTCGAGCGGTTCCACCAGACCCTGCGCCGGGAGCTGCTCGACCACACCGATCCCTTCGACACCCTGACCGCGGCGCAGGCGGCGTTGGACTCCTGGATCACCACCTACAACTGCACCCGCCCGCACCAGGCCATCGACATGGCCTGCCCGGTCGACCGCTTCGCTCCCAGCCAGCACCAGCGCGGCGACGAGGACCTGCTCCCGCTGCGGCTGCCCGCCCGACTCACCACCGCGCCCGCCCCGACCCCACATTCCGAGCACCCCGCCCCGGCCCCGGACGACGAGCCGAGCACCGAGATCGAGGTCTATCGGGGCGGACCGGTGGAGTTCGAACGGGTCGTCCCCGCCTCGGGAAACCTCGCCGTTCTCGGCAAACAGTTCTGGCTCGGTCCGCTCCGGGCCGGGGTCACCGTCACGTTCTGGGCCGACACCCAGGTCATCCACCTCACCGCCGGCGGGGCCCGGATCAAGACCGTCCGTTCCCCCTACACCGAGGACCAGCTCGCCACCCTCGCCGCGACCGGAGGCCGGCCCGCCGGCCCGCCACCGCTACCACCGGTCGAGCCCGACGGGACCGCGATCGAGGTCGACCGCACCGTCTCCGCCCAGGGCCTGATCAGCTTCGGTGGACGCTGGAACCTCGCCGCGGAGATCCTCGGCGGCCGCCGGGTCACCATCCGCATCGAGGACCACGTCCTGCTGATCTTCGACCCCGAAACCCGTGAACTTCTCCGGACCAGGCCGAACCCGCTGACCTACGACCAGGCCCGCCACCTGCGCGGCGCCCGCCCCGCCGGACCACCACCACGCCCGTCGGTCGAACCGGTGACTGTCACCCGCCGGGTCTCGACCACCGGCACCATCATGATCGCCCGCCAACTCATCGCGCTCGGACGTGATCAGGCCCGGACCCTGGTCACCGCCCACGTCGCCGAACACACCATCACCGTCGACCTCGCCGACGGCGCCCACCGCACCGTCACCCGCACCAGCACCGGCGCGATCCGTAATCTCAAGGCCCAGACAGACCGCACAGTTTCCTAGCCCGAACGTCAACCATCACCCGGGACAGGAACGTCAAGCATCAGGTGAGACCCGACAGAGCGCTGGCGGCGCTGTCGTGTCCCGGCTGATGCTTGACGTTGGTCATCGGCCAGGTAGGTAGGCTCAGGAGCATGTGGCTCCCGCTCGCGAAGCGCCCCCGCACCGCCTGAGGCGGTGCACCCCGCCGTCCGACCCTGCTAGGTCCGACGGCCTCTCACCCGTGCCGACATGGGCTCGTCGTGTAGACGTGCCACCGCCGCGTTCCCGCTTCCACGTACAGGGACCACGCGACTGTGGAGACCACTCCGGCCGTCGGCTGCCACGCTGACGGCGCTTCCTCATACCCGACCCCGCTGGACGCCGTGCTCGGACGGCTGCGGTGCCCGTTGTGCCATGCCGCCGTGCTGTGCCGAGACGGCAGGACGGTCCGTTGCCGGGCGGGCCATTCCTTCGACATCGCCCGGCCTGGCTACCTCACGTTGCTGTCCGGCCGGCGCCGCCACCGTGGAGACACCGCGGACATGGTGACGGCCCGAGAATCGTTCCTGGGCAAAGGCCACTTCGAGGCGGTGCGCTCGACGATCACAGCATTCGCCGTCGAGCACGCCCCACGACAGACCGGGCTCGTCGCCGACCTCGCCGGAGGTACCGGCTTCTACCTCGCCTCAACCCTCGACGCACTTCCTGCAGCGTGGGGCGCGACCCTGGATCTGTCAGCCGCAGCACTGCGGCGTGCGAGCCGCGCTCATCCCAGAGCTGCCGCTGTCGGAGCAGACATGTGGCAACCACTGCCACTCGCGTCGCGGTCAGCCGATGTCGTGCTGAACGTCTTCGGCCCGCGGACACCGGGCGAGATCGACCGTGTGCTGAGCAGCGACGGGGTCCTGATCATGGCGACGGCGGGCGCGGAGCATCTGCGCGAGCTGCGCAGCCGCCTCGGCACGATCGGCGTCGACCCCCGCAAGGCGGACCGGCTCCGGCACGCCTTCGAGGGCTTCACCGAGGTTGCTCGGCAAGCGGTGAGGTGGCGGCTCGCCCTGAGCCGCGACCAGGTGCGCGCGCTCGTCGACATGGGGCCCAGCGCCCATCACATCGACTCAGACCACCGTGACCGCGTCCTGCAAGAGCTGCCGGACACCCTGGGACTGACCGCTGCTGTGGACGTCGTCGTTCTCCGTCGCGATACGACCCGCAGTTAGGCGGTCGAAGCGTCGGCGACGACAGCCCACGCCGCGGGGCGGTCGGGGTCGTCTCCGTTGCCCAGGACGATGCTGGCAGCGCGGGCAGTGTCGAGGTCGTCGCAGTTCAGCTCGAGTGCAGGTACGGCGATGTCGTACGCGGTTTCACCGTTCATCTCGCGGGGGTCGACGAGCACCAGTCGTCGGCCCCCGTGCAGGACATTCGGGGCAACATCGCCGAGGCAGTGACCTAAGCGCAGGTCTCCGGCGAGCCGGCGCCGCTCGCTGGAGACCGGGCGCCCGATGTGCTGCTGTTGAGTCCCCGCACGAGTGCGTCCTGCAGGTGAGCGGTCTTCGACCCTGCCGTCGACCGCGTCGGGCCGGACGGCTTCCACCCGCACGAGCTGCGGCACACCGCGGCGTCGCTGGCGATCGCGTCGGGAGCGGACGTCAAGGTCGTCCAGATGATGCTGGGGCACAAGACGGCGACGATGACGCTCGACCTCTACGGGCACCTGTTCCCGGACCGGCTCGACGACCTCGCCGACCGGATGGACTCGGCGGCATGTGCCCCGGATGTGCCCCACGAGGGGGACGAGGAGACCTGAGAAGGTGTGTTTCTGCTGGTGGAGACAAGGGGAATCGAACCCCTAACCCCCGCCTTGCAAAGGCGGTGCTCTGCCAATTGAGCTATGTCCCCTGGTGGGTCCCGACCACGGTACCCCGGGAGGCGGAGTCAGCGGGTGGTGGCCTCGTGCCACAGGTCGTCGGACCCGACACCGCGGAGGCGGGACCAGCCGAAGTACGCGGCACCGGCAGCGACGGCCAGCACGAACAGCTTCTTCATCGCAGGTCTCCTCGCGAGTGACTGTCGGAGGGGGAAGGTGTGGGCCTAGCTGGATTTGAACCAGCGACCTCATCGTTATCAGCGATGCGCTCTAACCAACTGAGCTATAGGCCCGTGCAACAGGAGAAACACTACCGCACGGGGTCGAGCGGGTTACGAGGGGGTCCCCCGCCGCTCGGCCCCGTGCGGTGTGCGCGACGACGCTCCGGTCAGTCCCGCTCGGAGAGCGTGACCTCGATGCCGCCGACCAGGTCAGCGGCCACGTTGTAGACGAACGCGACCACGGTGATGGCCACCGCGAACAGCAGGCTGTTGACCGCACCGACGACGGCCGCGAGCCCGAAGACCCGGCCGACGCTGATCAGCGACCCCCCGGTCTCCTGCTGCGAGGTGACGAGGTCGGCGTAGGTGCCGTTGAGCCGGTCCCAGACGCCCATCCCGCCGAGTACGCCGTACAGGACGCCCGCGGCGACCATCCAGACCAGCCACAGCACGACGGCCAGCGCCAGGGCCATCTTGAGCACCGACCACGGGTCGAGCCGCTTGAGCTGCAGCAGCGCCTGGCGCGGGGGCCGGTTGCGGACCGACGCGCGCGGCGGGTCCGCCGGGCCCGTGCCGTTCTCGTGCAGCTCCGGATCGCGGACGGCGGTCGTCGCACCGGTGGCCGCACTCGGTCCGGGTGCGGTCATGAACGCGGTCGGGGCCTCGCTGAGCAGCGAGTCCGCGACGGTGCCGCCGTCGCGGTCGTCATGGATGTCGGGTACCCGCCGCCACGGGGGCGGCGAGGCCGCGGCCGGCTCGGCCGCGGCGTCGTCGCGCGGGCCGGGGACGTGGTCGGCCGCCGCCGTCGACGGGTCGTGGTCGGCGTCGGTGGCGACGGTGCGGGCCTCGTCCTGCGACGGGGTGCGGTCGTCGGTGCTCACGAGTGGGAGCTCTCCTCGCTGGTCGTCGCTCGGTACTACCCCGGCCCCACGGCGTGTGCCGGGTGGCCGGCCCTCACGGGCCGGCCACCCGACGTGGCACTACGCCTGCTGGCCCGGGTCCTCCTCGGTCTCCTCCGCGTTGCGGGCGACGGCCAGCAGCGTGGAGGTCTCGCCCAGGTTCATCAGGCGGACTCCCTTCGTCTGCCGGCCGGCCTTCCGCACCTCGCGGGCGGAGGTCCGGATGACCCCGCCGGTGGAGGTGATCGCGTACAGCTCGTCGTCGATGCCGACGATGAGCGCACCGACCAGCGTGCCACGCCGACGGTCGTACTGGAGGGTCAACACTCCCTTCCCGCCACGGCCCTGAACGGGGTAGTCCTCGATCGGGGTGCGCTTCGCGTAGCCACCGGTGGTGGCGACGAGCAGGTAGGTGTCGGGGCGGATCACGCCGAGGGCCAGCAGCTTGTCGCCCTCGTTGAACCGCATCCCCAGCACGCCGGAGGTCGCGCGGCCCATCGGGCGCAGCGCGTCGTCGGACGCGGTGAACCGGATGGACTGGCCTTCGGCGGACACGAGGAGCAGATCGTCATCACCCGAACAGAGGACGGCGCCGACCAGCTCGTCGTCGTCGCGCAGGTTGATGCCGATGAGGCCGCCGGCCCGGTTGGAGTCGAAGTCGGTCAGGCGCGACTTCTTCACCAGGCCGTTGCGGGTGGCCAGCACCAGGTACGGCCGCGCCGAGTAGTCCTTGATCTGCATGACCTGGGCGATCTCCTCCTCCGGCTGCAGGGCCAGGAGGTTCGCCAGGTGCTGGCCGCGCGCGGTGCGGTTCGCCTCGGGCAGCTCGTAGGCCTTGAGCCGGTAGACCCGCCCGCGATTGGTGAAGAACAGCATCCAGTCGTGCGTGGAGCAGACGAAGAAGTGGTTGACGATGTCGTCCTGCTTCAGCTGCGCCCCCTGCACGCCCTTCCCGCCGCGCTTCTGGGCGCGGTACAGGTCGGTCTTCGTGCGCTTGGCGTAGCCGGTGCGGGTGATCGTGACGACGACGTCCTCGACCGCGATCAGGTCCTCGTCGGTGACGTCGCCGTCGAAGCCGACGATCCGGGTGCGGCGGTCGTCGCCGTGGGCCTCGACGAGCTCGGCGAGCTCGTCGCGGACGATCTGCCGCTGCCGCTCGGGCCGGGCCAGGATGTCCTGGTAGTCGGCGATCTCGCGCTCGATCTCGGCCAGCTCGTCGACGATCTTCTGGCGCTCCAGCGCGGCGAGCCGTCGCAGCTGCATGTCCAGGATCGCCTGGGCCTGGATGTCGTCGACGTCGAGCAGGTCGATCAGGCCGGCCCTGGCGACGTCGACCGTGGCCGACGCCCGGATCAGCGCGATGACCTCGTCGAGCGCGTCGAGCGCCTTGACCAGACCACGCAGGATGTGGGCCCGCTCCTCGGCCTTGCGCAGCCGGTAGCGGGTCCGCCGGACGATGACCTCGATCTGGTGCCGGACGTAGTGCCGGATCATCTGGTCGAGGCGCAGGGTGCGCGGCACGCCGTCGACGATCGACAGCATGTTCACACCGAAGCTGTGCTGCAGCTGGGTGTGCTTGTACAGGTTGTTCAGCACGACCTTGGCGACGGCGTCGCGCTTGAGCGTGACGACGATCCGCATGCCGATGCGGTCGGAGGACTCGTCGACGATCTCGGAGATCCCGGCGATCTTGCCGTCGCGGACCATGGCCGCGATCGACTCGATGAGGTTGTCCGGGTTCACCAGGTAGGGCAGCTCGGTGACCACCAGGGTGGTGCGGCCCTTGGTGTCCTCCTCGACCTCGACGACGGCGCGCATCCGCACCGAGCCGCGCCCGGTCCGGTAGGCCGACTCGATGCCGTCGCGACCGACGATGAGGCCGTAGGTCGGGAAGTCCGGCCCCTTGATCCGCTCCATCGCCGCTTCGAGGAGCTCGTCGTCGGTGGCGTCCGGGTTCTCCAGGCACCAGGCGACGCCGGCGCCGACCTCGCGCAGGTTGTGCGGCGGGATGTTGGTCGCCATGCCGACCGCGATGCCGGAGCTGCCGTTGATGAGCAGGTTCGGCACCCGCGACGGCAGGACGACCGGCTCCTGGGTCTTGCCGTCGTAGTTGTCCAGGAAGTCGACGGTCTCCTCGTCGATGTCCTGGAGCATCGCCATCGCCAGCGGCGAGAGCCGGCACTCGGTGTACCGCATGGCCGCGGCCGGGTCGTTGCCGCGCGAGCCGAAGTTGCCCTGCCCCTGGATCAGCGGGTAGCGCATCGACCAGGGCTGGGCCAGCCGCACGAGGGCGTCGTAGATCGCCGAGTCGCCGTGCGGGTGGTAGTTGCCCATCACGTCGCCGACGACGCGGGCGCACTTGACCGGGGCACGGTCGGGCCGGAAGCCGTTCTCCCCCATCGAGTAGAGGACTCGGCGGTGGACCGGCTTGAGCCCGTCCTCCACCAGCGGCAGCGCCCGCCCGACGATCACGCTCATCGCGTAGTCGATGTACGAGCGCTGCATCTCCTGCTGGATGTCGACCGGTTCGACCCGGCCCCCACCCTCTCCGCCGCCGCCCGTGGGCGCGGCGGGGTCGATCGTGTCCGTCACGAAGTCTCCTCGTGCGTGTTCATACGTTCGTCTGGATCAGATGTGTGGATCAGACGTCCAGGAAGCGCACGTCCTTGGCGTTGCGGGTGATGAAGGAGCGGCGGGACTCGACGTCCTCACCCATCAGCACCGAGAACAGCTCGGCGGCGGTGGCGGCGTCGTCCAGGCTCACCTGGAGCAGCAGCCGGTTCGTCGGGTCCATGGTGGTCTCCCACAGCTCCTTGGCGTCCATCTCGCCGAGACCCTTGTAGCGCTGCACGCCCTGGTCCTTGGGGAGCTTCTTGCCCGCGGCACGGCCGGCCTCGATCAGGCCGTCGCGCTCGCGGTCGGTGTAGGCGTACTCCGGCTCGGCCCCGCGACCGGCCCACTTGAGCTTGTACAGCGGCGGCTGCGCCAGGAACACGTGCCCGTTCTCGATCAGCGGGCGCATGAAGCGGAACAGCAGCGTGAGCAGCAGCGTGCGGATGTGCTGGCCGTCGACGTCGGCGTCGGCCATCAGCACGAGCTTGTGGTAGCGCAGCTTCGACAGGTCGAAGTCGTCGTGGATGCCGGTGCCCATCGCGGTGATGATCGACTGGACCTCGGTGTTCTTGAGGACGCGGTCGATCCGGGCCTTCTCGACGTTGATGATCTTGCCGCGGATCGGCAGGATCGCCTGGTGCATCGAGTCGCGGCCGGCCTTCGCCGAGCCGCCGGCGGAGTCACCCTCCACGATGTAGAGCTCGCAGCTCTCCGGGTCGCGGGAGCGGCAGTCCGACAGCTTGCCGGGCAGGCCGCCGATGTCACCGGCGCTCTTGCGGCGCACGAGCTCGCGTGCACGACGCGCGGCCAGGCGGGCCTGGGCCGAGGAGACCGCCTTGGTGACGATCGTCTTGGCCTCGGTGGGGTTGCGCTCGAACCAGTCGGCGAGCCACTCGTTCGACACGCGCTGGACGAACGACTTGACCTCGGTGTTGCCGAGCTTGGTCTTGGTCTGGCCCTCGAACTGCGGCTCGGAGACCTTGACCGAGACGATCGCGGCGAGGCCCTCGCGGATGTCGTCGCCGGACAGCGCCGGGTCCTTCTCCTTGATGAGCTTCTTGTCGCGCGCGTACTTGTTGACCGTGGCGGTCAGCGCGTGGCGGAAGCCCTCCTCGTGGGTGCCGCCCTCGTGCGTGTTGATCGTGTTCGCGAAGGTGTAGACCGACTCGGAGTAGCCCGAGTTCCACTGCATCGCGACCTCGACCTGGTGGCCGGGGCCCTCGCCGGTGTAGCTGACGATCTTGCGGTGGATCGGGTCCTTGGACTTGTTCAGGTGCGCGACGAAGTCCTCCAGCCCGTTCGGGTAGTGGAAGACGTACTCCTTGGGCTTGGCGACGTAGCCCTCGGCGTCGGGCTCGGAGTCCGTGTCGATCTCCGTGACCGGTGCCTCGACCGGGTTCCCGTCCTCGTCGACCGCGTCCGACGACGGCACGCCCGCCGGCTTCTCCGGCCTGCGCTCGTCACGCAGGACCATGGTGAGGCCCTTGTTCAGGAACGTCTGCTCCTGCAGCCGGCGACGGATCGTCTCCAGCGTGTAGGTGGTCGTCTCGAAGATCTTCGGGTCGGCCCAGTAGGTGATCGTGGTGCCGGTGTCGGACTTCTTCGTGGTGCCTGCCTCGACGAGCTCGCCGGGCACGGCGTACTCGTAGTGCTGGCGCCAGATCTTGCCGTCCCGGCGGACCTCGACGTCGAGCGCGGTGGACAGCGCGTTCACGACCGAGACGCCGACGCCGTGCAGACCACCGGACACGGCGTAGGACTTGTCGTCGAACTTGCCGCCGGCGTGCAGGCTGGTGAGGACGACCTCGAGGGTCGGCTTCTTCTCCACCGGGTGCATCTCGACGGGAATGCCACGACCGTCGTCCTCGACGCGGATGCCGCCGTCGGCCTGCAGGGTCACGACGACCTTCGTGGCGTGACCGGCCATCGCCTCGTCGACCGAGTTGTCCACCACCTCCCAGATCAGGTGGTGCAGACCCCGCTCACCGGTCGAGCCGATGTACATGCCGGGCCGCTTGCGGACCGCCTCCAGGCCCTTGAGGACCGTGATGGACGACGCGCCGTAGGCGTTGTTCGCTGCCTTGTCGGAAGCCACGGGTAGCTGCTTCTCCTCGCCACGTGAACCACCCGCGCGACGCGCGCACCACCGGTGCGACGACGACGGAGCGGTTCCACCGACCGGGCGCTCTGGTCATGTCATTGGGGAGCCACCCGGGGAACACCTGTCGATCCTACCCGGCGGAACGCCCGGGAAGGCGGATAGGACCCGCCCAGAAGCGCCACAGACGGGCGAACGGCGTCCGGTACGGGGTCGAACGTGCCCCTGCCGGGCCGAGCGGACCGGCGGCCGTGTCATCCCGCGCTCACCGCCGACGAGAGCGGCCCGTGCACTCCGGTGCAGCTCCCCACCCGATCCGGGCCCCCGTACGCGCCCCTGGCGTCGTGACGCGTCCGCAACGTGAGCGACCGGGCTCGCACCACCCGGTCGGCGGTCCGTGTGCGGGTGGAGCGGGGCTCAGCCGTAGGTGTCGCGAGGGCCGCGACCGCGGACGTGCCGCGGACCGTGCCGCCAGCTCGGGCCGCTCGGCCCGACCACCCGGATCCGGCGCACGACGTCCGGCCCGACCGCGGCCGCGAGCCGGGTCAGCAGCTGACGCTGCAGCGTCCGCAGCTGGGTGGCCCACGCCGTCGACTCGGCCTGCAGGGTCAGCTCGCCGTCGCGCAGCGAGACCGGTGTGCAGTGGTCGGCGACGTCCGGTCCGACCAGCTGCGGCCACCGGCCGAGCACGGTCGCGTCGGTCAGCCGGTTCGACCAGCCGCGGTCCACCGACACCCGCGACACCAGGCGTCCGAACGGCTGCGGGTCCCGGTCGTCGGGCCCAGCCCCCGACCAGCGACGGCGACGCCCCCGCCCGGAGACCACGCGCAGCTTGGGCCGGTCGGCCTGGGCCCGCTCCTCGGCCTTGCGGGCCGACGCCTCACGGGCCGCGCGCAACGCCTCGCGGGCGAGGTCGGCACCGCGCAGGTTCGCGCGGTCGCCGGAGAGCAGGTCCCCCTGCTCTCCCGGGACCCCCGCGCCCGGGACGTCCGCGCCCGTGACCGCGTCGTGACCCGGTCCGGTGTCGCGTCCGTCCCCAGGGGCGGTGCCGTCGGTGCCCGTTCCCCGACGCCCTGTCCTCCGGTTTCCGGTTCCGGAACGGCGTCCGTCCCCCGGTTCGCCTGAGTTATCCACAGTATCCACAGCCTTGTCCCCAGAATGCCGTGACGCGTTCGAGACCTGTCGGGGCGATCATGCGGGCACCTCGCCGTCGCGGCTCACCCTCCGGTCGCCGACGGCGAACCGGGCCCCGTCGAGCTCCGCGGGCACGTCCTCGGCCACCGCGGCGGTCACCAGTACCTGCTCCGCGTCGGCCACGAGATCGGCCAGCGCGCGGCGCCGGGCCGAGTCCAGCTCGGCGAAGACGTCGTCCAACACGAGGACCGGCTCGACGTCGTCGGCGTGCAGCAGGCGGTAGGACGCCAGCCGCAGCGCCAGCGCGAACGCCCAGGACTCGCCGTGGCTGGCGTAGCCCTTCGCCGGTCCCTCGCCCAGGGCGAGGTCCAGCTCGTCGCGGTGCGGGCCGACCAGGCAGACCCCGCGTTCGATCTCCTGGGACCGCACCTGCGCCAGCCGGTCGAGCAGCAGCGTCTCCAGTTCCCCGGTCGAGGACGGCAGCTCCGCCACCCCCGCCGTCCCGAGGCTGGACCGGTAGTCCAGGCCGATCGGGTCCGACGACGGCGCGATCGCCGCGAACGCCTCCCGGGCGTAGGGCGCCAGCGCGACGACGAGCTCGCGCCGCCCGGCCAGCAGTGCCGCGCCGGTACGGGCGAGGTGCCCGTCCCAGACCTCCAGCGTCGCCAGGTCGTCGGGAAGGTCCGGGTCCGCGGCGACCGGCGACCGGGACCGGCCGCGGGCCCCGCGCAGCGCGGGTTTCGCGGACTTCAGCAGGGCCGAGCGCTGGCGCAGGACCTTGTCGTAGTCGGCGCGGACGCCGGCGTAGCGCGGGAACCGCGCGACGAGCAGCTCGTCGAGGAAGCGCCTGCGCTCCGACGGGTCGCCCCGCACGAGCGCCAGGTCCTCCGGCGCGAACAGCACGCTGCGCAGGATCCCCAGGACCTCGCGCGGCCGCGAGACCGGTGAGCGGTTGACCCGTGCCCGGTTCTGCTTCCCGTTGTTGATCTCCAGCTCGACGCCGAGCTTCCGGCCGTGGTGGTGCACCTCGCCGCGGACGACGGCCTGCTCGGCCCCGCGCCGGATCAGCGGCGCGTCGGAGGACACCCGGTGCGAGCCGAGGGTGGCGAGGTAGCCGATCCCCTCGACCAGGTTGGTCTTGCCGACGCCGTTGGCCCCGACCAGCACGGTCACACCGGGGTCGAGCTCCAGCTCGGCCTCCGGCCAGGACCGGAAGTCGGTGACCGAGAACCGCCTGAGGTACACCGCCTGGTCACCCTTCCCGTCCGGCTCGGCGCCGGGTCACTGCTGCGTCGAACCGCCGCCGGACGACGGTCCCGCCTTGTCCCCCGGGGACCCGGCGGGCCCGGACTTCTTCACCGCGTGCCCGCCGAACTGCTGGCGCAGCGCGGCGACGGCCTTCATCGCCGGCGACTCGGCCTGCCGGGAGGAGAACCGGGCGAACAGGGCCGCGGAGATGACCGGCAACGGCACCGCGTGCGCGATGGCCTCCTCGATCGTCCAACGACCCTCCCCGGAGTCGTCCACGTACCCCTCGAGCTGCTCGAGGCGCGGGTCGTCCTTGAGCGCGTCGACCAGCAGGTCGAGCAGCCAGGAGCGGACGACCGTGCCACGCGACCAGGCCTGGATCACCCCGGGTACGTCGGTGATCAGCTCGCTGGCCTCCATGAGCTCGAAGCCCTCGGCGTAGGCCTGCATCAGGCCGTACTCGATCCCGTTGTGGACCATCTTCGCGAAGTGGCCCGCGCCGACCGGACCGGCGTGCGCGAAGCCCTCCTCGCGCACACCCTCCGGACGCAGCGCGTCGAAGATCGGCATGGCGCGCGCGATGTGCTCCGGCTCGCCACCGGCCATCAGGCCGTAGCCGTTGTCCTTGCCCCAGATCCCGCCGGAGACGCCGCAGTCGATGTAGCCGATGCCGTGCGCGTCGAGCAGGGCGGCGTTGGGCTGGTCGTCGGTGTAGCGGGAGTTGCCGCCGTCGATGACCAGGTCACCGGCCTCGAGCGTGGTCGCCAGCGTGGCGACGGTGTTCCGGGTCGGCTCACCGGAGGGAACCATGACCCACACGACGCGCGGTGCGGCCAGCGCACCCGCGAGTTCGGCGAGCGAGGCCACGTCGCTGACCTCCGGGCGGGGGTCGTAGCCGACCACCTCGTGCCCGGCGGCCCGCAGCCGCTCCCGCATGTTGCCGCCCATGCGGCCGAGTCCGATCATGCCGATCTGCACGGCAGAGGCCCCCTTCACGTCCGTGCCGCCGGCATGCCCCACAGGGCACCGGTGGCCCTCGTCGATCACACCGGGGAGGAGTCTTCCCCCTCGCCGGGACGTCCGCCCGGCGGGGGTCGGCACCGGCGGGCCGACCCGGTCGGGGTCAGCCCGGCAGCCGCACCGGCATCAGCAGGTGCAGGTAGCCCGACTTCTCCGGCGACGGCGCCTCGCCCGCGTCGTCGGTGGCGGGCTTGGGCACCGGGCGGACCAGTGCGGGCCGGTTCGGTGTGGTGAACGTCAGCTGCGCGCGGTCGGTGTGCAGCGCGCCGAGCGCGTCGAGCAGGTAGCCCGGGTTGAACGCGATCGTCAGCGGGCTGCCGTCGAGCGCGCAGGGCAGCTCCTCCTCGGCGGACCCGACGTCGTCGCCGCCGGCGGCCAGCCGCAGGCCGTCCTCGCCGAACTCCATCCGGATCTGGGCGACCCGGTCCGCGACGAGCGAGACACGCTTGATCGCCTCGACCAGCAGCGCGACGTCGAGCTCGACGGCGGTGGTGTGCTCGGCCGGGATCAGCTGGCGGAAGCGCGGGAACTCGGCGTCGAGCAGCCGGCTGGTGGAGCGACGGCCGCCACCGGTGAGGCCGAGCATCCCGTCCCCGGCCGACAGCGCGATCTCCACGGTGCCGGACCCGGCAAGGGTCTTGGCGACCTCGGCGAGGGTCTTGGCCGGGATCAGCACCGCGGTCGAGATCGAGGCGTCCTCCGGGGACCACTCGAGCTCGCGGACGGCGAGCCGGAACCGGTCGGTGGCCGCGAGCGTCAGCTGCGAGCCCTCGATCTCGAGCCGGATGCCGGTCAGCATCGGCAGCGTGTCGTCCCGGCCGGACGCGACGGCGACCTGGGCGACGGCGGCAGCCAGCGCGTCGGCGGCGACCGACCCGGCGCGCTGCGGCATGTCGGGCAGCTGCGGGTAGTCCTCGACCGGCATCGTCGGGAGGCTGAACCGGGAGTTGCCGCAGTTGATCGTGGCGCGGGAGCCGTCGACGGTCAGGTCGACCGGCTTGGACGGCAGCGCGCGGGTGATGTCGGCCAGCAGCCGCCCGGAGACGAGCGTGCGGCCCGGCTCCCCGACCGTCGCGTCGAGCTCGACGCGGGCCGAGGTCTCGTAGTCGAAGCCGGAGACCGTCAGCTTCTCGCCGGACTCGCCGTCGGACTGGATGAGGACCCCGCCGAGCACGGGCACCGGCGGACGAGCCGGGAGGCTGCGCGCCACCCAGGCAGCCGCATCCGCGAGGACGTCGCGTTCGACCCGGAACTTCATCTGGAGACCTTCCCCGGTAGCGCCCGACTCCGACCACGGCGCGGGGCCGGGTCGTCGACGGGACGACGGTGCTGCGGCGGACCGGTTCGGCCTCCGGGTCCGGCCGGCCCCGTGGCCCGGAGGGGCTGCGGAGCGGAGTGGCCGGGACGGATCGGAAGCCGGGGTTCGCCGGGACGCTCACGGTAGAGCCTCGCCCCGACAGTTTCCACGCCACCCCGGTGCCCGTCGGGTGTCCCCGTCCGTGACCCCCGTCCGGGGGTCGGTCCACACAGGTGTTCTTGGGAAGAAGAGATAGAGAGAGAACAACCGCAGTAGTACTAAGTCCTGTGCACAGTGTGGATGGAGCGCATCCGTGCTGGTCAGCAGGCCGCGTCGGCTGGGGACGCGGGGGTGGGGGCACCCGTTGACAGGTCCGTGGAGCGGTGGACCGACCGCGTCGACGCCCATCCGTCCCCGGTTCATCCCGGGTTCACCACAGAGTTGTCCACGGATCCCGGGCCATCCGTCCACGGGCCGGAGACGATCCAACCACAGAGTTGTCCCCAGATGTGGGTGAAAACGTGGTGGATCGTGGACCCTGGGTGACCGGGGGCACAGACAGTTCGGCCCTCCCGCGTTGCGCGAAGAACCCACAGACGTCTCACTCGTCACAGGGTTGTCGACGCAGCGTGACCGGCGGGTGGGCGCAAGCGATCACCGGGGCGAGTGACGAAGCGCCGAGTGCCCTCTACCGGACGACGAACGGGAGGAGTGGGACCGACACGCGGGTGGCGCCACGCCGGACCCGATCGGTATCGCGTCGACCGGGCCGGGCGCCCCGGACGTCCGCGACGGCGGGGGTGCCGATCGCCCCGGGAGGGCGCCGAACGCGCCGCAGCGGCGATCTGGGGGGCTGTGGCCCCTGTGGGTTGCACGGGATCGGTCCCGGTGCGCGCGGTGACCGCCGCGAACGCGTCCTGCCAGGTCACGGCGGAGCCGGTCGGGCTGTGGAGAAGCAGTGCGACCGGTGGACAACCCGCCTCGGCGGGCCCCGGCGGAGGTCAGTGCCGAGCGCGCAGCTTGATCCGCGCGGTCAGCTCCTGCACCTGCTCGAAGGTCTTCCGCCGGAGCGAGATCTCGTTACGGATCTTCTTGTCGGCGTGCATGACGGTGGTGTGGTCCCGTCCGCCGAAGGTCTGCCCGATACGCGGCAGCGACAGGTCGGTCAGCTCGCGGCACAGGTACATGGCGATCTGACGGGCCTGGGCGAGCGCCTTCGTCTTGCCCGGCCCGGACAGCTCGTCCAGCGTGAGGCCGAAGAACTCGGCGGTGACCGCCATGATCGTCGGGGCGGTGATCTCGGAGGCCGCGGAGTCCGGGATGAGGTCGCGCAGCACGATCTCGGCGAGCTGGGTGTCGACGGCCTGCCGGTTCAGCGACGCGAACGCCGTCACCCGGATCAGCGCGCCCTCGAGCTCGCGGATGTTGCGCTCGATCCGCTCCGCGATGAACTCCAGGACCTCACCGGGGACGGCGAGCCGGTCCTGGGCGGCCTTCTTCCGCAGGATCGCGATCCGCGTCTCCAGCTCGGGCGGCTGGATGTCGGTGATCAGCCCCCACTCGAACCGCGTCCGCATCCGGTCCTCGAGGGTCTCGAGGCGCTTGGGCGGACGGTCGGAGGAGACGACGATCTGCTTGTTCGCGTTGTGGAGGGTGTTGAAGGTGTGGAAGAACTCCTCCTGCGTCCCCTCCTTGCCCTCCAGGAACTGGATGTCGTCGACCAGCAGCACGTCGACATCGCGGTAGCGGCGCTGGAAGGCGACCTTGCGGTCGTCGCGCAGGGAGTTGATGAAGTCGTTCGTGAACTCCTCGGTACTGACGTACCGGACCCGCATCCCGGGGAACAGCCGCTGGGCGTAGTGCCCGACGGCGTGCAGCAGGTGGGTCTTGCCCAGCCCGGACTCGCCCCAGATGAACAGTGGGTTGTACGCCCGCGCCGGCGCCTCGGCCACAGCGACCGCGGCGGCGTGGCTGAACCGGTTCGACGCACCGATGACGAAGGTGTCGAAGGTGTAGCGCTCGTTGAGCCGGGTCTGCGACCGCGGCGCGACCGGGTCGCCCGCCTGCGGCGCGGTGTAGGCAGGCCACGAGGTCTGCCCGTCGCGCGAGCCCGGCTCGGGGCGACCTCCGGGCTGCGGCGCCCACCCCCCGGACGACGACGGCGGCTGCTCGGCCGACCAGCCGCGGTCCGTGCCGGAGGGGCCGGCGTCGTCGCGGCGGGACCCGCCGGCGAAGCCGTTGCCGTACCCGCCGTCGACGGCGGGCTGCGGCCCGGTGTCCGGGCCCGCGCCGTCGACGTGCTCGTGCGCGACGTGCTCGGGTGCGGGACCGGCGCCGTGGTCCCCGGTGGTCACCGCAGCCGGGGCGCCGCCCGCGCGGTCGCCGGTGCCGGTGTCACGGACGCTGTCCCCGGCGGTGACGCCGCGGTGCATGCCGAACCCGGGCGGGTCGGGGACCTCGGTGCCGCCGGACGCCGCGGAGGCGTCGACGACGACCGCGAGGTTGACCGCCACGCCGAGGTGGCGGCCGAGGGCGTCGCTGATCGGTCTGCGCAGGATCCGCTCGATGGCGTCCTTCGCGAACTCGCTCGGCGCGGCGAGCAGCGCCGTGCCGTCGAGCAGGCCGAGGGGGCGGGTCAGGCGCAGGAACGCGCGCTGCTGCGGGGAGAGGGTGGGCGTACCGGACTCGGCCGACGCGCCGGAGAGATCGGCGATGACCCGGTTCCAGACCGCGCCGAGGTCGCCCGGCTGGTCGGTCATCCGCGTTTCCCCCTCCCGATCGGCCGCTGTCGGCGGTCTGCTCCCCCCGGAGCACTGGCGGTGAGCCGTCCGGACGCGCGGACTCGACCTCTGGGGCGATGTATCCCCAGAGTTGTCCACACTTGTGCGTAAAGGTACGCAGCAGGCCTCGGCCGGCGCGCATCGGGGCGTCGGTCGTCGGCCGTGTGGAGGTCTCGGTCGGGGTGCGCGAGGTCGTTGGTCCCGCGCCGGTCCCGGGCGGGGGCGGCGACGCTAGCAGCAGCCGTCGCGGCGGCCGGCCGGCGGGGTCACGGCGCCCGGTGGGGGCGGTTTGACCCCCTCGAAACGCGCTGCGTACCCTTGACGACCGGACACCTGGTCGGATGGGCGTGTCGCGCCCGTCGAACGCGACGTCCCGCATTCCTGCGGTGTGTCGTGTGGCCGGTGGCCCGCGAACCCGAGCCAGTGACCGTAGACATCTCGGCGTCGCAGGACGCCTGCGAACCGCCGACCAGGAGCCGACCGTGAGCAAGCGTACTTTCCAGCCGAACAACCGCCGCCGGTCCAAGACGCACGGCTTCCGGCTGCGCATGCGCACCCGCGCCGGCCGCGCGATCCTCGCCGCGCGCCGTCGCAAGGGGCGCGGCAACCTCTCGGCCTGACGGCCGGCGCCCCCACAGGCCCGCGCCGTGCTGCCGGCACACGCCCGGCTCACCCGCCGGCCCGAGTTCGCCTCGACGATCAGGCGCGGACGACGCGCCGGCCGGTCGAGGCTGGTGGTGCACCTCGACCTGACCCGCCCCGGCGGCGTGCCCGAGCACGCCTCGCCGAGGGCGGGTTTCGTCGTGAGCAAGGCCGTCGGCAACGCCGTGGTCCGGCACCGGGTCGCCCGGCGTCTGCGGCACCTGGTCGCGGACCGGCTGGAGGCGCTGCCCGCAGGTGCCGCGCTCGTCGTCCGTGCGTTGCCGCCCGCCGGTGACGCCTCGTCCGCCGAGCTGGCGGCCGACCTCGACTCCGCACTGCGGGCGGCGCAGCGACCGCGCCGTCCGCGCCCGGCCACGGACGACGCGCGATGAGTCCGGCACACGACGCGGCTCCGACGGGTGAGGAGGCTCCGATGGACGACGGAGGGCTCCCCGGCGCCCGTCCCGGCGTCGGCGCGCGGGCCGCGATGGCCGCGGTGCGCTGGTACCAGGTGTGGATCTCCCCGAACCTGATGCCGAGCTGCCGGTTCCACCCGAGCTGCAGCGCCTACTCGGTCGAGGCGTTCCGCGAGCACGGCTTCGTGCGCGGTCTCGGCCTCACCGTGTGGCGGTTGCTGAGGTGTGCCCCGTGGCACCCTGGCGGGTGGGACCCGGTCCCGCCGCGCCGGCGGCGCAGCGACGGGGTCCCGCGCAGCGGCACCGAACCCGATCCCGGGCCGGAGCAGACGTCCACCGACCCGCCCCGGACCGAAGGCCTCTCACGCGGTACGGACCGCTGACCCGCGGGCCCCGCCCGAGACCACGAGGAGCAACGCAGCAGTGCTGGACTTCATCTACTACCCCGTCAGCTGGATCATGTGGGTCTGGCACAAGGTCTTCGGCTTCGTCCTCGGTGACGACAACGGGTTCGCCTGGGCGCTGTCGGTCGTCTTCCTCGTCTTCACGCTGCGCGTGCTGCTCTACAAGCCGTTCGTGGTCCAGGTCCGCTCCATGCGCAAGATGCAGGAGATGGCCCCGGAGATGCAGAAGCTCCGGAAGAAGTACGCGAACGACCGCCAGAAGCTCGCCACGGAGATGCAGAAGCTCCAGCAGCAGAACGGCGCCAACCCGCTGATGGGCTGCCTGCCCATCCTGGTGCAGATCCCGGTCTTCATCGGCCTGTTCCACGTGCTCCGCGAGTTCAAGCCGGGCAAGACCGAGAACTACGTCTTCAACGCGGCGGAGAACGCCTCGTTCGTCGACTCCAGCCTGTTCGGCGCCAAGCTGGGCTCGGCCGTGTGGCCGCTGCAGAACACCGCGTCGGTCGCCGAGCTCGGCGGCAACCTCGTCTCGCAGTGGATCGTGATGATCCCGCTGATGATCGCGGCCGGCATCTTCACCCACATCACCGCGCGCCACTCGGTCGCCCGCCAGCAGGCGCAGATCGCCGCCGGCACCGTCGCGGCGAACCCGCAGGCCGAGATCATGCAGAAGCTGATGCTCTACGTGTTCCCGATCGGTGTCGTCGTCGGTGCGCCGTTCCTGCCGCTCGCGGTCCTCTTCTACTGGGTCGCCAACAACCTGTGGACCCTCGGCCAGCAGTACGTCGTCTACCGCAAGATCGACGCCGAGGAGTCGGACAAGGCCGAGAAGGCCACCGAGTCCGCGAAGGCCCGCGCCCCGCGCCCCGGCCAGAAGCCGATCCGCGACGCCCGTCGCGGCACCGCGGAGGAGGTCCGCGAGATCGCCGACGAGCCGATCGGCCCCGCCGAGGAGAAGGCCGCCGAGGCGGCGTCGCAGGCCCGCGCCACCGGGTCCGACGGTGCCTCCGCCGACACCGGCACCACCTCCGACGGGCAGCGCAACGGCGCGGCCCGCAACGGGAACGGGAACGGGAACGGCCAGAAGAAGCCCGGGGCCAAGCCGGTGCAGAAGCGCCCGGGGGCCAAGGCCCGGCGCGGCAAGCGTCGCTGACGACCCCACCGCACGACCCCTGCACGACCCCACAGGCACGACCCCACAGACCCCGGCGCGCCCCGCCGGCCCCGGCGGACCCCACCGCCGCGCGGGCCCGGACGCGACGGACCGCGAACCGTTGACGAGAGGAGTAGCGCGTGCCCACCACCGCCAAGGAGCCCGCCGAGGGTCCGGACGTGCAGGACAAGCCGTCCGGCGAGAGCCTGCTGATCCAGGAGGGCGACGTCGCAGGTGACTACCTGGAGCGCCTGCTGGACATCCTGGACTACGACGGCGACATCGACCTCGACGTCGAGGGCGGCCGCGCCATCGTCAGCATCGAGGGCGCCGAGGACGACCCCGACCTGCAGAAGCTCGTCGGTGACAAGGGCTCGGTGCTGGAGAGCCTGCAGGAGCTGGCCCGCCTCGCCGTCCAGCAGCAGCTGGGCAGCCGCAGCCGGCTGATGCTCGACATCGCGGGCTGGCGACGGCACCGCCGCGACGAGCTCACCGCACTCGGTCTGGAGACCGCCCAGGAGGTCAAGGCCAGCGGCGAGTCCGCGCGGCTGCGGCCGATGACGCCGTTCGAGCGCAAGGTCGTGCACGACGCCGTCGCCACCGTGAAGGGTGTCGTCTCCGAGAGCGAGGGCGAGGAGCCGCGTCGCCAGGTCGTGGTCCACAAGAAGTGACCACCTCCCCCATCCCGACCCCGGAGGTCGCGGAGAAGGTCTTCGGCGACCGGACCGGGCTGGCCGTCCGCTACGTCGAGCACCTCGCGACCTCCGGGATCGAGCGCGGCCTGATCGGCCCGCGCGAGCGGGACCGGTTGTGGGACCGGCACGTGCTGAACTGCGCGGTCCTCGGTGAGGTCGTGCCCGCCGACGCCCGGGTCGCCGACGTCGGCTCCGGGGCCGGGCTCCCCGGGATCCCGCTCGCCCTGGCCCGCCCGGACCTGCGGATCGTGCTGATCGAGCCGCTCGCCCGACGGGTGGAGTGGCTCGGCGAGGTGCTGACCGATCTCGGCCTGGACATCGCCGTCGAACGGGGGCGTGCCGAGAAGCGGCCCGTTCTGCGACGATGGGAGGGGGCCGACGTCGTCACCGCCCGGGCCGTCGGACCGCTGGCCCGGCTCGCGGGCATCTGCCTGCCCCTGCTGCGGCAGGGGGGTGCGATGCTGGTGCTGAAGGGGGCCTCCGCCCCGGACGAGATCGCCCGCGACGCCGCGGCGGTCCGTGCGCTCGGAGGGGGCGAGCCCCGGATCCACGAGACCGGAGCCGGTGTGGTCGATCCGCTGACCACGGTGGTCGAGATCCCGCGGACCGGCGCGCCCCGCCGCATCCCGAGGAAGGAACGGCGATGATGGGTGCCGGAGCGCCGTTTCACGTGAAACACCGACCGGGCACGAACCGTCCAGGAAGCGAGGGTCGCGCATGAGTGCCGGATGGACCCCCATCGCGGACGAGGCCGAGCGGGCCGCACGCGTCCTGCACCCCGACCGGCACGGCATGCCCCGCCCGGCCGCGCGCCGCATCATGAGCGTCGCGAACCAGAAGGGCGGGGTCGGGAAGACCACGAGCACGGTCAACCTGGCCGCGGGGCTGGCCCTGCACGGCATCCGGGTGCTGGTGATCGATCTCGACCCGCAGGGCAACGCGTCCACCGCGCTCGGCGTCGAGCACCGCACCGGCACGCCGTCGGTGTACGAGGTGATGCTCGGCGAGATCCCGCTCGAGGAAGCCGTCGCGGTCAGCACCGCGTCGCCGAACCTGCTCTGCCTGCCCGCCACGATCGACCTGGCCGGCGCCGAGATCGAGCTCGTCAGCATGGTCGCCCGGGAGTCCCGGCTGGCCCAGGCGCTCAACGACGAGACGCTGTCCCGGCTCGACGTCGACTACGTGCTCATCGACTGCCCGCCGTCGCTGGGGCTGCTGACGGTCAACGCGTTGGTCGCGGCGTCCGAGGTGCTCATCCCGATCCAGTGCGAGTACTACGCGCTGGAGGGGCTCGGGCAGCTGCTGTCCAACATCGACCTCGTCCGCTCGCACCTGAACACCTCGCTGCACGTGTCGACCATCCTGCTGACCATGTACGACGGCCGCACCAAGCTCGCCGACCAGGTGACCTCCGAGGTCCGCCAGCACTTCGGCCCGACGGCCCTGCGCACGGTCATCCCGCGCAGCGTGAAGGTCTCCGAGGCCCCCGGCTACAGCCAGACCGTGCTCGCCTACGACCCCGGCTCGCGCGGCGCGATGAGCTACATCGACGCGGCCCGTGAGATCGCCGAGCACGGGGCGAGTGGCGCCTACCGCCAGGACGGTCGCTGAGATGGCCGAGCGCAAGGGTGGGCTGGGCCGCGGCCTCGCCGCGCTCATTCCCACCGGCCCGACGGAGGCCGGTGACCGGCCCGGGGGCAACGGACCCGGTGCGCCGCTGCACCGCCCGGGCCCGGCCGTCCGACGCGACGACCACGATCCCGAGACCCCGGTCGTCGACGGCGGGGCGGAATACCGCGAGATCCCGCTGCCGCGGATCGTCCCCAACCCCAAGCAGCCGCGGACCCAGTTCGACGAGGACCAGCTCGCCGAGCTGGAGCACTCGATCCGTGAGTTCGGGCTGCTGCAGCCGATCGTCGTCCGGCGCGCCGGTGTCGACTACGAGCTGATCATGGGTGAGCGCCGGTGGCGCGCCGCCCAGCGTGCCGGGCTGGAGACCTTGCCCGCGATCGTCCGGCACACCGCCGACGACGTGATGCTCCGCGACGCGCTCCTGGAGAACATCCACCGCGTCCAGCTCAACCCTCTCGAGGAGGCGGCCGCCTACGAGCAGCTGCTCGCCGAGTTCGGCGTGACGCACTCCGAGCTCGCCGACCGGCTCGGTCGCAGCCGGCCCGTCGTCACCAACATGATCCGGCTGCTGAAGCTGCCGGTGTCGGTGCAGCGCCGGGTCGCCGCCGGGGTGCTGTCGGCCGGGCACGCGCGCGCCCTGCTCGGCCTCGAGGACGCCGGGCAGCAGGAGGACCTCGCCACCCGGATCGTCGCCGAGGGCATGTCGGTCCGCGCGACCGAGGAGGCCGTCGTGCTCGCGCGGCAGGAGGGGCCCCCACGGGAACGCCGGGCCCGTCGTCGCGGCGAGCAGCGTCCGGAGTTCGTCGAGCGTGCCGACCGGCTGGCCGACATGTTCGACACCCGGGTGAAGGTCGAGATGGGTCAGCGCAAGGGCCGCATCGTCGTCGAGTTCGGGTCGGTCGAGGATCTGGACCGGATCACCGGGCTGATGGGCATCAGCGACCGCGACTGATAGGCACACCTGTCCCCTGCCCCGACGGCCGTCGTCCCCGTGGACGGCGGCCGTCGGCGTTTCCGGGTTCCTGTTCGGACGTGAGGTATCGAGCCGTGGAGCGGATCTGAGGGCGCCCTGAGACGGTCTCTGAGATGTCGTTCGGACATCCTGCTTGTGGGGAGGCCGAGGGGGGTTTCAGGAGGCGCAGGGGGTCGCTGAGGCACGGATGATGCCCGATTCGTCCGCTGTCTGGTCATCTCGCTGTCGGCTGGGGCGAAAGGCCCGCAGTGCGACCCGATCTGTCGTACGTACGTCTACATCTGGCCGTGTCGACGGTCGCTGGAGGCGGATCGGTGCTTCACGGGGCGGCGGTGACGGGTTCGGGTGGTGCCGGGACGGGATGGTGGTCGGGGCGGCGCCTGCCGTGGGCGTGCGTGACCGGAGTGGGGTGGGGTCGCTGCTCCCGGTGGCGGTGTCGACCGTCGGTTCGGGGCGTGACCCGGACCGCGGGTGGAGCGATGCGGCAGTTTCCCGTGGAGCGGTTGTTTCACGTGGAACATCGACGGGGGCGGGGCCGTGTGTCGGTCTGCGCGGGGCCAGCGGTGGGACCTCGTGCGAGTCGTCGGCAGTGCGGTGCTCAGGACGGCGCCTCACACCACGGGCCCGTCATCGACTTCGGGCCGTGCGGTGGGCAGGCGCGACACCGACGCGTGGTCCCGCGGTCCGGGCTGTGCCTCGGAGGAAGCTTCTGGTGGGGCGTCGGCACTGCTGCGTCACCGGGTTCGTGCCGATGATCGGCGACGGTGTCGGACACGGCCGCCCTGTGTCCGTCGGCCCGGGGTGTGGTGTTCCGGGGTGGTTCTGCACTGCGCCCTCGCGCAGCTCGACCGCCGGCCTGGCGCGGGATGCGGGACTGGTCGGCGCGGTCTCGATTGCTTCTGGACCGGGTGGCGCTCAGGGGTCAGGTGACGTGAGTGGAACCGGGTGCTGTGGGACCGGGTGCTGTGGGGCTGGAGTTGAAGGGATGGGGTGGCACTGCGGGATCGAGTGGGCTGCGTGAGCGGATCCGGCTAGCCCGGGCAGTGCGGAACCTGGCGGTGCCGAACTCCGGAGGTGCCGAACCCCAGGGTGTCGACCCCCGGGGCGCCGAACCCCGGTGCCACCGAGCCGCGGGGCGCTGAACCCCCCGGTGTGCCGAGCCGCGGAGCGCTGAACCGGGGAGCGCTGAGGCACGGGTCGCTGGACCCCAGGGCCGCCGAACCCAGGGCCGCCGGAACCAGGGCGCTGAACCGCGGGGACACCGAACCTACCGACACCGTGGGCGGCGACAGCGCGGGCCGCGCCGTCATGCCCGAACCCCGGCGCCACCGAACCTGGCAGCGCGGATCCCCGGCGATACAGAACCCGGCGATGTAGAACCTGGCGAGGCCGGGCCAGCCTGCGTGTGCACGGGCCCTACGGGGCGGGACGGGGTGGCGCGGTGGGAACGAGCCGGTACGCCGCCGCAGAAGCCCAGCCGCGCCCCGAGTGAGGCAGATCAGATCGACCGGCACCCGGCTCCGTGCGCGCGTGTTTCACGTGGAACACCGTGCGGACGGTCGGGTGCCCACCGGCGCCGAACCGCCCGCCCGCGGCGCGCATGCCGTCGCCCCGCGGTGCCGGCTGAGCGTGACCTCGGCGACCGCCGGACGCGCCCACGTCCCACGAAGCCGGTTCTCGGTCGTCGTCCTGCTGGAGCGGAACCGGTCGTGGTGCGCATCCGACCGGTCCTCCCCCGGCCTCGACGCGCCGGCACAGAAAGTGCAGCAGCGGTGCGAGATCGCGGTCTGCCGGTGGGCGTCGGACACCGGCACTCGGTGGTGCGCGCCGTGCGTCCCGGCGTCGCCCGAGACCCGTCCTCCTCCGGGATCGCTCGGCGGTCCTCCGGGGATGCCCGCCCGACACCGATGCGACGGCCCCTGCTGCACGCCGGCTTCGGCCGTGCCCGGGTGGGCGGGACGGATCCACCCGCTGGGCGACTCCGTCACGGTGATGCGTGCTGCCTGGCAGCTCGACGCCACCCACGGCTCCCCCGGTGAGCGCGATCGAACCCCGCGGCGAGTGGACGACGATCCCTCCGGTGCACGGCGCGAAGGGCATCGGGCCGGTGGAGCCCCGAGCGTCGACGCGACCGTGACCGACGCCGCCGTCTTGCGGGTCCCGCTCCGGGCGACCGGTCCTGTCGCCGGCGTGCTCGGCCGATGTTCCACGGGAAACCACACGGCTGTGGTTCCACGTGGAACATCGCTCAGCCCTGTCGGGCCGCCGCGCGCTCGACGAGCGCCAGGTAGACCGTCGCGAGATCGGAACCGTCCGCGGCCACCGCGGTCGGGAGGAGCGAGGTGTCGGTCAGGCCCGGCGACACGTTCATCTCCAGGACGTGCACATGACCGTCGGCGTCGACGATCGCATCGGTGCGCGACACGTCACGCATGCCCAGCAGTCGATGTGCGGCCAGGGCAGTGTCGGCCAGCGTGTCGAGGATGTCCGACTGCAGCCGTGCCGGGCAGTGGAACGTGGCCGCACCGGGCGTGTAGCGGGACGTGTAGTCGTAGAACCCGGACTGCACCTCCACCTCCACCGCGGGCAGCGCGCGGGGTTCCTCGCGGTCGTGGACGACCGACACCGCGACCTCGGTCCCGGCGACGAACTGCTCCACGAGCACCGTCTCCGCGTAGGCGAAGCAGCTGACCATCGCGGCCGGGAGGTCCGCCGCGTTCCGGACCACCTGCACGCCGAGCGCCGAGCCGCCCTGGTCCGGCTTCAGCACCAGCGGTAGCCCCAGCCGGTCGACGATCGCGCCGAGCACACCCTGGGCGCCCAGCTCCCGGAAGGTCGAGTGCGGCAGGGCGACCCAGTCGGGCGTGGACAGGCCCGCTCGGACGAGCTCGGCCTTCACGCTCGGCTTGTCCCACGCCCGCCGGCACGCCCCGGACGGAGTCCCGACGAACGGGATGCCCAGCAGCTCCAGCACCTGCTGCACCGCGCCGTTCTCCCCCTCGCCGCCGTGCAGTGCGACGGCGACCGCGTCCGGCCGGTCGGTCGACAACCGCTCCAGCAGGCGCGCGTCGACGTCCCACTCGCGGACGTCGACACCGTTCGCGCGCAGCGCGCCCGCCAGTCGACGACCGGATCGCAGGGACACCTCACGCTCGTGGGACAGGCCTCCGGCCAGCACGGCCACCGTTCGATCGCTCACGCGGGCATTCTGCGCCATCAACGGGAACGCCCCGGACCGGGAGCCGGTCCGGGGCGTTCCACGTGAAACATCGCCGTCGTGGGACGGCGTCAGGTGGTGTCCGGCGACGGGCTCTGGGTGCCCCGGCTCAGCTCGGGGCGGACCGGCGTCCCGAAGGTCCGCACGACCTCCATCTCGGCCTCCAGGACCGCCGCGAGCCGCCGCACTCCCTCGGTGATGCGCTCGGGCGTCGGGAAGCAGAACGACAGCCGCAGCTGCCGGCTGCCGAACCCGTCGGCGTAGAAGCCGGTGCCGGACGCGTACGCGACCCGCGCGGTCACCGCGCGGGGCAGCATCGCCTTCGTGTCGACGCCCTCCGGCACGGTCAGCCACACGAAGAACCCGCCGTCGGGGACGTTCCAGGTGCAGCCCTCGGGCAGGTACGTCTCCAGCGCGGCCAACATCGCGTCGCGGCGCTCGCGGTAGTTCTCGCTGAACGTCTTGATCTGGCTGCGCCAGTCGTGGTGCGACAGGTAGCGCGACACCAGCATCTGCGTGAACGACGGCGGGCACAGCGTCGCCGACTCCGCGGCCAGCACCAGCCGGTCCCGCACCAGCGGCGGCACCAGCGCCCAGCCGACCCGCAGCCCGGACGCGAACGTCTTCGAGAACGACCCCAGGTACAGCACGTCCGGGTCGTAGGAACGCAGCGCCGGGTGCACCTCGCCGTCGAAGCCGAGCATCCCGTACGGGTTGTCCTCGACGACCATGACGCCGTAGCGGCGGCACAGCTCCAGGATCCGCGGCCTGCGCTCGTGCGCGAGCGTCACGCCGGCCGGGTTGTGGAAGTTCGGGATCGTGTAGAGGAACTTCGGGACGACGCCCTGCCGGGCCAGGGACTCCAGCGCCTCGTGCAGCAGCTCCGGGACCAGCCCGTGCTCGTCCATCGCGACGTGCACGACCCGCGCCTGGTAGGCGGCGAAGCTGCCCAGCGCGCCGACGTAGGACGGCCCCTCGGCCAGGACGACGTCACCCGGGTCGACGAAGATCCGGGTCAGCAGGTCGAGGGCCATCTGCGAGCCGACGGTGACGACGACGTCGTTCGGGTCGGCCTCGATGCCCTCCTCGCGCATGACCTCGCAGATCTGCTCGCGCAGCTGCGGGACGCCCTGGGCGGAGCCGTACTGCAGCGCGGACATGCCGTCCACGTCGACCAGCTCGGCCACCTCGCGGGCGAGGGACTGCAGGGGCAGCGCCGCCAGGTTCGGCATGCCGCCGGCCAGCGAGACGACCTCGGGGCGGCTCGCGACGGCGAACAGCGCCCGGATCTCCGACGCCGTCATCCCGGCGGTGCGGGTCGCGAAACGCTCGGTGGGGGCGAGCGGGACCACGGCCCCCTCCCCTGCCGCCGCTGCTGCCGCGGCCGCGGGACGGCGGACGTCGGGCTGCTGCGGGCGGTCGGGCAGGGTCATCGCGTGCTCCTCTGCGAAGGGAAGGACCCGCCGAGTGTAACCGCGACGGGTGATCGGCCCGCCCTTCGTCGTGACGTTCGTACCGGTGAGCACTCTCGGGGTGACGGGATCGCGGAAATCCACCTACTCTCGGGCTGCGCGGGTCACCGGACCCGGGGGTGGCCAGGGGGGACGGCCGCTCCGGCGCCGGGGTCGGGACCACGCCCCGGACGGGCCGGACCGCGCAGCAGCGCGTGCAGCGCGTGACGACGACATCCGGAGGTCGGTTTCCGTGTCCTGGCATGTTGCCGCGCTCAACCTCGACAACCTCGGCGATCTGCCGAAGCGGTGTCGGAACTGCGTCTACTGGGAGCTCTCGCCCCAGCTGGCGGAGCAGGCCGAGGGGTACGGCACGACCGACCTGGAGAAGGAGGCCTGGCTGTCCGAGGTGCTCCTCGAGTGGGGTTCCTGCGGCCGGGTCGTCTACGTCGGCGGTGCCCCGGCGGGGTACGTGCTGTTCGCGCCGCCGGCGTCGGTCCCCCGCGCCACCGAGATGCCGACCGGCCCGGTCAGCGCCGACGCCGTCCTGCTGACCACGATGCAGGTGGCTCCGGAGTTCTCCGGCGAGGGGCTGGGCCGGGCGCTCGCCCAGGCCGTCGTGAAGGACCTGACCCGGCGCGGGGTGAAGGCCGTGGAGGCGTTCGGCGACGCCCGCCCCGGCACCGAGTCCGACTGCGTCGTCCCCGCGGACTTCCTGCGCTCGGTCGGTTTCAAGACCGTCCGCCCGCACCACCGCTGGCCGCGGCTGCGGATGGAGCTGCGCTCGGGGCTGGAGTGGAAGTCCGACGTCGAGGCCGCGCTTGAACAGCTGTTCAACACGGTGACCATCCCGATGCAGAGCGCGGCGCCGCGTCCGACGGCGACACCGGCCCGTGCGGGGTCCTGCCGACTGTCGTTCACGCCACCCACAGGGACGATCTGAGGGCGCTCTGAGCGGGCCGTGAGCGGCCTGCCGGGCTCGGCCCCGAGTGGACGGGGCCGAGCCGGGTTCTGCAGGTCGTGGCGGGCCTCAGACGGCCCGGATCTCGTCCCGGGTGTACTCACGGGCCAGCACGTCGTTGAAGGTGAACGTGCCGGTGGGCTGGTCGTCCTGCCCGAGCAGGTAGAGCCGCTTGACGGCGACGAGGATGCCCTCGGCGACGACGTCACGGAAGCCGGGGTCGAGCAGCTTGCGGCGGTCCCCGAGATGCGTCAGGTACCCGACCTCGACGCGGACGGCCGGCATCCGGGTCCGGCGCACCAGCTCCCAGGTGCACGTCTGGCTACGGCAGTCGAGCATCGAGGTCCGGGTGAGCAGCTCGCGCTGGATCAGCCCGGCGAGCGCCTCGCCGACATTGGACGTGGTGCCCGACCCGTTGCCGAAGTAGTAGGTCGCCAGACCCTGCGCGTGCGGGCTGAAGCTCGCGTCGGTGTGCAGCGACACGACCAGGTCCGCGCCGACGTCGTTGGCGAACTGCGCGCGCTCGCTGTCCGGCGGGTTGCCGTTCTCCGGGCGGGAGAGCAGGGCCTCCATCCCGGTGGCCGACATGCGGCCGACGACCCGGCGGGCGAGGTCCCACATCAGGTCGGCCTCGGTGACCCCGCCGACGTCGACGCCGCGGTCGTGTCCGCCGTGGCCCGGGTCGATGACGATCCGCTTGCCACGCATCCGCGGCCCGGCACGGCGCAGCAGCTCCTGCTCACGCAGCAGGTGCGGACGACCGCCGGTGACCTTGCGGCCGAGCTGGCGCAGTGCGCGCAGCGTCTCCGGCCCGCAGACACCGTCGGGGGTCATGCCGTAGTCCCGCTGGAAGCGGATCAGGGCCTGCTCGGTCTGCTGGTCGAACAGCCCGCTCGGCCGGCCCGGGTTGTACCCGAGCTCGAGCAGGCGTTCCTGCAGGTGAGCGACGTCGTCGCCGGTGGTGGGGGTGGAGAGCGTGAACGACAGCATCCGGTCGCCCAGGCTCCATCCCGCCTCCCGCAGCGCGCGGGCGGTGTCCGGGCCGACGATGCCGTCGGTGATCAGGCCACGGCCCTGCTGGAACATGCGGACGGCGCGGTCCACGCCGTCGTCGAACATGTCCTGGGCGCGCGAGCCCGGCGGCACCGCCGGGAGCAGACCGAGCTGTCCCAGCGTCGTCCGGATCTCGCGTACGGCCGGACCGCAGTCCCCGCGCCGGAGCAGCTGCATGCACCCCTCGCTCGCAGTCGTGAGGCGCCGTGCGACGCCCGTGATGGGTCGGTTTCGCCCGGTGACCGGACGCGTGCCGGACTCATTGTGCCCTGCCCGACCCCCGGAGGAGTGCAGCGGGGCGGATACGCGCGTGTCCCGGTTGTGATCAACCGGGACACGCAGCGTGATGTCTGTGCGCTATACGGCGCACGGAGTGTGATCAGATGTGGTCGGCGAGATCGGCGAGCAGCGCCGCCTTCGGCTTCGCGCCCACGATCTGCTTCACCGGCTTGCCGCCGGAGAACAGGATCATCGTCGGGACCGACATGACCTGGTAGTCGCGAGCGACCTCCGGGTTGGCGTCGATGTCGAGCTTGGCGACGGTCAGCTTCTCGGAGTTCTCGCCGGCGATCTCGTCCAGCACCGGGGCGACCATCTTGCACGGGCCGCACCAGGTGGCCCAGAAGTCGACCAGGACGGGCTTGTCGCTCTTCAGGACGTCCTGGTCGAACGAGCTGCTGGTGACGTCGACGGTGTTGTTGCCCATGGGGTTCTCCTTCGGTCGCGGATGCGGGTCTGGTGGGTGCCGGTGGGCGGTCAGTGCGCGGCGTCGGCGACGGCGGCCGCCGGGGCGGTCTCCTCCGAGCCGTAGCTGCCACCGACCAGCTCGGAGCTGACCTCGTGGCCGGCCAGCCAGCGCTCGGCGTCGATCGCGGCCGAGCAGCCGGAGCCGGCGGCGGTGATCGCCTGGCGGTAGGTGTGGTCGACGAGGTCGCCACAGGCGAAGACGCCCGGGACGTTCGTGTAGGTGGTACGTCCGTCCACCTTCACGTACCCCTCGTCGTCGACGTCGACCTGGCCCGCGACCAGCGCGCTGCGCGGGTCGTGGCCGATCGCGACGAACATGCCGGTGACGTCGAGCGTGCTGGTCTCACCGGTCACGGTGTCGCGCAGCTGCAGCTGCTTGACCGAGCCCTCGCCGGTCACCGCGGTGACCTCGGAGTTGGTACGCCAGCGCATCTTCGGGTCGTTCTTCGCGCGCTCGTACATGATCTTCGAGGCACGGAACTCGTCGCGACGGTGGATGACCGTGACGGTCTCGGCGAAGCGGGTGAGGAAGGTGGCCTCCTCCATCGCCGAGTCGCCACCGCCGATGACGGCGATGTTCTGGTCGCGGAAGAAGAAGCCGTCGCAGGTGGCGCACGAGCTGACACCGCGGCCGAGGAGCTCCTGCTCGCCGGGGACGTGCAGGTAGCGGGGGGCGGCACCCATCGCGAAGATCACCGCACGGGCCCGGAAGGTCTCCTTCCCGACCCGCACCTCCTTGACGTCGCCGTCGAGGCGGACCTCGTCGACGTCCTGCGGGCGCAGGTCGGCGCCGAAGCGCTCCGCCTGGCCGCGCATCTGCTGCATGAGCTCGGGGCCCATGATCCCCTCGGTGAAGCCCGGGTAGTTCTCCACCTCGGTCGTGGTCATCAGGGCGCCGCCGAACTGGCTGCCCTCGAACACGAGCGGGGCGAGCTGGGCCCGCGCGGCGTACACCGCGGCGGTGTAGCCGGCCGGCCCGGACCCGATGATGATCAGGTTGTGCACCGTGTCGTCGGTGGTCACCGGTACCGATCCCTCCTGGCGCGCCCGCGAGACGGGCGCGATGACGGGGCCTGCGGGTGCCGGCCCTGCTGGCCGGCTCCTGCGTCGTGGCTGCCGTATGGCTCGAACGCGATCCTAGACAGGGGCATTCCCGCCCGTCGGTCCCGCCGAACGTGGCCAGGGTGACGCGGGCGTCGCCGGTGCCCTGCCGGGTCAGCCGGTGGTGGTCTCGGCGAGCACCCGTGCGGAGCCCGGCCCGCAGTCCGGTGGTACGACGACGAGCCGGTAGCGGCCCCGTTCCGGTGCGCCGAGGACCAGCAGGACCGCCGGACGGCCGTCCACGGCGTGCGGGCGGGCCGCCAGGAACGGCGCGTCCGGCCGGGCGGCGCCGGCAGCGGTGAGGCAGGCGCGGACCCGGGCGGGGTCGTCGAGCGCACCGACGGGTGCCGCCGCGCCCGCGGCGGCGGACCGGAGCTCCTCCGGCGCGGTCCCGGCGACCGGGACGACCTCCGGGACCGTGGGGGCGAGCGCGGCCGCACCGGCGACGGAGACGACGACCGCCGCCGCGGCGACGGCGAGCGCCCGCCAGGGGGTGCCCCGGAGGCTGTGGGCGGCGCTGCGTCCGGCGGTCCTCAGCGGGCCGCTCCCGCCTACCGGGAGCGCGTGGGAGTGCGGTCCGGTGGCGCTCCCCGACGCCTCCGCGACGAGCCGTGCCCGCATCCGCGCCGCCACGTCGTCCGGCATCGCCACCGGGCCGAGCTCCCGGGCCACCCGGGCTCCGACCTCGACGAGGTCTTCCTCGTCGACATGACACGAAGCAGGTGCTGCGTGGTTGTCGTCGTTCTGACGATTGGCGCGGCCCTCATTGTCGTCGAACCGGTGAGAACTACTCATCCCTCGTCCTCCCGCAACACAGGGGCCAGCCGGGCCCGTGCGCGGGCCCGGCGGCTCTTCACCGTCCCGGGCGCCACGGCCAGCATCTCCGCCGCCTCCGCGACGCCGTAGCCGAGGCCGTCCACGAGCACCAGGGCCGCCCGCTGGTCCGCCGGCAGCAGGGCCAGCGCGTCGGAGACGGCGAGCCGCACCACGAGCCCGCCCGCGTGGTCCCGGGCCGCGACGACGGCCTCCAGCGTCCGCAGCCGGTCCCTCCGCCGTCCGGCCGCGCGGAGCCGGTCGACGCAGTCGTTCACGAGGATCCGGTGCAGCCACGTCCCCGTCGCCGCATCACCACGGAACCCGGGCGAGCGGAGCGCGGACAGGAACGCCTCCTGCACCGCGTCCTCGGCCTCGGCCCGGTCGCCGAGCATCCGCAGGGCCACCGACCAGAGCCGGTCGGCATACCTCCGGAACATCTCGTCCAGATCGGGCTGGGCCCGGTCCGGGATCCGGTCGACGGTCGTCACCCGCGCACGGTAGGCAGCGCGACGGAGTGCCCACGGGCGTTGCCGGGCCGGTCCGTCGCGATCGCGAACGGGTCGGCTCAGGGGGCGGTGCGGCGGAAGGTGACGTCGTCGATCTGGGTCTGGTTGTTCGGACCCAGGTTCGTGATCCACAGCAGCACGTGCTGGGTGGGGCGGCTCGGGTCGAGCTCCACCGTCGTCCGTCCCGTGGACAGGGTGACGGTGTCGAGCAGCGTCGTGTCCGCCAGCGTCGGCGCGGCGGACGGGGCCGAGCGGACCTGCACGACCGCGCCCGCGGTCGGCGAGTCGATGGTGAGCCCGGTGAGCGGTTCGGCGGCGCCGAACGAGGCCAGCACACCGATCCCGGGCTTGAGCGCCGGGAAGGGCTGGAAGTAGCGGCTCGTGCTCCACACGGTGGAGGGGTCGCCGTCGACGACGTTGCCGACGGTGCCGGCGTTGTCCGCGTCGCCGACCGGGTCGAACACCGTCGCCGACACGCCCTGCACCGCGACGCCCGTCCCCGACGTCGCGGCCGGGCCCTGCGGGGCGGGCACCTGCTGCTGCACCGGTGCGCTCGCCGCGGGCGGGATCACGACCGGCGGGGTGCCACCGCCACCGAACAACATGCCCAGCTGCACGGCCACCCACCCGAGCAGGGCCAGCACACCGACGGCGAGCACTCCGAGACCGATCCGCAGGTTGCGGCGGCGCCGGGGGTCGTTGCGGGTGTCGGGCAGCCGGTCGGAGTCCTGCCACACGTCGTCCGGCTCGGCGGGGGCGCCGTCGTGCACCGGCGGGAAGAACGCCTGGTCGGCGTCCTCCGCGACGACGTCCGCCAGCATCCGGTGCATCGCCGCGGCGGTGTGCACCCGGCTGACGCCGTCGCCCTGGCCGAGCGCTCCGCTGCACAGCGTGTCCAGCTCCAGCGGCACCCCGGGGCGCAGCTGCGACGCCGGGCGCAGCCGGCCCGCGGGCGTGCGGTCGGCGGCGACGAGCCCGGCCCGGGCGGCGTCGGACACCGACAGCGGCCAGCGCCGGGTGAGCAGGCAGTAGAGGATCCCGCCGAGCCCGCGGACGTCGTCGGCGGCGGACACCGACGGGCGGGGGAGCAGGAAGGCCAGCATGGCGCGGCCGTCCGGGGTGATCCGGACCCGCTGCGGGTGGTCGCAGCCGAGGACCAGGCCCTGCTGGTGGGCCTCGGTGGCGGCGGCCGACAGGGTCTCGACGGCCTTCGCGGCCCGCTGCGCGCGGACCGGGCCCTCGGCCACGGTCTCGGCCAGCGACCGCCCGGGCACCCACTCGGCGACGGCGGCGCCCAGGACGTCGGCCGGCAGGCCGTGCGTGCCCGGGGCCAGGACGTCGAGCAGCCGGGCACTGCCGGAGTGCTCGAAGCAGCCCGAGCGCAGGGCGCGCACGATCATCTCGCCGGCGCGGGCGGTGCCCTCGGGGTCGTCGGAACGGTCGTCTGCGGGCAGCCTGCGCAGCAGCGTGACGCCGACGGGACGGCGCAGCACGGTGTCCTCGGCGCGCCAGAACTCCGCCCCGGCGGCCGGGTCGGACCCGATCCGCTGGCGGAGCACGTAGCGCTCGGTGAGCGGCGAACCCGCCGTCGTGCTCGCGGTCTCGCGGACGGCCGGGATGCGCTCGGTGGGCCGGGCCTGGGCCGGAACGGCGGGAACGGCGGCCGTCGGCTGTTCGTCCGCGGGCGCCCCGGCGGTCCCGGGCGCGTCGGCGGTCGCCGCGGCGTCGACGGGGTCGAGCGACGGGTGCGGACGAGGTGCCACGTCGTCCTCGACGGGGTGGGGGCCGGTCCGGGCAGTGCGCTCGCCGATCTGCCCGCTCAACGGCCTCGCCCTCCCCTGGCGCTCGGTGTCGTGTCCGGCGTCAGCCTACGGCACTCGGTCGGATGCGGACGAGCCGAGAACACGCCCCCGGACCCGTCTCCCCTGTCTTCGGCGGCGGGTGCCGATCGGTTTGCCCACCCATCCTCGCGATTCGCCCGGAAGCAGGGGTGATGCGACGAGCGGTCAATACCGTACGGCGAACGACGTCGGTGTTCCTTGTCTCCCCCGATCCCTCCCCCGATGTCTCCCCGACGTCCGTCCCGGGCTCAGGAGCGGTGGGCGCGTCCGGACGGCGCAGGCCCCGGTGGCACGGGGGCGTCGGGGGGCGGGCCCGGTCCGGGGCCGGGTCCCGGGCCACCGGACGGACCGGGTGCGGCGGCCGGACGCAGCCTGCGCAGCACCCGTCGGACCACCAGGACCACGAGGACGCCGCCCGCGATCGCGGTCAGCCAGACGGTGACCGTCCCGTAGACGGTCGACCGGACCCGCAGCCGGGTGTCCGGCCCGAGCGCGACGCCGTCCGGGGTGAGCAGACCGGCGTCCACGCTGAACACCCCGGAGCGGGTGACCTGGGCGCTGACCCGCACCTGGACGCGGCCGCGCGGCGGTACCGCCTGCACCTCGATCGGGGCGACCCGCAGACCGGTGGTGCTCGACAGCACCACCCGCACGTTCATCGTCACCGGCAGCCCGTTGGCGACGGTGATCAGCAGCGGTGCGTCGCTGGTCCCGAGCGAGTACGGGCTGGGCGGCTCGACCACCCGCACCGAGGCACGGATCTGGGCCACCCGGTCGGCGACGACGGTCTGCTCCTGCTCGGCGCGCGCCGGGTCGCCCCGCCACCACGACGACACCGCCCGCAGGGTGCCGGTCACCAGCGGGTCGAACACGTCGGCGGGGCTCGCCCCGACCCCGGTGCGGGCCTCGGCCGCGGCGCGCAGCGCCTCGATCGTCCTGACCTGGTCGGCCACCCCGGACACGACGCTCCCCGGGATCTCCGCGCCGCCGGCCTGCGGTGGGTAGAACAGCTGTGTCCCGCCGGTCCGGATCTCGCCCCCGGTGAGGGTGGGCAGGCCGGTCGGGGCGATCCGGCCGTCCTCGATCAGCGAGGTCAGGGCGGTCAGCACTCCGGCGGCGGCCGGTCCGTCCGCGGCCCAGCGGTGCGGCGGCGCGACGACCAGCGGCCCGTCGGCCTCCCCGGCGCGCAGCGCGAGCGCCCCGGCGAGGTCCTGGCCGGCGAGCCCGCCCGCGGCCCCCTGCTGCACCTCGACACCGGCGGGTCCGGTCGCGGCCTCGGTGAGCAGCGGGTCGGTGAGCAGCGCGGACTCGTCGCCGTCCCGGCCGGCGCCGCCGGAGCCGCCCACCCGCACCCGGCCCGACGCCGTCGCGCCGGTGACCCCGTCGGCGGTGAGCAGCAGCCGGGTCCCACCGCCGAGCGCGTCCAGCGTCGCCTCGTCGACGACGCCGTCGACGGGCCACACGACGCCGTCGAGGACCGTGGTCCCGAGCTCGGCGGACAGGGTCCGGCGGCCGCTGTCCAGCGCGGTCCGGGCGAGGTCGGCCTGACCGCCGCGGACCAGGGCGACCAGGTCGGCGTCCGACGGCGGCAGGGCGATCACGCAGGTCCCGCGCGCGGCCGCGGTCAGCGCCGCGAGCCACTGGCCCGCCGCCTCCGCGCCGCGCCCCGGCTCGGACTCGTCGGGGCCGGTGACGACGTCGTAGCCGTCGCGCATGGCCGCCGCGGTGGCGACGAGCTCGGGGTCGATCGCCAGGCAGAGCGCGGACCGGGTCGGGGACCCGGCGGGCGCCGCGGAGCCCAGCGCCTCGACCAGGCCGCGCAGCCGCCCGCCCTCGGCGAAGGAGACCGCGAGGTCGTCGTCGGTCAGCAGCGGCGGTTCGCCGGGCAGCGGCGGGACCCGGCGCGGGGGGTCGGTGATCGGGTACAGCATCGTCACCGGCGCGGCGGCCCCCGGCGCCGGCGGCGACGCGGCCCCCGGGAGCGACGACACCGGCAGCAACGTGCGGACCCCGGCCAGCCGCGACGGCGCGCCGTCGACGGTCCCGTTGAGGTTCACCAGCAGCGGGTAGGTGCCCGGGCCGGGCAGCGCCAGCGTCGACTGCGGGGGCCCGGTGAGCGGGACGGCGTAGCGGAACGGGACCGACGCACCCGACGGGAGCGGGCCGAGGTCGGCGAACAGCGGCGTCGCGTCGTCGACCGCGGCCTCCCCGGCCAGCGCGGTCCGCAGCGCCGCCTCACCGGTGAGCGCCGGCCCGCGCTGCACCCGGACGGACAGGTCGTCGACGGTCCCCGGGCCGGTGTTGGTGACGGTGCCGGTGACGACGAGCTCGCCCGGCCCCGCCGACGTCACCACCCGCGGGGTCATCGTGGCGACGTCGAGCCGGACCGGGGCGGCGGGCTGCTGGGCCGGTTGCCGCAGCGGTTGCTGCACCGGACTGTCCCGGGCGGCCGCCTGCGGGGCGCCCGCCGGGAACGCCGCGGGGAGGAACAGCGCCACCACCGCGGTGAGCACGATCGCGACCAGGGCCGCGACCCGGCTCACGCCGTCTCCTCCAGCAGGTCGGCCGCATGCCGGATCAGCCGGCGCTCGTCGGCGTAGGCGAGACGGCCCTCGAGCTCGTCGAGCGGAACCCAGGCCACCTCGGAGACCTCGACGTCCTCGTCGCAGAGCTCGCCGCCGCGGGCGCGCATCAGGTAGTGGTGGACCGTCTTGTGGACGCGCCGGTCCTCGGCGACGAACCAGAAGTCGATGGTGCCCAGGGGAGCCAGCACCTCACCGATGATGCCGGTCTCCTCCTGCACCTCGCGCACCGCGGCCTGCTCCGCGGTCTCACCGGCCTCGATGTGGCCCTTGGGCAGCGACCACAGCAACCGGCCCCGGCGGTCCAGCCGGCCGATCAGCGCGGCGGCGCCGGTCTCGGGGTGCACGACGAGCCCACCGGCGGACGTCTCGTCCACCGTGCGCAGCCGGCGACGACCGTCCGGGGACCGGTCGGAGCGCCCGGCACGGCCGGCGCGTGCGCTCCGGCTCTCACGGCCGGGTTCCGCGCCGCGCCCTGCCGAGGAGCGGCCGCGGGAGGGGGACATGTGGCGATGGTAACGAGGAGGTGGCCCGAAGGGGGGTCGACGAGCCGCCCGCGGCCGCGGCGTCACCCGGTCGCCCCGTCGTCGATCACCGGTCGGACGGTGCGGGACGACCGGAGGACCCGTGCCCGGCGGCCGGGCGCGTTGCCTAGACTGGCCCGTCGTGTCCTCGTCGTCCCCGTCCTCCACCGCCCGACAGGTGACCCGGCCCCCGGCCGGATCCGCCCCGGACCCGGACGAGCTGCAGCGAGCACAGGAGAACGCCGTGGTCGCACTGCTCGACGTCCCGGCCGTCGCCGACGAGCTGGCCGCCCGGTTCGCCGCCCGCGGGCACCTGCTCTACCTCGTCGGCGGCAGCGTCCGCGACGCGGTGCTGCGCGGCACCGGCGCGTCGACCCGGGACTCCGGCGACCTCGACTTCACCACCGACGCCCGCCCCGAGCAGATCCTCGCGATCGTCCGCGGCTGGGCCGAGGCGGTCTGGGACACCGGGATCGCGTTCGGGACCGTCGGACTGCGTCGCGACGGGCAGACCCTCGAGGTGACGACCTTCCGCGCCGACACCTACGACGGCACCTCCCGCAACCCCGAGGTCCGCTTCGGCGACACCGTCGAGGGCGACCTCGTGCGCCGCGACTTCACGGTCAACGCCATGGCGGTCGAGCTGACCGGGCCGCAGCGCCGCTTCGTCGACCCGCACGGCGGGTTCGCCGCGCTCGCCCAGGGGGTCCTGGACACCCCGGACACCCCGGAGCGCTCCTTCTCCGACGACCCGCTGCGGATGCTGCGCGCCGCCCGGTTCGTCTCCCAGCTCGGCTTCTCCCCCGCCGCGCGGGTCACCACCGCGATGACGGCGATGGCCGACGAGCTGACCCGGATCACCGCCGAGCGGGTGCAGGCCGAGTTCACCAAGCTGATGCTCGGCGAGCACCCCCGGCGGGGTCTGGAGCTGCTCTGCGACACCGGTCTGGCCCGGCACGTCGTCCCCGAGGTCCCGGCGATGCAGCTGGAGACCGACGAGCACATGCAGCACAAGGACGTCTACACCCACTCGCTCGTCGTGATGGAGCAGGCGATCGAGCGCGAGACCGACGGGCCGGACCTCACGCTGCGCCTGGCCGCGCTGCTGCACGACATCGGCAAGCCGGCGACCCGGCGCAAGGAGCCGGACGGGCGGGTCTCGTTCCACCACCACGAGGTGGTGGGGGCGAAGATGGCCCGCAAGCGACTGCGGGCGCTCAGGTACCCGAAGGCCCTGGTCGACGACGTGTGTCAGCTCGTCTACCTGCACCTGCGGTTCCACGGCTACGGCAAGGGCGAGTGGACCGACTCGGCCGTGCGCCGCTACGTCGCCGACGCCGGGCCGCTGCTGGAGCGGCTGCACCAGCTGGTCCGCTCGGACTGCACGACGCGGAACCGGCGCCGGGCCGCGGCCCTGCAGCGCAACTACGACGGCCTGGAGAACCGGATCGCCGAGCTGCGCAAGCAGGAGGAGCTCGACGCGATCCGCCCCGACCTGGACGGCAACCGGATCATGGAGCTGCTGGGCATCCCGCCGGGGCCGGCGGTCGGGAAGGCCTACCGGCACATGCTGGCGCGGCGGATGGAGCAGGGCCCGATGGACGCCGAGCAGGCCGAGGCCGCGCTGCGGGCCTGGGCGGCCGAGAACCTCTGACCCGGACGTACGTCCTGTACGGACGTACACATCGGTGGACGTACGTCCTACACGAACGTATGAACTATCATGTCTGGAGTACGACGCTACGGCGAACGGGTGGCAGAACCGCGTCCGCGTCTTAGGTGCGAACATGGACCTGTGCGGGAACACCGCGCCACGCGAGGCGCCGCTCTTCCCCCGGTCACGCCGGGGAGTCTGCTCGTCGCCGCCCCCGGTCTGGGCGACCCGAACTTCTCCCGGACGGTCGTCTACATGATCGAGCACCGTCCGCAGGGCAGCCTCGGGGTCGTGCTCAACCGGCCGGGCCAGGCCGCCGTGCGGGACGTGCTCCCGCGCTGGGCCGGGCTCACCAGCGACCCCGGGACCATGTTCGTCGGCGGGCCGGTGGAGGCCCGCACCGCGCTCTGCCTGGCCGCCCTTCGGACCGGGGAGACCGGCAGCGGGATCGGCGGGCTGATGCCGGTCCGGCCGCCGGTGCAGCTGGTCGACCTCGACTCCGACCCGGCCCCGCTCGCGCGGCGGCTGCGCGGCCTGCGGATCTTCGCCGGCTACTCCGGCTGGGACGCGGGTCAGTTGGGTGGCGAGATCGCCCGGGGTGACTGGTACGTCGTCCCCGGCCTGCCCGACGACCTGCTGACCACCGTCTACGACCAGCTGTGGGAACGGGTGCTGCGCCGTCAGGGCGTCCCGCTGGCGCTGCTCGCCACGTTCCCGCGGGATCCGGCCTGGAACTGACGCGGCCGACCGCGTCGCGGTGCACGTGGCGCCGTTCGAGCGGATCACCCTCGACGGGGAGACGGTTCGCCCGCAGCCCGGCGGGTTCTACGGGGGCCGGGTCACCGACGAGCTCGTCGGCCCGTTCACCGGCGGGCCGGGTTTCCGCGGCCGGTGGGCCCGGTCAGGCCTCGTGGGACAGGCCGGTGCGGGCCCCGGGCTCGGAGCCCGGCTCGGTGCCGGTCGCGTCGCGGCAGCCGGCCACCAGGTCGCAGCCGGCGCAGACCCCGCCGCAGCTCGGGGCCGCGGCCTGCGCGGCGATCGCCGCGGCGGCGGCCCGCGCCCCGACCGCGCCACCGAGTCCGGCGAGCACGACCGTCCCGACCAGCGCGATCGCGCCGAGCACCCACGGGGCGGCGCCGGGGCGGTCCAGGGCCAGCAGCACCGTCCCGCCGACCAGGGCGATCACCCCGGCGGCCCCGACCGGCGGCGCGGCCACCCGGTTGGCGACCGCGAACGCGTCGGCGGTCCGCAGGCTGTCCGCGGTGCGGACACCGACGAAGCGGTTGCGCGGCAGCCGGCCGGTCGCTCCCAGCACGGCGAGGACGACGAGGACCACCCCGGCCAGCAGGAGCAGGGCGGCGAGGAGCAGGCGGAGCGTCGTGGGCACGTGACCAGGGTAGAACCCGGAGGAACGGGGGCGCCCGCCCCGGCTACCCTGGTCACATGTGCACGGCCCGCCGACTTCCCGGCGCGGCGTCGTAGCCACAACACGGCGCCGCGACGGCCCCTCCTGCGTGATGCGCACGAGGGGCCGCGACGTGTTCCGGGCCCCGAGTCGGGCCGTCACGACAGGCATCCCCGAGGTGAGACGGACATGAGCACCGAGACCACGACCGCGTCCGAGCAGTGTGCGGACCGACCGGCGTACCGCTACGACGCCGAGATGGCCGCCCGCATCGAGCGGAAGTGGCAGGACTTCTGGGAGACCGAGCAGACCTTCCACGCCCCCGACCCGGGGCAGCCCGGCTCGGAGAAGCCGAAGGTCTACCTGATGGACATGTTCCCCTACCCCTCCGGGGCGGGGTTGCACGTCGGGCACCCGCTGGGCTTCATCGGCACCGACGTGCTGGGCCGCTACCTGCGGATGAACGGCCACAACGTGCTGCACCCGATGGGCTTCGACGCCTTCGGGCTGCCCGCCGAGCAGTACGCCGTGCAGACCGGGACGCACCCGCGGACGACGACCGAGACCAACATCGCCCGCTACCGGCAGCAGCTGCGCCAGCTGGGCCTGGGCCACGACCCGCGCCGCTCGGTGTCCACCACCGACGTCGAGTTCTACCGCTGGACCCAGTGGATCTTCCGCGAGATCTTCGAGTCCTGGTACGACACCGACGCCGACCGCGCCCGCCCGATCTCCGAGCTGCGTGCCGAGTTCGAGGCCGGTACCCGCCCGACCCCGGACGGCCGTCCGTGGGCCGAGCTGTCCGAGGGCGAGCGGCGCGCGGCGATCGACGGCCACCGGCTGGCCTACATCTCCGAGGCCCCGGTCAACTGGTGCCCCGGCCTGGGCACCGTGCTGGCGAACGAGGAGGTCACCCCCGACGGCCGCTCCGAGCGTGGCAACTTCCCCGTCTTCCGCCGCAACCTGAAGCAGTGGATGATGCGGATCACCGCCTACGCCGACCGGCTGGCCGACGACCTCGACCGGGTCGACTGGCCGGAGTCGGTCAAGGCGATGCAGCGCAACTGGATCGGCCGCTCCGAGGGGGCCCGCGTCCGGTTCCCCGTGGTCGGTTCCGACGACGCCGTCGAGGTCTTCACGACCCGCCCGGACACCCTGTTCGGCGCCACCTACATGGTGCTGGCGCCCGAGCACCCGCTGGTGTCCTCGCTGGTCCCGGCGCAGTGGCCGGACGGCACCGATCCCCGCTGGACCGGTGGCGCCGCGACGCCCGCCGAGGCCGTCGCCGCGTACCGCGCCGAGGCCGCGCGCAAGTCGGAGCTGGACCGGCAGGAGAACAAGGACAAGACCGGTGTGTTCACCGGCGCGTACGCCACCAACCCGGTGAACGGCGCGGCCGTCCCGGTGTTCGTCGCCGACTACGTGCTGATGGGCTACGGCACCGGCGCGATCATGGCGGTGCCCGCCGAGGACACCCGCGACTGGGACTTCGCCGCCGCGTTCGGGCTGCCGCACGTGCGCACGGTGGCGCCGCCGTCGGATTGGGACGGTGGCGCCTACACCGGCGACGGCCCGACCATCAACTCCGCGAACGACGAGATCAGCCTGAACGGGCTGGGCGTCGACGAGGCCAAGCGCACGATCATCGACTGGCTGGCCGCGAAGGGGGCGGGCGAGGGCGTCGTGCAGTACAAGCTGCGCGACTGGCTGTTCTCCCGGCAGCGCTACTGGGGCGAGCCGTTCCCGGTCGTCTGGGACGAGCACGGTCCGATCGCGCTGCCCGAGGACCAGCTGCCCGTCGTCCTGCCCGACGTCGACGACTACTCGCCCAAGACCTATGCCCCGGACGACGCGAACTCCGAGCCGGAGCCGCCGCTGTCCCGGGCGCACGAGTGGGTGGCCGTCGAGCTGGACCTGGGCGACGGCCCGAAGCAGTACCGCCGCGAGACGAACACGATGCCGCAGTGGGCCGGGTCGTGCTGGTACTACCTGCGCTACCTGGACCCGGAGAACACCGAGCGGTTCGTCTCCGCCGAGGCCGAGAAGTACTGGATCGGCAAGGACACGGCGCGGTCGGTCGCCGACCCGGGCGGCGTCGACCTGTACGTCGGCGGGGTCGAGCACGCCGTGCTGCACCTGCTGTACTCGCGGTTCTGGCACAAGGTCCTGTTCGACCTGGGCCACGTGAGCAGCGAGGAGCCGTTCCGGAAGCTGTTCAACCAGGGCTACATCCAGGCCTGGGCCTACACCGACGCCCGCGGCACCTACGTGCCGGCCGAGGAGGTCGTCGAGGTCGTGGGGGCGGACGGCACCGCCGGTTTCACGTGGAACGGGCAGCCCGTCACCCGGGAGTACGGGAAGATGGGCAAGTCGCTGAAGAACGTCGTGACGCCCGACGACATGTGCGACCGCTACGGCGCGGACACCTTCCGGCTGTACGAGATGTACACCGGTCCGATGGACGCCTCCCGCCCGTGGTCGACGCGCGACGTCGTCGGCCCGCAGCGGTTCCTGCAGCGGGTGTGGCGCAACCTGGTCGACGAGACGACCGGTGAGGTCACCGTCGTCGACACGGCGCCGTCGGAGGAGATCCTGCGGTCCGTGCACAAGGCGATCGCCGGCGTCCGCGCCGACTACCCCGCGCTGCACTACAACACCGCCGCCGCGAAGCTGATCGAGCTGAACAACGCCCTGACCAAGCGGGGCACGCCGGTCGAGCGCGAGGTCGCGGAGGCGCTGGTGCTGATGCTGGCACCGCTGGCCCCGCACATCGCCGAGGAGCTGTGGCAGAAGCTGGGCCACGACGACACGCTGGCCTACGCGCCGTTCCCGGTCGCCGACGAGCGCTACCTGGTCGCGGACACCGTCGAGTACCCGATCCAGGTCAACGGCAAGGTCCGTTCCCGGGTCGTCGTCGCCGCCGACGCCGGCCAGGACGACATCCGGGCGGCCGCGCTGGCCGACGAGAAGGTCGTCGCCGCGCTGGACGGGGCCGAGCCGAAGAAGGTCATCGTCGTCCCGGGGCGCCTGGTCAACGTCGTCCGGTAGGGAACGCGGGCGACCTCCTGCCCGTTGAGGCGGGCAGGAGGTCCGTCATGAGCACAGTCCTGACCCTGATCGTGGTGCTGGCCGTCGTCGCGGCCGTCGTCTGGCTGGTGCGGCGGCACAACGCGGACTCCGCCGCCGCCCTGGCCGACGCCCAGGCCGAGTCCCGGCGCTGGGTGGAACGGCTCGGCGGCCAGGTCCTGGCCCTGACCGGGACCGACGAGGCGAGCCGTCAGGCGCTCGCCGACGCGGCCGAGCGCTACACCGCGGCCGGCTCGCAGATGGAGCAGGCGCGGACCCCCGCCCAGTGCCGGCAGGTCACCGAGACCGCCTACGAGGGCCTCTACTACGTCCGTGCAGCACGCACAGCGATGGGCATGGACCCCGGACCCGAGCTGCCGCCGTTGCCCGGCCAGTCCCGCGCCGGTGAGGTCACCGAGGACCGCGAGGTCGAGGTGGAGGGACGCAGCCTGGGCGCGTCGCCGCGACCGACCGACCGCAACAGCCACTACTACCCCGGCGGGACCGTCGCCGGGCGCCCGGTGCCGCGCGGCTGGTACTCCGAGCCCTGGTGGAAGCCCGCACTCGTCGCCGGGGCCTGGGGCGTCGGCTCGGCGCTGCTGTTCACCTCGCTGTTCAGCGGGATGGCCGGCGCCGACCAGGCCGCCTACGCCGACGGGTTCGCCGACGGCGCCGCCCTCGACGACCCGGGCTTCGACGGCGGGGTCGACGAAGCCGACCCGGGCTCCGACGGTGGCTTCGACGGCGGGGGCCTGTTCGACAACGACTCCGACTTCGGCGGGGACTTCTTCTGACCCGCGTGATGCCGGCCGCTGCTGCGGACGGTCAGGCCCGGGACCCGCGCCGGACCGGCTTCTCCGGCCGCCGGGTCGCCCCGTTCTCCGGTGCCGGGGGCGTGGACAGGGCAGGCTCGGCGAGCCAGGCCTCCACGGCGTCGAGGACGAACGCGGCGTCGTCGAGAGCGGCGCGCGCCTCGGCGGCGGGGGCGGTCGCGTCGGAGTGGTCGGCCAGCGCCCGCCGGTTGTAGAGCGACCGCAGCAGCCGACCGGCGCGCGGGTCCAGCGACCGTTCCCGCACGACCCGGCGCACGAACGCGCTGACCACCTCGGAGTGCTCGGCGCGGGTCTCCCCCAGCACCAGCAGCGCGATCTCGGCGGCCCGGAACGCGGCGTGGAACGCGCGGGAGACCGCGGCGTCGCCGAAGCCGTTCTCCGCCAGCACCCGGGCCCCGCCCAGCTCGACCCGGGCCCGGGCGAGCCCGCCGTGCACCCGCCGGGTCACCGGACCCGCACCGCCTCGGCGCGGGCCCGCACGACCGTCGGGTCGGCGGCACGGACGAGCTCGCCCTGCCCGACCGGCAGCACGCTGATCGTCAGCCCGGTCCGCCGGGTGTGCTGCCACAGCACGTCGTCCATCGCGCGGACCTCCTCCCAGGGCAGGATCGGGACCCCGTCGTCGTCGAGCACCACGAGCAGGTCGATCGCGGACTCGACCGAGCCCTCCCCGCTGGCCCAGGACCCGAACAGCAGCACCTGGCGCAGCCGGGGGCCGTAGGGCAGGGCCAGGTCGTCGGCGACGGCGGCGGGCACGTCGTCGTTGGACGGGTCCGGATCGGGGTGGCGGGCCTTGATCCGCTCGCCGTCCTCGGCACCGATCAGGCCGGCTGCGACCAGCCAGTCCGCCGCCCGGCGCCGGGCACGGGCGTCGCGGAAGCGGTACCACTGGTCACGGACCTCGGGGAACTCGAACAGCGTGTTCTTGAACCGGCGGAACGAGCCCCGGCCGTCGATCGCGCGGTCCAGCAGCGCCGCGGCCCGGCGGTGCTGCACGCCCGCGGTGAAGTCGGACATGTCCCGATAGGACTCCCGGCTGGTCACCGGCCGGATCTCCACCCAGTCCGGATCGGGCCGGGTGCCGCCGGACACGCCGTGCACCTCGGCGTCGGCCGGGTCGAGGTACCAGGTGACCTCCGGCGTGCGGTCCTCGAGCGCGTCCGCGAGCGCGGACAGATCGAGGCGGGCGGGGTCGAGCACGGGGGCGACTCTATGCCCGGTCCGGGGCGCGTGGCAGCCGTCGCGGGGCCTCGGTCCTCGCGTCGGTCCTCGTCGTCAGTCCTTGTCGTCAGTCCTTGTCGTCCTCGTCGTCGTCCTCGTCGTCGTCGTCATCGGAGCCGAAGAAGAACTGTGCGACGAGGACCGCGGCCCAGATCCCCATCGGCACCATCGGCCAGAAGAACGGGGGTCCTTCCCCGTCGGAGACCGACGAGATCGCGGTCACCACCCAGATGCCGGTCAGGATGACCGCGGTGCCGGCCCACGACCGCCACTCGGTGAGGTGCTCACGCCTCGCCTCGGCCTTCTCCACCTCCGCGGTCTCGGCGCGCACCGACGGCAGGGCCGTGCGCTCCACCGCGGGCAGGTCGGCGACCAGCCGGTCGAGATCCGCGCGGACGGTCGCCGCGTAGGCCTGCTGCAACCGCTCGTCGTACTCGGTCAGGGACAGCCGGCCTTCGTCGTGCGCCAGCGTCAGCCGTTCCGCGACCTCATTCCGTTCGGCGTCCGACACCCGCAGCACGGACCGCTCGTCGTCCCTGGACTCCCCCATGCCCGTCGAGCGTAGTGACCGAGCCGGTCACCGGGGTCGGTCGTTCGGAGGATCCCCGACCCCGGGACCCGGCCGGACGGGTGGCGACGGCGACGCCGACCAGGCAGAGGAGGCCGCCGGCGAGCGCGGCCGGTGCGGGCACCTCCCCGAGCAGCGCCCAGGACAGTCCGACCACCAGCGGCGGGATCGCGTACGTGGTCGCGGCCAGCTTGCCCGCTGTGGTGCGGGTGAGGGCGTACCCCCAGGTCAGGAACGCGACGCCGGTCGGGAACACCCCCAGGTAGACGACGCCGGCGACGGCCGTCGCCGGTGCGGTGGCGAGCTCGGCGACCAGCGACGGCAGGAACGGCAGCAGCGCGACGGCACCGGCGACCGCGCCGGTCCAGGTCATCGTCAGGGCGTCCACCCGGGGCAGCAGCCGCTTCTGCGCGACGGCCGCACCCGCGTAGACCAGCGCGGCGAGCAGCCCCAGCAGCACCCCGGACAGGTCGACGCCCCCGGCGGAGGAGGCGGCCGCGATCAGCACCACCCCGGCGAACGCGACGCCCATCCCGGCCAGCAGCCGCGCGGGGAAGCCCTCCCCGAGCAGCAGCCCGGCCAGGACGGCGACGACCACCGGCGCCACGTTCACCAGCAGCGCGGTGGTGCCGGCGTCGAGGTGCCGCTCGGCCGCGTTCAGCGCGAGGTTGTAGACGCCGAACCAGGCCGCACCCCAGATTGCCACCGCGGCCAGCAGGCGTCCGCGGGGCAGCGGTGGGCCGGAGGTGCGTCTCCGGGCGCGGACGACGCTCAGGATCGCGGTCAGGGTCAGGGCCCCGAGCAGCATCCGCCCCAGGGCCAGCGCACCCGGGGACAGGTCGTGACCGACGGCGCGGATGGCCACGAACGCCGACGCCCACAGCACGACGGTGGTGGCCGCGGCGGCGAGCGGCAGCAGGCGGGACCGGGTCGCGGGGCTCACAGGGTGGGCCGGCGGGTGTCGTAGCCGGTGCGGACGGGCAACCGTCGCGGTCGGTCCCGGAACGACCGGTACAGCGCGGCGAGGACGGCGGGCGTGGTGAGGGCGAGCAGCCCCAGGTGCGCGGTGGTCATGAGGACATCGTCGGACCGCCCACGGTTCAGCACCAGCGACATGTTCTGTTCTTGGATTCAGTTCTGCTGTACGGTCGGGTGGTGCTCGACACCCATCGCCTGATGATCTTCCGGTCGGTCGTGGCCGGTGGGTCGGTGCAGTCCGCCGCCGCCAACCTGGGGTACACGCCGTCGGCGGTGAGCCAGCACGTCACCGCGCTCGCCCGCGAGACCGGTCTGGTGCTGTTCGAGCGGGTGGGCCGCGGGCTGCGGCCGACCGCGGCCGGGCTGCTGCTGGCCGAACAGGCCGACGCGGTGCTGGCCCGGCTCGGGGAGGCCCAGGTGCTCGTCGAGGACCTGCGCACCGGGCGCACCGGGTCGCTGTCCGTGGCCTACTTCGCCTCCGTCGGGTCCGCCTGGATGCCGCGGGTCGTGCGCAGGCTGACCGGTGGCTTCCCGGGCGTCCGACTCGACCTGGCCCTGCGCGAGTGGCTGCCCGACGACCCGGCCGACCGCTCGGACCTGCAGATCGCCGTCGAGCGACCGGATTACGAGGCCTGGCCCGGGTTCTCGGTACACCACCTGCTCGACGACCCCTACGTCGTGGTGCTGCCCGACGATCACCCGCTGGCCGGGGCGGAGCAGGTCGACCTGGCAGACCTGGCCGGGCAGCGATGGGTGGACAACGACTTCGCCCGCGGGTGGTGCCGGCGCAACCTGGTCGAGGCCTGCGCCGCCGCCGGGTTCCGCCCGCCGTTCCACGTCGAGGCCCACGACTACCGCACGGCGCTGGCCTTCGTCGCCGCCGGCATCGGAGTCACCGTGCTCCCCCGGCTCGGGGCCGTCGACCTGCCGGCCGGGACCTGCGCGGTGCCGGTCGTGCGCCCCACGCCGGTGCGGACGATCCTCGCGGTGGTCCGGGACGCCGCCGCTGCCGCGCCACCGCTGCTGGCGGCGCTCGACGAGCTGCGCGCGCAGTCCGCCCTCAGCCCTGCGGGCGCACCATGATCTCGGTGAGGTGGGCGTCGCGGGTCGCGGTCAGCGCGGCCAGGATCGCGGCGCCGACCGACTCGGGGCGCAGGAACTTCGAGCCGTCGTACCCGCCGTCCGCCGTCCCGGCTGCGGCCGCCTCCTGGGCCACGACCCGCTCCTGCATCGCGGTGTCCACCCGGCCCGGGTGCACGGAGGTGACCCGGATGCCGTTGCCGGCCTCCTCGGCGCGCAGCGCCTCGCCGAAGGCGCGCAGCGCGAACTTGCTGGCCGCGTAGGAACCCCAGCCCGGGCGGGCGGTGAGCCCGGCGCCGGAGTTGACGAGCACGACGTCGGCCCCGGTGTCCGTCCCGGCCGCGCGCAGCGCGGGCAGCAGCAGCCGGGTCGTCTCGGCGACCGCGACGACGTTGACGTCGAACTGGTGGCGCCAGGTCTGCGCGGTGGTCTCCTGGACGGTGCCCAGCTCCCCGACCCCGGCCGAGTGGACCAGCGCGTCGAGCCGGTCGATGCCGTCGAGGGCGGTGGCCAGCGCGTCGTCGTCGGTGAGCTCGACGGCCATGGTGCGGACCGCGACCGGGCCCGCCTCGGTCAGCTCATCGGCGAGGGCCTCCAGCCGCTTCTCGTCCCGGCCGCCGAGGACCAGGTCGTAGCGCGGCGCGAGCAGCCGGGCGGTGGCGGCGCCGATGCCCTGGGAGGCACCGGTGATCAGGGCGAGCGGGCGGCGGGGAGCGGTCACCCGGTGAACCTACGACGACCGGCCCCGTCCTGCGCGCGGACGGGGCCGGTCGTACCGGGGAGCGGGTGCGTTCAGAGCTGAGCTTCGTTCCGCACGCTTCTCTCAGACGCTGAGCTTCGTTCCGCACGCTTCTCTCAGACCCGGCGGGCCGAGTTGAACGGCATCCGGTCGACGTCGGAGATCTTCACCGGCTGACCGCTCGTGGAGGCGTGCACGATCTGGCCGCCGCCGATGTAGATGCCGACGTGGCTGACCGGGCTGTAGAAGAAGACCAGGTCACCGGGCTTGAGGTTCGACTTCGACACCGGGGTGCCCACCTGGGCCTGGGCACGGCTCGTGCGGGGCAGGTCCTTGCCCGCCTTGGCGAAGGCGTAGCGGACCAGGCCGGAGCAGTCGAACGCGCTCGGGCCGGTGGCGCCCCAGCGGTAGGGCTTGCCGAGCTGGGCCAGCGCGGTCGACATCGCGCCGCTGCGTGCGGCGGCGGCCTGCGCGGCCGGGGCCGCGGCCTGCGCCGCGGAGGAGACCGAGAGCGCGGCCGGGTTCGCGCCGCGCGTCGGCAGCACGTTCGCGGCCGGGGCGACGGCACGGGTCACGGTCTCCGCGGTGGGTGCCGCGGAAGCGGTGGTGCCCGTGGGTGCCGCGGTGGCGGTGGGGAGCACGGACAGAACTGCGGCCGCGGCGGCAGTGGTGGCCACGACGGCGACGCGGAGCGCCGGAGCGGAATGACGCTGGGGCACGGTGGGGTCCTCGGGATGTTGCACCACCGGAGGAGCGGTCGGGGCGGGACCCGTGGACGCCGGTACGAAGGGGGAGTTCCGGTGGGGAGACCGGACAGCGCTCACGACCCGCCCGCGTCGTCGCCCGGCGGTGACCCTGCACCCCTCACCCCGGATGGGCGGTGGTCGCGCAAGGCCGGACCGCACATTACGAACAGATATCGCTCGATTAAATGACGCAGAACACATTCATTGCATGACTGCGATCACGACGAATAACGAGAACATTCCGGATCGGTAATTTCAGATTCCGGAACGTCTCCGGTACGGGAACGGCCCGGGGATGACCTGCGCGGTCGTCCCCGGGCCGTTGTACCGAGAAACCGATCAGTTGTCGATCTCGCCCCGGATGAACGCCTCGACCTTGTCGCGTGCCTCGGAGTCGCGGTACTGCTCCGGCGGCGACTTCATGAAGTAGCTCGACGCCGACAGGATCGGTCCGCCGATGCCGCGGTCCTTGGCGATCTTGGCCGCCCGCACCGCGTCGATGATGATGCCCGCGGAGTTCGGGGAGTCCCAGACCTCGAGCTTGTACTCCAGGTTCAGCGGGACGTCACCGAACGCGCGGCCCTCGAGCCGGACGTAGGCCCACTTGCGGTCGTCCAGCCAGGACACGTAGTCCGACGGGCCGATGTGCACGTTGCCCTTGCCCATGTCCCGGTCCACCTGCGAGGTGACGGCCTGGGTCTTGGAGACCTTCTTGGACTCCAGCCGCTCGAGCTCCTTCATGTTCAGGAAGTCCATGTTCCCGCCCACGTTGAGCTGCATCGTGCGGTCCAGCTGCACGCCGCGGTCCTCGAACAGCTTCGCCAGCACCCGGTGGGTGATGGTCGCCCCGACCTGGGACTTGATGTCGTCGCCGACGATCGGGACGCCGGCCGCGCGGAACTTCTCCGCCCACTCCGGGTCCGAGGCGATGAACACCGGCAGCGCGTTGACGAAGGCGACACCCGCGTCCAGCGCGGCCTGTGCGTAGAACCGGTCGGCGTCCTCGCTGCCCACCGGCAGGTAGGACACCAGCACGTCGGCCTCGGTGTCGCGCAGCACCGCCGCGACGTCGACGGGCTCGCCGTCGGCCTCGGTGATGGTCTCCCGGTAGAAGCGGCCGAGACCGTCGAGGGTCGGCCCGCGCTGCACGGTCACCCCGAGCGGCGGCACGTCCGCGATCTTGACCGTGTTGTTCTCACTGGCCGAGATCGCGTCGGCGAGATCCTGACCGACCTTCTTCGCGTCGACGTCGAACGCGGCCACGAAGGTCACGTCCCGGACGTGGTACCCGCCGAAGTCGACGTGCATCAGGCCGGGGACCTGGGTCGACGGATCGGCGTCCGCGTAGTAGTGAACCCCCTGGACCAGCGATGCCGCGCAGTTGCCCACGCCGACGACCGCCACCCGAACCTGGCTCATGTCAGGCTCCTCCTGTTGTCTCGTCCTGTCGTACCCCGCCGGTCGCGGGCCGGGATGGCCCGCCGCCGGGGAAGGTCCTCTCGTCACGGCCGTCCGTGGCATCCTGCTCGGCCCGTTCGGTCGCGATCAGCTCGTTCAGCCAGCACACCTCGCGCTCGGAGCACTCCAGCCCGAGCCGGTGCAGCTCGCGGGTGTAGCGGTCGACGCCCTCGCAGGGTCTGCCGAGCGCGGTGCGCAGGCCGTCCCGGCGTTCCTCGACGGCCCGTCTGCGGCCCTCCAGGATCCGGATCCTGGTCTCCGCCGGTGTCCGCGCGAAGAACGCCAGGTGCACGTCGAAGCTTCCGTCCTCCCAGGCCTGGGGGCCGGCCTCGGCGAGCATGGCAGCGAACCGGTCCCGGCCCGCCGGGGTGATGCGGTAGACCCGCCTGCCCCGTCGCAGCCGTCCCGGAGTGCGTCCGTACTGATCACCCGCCTCGTCGGTGGTCTCCGCGATCGACCCGGCCCGGAGCAGCCGGCGCAGGGCCGGGTACAACGAGCCGTAGGAGAACGCGCGGAAGCCGCCGAGCCGGCGACCGAGCTGCTTGCGCAGCTCGTACCCGTGCAGCGGACCGTCCTGGAGCAGGCCGAGGACCGCGAAGTCCAGCATCGCGACCTCCTCCGTGCGGACCGCCGACCGGTCACCCTATCGGTCCGATACATCGATCCGCCCGTGTGATGATCGTGATCACAGGCGACCGCGGACCGGACGAGTCCCCCGACCAGGTACGGAACGGTCGTGCCCGCAGGGCCCCGTGCGGGACGGCGATGGGTCCGCGGGTCCGTCCCGCGTACCCTGGACGGGTGCTCAGCCCGCGACAGGTGGTGGACTACGCCCTGCAGCGCCGTGCTCTGCTGGCCGACGTCCGGGCCGGTCGGGTCGGCCGTGAGGAGGTGTGTGATGCGGGTGCCTACCTGCTCCGCGCCGCGCGCTTCCACGGCGCCCCCGCCGACCGGGCCTGTCCGGTCTGCCGGCACGACGAGCTCGCCCAGGTCTCCTGGGTGTTCGGCGAGAGTCTGCGTCACGTCTCCGGCTCGGCCCGCTCCGCGGCGGACCTCGAGCAGCTCGCGGCGCAGGTGCCCGACTTCTCGGTGCACGTCGTCGAGGTGTGCACCGAGTGCCGCTGGAACCACCTGGTCCGCTCGTTCGTCCTCGGCACCGGCCGCCCCCGCCGTGGCCGGCGGAGTGCGGGTGGCTGAGTCCGATGGCGCCCTGCCCGACGAGCACGACCACCCGGACCGCGTGCACCGCGCCGGTCCGACGCCGGATCCCCTCGGCCCCGGGCACCCCCGGCCCGGGTTGCTGCGGATCCGGTCCACCGCATCCCACGGAGCCGCCCGGTGAACGACGAGCGTGACCCCCGGCGCACCCCGCCGCCGCCCCCGCCCCCCGGTCCCCCGCGGTCCCGCCCCCCGATGCCCCCGCCGCCACCCCGGCCGGGCGCGGGCGCCCGTCCCCCGATGCCCCCGCCGCCCCCCGGCCGTCCGCCGGTGGGTGGCCGTCCCGCGCCCGCGGGACCGCCGCCGCGCCCGGTCCCCCAGCCCCCTCCGCCGCTGCTGACCCATGACGACTCGGGGGTCGGCCACTTCGACCCGGTCGTCCGGCCGGCCCAGGCCGGCCCGCGCACGGCCGCCCCGCAGCGCACCGGCCGTCCGCCGGCCGGTGCGGCGGCGGCCGCGGCGGCACCGGCCACGGCCCCCCGTCGTGGGGCCGGGGGCGGCCGGCCGCCCGGCCCGCCCGGTCGTTCCGACGGTCGCGGTCCCGGCGACGGCGGCGACGGGAAGAAGAAGCCCGGCCGTCGTCGCCGGCTCCGGCGCTGGCTGATCGGGCTCGCCGCGGTCGCGGTGATCGGCCCGCTGGTCGCCTTCGCGATCGGCTGGCTGGTCTTCCCGGTCCCCGCCGCCGACGACATCGCCGTCACCCAGGTCGCGACCTTCACCTACGCCGACGGCGCCCCGCTGGCCACCGTGCGGCCGGACAACGTCAACCGGACCAGCGTCGACCTGTCCCAGGTGCCGGTGCCGGTCCAGCAGGCCGTGCTGTCCGCCGAGGACCGCACGTTCTTCTCCAACCCCGGTTTCGACATCACCGGCATCGCGCGGGCGGTGATCAACCAGCTCTCCGGCGGGATCGGCGGCGGCTCGACGATCACCCAGCAGTACATCAAGGTGACCACCGGCAACGACCAGTACTCGCTGTTCCGCAAGTTCCGCGAGGTCGTGCTGGCCGCGAAGATGTCCAAGGAGATGACCAAGGAGCAGATCCTCGGCAACTACCTGAACGCGATCTACCTGGGTCGCGGCGCCTACGGCATCCAGGCCGCCAGCCAGGCGTACTTCGGGAAGAACGTCCAGGACCTGAACGCCTCCGAGGGTGCGATGATCGCCGGGCTGATCCAGTCGCCGTCGCGCTGGGACCCGGCGAAGAACCTCGAGATGTCCCAGCAGCGGTGGAACTTCGTGCTCGACGGCATGGTCGCCCAGGGCTGGATGAGCCCGGCCGACCGGGCGCAGCAGAGGTTCCCGCAGTGGCGCGAGGCCTCCGCGGCCGAGGGCGGGGGCATCCCCGGTGACGACAAGGGCCACATCTACAACGCGGCCCGCGCCGAGCTGGAGAAGCTCGGGATCTCCGAGACCGAGATCAACACCCAGGGCCTGACGGTCACCACGACGATCGACCCGAAGGCCCAGGAGGACGCGGCGAAGGCCGTCCAGAAGGTGATGGAGGGCCAGCCCGCCAACCTGCGGTCCTCGCTGGTGTCGGTGAACCCGAAGACCGGCGCGGTCATCGCCTACTTCGGCGGGGAGAACGGCGTCGGTCTCGACTACGCCTCGGTGCTCAAGCAGCCCGGCTCGTCGTTCAAGCCGTTCGTGCTCGCGGCGGCGCTGCAGGCGAACCCGCCGGTCGGCCTCGGCACGATCTACGACGGCTCCTCCCCCCAGGAGCTCGCCGGCACCACGGTCACCAACTCCGAGGGCGTGAGCTGCGGCCAGTGCTCGGTGAAGGAGGCCATGACCAAGTCGATCAACACGGTCTTCTATCGGATGGGCCTCGACGTCGGCCCGCAGCGCGTGGCCGACGCCGCGCACCAGGCGGGCATCCCCGCCGACCTGCTGCCGAACCCCACCGGCGGCATCTCGCTGGGTGACCGCGAGGTCCACCCCGAGGACATGGCCGCGGCCTACGCCACGTTCGCGGCCGACGGCATGCGGCGCGACCCGTTCCTGGTCGCGAAGGTCACCGCCAGCGACGGCCGGGTCATCTACGACCGCGGCAGCACCGACAACGGTCAGCAGGTCATGCCGGCCGAGGTCGCCCGCAACGTCACCGAGTCCATGACCGACGTCGCGAGCTCGTCGCGGATCGGGCTGGACGGGCGTCCGGTCGCCGCGAAGACCGGCACCGTGCAGAGCAGCGTCGAGGGTCAGAACAACGACGCCTGGACCGTCGGCTACACCCCGTCGGTGTCCACCGCGGTGTGGGTCGGCACCGACGACAACTCCCCGATCAAGAACTCCGCGGGACGTCCGGTCTACGGGCGGATGCTGCCCGGCTCGATCTGGCAGTCGTTCATGACCGACGTGCTGCGGGGGACCCCGGTGGAGCAGTTCTCCGACTTCGAGCCGATCGGTCAGGCCCCGGCGCGTGCCGTCTCGAACGACTCGGGGCAGGGCGACGCGCAGCAGACCACCACCACCCAGGAGCCCGGCGACGGCCGTGACAACGGCGACAACGGCGACCGGGGTGACCGCGCGGACCGGGGTGACTCCTCGGGCGACGGCTCGGGCGACGCGTCCGGCGACGGCAACAGCGGCGACGGCGGCAACGGCGACGGGGGCGATGGGGGCGGCGGCGACGGTCAGCCGGGCTCCGACGCGGGCCGGGACCGTCCGGGCCGCGGGGGCGACAACTGACCGCAGGCGCCCGGCCCGGAGCCGCACCGCCCGCCCCCCGCGAGGCGCCGGGGGCGGGCGTCCGGGACCGGGACATCCCGACCTGGACCGAGCCGTTGGCGCGCGCCGCCAGTCGGGTCGTCGGCGGCCCGATGGGCCGGCACGCACTCGTCGGACGGTCCCGGTGGTGGACGCCGCTGCGGGTGGTGCTGCTGTTCGCCGTCGTCGTGCTGGTGCTGGGCTGGCTGGGCAAGGCGGCCTGCCTGCAGGAGTACCGCACCCCGGACGGTGCGCTCGCGCTGGACTGGCGCAACGACCGCCAGTACGTCGCGATGTGCTACTCCGACACCGTCCCGCTCTACGGGCTGGAGGGTCTCGCCGACGACGCCGTGCCCTACCGCGACGCCTGGTTCGAGACCGCCGCCGACGGCTCCCGCACCGCCCGGTACATGGAGTACCCGGTCGTCACCGGGATGTTCCAGTACCTCAACGCGCAGCTGACCGACGGCTGGCAGTGGCTGGCGGAGCGGCTGCCGCTGCCGTCCGCGCTCGACGTCGTCGTCTACTTCGACGTCACCGCGATCTGGCTGGCCATGGCCTGGCTGGTGGTCGTGTGGGCGGTGCTGATGCTCCGCCCGGAACGCCCGTGGGACGCCGCGCTGGTCGCGCTGTCGCCGCTGGTGGTGGTGCACGCGTTCACCAACTTCGACACGCTCACCGTCGCGCTCGCGACCGGCGCGCTGCTCGCGCTGCGCCGGGACCGGCCGGTCTGGGCCGGGGTGCTGCTCGGGATCGGCGGCGCGGCGAAGCTCTACCCGCTGCTGCTCCTGCTGCCGGTGCTGCTCGTCGGCTGGCGACGCCGCGACGACGGCGGTCTCCCGCGTGCCGCCTGGACGATCGGGGCGGCGGTCCTCGCCTGGGTGGCGGTGAACCTCCCGGTCGCGCTGGCCTGGCCCCGCGGCTGGGCCGAGTTCTTCCTGCTCAACCGCACGCGCCCGGCCGACCCGGACTCGGTCTGGTACTCGCTGTACTGGTTCACCGGCTGGTCCGGCTTCGACGGCCCGCTCGGTGACGGGCAGTCCCCCACCGTGCTCAACACCGTCACCGCGGTGCTCATGGCGCTGGCGTTCGTCGCGATCGCCGCTCTGGCGCTGCGCGCTCCGCGGCCGCCCGCGGTCGCCGAGCTGGCCTTCCTGACGGTCGCGGCGTTCCTGCTCCTGAACAAGGTGTGGAGCCCGCAGTACTCGCTCTGGCTGGTCCCGCTCGCGGTGCTCGCCCTGCCGCGCTGGCGGCTGCTGCTGGCGTGGATGACCGTCGACGCGCTGGTGTGGGTGCCGCGGATGTACCAGTACCTCGGCGTCGCGAACAAGGGGCTGCCCCCCGAGCCCTTCCTGGTGACGGTGCTGGTCCGCGACGCCGTGGTCGTCGCCCTGTGCGTGCTCGTCGTCCGGCAGATCCTGCGGCCCGGCACCGACCCGGGCCGGGACCCGGAGCCGGTGTGGCCGGTCGGCCCACGTTCCTCCCGGGCTGCAGCGCCCCCAGTGCCCGCCGCCGCGTCCGCCGGGGCCGTGCCCGCACGGAGCGGGCGGCGCCGGAGCGGGGACGGCGGCGGACCCGGCGCCACCGGTCCGGACGGCGCGACCCGGTCCACCGGCTCCGGCCGGGCAACTCGCGCGGCCGCACCCCAGCCGTGGCCGTCCCGGGCGGCCCGCCCCCGGCGCGATCCCGTGGACTGACCCGCGGCTCCGTCCGGCCGGCTGCGCGGCCGGGCGGGCGGTTCGGCACCGGGCCGCGTGCGGCACTGGGCCCGGCATCGTGCGCGACGTCCTCGATCGGTCGCGGCCGCGTGCGGACCACCAGCGACGCAGCCGCAGCGGCCACCGACCGGCGAGAGCGCCGATGGCCCGGCACGGCGCGGGGTGGCGCCGCACGGGGTGTGACGTGTGCGGCGGCGACGGGGACCGGTGCGGCGCCCGGCCGGGTGCGACCATCGGGACATGGCCGACGACGTGGTGGTCCCGGAACCGGTGCAGCAGCGGCTGCGGGAGCGTGTCGAGGCAGCGCTGACGACGCTCCCCCCGGCCGAGCGCCGGGCCGCGTCGGAGGCGGACCGGGCGGGGAAGCGGGCCGCCGCCGTCACCCTGACGCTGCTGCCGGTCCCCGGTGCCACCGGCGACGGCCGCCTCGCCGACGAGGTCGCGTTCGTCCTGACCCGGCGCGCCCGGTCGCTGCGGGCGCACTCCGGGCAGTGGGCCCTACCGGGCGGGCGGCTCGACCCGGGTGAGACCGCCGAGGAGGCGGGGCGCCGCGAGGTGTCCGAGGAGATCGGACTCGAGCTCGGTCCGGACCGCGTGCTCGGCCTGCTCGACGACTACCCGACCCGATCCGGCTACGTCATCACCCCGGTCGTGCTGTGGGCCGGCGGTGCGGGCGAGCCGACGCCGAACCCGGACGAGGTGGCCGAGCTGTACCGCCCGCCGCTGGCCGAGATCGACCACGAGCCGCGGTTCCTCACGATCCCCGAGTCCGACGCCCCGGCGATCCAGGTGCCGCTGTTCGGCCGCTTCGTCCACGCCCCCACCGGCGCGGTGCTCCACCAGTTCCGCGAGGTCGTCCTGCACGGGCGCCCCACCCGGGTCGCACACCTGGAGCAGCCGGTCTTCGCCTGGCGCTGAGGCGCCCCGGGGCTCACGCCGGCTCGCGGGTACCGCCCGAGCCCGCCTCAGGTGTGCTCCCGCAGGAACGCGATGTCGCGGGCCTGCCCCTCGGCCGGGGTCTCCACCACGACCGGCGCCCCCGCCGCCGCGACGACGGCGGCCAGCTCGTCCGGCGGGATCGTGCCGTCGTCGATGTTGGCGTGCCGGTCGCGGGCCGAGTCGAACGCGTCGCGCGAGTTGTTCAGGTGGATCAGGTCGATCCGCCCGGTGATCCCCCGGACCCGGTCGACGATCCCGGCCAGCTCCTCGCCGCCGGCGAAGGCGTGGCAGGTGTCCAGGCAGAATCCGACGCCGAACTCGCCCACGGCGTCCCACAGCCGGCCCAGCGCGTCGAACCGGCGGGCCATCGCGTTGTCCCCGCCCGCGGTGTTCTCGATCAGGACGGGCACGTCGAAGCCGTGCTCACCGGCCTGGCGCTCGACGAACTTGCGCCAGTTGTCGACGCCGACCGCCGGGTCGTCGTCCTTCGTGACGTGGCCGCCGTGCACGACCAGCCCGAACGCGCCGACCTCGGCGGCCCCGGCCAGGTGGTGCTGGACGATCGTGCGGCTGGGGATGCGGATCCGGTTGTTCGTGGACGCGACGTTCGCGGTGTAGGGCGCGTGCACCACCACCGCGACGTCCGAGGCGGCCAGCTCCGCGGCCCGCGGGTGCGGCGGCGGCTTCTTCCAGCCCTGCGGGTCGGACAGGAAGAGCTGGATCACCTCGGCCCCGACCTCGGCGGCCGCGGCCAGGGGGTCCTCGGCGTCGCGGACGTGTGCTCCGATCTGCATGCGGGCACGGTAGCGAGGACCCCCGACGGTCCTCGGCCGCCGGTGGGGTCCGCCGCGGCGCTCCCCCGCGGGAGGCCGCGGACCGGGCACCCGTACGGCGACCGGCGCCCCCGCGGGCACGACCCGGACCCGCCACGGCGATCCCCGTACCCGCAGGTCGGGGCCGGACCGGCCGTTGCTAGCCTGTACCGGCATCCCCGCAGGTCCCGTGCATTCCGCCGGAAACTGTCGGGGTGCACTGAGAACCTCCTGTCACGGCCGTCCGGGCCGTGACCGTTTCGAGTCCATAGGAGGTGAGTGGTTCTCATGCGTCACTACGAGGTCATGGTCATCCTCGACGGCGGCCTGGACGAGCGCACTGTGCAGCCGTCCCTGGAGCAGTTCCTCACCGTCGTGAAGAACGACGGCGGATCGGTCGAGAAGATCGAGGTCTGGGGCAAGCGCCGCCTGGCCTACGAGATCAAGAAGCAGGGCGAGGCCATCTACGCGGTCCTCGACATCACCGCGGAGCCCGCCACCGTCGCCGAGCTGGACCGCCAGCTGGGTCTGAACGAGTCCGTGCTGCGCACCAAGGTCCTGCGCAAGGACGTCACCCGCACGCCGGCGCCCGCCGCCGGCTGATTGGAGCCGTCATGGCCGGCGAGACCGTCATCACCGTCGTGGGCAACCTGACGGCGGATCCCGAGCTGCGGTTCACCCCGTCCGGCGCCGCGGTCGCCAACTTCACCGTGGCGTCCACCCCGCGCACCTTCGACCGCCAGTCCGGAGAGTGGAAGGACGGCGAGGCGCTCTTCCTGCGCTGCAACATCTGGCGCCAGGCGGCGGAGAACGTCGCCGAGTCCCTGACCCGCGGCGCGCGCGTCGTGGTCCAGGGTCGTCTGCGCCAGCGGTCGTTCGAGACCAAGGAAGGCGAGAAGCGGACCGTCGTGGAGATGGAGGTCGACGAGGTCGGCCCGTCCCTGCGCTACGCGACCGCCAAGGTCAACAAGGTCAACCGGGGCGGAGGCTCCGGTGGCTTCGGTGGCGGCGGCGGTGGCTACGACGGCGGTGGCGCCCGACAGGGTGGCGGTTCCGGCGGCGGAGGCAACTCCGGCGGCGGCTATGACGACCCCTGGGGTTCGGCCCCGCCCGCGGGCAGTGGCGCCGCGTCCGACGACGAGCCCCCCTTCTGATCCACGTACCTCTCCGCCCGTGACGGGCGGAGGACGATCTCCAGGAGCACCACCATGGCCAAGGCCATCGTGCGCAAGCCGAAGAAGAAGGTCTGCGCTTTCTGCAAGGACAAGGCCCAGCTGATCGACTACAAGGACACCGGTCTGCTGCGGAAGTTCATCTCCGACCGCGGGAAGATCCGTGCCCGTCGGGTCTCCGGCAACTGCCGGCAGCACCAGCGGGACGTCGCCGTCGCGGTCAAGAACTCCCGCGAGGTGGCCCTGCTGCCGTACACCTCGACCGCTCGCTGAGGAAGGGGAGACACATGAAGCTCATCCTCAACGCCGACGTCCCGAACCTGGGTGCCCCGGGTGACATCGTCGAGGTCAAGGACGGCTACGGCCGCAACTACCTGCTGCCGCGCAAGCTCGCGGTCGTCGCCACCCGTGGCGCCGAGAAGCAGGTCGAGCAGATCCGCCGGGCCCAGAAGTCCCGCGAGATCCGCGACCTGGGCCACGCCCAGCAGGTCGACTCGCAGCTGCGCAACATCAACGTGACCGTCGCGGCCAAGGCCGGCGACACGGGCCGCCTGTTCGGCTCGATCACCCCGGCCCAGGTCGTCGACGCCGTCAAGGCGGCCGGCGGTCCGCTGCTGGACAAGCGCAGCATCGACGTCCCGGGTCACCTCAAGACCCTGGGCAAGCACCAGGTGCAGGTCCGCCTGCACCCGGAGGTCACCACCGAGCTGCCGATCGCGGTCGTCGCGAGCTGAGCGGCTCGGTGGTCGTACGACCACCGAGCGTGATCAGGGCGGGGTTCGGAGCCATGTGCTCCGGACCCCGCCCTTTCGCGTGTCCGGAGTCGGCCGTACGGGCGCCACGGACACGGTGCGCAGTCCCGGGTGGACGATCGACACCGATCGAATGACCCCGCACCGGGATGCCTTGTCACGCAGCCGACACGCCGCCCGGTGACGATCCACTCGTCGGGCGGGCCTGTGGACGCGCCGGGCGGTGAACGGCCCGCCGGGCGCTCCGACACGCCCGTACGCGGCGTGCGACGACACGCCAGAGCAAAGTTGTCCACAGCTGTGAGTATGCCTCTGACCTGCGGATACGGCCCGTTCCGGGATGCTGTCCCCAGGTTGTCCCCAGCACGGTCCCGGGACGGGCGGCATCCGTGCACAGTTCATCCCCAATTCGATCACCAGGCCGGTTCGCCACGGGCCCTGCGGCCGACCTACTGTCGGTCGTGCCGGTACGCGAGCGCCGTGCTCCCCGGGTCGCGCCCGCCGCGGTCCGTCGGGCACCACGCCGGCCGGCAGATCACCGACGACGGTCGCGAGTGGGCGGTAAGCACCACTCGCGCGTCGAACGTGCGTTCGGTACTGTGTCCACCGGGGGTGACGCTGCGTATGGCTCTGACGGACGATCGTCCCGGCAACAAGCCCCGTGCGGTCCGTGACGGCGAGAAGGCGTCCGGATCCGGCGAGAGCGCGACGTTCGACCGTCAGCCGCCGCAGGACCTCACGGCCGAACAGTCGGTGCTCGGCGGCATGCTGCTGAGCAAGGACGCGATCGCCGACGTCGTGGAGGTGCTGCAGCCGGAGGACTTCTACCGGCCGGCCCACCAGACCGTCTACGAGACGATCCTGGACCTCTACAGCCGTGGCGAGCCCGCGGACGCGGTGACCGTCTCGGCGGAGCTGCAGCGGCGCGGTGAGCTGGTCCGCCTCGGCGGCGCGCCCTACCTGCACACCCTCATCGCCACCGTGCCCACCGCGGCGAACGCGGCGTACTACGCCGAGATCGTCGGCGAGAAGGCGGTCCTGCGTCGGCTGGTCGAGGCGGGCACCCGGATCGTGCAGCTCGGCTACCACGGCGCCGACGGCGGCGACGTCGACGACGCGGTGGACCGGGCCCAGGCCGCGGTCTACGAGGTCACCGAGCGCACCACCACCGAGGACTACACGGTGCTGGAGGAGCTGCTCCAGCCCACCATGGACGAGATCGACGCGATCGCCTCCCGGGGCGGCCAGTCCACGGGCGTGCCGACCGGCTTCGCCGACCTCGACCAGGTCACCAACGGTCTGCACCCGGGCCAGATGGTCGTCGTCGCGGCCCGGCCGGGTCTGGGCAAGTCGACCCTGGGGCTGGACTTCGCCCGCTCCTGCTCCATCAAGAACGGCATGACCAGCGCGTTCTTCTCGCTGGAGATGAGCAAGTCCGAGATCGTCATGCGTCTGCTGTCGGCGGAGGCCCGGATCCGGCTGGCCGACATGCGCGCCGGCCGGATGTCGGACGAGGACTGGACGCGGATGGCGCGGCGGATGTCGGAGATCTCCGAGGCGCCGCTGTTCATCGACGACTCCCCGAACCTGACCCTGATGGAGATCCGCGCCAAAGCCCGCCGGCTCAAGCAACGCCACGACCTGAAGCTGATCATCCTGGACTACCTGCAACTGATGACCTCGGGCCGCAAGGTCGAGTCCCGCCAGCAGGAGGTGTCCGAGTTCTCCCGGCAGATCAAGCTACTGGCCAAAGAGCTCGAAGTCCCGGTGGTGGCGATGAGCCAGCTGAACCGTGGTCCCGAGCAGCGCACCGACAAGCGACCGATGCTGTCGGACCTGCGTGAGTCCGGCTCGATCGAGCAGGACGCGGACATGGTGGTGCTGCTGCACCGTCCCGACGCGTTCGAACAGGACGACCCGCGTGCCGGTGAGGCCGACCTGATCCTGGCCAAGCACCGTAACGGCCCCACCACGACGATCACCGTCGCCCACCAGCTGCACTACAGCCGGTTCTCCGACCTCGCCCACGGCTGAGGCCGGGCCGGACGCGCCGTGCGTCCCGGGCCCGGTGCGTGCCGGCGTGCGGGTGGGCCGGTGTACGGATGGCCGGTCAGGCGGTGCCGGGCCGCGCCTGCGGACCGGTGGTGGCCGCGACGGCCAGCGCGAGGGCGGCCACGACGATCCCCGCGACGACGACCGGCACGCTCACCAGCACGGCGCCGAGCAGCAGCACGACCAGCGCGATCCCCAGCAGCATCGTCGGGAACGGCCCCGAGCCGTGCACGGTGCGCCGGTCGCGGGCGAACCCGGCGAGCAGCCGTCCGCCGTGCCGGGCCGGGGCGTGCAGCGCGGTGTTCAGCGCGGAGATCCGGCGGACCAGTTGCGGGTCGGTCCGGCGCAGCTGCACCTCGATCTCGTGCAGCCGACGGTTCTCACGCTCGCTCAGCACCGCGGCAACCCCTCGCGTCCGTGTCCCGGCAGACACGGTCGTGCCGCCGTCCGGCACGGGGCGTCGTCGATCCGGCCTGGTACCGACGTTACGTGACCGATTCGTGATCTCGGCGACCGGGCCGACCGGCTCACATGCGCCCGTCCTCACACCGGGGGGCGGCGCCCGGGGTCACCAGAGGGAGACGCGGTCCCGGCGGGGGCCTGCGGGGGCGCCGAGGCGGGCGATCAGGGCGGCCCAGGACCGTGCGGTTCCCGGTGTCCGGGACGGTCGGGGGCGCAGCCAGCGGACCGCGAGGTCCGGGTCGTCCGGGTCGACGTCGAAGCGCTCCCGCCGCGGGAGACGGGTGACACTGCGGAGCTCGACGACGGTCCCGCTCGCGACGGACTGGACGCCGTAGAGGCAGCCCGGCGGGACGAGCAGCCGCTGCGGGCCCTCGAGCAGGGCGACGGCGAGCCTGCCGAAGGTGCCGCCGTCCGGCCGGGCGTCGATGACGACGGCGTAGCCGCTGCCACGGGGGACGCCGAGCAGCATCGCGTCGCCGGGGTGGCCGAACAGGCCGAGCACGGCGTCCTGGGCGGGGCGGCGCCGTCGTCGCACGGTGAAGGGGGCGAGGTCCGGTCCGGAGGCGCCGGTCGCGGTCGGGTCGAGCAGCAGCGCGCCGGGCACCACGGTCCGTACGACGTCCACTCGACCTCCCTCGGGTCCGGTCACCGCGTGCGACGGGCGCGCGGTGGGCTGCGGTTGCGGTACCGGAGGTGACAACGAGCGGCCCCGGTCCCGGTGACGCAGCGCGAGTCCGCGTTGCTCCGATCGAGTGCACAGCGGGCAGTCGGGCGCCGTACCTGTTACCGCTACCGGTACGCCCGCGACGAGCGAATGTGCCGGGCGAGTACCCGCCGCGGGGTACGTGGTGCCGAGACCGTTGCGCTGCGTGGGCACGGTCGTGCTCGGCCCGGGGCCGCGCCGTGTACGCGTTGGTGGACCCGTGTACACAGCGTCCGACCGCCGAGGCGCGGTCACCGATCGGGGGAGCATGGGGGGTTGCGGTTACCCTCGGACCGGGGAGGGGACATGCGTGGTCGACTCGGCGAGCTCGAGGCCGCCGTGATGGACGTGTTGTGGAGCGGTGTGGGCCCGTGCCGGGTGCGCGACGTCCGCGCCCGTCTGGCCCCGGCCCGTCCGCTGGCGTACACGACCGTCATGACGGTGCTCGACAACCTGCACCGCAAGGGCTGGGTGCGACGTGAGCTGGAGGGTCGCGCCTACCTCTACACGCCGGCCGCGAGCCGCGAGGAGGAGACCGCGCGTGCCCTGCGCGACCTGCTCGACGGTCCGGGCGACACCGAGGCGGTCCTCCTGCACTTCGCGCGCTCGGTGACCGAGCGCGAGTCCGCCGTGCTGCGCGCCGCCCTCCAGAGCCCCGACCGCGGCTGACACCGCCCCCGGCCCCCGATCGCGGCCGACATCGCCCTGCGGAGCGAGTGCGGCCGACACCGCCCTCCCGGGGCCGAACCGGTCCGGTCCGGACCGGGGCCGGCGGCGTCGGGGTCCCGGACCGGAGCGGGTCAGGCCGCCCGGTCGCGCTGCGGGCGGGACCGCAGCCAGGCCGGACGGCGGCTCGCCGGGGCGGGGCCGTCGTCGTCGCGCTCGGCGGTGCGGGTGATGTTGCGGACCATCCCGCCGAACACGATCCCGTGGAACGGCGCGACCGACCACCAGTACAGGTAACCGGCCAGGCCGTGCGGGATGAACACCGCGCGCTGGTGGTAGACCGACCCGCCCGGACGCGGGCGCACCGACATCTCCAGCCAGGCCCGGCCGGGCACCTTCATCTCCGCGCGCAGCCGCAGCAGCCCCTCCTCGGGGCCGCAGTCGCTGCCGGCCGGGCGGGGCCCGCCGGGCTCGATCATCCGTTCCACCCGCCACCAGTCCAGTGCGTCGCCGGTGCGCAGGTCGTGTGGGTCGCGACGGCCGCGGGACAGCCCGACACCGCCGACCGCGCGGTCCATCCAGCCGCGCACCGACCAGGCCAGCGGGAACGAGTACCAGCCGCGCTCGCCGCCGATGCCCTCGATGACCGTCCACAGCCGTTCCGGGGTCGCGTTGCAGGGTTGCTCGCGCTCGTCGAGGTAGACGTCGCCGCCGGCCCAGTCCGGATCGCTCGGCAGCGGGTCGGACGGCACGTTCTCCACGGTCGCGCCGGACCAGCGGGTCTCCACCTCGCCGTCGGTGATGCGGGACAGAGCCAGCTCGACGGCCCGGTCGTAGCCGATCAGGCCCTCCGGCGGGTCCGGCACCCAGCGCTTGAGGTCGTCCTCGGTGCAGACGACCTCGTGCACCAGCGACTCGATGAGCGGCGTGGCGATCGACTTCGGCACGGGGGTGACGACGTTGATCCAGTGCGCCGACAGCGACGGCGTCAGCACCGGCACCGGGACCACCCGGCGTCGCGGCAACCCGGCGACGCGGGCGTAGCGCTGCATCATGTCGTAGTAGGTGAGGATCTCCGGGCCGCCGATGTCGAACGTGCGGTTCAGCTCGGCGTCCGGGGCGTCGATCTCGGCGACCCGGATGAGGTACCGCAACACGTCGCGCACCGCGATCGGCTGGACCCGGTTCCGCACCCAGCGCGGCGTGATCATCAGCGGCAGTCGTTCGGTGAGGTAGCGCAGCATCTCGAAGCTGGCCGACCCGGAGCCGAGGATCACCGCGGCCTGCAGCACGACCGTCGGCACCCCGGAGCGCAGCAGCGTCTCGCCGACCTCCACCCGCGACGCCAGGTGCGCCGACAGCCCGCCGGGCGGCGTGTCCGGGTGCAGTCCGCCCAGGTAGACGATCCGTCGCACGCCGGCCGCCCGCGCCGCCTCACCGAGGATGAGCGCGGCGCGCCGGTCGGTCGCCGCGAAGTCGGAGTCCGACAGCGAGTGCACGAGGAAGTAGACGACGTCGACGTCCTCGCAGGCCGCGCGGACGCTGTCCGGGTCGAGCAGGTCGCCCTGCACGATCTCCGCGTCGGCGGCCCACGGCACGTCGGCGAGCTTGTCCGGGTTGCGGACCAGGCAGCGCACGTGGACCGGGCCCGCGGACGGGTCCGGGACGAGGTCGGGCTCGGGACCGCGGCCCAGCAGCCGGGGCGCGAGCCGCCCACCGATGTAGCCGGTCGCACCCGGCACGAGATAGCGCACGTCGCGATCATCCCACCGCAGGCCCTGTGCGGCAGGGCGTGCCGCTCAGCCGGGCAGGGCGGGCGGTGGGTTCGCCTCGCGGGGGCGCAACGGGTCCACCGCCCGCGGCGCGACCTCGCGCGACGCGACCAGGGACCGCACCGCGGCGGTGAGCACGGCCAGCAGCGGGACGGCGAGCAGCGCGCCGGCGATCCCGGCGACGACCACCCCGACCGCGACGCCGAGCGCCACCGCCAGCGGGTGCAGACGGACCGCCCGGCCCATCAGCAGCGGCTGCAGCACATGGCTCTCCAGCTGCTGCACGGCCAGCACGACACCGAGCACGATCAGTGCGGTCACCGGCCCCTCGGTCGCCAGCGCGACCAGCACGGCGACGGCGCCGGTCAGCACCGCCCCGATGACCGGCACGAACGCGCCGAGGAACACCAGCGCGGCCAGCGGCAGCACGAACGGCACCCCCGTCGCCCACAGGCCCAGGCCGATCCCGAGGGCGTCGACGACGGCGACCAGCACCGTCGCCCGCACGTAGCCGACGAGCGAGGCGAACCCCCGCCGGGCCGCGACGTCGACCCGCGACCGGCGGGCCCGCGGGGCGAGCAGCCGGACGAAGCCCCAGATGCGGCGGCCGTCGTAGAGCATGAAGATCAGCGCGAACAGGCAGAGCGCGAACCCGGCGAGGATCTCCCCGACGGTCGCGGCGGTCGTCACCGCGCCGGAGGTCAGCGTCTGCTGGTTGTCGCGCACCGCCTGCAGCACCTGGTCGCCGAGCACGCCGACGTCGATCCGGAACGGCGTCGCGTCGGCGAGCCCCTGCAGGGAGCCGACGTTGTCGGTGACCTCCGCGACGACCTGCGCGGTGCCGTCGACCAGGGTGCTGACGACGGCGGTCAGCAGCCCGCCGAGCGCGGCCAGGCCGCCGACCATGACCAGCGCCGTCGCGATGCCGCGGGGCACCCGCCGTTCGTGCAGCCACCGGACCAGCGGGGCGAGCAGCGCGGTCAGCAGCACCGCTATCGCCATCGGGACGACGATCACCCGCAGCTCGATCACCAGGAACACCAGCAGCGCGAGCCCGGCGGCGATGACGAGCATCCGGGCGACGGCCTCGGAGGCGATCCGCAGCGGGCGCGGGATCTCCGCCGGCGGCGTGGGGCGGTGGCGTGGTCCGGCGGCCCGCGCCACCGGGTCCGCGAGGTGCGACCCGGCCCCGGAGTCGGGGAGGGCGGCGCGGTGGTGCTCGGCGGTGTCGTCGGGGTGCGTGTCGTCGGAGTGGGCCGTGGCGTCGTGGGTCCGGGACGCACCGGGACCCTGGAGGTCCACGGTGTCGTCGTGAGGTGTGCGATGGGCAGGGTCGTCGTCGTGCCGTGGGCGCGGGATGCCGCCCCCGGCAGGAGCGGCGGGCCGCCCGGTCCGCTCCGTCATGGCACGGACGGTACGGCGGACCGGCCGGTGCGGCTCGGTGCACGCACCGGTGACGGCCCGGCCCTCCGCGCACCCCACCCCGGTCGGTCCAGCATCGGATCGGACGGAGCAGCGCGCTCGCCGCTCTGTCACTCTCCGTCGAACTACATCCGTGTAGTCGACACACCGCGGACCGGACTCGGCACGACGGAGTGGTGAGATGGTCACTCACCGCCGCGTGGTGGCCGCGACGTGCCGAATCGTGGCCACCGGGCCTATTGCGAGAGTCCGTCGCCGACATCCGCCGACGCCCCGAAACCTGGACCGTGGCTACCGACTGCTCCAGGAGGAGTCCGGATGAACACTCTCCGTAGACAACACGGAGAGTCTCCGACGGGTCGCGCCACTCGTACGAGGGGACATCGCCACGAGAACTGTCACCCCTGTTTCCCCACTCAGGTGTCACCCGTTGACCGGGTGAGTGGGCTGAACGGCGGTACGAGATGTACGCGATACGGACCAGGCCGTGGGTCCTCACATCTCAGGCGAGCAGGAGGTACGGCGGGTGTACGAGTTCGACAACGCTGCGGGTGGCCTCGAGTCGTCGATCCGGGCGCGACGCGCCGCGCAGGAGAGCTGGCCGTTCCCCGGCCGGCACGAGTCGCACGAGGAGATCCAGGAGGAGACCCCGATCTTCCACGCCCTCACGGTCGGGGGCTGGCGGGACGGCCGGCGGAGCGGGGACGCCGGCAACGCCGTGCGTCGCGTGCACCGCGACACCGTCCGCACGACCCGCCGCGGTGGCGCGGTCCGGCCGACCGGCGACACGGTCGCCGCGTTCCACTCCGAGCCCGCACCGGTCCCGGCGCAGCCGGCCGGCCACGCGGCCCGGGAGCAGGGCGACGGCGCCTGGAACGCACCGGGTGACGCCGCCATGGCGATGCTGCGCCGCCGTCGCGACATCGAGCGTGCCGCGGACCGGGCGGCGATCGCCGACCTGCTGGGCGGTGCCGGGCGGCACCGGCTGACCCGCTCGGCCTGAGCAGCCCGAGCGGCGGACCGCGGGCCGTCCGGCCCGGCCGTTCCGCCGGTACGGGCAGCGCGGTACGGCCGTTCGGCACCGGATCGGGGTCGGATCGGCACGCGAGGCAACCACGACACCCCCGGCGCGTCCCGGGGAGTAGTCGCACGCCACGGGCGTGCGGCCGCACGGCAGGACCGGTGGGGACCGGGAGCGCCGAGGACGCACCAGAACATTCCGCGGACGCACCTTGGGACCGCGGGATGAGGTGACGACCGGCTGGGGAGCTGGGTCGTCAGCACGCAAGGCGAGGGCCGGGGCGATGGTCGGAGGGAGCCGACCACCGACCCGGCCCTCGCGCGTGCGGAGGCCACCGGCGCGGCGCGCGCGACACCGGTGACGCCGTCGAGCCGACCGGAGCCGTGGGGAGCGCGGTTCCGGGCAGGACGACGGGGCCGAGCGCAGGACACCCTCGTCCCGGACTCGCGTGGCGAAATGATCACCACGGAGTGTGACCGTATCGGGCGGCCGTCCGGGTCACAAGAGGGCATTCGCCGCAGCTTCCATCGTCCCATCCGGCACACCCGTCACCACGTTCACCATCGCCCCACCGGACGGTCGTACGACGCACCGCGACGCGTGCACGAATCGTTCCGCACGGTGACCCCCCGGCGTTCTACCCTGCGAAGGATGAGCACCGATCCCGCCGCGACCGGCCCCCGGCGCACCGACCGCCCGCTCGACGAGGCCGGCGTCGTGACGGCCGTGCGACGGGCCGCGGAACGAGGCGCCACCGTCCGGCCCACCGGGGCCGGTGGGCGCGCCCCGGGCCCCCTCGTCCGCACCGAGGACGTGCTGCTCGACGTGTCCGCGCTGACCGGCGTCGTCGAGATCGGCGAGGACACCGTGCGGGTGCGGGCCGGGGAGACCGTCGCGGACCTCTGCGTCGCCCTCGCCGCCGCCGGCCGGGCACTGGCCACCGTGCCCGACGCGCCCCGCGCCACCATCGGCGGCGCCACCGGGCTGGGCATGTACGGCGGCGCCCACGCCGAGGGCTCGCTGTCCGACCAGGTCCGCGCCGTCCGCCTGGTCGACGGCCGCGGCATCGTCCGCGACGTCACCGGGCCCGACCTCGACGCCGCCCGCTGCGGGCTCGGTGCGCTCGGCATCGCGACCGCGGTGGAGCTCCGCACCGTCCCGCTCACCCGGCTGCAGGTGCACGAGCGCGCCGTCGGCATCGACGAGGTGCTCGGCGAGGACCTGCTCGTCGAGCACGCCTGGACCGAGTGCGACATCGCGATCGGCCCGTCGGCGCACGCCGGGTCCACGGTGCTGCGCTGGGCCGAGCCGGAGCCCGAGGCGACCGGTCCGGTCGAGCGCGCCGGCTGGGGACAGGCGGTGTCGCGGCTGGCGTCGTCGTGGTGGTCCTCCGGGGTGGGGCTGCGGTCCGGGTGGCCGCCGCCGCAGCGCTGGGCGCCCGGTACGGCGGGGCCGCCGCACGAGGTCCTGCCGGACCCGCAGCCGTGGGACCCGGACCTGTCCGAGTGGGCCGTGCCGCGTGCCGCCCTCGGGACCGTCCTGCGCGAGCTGGGGGCCGCCGTCGCCGCGCGGGGGCGGGAGCTGCGGCCGGTGCGGGTGCGCACCGGCCGGGCCGAGACCGGCCTGCTGCACCCGGCGTCCGGCCGGGACACCGCCTACCTGCGGCTGCGGACCCGCGGACCCGCGGAGGAGCCGGTCCGCCGGCTCGCCGGTGCGGTCTGCGAGGACGCCGACGGGCGGCCGTGCTGGACCACCCGGCACGCCTGGGGACCGGACGAGCTCGCCGTCGCCTACCCGGGGTGGGAGGCGTTCCGGGCCGTCCGCGACCGGTTCGACCCCGACCGCCGGTTCACCGACCCGCACCTCGCGGCGGTACTCGGCCGCTGACGGCGGCGGTACCGCTCAGAGTTGCTCGCGCAGCCGCGCCGAGATCGACCGCACCGCGGCGAGCGACGCGCGGCGGTCGGCCAGGGTCGGCTCGCCCGCGTCGACGACCTGCTCGCCGCCCACCCACACGTCGCGGACGAGGCGGGAGCCGCCCGCCCACACCAGGTTCGACACGAGCTGGGCGTCGTCGGTGGGCGCGACGAACGCGGAGTCGTCGGTGTCGATGTGGACCACGTCCGCCCACCGCCCGGCCTCCAGCGCGCCGAGGTCGTCGCGGCCGATCGCGTGCGCGGCGTCCGCGGTGCCCATGAGCAGCACGTCGGCGGCGGTGAGGGCGGCGGCGTCGTCGGCCCCGACCCGCGCTAGCAGCCCGGCCAGCCGCGCCTGGTGCCAGAGGTCCAGGTCGTCGCAGGAGGCGGGGCCGTCGGTGCCCAGCCCCACCCGGACCCCGGCCCGGCGCAGGTCCAGCAGCCGGGCGGTGCCCGCCGCGAGCTTCGCGTTCGAGCCGGGACAGTGCGCGACGGCGACGCCGTGCCGGGCGTAGACGGCGATGTCGTCGTCGGACAGGTGCACCGAGTGCGCGGCCAGCACCCGCCCGCCGAGCGCGCCGCCGGCGTCGAGCATCGCCGGCACCGAGCCGTGGGCCTCGCGGACGTGGGCGTCCTCGCCGCGGGACTCCGCGACGTGGGTGTGCAGCAGCGCCCCGCGCTCGCGGGCGGCCGCGGCGACCGACTCCAGGGCGCCGGGCGGCAGCGTGTACGCCGAGTGCGGGCCGTAGCCGAGCTCGATCCGGCCGTCGTCGTCGGGGACGAGGCCGTGCGCGTCGATCCGGGCGGAGACGTCGTCGCGCATCTGCTCCCAGGTCCCGAGCCGGTCCCAGCCGGGCGCGGCGATGATCCCCGGGGTGAGCACCGCCCGCGACCCCGCGGTGCGGACGGCGTCGGCCAGCGCGTCGGTGAAGAAGTACATCTCGACGCTGGTGGTGCAGCCGGTCCGCAGCAGGTCCAGGCAGCCCGCGAGCATCCCGGCGTGCACGTCGTCCTCGGTCAGCAGGCCCTCCGCGGGCCACATGACCTCGGTCAGCCACCGCATCAGCGGTAGGTCGCCGCCCATCCCGCGCAGCAGCGACATCGGGGTGTGGCAGTGCGTGTTGACCAGGCCGGGCAGCAGCAGCCCGGGCAGCGGCCGAACGACGGCGTCGGTCGCCGGCGCGTCCGCGGCCGCGCCGAAGAACGCGATCCGGCCGGTGTCGTCGACGTCGAGGACGGCGTCCCGGACGACCGGGAAGCCGGGCGTGCAGGGCAGCGCGACCGGCGCGGTGAGCCGCTGGAGGACCGTCATGTCGTCGTGCCGGGTCAGCGGCGGTCGAGCAGCGAGCGCAGCGACCGGAACGGCGGCAGCCAGGCGCCCTCGTCGGGCAGGGTCTCCAGCGAGACGCGCGGCAGCGGCTCGCGGAACACGCCGTCGATGTCCTCGAGGTCGAGGAACGACAGCGTCTCCGAGGCCAGCGCGAACCCGGCGTACTCGCGGAAGCCGATCACCGTGACGTCGGTGCCGCCCTCGATGAGCTTCTCCAGCGGCTCCCGGAACGCCCGCCCGTCCCCCGAGGCGACGACGACGTGGCGCAGCCTGCCCTCGGCCGAGCGCATGCCGATGTGGGCGAGCATGTCGTCGTCGACGTCGGAGTCGTCGCTGGTCTTCGGCTTGGCGAAGACGGCGAAACCCACGTTGCGCAGGGCCTCGACCCAGGGCCGGACGATGTCGATGCTGCCCGGGGCGACGTTGGTGAACACGCACGCCTCGGCCTCGGCCTCGGGGCCGGCGAGGTCCAGGAGCCAGCGTCCGACGGCGTCGAAACGGGGGCGGTAGGCCGAGGTGGGGCGGGCACCGAGCAGCGAACCGAGGCTCATGTCCATGTTCGGCGCGTCCCACACCAGCAGCACGCGCTCCTGCGGACCCGTCGGAACGCCGCGTCCGTGTTGCCCCGTCCCGCTGCTCATGCCGGGGAGCCTAGCCGTCGCCGCCCCGCCGGCCCGGCCCGGCGCCCACGCGGGTGAGACTGTCCCCATGGAGAACCCACCGGCCGAGCCGGAGCAGGTCGCCGCCCGGACCGCCGCGATCATGCGCGACGGCGACCGGGCGAGCCGTTCGGCGGGCGTCGACGTCGTCGCGGTCGCTCCCGGGCGGGCGACGGCGCGAATGACCGTCCGCCCCGACCAGGTCAACGGGCACGGCGTCTGCCACGGCGGCTACCTGTTCCTGCTCGCCGACACCGCGATGGCCTACGCCAGCAACTCCCACGGCGTTTCCGCGCTGGCCAGCGGCGCCGACATCGCGTTCCTGCGCCCGGCGCGCGAGGGTGACGCCCTCACCGCCGAGGCCGTCGAGCGCGCCGCGAGCGGCCGGTCCGGGCTCTACGACGTCACCGTCCGCACCGCCGACGGGACGGTCGTCGCCGAGTTCCGGGGCCGCACCCGGCAGGTACCGGGTCTGAGCCCGGTCACCGCCCGGCCCGATCAGCCCTGACCAGCCTGGATCAGCCCTGGTCGTCGCGGGGCCGCAGGCCGTGCGGCTCCAGGAACGCCGGCCGCAGCTCCGGGTCGGGCTCGTCGTAGTAGCGGTGGAAGACCGGGGTCTGCGAGCCCGACATCGGCGGCACGATCCAGCTCCAGTCGGCCGGGCAGCGCCGTCCCGCGGCCTCCTCCTTCGCCAGAAAGGTCATGAAGCGCTCGGCCTCGCTGTGGTGGTCGGCCATGGTGACGCCGTCGGCGTCGAAGGAGTGGGTGACCGCGCGGACCAGCTCGACCATCGCCCGGTCCCGCCACATCGTGCGCACCGACCGGGTGTCGAGCCCGAGCCGCTTCGCGATCTCGGGCAGCAGGTCGTACCGGTCGGTGTCGGCGAGGTTGCGGGCGCCGACCTCGGTGTCGAGGTACCAGCCGTTGAACGGGGCGGCCGGGTACACGACCCCGCCGATCTCCAGCGGCATGTTGCTGATGGCGGGCACCGAGTGCCAGCGCAGCCCGAGCCGGGCGAACCACGGGTGCTCCGGGTGGCGCAGCGGGACCTCGTGCACGGCGTCCGGCGGCACGTCGAACAGCCGGGACCGCCCGTCCGGGCCGGTGATCAGCAGCGGCAGCACGTCGAACCGGCCCGCCGGCTGCGGCTGCGGCCACCCCATCCCGACGACGTGGTCGGTGAAGTCGGCCTGGCCGGGGTCCCCGGTGACGGTGCCGTCGGGGTTGCGGTGCCCGGCGTAGCGGACGAGCTGGTCGTTGCGGATCCGCGGGCCGGGACGCCCCGGGGCGTCCGGCGCGAACACCGTCATCGTCGAGCGGATCTTCCCGCCGCGGGTGGCGGCGCGCAGGTGCCCGACGCTCTCCTGCGCGACGTCGGCCGGGTCGTGCAGGTGGCGCAGGTCGCGGACCTGCAGCGACTGCCAGTACAGGCGCCCGATGCAGCGCGCGGAGTTCCGCCACGCCACCCGGGCGCCGAACACCAGCTCGTGCATGGTGTGGGTGTAGGTGCCGGACCGGTCGATCTCGGCACGGACCTGGCGCAGCCGGTCCGCCAGCGGGACACCCGGCTCGGTCTCCGCGTACACCTGGCGCAGGAACTCCTCGGCCGCGGCCGGGTCGACCGGGGCGGGATCCCGCTCGTCGGCGACGCCGGGGGGCGGCGGATGGCCGCCGGAGCGGCCGTGCCCGGTGACCGGGCAGCCGCCGGTGGCCTCCGCCGGGGATGCGACCCGGTTCTCCGCCGGCGGCGTGACACGGACGACCGTGGTCGCGGCGCCCGGGCCGTCGACCCGGGTGAGGAGGTGCTCGCGGCCTCCCGCGGTCGGGCGCTGCGCGGACTCGGGCGGCCCCTGCTCACGGGCCGGACCCCGTTCCCACGGCGCCGTCGGGGGCATCCAGGGCCGGTCGACGACCGTCGTCGCCTCCACCCCCGTCCGCGCCAGCGCGGTGGTCGCCTGCACGGGACCCTCGACCGGCCCGACCAGCGGGACCATCGACACCGACCGTCCGGACCGCTCCACGGCGGACTCCTCCGGCGCCTGGCCGGGGCCCTGACCCGGACCCGACGGAGCGCCCGACGGCGGGCCCGTCATCGGGCGGGGCGTCGGGCTCGGCCGGAACCCGGCCGGTCGGTCGACCGGCCGCTTCGGTGCCGCGGGAGCGGGGTGCGAGTTCTTGCCGTGCTCCACCGTCGTCACGGGCGTCCTTCGGGGGTCACTCGGGTGGGGATCCGGGTCGGGGGTGCTCCTGACCGTAGTCGGTCACTCTCCGTGTGTCACCGGCACCATGGGTGTGGTCGGCGATGTACAGCAGGTCACGAACCGGTCGTCCGTCCAGCCGGGCCCGGTCCTCGAACTTCGTGACCGGACGCCACGACGGGCGGTCCTGCCAGCCGTCCGACCGGAGCGGGAAGCGGTCGTCCGGGCGCAGCGACGGCTCCGCGGAGACCACCCGGCGCATCTGCTCGGCGTAGTGCGGCCAGTCGGTCGCCAGGTGCAGCAGGCCGCCGGGGCGCAGCCGCGACGCGGCCAGCGCGGCGAAGTCCGGCTGGATCAACCGGCGCTTGTGGTGTCGCCGCTTGGGCCACGGGTCGGGGAAGAAGATGCGCAGTCCGTCCAGCGAGGCCGGCGGCACGACCCGGGTGAGCAGCTCCACGGCGTCGCCGCGCAGCAGCCGCTGGTTGGTCAGGCCGCCCTGCTCGATCCGCATGAGCAGCTGGGCCAGGCCCGGCTCGAAGACCTCGACGGCGACGTGGTCGATCTCCGGCTCGGCCGTCGCGAGCGCCGCGGTCGTCTCGCCCATGCCGGACCCGATCTCCAGCACGACCGGAGCGGTCCGGCCGAACATCGCGGCCGGGTCCCAGACCCCGGCGGCCACGACGTCGTCGACCTCGGCGCCCCACGTCGACCACAGCCGGTCCCAGGCGGACTGCTGACCCTCGGAGAGCCGGACGCGCTGGTGGACGTAGGAGCGGATCCGGGTGTCGTGCGGGTGCGGGGCCTCCGGGGCGGTGGCCCGGTCAGGCACCGGTGTTCCGGCCCGCGGGCAGCCGCACGTGGGCGGTGGCGCCGGGCAGCCGGCCGCGGACGTAGCCCGCGGTGGTGACGCCGAGGCAGGCGACGATCGCGACGGCGGAGGCGGCGTTGCGCTCCTTCGCCTCGCGGATCACGCCCGCGGGCAGCACCTTCATCGTGTAGCTGCTCTCGGCGGACAGCGAGTCCCCGGTCCCGACGACCTTGGAGACGGCGGCCTTGGAGATGCCCTCGGCCCAGCCGCGGCGCAGCAGGTAGCGCCAGGAGACCCGGTCGTCGGACACCCGGTGGTCGACGGCGGCGCGCGGCTCGAACAGGATGCGCGGGTTCCGGCCGTCGGCGACGTAGGCCTGCCGGGCCCGGATGCAGAGCTCGGTCTCCTCGCAGCCCAGCGGGTTCTTGCCGATCCGGCCCATGTCCTCGGCGAACCCGCCGACGCGGGTGAACACCTCGGCGCGCAGGGACATGTTGCAGCCCATGAGGTTGCGCATCTCCGCGCGCTCGGTGGGCTGGCCGGTGTAGGTGCAGCCGACGACCCAGTCGAGCTCGCCGGTGGCGTTCGGGTCCCCGGGGGCGGCACCGGGCAGGGTCCGCGGTCGCCCGTCGGGCCACTTCGGGTGGGCGATCCCGCCGACGCCGATGACGTCCGGGTCCTCGTACGGGGCGAGGAGCGCGCGCAGCCAGCCGGGGCGGGCCGCGGCGTCGTCGTCGAGGAAGACGACGACCTCGCCGGAGGCCAGCTCGACCGCGGTGTTGCGGGCGCCGGACAGGCCCTGCTTCTTCTCGTTCGCGACGACCACCACCCCGAGCGGCCCGAACTCGCGCTCGGCCCGCTCCCGCAGGCGCTCGTTGTGGTCGACGACGACGATCGTCTCCAGCGGGGTCACGTCCTGGTCGAGAACCGAGTCGACGGCGGCCTTGATGTCGAACCAGCGCTTCTCGGTGTAGACGCAGACGACCACGGTGGCGGTCGGCAGGGCGCTCACGTGCAATCGCTCCTCATGGTGCTGCGGACCGGCGGGGGCGGCCGGTACGAGCAGCGTCAGCGGGCGTAGCCGGACGCCTTGCGGCGCTGCTCCATGCGACGGTGCTCGGCCATCAGGGTACGCAGCACCCGGGTGCCGTCGGCGAAGGTCCGCAGGTTGGTCTCGCCGAACATGCGCTCCCGCTCGACCGACGGCACCTCGGTGATCGTCAGGTCGGCCGCGGCGACGCGGCAGTTCAGCACGGTCTCGATCTCGAAACCGTCGCCCCAGAGCATCGAGCCGTCCTCGGGCTGCGGCGCCGCCGGGTCCGGGAGCTCGAGCTGCGGCAGCAGGTCGGCCCAGAAGGCGTTGTAGCCGTAGCAGAGGTCGGAGTACTTGGTGCCGAACAGCCGGTTCGCGACGGTGTTCAGCCCGGCGTTGCCGGACTTGCGCAGCAGCGTGATGTCGTCCGAGCCGCCGCCCTTGCAGAACCGGCTGCCCTTGGCGAAGTCGGCGCCCTTGACCAGCGCGTTCACGAAGGCCGGGATCTCGTTCGGGTCGGCCGAGCCGTCGGCGTCGAACATGACGATGACGTCACCGGTCGCGGCGGTGAAACCGCAGGCCATCGCGTTGCCCTTGCCCTTGCGGGTCTGGGTGATGACGCGCGCCCAGGGCAGCGTGCGCCGCGCGACGGCGACCGTGTTGTCGGTCGAGTTGCCGTCGACGACGATGACCTCGTGCACGGCCGGCCGCACCGCGGCGATGGCCGGCAGCACGATCTCCAGGTTCCGGGCCTCGTTGCGGGTCGGCACGATCACCGACACCGCCGGGTTCGCGCTGCGGCGCGGAGCCGGGCGGGGCCGCGGGCGACGGAAGCCCTCGGGTCCCTCCGGCTGCGACGCCAGCGGAGCGCGCCCGCCGGGTCGGGCAGGGCTCGCCGGGAACGGCGACTGTCCGGCACCGGCACCGTTCTGACGCCCGGGGCGCGCGGGGGCGCTCGCATCGGGCGTGACGGTCTGGCGGGCGGGCGTAACGGCGCTCACACTTCCTCCATACAGGTCCGCTTACTCGTCCAACGACGCGATCACGGTCCGGTTGCGGTTCTGGTGTCGGGCGTCTTGGGTATTGCCCGATCAGTGGACGTCCCTCGGGCCCGTGGGGTTGCCCCGGTCGGCTGATTCGTCCGTGTCCACGCTGCGGTTCACCCTTGCCCATGAAAGGGGACGGCGATCACCCGGGTCCGCTGCGCAGTCCTACGGATCCGCCCCGGAGCGGTCCACCCGACACTGGCGGGCATGGACCGGGAACCACCCTCGGGCAGCATCGGGCCGCCGCTGCGCACCGCGCTCGACCAGGCCCGTGTCGATCTTCTCGCGACACTGTCGGTGCAGGTCGACGGCCTGGCGGCGCACGCGGTCCGGCGCGCGGGCCGGGCCGGCGACCTCCGGTGGTGGACGGTCGCGCTCGACGGTCCTGCCCGCACCCTCGACGACGCCTGGGCGCGCCGCAGCGGACCGGTCCTGCGCCGCCGTGCAGTCGCAACCGCGCTACGACATCAGGGCGTTGGAGTGATTCACATCACTCACGGTGCGTCACTGTCGGGTGGTCGGGCTCTCACCGCCGCGGCGGCCCGGGCGCTCGCCGTCGCACCGGGCCGGGAGCGCGGGGCATGGTCCGGGGCGGTCCTGTCCGGGTCGGCGGTGTCGGTGCTCTCGATCCTCCTGGCGGTCGGGCGCCTGCTCCCGGTCGCGGGCCCCGGCGCGCCGCTCGCCCTGGCCGGGTTCGTCCTGCTGGCGGGAGCACTCGTCGCGGCCCGGGTGCGGGCGGTGCGCTCGGCCCGCGACCGCGCGCTGGCCCGGCGGGTGCGCGACGCGGTGCTGACCGCCGCGGACCGCGAGCTGGCGGCGTGGATCGCGGCCGCGGAGTGGGCGTCGACGGGCCCGGCCGTGTCGCGGCGGGCGTCGTGCCGCCCCGGGGAGCCGGCCCGTGCGCACTGAGCTGCCGGTGCCGGTCGGGAACACGGCGCGGGTCGGGAGTACGGCGCGGGTCGGGAGTACGGCGCCGGTCGGGAGCAGGACGCCGGTCGGGAGCACGGTGCTGGCGGGCGCGGTTGTCGCGGCATCGCTGCCCGTCCCCTGGTGGGTGCGGGTGCCCCGGGCCCGGTCCGGTGTCGCGGGGTCGGTCCCGGTGTCCGGGCCGGCCGCCCGGGACGGCGACGGCGACGGCGTCGCGGAGACCCTCGTCGTCGAGACGGAGCGGGGCCCGGAGTTCTGGACCGACCTCGACGGCGACGGTCTCGCCGACGTGGTGACCGGTCTGCCCGGCTCCCCCGGTTGAGTCCCGGGGGCCCGGGGTCAGTCCTCGGGCTGCTCGGCCGGGGTGCGGCCCTCGCTGTCGGTGTTCGCGTCGCGCCGGAACCGGCCGACGCCGCGGCGCTGCTCGGCGATCGAGCGGTCGATGTCGGCCGACACCTTCTGCTGGCGCCGCCGCTCGCGGATGCGGAGCAGGACGAGCATCGAGATGCCGTAGGCGATCCCGACGACCAGCAGCACGACGCCGATCTTGAACACGATCTGCTGGACGCCGGTGATGCTGTCGATGTCGATGACCGAGATCATCCCCAGCACGCCGAGAGTCAGCAGATGGAACAGCACCACGAGCAGCCGGTTGATGGAGTGCGACGTCTCCTTGCTCTGGAAGACGTCCTCCAGGAACGGCTGCCCGGTGCGCAGCAGGATCTGACCGACCCCGACCGTGATCGCGACACCGACCACGACCAGCGCGAGATAGCCGCCGGTTCCCTCCACAGTGAGGTGTTCTCAGTAGCGGGGTGGCAGGTCGTGGCGACACGCCGAGGGTGGTGAGATGAGCGGGAACGGGGCAGGACCCCGGTAGATCGGTTCGGTCCAGCACAGATCGACACCGTCACCGAGGTCCTGCATGTCTGATCCTGTCACCTACACCGCTGTCCTCCCGATCGGGGAGCGCACCGTGGCCTATCTGGCGCGGCTCCTA
>NZ_MCIM01000001.1:1729395-2061704 GCF_001932405.1 Pseudonocardia sp. Ae331_Ps2 | reverse complement strand
AACCAGCGCACCGTCAACACCCTGCACTCAGCCCTTCGTGCTCTGGCCGAACGCGGAAACGCCCTGCTCAAGACCACCTTCGCCGCGTTGCGGCGAGTCACGCTATGTCCCTGGCGCACCGGCGCGATCACCGCAGCTGCGCTCGTACTACTCCACACCGAGTACGACCGCACGACATGATCAACCCGCTACTGAGAACACCTCAGTGGGCCCCTCCCCGTGCGAGTACAGGACAGGAGACTACCCCGCGCGACCGGTTCCACGCGTTCTGTGCACGACGGGATCACCCGGGCCGGGAACGGGCTGCCAGCAGCGTCCGCAGGGTGTCGAGGAGCTCCTCGGTCGAGACCCCGCCGGTGAGCGGCGCGCCGGTCAGGGTGCGCAGGTAGAGGCCGTCCCCGACGAGCTGTACCAGCCAGGCCAGGACCGGGTCGTCGATCTCCTCGGACAGCGCGGCGAGCCCGTCGGCGTCGACGTCGGCCAGTGCGGTCCGGGCGGCCTCCCCTGAGGTGCTGCCGTCGGCGACGCGCAGGGTCGCGAGGTAGGTGCGGGTCAGTCCGACCGGCGACTCGTGGCCCGGCACCGAGGTGCGCAGGTAGTAGGCCACGGTGCCGGCGGCGTCGGACCGCATGAGCTCCGCGTCGCGGGCGCTGCGTTCGCGCAGTCGCGCCAGCAGGCCGCTGACCAGCGCCTCCTTGGAGCTGAAGTGGTAGAGCAGCCCGCCCTTGGACACCTCGGCCGCCGCCGCCACCGCGTCGAGGGTCGCGCCGCCGGGGCCCTGCTCGATCAGCAGCGTCTCGTACGCGTCGAGGACCCGGTCGCGGGTCGAGCCCGGTCCCCGTGTCCCCGCGTTCCGTCGTTCGGACTGGGACGCCATGGGCGAAGCCTAGTGCCAGTGCCCCGCCTCACAGTCCCGGCCGGGAATGGACTGTACCGTCTGGACGGTATAAAGATGTACCGTCTGGACGGTAAAGACGCGTCCGGATCAGGGCCCGACGGAACGACGAGTGCAAGGGAGAACGGCGATGTCACGGCCGGAGGTCGGCGCACGGGGCGCGGCGAGGGACAGGGGCGGGCCGGACGTGGTGCCGCTGCCCGGGCTGCGCGCCTGGCTCGCACTCGCGGTGCTCGCCATCCCCACGCTGCTGGTGTCGATCGACAACACGGTGCTCGGCGTGGCACTGCCGGAGCTCTCCGCCGCGCTCCGCCCGGACGCGGCGACGCTGCTGTGGGTCGTCGACGTCTACCCGCTGGTGCTGGCCGGGCTGCTGGTCACGATGGGAACCCTCGGTGACCGGATCGGCCGCCGCCGGCTGCTGATGATCGGCGTCGCCGGCTTCGGCGTGGTCTCGCTGCTCGCCGCGTTCGCGACCTCGGCCGCCCAGCTCGTCGCGGCGCGCGCCCTGCTCGGCGTGTTCGGCGCGATGCTGATGCCCTCCACGCTGGCGCTACTGCGGTCGGTGTTCCTCGACCGGACCCACCGCAGGCTCGCGCTGGCGATCTGGGCGACCGGGTTCGCCGCGGGCGCGGCGCTCGGCCCGATCGTCGGCGGGCTGCTGCTCGAGCACTTCTGGTGGGGCTCGATCTTCGTGATGAGCGTGCCGCCGATGGCGCTGCTGCTCGTCGTCGCGCCGCTGGTGGTGCCGGAGTCGCGGGAGACCGAGCCGGGCCGGCTGGACCTGGTCGGCGTGGTGCTGTCGCTGCTGACGATGGGACCGCTGGTCCTGGCGCTGAAGCTGGCCGGGTCCGCGGGCGGGGTGACCCCCGCCGTCGTCGCGTCGGTGCTGGTGGGTGTCGGCGCGGGCACCGCGTTCCTCGCCCACTACCGGCGGCGCGTGCGGCGCGGCCTGGACCCGCTGATCGACCTGGAGCTGTTCGCCCGCCCGGTGCTGCGGCACAGCGCGCTGGCCAACGCCACCACCATGTTCGGCCTCACCGGGCTGCTGTTCTTCTCCGCCCAGTACCTCCAGCTGGTCGTCGGGTACTCGCCGCTGCAGGCGGGCCTGCTCCTGCTGCCGGGCTTCGTGGTGACGGTCGTGGCCGGGCTCGCCGCCGCGCGGCTGGCCCGCCGGTTCGCGCTGCACCAGCTCGTCGCGACCGGGCTCGCGCTCGTCCTGACCGGCTACGTGGCCTGCCTGTTCCTGCAGGTGGACTCGGCCGTCGTGCTGCTGATGTCGGCCGCGGTGCTGATCGGCGCGGGGATCGGGCTGTCCGAGACCGTCACCAACGACGCGATCCTGGCGGCCGCCCCGCCGGAGAAGGCCGGTGCCGCGGCCGCGGTCTCCGAGACCGCCTACGAGGTCGGTGCGGTGCTCGGCACCGCACCGATCGGCGGGGTGCTGTCCGCGGTGTACCGGGCGGGCGTCGTGCTCCCCGACGGGACTCCGTCCTCGGCCGGGGAGACCCTCGGCGGGGCGGCGGACGTCGCCACGACGATGCCCGCCGACGCCGCCGCGGCCCTGCTGGCCTCCGCACGGGAGGCGTTCGTGCACGGGGTGGACGTCGCGTCCGGGACGGCGGCGGTCGTCGTCGCCGTGGTGCTGGTGACGGCCGGGCTCGGCCTGCGCCGCGCGCACCGGGACGTCCTGGCGGCCGGTGCCTCCGCGGTGGACGCCGACGCCGAGCCCGCGGGCGCCCGCCACTGACCGCTCGTCGCGGGGTGTGAGCGACGAGTGACCACCCGTGACGGTCACGGGTGACCGTCCGGCCGCCCGGACGGGTGGTTCCGGCGACGCGCGGCCCCGTCGGACGCTCGTTCGGCGGATCCGGTGTGCACCGGCTGGTTCACTACGGCTCGTCCGCGACGACCGGCACCGACGATCGGTGCCGGTCGTCGGTGCCGACTCCACACGGGAGACAGCCGTGCCGTACGAGGTGGTCAGCGCCTACACCCTGGTGCTCGGGGAACACCCCGGCGACGTCGTGGAACCCGACCCCGGGGACCCGGATGCCGGGGGTGCCGTCGCGGGTCGTCCGGAGGTCTCGATCCACACCACCGCCGAGGACGCCTGGCGCGCGCTCGACGCCGGCGTCCGCGAGCGCTGCGGGATGCGGCCCCGGCCGCGCCGGGTGATCGACCCGGACGCCGTCGTGCGGCTCGCCGACGCCTGGCGGGCCGGTGACCCCGGCGCCCGGTACTGGCAGGTGACCGCCCACCGGCTGCCGATCATGGTCCCGGAGCTCGCGCTCCGTCGCAACCGTGCGCTGACCCCTTCCGTTCTCGAAAGCCCTAAGTGCGTTCCGAGAACGCGTTGAAGCGGTCGCTTCCGGTCTGCGGGTGAATTTCGGCGACGTTTCTCCGAGAATGTGCGTGCCGATGTCACGGACCGTCGGCGAATCTGTCACCGGGAACAGGTTGCGTTCGTGTGACATGGCTGTCACCTGGGCGGACATCGCCGTCGTCCAGCGCGTACTGGATCGATTTACATGATCGGTGCTGTGCCTGACCTCTCAACTCCACCCGTGGGTGGCGCACTATTTCGCAGGTAGCCTCGGAAACCACCTTTTCCCGTCTGGGCCCGTCACCGACTCCGGTCGCGGGCTCGTCGTAGTTCCCCCGGTGGCGGGCCGGGGCCGGCGAGGAGAACAGGACGACATGACTGCAGCGACCGTTCCGGGCACCGACAAGGCACCGACCACCAACCAGGGCGTCGCGGCCTGGGTCCAGGAGATCGCCGAGCTGGCCACCCCGGATCGCGTCGTGTGGTGCGACGGTTCGGACGAGGAGTGGACCCGGCTCACCGACCAGCTGGTCGAGGCGGGGACCCTCACGCGCCTGGAGAAGAAACCCAACTCCTTCTACGCCGCCTCCGACCCCGACGACGTCGCGCGGGTCGAGGAGCGGACCTTCATCTGTACCGAGACCGAGCGCGGCGCGGGCCCGACCAACAACTGGGCCGACCCGGCCGAGATGAAGCGGACCATGACCGAGCTGTACCGCGGCTCGATGAAGGGCCGGACGATGTACGTCGTCCCGTTCTGCATGGGGCCGACCGACTCGGACGACCCGAAGATCGGCATCGAGATCACCGACTCCGAGTACGTCGTGATCTCCATGAAGATCATGACCCGGATGGGTGCGCAGGTCGTCCCGCTGCTCGACGTCGCGGGTGACCGGTGGGTCAAGGCGCTGCACTCGATCGGCGCCCCGCTCGCCGATGGACAGGCCGACGTGCCGTGGCCGTGCAACGAGACCAAGTACATCAGCCACTTCCCCGAGACCTGGGAGATCTGGAGCTACGGCTCCGGCTACGGCGGCAACGCCCTGCTCGGCAAGAAGTGCTACGCGCTGCGCATCGCCTCGGCGATGGCCCACGACGAGGGCTGGCTCGCCGAGCACATGCTGATCCTCAAGCTCATCAGCCCGGAGGAGAAGGCCTACTACGTCGCGGCGGCCTTCCCGAGCGCCTGCGGCAAGACCAACCTGGCGATGCTGCAGCCGACCATCCCCGGCTGGCGCGCCGAGACCGTCGGTGACGACATCGCCTGGATGCGCTTCGGTGAGGACGGCCGGCTCTACGCCATCAACCCGGAGTTCGGCTTCTTCGGTGTCGCGCCGGGCACCAACTGGAAGACCAACCCCAACGCGATGCGCACCATCGAGGAGGGCAACGCGCTCTTCACCAACGTCGCGCTGACCGACGACGGCGACGTCTGGTGGGAGGGCCTGGAGGGCGACCCCCAGCACCTCACCGACTGGAAGGGCAACGACTGGACCCCCGAGTCCGGCACCGACGCCGCGCACCCGAACTCGCGCTACACCGTGCCGATCGCACAGTGCCCGGTCGTCGCGCCGGAGTGGCAGGACCCGAACGGCGTGCCGATCTCGGCCATCCTGTTCGGCGGCCGCCGCAAGACCACGATCCCGCTGGTCACCGAGGCCCGCAGCTGGCAGCACGGCACCTTCATGGGCGCCACCATGTCCTCGGAGAAGACCGCGGCCGCGGCCGGCGGCCTCGGCCAGGTCCGCCGCGACCCGATGGCGATGCTGCCGTTCCTCGGCTACAACGTCGGCGACTACTTCGCGCACTGGGTGAACCTCGGCAAGAGCGCCGACGCCGAGAAGCTCCCGAAGATCTTCTACGTCAACTGGTTCCGCCGCGGCGAGGACGGTCGCTTCCTGTGGCCCGGCTTCGGTGAGAACAGCCGCGTCCTCAAGTGGTGCATCCAGCGCATGGAGGGCACGGCGGCCGCCGTCGACACCCCCATCGGCTTCGTGCCCACCGTGGACCAGATCGACCTCGAGGGTGTCGACGCCGAGCGCGCCGACGTCGAGGAGGCCCTGGCGGTCGACGTCGAGGAGTGGAAGGCCGAGATCCCGCTGATCGAGGAGTGGTTCGCCAAGATCGGCGACGACAACCTCCCGACCTCGATCCGCGACGAGTTCGAGGCCCTGAAGCAGCGCCTCGGCGCCTGACCCACCGCGGCCCCGGCCGCGCGAGACCCACGGAGCCCCCGCACACCGTCGTGTGCGGGGGCTCCGTGCTGTCCCTGCGCGGGTACGTGAGGTGGGTGTCCCCGGATCGGGGAGGACGCGGCCGGTCGAGACTCGGTAACGGCGTCCCCGGACCGGTGACAGGCAACGTTGCCCGACGTAACGTTCCCGATCGGGCCGGCCCCACGACGGCGTCGGTCGCGCACGGTGCACGAGCGGGGGACGGCATGGTCACGACGGAGCGACCGGGAGAACCGGGGACCGGGGGGACGGGCACGACCCGTCGTCGCGACCCGAGGCAGATCGCGATCTGGGTCGCGGTGGCGGTGGTGGGCGCGATCGCCTGGTCGATCGTCGCGTTCGCCCGCGGCGAGGAGATCTCCGCGGCCTGGCTGGTGTTCGCCGCCGTCGCGTCCTACGCGATCGCCTACCGCTTCTACTCCCGCTTCATCGCCCACCGCGCGTTGCGCGTGGACGACACCCGCGCCACACCGGCCGAACGACTCGACGACGGGCAGGACTTCCAGCCCACCGACCGGCGGGTGCTGTTCGGTCACCACTTCGCGGCCATCGCCGGCGCGGGCCCGCTGGTCGGCCCGGTGCTCGCGGCACAGATGGGCTACCTGCCCGGCACGATCTGGATCATCGTCGGGGTCGTGTTCGCGGGCGCGGTCCAGGACATGGTCACGCTGTTCTTCTCCACCCGCCGCAGCGGGCGCAGCCTCGGCCAGATGGCCCGCGAGGAGATCGGGCCGGTCGGCGGGACGGCGGCCATCGTCGCCGTCCTCGCCATCATGGTGATCCTGCTGGCGGTGCTGGCGCTGGTCGTCGTCCAGGCCCTGGCCGACTCGCCGTGGGGCACGTTCTCGCTCGCGATGACGATCCCGATCGCCCTGTTCATGGGCTTCTACCTGCGCTACCTGCGCCCGGGGAAGATCATCGAGGTCTCGGTGCTCGGCGTCGCGCTGATGCTGCTGGCCATCGTCGGCGGCGGCTGGGTGCAGAACTCGTCCTGGGGCGAGGTCTTCCACCTGACCGCGAACCAGCTGACCCTCGCGCTGGTGGTCTACGGCTTCGCCGCCTCGGTGCTGCCGGTCTGGATGCTGCTCGCGCCGCGCGACTACCTGTCGTCGTTCATGAAGGTCGGCGTGGTCGTGCTGCTCGCCGCCTCGATCCTGCTGGCCTGGCCGTCGCTGCAGATGGACGCGCTGACCCGGTTCGCCTCCGACGGGCAGGGCCCGGTCGCGGCGGGCTCGCTGTTCCCGTTCGTCTTCATCACCATCGCCTGTGGTGCCCTGTCCGGGTTCCACGCCCTGGTGGCCTCGGGCACGACGCCGAAGCTGATCCAGAAGGAGTCCCAGATCCGGGTCATCGGCTACGGCGCGATGCTCACCGAGTCCTTCGTCGCGATCATGGCGCTGGCCGCGGCCTGCATCCTCGACCCCGGCCTCTACTTCGCGATGAACATGCCCGCGACGGTGCTCGGGCCGACCGTCGAGACCGCCTCCGCCGCGGTGGCGCAGATCGGGTTCACCATCTCCCCGGCCGACCTCACCGCGGCCGCGCAGGCCGTGGAGGAGCACACACTGGTCGGCCGCTCCGGCGGGGCGCCGACCCTGGCCGTCGGGCTGTCGACGGTGTTCTCCCAGGTGCTCGGCGGCGACGCGATGCGCGCCTTCTGGTACCACTTCGCGATCATGTTCGAGGCGCTGTTCATCCTCACCACGGTGGACGCAGGCACCCGCGTCGGACGTTTCATCCTGCAGGACACGATCGGCAACGTGGTGCCGCGCTTCCGCGACACCAGCTGGCGGCCGGGCGCCTGGATCTGCAGCGCCGTCATCGTCGGGGCCTGGGGCTACCTGCTCTACGCCGGCGTCAACGACCCGCTGGGCGGCATCTACCAGCTCTTCCCGCTGTTCGGCATCGCCAACCAGCTGCTCGCCGCCGTCGCACTGGCCGTCTGCACCACGCTGCTGATCCGCTCCGGCCGTGCCCGCTACGCACCGATCACGCTGGTCCCGCTGGTGTTCGACGCCGTCGTCACCCTGACCGCGAGCTACCAGAAGATCTTCTCCGACAACCCCAAGCTCGGGTTCTGGGCCCAGCGCGACCAGTACCAGGCCGCGCTCGACGCCGGGAAGACGAGCCTGGGCACCGCCAGGACCGTCGAGGCCATGCAGAAGGTGGTGGTGAACACGACCGTCGACACCGTGCTCACCGCCCTGTTCGCGCTGCTCATCGTGATCGTCCTGGCCGACTCGGTCCGGGTGTGGGTCGCCGCGCTGCGCGGACGCCCGCTGCCCGGCGGCTCCGAGGACCCGTACGTCGAGTCCCGGATCCAGGCCCCTGCCGGGCTGATCCCCACCCGCTCCGAACGCGCGCTCGCCAGGGCCGGGGACTCCGGATGAGCCGGCTCCGGGCGTTCTGGACGTTCGTGCGCGAGCTCGCCGGGGAGCGCGACTACGAGCGGTACCTGGCCCATCGGGCGGCCCACCACCCCGGTGCGCCGGTGCTGGGCGAGCGCGAGTTCTGGCGGGAGCGGACCGACCGCCAGGACCGTGTTCCCTCCGCCCGCTGTTGCTGATCGGGTAAATTCACTCCGATGGGGCAGTGTTTGAACTGCCTCGGTCGCTCAGTGTGGACAGCGAAGGACGCCGAAAGGGGCGACGTTGCCCGGTCTCGACGAGATCGGCCCAGCGTAGAGCCCTGACCGGTAGCCTTTCGCGGGAAATCGGGGACGTCCGAACGGCGATCCCGCACCCGCCGTGTACCCCGAACGGGACACGGCTCCGTCGCTCCTCGTGACGGCGGCCGGCCGGTCCCGGTCGGACGATCACGGCGGAGGCGGAACACCGGGCCGTCCACGGCGATACACACCGTGAACGTCGTCCCCGGGGCGACGACACGGGTACGGCGGAGGTGTGAGACGAGATGCTGGACGTCCGGGTGTCCGAGGACACGGACATCGACGCGCTCGTCGCGTTCGTCGAAGGGCTGGCGTCGGCCGGCCGCGGCGGAGGGGCACCGCGGGCGGCGGCGGCGCGGATCACCGCCGAACTGCGCGCCGGCCGGGTGCCGGCCGGTCTGCGGACCCTGTCGACCGCGCTGGGGGCCGCGGCCCCGCCGCGCTCCGAGGAGGACCCCGCCCACCCGTCGACACTGCTCGGCGTGGTGGCCGAGGAGCCGCTCGTCGTGCTCTCCGACAGCAGCCCCGGCGAGCTCGCCAGGGCGCTGGCCGAGCTGACCGGCTACGGCATGCGCGTCCTGCTGACCGGTGCGTCCGCCGAGCGGGTCGCCGCGGTGCACGACTCGCTGCCGGTGAGCGTGGAGGGCCGGGTCGCCACCTCGTTCCCGGAGCTGCCGGTCCGCGAGCTGCAGCGGCTGCGCCGCCTGCTGGCCCGGGTCGGCGCGGACCGCACCGCCCGGCGCGGCCAGCGCCTCCCCGACTCCGACGGCATGCCCGACCCGGCCGACGTAGCGGGCTGCTGCGAGCGGGCCGCACGGGTCGTGGCCGGCGCCGAGACCGGCGAGGCCCGGATCGTTCCCGGTCTGCTGCGCGACCTCGACGCCGCCCGGCGCGGGGCCGTCACCCAGGTCTCCCGGTGCGTCCTGGGCTCGCTGGAGGCCATCGCCGCGGCCCCGGACGCCGACCGGCTGCGCGAGGTCGTCGGTCGGCTGGTCCACCAGGGACTGCGCGCCGAGTTCGAGGCGCTGCAGGGGCACGCGGCCCGCCAGCGCGACGACCGCGCCCGGCACGCCGCCGGTCCCACGGTCGAGATCGTGGAGCCGCTGCCCCAGGGCGGCGCCGACGTCGTCCGCCGCTACCTGGACTTCCTCGACTCCGGCGGCCGGACCCGGTCCTACTTCCGCCCGCAGGAGCAGAAGGACGCCGAGCCGCACCTGCGCCGCTTCCGTGTCGGCGGGGAGGCCCCGCAGACCTACGACCACGTGGTCGCGATCGTCCGGCACCTCGACCTGGCGCGCCGCGACGACGAGATCGCGCGGCTGTGCGCGGTGCTGGGCCTGCCGATCCCGCGGGACCCCTCCGAGCTGCCCGCGCTCACCGACACCCTGGACCGGGTGGCGGCGACCGCCCGGTCGGTCGGCGCGCTGCGCCACGACGTGCTGTTCCTGCAGCAGGACTCCCCGGTCTCGGTGCCGGACCTGGCCGCCGCCGAGCGGGTCGCCCGCGCGATCGTCGACTACGACGAGCACGGCGACCCCGCCGAGGCCGCCGACGAGCTGGAACGCCTGGCCGCCACCTGCGCCGACCGGGTGCCCTACGGGGCACGGGCGCCGGAGCACGACGCCGTCGTGGACGCGCTGCGGGCACACGACCCGCAGGCCTACGCCGACGCGCTCGAAGAGCTCGACCGTGCCCGGCGCGAGGTCGCCGACCGCGACGAGCTGGACCGGCTGCTCGGCGAGCTCGCCCGGACCCACCCGCAGCTCGCCGAGACCTGGGCGGCCGACGCCGGCCGTGGCGTCCCCGGCTTCGGCCTGGTCGTCTGCGAGCCCCTCGACGACGTCCTCGGCGCGCTGCCCCCGGCGGACACCGCCGACCTGGTGGTCGTGCTGGGTGCGGGCGCGATGCAGGCCGACGGGCTGCTGCTGACCGCGGCGGCGCCGCGGATGCTCGCCGTCGTCGGGGACGAGCCGCGGGCCGCCTCGTCCGGGACGACCCTGCTCGAGGTGCTGAACCAGGCCTCGGCGCGGTTCCTGCGCGGCACCGGGGACCGCACCGCCGCCGCGCGGCCGGGCCCCGGGGCCCCGGTCGTGCCGCCGCTGCCGTCGGTCCCCGCCGCCCGGACGGCCGCGGAGGCACCGGAGGTCCCGGTCACCGTCCCGGTGCAGGCCGGACAGGCAGGCGCCCACGAGACCGTCGACCCGTCGGTGCCCGCGCCGCGCCCGGCCCCGCGCGGGTCGGACACGACCCCGCACGACGACGAGCCGTCCCGCCCGTCGACGCCGTCGGCCATGGCACCGGGCCCGCGCCCGGCGGTCACGGGCGGCCGGGACGACTGAGCGTCAGCTGCTCGCGCGGAGCGTCTCGGCGACCCGCGCGAGCAGCACGAACGGGTCGGTGTCCGGCGGCCCCGCCGGCTGCCAGCGCTGCCCCGAGCCGGGGTCGGCGACGCGGTACAGCGTCCAGCTGCCCGGCCCGGGGTCGTCGACCCGCAGCTGCGCCAGTGCCGTCGACGACCATGCCGCACCCAGCTCCGGGAACGCGGGCGGCCGCCGGTCGAGGATCGTGACGGTGTTGCCGGCGGTGGTGTAGGCGATCCGGCGCCGGTCGCTCTCGCCGTCGGGTACCTGCTCGGTGCACCAGGTCGCGAGCTGCGTGCGGACCTGCTCCGGGACTCCCATGGCGCGACATGGTCCCGGATCGGGCCGCGGGTGCGGAAGAGCCGTCTCCGTCGGAGGTCGTAGGCCGCAGTGCCGACCTGCGCCCGATGTGCCGGGGGCCCGTTCCGGCGAGGCTCGACGACATGATCACCGCACGCCGGACCGGCGGCCCGCCCCGCCGCAGCGCCGCCACCGTCGCCCTGCTCGTCCTCCTGGTCTCGGCCCTGGTCGGTGGCTGTGCGGCCCCGGCCGCACCGGCCCCCGACCCGGCTCCGCGGACGGCCGTCCCGACCGCCCCGCTCACCGCCGCCGACGTCGGCGCCTGGCTGGACGGCCTCGTCCCCGCCGCGCTCGACCGGAGCGGGATCGCCGGGGCCGCGGTCACCGTCGTACGGGACGGGCATGTGCTCGCCGCCCGCGGCTACGGCTCGGCCGGACCGGGCACGCCGGTCGATCCCGGCCGGACGCTGTTCCGGGTCGGGTCGGTGTCGAAGGTGGCCACCGCGGTCGCCGTGCTGCAGCTCGCCGACCGCGGCCTCGTCGACCTCGACGCCGACGTCCGCCGCCATCTCGACATCGACGTGCCGATGCCCCGCGGCCCGGTGACCCTGCGGAACCTACTGAGCCACACCGCGGGCTTCGAGGAGCAGATCCGCGGGCTCATCCGCACCGGGCCGGGTGGCCCGTCGCTGCGGGAGTTCCTCGCCACCGACCCGCCCGAGCAGGTCAGCACCCCCGGCACCGTGCCGTCGTACTCCAACTACGGCTACGGCCTGGCCGGGCACGTCGTCGAGCGGGTCACCGGCGAGCCCTTCGAACGGTACGTGCAGCGCGAGGTGCTCGACCGCGCCGGGATGACGACCGCGACCTTCGACCAGCCGCTGCCCGCGGCCGCCGCCGCGACGATGTCGGACGGCCACACCAGCGTCGACGCCCCGCCGATGCCGTTCGAGTTCGTCAGCCCGGCCCCGGCGGGGTCGCTGAGCGCGTCGGCCGCCGACATGGGCCGGTTCGCCTCGGCCCTGCTCGGCGCACCCGGTTCGACCCCGCTGCTCTCCCCCGCCGCGTGGGCACTCATGCAGCGCCCGGCGCTGGGCCCGGACACCCTCGGCGCGCTCGCCGACGGCCCGCGGATGGCACTCGGGCTGTTCGACGAGAGCCGCAACGGCCACCTCGTCCTCGGCCACGGCGGCGACACCCAGTGGTTCCACTCGCACCTGCAGCTGTACCCGGCCGAGCGGATCGGCGTGTTCGTCACGACGAACAGCAGCGGTCGCGGCGGCGCGGACACCCTGGATCTGCGGCGGGCGGTGACCGAGGGGTTCACCGACCGCTACCTCCCCGGTCCGGCGGGCCCGGCACCGGCTCCGGACGCGGGCACCCCGGCCAGGGCCGCCGCGATCGCGGGGACCTACGAGTCGGCCCGGCGGTCGGAGAGCACCTTCATGGGGGCGATGAACCTGCTGGCCCAGATGCGCGTGGCGGCTCGGCCGGACGGCACGCTGCTGGTCTCGCCCGCCCCGAACGACGTCCGCCCCGCCGCCTACGCCGAGGTCCGGCCCGGGCTGTGGCGGGAGGTGGGCGGGCAGCGGCTGCTGACCGTGCGCACCGACGCCGACGGCCGGGTCACCGCGCTGGGCCACGATGCGGCGTTCACCGAGCTGCCGGTCGGCCCGCTGCGTGACGCGACGCTGCTCGGCACGGTGCTGGCCGGCTCGGTCGCGGTGCTCCTCGGTGCGCTCGTCGCCCGGCCGGCGGGGGCCCTGTGGCGCCGCCGGTACGGCGTGGTCGTCGCGACCCGGCCGCGGGCCGACCGGGTCGCCCACGGTCTCACCCGGGCCGCGGCGCTCGCGGCGCTCGTCGCGCTCACGGGCTGGGTGGTCTCGGTGCTCACGATCGCGTCGCTGGGCGAGGTGCCGCTCCCTGTGCTGCGCGGGCTCCAGGTGCTCCAGTGGATCGGGGTGCTGGGCGTGCCCGTCGCGGCGGCCGGGGTGGTCACCGCACTGCGCGCCAGGGCCGGCGCATGGTCGGTGACCGGCCGGGTGGTGCTGCTGCTCGCCCTGGCCGGCATCGCGGTGGTGGCGGTCGTGGCGGGCCTGCTGCTGCCGAGCCTCACCTACTGAGCCCTACGATCACCCCACCCGAGGCCGGAGACCCCATGCACCCGCACCCCGAACCGCCACCCCGCACGGTCGCGGAACGGCTCGACGCCCGGCTCACCGCGCTCGGCCTGGCCGGACCGCGACGCCGCGACGCCGCGCTGGCGGTGCTCGTCGCGGCCGGGACGCTCGCGGTGGTCACCCCGGTGGTGCTGGCACCGGGCCCGGCCGCGGAGCTGGGTCTCGCGCCGGGCACGGTGGCGCTGGCACTCGGGGTGGTGACCGTGCAGAACCTGCTGCTGACGCTGCGCCGCACCGCCCCCGCGCTCTGTCTGGCGCTGACGGTCGGGCTGGGGCTGGTGAACGTCGTCCTGATGCCGGTGGGTGCTGCGCTGCGCGGCCCGGCGACGGCGATCGCGGCCGGCACCTGCGGGTCGCGGCTCCCGGCGCGCCGGGCCGGGGCCCTGGTCGGCGCAGCGGCGGTCGTCGAGACGGCCGTGGTGCTCACCGGGATCGCGGTACGCCCGTCCGGCGACGCGCTGCTCGGCGCGGGCGGACTGGCCGCCTCGCAGGTGCTGTCGGCGGTCCTGGTCTACGGCGGCCCGCTGCTGCTCGGTGTGTACCTGCGGACCCGGCGGCGCTACGCCGAGCTGGACCGGGTGCACACCGCCGGTGTCGTCGCGGCGTACCGGGAACGGGCGGACGCCGCCGTCGCCCGGGAGCGGGCCCGGATGGCACGCGAGCTGCACGACGTCGCCGCGCACCACCTGTCGGCGATGGTGGTGCAGGCCGCGGTGGTCGAGCGGCTGGTGGACCGGGACCCGGACGAGGCGCGGCGGACGGCGTCCCGGCTGCGGGAGCAGGGTCGCCGCACCCTGCACGACCTGCGTCTGGTCGTCGGGGCGCTGCGGGAGCCGGGGGCGGGCGGTGCCGAGGCCGACACCCCGGTGCCCGGCCTCGCCGAGCTCGACGGGCTCGTGGAGCAGGCCCGTGAGCTGGGCGGTCCGGTGGAGCTGGTCCGGCGCGGGGACCCGGGCGAGCCGTCCCCGGTCGCCGACGTCACCTGCTACCGGGTGGTGCAGGAGGCGCTGGCAAACGCCCGTGAGCACGCCCCCGGCGCCCCGGTCCGGGTGACGGTGACCCACGCCGACGACCGGGTCGCGGTCGAGGTCGTGAACGGGCCGGCGCGCGGCACCCCGGCGCCCTCCGCCGACGCCCCGGGCACCCGCGGGTTCGGGCTGGCCGGGATGCGCGAGCGCGCGCAGCTGGTCGGCGGGACGTTCTCCGCGGTCCGGACCGACGACGGCGGCTGGCAGGTCCGCCTGGTCGTCCCGCACGACCCCGGCCCGGAGACCGGAGGAGGACGCGCGTGATCAGGGTGCTGCTGGCCGACGACCAGGCCGTCGTCCGGGCCGGGTTCCGGATGTTCCTGGAGCTGGCCGGCGACGTCGAGGTCGTCGGCGAGGCGGCGAGCGGGCCGGAGGCGGTCGCGCTGGCGCGCGCGCACCGGCCCGACGTGGTCTGCATGGACGTCCGGATGCCCGGCGGGAACGGGCTCGTCGCGACCCGGGAGATCACCGGCCTCGACGACCCGGTCCCCGCGGTCCTCGTCGTCACCACCTTCGACCTCGACGACTACGTGTTCGGCGCGCTGGAGGCGGGCGCGAGCGGGTTCGTCCTCAAGGACACCCACCCCGACGACCTCGTCGACTCCGTCCGCCGTCTCGCCCGCGGCGACGGGCTGATCGACCGGGCCGTCACCCGCCGGGTGATCGCCGAGTTCGCGCGGCGCCGCCCCGCCCCGGACACCGCGCCCGACGGCGGGGTCGCCCCGCTGACGCCGCGGGAGACCGAGATCGTGCGGATGCTGGCCCGCGGGCTCTCCAACGCCGAGATCGCCGAGGAGCTGGTCGTCGAGACGTCGACGGTGAAGTCGCACCTGGGCCGGGCGATGGCGAAGATCGGCACCCGGGACCGGCTGCAGACCGTCGTGTGGGCCTATCGGACGGGGGTCGCGGCGCCCGATCCCGACTAGCGTCCGGGACATGGCACAGCACGAGGTGAGCAGGTTCGGGCACGTCGACCTCGACGGGCTCCCGCCGGACCTGGCGGAGCGGATCGGCGCGATCGCCGAGCGCTCCGGGTTCGTCCCCAACGTGTTCTGCGCTCTGGGCCGGCGCCCGCGGGAGCTGCGGGCGTTCCTGGACTACCACGACGCGTTGATGGACTCCGACGACGGACTGTCCAAGGCCGAACGCGAGCTGGTCGTCGTCGCCACCTCGGGGGCCAACAACTGCACCTACTGCGTCGTCGCGCACGGGGCGATCCTCCGGATCCGGTACAAGGACCCGGAGATCGCCGACCGCGTCGCGACCAACCCCTACGCGGTCGAGCTGTCGGAGCGCGAGCGCGCGATCGTCGACCTGGCCCTGCTGGTCGCACGGAGCTCGGAGTCGCTGACCGAGGCCGATCTCGACGACGCCCGCGCCGCCGGCCTGACCTCCGACGAGATCTGGGACGTCGGCGCGATCACCGCCCTGTTCGCGATGTCGAACCGGCTCGCGCACCTGACTGCGCTGCGCCCCAACCCGGAGTTCTTCCTGATGGGACGCATCCCCCGCGGTTAGAGCACCTTCGACAGGAACGCGCGGGTGCGCTCCTCCTTCGGGTCCGACAGCACCGCGCGCGGGTCACCGGACTCGACGATCCGACCGTCGTCCATGAAGACCAGCGCGTCGCCGACCTCGCGGGCGAAGCCCATCTCGTGGGTCACGACGACCATCGTCATGCCCTCCCGGGCCAGCTCGCGCATCACGTCGAGCACCTCACCGACCAGCTCCGGGTCCAGTGCCGAGGTCGGCTCGTCGAACAGCATCAGCTTCGGCCGCATCGCCAGCGCCCTGGCGATCGCCACCCGCTGTTGCTGCCCGCCGGACAGCTGCGCGGGGTAGGCGTCGGCGCGGTCGCCGAGCCCGACCCGGGTGAGCAGCTCGACCGCCCGCTCGCGCGCGGCCGCCCGGGACTCGCGGCGCACGACGACCGGCGCCTCCATCACGTTCTCCGCCGCGGTGCGGTGCGGGAACAGGTTGAACCGCTGGAACACCATGCCGACCTCGCGGCGCTGGCGGCCGAGCGCGGAGTCGCGGAGCCGGTAGAGCTTCCCGTTCTCCTCGCGCAGCCCCATCAGCTCGCCGTCGACCCACAGCCGTCCGGTGTCGATGGTCTCCAGGTGGTTGATGCACCGCAGCAGGGTCGACTTGCCCGAGCCGGACGGCCCGATCACGCAGCACACCTGCCCCGGCTCGACGACGAGGTCGACCCCGCGCAGCACCTCGACGTCGCCGAAGCTCTTGCCGACCGACTCGGCTCGCACCATCGGGGTCACGAGGTCTTCCCTCCGGTCCGGAACGAGAACAGCCGCACCAGCGGGGTCGCCTCGGTGACCGCACCGGCCACACCGCGGCCGTAGCGGCGTTCGACGACGCGCTGACCGGCGGTGAGCAGCGAGGTCAGCAGCAGGTACCAGGCCGCGGCCACGATGAGCAGCGGGATGGTCTGGAAGTTCGTCGAGTAGATCCGCTGCACCGAGGTGAGCAGGTCGGTGTAGCCGATGACGACGACCAGCGACGTCGTCTTCAGCATGCCGATCGTCTCGTTGCCGGTCGGCGGGATGATCACCCGCATCGCCTGCGGGAGGACGACCCGGCGCAGGGTCTGCGCGCGGGTCATGCCGAGTGCTCCGGCGGCCTCGCTCTGGCCCTGGTCGACCGACTGGATGCCACCGCGCACGATCTCGGCCATGTAGGCGGCCTCGTTCAGCCCGAGGCCCAGCAGACACGCCAGGAACGGCGTGATCAGCGAGTTCGTGTCGAACACGACGAACTCGGGGCCGAACGGGATGCCGAGCGACAGGTTCGGGTAGAGCGAGGACAGGAAGCTCCAGAACAGCAGCTGGGCGATCAGCGGGGTGCCGCGGAACAGCCACAGGTAGACCCCGGACACCCCGGACAGCACCGGGTTCGGCGACAGCCGCATGACCGCCAGCCCGATCCCGCCGACGATGCCGATCAGCATCGACAGCACGGTCAGGACCAGGGTGTTCGCGAGTCCGTTCAGCACCGGGCCGGCGAACAGGTACTGCGCGACCACCGGCCAGCCGAAGTTCTCGTTGGTCAGCAGCGAGTTGACCAGCATCGCGCCCAGGACCGCGAGCACCGCGATCGCGATCCACCGTCCGGGGTGCCGGACCCCGATCGCGTCGCGGGGCTCGGGTCGGGCGCCGGTGGTCGCCGGCTCAGCCACCGTTCACCGAGGACGTGGGGATCGCGCCGTTGCCGACGTTCCACTTGTCGAGGATCCGCTTGTAGGTGCCGTCGTCGATCAGCGACTGGACCGCGCCCTGCACGGCCTGGGCGTACTGGCCGTCGTTCTTCTTCAGCGCGATGCCGTACGGCGCGGTGTCGTAGGGCTGCCCGACGACCTCGACCGCACCGTTGGTGGTGGTCTGCGCGTAGGCGGCGACCGGGGAGTCGGCGAGCATCGCGACGATCCGGTTCGAGTTCAGCGCGAGCGTCACGTCGGTCTGTGCCTGCAGCTCGGTGATCTGGATGGCCGGCTTGCCCTCGTCGGTGCACTTCTTGGTGCGGGCCTGCACGTCCTCGACCTGCACGGTGCCCTGCTGGACGCCGATCGCCTTGCCGCAGAGGTCGTTCGGGTCGATCCCGTCCGGGTTGCCCTTGCGGGTCGCCAGGCTGGTGCCCGCGGAGAAGTAGCTGACCATGTCGAGGACCTGGGTGCGCTCGGAGTTGACGGTGAACGAGGAGATGCCCGCCTCGTAGCGGCCGCCGGTGATGCCCGGGATGATCCCGGAGAACTGGCTCTGCTCGAACCTCGCGGTCAGGCCGAGCTTCTGGGCGACCGCGGTGCCCAGGTCGACGTCCATGCCGATGATCGTCGTGCCGTCGGGCGCGGTGAACTCGTTCGGCGGGTAGGTCGGGTCGGTGCCGACGACCCACGTGCCGTCCCGCTTGACCTCGTCGGGGACGAGGGCGGCGAGCCGGTCGTCCTTGGCGACGGCCGGGATCGGGGCGTCGGTACCGGTTGCTCCGGCGGAGCCGCCTCCCCCGCTGCCGTCGCCGCCGGCACCACAGCCGGCCAGGACCAATGCGGTCAGTGCGATCAGTGCGATCCCGGTCAGGGAGCGGACACTGCGGGTCCTCGCGGTCGTCATGCGGTTGCCTTCCAGATGATGCCGGGTCGAACGGCGGGGATCCTGCCACTTGGGGAGTGGTTCCCGCCGCCTGGCGGCCGATCCGTTACGTGCTCGTCCCATGACGCCGCGAGCCCGCGCCGGTCCGCGCACGTTCGCCTACTGTTGGTGCGACGACCGGGCGTCGCGGCACCGACGCGGCGCCCCACCGTCACGGAGGTCCTCGACGATGTCGTTGTTCCGCAGGCTCACCGTCCTGGCCGGCGCGGTGGAGGCCGCCCGCCGCTACGCCCGGTCCCACCCGGACCAGGCGGGCAAGGCCCTCGACTCCGCCGCCCAGTTCGTCGACAAGCAGACCAAGGGCAAGTACACGAACCAGATCGCCGGCGCCGCCCGCAAGGCGAAGGACGCCGCGGGCATCCCGCAGCCCGGCTACGGCTTCGGCTCGCCGGGCACCACCCCGCCCGCCCCGCCCCGCGCGGCCGCCGGGAACCCGCCGTACCCGGCGGGCGGTGCCGACGCTCCGACGCAGCGCACCCCGCAGCAGCCCCCGGCGTTCCCGCCGCCGAACCCGGAGCGTCCGCACGGCGCCTGACCTCCTTCCACGACGGTCCCGGCCGGGCGCCGGGACCGTCGTATGTGGACGTCCGACGGTCCGTCGTCCAGGCGTCGACCTGCGGGGCACCGGTTCTCCTCGGGGCCGGTGACGTGCCAGGATCGGCGGTGACGCGCCTGCGCGTCCCGGGGCCGCACCACCCGCGCGGGCCCGGAGCCGACGCTCCCGGGCGCGACCCCGCCCGGTGCGACCGAGGAGGTCTGCCGTGGACGAACCCCAGGCGTGGATACCGACCGATCCGCGGTCGCGGCCCAGCCACGACCAGGTCGTCGCGGGGCTGAAGGGCGTCGACGAGGGCGGGCCCGAGCTCGTCCAGCTGCTCACCCCCGAGGGTGAGCGGGTGCCGGACGAGCGGTTCGACCGCTACGCCGCCGACATCACCGCCGAGGACCTGCGGTCGCTCTACCGCGACCTCGTCCTGGTACGGCGCGCCGACCGCGAGGGCAACTCCCTGCAGCGTCAGGGAGAGCTCGGCCTCTGGGTGCCGCTGCTCGGCCAGGAGGCCGCGCAGGTCGGGTCCGGCCGCGCGCTCGCGCCCGAGGACATGTGCTTCCCCAGCTACCGCGAGCACGGCGTCGCCTGGTGCCGCGGGGTCGACCCGACCGAGCTGCTCGGCATCTTCCGGGGGACCGACCACGGCACCTGGGACCCGGTCGCGACCCGGTTCCACCCGTACACGATCGTCATCGGCAACCAGTGCCTCAACGCCGCCGGCTACGCGATGGGCCAGCGCTTCGAGTCCAAGGTGGGCGGCAGTGTCGCTGGTGTCGGCACCGCCGACGGTGATACGGGTGAGGCCACCATCTGCTACTTCGGCGACGGCGCCACCAGCCAGGGCGACGTGCACGAGGGCTTCGTCTGGGCCGCCGCCTACGACGCGCCACTGGTCTTCTTCTGCCAGAACAACCAGTGGGCGATCTCGGTGCCCGCGGAGCGCCAGACCCGGGTGCCGCTCTACCAGCGCGCCCGCGGCTACGGCTTCCCCGGAGTCCGGGTGGACGGCAACGACGTGCTGGCTTGCCTCGCCGTCACCCGCTGGGCGCTCGACGAGTGCCGCACCGGCAACGGCCCGGTGCTGATCGAGGCGTTCACCTACCGGATGGACTCCCACACCACCTCCGACGACGCGACCCGCTACCGGCTCGCCGACGAGGTCGAGCTGTGGAAGCTCAAGGACCCGATCGAGCGGGTGCGGGTGCACCTGGCCCGGCGGCACGGCGTCGGCGCCGACTTCTTCGACGCCGTCGATGCCGAGGCCGACGCGCTGGGCGAGCGGATGCGGGCCTTCTGCCGGGCGATGCCCCAACCCGGCCCGGAGCGGATGTTCTCCCAGGTCTACGCCGAGCCGTCGCCGACGGTGGAGCGCCAGCGCGAGGAGTTCCTGGCCTACCACGCGTCGTTCGCCGACCAGGAGGGCTGATCCGTGCCGACCACGATGGCCAAGGCACTGAACGACGGGCTGCGTGCCGCGATGGAGCGCGACCCCAAGGTGCTCGTCATGGGCGAGGACGTCGGCCGGCTCGGCGGCGTCTTCCGCATCACCGACGGTCTGCAGAAGGACTTCGGCGAGCAGCGCGTGCTCGACACCCCGCTGTCGGAGTCCGGGATCATCGGCGCCGCGATCGGACTCGCGGTGCGCGGGTTCCGCCCGGTCTGCGAGATCCAGTTCGACGGGTTCGTCTTCCCCGGCTACGACCAGATCGTGTCCCAGCTGGCGAAGCTGCGGTACCGGACGCAGGGCCGGGTGCCGGTGCCGGTCGTCGTCCGGATCCCCTACGGCGGCGGGATCGGTGCCGTCGAGCACCACTCCGAGTCGCCCGAGTCGCTGTTCGCGCACGTCGCGGGCCTCAAGGTGGTCACCTGCTCGAACCCGGCCGACGCGCACTGGATGATCCAGCAGGCGATCGTCTCCGACGACCCGGTGATCTTCTTCGAGCCGAAGCGCCGGTACTGGGAGAAGGGCGAGCTCGACGCCGCCACCGACCTGGGCTCGGCCTTCCCACTGCACGCCTCGCGCGTGGTGCGGCCGGGCTCGACGCTGACCGTGGCCACCTACGGGCCGATGGTGCGGACCTGCCTCGACGCCGCCGGGGCGGCCGCCGAGGAGGGCCGCGACCTCGAGGTGATCGACCTGCGGTCGCTGTCCCCGCTCGACCTCGGCCCGGTCGCGGAGTCGGTGCGGCGCACCGGACGGCTGGTCGTGGTGTCCGAGGCGCCCCCGGAGGCGTCGGTGACCTCGGAGGTCGCCGCCCGGATCCAGCAGGAGTGCTTCTTCTCGCTGGAGGCGCCGGTGCTGCGCGTGACCGGCTTCGACACGCCCTACCCGCCGTCGCGGCTGGAGGAGGAGTACCTGCCGGACCTGGACCGGGTCCTCGACGCCGTCGACCGTTCCCTGGCCTGGTGAGGACGAGCACATGCGTGAGCACTTCAAGCTGCCCGACGTCGGCGAGGGGCTGACCGAGGCCGAGATCGTCACCTGGCGGGTGGCGCCCGGGGACACGGTCGCGGTCAACGACGTCATCGTGGAGATCGAGACGGCGAAGGCGGCCGTGGAGCTGCCCTCGCCGTGGGCCGGGACGGTCGGTGAGCTGCTGGTCGAGCCGGGCGCGACCGTCGCGGTGGGGACGCCGATCATCGCGATCGACACCGCTGGGTCCGCGCACGACTCCGACCCCGACGCCGATGCCGGCGCCAAGATCGGCGAGGCGGGCAAGGACGGGCGGCTCGCGACGCTCGTCGGGTACGGGCCGCGGCAGGGCTCCGCGCGGCGACGGCCCCGGCGCGATCCCGCCGCCTCGGCCGCGTCCACCGGTTCCGCTGCACCCGTCGCGCCCACAGCCTCCGCCGAGCCGTCCGCCGGGTCCGTCGCGGCGAACGGCTCCGTCGGGGCAGACTCCGGTGGCTCCGGGCGCCCGGGTGGATCGGGGCCGGGTGGATCGGGGTCGGGCGCGTCCCCGGTCCCGTCGCCCCAGCAGTCGCTCGGGTCGCCCGAGCAGGCCGCTCCCGTGACGTCCACCGGTCTGCCGGAGGGCAGCGACACGGGGGCCGGGGGTGACGCCGTCGGGCCGCAGGCCGCGCAGGTCCCCCTCGCCCCACCACCGGTCCGCCTGCTCGCGCGAGAGCTGGGCGTCGACCTGCGGACCGTGACGGGGACCGGGCGCGACGACCGGATCACCCGTGAGGACGTGCACGCCGCCGCGACGGGTGCCGGGCTCACGGACGCCGGGAACGACGCTGCGGTCGACGGCCGCGCCGCCGGGACATCCGCCGCCGGGACATCCGATGTCGGGGCATCCGAGGACGGGGCATTCGCTGCCGGGACGTCCGCTGCCGGGGCGTCGGTCGCCGGGGGCCCCGTCGCGGCGGGGGCCGCCGGAGGTGTCACCGGAGCCGCTGTCGCGGGCGCCGCTGCCCCGGGTGCCGCCGGCCGGACCGCTGCCGGTCAGACTGCCGCCGCCCAGGGTGGGGTCGCCGGCCAGGGCGCCGGGGAGTCGGCGGGGGCTCCGGCCGGGCCGGGCGCGAGCGCCACCACCACCCGACCCACCGAGGACCGCCGCGAGCCCATCCGCGGCGTCCGCAAGGCCACCGCCGCGGCGATGGTCGCGAGCGCGTTCACGGCGCCGCACGTCACCGAGTTCCTCGACGTCGACGTCACCGAGACGATGGCCCTGCGCGACCGGCTGCGGGCCTCGCGCGAGTTCGCCGGGGTCAAGCTGACCCCGCTGGCGTTCGTCGCGAAGGCCGCCTGCCTGGCCGCCGCGCGGACCCCGGCGATCAACGCCAGCTGGGACGAGCGGGCCGGCGAGATCGTCTACTACGCCCGCGTCCAGCTCGGCATCGCCGCCGCGACGCCGCGCGGGCTCGTCGTCCCCAAGATCCGCGACGCGGACACCCTCACCCTGCGCGGCATGGCCGACGCGCTCACGACGCTCACCGACACCGCACGGGCGGGCCGGACCGCCCCGGCCGACCTGGTCGGGGGCACGTTCACCATCACCAACGTCGGCGTGCTCGGCGTCGACATCGGGACGCCGATCATCAACCCCGGCGAGGCCGCGATCCTCGCCGTCGGGTCGATCAAGCCCGCCCCGTGGGTCGTCGACGGCGAGCTGGTCGTGCGTACCGTGTGCCGGCTGGCGTTGTCGTTCGACCACCGCCTCGTCGACGGGGCCGAGGGCTCGCGGTTCCTCGCCGACGTCGGCGCGCTGCTGCACGACCCCGGGGTCGCCCTCACCTGGTGACCTGGGGAGATCATCCGAGTGCCCCCGGAGATCGATCCGGGGAATTCGGGCGATCCGGGAGCAGAACGGCGTGCCCGTGCGTTGTACGGGCATGCCGTTCGTGCTGCTCTACGTCGTGCTCGAGATCGTCGCGCTCGCCGGGCTGATCGCGTGGATCGGGCTGGGCTGGACCCTGCTGGTCCTGCTCGCCGGGTCCGTGCTCGGGCTCCTGCTCGCCCGTCGGGAGGGCGTCCGCGCCGCCCGCGCGCTCGCCACCGCGGTGCAGCGCGGGAAGCTGGCGCACGAGGAGGCGACCGACGGGCTGCTCGTCGCCGTCGGCGGCATCCTCATCTTCCTGCCGGGCCTGATCACCGACGTGCTCGGCCTCGCCCTGGTGTTCCCCCCGACCCGGGCCCTGGTCCGGCGTCGCATGGTGAGCGCCGCCGAGCGGGCCGCACCGGGTCTGCGCACCGCGCGGATCCGCTACGGCGCCACCGTGGTGGAGGGGGAGACCGTCACCGAGCCGCGCACGGCGACCGTGTACCCGCGCATCGCGGGTCCCGCCGCGGGCGCCGGCCCGGTCGTCGAGGGCGAGGTCGTGGACGGTCCCGACCGCACCTGACCCGTCACCGGGCCCGTGGTCGCCCGGCGCACCCCGCACGCGGTCTCCGCACCCCGTGCGGCGGGTGCGACGGCGGCACCAGGGGTGCGACGGCCGGGCGCGGCACGCCTCGGGCCGGGGTGGTGGACGGCGGGGACGTTCGGGGGCGTCCCCGCCGTCCCTCTCACCAGCCGGGGCGCGCTCCTGCGAGCAGAGTGCGCAGGCTCTCCAGCCTCCGGCGACGCAGCGTGATCGGCTTCATCCGCAGCGTGGAGTGATGCATCCGGTCGGCGCGGTGCCGTCCTCGGTGTCGACCCACGGCGCTCTCCTCCCGGGCGTAGTCACGTGCGACAGGGTGGTGCACACAGCAGAGTGTTGCTGGTCAGCAGCGGTCGCGGAAGGTCGCGGGGTATGGGCCACCGGATCGTGACGACGACGCGGGCATTCACCGGCCGCACTCGCACGGTGCGTTCGCGACGGACCCCACGGGCGATGTCGGAACCGGCCCGGACGGGCAGTGTGACCACGCTGAGTGATTATCGGCGTCGCTGGGCCGCCCGGGTGGCGGGCAGGCGACACGCCGCCGTCGTCTACGGAATTCCGAAGATCGGCGGATACCGTCGTCGCATGGATCCGGTGCGCAACCCGTTCGCCCCCGGCGCGGGTCAGCGCCCGCCCGAGCTGGCCGGTCGGGACCGCGAGGTGGACGCCTTCGAGATCGTCCTGGAACGGGTCGCCCGCGGTCGCCCGGAGCGGAGCCTGGTGCTCACCGGGCTGCGCGGCGTCGGCAAGACGGTCCTGCTCGGCGAGCTGCGCTCGATGGCGATGCACGCCGGCTGGGGCGCCGGGAAGATCGAGGCCCGGCCGGACGCCGACCTGCGACGTCCGCTGTCCGCGGCGCTGCACCGCGCGATCCGCGACCTCGCCGTCCGGCACCGTGCCCCCGAGCGCATCGACGAGGTGCTGGGGGTGCTCAAGGCGTTCGCGCTCCGGTCGTCGCCGGAGGGGACGAAGCTGCGGGAGCGCTGGCAGCCCGGCATCGACGTGCCGGTGAAGAACGGGCGCGCGGACTCGGGCGACATCGAGATCGACCTGGTCGAGCTGTTCACCGAGGTCGCCGAGCTCGCCCAGGACGTCGGATCCGGCATCGCCCTGCTGATCGACGAGATGCAGGACCTGCGGCCCGAGGACGTCTCGGCGCTCTGCGCCGCCTGCCACGAGCTGTCCCAGGCCCGGGTGCCCCTCGTCGTCGTCGGGGCGGGGCTGCCGCACCTGCCCGCGGTGCTGTCGGCGTCGAAGTCCTACTCGGAACGGCTGTTCAAGTACTCGCGGATCGACCGGCTGGACCGTAAGGACGCCGACTTCGCGCTGATCGCCCCCGCCGAGCGGGAGGACGCGACCTTCGACCAGGAGGCCCTCGACGACCTCTACGTCCGCTCGGGCGGCTACCCGTACTTCGTGCAGGCCTACGGCAAGGCCGCCTGGGACGCCGCGCCGACCAGCCCGATCGGTGCGAAGGACGTCGAGATGGCCGCCCCCGAGGCCGATGCCGAGCTCGCGGTCGGCTTCTTCGGCTCCCGCTTCGAGCGGGCGACGCCCGCCGAGCGGGAGTACCTGCGGGCGATGGCCGAGCTGACCGACGGGGAGGACCACCCCGTCGAGACGTCGCTGGTCGCCAAGCACCTGGACCGGCGGGCGTCGTCGCTGTCCCCCGCGCGCGACAGCCTGCTCAAGAAGGGCCTGGTGTTCTCGGCCCAGCGCGGGCAGATCGCCTTCACCGTGCCGCACTTCGGGCGGTACCTGCTCGCCAACACCTGAGCCCCGCTGCTCCGGACGAGTGAAAACTGTTTGCGGTGTAACGGGTCGTCGTGGCAGTGCGAAACCCCTGCTGAGCCCCGCGGCGCCACCCGACCCCCGACTCGGTAGCGCCGCGGGGCGTTCCACGTTCGGGGCAGGCTGTCGCCCGCCCCGGGCGCTGCCGGGGGCGTCAGGGGCCACCCGTAGCATCGGCCCGGTGGCCGAGCCCAAACTCGAGATCCAGATGCTCCATGACCGAGTCATGATCAAGAGGGTCGAGGGTCCCGGCGAGCGACGGAGCTCGGCCGGAATCGTGATCCCGGCAACCGCACAGGTCGCCAAGCGTCTGGTCTGGGGAGAGGTGGTAGGGGTGGGACAGCACGTGCGCACGGTGAAGGCCGGCGACCGCGTCCTGCTCGCCCCGGAGGACCAGTACGAGGTCGAGATCGCCGGCGTCGGGCACCTGGTCATGCGCGAGCGGGATCTGCACGCGGTGGCCTCCGAGGCCACCCAGCACGGGACCGGTCTCTACCTCTGATCCCCCCGGGTCGCGCCGGTCCGCACGGACCCGCGGCCCACCCGGTTCGACGGCGGTGTCGACGCAGGCGGCGACGTCGGCCTCGATGACAGAGTCGATGGCAGTGCGGAAAGGAAGTCCCACGTCATGCCCGAGCGCCCTCCCTCGTCCGACGACGCGGACGAGCAGCCGGTGACGGCCGCGCCGGAGCCGGGAGACCAGCCGAACGGCGACGCCGCCGGTGCCGGTCGCCCCGTGATGCCCGCCCGCCGTCCCTCGCCCGGTCCCGCGGCAGCCGCTCCCGCCACAGCCGCCCCCGCCACAGCCGCCTCCGCCGCCGCGCAGGGGACCAACGCGCCGCAGGGCGCCGCCGAGGCCCCGGCCGCCGAGACCCGGGCCGCTGAGACCCGGAGCGCCGAGACTCCGGCTGCCGACGCGTCCGGGCCCGCCGATCCGGCCGAGGCCGCCGAGCAGGCGCCGCCGGAGTCCCCCGCGGCCCGCACCGTCGTCGGGCAGGCCACCACCGCCGAGGACCCGGCCGCGCCGTCGCCCGCCGGGCACCAGCCGTCCCCGCAGCGCCCGGGCACCGGTGCCCCGCAGCCCGGCCCGGCGCCGCGGCAGGATCCCGGTACGACCGCACCGCAGGCCGGTGGTGCCCCGGCGCCCGCCGCGTCGGAGCCCGGCCCCCGGACCTCCGGTGGACAGGACCCGACCCGCCCGGTCCCCGCCGCCCCCGATGGCCGGGATCAGGACACCGTCCGCGTCCCCCCGCTCAGCGAGCAGCGCACCCAGGTCCTGCCCCGGGTCACCCCCGCCGCGTCCGCGGCGGCGCCCGCGGGCGGCGCTGGCGAGCAGACCGCCCGCATCCACACCGGCGGCCCTGGCGCGGGCACCGCGGTCCTCGGCGCCGGCGCGTTCGGTGCCGCGGGCCCCGCGGCCGCGACCGGTCCGGGTGGGCCGGGCGGCCCCGGTGGTCCCGGCGGCGGCGACGAGGGTGGTGACGGCGAGAGCGGTGACGGCCCGCAGCGCAAGCGCCCGGTCGGCCTGATCGTCGCGGCCGCAGCGCTCGGTGTGCTCGCCCTCGGTTACGTCGGCGACCTCGTGCTCAGCTCCGGCAGCGTGCCGCGCGGCGTCGTCGTCGCCGGTCAGCAGATCGGGGGCATGTCGCGGGCCCAGGCCACCGAGACGCTGCAGGCGGCGATCGAGCCGCGTGCCGGCGCGCCGGTGCCGGTCCAGGCCGGTGAGGTCCGCTCGGAGATCGATCCGAAGGCCGCGGGCCTGCAGGTCGACTACGCGCGCACCCTCGACGAGGCGGGCGAGCAGCCGCTGAACCCGATCACCCGGATCTCCTCGTTCTTCACCACCCGCGAGGTCGGGGTGGTCAACTCCGCCGACGACCGCGCCGTGCGCACCGCGCTCGAACAGATGGCCCCGCTGGTCATGAAGGAGCCCAAGGAGGGCTCGGTCCAGTGGCAGGGCGTCACCCCGATGCCGGTCGCGCCGGAGCCGGGCCAGCAGCTCGACGTCGACGCGGCCGTCGGCGTCGTCGAGGAGCAGTGGGCCTCCGGCGAGCCGGTGCAGCTGCCGCTGATCGTCGAGCAGGCGATCACCACCCCGGCCGACGTGCAGAAGGCCATCGACGAGGTCGCCAAGCCCGCCGTCGCCGGTCCGCTGACGATCACCGGTGAGGGCGCGAACGCGACCATCACCCCCGAGGACATCACCACCGCGCTCAGCTTCACCGCGGACCCGCAGGGCCCGGTGAAGCTGAAGCCGGTGATCGCGAACAAGACCCTCGAGGACATCGCGGCGCCGCAGCTGGCGAGCACCGAGAAGCCCGGCGTCGACGCCCAGCTCGACTTCGCCGCGACCCCGCCGCGGGTCGTCCCGTCGCAGGACGGGCGCGGCATCGACTACGACGCGACCTTCGCGAACGTGCTGCCGATCCTCACCGGCCAGGGCGAGCGCACCGTCGCCGCGGTCTACGCGAACAAGCCGGCCGAGATCACCACCGCCGACCTGCAGTCGCTGGGCAACGCGACCGAGATCTCGACGTTCACCACCGGCGGGTTCGCCGCCGACTCGGGGCAGAACATCAAGCGTGCCGCCGAGGCCATCAACGGCCAGATCGTGCAGCCCGGCGAGACGTTCAGCCTCAACGCCGTCAGCAACCCCCGCAACGCCGCCAACGGCTACGTCGAGGCCGGCATCATCGAGGACGGCCACCCGGCGCGCGGCGTCGGCGGCGGTGTCTCCCAGCTCGCGACGACGCTGTACAACGCGTCGTACTTCGCCGGCATGACCGACATCGAGCACAAGGAACACAGCTACTACATCAGCCGCTACCCGGTGGCCCGTGAGGCGACGGTCTTCGACGACCTCATCGACGTCAAGTTCCGCAACGACGGCCCCACTCCGGTGCTGATCCGCACGGCGTGGACGCCCAGCAACGTCACCGTCTCGTTCGTCGGCCAGAAGATGTACGACGTCACCTCGACGACCGGGCCGCGGACCAACCCGACCCAGCCGCAGGTCGTCAACATCCCGGCCGGTCAGCCGTGCAGCCCCAGCAAGGGCTCGCCCGGCTTCACCGCGACCGACACCCGGACCATGCGCAACGTCCAGACCGGGGAGACGACGAGCAAGACCCGCACGGTCAAGTACAACCCGCAGCCGATCGTGCAGTGCGGCGGCTGATCCGGTGATGGTCCAGTCCGGGGGATGACGTAACCCACGTCACATTCGTACCCTGATCCCTCCAGCCGTCGGACAGCGAGGGATCGGGGTACCCCCAATGCGCATCGCGGACGTTCTGAGGAGCAAGGGCAGCGCGGTGAGCACCGTGGCACCGGACGCCCCGGTGGTCGAGGTGCTCCGGGCGATCGCCGAGCGGAACCTCGGCGCACTGCCGGTCGTCGACGGCGACCGGCTGGTCGGCATCGTCTCGGAGCGGGACGTGGTGCGCCGGTTGCACAGCCACGGCGCCGCGCTGCTCGACGCGCGGGTGGCCGAGGTGATGACCACCGAGGTGGTCACCTGCTCGCCCGGCGACGGCGTCGGTGACCTCGCCCGGGTCATGACCGACCGCCGGGTGCGGCACCTGCCGGTCGTCGTCGACGGGGCGCTGGCCGGGATCGTGTCCATCGGCGACCTGGTCAAGGCCCGGATGGACATGCTCGAGCAGGAGCGCGAGCAGCTGGAGAGCTACATCGCGCAGTAGCGGCGCGACGAGGAAGGGCCCCGGGCGGGGAGTCCGCACCCGGGGCCCTTCGTCATGGGAACCAGATCAGAACGAGGCCTCGTCGAGCTCCATGAGCGCGTTGTCGGCGTTCGCGATGATCGCCTTCTCCGAGGTCAGACGGGGCAGCACGGACTTCGCGAAGAACGTCGCGACGCCGACCTTGCCCTCGTAGAAGGCCCGGTCCTTCGCCGGGACGCCGTCGGTGCCCAGTGCGGCGAGCGCGACGGTCGCCTGACGCAGCAGCAGCCAGCCGACGAGCAGGTCGCCGACCGCCATGAGCAGCCGCACGGTGTGCTGGCCGACCTTGTACAGCTCGGTGGCGTCCTTGGTGGAGGCGTAGAGGTAGCCGGTCAGCGTGCCGAGCATCCCCTGCACGTCGGTGAGCGCGGTGCGCAGGAGCTCGCGCTCCTCCTTGAGCCGGCCGTTGCCCGCCTCGGAGTCGATGAACGCCTGGATCTCGCCCGCGACGTGCGCGAGCGCCTGGCCGTTGTCCCGGACGATCTTGCGGAACAGGAAGTCCTGGGACTGGATCGCGGTGGTGCCCTCGTAGAGGGAGTCGATCTTGGCGTCCCGGATGTACTGCTCGATCGGGTAGTCCTGGAGGAAGCCGGACCCGCCGAGGGTCTGCAGCGACTGCACGAGCTGCTCGGTGGCGCGCTCGGAGCCGACACCCTTGACGATCGGCAGCAGCAGGTCGTTGACCTTCTCCGCCAGCTCGGTGCTGATCCCGCTGCCCTCGTCGCCGAGGCGCACCCTGTCCTGGAAGGTCGAGGTGTAGATGTAGACCGAGCGCAGGCCCTCGGCGTACGCCTTCTGCAGCATCAGGCTGCGGCGGACGTCCGGGTGGTGGGTGATCGTGACGCGCGGCGCGGTCTTGTCCGTCATCTTCGTCAGGTCGGCGCCCTGCACGCGCTCCTTGGCGAACTCGAGCGCGTTGAGGTAACCCGTCGACAGGGTGCCGATGGCCTTGGTGCCGACCATCATCCGGGCGTACTCGATGACCTGGAACATCTGGGCGATGCCGTCGTGCACGTCACCGAGCAGCCAGCCGACGGCCGGGGTGCCGTGCGCCCCGAAGGTCAGCTCGCAGGTCGTGGAGGCCTTGAGGCCCATCTTGTGCTCGACGTTGGTCACGAAGGCACCGTTGCGCTCGCCCGGCTCACCGGTCTCGGTGTCGAAGTGGAACTTCGGAACGAGGAACAGCGACAGGCCCTTGGTGCCCGGCTTCGCGCCCTCGGGGCGAGCCAGCACCAGGTGCATGATGTTCTCGGTGAAGTCCTGCTCGGCCGAGGTGATGAAGCGCTTCACACCCTCGATGTGCCAGGTGCCGTCGTCCTGCTGGATCGCCTTGGTCCGGCCGGCTCCGACGTCCGAGCCCGCGTCCGGCTCGGTCAGCACCATCGTGGCGCCCCAGCCCCGGTCGATCATCAGCTGGGCCCAGCGCTTCTGCTCCTCGTTCCCGTTCTTGTGGAGGATCGAGGCGAAGTTCGGGCCGGCCATGTACATGAAGATGGCCGGGTTGGAGCCGCACATCAGCTCGGCGGCGGCCCACTGCACCGACGGCGGGATGCCCATGCCGCCCAGCTCGTTCGGCAGGCCGAGGCGCCACCACTCGCCGTCCCAGAGGACCTTGTAGGCGTCCTTGAGCTCCTGCGGGGTGGTGACCGTGTGGTCCTCGGGGTGGAAGACCGGCGGGTTGCGGTCGATCGTGGCGTAGTGCTCCGCGAGCGGTCCGGTGCAGACGGTCGACAGCTCCGACAGCACGCCCTTGGCGGTGTCGACGTCGACGTCGGTGAACGGCCCCGTCCCGAGGTGGTTCTGTACCTCGAACACCTCGAAGAGGTTGAACTCGAGGTCGCGCACGTTGCTCTTGTAGTGGCCCATCCGTCCTTCACCGCCGTTCGTGCCAGGGCCGATCGACTTACCGGCCGGTAACTGACTCCAGAGTATTACCGACGGGTAACCCAGGCAAGGGCGCAGGTGCGGGTCGGGACCGCTCACCCGTGTGACGCGCTCGACCGGCGCGCCCGCGCCGTACTTCTCCCGTGAACCGAGAGAATGCGGAGTCGCACGGGACGGATGTGGCGTGTGTGACGAAGGCGGTACCGGCTCGGTGCGGCCGATGGGGGGCAGCAGCGATGGGCGAGCCGGGGCAGAGCTGGAGTCGCCGCGGGCTGCTGGTCGGTGGCGCGGTCGTCGGCGCGGGCCTGGTCCTGCCCGGCCGGGCGTTCGCCGGGCCGCCGCCGGCCACCGACCCCGCCCCGCCCGCCACCGACCCGGTGCCCGGTCCGTCGGCGGTCCCGGGGCCGGACGGCATGCCCGGACCGGCCGGTGCCGGCCCCCTCGTGGAGGGCGTGCCGATCCCGTTCATCGCGCGCTGCTTCGAGTGGGGTGCGCGCAAGCCCAAGTCCGCGCCGAAGATCTGGGACCGGCGTCCGATCCGGATCCTGGTCCACCACACGGCCGGGGCGAACACGACCGACTACAGCGTCGGCGCCGCGCACCGGATGGCGAGGGCGATCCAGAACTACCACATGGACCGGAACGGCTGGCTCGACTCCGGGCAGCACTTCACCATCTCGCGCGGCGGGCACGTGCTGGAGGGCAGGCTCTGGAGCCTCGGTGAGCTCAACGGGGGCCGCCGCGTCGTCGAGGGGGCGCACTCGCCGGGCCAGAACGTCATCGCGATCGGCATCGAGAACGAGGGCACCTACATGGGCGTCGACCCGACGCCGGCACTGTGGAACTTGCTGCGCATCACCTGCGCCTACATCTGCCTGCGCTACGGCATCGCCCCGACCGAGCTCTACGGCCACCGCGACTACCGCAACACCCTCTGCCCCGGCGACCGTCTCTACGCCGCGCTGCCCCGGCTGCGTCGTGAGGTGGCGGGGCTGCTGGGCAGGCGGCTCTCCCGCACCGAGGCGACCAAGGCGAGCTGGCCGCTGCTGCGCACCGGCGACCGCGGACCGATCGTCGAGGCGGCCCAGTACCTGCTGCGCGACGCCGGGTCGCTGACCGGGAAGCCCGACGGACGGTTCGACGACCGCACCGCGGCCGCGGTGAGCGAGTTCCAGCGCGCGCACCGCGCCGACGACGTCAACGGCCTGCTCGGCGGGGAGACCTGGCCGGAGCTGGCCCGCACGGTGCGCGCGGGCGCCGAGGGCGACGCCGCCCGTGCGGTCGAGGTGCTCGCGGCGGCGCGACGGGTGGAGAGCGTGCCCGACGTCGTCGACCACCCGCAGTGGCAGAAGCTGCTCGGGACCTCCGGCAGTCCCGTCCCGGACGCGCACGACCCGCAGGGCGTGCTGAACCGCTGAGGGCCACGCGCGGGCCCCGTGCGGGCGGAGAGCACCCGCACGGACGGGTGACGGACTGCCGCTAGTCTCGCCCGGTGCTGAACCGCTGCCCCGCGTGCGACGCGCCCGCGAGCGATCCGTTCTTCTCGGTGACCGGGCTGCCGGTGCACGGCACCGCGGTGCTCCCCGACCCGGTCTCGGCGCGGTCGGTGGCCACCGGTGACCAGGTGCTCGTGCTCTGCGAGTGCTGCGGGCTGGTGTTCAACCGCGACTTCGACCCGGGGCTGCTCGACTACACCGGCGACCACGAGGAGTCCCAGCACCACTCCCCCCGCTTCGCCGCCTACGCCGCGGAGATCACCGCGGACTGGGTGGCGCGGTTCGGCCTGGCCGGACGGCACGTCGTCGAGGTGGGCTGCGGGTCGGGTGACTTCGCCGCCGAGCTGCTCGGCGCCGGCGTCGGCCGGGTCACCGGGATCGACCCGCACTTCGTGCCGCAGCGGGTCCGGCCCGAGCTCGCGGACCGGCTCACCGCCGTCCCCGCGGAGTTCGCCCGTGACCAGGTCGAGCCGGACACCGCGGCCCTGGTCTGCCGGCACACCCTGGAGCACATCCCCGACCTCGCCGTCTTCGGCGCGGAGCTGTACGCCGGGCTGCGTCGCGGCGGTGGTCGGGCGCTGCTCGCCGAGGTGCCCGACCTGGGCCGGATCCTCGACGAGGGCGCCTTCTGGGACCTGCAGTACGAGCACTGCTCCTACTTCACGCCGGCGACCATGCGGACGTTCCTGGCCGGGGTCGGCTTCTCCGACCCGCAGGTGCGGCTGACCTATGCCGACCAGTACGTCGTCGCCGAGGCGGGGCCGGACGGGACCCCGGGCGCGCCCGCGCTGGAGCCGCACCTGCGCGACGCGCTGCGCGGCGCCTGCCTGGACTTCGCGACCCGGGTGTCGGACCAGGTCGGACGCTGGCGGGAGTGGCTGGGCGGCCGGGCCGCGACCGGCGACGAGGTGGTCGTCTGGGGCGGCGGGGCGAAGGGGCTGACCTTCCTCAACGTCGTCGAGGGCAGGGCGGAGGGGACCGGCGCGGTCGGCGCGGTCGTCGACATCAACCCCGGCCTGCAGGGCCGCTTCATGGGCGGGCTCGGGCTGCCGATCCGCGCGCCGAAGGACCTGCTGGACTCCCCGCCGCGGTCGGTGCTGCTGATGAACCCGGTCTACACCGGCGAGGTGCGGGCCACGCTCGACGAGCTGGGGCTCGGGTCGACGGAGCTGCTCGCGGTCTGAGCCCCGCTCACCGGTCCGCGTCGCGCAGCTCGCGCACCGCGCGGGCGAGCTCGGCGCGGGCGTCGGCGGGGTCGTCGAGGCCGATCCCGGTGAGCACCAACGCCCCGGCGAGCAGCAGCCGCGCGGTGCGCCGGGCCGGGCCGGACAGGTCGTCACCGCAGACGCGGTCGAACCGGTCCTGGAAGTCGTCGATCACCGAGTCCCGGATCCGGCGGGCTGCCGGGTCGTGCCCGAAGAACACCACGCGCAGTGCGCTGTCCAGTGCGCTGTTCCCGGCCAGGGCGGCGACCAGACCGTCGACGTAGCCGGCGACACGCTCCTCCACCGGCAGCCGGTCGTCCGGCTCCTCACCGGGCGCGGCGCGCAGGTGGGTCACGAACACCGCGGCGAGCAGGTGCTCCTTCGAACCGAACACCTTGTACGCGGTCGCCGGGGAGACCCCGGCCCGGCGGGCCACCCGGCGCACGGTGAGCACGTCGGCACCGTGCTCGGCGAGCTCCGCGCCACCCGCGTCGAGCAGCCGGGCACGCGTCGCCGGTGCGACCTCGCTGGGCCGGAGGATCGCCTCGTCCACCGGCTCCAGGGTAGTGCGCGCCCCGACGTACCGAACCCGGTACCGAGGGTCGCGGGAACTGCGCTACGGTCACCGCACCCGATGGACAGGTGTCCATCCGGCCCACGGGAGGCTCACGTGCGCACGATCAGCCGCAGGACCGTCCTCGCCGGCGCGGCAGGTGCCGCAGGACTCGGGCTGCTGGGCAGCGGGGTCGCCGCCGCGGCGCCCGGCCGGATCGCGGTCACCCGCGAGGAGCACCGGGTGGTCGTCGTCGGGTCCGGCTTCGGCGGCGGGGTCACCGCGCTGCGCCTGGCGCAGGCCGGGGTGCCGGTGCTCGTGCTGGAGCGCGGTCGGCGCTGGGTCACCGGCCCGAACGCGGAGACCTTCCCGCGGGTCCTGACCAATCCCGACCGCAGGCTGTTCTGGCTCGACACCGTCGTCGACCCGCTGGACGGGCCGCCGAACCCGCTGTCGGTGCTGCTCGGGCGGCCGACCCGGAGCACCCCGGGCGCGGTCCCGCTGTCCCCCGGCCGCTACACCGGTCTGCTGGAGCGGGTCGGCGGCAACGGCATGGACGTGTTCTGCGCGGCGGGCGTCGGTGGCGGGTCGTTGCTCTACCAGGGCATGACGCTGCAGCCGACCGCCGAGGTGTTCGCCGCGACCATGCCGCGTGAGCTCGACTACGACGTGCTCGCCCGCGAGCACTACCCGCGGGTCGCCCGGATGCTGCGCCTGGAAACCGCACCCGATGAGCTGATCAACTCCCCCACCTACCGCTCGTCGCGGGTGTTCCGGGACCGCGCCGAGGCCGCCGGCTACGAGGTCGAGAAGATCCCGATGCCGATCGACTGGGACTACGCGCTTGCCGAGCTGCGCGGGGAGATGAAGCCCGCCTACACCAACGGCGACGCGTCGTTCGGCGTCAACAACGGCGGCAAGCACACCGTCGACGTCACCTACCTCGCCGAGGCCGAGGCGACCGGCCGGGTCACCGTCGCGACGCTGCACCAGGTCACCGACGTCATCCGGGCGGCCGACGGGCGCTGGGAGGTGCACGTCGACCGGATCGACGAGACCGGCACCATCCAGGAGAAGAAGATCATCACGACTCCGGCGCTGGTGCTCGCCGCGGGGACGCAGAACACCAACCGGCTGCTGCTGCGCGCCCGCGCGCACGACACGATCCCGGACCTGCCCGACGCCCTCGGCGAGAACTGGGGCACCAACGGCGACCGGATCTGCACCTGGGTCTCCCCCGTCGAGGACTTCGGCCCGGTGCAGGGCGGGCCGGTGGTGTTCGGGACGAAGGACTGGGCGGACCCGGCATCGGCGAACACGGTCATCCAGGCGTCGCTGCCGCCGCTGCCGCTCGGGCTCGGCCGCACCATCACGATGATCGTCGGCTACGGCGTCAGCGCCGGCCGCGGCCGCGTCACCTGGGACCCGGTGCGCCAGGAGGGCGTCGTGCAGTGGCCGCTCGACGGCGACGCGCCCCTCACCTCGCGCATCCACGAGCGGATGGCCCGCATCACCGGCGTGCGCGGCACCTTCGTCGACACCACCTACGCCGTGCCGACGACCTGGCACCCGCTCGGCGGTGCGTGCATCGGCACGGTCTGCGACGTCGCGGGCCGGGTGCAGGGCCAGCGCGGGCTCTACGTGCTCGACGGGTCGCTGATGCCGGGCACCACGGCGGCCTGCAACCCGTCGATGACGATCGCGGCCGTCGTCGAGCGCGCCACCGACGACCTGATCGCCCAGGACGTCGGCACGCTCATCTGACCAGCCGCCGGACGACGGCCAGGTCCTCCGGGCTCGCCACGTGCAGGTTCGCCGGGTCCCCCGGCACCGTCACCACGCGGTGGCCCAGCGCGGCGAGCATCCCGGAGTTCTCCACCGGCCGGGGCGCGTCGGCGTGCGCGGCCCGCAGCACGTCCGCCCGGAACGCCTGCGGTGACTGGGTGATCACCGCGTCCTGCTTCGGGAGGGTCTCGACGACGACGCCGTCGACCACCCGCTGCACCACCTCCAGCAGCGGGACGACCGGCACCGCCCCGTCCGCTCCGGCACGCACGGCGTCGACGACGTCGGTGAAGATCCGGTCCGCGGCGAGCGGGTGTGCCGGGTCGGCGAGCACCAGGATCCCGGCGTCGCCGGGCACGACCGCGAGCCCGGCACGCAGTGACTCGGACTGGTGGTCGCCGCCGACGGCGAGCGCGTCGACCGGCTCGCCGTCCCAGTCCACACCGGACGGCAGCACCAGCGCGACCCGGTCGCAGGTGCGCCGGGCGGCGGCGACGGTGTGGTCGACCAGCCGGTGCCCTGCCAGCTCGTCGAGCTGTTTCAACCGGCCGTAGCGCAGCCCCCGGCCGCCCGCCAGCACGATCGCCCACACGTGGTCCCGCACTCCGGTGATCCTGCCGGGACCGCCGGGGGAACCGGACACCGCACCCGATAGCCTCGGTCGTCCCCGATCGGGCGACCCGATCGGGTGACCCGGAGGGCGGACGAGGATGGCGGCACCGACGACGTCTCCCACCCCTGCCGCGCCGTCGACCGGCCCGCTCGCCGGGTCCCCCGCGTCGATCGCGCTGGTCCGGGAGGTCGCCGAGGACCCGGCCGCGCCGCGCCTGGTGGCCGTCACCGGTCCGGCCGGTGCGGGCAAGTCGACCCTGCTGCGCGAGCTCGTCCGGGTGTGGACCGAGGCCGGTGCCGAGCAGGACGTGACGGTCGTCGACGACGCCCACGAGCTCGGCGACGACGCGCTCGCCGACCTGCGCGGGTACGCGGGCCGCCCGGACGCCCGCCTGGTCGTCGCGTTCCGACCGTGGCCGCGCAGCCGTGCGCTGGCCCGGCTCGGCGCGACGCTGGCCGCCGCCGCGCCGCCGCTGGTCCTGGGCTCCCTGGACGCGGCCGGGATCGCCGCGCGGGCCGCCCGCGTCGCCGGGGTCCGGATCTCCGACGAGGCCGTCCGGGTCGTCGCCGAGCGCACCGCCGGGGCCCCGATGCTGGTCGACCGGCTGCTCGCCCACGGGCGGGTCGGCGGGCCGGTGCCGCCGCAGCTCGCCGAGCAGATCGGCTACGCCGTCGACGCCGAGGACCCACGGGTGGTCGAGCTGGTCACCGCGCTCGCGCTCGGTGCCCCCGTCGACGGCGAGGTGCTCGTCCCGCTGCTCGGGATCTCCGACGCGGCCGGCATCGGCGTCGGCGCCGAGATCGCCGAGCTCGACGAGCTGTCCGGACGGGCCGTCGCCGCGGGGCTCTGCACCCCCGACGGGCGGGTCGTCCCGCTGGTCGCCGAGTCGATCCGAGCCAGGGTCGCGCCCGCCCGGCGGGCCGAGCTGCGCCGCCACCTCGCCGAGATCGAGCTCGACCGCGGCGGGAGCGTGCTCGCCGTCGCCCGCACCCTGCGCGGGTCCGGGGCCTCCGGGGAGCGTGCCGCCACGGTGTTCCGGGCCGCCGCGGCCGAGGCGGCCCGCGCGGAGAGCCCGGACGCGGTCCGGTTCTACGCCGAGGCCGTCGCCGCGGGGACACCCCCGCTGACCGTCGCCGCGCACCGCGCGCAGGCCCACCTCGTAGCGGGGGACCTCGACGGTGCGCTCGGGCACGCCGACTCGGTGCTGTCGGCGACCGACGCCGTCGAGGCCACCGACGCCGTCCGGGCCGGGTCGGTCGCGGCCGCCGTCCTCGCCCGGCGGGGTCTGCTGGCGCGCAGTGCCGAGCTGTACCGGTGGACCGCCGCGGTGTCCGGGGAGCACCTGCCCGCTGCGGCCGTGCCCGTCCTGATCGGGACCGGGGCACTGGAGGAGGCCCGCGCCGTCGTCGGGGGCGACGGCGGCGGTTCCGGGTTCGTCGCCGGCCGTGCGCCCACCCTGGTCGACGGCGCCGACGATCTGACCGCCCGCGGCATGCTCGACTCGGTCGAGGGCTCCCCGACGGCAGCACTGTCCGGCCTGGCCCGCGCCGCCGGGCTCCTGGAGGCCGCGCACGGCGCCGCGCTGCTGCCCGACACCCCGGCCGCGCTGGCCGCGCTGGTGGCCGTGCACACCGGGGAGTTCGACGTCGCCGCGTCCGTACTGGACCGTGCCCTGCGGACCGGGCTCGGCGGGGCACCCGCCCGGGCCCGGCACCGGCTGCTGCTCGGCTGGATCGCGCTGCTGCGCGGCGCGACCGGCCCGGCGTCGGAGCGGCTCGCCGCCGTCGACGAGGGCGACGACCCCCTCGAACCGCGCGACGAGTTCCTCGCCGCGGCACTACAGGTGGCGATCGCCCGCCGCCAGTCCGACCTCGGCGCCCTGATGCGGTCCTGGACGCGGGCCCGGCAGGCGATCGTCCGCCACCCGGTCGACCTCTACGTGCTGCAGCCGCTCGGGGAGCTGGTGACCGCGGCGTCGCGGCTGCGGGAGGAGAGCTGGGTGGCCCCGCACCTCGCCGAGGCCGACGCGCTGCTCGACCGGCTCGGCCGGCCCGCGCTGTGGGCCGCCCCGCTGCACTGGGCACGGCTGCAGGCCGCGGTCCTCACCGACGACGTCGAGGCCGCCCGCGCCCGCTCCGACGAGCTCCAGCGCGCGGCCTGCGGCAGCCGCTTCGCCCACGCCATGGCGACGGCGGCCCCGCACTGGGTGGGGGTGCTGGAGGACCGGGTCGACGCGGCCGAGGTCGAGGCCGCCGCCCGCGGGCTGCACGCCGTCGGCCTGTCCTTCGACGGCGGCCGCCTCGCCGGGCAGGCGGCGTTGCGGACCGGGGACCGGCGCGCGGTGTCGGCGTTGCTGGCCTGCGCGCGGGCCCTGCAGGCCGCGGGCACGGACCTGCGTCAGGGGACCGTCCCACCGCCGGCGGAGGAGCCCCGCCCGGTGGCCGAGGAGCCCACCGTCGCGGCTCCGGAGCCCGTCGAGGCCGCCCCGGAGCCGGCCGCGTCGGGACTGCTGTCCGAGCGTGAGCTGGAGGTCGCCGAGCTCGTCGTGCAAGGGCGCACCCAGCGTGAGATCGGTGAGGCGCTGTTCATCTCGGCGAAGACCGTCGAACACCACGTGGCCCGGATGCGCCAGCGCCTCGGGGTGGGCAGCCGCAGCGAGCTGCTCGACGAGCTCCGCCGGATCCTGGGCGACCGCGGCTGACCCCGCCCGGTCAGGGCAGGATCGAGTCGACGTAACCGCCGTCCACCCGGACCGCGGCCCCGGTCGTGGCCGAGGCCTGCGGGGAGGCCAGGTAGGTCACCATGTGGGCGATCTCCTCGGGCTCGATCAGCCGCTGGATCAGCGACTGCGGCCGGTGGGTGCGCATGAACTCGCGCTGGGCCTCGTCCCAGGGCAGGGCCGGATCGACCAGCTGGTACACGAAGTCCTCGACGCCCGCGGTGTGCGTCGGCCCGGCGATCACCGAGTTGACGGTGACCCCACTGCCGGCCGCCTCCTTGGCGAACCCCCGGGACAGCGCCAGCAGCGCCGTCTTGGACACGCCGTAGTGGATCATCTCGGCCGGGATGACGATCGCGGAGTCGCTGGCGATGTTCTGGACGCGGCCCCAGCCGCGATCCCGCATGCCGGGCAGGTAGGTCCGGATCAGCCGGGCGGCGGTCAGGACGTTGACCTCGAAGTAGCGACGCCAGTCGTCGTCGGTGATGGTGAGGGCCTCCTGGGCGCCGAAGACGCCCAGGTTGTTGACCAGGACGTCGACGTCGGGCAGCGCCGCCACCAGGGTCGCGGTGCCGTCGTCGGTGGTGACGTCGGCCGCCACACCGACGACCTCTCCGTCGGACTCGTCCCGGACCCGGGCGACGGCCGCGTCGACCCGGTCCGCGGTACGGCCGTTGACCGCGACCCGGGCGCCCGCGCGGGCCAGGCCGACGGCGATGGCGAGTCCGATGCCCTGGGTGGAGCCCGTCACGAGGGCGGTCCGGCCGGTCAGGTCGAGGTGCATGGCTGTCTCTCCAGGAGTCGGGGCGGCCGTCTCGTATCGTGGGGACGGCACGTGCAACAGTCGGCGTACGCCGGTAGTTGCACACGCTGGTTATTGCTGACGCCGCCAAGGTAGCACCGACACCCGAAGGGGAGGCACGCCATGTCGCTCGACGACGACGCGGTCGAGACGCGGGCGCGGGGGTGGCGCACCCTGGCCGCCCTGCACGCCCGGCTGGAGGACGACCTGGAGCGGGCGCTGCAGCGCTCGTACGGGCTGTCGGTGGTGGAGTACACCGTGCTCGACGCGCTGGCCCGCCAGGACGGGTACCACCTGCGGATGGCCCAGCTGTCGTCGGTGGTGGCGCTGAGCCAGTCGGCGACGACCCGGCTGGTCGGCAGGCTGGAGGACCGGGGGCTGCTGCAGCGGTACCTGTGCCCCACCGACCGGCGCGGCATCTACACCGAGCTCACCGAACAGGGGCGTCTGCTCCTGGAGAGCGCCCGCCCGGGCCACGACCGGGCGCTGGAACGGGCACTGGCCGACGCGGCGACGCGACCCGAGCTGGCGCCGCTGGTCGCGGCGTTGCACGCCCTGGACGCGACGCCCTGACCGCTGCCTACTGGTGTGCGTGCGGGCGGGACGCCTCGGCGAGCAGCCCCTCGCAGGAGCGCACCACGATCCGCGCGGCCTCCGCAGAGGCCCGCCCGGTCAGCGGGCTCTCCGCCCGTCGCCGCCAGCGGCGCAGCGCCTCGGAGGCGGCGTCGTGGACCTCGCGCGGGCCCGCGGCGCCGTCGAGCCCCAGCCGGGCCGACGCCGAGCCGCCCTCGCCGCCGAGCAGCCGTTCGGCGTCGGCGAGCGCCTCCGGCGGGAACACGATCTTCCCGGCGCGCAGGTCGGCCAGGGCCCGCAGCTCCACGAACTCGTGCGCCCCGGCCAGGATCCGCTCCACCTCGGCACGCAGCGCGGCCGTCGCCGGGCGGGGCTCACGGGTCAGCACGAGGTCGACGGCGAGCAGCGCGGAGCGGGCCTTGAGCAGGTCGCGGCGCTCGGAGAACTGGGTGTCGAGCACCGAGCGCAGCTCGTCGAGTCCGGAGCGGCGTACCAGGTCGTCGGCCAGCGCGGTCGGGTCCTTCACGCCCTGGCGGATCAGCGTGGTCCCGAGCCGGACGCCGAACAGGCCGAACCGCTCCAGTAGCGCGATCCGAGTGGCGGCGTCGGGCCGGTCGAGGTCGGTGCGTCCGAACCGGTCGGCCGACAGCAGCAGCGCCTCCACGTCGCCACGCGGGAGCGCGGCGAGCTCGGTGAGCGCGACGTACTCGTCCTGCCGCATGGTGCGGGCGGTCTCGGCGAGCAGCCCGGCGACGGCGACGACGGTCTGGCACAGCCCCCGCAGCTTGTCGTCGCCGCGGTAGCGCCGCGCGATCCGGCGCGCCGAGATCAGCGCGTCGAGCCGGCCGACGCCGATCTCGTCGGCGCGCGAGAGCACCGCGATGGTGTTCACCGGGGTCGCGCGGGCGACGCCGCGGTCGTGGAAGGCCTCCAGGAACCGCACGTCACCGGCGTGCAGGTGACGCATCAGGTAGACGACGGCGTCGGCGGGCGACGGGGTGTCCTCCGGCGTGAGGAACTCCCCGGCCCGGCCGGCCGCGTCGGCGGTCAGCGACCCGATGCCGGGGGTGTCGATCAGGTTGGTGCGGCGCAGGTGCTGCGACGGCCAGTCGACGTGCAGCCGGTCGACGTCCTCCACCCGGGCGCCCTGCAGATCGATCTGCAGTGCGCCGTCGCGGCGGGCCAGGGTGAGCGGACGGTCGGCGCCGGAGCGCAGGTGCATCCGCACGCCCGGGGCGGGGGCGTCGGCGTACCAGGTGACGATGCGGGTGCACTCGCCCGCGTCGGTGGGTGCGATCCGCTCGCCGACCAGGGCGTTGAGCAGGGTGGACTTGCCGGCCTTGACCTTCCCGGCGATCGCGACGCGCAGCGGCTCGTCGAACCGGTCCAGGTGGTGGCGCAGCCAGCCCGCGGCCTGCGGGGAGTCGCCGTAGGCGTCCAGGGTCCGGCGCAGCAGCGCGCGGGTCTGCTCGGTCAGCGCGCTCACGCCGGACCACCGGAGCCCACGGCCGCGGCCAGCGCCCTGGCCCGCTCGGCGAGGCCGGTCACCCGCTCCAGCTCGGCCTCCAGGTCCGCGACGCGCTGCTGACGCTCGGCGTCGTCCTTCAGGGCGGTCTGCGCGGCCGCGACCGACTCCTTCAGCGCCTCGGACAGCTCGTCGGCGACGGTGGTGAAGTGGTCGCGCAGGTCGCGCAGGTCGCGCTGGATGCGGCGCAGGTTGTCCCGGGAGTCCTTGCCGACCTGGAAGGTGACCTCGTCGATGTGCCGGCGCACGGCGTTCTTCGACTCGGCCTGGCGGCGCTGCTTCAAGCGCTTCTTCTCGTCGCGCACGGTCTTGGCGCCGAACAGCAGACCCGCACCGACCGAGAGCGGGTTGAGCAGGGCGATCCCGGCGAAGGTGGAGGCGAGACCGAACATCAGCATGCCGCCGTAACCGCCGCGGGCGCCGACGAACAGCTTCTGCCCGATGCCGAACTTCTCGTCCGCGGGCATCTCCAGCGGGTCGACGAGCCCGGCCACCGAGCCGCCCGCGACCCGCAGCTCGGGCAGGGTCACGTCGACGGCCTCGGCGAAGTGCTCGGCCACCTGCTCGGCCAGCCAGCGTGCCCGCTCGGTCGTCCACACGAAGTTCTGTGCGACGGCGTGGGCCACCTGCTTGTGGAACCACTCGGCGAACTGGTCCCAGATGTCGGCCGGGTCGGCGTCCTCCAGGAGCTGCTCGGCGTCGCGGGAGACCGCGCGCAGCCGGTCGCGCAGGTCGTACTCGATGTCGGCGATGAGGTCGGCGACGCCGTCGGTCAGCGTGGTCTGCCAGCGCGCGGAGCGCTGGCGCAGCCCGTCGACGCGCGACCGCGCGGCCTCCAGCTCGCGGGCGAGCTGACCGGCCTTCTCCGGGTCGTTCTGCGACATCAGCTCGGCCCGCATCGTGGCTTCCAGGGCCTGGCAGGTGACGAGGACGTCCTGGCTGGTGGAGCGGCGGTCCAGGTCGTCCGCGGCACCGACGACCTTGCGCAGCAGGAAGCTGGTGAGCGCCTGGAAGCCGGACTCGGCGATGAGGTCGAGGTCCTGGGTGCGGGCCGCGTGCAGCCGCAGCGCGGAGGAGACCGGCAGCAGCTCGGCATCGATCCGGGCGGTGCGCAGGTGACGCTCGTCGAGCTCGACGATCCGCCGCCAGTGCGGGTACAGGTCGGTCTTGGTGACGATGCAGGCGACGTTCGGGCACAGCTTGCGCGCGGCCTGCAGGAACTCCAGCTCGGGGGCGGTGTACTCCTGGCTGGCGTCGGAGACCAGCAGCACCGCGTCCGCGGTGGGCAGCGCCGACATCGTCGCGGCGCCGTGCGCGGACCCGAGCCCGCCGACGCCGGGGGTGTCGACCAGGGCCAGCCCGCTCTGCAGGAGCTTGCGGGGCAGCGTGACCTCGGCGCGGGTGAGCCGGGCCCGGTTGCCGGGGTTGCCGGCCTCGGAGACGTGCTCGGCGAGCTGGTCGAGCCCGACGACGGTCCGCTCGGCCTTCTCGGTCGCCACGCCGTCGGGCCCGGGGGCCTCGCGCACGAGGGTCACCGACGTCTCCTCGCCGAAGCGCACGAGCGTCGGCACGGCGGTGGCGATGTCGTCGTCGACGGGGCACACGGTGGCGTTGACCAGCGCGTTCACCAGCTGGCTCTTGCCCTGCTTGAACTCGCCGACGACCAGCACCCGCACGACCGGGTCGGTCAGCCGCGCCTTCGTCTGCCGCAGCCGCGGCGCCAGGTCGGGGCGGTCGTAGGCAGTGACCGCCTTGAGGGCGAGGTCGACGAGCGCGACCGCCTCCGGCACTGCCACGACCGCTCCCCCCAGATACGTCGCGGACGGTGCCCGGCGGCATCCGTCACGTCCTCGTCATGGATACACGAACGGTGACGGCCCCGGTCACCCACGGGGTGGGTGGCCGGGGCCGTCGGTCCGGGCGGTCGAACCTGCTCCTCCGCCCGGAGCAGTGCGGTGGGTCAGCGGTGGGTCAGAGGCCCACGTGGACGTCGGTGGAGACGTCGTTGTGCGACAGCACGTCGGTGTGGCTGTGGTTGTCCACATCGGTGTCGGTGTGCTGGCTCGCGTCGGTGTTGAACGAGTCGTCGATGTCGGTCGAGGTGTGCGTCTCGGTGTGGGTCTTGTTGAACGAGTCGGTCGCGTCGTTCGAGCCCGTGGCGGTGCCACCGACGGCCGCGGCGCCACCGTGGTCGGCGGAGATGTCGCCGGTCTTGGTGGCCGAGCCGGAACCGAAGGCGGAGGTGTTGTCGTCGCCCTTCACCACGTTGTTGTCGTCGCCCACGATGTTGTCGTGGCCGGTGGTGACGGTCGAGTCGCGGATGTCGTCGCCGGCGGCCACCGAGCCGTCGCCGGACGCGACGACCGACTTGGTGTCGATCGACTGCTTGAAGTCGCCGCCGCCGGTGTCGATGTTCTGGTTCACCGAGTTGTCGACGATGGTGTCGCGGTCGTCGACGTTGTAGGTGTAGTGGTTGTTGGTCACGTACTTGTCGATGTACTTGACCGGGTCCTCGCCGTGGTGCACGGGCGGCGGGGGCGGGGTGTGGTGGTGGCCGCCGTGGCCGCCGCCGGTGTTGTAGTCGCGGTCGAAGGACACGTCGTCGTTGTCCTGGGCCAGGACCAGCGCGTCGCGGACGTCGTCGGCGGAGACCTCGGAGAGGCCGCACTGGGCGAGGACACCGTGCGGGTCCTCCTTGAACTCGGCCAGGGCCTTGGGGTCCTTCAGCAGGTCCAGGATGAACTGGATCAGCGACTTCTCGACGGACATGGCGATCTCCTCTGCGGGTGCCGCCGGGCTCGCGCGCTCGGCGGAGGGTTCGGGTGGTGAGGGAGGTGGTGACCGGGCCGGGGTCGGGGGCGTCCCGGCCCGGTCACCGGGCGGTGCGGTGGGTCAGCCGACGGCGAGGTCGATGCCGTTGTGCGACGCGATGTCGGTGTGGCTGTGGTCGTCGATCGACGTGTGGGTCTCGGTGCTGGCGTCGAGGTTCCCGGAGTCGTGGATCTCGGTGTTCTCGTGGGTCTCGGTCCAGGTCTTGTTGAACGAGTCGGTCGCGTCGTGCGAGCCGGTCGCGTTGCCGCCGATGGAGACCGCGCCGCCCTTGTCGGCGGAGATGTCGCCGGTCTTGGTGGCCGAGCCGGAACCGAAGGCGGAGGTGTTGCCGTCGCCCTTGACCACGTTGTTGCCGTCGCCCACGACGTTGCCGTTGCCGGTCGTGATGGTGGAGCCGTCGATGTCACCGCCGGCGGCCACCGCGCCGTCACCGGAGGCGGTGGTCGACCGGATGTCGATGTCCTGGTCGAAGTCGCCGCCGTGGGTGTTGATGTGCTGGTTCACGGAGTTGTCGACGATGGTGTCGCGGTCGTCGATGTTCTCGGTGTGCCAGACGTCCTTGACGTGCACGTTCTCGTGGGAGGCGGCGGCCTTGTGGCCGTGGTCGCCCTTGCCCTCGCTCCAGCCGCCCTTGTCGCCGCCCCAGTTGAAGCCGGTGTCGTAGTGGCGGTCGAAGGACACGGTGTCGTTGTCCTGCGCGATGACCAGCGCGTCGCGGACGTCCTCCGGGGACAGGTCGGCGAGGCCGTAGTGCTGCAGGACCGCGTTCGGGTTGTCGTTGAACCAGTCGCGGACCTGGATGCTCTCGGAGCCGCTGCCGAGCAGGAGCTTGATGAAGTCGATCAGCGAGATGTCGTGTGCAGCCATGTCGGCCTCCGGAGTCGCTCGGGGGGGGGTGACCGGTCCGTCGGCGACGACCGGTGTTGACGACGAAAGCTAGGGGTGCCGGGCCGCCCGGCCATCGGGGATCGCTCCGGGTCCGTCGGGGGGCCGTTAGGGGATCGGTCCCCCACTTCGTTCCGCTGCGCGGCACCGGCTAACGCCGGAGCGGCCCCCGCCGATGGGTCGGGGAGAGGACCACGCCGGCGTGCCGGTTCGACGAGGGGGGAGCAGTGGTGTCGTACCTGCTCGGGATCGATCTGGGGGCCACCTCGGTGACCGCGGCCGTGCTGCGCACGGGTGGTGCCGCGGAGTCCGTCCGGCTGGGCGGCCGCGACGGGAGCGACGTGCTCCCCGCGGTGCTCGTCGCGACGCCCGGGGGCGACCTGCTCTGTGGTGAGCCCGCCCGTCGCCGGGCCCCGGCCGAGCCGGACCGTGTCGCACGCGGCTTCCTCGACCGGGTCGGGGACCCGACACCGCTGTCGCTGGGCGGCTTCGCCTACGCGGCCGAGGACCTGTGCGCCCGGCTGGTGCGCGTCCTGGTCGACGAGGTGTCCACCCGGCACGGTGGCCCGCCGTCCCGGATCGGCGTCACCTGCCCGGTGGGCTGGGGCCGGCACAAGCGGGACCTGCTGGCCGCCGCCCTGCGCCGCCGCGGGCTGACCGTCTCGCTGGTGACCGCGCCGCAGGCCGTCGCGCTCGCCCACCGCACCGTCGTGCCGGCCGGGGGGCCGCTCGCCGTCGTCGACCTGGGGGGCAACGGGACCACCGCGACCGTGCTGGCCGCGGCCGCACCCGGGGTGCTGCCCGACGCCGTCGGCCGCACGCTGACCTGCCGGACCGGTGGCGCCGACGTCGACGACGCGGTGTTCGCCTTCGTCCAGTCCTCCTCCCCGGCCACGGCCGCCGCGTTCGACGCGCTCGACCCCGACGACCCGCGGACCGTGGCCGCTCTGACCTCCCTGCGCGACGAGTGCCGCGCCGCCAAGCAGCTGCTGTCCCGGGACACGGTCGCGACCGTCCCGGTGGAGCTGCCCGGCCTGCGAACCGCGGTCCGCATCCACCGCTCCGACCTCGACGAGCTCACCCGCCCGCTGCTCGAGCCGGTCACCGACCTGGTGCAGGACGTCGTGGCCGCCGCCCCGGACGCCGAGGTGCTGCTCGCCGGCGGCGCCGCACGGATGCCGGTCGTGGTGCAGGCGGTCTCGGCGGCACTGGGCCGCCCGGTCGCCGTCGTCGCGGACCCGGTGGCCGACGCCGCCCGGGGCGCCGCGCTGGCCGTCGCGCCGGGCGCCGGGACCTCTTGGCCCGGTGTGCGGATGGTGCCGCTGGCCGGTGTCCCCACTCCCCGCGAGCCCGTCGACCCGGCCGGGCGCAGCCCCTGGGACCGGCCCGGGCCGGACACCGTCGATCGCGCCGGCAGCACCGACCGCACCGACCGGACCACCCCGGCGTGGCCGACCCGCGGTGAGCGGGAGCGGACCGCACGGACCGAGGCGCCCGCCGCGGACCGCACGGCCGTCGCCCTGCTCGACCCGGAGCCGCCGACCGGCCCGCTGACCGCGGTCCCCCGCACCCGTACGGCCCAGCCCCCCGCCCCCGCACGGCCGTCGGTCCTCGGGGCCGGACGGGTGACCGCCCCGGCCATCGCCCGCCCGGAGCGTCCCGCGCCGGACACCCTGGTCACCCGGGACGCCCCCGCCGGCGCGGCCCGCCGCGGCGTGGTCACCCGGCAGCGCCTGATGGTCGGTGCCGGTGGCCTCGCCGGTGCCGCCGCCATCGCGGGTGCGCTGCTGTTCTGGCCCACGACGAGCCCGGGGATCGGTGAGCTGAGCGCGGCCCCCGTGCTGAGCTCACCGGCCGTCGCACCGGCTCCGGTCGCTCCGGGGGCCGCCCCGGCGCCCGGCGCCGCGTCCGGCCCGGTCGCGGGCGCCCCCGTGGGTGGGACGCGCGCCGGCGCCTCGGGTGGCGCGGCCACCGGGGGCGTCGCGGCCCGCCCCGCCGCGGGTGCCGCTGCGCCGGCCGCGCCCGGCGCCCCGGCTCCGGCCGCGCCTGCCCCGGCTGCTCCGGCTCCGGCCGTGCCGTCCGCCCCAGTGGTGTCGCCCCCGCCGGCCACGTCGCCGCCGGCGACCAGCACGAGCCCGAACACGCCGGCGGAGGGCACGTCCGATCCGGCCACCCCGCCGGTCACCACCCCGCCCGCCACCGCCCCGACCACCCCGGCCCCGGGCCCGACCACGACGGCTCCCGCGCCGTCGTCGAGCGTCGCTCCGGCAGCCGCGTGATCATCCTGGGGGACAAGGAAATCGATCACCGATCACGCTGTGCGCTGCGACGACAGCGCGGAGTGACCCCCACCCCGTCCCGCCCGGACCCCGGGGCGGGATGATTCGGACCGCCGGGCCGGCGTGGACACGGGAGCCCCCACGCCGGCTCGGCCCCATGCGGGAATGCGATACGGCCGCGCCCGAAGGTGTGAGCGCGACCGCGTCGCGCCGCCCGTCTCCACCCCCTCCGACGTGGTAAAACCGTGGTCGTCACGGTTCGGGGGCACGGGTGAGAGGGGCGCGTGGTGACGCGGTTGGCGGGGGCGGTCATCGGCATGGCAGCGGGTGCGTTGGTGCTCGCCTATGTCGTGGTGGGCTGGCCGATCCTGGTGGTCGGCGGGCCGCTGCTGGTGGGGGTGGCCCTGATGGTCGGCGTCCTGGTCCTCACCGAGCGCCCGCGGGCCGTGCTGGCGCAGCGCCGGGCCGTCCAGGCAGGCACGTCTCCCTGGCAGGCCGCCGCCGACACGCGTGACGAGCAGCCCGGCCGCGGGCTGATGAGCGGCTTCTTCGAGATGCCCGCGGCGCTGCCCGAGCAGCGGCCCGCCCCGTCGGACGCCCGCCCGGCCGGCACCCGGTAGCAGTACGTCACAATCGGCCGGTGCCGATCTTCCCGCGTGCCGCCCGTGACCTGACCCGGGCCCGCCCGTGCTGATCGGGATGTTCTTCGCGGTGCTCGCGATGCTCTGCAGCACCGTCGCCGCCATCCTCCAGGCCGACGCGGCCAACCAGGGCGGGCGCACCAGCGCGGTCCTGGCCCGGCCCCGGTTCGTCGGCGGGATCGGGATGGACCTCGTGACCTGGCTCTGCATGGTCGTGGCGCTGCAGTACATCCCCATCTTCGCGGTGCAGGCCACGCTCGCCGGGGCCATCGCGATGACGGCCCTGTACGCCCGCTACTTCCGCGGCGAGTGGCTGCGGCCGGTGCACCGGCTGGCGATCGGCGCCAGCATCCTCGGGCTCGCGTTCGTCGCCGGCAGCGCGGGGACCGAGCGCAAGCAGGCACTGACCGGCCACGGCACGACCGTGGCCGTCCTGATCGCGGCGCTCGTGGTGTTCATGGGGGCGACGCTGGCGGTCACCAACTCGACCAAGCCGTGGCCGTCGGCGGTGCTCGCCGGGCTCGGGCTGGGCGGCGGCTCGGTCTGCATCCGCGCGATGCACGTGTCCGAGGGGGTCGACCTGGCCGGTCTGCTGCGCGAGCCGCTGGTCTACATCCTGGTCGGCATGGCGCTGACCGGCCTGTACAACTACGCCCGCGCGCTGCAGCTCGGCGACGTCTCCACGGTGACCGCGCTCTACATGGTCACCCAGGTCGTCGTGCCCGGTCTGGTCGGCATCACGCTGCTCGACGACACCGTCCGCCCCGGTCTGTGGTGGCTGCTGCTGCTCGGGCTGGCGCTCGTCGTCTACGGCACCTCGATCCTGGCGCGACGCCGTCCGGAGAAGCGGACTCCTCCGCGGGTGGCCTAGTTTCGGCTCATGCCCTCCTTCGAGCGCCCCGGCGTGACACTGCACTACGAGGAGCACGGCACGGGCTTCCCGGTCCTGCTGCTCGCCCCGGGCGGCATGAACTCGACGATCGCGGCCTGGGACAACGCTCCCTGGAACCCGGTCACCCACCTCGCCCAGCGGTACCGCGTCATCGCGATGGACCAGCGCAACGCCGGGTCCTCGGTCGCCGACATCCACGGCGACGACGGCTGGGACACCTACACCGCCGACCAGCTGGCCCTGCTGGACCACCTCGGCGTCTCCGAGTGCGCGGTGCTCGGCATGTGCATCGGCGGCGCCTACATCGCGAACCTGCTGGTCACCGAGCCGCAGCGGATCCGGGCCGCGGTCGCGCTGCAGCCCATCGGCCGTGCCGACAACCAGCACCTGTTCGAGAAGAGCTTCGAGAGCTGGCGCGCCGGGATCGAGGCCGACCACCCCGGGGTCCCCGACGACGACTGGGCCGCGTTCCGCACGAACATGTGGGGCGGCGGCGGGATGCTGTACTCCGTTCCCGACGAGGCGCTCGCCCACGTCACGACGCCGTGGCTGGTGCTCATGGGGACCGACGCCTTCCACCCGGAGCCGGTGTCGCGCCGGCTCGCCGAGCTCGCACCGGGCGCGGAGCTGGTGGAGCAGTGGAAGGTCGAGCCGCACGTCGCCGACGGCCGCGCCGCCGTCGACCGGTTCCTCGCCACCCACCTGGTCTGATTCCTCCACGACGGCGGGCACCCACTGCCCCGCCGTCGGTGGTGCGCCGGCACGACGGTTGAGTCAGGATCGTCGTCGTGCGTTACGTGGTGATCGGGGCAGGGGCGGTCGGCGGGACGATCGCGGCGCGGCTGCACGCGGCGGGGCGGGAGGTCGTCGCCGTCGCCCGGGGCGCGCACCTCGACGCGATCCGCGAGCACGGGCTGCGCCTGGACACCCCGGACGGGTCGACCACCCATCCGGTGGAGGCCGTGAGCACGGTCGCCGAGGCCCGCCCCACCCCCGACGACGTCGCGATCCTCGCCGTCAAGTCGCAGGACACCCCGCCGCCGCTGGCCGCGCTGCTCAAGGCGGCCCCCGGGATCACCGTGGCGTGCGCGCAGAACGGCGTCGCCAACGAGCGCCTCGCCGCGCGTCGCACCGACCGGGTGCAGGCGATGCTGGTGATCCTGCCCGCCGAGCACTACGAACCGGGTGTCGTCGTCGCGTCGTCGTCGCCGGTCCCGGGTGTGCTCGACGTCGGCCGGTTCCCCTCCGGGGTCGACGCCACCACCGAAGCGATCGTCGCCGACCTCACCGCGGCCGGGTTCTCCTCCCGCGCCGACCCGGACGTGATGGCCGCGAAGTACGGCAAGCTGCTCACGAACCTGGCCAACGCGGTCGACGCGATCTGCGGGCTCGACGACCCGGACGCCCCCCGCCTCGTCGAGGCCGCGACCGCGGAGGGCCACGCCGTGCTCGCCGCGGCCGGGATCACCGCCAGGACCGGCGACGACGACCGCGTCCGCCGGGAGGGCATCATCACCGAGCGGCCGGTCGCGGGTGCGACGCGGCGGGGCTCGTCGTCGTGGCAGAGCCTCCGGCGCGGTTCCGGTTCCATCGAGGCCCGGTACCTCAACGGCGAGATCGTGGCCCTGGGCGCGGCGCACCGGATCGCGACCCCGGTCAACACCGAGCTGATGCGGGTGGCCGAGGAGATGGCCGCGGCCGGGGAGCAGCCGGCCTCGCGGTCCGGGGCCGATCTGCTGTGACGGCCTATCCGCTCGACGTGGCGCGGCCCGCGTTCCTCGACACGCTCGACGGGCTGTCCGCGCTGCTCGACCACGTCGACGACACCGACCTGCACGCTCGCAGCCGCTGTCACGGCTGGCTCGCCGCCGACGTCCTCGCGCACCTGCACCTGGGCCTGGTCGAGATGCTCGCCGGGTTCCCCGCCCGCACCGACCGTCCCGCCGACGCCGACCTCGCGACCTACTGGACCGCACCGCCGCCCGGGTCCGAGCAGCCGGGCTGGGCGCACGAGCGCTTCGCCCGCGCCGTCGCCGCGGCCTACGCCCGCCCGACCGGTCAGGTCGCCCACGTCGCGACGACCGTGCGCGGGCTGCGCCGGCTCGTCGCCGACCTCGAGCGGCCCTACCGGCTGGAGTTCCAGGGGGTCGTCCTCGACGTCGGCGACTTCGTCGCGACCTGGGTGGTGGAGGTCGTGGTGCACCACCTCGACATGACCGTCGTGCTGCCGGACGCGCCCACGCCGCCGGCGTCCGGGCTCGCGGTGGTGCGGGAGACGGTGCTGCGCCTGGCCGGGGACGCCGCCGTCGCGGGGTGGGAGGACGACACGGCGCTCGCGCTGGCCGCCACCGGGCGGGAGCCGGGCATGACGCCCGTCCTGGGCTAGCAGGTGATGCCGGTCGTCCCCACGCCCGTGACCGGGAATTCTCTCGGCCCCGCGCCCGTCCGCGCCTACCGTCGACCCATGACGTCCGACGCGCACGGAACCGAGATCCGCACCCTCGCCGAGCTGCAGCAGATCACCGGGCAGCCGATCGCACCCGCCCTGGCGAAGGAACGCGACCACCTCGTGGACGTGCACCGCGCCTGGCTGGCGGCGTCCCGGTTCCTGCTGCTGGCGACGTCGGGCCGGGACGGCACCTGCGACGTCTCGCCGAAGGGCGACCCGGCCGGGTTCGTGCACGTCGTCGACGACCGCACGGTCGCGATCCCCGAGCGTCCCGGCAACGGTCGTGTCGACGGCTGGCGCAACGTCCTGGAGAACCCGCACGTCGGCGTCATCCTGCTGGTGCCGGGGCGCAACGACACGTTGCGCATCAACGGCCGGGCCCGCCTCGTCCGCGACGCGCCCTACTTCGACGAGCTCGCCGTGAAGGGCCGACGGCCGCTGCTCGCCTGCGAGGTCGCGATCGAGCAGATCTACTTCCACTGCCCCAAGGCGTTCCTGCGCTCCGAGCTGTGGGCGACGGAGAGCTGGCCCGCGCCGGACGCGCTGCCCTCCACCGCGCAGCTCGCCAAGCGGCTCGCCCGCCCCGACGAGCCGCTGGAGAAGATCGAGGAGTACTACGGCGCCGGCTACGCGGCCCGACTCTACTGAGGGTCGCGCAGGTTACATCGAAACCCCAGGTCAACCCCTGCACAATGGGGAGACGTGACACCCCCCGTCCCGCCGCTGCGGCGGTCCCTGCGCGCCCTGCTGTTTGCCGTTCTCACCGCGCTCGCGATCCCGGTCGCGCTCGCGGCGGGTGCCGCGCTGCCACTGGCCGCGGTGGTCGCGGGGATCGTGCTGGCGGTGGTGGTCGCAGGGGTGGCCCGCACCCTGTCCTGGGTGGCCGGGGAGCCGATCGGCGAGCGGGCCACGGTGCTGGCCGTGGCCAGCGGCCTCGGCGCCGGGATCGCGGCGATCACCCTGGGTGTGGTCGCGGTGTTCGCGGGTCCCGCGGTGCTCGTGCTCGTCCCGCTGCTCACCGGGGCCGGGATGGTGACCTGGTGGGTCGCCCGCCGCGACGCGCCGCCCGCGCTCTGACCCCGTCGTCCCCGTCCAGGGGGAGCGGAGGGAGGGCACCGAAAGGTGCAGATGCGGCAGTATCACGGTGGTGTCCACAGCCCACGCCGCCGCCACCGTCATGGACGCGCCGGCATCGGCAGCATTCGAGCTGTTGCGCGACCCGGCGATGCATCGGCACTTCGACGGGTCGGCGATGGTCGGAGAGCCGACCACCGCCGAGATCCTGTCCGGCGTCGGTCAGGTCTTCACAATGAACATGACCTACATCGACGGCGACACCGTTGAGCACTATCTGTCCGACAACATCCTGACGATGTTCGACCTGAATCGAACCATCGCGTGGACCACGGCCGTTCACGGTGGCTCGCCGCTCGGCTGGACGTGGCGATACGACCTCGCGCCGACCGGTGATGGGACGCAGGTGCGTCTGACCTACGACTGGTCCGACGCACCCGCTGCCACCATCCGCAGGTTCGGTGTTCCCCTCGTCGGCCCCGATCGGCTCGCTGAATCGCTCCGCTTGTTGGCGGCGCTCTGTGCCTCGGCGCAGTGATCTGGTATTGCTATAGGCAGCAGACTCGGACGTCCAGCGAACGCGGGGGCCGTGATTTGAACGATCAGCTGGACTTGTTCACCCCGGAAGATCGGGAGCCACCTTCTAAGCCAGCTGGCGACCGTCCTGTAAAGATGCGGGTTCTGGTCACTGAGGTGTTCTCAGTAGCGGGGTGGCAGGTCGTGGCGACACGCCGAGGGTGGTGAGATGAGCGGGAACGGGGCAGGACCCCGGTAGATCGGTTCGGTCCAGCACAGATCGACACCGTCACCGAGGTCCTGCATGTCTGATCCTGTCACCTACACCGCTGTCCTCCCGATCGGGGAGCGCACCGTGGCCTATCTGGCGCGGCTCCTGGTCCTTCAACGCCGTCGACGTGGCACCCGGCGGCGGGCGTTGACCCCGTTCGCCCAGGCAGTGCTGGTGATCCGCTGGTTCTGTGATGCTACCCGGGTCCGATGTTTGGCCGGTGACAACGCGATCAGCACTGCAACGGCCTACCGTTACCTGCACGAAGGCATCGACGTCCTCGCCGCGGCCGCACCCGGCCTGCACGGAGCCCTGCTCGCCGCCCGCACAGCCGGGCACACCCACGTGAATCTCGACGGCACCCTGATCGCCACCGACCGGTGCCGCGCGCTCGGCCTCACCCCCGGGGTCGACCTGTGGTGGTCGGGCAAGCACCGCCGCCACGGCGGGAACATCCAGGTCCTCACCGCACCTGATGGATGGCCGCTATGGACCAGCGACGTGCGGCCGGGCCGCGAGCACGACACCCGCTGCGCCCGTACCCACCCCGGGCTGCTCGAGGGCCTGGCCGCGTTCACCGACGACACCCACGCCGCGCTGGGCGACCTCGGCTACGAAGGCGAAGCCGACCGGCTCACCGTGCCCATCAAACCCGTCCCCGGCCGCGGGCAGACGGTCAACCAGCGCACCGTCAACACCCTGCACTCAGCCCTTCGTGCTCTGGCCGAACGCGGAAACGCCCTGCTCAAGACCACCTTCGCCGCGTTGCGGCGAGTCACGCTATGTCCCTGGCGCACCGGCGCGATCACCGCAGCTGCGCTCGTACTACTCCACACCGAGTACGACCGCACGACATGATCAACCCGCTACTGAGAACACCTCACTGAGTTCCGCGACGCCATGCGCGACCGGCAGGACGACATGCGCGAGCAGAACATCCGGGCTGCAACGCCATCGGTGGCGACGCCGGTGGAGCTGCTGGTGATCGACGAGATGGCGATGCTCACCGCCTACGGCGACCGCTCATCCGTCCGCACCGCCCTCGGGCTGCTGGCGGAGGTCATGACGCAGGGCAGGGCCTCGCTGTTCTCTGTGCACGGCTACCTGCAGGAGCCCAGCAAGGACGTCGTCGACGTGCGGGAGCTGTTCACGCAGCGGATCTGCCTCGGCGTCACCGCCGCGAGCCACGTCGACATGGTGCTCGGTGAAGGTGCACGGGAGCGGGGTGCGCTGGCCGACGAGATCCCCGGCGACGCCCGCCACGCCGGGATCGGGTTCGTCATCGACCGCGGCTCACGGCTGCCGGTCCGGTTCCGCGCCGCCTACGTCAGCGACGACGACATCACCGAGCTCGTCGCCCGGTGCACGCCGCCGCCGGACGCCGACGTGATCACCATCGACGGACGGGACGTGGCCTGATGCGCACCACGACGCTGTGGGCCCTGGCGATGTGGGCCAAGACGACCCTGCTGCTCGCGCTGCTCGTCGGCGCCGCCTGGTGGTGCCTCGGTACCGGCTCCGGCTGGTTCTGGGTCGCGCTCGCCGCTGCCGGGGTCACCGAGTGGTACGTCGTGCGCCAGCTCGCCCGTGAGTGGGCCTGGGAGGCCCGGGCGACCTGGTGGTGGTCGGCATGACCGGCCAGAGCGGCACCGTTCAGGACGCCTTGTTCGGCGACGCGGTCATCGTCGAGAACGCCGAGCATGGCCCGGCCGCCACACAGGACCCGCGCGAGGTCGCCCGGATCGTGGCAGGCGCGCAGGACCCCGGGTTCTTCGTGATCGAGCGCACCGGCCGGGTCATCCAGGCCGATCCTGCCCGGCCCGGGTGCGCCGAGGCTGTCTCCCGGCACGACGGCGACACCGTGGCCCAACTCCTCGACTCCGGACACCTCAAGCTCGGCGGCAACCACCACATCCACCACGCCGGGCAGGAAGGCCCGGCCCGGGCGGTCCTGGTCCCGAAGGCGACCCGGGACATGGTCACCCGGTGGGGCCACCTGCGGCCCGTCCCGGACCCGCGTCCGGCACCCGAGCCGAAGAGGGCCACCGGCCAGGGCGCCAGTGGGGTGATCTGGGTCGACGTCGTTCAGCCGGGTAAGGCGCTGGTCCTGCTCGCCGGGACGAGCCAGGGCGGCACCGTCCTGCGCGAGGCAGGCCGCTACCGGGTCGAGAACGACCACGGCGCCCTCGTCGGCCATGCCTCCACCTACCGGGCCGCCGGGCGGCTGCTGGCCCGCTACTACGGCCACCGCCCGGGCCCGGGCCCGGTCGAGATCGAGCACGAGCACCGCGCCCGCCCCCGCCGGTGACGGCCCGGCCCCGCCGCAGAGCACCCACAGCCCCGGCGGGGCCGGAGCCATCCACCCCACACGCTCATCCCGGAGGGATGCCGCCATGACGGCTACCCAGCACGACAACGACCTGTCCCACCTGCTCCGGTCAGAGAACTTCCAGACCTGGCGCCGCGAGGTCACCGCCCTGGGCGGCTGCGCCGCCCCGATCCACCTCACCGGCTCGGCCCGCATCCAGGACCGCGCCACCGGCACCGTGCTGGCCGAACGCGACGGCGACATCCTCGCCCCCTGCGGCAACCGCCGCGCGAGCGTCTGCCCGGCCTGCTCGGACCGCTACGCCTCCGACGCCTACCACCTGATCCGCGCAGGAATGGCCGGCGGAAAGGGCGTCCCCGACACCGCCACCGACCACCCCCGGGTGTTCGTCACCCTGACCGCACCCTCGTTCGGGCCCGTCCACACCCGACGCGTCAGCCCGAGGGGCCTGGTCATCCCCTGCAGCTGCGGCGACAAGCACCACCCCGACGACCCGAGGATCGGTACCGCCACCGACGCCGACGCCCACGACTACGTCGGCGCGATCCTCTGGCAGGCCCACGCCGGGAAGCTCTGGAACCGCTTCACCATCCGCCTGCGCCGCCTCCTCGCCGGAGTCCTCGGCGTCAAGGTCCGCGACTTCCCCGCCCACGCCCGGCTGTCGTATGCCAAGGTCGCCGAGTACCAGCGGCGCGGCCTCGTGCACTTCCACGCCGTCGTCCGCCTCGACGGACCCGACGGCCCCGTCACCGGCCCACCCACCTGGATCGACACCGACAGCCTCAACGCCGCGGTGCGCCAGGCGGCCCAGGAGATCTCGTTCTCCGTCACCCGCCCTGACGGCAGTCCGCTCGTGCTCGCGTGGGGCTCCCAGGTCGACACCCGGCCCATCACCTCCACCGCAGCCGCCGCGCTGGAGAACGACGGCGGCGAGATCACCGACGCCGCCTTGGCCGCCTACGTCGCCAAGTACGCCACCAAGGGCACCGGCAAGAGCGAGGCCACCGACCGGCCCATCCGCGACATCACCCACCTCGCCCACCTCGACATCACCCCGCACCACCGACGGCTGATCGAAACCGCCTGGGAGCTCGGCGGCCAAGACCAGTACGAGGCCCTGAACCTGCGCCGCTGGGCCCACATGCTCGGGTTCCGCGGCCACTTCCTCACCAAGTCCCGCGCCTACTCGACCACCTTCGGCGCCATCCGCGGCGACCGCCGCACCTACCAGCTCGGACAGACCCTCGCCGCCCTCGACAACCCGGCCGAACCCGGCTCCGTGCTGGTGGTCAACGACTGGGCCGTCGTCCACATCGGCCACCGCAACGATGCCGAACGAGAGATCGCCCTCGGCATCGCCGAACGACGACGCGAGCAGCGCACGAGCAGGAAGGAGCCCCGTCGTGGCTGACACGACCACTGCGCAGTACCTGACCGTCCCGCAGGCGGCCGAGCACCTGAATACCTCCGTGCGCTTCGTCCGCCGGTTGATCGCCGAACGCCGGATCACCTTCTTCCGGGTCGGGCGGCATGTGCGGTTCGCCGTCGCCGACCTCGACGCCTTCGTGCAGGCGGGCCGGGTCGAGCCGGTGACCGCCGCGAGTGTCTGGCGGGACCTCGGGGGTGTGGCCTGATGGGTAACCGACGAGGCCACCGCCGGTTCGGGCACGTCCGCAAGCTCCCGTCCGGCCGCTACCAGGCGAGTTACCTCGGGCCGGACGGCCAGCGTCGGACCGCATCGACCACCTTCGCGCGCAAGGCGGACGCCGACGTCTACCTGTCCCGCGTCGAGGCGACGATCAGTCAGGGTGAGTGGACGGACCCGTCCCGGGCCAAGGTCCGGCTCGTCGACTACGCCGAGAGCTGGGTCGAGCAGCGTGCCGGACTCCGGCCCCGCACCGTGGAGCTGTACCGGTGGCTGCTGGCCCGGCACATCGTCCCCACTCTGGGCGGGGTCGCGCTCGGTGAGCTGACCACGGCGCTCGTCCGGCAGTGGCGGGCCGACCTGCTCGCCGCCGGGGTCTCCCAGACGATGGCTGCCAAGGCGTACCGGTTGCTCCGGGCCGTGCTGAACACCGCGGTAGAGGAGGATCGCATCCTCGCCCGGAACCCGTGCCGGGTGCGCGGCGCTGACCAGGAGAACCCGGCAGAACGCCCGGTCCTGACGCTGCCGCAGGTGTTCGAGCTGGCCGACGCGATGCGCTACCGGCGGCTACGGATGCTGATCATCGTGACCGCGTTCGCGACGCTGCGGTGGGGAGAGGCGACAGCACTGCGACGGCAGGACGTCGCCCCCGACGGGAGCTGGGTACGGGTCAGCGTCGCCCACACCGAGGTCGTCGGCCGCGGGATCGTCGTCGGGCCGCCGAAGTCCCGTGCCGGAGTCCGGACGATCAGCATCCCGACAGCGGTGCGCCCGGAGCTGGTCGAGCACCTGCGCGAGTACGTCGGCGCGGCCCCGGACGCGCTGCTGTTTACCGGGCCCAAAGGCGGGGCCCTGCGTCGGGCGCACTTCAACAACTTGGTCCGATGGGTCGAGACGGTGAAGAAGATCGGAGCGCCCGGCCTGCACTTCCACGACTTGCGGCACACCGGCAACCTCTGGGCCGCCCAGACCGGCGCGAGCACCAAGGACCTGATGTCCCGGATGGGGCACGACGACATGCGGGCGGCCCTGATCTACCAGCGCGCGACCAGCTCGGCCGACCGCCGGATCGCCGACGGGCTGAGCGGCCTGGTCGACGACCAGCGGCGTGGGGCCACGCGCTCCCAGGACGACGAGCGCGATCCGCCGGTCGCCGGGTGAGCCATCCCGAATCGCACGGGGATAGCACGCGAGGCCGTTCACCGAGAACGACGAAGGCCCAGGTTCGACGGAAAATCTGCCGCTGACCTGGGCCTTCGTTGATGGAGCGGATGACGGGAATCGAACCCGCGTATTCAGCTTGGGAAGCTGATGTTCTACCATTGAACTACATCCGCATGTCGCGAGATCACCTTAGCACCACGATCCGCAGACCTGTCATGGACCTCCCCGCCCCGGCCACCGCACGAACCGACCACCGGGCGCGCACGTCTCGACCGGGCCACCCGCTCCGCGCACACTCGGCACCGTCGGTCACGCCTCGGCCGGAAGGTGACTGCGATGACGGTGTTCGACCCGATGTCGGTCGATGCGTCCGGGTTCCCCCCGGACCACGAGCACGACGTCCTGCTCATCGCCGGTAGCCGTCCCGAGGTCGCACGGCTCGCCCCGGTCGCCGGGGCCGTCGCGGCGGCGGACCGCATCCGGGGGATCACCGTCGCCACCGGGCCGGACCCGATGGCCGTCCACGAGGCGTTCGAGGCGCTCGGTGTCCCCACCGACATCACGATCCTGCTGCCGCTGGACACCGGGCCCGGCATGGCCGACGTCGCCGCGGCGCTGTTCACCCGGCTCGACCAGCTGCTCGTCGACCAGGACCCGTCCGCGGTGCTGGTGCACGGCGGCGGGCTGGCCGCCGAGGTCGCGGCGACGGTCGCGTTCTGGCGGCGGATCCCGATCGTGCACATGCAGGCCGGGATGGGCACCGACGACCTGCTGTGCCCGTTCCCGCAGGAGGCGCACCGGCGGGTCATCGGCCAGCTCGCGTCGCTGTTCCTCACCACCAGCGGTTCCGCGCTGGGCAGCCCCCTCGGCCCGAACGTGCTGACCATCGGCGACACGATCAACTCGCTGCCCGGTCCGCAGCACCAGGGCTGTGTCGACGCGCTGGAGCGGGTGCACGACGAGCGCCGCAGGCTGATCGTCGTCGACCTGGCGCGGGCCTCGTCGTCGCCGGTGCTGCGCGGCGTCGCGGACCTGCTGGAGCGCTACCCGCGGATCGAGATCGTGCTCTTCGGTGCGCTCGCCGCCGGGGAGACGGCCCGATCGCTCGGCACTCACCCCCGGGTGACGGCCGTGCCCGAGCCCCCGCTGCCCGACCAGCTGGCCGTGCTCGCCGCAGCGACCGTCCTGGTCAGCGACGATCACGAGCTCGTCGTCGACGCGCCCGGCCTCGGCACCCTGGCGGTGCTGGTCGACGGGCCGAACGTGCCGCAGCCCGGCGACTCGATCCGCAGCATCGCCGCCCACGACACGGCCGCCGCCGTCGCGCAGGTGCTCGACGGTGACCACGGGCGTCGCGCCGCTGCGTCGGACGGTTTCGAGGCCGCCCGGGCCGAGCAGGCCATCGCCTGGATGTTCGGGCTGACCCGCTCGCCGCAGCTGCCCGACGACCTCGTGGGCGGCGGCCGGCACGGTTCCGGCGAGGTGGAGTCGGACTCCGAGGAGTCCTCCGAAGCGTGACCGTCGGTCCTGGATAGGCTGTCGGCGTGCTGCTCTCCGACCGCGACCTGCGCAAGGACATCGAGTCCGGCCGGCTCGTGCTCGACCCGTGGGACGTCGAGATGCTCCAGCCGTCCAGCGTCGACGTCCGGCTGGACCGGTTCTTCCGCGTCTTCCAGAACTCGCGCTACACCCACATCGACCCCGCCCAGCAGCAGGACGAGCTGACGACCCCGGTGGAGACGCCGGACGGCGAGTCGTTCGTGCTGCACCCCGGCGAGTTCGTGCTGGGGTCGACGTTCGAGCGGGTCGGTCTGCCCGATGACCTGGCCGGTCGGCTGGAGGGCAAGAGCTCGCTCGGGCGCTTGGGTCTGCTGACCCACTCCACCGCCGGGTTCATCGACCCGGGCTTCACCGGGCACATCACGCTGGAGCTGTCCAACGTCGCGAACCTGCCGATCACCCTGTGGCCGGGGATGAAGATCGGGCAGCTGTGCCTGTTCCGGCTGTCCAGCCCGGCCGAACGGCCCTACGGCACCGAGGGTGTCGGGTCGCGCTACCAGGGGCAGCGGGGGCCGACCCCGTCGCGCGCGTTCCGCAGCTTCCACCGCACCGACACCCGGCGGAGCTGAGCTCACCCGTCGACGACGGCCGCCACGAGCCCGGGGAACCGCGCGTCGAGATCGACGCGCCGCAGCCGGGTCCGCAGCACCCTGCCGTCGCGCCGCTGCTCGATCACGCCCGACTCCCGCAGCGTCCGCCAGTGATGGCTCGCGCTGCTCTTGGTCATGTCGGGGAGGATCTCCTGGCAGGTGAGCGTCTCGTCCTCGCCGAGGGCGGCCAGGGTGCGGACGACCCGCATCCGCACCGGATGGTCGAGTGCCGCGATCACGGTCTCGATGCTCAGCTCATCGCGGCTCGGATCGTCCTGCATGCCCCGATGGTACGACTGCGTTCGAACTGATGTGGCGGCGGTCATCTGGAAGACGGCCGGGTTCGAGGGCTACGGTTCGAATCAAATCGAACAGTTGGAGGAGCCGTGGACGTCCGTCACCACATCGCCACCGAGTTCCACTCCGCCCTCACCACCGGGGACAAGGACCGGCTGCGAGCGGTTCTCGACCCGGCCGTCACCTGGACCCTGCCCGGGAACAACGCGGTCTCCGGCCGGGTCGACGGTGCTGAGGCGGTACTCGACCGTGCGGCGCTGATCGCCTCCTACGGGGTGGACTTCGCGCTCGAGCACGTCCTGGTGAGCGCCGACAACGTCGCGCTCGGTCTGCACAACACGGCCCGCCGCGGGGACCGGGTGCTCGACGAGCACCTCGCCACCGTCTGCCGGATCGGGGACGGCCGGATCGTCGAGATCGAGACCTTCCTGTCCGACGAGCCGGGCATGAACGCGTTCTTCGGCGCTTGAGCGGGCTCCCGCCTCGCTACGCTGGGAGGTGATGGACGCCGACCGCAGCTCCCCGGACCCGTGGGCCACCGGCCGTCGCCGCAGCGGACGACCCGACCGCGGTGTCCGCCCCGCCGCCCGCCGGCCGGACGCCCCCGATCCGCCAGCCCGCGCCGCCGCGGACCGTCCCGCCGGGCCGGGCGACGCTGCGGACCGTCCCACCGGACAGGGCTATGCCGCGGACCGCGGCACGGTGCACCCGCCGGTGCCCGGGACCGAGCTCGTCGTGCCGACCCCGGAGCAGCCCCGGACGCCGCCGGAGGCCGACCCGCGTGCCCTCACCCTCCCGGACGGGCCCGCGACGGGAGGCTCCGGACCCGGGCCGGGTGCCGACGACCCACCCGGGTCGGGGCCCGACGACCCCTGGGCCCCGTGGCGGAAGCTGCGACCCCGCAGCCTCCGCGGTGCCACCGCGCTGGGCCTGGCCGGCGCAGCGCTGCTGCTCCTGCCCTTCCTCGACGACCCGGACCGCTGGTGGGTCCCGGTCGGACTCGGCTTCGGCACCCTGGTCCTGCTCGCCCTGCTGCGGCTGGACCGGCTGCTGCAGGGCTGGGCACCGCACGTCGCCGGGGTCGTGCTCGTCGCGGCCCTGGTCAACGGGACACGCGAGAACCCGTGGGCGTGGGGGCTGGCCCTGTCGGTCGGGGTGATCGTCGCCGGGGCGCTGCTGCTGCCCCGCTGGAAGGTGCTCGCCCTGGGCGTGGTCCTGCTGGTCGTGTCCGGGGTCGGCTACTCGTTCCGCTCCGCGGAGATCCGCCAGGACCAGGCCCGGATCGACGCCCAGGCCGGCACCCAGTTCCGCACCGATCTCGGCGTCGCCCGTCCACAGCTCGCGCTCGTCTCGCTGGACACCGGTGTCGCCTCGCCGAACCCGGCCCGGGTCTGCCGGCTCGTGCAGCCCGCGGCGCTGGACCAGGTGCGGGCCGCCACCGGGGCGCCCACCTGCGAGGACGCCGTCGCCGTGCTGCACGGCCGGGTGCCGGCGGGAGCCGGGGTCACCGAGCCGGACCGCCGCCCCGACCCGGTGGTGGCGGTCGGCGCCACCACCACCGTCGACGCCTGCCGCTCGGCCTGGGGCGCCGCCGCGCCCCAGCTGGGCCGGGTCGTGCTCACCCGGACCACGCCGTCGACGTTCCAGGTCAGCTCCTTCGCACCCTGCTGACCCCCGCACACACGACGACGGCCGGGCCCCCGTGCGGGGTGCCCGGCCGTCGTCGGTGGTGGGTCAGTTCTCGTTCGAGCGTTGCTGCTCGGCCTGCTCCGGCGACGAGCCGTTGGTCGAGCCGTTGCCGTTCCCGTTGCCCGACGACGCCGGGGTGCCGGTGCTCGACGCCCCGTCCGAGCCGGCCGGGGTGGCCGGGTCCTGCGCCGCGGCCTCCTCGGCGACCTCCGCCTCCGGGGTGGCGACGGCGGGGGTCTCCGTCGTCGGCGCGTCCTCGGCGGTGGTCTCGGGGGTGGTCTCGGCGGTGGTCCCGGCCGCGACGGGCTCCGGCTCCGGAGCCGGGTCGCCCCGCTTGACCGCGGCGAGCAGCATCTGCGAGACGTCCTGGACCTGCACGGCCTCACCGGCGGTCTGGTTCACGCCGTCGGTCATCATCGTGCGGCAGAACGGGCAGCCGACCGCCAGCGTCCCGGACGGCTCCGAGCCGCCACCGGCCTTCGTGAGGGTCTCGGCGGCCTCCTCGGCGCGGGTGAAGTTGATGCGCTTGCCGATGCGCTCCTCCATCCACATCCGGGCGCCACCGGCACCGCAGCACATCGACCGGTCACCGTGGCGCGGCATCTCCGACAGGGTCGCTCCGGCCGCGCTGACCAGGGCACGCGGGTCCTCGTAGACCTCGTTGTGCCGGCCCAGGTAGCAGGGGTCGTGGTAGGTCACCGGGGCGGCGTCGGCGGCGGGGGCCGAGACGGGGACCAGCTTCTTCTCCCGCACCAGCTTGTTGAGCAGCTGCGTGTGGTGCACGACCTCGTAGTGCCCGTCGAGCTGGGGGTACTCCCGGCCCAGGGTGTTGAGGCAGTGCGGGCAGGTCGTCACGATCTTGCGGGTCCCGGTCTCACGGCCCTCGAAGACCGTGTTGAGGACCTCGACGTTCTGCTGCGCGAGCATCTGGAACACGAACTCGTTGCCCGAGCGGCGCGCCGGGTCACCGGTGCAGGTCTCGCCCGATCCGAGGACGGCGAAGTTCACCCCGGCCCGGTGCAGCAGCTCCGCGGTGGCGCGGACGGTCTTCTTCTGGCCGTCGTCGAACGCGCCGGCGCAGCCGACCCAGAACAGGTACTCGGTGTCGGCGTCGAGCTCGCCCTCCACGACGGGGACCTCGAAGTCCAGGCCCTTCGTCCACTCCAGGCGGTCCTTGGCGTTCTGGCCCCAGGGGTTGCCCTTGTTCTCCAGGTTCTTGAAAAGAGAGTTGAGCTCGGTGGGGAACTCGGTCTCGATCAGGACCTGGTAGCGGCGCATGTCGATGATGTGGTCGACGTGCTCGATGTCGACCGGGCACTGCTCGACGCAGGCGCCGCAGGTGGTGCAGGACCAGAGGATGTCGGGGTCGATGACGCCGTTCACGTCCTCGCCGCCGATCAGCGGGCGGCCCGCGGCCTCCAGCGCGTCGACCGGAATGGCCGCCAGGCGCTCCTCGGCGCCCTCGCCGGTGATGCCGACCTCGTCGCCGGCCATGTCACGGCTGCCGCCGGCGAGCAGGTAGGGGGCCTTCTCGTACGCGTGGTCGCGCAGGGCGTTGACCAGGAGCTTCGGCGACAGCGGCTTCTCGGTGTTCCAGGCCGGGCACTGGGACTGGCAGCGGCCGCACTCGGTGCAGGTGGTGAAGTCGAGCAGGCCCTTCCAGGTGAAGTCCTCGACCTTGCCGACGCCGAACGTGTCGGTGTCGGGGTCGGCCTCCTCCAGGTCCAGCGCCTTGCCCTGGCTCATCATCGGCCGGGTCGCGCCGAGGGCCTTGTAGCCGTCGTCGTTGCGCTTGAAGTAGATGTTCGGGAACGCGGTGAACCGGTGCCAGGCCACACCCATGGTGGGCTTGGCCGCGATCACGATCAGCCAGATCATCGCCGACAGGACCTTCACCGCGGCGAACACGCTGACCAGCGCGGTGGAGGCGGGCAGGATCGTCGACAGGGCGTAGGACACCGGAGCCGACCACACCGGCACGTCGAAGGCGTTCAGCGAGATCTTCGCGGCCCGCACCACCAGGATGCCCAGGCCCTCGAGGAACACGACGCCCTCGACGAAGTACGCCCGGCCCATGTTCGACCCGTAGAACCGCGACATCCGGCCCTGCGAGCGCGGGTTGTTCAGCTGCCGGATGACGATCAGCGCGGCGATGCCCACGACCGTGGCGACGCCGAGGAACTCGACGTAGATCGAGTACACCGACCACACGCCGATCAGCGGCAGGTGGAAGGTCGGGTTCCAGACCTCCACGAACGCCTCGACCAACGCCAGGATCAGGCCCAGGAAGCCCACCATGACCAGCCAGTGCAGGATGCCGATCTTGGTCCACTTGAGCATCCTGGTGTGGCCCAGGGTCTCCTTGAGCATGGTCACGAGCCGCGGCCCGAACGGGCCGTTGCGCGTCGGGTCGGACTGACCGAGCCGGATGATCCGGACCATCCGGGTCACGGTCATGGACACGAGCGCGACGGCGACCACTGCCGACAGCACCGTGATGATGCCGAGCGTGTACTGCACCCAGGTCATCTGGAGGAACCTCCCTGTAGAACACCCAGCGGTCCCTGCCGGAGCGTGGTGCTGCCGTGACGGATCGGGACGGGAAACGGTGAACCGGTCCTGGGGCGTGCGGAGGCGGGGGTGCGGTCGTGCGCGCACGGCGTACCGTGCCGCCGGGACCGGACGGGCCTCGTCATCGCAGTGCCTCCTCGGACCTCGTCGTCGCACTGGTGTGGTGGGGTGCGACGACGGTCGGGCGAAGGGTAGTGCGCCCGGCCGTGGGTCGCCCGACCCCGTCACGGTCGGGCCATACTTGTTACCGAACAGTAGACAAAGCCGACCATGACATCTCGGGCCGGGGGCGGGGTGCCGGGGAGATACGAGTCACGCCCGATCGACACTGCTCCGACCGTGTCGACCCGATCGCGCAGCGTGGCGCACGCGTGGGCCGGGTGGCTCAGCCCCTAGGATCACGTACGGGTCTCGTGGTCTACTCGCCTGCGGGAGCGACCGGGACAAATGGACTGCCGCAAGGAGGAGCTGTGAAGACCTCGTACGAGGCGATCCAGCTGGTACTCGCCCAGGGCGGACAGCTGACCACGGTCAACCTCCGCGACTGGATCACGAACAACATCGTGCCGCTGATCCTGCTCGCGATCGCCGTCATCCTGCTGTGGATCGGTGGTCGTGGTGACAACGCCGGCGTGGCCCGGCGGAGCATCGGACTGCTGGTGGGTCTGATCGCACTGGGCATCGCCGTGACCGGCAGCGGTCCGGCCATCGGACAGGCGCTGGCCAACCTGCTCGTGACCCCGGGCTGACCCGTGCTCGTTCGCACGGACGACGAGGTCTACCGCGTCGACGCCGTCTGGCTCGGGCCGCCGCGTGCCACGTTCCCCTGGCGCGCCCGCTACGTCAGCTACGGCGTGGGTCTCCTCGTCATGATGCTGATCATGTTCGTCCAGCGCCGGCTCGGCATCGGGCTGGACTTCTTCTCCGTGGCCTGGGCGCTCGTCGGCACGATCGCGATCACCCGCCTGCTCGGCAAGAAGATCGACTACGAGCGGCCGCTGGGCCAGGTGCTCGCCCAGTTCTGGGCCGAGGTGACCGGTCCGCGGGCCGGGCGCAAGGCCGCGGGCGGCTCGGTGCGCGCGTCCCACGTGCGTGTCCACACCACCCGTGCCCACCCGGGCACCCCCTCCTCGGGCGGACGGGCCCGCGCACTCGGTGCCCCCCGCCGCTCCTCGTTGAGCGCGGCGGACGCCACGCCGCGCCCCGCGTCCGGCACCCTCGTGGAGTCGGTCCCCGACACCGCCGGCCCGGTGGTCCCGGGGTTCGAGGCCCCGGTTGCGGCACCCACGCGCGTGGTCCCGCCGTTGCCGGAGCCGGGGAGCGCGCCGCGGCGCGGCCGTTTCCGCCGGGCCCGCGGCAGCGGCAGCGGTCGTGGGGCGAGCCTCCCCGCGCGCACCGGCCGTCCCGACCCGTGGCGCCGGAGTGGCCACCGTGGCCGCACCTGAGCGGACCCCCCGCCGGAGGGCTCGGCGTGGCCGGGCCCGTGCCGGCGAGGGCGGTTCGGACTACACCCCGTCGATCGCGCTGCGCTCGATCGACGGTCACATCACCCGCACCAACGGCCAGGTCATGGCCTGGTACCGGCTCGCGGCGCAGGCGTGGAGCTTCCGCAGCGACAACCAGCGCGAGGTGCTGATCCGCCAGATCGCCGCGCAGCTCGGCGATCTGCAGGGGCGCTGGCTGCACCTGCGGGTCACGACCCGGCCCTACCCCGTGCACATGTGGGCCGAGTCGTTCGACCAGAACGCGATCGGCCGGATGCCCGACGTCCCCGGCGCACTCGGCTGGGACGGCTTCCTGGAGGGCGAGCAGCGACACCTGATGGGCCTGTCGATGGCCGACAAGGAGGTCTTCCTCGGCATCGAGGTGTCCGGCCGCGGGCTGTTCGACCGCTGGGTGGAGCACGCCGCACCCGTCCTGGACCGGCTCGTGCCGTCCGCGGTCAAGGCCGAGCTCGCCGCGCTGGAGACCGAGATCAACCATCTCGACGTGCTCGTCGCCGGGTCCGGGCTCGACGCCGTCCCCGCAGGTGCGGAGGACATGGCCTGGCTGATGCACCGTTCGGTCGCGCTCGGGCTGCCCGCGCCGCGCGGGCTGTCGTCGGTGCCGCGCGGGGTCTCGACCTGGGAGCCGGAGGACCTCGCCGCGTTCACCGAGGGCGTCGACCTGCACCAGGAGCCCTACGCGCCGACCGTGCAGGTCGTCGGGCGGATGCGCAGCCAGACCGTCACCCGCAACGTCGCGGTGCTCTCGGTCGGGCTGATGGAGGGCCTGCGCATCCCCGAGATCGACGACCCGTGGATGCAGCACTCCGACCGGCTGCCGTTCCCGGTGGAGTGGTCCGCGCGGATCTACGTGCGCCGCCCGGAGGACGTCACCGGCGAGCTGCAGCGCCAGATGGGCAAGGTGCGCAGCCAGATCCGGCACTACACCCACGACCACGACCTCGACCCGCCGATGTCGCTGGCCCGCCAGGCCGACCGGGTCCTCGAGGTGGAGGACGAGCTCACCACCGGGCTGACCCAGCTCAACACCCGCCTCTACGGCTGGTGGCGGATCGCGGTCTCCGGTCGCGACGAGGCCGAGGCCACCACCCGCGCCCAGCAGGTCGTGGACCTGTACCGGCCGAAGGTCCAGATCGAGCACCCCGAGGCGCAGTACCGCTACGCCCGCGAGTTCATCCCCGGCGAGCCGCTGGCCGCGACGGCCTACCGGCGACGCGGGTCGGTCACCTGGGCGGCGGCCGCGGTCCCGGCCGCGACGGCCAGCGTGGGCGACCGGCGCGGGATCATGCTCGGCGAGACGTGCACCGCGACCCGGCGCCCGGTGGCCTGGGACCCGTGGCTGGCCCAGGAGGTCCGCCGCGCGTCCGGCCTGACCGCGATCGTCGGTGGTCTGGGATCGGGCAAGTCGTTCCTCACCGGTCTGGTCGTCTACAAGACCCTGCGTGCCGGGGCCCGCTGGACGGTGCTCGACCCGTCCGGCCCGCTCGCGGAGCTGACCCGGCTGCCGGAGCTGGCGCCGTTCTCCCGGCACATCAACCTGCTCCGCGCCGACCCCGGCATCCTCAACCCCTACCGGGTGGTGGCCGAGCCGCGCCCGGACCACTTCCTCGACGACGACGACCCCGAGCGCGCCTGGAAGCGGGAGCGGTCGCTGGCCGCGGCCACCCGTCGCCGCCTGGTGCTCGACGTGCTGTCGGGCCTGCTGCCCTACGAGATCGCCCGCCAGCCGCACACCCGGATCGTGCTGCTCCGGGCGGTGCGCGAGGTCGGCGGCTCGCCCGACCGGCACCCCGGCATGGTCATCGACGCGCTGCGCAGGCACGCCACCGAGGGTGAGGACCACGCCGGCGTCGTCGCGGACTTCCTCGACGAGCGGCGCGAGCTGCCGCAGGCCGCGCTGCTGTTCCCCGACGAGACCCGGGCGGACCCCTGGCAGGCCGACCGCGACTACCGGCTCACCGTGCTGACGATGCAGGGCCTGTCGCTGCCTCGTCCGGGCAGCCCGCGCGAGGAGTGGACCGACAACGAGTCGCTCGGCGTCGAGCTGCTGAACCTGGCCTCCTGGCTGACCCAGCGCACGATCTACGACGCCGACCGCAACCTCCGCAAGGGCGTCGCGCTCGACGAGACGCACTTCCTGTCCCAGGTGCCGACCGGCAAGGTCCTCATCGACCGGCTCGCCCGCGACTCCCGCAAGTTCAACGTCCGCGCCCTGTTCGCCTCCCAGCTGGCCGGCGACCTGCTGCGGGTGTCGGGCTTCGCGTCGCTGGTCAACGCGGTGTTCGTCGGCCGGACCGACGACGAGGAGGCCCAGTCCGAGGCGCTGCGGCTGCTGCGCGTGCCCACCGGTGTCGGCTACGAGGAGATGCTCGGGACGCTGTCCCCGCGCCCCCGCCACGACGACCGGCCCGACGACGCGCCCCGCCAGTTCGTGTTCGCCGACGGCCACGGCGGTGTGGAGAAGGTGCGCATCGACTTGGAGGCGCCGCACCTGGAGCACGTCCGCGAGGCGCTCGACACCAACCCCGACGCCGCCCGGGTCGTCGCCCCGCGTCCGCCCGGCGGGCCGGCGCTCACCGGGCCGGGGAGCCCCGAGATGACCGCGCCCGACGAGCCGAGCCCGCTGCCCGCGCGCCGCGCCCCGGCCCCGGTGGCGGTGCCCGACCTCGACGGCGACGAGATCGACCTGATCACCGACACCCGGATCGGCCCCGGCGACGCCGACCCCGTCCTGGCCGGCGGGATCCGCGCCGGTGGGGTACAGGTCGTGTCGGTCGCCGCGACCGACGCCGCCGTCGGACGTGCGGAGCTCTACGACGACGAGCAGCTCGACCTGCTCGACGAGCTCGACGACGACTGGATCGTCGACGAGCCCGCCGCGACGCCCCCGAACGCGGCGCCCTCGAACGGGACGCCCCCGAACGGTGGTGCCCCGAACGGCACGGCCCCGCACGGCGCGCCCTCGGACGGGGCTGCTCGCACGAACGGCCACACCCCGCCCACGCCCCCCGACGGGGACGGACGGTGACGGCGGGGCTCGACCCGTCCGGCGGCGCAGGGATCTGGGTCGTCCTGGGTGTGCTGCTCGCGGCCGTCGTCGTGTCGGTGCGCAGGACGCGCCGCGCACGCCGGCCGGACACCCCGGGGACCACCCGGCGCCGTCGCCGTCGGACGGCGATCCTCGTGGTCACCGCGATCGCCGGCGGCACACTCCTGCTCGGCTCGCCCGCGATGGCGCAGGCGCTGGACTGCAAGACCCCGCCGGAGCCGGACCGCCCCGGCACCGGGCTGGTCGGCTCGCTCGACCGGCCCTCGGCGCTGCACGGGGAGGCAGGCAGCGTCTACGAGGAGGTCGGCTATGCCGGTCTCGTCTGGCACAACTACGACCTGGGCTGCGCCGCGTCGGGCGTGCTGAACCCCTCGGTCACCACCGACACCTGGCTGGGAAACCAGGTCTTCAACCTGGCGAAGCTGACCGTCGGCGGGGTGAACTGGGCGCACTACCTGATCGCCGACGGCGGGTCGCTGTTCGAGCCGCTCGACCAGGTCATCACCACCGCGACCCGGGCGATGTACGAGACGGTGTTCACCACCTGGGTGGGCCTCGGCCTGCTCGGGTTCGCGATCATCGTGTTGCTGCTGGCGATGCGCGGCGAGCTCGCGCGCCAGGCCCAGCGCACCGGCATCGCGGTGCTGGCGCTGATGATCGGCTCCGCCGCCTATCTGGCACCGGTCGACTGGTCCCGCGCGGCGGACAACCTGCTGCTCGACGGCGTCACGCAGATGCAGGAGGGCTTCCTCGGGCAGGTCGGGCTCGGCACCCGCGACACCCTCCCCACGGTGCTCGTCGACCAGGTGGCCTACCAGAACTGGCTGCGCGGGACGTTCGGCGCACCGGACGTCCCGCAGGCCCAGGAGCTGGGCCGGGACCTGCTGCGGGCCCAGGCGTTCACCATCGACGAGATCGACCGCGGCGAGGACACCAGCGAGACGGCCGAGCGCAAGAAGAGCGAGTACGCCGCGATCGCCGACCGCATGGGCGACCGCTACCCGTACTTCACCGGGGCGTCCGGCAGCCGGATCGGAGCCGGGACGCTCGCGCTGATCCAGGCCGCGTGCATCGCGCTGTTTCAGCTGCTGTCCAAGGTCCTGGTGCTGGTCGCGTTGCTGATCATCCGGCTGATGGTGGTGACGGCGCCGGCGATCGCCGTCGTCGCGTTGCTGAAACCGGACGTCATCCCGGCGATCCTGCGCGTCGGCGGCGCGGCGATCGTGAACACGCTGGTCGTCGGGGCGCTGGCCGGGCTGCACGCGCTGCTGGTCGTGTCGCTGTTCGCACCCGGATCCGGGGTCGATCTGTGGCTCGCGCTGCTGGTCACCGGTGTGGTCACGCTCGTGCTGTGGGCCGTCGCGCGACCGTTCCGGCGGCTGGTGTCGATGGTGACGCTCACCCGCGAGCAGTTCGGCGGGATCGTCCCCGGCATCAACGGCGGCCCGGTGTCGCGCGTCTGGAACCGGATGCGGGGCCCGAACGACGCCGACGAGCGCCAGTCCCGCTGGTGGTCCGAGCGCGGCGGCCACGGCGGGTCCGGCGACCCGGGCGCGGTGCGCCCGGAGGCCGAGACCGCTGCCGGGCCGGGGGCCCGGGTCCGTCGTCGCGCGGCGACGGACGTGCCCTCCCCCCAGGCGGCCCGGATTGCCGAGCCACGCCGCGGGGCGCTGCCGGTCGGGGTGTCCGGGCGGCCCGACACCGGGTTCGCGACGCGGGTCGACCCCGGCGAGGTCGACGACCGCTCCATCTACCGCCGCGACGACACGGGCCCCCGTCGCCCCGGCGACCCGGCCCCGGTGACCCCGGAGCTCGTCGACGGCGTGCCCGTCTACAAGATCTACCGACCGCGGGCGGCCCACACCGGCGGTGACCGTGCCGATTAGGTCCTCCCGCGGCCGTGCCGGCGCCTACCGCGCGGTGTGGCAGTGGCCGCTGCGCTCCCCCGTCCGGCTCGCCGTGACGGTGGTGGTCCTGGGCGGACTCGTGTTCGGGCTGGTCTCGCTCGGAGGTTCCGGCGGTGCGGCGTCCGGGGGGCTCGTCGCCGGGGGAGGCTCCGGCGGCAACCGGTGGGACAGCGGCTCGTCCGGGGTCTCCGCGACGCCCACCCCGACCCTGCTGCCGCCGGTCCCCGAGCTGACCCCCGAGGCGCTGCCGGTGTCGCAGGCACCGCAGCAGGCCCTGGAGACGGCCCGGGTGTGGGCGTCGGCCTGGGTGAACCACCCCGACGGGATGACCTCCCAGCAGTGGGTCGCCGGGCTGCGGCCGTACACGACCGACGAGTTCCTCGGCGTGCTCGCGAGCGTCGACCCGTCGAACGTGCCCGCCTCCCGGGTCACCGGGCCGGCCACCCCGACCCGGGTCGCGCCGAAGAGCATCGAGGTCACCGTGCCGACCGACACGCTGACCCTGCGGATCCTGATCGTCGACACCGAGGCGGGCTGGAAGGTGTCCCGCTACGACCGGGCATGAGCACCCCGCTGACGCGTGCGCTGCGGCCGTTGCGGCTGCTGCTGCCGTTCGTCGCGATCGGGATGGCGCTGGTGCTGTTCCTCACGGTCGGCTTCCTCGCGTTCAGCCCCAACCTCGGCGGCGGTCGGTCGAACGCGGCCTGGTGCGACACCGGCATCTCGACGGCGACGGTCGGCCGCGGTGGCGGAGGAGCCACCTTCGAGACGCTGTCCGACGAGCAGAAGCAGAACGCCGCCGCGATCATCTCGGTCGCCAAGGACATGCAGCTCCCGCCGAAGGCCTGGCTCATCGCGCTGGCCACGGCGATGCAGGAGTCGACGCTCCGCAACATCAACTACGGGGACCGGGACTCGCTCGGGCTGTTCCAGCAGCGTCCGTCGCAGGGGTGGGGGACCCCCGCGCAGGTCACCGACCCCGCCTACAGCAGCCGGATCTTCTACGAGCGGCTGATGGAGGTGCCCGGCTGGGACTCGCTGCCGGTGACAGTGGCAGCTCAGAGAGTCCAGCGCTCCGGTTTCCCCGACGCCTATGCCAAGTGGGAGGGCCTGGCCGCGTCGCTGGTCCAGAACATCGGCGACGTCGCCAACCCGACCGGCTGCGCCCCCGGCACGACCGGCGCGCTGCCCCCGGGCGTCGCCGGCGCAGCGATCGGGTTTGCGCTCGGCGAGCTCGGCAAGCCCTACGTGTGGGGCGCGACCGGCCCGGACGCCTACGACTGCTCCGGCCTGCTCATGCGTGCCTACGAGGCCGCCGGGCTCACGATCCCGCGGGTCTCGCGCGACCAGTACAAGTCCGGCGGGCACCTGCCGGTGCGCGACGTCGCGCCGGGCGACTTCCTGTTCTACGCCCACGACCCGTCGGATCCGAGCACGATCTACCACGTCACGATGTACATCGGCGACGGGAAGATGGTCGAGGCGCCCAACCGCAATTTCCCCGTCCGGGTGCAGCCGGTCCCGTGGGACTTCGCCGACCTCGTGCCGCTCGCCACCCGGCCGGGGACCACGCCGAACCCGGCCTGAACGGGGTCGAGGCGCCATCATGGGCGGCATGCGCTCCCCGCTCTCGGACTACCTCGACTCCGCGGTGCCCGGTGCCTGCCCGGACCACCTCGTCGTGCCGCGCTCACTGGCCCAGTCGATGCCGCTGCGCTGGCAGCAGGTCTTCGTCGGGCTGCTCACCGACCTGCACGAGGCCTACCCCGACGTCGTCTGGCCCGAGTACGCGGTGTCCGCGGTGCGCGCCGAGCCCCTGACCGAGCTCGACGACGCCCAGCTCGCGACACACGGCTACGTCACCGAGCTGGGTCCCGACGGGGATCTCGAGTACCGCGACGTCGACGACCGTGTGGTCCCGGGGTCGCTGCCGGTCCGGGTGGAGGTGCCGGACACGGTGCCGCCGGCGTCGGCGGGGCAGGTGCCGCGGGGGACCGTCGTCCTGCGCTGACTTCACGGGACCCCGCTGCGCTCACGCCGCTGAGCCGATCATGCTGCTGAGCCGATCATGCTGCTCGCGCCGGTCGGTTCCGGGGATCTGCGCGCTCCGTGGCCGGGCGACGGCGAGATGCACCTCAGCGGGAATCGTCGATCCCCACGGCCCGCTGAGCTGCATCTCGCGGTGCGACAGGGATACCTCCCCTGCGGAATTCGCTTACCCGGTAAGCGAGTTCCGGGCTGCCCGTCACCATGTCCGGTGCGCCCCGACCGGTGCGCGACGGCGCCGGGCCGCGTCGGCGAGCCGGTCCAGCTCACGGACCAGGTACGTCGCGTCGGCCGGTCCGGCGTGCACGACGGCGTCGTCGGGCAGCGGGCCGCCGACGACGTCCGGGGTCGGGCGCCGTTGGACGTAGCAGCCGTCCGGGGTGGCGTGCACCAGCAGGACACCCGGCGCGCGGCACGGGTCGGGTCCCTTGCGCCCGGCACCGAGCTGGGCGACGCCCTCGGTCCGTCCCATCCGCCGCGGCACTTCGGCCTCGGCCGCGGTGCAGCCCCGCCGGAGGAGCTCGTGGACGAGCCGGTCGGCGTCGCCGTCGGCGCGCTCGACGGCGTCCCCCAGCACCGCGACGGGAATCTGCACCCCGACACCGGGGCCCGGGACGACCTCGCCGAGCAGCTCGACCAGGACGGTGGACGCGTCGTCGGGCCGGACGCGCACGAGCGCGACGTCGTCGTCGATCCGGGTGGCCAGCACCGCGCGCCCGGCCCGCCGCGCGACCAGCGCACGCTGCCACGACGGGGGTGCGACCACGAGGTCGTGCTGGAACTCCGGTGCGACGACCGTGCGCAGGTCGTCGACCAGGTTCGGCTCGAACACGGTGCCGGTGAACAGGCCCCGCGCCGCCAGGGTGTCGAGGCACCCCCGTACGAGGCGGGCCCGCTCGACGTCGGTGAACCCGGGACTGAGGAGCTCCAGGACCGCGGGGTTGCGACCGAGGTCGAGGAGGTCCCGGGCGACGTCGAACTCGGCGGCGGTGAGGACGGTGGCGCGGTTCCAGTCGATCATCGGTGGGGCTCCTCGGGTGCCAGGACGGCGTCGGTCGCGGCGATCTCGATGTCGAACACCTCGTCGGTGGGGACGACGTAGCGGTTGCGGTGGTCCTGGGCGTCGCGGCCGCCCGCGCCGCCGGCCATCGGGCCGTAGCCGCTCGGGCCGGTGCCCCGTCCGGTGGTCTCGCCGGGGCGGGCGGACCAGGCCGGGTCGGTGGACCGGTTGCCGGGGCCGAACGGCTCGAACGGCCGTCCGCCACCGGACCCCGTCCCGCCGGGGAGGCGCTCGCCGTACCCGGGGCCGCGGGCCGATGGCGGGAGGAGTGGCTGCGCCCGGGTCCGCTCGCCGAACTGGCGCCCGAGGTCGACGCGGGTGCCGAACGGATCGGGGCCCGGTGCCGTCGACGTGGGGTACGCGCCCTGGGGTGGCGCGAGCCGGTACGGGTCCGGGGCGGGCGTGGTCGGTGGGTCGAGGCGCTGGGGTGCGACGACGTCGGCCGGTCCGGGCAGCCCGGTGTGGTCCCGGTCGGTGCCGTCCCCGCTGGTCCCGGGCCCGTCGGGGCCAGCGGGTCGCCCGACGTCCGGCGTGCCGGGACCCGAACCTCCCGACCCACCGCTCCCCCGCCCGCCGACTCCCCGCCCGCCGGGAGCCTCGACGCCGCCCGGTCCGGGCCGGGGCCCGGCGCCCGGCGGACCCGGTGCGACGCCGCCCGGTCCTCCGCCGCCGACACGGGCGGCTCCGCCGCCGTCCCCGACGGCGGCCGGGCCGAACCCGCCGGCCCCGTCCGAGCTCGGCGGCGGACCTCCGGCACCGGTGGGCGCCGCGGCCGAGGCCGGGTCGACGGTGAGGAAGCGGTCGTCGATCGCCGACGCGGTGGCGAGGTGCTCCTGCAGCACACGGTCGGCCTCCTCGCTGTGCCGCTGGTCGCGTTCGAGCGAGGTCACGTAGTCGGCGACGGTGGCGCCCAGACCGGTCAACGGGGCGCCCGCCAGCAGGTGGGCGTTGCGGACGCCGCTGGTGAAGATGCCGGGCGGGGTGGGGTCCAGGGCGGCGATGGCGGCCTGGGTGCGGTCGAACGACTGTCCGTAGGCGTCCAGCTGGGTCGCGTCGTTCGCGGTGACGGGGGCGGTGCACGTCATCGAGGTGGTGATGCCGTCGAGGGACTGCTGGGCGGCGGCCGCGGCGGGGCCCTGCCAGGAGACGCCGAGCTCGGTCATGCGCTTCCTGGCCTCGTCGGCCGCGGCACGGAGTTCGGTGTCCGCGGTCCGGAGCGCGGACGCGGCGTCGACGACCGCGGACGAGCCGGGTTTGCCGACCACCCAGGCGTACTTCTCCTGGAGGGACTTGGCAGCGAAGTTGAAGCCCTGGTGGAACGCCATTCCCGTGTCCTCGTGATGGGTGGAGCGACGGTCAGATCCGGAAGGACCTCTCGATCGCGGCCTCGTCGATCCGGTACGACGAGGCAACAGCACGCAGCGACGTGACGGCCTGTTCCAGCTCGGCCCGGTGGGCCATATGACGATCGATGATCGCCGCGAACTTCTCGTCGAACACAGGTGTCGCCATCCCTGAGATCGGGTCCTCGCCGCACGGGCCGACCGTGCAGCCGAGCGCGTTCTGGAGGGCGGCGCGAATGGCCTCAGCCTGCTGCGCGAGTGAGCGTCCGACGCTGAGGACGTTGTCGGGAGACACCTGACTGATCAGGTTGTTCAAGCTCGGTGCAGCCGACGGACTCATGAGCGGGCAAAGTAGTCGGCGATCCGGGCGAACGTGGGTCGTCCGAGCGACTGCTTCGCGGTCGTGAATCGCGAGGGTCAGCTCGGTGCCAGCACTGCGAGAGCCTCGTCGAGGACCTCGTGCGCCCTGTCGCAGGGTGCGCGTACGGCACTACCGGCTTGGCGCAGTTCGTCGGTGGGTACCGAGGCCTGAGCTCGCACGGACGTCGAGGGGCCGCTGTCGGCCACGGCTTCGCACACGGTCAGCCGGGAAGTGGACCGGTCGTTCTCGATCACGTCATATCCCCGGGCCTGACCGGAGGAGGAACCCGCCGACCGGAGATCTGCTGCGGGGATGGGAAGGAAGTGCAGGTTGATGTCGATCCGCGGGTTCCCGGTCCCGAAGTAGCCGCATGACGGGGCCCGCGTCCCGCGTATCGCCGCGTCGTTCTTCCGGGGGTCGCGGAGTTCGAGCGCCCCGAGCATCTGTGCGGACAGGAGATCGCAGGGATGCTTGTTCGTGACGTCGATCGGACTCGGTCCGGCCGCTGGTGGCCGGTCCGGCCCCGGAGGCGTGGCGCCCGAGCCGCAGGCGGTGGCCGTGGCGGTGAGGACGGCGGCCAACGACCCCAGTACGAGCCGACGCGCAGCCGGTACGAGCACGTGATCCTCCGTCGACGATCGACCGGCCACAGGCTAGCCCGCCCCACGGACCTGCACACGTGAACGTCGCGGATAAAAGTTGAGTCCCCCGGGAACAAGTCTCTCGGGTGGTCCGTTGACCCCCACGAGAGCAAGTTGAGCAGAGCCCACTCAAGGGCGATGCGCGAGCTGCTCCCCGGTTTGGTACAACTTGAGCCGGACGCACTCATACCCCACACATCTCGGAGGCAGTCACCATGGCTCGTACGGTCGGTATCGACCTCGGGACCACCAACTCCGTCGTCGCCGTCCTCGAGGGTGGCGAGCCGACGGTGATCGCGAACTCGGAGGGTGCCCGCACCACTCCGTCGATCGTCGCGTTCGCGCGCAACGGTGAGGTCCTCGTCGGCCAGTCGGCGAAGAACCAGGCCGTCACCAACTCCGACCGCACCTTCCGCTCGGTCAAGCGCCACATCGGCACCGACTGGAAGACGCCGGAGATCGACGGCAAGACCTACGCGGCGCAGGAGATCAGCGCCCGCGTCCTGCAGAAGCTCAAGCGGGACGCCGAGTCCTACCTGGGCGACGAGGTCACCGACGCCGTCATCACGGTGCCGGCCTACTTCGAGGACGCGCAGCGCCAGGCGACCAAGGAGGCCGGTCAGATCGCCGGCCTGAACGTGCTCCGCATCGTCAACGAGCCGACCGCGGCCGCGCTGGCCTACGGCCTGGACAAGGGCGACAAGGAGCAGACCATCCTGGTCTTCGACCTGGGTGGCGGCACGTTCGACGTGTCCCTGCTGGAGATCGCCGAGGGCGTCGTCGAGGTCAAGGCGACCAACGGCGACAACCACCTCGGTGGTGACGACTGGGACGAGCGGATCGTCACCTGGCTCGTCGACAAGTTCAAGTCCTCCCAGGGCATCGACCTGACCAAGGACAAGATGGCGATGCAGCGGCTCCGCGAGGCCGCGGAGAAGGCGAAGATCGAGCTGTCCAGCTCGTCCTCGACCAGCATCAACCTGCCCTACATCACGGTCGACTCCGAGAAGAACCCGCTGTTCCTGGACGAGACGCTGTCCCGCGCGGAGTTCCAGCGGATCACCCAGGACCTCCTGGACCGCACCCGTCAGCCGTTCAACCAGGTCATCAAGGACGCCGGCATCTCGGTGAACCAGATCGACCACGTCGTGCTCGTCGGTGGCTCCACCCGGATGCCCGCCGTCACCGAGCTCGTCAAGGAGCTGACCGGCGGCAAGGAGCCCAACAAGGGCGTCAACCCGGACGAGGTCGTCGCCGCCGGTGCCGCGCTGCAGGCCGGTGTGCTCCGCGGTGAGGTCAAGGACGTCCTGCTGCTGGACGTCACCCCGCTGTCCCTGGGCATCGAGACCAAGGGCGGCGTCATGACCAAGCTGATCGAGAAGAACACCACGATCCCGACCAAGCGCTCGGAGATCTTCTCCACCGCGGATGACAACCAGCCGTCGGTGCAGATCCAGGTCTACCAGGGCGAGCGCGAGATCGCCGCGTACAACAAGAAGCTCGGCATGTTCGAGCTGACCGGCATCGCGCCGGCCCCGCGCGGCGTCCCGCAGATCGAGGTCTCCTTCGACATCGACGCCAACGGCATCGTCAACGTGTCCGCCAAGGACATGGGCACCGGCAAGAGCCAGGAGATGACGATCACCGGCGGGTCGGCGCTGTCCAAGGACGACATCGACCGCATGGTCAAGGAGGCCGAGGCGCACGCCGAGGAAGACGCCAAGCGTCGCGAGGAGGCGGAGACCCGCAACCAGGCGGAGACCCTCGTCTACCAGACGGAGAAGTTCGTCAAGGAGAACGACGACAAGCTCCCCTCCGACGTCAAGGACTCGGTCAACGCCGCCCTGGGTGAGACCCAGGAGGCGCTGAAGGGCACCGACCACGAGGCGATCAAGTCCTCGATGGAGAAGCTCGCCACCGAGTCCCAGAAGATGGGGTCCGCCCTGTACTCGCAGCCCGGTGCCGAGGGCGCCGCGGGTGCCGGTGCCGAGGGTGGTGCCGGCGCGACCGGTGCCTCCGACGCGCAGGACGACGTCGTCGACGCCGAGATCGTGGACGACGACAAGGACGCCAAGGGCGGCAAGTGACGGCCGGCGGCCATCCACGGGACGACAGGACGGTCGACATGGCAGACGAACAGAAGCAGGAGGAGCCGGTGACGTTCCGGGACCGCCGCAAGGTGGACCCGGAGACCGGCGAGGTCCGTCCCGACGCCGACGCGACCGGGGCCGCCGACACGGCGGCCCCGGCCGGGGACGGCGAGCAGGTCGCGGGCCCGGCCGACGGGGAGGACCCGGAGGTCGAGAAGCTGCGGGCCGAGGTCGCCGAGCGCACCGCGGACCTGCAGCGGGTCAGCGCCGAGTACGCCAACTACCGGCGTCGAGCCGACCGCGACCGTGAGCAGACGAAGGTGGACGCGAAGGTCTCCTTCGCGAACGACCTGCTGGTCGTGCTCGACGACTTCGAGCGCGCCGCCCAGCACGGCGACCTCACGGGACCCTTCAAGGCCGCTGCGGACAAGGTCACCGCGGTGCTGACGAAGCTCGGTCTCGAGCCGTTCGGGACCGAGGGCGAGCCCTTCGACCCGCAGCTCCACGAGGCCGTGCAGCACGAGCCGGCCGAGGGCTCCGGCCCCACGGTCACCGTGCTGTCGACGGTGCTGCGTCGTGGCTACCGCATCTCCGACCGGGTCCTCCGGCCGGCGATGGTGACCGTGCAGGACCGCCCCGAGGTAGAGGCCGAGGCACAGGCCGAGACCGACGCCGCGGGCGGCGCGGACGCCGGCGACGGCGAGCCGCAGAACCCGGCCTGACCAGGACGGGTAGGGACGTGACCACGCGGTGCGGCGGGAGACGACCGGTCTCCCGCCGCGTCGCGGGCGTGAACGGAAAGGAGGCGGAGTGACCCAGCGCGACTGGATCGAGAAGGACTACTACCGCGAGCTGGGCGTCTCCTCGACGGCGTCCCAGGACGAGATCAAGAAGGCGTACCGAAAGCTCGCCCGCGAGCTGCACCCGGACGCGAACCCCGGCGACGAGAAGGCCGAGGCCCGCTTCAAGGCGGTCTCCGAGGCCTACGGCGTGCTGGGCGACGAGTCCAAGCGCAAGGAGTACGACGAGACCCGCGCGATGTTCGCCGGTGGCGGCGGCTTCGGTGGGTTCGGCACCGGTGGTGGCTTCCCCGGCGGCGCGCGACCCGGTGGCGCCGGCCAGGGTGGCTTCGACATCAACGACCTGTTCGGCCAGGCCGGCCGCGCGGGCGGTGCCGGGGCCGGTGCGGGCGACTTCAGCGACATCCTGGGCGACATCTTCGGCCGCGCCGCGCGCAACAGCGCCGGCGGTGCGGGCGGGTACGGCACGGCCGGTGCCCGCCGCGGCCAGGACGTCGAGAGCAGCCTGACCATCTCCTTCGAGGACGCGGTGCGCGGCGCGACGGTGCCCATCAAGCTGTCCTCGCCCGGGCGGTGCGAGCGCTGCGGCGACACCGGGTCCCGGCCCGGCAGCACCCCTCGCACCTGCCCCACCTGCGCCGGTCAGGGCCTGGTGAACCGCAGCCAGGGCGCGTTCTCGTTCTCCGAGCCGTGCCGCGACTGCCGCGGGACCGGGCGCATCATCGACGACCCGTGCCCCGAGTGCCACGGCGACGGCGTGTCCACCCGGACCCGGTCGCTGTCCATCCGGGTCCCCGCGGGCGTCGACGACGGTCAGAAGATCCGGCTCCCCGGACAGGGCGAGCCCGGGCGCGGCGGGGCCCCCGCCGGGGATCTCTACGTGACCGTGAGCGTGACCCCGCACCGGATCTTCGGGCGGTCGTCGAAGAACCCCGACGACCTGACCCTCACCGTGCCGGTGACCTTCCCCGAGCTCGCTCTGGGCGCGACCCTGACGGTGCCCACACTCGACGGCACCGTCTCGCTGCGGATCCCGCCGGGCACCACCAGCGGCCGCACGTTCCGGGTGTCGGGGCGTGGGGTCGAACGCAAGAACGGGAAGAAGGGCAACCTGCTGGTCACCGTCGAGGTGGCGGTGCCGCAGAAGCTGGACGAGGCGGCGAGGAGCGCGCTGGAGGCCTACGCCGAGGCGACGTCGTCGTTCGACCCGCGGGCCGACCTGCTCGGTAGCGCCAGGAGGTGATGGCGGTGTCCGGACGACGCACCCCCCGTGACGGGGAGGAACCGCCGACGGTCGACGTGGCACACGACAGCCCGGTGTTCGTCATCTCGGTCGCCGCGCAGCTGTCCGGCCTGCACGCCCAGACCCTGCGCAGCTACGACCGGATCGGCCTGGTCAGCCCGGGCCGGTCCGCGGGCGGCGGACGTCGCTACTCCCAGCGCGACATCGCCCTGCTCCGCGAGGTGCAGCGGCTCTCCCAGGAGGAGGGCGTGAACCTCGCGGGCGTCAAGCGGATCATCGAACTGGAGCAGATGGTCGACCAGCTCTCGGCGCGCCTCGAGGAGGTGACCGCCGAGCTGGACGCGGTCCGCGCCGCCGCTGCGCAGGCCACCGCGGCGGTGCACCGCTCCTACCGGCGCGACCTCGTGCCGGTGGACCGGCGTCAGGCCGTCGTGCGCTGGCGCCCGGCCGACGACGGCTGAACCCGCTCCGTCGCGCACCCCGGCGTCCTCCGTCGGAACCGGGGTGCGGGACCGGGCCTCGCGCGGCGACGACCGTCGTGCCCGGGCCACGAGCCGGTCAGGCGGCCGTCAGCGCTCCGCGCCGGGCCAGCAGGCCCAGCATCACGGCTCCGGCCAGCGGCACCGCCGCCAGGACCAGGAACGGCAGGGCGGGTGGGAACGCGGGGTCGAGCAGCGCCCCGACCCCCGTCGAGCCGACGAGCACCATCAGCCCGCCGAACGAGGCGAGCACCCCGAAGTGGGCGCCCAGCCTGCGTTCCCCGGCCAGCCGCGGGATGAGATCCTGCGCGACCGGCACGGCGAACATCTCGCCGAAGGTCAGCAGCAGCACCATCAGCACCGCGGGTGTGAGCGCCCACCACCCCGGCAGGTCCGGCAGCAGCCGCGCCACCGCGACGACGGTGAACGACGCGGCCATCAGGCAGAACCCCAGCACCACCGCGCGGCCCGCCCCCATCCGGCTCCCCCAGGCCGTCACCCGCATCTGCAGACAGATCACCAGCACGGACATCATCACGAACAGGAAGCCGAGCGCGGCGGTGCGCCCGACGCGCTCCAGCTCGTCGGGCAGGGCCAGGTAGAGCTGGTTGTAGCAGAGCAGCCAACCCGAGTAGCCGACCGCGAACAGCAGGAAGCGTCGGTTCCCCAGCACCTCGCCCCAGCCGGCGAGCATCGGCTGCCCGGCCTGCTCGGGCTCGCGCCACGGCAGCCACCGCCAGTGCGCCAGACCCACCAGCACGAAGCCGGCGGCGGCGACCAGGCAGGCGAGCTGGAAGTCGACCACCATGAGCGCGGTGCCGACCAGCGGCCCGGTGACGGTCCCGACCTGACCGGCGACGGCGAACATCGAGAACACCTCGGTCCGCGCCGGGCCCTCACCGGCGCGCTCCCGCTCCCCGGCCTCCCGCGCCAGCGACGACTCGACCGCCGGCGAGAACAGGGCCGCCGCGAACCCGGTCAGCAGCGCCCCACCGATGACCGCGGGCAGCGATCCGGCCGCGCCGAGGAGGATGAAACCGATCACGCGCAGCGAGCACCCGACGAGCACGACCGGCTTCGCACCGAACCGGTCGGTCAGGGTCCCGCCGATCACGAACAGTCCCTGCTGGCTGAACGTCCGCAGCCCCAGCACCAGCCCGACGGCCGCCGCGGCGAGCCCGAGGTCCTCGGCCAGGTGCGTCGCCAGGTAGGGCAGCACCATGTAAAAGCCCACGTTGAAGGCCATCTGGGTGCTGATCAGCAGCTTCATGACCGGGGGGAGCCCGCGGAACTGGGCCCACCGGCCCGGTCGGAGCGGCGTCGGGGGACGCGGGTCCGACTCGGGATCGGCGGGTCGGCGGAGCAGGCTGCGGAGCACCACGAAGTGGTACCAGGTCGCCGTCGGCAGTCGCGACTCGATGGCAACAACGACATATGCGCATGCGTGAAGATGCTTGACCGTATGTACAGGCTTACCGAAGATCTCCCGGGCGCCGGGTGACACACGGTCGAGGGCGCCGGAGAGGCCAGGTCGTGATGCCCGCCGCCGTGCGCGCCGTCGTAGCACCCCGTCGTTCCCGCTTGCGGGTCGCCGCCGCCCTGGTGGTGAGCGCCGCGGTCCTCACCGCGTGCGGCGGCACCGGTGGCGGGAGCGGTCGGGTCGTGCCGGACGGGCAGGCCACGATCGCGATGGCCTTCGGCCCGTCGGCCGGTTACGGCGTGGACACCGACGACGCGTTCGTCCTCTCCCAGCTCGGGGTGACCGAGTCCCTGGTGGCGTCCGGCCCGGACGGGCAGCCCCGACCCGCACTGGCGACGGCGTGGGCCCAGCAGTCCGACCCGCGGACCTGGCGGTTCGAGCTGCGTCCCGGCGTGACCTTCCAGAACGGCGAGCCGCTCACCGGGCAGGCCGCCGCGACCGCCCTGAACTGGGTGGCCGGCGTCGCCGCGCCGCCGCGCGCGGTGCGCGGGATCGGCCTGCAGGCCGCCGCGGACGGCGCGGCTGCCGTGCGCGTCACGACGGCGAAGCCCGACCCGATCCTGCCGCTGCGGCTGTCCAGCGTGAACACAGCGATCCTGGCGCCGTCGGCGTACCGGGCCACGCCGCCGTCGGTCCAGCAGACCGGCACCGGCCCGATGACGATCACCCGGACGAACGGCACCCAGTCGGTGACCCTCGCCCGCAACGACCGCTACTGGGGTGAGCGCCCGCAGCTGGCCGGTGTCACCGCGAACTTCGTGCCCGACCCGGCCGCCCGCGCACTGGCCCTGCGGGCCGGCGCCGCCGACATCGCCCAGGAGCTCCCCGAGTCCAGCGCGCTGGAGTTCACCGGCGACGAGTACGTGAACCAGACCGTCGCCGCGCCCCGGACCGCGTCGCTGGTCCTCAACCAGTCCCGCAGGCCCTTCGCCGACATCCGGGTGCGGCAGGCCGTCGCGGCCGCCGTGGACCGCACCGCGCTCGGTGAGCAGGCGCTCGCCGGGTCGGCGATCCCGGCCTCGGAGCTGTTCGGCCCGGCCGTGGCGTGGGGCTCGCAGGACGCCCCGCCGCCGGCCGACCCCGCGCGCGCCCGGCAGCTGCTGGCCGAGGCCGGCTACGGCCCTGGCAACCCGCTGCGCATCGAGCTGGGGTCCTACGGCGCCCGCCCCGAGCTCCCGACGCTGGTCACCGCCGTCCAGGAGATGCTCCGCGGGGCCGGCATCGAGGTCACCGTGCGCATCGGCGACTACGACGCCCGCGAGCCGCAGCTGCTCGCCGGTGACTTCGACATGTACCTGCTCTCGCGCAGCTACCTGGTCGACGTGCCGGACGCCGGCGCCACGCTGGCCACCGACTACACCTGCCAGGGCTCCTACAACCTCAACCACTACTGCTCGCCCCAGTTCGACGCCCTGCTCGCCCCGCTGGCCAACGAGACCGACCCGGCCGCACGACAGAAGGTCTTCACCGAGGCCGCGGCGAAGCTGAACGCCGACGTCGTCGGAGTCCCGCTGGTGCACACCAACGCCAACGGCGTCGGGCACCGGGTCACCGGCTACACCGTCGACCCGCTGGCCAAGTCGCTCGTCGTCCCCGGGCTGGCGACCACGGAGTGACCGCACTTGTCGCACGCAGGCTGCTGGCGCTGCCGCTGGTCGCCGTGGCCGCGGCGGTGCTGGTGTTCCTGCTCCCGCGGTTCTCCGGACAGGACACCGCGCTCGCGATCCTGCGCAGCCGGACCGGGGAGTCCGACCCGGACCCGTCGGTCCTGGCCGCGCTGCGCGAGCAGTACGGCCTCGACGGCACCTGGTGGGACCAGTTCACCGGCTGGGCCGGCGCGCTGCTGCGCGGCGACCTCGGGATCTCCTGGACCAGCCGCACCCCGGTCTCGGGCCTGCTCTGGCCCGCGCTCGGGGTGTCGCTGACCCTCACCGTCGCCGCGCTGGTACTCGCGGCCCTGGTCGGGATCCCGCTCGGGGTGCGCGCCGCGCGTCGCCCCGGTGGCCGGCTCGACCGGGCCCTGACCACCGGATCGGTGCTGGGCGTCGCGATCCCCGAGTTCGTGCTCGGGACGGCGCTGGTGCTCGCCTTCGCCGTCACCGTGCCGGTGCTGCCCGCGACCGGCTGGGGCGACGTGGACCAGGCGGTGCTGCCGGTGGTCACCCTGGCCGCGTTCCCGGCCGCGCTCGCCGCCCAGCTGGTGCGCGCCGAGACCGTCGACGCGCTGGCCCGCCCGCACGTCGCCGTCGCGCGGTCCAAGGGCATCAGCGACGGGCGGGTCCTGTGGCGCCACGGCGGCCGCCTGGCCCTGACCTCGGTCACCTCGCTGTCCGGGCTGTTCCTCGGCGGGTTGCTCGGCGGCTCGGTCGTGGTCGAGGTGCTGTTCGCGATCCCCGGCCTGGGCCGCCTGCTCTACGACGCCGTCCTCGGCCAGGACCTGCCGGTCGTGCAGGCCGGGCTGCTCGCGATCGTGCTGATCGCCGCCGTCGCCGGGATCCTCGCCGAGCTGCTCGCGCTCGCGCTGGACCCGGTGGCCCGGAGCGCCGTCCGGTGACCGCCTCGGTGCTGGCCCGCCCCGCGGGCGCCGCCGCGCGCACCACCCGGCGCGCGGCGGTCCTGCAGGTCGGGGCGCTGGTCCTGCTCGGTGTGCTGGTGCTGTTCGCCCTGCTGCCGCTCGACCCGGTCGCCAACGACCTGTCCCACCGCTTCGCCGGGCCGTCGGCCGCGCACCCGCTCGGCACCGACCAGCTCGGCCGGGACGTGCTGGCGCGGCTGGCCGTCGGCGCTCGGCTCTCGGTCGGGTTCACCCTGGTCGCGCTCGCGTTGTGCGCGGGGATCGGGACGGTGCTGGGCGTGCTCGCCGCCTGGTGCGGACGGGCGGTCGGCCAGCTGTTCCAGCGCACCATCGACGTGCTCGTCGCGATCCCGGCGGTGCTGATCGGGCTGGTGGTGGTCGCCGCGTCCGGCGGGGCCCCGGGGGTGTGGTCGCTGCTGGTGGCGATCGTCGTCGCCGGGTGGACGCCGTTCGCCCGGCTCACCTACCAGCTCGTGGTGCGCGAACGCGCCCGCGAGTACGTCGAGGGCGCCGTCGCCGTCGGCGCGGGGCCGCTGCGGATCGCGTTCCGGCACGTGCTGCCGAACCTCGCCCGGCCGCTGCTGTCGCACCTGTGCCTGCGGTTCGCGAACGTCCTGCTGACCGTGGCCGGGCTGTCCTTCCTCGGGCTCGGGCCGCAGCCGCCCACCCCGGAGTGGGGGGCGATGCTCGCCGACGGCCGGCAGTTCCTGTTCAACGCCCCGCAGCTCGTCCTGCTGCCCGCGCTGGCCGTCGTCGGGACGGCGCTGCTCGTCACCGCACTCGGCCGCGGGCTGGAACGCCGGTGGACGACCGGTCCGACCGGACAGTTCTGACATCGCTTCGTTCCTGCCAGACTGCTGCGAGTACGGGTGAACGGCAGGAGGTACGTCGTGGCGAGGATCGGAATCGACGGGCGGCGCACGGGTGAGGCGCGCCCGGAGCTCAAGAGCCTGGTGGACGAGACCGGGGTGGTGCCCCGCGCGGCGGAGCTCGGCGAGGCCCGGGAGGTGCTGGCCCGCGAGGGCGTCGTCCACATCCCCGGCGCCGGTCCGGACCCGGAGGCGATGGTCGTCGCCGCGGCCACCCTGCTCGGCGGACGGCTGCGCGAGCTGTTCGGCATCCGGCCTCAGGGCGGTACCGACTCCCCGGTCCTGGGTCTGCACAACGACGGCGCCTACCTGGAGGCCGACGTGCACGGCCGCACCGTGCGGCTGCGCGACCCCGACGAGGACTTCCTGTTCATGCACTGCACGTCGCCGGCGCCGTCCGGGGGCGACTCGGTGCTCGTCGACGGCTACGCGCTGGCCGACCGGCTCGCCGCGGAGCACCCGTCGCTGTACGGGTTCCTGACCGGCAGCGACGTCGACTTCTTCGGCAGCCGCACGAACCCGCCGCGCGGGGTCCCGCTGACGCCGCTGCTGCGCCGGATGATCGAGCACACCCGGGGTGGTCGGCGCGCGGTCCGGGCGAGCGACTACGTGCTGCCGGTGCCGCGCGAGCCGTACTGGGACGCCCACCTCGCGCACATCGAGTCCTACGCCGACGTGCTCGCCACCGCGTTCGACGCGGCGCCGCGGTTCCGGCTGGAGAGCGGCGACCTGCTGGTCCTGGACAACTACCGCTTCCTGCACGGCCGGGACGCGTTCACCGGCACCCGGGAGCTGCACGTGCTCTCGGTGCGGACGACCGAGGCGTTCTGAGCCCCACCCCCCGACGCAAACGGCCGCCCTCCCGGTGCGGGAGGGCGGCCGTCGTGACGTACGGAGCCGCTCAGTCCATCGCTCAGTCCATCGTGAACGGGTCGTAGGTGATGCGGTCGAGCGGCGTGCCCGCGACCAGCATCCGCGACACCGTGGACCGGATCATCGCCGGCGACCCGCAGACCAGGACGTCGTGGTCGCTCCAGGCGCCGAACCGGGTCACGGCGTCGGCCAGGGTGCCGGTCTCGGCGCCGGAGGGCTCGTCCTCGTACTCCACGACCGGGATGACATCGAGCCACGGGTAGTTGTAGGACAGCTTGCGCAGCGAGGTGAAGTCGTACAGGTCGTCCCACGTCCGGCCGCCGACGAAGACCTGGGTGCGCGGCGGCTGGGGGCGCCGGCCGACCTCGTCGAGCAGGGCCTTCATCGGCGCGACGCCGGTGCCGCCCGCCACCATCAGCAGCTCGCGCCGGGTGTTCTGCGGGACGGCCATCCGGCCCATCGGCGGGCCGATCCGCCAGGTCTCGCCGACCCGGCTGTGCGCGACGATCGCGCGGCTGACCCAGCCGCCCTCGACCGCGCGGACGTGGAACTGGATGGTCCCGTCGCGACGCGGCGCGTTGGCGGGGGACAGGTAGCGCCACAGCCGCGGGCGGTGCGGCGTCTCCACCGAGACGTACTGGCCGGCCTGGTACGGCACCGGCTGGTCGGTCGCGACGGTGACCACGGCCAGGTCCCAGCCGATCCGGCGGTGCTCGACGACCCGGCCCAGCCAGGACGCCGGCCCGCGCTCGGCCGCGGCGGCCTGCTGCATCGCGTCCGCGACGATCCCGTACGCGCCGACCCAGGCCTTCTCGATCTCCGGGGTCCAGTTCTCGCCCGCGAACGTGGCGATCGCCGACAGCAGCGCCGCGCCGACCGCGTCGTAGTGCTGGGACAGCACGCCGAACTTGCGGTGGTCGCGGCCGAGCTGCTGCAGGAACGGGACGAGGTCGTCGGGCTGGTCGACCATCTGCACCACGTGCACGAGGGCGCGCAGCAGCCGGCTGCGCTGCACCTCCATGTTCACGGGGAACAGGTCACGCGTCTCGGGTGCCTTGCTGAACAGCGTGGCGTAGAAGTGCTTGCCGATCTCCTCGGCCTGCGGCTCGACGAGGGCGAAGCTGGTCCGGATGAGCTCGACGGTGCGATCCGCCTCCGAGGCGGGGCGTCGCGGCGGGGCGACGTCGCCGGCGATCAGCTGGTCAGCAGTCATGCCTGGCGGACACTCTCCTCGGTCGTGCTCCGTGCCGCGGTGACACCGGGCGTCGACGCCCGCGTTCCGCCGGTTAGGGTACGCGAGAGACTCCGTCCGCCGGTACGGCGTACGCCGACCGGCTCACCAAGGTGTGGTGAGCGGGTACGCATCGTCACTCATCATCCGTTCGGGGACGGCGGTCACTCGTCATGGCGTGGGGGGCGCCGGGCTCAGGATAGCGCCCATCGTGCGGAAAGCCGACGTGGCGGTGGCCCGGCCGGTCGGAATGGTGATCGTTTGGTCCTGGCCGTGCCGGATGGCACGGTTGTCCTGTGCCGTTGCGAATCCCCGCCGTCGTCCTGCCCGGACGGGGCCGTCCGGCCGTGCCGCGGGTCGTCGTCCCCGCGCCCTCGGAGCGGGGCCCGTCCTCCGATGTCCGGGAGGTCCCGGAGGTCCCGGACGGACCGCACCGGCCCGGCTCCGCGGGTGAGCACGCGGTGCAGGCCGAGGTGGGCAGCTCCGCCCGCGCCGACCGGTTCTACGACGACCAGCTCCGCGACCGGCTGCTGCCCCGGATGATCGAGTTCGTCGGACGGATGGAGATGGCCTTCGTCGCGACGTCCGACGCGCACGGCGAGTGCGACAGCTCGCTGCGGGCGGGCCCGCCCGGGTTCCTGCACGTGCTGGACCCGCACACGCTGGCCTACCCCGAGTACCGGGGCAACGGCGTCTACGCGAGCCTCGGCAACCTGATGGAGAACCCGCACATCGGGCTGCTGATGGTCGACTTCACCGAGTCCCTGATCGGGCTGCACGTCAACGGCCGCGCCCGGATCATGGACGACGACGCCTTCCGCGCCGTCCACCCCGGGCGCGCGCGTGACGACCACGCCGCGGGCCGCCGCGTCGAGCGCTGGGTGGTGGTGGACGTCGAGGAGGCCTACATCCACTGCCGCAAGCACATCCCGCGGATGGAGCGGGTGACGCAGCGGCGGGCCTGGGGCACCGACGACCCGGCCCGCAAGGGCGGCGACTTCTTCGGTGCGCGGGGGACGGCGCCGCGCGTGCCGCGACCGCCGCGTCGGCGGTTCCCGAGCACGACCCATCTGGTGTCGGGCGCATCACGTTCGTTGCGCGGTCGTACCACCCGTCGCTGACCTGCGGTGACGAGGATGGCGCGACAGTGAGCCGATTAGGTGACGTTCGGACCGTCACTTCCGAGGCGCGGCCTCGTTGATCGCTGCAGATCGTCACCGGCCGGGCACATCTGGTCGAATCCGGGCGATCGGACGGGTTGCGGCTCCCACGGGCTCCGGGAGCCGCGACCACCCGTCCTGAATCGGATACACAGGAGAAGCAGGAATGCTGTCGAAGAAGAAGCTGGGCATGGTCGTGGCCGGCTCCGCCGCCGCCCTCGCCGCCGCCGCACCGTTCGCCTTCGCGGGCGACTACGGGAACGACAAGGGTCACCACCACGGTGGCGGCGACAAGAACTGCGCCTTCGAGGGTGGCGACGCGTCCGCCCGCGGCGGTGCCGAGGGTGGTCTCGCCGGCCTCAACGTCCTCGCCCCGATCGCGGGCAACCAGATTGCCAACATCGGCAACTGCAGCGACTTCCTGAACGACGTCGTCGACGTCAAGGACAACCTGAACGGCACCCAGATCGCGGTGCTCGGCGACAACCACCGCTGAGCGCGCCCTGCGCCACCGTTCCACCCCGCGGCCCGTCCGGATCCTTCCGGGCGGGCCGCGGTCGTTCCTCCGAACTCCCCCACCCTGAGTGGAACAGACTCAACTTTCCTGCTGTTGAACCTGTCGAGAGGCGTACCCTCCGGCACACTGTGAGAGCAGTGGCCCGGGGTGCCGCTCCCCATGCACAGACCGTCGGCACAGAAGGACCGGGAGGAACGCGGAGCATGGACTCCTTCAACCCCACCACCCGTACCCAGCAGGCCATCTCCGCAGCCGCCCAGGCCGCGACGCTGGCCGGGAACCCCGATGTCGGGCCCACCCACCTGCTGGGTGCCCTGCTGGCCCAGGGCGACGGCATCGCCGCGCCGCTGCTGGCTGCCGTCGGGGCGGACGCGGACGCCGTCCGATCCGAGCTGACCGCGCTGGGCAACCGGCTGCCGTCGGCCTCGGGCTCGTCGGTGAGCGCGCCGCAGCTGTCCCGTGACGCGCTGGCCGCCATCACCGCGGCCCAGCAGCTCGCCACCGAGATGGGTGACGAGTACGTCTCCACCGAGCACCTGCTCGTCGGGCTCGCGCGGTCCGGCGGCCCGGTCGCCCAGCTCCTGCAGCGCCACGGCGCCACGCCGGACGCGCTGCGCGAGGCGTTCGGCAAGGTCCGCGGCTCCGCCCGGGTGACCAGCCCCGACCCCGAGGGCAGCTACCAGGCCCTGGAGAAGTACGGCCAGGACCTCACCGCCCGCGCGCGCGAGGGTGAGCTCGACCCGGTCATCGGCCGGGACACCGAGATCCGCCGCGTCGTACAGGTGCTGTCGCGGCGCACCAAGAACAACCCGGTGCTGATCGGTGAGCCGGGCGTCGGCAAGACCGCGATCGTCGAGGGCCTGGCCCAGCGGATCGTGGCCGGTGACGTGCCCGAGTCGCTGCGCGGCAAGCGGGTCGTCGCCCTCGACCTGGGGTCGATGGTGGCCGGCGCGAAGTACCGCGGCGAGTTCGAGGAGCGGCTCAAGGCCGTCCTTAAGGAGATCACCGACTCCGCGGGCGAGGTCATCACCTTCATCGACGAGCTGCACACGATCGTCGGTGCGGGCGCGTCCGGTGAGGGCGCGATGGACGCCGGCAACATGATCAAGCCGATGCTCGCCCGCGGTGAGCTGCGGATGGTCGGCGCGACCACGCTCGACGAGTACCGCCAGCACATCGAGAAGGACCCGGCGCTGGAGCGCCGCTTCCAGCAGGTGCTCGTCGGGGAGCCGTCGGTCGAGGACACCGTCGGCATCCTGCGCGGGCTCAAGGAGCGCTACGAGGTGCACCACGGCGTCCGGATCACCGACGCCGCGCTCGTCGCCGCCGCCACCCTGTCCGACCGCTACATCACCGCCCGGTTCCTGCCGGACAAGGCCATCGACCTGGTCGACGAGGCCGCGTCCCGGCTCCGGATGGAGATCGACTCGCGCCCGGTGGAGATCGACACCGTGGAGCGGGCCGTCCGTCGCCTCGAGATCGAGGAGATGGCGCTGGAGAAGGAGTCCGACGCGGCCTCGGCCGACCGGCTCGTCGCGCTGCGCGCCGAGCTGGCCGAGAAGCGCGAGGAGCTGGCCGCGCTGACCGCGCGCTGGCAGAACGAGAAGGGCGCCATCGAGGCGACCCGCGAGCTCAAGGAGCAGCTGGAGCAGCTGCGCGGCGAGTCCGAGCGGGCCGAGCGCGACGGCGACCTGGGCCGGGCCGCGGAGCTGCGCTACGGCCGCATCCCGGCGCTGGAGAAGGAGCTCGCGGAGAAGACCGCCGTCGTCGAGAAGCACGAGGACGTGATGCTCAAGGAGGAGGTCGGCCCGGACGACGTCGCCGACGTCGTCAGCTCCTGGACCGGCGTGCCCGCCGGCCGGATGCTGGAGGGCGAGACCGCCAAGCTCCTGCGCATGGAGGACGAGCTGGGCCGGCGCGTGGTCGGCCAGGCCGAGGCCGTGCGCGTGGTGTCCGACGCGGTGCGCCGGACACGTGCCGGCGTCGCGGACGAGAACCGGCCCACCGGGTCGTTCCTGTTCCTCGGGCCCACCGGCGTCGGCAAGACCGAGCTGGCCAAGGCGCTGGCCGAGTTCCTGTTCGACGACGAGCGGGCGATGATCCGCATCGACATGAGCGAGTACTCCGAGAAGCACTCGGTGGCCCGCCTCGTCGGTGCCCCTCCCGGCTACGTCGGGTACGACCAGGGCGGTCAGCTCACCGAGGCGGTGCGGCGGCGTCCCTACAGCGTCGTGCTGCTCGACGAGGTCGAGAAGGCCCACCCGGACGTCTTCGACACGCTCCTGCAGGTGCTCGACGACGGCCGGCTCACCGACGGCCAGGGCCGCACGGTGGACTTCCGCAGCACGATCCTGGTGCTGACGTCCAACCTGGGCAGCCAGGCCATCGCCGACCCCTCGCTGGACGACAAGGGGCGCAAGGACGCCGTCATGTCGGTCGTCCGGTCGCACTTCAAGCCGGAGTTCCTCAACCGGCTCGACGACGTCGTGGTCTTCCACGCGCTGTCGACCGAGGAGCTGACCCACATCGTCGACATCCAGGTCGGCGTGCTGGCGCGGCGGCTCGCGAAGCGGCGGCTCTCGCTGGAGGTCACCGACGCGGCCCGCGAGTGGCTCGCCCTCAACGGGTTCGACCCGGTCTACGGCGCGCGTCCGCTGCGCCGGCTGGTGCAGTCCGCGATCGGCGACCAGCTCGCCCGCGAGCTGCTGTCCGGCGGCGTCCGCGAGGGCGACACGGTCCGGGTGGACCTGGACCCCTCGGCCGACGGCGGGACCGGTGCCCTGGTCGTCGGCAAGGCACTGGAGCCGGTCGCGATCGCGAACTGATCCACCGGTTCGCCCGTGGGCCCCGACGGTGCACGTCATCGTCGGGGCCCATGGAGTCCTTCACCGCCGAGCAGCCCTCCGCCGGGCGGACCTGGCTGGACGAGTACCGCACCCGCATCGACACGATCCGGCTCCGGGCCGAGGAGGCCCGGGACCGGGTGGCGACGGTGACGGCGACCGCGCGCACCCGCGACGGCGCGGTCGTCGTCACCGTCGACGCGTCCGGGACGCTGACCGACCTGCAGCTCGGCGTACGGGCCGAGGAGCTGCCGCGGGCCCGGCTCGCCGAGACGGTCCTGCGGCTGAGCCGGGAGGCCGCCGCCGACGCCGCCGCGCAGGTGGTGGCCATCGTGGAGCCGCTGACGACGGGCGGCGGGCGGTGACGGGCCCCGGCTTCTCGGTCGACACCGACACGGTCTCGACCCATGCCGGGGTTCTCGACGACGCCGGCTCCACCGTCACCGGGATGCGCCCGTCGCTCGCCGAGCTCGACTCCGACGCCTACGGGGTCATCGGCGACTTCTTCTCCGCCCAGGCCACCTCGGCCATGCGGGCCGGGGTCGAGGCCGTGGACCGCCTCGCCTCGGAGCTGCACGAGCTGGCGACCGCGGCACGGGAGTCCGTCACCGCGTATCTCGAGGTGGAGAGCCGGGTGGTCGACGGCCTGCTCGGCGTCGACGTCCCGACGGCCCCGTCACCGGTCGGGGCGGACCGGTGACGGCGCCGGTCGAGGTGGAGGGGCCCGGCCCGCTCGAGGGTGCAGGGGTGTTCTCCTCGTTCGAGGACGTCGGGAAGGCGGTCGGGGAGCAGGACACCGGCGGCATCGTCACGGCCACGGCCGTCGCCGGGCTCGACACGCTGAGCGTGGTCGCCGACCCGCTGAAGGAGCTCGGGGCGGCCGGTGTCGGCTGGGCCATCGAGCACGTCGACTTCCTGCGCGAACCGCTGGACTGGCTCTGCGGTGACGCGAAGCAGATCGAGGCCCGGGCGAAGGACTGGCAGCAGATCTCCCGCGAACTGGCCGCCCTCGTCCCGGAGATCGAGACCGTCCTCGCCGCCCCCGGCGCCTGGACCGGCACGGCCGGGGACGCGTTCCACGGTGCCGCCGCGACACGCGTCGAGGCCGCGCGACGCCTGTCCGAGACCGCCCACGAGGTGGCCGACGTCGTGCTGACCTCGGCCTCGATCGTCGGTACCGAGCGCGCGGTCGTACGCGACATCATCGCCGAGTTCGTCGTGCGGCTCATTCCGAAGCTGCTCGCGTGGGCCGCGGGCGCCGTGGTGACGGTGGGGGTCGCCGCGCCGGTCGGCATCGCGGTCCTCGTCCTCGACGCCGTCGACCTGGCGCGCACGATCGTCCGCCGGGTCGAAGAGGTCATCGGGCTGCTGGAGGAGTCCGCCGCGGTGGCACGCCGGCTGGAGGACACGATGCGGACCGGGCTGCTGCCCGGGATCGCGGACCCGGCGGCGCGGAAAGCCGTCGAGGAGACCGTGACCCTCGGGCAGGACACGGTGCTGGAGTACGGCAAGAACGACGCGGCGCGCCGGGCCACGGCGGCCGAGTGGGACGAGGAGGCATCCGGCTGAGACCCCGACCGCGCCGAACGTGCACGTCCGTGTCGTGGCGTTACCACTCCACGAGCCCGGTCGGGACTACGCTCCCCGGCATGTCGGTCTGGTTCGTCATCGCCCTCGTCGCGATCGTCCTCGGCGTCGGTCTGCTGCTGTTCGACCGGTTCCGCGGGGGTGCGACGCGGGACCGCCGCCGCTGGGCCTCCATGCGGGAGTGGGAGTACCTCGAGTCCGATCCCGTCCTGCCCAGCCGCTGGCGCTACGGGACGATCCACCAGGGCGGCCCCGGCGTGGCCCGCAACCTGGTCTCGGGCGACGTCCCCACCCCGGACGGCCCGCGCAAGGCCTACGCGTTCGACCACGAGCAGGCCGGCCGGATCAGCTCGGTGCTCTGCGCCGTGCAGGTGCACGAGTCGCTGCCCGCCGCCGTCGAGCTGCGGCTGCCCTCGGCCCCGCTGCCCGACGACGCAGGCCTCGACCTGCTCGAGCCGGTCGGTGAGCGCTACGCCTTCGTCAGCGACGCCGACGCCGTCCGTCCGCTGCTGACCCCGCGGGTCGCCGCCGCCAGCGACGCGGTCGGCGAGGACGTCGAGCTGCTCTGGGCCGAGGACGCCTGGGTGCTGGCCGCCGCGCCCGTCGGGATCTCCGCCGATCGGATGCAGGACCTGCTCGCCGACCTGGCCGAGGTCGCCACCGCTCTGGAGGAGGGGCTGCACGCCCGGCGTCCCACGATCGATTCCTGACCTGCGACATCTACGCAGCGTTGACTGATCACAACGCGATGTGACCACCCGAACGCGTTAAGCCGAACGGGTACCGCTAGCCTGATCGTGTGGCTCTGGCTCTCATCACCGGCGGCGGTACGGGACTCGGCGCGGCTCTGGCCGACCGACTGGCCGCGCGCGGACACGACCTCCTGCTCGTCACCCGCGACCCCGAGCGGGTCGCCCCCAGCGCCCGGGAGCTCGCCGCCCGGTACGGGGTGCGTGCCGACGTCCTCGTCGCGGACCTCGGCACCCGGCACGGCCTGTTCCGGCTCGAGGCCCACCTCGCCGGCCCGGAGGCCCCGGCCGTCGACATCCTCGTGCACGACGCACTCGCCGACGCGGCCGCCGCGTCGGACGCCGGACAGGTGGGCGTCGACCTCGGCACGACCGCGACGATGCGTCTCACCCACGCCGCGTTGCCCGGCATGCTGCGCCGCGGCGCCGGTGGGGTCGTCGCGATCAGCGGGGACGAGCAGTCGGCTGCGTGGGCGGTCTCGTTCGTCACCGCACTCGCCCCGACCCTGACCGGCGAGGTGCACGTCGTCGCCGTCCGGGGCGACGACCGGCCGGAGTGGACCGCCGACGCCGCCGACGCGGTGCTCGACGATCTCGACGCCGGCGTCGTCGTGAGCGCCCCGCAGACCGCACCGGCCCGTCCGGACCCGGCCCGGCGCGCCGTCGCCGCGGGGGTCCGGGTGGCCCGGCGCGCCGTCGAGCTGTTCGCCGACGCGACCTGGCAGCCCACCGGCCCCGCAGCCGCTGCCGCCCCGGACGCTGCCGCCCCGGCCGTCGCGAGCCCGGCCGCGCAGGCCCGGCCGGCCACGCCCGAGGAGCTGCTCGGCGGTGCCGGGTACCGGGAGCCGGCCCGGCTGCCGGACCTGCCGTCCCGCCCGGGTGCGGGACGCGCCGTCGTCGCGGCCGGGGACTGCGGGCGGCACTGGGCGGCCGGTCCGGTGCGGACCGCCGCGCAGCGGGCCCGGGCGAGCGCCGCGGCCCGCGACCGCTCCCGTGGCCACCGGATCTCGGCCTACATGACGTCGACGGTCACCAGCTCCTGACCGTCCGGGACGGCGCGGGATGATGTCGCGGTGACGACCACCGGGACCCCGCCGCTGCCGAAGGCCGAGCTGCACCTGCACATCGAGGGCACGCTCGAACCCGAGACCGTGTTCGAGCTGGCCAGGCGGCACGACATCGCGCTGCCCTACGCCTCGGTGGAGGACCTGCGGGCCGCCTACGACTTCACCGACCTGCAGTCCTTCCTCGACGTCTACTACGCCAACATGGCCGTCCTCCGGACCCGTGACGACTTCGCCGAGCTCGCGTCGGCGTACCTGCGGACCTGCCCGGAGCAGGGCGTGCGGCACGTCGAGATGTTCTTCGACCCGCAGGCCCACACCACTCGCGGCGTGGCGATCGGTGACGTGATCGGCGGCCTGACCGACGCGGTCGAGGCCCACGCCGGCGACGTGTCGGCCGGGCTGATCCTGTGCTTCCTGCGCGACCGCTCGGCGGCCGAGGCGGAGGAGACCCTGCGGGCCGCCGAGCCGTACCTGGACCGGATCGTCGGGGTCGGGCTCGACTCGGCCGAGGTGGGCCACCCGCCGTCGAAGTTCACCGCCGTGTTCGACCGCGCCCGCGAGCTGGGGCTCAAGCCGGTCGCGCACGCCGGGGAGGAGGGTCCGGCCGGCTACGTCACCGAGGCCCTCGACGAGCTGGGCGTGCTGCGCGTCGACCACGGCATCCGCGCCATCGAGGACGACGCGCTGGTCGCCCGCCTGGTCCGCGACCGCACCCCGCTGACGGTGTGCCCGCTGTCCAATGTCCGGCTCGCCTGCGTCCCCGGGATCGGGCTGCACCCGCTGCCGGAGATGCTCGCGGCCGGGCTGAACGTGTCGGTGCACTCCGACGACCCGGCCTACTTCGGCGGCTACGCCGACGCGAACTACGCCGCCGTCCGCGAGGGCCTCGGCTTCACCGACGACCAGCTCCGCACGCTGGCTGCGAACTCGTTCAGCTCGTCGTTCCTCGACGACGCGGCGACGGAGCGGCTGCTCGCCGAGGTGCACGCCTGGCGCTGACGGACCAGTCACACCTCTCGTCGACAAGTCGTTAGCTAGCTACTATCTAGTTAGCTAACGACTTGGAGGCGACCATGACCACCCCAATCCGCAAGATCGCGCTGGAGGAGCACTTCGGCGCCACCGAACCGGACATCGTCGAGCAGTCCGAGACCCACTTCACCCCGCAGGAGTGGCCCCGGCACCGGGCGATGTTGCTCGACATCCATGACGAGCGCCTCGCGCTGATGGACGAGTGCGCCATCGAGAAGTCGGTGCTGTCGCTGCTCTCCCCCGGCATCCAGTCCCTGCACGACGCACCCCGGGCCGTCGACTGGGCCCGCCGGCTCAACGACTACGCGGCCGCCCGGGTCGCCGAGCGGCCGGACCGGTTCGCCGCGTTCGCCGCCCTGCCGATGCAGGACCCCGACGCGGCGACCGCCGAGCTCCGTCGTGCGGTGCAGGACCTCGGACTGGTCGGTGCGCTCGTGAACGGCTTCTCCCAGGTCGGCGACGCCGAGACCGTCGTCTACCTCGACGACCCGCGCTACGCGGGGTTCTGGGCGACGCTGGAGGAGCTGGGCGTGCCGCTCTACCTGCACCCCCGCGACCCGCTGGAGTCGACGAGCCCGCAGTACGACGGCCACCCGTGGCTCTACGGCTCGGCGTGGGCGTTCACCGTCGAGACCGCCACGCACGCGCTGCGGCTGATGGGCAGCGGTCTGTTCGACCGCCACCCCGGCCTGCAGGTGATCCTCGGGCACCTCGGCGAGGTGCTCCCGTGGGTGATCTGGCGGGTCGAGCACCGCCTCGCCGTCGCACCGCGCGGCCTCGACGTCCGGCACGGCTTCGGCCACTACCTGCGGACCAACTTCCACGTCACGACGAGCGGCAACTTCCGCACCCCGGCGCTGCTCAACACGCTGCAGGAGATCGGCGCGGACCGGGTGCTGTTCTCCGCCGACCACCCCTTCGAGGACATGCGCGAGGCGGCCACCTGGTTCGACCGCCTCGAGCTCAACGACGCCGACCTGGCCCGGATCGCGCACGGCAATGCCGAACGGCTGCTCGGGCTCTGAGCGCTCAGGCCGGGCGGACCGGGGTGCCGGGCGCCGTGCCGTCCGGCCCCGCGGCGTCCGCCGCGTCGATCGCTGCGGCCAGCTCCCGCAGCGCGACGACGACGGCGTCGCGCCGCCCGGGCGGCAGCATCTCCAGCGCCTGCCGCTGGCGGGCCATGGTCCGGTCGCGTGCCTGCGCCCACGCCCGGAGCCCGGCGTCGGTCACCCGCACCTCGACCCGGTGCCCGGACGGACCCACCCGTTCGCGCACCACGAGCCCGCCGTCCTCCAGCCTGGACAAGGACCGGCTCAGCGTCGGCGAGCTGACCCCGACCTCGGCCGCGAGCCTGCCCACGGTCAGTCCCGGGGCCTCGGTCAGCGGGGTGATCACTGCGAACTCGGCATCGGACAGGGACGCACCGTCGGCCCGTAACGCCGACGCACGGGCCCGGTTACGGTGCATCCGCCGGTAGACGGCCTCGCAGGCGTCGGAGAAGGAGCCGACCAGGTCCGGCGATGCGGGCTCGGGTGTGCGGTCGCCTCCGGTGGGCACCGGCCGATCTTACGGTCAGGCCGTCGCGGCGAGCCGGACCGGGCGCAACGGGTGCAGCGGGCGCCCGGCACCGGTCCGGCCCCGCTCGACGTCGAACGGCGACAGCCGGAACCGGCGGGTCCGCAGCTGGTACTCCGCGGTGTTGGCCGGCCACATCACGACGTTGACGCCCTCGTCGTTCTGGTAGTAGCTGGAGCAGCCGCCGGTCTCGTACACGGTGCGGGCCGACCGGCGCCGGATCCGCCGCGTCCAGCGCTCCTCGACGGCGGGCTTCACGTCGAGCGCGCGGATGCCCTCGGCCGCCATCCGGCACACGGCGTCGGCGACGTAGCGGGCCTGGGCCTCGGAGAACAGCAGTGTCGAACTGGCCCCGCTGGTCGCGTTCGGACCCTGCATCAGGAACAGGTTCGGGAAACCGGGGTAGCTCATCCCCAGGTAGGCGCGCGGGTAGGAACCCCAGTGGTCGTGCAGCGAGCGGCCGTGCGCGTCGTGGATGCGGCGCGCGATCGGGGCGGTCGCGCCGACCTCGAACCCGGTGGTCAGCACGATCGCGTCGACCTCGGCGCGGCTGCCGTCGCCGGAGACGACGGTCCGCCCCTCGACCCGGGTGAGTCCTCCGGTGTGCAGCGTCGTGTTCGGCGCGCTCATCGCGGGCAGGTAGTCGTTCGAGACCAGCGGCCGCTTGCAGGCGTAGTCGAAGTCGGGGGTCAGCCGGGCACGCAGCTGCGGGTCGGGTGTCTGGGCGGCGAGGTGCCGGCGGCCGACCCGGGTGAGCGCCTCGCGCAGCAGCCGCGACCGGCGGGTGGCGGCGAGCAGCTCGGCGCCGACGTACATGACGTCGAACTGCATCCGGCACAGCAGCGGGTTCGCCGCCAGCGTGCGACGGGTGCGCTCACCGACGGGCCGCTCGGGCTTGGGGAGGATCCAGGCCGGGGTGCGCTGCAGGACGTGCAGCTCGGCGACGCGCGGCTGCAGCTCGGGGACGAGCTGGACCGCCGTCGCCCCGGTCCCGACGACCGCGACGCGCGAGCCGGTCAGGTCCGCGTCGTGGTCCCAGCGGGCCGAGTGGAACACCGGTCCGGGGAAGTCCGCGAGGCCCTCGACGTCGGGCAGCTTCGGGTCCGCGACCAGCCCCGCCGCGCTGACCAGCACGTCCGCGGTGAACTCGCCGGACGGGGTCGCGATCCGCCAGCGGGCGTCCGCGGGGTCCCAGCGCGCGGACAGCACGTCGGCGTCGAAGCGGACGTGGTCGAGCAGACCGGTCGAGCGGGCCAGGCGCCGTGCGTAGTCCTGCACCTCGTGGCCGGGTGCGTAGAGGTCGCTCCAGTCCGGGTTGGTCATGGCCCGCAGCTGGTACAGCGGCGACGGCGTGTCGACGCCGACCCCGGGATAGGTGTTGTCGCGCCACACGCCGCCGACGTCGTCGGCCCGCTCCAGCAGGACGAAGTCGTGCACACCCCGCCGTAGCAGGGCCAGGCCCACGGCGAGTCCGGTGAACCCGGCCCCCACGACCGCGACCCTCGAATGACGGGGTGACGGGCCGTGCGGTCCGTCGCAGGAGCCGGGGGGAGCGGCGGGATCGACCGGCCGCTGGATCGGCAGCGCCTCGGACGTCATGGCCTCGACGGTAAAGGCTTCGTGGTGCACCGGCACGCGAGAGCGGCCGGTCTCACGCAGGTCGCCGGACACCCGTGTCGTGCGGGTCACACCGGGCCCGTCGGCCACCGTCGCGCCTGCGCCGGTCGGGTGCGGACGCACTAGGCTCTCCGCGTGCCCTCCGTCATGATCACGGGCGCGTCGTCGGGGATCGGTGCCGCGTTCGCCGATCGGCTCGCCGCCGACGGCCGCGACCTCGTGCTCGTGGCGCGCGACGCCGACCGCCTCCAGGCCGCCGCGCAGCGCTACCGCGACCTCGGCGTGGTCGTCGAGGTGCTGCCCGCCGACCTGTCGGAACCGGACCAGCGGGCCCGCGTCGTGCGCCGCCTCGCCGATCCCGACCTCGCCCCGGTCGACCTGCTCGTCAACAACGCCGGGCTCGCGCTGGGCTCGTCGTTCCTGGACAACGACGCCGCCGACCTGGCCCGGCAGCTGCAGGTCAACGTGGCCGCCGTGCTGGAGCTGACCCGGGCCGTGCTGCCCGGAATGGTCGACCGCGGCACCGGCGCGGTGCTGAACGTCGCCAGCGTCGCGGGCTTCCTGGCCGGGCGCGGCTCCACCTACGCGGCCGACAAGGCGTGGGTCATCTCCTTCACCGAGGGCGTCGCCGCGTCGCTGCAGGGCACCGGGGTGCGCGCGATGGTGCTGTGTCCCGGCTACGTGCGCACCGAGTTCCACGAGCGTGCCGGCATCGACGTCGGCGCCCGCCGCGGCCCGCTGTGGCTGGAGGCCTCCCAGGTCGTCGACGAGGCGCTCGCCGACCTCGGCCGGGGCCGGGTCGTCTCGGTGCCCTCCCGGCAGTACAAGGCGATCGTGGGGGCGACCGGGGTGCTGCCCCGGGGCCTGCTGCGACGCATCACGGCGACGTTCGACAGGGATCGCACATGAGTTCCGCACACACCGACCGTTCCCGGCTGGCCGCGCTGGTCCGGGAGATCGCCGTCGTCCACGAGCGGGTCACGCTCTCCTCCGGCGCGGAGGCCGACTACTACATCGACCTGCGCCGCGTCACGCTGCACCACGAGGCGGCCCCGCTGATCGGGCGGCTGCTGCGCGAGCTCACCGCGGACTGGACCTACCGGTCGGTGGGTGGGCTGACACTCGGCGCGGACCCGGTCGCGACGGCGGTGCTGCACGCGGCGGCGGCCGAGCCGGACACCGACCCGGTCGACGCGTTCGTCGTCCGCAAGGAGACCAAGAAGCACGGTATGCAGCGGCTCATCGAGGGCCCGGACATCGCCGGTCTCCCGGTGCTGGTCGTCGAGGACACCTCCACCACCGGCGGCTCGGTCCTGACCGCGGTCCGATCGGTGCTGGCGGCCGGCGCCGACGTCGTCGGCGTGTGCACGGTCGTCGACCGCGACACCGGCGCCCGGGAGGCGGTCGAGGCCGAGGGCGTGCCGTACCGCGCGCTGCTGGGGCTGGCGGACCTGCAGCTGGGATGAGCGAGCCAGGGCCCAGCGAGTGGTCGGTCCCCGGCCAGGTCGGGGTGGGCCCGTGGGCCGGGCCGTGGCCCGACGGCGACCACTGGGACCCGGAGCTGCTGGAGCAGGGGGACCGGCGCAACGTCGTCGACCGCTACCGCTACTGGCGCCGCGAGGCGGTCGCGGCGGACCTGGCGCGCCGGGCGCACCCGTTCCACGTGGCGATCGAGAACCTCGGCCACGACCACAACATCGGCACGGTGGTGCGCACGGCGAACGCCTTCGGCGTCGCCGGCGTGCACATCGTCGGACGACGGCGGTGGAACCGGCGCGGCGCGATGGTCACCGACCGCTACCTGCGGCTGCACCACCACGCCGACGCCGGCGGGCTCGTCGCGTTCGCCAGGGAGCACGGTCTGGCCGTGGTCGCGGTGGACAACGTCGCGGGGGCGGCCCGGCTGGAGCGGACGTCGCTGCCGCGGGACTGCGTGCTGGTGTTCGGCGCCGAGGGTCCGGGACTCTCCCCGGAGCTGTGTGACGCCGCGGACCTGGTCGTGTCGATCGCCCAGTTCGGCTCGACGCGCTCGGTCAACGCCGGCGTGGCGTCCGGCATCGTGATGCACAGCTGGATCCGCGAGCACGCGGACCTGTCCGACGCCTGGTGATCAGCACGTTTCCGCCCCGCCGGGGGCGGAAACGTGCCGGTCGACGCTCAGCCGCCCGCGCGGGGCGGCATCGCGGGACGGCCGGTGGTGTGGCGGTACGGCGGCTCGGTGCCGTCCTGGGGACGGGGCCCGGCGCCGGGCCGGGGCGCGGGCCCGCCGTGCTGCGGGGCGTGACCACTCTGCGGGGCGTAACCGGACTGCGGTGCGCGACCGGGCTGCGGTGCGTGCGGGGCCCGACCGTCCCGGGGCTGCCCGTGCTGCGGCGCCGGGCCGTTCCCGACGGCGGGCATCTGCATGGTGACCGCGGCCGGGTCGTCGTCGGCGCTGTGGCCGGTGACGGTGGCGGCGGCAGCACCGGCCGCGGCGCCCGCGACGCCGTCGACCGGGCCGGCGGGACCCCCGCGCTTCGACGTGGCCCGCGCCCGCAGCACCTCGAACACGATCGGCAGCACCGAGACCAGCACGATCGCGATCAGGATCAGGTCGATGTGCTCACGGACGAAGGTGAACTGGCCGAGGAAGTAGCCCAGCACCGTCACGCCCGCCGCCCAGGCGACGCCGCCGATCAGCGAGTACGTCAGGTACCGCTTCGGGTCCATCCGCGCGACGCCCGCGCTGACGGTGATGAAGGTCCGCACGATCGGCACGAACCGGCCCAGGACGATGGCCCGGTTGCCGTACTTCTCGAAGAACTCGTGGGTCTTCTCGACGTGCTTGGGGTTGAACAGCTTCGACTTGGGCTTGTCGAAGATCGCCGGGCCGGCGCGGTAGCCGATCCCGTAGCCGACGGCGTTGCCGGCGAAGGCCGACACCACCAGCACCAGGCTGACCAGCCACAGCGGGACGTCGATCGCGCCCTGCGCCACGAACAGGCCCGCGGTGAACAGCAGCGAGTCGCCCGGGAGGAAGAACCCGAGCAGGAGCCCGCACTCCGCGAAGATGATCGCGGCGACGCCCACCAGGGCCCACGGTCCCAGGGACTCGATGATCACCGCCGGGTCGAGCCAGTCGGGACCGAGGGCGAGCGTCTGCGTCGCGGCGAGAACCGTCACGTCGAGAAACGGTACCGGCCGGGTGACGGGGACCGACGCGGCCGTCGCTGTGGAGGTGCTGTGAGCGGTTCAGCCGAGGGCGGGCAGCGCACCCGGCAGGAGCACCGAGACCAGCGCGAGACCCCCGCCGAGCAGGGCACCGAGGAGCAGCGCGATCACGGCGGCCCAGACGATCTGGCCGGTCGCCGAACGGGCGGGCGCCGGCGCCGGGGCCTGCTGCGGCCGGCGCTGCGGGGGCGGCGCGGGACGCGGGACCGGTGGCGGGATCCGGCCGGGAACGCGCGGTGGCACGGGGGCCGGGCCCGCTGCGGGACGCTGCGGCATCGGGCGCCCGCGGGCCTGGGCCTGGAGCGCCTCGCCGATCCGGCGGGCGGCGTCGTCGCGGCCGGGCTGCGGCGGCTGGGGGCCGGTCATCGCAGCTCTCCCGGGCGCCGGACGGCCTCGGTCCCGGCGCGCTCGGCCATGATCCGGGCGACGGCGTCGAGCGCGCGGCTGGCGGTGGACTTCACCGTGCCGCGGCTCATCCCTGCGGCCTCGGAGATCTCGGACTCGGTCAGCCCGCCGTAGTAGCGCAGGACGAGGACCTCGCGCTGGCGCGGCGGGAGCTGGGCCAGCGCGTCGACGACCGACTGGTGCTCGGCCGACAGCATGGCCAGCGACTCCGCCGAGCGGGCGTTCGCCGCGTGCGGGGGCGCGTACTCGCGCGCCGTGCGACGGCGCCGCAGCACCGAGCGCGACCCGTTCACCACGGCCGCGCGCAGGTAGGCGACGGCGGCGGTCTCGTCCCGCAGCCCGGACCAGTGCCGGTGCAGGCCGGTGAACGCCTCCTGCACCACGTCCTCCGCGGTGGCCGGGATGTCCACCAGCAGCATCGCGAGGCGCATGAGCCGCAGCCGGTGGTCGCGGTAGAGGTCGGCCAGGGTCAGCGGCGTGTCCGGTCCCTGCCGGGCCCCGGATCCACCCGGCCCGTCGACCGGGTCGGACGCCGTGCCCGGGGCGAACTGATGCGGCCCGGTGCCCTCGGGCGCCGGTCGGCTGTCGATGGCGCGCAACCGGCCCAGCGTCCGGTCGACGGCGTTCTCGGCGCGCTCCTCCTCCACGACCACCACCCTAGCGACCACCACCGACAGCCTTCGCAGCATTGCCCGGTGCAGCAGTCTCACGCAGCAGTGTCACCCGTTGCGGCGGTCGGCGACGTCGTCCGCGGTGAGACCAGGCCCATCACCGACGATGGCTCCCCCTTCGCCGTGGGTACGTGATACTCACCCGGAGACAAGGAGCGCTGCGCGGAGCAGCGACCGCCGACGACGAGGAGGCAGGCCCCGTGCCCATCGCCACGCCCGAGATCTACAACCAGATGCTGGACAACGCCAAGAGCGGCGAGTTCGCCTACCCGGCGATCAACGTGACCAGCACCGAGACCCTCAACGCGGCGCTGCGCGGGTTCGCGGAGGCGGGCTCCGACGGCATCGTGCAGGTCTCGACCGGTGGTGCGGAGTTCCTGTCCGGCACCCGGGTGAAGGACATGGTCACCGGTTCGGTCGGGCTCGCCGAGTTCGCGCACGTCGTCGCGGACAAGTACCCGGTCAACATCGCGCTGCACACCGACCACTGCCCCAAGGACAAGCTGGACTCGTTCGTGCGTCCGCTGATCGCGATCAGCCAGGAGCGCGTGGACAAGGGGCAGAACCCGCTGTTCCAGTCGCACATGTGGGACGGCTCCGCGGTCGAGCTCGAGGAGAACCTGAAGATCGCGGCCGAGCTCCTGGAGCAGGCGGCCAAGGCGAAGATCATCCTCGAGGTCGAGATCGGCGTCGTCGGCGGTGAGGAGGACGGCGTCGCGAACGACATCAACGACAAGCTCTACACCGCCCCCGGCGACTACGAGCGCACCGTCGACGTCCTCGGTGCCGGCGACAAGGGCCGCTACCTGCTGGCCGCGACCTTCGGCAACGTGCACGGCGTCTACAAGCCGGGCAACGTGAAGCTCCGCCCGGAGATCCTCAAGCAGGGCCAGGAGGTGGCCGTGCAGAAGCTGGGTCTCGACGCCGGCGCCAAGCCGTTCGACCTGGTCTTCCACGGCGGCTCCGGCTCGCTGCTCGAGGAGATCCACGAGGCGCTGACCTACGGCGTCGTGAAGATGAACGTCGACACCGACACCCAGTACGCCTTCACCCGGCCGATCGTGTCGCACATGTTCGAGAACTACGACGGCGTGCTCAAGATCGACGGCGAGGTCGGCAACAAGAAGGTCTACGACCCGCGGTCGTACCTGAAGAAGGCCGAGGTCGGGATGAGCGAGCGCGTCATCGAGGCCTGCGAGTCCCTGAAGTCGGCCGGCAAGGCCCTCTGAGCCCTGGTCCGGATCCTCCTCGCGTGCCCACCGGTTGGCGACGACCGGTGGGCACGCGCCAGGATGGCGCCATGAGTCTGCACGGCAACCTGCTCGAGCCCGACGACACGCGCCTCCCGGTCGACCCCGCGGCGGCGGACCTGGCGGCGGGCAAGGACCCGTCGGAGGTGGCGGCGGGGTCGCCGTCGTCGTCGATTGCCTGGGCGGTGCTCGCCGAGCGCGCCCTCGACGCCGGCGAGACCGTGGCCGCGTACGCCTACGCCCGCACCGGTTACCACCGTGGCCTGGACCAGCTGCGCCGCAACGGCTGGAAGGGCTTCGGCCCGGTCCCGTGGTCGCACGAGCCGAACCAGGGCTTCCTGCGGTCCTGCGGGGCGCTGCTGCGCGCCGCCACGGCGATCGGGGAGGCCCCCGAGGTCGAGCGGCTGCGCACGCTGATCTCCGACTCGGACCCGGAGGCGCTCGCCGCCCTCGGCGTGTCCTGACGCCCGTGGCCGCGTGGGACCGGATCCGCTCACGTGGCCGGGCCGGCGCCCGGCGCGTCCGCGCGTCGTGGCTGCCGATCCTGCAGTGCTCCATGGCCGCCGGGCTCGCCCTCTGGGTGGCCGGTGACCTGGTCGGTCACACGCGGCCGTTCTTCGCGCCGATCGCGGCCGTGCTCAGCCTGGGCATGTCGCTCAACTCGCGGCTGCGCCGCACCGCCGAGCTCGTCGTCGGGGTCAGCATCGGGGTGCTGGTCGGTGACCTGCTGATCGCGCGGATCGGCAGCGGCCTCTGGCAGCTGGTGCTCGTCGTCGCGCTCGCGCTGGTCGTCGCGGTCTTCACCGACGGCGGCACGTTGTTCGTCAACCAGGCCGCGGTCTCCGCGGTGCTGGTGACGACGCTGCTCCCGCCCACCGAGACCGGCGGGATCGACCGCTGCATCGACGCACTGATCGGCGGCCTCGCCGGGATCCTGGTGGCCGCGGTCATCCCCGCGCACCCGGTCCGGATCGTCCGCCGGGTCGCCCGCCGGGTGCTCGACGACCTCGTCACCGTGCTCACCGAGACCGCGACGGCGCTGCGCGAGGGCGACCGGGAGAACGCGTCGCGGGCGCTGGCCCGGGCCCGCGACACCCAGGCCGTCATCGACGAGCTGCGCACCGCCGTCAGCTCCGCGGGCGAGGTCGTGACGGTCTCGCCGATGCACCGGCCGCGCCGGGCCATGCTGCGCCGCTACCGGACCCTCGCCGAACGGGCCGACTATGCCCACCGCAACGCCCGGGTGCTCGCCCGGCGCGCGATGACCGCGATCGAGGGCGGCGAACCGGTCCCGCCCGGTCTGCCGGACGCCATCACCGAGCTGGCCGCCGCCGTCGAGGCGCTGATCGGGGAGCTCGGGCAGGACGGCGACCGGGAGAAGGCCCGCGGCCCGATCCTGGAGGCCGTGCAGCACGCGCCGGTCCTCGCCGACCCGGGTGCGGTCGTCGTGCGGCCGGCGGAGGGTCAGACGGCGCCCGCGGGGTCGGCGGCGGTGCTCGTCGCGCAGGTCCGCTCGATCGCGATCGACCTGCTGCAGGCGACCGGGATGACCCGCAGCGAGGCGTTGCGGGCGCTGCGGGCCCAGTTCGCCGATCCTGACGTGGACTGAACGGGCTGCGGGGCTTCCGTCACCGGTCGGTCACGGAGCAGAATCGGGCGTCGTTCGGCGCCGGGACGTCGGGTCCCCCTGCACGGAGTTGTGGACGTCGCTCATCGATCGGGGTTCACGGTGCAGCTGTTCATCCGCTACGTCCTCGCGCCAGTCGTCCGGCTCGTGTGGCGGCCCTGTGTGCGCGGGGCGGACCGCATCCCGGCCACCGGGCCGGTGATCCTCGCAGCGAACCACCGCGCGGCTGTCGACACGGCGTTCATCCCGCTCGTCGCCCCGCGCAAGGTCGCCTTCCTCGGCAAGGCCGAGTACTTCACCGGTCGTGGCCTGCGCGGACGCCTGATGGCGGCGTTCCTGGGAGCGCTCGGCTACATCCCGGTCGACCGGGCCAACGCTCGTGCCGGTCTCGCCGCACTCGCGGCCGGACGCGAGGTCCTGGAGCGCGGCGGTGCGTTCGGCATCTACCCGGAGGGCACCCGCTCCCTCGACGGCAAGCTGCACCGCGGGCACACCGGCGTCGCGTCGCTGGCCCTGTCGACGGGAGCCGTCGTCGTGCCCGTCGGCCTGATCGGGACCGAGCGCGTGCAGCCGATCGGACGGCTGTTCCCGCGCCTGGCCCGCGTCGAGATCCGCTTCGGGCGGCCGTTGGAGTTCAGCCGCTACGACGGGCTGGAGGGCGCGCCGGCGATCCGGCGCGCGGTCACCGACGAGATCATGGACGCCATCGCGGACCTGTCGGAGCAGACCTATGTGGACAGCTACCACCGGCGTCCGGACGACTCGGCGGCCGCGGCCTGACCGGAACGGGCCCGGGGACGACGGCGGCGGGCTAGCCTGCTGCGGTCCTGTTCCTGTCGGGGGGAGCGTCGCTGGTGGTCCGACTCGTTCTCGTCCTGCTGGTGGTGTGCGGGGTGGTCGTGGGGTGTGGGGCTGCGGAGCCGGAGGGGCCGTTTCCGCCGCGGCCGGCGGAGATCGACGTGGCGAACATTGATCCCTGTGTGGCGATGACCCCCGAGCTTCGACAACGCTTCGGTGTCGAGGGCGATGAGCCCTCGGTTGTTGCCCTCGCGGACGGTCCCAGTCGTGTGTGCGGGTGGGGCAATTACGACACCGTGGAGAACTACAGCGTCCAGACGATTCAGACCGCAGCATCGAAGATCGTGACGGCACAGGGCGCCACGGTCACTGTCGTCGGTGGTTTCGGGGCCGTGCGGATGGTTGAGAGTGAGGACTCGGCGCCGTTGTGCAGCCTCTACCTGGACGCGGCAGACACCGCCAGCGTCCGAGTTCAGGTTCAGGACTTCGGGTACGACGAGCAGACTCGCGGATCGATGGACGATGTCTGTGCCCGAGCTGAAGCGTTGGCTCAGAGCTACCTGGATGCTGCCCGATCGCGCTGATCAGATTTGCGGTTGCGAACGTTCGTGGCCGATGTCGCCTCGCCGCACGTTGATCGGCCTACTCTTCACCGTATGAAGAGGTCTGCTCAAGAACCGCGGGGGTCGGCCAGTGATTCGCTCATGTTGCAGATTGATCCGGGCAACATCATGGGCGTATATCGGCGAATGGATGAGCAGTTCAGGGCAATGCAGAAGAGTCGGCAACAGGTGGCCAATCTGAAGAACGTTCCGCCGTGTGGGGCAGACCCGGTTTCGCTCGATGCCGTTGCCGTCTTCCAGCCGAAGATCGATTCGATCACGAGTGCTCATGTCGACTACATGGACGAGGTTCAGGAGGCGCGTGACCGACTCAAGCAGGCCGCCCAGGAGTACGGCCTGATCGAGGACGAGAACACGGCGGCCCTGAAGTCCACCGCTCCCCCGTCCACCGGCCCGCTGCTCGAGCGTTAGGGACCCGACCGTGCCCCTTCCTCGCTGCTACAACTACGAAGCCTTCGACATTGCCACGAAGTCGGCATGGATCCTCGGCAAACCGGGCGCCGAGGCGACCCGGCAGACGGCGGACAGCCTGCGTTCCCTCGTCGACGACATGGCGGCGACCAAGCAGACCCTCGACCGGGGCATGGCCGACCTCGGCATCTCGTGGCAGGGCCCCGCCGCACAGGCGGCCCAGGAATCCCTGGACCGCACCGCGACCGGCGTCGACGGCACCGCGACCGTCGCCCAGAACGGCGCCGACCGCATGCTCGACCACGGCAGCGCGTTCGAGCGCATGCGCGGTCAGGTCCGGTTCATGGACCCGGCCGAGTTCTCCTGGATCCAGCGCGCGGGCGACAACATCAGCGAGGCCTGGCAGTCCCTCCAGGGCCGGGGCACGGACCACGTCACCATCGCCGAGCACAACCAGATCAACGACGAGATCGCGAACCGCGCGCTCCAGCAGTACGAGTCCGAGACCTCGGCCATCGACGACCGCTTCACCACCGAGGCCGCCGCCGCGCCCCCGGCCGGCTCGACCCCGGATGCGACGTCCGGGGGCGGCGGGGCATCGGGGCCGCAGCCCGGCGTGTCCGTCGGCGCGAACGTCCCCGTCCCTCCGGACAGCGGCTCCGCCGCGGTGCCGGGACCGGCCGGGATCGGGCTTCCCCCGGGCGGTTCGGCGCCCCCCGGCCCGGCGGTCGGCGGGGCAGGCGGAGCCCTCGGGGGAGGGCCGGGTGGCAGTCCCGGACCGGCGGCCGGACCCGCGGCCGGATCCGGTGGCGGGCCCTCGCCCGTCGTTCCGCTGGCGAACGGACCGGCGTCGAGCACCGGTGGAGGGGGTGTCCCGGCCCCGGGTTTCCGCACCCCGCCCGCTCCGGACCGCACGCGGATCCCGCCCCGGGCCCCGGTGCCGGATGCCGCCCGTACCCGCGAGGCCCTCGCACGCCGGTTCGGTGACCAGGCCCGGCGGCAGCAGCTCGTCCGGCCCGTCGCGGAGCCCCGCCCCGGCGGGACCGGCTCCTACGGTGGCGGCACCGGTGCGGGCCGGGGCGGCTACGGCTCCCCGTTCGGCGAGTCCCGCGGCACCGCGCGGCTGCCGGGGGGCTCGGCCGAGCCGCACTCGCCGGGGAGCCGTGTGGGGTCCGGGACGGCGTGGGGTACCGAGCCCCGTACCACCGGCCCGCGGAGCGGCGGTGCGGCCGAACCGTGGACCGGCACCCGGGCGTCGGAGGCACGGGGTGGCGCCGCCGGCTACGGCCCGATGACCGGTGGCGTCCCGGGAGGTCGTGCGGACGGGCAGGACCACCGCAACCGCTACGTCGTCCCCACCGACGAGGTGTTCGACGTCGGTGTCACCGCGACCGACGCCGTCCTCGCCCCCGAGGACCCCGGCCGCTGATCAGCCCGGCAGCACCGGTCGCCACGGCTCGGTGTGCTTGTACCAGGCCCAGCGCTTGATCTCCCGCGGGTGCGGGACGCCGTCCCGGACGGGCGTCGCACCCGTCGTCCCGATCTGGATCGCCCGCCCGGTCGCTCCGGTCACCCCACGCCCCGCACGCACCTGGACTCCCTCCGGCCCTGCGTCGACGACGAGCGTCTTCACGCGGCCGTGCAGCACCCGCGTCGCATCGCAGTAGGCCTCGCCGTAGAGGTCGGGGATCTCCCCGCGGCCGGCGAGGACACCGCCGTTGTCGTCGCGCACCAGCGGCATCTCGCGGGCGGCGCCGGACCGGGCCAGGGCGACGGCGTCGTCGAACCGGGTCGGGAGTCCCCAGTTCGCGGCGGCGCGGGACCGGCGCGACACCGGCAGGTAGGCGACCTCGGTGTCGAGGGCGTCGCGACGCAGCAACCGGACAAGCACGGCGGCGAGGTCGGCGTCGTCACCGTGCACGATGAGCCGCCGCGCCGGGAGGAGGGCGTCGACCTCCGCCTTCCCGGGGCGCGGACCCACGGTGACCGAACGCACCGCGGGATCGGACACCAGCGACGACGGTGGGCGTTCCCGCCGCGCGCCGGGCCGGATACCGTGGAAGGGAAGACGGTGACGCCGCTGCGGCAGGCAGTCGAGGAGCACCGCTTCGGGATCGGTCGGAACCACTGATCGAGTACCCTCCTCGCCGCGGAAACCGGAAATCACGCCCGGGTCCGCGACCGTGACGAGCGTGTGTGAACTGGAGTCTCTTACATGCCCGCAATCGTGTTGATCGGCGCCCAGTGGGGCGACGAGGGCAAGGGCAAGGCGACGGACCTGCTGGGCGGACAGTTCGGCTGGGTCGTCCGCTACCAGGGCGGCAACAACGCCGGCCACACCGTCGTCACGCCGGACGGTCGCGACTTCGCGCTGAAGCTCATCCCGTCCGGGATCCTGTCCCCGGGCGTGAAGAACGTGATCGGCAACGGGGTCGTCGTGAACCCCGAGGCGCTGATCGAGGAGAAGGCGGGCCTGGAGCGGCGCGGCGTCGACACCTCCGGCCTGCTGATCTCGGCCGACTCGCACCTGATCATGCCGTACCACGTGGCGATCGACCGCGTCACCGAGCGCTACCTGGGCAAGGCCAAGATCGGCACCACCGGTCGCGGCATCGGCCCGGCGTACCAGGACAAGGTCGCCCGGGTCGGCGTCCGCGCCGCGGACCTGCTCGACGAGAAGATCCTGCACCAGAAGGTCGAGGCCGCCCTCGAGCTGAAGAACCAGATCCTGGTCAAGGTCTACAACCGGCGCGCGCTGGACTTCAACGAGGTCGTCGACACCGTCCTGGAGCAGTCGAAGGAGTTCGCCGACAAGATCGTCGACACCCGGCTGCTCCTGAACGAGGCCCTGGAGCGCGGCGAGACGCTGCTGCTGGAGGGGTCGCAGGGCACCCTGCTCGACGTCGACCACGGCACCTACCCCTTCGTGACCAGCTCGAACCCGACCGCGGGCGGCGCGTCGGTCGGGTCCGGCATCGGCCCGAACAAGATCACCCGCGTGATCGGGATCCTGAAGGCCTACACCACCCGCGTCGGCTCCGGCCCGTTCCCGACCGAGCTGCACGACGAGATGGGCGAGTTCCTCCGCAAGACCGGCGGCGAGGTCGGTGTGAACACCGGCCGTGCGCGGCGCTGCGGCTGGTTCGACGCCGTCATCGGGCGCTACGCGGTGCGGGTCAACGGCATCACCGACCTCTTCCTGACCAAGCTGGACGTGCTGTCCGGGCTGGAGTCGGTGCCGATCTGCGTCGGCTACGAGGTCGACGGCCACCGCGTCGACGAGATGCCGATGACCCAGACCGGCTTCCACCATGCCGTCCCGGTCTACGAGGAGATGCCCGGCTGGGTCGAGGACCTGTCCGCCGCCCGCACCTGGGAGGACCTGCCGGCCACCGCCCAGGCCTACGTGGCGCGGATCGAGGAGCTCACCGGCGCGCCGGTGTCCGCGATCGGCGTCGGCCCCGGGCGGGACCAGACGATCACCCGCTGACCTGCCGCGCCAGCAGCCCGAGCGCGTCGCGGTCCGGGCTGCCGGGCGGTGCGGTCAGCACCAGCACCGTCCGGTCGGGCGTCCGGCCGACGTCGAGCACCTGGTGGTCGAGCGTCAGCTCGCCGACCAGCGGATGTCGCAGCGTGTGCCGTTCCTGTGCGCAGGGGTGCGCCCGATGGTCGGCCCACAGCCGGGCGAACTCGTCGCTGCGCACGGACAGGTCCCCGACCAGCGCGGACAGCCGCGCGTCGTCGGGGCGGCGCCCGGCCGCCAGGCGCAGGGCGGCCACCAGGGCGCGGGTGCGGGCGACCGGATCGGCGTAGAGGGCCCGCACGTGCGGGTCCAGCACCGCCATCGCGACCAGGTTCGGGCGGTGCCGCGGGCAGGCCGGGGAGAGCGGATCCAGGTGCGCCGCGAGCAGCGCGTGCCCGAGCGGGTTCCAGGCCAGGACGTCCCCGGACCGGCCGAGGACGAGCGCGGGCACGTCCGGCATGGCGGCCAGCAGGTCGGCGGTACGGGCGTCGACGCACTCGGGCGGTGCGCTGCGCAGCGAGACGGGGCGGGCCGCCGTCGCGGCGATCCGGTGCAGGTGGGCCCGCTCGCCCTCGTCCAGGGCCAGCACCCGGGCGATGGCGTCGAGCACCGCGGGGGAGGCACCGCGGGAGTGTCCCTGTTCGAGCCGCGTGTAGTACGACGGGCTGACCCCGGCGAGACCGGCCAGCTCCTCCCGGCGGAGCCCGGGGACCCGCCGCGCGCCGGTCGTCGGCAGCCCGAACGCGTCGGGATCGAGCCGTGCCCGTCGCGCCGCCAGGAACTCGCCGAGAGCCGTCACGACCCCATTGTCCGCACCGGAGCGACCCGAGCCACTCCCTGCGCGGGATACCCCGGGCCGGGGACTCCCGCATCGCGCCGGAGGCACCGACGATCACGGCGTGACCATCCAGCTGCGCGGACCCGTGACGGTCGAGCGGATCACCGAGCTCGACGACTGGCCCTTCGGCGTCCGCGAGATGTTCCCGGCCCACCCCTCGGACGGGCCGATCTCCCTGGTGATCGCCACCCACCTCGTCCGCACCCCGGACCTGACCGTCCTCGTCGATGCCGGCAACGGTGACGGCCGGCACCGCCCCGGACTGCCCGCCCACCATCTGCTCGACGCCGGGTACGCGGCCCGGCTCGCCGCACGGGTCGCGCCCGAGGAGATCGATGTCGTCGTCTGCTCCCACCTGCACCCGGACCACTGCGGCGGGCTGACCACCGCCGACGCCCGCCCGGCCTTCCCCGGGGCGCGGCACCTGGTGTCCCGGGCCGAGCTGGCGTGGCTGGGTGCGGTGCACCGCTCGGCCCCCGGCTCCGGCGTCGCCGAGGGACTGGCCCGGACCTGGGAGGACAGCGTCGCGCCGGTCCTGGACGCGGGTCTGGTCGACCCGGTCGGCGACGGCGACGGCGACGGCGACGGCGTCAATGTCGATGTCGATCTCGGTCACGGGGTGCGGCTGCGTGCCGCGCCCGGGCACACCCCCGGCCACCTCGTCGTCGAGATCGGGCCGCCCGACGGGCCGGAGGTGGTGATCGGGGGCGACGTCCTGCACCACCCGCTGCAGTTCGACGACCTCGACCTCGCGCAGGCGGGCGACGCCGACCCGGCCCGTGCTGCCCGTACCCGACGCGACCTGTGCGAGCGCCTCGCCCGCTCCGGCGGGCTGCTGCTGCCGTCGCACTTCACCCCCGGCCGTGTCCGCCGGGCCGGGGACGGTTTCGCCTACACGCCGTCGCCCTGACGCCGTCGCTCCTCGCGGACCGGGGTGACCAGCACCGCGGCCAGCGGCGCGACCGCGGCGATCGCGAAGGCCGCCGCGTAGCCGGCCGTGCCGACCAGCAGCCCCAGGGCCGCCGGCACGACCGAGGCGACGGCGTTCTGCCCCGTGTTCTGCACCCCCAGCGCACGCCCGGACCAGGCCGGGCCGGCGATCTCGGCGGTGCTGGTGAACGCCAGGCCGTTCGGGGCGACGGTGACGACCGCCCCGACGGCCAGCATCGTCACCGCCAGCCACCCGGCGACGGCGTCGCCGAGGGCGAACAGCAGCAGTACCAGGGTCGCGGCCACCGCGACCTGGCGCATCGGGCGCAGCCGCGACCCGACCCGGTCCGACCAGACCCCGGTCGCGATCCGCCCGGCCGCGCCGGCGACCTGGCCGCACGCGACGAAGGCGCCCGCCGCGGCGACGTGCCAGCCCTGCTCCCGGACCAGGTACTCGGTGCCGAACGCCGACACCGCGAACTGCGAGACGACCAGCAGCGCGCTGGCGCCGTGCACCCGCCACAGTACGGACGTCCGGTACGGGGAACGCTCCGGCTCCGCACCGGCAGGCCGCTGCGGTCGGGGCGGATCCGGGGCCAGCGTCAGCACCAGCACCGCCGCGACCAGGCACAGCAGCGCGGGCAGCGCCAGCGCCCGGAACGGCCCGACGGCTGCGCCGAGCGTCGGCAGCGTCAGGCCCGCCACCGCGACCCCCAGCGGCTGCGAGGTCTGCCGGATGCCCATCGCGGTCCCGCGCTCGTGGACGGCGAACCACCCCATCACCATCCGGCCGCTGGCGGCGAACACCGACGCGGCCCCCGCGCCGCCGAGCCCGAGCAGCACCAGCAGCGCCGGGCCCGGCCCGAGCGGGAGCAGCGCGGCCGCCCCGACGGCCAGCGCGCACAGCACGAGCCCGATCGTCATCACGCCGCGTTCGCCGGACCGGTCCGCGGCCGCCCCCCACAGGACGAGGGTGCACAGCAGGCCCACCGTCGGGGCCCCGACGTAGGCACCGGCCTGCGCCAGCGTCAGCCCGGCCGAGTCGCGCAGCAGCGGCACCACGAACGGCAGCCCGTAGACGAACGAGCAGGCCGCCGTCTGCGCGAACACCCCCACCGTGAGCACCAGCCAGCGACGCCGGGTCCGGGTCACGTCGACGGAGGTCATGTACCCACGCTAAGCATTCGTCCCACGATCCGGCCATTCGTTCCCGGATCGTGGGACGACGTGCGGTGGGGTCAGGAGGCGCAGTTCCCGGTGTCGGCGGGGGACGAGGCGCCGCTCGCCGCCACGTTCAACGCCTGCCCGACCTGCTCGGCGGTCAGTACGAAACCGGTCTCGGTGTCGTCCAGCGCGGCGCCGAACACGACGCCGACCACCCGTCCGTCGGGCGTGATCATCGGGCCGCCGGAGTTCCCGGAGCGCACCACCGCGCGGACGGTGTAGACGTCGCGCAGCACGCTGCCCTGCTCGTAGATGTCCGGTCCGCGCAGCCGGATCCGCTCCCGGATCTTGCCGGGGGTGACCGTGTACGGGCCGTCCAGCGGGTAGCCCAGGATGATCACGTCGTCGCCGACGGCGGCCGGGTCCGGGCTGAACTGCAGCGGCTGCTCGTCGAGGTCGGGCACGTCGAGCACGGCCACGTCGACCTCGGGGTCGTAGTAGACGACCTGGGCGTCGAGCTGGCGGGTCCGTCCGCTGGACGTCGTCACCTCGACGGTGGTGCTGGAGGTCCCGGCGACGACGTGCGCGTTGGTCATCACCCGCTGCGGGGCGACGACGAACCCGGTCCCCTCCAGCGCGCGACGGCAGGACGGTGCGCGCCCGCGCACCTTCAGCACCCGGTCGCGGACCTCGGTGACCACCGGGGACTGCGCGAGCGCGGAGTCCGGCGGGCCGACCGCGGCGACCGGTGTCCGCGAGAACGGGCTGACGACGTCGGGGAAGCCGGAGTCGTCGAGGAGCTGGCGCAGCTCGGCGGGGAGCTTGCGTGCCGCGTCCGGCATCACGTCGTCCACCCCGGCGAGCACTCGCGAGTCGCGCAGGCCGCTGGTCAGGGTGGAGAAGCTCGTCGAGGACAGCGGCAGCGCGATCAGCCAGGCCGCCACCACCACCGCGACCGCCTGCACGCCGGCGCCCAGCGTGGAGTCGACCTTCAGGGTGCCCTCGCCGCGGATCCGGTCGCGGATGAACCGTCCGAGGTAGACGCCCGTCGCCTCACCGAGCGCGACGAGCAGCACCACCACACCGATCCCGAGCAGCACCTTCCCCTGCTGGGACTCCACCTGCCCGGCCAGCAACGGGGCGAGCCGCAGCCCCAGCACCGCGCCGGTCAGCACACCGGCGAACGACAGCAGTGCCACCGCGACCCCGTGCCGCCAGCCGGACGCCGCGGCCAGCAGAGCGAGGATCACGACGACGACGTCGACCCAGCTGATGCTCACCGGTCCACCACGCCGTGGTCGTCCACCCGGACTCCTTCCGGTTCGTGCCGCCGGGCCCGGGCCCAGGCGTCGTCGAGATCGAGGACCCGGCCGGCGTCCCACGGACGCTCCCAACCGGACCGCTGCAGCAGCGCGGACAGCAGGCCCGCGGTGAAACCCCAGACCATCAGGCCCGCGGCGTCGAAGGCGGGGCCGGTGTGCCCCCTGGGGCCGCGCACGGTGAACCGGTTCGCCGGGTCGGTCAGGACCGCCACCGGGACCCGGACGACCCGGGCGACCTCGGCGGCGTCGACCACCCGCACCGGCGACGGCGACGCCCAGTGCGCCAGCACCGGGGTCACCAGGAAGCCGGTGGGCGGGATGAACAGGTCCGGCAGGACGGCCAGCGGCACGACCCCCGACGGGTCCAGCCCGGTCTCCTCCCGGGCCTCCCGCAGGGCGGCGTGCACCGGGCCGGTGTCGGTCGGGTCGAGCCTGCCGCCGGGGAAGGCGACCTGCCCGGCGTGCGAGCGCAGCGTCGCCGCGCGCTCGGTGAGCAGCACGTCCGGTCCCCCGGACTCCGCGTCGGTGAACAGCATCAGCACCGAGGCCCGGCGCGGTTCGCCGCTGTCGGGCGGCAGGCGTCGCCACCCGAACCAGGCCGGGTCCAGGCCCAGCGCCCCGTCGACGAGCGGGCGCAGCGACGCCGGCGTCGCCGAGGGGTCGGGCTCGGGCACCCGCGGAATGTCCGCGTGCGCGGTCACCGGAACCGCTCCACGGCGGCCGCGACGTCGTCGGCGGTCCGGAACGGGACGGGCGGGTCCACCATCGCGACGCCGCCGTCGGCGCGGGTCACGTAGCTGACCGGCAGCAGCGGCGGGGTGTCCAGGGCGCGGCGCCCGGCCCGCTGCGGGTCGGTCACGGCCGGCAGGGTGACCCCCAGCTGCGCGGACAGGGTCAGCGCGGCCACCGGGTCGTCCTGCACGTCGACGGTGAGCACCGGCAGTGCGCCGGGCCGCTGCGCGTAGGCCTGCAGTGCGGGCAGCTCCTCGCGGCACGGCACGCACCACGACGCCCAGAAGTTGACCAGCGTCGGACGCCCGGCCAGGGCCGCGCCCAGGTCGGTGCGGCCGTCGGCGCCCAGGCACGGCACGGTGATCCCGGCGAGCGGACCGGCCGGCGCCGCGCCGGACGGGACCGGGCAGGGGGCCAGCCGGGCCGAGGCACGCGCGGTGGCCAGCGCCTGGGGGTCCGCGGCGGCCAGGTCGGTCTCGGGCCGGTCGGCCGGGGCCGCGCTCGCCGCGGGGCCACTGCCGGCGCCCCCGCCCGTGGTGGATCCCGAGGGCCACAGCGCCCAGACAGCGATCGCCACCAGGACGACGACGACCGCGGTCGACACGATCTCGGAGCGGGAGGCGCCTGTCCTGGTCACCGGCCGTCCCCGGAGGGCCCCGCGATCCCCGCGAGTGCGAGCAGATGGTCCCGTTCCGGCCCCTTGACCAGCGCCGCGGCCTCGCCCGGATCGGTGGGGCCGAGGCCGAAGGCGGGGCAGTCCGCCGCGAGCGTGCAGGCGCCGCAGGCCGGTTTGCGGGAGTGGCAGACCCGGCGCCCGTGGAAGATCACGTGGTGGGACACGATCGTCCAGTCCCGGCGCGGGACGAGCTCGCCGATGGCGTGCTCGACCTTGACCGGGTCCTCCTCGGTCGTCCAGCCCCAGCGGCGCACCAGACGTCCGAAGTGGGTGTCGACGGTGATCCCGGGGACGCCGAACGCGTTGCCGAGGATGACGTTCGCGGTCTTGCGCCCGATGCCCGGCAGCTTCACCAGCTCGTCCAGCGTCGACGGCAGCTCCCCGCCGTGCCGCTCGACGACGGCGGCCCCCAGCCCGATCAGCGACGTCGCCTTGTTCCGGTAGAAGCCGGTGGAGCGGATCAGCTCCTCGAGCTCGGTCCGGTCGGCGCCGGCGTAGTCCGCGGCGGTGGGGTACCGGGCGAACAGTGCCGGGGTGACCTGGTTGACCCGCTCGTCGGTGCACTGCGCGGACAGGATCGTCGCGACGGCGAGATCGAGCGGGGTGGTGAAGTCCAGCTCGCAGTGCGCGTGCGGGTAGGCCTCGGCCAACGCCCGCAGGGTGCGGTTGACCCGGCGTGCTCGCCCGATCGGGCTCTCCCCGGCCGCGACGCGCGCGGCCAGACCGGCTGCGGCGCGGGGGGTGGGCCGCGACGCCCGCGACGTCCGTCCGGCGGAGGTGCTCACGTGACCGAGCGTACGGGTGGGCACCGACAGTCGTGTCACGGTGTCGCGCCGTGCACCGCTCGTCGCCGCGCGCGGTCCGGTTCGCGTCGGAGCGTGGTCGACCGTCCGGCGCGGCGACGCGTCCGACGAGCGGTGCCCGCCCCCGGTCGAGTGTGCGCCGAACGGGCTACGAGGTCACGAACGCGTCACGAAGCCCCCGACGCGACCACCCCCGACCGGCCGGGCTCCGAACCCGTACGAGAGGATCGGAGCCGCCATGACTGCCTGGTTGAGCGTTCTCGTCCCGCTGCTCGTGATGTTCTTCGCGCTCGGCATGGAGCGCGTGGAGTCCCGCATGCGGGAGTCCACCGTGCGCCAGGACGAGCTGGACGAGATGCTCGAACAGCCCCGGCCGGACGAGGTCCGTGCCCTGTTCCGGTCCGGCACGGGCCGCGCGCTGGAGCTGTTCCGGCTGCGCAACCGGCGCCGTCGGGGGGCTCGTCGGAGCCAGGTCCCGTCGGCCTGACAAGATCGGGTGCAGGAGGCGCTACAGCGCCCCGCGACGAATCGGACCCGATCGGATGTCAATCCGATCGGGCCAGTGGTGCGCACGTGTGTGGCGAAGACCTCTACACTGACGCGCCGACGACCCGCCGTGACGACACGGCCGGTGAACGAGGAGCATTGCAGTGGACGAGGTTCTGATCCGGGCAGGGATCTTCCAAGGTGTGGAGCCCCAGGCCGCCGAGGCGCTGGCGGAAGCTCTGGAGACTGCCGAGTTCTCCCGCGGGCAGGTCATCTTCTCCGAGGGAGAGCCCGGTGACCGCCTCTACATCGTGTCGGGCGGGAAGGTGAAGCTCGGCCGGAAGTCCCCCGACGGCCGGGAGAACCTGCTCATGGTGGCCGGTCCGTCGGACATGTTCGGCGAGCTGTCGATCTTCGACCCGGGCCCGCGCACGTCCTCGGCGACCGCGGTCACCGAGGTGCGCTGCTACACCATGGACCGCAGCGCGCTGCGCGAGTGGATCGGCAAGCGGCCGGAGATCGCCGAGCAGCTGCTGCGCGTGCTGGCCCGCCGCCTGCGCCGCACCAACAACATGCTCGCCGACCTGATCTTCACCGACGTGCCGGGCCGGGTGGCGAAGTCGCTGCTGCAGCTCGCGCGCCAGTTCGGCTCCCAGGAGTCGGGTCTGCTGCGGGTCACCCACGACCTCACGCAGGAGGAGATCGCCCAGCTCGTCGGCGCCTCCCGCGAGACCGTGAACAAGGCGCTCGCCGACTTCGCGCACCGCGGCTGGCTGCGGCTGGAGGGCAAGAGCGTGCTGATCCTGGAGCCGGAGCGGCTCGCGCGACGCGCTCGCTGAATTCTCTGGTACGGACGTCCCAGAACATGTGATCCTGGGGCGTGCCCGCCGCCCTCTCCGACTACCGCGCCGCCCTGGGGACCCCCGGGGCGGCCGCGCCGGTCTGCGCCTCCGTCCTCGGTCGGTTCCCGATCGCGATGCACAGCCTCGCCACGTTGCTCTACGTCCGCGAGGTCCACGGCTCCTACGCCGTCGCCGGAGCGGTCTCCGCGGCGCTGCTCGTCGGGACCGCCGTCGGCACGGTCGTGCAGGGGAGGGTGCTGGACCGGCTGGGCCCGACCCGGCCGATGCTGGTGCTCGTCGGGGTGTACCTGCTGTGCGTCACCGGGCTGGTGCTGAGCATCGAGTTCCGGGCGGCGCTGCCGCTCGCCGTGGCGGTCGCGGTCGTCACCGGGCTCGTCACGCCGGCGTTCGAGGGGTCGTCACGGGCGCTGTGGTCGGACCTGACCCCGCCCGGGCCGCGCCGCGAGGCCGCCTACACCTACGAGGCGATCAGCCTCGAGATCTTCTTCATCATGGGGCCCGCGCTGGCCGCTGTGCTGGTGGTGGCGACGCCGTGGCCGGGCACCGCGCTCGTCGCCGCGGCGACCGCGGAGATCGTCGGCACCACCTGGTTCGCGCTCACCGCCGCCGTACGCCGCCGCTCGGCCCGCATCCGCGCCGAGCGCGCCGACGGGTCGCTGCCGGTCGAGGCCGGGCTGCTCGGGGTGTTCCGGCGGCCCGGGCTGCGGACGGTGGCGCTGGCGTCGCTCGGGTTCGGGCTGGTGGCGGGGACCGCGGAGGTCGGCGTGATCGCCGCGACCGCGTTCGCCGGTTCGCCCGCCGCCGGCGGGCTCCTGCTCTCGCTCTGGTCGGTGGTCTCGGTGCTGACCGGGGTGCTCTACGGGATGCGGCCCTGGCCGCGGCCGCTGCACCTGCGGCTGCCGGTCCTGCTCGCCGGCTTCGCCGTCCTGGTGACGGCGATGGGGCTCGTCTCCCCGCTCGGTTCGCTGGTGCTGCTGGCCGTGGTGATGATGGCGGCAGGCGCGCTGATCACCCCGCAGGTGACCGCGCACTCCCTCGGCGTCGAGCAGACCGCTCCGGCCGGGGCGGCGACCGAGGCGTTCAACTGGATGGTGATGGCCGCGGTGCTCGGTGTCTCGGTCGGGCAGGCGCTGTCCGGCGTCATGATCGACCTCGTCGGGCCGGGCGGGTACGCGGCGGGCGGCGCCCTGGGGCTGCTGGTCGCCGGGTTGCTGTGGCTGCGTCGCGGCTCGGTCGCCGACACCGAGCCCCGCGCCGTCGCGGCCGGGAGCCCGGCGTGAGCGGCGCCGGGGAGCTGCGGCGGCTGCGCGACGTCGTCGCCGGTGACATGGCCGGTGCGGACGTCGCGCACGACCTCGGACACCTCGACCGGGTCGCCGGGCTGTCGGCCCGGCTGGCGGTGCGGGAGGGGCTCGACGGGTTCGTCGCCGCCGTCGCCGCGTACGTGCACGACCACCACCGGGCGGCCGAGGCCCGGCTCGGCCGGGTCGTCGCGCCCGCGGAGGTCCGCGACGACGCCCGGGACGCACTGCGCCGCGGCGGGGTCGCCGAGCAGCTGTGGGACCCGGTGCTCGACGCCGTCGAGGCCACCGGCCGCTACTCGTTCTCCGAGGCGGCCACGGCGCCCACCGCGGACCGGATCGCCGCCTGCCTGCACGACGCCGACATGCTCGACGCGATGGGCGCCACCGGCATCGCCCGCGCGTTCGCCTACGGCGGCGCGATCGGCGAGCCCCTGTGGGACCCGGGGGCGGGCGTCGCGAGCGGTGGCTACCGGTCCGGGCCGACCGGCTCGGTCGTCGCCCACTTCCACGAGAAGCTGCTCCGGCTGCGCGGCGAGCTGCGTACCGCCGCCGGCCGGGAGATGGGCGAGCGGCGGCACGCGGCCCTGGTGGAGTTCCTGCGCCGGTTCCGCGAGGAGTGGATCGAGGTCCACGGCGACGAAGGCGGCGCCCCGCCCGAGGTCTAGAGCGGGTCCAGGATCCGCTTCAGGAACTGCCGGGTGCGGGGCTGCGCCGGCTCGACCAGCACCTGCGACGGCGGACCGGACTCCGCCACCACCCCGCCGTCGACGAAGAGGACCTGGTCGGCGACCTGCTGGGCGAAGCGGATCTCGTGGGTGACGATGACCATCGTCCGGCCCGCCGTCGCGAGGTCCTTGATCACCCGCAGGACGTCGCCGACGAGCTCGGGGTCCAGCGCCGAGGTGGGCTCGTCGAACAGCATCAGCTGCGGGTCGAGAGCCAGCGCACGGGCGATCCCGACGCGCTGCTGCTGGCCGCCGGAGAGCTGGTACGGGTACTGGTCGGCCTTCTCGGCCAGCCCCACCTGGTCCAGCAGCCGCCGGGCGTCCGCGGTCGCCTCGGCCCGGGGCCGCTTCTGCACGATCACCGGGCCCTCGATCACGTTCTCCAGGACGGTGCGGTGCGGGAACAGGTTGTGCGACTGGAACACCATCGCGGTCCGGGACCGGAACCGGGCCAGCGTGGCCCGGTCGACGGGGGCGCCGAAGTCGACCGCGAGATCGCCGATGGTGATCACCCCGGCGTCGGCCCGGTCCAGCGCGTTCAGGGTGCGCAGCACCGTCGTCTTGCCCGAGCCGGACGGCCCGATCACGGCGGTCACGGTCCCGGCGGGGACGTCGAACCCGATGTCACGCAGGACCTCCAGCGTCCCGAAGGACTTGCGCAGGCCCCGGACGGTCAGCAGGTCGCTCATCGCGCCACGTACCTCTCCAGCCGCGCCTCCACCCGCACCTGCACGGACGAGAGGATCAGGCAGACGATCCAGTAGTACACCGCGGCCACGCCGTAGAGGGCGAAGAAGTCGAACGTCGGCGCCGCGGCCAGCTGGGCGACCCGCAGCAGCTCGGTCACCAGGATGGTCGAGGCCAGCGACGTGTCCTTGACCAGGGAGATCAGCGTGTTCGACAGCGGCGGGACGGCGGTCCGCGCGGCCTGCGGGAGGATCACCCGGCGCAGCGTCGTCGCGTACCCCATGCCGATGGTCTGCGCGGCCTCCCACTGCCCCTTCGGGATGGACAGGATCGCCGCCCGGATGATCTCGGCCGCGTAGCCGCCGACGTTGAGGCTGAACGCGATCACCGCCGACGGGAACGGGTCGATCACCAGCCCGAGCTGTGGCAGCGCGTAGAACACGATGAACAGCTGGACCAGCAGCGGCGTGCCGCGCACGACCGAGATGTAGGCGCGGGCCAGCCAGGACAACGCCGCGATCGACGAGATCCGGGCCAGCGCCAGCAGCAGGGCCAGCGCCAGCCCGATCACGAAGCTGATCGCCGTCAGCGGGATGGTCATCGTGACCGTCGCCTTCAGCATCGGCCACAGGTTGCGGCCGATCAGCTCCCAGGTGGCGGGATCCATCTACTTCCCGCTGACGTCGCTGCCGAAGTACTTCTCGGACAGCTGCGCCAGGGTGCCGTCGGCCCGCAGCTCGGCCAGTGCCCGGTCCACGTCGGGCATCAGGCCGCTGTCCTTGCGGGCGGCGAAGGCCTGCTCGCTGTGTCCCCGGTGGTGGCGGCGACCTTGACGCCCTTGTCCCCGGTCGACTTCTCGTACTCGCCGACGGCCAGGGTGTCGTTGACCGTCGCGTCGATGCGGCCGTCCTTGAGCAGCTGGACGGCCTGCACGAAGCCCTCGACGGCCTCGACGTTCGCCCCGGCGCCGCGGGCGACCTCGGCCCAGTTGCTGGTCGCCGACTGGGCGGTGGTGCGGCCCCGCAGGTCGGCCAGGCTCCGGATCGCGGTGTCGTCGGCGCGGGTGACGATCACGCCCTCGGACACGGTGTAGGGCGTCGAGAGGTCGTACTTCGCCTTCCGCTCGTCGTTGATCGTGACCTGGTTGGCGACGAGGTCGATCCGCTGCGACTCGAGCGCGGCGAAGATCGAGTCCCAGGGGGTCTGGACGAACTCGACCTCCTTGCCCAGCTTGGCGCCGACCGCACGGGCGACCTCGACGTCGTAGCCGGTCAGCTGCCCGTCGGGGCCCTGGAAGCTGAACGGGCTGTAGGTCCCCTCGGTGCCGACGCGCAGCGTGTCGGACCCACCGCTGCTGCAGCCGACGAGGGTGGTGAGGGCCAGCAGCGCGGCGGCCAGGGCCAGGATCGTGCGACGCACGGGGTCTCCTTCGGGCGGAACGGGGCGGACGGATCGCGACGCCCCCGCGGATGCGGGGACCTTAGGCCGATCGGGCCTCGCCGGTCCAACGCTCCGCGGAGCCCCGTTCATCCACGCAGGTGATCCAGCTGTGCCCGGACCGACAGTTCGGCGGCGTCCCACAGCGAGGTGTCGACATCGGCGTAGACGACCTCGACGACGTCGCGGGCCGACGCGTCCGGCCCGAGCCGCTCCAGCGCCGCCCGGACCTGTTCCAGCCGCTGCTCGCGGTGGGCGAGGTAGTGGCGCGCCGTCTCGGCGGCGTCCGGGAGCTCCGGCCCGTGCCCGGGGAGGACCGGGGTGCCCGCGGGGAGCTCCGCGGTCCGGCGCAGCGAGTCCAGATAGGGGCCGAGGGTGCCGTCGGGATGGGCGATGACGGTGGTGCCGCGGCCGAGCACGGTGTCGCCGGAGAGCAGCGCGACGCCGTCGGAGCCGGGGCCGCGCAGCAGCAGCGACACCGAGTCCGAGGTGTGACCGGGGGTGCTCAGCACCTCCAGCTCGACCCCGCCACCGGTGACGACGGCGCCGTCGAGCAGCGGGGTGGTCCCCGACGTAAGCGAGGGGTCCGCGGCGTACACGGGTGCGCCGGTCAGCTCGACGAACCGGCCGATCCCGCCGGCGTGGTCGTGGTGGCGGTGGGTCAGGACGACCGCGGCGACCGGTGGGCCGTCGGCCAGCGCCTCCAGGTGCGTGCCGTCGTCCTCGCCCGGGTCGACGACGATCCGGTCGTGCGCGTCCGGGGCCGCCAGCACCCAGGTGTTGGTGCCCTCCAGCGTCATCGGGCCTGGGTTGTGCTGCAGCAGCACCGACGCCAGCGGGTGCGCGGTGCGCAGGGTTCCGTAGAGCGGGTGGCTCACCGGAGCGCCTCCTCGTAGATCCAGTCGGGATCGCCGGGCAGGGTGATCGTGACGACCCTGCCCTCGCGCCGCACCTCGGGCGTGATCGGCTCGATGTCGCGCTCGGCCGCCGCGGCGAGGACGTCGGCGGCGGTGGCGTGGCGGTCCAGCTCCTGCAGGGTCCGCAGGGTGGGCGGCATCAGCTTGAGATCGCCGTCGTCGTAGCCGGCCAGCGCCTCGGCCGGGGTCCACCAGCGCGCCTCGACGGCCTCGGTGGTGGCGTCGTCGGCGACCTGGCCGTCCGGCACCCGTGCGACGAGGAACGCGGTGTCGTAGCGCTTCGGGTTGCGTGGTGGGGTGATCCAGCGGGCCCACGGGACCAGCAGGTCCGCGCGCAGCTCCAGGTCGTGGGCCGCCAGCAGCTCCGGCAGCGTGGTGCGGTGGGCGACGAGGTCGTCCCGCCAGGCCGCGGCGGCCTCCAGCGGGCCGGGGTCGGAGCCGGTGGGGGCGGCCAGCAGCACGCCGCACTCCTCGAACGTCTCGCGGACGGCTGCGGTCACCAGCGCGGCGGCCAGGACCGCCGGCTGGGCGAGCCGGGCGCCAAAGAGGGCCGGGTCCGGGCCGCGCCAGCGGCCGGGGTCCGGCTCGTCCCCGGCGGAGACACCGCCGCCGGGGAACACGGTCATGCCGCCGGCGAACGCCATCCCGGCCACTCGTCGCTGCAGGAAGACCTGCAGGTCACCGCCGGCAGGCTCGTCGCGGACCAGCAGGACGGTCGCGGCGGCCCTCGGCTCGACCGGCTGCGTCGCCGGATCATCGCTCATGGCCGCCGACCCTAGGTCATGATCGGGGCCGGTCGGCGGTGAGAATGCCCGCATGCGTATCGGACTGCTCGGCGCCGGGCCGTGGGCGCGACAGGTGCACGCCCCCGCCATCGCGGCGCATCCCCGCTGGTCGGCGGCCGGGGTGTGGGCGCGACGACCGGAGGCGGCCGCCGAGATCGCCGCGGTCTCCGGCGGTCCCGTGCACGCGTCGGTCGAGGACCTGCTCGACGCGTGCGACGCCGTCGCGTTCGCCGTCCCGCCCGCCGTCCAGGCCGACCTGCTGGAGCGGGTCGTGGCCGCCGGAAAGCACGTGGTGCTGGAGAAGCCGCTGGCCGCGGACCTGCCCGCCGCCGAACGGGCCGCGGCCGCGGTCGCGGCGTCGGGCGTCCGGTCGGCGACGATGCTGACCCTGCGGTTCGACCCGGCGATCCGGGCCTGGCTCGACGCGGTCCCGACCGGCGCCGGCGGACCGGGGACGACCGCGACCGCGCGCTGGCTGTCCGGGGCTCTGCTGGGCGGGCCGTTCGCGGCGTCGTCGTGGCGGGCCGAGCACGGGGCGCTGCTCGACGTCGGCCCGCACGTCGTGGACCTGCTGGACGCGGCGGTGGGCCCGGTCGTCGACGTCGACCACGCCCACCGCGACGAGCCCGACCTGTGGCGGATCGGCCTCGTCCACGACGGCGGCGCCCGCAGCTCGGTGGTGCTGTCGCTGCGCGTCCCGGTGGACCCGACCGAGTTCGAGGTGGCGCTGGTCGGGGGGCTCGGGGCGGACGGCCGCGGCCGGTACGTGCTCGACCGACGCCCGGCCGACGCGGGCGCCTGCTTCGGCGCGCTGCTCGACGACCTCGCGGACGCGATCGGCTCGGGCGCAGACCTCCCGGTGGACGCCGCCCGGGCGCTGCACCTGCAGCGGGTGATCGACCGGATCGTGCGCGCGGTCGGTTGAGTGCCCGCTCCGGAGCGGCCGAGCTGCTGCTCCGGCCCGGCTGAGTTCCGGCTCCCGCCCGGCTGCTGCGCTCCTGCTCCGGCCCGGCTGCTGCGCTCCGGCTCCCGCTCGGCCGAGTTCCCGCCGCCTGGCTGAGTTCACGCCCCGCCTGGCGGAGTGTTCCCGCCCCGCCTGGCCGAGTTCCCGCTCTCGCCGGGGGGACGCTGTTCCGCGAACTCGCTTACCGGGTAAGCGAGTTCGCGGGTGACGGTCCCCCGGAACCCGGCCGGATCAGCCCCGGTCGGTGCGGGCGGTGCCGTTGCGGGGGGTCGGTTCGCCGCCGTTCTCGCGGGCCGCGAGCTCCTCGTGCAGCCGTTGCAGCAGGTCCTGTTCGGTGGGGGTGAGCCGGTCGGCCAGGCCCCCGGCGGGACGTGGTCGCGGTCGAGGCCTCGGGGCGGGTGCCTCCGCGGGCCCTGCCGCGAGACCCGTCGCCGTCTCCTCCGGCGGGCGCGGCGCGAGCTGGTCCGTCGCCGGTGCGGGCCCCACGACGTCGGCCGGTTCGGTGGCGTCCGCGACGGGCTCGTCCGGCTCCCGCGGCTCGTCCGGCTCGTCGTCGGTGAGCAGAAGGTGGCGGGGGCGGCGGTCCCGGTCGGCCGGCGCCGGGGGAGCCGGGGCGCGCCGGATCGGGGCGCCCGGAGGTGGGGTGGGCGCCTCGTCGACGGGGTCGGTCCCTGCCTCGTCCGGGGCCGGACCGGTGTCGGGCAGTCCGGCGCGTGCGTGCGGGGCGGGGACGGCGTGGTCTGCGTCCGCCGGGGTCTCCCGCGAGGCCGGCGCGGTGCCGTTCACAGCGGGGACGACGCGCGGCGTGCCCGGAACGGTCCGGTCGACATCGGTCCGGTCGGTCCGCGCCGGCTCCTCCGGCGGCCCGATCTCCCCGACCCAGGCGCCCGAGGCCCAGTCCGCGAGCCAGGACGCCTCGTCGGGGCCCGGCGCCGCGGGTGCTCCGACGGGCGGACGCACGACGACCGGGGCGGGCCCGTCACCCGCGGGCGCCCGCCCGGCCGCCCCGTGGGGCGGTACGTCGAGGTCACGCCGGGTCGACCGGCGGCCGACCGGGGACGGATCCGCGGCGGCGACCGGTGGAACGGGCGTGGTCGGGGACTCAGGCGTGGTCGGGGTATCCGGCGTGGTCCGGGTCTCCGGCGCAGTCGGATACGCCGGGGGCCCGGGACGTGCCCGGTTGACCGGTGGTGTCGGCGGTCCGTCGGAGGGGCGCGGTGGCCGGCCGGACGGCGACGTGTCGGGCGCGACCGGACGCTCCGGCGGCCCCGCCACGGGCCCGCGGTCCGCGGTCGCGGGGTGTGCCCCGTTGTGGTCCGGGGAGTGGCCGTTGCCGGGACCGGCGGATTCGGCGACGAAGCGGTGCCGGGGGACGTCGGAGACCTCGCCGACGCCGCTCGCCGGCGTCGGGTTCGGGCTGCCGGCCTCCGGGGGCGAGTCGAACCAGTCGCCCCCGGTGGCCTGCCGCAACGCCCGGATCGGCGGCGACGGCCGCGGTGCCGGATGCGCGGTGTCCTCGCCCTCGGCGGGTACCGCGACCGGTCGGGCCGCGGGGCCGCGCGACCCGGCCGAACCTGGATCGGCGCTGTCGGGGGTGCCGGCCCGCGGGCCGCGGGTCGCAGGGCGCACTGTCGTGCCGGTCGGATCGGCGGTGCCCGCCTCCGGGCCGTGAACGGCCGGGTCGGCGGTGGCCGTCTCCGGACCGTGTGCGGTGCCGGCCGAGGTGCCGGTGTCCGGGCCCGGACCGGTCGCGTCGGACGGGCTCGTCGCGGAGCCGGTCGCGGGGGTGCCCGGGTCCGCGCCGGTGCGGGAGGCGGCAGCGTCGGAGGACCGGACCGGCCGGTCGCCGGGCCCGCTCGTTCCCGGCGAGGTGGTGGTCCTCCTCGTCGACACCGGATCGACGTGGCCGGGTCGGTCCGCCGGTTCCGGAACCTGCGTGGAGGGGCCGTCGGTGCGGGGCGCGGGGCGGTCGTCGGGGATCGGTGCGGGCGATCGCCCCGGGTCGGGGACCTCCGCATCGACGGCGGGGCGGACGGGGGAGCCGTCGGCGCGGTCCCGGGCCGGTACGGCATCGAACGCCGGCGCCGCGTCGCTGTCCAGGCCGCCGAGTGCGCCGGGCTCGGGGTCCGGGTCGATGGAGGGCGCGTCCCGGTCGGGCCGCGGGTCCGGGGGGCCGCCGCGGACACGAGTCCGGCCCGGTGGGACGGCCGGTCGTCGGGACGGTCGCCGAGAGCCCGGTCGGACGAGTGGGCCGAGGTGGGTGGGGCCGGCCGGTCGCCGGTGGGCAGGGCGCCCTCCGCCGACACGTCGTCACGGGACGGGGCGTCGTGGGACGGAGTGTCGTGGGACGGCGCAGAGGAGGCGGCCGCGGGGAGCGGCGGTGCGGCGGAGAGTGGTGCGGCGGTGAGTGGTGCCGCGGGTGGTGGCGCGGCGGGGAGCGGTGCAGCGGCGGGGAGCGGCCGCGCGACCTCGCGGGCGGCGCGGTGGTAGTCGGGATCCGGGCTGTCGTCGCCGACCTCGACCGACACGACCAGCCCGGCGCGGGCCAGCGCCGCCTGCGCCTGGTAGGTCAGGACCTCAGGTGCGTCGTGCGGTCCGGTGCGGGCCAGCAGCACCGGCTGCGGCAGCGGGCCGGGGGCGGCACCGGCGGGCGTCGTGCGCCAGGCCAGCGTCCAGCCCGACTCCGGGTCCGGGACGCCGGCAAGTGCGGCGGCCACCGCCTCCGCGGCACCGGGCGGACCGTCGCCGTCGAACCGGTGCGGACCCGCGGCGACGTCCGTGGCGGGCGGCAGGCAGGCGTCGGCGTCGGGCTGCACCCGGCGGGCGGCCGCCTCGGTGACCAGCTCGGAGCGCACCGCGTGCGGCAGCACCGCCCGCCCCGCGACGAGCTCGGCGACCAGCAGCTCCAGCGCGTGCCCCTCCTCGCCGACGGCGACGAGCTCACGTCCGGTGGCGAGCAGGTCGTCGTCCACCCGGCCGGCCAGTTCCCGCAGCAGGCGGTACGTGGGGTCGGACATGGGGCCTCCTTCGCGGTCCGCGTCAGCCGGTGGGGACCGGCTCGCGGCTCCACAACGACGCCGCCGCGGTGCACGCGGCCTCGTGGTACTCGGTCGGGGCGTCGCCGGTGAGGGCCTCGACGCGCGGGACACGGTCACCGTGGACACGCAGCAGCCGCGCGACCGCGGCGGCGAGCAGGTGCGGCCGCTGCGCGTCACGCACGAGCAGTACGCGGGCTCCGTCGTCACGCACGGCCAGCAGCAGCGCGGACGCCTCGTCGCGCACCACCGACAGGGCCGACCACGCGGCCAGGTCCGGCTCGCCCGCCGTGAACGTGGGCGGGGCGGGGGGTGTGCCGGGCAGCACCGCGTCGACCAGGCGCCGCGACGGCGCGTCCGGCCCGACGACCTCGGCCAGCAGGGTGCGCTCGTGCCCGGTCAGCCCGATCCGGTGCCGCAGCAGTGTGCGCGGCAGGACCGCGCCGAGCGCCGTGGTGTCCCCGGCGGCCAGCCAGTCGCGCAGCCGCCAGAGCAGCTCGTCGGGAACCCGGCCGGCGAGCCGCAGCAGCAGCTCGTGACCGGCCGGGACCCCGACGGACACACCCATGTCGACCCGACCTCAGTCCTTGATCTCCACGGTCAGTTCCACCTCGACCGGTACGTCCAGCGGCAGCACCGCGACGCCGACGGCCGACCGGGCGTGCGCCCCGGCCTCGCCGAACACCTCACCGAGCAGGTCCGACGCACCGTTGATCACGCCGGGCTGGCCGGTGAACGACGGGTCCGACGCGACGAACCCGACGACCTTCACCACGCCGGTGACGCTGTCGAGGCCGACCAGCCCGTCGATCGCGGCGAGCGCGTTCAGCGTGCAGATCCGGGCCAGGTCGTAGGCCTGCTCGGGGGTGACGGTGCCGCCGACCTTGCCGGTCGCGGCGACCTTGCCGTCCACGAACGGGACCTGGCCCGCGGTGAACACCAGGTTCCCGCTGCGCCGGGCCGGGATGTAGGCGCCGGCCGGTGCGGCCACGGCAGGCAGGGTCAACCCCAGTTCCGTCAGCCGGGCGAGTGCGCTCACTGCTGCACCGGCCGCTTGAAGAACGCCACCAGCTGCTCGGCGTTCGCGCCGCTGGTCACCGTGACCAGTTCCCAGCCGTCGCGGCCGAAGTTGTCCAGGATCGCCTTGGTGTTGTGGATCAGCAGGGGGGCGGTCAGGTATTCCCACTTCACGACCGGGGAGCTCATGGGCGGGACTGTAACCCGGGCACCCGACACCGAACCGCCGTGGCGCGACGGATGGCCGTCCCGCTGCGACGGACGCCCACCGCCGGAGCGTGGGACGCGCCCGTCCGTTGTGGGACGCACCTCGCCGACGGGCCGCTGTCGGTGGGCGCTCGTACGCTGGTCGTCGTGAGCACGACCGTCCGGCCCGAGCCCGGAACCCGCCCCGATCCGTGGCCCGATGCGCTCTCCCGCGTGCGGTTCCACGTGGTGTCCGGCAAGGGGGGAACCGGCAAGACCACCGTGGCCGCCGCCCTCGCGCTGGCCCTGGCCGGCGGTGGGAAGCGGGTGCTGCTCGTCGAGGTCGAGGGCCGCCAGGGCATCGCCCAGGTCTTCGACACCGCGCCGTTGCCGTACGAGGAGCGGCGGATCGCCGTCGCGCCCGGCGGGGGCGAGGTGCGGGCGCTGGCCGTCGACGCCGAGGCCGCGCTGCTGGAGTACTTCGAGATGTTCTACCGGCTGGGCGTGGCCGGGCGGACCCTGCGCCGGATGGGCGCGATCGAGTTCGCGACCACGCTCGCCCCCGGCCTGCGTGACGTGCTGCTCACCGGCAAGGCCAAGGAGTGCGTCACCCGCACGGAGTCCGACGGCCTCCCCGCCTACGACGCGGTGGTCCTCGACGCGCCGCCCACCGGTCGTCTCGTGTCGTTCCTCGACGTCACCAGGGCGATGGCGGACCTGGCCAAGGTCGGGCCGATCCACGGGCAGGCCAAGGGCGTCGAGGCGCTGATCCACTCCCCGCTCACCGCGGTGCACCTGGTCACGCTGCTGTCGGACCTGCCGGTCACCGAGACGCTCGACGCCGTCGCCGAGCTCGACGCCGCCGGGATCCCGCTGGGCTCGGTCGTGGTGAACCGGATGCGCGAGCAGTGGCTGCCCGACCGCTCGGTCACCGCCGCCGCGGGCGGCCGGGTCGACGCGACCCGGATCCGCAACGGCCTGCAGAGCGCCGGGATCGAGCTGGCCCCCGCCGAGATCGACGGCCTGGTCGCCGAGACCGTGGAGCACGCCGTCGCCGTCGAGGGGGAGACCGCCGCGCTGCGCCGGCTGGAGACCGAGCCGACCCCACCGCTGCCGCGGATCACCCTGCCCGCGCTGCTGGGCGGTGTGGACCTCGGCTCGCTCTACGAGCTCGCCGAGTCGATGACCGCGCAGGGAGTGCACCTGGAGGCCCGCCGATGACCAGCAGGACCGACCCGGCGCCGGCCGGGGTGCTGGACGTCGACGCCCTGATCGACGACCCGGCCACCCGGGTCATCGTGTGCTGCGGCTCGGGGGGCGTCGGGAAGACGACCACCTCCGCGGCGCTCGCGGTGCGCGCCGCCGATCGCGGCCGTCAGGTCGTCGTGCTCACCATCGACCCGGCGCGGCGCCTGGCCCAGGCACTCGGGGTGGACGAGCTGTCGAACGACCCCGCCCCGGTGAAGGCGGTCGACGGCGAGCTCGCCGCGATGATGCTGGACATGCGGCGCACCTTCGACGAGATGGTGGAGTCGCACGCCCCGCCCGAGCGGGCCCAGAAGATCATCGAGAACCCCTTCTACCAGACGGTCTCCTCCTCGTTCTCCGGGACGCAGGAGTACATGGCGATGGAGAAGCTGGGTCAGCTCGCCGGCGCCGGGACGTGGGACCTCGTCGTCGTCGACACGCCGCCCTCGCGCTCGGCGCTGGACTTCCTCGACGCCCCGCAGCGCATGTCCCGCTTCCTCGACGGCCGCATGATCAAGCTGCTCGCCGCGCCCGCCCGGGCGGGCGGCCGCGGGCTGCGTCGGATCGTCGAGGCCGGGTTCGGGCTGTTCGCCAAGGCCGTCGGCTCGATCATCGGCGGGCAGATGCTGCAGGACGCGTCGGCGTTCGTGCAGGCCTTCGACACCCTGTTCGGCGGCTTCGCCGAGCGGGCCGACAAGACCTACGCGTTGCTGCGCTCGGAGGGCACGGCGTTCCTCGTCGTCGCCGCACCGGAGCCGGACGCGCTGCGCGAGGCGGCGTACTTCACCGAGCGGCTGTCGTCGGAGGACATGCCGCTGGCCGGGCTCGTGCTGAACCGGACCCACCCGGTGCTCGCGCCGGTCTCCGCGGCCCGCGCGCGGGCCGCGGCCGAGCAGGTCGGCGGACCGGGGTCGCAGATCGCGGCCGCGGTGCTGCGGCTGCACGCCGACCGCGTCGACCTGCACGAACGGGAGGAGCACCTGCTCACCCGGTTCTCCGCCGCGCACCCCGGCGTGGCGGTGACGCGGGTGCCCGCGCTGGCCGGTGACATCGCCGACCTCGACGGGCTGCGTCGGGTCGGCGCGCTGCTGGCCGGCGAGACCGAGTCCGGCGCCGCGGCGTCGGCGGGGTGAGCTCAGGACACGCCGAGCGCGGCCCGCAGCCGGGCCGAGCGGGGCGCGAACACCTCCAGCACCCCGACCGCGCGCAGGCCCGGCAGCAGGTCACGCAGGTGCGCAGCCAGACCGGCCTCGGCCGGGTCGCCCGCGGGCAGCGCCTCCAGGGACCGCGCCGTCGCGACGAACGCGGCGACCGTGCCCTTGCGCACCGGCGTCCCGCCCAGCTCCGCGTACTCGACCCCGTCCGGCAGGACGTCCTCGGGATCCACCGCTCCGGTCATGACCACTCCCTCCATGAGCGTGCACTGTGCACGCATTCGGACGGTACGCCGGACGGTGGGGAGCGTGCAAGCTGCACGTATCGTGGGGCGGTGTGACCCCCGAACGACGCTGTGCGGACGCCCTCGGCCGGCTACTGCTGCGTGACACCCGCACCGGGCTGCACGCGGCACTGACCGGCGGCATCGACGGTCTCGACGCGACCACCTACCCGGTGCTGTCCGGGCTGGCCCGGCTCGGCGACGGGGTCAGCACCACCGAGCTGGCCGCCGCCGTCGGACTGGAGCGCAGTGTCGCCAGCCGGCACGTCAGCACCCTCGAGGCGCACGGACTGCTGCTCCGCCGTCCGCACGGGACCGACCGTCGGGCGGTCGCCGTCGCGCTCACCGACGCGGGCCGAGCCGCGGTGGACCGCACCCGTGGACGGCTCGACGCGCGTCTGGAACGCCTGCTGTCCGGGCTGGACCGGGCCGAGGCCGACCGGTTCGCGACGGTGCTGGAGGGCGTCGTCGAGGGGCTGCGCGATCCCGCCCGCTGAGCTCAGGGCATCGAGAAGAAGATCATCGGGTTGCGCGAGGTCCCGCGTGCCCCGGTGATCCCCAGCTCGGCCCGGACGGCGTCGAGCGCACGCAGGTTCCGCGGTGCCGCGGCCCGCGAGGGGGTGAACCAGCCGGTGCCGCTGGGCGCCAGGTGCCGCAGCACCTCGGCCCCCTCGGTGAACGGCCGTGCCCGGGGCAGGTGGAACACGTCGTGCACGCTGGTCGGGGTGCCCGTCGCGATCCGCCCGAACAGGTGCTCCAGGTACCAGCGGGCGAAGCGGCGTCCGTGGTCGGCGTCGACGAACAGGTAGCCGGTGCCGGCAGGGACCTTCTCGACGGTCTCGCGCAGGTCCCCGCGGTGGAACGTCCAGCGCCCGGCAGACAGCTCCTCGGGCACGGTGCCGCACACGTGGTCGACCAGGTCGAACGACTGCAGGTGACCCGCCCCGTTGTCGCGCAGCGCGGACAGGATCCAGGTGGTGGACCAGCCGTAGTAGGTGCCGACCTCCACCACCTGCGACGGCCGGTGGTGGCGCAGCAGCAGGTAGGTCAGCTCGGCCTCGACGTCGTCGAGCTGCGGAGTGATCGTGCCGCCGGCGAGGAGCCCCCGCTGCTGGTCGATCACCGCGGCGAGATCGTCGGCGTGCGTCCGGTAGAGACCGGCCAGGAACTCCAGCACGCCGCTGACGCTATCGGGTCAGGCGCTCCTGCTGCGTCCGGCGTAGTGGTCGGAGCGCGCGCGTCCGAGCAGCGCGGCCCAGTCGCGCACGTCCGGGCGCCGCCGCGGGAGCGCCCGGCGCTCCCGCTCGGTCATCCCGCCCCACACACCGAACTCGACCTGGTGGTCCAGTGCGTGCGCGAGGCACTCGGTGCGGACCGGGCAGGACAGGCAGAACTCGCGTGCCTCGCGCTGGTCGGCGCCGGTGACGAACAGGTTCTCGGCGTCCTCGGTGCGGCAGCGTGCGGCCGACCGCCAGTTCCAGACCGCGGTGCAGGCGCGGACGACGACGGCGGGGCGCAGGCGGGGCCTGCCGGTGACGGGACGCAGGGTGTCGAGCATCGGGTCGCCTCTCGGGCCGGTGCGGGCCCGGTGGCCCGCGACGTGATGCGTCGATCCTCGACCGCGGAGGGTGTCCGGGTCAGCGCGCAAAACTACGCAACCCGGGGGGTGTCGGCCTGACCGGTTCCTGACGCCGTGGCCCGTAGGCTGGTCCCGTGAGGTTCCCCCGGCGTCTGCTCCGCCCGCTCGGCGTCCTCGCCGGCCTGTGCGTCCTGCTCGGTGTGATCACGGCGGGCATGGCCTTCCCACTGGTCGGCGGCCTCGGCATGCTGTCCAACGAGGCGGGTGACAGCGTCACCTCGAGCTCGGCGGACCTGGTCGGCACCCGCCCGCCGCTGACGACGACGCTCACCGACTCCGACGGCCGCCCGATCGCCTACCTGTTCGACCAGAACCGCACCGAGGTCACGAACGACCAGATCTCGACCGCGATGAAGGGCGCGATGCTGGCCATCGAGGACCGCCGGTTCTACGAGCACGACGGCGTCGACTGGCAGGGCACGCTGCGCGCGGTCGTCGCGAACTCGGCGTCCGGCGACGTCGTCCAGGGTGCCTCGACGATCACCCAGCAGTACGTCAAGAACTACATGCTCTACGTCGACGCGACGAGCGAGGCCGAGCGGCTCAAGGCCACCGAGCAGACACCGGCCCGCAAGCTCAAGGAGGCGCGGATCGCCCTGCAGCTGGAACGCCAGCTGTCCAAGGACGAGATCCTCAACCGCTACCTCAACATCGTCTTCCTGGGCGACGGCTCCTACGGCGTCGCCGCCGGGGCGCGCACGTACTTCAACACCACGCCGGACAAGCTGACCGTCCCGCAGGCCGCGATGCTCGCCGGGATGGTCCGCTCGACCACCCAGTTCGACCCGGTGCAGAACCCGCAGACCGCGCTGCAGCGGCGCAACGTCGTGATCGACCAGATGCGCCAGCAGCAGATGATCGACGACGCCCAGGCGAAGCAGGCCATGGCCGCTCCGCTCGGCGTCGCGAACCCGCTGGTGCGGGTGCCGAACGGCTGCATCGGTGCCGGCGACATGGGCTTCTTCTGCAAGTACGTGACGCAGTACCTGACCGAGGCCGGCTTCACCGAGGAGCAGATCCAGCGCGGCGGCTACACCATCCGCACCACCCTGGACCGCCGCGCGATGACCGAGGTCAAGCGCTCCCTGGACAAGGAGGTGCCGCCGGACACCCCCAACGTCGCGAACGTGATGTCGCTGGTGCAGCCCGGCCAGGACAAGCACCGGGTGCTCGCGATGGGGTCGAGCCGCACGTTCGGCCTGAACGCCGACGCCGAGGAGACCAGCTACGGCCTGCCGTACCAGCCGGTCAACCTCGGTGCCGGGTCGACGTACAAGATCTTCACCGCGGCCACCGCGCTGGAGAAGGGCCTCGGCATCAACTACTCGATGCAGGTGCCGCCCTCGGGCTACGCCTCCCCGATCTACGTCGACGGCAGCGGCCGCCCCGTCCCCGTCGCGAACGCCGGCAACTACCCCGGCCGGATGAGCCTCACCGATGCGCTCGCGCAGTCGCCGAACACCGCGTTCATCAAGCTCGAGGAGTTCACCGGGGTGCCGGACGTGGTCGACATGGCCGTCCGGCTCGGCATGAAGTCGCTGGCCACGACGCCGTTCGTCGACCCGGGCACCGGCAAGCGCACCGACCGCTCGATCGCCGAGGTGATCAAGGACCAGCGGCTCGCGTCGTTCACGCTCGGCGTCACCCCGACGTCGGTGCTGGAGCTGGCCAACGTCGGCGCCACCCTGTTCTCCCAGGGCAAGTGGTGCCCGCCGACGCCGATCGACTCGATCACCGACGCCGAGGGCAAGCCCGTCCCGATCACCGAGGAGCCCTGCCAGCAGGCCGTCGATCCCGCGCTGGCGAACACCCTGGTCACCGGCCTGAGCAAGGACGACGTCGCCGGCACCTCCGCCGCCGCGGCGAGGGCCGCGGGCTGGACCCGGCCGATGGCGGGCAAGACGGGGACGACCCAGCAGCACAAGTCGGCCGCGTTCATGGGTGCGATCCCAGAGATGGCCGGCGCGGTCATCACCTTCGACAACTCCAACCGGCCGCGACCCCTCTGCGACGGCGGCGGCGCCCCCTTCGCCTGCGGGAACGGCAACATCTTCGGCGGCAAGACCCCGGCCCGCACCTGGTACGGCGCGGTGGGCCCGCTCGTCGCGAACACCCCGCCGACCCCGTTGCCGCCGACCGACCCGCGCTACCTCGACGGCGGCGCCGAGTCGCGCATCCCGGACGTCGTCGGCCGGTCGGTGAGCGACGCCCGCGGTGAGCTGGAGGGCGCCGGATGGCAGGTCACCACCCGCACCGTCGACAACAACGCTCCCGAGGGGACGGTCGTCGGGCAGGAGCCCCGCGGTGCCGCGCTCCCGGGTGAGCAGGTGACCCTGCAGGTCAGCAGCGGGTCGGTGCCCGCTCCGCCGCCGCCCCCGGGCAGCCCGGCTCCGGCGCCCGCGCCGGACTCCGGCCCGCCGCCGGGCCGGCCGGACGAGGGGAACCGCCCGCCCGACGGCGGGTGACGCTCCGCCCGGCCGGGTCACCCGGCCGGGCGGCACCGCGCGCCATACCCCGTCGGAAGCAGGCGTCACCGCTGGTCGCGGCCTAGCATGCCGTCATGGCCGTGCGGTGGAGGAACAGCCGCCCCGCGCCGGCCCCCGCCGACGACGGGCGTTGGGGCGTGGCGCGGCTGGTCGCCGAGCGCGAGGCGGACCGGCGGGCCCGGGAGCAAGGTGCCCACCCCGCGGGCCCCGCCGGGGCGGCGCAGGACGCGCCCGCGGACCGGCCGGACCCCGACCCGTCCTCGGACGGTGAGCAGCCCGCTGCGGGCGGACCCGACATCGACGGCCCCACCCGGCGGACCCTGACCGCGGTCCGGCGCCGCAGGCCGGGCCCCGCCGCCATCCCCACCCCGGACGAGGACGCGGACGACTCGGTCCCCGGGCCCCGCCGCCCGGTGACGCCCGCCCCGTCGTCGCCGGTCCCGCCCGTGCCCCGGCGGTCCCCGACCGGCCCGGTGCCCCGGCTGCCCGCACCGCGCCGACCCCGTTCCGGCGGCGAGGAACCCGTCGGGACGGTCTACCGGCCGCCCGCGGTGTCCGCCCGGCCCCCGGTCGACCTCGACGAGGGCCTGCTCGGCTTCTCCCGGCTCACCCGCGGCCGGGTCGGAGCGCGGGTGTTCACGATCGTCTTCGTGCTGATCTACCTGGTGATCCTGGTCCAGACACTGTCGACGATCGTCTGAGGTCCCTCGGTCGCCGTCGGTGGCCCCGTCTAGCCTGAAGATCCGCACGCCGCACCGGGCGAGGAGGTGAGCCGCGATCACGACCCCGTCGTCGACGTCGTCGCACCGCCTGACGTCGGTCCTCGCGATCCCCGCCTTCCGCAGGCTCTGGTCGGTCACCGCGGTCACCGCGACCGGCGAGTGGTTGGCGCTGCTGGCACTCACCTCGCTGGCGACCCACCTCACCGCGGGCGCCGGGTTCACCGCGCAGAGCTTCGCGCTCGGCGGGGTCGTCGCGACCAAGCTGGTGCCGTCGCTGCTGTTCGGGCCGCTCGCCGGCGTGCTCGCCGACCGCTTCGACCGGCGCAAGGTCATGGTGACCTGCGATCTCGCGAAGTTCGTGCTGCTGCTGTCGATCCCGTTCGTCGGGCAGCTGTGGTGGCTGCTGGTCGTGACCCTGCTACTCGAGCTGTGCACCATGTTCTGGATCCCGGCGAAGGACGCGGCCGTCCCGAACCTGCTGCGCAGCCCGGCGCAGATGGAGAGCGCCGCGCAGCTGGGCCTGCTGGTGACCTACGGCGTCGCGGTCGTCGGCGGTGCGGGGCTGTTCGCGCTGGTCAGCAAGGCCGGCCCGATGTTCGGGGCGGACCAGGAGACCACCGTCTACGCGGCGCTGTGCCTCAACGGGTTCGCGTTCCTGCTCTCGGCGCTGGTCGTGTACTTCGCGATCCCCGAGATCTCCGGCCGGGCCACCGAGGCCGAGCGGCAGCAGGCCCCGCCGTCGCTGCTGTACCTGCTGCGCGACGGCTACACCTATGTCGTCCGCACCCCGCTCGTGCGTGGGCTGGTCGTCGGGGTCGTCGGCGCGTTCACCGCGGGCGGCACCGTGATCGCGACGGCCAAGCTCTACGCGTCGAGCCTCGGCGGCGGGGACGCGGCGTACTCGATCCTGTTCGCGTCGGTCTTCGCCGGACTCGCCGCGGGCATGGCCGTCGGCCCGGTGCTGGCCCGGCAGGTGCCGCACCGGCGGCTGTTCGGCAGCGCGATCGTCGGGGCCGGGGTGTCGCTCGTCGTCGTGGCAGTGGCGGTGCACCTGTTCATGGCGATCGCCGCGGTGCTGGTCGTCGGCGCGTTCGCCGGGATCGCCTTCCTGACCGGGCTCACGATCATCGGCACCGAGGTCGCCGACGGGATCCGCGGCCGGGTCAACGCGTTCGTGCAGTCCCTGGTCCGGCTGGTGCTGCTGGGGGCGATGTCGGTGGTGCCGGTCGTCGTCGGCGTCGTCGCGACCCGGACGGTCACCGTCGGCGACACCGCGCTGCTGGTCGACGGCACGCGGTTCGTGCTCGCCGGAGCGGGCGTCCTGGCGGCGGCGGTCGGCGTCGTCGCGCGCCGGCAGATGACGGAGGAGGGATCGTCGTGAGTGTGTGGGACGACGTGGTGGGCCAGCCCGCCGCCGTCGCCGAGCTGGACGCGGCGGCATCCGACCCGTCGGCGATGACCCACGCCTGGCTGTTCACCGGCCCGCCCGGCTCCGGCCGGTCCAACGCCGCGCGCGCCTTCGCGGCCGCCCTGCAGTGCCGCTACCACGGCTGCGGCGAGTGCGCGGCCTGCCGGACCGTCATGGCGGGCACGCACTCCGACGTCCGGGAGATCGTCCCCGAGGGACTGTCCATCTCGGTCGCCGAGATGCGCTCGCTCGTGCAGCTCGCCGCACGCAAGCCCGCCACCGGGACATGGCAGATCGTGATCATCGCCGACGCCGACCGGCTCACCGAGGGCGCGTCGAACGCGCTGCTCAAGGCGGTCGAGGAGCCGGCCCCGGAGACGGTGTTCCTGCTCTGCGCGCCGTCCGACCATCCCGACGACGTGCCCGTCACGATCCGGTCGCGCTGCCGGATGGTGCACCTGCGCAGCCCGGCGCCCGACGCCGTCGCCGGGGTGCTGCGCGACCGCGACGGCATCGATCCCGAGCAGGCCCGGTGGGCCGCGTCGGTGTGCGGCGGCCACGTCGGCCGGGCGCGGCGCCTCGCCCGCGACCCGCAGGCCCGTGCCCGTCGCGAGGAGATCCTCGGCGTACCGACGAAGCTCCGTCGCCTCGGCGACGCGTTCTTCCACGCCGACGTGCTGATCCGCGCGGCCGAGGCCGAGGCCGACGAGCTGCGCTCCTCCCGCGACGAGTCCGAGCGCGAGGAGCTCGCGGTCGCGATGGGGGCCGGCGGCACCGGCAAGGGCGCCGCCGCGGCGGCCCGCTCGGCGAAGGCGGCCGAGCGGGATCTGGAGAAGCGGCAGAAGAGCCGCGCCACCCGTACGCAGCGGGACGCGCTCGACCGGGCCCTGGTCGACCTCGCCGGCTTCTACCGGGACGCGATCGTCGCCGCGACCGGTGCGACGGTGCCGCTGACCAACCCGGACCGCGACCGCGAGATCCGGGTGGCCGCCGCCGAGTGGGGCCCGGAGTCGAGCCTGCGCCGGCTGGAGGCGGTGCTCGCCTGCCGCGACGCGCTGGAGCAGAACGTGAAGCCGCGGATCGCCGTCGAGGCGATGATGACCGCGCTGCACCGTGGATGACCGGCCGCTGATCCTCACGGCCCAGCTCGACGACACCACCCGGACCCGCTTCGACGACCTGCGGGAACGGCACTTCCCGGCCGGACGCAACCACCTGGCCGCGCACCTGACGCTGTTCCACGCCCTGCCCGGCGACGCCGTCGTCGAGCTGACCGCGGACCTGACCGCCGCGACCGACCGTCCCCCGATGACCGCCCGTGTCACCGGGCTGCGCCTGCTCGGCCGCGGTGTCGCGTTCACCCTCGACTGCCCCGAGCTGACGTCGCTGCGCCGCGATGTCGCCGAGCGGTGGCGATCCCGTCTCACCCGGCAGGACGCCGGGAAGTCCGACCTGCACGTCACCGTCCAGAACAAGGTCGACCCGATCGCGGCCCGCGCGCTGTACGACGACCTGGTCGCCGGATTCGAACCGTGGGACGCCGGCGTCCCCGGCGTGGCGCTGTGGCGCTACGACGGTGGGCCGTGGGACCCGGGGCCCCGGTTCCCCTTCTCGGGGTGACCCGGGGGGCTGCGGGAGCGTCGGGGGCCGATCGGTACACTGGGTATGCACCACGCCGCCTTAGCTCAGTCGGTTAGAGCGACGCACTCGTAATGCGTAGGTCTGGGGTTCGACTCCCCAAGGCGGCTCCACAGGTCAGGGGCCCGGTCCGGCATCTGACAAGTCCTCTGAACTCCCTGAACGCGGTGTGTGACCTCCCGGTCGCTCTGGCTTCGGAGCATCGCCTTCTCGAAGCGATCGTGTCCCCGTCGGCGGGCCACTTCGGCGCCCACGGGGTCGAGGTGACGGTGTCCGGGGTGCACCACAGGGAGTGGGTGGCCAGGCCGGGATCGGCCCCGGCGACGAGCATCGCGGTCAGCGCGCGGTGGACACGGCGCCGAGGTGCTCCCGCCACCCACCGGCCGCGGTGATCTCGACGGCGTCGGTGGCGCCGGGCAGGGTGCGGCAGACCATGCTCAGGGAGCCGGTCCCGTCCTCCAGCTCGATCACGGACAGCTCCAGCTCGGCCGGTTCGCGGGGTAGCAGGTCTCGGCGGAGCTGGGTGTAGGAGATCTCGTAGATCTCGCCGGGGACCGACCAGCCACCGTCGGGGACGGGCGCGATACCGGGGAACACGTCGTCGAAGGAGAAGAAGCGGTAGTCGGGGGCGGTGCGGACGGGGCCCAGGAAGCGGGCGCCGGCGAGGGCGTCGTGCAGCGGGCCACCACTCATGGCCTGGCCGTTGACGAACATGCGGACGCTGTCGGACATGGAGGTGCCTTTCGACGGTGCGGGGCGCTCAGGAGAGCGTGGTGTTGCCGTGGCCGCGCAGTGCGTGGACGCGCATCGCGGTCTGCGCCCTGTCGAGGTCACCACTGGCGAGGTCGTCGAGCAGGTCGCGGTGCTGGGCGACCGGTTCGTGGCCGCTCTGCTGCACGTAGTCGTCGGTCGGGTGGAGGAAGGCCTGTCGTTCGAGGAAGGCCGAGGTGACCGGGGAGAATGCGGCCCGGTTGATCGCGACGTGCAGGTCCAGGTGGGCGATGCCGTACTGCGGGCTGCCGATGCCGTACTCGCGGGCGGCGTGGCCGAGGGGGTCGAGCAGCGCGTGCAGGCTCTCCCAGTCGACGCTGCCGACCTTCTGCGTGAGCAGGCTCGCGGCGACCTGGTCGAAGGCGATGCGCAGCTCGTGCAGCTCGGCGCGGGCGGTGTCGTCGATCCGGACGACGACGAGCTGGCCCCGACGGACCCGTTCGACGAGGCCCTCGCTGGTGAGGCGCTGCAGTGCTTCCCGGATGGGGGTCCGACTCACGCCGAGCTCCTCGGCGATCTGCTCCTCGACGAGGCGGATGCCGGGCCCGTACTCGCCCGTGGTGATCTGCTGGCGCAGGTAGAGGTACACGCGCTCGCGGGCGCTCGGAGCGCTGCTGTTCCGGTGCGCGCCGGTCATGGTGTGGCCCCGGCGAGGAGTGCGGCCCGGCACGAGTTGGTGGCGCGCTGCATGAAGGTCCCCGACATCACGCTCATCCCGGCCCGGAGGGCGTCGGTCTGCAGTGTCGAGACCCGGTTGTTGAGGTCGAAGAAGGCGTTGCCGGGGGCGAGGAGCTCGGCGAACGGGAACGCGAAGGGGTCCTTCTCGGAGGCGTCGGTCTCGCCCCAGGTGGTGGTGTTGACGACCAGGGTCGGCGCGTCGTCCGCGAACGCCGTCCGGAGCCGGGCCGGGGCGAGGACCTCGGCGTCGAACTGTGTGGCCCACCCGGTGAGGGCCTCGGGGCGGCGGGCGGTACCGACGAGTCGGGTCCCGGGCCACGCCCGCCGCACCCCCAGCGCGACCGAGTGCGTGGACCCGCCGGAGCCGAGCACCAGGACCGTCCGGGGGACGGCCCCGCCGGTCACGGTCTCCATCGCGGCCTGGGCGGCCCAGCTGTTGGTGTTGACCCCCAGTGCCTCGCCCGCGCCGCCGCGTACGACGGTGTCCACGACGCCGGTGGCCTCGGCCGACGGGCTCAGTGCAGCTACCGCCGTGGCCACGTCGCGCTTCCACGGGCTGAGTACGAGGGCGAGATCCCAGCCCGGGGCAGTGAGCAGGGACTGTGGGCCGTCGACGGGGGTGGTGGCGGAGACGACGAGTCCGCGGGCCGCGAGGGCGTCGAGGAGCAGCCGGCCCTGCAGGGCGTGCGGTGCGGTGGTGCCGATACCGGCGATCGTGACGGGGCCCGGCGGCCGGTGGGGCGTGGGGCTCTCGTCGAGACAGTGCGCGACGGTGGCCCGCAGGGTCGCGGCACCGTCGTGGCCCAGCAGCGTGATCGGCGGGGACGTCACACCAGCTCCCGGGTCGGCACGGTGAGCATTGTGCCCAGGGCGGGGACCGGGGCGTCCACCGGCCGCAGGCCGGACCCCCGGCGGGGCACGACCTGGCGTCCGCTCGGCGGGCCGACGACCTCTCCCCGGTCGTGGACGAGTCCGCCACGCAGGTAGGTGGCGACGACGGAGCCGGTGAGGACCCACCCGTCGTAGGGGGTCACGGGATGCCGGGAGTGCAGGCTCGCCCCGTCGAGGGGCTTCTCCTCGGTCGGGTCGACGAGGACGAGGTCGGCGTCGAAGCCGGGGGCGATCTGCCCCTTGTACGGGATCGACCAGCGCTGGGCCGGGGTGTACGCGCACAGACGCACGATGTCCTCGACGTCGAGGGCTCCCCGCGTGGTGGCGGTGAGCAGCAGCGGGAGCATGGTCTCGACACCGATGAAGCCCCCGTAGGCCTTCCACACGTCGGTCTCGGCCTGCTCGGCTGCGGTGTGCGGGGCGTGGTCGGTGGCGATGATGTCGATGTCGCCGCGGGTGATGCCGGCCCAGAGCGCCTCGACGTCGGCGGCGGGCCGGATCGGGGGGTTGAGCTTCACCAGGTTGCCGTGGGTGTCGTAGGCGCCGTCGTCGAGCACCAGGTGTGAGACGAGGCTCTCGACGGTGACGCGGTGGCCCTCGGCGCGCAGGTCGACGATCCGTTGCAGGCCGGCGCGGGTCGAGAGGTGGTGGATGTGCAGCTTGGTGCGGGCCTCGGTGGCCATGGTGACGATGCGGGTGATCGCCTCGACCTCGATGAACGCGGGCCGGGACTCCAGGTGGGCGCGGGGGTCGGTACGGCCGGACTCGCGGAGCCGCTCGCCGAACAGCCGTAGGAGGTGGTCGTTCTCGGCGTGCACACCGACGACCAGGTCGGCGGCGGCGGCGGCCTCGAGCCCGCGGAAGATGGCGGCGTCGTCCGGGCAGCGGTTGTCGCCGGTCGTCTGTCCCATGAACAGCTTGAGCCCCATGGCACCGAGCTCGGCCATACCGGCGATCTCACCCGCGTTGTCGTGGTCGATCATGCCGTACAGCCCGAAGTCGACGTAGGCCTTGCCGCGCACCAGGTCGAGCTTGTCGCGGTAGCGCTGGGCGGTCGCGACGGGCGGGAAGGTGTTGGGCATGTCGACCACGGTGGTGACGCCCCCGGCGGCGGCGGCACTGGTGCCGCTGGCGAAGTCCTCCTTCTCCGTCATACCCGGCTCGCGCAGGTGCACGTGCATGTCGATCAGGCCGGGCAGCACGAGCAGGCCGCGGGCGTCGACGACGGTGGCGCCGGTGGTGTCGAGGTCGGTGCCGACGGCGACGATGCGGCCGTCGCGCACGGCGACGTCGTGGCGGTGGCGGCCGTCGTGGTGGACGACGGTCCCACCGGTGACGACCAGGTCGTGGGGCACAGACATGTGCTGATCTCCTTCTCGGGTGGGTCAGGCGAGGGCGAGAGCGGGGTCCTCCTGGTGGACCTCGCGGATCGGACCGAGGTCGAACAGGGTGTCGGGGCTCAGATCGAGCCCGCCCGCGGCGATGGCCCGCACGTTCGCCTCGACGGTGGCGTCGGAGATGTCGATGACGCGCTGGCCGGGCTCGCCGGTGCGGATGAGCTCGTTGCCGGCGATGCAGGCCTCGAGGGTGGTCCTCGGGTCCAGGCCGAGGGTCCGGCCGTAGTCGTTCACGGTCAGGTCGGTGGCGTGCTGAGGGTCGGCGAGGACGTCCTTCCAGCCGCGGACCTCGGCGCGCAGGAAGGCCTTGACCTTCTCCCGGTCGTTGTCGAGTACGTCCTGGGTGGTGATGTAGGTCTGGCCGACGAGCGGGAACCCCACGTCGGCGAGCAGCATCGCGTGGATGTCGAAACCCTTGCCCCGCAGGTCGACGACCTGGTTGTTGACGAACCCGACGTAGCCGTCGATCTCCCCGGTCGTCATCCCGATGGGATCGCCCTGCACGGGGACGGTGGTGATGCGTGAGGCGTCGAGACCGAGCGCGGCGACGAAGTTGCGCCAGACCGGTTCGCTCGACGAGGAGCAGCCGATGGTCCTTCCGTAGAGGTCCTGCGGGGTCTCGATCGGGCTGGCTCCCATCGACATGATGCAGTTCGCGTTCCGGGCGTAGACCGCGCCGATGATCTTCAGCGGGGCACCCTTGGCAACCGCGGACCCGACGATGGGGACCTGGGACACCCCGGTGAAGGTGCGGCTCAGCACGTCCGACTCGATGGGCGGCGCGGTCGGGCCACCGGACACCAGATCGGCGCCGGAGAAGCCTTCCTGCACGTAGTAGCCGTTGCGGTCGGCGAGATAGCTGCCGGCGAACTGGGTGTTCTTGACCCAGGCGAGGCGCTGCGAGGCGATTCCGAAGCGGGAGCCGTCGCCGTCGCCACCGGAGACGCAGGCGGTGAGGACGGCGGGAGCGGCGAGGGCCAGTCCTCCGACGGTGAGACCGTGACGGAGGAATGCACGGCGGCCGAGCTGGGAGGACATGAGGGATCCATTCCTGATGGGGTGGGAGGGGTTCACCGGGTGACCCCCATCTGTGCGGTCACGAACGTCTCGAGCAGACCGACGAGCTGGTAGATCAGGACGCAGACCACGGTGAGGACGACGACCGACGCCCAGAGCCGGGCGAACTCGAACTCGTTCGCGTCGCGGAGCATCTGTCCGCCGAGGCCTTCGCCGCTGGCGAGCCACTCGGCCAGGAGCGCACCCACCACCGAGCTGGTCACGGCCACACGGGCGGCGGCGAACCAGGTCGGCACGGCGTGGGGCAGGGCGACCCGGGCGAACGCGGACCAGCTGGATCCCCCGAAGGCCGCGCACATGTCGAGGTCGGTCCGGGGTGCGGAGCGGATGCCCTGCAGCATCGTGAGCATCGCCGGCACGAACACGATGGCGGCGCCGATGACCGCGACCCCGAACGGTCCGCGTCCGAAGATCAGGACGAGGATCGGTGCGACGGTGACCATCGGGATGGCATGCAGCGCCGAGATCGTGGGCGTGAGCATCTTCTCGGCCGTGCGGAAGAAGTGGAACAGCACGGTCACGGCGGCGGCGAGGACCAGACCGAGTCCGAACCCGAGGGCGGCGTCGCCGAGGGTGACGACGAGCGCTGCGCCGATGCCGGCCCGGCTCGCCGCGGCCGTGGGGTCGGTGAACAGGTAGCGCCAGACGTCGAGCGGGGTCTTGGCCACGAACGGGCTCACGTCGACGAGGCTGACGAAGGCCGTCCAGACCACCAGGATCGCGACGGTCGCTCCGACCAGCGTCGACGTCGTCCGGGCGAGACCGGCGACCAGGGCGCGCCGTGTGCGGGTGTCGGGGGTGCCGGTGCCGACCCGGGCCCAGGAGCGCGCGGGGGCGCTGGTCGCGGTCATGCGGAGGCTCCCGCGGTGCTGGGGGCCCACGGCGTCGTCGCCCGTTCGATCCAGCCGACGACGGCGAAGGCGAGACCGGCGATCACGCCGGTGACGAGGGTGATGCCGCTGGTGCGAACGACGTCGCTGGACTGCTGCGCCACGACCAGGGCTGCTCCGAGACCGCGTTCCTGTCCCATGAACTCGCCGATGACGGTGCCGAGGAGCGCGGCCGGGACCGCGATCTTCAGCGCGGTCAGGACGCCGGGCAGCGCGGAGCGGAGCTGGACCTTGCGGAGGACGAGGTACCGGCCCCCGCCGTAGGCGCGGACCAGGTCGAGAGCAGCCGGATCGGTCCGGCGCAGGCCGTTGATCGTGCCGACCAGCGTCGTGAAGAACACCGACACGGCGGCCATCACGGCTGAGGTGACCGGTCCGTTGAAGCACGCGGCGAGGATCGGGGCGATGGCCACGAGGGGGATGCAGGCCGACGCGATGCCGATCTGCAGCACGAACCGTTCGACGGCCGGGACGGTCATCACCACCGCGGCGCAGCAGATCGCTGCCAGGTTGCCCCAGAGGTAGCCGACGACAGCGGAGGCGAGCGTCACCGGGACGTGCAGGGCGTAGAACGCGACCCCGTCGTCGACGATACCCGCGACGATCTCCAGTGGCGGGGCGATCGCCGGGCCGAGGAGCCCGGTCATGCCGACGAGCTGCCACACCAGCAACACGGCCACGGTCCCGGCGGTGCCCAGGGCACGGCTTCTCATCGCTCGGTCTCCCTCGTCGCCGCGCCGATCAGGTCCTGACCGGGGGTGTCGAGTCCGAACAGCAGCGACGACAGCCGGTCGACGTAGGAGTGGAACTCGGGCGTGCGCAGCAGCTCCGGGGTCCGTGGCCGCGGCAGGTCGATCGGCACCACCTGCTGGACCCGTCCCGGGCGGGCGCTCATCACCACGACGGTGTCGGACAGGAACACCGCCTCGGAGATGCCGTGCGTGACCATCAGCGTGGTCGCCGGCCGCTCGGTCCAGATGCGCAGGAGCTCGACGTTGAGGTTCTGCCGCGTCATGTCGTCCAAGGCGCCGAAGGGCTCGTCGAGCAACAGCACCCGCGGCTCGACCACGAGCGCGCGGGCGATCGCGACGCGCTGCCGCATCCCGCCCGACAGCTGCGCGGGCCTGGCGTCCTCGAACCCCGTCAACCCGACGAGCTCGATCAGGTCATCGACGAGGGCATCGTCGGTCGGACGCCGCGTCAGCTCGAACGGGAGGCCGATGTTGGTGCGCACCGTCCGCCACGGCAACAGAGCCGGCTCCTGGAAGGCGATCCCGAGATGGTGGTGACGGCGCATGTCCGCGGGGGTCTCACCGTGGACGAGGGCGACCCCGGTGGACTGGTGTTCGAGACCCGCGAGGATCCGGAGGATCGTGCTCTTCCCGCAGCCCGAGGGGCCGAGCAGGGTGACGAACTCGCCCGCACGGGACTGCAGGTCGACGCCGTCGAGGGCGGTCACCTCCCCGCGGCCGACGCGGAACGATTTGCCGAGGCCCGCGATGTGGATGCCAGGAGCAGTCGGTTCGACCATGTGCGTTCTCCTCCTTCACGCTCTGCGCTGTTTGCATCCGAGTTTGGATCCAAGCTCGGATGCGAAGATAGGCGCGCGGCGTTGCGGAGGCGTAAATCGATGCGTCTGTCCGGTTACGTCACTCGGGCCTCGTGCCACGCGGGCCCGATCCGGCTCGCGGAGAGGGCGCGACGAGGAACCGGCCGGCTCACCGGTCGTCACGAGGACGAGGAGACGACTCCCGTCGCGGCCACGACGCCGGTCATCGCCAGCGCCACCAGAGCGACCTGCAGGAGGGCGAAGCGCTGGAACTCGCCGAGGTCCTTGCCGAGCAGGCCGAGGAGGACCCGGAGCGCTGCCGACGCCGGTCCGACGGAGGTTCCGGCGGTTGCGACGGGTCGCGGAGGTGCTGGCGGGGAGGCTTGCGCTCGGTGGGGTGCTTCCCGGCTTCGGTCAGGCCCGCTACGAGGGGGCCGACCCGCGCGCGCACCGCACGCGAGTCGTCAGGGGAGCCGTGCCGGCAGGCCCAGCAGCCGTGCGGCATCGCCGCGGGTGATCTGTTCGCGTTCCCGACGGGCGGTGAGCCTGCCGCGGGTGACCTCCTCCCCACGGTCCCCGACATCGCCGCCTGGCGTCGGCCCGGCGCCCTGGACGCGGTCAGGAGGTCGGCACGGGGTCGTCGTCGCGCCGGACGAGGACCTCGAACGGGACGCCGCGCTCGTAGTCGGCGACCATCTCCTCCGGGTCGAACAGGGTGCCGATCGGGTTCGCCGAGAACACCGGCCCCTTCATCCACTCCGTCGCCTCGTCGGCGGTCGCGAAGCTGTCGACCTGCAGCTCCACGTGGTTGCCGTCCGGATCCCGGTAGTACAGCGACACGGTCGGACCGTGGCGGATGGCGCGCACGGGGAGGATCTCCGCGTCCCGCCGCCGGCGGTAGGTGGCCAGGAGCGCGCCGAGATCGGGATGGGTGAAGGCGGAGTGGTAGAAGCCGACCTGTGGTTCGTCGCTCGGAACGGGGTACGGCCCGGTGGCGATGAGGGCCACCCGGTGGTGCTCCTCGTCGTAGGTCAGGAACGCGAGCTTGCCGTTGTCGAAGACCGGGTGCGCGCCCAGCACCGTGCAGTACCACTCCCGCATCCGCGGCAGGTCGTTGGTGCGGAACACCACGTGGGCGAGCCCCACCGGGGGCCGGGCGACGGTCGGGTCCGGCAGCGTGCGCGCCGCCCCTGTGTGCTGGTCGGTCGAGGTCATGCGGTTGCCTCCATGAGGTCGGGCTGGCGGAGCAGCAGGTGGTCGAGCACGTCGCTCAGGTCGATCGCGGGATCGAACGCGGGTGCGCGCCAGGCGATGTGCCCGTCCGGGCGGACGAGCACGGCCCCGTCGGCGCCGATGCCGTAGACGGTGCGGAAGTCGTCCTCGACGCCGGCGTGCCGCGCCTCGGCTCCCACCGCGACGACGTCGACCTCGTCCGGTGCCGTCCACCGCTGTTTCCCGGCCGCAGTGGTGAGCAGCACGAAACCGGCGCCGAACAGGTCCTGCAGGGAGCGGGTGTGCTCGGGGTCGAGCCACAGGTGGGGGGCACGCGCGCCGGGCCGCCCGACCGGGAGGTAGCGGCCGACGGGGCTGGGGACGGGTTCGGTCCCGTCCGGCCGGATCCCGGGTGACTCGTAGGAGATGCCGAACACCTGGCCGTAGTACTCGAAGTGCTCGCGCTGCTCGGCGATCGCCGCCCGGACCGGCCCGAGCTCGGCGTCGTCGAGCGTCTCGACACGGGCCACGAAGTCGAGGTCGTTCTCCAGCATCCCGCCGAGCCCGGCGCGCGCCATCCGCTCGGCGTTGGCGAGGCTCTGGTCGACGTTGAACCGGGCGACCGGACGGCGTTCCTCCTCGTAGGTGTCCAGGAGGTGCCGGCCGGCCCGCCCCCGCAACACCGCGGCGATCTTCCACGCGAGGTTGTGCACGTCGCCGACACCGGTGTTCATCCCCTGCCCGCCGGTGGGCGGCAGCGGGTGCGCGGCGTCGCCCGCGAGAAAGACGTTCCCGACGCGCATCCGGGTGGCGACGCGCGCCTGCATCTGCCAGGGCCGGGCGCTGCGGACGTCGACGTCGAGATCGGGGTCGCCGACGAGGGCGCGGACGATCTCCACGCAGCGCTCGGGGGTGAACGAGGCGGGTTCGGTCGTGGCCGGGTCGTAGGCGAAGTTGTAGGTCCACCGGTGGCGGCCGTCGAGGGTGATGAGCACGCCGGTGGTCTCGGGGTTGTAGACCCACCACAGCAGGTAGGGGCGGTCGGCGACGTAGCGCGACAGGTCGGCGTGGAAGTAGATGCCCATCTGCGCGCCCAGGCGCTCCGGGCCCTCCAGCCGCACGCCGAGCTGGTCGCGCAGTGGGCTGGCCGCTCCGTCGGCCGCGATCACGAACCGGGCCCTGACCTCCGACTCGGATCCTCCGTCCGCGGACAGGCGGACGGTGACGGCGTCGTCGGCGGCCTCGGCGTCGTCGATGTCATCGACACCGAGCACCGTGGTGCCGAACCGGACGTCCACGGCCGGGAGGGCCGAGGCGGCCCGGAGCAGGATCGGCTCCAACACGTCCTGCGGGCAGGAGCTCTTGACGTGCGGCGCGTAACCGGCCACCTCACGGTCGAACTCGGGGGAGTGGCCGTGGGTGACCAGCGCGCCGAACTCGGGGTGGGCGAGCCGGGTGACGAATGCGCTGCCGCGGTTGCGCTCCCGCGGCAGACCCGCCGCCAGCACCTCCTCGGCGACCCCCCAGCTGCGGAAGATCTCGAGGGAGCGCCCGTTCACCACGTGCCCTCGCGGGTGGTACGAGGTCGTCGCCCGCCGTTCGACGAGCAGCGTCCGCACCCCGAGGCGGCCGAGACCGATGGCCGCACTCAGGCCGGTCGGGCCGCCCCCGACCACCACGACGTCGTGGTGGTCGGGGGCGGGTGTCGGATCGTGGTCAGTGCGCATCGGCAGTTCCCTCCACTGCGGGTGTGGGTTCGGGGCGCGTCGACGCGGTCCCGCCGTTGCGGGCACTGCCCCTGATGAACAGCACGAAGGTGGCGACGAGGCTGACCGCGGCGGTGGCCAGCAGGTAGCCGGCGATCGGGGTCGAGGAGCCGCTCCTGGCGTAGAGCAGGGCGAAGACGATCGGCGCCACGCCACCGCCGAGGATGGAGCCGATCTGATAGGCCATCGAGGTCCCGCTGTAGCGCACCGGGGCCGGGAAGAGCTCCGCGATGAAGGCGGCCTGTGCGCCGGTGGCGAACGAGACGGCGATCACGCCGCCCAGGTAGGCGACGATCATCGCGGCCAGTGACCCGGTGTTGACCAGGGCGAAGAACGGCAGGGCCCACACGACGATGCCGATCAGCCCGCCGAGGAGGACCGGTCTGCGGCCGATGCGGTCCGCGAGCCGCGCGGTGACCAGCACCAGCGGGATCCACACCACACCGGCGGCGACGGTCAGTCAGAGCACGTACGTCGGGGGCAGCCCGAGGGCCTGCCTGGAGTACGCGAGCATGTACACGAACATCAGGTAGCCCAGGGTGGGCGCGGCGGTGGACGACAGACCGCCCAGGAGCATCTCCCGCCAGTTGTCAATGATCAGGTCCCGGACCGGCGAGCGGCTGATGGCGCCGGAGCGCTGCACGGCGGTGAAGTCGGGGCTCTCCGCGACACCGAGCCGCACCCACATGCCGAGGCCGATCAGCACGATGCTCGCCAGGAACGGGATCCGCCAGCCCCAGGAGCTGAACACGTCGGCGGGCAGGTACGTCGTCAGCAGGACGAAGGTCAGCGAGGCCAGGACGATGCCGACCGGGTTGCTCATCTGGGTGAACGAACCGAAGAAGGCGCGCCGGTGCGTCGGGGCGTGCTCGACCCCCAGCACCACCGCACCGCCCCACTCCCCGCCGACCGCGAAGCCCTGCACCAGGCGCAGCACGACCAGCAGGACGGGTGCCCAGACGCCGATCACCGCGTAGGTGGGCAGCAGCCCGGTGAGGAACGTGGCCGCACCCATGATGACCAGCGACGCGACCAGCGTGGACTTGCGGCCGACCCGGTCACCGAGGTGGCTGAGGACGACGCTGCCCAGCGGCCGGGCGATGAACCCGGCGCCGAAGGTCACGAAGGCGGCCAGGGTGCCCGCGACGGGCGAGAAGGTCGGGAAGAACTGCGGACCGAAGATCAGCGCCGCCGTCAGGCCGTAGATGTTGAAGTCGTAGATCTCGATCGCGGTGCCGACGAAGCTCGCCGTGGCGACCCGACGGGTGTGGCGCGTGCCCGACCTCACGGGGACGGGTGGGGATTCGCTCTGCGGGAACACTGGACTCCTCTGTCGTGAGTGTTCGTGCGTGAGACCTGCCGTGCTCGGCGTGATCACGGTGGGGTCGGGAAACCGGCGGGCGGAGGGACGCGCCAGGCCGTGCCGCTGCGATGGGGACGAATGATGAATGGCGATCAAGAGCAGTGTCAAGGATGTCGCTGTGGTGCGGTTGGCTGCGGGATCGGCGGCATCTCGGCGAAGAGGATGAGGATCGATCAAGAGGTACCTCCGACCGTCTCGCCGCGGATGGCTAAGCTGGAGCCGCCTCTGCGCCGCGCGGAGCACCCGAAGGAGGCGATCGGCCGTGCCCCGGAACAGGCAGCACATCCCGCGCGAGGAGCGGAAGGCCGAGGTGCTGGCGGTCGCCACCGAGCTGTTCCTCAGCAACGGGTACGCCGGCACCACGATGGCCGACATCAGCCGCGCCGCCGGCGTCGCGCCGGCGGCGGTCTACTGGTACTTCCCCTCCAAGGACGACGTCTTCGCCGCGGTCATGGACCGCATGCTCAGCCGGGAGATCCGCATCCTCGACGAGGACCACGCGGACGACGACCCGATGTCGCACCTGGTCCGGGGTCTCAACGACATGCGCGTGTTCCGGCCGCTGCACCAGGCCATGCACGGCAGGCTCCTGCAGTCCGAAGCCGTGCGCGAGGCCCACGACCGCTTCCTCGACTGGATCCGTGACCTCGTCCGGAAGATGGTCGACGACCTCGACGACCCGTCGGTGGATCGTGAGCTCGTCGCCGACACCGCCGTCACCCTCTTCGAGGGCTTCAACGTGGAGGGCGCGCCGCCGCGCCCGGGTGCTCAGCTCATGCGGTTCCTCCTCGAGTCGGTCCTGGGTTCCGCCCGCGCCCGCGACCTGCCGGCGCCGGTCCCGTCGGACTGAGCCCGCCCGACCGCGGCGGCCGCGCGACTCGGGCGCAGTGGTCGATCAGACGCAGTGGTCGATCAGACGCAGCGGTCGATCAGGCGCAGCGGTCGATCAGGCGCAGCGGTCGATCAGGCGCAGCGGTTGACCAGGGTGCCGATCCCCTCGATCGCGATCCGCACCTCCGAGCCGGACCGCAGGTAGCGCCCCTGTGGATGCCCGACGCCCGCCGGGGTCCCGGTCATCACGACGTCGCCGGGCTCCAGCGTCGTCTGCCGTGACAGGTAGGAGATCAGGGGTCCGACCGGGTGGATCAGATCGGAGGTGCGCGCGTCCTGGCGCAGCTCGCCGTCGACCCAGGTCTGCAGGTGCAGGTCTCCGGGATCGTCGAACTCGTCCAGGGTGGCCAGGCACGGCCCCATGGGGTGAAGGTGTCGAAGCTCTTGGCCGCGCTCACGTCCGCGCCGCGTCCCGGGACGAGGCCCTTCTGCACGTCCCGGGCGCTCACGTCGTTGCAGATGGTGTAGCCCGCGACGTGGCTCATCGCGTCGCCGACCTCGACGTCCGTGGCGCGCCGCCCGACGACGACGGCCAGTTCGCCCTCGTAGTCCACGTGCTCGGGCGCCACCCGCGGGAACCGGATCGCCTGCCCCGAGGCGATGACCGACGAGGGCGCCTTCAGGAAGATGTGCGGCTCGTCCGGGTGCTCGGTGCGCCCGACCTCGCTGCGGTGCGCGGCGTAGGCGAAGCCGACGGCCCAGATCTTCGAGGGCCTGGGGATCGTCGGGAGCAGCTCGACCTGCGCGAGGGGGATCCGCTCGCGCACGGTGGCCGCGGCGATGTCCGCGACGTCGTACCCCGCGCGCAGGGCCTCGCCCAGGTCGGGGGCGTCGACGTCGAGCAGGGCGACGGTCTCGCCGTCGTGGCTGCCGATGCCCTTCGTGGTGCTGACGAGCCTGCTCATCGCACTCCCTCGCTGACGCTCGGTCGGCGCTGCGCGAGGCGCTGTGTCGATGATTCGCTCGCGGGCTCGCTCATCGGGCCACCGCCTGGTTGTCGAGGTCGAGGATGTCCGGATCGCCCGCGTGGAAGTGCTCGGCGAACCGGTCGGGATCGAGCTCCAGTCCGGACGGGTTCGCGGCGAACTCCGGGCTCGCCATGAACTCCCGTTCCTGTTCCGGGGTGTCGAAGTTCGAGCAGGAGAACTCGACGACGTTGCCGTCCGGATCGCGGAAGTAGAAGCTCGTGGCCTGACCGTGGTTGGCCGCGCGGTGCGGATGGGTTCCGGCGGCCCGCAGGTGCTCGAACTGGGCGATCAGGTCGGCGAGGGACGCGACGCCGAACTGGAAGTGGTGCAGGCCCGGCCCGGCGGGATCGACGCCCGCGAGGGAGTCGATCCCGAACAGGGCGAGGACCTGACCGTCCCGGACGGGGAAGAAGGCGAGGCGGACGTCCACCGCGCGCTCGGGCATGCCCGCGGGGCGGGGCGGGGCGTCCGGGGCGGGGGTGCGTTCGAAGAACGGGCCGGCGCCCAGGACGTGCGAGTACCAGGCGTGCATCTGCTCGAAGCGCCCGGTCTTCAGCACCAGCTCCGCCATCTGCAGCGGGACGGCCCGCGTCGAGGTCTGCCCCGGTGCGGGCCGGTCGGTCGCGGCGGTCATGCCGCACCTCCGGTGGGTCCGTGCAACGGACGCGAGGTCCGTCGCGCGATGCGCCATCCCTCGGCCGTGCGGCGCAGGGTGTGGGTGGTGTCGAGGATCTTCTCGAGGTCGTAGGTGCCGTCGGCACCGCGCAGGTGGAGCAGCACCAGGCAGCCGAGCGTGATCTCGTCGGCGCTGCGCTCGACGAGGTGCTCGTTGCTGATCAGGTGGGCCGTCTGCCGGTCCGGCATGGCTTCCCGGCGGGTCAGGAACTCGAGGATCGCGTCGCGCCCGTGGAGCCGTTCGCCGCGGATCTCGAACTCCGCGTCGTCGGTGAAGGCGTCGATCCCCGTGGTGGCCCGTCCCCGGTCGATCGCGAGGTGGTAGCCGATCACGTGCTGCCGGCACTGGCTGACGTCGTCGTCGAGCATGAGACCCATGGGCAGCTCCTCTCTTGAGTATGACTCAAGAGTAGTGCTTCCATGGCGGGTGTCAACGCACGGCGGCGGCGCTCCCGCCGCTCCCGGTGGCGGCAGTGCCCAGCTCGATCGACGACGACGTGTGAGGTGCCGGAGTGACACGACCTGCAGCGGACAGCGCGCACCGGACGACCGGGCCGGGGCGCGTGATCGTGGTGGGCGGCGGCCCGGTGGGCCTCTGCACGGCCATCGAGCTCGGCTGGCGGAACGTGCCGGTGCTGCTCGTCGACGAGACGGACGGGTCGGTGGTCTTCCCGGCCGGGGAGGCGATCTTCTCCCGCTCCATGGAGCACCTGCGGCGATGGGGCCATGCGGCCGAGGCGCGTCGCGAGTGCCTGCCGGGCCCGGACCACCCGCACCGCATCCTGTTCATGACCCAGGTGGTCGGGCACGTGCTCGCCGAGTTCGACTACGGGGTCACCAACTCCAGCCCCGGCGAGTACGCCGACGTGACCCCCGAGGGCCCCGCATTCATCTCGAAGTTCTCCCTCCTGCCGCTGCTGCAGCGGATCGCGGCCGGACTGCCGGCCGTCGAGATCGCCCACGGGAACCGGCTGGAGGACTTCACCCAGGACGCCGACGGGGTGACCGCCCGCGTCCGGGACGTCGTCACCGGCGTCGAACGGACCGAGGCGGCGGCCTACCTCGTCAGCTGCGAGGGCGGCCGCAGCGGGATCCGGCGCGCGCTCGGGATCGAGCTCGCCGGCGACTTCGCCCAGGGCCACAACTTCGCCGTGCACTTCCGGGCCCCGCGACTGCGGGAGCTGCTGATCGAGCGCGCCGGCGGGCGGGCGGCACAGATCCAGACCCTCGCCTCGGAGAAGCGGCCCTACATCACGGTCGTCGACGGCGTCGACGAGTGGCGTCTGTCGGTCTACCTCGACCACGAGCCGGCCGACGGGGACGCCGTCCGCTGGGTGCACGAGGCCGTCGGAGAGCCGATCGAGACCGAGATCCTGCGGGCCCAGCCGTGGAGCGGGCACCGGGTCGTGGCCGACCGCTACCGGGACGGCCGGGTGTTCCTGGCGGGCGACGCCGCGCACCTGCTGTGGCCCAAGGGCGGCTTCGGCGCCAACACCGGGATCGGTGACGCCGTGGACCTCGGCTGGAAGCTCGCGGCCGTGCTGCACGGCTGGGGCGGCTCCGACCTGCTGGACAGCTACGAGATCGAGCGACGCCCGGTGGCGGTGCGCAACGTCTCCGAGGCGTCGAGCAACTGGACCTCGGACGCCCGGCTGACCCCCGACCCGCTCCTCGATCGCCCGGACGACGTCGGCGCGCAGGCGCGCAGAGTGACCGGCGATCTCATCCAACGGCTGCGTGGACGTGAGTTCCGCAGCATCGGGGTGCAGCTCGGCCACCGCTACGCCGGCTCGCCGATCTGCCTGCCGGACGGCACCCCCGAGCCGCCGGACGAGCCGGACGCCTATGTTCCCTCGACCTGGCCCGGGTGCCGCGCGCCGCACGCCTGGCTCCCCGACGGCAGCTCCACCCTCGATCACTTCGGCCACGGCTTCGTGCTGGTCGCCACGGCCACCGCCGACCCGGCTCCGATGGTCCGTGCCGCGAGCGCCCTCGGGGTGCCGCTGAGGGTGCTGCGCATCGACCGTCCTGCCGTCGTCCGGCTCTATGCGGCGCCGATGGTGCTCGTCCGACCTGACGGCCACGTGGCGTGGCGCGGAGCGAGTGCGCCCGACGACCCGGTCGCGCTGCTGGACCGCGTCCGTGGCGCCGGCCCGCTCGACGACCGAGGAGCTCGAGGAGTCCGCGCAGCTGCGCAGGGAGAACGCTGAGCGGGCACCTACGAGCTCATGGACGGAGGAGCTGCTCCGACACCGTCCACAGCCGGTCGGCGCGGTCGGGGTCGAGCGCCCAGGCCTTCACGCCGTGGGGGTGGTCGGCGAGGTCGGCGTCGTTCGGGACCTCGTAGGCCTCCTGGCAGTCGTCGAGGTAGTGGCCTCCGGACGTCGCGAACTGCGGGTCGACCGCGGCCACCATGCTCGTCGCCGCTCCCTGCTCGACGGTCTTGTAGGTGAACACTCCTGCTGCTTCCGCGGCGGCCAGGGAGTCCTTCTGACGACGGGTGAAGTTCCGCTGCAACCCGGTGGCGACCCCGCCGGGGTTGACGGTGTTCGCGACGACGCCGTCCCGGGCCCATCGTCGGGTCGCCCCCACCGCGAAGAGGGAGTTCGCGGTCTTCGACTGTGCGTAGGCGATCTGGGGGTCGTAGGCGCGGCGGTCGAAGTGGAGGTCGTCGAAGTCCACGTCCGCTCGCATGTGCGCGGTCGAGCTCACCACGACGATCCGCGCTCCGCCCTGATCCGCGGCGCCGGCGACGAGCCCGCGGCGCAGGCCCGTCGCCAGGGCGACGTGGCCCAGGTGGTTGGTCGCGAACTGCAGCTCCCAGCCCTCGGGGGTGCGCTCGAGACCCCCGGTGACCACCCCGGCGTTGGCGAGCAGGAGGTGGAGCGGGCCGCGCCACGCCGCGACGAACCCCTCGACCGACGAACGGTCGGCGAGGTCGAGCGGTGCCACCGCGGGCGCCGGCCTCCCGGTCGACCTGGCGATGTCGGCGGCCACGGCCGCACCGGCGACGGTGTTGCGGACGGCCAGGGTCACCTCGGCCCCCGCGGCGGCCAGGGCGCGGGCGGACTCGGCCCCGAGCCCGGACGACGCCCCGGTCACGACGGCGCGCACGCCGGTCAGGTCGTGCCCCGACAGGACGTCGTCGGCGGTGCTGGTGGCGGAGAAGGGTGTGGAGCGGAGGCCGCGACGCATGCCCACACTGTACAAGATGAACACTTTCTGCCTAGTGCGATCAGCGGCAGCTAGACTCGGCCCGTGACAGCGTCGGAGGCGGTCGGCCGTCGTGAGCGCGTGCTGGAGTCGGCGCTGCTGAGCTTCGCCCGTTTCGGCTACCGGAAGACGTCCATGGACGAGGTCGCGCGCGCGGCGGAGATCTCCCGGCCCGGTCTCTACTTCCTGTTCTCCTCGAAGCAGGAGCTGTTCCGCGCCGCGGCGACCCACGCTCTGGACCGCGACCTCGCAGCCGCGGAACGTTCGCTCGCGTCGACCGCCGAACCGCTGCGCCACCGGATCGTGGACGCGTTCGACCACTGGGCGGGCCGCTACGTCGGCCCCGCGCGCGACGTCGAGGACGTCGTCGCCACCAACCCGGACCTGCTCGGTGAGATCGTCGAGACCGCGCCCGCCAGGTTCCGGCAGCTGATCGTCGACGCACTCGCCCGGACGGTCGACCGCCGTAGGGCCGTCGACATCGCCGACACCCTGATCAGCACATCGGTGGGCGTGAAGCACCAGGTGGAGACCCGTGACGCCTATCGCCGGCGCATCGCCGTCGCGGTCCACCTCCTGGTGCCCGAACAGCCCGACTAGCCCGAACAGCGTCCGGTGGCCGAGCGCGACGGGCGTCCGACGGAGAGCGGCCTCGATGCCCCTCCCCGAGGCCCGCCGACCGTTCCCGTCCGCCGCGCCACGGGCCGTCGGCGCCGCCGCGTCGTCAGAGACCCAGGAGTCGGGCGGCGTTGCCGTGGGTGATCTGCTCGCGTTCCCCGTGGGAGAGATCGAGTCCGCTCAGGAACTCCTGGGTGCCGTCGAGGTGCAGGAACGGGTAGTCGGTCGACCAGATGATGCGGTCTATGCCGACGACCTCGCGGACGTAGTCGAACTGGGGCCGGTGGTACATGCCGCTGGGGGTGACCCAGACGTGGGACCGGTAGGTGTCGCTGATGGTCCTGGACAGTCCGGTGTCGCCGGGGGAGAGGACGTCGTCGAGGCGCGGGAGGAAGAACGGCACCATCTCGCCCCAGTGTCCGCTGATGATCTGCAGGCCGGGGAGCTCGTCGAAGATCCCGGCGAGGACGAGACGCGGGGCGTGGATTCCCGCCTCGTGGTGCCAGCCCCATCCGCCGAGCGACAGTTCCGCGGTGACCTTGTCGTTGAAGCCGGAGTAGTAGGCCTGCTGCACCTCGAGCAGCGGAGGAAAGGGGTGCAGGTAGAGCGGCACGCCGAGGTCGGCGAGGCGGCGCAGGAGCGGCCGGTGGACGGGGTCGTCGAGGAACCCGGCACCGGGTCGTCCGACGATCAGTACGCCGCGCAGGCCCAGCTCCCCGACGGCACGGTCGAGTTCGGCGACCGCCTCGGCCGGACGTTGCCAGGGCAGCGTCGCGAATCCGGCGAGACGGTCGGGGTGCTCGGAGACCGCGGTGGCGAGACGGTCGTTGGCCGCGCGGGCCAGCTCTACCGCGGCGTCCCCGGGAGCGAGCTGGGTGGGGCTCGTCCAGGACACGACGGCCATGTCGATGCCGTGCCGGTCCATGTCGTCGATGCGGCCGGCCCCGAGGTCGGCGCCGAGCCGTCGGGCGGTGTCCATGTCGACGGCGGGATGCCGTCCGTCGACGCGGGGCACGGGCGCGTCGCTCCTGCTCTGCCCGGACATATACGGAGCCTGCTGCCCGAGCGTGGGGCCGGCCGCGGTGTCGGTCGGGCCGTGCAGGGCGTGTTCCTCGATGCAGATGAGGGTCATGCCGTCTCCTGTCGGGCGTCCCGGGCGGGCCCGAGGGCGGCGATGACCGGCCTGAGGTTCTCGGTGCACCAGTCGCGGTAGGTGGTCGGAGTGGTCGTGGCGGGAGTGCGGGTGACGCCTTCGTCGAGGCCCTCGTTCTTCGCGGTGGCCATGTCGGCCATGGCACGTGCCATGCCGGGGGATGCGCCGTGGTCGAGCATCGCGCGGCCGGCGAGTTCCGGGTCCGTCTGCGTGTAGCGCACCGGTCGACCGAGGAGGTCGGCGAGTACGTCGGAGAGCACGGCTGCCATGTCGTTGCCGGAGAGGTCCTCGGGGCCCAGCAACGGTGTCTCGGCGAACCCGCTCCAGGAGCGGTCGAGCAGGAGGTGGGCGGCGGCGTCGGCGATGTCGCGGGTCGCGACGAGGGGCAGCCGGTGGTCGGGAGCCGTGGTCGACGTCAGTGTCGCGGTGTCGTGGAGGGCGCCGGCTGCACGCAGGGTGTTGTCCATGAAGGTGGGGTTGGCCAGCGCGCGGTAGTGGCTGGTGGCGGCGAAGAGGTCGTCCATGGCCAGCGATCCGGTGACGTGGCCGGCCCGGTGGGCGAGCGGGGTGCCACGACCGAGGGCGGAGACCCCGACGACGTGGCCGACGCCGTGTGTGGCGACGGCCTCCGCGCCGGGGCGGCTCGCGTCGCGGGAGGCGGTGACGGGATCGGGTGCGGTGAGGTCGGGAGGCATGAGCCAGAACAGGGCGTCGACGCCGCGCAGCGCGACTACGAGTCCGTGGTCGAGATCCCGACCGCGCGGCTGGCGGCGTATCTCGAACAGCGCACGGGTCTCGCGCCCGAGGCGGCCGACGCCACTGCCCGGGCTCTCGTGGCACGGACCGTGTACCCGGAGGTGATGAGCTGCCTGCTCGGGGTTCGCCCGCCCCTCCCTCGTCGACCGGATCCGGTCACGCTCGCGGACGACGTCGACCTCGACCGGATCCGCTCCTGTGCGGTGTCCCTGGTCCCGGCGGGTCCCTGACGGCGGGCGCCCGTGCTCATCGGCCCGTGCGGGACGCCTCGGTCCGTGTGCGGTGGTCGTCGATGCGGGCCATGTTCTGCTGCGCCCACTCGCGCAGCGCGGAGAGCGGGATCTCGAGGGAGGCACCGAGCTCGGTGAGCCGGTAGTGCACGCGTGGCGGGACGGTGTCCTCGACGCGCCGGGCGACCAGGCCGTCGAGCACGAGGTTCTGCAGCGTCGTGGACAGCATCTTCTGGGAGATCCCCGGTGCGCGTCGTCGCAGCTCGGTGAACCGCAGCTCTCCGCCGTCGGCCAGCGATCCGACCACCATCGAGGTCCACTTCGTGCCGAGCCGGTCGAGCAGGCGACGGGTGGGGCAGTCCGGGGAGAACAGGTCCCCGCGACGGGGGTCGGTCACCCCGGGCTCACCAGGTGCCGTCGACGTGCCGTCTTCCGTCTCCATGGTCGGTGAGCTTAGGTGATCTGGTCACCAGAAGTTACCGACTGGGAGGTCGTCGTGCGGATGGTCGCCGTCAACGGGGTCGAGCTGGCCGTCGACGAGGTGGGGCAGGGGCCGCCGATGGTGCTCGTGCACGGCTTCCCGCACACCGGCCTGGTGTGGTCCGAGGTGCGCGACGCGCTGCGGGAGGACCACCGGGTCGTCGTGCCGGACCTGCGCGGGTTCGGGGCGAGCACCCGCACGGCCGAGGGGCTCGACGCGGGAACCCTGTCGCGCGACCTCGAGGAGCTGGTCGTGGCCCTCGGAGCCGCGCCGGCGGTCGTGGTGGCGATCGACGCCGGTGTCCCCGCCGCGTTCCTGCTCGCCCTGCGCCGCCCGGACCTCGTCGCGCGGCTCGTGCTGGTCGAGTCGACCCTGGGGACACTCCCCGGCGCCGAGGAGTTCTTCGAGGGCGGACCCCCGTGGTGGTTCGGTTTCCACCGGGTTCCGGGGCTGGCGGAGAGCGTGCTGCGCGGGAACGAGGCCGCCTACGCCGGGTGGTTCCTCGACCAGGGCACCCGCGGGCGCGGGATCCGTCCGGCGCTGCGGGCCGCGATGGCCGACGCGTTCGCGCGCCCGGACGCCCTCCGCTGCGCGCTCGCCGTCTACCGGGCGCTGCCCGAGACGGGACGGCAGCTCGCCGCGGCGGTGGCCGAGGCCCGGTTGACGGTGCCCACGACCGCGGTCGGCGCCGCGTCGGTCGGTCGCGCGCTGGAGAACCAGCTGCGCGGGGTCGCCGACGTCCTCGACGGGCACCTGCTCGACGACTGCGGGCACATCGTGCCCCTCGACCGGCCCGACGCGCTCGTGGCACTTCTGCGCACGTGATGCCGGGGCGCTGTCGTCCCGGCCCTGTCGACGAGCCGCGCCGGCGGCCGCACATCGCCCTGCCTGGCGTCGGATCGCCGTCCTTCCGGCCCGGCGGAGTGCACGGACTTCGGGGTGCAGCAGGCCCGCGATCGCCGCCTCAGTGGGTCAGCGTGAGCAGCCCCTCCAGCCCGCGCCGGAACGCGGCGCCGACGTGGCCCGCCCCGTCGATGTCGGCACCGGCCATGGCCCCGTCGCGCATCATCAGGAAGTGCTGGGCCGCGTGCTCGGGTCGCCCGCGCCCCGGTGCGGACCCGAAGACCCTGGCGAACAGTTCGGTGAGGCTGGCGACGTACCAGCTGCGGTGCTCGGCGACGACCCGGCGCACGGGGTCCTCCGGGTCGGGGAACTCGGCCGCGGCCTTGAGGAACGCGCACCCCCGGAAGTCCGCACCGGTCAGGTCGTCCACCAGCGCGGCGCCGACGGCGCGGACGGCGTCGTCGGGGGTGGCGGCTGAGGCGACGGCGTCCTGGAGGGCGGCGCGGGTGTGGGCGTCGACGCCGCGCAGGTAGGCGACGACCAGCGCCTCCTTCGAGGGGAAGTGCCGGTAGAACGTGGCGCGCGTGGTGGGGGTCTCGGCGAGGATCCGCTCCACACCGACCGCCCGGATGCCCTCGCGGTAGAACAGCCCGCTCGCCGTCGCGAGCAGCCGCTCGCGGGCCTCGGAGCGCCCGGCCCCGGACGTCGTGCGTGTCGGTGCAGCCACGGCCCCACGTTAGCAGAAAGAACGATCGGTCTTGCTTATGGCGAGTCAGGCGTGCATGCTCGGGTTCATAGGAAGAACGGTCTTTCTCCCTCCAGGAGGCATCATGTCGAGCTCGCCCACCACCGGTCGGCGCACCGTGCGGACCCCCCGCCCGGGGCCGGTCGACGGCACCGTCGCCCTACGGCGCCTGTACCTCGCGCGGTTCGCGTTCGCGCTGCTCTGGGCGGCGCTGCTGCTGCCGAACGCGGCGGAGGTCGGCCCGCTGACCGCGGCGCTGCTGGTGCTCTACCCGCTGGTGGACGTGGCCGCCGCCGTGATCGACGCCCGCTCCTCGCGTGCGACCGGGGTGGCTCCGGGCCTGTACGCCACGATCGTCCTGGGCGGGTTCGCGGCCGTCGGGCTCGTCGTCGTCCTCGGCTCGGGCGTGCCGGCGGTGCTGCGGGTCTGGGGTGCCTGGGCCGTCGTCGCCGGGGTCGCCCAGCTCGTCGTCGCCCTGCGGCGTCGCGCGGCGGGCGGCCAGGGGGCCATGATCGCGAGCGGGTCCCTCTCGGTCGTCGCGGGCGCTTCGTTCGTGCTGATGGCCTCGGGCGGCGAGGCGTCCCTGACCGGGGTCGCCGGCTACGCCCTGCTCGGTGGTGTCTTCTTCCTGGTGTCGGCGCTGAGGCTCGGCCGGGTCGCGTCCGCGTGACGGTGACACGGTGACGGTGACACGGTCGACGGGCCGGCCGTCCGTGTCAGGGTCCAGGACGTGTCGTCGGTTCCCGACCCGCCGGTCGGCGTCGGCCGGGAGGCCGGGGCGCCGGGTTTCGTACCGTCGTCGTGCAGAACGGCCGACTCGGCGACGAAACCGTATCGTGTGAATAACTGACCCTCGGTGATTGTTCCCCACGATGGTGTTTCCCGGGTTGATCCGTGCGCTTTCCGCCCCCTATCGTTCTCCTCAGCCGGTTCGGGCTCCCCCCTTTGTCGTCGGACCGGCACGTGCCCGGATCCGCATGGATCCGTGACTCACCAGGAGAACACCTCAGTATCCGAACGGAAAGTGATTTGGCCACCCGATGGTGGTAGAAGAATTGTTCGGGCACTCCCGCCCCGCTAGATTCGCAGCCAGTCGGCACGGGCTCCCCCCTTTCTGTCAGCGTGCCGACATGGAACGGGGCCTTCACCACGGCCCTGACACCTCATCAGGAGAAGAACTGTGCTGAAGAAGGCCGGAATCATCGTCGCGGCGTCCGCCGCGTCCCTGCTCGCCGTCTCCCCGCTGGCCTTCGCCGGCGACTACGCGGGCGACTCCGCCAAGCACCACGGCAAGCACGAGTCGGGCCACATCGACAAGGACGCCAAGGGCCTGCTCGCGGGTGGCCTGAGCGGCAACAACATCAACGTGCCGATCCAGCTCTGCAACAACAACATCCCGGTCAACGTCCTGGGCGTGCAGGTCCCGGTCGAGGACGCGAACCTGCTGAGCGGCATCACCGGGGCCCTCGGCCTGGGTGGCAAGGCCAAGGCCGTCTCCGGCGACTCGGCCACCGACCAGTCCGACAGCTGCGGCCAGACCTCCGGCGCGGGCGACTCGATCGGCTGATCTCTCCGCACCTCGACGTGCCCCGGGACGACGTGGTCCCGGGGCACCGTCGTGTCCGGGGTCAGCCCCCGGCCCGGCGCACCTCGCGACGCCGGCGAGCGTCGTCCCGGCGACGGCGCTCGGTGTCGTTCGACGGGACCAGCTCCGGGACCGGGACCGGACGCCGGTGCTCGTCCATCGCGACCATCGTGAAGTAGCAGCTGTTGGCGTGCCGTTGGGTCCGCTCGGTGATGTTCTCCGTGGTGACCCGGATGCCGACCTCCATCGAGCTGCGCCCGGTGTGGTTCACCGACGCCTGGAACGTCACGAGCTCGCCGATGTAGATGGGCTCGCGGAAGCGGACCCGGTCCACCGAGAGCGTCACGACGTAGGTCTCGGCCCAGCGGCTCGCACACGAGAACGCGACCTGGTCGAGCAGCTTCAGGATCGCGCCACCGTGGACGTTGCCGGAGAAGTTCGCCATGTCCGGCGTCATCAGCACGGTCATCGTCAGCTGGTGACGGGGCAGGCCGCCGGGCGCGCTCACGTCGCCGCCGCCAGGATCTCCCGGGTCACCGTCCGCCAGGCCGCCGACAGCGGGTCGACCACCGCGAAGTGGTCGCAGCCGGGCAGCTCGACGAGCCGTACCGACGGGTGCCGGCCGGCGTAGGAGCGGGAGACGGCCGGCGGGACGCGCTCGTCGGCGTCGCCGTGCACGATCGTCACCGGTCCGGGCGGGGTCGGGCCCGCCGCCGGGTCCAGGTCGGTGCGCCCGGCCGCGGGGCCGCCGAGATAGGCGCGGACCGCGCCGTCGCCGAGGTTCTCCGCGTCGGCCAGCGCCAGGTCCGCGACCGGGGCGAGCGACACCGTCGCCCTGATCAGCGACGGCTCGACGGCCGCGGCGTGCAGCACGAGGTGCCCGCCCGCCGAGTGCCCCACCGCGACGACCGGTCCGGCGATCGCGTGGGCGGCCCGCAGTCCGGCGAGCACGTCGGCGACGGTCGCGTCCGGGTCGCCGGGCGCCCGGCGGTACTCCAGGGACGCGACGGGCAGCCCCAGCGCGTTCACCGCACCCGCCGTCGACCGCAGGTGCACCCGGTCGAACCGGGGCCGCCAGAACCCGCCGTGCACCAGCACGACCAGCGGGCGGCCTGGCCCGCCGTCCGGCCACAGGTCCATGACCTGGTCGGGGTCGTCGCCGACGGCGACGACACGGGGCGGCTCGGGGGCCGGGCGGGAGAGGACCGATCCGTTCACGACCGGTGGTCTAGCACGGATCACCCCGCCGGGCGTGCCGTGGCGGCCCGCCGCCGGCCGGCCTTGCGCAGCTCCAGCACCGCGACCGCGGCCACCGGCACGAGCACCGCCGCGATCCACTGCGGACCGGTCAGCGGGGTCAGCCGCAGCGTCTCCCGCAGCGCCGGCACCGTCGTGGCCACCCACACGGCCGCGGCGGTCACCACCGTCCACCAGGGCAGGAACCGGTTCGCGAACAGACCCGACCGCAGCACCGGTGTCCGCTCGGTCCGCATCACCCAGGCCAGCGCCAGGTGCCCGGACAGCCACGCCACGAACGCCACCGTCTGCGAGGCGGTCACCAGGTACAGCCCGCCGACGGCGACGAACAGCGCCACGGCCCCCGCGGCGAGGTCGCCGAGCAGGGCCCGGTCCAGGAAGCGTGCGCCCGGGTCGCGTGGCGGGCGGGTCATGGCGTCGCGCTCGGCGGGTTCCGCGGCGAAGGTCGCGCTGCCCGCGATGTCCATGAACATCTCCAGCACCACGATCTGGATCGGGGTGAACGGCACGGCCATCCCGGTGAGCACCCCGGCGGCGACGGTCGCGACCAGCCCGGCCTTGCAGGCCAGGTAGTAGGCGACGCCCTTGCGCAGGTTCCCGTGCAGCGTGCGGCCCTCGTGCAGGGCACGGGTGAGGGTGGAGACGTCGTCGTCGGCCAGCACGAGCCCGGCCGCCTCGCGGGCCACGTCGGTGCCCGACGAGCCCATGGCCACCCCGACGTCGGCCCGGGCCAGCGCGGGGGCGTCGTTCACGCCGTCCCCGGTCACCGCCACCACCTCCCCGCCGGCCTGCAGCGCCGTGACCAGGCGCAGCTTGTGCGCGGGCGTGACCCGGGCGAACACCGGCGTCGACGCGACGGCGGCGGCCAGCGTCGCGTCGTCGAGACCGTCGAGGTCGCGGCCGGTCAGCACCGGGTCGGGGTCGATGCCGACCTCGGCGGCGACGGCCCGGGCACATGCGGGGTGGTCCCCGGTCAGCATCACCACCCGCACCCCGGCCCGTCGTGCGGCGGCGACGGCCTCGGCGGCACCCGGGCGCGGCGGGTCGGACAGCGCCACGAGCCCGGCGAGGACGAGGTCGCGCTCGGCGGCGCCGACCGTCGCCGGGACCTGCGGCGCGGGCCTGCTCGCCACCGCGATCACGCGCAGGCCGCGGGCGGCGAGCACCGCGACCCGGCCCGCGGTCTCCGGCGACGGCGCCGCGCACCGGGCCAGCACCGACTCCGGCGAGCCGGTGGTCACCACGGTGGCGGTGCCGGAGGCGCCGGCGGGCAGGACGACGGTCATCGTCTCCCGGCCGGGGTCGAACGGGAACCGGGCGACCGGCTCGGCGGGCGTGGGCAGGCCACGGTCGCGGGCGGCGACCAGGAACGCGACGTCGGTCGGGTCGCCGGACCAGCCGCCGTCGGGCTCGGGGGCGGTCTCGGTGCAGGCCGCGCCGAGGGCGACCACGGTGTCGCCGTCCGTGCCCGGAGCCGGTTCGACCCGCGCGACGGCCATCCGGTTGCGGGTGAGCGTGCCGGTCTTGTCGGTGGCCAGCACCGTCACCAGTCCGAGCGCCTCCGCCGCGCGCAGCCGCCGGACCAGCCCGCGTCGCCGGGACAGCCGGTGCGCGCCGAGCCCGAGCACCAGACTGACGATGATCGGCAGCTCCTCCGGGACCGTCGCGAAGGCCAGGGTGAGCCCGGTCAGCACCATCTCCCGCCACGGCCGACCGGTCAGCACCCCGATCAGTGGGACGAGCACGCTGAACGCGATCGCCAGCGTCGCGAGGCTGCCCGCGAGCTCGCGCATGGCCTGCTGCAGCGCGGTCCGGGGCGGTCGCGCGGCGACGACGAGCCCGGTCAGCGTGCCGAGCTCGGTGGCCGTCCCCGTCGCGACGACGACACCGCGGGCCCGCCCGGCGACGACCGTCGTCCCCGCGAACACCAGGTTCGTCCGCTCGGCCAGCGCGGCGTCGCCGGGCAGCACCCTGGCGGCGTCCTTGGGGGCGGCGACGGGCTCCCCGGTGAGGGTCGACTCGTCGACGCGCAGACCCCAGGACTCGACCAGGCGCAGGTCGGCGGGCACCCGCGAGCCCGCGGCCAGCGGCACGAGGTCGCCGGGCACGACGTCGGTGACATCGACCGAGACGGTGCTCCCGTCGCGCACCACCGGCGTCGTCGGGGCGGTGAGCTCGCCCAGCGAGGCGATGACCGACTTCGCCCGGAACTCGGCGAACACCTCGACCCCGACGACCGCCGCGATGATCACGACGACGGCGACGGTGTCGTCGAACCTGCCCCAGACGCCGTAGAGCACCGCGATCGCCGCGAGGAGCAGCATCATCGGCTCGGTGACCTCGTCGGCCATTACCCGCAGGAAGGTGACCCGGCGCGGGACCACCCACCGGTTGGGGCCGTGCCGCCGGTGACGGGCTGTGGCCTCGGCGTCGGTCAGACCCCGCACGGCGTCCGTGCCGAGGTCGTCCACCACCGCCGCGCCGGTCGCGGCGTGCGCCCCGGTGCTCACCGGCTGCCCACGGCCTCAGTCCGTACGCGGTGGCAGGTCGGGGGCCACGCCCTCGGCGCGGTACACGGCGGCGGTGAACGCGTCGAGTGCGTGCCGGCAGCGGTCGAGCAGGGCCTCGGCGTCCTTGCCGCGCTCGTCGGGGAAGAAGTCCCGCGACGAGATCGTCGCCAGCCAGCGGGTGAGCCGCTCCAGGTCCTGCTCGTTCTCCTCCAGCTCGGCGAAGGAGTAGTTGTCCCGGGAGGACTCCTTCGCCAGCTCCGCCAGCAGCGCCTCGCCGCGCTCGGTGAACTCGGCGAACTCCTTGCCGTGCTCGGCGCGGATCCGGGCGACGATGCCCTCGTCGCTGCTCCCGGCGGCGACGTCGAGGGCGAACGCGGTGCCGCCGGCCTCGCGGACGTAGGTCGCGAGCCCCTCCAGGAACGTGCGGTGCTCGTCGGTCGCGGGCAGCACCCACGCGCCGTTCTGGAGGCCCACCGCGCCCGCGGCGCGGGCCCGGCGCCACAGCGTGACCCGTGGGCTCGAGGGCGCGGCGGGCAGCTGCGCGAGCAGCAGGACCCAGCCGGCTGACGGCGCGTCGGTCATGCCGGGTGACGGTACCGGGCCGCCACCGGCGTGCAACAGGTGTTTCGTCGGGTGGGGCGCCGGCGTCGGGTGGGGCAGGCTGGGGGCATGCCCGCCCCCGCCCACCGTCTCGGTCTCGGCCTGGCCGCGATCGCCCGCCCCGCCTACATCACCTCCGGCCGCGCCGCCGAGCTCGGCGACGCCCGCGACGTCGCCGACCTGCGCGACCGTTCCCGTGCCCTGCTCGACGCCGCGTACGCCGCGGGCGTCCGCTACGTCGACGTCGCCCGCTCCTACGGCCGCGCCGAGGAGTTCCTCGCCGGCTGGCTCGCCGACCGGCCCGGGGTGACCGGCGGCGAGGACCCCGTCGAGATCGGCTCGAAGTGGGGCTACCGCTACGTGGGCGGGTGGCGGACCGACGCCGACACCCACGAGATCAAGGACCACTCGCTCGACGCCTTCACCGAGCAGTACGCGATGAGCCACCAGCTGCTCGGCGACCACCTCGGGATCTACCACGTGCACTCCGCGACGCTCGACACCGGCGTCCTCGACGACGAGCGCGTCCACCGCGCGATGGCCCACCTGCGCGACCGGGGGATCCGGGTCGGGATCTCCACCTCCGGCCCCGCCCAGGCCGACGCGGTGCGCCGGGCGCTGGAGGTCCGGGTGGACGGCGAGCCGCTGTTCACCTCGTTCCAGAGCACCTGGAACCCGCTCGAACCCTCGGTGGGTCCGGCGCTGGCCGAGGCCGCCGACGCCGGGGCCCGGGTGATCCTGAAGGAGGTCTTCGCCAACGGCAGGCTCGCCCCGGGCGGTGAGGACGGCACCGAGGGCGCCCGTGCGGCCGCGGCGCTGGCCGCGCGGACCGGGATCGGGCTGGACCGGATCGCCGTCGCCGCGGCGCTGGCGAACCCGTGGGCGTGGCGGGTGCTGCTCGGCCCGGTCGGGACCGACCAGCTCGCGTCGAACCTCGCGGGCGCGGAGCTCACGCTGCCGGCGGACGTGGCCGAGGAGCTCGCCGCGCTGGCCGAACCGGCCGAGAGCTACTGGCGCACCCGCTCCGCGCGCCCCTGGAGCTGACCCGGCGTTTCCCGGTGGTCATACGCTCGTTTACCTTCCAGCCACCTTGCGGTCGGAGTCGACGTCGCCTGCTGATGCCGCCCGGCCGCCGGTGAAGAGGAGGGGACATGACCGCCCAGGACCATCTCGCCCGGGGCCGCGGCGCCCAGGGCGGCGGCGCGCACAGCGCCGACGACGACCCGGCCACGGTCGTCATCCCGCGCGTCACCGAGGACGCCGGGGCCGGTCCGCGGCCCGCGGGGGCCTCCGGGGCCGCGAGCCCGGCCCCCGCGGAGCCGTCACCGCAGGCTCAGGCCGCCGCGCCCGGCGCACCGCACCTGGCGCTGGTGCGTCGCGGGCCGGTCGTCGGCACCGCCGCCGCGATCGTCGCCGTGCTGGCGCTGGCCCACTACGGCGCCGCCGTCTACGGCATCGGGCGGCCCGGCTTCGAGATCCCGGCCCCGATCCGGCTGGGCACCGAGCTGAACATCTCGACCTGGTTCAGCTCGGCGCTGCACCTGACCAACGCGGCGCTGCTCGCGCTGATCGCGGCGAACTCGGTGCGCCGCGAGCGGTGGCGCTGGATCCTGCTCAGCCTGTCCTGCGCGGTCGTCGCGATGGACGAGACCGCCGCGAACCACGAGCAGGTCGGCTGGATCATCCACACCACGTTCGGCACCAGCGGCTTCCTGACCTACGCCTGGATCATCCCGGCCGTGGCGCTCGTCGCGGTGGTCGCGGTGCTGTGCCTGCCGATGGTGCTGCGCCGGCCGGGGGCCTGGCTCGTCGTCGCCGGGGCGGCGGTGTTCCTGCTCGGCGCGGTCGGGCTGGAGTCGGCCGGTGGGGCGCTGTTCGAGCAGACCGGCGACGTGCAGTCCTTCACCTACAACGTCCTGGCCGGCACCGAGGAGACCCTCGAGATGGTCGGTCTGGTCATCGCCATGGCCGGGCTGCTCCGCATGGCGGGCGGCAGCGGCCTGCGGATCGCCGGCGCCGGGTTCGTCGACCGGTCCCGCTGACCCGCCCGCACACGACGACGGGGCCCCGGTGATCCGGGGCCCCGTCGTCGTCGGTGTGCGGTCGCTCAGCCCACCCGCGAGTGCGCCTTCTCCTCGGCCAGGCGCAGCACCAGGTCGGCGCGACCGGACTCGATGTCCAGTGCGGACCGCAGCCGCGGCAGCGCGTGGTCGGTGATCCGGGTGCGCAGCGCGGCGAGGTCGGCACCGTCGTCCGCGGTCACGTCCAGGTGGATCTCCGGACGACGGCGGTCGCCCACGAGTGCGGCGGCGGCGCGCTGGACGCCGTCGTAGCTCTCGATGTCGGCGGCCAGGGCGTCCGCGGCGTGGTCGGAGTGGATCCGGGTCGTCCCGGCGTCCCGGCCCGCGACCTGCGCCGACGGTAGCGTCCATGCCGAGGTGCGGGGCGTGCGACGAGCCTGGGCGAGCAGCCAGCGCAGGGCCAGCAGCCCGACCACGACCGCGACGGCGAGGGTCACCCACGGCGCCCACGCGGGCAGCGTGAGACCGGCGGGCAGCAGCGGGACCGAGGGGTCGATCCCGGGAAGCACCTGGCGCAGGACGCCGGTGCCGAACAGCAGCCCGAACACCCCCGCGGCGAGCAGGACGAGCCCGATCAGGAACAGCAGGGTCCGGTTGAGCCGGGACGGTGGGGTCGCGCTGGCCATCACGCCTCCTGCTGCTTCGTGCCGGTCACGGACACCGTGATCTTCGGGCTGCGGGCCGGTCCGACGGCGTCGAGCCGCTGCGCGACCGCGCTGCGGACCCGGTCGCGCAGGTCCCTGGGGTCGCCGAACGCGGCGTGCGCGGTGACGGCGGCGCGGCGGCCGGTGTTCTTCACCGATGCCTTGGTGATGCCGTCGACGTCGGTGGCGGCGTCGGCCAGCGCCCGGTTCAGGCTGCGCCGGGTGATGCCGGAGTCGAGCTTCTCGGCCCCGTCCGCGGAGGCCAGCGGGAACACGGTCGGCGTGCCCGGCCGCAGCGCGACCACGACGAGCACCAACCCGACCAGCGCGACGACGCCGGACGCGACGAGCACGGGCACGTCGGCGCCGGTGTACCCGGCGACGGTGGAGCCCAGCAGGCCGAAGTCGAGGATCGGCTGCTGCCCGAGGAGCAGCTGCACGACCGCGACGGCGACGACGACGCAGAGCGCGAGCAGGACCAGCGCCACGATGCCCGCGGCGAGGGACTTGCGGGGGCGGCGGATCATTCGAGCTCCCTCCCGGCCGGGCGGGCGGCGCCCGGGATGGTGAGCGCGGTGACGACGACGTCGACCCGCGTGACGGACAGCCCGGTCAGCGCCTCGACCTGCCGCACGACGTGCGCGCGGGCGCGGTCGCAGACCGCGGCGACCGGGGACGGGTAGGCGACGGAGATCCGCGCGTCGATCCGGGCCCACTGCCCGGAGACGGTCGCCTCGACGCGCGGGTGGCCGTCGGCGTCGTCGCGGCCGAGCATCCGCCCGACCGTGCCGGTGCTCCCGCCGACGCCCTCGGTCTCCTCCAGGGCGCCGAGCGCGATCTTCTGCACGACCTGGTCGGCGACGTCGACCCGGCCCCGGTCCTCCGGGGCCGTCCCGGCGGAGGCGTCCGCGGAGCCCGTGCCGGTGTCGATCGAGCGGGTCGGGGTGTCGTCCGGCGGGGGCGGGGGGAGACGGGTGGCCCGGATCGTCTCCGGGTCCCCGGTCGCCGTCCCCGTCGGCTCGACGGTGCTCACCGGGTTCACCGGACCTTGTCGCGGCCGCGTCCGGACAGCCCCGACCGCTCGGAGAGCTCGGACAGGTCGAGGTCGCCGTCGAGCCAGCGGCCGACGCCGAGCCCGATCGCGCCGAGGATCAGGGCGAGGACGAACCCGCCGAAGCCGCCGACGATGCCGGCGATGGCCAGGAGGAGACCGGCGATCAGGCCGATCTGGGTGTTGGTGGACAGGGACATCACAGTCACGTCCTTCGAGACGAGGAGGTACCGGACGTCCGGGGATGTGGACGGGCGTCCGGGCGGGTCAGGGGGTGGCCGCGGGAGGGACCGGGAGCTCGCCGGTGGCGGGTGCCGAGTCCGACTGCCGGACGGGCGTCGGCTCGGTGGGACCGGCGTAGTCGCCGACCACCACGTCCACCCGCGCGCCCCCGACGACCGGGAGCAGCGCGGTGCGGACCTGGTGGTCGATCTCGGCCACGGAGGCCGGGTAGCGACCGACCACGTGCACCTCGACGGCCGGGGCCGTGGGGTCCACGCGGATGCCGCTCACCCGGCGTCCGGGCAGGTAGGTGGCGACCTCACCGAACCGGCCGCCGTGCAGCTGCGCGACGCCGGGGCAGCCCAGCACCGCGTCGGCGATCCGGTCGGTGTCGATCGCACCCGTGGCGACGATCCCGTCGCCACCCGCGGCGGTACGGGCGCTCACGCCACCCGCGAGGTGGACTCGATCTTCTTCGGCTCCTCGTCCTTGCCGTCGTCCTCGGACGGCAGGTGGACGTCGTCGACCGAGATGTTGACCTCGACGACCTCGAGCCCGGTCATCCGCTCCAGGGCGGAGATGACGTTGCGGCGCACGGCCTTCGCCAGGTCGGCGATGGAGACGCCGTACTCGACGACGACGTTGATGTCGACGGCGGCCTGCTTCTCGCCGACCTCGACCGACACGCCCTGCGAGGCGTTGGTGGTGCCGCCCGGGATGCGCTCGCGCAACGCGCCGAACGCGCGGGCCGCGCCGCCGCCGAGGGCGTAGATGCCACTGACCTCGCGGGCGGCCAGCCCGGCGATCTTCGAGACGACGGTCTCGGCGATGCGGGTGCTGCCGTGCTCGGACTGCAGGGCCGACGGGGTGCCGGTGACAGCCGGGGCCTTGGTCGCCTTGGTCTCGGTGGTGCTCATGTGTGCCTCCAGGTCATGGCCCGGTATCGGGCCTCACAGTGGCCGGATCGGGGGCCGGTTCGCACCGGTGGTGCCCTGTCGATCCGCTCGACACACATGGGAGTCCCGGGGGTGGCGCATCCTCACGGACCAATTTGGGTGGTCGTCGTCACACCTGCGCTCCGCCGATGGGTCGCTGACCTGGGCAGAGAGCGTCCGACCTGCGAAGGGAGGCTGTGGCGGGGCCCGGATCCTGCGGGTTTGCGATCACGTGTTCGGGTGTTCATCGGACGTGGTGGTCAGGCGGGCGGCAGGCCGATCGTCCAGCCGGTGACGTCGCGCAGTGCCACCTGCCAGCAGGCGGGTTCGCCGTAGTTCGGCCCGCCCGCCGCGGTCGGGACCACGAGCGCGTCGGTGAAGTAGATCCAGTGGATGTCCTTCGTCGGGACGTCCGGGCCGGGGCGCTCGTCGCCGCGACCGCCGGCCATCTCGTCGAACATGTCGGCCATCGACGCCGCGGACTCGTTGCCCGGATCGTCGGCGGTGAGCCGGCGCAGCTGGTCCCCCAGTCCGCGCAGCCAGGCCGAGGGGTGCACGGCGTTGCCGAACACCAGCCCGGCCGGGGTGGCGACGGTGAGCGGGACGCTGTTGCGCTCGTCGCGGTAGGCGATCGACAGCACCGCCTGCAGGTAGCTCGGTGCGCTCAGCTCGGGGATGGTGACCACGCGCTGTGCGTCGGCCATCCCGGCGGGTCCGTCGGCGTCGACCGTCATGGCTCCGGACGGTAACCAGGAACCGCCCGGTCACGACAGGTCCACGTCGACCTGACGAGAACGCCCGGACGGTCCAGCGACCGCACCGCCACCCGGCCCAGTCGACCCCTCAGGATCGACGTGCGCGGACTGCGACGCCCGGCTCCGGGCGGCGCGGGGACGGCACCGCGACCTCGGGGTGGACGACGACGGCGAAGCGGGCCCCGGCGCCGTCGGGACCGACACCGTCGACGGTCTCGTGCGCCCGGACCGTCAGTCCGCGGGCGGTCGCGGCGGCGACGAGCGTCTCGTGCACCCGGTCGGCCGTCCCGGCCTGACCGAACGCCCCGCGGTAGTGGTAGGCCAGCAGCATCCCGCCCGGCCGCAGGCGGTCCAGCAGGGCGGTCAGGCCGACCCGCAGCGTGACCGTTTCCCAGTAGTAGAGGACGTCGGAGCAGACGATCAGGGCGAAGTCGCCCTCGGGCATCTCGTGCGGGAGCGTGCGACGGACGAAGGTCCCCGACGGCACCCGGGCGGCGGCCCGCTCGACCGCGGCCGAGCAGATGTCCACCCCGAGCAGAGCCGCGGTGTGCCCGGCGAGACGGACCGACAGGTCGCCCTCGCCGCAGCCGACCTCCAGCACCCGGTCGAAACGGCGGCCGGCGAGCGCGTCCATGACGGTGCCGTACTTCTGCTGCTCGTAGGCCGACAGCCCGATCGAGTACGGGTCAGGGCTGCGGTAGGGCCGGTCGTGCGTGCGGCGCCCCCAGCCCGGCTGCCAGAGCCAGGTCTGGCCGGTCCAGCGGGGGTCGTGGGCGTCGCGGCCGAGCCGGGCCAGGCCGCGCACCGGGACCGCGGCGGCCCGCGCGCCGCCGCTGAGGGAGAGCCGGGCGACCCGCCGGGCGTGGTCGATCGGCGTGCGACGGACGGGTCGGCTCTCGGCCATCGGGCGCTCCGGGGGACGTGCGGGTGATACGTCCGGTGTGTCGCGGCACGACCGTCTCCGCGTTACGCCGGACGTCCCAGCAGCCCCCGATGCGGTGACTCCCCGCGAGCTAGCCCTTACGGGCCGCTGTCTCCTCGGATGCCTTCACGACCTGCACCTGGTCGCCGATCTGCAGGTAGTCGAAGTACGCCTTGGCGTCGGCCGGCGGGACGTGGATGCAGCCCGCGGAGGAGCGGTTCGGGTCGCCGCTGTGGAAGGCGATGCCGCCGTCGTTGAAGAAGACCGACCACGGCATCGGAGCGGGGTCGCCGTTGGGCAGGCGCGACTCCTCGCTCTTGTGCTCGGCGTCCTTGCGGTAGACGCGCAGCGAGTGGCCGACCGGGGTCTCCTGGCCGTTGCCGCCGGAGGAGATGCCGATCGGGCCGCGGATGACCTTGCCGTCCTGGATGAGCCAGGACCGCTGCGAGTCCAGGTCGACGCACGCCTTGGCGGTGATCGAGCAGGGGGTGCCGGGGACGAGCGGCTGCGCGCGGGCCTGCTCGGCCGCGGGGGAGGCGGCCAGGGCGGTCCCGGCGACGGCGACACCCGCGATGGTGGCCAGTCCGAGGCCCAGTGCGACGAGGCGGCGGGGCCGCTGCCGGACGGTGTCCATGGGGTGCTCCTGTTCGTCCGCGTCGCCCGGGGCGGCGACGCCACGTGATCGTTCCGTCACTGTGGGAGACGCGTGGGGAACGCCCAGGTTGCGTGACGAAAGGTTCGGCCGTGCCGGGTCAGTCTGCACCCCGTTCCCGACCGGCCCGGACGCGGTGCGCTCCCGTCCCGATCACCCGGAAGGACCGTCTCGGTTCCGATGTCCGGTCCGCCCGGGTTCCTCCGTCCGGTGCGGTCGGGCCACCTGCCCGCTCCGCTCCCGACACGACGATGCCGGCGACCCGTGGGGCCGCCGGCATCGTCGGGAGGGTCGGGTCAGTGCGGGGTGACCTCGCCCATCTCGACCCAGGCGTCCTTGCCGTCCTCGCTCTGGAAGTTGATGAGCGGCTTCTCCGGCACGACCGAGCCCATGAAGTCGAAGAACTTCTGCGCGTGGTCGGTCTTCACGTGGGCGTCGCCGGCCGCGCTGTTCTTGAAGACCTCCACGATCACGAACTCGTTCGGCTTCTCGAAGTTCTCGTAGTAGTCGAAGGAGATGTTGCCCGGCTCGGAGTTCACGTCCTTCGTGTACTGCGCGATGCCGGTCAGCCACTCCTCGCGCTTGTCCGGGCGGATCTGTGCCTTGAGCACGATGAGGATCATGTGAGCCTCCGGTCACGGTCGTCGGGAACGTCGCGGGGATCGTTCCACGGATCGGTGGCGTGCGGGCGTCTCAATCAGGGACGCCCACCGGGTTGACAGCGCTCAGGAGAACGTCGCGGTGTCGATCACGAAGCGGTAGCGCACGTCGCCCCGCACGACCCGCTCCCAGGCCTCGTCGACCTGGTCGCAGGAGATCGTCTCGATGTCGGCGCCCAGGCCGTGCTCGGCACAGAAGTCGAGCATCTCCTGGGTCTCGCGGATGCCACCGATCTTCGAACCGGCCAGGCTCCTGCGGCTCGCGACGAGGGAGAAGCCGTGGTACGAGAGCGGGCCCTCCGGCACGCCGACGTTGACCATCGTCCCGTCGAGCTTGAGCAGTCCGAGGTAGGCGTCGACCGGGATCTGCGCGGCGACGGTGTTGACGATCAGGTCGAAACGGCCCGCCAGCTCGCTGAACGTGCTCTCGTCCTCGGTGGCGAAGTAGTGGTCCGCGCCGAGCCGCTTCCCGTCCTCCTGCTTGGACAGCGTGCGGGACAGGACGGTCACCTCGGCGCCCATCGCGGCGGCGATCTTCACGCCCATGTGGCCGAGGCCGCCCATGCCGACGATCGCGACCTGCTTGCCGGGGCCGGCGTTCCAGTGGTGCAGCGGCGAGTACAGGGTGATGCCGGCGCACAGCAGCGGAGCGGCGACGTCGAGCTCCACGCCGTCCGGGATGTGCAGCACGTAGTTCTCGTCGACCACGATCTGCGTCGAGTAGCCGCCGTAGGTCGGCTCGCCGTCGTACTGCCGGCCGTTGTAGGTCTGCACCTCGCCCTTGAGGCAGTACTGCTCCTCACCGGCGAGGCAGTTCTCGCACTCGCGACAGGAGTCCACGAAGCAGCCGACGCCGACGCGGTCGCCCACCGCGTAGCGCGAGACCTGGTCGCCGACGGCGGAGACGACTCCGGCGATCTCGTGGCCGGGGACCATCGGGTAGATGCCCTCGCCCCACTCGTCGCGGGCCTGGTGGATGTCGGAGTGGCAGATCCCGGCGTACGCGATGTCGATGACGACGTCGTGCGGCCGCGGGTCGCGGCGCTCGATGGTGCCGCGCTCGAACGGCTTGTTCGGACCTGCGGTCTTCATGGCGGACACGGTCGTGGGCACGGTTCCTCCTCGTGGCGTCGCTACCGACGCCGTGGTTCGGGTGTGGCCGGGCGCCGATGCCACGGCGGGATGCGCGGCCGGTCGTACGGCCGCATCGCCATGTGTCTACCCATTGATCGTTGTGTGCGATGCATCGACGGGCTGTGCGTCACGTCTCCCACCCGCGGAGGAGTGCCGGGCGCAGAGGATCGGTCGGACGAGGGATCCGCGACCGTGCCGTGGCGCCCTACCGTCGGCCCATGACCGGGACGAGGGGGGACGCCGCGGTGCGGCGGGAGGACGCTGTGGACGGCGCCGCGGTGGCCGGGGCGGCGGAGGCGGCGGCGCCGCGACCGTGGTGGAACCGGGTGGCGTGGGCGCTGCACGCGCTGCTGCGGTTCGTCCTGATCCTGCTCATGCAGCCCTACGTCTGGTCCAAGCTCACCTTGACCCAGATGGGCCGGGCCGACTACTCCGAGGCGCTCGTCATGACCGGCGAGAAGAGCCCGATGGGGCTGCTGTGGGGGTTCATGGCCTACTCCCCGGTGATCCAGTTCCTGGCCGGGTTCGCCGAGCTCGTCGTCGTGCTGCTGCTGGTGTTCCGGCGCCCGGCCTGGATCGGCGGCCTGCTCGGGACCGTCGCCCGCGGCACGGTCTTCCTGCTGAACATGACCTACGACGTGCCGGTCAAGCAGCTCGCACTCGCCCTGACGGTCGGGTTCGCGCTCGTCGCGGCCCCCGAGCTGCCACGGGTGGTCCGGTTCCTGGCCGGGCGTCCGACGGCGGCGACCGAGGGGTCCCCGCGGCTGCTGCCGTGGCCGCGGGTCCGCCGGGTGACCCGATGGCTGGTCCCGGTGCTCGGACTGGTGCTGATCGCCGCGCAGGGCGCGCTGTTCCAGCAGTTCCAGCCCCCGTTCCAGCGCTCCGACATCGCGCTCGCCGGGGTCTACCGGGTCGTGGAGGACCCGACGGCCCCCGCCGCCCGGCTCGCCGACGACCGGCGCTGGCAGCACGTGGCCGTGGGGCAGTGGACCTACGTCGGCCCGTCGCTCCCGGTACCCGGCTACCCGCAGACCGGCTCCGCCGGGATCTCGGTGCGGCTCGCCGACAGCACCGTCGTCCGCGGGACCTGGCGGCCCGTCGGGGACCGGACGATCCGGGTCGAGTGGAACGCGCCGCAGTCCGGCGCGACCTCACTGGTCGAGCCCGCCGTCCGGACCGCCGAGCTGATCTGGACGCCCCGGCCCGACGGCCGGGTCGAGCTGACCGGGGACGGCCAGCGGCTCGTGCTGGAGAGCGACCCCGAGCTGCGCTTCCTCTACGACCGCGGCTTCTCCTGGGATGCGGGGAACGAGGCGGCCGTCCACCGCTGAGGCCCTACGCTGGCCCGATGCTTCCACGGCTCGGGCTCGCCGAGTGGGTCGTGCTGGCCGTGGCCGGCGAGCGCCCGGTGCACGGTTTCGCCGTCGCCGCGCTCACCGCCGCCGACGGCGAGCTGGGCCGGGTCTGGCAGATCCCGCGCCCGGTCGTCTACCGGGCGATCGGCAGGCTGGTCGACGCCGGCCTGATCACCGCCGAGGCCGTCGAGACCAAGGGTGGCCCGCCCCGCACCCTCTACGCCGCCACCCCCGCCGGCCGCGGCCACGTCGACGCGTGGCTGGGCATCCCGGTGCCGCACGTGCGGGACCTGCGCTCGGAGTTCCTGCTCAAGCTGGCGGTGCTGCACCGGCACGGCCGGGACGCGACCGCGCTGGTCGAGGCCCAGCGCCGCGAGCTGGCCCCGATCGTCGCGGCGCTGCGGGCGGAACAGGACCGCGCCGCAGCGGCGGGGGACGGCGGCGACGAGTTCGACCGGATGCTGGCCGCCTGGCGGCGCACCTCGGCGGAGGCGGCGCTGGCCTTCCTCGACGAACTCTGACTTGCAGTCCCGAAACGGATAGTGGATAGTTCCGGTATCCGACTGGGAGGGTGGTCGTGGTGGACGTACGCATCGGTGACGCCGAGCGGGAGCGCGCACTGGAACGGCTCGGCAGGCACGTGGGGGACGGGCGGCTCGACCTCGCCGAGTTCTCCACCCGCAGCGAGCAGGTGGCCGCGGCGCGCACGGCGTCCGAGCTGGCCGCCGTCGAGGCGGACCTGCCCCGGCTGCCGCGTCCCGTCGACCCGGAGCGCGAGCGGCGGGTGCGCCGGGTCGTCCTGGCCGCGACCTGGGGGCCGTGGGCGCTGACCGCGGTGATCGTCCTGACGATCTGGGCCGCCGTCGCACTGGGCGGGGGCGGAGGGTACTTCTGGCCGATCTGGGTGATCGGGCCGTGGGGTGCCCTGCTCGCACTCGGCACGCTCACCGGCCGCTCGGTCGCCGGTCCGTGCGGGCGGGCGAGAACCGCCGCGGAACGGGTACACCGGGTGCATGCCCCGTCGTGACCTGACCTGGATCCCCCGCCTGCTGGGCGCCGCCACCGCCGCTTACGGTGCGGCCGTCGCCGCGAAGCCGGAGGTGCTGCTGTCGCCGACGAAGCTGTCCGGCGGCGGCCGGACCCCGTCCGCGGGCACCACGCTGCTCGCGCGGGCGGTCGGCGGGCGCGACCTCGCGTCCGGCCTGGCCATGGCCCTGGCCCCGGCCGGGACCCCGCTCAAGGCCGCGATCGCGGTGCGGGTCGGCGCCGACGTCGTCGACCTCGTGGTGCTGGGCTCGCAGCTCCCCGACCGCGACGCCAGGGAGAAGGCGACCATGGTCGCCGCCGGCTGGGGCGCGCTGTGCGCGCTCTCCCTGCTCGCCGCCGACCCGCCGCGCCGGGGGTTGCTCGGGCGCGCATGACAGCCCACGGACCGTCCATCATGATCGGGCGATGGCCACGAGCACCGGGGGCGACCCCCATCTGGAACGCGCCTACTCGCTGAGCGGCCCGGCCGACGCCCGGGCGCTCTACGACGAGTGGGCCCCCACCTACGACGCCGATCTCTCCGGCGAGGCCCAGGGCTACGTCGCGCCCGCGGTCACCGCGGACGCCGTCGTCGCGGCCGCGGGCCCCGGCGGCGAGATCCTCGACGCCGGCTGCGGCACCGGGCTCGTCGGCGTCGCCCTGCGCGAGCGCGGTGCGACCACCGTCGACGGGATCGACCTGTCGCCCGGGATGCTGGACCGGGCCCGCGCCACCGGGGCGTACCGGGACCTGCGCGAGGCCGACCTGACCGCCGCGCTGGCACTGCCCGACGACTCCTACGACGTCGTCGTCTGTGTCGGGACGCTCACCCACGCCCACGTCGGACCCTCGGCGCTCGCCGAGTTCACCCGGGTCGTGCGGCCGGGCGGGTACCTGGTCGCGACCGTCCTCGACGACGTCTGGGAGTCCGGTGGCTACCGTGCCGAGGTCGACCGGCTCGCCGCCGCCGACGTCTTCGAGGCCGTCTCGATCGAGGTCGCGCCCTACCGGTCAGGGCAGCAGGTCGACTGCCGCCTCCTGGTGCTGCGGGTGCGGTAGGCGAGGATGGCCCCATGAGCGACGACCGCGGCCTGGTGACCGGACGCCGGATCCTGACCGTGCTGCTGGTGCTCTCGGCGGCCGTGCACGTCCGGCTCGCGTTCGGCGCCACCGGGCCGGTCCTGGCCGGGCTCGACGGGCTCGTCGCCGCGGCCGCCGTCGTGTCGCTGCTCCTGCTGCTGCGCCGGACCGACGGTCCGGCGCTGCTCGCCTGTGCCGTCGCCGGCGGGCTCGGTGTCGCGCTGTTCCTCGTGCCCGGGCTCCTCGCCGTCGCGCAGGGGGCGAACTGGACCGCCTGGCTCGACGCGTGGTCGTTCGGCGGTCTGCTGCTCGACGCGATGGTCGTGCGGATCGCGGTGTTCACCCTGCGCCGGGCCGAGGGCGTACAGCGCCGTTGAGACCGGTGGAACATCTCCGGATCGAAAGTATCGATGCCTTTCCGGTCGGTTCCGTGATCGGCAGAAAGTGCCTCTGAGCTGCGATGACGTGCTGCGCCGTTATCGTCGTGTGATACGTCACCGGTCATCCGCTTGACCTGATCTCGGCCGGTCGGCGACCTTCGTGGTCGCTCCGGTCCGTTGGACCGGGCTGCACCGAAGCGCCGGAACCGCCCACGCCACCACGGCCCCGTCCCGCGGTCCCCGGCCAGTCGATCTGCACGGACCGGGACGGGGCCGCGGGCCGCGAGTCCCCTCGCGTCGACACCGGCACTGCGCTCCCCGCGCGACCGGCCCGCCCGGAAAGCCGTGGGTCCGGACCTCAGGTGATCAACAATGAGCAGCACTCGCATGTCCATCCGTGGGCGTTTCGTCGGAACTCTCGTCGCCGGTGTCCTGGCGTTCGGCGCTCCGCTCGCCCTGGCCGGGCCCGCGACGGCCGCCCCCGAGACCTCGGCCCAGGTCGCTCCCGCGGCGGTCGTGGCGCCGACGCAGTCCGTCTCCACCTCGACGTGGGACAAGCTCGCCGAGTGCGAGTCCAGCGGGAACTGGAACACCAACACCGGCAACGGCTTCTCCGGCGGCCTGCAGTTCACGCAGTCCACCTGGAAGGCCTTCGGTGGGTCGGGCAAGGCGCACAACGCCAGCAAGTCCGAGCAGATCCGCGTCGCCGAGAACGTCCTGGAGGCCCAGGGCTGGAAGGCGTGGCCGGCCTGCTCCAAGAAGCTGGGCCTGCGGTAGTACGCAGCACGACCGGCGGCCGGTGACCCGACTGGGTCACCGGCCGCCGTCGTGCGTGCTCAGGCCGCCCGCAGCCGGGTGACGACGTCGAGCACCAGGGCGGGGTCGGCGTCGTAGGGGGTGTTGAGCGACACCCGGTCGACGAGGTCCCGGTAGCGGTCCGCGATCCCGGAGACGACCGTGGCCGGGTCCCCGGAGACGGCGAACAGGCCCAGCAGGTCGTCGTCGACGAGGCCGGCCATCTCGTCCCAGGCCTGCCGGCGCGACAGCCCGTTGAGCTCGTCGGCGAGCGCCCCGCGGCCGTGGTGCTCCAGCACCGGGCGGTACGGCGGGGTGGAGGCGTAGAAGGCGATCTGACGGCGCACCCCGGCCTCGGCCACGGCCCGGGCGTCGGCATCGGCGCCCAGGACGGTGAAGACCGGCAGGCAGACGTCGAAGCCGGTGAGGTCGTCCCGGCCCCGCCCGCGGCGCAGCGCGGGCAGCGTCACCTCCGCCAGGTACGACGGCGAGGTCAGCGAGTGCGCCAGCAGACCGTCGGTCACTCGGCCCGCGACCTCGGTCATCCGCTCGCCCACCGCGGCCAGCATCACCGGCGGCATCCCGTGCGGGTTCGGCCCCGGCGAGAAGAACTCGGTCATCAGGGTGTGGGAGTAGAACTCGCCGCGGTGGTGCAGCCGGTCGCCGGTGGCCCAGGCGTGGAAGATCGCCCGCAGCGCGGAGACGAAGTCCTCCATCCGGGCGGCGGGCCGGCTCCACGGCATCCCGAACCGGCGCTCGATGTGCGGGCGGACCTGCGAGCCCAGCCCGAGATCGACCCGGCCGCCGGAGAGCAGCTGCACGTCGTTGGCCTGGTAGGCCAGCGTCATCGGAGTGCGGGCGAAGGCCACCGCGATCGCGGACTGCAGCCGGATCCGGCTGGTGGCCCGGGCGGCCAGCGCCAGCGACACGAACGCGTCGTGCGCGGTCTCGGGGACCGACAGGGCGTCGTAGCCCGCGGCCTCCGCGGCGACCGCGGCCGCCTCGGTCTCGAGCGGGGAGGCGGAGAAACCGCCGGTGGTGTCGACGCGCACCTCAGGCGTCCCGCTTCCCGGGGACGACGCGGTCGAGCCAGGACAGCAGGTCCGCGACGACCTCGTCGCGGTTGGTCTCGTTGAACACCTCGTGCCGGGCGCCCGGCCACACCTTCAGCGTGACGTCGTGCAGCCCGGCCTCGGCGTAGCGCTCGACCAACGGCCGCACCAGGGCCAGCCCGGCGTTGACCGGGTCCTCGTCCCCGACGACGACGTAGACCGGCAACCCGCCCGGGATCCGCTTCAGGGTGGCGACGTCGCCGAGCGGCCGGCCCGCGGCGAACATCGCCTGCGTGCCGGGCAGGTCGATGCCGAAGCCGCAGCGGGCGTCGGCCACGTAGGCGTCGACCTGCGCGGGGTCGCGGCTGAGCCACTCGAAGCCGGTGCGCTGCTCGAACGGCGCGTTGAACGACGAGAGGTCCAGCGGCGCCGACAGGTCCAGCCCCTGCTCCATGAGGTCGAGCAGCGCGGTGCCGGACAGCACCACCGCGTCCGGCGGGGTCCCGTCCGCGACCAGGAACTGCTGCACGGCGAACGAGCCCATGCTGTGGCCGAGCAGCACCAGCGGGGCGCCGGGGTGCTCGGTGCGGGCGTGCGCGGACAGCAGCCCGATGTCGGTGACGAGCTGGGCCCAGCCGTCGTCGCCGAGGAGGCCGAAGTTCTCGGGCCCGCCCGCGGTGGCGCCGTGGCCGCGGTGGTCCTGGGCGTAGACGGCGAAGCCGCGCGCGGTCAGCGCCTCGGCCAGGGGGAGGTAGCGCAGGGCGTGCTCACCCATGCCGTGGGTGATCTGGACGATCCCGCGCACCGGGTCGCCCGCCTCGCCGGGGAGCCAGCGGTAGGCGGTGACGGCGGTGCCGTCGCGGCCGGAGAAGGTGAACGTGTCGGACATGCGTGGGCACCGCCAGTGGTGAGGGGTCGATCTCGGTCGGATCGTGCGTCACGGGGCCGAGGGGGTCAATGCCCGCCGCCGGGTTCGACCTCGGCGAGGTCGGCGACCATCGTCGCGAGGACGCGCAGGGTGGCGTCGACGTCGGCGGCCGGGAGGCGCTCCGCGACCGCCCGCAGTCGGGCGTGCTCGCGCCCGACGACGTCGTCGATCACCGCACGGCCGGCCGCGGTCGTGGCGACGAGCTTGGATCTGCGGTGCCGCGGGTTGTCGATCCGCTCGACCAGCCCCGCGGCGAGGGCCTCGTCCACCATGCGCTGCACGAACTGGCGGCTCAGCGACTGCGACCGACCGATCTCGGGCACGGTCATCGGGCCGTGCCGCCGGAGCTGGTCGAGGACCGCCCGCACCCCGGCGGACACCCGGTTCTCCGGCGCCATCCCCTCCACCTCGTGCAGCACCCGCCGGTAGAGCGGGCCCACCAGGACGTACACCTCGGCGAGCTTCTCGGCGGTCCGGTCGATGTCGGTCACCCGGCAAGTATGACACCTTAGTTGTCAATCCGGCCGAATCATGACACCTTAGGTGTCATGACCCTCGCTCTCGCCCGGAGTACCGTCCCGGGGTTCCTGCCCGTACCGGGCGGTCGCATCGCCTACCGCGACACCGGTCCGCATCCCGACGGGCGGCCGCCGCTGGTCCTGCTGCACGGCGGAGCGCTCGACGGCCGCATGTGGGCCCGGCAGGGCGAAGCGCTGTCGGCCCGGCACCGGGTCGTCGTCCCGGACGCGCGCGGGCACGGCGCCTCGTCGGACCCGGGACCCGACGGGTACCGCCCGCACGACGACGTCGTCGCGCTGGTGGAGCACCTCGGTACCGGTCCGGTGGTGCTGGTCGGGCTCTCGATGGGCGCGCGGACCGCCTTCGACACCGCGCTGGAGCGGCCCGACCTCGTCGACCGGGTCGTGCTCAGCGGCGCCGGTGCCGGTGCGCCCACCTGGACCGGCCCCTGGATGCTCGACAGGCTGGCCCGCTGGGAGCAGGCCCGCCTCGACCTCGACGCCGAGCGCTGGATCTCGGTCTTCCTGGAGTTCGTGCCCGGACCGCACCGGACGGCGGCCGAGGTCGACCCGGAGGTGCTCGCCGAGGTCCGGCTGATGGCCGTCGACATGCTCGCCCACCACCTGCCCACGGACCCGGCCGCGCCGCCGCCGATCGGCTTCCTCGACGACGCCCTGGACCGGGCCCCGGCCCTGGCCGTGCCGCTGCTCGGCGTCGTCGGCGAGCTGGACTCCGACGACCACCTGCGGATCGTCACCGACACCGTCGAACGGGTCCCCGACGGGCGGCTCGTGACGGTGCCGGGCACCGCCCACTACCCGAACATGGAGCGTCCTGCGGAGTTCGCCCGGGCGCTGGGCGAGTTCCTCGGCCGGTAGGCGTCTGGTCCCGCGGAACCGGTCCGCGAGCCGGTCGCGCTGCTGCCGGACCTGGCCGGGTGGTCAGCCGCCGAGCGCGCCACGCAGCCAGGCGACCGAGCGCGCCGTGAAGTCGTCGGCGATCGCGATGCCCTTGCCCCAGCCGTCGAAGCCGTGCGGGGCGCCGGGGACGACGTCGAGCTCGACCGGCACCCCGGCCTCGCGCAGCCGTCGCGCGTAGGTGACGTCCTCGTCGTGGAACAGGTCGACGTCGCCGACGCCGATCCAACCGGGCGGCAGCCCCGACAGGTCGGGGCGACGGGCGGGCACCGCGTACGGGGCGGGCTCGCCGGTCCCGGGTGGGCGCCCCAGGTAGGCGTGCCAGCCGACCTCGTTGTTGCGGTTGTTCCACACCCGGTGCGGGGGCCGGTCGAGCTCGCGGCGGGCGGCGGTGCGATCGTCGAGCATCGGGTAGACCAGCCACTGCGCGACCGGCTGCGGGCCGCCCTCGTCGTGCAGGCGCTGGACCAGCGCGGCGGCCAGGCAGCCCCCGGCGCTCGCCCCGCCGACGGCGATCCGCGCCGGGTCGATCCCCAGCCGGCCGGCGGCGTCGCGCAACCAGGTCCAGCCGGCGTGGCAGTCGTCGAGCGCGGCCGGGAACGGGTCACCGGGGGCGAGCCGGTAGTCCACCGAGACGACGACGATCCCCAGCTCCGCGGCGAGCTCGCCGCACCGCTCGTCGTCGATCATGGGGGAGCCCAGCACGAGGCCGCCGCCGTGGAACCACAGCAGCGCCGCGGGCGTCGTGCGGTGGTCGGGGACGTGCACGCGCAGCAGCGGCGGGCCCGGATGCGTGGTCGACCGGACCCCGTCGACGGCGGCGGGCCTGCCGCGCCGGGACAGTCGCTGCAGCAGGCGCAGGAACCGGGGGCGGTGCAGCGGGAGCGGCGGGACCCAGCGCAGGGGGCGGCGCAGCTCGGTGGCGATCCGGTCGGTGCTCACGACCCGATCCTGCCGGTGCGGGCCGGCCTCGCACACCTCGTGGTGACTCGCACGGTCCGCGGGGCTACGAGGTGTCCGGAACGCGTGCGAGGTCGGGCGGGGCGGTCAGCCCGGCAGGGCCTCGGCGAGGCGGCGGGTCAGCGGGTCCGGGCCGTCCCAGCGCGCGACGGTGCGGCCGTCGCCGTCGACCCGGCGCACCCACTGCACCCCGCGCAGCGCGTTGACCAGCAGGAACCCGTCGGCCTCGGCGAGCGCGGCCAGGGGCAGCCGCGCGATGCGCACGGCGTCGGGGCCCACCAGGTCGAGCAACGCGCGTCGGCCGGTGCCCGGGAGGATGCGGCCGTCGAGCGGGGGGACCCACAGCCGCCCCCGGTGTACGGCGGCGACGGCGGACCGCGTCGTCTCCAGCACCAGCCCCGTCGGGTCGCACAGCAGCGGCGTGCCGTCCCCACCCGCCGTCGTGGCCTCGTGGGCGTCGAGCCACCGCCGGTCGGCGAACTTGTGGGACTCGCCGTCGGCGCTGCGCCCGACGACGGCGACCACACCGCCCTGCGCGTCGAGCGGGACCGGCCCGGGCCAGGGGACCGCGCGCACCGTGACCCGCGACGGGTCGTCCGGCGCCGCCTCGACCCGGACCCGGTGGTGCCCGGCAGCCCCCGCGACGGCCGCGGCGACCTCGGCCTCGACCCGCGCGTCGAGGGGGCGGCCGGTGACCGCGAGGTAGGAGCGACGCAGCCGGGCCGCGTGCTCGCCGACCCGGTGGGCCCGGCCGTCGACGCAGGCCAGCGTCTCGAACAGGCCCGCGGCCCGGTCGGCGGGCCGTCCGACGTGCGGCCGGACCGGCCGTGGCGGGCCGTCGAGCGCGGCCAGGACCGGGGCGGCCTTGGTCAGGACCTCGCCGAACTCCTCCGCCGGGTCGGAGTCGACGGTGATGCCCCCACCGACCCCGAGCCGGCCGGTGCGGCTGCCGTCGGGCCCGGCGGGGCCGAGGTCGAGGGTGCGGATCGCGACGTTCAGCTCCAGTCCGGCCAGCGGGCTCACCCCGCCGACGGCGCCGGTGAACAGTCCGCGGTCGCCGTCCTCGCAGTCGGCGATCACCTCGCAGGCCCGGATCTTCGGCGCCCCGGTGACCGAACCCGGCGGGAACGTGGCGGTGAGCAGGTCGGCGTCGGTGACGTCCTCGCGCAGGGTCGCGTGCACCCGCGACACCAGGTGCCACACCCCCGGGTGCGGTTCGACGGCGAGCAGCCGCCCCGGCCGCACCCCGCCGGGCCGCGCCACCCGGGCGAGGTCGTTGCGCATCAGGTCGACGATCATGACGTTCTCCGCCGCGTCCTTCACCGAGGCGCCGAGCCGGGCACGTTCGGCGTCGTCGGCGTCGCCGCCGGTGCGCGGTCGGGTGCCCTTGATCGGTGCGGTGGTGACCCGGCCGCGGGCACGGCGCAGGAACAGCTCCGGGCTCGCGCCCACCGCCGCCCGCTCCGGCGTCACGACGAGCGCGGCGCGGGCGGGCGCGACCGGCTCGACGAGCCGGGCCCACGCCTCGTGCGGGTCGCCGTCGAGCCGGACCTCCAGCCGGGTCGCGATGTTGGCCTGGAAGATCTCGCCGCGCCGGATCTCGGTGACGCACCGCTCGACCGCGGCCAGGTGCGCGTCCCGGTCGGGCCACCGGGTGACCGCGATCCGGGCCGTCCGTTCCGGCGCCGGTCGGGCGAGGTCGGCGCACAGCCGCGCGTACCGGCGCTCGGCCGAGCAGGTGTCGGGGTGCACCGCGCGCGGGTGGTCGGGCAGGCCCGGCAGCGGGGCGCCGCAGGCGACCAGCGCCTCGAACCACCAGCGCTCGCCGTCGTGGCGCAGCACGTCGCGGTACCAGGACAGCGCCGCCGTCGGTCGCACGCCGGGCGGGGCATGGTCCACCAGCCCGAACCAGCCGCCCCCGACAGCCGTGTCGATGCTTGCGTCGATCCCTGCGTCGGTCCCGGTGCCGGTTCCGGTGTCCGCCCCCGCGTCCCGGGGCGCGCCCGGGGTCGCCTGCGGACTCGCGGACCGCGGCGGCGCGTCGAGCACGGCGAACGGGTCGGCCCCGGCCGGCGCGGTGAGCACGGGGTCGGTGGCGACGAGCGCCCCCCAGGACCAGCTCCCGCCGAAGGCCACCAGCCGCGGCCGGTGGGCGAGCCGGCGCACCGCCGCCGCCACCCCGGACGGCGCGACGTCCGCCGGGATCGGGACACGGTGCAGCCCGGTCCGGGCCGGTGCGGTCGAGGTCACCGGGAGAGCATGCTGATCCGCCCCCGCGCGGGGAAGGTGCCGTGACCCGGCGCACGCCTCACCCCCAGCTCTCCGGGCGCCGTGCCACGGCGTGGATCCGGTCCACCTCCCACGGGTCGAGGACCGGTGTCAGCCCGCGCAGGGCGTGCACCAGCGCGCCCTCGGTGGCGACCACGACGTCGTCGGGCCAGCGGCGCACCCGGATCGGCGCCCCGACCAGCGCGACCACCGGGCGGACCGGCGTCGAGGCGGCGGCAGGCCCGAGACGGGGGAGCAGCAGCTCACGGACCCGCTGCGCCTCGGCCCGGGCCCGCGGGACGGCGTCCGTGGCCGTCCCGGCGACGACCAGCCGCTCGCCGTCGAGCAGCAGGGAGCGGCCCCGGTGGTGGCGGGTGTCGATGACGCAGATGCCGGGCGGTCCGATCAGGACGTGGTCGAGATCGGCGGCGCCGCCGTCGAGCGGGACCGAGTGCAGGACCTGCCACGCCGCGGGCCTGCCGAGCAGCCGGTCCCGTCGGGTCCGCCCGGTCAGCGCGGTCAGCAGGTGCGCGGTGCGCTGCTCCCCGTCGGCTCCGAGGCGCCAGTTGCGGTCGGGGAACCCCGCGCTCCGCTGCTGCGCCGCGACGTGCCCGGCCCGCCGGCCGGGGTAGTGGCGCGCCAGGTCGAGGGCGCGGGAACGATCGGTGGTGGGTGTCGTCGAGGAGGTCGTCGTCATGGCCGGGAGTGTGCACCCGGGCACCGACAGGAATTGGTGCCCGCCGGTACCGTCGCGGTGGGGTGGTGCAGCCATGAACGGTGTGGACCCGCGGTTCGAGTCGCCGGTCGACCGGGCGATCCGGGAGGCCGTCGAGCGGGGCGACTTCGACGACCTGCCCGGCAAGGGCAAGCCGTTGCCCGGCGCGGGACGGATCGGCCCGGTCGACGAGAACTGGTGGATCCGCGGCTACCTGGAGCGGGAGGGCGTCCCGGGTGACGCGCTGCTCCCGCCGTCGCTCCAGCTGCGCAAGGAGCTGGACCGGATCGACGAGACCGTCACCCGCTTCGTCGACGAGCGCCGCGTGCGCGAGCACGTCGAGGAGGTCAACTCCCGGGTCGTCGACCACATGCGCCACCCGATGGGCCCGCGCGTCCCGATCCGCAGGCTCGACGCCGACGAGGTCGTCGCGCGGTGGCACGCGGCCCGGGAGCGCCGCCGCGCCGCCGCCCGGCCCGCCACGGTGGGGCCCGGCACCGGGTCGGAGCCCGGAAGACGGTCCCGCGGCTGGTGGGCCCGCCTGTTCGGCCGCTGAGACCGTCGCTCACGGCGCCCGTCGGCCACCGGGACCGGGCCGTCGCCGGGCCCGGTCGGCGGTCCGGGCCGACGGTGAGCAGGTCCGGGCGCGGCCTCACCGGGCAGGCGCCGCCGGTGTCCGTGGTGCGAAGTGGCCGGGGGAGGCCAGCGGACGGCCGGTCTCCAGCAGCGTCTTGAGCGCGGACAGGATCGCGGGCCAGCCCTCGCCGACGTCGCGGGCGTCCCGTGCGCCCTGCTCGTCGTCGGTGAAACCGGTGTGGACGACCTGCAGCTTCACCGCCTCGTCGCCGAACGGGGAGAGCGCGAACTCGACGACGGTCGGCGGCCGCCCCGCGGCCCGTTCGGCGCGGCCGGTGAAGGTGTAGGACAGCCGGTGCGGCGGCTCGACGGCGAGGATCTCGCCGATGAAGTCGTCGTGGTCGGGGTGGACCGCCTCCAGCGGGCTCCCGACGCGCCAGTCCGAGGTCAGCTCCGCGCCGCCCCAGTACTGCATGGTGAACTCCGGCGTGGTCAGCGCCCGGAACACCTGCTCGGCGGTGCTGCGGATGTAGGTCGTGTAGACGTAGCGACGCTCACTCATCGTTCTCCTCCAGCGCCGCGCGCAGGGCGGTGACCGCCTGCACCCGGCTGCGCTCGAACTTCCCGATCCACCGGTCGTGGATCTCCTGGATGGGGACCGGGTCGAGGTGGTGGAGCTTCTCCCGGCCGCGCCGCAGGGTCGTCACCAGTCCGGCGGCCTCCAGCTGCGCGAGGTGCTTGGACACGGCCTGCCGGCTCATGTCCAACCCCTCGCACAGCGCGCCGAGCGTCGACTCACCCTGCTCGTGCAACCGGTCGAGGATGCGCCGTCGCGTCGGGTCCGCGAGTGCGCGGAAGACGGCGTCCAGGTCGGCCACGCGACCAATTATGCAACTATTTGGTTGCCTGTCAATCGTCGTCGGTCCAGGCGACCGCGAGCAGTACGTGCACCGCCCGCCCGGCCTGCTCGGCGACGGCGGTCACCGCAGTTCCTCGGGCAGCTCCTCGTCCGGTGAGACCTCCCGCTCGGCCCGCCGGGAGTGCACGAACAGGATCAGTCCCAGCCAGAACGCCGGCCCGATCGGCGCGAACAGCGGCGCCGGCCCGAGCACCGCGCCCAGGACCAGCAGGAGCAGCACGACGACGGTCACCCCGGCGTGGATTCGCAGGTTGCGCCGTGCGCGGGGGGTGAGCGGACCACGCCGGGGGTGCCGCGGCCGCGGCGGGCGGGGCAGCCCGGCGAGCAGCGGGACGAGCTCGTCGCGGGTGCGGGCGGCGTAGGCGGCGGCCTGCCGCTCGTCGGACTCGGCGAGGGTCAGCCGCCCCTCGGCGGCGGCGGTCCGCAGCCGGGCGGTGACGTGCTCGCGCTCGGAGTCGGAGGCGAGCACGGCGTCCGACCGGAGCGGAGTCGCCGGGCCCTGCGTGGCCGGTGTGGCCGGTGCCGGGGTGGTGTCCGGTCCGGGTGCGGGACGGGTGTCCGGAGTCGCTGTCATGACGGCCAGCGTCGCCGTGCCGGGGGGCGCGCGCGTCCCCCCGCGGTCGCCGATCCCGCTGCCCCCACAGGGGGAGGAGCGCCCCTCCGCGTACTCCCTCGGGGGTAGGGCACCGGTCATCGTCCGGACGACGCCCGCTGTCGGTTCCCCGGTCTACGGTGTCCCGCGTGCCCGCCGACCGACGTCCGAGGTGGGGTCCGATCGCGCGGGTCCTCGTCCCTGCCCTGGTCGTCGGCCTGCTCACCGCGGGCGGGACGGCGTTCACCGTCGCCCGCAACGCGCGGTACCCGGACCCGGGCACGACGGCGCTCCCGCTCGACGTGCTCGCCGTCGTGCTCCTCGCGGCGGGGCCGGTCGCGCTGCTGTTGCGGCACCTGGACCGGGTCGTGGCGCTCGCGGTGTGCGCGGCCGCCGTCGTCGTCTACCTGGGTCTGGGGTACCCGCTGATCGGGCCGCTGGGGTTCGCGTTCGCCGTGGCGCTGGTGTCCGCGGTCGCCGCGGGGCACCACCATCGGGCCCTCGCGGTGGTGGTCGTCGCGGCGGCGGTGCTGGCCGGGTGGCTGCTCGTGACCGGGCGGCCGATCCCGTGGCCGGCGACCGCCCCGGTGCTGGCCTGGCTGGCGGCGCTCGTCGCGGCCGGTGCCCTGTGGCGGGTGCGGCGCGAGCGCACGGCGCAGGCCCGGCGGGCCGCCGAGGCCGAACGTCGGCGCAACGCCGACGCCGAACGGCTGCGCATCGCCCAGGAGCTGCACGACGTGCTGGGCCACCACGTCTCCCTGATCAACGTGCAGGCCGGGGTCGCGCTCTACCTGATGGACGACGATCCGGAGCAGGCCCGCACCGCGCTCACCGAGATCAAGCGGGCCAGCCGCGACCTGCTGCGCGAGATGCGCTCCACCCTCGGGGTGCTGCGTGGGGTCGACGAGCAGGCCCCGCGTGCGCCCACCCCCGGTCTGGACCGGCTCGACGCGCTGCTCGACGAGGTGCGTGCCGCGGGGCTGCCGGTGCGGCGCGCCACCGAGGGGACCCCGCGGCCGTTGCCCACGGGGGTCGACCTGGCCGCGTACCGGATCGTGCAGGAGTCGCTGACCAACACGCGTCGGCACGCGGGGGCGGGCACCGCGGTGGTCACGCTGCGGTTCGGCGACGACGCGCTGGACCTGACCGTCGACGACGACGGTGCCGGCCCCGCCCCCGGCGCAGTGGACGGCACGGGGCTGACCGGCATGCGCGAGCGTGCGCGTTCGGTCGGCGGGGCGTCGGCGGCGGGGCCGGGCCCGGAGCAGGGGTTCCGGGTGCACGCCCACCTGCCCGCACCCCCGGCCGGCCCCGCCGCCGACCACCCCACGACCCCGGGAGCCGACAGGTGATCCGTGTCCTGCTCGCCGACGACCAGGCGCTCGTCCGCTCCGGGTTCCGCGCGCTGCTCGGCTCCCAGCCCGATCTGGACGTGGTCGCCGAGGCCGCCGACGGCGCGCAGGCCGTCGCCGCGGTCCGCGACCACCACCCGGACGTCGTGCTCATGGACATCCGGATGCCCGGCACCGACGGCATCACCGCGACCCGGGAGATCACCGGCGACCCGGACCTCGCCGGCACCCGGGTCGTCGTCCTGACCACGTTCACCGACGACTCCTACGTCTTCGACGCGATCCGCGGCGGTGCCAGCGGCTTCCTGGTCAAGGACTCCGAACCGGCCGACCTCATCCACGCCATCCGGGTCGTCCACAGCGGGGATGCCCTGCTCGCCCCGGCGGTCACCCGCACCCTGATCGCCGAGTTCGCGGCGCGCTCGCGGGGCGGCCCCGACGGCACCGTCCGGCTCGACGAGCTCACCGACCGCGAGCGGGAGGTCCTCGCCGAGGTCGCGGCCGGGCTGTCCAACGACGAGATCGCCGCCCGCCTGCACATGAGTCCGACGACGGCGAAGACCCACGTCAGCCGCACGATGACCAAGCTGGGTGCGCGGGACCGCGCGCAGCTGGTCGTCCTGGCCTACGAGTCGGGCCTGGTCCGCCCCGGCTGGCGCGGCTGAGAGGATCACGGGTGTGACCACCGTCTTCGTGTTCAACGGCCCGAACCTCAACCTGCTCGGGACCCGCAAGCCGGAGGTGTACGGGACGACCGTGCTCACCGACGTCGAGGCGCTGTGCCGGGAGTCGGCCGCCGCGCACCACCTCGAGCTGGACTTCCGCCAGACCAACCACGAGGGCGTCCTCGTCGACTGGATCCACGAGGCCGGTACCGCGGTGAAGCGCGGCGACGCGATCGGCCTGGTCCTCAACGCCGCCGCCTACACCCACACCTCGGTCGCGCTGCACGACGCGATCGAGGGCGCCGAGCTCCCCACGGTCGAGGTGCACATCTCCAACGTGCACGGTCGTGAGACCTTCCGGCACCACTCGTTCGTCTCGCCGGTGGCGGCCGGGATCGTCGTCGGGTTCGGCATCGACGGCTACGCGCTCGCGATCGACGGACTCGTCCGCAAGGTGCGCCCGCTGCGCGCGGTCTGACTCGTGCTGGTCGGTCTGCCGCCGCACCCCGCGCGCGGCGGAGGACCGACCGGGCTCACTCCCCGGCGACGGCCGACGGGTCCATCCACACGAACTCGAGGTGGTGGCCGTCCGGGTCGTCGATGCCGCGGCCGTACATGAAGCCGTGGTCCTCGGTCTTGCCGGACAGGGTGCCGCCGGCGGCCAGACCGGCCTCGATCAGCCGGTCGACCTCGTCGCGGCTGTCCACGCCGAAGGCGTTGATGACCTCACGGGCGGTCCGCGGGTCGGCGACGCCGGGCTGCTCGGTGAACTCCCGGAACCGGTCCTGGGTCATCACCATCACGACGATGGCGTCGCTGACGACGAACGAGGCGGTGCGCTCGTCGGAGAACTGCTCGTTCAGCCCGAAACCGAGCGCGGAGTAGAAGGCCTTCGCCGCGGCGAGGTCGGCGACCGGCAGGTTGACGAAGATCATGTTCGGCATCGCGGGCTCCTGTGTGGATCTGGCTCCGGGGGTTCCGGTGCCGTTCGAAGGGGTGGACCGCGCGCGGTGACCGGACTCATCGGTCGGCCGCCGGGAACTTCCCGCCGGGGCCGGGCAGGATCGGGGCCATGAGCGTGAAGTGGGGAATCATCGGTCCGGGCCGCATCGCCGACGCCGTCGCGCCGGACTTCGCGCACGTGCCCGGCGCCGAGCTCGTCGCCGTCGCGTCACGTTCCGCGGAACGCGGCGCGGAGTTCGCCCGCCGGCACGGGATCGAGCGGGTGCACACCGGGTACCGGGCGATCCTCGACGACCCGGACGTCGACGTCCTCTACGTCGCGACCCCGCACCCGCAGCACCGGGCGATCGCCCTGGCCGCGATCGAGGCGGGCAAGGCGCTGATGGTGGAGAAGGCGTTCACCGTCAGCTCCGTCGCGACCCGCGAGATCGCCGCGGCCGCCCGCAACCGGGGGGTGTTCGTGATGGAGGCGATGTGGACGCGGTTCTTCCCCGCCGTCGTCCGGCTGCGTGAGCTCGTCGCCGAGGGCGCGATCGGTGAGGTCCGCTCCGTGCAGGCCGACCTCGGGGTGCGCAACCGCACCGCCGACGACGACCGCTTCTTCTCCCCGGAGCTGGGCGGCGGTGCCCTGTTCGACCTCGGCGTCTACGTGGTCTCCTTCGCCCAGATGATGCTCGGCAGCCCGAGCACGGTCGCCGCGAGCGGCGCGCTCACCCCGTCCGGTGTGGACCTGGAGGAGTCGATCCTGCTCGGCTGGCCCGACGGCCGCAGCGCCGCGCTGCAGGTCAGCCTGCAGTGCGCGATGCCCGGCTCGGCCCGGGTGATCGGCACCGAGGGCTGGATCGAGGTGCCGCCGCGGTTCCACCACCCGGACCGGATCGTGGTGCACCGGCACGGCGCCGAGCCGGAGGAGCTCGTGCTGCCGGCCACCGGGCGTGGCTACAGCCACGAGATCGAGGAGGTGACCCGGCGGGTCGCGGCGGGGGAGACGGAGAGCCCGGTCATGCCGCTGGCGGACACCGTCGCCGTCCAGGACGTCATGGCCGCCGTGGCGGACCGGATCGGGATGATCCCGGAAGAGGGGCCGGCGTCCCTCTGACGGGTCGCGATGCGGTGACGGTCACCGGTCACGCGCTTTACGATCGTTGCGCCGCGGAGTAGACCGAACGGCGTGTCCGACACCACGACCACCCCCCAGCGCCGGGAGAGGACCTTTCTCGGCCACCCCGTCCAGCTCGCGACGCTCTTCGGCGTCGAGATGTTCGAGCGGTTCTCCTTCTACGGCATGCAGGGGATCCTGCTCATCTACATGTACTACTCGGCCACCCAGGGCGGCCTGGGGCTGGACGAAGGGGTGGCGGCGGGCATCGTCGGCGCCTACGGCGGCACCGTCTACCTCTCGACGATCCTCGCGGCCTGGTCCGCCGACCGGCTCTTCGGGCCCGAGCGGGTGCTGTTCGGCAGCGCCGTCTCGGTGATGGCGGGACACATCGCGCTGGCCCTGGTCCCCGGTGCGGCCGGGCTCGCGGTCGGCCTGGTGCTGGTCGCGTTCGGCAGCGGCGGGATCAAGGCGAACGCCTCGACGATCCTGGCCTCGCTCTACGGCCCGGGCGACGACCGTCGCGACGCCGGGTTCTCGATCTTCTACCTGGGCGTCAACATCGGCGCCTTCAGCGGGCCGCTGCTCACCGGCGTGCTGCAGTCGACGTGGGGCTTCCACATCGGCTTCGGCGCCGCCGCGATCGGCATGGCGATCGGACTGGTCCAGTACTGGTTCACCCGGCGCGCGCTCCCGGCGTCGGGCTGGGTCGTCCCGAACCCGCTCCCGGCCGCCACCCGGACCCGGGCCGGGATCGGCGCGGTCGTGCTGCTGGTCGTCATCGGTGTCCTGATCGCCACCGACGTGATCACCGCCGACCGGCTGAAGTGGATCGTGTTCGGAATCGTCCTGGTCGCGACCGTCTCCTACTTCACGTTGATGCTGACCAGTCCCAAGGTGGACCGCGTCGAGCGCCGCAGGGTGCTGGCGTTCGTGCCGATGTGGCTCGCCTCGGTGATGTTCTGGGCGATCTTCCAGCAGATCTTCACCGTGCTCACCATCTACGCCGACAAGCGTCTGGACCGCACGATCCTCGGCTGGGAGATGCCGGTGACCTGGGCCCAGTCGATCGAGCCGGTCTTCGTGATCCTGCTCGCCGGTGTCTACGCGACGGTGTGGACCGTGCTCGGGCCGCGCCAGCCGTCGTCGCCGATGAAGATGGCGATCGGCACCGTCGTCATCGGCTTCGCGGTCCTGCTGTTCGTGCCGTTCGCGGGCACCGGGGCGAACGGCACGCCGCTGCTCGCGCTCGTCGGGATCCTGCTGGTGTTCTGTCTGGCGGAGCTGTTCACCTCCCCGGTCGGGCAGTCGCTGTCGACCAAGCTGGCGCCGCAGGCGTTCCAGACCCAGATGGTGGCGCTGTTCTTCCTGTCGGTCTCGATGGGCACGGTGCTCTCCGGCCTGCTGGCCGAGCTCTACAGCGAGGCCGCCGAGGCGGCCTACTTCGGCATCACCGGCGTGACGGCGATCGTGGTCGGCCTCGTCGTCGTCGCGCTCGTGCCGAAGCTGAAGGTGCTGATGGAGGGCGTCCGCTAGGTCCTGATCGAACACCGGTTCGATCCGTCCCCAGCTGTGCACAGCCCTGTGGACAACTCCGGTGGGTCACCGACGACGGGTGCGCCGGACCGTCGGTGAGTCCATCGTGTCGCCGGCCATCTCCCGGGCGATCCGCACGACGTGCGCGCGGATGTCCGGGGGCTGGTCGGCGATCCGCAGCGCCAGCATCTCCAGCACCGAGGCCAGCCCGAACGCGATCTCGGGACGGCTGAGCCCGGCGTAGTGCGCCTGCACGGCCTCGTGTCGCAGGGCCGCCGCGGCGGCGAGCACCGTCTCGCGGTCGGTGCGCAGGGCGGCCAGTCGCTGTCGTTCGTGGATGTTCATGCTCCCCCGGTCGTCGTCGCGGAGCCGTCGCGGACGACGGCCGGTCCGCACCCGGGGGAGCGGGCGCGGCGACCAGCGTGCCCCGCCCTCCCCGGCCGGCGCCAGGCGGGTCCCCGAGATGTCGCACACACGTTCGACTCAGAGCAGCAGCAGGGCCACGCCGAGTGTCGAGACCGCTCCCCGGAGGTGGTTCGCGGCGCTCCAGCGCGGGGCGAAGGCGGCCCAGTCGCCGTCGCGCTCCAGGGCGTTGTTGAGCGGGATGTTCACCGCGGCGGTCACGACGAAGCCGGCCAGCACCGCGACCCCGCCGGCGATCCGCAGCGGCTGCCCGCCGAGCACCCCGGCCACCGTCACCGCGCAGGCGAGCAGCGCTGTGCCGGCGAACAGTGTCCCGAACAGCGGATTCACGATCGCCCGGTTCACCCCGCGCATCACCGCGACCGCCTCCGCCGCGGGACGACGGCGCAGGGCGGGCAGCACCGCGACCGAGAACGCCAGGTAGATCCCGCCGAGCAGACCCGCCCCGGTGGCGGCGGCGCCGTCGAGGAACCCGGTCATCCCGCCACCCCCGCCGCCCACTGCTCGACGGTCAGCACGTCGTCGACGGCGCCCCGCGGCTCGTGCGCGCGGATCTCCCCGCGGTTGAACGCCCGGTTCATCGCGACGTGCAGCCGCGCCCCGTCCGCCGGCATCCCGGCCCCGCGCAGCAGCTGCTCCATCTCCTCGTCCGGGACGCGCACGTAGGTCAGGTCGGGCAGGCCCAGCGCGGGCCCGAGCGCGGCGACGACCTCGGGCACCGTCCGGTCCGCCGCGCCCTGCACTTCGACGACCTCCGGTGCGTCCGGGGCGAGCAGCGCCGCGGCGGTGGCCCGTCCGACGTCGCGGGTGGCGACCATCGGCAGCGCGACGTCGGGGTCCACGGAGTCCGCGTGCACCCCGTGCGCCCGCATGGCGGCGAGCGACCACAGGAACGACTCCAGGAACAGGCCCGGCCGGACCCGGGTGACGTGGGCGTCGAGCGTCGCCACCCGGGCCTCCTGGTCGTGCAGGCTGCCCAGGTAGCCGGTCACGGCGAGGTCCGGGCCGCCCGGGACCTCCGCCCCGAGCGAGCTCAGCGCGACGACCCGGGGCACGGCCGCGTCGCGCAGCGCGGCGACGACGGACTCCCCGAGCCGGGCCTGGTGGGCGGCGTGGTCGGGCGCGGTGACCTCGAAGGGCAGCAGCACGAAGGCGGCGGCCGCTCCGTCGAACGCCCGGCGCAGGAACGCCCGGTCGCCGAGGTCGCCCGGCCACGGCCGCACCCCCGGCGCGGCGACGGCCGGGCGGCGGGCGACGGCACGGACGTCCACCCCGGCCGCGGTCAGCTCCCGGACGACCTGTGCTCCCACGTTCCCGGTCGCCCCCAGCACGGTGATCATGTCGAACTCCTCTCGTCGGTGTCCGTCCACGATTACCGCCGACGAGCGGACGCAGAATGGCTGTGTGTCCACAGATGATGCTCATCCGTCCACAGCTGGGGATGAGCTGTGGACGAACTGTCATGCTGTGCACCGTGTCCACCGCGCCGCCGTTCCCGGCCGCCGACCCGCTCGGGGAGGCGCTGCACGTGCTGCGCATGGACGGCGTCTTCTACTGCCGCTCCGAGCTCGGCGAACCGTGGGGGATGACGCTGCCGGCGACGCCGGGCTGTCTCTGGTTCCACGTCGTCACCTCCGGCGGATGCCGGCTGACCGTCGACGGCGCTGCCGACGGCGCTGCCGGCGGGACGGCGGGCGGGACCGACCGCGAGCTGCGGCCCGGTGAGCTCGTCGTCGTGCCGCGGGGGACCGGGCACGCGCTGCGCAGCGCGCCCGGCGTGCTCGCTCCGGACATCCGGTCGATCCCGCACCCGATGCTCGACGGGCGCTACGCCCTGCTCCGGCACGGCGGCGACGGTCCGGTGACCCGGATGGTGTGCGGCGCGGTCCGGTTCTCCCACCCCGCCGCGGGCGACCTCGTCGCGAGCCTGCCCGACCTCGTCCGGGTCGAGCCGTCGCCGATCGGGGACCGGGTGCAGGACACGCTGCGGCTGCTGGCCGCGGAGGTCGAGCACGGTGGCCCCGGCAGCGACGCGGTGATCACCCGGCTGGCCGACGTCCTGGTCCTGCAGGCGGTGCGCGGCCGGCTGCAGGCCGACGCGGCCACCCGCACCGGCTGGCTCGGGGCGCTCGCCGACGACCGGATCGGTCGCGCGCTCGCCGCGGTGCACCGCGAGCCGGAGCGGGACTGGACCGTCGCCGCGCTCGCCGCGACGGCGGCCATGTCGCGCTCGGCGTTCTCCGCCCGGTTCACCGAGCTCGTCGGCGAGCCCGCGATGAGCTACGTGACCCGGTGGCGGATGCACGCGGCCGCCGAATTCCTGTCAGGGGGGAGTGGGACGGTGGCGCAGGCGGCCCACCGGTTCGGCTACCGCTCCGAGGCGGCGTTCGCGCGGGCCTTCGCCCGCGTCGTGGGGGAACCCGCCGGACGGGTGCGCCGACACGGGCTCGCAGGCACGGCCGATGCCCTGGCCGCTTTCCGAACCTGACCCCGGACCCTCGCACACACGTTCGACACAGGCCTGCTACGCTGCGACGACGCCGCCAGGAGAGGAGCAGTGCATCGAGTCGATCGTCTCGTATCCGGATCTCTCGCGACCGTCCTAGACGGCGGTATGCGGTGGCATGTGCGCGTGTCGATGCCGCCGTATGGGGCTGTCTAGCTCATGGACGAGAGAGCGGTACAGAGTTGGATCGACGGTCGATGTGCTCGTCTGCGCTTCTCTCGGACTGATCCGAGACAGGGCTAGAGGGCGCTACGTGTGCCCGCGCGCTCGGGTCGTCTGCGGCTCTCTAGTGCGGGCGCGAGACGACCGGAGAGAGCCCGAGGTGCCGTCGACCGAGCCGGCCGCGTGACGATCTGCGTCCGGGGGCACCGGCCGGGGCCGTGGCAGGGTGGGCCCATGAGCGGTGTGGCGGTGGTGACCGGGGCCGGGTCGGGCATCGGCAAGGCGGTGACCCGCGGTCTGCTCGACGCCGGCTGGCGGGTCGCGCTGGCCGGTCGTCGGCGCGAGGCACTGACCGAGGTCGCGGCGGGCCGCGACGGGACGCTCGTCGTCCCCACCGACGTCACCGACCCCCGGTCGGTCGAGGCCCTGTTCGCGGCGGTGCACGAGCGCTGGGGTCGGGTCGACCTGCTGGTCAACAACGCCGGCACGTTCGGCGCGGGCGGCACCGTCGACGAGATCTCCGTCGACGACTGGAACGCGGCCGTCGCGGTCAACCTCACCGGCTCGTTCCTCTGCGCCCGGGCGGCGTTCGGGGCGATGCGCGGACAGGACCCGCAGGGCGGCCGGATCATCAACAACGGCTCGATCTCCGCGCACGTCCCCCGGCCGGGCAGCGCGCCCTACACCGCCACCAAGCACGCGATCACCGGGCTGACCAAGTCGCTCTCCCTCGACGGCCGTCCGTTCGGCATCGCCTGCGGGCAGATCGACATCGGCAACGCGGCCACCGAGATGACCGCGGGCATCGCCACCGGCGCGAAGCAGGCCGACGGCTCGGTCCGGCCCGAGCCCACCTTCGACGTCCGGCACGTCGCCGACGCCGTGGTCTCCATGGCCGGCCTCCCCCTGGAGGCGAACGTGCAGTTCCTGACGATCGCCGCGACGACGATGCCCTGGCTCGCCCGCGGCTGAGGATCGTCTCGTTCTGAGACTTCCGTCACCCCGTGTCGCGGGGGACACTGGGCAGATGACCCGGACGATGCACGTCCTGCGCCTGATCGTGCACGCCAGATCACGCCAGCCGGTGCTGCTGCTCGGCGAGGCCGACGGCGACCGCTGCGTGCCGGTGTTCCTGCGGCCGCCGCAGGCCGAGGTCATCGCCGTCGGTCCGCGGGACGACGAGGGCACCCCCCTCACCCAGGACGTGCTGCTCCCGGCCGTCGAGGCGCTCGGGCGCACCCTGGAACGGGTGGAGATCTCCGACCTCGTCGACGGCGTCTACACCGCCGAGCTGGTCTTCGACGGCGACACCAGGCTGGTGGTGCGCCCCTCGGACGCGTTGGCGCTGGCCGTGCGCGAGGGGCTGCCGATCGGGATGGCCGAGCACGTCCTCGACGAGGTCGGCCAGGCCGTCGACGACGTCCTGCCCCCCGACGGCGACGACACCACCGGCGCCGCCGCACAGGCCCGCGCCGCCACCGCCGGTCCGGCGGACGCCCCACCGGAGCAGCAGATGCAGGAGTTCCGGGAGTTCATCGACGAGGTGTCTCCGGAGGACTTCCGCTAGGGCGCGTCACCGCGCGCGTGGTCGGGTGACGATGCGGCGCGACACCTGCGGGGCGGGCGTCACACGAGCCGGCCGAGTACCTCGGCCGCGGCCACCGCCATACGGTCCAGGCCCTCGTCGCCGGGGTGCAGGTGGTCCCCGCTGTCGAAGCGCGGGTCGAGCGCGACCGAACCCGGCCCGGCGCTCAGTGCGGCGTCGAAGTCGACCACGGTGCGCCCGCTGCCGGGGCCACGGATCCACGCGTTCACCTCGGCACGGCACAGCTCACGCCGGCGGTCGAAACCCTCGGCGCCGTCGAACGGCGTCAGTGTCGCCAGCACCACCGGCAGGCCCGCGTCGTCGGCGCGGCTCGCGATCCCGTCCAGCGCCCGGATCAGCTGCCCGGCGGTCGGCAGCTGGTCCGCGGGGGCCATCGTCCCCGGATGGCCGAGATCGTTGACCCCGAGTGCGACGACGAGGTGGGTCCGGCCGGCGGTCGCGAGCACGTCCCGGTCGAACCGGGTCCGGCCGGCCGCCCCGAAGAGCGGCCCGAAGGGACCGGCCCCGTCGAGCCGGAGCCGGTTCCCGGCGATGCCCCGGTTGACGACCGCGACCTGCCGGTCCCGCAGCCGTCGTGCCGTGCGCTCGGGCCATCCCGCGGCGGTGATCGAGTCCCCCAGACAGACCACGACCGGTGCGGGGACGGTGCGGAGCACGTCGACGCCGCGCAGCAACGGCGCGGGCAGGTCCATCTCGGAACCGTCGGGCAGCGCCAGCACCGGGGTGTCCCGGCCGGGGAACTCGTCGGCCCCCGCGTGGTTGCCGGGCGCGGACGGACGCCACGTCGCGGTGGACACGTTCGCGGTCGCGTACCGCCAGGTGTCCGGCAGGTACAGGTCCACCTCGACCGTGTCGCCGGCGAGGACCGCGAGATCCACGGGATCGCAGGTGAGGTCCTCCCCGGCGGGGACCTCCACCGCGGGCTGCCCGCCGAAACGCATCGGGCCGGCGCGCCCGGCCACCCGCACCGCGGCCCGGCCGATGTGCAGGGGGGCCGTCCCGAAGCGGTTGCTCAGGCTCACCCGAAGCCGGTCACCACCGACGCCCGCCTCCACCACGATCCGCACCGTCACGTCGCGGAGCTCGAGGTCGGCCACCCCCACGTCGGTGACGGCCTGCGTCCAGCTCGCGGTCCAGGCCGGGCTCACGATCCCGCGTCCCGGGACGCGGCGGCCCGCGGGTTCCATGCCCCGCGGGCGACGGCGGGGACGAAGTCCGCGAGGTCGTCCTCCAGCGAGACGGTGCGGCCCTGTTCGGCCGAGGCGTAGGCCGCCATCAGCAGTCGCACGACCTCCAGTCCGTTGGCGAGGGACTCCGGGGGCTGCTCGCCGCGCAGGAACGCCGTCGCGAAGGTCGCGTTCTCCGCGGTGTAGCCGTAGCTCGCCGACTCGTCGGGGACGATCGGCATGAGACCCTGCTCAGCGTTCTGCTTCTCCAGCAGGTCCTCGCCGCGGTCCTGCTCCAGCCTGCGGGACAGGAAGACCTTGGCCTCGGTGTCGAGGGTGTCGGCGGACATCGAGTACTCGGGGCCGAGCATCTCGAACGACAGCCGCAGCCCCGCGCCGACGTAGCTCCACGAGGTGGTGGCCTCGACGACCACGGGCTCGCCGTCACCGTTGCGGAACTCGAAGACGGCGTGCGCGTAGTCCTCCGACGGCGTATGCCGGTAGTCGGGGACGCCCGGGTACCGCTCCAGCAGCTCGGTGGCGTAGCGGGCGCGGCCCCACTTGAGGGAGGCGATCGAGGCCGACACCGAGACCGGGGTGAGCCATGTCGCCGGGTCGGTCCCGGGCGGGGTGAGCAGGTAGCGGCCGGCCTCGACGGAGTGGCACATCATGTCGCTGAGCACGCCGCCCCCCTCCTGCTCGCCGTTCCAGAACCAGGTGCTGTGCGGGCCGGAGTGCTCCTCGGCCGCGCGTGCCAGGTAGGGCGTCCCCGCCGCCGGGACCGCCCGGCCCCAGACCAGCGCGTGCGAGCGGACGATGGCCGGTGCGAACACCTGGTTCTCCAGGTAGCCGTGCAGCAGACCGGCGCCGGTCACGAGCGCCAGCACCTCGGCTGCCTCGGCCACCGTGCGCCCGAGCGGCTTCTCGATCGCGATCCCACGCAGCTGCGCCCGCCCCGCGCTCACCTCCTCGCAGATCGCGCGGACGACCTCGAGCCGGGCGTGGTTGGGTACCAGCACCCAGACTGCGTCGACCCGGGGGTCCCGGACGAGTGCGGCGACGTCGTCGTAGGCGGTGACGGCGGACCCGACGCCGAGCACCTCGGCCTCCCGGGCGAGCGCCTCGGCCGAGGTGAGGCTGCGTGAGGCGGTGGCGACGACGTCGCCGTCGCGGACGCCCTGCCACGACCGGACGTGGAAGCGGCCGATGAATCCGGCGCCGACGATGCCGACGCCCAGTGTCGTACGGGTGGCCATGACGTGCTCCTTCGTGGTTCGGGGTCGCCCGGTCTACGCCGTGGCCGCGGGGGTGGCGCTGCGGGTCGAGGTCAGGCTCCGGGCGATCGCGGTCGCGGCCCGCCACGCCAGCGCCACCGTCGTCAGCGTCGGGTTGGACGCGGTCGAGGTGGGGATGACGCCGTTGCCGCCGACGTGGAGGTTGTCGACGCCCCAGACCCGCAGCCACGGGTCGCAGACCGACGAGCCGTCGTCGGCCTCGCCCATCCGGACGGTCCCCTGGTAGTGCAGTGAGGACCCGCCGGCGGCGAGCGCCGGGGGTTCGTGCAGCGTGCCGATCCGGCGTGCCGCGCGGACCGAGTTGGTCGTCATCTGCTCGATCGTCGCCCGGTCCCGGTCGGTGTGGGAGTAGCGGATCCGCATCCGCGGCATGCCGTAGAAGTCGGTCTCGGTGTCGCTGAACTCGACGGTGTCGGTGGCGCGGAGGTCCTTCGCCCCGTACCAGGCCAGGACCGCGAGCCGGGCGGAGGCGCCGGCGCCGTCGGTCGGGTCGCCGCCGCCCAGGCTCATCCGGTAGGCGGAGTTCGCGAGCAGCATCACCCCGCCCTGCATGGGGCGGGCGTCGGAGAACGGCGTCAGCACCGAGCGGACGTTGCGGGGCTCGGGCGGGAACAGCGCCGGGTCGAACTCGTCGGCCAGGGACACGAACGAGGTCACCTGGAAGTGCTCGTTGAGGTAGCGCCCGAGGGCGGCCGGGCGGATGCCCGAGGCGTACAGGACCTGCGGCGTGCGCAGCCCGTCGGCACACACGACGACGTGCCGGGCCCGGACCTCGTAGGTCCGTCCCGACCGTCGGTCCTCCAGCACCGCGCCCACCGCGGTGCCGTTCTCCACGAGCACCCGCCGAGCCAGGGTCTCGGTCCGCAGCTCGAAGCCGGGCACCGTGGCCTCGAGGTCGCCCAGGATGCTGCCGGTCCCGCTGAACCGCAGCGTGTCGCCCTCCCAATGGGTGGCGGTCGGCATGAACCCGGTCGGGGTCAGCCCTGGCCCGTCGAACTCCTCGGCCAGCGCCGACCGGACCGCTTCGGGCAGCCCGTGGCCCGGCGTCGGCGGGGTCGTGGCGCCCAGCAGCCGCTCGGCGTGGTCGAGGGCGGCGTCCATCTCGGCGGCGGGCACGAACGGGATGCGTTCGGACTGCTGCGGGCGGGGGCTCGAGGTGCCCCAGTGGATCCCCATCCCCCCGACCCCGCTGGCCATGCTGGCCGCGGGCAGCCCGACCTCGCCCGGGGCGGGGGACGGCCGTGGGTCGGCGAAGAACAGGCCCGGCAGGATGGTGTGCCGGAACTCCAGGCTGGGGTCGATGCCGTCGGCGACGTCGGACAACGCCGCCGCCCGCTCGACGCCGGTGTCCGGGCCCTGGGTGAGCAGCTGGGCCGCGGCCCGGTCGTCGTCGGACATGTTCTGGGTGTGGTCGCCGCGGGCGCCGGGGACGGCCGGTCCGACCTCGACCATCAGGATCCGAGCCGTGGGGACGGCGTCCCCGATGGTCCGGGCGTAGGTGGAGCCGGCAGGGCCGCTCCCGATCACGAGCACGTCGACCCGGGGGTCGTCGGCGTCGATGGAGGTCATCTCGGTCCTCTGCGAGGTCGGTGGGGTGGGCCGGTGCGGGTCAGCGGGTGGTGGCGAACGCCGCGGCGGTCAGGTCGAGCACCTGCCGGGTCCTGGCCCACGGGTCGCCGCCGGTGCCCTCGTACTCGACCGTCAACGGGCCCCGGTAGCCGTGCCGGGCGAGGATCGCGAACGCCCGCGGGAGGTCGACGAGCCCGACGGACCCGTCGTCGTCGACGGCGTGGGCCTTGACGTGGACGAGCTCGGCACGCCCGGCGAGCGCCTCGATCCCCCGGTACACGGGTTCGAGCGCGGCGCTCCCGCGCAGCGGCAGCGGCGGGCTGTCCGGGTCACCGGTGAGCGCGGCCGTCATCGGCCCCGTGATCACGTCGAAGTTCCCCAGGTCGAGCAGCAGGCCCAGGTTCTCCTGCCCGACGGCGTCGAGCAGCCGGGTCATCCAGACGGCGTTGCTGGACGGTCCGCCGTGGTTCTCCACGAGCAGCCGCACGCCCCGGTCACGGGCGTGGGCGCCGAGCACGGACAGCGCGTCGACCAGGTGCTCCGGCGGGGTGATCCCGTGGTTCGGGCTCAGCGGCGAGCCGGGGTTCACCCGGACGAAGGTCGAGCCCAGTGCCGCGCACCGGTCGATCCAGGTCGTCAGGGTCGCGACGTCGTCGGCACGCCGGACGGGGTCCTCGGTGAGCAGGTCGCCGACGTCGACGGCCACGTTGAGCAACCGCGTGCCGGCGGCCGCCGCCTCCGCGGCGAACCGGTCGAGCCGGGGGTCCTCCGGGCCGGTGAACTGGAACGCCACCGTCTCCACCCCCGCGACGCCGAACCGGGCGGCCGCCAGACGGGGGAACTCGGCGATGTCGAACAGCGCCGGGAAGTCGGTGCTGAACCGGATCTCGCGCCCCTCGGGAGCGACGACGGTGAGGTCGATCGGTCCGAGCTGCTCACGCAGGCTGAAGGACGACACGGACAGGATGCTCATCGGGTTTCCTCTCGTGGGGGCCCGTCATGCCGGCCTGCTCGCTGCAGGCGAGTCCCCGTGCAGAGCCGAGCTATGAGTAGTGAGAACTGATTGGTGGTAACTACCATATTGTGGTGACACCCTGTCAGGTGTCAAGCCCGATCGGAAGTCGAACCGGGTACGATCGCACCATGGGTCTGCGGGAGATCAAGGCGGCGCGCGCCCGGCAGCGGATGATCGACGTCGCCGTGGAGCTGTTCCTCGAACAGGGCTACGACGACACGACGATGGAACAGATCGCCGAGCGTGCCGAGGTCGGCACCACGACGCTCTACCGGTACTTCCCGACCAAGGACCTGCTGCTGCTCGACCGGGTCGTGCGCGGCATGGACCTCGGGGAGCGCCTGCGGGAACGGCCCCCCGGCGAGCCGGTCGGCGAGGCGTTGACCGCGGTGCTGCGCGAGGCCGCGGCCGACTTCGATGCGCCGGACCTGCGTATACCGGAGATCCGGCAGCTGGTGGACGTGGCCCCGGTTCCCCGGGCGCGGCTCTGGGACTTCCAGCTGAGCGCGCGGACACAGCTGGAGGCCGCCCTGGCGACCCGGATGGGGCGTCCCGCGAGCGACCTCTCGGTGCGGCTCACGGCGGCGTTCGCGCTGGAGGTGCTCGTCATCAGCGACGATCTGCGCCGGTCGCGCGGCTACGCGCCGTCCGCCTCGGACTCGCTCGAAGAGGTGCTCGCCGGCCTCGCCGGGACCGAGATCGTGCTGCCCGCCATCCCGTCCGCGGTCGGGTCGGCGGCTGCGGGGGGCTCGCCTCCCCGCACCGGGTGAGCTGCTCGGTCCGGGGCGGGACGAACCACGACCGCCTCCGCCGCCCGACCCACCTGCCGTCACCGGGACGGCCACGGTCCGGGTGGTCCAACCCCGGCCATCACACCTGGACGGCCGATGCCGGCGCCCCGGCCCACAGCTCGGCGTAGCGCCCGCCCCGGGCCAGCAGCGCGGTGTGGCCCCCGCGCTCGACGATCCGGCCCTGTTCGAGCACGAGGATCTCGTCGGCGTCGCGGACGGTGGACAGCCGGTGCGCGATGACGAGCGCGGTCCGCCCGTCCAGCGCCTCGGCCAGCGCCGCCTGCACCGCGGCCTCCGACGTCGTGTCCAGGCTCGCCGTGGCCTCGTCCAGCACCACGATCCGCGGGCGTGCCAGCAGCACCCGGGCGATCGTCATCCGCTGGCGCTCCCCGCCGGAGAGCCGGTACCCCCGCTCCCCGACGACCGTCGCGAGCCCGTCGGGCAGCGACGCGACCAGGCCGTCGAGCCGGGCCCGGCGCAGCGCCGCCCACAGCTCGGCGTCCGTCGCCTCCGGTGCCCCGATCCGCAGGTTCGCCGCCACCGTGTCGTGCAGCAGGTGCCCGTCCTGGGTCACGAACCCGACCGCGCGGTGCACCGACGCCGCGGTCAGCTCCCGCACGTCGACGCCGCCGATCCGGACCGCCCCGGAGGTGACGTCGTAGAGCCGGGCGAGCAGCTGGGCGACGGTGGACTTCCCGGCCCCCGACGACCCGACGACCGCCACCATCGCCCCGGGTGCCGCGGTGAACGACACGTCGTGCAGCACCTGCTCACCGCCGCGGGTGTCGAGCGTCGCGACCTCCTCCAGCGACGCCAGCGACACCTGGTCGGCCCTCGGGTAGGCGAACGACACCCGGTCGAACTCGACGCCGACCGGCCCGTCGGGCACCGGGCGCGCGCCCGGCGCGTCGGTGATCATCGGCTCCAGGTCGAGGACCTCGAGCACCCGCTCGAAGCTCACGAGCACCGTCATGATCTCCATCCGGGCCCCGGCCAGCGCGGTCAGCGGCTGGTAGAGCCGGGTCAGCAGCAGCGCGAGCGCCACGACGTTCCCCGCGGACAGCGCCCCGGCCAGCGCGAACCCGCCCCCGACGCCGTAGACGACGGCCACGGCCAGCGACGACGCGAGCGTCAGCGCCGTCACGAACGTCCACTGCAGCATCGCCGAGCGCACCCCGATCGCGCGGACCCGGTCGGCCCGCTCGGCGAACTCCGCGGACTCCTGCTCCGGGCGGCCGAACAACGTGATCAGGGTGGCGCCGGGCGCGGAGAACCGCTCGGTCATCCGGGTGCTCATCGCCGCGTTGTGGTCCGCGGCCGCCCGTTCCAGCGCGGCCAGCCGCCGTCCCATCAGCCGGGCCGGGACCAGGAACGCCGGCAGCAGCAGCGTCACCAGCAGGGTCACCGGCCAGGAGATCACCAGCATCGCGGCGAGCGTCAGCGCCAGCACGACGACGTTGGACACCACCCCGGCGAGGGTGTCGGAGAACGCCCGCTGCGCCCCGAGGACGTCGGAGTTCAGCCGGGCCACCAGGGCGCCGGTGCGGGTGCGGGTGAAGAACGCGACCGGCATCCGTTGCACGTGGTCGAACACGGTGGTCCGCAGCTGGTGGATCAGGCTCTCGCCGAGGTTCGCCGAGTACCAGCGGGTCAGCATCGACAGCGCCGCCTCGACCAGCGCGACGGCCGCCATCAGACCGGCCAGCAGCGCGAGCACCGACAGCGGCTCGCCGCGGGTCACCGCGTCGGTGGCCCGCCCGGCGAGCAGCGGCACCGCCACCGTCAGCACCGCGGCGGCGGTGCTCACGGCGAGGAACGCCGCGATCCGCCGCCGGTGCGGCCGGGCGAAGTCCAGGATCCGGCGGGCCGTCTCCCCCGCAGGGCGGGTGCGCCTGCCAGGTTCGGTGCTCGCGGTGCGCAGGGCCGTCCAGGTGCTCGCGTCCATGGTGCGGGACGCTATGATCTGAAGCTGACTTCAGGCCAAGAGTCGGCCGTCAGGCGGTCGCGAGCTCGGGCTCCTCGTTCAGGTCCGGCAGCGTCCACGGCCGCGCGACGGCGACCAGCGCGATCCCGGCGAGCGCGATCGCGCCGAACATCGCGGTGCCCATCGCGGCCGCGTCGTTGCCGAGCAGCCCGACGACCGGGGACGTCGCCGCGCCGATCCCGAACTGCAGCGACCCCAGCAGTGCCGACGCCGTCCCGGCGGACTCGCCGTGCCGGGCCAGCGCCAGCGCGGGCGCGTTCGGCAGGACGAAGCCGCAGGCCAGCAGCAGTGCCCACACGCCGGCGAGCACGGCGGGCAGCCCGCCGGTGCCGGTCGCGGTGAGCACGGCCAGCACGAGCCCGACGAGCACCCCGGCGGCGACGGCGATCGACATCACCCGGCGGGGCTCGACCCGGCGCAGCACCACCGGGTTGAGCTGGGTGCCGACGACCAGCCAGATCGCACCGGCGCCGAAGGCGATGCCGAACGTCTGCTGGTCCATCCCGAACTGCTGCTGGTAGACGTACGCGGCGCCGGAGACGTAGCTGAACAGCGCGCCCATCGCGAGCCCGGCGACGAGCACCAGCCCGACGAAGGTCCGGTCGCGCAGCAGCCCGCCGTAGGTCGCCACGGTGGCGCCGAACCGGGCCGACCGGCGTCGGGAGACGGGGAGGGTCTCGGGCAGCCCCGAGGTGACCACGGCCAGCATGACCAGGCCGTAGCCGGCCAGGAACAGGAACACCCCGCGCCAGGAGACCCAGTTGAGCAGGGCCGCGCCGAGGGTCGGGGCGAGCACCGGGAAGGCGCCCATCACCAGGATCAGCCGCGAGAGCATGGTCGCCGCGGCCCGGCCGGTGAACAGGTCGCGCACCACGGCGAGGCCGATCACCGCGCCGGCCGAGGCGCCGACGCCCTGCAGGACCCGCAGCACCGCCAGCACCTCGATGCTCGGGGCGAGGGCGACCAGCGCCGAGGCCAGCACGTGCACGGCGGTGCCGGCAAGCAGGAGCCTGCGGCGGCCGTAGGCGTCGGACAGCGGGCCGATCACCAGCTGGCCGAGCGCCAGCCCGGCGAGCGTGCCGGTCAGCGTCAGCTGCACGACCGGCTCGGACGCGACGAGGTCGCGCCCGACGTCGGGCAGTGCGGGCAGGTAGGTGTCGATCGTGAGCGGGCCGAGTGCGATCAACGCACCCAGGATCAGCGCGATCCGTAACCGGCTCGGCGCCGTGACTGCGGTCGTGGTCACCGGTGTGTCCCCCCTCGTGTGGCCGCACGGTGCAACCTCGCGAGGGGTGACGCCGATTCCGCCCGGGCGTCACCGGGCGGGTGAGCGCGCTCACACGTCGATCACCGGGTGGCGGGCTCCAGCCGGACCTGGACCCACTTCGACGTCGGGCACCGCGACGACTCCGCGTAGGACTCCAGCGGGATCAGCGGGTTCGTCTCCGGGTAGTACGCGGCGATGCAGCCCTTCGGCGTCGAGTAGGACACCAGCCGGAAGTCGTCCGCGCGCCGCTCGCTGCCGTCGGTCCACTCGCTGACCAGGTTCACCCGGTCACCGTCGGCGAAGCCCAGCTCGCGCAGGTCGGCGTCGGAGATGAACACGACCCGGCGACCGGAGTGGATGCCGCGGTAGCGGTCGTCCAGGCCGTAGATCGTGGTGTTGAACTGGTCGTGGCTGCGCAGGCTCTGCAGGACCAGGCGGCCCTCGGGCAGGGTCACCACCTCCAGCGGGCTGACGGTGAACTCCGCCTTGCCCGACGCCGTCGGGAAGGTGCGGCTGTCCCGGGGCGGGTGGGGGAGGGTGAACCCGCCGGAGCGGGCGACCTTCTCGGTGTAGGCCTCGCAGCCCGGGACGACCCGGCCGATCCGGTCGCGGATGCGGTCGTAGTCGGCGGCGAAGTCGGCCCACGGGACGAGGTGGTCCGCGCCGAGGGTGGCCCGCGCGATCCCGCACAGGATGTCGACCTCGGACCGCAGCAGCTCACCGGCTGGCTCCGAGCGGCCGTGCGAGGCGTGCACCGCCGACATCGAGTCCTCGACGGTGACCCGCTGCGCCCGGCCGCCGGTCAGGTCCTTCTCGGTGCGGCCGAGGGTGGGCAGGATCAGCGCGTCGGTCCCGGCGACGACGTGCGACCGGTTCAGCTTGGTGGAGATCTGCACGGTCAGCGCGCAGCGCTCCAGCGCGGGCTCGGTGACGCCGGTGTCCGACATCGCCTGGGAGAAGTTGCCGCCCAGCCCGACGAAGACGCTCGCCCGCCCGTCCGCCATCGCCTGCACCGCGGCGACCGAGTCGTAGCCGTGCTCGCGGGGCGGCTCGAAGCCGAACTCGTCGCGGATCGCGTCGAGGAAGCTGTCCGCGACCCGTTCCCAGATGCCCATCGTGCGGTCGCCCTGCACGTTGGAGTGGCCGCGGACCGGGCACAGGCCCGCGCCCGGCTTGCCGATCATGCCCTGGAGCAGGGCGACGTTCACCAACTCCTTGATGGTGGCCACGGCGTTGCGGTGCTGGGTGATGCCCATGGCCCAGCAGTTCACGATCCGCTTCGAGGTCGCGAGCATCTCCGCGGCCTTCTCGATCTCGCCCCAGGTGAGCCCGGTCGCGGCGACGACGGCGTCGCGGTCCAGGTCCTTCACGTGCGCGGCGTAGGCCTCGAAGCCGTGGGTGTGGCGCTCGATGAAGTCGCGGTCCAGCACGCTGCCCGGGTTGCGGTCCTCGGCGGCGAGGAGCAGGTGCCCGAACGCCTGCCACAGCGCGAGGTCGCCGCCCGAGCGGATCTGCAGGAACTCGTCGGCCAGGTGGGTGCCGATGCCGCTCATGCCCCGCACGGTCTGCGGGTTGTCGAACTTGAACAGCCCGGCCTCGGGCAGCGGGTTGACGGCGAGGATCCGCGCGCCGTTCTTCTTGGCGATCTCCAGTGCCGAGAGCATGCGCGGGTGGTTGGTGCCCGGGTTCTGCCCGGAGATGACGATCAGGTCGGCGTCGTGCAGGTCCTGCAGCGAGACCGAGCCCTTCCCGATGCCGATCGCCTCGGCCAGCCCGACCGAGGTCGACTCGTGGCACATGTTCGAGCAGTCGGGCAGGTTGTTCGTGCCGTAGGCACGGGCGAACAGCTGGTAGACGAACGCGGCCTCGTTCGAGGCCCGGCCGGAGGTGTAGAACAGCGCCTCGTCCGGGCTCGACAGGCCGCGCAGGTGCGTCCCCACCAGGTCGAACGCGTCGTCCCACGAGATGGGCTCGTAGTGCGTGCCGCCGGCCCGGCGGACCATCGGATGGGTCAGCCTGCCCTGGCTCTCCAGCCAGTGCGCGCTGCGCTCCCGCAGGTCGGCGATGGAGTGCTCGGCGAAGAACTCCGGGGTGACGCGACGGTTGTCGCCCTCCCAGGCCACGGCCTTCGCGCCGTTCTCGCAGAACTCGGCGGTGTGCCGCTCGCCGGGAGCCGGGTCCGGCCAGGCGCAGCTCATGCAGTCGAAGCCGTCGACCTGGTTCATCGTGAGCAGGTTCTTGGCGGACTTCACGACGCCCTGTTCGGCGAGGGAGCGCTTCATGGAGATGGCAACGGCCTTCGCCCCGGCGGCGGAGGTCTTCCGCTCCGAGACGCGCAGATCGGACTCCTCGGTGTCGACCGGGGGGTGGATCGGGGCGCTGTTGACCGGGGTGGGGGACACGGGCACCTCATCTGGAACACAACGACGGCGGAACGGGCCAGATTACCCACGGAGGCGGGGCAGGGAAACGATGCTGCCCCGCCGTGGGACGTGACGACCAGCCGGTCCGCGGATGCGCGGGAAAGGTCAGGGCCGCGCCGCGGCCGCGGCGCGGCGGTGGCTCCCCGCCACCTGCCGGGTGGCGACGCTGATCCGGTTCCAGGCGTTGATGGTCGCGACGGAGAGGACCAGCTGGGTCAGGGCCTTCTCGTCGAAGACGGCGGCGGCCTCGTCCCACACCGGGTCCGGCACGGCGTCGGTGCGGTCGGCGAGCCGGGTGAGCTCCTCGGTCAGGGCGAGCGCGGCGCGCTCGGCCCTGCTGAACCACGGGGCCTCCCGCCAGGCGGCGACGGAGAGCAGGCGCTCCACGCTCTCCCCGGCGTCGAGCGCGTCGTGGGAGTGCATGTCCACGCAGAACCCGCAGCCGTTGACCTGCGAGGCGCGCAGCCGCACGAGCTCCTGCAGGGCGCGGGGGAGGACGGTGTCGTCGCGGGTGGAGGACTCCAGCGCGAGCAGCGCGCGGTAGCCGTCCGGGACGTGGCGGTAGGGCCGGGTGATGCGCGGTTCCATGAGGGTCTCCTCCGGGTGGGTGGTGGCCGTGGCCGGTGCGGTCACGGTGCGAGTGCGGCCCGGACGCGCTGCGGCGCCTCCGGGGTGGTGCGGACGCCGTCCGCGGCGACGTCGGCGAGCGAGCGGCCGGCCAGCTCCCGGCGCCAGGCCAGCTCGGCCGAGCGCATGGACAGCGAGATCGCGCAGTGGCCGGAGTAGTCGAGCGCCGGGTCGCCGCCCGGTGCCGCTCCGAGGATCGAGGTGCAGCGGAACGCGTCCTCCGGTCCCTCGACCGCGACGACGACGTCGAGCAGTGACACCTGCTCCGTCGGTCGGGCGAGCCGGAAGCCGCCGCGCGGGCCCGGGACGGACTCGCAGATCCCGGCCCGGACCAGCGTCTGCAGCTGCTTGTTCAGGTACGCGGCCGGGAGGTCGTAGAACCCGGCGAGCCGGGCGCCGGGCACCGCGTCGCCGACCCAGGCCAGGTTCAGGCAGCAGTGCAGCGCCCATTCGACGCCCTGTCCCATCCGCATGATCTGGACACTACACATCCTGGATATGAGATGTCCAGGAATCGACGTGATCATGGTCTCGGCGAGTGTGTCCGACAGATGACGGCAAACGCATCGATGTAAGCGGTCAGTTACAGGTACCGCCCGAACCTGGAAATCGGGTGCACCGGTCTTTCACTGTCGGTCCGTACGAAAGCCCCCCGAAGGAAGGAACCACCATGGACAAGCGTCGTATCGCCGGTCTGGCCGCTGCTGCCGTCGCCGCCCCGCTGCTGATGCTGGGTCTCACCGGCACCGCCAGCGCGGCCGAGATCACCCCGATCGCCGAGGTCGTCGACAGCACCGTCGCCGACCTGTCGTCGACCCTCGGCGCGGTCCTCGACGCCCTGGGCCTCGCGGCCTGACCCAGGCCCGACGACGGACGGCCGGCCCCGGGTCACCGGGGCCGGCCGTCGTCGTGTCGGGTCGGGGGCGGGTCAGCCCGCCTCGACCTGCTCGGTCAGCGGCTCGGCCGGTCGCCCGGGGGCCGGGGCCCAGGCCTCGTCGTCCAGCATCGGGCAGGCCAGCCACTCGTCCGGGATGCCGAAGCCGTCGACCAGCGTGCGGGCGTACGGCCGCAGCTCCTGGCACAGGCCGTTGACCAGCGGCCGGATCGAGCGCGACTCGGCGGCGGTGAGCCGCCCGGTCTCCAGGTACCAGGCGCGCTCGCGGTCGATCACGCTCAGCACGTGCAGGTCGTAGACCCGCTCCAGCAGCGCCCGCACCGCCGGGTCGTCGATCGTGGCGAGCTTGTCGGCGAAGGAGCGCTCGACGAGGGTGTCCACGTGCGCCCGCGCGGCGACGAGCAGCAGGTCCTGCGCGGAGTTGAAGACGGTGAACTCGTCGTTGCCCTTGCGCATCGCGGGGGCGAGGTTGCGGATCGCGGCGGCCAGGGTGTCCGCGCGGCGGATCTCCAACAGCTCCCGGCGGCGCCTGCGGTCGGTCAGGTCGATCCCGCGGAACGGGATCCGCCGGGTCAGCGACGCGGCGCCGGTCCGCTCGGCGAGCACCCCGGCGAGCTGACGCCCGAGCAGCGGCGCGATCTCGAGAGGGTTGCCCTTCTTGATCGTGCGGCCGTAGTCCGACAGCAGCTCCTTGGCCAGCAGCTGCAGCAGGACCGTGTTGTCGCCCTCGAAGGTGGTGAACACGTCGGTGTCCGCCTTGAGCGCGGGCAGCAGGTTCTCCTCCAGGTAGCCCGCGCCGCCGCAGGCCTCGCGGCAGGTCTGGATGGTGTGCGTGGCGTGCCAGGTGGCGATCGCCTTGATGCCCGCCGCGGACTGCTCCAGGGTGCGCTGCTCGCGCGCGCCGACCGGGCCCGCACCGGGTGCCTGGATGTCGTGCATCCGCTTCACCAGGTCGTCCTGGGTGAAGTGCAGCGCGTACGTGGTCGCCAGCGCGGGCAGCAGCTTCTGCTGGTGGGCCAGGTAGTCGAGGACGGCGATCTCCTCGCCGGTCGCCGGGTCGGCGAACTGGCGGCGGCGCTCGCCGAAGCGCACGGCCAGGGCGAGCGCCTTCTGCGCGGCCCCGCCGGCACCGCCGGCGACCGAGATCCGGCCGCGGACCAGCGTGCCGAGCATGGTGAAGAAGCGGGCGGTCTCGTTCTCGATCGACGACGAGTACGTCCCGTCCGGGGCGACGTCGGCGAAGCGGTTGAGCAGGTTCTCGCGCGGGATGCGCACGTGGTCGAAGGTCAGCCGCCCGTTGTCGACGCCGTTCAGGCCGGCCTTGCGCCCGTCGTCGCCGATGGTCACGCCGGGCAGGGCGTTGCCGTCGGAGTCGCGCAGCGGCACGAGGAAGGCGTGCACGCCGGGCTTCTCGTCGCCGGTGACCAGCTGGGCGAACACCACGGCCATCCGGCCGTCGCGCGCGGCGTTGCCGATGTACTCCTTGCGTGCCTGCGGGTACGGGGTGTGGACGACGAACTCGCCCGCCGCGGCGTCGTAGGTGGCCGTGGTGTGCAGGTGCTGCACGTCCGAGCCGTGGCCGGACTCGGTCATCGCGAAGCAGCCGAGCAGCTCCCCGTCGATGATCTTGCGGAGGTACTGCTCGTGGTGGCGCTCGGTGCCGAGTACCTGGACCGCGCCGCCGAACAGTCCCCACTGGACACCGGCCTTGACCAGCAGCGACAGGTCGCCGTAGGCCAGCATGGCGAACGCGGTGACCACGCCGCCGACGTCGCCCTCGCCGCCGACGGACGGGTCGAAGCCGGTGTGTGGGCGGCCGGAGGAGGTCAGGAACTTGAGCGAGTCGGTGATGCGCCCGCGGTAGTCGGCCGAGGACAGGTCGGGGTCCGCGCGCATGTCGGCGTTGGCCGCGAGCTGCTCGCGGGTCTGCTGCCGGACGTGCGCCCACCGTCCGTCGACGACCGTGCGGAGGGTCTCCGCGGGGATCCGGTCGGGCGTGGGCAGGGTGCTGGTCTGGGCGTTCACGGGTGAACCTCCTGCACGTGCGATGCCAGGCCGGAGAGTCCGGACCAGGCCAGGTCGGTGAGATGGGTGGCGAGCTGCTCGCGCGGGGTGCCGTCGGGGCGGGCGAGCCAGTCGTCGGCGGCGCCGCGCACCAGTCCGACGATCGCGTGGCCCCAGATGCGGGCCGCGGCCCGCCGGTCGGTCTCCCCGGGGGCCGGGTCGCCGAGGTGGCCGGCGATGACCGCGGCCACCTCGTCCCCGATCACGGTCACGAGGTCGTTGACCGGGTCGTGCCCGCCGTCGGTGGCGGGGCTGCGGCGTGCGGTTCCCTGGGTGAGCAGCGGGCGCTGTACCACGAACCGGTACAGCTCCGGGTCGATCTCGATGAGTCTCAGGTAGGCGTCGATGCCGGCGGCGACGGCGGCGCGCGGCCCACGGCCGGAGTCGGCCAGGGCCGCGGCGGTGGCCCGGCGGACCTCGGCGAGCAGGACCCCGGCCACCGACTCGCAGATCGCGGTGTAGAGGCCGGTCCGGTCGCCGAAGTGCCGGTAGATCACGGTCTTGCTGGTGGCGGCGGACGCGGCGATCTCGTCCATCCCGATGCCGGCGCCGTGCCGGCGGATGGCACCGATCGCAGAGCCCACGAGTGCGGCCCGCCGCTGCTCGCGGTGGGCGTCCCATCGGCTGTCGCGCTTGTCCCGTCCGGCCTTCACGAAACCCATAGTACCGTGTACCTTGAGTACCGGCTACCCCGTGGTAACGACGAACCACGACCCGATGCTCCGCCCACCGGGGCCCGCGCGCAGCGTGGTCACCCCGATCGGGTGGGGCGGGACCCGAACCCAGGAGGGACGATCCCCATGCCAGCCAGCACCCGGCGCGCCGCCGTCATCGGTGGCAACCGCATCCCGTTCGCGCGGGCCAACGGTGCCTACGCCGGCGCCTCGAACCTCGACATGCTCACCACGACGCTCGACGGTCTGGTGGCCCGCTTCGGGCTGGCCGGCGAGCGCCTGGGTGAGGTCGTGGCCGGCGCCGTGCTCAAGCACTCCCGCGACTTCAACCTGACCCGCGAGGCGGTCCTCGGCTCCCGGCTGAGCCCCGCCACCGCGGCCTACGACGTGCAGCAGGCCTGCGGCACCGGTCTGGAGGCGACCATCGCCGTCGCCAACAAGATCGCGCTCGGCCAGATCGAGTCCGGTGTCGCCGGTGGCGTGGACACCGCGTCCGACGCGCCGATCGCCGTGAACGACGACCTGCGGCGCGTGCTGGTCAAGCTCAACGCGGCGAAGACCACGGTGGACCGGCTCAAGCTGGTGGGGCAGCTGCGCCCGGGGCAGATCGTGCCGGACATCCCGGAGAACTCCGAGCCGCGCACCGGCCTGTCGATGGGCGAGCACGCCGCGCGCACCGCCCTGGAGTGGGGCATCGGCCGCACCGAGCAGGACGAGCTCACCGTGCGCAGCCACCACAACCTGGCCGCCGCTTACGACCGCGGCTTCTTCGACGACCTGGTCACGCCGTACCTGAAGCTGACCCGGGACAACAACCTGCGCGCCGACTCCTCGGTGGAGAAGCTCGCGAAGCTCAAGCCGGTCTTCGGCAAGGGCCCCGACGCCACGATGACCGCGGGCAACTCGACCCCGCTCACCGACGGTGCCGCCCTGGTCCTGCTCGGCTCCGACGAGTGGGCCGCCGAGCACAGGCTGCCGGTGCTGGCGCACGTCGTGGACGCCGAGACCGCGGGCGTCGACTACGTCCACGGCCCGGACGGGCTGCTCACCGCGCCGGTGTTCGCCGTGCCGCGGCTGCTGGAGCGCAACGGGCTGTCCCTGCAGGACTTCGACCTGTACGAGATCCACGAGGCCTTCGCCTCGGTCGTCCTCGTGCAGCGCAAGGCCTGGGAGGACCCCCGCTTCTGCAAGGAGCGCCTGGGCCTCGACGCGCCGCTGGGCGCGATCGACGACGACAAGCTCAACGTCGCGGGCTCCTCGCTCGCCGCGGGGCACCCGTTCGCCGCGACCGGCGGCCGGATCGTCGCGACCCTGGCCAAGCTCCTGCGGGAGAAGGCCGACACCGAGAAGAAGAACCAGCGCGGCCTGATCTCGATCTGCGCCGCCGGCGGCCAGGGCGTCGTCGCGATCCTGGAGGCAACGGCATGAGCGACCTGCTCGCGACCCTGTCCAACACCCCGATCGCCAAGCAGCTCGGGCTGCCCACGGTGCCGACGCTGCGCCGGCACCGCCCCGGGGACCCGCTGCTGGCCGGCCCGGTGCTCGTCGCGGCCGTCGGCGAGGGCCGGTTCGCCAAGGCGCTCACCGCGTTCGTCGAGAGCCACGGTGTCCCCGCGCTCGCGGCGGCCGGCGAGGACCGGCTGTACGGGGTCGTCCTGGACCTGTCCGGTGCCACGACGCTGGCCGACCTCGCCGCCGCCCAGCAGATCCTCACCCCCGCGGTGAAGAAGCTCGGCCCGTCGGGCCGGGTGCTGCTGATCGGTGCCGAGCCGGGCGAGGCGTCCGGTGCGGAGGCGGCCGCCGTCGCCCAGGCGCTCGACGGCCTGGTCCGCTCGATCGGCAAGGAGCTGCGCTTCGGCGCGACGGCGAACCTGCTCGTCGTGGCCTCCGACGTGACCCCGGCCGCGATCGACTCGTCGGTCCGGTTCTTCCTGTCGGCCCGCTCCGCCTACGTCGACGGCCAGGTCGCGCACGTCGCGGCGCCGGTCGGGACCCCGCAGGAGCCGGCCGAGGTCGACGACCCGCGTGCCGAGGAGCAGCCGCTCGCCGGGCGCATCGCGGTGGTCACCGGCGCGGCACGCGGCATCGGCGCGGCCATCGCCGACACCCTGGCCCGCGACGGCGCGACGATCGTCGCCGTCGACATCCCGGCGGCCGGTGAGGGACTGGCCCGCACCGCGAACCGCACCGGCGGCACCGCGCTGCAGCTGGACATCACCGCCCCCGACGCGGCCGACCGGCTGCTCGGCCACCTCGCCGACCGGCACGACGGCGTCGACATCGTGGTGCACAACGCGGGCATCACCCGCGACAAGCTGCTCGCGAACATGACCGCCGACCGCTGGAACTCGGTGCTCGCGGTCAACCTGGGCGCCCAGCTGACGATCAACGAGGCGCTGCTGGCCGAGGGCTCCCCGCTGCACGAGTCGGGCCGCGTGGTCTGCGTGTCCTCGCAGTCGGGCATCGCGGGCAACCGCGGCCAGACCAACTACGCCGCCTCCAAGGCCGGTGTGATCGGCATGGTCCGGGCGCTCGCCCCGCGCTTCGCCGAGCGCGGCGCGACGATCAACGCCGTCGCACCCGGGTTCATCGAGACCGACATGACCGCGAAGATGCCCGTCGCCACCCGCGAGGGCGGCCGCCGGATCAACTCCCTCAAGCAGGGCGGGCTGCCGGTGGACGTCGCCGAGGCCATCGGCTGGTTCGGCCGCGCCGAGTCCGGCGGGCTCAACGGGCAGACCGTGCGGGTCTGCGGCCAGTCGATGCTGGGGGCCTGATGACCGTGACCGAGGATCGGAAGGTCACGGAGCTGCCCGGGCCGCCGTCGCTGGGGCAGTACTACGCCTCCGCGGCCGCCCGGGCGGCGCTCCCCGGCGGCTCCGGCCGGTCGCTGCCCGCGACCGAGCTGGTCCGCCGCGGCGTCACGGTCGAGCAGGGACACCTCGCCGACTACGCCCGGGTCTGCGGGTTCCGGGTCGGCAACGCCCTGCCGGTGACCTACCCGCACATGCTGACGTTCCCGCTGCAGGTCGTGCTGATGGCCGGCCGGTCGTTCCCGCTGCCGCTGCCCGGTCTGGTGCACATCGCCAACCGGATCACCGTGCACCGGGCGATCGCCCCGACCGAGACCCTCGACGTCCGGGTGTGGGCGCAGCGGTTCACCCGGCACCCCAAGGGGGCGCAGGTCGACCTGGTCGGTGAGGTCTCCGCGGACGGGGAGACCGTCTGGTCCGGCCGCAGCACCTATCTGGCCCGCGGGGCGAAGGCCCCGGACGGCCCGGCGGGCGGCAACGACACGGCCGACACGGCCGGCACGGCGGACATCGCCGAGCCGCCGGTGCCCACCGGGCCGGCGAACGCGCTGTGGCGGGTCCCGGGCGACATCGGACGCCGCTACGCGGCCGTCTCCGGTGACGTGAACCCGATCCACCTGCACTCGCTCACCGCGAAGGCGATGGGCTTCCCGCGGGCGATCGCGCACGGCATGTGGACCGCGGCGCACGCCGTCGCCGCGCTGGAGGGCCGGATCCCCGACGCCTGCACCTACGACGTCGTGTTCCGCAAGCCGGTGCTGCTCCCGGCGAAGGTCGAGCTCGTGACCGGGTCCGACGCCAAGGGGGCGTGGGGTCTGGCGCTGCGCAGCGCCAAGGACGCGGAAAAGCTGCACCTGGTCGGCCGCATCAGCGGGTAGACCGGAGGCATGGACGCGGGACGACGACGCGGGACGACCCGATCGGGTGGGCAGGTCTGCTCACCCGATCGGGTGGCTCTGGATCGGTCCACAGGCCGGTTCAGCAACGTCTCCCCGATGACGAACGTCTCCCCGTGTGTCCATCATTCTTCACCCGACATCCGTGAGGAGGCCATGCGATGAACGACGACATCTCGATCGAGAACGACGAGCAGCACGACGACGAGTCCCACATCGTCCGCGGACTCGACTGAGCCGGACTCGACCGGGTCACCGGAGGAGCTCCTCCCGGCGCGGTGGAACCCACCGGCGTCCGTGGACCGGCACGGGTTCGCGCAGAACCTCGATCAGGAGCTGCGCCACCCGCACACCCGGATAGTGTCGGGCCCATGCTGGTCGAGCGCATGCGCCCGTTCACCTCGACGATCTTCACCGAGATCTCCCGCCTCGCGGTCGAGACCGGTGCGATCAACCTCGGCCAGGGCTTCCCGGACACCGACGGTCCGGCATCGCTGCTCGCCGACGCGGCCGCCAACATCACCGAGCGCGGCCGCAACCAGTACCCGCCCGGTCCGGGCGTACCCGCGCTGCGCGAGGCCGTCGCGGCGCACCAGCACCGCTGGTACGGCCTCGAGGTCGACCCGGCCGACGTCGTCGTCACCACGGGTGCGACCGAGGCGATCGCCGCGACCCTGCTCGGACTCTGCGGACCCGGCGACGAGGTCGTCGCGTTCGAGCCGGCCTACGACTCCTACGCCGCGGCCGTCGCGCTGGCCGGCGCCACGCTGCGCACCGTGCCGCTGCTCCCGCCCGGGTTCGGCTTCGACGACGACGCGCTGGCCGCCGCGTTCTCCGACCGCACCCGGGTGGTGCTGGTCAACACCCCGCACAACCCGACCGGCGCGGTGCTCACCCGCGACCAGCTGACCCGGGTAGGGGAGCTCGCGGTCGCCCACGACGCGGTGGTCGTCACCGACGAGGTGTACGAGCACATGGTCTTCGACGACGCGCAGCACGTCCCGATGGCGTCGCTGCCCGGCCTCGCCGACCGCACCCTCACGATCTCCTCGGCCGGGAAGACCTTCTCGGTGACCGGCTGGAAGGTCGGCTGGGTGCACGGCCCGTCCGAGCTGGTCGCCGCCCCGCGCGCGGTCAAGCAGTTCCTCACCTTCCACGGCGGGGCGCCGTTCCAGCCGGCCGTCGCGCACGCCCTCGGCCTCGGTGACGACTTCTACACCGGCCTCGCGGCCGATCTCACCCGCAAGCGCGACCTGCTGGCCGACGGGCTGCGGGCGGCCGGGTTCGACGTGCTCACCCCGCGCGGCACCTACTTCGTGACCGCGGACCCGCGCCCGCTCGGCTACGACGACGGCGTCGACCTGGCCTGGAAGCTCCCCGGCCTGTGCGGGGTCGCGGTCGTCCCGGTGTCGGTGTTCTGCCCGTCGCCGCAGGCCGCCGCGGCGCACCGGCCGTACGTGCGGTTCGCCTTCTGCAAGCGCGACGAGGTGCTGGAGCAGGCCGCCGAGCGGCTCGCGGGGCTCCGGCCGTGAGCGCCGCCGTCTCCGGCGGTGAGCTGCCCGCTCGGCCGGTCAGCGACCCGCCCGCACCGCCCGCTTCACGCTGAGGACCAGCAGCGCCGACAGCGCCGTCCACACCACGACCGACTGCACCGACAGGATCGGCAGCGCCACCACCGGCGCCAGTGTGTAGGCCAGCGTGATCCGCAGGGCCGCCTCCAGCGCCATGACCAGGGCGCCGGCCCCCGTCGCGCGGCGCAGCGTCCGGCGGAACACCGGGTTGGCGTCCCACTGGCGCTCCATCAGCGCGGGCAGGTCGGGGCGCTGGGCGCCGCCGAAGAACCGGCACACGTGGAACATCAGCGGGCGACGCCCGACCACCAGCGACCCGGCGAGCAGGAGTCCGAACGCGACGCTCTGGATCGCGTCGCGGGCGACGGCGAACCGGGCGTCGCCGCTGAGCAGCGACGTCACCAGCCCGGCCGCGATGGTGATTAGCACGATCACCCCGACCGGGTTGAGCCGGCGGTGCCGCACCGCCTGCACCAGGACGTTCAGCGCGGGCGGCAGCGCGGACCAGGCCAGCGCGGCGACGTCGGACATGCCCTGTCCGGTCAGCACCACGTAGACCAGGTACGGCAGCCCCGCGTCCACCAGCAGCGAGATCGCCGTCTGCCGCAGCACGGTGCCACGGCCCGCGGCGGGCGCAGGCGCGGTCGGGGGAGTGGTCGTGGTCATCGGATGGCTCCTGCCGTCGCGGGGGTCGGACCTCTCCGACACTCCCGCGCGAGGGCCCCCGCCGGATCCACCCCGGGATCGACCCCGGGTGGAGATCCGGGCTCCACCTCGCCGCCCGGACACGACGACGCCCCCGTCCCCGTCGCGGTGCGACGGTGGCGGGGGCGGTCGACGTGCCTGGGCCGCCGCGGAGGGCGACCGGCGGGTCAGACGCGGGCGGTCCGCTGCGCGGCGCCCGGCCACATGCGGGCACCGACGGCGCCACCGATCGCCGCGGCGACGGCCGAGACGCCCATCGCCAGGACCGACCAGCCCGCGGCCTCACGGGCGAGGCCGACGACACCCGCGCCACCCGCGCCGAGGCCGGGGAACGCCGAACCGGCGTAGCCGGCGAGCGCGCCGCCCCCGGCCAGGGCCAGCCCGACCAGCAGCATCGTGGTCAGGACCCAGACGGCCAGGGCGTTGACCACGCCGTCGGCCGGGTTGTCCCAGACCGTCGACGAGCCGGTCGCCATCCCGCCGAGGAAGAACGCGAGCAGGCCGATCACCACCGAGACCACGGCCGCCGTCGTCGTGCCGGGGGCGCCACCGATGGTGAGCCAGCCGAAGGCGAAGAACAGCAGCTGCAGGACGATGTTGACCGCGAACGTGGTCAGCGCGCCGATCCACACCGCGCCCCAGCGGATGCGGTCCAGCCGCGGGCCGCCGGCGATCGGGACACCGCCCGCGTGGTGGACACCGCCCGTACGGGGGTCCACGGTCGAGTGCTCGTGCCGGTGCTCGGTGTGCAGGGTGTCGGTGTGCGCGGGGTCGGCGTGCCCGGGGGCGACCGCGCCCGCGTGCTCCGCCGGTCCGCCCGCGGTCCTGCCGTACGTGCTGGTCATCCGGTGTTCCCCTCTGTGTGACGACCCGGCGCGAGCCGGGCCGTCGGTGACGTGCGTCCTACCCGGAGCCAGTACCCGTGAGGTGCGGGCCACAACGTCGGCCCGGCGGGAGCACGCGATCGGGGAGGGGATGTCGCATGTTCGGCCCAGTGGGAGGAGTGCGGAGGGTGGGCGGCCATCCTGTTGCGCAGCACCGTGGTGGCGGGCGTCCTCCCGTCTCCGGCGACCGGGCTCACTCGATCGGCCTAGACTCGCCGCATGGATGCGCAGCGACCCGCGACGCGGCCGGGCCGCCAGGTCGTCGGCCTGCCGGTACGAGCGCTGCTGGCCCTCGTCGTGGCGTCGGCGAACGTCATCGGCGCGGCCGTGGTGCTGGTCATCGCGGCCTTCGTGCTGCCCCGGGAACAGCTGCTCGACGCCGTCGAGATCCGGCTGGTCAACCTCGTCGTGCTCGCGATCTACCTGCTCGTCGCGGTCCCGGTCGGGATCTGGTTCGGCCGCCGGAAGCTGACCGTGCGTCGCTCCTCGCGGGACCCCCAGGCCGACGAGCGGCAGCTGGTGCTGCGGGCACCCGCCCGCATCTCGTCGATGGTCGCCCTGCTGTGGGTGGTCGGCGCGGTCCTGTTCTGCTTCCTCAACCTGCGCTACTCCGGGCGGCTGGGCTTCTCGGTCACCGCCACCGTGCTGATCGGCGGCGTGACCACCTCGGCCCTGTCCTACCTGCTGGTCGAGCGGATCCTGCGCCGCGCCGCGGCCCGAGTGCTGTCCGGGCGGCCGCCGAAGCGGCGTCGCCTGATCACCGGGGTCATGCTGCGCTCGGTCGGGTTCTGGGCGCTCGGCACCGCGGTCCCGATCTCCGGGATCATGCTGGCAGGGCTCGTCGCCCTGGTGTTCGGGGACTCCTCGCCCACCCAGCTCGCGGTCACCATGCTCGCGCTGGGGGGCACGGCGATCGGGGTCGGACTGATCACGACGCTCGGGGCCGCCCGCGCCATCGCCGACCCGGTGCTGGCCGTGCGCCGTGCACTGGCCCGTGTGCAGGACGGTGATCTCGACGTGAGCCTGCCCGTCTACGACAACACCGAGCTCGGGCAGCTCCAGGCCGGGACGAACAGCATGGTCGAGGGGCTGCGCGAGCGGGAGCGGATCCGTGACCTGTTCGGCCGCCACGTCGGCCGCGACGTCGCCGAGGCCGCGTCGGCGCGCGGTGACGGCATCCGGCTCGGCGGCGAGGTGCGGCCAGTCGCGGTGCTGTTCGTCGATCTCGTCGGTTCGACGACGATGGCCGCCCGCCGACCGCCGGAGGAGGTCGTGGCGGTGCTGAACCGCTTCTTCGGGGTGGTCGTCGAGTGCGTCGAGCAGGCCGGCGGGTGGATCAACAAGTTCGAGGGCGACGCCGCGCTCGCCGTGTTCGGCGCCCCGCTCGACCTCGACGACGCCCCCGGCGCCGCGCTCAGCGCCGCCCGCTGCCTGGGCGCCCGCCTCGCCGAGGAGATGCCTGAGATCGAGGCCGGCATCGGTGTCTCCGCGGGCGACGCGGTGGCCGGCAACATCGGCGACCCGCGCCGTTTCGAGTACACCGTGATCGGCGACCCGGTGAACGAGGCGGCGCGGCTCACCGAGCTGGCGAAGTCGGTGCCGGGGCGGGTCGTCGCGGCCGCCCGGGCCGTCGACGCCGCCGGGAGCGAGGCCGCGCGGTGGCGGGCATCGGAGTCGGTGACGCTGCGCGGGCGGGACGAGCCGACCGGGATCTGGGTCCCGGCCGGGCACGATCGGGACGCCGCGGACGGCACAGACAGCGCGGACGGCAAAGACAGCGCGGAAGCCACGGACCCCGCCGACGTCGTCGGGTCCGCGGAGAACGGTCGTAGGTGACGACGGGGGTGTCCTCGGGCAGGATGCGCCCATGGGCAACGGTGCTACCGAGTTCAGTGAGCTGACCGCGGCGTCGATCCGGCGGGTGCGCCGGCACACGCTCGGGGACCTGCTGCACCGGACGGCCGTCCGGTACCCGGGCAAGACCGCGGTCGTCGACGGTGAGACCCGCTGGACCTTCGCCGAGTTCGACGCCGCGGTGAACCGCTGCGCCGCCGCACTGGCCGGGCAGGGCCTGGTCAAGGGCGACCGGCTCGCGCTGCTGTCGCACAACTGCCGCCAGTTCGCGGTGCTCGTCTACGCCACCGCGCGGCTCGGCGTCGTGCTCGTGCCGATCAACTTCATGCTGAACGCCGAGGAGATCGCGTTCATCCTCGACCACTCCGGGGCGACGGCGTTCGTCGTCGAGGACGCGCTGGCCGCGACCGGGGAGAAGGCGCTCGCGCAGTCCTCGGAGCCGGCGTCGGTCCGGGCCTGGATCGGGCTGTCCGGGCAGGCGCCGACCGGGGACTGGGCCGACCTGGACGCCTGGATCGACGGTGACGGCGACCCCGGCGAGCCGGACGTGCACATCGCCGACGACGACCCGCTGCGCCTCATGTACACCTCCGGCACCGAGTCGCGGCCCAAGGGCGTCATGCTGCCCAGCCGATCGCTGATCGCCCAGTACGTGTCGTGCGTCGTCGACGGCGGCATGGAGCACGACGACGTCGAGCTGCACTCGCTGCCGCTCTACCACTGCGCGCAGCTGGACTGCTTCCTGTCCGTCGACGTCTACCTCGGCGCCACCAGCATCATCCTCCCGGCACCGGACCCGGCCCGGCTGCTGGAGACGATCGAGCGGGAGAAGGTCACCAAGCTCTTCTGCCCGCCGACGGTCTGGATCTCGCTGCTGCGCCACCCGGACTTCGACACCCGGGACCTGTCGAGCCTGCGCAAGGGCTACTACGGTGCCGCGGCGATGCCGGTCGAGGTGCTGCAGGAGCTGTCCCGGCGGCTCCCCGAGGTGCGGCTGTGGAACTTCTACGGCCAGACCGAGACCTCCCCGCTGGCCACCCTGCTCGGCCCGGACGAGCAGCTCAGCCACGCTGGGTCGGCCGGGCGGGCGTCGCTGAACGTCGAGACGCGCGTCGTCGACGACGAGGGCAACGAGGTCGGTCCGGGAGAGGTCGGCGAGATCGTGCACCGCAGCCCGCACGTGACGTTGGGGTACTACGAGAACGAGGAGAAGACCGCCGAGGCGTTCGCCGGTGGCTGGTTCCACTCCGGTGACCTGGGCGTGATGACCGCCGACGGGTACCTGTCCGTCGTCGACCGCAAGAAGGACATGATCAAGACCGGTGGGGAGAACGTCGCCTCCCGCGAGGTGGAGGAAGCGCTCTACCTGCTCGAGGGTGTCGCCGAGGTCGCCGTGTTCGGCGTCAGCCACCCGCACTGGATCGAGGCCGTCACCGCGGTCGTGGTGCCGAAGCAGGGCGTGACGCTGACCCGCGAGCAGGTCGACGCGCACGCCCGCGAGAAGCTCGCCGGCTACAAGCGGCCCAAGTACGTGGTGTTCGCCGACGCGCTGCCGAAGAACCCCAGCGGCAAGATCCTCAAGCGGGAGCTGCGCACCGAGCACGGCGAGATCGCGGCCCGGGAGGGCTGAGCGGGGCTCAGCCCTCCCGGCGCACGACGAACTCGGCCTCGACCTCGGCCCGGACGGTGATGTCGTCCGGGGCGAGGAGCGTGCCGAGAGCACCGTCGGCCTCGGCGAACCCGCCCGGCGCGGACATCGCGCGGGCACTGAAGCTCACCCCCACCGGCTGGTGCGCGCCGAGCATGCCCGTGTCGGCGACCGAGCGCGGCGCGACGGGGCCCAGGTCGAGGGCGTCGGCGTAGTCCTGGGCGCGCTCGACGGCCTGGCGCAGCGCGTCCTGGCGGGCCGACCGCTCGATCTCGCGGCGGTGCTCCCGAGCCAGGTCCCAGGAGATCCCCTGCACCTGCGCGCCGGCGAACCGGCCCACCCCGGACAGCCAGGCGCCGAGCCGGGCGACGTCGTCGAACTCCACCGACACCGACACCGACGCGTGGTGCACCGGCGGCTGCGGCCGGCCCTCGAACGACGGCTGCTCGACCCAGCTGCGGGCCTGGTCGACGACGTAGCGCCGGACCGGACCCGCGCCGGGGTCGTGCAGGGTGCGCACGTCGGCGACGAGCGCCGCGGTGCCCTGCTCGACCTCGGACCGCACCGCCGCGGCCTCGGGCCCCTGCGCCTCCACGACGACCTGCGCGGTACCCCGCTCGGCGGGGACCTGCCGCTCGTGCTCGCCCCGCACCCGGATCACGACGTCGCTCATGCCAGCTTCTCCCACAGGAATCCGTAGGCCAGTGCGGCCATCCTCGCGGCCTGCGCGTTGTCCGCGGCGCCGCCGTGCCCGCCCTCGATGTTCTCGTAGTAGGTGACGTCGTGGCCGGCGGCCTCCAGCGCGGCGGTGAACTTGCGGGCGTGGCCGGGGTGCACCCGGTCGTCGCGGGTGGAGGTCAGCAGGATCGTCGGTGGGTAGTCGGCGTCCGAGTCGATCAGGTGGTACGGCGAGAGCGTCCGGATGAACTCCCAGTCGTCGGTGTCCGGATCGCCGTACTCGGCCATCCAGGAGGCGCCGGCGAGCAGGTGGCTGTAGCGCTTCATGTCCAGCAGCGGCACCTGGATCACCACCGCACCGAACAGCTCGGGGTAGCGGACCAGCATGTTCCCCGCCATCAGTCCGCCGTTGCTGCCGCCCTGCACGGCGAGGTGCGCGCGTGAGGTGATGCCGCGGTCGATCAGGTCCCGTGCGACGGCGGCCATGTCCTCGTAGGCGCGCGGGCGCTTCTCCCGCAGCGCCGCGCTCCAGCCAGGACCGGCCGGTCGCGCCGGAGTAGCCGGGTGTCAGGGGGATCTCGAAGCCGCCGTAGCCGTAGAGCAGGGTCGGGGCGGAGCCGTCGAAGGGCAGGTCCGTGGGCCGGACCAGGAAGTAGGGGACGCGGGTGCCGTCGTCGCTGGTCACGAAGTGCTGCTCGATGACGTGGCGGGACGCGTCGAAGAACGCGGGCGCGCTGCGCAGCGGCCGGGGTGCCTCGCCGACCGTGGCGATCGACAGCGTCGAGGGGGTCAGGTAGTCGGTGACGATCAGCCAGACGTCGTCGCTCTCGTCGGCGTCGACCGCGGCGACCGTGACGCTCCCGAACTCCGGCGCCCCGACGAACGGTGACCGCTCCCAGCCCTGCTCGCCGGGAGTGAGCACGACGAGCCGGTCGACGACGTGTTCCAGCACGTCGAGCACGAGGTGGTGGTGGGTCCAGGTGTACCCGGCCAGCGAGGAGGAGTCGGTGGGTTCGAACAGCACCTCCCAGTCCGGGGTGCCGGTCAGGACGTCGTCGAAGCGGGCGGCGAGCAGCGAGCCCGCGGTGAACGACCCCCAGTCCTCGCGCAGCTCGACGGTGCACCACTCGCGGTGCACGTCGGTCGTCGCGGAGTCCGGGACGTCGATCTTGGTGAGGCTCCCGTCCGCGCCGATCAGGTGCAGCTCGTCGGCGTAGAAGGCCAGGGCCCGGCGCAGGAAGTCCCGCTCGAAGCCCGGGGTGTGGTCGCGGAACGCCGAGATGCTGAGGTCGGTCTCCTCGCCGGCGTAGACCAGCTCGGCGGACTCCAGGGCCTCGCCGCGGCGCAGCCGGCGCACCGTGCGCGGGTAGCCCGACGTCGTCATGGTGCCCGGACCGAGGTCGGTGGACAGGTAGACGGTGTCGCGGTCGATCCAGCTCATCCCGCCCTTCGCCTCGGGGCGGGAGAACCCGTCCTCGACGAAGGTGCGGGTCGGCAGGTCGAACTCGCGGGTGACGTCGGCGTCGGCGCCGCCGCGGGACAGGTCGACCAGGGCGCGGTCGAGGTCCGGGCGCAGGAACCGGGCGCCGTGCCAGACCCAGTTCTCGCCCTCGGCCTCGTTGAGCGCGTCGACGTCGAGCAGCACCTCCCACTCGGTGTCGGCGCTCCGGTAGGACTCCGGTGTGGTGCGCCGCCACAGGCCGCGCGGGTGCTGCTCGTCGGTCCAGAAGTTGTAGTAGTACCCGCCGCGGGCGGTGACGAACGGGATCCGGTCGCGGGAGTCGAGGACCTCGCGGATCCCCGACTCCAGCTCGGTGAACAGCGGGGTGCCGGTCAGTCGCGCCTCGGTGCGGGCGTTGCGCCGGGCCACCCACTCCAGGGCCTCGGTGCCGGTGACGTCCTCGAGCCAGGCGTGCGGGTCGTTCGTCATGGCCCGATCATCGCTCACACGAACGGTGCGACGGCGATCCCGGTCCGGGCGAGCTCGTCACGGACCCGCCGGGCGGTCGCGACGGCACCGGGGGAGTCGCCGTGCAGGCAGGCGGACTCGGCGCGGACGGCGACCTCGCTGCCGTCGACCGCGCGCACCGTCCCCGTCCCGACCATGCGGACGAGTCGTTCGGCCGCCTCCGTGGCGTCGTCGAGCAGTGCGCCCGGCTCGCCACGCGGGACGAGCCCGCCCTCGGGGGTGTAGCCGCGGTCGACGAAGAACTCGCCCACCGCGCGCAGCCCGGCGCGCTCGGCCTCCGCGAGCAGCGCGGACCCGGGCAGGCCGAGCACCGGCAGCGACGGGTCGTACGCCAGCACCGCCCGGACGACCGCGCGAGCCTGCGCGGTGTGCGTCCGCGTGGCGTTGTAGAGCGCGCCGTGCGGCTTGACGTAGCGGACCCGGGTGCCCGCGGCCCGGCACAGCGCCTCGAGCCCGCCGATCTGGTAGAGCACGTCGTCGGTCAGCGCGTCGGGCTCGATGTCGAGGAACCGGCGCCCGAACCCGCGCAGGTCCGGATAGGACACCTGCGCCCCGACGACGACCCCCGCCCCGGCAGCCCCCGCGGTCGTGCCCCGCAGCGTCGAGGGATCCCCGGCGTGGAACCCGCACGCGACGTTCGCCGAGGTGACGAGCCCGAGCATCGCCTCGTCGTCGCCGAGGGTCCACCGGCCCCAGGACTCGCCGAGGTCGGCGTTCAGGTCGATCGTGCTCACGGATGCGTCCTCGGGTCGGGTCGGGTCGGGGTCCAGTGTGACCGGGATCGGGTCGCCACGCCCGGACCGCCGCCGTCCGGGGCGCGCCCCGGACGGGCACGCGCCGGCGGCCTCCGAGCCTGCGGGGCGGTGGCCCCGCTCGGCGCCGCGCGGGGTGCTGGTTCTCCGAACTCGCTTACCCGGTAAGCGAGTTCGAAAGGAGGGTGCCGGCGGACCGGTTCGCGCCGGCACGGAGACGCGTCGCCCCGCCGGCACCCCTGTCGTGCGGCCCGGCACCGGCGCGAGGGTGGCGAGCAGCCCCTGTCCAGCTCAGTCGTCCCGCAGCGCGCCCGCCCGCACCAGGACGGCGGCCCGGTGTCCCACACGGACCCGTTCGAGAGGACGGACCCCCGGCGGCAACGCCACCGTCCGTCCACGTCCGACGGCCACGACCACGGCGTCCGGGCGGAGCACGGTCGCGACCGCGCGCAGGAACTCGACCCCGGGGGCCGGGGTGTCGGCGGCCGCGCCGGCGGGCCGGGTGGGGGCGGCGGCCCAGGTCGTCCGGATCCCGTGCGGCAGGTCGGCCAGGACGAGGTCCGGGCCGGCGTCGTCCGGGGACGCCTCGGCGAGGACACCGCGGACGGCGGCGGTGTCCCTGGCGTCGGCGACGGCGACCGACCAGGCCGGGGTGCTCGCCGGGACCAGGGTCCGGGCGGCGGTCGCGGCGTCGGCGTAGGACGGCTTGTCGTGCCGGGCGGCGAGGGCGTCGAGGTCCGCGGCGCGGGCGGCGAGACCGCCGGGGTCGAGCAGGGCGAGGTTGCGGCGGGCCAGGTCGAGCGGCTCGGGGTCGGCGTCGGTGCCCACCAGACGCGTGATGCCGGGCACGAGCAGGCCCAGCACGGTGAGGGTCACCCCGGCGCCGCAGCACGGGTCCCACACGGTGAGCGGCGCGTCGGCGGGCAGATGGGCGCGGGCGCGACCGGCGAGCTCGACGGTCAGGCGGACCGGGAGGGTCGGGCGGCCCGGTGCCGACGCCAGCACCGCGTCGAGCGCCGCATGGTTCGCGGCCGGGGCGTGGCGGTACTGCACCCGGGAAGTCCAGCAGCCCGCGGCCGCACCGGTTCCGGCGGGTGGCCGGTCAGCGGGTGCGGCGGTGCAGCCAGAACGCCACGCCGCCGACCAGCAGCGCGACGACCACCAGCGCGCCGACGACCTGCGGTCCGGCAGTCCCGGCCAGGTAGCTGAGCGGGAGCCCGGCCAGCGCGATGATCAGCACCCACGCCACCACCCGGCGGGTCGCGGGGCCCTCGGGGCCGGGTGTGTTCCGATCGTGCTCCATGTCCGGAACGTACCCGGCCACCTCCGGTGCTGCGGGATGCGGCTCAGCCGGTGTTCTTCATCCCGGCCGCGATCCCGTTGATGGTCAGGAGCAGGGCGCGCTCCAGGTCGGGGTCCGGGTCGTTCCCCGCGGCCCGGCGCTGGGCGAGCAGCTCGACCTGCAGGTGGTGCAGCGGCTCCAGGTAGGCGTCGCGCACCGACAGCGTGCCGCGCAGCACCGGGTGCCGGGCGAGCAGCTGGTCCTCGCCGGTCACCGCGAGCAGCTCGCGGCGGGTCAGCTCGTGCTCGGCGCGGATCTGCGCGAACAGTCCCTGCTGCTCCGGGTCGACCAGCGTCGCGACGTAGTTCGACGCGATCCGCAGGTCGGTCTTGGCCAGCGTCATCTCCACGTTGCCGATCAGGTTCCGGAAGAACGCCCACTCCCGCATCTCGGCCAGCTCCTCGGCGTAGCCCGCCTCGCGGGCCGCCCGCAGGCCCGAGCCCAGGCCGTACCAGCCGGGCACCACCATCCGGGTCTGCGTCCAGCCGAACACCCACGGGATCGCGCGCAGGTCGTCGAGCGTCGGCTCGCCCTGCCCCGGCCGCTTCGACGGCCGCGACCCGACGTTGAGCCGCCCCAGCTCCTCCACCGGCGTCGCCGCGGTGAAGAACAGCGGCAGGGCCGGGTCGTCGACGAGGGTCCGGTAGGTGGCGGTGGCGGCCTCCGACACGCAGTCCATGACCTCGTCCCAGCGCTTCAGGGTCTCGGCGGGTCAGCGGGACGCCTGGTGCAGCAGCGACGCGTCCAGCATCGACGCCAGCAGGATCTCCAGGTTGTCGTGCGCCAGGCTGGGCAGCGAGTACTTGTCGGAGATGACCTCGCCCTGCTCGGTGAGCTTCATCGTGGCGTCGACCGACCCGAACGGCGCCGACGCGATCGCCTCGCCGGCCGGACCGCCACCGCGCCCGACCGACCCGCCGCGGCCGTGGAACAGCCGCAGCCGCACCCCGTGCTCGGCGGCCACGTCACGCAGCTGGCGCTGGGCCCGGTGGATCTGCCATTGCGACGCGGTGATCCCTGCGCCCTTGTTGGAGTCGGAGTACCCCAGCATGATCTCCTGCAGGTCACCGCGGTTGCGGACCTGCTGGCGGTACCCCGGGTCCGACAGCAGCCCCTCCAGCAGCTCCCCGGCCCGGGACAGCTCCTCGACCGTCTCGAACAGCGGCACGAGGTCGATCGAGGAGCGCGGGTCGTCGCCGATCTCGACCATGTACGCCTCGCGGGCCAGCACGGCGACGGCGAGCAGGTCGTCGACGTCGCGGGCCATCGAGACGATGTAGGTCCGCACGACCTCCTCGCCGAACTCGTGCTGCAGCGCGTGCACCGTGTCGAACAGGTCCAGCACCGGTGCGGCGGCCTCGGGCACGCCGTAGTGGCGACGGAACAGCGGCCGCTTGTTCCGCAGCTCCGCCGACAGGAGCTCCCGCCGCTCGTCGCGGGTCAGCTCGGCGTAGGGCCGGTCCAGCTCGCCGAGTCCGTCGAACACCGCTCCGAGCGCGTCGTGGTGCTTCTGCGAGTGCTCGCGCACGTCCAGCTCGACCAGGTGCAGGCCCAGCGCGCGGGCCGAGCGGATCGCCCTGGCCAGGGTGCCACCGGCGATCCGGGCCCCGTGGTGGCCGCGCAGCGACCGGTCCACGACCAGCAGGTCCTCCAGGTAGCCGGCCGACCCCAGGTAGTCGACGCCCGCCTCGTGCGCGGCGCCGGTCGCGATCCGCCGGCGGGTGTTCTCCAACCGGGCCGCGACGTAGGACAGCTTGAGCCGGTACGGCTCGTGCGCGTTGAGCCGGATGAAGCGGTCGTGCACCGCGGGCAGCGCGCGCCGGTCCCGGGCCAGCGAGCCGCGCAGCTCCTCCGACACCCCCATCACCCGCGTCGACACCGACAGCTCGAAGACCAGCTTCTCCACCAGCGCGGTGTGGATCCGGATCGCCCGGTCGGCGTTGAGCTCCAGCACCTCACGGGTCACCGCCGGGGTGACGTTGGGGTTGCCGTCGCGGTCGCCGCCGACCCACGACCCCAGCACGAGCGGACGCGCGTCGGCGGGGATCTCCAGCCCGGCGTCGGCGGCCTCCCTGGCGAACTCGCCCAGCAGGTCCGGGACGGTCCGCTCGCCGAGCCGGGCCGCGAACCAGGCGACGTTGCGTGCCTCGTCGATCACCATCGGCTTGCCGGGGCGGATGTCGTCGGTCTGCCACAGCAGGTCGACCAGGGCGGCGAGCTCCTCGTCGGGCGCCCGGGCGTCGAGCGCGTCCACGACCCGGCGCAGGATGCCCAGCACCGACTGCCGGGTCGACTCGGTCGGGTGCGCGGTGAACACCGGGCGCAGCTCGGCCCTGGCCAGCACGTCGGCGACCTCGTCCGGGTCGGCCTCGGTCGCCAGGCGGCGCAGCACCGCCCGCAGCGGCCGCGCGTCGGCCGGCCGCAGCTCCCGCAGCTCCCGTGACCGGTGCAGCTGCTCGGCGACGTTGGCCAGCTGGGAGTACTGGGAGAACGCCCGCGCCAGCAGCACCGCGGTGCCGGTGTCGATCCCGTCGAGCAGGGCCGCGACGACGTCCGGCCCCGCCTCGCCGCGTGCGGAGTCCCGGGCCGCCCGTCGCACCTTCTCGACCAGCTCCAGGACCTCGGGACCGGCCTCGTCGGACAGCGTCCGACCGAGCATCGTGGACAACCGCCGGATGTCGGCGCGCAGCGCCTTCTGCTCACTCTCGCTGACGACGCCCGAGTGCGCGGCCAGCGAGTCGGGGGCGAGTGCGGTGGTCTCCGAGGGGCTCACGCAGGCTCTCCGGTTCTCCGCGCGGTGACGCGGTTCGGGACGGGCCGCTCGCGTCGTCGGGAACGGGGGTCGGGCCCCGGCATCGTCCCCCGCCGTCGTGGGGCGGGGCCATCTCTGGCGCCGCCCGTAACCGCGGGGAAACCTGATCTGCACGAAGTCGGACACATCCGCACGACATCGCACATCGCCACGGACACACTGTGTGCATGACCCGCTGGCTGCGTCGCACCCCCGGTGCCTCCCGTCCTCGCATCGAGTTCGGGGCCGACTACAACCCCGAGCAGTGGCCGCGCGCGGTGTGGGAGTCCGACGTCGCGCTCATGCGCGAGGCCGGGGTGACGATCGTGACCGTCGGCGTCTTCTCCTGGGCGCTGCTGCAGCCCGCACCGGACCGCTGGGACCTCGACTGGTTCGACGACGTGCTGGACCTGCTGCACGCGGGCGGGATCGCCGTCGACCTCGCGACGGCGACGGCCTCACCTCCGCCGTGGCTGCACCACCGGCACCCGGAGATCCTTGCTGTCGACGCCGATGGCCGGATCCTCGCCCCGGGCGGGCGCCAGCACCACCGCCCGACCTCCCCGGTGTTCCGCCGCCACGCACTCGCCCTGGTCCAGCGCCTCGCCCGCCGCTACGGCGACCATCCCGCGCTCGCCGCCTGGCACGTGTCCAACGAGCTGGGCTGCCACGACGTCCACGACCACTCCGAGGACGCGCAGCGCGCGTTCCGGGCCTGGCTGCAGCGCCGCTACGACGACCTCGACCGGCTCAACCAGGCCTGGGGCACCGCGTTCTGGTCCCAGCACTACGGCGAGTGGGACGAGATCGGCACCCCGCGCCGCACCGGCCCGGGCACCCACCCGAACCCGACCCAGCAGCTCGACTTCGCCCGCTTCTCCTCCGACGCCCTGCTCGACCACCTGCGTGCCGAGCGGGACCTGCTGCGCGAGCTCACCCCGGATGTGCCCGTGACGACCAACTTCATGGTGATGGGCGAGACGAACGGCATGGACTACGCGACGTGGGCGCCGCACGTCGACGTCGTCGCCAACGACCACTACGTGTTCCCCGGCCCGGAGGCCCGCGACGAGCTGTCGTTCTCGGCCAACCTCACCGGCAACCTCGCCGGCGGACACCCGTGGTGGCTGATGGAGCACTCGACGTCGGCGGTGAACTGGCAGCCGGTCAACCGCGCGAAGCGCCCCGGGGAGCTCGCCCGCGACGCGCTGACCCACCTCGCGCACGGCGCCGACGCGCTCTGCTTCTTCCAGTGGCGCCAGTCCGCGGCGGGCGCGGAGAAGTTCCACTCGGCGATGGTGCCGCACGCCGGGCCGGCCTCGGCGCTGTTCCGCGACGTCACCGCGCTCGGGGCGACACTGCGTGAGCTGGCCCCGGTCGCCGGAGCGCGGCGGATCCCGGCGCCGGCCGCGGTGCTGTGGGACTGGCCGTCGTGGTGGGCCGCCGAGCAGCCGTTCACCCCGACCACCGAGCTGCGCTACAAGGCCGAGGCGCTCGGCTGGTACCGGGCGTTCCTCGACGCCGGGGTCCGCGCCGACGTCGTGCCGGCCGACGCCGACCTGTCCGGCTACGGGCTGGTCGTCGCCCCGGTGCTGCACGTGGTCGGCCCGGACCGCGCGGCCGCGCTGACCGCCTACGTCGAGGCCGGCGGGCACCTGGTCGCCACCTACTTCTCGGGCACCGTCGACGACGACGCGCACGCCGTCCTCGGCGGCTACCCGGGCGCGCTGCGCGACCTGCTGGGCATCCGGGTCGAGGAGTTCGCCCCGCTCGACCCGGGCGCCGTCGTCGAGCTCGACGACGGCACCACCGGCGACCTGTGGAGCGAGGCCGTGCAGGTGGTGGACCCGGCCGTCGAGGTGCTCGCCCGCTGGACCGGCGGTGGCACCGACCCGGCCGCGGGTGACCTGGCCGGGCTGCCCGCGGTGACCCGTCGTCCGGTCGGGGACGGGTCGGCGACCTACGTCCCGACCCGGCTCGCCGACCGCGCCCCGCTGCTGCGACGCCTGCTGGCCGCCGCCGGGATCGGGTCCGAGCTGCCCGGCGAGCTGGTGGGACGGGTGGAGCTGGTCCGCCGCGAGGGGTTCCGGTTCGTCGTCAACCGGACCGACGCCCCCGTCGACCTGGGGCCGCTCGGCGCGGCGGAGGTGCTCGCCGGCCCGGCCGGAACCCTGCCTCCGCGCGGGGTGACCGTCCTCCGGGACTGAACCGCACGTTCCTGCCCCTGGGAGGGCGGAAACGTGCCTCTCGGCGGCAGCGTCAGCGGCAGGAGCAGGCCGCGGACGACCGGACGCCCCGCCGCGCGGGAGGCGTGGCGGGGCGTCCGGGTCGTACGAGGTGACGCGGGGTCAGCTCGCGTCGAGGTCCTGCTCCAGCAGCTCGGCCAGGGCGGCGACGGCGGCCTCGCCCTGCTCGTCGTCGGAGGAGGTCAGCACGACCTCCTCGCCGGACTGCACGCCCAGGCCCATCACGGACAGGATGGAGGCGGCGTCGACCGGTCCACGCTCACCGTCGGCGGTCCCGATCTGCACCTTCACCCCCTGCTCCTTGGCGGCGGTGACGAACAGGTTGGCGGGGCGGGCGTGCAGCCCGACGGACGACCCCACCTTCACGCGGCGCTCGGCCATGTCGGTGTTCCTCTCGATGTGGGTGGTGGGTGTCAGCCGGCGACCGGCGCGGCGGCCGGGGCGGCGGCGGGCTGCTCGACGGCGGCCGGGGCCGGGGTGCGGCGGGCCGACTTCAGGCCGACGACCAGGGCGGCGGAGACCAGGGTGCCCGCGACGATCGCCAGCAGGTAGGCGAACGGGTTGCCGATCAGCGGGACCACGAAGATGCCGCCGTGCGGGGCGCGCAGCGTCGCGCCGAAGGCCATCGACAGCGAGCCCGCGACCGCGGACCCGGCCATCAGCGACGGGATGACCCGCAGCGGGTCGCCCGCGGCGAACGGGATCGCGCCCTCGGTGATGAACGAGGCGCCCAGCAGCCAGGCGGCGCGGCCGTTCTCCTGCTCGACCTTCGTGAACAGGTTCTTGCGGACGGTCGTGGCCAGGGCCAGCGCCAGCGGCGGGGTCATGCCGGCCGCCATCACCGCGGCCATGATCATCAGCGCGGTCTCCGACCCGGTGGACAGCCCGGCGACGGCGAAGGCGTAGGCGGCCTTGTTGACCGGACCACCCATGTCGAAGGCCATCATCAGGCCGAGCAGGGCGCCGAGCAGGATCGCGTTGGTGCCCGACAGACCGTTGAGCCAGTTGGTCAGGCCGGTCGTGGCGGCCGCGAGCGGCGTGCCGACGACCAGGAACATGATCGCGCCGACGACGGCGGTGCCGATCAGCGGCAGCACCAGCACCGGCATGATCCCGGCCAGGGCGCGCGGCGGCTGCCACAGCTTGAGGCCGTAGACGACCGCACCGGCGAGCAGGCCGGCGACCAGGCCGCCGAGGAACCCGGCATGGGTCTGGACGGCGATCATGCCGCCGACGAAGCCGGGCACCAGTGCCGGGCGGTCGGCGATGGCGTAGGCGATGAAGCCGGCCAGGACCGGGACGAGGAAGCCGAACGCCAGGCCGCCGACCTGGAAGAACAGCGCGGCCCAGGACTGCACCGCACCCGGGTCGAACACGACCGAGGCGACGCCGTTGTCGTCGAAGGAGACGACGTCGGGGGCCTCGTTGATCTGGTAGCCGCCGAGCGCGAAGCCCAGCGCGATCAGCAGACCGCCGGCCGCGACGAACGGGATGACGTAGGAGACACCGGTCATCAGCCAGCCGCGGAGCTTGGAACCGAAGCCCGAGCCGAAGTTCTTGGTGTCCAGGTCGGACCCGTCGCGCTGGGCCGGGACGGCGGCCGCGGCCGAGCCCTTCGGCTGCGCGGTGGCCTTCGCGACGGCCTGCTCGATCAGGCCCGGCGCGCCGCCGATGGCCTTCTTGACCGGGGAGGTGACCGTCGGCAGGTGCGCGAAGCGCTCCTTGTCCCGCACCTCGACGTCGGCGGCGAGGATGATCGCCTCGGCCTCGTCGAGCTGGGCCTGGGTGAAGGGTGTCGAGCCCGCCGAACCCTGGGTCTCGACGACGATCTCGTGCCCCGCCTCCTCGGCGGCGACCTCGAGGGCTTCGGCGGCCATGTAGGTGTGGGCGATGCCCGTCGGGCACGCGGTGACGGCGAGGAGCTTCATGCTCCCACCTCCTGCTGGATGAAGGTCGCGACGGCGGCCGGGTCGGTGGCGTTGCGGAGCTCGTTCTTGAACGAGGCACGGACCAGGCGACGGGCCAGCGCGGCGAGCACCGTCATGTGGTCGGTGTTCCCGCCCTCCGGGGCGGCGATCATGAAGATGAGGTCGGCGGGGCCGTCCTCGGCGCCGAAGTCGACACCCGACGGAGCCCGGCCGAAGGCCAGGGTCGGCTCGGTGACGGCCGCGGAGCGGCAGTGCGGGATGCCGATGCCGCCCTCCAGGCCGGTTGGCATCTGTGCCTCGCGGGCCTCGATGTCGGCGAGGAAGGTGTCCAGGTCGGTGACCCGGCCCGCCCGCACGAGGCGCTCGGCGAGGGCGGTGACGGCGGTCTTCCTGTCGGCCGACGGCACGTCGAGGTCGACCAGATCAGCGGTGATCAGTGCGGTCATGCGGCATCTCCGGTGAGAGCGAGGGTGACGTCCGGCGTGGGTGCCAGTTCGACGTCGTCGATTCGGATGTCGGCCGGACCCGGCGTGGCGGAGCCGGGCAGTCGGCAGGCGGCGGCGCCGTAGGCCACGGCGTGGCGCAGGGCGTCGGGTCCCTCCCCGCCCGCAGCCAGGAACCCGGCCAGGGTGGAGTCACCGGCGCCCACCGTGCTGAGCACGGTGATCGGAGGGGTCCGGGCGTGGTACTCGCCGGACCGGTCGACCAGCAGGGCGCCACCGGCGCCCAGGCTGACCAGGACCGCGCCGATCCCGCGGGCACGCAGCTCGCGGGCGGCCAGCAGCACGTCGCCGAGGCTGCCCAGCGGGCGCCCGACGAGCTCGGCCAGCTCGGCGTGGTTGGGCTTCACGAGGTCGGGGGCCGCCGTGACGGCGTGGTGCAGCGGCGCGTCCGAGGTGTCGACGGCGATCCGCAGGCCGGGCCGGCGGCAGCGCCGGACCAGCTCCGCGTAGAAGTCGTCGCGCACACCGGAGGGCAGCGAGCCGCAGCCCACCAGCCAGGTCGCGCCCGCGCCGAGCGCGCAGGCCCGGTCCATCAGGGCCTCGACCTCGTCGGCGGACAGGTGCGGACCCCGCTCGTTGATCTTCGTGGTGACGCCGTCCGGCTCGACCAGGGTGATGTTCACCCGGGTGGCCTCGGTGATCGGCACCGCGACGGTCGTGACGTCGGTCGGCTCCAGCAGCGCGGCCAGCCGCTCGCCGGGCGTGGCACCCGACGGCATCAGGGCCACCGTGCGGTGCCCGGCCGAGGCCAGGGCGCGGGCGACGTTGACGCCCTTGCCACCGGGGTCGATCCGGACCGATCCGGCCCGGTGGACCTCGCCGCGCACCAGGTGCGGCAGCGCGATGGTCCGGTCCAGGCTCGGGTTCGGGGTGACCGTCACGAACATCCGCGGAGCGGGGACGGAACGGGGTGTCATGCGCGTACCACCTTGGGGCCGGCGGCCTCGAGCACGGCGGCGTCCGCCGCGGCGAGGCCGGTGTCGGTGATCAGCGTGTCGACCTCGGCCAGCGTGCCGAAGCGGACGAACTGGTCGGAGCCGAACTTGCTGGCGTCGGCGAGGACGACGGTGCGGCGCGCGGCGCGCAGCATCGCCCGCTTGGTCGCGCCCTCGCCCGTGTCGGGTGTGGTGAGGCCGCGGGCCACGGAGAAGCCGTTGGTCCCGAGGAAGGCGACGTCGATCGTCAGACCGGCCAGCACCTCCGTGCCCCAGTCGTCGACGGTGGCCAGCGTCGTCCCGCGGACCCGGCCGCCGAGCAGCCGCAGGTCCACGTTCGGACGTCCGGCCAGCGAGGACGCGATCGGCAGCGAGTTGGTGACGACGGTGACGTCGCGTTCGCGGGGCAGCGTGCTCGCGAGCCGGGAGGTCGTGGTCCCGGCGTCGAGCAGGACGGTCGCGGCGGTGCCCAGTTCGGCGAGTGCGGCCTTGGCGATCCGCTCCTTCTCCGCGCCGAACTGGCTGTCGCGCTGGCCGACCCCGGGCTCGAAGTTCAGCAGGTCCGACGGGATCGCCCCGCCGTGCACCCGGCGGACGAGCCCCTGGCGCTCCAGGGCCCCGAGGTCCCGGCGGATCGTCTCGGGGGTGACATCGAGCTCCTCGGCGACGGCGGCCACGTCGACCCGGCCCCGGTCCCGGGTCCGGTCGAGCAGCCACTGCTGACGCTCCGCTGCGTACATCTTTGTTCGCTCCCGCTTCGATGCTTGCTTGTGTCTGAGTATGTGGGTTTGACTGTGTTTGTCAACGGGTCACGCCGACGTAACCCCGGGAGCCACTCCATGCCGAGCACGACCGCCCTCACCGGAATCCCTGCCAGCCCCGGCCGCGCCGGCGGCCGCGTCGTCCGCGTCGCCGAGCCGCCGGGTGAGCCGGCCGCCGGTCCCGCCCCGGCCGACGCCGCCGCCGAGGCCGCGCGGATCGCGCCGGCCGTCGAGCTGGTCTCGCAGCGCCTGACCGCACGCGCCGCGACCGTCACCGGCGACGCGAAGGAGGTGCTGGAGGCGACCGTGTCGATGGTCGGGGACCCCACGTTGCTAGAGAACGCGGAGAACCTGGTGACCGGGCAGGGCCGGCCCGCCGCGCGTGCGGTGTGGGAGGCGGCGAACGCCTTCGCCGAGATGCTGTCGTCGATGGGCGGCTACATGGCCGAGCGCGCCCGCGACATCCACGACGTGCGGGACCGCATCGTCGCCGAGCTGCTGGGGCTGCCCGCACCGGGCGTGGCCGACCTGGACGCGCCCGCCGTGCTCGTCGCGACCGACCTGGCCCCGGCCGACACCGCCGGGCTGAAGCCAGGAGTCGCGCTCGCCCTGGTCACCGAGCAGGGCGGCCCGACCAGCCACACCGCGATCCTCGCGCGCTCGCTGGGGATCCCCGCGGTCGTCGGCTGCGCGGGCGCGGCCGGGATCGCCGAGGGCGCCGCACTGACCGTCGACGGCGGGACCGGCGAGGTCGTCGAGGTCGCCACCCTGGACGAGGCGACCGCGTTCGCCGCCGCCGCCTCGGTCACTGCCGAGTGGGACGGCGTCGGCCGCACCGCCGACGGCATGGTCGTGCCGGTCCTGGCCAACGTCGGCGACGGCCCCGGCGCGGTGAAGGCCGCGGACGCCCGCGCCGAGGGCGTCGGTCTGTTCCGCACCGAGCTCGCGTTCCTCTCCGCGGCCGACGAGCCGACCGAGGCCGCCCAGCGCGAGGTCTACACCGCGGTGCTGTCCGCGTTCGCCGGCAGGCCGGTCACCGCCCGCACCCTCGACGCCGGCGCGGACAAGCCGCTGCCGTTCCTGTCGCTCGACGGCGAGCCCAACCCCGCCCTCGGCGTGCGTGGTCTGCGGATCGCCCGCGTCCCCGGCAACGGCGACGGCGTGCTGGATCGCCAGCTCGCCGCGCTCGCCGCCGCGGCGAAGGAGACCGACGTCGAGCTCAAGGTGATGGCACCGATGGTCGCCACCGCCGAGGAGGCGCGCTGGTTCGTGGAGCGCTGCCGGGCGCACGGGATCACCCAGGCCGGCGTGATGATCGAGATCCCGGCCGCGGTGCTCACCGCCGACGAGATCATGGCCGAGGTCGACTTCGTCTCGGTCGGCACCAACGACCTGGCCCAGTACCTGTTCGCCGCGGACCGCCAGTCCGGTCCGGTGGCCGCGCTCAACGACCCGTGGCAGCCGGCGCTGCTGCGGCTGATCGGGCTGCTCGGCGAGGCCTCGGCGCGCACCGGTACCCCGGTCGGGGTGTGCGGCGAGGCCGCGGCCGACCCGGGACTCGCCGCGGTGCTGGTGGGGCTCGGCGTCGCGAGCCTGTCGATGGGCTCGGGGGCGCTCGCCGCGGTCGGGGCGACCCTCGCCGGGCTGACGGTGGAGCAGTGCCGGGAGCGGGCCAGGGCGGCCTGCGCCGCGGCCGACCCGATCGCGGCCCGCCGGGCCGTCGCCGCCCTCGACGGCTGAGGTCCCCGTTCGCCCTGGGCGGAGCTGCCCAGGGCAGAACCGGGCGCGGACCGGGCCGTCCTCCGGCCACGGTGGGGTCATGAGCGACTCACCACGCACCCCACGCTTCGACGACCGGGCCCGCCGTGACCTCTACGACCAGCGGGTCGTCGTGCTCGACGGCCCCCTCGACGACGACAACGGCACTCTGCTCGCCACCCAGGTCGTGGCACTGGCCGCCCGCGACCCGGACGCCGACATCGCCTTCTGGATCCACTCGCCCGGCGGGTCGGTGCCGGCGATGCTGGCGCTGCGGGACCTGTTCCGGCTGGTGCCCTGCGACGTGTCGACGCTCGTGCTCGGCATCGCCTACAGCGCCGGGCAGTTCCTGCTCTCGGCGGGCACGCCGGGCAAGCGGCGCGCGCTGCCGCACTCGCGGGTGCTGATGCACCAGGGCTCGTCGGGGATCGGCGGGACCGCCGTCGACATCGAGCTGCAGGCCGACGACCTGCGCCACACCCGGGACACGGTGCTCGGCCTGATCGCTCAGGACACCGGACAGCCGGTCGACCGGATCTTCACCGACTCGCTGCACGACCGCTGGTACTCGGCGACCGAGGCGCTCGACTACGGCTTCGTCGACGCCGTCGTGGACTCCTTCGACCAGGTGGTGCCGCGCCGTGGTGCGGTCCCGACCGGCTTCGGCGTGGGGCGGTGACGGCGATGAGCACCTACACGATCCCGAACGTCATCGCCCGCACCCCGAGCGGCGAGCGGGTCCTCGACGTCTACTCCCACCTGCTCACCGAGCGTGTCGTCTACCTGGGCACCGAGATCGACGCGGGCGTCGCGAACGCGTTGATCGCCCAGCTGCTGTTCCTCGAGGCCGACGACCCCGACCGCGAGGTGCAGCTCTACGTCAACTGCGGGGGCGGGGACCCCAGCGCGATGCTCGGCATCTACGACACGCTGCGCCACGTCCGCTGCCCGGTCGCGACGACGTGCGTCGGCCAGGCCGTGTCGGTGGGCGCGGTGCTGCTCGCCGCCGGGACCGAGGGCCGCCGGGGCGCGTTGCCGCACGCCCGGGTCGTGCTGCACCAGCCCGCGGCGCAGGGCCGCGGGTCCATCCCGGACCTCATCCTGCAGGCCGACGAGCTGGTCCGGATCCGCGCCGACATCGAGGAGATCCTGGCCCGCCACACCGGGCAGACCGTGGAACGGCTGCGTGCCGACACCGACCACGACCGGGTGTTCACCGCGGCTGCGGCGCGCGACTACGGCCTGCTCGACACGGTGCTCGAGCCGCAGCCGCCGCGGACCCGGGAACGCCGGTGAGGGTCAGGCGGCGAGCGCGTAGGCGCACTGCGGCCCGCGGGGTCGCGGCGCGGCCGCCAGACCGTCGGCGACGCCGCGGGTCAGCCCGGCCAGGTCGGTCCCGAGCGCCCCGGCGACGGCGGCGATCATCTCGCTGGAGGGCTCCTTGCGGCCCCGCTCCACCTCCGAGAGGTACTGCGGTGACACCCCGGCGCGCCCGGCCGTCGCGTGCAGGGTCTCGCCGCGGACGTGCCGGCGTCGTCGCAGCTCGCGGCCGAGTGCGTGCCGCCAGAGGGGTTCGCTCATGGGGGCACGGTAGGGCCGGACGGTCCCCGTCGTCCCCGGGTTCCGCCCACAGCGGAACCCGGGGACGGGCGGTCAGGCCTTCAGGAAGTCGAGCAGGGCGGCGTTGAACTCCTCGGGGTGGGTGGCGTTGAGGCCGTGCGGGCCACCCTCGATCAGCACGAGCTGCGCGCCCTTGATCGACTCGTGGGAGCGCTTGCCGGACACCTCGAACGGGACGATCGCGTCGGCGTCGCCGTGGATGACCAGGGTCGGGATGCCGGCGTCGGAGACCTTCTGCACGTCGCCGCGGAAGTCGGTGCGCCCGAACGCGGCGATGCAGTCCAGGGTGCCCTTCGGCGACGCGAACTCGGCGATCGTGCGGTGGTGGACCCGGCTCGGCTCGCTGATCAGGTCGGTGCGGTCACCCGCGGCGAAGAAGTTCGTCGTGAACCCGTCCAGGAAGGCGATCCGGTCGCCGGTCACACCACCCTGGAACTGCTCGATGGTGGCGTCGTCGAGGCCGCCGTCGGGGTTGTCGTCGGACTTGTACAGGTACGGCGGGACGGCCGCGGCCAGCACGGCGCGGGCGACCCGGTCGGTGCCGTGCTTCGCGATGTAGCGGACGACCTCGCCGCCGCCCATGGAGAACCCGACGAGGGTGGCCTCGCGCAGGTCGAGGTGCACGAGCAGGGCGTGCAGGTCGTCGGCGAAGGTGTCGTAGTCGTAGCCGTCCCAGGGCTGCGAGGACTGCCCGAAGCCGCGACGGTCGTAGGTGACGACCCGATGGCCGGCCTCGACCAGGGCCGGGACCTGCTTCTCCCAGGAGCGGCCGGAGAGCGGCCAGCCGTGGATCAGCACGACGGGCGCACCGGACCCCTGGTCGGTGTAGTGCAGCTCGAGCGGGCTGCCGCTCTCGGTGCCGATGCTGAGCTGGGGCATGGGGCCCTCCCTGGGAGATCGGTTGTGTGCAACCGAAAGCCTACGCCTCCCCGGCGAGGAGTCATCACTCGACGGTGTCGACCTGCCCGAGCACGCGCTCCAGCACGGCGCGGACCGTCGCGTCCTCCACCGTGTAGTAGACGTAGGTCCCCTCGCGCCGGTTCTCCACCAGGCCCGAGAGCCGCAGCTTCGACAGGTGCTGGCTCACCGCGGTGGGGGCGTCGCCGACCAGGTCGGCCAGGCAGGCCACCGAGGACTCGCCCTGCATCAGTGCCCAGAGGATCTTGACCCGGGTCGGGTCGGAGAGCATGCGCATCGCGTCCGCCACCCGGCGGACCTCGTCCTCGGGCGGCATCGCGAAGCCGGGAATGGACTCGTGCACGCCGCCGAGAATACCTGCGTGACTGCGCGGATGGTCCACCGTCTCAGCATCTGGATGGCTGACTGCGTATCTTCGTGTATGCGCAGATGCGGTTCCACGCATGCGATCCGCTCTCACCCTTCCCGAGGTCCGCTGGGCCGGGGCCGCCCTGCTGGCCTTCCTGGCCGCGCTCGGGGCCGACCTGCTCGGCGCTCCGTCCGCGGTGGTCGTCGGCCTGTACCTGGCCTGCTACGTCCTCGGCGGCTGGGAGCCCGCGCTCGAGGGCCTGTGTGCGCTCGGGGAGAAGCGGCTCGACGTCGACCTGCTGATGATCGTCGCCGCGGTCGCGGCGGCGGCGATCGGACAGTGGTTCGACGGCGGCCTGCTCATCGTCATCTTCGCGACGTCCGGGGCGCTGGAGTCGGTCATGACCGCCCGTACCCGGGCCAGCATCGACGCGCTGCTCGACCTCGCCCCGGAGAAGGCCGTCGTCGTCGACGACGACGGTGCCGAGCACACCGTCCCGGCGGCCGGGCTCGTCGCGGGACAGGTCGTCGTCGTCCGTCCCGGGGAGCGGATCCCCGGCGACGGCACCGTGCTCGACGGTGTGTCGGAGGTCGACACCTCCGCGCTGACCGGGGAGCCGGTCCCGGCCCGCACCGGCCCCGGCGACGCGGTGCTCGCTGGCACCGTGAACGGCACCGGCGTGCTGCGGGTGCGGGTCTCGCGGGACGCGGCGGACACCGTCGTCGCGGGGGTCGCGGCGCAGGTCGAGCGGGCCGCGGAGACCAAGGCGGGCCGCCAGCTGTTCATCGAGCGCGTCGAGCAGCGCTACTCGGTGCTGGTCGTCGCGGGGACGGTGCTGCTGCTCACCGTGCCGCTGCTGCTCGGTGCCCCGTTCACCGAGACACTGCTCCGCGCGATCGTCTTCATGATCGTGGCCTCGCCGTGCGCGATCGTGCTCGCGACGATGCCGCCGCTGCTCGCCGCGGTCGCGGTGTCCGGCCGGCGCGGAACGCTGGTCAAGGACGTCACCGTGCTGGAGGCGCTCGCCGAGGTCGACACCGTGGTGCTGGACAAGACCGGCACGCTGACCTCCGGCCGCCCGCAGGTGGTGTCGGTGACCCCGCTGGGGTCCCGGTCCGCCGACGAGCTGCTCGCCCTGGCCGGGGCCGCCGAGGCCGGCAGTGAGCACGTGCTGGGCCGGGCGGTCCGCGCGCACGCCATGGAACGCGGCCTGCGGCTGCCACGGGCCGAAGGGTTCACCGCGGTCCCGGGCGAGGGGGTGCGGGCGGTCGTCGACGGGCGGAGCATCGCCGTCGGGCGCCCGGAGCTGGCCGGCGACGTCGAGGTCCCGGGGGTCGCGGCGCTGCAGGAGGCGGGGCGGACCGCCGTCGTGGTGCTGGTGGACGGCGAGCCCGCCGGGGTGCTCGGGCTGTCCGACGAGCCGCGCCCGGGTGCCGCGGACGCGCTGGCCGCGCTGCGCCGGGAGGTCGGCGGCGAGCCGCAGGTGCTCACCGGCGACGCCGAGCGCCCGGCCCGGGTGCTCGCCGGCCGGCTCGGCCTGACCCGGGTCCGGGCCGGGCTGCTGCCCGACGGCAAGGTCGAGGTCGTCCGCGCCGAGCAGGCGAAGGGTCGCCGAGTGCTCGCCGCGGGTGACGGCATCAACGACGCACCGCTGCTCGCCTCGGCCGACGTCGGGCTCGTCGTCTCCGAGGGGGCGGGGGCGCTGTCCCTGGAGGCCGCCGACGGCGTGCTCACCCGGGATCCGCTCGGCTCGCTCGCGCCGCTGGTGGTGCTGGCCCGGCGGGCACGGCGGATCGCGCGGGCGAACCTGGCCTTCGCCGCCACGGTGATCGTCGTCCTGGTCGGGTGGGACCTGGTGGGGACGTTGCCCCTGGTCGTCGGCGTCGCCGGGCACGAGCTGTCCACGGTGCTGGTGTGCCTGAACGGGCTGCGGCTGCTCGTCGTCGCGCGCCGGGAGGACCGGCGGGCCCGGTCCGCCGTCGCGCCGGCCGTGCCGGTCGAGCGGGAGCGCGTCGGCGTCTGAGGCCCGCCCCTCACGCGGGGGCGGCGTCCAGCGCGGCCAGCGCCATCCGGCGCAGCACCGCGGCCCGGGCGTCCGCCCCGCGCGCGGACGGCTGCTCGGCCCGCGGTGCGTACGGCGTGGAGTTGAGCAGGCCGAACACCCCGTGTGCGACGGTGCGGGCCTCGGCCGGGGCGACGTCGGGGTGCACCCGGCGCAGGGTGTCCACCCACAGCTCGACGTAGGTGCGCTGCAGCCGTCGCACGGTGCGGCGCGGCTCCTCGGGCAGGTTCGCGAGGTCCCGGTCCTGCACGACGATCAGCTCCGGCTCGCGGGTCGCGAACGCGACGTGGAAGTCGACGAGGTCGGCCAGCGCGGCCCGCGGGTCGTCGTGGTGCACGCGGGCCCGCCCGCCGTCGAGCAGCCGCTCGGAGATGTCGATGAGCAGCTCCGCGAGCAGCGCCTCCTTGCCGGGGAAGTGCCGGTAGAGCGCGGGGCCGCTGACGCCGACCGCGGCGCCCAGGTCGGCGATGCTCACCCCGTGGAAGCCGTGCCGGGCGAACAGTCGGGCCGCCTCGGTGAGGATCTGCTCGCGCCGCGACGGGGCCTCCGTGCGCGTGCCCGCGCCGTCCGGGGGAGAGGCTCCTGCTGCGGCCATCGGGTGATCGTAGCGTCGTCGGTTAACGGATGTTAACGCCTGGTGCGGTCCGTCTCAGGTTGCGCACAGGTCGACGGCGATACCCTCGTGGGCGTGATGAGGACCCTGCGCCGGATGCGTGAGCGTCTCGGCGTGCGCGCGGCGTCCGCCCTGGCGGCGGCCGCGGCGGTCGCGATGGTGCTCGTCGTCGCCGGTGTGTCGCTGGTGCTGATCCTGGAGGGCCAGCTCAAGCGCAACACCGAGGAGGCGCTGCTGGCGAACGCCCAGCAGGTCGCCGAGCGGATCCAGGCGAACTTCGCCGACTACCGCCCCGGTGACCCGGCCAAGGAGAACGCGGTGGTCACCACCGCCCGCCGGACCGACTTCGTGCAGGTCGTGACCGCCTGGAGCGACCGGACCGGTGCCCCGGACGACCGCGTCGGGTCGAACGGCCAGGGGCGCAACATCGAGGTGTTCGCCGCCTCCGAGCCGCTGGACGACCGGCCGCAGCTGGTGGACTGGGTCCTGGCCCCGCACGAGACGCGGTCCCAGATGGACGTGCCGGTCACCTACCACGACGCCGGGGGCCCGGGGCTCGACCCCCGGTCCGGCCCGCTGGAGACCGAGGACATGATGGTCGTCGGGCTCGGTGTGCGGGCCTTCGACCGGCCGATCACGATCTACTCCGCCCAGCCGACCGACCAGATGCACCGGGCCGTCGACCTGGTCACCTGGCTCGTCGCGGGCGGTGTGCCGCTGCTGGTGCTGGTCGCCGGCGGCTTCACCTACCTGTTCGCCGGTCGCGCGCTGCGCCCGGTGGAGGACATGCGCGCCCGGGTCGCGGGCATGGGGGACAAGGATCTGTCCCAGCGTGTCGACGAACCCGTCGCGCGCGACGAGGTCGGCCGCCTCGCCCGCACCATGAACCAGATGCTCGGGCGGCTCGAGTCCTCCCAGGCCACCCAGCGCCGCTTCGTCGCCGACGCCAGCCACGAGCTGCGCAGCCCGCTCGCGACCGTGTCGACCGGGCTGGAGCTGCTCGGCTCCGGGATGCCGGAGTCCTCCGCGGACCGGGCCACCGTCGACGTGCTGCGCGGGGAGGCCTCCCGGCTGACCGGCCTGGTCGAGAACCTGCTGTTCCTCGCCCGCGCGGACGAGCGCGGCATCGCTCCGCGCCGCGAGGAGGTCGACCTCGACGAGATCGCCGACGCCGAGCGGGAGCGTCCGTCGGCCGAGACCGCCGTCGCGGTCCGGGTGACGAGCGAGCCCGTCCGGGTGGTCGGTGACCGCGGGCAGCTGGTCCGGGTGCTGCGCAACCTGGTCGACAACGCCAAGCGGCACGCGTCGTCGATGGTCGCGGTGTCGGTCCGCGCCGAGGGCGGCGTCGCCGTGATCGAGGTCGACGACGACGGCAACGGCGTCCCCGAGGCCGACCGCGCCCGGGTCTTCGAGCGCTTCGTCCGGCTCGACGAGGCCCGCGCCCGCGGCGACGGCGGCTCCGGGCTCGGCCTCGCGATCGTCGCCGAACTGGTCGCGGCGCACGGCGGGACGGTGGAGGCGACCTCGTCGCCGGAGCTGGGCGGGGCCCGGTTCCGGGTCACCGTGCCCGCCGCGCCGGCGCCGCTGCCCGAGGAGGAGACCCCCGAGCCGGTCGGTGCCGAGCACGCCGGCGCCGACGCCGGGCCCTCCGCGGAGCTGTGCGACGACCGGCCCTCCGGTCCGATCCCGCGGGTGACCACCAGGTCCCGGTGGGCGCGGGAGGAGGAGCCCGCCGACTTCGGCCCGGACGCCTGGGTGGGGCACGGCGGGCAGGACGATGCCGACCGCGGGGCGCCCGAGCATGTCGCGGTGCAGGCCGGGGCGGTGCAGGCCGGGGCGGTGCAGTCCGGGGCGGTGCAGGGTGCGTCGCCGCGCGGGACCGCCGGTCCGGGTGGCATGATGCGCACGCCCGGTGACCCGGCCGTCACCCACGGCTCGGGCACGGACGGTCGGCCCTCGGACAGCGCTCAGGGGACGGCCCCGCCCGACCCGGAGGACGACGTGTCCGCACCGCCCGCCCACAGTCGTCTCGACCCGCCGACCGGCCCGCTGCCGATCCGGCCGAACACCGTCGGCAGCCCGTTCGACGAGAACGCCACCCGGCCGTTGCCGGTCGTCACGCCGCGGGAGCAGCGGGGCCGCGCCGGCACCGCCGTCGCCGGCCGGGAGACGACCCGCGAGGCACGTGACACCCGGGACGCCGGGCGCCAGCCCGCCCTGGCCGGGCGCGAGCCGGTCGTCACGCCGTCGCCGCGGCGGCCGTCCGACCGTCGTCGCTGAGCGGGTCCCCGCAGGTCAGCGGGGCGTCGCGGGCGCGGGCTCGGACATCCGGTAGCCGACGCCGCGCAGCGTCTCGATGCTGTGCGTCCCGAACGGAGCGTCGATCTTGCGGCGCAGGTAGCCGACGTAGACCTCGACGACGTTGACCTCGCCGTCGTAGTGGGCGTCCCAGACCGAGCGCAGGATGTCGGTCTTGGTCACGACCTGCCCGGTGTTCTGCATCAGGTGCTCGAGCACGCCGAACTCGCGCGGGGTCAGCGGGATCTCGGTCTCGCCGCGGTGCACCCGGTGGGTCCCCGGGTCCAGCGTGAGGTCCCCGACCCGCAGGACGGTCGGTGCGGCCTCCCCGGCCCGGCGCAACAGCGCGCGCAGCCGGGCCTGCAGCACGACGAACGAGAACGGCTTGGTCAGGTAGTCGTCCGCGCCGAGGTCGAAGGCGTCGGCCTCGTCGTACTCGCCGTCCTTGGCGGTCAGCATGAGCACCGGCGTCCACACGCCCCGGTCGCGCAGGTGCTGCAGGATCCGGTAGCCCGACAGGCCCGGCAGCATGATGTCGAGGATGACCACGTCGTGCCGGCCGGTCAGCGCGAGCTGCAGCCCGGTGGGGCCGTCGTGTGCGACCTCCACCTCGTGCCCCTCCCCGGTCAGGCCCCGGCGGACCAGTTCGGCGAGCGGCTTCTCGTCCTCGACCAGCAGCAGGCGCACGTCTCCCAGAGTAGAGGTCGCCGCTGCCCGCCCTGGACGACGCGTGTTAACAACCGCTAACCTGTTAACAGTTATTAACAGACAGCGTTCCCCGGGAGGTCCGATGACGGCACCGCAGGCCCCACCCGCGCCGGCCCCGGAGGCCCCGCGGCTCGGCACGGCGGTGGACCCGGCCGACCCGCGCGCCGTAGAGAACGACGCCGCGCACCGCGCCCTGGTCGCCGACCTGCGCGACCGGCTGGAGCGGACCCGGCTGGAGCGGACCCGGCTCGGCGGGCCGGAGCGCTCGCGGGCCCGGCACGTCGAACGCGGGAAGCTGCTGCCGCGCGACCGGGTGGACGCGCTGGTCGACCCGTCGTCGCCGTTCCTGGAGTTGTCCCCGCTGGCCGCCCACGGCATGTACGACGACCAGGCCCCCGGCGCCGGGATGATCACCGGGGTCGGGCGGGTCGCCGGCCGGGAGGTCGTGGTCGTCGCCAACGACGCGACCGTCAAGGGCGGCACCTACTACCCGATGACGGTCAAGAAGCACCTGCGCGCGCAGGAGGTGGCGCTGCACAACCGGCTGCCGTGTGTGTACCTGGTCGACTCCGGGGGCGCGTACCTGCCCGAGCAGGACGAGGTGTTCCCCGACCGCGAGCACTTCGGCCGCATCTTCTACAACCAGGCGCAGATGTCGGGCCGGGGCATCCCGCAGATCGCCGCCGTCCTCGGGTCCTGCACCGCGGGTGGCGCCTACGTCCCCGCGATGAGCGACGAGGCCGTGATCGTCCGCAACCAGGGCACGATCTTCCTGGGCGGCCCGCCGCTGGTGAAGGCCGCGACCGGTGAGGTCGTCACCGCCGAGGAGCTGGGCGGCGGGGACCTGCACGCGAAGGTCTCCGGCGTCACCGACCACCTCGCCGTCGACGACGCGGACGCGCTCGCCCGGGTCCGCGCGATCGTCGCGACGCTCGGCCCGCGTGCCCCGCGGCCGTGGGAGGTGCGCCCCACCGAGGAGCCCGCCGTCGACCCCGCCGGGCTCTACGCCGCGGTGCCCACCGACACCCGCACTCCCTACGACGTGCGCGAGGTGATCGCCCGCGTCGTCGACGGCTCCCGGTTCGCGGAGTTCAAGTCCGAGTACGGCACCACCCTGGTGACCGGGTTCGCCCGGATCCACGGCCACCCGGTCGGGATCGTCGCCAACAACGGGATCCTGTTCTCCGAGTCCGCGACCAAGGGCGCGCACTTCGTCGAGCTGTGCGACCAGCGCGGCATCCCGCTGGTGTTCCTGCAGAACATCTCCGGGTTCATGGTCGGCCGCGAGTACGAGGCGGGCGGCATCGCCCGCAACGGCGCGAAGATGGTCACCGCCGTCGCCTCCACCCGGGTGCCGAAGCTGACCGTCGTCATCGGCGGGTCCTTCGGCGCCGGCAACTACGCGATGTGCGGGCGGGCGTACTCGCCCCGGTTCCTGTTCATGTGGCCCAATGCCCGCATCTCGGTCATGGGCGGCGAGCAGGCGGCCACCGTGCTCGGCACCGTCGGCAACGCCGATCCGGACGCGATCCGCGCCCAGTACGAGGAGCAGGGACACCCCTACTACTCCACCGCCCGGCTGTGGGACGACGGCGTCATCGACCCCGCCGACACCCGCACCGTCCTCGGGCTGTCGCTGTCCGTCGCCGCCAACGCGCCCCTGGCCGACCCGGCCTTCGGCGTCTTCCGGATGTGAGGCCCCCCATGGGATCGGCACTGTTCGACACCGTCCTGGTCGCGAACCGCGGTGAGATCGCGGTCCGCGTCATCCGCACCCTGCGTGCGCTGGGCGTCCGGTCGGTCGCCGTGTACTCCGACGCCGACGCCGCGGCCCCGCACGTCCGCGCCGCCGACGAGGCCGTCCGGATCGGCCCGGCCGCCGCGGGCGAGTCCTACCTGTCGGTGGAGAACGTGATCGCCGCCGCCCGGGCGACCGGTGCGCAGGCGATCCACCCCGGTTACGGCTTCCTGTCCGAGAACACCGCGTTCGCCGCCGCCTGCGAACGGGCGGGGATCGCCTTCGTCGGGCCGCCGTCGTCGGCGATCGAGGCGATGGGCGACAAGATCCGCGCCAAGCAGACCGTCGCGAAGGCCGGGGTGCCGGTCGTGCCCGGGTCCGACGGCGCCGGCCTCACCGACGACGACCTGGCCGCCGTCGTCGCCGACATCGGGTACCCGGTGCTGCTCAAGCCGTCGGCCGGCGGCGGTGGCAAGGGCATGCGCGAGGTCCACACCCCCGATCAGCTGGCCGACGCGATCGCCGGTGCGCGTCGCGAGGCCCGCGGTTCCTTCGGCGACGACACCCTGCTCGTCGAGCGGCTGGTCACCACGCCGCGGCACATCGAGATCCAGGTGATGGCCGACGCGCACGGCACCGTCGTGCACCTCGGTGAGCGCGAGTGCTCGCTGCAGCGCCGCCACCAGAAGATCATCGAGGAGGCGCCGTCCGCTCTGCTCACCCCCGCGCAGCGCGCGGAGATGGGCCGCGCCGCCTGCGAGGCGGCGCGCTCGGTCGGCTACACCGGCGCGGGCACCGTCGAGTTCATCGTGAGCTCCGACCGGCCCGAGGAGTTCTTCTTCCTGGAGATGAACACCCGTCTGCAGGTCGAGCACCCGGTCACCGAGGAGGTCACCGGCCTGGACCTGGTCGAGCTGCAGCTGCGCGTCGCCGCCGGAGAGCCGCTGCCGATCACCCAGGACGACGTGGTCCTCACCGGGCACGCGGTGGAGGCCCGGGTGTACGCCGAGGCCGCCGCGGTCTCTGGTGACGCGCTCACCTTCCTCCCGTCCGGCGGGCCGGTGCTGGACTGGACGCCGCCGCCCGGGGTGCGGGTCGACGCCGGGATCGAGACCGGCACCGTGGTCGGGTCGGACTACGACCCGATGCTGGCCAAGGTGATCGCCCACGGCGCCACCCGCGACGAGGCGCTGCGCCGGCTCGACGCCGCGCTGCGCGACACGGTGCTGCTCGGGCTCGACTCCAACATCGGGTTCCTGCGGGCCCTGCTCGCCGACGACGACGTCCGCGCCGGGCGCCTCGACACCGGGCTGATCGCCCGGCGCGGCGCCGCACTCGTCGACGACACGGTGCCCGCCGACGTCCTCGGTGCCCTCGCCGGTCTCGGGCTGCTGCGCCGGGAGCCGGCCGGGCCCGTGGTGGACCCCTTCGACGTCCCCGGTGGCTGGCGGGTCGGGGAGCCCGCCTGGACGGTGAGCCGCCTGGTCACCGGGGGCGCCGACGGTGCCGCCGAGGTGCGCGCCCGCGGCCGGGCGGCCGGGTTCGACCTGGCGCTGCCCGCCGCGGACGGGCCGGCGGACGGGGTTCCGGGGGACATCGCCGTCCCGGCGTCGGTATCACCCGCCGCAGCCGTCGTCCGGTGCCGCACCGCCGCCGTCGCACCGGGGGTCGTGGAGCACACCCAGGACGGGCGCACCCGCCGGTTCGCCGTCGCCGAGGGTGCCGACGGGGTCGTCTGGATCGGCCGCGACGGGCACGCCTGGAGCCTGCGGGAGCAGGCGCCGACGGAGGCCGCCGCGATCGCCGGCGGCGCGGGCGGGCCGGTCGTCTCGCCGATGCCGGGGACGGTCACCGTCGTCGAGGTCACCGACGGGGACGCCGTCGTCGCAGGTCAGAAGCTGGTCGTCGTCGAGGCCATGAAGATGGAACACGTGCTCACCGCCCCCGTCGACGGGACGGTGCGCGAGCTGAGGGCCCGGGCCGGAGCCACCGTCGCGAAGGACGCGGTGCTGCTCGTGGTCGAGCCCGTATCGGAGGAGCAGGCATGACCGTCGCCCAGGACACCACCACCGCCGAGGAGTACGAGGCGCTGCGCGCCGCGGTCGAGGAGTTCGCGCGCACCGAGGTGGCCCCGGTCATCGGGGACCTCTACATCCGCGAGGAGTTCCCGTACGCGATCACCGCGAAGATGGGCGAGATGGGCCTGTTCGGCCTGCCCGTCCCGGAGGAGTACGGCGGGCAGGGCGGCGACTACCACGCCCTCTGCCTGGCCCTGGAGGAGCTGGCGCGGGTCGACTCCTCGGTCGCGATCACCGTCGAGGCCGGCGTCGGGCTCGGTGCCATGCCGATCCTGCGGTTCGGCACCGACGAGCAGAAGTCGCGCTGGCTGCCCGACCTCGCCGCGGGCCGCGCGCTGGGCGCCTTCGGGCTCACCGAGCCCGGCGGCGGCTCCGACGCCGGCGCCACCCGCACCACCGCCCGGCTCGACGGCGGCGAATGGGTGATCAACGGATCGAAGTGCTTCATCACCAACTCCGGCACCGACATCACCTCGGTGGTCACCGTCACCGCCGTCACCGGTGAGAAGCCGGACGGCCGCAAGGAGATCTCGGCGATCCTCGTCCCGGCCGGCACCCCCGGGTTCACGGTGAGCGAGAAGTACTCCAAGGTCGGCTGGAACTGCTCCGACACCCGCGAGCTCTTCTTCGACGACGTCCGCGTCCCCGAGGCGAACCTGCTCGGCGAGCGCGGTCGCGGCTACGCCCAGTTCCTGTCCATCCTCGACGAGGGCCGGGTCGCGATCGCGGCGCTGGCGACCGGGCTGGCCCAGGGCTGCGTCGACGAGTCCGTGCGCTACGCCGGTGAGCGCGAGGCGTTCGGGAACACCATCGGGTCCTACCAGGCGATCCAGTTCAAGATCGCCGAGATGGAGGCCCGCGCGCACACTGCCCGGCTGGCCTGGCAGCACGCGGCGCGGCTGCTCGTCGCGGGCGCGCCGTTCAAGAAGGAGGCGGCGATCGCCAAGCTCGTGTCGTCGAACGCCGCGATGGACAACGCGCGCGACGCCACCCAGATCTTCGGCGGCTACGGCTTCATGAACGAGTACCCGGTCGGGCGGTTCTACCGCGACGCGAAGATCCTCGAGGTCGGCGAGGGCACCTCCGAGGTGCAGAAGATGCTGATCGCGCGCCACCTGGGCCTGTGACGACGATCCGTTCGGTCACCGAACGACATTCCCGTCACGCGCGTGACGACCGTGATGCGGTGCCGCGCCCGTGTCCGGGGTAGACCGGTGTCATGAGCAACGAGGTCAACCACCAGGTACGGCTCGCCGCGCGCCCGCAGGGCACCCCCGGCCCGGAGGTGTGGGACCACACCACCGAGCCGGTGCCCGAGCCCGGCGAGGGCCGCATCGTCGTCCGGGTCAGCCACATCTCGCTGGACCCGGCGATGCGCGGCTGGATGAACGAGGGTCGCTCGTACGCGCCCCCGGTCGGGATCGGCGAGGTGATGCGCGCGCTCGGCCTCGGTGAGGTCGTCGCCTCGAAGAACCCGGACTTCGCCGTCGGCGACACCGTCACCGGCGTGCTCGGCGTCCAGGAGTACACCGAGAGCGACGGCCGCGGCCTCCAGAAGGTCTCCCCGACCGCGGACGTGCCGCCGGAGCGCTACCTCGCGCTGCTCGGCATGACCGGCATGACCGCCTACTTCGGGCTGTTCGACGTCGGTGCCCTCTCAGAGGGGGAGACGGTCGTCGTCTCCGGTGCGGCCGGTGCCGTCGGGTCGGTGGTCGGGCAGCTCGCGAAGGTCAAGGGCGCCCGGGTCATCGGCATCGCGGGCGGTCCGGAGAAGTGCGCGTGGATCACCGACGAACTCGGGTTCGACGCCGCGATCGACTACCGCTCGGAGAACGTGTCGCAGCGGCTGAAGGAACTCGCCCCCGACGGCGTGGACGTCTACTTCGACAACGTCGGCGGGGAGATCCTCGACGCCGTGCTCGGCAGGCTCGCGATGCACGCCCGCGTCGTCCTCTGCGGCGCGATCAGCCAGTACAACGCCGAGGGCGGCATGACCGGCCCGAAGAACTACATGAACCTGCTGGTCAGCCGGGCCCGGATGGAGGGCTTCCTGGTCGGGGACTACGTCCCCCGCTGGGGCGAGGCCGGCAAGGAGCTCGCCGGCTGGCTCGCCGAGGGCCGCCTGCACAGCCGCGAGGACGTCGTCGACGGCACCGTCGACGACTTCCCGGAGGTCTTCGGAAAGCTGTTCCGCGGCGAGAACACGGGCAAGCTCGTGCTCCGGCTGAAGCAGGGCTGACCCCGACCGGCACCATGGCGGGGTGCGCCTCGCCATGGCCCGGACCGCCGTCGTCGTCTCGGGGGCGGCGATCCTCGTCGTCGAGACCCTCGCGACCCGGCTCGTCGCGCCCTACGTCGGACTGACCCTCGAGTCGACCACCGCCGTGATCGGGGTGGCCCTCGCCGGGATCGCGGCGGGGGCCTCGCTCGGCGGGCGGTGGGCCGACGAGCGCGACCCGGTCGCCGTCGCCGCGCTGATGCTGGTCGTCGGCGGGCTGGGCACCCTGGCCGTACGGCCGGTGGTCCGGCTCCTCGGGCCGCTGCTCGGCGCCGGGCCGTACGCCGCGGTCGTGCTCGTCGCCGCGTCCACCCTGGTCTCGGTGACGGCGCTGGCCGCGGTCACCCCGGCCGTCACCAAGGCCCGGCTGACCGGGCTGGACCGCTCCGGCGAGGTCGTCGGCGGGCTGTCTGCCGCGGGCACCCTCGGGTCGCTCGCCGGCACCTTCCTCACCGGGTTCGTGCTGGTCGCACTGTTGCCGGTGAGCGCGATCCTGCTGGTCACCGCCGCCGCCTGCCTCGTGCTCGGGCTCGTCCTCGCGCCCCGTCGGCGGCGCTCGGACATCGCGAAGGGCGGCGCCGCGGCGCTCCTGCTGGCTGTCGCGCTCGTCGCGCTCTCGGGACGCTGCGACGCCGACACCACCTACTACTGCGCCGCCGTCCGGACCGACCCCGCGGACCCGGCCGGTCGCTACCTGGTGCTCGACGACCTGCGTCACTCCTACGTCCGCCTCGGCGATCCCGCGCACCTGGAGTTCGCCTACACGAAGCGGTTCGCCGCCGCGATCGACACCGCGTTCCCGCAGCCGCGCCCGGTCGACGCGGTGCACGTCGGCGGCGGCGCGCTGACCATGCCGCGCTGGCTCGCCGCGACCCGCCCCGGCAGCACCTCGACCGTGCTGGAGCTGGACCCCGGCGTGATCGACCTCGGGGTCCGGTCGCTCGAAGCCGGCGCGATCCCCGGCACGACCGTCCGGACCGGCGACGCCCGGGTGAACCTCGCCGCGCTGCCCGACGACTCCGCCGACCTCGTCGTGGGCGACGCCTTCGGTGCCCGCTCGGTGCCCTGGCACCTGTCCACCGCGGAGTTCCTCGACGAGGTGGCGCGGGTGCTGCGCCCGGGCGGGGTGTACGTGCTCAACGTGATCGACCGGTACCCGCTCGACCTGGTCCGGGCCGCCACCGCGACCGTCGAGTCCCGGTTCGCGACGACGATGCTCCTCGCCCGCCCCGACGAGTTCGCCCCCGGCGGGGGCGGGAACGTCGTGGTCGTCGCCTCGGACCGGCCGCTCGACCCGGCCGCGCTCGACGCCGCCGTCGCCCGCTCCGGCGAAGCGGGCGCGGTCCTCGACCCGGCCCGCACCGCCGCGTTCACCGAGGGGATGCCGGTCCTGACCGACGACCGCGCCCCGGTGGACCAGCTGATCACCACCGGTCTGGCGGGGTAGGACGCCGACCCCTCCGTGCCCCGGGGTGCTGTGCCCCCGCTCGCCCTGTCCCGCGTGGCCCGCCCCCGCCCCGCTCGGCTGCACGCCGGGGCCCGCTGTGCCGCGCCTCCGTCGCCGGCCGGCCGGGCGTCCCGCCACACCGCGTCCCGCCACACCGCGTCCCGCCACACCGCGTCCCGCCACACCCCGCGACCACACCCGCCGAGATGCAGCTCAGCGGGAATTGTGGATCTTCAGTGCCCGCTGAGCTGCATCTCGGCACCGGTGATCCGAGCACGGACGATCCGTCGGCCTGCCGGCCGTTCGTCTCGGTGGAATCAGTCCGGGCTCGGACGATTCGGTGCAGTTGCCGAGCAGCCTCGGGTGCGGCGGGGGCCCACCGGGGCGAGGCGCACCACCGGGGAAGCTGAGGCCGGCCGTGCGGGGGCCGGATCACGCTAGGGTCGGCGACGGGGTCCGGTGGGCCCCGTCGGACGATCGAGGGGGAGACGGGCGTGGCGACCTGGGAGGACCTGAAGGCCTACGTCGTGGTCCGGTACGAGATCGTGCGCCAGGGTGCGGATGAGCTGCGCTTCCGGCTGCCGACGACCGAGGACCGGGACCAGCTCGTCGTCGTGAAGCGGGTGCGGGAGGGCGCGGGCCGGCCCGGCGTCGAGGTCACCGACGCGGCGGCCGCCGTCGCGGACCCGGACCAGGAGTGGGTGCAGATCGAGTCCCCGGTCGCCCGGCTCGGCGAGGTCGACCTCGGCCGCGCCCTGGAGCTGGCCGGGCCGTCGGTGGTCGGCGGGCTGGCCGCGGAGGAGGGCGTCGTGGTGTTCCGGCACTCCATCCCGCTCGGCCCGGCCGCGCTCGACGGGTTCGAGTTCCCGTTCCGCCAGGTCGTCCACCTCGCCGACGAGCTGGAGCACGCGCTCACCGGGCGCGACGACCACTGACGTCACCGTGTCGTGACCCGGTTCACGAAGACCGGGGCCGCCGCCCTGTGAAGGATGTGGGGATGACGCGCGCCCGGACGACGACGATCCTGCTCGCAGCGCTGCTCGCGGCCACGATCGCCGGGTGTGCGCCACAGCCCGACCCGGCCGCGACGGGTGGAGGCGCCGCGGCGGACTGCGCGCCCGGTGCCCTGCCGACCCTGGCGCAGGGCACCCTGACGATCGGCACCGACCAGCCGGTCTACCCACCGTGGTACCTCGACGACGACCCGACGTCCGGCCGCGGTTTCGAGTCCGCCGTGGCCTACGCCGTCGCCGATGATCTCGGGTACCCGCGCGACCGGGTCACCTGGGTGCGCGTCCCGTTCAACGCCGCCATCGCACCGGGCCCCAAGACCTACGACCTGAACCTCACCGAGTTCTCCATCACCGAGGAGCGCAGGCGGGCGGTCGACTTCTCCAGCCCGTACTACGACGTGCGGCAGGCCGTCGTCGCACTGAAGACCTCGCCGCTGGCCCGATCCACGACCGTCGCCCAGCTGAAGGGCGCCCGGCTCGGCGCCCAGATCGGTACGACGAGCCTGGAGCAGCTGAACGCCTCCGTCGCCCCGACCACCCCGGCCGCGGTCTACAACACCAACGACGACGGCAAGCTCGCGCTGTCCAACGGACAGATCGACGGGCTCGTCGTCGACCTGCCCACCGCGTTCCAGATCGTCGGCAGTGACCTGCCCGAGGCGACGATCGTCGGGCAGCTCCCCGCCGGGTGGACCCCCGAGCAGTTCGGTGCGGTGCTGGACAAGGACAGCCCGCTGACCGGGTGCGTCTCCGCCGCCGTCGACCGGCTCCGCGAACGGGGCACCCTCGCGGCGCTGGAGCAGCAGTGGATCCAGGCCGACGGGGCGGCTCCCGAGCTGCGATGAGCGCATCCGCCGCGGCCGCCGGGCCGCCGCCCCCGAGCCCGCTGGCCCGGGAACGCGCCGCGTACCGCCGTTCCCGGTCCCGCCGGTCCACGCTGATCGCACTGGCGTCGACCCTGGTCTTCGCGGGACTGCTCGTCGCCGCGGTGGCCGGATCACCCGGCTGGCCACGGGTCCGGGAGACCTTCCTGGACCCGCAGATCGCCTGGGAATCGCTGCCCACCGTGCTGTCCGGTCTGTGGCTGAACCTGCGGGTCCTGGTCGTCGCCGAGATCGGGGTGCTCGTCCTCGGCCTGCTGATCGCGGTGCTGCGGACCCTGCGCGGTCCGGTCTTCCTCCCGGTGCGGCTGCTCGCGACCGGCTACGTCGACCTGTTCCGCGGTGTCCCGCTGCTCGTGGCCCTCTACCTCATCGGGTTCGGGCTCCCGGCCCTGCGTCTGCAGGGGGTCCCCACCGACGCCGCCGTGCTCGGCACCCTCACGCTCGTGCTGGTCTACTCCGCCTACGTGGCGGAGGTGTTCCGCGCCGGCATCGAGTCGGTGCACCCCTCCCAGCGTGCCGCCGCCCGCTCGCTCGGGCTGACCCACCGGCAGTCGCTGCGTCTGGTGGTGCTCCCGCAGGCGGTGCGCAACGTGCTGCCGCCGCTGCTCAACGACTTCGTCGCGCTGCAGAAGGACGTGGGTCTGATCTCCGTGCTCGGTGCGGTGGACGCGATCCGGGCCGCCCAGATCGAGTCCGCCCGCACGTTCAACTTCACCCCCTACGTGGTCGCCGCGCTGCTGTTCGTGGCCCTCGCCGCCCCGACCGGGCGGATCGCCGACGCGTTCGCCCGCCGCGCCACCCGCGCCCGGAGCGGCTCGTGACCCCGGTGCTCGAGGTGTCGGGTCTGGTGAAGACCTACGGCGACCGCGTCGTGCTCCGCGGCATCGACCTGACCGTCGCCGAACACGAGGTGGTCACCCTGATCGGGGCCTCCGGCTCGGGCAAGTCCACCCTGCTGCGCTGCGTCGACCTGCTGGAGGACATCGACGACGGCCGCATCCTGCTCGACGGCACCGACGTGTCCGACCCCCGCGCCGACGACGCCGCGGCCCGCAGGCGGATGGGGGTGGTCTTCCAGTCCTACAACCTGTTCCCGCACATGACGGCGCTGCAGAACGTCGCGCTGGCCCCGCACGTCGTGCACGGCGTCGGGTCGGACGAGGCCGACGGGCGTGCCCGGGAGCTCCTGCAGCGGGTCGGGCTCGGCGACTTCGCGGACGCGTACCCGGACCGTCTCTCCGGCGGTCAGCAGCAGCGGGTCGCGATCGCGCGGGCGCTGGCGGTGCAGCCGCGGCTGCTGCTGCTCGACGAGATCACCTCCGCGCTCGACCCGGAGCTGGTCGGTGAGGTCCTGGAGATCGTGCGCGAGCTCGCCCGGGACGGGGTGACGATCCTGATGGCCACCCACGAGATGGGGTTCGCCCGCCAGGTCGCGGACCGGGTCTGCTTCCTCGACGAGGGCGTCGTCCTGGAGTCGGGCCCGCCGGAGCAGGTGCTCGGGGAACCGGTCGAGGAGCGCACCCGCCGGTTCCTCGCCCGCATCATCGCCGCGGGACGGCTCGGCTGACGGCTGCGGCCGCCGTCACACTTGACCTGAAGTGGGGTTCAGCTACCAGGCTCCTGGCATGGCCGACTACACGCTTCCGGACCTGCCCTACGACTACTCCGCGCTCGCCCCGCACATCGCGCCCGAGATCATGGAGCTGCACCACTCCAAGCACCACAACACCTACGTCCAGGGCCTCAACACCACCCTCGACAAGCTCGCCGAGGCCCGGGACCGCAACGACTTCGGCGCCATCGTCGGACTCGAGAAGACCCTCGCGTTCAACCTCGGCGGCCACGTCAACCACTCCGCCTTCTGGAACAACCTCTCCCCCGACGGCGGCGACAAGCCCACCGGCGACCTCGCCGCCGCCATCGACGAGGACTTCGGCTCCTTCGACGGATTCCAGGCCCACTTCACCGCCGCCGCCACCACCATCCAGGGCTCCGGCTGGGCCATCCTCGGCTACGACCAGCTCGGCGACCGCCTGCTGATCCACCAGCTCTACGACCAGCAGTCCCAGCTCCCCGCCGGACAGACCCCGATCGTCCTGCTCGACATGTGGGAACACGCCTTCTACCTGCAGTACAAGAACGTGAAGCCCGACTACGTCAAGGCCTGGTGGAACGTCGTGAACTGGGCCGACGCCGCCCAGCGCTTCGCCCTGGCGCGGGCGTGACCGTCGCGGATCCGGCGGGGGGCCTGCGGACGGCGTTCCGCGGGCACCCCGCCGGGGTCGCGGTGCTCACCGCGACCGGGCCCGACGGGCCGGTCGGGATGACGGCCTCGTCGGTCGCCTCGGTCGGGGTGGACCCGCCGGCGGTGTCGTTCTCGACCGCCCGCGACTCACGGTTGGCCCGTGCGCTCGCCGGGGGCGGGACGGTCGTCGTACACCTGCTCGACGACGCCGACACCGGGCTCGCCGCGGCGTTCGCCGTCCCGGGCGCGCAGCGGTTCGGCTCCGGTGTCCGGTGGGTGACCCTGCCGACCGGGGAGCCGTGGCTGGTCGAGGTGGGCACCGCGCTGCGCTGCCGGGTCCTGTCGGTCACCGAGGTCGGCGCGTCGTTGCTGGTCGCGGCCGAGGTCGTCGAGCTGCTCGGGCTGCGCCGCCGCGGCCGTCCGCTGGTGTGGGTCGGCCGGTCCTACCGCGCCGTCCCCGTCGGGGACTCCGACGCCGTCACAGCGGCTGCGGATGCACGTCCAGCGCCTGGTCGATGACCGTGCGCAGGCGGTTGAGCAGCTCGTCGGCCTCGCTCCAGGTGACCGCGCCGGTCGCGACGCCGTGACGCAGCTCCTCGGCGATGGTGCGGGCGAATCCGGTGGACCAGGTGTGACGGGGGTCGTTGCTCCGCATGGACGAATTTTGCCCTATGCGACCTGCGGTGTTCACCCCGGGTGCTCGAACCGTTCACAGCGCGTGTGCGATCGGGTGGGCGAAACCGGTGACCTCTGACGATGCTCGACGCAACGATGTGGGCGGTCCGCGCACCGGCCGATGACCCTGCGGCGACGACGGTGGTCCGATCGGCCGGATCCGGCGCACCCGCGGGTGGTCCCGCCGCGGAGTCCCCGGAGGGTCGGATCGACGAGCGGGCCGGTGTGCGTCACGATGATCGCCCGGCCCCCGGGCGAATCGATCCAGACGGAGCGTGCGCGTGACCACCTCGGAGTACAGCAGCATCACCCCCGGGGACCTGGCCATCGACACGCTCGGTCCGGCCCGCATCACCTCACCTCTGGCGCCGCTGCTCGACGCCCGCCGCACCACCGAGCACTACGTCGACGCCGGCGACCGGGTCCTGCTCGACGACACCGCCGCCGGGATCCGCGCCCGGGGCGTCGAACCGGAGGAGCTGCCGGGGCTGGAGCCGTGCGGGCCCCGCCGGCAGATCTACTTCGACCCGTCGAAGACCCGGGCCGGGATCGTCACCTGCGGTGGCCTGTGCCCGGGCCTGAACGACGTCATCTCCGGCCTGGTCCGCACCCTCACCTACCACTACGGCGTGCGCCGGGTGGTCGGGTTCCGCAACGGCTACCGCGGCTTCGTCTCCTCCTACGGCCACGACGTCGTCGAGCTCTCCCCGGAGTCGGTGCGCGACATCCCGGTCGACGGCGGCACCTTCCTCGGCACCTCGCGCGGTCCGCAGGACCCCGAGGAGATCGTCGACTGCCTCGAGCAGATGCACCTCAACGTGCTGTTCGTGATCGGCGGCGACGGCACCATGCGCGGTGCGATGGAGATCGCGCGCGTGGTGGGGGAGCGGGGACTGCGGATCGCCGTCGTCGGGATCCCGAAGACGATCGACAACGACATCCCGTTCATCGACCAGTCCTTCGGTTTCCAGACGGCGTTCTCCCAGGCCAGCGAGGCCATCCGGTCGGTCACCGTGGAGGCCAAGTCCACCCCCGGCGGGGTCGGGCTGGTCAAGCTCATGGGCCGCCACTCCGGCTTCATCGCCTGCTATGCATCGCTCGTGCGCTCCGACGCCGACGCCGTCCTGATCCCCGAGGTGCCCTTCGAGCTGGACGGCGAGACCGGCCTGCTCCACCACCTGCGACGACGGGTGTCCCAGCGCGGGCACGCGGTCGTCGTCGTCGCGGAGGGGGCGGGGCAGGAGATGCTGCCGCCGGTGGGGCGCACCGACGCCTCCGGCAACGCCAAGCTCTCCGACGTCGGCCCGTGGCTCAAGGAGCGCATCGCCGACTCCTTCGCCGAGGCCGGGATGGAGACCACCGTCCGCTACGTCGACCCCAGCTACATCATCCGCAGCGTCCCCGCGAACCCCTACGACAGCGTCTACACCGTCCGGCTGTCCCAGGCCGCGGTGCACGCGGCCATGTCCGGGCGCACCGCGATGGTCGTCGGACGGGTGCGACGCCGGTTCGTGCACATCCCGATGAGCCTGGCCGTCAGCCGTCGCAACCAGGTCGACCCGCACGGCGACCTGTGGATGGCCGTGCTGGAGTCGACCGGGCAGCCGTGGCGCTTCGGCGAGGACTCCGGCGCGCCGACCCGGGCCCCGCACACCTGATCAGTTCAGGTGGGCCCGGTGCCGCATCGCCTCGGTGCGCACCTCGTCCAGCACCTCGGCGCTCGAGCGCGACCCGCGCCCCGGACCGTCCACCCAGGACTCCATCAGTCGGGCCGCCTCGTCCCACCTGGCCTGCGCGGCGAGCACCTCGCCGAGCTCGCGGATGAGCTCCGGGCCCTGGTGCCGCAGGCCCAGCCGCATCCGGAGCACCCACTCCAGGCCGTCGTGGTCACGGGCGCGGCCGTAGGTCGCCCGCAGGTTCTCCAGCATCCGGGCGAGGATCTGGCGGGTCGAGCTGCGCGGCAGCATGCCGGCGTCGAAGGGCACCTCCGGGCCGGCGCCCGTCGTCGCGCGGAAGAGCTCCTCGCAGCCCGCCGGGTCGAGGCGTCTGCCGCCGTCGAAGGTGTCGACGAGGCGCTGGGTGCCGGGGACCCGCACGAGGAAGTGCCCGGGCATGCCGACGCCCTCCAGCGGCACCCCGGCCCGGCGGCCGACCTCGATCGCGACGACCGACAGCGTGATCGGGATGCCGGTGCGGCGTTCGAGGACGTCGGGCAGGAAGGAGTTGCGCGGGTCGGCGTAGTCGGTGGAGTTGCCGCGGAACCCGGCCTCGGTGAACAGCCGGTGCAGCAGCGACTCGAACCCGGTCACGCCGTCGGCGAGCTCGTCGAGCGTCGCGCGGGCCCGGGCGGTGGACAGCGCCGCGACCTCCGGGTCCGGGGCGCCGCCGGCGGCGATCGCCAGTGCGGCCTCGTCGAGCGGCGGTTCCGGCCCGGTCACCATCCGCAGGAAGCGGGTCACCGGGTCGGCGCGGTCGTGCCGGGTCACCCCGGGACCGTACCGGGATTCACGGGGGCGACATCGTGACGCGCACGACCGTGCCCGTCACCTGACCGGGATCGTCCTCCGCGGTCCACACCTGCAGCACGTCCGACAGCTCCGAGGCCAGCCACATCCCGCGGCCACGCTCCCCGGAGACCGGCGGCGCGGCCAGCCCGGGGAACGCGAGCCGGCACGTCGCGGCGTCGCTCATCTCCGAGACCAGCCCCGCCTCGGTGCGCCACATCCGCAGGACCGGGTGGCCCGACCCGTGCTCGACGCCGTTGCTGATCAGCTCGTTGACCGCCAGCACGAGGTCGGAGACACGGGTGGGCCCCAGCCCGGACAGCTCGGCCTGCCGCTCGACGATGCGCCGCATCGACCCGAGGTCGTCCAGGGTCACCGGGAGCGTCATGATCGGCGGCCCCAGCTCGTCCGGCGGGCGCTGCGGGTTCTCCGCCAGCAGCTCGTGGTCGTCGCGCCGGCAGTCGCTCGGGACCGGGACGCCGTCGACGAGGAACTCGTCGTGCAGGGCCCCGGCGCGCGCCCGGTCGGCCTCGGCGTCGGGGAAGCAGCACAGCAGCTCGACGGGCAGCGCGCGCAGGGCGTGAGAGAGGGCGAGATCGAGGCGGGTCCAGTAGGCGGGGTCCGCATGGGGCAGCTCGACCGGCTGGCCGACCGTGCAGACCCCGGACGCGCCGTCGGCCAGTGCCTCGCGCACCGCGCGGCTCCAGCGCCCCGCGACCGTGAACGGCGGGGCCGAGTGCATCCGGTCCGGCGAGCGGAACTCCACCCCGGCGTCGTGGCCGAGGGAGTGGCGCAGCACCGCCGCGCACCGCGGGTCGACGATCACCAGCGCACGGCGGCCGGTCTCCAGCGCCTCGGTCACCGGCCCGGCGATCGCGACGGCCTGGTGCTCGGGGTCCCGGTAGGGCACGGCCCGGTGGACGAGACCGTCCGGGCCGGGAGGCGGGGCGGTGGTGCTGGTCATCGGCGGTGGCGGGCGGTCGGGGTCATGGGGGTCGGCCTTCCACGTCGAAGCGGTGCCCGTCTGCTCCAGGCGGCTCCTGACGAGGTGACCATAACCAAGCTGCACGCCTCGTGTGGTCCGGGGCATGTGTGTTCGACGACGTGGCGCACCCCGGACGGCCCCCGGTGCGGTAGGGAGAGCGGGAGACAGATCACCGACCACGCACCACGAACGGAGTGACAGATGCGCGTCTTCGACGGAGTGGACGAGCTGCGGGCGGCCAAGGGGACCGAGATCGGGACCTCGCCCTGGCTGACCGTCACGCAGGAGCGGATCGACGGCTTCGCCGACGCCACGGACGACCACCAGTGGATCCACGTCGACGCCGAGCGGGCCGCGTCCGGCCCGTTCGGGACCACGATCGCCCACGGCTTCCTGTCCCTGTCGCTGCTGCCCAAGCTGGTCCAGTCCGTCTACAAGGTGGACGGGGTCAAGATGGGCGTGAACTACGGCCTGAACAAGGTCCGGTTCACCAGCCCGCTGCCGGTGGGCAGCCGGATCCGCGCCAGGGTCGAGCTGACCGACGTCAGCGACGTTCCCGGCGGTGTCCAGCTCACCATCGGCGTGACCGTCGAGGTCGAGGGATCCGAGAAGCCCGCCCTGGTCGCCGAGTGGCTGACCCGGCAGTTCGTCTAGGAGGAGAGACCCCATGCGTGATGCGGTGATCTGTGAACCGCTGCGGACCCCGGTCGGCGGGTTCGGGGGGGCGCTGCGCGACGTCCCGGCGCACACCCTGGCCGCGACGGTGATCCGCGCGGTGATGGATCGGACCGGGCTGGACCCCGACCTGGTCGAGGACGTCGTGCTGGGCCACTGCTACCCGACGATGGACGCCCCGGCGATCGGTCGGGTCGCCGCGCTCGACGCGGGCCTGCCGGTGACCGCGGGCGGCATCCAGATCGACCGTCGCTGCGGCTCGGGTCTGCAGGCGGTGCTCTACGCGGCCGCCCAGGTGCGGACCGGCGCGGCGGAGGTCGTGCTGGCCGGCGGTGCCGAGTCGATGTCGGGCGCGTCGTTCTACTCCACCGGGATGCGGTGGGGGGTCAAGGGCGGCGGGGTCATGCTGAACGACTCGCTGGCCCGCGGCCGCGTCACCGCGGGCGGGAAGAACTTCCCGGTGCCGGGCGGGATGCTGGAGACCGCGGAGAACCTGCGCCGTGAGTACGCGATCCCGCGCGCCGAGCAGGACGAGTACGCCGTCCGCTCGCACCGGCGGGCTGCCGCGGCCCAGGAGTCCGGGGTGTTCGGCGAGGAGATCGTCCCGGTGACCGTGCCGGGCCGCAAGGGCGACACCGTCGTCGAGCGCGACGAGCACGTCCGCCCCGACTCGACGGTCGAGAAGCTGGCGACGCTGCGCCCGATCCTGGGCAAGGACGACCCGGACGCCACGGTGACCGCGGGCAACGCCTCGGGCCAGAACGACGGCGCCGCGATCTGCGTGGTGACCAGCCCGGAGAAGGCCGCCGAGCTGGGGCTGCGCCCGCTGGCGAGGGTCGTGTCCTGGGGCCTGGGCGGGGTCCCGCCCAAGACGATGGGCATCGGCCCGGTCCCGGCGACGGCCAAGGCCCTGGACGCGGCCGGGCTGACCCTGGCCGACATCGACCTGATCGAGCTGAACGAGGCGTTCGCGGCGCAGGTGCTCGCCTGCACGCGGGAGTGGAAGTTCACCGACGCCGACTTCGAGCGCACCAACGTGCACGGCTCGGGGATCTCGATGGGCCACCCGGTCGGCGCGACCGGCGGCCGCATCCTGGCGACCCTCACCCGCGAGATGCAGCGCCGCGACGCCCGCTACGGGCTGGAGACGATGTGCATCGGCGGTGGCCAGGGCCTCGCCGCGGTGTTCGAGAAGGTGTGACCCGGTGCCCGGGGCGGCCGGTGACGGCCGCCCCGGCGACCGATCAGTGCCCGGCGCTCTTCGCGCGCTCGTAGGACGCCTTGATCTCGCGCTCGGCGTCGGCCCGGCCGACCCAGGACGCGCCCTCGACGCTCTTGCCCGGCTCCAGGGTCTTGTAGATCTCGAAGAAGTGCTGGATCTCCGCCCGGTCGAACTCGGCCAGGTGGTGGATGTCGCGCAGGTGCTCCTGACGGGGGTCGTCCGAGGGGACGCAGAGGACCTTGTCGTCGCCGCCCTTCTCGTCCTTCATCCGGAACATGCCGATCGCGCGGGAGCGGATGACGCACCCCGGGAAGGTCGGCTCCTGGACCAGGACCAGGGCGTCCAGCGGATCCCCGTCCTCGCCCAGGGTGTCGTCGATGAACCCGTAGTCGGCGGGGTACTGGGTGGCGGTGAACAGGGTGCGGTCGAGCCGGATGCGTCCGGTCTCGTGATCGACCTCGTACTTGTTCCGGCCGCCCTTGGGGATTTCGATGGTGACGTCGAAGTCCACGGTTCGTTGCTCCTTGAAGAGGGTCAGCGGTCTTGTGTCACGGCTCCACCGGATCCGGGGCGGGGCCGCTGGCCCGCCCGCTCCGGCGGTGTCGGTGCTGCCCCCTAGTGTGAGGGACCGGGTGGGCACGGGTGCACGCCGGTGAGGGCGGAGCGGGCCGATGTGGCCCGCGTCGCACCCCCGTGCGGGCAGGTCGGCCGCCGGACGAGCAGGTACAGGAGGGTCCGTGGGACGCAGGCATCGCCGGCCGGAGCGCAGCTACCGGCGGTTCGCCGTGGTCGCCGTCGCGGTGATGGCACTGGCCTCGCTGTTCGGTGCCGTCGCACTCGCTGGGCCGGACGCCCGCAGCTCGTTCGGGCTCGGCACCGCCGCGGCCCAGTACCCGCCGGTCCCGATGCCCGCCCTGCGCCCGCTCACGCCGACGGCGCCGGTGCCGAGCGCCGCCGGGATCACCCAGGCCCTGTCCTCCCAGCTCGACGCGCCCGAGCTCGGCGAGGTCACCGGGGTCGTCATGGACTCCGCGGCCCCGCGCGGGGTGAAGCCGATCTGGGAGCGCGACGGCAACCGCGGGATGGTCCCCGGCTCGACGACGAAGCTGCTCACCGCCGCGGCCGCGCTGCTGTCGCTGAACCCGACCGACCGGCTCGCGACCCGGGTCGTGCCCGGCCCGACCCCGGACTCGGTGGTCCTCGTCGGGTCCGGCGACCCGTCGCTGACCGCGCTGCCCGACGGCCAGGACGGGCTCTACCCGGAGCCCGCACGGATCGCCGACCTCGCCGAGCAGGTGAAGAAGGCCGTCGGCCGGCCGATCACCACGGTCTACACCGACGCGAGCCTCTGGAAGGGCCCGGCCGAGTCCCCGGGCTGGGGGCCCACCGACGTCGCGGACGGCTACGTCCCCCCGATGTCGGCGCTGATGCTCGACGGCGGCCGCACCGACCCGCTGCAGCAGGACGGCCCGCGCAGCACCGACCCCGCCGCGGCCGCCGGGAGGGCGCTGGCCCGCGCGCTCGGCGCCTCCGACGTCCGCGAGGGCGTCGCCGCGGCGAACGCGCCGGTGCTCGGCAGCGTGTCCTCCCCGCCGGTCGCGAGCCTCATCGAGTACATGCTCACCGCCTCGGACAACGTCACCGCCGAGGCGATGGCCCGCCAGGTCGCGGTGTCGAAGGACGCCGAGGCGTCCTTCGACGGCGCCTCGAAGGCCGTCACCGAGGCCCTGGTCCAGGCCGGCTACGACGTGTCCGGGCTCCGGCTCGCCGACGGCAGCGGCCTGTCCCGGGACAACCTGATCCCGGCCCGGCTGCTCGGCGCGGTGCTGGCCTCGGCCGCGGCCCAGTCCGACAGCCCCACCGACGTGCAGTTCCTGCGCCCGATCCTCACCGGGCTCCCCGTCGCCGGCGGTGGCGGCACGCTCGCCGACCGGTTCGGCGACCCGCGGTCGGTCGCCGGGCGCGGCGTCGTGCGAGCGAAGACCGGCACGCTGTCCGGCGCCTCCAGCCTCGCCGGGGTCGTCACCGACGTCGACGGCAGGCTGCTGGTGTTCGCGCTGCTGTCCAACGGCACCTCGCCGGCCGACGCCCGGCCCGCGCTGGACCGCATCGCGGCGACGCTGTCGCGCTGCGGCTGCCGCGGCTGACCCGGTCTCGCGCACCCGTCGTCGCGGGTAGCGTGGGCCGCATGGAGACCGACACGACCGGCCCGGTCACCGGCCGCAGCCCCGCCCGTCCCGGCGCCGGGCTGCCGGTGAACTGGTCCCTGGCCGCGTCGACGGCGGCCTCGCTGATGCCCGCCGGGCCCCGCACCACCCCCGCGGTGGCGGGTGCGCTGGTGGAGCGCCTGCGCGCCGACTCAGCCCGCGCCGAGGGGCACGTCCGCGAGGTCACCGGCCTCGGGGCGGACCTGCCGCTGCTGCCCGCCGACGTGCTGGACCGGCCCGCCTGGGCACGTGCCGCCGTCGGGGGGATGGAGGCGCTGACCTCCGGCGCCCGGCTGCCCGACTCACCGTGGCCGCTGCGCACGGTCACCGCCGCCGGCTCCGGGGTCCAGCTCGGCGCGCTGCTCGCCTACATGGGCGCCCGCGTGCTCGGCCAGTACGACCCGTTCGGCGGGCCCGGCGGGGCGGGCCGGCTCGTCGTCGTCGCCCCGAACGTCTACGCCGCCTCCCGCTCGCTCGACGTCGACGGCGACCAGTTCGGCCTCTGGGTCTGCCTGCACGAGGCCACCCACCGGCTCCAGTTCACCGCGGTGCCCTGGCTGCGCGACCACTTCGCCGGGCTGGTCACCGAGCTGCTGTCGCTGCAGGAGCCCGACACCGCGCGGCTCGCCCGGCTGCCCGACGCGATCCGCGCGCTGCGCGGCGAGGACGGCCGCAAGGCCGACGTGCTCGCCCTGGTCGAGCTGCTGCAGGGCCCCGAGCAGCGGGCCGTGCTCGACCGGCTGCTGGCCCTGTCGACGCTGCTGGAGGGACACGCGGACCACGTCATGGACGCCGTCGGGCCGGACGTGGTCCCCGACGTCGCGCTCATCCGGCGCCGGTTCACCGAGCGCCGCCGCGGCGGCGGGCTGATCGACCGGATCCTGCGCGCGCTGCTCGGGGTCGAGGCGAAGATGCGCCAGTACGCCGTCGGCGCCGCGTTCTGCCGGGCCGTCGAGCGCGAGGCCGGGATGGCCGGGATCAACCGGGCCTGGGAGTCGCCGGAGACGCTCCCGACCCGCGCCGAGCTGGACGACCCGCCCGCGTGGCTGCGCCGCGTAGCCTGACGGATCATGAGTCCGCCGCGGCGGCCCGGGTCCGGCGGGCGGTGCGGGCGGCACTGACCCGGCTGCCCGCCGCTGTGGCCGCCGCCCCGCCGCTGGTCGGCTGCTCCGGCGGTGCCGACTCCACCGCGTTGCTGCTCGCGGTCCGGGAGGTCGTCGCGGGGCCGGTGCACGCCGTCGTCGTCGACCACGGGCTGCAGGACGGGTCCGCCGGGCGGTCGGCCGCGCTCGCGGCGTGGCTGCGCGGGCTCGGCGTGACGGCGTCGGTGTGCCCGGTCGTCGTCGGTGACGAGGGCGGCCCCGAGGGTGCGGCCCGGACCGCCCGGTACGCGGCGCTGCGGGCCGCGCGGCCGTCGCCGTCGTCCCCGGTGCTGCTCGGACACACCCTCGACGACCAGGCCGAGACCGTGCTGCTGGGCCTCGGCCGGGGCTCCGGGGCCCGGTCGCTGTCCGGGATGCGCGAGTGGTCCGAGCCGTGGCTGCGCCCGCTGCTCGGGGTGCGCCGGGCCGACACGGTCGCGGCCTGTGCGGCCGCGGGCGTCGAGGTGTGGGCCGACCCGCACAACGCCGACCCCCGCTTCGCCCGCTCCCGGCTGCGGCACGAGGTGCTGCCGCTGCTGGAGGACGTGCTGGGCGGCGGGGTCGCGGCTGCGCTGGCGCGCACCGCGGACCAGCTCCACGACGACGACGCCGCCCTCTCCGCCGCCGCTGCCCGGTTGCTGTCCGCGGCCCGCGTGGCCACGGACGGTGAGCGGGCCGCGCGGGCGGGGGAGCCGGGGCCGGGTGATTCCGGTGACAACGGCCCACCGCCGGGTGCCGCCGTGACGGAGCCGGCCGGGCCCGGGGCGGGGGCCGGTGAGGCCGTCGGCACCCCCCTCGACGCCGGGGTCCTGGCCGGTGCCGAGCCCGCCGTACGACGCCGGGTCCTGCGGGAATGGCTCGCCGGAGCCGGCGCGCGGGCACTCACCGACGCGCAGCTGCGGGCCGCCGACGACCTCGTCGGGGCGTGGCGCGGACAGGGCGGGCCGGCGCTGGGCGGCGGCTTGGTGCTGACCCGCGCCCGTGGCAGGCTCGTGCTGCGCCGCCACAGTCGGCCGCGTGACCGGGCGTGACCGCGGACCCGGTGGAGGCGTCGACCGGACCGACACACGGTCCGTGCGAGGGGGTCGGGTGTACGACGGGGACATCTCCTCGGTGCTGGTCACCGAGGAGCAGGTGCGCGAGAAGACCGCGGAGCTGGCGCAGCAGATCGCCGGTGACTACGCCGACCTCGTGCGTGACGGCCGCGAGTCCGACCTCGTGCTGATCGGCGTCCTCAAGGGCGCCGTCATGTTCATGACCGACTTCGCCCGCGCGCTGCCCATCCCGGCCCAGCTGGAGTTCATGGCGGTCAGCTCCTACGGCTCGTCGACGTCGTCGTCGGGCGTCGTGCGGATCCTCAAGGACCTCGACCGCGACATCGCCGGGCGGCACGTGCTGATCGTCGAGGACATCATCGACTCGGGGCTGACCCTGAACTGGCTGCTGGGCAACCTGCAGACCCGCTCGCCCGCGTCGCTGGAGGTCGTGACGCTGCTGCGCAAGCCGGACGCGGTGAAGGTCGACGTCCCGGTCCGCTACGTCGGCTTCGACATCCCGAACGAGTTCGTCGTCGGCTACGGCCTCGACTACGCCGAGCGCTACCGCGACCTGCCCTACATCGGCACGCTCGACCCGTCGGTCTACGCCTGAGGGCGGCTCAGCCGAGCCCGGGCCCGGCGGGGGTGGCCAGCGCCCGCGGGTCCACCCCGGGCGGGGTGGCGGTGAACGCGTGCCCGCCGGCGAGCGCGAGACCGGCCGGGCCGTCGGTGCGGGCGGCGTAGTCCAGCGCCTTCGCCAGGTCGGTGTACTCGATGCTGGGCAGGTCGTCGGTGGTGGTGAGGCTGGACAGCACGCCGATCGCGCGGCCCTGCGCGTCGAGCAGCGGGCTGCCCGACTCCCCGGCCACACCGTCCTGCACGGCGAAGATCGCGTGCCCCCAGCCGCCGCCGACCTCGGCGGCGGCCGCACCGGCGCGCACCCCGACCGTGCGGCCGCCGTCGGCGTCGGGCGGGTTGGTGAGGCCGAAGACCGGGGTTCCTGCGGGCAGCGGCGCGGTGCGGACCGCGCCGGGGCCGCCGAAGAACGGCACCGCGGCACCCACCGAGGGGCCGGCGCCCGCGGGCAGCTCGACGAGCGCGAGGTCGTTGTAGGCGCAGACGTCGGGGTTGCGCTCGCCCCGGGCCTGCATGGTGTTCCACGAGCTCCAGGCCAGCGTCCCGGTGACGGTCCCGCCGCGGCCGTGCACCAGCACCGGGGTGCCCAGCGGCACCGCGTCGGAGGTGCAGCCGTCGGTCTCGGTCTCGTCGCCGGTGCCGCCGCAGTGCGCGGCCTGGCCGAGGAAGGTGCGCTCGCCCGCGGTGAACACGAACCCGGCCGTGCACAGGCCCGCGCCGGTGGTCTCGGTGACGGTGCCCGGCCCGATCGACCCCGGCCCCGCGACGACGGCCGGGCGCGACGCGAGCGGGCCGGCGTCGGCCCGGGCGGTGGTCGCCGGCGGCGCGGTGACCACCGGCGGCGCCGGTGCGGCGGCCGCGGGCGGCGCGGTCACGGGCACGGCGACGGCCGCCCCGGCCGGCGCGGTGAAGACCGCCAGTGCCGCCGCGGCGGCGAGTCCGGTGGCGAGCAGCGACACCGTCCGCCGAGGTCCGGCCACCGTGTCGAGCGCCATCCGATCGTCCCTCCCGGCCCGCAGATCGTCGCCGCTGGTCCGGACGGAGCAGGGCGCCGCTGCCCTCCGCCGCCGTCCGGGTACCGAGCGTGCTGCACAGTTGTCCCACACGACGGTGCCGACGTGTGCGCCGGGACACCCCTGTGGGGGAACCGGGCAGCTCGCCGGTTCGTTCACCGGACGTCCGCCCGCACACCGGGCGGTCCGGCCAGGTCCGTCCGGAGCACTCCACCCACCGTGGGGCTATCCTGACGGGTCAGGGCCCTCCGGCGGGGCGGTACACCGTCCGCCGCCGCTGCCGAGAACCACTCCCGGGAAGGTGAAGGCCACCCAGGCCGACGTTGCATGGACCGCAAGCGCCTGCTCCGCAACCCGCTGATCTGGATCCTCGTCGCGCTCCTGATCTATCTCGGGTTCAGCCAGCTGTTCGACGACACCCGTGGATACACCGAGGTCACGACGTCGGTCGCGCTCTCCCAGGTGCAGTCGGGCAATGTCAAGGACGCCCTCGTCGAGGACCGTGAGCAACAGCTCCGCCTGACGCTGGACCGCCCGATCGAGGTCAACGGCAACGAGACCACCCAGATCCTCACCCAGTACCCGGCGCAGATCTCCGGCCAGATCTTCGACCAGATCCGCCAGGTCCCGGGGATCGCCGAGTACGACACCGTCGTGCGCCAGGACTCCTTCCTGTCCACGCTGCTGATCACGATGATCCCGCTGGCGCTGGTGCTGATCCTGCTGTTCTGGTTCCTGAACAACGCCCAGGGCGGCGGGAACCGGGTCATGAGCTTCGGCAAGTCCAAGGCCAAGCAGCTGAACAAGGACATGCCGAAGAACACGTTCGCGGACGTGGCGGGCGCTGACGAGGCGGTCGAGGAGCTCTACGAGATCAAGGACTTCCTGCAGAACCCGGGCCGCTACCAGGCCCTGGGCGCGAAGATCCCCAAGGGCGTCCTGCTCTACGGCCCGCCCGGCACCGGCAAGACGCTGCTGGCCCGTGCGGTCGCCGGCGAGGCGGGCGTGCCGTTCTACACGATCTCGGGCTCCGACTTCGTCGAGATGTTCGTCGGCGTCGGTGCCTCCCGCGTGCGTGACCTGTTCGAGCAGGCCAAGCAGAACGCGCCCTGCATCATCTTCGTCGACGAGATCGACGCGGTCGGCCGCCAGCGCGGCGCCGGTCTCGGCGGCGGTCACGACGAGCGCGAGCAGACCCTGAACCAGCTGCTCGTCGAGATGGACGGCTTCGACGCCCGCGGCGGGATCATCCTGATCGCCGCGACGAACCGGCCCGACATCCTGGACCCGGCGCTGCTGCGTCCCGGCCGGTTCGACCGGCAGATCCCGGTCGGTGCCCCCGACCTGGCGGGCCGTCGCGCGATCCTGGCCGTGCACTCCAAGGGCAAGCCCTTCGCCGACGACGTCGACCTCGAGTCGCTGGCCAAGCGCACCGTGGGCATGTCCGGCGCCGACCTGGCCAACGTGATCAACGAGGCCGCGCTGCTGACCGCCCGCGAGCACGGGACGCTGATCAACGGCGCCGCGCTGGAGGAGTCGGTCGACCGGGTCGTCGGCGGCCCCCGGCGCAAGTCGAAGATCGTCTCCGAGCGCGAGAAGAAGATCACCGCCTACCACGAGGGCGGGCACGCGCTGGCCGCGTGGGCCATGCCGGACCTGGAGCCGGTCTACAAGCTCACGATCCTGCCGCGCGGTCGCACCGGTGGGCACGCGCTCGTCGTCCCCGAGGACGACAAGGGCCTCATGACCCGCGCCGAGATGATCGCGCGGCTGGTGTTCGCGATGGGCGGCCGCTCGGCCGAGGAGCTCGTCTTCCACGAGCCCACGACCGGTGCGTCCTCCGACATCGACCAGGCCACCAAGATCGCCCGCGCGATGGTGACCGAGTACGGCATGAGCGCCAAGCTCGGCGCCGTCCGCTACGGCCGTGAGCAGGGCGACCCGTTCCTCGGCCGCTCGATGGGCAACCAGGCCGACTACTCGCTCGAGGTCGCCCACGAGATCGACGAGGAGGTGCGCAAGCTCATCGAGGCCGCGCACACCGAGGCGTGGGAGATCCTCAACACCTACCGCGACGTGCTCGACGACCTGGTGCTGGAGCTCCTGGACAAGGAGACCCTGAACCGCAAGGACCTCGAGCGGATCTTCGGGTCGGTGGAGAAGCGGCCGCGGATCACCGCGTTCGACGACTTCGGCGTGCGCACGCCGTCGGAGAAGCCGCCGATCAAGACCCGGCGCGAGCTGGCGTACGAGCGCGGCGAGGTGCTGCCTCCCGAGGAGGAGGAGCGCACCCCGGCCGAGGTCGGCTCGGGCTCCGCGAACGGCTACGGCGACGCGCCCGGCACCCCCGGTGCCTCCCCGTTCCCGGCCGGCGGCCCGGTCCCGAGCCGCCCGGACGCCCCGAACGACGGCGGGTACGGATCCGGGAACGGTGCCGGCAACGGGAACGGCAACGGCTACGGCGCGCCCGGCAACGGGCACGGCGCCCCGGCACACGGCTACGGCCGGGCCGGTTCCTACGGCGGCCCGGGGCAGCCCCCGCCGCCCGCCGTCGCCCCGAACTACGGTGCCCCGCCGGACTGGCGGCCCGCGACGACCCCGCAGGGGCAGAGCTGGCCGCCGCCGAACTGGGCGCAGCCGCCGCAGCAGGGCGGCCCGCAGGGGCCGGCCCAGGGCGGTCCGTGGTCCGGGCCGGGCAACGGCGGCAACGGCAGTGGCAACAGCAGTGGTAACAGCACTGGTAACGGCACTGGTAACGGCACTGGTGACGGCACTGGCAACGGTGCGCACGGCAACGGCGCGCCGGGTGGTGCGGACGACTCCGGCGCCGGCGAGCAGCGGCGCGGACACGACCCGGAGGCAGGACACTGAGCACGTCGACGACGGACGGACGCCTCGGTCCGGTGGAGTCCGCCGCGGTGGCGGCCGGGGTGACCCAGGCCGTGCCCGGCGGGATCGACCTGGACCGTGCGGAGCGCGCCGTCCGCGAGCTGCTGATCGCGGTCGGGGAGGACCCGGACCGCGAGGGCCTCAAGGAGACCCCGGCCCGGGTCGCGCGCGCCTACGGCGAGATCTTCGCCGGGCTGTTCGTCGACCCGGACTCGGTGCTGGAGAAGACGTTCGACGAGGGCCACGGCGAGCTCGTGCTGGTCAAGGACATCCCGATGTTCTCCACCTGCGAGCACCACCTGGTGCCCTTCCACGGGGTGGCCCACGTCGGCTACATCCCGGCCGTCGACGGGCAGGTCACCGGCCTGTCCAAGCTGGCCCGGGTGGTCGACCTGTACGCCAAGCGCCCGCAGGTGCAGGAGCGGCTGACCGCGCAGATCGCCGACGCCCTGGTGCGCAAGCTGAACCCGCGCGCGGTGATCGTCGTGCTGGAGGCCGAGCACCTGTGCATGGCCATGCGCGGCATCCGCAAGCCGGGGTCGCGCACCACCACCTCGGCGGTGCGCGGGCTGTTCAAGAGCTCGGCGTCCTCCCGCGCGGAGGCGTTGTCGCTGATCAGGGGGCGCTGACGTGGTCGCCCCCGGCGGGGCGCTGCCCGAGCTCGGCCGCTGCGCGGTCATGGGGATCCTGAACGTCACCCCCGACTCGTTCTCCGACGGCGGCCGCTACGTCGACCGGTCGCACGCCGTCGCGCACGGCGTCGCGATGCGCGACGCCGGCGCCGACCTCGTCGACGTCGGTGGGGAGTCGACCCGGCCCGGCGCGCAGCGGATCGACGCGGAGACCGAGCGGGAGCGCGTGCTGCCCGTGGTGCGCGAGCTCGTCGCCGCGGGCGTGCGGGTCAGCGTCGACACGACCCGGTCCGAGGTCGCCCTGGCCTGCGTCGAGGCCGGTGCGGCGATGGTCAACGACGTCTCCGGCGGCCTCGCCGACCCGCGGATGGCCGCGGTCGTCGCCGAGTCCCGGACGCCCTGGGTGATCATGCACTGGCGCGGGCACAGCGCCGGGATGGCCCAGCTCGCGGGCTACGAGGACGTGATCGGCGAGGTCCGGTCCGAGCTCGTCGCCCGGGTCGACCACGCCGTGATGTCCGGGGTCGACCCCGGCCGGATCGTGCTCGACCCCGGGCTCGGGTTCGCCAAGAACGCCTCGCACAACTGGGCGCTGCTGCGGCGGCTGGACGTGTTCGTCGACCTGGGCTTCCCGGTGCTGGTCGGGGCCTCGCGCAAGCGGTTCCTCGGCGAGCTGCTGGCCTCGGCCGACGGCGAGCCGCGCACGCCGGCGGGCCGCGACATCGCGACCGCCGCGATCAGCGCGCTCGCGGCGAACGCGGGCGCCTGGGGTGTGCGGGTGCACGACGTCGAGTCCACGATGGACGCCATCGCGGTCGCGGCCGCCTGCCGGCTCGGCGCCTCGCGCGCCCGCTCCCCGCGGGAGACCGGGCGGTGAGCGACCGGATCGAGCTGCGGGGGCTGCGGGTCCGCGGCCACCACGGCGTGTTCGACCACGAGCGCCGCGACGGCCAGGAGTTCGTCGTCGACCTGGTGGTGCACGCCGACCTCGCGCCCGCCGCCGCCTCGGACGACCTGGCCGACACGCTGCACTACGGCGAGCTCGCCGAGCTGGCCGCGGGCATCGTCGGCGGCCCGGCCCGCGACCTGATCGAGGCCGTCGCCGGGGAGATCGCGCAGGCCGTGCTGGACTTCGACGCCCGGATCGCCGCCGTCGAGGTGACGCTGCACAAGCCGTCGGCGCCGATCCCGCTGACCTTCGACGACGTCGCGGTGGTCCTGACCCGGAGCCGGGCGTGACCCGCGCGGTCCTGTCCCTCGGCTCCAACCTGGGTGACCGGGCCGCGCACCTGCGTACGGTCGTCGCGGACCTGGGGTCGGCCGTCGTGGCGGTGTCGCCGGTGTTCGAGACGGCGCCCTGGGGCGTGACCGACCAACCGGACTTCCTCAACGCGGTGCTCGTCGCCGACGACCCGGCACTCGACGCCCGGGGCTGGCTGCGCCGCGGGCAGGCACTCGAGGACGCCTCGGGCCGGGTCCGCGAGCAGCGGTGGGGGCCGCGCACCCTCGACGTCGACATCGTGCAGGTGACCGACGACGGCGCCCCGGTGACCTCGGACGACCCGGAGCTGCTCCTGCCGCACCCCGGCACCCCCGACCGGGCCACCGTGCTGCTGCCGTGGCTGCTCGCCGAGCCCGGCGCCGTCCTGCACGGGCACGGCCCGGTCGCCGACCTGCTGGACCGGCTCGGCCCGGACGGCTGCGCGGGCGTGCACCGCCGCGACGACGTCGTGCTGCGGGACCCGGCATGACCGCGCCCGGACCGGGCGGTCAGCGCCCCGGGCGCGGCCCGGACGACGACCCGCGCCCGACCGTGCGCCCGACCCGGGTCCGCGACGTCGCCGCCATCGCGGTGGTCGCGGCCCTGCTCGGCAACATTCTCGTCCAGCTGACCTACGGGATGCTGCCGACGTTGCCGGTCGCCGCGGCGGTCGTCGTCGCGGTGCTCGCCGCCGCCGAGGCCGCGGGCGGGGTCGTGCTGCGGCGCCGGATCGACCGCCGGAACGGGGCCGCGCCGGTGCCGCCGCTCGTCGCGGCCCGGGCGGTGCTGCTCGCGAAGGCCTCCGCGGTCGGGGGCGCGGTCGTCGCCGGGTTGTGGGTGGGCGTGCTGATGCACACGTTGCCGCGGGCCGCGGTCGTGGTGGCCGCGTTCCGGGACAGCGTCGTCGCCGGGGTCGGCCTGGTCAGCGCGCTGCTGCTGGTCGGTGCCGCGTTCTGGCTGGAGTACTGCTGCCGTTCCCCCGACGACCCGGACGACACCGACGGTGGGATCCGTGCCGGCTGAGGCGCGTCCCCCCGCGCGGCGGGGGCGGTTCTCTACGCTGGAGGGTCATGACGTCCCCGACGCTCGGCCGCCCGTACGCCCCGGTGCCGGCGCCGTCGGCCAAGCGACGGGGCGTGCTGCTGCCGGTCGTGGGCCTGGTGGTGCTGGCCCTGCTCGCGGTGATCACGCTCGGGGTGCTGCAACGCGCGATCGGGACGCCGGGAGTGGTCGTCGGGACCCTGGCCGCGCTGCTGCCGGTCGTGCCGGTGGTGGCGGCGTTCCTCTGGGTGGACCGCTGGGAGCCCGAGCCGCCGCGGATGCTGATGGGTGCGTTCCTCTGGGGCGCCGGGTTCGCCGCACTGGTCGCCCTGCTGATCAACACCAGCGCCTCGGCGGTGCTCGACGCGGCCGCCGGCCGCGGCGCGGGTGACCTGTTCGGCCCGGTCGTGGTCGCCCCGGTCGTCGAGGAGTTCACCAAGGGACTGTTCCTGATCGGGCTGCTGCTGTTCCGGCGCCGTGAGTTCGACGGGATCGTCGACGGCGTCGTCTACGCCGGGATCGTCGCCGCCGGGTTCGCGTTCAGCGAGAACATCCTCTACCTGGGCCGCGCGGTGTCCGAGCCGGAGTCGGCCGGGGTCCTCGCGACGCTGTTCGTCCGCGGCGTCGCCTCGCCGTTCGCGCACCCGCTGTTCACCTGCATGATCGGCATCGCTGCCGGGATCGCGGCGGCCAGCCGCAGCATCGGGGTCCGGGTGCTGGCGATGATCGCCGGCTACATCGCCGCGGTGGTGCTGCACGCGCTCTGGAACGGCGCGTCGGTGCTGGCCGCGACGCCCGGCGGCTTCTACCAGATCTACCTGTTCGTGATGGTCCCGATCTTCGTGGGGCTGATCCTGCTCGTGGTGTTCGCCCGTCGCCGCGAGGCGCGGATCGTCGCCGCCCAGCTGCCCGGGTTCGCCGCCGCGGGGTGGATCGCGCCCAGCGAGGTGCCCCTGCTGGCCCGGCTGTCCCGGCGGAGGGGCTGGCGCACGCTGGTGCGGCGCCGCTCCGGCCCGGCCGCGGCGAAGGCCGTCGCCGACTACCAGTCCGCGGTCACCGAGCTGGCGTTCATGCGGAACCGGATCGCGCGCGGCGCGGTGCGGGAGAGCGCCCACGCCCTGCACGACGAGAAGCTGGCCGCGCTGCTGCGGGCCCGCGCCGTCGCCGTCGGGGTGCCGGAGGCGCTGGTCGCGGCCTGGGCGCGGCAGCGTCCGTCGGACTGGGAGCCGCCGCCCCCGGCCGCGCCGGACGGCAGCTTCTCGGGCCAGTTCCGCATCCCGACCTTCCCCGACGGCGGCGGCTCGGCCGCCGCCGGCCCGCCCGTACCGCCGCTCCCGCCCGGCCCCGTCACGCTGGCGGCCGCCGCGCCGTGGGGACGGCCCGACGAGCTGCGCCCGCCCCGGTGGGCGGAGGCCCGGCGGAGCCCCACCCCGCCGGCGCCGGACACCCGGCCCGTCGGCCGCCCCGAGTCCCCGGCCACCGAGCACCGGGGCCGCCACCACGACGACCCGTCCGACCCCGGGCCGACCCGCCCGATGCGCCGCCCGGACGACGAGCCGGACCGCCCCCGCTGACCACCAGCCGGTGATCACCGGTCGTGGAGCCCTGCGTCCGCCTCGCGAACGCTCCGCTCCACAACCGTCGATCACGGGCGGGGCCGGGGTGAGGCCGGTCTCAGGAGCGCGCCCCGGACCCGGGGCCCGTCTACCCTCGCCTCCGGCGCGCGGCCACCGGAGGTCGCGCCGACCGCGGATTGCCCGACCGGTACCCCACCAGGACCGGAACGGGAGGAAACGGATTCTCGTGATGGACTCTGCGATCGATGGCGGTCGCCCCGCGCGGCTCGCGGTCGGGGTGGTCTCGGCCGGTCGGGTCGGCGCGGTGCTCGGTGCGGCGCTCGCCCGCGCGGGCCACGTCGTCGTCGCGGCCTCGGGGGTCTCCCAGGCCTCGGTGCGCCGGGCGGAGACCCTGCTCCCCGACGTCCCCCTGCTCCCGCCCGACGAGGTCTGCTCCCGCGCCGACCTGGTCCTGCTCGCCGTCCCCGACGACGTCCTGCCCGGCCTGGTCCGCGGCCTCGCCGCCGCCGGCTGCTTCCGCCCGGGCCAGATCGCCGTCCACACGGCGGGGTCGCGCGGCGTCGCGGTGCTGGACCCGGCGACGGAGCAGGGCGTACTGCCGCTGGCGCTGCACCCGGCGATGACCGTGACCGGCCGCCCCGAGGACGTCGAGCGGCTCGCCGCCTGCTGCATCGGCGTCACCGCACCCGGCGACCCGGAGCACGGCGACCCGCGCGACGCCGTCGGCTGGAGCGTCGCCGAGGCGCTCGTGCTGGAGATGTCGGCCGAGCCCGTCCGCATCCCGGAGGCGATGCGTCCGCTGTACCACGCCGCACTCGCCCACGGCGCCAACCACCTGACCACGCTGGTCGGGGACTGCGTGCAGCTGCTGGAGACCGCGGGCATCGCGCCCGCGGAGCGTCTGGTCGCGCCGTTGCTGTCGGCCGCGCTGGACAACGCGCTGCGTCACGGCGACCGCGCGCTGACCGGACCGGTCGCCCGCGGCGACGCCGGCACCGTCCGGACCCATCTGGCCCGCATCGGCGACGCCGACCCCGACCTGGCCGCCGTCTACCGCGCGCTGGCCGGGCGGACCGCCCACCGCGCCGCCGCCGCCGGGCTCCTCGGCCCCGACGGCGTCCGCGACATCGAGACCGCACTGGAGGAGAAGTGAGCACCCCCGGCTCCACCCGGAACGGGTACGGCACCGGCCGGCTGACCGTGCACAGCGACCCGGCGAAGCTCGCCGCGGTCACCCGTGCGCTGCGCGGCGCCGGCCGCAAGGTCGTCCTCGTCCCCACGATGGGCGCGCTGCACGAGGGCCACCGCGAGCTGATCCGGCACGCCAAGCGGATCCCCGGCGCCGTCGTCCCGGTCGTGTCGATCTTCGTGAACCCGCTGCAGTTCGGTGCGGACGAGGACCTCGACCGCTACCCGCGCCCGATCGAGGCCGACCTCGACGCCTGCCGCGACGAGGGAGTCGAGCTGGTGTTCACCCCGCAGGTCGAGCACATGTACCCGCCGGGCTCGCAGACTCGGGTCACCGCAGGACCGCTCGGCGACGAGCTGGAGGGCGCCTCCCGCACGGGCCACTTCGACGGCGTCCTCACCGTCGTGTCGAAGCTGTTCCACATCGTCGGCCCGGACGTCGCGCTGTTCGGCGAGAAGGACTACCAGCAGCTCACGCTGATCCGGCGGATGGTGCGCGACCTGGACTTCCCGACCCGGGTCGTCGGCGTCCCGACCGTCCGCGAGGACGACGGGCTGGCCCTGTCCTCGCGCAACGTCTACCTCGACCCCGGTCAGCGCCGCGCTGCCGCCGTGCTGTCGCGGGCGCTGGCCGCCGGTGCCGCGGTGTCGGTCCGCGGGCACGACGCGGTGCTGGAGGCCGCCCGCGCCGAGCTGGCGACCGAGCCGGAGGTCGACGTCGACTACCTGGAGCTGCGCGACGCCGACCTCGGCCCCGCTCCCGCTCCGGGCGGCGGGGACGGCCGCCTGCTCGTCGCCGCCCGGGTCGGCACCACCCGGCTCATCGACAACGCCCCCATCGCGTTCTGACCGCCTCCGAGGAGAACCGCCGTGAACCGCACGATGATGAAGTCCAAGATCCACCGCGCCACCGTGACGCAGGCCGACCTGCACTACGTCGGCTCGGTCACCGTCGACGCCGACCTGATGGCGGCCGCCGACCTCCTCGAGGGCGAGCAGGTCAGCATCGTCGACATCACCAACGGCGCCCGCCTGGAGACCTACGTGATCACCGGTGAGCCCGGCTCCGGGGTGATCGGCATCAACGGCGCCGCCGCGCACCTGGTGCACCCCGGTGACCTGGTCATCCTGATCTCCTACGGCTCCTACGACGAGGCCGAGCTGCGCGACTACAGCCCGCGCGTCGTCTTCGTCGACGCCGACAACCGGATCGCGGACCTGGGCGCCGACCCGGGGCACGCCCCGGCAGGCTCGGGTCTGCTGACCAGCGCGGCCCGGTAGGGACGACGCGGTGCTGCTCTGCATCGACGTCGGGAACACCCACGTCTCGCTGGGGCTCTACCCCGACACCGGGACCGATGCGGAGGGGCTCGACCCGGTGCCGGAGCGGCGCTGGCGGCTGCGCACCGACACCTCCGCCACCGCCGACGAGCTGGACCTCACCGTCTCCGGGATGCTCGGCGCGCACTTCCCCGAGGTCACCGCGGTCGCCGCGCTGTCCACGGTGCCCGGGCCGTCGCGGGAGCTGCGCACCCTGCTCGCGCGCTGGTCGGACCGGATGCGGACGCTCGTCGTCGGGCCGGGGGTGCGGACGGGCGTGCCGCTGCTGGTGGACCACCCGCGCGAGGTGGGCGCGGACCGAGTGGTGAACTCGCTCGCCGCGCACCACCTGTTCGGTACCACCTGCATCTGCGTCGACCTCGGGACCTGCACGAACATCGACGTGGTCACCGCGAAGGGCGAGTTCCTCGGCGGCGCGCTGGCCCCGGGCGTCGACATCGCGATGCAGGCGCTGGCCGAGCGGGCGTCGTCGCTGCGGCCGGTGGACCTGGTCGAGCCGCGCTCGGTGATCGGCCGCACGACGGTCGAGGCGGTCCAGGCCGGGGTGCTCTACGGGGCGGCAGGTCAGGTCGACGGGCTGGTCCGCCGGATCCTGGCCGAGCTGGGGCCGGACGCGCTGCCGGTCAGCGTGATCGTCACCGGCGGGCTCGCGGAACTCGTCCACGGGCGCGCCGACACCGTCACCCACCATGTCCCGGACCTGACCCTGCACGGGCTGCGGCTGACCCACCTGCGCCACCACCGGACCCGCTGACGGGCTGCCGACGGGGCTCAGGCGCGCCGGGCCCGCCACACGATGGTGCGCATCGGCATCGTGAACCGGCCGTCGGCGTCGGCGACCCGCTCGCGCAGGAAGCCACGCACGGCGGCGAACACCGCGTCGCGCTCGTCGGGGGTGCTCAGGAGTGCCCAGGAGTGGGTGGCGATGTCGGCGACGTGCTGCTCGACGCCGGTCGCCCGCGGCCAGGTGACCTGCTCCTGGTGCGCGTCGGTGAACCAGGGCTCGCCGGGCATCCGGGGCGGGGTGCCGCCCCCGGCCGCGTTCCCGGGGACCCGCCGTCCACGCTCACCCACCTCGCCCAGCTCGCGGACCCAGCCGACGTCGGGGTCGCCGCTGTTCCACAGCCCGGCCAGCACCCCGCCGGGGCGCAGCACCCTGGCGATCTCCGGTACGGCCCGGTCCAGGTCGAACCAGTGCAGGGCCTGCCCGACCAGCACGGCGTCGACGTCGCCGTCGGGCAGCGGGATCGTCTCCGCGGACCCGGCCCTGGCGTCGGCGCCGGGGGTGCGCGCCCGCAGCACCGCGAGCATCTCCGGGTCCGGTTCCACCGCCACGACGTCGAGCCCGCGCGCCACCAGTGACCGGGTCAGCTTGCCGGTCCCCGCGCCCAGGTCGAGGACCCGCACCCGCCCCGGGCCGGTCCCGGCCAGCGCCAGGTCGACGGCGGCGTCGGGGTAGGAGGGCCGGTGGTCGTCGTAGGCAGGGGCGACGGCGCCGAACGTGCGGCCGCGGTCCACCTCGTCGTCGGGCACCGTCCCACGGTAGGCCGGTGATCGGCCGCCGCGCGATGTCCCGACGCCCCGCCGCGTGCGCCGGTCGCCGGGCAGGGGGGTGACGACGGGCGCTCCCGGGTACCGCCGATAGCCTGACCTGCCGTGAACACTCCCGGCACCCCGACCGACCCGGCGACCGAGGCCGACCTCCCCGAGCAGATGCGGGTGCGCCGGGCCAAGCGCGCGGAGCTGATCGCCGCGGGCACCGACCCGTACCCCGTCGAGGTCCCCCGCACGCACTCGCTGCGCCAGGTCCGCGAGGCCCACCCGGACCTGCCCGCGGACACCGCGACGGGCGAGACCGTCGCCGTCGCCGGCCGGGTGATCTTCGTGCGGAACACCGGCAAGCTCTGCTTCGCGACGCTGCGCGAGGGCGACGGCACCGAGCTGCAGGCCATGCTCTCCCTCGACCGGGTCGGCGCCGACGCGCTGGCCGGCTGGAAGGCCGTCGTGGACATGGGTGACTTCGTCGCGGTGCGCGGCGAGGTCATCACCTCGCGGCGGGGCGAGCTCTCGGTGATGGTCGACGAGTGGTCGGTCGCCGCGAAGTCGGTCCGGCCGCTGCCGACCGCGCACAAGGAGCTCTCCGAGGAGAACCGGGTCCGGCAGCGCTACGTCGACCTCATCCTGCGTCCGCAGGCCCGCGAGACCGTGCGCGCGCGGTCCACCGTGCTGCGGACCGTCCGCGAGTCGCTCACCGGCCGCGACTTCATCGAGGTCGAGACGCCGATGCTGCAGAACCTGCACGGCGGCGCCACCGCGCGCCCGTTCGTCACGCACGCGAACGCACTCGACTCCGATCTGTATCTGCGGATCGCCCCGGAGCTGTTCCTGAAGCGTTGCGTGGTCGGCGGTATCGAGCGCGTCTTCGAGCTGAACCGGGTGTTCCGGAACGAGGGCATCGACTCCACGCATTCCCCGGAGTTCGCGATGCTGGAGGCCTACCAGGCCTACGCGACCTACGACGACATGGCGGTCCTGACCCGTGAGCTGATCCAGGCCTCGGCACGGGCGCTGTTCGGTTCCACCACGGTGCGCCACCACGACGGCACGGAGCACGATCTCGGTGGCGAGTGGCGTTCGGTGACCATCTACGGATCGGTGTCCGAGGCCGTCGGCCAGGATGTGACGCCGGACACCGAACTGACTGAACTGCAACGGATCGCGCACGAGCACGACGTCGACATCACCGATTATCCGACGGCTGCCCAGATCGTGCTCGAGTTGTTCGAGAAGCTGGTCGAGCACACCCTGCTCGAGCCGACCTTCGTGCGGGACTTCCCGGTCGAGGTGCGGCCGCTGACCCGTGCGCACCGCGACGACCCCCGGCTGTCGGAGTCCTGGGACCTCATCGTCTTCGGGGTGGAGCTGGCCACGGCCTACTCCGAGCTGGTGGACCCCGTCGAGCAGCGGGAACGCCTGTACGCCCAGTCGCTCAAGGCCGCGGCGGGCGACCCGGAGGCCATGCAGCTCGACGAGGACTTCCTGCGTGCCATGGAGTACGGCATGCCGCCCACCGGCGGCATGGGAATGGGTATCGACCGTCTGCTGATGACGCTGACCGGCCTCGGAATCCGCGAGACGATCCTGTTCCCGCTGGTCCGCGGGGAGTCCTGAACCGGTTCCGAACGCACATCCGACGACGTCCCCGGCCGCGAACGGCGACCGGGGACGTCGTGTTTGTCGGACCCGTACGAGTGGTGTGGGGCTCGTTTCGCCGCATTCTCCCGACCCGGGTCGACGCCACGATCATTTCTCGGATACTCTCTGATTCGAGTCGGAACCGGTACCCGGTGGTGTCGTATTGCGTCCTGCTATTGCGTCGCGCAGTCGCCGATGTCGGCCCCGGTCCCTCATCATGAACGTGTTCGGCCATTCAAGGAGGCTGCGGAGATGGCGCAGATCAAGGAAGTCCGGCTCGTCGACGATCTGACCGGTGACGCGGCGGACGAGACGATCGAGTTCGGTATCGACGGGCGCAACTACGAGATCGACCTGTCGGACGGGAACGCGAAGAAGCTGCGCGACGTGCTCGCCGACTACGTCGCCGCGGCCCGCCGGGCCGGGGGCGCGACCCGGCGTCGCGGCAGCGGCTCGGCGAGCACGGCGGCCCGCCGTCCGTCGGTCGACCGCGAGCAGAACCAGGCGATCCGCGAGTGGGCCCGCAACCGCGGGATGAAGGTCTCCGACCGCGGCCGCATCCCGGCCGAGGTCCTCGAGGCCTACCACCAGGAGAACTAAGGTCTACCTCACCGAACGGGTCGGGGGAGGGGTACCGTCGCGACGGCCCCTTCCCCTTCGTCGTTGGGAGGCAGCCCGATGGCCCGCCCCGTCACCGATCTCCGGGTGCTCCGCACCGAACGCCTGAGCCCGCACATGGTGCGCGTCGTCGCCGGTGGCGACGGCCTGGCGGCGTTCCCCGACACGGAGTACACCGACCGCTACGTCAAGATCCTCTTCCCGCTCCCCGGCGTCGAGTACCCCGAGCCGCTGGACATGGACCGGGTGCACGCCGAGCTGCCGCGTGACCAGTGGCCCGCCCAGCGGACCTACACCGTCCGCTCGCTCGACCACGCCGCCGGCGAGCTCGTCATCGACTTCGTCCACCACGGCGACACCGGTCTCGCAGGCCCGTGGGCGGCCGCCGCCCGCCCGGGTGACCGGCTGCGGATGGTCGGCCCTGGCGGTGCCTACGCCCCGGACCCGGACGCCGACTGGCACCTGCTCGTGGGCGACGAGGCCGCACTGCCCGCGATCTGCGCCGCGCTCGAGCGGATCCCGGCCGGCCGGCCGGTCGTCGCCGTCCTGCAGGTGGAGGCCCCCGGCGACGAGATCGCCGTGCCGACCGGCCCCGACGTGGACGTGCGGTGGCTGTACCGCAGCGACGCCGGGGGCGACCCGGACTCGGAGCAGCTGCCCGCCGTCGTCGCGGATCTGGAGTTCCTCCCCGGCCGTGTCCACGCCTTCGTGCACGGCGAGGCGATCGCCGTGCGCGAACTCCGCAGGCATCTCACCCGCGAGCGCGGCGTCGCCAAGGACGACCTGTCGATCTCCGGCTACTGGCGTCGCGGGCGCGACGAGGAAGGGTTCCGGCAGTTCAAGGCGGCCGAGCGGGAACGCGAGGAGGCCGCCGCCACGACCGGCTGACAGTCGCCGGGAACACGGCAGGTGTCCCCCGTGTTACCGCCGGCACGTACCCCGGTGCACGTCAGGTGGAGGCGCCGGGGCCCCTTCGACCGATACAGTGGTATGAGGTCTCCCGCGAGGGTGGCCTGGCGCGGTGTCACGCGAGGGCGCAGTGTCGGTTCGGGCGAGCCCCGGACCGTACGACAGATGCTGGTCGCGCCGTCAGTGAGGCGCAGCAGGCAAGGAGTGCGAATTGTTCGAGAGGTTCACCGACCGAGCGCGACGTGTTGTCGTCCTGGCCCAAGAAGAGGCCCGGATGCTCAACCACAACTACATCGGGACCGAGCACATCCTCCTTGGCCTGATCCACGAGGGAGAGGGCGTCGCCGCGAAGGCGCTCGAGTCCCTCGGTATCGCTCTGGAGGGCGTGCGACAGCAGGTCGAGGAGATCATCGGCCAGGGGCAGCAGGCCCCGTCCGGCCACATCCCCTTCACGCCCCGGGCGAAGAAGGTGCTGGAGCTATCGCTGCGCGAGGCGCTGCAGCTCGGCCACAACTACATCGGGACCGAGCACATCCTGCTCGGGCTCATCCGTGAGGGCGAGGGCGTCGCGGCCCAGGTGCTGGTCAAGCTGGGCGCCGACCTCAACCGTGTCCGTCAGCAGGTGCTCCAGCTGCTGTCCGGCTACCAGGGCAAGGAGCCGCAGGAGAGCGGCACCGGTGGCCGTGGCGAGGGCACCCCGTCCTCGTCGCTGGTGCTGGACCAGTTCGGTCGCAACCTCACCCAGCAGGCCCGTGAGGGCAAGCTGGACCCGGTCATCGGCCGGGAGAAGGAGATCGAGCGGATCATGCAGGTCCTCTCGCGGAGGACCAAGAACAACCCGGTGCTGATCGGTGAGGCCGGCGTCGGCAAGACCGCCGCCGTCGAGGGCCTCGGCCAGGCGATCGTCAAGGGCGAGGTCCCGGAGACGCTGAAGGACAAGCAGCTCTACACCCTCGACCTGGGCTCGCTGGTCGCCGGTTCCCGCTACCGCGGTGACTTCGAGGAGCGCCTCAAGAAGGTGCTCAAGGAGATCCGCACCCGCGGCGACATCATCCTGTTCATCGACGAGATCCACACCCTGGTGGGTGCGGGTGCCGCCGAGGGCGCGATCGACGCCGCCTCGATCCTCAAGCCGATGCTGGCCCGCGGCGAGCTGCAGACCATCGGTGCGACGACGCTCGACGAGTACCGCAAGTACGTCGAGAAGGACCCCGCGCTGGAGCGCCGCTTCCAGCCGATCCAGGTGTCCGAGCCGTCGGTCGAGCACACGATCGAGATCCTGCGCGGGCTGCGTGACCGGTACGAGGCGCACCACCGCGTCACGATCACCGACGACGCGCTGACCTCGGCGGCGACGCTGGCCGACCGCTACATCAACGACCGCTTCCTGCCGGACAAGGCGATCGACCTGATCGACGAGGCCGGCGCCCGGATGCGCATCCGCCGGATGACCGCTCCGCCGGACCTGCGGGAGTTCGACGAGAAGATCGCGAACGTCCGCCGGGACAAGGAGTCGGCGATCGACGCGCAGGACTTCGAGCGGGCCGCGCACCTGCGCGACCAGGAGAAGACCCTGCTCGGCGAGAAGGCCGAGCGCGAGAAGCAGTGGAAGTCGGGCGACCTCGACGTCGTCGCGGAGGTCGACGGCGAGCAGATCGCCGAGGTGCTGGGGAACTGGACCGGCATCCCGGTGTTCAAGCTGACCGAGGAGGAGACGACCCGTCTGCTCAAGATGGAGGACGAGGTCCACAAGCGGATCATCGGCCAGGAGGACGCGGTCCGCTCCGTCTCGCAGGCGATCCGTCGTACCCGCGCCGGTCTGAAGGACCCGAAGCGCCCGTCCGGCTCGTTCATCTTCGCCGGCCCGTCCGGTGTCGGTAAGACCGAGCTGTCCAAGGCGCTCGCGAACTTCCTGTTCGGCGAGGACGACGCCCTCATCCAGATCGACATGGGTGAGTTCCACGACCGCTACACCGCCTCGCGGCTGTTCGGCGCCCCTCCCGGGTACGTCGGCTACGAGGAGGGCGGCCAGCTCACCGAGAAGGTGCGGCGCAAGCCGTTCTCGGTGGTGCTGTTCGACGAGATCGAGAAGGCGCACCAGGAGATCTACAACACGCTCCTGCAGGTGCTCGAGGACGGCCGTCTCACCGACGGCCAGGGCCGCACGGTCGACTTCAAGAACACCGTGCTGATCTTCACCTCGAACCTGGGCACCCAGGACATCTCGAAGGCCGTGGGGCTGGGCTTCTCCTCCGGCGGCGACGAGAAGTCGAACTACGAGCGGATGAAGACGAAGGTCAACGACGAGCTGAAGAAGCACTTCAGGCCGGAGTTCCTCAACCGCATCGACGACATCATCGTCTTCCACCAGCTCAACCAGGAACAGATCATCCAGATGGTCGACCTGATGATCGGGCGGGTGGAGAAGCAGCTGGCGAACAAGGACATGGGCATCGAGCTCACCGACAACGCCAAGAAGCTGCTGGCCCACCGCGGGTTCGACCCCGTCCTGGGCGCCCGGCCGCTGCGCCGGACGATCCAGCGGGAGATCGAGGACCAGCTGTCGGAGAAGATCCTGTTCGGCGAGATCGAGGCCGGGCAGATCGTCATCGTCGACGTCGAGGGCCTCGACACCTCCGCGGAGGAGGGCTCCAACGCCTGGTCGGACAAGGCCAAGTTCACCTTCCGTGGTGAGCGCAAGCCGTCCGAGCCGGTGCCGGACTCCCCGCCGACCGCGCTGGCCGGCGAGGAGTAGCAGGACCCACGCACGACGACGGCGGGCCGTCCCGGGAGTTCCGGGGCGGCCCGCCGTCGTGTGCGGGCTCTACGCCGAGCGCAGCGCGACGACCAGGTCGGCCCGGCCCCGGGAGGCCTCGACCAGGCGGGCGTTCGGCTCGTCGGTCCGTTCCACCCAGGCCCGCGCCGCCTCCGGGGTCTTGCCGAAGTGCACGTGCCGGGCGACCAGGCGTTCCAGCCGGAGCGCCTCGTCGGTCTCGTGGAACCACACCGCGTCGAACCCGGCCCGCACCGCCCGCCAGGTGGGGGTGTCGAGGAGCAGGTAGTTGCCCTCGCTGACCACGAGGCGGCACTCCGGGTGCACCGGGATCGACCCGGCCACGGGCTGCTCGATCTCCCGGTCGAACGCCGGGGCGTACACGGGGCCCGCGCCGTCGGTGGGGGTGGCCCGCAGGCGGGCGATCAGTGCGGCGTAGCCGTCGGCGTCGAAGGTGTCCGGAGCGCCCTTGCGGTGACGGCGGCCCAGCCGGTCCAGCTCGACGTCGGCGAGGTGGTAGCCGTCCATCGGGACGTGGGCGACCCGGCCCGGGCCGAGCCCGGCCGGGGGCGCGGCGGCGAGCGCGCGGACCAGGGCCAGTGCGACGGTCGTCTTCCCGGCCCCGGGCGGGCCCGCGATGCCCAGCAGCGCCCGTCGTCGTCCGGCGGTGAGTGCCCGCGCGCGCTCCACCAGCTCGTCGAAGCGGTCGATCCGTGCCGGGGTGTCCACGGCCGTCATTCTCGCCCCCCTGCGGCCGGGTTCCGCCCGTGGCAGCACCTCCTCCGAGGAGTACGCCTGACCGGCTGACCGCTCATCCAGACGACGGCCCGGAGCCCGCACGGGATCCGGGCCGACCGGCGTTCTCGGGCAGGCCCAACAGCCGGGTGACGGCGGGGGCGAGGACCTCGGCGTTCGCGGCGGTCTCCGTCGGCGTCCAGTCGGCCGCGCGCTCGACGACGGCGCGGATGGCCCCCAGCGTCGCCACCAGGAGCGTCTCGAACTCGGCCGCACCCACGACGATGTCGGCCGCGGCCAGGGCGGCGCGCACGTCCGCCTCCATCCGTCGCGACAGGGCGTCCGTGCCCGCGGGCCGGTCTGCGCGGCTCAGGGCCTGCGCCAGTTCGGGTCGTTCGACGATGAGCCTGCCGGTGAGCCGGATGCTCTCGGTGAGCCGCCGCACCGGGTCGGCATCGGCCTCGAGACGCGCGTCCAGCCAGGCGAAGTAGTCCGCGACGGTCTCGTCCCTCGCCGCCTCGAAGAGGTCTTCCTTCGAAGCGAAGTGGTTGTAGAACGAGCCGAACCCCACGTCCGCGAGCTCGGTGATGGTCTGGATGCTCGCCTGCCTGCCGTCCCGCTCGAGGAGGAGGCGTCGAGCAGCCCCGACGAGCGCCGTGCGAGTGCGTTCCTTGCGGCGCTCCCGACGCCCGCCGCGCGGCTCCTCCGGGGTGTCCGGCATGCCCCGGAACGTAGCACCGACGCCAAATCTGATGATATCATCAGTAATGATGCTTCCATCGGAAAGGCGAGAGGGGTGAACCCGATGCCGGCCGACGGCGACGAGGCGGCGGAGCTCGAGGTGGAGGGCCCCTCCCGGGTGAGCAGCAGACGGCGGTTCCTCGCACGAGCGGGCGTGGGGGTGGCACTCGTAGGGCTCGGCGCGGCGGGTGCGGAGGCCATCCGGGCGGCGACCGTGTCCGAGCCTCGCCCGCGGGCCGTCGTCGCGCCGTCCAGCGCCGTCCGGATCGACGGTGTGACCGTCGTCGACCCCGCGGACGGGAGCCGGGTCGCCGGCCGGTCCATCCTGGTCGACGGTGGCCGCGTCCGCGCGGTCACGGCCACGGCGGACGCCCCGTCGTCGGGCGCCCGGGTGATCGACGGGACGGGCCGTTTCGCGGTGCCGGGCTACAACGAGATGCACACCCACGTGCTCCAGCTCCCGGACACCGAGCTGGGCCTCACCCTGATGCTGGCCCAGGGCATCACCGGGATGCGGCAGATGGAGGGATCGCCCGAGCTGCTCGCCGACCGCGCGCAGCAGCGGCTCGGCCTCGACGAGTACGCCCCGCAGCTGCTCGGGATGCCCGGCGACCTGCTGCTGCCCTTCAACGCGGCCTCGGTCGAGGGCGTCCGCGAGGAGATCGCCCGGCAGTGGGACCAGGGCGCGGACTTCATCAAGATGATCCTCACGGAACCGGAGGTCTTCTTCGCCGCGGTGGACGAGGCGCACCGGCGCGGGCTGCGGATCGCGGGTCACCTGCCACCGGCGGTCCACATCGAGGACGCGGCCGCGGCGGGCTTCGACTCGATCGAGCACCTCGGGACGGGCCAGAGCGTGTTCCTGACCCTGTCGTCGGAGTCGCAGGCGCTGTGGGCCCAGGAGCCGACCGGCCTGCCGTTCCCGGCCTGGGTGGCCCGGCTGCCGTTCGCGGCCGAGTTCTTCGACGCGTTCCTGAAGGAGAGCTTCCTCGGCCCCGCCACGAGCACCACGGACGAGGCACAGATCGCCCTGCTCCGACGGGCCTTCGAGACCTACTCCGAGGAGCGCACCGACGCGCTGGGTCGCTCCTTCGCGGACAACGGGGTCTGGCACTGCCCGACCCTCGTCGGCCTGCGTGGCAAGTACCGCCCCGATGGCCCGGAGTTCCGGGAGGATCCCTGGCTGCAGCGCGCGCCCGCCGACCAGCGCGAACGTCAGCAGGCCGGCGCCGAGGCGTTCCGCGCGGCCCCGCAGGCCGACCGCGACGTGCTGCACGAGTACTACGAGCGCTGTGTACGGACGGTCGGTCGGATCGCCGCGGCAGGCACGCGGATCATGAGCGGAACCGACACCAGCGGCCGCGGTGTCGCGCGCTCGATCCACGAGGAGTTCCGGGAGCTCGGTCGGGCGGGCCTGAGCCCGCTCGAGGTGCTCCGCAGCACCACCACGGCGCCGGCCGAGTACCTCGGCCGCGGCGACCGGATGGGCCGCATCGTCCCGGGGGCCGACGCGGATCTCCTCCTGCTCGCCGCCGACCCGCTGCAGTCGGTCGAGAACCTCGCCACGGTCTGCACCGTGGTGCGCGCCGGGCACGTGCACCCCATCGACGCGCTCGACGCCCGGGTGGGCGCGCTCCTCGCGACGGCCTGAGGCCGAGCCCGCCACGACGCGGGGTGACGGCGTCCCTAAGGTCGACTCCATGCGCTCCCTCGCCGTCCTCGGCCTGCTCGTCACTCTGGCGGGCTGTTCCTCCCCGGCCCCCGAACCGGCCCCGGCACCGGCGGCCGCCCCCGCGCCGCCGCCCGTCTGCACGGTGGACGACATCGGGGTGGCGGGGGACCCCGGCAGCAAGCCGACGATCACCGTGCCGGACACCTGCACCCCGCCCGCACAGCTCCTGAGCAAGGACCTCGTGGTCGGCACCGGTCCCGAGGTCGTCCTCGGCTCCACCGTGCAGACCCACTACGACCTCGTGACCTGGTCGGACAAGCGGGAGCTCGACGCCTCCTGGTTCCGCGGCGAGACCTTCCCCCTGGAGAAGGTGGGCGACGCCCCGGTCATCGACGGCTGGAACGAGGGTGTGGTCGGCATGCGCGAGGGCGGCCGCCGACTGCTGGTGATCCCGCCGGACAAGGCGTACGGGGCGGGCGGTCGCGGCATCGCACCGAACGAGACCCTCGTCTTCGTCGTGGACGCCGTCCAGGTGTCCTGAGCTCCGTCCGGGCGGTCCGCAGGCACTCGTCGTCGCGGTCACGGGCCTGCTCCGGTTCGACCCGCACCGCCGGGTCCTCCGAGGTGGGCAGGAGCTCGCCGAGGTGCACGGTGGCGGCGTCCTCCTGCGGCTAGGTTCTGCGCATGAGCTCGGTGCGCCCGGTCCCGGAGACCCGGCTGATGACCGGCGAGGAGCTCTCCGCCGACGACGCCGCCCACACCCTGCGCCGTTACGGCCTGGGGCACCTGCTGTCCGCGGGTTTCCTGCGCTTCCGCTACGGCGACGGCTTCTCCCACGCCCGCGCGTTCGGCCTGCAGCTCGCGCTCGCCGCCGTCCCGCTGATCATCGCCGGGGTCGGACTGTCCGCCGCGGCGGGCGCCGAGGGGGCCTCGGAGGTCGTCGCCCGGACGGTGCTGGCACTGTCCCCGGGCACCAGCGACGAGCTGGTCGCGGACGCGGTCGGCGACCCGGGCGCGACGGGCACCGGCACCGGCGGCCCGGAGGACCCCGGCGAGCAGCCGGAACGCGACGACACCCCCACCGGGGAACGCGGTGAGCTGGTGCTCGTGCTCGGCCTGCTCACCGCGTTCGCCGCGGCCACCTCGGCGTTCGCGCAGCTGGAGCGGGGCGCGAACCGGATCTACGGCACCGAGCGGGACCGGCCCGCGCTCGCCAAGTACGCGCGTGCCGCAGCGCTCACCGCCACGGCGGGCGTCGCGATGGCGGCCGGGTTGCTGCTGATCGTGGCGGGGGAGCCGTTCGGGGACGCGGTGCGCGAGGTGTACCGGTGGGGCGCGGTCGCCGAGACGGTGTGGGACGTCGTGCGCTGGCCGGTCGGGCTGGCGCTGCTCGTCGTCGCGGTGACGGTGCTGCTGCGGTTCGCGCCACGCCGCCGTCAGCCGGGGCTGTCCTGGCTCGGCGTCGGGGCGGCGGCGACGGTCCTGATGTGGCTGGTCGCGTCCGGGCTGCTGGGGCTCTACGTCGCGGTCGCCGACACCTTCGGCGAGACCTACGGCCCGCTGACGGCGGTGATGGCCCTGCTGATCTGGGCGAACGTCACCGGGGTCGCGCTGCTGGCCGGGGTGGCGCTGTCCGCGCAGCTGGAGGCGGTGCGGGCCGGCGAGGAGGACCCGCGACTGCCCGACTCCGACGACGACGGCATCCCCGACCACACCGACCCGGGATGAGCCCTCAGCCGAGCTCGTCGCGCCGCGGGTCCGACGACGGCAGCAGACCCCGCAGCCGGTGGCGCAGCTCCTCGTCGTCGGTGCCCGCTGTCCGACCGGCCCGGACCAGGGTCCACAGCGCGTCCGGGTCGTCGGCCCGCAGCAGCGCCGACCGGACCGCGACGGCGAGCTGCTCGCGGGCCCGGCGGATCTCCGGTGCGTCGGAGGTCGGCAGCAGCGGCCCACGGGCGGCCTCGGCCGCGGCGTCGCGGACCCGACCCTCCCGCAGCGCCGCGCGCAGCCGGAGGAAGTCGGCGTCGACGTCGGCGACGAGCCGGTAGGGCTGGGTCCGCACCGTGTCCTCGCCGACGGCGCGCCGCAGCCGGTGCACCTCGGCGCGCACGGTGATGGCGCGGCCGCCGTCGCCGTAGAGGGCAGCCGCGAGCTGGTCGGCGGTCAGCCCCTCCGGGTGCAGCGCCAGCAGCGCGAGGACCTCGGCGTGGCGCAGGCCCAGGCGCACCGGGCGCCCGTCCCGGCGGGCGACGACGGGGGTCCGCGCCCCGAGCAGCGGCAGGGTCAGTGCCGTCCGCGCGGGCCCTCCCACGGACAGCCGCAGCAGCCAGCCCTCGCCCAGCGGCTCCAGCACCCCCGCGACGGACCCGCCGCCCACCGGCGCCCCGCCGACCACGACGCCGTCGACGACGACCCGGTCCCCGCCGTCGGGCAGGGCGATCCGCTCCGGGAACTCACTGCCCGGCGACGCGGCCAGCACCCGCCCGTGCGCGGACAGCAGCGCGCCCGGGGTGCCCCCGAGCCGGGTCAGGTGCGGCCAGTACTCCTCGCGCAGCCGCCGGTCGTGGGCCTCGGCGATGGCCAGCAACCGGTGCTCGGCCAGCCGCGCGGCCGCGGTGACCAGCGCCAGCGTCGTCGGGTGGAAGCTCTCCTCCGGACCGGTGACGTCGACGGTGCCCACCACCTGCCCGGTCGCGGGGTCGCGCACCGGCGCGGCCGCGCAGGTCCACGGGTGGTAGGCGCTGACCAGGTGCTCGGCGGAGTGGATGCGGACCGGGGCGGCGCCGGCCAGCGCGGTGCCCATCGCGTTGGTGCCGACGGCGTCCTCGCTCCACCGGGTGCCCTCCACCAGGTCGACCCGCTCGGCACGGGTCAGCACCGCACGGGCCCCCTCGCGCCACAGGACCCGCCCGCGCCCGTCGGTCACGACCATCATGTGCCGGGCCTGTTCGGCGGCGTCGGTCAGCGTCTCGCGCAGCACCGGCAGCACGGACGCGAGGGGGTGCGCCGCCCGCCGGTCGGTGAGCTCGGCACGGTCGTAGTCGTGCGGGGGACGGGCGCGTTCCGGGTCGACCGCCGCTGCCAGCGAGCGGGCCCAGGAGGCGCGGACCTCGGGCCGGACCCCGGCGGGGTGCGTGCCGGGGGTGCCGCCGAGCAGGGCGTCGCGCGCCCGCTCGTACACCCGGCGATCCGCGTGCTCCGCTGCCACGTCCTCACCTTACGGTCAGCTTTGCCTTACCTGAATCGAATCCGCGTGATCGGCACTCACCGGAGGGTCAGGTTCCGCATCTGCGTGCAACTTCTGTGCAACCCCCACCTTCCTAGTGTCGGCGGTCACGCGCAACGTGCGTTCCGCACCGCGCCCTCGGTTCGACGAAGCACCTCAGGGAAGGACCATTCATGGCCGTCTACGCCAACCCCGGTCAGCCGGGCAGCGTCGTCTCCTTCAAGCCGCGCTACGAGCACTTCATCGGCGGCGAGTACGTCGCTCCGGTGAAGGGCCAGTACTTCGAGAACCCGACCCCGATCACCGGTCAGAACTTCACCGAGGTCGCCCGGGGCACCGCCGAGGACATCGAGAAGGCGCTCGACGCCGCGCACGCCGCCGCCCCGGCGTGGGGGAAGACCTCCGCCGGCGAGCGGGCGAACATCCTGAACAAGATCGCCGACCGGGTCGAGGCGAACCTCGAGCTGATCGCGATCGCCGAGTCCTGGGACAACGGCAAGGCCTGCCGCGAGACCCTGGCCGCCGACATCCCGCTCGCCGTCGACCACCTGCGCTACTTCGCCGGTGCGATCCGGGCGCAGGAGGGCACGTCGTCGGAGATCGACGCCGACACCATCGCCTACCACTTCCACGAGCCGCTGGGCGTCGTCGGTCAGATCATCCCGTGGAACTTCCCGATCCTGATGGCGATCTGGAAGCTGGCCCCCGCGCTCGCCGCCGGCAACGCGATCGTCCTGAAGCCGGCCGAGCAGACCCCGGTCTCGATCCACGTGCTGCTCGAGCTGGTCGCCGACCTGCTCCCGCCGGGTGTGCTGAACGTCGTCAACGGCTTCGGCGTCGAGGCGGGCAAGCCGCTGGCGTCGAACAAGCGCATCCGCAAGATCGCCTTCACCGGTGAGACCACGACCGGCCGGCTGATCATGCAGTACGCCTCGGAGAACCTGATCCCGGTCACCCTGGAGCTCGGCGGCAAGAGCCCCAACATCTTCTTCGACGACGTCGCCTCGCAGCAGGACGCCTTCTACGACAAGGCGCTCGAGGGCTTCGCGATGTTCGCCCTCAACCAGGGCGAGGTCTGCACCTGCCCGTCGCGCGCGCTCATCCAGGGCGGCATCTACGACGAGTTCCTCCAGCAGGCCGTCAAGCGGGTCGAGCAGATCAAGCAGGGCAACCCGCTCGACACCGAGACCATGATCGGTGCGCAGGCCTCGAACGACCAGTTCGAGAAGATCCTGTCCTACATCGACATCGGCCGGCAGGAGGGAGCCAAGGTCCTCGCCGGTGGCGAGAAGGCCGAGATGGGCGGTGACCTCGCCGGCGGCTACTACATCAAGCCGACCGTGTTCGAGGGCAACAACCAGATGCGGATCTTCCAGGAGGAGATCTTCGGCCCGGTCGTCTCGGTGGCCCGCTTCACCGACTACGACGACGCCATGAAGATCGCCAACGACACGCTCTACGGCCTCGGCGCCGGCGTGTGGAGCCGCGACGCGAACACCGCCTACCGGGCGGGCCGCGAGATCCAGGCCGGCCGGGTGTGGGTGAACAACTACCACGCCTACCCGGCGCACGCGGCCTTCGGCGGCTACAAGCAGTCCGGCATCGGGCGCGAGAACCACAAGATGATGCTGGACCACTACCAGCAGACCAAGAACATCCTGCAGAGCTACTCGCCGAACGCGCTGGGCTTCTTCTGATGGGTGAGCCGGACGTCGGTGTCACCCCGACCGAGCGGGTGACGCTGACGCCGGCCGCCGCCGATCTGCTGGTCAGACTCACCGACCTGCACGGTCCGCTGATGTTCCACCAGTCCGGTGGGTGCTGCGACGGCAGCGCCCCGATGTGCTACCCGGACGGTGACTTCAAGACCGGCAACTCGGACGTCCACCTGGGCGACCTGCGGGTCGAGGGACTGGAGAAGCCGATCGGCTTCTGGATGTCGGCGTCGCAGTACGAGTACTGGAAGCACACGCATCTCACCGTCGACGTCGTGAAGGGACGCGGCAGCGGGTTCTCAGTCGAGGCGCCGGAGGGCGTCCGGTTCCTGATCCGCTCGCGGCTGTTCACCGACGACGAGTGGCGGGCGATGCAGGACTGACCCACCACGGCCCGGGGCACCCCGCCCCGGGCCGTGGTCGTACCCGGGGCGAGGAGCACCGATGACGCACACCCTGCGCGGACTGATGGGCCTGCCGGCGGACCCGGCGCCGCTGTCCCGCTCCGCACTCATCATGATCGACCTGCAGAACACCTACACCGAGGGCGTGATGCGGCTCGAGAACGTCGAGCCGGCCCTCGGCGAGGCGGCCGAGCTGCTCGACCGCGCCCGCTCCGCCGGGTCCCGGATCATCCACGTCCGGCACGACGCCGGTGCGGGCAGCCCGTACGACGTCACCGTGCCGATCGGTGCCATCCACGACTCGGTGGCCCCGCGCGACGGCGAGGCGGTGGTGACCAAGAACTTCCCCAGCGCGTTCGTCCACACCGGGCTGGCGGAGCTGCTGGAGGGCTACCAGGACCTCGTGCTCGCCGGGTTCATGACGCACATGTGCGTGAACTCCACCGCGCGCAGCGCGTTCTCGGGCGGCTACGTGCCGACCGTCGTCGCGGCGGCCACGGCCACCCGGGCCCTGCCCGGCGTGCACGGCACCGTCGCGGCGGCCGAGGTCCACGACGCGGCGCTGGCCGGCCTCGCCGACCTGCCCGCGATCGTCGTCCCGGACCAGAAGGCCGTCCCCTCCTGAGCCGCACCCGCCCGGGCCCGGACGGGCTCGGGCGGGCCGGTCAGAGGGCGGTGTCGTCAGAGGACGGCGTCGATCGCGGCGAGGGTCGCGGCGGCGGGGGCCGGGATGCCGACACCGCGGCCGTGGCGCACCTGCGGCTCGCGGACGTTGATCCGCACCAGCGCGCCGGTCGCGGCCGAGGCCAGCTCCGAGCGGCGACGCACCGTGGGCAGGGCCCCGCCCGCCCCCAGCTCGACGACGACCACCCCGGCCCGGTGCGCCGCCAGCCAGTCCACGTGACGCTGCAGCGCCGTCGCGGCGTGGGAGTCGTCCCAGCCGCCGTCGCCGAACATCAGGATCGCCGGACGGGCGAGCCCGCCGCAGCCCGGGCAGCGGGGCAGCTCACCGACGGCGCGCATGGTGGCCTCGTCGACCGGCACCTCGACGCCGTCGGCGGGCCACACGCCGTGGCCGCAGAGCCGCAGGCACTGCAGGTGGTGGATGGAGCCGTGGACCTCGGCGACGTCCTCCGGGGCGAAGCCCGCCCGCTGGAACTGGCCGTCGACGTTCGAGGTGAACACGTTCGACGGCATCCGGTCGGCCCAGCGGCGCAGCACCGCGAACCCGGGGTGCGGCACGGTGTCCCGGTAGAGGTGCAGGCGGTGGCCGTAGAAGCCCCAGGCCAGCTCCGGGTCGTCGGCGAAGTGCTCCGGGTCGGCCAGCTCCTCGAAACGCAGCCCGAGGCGCGCGTAGGGCGGGTAGGCCCGCCAGAAGCCCTCGCCGCCGCGGAAGTCCGGCAGCCCGGAGTCCACGCCCATCCCCGCGCCCGCGGTGATCAGCAGGGCGTCCGCGTCACGGACCAGGCGCGCCGCCGCGGCGATCTCGGTGGAGAAGGCCGCGGCGACCTCGCCGGGGTCGGGGTGAGGGTCGATCAGGACCCCGCCGCGATCTGCTGCAGGTCGACGACCTCGAACTCCAGCAGTGACGCGCCCTTGGCGACCGGCTGCGGCGAGCGCTCACCGGCGTGCGCCTCGGCGGCCGGCCCCGCGCGCCAGGCCTGGAAGTCCTCCTCGGTCTCCCAGCGGGTCACGACGAAGTACCGGTCGTCGCCGGAGACCGGGCGCAGCAGCTCGAACCCGAGGAAGCCGGGCTGCCCGTCGACGGCGTGCAGGCGGTTCGCGAACCGCTTCTCCAGCTCGGGGCCCGCGTTCTCCGGGACCTCGATCGCGTTGATCTTCACAATGGCCATGCCCGCCACGTTATCCCCGCCCGGCCTCGTCGACGCGCATGCGCCACGCGTCACCGATCAGCTCGGCCAGCCGGCCGGTGTCCACCTGCTCCAGGCGGACGAGCACCAGCGGCCACGGTGCGTGCCCGGGGTCGGTGAAGAACAGGTCGGGCTCGCCGAGCAGCAGGGCCTGCTTCTCCGCCTCGTCGCCGACGTACAGCACCGCGACGTCGGTCCTGATCACCCGTCGTCTGCCGGGCACCCGCTCCGGCCACGACCACACGAAGCCCTTGCCGCGCACCCGGAAGTCGAACCCCTCGCTCGGGTTCTCGACGACACCGTCGAGGGCGAGCGCGATCCGCCGCACGTCCTGTTCGTCCCCCACGGGGCAAGCCTAGGGGCGACGGGCGGGGCCCTCCGGCCGCGCTCCGAGGACCGCCGTCTCCCCGGTGCGTGAGTCGTGCAGCTCGACGGCGGTGATCCGCGCCCGCACCGGGGAGACCGGGTGCAGCAGCGCGAAGGCCGCGGCGGGCCGCCCGGTCGCCAGCACCACGTGCGGCAGCCAGGAGCCCGGCAGGTGCGCGGCGTGCGCTCCTCGCACCCGTCCGGCCAGCGCGTCGTGCACGGCGGTGTGCACGGCCAGCACCTCGGGGTCGGTGACGGCGGTCAGCGCCAGCACCTCCGGTGCGTCCGGGCCGACCGAACCGAGACCGGCCAGCCACAGCACCGGCAGCGCGACCAGCCGCAGCTGGGCGGTCAGCTCCCGCACGGCGGTCGGCGGGATCGTGCCCGCCGCGGCGACGGTCACGTGCGGCGTCCCGGCCGGGACCGGGATCCCGGCCCCGGCGAGCCGGTCGCGCAGCGCGGTGAGTGCGGCGGCGCCGTCGTCGTCGAGCCGGAACCGGACGGTGCTGGGCATCGGGGCCGCCGCTCAGACGGGGAGGGCGAAGCGGCCGTCGTCGGTCTGCTCGGCCAGCCCGTCGACGAGCAGCGAGTGCAGGCACCGGTCGCGCTGGCCCGCATCGGACCAGACGGCGTCCAGCGCGGCCCGCTCGACCGGCCCGTGCGCGGCGCGCAACACGTCCATGAGCCTGCCGCGCACCTGGCGGTCGGTGCCGGCGAAGCCCTGGACCGGTTTGCGCGGGCCGTCGTAGGCGGGGCGGCCTGCCGCCACCCAGGCGCAGCGGGCCGCGACCGGGCAGTCCGCGCAGTGCGGCGAGCGGGCGGTGCAGACCACCGCGCCCAGCTCCATCAGGCCGGCGGAGACGACGGCGGCCTCGGCGTCGTCGTCGGGCAGCAGCGCGTCGACGTCGGCCAGGTCGGCCCGGGTGCGGGCCGGCCCGGCGTCGCCCTGTCCGTGCACCGCGCGGGCCACCACCCTCCGGACGTTGGTGTCGACGACGGCGGCACGCAGGCCGAAGCCGAACGCCGCCACCGCCCGCGCGGTGTAGGAGCCGACGCCCGGCAGGGCCTCGAGCGCCTCGACGTCGGAGGGGACGGCGTCGCCGTGCTGCTCCGCGATCGCCGCGGCCGCGTCGTGCAGCCGGATCGCGCGGCGCGGGTAGCCGAGCTTGCCCCAGGTCCGCAGCACGTCCGCGCGCGGCGCGGCCGCCAGCGACGACGGCGCGGGCCAGCGCTCCATCCAGGCCCGCCAGACCGGCTCGACCCGCGCGACCGGGGTCTGCTGGAGCATGAACTCGCTGACGAGCACGCCCCACGGGGTGGTCTCGGGGCGCCGCCACGGCAGGTCGCGGGCGTGCGCCCGGAACCACGGGGAGATCAGATCGGCCACCACCACCCCAGTGTCGCGTGCCCCGGGCCGGGCCCCGGCGACGACCCCACCGGGGGAACGGGTCGGGTGCGTCGGCGTCGCGGGAGGCCGACGCGGGCCCGGCATGTGGATCACGTGCACTACCGCGTCCGCCACCGGGGCGCGCGCCACGACCGGGGCGGTTCCCCGCCGCGCCGGACCGGTCGGGACGGTGTCGCCTGACGACGGCGGTCACCCCAGGTCGACGAGTCACCTGCACGGGGGTCGGGCGATCCGGTTCGGCGACCCCGTCCGGGTCGGTCCGAGGAGTGCGCGGGCGACCGTTCCGCCGGTGTGCTCACCCGGTCGGGACGCGCGGGTCGCCCCGCCGGGTGGACCTCGCCGGACATGTCCGGTCCCGGCGCGGCGTTGGCGACTTCGCGTAACCGGAGATCTACCGTCAGTGACATGCACCCGGTGGGTCCCCTGCCGGCGTCGGTCTACTGGCGTCGGCGCGCGTGCGCGGTCGGCGTCGCGCTGCTCGCGCTCTTCGCGTTGCTGTGGCTCACCACCTGGGTGCTGGTCCCGCGGGGTTCCGACGAGCCCACCGGGACGGCCGCACAGACGAGCCCCCAGTCGTCGCAGACCACATCGGACACCGGGACGGCGGCCCCCGCGCCGTCCCCGGCGTCCCCGTCCCCGGCATCCCCAGCCCCGGGGACGGGGACGCCCCCGTCCGTGCCGCTCCCCGCCCCCGCCGCGCCCGGAGCGCCTCCGGCCGCCGCGGCGGGGACGTCCGCCGGGCCCGTGACCCCGAACGCGGGCCCGGCGGACGAGACGGTCCGCCCCGACGACACGCCACGCCCGTCCGTGCAGGTGCCGCAGGCGGCACCGTCCCCGCCGACCGGCCCGGTGCCCTGCACCGACGCGATGATCGAGGTGCGCGCCGAGACGGGGCAGCCGACCTATCCCGCCGGCGCGCGACCCGAGCTCCGGCTGGTCGTCACCAACGTCTCCGGCCAGCCCTGCGTGCGCGACCTCGACGGCGCCCAGCAGGAGATCGCGGTGTGGAGCGGCGACGGGGCGACCAAGCTCTGGTCGTCCAACGACTGCTCCAACCCGTCGTCGGACGATCTGCGGACCCTGGTGCCCGGCCAGCCGGTGGCCTTCGCCGTGACCTGGACCGGGCTCGGCTCCGAGCCCGGCTGCGCGGGCGAGCGCACCCGGGTGGGCCCCGGCGGCTACCGGGTCCTGGCCCGGCTCGACCAGGTCGTGAGCGAGCCCGTCCCGCTGCTCATGAGCTGAGGCTCAGCGGATGCGGGCCATGATCTCGCGCAGCGACGAGGCCTCGGTGATCTGCATGCCGGTGCGGCCGACCTCGGCCCCGGTCGGGACGATCGCCCGGGTGAAGCCCAGCCGCGCGGCCTCCGCGAGGCGCCGGTCCACCCCGTGCACCCGGCGCAGCTCGCCGGCCAGCCCGAGCTCGCCCAGCACGACGAGGTCCGCGGGCAGGGCCGCGTCCCGCTTCGCCGAGACGACCGCGAGCGCGATCGCGAGGTCGGCCGCGGGCTCGGTGATCCGCATCCCGCCGACGGTCGCGGTGTAGACCTCGGCGTCGTGCAGCTTGAGCCCGCCCCGCCGCTCGACGACGGCGAGCAGCATCGGCACCCGCGACGAGTCCAGCCCGGTCACCGCCCGGCGCGGGCTCGGGATGTTCGCTCCCGCCACCAGCGCCTGAACCTCGGCGAGCAGCGGGCGTCGCCCGTCCATCACGACGGTCACCGCGGTCCCCGGCTGCACCGCGTCGGCGCCCTGGCCGAACCGGCCGAGGAACAGCCCCGAGGGGTCGGCGAGGCCGACGATGCCCGAGTCGCGCAGCTCGAAGCAGCCGACCTCGTCGGCCGGGCCGAACCGGTTCTTCACCCCGCGGACCATCCGCAGCGCCGAGTGCTTGTCGCCCTCGAAGTGCAGCACCACGTCGACCAGGTGCTCCAGCACCCGCGGGCCCGCGATGCCGCCGTCCTTGGTGACGTGGCCGACGAGGAGCACGGCCAGGCCGCGCTCCTTCGCCAGCGCGGTCAGTCCCACGGTCACGGCGCGGGTCTGGGTCACCCCGCCGGGGCTGCCGTCGACCGAGGCGGTGGACATGGTCTGGATCGAGTCCACCACCAGCAGCGACGGCCGCAGCGCGTCGACGTGGCCCAGCACCGACTCCAGATCGGACTCGGCGGCGAGGTAGAGCTCGTCGTGGACGCCGCCGGTCCGCTCGGCGCGCAGCCGCACCTGGCCCGCGGACTCCTCACCCGAGACGTACAGGACCCGGGACCGGGCCGCGGCCTGCGCGGCGACCTCCAGGAGCAGCGTCGACTTGCCGACGCCCGGCTCACCGGCCAGCAGGACCACCGCGCCCGGGACGAGCCCGCCACCGAGCACCCGGTCCAGCTCGTCGACGCCGGTCGGCCGGGCCCTGGCGGAGTCCAGCTCCACCTCGGCGATCCGCCGGGCCGGGGTGCTGGGTGCTCCGGCGACGACGGTCCGGCCGCCCCCGCCGGTGCGCACCGGCTCGACCTGCTCCAGCGAGCCCCAGGCCTGGCAGCCCGGACAACGCCCCACCCACTGCGCCGTGCGGTGGTCGCACTCGGTGCAGCGGTAGCCGCCCGAGCGGGCGGCGCGGGACCGGGGGGTCAGTTGCCGGCGGCGCCGCCGGCGCCGCTGCCCTCGTTGCCGGGCGCGACGGGGGCGCCCTCACCGGCCGGGACCGGGTTCGGCCGGTCGACCGGCGGGGCCTCGGCCTGGCCGCCGGTCTCGGAGTTCACGCCGGTCTCGGCGCCGTTGGTGCCGGACTCCTCGGAGTCGAACGACGCCCGCTCCGGGGCGTGCCCCGGCGAGCCCGCGGTGTGCGGCACGCCGGTCGGGACGGTGACGGTCACCGAGCCGGCCCTCTCGAACACGAAGGTCATCGGGATCTGCGCCCCGGCCGGGACCGGACGGGTCAGACCTTCGGCGACGAGCTGGACCCGCTTGGCGTTGGTCGGGGAGAGCTGCAGGTTGCCCGGCGAGACCAGCGCGATGTCCTGCGGCATGGTCGGGTCGCCCTGGATCTGCACCGACGCCGCGGCGGGGGAGGTGACCGACAGCAGGCGGTCGGCGACCGGAGCGGTGTTGACCAGGGTCGCGACGAGCGGTGCGGCGCCGCCCTGGCGGTACAGCGCGTCCGGACCGGCGGGCGTGGTCGGGTAGGCGATCTGCACGTCGCGCAGGTCGACCGAGCCGACCGTGACGTTGGCGCCGTTCACGGCGGCGACCTGGCGGGAGGTCTGCGAGATCTGCCCGGTCCCGCAGCCGCTGAGCAGCAGGCCGGTCAGGGCGGCGGCGCCGGCGACCCCGGCCAGGGTCCGGGCGGAACGGCGGGTGCGGCTCACGGTCGTCGTGTCCTTCCTTGCCGGTGCCCCGAAGTGCCCCCGGCGCACGTGCTGGGTCTGTCGGGGGGCAGCCTAGTCGCGCGCTCCGACAGGTTGCGCGGTCGGGCACCCGGGTGTGACGACCGCGTCCCCACTGGACGGCGGGGACGGAAGACCCGGTGGTCCGGGACGTGACGCGGCGGCGACCGGCACGTGGCCGGACGGCCCCCGACGGGCGCCACGCCCGCGGGGAACACGTTCCTCCGCCGTTGTCAACCCCCTGACCTGCGACGACGGTAAAAGCCGGTCGCCGTCCCGCTCTGACGACGTGTTAATCTGGACGCAGCGAAAGGGGCCAGAGGACACATGGTTTTCAAGGTCGGAGAGACCGTCGTCTACCCGCACCACGGTGCCGCGCTCATCGAGGCGATCGAGACCCGGACGATCAAGGGCGAGGAAGTGCAGTACCTCGTCCTGAAGGTCCAGCAGGGTGATCTGACGGTGCGCATCCCCGCCGACAACGTCGAGGTGGTCGGTGTTCGTGACGTCGTGGGCCAGGAGGGATTGGATCGGGTCTTCGAGGTGTTGCGCGCGCCGCACACCGAGGAGCCCACGAACTGGTCGCGCCGGTACAAGGCGAACTGGGAGAAGCTCACGTCCGGCGACGTGAACAAGGTCGCCGAGGTCGTCCGCGACCTGTGGCGGCGAGAGAAGGACCGGGGCCTGTCCGCCGGTGAGAAGCGGATGCTGGCCAAGGCGAGGCAGATACTGGTCAGTGAACTCGCGCTGGCCGAGGGCACCGACGAGGAGCGGGCCGAGGTCCTGCTCGACGAGGTGCTCGCCACCGCGAACGCCTGACCGGCGTGCACGGACCGTCCTCCGGGGCGGGTGTCGTCGCGGTGCTTCCCGCGGCCGGTTCCGGGGTGCGGCTGGGTGCAGGTGTGCCCAAGGCGTTCGTCGGACTGGCCGGGGTTCCCATGCTGGTGCGCGCGGTCGACGGCCTTCTCGCGTCCGACGTCGTCGGGCACGTGGTGGTCGTCGTCCCCGCGGACCAGGTGGACGACGCCGCGGCGATGCTGCCCGGTCGCCCGGCGACCGTCGTCGCCGGCGGTGCCGACCGCACCGCCTCCGTCGCGGCGGGCCTCGCCGCTACCGGTCCGGACGCCGAGGTCGTGCTGGTGCACGACGCCGCGCGCCCCCTCACGCCACCCGACGTCGTCCGTCGGGTGGTCGACGCCATACGCGCGGGCGCTCCCGCCGTCATCCCGGTGCTCCCCGTGGCCGACACGGTCAAGCGGGTCGACGCCGACGGCACCGTCGTGTCCACCGTGGACCGCTCGGAGCTGCGCGCGGTGCAGACCCCGCAGGGATTCCGCGCGGCCGACCTGCGTCGCGCGCACGCGGACACGCCCGACCCCCGCACCGACGACGCCGGGCTGGTCGAGGCGCTCGGCGACCCGGTCGCCACCGTCGCCGGGGACCCGCTCGCGTTCAAGGTCACCACCGCGTGGGACCTGCGCATCGCCGAACTGCTGCTCGCCGGGGCGGGCCGCGTCACCGAGCACGAGGAACACGCATGAGGGTCGGGATCGGAACCGACGTGCACCCGGTCGAGCCGGGCCGCGACTGCTGGGTCGCGGGTCTGCTGTGGACCGGCACCGACGGGTGCGCCGGACACTCCGACGGCGACGTCGCCGCGCACGCCCTGTGCGACGCCCTGCTGTCCGCGGCCGGGCTGGGCGACCTGGGCGCGGTGTTCGGCACCGGCCGTCCGGAGTGGACGGGCGCGAGCGGGGCGGCCCTGCTCGCCGAGGTCCGCCGCCTGCTCGCCCGCGACGGCTGGACCGTCGGCAACGCCGCCGTCCAGGTGATCGGGAACGACCCCAAGATCGGCACACGCCGGACCGAGGCCGAACGGGTGCTGTCGGAGGTGGTCGGCGGCCCGGTGTCGGTGTCCGGCACGACCACCGACGGGCTGGGGCTGACCGGACGCGGTGAGGGGCGCGCCGCCGTCGCGACGGCGCTGCTGCTCGCTGCGGGTTAGAGCTGCGGGCCAGGGCTGCGGGCTAGAGACGCCCGGTCCGCTCCTGGATCTGCTCGGGCGTCAGGTCGCCGGTGTGGGCCGCCACCATCCAGGCGTGGCCGAACGGGTCGGCGATCCGCCCGGCGCGCTGCCCGTAGTCGTGGTCGGTCACCGGGAACAGCACGCGGCCGCCGTGGGCCACCATCGCCGCGGCGACCGCGTCCGGGTCGTCGACCTCCAGGGCCATGATCACCGATCCGGGCCCCGACGGAGCCGGGTCGACGGCGTCGCCGTCCTTGAGGGCCCACTCGGCGCGACCGGCCCGCAGCAGGGCGTGCACCACGGCACCGGAGCCGTCGGTGTAGCGCTCCACGAGCTCCGCGCCGAACGCGGCGAGGTAGAAGTCGATCGCGGCGTCGGCGTCGTGCACGACCAGCCGCGGGTACATCCGCTCAACAGCCATGCCGGACACCTTGCCCCAGCCCCACCGCGCGTGTAGTGGACGAATCGGAGGCCCGTACCCTGGTGACGTGAGCCTCAGACTTCTCGACTCAGCGACCAGGGAGCAGCGCGCCTTCACGCCGCTGCGGACCGGAGCCGTGTCGATGTACGTCTGTGGGGCGACGGTGCAGGGCCTGCCGCACATAGGCCACGTCCGCTCGGGGCTGAACTACGACGTGCTGCGTCGCTGGCTGGCCCGGTCCGGCTACGACGTCACGCTGGTCCGCAACGTCACCGACATCGACGACAAGATCCTGCGCAAGGCACAGGCCGCGGGCCGTCCGTGGTGGGAGTGGGCGGCCACCCACGAGCGGGCCTTCACCGCCGCGTACGACGCGCTGGGCTGCCTGCCGCCGTCGGTGGAGCCCCGGGCGACCGGGCACATCACGCAGATGGTCGAGCTGATCGAGCGGCTGATCGAGCGCGGTCACGCCTACGCCGCGGGTGGCGACGTGTACTTCGCCGTGCGCACCCTGCCCGACTACGGCGCGCTGTCCGGTCAGCGCGTCGACGACGTCCACCAGGGTGAGGGCGAGGGCGGCGCCAAGCGCGACGCGCTGGACTTCACGCTGTGGAAGGCGGCCAAGCCCGGCGAGCCCAGCTGGCCCACCCCCTGGGGCAACGGGCGCCCCGGCTGGCACCTGGAGTGCTCGGCGATGGCGACGGCCTACCTCGGCCCGGAGTTCGACATCCACGGCGGCGGCCTGGACCTGGTCTTCCCGCACCACGAGAACGAGCGCGCCCAGAGCCACGCCGCCGGCGACGGCTTCGCCCGCTACTGGCTGCACAACGCCTGGGTCACCATGGGCGGGGAGAAGATGTCGAAGTCGCTGGGGAACACCCTGGCGATCGAGAACCTGCTCGAGCGGGTCCGCCCGGCCGAGCTGCGCTACTACCTGGTCGGCCCGCACTACCGGTCGGCGATCGAGTACTCCGACGCCGCGCTGGACGAGGCCGTCGCCGCGTACCGGCGGATCGAGTCGTTCGTGCACCGGGTGCGCGAGCGGCACGGCCTGCCCGAGGTCGCGACGGAGCTGCCCGGCGCGTTCACCGCCGCACTCGACGACGACCTGGGGACCCCGCTCGCCCTCGGCACCGTGCACACCCTGGTGCGCGAGGGCAACACCGCCCTCGACGCCGGGGACGTCGCGGGCGCCCTGCGGACCGCGTCCGCGGTCCGTGCGACGACCGAGGTGCTCGGCCTGGACCCGCTGGCAGCCGGCGGTGCGGCCGAGGAGTCGGGCGACGCCGCCCGGCAGGCACTGGGCACCCTGGTGGAGTCGATGCTCGAGCGCCGCCGGGCCGCGCGCGCCGAGCGCGACTTCGCCACCGCGGACCGGCTCCGCGACGAGCTGCTCGCCGCCGGGATCGCCGTCGAGGACGGTGCCGACGGCTCCACCTGGACTCTCAAAGACGCTTAGGACTCGTAGAACTCATGGCAGGCAATTCCAAGCGCCGCGGTGCGATCCGCAAGGAAGGCACCAAGAAGGGCATGGTCGTCGGTTCCGGCGGTCAGGCCCGGCGCGCACTGAAGGGCAAGGGGCCGACCCCGCCCGCCGAGATGCGCCCCGGCCACCCGAAGGCGAGGGCGGCCGCGCGGCGTGCCGCCCAGGACCAGCAGCAGCGCCGACGCCCGGTCGCGGGCCGTCGCGGTGACGGGGAGACCCCGGAGACCGTGCTCGGGCGCAACCCGGTCGTCGAGTGCCTGCGGGCGGGCGTCCCGGCGACGGCGCTGCAGGTGGCCACCGGCATGTCCGCCGACGACCGGGTCACCGAGGCCGTCGCACTGGCGGCGGAGCGGGGCATCTCCATCCTGGAGGTGCCGCGCAACGACCTCGACCGGATCAGCGGCGGAGCGCTGCACCAGGGCCTCGCCCTGCAGGTGCCGCCGTACTCCTACGCCCACCCCGACGACGTGCTGGAGGCCGCGTCGCACTCCGGGCGCCCGGCACTGGCCGTGGCCCTGGACGGGGTGACCGACCCGCGCAACCTGGGTGCGGTCGTCCGGTCGGTGGGGGCGTTCGGCGGGCACGGCGTCGTCGTGCCGCAGCGGCGCGCCGCCGGCATGACCGCGGTCGCCTGGCGGACCTCGGCGGGCACCGCGGCCCGGGTCCCGGTCGCACGCGCCACGAACCTGACCCGCACCCTGCAGGAGTACGCCTCCGCCGGGCTGATGGTCGCGGGCCTGGCCGCCGACGGCGACGTCTCCCTCGACGACTTCGACCTGGCCACCGGGCCGCTGGTGATCGTCACCGGGTCGGAGGGCAAGGGGCTGTCCCGGCTGGTCCGCGAGACCTGCGACGTGACCGTCTCGATCCCCCTGGCCGGCCGGGTGGAGTCGCTGAACGCCTCCGTCGCCACCGGCGTCGTGCTGGCCGAGGTGGCCCGCCGCCGTCGCACCCACCGCTGACCCGATCCCATGATCGCCGCGACGCGCGGTGATCCGTTCCCCGCGCGCGTCCGGACGCGCGCGAACAGCGGATCACCGCGCGCCGTGCGGATCAGGCGCGGACCGGGCCCCGGCCGCGCAGCCGGCCCACCAGGCGGCACAGCAGGTAGGCGACGAACCCGATGGTCGCCACGTAGGCCGAGATCGGCAGCCCCGGCGCCAGCGACAGGATCGTCCCGCCGACCAGTGCGACCTCCGCGATGACGATCGCGATGACGGTCGCCAGCAGCGGGTTCGCGGTCACCCGGTTCGCCGCGGCGCCGGGCACGATCAGCACCGACAGCACCAGGATCGCGCCGACGATCGGCACGGCCAGCGCCGTCACCAGCCCGATCAGCACGCTGAACACCAGGGTCAGCGCGCGGACGGGCACGCCGCGCGCCACTGCGACGTCGGGGTCGGTGCTGGCGAACAGCAGCGGCCGGTAGAGCACCGCCAGCGTCGCGAGCACGACGGCCGCGACGACCCCCAGCACCCACAGGTTCTGCTGGTCGACCGAGACGATCGAGCCGGTGAGCAGGCCGAAGCGGTTGGAGGAGCGGCCGTCGTAGAGGGCCAGGAACAGCACGCCCAGGCCGAGCCCGAACGCCATCACCACGCCGATCGCGGAGTCCCGCTCGCGTTGCCGCAGCCCCAGCACACCGAAGATCACCGCGGCGACGACGGCGCCCACCACCGCTCCCACCCCGACGGCGACGCCGAGCAGCAGCCCGGCCGCGGCGCCGGTGAAGGCCAGCTCGGCGGTGCCGTGCACGGCGAAGGCCATCCCGCGGCTGACGATCAGCGGGGCGAGCAGCCCGGCGACCAGCCCGAGCACCGCGCAGGCGATGAGCGCGTTGCGGACGAACGGGTAGCCCAGCAGTGCGCCGGTGCCGGACAGATCGAGGATGCGGGCCAGGAACTCGGTCACGCGCCACCCCCGACCGTGGTGACGCCGTGCTCGGCGTGCTCGTCGCGGGTGACCGGCGAGTCGTCGGCCCCGACCACGACCAGCCGGTCCCGGACCCGCAGCACGTCGACGTCGGTGCGGTAGAGCCGCGACAGCGTCTCCGAGGTCATGACCTCGTCGGTGGTGCCGATCGAGAACCGGCCGGCGACGAGGTAGAGGACCCGGTCCACCAGCGGCAGCACCGGGTTGATCTCGTGGGTCACGAACAGCACCGCGGTGTCCGCGGCGCGGCGGCGCTCGTCGATCAGCCGGGTCACGATCCGCTGGTGGGACAGGTCCAGGCTGAGCAGGGGCTCGTCGCACAGCAGCACCGCCGGGTCCCCGACGAGTGCCTGCGCGACCCGCAGCCGTTGCTGCTCGCCGCCGGACAGCCGCCCGACCGGGGCGTCGGCGTACCCGGTGCCGCCGACCTGGGACAGCGCGCGGTCGACCCGCTCGCGCCGCTCGCGTCGCCGCCCCAGACCGAGGCCGAAGCGGTGCCCGTCGAGGCCGAGACCGACGAGGTCGCGCCCGCGCAGCGGCAGGTCCGGGTCCAGCGGCTGCTGCTGCGGGACGTAGCCGATCTCGGGGCTGCCGCGTCGCGGGGTGTGCCCACCGACGGTCACGGTGCCCTCGGACAGCGGGAGCAGCCCCAGCAGGACGCGCATCAGCGTCGTCTTGCCGGAGCCGTTCGGGCCGAGGACGGCGACGAACTCGCCGGGTGCGACGTCCAGGTCGAGGCCGGACCACAGGGTCCGGTCCCCGAACCGCAGGCCTGCCCCGCGCAGCGACAGCGCGGACCGTTCCGGGAATCCCATGTCAGCGGTTCAGCGCCGCGGACAGCTCGTCCAGGTTGGCGTTCATCCACTGCACCCAGTCGGTGGTGCCCGCGGGCAGGGTCTCCGACATCTGGATCACCGGGACGCCTCCCTTCTGGGCCGCGTCGCGGACCTGGTCGGTGGTCGGCGAGGTCGTCTGGCTGTTCAGGATCAGCGCGTCGACCGGCGGCTGGGCGGTGAACAGCCCCAGCATCTGCGCGACGACGGCGGCCGGCGGGTCGGTGCCCTCCTCGACGGCCGAGGAGAACGCCTGCGGGGTGGCGTTCGCGATCCCGGCGGCCTGCAGCAGGTAGTCGGGCACCGGCTCGGTGACGGCGACCCGGGCCCCCGGGTGCGCACGGCCGATCTCGGTGGCCTTCGACGTCAGCTGGGCGACGCCGCCCCGGAGGGTCTGGGCGTTGGTGCGGAAGTACTCCGCGGCGCTCGGGTCGATCCGGCCGAGCTGCTCGGCGAGCTGGTCGGCGACCCGGCCGACCGCGGCCGGGTCGTACCAGACGTGCTCGTTGAACGAGCCGTGCTCGTGCTCGTGCTCGGCGCCCGCGGCGGGCTCGGCCCCGGCCTCACCGGCGTGGTCGTGGTCGGCGCCGGTGGTCGGCTCGGCGGCGTGGTCGTGGCCGTGGTCGTCCGCGGCGGCCTCCTGGGCCCCCTCGATGCCGGAGACCTCGACGGCGTCGATCAGCGGGGCCTTGTTGCCGGAGGCGGAGACGAGGTCGGTCATGAAGGCGTCGTACCCGCCGCCGTTCATGAGCAGCAGCTGGGCCTCGCCGACGGTGGCCGCGTTCTGCGGGGTGGGCTCGTAGCCGTGCGGGTCGACGTCGGGGGAGCTGATGATCGACTGGACCTGGGCGTAGTTGCCGCCCACGGCGCGGGCGACGGCGCCCCAGGCGTCGGTGGAGGCGACGATCTTCACCTGCGGGGTGTCGGCGCTGGTGGGGGCGTCGACCTGGCCGGAGCCGCAGGCGGTCAGCCCCAGGGCGAGTGCGGCCAGCCCGGCCACGAGCGCGGCCGGGCGGAGCGGGGATCGGGACACGGACGGAACTCCCATCAACACATCGGCATACATTTATTGGAAATCATTCTCAGATTCACTCTACCGTTGCACGGCGCGCCGGGCCCGCGCCCGCCGTGTGATCCCGTCACGGCCGGTCGGGGCCGACTTTCACGTGCGTGACCGTGCCGCTACCGTTCGGGGAATGACCGGACCCCAGCACCCGCGGCGCCCGGCGACGCTGGCGTCGCTGGCCGCCGAGCTCGGGGTCTCGCGGACGACCGTGTCGAACGCCTACAACCGGCCCGACCAGCTGTCCGCGCCGCTGCGCGAGCGCGTCCTGGAGGCGGCCCGCCGGCTCGGCTACCCGGGCCCGGACCCGGTCGCCCGCTCACTGCGCACCCGGCGCGCCGGTGCGGTCGGCCTGCTGCTCACCGAGGCGCTCAGCTACGCCTTCCGCGACCCGGGCGCCACCGGCTTCCTGGAGGGGCTCGCCCTGGCCTGCGAGAAGGCGGGCACCGGGCTGCTGCTGATCCCGGTCAGCCCGGAGCACTCCGACGTCGACGCGGTCTACCAGGCCGGAGTCGACGGGTTCGTCGTCTACTCGGTCAGCGAGGACGACCCGCACTTCCGGGCCGTCCTGCAGCGCCCGGTGCCGACGGTGGTCTGCGACCAGCCCACCGGGATCACCGGCGTGGACCGGGTCGGCGTCGACGACCGCGCCGGCACCCTCGCGCTCGGCCGGCACCTCGTCGAGCTCGGCCACCGCCGCGTCGGCGTGCTCTGCATGCGCCTGTCGTCGCACCGGCACGACGGCCCGGCCGACATCGCACGCCAGGAGGGGAGCTCCTACGCCGTGCAGCGCGAGCGCCTCGCCGGGCTGCGCGCGGCGTTCACCGAGGCCGGTGTCGACTGGGCCGACGTCCCGGTCATCGAGCGGTTCGAGCACTCCCTGGACGCCGGCGCGGACGGTGCGGCCACCCTCCTGGCGTCGCACCCCGGCATCACCGCGCTGGTGTGCACCTCCGACATCCTCGCCCTCGGCGCGCTGCGCGAGGCCCGTGACCGCGGCGTGCGGGTCCCCGAGGACCTCTCGGTCGCCGGGTTCGACGGCGTGCCCGAGGCCGAGCGCCTCGGCCTGACTACGGTCCGCCAGCCGTTCCGGGAGAAGGGCCTCGAGACCGGGCGGCTGCTGCTCGAGCGCGGCGACCGCCACGTCCCCGAGTACGTCACCCTCCCGACCGAGCTGATCGTCGGGTCGACCACCCGGGAACTGCGTCAGTCCGGGGAGTTCTTCTCCGGATGGTGAGTCTGTCCGGGCTGCGGCGCTACCCGGTGAAGTCCTGCCGGGGTGCCGAGGTGGCGCGCGCCGTCGTCGAACGGGCCGGTCTCGCCGGGGACCGGCGGTGGATGCTCGTCCGCGACGACGGCGCCGTGGTCACCGCGCGCACCCATCCCCGGCTCGTGCTCGTCGCACCCACCCCCGCCGCCGACGGGCTCCGCCTGACCGGGCCGGGGATGCCGCCGCTGACCGTCCCGGTGCCCGACGGCGAGCCGCTGCCGGCCCGTGTGCACCGCTGGGACACCGCGGGCGTCCCGGCCGGCCCCGAGGCCGACGGCTGGTTCTCGGACCTGCTCGGCTCCCCGGTGCGGCTGCTCCACCTCGACGACCCGGCCCGGCGCCGCCCCGACCCGGCCTTCTCCCACGACGACGACCGCGTCTCCTTCGCCGACGGCTACCCGCTGCTGCTCACCTCCGCCGCCTCGCTCGACGCGCTGAACGCACTGGTCGCCGAGGGCAGGCACGCGGCGGAGGCGCCGCTGCCGATGACCCGGTTCCGACCGAACGCCGTCGTCGAGGGCGCACCCGCGTGGGCCGAGGACGGCTGGCGGCGCATCCGGATCGGCGCCGCGGAGTTCCGGGTGGCGAAGGGCTGCGCCCGCTGCGTGCTCACCACCGTCGACCCGGAGACGGCGGCCAAGGGCCGCGAGCCGATGGCGACCCTGGCCCGGCACCGGCGGTTCGACGGCAAGGTGTGGTTCGGGGTCAACCTGATCCCGGACGACCCGGGCGCGGAGATCACCGTCGGTGACCCGGTCGAGGTGCTCGACGCCGTCGACCCGGCCTGCGGCCCGCCGCGCTGACTCCGACCGCCCACGGATCGTCCCGGCCCGTCGGTATCGTCGGGTTCGGGTCGCTCGTCCGGGTGGCCGGACCGGGCGAGGGGGAGGCTGGGTTGAACGACGCCGGCCCGCCCCGACGCCCGCGCCGCGGCCCGCCGCACGGACGCTCCGCCGTGCCGCCGGCGTCTCCGCCCGCCGCACCGCGCCCGCCGTCGGGTCCGCCGCGCCCTGCCGGCCCGGACCCCGCGCGAGCCCCGGGACCGGGCGGCGCCCGGCCCGCCCCGTCGGACCAGCGCGGCCCGGGACGGGGCGGACCCCCGCGTGTCGCCGGCCGGGGTCCCGGGTCGCCGCCCGTGCCGCCGGCCCCGCCCGACGGGCGTTCCGCGCCGCCCGCACCGCGCGTCGTCCCGCCCCGCCGCGGCCCGGCTTTCCCCCCGGCCGCCCCACGGCCGGTCCCACCGGCCGACGACCGCGTGGACGCCGACCGTCGCCGGGACGAGGCGTCGCAGGCGCCGGAGGTGCTCCACCCCGCCCAGCGACCCCTGCCCTCCCGCCGCGGCGTCCGCCGGAGCGGCCCGCCCCCGCGACGCGGAGCGGCGGTCCCGGAACCCCGGCCGGAGGTCGGCCGCCCCTCGCGCCGCCCGATCGGGCCGCAGGTCGCGGCGCTGCGGGAACGGCTGCGCCGGCTGCGACCGCAGCGGCCACCGGGGACCCCACCGCAGTCGACCCGGGTCCGGCTGCGCAGGGTGCTGCGCTGGGCGCTGGTCGCCCAGACCGTCCCGCTGGTCCTGGTACTGCTGTTCACACTGGTCAACCCGCCGTACACGATGTTCCGGCTGTGGAACTTCGGGCCGACCGTCGCGCAGTGGACCGACGCCGAGCACGTGTCGCGCAACTTCCTGGTCGTGGTGATGGGGCAGGAGGACCAGCAGTTCCCGGAGCGGACGCTCGCCGTCGACTACGGGATGCAGTGGGCGCGCGTCCAGGCGTACCTGGACGGCACCGACGACCCGTCCGGGTCGACGATCACCCAGCAGACCTCGAAGAACCTGTTCCTGTGGGCCGGTCGTTACCCGCCGCTCGAACCGCTCCGCAAGGCACTGGAGATCCCGCCGGCCGAGACGATGGAGATCGTCATGTCCAAGCGGCGGATCCTGGAGATCTACGTCAACGTCGCGCAGTTCGCGCCGCGCGTCTACGGCGTCTGCGCCGCGTCCTGGTACTACTTCGGCAAGTCCAGTCGCTCGCTCAGCGTCGACGAGTCCGCCCAGCTCGTCGGGCTGCTGCCGTCCCCGCTGCACGTCGAGCGCGCCCCTGGTGGCGGCATGCGCTTCCTCGGCGACGCCAACGGCAACGGCGTCGCCGACCCCGGCGAGCGCGGCTGGATCAGTGCGAAGGGCTACTGGCACGCCCGCGAGCGCGCCCCGCGCTGGTACGCCCAGATGGGCGGGCTCGCCGCGACCGAGGGCATCGGCATCGCGGGCAACGCCTCGGACCTGCCCGCCGCCGACGACCCGTGCCGCGAGCCCCCGGCCGCGCTGGCCGACCTCGACTGACCAGGCCCCGTCACGCCCCGGTGCGCAGCGCGGCGAGGCGTTGCAGGACCGCGGCCACCTCCTGCGGGTCCGCGACCCGGTACCGGGCCGCGGTGTCGCCGTCGCCGACCTTGAGCCCGACGTCGCCGTCGTCCAGCACCCGGAACGCGGTCTCGTCGGTCACGTCGTCGCCGGCGAACAGCACCGCGTCGACGCCCAGCGCGGCCCGCAGCACGTCGACTGCGGCCCCCTTCGTCGTCTCGACGACCGCCAGGTCCAGCACGTCCTTGCCGGCGGTGGCGTCCACCCCGTCCCGGACCCAGTCGGCGCGGACCCGTTCCAGCAGGGCCGTCCCGGCGGCCGGGTCCATCCCGCGCACGTGCACCGCACCGCCCGCGGGCTTGGTCTCCAGCCGCGCCCCGGGAGTCCCGTCGACCACGGCGCGCAGGCCGTCGAGCAGCGTCGCGCGCCGCTGCTCCTGCTCGGCGGTGAGCAGGCCGCCGCGGCCGAGCAACGCGCCGAGCTCGTCGTCGTACTCGGCGCCGTGGCTGCCCACCAGCCCGACCGGCGGGCCGAACCCGGAGACGGCCGCGAGGTCGTCGCGGCCACGCCCGGACAGCATCACCACGGTCGTGTCGTCGAGCGCGGCGAGACGGCGGACGGCGTCGGCGGCGGCCGGCAGCGGCCGGGACGCCGACGGGTCGTCCACCAGCGGGGCCAGCACGCCGTCGAAGTCGAGCGCGACGAGTAGCCGCGGCACCCGGGCGAGGCGGGTCAGCGCGTCGTCGAGGCTCACTGCTCCACCCGGATCCCGAGCGCCTCCAGGAACGAGGTCGCCCAGCGGTCGACGTCGTGGTCGAGGACCTGTCTGCGCAGGGTGCGCATCCGTTTCCTGCCCTCCTCGGCGTTCATGGTCAGCGCCGCGTACAGCGCCTCCTTGACCCCGTCGGTGTCGTGCGGGTTCACCAGCAGGGCACTGGTCAGCTCGATCGCGGCGCCGGCGAACTCGGACAGCACGAGACAGCCGCCGTCGTCCGGGCGGCAGGCGACGTACTCCTTGGCGACGAGGTTCATGCCGTCGCGCAGCGGGGTCACGAGCATGACGTCGGCGGCGAGGAAGAACGCGGCCAGCTCCTCGCGCGGCAGCGAGCGGTGCAGGTAGTGCACCGCCGGGTGCCCGACGCGGGCGAACTCGCCGTTGATCCGCCCGACGGCCTGCTCGATGTCGGCGCGCATCTGCTGGTAGTGCTCGACCCGCTCGCGCGACGGCGTCGCCAGCTGGATCATGACGGCGTCGTCCACGGTCACCCGCTGCTCCTCCAGGAGCTCGTGGAAGGCGCGCAGCCGGACGTCGATGCCCTTGGTGTAGTCGAGCCGGTCGACGCCCAGGACGATCTTGCGCGGGCTGCCCAGCTCCTCGCGGATCTGCGCGGCGCGCTTCTCCACCTCGGGGGTGCGGGCCAGCTCGTCGAGCCGGTGCGAGTCGATCGAGATCGGGAAGGCGCCGAGCCGGATGCGCCGGCCGCCGTGGCGGAGCACCTCGGGGTCGCGCTCGGAGACGGCCCCGGCGAGCTCCTGGGCGAGCCAGTGGAAGTTGCGGACGCCGCCGTCGGTGTGGAAGCCGACCAGGTCCGCGCCGAGCAGCCCCTCCATGATCCGGGTCCGCCACGGCAGCTGGCGGAACAGCTCGACCGGCGGGAACGGGATGTGCAGGAAGAAGCCGATCCGCAGGTCCGGGCGCAGCTCGCGCAGCTTCCCCGGGACGAGCTGGAGCTGGTAGTCCTGCACCCAGACCGTCGCGCCGTGCGCGGCGATCTTCGCGACCTCCTCGGCGAAGCGCTGGTTCACCGCGGTGTAGGCGCGCCACCAGTGCCGGTGGAACTGCGGGGGTGCGACGACGTCGTGGTAGAGCGGCCACAGCGTGCCGTTGGAGAAGCCCTCGTAGTAGTCGGTGACCTCGCTCGCGGTGAGCGTCACCGGGAACAGCGACAGACCGTCCTCGGCGAAGGGCTCGACCTCGGCGTCGGGGACGCCGGGCCAGCCGACCCAGGCGCCCTCCCGGGCCCGCAGGGTCGGCTCCAGCGCCGTGACCAGGCCGCCCGGGCTGCGTCGCCAGGTGGTGCTTCCGTCCGGGTGCCGCTCCAGGTCCACGGGGAGCCTGTTGGCCACCACCACCAGATCCGCCGCCGACACCGGTTCCCCTGTGGACACACGCCCTCCTCGACGCTCGACCCTCGCGCCGACCCTACTTCGGATCGGCGCCGTCGGCCGTGCCGTCCGACACCGGGGAGCCGACGGCCGCGCCGCCGGTGGGGGAGTTCTCGGCCCCGCCGGGCCGGTCCTCCGGGCGGCGGCGCGGGCTGGCCACGAACTGCCCCAGGGCGACGCCCGCGGCCAGCGCCAGCCCGACGGCCAGCGCGATCGTGATCGTCACCAGTCCCTCGGACGGCCCCTCGATCGCCAGCTGGTAGAAGCCGCGGTAGGCGGCCAGACCGGGCAGCAGCGGTGTGACCCCGGCCAGGGTGACGACCATCGGCGGGGTCTGGGTGCCCCGGCGCAGCAGGCCCGCCGCCAGGCCGACGACGAGCGCAGCGGCCCCGGTCGCCGGTACCTGTCCGAGCCCGGCGTTCTGCGTGAGCAGGCCGTAGACGAGCCAGCTCGACGCGCCGACCGCGCCCGCGATCGGCAACGACCGCAGTGGCGCGTACCCGGCGAGCGCGTAGAACGCCGCCGCCAGCGCACCGGAGACCAGCGACAGCCCGAACTGGCCGGGACCGGACGGCAGGTCCCCGGACACCTCGATCTGGGTGCCCATCGCGAGCCCCAGCTGCAGCCCCAGCACGACGCCGGTCAGCAGCCCCGCCGACAGCAACGAGATCTCCACCATGCGCGCGGCCGCGGTCAGGTAGTAGCCGGTCAGCGCGTCCTGCACGGTCGAGACCACACTCAGCCCGGACAGCAGCACCGTGATGCCGGCCGCGACGACGTAGGACGCCCGGGTGCCCGGCGGGAACACCTCCAGCTGCACCAGGGCCACCGTCGAGGCGGTGACGAGGAACCCGCCGACCACCTGCTGGAAGAACGCCGCGACCCCGCGCCGCGCCAGCACCCGTCCGATCCGGTCGATGATCGCGGTGGTGACGAACGCCGTCGTCGCGGTCAGCGGGCCGCCGCCGAGCAGCAGGGCGATCGACGCGGCCAGCGCGGCCCAGCCGAACGTCGCCACCCAGCGCGGGTACGGGTGCGGATGCCGCACCACCTCCGACACCTTCGACGACGCCGCCCGCACGTCGAGCCGGCCCGCCTCGACCTCGCGGATGATCTCCTCGGTCTCGGCCAGCCGGGAGAGGTCGAGCGTCCGGTAGCGGACCAGCCGCATCGTCGTCACCGGCTGCGCGGCGTTGCCCCGGTGGCAGCACATGGTGATCGAGGTGAACGTGATGTCCACGTCGACGGCGGGCAGACCCGCCAGGTTGGCCAGCCGCAGCATGGTCGCCGTGACTTCGTCGACCGACTCGCCGGAGGACAGCGCGATCTCACCGATCCGCATGCAGAGGTCCAGGACCTCCTGCACGCGGGCGTCGTCGGGGACCTGCGGGCCGAGCATGAGCATCGGCACCGTCGACGGACCCGGGGTGAGCAGCCGTCTCGCGTCACGCCGCAGCGCGCCGCGCAACCGCCGCGCGAACCGGTCCGCCGGCGGCGTTCCCTCGGCCACGGGTCCCTCCCTCCGTCGGTGCTGTCCGCACCAGGCTAGGGGCGGGCCGACGGCGCCCTGCCCGGCCCCACACCCGGCGTCGGCGGGGGCGGGCGGGAGGGTCGTGACGGTGCCGGGGCGTTAGGCTGTGGTCCCTCGCCGGTGTAGCTCAGTGGTAGAGCAACCGCCTTGTAAGCGGTAGGTCGTCGGTTCGATCCCGACCTCCGGCTCCCGCGCTGACCTGCGTGAACACTACTCGTCGTCCGGCTCCTGACCGGCCTCCGTCTCGTTTCCCGTCTCAGTTCCCGCCCGGAGGAACCCGTCCAGCCGGACCGCGACGTCCTGCCGGAGGGCGTCGGTCACGTGCTGGTAGCGCTTCGCCATCGCCCCGTGCGACCACCCCATGACCTCCATCGCGACCCGCTGGGACACCCCGAGCAGGAGGAGCACCGTCGCGGCGGTGTGCCGGGCGTCGTGTAGCCGCGCCGTCCGGACCCCAGCATCGGTCAGGAGCCGTCTCCACTCGTTCCGGTCCATCGTCGGGTCGATCGGCTTCCCGTTCTCCTGGGCGAACATCCACCCGCCGTCCTGCCACTCGGTGCCCGCGCGGACCCGCTCGGTCTCCTGAACGACGCGGTGCTCCTCCAGCAGCTCGGCGAGCTGGTCGGGCAGCACGATCCCGCGGCGGCCCGCACGGGACTTCACGTCCACTTCCACCATCCCGCCGCCGTGGCGCTGAGGGCAGCTTCGGGCGTGGCTCGTGCAGCTCGGCAGGCACGGTGCCGGGCAGGACCTCGTGTGCCGCGTGCAGCTCTCCGGGCACGGCCTGCGCTTGTGCAGGCGCTCTCCGCATACGTGCGGGTCCGAGCAGCCGTGTTTCCAGGTGTGCCGCTGGATCTGCCGGACGATCCGTACCGTGCGCGTGCTCGGGTCGTACCGGTTCCAGCGCAGTCCCGTGGTCTCCGCCTGCCGGGTGCCGAGCGCCAGCGCGATCACGTACCGAACCCCGTTACGGCGCTTCAGCGCGGTCGTGATCAGGCGCCGTATCTCCTCGGTCTCGAACGGCTCGATCTCGTCCTCGTCCAGCCGGGGAGCCTTCGCGAGCGCCACCGGGTTGCGGCTGATCCGCCCGCGCCGCAGCGCTTCACCGAACGCGGTCCGTGCGGTTCGGTGAACCTGGTGGGCGGTCCCCGGCTTCGCTCCGGCCGCGATCATCTTGGCGTAGAGGCGCTCGAAGTGCTCGGGCTGGATCTTGTTGATGCGATGCTTCCCGAGGCCCGGGATCAGGTGCACCCGCACCGCCGATTCGTACGCCCGGTACGACTTGTAGCGCACCGTCGGCTTGGAGATCTCCTCGACCCATTCCGACAGCCATTCGGCGACCGTCGGAACGCGGCCGGCCTTCGAGATCGTCCCGGCGTCGCGCTCGCGCTCGATCTCGTTGACGCGCCTGATGACCTCGTTCTCGGTCGCGCGCTCGACGTGGCGCCGGTCCGGGGACCCGTCGTCCTTCGTGCCGACCGTCACCCGGCCGTGCCACTTCCCGTCCCCGCCGAGGTAGATCGACGATTCACCGTTCGCCGCCCGGGTGCCGGGTTCACGGACCTTCCGCTCCTTGCGCACCATGTTCCTCTCCCCTCAGTTCTCGATGGGTCGGTGCGTGGCCCGGGCCGCTGCCCGCAACCGGGCGGTGAACTCGTAGAGGGCATCGGCCGGAATACGCCTCGCTCGACCGAGGAGGACGCTGTCGATCTCGTTGTTCCGGATGAGTCCGTACATGCGGGTCCGGCTGATCGAGAGCAGTTCCGCGGCGGCTTCCACCGTGAGCATGACGCGCGGCTCGGTCGGATCCGGGCCGTATGTGGTGACGGATGCGGTCATCTGAACCTTCCTCGGTTAGTCAACGGTGCGTAGTCGGTCGGTCGGGGTCAGGGGCGGGGAGGGACCCGGGCTGAGGTGCGCGGATGCGGTGATCTGTCCGGTTCGGGGGCTGTCGAGCGGGTGGGGGTCCCTGGTCTCCCTGGACTCCCTGGCGCAGGTCAGGCCGAGGGGCCCGATCAGGGACCCGGTGAGGGAGAACTCCCTCGGTCCCCGGCCGGTCCCTGACTGGCTCCCTCGCTTCGCCGGCCACGCAGAGTGTGCGTCTTCGACGGCTGGAGCCGGGGGGTCAGCGGCGGGTTCGCCGCCTCCGGCTGCACCGGGAGGTGGTGCGTGGCCGGCGCCGGGACGGCCTCGGGTGGGTCACATCAGCCGGTTCGCGCGTGCCGGGTTCGTCGAGGCTGAAACAGTGGGGGCAGGTGCCGTAGGCGAGCAGGATCGATCCGGTTCGGATCATGCCGGGGTGGATGGTCTCGACAGTGCGCCGGCATCGGTCGCAGGTGAGGCCTTCGACGCGGCCGGCCCGGAGCAGGGTGGGTGCGCAGGTGGGGCAGGCCAGCGTGGCGGGCTCCCAGACGGTGGCGTAGGCGACTGCGGGCCCGGTGCCGAGGTGCGGGCAGCCGCGCGCGGTGCCGACGTGCAGGGCGTCTCGGAGGGCGCTGAGATGGCCGTGAAGCCACGCCGGCGCGGTGGTGCGGGTGGATGGTCCCGCCGTAGACGACGGCCAGGCCGTCGAGGTGGCGGTCCGCGTCCGTCGTCGCGGCGGCGAGCTGGTCGGCCAGCGCGGTCGGGTCGGTGATCGGTCGCATCAGCGGGTGTCCTTCGAGTCATCGGAGTGGGGGGTGCGGGCCGCAGTGGCGCCAGTCCCGCCAGTGGCGCCAGTCCCGCCAGGCTGGGGCCCGGTGGCGTCACTGGCGCCCCTGGACGCCGAGCCGGGCCCGGGGCGGGCGGTGTCGAGCAGGGACCAGGTGGTGATCCGGGGGAATCCGGCGGACCGGGCCTGGACGAGGTCGCGTGCGGCTCGCTCGACGGAGCGCTCGGCGAGTCCGGCGGCCCGTGCCGCCTTCTTGACCTGCGCCGAGGGGATCGGCTCGGTGGCGGCCGTCAGGTAGTCGACGAGCCACGCGGCGGCCTCGTCGCGGGCGCTGATCCCGCCCGGTGCGCCGTCACCTGCGCTGCCGGTGCCGGTCTCGGCCTCGCGCAGGATGGTCTCGACGTGGCGGTCGGTTTCGCCGAGCATGACCAGCCGTCCCCAGACGGCCGGGCCCTCGACCGTGTCCAGCTCGATCGGCTCGACGCGATAGCGAAGTGAGGGCAGATCGAGCGGCCCAAGGTTGTTCTTGACCTGGGAGATCACGCAGGAGCCGTCGTCGGCTCCGGGGTCGCGGGCGAAGGCGACCGCCGCGCGGGCGACGGCGGCGAACGCGCGGGATCCGGTGACCCGAGACAGGACGTCGGCGCCGCCGGCCTTGTTGAAGTGCGCCAGCCCGAACACCGCGGCGTTCGTCAGGTCCGCCAGCTTCGCGAGGGGTTCCAGCGCGGTGCGGAGTTCCTCCTGGTTGACGTTGATCCGTGAGTCGATCGCGGAGATGAGTGGGTCCAGGACGAGGAGCGCGACGTCGCGCTCGGCCATCGCGGCGGCGAGCTGGTCGCAGTCGCGCGGCAGGGTCAGTGGCATCGTCAGCTCGCCGTCCGGGGTGGGGTGGGTGACGTCGACCCGGAACACGCGGGTCATGTCGGCGCCGGCGGCGATCAGCCGGCCGGCGATGGTGCGCTCCCAGGAGTCCTCGGTCGCGGCGTAGACGACGCCGCGCGGGTGGCCGTCGTGCAGGCCGGTGAGGGTGCCGGTGGTGACGCGGGCGGTGAGCCACGCGCAGAACAGGGACTTCCCGATCCCCTCGCGGCCGGGCCCGAGGACGATCGATCCGGCCGGGATCCGATCGGCCCACAACCAATGGGTGGGCCGCAGCACGATCGACGTCGCGGGGGTCAGGATCAGCCGTCGCCCGACCGGATCCGGGGCCGGTGCCGATGGGGTCGATTCTCGCAGCTCACCGGAAGGATCGGAGCGGCTGTCGGGGGGTGGCAGGGCGCGCAGTCGCGCGGGTGGGTGGCTCACGTGTACCGGGCCTCCGGTCGAGGGAGATCGAGACGGGATCGGGTCCCACCTGTCGAGCAACCCCCCGGGTTCAGGGGGGGTTGCTCGACAGGTGGGTCAGGCCGCGGTGAGCTCGGCACGCAGCCGCCGGCCTCGGCCGGCGTTGACGAGGAGGAACGCGGCGTCGGTGCACTGCTGGGCCCGCCGGTCGGAGCCCCAGAGGGTGCGTTGGGCGCGAAGTTGGCCGGTGGTGGCGCCGGTCTCGCCGGGCAGCTCGGCGAGGTTGGTGGCGCGGTCGGCCTCAGTCAGCCGCTGGACCTCCCGGCTGCTGTGGCGCAGCAGGACCGCCATCACCTGGCGGGCCAGGTGCTCGGGCGCGGGTCGGGTCGAACGCGAGCTCCACGTCGCCCCGGACAGCCCGATCGCGACCGCGATCTCGGCCTCGGAGAGCACCACGCCCGGTCGGCCGCCGGCCGGGGAGAACGTGATTCGGCCGCGCGGGTCTACGGCCACCGTGACCGGGGCTTCTGCGATCGCGGCCATCACCGGACCCCCTGCAGCCGGTCGGAGGCCCATGCGGACGGCGGGCCCGCCCCGGGCTCGGCACCGGGGGCGGGCCTGGGCCTGGGCGCCGGCGGTGCGGGGGCCGGGATCGGGCGGGCCCCGCACAGCAGCTGCACTCGTGCCCGCACTGAGGTGTTCTCAGTAGCGGGGTGGCAGGTCGTGGCGACACGCCGAGGGTGGTGAGATGAGCGGGAACGGGGCAGGACCCCGGTAGATCGGTTCGGTCCAGCACAGATCGACACCGTCACCGAGGTCCTGCATGTCTGATCCTGTCACCTACACCGCTGTCCTCCCGATCGGGGAGCGCACCGTGGCCTATCTGGCGCGGCTCCTGGTCCTTCAACGCCGTCGACGTGGCACCCGGCGGCGGGCGTTGACCCCGTTCGCCCAGGCAGTGCTGGTGATCCGCTGGTTCTGTGATGCTACCCGGGTCCGATGTTTGGCCGGTGACAACGCGAT
>NZ_MCIM01000001.1:1513530-1729383 GCF_001932405.1 Pseudonocardia sp. Ae331_Ps2 | reverse complement strand
GGCGCACCACTCGACGTGGCGGACGGAAGCCACCACCGGCTCCGCGGATCAAGGACCCCGTCTACATCGACGAGCGCCCCGTCAACGCCGAGGGGCGTGTGGTGCCCGGGCACTGGGAGGGTGACCTGATCATCGGCAAGGACGGCAAGACCGCCGTCGGGACCCTGGTCGAGCGCACCTCCCGGTTCCTCGTGCTCGTTCCGCTGCACGGGCGCGACTCGCTGACCGTCGGCCGTGGGGTCATCGCCGCCACCAGTGGCCTGCCCGCCCACATGCGGGCCTCGCTGACCTGGGACTGCGGGGCGGAGATGGCCGGCCACGCCGCCGTCACCAAGGGGTCGATGCCGGTGTACTTCGCCCACCCGCACTCGCCGTGGGAACGCGGCAGCAACGAGAACCTCAACCGCATCGTGCGCGAGTACTTCCCGAAAGGCACGGAAATCACCTCGGACCCGAAGTATCTGGCGATGGTGGCTTGCGATATCAACGACCGACCCCGTAAGATCCACAACTGGAAGAAGCCCTCCGAGATATTCGCCGAACTCGTTGAGCTAGATGCTTCGACCGCCTGAATTCGCCCGGACCTGGAGCCGGAGGCCGGGATCGAACCGACGACCTACCGCTTACAAGTTCTGTTCTTCGCCGTACCGAGGGGGTCCAGTCCGACCAACCGGCAGGTCAGCGAGTCATCAGCAACGACAGCGATGCCGCGTACCGAGCCGAACTGAGACGGGATCTGAGACGGACCGATGATCATCGGTATAGCGGATCGGGGGCGCTAGACCTAGCACCCCTCGCTAGCGCCTCGAACCCCGCCGGACCAGCTCGCTAGCGGTCTAGCACCCGCACCGGGCGTCGGCCAGTTCGAGCCCCCAGAGGACGTCTTGCCTGCCCTCTGGCCGCGACGAGCGCGGTCGCCAGTGAGGTCGGTTCGGTACCCCCCGCCACCTCCGTAGCCGGGGAAGGCTCGGGCCCGCAGTGGCGCCAGTCCCGCCAGTCCCGCCAGGCTGGGAGCCGTCGGCGGGACAGGCGCCACTGGACGGCATCGCGCCGCCGTCGGGCGCTGGAACAGGCCGGGGGGGGTGGTGCCACCTCGCTCTCCCTTGACGCGCCGTCCTGCACGAACGGGGGCCGGCGTCAGGCCGTTGCGTCCGGATCGGGCTGGAGCCCGACGGGGACGGCGTAGGAGAAGGTGTATCGGTCCGCGCTGACGACGATGTCCGCCGTCTCGACTGCGAGTTCGTCAGCGTAGTAGGTCCGCTCGACCGCCATCACCGGGACGCCGGCTGGCACCTGTAGAGCTTCCTGTTCGTACGGTCGCGGTGAGCGGGCCTGCACGTCCTCGACGACGTGCGTGATCCGGACCCCGATGAGGTCCATCCGCCCGACGACGCCGGTCGTCGGCCCGGTCTCCGGGGACTCGATAGGCGTGCCTTCGGTGATCGCGAGCGGCTCGTACGACGTCGAGAGCATCACCGGCATCTCGTCGGCGAAGAACCGGTAGCTCGTGCGCATCACCGGGTCACCGGCCGCGATGCCGAGCCGTTCCCCGACCGACTGGCTCGCGGTGGTGCGCCGTGACTGGTACTCCCACTCGGGTCGCTGGCCGGCCACCCGGGCCGCCGTCGCAAACGGTGACGACGTCGCTCGATGGCGGTAGCGGTTGCCGACCACCCGTCGCCTTCGGGGCTGCTGCTCACGCACGAAGGAGCCGCTTCCCCGCTGGGAGACGACGAGGCCCTCGTTGCGGAGCACTTCGACGGCCTGGCGGACGACGATCCGGGAGACCCCGTAGTCGGCCATCAGCTCGGCCTCGGTCGGGAGCTTGTCGCTGCTCCGCAAGACCCCATCCGTGATCTGGCGCCGGACATCGTCCGCGATCTGCACGTAGGCCGGGCGGCCGGTGTAGCGAGCCATGCGGAGGGGGCCTCCTCGTCTACTTCAAAAGCAGGTTGTCCTGCCGAGTACATCATGCACCCAAGTGCCCGCTGACCAGCGCGTAGCGCGGCCACCCAACTTTCGCTTGCGCTCAGTTGTCATAGTTGTTATAACTTTTCTCCGTCACCTGGTTCGTCGCTCACGCGGGGCCAGAGACGACGAAACCCCGCCCGGTGCTGGAACACCGGACGGGGCGGACACCGCAACCCTCGGAGGAAGCAATGCAGGTTGACCGTACCCGGGCCTACCGGGTCCGCGCCGTCGCGGAGATGCTCGACATCTCCCTCTCGACGGTCTACCGCGCCATCGAGTCCGGCGAGCTGGACGTCCTGCGCTTTGGCAGCACGGTCCGGATCCCCGGCGCCGCGCTGGCCGTCTGGCTCGACCAGCGCGGCCAGGCCGGCTACACCGCCTACGTCACCGGCACCATCCGACCGGCCGCCGACGACGCCGCCGCTACCGACGCCGTGGTCGGGGGTGAGCGGTGATGAGCGCGTTGACCACCGGAACGCTGACCGACGGGCAGTCGATGGAGACGCTGGCGGTGCACCGGGACGGCAACCGATCGCCGATCGTCACCACGCTGACGATGACGGTGCCGCTCTCGCACGACGACATCGAGGCGGTGCTGTGGCCGCTGCTGTCGTCCGGGACCGCGATCGATGAGCTCAACGACCCGGACACGACCCTGTTCTATCTGCTCGCCGCGATCCTGGCCGACGGCACGACCAGGCTCGAGGACGTCCGACGCGAACTCGACGCGCTGCGCCCGGGTACCGCGACCCACGCGCTCTACCGCGCACTGAGGTGTTCTCAGTAGCGGGTTGATCATGTCGTGCGGTCGTACTCGGTGTGGAGTAGTACGAGCGCAGCTGCGGTGATCGCGCCGGTGCGCCAGGGACATAGCGTGACTCGCCGCAACGCGGCGAAGGTGGTCTTGAGCAGGGCGTTTCCGCGTTCGGCCAGAGCACGAAGGGCTGAGTGCAGGGTGTTGACGGTGCGCTGGTTGACCGTCTGCCCGCGGCCGGGGACGGGTTTGATGGGCACGGTGAGCCGGTCGGCTTCGCCTTCGTAGCCGAGGTCGCCCAGCGCGGCGTGGGTGTCGTCGGTGAACGCGGCCAGGCCCTCGAGCAGCCCGGGGTGGGTACGGGCGCAGCGGGTGTCGTGCTCGCGGCCCGGCCGCACGTCGCTGGTCCATAGCGGCCATCCATCAGGTGCGGTGAGGACCTGGATGTTCCCGCCGTGGCGGCGGTGCTTGCCCGACCACCACAGGTCGACCCCGGGGGTGAGGCCGAGCGCGCGGCACCGGTCGGTGGCGATCAGGGTGCCGTCGAGATTCACGTGGGTGTGCCCGGCTGTGCGGGCGGCGAGCAGGGCTCCGTGCAGGCCGGGTGCGGCCGCGGCGAGGACGTCGATGCCTTCGTGCAGGTAACGGTAGGCCGTTGCAGTGCTGATCGCGTTGTCACCGGCCAAACATCGGACCCGGGTAGCATCACAGAACCAGCGGATCACCAGCACTGCCTGGGCGAACGGGGTCAACGCCCGCCGCCGGGTGCCACGTCGACGGCGTTGAAGGACCAGGAGCCGCGCCAGATAGGCCACGGTGCGCTCCCCGATCGGGAGGACAGCGGTGTAGGTGACAGGATCAGACATGCAGGACCTCGGTGACGGTGTCGATCTGTGCTGGACCGAACCGATCTACCGGGGTCCTGCCCCGTTCCCGCTCATCTCACCACCCTCGGCGTGTCGCCACGACCTGCCACCCCGCTACTGAGAACACCTCATGGTCTGCAGGCCGTAGCGCCCGCCGGTCTGCTCGAGCACCCCGACCAGGGTCGTGGCCAGTCGGGCGCCGCTGGCCCCGAGCGGGTGGCCGATGGAGATCGCGCCGCCGTTCACGTTGACCTTCGCGGGGTCCGCGCCGGTCTCGGCGAGCCAGGCCAGCACGACCGAGGCGAACGCCTCGTTGACCTCGAAGGCGTCGATGTCGTCCAGCGAGAGCCCGGCGCGCGCGAGCACCTTCGCCGTCGCCGGGATGATGCCGGTGAGCATGTGGACAGGGTCGTCGCCGGTGACGGTCGCGGTGTGGACGCGGGCCCGCGGGGTCCAGCCGTGCGCGGCGGCGATCTCGGAGGTGGTCACGAGCAGTGCGGCGGCGCCGTCGTTGTACGGGCTGGCGTTGCCGGCGGTGACGGTCCAGTCGATGGCGCCGAAGCGCTCGGTCCACCGCGGGTCGGCGAAGGGGGTGCGCAGCGCGGCGAGCGCCTCGGCCGTCGTGCCCGGCCGGATCGTCTCGTCGGTCTCCAGCTGACCGACGGTCCCGTCGGGGCCGGTGGTCTTGAGCGGGACGACCTCGCGGGCGAATCGCCCGTCGGCCCAGGCCGCGGCGGCCCGCTGGTGGCTGGTCAGGGCGAACTCGTCGAGCTGGCTGCGCGAGAACCCCCACCGGCGGGCGATGAGTTCGGCACTCACGCCCTGAGGGATCAGTCCCGGTGCGTAGCGGGCGGCGACCGACGGCCCGGACACGTCCTGGGCGACTCCGTCGACGCGGGTCTGGCTGCCGATCGGGATGCGGGACATCGACTCCACCCCGGACGCGATCGCGATGTCGTACGCACCGGCGACGACACCCTGTGCGGCGAACGACAGGGCCTGCTGGCTCGACCCGCACTGCCGGTCCACGGTGGTGCCCGGCACCGATTCGGGGAACCCCGCGGCGAGCGTGGCGAACCTGGTCGTGTTGCCGCTCTGCTCGCCCACCTGCCCGACGGCTCCACCGATGACGTCGTCGATCTCCGCCGGATCGAGCTGTGCGCGATCGACCAGCGCCCGTAGTACGTGTGCATGCAGCTCCACCGGGTGCACCCCGGCGTAGGCGCCGTCGGCCTTGCCCTTGGCCAGAGGTGTTCTGACCGTTTCGATGATGACTGCGTCTCTCATGGCTCTCCTCCGGTGGACCGATCGGTCCTGGACCGATCGGTCCGTATCGTGCCCCGTCGTACCGGCCGGGTCAAGCAGCGTCTGTGCGGCGGACGGTGAGGTGCTTCTGCCAGCAGCCGCGGGTGGTGGTCGGTGTCGGCGACCTCGGTCGACGGGGAGGGGCGGCGATTGGACCCGTCTGTCCGCTCCTCCATCGCTCGCGTTCGCTGGGGAGCGTGATGGGTGAGGACATTTGACATAGTCGAAACAAAAACGACTATGCTGAACGGACGAGGGTGGTCGGTCCGGACCACCCCCACCATCGGAACGAGGTTCGGCGATGACGCAGAGCACGTCCGTGACCACGCTCGTCGTGCACGGCTTCCTCGACGACGGCGCGGTGTGGGATCCCGTGCTCGACTCCCGGACGCGCCGATCGCCCACCGTCGTCGCCGAGCTGGCAGGCATGGCCGGACGTCCTGACGCGGCCGGCCCCTACACACTCGCCCGGCACACGTCCGACGTCGTCGACCTCGTCGACAGCACGACCGGGCCCCTGGTCCTGGTGGGCCAGAGCCTCGGGGCCCAGATCGTCGAGCTCGTCGCGAGGCAGCGGCCGGACCGTGTCGCCGGGTTGCTCCTCGTCGCACCGGTCCCGCTCGCCGGTACCCGGCTCCCGGCCGACGCCCTGGCGCCGTTCACGGCCCTCGGCGGCGACGCCGACGCGCAGCGCGCCGTGCGCAGCCGGCTCTCCGACGCGTTTCCCCCGGCGGAGCTCGACCGGCTCGCCGCGGCCGGGAAGCGGATCACCGCCGAGGCGTGCTCGGCCACCGTCGACGCGTGGAACGACGGGGACCCTGCGGGTACGGCACCGTCGGAGGTCACCGCTCCCGTCGTCGTCCTGCGCGGCGGACGGGATCCGTTCATCACCGCCGAGCTCCTCGACACCCACGTCCTGGCGCGGTTCCCGCACGCGTCGGCGGCCACCGTGGCCGACGCGGGCCACTGGCCCCACGTCGAGCGCCCCGGGACGGTGGCGGCCTACCTCGACGAGCTCGTGGACCGCGTCTCCGGCCCGACCCGGGGGAGCGGGGGCGGCAACACCGCCCACGGCGTGTCCGAGCAGGGCTGGACGAGGGCTTTCGCGCGGCACAGCGCGACCGCCTTCACCGAGGCGCTCGCACCGGACGTGGTGTTGCGTGCCTCGGTGCTGCGGACACCGGTGGAGGGCCGCGACGACGTCGCGGCGGTGATGGGTGCGGCGAGCGGCATCTACACGTCCCTGGTGTTCACCCACGAGGCACGCCACGGTGCGCGGACCTACCTCGAGTGGGACGCCACGCTGCACGACGGGACCGAGGTCAGCGGCGTCACCCGGCTGGTGGCCGACGAGGACGGCCGACACGTCGAGATCGCCATCCACCACCGGCCCCTCGACGGCGCACTGCGGTTCTCCGACGAGCTCGGCCGGCGCCTCGAGGGCCGCATCGAGCGCGGCCGTTTCCACCGCGCATGAGCACCGGCAACGGGTTCCGGCGCGAGGACGTCGAGTTCGTCGCCGACGACGGCACCGTGCTGCGGGCCTGGCTCCACCTGCCCGACGGACCCGGGCCGCACTCGGCGATCTCGATGGCCCACGGCTACGCCGGCACCCGCCACCACGGCATCGAGCGGTTCGCCGAGGCCTTCGCCGCCGACGGCCACGCCGTCCTGCTCCACGACCACCGCGGGTTCGGTGCCAGCGGCGGGGTGCCCCGCCAGGACGTCGACCCCTGGACCCAGATCGCCGACTGGCGACGGGCCCTGTCCTTCCTCGAGTCCCGCCCCGAGGTCGACGCCGGCCGCCTCGGACTCTGGGGCACCAGCTACGCCGGCGGGCACGCCCTGGTCCTCGGGGCGACCGACCCCCGGCTCCGCGCGGTGGTCGCGCAGGTCCCCACCATCAGCGGGGCCGAGCAGACCCGTCGCCGGGTCCGGCCGGAGGACCTCCCCGCCTTCCACGCCGGCCTGCTCGACGACGAACGCGCCCGTGCGGCAGGCCGGCCGGTGGCGCGCCGCGCGATCGTCTCGACCGACCCCGACACGCCGGCCTCCTACCGCGCCCCCGACGCCGTGGCGTTCTACCTGCAGGACGTGCCCGCCGGGGTCTGGGCCAACGAGGTGACGGTCCGCTCCACGCTCGCCGCGACCACCTACGAGCCCGGCGTGTACGTCGACCGGGTCAGCCCGACGCCCCTGCTGATGGTCGTCGCCACCGACGACACCGTCACCCTCACCGACACGGCGCTGGCGGCCTACGAACGCGCGCGGGAACCCAAGCGTCTGGTGCTGGTCCCCGGCGGCCACTTCGACCCCTACCTCGCCGGGTTCGACGCCGCGTGCGGCGCCGCCCGCACCTGGTTCGCCGACCATCTCGCTCCCCGGAAGGACTGACGATGTCCCACGTGTCCGTCACCATCGCCGACGGCGTCGCGACGCTGGTGCTGCACAACCCGCCACAGAACCGCATCGGCACCACCATGGTCGACGAGCTCGACGCCGCGCTCACCGAGATCGCCGCCGGCGACGCCCGCGCCGTGGTCCTGCGCGCCGACGGTCCCGACTTCAGCTTCGGTGGCGACATCGAGCCCTGGCCCCACTGGGGCCGCCGTGAGATGCGCGCGCACTTCGAGCACTTCCTGCAGACGTTCAACCGCTTCGAACGCCTTCCGCTCCCCACGGTCGCCGCGGTGCAGGGCCTGTGCTTCGGCGGCGGGCTCGAGCTCGCCGTCCGCGCCGACCTGATCGTCGCCGGCCGCTCCGCCCGGTTCGGCCACCCGGAACAGTCGATCGCCATCGTCACCCTGCTCGGCGGGGTCTACCGGATCGCCGAGCGGGCCGGCCGCTCCCGGGCGATGCGCTGGGCGCTGACCTCCGAGCAGGTCCCCGCCGCGGAGATGGAGCGGTTCGGCGTCGTCGACCGGGTGGTGGACGACGAGACCCTCCACGACGAGGCCGCCGCGCTCGCCGCCCGGTTCGCCGCCGGTCCCACGCTCGCCCATGCGGCGCACAAGAGCCTCCTGCGGACCTGGGCCGTCGGCGGCGTCGCCGCGGCCGACGAGGCGATCTTCGACGTCGCGATCCCGCTGTTCGACAGCGCCGACACCCGGATGGCGATCCCCACCGCCGTCGAGGCCCTGCACGCCGGCCGCCCGCGCCCGGTGATGTCGTTCGAGGGACGCTGACGATGACCGATCTCCTGCACGTCGACGTCCACGTCAGCCCGTCGATCCCCACCGCGATCACCGACCTGCCGCCCGACCTCGACGTCCGGGTCTGGTCACCCATCGCGATCACGCTCATCGGCAGCGCGCTCGAGCTCTACCAGGCCATGCGCACCCGGCACCCGGACCGGATCAACCCCGGCGCGCTCCGGGGCTCCGCCCGCGCCGCATTCCCGACGGAGACCCGTACATGATCATCGACACCGCCGAGCTGGACGCCACCGAAGCCTACAAGCTGCTCATCGGCAGCATCGTGCCCCGGGCGATCGCGTGGGTCAGCACCGTCTCGACCGACGGCGTCGCCAACCTCGCGCCCATCTCCTTCTTCACCGCGGTCGGGCGCAGGCCGCCGATGGTGTCGCTGACCATGCAGCCCCGCAGCACCGGTGAGCTCAAGGACACCTTCACCAACATCCGTGACACCGGCGAGTTCGTCACCAACCTGGTCTCCCTGCCCCAGGCCCACCAGATGCACCGCACCGCCCACGAGTTCGCTCCCGAGGTGGACGAGTTCGAGGCCGTCGGACTCGCCAAGGCGCCCTCGGAGGTCGTGGCGGCCCCCCGGGTCCGCGACGCCCCCATCCACTTCGAATGTCGAGTCGACCGGATCATCCCGGTCGGCGACCTCGACGACCACGTCGTGTGGGGTGTCGTCGAACGGGTGCACCTGCGTGACGACCTGTACCTCGACCGCGGCCGGGTCGACACCGCGGCGCTGGCGCCCGTGGGCCGCCTCGCCGCCGAGTACACGCTGGTCGAGAACGTCTTCACCACGCCGCTCGACGACGCCGTGCTCCGCGGCCGCGGCGGACGGATGCGCCGGCTCGACGAGCACGACACCACCTTCAGCCCGATCGGGACCGACGCCTGGTCACCGTCGGGCTCGGTGCGCACCGAGGGCTGACGGGCCACCGGGAGCCGGCGGCCCGGATGCCGCGCGGGTGCCGACGGCCGGGGCGTGCCGTCAGCCGCGCTCGGCGTCGGCCGCCTCCAGCGCCGCGCGCCGCCGTGCCCTGGAAGCGCGCAGGTTCACCGCGTTCCCGCAGACCCGCACGTCGTGCCAGGCGCCGCTGTTGTTGCGGGACCGGTCGTAGAACGCGACCGCACACCGTTCGTTGCGGCAGGTCTTGAGCCGGCGCCAGCTGTCGGCGCGCTGGGCCTCGAGCACCTCGATGAGGAACTGGCCCACCACGGTGCGCCACCCCTGCCCGCGCGGGCGCAGGACCACCGAGCCGTCGGCGGCCAGCACCAGGCCGACCGAGGCGCTGCGCAGGTACTCGTCCTCGGCCGCGCCCTGACCCCGATCCGGTGCGGAGACCACGGCCCGCAGGTCGGCGCGCAGTGCCTGCAGCTCCTCCAGGCCCCGGTCGTCGAGCACCGCCGACGGCAGGGACCGGCCGGTGGTCGCGGTCCAGTCCGACAGCGCCGAGTCGAGCCAGGTCCGCGCGCTGTCGAGCTCCCCGAGCAGATCCGGCTGACGAGGGCGTCCTGCCGGGATGGTGTTCAGCAGGTCCTGCACCAGGGCCAGGCCGCCGTCGGCGACGGCGGTGTCGTAACGCGACGTGGCGGTCCAGGGCATGGCACGAGTCTAGCGCAGCGCGCCCACTACGACGTAGGCGAGTAGGGAACGCGTGCATCGTCATCCTCGCATTCGAGGGGCAGAACTAGCTGTCATGGGCTTAAGGTTGTCTCAACACAGACGTAAGCTAAAGCTGTTTGTTTAAGTCGATACGAGTGGAGCTGAGCCATGAGCCGCCAGGACGCCCTGATCACCGCCGACCGGGCGGAGGAGAACCTCGGCACGCCCGGTGTGGTGTTCGTCGAGGTCGACGAGGACACCACCGTCTACGACGGCGGGCACATCCCCGGTGCCGTCCGGATCGACTGGAGGACCGAGCTGCAGGACCAGGTCCGTCGCGACGTCGTCGACCGGGCCGGCTTCGAGGCGCTGCTCTCGGCCAAGGGAATCGCGAACGACGACACGGTGGTGCTCTACGGCGGCAACAACAACTGGTTCGCCGCCTACGCCTACTGGTACTTCACGCTCTACGGCCACCCGGCGGTGAGACTGCTCGACGGCGGCCGCAAGAAGTGGGAGCTCGACGGGCGCAGGCTCGACACCTCCGTGCCGGCGCGCCCGCGGACGACCTACACCGCGGGTGAACAGGACCGCTCGATCCGAGCCTTCCGCGACGAGGTCGTCGACGCGATCGGAACGGCGTCGCTGATCGACATCCGTTCGCCCGAGGAGTACGCCGGTCGTCTGCTGGCCCCCGCGCACCTCCCCCAGGAGCAGGCCCAGCGTGGCGGGCACATCCCGGGGGCGGTGAACATCCCGTGGAGCCGCGCGGTCGCCGAGGACGGCACGTTCAGGTCCGACGACGACCTGCGGGCGCTCTACGGGGGTGCGGGCATCGACCGCGACACCAGGGTCATCACCTACTGCTGCATCGGCGAGCGCTCCTCGCACACCTGGTTCGCCCTGCACGAGCTCCTCGACCACCCCGGGGTGAAGAACTACGACGGGTCCTGGACCGAATACGGCTCGCTCGTCGGGGTGCCCGTCCAGACCGGCGACGAGCGGGGCTCCGCCGTCGCTCCGTCCCGGGCGTGACGACGCCGATGAGGACCCTGGTGCTCGGCGCCGGTGCGACCGGCGGCTACCTCGGTGCGCGTCTGCTCGCCGCGGGCCGCGAGGTCACCTTCCTGACCCGCCCGGCCACCGCCGACCGGCTGTCCCTCGAGGGCTGCAGATCCGCGGGGTCGACGGGGCGACCCACTCCCACCTGCTCCCGTCCGTGGTGACCGCCGACGAGCTGCGCTCCCCGTACGACCTGGTCGTCGTGGCGGTGCGCGGCAACGCGCTGCCGGACGCGGTGAAGGACGTCGCCGCCGCGGTCGGACCGCACACCCAGATCGTGCCGCTGCTCAACGGGATGGCGCACCTGGACACGCTGGTCGATGCCTTCGGTGCCGGAGCGGTGCTCGGGGCGACCGCCCGGCTGGCGGCCACCCTGTTGCCGCACGGCGTGATCGTCGAACAGGCGGTCGGCGCCACGCTGGAGCTCGGACGTCCGGGAGCCCCGGGCGAGGACCCCGCGGTCGAGGCGGTCCGCCGCGAACTCTCCGTGGACGGGATCGCGGTGCGCGTCGTCGAGGACATCCGTTCCGCGATGTGGGCGAAGTGGGTCTTCATCGCCGCGAGCACGGTGCTGACGTGTCTGGGCGGCGCCCGGGTGGGGGACGTCGCGGCGGCCCCGGGTGGACCGGGCCTCGTCGACGCCGTGGTCACCGAGCTCTCCGCCGTCGCCGGGGCCGACGGCCACGCCGGCGACCCCGCAGCGCTCGTGCGCGGTCTCTCCGATCCGAGCTCGGGGTTCGTGCCGTCGATGACCCGCGAGCTGTGGGCCGGGCGACCGGTGGAGGTCGAGGTTCTCGACGAGCTCGCGGCCCTCGCCCGACGCCGAGGGCTCGCCTCGCCGCTGCTCGACGCGGCGCGGGTGCGCCTGCGGCTCGGCCGTGAGCCGCGGCCGGCGGGCTGAGCGGCGTCCCACTCCCAGGTGCATCGCGTTCGCAGACGGCGCGTCACCTCAGCGGACGGCGCGCGCCCGCAGGGCGGTGAGCCCGCCGTCGAGGCGCAGGTCGATCCCGTTCAGCCAGGAGGCCGCGGGCGACAGCACGAACTCGACCACGGCGGCCACCTCCTCGGCGCGCGCGTTGCGCCCGACCAGCCGGCTCGCCTCGTCGAGGGTGGGCATCGTCGCCCGGAAGTCGACCAGGATCGGGGTCTCGACCGGGCCGGGGCTGACGCTCACCGCCCGGACACCGCGTGGGTGCAGCGTCGCCGCCAGGTCGACGGCGAGGGCGTGGACCACCTGCTTGGACAGCTGGTACGCGCCGGGACCGTCGAGTGCGGTGGCCTCCAGCGCGGCCTGCAGGTCGTCGTCGTCGAGCGCGAGGTAGCGGTCGAGCTCGTCCGGGGTCGCGGTGCCCCGGTACCCGGCCATCGACGACAGCAGCACCACCGCGGAGCCGGGGGCCAGCAGCGGGGTCAGTGCCCCGACCACCCGGCGGAGCCCGACCACGTTGACCGCGTGCACGACCGGCGGCGGGACGCTCCCGGGCACCCCCGCGACGGCGGCCACCCCGTGCAGCGGGCCCGTGGCGCGGACCGCCGCCACCGCCGCCTCGACCGCGGCCGGGTCGGTGAGGTCGCAGACGAGCGGCTCGGCTCCGTCCGGGACCCCGGAGACCGCGCGGTCGAGGGCGACGACCTGGTGCCCGGACGTGACGAGCCGGTCGGTGAGCGCCGCGCCGATGCCCGATCCGGCACCGGTGACGACGAACCGGCGGACACCGGCTGGGTCGGTGGTCATGGGGCTCCTCGAGGTCGTGGCGGATGCGATCGGCGGGCTTCCGCGGGCTCGGAGTTTATGTATAGTCTCGTTCGCAAAACTGGTCCACAGTCGGACCGGACGTCGGTACGGGATGGAGATCGCCATGGCCGCCTCGACAGAGTGCCCCGTCGGTGGGGTGCGCGGCGTCGACCTGCTCGACGCGGGCGTGTTCGCCGCCGGACGGGACCCGGAGATGTTCCGCGTCCTGCGCGACGGGGCCCCGCTGCACTGGAACCCCGGCCCCGGCGAGGGGGAGGGGTTCTGGTCGGTGACCCGGTACGCCGACGTCGAGGCCGTCGCCAAGGACGCCGACCGTTTCGGCAACGGCCAGGGCACCCAGATCCCGGACCGGCGTGCCGAGGGGAACGGCCCGCGCCAGATCCACAACATGGACGCCCCCGACCACGTGCCGTTCCGCCGGGTCCTGACCTCCACCTTCACCCCGCGGGCGGTGGAGCGGCTGGCGGCGCGCGTCGAGGAGGTCACCGGCGCGCTGCTCGACGAGGCGCTCGAGCTCGGCGAGTTCGACTTCGTCGAGGTCATCGCCTCGCGGCTGCCCCTGCTGGTGTTCGCGCCGATGCTGGGGGTGCCGGTCGAGGACGCGGACCTGCTGCTGCGCTGGACCAACGAGTCCTCCAGCGAGGACCCGGAGTACTCCGCGGGCCCGGAGACGGCGGCGCGGGCGCGCGACGAGCTGTTCGCGTACTACGCCGACCTCACCGAGCAGCGACGGGCCTGCCCGGCCGACGACATCGTCAGCACGCTGACCCGGGCCACGCCGAAGGGGGAGCCGCTCACCCAGGAGTGGCTCAACCCGTACTACATGGTGCTGACCGTCGCCGGGAACGAGACCACCCGCAACCTGCTCTCCGGCTCGGTCGCGGCGCTGTCGGAACACGGGCGGTGGGACGAGCTGCGTGTCGGCGGCGCACCGCTGCTGCGGTCGGGCATCGAGGAGATGGTCCGCTGGGTGTCCCCGGTGGTGCACATGCGCCGCACCGCCACCGAGGACGTCGAGCTGCACGGGCAGACCGTGCGGGCCGGGGAGAAGCTCGTGCTGTGGTTCGCCGCCGCCAACCGCGACGAGCGCGTGTTCGACGCACCGGAGGAGTTCCGCCTGGACCGCAAGCCGAACCGGCACCTCGGGTTCGGCGCGGGCCCGCACTACTGCCTCGGGGCCCACCTGGCGCGGATGGAGACCAGGGTCTTCTACGAGCAGGTCCTGGCCCGCGGGATCCGGATCGAGCCGCTCGCCGAGCCCGACCGCCTGCTGTCCAACTGGTTCCACGGGATCAAGCGGCTGCCCGTGCGGGTGACGCAGGGATGACCGCGGCCCCGGGCATCCGGCCGGGTGCGCACCTGGTCGTCGACCGGCTCTCCCACCGCATCGGTGGCAAGTGGGTCGAGGCCGGCGGGGCGCCGATCGCTGTCGGGTCCCCCGCCACCGGCGCGACCGTCGCCCACGTCGGCGGGGGCACCGCCGAGGACGCGGGGCGCGCCGTGACCGCCGCCGTTGCGGCGGGCCCCGCGTGGGCCGACACCCCGGTGGCCCGCCGCGCGGAGATCGTCCGCGCCCTCGGGGACCTGCTCGCCGCGCACACCGACGACCTGGCCGGTGTCGTCACCACCGAGGTCGGGATGCCGTACCACCTGGCCGGGCCCGCGCAGGTCGCGGTGCCCGCCAGGGTGCTGCACCTGACCGCCGACGCGGCGCTGTCCCACCCGTGGTCCGAGCCGGTCGCCGCGGGCGAGGTGCTGCGGGTGCCGGCCGGGGTGGTCGTCGCCATCACGCCGTGGAACATGCCCCTGCACCAGATCGCGGCGAAGGTCGGGCCCGCACTGGTCGCGGGCTGCACCGTGGTGCTCAAGCCCAGCGAGGTGGCGCCCCTGACCGCGTTCGCCCTGGTCGGGCTGGCCGAGGAGGCGGGAGTCCCGCCGGGTGTGCTGAACCTCGTCACCGGCACGGGGCCGGTGGTCGGCGAGGCGTTGGTGCGCGATCCACGGGTCGCGGTCGTCTCGCTGACCGGCAGCGGCCCGTCCGGTGCCCGGGTCGCCGAGCTCGCCGCGCCCGGCATCACCCGGGTCTGTCTCGAGCTCGGAGGCAAGTCGGCCAACGTGCTCCTCGACGACGCCCCGTTCGACCGGGCAGTGCCTGCGGCCGTGGCGCAGGCGTTCTTCAACTCCGGGCAGGCCTGCAACGCCCTCACCCGGCTGCTCGTGCCCGCACACCGGCACGACGAGGTCTGCGACCTGCTCGTCACCGCGGTCCGGGCGCTGACGGTCGGCGACCCCTGGGACGCCGGGACCGATCTCGGCCCGCTGGTGAGCGAACGGCAGCTGCGGTCGGTGCGCGGGCACGTCGACCGGGCGCGTGCCGACGGTGCCCGCCTGCTCGTCGGCGGCAGTGAGCCCGACCCCGACCTGCCCGAGGGGCACTACCACCGCCCGACCGTGTTCACCGGCGTCGACCCGGGGTCCGCGCTGGCCAGGGAGGAGGTGTTCGGCCCGGTCCTCGCGGTGCTCACCCACAGCGGCGACGACGACGCGGTCCGCCTGGCCAACGACACCGAGTACGGCCTGGCCGCGGGCGTCTGGTCGGGCGACCCGGACCGGGCCCGCGCGGTCGGGCGTCGCATCCGGGCCGGCCAGGTCAAGGTCAACGGCGTCCGCACCCGCGACGGCCTCGACGCGCCCTTCGGCGGTCTGGGTCGGTCCGGTCTGGGCCGGGAGCTGGGCCGGTTCGGGATCGACGAGTACGTGGAGCTCGTCTCCCTGCTCGGGTGACCGCCGCACGGCCCGGGGCTCCGCCCCGGTGGGTACAGTGACGCGACTATCGCATTCGCGCCCGCGTACAGGGCGGCGCGACAGGGGGCCGGAGGTCGGGTGGCCGAGCAGGACAGCGCGCAGCAGGACGCGCCGGAGGCCCCGCAGCGCCAGGTCCGGGGCAAGAACGCCCGGGGCATGCGGACCCGCCGGCAGCTCATCGATGCCGCCGCCGACTGCTTCGCCGAGTACGGCTACACCAGTACCCGGATCTCCGACATCGTCTACCGGGCCGGGGTCTCGCAGGGGAACTTCTACCGGCACTTCACCAGCAAGGACGAGATCTTCCTGGAGGCGCTGCGGCCGGGCCTGGACTCGCTCGTCGAGTCCAGCCGGCGCAGCACCGTCGGCGACCGCCTGGACCTGGCGACGATGGAGGAGCTCACCTCGGCCTACCTGGTCTCCTACACCCGCAACCGGCACCTGCTGCGGGTCATGCGGGAGGCCGCGGCCATCCGGTCCGACGAGGGCTTCACCGAGCTCTGGCTGCGCCAGCGCGCGTCGTTCGTCGAACGGACCGCGGGCTGGCTGCGTCGCCTGCACGCCGCCGGACGCATCGCGGAGACCGACTTCGGGCTGCTGGCCGACGTGCTCGGCTCGGCCGTCGAGCAGATGGCCTACGTGCACATCGGCCTGGCCGAACGGGCCCCGCGCCCCGAGGAGCTGCAGCGGCTCGCCCGCGGCGTCGCCGAGGTCTGGCACCGCTCCATCCCGATCCTCGACGAGGGTCCGCCCGCCGGGTCCTGACCCACCCCGGTCGACCCGATGACTGCCGGGTCGCACATGGCCGGGCGCCGACGCGTGTCCGGACCGGCCCGAACCTTGTCCGGGCACGCCCCACGCGGTACCTTCGGCTCGTCGTAATGTGAACGAACATTGCAAAACTGAGCGGAGGAAGCGTGTACCCCGCATCGTTCGCGGTCACGGTGCCCGACCGGACCGCCCTCGTCGTGGCGGGCCGCGGTGACGCGGTCACCTACGCCGCGCTCGATGACCGCAGCGCCCGGCTCGCGGGTCTCCTGCACGCGGCCGGCCTGCGCCCGGGCGACACCCTGCTGATCGCCTGTGGCAACGACGTCCGCTGGGGCGAGGTGTTCTGGGCAGCCCGGCGCAGCGGGCTCCACCTCGCCGCGGTCAACCGGCACCTGTCCGCCGCCGAGCTCGTCCCGATGACCGAGGACGCCCGCCCCGCCGCCGTCGTCGCGGGCGGGGCCGGGATCGCGAAGGCGCTGGACGACGCGCTGGCCCGCGCGGGCGTCCCGGTGCCCGCGGTCCGGCTGGTCATCGGCCCGGACGTGCCGTCGGGCTGGACCGGCCACGACGCCGCGGTGGCCGCCGCACCCCGGCTCCCGCGCGACGCCGAGACCACCGGCGGCCGGATCCTCTGGAGCTCGGGCACCACCGGCCGTCCCAAGCCCTTCCGGGTGGCCCCCACGGGCGGTCACCCGGCCGACGGACCGGTCCGCTCGGCCGCCCTCATGCGCAGCCTCGGGTTCCGTACCGAGCCCACCGGCCCGGGTGAGGCCCCCGACGTGCTGCTCGTCGCCGGGCCGGCCTACCACGCGGGCCCGCTCGGCTTCCTGCAGTCGGTCCAGGAGGTCGGCGGCACCGTCGTGCTCATGGAGCGCTTCGAGCCCGAGGCCGCGCTCGCCGCGATCGAGCGCTACCGGGTCACCCACAGCCAGTGGGTCCCGACGATGTTCGTGCGCCTGCTCCGCCTGCCCGACGAGGTCCGGAACCGCTACGACCTGTCGTCGCACCGGGTCGCGGTGCACGGCGCCGCGCCGTGCCCGCCGGAGACCAAGCGTGCGGTCCTCGACTGGTGGGGGCCCATCGTGCACGAGTACTACGGCTCGTCGGAGGGCTACGGGCGCACCACCATCGGCCCGCACGAGTGGCGCGAACGCCCCGGGTCGGTCGGGCGTCCTGCCGGGAGCACCGTGCACGTCGCCGACGCGGACGGCCGCCCGCTCGGCCCGGGCGAGGTCGGCGCGGTGTGGTTCGCCCGGCCCGGTGCCGCCGAGCCGCAGCGACGTCCGGACGGCGCCGCCGACCTGGCCGCGACACCGGGCTGGGGGACCGCGGGCGACCTCGGCCACGTCGACGCCGACGGCTACCTCTACCTCGACGGCCGCAGCGGCCACACGATCATCACCGGCGGGGTCAACGTGTACCCCCGGGAGGTCGAGGACGTGCTGCTCCCGCACCCGGAGGTCGCCGACGCCGCCGTCGTCGGGCTGCCCGACCCGGAGTTCGGGGAGCGGGTCGTCGCCGTCGTCGTGCCCGCCGCCGACGCCGACCGGACGGGGCTCGCCGATCGGCTCGTCGCGCACTGCCGCGCCCGCCTCGCCGGGTTCAAGACCCCCCGCGAGGTCCGTCTCGTCGAGTCCCTGCCGCGCAGCGACGCCGGGAAGGTCAGGATGGGCGAGCTGCGCGCGTCGCTCGTCCCGGAGCCCGCCGGGAGCAGACCGTGGAGCTGATCGTCGTCCGGCACGGGCGTCCGGAGACCGTGCAGGGGCACGTCGCCGGCGCCGACCCCGGTCTCACCGAGGAGGGCCGCCACCAGGCGGACCTGCTGGCCGCACTGCTGACCGGGGCGGCCGGGCTGACCCCCGACCGCATCGTGTCCAGCCCGATGCGCCGAGCGCTGCAGACGGCACACCCGCTCGCCGAGCGCACCGGGCTGCCGGTCGCCGTCGACGACCGGCTCGCCGAGTTCGACCGCGGCGCGCACACCTACGTGCCCGTGGAGCTCAGTGGCACCGACCGGGCCGCCCAGTGGCGGGCGCTCGAGTCCGGCGTCTGGGGCGAGCACCGGTTCGACCCGGAGGCCTTCGAGCAGCGCGTGCTCGCCGCGTTCGAGGACGTCATCGCGGCGAACCCCGGGCAGCGGGTCGCCGTCGTCTGCCACGGCGGTGTGATCAACGCGTTCCTGTCCCGTCTGCTCGGTCGCCGACGCAGCATGTTCGTCCAGCTCGACTACACCTCGTTCAGCAGGTTGCTCGCCTCGAGCGGGGGCGTCCGCCAGCTGCGCAGCATCAACGAGACCCCGCACCTGCTCCTCCCGGCCACCGGGCCGGGGCTGCACAGCCGGTCCGCCTGAACCCCACCATGACCCCGTCGACACCGTTTTGACACCGTCGTCACCACGAACCGGAGGAAGCGCCGTGACCGCCGACACCACCACGTCGCCCGACCTGCTCGTCCTGCACACGCTGCGACTGTCCGGCTTCGTCGCCGCCCCGGTGATCGCCCGCCGGACGGAGCTCGACCACGTGACCGTCGACGCCGCCCTCGCCGCGGCCGCGGAGGCCGGCCGGGTGAAGGAGCGCACCGGACGCGTCGCGGGCTGGACGCTCACCGCCGAGGGCCGCACCGAGCACGCCCGGTTGCTGGCCGCCGAGCTGGACGCGTCCGGGGCGCGCGCGGCCGTGGAGCGGGCGGAGGCGCGGTTCCTGGAGCTCAACCAGCCGTTCAAGGAGATCTGCTCGCGCTGGCAGGTCCGTCCCGACGGCACCCCGAACGACCACTCCGACCCCGCCTACGACCGTGGTGTCGTCGACGAGCTCGGTGCCCTGCACCCGCGTGCGGTCGAGGTGACCGCCGAGCTCGCGGGGGTGCTGCCGCGGTTCGGCCGCTACCCGCGCGACCTCGCCGCGGCCTGGGAGCGGGTCGACGGCGGCGAGACGACGGCGTTCGCCGCGCCGCTGCGGGAGAGCTACCACGACGTGTGGATGGAGCTCCACCAGGACCTGATGAGCACGCTGGGCCGCGAGCGCGGCGCCGCCGACGGCCACTGAGCCGCACCGCAGACCGTGAGGACGACGATGACCAGCACGGCCACCGCGGCGTCCACCGCCGTGTTCGCCTTCGACCACCCGCACGAGCGGCCCCCGCGCGAGCTGGCCGACCTGCTCGGTGGCAAGGGCGCCGGGCTCGCCGAGATGACCTCGGTGCTCGGCCTGCCGGTGCCCCCGGGCTTCACCCTGGGGCTGCCCGTGTGCGCCGCCCACCGCGCCGGAGGATGGCCCGCCGGGCTCGACGAGGCCATCACCACCCAGCTGGCCGCCCTGGAGGAACGCCTGGGTCGCCGCTTCGGCGACCCGGCCGACCCGCTGCTCCTCGCGGTGCGCAGCGGCGCCCCACGGTCCATGCCGGGGATGCTCGACACCGTCCTCAACCTGGGGCTCGACGAGGCCACCACGGCGGGCCTCGCCGAGGTCTCCGGTGACCCGGTGTTCGCCTGGGAGAGCTACCGGCGGTTCCTCGCCATGTTCGCGACCACGGTGCTCGGGGTCGACCACGCCCTGATCGGGCCCGCCCCCGCCGAGCGCACCGAGGCCGCGCTGCGCGCCGCGGTCGACCGCGTCCGCGCGGTCCTCGGCGCCGCGGGGACCCCGGTACCGACCGACCCGCGCGCCCAGCTGCGCGCCGCGGTCGAGGCGGTGTTCCGCAGCTGGGACAGCCCACGCGCCCGCGCCTACCGCGAGCGCGAGGGCATCCCGGACGACCTCGGCACCGCGGTGAACGTGCAGGCCATGGTGTTCGGCAACCGCGACGACTCCTCCGGGACCGGTGTCGTGTTCACCCGCGACCCGTCCACCGGCGAGAACGTCCCCTACGGCGACTTCCTGCTCCGGGCCCAGGGCGAGGACGTCGTCGCCGGCACCGCCCGCACCACCCCGATCGCGGGGATGGCGACGTCCCTGCCGCGGGCGCACGCCGAGCTGACCGGGCTCCTCGACCGTCTGGAGCGCCACTACCGCGACATCTGCGACGTGGAGTTCACCGTCGAGAGCGGGCGGCTCTGGGTGCTCCAGACCCGGGTCGGCAAGCGCGGCGCCGTCGCCGCGGTGCGTGCGGCGGTGGAGATGGTGGACGACCCGGCGATCGGGCTGTCCCGGGCCGAGGCGCTCGCCCGGGCGCCCGAGCAGGTGCGGGAGCGGGCGCGGGCCGAGGTGCTCGCCGCGGGCCGCGGGGCCGCGTCGACCCCGGCGGCGCTCACCACCGGTCTCGGCGCCTCGCCGGGCCGGGTCAGCGGAGCCGTCGTGCTGAGCGCCGACGCGGCCGCCGACGCCGAGGGCGACGTCGTGCTGGTCCGGCCGGAGACCAGCCCGGAGGACGTGCACGGCATGTCGGTCGCCGTCGGCATCCTGACCAGCACCGGTGGGCTGGTCAGCCACGCCGCCGTCGTCGCGCGCGGCTGGGGCATCCCGGCCGTCGTCGGGGCGGAGGAGCTGCACGTGGGCACCGACGCGGTGCACGCCGCCGATGGGACCCGGCTGTTCGGGCCCGGCGACGTCGTGACCGTCGACGGCGCGACCGGCGAGGTGTGGCTCGGCGACGTGACCGCGGGTGCCGACGACGGCGCCTCGGACGCCGAGGTCGTCGCCCGGTTGCTTCCCGCGCTCGCCGTGCTGGACGGCTGGGCCGCCGCCGGCTGAGTCCGGAACGGAGGACCGCGACCGGGCCGGCGCACCGAGCTCGCGTGCGTGCGGTCTCCGCCTCGACGGCGAGGAATGCGAGGGATGAGTCGCACCCGGGGTGCCCGAAGGGCGAGACGTGCGGGTCCTGCCAGGTCAACGCCCGACGGCGCGACGCTCGACATGACCGGTCTGTCGCGTCGAGATCGCCCGAGGTCGTGGGCGACGCCGCCCGAGCACGGCGGAGTGACGGTTGACACGCCGCCCGTCGCTCGCCAGAATGCGACGGAGAAGTCGCACATCGAGCGTCGCGCCGACGCCCGGGTGCCCGGACCTCCGCCCGTGTGCGGACCTCGATGACGAGGAGACCAGCTCCGTGACCGACTGGCCCATCTTCGACCGCACGTCGAAGACCTTCCCGCTCTACTCCCGGGCGAACGTCGGCGAGATCTTTCCCGACCCGATCTCGCCGCTGAACGCCTCGACCGGCTTCCAGGCCAACCTCGAGCCGGGCTGGCGGGACGCCTTCGTCGCCTGCGGCGTCTGGGACCACAACCTCTACGACGCCTCGGTCGAGCGCAACGTCCTGCCCGCCTTCGGGAGCTACCTCTACATCAACATGTCGCTGATGCGCCTGTTCGGCGTGCGAGTGCCGGGGATGGGCGCCGAGGCCGTCGACCTGCAGTACTTCGGCGACATGCCGGGCATCCCGAGCTACGAGAGCGAGAAGCGCGACTTCGACGACGACCCGGCGTACTCGGAGAAGGCCGGCGCCTGGCTGATGAACGAGGTCCTGCTCGCGAAGGACCTCGCCGCCTACGACGCCGACCGGCGGACGGTGCTGGACATCCGGTCGCAGCGACCGGACGTCGCGACGTTGTCGGACGCCGCGCTCGCCGAGCGCATCACCTCGTTCAACGACGTCCTGCGTGGCCTGTTCCAGCGCCACATCGAGTCCAGCCTCAAGTCCGGCGTCGGTCTCGGGGCCATCTCGCAGATCGCCGCGGCGGTCGGGCGCCCGGAGCTGGCCCTGACCCTGGTCGCCGGCATCGGCGACGTCGACTCCGCGGGTCCGTCGCACGGGATGTGGACACTGAGTCGCCTCGCGCGCACCGGCCCGGTCGCGGAGCTGTTCGACGGTGGTGTCGAGGGCCTGGACGCCCGGCTGCGGTCCTCCGGCGACCCGCGGGTCGCGGAGTTCGTCGCAGGGCTCGACGCCTTCCTCAGCGAGTGGGACTTCCGTGGCCCGGCCGAGTGGGAGCTGCGGGCGCTGACCTGGAGCCTGCGGCCCGAGCTCGCGCTGCACACGGTCGACCGGATGCGCGGCGTCTCGGACGAGGAGTCCCCGCAGATCAAGAACGCCGAGCGGGTCCGGCAGCGGGAGGAGGCCACCGCGACCGTGCGGGAGCTGCTGGCCGGTGACGCGGAGGCCGGCGGCCAGTTCGAGGCTGCGCTGCACGCGGCGGCGCTCTGGCTGCGCGGGCGGGAGCGTTCCCGCACCACGGCCGCGATGCTGATCCACGAGCTGCGGCTGCCCGCGCTGGAGCTGGGCCGGCGCGGCGCCGAGGCCGGTCACCTGGACGCGGCGAAGCAGATCTTCATGCTGTTCGCCGAGGAGCTGCCCGCCTACCTCGCCGATCCGGGCTCGTTCACCGCCACCGTCCGCGAGCGCGAGCGCGTCTACCTGGAGATGTTCGACCTCGAGCCGCCGTTCGTCGTGGTCGGTGACCCACCGCCGACCAGCGAGTGGGTGCGCCGCTCGGGTCGGACGCACACCGCGGCCGTCGCCGGGGAGACCATCCAGGGAGTGTCCGGTTGCACCGGGGTCACCCGGGGTCGGGCGCGGGTGCTGCTCGACCCGAACGACCCCTCGGCGCTGGAGCCGGACGAGATCCTCGTCGCGCCCATCACCGACCCGTCGTGGACGCCGCTGTTCGTCGCGGCGTCCGCGGTGGTCGTCGACGTCGGGGCGCCGTTCTCGCACGCCGCGATCGTGAGCCGTGAGCTCGGCATCCCGTGTGTCGTGTCGGCGACCGAAGCGACCGGCCGGATCCCGAACGGCGCGCTGATCGAGGTCGACGGGACCGCCGCCACGGTCACCGTGATCGAGGTCTGACCGCGGCGCGCCGGGACCGGTCACAGCCCGGCCGGCCCCGGCGCACCGCCCCGAGCCCGTGCGACGATCGCACCGTGGCCACCACCTTCGCGCTGATCTACACCTACACCGACGACACCGAGCTGCGGGACGCCACCCGCCCCGCGCACCGGGACTACCTGCGCCCCTTCGGCGAGGACGGCACGATGCTCGCCGCGGGCGCCTGGGCGCCGGGGGAGGATCCGGGCGGGCTGCTGATCTTCCGGGTCGAGGACCGGGCCGCGGTGCAGCGCATCGTCGACAACGACCCGTTCACCGCCGCCGGCGTCGTCGCCCGCGCCGACATCCGCGAGTGGGCGCCCCCGCTGGGTCCGCTCGCCGGGGCGCTGACCGGCCAGAACTGACTCCGGGGGCAGCCGTCCCCACCCGCGCCGCACGGGCCGGGAGCGCACCGCGCTCCCGGCCCGTCGTCGTCCCCGGGGCCGTCGTCCCGACGCGTCGGACGGGCACGACCGGGTCGCAGCCCGCACCAGAATCTTGACAACTGTCCAGAAACTCGCCACGGTCATCGCTGTCCGCAACGGTGCGAGTCCGGGGAGCTGCGATGTCGTTGACCTTCTATCTCGACAAGGGTGCCTCGCTGGACCCCGCCGCGCCCTGCCTGACGCTCGATGGCACCTCGCTGTCCTACGGCGAGGTCGTCGACCTTTCGCACGCCGTCGCGCGGGCCCTGCGGCGCTCGGGCGTCGCCCCCGGTGACAAGGTCGGCATCCTGTCGGCGAACGACCCGACCGCGTTCTCCTGCGTGTTCGGCATCGCCCGGGCCGGGGCGGTCTGGTGCCCGATCAACCCGCGCAACGCGGCCGGGGAGACCGCCGAGCTCCTGGACCTGTTCGACTGCACCACGCTGATCTTCCAGCCGTCCTTCGACGACCTCGTCTCCACGATCGCCCCGGATCTCCCGCAGCTGCGGACACTGGTCCGTCTCGGCACGGGCACCGACCGCGCGCAGGCCTTCGACGCCTGGCTCGACGCCGCCCGCGACGACGCGTCCGCCGAGGCCGCGCCGCCCGAGGAGATCGTGGCGCTGGTCGGCACCGGCGGCACCACCGGGCGTCCCAAGGGCGTGCTGCTGACCGACCGCAACGTCGAGACGATGTCGGCGATCACGCTGATGAGCTACCCCTTCGACGAGCGCCCGGTCTACCTCGCGCTGGCCCCGCTCACGCACGCCGCGGGCGTGCTCTGCTTCCCGGTGATGGCCCGCGGCGGCGAGGTCGTGATCATGCCGAAGCCCGACGTCGGCCGGTTCCTGGAGCTGATCGAGACGCACCGGGTCACGCACACGTTCCTGCCGCCGACGCTGATCTACATGGTGCTGGGCCACGAGGCTCTCGACACGACGGACCTGTCGTCGCTGCAGTGCTTCTGGTACGGCGCGGCCCCGATGTCGGTGGCCCGGCTGGCCGAGGCGCTGGACCGGATCGGGCCGATGGCTCAGCTGTTCGGCCAGTCCGAGGCGCCCATGATGATCTCGACGATGTCGCCCGCCGAGCACCGCCGTCCCGACGGGAGCATCGCCACCGAGCGGCTGGCCTCGGCCGGACGGCCGTCACCGCTGGTCGTCGTGGCGATCCTCGACGAGCAGGGCAGGCCGGTCCCGCGCGGCGAGCGTGGCGAGATCTGCGTGCGCGGGTCGCTGGTCATGGCGGGCTACTACCGCAACCCCGAGGCGACGGCGGAGGTGTCGGCGCACGGCTGGCACCACACCGGCGACATCGGCCGGCTCGACGACGACGGGTTCCTCCACATCGTCGACCGCGCCAAGGACATGGTCATCTCCGGCGGGTTCAACGTGTACTCCGCCGAGGTGGAGCAGGCCCTGATGGCGCACGACGCCGTCCGGGACTGCGCCGTGGTCGGCCTGCCCGACGAGAAGTGGGGCGAACGGGTCACCGCGGTGGTCCAGCCCCAGCCCGGTGCCGAGATCGACACCGAGGAGCTGGTCGCGTTCGTCAAGGCGCGCATCGGTTCCGTGAAGGCCCCCAAGCAGATCGAGATCTGGAGCGATCTCCCGCGCTCGACCGTGGGTAAGGTTCTCAAGAACGAGATCCGCGTCACACTCTCCGTCAGCGACGCCACCGACGACATCGTCGGCGACGTCGTTGGCGACACTGTCATGCCGCAAGGAGGCAGCATCACATGAAGCTCGCTCTGTACCTCCCCAACTTCCGTGACCTGGTCACGGTCAAGGAGCTGGAGGACCTCACCGCCCTGGCCGAGGAGCTCGACTTCGACTCGGTCTGGACGCTCGACCGGATCGTCGTCCCCGAGAAGTCCGACCGCCAGGAGCTGCAGTACTCCTTCGGCATGATGGACGGGCTGCCGAACGCCCTGCCCGTGTCCTCGCGCGGCAAGTGGTTCCAGGGCTACCCGCTGATCCCGTGGCTCGCCGCGAAGACCACCAAGGTCCGCATCGGCATGAGCATCATCGACACCCCGTTCCGCTCGCCCGGCGTTCTCGCCGCGGAGCTGGCGACCATCGACCACCTCTCCGGCGGCCGCCTGAACGTCGGTGTCGGGTCCGGCTGGATGCCCGAGGAGTTCGCCGCGGCGAGCGCCGCACACATCTTCCCCAAGCGGCACAAGCACGTGCGCGAGTCGATCGAGATCATGCAGGGCATCTGGGACAAGAGCGCCGACCACTACGAGTTCCACGGCGAGTTCGCCGACTTCGACGCCTGCGGCTTCGGGCACAAGCCGCTGCAGGACCCGCGCCCGCCGATCTTCATGAGTGGCCTCAAGGACCCGCTGCGGTCGGCGCGCCGGATCACCAAGTACGACCTCGACGGCTGGATCGGCATCCAGGACTCGCCCGAGCGCCTCGCCCAGTGGATCACCGCGATCGACGAGCAGTTCGAGGAGATCGGCAGCCCCAAGCGGGCCAAGGACCTGGAGATCTGCTCGATGATCTGGACGGTCATCACCGACGAGGAGGTCGACCAGACCGTCAACGGTGTCGCCTCGAACCTGCTGGTGGGGACGGAGAAGCAGCTCACCGACCGACTCAAGGCGTACAAGGAGGCGGGGATGACCATGCCGCTGATCTGGCCGCCGTTCGCCGACGTGCCGGTGGCGAAGACGCTCGACGACCTGAAGCGGATCAAGAACGACATCATGCCGAAGGTGCTCGCCTCCTGAGGCTCCCGGGCCGCACCGCAGCACCGCAGCGCAGCGCCGTGTCGGCGGGCCCACCTCCCCGGGTGGGCCCGCCGGCACGCGGGACGCCCGTACGGAGGAGACACCGATGACCGACGTCCTCTGGACCCCGTCGGCGGAGCGCATCGAGCGGTCCGCGCTGCGTGCCTACCTCGACCGGCTGGCCGAGCGGGAGGGGCGCCCGTTCGACGACCACGACGCCCTGCACGCCTGGTCGGTCGCCGACGTGGACCGGTTCTGGTGCTCGGTCGTCGACCACTACGGCGTCGCGTTCTCCACGCCGTTCACGCAGGTCCGCACCACCGACCCGATGCCGCACACCCGCTGGTTCACCGGCGCGCGGCTGAACTGGGCCGAGCACGTGCTGCGCCACGGCGGCGACGACGACACGGCCCTGGTGTGCGTGCAGGAGGGCGGCACCCCCGCCCGGGAGATCACCTGGTCACGGCTGCGCCGGTCGGTCGCCGCCGCTGCGGCCTGGCTGCGCCGCGCCGGCGTCGAGCCCGGGGACCGGGTCTGCGCCTACCTGTCCAACACCGAGCACGCGGTGATCGGCCTGCTCGCCGCGGCCGCGGTCGGCGCGGTGTGGTCCTGCTGCTCGCCCGACTTCGGCGCCGAGGGCACCATCGGCCGGCTCGCCCAGCTCGAACCGACCGTCCTGATCGCCGCCGACGGCTACCACTGGAACGGCACGGTCGTCGACCGCGGCGACGTCGTCGCCCGGCTGCGGGAGAACCTGCCGAGCGTGCGGCACGTCGTGCACGTCGGCCACGCGGTCGACCGGCCCGCCCCGGACGGCACCACGCCGTGGGCGGAGCTGCTGGCCGTCGACGCGGAGCCGGAGTTCGCGCAGGTGGAGTTCTCGCACCCGCTGTGGGTGCTGTTCACCTCCGGCACCACCGGCCTGCCCAAGGGGCTGGTCCACGGCCACGGCGGCATCACCCTCGAAGGGCTCAAGTGGTCCGGGCTGTACTGCGGGCTGCGTGCGGGCGAGCGGATGTTCACCTACACCTCCACCGGCTGGGCGCTGTGGAACATGCAGCTCGGCGCGCTCAGCCAGGGCGCGTCGATCGTGCTCTACGAGGGCAGCCCCGGCCACCCGCCGGGCGCGGTCTGGGAGGTCGCCGCCCGGACCGGCGCCGACGTCGTCCTCCTGGGGGCGGCGGTGGTCACCGCGACGGCGAACAGCGGCGTCTCCCCGCGCGCCGACCACGACCTGTCCCGGGTGCGGCACGTCATGGTCAGCGGCTCGGCGCTGCCGCCCGCCGGCTACGACTGGCTGTACTCCCACGTCTCGCCGGACCTGCGGGTCGACTCCACCAGTGGCGGTACCGACATCTCCGGCTCCTTCGTCGGGGCGAACGAGTACTCCCCGGTGCGGGCCGGGCGGATCGGCGGGCGCCTGGCCGGGGTCGACTGCGCCGCCTGGGACGACGACGGGAACCCGGTCGTCGACGAGGTCGGGGACCTGGTGGTCACCCAGCCGATGCCGTCCATGCCGGTGCACCTGTGGAACGACCCCGACGCGCGCCGCTACACCGACTCCTACTTCGACACCTGGCCCGGCGTCTGGCGCCACGGTGACTGGGTGACCGTGCACGGCGACGGCAGCGTCTCCATCCACGGCCGCTCGGACTCCACCCTCAACCGCCAGGGCGTGCGCCTGGGCACCGGCGACTTCTACGACGTCCTGGAGACGATGGAGGAGGTCACCGAGGCCCTCGTCGTCGGCGTGGACCTCCCCGACGACGGGTACTGGCTGGGCCTGTTCGTCGTCCCCGCCGCGGGGCATCCGCTCGACGACGACCTCCGGGCGAGGATCGTGACCACGCTGCGGACCCGGTTGACCCCCCGGCACGTGCCCGACGAGATCGTCGAGGCGCCCGCGGTGCCGCACACCCTGTCCGGCAAGCGGCTGGAGGTGCCGGTCAAGAAGCTGATGGCCGGGCGTCCGCTGGAGAAGGCGGCGAACATCGCCTCGGTCGACGACCCCGACGTGCTGCGCTGGTACGCCCGGTTCGCCGCCGAACGGCGGGCCTGACCGTGCGCCTGGGCGCGACGCTCGCGCACCTGTCCGACGCGCCGCCCCACCCGGTGGTGCCGTGGGCACGGCGCCTGGCCGGCGCGGGATTCGCCCACCTCTGGGCGCCGGAGATCATCGGCCGCGGCCGGCTCGTGCCGGACCCGTTCGTCGCGCTCGCCGCCGCGGCCGGGGCCACCGACGGAGTCGGGCTGGCGACGGGCACCGTGCAGGTCCCGCTGCACCACCCCGCGGAGCTGGCGCACCGGATGCTGTCGTTGCAGGCCGTGTGCGGGGACCGGCTGGCCCTGGGCATCAGCCCCGGCTCCACCCGCGACGACTACGCCACCCTCGACCGCGACCACCGCACCCGTTTCCGGACCTTCGACGAGAACGCGGCCCGGCTCCGCGACCTGCTGGAACACGGCCACGACGACCACGCCCGGCTCGCCGACCCGCCGGCCGCCCGCCCGCCGCTGCTGCTCGGCTCCTGGGGCGCGAACGTCGAGAAGGCGGCCCGGCGCTTCGACGGCTGGCTCGCCTCGGGCTACCGCACCACCCCCGCGGAGATGATCGAGGCGCTGGGGCGCTACCGGGCCGCCGGCGGGCGCCGCGCCGTCGCCTACGCCCTACCGGTCCCCGCGGGGACCGACCTCGGGCGCCTGGGCGAGACGCTGCACCGCTATGCCGACGCGGGGTTCGACGACGCCGTCGTGGTCATCGAGCCGGACGGGCCGGACCCGGAGCGGGTCCGGGCGCTGCTGGCGTAGCGCCGCGTCGGACCCGGGCCGGTGCCGGTCTCAGGCCCGTTCGACGTGTGCGCGCACCGCGGTGCCGTCGTCGGAGATCCAGCCCTTGCTCCGGGCGTAGCCGAGCATGCCGGCCAGGTCGTCCTCCCAGCCCGGGCCGACCCGACCGGCGGCGAGCCTGCGGACGGCGTCCACCCGGACCAGGACGTGCTCGCCGTCGTCGGAGACCTCGCCGAGCCCGGTGCGGCACACGGTGTCGGCGAGCTCCCCGTCGGCCAGTCCCTCGGCGGCGACGACGTGGAACGCGCGCACGTCACCCGGGTCGACGAGCTCGACGTCGCCCGGGGTGATCCGGAAGTACATCCGTCGAGGTTAACCCGTGCGTACGTGCGGTGGCCGGTTCGGCGCCGCCGCGATCGGGGTCAGCCCGCGAGCTTTCCGGCGACGGTGACCACGCGGGTGGCGAGGTGGTCGAGCGCGGCGTTCTCGGCGTCGCCGAGCGGGGCGTCGTTGTTCGCCCCGGTCACGTGCGAGGCGCCGTAGGGGTTGCCGTCGACGAACTTGGTCGGGTCGGTGTAGCCGGGCGCGACGACGATCCCGCCGAAGTGGTGGATCGTGTTGTACAGGGCGAGCAGGGTCGACTCCTGGCCGCCGTGCAGGGTCTGGCTGGAGGTGAACCCGGCGTAGACCTTGTCGGCGAGCAGGCCCTGGCCCCACTGCGGGCCGAGCGAGTCGATGAAGGTCTTCAGCTGCCCGGCGATGTTGCCGTAGCGGGTGGGGGAGCCGAACAGGACGGCGTCGGCCCACACGATGTCGTCGGCGGTCGCGGCGGGGACCTCGGGTGCGGCCTCGGCGTGCGCGGCCTGCGCCTCGGTGGCCTGGCGCTCACCGCTGGTCGCCTCGCGGGCGACGCGACGCAGGCGCACCTCGGCGCCCGCCTTCTCACCGGCCGCGGCGGCCCGGTGGGCCATCGCGTCGACGGTGCCGGTGGCGGAGTAGTAGACGATGGCGAGCTTCACGGTGCTCATGGTTCCTCCGTGGGGTTCGAGGAGGAGCCCGGTACGGCGTCGGACCCGGCTCGGTACGCCGACGGCCTTCCCGTTCGGGGCGACCGGCATGCCTGCCGGTCGCCCCCGTCACGGTGACGCCGGGTCAGCTCGTCGAGCCGCCCAGCGCGTCCTTGACGTTGCCCGCCGCGTCCTTCAGCTTCTCGCCGGCGTCCTTCAGCGACGCCTTCGACTGCTCGGCCTTGCCCTCGACCTGCAGCTCGCGGTCGCCGGTGGCCTCGCCGGTCTTCTCCTTGGCGACGCCCACGGCGTTCTCGGCCTTGTTCTTGACCTTGTCGGTGAACGACATGACTACCTCCTCGGTGGACTGTGCGTAGGAGGGCGCGCGCCTGCCGGTCCTCACGGGCATGTGACACAGGACACCGGAAATGCGCCCTCACGACCGGCCCGGGGCAGCCGCGCGTTCGTCGATCCGGGCCTGGATGCCGGCGTCGGAGCAGAAGCCGCGACCGTGGCGCTTGAGACAGAGCAGCCCGAGCAGGCGTCCGGAGCCGTCGACCACGGCGACCCGTCGCCGTCCGGCGTCGGCCATCGCCGCCCAGGTCGAGGCCAGGTCGTCGCCGGCGCGGGCCACCCGCCCGTCGAGCGTCCCGAGGGGCGCGACGGGCCGGTCGGGGACCGCCCCGGTCAGGTCGGCCCGGTCGACGACGGCGAGCAGTCGCCCGGCGTCGAGGACCAGCAGCGAGTGCACCTTGGGCCGCTCGAACGCCGCCCACGCCTGCGCGACGGTCGTCGCGGGTCCGCAGGTCTTGGGGAACGTGTGCATGGCCGCTGCCACACACACCCCGTTCGGCGCGGTGTTCATGGCGGACCTCCCCTCCCGCACGGGTTACCCGGACTCACTCCGGCCGGAACACGGCCAGGGCGGTGGCCAGCATCGAGTAGTACCCGGTCAGCCACACCAGCGCCGCGAGCGTGTCACGGCCGAGCGCGTCCAGCGCGGTCGCGTAGGCGCCGTCGCCCAGGTCGTGCTGCGTGAGCAGGGCGCGGACGGTGGTCAGCGCGACCCGCTCGGCCTCGTCGAGACCGTCGGGGACACCGCCGTCGAGCAGGGCCTGCAGCTGCGGGCCGGTCAGCCCGGTGTCGCGGGCGAGGCCCTCGTGCGCGGACCACTCGAACGCCGATCCGTGGTGCACGGCGACGGCGAGCACGGCCAGCTCGCGCAGCCGCGGCGGAAGGTCGTCGTCGGTGCGCAGGGCCGCGCCGACCTGCTGGACGGCGTCGCCGATGCGCGGCGAGAAGAGCATCGTCGCGAACGGGCCGAGCAGCCGGTCGGCGTCGTCGACCAGCGGGACCCTGGCCTGCGCGCGGCGCGGGCCGGTCGCGATGCGGGCGTGCAGCGCGGCGCGCTCGGGATCGAGCCCGGCCGGGTCCGACGGCGCGGTCCGCGGGTGGGCCGGCGGTCGCGGCCTGCCACGCAGGTCGGCGGGCGTCGTGGCGTCGCTGGTCGTCACCGGTCCAGGCTACGGACGCCGACGGCGGGTCCCCGGGGTGACGCCGGTCTCCTGGACGATCAGCCCAGCTGCCCCGGCGGGCTGCCCCGCCGATCTGCGGTAACTGCGTAGCTGGTTCTGGGCCGGTTGCGCAGATGCCACGGCCCGCGGTGTCCTCGCTGCACACCAGCGAGGAGATGGAGGCGCGGGATGGCTCTGCCCGAGTGGGACGGCGAACTGACCTCGGTCCGGTACGATCGGGAGACGGGCGCGTGGTTCGTGATCGGGGTGCATTCGACCCCGCTCGGCCCGGCGTCCGGCGGGACCCGCGCGATGGTCTACCCCTCGCCCGACGACGCCGTCGCCGACGCCCGCCGCCTCGCCGGGGCGATGACGCTGAAGATGGCCGCCGCGGGCCTCCCGATGGGCGGTGGCAAGTCGGTGATCGCGCTCCCGGCCCCGCGCACCGAGCTCGACGACGCGACCTGGCGGCGCATCCTGGAGATCCACGCCGCCAACCTGGAGCTGCTCGGCGGGAACTACACCACCGGCCCGGACGTCGGGACCTGCTCGGCCGACATGGACGTGCTCGCCGGTCTGACCCCGCACGTGTTCGGCCGCTCGGTCGCGGCGGGCGAGCCCGGCTCGTCCGGCCCGATGACCGCCCTCGGGGTGTTCGCCGCGATCCGCGCCGGAGCCGCGGAAGCCGGGTTCGACGGCGTCGACGGGCTGCGGGTGCTGGTCCAGGGGCTCGGGGCGGTCGGCGCCGACGTCGCCCGGCTCGCCGCCGACGCGGGGGCCAAGCTGATCGTCACCGACGTCGATCCGGCCCGCTGCGCCGCGGCCGCCGACGAGCTGGGTGCCGAGGTGGTCGACACCGCAGCGGTGACCACCCGCGCGTGCGACGTGCTGGTCCCGTGCGCCACCGGCGGGCTGATCACCGCCGAGGTCGCCGCGACCGTCCCCACCGCGGTGATCGCGGGTGCGGCGAACAACCTGCTCGCCGACCCGTACGCTGCCGATGTCCTGCGCCGGCGCGGGATCACCTACGCCCCGGACTTCGTCGCGAACGCCGGTGGGGCCATCCACCTGGTCGGCCGCGAGGTGCTCGGCTGGAGTGCTGCCGCCGTCGCGGACCGGACCCGTGCCATCGGCGACACCCTGGCCGGGATCTTCGCCGACGCCCGCGCACACGGCACCACCACGGTCACCGCGGCGGAGAACCTGGCAGCACGCACGTTGACGGGAGAGCACTGATGGACATCCTCACCGACTCCGAGAAGCTCGCCGACCTCGACGCCGCCGCCCTGCGCCGGCTGGTCGGCCTCGTCGAACACGACGACTCCGCCGACCCGTTCCCGGTCACCGGCTGGGACGCCGTGGTCTGGGCCGTCGGCAACGCCACCCAGGCCGCGCAGCTCTACCAGGTCGTCTACGGCATGGAGCTCGTCGCGTACTCCGGACCGGAGACGGGCAACCGCGACCACCACTCCTACGTGCTGCGCTCGGGCGCGGTCCGGTTCGAGCTGCGCGGCGCCGTCGACCCGGACAGCCCGCTCGCCGACCACCACCGCCGGCACGGCGACTCCGTCGTCGACATCGCCCTCGAGGTCCCCGACGTCGACCGCTGCATCGCCCACGCCCGCGCCCAGGGCGCCACCGTGCTCGTCGAGCCGCACAACACGACCGACGAGCACGGCACCGTGCGCACCGCCGCGATCGCCACCTACGGCGACACCCGGCACACCCTGGTCGACCGGTCCCGCTACACCGGCCCGTACCTGCCCGGCCACGTCGCCCGCGGCTCGTCGGTGGCCCGGCCCGCGGACGCGCCGCGGCGGGTGTTCCAGGCGCTCGACCACGTCGTCGGGAACGTGGAGTACGGACGGATGGACCACTGGGTGGACTTCTACCACCGGATCATGGGCTTCACGAACATGGCCGAGTTCATCGGCGACGACATCGCCACCGACTACTCGGCGCTGATGAGCAAGGTCGTCGCGTCGGGGAACCACCGGGTGAAGTTCCCGCTCAACGAGCCCAGCCCGGGCCGGCGGAAGTCCCAGATCGACGAGTACCTGGACTTCCACCGCGGCCCCGGCGCCCAGCACCTCGCGCTCGCGACGAACGACATCCTCGGCGCCGTCGACGTGCTGCGCTCCCGCGGCGTGGAGTTCCTCGACACCCCGGCCGCCTACTACGAGGACCCGGAGCTGCGGGCCCGCATCGGGTCCGTGCGGGTGCCGATCGCCGAGCTGCAGTCCCGCGGGATCCTCGTCGACCGCGACGAGGACGGCTACCTGCTGCAGATCTTCACCAAGCCGATCGGGGACCGGCCCACGGTGTTCTTCGAGCTCATCGAGCGGCACGGCTCGCTCGGCTTCGGCAAGGGCAACTTCAAGGCGCTGTTCGAGGCGATCGAGCGGGAGCAGGAGCGCCGCGGCAACGTCTGAGCGGGCGCTGCCCCGGCGGCGGAGCAGTTCTGGACCGGTTCGGATCAGTCCTGGATCCGCCGCCAGGGGCGGTCGGCCTCGATCGCGTACGCGAGCTCCAGCAGCGTCCGCTCGTCGCCGACCGGGGTCTGCAGGTGCACCCCCACCGGCAGCCCGCCCGCCGTCGCACCGGCGGGCAGCGCGACCGCGGGAGCCCCGGCGACGTTGGCGAGCGGGGTGAACGCGACGTAGTCCAGCAGCCGGGCGGTGAGCTGCTCGATCGGCACCGTCGGCGCGAGCCACCCGATCTCCGGCGGGGTGTGCGCGAGCACCGGGGAGAGCAGTACGTCGTGCCGGGTGAACAGCTCGGCGTGGGTCGCCGCGACCCGGCGCAGCCGGTGCAGGAACACCGGGGTGCGGGCCAGCGCGCGACGGTAGTGGTCGGCCAGACCGTGGGTCAGGCCGTCGAGACGGTGCGGGTCGAAGGTGCGCCCGTGCAGCAGCCGCCCGCCGGTGACCACGGAGAACGCCAGCAACCCCCAGTAGTCGAGGAAGTCGTCGACGAACCGGGTCCCCACCCCGCTGTGGGCCTCGGACACCTCGTGACCCTGCTTCGCGAGCAGCTGGGCGACGGCGGTGACGGTCTCGCGGGTGTCGGCGTCGACCGCCGCCCCGGTGGGGGACTCCAGCAGCAGGCCGACCCGCAGGCGTCGCCGGGCGGGGCCCTCGACCAGGCCCAGCGGTGGCAGCGCCGGGTTGCGGCGCCCGCGGTCGGCGGCGCCCAGGAACACCGCGGTGTCGCGGACCGAGCGGGACACCACGCCGTCGGCGACGAGGTCGATCGGCATCCGGGCGCCGGTCGCGTTCGGCGCGAGCCGGCCCCGCGAGGGCTTGAGCCCGACCAGCCCGCAGGCCGCGGCCGGGATGCGGATCGAGCCGCCGCCGTCGTTGGCGTGGGCCAGCGGCACCACCCCGGCGGCGACGAGCGCGGCCGCCCCGCCCGACGACGCGCCGGCCGAGAAGCGCGGGTCCCACGGGTTGCGGGTCGGCTCGGCGTCGGCGAACTCGGTGGAGGCGTTCAGCCCGTACTCCGGCATCCGGGTCGTGCCCAGCAGGTCCAGCCCGCAGCCGAGCAGCTGCCGGGTCACCTCGGCGTGCTCGCGCGAGGGCGCCGGGACGAACGCCTGGGTGCCGTGGCCCGCGGGCCAGCCCCGGACCTCGACGTTGTCCTTGACCAGCGTCGGCACCCCGGCCAGCGGGCCGTCGACGGCGCCGGTGACGGGATCGGCGGTGCGGTCCAGGGCGAGGCCGTGCAGGTGCGGCTCGACCCGGGCGGCACGCGCGGCGACGGCCGCGTGCAGCTCGGCGGGCGCGACCTCACGGCGGCGCAGCCTCCCGGCGAGGGTGACGGCGTCGTCGTCGCCCAGGGCGTCGTCGGTGAACGCGTGCACGCGTCGGTCCATGTCGGACGATCCTGCACCCCGCCCGTCCGCGTACGACGGGGAGGCCCGGCGCGGGTGGTGTCGCCTCCGCCACCACGGTGGCGTCGGGTGTGGAACAGTGCGCACGGTCCCCACGTGGAGGACGCCACACCCCCGCGGGTGGGGCAGGATGCAGGACGACACCGACGTCACCAGCGCCGAGGAGCACGCCCGTGAAGACCGAGGCAGCCGCCCCGTGCTGACCCCCGCCGTGACCCCTGTGGTGACCCCCGTCGTCGGCCGCGGCCGGGAGGTCGAGCTGCTCGTCGCGGCGCTGGAGGCCGGCGCCCACGTCGTCCTGGAGGGCCCGCCGGGCACCGGGAAGACGACGCTGCTGCGGTCGGTGGCCGAGGAGGCCGAGCTCCCGTTCGTGTTCGTCGAGGGCAACGCCGAGCTCACCCCGGCCCGGCTGGTCGGGCACTTCGACCCGGCCCAGGTCCTGGAGCGGGGCTACAACCCCGATACCTTCGTCGACGGCCCGCTGGCCGAGGCGCTGCGCTCCGGGGCCCTGCTCTACGTCGAGGAGATCAATCGGATCCCGGAGGAGACCCTCAACGTCCTCATCACCGTGATGAGCGAGGGCGAGCTGCACGTGCCCCGGCTGGGCCGGATCACCGCGCACGAGGGATTCCGGCTGGTCGCCGCGATGAACCCGTTCGACGCCGTCGGCACCGCCCGGATCTCCTCCGCCGTCTACGACCGGGTCTGCCGGATCGCGATGGGCTACCAGACCGCCGGGGACGAGACCGCGGTCGTCGCGCTGCGCGGCCCCGAGGTCGACGAGCAGTGGCGGGCCAAGGTCGTCTCCCTGGTCCGCCGGACCCGGGAGCACCCGGACGTGCACGTGGGCTCCTCGGTGCGCGGGGCGATCGACATCGTCCGCATCACCGCGGCGCTGGCGGCCCGGCGCGGCCGGGAGACCACCGACTGGCGGGCCGGGCTGGACGCGGCGCTGGTCGCGCTGTCCGGCCGCATCCGGCTCGCCGAGTCCGGCTCCCGCAGCGCCGAGGACATCGTCCGCGAGCTGTACACGGCCGAGTTCGGCCAGGAACCCGCCGACGACGCCGACGGGGCCCCGGACGGCGGTGATGCGTCGGGGGGAGCCTGAGCCCGCCACCGGCGGGCGGTCCCCGGCCCGCGGACGGCTCCACCCGTCCGTCCCGGCCGCGTGCGCGCCCGGAGGACCGCACGGTGGCCCGCAGCTCCCTGGCGGGCCACCCCGGGTTCACCGAGATCTCGCCCGAGGTCGGGGTGCTCGACCCCGACGCGTTCGACGCCGCGCTCGCCGAGCGTCCCGACGAGACGCTGACGCTGCTCGTCGACATGGGCAGGGCCACCGACGAGAAGCTGCGGGCGGCGGCCCGCAGGCTCGCCGGCCGGGTCGTGCTGGAGATCGGCCGGTCCGGCCGGGTCACCCGGCGCGGGATCGGCAGGCTGCGTGCTGTCCCGGCCGACCGCGGCGGCGACCTGGACCTGGACGCCTCGCTGGGCGCGGTCGCCGAGGCCCGCGCGGCGCGGCGCCCGGTCGGGCTCGACGAGCTGACCGTGCGCACCTGGGCGCGGCCCGCGCTCGCGTTGTGCCTGGTGGTGGACGCGTCCGGGTCGATGGGCGGGGACCGGCTCGCCGCGGCGGCGCTGACCGCCGCGGCCTGCGCGTTCCGGGCACCCGGTGACCACGCGGTGCTGTCGTTCGCCGCCGAGACCCGGGTCCTGCGCGACATCGGGTCCACCCGTCCGCCGTCGGCGGTCGTCGACCGGGTGCTGGGCCTGCGCGGGCACGGGGTGACCGCGCTGTCCGGTGCGTTGCGGGCGGCCACCGCGCAGCTGGAACGGACGCGCGCGGAGCGGCGGATCGTCGTGCTGCTCTCGGACTGCCGGGCCACCGACGACCACGACCCGGTCCCGGCGGCGCGGCAGGTCCCGGAGCTGCTGATCCTGGCCCCGGAGTCCGACCACGAGCAGGCCGCCGCGCTGGCCGCGCGCAGCAACGCGCGGTGGGCGCCGGTCGCCGGCCCGTCGGACGCACCGGGGGTGCTGCGGTCCCTCCTGGGTGGCTGAGCCCCGCCCGGGACTCAGCCGCCCAGCACGTTCACGGCCCGGGAGACGACGAGCGCGATCGTCACCAGCGACACCAGCGCCTGGACGAGCATCAGCATCTTCGCCCACCGGCTCAGCGGCATCACGTCGGTGGGGCTGAACGCGGTGGCGTTGGTGAACGACAGGTACAGGTAGTCGGCGAAGCGGGGCTCCCAGTCGGCGTCGTGCGGGTCGGTGCTCTGCATCTGCACGAACAGGAAGTCCGCGGTGGGACGGCGCCCGTGCGCCCGTGCCGCCGGCCCGCCGCGGTCGAGCTGCCAGTACCAGACCGCGAACGCGATGATGTTGGTCAGCCAGATCGCCGCCCCGCTGGCCAGCAGCGGGGCGGCCGAGCCGCCGGAGGAGCCGTCGAGGATCGCGGTGACCAGCAGCCCCGCCGACACCGCGTTCGCGAGGCTCAGCAGCCCGACCAGGGTCAGCCCGAGGCCGCGCAGCAGCGCCGACTCGCGGTCCATCCGGGCCGGGCCGGCCACCGCGAGCACGACCAGCACCACCAGCTCCAGCGACGGCAGCAGCCACCGCGACACCAGGGTGAGCTGGTCGGGCAGCAGCAGCTGCAGCCCGATCGCGACGACGATCGCCGCTGCGGCGGGCCACCGGTGCTCGCCGGGGGTGACCCGCTTCCAGGCGGGCACGATGCGGCGCCCGCCGTCGCCGAGCCGGTCGAGCTCGCGGCGGATGGCGTCCAGGGCGTGCCGGTGCGGGTCGGCCGACGGGTCGCTCATGACCGTGATCCTGCTCCTCGTCGATCCTGCTCGTGGCTGACCCCGCTCCTCGTCAGCGGAGGGTGAACCACAGCAGGCACGCGAGCCCGGCGACCACGCAGTAGATCCCGAACGGGCGCAGCGAGCGGGTCTCGAAGTACCGGGACAGGAACCGCACCGACAGGTACGCGCCGAGCCCGGACAGCAGGCTCCCCACCAGGATCTGCGGTCGGATGCCGTCCCCGAGCGGACCGGCGAGGTCACCCAGCTTCAGCACGCCCGCGGCCAGGATGACCGGCGTCGCGAGCAGGAACGACAGCCGTGCCGCGTCGACGTGCGGGAGGCCCTTCAGCAGCCCGGCCGTCATCGCGGACCCCGACCGGCTGATCCCCGGGGCGAGCGCGGCGATCTGGGCCGCGCCGACGGTCACCACGTCACGCACCCGGAGCCGCGCGATGCGGTGGTCGGAGGCGACCTCGGTGGCGAGCAGCACGGTGCCCGGCTCGCCGCCGACGGCCGTCGGCGCGACCGGAGCGGGGCGCCGGCGCAGGTGCTCGACGACCAGCAGGACGGCGCCGTTGAGCACGAGGAACAGCGCGGTCGGGACGGGCAGCGCCAGGTAGGTGCGGAAGACCCGGTCGAGTGCGAGCCCGGCCAGCCCGACGGGGACGGTCGCGAGCACCAGCAGCCAGGCCAGGCGCTGGTCGGGGTCGCGGACCTCGCGGCGGGCCACCGACGTCACCAGCCCGCGCACGATCCGCACCCAGTCCGCGCGGAATGCCACGATCAGGGCCAGTGCGGTCGCCACGTGCAGGCCCACGACGAACGCCAGGTACGGCGACCGCGGCGCGCTCACGTCGAGGTCGGCCGCCCTGCTGCCCGCCGATGACGGCGGGCAGCAGGATGCTGTGACCGAGGCTGGAGACCGGGAACAGCTCGGCGACGCCCTGCATCGCCCCGATCACGATCGCCTCGGCCCAGGTCAACGTGCTCACCGCGTGGTCCTCCCCGTGGTCCGGCCGTCCGCTCCGGACGGTGCTCGCCGCGGGCCGCCGAGGCGCGGTGACACGCCGGAGGCGGCCCGGGACGTCGGGGACGTTCGGCGCGAGGGGGGCGACCCGGTCAGGACCGGGCGTCGGCGCGGCGTCGCGAGCCGGTGGCCCGCACGATCGCGGTGCGCCCGAGCACCAGGGACAGCCCGACGGCGATCCCGCCGACGACGAGCAGCCAGGGCCGCGACTCCAGGTCGGTGGCGAGCCGGTCCCCGGCCGCGTAGCCGATCCCGACGAGCACCGCGGCGCGCACCGCGGTGGTGGGGACGATCCAGGCCAGGAAGCGGCGGTAGCCGACCTTGGACAGCCCGGCGGCCAGGTAGGCCGGGATCGCGCCGATGTCGACGAGCTTGGCGCCGATGACGATCCGCGGCAGGTGCGTGTGGACCTCGCGGGTCAGGACCTCGCGACGCTCCTCGGTCAGGCCCAGCCGGTTCAGCACCCGGGCGACGGCCGGCCGGTCGCCGTTGCGGCCGAGCGCGTAGAGCGCCGTGTCCCCGACGACGTCGGCGACGAGCGCGGCCAGCCACACACCCCACCAGGGGAGCTGCCCGGCCCCGGCGAGCGCGGCCGCGGCGACGGTGACGATCGGACCTTCGAGGAATGCCCCGACCCCGATCACGAGGAGCGACCGAACGGGCGCAGCAGGGATCGCGGCCAGCAGTGCGGCCACGGTGTCCGTGAGTCCGAACACGAACGCCTCCCATCAGGTCCTCCACCGAATGGTGCCCTGTCTGCCGCACCGGGCGGCGGGCGCCCCGCCGTCGTCGCGCGACGCGGGCTCCTCGTCACCGGGTGTGACGGCGTCGTCGGGTGGCGGTGTCGAGTCCCGTGGCCGGGCCGGCCGCCGGGTCTCCCGGGGCGTCGTTGCCCGGCACACCGATGGTCCCACCGCCGGCCGGGATCGGCAGGTCCGAAGGACCCGCGGCGGCCGTGAGCACGGCCACCGGTAGCACCGGTCCGGTGAGCGCGTCACCTGTTCGGATGACGGCACCGATGGTGCCGCGGCCGCTCAGCGCAGGGTGGCGATCCCGTAGCGCTGCACCCGCCGGTACGCCGTCGCCCGGCTGATCCCCAGCGTCTCCGCGGCCCGGGTGACGCTCATGCCGTGCTCGGTGAGGCAGCGGACCAGCTCGTCGCGTTCCAGCGACTCGATCCGGGTGAGCGAGCCGGAGCGGGTGGCGAGCAGCTCGGGGGGCAGGTGCCGGACGTCGACCACGCTGCTGCGGGCCGCGGCGTCGCGGACCGTGCGGCGCAGCTGCTCGACGTTGCCCGGCCAGCTGTAGGTCCGCAGCGCGCGGGCGGCGGCGTCGGTGAAGGTGACGCCGTCGCGGGTGAAGTGTGCGGCCAGTGCCGGGACGTCCTCGGCCCGGTGCCGCAGCGGCGGCAGCTCGACCACGACGTCGAGCATCCGGGACAGCGGCTCCGGGACCGTCCCGACGTCGCGCGCGGTGACGCTGAGCGCCGCGTGCGGCAGCGACCGCACCAGCGCCGCCAGCCGGGTCGCGACGGGCGCGGGCAGCTCGTGCACCCGGCCCGCGATCACCGCGGTGTCGGCCTTGCCCAGCTCCGGGGACCACAGCGACAGCCAGGACACCGCGTCCTCGGCCGCCGGTGGGCGGGCGTGCAGCACCCGGTGCCGCGGCGCGACGGTGCGCAGGGCCGCCGCGAGCAGCGCGGACTTCCCCACGCCTGGCTCGCCGACGACCCCGACCCGGGCGCCGTCGCGCAGCGCCGCCCGCACCTCGTCCAGCGCGGTGGTCCAGCTGCGGCCCAGCTCGGCGGTGCCGCCGGTGGGCTGCGGGGCGACCCGGAACACCTCGCCGCGGGGCGCCGGCCGCGGGCTCGCGCCCCGCCCGTGGGCCAGCATCAGCGCGGAGGTCTGCCCGGCCGCGGTGCGGGCGAGCGCCAGGAGCAGCCCGTCGGAGCGTTGCGACCAGGTGGTGAGGTTGATGCTGCCGAGCAGAGACCCGTCGACGGGGTCGAGCACCGGGGCGGCCGCGCAGGTGTAGCCCCAGAGCCCGGTGCAGTAGTGCTCGTCGCCGCGGACCAGCGACGGGACCCGGTCGGCCAGGGCCAGGCCGAGCCCGGTGGTCCCCGCCTCCCGCTCGCCGAAGGCGAAGCCGGGGGCGAGGTAGGTGCGGTCGAGCGCGTCGACCAGGGCCCGTTCGTCGCAGAGCCGGGAGACGACGATCCCGTCGGCGTCGGTGAGCATCAGCGAGATCGGTTCGCCGGGCAGTCCCTCGTGCAGCCCGGCGAGCACCTCGCCGCCGCAGCGGGCGAACAGCGACTCGTCGTCGACGGTGCCGGTGTACGCCGGGTCGACCACCTCGGTGGGGGCGCCGTAGGTCTCGCTGCGTGCCCAGGACGCCGAGATGCGGGCCGGAGCCAAGGACTGCCCCATCGCGCGTACCTCCTCGTACCTGCTGCTCACGACGGTGTCACACCTGCGACGCCGACGCGACACCGTCTCGTCTCAGGTTGAGACGGCGGTCACCACTGCCGCCGCCCGCCGGTTCCTACCTTCGGTGCCGACGCGGGACCCCACCGGCCCGCGCAGTCGCGGGGTGCCCACCACCTCGCCGCGACCTGAGAGGGACGACGATGTACTCGAAGAACGGTGAGTCCTACTTCATCGTGGACGCCCACGTGGCGCTGTGGGACGCGCGCCCGGAGAACCAGCGCAACATCCACGGCAAGCAGTTCATCGACTGCTTCTACGACTACCACCGCAACCTCAGCCCGGAGTCCGAGGTGTGGCCCTACGAGGACTACCTCTACCAGGGCGGCGAGCGGCTGATGAAGGACCTGTTCGCCGACGGCCACGTCGACCACGCCGTCTTCCAGCCCGCGTACCTGGGCGAGTTCTACGCCAACGGGTTCGGCCAGACCGAGGAGGCCTTCGCCCTCGCCCAGGCCCACCCGGACAAGCTGACCTACAACCACCACTGGGACCCGCGCAACGGCGAGCAGGGCCTGCGGCAGCTGCGCGAGGACGCGAAGCGCTTCGGGCTCAAGGGCGTGAAGCTCTACACCGCGGAGTGGCACGGCGAGTCCCGCGGCTGGAAGCTCGACGACCACTGGTCCTACAAGTACCTCGAGGCGGCCCAGGAGCTGGGCATCCGCAACATCCACATCCACAAGGGCCCCACCATCCGCCCGCTGGACCGCGACGCGTTCGACGTCGCGGACGTGGACAAGGTCGCCACCGACTTCACCGACCTGAACTTCGTCGTCGAGCACTGCGGCCTGCCGCGGCTGGAGGACTTCTGCTGGATCGCCACCCAGGAGCCGAACGTGCACGCCGGTCTGGCCGTCGCGATGCCGTTCATCCACACCCGGCCCAAGTACTTCGGCCAAATCCTGGGTGAGCTCCTGTACTGGCTGGGCGAGGACCGCATCCAGTTCTCCAGCGACTACGCCATCTGGACCCCGCGCTGGCTGGTCGAGCGCTTCGTGGACTTCCAGATCCCCGAGGAGCTGTCCGAGTACGCGCCGCTGACCACCGCCCAGAAGAAGAAGATCCTGGGCCTCAACGCCGCGAAGATCTACGACATCGAGGTCCCCGCCGAGCTGGCGCTCCGCGACGAGACCCCGCAGGAAGTGCCGGTGGCCTCGTGAGCGCGCCGGCCCTGACCGCGCACGCGACGCGGGCCGAGCAGGCCTGGCGGGCGCTCGACGCCGTCGTCGACCCGGAGCTGGACGAGCCGATCACCGACCTGGAGTTCGTGCGGACCCTCGACGTCGACGGCGGCCGGGTCACCGTGCACCTGCGGCTGCCCACCGCGTTCTGCGCGCCGAACTTCGCCTACCTGATGTGCTCCGACGCCAAGGACGTGCTGACGGCGCTGGACTGGACGACCGCGGTGACCGTCGAGCTCGACGACCACCACGACTCCGACCTCATCAACGCCGGGCTGGCCGCCGACGCCGGCTACAAGGGCACCTTCCGCCACGAGGCCGAGTCCGACCTCGACGAGCTGCGGGTCACCTTCCGGCGCAAGGCGCACGCCGCCGCGATGGAGCGCTCGCTGACCGGGCTGCTGCGCCGCGACCCGGACCGGGCGCCGGAGACGCTGCACGGAGTCACCCTGGCCGACCTGCCCGCGGGCCCGACCACCGACGCGCTGCTGCGTCGCCGCGTCACGCTCGGACTGGGCACCGCGGGGCACCTGCCGGTCCTGGTCGGGCACGACGGCGTCCCGTACCCGGCCGAGCAGGTCCCGCTGAAGCTGCGGATGGCCCGGTCGGTGCGGATCTCGATCGAGGGCAACGCCCACTTCTGCCGGGGGCTGCTGAAGACCCGCTACCCGGAGTCCGTCTCCGGGGACACCACGAAGGGAACCCGTCCGTGAGAGCAGTACAGGTCGTCGGCTACCACCGGCCGATGGAGCTGACCGAGGTCGCGAAGCCGGAGGTCGCCGACCCGTTCGACGTCGTCGTGCGGATCGGCGGAGCGGGCGTCTGCCGCACAGACCTCCACGTCCTCGAGGGTCAGTGGGCGGAGAAGTCGCAGGTCGCGCTGCCGTACACGATCGGCCACGAGAACGCGGGCTGGGTCGAGTCCGTCGGCTCCGCGGTGACCCACGTCCGCGAGGGCGACGGGGTCATCCTGCACCCGCTCGCCACCTGCGGGCTGTGCCGCGCCTGCCGCTCCGGCGACGACGTGCACTGCACCGCCTCGGCGTTCCCGGGCATCGACACCCACGGCGGGTACGCGGAGTACCTGCGCACCTCGGCGCGCAGCGTGGTCAAGCTCGACCCGTCGCTGCAGCCGGCCGACGTCGCCGCGCTCGCCGACGCCGGGCTCACCGCCTACCACGCGGCCGCCAAGGCCTCGCGGCGTCTCGGTCCGCGCGACACGTGCGTCGTCATCGGTGCGGGCGGGCTCGGTCACATCGGCATCCAGGTGCTCAAGGCGCTGACCCCGGCCCGGCTGGTCGTGCTCGACCGCAACGCGGACGCGGTGAAGCTGGCGCTGGAGATCGGCGCCGACGACGGCATCGTCGCCGACGGCGGCCAGGTCGACGAGGTCCTGTCACGCACCGGTGGGAACGGCGCCGAGGCCGTCATCGACTTCGTCGGCGAGGGCGGCTCCACCGCGCAGGGCCTGGCGATGACGCGGCGCGCCGGGGACTACCACGTCGTCGGCTACGGCGAGAACGTCGACGTCCCGACGATCGACCTGATCTCGGCCGAGGTGAACGTGGTCGGCAACCTGGTCGGCTCCTACAACGACCTGTGCGACCTGATGGAGCTGGCCGGGCGCGGGCGGGTCACGCTGCACACCACGAAGTACGCGCTGGACGACTTCCAGTCCGCGCTCGACGACCTCGACGCGGGGAAGGTCAGGGGACGCGCCATCCTGGTGCCCTGACCTGCTGGTCCGCCCGCGGTCCCGTTCACGACGGCCCGTACCGGTGACGCCGGTGCGGGCCGTCGTGCGTTCCGCGGAACGCGGTGTCACGCCCTCGGTCCGCGTTCCGCGGAACGCGGTGGGCGGATGTCCCGGGGGCGCGGCCGCGGACCGGGACCGGCCGGTGTCGCGGGCCGGTCAGGCGGGGGCCCGGCCGTCGAGCCGGGCCTGCACGGCGGCGGTGATCCGGGCGAGCGCGGTCACGTCGTCGTCGGAGAGGGCGTCGAAGACCAGCTCCCGCACGGTCTCCACGTGCCCGGGCGCCGCGGCCTCGATCGCCGCCCGGCCCGCCCCGGTGAGCACGACGTAGTTGCCGCGGCCGTCGTCGTCGCACTCCTCGCGGGCGACCAGGCCGCGCTTCTGCATCCGCGCGAGGTGGTGCGACAGCCGGCTCTTCTCCCAGTCCAGCAGGCCCGCCAGCTCCATCGCGCGGCACCGCTCGTCGGGCCGGTCGGTCAGCGCGACGAGCACGTCGAAGTCCGCGAGCGAGAGCCCCGAGTCCGCCTGCAGCCGCCGGTGCAGCTCGGCGTGCAACCGCGCCTGCATCCGGAGCAGCCCTCGCCAGGCCGCCTGTTCGCGCTCGTCCAGCCACCGTGTCACGGCTGCAGGGTACCGGAATAGTTGACGCGTCATCCATGTTGGCGCAGGATGTAGATGACGGATCAACTACTGGAGGAAGCCGTGCAGTTCGGAGTCTTCTCGGTCAGCGACATCACGCCGGACCCGACGACCGGCGCCACCCCGACCGAGGCGCAGCGCATTCAGGACGTCCTGACCATCGCCCGGCACGCCGAGCAGGTCGGTCTCGACGTCTTCGCCCTCGGCGAGCACCACAACCCGCCGTTCTTCTCCTCGTCGCCGACGACCACGCTCGGCTACCTCGCGGGTGTCACCAGCACCCTGCAGCTGTCCACCGCGACCACGCTGATCACCACGAACGACCCGGTGAAGATCGCCGAGGACTTCGCGATGTTGCAGCACGTGGCCGGCGGGCGCGTCGACCTGACGCTCGGGCGCGGCAACACCGGCCCGGTCTACCCGTGGTTCGGCCAGGACATCCGGCAGGGGATCAACCTCGCGATCGAGAACTACGCACTGCTCCGGAAGCTCTGGGACACCGAGGTCGTCGACTGGGAGGGGCGCTTCCGCACCCCGCTGCAGGGCTTCACCTCGACCCCGCGCCCGCTCGACGGCGTCGCGCCGTTCGTCTGGCACGGCTCGATCCGCAGCCCCGAGATCGCCGAGCAGGCCGCGTACTACGGCGACGGCTTCTTCCACAACCACATCTTCTGGCCCGCGTCGCACACCAAGCGGATGGTCGAGTTCTACCGGAAGCGCTGGGAGCACCACGGTCACGGACCGGCCGACCGCGCGATCGTCGGCCTCGGTGGACAGGTGTTCATGCGTCGCAACAGCCAGGACGCGGTGCGGGAGTTCCGGCCCTACTTCGACAACGCCCCGGTCTACGGGCACGGGCCCTCGCTGGAGGACTTCACCCGTGAGACCCCGCTGACCGTCGGCAGCCCGCAGCAGGTCATCGAGCGCACCCTCGGTTTCCGCGAGTACGTCGGCGACTACCAGCGCCAGCTGTTCCTCATCGACCACGCGGGCCTGCCGCTGAAGACCGTGCTGGAGCAGCTCGACCTGCTGGGCGAGGAGGTCGTGCCGGTGCTGCGCAAGGAGTTCGCCGCGCTGCGTGCGCCCGGGGTCCCGGACGCGCCGACCCACGCCTCGCTGGTCGCCGCCCGCGACGCCGCCGCCCGCACGCAGGAGAAGAGCACGCAGGAGAAGCAGGAGGTCGCGTGATGACCACACGCAGGATCGTCGTGCTCAGCGCCGGGTTGTCGACGCCGTCGTCGACCCGGCTGCTGGCCGACCGGCTCGCCGCCGCGGTCACGACCGCCCTGGCCGACCGGGGCGAGCAGACCGAGGTGCAGGTCGTGGAGCTGCGCGAGCACGCCCGCGACCTCGCCGACCACCTGGTCGCCGGCTTCCCGAACACCGCGCTGGCGCCGGTGCTGGAGTCCGTGGCCGCCGCGGACGCGGTCGTCGCCGTGACGCCGATCTTCTCGGCGTCCTACAGCGGCCTGTTCAAGACCTTCGTCGACGTGCTGGACCGCGACGCGCTCACCGGCACCCCGGTGCTGCTCGCCGCGACCGGCGGCACGGCGCGGCACTCGCTGGCACTCGAGCACGCGATGCGCCCGCTGTTCGCGTACCTGCGGGCGGCGACCGTGCCGACCGCGGTGTTCGCCGCGCCCGAGGACTGGGGTGCGACCGAGGTGGGCACCACACTGGAGAGCCGCGTCGAGCGGGCCGCCGGTGAGCTGGCGGCCGCCGTCGCGGCCCGGCCCGCCGCCACCCGCACCGACGTCTTCGACGACGTCCCCGACTTCACCGCACTGCTGAAGGGTTGACCACGATGACCGAGACCAGCACCTCCACCGACACCTCGACCCCGACCGGCACCCCGACCGGCACCGACACCGCGGCCCTCGACGCCGCACGCGACCGGATCCGCGCCGCCCACCTGAAGCCGGCGGGACAGCGGCCGACCTCGACCGCCCGCGGACTGCACCACACCGCCCTGGTCAGCTCGGACGTCGAGCGGACCGTGCGCTTCTACCAGGACGTGCTGGGCTTCCCGCTCACCGAGCTGATCGAGAACCGGGACTACCCCGGCTCCTCGCACTTCTTCTTCGACATCGGCAACGGGAACCTGCTCGCGTTCTTCGACTTCCCGGGCCTCGACGTCGGCCCCTACGCCGAGGTCCTCGGCGGGCTGCACCACATGGCGATCAGCGTCGAGCCGCAGCGCTGGGACGAGCTGGTCGCCCGGCTCACCGAGGCCGGGGTGGAGCACGAGGTGCACTCGGGCGTCTCGGTCTACTTCCGCGACCCCGACGGCGCCCGCATCGAACTCATCGCCGACCCGCTGGGGGAGATGTACGGCCAGCACGTGCTCTGACACCTGCTCCGACACCTGCTCAGTCGCGTGCGCGGGCGGGTCGCGTCACCGGCGCACGCTGACGTGGACGTGGTCGAAGTGCCCGCCGGTGGCGTCGGCGGGGTCGTAGACCCCGCCGCCGTCGTAGGGCCTGCCCCAGTTCTCCCGGCCCTCGCCGGAGTCCCCGGTGCCGCGGTACCAGATCCGGCCCTGCCAGATCACGTACCGGACCCGCAGCTCGGAGGCGTTCTCGCGCAGCCAGGTCGCGACCGCCCAGCCGTCCTCCAGGTCCTGCCCGGCGGGGAAGTCGCCGTAGCCGGCCGGGAACGCGTCGCACGCCCGTCCGGCGGGGTGGTCGCTCGACGGGTTCCACGCATGCTCCGACCAGCAGGTGATCGCCCGTACCGGTGCCGACGGGCCGGGCTCGCCGAACCGCTCGACGAGGGCGTCGTGCAGGCGCAGCGCGGACGGGGTGAGGCAGCCCGACGTCGTCGGGTCGGGTTGGTCGCACTGCTCCGGCGGGGGCGGGTCGACCAGGTCGCGCAGGTCGTCGGCGGTGAACCCGCGGCTCCCGGCGAACCACACGAGCCCGCCGACGAGCAGGGCCAGCACGAGGAGCACACCCAGAGCGGGGGCGATGCGGGTCTTCACAGGGGGTTTCGTCCGTTCCGTCGGAGTCGGTTCCAGCCTACGGCGGTGACACCGGCCCGTGCGGCGGCCAGGATCGGCGGGGCACGTCCACCGAGCAGGGGAGCCGCCATGTCGACCGCCGTCAGCACCGACCTGCTCGACCGGCCGGGTGCCCGCATCACCTTCGACGTGCGCGGCTCCGGCCCGCTGCTCGTCCTGGCCGGGTCGCCGATGGGCGCCGGACCGTTCGGGCCGCTGGCGTCGCTGTTCGCCGACGACCACACCGTCGTCACGTTCGATCCGCGCGGTACCGGTCGCAGCGTCGTCGAGGACCCGGACGCCGACTCCCCGGTGGCGGTGCGCGCCGCCGACCTCGCCGCGCTCGTCGAGCACCTCGGCGGAGGCCCGGCGACGGTGTTCGGGTCCAGCGGAGGGGCGGTCGTGGCACTCGCGCTCGCCCAGGAGCGCCCGGATCTCGTCGGGACCGTCGTCGCGCACGAACCGCCGCTGGAGGAGCTGCTGCCCGACGCCGACGAGCGCCGGACCGCCACCGACGAGATCGTCCGCACCTACCGGGAACACGGCCCTGCCGCGGCCTGGGGGCTCTTCCTGGCCTCCGCCGGACTGCCGGCCGTGGCACCCGAGGAGGTGCCCGAACGCACCGCCCTGCCCGCGGCGGGCGACGACGCGACCGCCCGGCAGACCGCCGACGAGCGGCACTTCTTCCTGCACGAGATGCGCGAGACCGTGCGGTGGGCCCCCGACCTGGACCGGCTGCGCCACGCCCGGATCGCCGTCGGGATCGGCGACGCCTCGGCCGGGCAGCTGTGCGACCTGACCTCGCGGGCCCTCGCGGCCGGGCTGGGCCGCCCACCGGAGACGTTCCCGGGCGGACACGTCGGGTTCGTCGAGGACGCGTCGGCGTTCGCGCGACGGCTGTGGGAGGTCCTGTCCCGCGCCTGACAGCGGCTACGTCGCTTGCACCGACCCCACCGCCGTCGACCCACGGTCGGGCACGACGGACGACCTCAGTTCCCGAACGGGGTGCCGCCCCCGAACAGCGGCGAGGTGCCCAGCGCCCCGCGGAGCTCCAGGAACGCCACGAGCCCGTAGACCGCACCGGCCAGGAACACCAGACAGGACAGCGACACCAGCACGTAGGTGACGACCCGCAGCACGGTGAGCGCGGTCCCGTCCCGGGCCACGGTCACCGGGGCCGGCACGGCCGCCGCGGTCGCCGGGCGGCGCGTCGTGGTGACCGGACCGGTCGCCTCGACGCCCGGTCCCGCCGGTGCGGCCGCCCGGGCCGGGGGACCGGTCCGCTCGGCGAGCCCGGCCCGGGCCGGGTCGGCGGTCCGGGCGGACGCGCCGAAGCGGGCCGCGGCGGCCTCGGCCACCGTCGCCGGACGACGCCCGCCGGACTCCGACGGGGACCGCGGCACCGGAACGGCCCCGGCCCCCGTCCCTGCCCCGGTCCCGACGGCGGTGCGCTCGGCGACCGCGGTGCCGCCCGTCTCCCCGTGGACGGGGCGCTCGTCCCCGCCGTACGCGGCGGCCGAGGCAGCGGTTGGCGCCGCGGTCGGCGCGGCGTCGTCCCAGTTCGTGTCGTCCCAGTTCGTGTCGTGCGGGCCCGCATCGTGGCGGTCCGCATCGTGCCGGGCGGTGTCGTCCTGCTCCGAGGCGGCCGGGTAGGGCGGGCCGCCGTCGATCGAGGTCCCGCCGCGGGACTCGGGGTCGCCGTACTCGCCGTAGGCGGCCCGGGCCGGGGTGGCCGGCTCCTCGGGCATGCGGTGCGCGGCCCGGGCGTACGCGTCGTACCCGCCGTCGTACCCGCCGTCATCGGGGCCGTCACCGCTCGTCTGCGACCCGCCGGCCTGCACGGGGGCGCCGTAGCCCTCGTAACGCATCGGTGCGGCGTACCCGCCGCGCCCGACGGTCGGCTGCGGCCCGGTCCCGCCGTACAGCTCGCCGAAGCCCTCCGGGTCGGTGGGTGTCGCCCGTTCCACCGGCCGCGAGGACCGCAGGTCCGGGTAGCCGCCGCCCTGGTAGGAGTCCTCCCGGTAGGAGTCCCCCTGGTAGGAGTCCTCGGGGAACTCGTGGTCGTCGAACCCGTGCCGCGGCCGCGGCGACGGCCGTGCGCGGTCGGCGTCGGCACCGCGTGGGCCGGGGCTGGGTCGGTGCTGCGGGCCGGTCATGGCAGGACCTCCGGGGTACGGCGTCACGGTCGGCGACACGTGCTGTGTCACGTCTACCGCCGGATGTACCCACGGCGTTAGCCCTGTCGACCTACAGTCACCCGGTCCGGCGAGGTGAAATCACCGGGTGTACACCCCGGTCGGGGAATCGTGGTATCCCTTCGCCCCGACGACGTCGGCCAGCGGACTGCGGGGCGGCCCGCCCTCTCGCACCCGCGCGACGACAGCGTCGACGTCCCAGATCGGGGTCCAGCCGAGCTCGGCGACCGCCCGGTCCGGGCAGTACACGCGGTCCACCGGCGGGACCGGCCGGCCGCGTTCGGCCAGCAGCGCGGCGAGCGCCGGGGCCCGCCGCTCCAGCACCGCGGCCGGGTCGTTGCCCAGCTCGGCGAGGTCGGACCGGCGGAACGGCGACGGCGCGCTGACCACGTAGCGGGCGAACCCGAGCTCGGGCGCCCGCCGGGCCGCGGCCAGGTGCGCGGACACGACGTCGGCGACGTCGACCCGCCGGTGGCAGAACTCCACCAGCTTGAGCGTGGTGTCGTCGTGGGCGGCGCGGACGTCGTCGCGGTCGTCGGCCTCGGGGAAGAACCGCGAGGTCCGCAGCACCACCACCGGCAGCCCCGGGTCCAGCGCGGCCAGCTCGCACAGGTCCTCGGCGGCGGTCTTGGTGGCTCCGTAGACGTTGCGGACCCGCGGCACCACGGTCTCGTCGATCCAGGTCGCGGGCCCGCCCGGTGCCGGGGCCAGCGCACGGCCGAACGCGCTGGTCGAGGACGTGAACACCACGCCCCGCACCCCCGCGGCGGCGGACTCCTCCAGCACCGCGAGGGTGCCCGACACGTTCGTGTCGACGAAGTCCTGCCTGCTGTGCGAGCCGACGTGCGGCTTGTGCAGCGTCGCGGTGTGCAGGACGTGGGTGACCCCCCGCAACGCCGACCGCAGGGCGTCGCGGTCGGTCAGCGACGCGACGACCGCGGTCCACGGCGAGGGCCGCCGGTCCAGGCCGACGACGGGCACCCCGTCACCGGTCAGGGTGCGGACCAGCGCCTCACCGAGGTGGCCGGAACTGCCGGTGACGAGAACACGTTCCACCCCACCAGTGAACCCGCTCAGGCAAGCAGGTTCCGCAGCTCGGTCACCGCCGCCCGCAGCTCCCTGGCGAACGCGTGCATCCCCTCGGCCTGGTCGGCCGGGGTGGACAGGTGCACGTGGAAGCGGTCGGGCAGCAGCACGTAGGCGACCCCGATGCAGCGCGAGCTGGTCGAGCCGAACCCGAAGTACCGGATGTTGTCCGACGGCGCCGAGCTGGTCGACAGCCAGTCGTCGCGCATGATCGTCCAGCCGGGGGAGTCGAACACCGCGAGCTGCTCGGTGACGCCCAGCTCCGCCCCGCGGCGACGCCGGATCCAGTCCAGCTCCCACAGGTGCTGCTCGGGTGCGTCGCCCTGCTGGCACTGCTTCGCGCGGGCCCCGTGGGCCGCGGCGGCGGCCCGGAAGGTCTCGACCTTGTCGGCGTCGGACGCCTGCGGGTCGCCCATCGTGTCGACGAACGCGACCATCTCGGGGGTGACGACCCGCATCGCCTCGGTGCGGCCGCGCCGGAACTGCCGGGTCGCGATCGACTCGTAGGTGGCGCCGGTGACGCCCTTGGCCCGCCGGTGCGCGACCTGGTAGCAGGCCTGCACGAAGGCGTCCGGGGAGCACTTGAGGGCCTTCGCGTCGTCCGCGCCGAAGTCGTCGAAGGCGACGAGCTCGGTGGCGGTGGCGTCGAGGAACGCGGCGAACTCGTCGTGCGCGCGGGAGACGGTGGCGCGCAGGTCGTCGTCGAGGACGAACCGCAGCTCGCCGTGCGGCGCAGTGCCCTGCGGGCGGGTCCCGATCCGCTCGGCGTGCACCTCGACCGGGTCGGCGAACATGGCGTCGACCAGGGTGAGCACGGTCGTGCCGTCGAGCTCGCAGTGCTCGATGTTGACCCCGGCGGTGCCGTCGGCGAGCACGACGATCGACAGCGCCTTGTCGAACCAGCGGTCGCCGGAGTCCCCCGCCAGCAGGGTCCGCGCGGCGGACTCCTCGTCGGCGGGGTCGGTCTCGTCCAGGCAGACCGCGAGCAGCGCCCGCTCCACCAGGTCGACGGCCTCGGCGTTGGCCGGGTCCAGCCCGGTCAGCCGGTCCCGCACCGCGGCCCACTCGGCCCGGGCCAGGGTGGTCAGCGCGCCGACCGCGTCGCCGGTGGCGGCCCGCTCGGGGTGGGCCTCGCGGATCTCCCGCAGCGCGTCCGCGATCTCCCCGGCGGTGTGCGCCGCCCCGTTCTCGCCGATCACGTCGAGGCGGTGGATCCGGCCGCGGTGCAGCACCACGACGTGCCGCTCGGTGGACGGACCCGGCCAGTCGTCGCTGTAGGGGGTGCGGACGGTGTCCTGCGGGTCGCCCGGGATGCGGGTGGTGGAGAAGATGTGGCGGCTCTGGTCCATCGACTGCGCCACGCCCCGGTTGACCAGCGGTGGGAACGTCCCGGCATCGAGGTCGGCCTTGTGTCCGAGGGCGGCCACGGTGAGCTGCGCGGCCCGCTCGCAGGGGTCGGTGGTGGTGCCCGGCCCGAACAGGAAGAAGAAGTTCGCGTTGAGCGCGATCCGGTCACGCCGGCCCAGGTAGCGCGACGGCCAGAACGCGTCCAGCCAGCTGTGGGCGCCGGCGTCGAAGCGTTCGAGGTCGGCCTGCAGCACCGACGCCGGGCCGCCCTCGACGAGCAGCTCGTGGGCGGCGGTCTCGGTGCGGGCGTACTCGTCCGGGGTGAGCAGCGGGGCGCACCACTCGAGGAAGCGTTCGGCCGAGGCGGACAGCGTCGGGAGCGGCACCTTCGGCAGGTCGTCGTCGGCCGCGAACGTGGTGGTCACGCCCATCAGTCCAGCAGCCCGTCGACGCGCACGGCGCGCGACCCCCCGTGTTCGGACAGTGTCCTCCCGAACAGCTGGCGGGTGCGGGCCGCGCTGCCGACCACCCCCGGGCGGGTGCTGTAGGAGAAGATCGCCGTGTGCCGGGCGGTCTCGCCGCGCACCTCGGTCACCCGGTGCAGTGAGTACCGGCCGCGGAACAGTTGCAGGTCACCGGGGCGCAGCACCAGCCGTCGGACCCGGGCGCCGCCCCTCCCGTGAAGGACTTCGGCGACGTCGGCGGTGTTCTCCGAGGTGGTGTCGCGGATGTCGGGGCAGTACTCGAAGACCCCGCCGGCCTCCGGCGCGCGGGTGAGCAGGCTGATCGCGATCTCGTTGGTGTCGAAGTGCCACGGGTGCGACCGGCCGTCGCCGACGACGTTGAGGCACAGCCCGGCCAGCGGGTCCGCCAGCTCGTGCAGCTCGGGCACGCCGGTGCAGGCGGCGAGGAACGCGCGGAACGCGGGCTGCGGGTAGAGGCGGTGGATCAGGGCGGCGGCCGGGATCCGGTCCCGCGCGACGAAGGCGTTGCCCCGCTCCATCCGCACCCGCGCCGGGTGGTCGGCGGGCAGTGTGGGGTCCGGGTCGGTGTTGTAGACGTTCACCACGGCGGTCTCGTGGTGCGCCAGCGGGGCGACCGCCTCGCCCTCGGTCCGCAGCCGGTCCCGCCACGACGCCCGGACGAACCCGGGGAGCACCGCGCAGCCGTCGGCGGCGAGCTGGGCACGGGCACGGCGGACCGCGTCCTCCCAGCCGGACGAGCCCGGTTCGTGCACCGGGTAGCGCGTCAGGTCGACCGGGTCGAGCTCCTGCGGGGCCGCGAGTGCGGACGGCTGCACGGATCAGCTCCTTCGTGCCCGGGCAGCACCGGTGCCGCCCGCGGTGTCACCGTCATCCAAACCCGATCGGTGTCGACGGATCAACGGTGAGTGACCGAATGATCAGATTCCGTGTGCCGTGGGAGGCTGTCCTTGCGAGAGGGAACCCCGGCGGAGGATGGTTCGTTGATTCCGTCGGCGAGCGAGGAGGCTGTCATGGGAGCTATGAGCCCCACCCACTGGTTGATCGTGCTGGTCGTGCTGGTCCTGCTGTTCGGCGCGAAGAAGCTCCCGGAGATGGCGCGGTCGGTCGGTCGGTCCAGCCGGATCCTGAAGAGCGAGATGCGCGGCCTGCGCGACGACGACGAGCGCCCGGGGGAGATCGGCCCCGGCGGCGCGACCCGGGCCGACACCGAGGTCCGTGACCCCGGCAACCGGCAGCCGGGGGCGGCGGAGGCCACCGCCCGTCCCGAGCCCGGCCCCGAGACCCACCGGGCCTGACGCCGCAGGACGGACGACGCATGACGGTGCTCGTGACGGGGGCCAGCCGGGGGGTCGGCGCGGCCACCGCCCGGCTGCTGGCCGCACGCGGCCAGGACGTCCTGGTCGGGCACCGGGCCTCGCCGGAGGACGCCGCGGCCGTCGTCGCGGAGTGCCGGGCGGCCGGGGTGAACGCTGCCGCGGTCGCCGCGGACGTCACCCGCACCGAGGGCGTCGAGCAGCTGTTCGACGCGGCGGCGGCCCTGCCGTCGCCGCTGACCGGGGTGGTCGCGAACGCCGGCGGTGCCCCCTCGCGGCAGCGCCTGGAGGACATGAGCGACGCCCGGATCGACGAGGTCGTCGCGCTGAACCTGCGCGCGGCACTGCTCTGCTCGCGCGAGGCGGTGCACCGCATGTCCACCCGCTACGGCGGGGCCGGCGGGGTGCTCGTGCACGTCACCTCCCGCGCGGCGGTGCTCGGCTCGCCCGGCGAGTGGAACGACTACGCGGCCGCGAAGGCCGGGGTCGAGGCGCTCGTCGTCGGGCTCGCGAAGGAGGTCGCCGCGGACGGGATCCGGGTGGCGGCCGTCCGGCCGGGCCTGCTCGACACCGACTTCCAGGCCAGGGCCGGCGAGCCGGGGCGGATCGAGCGCATGGCGCCGTCGATCCCGATGGGCCGGGCCGGTCACCCCGACGAGGTGGCGACGGCGATCGCCTGGCTCCTGTCCGACGAGGCCAGCTACGTCACCGGCGCGGTGCTGGACGTGTCCGGCGGGCGCTGACCGGCGGGCCGGGAACCCCGCGTCGGCCCGGCGTCGGCGGGTCCACCGGCGCGGGTCGGGGCCCGGCCGGCGGTAGGGGAACGGACCGGCTGTGGACGGCGGTCGGCGGCGGCGCTCAGGAGGCGGCGCGGGCCGAGCGCCCGAAGCCGATCCGTCCGCGGCGGCGGGCACGACGCCCGGCCCCGGAGGTCTCGGCGCACAGCAGGCATCCGTCCCCGGGCGGTGAGGCCAGCGACGCCGGCAGCACCACGTGCCCGCAGAGCGCGGTGCAGTGGCCGGTCCCGGCGGCGAGCGAGTCGGCCAGGACCGCCTGCGCCACGACGTGGCTGCGGCTGTCCCGGGCGCAGGTGACCGTGACGGTCTGCCTCTCGTCCGGTGCGGTCACCACGGCCACGGGGCGCGTACTGGCGGGTGTCACCGACACGACAGCTCCTCCGGGCACGGTTCGACGGAGTAGCCATCGTCACCCCACAGCGGTGCAGATGCAAGTGCATCCGCACGATTGGCCGAACGCGCGGCCGGGTGGTGGCGCAGCGTGGTGAGCGCCACGTCCGAGACCTCCGGCCGCCCCGGGCCGGGTCCCGAAACCGATCGGACGGACCGGTGATCACGGTGTCTTCCAGGGCGGACACCGGGTGTCGCGGCGTCAGCGCCCATTGTGGCACCGATCACGTGGATCACGGCTCCGGGGGTCGCCGCCCGTCGTCAGCGGCTGCATCGAGCGCCCGACGGCACTAACCTCGCCAGTCATGACCGCTCCCGAACAGGCTCCTCCTCGGGCGTCCACGGTTCCGGACGGAGACGCCGCGACCGGCGCATCCGGCCCGGCGGCCGACGCCGACGGTGACCATACGTACGAGATCGGCTCCCCGGTCCCGGCGGACGGGGTGGACATGTGGCGGCTGGCGGTGGAGTCGCGGACGCTGGACGTGAACTCCCGCTACGCCTACATCCTGTGGTGTCGCGACTTCGCGCGCACCTCGGTCATCGCCCGGCGCGACGACGGCCGTGCCGTCGGATACGTGACCGGCTACCTGCGCCCGGAGAACGGCGCCCTGTTCATCTGGCAGGTGTGCGTCGACCCGGTGGCACGCGGGGCGGGCCTCGCCGGTCGGATGCTGGACGCCGTCTGGGAGCAGGCGGTCGCCGTGGGCGGCACCGAGCGGATGGAGACCACCATCACGCCGGACAACGCCTCGTCGATCCGGCTGTTCACCAAGTTCGCCGAGCGCCACGACACCACCATCGAGCGGGAGGACCTGTTCGGTCCCGATCTGCTCGGTGACTCCCACGAGCCGGAGAACCTCTATCTCATCGGCCCGATCGCAGCAGACAAGGGTGAGAACACATGACCGTTTTCGAGGATCTCGAGTCCCAGGTCCGCAGCTACTGCCGCAACTGGCCCGTCGTCTTCGACACGGCGAAGGGGAGCCGTCTGACCGACGTCGACGGCAACTCCTACCTCGACTTCTTCGGCGGCGCGGGCGCGCTGAACTACGGGCACAACCCCGAGGTGCTGAAGAAGCCGCTCATCGAGTACCTGACGCGCGACGGCATCACCCACGGCCTGGACATGTACACCTCGGCCAAGGGCGAGTTCCTCACCACCTTCGAGGAGATCATCCTCAAGCCGCGGAACCTGCAGTACAAGGTGCAGTTCCCCGGCCCGACCGGCGCCAACGCCGTCGAGTCCGCGCTGAAGCTCGCCCGCAAGATCAGCGGTCGCGAGGCACTGATCAACTTCACCAACGCGTTCCACGGCATGACGCTGGGCGCGCTGTCGGTGACCGGCAACTCGATGAAGCGCGGTGGCGCGGGCATCCCGCTGGTCCACTCGACGCCGATGCCGTTCGACAACTACTTCGACGGCAAGATGCCCGACTTCCTGTGGTTCGAGAAGGTCCTCGACGACACGGGATCCAGCCTCAACGAGCCGGCCGCGGTCATCGTCGAGACCGTGCAGGGCGAGGGCGGGCTCAACCCGGCCCGTATCGAGTGGCTGCAGGGGCTGCGCGACCTGTGCACCCGCAAGGGCATCCTGATGATCGTCGACGACGTGCAGATGGGCTGCGGCCGGACCGGTCCGTTCTTCTCGTTCGAGATCGCCGGCATCCAGCCCGACATCGTCACGATCTCCAAGTCCATCTCCGGCTACGGCCTGCCGATGGCACTCGTGCTGATCAAGCCGGAGTACGACCAGTGGGGCCCCGGCGAGCACAACGGCACCTTCCGCGGCAACAACCCCGCGTTCGTCACCGCCACGCACACGCTGCGCAACTGGTGGACCGACGACACGCTGGAGAAGGAGACGCTGCGCAAGGGCGAGAAGGTCGAGGAGGCCTTCAACAAGATCATCGGTGACAACCAGGGCACCGAGATGTTCACCAAGGGCCGTGGGATGGCGCGGGGCATCCAGTTCGAGGGGGAGGGGCTCGCCGAGAAGGTGGCCTCGAAGGCCTTCGAGCACCGCCTGCTGCTGGAGACCGCCGGTCCGAACGACGAGGTCCTCAAGCTGCTGGCGCCGCTCACGACCACCGACGACGAGCTCGACGAGGGTCTTGCGATCATCGGCGAGTCCGTCCGCACCGTCATCGGGAGCTGATACCCACATGATCGTCCGCACCATCGACGAGATCACCGGAACCGATCGGGACGTCGAGTCCGAGAACGGCCAGTGGCGCAGCAAGCGGATCGTGCTGGCCAACGACAAGGTCGGTTTCTCGGTCCACGAGACCACCCTGCAGGCCGGGACGATCAACGACTTCTGGTACGCGAACCACATCGAGGCCGTCTTCATCACCGAGGGCGAGGGCGAGCTGTACGACAAGGACAACGACGTCACGTACCAGCTCAAGCCGGGCTCGATCTACGTGCTGAGCGGCCACGAGAAGCACCAGCTCCGTCCGAAGACCACCATCAAGTGCGTGTGCGTCTTCAACCCGCCGGTCACCGGCCGGGAGGTGCACGACGAGAACGGCGTGTACCCGCTGGTCACGGAGGACTGAACCTCCGTTCCGAGATCACACCGCGAGGGGTGTTTCCGCTGTGTTACAGCGGGAACGCCCCTCGCGGTCGTTCATACGACACCCGTTCGAAGGGAACCGAACCGACAGCGACTCACAGGAGGGTCCATGACCGCACTGGTCGGCAACGAACCGCGTCTCGTGCGCGCCGCGGGTGACCGCTACCCGACGCGCGTCTCGAACACACCGGTCTTCATCGACCGCGCCGAGCCCACCGTCTGGAGCGACCGGGCGAGCGCGGGCATGTTCGGCGCCCAGGAGCTGGAGGCGCACGAGCGCGACGGTTTCGTGCAGGTGCCGGGCCTGCTGACGGCCGAGGAGGTCGCGGAGTACCAGGCCGAGCTGGACCGGCTCGCCGCCGACCCACAGGTGCGCGCCGACGAGCGCTGCATCGTCGAGAAGTCCTCCGACGAGGTCCGCTCGATCTTCGAGGTCCACCGGATCTCGGAGGCGATCGGCCGGCTGGTGCGCGACGAGCGGGTGCTCTCGCGGGCCCGCCAGATCCTCGGCTCCGACGTCTACGTCCACCAGAGCCGGATCAACTACAAGCCCGGCTTCGGCGGCGGTGGGTTCTACTGGCACTCGGACTTCGAGACCTGGCACGCCGAGGACGGCATGCCGGGCCCGCGTGCGGTCAGCTGCTCGATCTCGCTGACCGACAATCACCCGTTCAACGGCTGCCTCATGATCATGCCCGGATCGCACCGGACCTTCGTGTCCTGCGTGGGCGAGACGCCGGAGGACTACTACCGGACGTCGCTGAAGGAGCAGAAGATCGGCACGCCCGACGCACGGTCGATCGCCAAGCTCGCCGAGCGGCACGGCATCACGATGATGACCGGCGACGCGGGCGGGGCGACGTTCTTCGACTCCAACTGCATGCACGGCTCCGGCGACAACATCACGCCGTACCCGCGGTCGAACATCTTCCTGGTGTTCAACAGCGTCGAGAACGCGTGCGTCGCGCCGTTCTCGGCACCGCGGCCGCGGCCGTCCTACATCGCGGCCCGGGACCACACCCCGGTCCGCTGAGCGGCCCACCGCGCACCGCGACGTCGTCGTCCCGCGGGAGCACCGCGGGACGACGACGTACGGCTCAGGCGTCCTGCAGCGGAGCCAGCTGAGGACGCTTGGCGTGGTAGTCGTCCCAGGTGCTGGTGCCGCGCAGGCGCCGGCGCAGGAACGGCATCACGTGCTGGGTGACCCACCGCAGGTCCTCGGCCTGCCGGGCGGTCCACGGCGCGGGCTCGACGGCCGGCTCCGGCCACGGGCCGCGCCAGTCCGGCGCGTCCTCGCCGAGCGTCTCCAGCACCCGCCAGGCGACCCGCTCGTGCGCGTGCGGCACCAGGTGCAGCCGGTCCGGGCCCCAGGCCCGCGGGTCGGCGAGGCAGTCCATGGCCCACAGGTCGACGACGCGGCAGCCGTGCCGCTCGGCGGCGGCCCGCATGTCCTCGTTGTAGCAGGCGATCCGGCCCCGCAGCCTGCGGATGAGCGGGTGCATCCGGCGTAGGTCGAAGCCGGTGAAGATGAGCACCTCGGCCCCGGTGGCGACCAGCCTGCCGAGCGCGGCGTCGAAGCGGGCGGCGAGGTCGTCGACGTCGCAGCTCCAGCCGATGATGTCGTTGCCGCCGGCGCAGAAGGTGATCAGGTCGGGGCGCATCGCCGCGGCGCCCGGGATCTGCTCGTCGACGATCTGGTCCAGCACCTTCCCGCGCACCGCCAGGTTGGCGTAGCCGAAGCCGGGGCGGCGCTCGGCGAGGATCTCGGCGACGCGGTCGGCCCAGCCGCGTGCCCTGCCGTCCGGGGTCAGGTCGTCGAGGCCCTCGGTGAAGCTGTCCCCGATCGCGACGAAGCTCCGGTGCCGTGCGCGCCCCTGATCGTGTCGCTGCGTGGCCATCGACACCGCCCCCTCCCGGTTCCGTGATCCTGATCCGTGCCCATCTGTTGTTCACCGCAACGACGTGCGGCGTTACAGCGATGATCACCCTCTCCGGGCCCGTACGCCAATCGGATCCGTCGACCTGCGGCCCGAGATAGGGCACCCTTAGTCAGGTGACACCCGATCCCGCTTCCCGCACCGCGCCCCGGGAGGACCCGCGGCTGGCCGAGCTGCTCGGCGGCCGGGCCGGTGCCGTCGACGCCTCGGTCCCGGTCGTCGCGTTCGTGCTCGCCTGGGTGGCGGCGAACGCCGCGGGGTCGCTGTTCCCGATCAACTGGGGCGCCGGCGCGGCGATCGTCGCCGGGGCCGGGGTGGCCGCATGGCGGCTGTACCGGGGGCGGCGGCCGCGCGCGGTGCTGTTCGGGCTGGCCGGGGTCGTCGTCGCGGCCGCGATCGCGCTGATCACCGGGCGCGCGTCGGACTTCTTCCTGGTCCAGATCGTGTCCAACGTCGGCAGCGCCCTGGCCTGGGCGATCTCGATCGTGGTGCGCTGGCCGCTGCTGGGGGTGGTGGTCGGCGGACTGCTGGGGCAGCGGACCCGGTGGCGGCGCGACCCGGACCTGCTGCGCGGGTACCAGCGGGCGTCCTGGGCGTGGGTGGCGCAGTACGTCGTGCGGCTGTCGGTGTTCCTCCCGTTGTGGGCGGCCGACCAGGTGGTGCTGCTGGGCGTCGCGCGGACGGTGCTGAGCCCGCTGCTGGTCGGGCTGAGCGTGCTCGTGTCGTGGCCGTTGCTGCGTACGGCGCTGCCGGCCGATCACCCGGGCATTCGTCACCCCCGGTGACGCTGTCCGACAACCGGTGACGGTAGAATCGTGATCTTCCCGTGATCTTTGCGCGATCGTGTGAAGGTCACCACATCGGGTGATCGTCCGGCGCAGTCGCTGCGTCCCCGGACGTTCCCCCGGCGGCGATCCGCCTGCACCGACGATCACTGCAAGGAGCCATGCCACACCAGCGCCCCCCGGAGCCCGGCTCCGGCGACGCCCCCCGTGGCGTCCCCGGCCCGGCCCGTCCCCCCGCCCAGTCGTCCGCTCCCCGACCCGGCACCGGTCGTCCGGTGGCCTCTCCCGACGCCCCGCGGCTGCCCCGGCAGCGCACGGCGCACCCGTCCCGTACGCACGGTGGACGGGGCCCGCAGCCGCCGTCGGACATCACCCGCGGCCGGACCACGCAGACCCCGCCCGGCGCCCGTCCGGTGAGCCCGGTCGTGCCAGGGCCGGGCGTGCCTGTCGGGACGCCGCCCGGCGGGCGTCCGCGCACCCGGGTGCTGCCGCCCGCGTCGGACACGACCCGCGCGGCCGGTCCCGGCGGTCCGGTGGGGCCGGTCGGGGGCGGACCGAACGGTCCCGGTGGGTCCGGGGGCTCCGGCGGGTCCGGTGACGGCTCCGGGGACGCTTCGTCGGACACCACGAAGGCGAGCGGGCTCAAGGCCGACCTCAGCCCGACGAAGATCGCGGCCGGCGCCGGGGCTGCGATCGTCACGGCAGTGCTCGGCTCGTTCCTCGGCGCGGTCGGCACGGTGATCGGCGCGGCGCTCGGCTCGATCATCTCGACGCTGGCCACCACGCTGTTCACGCGCTCGCTCGAGGTCAGCAAGGACAAGGCCCTCGAGCTGAAGGAGAAGGCGACCCGGCGGGGCAAGGGCGTCGCCGAGGGCACCGCGGCCGCCGCGCAGGACGGCGCCGGCCGCAGCATCGCCGGGCCCACCGGCGAGGAGACGGTGCTCCTGGACCCGTGGCAGACGCCCGGCGGCACCACCCGCGCCGCCGGAACGGGCCACGGCCGGTTCCGCCGGGTGCGGGTCACCCGCAAGACGGTCGTCGTGTCCGCGGTGCTCGGCGTCGTCACCTTCGCCGTGTCGATGTTCCTGATCTCCGGCATCGAGTTCGTGAAGGGCTCGTCGCTGTCCGGCTCCTCCGGCACCTCGGTGAGCAACGTCGTCCGCGGCGGTGCGCCTCCGGCCCAGCAGGAGAACGACCGGGGCGAGGGCTCCGGGGGCGACTCGTCGACGTCGTCGTCGAGCTCGACCTCCACCGAGGAGTCGGGGACCAGCACGTCGGAGTCGACGACCAGCACCCGCGACCGGGACTCCGGTCAGGACGGCTCGGGCTCGTCGAACCCGCTGCAGGACGGGCTGAACCGGGTCCTGCCGACCCAGCAGCCGGGCTCCGGGCAGGATTCCGGCGGCCAGAACTCCGGCGGCCAGAACTCCGGCGGCCAGAACTCCGGCGGCCAGAACTCCGGCGGCCAGAACTCGGGCGACCAGGGCTCGGGCACGCAGAACTGACCGGCGTCCCGCGGCGCCGTCAGCCGGCGTCGCGGGATCGACGCGGTCGGGCCTCAGACCAGCCGGGCCCGCAGCGCCGCCGCGGCCGCACGCGGGTCCTCGGCCTCGGTGATCGCCCGGACCACGACGATCCGGTCGGCGCCGGCGTCGAGGACCTCGTCCAGTCGGTCGCCGTCGATGCCCCCGATCGCGAACCACGGCCGCGCCGGGGCGCGCCCGGCGACCGTGCGGACCAGGTCCAGGCCGGGCGCCGGGCGTCCCGGCTTGGTCGGGGTGGGCCAGCAGGGACCGACGCAGAAGTAGTCCACGCCGTCCTCGTCGGCGGCGGTCAGGGTCTCCTCGGGGCTGTGCGAGGACCGGCCGACGAGCACGTCGTCGCCGACGACCCGGCGTGCCCACGGCACCGGCAGGTCGTCCTGGCCGAGGTGGAGCACGTCGGCGCCCGCGGCGAGCGCGACGTCGGCGCGGTCGTTCACCGCGAGCAGCGCGCCGTGCCGGCGGCAGGCGTCGGCGAGCACCTCCAGGGCGGCGAGCTCGGCGCGTGCCTCCAGCGGTCCGTCGGGCCCGCCCTTGTCCCGCAGCTGGACGATGTCGACCCCGCCGGCGAGCGCGGCGTCGGCGAACTCCGCCAGGTCACCACGCGCAGTGCGGGCGTCGGTGCACAGGTAGAGGCGGGCGTCGGTGAGGGCGTCGAGCCGGGCGCGACGGGTGTCGCGGGTGCCGGGGCGGGTATCAGTGTCGGACACGGCTCGCAGGCTACGGCGTAGCCTGTGCCCCGGACGACGACGAACCACGGGAGCCCGGGCAGCGGGCTGAGAGGGGACCCGCGACGCGGTCCCGACCGTCGAACCTGATCCGGGTCATGCCGGCGCAGGGAGTGAGGTGGATCCGATGAGCGCGAGTGCCGGACGGCTGGTCGTCGCGGGGGCGGGCGCGGTCGGCCTGTCCCTCGCCCGCGCGGCGGCCCGCGACGGCTGGTCGGTGACCGTGTTCGACCCGGCCCCCGGTCGCGGCGCGTCCTGGGTGGCCGGCGGGATGCTCGCCCCGGTCACCGAGGCCTGGCCCGGTGAGGAGGACCTGCTCGCCCTCGGGCTGGACTCGGTCGCCCGCTGGCCGGAGTTCGCCGCGGCCCTGTCCGCCGACGCCGGCACCGACGCCGGGCTGCACCCGGAGGGCACCGTCGTCGCCGCGACCGGGTCGGGCGACCGCGCCGAGCTGACCGCGCTCGCGGACTACCTGGAGTCCCTCGGCCGCGACGTGCGCCGGCTGACCGGCCGCGAGCTGCGCCGGCTCGAACCCGCGCTGGGCCCCGAGGTCCGCGGCGGCCTGTCGGTGCCCGACGACCCCTCGGTGGACAACCGGCGGTTGCTCGCCGCACTGGCGACCGCGGCGGAGCGGGCCGGGGTCGTGGTCTCCGACCGGGGGGTCGCGCGCGTGCTCGACGACGGCGCCCGCGTCACCGGCGTGCGCCTCGCGGACGGGGCCACGGTCGCGGCGGACGCGGTCGTCGTCGCCGCGGGGGCGCACTCGTCGTCGCTGCACCCGGTGCTCGACGGGCTGGTGCGCCCGGTGAAGGGCGAGATCCTGCGGCTGACCCGGCGCGCCGGGGCGCTGCCGCCGCCGTCGCGGACGGTGCGGGCGCTCGTCGACGGGCGGGCGGTCTACGCCGTGCCGCGGACGCTGCCCGGGTACGGCGACCTCGTCGTCGGCGCGACGACGGCGGAGAACGGCTTCGACACCGACGTCACCGTCGGCGGGGTGCGCGACCTGCTGCGCGACGCCGAGCGGATCCTGCCCGGGATCGCCGAGTACGCGCTCACCGAGACCGCCGCCGGGCTGCGGCCCGGCAGCCGGGACAACCTGCCGCTGATCGGGCGGACCGGGCCCGACGGGCTGATCGTCGCCACCGGGCACGGCCGCAACGGGATGCTGCTGGTGCCGGTGACCGCGGTGGCCGTGGCGGCGCTGCTGCGCGGCGACGACGTGCCCGAAGCGGTCCGCGCCGCGGACCCGCGACGGTTCGTCCCGGCCGCCGCCGGGGTGCGCGAGGAGGGGAACCACTGATGTTGATCGTGCTGAACGGCGAGCACCGCGAGGTCGACGCCGACGCCGACCTCGCCCGGATCCTGGCCGAGGCCGGGCTGCCGGAGCGGGGGATCGCCGTCGCCGTCGACGGGGAGGTCGTGCCGCGCACGTCGTGGGCCGGGCACCGTCCCGGCGTCGGCGCGCGCGTGGAGGTCCTGACCGCGGTGCAAGGAGGATGAGCATGGCTGTGCAGACCGACAAGCTCGCCTTCGGCGACCACCTCTTCGACTCGCGGCTGGTGATGGGCACCGGCGGGGCGGCGAACCTGGAGATCCTGGAGCGGGCGCTGGTCGCGTCCGGCACCGAGCTGACCACGGTGGCGCTGCGCCGGGTCGACGTCGCGGGCGGGACCGGGCTGCTGGACCTGCTGCGCCGCCTCGGGATCGCGGTGCTGCCGAACACCGCGGGCTGCCGCACCGCGGCCGAGGCGGTGCTCACGGCGCGGATGGCCCGCGAGGCGCTGGAGACCGACCTGGTGAAGCTGGAGGTCGTCGCGGACGACACGACCCTGCTGCCCGACCCGGTCGAGCTCCTCGACGCCGCCGAGCAGCTCGTCGACGACGGCTTCACCGTGCTGCCCTACACCAACGACGACCCGATCCTCGCCCGTCGCCTGGAGCAGGTCGGGTGCGCCGCGGTGATGCCGCTCGGCTCCCCGATCGGCACCGGGCTCGGCATCCGCAACCCGCACAACATCGAGATGATCGTGGCCGCCGCGGGCGTGCCGGTCGTGCTCGACGCCGGGATCGGCACCGCCTCGGAGGCCGCGCTGGCGATGGAGCTGGGCTGCGACGCCGTCCTGCTCGCCACCGCCGTCACCCGCGCCGCCGACCCGGAGCGGATGGCGCGCGCGATGCGACGGGGCGTGGAGGCGGGGTGGGACGCCCGGCACGCCGGCCGGATCCCGCGCCGCTACCGGGCCCAGGCGAGCTCGCCCGACGTCGAGGGCTGAGGGCCCGGAGCGTTCCGCGGAACGCGCGGGGGCGGCTCAGGCGGGGGTGACGCCGTCGGCGTGCCGCCGGGCCAGGGCGCGGTAGAAGTCCGGGTTGGTCCGCACCCACCAGCGGGCCTGCTCGGTCAGCTCGCCGCGCTCCTTCGCCGCGGAGCCGAGCATCAGCCGGTCGGCGGGCAGCTCGGAGTTCGGCGTGACCGTCGACCCGGCGGCGACCATCGCACCCTCGCCGATCCGGGCACCGTCCTGCACGGTGCTGCCGTTCCCGACGACCGCCCGCGCCCCGATCACGGCACCGTGCACCACGCACAGGTGCCCGATCGTGGCGCCCTCGCCGATCTCGGTGACCGGGTCGTCGCCGCCGTGGAGCACCGACCCGTCCTGCACGTTGGCGCCGGCACGCACGACGATGGGCCCCAGGTCGGCGCGCAGCACGGCGTTGTACCAGATCGAGGCACCCTCCTCGACGCGCACGTCCCCGACGAGCGTCGCGGTCGGGGCGACGAAGGCGTCCGGGTGCACGGTGGGGGAGAGGCCCTCCAGGGCGAACAGCGGCATGGTCGACAGCGTCGCACCCCGCTCCGTGGTTCTCCCGGCGCCGCGGCCGGCACCGCAGCCGTGTCGCCGCCCTGCCGTGTCGCCCGCCGTCCTGCCGCCTCGACACGGCCGGTCTCGCCACGCCGCCGTCTCGTCACGCTGCCGTCGATCTGCCGGCGTGTCGCCAGCTCTGTCCCCGCTTCTTCAGCCGCCGGTCATCGCCCTGTCGTCGGCCGGTCGTGGACGCGGGTGTGCAGGCCGAGGTCGGACAGTTCCAGCGCGGCCAACGCCGCCACGACGGCGGGGTCCCCGGACCGCCACGCAGCCGCCGGGTCCGGCGCGACCCGGACCAGCCGCGACACCGGCACCCGCGACAGCGCCCGCAGGGCCAGTAGATCCGGGGCGGCGGCGCGCGCGGCGACGGCGGCGCCGGCCCGCCGGGCGTAGCGCAGTCGCAGCGGGAGCCAGCCGAGCAGCACCGGCAGCAGCATCACCAGCGGGACGACGACCAGCGCCCCGGTCGCGAGAGCGTCGACGGCGCCCCCGAACTGCCGCCCCGCGGCGACGAGCTCTGTGCCCGCCCCCGCGGCCGGATCCAGCGCGCGGGCCAGGTCGGACCCGATGAACGGGACCGCACCGACCGCTCCGGCGACCCCGGTGAAGGCGTCGGAGACCCGACCGCCCGCGACGACCAGCGAGTCACCGGGCCCACGCAGCGCGGACAACCCGTCGTGCACGGCCACGCCGGCGGTGACGGCGAGGACCGTCCACAGCACGGCGACGAGGTCGGCGACGACCTGTCGGGCGATCCGGTCGGGGCGTTCGGCGTACCAGCGCATCGGTCCTGTCTACCGGTCCTGCCCGCCGGCCCTGTCCCCCGAGGCCGGAAACCGGTCGTCGTCGCGGCCTGCCCGTGCGCCGCCGGGCCGGTGGACCGCTCGCTCGCCCTCGGCCGCGCCTCCTGGGACGACGTGCCCCGCTGCACGCCCGGAGCCCCGACGCCCCCGACCGCGACCGTGACCGTGACCCCCGAGTGGAACCACGGCCTCGGCGAGATCGTCACCGCGCTCCTCGACCGGGCGTGGCTTCCGGCGCCGCGTTCCGCGGAACGCGGTCCGGCGACAACTTTGTGCGGCCGCCGTCCAGCCCCTCGCACATGCGGCTTCCGCGCCCTCGCGCGCCGGTGTCTGCACCGGGCTCCCGCAGGCTCGGTGCGCCGCGGTCCGGGTCGGCTCCCCGGCCGTACCTGTGTCTGTATTCCTCTCCGGTTGTCCGGCGGAGTGCCTGCGGGTTCAGGCCACGGCGGTGGCCGTCGTGCCGGGCGGGAGCAGGGCGTCGAGGATCGGCTCGGGGTCGAGGCGATCGCCGTACCAGTCAGGGGTGAGGGTGCTGCGATCGATCCGCAGTCGGGCCCGCGTGTTCCGTTCGACGAGGGACTCGGCGCTGCCGTCCAGCGGTCTGCCCGTCGCCTCGACAGGGCTGCCGTCGGGCCGGTGGAACAACCAGCCCTCACCGGGCGGGCGCAGGACCAGGTACCCGTCGTCGTGCACGAGACGGTGGTGGAACGAGCAGAGCAGGACCAGGTTGTCGACGTCCGTCGGCCCGCCCCGCAGCCAGTGACGGACGTGGTGAGCATGGAGGTGACGGGTGTGGTGGCACCCCGGGAACCGGCAGGAGCCGCCACCGTCGGCGGTCAGGGCGGCGATCTGTGCCGGGCTCGCCAGTCGCCTGCTCCGACCGAGGTACATCCGGTTCCCGGTGCGATCGCTCAGCAGCACCTGGGCCCGGGCGTCGCAGGCAAGGCGCTCGGCGGTGCTCGCGGCGATCTCAGGCCCACCGGCGAGGCGTGCGGTGCCGGTCCCTGCGTCGACGACGACCGTCACCCGCGCCGAGCCCCGCTCCACCACCGCGGCGCCGGCCGCGCCGGGCCCGCGGACGACCAGGTCCACCAGAGCGTCGGCCCGCCGGGCCGCCAGCGAGTCGACGACCGCGCCCGGTGCCTGCTCTTCCGTGCGGCGGGCCTGTTCGTGGGGATCGACCCCGCCCCATCCCGCCCGCCGCCCCTCGCGTGCGGCCGGATCGTCGCTGTCGCTGTCGGTCGGGCCGGCGGGAGTCGGGAGCGCTGCGGCGACCCCGGCCTCGATCGCGGCGATCAGGAGGGCGCCGTTCTCGGGAGTGAGCCGGGCTCGTACGACCAGGGATCCGTCGACGTCGTGGTGCCAGCTCACCCGCGCCGGGCGGCGACGTCGCTCGGCGGCGCGCAGCGTCGACGCACCGCGCGGACGACGGTCTCGACATGGCTCGCGGTCCCGCCCAGGGCGAGGTCCAGGAGCACCTGCTCGGCGTCGGGCCCGGCCGCGGCACCGAGAAGGGCGACAGCCCCGGCGTCACCCTGCGGCTCCGGAGCGACAACGACGACCGCCGCTTCGCTCGCCGTGTCGTCGTGCGTAACCGTGTCGCCGCTGTCGGCGGGCGGCGTGGTGGTCTCCTCCGCCCTCTCGGCGTCCGGCACGCCGGAGCCGGCATGCACTCCCGGGTCGGCGTCGGCGTCGGGGTCGCTGCCGGGGTCCCGGAGCGGCTCTGTGGCGGGACCCATCGGGGACGGGGCGGTGACGCGGTCGAGGACCGCGTCCTCCGCGCCGACGAGGCGGGTGACGGCCCGGACCTTGGAGTAGGAGATCCGGCCGGCCGCGAACGCCTCGGTGATCCGGGGCAGCCGGGTCAGCGCGTGCGCGACGCGCAGGTGCTCGGTCGCGGTGCGCAGGCTCATCCCTGCCCGCCAGGTCAGCCAGTGGGCGCAGGACCGGACGCCGACCCCGCACCAGCCGCCGCGGTCGTCGAACTCGGCGAGCAGTCGCAGGAAGCGGCACTCGGCGGCGGCGATGTGGCCGGCGAGACCGAGGAGCTCGGACTCGAGGTCCGGCAGGCTCAGCTCACCGGCCGGCGTGGTCGTGGTCGTCGAGGCGGGCAGGGGCACGACACTCTCCTTCGTCGAACGTGTGTTCGAGACGAGTGTGCCGGGTGGGTCCGACAGTTTCGAGCCCGGCGGAGGACGGGGCCTGGGACGATCGCGTTCCGCGGAACGCGGCTGCTGGTCGGGATGCCGAGAGGTCGACGAAGCGGAACGGGACCCGTCGGCCCTGCCGACCCAACGGTCGACCAGGGCCAGGGCCAGGGCCAGGGCCAGGACCAGGACCGCGTTCCGCGGAACGCGATCGGGGCGGTGGTCGACCGGTCCGACCGGCGCTCCGATCTTGACCGATCGCGCTGCCGACCGCCCCGTGACGGCCGTCGAAAAGTCAGACCGCGTTCCGCGGAACGCACATCCTCGCGCCGTGCCGCCGTGCCGCCGTGCCGCCGTGCCGCCGTGCCGCCGTGCCGCCGTGCCGCGGTGTCGGGCGAGGGGCGGCGGCGGGGGGTGGGTGGTGTCAGAGGAGGCCGAGCTTGGTGGCTGCGTAGACCGCCTCGGCGCGGCGCGACACCATCAGCTTGCGCATCAGGTTGCCGACGTGGAACTTGACCGTCGTCTCGGAGATGAACAGCTCGGCGCCGATCGCGCGGTTGGACAGCCCCCGAGCCAGCAGGCGCAGCACGTCGAGCTCGCGGTCGGTCAGTCGTTCCCGGTCGGGCATCCCGCCGGAGAGCGACCGCACCATCGCCGATGCCGACCGGGCGTCGAACGCGCTCTCCCCGCGGGACACCGCGCGGATGGCGCGGACGAGTTCGGTGGTGTCGACGTCCTTCACCACGTAGCCGCGGGCACCCGCCTGCACCGACTCGACGACGAGACGGTCCTCGGCGAAGGTCGTCAGCACCAGCACCCCGATGCCGGGGTGGTCGGCGCACAGCCTGCGGCAGACCTCGAGACCGTCGGTCTGCGGGCCGGACGCCAGCTTGAGGTCGAGCAGCACCACCTGAGGCCGGCCGGCCGCGACGGCGGCGAACGCCTCCGGAGCGCTGCCGGCTTCGCCGACGATGCGCAGGTCGTCCTCGCGCTCCAGAACCGCGCGCAGCCCCTGCCGCATGATCGAGTGGTCATCGACCAGCACGATCCGGATCGGCGGTGCCGCGACGCTCGTGGAGCCGGAGCCGGAGCCGGAGCCGGGACCAGGGCCGGTGCGGGTCGCGGCGGTCCCGCCGGCCCCGTGCACCCCACCACCCGGCGGATTCCCAGCGCCCTGTCCGGATCCGCCCTGCCCGGGCGCGACAGCGCTGCCGACGGAGCCGCCCTGCCCGGGCACGACAGCGCTACCCGCGGAGCCGCCCTGCCCGGAGCGGCCGAGTCCGGAACCGCCTTGCCCGGGGCCAGGAGGCACACCGTCGTGGCCGGGGCCGCGACGGGTGCCGAGTCCCGCCCTGCCGTCGGCGGGCGCGGTGGGTGCCGGTGCGGCCCCGGGGCCTCCCGGGGCGGTCCGTGTGCCGCTGCTCATCCGAGCTCCTCCTGCCCCGGCGTCCCGATCGGGACGTCCACCTGCACCTGCAGCCCACCGATCCGCGAGCGGCGGAACCGCAGGGTCCCACCCATCTCGCGGGCGCGGGCGTCCATGTTCACGAGGCCGCGGTGCTCCCCGGAGGGGCCGCGGACCGACGCCGCACGCAGCGTGCGGCGGATCTGCTCGGGGGAGGCGCCGCCGTCGTCGGAGATCAACAGGCGGACGCGACCGCCGGCGTAGGCCAGCCGCACCACCGCCCGCGACGCCGAGGCGTGCATCGCCGTGTTGAACAGCGCCTCGCCGGCGATCCGGAACAGCGACTGCTCGTGCTCGTGCGGCAGCGGCACCGGGGCCCCGCCGATCGTCACCTCCACCCGCAGCTCGTCGGGCATGTGCACGGTGGACAGCTGGCGCAGCATCGACGGCAGGTCCTTGTCGGCGTGGTCGTCGTCGTTGAGCGCGTAGATCGCCGACCGCAGCTGCTCGACGGCCCGCCGGGTCAGGTCCTTGGCGGTGTCGAGGTGCTGGAGCAGGTCCGGATCGGTGATCTCCGACCGGCACAGCTCGATGTGCATCCCGGCCGACAGCGCGTACTGGGTGACGCTGTCGTGCAGCTCGCGGGCGATGCGGTGCCGCTCGTTGTCGAGGACCTCCCGCTGGCGTGCCGCGCCGAGCGCCTGCTGGGTGAGCATCAGCTCGTCGTTGCGGACACGCAGGTCCTCGGCCTGGGCCGCGGTGCGCGCGTGCAGTCGCTCGGCCCGCTCCAGCAGCGCGCAGTTCTGCAGCGCCGACGCCGTCTGACCGGCCAGGATGCGCAGCACCGAATGGTCGGTGTCGTCGATGTGGCGTTCCGGCGGCGTCCACGCGACGAACCCGCCCACGGTGCGGCCGTCGAGCCGGATCGGGACGTGCAGGTGCCGGGGGCGCTGGTCGTCGTGATGCCGGTCGTCGTGGTGCTGGTGCTGGTGGTCGTCGTGGTCGTGGTGGCCGTCGCCGGCGTGCAGCCGTTCCACGTGCCGGCGCACGCGCTCGGGCACCGACGCCAGGTCGGCCCACTCGACGCCGTCCGGCCCGAGGACGACGTGCCGCGGCGCGGCGTCGGGCAGCTCGCCGTCGACGAGCCCGAGCACCACCCAGTCCGCGGACAGGTGGTCGGCCGCCGCGTCGGCGACCGCGCGGACCAGCGCCTCGGAGCCCTCCATAGTGCGGACCAGCGCGGCGGAGATCCGGTCCAGCGCGACGATGACCCGGCGCAGCCGTTCGGCCCCCTCGCGGTACTCCGAGTAGAACGACGGCTTGCCCGTCCGCAGGCCGGTGAGCTGGTCGAGGTCGGGCCGGGCCCGACCCGCGGCGGCCGGCGACGAGGACGGGGCGGGTGTGCGGCGGCGCGGGAAGCGGGCGGCGGCGGTCACCGCGTGGGCCTCCGCGACGGCGTCACAGCGCCTCCCGGAACAGGTCCTCGATCTGCTCCACGCTCGCCGTGCGCGGGTTGGTGGTCAGACAGGCGTCGCCGAGGGTGAGCCGGGACAGTCGCGGGACGTCGGCCTCGCGCACCCCGATGGCGGCGAGCCCGGTCGGGACGCCGACCTCGTCGGCCAGCTTGCGGACCTCGGTCGCGACCATGTCCACGGCCTCGTCGCCGGGCATCCCGGGCCGGGCGGGCAGCCCCATGGCCTGGGCGATCGGGACGAAGCGCGCCGCGTCGGCGTCGGAGGCCGAGCCGTTGAACCGGATCACGTGCGGCAGCAGCACGCCGTTGATCAGGCCGTGCGGCAGGTCGAGCATGCCGCCGACCTGATGGCTCATGGCGTGCGTGGCGCCGAGGATCGCGTTCGTGAACGCCAGGCCCGCCTCGAGCGCGGCCTGCGCCATCGCGGAGCGGGGGCCGTCGTCGTGGCGGCGGATCATCGTGGTCGGCAGGTTGGCGTGGACGAGTGCGACGGCGTGCAGCGCGTGGGTGTCGGTCAGCGGGCCGTGGGCCAGCGACACGAACGCCTCGATGCCGTGGGTCAGCGCGTCCAGGCCGGTCGCGGCGTTGAGCCAGTCCGGCATGGTGACGAGCAGCCGCGGGTCGATCACCGAGACGTCCGGGACCAGGGCGCGGCCCATGATCGTGATCTTGGTGAGGCGCTCGGTGTCGGTGATGATGCAGAACTGGGAGACGTCGGCGCCGGTGCCCGAGGTCGACGGCACCATCACCAGTGGAGGGATCGGGTTGGCGATGCGGTCGATGCCCTCGTAGTCGAGGATCGTGCCGCCGTTGGCCGCGAGCAGGGCGACGCCCTTCGCGGCGTCGATCACCGAGCCCCCGCCGATGCCGATCACCACGTCACAGCCGGAACTCTCGTAGCGCTCGAACCCGGCCTGGATCTCGTGGTCCTTCGGGTTCGGGGTGATCTCGTTCCACAGCTGGGGCCGCAGACCGGCGGCGCGCAGGTGGCGCAGGAGCTCGGCGGGCCACCCGGCCTCGGTCACCCCCGGGTCGGTGACGACGAACGGGCGCCGCGCCCCGAGACGCAGCGCGGCGTGGGCGGTCTCGGGCAGCGAGTCGGGCCCGAACACGATCTCCGGCGCGTGGAACTTCGACAGCCGCGGTCGCGGCTCCCGCGGGCACTGCGCCGCGCGGACCGTGTACCCCTCCTCGGCACCGGCGCCGCCGGTCTCGCCGTCGAGCACCAGCACCGTCTCCCGCGGCACGGCGCGGTCCGCCCCGTGCCCGGGGACGACGGTGCCTGCCTGACCGGTGAGGACCACGCTGCCCTCCTCCTGCTCCGTGATGGTCGACGGCCCGCCCCGGACGGCGGGCGGCTCGGTCACGAGCGTGTGTCCCACGGTACAGGGACACCCCTCTTTCCCGGCCTCTCGATCGGCGGGCGGCGCGCGGAGCCGCAGGTCGGCGGCGAGCACGTCACGCCGCGGACCTGGCCGAAAGCGGGGGGATGTCAGGAGGCGTGGATGGGCCCCTCGCGCTCGGCCAGCCGGATGCCCTCGCCGCCCCAGTGCTGGGCGATCATCTCCGCGGCGATCGACACCGCGGTCTCCTCCGGGGTGCGGGCGCCCAGATCCAGCCCGATCGGCGACGACATCTTCGCGATCTCGGCCTCGGTCACGCCCCGCTCGCGCAGGCGCTCGAGCCGGTCGTCGTGGGTGCGTCGCGAGCCCATCGCCCCGATGTAGCCGACCTCGGGCAGCCGCAGCGCCACCTCCAGCAGCGGCACGTCGAACTTCGGGTCGTGGGTGAGCACGCACAGTGCGGTGCGCTGGTCGATCCGGCCCGCGTCCGCCTCGGTCTGCAGGTAGCGGTGCGGCCACTCGACGACGACCTCGTTGGCCCCCGGGAAGCGGCTCGCGGTCGCGAACACCGGCCGGGCGTCGCAGACGGTCACCCGGAAGCCGAGGAAGCTGCCCATCCGCGCCACCGCGGCGGCGAAGTCGATCGCCCCGAACACGATCATGCGGGGCGGCGGCGCGAACGACTCGACGAAGATCTGCAGCCCCTCCCCACGACGCTCGCCGTGGACGCCGTAGGTCAGCGTCGCGTTGCGGCCGGAGTCGAGCAGGCCGCGGACGTCGTCGCGCACCGCGTCGTCGATCCGGTCCGATCCGGTGCCGCCCTCGGTCTTGTCCGGCCAGACGATCAGCCGCTTGCCGAGCAGCTCCGAGGGGCCCGCGACGACCGTGGCCACCGCGACCGGGTCCTCGTCGCGGATCGCCTCGGCGATGCGGCCGAGCTGCTCGTAGGTCTCCGGGGTCACCTTCTCAACGAAGATGTCGAGGATGCCGCCGCAGGTCAGGCCGACGGCGAACGCGTCGTCGTCCGAGACGCCGTAGCGCTGCAGGACCGGTCGTTCCTCGGACAGCACCTGCTGCCCGAGCTCGTAGACCGCGCCCTCGACGCAGCCGCCCGAGACCGAGCCGACGGCCTCGCCCGCCGGGCCGACGAGCATCGAGGCCCCCGGCTGGCGCGGTGCGGACCGGAAGGTCCCGACCACCGTCGCGAGCGCGGCCGGCTCACCCTTGCGCCACCAGCCTTCGAGCTGGTCGATCACGTCACGCATTGCGCACCACCTCGAGCAGTTTCTCCAGCGTGTCCAGGCTGTGCCCGGCCAGCAGGTCGTCCAAGTGCGGAAGGGCCGCGACTATTCCCCCCTGGACCGGGGCGTAGCCGTCCTTGCCCGCGTGCGGGTTGACCCAGACGAGCCGATGGGCCAGCCGGGACAGCTGCTCGGCCTGGGTGCCGAGCAGCTCGGTGCCACCGCGCTCCCAGCCGTCGGAGAACACGACCACGACCGCCCGGCGGGCCGCCCCGCGGCGTCCCCAGCGGTCGACGAAGGCCTGCAGCACCTCGCCCAGCCGGGTGCCGCCCGACCAGTCCGGGATGGCTCTTCCCGCGGCGCGCAGTGCGTGCTCGGGGTCGCGCAGCCGCAGCTCACGGGTGATCCGGGTGAGCCGGGTGCCCAGGGTGAACGCCTCGACCGAGCGCGGCGAACGACGGACGACGACGTGGGCGAAGCGCACGAGCGCGTCCGCGTAGGGCTCCATCGAGCCGGACACGTCGATCAGCAGCACGACCTTGCGCGGCCGGCGCGAGGTGTCGCGCCGGGCGAGCCGGAAGATCTCGCCCTGGTTGCGCAGCGCCGCGCGCAACGTGCGCTGCGGGTCGGCCTCACCGTGCCGGTTCCGTCTGCGCCGCCGCGACGCCCGGGTCGGCGGCTCCGGTCTGAGCAGGGTCATCAGCCGGCGCAGGTGCTCGCGTTCGGCGGGGGAGAGCTCCCCGACGTCGCGGTTGCGCAGGATCTCCGCACCGGTCGCGGCGGCCTTGATCTGCGGGCCGTCGGCGTCGTCGGAGTCGTCCTCCCCGCCCTCGCGGCCCGGCAGCAGTGCGGCCAGCTTCGGCGGTGCGGGCGGGCGGTCGTCGCGGTTGCTCGACGGACGGTTGCTGGTCGGCTCGAACCAGGACGGGAACGCCAGGTCGTACCGGACGATGTCGTCGGGGTCGGCGCACAGCGTCAGCCGGCCGGCCCAGTACGCCTGGTCCCGGTCGGTCACGTCCAGGGTGTCGAGCGCCTCCAGGTAGGCGGTCACCCGGTCCTGGGTGACCGGCACCCCGGCCGCGCGCAGGACCTCGGTGAACCCGACGAATCCGGTCAGCAGCTCGTCGGTGGTGCCGGTGGGCTCCGCCGCGGGCGGCCGGGGCGGGGCCGCCGGGGACGGGCTCGGGGGAACGGTCATCGCGGCCGGGTCAGGACGCCAGCAGGGTGTCGAGCTGCTTGTGGACCTGGTCGGCGTCCTCCCGGTACTTGAGGACGGCGCCGAGGGTGCGCGCCGCCGACTCCGGGTCCAGGTGCCGGGCGCCGATCAGCTGCAGCGCCCGCGCCCAGTCCAGGGTCTCCGCGACGCCCGGCGGCTTGATCAGGTCGGTGTGGCGCAGCTTCTGCACCGCCCGCGCGACCGACGCGGCGAGCCGCTCGGGCACCTCGGGCAGCCTGCTGTGCAGGATCTCGATCTCGCGTTCGATGTTCGGGTGCTCCAGCCAGAGGTAGAGGCAGCGGCGCTTGAGCGCGTCGTGCACCTCCCGGGTCCGGTTCGAGGTGAGGACGACGACCGGCGGTGTCGCGGCGCGCACCTCCCCGAGCTCCGGGATGGTCACCGCGTGCTCGGTGAGGACCTCCAGCAGGAAGGCCTCGAACTCGTCGTCGGCGCGGTCGATCTCGTCGATGAGCAGCACCGACGGGCTGGTGCGCAGCGCCTGCAGGATCGGGCGGGCCAGCAGGAAGCGCTCGTCGTAGAGACCTGCCTCCACCGTGTCGGGGTCGAACCCGTCGCGGCCGCTCGCGGCCTCCAGGGTGCGCAGGTGCAGCAGCTGACGGGGGAAGTCCCAGTCGTAGAGGGCCTGACCGGAGTCGATGCCGTCGTGGCACTGCAGACGGATGAGCGGTGCGTTCAGCGTGGCGGCCAGTGCCTGGGCCAGCGCGGTCTTACCGGTCCCCGGCTCGCCCTCGCAGAAGAGCGGACGGTTCATGCGCAGGGCGAGGAAGGCCGCCGTCGCGAGACCGTCGTCGGCGAGATAGCCGGTCGCGCGCAACGCGTCGGCGAGCTCGGCCGGGCTCCCGGGGCCGGGTGCGGTGTCGTTCACCGAACCAGCATGCAGGACGAGCGGTGAACGAGGCCACAGCAGGAGGGCCCTCCTCCCCGCGCGGGCGGGTCGAGCACCTCGCCCTGAGGACGAACGAGCGGCCCGGAAGGTTCGAGTTGCTTCCGAATCAGAAATGTTCATGACCGCGTGATAGGTCCGTGATGTGACGTCGTTGACCAGTGCGTTTAGGGAGAATCTGATAATTACACGCTTGTTGCAGTGATTCCGCTCACGGGCCCCTTCGTTGACGAATTCTTTCCGCCCATTCACCTTTCTGTCGGTCGGTCCACCGGATCGGCCACCTGAACGAGCAACACATCCGGACCCGCCGCGCCGAACCACCCCCGTCCCGCGGCTGTCCGGTCCGTCGAGGAACGGAACGGGACGGGGACGAGAGAGACCACCTCCGCGGACGTCATGGACGTCGCTCCCCGGTCCCGATCGACGCACCCGCGACGACACGGCGGGCACACCTGTGCCCAGGGGACCTCCTGTGCGGAGTGTGTGTGTCCTCGGGCCGGCGCGGTGGGAGCGAAACGATGACCAAGGGACCCAAGGGCCGAAGTCTCCTGCGCATGGCTGCGGCGGGTGTCGTCGCGGTCGGTGCGACGGCTGCGATCGCCGGCACCGCCAACGCTGCCCCGGACAGCGTCTGGGACCAGCTCGCCCAGTGCGAGAGCGGCGGCAACTGGTCGATCAACACGGGCAACGGGTACCACGGCGGGCTGCAGTTCTCCCCGTCCACCTGGGCCGCCTTCGGTGGTTCGGGTTCGGCGGCCAACGCCAGCCGCGCCGAGCAGATCGCGGTCGCCGAGCGGGTGCTGGCCGCGCAGGGCTGGGGCGCCTGGCCGTCCTGCTCGAAGAAGCTGGGCATCACCGGCTACTCGGCCGACACGAGCAAGCGCGTGAAGGCGTCGGCCCCCGCCGCGTCCGCGCCGAAGAAGGCCGCCGCCCCGGCCGCCGGTGGGTACACTGTCAAGGCTGGCGACACGCTGAGCCGGATCGCGGCCGCGCACGGCACCTCGGTGGCGAAGCTGGCCGCCGCGAACGGCATCGGCAACGTGAACGTGATCAGCGTCGGTCAGGTCCTGAACCTCGGCTGATCCCGCCGACCGTCCCCGGACCGCCATCCGGGACGGACGGCACGGGGCGCGCGGTGTCCCCAGCACCCGCCCCGGCGGACGACGGCCCGGGGTCCCCTTCCCCTCGTGGGGAGGCGGACCCGGGCCGTTCCGTCGTTCCGGGGGTGCGCCGTTGTTCCGGGGCGCGCAGCCGGGCTCAGGTGGAGTTGACCCACTCGTCGGAACCGTCGGCGAACCGCTGGTGCTTCCAGACCGGCAGCAGGCGCTTCACCTCGTCGACGAGCTCGGCGCAGGCGGTGAACGCCTCCCGGCGGTGCTCGGCGGCGACGGCGCAGGCGAGGGCCACCTCGCCGATGTCGAGCGGGCCGACGCGATGGCTCACCGCGAGCGCCCGGACGCCGGGGGAGTGCGCGGCCACCTGCTCGGCGACCTCGGCGACGATCCGGGCGGCCGTCGGGTGCGCGCTGTACTCCAGCCCGTGCACCGACTTCCCGCCGTCGTGGTCGCGGACGACACCGGCGAAGGTGACGACCGCGCCGGCGGCGGCGTGCTCGACCAGGCGGGCGTGCTCCTCGACGTCGAGCGGCTCCTCGCCGACGGCCGCACGCAGGACCGTCGCGGTCCGCGTGGTCGCGGGATCGGTCATCGGTGGTCTCCTCCGTGCAGCTGGTCGACCGCGTGGTCGAGGACCCCGGCGAGCACGCCGAGGCCGTCCTTCACCCCGCCCGGGGAGCCGGGCAGGTTGACGATCAGGGTGCGGCCCGCGACCCCGGCCAGGCCACGGGAGAGCACGGCGGTGGGGACCTTCTCCTCCCCGGCGCGGCGGATCGCGTCGGCCAGGCCCGGGATCTCGTGGTCGAGCACGGCCCGGGTGACCTCGGGGGTGGCGTCGGTGGGGGAGATGCCGGTGCCCCCGGTCGTGACGACGACCGCGACGCCGTCGGCGACGGCGGCCCGCAGCGCCTGCCCGACCGGCTCCCCGTCCGGTACGACGACCGGGTCCGGGGTGTCGTAGCCGCGTTCGCGCAGCCAGGCGACGATCGGTGGCCCGCCGCGGTCGGTGTAGACGCCCGCCGCGGCGCGGTTGGAGGCGGTGACCACCCGGGCGGCGCGTGCGGCGGTCATGCCCCGCGCTCCCACGGGCCGGTCTTGCCGCCCTCCTTGCGTTCGACGCGCACGGCGTCGAGCACGGCGCCCGGGTCCACGGCCTTGATCATGTCGTGCAGGGTGAGCCCGGCGACGGCGACCGCGGTCAGGGCCTCCATCTCCACCCCGGTGCGGTCGGTGGTGCGGACCTCGGCGCGGATGGCGACCCGGCCGGCGTCGCCGTCGGTGGCCGGCGCCAGGTCCAGTGTCACCCCGCTGATCGCGATGGGGTGGCAGAGCGGCACGAGGTCCGGGGTGCGCTTGGCTCCCATGATCCCGGCGATGCGGGCGGTGGCGAGTGCGTCGCCCTTGGGGAGGCCGTCGGTCTCCAGCAGGCGCACGACCTCGGCCGTGGTGTGCACCGTCCCGGTGGCGACGGCGGCGCGGCGGCCGGGCTGCTTGTCCGACACGTCGACCATCCGGGCCGCCCCGGCGTCGTCGACGTGGCTGAGCGCGGGGTCGGGCCGGCGGTGCTCGGTGGTCACGCCCCGACAGTACGGGGGTCTCGGCGGGGTGGCCCTCGCCACTCCGCGTGCCCGAGGAGGGGCCTCCGGATGGAGCAATGGATGTGATCTGTATCACGTTTGTGGAACTGATCGAACCGTTTGTGCGAACGTTTCCGGTTCGTGATCGGGGCTTGTCACCTGCGCAAACGCGAGACCTGGCCATCGGGTGTCCGGTACGTCCGACGCCACGCCGTGTCGCCGTCGACTTTCGCGTCGCTCTGACGTGACCTACCTTCGGTCCCGGCTCGGCCGACTCCCCCATGCGGCCGGGCTCCGGTGCCGCAACGCTCCCTGTCCGGCGGTCACCGGCCCCCGAGGTATCGGTGTGGGACAGGGCCGATCGTCAGACGGATCGGTGGCCGCTCCCCCGGCTGCCGGTACGGGCACCCACTCCCCGGGTGCGGTTCGGGTGGCGTCACGCGGGAGACCTGCCATGCCTCGTTACCGTGGGAAACACCGTAAACCGAGCACCGCCGGCCGCACGATCGTCCGGACCGCCGTCGCCGGTGCCGTCCTCGGCGCCCCGATGCTGACCGTCGTGGGCACCGCGAACGCCGCCTCCGACTCCACCTGGGACTCGCTCGCGCACTGCGAGAGCACCGGGAACTGGGCCGCGAACACCGGCAACGGCTACTACGGCGGCCTGCAGTTCAGCCCGAGCACCTGGAAGGCCTACGGCGGTGGCGAGTACGCCGCGTCGGCGCACCAGGCCACCCGGGCCGAGCAGATCGCCGTCGCCGAGAAGGTCCTGGCCGCCCAGGGCTGGAACGCCTGGCCGTCCTGCTCGTCCAAGACCGGCGCATCCGGGTCCGCCACGCCGCGGACCCTGGAGACCGACGCCGGCACCCGGGCCCCGGAGCGGGTGAAGGCCAGCGCCCCCGCGGCGTCGTCCGGCGGCACCTACACGGTGAAGTCCGGCGACACCCTGGGCAAGATCGCGGCCGCGCACGGCATCGCGAACTGGAAGAACCTGCTGTCCAAGAACCCGGGCCTCGGTGCCGGGCACCTGATCACCCCCGGCCAGGTCATCAACATCTGACCCCGGCACGACGATGCCCCGGCCCCTCGCGGAGGGACCGGGGCACGGGTGTGTCGGGGCCGGTGCGGCGGCTCAGGTCCCGGCGAGGCGGCGCAGCTGCCCCGGGGTGTCGACGTCGTCGGGGACGGCGACGTCGCCGCACTCGACCAGCTCCACATCGGAGCGGCCGGCCAGGTAGTCGCGGGCGCCGGAGTCCCCGGAGGACAGTGCGACGACGCCCGACCAGTGGTCCCGGCCGATCAGGACGGGATGTCCGGGGACGCCGTCGAACGCGGCCCGCCGCAGCGACGACGGTCCCGCACCCTCGGCGACCCGGCGGATCGCCTCCGGCCCGATGCCCGGCAGGTCGACCAGGTGCACCAGCGCCGCGCCGGTGCCGGGCAGGTGGGTCAGCGACCCCAGCCCGCGCCGCAGCGACGCGCCCATGCCCTCGTCCCAGTCCTCGGCGACCACGACACCGACGTCACTGCCGTCGGTGCCCAGGCCCGCGCTGCGCAGCACGTCGGTGACGTCGTCGGCTCGGGCGCCGAGCACGACGGTGACCGGGCCGCACCCACCCGCCTGCAGCGCCTTGACCGCCCGCACCGCGAGCGGCTCGCCGTGCAGACGGACCAGCGCCTTCGGGGTGCCCATGCGGCGTCCGGCGCCGCCCGCGAGCAACAGACCGGCGACCACGGTCAGCGGTTGATCTCGGTGACCGGGTGCTCGTAGGGCACGCTGGCGACCGGGAACTCGATGTCACCGAACGGCGACATGTTTCCCTGGACGCTGCCCAGGAGCTCGGTGACCGGGTGGTCGCCGTCCTCGGAGTGCGGCCACTCCGGGTGGATCCGGTCCTGCTTCGCGGGCTTGGCGGCCATCGCGTCCTCCAGCGTCGTCGTCCGGTCCCGAGCGGGACCGCGGCAGTGTCCTGTGTCCAGTATCGCGGACGCGGGCGCGGCTGTCCGCCCCGGTGCGCCCGCGATCGTCCGACTACCCTGGCGACGATGCAGACGTCCCTGGTCGAGTGGTTGCGCGGGCAGGACGACGGGTTCCTCGCCGCGCTGCTGCGCGCACGTCCGGACCTCGCCGTCCCACCTCCCGGCGACCTCACCGTGCTCGCGACCCGCGCCTCGATCCGGGCGTCGGTGCAGCGCGCCTGCGAGGACCTCGGCACCGTGGCGCTGACCGTGCTGGACGCGCTGGTGCTGGCGACGGCGTGGCGGACCCCGGTCGACGCGACGACCCCCGGCGCCGGCCTGCGCGGCTGGCTCGGCCCCGACGTGGACGAGGCCACCGTCGCCGAGGGACTCACCGCGCTGCGCGACCGCGCGCTGGCCTGGGGCCCGGACGACGCGGTGTCGCTGGTCCCCGCGGCCGCCGACGTCGTCGGGCCGTGGCCCGCCGGGCTCGGCGCCCCCGCCACCGGTCCGGCCGCGAGCTCGGAGCTCGACACCCTGCTCGCCGGGGTGGGCGAGGACGAACGCAAGGTCCTCGACGTCCTCGCCCAGGGCCCGCCGGTCGGCCGCTCCCGCAACGCGAACGGCTCCACCGGACCGGTCGGGTCGCTCCTCGACAAGGGGCTGCTCGTGCGCCGCGACGCCGACACCGTCGAGCTGCCCCGCCAGGTCGCGCTGGCCCTGCGCGGCGACCGTCCGATGGGGCCGCTGGACCTGTCCCGGCCGGACGTCCCGCTGCGCGCCAGGGAGACCTCGGTGGTCGACGGCACCGGCGCCGGGGCCGCACTGGAGTTCCTGCGCCGCACCGACCTGCTCCTGGAGTGGCTGGCGCGGGAGTCGGTGCCGGTGCTGCGGTCGGGCGGGTTCGGCGTCCGCGAGCTCAAGCGGGCGGCGAAGGCGGCCGACACCGACGAGCCGACCGCGGCGCTGATTCTGGAGGTCCTGTACGCCGCGGACCTCGTCGGGGCGACCGAGTCGGTGACCCCGGAGTGGCTGCCGACCACCACCTGGGACGTCTGGGGCACCGGCCCGGAGGAGTCCCGCTGGGCGGTGCTGGCCCAGGCCTGGCTGGAGCTGCCGCGGCTGCCCGGGCTGGTGGGGCGCCGCGACGAGACCGGCAAGCCGATCACCGCCCTGTCCGACGGGCCGCGCCGTCCCCCCGCCGCGCGGGACCGCCGTCGCGTCCTGGACGCGCTCGCCGATCTCGCACCCGGCACCTCGGTCGGGTCACCGGAGGACCTGGCGCGGCTGCTGGCCTGGCACGCCCCGCGCCGCGGCGGCCGGCTGCGCGACGAGACGGTCGGCTGGACCGTCGCCGAGGCCACCGCGATCGGCGTGGTCGCCCTCGACGCGCTCACCACGGCCGGACGGGTGCTGCTCGACCCGGCCCTGCGCCCGGACCCGGCGCACCCCACCCGGCACCCCACCGAGCTGGCCGCCGCACTGCACGCGGCGCTGCCCGCCCCGGTGGAGGAGATCCTGCTGCAGGCCGACCTGACCGCCGTCGCACCCGGGCGGCTGTCGGCGAACCTCGCGCACGAGCTCGCGATCCTGGCCGAGGTCGAGTCCGCGGGCGGCGCCACGGTGTACCGCTTCACCGAGCGCAGCCTGCGCCGGGCACTGGACACCGGCCGTACCGCCGACGACGTCCGCGCGATCCTCGAGGCCCGCTCCCGCACCCCGGTCCCGCAGACCCTGACCTATCTGGTGGACGACGTCGCCCGCCGGCACGGCAGGCTGCGCGGCGGGGCGGTCAGCTGCTTCCTGCGCTCGGACGACGAGGTGCTCCTGTCCGAGGTGCTCGCGCACTCCGCGGCCGAGGAGTTGGGGCTGCGCCGGATCGCCCCGACCGTCATGGTCAGCTCGCTGCCGCTGGCCGAGGTGCTCGACGGGCTGCGGGCCGCCGGGTTCAGCCCGGCCGCCGAGGACGCGGGCGGTGCCGTCGTCGACCTCGGGCCGAAGGGGCGGCGCACCGAGCCGCGGCTGCGGCGCGGCACCCGCGACGCCGGCCGGGTCGTCGACCGGTCCCCGACGAACCGGGCCGAGGAGCTGGTCGAGCGACTGCGGGCGGGGGACCGCCTGGCCGGGGTGCGCGACAGCGTCGCCGGGCGGCGTGAGCTCACCGGCGCGACCGGGAACCTGGCGTCGTTGCAGGAGGCCGTGCGCGAGGGCCGGACCGTGTGGATCGGCTACGTCGACGCCCACGGGGTCGCCGGGGACCGGGTGCTCGCGCCGGTCTCGGTCGGCGGCGGCTACGTCGAGGGCCGCGACGCGCTCGACGGCGAGCTGCGCCGGATCCAGCTGCACCGCATCACCTCGATCGCCCCGGTCGACGCCGGGGCGGAGCAGCCGGCCGGGCGCGACCAGGCCCGGGGCTGAACGGGTCCCCTCGCGGGAGGGACGCGCTACCGCGACGGCGCCGGCACGGGATGTGCCGGCGCCGCCGTCGGGTACGGGTCAGCGGGCGCCGGCGGCCATCCGCTGGTGCATCGCGTGCTGCACCAGCGCGATCAGGGTCTCCTTGGTCGACTGCCGGTGCCGGGCGTCGCACACGACCATCGGGACGGCCGGGTCGATCGACATCGCCTCGCGCACGTCGTCGAGGCTGTGCTGCAGCTGCCCGTCGAAGGCGTTGACACCCACGACGTAGGGCAGTCCGCGGTCCTCGAAGAAGTCGATCGCGGCGAAGGAGTCGGCCAGGCGCCGGGTGTCGACGAGGACGACGGCGCCGATCGCGCCGCGGACCAGGTCGTCCCACATGAACCAGAACCGCTGCTGGCCGGGCGTGCCGAACAGGTAGAGCACCAGGTCGGCGTCCAGCGAGACACGACCGAAGTCCATCGCGACGGTCGTCGACCGCTTGTTGGGGGTGGCGGAGAGGTCGTCGTGCGACGCACTCGCCTCGGTCATCACCGCCTCGGTGGTCAGCGGCATGATCTCCGAGACCGACCCGACGAAGGTGGTCTTCCCGACGCCGAACCCACCGGCCACCACGATCTTGGCCGACATCGTCGCGGCACGGGCCATCCCGGCCGCGGGCTGGGGCGGCTGTGGCCTAGAGCCGACGGAGTCCACTCAACACCCTTTCCATCAGCGCGAGGTCCGGCGCGTTGCCGGGGGTGCTCGCGGTCTGGTGAACGGTCACCGTGCCGTTCGAGGCCATGTCCCCGAGCAGCACCCGGGCCACGCCCAGGGGGAGCGACAACAGCGCCGCGACCTCGGCCACCGAGCGGGTCTGCTCGAGCAGCAGGTCGGCGACGGAGCGGTGCTCCATCGGCAGCCGTTCCAGCTGGCTGCGGGCCCGGTTGCTGACCGAGACCAGGGTCTCGATGGCCAGCTCGTAGCCCGACTTGGTCCGTCCCCGCGTCCAGGCGTAGGGCCGGACGAAGGCGGCACCACCCGCGGACGGGGGCACCGGCGGCGGCGCTGCCACTGGGTCGTACGTGGGGTTCTGCCCCGTGTTCTGGGCCGGTTGCGGCGCCGGCCGGTCCGGCCGGTCACCGCCCCGCTGGGCCTCCAGCTCGGCCGGGGTGGGCGGCAGCCCGTAGGCCGCCGACCCGCCGATGGGGCCGGTCACCTCGCCCGGGTTCGGCGGCGGGACCCGGCGCGCGGGGGCGGCACCCTCCGGCTCGACGTCGTCCTCCGGACGGTTGCGCCCCCATCGGCGCTTCTTGGGCGTGCGCTTGGAGTCCAGGCTGAACCCGTTCATGACGTCGGCGAACGTCGGCTCGGGGCCGTGTCCGCCCGGGTCCTGGGTCATCGGATCTCACCCGCTCTGGTCGATCCTCGGATGGGGTGCATGACGGTAACGCGTCCTCGGGTCCGGAGTCGTGGCCTCAGGGCCCGAACGAGCCCTGCAGCTCGGCGCGCAGCTCCGGGGTGAGCAGCTGGCCGACCCGGTCGACCAGCAGCGTCATCTCGTAGCCGACGAGGCCGATGTCGCAGCTCGGCGAGGCGAGCACGGCCAGGCAGGACCCGTCGCTGATCGACATCAGCAGCACGATCCCGCGGTCCATCTCGACGACGGTCTGCACGACGCCACCGGCGTCGAAGCAGCGCGCGGCGCCCTGGGTCAGGCTGACCAGACCGGATGCGACGGCGGCGAGCTGGTCGGCCCGGTCGCGCGGCAGCCGGTCGGAGGCGGTCAGCAGCAGTCCGTCGGTCGACACCACGATGGCGTGCGCGACACCCGGGACGCGCTCCGCGAAGTTGGTGACCAGCCAGCCGAAACGGCTCTGGCTCGGCTGTGCCTGCGGTGCCCTCACTGGTTCTCCTCGGGGTCGGACGAGTTCGGTCGGTCCGCGGCGGGCTCGGGGGTGCCGGTCGCGGTGGTGTCCTGCGGGGCCCGGGGGCCCTGCCGGTCGTGCTGGTCCTGCGGGTCGTGCTGGTCCTGCGGATCGGAGTCGCCGTCGACCGTCTCGGTCGTGCCGGTGAGTGCGTTGCGACGGACACCGGAAGCGCTCTCCCGGCCCTGACGCACGCCCTGCTGGTAGCTGGCGAGACGGCCACGGACGCTCTCGGCGTCCCTCGGCTCCGCCGGAGCGGGGCTGAGCACGGTCGATCCTGCCGCACTGCCCGGGAGCAGTCGCGCCCGCGGGCGTCGCTTGGGCAGTCCGGCGGTCGTCAGCTCGTCACCGGCGGTCTCCGACTCGTCGCCGTCGGTGGCCTCGCGGGCCTGCCGCCAGACGTCGTCGTCGGGGGAGGCGAAGGCCGCCGGGGGCGCCGGGGCGTCGGCCGTGGCAGGGGCCGGGGCACCGGCCGGGGCGCCACCGTTCGGGCCGGCGGCGTCCTGCCAGCGGACCGGCACCGACCGGTTCGAGCGGAACCAGGCCGAGGCGATGTCGTCGAAGATCGGGGTGGTCTGACCCATGTCGAACCCGGTCTGGGCCCGGGCCGACTCGACCGCCCCGGGGCGCCGGAGCTGACCCCGATCGCCCTCGACGGCCACCTTCGGCGCGAACAGCTCGTCCTGCGAGGAGCCGGCGGAGGCCGCGGCGAGGCTCGCCGGACCGCCGGCCCGGCCACCCTCGCGCTTCGGCAGCGGTGCGGGCTCCTGCCGGCCCGTCGCCGGCTGGACCTGCTGACCCGGACGCGCCTGCTGCTGGACCGGCTGAGCCTGCTGGGGTGCGGGCTGCTGCGGGCCGCGGGCCGGTGCCGGGGGCGGGCCCTGGCGGCCCGGACCGCGGGTGGGCAGCGCCGGCCCGGCGCCGCGGACCGGCATGACCGGGCGGCGCGACGGCGAGGGGCGGGTCCCGTTGGTGCGGGCCGGGAGCGGTCCGCCCATCGGCGTGCGGCCGGACGTGCGGACCGTCGGGAATCCCGCGGTCTCGGGGTCGCTGCGCGTCGGGCCGGTGTCCCCGGTCCTGCCATCGCCGGTGCTGCTGTCCCCGGTGCCGCTGTCTCCGGGCCCGGTGCTCCGGGCGGCGCCGTCCTCGGCTGCGGTGTCCGCGGGGCGGGCGCCGTCGGCACCGGTTCCGGGAGTGTCCGTCGAGCCGGCGGCACCGGCGGCACCGGTGGCGTCGTCCTCGGCGAGGTCGGGCCCGGTGTGGCCCGCCTCGACCTCGGCGACCCCGGAGGTGTCGGCGTGGTCGGTGTCGCCGGACGGGGCGCTCACCTCGGTGTCGGCAGTGTCCGCGGCGCCGGCCTTGTCCTGGGCGTCACCGTCGGTGCCGGGGACGTCCGCGCGGTCGGCGGGGGCCGGGGGGAACGGCGCGATGCCGTTCGTGCGGGCCGCGACCGGGGTCTCCTGCGGGGTGGTCCCGTCGGTGGAGTCCTCGGCGGCGCCGTCGGTGTCCCGGTCGGCGACCGTGCCGGTGATCCGGTGGTCCGGGGTCCCGTCGGTGCCCGGGGCGGCACGGTCCTGATCGGCACTGTCCTGACCGGCCCCGTCCCGGTCGTCGGATCCGGCGTCGGTCGCCTCGGAGCGCTCGTCGTCGGCCGGGGCCTGCCGGTGGTCCTCGGGACCGTCGCCGATCGCCCGGTCCAGGACGACGGTGTCGTCCATGTCGCGGTCACCGCGTGCCCGGGCCGCGGTGGCCGCCGCAGCGGCGCCCACCAGCCCGAGTGCGGCCGCCGCCGACGGGGCAGCGGTGCCGCCGGAGCGGTCCGCCTCGGTGCCGGCGCGTTCGGTGCTGTCGGCCTTGTCGGTGCCGTCGGTGCTGTCGGTGCCGTCGGCCAGGGCCGCGGTCGACTCGGTGCCCTCGGTGCCGTCCTCTGTGTCGGCGAGGGCCTCGGCGCCGGGGCCGGCGTCGCCGGACGGGCGGTCGTCGGCGCCGTGCGGCGCGGGGCCGGTGCCCCGGAACGCCTCGGCGCCGCGCGGGGAGTCGCCGTCGGCGGGACCAGGGCCTGCCTCGTCGGCCGGGGTGAAGACGTCGGCCGGGGTACGCGCGTCGCGCCCCCCGTCCTGCGACGGCGCGAAGGCCGACAGACCCTGCGGGGCGGACCCGTTCAGGGTCGGGGCCGGTCCGTCGGCGGTCTGCCCACCGGCGTCGCCGGGGGCCGCGTTCTTCGTCAGCGACGACCCCGGACGGCGCGTCGGCAGGCTCGAGCCCGAGCCGTTGCGCGGCGTCGTGGACGAGGACGCACCGGCCTCGAAGGTCGGGGTCATCGGGCCGTCGGAGCCCGCGACCATCGATGGCAGCGGACCACCGCGACCGTTCCCGTTCACCGCGGTCGGGGCGGCCGACGGGGGCCCGTCGGGTGCTCCGCCACCGGTCAGCGCCGGGGCGGGCACCTGCGGGGCGTGCTGGTCGCCACCCTGGGGCGGCACGCCGCCCCAGCCGCCCGGATCGCCGTCGCGGCGCTGCTCGGGCAGCTGCGCCGAGGGCACCAGCTGCGGCGGCACGGTCACCGAGGCGCTCAGCCCACCGGAGCCGCCGCCGACGGCGGCCGAGGCGAGCCGGACGCCGACGCGGTGCCGGGCGGCCAGCCGACCGACCACGAACAGACCCATCCGCCGCGCCGCCGACACGTCGACCTCGGCCGGGCCGGACAGACGCTGGTTGGCGTCGACCAGCTCGGAGTCGGTCATGCCGACGCCGCGGTCGGAGATCTCGATCAGCAGCGACTCGTCGGCGGTGCGGGTCGTCGTCATGACGACCTGCGAGTCCGGCGGCGAGAAGTTCGTCGCGTTGTCCAGCAGCTCGGCCAGCAGGTGCACGAGGTCGTTCGCGGCACGACCGGCGATCGTCGCGTTCGGCGGGGTCTGCACGACGACCCGCTGGTACTGCTCGACCTCCGACACCGCGGCCCGCAGGACGTCCACGACCTGCACCGGCGCCACGTTCCGCTTCGCCAGGTCGGTGCCCGCGAGGACCAGCAGGTTCTCGCTGTTGCGGCGCATACGGGTCGCGAGGTGGTCCAGCTGGAACAGGTTCGACAGCTGGTCCGGGTCCTGCTCGTTGCTCTCCAGCTGCTCGATCAGCTGCAGCTGGCGCTCGACCAGTGCCTGCGACCGGCGGGAGAGGTTGACGAACATCGAGTTGACGTTCTGCTGCAGCGCGGCCTGGTCGGCGGCGAGGCGGATGGCCTGGCCGTGCACGGCGTCGAAGGCCCGCGCCACCTGGCCGATCTCGTCGCGGCTGTCCAGCGGGACCGGCTCGACGAGCGCGTTCGGTGCCTGACCGGAGCGCATGCCCTGAACCGCCGCGGGCAGCTTCTGCTCCGCGACCTCGAGCGCCGAGCTGCGCAGCAGGCGCAGCGAACGGACCATCTGCCGGCCCAGCAGCAGGATGATCCCCGCGGTCAGCAGGATCGTGAGCATCAGCAGCACGGAGTTGAGGCCCGCGGTGTTGCCCGCCTGTTCGGCGGCCCTGGCCCGGCCGTCGACGAACGCCTGCTGGGCGGCCGCCGTGGACTGGTCGACCGCGGCGACCGACCGGTCGACGGCGGTGTTCCACGCGTTCGGGTCGACCGGCGGTGCGACGCCCGGCGGGACCGACAGCGCCTGGTCGCGCAGGGCGTTGCGCTCGGCGTTCGCCTGGCCCGCGGCGAAGTTCCCGAAGGACTGGGCCTGCTCCGGCGTCAGCGACGACTGGAAGTCACCGGCCGCGGCCTGGAACGAGGCCTCGGCGCCGGTGGCCTGTGCGCGCTGCTGCTCCTCCAGCGTCCCCGCGGCGAGCGCGCCACCGATCACGGTGCGCTCGAGCTGCAGGGCCTCGCGGGCGCTCGCCCCGGCGGTGATCGCCGTGGTCAGACCCGCGGTGTCGGCGGTCTGCAGCCGCCCCACCAGGGCCCGGTCGAGTCCCAGCGTGCGCTGGACGACCGCGGTGTAGCGGCCGGTGAGGTCGGCGGCCGGGGTCGGGCCCTCGGCGACCTGCGACCGGATGACCGGCAGCTGGCCCAGTGTGGTGTCCGCCTGCCGGCGGGCCGTGGCCAGGTCGGGGGCCTGCTGCTCGGCGGTGTCGAGCCCTGCCGTCGTGGCCTGCAGCGCCTGGTCGGTCGTGGCCTGCGCCCGTTCGACGACGGCCCGGTCACCGAGCCGGTTGCCCGCCACGAAGCGGACCGCGGCGTCGCGCTCGTTCTGCAGCGCGCCGGTCAGCGTCTCGATCTGGCGGTGCACGTCGACCAGTCCGCTGCCGCGGCTGAGCTCCTCGGCCACGTTGGCCTGGTCGACGACGCGGATGGCGCCGATGGACAGGGCGAGGACCGTGGGGACCAGGCCGACGACCGCCAGCTTGGCGACCAGGCTCCAGTTCCGCGGGTCGAGTCGCTCCGACCACGTGCTCGGGCGTTCCGTGCTGGTCACGGTGGTCACGGCGAGATCTCCCTGTCGGTCTCCGGTCCGGGGACGGGCGGCGCGGCGGGCACGAGGTCGGGGAGCATCAGCTGGTCCGGTGCGCCTTTCGGGGTCACGACGGGACCGCTCGACCGCATCGCGACCGACACGGGGCGGCGGTTGCCGCGTCCCGGGGGAGTCGGACGGATAGGATCGTGTCGGGTCCCGTCTGTGCGTGACGGACGGCTGCCGAGTCTAGCCCCCGGAACCCTCGTCTCCCGAGTGGCGTATGGCCGGTTGCTTCGTCGTCACGTGACGTGACACACGCCGACCGTTCGTCTCCGCTCGGCGTCCGGCGGACCCGCCACGCCGACCGTTCGTCTCCGCTCGGCGTCCGGCGGACCCGCCACGCCCCGTTCTCCGGCCTCGAGAGGATTCGTTCCGTGACCGACGGCCCCCTGATCGTGCAGTCCGACAAGACGCTGTTGCTCGAGGTCGACCACCCCGACTCCGCGGCGGCCCGTGCGGCCATCGCGCCCTTCGCCGAGCTGGAGCGGGCACCCGAGCACGTCCACACCTACCGCGTCACCCCGTTGGCCCTGTGGAACGCGCGTGCCGCCGGGCACGACGCCGAGCAGGTCGTCGACGCGCTGGTCCGCTGGGCCCGCTACCCGGTCCCCCAGCCGCTGCTGGTCGACGTCGTCGACACGATGGGGCGCTACGGGCGGCTGCAGCTGTCCAACCACCCCGCGCACGGCCTCGTCCTCACCGCGCTGGACCGTGCCGTGCTGGAGGAGATCCTCCGGCAGAAGAAGATCAGCCCGATGCTGGGCGCCCGGGTGGACGACGACACCGTCGTGGTCCACCCGTCCGAGCGGGGGCACCTGAAGCAGGCGCTGCTCAAGGTCGGCTGGCCCGCCGAGGACCTCGCGGGCTACGTCGACGGCGAGGCCCACCCGATCGCCCTGGAGCAGGACGGCTGGACGCTGCGCGACTACCAGCGCCACGCCGTCGACGGGTTCTGGGAGGGCGGCTCGGGCGTGGTCGTGCTGCCCTGCGGCGCGGGCAAGACCCTGGTCGGTGCGGCCGCGATGGCCAAGGCCGGCGCGACCACCCTGATCCTGGTCACCAACACCGTGTCCGGGCGGCAGTGGAAGCGCGAACTCGTCGCGCGGACGTCGCTGACCGAGGAGGAGATCGGCGAGTACTCGGGCGAGAAGAAGGAGATCCGCCCGGTCACCATCGCCACCTACCAGGTCGTCACCCGCAAGACCAAGGGCGAGTACAAGCACCTGGAGCTGTTCGACTCCCGCGACTGGGGCCTGGTCGTCTACGACGAGGTGCACCTCCTGCCGGCCCCGGTCTTCCGGATGACGGCGGACCTGCAGTCCCGTCGCAGGCTCGGCCTCACCGCGACCCTGGTCCGCGAGGACGGCCGTGAGGGCGACGTGTTCTCCCTGATCGGCCCCAAGCGCTACGGCGCCCCGTGGCGCGACATCGAGGCCCAGGGCTGGATCGCGCCGGCCGAGTGCATCGAGGTGCGGGTCACGCTGACCGAGGCCGAGCGCATGTCGTACGCGACGGCCGACGCCGAGGAGCGCTACCGGACGGCGTCGACGGCGGACACCAAGCTCAACGTCGTGCAGGCGATCCTGGACCGGCACAAGGGGGAGCAGACGCTGGTCATCGGGGCCTACCTGGAGCAGCTCGACGCGCTGGGGGAGAAGCTCGGCGCCCCGGTCATCCAGGGCTCCACCCGCAACCGGGAGCGCGAGAAGCTGTTCGACGCCTTCCGCCGCGGCGAGATCACGACCCTGGTCGTCTCCAAGGTCGCGAACTTCTCCATCGACCTGCCGGAGGCGACGATCGCGGTGCAGGTCAGCGGGACGTTCGGGTCCCGGCAGGAGGAGGCCCAGCGGCTCGGCCGGCTGCTGCGCCCGAAGAACGACGGTCGCCAGGCGCACTTCTACTCGGTGGTGTCCCGCGACACCGTGGACACCGACTACGCCGCGCACCGGCAGCGGTTCCTCGCCGAGCAGGGCTACGCCTACCGGATCGTCGACGCCGACGACCTCCTCGGGCCCGCCCTGCCCGACGCCGGCTGAGCACGCTCACCCGGACGCGCGACCTCCGCGCGTCGCTGATCAGGGGCACACTGAGTCGAGTCCACGACGCCGGAGGAGGGCGCATGCCGACCGCCCTCTGGGTCCTCGTCGGTGTCGCGGCGTGGCTGGTCGTGTCGGTCGTCGTCGCGCTGGTGCTCGGGCGCGTGCTGCGCATGCGGGACCGGCAGGTGCCCGAGCCGCCGCCCCGGCCGGGTCCGCCGTCCGCGGTGCCGCCGGTGCGGCGTCGTCCGGTCGAGCCGCCGCCGTGCGGCCGTCCGCAGAGGCCCCGCCCGCCCGGCTGAGCGCCGCCGTGACCCCGGGCCGGGCGGTGCCGGGCCCTGAGACAGGCGGTGCCGGGCCCTGAGACGGGGCGGTGCGGTTCCGGGTCGGTCTCCGGGCTCGTCCCGAGTCCCGGCGGGCGCCCGGGCGACACCGTGGAGCCATGGAGAACAACACGAGCACGACCGGTACCGCGTCGACCGGGACCGACGCCTTCGAGAGCGCCGAGCGCGGCACCGGGATCATCGAGAACGGCACCGAGATCAGCACCGAGAGCAACACCGAGATCACGGGGATCACCGGGTTCGACGAGCAGCCGACCGCCCGGATCGCCGCGGATCCCGACGCCGGAGGTACCGGACGCACCGAGACCGATCCGGTCACCGACCGGGTGCCGATGGTCGAGGAGAGCGCGACCCCTGCCCCCGCTCCCACCGCCGCTCCCGCCGCCTCCGGCCCCGACGCGGCCGGGCCCGGCCCGTTCGGGGACCTCGGGGCCGGCGCTCCCGGGCCGTCCGCGCACCCCGGCACGCCTGCCGGAGGCCCCTCCGGCGCCGGGCCCCGGCCCGCGACGCCCGGGATCGGCGACCGCGTCGCCGCGTTCCGGCTCCGGCGCAGCAGCACCGACCGGATGCTCGGCGGTGTCTGCGGTGGTCTCGCCGCCGACCTGGGTGTGGATCCCGCGCTGCTGCGCATCGCGGTCCTCGTCCTCACCCTGTTCACCGGCGGCGCGGCAGCGCTGGTGTACCTCGCCGTCTGGCTGATCGCGCCCGCCGCCTGAGCCAGTGCCGGGAGCTCAGTCCCTCCGTCGGCCCGCCCGGCCCGTCGTCACCCGGCCGTCGTCACCCAGCCCGTCGACACCCGGCCCGACCAGTTGGCCAGCCGTTCGGTCGGTCCCGCCTCCGGACGGTGCTCCACGACCGGCCCGAACGGCACCGGGCCGCCACGCGGCTCGGCGGGCAGGAACGCGCGGGCGGTGGCGAGCGCCGTCGTCGCCAGGTCCGGGTCGGCCTCCGGGTCCTGCCCGGTCGCGACGGCCAGGTCCCAGCCGTGCACGAGCGTCTCGTTCAGGAACACGGTCAGCGCGGTCCGCGCCGGGACCTCGCCGAACGCCAGCCGCGCGACCCGATCGAGCAGCGCCTCGCCCTCGGGGCCTGCCCAGACGGCCTTCAGCGCCGCCGCCTCGGCGACGTAGGCGGTCGCCGGGTCGTCGAGCACGTCCTCGCTGACCACCGGATGGGCCAGCGGGTCGGTCCCGGCGGCGATCGACGCCGGTCGGCGCAGCGTCGTGACCAGGTGCGCGAGCAGGGTGCGGACGTCGAAGCCGTCGCAGGGGGTGGGGTCGGCCATCCGGTCCGCGGGGACGGCCCTCGCGAGGTCGGCGACCCAGTCGAGGGCGGCCAGGTAGGCGGGACGGGGGTCGGTGGTGAGCGTCGCGTTCGTCATGGGCGTCAGCGTGCCCGCGATACCTGACATCTCCTGTCATGATTCCGTGGCACTCTCCGGGACGTGCGCGCCGACCGGCTCCTGTCCCTCGTGCTCCTGCTGCGTCACCGCGGCCGGGCGACCGCCGCCGTGCTCGCCCGCGAGCTGGAGGTCTCCGAGCGCACCGTGCTGCGCGACGTCGAGGCCCTGTCCGCCGCGGGCATCCCCGTCTACGCCGAACGCGGCAGGCACGGCGGCTTCGCGCTGCTGCCGGGCTTTACCACCGACCTCACCGGCCTGACCCCGGCGGAGGCGGTCGCGCTGCTCGGCTCCGGCGCGACGTCGACGCCCGGCGCGCTCGGGCTGGGCACGGAGTTCGCCTCGGCCATGCGCAAGATCGTCGCCGCGCTGCCGGACGCGGCCCGGGAGCAGGCCACCGACGCCGCCGGACGGGTACTCGTCCGGCGCGGTGGCTGGCTGCGCGACACCGACGACGGCGCGACCACCGACGTGCTCACCGCCGTCCAGCGCGCGGTGTTCGGCGGGGTCCGGCTCCGCATCCGCTACCGGGCCGGGACCCGGCCGGGGGCGGAGCCCGGGCCCGCCGCCGAGCGCGTCGTCGACCCGGTCGGGCTCGTCCAGGCGGCGGGGCGCTGGTACCTGCTGGCGCTGCGCGACGGGGAGGACCGCACCTACCGGGTGTCGCGGATCGAGGAGGCCGAGCCGCTGGCCGAGGCCGCGCACCGGCCCGAGGGCGTCGACCTGGAGGAGCTGTGGCTGCGCCGTCGCGAAAACTTCCGGGCGCGGCGGCCCGGGCTCCGGGTCCGGCTCGCGCTGCCCGCCGACCGCCGGGAGGCGCTGTCCGCCGTCACGGTCGAGGAGGAGCGGACCCGGGACGGGACGACCGAGGTGGTCGCCGCGTTCGGGGACCTCGCCCACGCCGGACGGGCGCTGTGGCCGCTCCTGCCGGACGTGCGGGTGCTGGACCCGCCGGAGCTGCTGACGGCGTTGCGGGAGCGGGCCCGCGCGGCCGTCGCCGCGCTGGGGTGACCGCGACCCCCGACCGCGACCCCCGACGGGCGCCCCCCGGACGCGTCGCGGGGCGGCACCGGCGAACCGGTACCGCCCCGCGGGGTGGTGCTGTGTGCCTGGTGAGGCAGGACCGATCAGAAGTCCATGCCGCCCATGCCACCGGTCGGGTCGGCGGGGGCGCCGCCGCCCTTCTCCGGCTTGTCGGCGATGACCGCCTCGGTGGTGAGGAACAGGGCCGCGATGGAGGCCGCGTTCTGCAGCGCCGAGCGGGTCACCTTGGCGGGGTCGATGATCCCGGCCTTGATGAGGTCCTTGTACTCGCCGGTGGCGGCGTCGAGGCCCTCACCGGTGGGCAGGTTGCGGACCTTCTCCGCGACGACGCCGCCCTCGAGGCCGGCGTTGACCGCGATCTGCTTGAGCGGGGCCTCCAGCGCGACCTTGACGATGTTCGCGCCGGTGGCCTCGTCACCGTCCAGGCCGAGGCCCTCGAACAGGCCGGCACCGGCCTGGATGAGCGCCACGCCGCCGCCGGCGACGATGCCCTCCTCGACGGCCGCCTTCGCGTTGCGGACGGCGTCCTCGATGCGGTGCTTGCGCTCCTTGAGCTCGACCTCGGTCGCCGCGCCGGCCTTGATGACGGCGACGCCGCCGGCCAGCTTGGCGAGGCGCTCCTGGAGCTTCTCGCGGTCGTAGTCGGAGTCGGTGCGGTCGATCTCGGCGCGGATCTGGTTGACCCGGCCGGCGATCTGGTCGGCGTCACCGGCGCCGTCGACGATGGTCGTCTCGTCCTTGGTCACGACGACCTTGCGGGCGGTGCCCAGCAGGGACAGGTCGGCGGTGTCGAGCTTGAGACCGACCTTCTCCGAGATGACCTCGCCACCGGTCAGGATGGCCATGTCGGCGAGCATCGCCTCGCGGCGGTCACCGAAGCCCGGGGCCTTGACGGCGACGGACTTGAAGGTGCCACGGATCTTGTTGACGACCAGGGTGGCCAGGGCCTCGCCCTCGACGTCCTCGGCGATGATGGCCAGCGGCTTGCCCGACTGCATGACCTTCTCCAGCAGCGGGAGCAGGTCCTTGACGGTCGAGATCTTGGAGGAGACGAGGAGGACGTACGGGTCCTCGAGCTCGACCTCCATGCGCTCGGCGTCGGTCACGAAGTAGGGCGAGATGTAGCCCTTGTCGAAGCGCATGCCCTCGGTGAGCTCGAGCCCGAGCCCGAAGGTCTGCGACTCCTCGACCGTGATGACGCCTTCCTTGCCGACCTTGTCCATCGCCTCGGCGATGAGCTCGCCGATCTGCGGGTCGGCGGCCGAGATGGAGGCCGTGGCAGCGATCTGCTCCTTGGTCTCGATCTCCTTGGCCGACTTCAGCAGCGCCTGGGAGACGGCCTCGGTGGCCTTCTCGATCCCGCGCTTGAGCGACATCGGGTTCGCGCCGGCGGCCACGTTGCGCAGGCCCTCACGGACCAGCGCCTGGGCCAGCACGGTGGCGGTGGTGGTGCCGTCACCGGCGATGTCGTCGGTCTTCTTGGCGACCTCCTTCACCAGCTCGGCGCCGATCTTCTCCCAGGAGTCCTCGAGCTCGATCTCCTTGGCGATCGACACACCATCGTTGGTGATGGTCGGCGCGCCCCACTTCTTCTCGAGCACGACGTTGCGGCCCTTCGGGCCCAGCGTCACCTTGACGGCGTCGGCGAGGGTGTTCATGCCCCGCTCGAGGCCGCGACGGGCCTCCTCGTCGAACGCGATCTGCTTCGCCATGGGGGTGTTGCCCTCCGATAGAGGTGAGTCGAGTGATCGGATGCGGTGCCCGCGACGGACGCCCGGCAACCCTGCGCCGGACTCACCGACCCGACCTTGGCACTCCACGGACACGAGTGCCAGTGGATGCTGAGCCCGTTTCTAGCACTCGCCCGTGGAGAGTGCAAGCGGGCCCGCCCGGCTGCGGGCCTCGCGCGGGGGCGGGCAGGATGGGGTCATGAGCACCTGGTCGCAGGCCGGTCCGCGCACCGTCTCCGAGCATGCCGCGGCGGTCGCGGCCCTGCTCCCGCCGACCGGGACCGAGCAGGTCGCGCTGGCCGAGGCGAGCGGCCGGGTGCTGGCCGAGGACCTGACGGCGGGCGTCGCGCTGCCGCCCTTCGACAACTCCGCGATGGACGGCTACGCGGTGCGCGCCGCCGAGCTGGCCGGCGCGTCCCCCGGGGCGCCGCTGGAGTTCGCGGTGTCGACCGACATCCCGGCCGGGCGCACCGACGTCCCCGCGCTGGCGCCGGGCACGGTCGCCCGGATCATGACGGGCGCCCCGGTGCCCGCGGGTGCCGACGCGATCGTGCCGGTGGAGCGGACCGACGCCGGCGTCGAGCGGGTCCGGATCACCGAGGCCCCCGAGGTGGGCGCGTTCGTGCGCCGGGCGGGGGAGGACGCGGCGGCCGGCGCCGTCGTGCTGCGGGCCGGGACCGTGCTGGCCGCCCCCCAGATCGGGCTCGCCGCCGCCGTCGGCCGGGCTGAGCTGCCGGTGCGCCGCCGCCCGCACGTGCTGGTGCTGTCCACCGGCTCGGAGCTCGTCGCCCCGGGCGGCGCGCTGGAGCCGGGGCAGATCTACGAGTCCAACGGCACGATGCTCGCCGTCGCGGTCCGGGAGGCCGGCGGGACCGCCGAGCAGCTGTCCTTCGTCCCCGACGACGTCGAGCGGTTCCGGGCGGTGCTCGCGGAGCGGGTCGGCGAGGGCGTGGACCTGGTCCTCACCTCCGGCGGGGTGAGCGCGGGCGCCTACGAGGTCGTCAAGGACGCCATGACCGGCCACGGCGTGGAGTTCGGCAAGGTCGCGATGCAGCCCGGCGGCCCGCAGGGCTGCGGACGGCTGGAGCTGGGCGGGGTCGAGGTCGCCACGGTCACCCTGCCCGGGAACCCGGTGAGCTCGCAGGTGTCGTTCGAGGTGTTCGTCCGGCCCGCGCTCCGGGCGGCGGTCGGCCATCCCGCGCCGGCGCGGCCGGTGGTGACCGCGCGGCTGTCCGGGGCGCTCTCCTCGCCCGCCGGGCGCCGCCAGTTCCGGCGCGGCCTGCTCGACGCCGCAGCCGGGACCGTGTCGGAGGTGGGATCCACCGGGTCGCACCTGATCGCGGCGCTCGCCAGGGCCGACTGCCTGATCGACCTGCCCGCCGACACGACCGCCGTCGCCGACGGCGAGCAGGTCGCGGTCTGGCTGCTCGACGCCCCGTGACCCGACGTCGGTGGTCGTGCGTGTGCCGCGCCGAACGGTGACCTGCGGAGCCGAGCGGGCCGGCATGGCGTCCGGGTGTCGCCAGCAGGACTGCGCTGTGCAACGGGCCTGCCACTCACGCGGATGTGCGGCTGCGCCGAAAGTGTGAGCTGTTTCATGGGCAGCCGGGGCAACGATCTCACCGCGCGCGACGTCGTGGAGGGTGTCCGTTCGGCCGAAAGAGGTAGATCACGGCGGACATCCGTCGTGATCTGGACTGCCGGTCGTCGGAGAGGAATACTTTCCGCTGTGGAGGGGTAGACCCTTTACAGCACAAGACCCACCGCCCGTCGCTGGGGAGCGGACGAGCGGTTCCACGGCCGGGGTCGTCGTCTCGGGGGACGACGGCCCCGGCCCTTTTTGTGCCGTCGACCGGGCCCGCGGGATCGCGCACCGCATGCGGACGGCGTCGGGCACGAACGGCCGATCGTTCCACCGGTCGCACCCCGGCACGGGGACCCCCGGATCCTCGGCGTGTCCCGGTCGTCCCGCCGGACGGGCGTCCGTGGTGCCCGCGTAGCGTTGGTGATCCCCTACCGGAGCATCAGGAGCCGACGACCCACCATGGCCGAAGGAACCGGGACCTCCCCGACCCACATCGCCCGGCTGGTCCGGGACGCGATCCCCCCGATGCACCCGGGTGGCCGTCCGATCGTCGCCGGTGTGGCGCTCGCCGCGGCGGGAGTGCGCGCCCTCACCGGCCGCGGCACCCTGCCGGGCCTGCTCGCCACCGCGGCCACCGCGCTGTTCTTCCGCGACCCCGTCCGCACCCCGCCGCTGCGCACCGACGCCGTGCTGGCCCCCGCCGACGGCACGGTCGCCACCGTGACCGAGACGGTCCCGCCCGCCGAGCTCGACCTGCCGCGCGTCCCGCACACCCGGGTCTCGATCTTCCTGACCGTGCTGGACGTGCACGTCCAGTGGGTGCCGGTGCACGGCCGCGTCGCGCGGGTCCAGTACACGCCCGGCACGTTCCTGTCGGCGGACCTGGACAAGGCCAGCGAGGACAACGAGCGCAACGCGATCACCGTGGTCCGCGCCGACGGTGTCGGGGTCGGGGTCGTGCAGATCGCCGGCCTGCTGGCCCGCCGGATCGTCTGCGCCCTGCGCGACGGCGACGAGGTCGCCGCGGGCGAGCGGTTCGGTCTCATCCGGTTCGGGTCGCGGGTGGACACCTACCTCCCGCCAGGGACGACCGCGCTGGTCCGCCCCGGCCAGCGGACCGTGGGCGGGGAGACCGTGCTCGGCCTGGTGGCCGAGGCGGCGGAGCGCTGAGGTCGTGGGGATGTCCCGCCCCGCCGGCGGATACCCGGCCGGCGTGCGGCTGCTGCCCAACGCGGTCACCGTCCTCAACCTCTGCGCGGGCCTGACCGCGGTCTACTTCGCGCTCCAGTCGCGCTTCGACTTCGCGATCGTCGCCATCCTCGTGGCCGCGCTCTGCGACGCCCTCGACGGTGGCCTGGCCCGGCTGCTCGACGCGTCCAGCCGGATCGGCGCCGAGCTCGACTCGCTGGCCGACCTGGTGTCCTTCGGCGTCGCCCCCGCCCTGGTCATCTACATCTGGGCGTTCGAGGGGACCCGGGCCGGCTGGATCGTGGCCCTGGTGTTCGCGGTGTGCATGGCGCTGCGCCTGGCACGTTTCAACACCCTGATCGACGACGACAGCGCCCCGCCGTTCGCCCGCGAGTTCTTCGTCGGCGTCCCGGCCCCCGCGGCCGCGCTGACCGCGGGCATCCCGCTCTACCTCTGGCTGCACTTCGGCCAGGGCTGGTGGTCGGAGCGGCCGCTGGTCGGGGTCTGGGCGCTGGTCACGGCCGGGCTCATGGTCAGCCGCATCCCGACGCTGTCGCTCAAGACGGTCCGGGTCTCGCCCCGCGCCACCCGCTGGCTGCTGGTCGGCGTGGCCGCGGTCGTCGCGATCCTGATCACGATCCCGTTCCTCGGCATCGCCGTCGCCGGGGTCGCCTATCTGCTGCTCCTGCCCTGGACGGCCTACCGCTACCGCTGGCTCTCGCGCCACCCCGAGGCGTGGGACGTGCCGACCCGCCAGCGCCGCGCCGTCGCCCGCGCGGCCCGGTCCGCCCGTCGGCTCGGTCTGCGACCGCCGCTGCGCCGCCGGGTCGCCGGCCGGGCCGGGGCGGTGGCCAGGGGTGTCCGGCGACGGCTCGACCCGGAGGGCGAGGCCCGCCGCGACGGCCTGCGCGACACCCGCGCCGTCCGGGACCCGCGCGGTCCGGGCGTCGCCGCCGCGCCCCGCGGTTCCGGCCGCCGCCTCGGCCTGCGCCGTCGCTGACCCCGACCCTCCGGAGGACCGCCCGTGCTGGAGCTCGTCGCCCGACTGGCCCCCGCGGCCGCCGACGCCCGCCGTGGTGTCGTCCGGCTGCACCCCGAGGTGCTCGCCGCGCTCGGCCTGCGCTCCTGGGACGCGGTGACCCTCACCGGGGCCCGGGTCACCGCGGCGCTCGCCGTCGCCGGTGCGCCGGGCGACCCGCACGGGCAGGCCCGGCTCGACGACGTCACCCTCTCCAACGCCGGGCTGACCGACGGTGCGACCGTCGTCGTCGCGCCGGCGCCGGTCACCGCGGCCCGGGAGGTGCGCCTGGTCGGGTCCGCGCTGACCACCGCCACGGTCGCCCCGGCGACGCTGCGACTCGCCCTGATGGGGAAGGTCCTGGTACGCGGTGACGCCGTGTCCCTGCTCCCGCAGGACATCGCCCCGGCGGCCGGGTCCGACGTCCGCTCGGTGCGTCGTGCGCTGGCCGCGGCCGTCGGCGGGACGTGGACCTCTGAGCTGCTGACCGTCGCCGTCGCCGATCCGGCCGGACCGGTGGTGGTGACGCCGTCGACGGTGGTGGGCTGGCAGGGCGGTCGGGACACCGGGGACACGGGGGATTCCGGGGACACCGGCGGCACCGCCCCGGCTGCGCTCGGGGGCCCCGGCCCTGGCGGGCCCGTCAGGTCCCCTGCGTCCCTGGCCACCGCCACAGCCTCGGCCGCTGCCGCGGGAGCCGCTCCGGGGGCCGTGGAGGGGCCCGGTGGGCCCGCCGGATCCACCGAGCCGGTGGTGCCGCTGGAGGACCTCGCCGCGAACGAGGCCGTCGCGCGCCGGCTGCTGGACTGGTTCGAGCTCATGTTCCGCCGCCCGGAGCTGCTGACCCGGCTCGGCGGCGACGCCCGGCTCGGCGTGCTCGTCTCCGGGCCGGAGGGCGCGGGCAAGGCGACCCTGGTGCGCAGCGCGGCCGCGGCGGCGGGCGCGCGCTGCGTGGAGCTCGTCGCCCCGGCCGTCGCCGCCGTCGAGCCGGCCGCCGCGGCCGAGCGGGTCCGGGCGGCGATCGCCCGGGCCCGCACCGGTGGGTCCGGCGCGACGGGTGCCGACGGCCCCGCGGTGCTGCTGGTGCACGACGCGCACGCCCTGCTCCCCGCCGCCGACCCGCCGCCGCTGGCCACCCTGGTCCTCGACGAGCTGCGCGCGGCGACCGCGCCCGGCGGGCCGGCGCTCGTGGTCACCAGCGCCGAGCCGGAGGCGCTGGACCCGCGGCTGCGGGCCCCCGACCTGGTGGACCGCGAGCTGTCGGTCGGCCTGCCCGACACCGCGACCCGGCGTGCGCTGCTGGAGCGGCTGCTGGCCGACGTCCCCCGTGCCGACGACGTCGACCTGGGCGCGGTCGCCGCCCGCACCCCCGGCTTCGTCGTCGCGGACCTGGCCGCGGTCCGCCGGGAGGCCGCGGTGAGCGCGGCGCTGCGCGGCAGCGGCGCCGAGCCCACCGAACAGGTCCACCAGTCCGACCTGCTCGACGCCGTCGGCTCGGTCCGCCCGATCTCGCTGTCCGGTGGTGGCACCCTCGGCAGCGGCGGGCTCACCCTCGACGACGTCGGCGACATGACCGAGGTCAAGGCGGCCCTGACCGAGGCGGTGCTGTGGCCGCTGCGCCACCCGGACTCGTTCGCCCGGCTCGGGGTCGACGCCCCGCGCGGGGTGCTGCTCTACGGCCCGCCGGGCGGCGGCAAGACGTTCCTGCTGCGTGCGCTCGCCGGCTCCGGTGACCTCAACGTGTTCGCGGTGAAGGGCGCCGAGCTGCTCGACAAGTACGTCGGCGAGTCCGAGCGGGCGGTCCGCGAGCTGTTCCGCCGCGCGGCCGAGGCCGCTCCGGCACTGATCTTCCTCGACGAGGTCGACGCGCTCGCCCCGCGCCGCGGGGGCTCCACCGACGCCGGGGTGGCCGACCGCGTCGTCGCCGCGCTGCTGACCGAGCTGGACGGGGCCACACCGCTGCGCGAGGTCGTCGTGGTCGGGGCGACCAACCGGCCCGAGCTGATCGACCCGGCGATGCTGCGCCCGGGCCGGCTGGAGCGGCTGGTGTTCGTCCCGCCGCCGGATGCCGACGCGCGGGCGGACATCCTGCGCGCGGCGGGCCGCGACGTGCCGCTGGCCGACGACGTCGACCTCGACGCGCTCGCCTCCGAACTGGACGGTTACTCGGCGGCGGACTGTGCGGCGCTGCTGCGTGAGGCGGCACTGACCGCGATGCGGGAGTCCCTCGACGCGGGCGAGGTGACTGCGGCGCACCTGGCGACGGCACGTCGCACCGTGCGGGCGTCGCTGGACCCGGCGCAGGTCGCCGAGCTGGAGGCCTACGCCCGCCGCCGCAGCGACGGCTGAGTCGCCGCGGCCCGGGGCGGCGCAGCGCCCCTGGAACGGCGCAGCACCCCGGGAACGGCGCTGCGCCCCGGATCGACGCAGCACCCTCGGAACAGCACAGCGGGCCCCTGAACAGCGCAGCGGCCCCGGACGGATCGTCCGGGGCCGCTGCGGTCGGTCGGGTCAGGCGGCGGAGAAGTCCCGCGTCACGATGACGATGACGCCGGGCGTCGCGTCCTGGATGCCGTCGAAGCGGGGCTCAGAACGGATGCCGAACTTCTTCGCGATCTCCTCGGCCGCGGCCTTCTCGGTGGTGCCCTGCCGGTAGTAGACGGTCGTGGTCGGGATGACGCCCTGGGAGTAGTTCTGCACCTGGGACACGGTCCAACCGTTGGTACGGAACTCCCCGGCCGCCTTCTCGGCGAGACCGCGGATGGTCGAGTTGTTGTAGATCCGCACGACCGGACGGGCCACGACCGCGGACCCCTCTCCGGCGGCGGAGCCGGAGCCGCCCTGGCCCGCGGAGCCGGGGCCGGAGCCCGCGGCGGGCGGCGGCGCGGCGACGGCCGGGCCGGCGCCCTCGTACCCGGGGGAGCCCGGCGTGCCGGGCGCTCCGGGGGTGAACGGTGAGGTCTCCCCGGGCGTGCCCGGGGCGGGGGTGGCGCCGGTGCCGGGCACGGCGCCGTCGCCGGTGCCGTCCCCCGGAGCGGGGGCCGGGGCGGGCTCGGCCGACGCCGACGGAGGCGCGGCCTGGTTGCCGCCGTCCTCACCGCCGCCGGTGAGGCCGATCAGGCCGACGACAGCGGCGACCACACCGACGCCGACCAGCGCGATACCGGCGATCTTCAGCGGTGACTGCCCACCGGACGCGGGTGCGGTCATCGTGACCTCCTGGCTGTCAGGGCTCGAGGCCGAGGCGACGGGCGGCGCGGGTGCGCTGCCTGCTGGAGCGCAGCCGGCGCAGGCGCTTGACCAGCAGCGGGTCCACCGCCAGCGCCTCCGGCTTGTCGACCAGGGCGTTCAGCACCTGGTAGTAGCGGGTGGCCGACATGTCGAACAGCTCGCGGATCGCCTGCTCCTTGGCACCCGCGTACTTCCACCACTGGGCCTCGAACGCGAGGATCTCGCGTTCGCGGCGGTCGAGCTCGCGGGAGGACACGGCAGCGGTGCGCCGGTGCGCTCCGCGGCGTTCCGGCAGGGACCCGGCGGACTCCATCACGCTCCTCGAGCGGACGACGATCTCGTACTGCGGCGGCCCCGCCCGGGCACCGCGACGACGAACGACACGTCTGTCATTCGCGGTGCGGATTCAACCACAGGGGACCGACGGTCCCCGGCCGCGACGCGCCTGGAGAGCGGGTCGGTCCACAACGAAACCGCCCGGCCGGGTCACCTCCGGCGGCGACCGTAGGCTGCTCCGGTGACGGTTCTGCGCATCCGCATGGTCGGCGACCCCGTGCTCCACACCCCCACCCGCCCCGTCGTCACGGTCGACGACTCGGTCCGGACGCTGGTCGAGGACATGTTCGAGACGATGGCGGCCGCGAACGGCGTCGGCCTCGCGGCCAACCAGGTGGGCGTGGACCTGCGGCTGTTCGTCTTCGACTGCCCCGACGAGGAGACCCGCACCATGCGCCGCGGGCTCGTCGTCAACCCGGTGCTGGAGACCTCGGAGATCCCGGAGATCATGCCGGACCCGGACGACGACCAGGAGGGCTGCCTGTCGGTGCCCGGCGAGAACTTCGCGACCGGCCGGGCGGAGTGGGCCCGGGTGACCGGCACCGATCTCGACGGCGAGCCCGTGTCGTACGAGGGGCGCGGCTTCTTCGCCCGCTGCATGCAGCACGAGACCGACCACCTCGACGGGCGTCTGTACCTGGACCGGCTGATGGGCCGCCACCAGCGCGCGGCGAAGAAGATGCTCAAGCGCAACGGCTGGGGCTCGCCGTCGGACTCCTGGGACCCGTCGGCCGTCGAGGCGGAGGACGTCCCCCGGGGATGACCCCGGGGTCGACCCCGGGAGTCATACCCCGGTACTAGGGGTCGACCTGGGAGAACCGGCCCCACGACCGATGTGGCGGGGTGCTCCCCGGGGGCATCGTGGACGCCATGGTGCTCACGATCCTCGCAGTCCTCCCCGTCCTCGCCGTGCTGCTCGTCATGGCCGCGCAGCCGCTGTTCGAGCTGTGGGACGCCCGCGCGTCCGAGCGCGGCGCCGCCCAGCTCGGTGCGCAGGTCCCGCTGCCCGACGACGACGTGCCCGCGCTGCTGTCGGCCGCGCCCACCGCGTACCCGGAGGCGCTCGGCGACGTCGTCGCCCCGCTGCGGATCCCGGCGCAGCGCCGCCCGCTCACCCCGGTCGGCCGGAACGCCGCCCGGGTCTGAACGGCGCTACTCGACCAGACGGTTCTCCCAGGCCCACGCCGCGATCTCCACCCGGTTGCGGGCGTCGAGCTTGGACCCGATGTTGGCGATGTGGGTCTTCACCGTCGACAGCGACACGAACAGGTCCCCGGCGATCTCGGAATTCGTCCGGCCGCGGGCGACCGCCTTCACGACCTCCAGCTCGCGCGGTGAGAGCGTGGCGTGGACGTCGGCGCGGGCCGGCTCCGGCTCGGTCAGCCGCTCCAGCAGCCGCACGGTGACCGACGGCGACACCAGCGCGTCGCCCGCCGCGGCGGCGCGGACCGACTCGACGAGCAGCCGCGGGCCCGCCGTCTTCAGCAGGAACCCGCAGGCGCCCGAGCGCAGCGCACCGTAGACGTACTCGTCCAGGTCGAACGTCGTGACCACCACGATCCGCGGCGGGTCCGGGTCCGCGGTCAGCGCGCGGGTCGCGGCGATCCCGTCCATCCCCGGCATCCGGACGTCCATGAGCACGACGTCCGGGCGCAGCTCGCGGGCCATGGCGACGGCGTCGGTGCCGGTGGCGGCCTCCCCGACGACCTCGATGCCGTCCTCGGCGGACAGGATCAGCCCGAACCCGGTGCGCACCATCTCCTGGTCGTCGGCGAGCAGGACCCGGATCGCGTTCACCGGCCGTCCCCGGCCGGCACCTCGGCGACGACGATCCACCGGCCGGGGCCGTCCGCCCCGGCGTGCAGCGACCCGCCGAGGGCCTCCACCCGCTCCCGCATCCCCGCCAGCCCGTACCCGCCCGGGTCGCGCAGCGGGTTCTCCGTCCCGGTCCCGTCGTTGTGCACCACGGTCACCAGCCTGCCCGCCTGCAGATGGAGGCCGACCGACACCCTGCTCGCGCCGGGCGCGTGCCGGTGCACGTTGGTCAGTGCCTCGCGCACCACCCGGAACGCGGTCGCCGCGACGGCCGGGCCGAGCCGGGCCGTCCGCACCTCGGGTGCGATCTCCAGCCGGGCCCGGCCGCCGTCGGGGTCGAAGCGGGCGACGACGTCCTCGATGTCGTCGAGGCCGTGTCCGGGGGTGCGCACGGCCCCGTCCCCGGTGTCGTCCCCGGCGCCCGAGCGCAGCACGCCGACCATGCGGCGCATCCCGTCGAGGGCCTCGGCACCGGCCCGCTCGATCGCCTCCAGGGCCCGGCCGGCCTCCTCCGGGCGGCTGCCCGCGACCACCACGCCGGCCTGCGCCGCCACCACGATCGCGGTGACGTGGTGGGCGACGGTGTCGTGCAGCTCGCGGGCCAGCTCGAGCCGCTCCTCGTTGCGGGTCTGGGCGAGCCGGGCCGAGCGGCGCTGCCACAGCTCGCGCGCCGCGGTCGCGACGACCATCGTGCCGGCCCAGCCGACCACGGTCAGGCTGGCGAACACCTCGCGGTCGATGCCCGGCACGCGCAGCAGCGGCATGCTCACGATGACGCACAGCGACACCGCCGCCGTCACGATCACCGCCCGGACCGGTGCGGTCCGCACCGTCGACACCGTGACCACGGCCAGTGCGAACAGCTCGGTCAGCGACAGGAACGGGATCCCGCCGGTCAGCAGGGCCCCGACCGAGCCGCACACGGACAGCCCGAACGCGATCGCCGCGACGGGGAGCGGGCGGGTGCCCGTCCGGTACCGGAGGAGCACGACGCCCGCCACGAGCAGGCCGTACACCGCGCCGCTCGGTACCTGGACGCCCGAGCTCAGGCCCAGGGCGGCGTCGCACAGCGCCCAGAACAGGTAGGCGAGCAGCTCGAGCCCGACCAGGATGTTCCGGCCGCGGCGTGTTCCGGCGTTCATGGTGATCACGGTAGGGCGCGCCGTGGCCCGTCGCCCTCGGTCGGAAGTACGACGACCCCTCGGTGAACTCCGTACCACGGGCTGATGCCCCGGCGCCCTCCCGACGGCACCGTGAGCGCCATGATCCATGGTTCGAGGAATCCGGCCGACGTGCCCGAGCGGATCGCCGCCGCGACGGTGAACCTGGTCCGCACCTACGGGAGCGGCCGGGCCGCGGTCCGCGCGCTGGACGGGGTCACGCTGTGGCTGCCCGCGGGCCGGTTCACCGCGGTGATGGGGCCGAGCGGCTCGGGCAAGTCCACGCTGCTGCACTGCCTGGCCGGTCTGGACCGGCCGACGTCGGGGCAGGTGCTGCTGGGCGAGACCGACCTGGGGGCCCTGAACGAGTCCGCGCTGACCCGCGTCCGGCGTGACCGGATGGGATTCGTCTTCCAGGACGGCAACCTGCTGCCACACCTGACCGCGGGCGAGAACATCGACCTCGCGGCCTCGCTGGCCGGGCGCCGGCCGAACCACGCGTGGCGGGCCGAGCTCGTCGAGCGGCTGGGCATCGGTGACCGGCTCACCCACCTGCCCTCGGAGCTGTCCGGCGGGCAGCGCCAGCGCGTCGCGGTGGCCAGGGCGCTGCTGGGCCGCCCGGAGATCGTCGTCGCCGACGAGCCGACCGGCGCACTCGACACCCGTTCCGGGCGTGAGCTGCTGGGCCTGCTGCGGGCCTGCGTGGACGACTACGGCCAGACCGTCGTCATGGTCACCCACGACCCGCTGGCGGCCGCGGCGTCGGACCAGGTGCTGCTGCTGCGCGACGGTCGTGCCGCGGGCCGGCTGGACCGGCCCACCCCGGACCGGGTGCTGTCCGCGATGGGCGCGCTCACCGGCACCGGCGCCCCCGCGATCGCCGACGCCACGATCACCGGTCCGGTGGCCCGGTGAACCCGGCGACCCGCGCGGCCGTCGCCGGGGCCCGGCGCAGCCCGCGTCAGCTGCTGCTGACCGGGCTCGCCGTGCTGGTGGCGACGGTGTTCGCCGCCGCGGCGGTGCTGCTGACGGCGAGCCTGCGCGCCGACCTCCTGGGGAACACGTCGTCGGTGCCCGCGGGCGCGACGTTCGCCCTGGAGACCGACACCTCGTCGGGGGCCGCCACGACGGAGCTGGAGGGCCGGCTGCGCGCGCTGTCGGGGGTGACCGCGGTGTCGACCTCCCGGTCGGGTGCGGTCGCCGTCGTCGCGGGCGGCGCGAGCGGCACCTGGTTGCTGAGCACCGACCCGATGACCGGGCCGCTGCAGGGGCTGGAGCCGCTGACGGCCGGTCGCCTGCCCGCCGGCCCGGGGGAGGCGCTGGTCGGGGCGAGCACCGCGGAGCGCACCGGGCTCGCCCCCGGCGCCACGGTCGGCCTCGGCGACCGCACGCTGACGGTCACCGGGGTGGTGCCGGTCCGTTCCGAGGGCATCGACTCGCTCGTCGTCCGCGACGACGACCCGGCCGCCGCCGGGCTGTCCGCCTACCGCACCGCGGTTGCCGGGAAGCCGGACCCGACCGCGCTCGCCGCCGTCCCGGGCGTCACCGGGGTCCGGACCGCCGACGACCAGCGCACCGAGGACCTGGCGTCGGCCTCGGCGTCGGCGGACGCGCTGCTGGCCGGGCTGTCGGTGTTCGTCGGGCTGGCGCTGGTCGCCGCGGCCGTGGTGGTCGCCTCGACGTTCCGGATCGTGCTGGCCCGCCGCACCCGTGAGCTGGCGCTGCTGCGCTGCGTCGGTGCGGGCCGCGGGCAGGTGGTGCGGTCGGTGCTGGCCGAGGCGGCGCTCACCGGGCTGGTCGCGGGGGTCGCCGGGGCAGCCGTCGCCGTCGCGGGCGGGTGGGTCGCCCTGGCGGCGGCGGGCGCGGCCGGGATGAACGCCCCGGCGCTCGTGGTGCCGTGGGGGCGGATCGCGGGATGCGTGCTGCTCGCCGTCGTCGTGACGGTGCTGGCAGCGCTGGCCCCGGCGCTCGCCGCCGGCCGGACCCCGCCGGTGGTGGCGCTCGGCGCGGCGGACGCGAGCGGTGCACGCGCGCCGCGGGCCCGGGTGCGGCTGTCGCTCGCCGCGGTCTCGCTCGTCCTGGCGGTGCTGCTCGCCGTCGCCGGCGTCGCCATGGGGAGCCCGCTGGGCGGGCTGGTGCTGGCTGCGCTGTCCGGGATGCTGGTGTTCGCGGCGCTCGTGGCGACCGGGCCGTTCGTGGTGTCCGGCGCCGCGGCGCTGGTGGCGCCGGTCGTCGCGCGGTGGGCGCCGGGGCGGATCGCGGTGGGCAACGCGCGACGGATGTCGCGGCGTACCGCGGCGATGACGACGGTGCTGTCGCTGGGCGTGGGGCTGACCGCAGCGATGCTCGTCGCCGTGGCAGGCGCCTCGGCGGACGTCACGGCGTCCCTCGAACGGGACTACCCGGCCGACATCGTCGTGTACGCCGACGCCGGCGAGGCCGCGTCGCTCGCGGCCCGGCTCGACGCCGTGCCCGAGCTGACCGCCCGGGAGGCCGACAGCCTCGTGCTCGTCGACCCGGCGCCGGGGGTCGACCCGGTGGCCGTGCGGACCGCGGTGGTGCGGGCCGCGGGCGACGCACCGGTCGCGTTCACCGCGGAGCTGCGCGAACAGGCCGAGACCACGGTCGGCGCCGTCCGCGGGGTCGGACTGGGCCTGGTCGGAGTGACGCTGCTGGTGGCGGTCGTCGGGATCGGGGTGACCCTGGCGCTGTCGGTCAGCGAACGGACCCGGGAGATCGCGTTGCTGCGCACGCTCGGGCTGTCGCGGGCCGCGTCACGGCGCGCGGTCGCGATCGAGGCGGCGCTCGCCGGCGCGGTCGCGGCGGTGCTCGGCGTCGTGCTGGGAGGTGTTTACGGCCTGCTGGCGCTGACGGCGTCCGGCCTCGGATCGCTCACGGTGCCGCCGCTGGGGCAGCTCGCCGGGCTGGCGGTCGCGGTGGTCGCGGTCGCGGTGCTCGCGTCGGTGGGGCCGTTGCGCCGCGCCGGGCGGATCGAGCCCGCGCACGGCGTCGTCGCGGCGTGAGCGCGTACCCGCGCGCCCGGACCGGGGGGTCGGGCGCGCGGGTGGCCCCGGTGGGTCAGTTCGCGGGCTCCAGCACGAACACCGGGATGACCCGGGAGGTCTTCTCCTGGTACTCGGCGTAGGGCGGGTAGGCCTCGACGGAGCGGTCCCACCACTCCTGGCGCTCGTCGCCGGTGACCTCGCGGGCCACGAACGTGCCGGTCTGCGTGCCGTCCTGGACCTGGACCTGCGGGTTCGCGACCACGTTGTGGTACCAGGCCGGGTGCTCCGGGGTGCCGCCCTTGGAGGCGATCATCGCGTACGAACCGTCGTGCTCGACGCGCATCACCGGCACGTAGCGCTTCTTGCCGGACTTCGCGCCGGTGGTCGTGACCAGCACGATCGGGCGGTCCATGACGGTGACGCCCTCGGTGGTGCCGTTCTCGAGGATCTTCTCGGTCTGCTCGCGGACCCAGTCGGTCGGGGAGAGCTCAGCGTTCTGCGTCATACCGGTGGAGAACCCGATACCACCGGTGGTCATTCCTCGCAGCCGGGTGAGGGGCTGGTGTTCGTCGCCGGACGGTGCCTACGGTGCCGGTGCACGACCAACTGAACACGCGGGAGCTCCGTCGCGCGGGGCTGAGAGGGCGACTCGCCGGTCGCCGACCGCAGAACCGGCCGGGTAATGCCGGCCAGGGAGGACCGTCATGACAACGGCACCAGTGCGTCCGCAGCAGGTCACCACCGGCCCGATCCAGGGCTCGGCCAAGGCCTGGATCGAGGGCCCGGACGGCATCACCGTCCCGGTCCGGCGGATCTCGCTCTCCAACGGCGAGCACCACGACGTCTACGACACCTCCGGCCCGTACACCGACTCCGACGCGACCGTCGACCTGCACGCCGGGCTGCCCCGGCTGCGGGAGCCGTGGGTCGGGTCGCGGGAGCCGGGGACCCAGATGTCCTGGGCACGGGCCGGGATCGTCACCCCCGAGATGGCCTACATCGCCGTCCGTGAGCGGTGCGACGCGGAGCTCGTCCGCGCCGAGGTCGCCCGCGGCCGCGCGGTGATCCCGGCCAACCGCAACCACCCCGAGTGCGAGCCGATGATCATCGGCAAGCGGTTCCTCACCAAGGTCAACGCCAACATCGGCAACTCCGCGGTGAGCTCCTCGATCGCCGAGGAGGTGGAGAAGATGGTGTGGGCGACCCGGTGGGGCGCCGACACCGTGATGGACCTGTCCACCGGCAAGGACATCCACGAGACGCGCGAGTGGATCCTGCGCAACTCCCCGGTCCCGATCGGCACCGTGCCGATCTACCAGGCCCTGGAGAAGTGCAACGGGGACCCGGCCGCGCTGAGCTGGGAGATCTACCGCGACACCGTGCTCGAGCAGTGCGAGCAGGGCGTGGACTACATGACCGTGCACGCCGGGGTGCTGCTGCGGCACGTCCCGCTGACCGCCAAGCGGGTCACCGGGATCGTCTCCCGCGGCGGCTCGATCATGGCGGCGTGGTGCCTGGCGCACCACACCGAGTCGTTCCTGTACACCCACTTCGCCGAGCTGTGCGAGATCCTCCGCCGCTACGACGTCACGTTCTCCCTCGGCGACGGCCTGCGCCCCGGCTCGATCGCCGACGCCAACGACGAGGCCCAGCTCGCCGAGCTCGCCACCCTCGGCGAGCTGACGCGGATCGCGCGCGGGTACGACGTGCAGGTCATGATCGAGGGCCCCGGCCACGTCCCGATGGACAAGATCGTCGAGAACGTGCGGCTGGAGGAGGAGTGGTGCGACGAGGCGCCGTTCTACACCCTCGGCCCGCTGGCCACCGACATCGCGCCCGGCTACGACCACATCACCTCCGCGATCGGCGCCGCCCGCATCGCCGAGGCCGGGACCGCGATGCTCTGCTACGTCACGCCCAAGGAACACCTGGGGCTGCCGAACCGCGACGACGTCAAGGTCGGGGTGATCAGCTACAAGATCGCCGCGCACGCCGCGGACCTGGCCAAGGGCCACCCGCACGCCCAGGCCCGCGACGACGCGCTGTCGGCGGCGCGGTTCGAGTTCCGCTGGCGCGACCAGTTCGCGCTCTCGCTCGACCCGGACACCGCGACCGCCTACCACGACGAGACGCTGCCGGCCGAGCCCGCGAAGACGGCGCACTTCTGCTCGATGTGCGGGCCGAAGTTCTGCTCGATGCGGATCACCCAGGACGTCCGCGACTACGCCGAGGCGCACGGGCTGACCAGCGTCGAGGCGATCGAGGCCGGGATGGCGGAGAAGTCCGGGGAGTTCCGCGACGAGGGCGGCCGGGTGTACCTGCCGATCGCCACCGCGGACTGAGGCACCGGACCGGGGCGTGCCCCGCCGGGGCCGCGGGATCCCACCCGCGGCCCCGGCACCGTCTACCGTCGTCGGCGACCACGCACGACGCGGGAGCTCGCGGAACAGGCGGGCTGAGAGGGCGGCCGGGTCCCACCGGGACCGGCGTCGCCGACCGCGTACCGGCCGGGTAATGCCGGCCAGGGAGGACACGTCCATGGAGCCCACCGTCGGCACCACCCCGCCCCGGGTCATGACGATCGCGGGCACCGACTCGGGCGGTGGCGCGGGCATCGCCGCGGACCTGCGCACCTTCGCCGCCTGCGGGGTGCACGGCTGCCTCGCCGTCTGTGCGGTGACCGTGCAGAACTCGGTCGGGGTCACCGGCGTGCACACCGTCCCGGTCGAGACGATCGCCGGGCAGATCGCCACGGTCGCCTCCGACATCGGGCTGCAGGCCGCGAAGACCGGGATGCTCGCGAACGCCGAGATCATCGAGACCGTCGCGCGGGCCTGCGACGGATGCGACATCGGCGCCGGTCGGGCCACGCCGCTGGTCGTCGACCCGGTCGCGGCCTCGATGCACGGGGACCCGCTGCTGGCCGCCGAGGCGCTGGACGCCTACCGGCACACGCTGTTCCCGCGGGCCACGCTGGTCACACCGAACCTCGACGAGATCCGGCTGCTCGTCGAGCACGACGTCCACGACCGCGCGGGCCAGTACGCCGCGGCGAAGGCGCTGCACGCGCTCGGCCCGCGCGCGGTCCTGGTGAAGGGCGGCCACCTCGCCGAGGACACCGACGGCTGCCTGGACCTCCTCTACGACGGCGACACGGTCGTCGAGCTGCCCGGCCCGCGTTTCGACACCGGCCACACCCACGGCGGCGGGGACTCCCTGGCCGCCGCGATCGCGTCCGGGCTCGCCCGCGGGATGGAGCTGGAGGCGGCGGTGCGCTTCGGGAAGCGCTACATCGTCGAGGCGGTCCGGCACGCCTACCCGCTGGGCGCCGGGCACGGCCCGGTGTCCCCGCTGTGGGCCGTGCGGCCGTGGTGGGAGGAGGACGACTGACCCTGCGCACCCCCTTGGATGCGAGATGGATGCGATCTCAACAAATCCGAGGTCGGGAACGACCGGGCCCCGGCGGGCCGCAGATGCGGATCCCGACTCGCGCGTCGCTCCGCGAAGGGTGCCCTGACCTGGGGATCGGTCGCTGTGGTCTGCATCGCACTTGCCGGTGGAGGTGTATACGCTTCCGCGCGATGAGCATCTTGGGCACCCGCGTCGTCCGCACCGAGGATCCGGTCTTCCTCACGCGCGGCGCGACCTACACCGACGACCTGACCGAGGAGCGGCTGACCGGGGCGTTGCACCTGACGCTCGTCCGCTCCCCGCTGGCCCACGCGACGATCACCTCGATCGACACCTCGGCGGCGCTCGCGTCGCCCGGCGTCGTCGCCGTCGTCACCGGGGCCGACCTCGACATCGCCCCGGCGCTGCTGTTCCCGGGCGCCAACAAGGCCATGACCCGCCCGTTCCTCGCCACCGACCGCGTGCGGTTCGTCGGCGAGCCGGTCGCGGCGGTCCTCACCGAGGAGTTCTACCAGGGTGAGGACGCGGCCGAGCTGGTCGACGTCGAGTACGAGCCCCTCGACGTCGTGATCGACCCGCTGGCCGCGGTCCGTGACGAGACCCTGCTGTTCCCCGAGGCCGGGACCAACACCGCGGCCGCCTACGGGCACGACGAGGAGCAGGACGCCACGTTCTTCGACGGCTGCGAGGTCGTCGTCTCCCGGGACCTGGTGAACCAGCGGCTGGCCGCGGCCCCGCTGGAGACCCGCGCCGCCAGTGCCGTCTGGGACGGCGACCACGTCACCGTCTACATGTCCAACCAGAACGCCCAGGGCGGCCGCGACGAGATCGCCGGCTGGCTGGGCCTGGACAAGGACAAGGTGCGGGTCGTGCTCCCCGACGTCGGCGGCGGCTTCGGCGCGAAGATCGGCTCGGACCCGGAGTTCGGTCTCGTCGCCTGGCTCGCACGCCGGCAGGGCCGCCCGGTCCGCTGGAACGAGTCCCGCTCGGAGAACATGACCGGCATGGTGCAGGGCCGCGCCCAGCGCCAGACCGTCACGATCGGCGGCACCCGTGAGGGCCGGGTCACCCACTACCGGATCGACGTCGTGCAGGACCTGGGCGCCTACCCGCGCCTCGGGACCTTCCTGCCGATGTTCACCCGCATGATGGCGCCCGGCACCTACGACATCGCGAACGTCGACTCCCGCGCGCGCACCGTCGTCACCAACACGACCTCGATCGCCGCCTACCGCGGCGCCGGGCGACCGGAGGCGACCGCGGCGATCGAGCGGGCGATGGACCTGTTCGCCGCCGAGATCGGCAAGGACCCGGCGGAGGTCCGCAAGCTGAACGTGGTCGCCCCGGACAAGTTCCCGTTCCAGACCAAGGGCGGGGTCGAGTACGACTCCGGCGAGTACGCCAAGGCCATCGACCTGGCCCTGGAGAAGTCCGGCTACGCCGGGCTGCGCGCCGAGCAGAAGGCCCGCCGGGAGTCCGGCGACGCCCGCCAGCTCGGCATCGGCGTCTCCTCCTACGTCGAGATCACCGGTGGCGGTGCGTTCGCCGAGGACGCGTCGGTGGAGGTGCACCCGGACGGCTCGGTGACCGTGCTGACCGGCACGTCCCCGCACGGGCAGGGCCACGCCACGGCGTGGGCGATGCTCGCGTCCGACCAGCTCGGCGTCCCGATCGAGAAGATCACCGTCAAGCACGGCGACACCGACCTCGTCCCGCGCGGCGGCGGCACCATGGGGTCGCGCTCGCTGCAGACCGGTGGCGTCGCGGTGCACCAGGCCTCGGCCGAGCTGGTCGACCTGGCCAAGCAGCGCGCCGCGGAGCTGCTCGAGGCGGGCGTGGACGACCTGGAGCTCGACCCCGAGCACGCCGCGATCACCGTCAGGGGCGTCCCCGGCGCGAAGTCGGTGACCCTGGCCGAGCTGGCCGCCTCCGAGCAGCTCAAGGTCGACACGACCTGGGACGGCAAGAAGCCGACCTTCCCGTTCGGCGCGCACGTCTGCGTCGTCGAGGTGGACACCGAGTCCGGCAAGGTGACGGTCGAGAAGATCGTCGCCGTCGACGACGCCGGACCCATCCTCAACCCGCTGCTCTGCGACGGTCAGCGGCACGGCGGGATCGCCCAGGGCATCGCGCAGGCGCTGCTCGAGGAGGTCATCTACGACGAGGAGGGGCAGCCGCTCACCGGCACCTTCGCCGACTACGGCATCCCGTCGGCCGCCGAGCTGCCCAGCTTCGACCTGGTCGAGATGACGACCCCGACGCCGGTCAACCCGATGGGCTACAAGGGCATCGGCGAGGCCGGGACGATCGGCTCCACCCCCGCCACCCAGAGCGCGGTCATCGACGCCCTGTCCCACCTCGGCGTCACGCACATCGACATGCCCCTGACCCCGATGCGGGTCTGGGAAGCCATCCAGGAGGCCTCCAAGTGAAGGTCGAGATCACCGTCAACGGTGAGCCCACCAGTGCCGACGTGGAGCCCCGTCAGCTGCTCGCGCACTACCTGCGGGAGACCGTCGGGCTGAAGGCCACCAACATCGGCTGCGACACCACGTCGTGCGGCGCGTGCACCGTGCTGCTCGACGGGGACGCGGTCAAGTCGTGCACCGTGCTGTCGGTGCAGGCCGACCAGCAGTCGGTCACCACCATGGAGGGGCTCGACGGCGCCGCCGAGGGCCGCCCCGAGCACCCGGTCACCGCGGCGTTCCGGTCCGAGCACGGGCTGCAGTGCGGCTTCTGCACCCCGGGCATGGTCATGTCCGCGGTGTCGCTGATCAGCCACGACGACGACCTGGACGAGCGGAAGGTCCGCGAGGGCCTGGAGGGCAACCTCTGCCGCTGCACGGGCTACCACAACATCGTGCGCGCGGTGCTCGTCGCCGCGGGGAAGGACCCGGACGCCGCGCAGAAGGCCGAGGCCGAGTCCGACGCGCTGCGTACCGCGCCCGGCTTCTCCCGCGGGGAGGCCGGCGCATGATCCCCCTCGCGTTCGACTACGCCCGCCCGGACACCCTCGACGACGCCATCGCGCTGCTCGCCGAGAAGGGCGAGGACGCCAGCGTCCTGGCCGGCGGCCACTCGCTGATCCCGGTCATGAAGGTGCGCCTCGGCGCGCCGGAGTTCCTGATCGACATCGGCAGGCTCCCGGAGCTGTCCTACATCCGTGTCGAGGGCGACGAGCTCGCCGTCGGTGCGGGCACCAAGCACCGCGACGTGGTCGACTCCGCCGAGGTCGCGGCCGAGGTGCCGCTGCTCGGAGCGGTCGCCCGCACCGTCGGTGACCCGCAGATCCGGGCCCGCGGCACGCTCGGCGGCACCGTCGCGCACGCCGACCCGGCCGCGGACCTGCCCGCCGCGCTGCTCGCGCTGGACGCCACCGTCGTCCTGCAGGGGCCGCGCGGGAAGCGCTCGGTGCCGATCGGCGAGTTCTACACCGGCGTGTTCACCACTGTCCGCGAGCCCGACGAGCTGATCGTCGAGATCCGGATCCCGCGCTGCGGTGACCAGGGCTGGGCGTACGAGAAGTTCACCCGGCGCAGCAACGACTGGGCCATCGTCGCCGTCGCGGTGTCCGGTGACCGGATAGGCCTGGTCAACATGGGGTCGACCGCGCTGCGGGCGTCCGCGACCGAGCAGGCCCTCGCCGACGGGCGCTCGGTCGCCGAGGCGGCCGCGCTGGCCGCCGAGGGCACCGAGCCGCCGGCCGACACCCACGGGTCGGTCGCGTACCGCACCCACCTGGTGCAGGTGCTGACCCGGCGCGCGCTCGAGACGGCGCGCGGCCAGGGCTGAGCCACCCCGCCGACCGAGCACCGGGGGCCGGGCTCACACGAGCCCGGCCTCCTGGGCGGCGATCGCGGCCTGGGTGCGGGAGCGCAGGCCCAGCTTCGCCAGGACTCGGGACACGTGCGTCTTCGTCGTCCCCTCCGAGATGACCAGCTCCGCGGACAGCTCGGCGTTGGACAGCCCGCGGCCCAGCCCGGCGAGCACGTCGGTCTCGCGCGCGGTGAGCGTCTCCAGCCCCGGTACCGACGACGGCCGCGGCGCCCCCGCGTAGCGGCGGATCACCCGCCGGGTCACCTCCGGTGCCAGCACTCCCTCGCCGCGGGCCACGGCCCGCACGCCGTCGGTCAGCCGGGTCGCGTCGACCGACTTCAGCAGGAACCCGGCAGCCCCGGCCGCGAGCGCGCCGTCGACGAGCTCGTCGAGGTCGAACGTGGTCAGCACCAGGACCTGGGTCGGCCCGCCCCCGGCGAGGATCCGCCGCGTCGCCTCGATGCCGTCGATGCCGGGCATCCGGATGTCCATCAGCACCACGTCGGGCCGGTGCTCCGCGGCCGCCCGCACGGCCGAGAGCCCGTCGGCCACTTCGGCGACGACGTCGATGTCCGGGGCCGAGCCCAGGATCAGCACCAGCCCCGTGCGGACCGCCTCCTGGTCGTCGGCGACGACCACCCGCACGGTCATCGCGCCACCACGTCGGTGTCCGGGGCGACGGCGGCCAGTGGCAGATCGGCCCGGACCAGCCAGCCGTCGCCGTCGGGGCCAGCGTGCAGGGTCCCTCCGACGGCACGGGCGCGCTCGCGCAGGCCGTCGAGGCCGGTGCCGCCGTGCAGCCCCGGAGCCGCCGCGGGGCGCCGCCCGGGGCCGTTGCGGACCTCAACGAGCAGCCGGCCCGGGGCATCGGAGTGGAGGCTCAGGCGCACCGTCACCTGCGAGCCGGGTGCGTGCTTCGCGGCGTTGGTCAGCGACTCCTGCACGATGCGGTACCCGGCGAGGTCGACCGGGGCGGGCAGCGGGTCCGCGCCGCGCTCGTCGTGCAGGACGGGGGACAGGCCGGCGGCGCGGGCCTCGTCGAGCAGCGCGTCGACCTCGGACAGCCGGGCGGGCGCCCCGGGCGGGTCGGCCGTGTCGCCGTCGCGCAGCAGCCCGATCATCGTGCGCATCTCCCCGAGCGCGGCGACACCGGAGGACCGCACCGTCCCCAGCACCTGCCGGACCAACGCCGGGTCGGCGCCGGGCTGCAGCGCCGCCTCGGACTGCAGCGCGATCGCCGACAGCCGACCGGCGACGACGTCGTGCAGGTCGCGGGCCATCCGGGCCCGCTCCGCGGCGACGGCGGCGTCCCGCTCCCGGGCCGCTGTCTGCTCCACCGCGGCGGCCCGCTCCCGCTCGACGGCCGCCAGGTCCCGGAACCGGCGCACCTCCAGCCCCCAGACCAGTGGGAGCCCGACGACGAGCGTCAGGTTGAGCACCGCGTAGGTGCCGGTGCGCATGCCCGTGGTCAGCAGTGCCACGACGCCCAGGACGGTGGCGACCCCACCGGCAGCGACGGCGACCGCCCGTGCGGTGCGCCACGGCGGGAACACCACGGCGCAGTAGAGCAGGTCGGTGAACACGAGCACGGTCCCGATCTCGGTCCGGCCTTCCAGGACGGGGCCCGCGACCACGGCCGCCGTGCCGACCAGCAGCCCGGCGGGCACCGCGATCCGGCGCAGCACCGACGCGGCGCAGCCCACCCCCATGAACAGCAGCGACGCCGGTGTCGCCCCTCCTGACCCCGCGCCGGACCAGGCGATCCCCGCGTCGGGCAGCGCCCAGATCAGCAGCAGCCCGACCACGAACCACACGACGCCCGTCCCGGCGTCGCGGAGCACCGAGGGTGCGCCGCCGTCGCGGTTCACCAGGTACGTGATCACACCTCATCCCAGCACGCCCGGCGCCCGCGCCGCGTCCGTCGAAGGTGGTACGCGCGGATCGGTCGCACGCCGGACGCGCCACCGCGGGCGGGGCGGCACGATCGCCGGCCATGGGGGAGTCGTTGTTCGCCGAGCCGCTGCTGTGGCTGATCGTCGGCGCCGAGATCGGGTTCTGGGTGTTCCTGCTGGCCGGGCTGGGGGCGCGCTACGTGCTGCGTCGCCGGGGCCTGGGTGCGGTGTTGCTGCTGGGGGTGCCGCTGATGGACCTCGTGCTGGTCACCGCCTCGCCGGTGGACCTGGCGACCGGCGGCGAACCGTCGCGGGTGCACGGGCTGGCCGCGCTCTACCTCGGGATCACCGTCGCGTTCGGACACTCGCTGGTGCGCTGGGCCGACGTCCGGTTCGCCCACCGCTTCGCGGGCGGCCCGGCACCGGTACGCCCGCCCCGGGGCGGGGCCGCCCGGATGCGGTACGAGTGGCGCGAGTACGGCAAGGTCGTCGCCGCCTGGGTGATCACGGCGGCGGTGCTGGTGCTGCTGTCGGTGGTCGGCGGCCGCGCGGTCCCGGCGCCGGGTGCCTGGTCGGGGGACCCGATGTGGTCCTGGCTGGCGACGGCGTCGCTGATCGCCGGGATCTGGTTCGTCGCGGGGCCGCTGTGGGCGACGGTGTTCCCCGGTACCGACGACCGGGAGCGCTCCGGTGCCCGGTGACCGCCTCGCCGCGCCGGACGTGCTGCGCGGCCTCGCGATCGCCGGGACCTTCGCGACGAACGTCTGGGTGTTCGCCGACCCGCGCGGGCCGGGTGCGGTGTTCGCCGGGTTCTCCGCGGGGTGGTGGCTCGACACCGCGCTCCGCGCCGTCGCGAACGGCAAGTTCCTCGCACTTCTCACCCTGCTGTTCGGCATCGGGATGGAGCTGCAGTACCGCTCCGCGGTGCGCCGCGGGCTGCGGTGGCCCGGCCGCTACCTCGCCCGGGCCGGGATCCTGTTCACCGAGGGACTGCTGCACTACGTGCTGGTCTTCGAGTTCGACGTGCTGATGGGCTACGCGATCGCCTCGGTGCTGGTCGCGTGGCTGGTGGGCCGGTCGGCGCGGGTGCGGACGGCGGCGGCCTGCGTCGCCGGGGCGGTCACGGTGCTGCTCGTGGTCGGCGCGTCCGTCGCGACGGCCGGCAGCACCGGGGCCGACGTGCCGCTCCCGCCGTACCCGGCGACCTGGACCGGACAGGTCGCCGCCCGGCTGACCGACCCGCTGCTCTACCGGGTCGAGCTCGTGCTGATCGTCCCGTCGGCGGTGGCGCTGTTCCTGGCCGGGTCGGCCCTGCTGCGCGCCGGCCTGTTCGACACCGCCGCCGTCACCCTGCGCCGGCGGCTGATCGGCACCGGGGCCGTCGGGGTGGTGCTCACCCTGCTCACCACGCTCGGCGGCGCCCCGTGGTTCCTCGTCGAGCGCTACCTGGTGGCACCGCTGGTCGCGCTGGGGCTGCTCGGCCTGGTGCCGGAGGTCCTGGCGCGACTGCGTGGTCCGGCCGGCCCGGTGCGGCGCGGGCTCACCGCGCTCGGCCGGACCGCGATGACCTGCTACGTCGGCCAGAACGTCGTGGCCGCGGTCCTGTTCGGCGCCTGGGGGCTCGGCCTGGCCGGGGCGCTCGTCGGCGTGCCGGCGCCGCTGCGGACCGGGGTGGTCGTCGCGGTGTGGGCCCTCGTCGTCGCCGGCTCGGCCGCGGCGGCGGGGTGGTGGTTGCGCGGCCACGACCGCGGCCCGCTGGAGGCGCTCACCCACGCCCTGCTCAGAGGTCGATCACCAGCCAGCCGCCGTGGTGCTCGGACACCGTGAACGACCGGCCGGTGCGCTCCCCGATCCGGGTCAGGACGCGCTCGTCGAAGACCCGGACGTGACCCCAGGCGGGGTTCGGCTCGTCCTCGAACGGGACGGCGACGACCACCCGTCGCCGGGCGAGGCGCAGCATCTCGGCGACGACCTCGTCGCCGTCGGACTCGGACAGGTGCTCGACGAGGTGCACGGCGAACACGGTGTCCGCGCACCCGTCGGGCAGCGCGACGGCACGCGCGTCGGCGACGTGGGTCTCCAGGTCGGCGCCGAGCTGCGGCGCCATCCGGGTCAGCAGCTCGACGGTGCCGCCGGTGAGGTCGGTGGCGGTGACGCGGTGGCCGTCGCGGGCCAGCTGGAGCGACAGGAAGCCGAAGCAGCAGCCGAGCTCCAGCACCTCCTCGCCCAGCACGAGGGACCGGGCGCGGGCGTGCACCGGCGCCATCTCGGCGTTGGTGCCGCCCGGCTCGGGCTCTCCGACCAGCGCGTCGAGGGTGTTGCGGTAGAAGGCGAGCCACGCGTCGTCCGGGAGCTCGGGGTCCTTCGCGGCGCTCGCGACGCAGGCGACGAACGCCTCCTCGAAGCGCTCGGCCGGCAGGATCCCGGGCTGCACCAGGGTGCGGTCCAGCCAGCCGGCGAGGTCGTTGGAGAGCCGGTCGGTTCCGATCATGGATCGCTCCTGTGCGTGCGGGGGACCCACGCCACGCTAGGCGGTCACCGGTACGCCGCACCACGTCCGACGGCCCGGTCCCTCCCCGTCCGGACGGTGGGGGGCGAGTGCCGGCGTCCGGGGGCTCAGACCGTCTGCGCGGCGAGCAGCCGGGCCTTCAGCGCGGTGTCCTTGTTGACCGGGTCGTGGGCGCCGTCCGGGACGGTCCCCGCGGCGACCGCGATCGCGTTCATGGTGCCGACCATCCGGCACAGGTGGGCGATGCGGCGCTCGTCGGCGTCGACGGGCGGGGCGCCGTCCAGCAGGGCCAGGGTCCGGTCCACCCAGATCACCTCGGCGTGCATCCCGGCCTGTTCGAGCACACCGCGCAACCGCAGCCCGATCTCGCGGCGGGACAGCCCGTTCCAGCTCTCCAGGGTGCGGGCGTCGAGCGGGAACAACCGGCCCCGGTCGCGCAGGTGGATCAGCTCCAGGGCGTGCGCGCGGCCGTAGGCGCAGTACGTGCACCCGTTCACCAGGGAGATCGTGAGCCCGGCCAGGTGGGTGCGGACGGGGCCCAGCACACGCAGGGTGACCAGGAAACGCGGGAAGTTCGCGGCGAACCAGCGCAGCGCGGGACCGCTGCCCATCGTGGCGACCATCGCAGGGATCACCCCGGGCGTGTAGCCCCACAGCGCCGTGCACACCCGCCCGACGGCCCGGACGACCAGCCCACCCTCACCCACCACACGGCCCGCCTTCCGAAGGGACCCCCGATGATACGTGGGGCGGCCGCCGCGCGGTCCGAAATGGGCCGAACGGCCCATCCCGGGGGCCGGCGCGGTGCGCGGCCGGACGCTCGCGCGGTTAGCGTTCGGTCATGGCTCTCGTCCCCGCCGTCGTCGCACCCCGCCCGCTGCCGATCGAGGATCCCGGGGCCCTGGTGGACTCGGAGATCGAGGTCGGCGACCCCGGACCGTACGACCTGCTCGTCGACGTCCGCGCCGTCTCGGTGAACCCGGTCGACCGCAAGGTCCGTGCCTCCTTCGACCCGGCCGACGGGCCGAAGGTCCTCGGGTACGACGCGGCGGGCGTCGTCGTCGGGGTGGGGGCGTCGGTGCAGGGGTACACCCCCGGCGACGAGGTCTACTACGCCGGCGCGATCGACCGGCCCGGCAGCAACGCCCACCGTCAGCTCGTCGACTCGCGCATCGTCGGCCGCAAGCCCTCGAGCCTGGACTTCGCCGCCGCTGCCGCGCTGCCGCTGACCTCGCTCACGGCCTGGGAGTGCCTGCACGACCACCTGCGGGTCACCGCCGAGTCCACCGGCACCCTGCTCGTGGTGTCCGCCGCGGGCGGCGTCGGCTCGATGGTCCTGCAGCTCGGCCGCCGCACCGGGCTGACCCTGGTCGGCACCGCGTCGCGGGCGGAGTCCGCGGACTGGGCCCGCGCGATGGGCGCGCACGCGATCGCCGACCACCACGACCTCGTCACGACCGTCCGTGCGGCCGCTCCGGACGGCGTCCAGTACGTGTTCTCACCGGTCTCGGAGGGCAACGTCGAGGCCTACGCCGAGCTCATGACCCCGCGCGGCATCGTCGTCGCCATCGACGAGCCGGAGGGGCTGGACACCCTGCCGCTGAAGACGAAGTCGCAGGCCTGGCACTGGGAGCTGATGTTCACCCGGCCGCTGTCCGAGCTGACCTCGACGGTGCAGCGGGAGATCCTGGACGAGGTCGCCCGCCTGGTCGACGCCGGCGAGCTGCGCAGCACCGAGACGCGGCGGCTGCAGGGACTGACCGCCGAGTCGGTCCGCGAGGCGCACCGGCTCATCGAGTCCGGCAGCACCGTCGGGAAGATCGTCGTCGAGCGCTGACCCCGGGGGTTCGTGCGCCATCGGGGGACGGGGCCGGGGTCAGCGGCCGATCAGCTCGCCGGCCATCTCGTTGGTCGTGGCCTCGAAGCCGGACAGGTCCCGGACCACGCGGACGCGGTCGCAGTACTCGGCGTAGGCGGGCAGGTCGCAGCGACCCAGCCCCCAGGAGTACCGCGGTTCCGGGGTCAGCCAGATCGTCTCCCTGGCCCGCCGGGTGATCTCGACGAACGCCTCCATGTTGGGATCGTTGCCGTTGCCCCGGCCGTCGCCGAGCACCAGCACCGTGGTGCGCCGGGTGACCGCCGAGCCGTGGTCCTCCAGGAACTGGCCGAAGGCCAGGCCGTAGTGGGAGTTCGCGTCGACGTCGAGCTGGTCGCCGCCGAAGATCAGCCCGAGGGCGTGCTCGACGGGGTGGTCGGCGAACAGGTCGGTCACCTCGACCAGGTCGGCGACGAACGCGAACGAGCGCACCTGGCCGAACAGGTCCTGCAGACCGTGCACCAGGTGCAGGGTGAACCGTGCGGTGGCCCGGACCGACAGCGAGACGTCGGTCAGCACCACCAAGCGCGGCTTGTCCTCCTGGCGCTGCACGGTGACCGGGGAGAAGGGGACGCCGTCGTAGCGCATGTTCCTGCGCATGGTCCGGGCCGAGTCGATCCGGCCCCGCGGCGAGACCCTTCTGCGGTGGGTGAGCGCGCCGTGCAGTGACTTCGCGAGCCGCCGCAGCGACTCCTCCAGCTGCATGCGCTCGGACTCGTTCGCCCGGTCGACCTCGGCGACGCGTTCGGCGTCGTCGTGGCCCTCGACGATCCGCTGCTCGATCGCGAGCAGCTTCTCCAGGTGGGCCTTGAGCAGCTCGGGGAGGTTGTCGAGCACCCCGGTGAGACGCCGGCGCAGGGCGGCCGCGTCGTCCTCGGTCCCCTGCTCGGACTCCGAGAGCCGGTCCTCCTCGGAGTTCAGCCAGCCCAGCAGCGCGTCCTGCTGGGCGACCGACAGGTCGGCGTCGACCTTCGTGCCCTGCTGCTGGGAGATGTCACCGGGCCGGCCACCGCCGGAGAACCGGTCGGTCTCGATCTGGACGCGCTGGCCGTCGGCGACGTCGCCTGCCTGCTCCTTGGAGAGCACGATCTCGTCCGTCATCGAGGCCATGTCGATCTTGTTGGCCTCCTGGTGCAGGTTGTACTGCTCGGCCAGGTCCTCCGGGTCGAAGAACTCCTTGATGTCGACCGGGGAGCCGTGGTCGTGGCCCTCCTGGGGGGTCTCCGACGGTTCCTCGGACAGCGTGAAGTTCTCCAGCGGGGTGTCGTCGGACATGTCGCCGTGCCCGTGCCCGTGGCCGTGACCCGTTTCGGCCTCGCCCACCCTGACCAGGGAGAAGAACAGGTCGAAGACCTCGTCGAAGGTCGCCTCGTCGCGGCGGTCCTTGATCAGCGCGATGCGCAGCGCCTCCTTCAGCACCGACCTGTCGGACAGCACTCCCGGCTGGGCGGCACAGGCCATCGCGTCGAGCGCCTCGGAGACCGAGATGCGCACCGACCGGATCCGCAGGAGCCGGACGAAGCGGTGGATGCTCGCTTCCATGCCGACGCCCGATCAGACCGGGCGCTTGCGGGAGCCGCCGAAGGAGCGGGTGCCCTGGCCGGGCGAGACCTTCCGGATCGCCGACGGCGGCGGGGCCACGCCGCCCGGGAGGCCGCCGTAGATGCCGCCGTGCCGGCCCGCCTGGTCCTTCGCCGCGCGCTTGGCGCGGCCGTCGACGTCGCCGTCGTCCGGGTCGTCGCCACGGGCGCCCGCGGTGCGCGCCGGCGGGGCGGCGGGCTCGTCGTGGTCGTGGTCGCCGTCGTGGCCGTGTCCATGCCCATGGCCGTGCCCGTGTCCGTGGCCGTGCTCGGCGACGACCGCGTTCGGGTCGACCAGCCGCGGCAGCGCGTCCAGGGCCTTCGTGACGTCCTTGTCGTACTTGACCACGACCGAGACGGTGTCGGAGAGGACCTGCGAGCTCAGCTCGCCGACGCCCAGGACGGCCAGCGTGCGGGCCCAGTCGATGGTCTCCGAGATCGACGGCGACTTGCGCAGCTCCAGCTCGCGCAGTCCGCGCACGACGTTGACGAGCTCCTCGGCCAGCTGGTCCGACAGCCCGGTCTTCTTCGACTTCACGATCTCCAGCTCGCGGGAGGCCGACGGGTAGTCGAGGAACAGGTGCAGGCAGCGACGCTTGAGCGCGGCGGCGAGGTCCCGGGTGTTGTTCGAGGTCAGCAGCACGTACGGGCGCTGCGTCGCGACGAAGGTCCCGATCTCGGGGACGGAGATCTGGAACTCGCCCAGGGTCTCCAGCAGTACGGCCTCCAGCGCCTCGTCGGCGCGGTCGACCTCGTCGATCAGCAGCACGACGGGCTGCTCGGAGCGGATGGCCTCCAGCAGCGGACGCGGCGCGAGGAAGCGTTCGGAGAAGAACACGCTCTCCTGGGACCCGATGCGGTCGACCGCGGAGGCGAGGTCCGGGGCGTCGGAGACGAGCTGCCCGATCTTCTCGCGGAGGATCTGGGTGTACATCAGCTGCTTGCCGTAGTCCCACTCGTACAGGGCCTTGGTCTCGTCCTGGCCCTCGTAGCACTGCAGACGCAGCAGTCGGCGCCCGGTGGCGACGGCGAGCATCTTGGCCAGCTCGGTCTTGCCGACCCCGGCGGGTCCCTCCAGCAGCAGCGGCTTGTCCAGGCGGGTCAGCAGGAACACCGTCGTCGCCAGGCGGGTGTCGGCGATGTAGCCCTGCTCCCGCAGGGTCTCGACCACCTGGTCGACGGACTCGAAGGGGCCGGTCGAGGCGACGGCCTCCGCCGCCTCGGTCACCGTGGGGACGACAGCCTCGGACACTCGGGTATCTCCTTCGCGGACCGCACCGGCTCTGGTGCGGGGACGAGCGGGGCCGCGGCCGGCGGGCCCACCCACCCGAGTATCGCCTCGGACGGCTGGGCCCGCCGGTGCGACGGTGGACCTCCTGACCTGCGGATCAGGTCAGCAGGTCGTCCAGGTCACCGTTGATGGAGTGGTCGACGACCGGGCGGACGGTCTCGAACGTGCACTCCTTCGGGTTGCCCGGGGTGCAGGCGTCGCCGAGGACGTGGTTGGTGATCCGGTCGACGTCGGCCGCGTCGCCGATGATGGTGGGCGCGTTCTCGTAGAACTTGGTCGGGCCGACCCCGAGCCGGTTCTTCGAGTAGGTGTCCTGCTTGACGTCGGCGAACTTCTCCGGGATGCCCACGTCGCGCAGCAGCCGGATGGACGCGGCGAGCGCCGCGTCGGCGGCCTGCGGCTTGGTCATGCCGCGGGTGTCGACACCCATGGCCTCGGCGATGTCGGCGAAGCGCTCGTAGACCACCGGCATGTTGAACGCCCACACGCGGGGCAGCGCGATGGCGTTGTTCAGGCCGTGGTGGGTGTCGTAGAACGCCGACACAGCGTGGCTGATCGAGTGGATGATGCCGAGACCACCGGAGTTGAACGCCTGGGCGGCGATGTACTGCGCGTACATCATGCCCTCGCGGCCGGAGAGCTCCTGGCCGTTCCAGACGGCCTTGCGCAGGTTCTGGGAGGTCAGCTTGATGGCGTGCAGGGCGTTGCCCAGCGACGGCTGGAAGTCCAGCCGCGAGACGTAGGGCTCCGAGGCGTGGGCGAGCACGTCGAACCCGCACTGCGCGGTGTAGTCGATCGGGCAGTCGTAGTAGAGCACCGGGTCGTCGATCGCGAGGGTGGTGACCGACGCGTCGTCGAAGGCGACGTACTTGTGCGGGTTGTCGGGGTCGGTCGTGGTGTCGGTGATGACGTAGGCCCACGAGGTCTCCGAGCCGGTACCGGCCGTGGTGGAGACCGCGATGTGCGGCGGGTTGGCCGGGTTCTCGGACTTGTTGAAGCCCTCGAACTCGTTGACGTTGCGACCGTCGTGGGCGACCGAGACGCGCGCGCCCTTGCAGGCGTCGTGCGAGGAGCCGCCGCCGATGGAGACGAAGGAGTCGCAGTTGTTCTGCTGGTAGAGGCCCACAGCGTCCATGACGTTGTAGTCCTTGGGGTTCGACTCGACCTTGTCGTACAGCACGACCTCGAGGCCGTGGTACTTCATCGACTCGACGATCTTGTGGACGATGTCGGTGCCGCGCAGGCCCGACGTCATCACCAGGGTCTTCTTGAAGCCCAGCTTGAGCGCCTCGGGGCCGATCAGCTCGTGCGACCCCGGGCCCATGAGCGCGCGAGGGAACGGGTGGAACTCCTTGATGGGGAACGGCTTGAGCAGCTCGTCTACCTGCATGTCAGCCCTTTCTGAGGCAGGCGGATGGGGTCGGGGCCGAACGCTAGGACCCCTGTGGCCGCGCGCACAGGGGTGATCGGCATTACCCCTCGGGAGACCGGGCAGGAAACCCCTCCGAACGGAGGGGGGGCAGGGTGAGGTCGCCCGTCGATCCGTGTGGAGAGGGCTGAGTACTGCAAACATATTGCAACAGGGAGAGTTCGGCAACAGTTCGCCGGGCTCGTCCTGGGTTAGGGTCGGTCCGCCGACGGTTCGTGTCATCCCGGGAACGGGGCGTCACGAGGCAAGAGGGAACCCGGTGGGAATCCGGGACTGCCCCGCAGCGGTGAACGGGAACGACCGCCGTCAACAGCACTGGGAGTGATCCCGGGAAGCGACGGCCAGTAGGTGTGAGCAGTGCGCCCGTGAGTCCGAAGACCTGCCGCCGGTGCGTGCGCCGTCCGGCGTGCGCGGATCCGTGGCCTCGCGGGAGGGCCGGGCGGACGACCGGGCACCGTCGTGCCCGGCGGTCGCGGGCGCCCCCTGCCGGCGACGGGTCCTCCACCGCACTCGCGAGGAGAGAGGGCCGTGAGCATTCCTTCCAGCAGCACCATCGGCAGCACCGTCCTGGGGTACCCCCGGATCGGGCCGGACCGGGAGCTCAAGCGGGCGACCGAGGCGTACTGGGCCGGGCGGAGCGACGCGTCGGCACTGCACGACGTCGCCGCCGGACTGCGCCGCGACACCTGGACCGGGTTGCGCGACGCCGGGCTCGGCTCGGTGCCGGGCAACACGTTCTCGTTCTACGACCACGTCGGAGACACCGCGCTGGCGGTCGGGGCGGTGCCGGAGCGCTTCGCCGGCATCACCGACCCGCTGGAGCGGCTGTTCGCGATGGCGCGCGGCCGCACCGGTGCCCCGGCCTGCGAGATGACCAAGTGGTTCGACACGAACTACCACTACCTGGTCCCCGAGGTCGGCCCGGCCACCCGGCTCGCGCCGGGCAGCCGCAAGGCCCTCGACGAGTTCCGAGAGGCCCTGCGCATCGGGATCACCACCCGCCCGGTGCTGGTCGGACCGGTGACCTTCCTGCTGCTGTCGAAACCGGCCGACGGCGCACCGGAGGGCTTCCGTCCGCTGGACCTGCTCGGGCCGCTCGTCGAGGTCTACCGCGACCTGCTCGCCGAGCTCGCCGAGGCGGGCGCGGAATGGGTGCAGCTCGACGAGCCCGCCTTCGCCGCCGACCGGACGCCGGAGGAGATCGCGGCGCTGCGCCGGGCCTACGACCGGCTCGCCTCGGCGACCCGGCGGCCGAAGATCCTCGTCGCGTCGTACTTCGGGGAGCTGGGCCCGGCGCTGCCCGCGCTCGCCGCCACGGCCGTCGAGGGGCTGGCGCTCGACCTCGTCGCGGGGGGTGCCGACCTCGATGCCCTCGACCCGGCGGTCCCCGGGCTGGACCGGAAGGTGGTGCTGGCCGGCGTCGTCGACGGGCGCAACGTGTGGCGCACCGACCTGGACCGGGCGCTGGCGACGGCGCAGCGGCTGGTCGGCGTCGCGGGGCGGGTCGAGGTCTCCACGTCGTGCTCGCTGCTGCACGTTCCCTACGACCTGACCGTCGAGACGGCCCTGCCCGGCGACGTCGTCGACATGCTGGCGTTCGCCCGGCAGAAGGTCGAGGAGGTCGTGCTCCTCAGGCGCGCCCTGCACGAGGGCCCGGACGCGGTCGCGGCGGAGTTCGACGCCGCACGAGCCACCAGAGAGCGGGTCGCGGCCACCGCGCGCCGCGACGAGCGGGTGCGCTCCCGGCTCGCCGCTCTCGGCCCCGACCACTACCGGCGCAGCCACGGCGACGTGCGGGCGAAGGTCCAGCGCGAGGCGCTCGGCCTGCCCGTCGTCCCCACGACGACGATCGGCTCCTTCCCGCAGACCGCGCAGATCCGGCGCGACCGGGCCGCGCACCGCTCCGGCGTGATCGACACCGGCACCTACACCGAGCGGATGCGCCAGGAGATCGTCCGGGTGGTGCGGCTGCAGGAGGACATCGGGCTCGACGTCCTGGTGCACGGCGAGCCCGAGCGCAACGACATGGTCCAGTACTTCGCCGAGAACCTCGACGGCTTCGCCACCACCGACCACGGCTGGGTGCAGTCCTACGGCTCGCGCTGCGTGCGCCCGCCGATCCTGCACTCCGACGTGTCCCGGCCCCGGCCGATCACCGTCGGCTGGGCGGAGTTCGCGCAGTCGCTGTCCGAGGCGCCGGTGAAGGGGATGCTCACCGGGCCGGTCACCATCCTCGCCTGGTCGTTCGTGCGCGACGACCAGCCGCTGGGCGACACCGCCCGGCAGGTCGGGCTGGCCCTGCGCGACGAGGTCGTCGACCTGGAGGCGGCCGGGATCCGGATCGTCCAGGTCGACGAGCCCGCGCTGCGCGAGCTGCTGCCGCTGCACGAGCGCGACCGGGCCGCCTACCTGGACTGGGCGGTGGACGCGTTCCGGCTGGCCGTCGGTGCCGTCGCCGACACCACCCAGATCCACACCCACCTCTGCTACTCCGAGTTCGGCGAGGTGGTGGGGGCGATCGACGGGCTCGACGCCGACGTCACCACGGTCGAGGCGGCCCGGTCGCGGATGGAGGTGCTGGCCGACCTCGGCCCGGGGGTCCCGCGTGGGCTCGGCCCGGGCGTCTACGACGTCCACTCGCCCGAGGTCCCCGCCACCGACGAGCTGGTCGACCAGCTCCGCGCGGCCCTGCGCCACATCGGCCCGGACCGGCTGTGGGCCAACCCGGACTGCGGGCTCAAGACCCGCGCGGAACCCGAGACGGTCGCGGCGCTGACCAACCTGGTCGCCGCGGCCCGTCGCGTCCGTGAGGCGACCGCGACCGGCTGAGCCCGGTCCGCGCCGGCCACCCGTCGCGGGTGACGAGCGGGCCGTCCGTACGGAGGTTCGGTACGGACGGCCCGCCCGTGCGGGGACTCGTGCCGGGAGTCGTGCGGGACGAGGGCGTTGCTCACGCCGCATTGATTGAATAGGTGCTCAGATGTAGGCATACGGGGTGATCGCACGACAGATGGCCGCACTGCTCGCGGCCGCCGCCCTGCTGCTCGCCGGATGCGGCGCCGGCGGGGGCGGCGGTACCGCGACCCCGGACCCGTCCGGCGAGCTGACCGTGGCCCTGCAGTTCCCGCCGCGCTCCGACTACGCCTTCGACGCCGACGACGGCGCCCGGCTGCAGTCCCTCGGCGTCGCGGAGACCCTGACCACCGTCGACGCCGACGCCCGGTCGGCGCCGATGCTCGCGACCGCGTGGCAGCAGCAGGGCAACGCCTGGCGGTTCACCCTGCGCCAGGGCGTGCGGTTCCACGACGGCTCCCCGCTCACCCCGGACGCCGTCGTCACCGCGCTGCGCTACGTCGCGGGCGTCGAGGCCCCGCCGCGGGCGATCCGCGGCATCGGCTTCGCCGTCGCCCCCGACGGCCCGGACGCCGTGCGCATCACCACCACCGAGCCCGACCCGGTCATGCCGCTGCGTCTGTCCAGCGGCAACCTCGGCATCCTCGCGCCCGCCGCGTACACCGGCGGCGGGGCGCCGGAGTACCTGCGCACCGCGACCGGTCCCTTCGTGCTGGAGTCCGTCAGCGGCACCGACTCCGCGCAGCTGGTCCGCAACGACGACTACTGGGGCGAGCCGGCGGGCGCCGCCCGGGTCACCGTCCGCTACGTCGAGGACCCGCAGGCCAGGGCGCTCGCGATCCAGTCCGGTGACGTCCAGTTCGCCGAGGGCCTGCCGCAGGCCCAGCTCGACCAGGTCCGCTCGGCCGGGGCCGAGGTCGTCGAGTACCCGAACGCGCGCACCGTGCCGCTGCAGCTCAACCAGTCCGCCAAGCCGTTCGACGACCTGCGGGTGCGCCAGGCCGTCACCGCGGCGATCGACCGCCCGGTGCTGGCCCGGCAGGTGCTCGCCGGTGGGGCCGCGCCCGCGGCCGACCTGTTCGGCGGGGCCGTCCCCTGGGGCGAGACAGCTCCGCCGCCGGGCGCCGACGTCGCCCGGGCCCGGCAGCTGCTCGCCGAGGCCGGCTACACCGAGCAGAACCCGCTGACCGTGCGGCTGTGGACCTTCCCGAACCGGCCCGAGCTGCCCGCGCTGGCGAACGCGATCCAGGCGATGCTCGCCTCCGCCGGGGTGCGCGTCGAGATCACCGTCGGGAACTACGACGCCCAGGAGCCGAAGGTCCTCGCCGGTGACTACGACATGTTCCTCAACTCGCGCAGCTACCTGTCCGACTTCCCGGACGCGGCGAGCACGCTGACCTCGGACTACACCTGCGACGGCAGCTACGCGATCGACCAGTACTGCAGCCCCTCCTACGACGCGCTGGTCGACCGGCTCAACTCCACCGTCGACCCGGCGGCCCGCCAGCAGATGTTCCGCGAGGCCGCGGCGATGCTGACCCGCGACGCCGTCGGCGTCATGGTCGTGCACCCGCTCAACACCGCCGTGCTGCGCGGGGCGACCGGCTTCGTCCCCGACCCGCTGCAGATCCGCCCGGTGCTGCCGCAGCTCACCCCGACCACGGGGTGATCGGGCTCCTGCTGCGCCGGCTCCTGGTCGTCGGGCCGGTGCTGCTGGCCGCGTCGGTGCTGGTGTTCGCGCTGCCGCGGCTGGTCGGCGTCGACCCGGCGCGGGCGGTCCTGCGGGCCCGCAGCGCCGAGGCCGTGCCGGACCCGGCGACCGAGGCGCGGCTGCGGTCCTCGCTCGGGCTGGACGCACCGGTCACCGAGCAGTACCTGCGCTGGCTGGGCGGGGTGCTGCGCGGCGACCTCGGCTACGGCTACGTCGCGCGGACCCCGGTCGCCGACCAGATCGCCGACGCCGCGACTGTCTCCGGGCTGCTCGCCGTGCTCGCCCTCGCCCTGGCGGCGGTCGTCGGCATCCCCGCCGGGGTGTACGCTGCGCGCCGTCCCGGCGGGGCGCTCGACCGGTTCCTCGGGCTGGGCACCGTCGCCGGGGTCGCGGTGCCGGAGTTCGTGCTCGCCCCCTGGCTGGTGCTGGTGTTCGCGGTGTGGGCCGGGGCGCTGCCCGCGCTCGGCTGGGGCGACCCCGCCCACCTGGTCCTGCCGGTGCTGACCCTGGCCGCCTACCCGGGGGCGCTCGCCGCCCAGCTCGTCCGCGCCGAGACCGCCGGGGTGCTGAGCCGGCCGCACGTGCTCGTCGCGCGGGCCAAGGGGCTCGGTGAGCACCGGGTCCTGTGGCGGCACGGCGCCCGGCTCGCGACGACCTCGGTGACCGCGCTGGCCGGGATGTTCGTCGCCGGGCTGCTGGGCGGCTCGGTGGTGGTCGAGGTCGTGTTCGGGATCCCGGGGCTGGGCCGCTTGCTGCACCGGGCCGTCGTCGCGCAGGACCTGCCGGTGGTGCAGGCGGGCACGCTGCTCGTCGTCGCGGTCGCGGTGGTCGCGGGGGTGCTGGTGGAGGTGCTGGCGACGGCGCTGGACCCGGTGCTGCGCTCGGCGGGGTCGCGGTGAGGGCCCGGGCGCGGACCGCGTGGTGGGTCGCGGCCGGGGTGGCCGCCCTGCTCGTGGTGGGGCCGGTGCCGATGCTCGTTCCGGCAGGCCTGCTCTGGGTGCCGCTGCCCGACCCGGACGCCGTCGACTTCGCCGGGATGCTCGCCGGCCCGTCCGCGGCCCACCCGCTGGGCACCGACCAGCTGGGCCGGGACCTGCTCGCGCGCACCGTCCACGGCGGACGGCTGACGGTCGGGCTGGCGCTGTCCGCGGTGCTGGTCACCGGGGTGGTCGGGGTCGCCGTCGGGGCGCTCGCCGCGGTCGCGGGCCCGGTCGGGCGGGCGGTGATGCGGGTGGTCGACGTCCTGGCCGCGATCCCGGTGGTGCTGTTCGGGCTGCTCGCCGCGGTCGCGCTGGGTCCGGGCGTCGGATCCCTGCTGGTGGCGGTCACGGTGATCGCCTGGACGCCGTTCGCCCGGCAGACCTACCTGCTCGCCCTCGCCGAGCGCCAGCGGGAGTACGTGACGGCGGCGGTCGCCCTCGGCGCCGGGCCCGGGCGGGTCCTGACCCGGCACGTCGCCCGGAACCTCGTCCCGCCGCTGGCCGCGCACGCCTGCGTCCGGTTCGCGAGCACCCTGCTCACCGTCTCCGGGCTGTCGTTCCTCGGGCTCGGCGTGCAGCCGCCGACCGCGGAGTGGGGCGCGATGGTGGCCGAGGGCCGCGAGTACCTGTTCGGCGCGCCGCAGGTGGTGCTCGTGCCCTCGCTGGCGGTCGTGCTGACGGCCGGGACGGCCCTGTGGTGGGGACGCCGATGGGAACGGGTGGGCGCCCGGTGAGCTCAGGCCGCGTGACCCTGGCCGCGCCCGCCCGCCGGGTCGAGGGGCCTGCCCAGCTCGGGGAACCACCGGAACGCCTCCGGTCTGCCCTCCCAGTCGCAGCCGGCGCACTCCTGGCCGTCGTGCGGGTGCTCGTCCACGATGCCTCCCTATCGTTGTTGCCATCACTGTGCGACAGACCGTGTCGGGGTGTGAACCCTCCCGTCGGAGGGGCAGGGTGAGAGGCGTGGACGTGGACGACGTGGCCGGGGACGCTGTGGTCGGGGACACCGTGGCCGGGCTGCTGGGTGCGTACCTGGCCGACCCGTACGCGGGCTGGAGCATGGGTGCGCCCGGCGCGATCGCCGAGTTCGTCCGGACCCCCGACGAGGCCGTCGTGCCGTCCGGGCCGGGTGCGGTCGTCACCGCCCGCGGCGGGATCCGGATTGCGGCGCACCCGGCGACCCGGCCGCTGGCCTACCGGACGCCGGTCGGCCCGCACGAGCACTGGAACCACGCGGTCGCGTTCTGCCTGCCCGCGGCCGCGGCACGCAGGGCCGCGCGGACCTCGGTCACCGTGCTCGGTCCCGACCGCTGCGCGCTGCGACCGGCCGACCGCGACGCCGTGCTCGTCGACCTCGGGCTCGGTACGGCCACCGTGGACGCCTGCGTGCGCACGGCCGATCCCGACCTGCTCGGGCTGCTGCGCCGCGCCGAGGGTAGCCCGCTCGACGGCGCGCTGACCGCCGCCCTGGTCGCGGCGGGCCCGCACCGGGTGTTCACCACCGCGCTCGGCCGGGTCGAGGTGTACGCCGCGATCCCGCCGCCGGAGGGCCGCTCCCCGGACGGGCCGCACACCCACCTGCTCCCGCACGTGCTGCGCGAGGGCCGCACGCACGCGGCGACCGTTCCCGTGCCCGCCGGTCACCTGCCCTGCGCGCACCTCTACCCGGCACACCCGCTCACCGACCTGACCGGGCGGCCGATCCCGTTCGACCCGACCCGCGCGGCCTGCTTCGACCGGCTGCTGGAGCGCTTCGGCGACCCGGAGCAGCAGGCGGTCACGGCCGAGGTCGTCCGCTCGGTCGCCGCTGGTGAGCCGCCGGGCCCCCGCCCCGCGACGGCGCCGGCGCGCGCTGCGCAGGCCGTCGCGCTGCGGGTGCTGGCCGTCGCCGGCGGGGCCGACGCGGCCGTGCTCGACGCCTGGCGCGGCCGGACCTCGGCCCGGGACCTGCTCGACCCGGAGGGCGACCGCAACGGCGGGTGAGGCCGCTCAGCCGGCCCCGCCGTACCCGGGCCGCCCGGCGGCCCGGCGCAGCTCGACGCCGTCGAGGACCAGGGCGACCTTGTCCAGCACGTGCTCGTGCGGGTCGGCCATGATCGCCTCCAGGCTCGGGCGGATCCCCTCCGTGACCGACCCGAGGTAGGCCCGCGCGGCCTCGGACAGGTCGCCGGGGCCGCCGTCCGGGCCGCGCACCCAGCGGGTCTGGGTCGCCCCGTCGGCGACGATGTCGAGCACGGCGTCGGCGATCCGCACCGCGGCCGCGGTGTCGAAGCCGCCGGTGTCCCGCAGCGTGCCGACGATCCGGTCCAGCCGGTCGCCGGCGACCGCGCCGAGGTCGGCCCCCACGTCCTGGGCGAGTGCGGCGTAGCGCAGCAGCAGGTCGAACGCGAGTGCGGCCTCGGCCTCGAGGAACGCCCGCCAGCCGGCCGACGCGTCGGGCAGCGGGGTGCGGGCGAGCACCAGGGCCAGTGCCGCGCCGGCGATCTCTTCCAGGCCGTCGACGTAGCGGTAGAGGGTGCCGGCCGCGACGCCGAGCCGGTCGGCCACGGCGGCGACGGTCAGCCGGTCGACGCCGACCTCGACGGCCGCCTCGACGATCTCCTCGCGGGTCAGGCGTGGCTTGGGGCCCGGACGGTTGCCCGCCCGTGCGCCGGTGGTGGGGCTCACCCCGGGACCGTACGTCGGAGGGGATTGCGAACGCGATTCAGAGATAGCTAAGGTTCGCCTAATCATCATAGAGGAGGTGGCGTGCGGATCCCATGGTCGGTGCTGGTCCTGGCCGGGTTGGTCGCGCTGTCCGGGTGCGCGCCCGGGGTCACCGGAACGAGTGACCCGGCCGGGCCCGCGGGTGCGGCGTTCCCGGTGACGGTCCCGCACGGGCAGGGGGAGGCCGTGGTGCCCGCGCCCCCGCAGCGGGTCGTCGTCCTGGGGGCGGGCGACGCGCAGATCGCGAGCGCGCTGGGTGCCCCGGTCGTCGGGGCGGTGCGCAACCCCGCCGCGCCGGACGGGTCCTGGCGCGGGGTCGACCCGCCGCTGCCGGCCGGGGTGTCGACACTCGATCCCCTCGCGCCCGACATCGAGGCCGTCGCGGCGCTGCGGCCGGACCTCATCCTGATGACGACCGCGCAGCCGGGCTACGCGGCGGCCTATCCGCGGCTGGCGACGATCGCCCCGACGGTGTCGTACCGTCACGCGCTGCTGCAGGACGCCGGCGAGGACCTCACGCGGATGATCGGTGCCGCACTCGGCCGTGCCGACGCCGCCGAGGCGCTGATCGCCCGGTCCGACGCCGCCCTCGCCCGGTTCCGAGCGGAGCTGGGACCGGACCGGCGCTACGTCTTCGGCCAGTACGCGGCCGGGACCACCTATCTGGTGACCGCCCCGGACGGCCCGTCGGTCCGGTTCTTCGAGCGGATCGGCCTCACCGTCCCACCGGCGGTGGCCGCGCTGCCGCCGTGGCAGGCCGGCATCGTGCAGCTCCCCGACGAGCAGCTCGGCCTGCTCGACGACGCCGACGTCGTGCTGATCGGCGTGCCCACCGACGGCGAGGGCCGGGAGTTCACCACCCGACCGCTGGTGGCGCGCGGCCCGCTGGTCCGCGAGGGCCGCCTGCACCTGCTGTCCGTCGCCGACTCCGCACTGCTGCTGACGCCGAACCCGGCGTCCACCCCCGCCCTGATCGAGACCCTGCGACCGCTGCTGGAGACGTCGTGACGGCAACAACCGACCAGGTCGCCGCGCCGGCGGCCGAACCCGACGCCCCGCCGTCGCGGCAGCGGGCCGAGGCCGCCGCGCTGACCGAGCTGTTGCGACCCGTCGCCGGCCGGATCCGGGTCGCGCAGGTGCTCGGCGCACTCGGCGCCGCAGCCGGGCTCGTCCCTTTCGTGGCTCTGGCCGGGCTCGCCGACGCGCTGCTCGCACCCGGCCCGGTGGACCGGTCCGCCGTCGAGGCCGCGGTGTGGCTGGTCCTCGCCGGGCTCGGCGCCCGGGCCGGGCTGACCGGGCTGGCGCTCGCGATCACCCACGTCGCCGACGTCCGGCTGCAGGCGGTGCTGCGCCGCCGGATGACCGCCCACCTGGGGCGGGTGCCGCTGGGCTGGTTCTCCGAGCGCTCCTCGGGACTGGTGCGCAAGGCGGCCCAGGACGACGTGCACGACCTGCACCAGGTCGTCGCCCACCATCCCGTCGAGTGGGTCGCGGCCTGGGTCCTGCCGCTCGCCGGGGTCGGCTACCTCGCCTGGCTGGACTGGCGTCTCGCACTGCTCGCGCTGGTCACGGTGCCGTTCTACGCGGCCGCCTACGCCTGGATGATGCGCGGCTACGCCGCGAAGGTCGACCAGATGGCCGCCGGGAACGCCCGGATCAGCAGCGCGGTCGTCGAGTTCGTGTCCGGCATCGCGGTCGTCAAGACCTTCGGCCAGGCCCGGCGCGCGCACCGCGGCTACGCCGAGGCCGCCCGCGACTTCGGCCGCTTCTACGCCGAGTGGGTCGGGCCGATGCTGCGGGTCGAGGCGTTCGCCGCGATGGCGCTCTCCGCCCCGGTGGTGCTGCTCGTGTCCTGCGCGGGCGTGCTGTGGTTCGTCGACGCCGGCTGGGTCACCCCGGTCGAGGCGATGACCGGGATCCTGGTGTCGCTCGTCGTCCCGACCACGATCACCGCGCTCGGCTTCGGGGCGTCGAACCGGCGCACCGCCGCCGCGGCCGCGCGCCGCATCCACGAGCTGCTCGACACCCCGGTGCTGCCGGTCCCCGACGCGCCGCGGGTGTCGTCCGGGCACCGGGTCGAGTTCGACGGGGTGCGGTTCGCCTACCCCGGCGGCGGCGAGGTGCTGCGCGGGATCGACCTGGACTGTCCGGAGGGGACGGTGACCGCACTGGTCGGGCCGTCCGGGGCGGGCAAGTCGACGCTGGCCACCCTGGTCGCCCGGTTCCACGACGTCACCGGCGGCGCGGTCCGGATCGGCGGCGTCGACGTCCGGGAGATCGCGCCCGAGGTGCTCTACCGCCACGTCGGCTTCGTCCTGCAGGACGTGCAGCTCGTGCACGGGAGCATCGCGGACAACGTGCGGCTGGGCCGACCCGACGCCCCCGACGAGGAGCTGCACGCCGCCTGCCGGGCCGCCCGGATCCACGAGCGGGTCCTGGCGCTGCCCCACGGCTACGACTCCGTCGTCGGCGAGGACGCGCTGCTCTCCGGTGGCGAGGCACAGCGCGTGTCGATCGCCAGGGCCCTGCTCGCCGACACCCCGGTCCTGGTCCTCGACGAGGCGACCGCGTTCGCCGACCCGGAGTCCGAGGCCGACATCCAGGACGCGCTGTCGGAGCTGGCCCGCGGGCGGACGGTGATCGTCGTCGCGCACCGGCTCTCGACGGTCACCGGGGCCGACCGGATCGCCGTCGTCGACGGCGGGGTCGTGCGCGAGACCGGCACGCACACCGAGCTGCTGGCCCGCGGCGGCCGCTACGCCGCGATGTGGACCGCCCACCGGGTGGGGGAGGAGCTGTCGTGATCGGCGACCTGTTGCTGATCCTGGGGCCGGAACACCGGCGCAGGCTCTACGCCTACCTGGGGTGGGTGAGCGCGTTCGGTGTCCTCCAGGGCGTCGCGACGGTCCTGCTCGTGCCGTTCCTGGAGGCGCTGTTCGCCGGGGACACCGGTGCCGCCCTGACCTGGGTGGGGGTGCTGGCGGTGGCCGTCGTGGCCGCCTGCGTCCTCTACTACGTGCAGGCGATGGCGGGCTTCGGCGTCGCCCTGGTCGTGCTGACGACGCTGCACGAACGGCTCGGGGACCACGTGTCCGCGCTGCCGCTGGGCTGGTTCTCCTCGGAGCGGGTCGGCCGGCTGTCGCGGATCGCCACCGGCGGCACCACGATGATCGCGGGGCTGTTCGCGCACCTGCTGACACCGCTGGTCGTCGCGGTGGTGACGCCGGCGACGATCGTGCTGGCGATGCTGCTGTTCGACGTGCGGCTCGCGCTGGCCGCCCTGGTGTGCGTGCCGGTGCTCTGGCTGGCGTTCCGGGCGTCGGCGTCCTGGGTGGGGCGCGGCGACGCGCTCGACGACGCCGCCGCGGTGGCCGCGGGCAACCGGGTCGTGGAGTTCGCCCGGACCCAGCGGGTGCTGCGGGCGTTCGGCCGCGGTGCCGCCGGGCACCGGCCGTTGGAGGACGCGATCGACGCCCAGTACCGCGCGGGGCGGCGCTCGATGTGGCTGGCGACGGCGGGCATCGTGACCGGGGGGTTCGCGGTGCAGCTGACGTTCAGCGCGATCCTGCTGACCGGCGTGTACCTGGTGCTCGGCGGCACGCTCGACGCCCTCCGGATGGTGGCGCTGCTCGCGCTGGCCGCCCGGTTCACCGGCCCGCTGGCCGAGGTCGGCGACTACGCCGGCGTCGTCCGGATCGCCCGCAACGACCTGGGCCGGCTGGTGGCGGTGCTGGGCGAGGAGCCGCTGCCCGAGCCGCACTGGTCGGCGGAGCGGCACGATCCCGGGGCCGTCGAGCTCGACGGGGTCGGGTTCGGCTACGAGCCGTCGACGCCGGTGCTGCGCGACGTCACGCTGCGGATCGCGCCGCGCGAGACGGTCGCGCTGGTCGGCGCGTCCGGGTCGGGCAAGACCACGGTGACCCGGCTGGTCGCGCGCTTCTGGGACGTCGACACCGGCACCGTGCGGGTGGGCGGTGCCGACGTCCGGGACCAGACCACCGAGGACCTGATGGCCCAGCTGGCGCTGGTCTTCCAGGACGTCTACCTGTTCGACGGGACGCTGGAGGCCAACGTCCGTCTCGGCCGCCCGGCCGCCACCGACGCCGAGGTCGCCGAGGCCGCCCGGCTGGCCGGGGTGACCGAGATCGTCGAGCGGCTCCCCGACGGCTGGGACACCCGGGTCGGGGAGGGCGGCACGTCGCTGTCGGGCGGGGAGCGCCAGCGGGTGTCGGTCGCCCGCGCGCTGCTCAAGAACGCCGACATCGTGCTGCTCGACGAGGCCACCGCCGCGCTCGACCCGGAGAACGAGCGGTTCTTCACGGAGTCGATGCGGGTCCTGGCGCAGCGCAGCACCGTCCTGGTGATCGCCCACCGGCTGCCCACGGTGGTCGGCGCGGACCGGATCGTCGTGCTCGACGACGGCCGGGTCGCCGAGGTCGGCACGCACGCCGAGCTGCGGGCCCAGCAGGGCCGGTACGCCGCCTTCTGGAACTCCCGCCGCCGCGCCCGCGGCTGGCGGCTCGTCGGAACCGGGGAGCCCTCATGACCGCACCACTGCCGTCCTGCGCGATCGCCCGGGTGAGCGGCATCGAGCCGCTGACCCCGCGGATGCGCCGGATCACCCTCGACTCCGACGACCTTGTCGGCGTCGAGCAGATCGCCCCCGACCAGCAGGTGAAGCTGTTCTTCGCCCGCGACGGCGGCGTCCCCGAGATCCCGCCGGCCCCCGACGACGGCAGTGTCGCCGGCTGGTACGCCCGCTACCTGGCCGTGCCCGAACAGCGACGGCCGTGGATGCGTTCCTACACCGTGCGCGCCCTGGACCCCGACGCCGGCCGGATGGTCGTCGACTTCGTGCTGCACGGGGAGGGGGAGCCGGGGGGCGGGCACGCCGGCCCGGCGAGCCGCTGGGCGGCGCGGGCCGCCATCGGCGACCCGGTCGGGGTGCTGGGCCCGGCCGTCGCGGGGTACCGCAGCCCGGACGGCGAGCCGGTGCGGCTGCTGGTCGGCGACGAGACCGCGCTGCCCGCGATCGGGGCGATCGTGGAGCAGCTCCCGGCCGGGACCCGGGCGGTCGCGGTCGTCGAGGTCGCCGGACCGGAGGAGGAGCAGGAGCTCCCCGGCGCCGACGTGCACTGGGTGCACCGCGGCGCGGGAACCCTGCTCGACGCGGTGCGCGCGGTGGAGCTCCCGGCGACCCCGGCGGAGCCGGTGTTCGCCTGGGTCGCCGGGGAGGCGTCCGCGGTGCGGGCGGTCCGCCGCCACCTGGTCGGCGAGCGCGGGCTCGACAAGGCCCGGGTCGCGTTCACCGGGTACTGGCGGCGCGACCTGACCCAGGACGACGCGCCGACCGAGCAGGACATGGCGGACGTGGCCGAGCAGATGCCCGTCACCTCCTGACGGCCTCCGTCGGGCCCTCCGTGGGCGCGGCGGCCCACCGCTGCTCGACCCGGCCGAACCGCCAGACCGCGAGCGCCACCAGCCAGGCGACGACGAAGAGGCCGACGATGCCGTAGCCGGCGTCGTCGAGCGGGATGCCGGCGACCGCGACCAGCGGCGCGGAGGTGGTTCCGGTCTCCTGCACCAGCACGCTCACGAGCTCGATGGTGCCGATGACCAGCGCGACGGCGACGGACAGCGCCGTGATGGTGATGTTGTAGTAGACCTTGCGCACCGGCCGGGCGAAGGCCCAGCCGTAGGCGACGTTCATGAAGACGCCGTCGACGGTGTCGAGCAGGCTCATCCCGGCCGCGAACAGCACCGGCAGCACGAGGATCGCGTAGAACGGCAGGGCGAACGCGGCGGCACCGCCGGCCAGCACGAGCAGCGTCACCTCGGTCGCGGTGTCGAAGCCGAGTCCGAACAGGAAGCCGATCGGGTAGATGTGCCATGGCTTGCGCACCGACCGGGCCAGCCCACCGAGGAAGCGGTTCATCAGGCCCCGCTTGGCGAGGTGCTCCTCCAGCTCGGCCTCGCTGTACTCGCCGCGCCGCATCCGCCGGAACACCCCGACGATCCCGACCAGCACGACCAGGTTGAGCAGCCCGATGATCCACAGGAACACCCCGGACACCGACGACCCGATGATCCCGGTGACGGCGTGCAGGGTGGAGTCGTCGTCGCCGACCTGCCCGGCGAGTGCCCGGACCCCGAGCCCGAGCAGGAAGGTCAGGGCGAACACCACCGTCGAGTGGCCGAGGGAGAACCAGAACCCGACCGACAGCGGTCGGCGGCCGCCGTCGGCGAGCAGCTTGCGGGTGGTGTTGTCGATCGCGGCGATGTGGTCGGCGTCGAAGGCGTGCCGCAGGCCGAGGGTGTAGGCGAGCACACCGATCCCGATGCCGAACACCCCGGAGGAGCCGAGGTCGTAGTGCGCCGGCGCGACGAGGACGACGAGCACGCCGAACCCCAGGACGTGCAGCAGCGCGATGAACCCGAACATGCCGGCGAGCGACCGGCGGTCGTGGCGGTCGAGGGCGGCACGCCACCGGCGGGCGGGGGAGGGGGCCCCGGTGGGGACGGGCTGGGGGGCGGACATCGACGGACTCCCGGCGTCGGGGCCGCCCGGAGCGGGCGGCGCGATCGCGGCCACCGTGCGCCCACCGCAGCCGCGGTGTCATGGCTGCTGCCGGTGATTGGCGACGCTGCTGCGGCGGTGCCCGGAAGATCCCTCACCTTTCGGGTAGGTCGGCCTGAACGCATGAGCGGACGGACCGACGTCGGCCGGCCCGTCCGCTCCGCCGTCAGTCCCAGTCCAGCGAGCCCCCGGTGCGGTACTCGGTCACCCGCGTCTCGAAGAAGTTCTTCTCCTTGCGCAGGTCCATCGCCTCGCTCATCCACGGGAACGGGTTCTCCGGTTCTCCGAACAGCGGGGCGAGCCCGATCTGCTCGGCGCGCCGGTCGGTGATGAACCGCAGGTACCGCTCGCAGGACTCGGCGGTGAGCCCGAGCATCCCGCGGGGCATGGTGTCGCGGGCGTAGGCGACCTCCAGCTCGCACGCCTCCCGCAGCATCGTCCGGATCTCCGCGACGAACCCCGCGGTCCACAGGTGCGGGTTCTCGATCTTGATCTGGTTGATGCAGTCGATGCCGAAGTTCAGGTGGATCGACTCGTCGCGCAGGATGTACTGGTACTGCTCGGCGATGCCCACCATCTTGTTGCGCCGGCCGAGCGCGAGGATCTGGGCGAACCCGGTGTAGAACCACATGCCCTCGAACACCACGTAGAAGGCGACCAGGTCGCGCAGGAACGCGCGGTCGTTCTCCGGGGTGCCGGTGCGGAAGTCCGGGTCGGACAGCGCCTGGGTGTAGCGCAGCGCCCAGGCGTCCTTCTCGGTGATCGACGGGACGGTCCGGTAGGCGTTGAACAGCTCGCCCTCGTCGAGCCCGAGGGACTCGCACACGTACTGGAACGTGTGGGTGTGCACCGCCTCCTCGAACGACTGCCGCAGCAGGTACTGCCGGCACTCGGGGTTGGTGAGGTGGCGGTAGACGGCGAGCACGATGTTGTTCGCGACCAGCGACTCGGCGGTGGCGAAGAAGCCGAGGTTGCGGGTGAGCATCAGGCGCTCGTCGTCGGTGAGGCCGCCGGGGGAGCGCCACAGCGCGATGTCGGCCTGCATGGCGACCTCGGTCGGCATCCAGTGGTTGGCGCAGCCGGCCAGGTACTTCTCCCAGGCCCAGGTGTACTTGAGCGGCAGGAGCTGGTTGACGTCGGCCCGCGCGTTGATCATGCGCTTGTCGTCGGCGTCGATCGGGGCGGCGCCGCGGGCGATCTCGCCGAGCCCGCTGGTGTCGGCGCCCGTGTGGCGGTCGGTGGTCGGGGTGCTCACTGGCAGGCCTCGCAGTCGGGGTCGTCGACCGAGCAGGCGGCGCCCGGGTCGAGATCGGGGGCGGTGACGGGGACCGCGGGCACGGTCGCCGCGGGCGACGGCGCCGGGGCCGCCGGGGCCGGGGCGGCCGCGGGGGTGCTGGGCACGCCGGTCAGTCGGCCGTCGGTGCCGGTGAGGGTGGACTTCTCGACGGCCGTCGCCGCGCGGGTGCGCAGGTAGTAGGTGGTCTTGAGGCCCGAACGCCAGGCCAGGCGGTAGAGCTCGTCCAGGGCACGGCCGCTGGGGGAGGCCAGGTAGAGGTTCAACGACTGGGCCTGGTCGAGCCACTTCTGCCGGCGCGACGCCGCGGCCACGAGCCGGCTCGGCTCGATCTCGAACGCGGTCGCGTAGAGCTCCTTCAGGTCGGCGGGGACCCGGTCGATCTCGGCCAGCGACCCGTCGAAGTACTTCAGGTCGGCGACCATCACCTCGTCCCACAGCCCGCGCTCCTTGAGGTCGCGGACCAGGTGCGGGTTGATCACGGTGAAGTCGCCGGACATGTTGGACTTCACGTACAGGTTGAGGTGGATCGGCTCGATCGACTGCCCGACCCCGCAGATGTTCGAGATCGTCGCCGTCGGGGCGATCGCGAGCACGTTGGAGTTGCGCATCCCCTGGGTGCGGACCTTCTCCCGCAGTGTGTCCCAGTCCAGCGTGGACGACCGGTCGATCTCGAGCTCGCCGTCGCCGCGGGCCGCGGCCAGCAGGTCGAGCGAGTCCAGCGGCAGGATCCCGCGGCTCCACAGCGACCCGTCGAAGCTGGCGTAGCGGCCGCGCTCGACCGCCAGGTCCGACGACGCGGTGATCGCGTGGAAGCTCAGGAGCTCGGCCGAGGTGTCGGCGAACTCGACGGCCGCGTCGCTCGCGGGGGCGATGCGCTGGACGAACAGCGCGTCGGAGAAGCCCATCATGCCCAGGCCGACCGGGCGGTGGCGCAGGTTGGACCGGCGGGCCTCGGGGATCGTGTAGAAGTTGATGTCCACGACGTTGTCGAGCATCCGCACCGCGGTCGTCACCGTGCGACGGAGCTTGTCCGCGTCGAGCCCGTCGCGCGTGACGTGCGCGGCGAGGTTCACCGAGCCGAGGTTGCAGACCGCGACCTCGCCCTCGTCGCCGGCGCGGGTGTTCAGGGTGATCTCGGTGCACAGGTTCGACGAGTGCACCACCCCCGCGTGCTGCTGCGGGCTGCGCAGGTTGCACGGGTCCTTGAACGTGATCCACGGGTGCCCGGTCTCGAACAGCATGGTCAGCATCCGCCGCCACAGCTCGACCGCGCGCACCGTGCGGTGCACCCGGATCTCGCCGCGCGCCGCGGCCGCCTCGTACTCGCGGTACCGCTGGGCGAACGCGGTGCCGTAGAGGTCGTGCAGGTCGGGCACCTCGTCCGGGGAGAACAGTGTCCACTCGGCGTCGGCCTGCACGCGGCGCAGGAACTCGTCGGGCACCCAGTTCGCGGTGTTCATGTCGTGGGTCCGGCGGCGGTCGTCGCCGGTGTTCTTGCGCAGGTCGAGGAACTCCTCGATGTCGACGTGCCAGGTCTCCAGGTAGGCGCACGCCGCGCCCTTGCGCTTGCCGCCCTGGTTCACCGCGACGGCCGTGTCCCCGGCGATCTTGAGGAACGGCACCACCCCCTGGGAGACGCCGTTGGTGCCGCGGATGTGCGCGCCGAGGCCGCGGACCGGGGTCCAGTCGTTGCCGAGCCCACCGGAGTACTTGGCCAGCAGCGCGTTGTTCCGGTACCCGCCGAAGATCGACTCCAGGTCGTCGTCGACGGTGGTGAGGAAGCACGACGACAGCTGCGGCCGGGTGGTGCCGGAGTTGAACAGCGTCGGGGTCGAGGCCATGAAGTCGAAGCTGGACAGGACCTCGTAGAACTCGATCGCCCGGGCCTCGCGGTCGATCTCGCGCACCGCCAGCCCCATCGCGACCCGCAGGAAGAACGCCTGCGGCAGCTCGAAGCGCACGCCGCGCTCGTGCAGGAAGTAGCGGTCGTAGAGGGTCTGCAGGCCGAGGAAGCCGATCTGCAGGTCACGGTCCGGGCGGAGGGCGGCGGTGACCCGGTCCAGGTCGAAGGTCGCGAGCTCGGGGTCGACCAGGCCGATCGCGATGGCGTGGCGCAGGTAGTCCTTCGTGTAGGACGCGTACCGCTCGGTCATCGTCGCGTGGTCCGGGGTCTCCCGGGTGCCCGCCAGGTGCGAGACGGCCTCGGCGCGGAGCCGGTCCAGCAGCAGTCGGGACGCCACCAGGGAGTAGGCGGGCTCGCGCTCCACCAGGGTGCGGGCGGCCAGGACCAGGGCCTGGGCCAGCTCGTCGGCGGTGATGCCGTCGTAGACGGTGCGGTCCAGCTCGGCGAGCACCGGCTCCGGCGCGACGTCGTCGATGCCGTCGCACGCCTCGCCGAGCACCGCGGCGACCCGGTCACGGTCCAGTGGGGTCCGGCTGCCGTCGGGCCCGGTGACGTGCACGACCGGTGCGTCCGACACGCTGTCCCCGCCGTCGCGTTCCCGGGCCCGTGCCTGCTGCTCGCGGTAGAGCACGTAGGAACGGGCGACCTTGTGGTGGCCGCCGCGCATCAGGGCGAGCTCGACCTGGTCCTGGATCTGCTCGACGTGCACGGCGTGCGCCGGGTGCCGGGTCAGCGCCGCGACGACCTGGTCGGTCAGCCCGGCCACGAGGTGGTGCAGCCGCGACGACGTCGCGCCCGAGTCCCCCTCGACCGCCAGGAACGCCTTGGTCGTCGCCACCGAGATCTTCGTGGCGTCGAACCCGGTCTCGGAGCCGTCGCGCCGGATGACGCGCAGGGCCGGGGGTGCTGTTGCCGGTGCAGCGGTGGAAGCCGTCACGGGCTCTCTCCTCGCGAGTCGCCGTCGCCTCCGGGGGCGGGCGCGGTGCGAGGAGGCGGCGGGTCCCGTGCCGTCGGCGGCCCACCGCACCCTGGCGCCGTCCCACGAGGCCCCGGAGCAGCGCGCACCGGTCGGTACGCGCACCGGTGGCAGGTCTTCGGACTCACGGGCGCACTGCTCACACCTACTGGCCGTCGCTTCCCGGGATCACTCCCAGTGCTGTTGACGGCGGTCGTTCCCGTTCACCGCTGCGGGGCAGTCCCGGATTCCCACCGGGTTCCCTCTTGCCTCACCGGCCCGGGCGGGCCGGTGAACCACCAGTAATCCGGACACTACATCTTGTGGGCAGAGCTACTCCATCCCCCCATCGGTGCGGATGCGACCCCCCTCGGTGACCGGCGGTCCGGGGTCAGCCCGCCGCCCGTCCCTCGGCCGTCGCCCGGGGGCCGGGGGCGAACACGTGCCCCGCGAGTGCGGGCGGGACGGCGGCGAGGCCCGGCCCGCCGGCGCGCACCCAGGCCGCGACCGCGTCCGTGGTCGCGGCGTCCAGGACCGCACGGAGCCAGACCGGGCGGGCGCCCGCCCGGCGGGCCCCGGGCGCCGGGGCGACCACCAGGACGTCGGAGTCCGCGCACGGGCCCAGGCACTCGCTGGTGCGCAGCCGGGCGTGCCCGGCCAGGCCGTCGGTCAGCCGGTCGAGCAGCCGGTCGTGGTGGTCGCGGTCGAGGCCGGGGTGCTTGCGGCCGGAGCCGCAGCAGCACCCCCGGCAGGCGGTGACGGCGGGGAGGGCGGACACGCCCCGACCCTACGTGACACCTGACGAACTGTTCAGGTGATCACGGCGACGACGGGTGTCCGGCGGCACCGGCCCGGCGGACGGTCGTGGTCGACGAGGCGCGGCGGGTAGGCAGGGCCCGCCGTGGGGTACTCCGCCGCCGACCGTTCCACCATCGACAGGGAGATCCCGTGAGCCACCACGTCCTGGACGCCGCCGGCGTCACCACCCCGGCCGTCGTCGTCGAGAAGCTGCACGACGCCGCCCGCGCGAGCACCGCCTGCGCCTCGGCGATGGTCGCCTCCGGCGGGATGGAGACCGAGGTCCTGCTGGCGCTCGACGCCGCCGACCTCTGCACCGCCGCCGCGGCCGTGCTCGGCCGCCGCACCGGGGACAAGGCCGTCGGCGAGGCCGCCGCCTCGGCCGCCGCGCTGGCCTGCGAGGCGTCCGCCGCGGCCTGCGGCGCCCACGCCGACCACCACGAGCACTGTCGGCTGCACGCCGAGGTCACCCGCGAGACGGCGGCGCTGCTGCGCGAGCACGCCGGCGCCTGAGGCCCGGCGGGGCGTGCGCGGCCGGGCCCCTGGCCCGGCTGCGCACGCCCGTCCTGCGGCCGGGAGCGGTTCCGAGCCCCGCCCGCAGCGGGTCACCCCATCCGCAGCCGGTGGAACCGGGCCCAGGTGGCGGTGTCGGGCCGGGCGGGCTCGACGCCGGTCAGGTCGGCGGAGACGCCGACGTGCTCGTCGCCCGAGGACCAGACGGTCGAGCGGTCGCGCAGCAGGAGCTGGGCGCGTCGCAGGGCCTCGACCCGGCGCGCCTCGTCGGGCACCCCGCGCGCGGTGGCGAGCAGGGCACGCACGTCGGCCCGTCCCGCCGCGGCCGGTGCGGCCGGCGCGCCGTCGTCGCCCGCGGTCGCGGCGGGCGGGGCGTCGTCGGCGGGGTCCGGGCCCGCGGTCGCGCGCAGGTACAGCGGGAGCGGGGTCGCCGCGGCCCGGCGGAACCGGATGCCCGGGGTCGGGACGGCGTCGGGCGGGTCCGGCTCGCGCGGCGTGCAGGTCAGCCCGATCTCGGCGAGCTGTTCCACGACGGTGTCGGCGGCCGGGCGCGACATCGGGTCGAACGGGTCGAACAGCAGCGGCACCTCCAGCCGGTCCGCGCCCGCCGCCGCGACGAGCTCCCGCGCGCGGGCGACGTCGCGCTCCACCGGCGCGAACCCGGCCGGGTGATACGCCAGGCCCGGGCCGAACAGGTCGTCGCCCGGCTCGGCGAGGTCGAGCAGCACCTCGCGGACGAGCTCGGTCCGGTCGATGCCGAGCCGGACCGCCTCGGCCAGCCGGGGATCGCCGAGCACGTCGCCGGACGCCCCGGCGGTCGTGCCGCCCGCCGTACCGGTGCCGGGGGCCGACCCGGCCGGGCCGACGTCGAGGAAGCGGGTCGCCGAGCCCGGCGCGGACACCACCGTCGTGCCGACCCGCCCGAGCAGCCGGCGCGCGCTGTGCGGGAACAGGTCGTGCGCCCAGTGCACGTGACCGTCCACGAGGGACTGGTAGCGGTTCTCCTCGTCGTCGTCCACCACGAACTCCACGGCGGGCGAGCGCGCCGCGCCCAGCCAGTGGCCGTCGTGCCGGTAGAGCGCGTCCGGGGACCCGGGCAGCCAGCGGAACGCTCCGGTGCCCACCGGCGGGGTGCCGCGGCCGTCGCGCACGATGCCGGTGCCCGGCGAGCCCAGGACGAGGCCGAACAGGAAGTCCGGGGCGCCGAGCACCAGCTCCACCTCCGACGCCGAGACCGCCCGGCTGGCGGCGAGGTCGAGCCCGGCCAGCAACGGTGCCGCCGTCGCCCCGGTGGCGGGATCGGTGATCCGGCGCAGCGACGCCAGCACGTCGGCCGAGGTCAGCGGGCGCCCGTCGTGGGCGGGGGCGTCGCGCAGCCGGATCCGCCATCTCGTCCCCGTCCGGTCCGGCGCCGCCGACGCGGCCAGGTGCGGCCGTGGGGTCATGTCCTGGTCCCAGACCAGCAGCGTGTCCGCGACGGCCGCCGCCCGCGCCCGGTCCACCGGCCGCCACACCACGTGCGGGTCCGGGACGCCGAGCGGGCCGTCACCGGCGAACGCGGCCACCAGCCGAGGGGCGGTGGTGTCGGCCGGGGCCCCGCACGCGGCCAGCGCCGGAATCCCCGCCAGCGCCGCGGTCGCACCGGCGGCCCGCAGGAACGATCGACGGCTCAACTGCACGACCACAGGGTGCCCGGTGCGGTCACGGCCGAGGCGGCGGGGAGGGACCTCCGCGGGTGCCGGGCGGGCTCAGGACAGGGCGTGCCCGACCCGGAGAGATCACCGGCGCGGGCCGGCGGCCTCGAGGTGGGTGCCGACCGGCGTGAACCCGCTGCGCCGGTACCAGTCCCGTGGCCAGTCGTCGACGCCGGCGCCCAGTGCGAGCAGGTCGCAGCCGTGCTCGGCGGCGAGCTCGCGGGAGCGGGCCAGCAGCGCCCGGCCGTGCCCCCGGCCGCGGTGGGCCCGGTCGGTCTCCAGGGCGTCGAGCCAGGCCGTCGCACCGTCGCGGCGCAGCGTCGCGGCCGCCACCACCCGGTCGTCGACGACGACGGCGAGGCGGTGCAGGGCCAGCACCCGGTCGTCGCCGGTGTCGCGGTCGACCAGCTGGCCGAGGTCCTCGGGTCCGGTGCCGGGCAGGTCCCGGGCCCAGGAGGCGCGCCGGAACCCGCGGAGCTCGTGGTGGTCCAGCTCGGTGACCGTCGCCGTGTCCGGGGTCGCGCCGGTCGTGGTGGGGGCGGTCATGGCCTCGTTCGCCGCGACCGACCACCCGGCGGCGCGCAGGCCGTCGGCCAGCTCGTCCGCGCCCGGTCCCCACAGCAGCGCGTTCGGGTGCAGGCCGTGCGCGGTGAGCGCCCGGTCGGCCTCGGCGAGCACGGTGGCCGGATCGGTCCGGTCAGGACGGTCGAGCAGCAGCCGGTTGTGCATCCGCGACACCGGCCAGGCGTCGGTCCGGACCGCGACGCCGCCGGTCACGGGCTCCTCCGCGCTCGCGCCGCGGCGCAGCATCGACGGCTCGAACCCCATCGCCCGCGCCGCTGCGCCGGGTTCGGGGACCTCCGGGGCGGCGAAGCCGTCCGGGCCGGGTCGGTAGGGCAGCACCATCAGCACCGCCGACGCCGGCACCGCCCCGTAGGCGTGCGGGAACCGCATCGACGCCGGGTCGGTCGGCACGCCCGGCTCCCACCGGACGTCGATCCCGGCGCCGTCGATCCGGGCCGGGTCGAGGACGAGCAGGACCAGGTCCGACCGGCCGGCGAACAGGCGCTGCGCGGGCAGGGCGACCTGGTCGGGCGTCGACAGGTGCACGAACCCGACCTCGTCGAGGGAGGGGGGAGCCACGGCTCCGGTGTCGAGCCACCTCCGCCACTCACCCGGGGTGCAGAGGTGCAGCAGGACCGTCCCGACCGTCATGGGAGACAGCCTGCCCGCCCGTCCGAACGGACGGGCGTGGATGTCGAGTATTGATTTCCGGCACCGGGTGCCAATAGCGTCCGATCCGCTGCCACCGCCGGCCGGCGGGGCGGTTCACCACCTCTCTCGCCGAGAGTCGGATCCAGCGGAGGTTGCGCATGAGTGAGCACCAGAACGAGGACGCCCTGACCGAGGAGACCCTCGTCGAGGAGGTCTCCATCGACGGCATGTGCGGTGTCTACTAAGCCCCTCGACACCACGGTTCCGGACGGTGCCGCGGGGGCTTTCGACCCCGCGGCACCGTACCGGCTCAGCGAGAGCGTCTCGCTGCGTCCGGAGCCCTTCGGCGCCCTGGTGTACGACTTCGTGACCCGCAAGCTGTCCTTCCTCAAGACGCCCCAGCTGGTCTCGGTCGTGCGCGACCTGGAGAACCAGCCGGACGCCCGGTCGGCCGTCGTGGCCGCCGACGTCCCCGAGGCCCAGCACGACGCCTACCTGCGTGCCCTCGCCGGACTGCTGAAGTCCCGCACGATCGTCGCCCGCTAGTCCCGCCCGCCCCGCCGACCACCACAGTGAGGTGCCCGTGAAGCTGGTCGACCACTTCCAGTACGGCCTGAACTCGCCCATCTGCCTGACCTGGGAGCTCACCTACGCGTGCAACCTCGCGTGCGTGCACTGCCTGTCCAGCTCGGGGCGGCGCGACCCGCGCGAGCTGAGCACCGCCGAGGCCAAGGCCGTCATCGACGAGCTGCAGCGCATGCAGGTCTTCTACATCAACATCGGTGGCGGCGAGCCGACCGTGCGCCCGGACTTCTGGGAGCTGCTGGACTACGCCATCGCCCACGACGTCGGCGTCAAGTTCTCCACCAACGGCGTCAAGCTCGACAAGGCCCGTGCCGCGCAGCTCGCCGCGACCGACTACGTCGACATCCAGATCTCGATGGACGGCGCGACGGCCGAGGTCAACGACTACGTGCGGGGCCCCGGCTCGTTCGACACCGCGATCACCGCGCTGGAGAACCTCGCCGAGGCGGGCTTCAAGCACCCCAAGATCTCGGTCGTGATGACCCGGGAGAACGTCGACCAGCTCGACGAGTTCAAGGCCATCGCCGACAAGTACGGCGCCCAGCTGCGCATCACCCGTCTCCGCCCGTCCGGCCGCGGCGCCGACGTCTGGGACGAGCTGCACCCGACCCAGGCCCAGCAGAAGCAGCTCTACGACTGGCTGGTCGCGAACGGCGACCAGGTCCTGACCGGTGACTCGTTCTTCCACCTGTCGGCCTACGGCGAGGCCCTGCCCGGGCTGAACCTGTGCGGCGCGGGCCGCGTGGTCTGCCTGATCGACCCGGTGGGCGACGTCTACGCCTGCCCGTTCGCGATCCACGAGAACTTCCTGGCGGGCAACGTCCGCGACGAGGGCGGCTTCAAGGAGGTGTGGGAGCACTCCGAGCTGTTCACCGAGCTGCGCCAGCCGCAGACCGGCGGGGCCTGCGCCTCGTGCTCGCACTACGACTCCTGCCAGGGCGGCTGCATGGCGGCGAAGTTCTTCACCGGCCTGCCGCTCGACGGCCCGGACCCGGAGTGCGTGCAGGGCTACGGCGAGGCGATGCTGGCCGCGCGCTCCTCCGACGCGGTGATCCCGAAGTCCGACGTGGACCACTCGCGCTCCGCGCCGCGCAACTCCCGTGCGCCGAAGCAGCCGACGATGCTCTCGCTCGCCCCGCCGCCGCGCCGGCCGGACCGGGCGTGCGACGAGAACCCGCTCGCCGGGTTCGCGCCGGACGCCGTGCCCGCGGCGCAGCCGGTCGCGACCCGCTGACCACGGACCTGCTGCTGACGGGGCCCGTCGACCTGCGTGGTCGGCGGGCCCCCTCGCGTGTGCTGTTCGGGCCGCACGAGACCAACCTCGGGAACGCGGCCCGGGAGATCACCGACCGGCACGTCGCCTACTACGCCGCCCGGGCCGCGGGGGGCGCCGGGATCGTCGTGACCGAGCCGGCGTCGGTGCACGCCTCGGACCATCCCTACGCCTACGCCCCCGCCGCCTTCCCTGCCGCCTTCCCCACCGCCGCGCCGCAGGGCCCTGCTGAACCGCGTGGCCAAGCTGCACGGCCCGACCCTGCTGCACGGCCCGGCCCTGCCGCACGGCCCGGCCCTGCCGCGGCGGCGCGCGTCGAGATGCAGCTCAGCGGGAACTGTGGATCTTTCGGGCCCGCTGAGCTGCATCTCGGTGACCGGGACGGTGACCGGGACGGTGCGCGGGTGCCCGCCGCGGCCGGGTGGGCGGCGGTCGTCGCGGCGTGCCGGCCGTACGGGACGCTCGTGCTGGCCGGGCTCGCGCACGCCGGTGGGCAGGGCAGCTCCGCGCACTCCGGGCACCCGCTGTGGGCGCCCTCGTCGGTGCCCGACGTCGTGTCCCGTGAGGTCCCGGTCGCGATGGGGGCCGCGGAGATCGACGCGGTGGTCCGCGGCTTCGCCGACGCGGCCCGCGCGGCTGTGGACAGCGGTGTGGACGGTGTGGAGATCTCCGCCGGACAGCACTCGCTGCTGCGCCAGTTCTGCTCCGGCCTGACCAACCACCGCGACGACGCGTACGGCCGCGACCGTGCCCTGCTGCTGCGCGAGGTCCTCGACGCCGTGCGGGCCGCGATCGGACCGGACCCCCTGCTGGCGGTGCGCCTGTGTGTGGATGAGCTCGCACCCTGGGCCGGTGTCACCGGTGACGACGGCCTCGCCATCGCCCGGGCCGTCGCCGACCGGGTGGACCTGCTCGTCCCTGTCGTCGGGAGCGCGTTGTCGGTCGCCGCGACCCGGCCGGACCTGCACACGCCCGAGGCGTTCCTCCGGGGCCGGTGCGGCGGCCTGCGGCGCGCCATCGCCGGTGCGACGACGGTCGTCCTGGCCGGCAGCGTCGCCACCCACGCCCTCGCCGAGGGGGCGCTGACCAGCGGCGACGCCGATATCGTCGAGATGACGAGAGCGCAGATCACGGACCCGCGGCTCGTCGCGCTGGCCCGGGCCGGGACACCGGAGCGGATCCGGCCGTGCCTGCTCACCAACTCCCTCGCCGCGGCTCGGGACCCGCGCAACCCGGTGGTCGGCGACGAGCTGGAGCCCCGGTCGGGGCACGAACGGACCGACCCGGACCCGGAGCCGCACACGGTCCCGTCGCGTTCCGCGGAACGCGCTCCTGAGGGTGTCGCCGGTCCTCGGGCGCGTTCCGCGGAACGCGGTTCGGAAGGGGACACCGGGCTGCCGGAGCGTTCCGCTGAACGCGGTCCGGAGGGCGTCGCCGGTCAACGGGTGCGTTCCGCGGAACGCGGTTCGGACACCGTCGAGGGTCCGGTGGACCGTTCCGCGGAACGGGGTCCGGATGCCCCGGGGGAACAGCGCGGGGACACGGCCGCGGGCGGTGAGCCGCGTTCCGCGGAACGCGGCGTGGCGCCTCGGCGGGCGGTGCTCGTCGTCGGGGGAGGGCCCGCGGGGCTCGAAGCGGCCCGGACGCTGGCACTGCGCGGACATCCGGTCACGCTGCACGAGCGCGCCGACCGGCTCGGCGGCCTGCTGCCCGCGGCGGCGGTACTGCCCGGCCGGGACCGGCTCGCGCTCGCTGCACCGTGGTGGGCCGCGGAGCTCGACCGGCTCGGCGTCGACGTTCGGCTGGGGTCCGAGGTGGACGCCGCGACGCTCGCCGCCGCCCGGGAGCGGGGTGTGGCGGTGGTGCTCGCGACCGGGTCCCGGCCTCCGCCACCGGTGGTCGACGCGGACGTCCCGGTGCTCGCCGCGGCGGAGCTCTGCGCGGGGGTGGCGCGATCAGTCGGTGTCGTCGCGGTGCTCGCCTCCGCGCGCGTTCCGCGGAACGCACCGGTGCTCGTCGTCGACCCGCTCGGGGACTGGACCGGGCCGGGGGTCGCGGAGCTGCTCGCCGGGGCCGGGTACCGGGTGGTGCTGTCCACCCCGGACGTCGTCGCCGGGCACCAGCTCGGCCGCTGCGGGGACATGGCCGCGGCGAACGTGCGGCTGGAACGGGCCGGTGTCCGGCGGGCGCTGTTCACCCGGCCGGGAGCGGTGCGAGGCGGGGTCGCGGAGCTGGTGGACGTCCACACCGCTGCGGTGACGACCGTGCCGTGCGCGGCCGTCGTCGACTGCGGACCGCGGCTCCCGCAGAACGCGCTCCCGGCGCTGCCCGGCTGTCACCCCGCGGGGGACCGGGTCGCGCCGCGGACGCTCGCCGAGGCGGTGCGGGAGGGGCGGCGGGCCGCGTTCGCTCTCGCGGAGGCGGAGGCGGAGGCGGAGGCGGAGGCGGAGGCAGACGCAGAGGCAGACGCGACGGCGGGCGGCACGACCCGCGCCGGGGCACGTGACACGACCGGGGCCGGTGGGGCCGCGCCGCCGGAGTCCGCGGACGGGGAGCTCCCGCGGCCCCGGCTCGGCGACCCCCTGCGCCTCGGCCGCACCACAATGCGCAACCGGATCGTCTTCACCGCCCACCTCACCGGCTTCGCCGAGGGCGGCATGCCGACCGACCGGCACACCGCCTACTACGCGGCCCGAGCCGCGGGCGGCGCCGGACTGGTGATCACCGAGGAGCACGCCGTCCACCCGTCGGACCGGCCGTACGAGCGGCTGATCCGCGGTCACGACCCGGCCGTGCTGCCCGGCTACCGCGCCCTCACCGACGCGGTGCACGCCCATGGCGCGCGCGTGCTCGCCCAGCTCAACCACAACGGTGCGCAAGGGTCGGGGATGTACTCGCGTGCGGCCGTCGTCGGGCCGTCGGCGCTGCCCGACCCGATGTTCCGGGAGGTCCCCGCCGAGCTCGACGCCGCCGGGATCGGGGAGATCGTCGCCGCGTTCGCCGACGTCGCCGCGCGCTGCGTCGCCGGCGGGTTCGACGGCGTCGAGCTCCAGTGCTCGCACGCCTCGCTGCTGCGGCTGTTCCTCTCCCCGGCCACCAACCACCGCACCGACGCCTGGGGCCGCGACCGGGCGAAGCTGGTGCTCGACATCGTCGCCGCCGTCCGTGCCGCGATCGGCCCGGACCCGGTGCTGGGTCTGCGGATCGGTGTCGACGAGCGCATCGAGGGCGGCATCACCCCCGCCGACGGCGCCGACCTCGCCCGCCGGCTCGCCGCGACCGGGCAGGTCGACCACCTCAACACCTCGATCGGGGTCGCCACCTCGACGCTGCACCTCATCGAGCCCTCCATGCACACCCCGCCGGGCTACGCCGGGCACCTCGCCGCGACCCTGCGCCGCACCGTCCGGGCAGCCGGGGCAGACCTCCCGGTGATCGGGGTCGGCCGGTTCACCACACCCGAGCAGGCCGCCGCGGCCCTCGCGCGCGGCGAGTGCGACCTCGTCGGCGTCGCCCGCGGGCAGATCGCCGACCCCGGCTTCGCGACCAAGGCCCTCACCGGACGCCCGGTGCGCCGCTGCGTCGGATGCAACCAGGACTGCATCGGCCGGGTCGGGCTGAACCTGCCGCTGGGCTGCGCGGTCAACCCGGCCGCGGGACGCGAGCGGCTCGTCCCGCTCGCCCGGTCCGCCGACCCCGCGCCGGGGCGGGTGCTCGTCGTCGGGGCCGGGCCCGCCGGGCTCGCCGCGGCCGCGTCCCTCGCCGGACGCGGGCACCGGGTGCTGCTCGCCGAACGCGCGGGCACCCCCGGTGGGCGGCTCGCCCTCGCGGCGACCGCGCCCGGGCGGGCCGAACTCGGCCACGTCGTCGCCGACCTGCTGCGCGAGGTGCACACGGCCGGGGTCGAGGTCCGGTACGGCACGACCGTCGACCGCGGTCTCGTCGACGAGCTGGACCCCGCGGCGGTCGTCGTCGCCACCGGGTCGGTGCCCGCCACCCCGCCGTGGGACCCCGAGCGGCTGACCGTCGCCGTGGACGACGTGCTGGCCGGGGTGCGCCTGCCCGCGGGCCCGGTGCTCGTCGTCGACGAACTCGGGTTCCACCAGGCCACCTCGGTCGCCGAGCTGCTCGCCGCCCGCGGGCACGCCGTCGAGATCGTCACACCGGCGCTGGTCGTCGGGCAGGACCTCGGACTCACCCTGGACCGCGAGGGGTTCCGCCGCCGCGCGCACGCCGCCGGGATCCGCTGCAGCACCGACCGGGCCGTGCTCGGGGTGCTGCGCAGGGGCGAGCGCGGGGGTGAGCAGAGCGCAGGGGGGCCGGGCTGCGCAGGAGGACCGGGCTGCACGGTGGAGCTGCTGCACCACCCGACCGGTCGCGCCGAGCGTCGCGAGGTCGGCGCCGTCGTCGCCGCGACGGCCACCGTGCCCGCCACCCGCCTCTGGACCGCACTGGCCGACGGGCCGTGGCCGGTGCACCGCATCGGCGACGCCCTGGCCCCGCGCCGGTTCGACGCCGCGATCCGCGAGGGGACGCTGCTCGACCTGCGTCCGGCCCCGGTCCCTGCTGTCGCGCCGTGACCACCGCCCCGGGCGCGCCGGCCCACCGGCCTCCGTGCTGCGGGGTGGCGTCGTCGCTGCCGGGTGGCGTCGTCGTCCCCGCGGTGACCGCGCCGCGCCGGACCGGGACCCGACCGGGCAGGCTGGGACCGTGCTGCTCGCGGATCTCACCTGGCCCGACCTCGACCCGGCCGCGGTGTACACGCTGCTCGTGCCGGTCGGCTCCACCGAGCAGCACGGCCCGCACCTGCCGCTGGGCACCGACACCGCCGTCGCCTCGGCGGTCGCCGCGGCGCTGCACGACGCCGACCCGGGACTGGTCCTCGCCCCCGCGCTGCCCTACGGCGCCGCGGGCGAGCACGAGGGCTTCCCCGGCACCGTGTCGATCGGGGAGGACGCACTGCGCACCGTGCTCGTCGAGTACGGCCGCTCGGCGTGCCGGTGGGCGTCGAGGCTGGTGCTGCTCAACGGGCACGGCGGCAACGTCGCCGCGCTGCGGTCCGCGGTGACCCTGCTGCGCCACGAGGGCCGCGACGCCGGCTGGCTGTCCTGCGTCGCCGACGTCCCCGGCGTACCGCTGGACGCCCACGCCGGGCGCTACGAGACCTCGCTGCTCACCCACCTGCACCCCGGGGCGGTTCGCGCCGACCGCGCCGAGATGGGCGACACCCGGCCGCTGCGCGAGGTCATCGCGGAGCTGCGGGCCGGGGGGATCGCCGCGGTCAGCCCGAACGGCGTGCTCGGCGACCCGGCCGGGGCGTCGGCCGAGGAGGGCCGGCGCCTGCTCGCGGCGATCACGGCGACGGCGTCGGCGGCGGTCACCGCCTGGGACCCCGACCCCGGCACCGGGCGTCTCCGCCCGCCGGCGGCGTAGCGCGGGGTCACGCCGCCCGGTGAGCCGGCGCCGGCGCTCCGCACACCACCCGGCGCCCGGTGCTCAGTGGGGCGGGCCGGTACTGCGGCCGGGCACGAGGTCCGTGCCGATCCGGGTGACGCCGGGCGGGGCGTGCGGCACCGCGGCCAGTGCGGCCGCGGCGGCCCGGCCGAGCTCCTCCAGTGGCACCCGGAGCGCGGTCAACAGCGGGTCCGAGCCGTCGTCGCCCCCAACCGCGGCCAGGTGGTCGACCGCTGCGACGCTCATCCGGCCCGGGACGTCGACACCCTGCTCGCGCAGCCCGATCAGCAGCCCGAGCGCGATGTAGCTCGAGTAGGCCACGACCGCGGTGACCTCGTCGGCAAACGGCCACCGGGCGGCCAGGCGGAGGCCGGTGTCCAGATCAGGGCTCTCCGAGCCGACCACGTCGAGCCGCCCGCCGACCGTCCGTACCCGGCGGGTCGCGGCGGCTACCCGCAGCCGGTCCAGCGACGAGCCGTGCGGGCCGCCGACGTAGCCGATGCGCCGGTGTCCGAGCCCGAGCAGGTGCTCGGTCAGCCGGCCGACCCCGCGTGGGGTGTCGGCGAGGAACGCGGGCAGTCCACGGACGGGTCGGTCGATCACGGCGAGCGGGATCCGGGACGCGAGCTCGCGCAGCCCGTCCTCGGGGGCGCGGGGGGCGACCAGCAGTACACCGTCGGCGTGCCCGAGGAGTCCGCCCGCCAGCTCGATCTCCTGGTCACCGTCGACGGCCGAGGAGATCAACGAGTGGCCGCCGGCCGTGGACAGCTCTCGCTGCGCCCCGGCCAGGATCGGGCCGAAGTAGGGGTTGGTGAGCGACGGGACGACCATCGCGATGGTCCCGGTACGCCCGGTGAACAGGGCCCGTGCCGCCGGGTTGAGGCTGAGCCCCATCTCCGTGGCGAGGCGCTGGACGCGTTCGCGGGTGCCCGCGGCGACGAGATCGGGCCGGCTGAGCGCGCGGGAAGCAGTGGACTTCGAGACGCCGGCCGCACGGGCGACATCCTCGAGCCTGATCACGCGTCGTTCCTCTCGTGCCGCGGTGTGTTTCGTCCTGATGAATCCGGGATGGATCGGATTGCGGCTCTCCCACGGCCAACTGTAGCGTCCGCTGCAACCGGTTGCTGCAACCGGTTGCAGTTGGTGAGCGAACGGAGACCCGATGCGACGACTGGCGACCGCGGCGTTGGTGCTGCCCGCGGTGGTGCTGCTCGTCGTGGGCTTCGGCTATCCGTACGTGACGATGCTGCTGGCCCCGGCCGCCGACCCCGCCCCGGACGTACCCGGCGCGTTGCTCGCGGCGGTGACCGATCCCTACGTGATCGAGATCGTGGCCCGCACCGCCCGGGTGGCCGGGCTCGCGACCCTGGCCAGCGTGCTGCTCGGGTTCCCGGTGGCGTGGCTGATCAGCCGGGTCGCGCCGCGGTGGCGGGCGCTGCTGCTGCTCGCGGTCACGTTCCCCCTGCTGCTGTCCACCGTCGTGCGGACCTTCGCCTGGATCGTGCTGCTCGGCGGGGAGGGGCTGGTCAGCCGTGCCCTGCAGGGCGTCGGGCTGGCGTCGGGACCGGTCCAGCTGCTCTACACCGAGACCGCGATGGTGCTCGGCCTCACCCAGCTGTTCATGCCGCTGCTGATCCTCACCGCCTACAGCTCGCTGGCCTCGGTCGACCCGGCCCTCGAGGACGCCGCCCGCGGCATGGGAGCCGGCAACGCGGCGGTGTTCACCCGGGTGGTGTTCCCGCTCGCCCTGCCCGGGACGGCCGTCGGCGCGATCCTCGTGTTCGCCGGCTCGGTCACCGCGTTCACCACGCCGTCGCTGCTGGGCGGCACCCGCAACCGGACCCTGGCCACCCTGCTCTACCAGGAGGCGAACACCTCGGTGAACTGGAGTGCCGCCAGCGCGGTCGCCATCATCATGACCGCGATCCTGCTGGTCGTGACGCTGGTGCTCGCCCGGGTCCCGGCGATCGGGGCCCGCCGGTGACCCGTCGTCCCGTGCTGACGGTGCTCGCCGCGGTCGCCGTGTTCTTCCTGCTGTTCCCGATCGTCGTCGTCGTCGGCATCGCGGTCACGGCCGGGACGGCGCTGGCCTTCCCGCCGGAAGGGCTGTCGCTGCGGTGGTTCACCGAGGCGGTGTCCTACGAGCCGTTCCGCTCGGCGCTCGGCACGAGCCTGGTCGTCGCGGTGTTCGCGACGGTGCTCGCGCTCGTCGTCGGCGTCCCGGCCACCTACGCGATCCACCGGCGCTCACCGCGCGGGCGCACCCTGCTGCAGACGCTGTTCCTGTCGCCGCTGATCGTGCCCGAACTGGTCCTCAGCTTCGCGCTGTTCCAGTTCTTCGTCGTGCAGGCCGGGATCGACACGTTGTCCGCGCTGGTCGTCGGGCACGCGGTGCTCCTGCTGCCCTACACGGTGCGCGTGACCGGCGCGTCGCTGCTCGCCGCCGACCCGGCGCTCGAGGAGGCCGCGACCGGGCTCGGTGCGGGCCCGCTGACCACGTTCTTCCGGATCACCCTCCCGGTGATCGCTCCCGGTGTGGTGGCCGCGTCGATCCTGTCGGTGCTCACCTCGTTCAACAACGTGCCGCTGTCGCTGATGCTCACCTCCCGACGCGTGGAGACGCTGCCGGTGGCGATGCTGTCCTACGTCCAGACGTCCTTCACCCCGATGGTCGCCGCCGCCAGCACCCTGTTGCTGGTGTTCGCGGTGGCCGTCGCGCTGGTGACCGAACGGCTGGTCGGATTCCAGAAGGTCTTCGGACGGAGTTCCTCATGACGACCCCCGCCCCGGTGCGTCCCCCGACCGCCACCGACGACGACGTGGTGGGACTGTCCGGCGTCAGTCGCGACTTCGGAGCGGGCCCGGTCGTGGACGACCTCGACCTGTCGGTGCGACGGGGCGAGTTCCTGGCGCTGCTCGGACCCAGCGGCTGTGGCAAGACCACCCTGCTGCGCATGATCGCCGGCTACCTGGAGCCCACCGCGGGTCGGGTGACGATCAACGGTACGGACGCCACCCGGATGCCGGTCCGCCGTCGCAACATCGGCATGGTCTTCCAGTCCTACGCGCTGTTCCCGCACCTGAGCGTGGCGGAGAACGTCGCGTTCGGGCTGCGGATGCGCAAGGTCGGCCGCGTCGAACGGGACCGGCGGGTGCACGAGGCGCTGGACCTGGTCGGACTCGCGCACCTCGGCGCGCGCCGCCCGGCCGAGCTGTCCGGTGGCCAGCAGCAGCGGGTCGCGCTCGCCCGCGCCGTCGTCGTGCGCCCGGACGTGCTGCTGCTCGACGAGCCGCTGTCCAACCTCGACGCCCGGCTGCGGGTGCAGCTGCGCGACGAACTCGCCAGGGTGCAGCGCGAGACCGGCCTGACCACCGTGCTGGTCACGCACGACCAGGAGGAGGCGCTGGCCGTCGCCGACCGCATCGTGCTGCTGGACCGCGGCCGGGTCGCGCAGGAGGGCACGCCACGGGAGGTCTTCGAGCGGCCCCGCACCCGGTTCGTCGCCGAGTTCCTCGGCTACCGCAACGTCCTCGACCTCCCCGGGCGCGGTCGCGTCGCGATCCGGCCCGAGCACGTGCGGGTGCACCCCGATGGCGGAGCCACCGACGCGGCCCCCGGCGACGCCCGCGACGTCGTCGTCCTCGACGGGACGATGCGCTCGTCGACCTACCGCGGGACCTACAGCACCGCCACCGCCGTCGTCCCGACGCACGGGGGCGAGGCCGAGGTGCAGGGCGTCACCGGCACGCCCGAACCGGCCCCTGGTGACCGGGTCCGGGTGGAGCTGCGGGTGTCCGCGATCGTGAGTCTGGAAGCCGACCCCGAGGAGGTCCTGTGATGGCCAGGCCCGTCATGAAGAGGAACGCCGTGTGGGTCTTCGGGGCCGTGACGGCGGTGTTGCTCGCCGGCTGCGGCGGACCCGGCGGCTCGGGCGGGGGTTCCGACGAGCTCGTCGTGTCCGGGTTCAGCTTCGGGGCGGAGGAGTTCGAGAAGACCGTCGTCGCCCCGTTCGAGGAGGAGACCGGCATCCGGGTCACCTTCGACCCGGGCTCGAACTCCGACCGGTACAACCGGCTGCTGGTCGACCGGGCCCGTCCGGACGTCGACGTCGTGCTGATCTCCGACCTGTTCGCCGCCGACGGGGAGCGGGAGGGGCTGTTCACCGACATCGACCCGGGGTCGGTGCCGAACCGGGCGGACACCGTCGAGTTCGCCCGGGACGCCCCGGGCCAGGGAATCCCGTACACCTTCACGCTGCCGGGCGTCCTCTACTCGACCGACGCCTTCCCCGACGGACCGCCGACGGTCGCGTCGCTCTGGGACCCGGAGCTGGCGGGCCGGATCGCGGTCCCCGACATCTCGGCGACGGCGGGGATCCCGTTCCTCATCGCGGTCGCAGAGACCTTCGGCAGCGGGCCGCAGGACGTCGACACCGCGTTCGCGAAGCTGGCCGAGCTCAAGCCGAACGTGCTGCAGTTCTACTCGAGCACCACCGAGCTGCTCAGCCTGCTCGAGCGGGGCGAGGTCGTCGCCGCGCCGGGCCTGGACCTGTTCGCCTACGACGCCGTCGAGGCCGGCCGGCCGGTCGCCTGGGCCCCGTTCGACCGGGGACGAGTGCTGTCCTACAACAAGGCGGAGATCGTCGAGGGGGCCGCGAACACCGACGGCGCCCAGCGGTTCGTGAACTACCTGCTGTCGCCGGAGGTGCAGACCCGCACCGCCACGGCGTTCTCCGACAAGCCGGTGAACCGGGCCGCGACCGTCCCGCCGATCATGACCGAGGTGTCCGGCGGCGCCGCGACCGACCCGGGTGCAGCCGGCTACGTCCCGCTGGACCTCGACTTCGTCGGCGCGAACCGCGGCGCGTGGATCGACCGGTTCGCCCGCGAGGTGTCGGGCTAGTGCCGGAGCCGACACCGCCGCTCCCGGTCGTGATCGACACCGATCCCGGGGTCGACGACGCGATTGCGCTGCTCCTGGCTCTGGGCTCCTCCGCACTGCGGGTGGCCGGGGTGACGACGGTGGCGGGCAACGCAGGGATCGAGCAGGTGACGGCCAACGCCACCGCCGTGCTGGACCTGGCCGGCGGACCTGCCGGTCGCGATGGGGGCGGCCGGGCCGCTCGCCGGTGGCCCCCGGGTGCCCGACGAGCCGGTGCACGGCCCGGGCGCCCTCGGCGGGGTCGTCCTGCCGCCGGGCGCCCGTTTGGTCGCCGGCACGCCCGGTACCGGGGGCCACGGCCCGGACGGCCGTGGCGACGGGACGGCCGCGGTCGACCTGATCGCCCGCCTGGCCCGGACGCACCCGGGCGAGCTCGTGCTGCTCGCGCTCGGACCGCTGACGAACGTGGCCCGGCTCCTCGAGCGCGACCCCGAGGCGGCAGGCATGCTCGCCGGCGTCGTCCACATGGGAGGCGCCGCCTTCGCCCCGGGCAACGTCACCCCCGCCGCGGAGTTCAACACCTACTGCGACCCGGAGGCGGCCCGGGTGGTGCTCACCAGCGGTCTGCCCGTCCGGCTGGTGCCACTCGACGTGACCCGCCGGGTCGTGCTGCCGGGCGCCGTCGCCGACCGGCTCGCCGGCTCCGCGGACCCGGTCACCGCCACCGCAGGCGCAATGCTGCAGGGTCTGGTGGAGGGACACGCCCGCCGGCACGGGGTCCGCGAGTGCCGGGTGCACGACGCGACGGCCGTCGTCGCGCTGCTCGATCCGGAACGGTTCTGCTGGCGGCGCCACCCCGTCGACGTCGAGTGCGTCGGCGAGCTCACCCGGGGGGCGCTGGTGACCGACGTGTACGGCCGCACCGGGCGGCCCGCCACGGTCGAGCTCGCCCTGGACCTCGACCCGGACCCCGTCCGTCACCGCCTGCTCGCCGTCCTGGAGGACGCCCGATGATGCGTGCGATCACCGGAACGCTGCTGCTGCGCGGCGGATCCGTCGTCTCCGTCCACACCGGCGAGACGTTCCGCGCGGACGTGCTGGTCGAGGGGGACCGGATCCGAGCCGTGCTCGCCCCGGACCGGGCGGAGCTGACCGCCGCGGAAGAGCTGGACGTGACCGGGCGGCTCGTCGTGCCCGGCTACATCGACGCGCACATGCACGTGGAGAGCTCGCTGGTGCCGCCGGCCGAGTTCGAGGCGCTCACCCTGCACCGGGGCACGACAACCGTGCTGGCCGACCCGCACGAGATCGTCAACGTCGCCGGTCGCGAGGGCATGGCCTGGATGATCGAGCAGGGCCGTGGCCTGCGACAGGACATCCGGTGGGCGGTGCCGTCCTGCGTGCCGTCGCTGCACGGGTTCGAGACCGCCGGGGCCGACCTCGACGCCGACGACATCGCCGAGATGCTCGGCTGGGGCGGCGTCACGACGCTCGGCGAGGTCATGGACTACCGGGCCGTGATCGGCGGGGACCCACGGACCCTGGCGATCATCGACGCGGCGTGCCGGGCCGGGGTGCGCCTGGACGGTCACTGCCCGCACATCAGTGGGGCAGACCTGAACGAGTACCTGTGGGCGGGCGTCGACTCCGACCACACGAAGAACTCGCCCGAGGTCACCGTGGAGAAGGCCCGGCTCGGGATGGTCATGATGCTGCAGGAGAAGTGCCTGCGGCCCGAGCTCGTCGAGGCGTTGCTCGCGCTGCCGGTGCTGCCGGACTTCTGCCTGGTCAGCGACGATGTCGCCCCGGACGCGGCGGTCGACCACGGGCATCTCGACCACCTGGCGGGCGTCGCCCTGGACTGCGGGCTCCCGGCCCTGGCGGCTCTGCGCGCGCTGACCCTGCACCCGGCACGCCGGCTCGGCCTCGACGATCGTGGCGTCGTCGCCCCCGGCCGGCGGGCAGACCTCGTCGTGCTGCGCGACCTGACCTCCTTCGTCCCCGAGCACGTGGTGTGCGGTGGTGTGCCGGTCGGTGAGCCCACCCCGCGCCCGACGCCGTCGCACCCGTTCGGCGGGACGGTCCGGCTGCCCGAGGCCCCGGACGGACGGTGGCGGACCGACCTGCCCGACGGCGAGTACCCGTTCCGCGCGTTGCGGGTCAACCCGGTCGACACCTACACCGAGCCGGACGAGATCGTCCTGCCGGTGCGCGACGGTGTCGTCGAGTGGGAGGGCCGCTGCGCAGTGGTGACGGTGGTCGAACGGCACACCGGGGCCGCGTCGCGGCAGACTGCACCGGTGCTGGGGTTCGCCCCCACGCCCGGAGCCTTCGCGACGACCTACGCACACGACAGTCACAACCTCACCGTCGTCGCCACGTCCGCCGGGGCACTCGCCGAGGCCGCCGGCCGGGTTCGTGCGGCCGGCGGCGGGATCGCCCTGGTGCGAGAGGACTCCGCGCCAGTGGAGCTGAGGCTGCCGATCGGGGGCGTCATGTCCGACCTCCCCGCGGACGAGGTCGCCGCGGCGGCCCGGGAGATCCGCTCCGCGGTGCGCGAGTGGGGCTGGGACCACGCCAACCCGTTCATGAGCCTGACGACCATGACGCTGCCGGTCTCGCCGCAGGTGAAGATCACCGACCGGGGGCTGGTGCGGGTCGTCGAGCGGGACTGGGAACCGGCGGTGCGCGCGGGCGGGTGAGCGCGGTGCCGCTCAGCTCGCGTGGGAGAGCAGGGGCACGAGCTGCTCGGCGGTGGTGAACGAGCCGTGCTGGCCGGGGAACGTCGACAGGAACGGCTCGGCCTCGGTCCGGACCACCGCTGCCGTCCCGTGCATCGCGACGACGACGTCGCCGATCCGGTCGAGCACCCGGTCGGCGACCGGGCCGAACCAGCCCCGGGCCACCGCCTCCTCCCGGGTGACGACGGACGCGTCGTCGCCGAGCACGGCCCGCCAGGCGGCGAGCACGTCGGCCGTCGCCCCGGGTCCGGTGTAGACGTGGCGGGCGCGCGGGTCCCCGCCGAGCAGCGCCACTCCGTCGGTCAGCGCCGGGGTGGTGTCGGCGTCGACGGTCCGGTCGACGGTGACCATGCCGTGGTCACCGGTGACGGCCAGCAGCGTGCCCGCGGGCAGCTCGGCCAGGAGCATCCCGAGCAGCGCGTCGACCTGGCGCAGCTGCCAGCGCCACGCCGGCGTCCCGGGGCCGTACAGGTGGCCGACCTTGTCGAGGTCGGCGTGGTAGCCGTAGACCAGCCGGGGTCCCGGCCCCTCGACGCCGGCGAGGATCTCGACGGCCAGGTCGCCGAGCGCGGCGACCCCGCGGTACTCGCCGCCGCGCAGCCCGGACCGGGTCAGCCCGGACGTCCGGAACTCCAGCGGTGACACCGACCGCACCGCGACGCCCGCCGCCGCGGCGCGCTCCAGCACCGTCGGTTCCGGCTGCACCCGCTCCGGGACGAGCGTCTCCCGCAGGTCCCGGCGGCCCGAGGACCAGCCCAGCGCGTCGAGCAGCTCCCCGTCGACGCGGAACCGCAGGCCCAGGGTGCCGTGCGCGCCCGGGGGCAGCCCGGTGCCGAGCGAGGTCAGGCTGATCGGCGTCGTCGAGGGGAAGCCGACGGTCAGCGGCCCGGCATCGGCGAGCCCGGCCAGCACCGGCGCGTCGTCGGCGTGGGCGCGCAGCGGCTCGTGGCCGAGGCCGTCGACCAGCAGCAGCACCGCGGCCCGGGCCTGCGGCAGCACGAACGCGGGCGGCCGCTGGTCGAGCGGGGCGCCGATCGCGTGCGTCAGGGCGGGCAGGACGTCGGCCAGCGTCGCCGAGCCGTAGCGGGGGAGGACCTCGGACATGTCCGGGAGTCTGCCCCGGCCGGGCCCGGGCGGACCACGCCGATCGGGCAGGTGCGGGTGTCGACCGGCCACGCCCGGGGATGGAAGGCTCCCGCAGGTGACCGTCGCCCGGACCGACCCCGACCGCCCGTCCACCGGGGAACCGGCCGGCCCGGCGGACCGCAGGCTCCCGGACGGCTTCCGGGTCGTGCTCGACCGGCGCACCCGACGGCTCGACGGCGGGGCGGCCCTGCTCGGCGGCGCCCCGCCCCGGCTGGTGCACCTGTCCGCGCGGGCCCGCGCGCTGCTGCCCGCCCCCGGGCGCCCGCTGGTCGTCACCGGCCCCACCGAGCGGTCCCTGGCCCGCACCCTGCTCGACGCCGGGCTCGCCCACCCCCTCACCGACGCACCGGCCGGGGTCACCGCGGCCGAGGTCACCGTCGTCGTCCCGGTGAAGGACCGCCCGCTGGACCGGCTCCTCGCCGCGCTGGCCGGGACCGGGGTGGCCGGCCCGATCGTCGTCGACGACGGGTCCGCCGACCCGGCACCGCTGCGCCGCGCCGTCGAGCGGGTCGGGGGGACCGTGCTGCGGCACGCCACCCCGCGCGGCCCGGCAGCCGCCCGCAACGCCGGCCTGGCCGCCGCGACCACCCCGTTCGTGGTGTTCCTCGACTCCGACGTCGTCCCCGAACCCGGCTGGCTGCCCCCACTGCTCGCCCACCTCGCCGACCCCGCGGTCGGCCTCGTCGCACCGCGGATCGTGGCGCTGGACCCGGAGCGGGGCGGTGGGCTGCGCGGGGCCGTCGGGCGCTACGAGGCGGTGCGGTCGTCGCTGGACCTGGGCCCCGACGCGGCGCTGGTCGTGCCGCGGTCCCGGGTCGCCTACGTGCCGAGCGCGGCGATGCTCGTGCGGGTGTCGGCGGTCGGACCGGTCGCGTTCGACCCGCGGATGCACGTCGCCGAGGACGTCGACCTCGTCCTGCGCCTGCACGACGCCGGCTGGGCGATGCGCTTCGAGCCCGTCTCCCGCGTCGCCCACGACCACCGCACGCACCCCGGGGAGTGGTTGCGGCGCAAGGCGTTCTACGGCACCGGGGCGGCGCCGCTGGCATGCAGGCACCCCGGCGCGGTCCCGCCGCTGATCCTCTCGCCGTGGACGGCGGCGGTCTGCCTGCTCCTGCTCGTCCAGCGGCGGGGGGCGACGGCGCTCGCCGCCGTCGTCACCGGCGTCGCGACCGAACGGCTGTCCCGCGCGCTGCCCCGGCTCGAGCGGCCGCGGCGCGGTGCGGCGCTGCTCACCGCGCTCGGCCTGTCCGGGGCGCTGTGGCAGACGGCGTCGGCGCTGACCCGGCACTTCTGGCCGGTCGCCGCCCTCGGCTGCCTGGTGTCGCGCCGGGCCCGCCGCGCGGTCGTCGTGGCGGCGCTGGCGGAGGGGCTGGCCGACTGGTGGCGCCACCGCGACCGTGACCCGCGGGTCCGCACCGGACCGCTGCTGCACCTGCTGGCGCACCGACTCGACGACCTCGCCTACGGGGCGGGTCTGTGGTGGGGGGCGGTCGAGCACCGGACCGCCGCCCCGCTGCGTCCGGCCGGCCCTGGCGCCCGACGTTGACACAGGTTAGGCTTCCCTGACCTGCGACGTGGAACCACTCCGTCCGGGCTGGTCTGAACGGGTGATTCGTGTTGCGTCACGGATCCGTTTCTGCGGGCGGCTCTCGCCTGCGTTCTCCGCGCCTGCGGTTGCGCGCGACAGGCTGTCGCCGTGACGTCGGCGACACGTCATCCGACCTCCGCTCCTCCCGCTCCGGGCTCCTTGCACCCCAGGAAGATCGGGAGTGTGATGTGGGCGCCGCCACACGAGACGTGCGGCAACTTTTCCGGGCGCGCCGGCGTGGTCGCGAGTCAGGCGACGGCGAACGGCGTTCCTCGGACGGAGTCCCCGGTCAGACCCCCGCGCTTCGGAGCGTGCGTGGTCGCGTACGAGGAGTGAGAGTTCATGACAGAGGTCCGGGTCACCGTCGACGGCGTGAACTACGCCGACGACGTCGAGCCCCGCATGTTGCTCGCGCAGTACCTGAGGGAGACGCTGGGCAAGACGGGGACGCTGATCGGCTGCGACACCAGCAACTGCGGTGCCTGCACGGTTCATCTCAACGGACAGAGCGTGAAGTCCTGTTCGGTGCTCGCGGTCCAGGCCGACGGCGCCGAGGTCACCACCATCGAGGGCCTCGCCCGCGACGGTCAGCTGCACCCGGTGCAGGAGGCCTTCCGCGAGTGTCACGGTCTGCAGTGCGGGTACTGCACGCCGGGAATGATCATGGCTGCGGTGGACCTGCTCGGGGACAACCCCGACCCGTCCGAGCAGGAGGTCCGCGAGGGCATCGAGGGCAACCTCTGCCGCTGCACGGGCTACCAGAACATCGTGCGCGCCGTGCAGACCGCGGCGAAGAACATGAAGCCGGGAGTCGCCGCTGCGCCCTCCGGCCAGGCCGCCCCGGTCGCGGGAGGTAACTGACGTGACGACGACCGCCGAACCCACCACGACCGGCGAGATCGGCAAGGCCCGGGTCCGCAAGGAGGACCAGCGCCTCATCACCGGCCGGTCCCGCTACACCGACTCCATCACCCCTCCGGGCACCGTCCACATCGCCGTCGTCCGCTCGACGATCGCGCGGGCGACCATCACCTCGATCGACAAGTCCGAGGCCGAGAAGGCCCCGGGTGTGTTCGGCGTCTACACCGCGGCCGACCTCGGTGCGGAGGAGGTCGGCATGCCCTGCGCGTGGCCGATCACCCCGGACCAGAAGGCCCCGCAGCGCCCGGTGCTCGCCGTCGGCCGCGTCAACTTCTCCGGTGAGGGCGTCGCCGTCGTCGTCGCCCGGTCGGCCGCCGCCGCGCGCGACGCCGCCGAACTCGTCGAGGTCGACTACGAGCCGCTCGAGCCGGTCCTCGACATGGAGACCGCCGCGCAGGACGGCGCCGAGCTGGTCCACCCGGACCTCGGCACCAACGTCTCCGCGACCTGGGTGTTCGACTCCGCCGCGGCCGGCACCGGTGCCGACGTGGCCGAGGCCATCAAGGCCGCCGAGGCCGACAGCGACTCCGTCGTCGTCCGTCGCCGCTTCCGTCAGCAGCGCCTGATCCCCGCGTTCATGGAGCCCCGCTCCTGCGTCGTGGACCCGACCGGCGAGCAGCTGACGATCTGGGCTGCGACCCAGGTGCCGCACATCCTGCGCACCATGACCACGGTGACCCTCGGGGTGCCGGAGTCCAAGCTGCGCGTCATCGCCCCCGACGTGGGCGGCGGCTTCGGCGGCAAGATCGGTGTGCTGCCCGAGGAGATGCTCTGCGTCCTGCTGGCGCAGAAGCTGGGCAAGCCGGTCAAGTGGACCGAGACCCGCAGCGAGTGCATGCTCACCGCGCACCACGCCCGGGACCAGATCCAGGACCTCGTGATGACCGCCAAGAAGGACGGCACCATCACCGGGTTCGACGTCCACCTCTACGCCGACATGGGTGCCTACCTGGGCCTGGTCGGGCCGGGTGTGCCGATCCTCGGCGCGTTCATGTTCAACGCGATCTACAAGATCCCCGCGCTGAAGTTCACCTGCTCCAACGTCTTCACCAACAAGACGCTGACCGACGCCTACCGCGGTGCCGGCCGTCCCGAGGCGACCTTCGCCGTCGAGCGCATGCTCGACGAGCTGGCCGTCGAGCTCGGCCGCGACCCGATGGAGCTGCGCGAGCAGAACTGGATCAAGCACGAGGAGTTCCCGTTCACGACGGTCGTGGGCCTGACCTACGACACCGGCAACTACGAGCAGGCCACCCAGCGCGCGATGGAGCTGTTCGACTACGCCGGTCTGCGCCGTGAGCAGGAGGAGCGCCGGAAGAACAACGACCCGGTCCAGCTGGGCATCGGCATCTCGACCTTCACCGAGATGTGCGGTCTCGCCCCGTCCCGGGTGCTCGGCTCGCTGGACTACGGCGCCGGCGGCTGGGAGGCCGCGAGCATCCGGATGCTCGCCACCGGCAAGGTCGAGGTCACCACCGGTGCCTCCGCCCACGGCCAGGGCCACGAGACGGCGTTCTCGCAGATCGTCGCGGACAAGCTGGGCGTCGCGTTCGAGGACGTCGAGATCCTGCACGGCGACACCCAGGTGGCGCCGAAGGGCCTCGACACCTACGGCTCGCGCTCGCTGGTCGTCGGCGGTGTCGCGATCGTCAACGCCGCGGACAAGGTCATCGAGAAGGCGAAGAAGATCGCCGCGCACCTGCTCGAGGCCTCCGAGGACGACCTGGAGTTCGCGAACGGCCAGTTCACGGTCAAGGGCACCGACAAGGGCAAGGCCATCCAGGAGATCGCGTTCGCCGCGTTCATGGCGCACGACTACCCGGAGGGCATGGAGCCGTCGCTGGACTCCGACGCCGTGTTCGACCCGGAGAACTTCTCCTACCCGCACGGCACGCACCTGGCGGCCATCGAGGTCGACACCGACACCGGCCGGGTCACGCTGCGCAAGTACGTCTGCGTCGACGACATCGGCAACGTCATCAACCCGCTGATCGTCGAGGGGCAGGTGCACGGCGGTCTCGCCCAGGGCATCGCGCAGGCCCTGTTCGAGGAGGCGAACTACGACGACCAGGGCACCCTGGTCAACGCCACGTTCGTCGACTACACGATCCCGTCCGCGGCGGACCTGCCGAGCTTCACCACCGAGACGGTCTCCACCCCGGCGACGTCCAACCCGCTCGGTGTGAAGGGCGTCGGCGAGGCGGGCACCATCGCCTCGACCCCGGCCATCCTCAACGGTGTGCTGGACGCGGTGCGCCACCTCGGCGTCGACGAGATCGAGATGCTGACCACCTCGCAGCGCGTATGGCGGGCCCTGCAGGTCGCCAAGGGCAGGAACCCGCAGGAGACCCCGAGCGACGTCCACGCCCCCGGCGCCGGCCTCGGCTCCATCGACCCGAACAACCCCAAGGGAGAGGTCCAGTGATCCCGGCGAAGTTCGACTACGTCCGGCCCTCCTCGGTCGAGGAGGCCGTGACGGCCCTGCAGTCGGCCGGTGAGGACGCCAAGATCCTCGCGGGCGGCCAGAGCCTGCTGCCGGTGCTGCGTCTGCGGATGGCCGCGCCGAGCACGATCATCGACCTCGGGGGCATCCCCGAGCTCAAGCGGATCGGCGAGGACGACCAGTACGTCATGGTCGGCGCGATGGCCACCCACCACGAGGTCATGCGCAACGACCTGGTGAACACCCACGTCGAGCTGATCGCCCGGGCCACCGAGACCGTCGCGGACCCGCAGGTCCGCCACCGCGGCACGCTGGGCGGTGCGCTCGCGCACGCCGACCCGGCCGGTGACCTCGGTGCGGCCGCGCTGGCCCTGGACGCCGAGTTCGTCATCCTCGGCTCCGGCGGGACCCGCCTGGTCACGGCGAAGGACTTCTTCCAGGACTACTTCACGACCGCCATCGGCGAGGGCGAGATCCTCACCATGATCCGGTTCCCGAAGTACACCGGCTGGAAGAGCCACTACGAGAAGTTCAACCGGGTCGCCCAGGCGTGGTCGATGGTGGCCGTCGCCGTCGCGCTGAAGGTGGACGGCGGGACCATCACCGAGGCCCGCGTCGGACTCACCAACATGGGCAGCACGCCGATCCGGGCGACCGGTGTCGAGCAGGCCCTGGTGGGCAAGTCCGCCGGTCCGGACGTCGCGAAGGCCGCGGCGGAGCACGCCCTGGAGGGCACCTCCGCTCCGAGTGACGCCGACGCCGCCGCCGACTACCGTGAGCACCTGGCGAAGGTGCTCACCGGTCGTGCGGTGCTGGCCGCCGCCGGCTGACGAACCAGAAGCACGCCGACGCCGGCGCCGGTTCCGGGGTTCCCGGACCGGCGCCGGTGTTCGTTCGAGGAGGCTTGGAAGACACATGCAGCTGGAGAACAAGTTCACGATCGCCGCGCCGATCGAGGACGCCTGGAAGGCGCTCAACGACCCGGAGCTCATCGCGCCGTGCTTCCCCGGGGCGACCCTCACCGAGTACGAGGGCGACTCGTTCCAGGGCACCGTCAAGGTCAAGCTCGGCCCGATCTCGCTCACCTACAAGGGCAAGGGCACCTACATCGAGCGGGACGACGCCAACCACAAGGTCGTCATCGACGCGTCCGGCCGCGACGCCCGCGGCAACGGCACGGCCAAGGCCATCGTGACCGGCACGATGGTCGCCGACGGCCCGGACAAGACCTCGGTCACGATGGTCACCGACATGACCGTCACCGGTCGTCCGGCGCAGTTCGGCCGGGGTGTCATCTCCGACGTCGCCGACAAGATCATCGGCCAGTTCTCGAGCTGCGTCGCGGACAAGCTGACCGGGCCCGGCGGGGCGTCGTCCAACGGTGCCGGCCCGAAGCACGCGGCCGACGAGACCAGCCCGATCCCGGCGGTCCCGCCGGCTCCGGGTGAGCAGGCCGCTCCCACACCGGTGAAGCGCCCCTACCAGCCGCAGAGCAGCCCGGTCGAGGCCATCGACCTGCTCGACTCGGCGGGTGCCCCGGTGCTCAAGCGCCTCGCGCCCGTGCTGGGCGGCATCGGTGCGCTCGTGCTGCTGTTCGTGCTGGTCAAGCGCCTGCGCGGCGACTCGAAGGGCTGAGTCCTCCGCAGGTTCTTCCGGGCCGGTGCCGCGTTCCGCGGTGCCGGCCCGTGGCGTTGCGGGGCAGGATGGTGCCGTGCGAGCGGGTGAGCGGAACGGGCTGACCGACGTCGAGGGCCTGCGGGTCGGGCACGCGGCGGTGAGCGGGCCGGGCGCCCGCAGCGGGACGACGGTGGTGCTGGCCCCGCCGGGCGGCGCGGTCGCGGGTGTCGACGTGCGCGGCGCCGCGCCCGGCACCCGGGAGACCGACCTGCTCGACCCGGTCGCGACGGTCCAGCGGGTGCACGCCGTCACCCTGTCCGGGGGCAGCGCGTTCGGTCTCGACGCCGCCTCCGGGGTGATGGCCCGGCTGGAGCGCGACGGCGAGGGCTTCCCCGTGCCCGGCGCCGTCGTGCCGATCGTGCCGGCCGCGGTGGTGTTCGACCTCGGCCGCGGTGGCGACGTCCGCGTCCGCCCGACCGCCGACACCGGTGCGGCCGCCTACGACGATGCGCACGCCGGGCCGGTCGTCCAGGGCTCGGTCGGGGCGGGCACCGGCGCGGTGTCCGGCGGGCTGCGCGGCGGCGTCGGCTCGGCGTCGGCGGTGCTGACCGAGGGCTCCGCCGCCGGGACGACGATCGCGGCCCTGGTCGTGCTCAACTCGGGCGGTGCGGCTGCGGACCCGGCCACCGGTGCGGTGTACGGCGCCCGGCACGGTCTTCCCGGCGAGTTCACCGTCGGGGTGGCTCCGGCCCTCGCTCCGCCGGAGCGGCTCGCGGAGCTGTACGCGGGGCACGAGAGCCCGCTGGGGACGGCGACGACGTTGGTCGTCGTCGGCACCGACGCCGCCCTGGACAAGGTCGGCTGCACCCGGCTGGCCACGATGGCGCACGACGGCCTGGCCCGGTCGATCTCCCCGGTGCACACGATCCGCGACGGCGACTGCGCGTTCGCGCTGGCCACGGGAACGCGGTCCGCGCCGGACGCGACCGGGGTGTTCGCGTTGCAGGCGGCCGCGGCGGAGGTGACGGCGCGGGCCGTGGCGCACGCCCTGCTCGCGGCGGAGGCGGCGCCGGACCGGCCGTCGTACTCGTCGCTCGTGGCGGGTCGGTGAGCGCGCCGAACCCGTGGCTGGGCCGCCCGCGTGCGCCGCGCCCGCCTCCCGCGCCGGACCCGGACGCGGTGCGTCTGGTGGGGCTGCCCCGGCGGCGGGCCGCGGCCCGGGCGGTGAACGACGTGGTGCGGGGCGTGGACGTGCGCGCGTTCGGCGAAGGCTGGACCGTGTCGTTCCTCAGCGGCTACTACACGCTGTGCCACACCCTCGACGAGCTGCTCGACGCCGTCGCCCCGTCCGGGGAGCGGGAGCTGCTGCGGTCGACCGTGCTGGCCGCGGCCGACGGGAGCGCGGGCCGGGACTGACCGGCCCGGCGCTCGGACGCCGCCACCCCGGCCGGCGGTGCGGTCGGGACGGCGGCACCGTGCCGCGCCGGGTGCGGTCGGGTCAGTCGTCGTCGCGGTCGTCGTTCCGGTGGTCGTCGGACTGGTCGTCGCGGTCGTGGTCGAGGACCTGGCCGGTGGCGGCGTCGATGTCGATGTCGTGCTCGATGGTGCCGTTCAGGACCTCGACCTCCCAGTGGTCCCGGTCGTCGTCGCCGGCGTCGCGGTCGTCGTCCCGGTCGTCCCGGTCGTCCCGGTCGTCGCTGTCGAACTCGACCTTCGTGACACGGCCCCCGCCCGCGGCGGCCAGGGCGGCACGCTCGGCGGCGGCGCGGTCGACCGCTGGCGCGGGGGGCGCAGGAGCGGCGGTCGTCGGCGCGGTGGCGTCGGTGCGGGGCAGCTCCGGGGGCAGCAGGTCGGCGGTGCGCGCGATCGCGGCGCCGGTCGGGACGACGGCGAGCTCGTCGGGGGCACCACCCGCCCCGAATGCGAGGGCGGTGCCCCCGCCGACGAGCAGGAGGCCGGTGGCGGCGACGGCGGCAACGGTGAGCGGGGTACGCACGATGATCTTCCTCCGGGGGTTTCGGCTGGTCCGGGTCGGTGCGACCCGGTGACGGTGGGAACTGTGCCGTCGCCGTCCCCAAGGTCGCGCTGCGTGAGCCCTAAGGCGGCGTTAGGGCCCGGAGCGGTCGAACTACAGTCGTCGGGGTGTCGACCATCAGCCCGGACGAGGGAGTGGCGCGCCGGCTGAAGGCCCTGGCCTGCACGGCGCCGCTGCACGACCTCGACGCCCGCAAGGGGCGGCTCGACTGGGACGCGACCGGCTACCAGATGGCCGAGATCGGGCTGCAGGCGATCGACCAGGTCACCCTGGCCATGGACTTCGACCACGGTGCGGACCACGCGGAGGTCGTCCGGCGGCTGCTGCCGTTCGTCGGCGCGCAGGTGCCGGGGGCCCCGCGGTCGGAGTACGTCCGCGTCGCACAGTGGGTGATCGACAACCTGATCAACGTGGGGTCGATCGACCGCGGGTTCGCCGTGGAGTACGGAACGACCGACGACGAGGGGCACTACGTGCGTCGCCGGTTCGACTTCAAGCTGCTCGTCGAGGTCGCCGCCCCGGACGGCGGGATCTACCTGCGTGCCTCGGACGAGGCGATCAACGTGCTGGTCGGGGCGCTGGACACCGACGTCGAGTCGGCCCAGGAGGCGGCCGAGACGAAGCTGGAGACGCTGATCGTCCGCGGTCGTCTCGGCGACGCCCGGCTGGCGGCCGAGCAGGCCCGCTACCGGACCGTGCAGTACGCGGAGTCGTTGCGGCGCAAGCTGGAGGCCACCCGCCGCGACGTCCGGTCGGTGGACTGGCTGGACGCGGTCCCGCAGCTGCTCGACGAGGCACTGACCCACATCGAGTCCCGCTACCGCGCCGAGACGATGATCAAGGCGAACATCGCCGACGCCCGCGACGAGGCCACCGAGCCGGGGCGCCGCCGGCAGGCCGCGGAGCTGGTGACCGTCGTCGACGACTGCATCCAGCGGCACACCCAGCTGCAGGCGCGGTTGCAGGAGGCGGGGGCCGCGTTCCGCGCCGAGCAGGATCGCCAGCAGTTCTCCGGGAAGCCGAAGCGGGCCGCCGTCGACGTGTTCGGGCAGCTCCTGCGGCCGTCGTTGGCGCTGACCGTCGAGGCGGCGCACGACCCGGTGACCGGCTACTTCGCGGCCGGGGCCGGTGTGCGCAACCCGTCGGTGCCGAGCCTGGGCGGGCTGGTCGAGACGTTGCTGACGCCGCCGAGCGACCGGGACCCGTTCGGCGCCGAGGTGCCCGAGCCGGAGCTCGCCCCGCAGCCGCGCGAGCGGTTCGGGGTGGAGACGTGGGCTGCCGCCGACGCCGTGCTGCCCGACGAGATCGAGCACCCGGTGCGGCTGTCCGCGGCGCTCGCGGCGGCCCGCGCCGCCGGGGCGGACCTGCCGCAGCTGGTCGCGCTGCGGGCGGTGCACGCCGTCGGGACGGCGGTGGCCACGGCCCGGACCCAGGGCGACCCGTCGGTGCTGGTCGCCGTCGACGACGGGACGGTCCTCGACGACCCCGAGTTCGGCGGCGCCGACCTGCTGCTGGCGCGGGCCGGTGTGCTGGGTGGACAGACGAACCGACGGACGGCGCAGACATGAGTGACACCGAGACCGCGGCCCGCCTGGTCGGCTACGGCATGCGACCCAAGGCGCTGCCCGGACGCGACCCCGACTACGCCGACCTGGTCCGCCGCTACCGGGAGGACGACGAGTTCCGCACGACCGTGCAGCGCGTAGCCTCCGGCCTCGGCCTGGTCGTGCTCGCCGTCGACACCGGACCGGGCATCGTCCTCGCCGCGACCGAGGGCTCGGTCTTCGAGATCCGGATGGACGAGTACGCCCGCCGCGCCGCCCTGGCCAACCGCGGCGCGGACAAGGTCCTGCACGGCATCGCGCACCTCGCCGTCGCCGCGCTGGCCTTCCCCCGCCCCGACGACCTCGGCGACGACTCCTACGTCGGCCGGGTCTCGGTGGAGCTCGTCGACGGCGCCGTCCGCGAGGCCTGCCGGGTGCTGAACGAGCGTGCCGCGGGTCCCGCCGACCCCGAGTCCGACGCCCCGCAGCTCGAGGAGGTCTGGCGGGTCTGGCAGCGCCGTCCGGAGGCCACCGCGACCAAGGACGGCCGGGTCGGGGAGTCCACCACCCGCGGGATCGTCGGCAAGGCCCTGCGGTTCCTCGCCGACCAGGGCTTCCTCGTGCCGGTCGGGGCGGAGGGCGCCTACCGGACGACGCCGCGCTACCAGGTGCAGGTGCGGGAGCTCGCCGCCCAGCGGGCCTTCGACGAGCTGCTGGCCCTGAACGTCCTGCCCGCCGCGACCGCCGCCGGGACCCTGGTGACCGAGCACGACGGGGTGTTCGACCCGCCGGGCGCCGGTGCGGAGGGCACGGCCGGGCCGTCCGGGCCGGCGGAGTCCGCCGAACCGTCGCCCGCTGCACGGGGTGGCGGCCCGGCCGGTGCCTTCGACGGCGCCGGTGGCCCCGAACGCGCCGGTGGCGCCGAACGGGCCGGTGTCCTCGACGGCGCCGGTGATCCCGACGGCTTCGACGGAACGGGTGTCCCGCAGGAATTCGCTTACCGGGTAAGCGAATTCGGCCGGGAGGGTGCCGGGGGAGACGGAGTGGTGGCGGATGGCGCACCGGGAGGTGCCGATGCGGGAGGTGCCGGTGCGGAACTCGCTTACCCGGTAAGCGACTCCGCACAGGAGGGGGTCCCGGTCGGGGACACGGATGCCGGCCCGACAGCGCATGCCGGCGCGACGGACGAGCCCGGCCCGACGGATCGGGCGGACCCTCCGGCGACCGACGAACCCACGGAGGAACGCGATGTATGAGCTGACCCGCGTCCGCCTGTTCTCCGTCGGGCCGACCGCCGCGCGCTACCAGGACGTCGCGCTCGACCTGCGGGGCGTCGGAGCCCCGGTGAAGGTCGCCGTGCAGGAGGACCTGTTCGCCCCGGACGCGCTGGACCGCACGACACCGCGGCGGCCGTCGCCGGCGTCGGTGCTGTTCCTGGAGAACGGTGGCGGCAAGTCCGTCCTGCTCAAGCTGATCTTCTCGGTGCTGCTGCCGGGGCGGCGTCAGGTCGTCGGCACCACCAGCACCACGGTGCTGGAGAACTTCGTGCTCGCCGAGGACGTGGCGCACGTCGTCTGCGAGTGGATGCACGTCGGCACCGGGCGGCTCCTGGTCACCGGGAAGGTGTCGGAGTGGCGCGGGCACGTCGCCTCCACCGATCCGGAGAAGCTGGCCGACGCGTGGTACTCCTTCCGGCCGGTCCCCGGGATGGGGCTCGACGACCTGCCGTTCACCCACGACGGCCGCCGGGTCACCCTGGCCGCGTTCCGGGAGCGTCTGCAGACCGCGCACCGCGAGTACCCCGACGCCGAGCTCGCCTGGGAGACCGGGCACCGGGACTGGACGCGTCACCTCGTCGACGTCGGGCTGGACCCGGAGCTGTTCCGCTACCAGCGCGCCATGAACGCCGGCGAGGGCGAGGCCGCCGAGGCGTTCTCGTTCTCCTCCGACGAGGCGTTCGTCGACTTCCTCCTGCGGGCGGTGCTCGACCCGGCGGAGCCGCAGAACGTCGCCGAGCTCGTCGCCGGGTACGCCGACCGGCTCGCCCAGCGCGAGGAGCTGGAGACCGAGCGGGAGTTCGTCGACGGCACGCTGTCCCGGCTGGAGCCGATGGTCGAGGCCGAGGCCACCGCGACCGCGGCCCGCGACACCGAGACCGCAGCGCGCGCCGAGCTGGCGGCGACCGCGTCGCGGATCGCGGCCCGCCGGGTCGCCGAGGAGGCCCGCTCGGTGACCGCCGCCGAGGAGGCCGCCGGCGCCGTCGAGGCCGAGCAGTCCGCGGCCCGTGCGGCGGAGCGGCTGCAGGACACCGTCGGTGAGCTGCGCAGACTCACCGCGGTGCTCACCGTCGAGGCCGCGGAGCGGATCGCGGCCGAGGCGACCCGCGAGCGCGACGACGCGTCGGCCGTGTCGATGGCCCGCGACGCCGTCGAACCGGTGCTGGCGCACCGCGTCGCCGCCGCCGAGGCCGCGCGGCTGCGCGCCCGCGTCGAGGAGGAGGAGCAGAAGTCCCGGCCCGCGCTCGCGGCCCGGCAGGACGCGGCCCGTGCCCTCGCGGCCGCGCTGGCCCGCGTCGCCGCGGAGGCCGACGCCGCCGCGGACGCCGCGGAGACCCGCCGCGCCGACGCCGAGGAGCGCGCGGCGGCCGCCCGTCGCGAGCAGGTCACCCGCACCGCGGACGCCGCCCGTGCCGAGAGCGCGGCCGGCGCCGCCCGCGAGGCCCTCGACGAGCTCGAGACCCGGGTCGCGGCCGCCGTCGAGGCGGGGCACCTGAAGGCGGGCTCGACCGCCGCCGACGTCGAGGACGAGGCGGCGGCTGCCCGGATCGACGCCGAGCGGTGCGCCGCCGCGCTCGCCGAGGCCGACACCGCCGCCGCGGCGATCCGCGAGGAGCGCCGGGCCGCCGAGACCCGCCGCACCGCGGCACAGGACGCGGCGGCCGCCGCCCGCGCCGACGCCGCGACCGCCGAGGCCGCACGATCCGCGGCGGAGGCCGAGGCCGTCGCGCTCGCCGGGGAGACCCGACCCGCGGAGCTGCTCGGGCTCGACGAGATCCGTCCGGACACCGACGCGGGCCTCGTCGTCGACACCCTGACCACCGCGATCCGCGGCGCCGAGCGGGAACGGACGACCCTGCACGGCGACCAGCGCCGCGACGAACGCGCGCTCGCCGCGCTCGGCGACGGCGGCCTGCTGCCCGACCCGCCCGAGATCGAGGACGTCCTCGCGGTGCTGGAGTCCGCCGGGATCACGGCCTGGTCCGGGCGTCGCTACCTGGCGAAGCTGCCCGCCCCCGACCGGGAGACCGTGCTGGCGCGGCTGCCGCACCTGGCCGGCGGAGTACTGCTCAACGACGCGCGCGACGCCGAGCGGGCCCGCACCCGGCTGGACTCCGCGCGGCTGCTGCCGGCCTGCCTGGTCGCGGTCGGCACCACCGCCGCGCTGCGCGCCGACGCCGACCCGGCGCCCGGGATCGACTTCGTCGTGCCGCCCAACCCGGCCCTGCACGACGAGGAGGCCGCCGAGCAGGTCCGGGTCCGCCTCGTCGCCGAGACCACCGAGCGCGCCGCCCGGCTCGCCGAGCTGGAGACCGTCCTCGACGACGACCGCAGGCTGCGGGACCGGTTCGCCGCGCTGCGCGACCGTCGTCCCACCCTCGCCGACCTCACCGAGGCCGCCGAGATCGCCGAGGCCGCACGGGCCGCGGCCGTCGCCGAGCACGAGGCGACCCGCGCCGCGGTCGAGGACCTCGACGAGCGCGCCGACCGGCTCGCCGCCGACCGGCCCGGCCTGGAACGGACCGCCGGGGACACGCGTCGCCGGGCGGACGCGCTGGCCGCGCTGCGCACCGAGCTCTCCCGCCGGGCGACGCACGAGGAGCGGATCCGCACCGGGGAGGCCGACGCCCCGCGGGCCCGCGAGGAGGCCGACGCCGCCGGGACCACCGCCGACCGCGCCGCTCGCGAGGCCGCCGACGCCCAGCAGACCCGCGATCGGCAGCGCGGCATCGGCACCACCCTGCGCGACGAGGCCGCGGCGCTCCCGGTCTCCCCCGAGGAGATCGGCGACCCGACCGCGGAGCCGGACGGGGCCCCCGAGGGATCGCTGGCCGAGCTGCGCGAGGAGTTCCAGCGGGCCCGCGACGCCTACGCCTCGGCCGCCGTCGACACCGACCTGCACGGTGCGCTGGAGCGGGCCGAGGCCGACGCGCGGGAGCGCCGGATCGCCGTCGACGGGCTGCCGCGCACCGTCGTCGAGGCCGCGACGGCGTTCCTGCACACCCCCGACGGCGCCGACGCCGCCAGCCGTCGCGCCGCCGCGGAGCAGGCCAGGGCCGCCTACGACGAGGCCGAACGCCGCCGCGCCGACGCCGCGACGGAGCTGGCCGTCGCCCGTCGCGAGCTGGAGCGGTTCACCGGCGGCGAGCGGCCGATCGACCACGGTGCCGAGAGGCGCTCCGCGGACTGCGCGCCCTACGACGCGCCCCGCGACGCCGAGCACGGCCGTGAGCTGGTCGCCCGCGCCGCGGCGGACCTGGACGCGGCGGGCACGGAGCTGGAACGCCGTCGTCGGGCCCGGGCCGCCGCCGAGGACGCCCACCGCACCGCCACCGACCTCGCCCGCGGGTTCGGGCTGGTCGTGTCCTCGTTGGACGAGACGCCCGAGCCGTCCGGGGTGCCGTTCGACGGCGACGTCGAAGCCGCGCAGGCCGCGCTCAAGCGCCACCAGAACGCCGTCCGGGACGCGGCGGGGGAGCGGACGCGGGCCGAGAAGAAGGTCCGCGAGGGGGTCGACGCCGTCGCCCGCTTCGCGCAGGACCCGCGGTTCGCGACCCTCACCTCCCCGGTGCACCGTCACATCGCCGGCGTCGACCGGTCGGAGATGCCGGGCCTCGCCGCGGAGTGGATCGCGGCGCTGCGCCCGCGGCTGCGGTCCCTCGACGACGACCTCGGCAACATCGAGCGGCACCGCTCCGGGATCGTCACCCGGCTGTCCGGGATGGTCGGCGAGGCGCTGCGCACGGTGCGCCTCGCCCAGCGGCTGTCCCAGCTGCCCGAGGGCCTCGGCGACTGGTCGGGCCAGCAGTTCCTGCGGATCCGGTTCGAGGAGCTGCCCGACGCGGCGCTGCGCCACGAGCTCGGCGCCGTCGTCGACCGCACCGCGACCGGCATGGCGGGCGGCAAGGCCAAGGACCGGCGCGACGGCATGTCCATGCTGCTGCGCGGGGTCAGGGCGGCGATGCCGAAGGGTGTCCGGGTCGAGATGCTCAAGCCCGACGCCGTGCTGCGAACCGAGCGGCTGCGCGTCTCCGCGATCAAGGACGTGTTCTCCGGCGGGCAGCAGCTGACCGCGGCGATCGTCCTGTACTGCACGATGGCGGCGCTGCGGGCGCACCAGCGCGGGCAGGGCAGGCGGGCGCACGCGGGCGTGCTGTTCCTCGACAACCCGATCGGGCGCGCGTCGGCGGGCTACCTGCTGGAGCTGCAGTTCGGCGTCGCGCAGGCACTCGGGGTGCAGCTGGTCTACACGACCGGGCTGTTCGACGCGGGCGCGCTGTCGTCGTTCCCGCTGCTCGTGCGGCTCCGCAACGACGCCGACCTGCGCGCGGGACGCAAGTACCTGTCCGTCGACGAGCGGGTCACCCGGTCGGTGCCCGACGCCGACGCCCCCGGCGGCCGGATCACCGCGGCGCGGGTCTACCGGCGCCCCGAGGCCGTGGTCCCCGCCGGCGCACGCAACGGCGGGGCAGGCCGCGCCGGCGCAGGCGACGGCGCGGGATCGGCAGGATGACCGTGCCCGGGGACGCAGGGGCTGCGCTCGGGCCGGTCGCGGAACGGCTCGCGGAGCTGCTGCGGGCCTCCGGGCGGACCCGGATCCCGCGCTCGGCGGTGCGCGCGGCCTTCCTGCGGGCCGACCCCACGATGGTCGGCAGCGTCGACACCCGGCGGAACCTGGCCGCGGTCCTGGCCGAGCTGACCGCCGCCGGGGTGATCGAGCCGACCGACCGCGCCGACGACGGCAGCCCGCCGCTGCCGAACTCGGTCCGGCTGCTGCGTACCGCCCCGGCCCCGGCGCCGCAGGACCGCACCCCGTGGCACGCCGAGCTGTCCTGGGCGGCGGACCTGCCCCGGCCGTCGCCGACGCTGCTGCAGGTCAACGAGTGGCTGTTCCGGCACGCGGCGCGGGCGGTCGAGGTCCCGCTGCGGGAGCGCGCACTGGAGATCACCGGCGACGAGAAGGCGTTCGACGGCCGCCTGCCCGGCGCGCTCTCCCTGGCGATCCTGCGGGCGCGCCGGGTCGTCCCGCCGCTGCACCGCGAGCCGCTGCCCGGGGGTGGGCCGGTGCTGCTCGTCGTCGAGAACGCCGACACGATGGACTCGCTGCTCCGGGCGCTGCGACCCGAGCCGGGTGCGGTCGGCGGGGTCGCCTGGGGCGCCGGGGACGCGTTCACCGCGTCGGTGCTCGCGCTGCGGGAGGCCCCGCCGTCGGAGGTCCGGTACTCCGCGATCCGGTACTTCGGCGACCTCGACGCGGCGGGGCTGCGGATCCCGCGCCGCGCGGGCGAGCTGGCCGTCGCCGAGGGGTTGCCGCCGGTGTGGCCAGCGACCGGGCTGTACCGGGCGCTGCTGGAGCACGGCCGTCCGGCGGCCGCGTCGAGCGTCGACCACGCCGACGTCGAGTGGCTCGATCCCGCGCTGCGCGGCCCCGTCCGCGACCTGTTCGCGTCAGGTGCACGCCTGGCCCAGGAAGCCGTCGGCGCCACCCACCTGGCCGCCACCCCGACCTGGCGCGCCGGGCTCGCCCCCGACTGAGCGCTCCCACACGGGTTCCGGTGTCCCACACGGGACCCGAACCCGTGTGGGACGCACGACCCCCTGTGGGAGCGGGTGACTTCGTCGTCAGGGGGGTGGTGGTGGGGCGAGGGTCAGGTCTACTCGGAGGCCGTTGGTGGGGGGTGAGGTCACGGTCAGGGATCCGCCGGCCTGTTCGGCGGTGCGTCGGGCGATGTCGAGGCCCAGGCCCGTCGAGCCGCCTCCGCTGACCCCGCGCGAGGTGGGGTCGGTGCCCGGTGGCAGGCCGGGACCGTCGTCGTGCACGACGATCCGGGCGCCCCCGCCCGGGCGCGCCGTCAGCTCCACGCCGAAGGCCGTCCCGTCCGGGGTGTGCGCGAACACGTTGCCCAGCAGCGCGTCCACACACGCCTCCAGGTCACCCGGCGCGCAGGCCACGGGCAGCGGGCCGTCGGCCAGGTGCAGGGTCACCGAGCGGTCGGTGTCCTCGGCCAGCACCCGCCAGAACTCCACCCGCTCCCGGACGACGGCCGCCGCGTCCGTGCTGCGGGTCGTGCCGCCGCCGCGTCGCCGGGCCTGCTCGATCGCGCCGGTGACCGCCCGCGCGACGCCGTCGACCCCGGCCGAGATGCGGGCGACGTCGTCCGGGTCGCGCAGGGCCTCGGCGTCCAGGCGCAGCGCGGTGAGTGGGGTGCGGACCCGGTGCGCGAGGTCCGCGACGTTCTCCCGCTCCTCGCGCAGCAGCTCCGAGATCCGCCCGGCCAGCCCGTTCAACGCCCCCGCAACGACGCCGAGCTCGGCCGGGGCACCGGGGTTGGCGCGCGCGGACAGGTCCCCGGCCGCGAGCCGCTCCGACACCCCGGACAGGTCGGTGGCGGCGTCGACGAGGGTGCGGGCCAGCCGGTCCGCGACCAGCAGCCCGCCGGCGAGCAGCACCAGCGAGAGCCCGCCCAGCAGCAGCCAGGAGCGGGTCACACCGCGGGTGAGCTCGGCGTCGGGGACGAACACCCGGATCGCGGCGTTGCCGCCGGCGGCACCGGTCACCGCGAACACCAGCTCGCGCCCGCCGGGCGCCTCGGTCGACGCGCTCGTCCCGAGCAGCCCCAGCCGGACCACCGGGCTGCGCGGTGCCGGCGCGCCGAGGACGGTGCCGTCGGGCAGGAACACCGACACGTCGGAGGCGTCGCGGCCGTCGGCGTTCTGGACGGCGGGGGCCAGCACCGACCGGTCGCCGCCCGCGACGGCCGGGGTCAGCACCTGGGCCTGGACGGTCGCGGCGGACACCGCCGAGCTCTCCGCGACCGAGCGGATCAGCGTCGCGAGCGGGATCGCGAACGCGACCAGCACCAGCAGCACGGTCGCCCCGACGAGGACGAGGATGCGCCGCCGCATCAGGCGGTGCCCGGCCCGGTTCCCGACGGCGCCGACGGCGCGGACAGCCGGACCCCGACGCCGCGCACCGAGTGCAGGTAGCGCGGGGCCTGCGCGGTCTCGCCGAGCTTGCGGCGCAGCCACGACAGGTGCACGTCGACGGTCTTGTCGGCGCCGCCGTAGGGCTGCTGCCACACCTCGGTCATCAGCTCCCGCTTGCCGACGACCTGGTCGGCGCGGGCGGCGAGGTGGTGCAGCAGGTCGAACTCGCGCGGGGTCAGCTCCAGCTCGGCGCCGTCGAGCACCGCGCGCCGCGACCGCGGGTCCACCGACAGCCCGCCGACGACGACCGTCGGGTCGCCGGCCCCGTCGCCGAGCCGGCGCAGCACCGCCCGGATCCGGGCGTCGAGCTGGGCGGCCGCGAACGGCTTGACCAGGTAGTCGTCGGCGCCCGCGTCGAGCACGGAGACGATCTCGGTCTCGTCGTCGCGGGCGGTCGCGACGATCACCGGCACCGTGCTGGCACCGCGAAGCATGCGCAGCATGGTGGTGCCGTCCATGTCGGGCAGGCCGAGGTCGAGCACCACGAGGTCGGGCCGCTTCCCGACGGCGTGCTCCAACCCCGCCATCGCGGTCGGCGCGGAGTCGACGGCGTGCCCCCGCTCGGTCAGCCCGCGGATGAGGGCACCGCGGATGCCGGGGTCGTCCTCGACGATCAGGATCTGGGCCACGGGGGGAGAACCTATCCGCCGTGACCGCGCCCGCGGTGGGTCCCAGCCGTCGCTTGTGTCCCGTTTAGGGATCCGTTAACCGGGGTCCGGGGCATGCTGTGCGCGTGGAACGACCGACCCGCCCCGTCCTGCAGATCGCGCTCTGGACCGCCGCGGCCGCCGGCGCCCTGCTCCTGGGCCTGACGGCCGTCGGGAGCATCGGCAGCGACCTCGCGGGCACCCAGACACAGCCGCTGAGCGCCGAGCAGGTGGACGCCCGGCTGGCCCAGCACTCCGCCACCGCCGCAGCCACCCCCACCGCGCCTGCTGCACCGGCACCCGTACCGGCCCCGACGACGGCGCCGGTGGCGGCCCCGCCCGCGGTGGTGCAGGCCGGGGCCGCGGGGAACGTCCTGGCCCGCTGCGACGGCGCGACCCCGCGGATCGTCTCGGTCAACCCCGCGCAGGGCTGGGAGCGCGAGGACGACAAGGACATCGGCCCGGCCGAGGTCGTCTTCGACGGCGACGACGTACCGGACGTCCGGGTCACCCTGAGCTGCGCCGGCGGGGTTCCGACCGGACGGGTCGCGACCGTCCCCGAGGACTGAGCGGCCCGGGCGAACGCCCTCGGGGGACACCGCGGCGGGACGCGTCGGGCTCAGCCGCCGGCGAACGGCGGGAGCACGTCGAGGGTGGCCGCCCCGCCCACCACGGCGGAGCGGTCGCGCACCGCCACCTCGTCGAGCAGGAAGCTGCAGCGCAGCAGGACCCGCTCCAGCTCCGGGCCGTGCGCGGTGCCGAGCGCGGCGACGGCGTCGGCCACCGTCGCGCCGGCGGGGAGCTCCACGGTCTCCTCGCCGGTCCCCGCGGCGGCCTTGGCCGCGGCGAAGTACCGGACGGTGAGGGTCCTGGTCTCCAGGGACAGAGTCATGGTCATCCTCCGATCGCGCTCATCGGGCGCGCAGGCTGCAGGAATCCGGGGTCGTCGATGCCGTGGCCGGCCTTCTTGCCCCACATCGCGTCGCGCCAGACGTCGGCGATCTCGGCATCGGTCGCGCCGCCGCGGAGCATGGCGCGCAGGTCGGTCTCGCCGGTGGCGAACAGACAGGTGCGGACCTGGCCGTCGGCGGTGAGCCGGGTCCGGTCGCAGGCCCCGCAGAACGGGCGGGTCACCGAGGCGATCACACCGACGGTGGCCGGGCCCCCGGCGGTGCCGATGCTCGTTCCGTCGAGCCTGCTCTCGGTGCCGATGCTCGTTCCGTCCAGCCTGCTCTCGACCACGAACTTCTCGGCGGGTGCCCCGCCGCGGTCCTCGTCGGACGGGGTGAGCACGAAGCGCTCCTCGAGCCGCGCCAGGATCTCGTCGGCGGTGATCATCTCGGTGCGACGCCAGCCGTGCTGGGCGTCCAGCGGCATCTGCTCGATGAACCGCAGCTGGTAGCCGTGGGCCAGCGCGAACTCCAGCAGGTCCGCGGCCTCGTCGTCGTTGACGCCGCGCAGCAGCACCGCGTTGATCTTCACCGGGGCCAGGCCCGCGGCCTGCGCGGCGGCCATCCCGTCGATGACGTCCGACAGCCGGTCGCGCCGGGTGATCTGCGCGAACCGCTCCGGGCGCAGGGTGTCCATCGAGACGTTGAGCCGGTTCACCCCGGCCGCCGCGAGGGCCTCGGCACGACGGGCGAGTCCGATGCCGTTGGTCGTCAGCGAGATGTCCGGACGGGGCTCCAGCGCCGACGCGGCGGCGAAGATGTCCTCCAGGCCCTTGCGCAGCAGCGGCTCGCCGCCGGTGAACCGCAGCTCCTCGACACCGAGGTCCCGCACGGCGAGCGCGATCAGCCGGTTCAGCTCCGCGTCGGTCAGCTGCTCGGAGCGAGGCATCCAGTCCAGGCCCTCGGCGGGCATGCAGTAGGTGCAGCGCAGGTTGCAGCGGTCGGTGAGCGAGATCCGCAGGTCGGTCGCGACCCGTCCGAACCCGTCGACGAGACGGGGGTCGGCCGGGCGGGACGGGTCCCGGGACGTGCCGCCCCGCAGCGACGGCAGGCCGAGCTGGGTGGTCATGGGGCCGAGGCTAGCCGCCGACGGCGACGCTCGCCCAGAGCGGGTTTCCGCAGCTCAGACCGGTATTCCGCACCCGCGGACGTGGCTGCGGCCACGTCGTCGCAGGTGCGGAACTAGTCACCGTGTACCTAGTCGAAGAACTAGTCACATAGTTACGTCCGGTGGGCCTTCAGCTCCTGCCGGGCGACGGAGCGGACGTGCACCTCGTCCGGTCCGTCGGCGAAGCGCAGGGCGCGCGCCCACGCGTAGAAGTAGGCCAGCGGGGTGTCGTCGCTCATCGCCGCGCCGCCGTGCACCTGCATCGCCCGGTCGATCACCGTGCAGGCCATCCGGGGCACCACGACCTTGATCGAGGCGATCTCGGTCGCCGCGCCCTTGGCGCCGTGCGCGTCGATCAGCCAGGCCGTCTTCAGGGTGAGCAGCCGGGCCTGCTCGATCTCCATCCGGGACAGCGCGATCTGCTCGCGCACCACGCCCTGGTCGGCCAGCGGCCCGCCGAAGGCCACCCGGGACCGTGCGCGCTCGGTCATCAGGTGCAGGGCACGCTCGGCCATGCCGATCAGCCGCATGCAGTGGTGGATCCGGCCGGGGCCCAGGCGGGCCTGGGCGATCGCGAAGCCGCCGCCCTCCTCGCCGAGCAGGTTCGACGCGGGCACCCGCACGCCGTCGAACCGCAGCTCGGAGTGCCCGTGCTGGTCCTGGTAGCCGAAGGTCGGCAGGTGCCGCTCGATGGTGAGGCCCGGCGTGTCGCGCGGGACCAGGATCATCGACTGGCGGCGGTGGTTCGACACGGTGTCGTCGTCCGCGGCGGTCTTGCCCATGACGATGAAGATCCGGCAGCGCTCGTCGGCGGCACCGGAGATCCACCACTTGCGGCCGTCGATGACGTAGTCGTCGCCGTCGCGCCGGATCCGGGTCTGGATGTTGGTGGCGTCGGAGGAGGCGACGTCCGGCTCGGTCATCGCGAACGCCGAGCGGATCTCGCCCGCCAGCAGCGGTTCCAGCCACTCCTGCTTCTGCGCGGGGGTGCCGAACAGGTGCAGGGTCTCCATGTTCCCGGTGTCGGGGGCCTGGCAGTTGATGACCTCGGGGGCGATCACCGGAGACCAGCCGGACACCTCGGCCACCGCGGCGTAGTCCACGTTGGACAGGCCCGAGACGTCGGGCAGGAACAGGTTCCACAGGCCCCGCTCGCGGGCCTCGGCCTTCAGCTCCTCCACCACCGGTGGCAGGTCCCACTCCTGCGGCGTGCCGCGCCGCTGCGCACGGAAGGCGTCGTAGGCGGCCTCGGACGGCAGGATGCGCTCGTCGAGGAAGGCGCGCATGCGCCCGGTGTAGTCGGCGGCCACGGCGCTGGGTGCGAAGTCCACGCCGAGGATCAGACCACACGCCGTCGTCGGGTGGCAGGTCGTGCGTCGACGGTCCGCCGTGGCCTCGCCGCAGGCGCGACCCTAGTATCGCGACCGTGCCGCACTTCAGGATCTCCGAGGCCGCCCGACTGCTCGGCGTCAGCGACGACACCGTCCGCCGCTGGGTGGACGCGGGGACGCTGCCGGTGCAGGCCGACGCGTCGAACCGCAAGGTCATCGACGGTGCCGCGCTCGCCGCGTTCGCCCGCGACCACGCGACCGCCCCGCCGGACCCCTCGGTGGTGCAGCGCTCGGCCCGCAACCGGATGGTCGGTCTGGTCACCTCGGTGCTGGCCGACACGGTGATGGCCCAGGTGGAGATGCAGTGCGGGCCGCACCGCGTGGTGTCGCTGATGAGCAGCGAGGCCGTGCGCGAGCTCGGTCTCGAGCCCGGTGCGCTCGCCGTGGCGGTGATCAAGTCGACGAACGTGGTGGTGGAGACGCCGGGCGGACACCTGTGATCCCGGGGGCCGGCACCGCCGCCGCGCCGGCCCCGACCCGGCGACGCGAGGGCGCAGCCGACCGCCACGGCACCGGCGTCGGCCTGCCGGTCTGGATGTGGATCCCGGCCGGCATCGGCTTCGCCGTGATCGCGCTGCCCGTGCTCGGCCTGCTCTGGGAGGCCGACTGGGCCGAGACCCCCCGCCTGCTCACCAGCGAGGCCGCGCTGTCGGCGCTGCGCCTGTCGCTGCTGACCGCGGCGATCTCCACGACGCTGTGCCTGCTGCTCGGCGGGCCGCTCGCGGTGGTCCTGGCCCGCGGCCGGATCAACCGGCTGCCCCGCCTGATGCGCGGGATCCGCTCGGTCGTGCTGCTCCCGCTGGTGCTGCCGCCGGTCGTCGGCGGACTCTCGCTGCTGTTCCTGCTCGGCGCCAACGGCCTGGTCGGGCAGGGTCTGGACACCGCGTTCGGGATCTTCATCCCGTTCTCGACGGCCGCCGTGGTCCTGGCCCAGACCTTCGTCGCGATGCCGTTCCTGATCGTGTCGCTGGAGGGTGCGCTGCGGACCGCGGGGGAGCGCTACGAGGCGACGGCGGCCACCCTCGGCGCGTCGCCGGGGCTGGCGTTCCGCCGGGTCACCGTGCCGCTGGTGCTGCCCGGCCTGGCGTCCGGGCTGGTCCTGGCCTTCGCCCGCTGCATGGGTGAGTTCGGTGCGACGATCGCGTTCGCCGGCAGTCTGGAGGGCACCACCCGGACCCTGCCGCTGCTGGTCTACCTGCAGGGCGAGACCGACGTCGCGGGGGCCGTCGCGCTGTCGCTGCTGCTGGTGGTCGTGTCGCTGGTGGTGATCGTCGTCGGGCGACCGCGGGGTCTGGACGGCCGCGGATGAGCAGCGGCGGCGACACGGTGGAGCCCGGTGTGGACATGAGGGCGCGGCTGGACCGGGACGGGTTCGCCCTGGACCTGGAGCTGTCGGTCGCCGCGGGCGAGGTGCTCGCGGTGCTCGGCCCGAACGGGGCGGGCAAGTCCACGATGCTCGGCATCCTGTCCGGGCTGCTGCGTCCGGACGCCGGGCACCTGCGCGTCGACGGCCGGACGCTGCTCGACACCGCCGACGGGACCTTCGTGCCGCCGCACCGGCGCGGCGTCGGGCTGCTGGCCCAGGAACCGCTGCTGTTCCCGCACCTGTCGGCGCTGGCGAACGTCGCGTTCGGGCCGCGGGCCCAGGGCACGCCCCGTGCCGCGGCCGAGTCCCGGGCCCGTGACCTGCTCGACGCCGTCGGTGTCGGCGGGCTCGCCGCTCGCCGGCCCGCGCAGCTCTCCGGCGGGCAGCAGCAGCGGGTCGCGCTGGCCCGTGCGCTGGCCCCCCGCCCGGGGCTGCTGCTGCTCGACGAGCCGCTCGCCGCTCTCGACGTCGACGCCACCCCCGCCATGCGCACCCTGCTGCGCCGGGTCATCGCCGACGGCAAGCAGACCGCCCTGCTGGTCACCCACGACGCGCTCGACGCGCTCGTGCTCGCCGACCGCGTCGTCGTGCTGGACCGGGGCCGGATCGTCGAGTCCGGTCCCGCCCGGGACGTCCTGGCCCGTCCGCGGAGCGCGTTCTCCGCCCGGATCGCGGGGCTGGACCTGGTGCCGGGCACCGCCGAGGGCTCGGGGGTGCGCACCGCCGACGGGACCGAGATCCAGGGCCGCGCGGTCGAGGTCACCGCGGGCGAGCCCGCGGTCGCGGTGTTCCCGCCGTCGGCGGTGGCGGTGCACGGCAGCAGGCCCGGGGGCAGTCCGCGCAACGTCTTCCCGGTCCGGATCGCCGCGCTGGAGCCGCGCGGGGACACCGTGCGGCTGCGGGCCGCACCGGTCGCCGGGGGGCCGGACTGGGTGGCCGGGCTGGCCGCCGACGTCACCCCGGCCGCCGTCGCCGAACTGGGTGTCGAACCCGGTCACGAGGTGTGGTTCGCGGTGAAGGCGACCGAGGTCGCCGTGCACGGCCGGCACGCCTGAGAGCAGCGACCGATCCGCTGATCGCGCAGCTCGGCGCCCTGCCGGACCCCGGTCGGCAGGCGTGCCCGGCACCCCCGGTGCCGAAACACTCCGTCACCCGGGTGGTCCCATGTGTCACCCGGACCACCATCGTGTCTCTCGCATCAGGCGTCACAGGCGCATACCGTCGCTGTCTGTGAGTCCCCTGCGTCCCCGCGCCGCCCGACTGGTCACTGCCGGTGTCCTGGCGGTCGCGCTCGGTGTTCCTCTCGCACCGACGGCGTCCGCCACCGAGACGGCGGCGTCGGCGCCTGCCGGATACCTGGTGCAGACGGCGACCGACGGACAGCCCCGGGACGCCGCCGAGTCCGTCGGCGTCGAACCCACGGCCACCTTCGACAGCGTGGTGCACGGCTTCGCCGCGGACCTCACCCCCGCCCAGGCGACCGAGCTGCGCGACCGGCCCGGCGTCGTCGGGGTGGAGGAGGACCGCACGATCTCCCCGCTCGCCCCGCAGGCCGTCCACCAGGACGCGCCGGTCGTCCCGCTCGCCACTGCCGAGCAGGCGCCGGGCAACTGGGGGCTCGACCGCATCGACCAGCCGAACCTGCCGTTGGACGGGCAGTACCGGCACACCGCGACCGGCGCCGGGGTGGACGTCTTCGTCCTCGACACCGGTGTCGACGCGAGCCACCCGCAGTTCGGCGGCCGGGCGAAGCTCGAGCTCAACACCATCGACCGGACCGACACCGACTGCGACGGGCACGGCACGGTCGTCGCGGGGATCGCCGCGTCGACGGACTACGGCGTGGCACCGGGCGCGAACGTGCGCGCGGTGAAGGTGCTCGACTGCAACGGCACCGGGACGCTGTCGTCGCTGATCGCCGGTCTGGACTGGGTGTCGAAGAACAAGCGCGGCCCCGCGGTCGCGGTGATGTCGTGGAGCTACGGCGGCTCGCCGATGCTCCAGCAGGCCGTCCAGCGCATGATCGACTCCGGGGTGTTCGCGGCGTCCTCGGCGGGCAACACCGGCGGCGACGACTGCACCGCGCTGCCCCGCGCGATCGACGACGTGCTGGTCGTCGCGAACTCGACGATCGACGACAAGCGCGCCTCGAACTCCTCGACCGGCCGCTGTGTCGCGCTCTACGCGCCGGGCACCCGGATCGTCGCGCCGGTCCCCGGTGGCGGCACCGCCTCCTACAGCGGGACCTCGATGGCCGCGCCGTTCGCGGCCGGTGTCGCGGCGCTCTACAAGCAGGCCCGCGGGGACGCCCCGGCCACCACCGTCAAGAAGTGGATCGTCGACAACGCGGTCCTGGGGAAGATCGACGGCGGCGACACCGGCGGCACCCCGAACCGGCTGCTGCAGACCGGCGGGCTCTAGCTCCGGGCCCCGTCGATCCGGGCCTCGTCGGCCCACTCCCACAGCTCGTACGCGGGCTGGTCGAGCAGGTCGTTCAGCTCGGCCGGGTCGTTCGACGGGGCCGCGACCCACACCGTCCGGTCGGTCCACAGCCACGCGAGGCGAGGTCCGCGGTTTCCGGAGAGGTCGGGCGCGCCGTCCCGCGCCGGACGGCGGTCCAGCAACCCGTCCCAGCCGTCCGGGCCCGCCTCGTCGAGTGCGTCGAGCACGGTCCCGCTGGTCACCGGCTCGCCCCGGTCGGCGACCGACGCCGCGATCCGGTCCGGGTCCACCACCCCGGCCGGCAGCACCGCGGCCGCGACCAGTACGTCCACCACCCGGTCCAGCCGCTCCCGGCCCTCCGCCGACAGCGCGGGCACCACCCGCACCGCGTCCGGCAGCGTCGAGGCCGCACCACCCGCGCCGGGTACCACGACCTCCGTCGCCGGCACCGCGGGCGCGAACTCGGCCTGTCGCGCGAGCCGCCACGACCGCCGGGCCAGGAACCCGAACACCGTGACGGCCACCGCGGCCGCCACGAACGGGATCGCCCGCCCGGCCTGCACGCCGGCCACGACGAACCAGCCGCCGACCACCACCGCCCCCGCCGCCGAGATCGCTGCGGAGACCCGGTCGACCGTGCCAGGGCGTGCCATGTCCGCAGGATAGGCGCGACCCCCGGTGACCCCGATAGCGTCCGGCGCATGCCCGGCACGCCCCCCGCCGACCTCGCGTCCCTCGCTCGTCGCTACCTCGCCCCCGCCACCGCCGAGTGCCCCACGTTCGTCGAGGACACCGAGTGGGAGCCGATCGTCGACGGCGTGGACTACTTCGCCCGGCTGCGGGACCTGTTCGACCGGGCGGGGCCCGGCGACACGGTGCTGGTCACCGGCCTGAACCTCGAACCCGACATGGACCTGCGCGGCCTGGCTCCGGACGAGGAGGGCTACGAAGCGCTCGCCGACCGCTTCGCGCGCCTCGTCGACGCCGGGGTCGACCTGCGCGTGCTGCTCACCGCGGCGGTGTTCTCCGGCTCGGTGCCCGGGGTGGCGATCGGGCCGTTCCGGGCGAACGCGTTCGCCGCGCTGGAGCTGCGCCGCCGCCCGCAGCTGGCCGGACGGGTGCTGCTCGACTGGTCGGGCTCCGGGATCGGCTGCCACCACCAGAAGGTGGTGCTCACCCACGTCGGCGGCGAGCTGACGGCGTTCGTCGGCGGGCTGGATTTGTCCGCCAACCGGTTCGACGCCGAGCCGCACGACCGGCTGTCCATCGGCGAGGAGCGCTGGGGCTGGCACGACGGTGCCGCCGCGCTGCGCGGGCCCGGTGCCGCCCGGGTGTGGGAGGTCTACCGCGGCCGGTGGACCGAGGCCGCCACGCTCCCGCCGCGCCGGTTCATGGTCGGCCCCACCGACTGGGAGCCGATGAACCCCGAGCCGTTCGTCGCCGACCTGCCGCCGTCGCCGCCGGCCCCGCCGTACCCCTCCCCGGGCACCGCGGTGCAGGTCCTGCGCTCGCTGCGGCCGTGGAAGATCGACCACTTCGGGATGCTCTACCGGCGGCACTGGACGGTGCTCCCGCGGCACGGCGTGCAGGAGGTCTTCCACACGCTGTCCGCGGCGATCCGCGGCGCCCGGCGCTACGTCTACCTGGAGGACCAGTACTTCTTCGAGGTCCCGGGCGGGCGACGGGCGTTCCGGCTCTACGGGCTGCTGCGCGACGCCGCCGCCCGCGGGGTGAAGGTCGTGCTCGTCTGCTCGGGACGCAAGGACCCGGTCGACGCCGGGGTGAACAAGTTCCGCCGCCGCGTCACCGGCGACGTCCAGCGCGGCGTGATCGACCAGCTCGCCCCGGGCGACCGCGGCAACGTGATCATGCACCGGATCGAGGACCTCACCGTCCACACCAAGCTCGCGCTGGTCGACGACGTCTTCGCCTCCATCGGGTCGGCCAACTTCTTCTCCTGCTCGATGCGCGGCACCGACACCGAGCTGTCGACGGCGTTCGTCACCTCCGGCCACCAGGTGCGTGACCTGCGGGTACGGCTGTGGGCCGAGCACCTGCGCACCGAGCTGACCGACGAGCTCGCCCCCCGGCTGGCCGACCTGGACCTCGCCCTGGGCATGTGGCGGCCGGAGTGGCTGCCGCCGGACGCGCCGGCCGGGACCTGGCGGGTGCCCGGCTACCCCGCCGGGTTCGCCCCGGCCGAACGGGTACTGGTGCCGGTCGGGCCCTGGCCCGAGCCCTCCCCGCGGCCGCTGCGCCGCGCGGCCCACGGGGCACGGCGCGGGGCGGCGAAGGTCGCCGAGTCCGGGAGGCGCCGCCTGTCCTCGTCGTGACGTCGCGTGATGCCGACGGGTGTTGGCAACCGCGTCGTCCGGGGTGAGGATGTGACGACCAGCACTGAGCCACCCGAGGAGTACGACGTCGTGATCCCCGCCGGAACCCCCGCCGTCCCGTCCTATGCGTCCGGGATCTCGGACACCCCGCTGCTCGGCGACACCATCGGCGACAACCTCGACCGCACGGTCGCCCGGGTCCCGGACAACGACGCGCTCGTCGAGGTGCAGACCGGGCGCCGCTGGACCTACCGCGAGCTGCGGGCCGCCGTCGACGACCTGGCCACCGGCCTGCTCGCGACCGGGCTCACCGTGGGGGACCGGCTCGGGATCTGGTCGCCGAACACCGCGGAGTGGACGCTGACCCAGTTCGCGACGGCCAAGATCGGCGTCGTCCTGGTCAACATCAACCCGTCCTACCGGACCCACGAGCTGGAGTTCGTGCTCAAGCAGGCCGGGATCTCGACGCTGGTGTCAGCGTCGTCGTTCAAGACCTCCGACTACGAGAAGATGATCGCCGAGGTCCGGCCGGACTGCCCCGAGCTGACGCAGGTCGTGATCACCGGATCGCCCGAGTGGGACGCGTTGGCCGCGGGCGACGCCTCCCGCCGCGACGAGCTGGCGCAGGTCCAGGCGTCGCTGACGGCCGACGACCCGATCAACATCCAGTACACGTCCGGGACGACCGGGTTCCCGAAGGGCGCGACGCTGTCGCACCACAACATCCTCAACAACGGCTACTACGTCGGCCGGACCTGCGGCTACACCGAGGCCGACCGGGTCGCCATCCCGGTGCCCTTCTACCACTGCTTCGGCATGGTCATGGGCAACCTCGCCTGCTCCACCAGCGGCGCGACGATGGTCGTCCCGGCGCAGGGCTTCGACCCGAAGGCGACCCTGCACGCCGTGCAGCAGGAGCGCTGCACCTCGCTCTACGGGGTGCCGACGATGTTCATCGCCGAGCTCAACGACCCGGACTTCGGCTCCTACGACCTGTCCACCCTGCGCACCGGGATCATGGCCGGCTCGCCGTGCCCGGTCGAGGTGATGAAGCAGGTCGTCGACCGGATGGGCATGACCGAGGTGACCATCGCCTACGGCATGACCGAGACCAGCCCGGTGTCGACCCAGACCCGCGCCGACGACACCCTCGAACGGCGGGTGTCCACGGTCGGGCGGGTGCACCCGCACCTGGAGGTCAAGGTCGTCGACCCGGAGACGGGCCGGACACTGCCGCGCGGCGAGCCCGGCGAGCTGTGCACCCGCGGCTACTCGGTGATGCTGGGCTACTGGGAGCAGCCGGAGAAGACCGCCGAGGTCATCGACCGCGCCCGCTGGATGCACACCGGCGATCTCGCCGTGATGGACGACGAGGGCTACCTCAACATCACCGGCCGGATCAAGGACATGGTCATCCGCGGCGGGGAGAACGTGTACCCGCGCGAGATCGAGGAGTTCCTCTACACCCACCCCGACGTCGTCGACGCCCAGGTCATCGGGGTCCCCGACGAGCGCTACGGCGAGGAGCTCTGCGCCTGGGTGGTGCTGCGCGACGGTGCGGCGACCATGACCGCCGACACGCTGCGCGAGTTCGCCACGGGGAAGCTGGCGCACTACAAGATCCCGCGCTACGTGCTCGTCGTCGACGAGTTCCCGATGACGGTCACCGGCAAGGTCCGCAAGGTCGAGATGCGCGAGAAGTCGGTGGGGCTGCTGGACCTGGAGGGTGCGGCGAACGTCCGAAACGCCTGACCCCGGACGGGTTCCCAGGCGTACCATCGGGGACGGCGCGTCCGGGGAGCCCGGGCGCGTTTGTCGTGCACGCAGCAACACAGCAAGCAGGAATCGAGGACGACGGTGCCCACCGGCAGGGTGAAGTGGTACGACGCGGAGAAGGGCTTCGGGTTCCTCTCCCAGGACGGCGGTGAGGACGTCTACGTGCGCAAGGCGGCGCTGCCGTCCGGCGTGGAGGCGCTCAAGTCCGGTCAGCGGGTCGAGTTCGGGATGGCCGAGGGCCGCCGCGGTCCGCAGGCGCTGTCCGTGCGCATCGTCGAGAAGCAGGCGTCCGCGGTGGAGAACACCCGCCGCCCGGCCGAGGAGCTGCACGGCCTCATCGAGGACATGATGGGGCTGCTGGAGAACAAGATCCAGCCGGCGCTGCGGCACGGGCGCTACCCCGACCGCAAGACCTGCAAGCTGGCCGCCGAGGCCGTGCGGGCCGTGGCCCGCGACCTGGACGGCTGACCCACCCGCCCCGCCGGGCCGCAGCGGGGCGGGGCGGGGCGGAATGGTCGCGGGGGCGGGCGGTGTTGGGGCGGGTGTGCGCCTGTCGATGTTGGACCGCTCGCGGACGCGGGCCGGGGAGCCCGACGCCGCCGCGGTCCGCGGGACGGTGGCGCGCGCGGTGCGCGCCGAGCAGCTCGGCTACCACCGGTTCTGGGTGGCCGAGCACCACGCCGTGCCCGGGATCGCGTCGGGCAGCCCGCCGGTCCTGATGGCCGCGGTGGGCGCGGCGACGTCGCGGATCCGGGTCGGCTCGGGCGGGATCATGCTGCCCAACCACCAGCCGCTCGTCGTCGCGGAGCAGGTCGCGTTGCTGGAGGCGCTGCACCCCGGGCGGATCGACCTCGGGATCGGGCGCTCGCCCGGGTTCACCGAGCCGGTGCGCCGTGCCCTGCGTGCCGGGGCCGCGGACGACGCCGCGTTCCGCGCCGCCCTCGACGAGCTGCGCGCCTACCTCGACGGCAGCGGCCCGGTCACCGCCCGGCCGCGGCTGGAGCACGCCGTGCCGCTGTTCCTGCTCGCGACCGGGGCGGGCCTGGCCATGGCCGGTGACCTGGGCCTGCCCGTCGTCGTCGGCGGCCCGGTGCTCGACGACCCGGCGACGCTGGCGGACTACCGCGAGCGGGCCGGGGACGCGGCGCACCTCGTGGTGTCCGTCGACGTGCTCGTCGGGGACCCGCAGCTGGCGCTGTCCGAGGCGTGGGCGCACGCCGCGGCCCGCACCACCGGCGAGTTCCCGCCGCTGGAACCGCCGGACCCGCGGCGGGTGACGACCCGGCGCCAGCGGGAGACCGTGGACCGGGCGCTGGCCCGCTCCGTCGTCGGCGACGAGGACACGGTCGCCGAGCGCCTCGACGACCTGGTGACCCGCACCGGCGCCGACGAGCTGTTGGTGTTCTCCTCGACCCACGACCGCGACGCGCAGGCCGACTCCGACGCCGCGTTGGCCCGGCTGCTCGGCGCGGGCCGCTGAGACCCGGATCGGTGCCGCTGGGACCGGTGTCCGTGCCCGCTCAGCCCTGCTCGCCGACCAGGACCCAGGTCGCGCGGACCGGGAACTGGATGTCGGTGCTCTCCGGGTCGATCGACGGCGGCGCCCCGAACACCTGCACCTGCGCGGTGACGAGCCGGTCGCCCGGCTCGGGCAGGGACAGCGTGAAGTCGGTGCGGGTGCCCGGCGCGGCGATCGCGCTGCGCTGCTGGACCGGGGTCGGGTCGGTGCCGCGGGTGAACGCGTAGGCGACCTGCCAGGGCGCGGAGGAGACCTCCTCGGGCACCGTGATGCGGACCTCCGTCCCGGGCGGGACCGGCGCGGTCACCCGGGCGTTCGGGGCGTCCTGGCAGTTCTGCAGGCTGGTGTCGCAGAACTGGGTGGGTGCGGCGACCAGCGCGGTGCCGCCGACGTCGAACGTGACGGTCGGGGCCGCGCCACCGCACCCGGCGAGGACGAGGGTGGCCGCGGCCAGGGTCCCGGCCAGCACACCGGCGGACCGGCGGGGGCGCGGTCGGGGGCGGGTGATCACGCCGACCAGCGTACGGACCGGGGCCCGGCGGGCGGGCCGGCCCTCAGCGGGCGACGGCGGCCGGGCGCGGACCCAGCCCCGGCACCAGCGAGGTGCCGCGGCGCACCAGGGCGGCCTGCAGCGCGAACACCGCCACCACCCCGGTCACGATCACGAACCCGGTGCGGAACGTGTCGTGCGGGGCGAGCACCCCGATCGCGCCGCCCAGCACCCAGGCCAGCTGCAACACGGTCTCCGACCGCCCGAACGCCGACGCCCGCGCGTGCTCGGGCAGGTCGCGCTGCACCACCGCGTCGAGGCAGACCTTCGCCAGCGCGCTCGCCGTGGACGCGACCAGCGCCGCGACCACCGCCGTCGGCACGCCCGGCAGCAGCGCCACCGTCGCCGCGGCCAGTACCGCCGCCGCGGCCGCGGCCAGCACCACCGGCTCGACCCGGGAGAAGCGGCTGCGCGCGCCCACCGCGTTGCCGACGAACAGCCCGACGCCGGCGGCCGCACCGACCATCCCGATCACCATCAGCTGGCCGGCGGGGTCGCCGTCGGGTGACCGTTCGGCCCCGGCCTTCACCACGAAGGCGACGAACAGCGTGAGGAACCCGGTCAGCACCCGCACCGTGCTCGTGCCCCACAGCGCGACGAGCACCGCCCGGGTGGCGGGGACGCGGGAGCGGCGCGAGCCCGGGCGGGCGGCGGGCACCGCGGCTGTCACCTCGCCCGCGGTCGACTCGACCCACCGGGGGATCCGCAGGCAGAGCACCGCGCCGGCGACCCCGAGCAGCGCCGTCCACCACAGCGGCCCGGCCCCGCCCGCGACCAGCGCAGCCCCGCCGGCGACGGCCCCGGCGACCCCGCCCGCGGCCATCCCGAACGTGGTGAGCCGGGAGTTCGTCGTCGCCAGGGTGATCGTCGAGGGCAGCACCCGCGGGGTCACGGCCGCCTTGAGCACCAGGAACGACTTGGACAGCACCATGATCCCCAGCGCGGCCGGGTAGAGCAGCCAGTCGTCGAGGTGGAACACCAGCACCACGGCGAGCACCGCGCGCCCGGCGCAGGACACCGCCATCGCGATCCGCCTGCCCCGCTGCAACCGGTCCAGCGCGGGACCGATCACCGGCGCCACCAGCGCGAACGGTGCGACGGTGATCGCCAGGTAGAGCGCGACGTTCGCGGTGGACTCCGCCGTCGCCGCCGCGAAGAACAGCGTGTTCGCCAGCGCGACGGCGACCGCGGCGTCGAGCGCGTAGGTCAGCATCGTGGCGTAGGTGAGCGCGGTCAGCCCGGACCGGTCGGCGCCGTCGGCGGTCGCGGCGCGCCGGAACAGCGCGACCGCGCGCCCGCCCAGCTCGCGGGTGCGGTGCACGGCGACCCGGGTGACCGTCGGCCTGCGGGGGACGGAGGCCGGGCCGGGGCGGGGCAGCTCGTCGGTGGCGGCACCGGCGGGGCGCCCGCGGCGCAGCGCCGGGTCCGAGGCGATCGGGGTCGTGGCCGGAGCCCTGACCGGGGTGGTGCGCGGATCCCGGCCACGTCTCGACGCGGCCGCCCGGCGGCGGCTGCGGAACGGGTTCGGTGCCACCCGGTCATTGTGCAGGCGGGCACCGACGGTTCAGGCGATCCCGGCGGGTGGTGTCACCCGGCCGGCGCAGCGTGCGTCAGGCCGGGGGCACCGGGAGCCGCACCCGGAACGTCGTCGGCCACAGCTTGCCGGTGAGCAGGTACTCGTCGCCGTCGACGTGGGCGATGCCGTTGAGCACGTCGGCCCCGGCCCGCTGCCCGGCCGGCAGCAGCCCGGTCGCGTCGACGACGGCGTCGACGACCCCGGTCGCCGGGTCGATCCGCACGATGTCGTCGGTCTGCCAGACGTTGGCCCACACCCGGTCCCCGACGCACTCCAGCTCGTTGAGCCGGGTCACCGGGACGCCGTCCAGGGTGACGGCCACCGAGCCGGTCGGCGCCAGGTCGGCCGGATCGTGGAAGAACAGGCGGTCACCGCCGTCCGAGCGCACCACCCGGTCGCCGAGCAGGCACAGCCCCCAGCCCTCGCCGTCGACGGGCACCTCGCGCAGCGGCCGCAGCGTCGCGCGGTCCCACTCGACCGCCACCCCGTCCTGCCAGGTCAGCTGCCAGATCCGATCCCCGACGACGGTGATGCCCTCCCCGAAGTAGGCCGGCGGCAGCGGGCTGGCCGCCCGCACCGCACCCGTCGCCGGGTCCAGCGCGCGCAGCTGCGAGCGCCCCACCCGGCCGGTCCCCTCGTAGAGCGTGCCGTCGCGCAGCTCCAGGCCCTGGGTGAACGCCTGCGGGTCGTGCGGGATCTCGGCCAGGACCTGCGGGCGGACCACCGGTACCGGGCCCGGGGCGGGCAGCCCGGGCGCCGGGGCGGCGGCGCCGCATGCCACCAGGGCCAGCACGAGGGCCGGCAGGAGGGTGAGCAGGCCCGTCACGGACGGGCGGCGGAGCAGCGCGCGGGCGGGCACCCGCCCAGGATGCCCGGGCGCGGGTGGCACACTGGTGAGGTGAGCACTGGTGAGGTGGGTGTCGAGGTCGGCGACTGCGGTGACGAGCGGGCGGAGACGCCGCAGCCCAGGGTGACTCCCGCGCCGTCGCACCTGTTCGACGCGGTGGACGAGGCGCGGGCCGCGGCCGTCGAGGAGGCGGCCGACGAGCTGGGGGCCGACGCGGCCGTGGCCGCCGTCGGCGCGCACCTGGGCACGACCGTCGAGGACGACGGCTCGGTCACCCACTCCTTCGCCGCGCACCTGCCCGGCTACCGCGGCTGGCGCTGGGCGGTCACCGTCGCCGCCGCGGCCGACGACGGGCCGGTGACGGTCTCGGAGTCGGTGCTGCTGCCCGGCTCGACCGCGCTCGTCGCCCCCGACTGGGTGCCGTGGGACCAGCGCGTGCGTCCCGGCGACCTCAAGCCCGGTGACCTGCTGCCCACCCCGGCCGACGACCCGCGCCTGGTGCCGGGCTACGTCGACTCCGGGGCCCCGGCCGTCGACGCGCTCGCCCGCGAGGTCGGGCTCGGCCGCGAACGGGTGCTGTCCTACGAGGGCCGCATCGCCGCCGCCGAACGCTGGCAGGACGGGGAGCGCGGCCCGGGCGCCGACCTCGCCCGGTCCGCGCCCGCGTCCTGCGGGACCTGCGGGTTCCTGGTGCCGCTCGCCGGGTCGCTGCACGGCGTGTTCGGGGTCTGCGCGAACGGCTCCTCCCCGGCCGACGCCCAGGTCGTCGCCGTCGAGTTCGGCTGTGGCGCGCACTCCTCGGTCACCGAGCCGTCCGGCTCCCCGGTCCACGTCTCGGCGCTGGTCTACGACGACGGCGTCGACCTCGAGCCGGTCGGGTCCTGAGCTCCACCGGCGTCGCGGGCGGCACCGACCCGTTCGGCACGGCGGCGCTGCGGGACGGGGTCCTGACGGCCTGGTCGTCGTCGCCGACCCGGTTCCGGGAGGACGTCAACGCCGAGGACGACCTGCGCCGCGGTGGCTACGCCGACACCTGGGTCGCCGAGCTGCTCCAGAACGCCGCCGACGCCGCGCTCGCCGCGGACCTGCCCGGCCGGGTCCGGGCGGTCGTGGTGGACGGTGAGCTGCGCGTCGCCAACACCGGGGCCCCGCTCGACGCCGCCGGGGTCGCCGCGCTCGCCGCGCTGCGGGCCTCGGCCAAGCGGGACACCGCCGGCACCACCGGCCGCTTCGGCGTCGGGTTCGCCGCGGTCCTCGCCGTCTGCACCGCGCCGCGCCTGGTGACCGCCGCGGGCGGCGTCGCGTTCTCCGCCGCCCGGACCGCGGTCGAGGTGGCCGCACTGGGCGGTGAGGCGGCCGCCGAGCTGGCCCGCGACGCCCGGGTGCCGGTGCTGCGGCTGGCCTGGCCCGCGCCGGAGGAGGAGCCGCCGCCGCCCGGGTTCGCCACCGAGGTCCGGCTGCGTCCGGTACCCGGCATCGACCCGCGCGACCTGCTCGACGAACTCGCCCGCACCGCCGGTGACCTGCTGCTGGCGCTCCCGGGGCTGGAGTCGGTGACCGCGGGCCCGGTGACCGTCGCCCGCACCGACCTCGGCGACGGCCGGGTGCGGGTCGGGGACACCGGGTACCTGCTGGTCACCGGGGACGCGGGCGTCCGCTGGGCGCTGCGACTGCGCGGCGACCGGCCCGCCCCGTACGGACCCGACGACGGCGAGGTCCTGCACGCCCCCACCCGCAGCGCCGAGCAGCTGTCGCTGCCCGCCCGGCTGATCGCGCCGTTCCCGCTCGACCCGGACCGCCGCCGGATCCGTGCCGACGACCCGGCCGTCGACGTGCTGGTCGACGCCGCGGCGGCCGCCTACGCCGACCTCGTCCGGCGGGTCGACCCCGCCGAGCGCGCCGGGCTGGTGCCGGAGCCGGGCTTCCCGCGCTCGCCGCTCGACGGCCGACTCCGCGACGCCCTCCTCACCACCCTCACCCACACCCCGTGGCTCCCCGCCGCCGCATCCCCCACCGGCACCGCACCGGGGGTGGGGGAGGACGACGCGGGACTGTTCGCGCCGAGTCGGGCGGAGTGGCTCGACGTCCCGGGCGACGGCGTGGCGGAGCTGCTCGCCGCGTGCGACCCGGCGTTCTCCCGGCTCGTCGCGTCCGGGGTCGTCCCGCCCGCCGCGCTCGGCGTGGACCGGATCGGCGCGGCCGCGCTGGCCGAGCGGCTGACCGGCGTCGAAGCGGCTCCCGGCTGGTGGCGGGAGCTGTACGCGGCCCTCGCCCCGGCCGTCGACACCGTCCCGGGGCTGGCGGCCGAGCTGGGCGCGCTGCCCGTCCCGCTCGTCGACGGTCGTCTGGTGCCCGGGCCCGCCTCGGTGCTGCTCCCCGACGGCGACGCCCCGGCCGCCGTGACGGCGCTCCCCGAGCTGCGGATCGCCCACCCCGACGCCGTCCACCCGCTGCTGCGCCGTCTCGGTGCCGCCGACGCCGACCGCGACACCCTGCTCGACGCCCCAGCCCTGCACGCGGCCGTCGAGCGGTCCGTCGACGACGCCGAGGCCGGCCTGGACACCACCGCGGCGGCCCGTGCCGTCCTCGCTCTGCTCGACACCCCCGCCGCCGCGCCGGACCCCCGGTTCGGGTCCCTGGCGCTCACCGACGACGACGGCCGCCCCGCCCGCGCCGACGAGCTCGTCCTGCCCGACGCCGCCGTCCGGGACCTGCTCGACCCGGACGCCCCGGTCGGCGTGCTGGGGCCGGAGTGGGCCGACGTGTCCCGCGACGCCCTGGTCGCCGCGGGCGTGCTGGACCGGTTCACGGTCGTCCCGTTCGACCCCGACGTACTGCACGACGGCGAGCACTACCCCGACGACGGTGACACCCCGCCCGCCGTGCGCGACCTCGACCTCGTCGCCGACGACCGCTGGCCCGCGGCGCTGGCCCTGCTCGCCGCCGACCGCGACACCCGGGCTGCGCTGCTCACCGGCTACACCGCCTGGTGGCTGTCGCGCCACGTCCGCCTCGACGGCCGGCTCCCCAGCACGTGGCGGCTGCGCTCGGCGACCGGCCTGGCCGGGCTCTACGACGAGGTCGCGGCCCTGCCCGGCGTCGACGACGCGGTGCTCACCGCGGTCGGGGTCCGGGACCGGGTCGTCGTCGACGGGCCGGACGAGGTCGTCGAACTGCTCGACCGGCTGGCCGACCCGGCCCGCACGGTGAGCGGGGAGGTCGCCGCGGCCGCCTACGCCGCGCTCGCCGCGGCCGTCGCCGACGGGCGGGTGGACCTCGACGACGTCGACCCGCCGGACCGGGTCCGCACGGTGACCGGGCAGGTCGCGCCGACCGACCGCGCCGTCGTCCTCGACGCGCCCTGGGTGCTGCCCGCGCTGGACGCGGTGCCCGCGGTCCCCGGCGGGCCCGATCCGGCCGCGCTCGCGGAGCTGCTCGACGTGCCGCTGGCCTCGGACCGGGTCGCCGGGACGGCCCGCGGCACCGGCACCTCCGGCCCGTGGACGGCCGACCCCGAGGTCGCCGCGGCGCTGGCCGCGCTGGGGGAACCCGCGCCCCCGGGGCGGCTGCACCGGCACGAGGAGCTGGTCGTCGACCTCCACGACGGCGGGACGGTGACCGTCCCGGCGTGGCCCGGCCGCGGCGACGACTGGCACGCCGCCGACCCGCTGCGGGCGCTGGTGGCTGCGCTGGCGCTCCGGCGCCGTGTCAGGATGCTCGGGTGAGTGAACGACTGCCCCGACGTGTCGCGGTGCTGTCGGTGCACACCTCCCCGACCGAGCAGCCCGGCACCGGCGACGCCGGCGGGATGAACGTCTACGTCGCACAGACGGCGATCCGGATGGCCCGCCGCGGCGTCGAGGCGGAGATCTTCACCCGCGCCACGTCGTCGGAGCAGCCGTCGACGGTCGAGCTGGAGCCGGGCGCGACGGTCCGGTTCGTCGCCGCGGGCCCCTTCGAGGGGCTCGGCAAGGACGACCTGCCGAGCCAGCTGTGCGCGTTCACCGCCGGGGTGCTGCGGGCAGAGGCCCGCCACGACCCGGGCTGGTACGACGTCGTGCACTCCCACTACTGGCTGTCCGGCCAGGTCGGGTGGCTGGCCCGGGACCGCTGGGGGGTGCCGCTGGTGCACTCCGCGCACACCCTGGCCAAGGTCAAGAACGCCGCGCTCGCCGCCGGGGACACCCCCGAGCCGCGGGTCCGGGTGATCGGCGAGGACCAGGTCGTCGCGGAGGCGGACCGGCTGGTGGCGAACACCGAGATCGAGTCCAAGCAGCTGCTCGACCTCTACGACGCCGACCCCCACCGCACCGTCACCATCCCGCCGGGGGTGGACACCGACCGTTTCCGGCCCGGCGACCGGGCCGCGGCCCGCGCCGAGCTGGGACTCCCGGCCGGGGCCGTGGTGCTGGCGTTCGTCGGGCGCATCCAGCGCCTGAAGGCCCCCGACGTGCTGTTGCGCGCCGCCGCCGAGCTGGTCGCGCGGGTACCGGGGCTGCGTGAACGCCTCGTCGTGCTCGTCGCGGGCGGGCCGTCGGGGTCCGGGCTGGCCGAGCCGACCTCGCTGCACGAGCTGGCCGCCGAGCTGGGGATCACCGATCTGGTCCGGTTCCTGCCGCCGCGGGCCGGCGACGAGCTGGTGACGGTCTACCGGGCGGCCGACGTCGTCGCCGTCCCGAGCCACAACGAGTCGTTCGGGCTGGTCGCGCTGGAGGCCCAGGCCTGCGGGACGCCGGTGGTGGCGACCCGGGTGGGCGGGCTGCCGGTCGCCGTCGCCGAGGGCCGGTCCGGGCTGCTCGTCACCGGGCACGACATCTCCGACTGGGCCGACGCGCTGGGCGAGCTCGCGCTCGACCCGGGCCGTCGCGAGCAGATGGGGCGGACCGCGGCGACGCACGCGCACCGCTTCTCCTGGGACCGGACGACCGACGCCCTGCTGGGCGCCTACGACGAGGCCCGCACCGAGTTCGCGGCGCGGCGACGGGGGGACGCATGAGCGAGCTGGAGCAGCGGATCGGGGCCGCGCTCGCCGACTCCGGGGCCGAGTACGTCCACCGTGGACCAGGGCAGTGGCTGGTCACCCTCCCCGGCGAGGCCCGGCTCCAGACCCAGACCTGGCTGATCCTGCGCGAACAGACCCTCGCGGTGCAGGCGTTCGTGTGCCGCAGGCCCGACGAGAACCACGAGGGCGTCTACCGGTTCATGCTGCTGCGCAACGCCAAGCTCTACGGCGTGCACTACTGCCTGGACCGGGTCGGGGACATCCACCTCGTCGGGCGGCTGGCGCGGCACGCCGTCACCGCGGACGAGCTCGACCGCGTCCTCGGATCGGTGCTGGAGGCCGCCGACGGCGACTTCAACACCTTCCTGGAGCTGGGCTTCGCCTCCTCCATCCGCCGCGAGTACGCCTGGCGTACCGAACACGGCGAGTCCACGGCGAACCTCACGGCGTTCGAGCACCTGTTCGACGACTGACCCTCACGGGCGGTCCGTCGCCCGCGGCGGGCCGGCCGGCAGCGACACCCTGGCCCGATCGTTGATGCCCACGAGCAGCACGGTGGTCTCATCGGTCAGGGCGGTCCAGCGGTGGTCCACACCGGCGGAGCAGTACAACGCGGCGCCCGCGGCGAGCTCGAACTCCTCGTCGCCGGCCCAGACCCGCGCGGTCCCGCGCACGACGTAGAGCAGCTCGTCGTGCGGGTGGCGGAAGGAGTCCCCGGCGCGGCCCGTGCTGCCGGTGAACTCCAGCGCGTGCAGGTGCCGATCCCCGCGGACGAGGGTGCGGACCCGGCCCGCCCCGTCGGCGATGGCGTTGTCCTCCGGTGCGACGACGTCGACCCGGCCCGCCTCCTCCGCGGCCGAGAGCAGCGCGACGGCGGTGGTGTCCAGGGCCGCGGCCAGTGCCTGCAGCGACCGCATGCTGGGCGCGGCCCTGCCGTTCTCCACCTGGGACAGGAAGGGGACGGACAGGCCGCTGGCCGCGGCCACGTCGGCGAGGGTGGCACGGCGCTCCCTGCGCAGCGCGCGGACGACGGCGCCCACCTGAGGCCCTGACATGTCACACACCTTTCACACACGGGCCTGGTCTCCCGGCCCGGACTGGATCAAACTTTTGATGTCAAAAGTTTGATCCCTGATGGAGGTTCTCATGGACCAGCGGACGCTGGCACGGCGGCGCACCGGACTGATCGAGCACGACCCGGAGCACGCGTTCCCCGGGTACACCCTGTACACGCCGCTGGCGGCGGGTGGCGCGGAGACCGGCCTGGTGCGGCTGGTGGACATGGCGGGCACCGTCGTTCACGAGTGGCGGCCACCGTGGCGGGCGGGCAGACACGCGCGGATCCTCCCGAACGGGAACCTGGCGTACAACGGTGTGCATCCCGACGGCCCGGAGCTCTTCCCGTTCTGGGAGAAGTACCGCGGCGGGGTGATGGCCGAGCTCGCCCCCGACGGCACCGTCGTGCGCGAGCACCGCGACCCGCTCGCCCACCACGACGCGCACCACCTCGGCGACGGCCGCGTGCTCTACACGGTGCTGGAGGAGCTCGGGCCGGCCGCCTCGGCGGCGGTCCGCGGGGGCGTCCCCGGCACCGAGTACGCGGGCGCGGTGTACGCCGACGTGATCACCGAGGTCGACGCCGACGGGACCGAGACGTGGCGCTGGCACGCCGCCGAGCACCTCGACCCCGACGAGTACCCGCTCGGGGCGCACTACCCGCGCGAGCACTGGCCCTTGATCAACAGCGTCGTGCCGATGGCCGACGGCACCGTGCTCGCCAGCCTGCGGTCGGTCTCCGCGGTGATCGTGATCGACCGGGCCAGCGGGAAGGTCCTGCGCCGGTCGGCGCCCGGGACGGTGTCCCAGCAGCACCACGCCCAGGAGCTCCCGGACGGCAACGTCCTGGTCTTCGACAATGGCGTGTTCCGGCCGGGGGAGAGCGTCCCCTTCAGCAGGGTGGTCGAGCTGGACCCCGAGCTGCACGAGGTCGTGTGGAGCTGGCGGGACCCGCAGCCCGAGGCGTTCTTCACCCCGTTCATGGGAGCCGTCCAGCGGCTGCCGGGCGGCAACACCCTGATCACCGAGTCCGGGTTCGGCAGGCTGTTCGAGGTGACGGGGGAGGGCCGGGTCTGCTGGGAGTACGTGCTCCCCGAGATCGGCACCTACGCCGACGAACGGGTCCGGCGGAACTTCCCCGGGCCGTCGAACGCGTTGTTCCGGGCCTACCGGTACGCCCCCGACGAGCTGCCCTGGCTGGACCGGTGAGCGCGCCGACGGTCGACCCGACCGGGCAGCGGGTGCCGCTGCGGGTGCTGGCGCCGCTGTCCGTGCAGCACCTGCTGGTGATGGTGGCCGGGCCGGTCTCGTCGGCCTTCCTGCTGTCCGCCGCGCTGGAGCTCGACGCCGCCGCCGGGGCCCGGTTGCTCGCCGCGCTGCTGCTGGTGTCGGGGATCGGCACGGCACTGCAGTCCATCGGTCCGTTCGGGATCGGGGCCCGGCTGCCCTTCGTGATGCTGCCCGGTGGGGCGGCGGTGGCCCTGTTCGCGCAGATCGCGCGGGAAGCGGGACCGGCCGCGGCGAGTGGCGCGGTCGTGGTCACCGGGCTGGCCGTCGTCGTGCTGGCGCCGGTGTTCACCCGGCTCATGCGGTTCTTCCCGCCGGTGGTGCTGGGGACGATGATCGTCGTCGTCGGCGTCAACCTGGTGAAGATCAACGCTGGGCTCGTGTCGGACACCCCGACGGGGCCGTCGCCGTGGGCGCTCGCGCTGGTCGCGGTCACGGTGGGCACGATCGTCGTCGCCCATCGGGTCTTGCCCGGTGGCCTGAGCCGGCTCGCGGTCCTGCTCGGCATCCTCGCCGGGGCCGTGGTGGCCGCGGTCGCGGGGCGGATCACCCCGCCGGCGCCCGGTCCGCTGCTGGCGCTGCCCGAGCCGTTCCCGTTCGGCGCGCCGGAGCTCCTGCTGCCCGCGATGGTGCCGCTGCTGTTGTTCTCGATCGGCGCGATGGCCGAGGCGGCCGGACAGACGGTGCTCACCGCCGAGGCGGTGGACCGGCCGGTGGGCCGGCACGACGTCACCCGGACCGTGCGGGGCGACGGGGTCACCTCGGTGCTCGCCGGGCTCCTCGGAGGACCGCTGATGGTCACCAGCGGCGAGAACATCGGCATCGTCCGGCTGTCGCGGGTGCGCAGCCGGTACGTCACCGTCGGCACGGCCGTGCTGCTCGTGGTGCTGTCCGTGTGTGCCCCGGTCGCCCGCTGGGTCGCGGCCGTGCCGAGCGCGGTGGTCGGCGCCGCGGGTGTGGTGGTCTTCGCGATGGTCGCCGCGCTCGGCGTCGGCATGGTCGCCCGGAGCGGGCTCGGCGACGACCGGGCGCTGATGACGGCGACGCTCGCGCTGGCGGCCGGGCTGCTGCCGGTCCTGATGCCGACGGTCTACCAGGCGCTCCCGGTCACGCTGCGGCTCGTCCTGGGCAGCGGCGTGACGATGGCCGCGCTGGTCGGGGCCCTGGCCCACCACCTGCTGCGTCGCACGGAGCCACGGCCGGAGACGCGGCCGGAGGCGCAGGCGGAGCCACGGACGGAGCCACGACCGGAGGGGTGAGCGGCGGGGTCACCCGGCCCGACGGGGCCCCGCACGGCACCTCGCCACCGGCCTTCCGGTCCGGCAGCGGTCCCGGCCCGTTCCGCGGGACCGGACCGCCCCGGCCGGTCCCGCGGTGCGGTCCTGGCACGGCCGCCCCTCATGGGCGATGATCGGCGTCGCCTCTGTTCCGTAGGACCTCGCGAAGGAGCGACCCTTGTCGTTGCGCAGCCCGTACCCGGACGTCGAGATCCCCGACGTCTCGCTCACCGAGTTCTTGTTCGCCGACGGCTTCGGCGACCGGGCGGATGCGCCGGCGATCGTCGACGGCACCACCGGCGACCAGCTGACCTACACCGAGTTCCACGGCCTGGTCGAGAAGATCGCCGGTGGGCTCGCCGCCCGCGGCATCGGGAAGGGCGACGTCGTCGCGCTGTTCGCGCCCAACCTGCCGCAGTGGGCGGCACTGTTCCACGGCATCCTGCGTGCCAACGGGATCGTGACCAGCGCGAACTCGATGTACACCGGCGGCGAGCTGGCCCACCAGCTCAAGGACTCTGGCGCGAAGATGGTGATCACCGTCTCGCCGTTCCTCGACCGCGCCGTGGTGGGGGCGAAGGAGGCCGGGCTGTCCGAGGACGTCGTCCTCACCATCGACGCCACCGAGGGCCACGACTCGCTGCGCGACCTCGTGAGCTCCGGCGCCCCGGCGCCCGAGCTGACGACCTCCGCGACCGACACCGCGGTGCTGCCCTACTCCTCCGGCACCACCGGCCTGGCCAAGGGCGTGGTGCTGACCCACCGCAACCTGGTGGCGAACCTGCTCCAGATCCAGGTCATGGGCAACGTGACCAGCGAGACCAAGATCATGGCGTTCCTGCCGTTCTTCCACATCTACGGCATGACCGTGATGATGAACCAGGGGCTGCACGCGCGCGCCACCGTCGTCACCATGCCGAAGTTCGACCTCGAACAGTTCCTGACCATCACCCAGGACCTGCAGGTCGACCGGCTCTACATCGCCCCGCCGGTCGCCGTCGCGCTGGCCAAGCACCCGATCGTCGAGAAGTTCGACCTGTCCTGCGTGAAGACGATCTTCTCCGGTGCCGCCCCGCTGGGCGGCGAGCTCGGCCGCGCCGTCGCCAAGCGGCTGAACTGCACCGTGCTGCAGGGCTACGGCATGACCGAGCTGTCCCCGGTCAGCCACTGCATGCCCGACGACCGCGGCGACCTCGACCTGAACTCGTCCGGTTTCGCGCTGCCGAACATCGAGTGCAAGCTGGTCGACCCGGAGTCCGGCGAGGAGGTCGGTGTCGGCGAGCGCGGCGAGCTGTGGGTGAAGGGCCCGAACGTGATGGTCGGGTACCTCAACAACGACTCCGCGACCGACGCCACCAAGGACGCCGACGGCTACCTGCACACCGGCGACATCGCCGTCGTCGACGACGAGGGCGTCTACTCGATCGTCGACCGGGTCAAGGAGCTCATCAAGTACAAGGGCTACCAGGTGCCGCCCGCCGAGCTGGAGGCGCTGCTGCTGACCCACGACAAGATCGCCGACACCGCGGTCATCGGGGTCAAGGACGCCGACGGCGAGGAGGTCCCGAAGGCGTTCGTGGTGAAGCAGTCCTCGGGTGGGGACCTGACCGAGGACGAGGTCATGACCTTCGTCGCGGAGAGGGTCGCGCCGCACAAGAAGGTGCGCGTGGTCGAGTTCATCGACCAGATCCCGAAGTCGGCCGCGGGGAAGATCCTGCGGAAGGACCTGCGGGCTCGGGAGACCGAGCAGGCCTGACCCTTCTGAACGGCCGGGACGGCGTTGTCACCTGCGGGGACGCGGGGACGGCGCCGTCCCGTCGTCTGTGGCGGTGCGGGGCGCCCCGGGGGTGTCCAGAACGGTGCAGTCTGGTGTGGACGGACGAAACCGCTGGCCGTTCCGCCGCTCGCGCTCCACACTCTCACGGTGGCCACGCACACCGCGGACGAGTTCCTGGGGCTCACGCCTCGTGAGGCACGGGCGTGGGCCGGGGCGCTCGGGTGGGCGTTCCGCGACGTCACCCGGGACGCGTGGCGGGAGGACGACTGCCGGTTCGACCGCATCAACGTCGTCTTCGGCACGAGCGGTTTCGTCGTCTGGGCCGACATCGAGTAGCGCTTCACCGATCCGGCGCTCCTGAGATCCGGCCGTGCCTGTGCGGCGCGCTCCCGACCGGCTCAGGCGGTCGCCTCCTGTACGATCGCGGTAATCGTCTTCTCCGCGTCGGCGGAGATCCCGTTCACGAACCACCCCGACCCGACCAGCGGCGACGACGTCGAGAACGCCGCCTTCTCGGTGAATGCGAACGAGATCAGACCCTCGTCGTTCCGGAAGAACACCAGGACCGGGCCGCCACGGGCGTAGCCGGGCTGGCCGTAGTACAGCTTGGGCTGCAGGTCGGGCACCGCCGCCACGATAGGACGCCGCCGCCGTGCTCGACGTGGGTGGAGTCGCCGGGCATGGCCCGCCGCCGCTCTAGACAGGCAAGTTGCTACTTGCCTATAGTCCCGGACGTGGGTGACATCTACCGGGCTCTCGCCGATCCCACTCGGCGCGCGCTGCTCGATGCACTCACGGCGACCGATGGACAGACGTTGTTCGCGCTCTGTGGCGCGCTACTCGAACGGGGCTTTTCTCCGACCCGGCAGGCCGTCTCCCAGCATCTCGCAGTTCTGGAGGACGCCGGACTGGTCACCGTCCGACGGCAGGGCCGCTACAAGTTCCACGACATCGATACCCGCCCGCTGCGTGAGATAGCGCAGCGTTGGCCAGAGCCTCCAGGAGCGACGTGATGGCGAAGGTGTCCTACTGCAATGTCTATGTCGACGACCAAGACCAGGCGAAGCGGTTCTACTGCGATGTGATGGGATTTGAGATCAAGCACGACATTCCGATCGGGGAGCATCGCTGGCTCACCGTCACCGCCCCCGGTGACCCGGAGGGGCCGCAGCTGCTGCTCGAGCCCGATGTGCACCCGGCCGTGAAGACCTACAAGACGGCGCTGGTCGAGGACGGCATCCCGCTGGCGGCCTTCGAGGTCGACGACGTGCAGACCGAGGTGGACCGGCTCGTCTCGGAGCACGCCACGACCGTCGTCCAACGACCTACTCCCGCCGGTGAGGTGACGATCGCGGTCGTGGACGACACCTGCGGGAACCTGATCCAGTTGTTCTCCTACTGACGGCCGTGATCCGGCACGTCGAGAAGTACCTTAGAGGTCGCGCGGATTGATCACAGCTGGGTCGCGGCCGGGTGTCGATGGTGAGGGGCGGGCACGGGCCTGTCGATCATGAAGTTGTTGACTCTTCGTGATCGTCTGGAGGCCGCGTGCCCGCCCTGCCATCATGGTTGACCGAGCCGTTGTGGGACCAGTTCGCCGCGCTGCTGCCGCCCCGGGGCGAGTTCGATCCCACTCATCCGTGGGGCTGTCACCGCCGCCGGATCGCGGATCGGGTCGTGTTCGACAAGCTCCTGCAGGTGCTGCGGTTCGGCTGCCCGTATCAGGGCGTCTCCGACAGCACCTGCTCGGCGACCACCATCCGCGATCGCCGTGACGAGTGGATCCGGCTCGGGGTCTTCGCCCAGCTACGCCGGATCGCCCTGGACGCCTACGACCGCATCGTCGGCCTGTTGCTTGACGACGTTGCCGTCGACGGCGCCATCACCAAGGCCCCCGGCGGCGGTGAGGTCGCCGGACCGTCACCGGTTGACCGGCGTAAACAGGGCATGAAGCGATCGGTGCTCGTCGAGGGCCATGGCATCCCACTGGGCCGGGTCCTGGCCGGGGCACACCGCCACGACTCCCCGCTACTGGGCCCCACTCTCGACCACCTCGACGCTCTCGGCCCGCTGCCCGACGACATCACCGTGCACCTCGACGCCGGCTATGACTCCGGTAAGACCCGCGACACACTCACCGAACGGGGCCTGCACAGCGAGATCGCGCGCAAGGGCGAGAAAGCACCGATCCAGGCCACCCAACGCTGGCACATCGAGCGCACCAACGCCTGGCACAACAGCTTCAACCGGCTGCAGCGCTGCTACGAACGCCGCGAAACCGTCGTCGACGCGTTCTTCGACCTCGCCGACACCATCATCACACTCCGTAGCCTGATCCGGCAGGCCTGGACCACGCACCGCTGGGACAGCCGACCACACCGCCGCCCATGATCATCCATCAATCCGCGCGACCTCTTAGTGCTGTCGAGGGCTGCCCGGACAGCGCTCATGTACTGATCGACGTCGTCCGGGCGGTCGGGGCGGCGGGTGACCACTTCTCCGAGGGGTGGTGGGTCAGCGGCGGTACCAGTCGTCGCCGTCGCCGCCCGCCCGACGGGTGAGGTAGTCCCGCAGCGATCCGGCGACCCGGTGGCGCGAGTCGGTCTCGTGGTCCCACACGACCACCTCCGGGCGGTTCGGCAGTGCCGGGAAGCCGAACAGGTCGCCCCCGCCGTTGTCGGCGAAGAAGATCAGCTGGTCGAAGGGCAGGTAGAGTTCGGCGAGGCCGGGGTCGCGGCGCAGGGCCAGGTTGTCGTCGACGATCCGACGGGCCGGATGGACCAGGGCGGCGCCGTGGCGGCCGTGCAGTCCGTCGGTCTCGAGGAGCAGTGCCCGCAGGTCCGGGGGCACCTCGTGGCCCAGCTCGGTGCCGATGGCATCGACGTCGTCCGGGGAGGCCGGCCGGGCAGGCTCGACGACGTCGAACAGCCGCTGCGCCAGCTCGATCCACACCCGGCGACCGTACCGGTGCGACGGGGCGGGTCAGCGGCCCGCGGTCTCCTCCGGGGTCTCGCCGAAGGCGCGGGTGTATGCCACCCGGAACCCGCCGGGCCGGACGAAGCCCCACCGGCCCGCGATGCGCTCCACCGCCGTCGCGTCGCCCGTCGCGCGCAGGTCGTCGCGCACGCCGTGGAGCCGGGCGCGCCACAGCACGGTGGCCGGGTCGGTCCCGGCCCGGCGCAGCCCGGCCAGCACGGTCCGGGCCGGGGCCCCGGTCAGCCGGGCCAGCTCCGTCGGGTCGACGGGACGGTGCGCGTGCGCGCGCAGGTGCTCGGTGACGCGGCGGACCAGGCGGGCGGGCAGCGCCGGGGTGCGGGCCGGCCCGCGGCGGGTGACCTCGTCGAGCACGGTGTTCGGG
>NZ_MCIM01000001.1:1459096-1513518 GCF_001932405.1 Pseudonocardia sp. Ae331_Ps2 | reverse complement strand
TCGGCCCGCTGCCCGACGACATCACCGTGCACCTCGACGCCGGCTATGACTCCGGTAAGACCCGCGACACACTCACCGAACGGGGCCTGCACAGCGAGATCGCGCGCAAGGGCGAGAAAGCACCGATCCAGGCCACCCAACGCTGGCACATCGAGCGCACCAACGCCTGGCACAACAGCTTCAACCGGCTGCAGCGCTGCTACGAACGCCGCGAAACCGTCGTCGACGCGTTCTTCGACCTCGCCGACACCATCATCACACTCCGTAGCCTGATCCGGCAGGCCTGGACCACGCACCGCTGGGACAGCCGACCACACCGCCGCCCATGATCATCCATCAATCCGCGCGACCTCTTAGTGCTGTCGAGGGCTGCCCGGACAGCGCTCATGTACTGATCGACGTCGTCCGGGCGGTCGGGGCGGCGGGTGACCACTTCTCCGAGGGGTGGTGGGTCAGCGGCGGTACCAGTCGTCGCCGTCGCCGCCCGCCCGACGGGTGAGGTAGTCCCGCAGCGATCCGGCGACCCGGTGGCGCGAGTCGGTCTCGTGGTCCCACACGACCACCTCCGGGCGGTTCGGCAGTGCCGGGAAGCCGAACAGGTCGCCCCCGCCGTTGTCGGCGAAGAAGATCAGCTGGTCGAAGGGCAGGTAGAGTTCGGCGAGGCCGGGGTCGCGGCGCAGGGCCAGGTTGTCGTCGACGATCCGACGGGCCGGATGGACCAGGGCGGCGCCGTGGCGGCCGTGCAGTCCGTCGGTCTCGAGGAGCAGTGCCCGCAGGTCCGGGGGCACCTCGTGGCCCAGCTCGGTGCCGATGGCATCGACGTCGTCCGGGGAGGCCGGCCGGGCAGGCTCGACGACGTCGAACAGCCGCTGCGCCAGCTCGATCCACACCCGGCGACCGTACCGGTGCGACGGGGCGGGTCAGCGGCCCGCGGTCTCCTCCGGGGTCTCGCCGAAGGCGCGGGTGTATGCCACCCGGAACCCGCCGGGCCGGACGAAGCCCCACCGGCCCGCGATGCGCTCCACCGCCGTCGCGTCGCCCGTCGCGCGCAGGTCGTCGCGCACGCCGTGGAGCCGGGCGCGCCACAGCACGGTGGCCGGGTCGGTCCCGGCCCGGCGCAGCCCGGCCAGCACGGTCCGGGCCGGGGCCCCGGTCAGCCGGGCCAGCTCCGTCGGGTCGACGGGACGGTGCGCGTGCGCGCGCAGGTGCTCGGTGACGCGGCGGACCAGGCGGGCGGGCAGCGCCGGGGTGCGGGCCGGCCCGCGGCGGGTGACCTCGTCGAGCACGGTGTTCGGGAACGTCTCCAGGAACCGGGACGCCAGCAGTCCGAACGCCTCGTCCAGCGCGACGGACCCGTCCAGCAGCATCGGGTTGCCGAGCACCCGGTCCCGCACGTGCACCACGGTGGCGGCCCAGCGGCGCGCGTGTTCCTCACTCAGCGGGGTGATCCCGGTCAGCCGCACCCGGTCGGTCGCGACGCCGTGCACCTGCCCCGCCCAGCGGGCCAGGGCCGCCGGGTCGAGGCCCACGACGTCGAGGTCGATGTCCTCGGCGAGGTCGCGGAAACGGCCCTCGGGCGGGAGCACCCCGACGTCACCGGGCTGCAGCAGCACGGTGCCGTACGCCTCGGTGTCCAGGCGCATGCGTCCGCCCTGCACCAGATCGACGACGAACTCGTTCTCGACCGGGTCGACCATCGCGTCGATCTCGGCGGTGACCCACAGGTCGCTCAGTGAGAACCCCGGGGCGGCGACGGTCTCGTTCCCCACCTCGAAGTCGCGGCCGTCGCCCGCCGGCAGCACCACCGCGCCCCCGTAGAACTCCGCGACGAACCGTTCGACGTCGGCCGCCGACTCCATGCGGAAGCTCAGGCGTCGCACCCCGTTGCCGGGAGGCTGACCGTTCACTCGCCCTCCACCGGTGCACCGGGTGATCGGAAGCGGAAAGCTACCCCGTGACCGGGCATCGGCGCGACTCGCGCGGCCGCGGAACCGTCGGGGTCCGGCCGTAGCCTCCACCCATGGCGACTCCCTGGACGATCACCGTCGACTGTGCCGACGCACACCTGCTCGCGGAGTTCTGGAGCGCTGCGCTCGGCTACGCCCCCGCCCCGCCACCGACCGGGTTCGCGACCTGGGAGGCGTGGCTGGCCCACCACGAGGTGCCCGCCGACGAGTGGGGCGACGTCGCCGCGATCAGCGACCCGGAGGGCGCGGGCCCGCGGATCTCGTTCCTGCGGGTCGACGAGCCCCGCACGGTGAAGAACCGACTGCACCTGGACCTGCAGGTCTCCGGGGGCCGGCACCTGCCGGACGAGCTGCGCGGCGAGCGGCTGGGCGCGGAGGCGAGGCGGCTCTGTGCGCTGGGCGCGCGGGTCGTCGAGGAGCACCTGTCCCCAGGTTCTCCCCATGTGGACCACCTGTGGATGGCCGACCCGGAGGGCAACGACTTCTGCATCGTGTGAGGGCCCCCGATCATCACCCGGCGGGCTCGGGCGCCGGTTCCGTGCCGGTTCGCCGCGGCCTGCCCGTCGACGGCGGGTCGTCCGCCTCGAGCGGGCGTCCGCGGACGTCCGGACCGGGGTCAGGCGGCGTCGGCGAGATCCGCGACGTCGTCGGCGCAGCCCCAGGACAGGGTGATGCCGGAGCCGCCGTGCCCGTAGTCGTGGATCACCCGCGGGCGGGTCGCGGTGGCGGGCTCGGCCTCCAGCCGCACCTCGGGGCGGGCCGGGCGCAGGCCCGCGAGATGCTCCAGGACCTCGGCGTCGCGCAGGGCCGGGACGATGTCGCGGCAGCGCCGCAGGATCGCCTCGCCGGCGGCCGGGTCGGGTGTCGCGTCCCAGACGCCGTCGTCGAGCGTGCCGCCGAGGACGCAGTCGTGCGCGCGGGGGTGCACGTACGCGCGGCCGCCGGGGTGCATCTCGTCGCGGACCGACATCGTCAGCCCGGGGTTGGTGACGCGCACGATCTGCCCGCGCACCGGGGTCACCGTGGTGTCGCCGACCAGGGTGCGCGCGCCCAGCCCGGAACAGTGCACGACGAGGTCGGCGTCCCGCCCGGCCTCGTCGAGCGCGGTGACGCGCCGGCGTTCCAGGGCGATCCCGCGCCGCCCCGCCTCGGCGGCCAGCCATGGCAGGTGCACCGGCATCTCGACCAGTGGCACCGCGAAGCGCAGGCCGTGGGCGTAGCCGGGCGGCAGCTCGTCGGGCCGGGCCGGCCGGACCTCGCCGACGGCGTCGGCCCACCACTGCGGCTCCGGCTCCGCCCGGTAGAGGGTCAGCGACTCCCGCATCACGACGCCGGGGACGCCGTCGGCCGCCTGACGGGCCAGCTCGGCGAAGGTGCGCCGTCCCCAGTCGAGGACCTTGTCCCGCGGCCCGGCCCGGGTCGGGAACCACACGGCCGCGGCCAGGTGCGACGTCGACGCCTCCACCGGCACGTCGGCCAGCACCCGGACCGACCAGCCCCGCTCCCGGAGCCGGAGCGCGCAGCTCAGGCCCGCGATCCCGGCGCCGACCACCACGGCCCGTCGGTTGCCTCCCATGCCGGCGATCCTCGCAGCCGCTCTCCCCGGATCGTCATCCGGACGTCGACGCCCGATCACCCCCGGCGCGCAGACTCGGACCGGTGACCGCACCGCTGCTGACCGGCCCGGCCCTGGCCCACCGGGTCGCACTCGTCCTCGCCGTCCCGCTGCAGGCCGCGCTCGGCGCCCGGCCGGTCGACGACGCCGACCCGGCTGCCGGGGTCGCGTTCGAGATCGGTGAGCTCGCCGACGGCGGCGCGGGCGGTGCGCACGCCGGTGCGCTGGCCGTCGGGCTGGAGGTGGGGGCGTTGCTCGCCGTCCTGCCGCACCTCACCGAGGCCGAGCACGCGGTGTCGGTGTCCACCGCGGTCACGCTGCCCGCTCAGGCCCCGCGGGGCGGGGAGGTCGCGTTCCGCGGAACGCTCGACCGGCGCACCGGCCGGTCCGCGTTCACCTCGGTGACCGCCGTCTGCGCCGGCGTCGTCGTCGCCAGGGCGCAGATCGTGAAGGCCGTCGTCCGCGTTCAGCCGGCGTAGGCGGCGTCGAAGAACGCCAGTTCCAGGTCGACCGCGCGCACGAACAGCGCCGCGACCCGCTCGCGGTGGGCGGGGTCGAGCCGGTCGGCGGCACGGTCGAGCTCGTCGCGCAGGAACGCGACCCACTCCTCGAACTCGACACCGCGGTGCAGCTCGATCCACTCGCGGGAGATCCGGTCGTCGGGGGTGGCCGCGCCCGGCCGGGTCGCCCAGTCCAGGTACAGCCACTCGGCGACGACCAGCACCGCCAGGGTCTCGGCGTACCCGGCGTCGCGGGCCTCGCCCATCAGGTCGACGAACCCGACGGTCGGCGCGGCCCGCTCCGGTTCGGCGTTCCCGTCGAGCTCACCGAGCGAGCGCTCGAAGTAGTCGTTCTCCGGGCCCGCGACCAGCCCGAGCTGACGGGCCAGCCGGACCCGCGGACCGGGCCGGTCGGCCGTCGCGACGGCGGCGCCGAGCAGCGCGAGGAACGAGTCCACGAACTGCAGGTCCTGCTCCAGGTAGTGCCGGAGCACGCCGCGGTCCAGGGCGCCGGACCACAGCTCCTCGACGAACCGGTGCCCCACCGCCGCGTCCCAGGTCGCGGCCGTCGACTCCCGCAGCTGCGCGCTGAATCCCATGCCGCCCAGGCTAGGCGTCACCCCCGGAGACCTCCCCGGGGTGTGACAACGGGCGACGCCCGGGTGACCATTGCGCATCGCACCGGCCACCGCCGGCTGTGGCACCGAGGAGGGGGAGGCGCCATGACGGAGACCGCGCACCGGCCGGAGGCCGGTGGCGAGCTGAGGGCGGGGCTGCGCGACCGGCACGTCACCATGATCAGCATCGCCGGGGTGATCGGCGCCGGGTTGTTCATCGGCTCCGGCAGCGCGATCGCCACCGCGGGCCCCGCGGTGCTGCTGGCCTACCTCTTCGCCGGGACGCTGGTCGTGCTGGTGATGCGGATGCTCGGCGAGATGGCGGCCGCGCAGCCGGACTCCGGCTCGTTCTCCACCTACGCCGACCGGGCGATCGGGCCGTGGGCCGGGTTCACCGTCGGCTGGCTGTACTGGTGGTTCTGGGTCCTCGTCATCCCGGTCGAGGCGACGGCCGCCGCACTCATCCTCAACTCGTGGCTGCCCGGGGTGCCGCAGTGGGGCTGGGCGCTGGCCGTCACCGTGCTGCTGACGGTGACCAACCTGTTCTCCGTCGCCAACTACGGCGAGTTCGAGTTCTGGTTCGCCCTGCTCAAGGTGGTCGCGATCATCGCGTTCATCGTCGTCGGGGTGCTCGCGGTGCTGGGCCTGCTGCCCGGGTTCGTCGGCGACGACTCGTCGGTGTCGGGGCTGTCCCGGCTGGTGTCCGAGGGCGGGTTCCTGCCGAACGGGCCGGGCGCGGTGGTCGCCGCGGTGCTGGTGACGATGTTCAGCTTCATGGGCACCGAGATCGTCACGATCGCGGCGGCGGAGTCCGGCGACCCGGCGCGCGGGATCGGCCGGGCCACCCGCTCGGTGATCTGGCGGATCGCGGTGTTCTACCTGGCCTCGATCCTGCTCGTGGTCGCGATCGTGCCGTGGAACGACCCGCGGCTGCCCGCGGTCGGGTCGTACCAGGCGGCGCTGGAGGCGCTGGACGTGCCGTCGGCCAAGCTCATCGTCGACGTGGTGGTGCTCGTCGCCGTCGCGAGCTGCCTGAACTCGGCGCTGTACACCGCCTCGCGGATGCTGTTCTCGCTCGGCCGCCGCGGGCAGGCCCCTGGCCTGGTCAACCGGACCACCTCGCAGGGTGTGCCGCGGTTCGCGGTGCTCGGGTCGACGCTGGTCGGGTTCGTCGCGGTGATCGCGAACTACGCCTTCCCCGAGGAGGTCTTCACGACCCTGCTCGCGACCTCCGGCGCGATCGCGCTGTTGGTCTACCTGGTCATCGCGGTGTCCCAGCTGCGGATGCGCCGGGTCCTGGAGCGCGACGGCGTCGCGATGCCGGTGCGGATGTGGGCCTACCCGGTGCTCACCTGGGCGGTGATCGTCGTGATCCCGGTGGTGCTCGTCTACATGGCCGCCCGCGAGGGCTCGCGCTTCGAACTGGGCATGACCGGGCTCATCGCGGCCGTCGTCGTGGGTGTCGGCGTGCTGCTCACCCGGCGTCACACGCGGGCCGCCGTGCGGTGAGCCCGCGGCGCTCGCCTACGGTGATCACGCGCGAAGGGGGTGGGCGATGACGGCGCGAGCACTGGTCCGCAACGGCGCGATGCCGCTGTGGCAGCAGCTGCTGGCGGACCTGCGCCGCCGGCTGTCCGACGGCGAGTTCGACGAGGCACTGCCCGGCGAGTTCGCGCTGGCCGCCGACTACGCGGTCAGCAGGCACACCGTGCGGGAGGCGCTGCGCCGGCTGCGGGAGGACGGCGCCGTCGTCGCCGGGCGGGGGCGGGTCGCCCGCCCGACGGTGCGCTCGGAGATCGAGCAGCCGCTCGACGAGCCGTACTCGCTCTACGTGGCGGTCGAGTCGGCCGGGCGCACCCAGCGCAGCGTGGTGCGGACCTTCGAGGTCCGCGCGGACGGCGTGGTCGCGGCCCGGTTGGGACTGGAGGAGTCCACGCCGCTGGTGCACCTGGAGCGGCTGCGGCTCGCCGACGCCGAGCCGCTCGCCGTCGACCGGGTGTGGTTGCCCGAGGAGCTGGCGGCGCCCCTGCTCGACGTCGACTTCACCCACACCGGCATCTACCCCGAGTACCGGCGCCGCTGCGGGATCCGTGTCGACGGGGGCATGGAGAACATCCGGGCGGTGCTGCCCGGGCGCGGCGAGCGGGAGCTGCTCGGCATCGACGAGGGCGTCGCCGCGCTGTCGATCGAGCGGCTCGGCCTGTCCGCCGGGCGTCCCGTGGAGTGGCGGCACACCCTGGTCCGCGGCGACCGGTTCTCGGTCACCGCCCAGTTCTCGGCCCGCTCGGGCTACCGGGTGGACCTCAACGAGCCGAACTGACCAGGGCGCCTCGGACCGGGGCCGGAACGCCGCACCCGGAACCGGAGCGCCGTGGGCCGGGATCGGAACGCCGCACGCCGGAACCGGAGTGACCCGGGCCGGGGTCGGAGGGCCTCAGGCCGGGACCGAGACGCCGATCCCGCCGCGGGTGTCCGCGCCGTAGCGGGCGATCTCGGCCGCGAGGTCGAGCGGCTCGATGCGCATGTCGTGGTCGTCGGCGCCGTCGACCAGGGCGGCCGGGACCAGCCAGCAGACCTCGAACTCCAGCCCGTCGGGGTCCCGCGCGTAGAGCGCCTTGGTGGTGCCGTGGTCCGAGGCGCCGACCAGCGCCCCGGCCGCCTGGAGCTGCTCACCGATCCTGGCGAGCTCGCCGAGCGTGTCGACCTCCCACGCCAGGTGGTAGAGCCCGACGGTGCCGCGACCCGCCTGCGAGGCCCCGGCCTGCGCGCCGATCCCGAACAGGGCCAGGTCGTGGTCGTTGGTCGACCCCTCGGCCTGCAGGAACGCGCCACGGCCACCGGGGAGCTCGACGACGGGGCGGAAGCCGAGCGTGTCGCGGTAGAAGTCGACGCTGCGTGCGACGTCGCGGACGTAGAGGACGGCGTGGTTGAGGCGCTGGACGGGCATCCCGGTCTCCATCGAAAGAAGTTGAACTCTCAACTCATACGGTACGCCCGTGCCCCGGCGAGTTCAACGGGTGACCAGCCACGTGAGGACGACGGCCGAGCGGGTGTGGTCGACGTTCGCCGCCAGTCGCAGCCGTTCCAGGGCGTCCTCCAGGGACTGCACGTCGCGCGAGCGCAGCAGGACCAGTGCGTCGGCCTCCCCGGTCACCGTGCCCGCCGTGACGACCTCGGGCACTGCGGAGAGCATCCGCTGCAGCTCGGCCGGTGCGACCGTGCCGCGGCAGAACAGCTCGACGTAGGCCGCCACGCCCGGGGTCCGTTCGGCGTCCGGGTCCACCTGCACGGTGAAGCCCTGCACCACGCCGCGGGCGGTCAGCCGGTCCACCCGGCGCCGCACCGCCGACGCCGACAGGCCCACCCGCCCGCCCAGGTCCGCCCAGCTCGCCCGGCCGTCGACCCGCAGGAGGTCCAGCAGCCTGCGGTCGATCGCGTCGATCCCGTCCACGACGCCGGATGCTAGCCCGGTGCGCCCGGATCCGGCTCAGAACCGATGCAGCACGCGCGGATCGTGCGCTCCATGCCGGGAAACGCACGGGGTGTGCGCGCCATGCTGTGCACATGACCTCTGTGCTGATGTGCCGCCCCGAGCACTTCACGGTGAGCTACCGGATCAACCCCTGGATGCGTCCGGAGCAGGCGACCGACACCCGGCTCGCGCTGGCCCAGTGGGAGACCCTCCACGCGGTCTACCGGGACCTCGGGTTCGACGTCCGGCTCGTCGACCCGCTGCCCGGCTACCCGGACATGGTCTACGCCGCCAACGGCGGCACCGTGATCGACGGGACCGCGCTGACCGCCCGGTTCCGGCACACCGAGCGCGCCGCCGAGGGGCCCGCGTACGGCGCGTGGTTCCGCGCCGCAGGGTTCGCCGTGCACGAGGCCCGCCACGTCAACGAGGGCGAGGGCGACCTGCTGCTCGTCGGCGACACCGTCTACGCCGGCACCGGGTTCCGCACCGACCCGCGTGCGCACGCCGAGGCCGCGGAGGTGTTCGGCCGCGAGGTCGTGTCCCTGCAGCTCGTCGACCCGCGCTACTACCACCTCGACACGGCGTTCGCGGTGCTCGACCCGGCCGGCGGGCCGGGCGCGGTCGCCTACCTCCCGGCGGCCTTCGACGACGCATCCCAGGAGGTGCTGCGGTTCCGCTTCCCGGACGCGGTGATCGTCTCCGACGAGGACGCGTCGGTGCTGGGTCTGAACTGCTTCTCCGACGGCCGCACCGTCGTCCACGCGCCGCAGGCCGAGAAGTTCGCCGCCGACCTCGCCGAGCGCGGGTTCGGCACCGTCGGCGTCGACACCTCGGAGCTGCGCCGCGGCGGCGGCGGGATCAAGTGCGCCACGCTGGAGCTGCGGTCGTGACCGCCGTGGTCGCGGGCACCGACCGGCAGATCGCCCTCGCCGAGGAGTTCGGCACGGCGAACTACGCGCCGTTGCCGGTGGTGCTGTCCCGCGGCGACGGCGCCTGGGTCACCGACGTCGACGGCGTCCGCTACCTCGACGCGCTCGCCGGCTACTCCGCGCTCAACTTCGGGCACCGCCACCCCGCGCTCACCGCGGCCGCGCACGCCCAGCTGGACACGCTGACCCTGACCGCGCGGGCGTTCCACAACGACCGCCTGCCCGGGTTCCAGCGCGACCTCGCCGCCCTGACCGGCACCGAGGCCGTGCTGCCGATGAACACCGGCGCCGAGGCCGTCGAGTCCGCGGTCAAGATCGCCCGCGCCTGGGGCTACCGGGTGAAGGGCGTGGCACCGGGGGCGGCCCGGATCGTCGTCGCCGCGGGGAACTTCCACGGGCGCACGACGACGGTGGTCTCCTTCTCCGACGACCCGGTCGCCCGCGACGACTTCGGCCCGTTCACCCCCGGCTTCGACCGCGTCCCCTACGGCGACGCCGACGCGCTCGCCGCCGCGCTCACCGACGACACCGTCGCGGTGCTGCTCGAACCGGTGCAGGGCGAGGCCGGGGTCCTGGTGCCGCCGCCGGGCTACCTGCGCACGGTCCGCGAGCTCACCGAGCGGCGGGACGTGCTGCTGGTCTGCGACGAGATCCAGTCCGGGCTCGGCCGGGCCGGGGCGACGCTGTGCACCGACCTGTCCGGGGTGCGCGCCGACCTCTACACCCTCGGCAAGGCGCTCGGCGGCGGGATCGTGCCGGTCAGCGCCGTCGTCGGGCGGCGCGACGTGCTGGGCGTGCTGCGCCCCGGCGAGCACGGCTCCACCTTCGGCGGCAACCCGCTCGCCGCCGCCGTCGGGTCCGCGGTGTGCGCACTGCTGGCGACGGGGGAGTACCAGGCCCGGGCCCGCGAGCTCGGTGCGCACCTGGACACGCGGCTGCGCGCGCTGCCCGGGATCACCGCCGTGCGCGGGGTGGGGCTGTGGTTCGGCGTCGACGTCGACCCGCGGATCGGCACCGGCCGCGACGTGTGCGTCGCGCTCGCCCGGCGTGGGGTGCTGGCCAAGGAGACCCACGGCGTGACGGTGCGGCTGTCCCCGCCGCTGGTGGTCACCCACGACGAGGTCGACGTGCTGGTGGACACGTTCGGGGACGTGCTCGGAGACCTTTCCCGCGGGTAGGTGGCAGGCTGTCCGCCATGCCGACCCTCGTACTGCTGCGTCACGGTCAGAGCGACTGGAACGCGAAGAACCTGTTCACCGGCTGGGTGGACGTGCCGCTCTCCTCCCAGGGCGAGGCCGAGGCCCGCCGCGGCGGCGAGCTGCTGGCCGAGGCGGGCGTCGCGCCGGACGTCGTGCACACCTCCCTGCTGCGTCGTGCCATCTCCACCGCGAACATCGCCCTCGACGCCGCCGACCGGCACTGGATCCCGGTCAGGCGCGACTGGCGCCTCAACGAGCGCCACTACGGCGCCCTGCAGGGCAAGGACAAGAAGCAGACCCTGGAGCAGTACGGCGAGGAGCAGTTCATGCTCTGGCGCCGCTCCTACGACACCCCGCCGCCGCCCATCGAGCAGGGCTCGGAGTTCTCCCAGGACGCCGACCCGCGCTACGCCGGTGTCGACGCGCCGCTGACCGAGTGCCTGGCCGACGTCGTCGACCGGTTCCTGCCGTACTGGACCGAGGCCGTGGTGCCGGACCTGCGCGACGGGAAGGTCGTGCTGCTCGCCGCGCACGGCAACTCGCTGCGCGCGCTGGTGAAGTACCTCGACGGGATCTCCGACGCCGACATCGCCGGCCTCAACATCCCCACCGGCATCCCGCTCGTCTACGACCTCGACGACGACCTGGCGCCGACGAACCCGGGCGGGCGCTACCTCGACCCGGCCGCGGCGCAGGAGGCCATCGCCGGGGTGGCGAACCAGGGGCGCTGACCGCGCCTATCCCGTCGTGCTCCCAGGGTCACCCTCGTGGCGCTCTCAGCCTCCAAGGTGACCCTGGGGGTGTCGGGGCGGGGTTCGCTGAACCCACGGTGAACGGGGACCGAACAGTGTCGCGCGAAGGGGTCGCGGGCGTCACCATCCGGTGTCCGGCGCTGGTCAGGGGGTACCCCCGGCTGCCTACCATGCACCCGTGACCACGCTCGCGTGGCTGATCTCGGCCCTCGCCCTGCTCCTCGGTCTCGCCGCCGGGGTGGCACTGGCGCGACGGTCGTCGCACGGCCGGACCAGCCCCGGCACCGGCCGCCCTCCGGCGGACCCCGTTGCCGTCGACGGCCCGACCCTCGGCGAGCTGCTGCACCGCACGTTCCGGCAGTCGAGCTCCGGGCTCGCCGTCGTCGGGGCCGGGGGTGAGGTGCTCCTGCACAACCGGCGGGCCGCCGCGCTCGGCGCCGTCACCGGCGAGCGGCTCGACCCGCGCGCGCTCGCCGCCTGCCGACGGGTGCAGGGCGGGGACCGGCTGCTCGCCTCCGGCGACTACACCGTCGACCTCTCGCCGCTGGACCGCACGCCCCGCGGCCCGGTCGCGGTGCAGGCCCGGATCCGCTCCCTCGGCGACGGCTTCGCGCTCGTCGAGGCTGTCGACACCTCCGAGGTGGCCCGGCTGGAGGCGACCCGACGCGACTTCGTCGCCAACGTCTCGCACGAGCTCAAGACCCCCGTCGGCGCGGTCGCGCTGCTGGCCGAGGCCCTGCTCGACAGCCTCGACGGCCTGGAGCGCGCCGACGGCGGCGAGCCCGACCCGGACGCGGTCGGCGAGGTCCGCCGGTTCGGCGACAAGCTGCTGCGCGAGGCGACCCGGATGGGCAACCTGGTCTCGGAGCTGATCGCGCTGTCCCGGCTCACCGGTGCCGAACGGCTGCCCGCGCTGGCCGCCGTCGACGTCGACGAGGTCGTCTCCGAGGCGCTGGCCCGCAGCCGCAACTCCGCCGAGTCGCACGCCGTCGAGATCACCGCCGACGAGAACTCGGGGCTGGTCGTCGACGGCGACCGCACGCTGCTGGTCACCGCGCTGACGAACCTGCTGGAGAACGCGATCGCCTACTCCGCGGCGGACTCGTCGGTGTCGGTCAGCCGGCGCGCGGTCGACGGCTCGATCGAGATCGCCGTGACCGACCGCGGCATCGGCATCGCCCCCGAGCACCAGCAGCGGGTCTTCGAGCGCTTCTTCCGGGTCGACCCCGCCCGCTCGCGGGCCACCGGCGGCACCGGGCTCGGCCTGGCGATCGTCAAGCACGTCTGCGCCAACCACGGTGGCGAGGTGCGGCTGTGGAGCCGCCCCGGCACCGGATCGACCTTCACCATGCGCCTGCCCGCCCGGATGGGCATCGGCGGCGCCCCGCACGGTGAGGCTGCCGTCGGCAGCTCCCCCCAGACCGCCGGAACCGGAGGATGAGATGACCAGGGTGCTGATCGTCGAGGACGAGGAGTCCTTCGCCGACCCGCTCGCGTTCATGCTGCGCAAGGAGGGGTTCACCACCGCCGTCGCGGCCAACGGCAACGACGCGCTGAGCGAGTTCGAGCGCAACGGTGCCGACATCGTGCTGCTGGACCTGATGCTGCCCGGTATGAGCGGCACCGACGTCTGCAAGGCGCTGCGCTCCCGCTCCGCCGTGCCGGTGATCATGGTGACCGCCAGGGACAGCGAGATCGACAAGGTGGTCGGGCTGGAGCTCGGCGCCGACGACTACGTCACCAAGCCCTACTCGGCGCGCGAGCTCATCGCCCGCGTCCGCGCGGTGCTGCGCCGCGGCGGCGAGGCCGGCGGCGAGGCCGAGGGCGGCACCGGCGTCCTGGAGGCCGGCCCGGTGCGGATGGACGTCGAGCGGCACGTCGTGTCGGTCAACGGCGACGAGGTCGCGCTCCCGCTCAAGGAGTTCGACCTGCTGGAGTACCTGCTGCGCAACGTCGGGCGGGTGCTCACCCGGGCCCAGCTGATCGACCGGGTGTGGGGCGCGGACTACGTCGGCGACACCAAGACCCTCGACGTGCACGTCAAGCGGCTGCGGTCCAAGGTCGAGGGCGACCCCTCGGCGCCCAAGCACCTGGTCACGGTGCGCGGGCTCGGCTACAAGTTCGACGTGTGAGCCAGGGGTTGCCCGACGGTCGATAACGGCTCGGTAACCTGACCGGGTGCGCCTGGCCGTTCTCGACGTGGGGTCCAACACCGTCCATCTGCTGGTGGTGGACGCCCACCGGGGTGCCCATCCGAAGCCCATGTCGTCGGAGAAGGACCAGCTGCGTCTGGCCGAGCACCTCGACCGCAAGGGCGCCCTGAGCCGCGACGGGGTGAAGGCGCTGCTGGAGAGCGTGCACCGGGCCCGGGACACCGCCCGGGCCGCCGGCTGCGACGACCTCCTGGCGTTCGCCACCTCCGCGCTGCGCGACGCGACGAACTCCGCCGAGGTGCTCGCCCGGGTGCAGCGCGAGACCGGGGTGGCGCTGGAGGTCCTGCCCGGCGAGGACGAGGCCCGCTGGACCTTCCTCGCCGTCCGCCGCTGGTGCGGCTGGTCGGCCGGGCGGCTGCTCGTGCTCGACATCGGCGGCGGCTCGCTGGAGCTGGCCGTCGGGCGGGACGAGACTCCCGACGTCGCCGCGTCGGTGCCGCTCGGCGCGGGGCGGCTGACCCGCGACGCGTTCACCTCCGACCCGCCGTCGCGGGCGGAGGTCGCCGCGCTGACCGAACGGGTCCGCGACGAGATCGCCCCCATCGCCGGACGGCTGCGTGCCGCGGGCCGCCCGGACCGGGCCGTGGGCACCTCCAAGACCTTCCGGACGCTGGCCCGGCTGGCCGGCGCCGCGCCGTCCAGCGCCGGGCCGGGGGCCCGCCGCACGCTGACCGCGCAGGGTCTGCGCCAGCTGTCGGCGTTCATCACCCGGATGTCGGGCCCCGACCTCGCCGAGCTCGACGGCGTGAGCGCCAGCCGGGCGCACCAGCTCGTCGCCGGGGCGGTCGTCGCCCAGGCGGCGATGGACGCCCTCGGCGTGACCGAACTCGAGATCTGTCCGTGGGCGTTGCGCGAGGGAGTGATCCTCCGGCGCTTCGACATGCTCGATGGGACGAACGGGGACGACCGCTCGGCGCAGACAACCCCGGACGGGCTTGGACCCTTGACAACGCACAGGGCACGGTGGTCGTGATGAGTGTGGACAGCGGAGAGCCTCGCCAGCGGACGGTCGCGGAGCTCCTGGCCGCCAACGGCGGCCAGCAGCCCGGACGACGCCGCCGTCGTCGCGCCGCGGAGGACGACGAGGGCCCCGGCGCCCCGTCGTCCGCGGCACCCGCGCGGACCGACGTGGCGGCCCCGCCGCGACGCCCGGCGGCCGCCGACCGTGTCCGCCCGCCCGAGGGCGCGGGCGGGTTCGCCCCGCGCGGCGGCGACGGTCCGCCGCCCCTCGACCACCCCTCGTTCCCGCCCGCGCGCCGCCCCGACCCCTCCGAGGGCTCGACCGGGCGCGCGCCGGAGCCGTTCGTGCCGAACGGCAACGCGCCGAACGGCGGTGCCGCCCACGGTGGCACTCCGAACGGCAGCGGCCCGAACGGGGCCGCGGTCTTCGGCGGCGCCCCGCCCCGCAGGCCACAGGGCCCACCCCCCGGGCAGTGGGCCGCGGGCCCCGGACCGGCCACGCAGGCCCGTCCGTTCGCCCCCGAGCCGCAGGGCCCGCCGAACGGCCGCCCCTACGGCCGCGACGACGGCCCCGCCACCCAGGACTGGGGACCCCGCGGCGACGCCCCGCGCCCGTCCGCTCCGTACGGCCCCCCGCCCGGCACGGCCGACGGCGTCGCCGACGAGATCCCGACCAGCCGGCTCGGCACCCGCCGCCCGGCCCCCACGGCCGACGACGACGGTGGCCCGCCCACCCAGTTCGGCGCCCCGCCGCTGGAGGACGAGCACGACGGCCCCACCGGACGTGCGCGTCCGGCCGACGCGGGCCCGCCCACCGGCGCCTACGACCCGTTCGCCGACGACTACGACGACCGGCAGGGCTACGACGACCGGCAGGGCTACGACGACCGGGGCTACGACGACCGGGGCTACGACGTCCGGCAGGGCTATCAGGACCGGGACCAGGGCCACGACGACCGGGGCTACGACGCCGACCCCCGCTACGACGGCCGGCACGGCCCCGCCGGGTACGACGACGGGCCCGGCTCCGCCGACGGCGGTCGCACCGGTGTGCTGGCCCCCGAGCGCCCCCAGGACGACCGCGACCACGACGACTACACCGACCACGACGACTACACCGACCACGACGACTACGAGAACTACGACGACTACGAGGACCACGGCGAGCTCGCCGCCGGCGCGGTCGAGGACGACGAGCCCCCGCGCCGCCGCTCCGGGCGCCGCGACGCCGTCACCGACAGCGGTGCGCAGCCGCCCGCGGGCCTCGACGACGACGCCCCGGCCGGTGCGGCGGGGACCGGCCAGGCCTGGGCGGTCGTCATCGCCCAGTGGATCGGCGGCGCCGTCGCCGGTGCGGCGATCTGGGTGCTGTTCCGCTACCTGTGGAGTTCGCTCGCCTTCGTCGCCATCGCCGCGTCGGTCCTGATCACCGTGGGCCTCGTCCTCGGTGTGCGGGCCCTGTTGCGGCAGGACGACCTGAAGACCACGTTGTTCGCGGTTCTCGTCGGACTGCTGCTGACCGTGTCCCCGGCGATCCTGGTGTTGCTGGACCGGTAACGATGAGCGACGGCGCGACGACTCCACGCTTCGTGACACCGTCGCGCCCGCCCGTCGCCGACCCGACCGGGTCGGCACCCGTCGCGCTGTCCACGGCCTCGGTCTACCCGGAGGGAGTCGCCGCCGGGTTCGAGATCGCCGCCGAGCTGGGCTACGACGGCGTCGAGCTCATGATCTGGACCGACCCGGTCAGCCAGGACCCCCGAGCGGTCGAGCGTCTCGCCCACCGACACGGGGTGCCGATCCTCGCGGTGCACGCGCCCTGTCTGGCCGTCACCCAGCGGGTCTGGGGCGCCGACCCGGTGCACCGGCTGCGGCGCACCGTCGAGGTCGCCGCCCGGCTGGGCGCGCGCACCGTGGTGGTGCACCCGCCGTTCCGCTGGCAGCGCCGCTACGCCGGGGTCTTCGCCGACGAGGTCGCCCGCGCCCACGAGGTCCACGACGTCACGCTGCCGGTGGAGAACATGTTCCCGGTGACCCGCGGCGCGATCAGCACCGTGCCCTACGCGCTGGGCCACGACCCGACGGAGATCGGGTTCGGTGCGTACACCCTGGACCTGTCGCACACCGCCGCGGCCGGGGTCGACGCGCTCGACCTCGCCGAGCGGATGGGCGACCGGCTCACCCACCTGCACCTCACCGACGGCTCCGGAGCCCCGCGCGACGAACACCTGGTCCCCGGCCGCGGGACGCAGCCGTGCGCCGAGGTGTGCGAGCGCCTGGCCGACTCCCGGTTCGCCGCGGACGGCGGCACCGTCGTGCTGGAGGTGTCGACCCGGCGCTGCCGGACCCGCCAGGAACGCACCGGGCTGCTCGCCGAGTCGCTGCTGTTCGCCCGGCTGCACCTCACGCCGACGATGTCCGCCATCGCTCCTACCCGTGGGTAACATGCTCGCATGAGCAGTACGACGGTCCGGCCGTTCGCCGACGCGCACGACATCGAGCACCTCGGGGACGGCCGGTTCCGCGCCCGGCTCGACGGGACCTGGGCGATCGGGGACAAGGCGTTCGGCGGCCTGCTGATGGTGCTCATGGCGAAGTCCGGGCTGGCCCGCCTCGCGGCCGACGAGGCCCCCGCACCCGACCCGCTCGCCGTCGCCGTGGACTTCCTGCGCGCGCCCGACCTGGGGTCGGTCGAGATCACGACCGACCCGCTCAAGATCGGGCGGACGGTGTCCACGGTCGCCGTCCGCCTGCACCAGCAGGGCCGGCTCATGCTGCACTCCACGGTCACCGCGGGTGTGCTCCCGACCGACGCCCCGCGCCTGGACGACGGCTCTGCGCTCGCCGTCGAACCGGACCCGGACGCGCTCGACCCGGCCTCGGCCGAGGGTGGCGCGCGCGGCCTCGCCGCCGCCTGCGAGCTGCGCTGCCCGCGCGGTGCCCTGCCGTTCCTGCGCGGCGAGACCGGGCCGCCGGAGATGGCCGGCTGGGTCCGCCCGCGCGGGGAGGAGCCCGACGTGCTGTTCGCGCTGATGTCCGGCGACATCCTGCCCCCGACGGTGTTCAACCTCGGCGGCTCCCTCGGCTGGGCGCCGACGGTGCAGCTCACCGCGCTGCTGCGGGCCCGCCCGGCTCCGGGCTGGCTGCGGGTCGAGTCCCGCTCCGGCGCCGTGGCGAGCCCGTCCGCCGGTGGCGGGGTGTCGAGCGCGCAGTTCGACGAGGACGTCACCGTCGTCGACGCGCACGGCCGCACCGTCTGCCAGGCCCGCCAGCTCGCCCTGGCCCCACAGGCCGGCTGAGGGGTTCCTACGCTCCTCCCATGACGAGGATCGCGGTACTGGGTGGGGGACGGATCGGCGAGGCGCTGCTCGGCGGGCTGCTGGCGGCCGGGCGGTACGCCGGTGACCTGGTGGTGGCCGAGCGGTCCCCGGCCCGGGCGCAGGAGCTGACCGCGTCGCTGGGGGTGACCGCGGCCCCGGTCGACGAGGCGGTGCGCGGGGCCGGGACGGTGGTCGTCGCCGTCAAGCCGCAGGACGTCGTCACGCTGCTCGGCGAGGTCGCCGGAGTGCTGGAGCCTGGCGCGCTCGTCGTGTCGCTGTGCGCGGGCCTGCCGACCTCGCTGTTCGAGGGCGCCCTGCCCGAGGGCACGCCGGTCGTGCGGGTCATGCCGAACACCCCGATGCTGCTGGGCGCGGCGATGTGCGCGATCTCCCCGGGTGCGCACGCGACCCCCGCGCACCTCGACGAGACCGAGACGCTGCTGTCCACCGTCGGCGCGGTGCTGCGCCTGGACGAGGCGAAGCAGGACGCCGCGACCGCCCTGTCCGGCTCCGGGCCCGCGTACTTCTTCCTCGTCGCCGAGGCGATGATCGAGGCCGGGGTCCGGCTGGGCCTGACCCGCCCGGACGCGACCGAGCTGACCGTGCAGACCGCGCTCGGCGCCGCGCGGATGCTGCGCGAGACCGGCGAGCACCCCGCGGTGCTGCGGGAGAACGTCACCTCGCCCGCCGGGACCACGGCCGCCGCCCTGCGCGAGCTGGAGCGGCACGGGCTGCGCACGGCACTGGCCGACGCGGTCACCGCAGCGTACGACCGCTCGGTGGCGCTCGGTCGCGGCTGACCGGACCAGCGGTACCTCGTTCAGCGCATCGTATGACGCAAAGTCACTCGGACGCGCCGTGCCGTAGCACGATCGAGCCCCCCCTCTGGCGGACCGATCGTCACATCCGCCCCGGTAGACTGCACCTGCATCCCCCACCACCGGGCGAACCGGGGAACCCCTCTCGGGGGAGGAAGGCGGTGCCCCATGGCGGCGGAACGACCCGAGCCCCTGCGGTCGTCCCAGGTCCAGTTCCTGACGGTGGCCGAGGTCGCGTCGATGATGCGCGTCTCCAAGATGACCGTGTACCGGCTCGTCCACTCGGGCGAGCTGCCCGCTGCGCGGGTCGGTCGCTCGTTCCGTGTGCCGCAGCGCGCGGTGGAGGACTACCTGCGCAACGCCTACTTCGACGCGGGCTGATCCCCCGTGGGGTGACGGCCGGTACGCCCGGGTAGACTGGTGAACCGGCTGCCGACCCCCACCGGTCGCATCGCGTCGTCGCCCGCTCCGGCGGGCGTCGCCCGGCCCGCGCCTCGTGTCCACGTGCACGGATCGTGCGGGCGGCCCACTCCGAGGTCACCCGGTGGAGCGGTCGCTGACGATCTGCGTCGACACAGGAGGAGCACCCACATGGGCTCGGTCATCAAGAAGCGCCGCAAGCGGATGTCGAAGAAGAAGCACCGCAAGCTGCTGCGCAAGACCCGGGTGCAGCGCCGCAAGCTCGGCAAGTGACTCGCGCACCGGCCGCGTGCCCGCCCTCCGGCGGGTGCGCGGCCGGTGTCGTTGTGGCGGTCCGTACCCCGGTCGGACGCGTCGCGCACCTCACGTGTCCGCGTACCTGCCCGGTGTGACGGGGCGGGTCTACGATCGGACGATCTCGCGTCAGCCCCCGGTGAACGGAGCGCCCATGGACCGGCCGACCCCGAACGTCGTGCTGGTCACCGGGGTCAGCGGCTTCCTCGGCGGGCACCTCGCGGCCCGGCTGGCGGCCGACCCGTCCATCGACCGGGTGCTCGGTGTGGACACCGTCCCGCCGCCCCGGGACCTGCTGAAGCGGATGGGCCGCGCCGAGTTCGTGCGCGCCGACATCCGCAACCCGCTCATCGCGAAGGTCATCTCCTCCGGAGGCGTCGACACGGTCGTGCACGCGTCGCTCTCGGCCAGCCCCGCATCGTCGGGCGGCCGCGCGACGATGAAGGAGATGAACGTCATCGGCACGATGCAGCTCCTCGCCGCGTGCCAGAAGGCGCCGAGCGTCCGCCGCGTCGTGCTCAAGTCGACGACCGCGGTGTACGGCTCCAGCCCGCGCGACCCCGCCGTGTTCGACGAGGCCATCGGGGCCAAGGACCTGCCGTCGGGCGGCTACGCCAAGGACGCCGCCGAGATCGAGGGCTACCTGCGCGGGTTCAGCCGTCGCCGCCCGGACGTCACCACCACGGTCCTGCGGTTCGCCAACTTCATCGGCCCGCGGATGGACACCGTGCTGTCGCGCTACTTCGCGCTGCCGGTCGTCCCCACCGTGCTGGGCTACGACGCGCGGATCCAGCTGCTGCACGAGGAGGACGGCCTCGCCGTGCTGGAGCGTGCCGCCACCCACGAGCTGCCGGGCGTGTTCAACGTCGCCGCGCACGGGGTGCTGATGCTGTCCCAGGCCATCCGCCGTGCCGGCAAGATCGCCGTCCCGGTGCCGAGCGGTGCGGTCGGGCCGGTCAGCCGGGTGCTGCGGGGCGCGCGCGTCGTGGACTTCTCCCCGGAGCAGATGCGCTTCCTCAACTTCGGCCGGGTCGTGGACCTCACCCGGCTGATCAACGACTTCGGCTTCGAACCACGGTGGACCACCACCCAGGCGTTCGACGACTTCGTGCGCGGCAAGGCGCTGGCGCCGGTCCTCGGCCCGGAGCGGATCGCCTCCATCGAACGGGGCGTGCTCGGCCTGGCCCGGGCGCTGCGGTGACGGGCCGGGACGGCGGCATGCGGGCACACGAGCAGGGACGGCCGGGCGGCCGCGGTGGCACGAGGAAGGGCGACGGCATGGCCGAGGCGCGGGTGATCCCGATCCGGGGCAACCGGGGGCCTGCCCGGCCTGCGCGGGCGGAGGAGCCGTCACGACCCGCGCCGGTCCCCTCCGCGGCCGAGCCCGAGGAGACCGAGGGCCCGGCCTGGGAGGCCGCGCTGGAGCAGGTCCTGGAGTTCCTGCGCCGCAGGCTCGCGGGCGACTACCCGATCGACGAGTTCGGCTTCGACCGCGAGCTCACCGACGCGATGGTGCTGCCCGCCCTGCGCCCGCTCTACAAGCGCTGGTTCCGGGTCGAGACCATCGGCACCCACCACATCCCCGAGACCGGTGGCGCGCTGATCGTCGCCAACCACTCCGGGACGCTGCCGCTCGACGCGGTCATGACCACCGTCGCGGTGCACGACGACCACCCGTCGCACCGGCACCTGCGGCTGCTCGGCGCCGACCTCATGTTCACCATGCCGGTGTCCGGCTCGCTGGCCCGCAAGGCCGGCGCGACGCTGGCCTGCAACCCCGACGCCGAGCGGCTCATGACCTCCGGCGAGCTCGTCGGGGTGTTCCCCGAGGGGTTCAAGGGCATCGGCAAGCCGTTCCGGGACCGCTACAAGCTGCAGCGGTTCGGCCGCGGCGGGTTCGTCTCCGCCGCGTTGCGGACCGGGGTCCCGATCATCCCGTGCTCGATCGTCGGCGCCGAGGAGATCTACCCCAAGATCGGTGACCTGGCGCCGCTGGCCCGGCTGTTCGGCGCGCCGTACTTCCCGGTCACGCCGACCTTCCCGCTGCTCGGCCCGGCGGGGCTGATCCCGCTGCCGTCGAAGTGGTACATCGAGTTCGGCGAGCCGATCCGCACCGACGACCACGCGCCGTCCGACGCCGACGACCCGATGCTCGTGTTCAACCTGACCGACCAGGTCCGGGAGACGATCCAGCACACGCTGTACCGGCTGCTGTCCCAGCGCCGCAACGTGTTCCTGGGATGATCCGACGGCCGGACCCGCTGCGGTGGCTGTGGTACGCCGCCGGCGGGCGGCTGCCCGCGCGGTACCGCGAGTGGGTGCTGCACGACACGACCTGCCGGACCTGGCACCTGCGCCACTTCGCGCGCACCGCGGCGGTGCTGACGCTGCTGTCGGTGCCGCTGGCCCTGGTGATCCCCGGCCCGCTGTGGCTGCGGCTCAGCGCCCTGCTGCTCGGCTGGCTGGTGTCGCTGCAGTACGCGCTGTTCGTGATGGAGGAGTCCGTCGAGCACCGGGTGGTGAAGGCCGGCTACCCCGCGGGCACCGCCCGCGCGACGCGGCTGGAGGCCACCGCCGACGAGCGGGCCGAGGCCGCCCGCCGCTACGCCGAGCGCTATCGCGGGGCCCCGCCACCCTGAGCGGCCGGGCGGGTCAGCGCTTGCGGTAGGCCATCCCGGCCGCGACCGCACCGGCGACGGCGCCCGCACCGAGCACCGAGGGCACCCCGATCCTGGCGGCCTTGCGGCCGGTCCGGAAGTCGCGGATCTGCCAGTTGCGGGCCTTCGCGACGTCGCGCAGCTCCGAGTCCGGGTTCACCGCGACCGCGGTCCCGACCGCCGACAGCATCGGGACGTCGTTCACCGAGTCCGAGTACGCGGTGCAGCGACGCAGGTCCAGACCCTCCGACGCGGCCAGCGCGCGGACCGCGTGCGCCTTCGCCGGACCGTGCAGGATCTCGCCGACCAGCCGCCCGGTGTAGAGCCCGTCGACGGACTCCGCGACAGTGCCCAGCGCCCCGGTCAGCCCGAGCCGCCGCGCGATGATGCGGGCCAGCTCGATCGGCGTCGCGGTGACCAGCCACACCCGCTGGCCGGCATCGAGGTGCATCTGGGCCAGCGCCCGGGTCCCGGCCCAGATCCGGTCCGACATCAGCTCGTCGTAGATCTCCTCGCCGAGCGCGACGACCTCGTCGACCGGACGGCCCGCGACGAACGACAGCGCGGTGTCGCGGTGCCCCGCGATGCCGCCCTTGTCCTCCCGGCCGCCGACCCGGAACTTGATCTGCTGCCAGGCGAACCCGGCCAGGTCGGAGGTGGTGAAGAACTTGCGCGCGGCCAGCCCACGGGCGAAGTGGAAGATCGACGCGCCGACCATCATCGTGTTGTCGCAGTCGAAGAACGCGGCGGCGGTGAGGTCCGGCGGGGCGCCGTCCCCGCCCTCCGGGCCGTCGGGGTGGTCGTCGGCCTCGGCGGCGACGGCCGCAGCGGCGGAGGCCTGCCCCGCCCGCTGCGCGGAGTCGAGCGCGGTCGCCCGCTCCAGCACCCCCGGCTCCTCGGAGAGCCCGGTGTCGATGGGCGGGTGAGACTCGCGGGTCCCGCTCTGGTCGAGAGGGGGGACGGACCCGGGATCACTCACCACGGCGGCCTTCCTGGTGCGACGGCGTCTCGCGTCCCGAGGGGATCGGGGCGCGGCCCCAGCCTACTGCCGGAACGCGGGAGCGGGCCCGGCCTCCGGTACGTGACACGTGTCGACGTACCGGGCGCCGGGCCCGTCCCCGTGGTCTCCGGGCTGGATCAGCCGAGGGTGACCGGGCCGAGGCCCGGCAGCAGCGGCGGGATCGTGATCGGCGGCAGCAGGCGGTTCTGCTCCGCCGACGGCTCCGACGAGCTGCTCGACCCGCTCTCGGAGGTGGCCGAGCCACCGCCGTCCAGCAGCGGCAGCCCACCGCCGTCCTGCGAGGACCCCGAGGTGGTCGGGGTCTGGGAGGTCGAGGTGGCCGGACCGGAGGTCGGCGACGGCGTGCCGGTCGCGGACTCCGACGGCGTCACCGGTGCGGACTGCTCGACGGCCTGGGCCGCGGAGGGCCCACCCGCGGTGCGGCACTCGCCGGGCACCGGGCCGAGGTCGTCGACCGTGCCGCCGCTGTCCGCGGCGCAGCCGGTGCCGGCCCGCAGCGCCTCGGCCCGGGTCAGCACCCGGTCCAGCAGGCGGATGGCCTCCGAGGTCTCCCCGCGGCTCTCGGCGGGCAGGTCGGACTGCAGACGGGTGATGCGCCCGGACTGGGCGGCCGCCCAGGTCCGCAGCTCGGCCAGACGCGAGGTGTCCGCGCCGTCGGTGCCCGCGCCGGCCAGCATCAGCCTGCTGCCGGTGCTGGTGGCCCGGTCGAAGTCGCCCATCGCGGACGCCACCGCGTCCGGCGACGGCGGCGTGGACCGCGCGACCAGGCTCTCCAGCTCGTCGACCCGGGAGCGAGCCAGGTCGAGCTGGCGGGCGGCCTCGGCCTGCTGGCCGACGGTGAACACCCCGCCGACGCTCTCGCTGGCGCGCTTCATGCCGTACATCGCGTCGCCGGGCAGGGCGTCGCGGCTGACGGTCGAGGTCACACCGGCGATCACCGCGAGCGCGGCGAACCCGCCGACGACGACGCCGAAGCGCTTGCGCACGCTCGGGCGACGGCGGTCCAGCATCCGGGCGCCGGACGACGCCGGACGGGCGGAGTCGTCGCGGCCGGGCCCCGCCTCGGCGTCGCGGGCCGGTCCGGCCGGGGCACTCACCTGCTCGGGGTGGTCCGGGTGGTCCGACGGCAGCACGTGGCGGCCACGCCGCGGACGGCCGCCGCGACCGGTCGGGTCGTCCGCGGCCGGGGCGTGCTCGCCGGCGGCGCGGCGGTTGGACACCGCGTCCCAGTCGAGGTCGTCGGCGATCGGCGGGCCGATCGGCGCGGTGAGGTCGGCCGGGTCGACGCGGTCGAACCGGCCGCCGAACGAGGGCCCGACGGACTGCTGCCCGACGCCCTCCTGGGCCAGCACCTCGAACAGCCGTGCCCGCATCCGGGCCGAGGCGTGCGGATCGGGCGAGAGGTCACGCCGCGAACGGTCCAGCGCGGCGGCCAGCGCGATCTCGTGCGCCAGCTCCTCCGATGCAGGGGCACCCGCCGGCGCGCGGTCGAAACCGTCGTCGCCGGGATACCCGTCGTCCCATGCCCTGGGCATGCCGTCCGTCCTCACTGCAGTCTCGCGCTGCTCGTCGGCGCGTGTGGCGCCGTCAGTGCGCGCCGGTCGGTACAACGACCGACTGCGGACGAGGTTACGGCCTTCCAACCGTTCACCGCATCGAGTAGTGCGTTCGGCGCAGTGATCGACACACCCTCTCGCGTTCCGGCTGTTCCGGCGGGAGACCCGCTCACCGCAGGCCGTCCGGGAGGAGCTGTGCGAGGCGACGCACCGCGCGGTGCTGCAGCGCCTTGACCGCACCCTCGTTGCGGTCCATCAGCTCGGCGGTCTCGGCGACCGAGAGGCCCTTGAGGAACCGGTACTGGATGCATTCGCGCTGGTCGGAGTTGAGCTTGGCGATCGAGGCCAGCAGCTCGTCGTTGGTGGCCATGTCGAGCACCTGCTGCTCGGGGCCACCGGTGCTGGGCGACAGCTCGACGATCTCCGAGGTCGTCTGCTCCAGCCGGAAGCGGCTGGACTTGACGTAGTCGAAGATCAGGTTCCGGGCGATGGTGACGAACCAGGCCCCGATGTCGCGGCCCTGGTAGCTGACCGAGGAGATCCGGCGCAGGGCCCGGACGAAGGTCTCCTGGGTCACGTCCTCGGCGAAGGACCGGTCGCCCATCCGGAACAGCACGTACCGGTAGACGACGTCGTGGTAGCGCTCGTAGAGCTCGCCGAACGCGGCCACGTCGCCGGCCTGGCAGGCCTCGACCAGTGCCCAGGAGCTGTTCGCGTCCTCGACGGCGCGGGCGGCCTCGTCGGCCGGGTCGGCCTCCGGTCGCTGCAGCTCCTGCGAGATCTGCGGTGCCCGTCGTGGCATCGGCATGTCCTGCTCGGTACGGCCCGGCGGACCCGACCGGGTGGTCCGGCCGTCCGGGCGGTGTAGCGCAGGGCCTGCGGGGTACGTGGGGGGAGCGTCGACCAGGGGAGCGGACGCGATCGGCCCCGTCGGCTGGGACGGCGCAGAGGTCGCTGAAGTCACGGACACCTCCCCGTCCGGCTGGGGGCGGACGGTGTCGGGTCTGTCCTCGCCGGGTTCGGGGGCCCGGGGCGGACGGACGGTCTCGGGGATGGTCTCGGAGCGCTGCTGTCGGAGCAGCCGGTGCGGTCGCGTCGGCCGGGTCATGGATCCCGGGGGGTCGGACGGGGTACGGCTCGGCGGGCGACCCGGCGGGCGGGGACCGCCGGCGCGTCCCGCGCGGCGCGGCACGGTGTGCACCGTGGCGCGCTGGCGTCGAGCTGCATGCCACTCCCTCGGGTGAGTCGCGCGACGAACCGGCGGTTCACGCGTTGAACTACATGTAGCGGCGGAGCATAGACGTCTGTCGAGTGGCGCAGCGCACTCGCCGCCTCTCGTCGCGTGCCGTTCCGGCGAGCGGCCCGATACGCGCGGTGGACGAACCGTGCGCGAAGCGTGTCCGAATCGACACGTGGCGTACACAGCGGTGAGCGGTCCCTCGGGGCGCGACGGTCCCGGCCGGGTTTGGAACACTGGCCGTGACGCGTGCCGACGAGCCGACCCCGCCCCGGCGGGGTCCGAGGATGGAGACCGCCGTGCCGAGTTCCGACCCCGCGCCGGGCCACCGTCCCGAGCGGCCCACCCACCTCGCCGACCTGGTGGCGCGCAACGCCTCCGAGCGCCCCGGGCACGACGCCGTCCGCGACCTGTCCGGCGCGGCACCGCTCACCCTGACCTGGTCGGCGTTCGACGCGGCGGTCTCCGCCGAGGCCGCCCGGCTGCGTGCGGCGGGCGTCCGCCACGGCGACCGGGTCGCGATCGGCCTGCCCGACGGGGCCGACTACTGCGTGGCGTTGTTCGGAGCGCTGCGGGCCGACGCGGTCGTCGTACCGTTCGGCGCAGGCGCGGTGACCCGCGAGCTGGAGGTCGTGCTCGACCAGGCCCGGCCGGTCGCGGTCGTCACCCGCCCCGACGACGCCGTCGCGGCCGGCTGCGCCGAGGGCGTCGGCGCGACGCTGCTGGGCCCGCCGGACCTGGCCGCCCCGGTCCCGGACGCCCCGGTCGACCGGGCCCCCGCCGACCCCGAGCGGATCGCGCTGGTCGTGTTCACCTCCGGCACCACCGGGCGTCCGCGCGGGGTGCGGCTGTCGCACCGCGCGCTGCTGGCCAACCGCGAGCAGGCGGGGGAGCTCCGCCCGGCACCGGTCAACGCGGTCGACCGGGTCCTGCTGGCGCTGCCGCTGTTCCACGTCTACGGGCTCGCCGCCGGGTTGCTGCAGGTCTGCTGGACCGGCGCGACCGTCGTGCTGCCCGGCCGGTTCTCCCCGGACCGGCTGGCCGAGGCGGTCGTGCAGGAGCGGGTCAGCGTCGTGGCCGGGGTGCCGTCGATGTTCCGGATGCTGCTCGACCTCGGGCCCGAGCGGCTGCGCGCCGCGATGGCGGGGGTGCGGCTGTGCACCTCCGGCGGCGCCCCGCTGCCCGCGAGCTGGCTCACGGACTTCCGCGCGGCGAGCGGGCTGGACCTGCACGAGGGCTACGGCCTCACCGAGGGCGGGCCCGTCGTCACCAGCAACGACCTGGGCCGCCCGGCCAAGCCGGGCTCGGTCGGCCGGCCGCTGCCCGGGGTGGAGCTGCGTCTGGTCGACCCCGCGGGGCAGCCGCTGCCGCGGCGCGACCCGGAGCCGGCCCCGCGCGGCGAGGACCCGCTCGACGACCTCGACTACGACGACGACTCCGACCCCGCCGACGACACCGGCCTGATCGCGCTGCGCGGCCCCAACCTGTTCTCCGGCTACTGGCCCGACGGCTGCGGCGGCCCCGGTGAGGACGGCTGGTTCGTCACCGCCGACGTCGGCTACCTCGACGCCGACGGCGACCTGCACCTCGTCGACCGGTCCTCGGACCTGGTCATCGTCAACGGCTTCAACGTCTACCCGCGCGAGGTGGAACAGGTCGTCGCCGAGCTGGACGCGGTGGCCGAGGTCGCCGTCGTCGGGGTGCCCGACGACCGGACCGGCGCCGCGGTCAAGGCGGTCGTCGTGCCCGTCGCGGGCGCCGAGCTCACCGAGGAGACGGTCGCCGAGCACTGCGCGGCCCGGCTCGCCCGGTTCAAGCGGCCCGCCGTCGTCGCGTTCGTCGACGAGCTGCCCCGCACCCCGACGGGCAAGATCGCCCGGAGGACACTGGCGAGGATGTGAGATGCGGGTACGACTGCTGACCCGGGTGGGCTGCCACCTGTGCGACGACGCCGCCGAGGTGCTGGCCCGGGTGTGCGCCGAGACGGACACCGGCTGGGACACCGTCGACGTCGACTCCGACGACGAGCTGCGCGCCGAGTACGGCGACCAGGTGCCGGTGGTGCTGCTCGACGGCCGTGAGCACGACTCGTTCCGGGTCGACGAGGAGCGCCTGCGCGCGGACCTGGCCCGGCGGTGAGCCCGGCCCCGGGCGGTCCGGCCTCCACCGTCGACGGTCGGGCCTTCCCCGACGGAGGCCCGGCCGGCAGGGGGACGCGGCCGGCCCGTCCCGCGCCGCCCGCCCGCACCGCCCTGGCCGGGCTCGCCGCGGCCGCGCTGGGCGTCGGCGCCGGGCAGGCGCTCGCGCTGCTGGTCGCCCCGGCCGCCGGGCCGGTGAACGCCGTCGCCGAGCAGGTCGTGGCGCTCACCCCGCCCGCGCTGGCCGGTGCGGCGACGGTCGGGGCCGGGATCGGCAGCCGCCACACCGTCGTCGCCGGGGTGCTCGTCGTCCTGGCGCTCGCCGCGGCCGGGCTCGGGGCGCTGTCGCGCCGCTCACCGTGGCCCGGTGCGTGGGGGCTCGCGGTGCTCGGGCTGGCGGGCGTGGTCGCCGCGGCGACGGCGTCGGGCGCCGGTCAGCTCGACATGGTCCCGGCGGGTGCCGCCGCGGTCGTCGCGGTGACGGTGTTCCGGAAGCTGCACGCGCTGGCGGCCCGGATCCCCGCCCCGACCGCGGACGGGACGCTGCCCGACGGGCGGCCGGTCCGGTCGTCGCTGACCCGGCGGCGGTTCCTGCGCACCACCGCGCTGGCGGGGGCGGGCGGGGTCGTGCTGGGCACCGGGGCCACGGCCGCCGCGCCGCTGCTGCCCTCGGGCCGGATCGGGCCCGCACGCGAGGCGCTCACCGCCCGGATCCGGACGCTCGCCGCGCAGGGCCGCATCGCGGCCGCACCGGCGCTGCCCGCGGGGGCACAGGTGCCCGGCGCGGCCGCGTTCACCACCGCCGTCGACGACTTCTACCGGATCGACACCGCGCTGCGGGTCCCGTCGGTCGACCCGGCGTCGTGGAGCCTGCGGGTGCACGGGCGGGTCGGGCGCGAGCTCACCCTCACCCTCGACGACCTGCTGGCCCGCCCGCTCGTCGAACGCTGGGTGACGATGGCGTGCGTCTCCAACGAGGTCGGCGGCGACCTCGTCTCCACCACCCGGTTCACCGGCGTCGAGCTCGCGCCGCTGCTCGCGGCCGCGGAGCCCGACCCGGCCGCGGACCAGGCGCTGTCCACCTCCACCGACGGCTGGACGGCGGGCAGCCCGTCGTCGCTGCTGCTCGACCCCGCCCGCGGCGCGCTGCTCGCGGTCGCGATGGCCGGCCCCGACGGCCCGGTCGCGCTCCCGCCCGAGCACGGCTTCCCGGTGCGGATCGTCGTCCCCGGGCTCTACGGCTACGTCTCGGCCACCAAGTGGGTCACCGACATCGAGTTCACGACGTTCGGCGCGCGCGCCGACTACTGGCGCGCCCGCGGGTGGGCCCCGCCCGGACCGATGGAGACGGCCGCGCGGATCGAGTCGCCCGCCTCGTACGCGAGCGTGCCCGCCGGCCGGGTCGTGGTCACCGGCACCGCCTGGGCGGTGCCCCGGGGGATCCGCCGGGTCGAGGTCGGGGTGCAGGACGGCGGCGGGTCCGGGTCCTGGGTGACCGCCGAGCTCGCGCCGGTGCCCGCCGGCGGGGCGACCTGGCGGCAGTGGCGCGCCGAGCTGGAGCTGCCGCCGGGCGGGTACACCCTGGTGTGCCGGGCCACCGACGGCGACGGCGTCGTCCAGACCGCCGAGCGCCGCTCCCCGCTGCCGGGGGCGGCGACCGGCTGGCCGACCCGCACGGTCACCGTGACCTGAGAGACGGCGAAGGGCGGCGCCGACCTGGATCCCGGTGGGCCCCCTCCGCGCGGAGAGCTGTGTCACGAGCGGTCGTCAGGACTGCGTGACGGTGGTGTCGTGGGGAACGACGTGGCGGTCGTCGCACGACGAGCGGTTCCTGCCCGTCGATCACCGGTAGCTCCAGGTCAGGGGCGGGGTCGAGCACGGAGAGGACCAAGATCGCAACTTTGTGCGTGCCTTCACAAGCGGCTACCGTGGGTTCCCGTCGCCGGTCCCGGTGGCACGGTGCCCCTGCGGCGCCGAGGACGCCGGGTCTCGTCCGTCCGCAGCCCGTCCGGCCCGCCCGGCCGGTTCGCGGGCGTGCCGCGAGCACGCCGACGACCGGCCCCTGTACATCCCCGAACGGAGCACGCCCAGTCTCGATGACCGACCGCCCGCGGACAAGCCCCCGTGAGCAGGACGGCCACCGGGACCCCGGCCGCCCGCCGACCGACGCCCGAGGAGGACGGCCCGTGACCCTGCCGCCCGAGTCCGGCGTCGCCGCGCCCGACGGCACCGGCGAGCGCCCCGCGCGCCCGGTGCCCGAGGCGACCGTGTCCCGGCTCGCGGTGTACCTGCGCGTGCTCGGTGAGCTGCGCGACGCGGGCGTCGAGACGGTGTCGTCCGAGGAGCTCGCCGGTGCCTCCGGGGTCAACTCGGCCAAGCTCCGCAAGGACCTGTCCTACCTGGGTTCCTACGGCGTGCGCGGCGTCGGTTACGACGTCGCCTCGCTGCAGGGTCGGCTGCAGGGCGAGCTGGGCATGGACCAGCGGCAGTCGGTCGCGCTGGTCGGCGTCGGCAACCTGGGCCACGCCCTGGCCGGCTACTCCGGCTTCGCGGGCCGGGGCTTCCCGGTCAGCTCCCTGTTCGACGTCGACGACAACCTCGTCGGCAGTGAGATCAACGGCATCCGGGTGCGGCACGCGCGCGAGATCCCGGAGGTGTGCGCCGGTGACGGCGTCACCATCGGGATGATCGCGACGCCGGGGCCGGCTGCCCAGAAGGTCTGCGACCTGCTCGTGGCGGCGGGTGTGCAGTCCATCCTCAACTTCGCTCCGGTGCTGCTCACGGTCCCGGACGACGTCGAGGTCCGCAAGGTCGACCTGTCGGTCGAGCTGCAGGTCCTCGCGTTCCACGTGGCGCGACGGCACACCGGTGCCGCCGCGGTGACGGACAAGACGAACGAATCGGTGGTGTCGTAGAGCCATGAGCGTCCTCGTGGTCGGCCTGTCGCACCGCAGCGCTCCGGTCGAGGTGCTGGAGCGCCTCGCGGTCGCTCCGGGTGACGTGCCCAAGCTGCTCGAGGAGATGCTCGACCGCTCGCACGTGGAGGAGGCGGTCGTCCTCTCCACGTGCAACCGGATCGAGATCTGCGCGGTCGTGGACGCGTTCCACGGCGGCCTCGGCGACGTCACCGACGTGCTCGGTGCCCATGCCGGGTTCCCGATCGGCGAGCTGTCCGAGCACCTGTTCGTGCACTACGCGGGCTCGGCGGTCCAGCACCTGTTCGCGCTCGCGGCGGGCCTGGACTCGATGGTGGTCGGCGAGTCGCAGATCCTCGGCCAGCTGCGCGGGGCCTACGCCGCCGCGGACAGCGCGGGCGCCGTCGGCAAGGTCCTGCACGAGCTGGTGCAGCAGGCGCTGCGGGTCGGCAAGCGGGTGCACGCCGGGACCGGTATCGACGAGGCGGGTGCCTCGGTCGTGTCGGAGGCCCTGCGCGACGCCGACCGCGAGCTCGGCGGGGACGGTCTGGCCGGGCGCCGCGCCGTCATCGTCGGGGCGGGCGCGATGGGCGCGCTGGCCGCGGCCCACCTGCGTCGCGCCGGGGCAGGCGAGATCGTCGTGCTGAACCGGTCGGCCGAGCGCGGCGAGCGGCTCGTCGAGAAGATCCTGGAGCACGCGGACCCGGGCACCACGGCGCGCTTCGCGGTGATGGACGACCTGGCCGCCGAGCTGCGCGACGCGGACCTGCTGCTGGCCTGTACCGGCGCGATCGGCCACGTCGTCGACGTCGAGCCGGTCGCGCAGGCACTGAACGGCCGCACCTCCCCCCTGGTCGTGTGCGACCTGGGCCTGCCGCGCGACGTCGACCCGGCCGTCGGAGAGCTGGCCGGCGTGCGCATGGTCGACCTGATCACCCTGCAGCGTCGGCTGCTCGACGTCGCCGACGGCGGTTCGGTCGCCGTGGCCCAGAAGATGGTCGACGCCGAGGCCCAGCAGTACCTGGCCGGGCAGCGCTCGGCCGAGGTCACGCCGACGGTCACCGCGCTGCGCCGGCGCGCCTCGGAGGTCGTCGACGCCGAGCTGCTGCGCCTCGACTCGCGGCTGCCCGATCTGGACGCCCGGGTCCGCGAGGAGCTCTCCCGCACCGTGCGCCGGGTCGTCGACAAGCTGCTGCACACCCCCACCGTCCAGGTGAAGCGCCTGGCCGAGGGCCCGGACGGGGACAGCTACGCCGCGGCGCTGCGCACCCTGTTCGAACTCGACCCGCAGGCCGCCGCCGCGGTCGCTGCCCCGGTCCGTGGCGCCGACGCCAGCGTCGACGGCGGCGACGTCGCCGCCGCCCTGCGCTTCAGCGACCCCACCGTGCCGTTCGACGTCACCCCGTCGATCGGGTCCCGTCCCCCGGAGCAGATCTCGTGAGCGTCCTGAAGATCGGCACCCGGCCGTCGAAGCTGGCGGTCGCGCAGTCCACCACCGTGGCCGACCGGCTCGTCGCCGCCGGCCACCCGTGCGAGCTGGTCACCATCTCGACCAGCGGTGACCGCTCGTCGGCGCCGATCCCGCAGATCGGGGTGGGGGTGTTCGTCTCGCAGCTGCGCGACGCGCTCTACGCCGGCGAGATCGACGTGGCCGTGCACTCGTACAAGGACCTGCCGAGCGCGCAGCCCGAGGGGCTGACGATCGCGGCGGTCCCCGAGCGCGAGGACGTCCGCGACGCGCTGGTCACCGGCGGTCGGGTGCTCGGCGAGCTGGGCCGTGGTGCCCGGGTCGGGACGGGGTCCCCGCGCCGGACCGTGCAGCTGCACGCGCTCGGCCTGGGGCTGGAGGTGCTGCCGATCCGCGGGAACGTGGACACCCGGATCGGGAAGGTGCGGTCCGGCGAGCTGGACGCGGTGGTCGTGGCCGCCGCGGGACTGCGCAGGCTGGGCCGCGTCGACGAGGCGGACGAGCTGATCGACCCGCTGCAGATGCTGCCCGCCCCGGCCCAGGGCGCGCTGGCGATCGAGTGCCGCACCGCCGACACCGACCTGGCGGCGGTGCTGGCCGCGGTGCTGGACGACAGCGGTGTGCGCTTCGCCGTCACCGCCGAGCGTGCGGTGCTGGCGGGGCTGGAGGCCGAGTGCACGACCCCCGTCGGCGCGCTCGCCGAGGTCGTCTCCGACCTCGACGACGACGGCCGCGCGGTCGACCGGCTGTCGCTGCGCGGCGCGCTGGGGATCGGGGACATCGCGGGGGGCGACGTGGTGCGCGCCTCCGCCACCGGAGACATGGACGACGCAGAGAAGATCGGGGCCGCGGTCGCCCTCGAGCTTCTCGACCTGGGAGCCGAGGACCTGCGCCCCGCAGGTCCCGGTGGTCCCGCCAACCGCTGATTCGGGAGTTTCTTCAATGACAGGACCTGCCAACACCTCGGGGCGGATCGCCTTCGTGGGCAGCGGACCGGGGGACCCGGCGCTGCTCACCGTGCGTGCCCGGGACGTGCTCGCCGGCTCGCCGCTGGTCATCACCGACCCGGACGTGCCCGAGGGCATCCTCGCCCTGGCCGCGGACGGCGCCGAGGTGCGCCCGGCCGTCGGGCAGCCCGCCGACATCGCGAGCGACCTGCTCAGCGAGGCCGGCCAGGGCCGCTCGGTGGCCCGGTTGGTCTCCGGTGACCCGCTGACCAACGACGCCGTCGTCGCCGAGGCGATGGCCGTGTCCGCCTCGGGCACGCCGTTCGACGTGGTTCCGGGCGTCCCGTCCTCGACCGCGGTCCCGGCCTACGCCGGTGTCGCGCTCGGGTCGGCGCACGTCGAGGCCGACGTCCGCGCGGGCGTCGACTGGGCCGCGCTGGCCGCGAGCCCGGGTCCGGTCGTGCTGCACGCGACGAGCGCGCTGCTCGGCGACGTCGCCGCCGGTCTGACCGCTCAGGGTGTCCCGGACGAGACGCCGGTCGCGATCACCGCGGGCGGCACCACCTCCACCCAGCGGACCATCTCGTCGTCGGTCGGGCGGATCGCCGCCGACGGCGGTGACCTGGAGGGCGCGCTCGTCCTCACCGTCGGCGAGGCCGCCGGTCGCCGTGGCGAGCTGTCCTGGTGGGAGTCGCGCGCGCTCTACGGCTGGCGGGTCCTGGTTCCGCGCACCAAGGACCAGGCCGGCGTGATGAGCGAGCGGCTGCGGATGCACGGCGCCATCCCGGAGGAGGTGCCGACGATCGCCGTCGAGCCGCCCCGGTCGCCCGCGCAGATGGAGCGCTCGGTCAAAGGCCTGGTCGACGGCCGCTACCAGTGGGTCGTGTTCACCTCGACCAACGCGGTCAAGGCCGTCTGGGAGAAGTTCGGTGAGTTCGGCCTCGACGCCCGCGCCTTCTCCGGCGTGAAGATCGCCTGTGTCGGCCGCTCGACCGCGGAGAAGGTCCGCGAGTTCGGCATCGAGCCCGAGCTCGTCCCCGACATCGACGAGGCCCAGTCCTCGACGTCCGAGGGCCTGCTGGACATCTTCCCGCCGCACGACGACGTCCTCGACCCGGTCGACCGGGTGCTGCTCCCGCGCGCCGACATCGCCACCGAGACGCTGTCGGCCGGGCTGCAGGAGCGCGGCTGGGAGGTCGACGACGTGACGGCCTACCGGACCGTCCGGGCCGCCCCGCCGCCCGCGCCGATCCGTGAGGCGATCAAGACCGGCGGCTTCGACGCGGTGTGCTTCACCTCGTCGTCGACGGTGCGGAACCTGGTCGGCATCGCCGGCAAGCCGCACGCCAGGACCCTGGTCGCCTGCATCGGCCCGGCCACCGCGGAGACCGCGCGCGAGTTCGGCCTGCGGGTCGACGTGCAGCCCGAGGAGTCCCGCGTCCCGACCCTGGTCGACGCGCTGGCCAGCCACACCGCGAAGCTGCGCGCCGAGGGCAACCTGCCGCCGCCGAAGAAGGTGAAGGCTCGCCGCCGCTGAGCGTGCGAAGGGCGCATCGGCACTGCCGCTGAGCCGTCCCCGTCCGGCCCCGTACCGCCTCTCCGAGGTGGTGCGGGGCCGACGTGTGTCCGGGGCGGTCGTAGCCTGGTCCGCATGGGTTTTCCGGCGCAGCGTCCCCGACGGTTGCGGACCACCCCCGCGATGCGGCGGCTGGTCTCCGAGACCGAGGTCCGTCCGCGGCAGCTGGTGCTGCCGATGTTCGTCCGTGAGGGCGCGACGGAGCCGGTCCCGATCGGCTCGATGCCCGGGGTCGTGCAGCACACCCGCGACTCGCTGCGCAAGGCGGCCGCGGAGGCGGCGGCCGCGGGCGTCGGCGGCGTGATGCTGTTCGGCGTCCCCGAGCACCACGACGCGACCGGCTCCGGCGCCGTCGACCCGGACGGCATCCTCAACGTCGGCCTGCGCGACGTGCGCTCCGAGGTCGGCGACGACCTGGTCGTGATGTCCGACCTGTGCCTCGACGAGTTCACCGACCACGGCCACTGCGGCGTGCTGGACGCCGACGGCGGCGTCGACAACGACGCGACGCTGGACATCTACGCGCGGTTGGGTGTCGAGCAGGCCCGCGCGGGCGCTCACCTGGTCGGGCCCAGCGGCATGATGGACGGCCAGGTCGGCGTCATCCGCGCCGCGCTCGACGAGGCCGGGTTCACCGACACCGGCATCCTCGCCTACACCGCGAAGTACGCCTCGGCGTTCTACGGCCCGTTCCGCGAGGCGGTGAACTCGCAGCTCACGGGCGACCGCAAGACCTACCAACAGGACGGCGGCAACGCGCGCGAGGCCCTGCGCGAGCTCGCGCTCGACCTCGACGAGGGCGCCGACATGGTGATGGTCAAGCCCGCCCTGGCCTACCTCGACATCCTGGCCCGGGTGGCCGACGTCGCCGACGTGCCCGTCGCGGCGTACCAGATCTCCGGTGAGTACGCGATGGTCGAGGCCGCCGTCGCCCGGGGCTGGCTCGAGCGCGAGCGGACCATCATGGAGACGCTGACCTCGATCCGCCGCGCCGGCGCGGACGTGATCCTGACCTACTGGGCCACCGAGGTCGCGTCCTGGCTCGACCGGGGCTGATCCCGCCACCGTCGGGACGATCTTCTGTTCGCGCGGTGGAGAGCGTGTCCGCCGTGGGCGGCCCGGGGAAGCGCCGGCGAGGCCACCTTTCTCCGAATTCGCTTACCCGGTAAGCGAGTTCGCAGACCCTGGGCCCCGATCCCGAGCTCGGCCCCGGCGCCGGGCGTCCGGCGAAGAGTGAATCGCGCCGTCGGGTACCGCCGAACGTGGCAAACCGGACACCGGCACGGCTACCGTGGACGACGTGAGCAGCGACCCCGGACAGCACGACGCCCCGCAGTACTACCGGCCCGGGCCGTCGACGGGGCGCTACCCGCAGTACCCGCAGAACCCGTACCCGAACGGCTGGCACGGCGGCTCCATGCCGCCGCCGTCGCCGCAGCAGGCACCCGCCGCGCCGGCGAACACCGCGTCGGGCTGGGGACCGCCCCCGGCGGGTCTCGGCAGCGGGCCGCAGGGCCGTCCGGCCCGGCCTCGTCAGGTCGTGACCGCGCTCGTCGCGTTGATCGCAGCGGCGGTGCCGTTCGTGGTCACCGGAATCGGTTCGTTGTTCGTGACCGTCAACGAGTCGCTGCTGAACGACTCCGGTATCCCGCGCGGGGAGTTCGACGCCGCGCTGGCCGCGTCCGGGATGACGATGGCCCAGTTCGGCCAGGCGGTGCGGGTCATGGGCGTGGTCTTCCTGGTGCTGGCACTGGTCTGGATCGCGCTGGCGGTCGCCGCGTTCCTCGGTGCTGCCGGGGCGCGGATCGCGCTGATCGTGCTGCTCGTGCTCTACGGGATCCCACTACTGCTGATCATGTTGATCGGCGGACAGCCCGTGTTCGCGGTGCTGGTCGTCGGCGTCGCCGCTGCCGGGGTCGCGCTGCTGTTCGGTCGCCCGGCGAAGGAGTGGTACGCCGCCCGCAAGCTCGGGGCCGCGAGCCGGTCCTGACACCGGCTGCGAGACTGGGCCCGTGAGCACCGGAAGCGCAGGGACCACCGTGAGCAACCCGGAACCGAAGGAGTCGGCCCGCCTCTTCGAGCGGGCGACCGAGCTGATCCCCGGCGGGGTGAACTCCCCGGTGCGGGCGTTCAACTCGGTCGGCGGCACCCCGCGGTTCATGGTCTCGGGCGAGGGCTGCCGCCTCACCGACGCCGACGGCGCCACCTACGTCGACCTCGTCTCCTCCTGGGGGCCGATGATCCTGGGGCACGCGCACCCGGCCGTCGTCGAGGCGGTGCGGTCCGCGGCGTCGCAGGGGCTGTCGTTCGGCACCCCGACCCCGGGCGAGATCGATCTCGCCGCCGAGATCGTCGACCGCACCCCTGTCGAGCAGGTCCGCCTGGTCAACTCGGGCACCGAGGCGACGATGAGCGCCATCCGGCTCGCCCGCGGCATCACCGGTCGCACGGGGATCGTGAAGTTCTCCGGCTGCTACCACGGCCACGTGGACGCGCTGCTCGCCGACGCGGGCTCCGGCATCGCCACCCTCGGCCTGCCGACCAGCCCGGGTGTCACCGGCGCCCAGGCCGCCGACACCGTGGTGCTGCCCTACAACGACCTCGACGCCGTCCGCACCGTGTTCGAGCAGCGCGGCCCGGAGATCGCCTGCGTGATCACCGAGGCCGCCGCCGGGAACATGGGGGTCGTCCCGCCGGTCCCCGGGTTCAACGCCGCGCTGCGCGACCTCGCGCACGAGCACGGCGCGCTGCTGGTGATCGACGAGGTCATGACCGGCTTCCGGGCCTCGCGTCAGGGCTGGTTCGGCTGCGACGGCGTCGCCGGGGACCTCTACACCTTCGGCAAGGTCATGTCCGGCGGCCTGCCCGCCGCCGCGTTCGGCGGGTCCGCCGAGCACATGTCGTACCTGGCCCCGGCCGGGCCGGTCTACCAGGCGGGCACGCTCGCCGGGAACCCCGTCGCCGTCGCCGCCGGGCTCACCACGCTGCGCCACGCCGACGAGGCCGTCTACGCCACCCTGGCGGCCAACGCCGACCGGATCGGCGCGATGGTGACCGCGGCGCTGGACCGGGAGGGCGTCGCCCACACGATCCAGTACGCGGGCACCATGTTCTCCCCGTTCTTCACCGCCGATCCGGTCACCGACTACGCGGGTGCCAAGGCCGCCGAGACCTGGCGTTACCCGGCGTTCTTCCACGCCATGCTCGACCACGGGGTCTACCTGCCGCCCAGCGCCTTCGAGGGCTGGTTCGTCTCCACCGCGCTGGACGACGAGGCCTTCGAGCGGATCGAGACCGGCCTCGCCGCCGCCGCGGGCGCCGCGGCCGCCGCCACCCGACCGGACGGGGTCTGACCATGGGTGACCGGACCAGCCCGCCCGCGTCGGGACCGGTGACCGTGGTGCACGTGCTGCGCCACGGCGAGGTGCACAACCCCGAGGGCGTCCTCTACGGCCGCATCCCCGGCTACCACCTGTCCGACCACGGCCGGGCCCAGGCCAAGACCGTCGCCGCGTACCTGGACGGCAACGACGTCGCGGCCGTCGTCGCGTCGCCGCTGCAGCGCGCGCAGGAGACCGCCCGCCCGATCGCGGACGCCCACGGCGTCGACATCCACACCGACGAGGGACTGATCGAGTCCGGCAACCTCTTCGAGGGCAAGCGGTTCGGCGTCGGCGACGGCGCGCTCAAGCGCCCGCAGGTGTGGCGGCAGCTGCGCGACCCGTTCACCCCGTCCTGGGGCGAGCCCTACATCGCGATCGCACACCGGATGCTCGGCGCCGTGCACGCCGCACGGGCGCTCGCCCCCGGCCGCGAGGTCGTGTGCGTGTCGCACCAGCTGCCGATCTGGACGCTGCGCCGCTACCTGATGGGCCAGCGGCTCTGGCACGACCCGCGCCGCCGCCAGTGCGCGCTCGCCTCGTTGACCAGCATCGAGTTCATCGGCACCCGGATGACCGGGCTGCGCTACGCCGAGCCGGCCGGCCCGAGCGGCGCGATGGTGACCGGCGCATGAGCCGCCTGCTGCCCGCCCTGCTCGGGCTGCTGCTGCTCGTCGCCGGCTGCGGTGTGGGCCGCGACGCCGCGGGCGGGGGACCGGGCCAGGACTTCCAGTTCGTCGCCCCGGGCGGCCAGGTGCGCATCACCTACGACCCGCCGGAGAGCCGTCAGACGATCACCGACCTGCGTGGCGAGAGCCTGCTGCGGGAGGGCACCCAGGTCGGCATCGGCGACTTCCCCGACACGGTGCGGGTCATCAACATCTGGGGTTCCTGGTGCGGCCCGTGCCGGACCGAGGCCCCCGAGCTGCAGGCGGTGGCCGAGGCGGCGAAGGGCAAGGCCGTCGTCCTCGGGATCGACGTCCGCGACGACCGACAGGCCGCCCTGGACTTCGTCACCGACCGCGGCATCACCTACGACTCGATCTACGACGCGCCCGGCCGCACCCTGGCCCGGCTCGACGGCTACCCGCGCAACGTCGTCCCCTCGACGATCGTGCTCGACCGCGACTCCCGGGTGGCCGCGGTGTTCCTGGTCCCGGTCGGCAGCTCCGACCTGCTGCCGCTCATCACGCGGCTGGCCGCCGAGCCGCGGGCCGGTTCGTCCCGCTGACCCCTGGTGACCGGCCGGTCGCGCGCCGCGCGGTGAACTACACGCTGTAGAACCCGCCGCGCGGCACCCCGAGCAGGGCTTCTACCCTGGGATGCGATGGACGCGACGACGACGCTGGCGATCTCGGGGCCGCTGCTGCTCGCAGTGCTGGTCTCGGTCGCCGCGGGCCTGGTGAGCTTCGCCTCGCCGTGCGTCGTCCCGCTGGTCCCGGGCTACCTCGCCTACCTCGCCGGGCTCGTCGGAGCGCAGTCCCCGCCGGTCACCCCGGCCGAGGCGGGCGACCGCGCCGCCGCCCGCCGGGGCGGGGCCGCGACCGTGCCCCGGGACGGCGGGCAGGACGGCGCCGTGGCCGCCGCCGTCGCACCGGCCCGGGACGACGGCCGCTGGCGGGTCGCCGGGGCCGCGCTGCTGTTCGTCGGCGGGTTCACCGTCGTGTTCGGCGCGATCATGGTCGGCGTCGTGTGGCTGTCCGACGTCCTCATCGACAACGAGGCGCTGCTGCAGCGCATCGGCGGCGTCGTGATGATCGTGATGGGGCTGGCGTTCGCCGGGGCCATCCCCGCGCTGCAGCGCGAGTACCGCTCGCACTGGACGCCGCGGGTCGGCCTCGCGGGCGCCCCGCTGCTGGGAGCGGTCTTCGGCCTGGGCTGGGTGCCCTGCATCGGACCGACGCTGGCCGGGGTCGTCGCCGTCGCCGCGGGCACCGGGGGCGGCTCGGTGCGCGGGATCGTGCTGATCCTGGCCTACTGCGCCGGGCTCGGGATCCCGTTCGTGCTGATCGCGCTGGGCGCGACCCGGGCGGTGCGCGCGCTGGGCTGGCTGCGCCGCCACACCCGGGTGGTGCAGATCGCCGGGGGAGCGCTGCTGGTCGCGGTCGGGGCGCTGCTGGTGTCCGGTCTGTGGTCCCAGTGGCTGGTCGCGCTGCAGGTCTCGATCGCCGGATTCACCCCGCCGATCTGATGAGCTCCCCGCCGCAGGCCCCACCGCAGCCGTCCGTGTCGACACCGGACGGCGGACCGCCGTCGTCGCAGCGGCCCGGGCCGCTGGTCCGCGCGCTGGCGTTCCTGCGCAACACCTGGCGCGGGCTGACCAGCATGCGCACCGCGCTGGTGCTGCTGTTCCTGCTCGCGCTGGCGGCGATGCCGGGGGCCCTGCTGCCGCAGCGCTCGCTGAACGCGTTCCTCGTGGACGACTTCTACCGCGACAACCCGACCATCGCGCCGGTGATCGACGCGGTCGGTGGGTTCGAGGTGTTCGCGAGCCCGTGGTTCGCCGCCATCTACCTGCTGCTGATGATCTCGCTGGTCGGCTGCGTGTTCCCGCGCACCGGCGAGTACCTGCGCTCGGTCCGCCAGCCCCCGGTGATGACCCCGCGCAACCTGGCGCGGCTGCCGCACCACGCCGAGGGCGACACCACCGCCGGCGTCGACGACGAGCTGGCCAGGGCCCGGCGGCTGCTGCGCGGCTGGCGCACCGTCGAGCGCACCGAGGACGACGGCTCCCGCACGATCTCGGCGGAGAAGGGGTTCCTGCGCGAGACCGGCAACCTCGTGTTCCACCTCAGCCTGATCGGCATCCTGCTCGGCCTGGCCGGCGGGAAGATGTACGGCTACGAGGGCGACGTCATCGTGCGCGCCGACGGCAGCGAGTTCTGCAACAGCTCGATCCTCGGCTACGACAGCTTCCGCGCCGGGCTGCGCGTCGACGGCACCGACCTCAACGACTTCTGCGTGAAGGTCGACCGGTTCGACGGCACCTGGCTGCCGAACGGCCAGCCGTCGACCTTCGGCGCCTCGGTCGGGTACCAGACCGGGCAGGACGTCCGTGACGGCGTCAGCACCTGGCGTCCCTACGAGATCGCGGTCAACCACCCGCTGCGCACCGACGGCGACCGCGTCTACCTGACCGGATACGGCTACGCCCCGGAGTTCACGGTGACCTGGCCGGACGGGCAGAGCCGCACCGGCGAGGTCCAGTGGCGTCCGGTCGACCAGTCCGGCACCCAGCTGTCGGAGGGGGCGACGAAGTTCGAGCGCCCCGGCATCACCGACCCGGAGCAGCGGCGCACCACGCAGATCGCCGTCACCGGGACGTTCGCGCCGACCGGCGCGGTCGACCCCGAGGGCAGGCTGGTGTCGGTGCACCCGGACCTGCGGTCGCCGACCGCCGACATCGACGTGCTCCTCGGCGACCTCGGCATCGACGACGGCCGCGGCCAGTCGATCTTCAGCGTCGACCAGAGCAAGATCGACGACGGCGAGCTGCGCTCCGTCGCCACCGCGCGGCTCGGGATCGGCGACACCACCCGGCTGCCGGACGGCACGGTCGTCCGGTTCGACGGCGTCACCCCGTGGGTGAACCTGCAGGTGGGCCACGACCCCGGCCAGTCCTGGGTGCTGGCCGCGGCGGTGCTGATGGTCGGCGGCCTCGCGCTGTCGCTGTCGGTCACGCGTCGCCGGTTCTGGGTGCGGGTGACCCCGCGCGACGGTGGGGGCGCGCGCATCACCCTCGGTGGTCTGGCCCGGACCGACCGGGCAGGCTACGGCGAGGAGTTCGACCGGCTCGCGACCGAGCTGCTCGACCCGACGGACAAGAAGGACGGTTAACCGGAGATGCTCGTCGACCCGATCACCGCGATGTGGAGCGACCGCCTGTTCCAGGCGACGCTCGTCGTGCTGCTGCTGGCGCTGGTGTTCGCGTCGCTGGAGTACGCGGCCCGCCGCGTCGCCAGGGCCTCCGCCCGGCAGTCGGAGCCCGCCCCGGTCGGGGCCGGGTCCACGGCGGTCGCCGCGCCCGAGGAGCCCCCCTCCGACGACGGCCGCCGCTCCCGCGCCGACCGCTACGGCCGGATCGGCATCTCGCTGATGGTGCTGGCGTTCCTGACCCACCTCGGGTCGATCGTGCTGCGCGGCTTCGCCGCCTACCGGTGGCCGCTGGGCAACATGTACGAGTTCACCTCGGCGCTGTGCCTGATGGCCGTCGGGGCGTGGCTGGTGCTCGTGCGCCGGCACCCGGGGCTGCGCCCGGCCGGGGTGTTCGTGCTGCCGCCGGTCGTGCTGCTGATGTTCGTCACCGGCACCGTGCTCTACCTCGACGCGGCGCCGGTCGTCCCGGCCCTGCAGTCGTACTGGATCATCATCCACGTCACGACGATCACGCTGGCCTCCGGCCTGCTGCTCGTCCCCGGTGTGGCGAGCCTGCTGTTCCTGGTCAAGCGGAACGGGAAGCCGGCGTCGTGGGCCGCGAAGCTGCCGTCGGCGGAGTCGCTCGACCGGCTGGCGTACCGCGTGACGGTGCTCGCGTTCCCGCTCTACACCTTCGGGATCATCACCGGCGCGGTGTGGGCCGAGGCGGCCTGGGGCCGGTTCTGGGGCTGGGACCCGAAGGAGACCGTCGCCTTCGTCGCCTGGGTGCTCTACGCCGCCTACCTGCACGCCCGGGCCACCGCGGGGTGGAAGAACTCCGTCGCCGCGGCGTGGATCAACACGGCGGGCTTCGCCACGATCGTGTTCAACCTGTTCTTCATCAACATGGTGGTCGCCGGGTTGCACTCGTACGCGGGGGTGTGAGGCGCCTCGACCACCGGGTTCCGCCCGGCTACCGTCGTTTCCCGTGAGTGAGAACGGTTCCGGCGAGCAGCCCGACGGGTCGGTGGGCCGCTACGTGCGGGAGCGCTGGGCCACGACGGAGTCCCCCGGCCGGTCCTTCGGACGGCGCAGGCGGACCGGCGGTGACGACGCTGCGGAGCCGGCCGCCGAGCCCGGTGACACGCCGCCGCGGACCCCGACGGCCGCCGAGCGCGCCGCGTCGGCGCCCGCCCCGGGCCGCGCGGCCATCGGCACGCAGACCCCGCCGGCGGGCTCGGCGTGGGGCAGCGAGCTGCCCGAGATCGACGACGACCTGGTCGACGAGATCGACCCGTCCACCCCGCCGCACGGGATGGACCTGTCCGCCCTGCGAGAGACCCCGCGCCCGACCTCCCCCGCCGGCTCCTCGGCGGCCGCGGATGCCGAGGAGGAGCCCGCCCAGGCCTCCGCGGGCGACCCCCGGCACCGGCGCGACGACGCCTCCCCGGACCCGGGCGTGCACGACCACGGCCCCGACGACACCGGCCTCTACCGGGCCGGGGGCACCGACTCCGAGCCGTGGTGGGCGGTGCCCGCCTCCGCGGTGCCCGACGACGACCCCGACGCGGACCTCATCTGGCGTGCCGACCGGTCCGGGGGGCGCACGGCCGCCGACGCCGGCGACCGTGCCACGACGTCCGGGGACGACTCCCCGGCGGCCGCGCCCGACTCCCCGGTCCGCTCCTCGGCGGCCGACCCGGACTCCCCGGACCGCTCCTCGGCTGCTGCAGCCGACTCCCGGGACCGCTCCTCGGTCGCTGCATACGACTCCTCGGACCGCTCCGCGCCCGCCGGGTACGACGGACCGGTCGTGCCCACCGCCGTGGCGCACCCGGACCCCACAGGGCGGTCGCACCCGGATCCCACGGCTCGGTCGCTCCCGGATCCCGCGGGTCCGGCGCCCGCGGATCCTGCGGGTCCGGGGCCCGCGGACCCCACGGAGAGCGGTGGCCGCGCGGCGCGGGGCGGGTATCAGCCGTACGCCGAGCCGGCAGCACCCGGACGTGGTGCCGCGGCTCCCACCGAGGGGACACGGGAGCCCGCCGGAGCCGCCCCGACGCCCCCCGCCCGGCCCGGGACCCCACGGACGGATCGTTCCCGTGACGACCGGTCCCGTGACGACCGGTCCCGCGACGACCGCCGCCCCCGTCAGACGGACCGTCCCTGGCGCGCGGCGTGGGACGACGAGTCCGCGGAGACCGGACCCCAGCGCACCCTGACCCCGCCGCGCGGCCGCCCGCAGACGGGGGTGAAGCGGCCTCGCTGGACGGCCCCCGAGGCGATCGAGGCCCGGGCCGCGCAGCACCGCCGCGGCGACGAGCCGCACGGCGGGCTGGACCTCGCGCCGTCGCGCATGGGGCACGGCGGCGCGGGGCGTCCGCCGACGAGCGGATGGCGGCGCTGGGTCTACGTGCTCACCGGCGGCCTGGTGAACCCGGGGGAGAGCCCCGCGGAGCTGCACCGGCGCGACCTCGTGGCCCGCGCGAACCGCCCGCTGATCAGCTCGCACAAGATCGCGATGCTGAGTCTCAAGGGCGGGGTCGGGAAGACGACGGTCACCGCGACCCTCGGGGCGACGTTCGCGTCGCACCGTGGCGACCGGGTGGTGGCCGTCGACGCCAACCCCGACCGCGGGACGCTGAGCCAGAAGATCCCGTTGGAGACCACCGCGACCGTCCGCCACCTGCTGCGCGACGCCGACCGCGTCCGCCGCTACAGCGACGTCCGGGCCTACACCTCACAGGGTGTGTCCCGGCTCGAGGTGCTCGCCAGCGAGCAGGACCCGGCGGTGTCGGAGGCGTTCAGCGAGGACGACTACCGGCGCGCGGTCGACCTGCTGGAGCACTTCTACAACCTCGTCCTGACCGACTGCGGCACCGGCCTGATGCACTCCGCGATGTACGGCGTGCTGGGGATGGCCGACCAGATCGTCGTCGTGTCGTCGGGCTCGATCGACGGGGCCCGCAGCGCCTCGGCGACCCTGGACTGGCTCGACGCGCACGGCTACGGGGCGCTGGTACGCAACGCCGTCGTCGTCATCAACACCGTCTACCGGCCGGGTACCGGTGGCGGGGTGGACCTCGACCGCGTCGCCGAGCACTTCTCGGGACGGTGCCGGGCCGTGGTCAAGGTGCCGTTCGACCCGCACCTGGAGGAGGGCGCGGAGATCGACCTGGACCGCCTGGAGGAGGCGACCCGCACGGCGTTGCTGGAGCTGGCGGCGGCCGTCGCCGACGGCTTCCCGGTCTGATCCCGGGCCACGGACGGGCCTGGCGACGCCCGATATGTGAGCGGAGACACCGAAGGGCGGTCCGCCCGGTCAGGGGGACCGCCCTTCGGTAAAGGCGTCTTGGTGGAGGTGCCGGCCGTGCGAACCCGCTCAGGGACGCTCGGGCGGGTCCTCCTGGTTGCGGACCTTCTCGTCGAGCTCACGCAGGAAGTCGGGGTCGTCGTCGGGGCCGGTCGCCCGTGGCTTCTCGGGTCGCTGGCCCGATGACCAGGGGAACTCCGCGCGCGGGATGCGGTCGGAGACCACCTGTTCGGACCGCAGGGTCCGCACGAGCAGCACCGCGACCACGGCCGCGCCGACGAGAAGGATCAGGAAGAACAACATCAGGCCACCTCCGCTGTCCAGCCTAGCGAAGGTGGCCTGACGTACGGGTGAAGTCGAGACCCTCACCCCATGTGCGTGGTCCGGATCAGCGCAAGCCGCTGTTCGCCTCGCTGGTGAGGTCGGCCAGCAGGCCACGGACCTCGGACTCGCGGAACCGGCGGTGTCCGCCCGGCGTACGGATCGAGCCGATCCGCCCGGCCGACGCCCAGCGGGTCACGGTCTTGGGGTCGACGCGGAAGAGCGTGGCCACCTCACCCGGGGTGAGAAGTCGCTCGGGTGCCTGAGTCGGAGCTGCCATGGGGATCCTCCCGAAGTGCACGTGGAGTATGTGTCACGGTGCTCGCCGGAGGCATCCGGCCGGGTACCGCTCTCTCTTTCCGGGCCATCGTGACACCACAGACCCCGGGTACTCGAACGGTGTTGTGTGGGTAAAGGGTTCTTAAAGGGCAAAGCCGGTGAACGAGTCGAACCGGACAGCCGGGGGCATCCGGGGAGGGACCGCCACCCGGTGGGGTGGCGGCGATCCGGACGTCCGTGCCGGGCCCGGGCGGAACCGGGCAGCCGCGGCCCGGCCGGTCCGGCCCGTACCCTGGTGGCCATGACGTCTCCGACCCCGCCGCAGGCCGCGGCGCGGGAGCGTGCCGGTGAGCCCGGGCTGGCCACCACGGTGGCGCTCTACACGCTCGCGCGGCTCGGTCTGCTCGCCGTGATGACGGTCGTCCTCGCGCTGATCGGCGTGCCGTGGCTCGTCGCGCTGCTCGTGGCGCTCGTCGTCGCGCTGCCGCTGTCGATGGTGCTGTTCCGCGGGCTGCGGGAGCGGCTGGACCGGGCGATCGCCGCGTCGACGGCCCGCCGGTCGTCCGAGCGGGCGTCGCTGCGTGCCCAGCTGCGCGGCGACGTCGGCCCGCCGCCGACCCCGGTCACACCCGCCGAGCCGGCCTCTCCGTCGGCCGACACGTCCCCGTCGGCGACCGGAGCACCCTCCACCGCGTCTCCGTCCACCGCGTCTCCGTCGGGCGCTTTCCCGTCTGCCGCGTCGCAGTCGGTCGCTGACGGCGCTGACGGCGCTGAGGCGTCCGCCGGGTCCGACCCGGCCCCGTCGGCGGCCGACGGCCCGGCCCGCTGACGGTCGGACGCCCCGGCCCGCCTGCCGGTCGCGCTCCGGCGTGTGGGCCCGCGGGCCCCCCGGGACGGATCGACCCGGCACGGCCGACGGCCGTACTCCGACGTGCGGACGGCGCGCCTCGGTCCGGGGACGGATCGATCCGCCGGCGGTGCCGGGACCGGTCTCAGCCGAACGCGAGCCCGACCGCCACGGCCACGCCCCAGGCCAGCAGGAGCAGGCCGGTGTCCTTGAGGACGGGGATGAGCGCGGGGCCCTGTGCCCCGCCGAGCACGATCCGCACCGGCCGCACGGCCGCGGGCAGTGCGAGGAGCGCCAGCAGCACGCCGGGCCGGTCGAACGCGGCACCGACCGCGACGACGAACGGCACCAGCACCAGCGCGAGATAGAGCATCCGGGTGCCGCGGTCCCCGAGCCGCACCGCGAGGGTGCGCTTGCCGACGACCCGGTCGCCCGGGATGTCCCGCAGGTTGTTCGCGACCAGCACGGCGCAGGTCAGCAGCCCGGCACCGACCGCGGCCCCGACGGCGGCGGCGTCGACGCGCCCGGCCTGGGTCACCATGGTTCCCAGCACCGCGACCGGGCCGAAGAACACGAACACCGCGACCTCGCCGAGCCCGGCGTAGCCGTAGGGCCGCGATCCGCCGGTGTAGTACCAGGCCCCGACGATGCACAGGGCCCCGACGAGCAGCAGCCACCACTGGCCCGAGACCGCCGTGAGCACCAGACCGGCGACGGCCGCGATCCCGAAGCAGGCGAACGCCGCGGTCTTCACGGTGGCCGGGTCGGCGGCCCGGGAGCCGACCAGGCGCTGGGGGCCGACGCGCTCGTCGTCGGTGCCGCGGATGCCGTCGGAGTAGTCGTTGGCGAAGTTCACCCCGATCACCAGCGCGACCGCCACCAGGAGGGCGAGCAGTGCGGAGCCGGGAGCGACGGCGCCCGCGCCGAGCGCGGCGCCGGTCCCGACGAGGACGGGGGAGATCGCGGTGGGAAGGGTGCGCGGCCGCGCGCCCTCGACCCACTCTGCCGTGGTGGCCACCCCGGAAACCTATCCCGCCGCGCCGCCGTCCCGCCGGAACCGTCCCACCTCACAGCCACACCCCTGGGCCGGTCGCCACACCCGCTGCAACGGGTGTGAGGACCGGCCCAGGGGGGTGGCTGCGGACCCGGGAGGTCAGGGGGTGCCGGAGGGCGCCCGTTGGGCCGAGCCGGGCATCACGCGGGCGGCCTGGCTGGCGCCGTCGGGGACGTCGCTCGTGGGCGCTGGCGTGGGGGTGGGCCCGGGCGAGGGGGTGCCCGCCGTGGACCCGCCGGCGGCCGGAGCCCCGGTGCCCGGCCGGTCCGCCCCGGAGGGCGACGGTGCGGGGGAGGCCGGTGCGGCGCCTGCCGGGGCGGAGGGAGCGGCCGGAGCCGGTGAGCCGGCTGCCCCGGCGGACCCGCCGGGTGCCGGGGAGGTCGCGGACCCGCCGGGCGCGGGGGAGGCCGCGGGCCCGGCGGGCGCCGCCGGAGCAGCGGAGCCGGCGGCCGCCTGAGCGGCGGTGCCGCCGGACGCCGCGGGAGCAGCGGTGCCGCCGGACGCGGCGGGAGAAGTGGAACCACCCGACGCGGCGGGCGCAGCAGACCCACCAGGCGCAGCCGAGGCGCCGGGCGCGGACGGCGCAGCGGGCGTGGGCCCGGCGGCAGAGGCGTCGGACGGAGTGGGCGCGGCCGGGGCGTCGCAGGCCGGGACGTCGCCCGGCAGCCCGGCGAACGCCGTCGTCGGGAGGTACTGGCCGTCGCCGATCCGGACGAACGCGCCGGAGGTGCACTGCACCGGCACCTCGGTGGCGTCGACGGCGATCCCGACCGACTCCGCGCCGGTCTCGGGCCGGGCGAGGATCTGCACGTCCGGGGCGCCCTCGGTGCGGATCGCGGACAGCCGCTGCGACCCGGTCCACAGGTAGTCGACCTGGACCTGCGAGTTGTCCTTCAGTCCCAGGACGTCCCAGAAGATGCCGTCGCCCAGGTCGATGCCCGCCGGGTTGGCGACCTTGCGGCCGAACTGGTCCTTGCCGCCGTTGTGCCCGTTGCGCGCGGCCGCGGCCTGCGGCACGCCCTGGGGCAGGTCCTTCCACATCTGGCGCTCGTTCGACGGGTTCCAGTAGTCGTCCTTGGTGTTCCACGGGCCGATGTCCCACACCGGGGCGATCGCGCAGCGGCCGTTGGGGGCGCAGACCTTCACCGAGTAGTCGGTCTTGCCGTTGGCCGAGAGCGCCCGACGCGACGGCAGCGCGACGAAGCGGTCCCGGTTGACGATCTTGTGGCCGTTCGCGGTGGTGCCGCCGACGAGCCCCTCGCGGGTCGCGAACACCGAGTAGCTGCGCGGAGCGGCCTCGGTGAGCGGCTCGCCCTCGGCGCCGGCGCTCGGCGTCGCGGTGAGGGTGACCTCCCGGACGGTCGGATCGGCCGCGCCGGTGGCGGTGAGGACCAGGCGTCCCTGCACCTCGGTGACGGCCTCCGGCAGCTCGGTGCGGGAGCCCTCGGCGGGGATCCACTCGGTCCAGCCGCCGCCTGCCCGCTTGCCCCGGACGTCGACCGACGCCGTCGAACCGTGAGGGGTGTCCGCGACCAGCCGGGAGTCGACCTCGCGGGTCGGGGTGTCCAGGGTGTGCGGAGCGAGGGTCAGCAGCCCGGTGGGGACGACCTCGGCCGGGTCCGCGGAGGACTCCGTGTCCCCCTCGTCCGCCGGGGCCCCGAAGGCCGTCGACCGGTCGAACCGGGCCCCGTCGGGCGAGACGACGACACCGTTGCCGGTGCCCTCGCTCAGCTCCGGCTGCCACGTCGTGCCCGGCTCGTCGGCCATCGCCGGGACCGTGGCGGCGGCACAGAGCGCGCCGGTCGCGGCGAGCAGACCGATGGCCCGCAGCCCGGCCCGCGTGATGCTGCGCATGGACAACCCCCGCTGATAGCTGTGACTCGTGTGACGACGGGGAACCCTGTGATGGGTGTGGGTTCTGAGTCGCCAGTGGTCGTAGCACACTCGATTTCACGGGCGCACGCAACGCACTCTGTGTGAACCAACTCCAAGGTGTGTACGCGGATCGGGTGGTGGAGACCGTGACGCAACGGCGCGATCCCACTGCTGAACGTGACCGACAACTCCGCTGGGTGAGCGGTCAGGCGGAGCGTGCCCGCATCAGGAGATCCGCGACGGCGGTGCGGTCGGGCTTGCCGATCCCGCGCTCGGGCACGGTGTCGGCCCGCAGCAGCAGCCGCGGTACGGCGGCACGACCGCAGGCCGCGCGGACCGCGGCGCGCAGGGCGTGATCGTCCGGGGCGGCCGCGGCGGGCACCACGAGTGCGGCCACGATCTGACCCCACTCGTCGTCGGGAAGGCCGACGACACACGCCGCGCGGACGCCGTCGACCGCCAGGAGCGCCCGCTCCACCGCGGCCGGCGCGACCTTCTCGCCCCCGGTGTTGACGACGTCGTCGGCCCGGCCCAGGACGGTCAGCGTCCCGTCCGGCGCGAGCGCGCCGAGGTCCCCCGTCCGGAACCGGCGGACGCCTCCGTCGGACACGAAGGCCTCCGCGGTCGCCTCCGGTGCCCCCAGGTACCCGCCGGCGACGACCGGCCCGCCCAGCACCACCCGACCGTCGGCCGGGTCGAGGGTGACCTCGACGCCGTCGAGCGAGACGCCGTCGTAGACGCAGCCGCCGCAGGTCTCGCTCATCCCGTAGGTGGTGACCACCCGCACCCCCGCGGCGAGCGCGCGCTCGCGCAGCCGCGGGTCCAGCGCCGCCCCGCCGACGAGCACGGCGTCGTACCCGGCCAGGGCGTACAGCGGGGCGGCGCCGTGGTCGAGGACCCGTGCCAGCTGGGTCGGGACGAGGCTGGTGTAGCGACGGGTGCCGTGCGCCATCCGCCCGGTCGCACGGGCCAGGCCGTCGGGCCGGAAGCCGTCGCGGACGTCCTGGACCACACAGGCCGTGTCCGCGAGCAGGGCCCGCAGCACCACCTGGACCCCGGCGACGTGCTCGGCGGGCAGCGTGAGCAGCCACGACCCCGGGCCGCCGAGACGGGCGTGCGTTGCCGCGGCCGAGGCCCGCAGCGCGTCCGCGGTGAGCGCGACGTACTTGGGCTCCCCGGTCGATCCCGACGTGGCGACGACGGCGACCAGCCCGTCGGGCAGCTCCCCGGCGGCTGCTGCCCGCGCCACCGGCCCCGGCAGCGCGGCGGCGTGCCCAATGTCGGCCTGCCCGGCGCCCACATCCGGACCGGGCCCGGATCGCACGGGCAGCACCGCGGGCCCCGTGCCGTGGAGGGCGGCCCGCAGCGCGGCGGCCAGCCGGGTCACCGACTCCGCGGAGCCGTCCACCGGAAGTGCGCGCACAGTCATGCTGTCAACCCTGTCTGCCGTGACGCACGCAACCGGAAGCAGCGTCCGAACGGCCTCTTTCATCAGATTCGGGGAACGGTGTAGGGCACGTGCAACGCGGACGGCCTCCCGCCCGACTCAGGGGGTGAGAGCGGCGGCGCACCCGCCCGCCGGTCACGGGTTCGAAGGAGCTCACCATGCCGTACACCGCCTCCGCCGACGCGTCCCCGACCGGGAGCCCGCGCTCGCTGCGCTGCCGTCGGCCCGCCGGCTCCGGGCACCGTGCGGACGCCGGTGAACTCGCGGCACTGGCCTTCGAGCTGCCGTCCGGCCCGGTCGGCGCTCCGGCCCCGGTGCCGGCCCCCGCCCCGGCCCCGGTGCCGCAGCACCCGGCGGTCGCGGTCCCGCAGCAGAGCGGCCCGCGGGGCGCCGCGGCGCGGCCGGTCCCCGTGCCCCGGCCGCGCCCGACCGCGGAGTGAGGACCTAGTAGTGCCAGGGGAAGGGCGACCAGTCCGGGTCGCGCTTCTCCAGGAACGAGTCCCGGCCCTCCACCGCCTCGTCGGTCATGTAGGCCAGCCGGGTCGCCTCGCCGGCGAAGAGCTGCTGGCCGACCAGGCCGTCGTCGGCGAGGTTGAACGCGTACTTCAGCATCCGCTGGGCCTGCGGCGACTTGCCGTTGATCTCCCGGGCCCACTGCAGGGCCTCGGTCTCCAGCTCGGCGTGGTCGACCACGGCGTTGACCGCGCCCATGTGGTGCATCTGCTCGGCGCTGTAGGTCCGGCCGAGGAAGAAGATCTCCCGGGCGAACTTCTGGCCGACCTGGCGGGCGAGGTAGGCCGAGCCGTAGCCGCCGTCGAAGGAGCCGACGTCGGCGTCGGTCTGCTTGAAGCGGGCGTGCTGCGCCGAGGCGATCGTGAGGTCGGCGACGGCGTGCAGCGAGTGCCCGCCCCCGGCGGCCCAGCCGTTGACCACGGCGATGACGACCTTGGGCATGAAGCGGATCAGCCGCTGGCACTCCAGGATGTGCAGCCGCCCCGCCCGCCCGGCCTGCACCGTGTCGGCGGTGTCGCCGTCGGCGTACTGGTAGCCGGTGCGGCCGCGGATGCGCTGGTCGCCGCCGGAGCAGAAGGCGCGCTTGCCGTCCTTGGGGGAGGGGCCGTTGCCGGTCAGCAGGACCGCGCCGATGTCGGCGCTGGTCCGGGCGTGCTCCAGGGCGCGGTACAGCTCGTCGACGGTGCCCGGCCGGAAGGCGTTGAGGACCTCGGGGCGGTCGAACGCGATCCGCACCGCGCCGGTGCCCCGGGCGCGGTGATAGGTGATGTCGCGGAAGTCGAACCCGTCGACCGGCGTCCACGCGTCCGGATCGAAGGTCTCGGAGACGGTCATGGCCGCACTGTAAGGACTCAGTCCGCGACGAGCGGCGCCAGCCGCCGTGCGACGGCGAGCGCGGGGCCGGGGCCGGCCCACCCGGCGTCGCCGTCGGCGTCCCAGACCTCCGACAGCACGCACACCGCGAACCCCCACGCCACCGCGCGGTCCCACCCGATCCCGACGGCGTCGGCGAGCCGCTCCAGCCGGCCCGGGGCGCGGCGGGCCAGCTCGGCCGGGTCGGCGTCCAGGGGGTTGTACAGCAGCTGCCCGCAGTCGTAGCCCGGGTCGCCGACCCGGCCGTGCGGGTCGATCGCCAGCCACGGCTCGCGGGTCGCGGCCAGGACGTTGTGCTGGTGCAGGTCCCCGTGCAGCAGCACCTCGCGCTCCGCGGAGCCGCACAGCTGCGTCCACACCGCCGCCGCCCGTTCCACAAGCGGCCGGGGCAGGACCGCGTCGGGGCGGGCCAGGTGCGCGTCGAACGCCGCCCGCTCGACCGCGACGTGGTCGAGCCCCGCCGGGACGGGTGCGCGGTGCAGCCGGGCGAGCAGCCCGCCGATCACCTCGACGGCCCGGTCGTCGGGCACGGCCGTGAGCTCGGTGCCGGGCTCGGCGCGCTCCAGCAGCAGCGCCCCGCGGGCCGGGTCGGCCCACAGCAGCCGGACCGCGCCGTCGCCGTCCCAGGCGCGCAGCGCGGCGGTCTCGGCGTCGAGGTGGCCGTCGGGCACGCCGGCCTTCAGCACGGCCGGGGTGCCGTCCGCGCAGGTCACCGCGCGCACCGCGTGGAAGGTCTGCGGCAGCGTCGCGCCGAGCTCCAGGTCCAGCTCGCCCGCGAGGTCGCCGAGCAGCCGGTCCCGGGCGGCCAGCCAGGTCGCGCCCGCCGGGCCCCAGGTACGCACCACGGTGTCGGCGAGCTCGTCACGGGGCATCGGCGCAGCGTGCCGAGGCGATCCGGATCACGCAACCGGGTTCCCGTCGACGGCGGGAGGGGCTCCGACGGGAGCTCGTCGACAGCGAGCCGCTCCACTTTTGCTGCTACTTTTGGTGAACTACCCATGGGTGGTTCACCAAAAGGGAGACGAAAGTGGCGGACGAGGTAGAGCAAGCCCTCCGACGAGTGCGGTCCGGAACGACTGCTCGCAAGCTCGAGACCTCGACCCTGGACTTCAAGCAGGCGTCCGGGAAGCTGAAGGACACCCTGGTGAACTTGTCCGAGGCAGCTGTCTGCTTCGCAAACGCCACCGGCGGGACTCTGGTCCTCGGAGTGGCTGACGACATCGCCGGCCCAGCCGGGATCGTGGGAACGAGTATGGACCCGGACACGGTCCGGCACGGAATCTACGAACGGACAACGCCCTCGTTGGACGTCGTGGTGACTCGTCTGACGTTCGAGGGCGTCGACCTGCTTCGGGTCGACGTGCCCGAGGGCATCGAGGTCGTCAGTACATCGACGGGACGCTACTGCTGGCGCCGAGGAACGGACTGCCCGCCGATGACGGCTGAGGACGTCGGCCGGTTACGGGAGGAACGCCGAGGGGAGGACTGGTCATCCCGCTCCAGCAGGGTGGCCGCAGGGGTGGCGGATCCGTCGGCCCTGGTCCGGGTGCGAGAGTTGTTGCAGGCAGTGCCGACCGACGGCGCCACCGCATTGCGCGCGTCCGACGACCGCGAGCTGTTGTCTGGACTTGGTCTGCTGACTGCTCGCGGACGACTGTCAAACGCCGGAGTCGTACTCCTCGGCAGGCGGGAGGCCTCTGCGCAGCCGGAGATCGTCTATCAGCACCGCAAGGCCGCCTCCGGCGAGGCTGACACGATCTTGCACCTGCACGGACCGCTGTTGGTGGCCATGCAACGGTTGCTCGAGGCCATCGAGCTGCGGCTCACAGCTACACCGCTCAATGAGGTGTTCTCAGTAGCGGGTTGATCATGTCGTGCGGTCGTACTCGGTGTGGAGTAGTACGAGCGCAGCTGCGGTGATCGCGCCGGTGCGCCAGGGACATAGCGTGACTCGCCGCAACGCGGCGAAGGTGGTCTTGAGCAGGGCGTTTCCGCGTTCGGCCAGAGCACGAAGGGCTGAGTGCAGGGTGTTGACGGTGCGCTGGTTGACCGTCTGCCCGCGGCCGGGGGC
>NZ_MCIM01000001.1:1412805-1459084 GCF_001932405.1 Pseudonocardia sp. Ae331_Ps2 | reverse complement strand
GAGGACAGCGGTGTAGGTGACAGGATCAGACATGCAGGACCTCGGTGACGGTGTCGATCTGTGCTGGACCGAACCGATCTACCGGGGTCCTGCCCCGTTCCCGCTCATCTCACCACCCTCGGCGTGTCGCCACGACCTGCCACCCCGCTACTGAGAACACCTCAATCTCACCGGTGGACAACAGCTGCAGGTCCAGGACTTTCCGATGGCCGCCGTGCGTGAAGCCGTCATGAACGCAGTGGCTCACGGAGACCACCGGACCGGCCGACCCATCCAGGTCGAACATTCGCCGGACTGGTTGACGATCACCTCGCCCGGTCCCCTTGTGGCGGGCGTGACTCCGGAGAACATCCTGCGTCACCCTCACCGGGCCCGGTTCCGATCGTTGTTCGGAGCGCTCCGCCATCTCGGGCTGGTGGAGCAGGTGGGGCTCGGGGTGGACCGCATGTACCGGGAGATGCTCAGGGTGGGCCGCAATCCCCCGAGAATCACGGAGGACCGCGACCAGGTCTCGGTGACTTTCGTCTCCGATCAGCCGAATATGAGGGTCGCACGGTATGTGAACCAACTCGGTCCGGAGCGGCGGGACGACCTGGATGTCCTGCTGATCCTCGCCGTCCTTCGCCGCAGGCGCAGCGTCGCGGCCTCCGCCGTGGCATCTGTCATCCAGCGTTCGCTCGACGACACGCAGGCTTTGCTGCGCCGGCTGGCGGAGGGAGAGGCCGCCGTTCTGGAACCGACTCAGGGGACCGCTCATCGGAGGCAGCCCAACTACCGGCTCCGCGGCCCCGTGCTTGCTGAGCTGGGATCCGCCGTCGCGTACCACCGAGCCCCGAGTGACGAGCGGGACCGCAAGATCGTCGAGCACGTCCAAGAGTACGGGTCGATCAACAACAGAACGGTGCAGAACCTGTTCGACGTGGACGTCCACCGCGGCTCCGCGATCCTTCGAGAGCTCGTGGAGCGAGGCGTCGTCATCCGTACCTCCGAGCAGACTCGGGGAAACGCGGTGAGGTACAGCCCAGGCCCAGAGTTCCCGGTCTCGGCTCGCCGCCGGCGGGAGCGGTAGTTGTCGGTGACCCGGGTAGCGTCGTGACGGCGCCGGCCACGAGCAGTTCCCGTGGATCGGAGCCCGTGCCGAGAGGAGCCCCGTGACCACCGACAGCGCCGCGCGTCCCACCACCGCGAGGAGCGAAGGCGGATCGCGTTCGACCACCGCGTACCGCGCCCTGGAGAACGACCTGCGTGCCGCCATCGGCGGGGAGGTCCGGTTCGACGCGGGCAGCCGTGCGATGTGGTCGGCGGACGCCTCGAACTACCGGGGCGTCCCGATCGGCGTGATCGCCCCGCGCGACGCCGCCGACGTCGAGGCCGCCATGGCCGTGTGCCGCGCGCACGACGTCCCGGTCATGCCGGTCGGGTCCCGCACCTCCATCGCGGGCCAGGCCGTCAACACCGCGGTCGCGATGGACTTCCGCACGCACATGGACGCGATCCTGTCCGTGGACCCCGACGCCCGCACCGCGACCGTGCAGCCCGGCGCCGTCTGCGACGCCGTGCGCGACGCCGGCAAGCCGCACGGGCTGACGTTCGGCCCGGACCCGTCGACGCACAACCGCTGCTCGATCGGCGGCATGATCGGCAACAACGCCTGCGGCTCGCACTCGGTGGCCTGGGGCAAGACCGTCGACAACGTCCGCGAGCTGGAGGTCCTCACCTACCGCGGTGAGCGGATCGTCCTCGGCGGCGAGGGCACCGAGACCGGCGCGATCCCGGACGCGCTGCGCGCACTCGGGACGAGGGTCGCCGGCGACGTCGAGAAGCACGTGCCCGAGCTGACCCGGCGGGTGTCGGGCTACAACCTCGACCAGCTCGTGCCGGGGAACGTGAACCTGGCGAAGGCACTGGTCGGCACCGAGGGGACCTGCGCGACGATCCTGTCCGCGACCGTCGACCTGGTCGAGTCCCCGCCCGCCCGTGCGCTGGCCGTGCTCGGCTTCCCGGACGCCTACCATGCCGCGGACAACGTGATGATCGTCCGCGAGCAGAAGCCGCTGACCATCGAGGGCATGGACGCCGGGCTGATCGCCTCGCTGCGGGCGCTGCGCCCCGACGAGACGACCAGCCGGATGCTGCCCGAGGGCAAGGGCTGGCTCTACGTCGAGACCGGCGGCGCCACCCGCGCCGAGGCCGAGGCCGCCGCGCAGGCCGTCGTCGACGCGATGAAGGCCTACACGACCGGCGCCGTCGTCGTCGGTGAGCCGAAGCAGATGGCCGCGCTGTGGAAGGTCCGAGAGGAGGGCGCCGGGCTGCTGACCCGCTCGCCCGAGGGCGGCGAGGCCTGGCCCGGCTGGGAGGACGCCGCCGTCCCGCCGGAGCGCTTCGGCGCCTACCTGCGCGAGTTCGACAAGGTCCTGGAGTCCCACGGCCGCAAGGGCATCTACTACGGCCACTTCGGCGACGGCTGCCTGCACGTGCGGATCGACTTCGACCTGCTCACCAAGCCCGGTGTGCAGAACTTCCGCGACTTCATGATCGCGGCCGCGGACCTCGTCGTCGCGCACGGCGGGTCGCTGTCCGGCGAGCACGGCGACGGCCAGGCCCGCGCCGAGCTTCTCCCGCGGATGTACCCGCCGCAGATCATCACCGCCTTCGAGGACTTCAAGGGGATCTGGGACCCGGACGACCGGATGAACCCGGGTCGCGTCGTGCGCCCGGCGACGATGGACGAGAACCTGCGCGTCCAGCTCGGCATGCCCACCATGCCGGACGAGCCGAAGCTGGCCTTCGGCCACGACCGCGGCAGCTTCCACCGGGCGACCCGGCGCTGCCTGGGTGTCGGCAAGTGCGCCGTCGACACCGGCTCCGGGGTGATGTGCCCCAGCTGGAACGTGACCAAGGAGGAGAAGCACTCCACCCGCGGCCGCGCCCGGCTGCTGTTCGAGATGGCGAACGGCGAGATCATCACCGCCGGCTGGCAGTCCGACGAGGTCGCCGAGTCGCTCGACCTGTGCCTGTCCTGCAAGGGCTGCAAGTCCGACTGCCCGGTCGGGGTCGACATGGCCTCGTACAAGACCGAGTTCCTCGCGAACCGCTACCACCGGAAGCTGCGCCCGCGCACGCACTACTCGATGGGTGCGCTCCCGCGCTGGCTGCGCGCGGTCGGGGTGCTGCCGGCCGCGGCCGTCGACGGGCTGAACCGGCTCGCGCAGGTCCCGTTCCTGGCGAAGGTCGCGAAGAAGGCGGGTGGCATCGACGCCCGCCGCGCCATCCCGCCGATCGCCCGGGAGACCTACACCGCCCAGGCCGCCCGCGGGCTGCCCATGTCGACGGTGCCGGACCTCGGTGTTCCGCCCGGCAGCCGCGGCCCGCTGCTGCTGTGGACCGACACCTTCACCGACCACTTCGACCCGGAGATCGCCGCCGATGCCGTCGCGGTGCTGACCGGGCTCGGGTACCGGGTGGAGCTGCCCCCGCGCAACGTCTGCTGCGGCCTGACCTGGACCTCCACCGGCCAGGTCACCGCGGCCCGCCGGGTGCTGGCGCGCAGCCTGCGCGCGATCGGCCCGGCGCTCGACGCCGGGATCCCGGTCGTCGGGCTGGAGCCGTCCTGCACCGCGGCGCTGCGCAGCGACGCCGCCGAGCTCCTGCCCGACGAGCCCCGGGTGAAGGCCCTGAAGAACCAGGTGTCGACCTTCGCCGAGCTGCTGGCCCGGCATGCCGACGAGCTGTCCGCCGTCGCGGGCGAGGGCAACGGCGCGGCGCTGGTGCAGATCCACTGCCACCAGCACGCCGAGCTGGGCTCCCAGCCCGACCGCGCGGTGCTCGCGGCACTCGGCGTCGACGCCACCGTGCTCGACTCCGGCTGCTGCGGTCTGGCCGGCAACTTCGGCTTCGAGGACGGCCACTACGACGTCTCGATGGCGTGTGCCGAGCGGGCCCTGCTGCCCGCGGTCCGGGCCGCCGACGAGTCCGTGGCCCTGCTGGCCGACGGCTACTCCTGCCGCACCCAGGTCCGCCAGGCCGGCGAACGGGAGCCGGTGCACCTGGCCCAGATCGCGTACCGCGCCCTGCGAGGGTGATCGTCGGGAGTGAGGGGCCCGGTGCCGGATCCGGAACCGGACCCCTCACCCGTGGTGATCATGCAGGGCGCCGACGAGGAGGACCCATGTCCGACGACCGACGGGCGCTGGTGCTGGGCGGCGGCGGGCTGACCGGCATCGCCTGGATGTACGGGCTGCTGGCCGGGCTCCTCGCCGACGGCGTCGACCTGCGGGACGCCGACCTCGTCGTCGGGACCTCGGCGGGGTCGGTGGTGGGCGCCAACCTGGCGGTCGGGCGTGACCCGGCCGCGCTCGCGCAGACCCAGCTCGCCCCGCCGTCCGGGGAGATCGCCGCGACCCTCGGGCTGCGGCTCGCGGTCCGCTACGGTCTCGCCGCGCTCGCCGGCCCGCGCGACGCGACCCGGGTGCGGGCCCGGATCGGCCGCCTCGCCCTCGACGCCGAGACGGTGCCGGAGGCGGATCGGATCGCGGTGATCCGGTCCCGGCTGGACGGCGCCGACTGGCCTGCCGACCGGGACCTGCGGGTGACCGCCGTCGACGCCCACACCGGCGCGTTCCGGGCCTTCGGCCGTGACGACGGCGTCGAGCTCGCCACCGCGGTCGCCGCCAGCTGCGCGGTGCCCGGCGTCTGGCCGCCGGTCACGGCCGCGGGCACCCGCTGGATCGACGGCGGGGCCCGCTCGGCCGCCAACGCCGACCTCGCCGCCGGGTACGGCCGGGTCGTCGTCATCGCGCCGCTCTCCCTGGGGCTCGGTGGGGCCGGGACACCGCGGGTGCAGGCCGAGGCGCTCGGCGCGCTGGCCCGGGTCGCCGTCGTCGAGCCCGACCGGCGTTCGCGCCGGGCGTTCGGGCGCAACCCCCTCGACCCGGCCCGCCGCCCCGCGTCGGCGCGGGCCGGCCGGGCGCAGGCGGCGGACGTCGCCGCCGAGGTCGCACGGGTCTGGCGCTGAGCCGGGCCCGCATTCCCGCCAGAGACGGATCCCACGGGCCGGTATGAGCGTGCGCCGGTGCGGGTAGCCGACGGACATGACTGTTCCCACGATCAAGCTGAACGACGGCCGGCAGATCTCGCAGCTGGGTTTCGGTGTCTTCCAGATCGAGCCCGGTGACACCGCGGACAAGGTCAAGGCGGCCCTGGACCTCGGCTACCGGCACATCGACACCGCGCAGATGTACGGCAACGAGGAGGGCGTCGGCAAGGCCGTCGCCGACTCCGGCATCCCGCGCGACGAGCTGTGGATCACCACCAAGCTGAACAACGACGGGCACAGCCGCGAGGCCGCGGTCCGCAAGCTCGACGAGAGCCTCACCAAGCTCGGCCTCGACCACGTGGACCTCTACCTGATCCACTGGCCGCAGCCGAAGCAGGACCGCTACGTCGAGACCTGGCAGGGCCTCGAGGACGCGCAGAAGGCGGGCAAGGCGCTGTCCATCGGCGTCTCGAACTTCCAGACCGACCACCTCGACCGGCTGGCGAAGGAGACCTCCACGGTCCCGGCGGTCAACCAGATCGAGTTCCACCCGCGCCTGGTGCAGCGCGAGCTGCGCGAGTACCTCCAGCAGCACGACATCGCGCTGGAGGCGTGGAGCCCGATCGGCCAGGGCAAGGGACTGCTCGAGGCGCCCGAGCTGACGGAGATCGCCCAGCGGGTCGGCAAGTCGGCCGCGCAGGTCGTGCTCCGCTGGCACATCCAGCTCGGGAACATCGTGTTCCCGAAGTCGAACAACCCGGAGCGCATCAAGGAGAACTTCGAGATCTTCGACTTCGCGCTGAGCGAGGACGACATCGCCGCGGTGGAGAAGCTCCACACCGGCAAGCGCATCGGCCCGGACCCCGACGACTTCGGCTGATCCGCGCCCCGCGACACCACGGCCCGGCACCCTCGCGCAGGGGCGCCGGGCCGTCGTCGTGACGGGGAGGGTGACGCGTGTCACTCCGGATGTTTCCGGTGGGCACGGCGCCGGTCGTCACCCGACGGGGGCCCGCCCCGGGGCGACCCGGTGGACGTGGGCGCACACGTCCGTACGGTGGGGACGATGTTGGCGATCACCGAGAACGCCGCCGAGGCGATCAAGACCCTGAGCACCGACGCCGAGCTGCCCGAGGACGGGGGCCTGCGCATCTCCGCGCCGGACCCGGCGCAGGGGCTGGAGCTGGCCCTCGCGCAGGCGGGCGACGCGCAGGACACCGTGCTGCGAGGGGAGGGCATCACCGTCTTCCTCGAGCCGGCCGCGGCCCAGCTGCTGGACGACAAGGTCCTCGACGTCCAGCCCGTGGCGACCGAGCAGGGCGAGCAGGAGCTGCGCTTCGCAATCGTCGAGCAGCCCGATGCTGCGGACGCCCCGCAGGCCTGACCCCACCCCGACCGCGCGTCGTGGCCCCACCGGACACCGGTGGGGCCACGGTCGTCCCGGAGCGACTCAGAGTTCGGTGACGGTCCCGTCGCGCACGTCCCAGCGGCGGGTGGCGCGCACCGTGTCGAGCATCCGCCGGTCGTGGGTCACCAGCAGGACGGTCCCGTCGAACTCCTCGACCGCCCGTTCCAGCTGCTCGATGGCGGGCAGGTCGAGGTGGTTGGTCGGCTCGTCGAGCACCAGCAGGTTCACCCCGCGTGCCTGGAGCAGCGCCAGCGCGGCGCGGGTCCGCTCACCGGGCGACAGCGACGCCGCCGTCCGCAGCACCTGGTCGGCGCCCAGGGAGAACTTCGCGAGCAGCGTCCGCACCTCGGACTCCGGCCAGTCCGGCACCTGCTCGCCGAAGGCGCGCAGCAGCGTCGCCTCCCCGAGGAAGGCCCCGCGGGCCTGGTCGATCTCGCCGACCAGCACCCCCGAGCCGAGACCGGCCGAACCCGAGTCCGGGGTGATCCGCCCCAGCAACAGCCCGAGCAGCGTCGACTTGCCCGCCCCGTTCGCACCGGTGACGACGACCCGGTCCGCCCAGCCCACCTGCACGGTGGCCGGGCCGAACGCGAAGTCACCGCGGCGCACGGCGGCGGCGTCGGCCCGCGCGACGACCGACCCGGACCGGGGCGCGGAGGCGATCTCCATCCGCAGCTCCCACTCCTTGCGGGGCTCCTCCACCACCTCCAGCCGCTCGATCGCCCGCTCGGTCTGCCGGGCCTTCGCGGCCTGCTTCTCGCTGGACTCCTGGCGCTGCGCGCGGACGTTCTTGTCCGGGTCCTTCGTCTTGCGCCGGGCGTTGCGCACGCCCTGGGCCATCCAGTTGCGCTGCATGACGGCGCGCTGCTGGAGGGACCCGAGCTTCCCTGCGTACTCCTCGTAGTCCTCGCGGGCGTGCCGCCGGGCCACCTCGCGCTCGGCGAGGTAGGACTCGTAACCGCCGTCGTAGACGTCGATCCGCTGCTGGACCAGGTCCAGCTCGACGATCCGGTTCACCGTGCGTGCCAGGAACTCCCGGTCGTGGCTGACCAGCACGGTCGGCGTGCCCTGCCGGGCGAGGCCGCCCACGAACCGCTCCAGCCGCTCCAGGCCGTCGAGGTCGAGGTCGTTGGTGGGCTCGTCGAGGAGCAGCAGGTCGTAGCGGGACAGCAGCAGCGCGGCGAGGTTCGCCCGCGCCGCCTGCCCACCGGACAGCCCGGTCATCGGGGCGTCCGGACCGACGGCCAGGCCCACCTCGCGCAGCACCTCCCCGGAGCGCTCGTCGAGGTCGGCGCCACCGAGGGCCAGCCAGCGGTCCAGCGCGGCGGCGTAGCGGTCGTCGGCGCCGGGGGTGCCCGACGCCAGCCCCTCCGCCTCGGCGTCCATCGTCGCCTGCGCGTCGGCGACGCCGGTCCGGCGCGCCAGGAACCCGGCGACCGTCTCCCCAGGACGCCGGTCGGGCTCCTGCGGCAGGTGCCCGACGGTCGCGTCGGGCGGGGCCAGCGTCAGCGACCCGTCGTCCGCGGGCCGCGAGCCGGCCAGCACCGTCAGCAGGGTGGACTTGCCGGCGCCGTTGGCACCGACCAGCCCGATGACGTCGCCGGGTGCGACGACGAGGTCCAGCCCGGAGAACAGGGGGCGGTCGCCGTGGCCCGCGGCCAGGCCCGTCACGTGAAGGGTCGCGCTCATGTCGAGCGCAGACGCTACCCCTACAGGTTCGCCCCGAAGAGGCGGTGCAGGGCCTCCCAGTGCCGCTGCTCGGCGTCGTCGTCGTGGGTGGGGGCGTCCGGCACCGCGAAACCGTGCGCGGCCGGGTAGGTCTCCAGGGTCGCCGACACCCCGGCGGCGGAGAACGCGTCGGCGAGGCGCTGCTTCTGCTCGTCGGGGAAGGAGGAGTCGTCGGTCGCGCTGGCCACGTACACCTCGGCCCGGATGCGGTCGGCGAGTCGGTGCACGCTGGTCGGGTCGTCGGTGGCGAGGTTGCCGCCGTGGAACGACGCCGCGGCCGCGACCCGCTCCGGCTGGGTCGCCGCGGTGCGCAGGCTCATCACCCCGCCCATGCAGTAGCCGGTGGTGCCGACCGCCCTGCCGTGGACCTCGGGGCGCGCCAGCAGCGCGGTCACCCAGGCCTCGGCGTCGACCGCCACGAGCTCGGGCGTCAGCGACCGCACCATGCCCATCAGCCGTTCCCGCTCGGGCTGGTCGGAGAACACGGTGGCGAAGTCGAACGGGGCCCAGTCGCCGTGCCGGTGGTAGACGTCGGGCAGCAGCACCGCGTAGCCCAGCGACGCCAGGTGTGCGGCCATGTCGTGGATGGCCGGCCGGACACCGCCGGCGTCGGGGTAGAGGAGCACGCCCGGCCACGGGCCGTCGCCGTCGGGGGTGTGCAGGACGGCGGCGGCGTCGCCGTCGGGGGTGCTGATCGTGAAGTCGGTGCGTGGCACGTCTCCGGCCTCCCGGGGGTGAGCGACGGGTCGACCCCGTTCTACGCCCCCGTTCTACGCCCGGCGAACCGCGTCCCGCCGGGGCGCGACGCGGTTCGGGCGGTACGTACCGGATCAGGTCCCCGGGCGGCGCGGTCCTGGTCGCCCGGGACCCGCGGTGTTCCGGCCTGCCGGGCTCGGACACGGTCCCTCCCCATCGACGGACTTCTGCGCCTGCGTCACGGTAGGGCCCTCGTGGGGCGATTTCACCGGTTCCGGCCGGATCGGTACCGGCCTGGTGCGGACCGCGGTCACCGCGCCGGTACCGTCGTCGCGAGGGGTGATGGGGTGAACGGCTCGACCGCGCAGGCGCGCGTCCTCGTCGACGAGCTGGCGCGAGCCGGTGTCACCGACGCGGTCCTGTGCCCCGGATCCCGCAACGCACCACCCGCGTTCGCGCTGGCCCGGGCCGACGCGTGCGGCACGGTCCGGCTGCACGTGCGCATCGACGAGCGTGCCGCGGGCTTCCTCGCGCTCGGCCTGTCGCTGGCGTCGGGCCGCCCGGTCCCGGTCGTCGTCACGTCCGGGACGGCGGTGGCGAACCTGCACCCCGCGGTGCTGGAGGCGTCGCACTCGGGGGTCCCGCTGCTGGTCCTGACCGCGGACCGGCCGCCGGAGCTGGTCGGCACCGGCGCCAGCCAGACCGTGGACCAGTCCGGTCTGTACGGCGGTGCGGTGCGCTGGGCCGGCGCGCTGCCGGTGCCGCTGGGCAGCACCGAGCCGGAGGCGCGGCGCTGGCGCGCGGTCGTCGCGCGGATGCTCGCCGCGGCCACCGGTGCCGGCGCGGGTGCCCCCGGCCCGGTGCACCTGGACCTGCCCTACACCGACCCGCTCGTGCCCGACGACGACCCGGCCGGGCCGGGCACCGGGCAGCACGACGCCGGTCCGCCGGGCGCGGACCTGCCCGCCGGGCGCCCCGGTGGCGCGCCGTGGACCGCGGTGTCCCGCCCGGTCCGCACGCTGCCGCCGCTGGAACTGGACCCTGGGGCGCGCACGCTCGTCGTCGCCGGGGCGGGCGGGCCCGCGCCGGACCCCGCGCTGCTCGGCGGGGCCCCGCTGGTCGCGGAGCCGTCCTCGCGCTGGTGGCCGCACGCGCTGCGCACCGGCCCGTGGCTGCTCGGCCGCCCCGGGCTGCGCCCCGCCCAGGTCGTCGTGCTCGGCAGGCCCACCCTGCACCGGGGGGTCGCCGCGCTGCTGGCCGACCCGTCGGTGGCGGTGTTCGCCGACCCCGGCCCGGACGGCGCTCCCTGGACCGACGTCGCCGGCACGGTCCGGGCCGTCGGCGCGCTGCCCGCGCTGTCCCCGCCCGAGGACTGGGTGCGGTCCTGGCGCGACGCGGACCAGGTCGCGGCCACGTCCCTCGACGCCGCGCTCGACGACGGCACCGCCGCGGGTGCGCCCGGCCTGCGGCTGGCCCGCGACCTGGTCGCCGCCCAGCCCGACGGCGGGCAGCTCGTCCTCGGCTCGTCGAACCCGGTGCGCGACGTCGCGTTGGCCGCCGTGCCCCGCCCCGGGCTCACCGTGCGGTCCAACCGCGGCGTCGCGGGCATCGACGGGACGGTGTCGACGGCCCTCGGCGCCGCGCTCGCGCACCCGGGCCCGACGGCGCTGCTGCTCGGCGACCTCACGCTGCTGCACGACACCACCGGGCTGGTCGTCGGACCGGGGGAGCCGTCCCCGGACCTGACCGTCACCGTCCTCGACGACGACGGCGGCGGCATCTTCCACCTGCTCGAACAGGGCGGCCCGGCGCACGCCCACGCCTTCGAGCGGGTCTTCGGCACGCCGACCGGGGTGGACGTCGTCGCGCTGGCCCGGGCGGCGGGCTGGGCGGCGACCGACTGGGGCGGCGACGCATGCGAACTCGCGGCCCGGCCGGGTTCGGGACGGCGGCTGGTCCGGGTCGCGGCGCGCCGCGACGGGCTGCGCGACGCGCACGCCGGGCTCCGCCGCACGCTCGCCGCAGCGCTCGACTGAGCCCTCCGGGCCCGCGGTTGCGGCCGGTCGGGGCTCAGCCCTCCAGGGACTCGCGGACCGCGCGCATCTTGGCGGCGGCCTCGCGCACCTCGCCGTCGGGATCGGAGTCGGCGACGATCCCGCACCCGGCGAACAGCCGTGCCGTGCGTCCCTGCAGCTCCGCGCAGCGCAGCGCGATGCCCATCTCGCCGGTGCCCTCGGCGTCGACCCAGCCGACCGGGCCCGCGTAGCGGCCGCGGTCGAGACCCTCGATCTCGGAGATCAGCGCCGTCGCGTCCGGGGTCGGGGTGCCGCCGACGGCGGCGGTCGGGTGCACGGCGCCGACCAGTGTCAGCAGCGACGCGGGCCGGGACGGGTCGAGGCGGGCGTGCACGTCGCTGGACAGGTGCGAGACGTTCGGGAGGGTGAGCACCGTCGGCGCGTCCGGTACGTGCAGCTCGGCCACCAGCGGGCGCAGGGACTCGGCGAGGGAGTCCACGGCGTAGGTGTGCTCGCGGCGGTCCTTCGACGAGCCGATCAGCGCGCCCGCGGTGTCGGCGTCCGGTCCGGACCCGGGCCACATCGTGCCGGCCAGCACCCGCGACTCCACGGTGCGCCCGCGCAGCCGCAGCAGCAGCTCGGGGGTGGCACCGACCAGGCCGTCGACCGCGTAGCTCCAGCACGTCGGGTAGCGCCGGGCCAGCCCGCGGAGCAGGAACCGTGGATCCAGCGGGCGGTCGGCGACGGCGAGCAGGTCGTGCGCGAGCACCACCTTCTCCAGCTCCCCGTCGCGCATCCGCCCGACCGCCGAGGCGACGGCGGCCCGGTACCGGTGCGCGGAGACCTGGCCGTCGGCGTAGCGCAGCCGTCCGCTGGGACGCACCGGCGACGGGACCGGCAGCCTGCCGGGAGTCTCCGGGGCGTCGGCGGTGGTGATCTCGGTGATCCAGGCGCGGTGCCCGCGCCGTCCCACGATCACCCGCGGGACGACGAGCACCGAGCCCGGGCAGCCGTCGGCGAAGGTGAACGAGGCGAACGCGAGGGCGCCGGTGCCGGGGAGGCGGACGTCGTCGTAGCCGGCGCCGGCGTCGAGCCGGTCGACCACACGGCGCCACCAGCGGTCGGCCTCGGCGAAGCGCTCGGGCCCCGACGCGGTGAACCGGGCGACCTCGCCCCAGCCGACCACGCCCTCGCCGTCGCGCACCCAGGACAGCGCCCCGGCGTCGGCGGGCAGCGCGTCCAGCAGCCGCCCGTCGAGTCGCAGGGGGCGTGTCCGGACGCGCAACGCGGTGCTGGCCGGTGCGACGGTCACCCTTCGAGAGTAGGCAACCTCCGCCCGGGAGGCTGGCGTGAGGGGGCGAGGCACCGGACACACCCGAGTGCCGGGGCGCTCCTAGAATCGGGTCCCGTGACCAGTCCGAGCGGCCGTCCCACCGGCGATGTGCTGACCGAGACCTCGGCCGTCGCGGCCCGGCTGCTCCGCCGGACGCGGTACCACCTGCCCGAGATCGTCCTGGTCGTCGCGCTGGTGTGGACGCTGGTCGCGCTGGTGGCGCTGGGCGGCGCGTTCCTGGAGGACGCGGCGATCGACGGCAACCGCGGCACCACCGCCGCGACCGTCCTGCCGGGCTCGGACTACTGGCGCACCCTGGTCAGCTTCGTCGACGACGAGGGCCGGCTGCAGACCCCGGCCGCGGGCATCTCCTACCCGGTCGGGCTCACCCCGGGCGAGAACATCTACGTGGAGTACGACACCGCCGACCCGACGCACGTGCGTGTCGCGGGTCGCACCGCCGTCGACGGGATCCTCCCGATCGCCGGGCTGATCGCGGGCGGCTGGGTCCTCCTCGGGCCGCTGTACGTGTGGCTGCGCCGCCGCCGGGCCCGCACCGGCACCGTCTGAGGCCGCCGGCCCGACCCGGCCCGCGCCGCCCGACTGTGTCGGGCGGTGGGCGGCGATGTCGTGCTTCAGCCCCGCCAGAGCGCCCCGACCTCGGCGACGACCTGCGGCGCCACGACGAGCAGCCCGCCCTCGGGCAGCGGCGTCGACCGGCCGTCGCGGCCCAGCACCAGCGCGCCGGCCTCGGTGGCCAGGCAGAGCGCCCCGGCGATGTCCCACTCGTGGTAGCGGGTCAGCACCGCGGCGACGGCGTTGCCGAGCGCGACCTGGGTGATCGCCAGCGCGGCGGAGCCGAGCACCCGCACGCCGACGTGCGCGGCGCGGGCGCGCTCGACGAACCCGGGCTCGGGATCCTCGGCGCAGATGAGCGACCCAGCGACCCGGGCGGTGCGCCGCTCCGGCACCGGCACGCCGTTGGCCCGGAAGCCGCGCCCGCGGGCGGCGGCGTAGATCTGCCCCCGGCCAGGGTCGGCGACGACGCCCACGGCCGGGCCGTCGCGGTCGACCAGGGCCAGGCTGTAGGCGCACCAGGGCAGGCCCGCGACGTAGTTCGCGGTCCCGTCGACCGGGTCGACGACCCAGCGCAGCGGCGCGGTGTCGGCACCGGCGTCGGCGCCGAACTCCTCGCCGACGACCGGGCAGCCGGGGAACTCCGCGGCCAGCACCCGGCGGGTGTGCCGCTCCAGGGTGCGGTCGGTGTCGGTGACCCAGTCGAAGGGGTTGGCCTTGGCGGAGGCGTCGAGGGAACCGGTGTGCTCGCGACCCAGCGTCGCGGTGATCACCTCGGCGGCGTCGTTGGCCAGCCGGCCCGCGGTCTCGAGGGCACGGGAGAGCAGTGCCGGGTCCACCGGCCGGGGGGACGGCACCAGGGGTGGCACCGTGTGTGGCGGGGTGTGGGGCACGGCCGTCATGCGCCCCGAGTGTCCGGGCGGGTGATGTCCCGGCGACGACGCGCGGGTGTCCACCTTGTGCCGGACGCGCCAACTCGTGACCCGCCCACCCGATGTTCTCCCAGGGTTGGGTGGTTGATCACGCCAGGGACCCGACCCGCTGTCCCGACCCCGTCACCGTTCCGGCCGTGCGCGTCGCAATCGTCTCGGAATGCTTCCTGCCGGTGGTCAACGGCGTCACCAACTCGGTGCTGCGGGTGTGCGAGCACCTGCGGGCAGGGGGTCACGACGTCGTGGTGATCGCGCCGGGTACCGGCGAGCCGGACTCCCACGAGGGGATCCCGGTCGTGCGGATCCCGGCCGTCGAGCTGCCGGTGGTGAACTCGATGCCGGTCGGTGTGCCCAGCAGGCGGATCCTGACCGCGCTGCGCCGGTTCCGGCCCGACGTGGTGCACCTGTCGGCGCCGTTCGTCGTCGGGGCGCGGGGGCTGGCGGCGGCGCGGCGCCTCGGCGTGCCGACGGTCGCGATCTACCAGACCGACGTCGCCGGGTTCGCCTCCGCCTACGGGCTCGGGCTGACCGCGCGGGCCGCGTGGCGCTGGACCTGCCGGCTGCACGGCATGGCCGACCGGACCCTCGCACCGTCGAGCTGGGCGACCGGGGCGCTGCGCGAGCGCGGTGTCCCGCGGGTGCACCAGTGGGCGCGCGGCGTCGACACCCGCCGGTTCACCCCGTCGCGGCGCAGCGACGCACTGCGCGGCCGGCTGGCCCCGAACGGCGAGCGGCTCATCGGGTTCGTCGGCCGCCTCGCCCCGGAGAAGCAGGTCGAGCGGCTCGCCGTGCTGGGTGAGCTGCCCGGGACGCGGCTGGTCGTCGTCGGCGACGGCCCCAGCGCCGACGGGTTGCGCGAGCGGCTGCCGTCGGCGGCGTTCCTCGGGCACCGCGGCGGCGACGAGCTCGCGCAGATCTACGCGAGCCTCGACGTATTCGTCCACACCGGACAGGCCGAGACGTTCTGCCAGGCCGTGCAGGAGGCGCTCGCCTCGGGCGTCCCGGTCGTGGCACCCGACGCGGGCGGCCCGCGCGACCTCGTGCTGCCCGACCGCACCGGCTACCTCGTGGCGCCCCGTCCGGACGGCGGAGCGCCCGGCGACCCGGCCACCGACGCCGCCGACCGTGAGCTGGTCGCCGCGGTCGCGGCGCTGTGCGAGCCGCAGCGCAACCGGGAGTTCGGCCTGGCCGCCCGCCAGTCGGTGCTGCGCCGCACCTGGACCGCGGTCGGCGACGAGCTGCTCGCCCACTACGGCGAGGTGCTCCGCGCTGCGGCGCCGGAGCGCGTCGCGGCCTGATCGTCGCGGCCTGATCGTTCTCAGCCTGATCGTTCTTAGCCCGATCGTCGGCCTGATCGTCTCAGCCCGATCGGGCCGGCTCCGTAGTCGTGCGGATCCGGGGCCACGGCAGGTCGGCGACGGTGGGTCCATGAGCCGCACCGTCGTCGTCGCGCCCCGTGGCGAGCTCGCCACGGTCGACACCTCCGCCGCCGTCCGCCTGATGTCCCACCTCCTCGACCCCGCGCCCACGGTCCGGTCCGCCGCCCGCGCCGAGGTCCTCGACGCCCCGCACCGGCAGATGCCGCCGGTGCTGTTCGCCCTGTCGGAGAACCTCGTCGCCGACGGCGAGATGGCCGAGGCCGCCCGCTGGTTCTACGCGGGCCAGCTGCGGGCCCGCTACGACGCCTGCCGCTGCACCGACACCACCGCGGCCCAGGCGCTGGCGGTGTTGCGCGACCGGTTCGGCGAGCCGGTGAACCGGTGGGCCTTCGCCGACCCGGCCCGGGTCCGCCGCGCCGCGATCCGCGCCGTCGCCTGGGACCGGGCGGCGCCCCACGACTACGACCACCGCTGGATCGCCCTGCACGGCATGGGCGCCCTCACCGGCGACGGCACCGGGGTGGCCACGCCGTCGGCCGAGTGGGCCGGCGTCGCCGCCCGGGTGCGCGCGGAGTACCTGAGGGGCCTGCGCGAGGTGCTGCGCGAGCAGTTCGGTCAGCGGTGAGGGTCTGCCGGGTCGCCTAAGCTGTGTCCGTGTCCCGCGCCGAGCTCGACAAGAACCCGACCGACGTCGCCCGCATGTTCGACGGCGTCGCCCGGCGCTACGACCTGACCAACACCGCGCTGTCGGGCGGCCAGGACCGCTACTGGCGGATCCAGACCCGCCGTGCCCTCGGGCTCCGCCCGGGAGAGAAGGTCCTCGACCTCGCCGCGGGCACCGCGGTCTCGACCGTCGAGCTGGCGAAGGACGGTGCCTGGTGCGTCGCCGCGGACTTCTCCCTCGGCATGCTGCGGGCCGGTGCCCGCCGGGACGTCCCGAAGGCCGCCGCCGACGCGCTGCACCTGCCCTTCGCCGACGGCAGCTTCGACGCCGTGACCATCTCTTTCGGCCTGCGCAACGTGAACGACACCGTCGCCGGCCTGCACGAGATGGCCCGCGTGACCCGCCCCGGAGGCCGCCTGGTCGTCTGCGAGTTCTCGACGCCGACCTGGGCCCCCTTCCGCGTGCTCTACCAGAACGCGGTCCTCGGTCACGCCCTCCCGGCGATCGCCCGGACGGTCTCGTCGAACCCCGAGGCCTACCTGTACCTGGCCGAGTCGATCCGGGACTGGCCCGACCAGCCCTCGCTCGCCGCCAAGATCGCCGACGCAGGCTGGGAGCGCCCCGCCTGGCGGAACCTGACCTTCGGAGCCGTCGCGCTGCACCGGGCGTACAAGCCGGCCTGACCCCGCCGGTCCTGCCCGCCGTTTCGCCCCGCCCCGCCCCGCCGTTTCGCCCCGTCTCGCCCCGCCCCGCCCCGCCGCGCCGTTCCCGCTCCGCCTCGCCGTCCCGCGCTCTGCCGTCCCGCGCTCTGCCGTCCCGCCCTCTGCAGGCCGGCCCTCTGCAGGCCGGCCCCTGGAGCTGGGATCCCCCCTGGACGCCGGGTTCTGAGGACCGGGACCTACGGATTCGCTTACCAGGTAAGCGAGTTCTCCCGACACTCCCTTGGCTCCAGGGCCCGGTCCGAGGTAGGCCGACTCTCCACCGCGCCGCGTCACGGAATCGCGCCCCCGGATCTCCCCTGGACCTCGTGGGACGGACGTGCTCGATCCGCCCTCCCGACGAGGAGCCGCGACGAGGAACCCGGCAGGGGAGGGGACCGGTATTCGCTTACCGGGTAAGCGAATACCGCGGTAGTAGGGCGTCGGGGCCGGGTCCGGGGCCGGGGCCGGGTCCGGGGCCGGGGCCGGGTCCGGGTCCGGGCCGCGGCGGGGCGCCCCGGGGCTTGTCGGGCCGGGCGGACCGATCGTCACCACCCGGTGACACCGCGTCGAGCCCCGTTGCGCCGCAAGGACTCCCCGAGCATCGCCCGATCCGCCCACGCGATCACCGCGGCACCGTCCTACACTGCTCGCGCAGTTCGTGAACTTTTTCACAAGGGTGGTGGGGGTCACGCGGCCCGCAGCGCGCCGACCTGCACGGATGCGGATCACATGTGACCTGCACCCCGTGCCAGGTAAGGCTCGCCTGGGTTCTTGGTCACAGGGGGCCGGACATAGGGTCGCCGCGACCGGCTCGTCGATCACCACCAACGACGGTGGCGCCGCGACAACGAAGGTGTAGGAATGCTCGATCCCTATCTCCCGCTCGTCCTGCTGTTCGTGTTGGCGGCGGGCTTCGCGCTGTTCTCGGTCGCGTCCGCGCCGCTGATCGGTCCGCGCCGGTTCAACCGGGCCAAGCTGGACTCCTACGAGTGCGGTATCGAGCCCTCGCCGCAGCCGGTCGTCGGTGGCGGTCGGGTGCCGGTCGCCTACTACCTCACGGCGATGCTGTTCATCCTGTTCGACATCGAGCTGGTGTTCATGTACCCGTACGCCGTCGTCGCCGATGCGGTCGGCGTCTTCGGGTTCGTGGCCATCACGCTCTACATCGCCACGATCGCCTTCGCGTACGCCTATGAGTGGCGTCGCGGCGGGCTCGAGTGGAGCTGAGGCCGTCATGGGACTCGAGGAGAACCTGCCCAGCGGCGTCCTGCTGACCAATGTCGAGAAGCTGGTCAACTGGACCCGGAAGTCGTCGCTCTGGCCCGCCACGTTCGGCCTGGCCTGCTGCGCCATCGAGATGATGACCACCGGCGCCCCGCGCTACGACCTCGCCCGCTTCGGCATGGAGGTCTTCCGGGCCTCGCCGCGCCAGGCGGACCTGATGATCGTCGCGGGCCGGGTGAGCAACAAGATGGCGCCGGTCCTGCGCCAGATCTACGACCAGATGCCCGAGCCGCGCTGGGTCCTGGCCATGGGCGTCTGCGCCAGCTCCGGCGGCATGTTCAACAACTACGCGATCGTCCAGGGCGTGGACCACGTCGTGCCGGTCGACATGTACCTGCCCGGCTGTCCGCCGCGGCCGGAGATGCTGATCGACGCGATCCTCAAGATCCACGCCAAGATCATGGACGAGCCGCTCGGCCCGAAGCGGGCCGCCGAGCTCGCCGAGTCCGGGTACCGGACGCCGATGGTGCCGTCGTCGGTCAAGTACGCGCCGAAGCACAAGCGGCTCGGCGCGCTGAAGACCACGCACACCCCCGACGTCCCGAACTACCTGGAGCCGGGCTCGCAGCCCAAGCCGGCCCCGAACGCGCTCGCGCCGGGGGAGACCATGGAGCTGCCGTCGCTGGCCGACGCCGCCCGCGGAGGTGACGCGACGTGACCGAGCCGACCGGCACCTCCAAGGACGGGACCGAGCCCACCGGCGGCGCGCACTCGTCGTCGCAGGAGAGCGGCGCCGCGGCCGAGCAGCGGCGGGCGGCGGGCGGCGAGGCCCCCGGCGACCTGGCCGGCCCCGAGGACGCGGCCACCCCGTCCGACGCGCTGGGCGGGGCCCGCCCCGCCCAGAAGATGACCGAGACCCGCACGCGCTCGGGCATGTTCGGCGTCCGCGGCTCCGGCGACACCTCCGGCTACGGCGGACTGCGCCTGCCCGGCTGGGCCCCGGCACCGGCCGAGCGGCCCTTCGGCGGCTGGTTCGACGAGTTCGCCGACGAGCTCGGCGCGGCCCTCGACGAACGCAGCATCCCGCGTTCGGCGATCGAGCAGGTCACGATCGACCGCGACGAGATGACCCTCTACGTCGAGCCCGCCCGGCTGCACGAGGTCGCCCGCACCCTGCGCGACGACCCGGGCCTGCGCTTCGAGTTCTGCTCCGGGGTGTCCGGTGTGGACTACTCGGCGCCGGACGGTGCGCCGGTCGACCGACCGCTGCACGTCGTCTACCACCTGCTGTCGATGACCTACCGGCGCCGGGTGCGCCTGGAGGTCGCCCTCGACATCGGAGACGCTGCGAACCCGCCCACCGTGTCCAGCGTCGTCGACGTCTACCCGACGGCCGACTGGCACGAGCGCGAGACCTGGGACATGTACGGCGTCGTCTTCGACGGCCACCCCGCGCTGACCCGGATCCTCATGCCGGACGACTGGGACGGCCACCCCCAGCGCAAGAGCTACCCGCTGGGCGGCATCCCCGTGGAGTACAAGGGCGCGGAGATCCCCCCGCCCGACGAGCGGAGGGCCTACTCGTGACCACCGAGAGCAGCGCACGCGGAACGAGCATCGGCACCGACGCGGACCCCACCACGGGCACCGACCCGTACGCCGCGCCCGGCCGGGAGACCACCGAGGGCACGGTCTACACCGTCACCGGCGGCGACTGGGACGACCTGCTCGAGGTCGAGCACGACGACCGGATCGTCATCAACATGGGCCCGCAGCACCCGTCGACGCACGGGGTGCTGCGCCTGGTCCTGGAGCTGGAGGGCGAGACCGTCACCCAGGGCCGCGCGGTCATCGGCTACCTGCACACCGGTATCGAGAAGAACTGCGAGTACCGGACCTGGACCCAGGGCGTCACCTTCGTGACCCGCGCGGACTACCTGTCCCCGCTGTTCAACGAGGGCGCCTACTGCATGGCCGTCGAGAAGCTGCTGGGCGTCGAGGTCCCGCAGCGGGCCGAGCACCTGCGGGTGCTGCTCTGGGAGCTGAACCGGATCGGCTCGCACCTCGTCGCGCTGGCCACCGGCGGCATGGAGCTGGGCGCGCTGACCGGTATGACCTCCGGCTTCCGGGAGCGCGAGGAGGTGCTCCACCTGCTGGAGTTCCTCACCGGCCTGCGGATGAACCACGCGTTCATCCGGCCCGGCGGGCTGGCCCAGGACATGCCCGAGGGCTGGCAGGACAAGGTCCGCGACTTCCTGAAGGTCATGAACTCCCGGCTGCCCGACTACGACCGGCTGCTCACCGGGCAGCCGATCTGGCGCCAGCGCCTGGAGGGCGTGGGCTATCTGCCCGTCGACGGCTGTCTGGCCCTCGGCGCGTCCGGCCCGATCCTGCGTTCGGCCGGGCTCGCCTGGGACCTGCGCAAGCACATGCCGTACTCGGTGTACGACCAGTACGACTTCGAGGTCCCGACGGCCACCGAGGCCGACTGCTTCGCCCGCTACCGGATGCGCGTCGCCGAGATCCACGAGTCGCTCAAGATCATGGAGCAGGCGGTGACCAAGCTCGACGAGCTGGGGCCGGGCCGCGTCATGGTCGACGACCCGAAGGTCGCCTGGCCCGCGCAGCTGTCGATCGGCAGCGACGGCATGGGCAACACCCTCGAGCACGTCCGCAAGATCATGGGTCAGTCGATGGAGTCGTTGATCCACCACTTCAAGCTGGTCACCGAGGGGTTCCACGTCCCGCCGGGGCAGGCCTACGCGGCCGTCGAGTCCCCGCGCGGCGAGCTCGCGGTGCACGCGGTGTCCGACGGCGGCACCCGCCCGGTCCGCATCCACGTCCGCGACCCCAGCTTCGTGAACCTGCAGACGATGCCCGCGATGAGCGAGGGCGGCCAGGTCGCCGACGTCATCGCGGCCGTCGCCTCGATCGACCCCGTGATGGGAGGTTGCGACCGATGACGGTCCCCCCGCAGGAGAAGAGCCCGGTCTCGCCGGTCTTCGACGAGCTGACCCGGCAGCGCACGGCGGAGATCATCTCCCTCTACCCGGAGTCCCGGTCGGCGCTGCTACCGCTGCTGCACCTGGTGCAGTCGGTCGAGGGCTACGTCAGCCCGGACGGCGTCCGCTACTGCGCCGAGGCCCTCGGGCTCACCACGGCCGAGGTGTCCGCGGTCGCGACGTTCTACACGATGTACAAGCGCTCCCCCTGCGGCGAGCACCTGGTCAGCGTCTGCACCAACACCCTGTGCGCGGCGCTGGGCGGCGACGACATCTACGCCCGCCTGCGCACGCAGCTGGGCACCGAGGACCGCCCGCTGGGCCACGAGGAGACCGCGGGGGAGCCCGGCACCACCGGATCGATCACCCTCGAGCACGCCGAGTGCCTCGCGGCCTGCGACCTCGCCCCGGTGCTGCAGGTCAACTACGAGTACTTCGACAACCAGACCGTCGAGTCCGCTGTGGAGCTCGTCGAGGCACTGCGTCGCGGTGAGCGCCCGCAGCCCACCCGCGGCGCGCCGCTGACCGACCTGCGGACCGTCGAGCTGGAGCTGGCCGGTTTCACCGACGACGCCGGAGGCGTCGACACGACGGCCCGTGTCGAGGGTCCGTCCGGCGCGATCGAGTCGGTGCGCGGGGCCCGGATGGCCCAGGAGAACGGCTGGACCGCTCCGGCGCTGCCCGACGAGCCGCCGGCGATGCCCGCGCTACCGGAGAAGAAGTGATCGCATGAGCACCACCGAGCCCGTGCGCAAGCCGGACCCGATCACACCCGTCCTGACCAGGCGCTGGCTGTCGCCGCGGTCCTGGTCGATCGACACCTACGAGCAGCTGGAGGGCTACACCTCCCTGCGGACCGCGTTCGCCGCCCACCCCGACCAGCTCATCCAGCTGGTCAAGGACTCCGGGCTGCGCGGCCGCGGCGGTGCCGGGTTCCCCACCGGCATGAAGTGGGGGTTCATCCCGCAGGACGACGGCAGCGGCAAGGGGCCCGGCGCGAAGCCGAAGTACCTGGTCATCAACGCCGACGAGGGCGAGCCGGGTACCTGCAAGGACATCCCGACGATGATGGCCGACCCGCACGCCCTCATCGAGGGCTGCATCGTCACCAGCTACGCGATCCGCGCGAACTTCTGCGCGATCTACGTCCGCGGCGAGGCGCTGCACTGCATCCGCAGGCTGCGCGCCGCCGTCCGCGAGGCGAAGGCGAAGGGCTACCTCGGGCGCGACATCCTCGGCTCCGGGTTCGACCTGGAGATCGTGGTGCACGCCGGCGCGGGCGCCTACATCTGCGGCGAGGAGACGGCGCTGCTCGACTCGCTCGAGGGTCGTCGCGGACAGCCCCGGCTCAAGCCGCCGTTCCCGGCGACCGCCGGGCTCTACGCCTGCCCGACCGTCGTCAACAACGTCGAGACCATCGCCAGCGTCCCCGCCATCGTCAACGGCGGCGCGGCCTGGTTCCGCTCGATGGGCCGGGAGAAGTCGCCCGGCCCGAAGATCTACTCGGTCTCCGGGCACGTCGAGCGGCCCGGCCAGTACGAGGCGCCGCTCGGCATCACGCTGCGAGAGCTCCTCGAGCTCGCCGGCGGGATGAAGGACGGGGTCCCGCTGAAGTTCTGGACCCCGGGCGGCTCGTCGACACCGCTGTTCACCGCCGAGCACCTCGACGTCCCGCTGGACTTCGAGGGCGCCGCCGAGGCCGGCTCCATGCTGGGGACGACCGCGGTGCAGGTCTTCAACGAGACCGTCTCGGTGCCGTGGGCGGTCATGAAGTGGACCGAGTTCTACAAGCACGAGAGTTGCGGCAAGTGCACCCCGTGCCGCGAGGGCACCTACTGGCTGGTCCAGGTGCTGCAGCGGATGGTGCGTGGCGAGGGCACCTCGACCGACATCGACACCCTGCTCGACGTCTGCGACAACATCCTCGGCCGCTCCTTCTGCGCCCTCGGCGACGGCGCGACGAGCCCCATCACCAGCGCCATCAAGTACTTCCGCCAGGAGTTCCTGGACCTCATCGCGGAGCAGCCCGATGTGGACCGCCCGGAGCAGCTGGCCGAGCTCACGGGAGCCACCGCATGACCCTCTCTCCCGAGAAGACGACGGAGACACCCGTCCCCGAGGGCCACGTCCGCCTCACCATCGACGGCCAGGTCGTCGACGCCCCCAAGGGCGAGCTGCTGATCCGCACCTGCGAGCGCCTCGGCATCGTGATCCCGCGGTTCTGCGACCACCCGCTCCTCGATCCGGCCGGCGCCTGCCGCCAGTGCCTGGTCGAGGTGGAGATGGGCGGCCGGCCGATGCCGAAGCCGCAGGCCAGCTGCACCATGACCGTCGCCGACGGGATGGTGGTGAAGACGCAAGCCACCTCCGAGCGGGCGGACAAGGCGCAGCAGGGTGTGATGGAGCTGCTGCTCATCAACCACCCGCTGGACTGTCCGATCTGCGACAAGGGCGGCGAGTGCCCGCTGCAGAACCAGGCGATGGCGCACGGTCGGGCGGACTCGCGGTTCGTGGAGAAGAAGCGGACCTTCCCGAAGCCGCTGCCGATCTCCAGCCAGGTGCTGCTCGACCGCGAGCGCTGCGTGCTCTGTCAGCGCTGCACGCGCTTCTCCGAGGAGATCGCCGGCGACCCGTTCATCGACCTGCTCGAGCGCGGGGCGAAGCAGCAGATCGGGATCGCCGAGGACCAGCCGTTCCAGTCCTACTTCTCGGGCAACACGATCCAGATCTGCCCGGTCGGCGCGCTGACCAGTGCCGCCTACCGGTTCCGGTCGCGCCCGTTCGACCTGCGCTCGACCGCGGGGACCTGCGAGCACTGCAGCTCCGGCTGCTCGATGCGCACCGACTCCCGGCGCGGGACCGTGCTGCGCCGCCTCGCCGGCAACGACCCGGAGGTCAACGAGGAGTGGCTCTGCGACAAGGGCCGGTTCGCCTTCCGCTACACCGGTAGCCAGGGCCGCATCACCCGGCCGCTGGTCCGGCGCGCGGACGGCACCCTGACCGAGGCCTCCTGGACCGAGGCGCTGGCCGTCGCCGCGGAGGGGCTGCTCGCGGCCCGCTCGGCCGGTGGGATCGGCGTCCTGCCCGGGGGACGGCTGACCGTCGAGGACGCCTACGCCTACGCCAAGTTCGCCCGCGTCGTCGCCGGCACCAACGACATCGACTTCCGTGCCCGGCCGCACTCGGACGAGGAGCTGGAGTTCCTCGCCGCGCACGTCGTCGGTGGGACGCCCGAGGACTCGGTCACGTTCACCGCGATCGAGAACGCCCCGGCCGTGCTCACCGTCGGCACCGACCCGGAGGAGGAGTCGGGCATCGTCTTCCTCCGCCTGCGCAAGGCGTACCGGAAGAAGGGCCTGCGTCACTTCCAGGTCGGTCCGTTCACCAGCTACGGCGCGGAGAAGACCGGCGCCACCGTGCTGCACGCGGTGCCCGGCGCGGAGGCCGCGGTCGTCGCCGACCCGGGCGCCGACGTCGTCGCCGCGCTGGAGCAGCCGGGTGCGGTGATCCTGGTCGGGGACCGGGCCGCGGAGTCGCCGGGCCTGTACTCGGCGGTGTCCGCGCTCGCCGCCCGCACCGGCGCGGCGATCGGCTGGCTGCCGCGCCGGGCCGGGGACCGCGGTGCGGTCGAGGCGGGCGCGCTGCCCACCCTGCTGCCCGGCGGCCGGCTCGTCACCGACGCCGCCGCCCGCGCCGAGCTGGAGCAGGTCTGGGGTGCCCCCGTGCCGGCCACGCCCGGCCGCGACGGCGACGCGATCCTCGCCGCCGCGGCGAGCGGGGCGCTCGCGGCCCTGGTGGTGGGCGGGGTCGACCCGCAGGACATGGCCGACCCGACGGCGGCGATCACCGCGCTGCGGGAGGTCGGTTTCCTGGTCAGCCTGGAGATCCACACCTCGGCGGTCACCGAGCTCGCCGACGTCGTCCTCCCGGTCGCCCCGGACGCCCAGCGCTCCGGTGCCTACGTCAACTGGGAGGGCCGCCGCCGCGAGTTCGCCGTCGCACTGGACGCGACCGGCGTGCTGCCGGACTGCCGGGTGCTCGACACCCTCGGCGTCGAGATGGACGCGGACCTGTTCACCCAGACCCCGGCCGCCGCGGCGGGGGAGCTGGAGCGGCTCGGTTCGCGCCGCCCCGGCGCCGCCGCGCCGGACCACACGGCGGGCCGGCCCCGGCGTCCCGGCTACGGCCAGGCGGTCCTCGCCACCTCCCGCCAGATGATCGACGACGGCAGCCTCCAGATCGACGAGCCCGCGCTCGCCGGCACGGCGCGGCGGCCCTACGTCAAGGTCAACGCGGCCACCGCGGAGCGGCTCGCGCTGGTCGAGGGTGCCGAGGCGACGGTCCGCACCGACCACGGGGCGATCACCCTGCCGGTCGCGCTGACCGACCTGCCCGACGGCGTCGTCTGGCTGCCGGCCTGCTCGCCCGGCTCGCACGTCCGCCCCACGCTCGGGGTGGGCCACGGTGACCTCGTGACGGTCGGTCCGGCCGGGAACGGAAGCGCGTCGTGAACCTGTCCCAGGTGCCGCCCACCCCGGTGGACCAGCTGACGCACACCCAGGCGCTGCTCGCCGACGACCCGATCTGGCTGATCCTGATCAAGGTCGTCGGGCTGTTCGCGCTCGGCGTCGTGCTGACCCTGTTCATGATCAACTGGGAGCGCAAGGTCGTCGGCCGGATGCAGCACCGTCCGGGCCCGAACCGGACCGGCCCCGGCGGCTGGCTGCAGAGCCTCGCCGACGGTCTGAAGCTGGCGTTCAAGGAAGACATCATGCCGGCGATGGCCGACAAGAAGGTCTACTTCATCGCCCCGGTCATCTCGACGATCCCCGCGTTCGTCGCCTTCTCGGTGATCCCGTTCGGCGGCGAGGTCACGATCTTCGGCGAGCCGACGGTGCTCCAGCTCGTCGACGTCCCGGTCGGCGTGCTCGTGGTGCTGGCCTGTTCCTCGATCGGCGTCTACGGCATCGTGCTCGGCGGCTGGGCATCGGGCTCGCCGTACTCGCTGCTGGGCGCGCTGCGCTCGGCCGCCCAGGTCATCTCCTACGAGATCGCGCTGGGCCTGGCCGTGGTCGGCGTCGTCCTCTACTCCGGCTCGCTGTCCACCGCGACGATCGTCGGGGCGCAGGCGTCGGGCTGGTACTTCTGGCTGCTGCTGCCGAGCTTCGTGGTCTTCGTGATCGCGATGGTCGGCGAGACCAACCGGGCCCCGTTCGACCTCCCCGAGGCCGAGTCGGAGCTGGTCGGCGGGTTCCACACCGAGTACTCGTCGCTGAAGTTCGCACTGTTCTTCCTCGCCGAGTACGTGAACATGGTGACCGTCTCGGCGATGGCGGTGACGCTGTTCCTCGGCGGCGGCATGTGGCCCTGGCCGCTGAGCTTCCTCAACGCCTACGGCTGGATGCAGTTCGTCGCCTTCATCATCAAGGTGCTGCTGTTCCTGTTCGTGTTCATCTGGCTGCGCGGGACGCTGCCGCGGTTCCGCTACGACCAGTTCATGAAGCTGGGCTGGAAGGTCCTGGTCCCGGTCATGCTGGTCTGGATCGTCGCGATCTTCGGCATCCGGGCCTTCGTCAACACCGGCTCGGACAACTACGTGCTGCTGCTGTCGCTGATCGGCTTCGTGCTGGCCGTCGTGCTGGCGGTGGCGTTCCTGCTGCCCGACCGGCAGACCGAGGCACCGCCGGTCGAACCGGCGTCGGACTACCCCGTCCCGCCGCTGGACCTGGTGGTCCCCGACTCACCCCCGAAGCGTCGGAAGGCCGTCACGGCCGGAAAGGACGCGCGCTAGATGTTCGACTTCTTCAAGGGTTTCGGCGTCACCTTCTCGACGATGTTCAAGAAGGTCGTCACCGAGGAGTACCCCGAGGACTTCCCGCCGGCGGCACCGCGCTACCACGGGCGCCACCAGCTCAACCGGCACCCGGACGGGCTGGAGAAGTGCGTCGGCTGCGAGCTGTGCGCCTGGGCCTGCCCGGCCGACGCCATCTACGTCGAGGGCGGGGACAACACCGAGGAGGCGCGGTACTCGCCGGGTGAGCGCTACGGCGCGATCTACCAGATCAACTACCTGCGGTGCATCGGCTGCGGCCTGTGCATCGAGGCCTGCCCGACGCGCTCGCTCACGATGACGAACTTCTACGAGCTGGCCGACGACAACCGGCAGGACCTCATCTACACCAAGGAGCAGCTGATGGCCCCGCTGCTGCCGGGCATGGAGCAGCCGCCGCACCCCATGCGCCTCGGCGAGGACGAGCAGGACTACTACGTCTCCGGCCCGACGCTCGCTGTGCCATCGCCTTCCGGGGCCGCCGCCCAGGACCAGACCAAGGAGCAGGCCCGATGACCACGGCCGCCGCGGTCCTGGCCCAGGCGGCCGGGGAGGTGAGCACCGGCGAGGCGGTCGCGTTCTGGATCCTCGGACCGGTTGCGCTGGCCGGTGCGCTCGGCCTGGTCTTCGCCCGGCACGCGGTGCACGCCGCGCTGCTGCTGGTCCTGACGATGTTCTCGATCGCGGTGCTGTACCTGGTGCAGTCCGCCCCGTTCCTCGGGTTCGTGCAGATCATCGTCTACACCGGCGCCGTGATGATGCTGTTCCTGTTCGTCCTCATGCTGGTCGGACGGGACTCCAAGGACTCGGTGATCGAGGTCCTGCGCGGGCAGCGGGCCGCGGCGCTGGTGTTCGGCGTGGCGCTGGCCGCGCTCCTGGTCGGCGGGCTGGCCCGCGGCCTGACCAGCGTCACCCCCGCGGGGCTGGCGCAGGGCGGGCTCGGGTGGAACGGCAACGTCCCCGGCCTCGGCCGGCTGATCTTCACCGACTACCTGCTGGCGTTCGAGCTGACCGCGGCCCTGCTGATGGTCGCCGCGCTCGGCGCGATGGTGCTGTCCGGCTCGCAGAGCAGCCAGCACACCAAGATCGGCCAGCGCGCGACGGTGCTGAAACGGCTGCGCGGCGAGCACGCCCGCATCTCCCCGCTGCCCGGCCCCGGCGTCTACGCGACGGCGAACTCGGTCGCGGTCCCGGCGATCCTGCCCGACGGCTCGATCGCCCCGGAGTCGCTGTCGGAGATCATCGAGTCGGTCGCGGTCGACGTGCCGGACACGACGACCCCGGACGCGCACGCGCTGACCGGCCGCCCCGCACCCGACCGGACCGCCGCCTCCGGTGAGGCCGCCGACACCGGGGAGCACCGATGAGGCCCGAGTACTACCTGCTGCTCTCGGCGCTGCTGTTCACCATCGGCGCCGTCGGCGTCCTGGTGCGGCGCAACGCCGTGGTCGTGTTCATGTGCATCGAGCTCATGCTGAACGCGGTGAACCTGACCCTGGTCACGTTCTCGCGCATCAACGGCAACCTCGACGGCCAGGTGATGGCCCTGTTCGTGATGGTCGTCGCGGCCTGTGAGGTCGTCGTCGGGCTCGCGATCATCACGGCCATCTTCCGCACCCGCCAGTCGTCGTCGGTGGACGACGCGAACCTCTTGAAGTACTAGGAGCGCGCTGGTGACCGTCCTTCTCGCACAGGCCGCCCCGCAGGCGACCGGCGCCGCTTCGCTGGCCTGGTTGCTGATCGCGCTCCCCGCGGCCGGTGCACTCGTGCTCTTCCTCGCCGGACGGCGGGCCGACGCCTGGGGCCACTGGCTCGGCGTCGCGACCGTCGTCGGCGCGTTCGTCGTCGGTGTGACGATATTCCTGCAGACCCTCGGTCTCCCCGCCGACGAGCGCCTGCGCGAGCAGTCGCTGTGGTCCTGGATGTCCTCCGGCGCGCTGGAGGTCGACTTCGGGCTCCGGATCGACACGCTGTCGCTGACGTTCGTACTGCTGATCACCGGGGTCGGGGCGCTCATCCACCTCTACTCGGTGGGCTACATGAGCCACGACCCGAACCGGCGGCGGTTCTTCGCGCAGCTGAACCTGTTCGTCGCCGCGATGCTGGTGCTGGTCCTCGGCAACAACTTCGTGATGCTCTACCTCGGCTGGGAGGGCGTCGGTCTGGCGTCGTACCTGCTGATCGGCTTCTACCAGGACCGGCCGTCGGCGGCGACGGCGGCGAAGAAGGCGTTCCTGATGAACCGGGTCGGCGACGTCGGCCTGGCGATCGCGATCTTCCTGCTCTGGCTGGAGCTCGGGACCCTGCAGTACACGGAGGTGTTCGCGCGCATCGGCGAGGTCGGCGGCGGCACGGTCCTCGCGATCACGCTGCTGCTCCTGCTCGGCGCCTGCGGCAAGTCCGGCCAGTTCCCGCTGCAGTCCTGGCTCCCGGACGCGATGGAGGGCCCGACCCCGGTCTCGGCCCTGATCCACGCGGCCACGATGGTCACCGCGGGCGTCTACCTCATCGCCCGGGCGTCGCCGATCTACAACCTGTCCGAGACCGGACGGCTGGTCGTCGCGCTCATCGGTGTCGTCACGCTGATGATCGGCGCGATCATCGGCTGCGCCTACGACGACATCAAGAAGGTCCTGGCCTACTCCACGGTCAGCCAGATCGGCTACATGATCCTCGCCGTCGGGCTCGGGCCGGCCGGCTACGCGCTGGGCATCCTGCACCTGCTGACGCACGGCTTCTTCAAGGCCGGGCTCTTCCTCGGCGCCGGTTCGGTCATGCACGCCATGAACGACGACGTCGACATGCGCCGCTTCGGCGGCCTGTGGCGGAAGATGCCGGTCACCTTCGTGACCTTCGGCCTCGGCTACCTCGCGCTGATCGGCTTCCCGTTCCTGTCCGGCTACTTCTCCAAGGACGCGATCATCGAGGCCGCGTTCGCCCAGGAGGGCTGGCAGGGCTGGGTGTTCGGCGGGCTCGCGACGCTCGCGGCCGGTCTCACCGCGTTCTACATGACCCGCCTCATGATCATGACGTTCTTCGGTGCGGAGCGCTGGCGCACGGTGCGGTCCACCGACGGCCGCGACTACCACCCGCACGAGTCCCCGGCGACGATGACCGTCCCGATGATCGTGCTGGCCGTCGGCTCCGTCTTCGGCGGTGGCGTGCTCTACGGGCTGATCCCGGAGTGGCTCGCCCCGGTGGTGGGGGAGCGCGTCGAGCTCGAGGGCGGCGCCCTGCCGCACGCGGTGATCCCGTGGCTGGTGGTCGGCGTCTCGCTGCTCGGCGTGCTGGCGGGTTACCTGTTCGTCGGGCGCTCCCCGGTGCCGGTGCAGCGCCCGCAGCGGGTGTCGCCGGTCGTCGCCGCGGCCCGCGCGGACCTCGGCGCGAACGCCTTCAACGAGGCGTTCATCGAGCGGCCCGGCATCGCGCTGACCCGGCTGCTGGCCTGGTTCGACGACCGCGGCATCGACGGGGCCGTCAACGGCACCGCGTCGGCGTTCGGCGGCGGGTCCGGCCGCCTGCGCCGGCTCCAGACCGGCTTCGTCCGGTCGTACGCACTCTCGATGCTCGGCGGGGCGGTCATCGTCGTCGCCGCGATGCTGGCGGTGAGGTTCGTCTCATGACTCCCCTGGACACGGCTCCCATCGTCCCCGGCTCCGGGGGCAACCCGTTCCTGATCGCCCTGCTGCTGGTGCCGGTGCTCGGCGCACTGGTCATGTACCCGCTGCGTGCCAACACCGGGGCCGCCAAGGCGGTCGCGATGGCGACGGCGCTGCTCGAGCTGGTGCTCGTCGTCGTCGCGTGGGCGCTCTACTCCATCCCCGCGGCGCAGGCCGGCGCCCGGTTCCAGCTCGAGTTCTCGATGTCCTGGATCCCCGCGTTCGGCACGCACATCGCGTTCGGCGTCGACGGGATCGCGCTGGCGCTGATCGGGCTCACCGCGTTCCTGGTGCCCGGGCTGATGCTGTTCGCGTGGGCGGAGAAGCTGCCCGAGGGCCGCTCGGCCGCCGGGTACTTCGCACTGCTGTTGGCGACCCAGGCGACGCTGGTCGGCGTCTTCGCCGCCACCGACGTCTTCCTCTTCTACGTGTTCTTCGAGGCCATGCTGGTCCCGATGTACTTCCTGATCGGCCGTTTCGGCGGGCCGCGACGGCAGTACGCGGCGGTCAAGTTCTTCCTGTACTCGCTGCTCGGCGGCCTGATCATGCTGGCGTCGCTGATCGGGCTGTTCGTCGTCAGCGAGCAGCAGCTGGGCCAGGGCACGTTCACCTGGGCCGAGCTGCAGGCGATGGCGTCGAGCGTGCCGGAGTCGACCCAGGTCTGGCTGTCCCTCGGCTTCTTCGTCGCGTTCGCGATCAAGGCGCCGCTGGTGCCGTTCCACACCTGGCTGCCCGACGCGGGTGCCGAGGCCCCGATCGTGGGTGCGGTGCTGCTGGTCGGCGTGCTCGACAAGGTCGGCACCTACGGCTTCCTGCGCTACCTGCTGCCGCTGTTCCCGCAGGCCAGCCAGGTCCTCGCGCCGCTGGTGCTGGTGCTCGCCGTCGCCGGGATCGTCTACGCCGCGCTGCTGGCGGTCGCCCAGACCGACATGGGTCGGTTCGTCGCCTACACCTCGGTGGCACACTTCGGCTTCATCGCGCTCGGGGTGTTCGCGTTCTCCAGCCAGGCCTTCGCCGGCGCGACGCTGTACATGGTCAACCACGGTCTCTCGACCGGCATGCTGTTCGTGATGGTCGGCGTGCTGATCAGCCGCGGCGGCTCGCGCCTGATCGCCGACTACGGCGGCGTCGCGAGGATCGCGCCGGTGATGGCGGGCTGCCTGCTGCTGGCCGGGATGAGTTCGCTGGCGCTGCCCGGCACGAACTCGTTCGTCTCGGAGTTCCTGGTGCTGGTCGGGTCGTTCCCGAACCGGCCGGTGTTCACCGTGATCGCGACGATCGGCATCATCTTCGCCGCTCTCTACGTGCTCTGGTTCTACCAGCGCACGATGCAGGGCCCGGTGCGCGGCACCGCGGTCATGGCGGCGCTGGAGCGCGGTGGCGCGGGCGGCCCGGGGTCGATGATCGACCCGGCGGTCGCCGCGCAGCGCACGGGCTCCGGCTTCCCCGACCTCACGGCCCGTGAGATCGGCGTGCTCGCGCCGCTGGTCGTCGCGATCGTGGTGCTCGGCTTCTACCCGGGCCCCGTGCTCGACCTGATCAACCCGTCGGTGACGGCGACGATGACCGAGCTCGGCCTGCCCGACCCGGTCGTCGCTGGAGGGATCGCTCGATGAGCTCGTTGGTTCTCCCCGCCCAGGTGGCCCCGATCGAGATGCCCGCGGTCGACTGGGCGGCCACCGCGCCGCTGTGGATCGTGTTCGCGGGTGCCTGCGTGTCGGTGCTGCTGGAGGCGTTCCTCCCGCGGCACCAGCGCTGGCCCGTGCAGGTGCTGCTGACCGGCCTGACGCTGGTCGCGGCGCTCGTCGCGCTGGCCGGGTACGCGCTCGGGTCCCCGGCCGCCGTGCTGACCTTCGGCACCGCGTTGTCGGTGGACGCGCCCTCGCTCTTCCTGTGGGGCACGTTGATCGTCCTCGCGATCCCCAGCCTGCTGCTGATCGCGGACCGGTCGGTGGAGCCGGGCGGGGTGTTCGTCGCCTCGGCCGCCGAGCGGGCCGCGGTCCGCGCCGGCGGCGGCCCGGCCACCCCGGTCGGCGGTGAGCACGTCGACCGCTCCTACGGGGCGCCCGACGAGGCACCGACGATGCAGACCGAGCCGTTCCCGTTCGTGCTGTTCGCGCTCGGCGGCATGATGGCCTTCGTCGCGGCGAACGACCTGCTGACGATGTTCATCGCGCTCGAGGTCCTGTCGCTGCCGCTGTACCTGATGTGCGGGCTGGCGCGCCGCCGCCGGCTGCTGTCGCAGGAGTCCGCGGTCAAGTACTTCCTGCTGGGTGCGTTCGGCTCGGCGTTCTTCCTCTACGGCATCGCGCTGCTCTACGGCTACGCGGGCTCGGTGCGCCTCTCGGCGATCTCGCAGGCCGCCGCGGGCACCCTGGCCTCGGACACGCTGCTGTTCGCGGGTCTGGCGCTGCTGCTGGTGGGGCTGCTGTTCAAGGGCTCGGTGGCCCCGTTCCACACCTGGACCCCGGACGTCTACCAGGGCGCCCCGACGCCGGTCACGGCGTTCATGGCGGCCTGCACGAAGGTCGCCGCGTTCGGCGCGATCGCCCGGGTGCTCTACGTCGGCTTCGGCAGCACCGTGTGGGAGTGGCGCGGCGTGCTGTGGGTGGTCGCGGTCGTGTCGATGGTCGTCGGCGCGGTGCTGGGGCTCACCCAGACCGACGTGAAGCGCATGATCGCCTACTCCTCGATCGCGCACGCCGGGTTCATCCTGCTCGGCGCGATGGCGCTGACCCCGCAGGGCACCGTGGGCCTGATGTTCTACCTGCTGGCCTACGGCTTCACGACGGTCGCGGTCTTCGGGATCATCTCGCTGGTCCGCACCGGTGACGGCGAGGCCTCGGACCTGGCGGCCTGGGCGGGCCTGGCGAAGCGGTCCCCGCTCGTCGCCGGGATCATGACGTTCCTGCTGCTCGCGCTCGCCGGGATCCCGCTGACCAGCGGGTTCACCGCCAAGTTCGCGGTGTTCTCGGCGGCGTCGGCGGACGGCATGGTGCCGCTCGTGGTGATCGCGCTGGTCGCGTCCGCGGTGGCCGCGTTCTTCTACCTGCGCATCGTGGTGCTCATGTACTTCTCCGAGCCCGCCCAGGACGGTCCGGCCGTCGTCGTGCCCGGGGCGTTCACCACCGTGGCCATCACATTGGGCACGCTGGCGACCCTCGTTCTCGGGATTCTTCCCACACCTGTCCTCGAATGGGCCGCCAGCGGCGCGTTCGCGGGCTGAGATTCGTACGCTGTGGGGGTGGAGACACAGAGCGTGGCCGGGATCCGGATGGCCGATCCGGTCCTGGCCGAGGCCACGGCGGACGGGCTGAAGCGGGTCGAGGACCTGCTGCACCGCGAGGTGCACAGCGACTACGAGTTCGTCACCGAGACCTCGTTGCACCTCATCGAGGCCGGCGGGAAGCGGTTCCGGCCGCTGTTCACGCTGCTCGCGGCCCAGGTGGGACCGCATCCCGAACGCGACGAGGTGATCACGGCGGCCGCCGTGGTGGAGCTGATCCACCTGGCGACGCTGTACCACGACGACGTGATGGACGAGGCGTCCATGCGGCGGGGCGCGGAGTCCGCGAACTCCCGCTGGGACAACTCGGTCGCGATCCTGACCGGGGACTTCCTGTTCGCACACGCGTCGCGGCTGGTGGCCGACCTCGGCCCGGACGCGGTGCGGATCATCGCCGAGACGTTCGCCCTGCTGGTGACCGGCCAGATGCGCGAGACCCGCGGCCCCAAGGCGTCGGACGACCCGGTGCAGCACTACCTGCGGGTGGTCGCGGAGAAGACCGGGTCGCTCATCGCGACCTCGGGTCGTTACGGCGGCATGTTCTCCGGTGCGCCGACCGAGCACGTCGAGGCGCTGCGGACCTTCGGCGAGGTCATCGGGGCCGCGTTCCAGATCTCCGACGACATCATCGACATCGCGTCGCCGTCGGACGACTCGGGCAAGACGCCCGGCACCGACCTGCGCGAGGGCGTGCACACCCTGCCGATGCTCTACGCCCTGCGCGACGGCGACGACTCCGCCGACGCGCGCAGGCTGCGGCAGCTGCTGGCCGCCCCGATCAGCGACGACGACGAGGTGGCCGAGGCGCTGGAGCTGCTCCGCTCCGGTGACGCGCTGGTCAAGGCCCGCGAGACCGTCGCCGGGTACGCCGCCCGCGCGCGTGCCGAGCTGGCGGTGCTGCCGCCGTGCCCGGCGATCGAGGCGCTGCGGACGCTGACCGACTACACGGTGGAGCGGGTGGGCTGAGCCGCCGGTGGGCGTCGCCGTCGCAGCAGGTCGACGGTGAACACCACCAGAGCCAGCCAGACGAGGGCGAACCCCGCCCAGCGGGCCGGGGCCATCGGCTGTCCGACGACCAGCACGCCCCACAGGAACTGCAGCGTGGGGTTGACGTAGAGCAGCACCCCGAGGGTCGTGAGCGGCAGCCGTCGCGCCGCGGCGCCGTAGAGCAGCAGCGGCAGCGCGGTCGCCGGACCCGCGGACAGCATGAGCAGCAGGTGCCACGGCCCGTGCCCGGTGAACGTGCCGCCGCCGGTGAGCGCCAGGACGACGAGGAACACCGCGGCCGGTACGACGAGCACGAGGCCCTCCGCGGTCAGCCCGGCCGCGGCGGGCAGCGGCGCGGTCGCCTTGAACAGCCCGTAGATCCCGAACGAGCAGGCCAGGGCCATCGACAGCCACGGCACCGTGTCGTTGCCGACGGCGATGACCACGACGGCCGTCGCCGCCAGCCCCAGCGCCACCCACTGCGCGGGCCGCAGCCGCTCCCGCAGGACGAGGACGCCGAACAGCACCCCGACCAGCGGGGTCATGTAGTAGCCGAGCGCGGACTCGACGACCAGCCCAACCGAGACGCCCCAGATGAACAGGCCCCAGTTCACCGCGATGAACACCGCGGCGGCGGCCGTCGCGAGCCACCGGCGGAGACCGAGCCCGCGCACGTCGCCCCAGCCGCGCAGCACGGTCAGCACCACCGCCATCAGCACGGCGGTCCACAGCACGCGGTGGGCGAGGACCTCCAGCGGCGCCGCGGGGTCCAGCAGCGGCCAGAACGCCGGGAACAGACCCCACAGCACGTACGCGCCGACGCCCGCGGCGAGCCCGGCGGGGTTCCGCTCACTTCGTTCGGGTGTGGTTCGTTCGGGGGAACGGGCGGCGGTCATGGTCGCTTCGGGTGGTGGGTCACGGGCACGATGATCCGGTACGGGTGTGCCACCGCGCGCGGTGACGGCGAGGCGGGCACGATCCGTGATACCAAGCACGGCGACAGCGGTCCGGGAGGGTCCCGGGCGGACGGAGGTCCGGCATGGGCTGGATGTGGGTACTGCTGGCGGTGCTCGTGGTACTCGTGGCGGCAGGGGTGCTGGTGTCCCGCCGCCGCGCAGGGGCCGTCGAGGACGGTCCGGAGGCCACGGGTGCGCCCGACACGGTGGAGGCGTCCGACGGGCCCGGCCCGGGGAGCGGACCCGGGACCGTGGGGCTGTTCGAGCCCGTCGGGGAGGCCGACCCGGACCGGGTGACCGGGGCGACCACACCGCCGCCGGACGGCGCACCGCCACCGTCCGCCGTGGCCGACGGTGCGGGGGAGCAGGTCGTCCCCCCGGCAGCCCGCCCCGGGGTGGCCGCGGACGTGCCGGCCGGCTCCGAGGCGCCCGGTCCCTCGCCGGCCGCCGCGAGCGGGACCGCGGCCACGGGTGGGACCGCCGCCGTGGGCGGGACCGGCCCCACCGGGGCTGACGGACCCGTCGGCCTCACCGGGGCGGACGGACCCGCGACCGACGGACCCGCGACCGACGAACCCGTTGCCGTAGCCCAGGACGCCCCGGCCCACGGCGACCTGGCCCACGGGCACGACAGCGCTGCCCAGGATGAGCCGGCCGAGGGCGATCTGGCCGAGAGCGGTCCGACCGAGGAGGCCCCGGCCGAGGACGGCCCGGCCGACGGCAGCGCGGCTCACGACGCCCCGGCCCAGGTCGCCGCGGCTCGCGATGATCTGGCCGAGGGCGGTCTGACCGAGGACGCGTCGGCCGAGAAAGCCCCGGCCGACGGCGACGCGGCCCAGGACGACGCGGCAGCCCCCGCCGCACCGGTCGTGGGGGAACCGGGCGGCAGCGCCGGAGCACCGGACGGTGCCACGGCCCCCGCGGTGCCCCTTCCTCGCCCCGAGAGCAACCCCGCGCCGCAGGACGGGGTGGCCGAGGACGACGACGAGCCGTCCGGCCGGCACGCCCTGCGCGACGACGTCGAACCGGCGCCGCTGCCCGAGCCGGCCCCCGCGTCGGACGACGACGGCCCGCCCGCACCGTTGCCGATCCCGTCGCGGACGCGGCAGCCCGCCGGTGGTTCGGCGCTGGCGGCGCTCGACTCCCTGATCATCGGCCCGTCGGCGGCGTCCGAGCCGCTGCCCCCGGGCGTGCGGCCCGGCCCGTACCCGGACTCGGTGCTCGCACCCGCCGACGGCGGCGACCCTCCCGAGACGCACCGGGTGAAGGTGCACAGCGGGTCGCGGCGGTTCCACCCGCCCGAGTCGCCGTACTACGTCCGTACGCGGGCGGACCTGTACTTCACCGCGGAGGGCGCCGCCCGGGCGGCCGGGTTCATCGCGTGGAACGAACGTCCCGGGGCCCGCTGAGCCCGGACACCGGTGGACGCACGACGGCCCCGGTACTCCCTGGAAGGAGTGCCGGGGCCGTCGTCGGTCGCGGGCCGGTCCTAGACGATGGTCCAGGTGTCGCGGCCGTTGAGCAGGGCCTGCAGGTCGGCGTCGGGCTTGGCGTCCTTCGCGGCCTGGACCTGGGCGCGTGCGGCGTCGTCGTAGGTGGGGCGGTCGGTGCTGCGGAAGACCCCGGTGACGGTGTGGGTGAGGTCCTGGTCCGAGAGCCGGGACAGGGCGAAGGCGAGCTCGTGGTCGGTCTGGTCGTGGACCACGATCGTCGCGGGGTCGACCGACGCGGTCTCGACGACGGCGAGGCCGAACCCGTCCTGGACGACCGCGTGCGAGCCGCGTCCGTCCTCACCCGGGGCGCCGAAGGTGATCGGCTCGCCGTGGGTGAGGGGGATGAGCCGGTTCTCGTTGTCGCCGCGGCGCAGGACGTCGAAGCTGCCGTCGTTGAAGATGGGGCAGTCCTGGAAGATCTCGACCAGGGCGGAACCGCGGTGCTCGGCGGCGGCCTGCAGCACGGCGGTGAGGCTCTTGCGGTCGGAGTCCAGGGCGCGCCCGACGAACGACGCCTCGGCGCCCAGCGCCAGCGAGATCGGGTTGAACGGGTGGTCGAGCGAGCCCATGGGGGTGGACTTGGTGACCTTCCCGACCTCGGAGGTGGGCGAGTACTGGCCCTTGGTCAGGCCATAGATCCGGTTGTTGAACAGCAGGATCTTGATGTTGACGTTGCGGCGCAGCGCGTGGATGAGGTGGTTGCCGCCGATGGACAGGGCGTCGCCGTCACCGGTGACGACCCACACCGACAGGTCCTCCCGCGAGGTCGCCAGCCCGGTCGCGATCGTCGGGGCACGCCCGTGGATGGAGTGCATCCCGTAGGTGTTGAGGTAGTACGGGAAACGGCTCGAGCAGCCGATCCCGGAGACGAACACGGTGTTCTCGCGCTTGATGCCCAGGGTGGGCAGGAACTGGCGGACCGCGGCGAGGACGGCGTAGTCGCCGCAGCCGGGACACCAGCGGACCTCCTGGTCGGAGGTGTAGTCCTTCGCGGTCTGCTTCGCGTCCGTCGTCGGGACCCCGTCGAGGCCGCCGATGGACGGCAGACCGAGATCGGTGGCGGTCATGCCTGCGCTCCAGTGGTCTCGTTGGCGGGCCGTGGGGTGGTGTCGGCCGCGGACTCCGGGTGCTTGCCGGTGAGGTAGTCCAGGAACACGTCCTGCAGCTCCTCGGCGCCGAAGGGGAGCCCGGCGACCTTGGTGTAGCTCTTGACGTCGACCAGGTGGCGGGCGCGCAGCAGCATGGCGAGCTGGCCGAGGTTCATCTCGGGGCAGAGCACCGTGCGGTAGCGGCCCAGGATCTCGCCGAGGTTGGCCGGCATCGGGTTGAGGTTGCGCAGGTGCACCGTGGCGACCGAGTGGCCGAGCTTGCGCACCCGCCGCGCCGCGGCGTTGATCGGGCCGAAGGTCGACCCCCAGCCGACGACGAGGAAGTCCGCGTCGCCGTCGGGGTCGTCGACCACGAGGTCCGGCACCTCGATGCCGTCGATCTTGGCCTGGCGCAGCCGGACCATGCGGTCGTGGTTGTCGGGGTCGTAGGAGATCGAGCCGCGCCCGTCGGCCTTCTCCAGCCCGCCCACGCGGTGCTCCAGACCCGCGGTGCCGGGGATCGCCCACGGCCGGGCCAGGGTCTCGGGGTCACGCAGGTACGGCCAGAACTCGCCGGACCCGTCGGGGGCGTTGGGCTCGGTCGCGAACCCCGGGTCCACCGTCGGCAGGGTCTCGACGTCGGGGATCTTCCACGGCTCGGAGCCGTTGGCCAGCGCGCCGTCGGACAGCAGCATCACCGGGGTGCGGTAGCGCACGGCCATCGCGGCGGCCTCGACCGCGGCGATGAAGCAGTCGCCGGGGGTGCAGGGGGCGATCACCGGGAGCGGGGCCTCGCCGTTGCGCCCGTGCAGGGCCTGGAGCAGGTCGGCCTGCTCGGTCTTGGTGGGCAGCCCCGTCGAGGGGCCGCCGCGCTGCACGTCGATCACCAGCAGCGGAAGCTCCAGGGCCACGGCCAGGCCGACGGTCTCGGCCTTGAGCGCGATCCCCGGACCCGAGGTGGTGGTGACGCCGAGCGCGCCGCCGAACGACGCGCCCAGCGCCGCGCCGACGCCGGAGATCTCGTCCTCGGCCTGGAAGGTGGTCACGCCGAAGGCCTTGTGCTTGGACAGCTCGTGGAGGATGTCCGAGGCCGGGGTGATCGGGTAGGTGCCCAGGAACACCGGCAGGCTCGTCGTGCGTCCGGCGGCGATGATCCCGTACGCCAGCGCGACGTTCCCGGTGATCTGCCGGTAGGTCCCCGGCGCCAGCCGGGCCGGGGCGACCTCGTAGGTGACCGCGAACGCCTCGGTCGTCTCGCCGTAGGCGTGCCCGGCGCGGAAGGCCAGGATGTTGGCCTCGGCGATGTCGGGCTTCTTCGCGAACTTCTCCCGCAGGAACCGCTCGGTCGACTCCGAGGGCCGGTGGTACATCCACGACAGCAGACCCAGGGCGAACATGTTCTTCGCCCGCTCGGCGTCCTTCTTGGACAGCCCGGTCTCCTCCAGGGCGCCTCGGGTCAGGGTCGCCATCGCGACCCCGTGCACCGCGTAGGGCTCCAGGGAGCCGTCCTCGAGCGGGTTCGCCGCGTACCCGACCTTGGTCAGGTTCCGCTTGGTGAACTCGTCGGTGTTCACGATCAGCACGCCGCCGTGGGGCAGGTCGCCGATGTTGGCCTTCAACGCCGCCGGGTTCATCGCGACCAGCACGTCCGGGCGGTCCCCCGGAGTGAGGATGTCGTAGTTCGCGAAGTGCAGCTGGAACGACGACACCCCGGGCAGCGTCCCGGCAGGAGCCCGGATCTCCGCGGGGAAGTTCGGCAGCGTCGACAGGTCGTTGCCGAAGTTCGCGGTCTCGGAGGTGAAGCGGTCACCCGTCAGCTGCATGCCGTCACCGGAGTCGCCGGCGAACCGGATGACCACCCGGTCGCGCTGCACGACCTCGGAGTCGCGTGCCTCGACGGGAGTGTCGCTGGTCGTCATGGGCTGATGGTCCCCAGTTCGGCGTCGAATTGTCCCTCGATACATCGAGGTTAACTCCCGGTTCGTCCCCCTGTCCGGAGACCCGGGATCACGTCACATGGCCCGCGTCACGTTCGTGCCGCGGGTCACTTCCTGCTGATCTTCTTCTGCAGCGCCGCGACGCGTTCCGCGAACGCCTCGGAGTGCACGGTCTCGGCCTGGGCGCGGACCTCGATGTCGGTGGCGTCGGCGTGCGCGTCGAGCCGGGCGGTGATCCGCATCGTCGCCTTGGTCGTGACGATCAGGTCCCGCGGCGCGGCGGCGGCCCGGCCCGCGAGCTCACGGGCGCCGGCCATCAGGTCCTCGTCGCTGTCGTAGGCGCGCCAGACCAGACCGACGCGCTCGGCCTCGCGGGCGTCGAGGACGTCGCCGAACAGGGTCATCGCGGCGCTGCCCTGGGCGCCGAGAGCGCGCTGGGCCATCCACGTGTAGCCGCCGCCGGGGTGCAGGCCCAGCTGCATGAAGCGGACGTCGAACCGTGCGGTCGGGCCGGCCAGCCGGACGTCGCAGGCCAGGGCGAGGTTGATCCCCGCGCCGACGGCGGCGCCGTTGACCGCGGCCAGGGTCGGCAGCGGGGAGGAGGCGATGGCGAGGAACCCGGAGTAGACGCGCTTGAGCGTCGCCGGGTCGGCCTGCTGCAGCTCCGCGAGGTCGCCGCCGGCGCAGAACGCGGGCTCCTGACCGGTGACGACGATCGCGCCGACCGAGTCGTCGGCGTTCGCGGCCTCGACGGCGGCGACGAGCTTCTGCGACAGGTCCAGGTTCAGCGCGTTGCGTCGTGCCGGGTTCGACACGGTGAGCACCGCGACACCGTCGGTGACCTCGGTCCGGACCTCTGTCGTGACATCGCCGTCGCTCATGGGCCCGACTCTTCCACGCCGGGCCGGCCTCCCGCACGTGGCGGGTGCCCCGGGCCGGGCCCCGGTCACACCCGGGAACGCGCTGCCCGGTTCGTCCGTTGAGAAGGGTGACCCCAGCAGGACCGCACGGAAAGGTGACCCCGGCGTGCACAGCCACATGAACGGTCTGAAGACGGCCGTCCTCCTCGGCGCGATGAGCGCCCTGATCCTCGCGATCGGCGGGGTCCTGGGTGGCCGCGGCGGACTGGTCATCGCCCTGGTCGTCGCGTTCGCCGTGAACGGGTGGGCCTACTTCAACTCGGCGAAGATGGCGCTGCGGTCGATGCACGCCCAGCCGATCACCGAGGCCGAGTACCCCCAGCTGTTCCGGATCGTCCGCGAGCTGAGCCAGCGGGCCCGCCAGCCCATGCCGTCGCTGCACATCAGCCCGACCGACGCACCCAACGCGTTCGCCACCGGCCGCAACCCGCGGCACGCCGCGGTGTGCGTGACCACCGGTCTGCTGCACCTCCTCGACGAGCGCGAGCTGCGCGCGGTCATCGGCCACGAGCTCAGCCACGTCTACAACCGCGACATCCTGATCTCGTCGATCGCCGGAGCGCTCGCCTCGGCGGTGTCGTTCCTCGCGAACTTCGCGATGTTCGCCTCGATCTTCGGCGGCAACGACGAGGACCGCCCGAACCCGATCGCGATCATCCTGGTCGCGCTCCTCGGCCCGATCGCGGCCGGCGTGGTGCAGATGGCCGTCAGCCGGTCGCGGGAGTACCAGGCCGACGCCTCGGGGGCCGAGCTCACCGGGGACCCGTTGGGCCTGGCCTCGGCGCTGCACAAGCTCAAGTACGGCACCGCGGCCGCCCCGCTGCCCCCGGACCCGCGGCTCACGGCGCAGTCGCACCTGATGATCGCGAACCCGTTCCGGCCCGGCGAGAAGATGGCGAGGTGGTTCTCCACCCACCCGCCGATCGAGGACCGGATCGCGCGGCTCCAGCAGATGGTCCGCCGCTGACCGGACCGTTCCGGGGGTGGTTGCGCGACCCCGGGTCGCTGTTCCGTAACGGTTCGGGGTGCCGGGAGCGATGAAGCTCTCAGAGCAGAGCTCCCCCTGCGGAAGAGGACCCATGAGCGAGACCCCGTCCCAGAAGCCCCGCCACGCGCTCACCGACACCGGTGAGACCCCGTCGGTGCCGCTCCAGGGTGGCCCGGTCGAGGTCCCGTCACCGGCCCGCCCGGGGGACGACGTGGTCACCGAGGCCGGCCCGGACGAGCCGGTCGTGCTGCCGTCGGCCCGACCGTCCTCGGACGCCGACACCCCGGTCGCGCCGACGGTCGCCGAGGCGGACACCACGACCGCCTCCGACCCGGACCCGGTCACGGACGCTCCTGCCGCACCCACCCCCGCCGCGGGAACGACGCCGCCGGAGCCCCGCTCCTCCCGCCCCGCGGCGCCGCACACGGCGCCGGGCGGCGGGTCCTCCGACGACGCACCGACCACCGCGCTGCCCGTCGTCCCGCGCCCCCGCGACGCAGTCGGGCCCGGCGGCCGGCGTCCCGGCCAGGTCCCGCCACGGCAGGTCCCGGGCGGCTACGTTCCCGGCCACGTTCCGCCCCGGCAGGCCCCGGGCGGTCACGTCCCCGGGCAGTACGCCCCGGCGGGCCCGCGACACCCGGCCCGCCCGCCCGCGGCCCGGCATCCCCTCACGGGCCGGCCCCCGGCGGGCCAGCGCCCGCCCGTGCGGTTCCCGTCGGGCCCCCCGGCCCAGGCCCCGACCGTCCGGCGGCACCCCGAGCCGGTCCGCCGGGCCCCGCTTCCCGAGCCGGTCCGTCAGGCCCCGCTCCCCGAGGGTGGCGCGACCCGGACCTCCGGCGGATTCCGGCTGCCCGACTTTCCGGCTCGCACCCGGCCGGTGCTGCCGGCCGTCCTGGGTGCCGCGGCCGCGGTCGTCATGGCTCTCGGCATCGTCGCCGGGGTCACCGGTACCTCGGACGCGTCCCCGGCGCCGGTGCCCGCCCCGGTGTCCACCCCCTGACCGATCTGTTTGTATCCCCGCCGTGGGGATCTCCTGGGACGACTACCGCAACCACGACGCCGTCGGGCTGGCCGCGCTCGTCGCGGCGGGTGAGGTGAGCGCAGCCGACCTTCTGGAGGCCGCCGTCGCCCGTGCCGACGCCGTCGAGCCGGGCATCAACGCCATCCGGCTGCGGCTCGACGACGCCGCCCGCTCCCGCGCACGCGGCCCGCTGAGCGGGCCGTTCGCGGGTGTCCCGTTCCTGGTGAAGGACCTCGCCCAGCACATCGCCGGGGTCCCGACGGCGTCCGGTTCCCGCCCGCTCGCCGACCACCCGCGACCCGAGACGTCGACGGTGGTCCGACGCTGGACCGAGGCCGGTCTCGTGGTGTTCGGACGGACGGCGACTCCCGAGTTCGGCGCCCGTGCCGTCACCGAGCCCGCGCTCGGCGGGCCGACCCGCAACCCGTGGGACCCCGCCCGCACCCCCGGCGGCAGCTCCGGGGGGTCCGCCGCGGCCGTCGCCGCCGGGATCGTCCCCGCGGCCGGCGCGAGCGACGGCGGCGGCTCCATCCGCATCCCGGCCGCCGCCTGCGGGCTGTTCGGGCTCAAGCCCGGCCGCGGCGTGACGCCGTCCGGGCCGGACGTCGCGGAGGGCTTCCACGGCGCGGCGGTACAGGGCGTGCTGTCGCGGACCGTGCGGGACTCGGCCGCGCTGCTCGACGTGACGGCCGGGCCGGAACCGGAGGGTCCCTACGTCGTGCGCCCGCCGGAGCGCCCCTACGCCGACGCCGTCCGGGACGACCCGGCGCCGCTGCGGATCGGGCTGGCCACCGCGTCGCCGCTGGGTACCGAGGTCGACCCGGAGGCGGTCGCCGCGGCCACCGACGCCGCCGAGCTGTTGACCTCGCTCGGGCACGTCGTGGAGGAGTCCGCCCCAGCCCTCGACGGCCGGGCGCTGGCCACCGACTTCCTCACCACCTGGTTCTCCACGATCTCGGCCCAGGTGGCCTCGGCGCGGGCGCTGACCGGCTGCGGCGACGACGCCTTCGAGACGGAGACGCGGGTGATGGCCGCCATCGGGCGTGCCACCCCCGCGCCGGACTACCTCGCCGCGCTCGCCCGCCGCCAGGACCACACCCGCGCACTGGCCACGTTCCACGAGCGCTACGACCTGCTCCTCACCCCGACCCTGGCCCGGCCGCCGTGGCCGATCGGGGAGCTGGGGCTGCCGGCCGTGGCCCGGATCGGGGCGCAGGCGCTGCTGCGGGCCGGCGCGTCCGGCCTGTTCGGACGGCTCGGGCTGGTGGAGAGCCTGGTCGACGCCAACTTCGCCCCGGTCCCCTTCACCCAGCTGGCGAACCTGACCGGCCGGCCCGCGTCCTCGGTGCCGCTGTACCGGACGGCGTCCGGGCTGCCGCTGGGCGTGCAGTTCGTCGGGCGGCCGGGCTCGGAGCCGCTGCTGCTGGCGCTGGCGGCGCAGCTGGAGCGGGCGCGGCCGTGGGCGCACCTGCGGCCGGCGCCGCCGGCCTAGGGGAGCCGGGTCAGGTCACGGACACGGGTCGCTGCACGGCTGCGTCCGCCGGGGAGTGGTCCAGCAGCCCGTCGACGGCGGGCACCAGCGTCCGCGCGAACTCCAGCCGGCCCCGCCACCTGGTCCGTACCCGGCACCCCTGAGCCAGGGCTTCAGCAGCTCAGGGCCGGTTGGTCACCGGTAGTTGGTGAACTGCAGCGCGATGCCGAAGTCCTTGGACTTGAGCAGCGCGATGACGGCCTGCAGGTCGTCCTTCTTCTTGCCCGAGACGCGCAGCTGGTCGCCCTGGATCTGCGCCTGGACGCCCTTGAGCTTCTCGTCGCGGATGGCCTTGCTGATCTCCTTGGCCTTGTCCTGCGCGATGCCCTGGAGGATCTTGCCGCTCGCCTTGTAGGTCTTGCCGGAGATCTGCGGCTCATCGGCCTCGAACGCCTTCAGGGAGATCTGCCGCTTGATCAGCTTCTCCTTGAAGACCTCGATCCCGGCGAGCAGTCGCTCCTCGGTCTCGGACTCGAAGGTCAGCGCCTCCTCGCCGGCCCAGGCGATCGTGGTGTTGGTGCCGCGGAAGTCGAAGCGCTGCGACAGCTCCTTCGCGGCCTGGTTCAGGGCGTTGTCGACCTCCTGGCGGTCCACCTTGCTCACGACGTCGAACGACGGGTCGGCCATCGTCTCTCCTCCGGGTCGGTCGGGGACCCCTCGGCGGGGTCGTTCAGGTCGTGTCGTATCCTCGTTCACGCACTCAGCGAGACCGAGATGCACCCCGGCTGGTTGCCCGAGCGGCCAAAGGGAGCGGACTGTAAATCCGTCGGCGTAGCCTTCCCAGGTTCGAATCCTGGACCAGCCACAGCACGTGAAAGAGACCCCCGACCAGCGGAAACGCCGGAGCCGGGGGTCTCTTTCGTTGTCCGGGTGTGTCCGGTCGCCTACGGCCAGATACGGGCATCTGTGGGCCCTCCGTGGGCCAAGCCCACGCGGGGGCGCTCGCTCCTCTCGCTCGCGGGCGAGAGGAGCGTCGACGACGCCTGGCCGTAGAGCGCTACCGTCGAACGATTCCGGGGCCCGCCGGGTGACAGAGTGACAGTGTCACTGGCCTGTCACTCGAACTGTCACTCTCGTTTGTGCTGGTCAGGGGCGGTGTAGTGACAGAGTGACAGAAGAAGAGTGGGGGAACGGCACCTGACGGTCCGTGCCTGGCCCCGCGTCGGGGCATGCGGTCTCAGCGCCGTTCTGGTGCTGCGACAGCTCCGCGGCGCCACCTGAGTGGCAGGAGGCGTCTGCGGTGGTCTCAGGGCCCTGGACGGTCTCGTTCTGGAGACCGTCCTCGTTCGGGAGGAGAATCTATCGGTCTTCATCGGTCGTCTCGCCGGGTTCGTCATCGCGCACGACCGTGACGACGACGGTGAATACGAGACCGTCGCCCACATCTGGACAGCGGCCTCCCGACGACGCCGGGGCATTGAGGTGTTCTCAGTAGCGGGTTGATCATGTCGTGCGGTCGTACTCGGTGTGGAGTAGTACGAGCGCAGCTGCGGTGATCGCGCCGGTGCGCCAGGGACATAGCGTGACTCGCCGCAACGCGGCGAAGGTGGTCTTGAGCAGGGCGTTTCCGCGTTCGGCCAGAGCACGAAGGGCTGAGTGCAGGGTGTTGACGGTGCGCTGGTTGACCGTCTGCCCGCGGCCGGGGGCGGGTTTGATGGGCACGGTGAGCCGGTCGGCTTCGCCTTCGTAGCCGAGGTCGCCCAGCGCGGCGTGGGTGTCGTCGGTGAACGCGGCCAGGCCCTCGAGCAGCCCGGGGTGGGTACGGGCGCAGCGGGTGTCGTGCTCGCGGCCCGGCCGCACGTCGCTGGTCCATAGCGGCCATCCATCAGGTGCGGTGAGGACCTGGATGTTCCCGCCGTGGCGGCGGTGCTTGCCCGACCACCACAGGTC
>NZ_MCIM01000001.1:1001984-1412793 GCF_001932405.1 Pseudonocardia sp. Ae331_Ps2 | reverse complement strand
GGACGTCGATGCCTTCGTGCAGGTAACGGTAGGCCGTTGCAGTGCTGATCGCGTTGTCACCGGCCAAACATCGGACCCGGGTAGCATCACAGAACCAGCGGATCACCAGCACTGCCTGGGCGAACGGGGTCAACGCCCGCCGCCGGGTGCCACGTCGACGGCGTTGAAGGACCAGGAGCCGCGCCAGATAGGCCACGGTGCGCTCCCCGATCGGGAGGACAGCGGTGTAGGTGACAGGATCAGACATGCAGGACCTCGGTGACGGTGTCGATCTGTGCTGGACCGAACCGATCTACCGGGGTCCTGCCCCGTTCCCGCTCATCTCACCACCCTCGGCGTGTCGCCACGACCTGCCACCCCGCTACTGAGAACACCTCATTGAGCCTTTGCCAACCTGACGTTGGCCCTGGTCAGAAGCTTGAGACGCGACATCGGAGGCTGGCGGAGTCACCGGGGTGACCTGCATCGACAGGGAACAGGCGGGCCAGCGGGTGGCCTCGGAGGACATCCACCCACCCCGTCCCAGCCAGGTTGGCAAAGGCTCATTGCCAGGCGCCTTTTAGGTGAGGCGCGCTCCCGCTTTTCCATTGCTGCATTCGAAGAGCCCTACACCAATTACGGGGCTGCGCTCATCGGGGCCTCATCCGACAGCTGAGCCTGGCCCGGCGAGTTCCCGCTGCCCCCAGCTAGGTAAGGCTGCGAAGCTCGTCTCTGGCGTCCGCTGCGATAACTGATCCTTTAAACTGCTTCCCGTCGAGCAGGTCTCCCATCTCTGAGATTCGCCTGCGAATCCAGGAAATTTTCCGTTCCTCGGGTAGATTGATTACAGGGCGTAATACCTGCATTGCTCCATCAATTTCGCCTACTTTGACGCGGGCAGTTGCTTGATATACGTGAGCTAGAGCCTCATCGTCCAGTGATCGGAACTCATCCCCCTCGTGTTCCCACAGGGAGATGGCGCGCCCGGCGTCTCTGTCTGCTCGCTTCAGGGCTTGTGGATCGTCCAGCCACATTAGACTTGAGCCACCATAGTAGAGCTGTTTGGCGTAGCTGAAGGAGTAGAGGCCGTTCACAGAGTCGGACGCGGCTTTATCGCGCAAGGATAGAGCTTGATCTAGGAGGTCCTGCGCCTTCCTGGAGTTGTTGAGGTTGGCGGCACACTGAGCTGCTCCACATAGGAGGCGAATCGTTGACGTGCCTGCTCCTGCGTACTTCAAGCCGTCCTGGGCAAGGTTGTCCGCAAGAGTGTAGTTCTTCTCGAACCGCGCCAGGAGAGATTCAGTTCCGCGGACCCAGGCGCGCAGTTCATTGTCGTTCGCGGATTCCGCTAGGTGCCATGCGGCACGAGCGTGGGTCGCGGCAATCTCGGGGTGGCCGAGGTCGAGGGCAGCGTAGATAAGCACCCCGGAGGCTCTGCCTGCCGCCAGGGTCAAGTCGCGCAATTCGTGTGGTCGCACAGCGCCTTCGGTTAGCCGCCTTAGAGACTCTTTCCGAATGTCTGTAGCCTTGCGCAGCATCGGCTCTGCGGGTTGATGTAGATAGGCGATACTGAGTGATGCAACGCTCTCGCTTAGAGCGTCGACGTCTACTGCGTCGGGATTTGCTGCTGCAGCAATGATTGCGGCCGATTCTTGTTCGGTGGCGATGAGAAGTTTCCGTTGCCGTGCACTCTCCTCTCGCTCGCTATTTGCGCGGTCCCATGCCGAAACTAGTGAGCCGGACGCATGTAACACTTGATCAGCTCGTTCAGCCCAGTCACGCCCAGGCCATCGGGCCCCTGCCGCCACATTGCTGATCCAGCCCCGTGTGGCCAGTGTCGGCCGTTCCAGCTCCCGGTAAGAGAGGCCGCGGTCGTCACGCAGCTCTCGAAACAGCGTGACGAAGTGCCGTTGGTGCTGGTCTTTGCCCCCGGAGGTCATGCGGCTGCTAAGCCTCTCGTCTCGCAGGTGTATCCACCTCGGCTTGGTGGGCTCTGGATACGGTTGTCCACTTCTCGGTTCCGGCTGTCCGGCTGAAGCTTTGAGCATGCCAACAAGCGCAAGGCTCCACGGCCAGACTGGCCAACTTCTGCGGGATCAGCGCTCTCCGGCAGGCAGTCGACGCTCGACAGCTTCGAGCCGCGCTTCGAGGGCCTGCATGGCGAGGTGGAGGGTTTCGACGGCCGGGACTGCGCTCGACCCCACCTCCTGCGGGGGCCGCCCTTCGGCTACCGCAGTGAGGTGGCCGCTGGGCCAACCAAGTGCCTCCGACACGGCGCTCAGTGTCCGGGGGGATCTGCGGCGGGACTGACCGCTCTGCAGGGCGCGGAGAGTGGAAACGCTGACTCCGGAACGCCGCGACAAGTCGACCTGTGTCACGTCCAGCTCTGCCATTCGGGTGTTCATGGCTGATGCCACGGCTTGCCAATCCATCACCGCTGTGACCTCCGTGTTAGCGCTCCTAGCTGCGTCAACTCTAGCGCTCTGAGGTCTGAGCGACGAACTTCTACGAGCTGTCGAGCGCAAGAGTTCGCTTGACCAGGCCAAAGCGAGCGCTACTATAAGCGCTAACATAAGCGGTTCAGTGAGGAGAGTTGCGATGGGTTCGATGAGTTACCTGGCCGACTGCGTCGTCCCGCTGGACGACGACCAGCGTGAGGCCCTGCACGAGTTCTGGGATCGCATGATCGCCGACGAGCTCGGGCCGATCCCCGCCGCCAACGGCAGTCCCTCGGGCAAGCCGGTCGACGGCTCGATTTCCCGGTCGTCGGTGGTTGTTGAGATCGGCACGTTCGCCCTCGCGGTGCCGGTTGCCGATGAGGTGGCGGCGTGAGTGCCCGGCTGAGTTCCGCGGTGGAGCGGGCGGCGGCGAAGGCGGCGCAGGAGCGTCCGGTGCGCCTGGTCCGGCCCGGGTGGTGGGTCTACGCCTACGGGCCCGTGGGCGGCACCTGGGCGGAGGTCGTCGCGATCGAGTGGCGTCCGCAGGGGCAGGTGCGAGTGAAGCTGCGCCATCTCGACGGTAGTGCCGGGGTGGTGGAGACCTCGCGGTCGGCGCCGATGTCGTACCTGACCGAGGCCACGGCCCGCCGGGTCGGGCTCTGCCGGTGATGTCGCAGAAGCGGGTCGTGCGCCGGGCGCGCTGACCCCCGGGTCCGGCGCGGGACGAGCCGGGACCACCGTAACTACATGATCCACATAGGACAGACGAGCGAGAGGAGCAAGGGCGATGGGTTGGTTGTCGAGTGCGGCGAAGGGTGGGGCTCGGGCGGGCCGGTCGGTGGTCGCGAACGAGTTGGCGGCGGCGGAGCACCGTCGGCATCACCGGCGGGGTCGTCACACGGAGGAGGCGTCGGGGCCGGTGCATTGCCGGTCGTGCGGGGTCCGGGTGCGGTCGGGGATGGGTGATGTGTGCTCGCGCCCGCGGTGCATGAAGGCGGCCGTGCGATGAGCACCGGGACGTGGGCGGAGCGCCGTCGTGAGGACCGCGCCGCTGCGGCGGAGCGGGCCCGTCGTGACGCCGATGCGGCTGCGGAGCGGGCGTTGCACGCCGAGGCGGTGCGGGCGGAGATCGCCGAGCGCCGCCGTACCGAGCAGGCCACCCGGGATCAGGTCGCCCGGACCGCGCGGGCCGAGCAGGCCCGCCGGGCCCGGACCGAGCGACGCAAGCGTGCCGGCGCTCGCCGGGCCGCGGTCGGGGTGTGGGCGGCTGCGCATCGGGTGGATCTGCTGATCTATCCGCTGGCGGTGGCGTCGGCGGTGATGGCGGTCCCGGCGATGGCCGCCTATGGCGTCGCGGTCTACGGGTCGTGGACCGGTGCGGTGCTGCCGGTGCTGTCGGAGTTGGGGATGTGGGCGTTCGCGCTGGCGGTGCAGTCGCGGCGCCGCACGCACCCGGGCGCCCCGCTGTGGGCGTTGCAGGTCGGGGTGTGGGCGTTCGCGGCCGTGGCCGCGGGCCTGAACGTCGCCCACGGCCTCGACGGTGAGCACGGTGGCGTGAGTACCGGGCTGGTGATGGGTGTGGTGTCGGTGGCCGGGGTGATCGCGCACCAGTTGGTGACCGCCGGGGCCCGCCCGGCCCGCAGGGCGCGCACCGAGCGGGCGGCGGAGCGGAAGCTGCGCGCGGCCCGGCGGGCTGCGTTGCGGGCCGCGGTCGCCGAGATCGACACCGACGGCGACGCCCGTCTGGTGCACGCCCCTGGGGTCTATCGGGTGCGTCGTGACCGGCTCGGCCGTCCTGTGCTGGCCCCGCACACCACGCCCGGTCTGCCTGTCGACGACGACGGCGGTGACCTGGCGGCGGAGGTGTCGGCGTGGCTGGCCGAGCAGAACCCGGGCCTGTTGAGCGTCCCGGTCCCGTCCGCTGACGAGCCCGCGGGCGGGACCGGGAACCAGCGCGACCCGGCCGACATCGGGACCGAGGACGACCGCCCCGGCGGGCACGGCGTCGCCACCCTCGACCGGCCGACGGGACCGACCGGTGGTGAGCACGGTCGCCGTCGTCCGCGGAAGGTGGCCCGGCCGCGGGCTCGCTCGATGGATGCGCTGCGCGCCGAGTTTGCGGCGGCGGTGGCGGCGGGGGAGGTCGATCCGTCGTCGGCGGAGTCGATCCGTACCGGTCTGCGCTGCGCCCCGGCCAGGGCGCGGGCGCTGCGTGATGAGCACCGAACCGACCAGTCCTGACCAGCGATGATCGAGGGGAATCGACCTGTGGACAGCAGCTCGCACGACCGGCACGACGAGATCGACACCAGCATCACGGACCAAGCCGTGATCGAGGGTCCGGCGCCGAGCGCGGCGGCCGGGCGGGGTGAGCACGGGCGGCGCCCGCCGCCCCGCGGGGGCCGAGCGGGTGAGCCGCTGGTGATCGACGCCGAGCCCGTCACTGAGGAGCCGGCCACTGGTGAGGTGGTGTCTGCTGATCGGGGGCCGCGCAAGGTCGCTCGACGGGCGGGTGGGCTCGTTCGGTCCGGGGTGCATGTGGTCACGACTGCTGCGGGTGGTCCGGCGCGGCGAGCGGGGGCGGCGGCGGTGGCCGGGGTGAAGGCGACCCCGAAGGCGACCGCTCGGGCCGCGGTGACCACGGTGGCCGGGTACGGCTCGCTGGTTCGGCGCGCGGTCGCGGCAGCGACCCACGGTGGGGTGCGCGAGCAGATCCGCGCCGCCCGCGCGGCCGGGGACTCCACGGCGGTGGCGGAGTGGACCGAGCGTCTGGACACGTTGAAGGGCCACCGTGCCCAGCGGATCAAGGAACTGCCTCGTCAGGTACTGGCTGCGCTGATGGTGACCGGTATCGCCGTGGCGGTGCTTGGTGTGCTGTTGCTCGCCGGTGGGGTCACCGCGTGGCTGGCGCCGGGCGGGTTCGGCTGGGGCTCGTGGTGGGACATGGTCGGTTTGGTGGTCCGGTTCGTGACCGCTGCGGTGACCGTCGCGGCCACGGTGGCGCTGTGGGTGGCCGGGCCGGCGCTGCTGCTGGCCGGGTGGTGGGAGGGGCGCCGCCACACTGCCGGCCCGGCGTGGCTCGCGACCAGCACTGACGCCGACCTTGACGCGCTGGTGGATGAGACCACGATCGCCCGTGCCCTGGACGCGCTGCGTATCGCCCAGATCAGCGCCTACTTGAAGGCGGGCACGCCGTTGCAGTTCCTCACCCCCGCTCGGGTCGATGGACGCGGTACCCATGCGGTGGTCCGGCTCCCGGCCGGGGTCACCGCCGACCGCATCGCGCGGCGCCGCGCGGACCTCGCGACGGGGCTGCATCGGTTGGCAAAGGAGGTGTGGCCGACCACCGGTACCGAGGCTGGGATCCTGGATCTGTGGGTTGCGGACAAGGGCGCTCTTGCCGAGGGCGCTGGCCCGTATCCCCTGCTCGACGACAGCGCGACCACGGTGGATGTGTTCAAGGGGGTGCCGTTCGGGCGGAACCTGCGCGGCACCCCGATGGTGGCGCCGCTGCTGGAGCGCAACACTCTCGCCGGTGGGATGCCTGGACAGGGCAAGTCCTCCGCCGCCCGGGTCCTCATGGTCGGGGCCGCGCTGGACCCGACGGCTGAGCTGCGGATCTGGGTGCCGGATGCGAACTTCGACTTCGAGGTTTTCCGGCCTCGCTGCTCGCGCTACGTCATGGGTGCCGAGGACGTGCGGATCGCCGAGATCACCGAGCACCTGCGGGAGCTGCACGCCGAGGTCCAGGCCCGCGGTGAGCTGCTGGTCCGCTACGAGATCCCCGCGGTCACCCGCGAGTACGCCTCCAAGGGCGTCGGGCTGCACCCGCTGTTCTGCCTGCTGGAGGAGGCTCACGTCGCGATCCAGCACCCCACCCACGGCGCCGAGGTCGCGAAGCTGCTGGTCGACATCGTCCGGCTCGGTCGTAAGCGCGGGATCCACCTGATCGTCTCCACCCAGGCCCCCACCAAGGACTCCATGCCCCGTGATGTGACCCGCAACTGCTCCAACGGCGTCGCGTTCGCCGTCGGGGACCACGTCGCCAACGACGCCCTGCTCGGCCAGGGCGCCTACACCGCCGGGCACCGCGCCACCGAACTGATCCCCGGGGTGGACCGCGGAACCGCGGTGGTCAAGGGGTTCTCCGGGCAGCGCTCGGAGATCGTGCAGGTCTACTTCCTGTCCGTCGACAAGGACACCCCCGCCGGGGACCAGGTCACCCCGCTCATCGAACGCGCCCTCGACGCCATCGAGCGCCGTGGGAAGGGCCTGCCCGGCGCCGGGCGCCCCGCTCCGCAGGCCGAGCCGGAGCAGCCGCGGGACCTGCTCGACGACCTCGACGCCGTCCTGGGTGCCGACCCGGTCCGCATCGCCGACGTCCCGGCCCTGCTCGTGCGTCACGCACCGCGCCACCAGCCCTACCGGTCGCTGACCGGCAAGGCACTACGCGCTCAGCTCGCGGCCGAGTTCGGGATCAAGGTGCCCTCCACCGGGAACCGCTGGCCCCTCGATCCCGTCACCGTCCGTGACGCACAGGTGCGGCGGGCGACCGCGGACCTCGACGACGACCACGACGGCGACACCGAACAGGAGTGAACCGGGTCCGGCTCGGCCGGCCGCCCCGCTACACGGCGCTTCCAGCCCGCCGGGCGGGCCCGGTTAACCCGGCTCACTCGATCACTCGACGCAGGTCAGCACGTCAGAGAGCCACAACCGGGCGGGAGTGAAGAACCTAACCCGCCCACCGCCACCTCACCCACCGACCTCACCCCAGCTCCATCACCCGACACCACGCCCACCAGGCCGGTGCCGCGACCCCGTCATGTCGAAAAACAGGAGCCCTCATGTCTACACACAGTCACCGAAACCCGAGCGACGTCGGCCGAGTGGACCGGGTCGCCGTCACCACGTTGGCCTCCGGCTGGCTGGAGGCGTTGTCGGGGTTCACCGAGTACACCTGCCTCACCGTGGCCTGTGTGGGCTGCGGTCAGCCTCACGTCGACGAGGACGACAACACGCTGCACCTCCCCAGCCGGGCCGCGGCGATCCTGCACGCCGACGCCACCGAGTTCTGGACGCTGGGACCGCAGGGCATGTGGTGCCCGCAGTGCCACTGGGACGCCCACGCCGCCGAACGAGCCGCCGCCGAGCGGGCCGTTGTCGAGGGGGGCTTGCGGTGAGCGCGGCGGGGGAGGAGCTGTGCCGGGTCGCGCTCGGGTTGGCTGGGCGGGGTTGGCCGGTGTTCCCGTTGCGGGCGGGTACCAAGCGCCCGGCGCTGCACGGGCACAGCACGTGCCAGAGGATCGGGCCGTGCGTGGCCGGGCACTGTGGGTGGGAGCAGCGGGCGACGACCGACCCGGACCGGATCCGCGCGGCGTGGTCGGCGGGGGTGTTCAACGTCGGTGTCGCGACCGGCCCGGCCGGGCTGGTGGTGCTCGATCTCGACACCGCCGAGCCGGGCGAGGTGCCGCCGCCGCGGTGGGCCGCACGCGGGGTTGTCGGCGGCGCAGGGGTCCTGGCCGTTCTGCTCGCCGACGCCGGGTGCGTGCTCCCGGCGACCTATGAGGTGGCGACCCCGTCGGGCGGGCGGCACCTGTATTTCCGCGTCCCGGCCGGGCTCGGGCTGCGCAACACCGCTGGCGAGACCGGGCGTGGGCTCGGGTGGAAGGTCGACACCCGGGCCGGTGGCGGCTACGTCGTCGCCGCCGGGTCCGCCACCCCGAGCGGGGTCTACCGCGCCGCCGACGACCATGCGCAGGCTGCCGCGCTGCCCGGTTGGCTGGCCGACCGGCTCGCCCCGCCCCCGCCCCCGGCTGTTTCAGCGGGTCCGATCCGGACCGGTGCCGGGCGCCGGGACCGCTACCTCGACGTTGCACTACGGGCTGAAACAGCACGGGTGACCGGGGCACCCAAGTCCCAGCGCAACGCCTGCCTCTACGTCGCCGCGGTCGCCCTCGGACAGCTCGTCGCCGGTGGAGCTCTACCCGAGGGCGAGGCCTGGCAGGTGCTGCGCAGCGCGTGTGCCGGGCACGTCGCCCTCGGCGCCTACAGCGCGGCGCAGGCGGACAAGACGATCGCGTCCGGTCTGCGGGCCGGGGCGAAGCGACCCCGACGGATCGAGGACGCCGCATGAACCCCCCACCCACCCCAGCCCCTCACCCCACCCCGATCGGGAACGCCCCGCACACGCCCACACAGGGCCCGTTGAGCGGCCCGCAGGGCGGGGGCAGGCGGGGCGGACCGAACTTGACGGAGGCCCCGGCGCCGCGGCGCACGGCCTGGACAGCGGAGGAACTGATGGCCATGGACTTCCCCACGCCGCGGTGGGCGGTGCCCGGGGTGATCTGTGAGGGCGTGACCCTGCTCGCCGGGCCCCCGAAGGTCGGCAAGTCCTGGATGAGCCTGGGTCTCGCGCTCGATATCGCCGCCGGGCGTCCGGCGTTCGGGCGGATTCCTGCCGAACAGGGCTCCGTGCTCTACCTCGCCCTGGAAGACACCCCGCGCCGGTTGAAGTCCCGTATGGAAATCGCGTTGGGCGGGCGGCCTGCACCGGCCGGGCTGACCCTGTCGATTGCCTGCGAACCGATGCCCGCCGGGGGCACTGAGCAGATCTCGCAATGGCTCGACGCCCACCCCGATGCCCGCATGGTTGTCATCGACGTCTTCGTCAAAGTTCGCGGCACCCCCGCCCCCGGGGTCGCCGCCTACGATGCCGACTACACGGCGATGACCCGGATCAAACGGGTCGCCGATCACTACGGCGTCGCCGTCGTGCTGGTCCACCACGTCCGTAAAGCCGCCGCAGAGGACTTCCTGGCCACGGTGTCGGGCACCAACGGGTTGGCCGGTGCTGCGGATGCGGTGCTCGTTCTGGAACGCGCCCGCGCTCAGGCCGATGGGGTTCTGCACGTCACTGGCCGTGACGTCGACGAAACGGATTACCCGCTGGCGTTCGACCCGGGCGCGGGGGCGTGGTCACTGCTCGACGGGAAAGCGTCGGACTTCCAGATGCGTGACACCCGCTCGTTGATCATCCGCTACCTACGCGACTACCCCGGCACCAAGCCCAAGGACATCGCCGCCGCGCTCAACCTCGACGCCGGGACCGTGCGCCAGAACTGCCGACGCATGGAGGCCGACGGACAACTCCGACGCAACCCCGCCGGGCAGTACTGGCCCGGCGACACCGCCACCGCAGCAACGAGTGACAGCGGTGACAGCGGTGACGCACCCGCCGTCGAACCACTGTCACTGAGCCTTTGCCAACCTGACGTTGGCCCTGGTCAGAAGCTTGAGACGCGACATCGGAGGCTGGCGGAGTCACCGGGGTGACCTGCATCGACAGGGAACAGGCGGGCCAGCGGGCGGCCTCGGAGGACATCCACCCACCCCGTCCCAGCCAGGTTGGCAAAGGCTCACTGCTGTCACTTCGTCACTCAACCCCCGACGACCAGGGAGAACACCAGTGACGCGCCCACCCGGTCCGGGTGACAGCCGCGTGACCGCGGCGGGGCCTCACCTCTGTCACTGTGTCACTCGACCCGCGTTGACCTGCGGAAACATGAGTGACAGTTCGAGTGACACCCGCGCCGTGCTGTCACTCACCCCGGAGGGAACCCCCATGACCCGGTCCGCCGCCCGTCTCACCGTCGCCGACCTTTGCGCCGAACTCGACATCTCCCGATCCACCTTCTACGACTGGCGCGCTAAAGGCCGCGCACCCCGCTGCATCAAACTCCCCAACGGCGAAATCCGCATCCGCCGCACCGACTTCGAGACCTGGCTCGACACCCTGGAAGAGGCGACCGCCTGATGACCACCACCTACGACGTCCGCATCTGGGAGATTCAAGTCCGATACAAGCAAGAGGCAGGAAGGCGACGGCCGACCCGATACGTGGTGCGCTGGATGCTTGAACCGGGTGGCCGGTTTCAGCGATCCTTCAAGCTTCGAGCCCAGGCCGATAGCTTTCGATCGGAACTCCTCACGGCTGCTCGTCAAGGGCAGGCCTTCGACGTTGAGCAGGGCTTGCCGTCGGCAGCATTGCGAGAGTCGATGACCATGAGTTGGATCGAGTTCGCGCGGTGCTACGCGGACATGAAGTGGGGCGATAGCGCGCCGAAGAGTCGGAAGAGCACCGCGGATAACCTCATCGCCATATCGCGAGTAGTTTTTAAGGGCCGCCGCGGTGAGCCTGAGAGGTCCCTCATGGGAGCTGCTCTTCGCGTCTCCTTCAACTCGACGATGCGGCAGCAGGTCATCCCCGAGGGGATCGAGGGGGTGATTCGATGGATGGAGCGGTCCTCTCCTTCCGTCGCGGAAATCATGAAGCCAGCGAAGCTCCGGCAGATCCTCTCCGATATCGAGCGCACTGCTGCTGGTGATCGGTGCGCCAAAAATACGATCCGCCTCCGGCGAACCACCTTGCGAAATGCCATGGACTACGCTGTCGAGCGGGGGTTGCTCGCGACGAATCCGATCGGGGACATGAAGATCAAGCGCAACAAGGTATCGCTGCGCGAGGTTGACCAACGGAGCGTGGTGAATCCTGTCCAGGCGCGAACCCTTCTTCGTGCAGTCAAGGAAGACTCGCCGCGACTGCACGCGTTTTTTGCAGCCATGTATTACGCCGCCCTTCGTCCAGAAGAGGTCATCAATCTCCGAGCGCAAAACCTGACACTGCCATCTGACGGATGGGGCGAGATTGCACTGACGCGTGCGGCGCCGGAAGTCGCGGCGGAGTGGACCGATCACGGCACCGTCGGCGAGGAGCGCGAGCTGAAACACCGGGGGGTGGGTGAGGGGCGCATCGTCCCGTGTTCCCCGGCCCTCGTCGAGCTGCTGCGGGCCCACATCGCCCGCTACGGCACTACCGCGGACGGCCGACTGTTCCGCGCGATGCGGAGTGAGGCCCCGCTGTCCAGCAGTGTCTACGGCCGAGCCTGGGAGCGTGCTCGGACTGCGACGTTCACCGAGCAAGTCCTCACCTCGCCTCTGGCGCTGCGGCCGTACGACCTGCGGCACGCGGCGGTCTCGACGTGGCTGAACGCGACCGGCGATCCCACCCGGGTCGCGGAGTGGGCAGGCCACACCGTGAGTGTCCTCCTGCGGGTCTACGCGAAGTGTCTCGACGGCGGCGAGATCGAGGCGCGGCGGCGGGTCGCCGAGCGGTTAGACGGGGGCTGACCCATGGGCCTGTGGGCCGTCCGTGGGCCACACCGCCACTTCCGACGTTCGCCCCCTCCTGTTTCAGCAGGTCAGACGCGATACGGAACTTTGATCGACGGCTGGCTGTAAATCCGTCGGCGTAGCCTTCCCAGGTTCGAATCCTGGACCAGCCACAGCAGGTGAAAGAGACCCCCGACCAGCGGAAACGCCGGAACCGGGGGTCTCTTTCGTTGTCCGGGTGTGTCCGGCTTCGACCCACGGTCTACGGGTGTTCGCGGTCGCGATCGTGGTCGGTCTTCAGGGAGAGCGTCCTCGATGCGGCGGCGGGCGATGTCCTCCTGACCGACGATGCACTTGGCGTAGCCCCGGAGCAGGACGTCGACACTGTGGCCCGCCACGCCGCTACCTGCGGAGCCGGGACACCGCTGTTGAGCCACGTGGAGGCAGCGGCGTGCCGGAGGTCGTAGGGGCGGCGAGCCAGCGGTGACGCCGCTTCGTCGACGGTGAGCGCGGCGGCGCGTGCCTGGGCCCAGAGCCGTCCGTAGAGGCTTCTCGGACAGCGGTCCGCCTCGGGCGCCGCGGAACAGCCGCCCGTCGGGAGTCGTGCCGTGCTCGTCAAGGCGCCGCCTCCGGAGGCGTGGGGCCGGCCACGCCGGCCCCGTCGCTCGCTCACTACACCTCCGGCCCGTTCGCGGCGCCGTGGCTCGGCTACCCGGCCCCACGTCGACCAGGCGGGCCAGATCGACGAGGCGATCGTCAGCGGCCGCAGTCAGCCGAACACGCGTCCGTGTCCCTGGCAGTCCCGAGCTGCGGGGCGCAGCAGCCCTCGCCTCGCCACGCGTTCAGGCCCTCGCGCACAGCCAGGACGGCAAGCACGAGAGCTGCGACCGGATCCGCCCACCACCAGCCACGGGCGGCGTTGAGCACGAGCCCGACCAGCACCGCGGCCGATAGGTAGGTGCACAGCAGCGTCTGCTTGGAATCGGCGACAGCGCTCGCCGAGCCGAGTTCGCGCCCGGCGCGGCGTTGGGCCCAGGAAAGGAACGGCATGATCGCGACGCTGACCGCGACCAGCACGATGCCCACCGTCGACCGGTCGGCCTCCGTGTCTCCGAACAGACCTCGTAGTGCCTCGACGGTCACGTAGGCGGCGAGGGCGAAGAACGAGCACGCGATGACCCGCAGGGCGATGTGTTCCCGGCGGGCCGGGTCGCGGCCGGCGAACTGCCAGGCGACCGCCGCTGCGGAGCTGACCTCGATGATGGAGTCCAGCCCGAACCCGATCAGCGCGATCGAGGAGGCGGTGTGACCCGCGGCGATGGCAATCACGGCCTCGACGACGTTGTAGGTGATGGTGATCGCGACGAGCAGGCGGATGCGGCGCGTGAGAACCGCGCGGCGGTCGGCGGAGAGCGACAAGGTCACGACGCAATGTCCTCGGCGGAATCCGCGGTGCCGTAGTTCCGGCACAGTGCCACCGCGTTGCCGGTCTCGGCCAGCAGGGTCTCGGCGCTGCGCAGGAGATCGATCAGCTCCGGGCGCACGAGCCGGTAGTAGGACTGGCGTCCTTCAGCACGGGAGTCGATGAGGCGGCAGTCGCGCAGGCACGCCAGGTGCTTCGACACCGTCGACTGGGCTAGGCCCAGGTGATGGGTCAGATCGACGACACGCGCCTCGCCCTGGCTGAGCCGGAGCACGATGGCCAGCCGGGCGGGATCGGCCAGCGAACGGAACAGAGCCACCGCGGGGCTGACACCAGGGCAACAATCCATCGCCATCCGGCGATGTTAGCTAGATCTAGCGATGGAATGGAAGGCTGGATCCCCCTCGGCCGGTTGATGGTCCACGCCGCGGTGCCGGCCGCGAGGGCGCCTGCGGCGTCGCTACGCGATGGCTGCGCCACCCTTGCCTCGTCACCACGACGAGGAGATCGGCCTGTACGAGGGGGACGGGGGAGGAGCGGGCACAACCCCCGCGGTGCGGATCACGGACGATACGCGGCCACGGACGAGTGGTCCGCACTTGCGCCGCAGGTCAGGGCCGGTATCGCAGCTCTCTGCAAATCCGTCGGCGTAGCCTTCCCAGGTCCGAATCCTGGACCAGCCACAGCAGGTGAAAGAGACCCCCCGAACAGCGGAGACGCCGGAACCGGGGGTCTCTTTCGTGTCTGGGTCCGTCCGGCTGTCGCCGGGCTTCTATGGGTGTTCACGGACGCATCACGGACGCGATCATGAACGGCCGTCTCGGAGAGCCTGCTCGACCCGGCGGCGAAGAGCGTCGTCCTGACCGGCGATGCACTCGGCCGTAGACCTGCAGCGGGACATCCACGCTGTGCCCGGCCCACGACGCGAACTGCGGTCGGCTACATCGCCCCAGCACAGGATCCGTGGTGGGGCGAACAGCAGGGTCATTGCCCTGGGGGCTGACGTCCCTGTCCCGTAGTTGCGCCCCTCTCGGAGTGTTCGCCGCTGCCGGCGCTACTTGTCGCCGCGGCAACTGCGCCCGATGCGACGACGGCGGCCAGGCCTGCCACGGTCAACGAGTCCAGATGCTGGCTCAGCAGGATCGCCCCGGTGACCGCTCCGATGGCCGGGTCGAGGGAGAACAGAACGCTGACCGCACGGCTTCCGATGAGTTGTAGAGCTCGGAAGTCCAGCCAGAACGCCCCTGCGACACCCACCGCTCCCGTTGTCACGAGGATCGCGAGGCCCGGGCCGTTCAGGGACGGTGCGGAAGCAACCGAGAACGGTGTCAACACCACCGCCGATGCCGCGACGCTGAGAGCCAAGAGGTCCACTCCGCCCCGTTGCCCCACAGCGCGGCTCGCGAGGGTGTAGACGGCGAGCGCGGCGCCGGCAGTGAGCCCCACGACTACGCCGCCGGCGCTGTCGACGGTTCCTGGCCGGCTGATGAGTACGACGCCGGTCAAGGCGATCACCGGAAGGACCAAGGCCGGTCCGCGGCGGAACCCGGCGCAGGCGACCGCGAACGGTCCGAGGTAGAGCAGCGTGGCCGCAACTCCGAGCGGCAGCACCGCCACAGCGGAGTAGAACGCGACGTTCATGGTGGCCATGGAGACGCCGAAGACCGCGATCCAGGTCCATTCCCGCACCGTCCGTCCACGTAGCGCCGGTCGAACGACGAGGAGCAGCACGAAAGCGCCCATTGCCTGCCGCCAACCGGCGACCGCCGCGGACCCCAGCTGGCCCACGAGCGGAGCGGTGAGCGCGGCAGAAAGCTGTACCGCCGAACACGATGCCACCACCAACGCTGCGCCCAGCGCAGGATGACACCGGGTGGGCCTCATGAGGCTGTGCGCTTCCGCTTCCGATACTCGCGGGCCTTGTTCTGGCCGCCGCACACCTGCATGGAGCACCACTTGCCTGTCCCGGGTCGGGACCGATCCCAGAACGCCCATCCGCAGGCGTCGTTCGCGCACAACTTCAACCTGCGAATGCGACTGTCCGCCAGAGCTGAGGACAAACTCAGCAGAATCCGAGTCGAGTACTGCTCGATCGGCGCACGGTCAGAAGATGCGTCGATGGACGTGCCGGAAACGGAGACGGCCATCGGGAAGACGTAGGAGTCCGTCGGCTGGTGGGTGAGGACGTTCCGGCAGGCAGAGCGAAGGTCGCGAAGGAGCGGCAGGTCCTCGTCCGCGACCCCGCCTCGCCCCGGCCAGCCCTGGCCGAGCGCTGCCGTCGCGGTGCTCGCCGTCGCGAGATGCTCCCTGTGCCGGTACAGATCCAGCGTGTTCGCCAGTCGTCGAACCGGCTCGAGCTCGATGGGAGCCGAGTGCGATGGGTCCCAGCTCGGCCCACGTGCTTCCGTCACCACTAAACGATACTAACAAGTGACGCTCGATCTGGGGCCCACGGTCGCTGCTGCGGTGACAGCGTCAGCGACAGGGCGTGCGGTCGGACGCGTGAGCCGGGCATGCAGCGCCGCGGACACTGCGGCGGGGTCCTTCTGCGACACGAGGTGCCCCACACCATCGGGCGCCACGATGACCGCGCAGGTCGGCGACGCGCGTCCCCACCAGGGCGGTGTGCAGTCGCCGGAGCCCGGCGACCGCGCCGGCGCTCCGAGACCAGCCGGAAGAACCGGTGGCCACGGCTCAGCGCGAGCGCGACGGAGGCGCCCGCCCCCCCGGATTGCAGGCAGAACAGCCCCCACGCTGCTCGTGGCCTCGTCATCGATGGGGTGACGGGTGAACAACCCATCCGGGGACGGCTGCGATGGCGTGTCCGGAGCGACTCTTTCGATATCGACGGGGTGACGCATCGACACGGTCGAGCGGACGACGTGTCACGGAGCGTGTTGCAGCAAAAGGATGCGCGTCCATTCGGGTCCACTGTGGTGACGAAGCGTCGCAACGGGCGTCCGGAAGCGACATCCCCGCGGACCCTCGGCTGCCGGAAGAGAGCAATAACCTCGCGGTCGGTAATGCCTCTCATCCGATAGTGGTAGAAAGTTCGTTGGATCGGGGATGGACCGGATAGCGTTCTGTGCATCGGCGGGGCTCCCGAACCCACGCCGAACACGCCGGTCCGACATCGGACCCCGTACACAACGGAGAAATAACTGTGCTGAAGAAGGCTGGAATCCTGACCGCCGGCGTCACCGCTGGTCTGCTCGCCATCTCCCCGCTCGCCTTCGCGGGTGACGGCGGCTGGGACAAGGGCCACGGGCACGGCCACGGCGGCGACCGCATCAACGCCGACCAGATCAACAACCTGGAGAAGGACCGCAACAGCGTCCAGTCCGGCCTGATCAACGTCGGTGACGTCAACGCCCTGAACAACGCCAACGTGCTCTCCTGCACGCTGAACAGCGCCGACGTCGCCGCCAGCGTCCTGGGCATCCTCGGTGGCCAGGCCACCAACGGCGAGGACGCCCCGGGCTTCAGCGACTGCTCGCAGGGCGAGTCCCAGACCAACGTCCAGGACTGAGTGCTCCTGCACCACCGGGTACAGGTGACGGGACCGTCGTCCCGTCACCTGTGACCCTGCACTTCTCGGACATCCCCTGCTCTTCCGACCGGAGCGGGGGATGTCCGCATTTCCGGGGGAGCCGGAAATGCGGACGGGGGACGTCAGGGGTGGTGCGGCAACACCACGTGCGACGGGTGCTCGGAATCGTGCAGGATCTCGTAGGAGATCCGTTCCCCGTCGACCGCGGTGGCCGTCCGCTCACCGGTTCCCGGGTTGCGGGCGAAGCGCGGGAACGCCGCGCCGGCGACCTGTACCCGGAGCCGGTGCCCGGCCCGCACGCGGTACCCGGTCGGGCTCAACGTCATCCGGACGACCGTCGTGCCGTCCGGTGCGGTTGCCTCGCGGTCGGGCACCAGCCGGTGCATCGCGTCGGTGATGTTCATCGAGGCCCCGTCGGGGCCGACGTCGCACAGCCGTACGAACACGTCGCCGATCCCCGTCCCGGTCCGCACGTAGACCACGGCCGACACCGGACCGAGCAGGTCCAGGTCGGACTCCAGCGGCGGGCCGGTCCAGACGCGCACGTCGTCGCGGGCCTCGACGGTGCGGTTGTCCAGCTGCTTGGACGGCGGCTGGAGCATCGGGCCCCCGACCGTCGGCGTCGGGTCGGCCGGGTCGTAGACGAACCGTGACGGCGGAGTGGTCCCGGCCGGTCGGTCCGGGCCCAGCCCGCCACCGGCGTCGAGGTACCACTCGGTCGGGCGGGCCTCCGGTGGTGGCCAGCACGGCAGGTCGGTCCAGCGGTCGGCGTGCTGCACGTACACCCGGACCGGGGCGCGGCCGTCGTGCTCGCCGCCGTGCAGGTGCACGCCCAGCCAGTGGACCATCTCGTGGGCGATGGTCGACAGCGATCCGCGGTCGCCGTGGGACCAGGGGCCGATCGTGATCCGCGCCGTCGCCCCGCCCCGCTGCAGCGCGGTGAAGTCCACCAGCTGACGGTCCAGGAACAGGTCCCACCAGCCGGTCACCATGCAGACCGGCGGCATCGCGGCGGCGTCGAAACCGTCGTGCTCGGCGGGCGCCCAGAACTCGCGCGGCTGCTCGGCGTGCTCGACGAAGTCCCGCCAGAACACCACCGGCGCCCCGGTCAGCGCGACGTCCGCGGCCTGCAGCGGCTGGGAGGTCACCGCACGCCGCTTGCGACGGCTGAACACCGGCGTCGCGAGGAAGCCGGTGACCGCGCCGATGCGCTCCTGGCGGCCGATCTGGTTCACCCAGGTCGCGAGGTTCAGCAGGCCGGGCGCGCCGCCGGGGTAGAAGGTGCTGGTGAACTCCGACGCAGTGATGTCGGCGTTCATCGAGCACAGACCCGGGTCGGCGTAGGGGGCGACCGCCCACTGGGTGTGTCCGACGTAGCTGGGGCCCACCATCGAGACGCGGCCGTCGCACCAGTCCTGTCCGCGCACCCAGGCGAGCGTGTCGAGACCGTCGGAGCTCTCGTGCAGGAACGGGCGGAACTGCCCGCCCGAGCCGAAGGTGCCCCGGGTGGACTGGACCAGCACCTGGAACCCGCGGCGGGCCAGCAGCGAACCGATGATCGACCCGAGGCCGTCGCGGCCGTACGGGGTGCGCATCAGGACCGTCGGACGCGGCCGCAGCGGGCCGGGCGCCCGGTACAGGTCGGCGAGCAGGACGACACCGTCGGAGAGCGGGACCCGCAGGTCACGCTCGCGCACGTACGGCTCGTCGGCACCGAAGCCGAGCCTGCGGTCGACCAGTCGCTCCGTGAGCGCGGTCATGACACCTCCCCCTCGCCCGCCCCCTGCGGACACCGTCGATCGTAGGAGAACCCGGTTGCACCGACCGGGCGTGGCCGGTGACGGTGACGCGGTGACCGTCCCTCCCGTACTGACCGACGGGGTCGTGACCCTGCGCGCGCACACCGACGCCGACCTCCCCGGGATGCTCGAGGTGTACCGCGATCCCGTCGTGCAGCACTGGACCTCGCTCGCCCCGACCACCACGGAACGCCGGGCCCGGGAGTGGATCGACCTCACCCGGCGGGAGTGGGCCGCCGGCCGGCAGTACGTGTGGGCGGTAGAGTCCGGGTGCGACGGCCGCCCTCGCTACGCGGGCTCGATCGACCTGCGTCGCGACCCGGTGCCGTCGGTCGGCTACCTGCTCGCACCCTGGGCGCGCGGACGGGGGTTCGCGAGCCGCGCGCTGCGGCTGGCCGCCGACTGGGGCTTCGACGTCGCCGGGTTCGCCGCGCTGCACTGGGACTGCCGTGCCGGGCACGTCGCGTCCTGGCGGGTGGCGCACGCCTGCGGGTTCCGCTTCGAAGGTGTCCGGACCCTGGCCCTGCCCGCCGAGGGCGGCCTGGTCGACGCCTGGACCGCCGTCCTGCTGCCCGGCACACCCGTCGCCGACCGTCCCCCCGCGACGACGTGGTGGCCGCACCCGGTGCTCGACGGCGACGGCGTCCGGCTCCGACCGCCCACCGAGGCCGACCTCGCCCGGCACGTCGAGGCGTGCAACGACCCCGTCGCCCGCTGGTGGAGCGCCACACTGCCGGTGCCCTACACCGACGACGACGCCCGCCGCTGGCTGCGCGACCACCCGCTGGAGCGCTCCCTGGGCGCCGGCGTCGGCTGGGTGATCGCCGACCCGGACGACGACCGCTACCTCGGCACTCTCTCGGTGTTCGGCACCGACCGGCCCTACTCCCCGACCGGTGGCGAGGTCGGCTACCGCGGCCACCCCGACGCCCGCGGCCGCGGCGCGGTGTCCGCGGCGGTCCGGCGCGGCGTGCGGCACGCGTTCACCCCGGTCGCCGACGGCGGGATGGGCCGGCACCGGCTGCAGCTCGGCGCCGCGGCGGACAACACGGCCAGCCGCCGCGTCGCCGAGCGCGCCGGGTTCCGGCTGTGGGGCCGCCCGCGGGCCGACGGGGTGCACGGCACGGAGAACGAGATCGTCGACGACGGGGTCTGGTACGACCTGCTCGCCACCGACCCGGTCCCGCCGCCCACCGGAACTGTCGGGGGTGCCCCGTAGCCTGCCCGCCGTGCGGATCATGCGGATGTCCTGTTGCGGGACCGAGTGGGTGGGGCCGGACCGGGCGCACTGCTGCCGCAGGTTCGGTGGCTGCGGAGCCGTCTTCGACGACGCGGCGCTGTGGGACACCCACCGCCCCCGCGGCGTGTGCGTGACCGACCCGCGCGAGCTCGGGCTCGTCGCCACCCGCAACGGGATCTGGCAGCGGGCGCTCGACGCGGCCGGCTGAGCGGAGGGAACCGGCGGGTCAGGGCGGCCCGCGGGTGATGCCGCGGAACACCGCCTCGTCCGGGCCGGGGTTGCGGATCCGGACCAGGCTCAGCCCGGTGAACCACAGCACCGAACCGGCGCCGAAGGTCCGGCTCCCGCCCGCGGCGCAGCACAGCTCGATCCGCCCGGCGTCGACCACGACGACGGCGCCCCGCCACTCGTCCTCGACGTGCGGGCGGACCTCACCGGGGGCGAGCACGACGGTGCGGGTCCATGTCCGCGACGGCGTGTCGTCGTGCACGGGCCACCCCCGTTCCGGTGCGGGGCACGGTGCCCACACCGGCTCCGACCGCCCGGGAGCGCCGAAGTCATCGACGCACGTCGGGACGGGGCTCAGGCCGCGGCGGCGGGTGCCGTCGCGGACAGCACCGTCTCGTAGCCGATCCGGGCCGCGGCGGCGACCCGCCCGGGGTCGGTGGACAGGCCGTGGACGCCGGCGGAGGAGTGCGGGCTCAGCGTCAACAGGTGCGCCCCGGACCGGTCCGGGTGGGCGGCGTCGGCGAGCAGCGGCAGGCACTCGCCGTGCCGGGCAGCGTCCTGCGCCATCCGCCCCAGGCCCGGTGCGAGCCGGTCCAGCGAGCGGGCCCACAGTGGGGTACGGGCATCCGGTGGAGTGCCGGTGAGGTCGTCGGCGGTGCGCGTGAGCAGGGCCAGGACGTGCGTGGCGCCGTCGCGCAGGGCTCGGGCCACCGGGAGCGGGTCACCGACCGAGCCGTCGACGAAGTCCTCGGCGTCCTCGCCCGAGCCGACCCGTACCGGGGGGCCCGCCAACAGCGGGATCGCCGCCGTCGCCCGCATGGCGGCCTTCCACGTGGCGCCGTCGGGCAGCGCGGTCAGCACCCGCGGGCGCAGGTCCACGGCCCCGGTGACCACCACGTTCAGCGGGACCGGCGGGTCGACCAGCCGTGACCAGTCGGTGGGCAGGGAGTCGACGAGGATCCGGTCGAACAGGTGGTCCAGCGACACCATCGGGCGGCGGCTGCCGAACCGGCGCGGGTCGATGAACTCGCGGCACGCCATGTCCCGGACGAACACCCGGGACACCTCGGCGCCGTGCCCCATGACCAGCGCCGTCCCGACGAACGCCCCGGCCGAGCTGCCCCACACCTCGTCGACGCCGGCGGCGAGCCCGAGGTCGGACAGTGCGTGCACCATCCCGGCCGCGTAGGAGCCGCGCATCCCGCCCCCGCCGACGACCAGCGCGACCCGCGCCCCGTCGGCGTGCCCACCGGGGCGAAGCCCGGCGTCGCGCCGACGCTCGAGCAGGCGCAGGACCTCGGCGTCGCCGTGCGCGGCGGAGGTGAGGAGGGCGGGGGACACGGCCCCATCATGGAGGTCCGCGACCCCGCGGCCGCGCCCCGGTGGCAGGACCGTCCACGGGCCTCCGACCGCGAGCCACCCACCGCCCGACGCCTCCCGGCTCGGGCACCCCGCCGGGCAACTAGTACGTTCGCGCGACCAGCGCCGACGCCACGCGGAGGCCCGCTGGAGGGGGGAAGGACACCGTGACGCAACGACGCCGTCCGCGGTTGCACGCGCTCGAGGCGACGTCGCTGCCCGCGGCACACGCCAGGGCCCGCGATGCCCGTCGCCGCCATCCGGTGGTCGGGGGCCACGCCGCCGCCGTCGTCGCCGAGGACCTGGACCTGGGCTCGGCGCCCGGACGGGCCGACACGCTGTCCACGTTGCTGCGGGTCGCCGTGTTCGACGAGTGGGTGCGCGAGTTCGCGCGCCGGCACCCGGGCGGCACCGTGGTCGAACTGGGGCCGGGGCTGGGCGACCGCGCGGGACGACTCGGCGACGAGGGCCCGGCGCACTGGGTCGATGTCGAGCTGCCCGGGGTGGCCGAGCTGCGCCGCGAGCTGCTGGCGGGCCCGGCGCACCTGGTGGCCGGGTCCGCGCTCGACGAGGACTGGCTGGAGCTGGCCCGCGACCTGCCCGGCCCGCACCTGGTCGTCTCCGACCGGGTGCTGACGCTGCTGCCCGAGCAGGGCGTGCAGCGGATCGTGTTCACCGCCGCCCGGATGCTCCCGGGCGCCGAGCTCGTCACCGACCTGCTGTCCCGCGGCGCGGCCGGGCGGCTCGCCGCGGGCCCGCTGCGCGAGCTGGAGGTCGACTGGACCTGCGAGGACCCGCGCGAGCTGGAGCCGTGGGGGCTGCGCCTGGCCGCCTCCTGCGACGCGGCGTCCCCACCCGCCGAGGTCGCGGCCCGGCTGCCGCGGGCGTCGCGGGCACTGGCGGCGGCGCTGCGGGCGACCGCGCTGCGCGGCGAACGCCTGGCCCGCTACGAGATCGTGCCGGTCTGAGCCGGGGCAGCAGGATCGTCAGAACCGTGGACGCGGCTCGCGGGTAGGGTCGTGACCGTGACCTCCCCGACCTTCGGCACGCTCGAGGCCGACCCGGCGGAGGTCGGCCTCGACCCCGCCCGGCTGGCCCGGATCGACGGCCACTTCCGCCGCTACATCGACGACGGCCGCCTCGCCGGCGCGACGATTGCCGTCGCCCGCCACGACCGGCTCGCACACCTGACCCACCTCGGCGTCCGCGACCTCGACTCCGCGGCCCCGGTGACCGACGACACGCTGTGGCGCATCTACTCGATGACCAAGCCGATCACCTCGGTCGCCACGCTGATGCTGGCCGAGCGTGGCGCGCTGGAGCTCACCGACCCGGTGTCGCGCTACATCCCGGCGTTCGCCGAGCAGCGCGTCTACAGCGGCGGCTCCGCGCAGAACCCGGGCACCGTGGCCGCGCTCGGACCGGTGCGGGTGCACCACCTGCTGACCCACACCGCGGGCCTGACCTACGGCTTCCACCACGCCCACCCCGTCGACGAGATGTACCGGGCCAAGGGCTTCGAGTTCGGCGCACCGTCCGGGATGGACCTCGCGACCGCGAGCGAGCAGTTCGCGTCGTTCCCGCTGCTGTTCCAGCCGGGCACCGAATGGAACTACTCGGTGGCCACCGACGTGCTCGGCCGGGTCGTCGAGGTCGCCTCCGGGCGCCGTCTCGACGAGTTCCTCCGCGAGGAGATCACCGAGCCGCTCGGCATGACCGACACCGCGTTCTGGGTGCCGGAGGACTCCCCGCAGGCCGGCAGGCTCGCCACGCTCTACAACGCCCGGCCCGGCGGCGGCCTGGTCGAGAACAAGGTGCTCGCCCGGGCCGCGACCCGCGAGCCCACCTTCCTCTCCGGCGGCGGCGGACTGCTGTCCACCACCGGCGACTACCTGCGGTTCGCCCGGATGCTCGCCCGCGGCGGTGAGCTCGACGGCGCCCGGATCCTCGGCCCGCGCACGCTGGCCAGGGCCACCCGCAACCACCTGCCCGGCGGCGGGGACCTCGACACCGTCGGGCGCCCCATCTTCTCCGAGTCCGCGTTCTCCGGTGTCGGCTTCGGCCTCGGCTTCTCCACCGTGATCGACGGCCCGGCGACGAAGGGCTTCGCCAACGAGGGCACCTTCGCCTGGGGCGGGCTTGCCTCCACCGCGTTCTGGGTGGACCCGGTCGACGACATCGCGGTCGTCTTCATGACCCAGCTCGTCCCCTCCAGCACCTACCCGATCCGATCCCAGCTCCAGACGCTGGTCCAGCAGGCGGTGACCGACCGATGACCCCACCGAGCCCCGTTCTCACCTTCACCATCCGCACGCTCGTCGTCGCCGCCTCGCTGTGGGTGGCGACGGTGCTGGTCGGCGGCATCCGGCTGGAGAGTGCGGGCACCACCACCTCGATCCTCACGCTGATCGGCGTCGCCCTGGTGTTCGGCCTGGTCAACGCCGTGGTGAAGCCGATCGTGGCGACGTTAGGCTGCCCGCTCTACCTCCTCACGCTGGGACTGTTCGCGCTCGTGGTGAACGCGCTCATGTTCCTGCTGACGGGATGGCTGTCGTCCGTGCTGAACCTGCCGTTCGCCGTCGACGGCTTCTGGGCGGCGTTCTGGGGCGCGATCGTCGTCGGGATCGTGTCGTTCTTCCTGCACCTGGTGATCCCGGACCGGTTCGACGACCGCTGAGGCGGTCAGACCGGCCAGGTCTCGCGGCGGTACGCGCCGTCCCAGAACATCCACTCGTAGCGCGAGGTCGTCGTGAAGTGCTCACGCATGCGACCGAGCTCGGTCGGCGACGCGGCGGCGCCGACCCGGTCGGTCGCGTCCAGCACGGCCTCGACGACTGCGTGGTACTCCTCGCCCGCGTACATGTCGATCCAGCGCTGGTAGACCGGGTCCGGGGAGCCGGCGCCGACCAGGTGCTCGCCGACCCGGCCGTAGATCCAGTAGCAGGGCAGCACCGCGGCGACGCCCTCGGCGTAGGACCCGCCGTACGCGGTCGCGAGCAGGTAGCTGACGTAGGCGCGGGTGGCCGGGGCGACCGGGATCTCGCGGGCCTGCTCCGCGGTGAGTCCGAGCGCGCCGAGCAGGTCGGCGTGCAGCTCGCGCTCGGCGGCGATGGCGCCGGCGGCGTGCTCGGCGAACATCAGGGTGTCGTCGTCGCTCGGGGCCTTCGCCGCGCACACGGTGAGCGCCGTGGCGTAGCCGCGCAGGTAGTGCGCGTCCTGGACGATGTAGTGCCGGAACGTCTCGTGCGGCAGCGAGCCGTCGGTCAGCCCGGTGACGAACGGGTGGGCGAGGATCGCCTGGTACAGGGTGTCGACGTCGGACCAGAGCAGGTCCCGGGTGCGGTCGGCCATGCGGTCACGGTAGCCACCGGGGCCCGGCCGGTCGGGTGATCGCCCGTGCAACGTCGGCGTGACCGGGGAGGAACACCGCGGTGACGCGGGGCCTGAGATCCTGCGCACGTCGTCTGCTGCTCGGGCGTGGGGGTGTCACCATGGAGGGCAGGCGAGCCACTCAGTGTGGAGGACGCGCCACGTCCAGTCCCCCTGACGTGGAGGTGAGGGTATGACCGACCCGCAGCCCATGGATCACCACGAGAAGATGCGGATCCGCGCGGCCGCGTTCCGTGCGACCCGGATCTACCCCGGACCGGTCGGCGAGCTGATCTCGCGCGAGCTGCTCGGCTGGGAGGACTTCGGATACCGTCTCGGCGGCAACCGGATGGTCCTGAACCTGGTGGACCATGTCATGAAGGCGGTACCGCCGGAGCGGGCGACGCGCTCCGACGCGGCCTGACCCCTGCTCAGCGCAGGGTCGTCACGGCGACCTCGGCTGCGGCTCCGGTCGGCGGGGTGTCGTCGGCGAGCCCGGCCAGCGCGGCGGACAGGACCAGCATGGCCGCGATCGTGGTGATGCTGCCGACCCGGCCCAGGACGTCCAGGGTGCGGGCGACGGGTGACGGCCCGTCGGCGCGTCCGTCCCCGGCGGCGGCCTGAGCCGCGACGACGCCGTGCGGCCGGTCGGGAGTGCCGGTACGGGGTGCCGGGACGGGACTGCCCGTGGGCAGCGTGGGCGTGCCGGCCGGACGCGGGGCCGGAGCCGGGGCCGGACGCTGAGCCGGAGCCGAAGTGGTGCGGTACTGCTGCGTGGCGCGCTGCTGCTGCGTGGTTCGGTGCTGCTGCGCCGCACCCGCACGCCCCGCCGACGCCGGCCGCGGTGCGGGGACGCCCGGTGCCTGCGGGGAGGTCGACCGCGGACGCTCCCGGCGGGGCGCGGGCAGGTCGACGTGGTCCTCGCGACGACGGTGCCGCCCCTCGACCCGGTCCGTCGGCACGGCCCCACCGACCCGCGGTGCGGGGACCGACGGGGTGGCGGGGACAGCGCCCAGGGGGCGGCGCGGGCTGGGGATGCGGACGGCTGGCGCGGACATGACGATCACCACGATCTCGGGGGAGTCGATACGGGGTTCTTCGGGACCCGGTGCGCGCCGCCGGCTCCTGCTTCCACCCGTCTGTCGTGTCGTACGACCACCCTGTTATCCGGTCACCCCCTGCGCCAACCGTCGGAGTGACTACTCCACTCGTTGGGGGTACACGCCCACCCGTGTAGCGGTCTTTCACTCACGTAGCGTGGCTGTGCATCACTCCTTTGCTGCGCGCGGGGGCGGCGTCGGCAGCTGCTCGCGGAGGTCCCGCTTGAGCACCTTGCCCGCCGCCGAGACCGGGATCGCCCCGACCAGGTGCACCTCCCGCAGACGTTGGTAGGGCAGCAGACGCTCGTTCAGCCCGTCGACGCCGGCGCGGACCGTGTCCTCGTCGACATCGGGCGCGGTGGTCAGGAACGCGACCGGGTGCTCGCCGTCGACCCCGACCGGGCGCCCGACGACGGCCGCACCGGTCACGCCGGGCAGCGCCAGCAGCCGCTCCTCCAGGTCGCGCGGGTACACGTTGTAGCCCTTGTGGAGCAGCATGTCCTTGAGCCGGTCCACGATGCGCAGGTAGCCGTCCTCGTCGAGGACGCCGACGTCGCCGGTGTGCAGCCACCCGTCGCCGTCGAAGGCGGCCGCGGTCTCGGCCGGGCGCCGGTGGTAGCCGCCGGTGACCTGCGGCCCGCGGATCCACACCTCGCCCTCGGCCCCGGCGTCGAGCTCCTCACCGTCCGGTCCGGAGATGCGGATCTCGGTGCCCGCGACCGGCAGCCCGACGGTGCCCGGTCGCCGGTCCGCCGAACGGGCGGCGGGGCCGAGGGTGGCGGCCATCGTCACCTCGGTCAGGCCGTAGCCCTCGGAGATGACGAGGTCCTCGCCGAGCCAGTCGCGCAGCGCCCGGATGATCTCGGCCGGCAACGGCGCCGCGCCCGAGGTCAGCGACCGCACCGACGACAGGTCCCCGGCCGTCTCGCGGTGGGCGAGGAGCGCGGCGTACACCGGTGGCGCCCCGGACAGCGTGGTGACGGCGAACCGGGTGGCGTCGGCCAGGTAGGCGCGCGGGTCGAAGCGGGCGTGCACGATGGTCGTCGTCCCGGTGAGCAGCGGGACGTTGAGCCCGCCGATCGTCCCCATCGCGTGGAACCAGGGGGCGATGCCGATCGCCCGTCCGGTGCCGATCGGGGTCGGGAACTCCGAGACGGGGCCGGGGTGGGCCAGGACGACGCCGGGCCCGTACCCGGTGGCGGTCACGTCCGGCCGGGCGCCGGTGCCCCAGCAGGCGGCCTGCAGGGCGTTGGTGAGCACGTGCCGGTGGGTGACCCGCACGCCCTTGGACCGGCCGGTGGTGCCACCGGTGTAGGCCAGGTGGGCGAGGTCGCGGTCCGGGTCCACCTCCAGGTCGGTGCCCGGCGGTGTCGACGGCCTGCCGTCGAGGTACGCACCGAGCCCGGTCACCTCCGGCCCCGGCTGCTCCGGGTCCCCGTGGGCGCCGGTGACGAGCACGCGCTTCAGCGAGGTCGCCGGCCGTGCGGCGAGCGCCGCGGGCAGCGCCGCCTCCCAGCTGAGGACGACGACGGCTCCCGCGTCGGCGAGCTGTGCCCCCAGGTCGTCCGGGGCGAGCAGCGGGTTCGCCGGGGTCACGGTGGCCCCGGCCAGCAGCGTCCCCCAGTAGGCGATCGCGTACTGCGGGCAGTTCGGCAGGTGCAGCGCGACGACGTCGCCGCGGCCGACCCCGTCGGCGTGCAGCGCGTGCGCGAACGCCGAGGCACGCTCCAGCAGCCCGCGGAACGAGAGCTCGTGCCCGGCCTGGTGCAGCACCGTGGTGTCGCCGAACCGCTCGGCGGCGCCGCGGATCGTCGCCGAGGCCGGCAGCGCGGGCACGTCCAGGTCCGGGGCGGGCGAGCGGGCGATCATGCGGTCACCCCCGCTCCGTTGCCGGTCCGGGACGGCGGGACGACCCCGTGGGCGACCATGCGACCTCCATCGGTCTGCCGGTGACGTGCGGTGCGACCGACCCTAGGTACGACCGGTGGCGCACGTCACGGCCCGCACGGGCCCGGTCCGGTCCGGAGGGGACAGCCGGTGGGCACGGGTTCACTCCCGTGGGGAGAGCAGACCCCGGGAGTGTGCGAGCGCGACCGCCTCGGCGCGGCCGGAGGCGCCGAGCTTCGCCATCGCCCGGGACAGGTGCACGCTCACGGTCTTCTCGGAGATGAACAGCCGCTCGCCGACGGCCCGGTTGGTCAGCCCGTGCGCGACCAGCTCCAGCACCGCGTGCTCGCGCGGGGTGAGCGGGGAACCACCGGCGCCGGCCGCCGGACCGGGCCGGGGACCACCGTCGCCGGCCCGCACCCGCAGCGCGGCGACGGCCTCGGCGAGCGGGCGGGCGCCGAGCCGGTCGGCCTCGGACGCGGCGACCGCCAGGTCCTCGGCGGCGGCGCGGCGGTCGGCCTCGCCGTCGGTGCCGGGGCCACCGCGGTGCGCCCGTCCGAGCAGGGCCTCGGCCCGCCGCCACCGGGCCTCCGCGGCGCGGTAGAGGTCGCCGTACCCGGCGAAGGTCTCCACGACGGGGTCCCAGACCTGCGGCGCCGTGTCGCCGCGGGCCCGGGCGGCCTCGGCGCTGGCCCGGGCCAGCCACGCCCGGCCCTCCGGCCCGACCGAGGTGCCGCGGGGCAGGCCGCGTTCGGCGGTGCGTGCCGCCTCGTCGACGAGCCCGGTCGCCGCCCCGGCGTGCGCGTCGGCCCCCGCCGGGTCGCCCGCTGTACGGGCCGCCTCCGCGAGGTCGGCCCGGGCCGCCGCGCCCAGCGCACACAGCGCCAGCTCGCCGAGGTGGTGCGGGTACTCCGCCCGCAGCACCCCGAGCGCGCCGGCGACCCGGTCCACGGCCAGGGCGGGATCCCCGCGCCAGCGCGCCGACTCGGCCCCGACGACGCCCTGCAACAACGCGGCCTGGTCGTGCGCCGGCGGCTCGGCGGCCAGCGCGGCGAGCAGCTCTTCGGCGTCGTCGAGGTCTCCGCGGGCCACACCGACCACCGCGCCCGCCACCGCCAGCATCCCGGTGACGCGCAGCGGCAGCGTGGGGTCGACGTCCGCCGCGGTGCGGACGGCGGCGTCCCACTCCCCGCGCTGCACGTCGACGCGGACCTGCGCGATCCGGAACTCCAGGCCGTACCCGCCCCAGAGCAGCCCGTACGCGGCCGCCCGGCGGGCCCCCTCGGCGAACTCCTCGGCGGCGGCGTCGAGCAGGCCGTCCTCGACGAACGACACCCCGCGGTTCCACACGGTCCGCAGCTCGACGACCTGGTTCCCGGAGGCGGCGGCCAGCGAGGCAGCCCCGGCGAGCCGGTCCCGGGCGGCCTGCGGGTCCCCCTCCAGCCGGGCGCAGAAGGCCAGGGTGATCAGTGCGTCCGCGCAGACCGCGCTGAGGTCGCGGTACCCGGCCGACCCGTCCGCGGGGGGCGCGGTGTCGTGCACCGCCCGGGCCACCGCCAGCGACGCGCGGGCGTGCGACCAGGCGGGCTCGGCGTGGTCGGCGTTCAGGTGCGCCCGCGCGAGCACGGCGTGCGACCAGGCCAGCTCCGTGTCGGGCGGGCCCCCGGAGTGCAGCTCGACGGCCTCCGTGGCCGCGGCCACCGCCGCGTCCACCCGGGACCCGCTGTCGAGCAGCCGCATCGCGTAGTGCCGGCGCGCCTCGGCCCTGACCCGCGGATCCCCGCCGAGGTCGGCGACCCGGACCGCCCGGGCCCCGAGGGTGGTGCCCCGTTCCGGGTCGCCCGAGGCGCTCGCCGCCCAGGCCGCCTCCCGGGTCAGCGCGCTCTCGGTGACCCCGGTGAGCCGCTCGGGGTCCTCGACGGCGGACCACAGCTCCAGTGCCCGCTCGGCGTGGGCCAGCATCTCGGCCGGGCCGTGCCGCCGGCGGGCCTCCTCGGCGGCTCGTACCGACGCCGCGAGCGCCCGCGGCAGGTCGTGGGCGGCCAGCGAATGCCGGGCGAGCGCGGCGGCCACCCCGGGGGCGTCGTCCCGGCGGGCGAGCAGCGCGGCGAGCCGGGAGTGCAGCCGTACCCGTTCGCCCGGGAGCAGGTCGTCGTGCACGGCCTCGCGGAGCAGTGCGTGCCGGAAGGCGTAGGACTCCGCGCCGGGCGCCGGATCCGCGACGAGCAGGTGGTGCGACACCGCCTCCCGCAGGCCCGCATCCAGATCGGCCGCGGAGAGCCCGGACGCGTCGCGCAGCAGGTCGTGGGAGATGCTCCGCTCGGCCAGCGAGGCCACCCGCAGCACCTCCCGCGCCGGTGGGCCGAGCCGGTCCAGCCGGGTCAGCAGCACGTCGGCCAGTCCGCCCGGCAGCCCGTCGGACCCCGCCGCGACGAGCTCCTCGGCGTAGAAGGCGTTGCCCTCGCTGCGGGCGGCGATCCGGCGCAGGGTGGCCTCGTCGACGCCCCCGGTGGCCGCCCGGGCCCGGACCAGCGCCAGCACGGCGTCGGGCGCGAGCGGCCCGAGCTCGACCCGACGGACGGCGGGCAGTCGGACGAGCTCCGCCAGCGACGCGCGCAGCGGATGCCTGCGGTGCAGGTCGTCGGAGCGGTAGGTGCCCAGCACCAGCAGCCGCTGCGAGCCCAGCCGGGCGAGCAGGAAGGCGAGCAGCTCCCGGGTGGAGCGGTCCGCCCAGTGCAGGTCCTCCAGTACGACGAGCAGCGGGGCCGCCGCGGCCGCGTCGCGCACGGCACCGGCCACCGCGTCGAACACCTGCAGGCGCCCTGAGTCCCCGTCGCCCGCGGCGGGGCGGGGTGCCTCCGCCGCACCGGGCAGCAACCCGTGCAGCACCGGCCGCAGCGCGGTGCCCGCCCGGTCCAGCGCGCCGAGTACCTCGGAGAAGGGCAGGTAGGGGAGTGCGGCGCCGCCCTCGTCCAGGCACCGCCCGACGACGACCTGCACGCCCGCCTCCGCGGCGGCCCGGCCGAGCGCGGCGGCGAGCCGGGACTTTCCGATCCCCGCCTCCCCGGCGAGCAGCACGGCGCGGGCCCGCCCGGCCCGGGCCGCGTCGAGGTCGCGGAGCAGTCCGGAGAGCTCCTCCGCACGGCCGACCAGCTCGTCCGTGTCCGGGCCGGTGGGGCCGCCCCCGTGGGTCGCTGCCGCCGTCATGGAGCGCATCGTGGCACGGGACACCGACACTCCCGGGCCCACGACGGCGGGCCCGGCCCGGACGCGCGGCTCAGCCACGCGACCCGGCCCGCACCGGGTGCGGCGCACGGCCCGGTTCCGGTGCGGCCGCGGTGGCTCCGGGCGGGAGCGTCGCTGGCCCGGCCGGCCCGGGGGCCCGTCCCGGCCGCCGGGCGGCGGTGAGTCGAGCACGTAGCCGCAGCCACAGCCGTCCCACCGCCGACGGGCCGGTCGCGCCGCGCAGCAGCCGCGCCGCGCGGTACCGGTCCGCCTCCTCCCGCAGCCGGGCCTGCCGCTGTTCGGCGAGGGCGACGAGGGAGTCCATCGGGATGTGTGTCATCAGCATGGTGACGACACTGCGGCTGAGGGGACCGCCCGGGCATCGGGCGATCACGCCGTCCCGCGGGCCGCGCGGGGCCCGCGGGTAAGGGGTCTCCTCAGTCCCGCCCGGTGGGCGGCGGCAGCAGACCCCGTCGGTAGGCCGGGACGAGCGCGCGCGGCACCAGGTGTCGGCGTCCCTCCAGGGTGACCGGCACGAGGTCGGGCGTGGTCGCCTTCCACTGCGACCGGCGGTGCCGGGTGTTCGATCGCGACGTCCGTCGCTTGGGAACGGCCATCAGAGGTCTCCTTCTCGGTCGGAACGGACGGTGGGGTCGTCCAGGGCGGCGGGCCCCACGGGCTCGGACTCGGCGCAGGGCTCGTCGTGGGCCCAGCCGAACGGGTCGGGCAGCGCGGACCAGGCGTCCTCGCCGGCCGCGATCTCGGCGTCGGTGAGCAGCGCGGCGCGCAGGGCCGCGTCGATCTCGTCGGGGTCGGCGTCGTGGCAGATCGCGACGACGTCCTGGGCACGGTCACCCCAGCGCGGGTGCCAGGCCAGCGCGGCCATCGCCCGGCGCTGGTCGCCCGCCTCGGTCCAGGCCTGCTCGTCGGCACCGGCGAGCCAGTCGCCGGCGTGCCCGATCCGCATGCCGCCGCCCGCGCTCTCCAGCCACAGCACGGCGTCCGGCCGGGTGGCCAGCCAGATCCGGCCGCGGGCCCGGACGACGCCGTCGAGCAGGCTGTCGATGGCCTCGTGCAGCCGGTCCGGGTGGAACGGGCGACGGGCGGAGAACAGCAGGGTGCGGACGCCACTGGCGGCGTCCAGCGGGGGTGCGCCGCGCAGCAGCGGGTCGTGCACCCCGCCGGGGACGCCGCGGCGGGACTCGGGGCCGAGCCCGTCGCAGAAGACCCGGTGGTCGGCACGTCCGGCGAGCAGCCGGGGTGCGGTCGGGCACAGCCGGTCCAGGACGGCGGCGGTCCGGTCCGCACCCCCGGGCCCGACCGCGCGGGTCAGCACCAGGACGTCGGCGAACTCGGCCTGGCCGACGGCGAGCTGGGCGACGGTCCGCTCGTCGTCGGGCAGCGTGGACAGCCCGCGCTCGGGCAGCGTCGCGTCCCCGGTGGCGTCGTCCAGCCAGCTGTCCGGGTCGAGCACGGCCACCACGCCGCGCAGGTCGACGAGGTCGGTCGCGGTACAGGCCTCGCGCCCCGGCGGCTCGAACACCACCGCCCCCAGGGCCCAGCACACCGGCTCGGGCTCCAGACGCGGGTCCAGGTGCAGCACCACCCGGTCCACCGTCCCGGACAGCGCGGCCAGGGTCGGCAGCACGTCCTCGCGGATGGTGCAGCTGACACAGCCGTGGGCGAGCTCCAGGACGGTGCGCTCGTCGCGGTCCGCGTCGCGCAGCCGCCGGTGCACCACACCGCGGCCCAGGTCGCGCAGGTCGTGGTGGAGCACGACGACACCCGGGTCCAGCTCGCGCATCCGCGTGATCGTCCGCTCCACCCCGTCGGCCTCGGTCCCGCACAGGACCACCAGCTCGGTCATGTCTTCCTCCCGGAGTCGGACGTGGTCGCGGTCCGGTGTATCGTAAACGAAAACGATTCCCATGTTGAGAGGAGGGGCGCGATGGCGAAGTCGACCGACGTCCGGCCGATCGTGAAGCTGCGCTCGACGGCGGGGACGGGCACGACGTACGTGACCCGCAAGAACCGCCGCAACGACCCCGACCGCCTGGTCCTGCGCAAGTACGACCCGAAGGTGCGCAGGCACGTCGAGTTCAAGGAGGAGCGCTGATGCCCGCACGCGCCAAGCCGGTGCGCGCGCCGCGCCGCAAGGCCAACCCGTTGAAGCAGCGGGGGATCGAGCACGTGGACTGGAAGGACGCCGCGCTGCTGCGCACGTTCATCTCCGACCGCGGCAAGATCCGCGCCCGCCGGGTGACCGGACTCACCGGCCAGCAGCAGCGGCAGGTGGCCACCGCGATCCGCAACGCGCGGGAGATGGCCCTGCTGCCCTACCCGCACGCGGGACGGTGAGCGATGGCCAAGCGCTGTGACCTGACCGGCCGTGAGCCGGGCTTCGGCAAGTCGGTCTCGCACTCCCACCGGCGGACCAGCCGGCGCTGGGACCCCAACGTGCAGACCCGCCGCTACTGGCTGGCCGAGGAGAACCGCTGGGTGAAGCTCACGCTCTCGGTCAAGGGGATCAGGACGGTGGACCGGATCGGCGTCTCCGCCGCGGTGGCGAAGGTCCGGGCGAACGGGGTGAAGGTCTGATGGCCACGACCGGACAGATCGCGAAGAACGAGCGGCGGAAGGCGATCGTCGCCCGCTACGCCGAGCGCCGCGCCGAGCTGAAGGCGATCATCGCCCGCCCGACGACGCCGGAGTCCGAGCGGGCCGCCGCGGTCGCCGAGCTGCGCCGCCAGCCGCGCGACGCCAGCGCGACCCGGGTCCGCAACCGCGACTCGGTCGACGGCCGTCCGCGCGGACACCTCCGCAAGTTCGGGGTGTCCCGGGTCCGCCTGCGCGAGCTCGCGCACGACGGCGCACTGCCGGGTGTCCGCAAGTCGAGCTGGTGACGAACCGTGGTTGACGTGCGGTGACCGGGTTCCGGGGCCCCCCGTTCGGGGCCCTGGAACCTCGGTGTAAAGTTCTTCCCGTCGGTGAGAGCGAGCCCCTCGGGGCCCGCGGGACACCGGTGCTGCCGCCCCCTTAGCTCAGTCGGCAGAGCGTCTCCATGGTAAGGAGAAGGTCTACGGTTCGATTCCGTAAGGGGGCTCGACAAGGGGCCTCGCCGCATGCGGCGAGGCTTCTTGCATGACGGTGTAGCTCAGTTGGTAGAGCAAGCGGCTCATAATCGCTGTGTCGCCGGTTCAAGTCCGGCCATCGTCACCACGTTGGCGCATCATTCACGAGACATGCTGGGAGGCACCCGCGATGGCCAAGGCCACGGACGTGCGGCCGAAGATCACTCTGGCCTGCGAGGAGTGCAAGCACCGCAACTACATCACCAAGAAGAACCGGCGGAACGACCCCGACCGGCTCGAGATCAAGAAGTTCTGCCCGAACTGCGGCACCCACCGGGCGCACCGCGAGACCCGCTGAGTGCGTAGCGACTCCCGGAGCTGACGGTGGTCGACCAGTCCTGGGTCGGGCACAGCTCGGACCCGGTCGGGCCGTACCAGGTCGGTCGCGAGAAGATCCGCGAGTTCGCCGTCGCCATCGGTGACGACGACCCGCTCTTCCGTGAGGTGGACGCGGCGCGTGCCGCGGGCCATGCCGACCTGGTGGCCCCGCCGACGTTCTCGACCTGCTTCACGATGCCGGTCATCGAGGACTTCCTCCGGGACCCCGCCTTCGGGTGGGACTGCACCCGCATGGTCCACGGCGACCAGCGGGTCACGTTCCGCAGGCCGCTCGTCGCCGGCGACGAGCTCACCACGGTGCTGCACGTCGACGAGCTGCGCACCCGGGCCGGCAACCACATGCTGACGCTGCGGTGCGAGATCACCGACGCGGCGGGCGAGCCGGTCGCGACCACGCACTCGATGCTGGTCAGCCCCGCCGGCGAGGACACGGGCACCGAGGGGGACGCGTGAGTGCACCGCTGACCTCGCGGACCGCCGCGGACTGCGCCAAGGGCGACGCACTGCCGTCGCTGACCGTCCAGGTCACCCGCGCCGACCTGGTGCGCTACGCCGGTGCCTCCGGCGACCTGAACCCGATCCACTGGAGCGACCGCGTCGCCGCGGTCGCCGGGCTGCCGGGTGTGATCGCGCACGGGATGCTCTCGATGGCGCTCGCCGGGCGCGTGCTGACCGCGTGGACCGGGGACCCGGCCGCGATCCGCAGCTACGGCACCCGCTTCACCCGGCCCGTCGTCGTCCCGGACGACGACACCGGTGCGACCGTCGAGCTCTCCGGCACCGTCGCCGAGGTGCGCGAACAGGACGGCGAGCGGATCGCCGTCGTCGATCTCAAGGCGACCTTCGAGGGGAAGACGGTGCTCGGCCGCGCCCGCGCCGAGGTCGTCCTCCCCGGGTGAGACGACCCGGCGTACGGGCCCGCGGGAGCGGGTGCGTACACTCGTTCCAGCCGGGCGCACCGGATGATCCGTTGCGTCCGCCCCGCGGCCACCTGGTGGACCGGGGCAAAGGGGTGTAGCTCAATTGGCAGAGCAGCGGTCTCCAAAACCGCAGGTTGCAGGTTCAAGTCCTGTCACCCCTGCCACGACGCCGCAGGCCACCGGAGATCACGGCGGCGCGGCAGACGGCACGGACGAAGCGACGAGGGTTCTCCCGAAGCGGAGGACGTGACCGAGGGCGGGCGGACGCCCGCCACCTGCGGAGGGCGACACGCGTGAGCGACGAGCACGAGTCGGAGCGGCCCGGGCGGGAGCGCCCGAGCAACGCCGCCGACCGTCGTGGACGGCGGGCCTCCGGGCCCGCGAGCACCCCCGGCAAGGGTCGCGCCACCCCAGGTCGCGCCGCCGCGGCGACGAAGGAGAAGAAGCCGTCGCTCTTCGCCCGGCTCGCCCGGTTCCTGCGCGAGGTCGTCGCGGAGCTCCGCAAGGTCATCTGGCCCGACCGCAGCCAGATGGTGAAGTACAGCATCGCGGTCCTGATCTTCGTGTCGATCATGGTGGCGCTGGTGTTCGTGCTGGACTCGGCGTTCGCCGAGGGCGTCGCCCTGCTGTTCGGCAACTGACGCGAGTACGAACGCCGACCGGCTCCGACCGACACCGAACAATGGAAGCGAGTAGGACGTGACCTCCGACAGCAAGGCGTACGACGAGGCGGCCGACGAGGCCGCGATCGACGCCGTCGCCGAGAACGCGGCCGACGAGACGCTGCCCGAGCAGTCCGTCCAGGACGCCGACGTCGAGGCGGCGCACGGTGAGGACGCCGTCTCCGGCGACTACACCGAGGCCGAGGACGACAGCACCCCCGGCGCCGAGGCGGAGACGCTGGACGGCGAGGGCGAGACGGTCCCGACCGCCGACGGCACCGACGAGGCCGGTGAGGCCGACGAGGCCGAGGCCGTCGCGGAGGAGCCGGACGAGGACGTGGATCCGGAGGAGGAGCTGCGCGCCGCACTGCGTCGCGCGCCCGGCGACTGGTATGTCGTCCACTCCTACGCGGGCTACGAGAACAAGGTGAAGTCGAACCTCGAGACCCGGGCGCAGACCCTGGACGTCGAGGACTACATCTTCCAGGTCGAGGTGCCCACCGAAGAGGTCACCGAGATCAAGAACGGGCAGCGCAAGAAGGTCCAGCGCAAGGTGCTGCCCGGCTACATCCTGGTGCGGATGGAGCTCAACGACCAGTCCTGGGGCGCGGTGCGGAACACGCCGGGCGTCACCGGGTTCGTCGGCGCGACGTCCAAGCCGTCGCCGCTGACGATCAACGAGGTCGTGAAGTTCCTGCTGCCCAAGGTCGAGGCCCCCAAGAAGGACGCCGAGGCCGGCAGGTCCGCGTCCGGCGGTTCCGCCTCCTCCGGCGGCGCCCCCACCGTCGAGGTCGACTTCGAGGTCGGCGAGTCGGTCACCGTCATGGACGGCCCGTTCGCCACGCTCCCCGCGAGCATCTCCGAGGTCAACGTCGACGCCCAGAAGCTCAAGGTGCTGGTCTCGATCTTCGGCCGGGAGACCCCGGTCGAGCTCGGGTTCAACCAGGTCTCCAAGATCTGATCGCACCCGTGAGGAACGTCCGCGGCATGGCAGGGCCGCGTGGCGTGCACATCGATCACTGAGGAACGGACATGCCCCCCAAGAAGCGGAAGCTCTCCGCGATCATCAAGCTCCAGATCCAGGCAGGCGCAGCGACGCCGGCCCCGCCGGTCGGCCCCGCACTGGGCCAGCACGGCGTCAACATCATGGAGTTCTGCAAGGCCTACAACGCGGCGACCGAGGCCCAGCGCGGCAACATCGTGCCGGTCGAGATCTCGGTCTTCGAGGACCGGTCGTTCACCTTCGAGCTGAAGACCCCGCCCGCGGCGCGGCTCCTGCTCAAGGCGGCCGGTGTCGAGAAGGGCTCCGGCGAGCCGCACAAGACCAAGGTCGCCAGCGTGACCATGGCCCAGGTCCGGGAGATCGCCCAGGTCAAGATGAACGACCTGAACGCGAACGACCTCGACCAGGCCGCCAAGATCATCGCCGGCACCGCCCGGTCGATGGGCATCACGGTCGACGGCTGAGCGAGCCCCCACACCACCCGTACGCGTGGGAGAGCCGGGCGCGGCTCCTACCACGACCTGACCTCAGAGGAGACGAGGACAGATGGCACAGCGCAGCAAGGCCTATCGTGAGGCCGCCGCGAAGATCGACGCGGACCGCCTCTACTCGCCGCTCGCCGCGGCGAAGCTGGCCCAGGACACGTCCAGCAAGAACACCGACGCGACCGTCGAGGTCGCGATGCGGCTGGGCGTCGACCCCCGTAAGGCGGACCAGATGGTCCGCGGCACCGTGAACCTGCCGCACGGTACCGGCAAGACCGCCCGGGTCATCGTGTTCGCCACCGGCGACAAGGCCGCCGAGGCCGAGGCCGCCGGCGCCGACGCCGTGGGCGCCGAGGACCTCATCGAGCGGATCCAGGGCGGGTGGCTCGACTTCGACGCCGCCATCGCGACCCCGGACCAGATGGCCAAGGTCGGCCGCATCGCCCGCATCCTCGGCCCGCGTGGCCTGATGCCGAACCCGAAGACGGGCACCGTGACGCCGGACGTCACGAAGGCCATCAACGAGATCAAGGGCGGCAAGGTCAACTTCCGGGTCGACAAGCAGGCCAACCTGCACCTCGTCATCGGCAAGGCCTCGTTCGACACCGAGAAGCTGGTGGAGAACTACGGCGCCGCCTACGACGAGATCCTGCGGCTCAAGCCGTCGGCCGCCAAGGGCCGCTACGTCAAGAAGATCACCGTCTCCACCACCACCGGGCCGGGCATCCCGGTGGACCCGAACCGCACCCGCAACCTGCTGGTCGCGGACGAGGAGACCGACTGATCGCCTGATCAGCGCCTGACACGACGACGCCCCCGGTTCCCTGCGGAACCGGGGGCGTCGTCGTCTGCGGGGTCAGGCCCAGTCGCGCAGGACGTCCTCGACGTCCTCCGGGCCGGTACCGCGACCGGCGGTCTCGGTGACCGTGCGGGAGAACCGCGGCGCCGGTGCGGCCTGGGGCACGCCGTCGGAGGTGACGATGGTTCCGCGCGCGGCCAGGTGCGCGTTCTCGCGGGCCTCGGCGAACGACAGCACCGGGGTGGTGCACGCGTCGGTGCCCTCGAAGACCGCGGCCCACTCGTCGCGGGGCTTGGAGGCGAACACCTCGGTGAACCGGGCCCGCATGGCGGGCCAGCCGGCGCGGTCGTACTGCGGGCCCAGCTCGTCCTCGGTGAGCCCGAGCCCGGCGATGAGCTGGGCGTAGAACTGCGGCTCCAGGGCCCCGACGGCCATGTGGCCGCCGTCGGCGCAGGTGTAGGTGTCGTAGAACGGGGCGTGCCCGTCGAGCAGGTTCGAGCCGCGCTCGTCGACCCAGGCGTCCTGGGCCAGGAAGCCCCAGAACATCTGGTTGAGGACGCTGACGCCGTCGACCATGGCGGCGTCGACGACCTGCCCCTGCCCGGAGGCCTTCGCCTCCCAGAGCGCGGCCAGCACGCCGACGACGAGCAGCATGGAGCCGCCGCCGAAGTCACCGACCAGGTTCAGCGGTGGGACAGGGCGTTCCCCGGCGCGGCCGATGGCGTGCAGCGCACCGGTCAGCGAGATGTAGTTCAGGTCGTGCCCGGCGCGCGGCGCCATCGGGCCGTCCTGGCCCCAGCCGGTCATCCGGCCGTAGACCAGGCGCGGGTTGCGGGCGTGGCAGTCCTCCGGGCCGACGCCGAGGCGCTCGGTGACGCCCGGCCGGTAGCCCTCCAGCAGGACGTCGGCGGACTCGACCAGCCGGAGCACGGTCTCCCTGCCCGCCGGGTCCTTCAGGTCCGCGGTGACCGAACGGCGGCCGCGTGCCGTCGGGTCGGGTACCGAGTCGGACCCGAGCTTCAGCCCGCCCGACGGCCGGTCGATGCGGACGACGTCCGCCCCGAGGTCGCCCAGGATCATCGCCGCGTGCGGCCCCGGCCCGATCCCGGCCAGCTCGATCACCTTCAGTCCGGCCAGCGGACCCCTGCCCCGTGTCACCGTGGACCTCCTCGTCACGCGAATGGTTCCCGGCGACGGTAGCGGCCCGGCGCCGGTGGTCAGCCGGTCGGCTCGCGAGCCGGCTCCTCGTAGTCCCAGATGTCCTTGCCGATCTCACGGACGGGATGGCCGGTCGTGTCCCGCTCCTGGATCGTGTACGCGTAGCGCCCGTGCTGCCAGCCGTCGCGCAGCGCGACCTCCAGCAGGCAGGCCTCGGCCCAGTCGTGCCACTCGTCGAAGCCGTCGGGCAGCGGGTCGGGTGCGTCGCACTGGATCTCGGTCATCCGGTGCAGCACACCCCGCAGCGGCTGCCAGGCCTGCACGTCCAGCCAGATGTCGTCCATCGCCGGCGCCTCCGTCGGGTGGGTCGGCCCCCAGTCTCGCCGGGCGCCGTCGCGGCGGGCCGGACGGCCGGGGGGTCTTCACCCGATCGTGGTCAGGCCTTGAGCAGGTCCTCCCGGCCCTCGGCCTGGAGCTTGGCCTTGTACGGGCCGAAGAGCTGCTTGGCGATCGGCAGCAGCTTGAGGACCTTCGAGACCGGGCCCTTGGCGCGGACGTCGCCCTTGGCCAACGCGACCGGGAGGATGACCTTGCCCAGCCAGAACCGGTTGCCGGTGTCGGCGGACATGAACAGCTCGATGTTCGGGTCGGGGCCCTGCCCGGCGCCGGTGTGGATCTCGGAGTTCGGCATGTCCACGGTGAGCACCGCGTCCGGGTTCGTGTAGGTGATCCGCAGGACGACGCCCGACGGCTTCAGCTTCGCGACTAGGTCCGGGTCGGCCATGCCGATCCGGAACACCCCGCCCAGGTACTCGTAGACCTCGGCCTCGTCGGCGAACACGGCCATCAGCGCCTCCTCGCGGGATGGGGGCCGGACGTGGGGTCGCCCGGTGCGTCGCGGCGAGTGTGTCCGGTGTGGTCCGGGGCGCGCAGCCGATCACCGGGCCAGGGTTGGCCCGCCCGGGCCGTGCCGCCCCTCAGCGCCCGGCCGGGTGCTCGTCGAGCAGCCCGCAGCGCCCGGCGAGCGCGGCCGCCTCGATCCGGTTGGCCGCGCCCAGCTTGTGCAGCAGCGAGGCGATCATGCGCTTGGCGGTGCGCTCGCTGACCAGCATCGGGCGCGCGATGTCGGCGGTCTCCAGGCCCCGGGCCAGCAGCGTCCACAGCTCGATGTCGCGCTCACCGAGCCGGTCGAGCAGGCCGTCGGCGGTGCGGTCGGCCGCGACGAGCAGCGCGTCGAGCAGCTCCGCGCGCAGCACCCGCACCCCGGCAGCGATCGACAGCAGCGGGGCGACCAGCACCTCCGGGTCGGCGGACTTGCCCAGGTAGCCGTCGGCGCCCGCGCGCATCGCGGCCGCGGCCAGGTCCAGGTCCTCGGTGCCCGACAGCGCCAGCACCCGGGTGGCGGGGTAGGCGGCCTTGATCCGGCGGATCGTCTCCACCCCGCCCAGCGGCGGCAGCGCGAGGTCGACGATCGCGATCCCGGCCCGGTGCCGCCCGACCAGCGCGACAGCCTCCTCCCCGGCCGTGGTGGAGCCCGCGACCCGGAAGGTGTCCCCGGCGCGGGACTCCAGCAGCAGGGCGAGCCCCTGCGCGAACAGGGCGTGGTCGTCGACGATGACGACGACGTGCGGCGCTGTCGGCGCGGGCGGCATGCCCCGAGCCTAATGTGGCCCCGACCCGCGTCCCCGTCCGAGAGGCCCCGACCGTGACCGCGCACCCCGGTGAGCTCCCCGAACGCACCCGGGAGGAACGCCAGGCCGTCGTGCTGCGGCTCTGCGTGGTGCTCGCCGCCGTGGGCCTGGTCGTGAGCCGCCCGGACCTGACCGGCGAGCGGCCGGTCGTCGCCGCGGTGCTGGTCGGGCTGAGCACGGTGTACGCGGCGGTGCTCGGCGTCGTCTCGCTGGTGCGGGGGCGGCTGCCGGTGCCCCCGGCCGTGTTGACCGGGCTCGACGGCGTGCTCAGCGTGCTCGCCTGCGGCTTCACCGGCGGCGTCGCGAGTCCGATGGTGGGGGCACTGCCGCTGGTCGTCATCGCGATCGCGTTGCGCGGGGGGCCGCGCGTCGCGCGGTTCGCCGCGCTCGGGCTCGGTGCCGGCTACACCGTCGCGGTACTGCTCGGGTCCGGGCCGCGCGTCGCCCTCGCCGACGCGCTCCTGGCCGGGCTGTGGTGGACCGGCTTCCTGTTCGCGACCGCCGTGCTCACCGGGGTGCAGGTGCGGCTGCTGGAACACCAGCTGGCCGACATCGCGACCACCCGGGCCCGCGCGGAGAACGAACACGAGCGCTACCTGTCCGAGCGTGCGCTGCGGGACCGGATCGTGTCCCAGAGCCGGGCCCGGCTCGACGGTGCCCGTGTCGTGCTGCACGAGTTCCGGACCCCGGTCGCCTCGCTGACCGCGCTGTCGTCGGACCTCGCGGCGGGCAGGCTCGACGGTGACGCGGCCCGGCGTGCGTCGCGGCTGCTCGCCGACCACGCCGCCCACCTCCAGGACATGCTCGACGGGCTGGCCGACCTGGCCGTCGCCGACGGCAGCCCGCTCGGGCGCGACCGGCCCCGGCGCGTCGCGCTCGCCGAGCTCGCCGACGCCGTGCTCGACGCCGCCGGGATCGCCGCCCACCGGCGACACCCGGTCGTCGAGCCGGCCGGGGCCGCGGTCCACTGCGACCCGCAGCGGCTGCGCCGGATGCTCACCAACCTGGCCGAGAACGCCGCCCGGCACTCCGGCGACGAGGTCGTGGAGCTGCACCTGTCGCACGACGGCGCCGTGCTCACCGCCGAGGTCCGGGACCGCGGTCCCGGCCTGCCCGCGGGCCAGGAGGGCGTCGTGACGGCCAAGGGCGTCGCGCTGGGGGAGCGCCGCGGCACGGCCGGGCTGGGCCTGTGGATCGCCGAGGCGCTCGCGTCCGCGATGGACGGTGAGCTGAGCCTGCTCCCGCGCGAGGGCGGCGGCCTCGTCGCCCGGCTCACCCTCCCGCTCGCCGGCGCCTGAGGACCTCCCCTGGCACCCGGGGGCCAGCGCTGGCGCGGACGACGGGTGTGCCGGAGGTCTCGGCGCGACCAGGATCCACCACCATGCGTACGACGGCAGCGGTGCTGTGGGAACCCGGTGGCAAGTGGGAGATCGAGGAGGTCGAGCTCGACTCCCCGAACGCCGGCGAGGTGATGGTCGAGCTGACCGCGTCGGGGCTGTGCCACTCCGACGAACACCTCGTGACCGGTGACCTGCCCGCGGTCCTGCCGATGGTCGGCGGCCACGAGGGCGCCGGCCGGGTCATCGAGGTCGGCCCGGGTGTCACCGAGCTCGAGGTCGGAGACCCGGTCGTGATGACCTTCCTGCCCTCCTGCGGGCGCTGCCCGTACTGCTCCAAGGGCCAGCCGAACCTCTGCAACGACGGCGCCGGAGCCACCCTCGGGCCGCAGCTCGACGGCACCTACCGGTTCCACGCCCGCGGCGAGGACCTGGGCCAGATGTGTCTGCTCGGCACGTTCGCCCGGCACACCGTCGTCCCGGTGAAGTCCGCCGTGAAGATCGACGAGGGCTTCCCGCTCGACCTGGCGGCGCTGGTCGGCTGCGGCGTCACCACCGGCTTCGGCTCCTCGGTCCGCACCGCGGACCTGCGGGCCGGGGACACCGCCGTCGTCGTCGGCATCGGCGGCATCGGCGCGAACGCGGTGCAGGGCGCCCGCGCGGCCGGGTGCCGGTACGTCGTGGCCGTCGACCCGGTCGAGCACAAGCGGGAACGGTCCCGCGAGCTGGGCGCCACGCACGTCGCCGCGAGCATCGACGAGGCCTGGGAGATCGTCAGCGAGGTGACCCGCGGGCAGATGGCCGAGGCGGCGATCCTGTGCACCGGCGTCGCGATGGGTGAGGACCTGCAGCCCGCGCTGCAGCTGGTCGGCAAGCGCGGCCGGGTCGTCGTCACCGCGCTGGCCCGGGCCGAGGAGGAGACGGCGTCGCTGTCGCTGCTCGACCTCACGCTCTACGAGAAGCAGATCCGCGGCGCGCTGTTCGGCAGCTCCGCGGCGCAGTTCGACATCCCGCGGCTGCTGGAGATGCACAACCTGGGACAGCTCAAGCTGCGTGAGCTGATCACCAAGGAGTACACCCTCGACCAGGTCAACGAGGGCTACGAGGACATGCGTTCCGGGCGCAACATCCGCGGGCTCATCCGGTACTGAGCACGACCGGGGCGACTCGCACCGACCCGGATCTGACAGGCTGGTGGGGTCACCCTCCCGTCCCGTCGTCCCCAGGAGTCGCCCCGGTGAGCTCGGAGGCCCCGCTCGAGGAGCTCGGTTCCCCGAGCCTGGTGGAGCTGGCGCTCGACCGGATCCGCCGGGACATCCTGCGGGGTGTGTTCGCGCCGGGGGAGCGCCTGGTCGAGGAGCAGCTGACCCGCCGGTTCGGCATCAGCCGGGCGCCGGTGCGCGAGGCGCTGCGTCAGCTCGGTGAGCAGGGCCTCGTCGAGCACCTCCCGCGGCGCGGGGTCCGGGTCTGCGAACTCTCGGCCCGGGACATGACCGAGCTGTTCGGGCTGCGCGACGCGCTGGAGCGGTTCGCCGTGGACGAGATGTTCGCCGGGAGCGGGCGCCGGGACCCGGCCCGGCTCGCCCGTCTCCAGCGGGCCACCGAACGGATCGAACGCGCCGCGGCCGACGACGGCGAGGGCGCCGCGGTCGACCGTGCCGAGGCACACCGCGAGTTCCACCTGGCCCTGGTCGGGCTGGCCGGGCACCGGCACCTCGTCCGGGTCTTCGAGCCGGTCATCCTGCAGCTCCAGCTGTACATGGCGACCAACATGCGTCGCGAGGCCGAGCAGCGCTCCCCGGCCGAGGGGGCGCGACGGCACCGCCGGCTGTACGAGGCGGTCGTGGCCGGGGACCGGGCGGCTGTGCTCGACGCGCTGGCCCACCACGGGGGCCGCGCCTACCTCGGCCCCGAGCTGCACGAGCAGTAGCAGACGTCACGCAGCTGTTACCTCGGACACCTTGAGGTGACACCAAACTGTCGACAATCGACGGAATGCAGCTGCTGTCCAGCCCCTCGGCGACGGTGTCCGGCCTCCGTGCCGGCTACGCCTCCGGCGCCCTCCGACCCGCGGACGTCGTCGCGGAGCTGACCGCCAGGATCGACGCCCGCGGCGACGACCACGTCTGGATCTCCCGCACCCCGGTCGACGAGCTGCACCGGCGGGCCCGTGAGCTGGAGGGACTCGACCCGGCCGGCCACCCGCTGTGGGGCGTGCCGGTGGCGGTGAAGGACAACATCGACGCCGTCGGGCTCCCCACCACCGCCGCCTGCCCGGCGTTCACCCGCACCCCCGACGCCGACGCCACCGCGGTCCGGCGGCTGCGCGCGGCGGGCGCGATCGTCGTCGGGAAGACCAACCTGGACCAGTTCGCCACCGGTCTGAACGGGGGCCGCTCGCCCTACGGGGCGCCGGAGAGCGTCTTCGGCGGCGACCTGATCTCCGGCGGGTCCAGCTCGGGGAGCGCCGTCGCCGTCGCGGCCGGGCTGGTGCCGGTCGCGCTGGGCACCGACACCGCCGGGTCCGGGCGGGTGCCCGCCGCGCTGAACGGCGTCGTCGGGCTCAAGCCCACCCGCGGCCTGATCGGCACGGCCGGGATGCTGCCCGCCTGCCGGTCGCTGGACTGCGTCAGCGTGTTCACCCGCGACCTCGCCGGGGCCGCCGAGGTGCTCGCGGTGCTGGCCGGGCCGGACCCGGACGACCCGTGGTCCCGGGCCGCCCCGCCAGAGGCCCCCGGCGCCGGCCCGGTCGTCGTCGCGCTGCCGGAGGACCTGGATCTCGACCGCGGTGACGGGACGGTCGACACCGGGTTCGCCGACGCCTTCGCCCGGGTCGCGGCGACCGTCGCCGCCCGGGCCGCGAGCACCGTCGGCACACCCACCGCGGCCCTGCGCGAGGCCGGGGACCTGCTCTACGGCGGGCCGTGGGTGGCCGAACGGCTCGCCGTCCTCGCCGACGTCCTCGACACCCACCGCGACGCCGTGCTGCCGGTGACCCGCGCGGTGATCGAGGCGGGTGCCCGGTTCTCCGCCGTCGAGGCGTTCCGCGCCCGGTACCGGCTGCAGGAGCTGCGCGCCGAGGTCGCCCGGCTGTTCGCGACCGCGGACGTCCTGCTGCTCCCGACCGTGCCGACGACGTTCACCCGGGCGGAGCTGGCGGCCGAGCCGGTCGTGCGCAACCTCGTCCTGGGCCGCTACACCCAGGCCACCAACCTGCTGGACCTCGCCGCCGTCGCGGTGCCCGCCGGGACCACCGACGACGGGCGGCCGTTCGGGGTCACCCTGCTCGGCCCCGCCTTCTCCGAGGCCCGGCTGCTGCACGCCGCGGCCGCGCTGCTCGGGCCGCCGCGATGAGACCGCCCGCACCGTGCCCGTCCTCTCTGCCCGCACCGACCACCGGAACCGGAGGCGCCATGACGACCGACGCACTCGACACCGCACCCGACCCCGCACTCGACGCCGCGACCCGCACCGCCACCATCGGGCCGGTCGCGGCCCGTCCCTACCCCTGGCCCTACGACGGCACCGTCCCCGCCGCCCGCACCGCGCTGATCTGCATCGACTGGCAGGTCGACTTCTGCGGGCCCGGCGGCTACGTCGACCGCATGGGCTACGACATCGGGCTCACCCGACAGGGCCTCGCCCCGACCGCCCGGCTGCTGGCGCACGCCCGCGAGACCGGGATGCTCGTCGTCCACACCCGGGAGGGACACGCCGCGGACCTGTCCGACCTGCCCGCGAACAAGCGCTGGCGGTCGCGGCGGATCGGGGCGGAGATCGGCAGCCCCGGACCGGCCGGGCGGATCCTCGTCCGCGGCGAACCCGGCTGGGAGATCGTGCCGGAGGTCGCCCCGGTGCCCGGCGAGGTGCTGATCGACAAGCCCGGCAAGGGCGCGTTCTACGCCACGCAGCTCGACCTGGTCCTCCGCTCCAACGGGATCACCCACATCCTGCTGACCGGCATCACCACCGACGTCTGCGTGCACACCACCATGCGCGAGGCGAACGACCGCGGCTACGAGTGCCTGATCCTCGCCGACTGCACCGGCGCCACCGACCCCGCCAACCACGACGCCGCCCTGCACATGGTGACCATGCAGGGCGGGGTGTTCGGCGCCGTCGGGTCGTCCGACGCCGTCGTCGGGGCGACCACCTGGAGTGACTCGTGATCTCGGTCGACGCCGACCCCGGCACCTTCGCCTTCGACCCCGCGACCACCGCCCTGCTGATCATCGACATGCAGCGGGACTTCTGCGAGCCCGGGGGCTTCGGCGAGACCCTGGGCAACGACGTGTCGTTGCTGCGCAGCGTCATCCCGCCGCTGCAGGAGGTACTGCGCACCGTCCGCGCGCTGGGCATGACCGTGATCCACACCCGCGAGGGCCACGTCCCGGACCTCAGCGACTGCCCGCCCGCCAAGCTCAACCGCGGCGAGCCGAGCCTGCGCATCGGCGACCCGGGGCCCAAGGGCCGCATCCTGGTCCGCGGCGAGTACGGCCACGACATCATCGACGAGCTGAGGCCCGAGTCCGGCGAGCTCGTGATCGACAAACCCGGCAAGGGCTCGTTCCACGGCACCACCTTCGGCGCCGAGCTGCGGTCCCGCGGCATCACCAGCCTGATCGTGGCCGGCGTGACCACCGAGGTCTGCGTGCACACGACCGTCCGGGAGGCCAACGACCGCGGCTACGAGTGCCTCGTGCTCTCGGACTGCACCGGCTCCTACTTCCCCGAGTTCCACCGCGTCGCACTGGAGATGGTGGCCGCCCAGGGCGGCATCTTCGGCTGGGTCGCGCCCTCGTCCGCACTGCTCACCGCACTGACCAGGGAGGCCGTGGCATGACCACGACGGATACCGCACCCCAGCCGATGAGGCTCTCCTGGTGGGTCGCGGGGGACACCAACGCGTTCTTCGGGCTCGGGTTCAACACGCTGGTCAACGTGTTGACCCTGACCGGGCTGTGCATCGGGGTGGTGAACATCCCCGGCGCCGAGGTGTTCGGGGTGATCCTCCCGGCGCTCGGCGTCCAGCTGCTGATCGGCAACGTCTACTACACCTACCTCGCCCGTCGACTGGCGCACCGCGAGGGCCGCACGGACGTCTGCGCCATGCCCTACGGCCCGTCCGTGCCGCACATGTTCATCGTCGTCTTCGTGATCATGCTGCCGATCGCGCTGGCCACGGGGAACCCGCTCACCGCCTGGGCGGCCGGTCTCGCCTGGTCGTTCATCATCGGGTTGATCGTGCTGCTCGGCGCGTTCGTCGGTCCGTGGATCCGGCGGTTCACCCCGCAGGCCGCGATGCTCGGCACGCTCGCGGGCGTCTCGATCGCGTTCATCTCGATGCGCCCGGCCGCGCAGATGTTCGAGGCCCTGTGGATCGCGCTGCCGGTCATGGTGATCATCCTGATCGGGTTCTTCACCGACCTGAAGCTGCCCGGGAACATCCCGGTGGGGCTGGCAGCGCTGCTCGTCGGCACCGCGATCGGCTGGGTCGGCGGGTACATGTCGGTGCCCGACGTCGTCTCCGCCGCCGGCGACGTCGCGATCAGCCTCCCGACCGTCGACCTCGCCCGGCTCGGTGCCGGGCTCGCCGACGTCGCCCCGCTGCTCGCCACGGCGATCCCGCTGGGCATCTACAACTTCACCGAGGGCATGACGAACATCGAGTCCGCGGCCGTCGCGGGCGACGAGTACAACATGCGCGCGGTGCTCGCCGCGGACGGCGCCGGCGCCGTCGTCGGTGCCGCGATGGGCTGCCCGTTCCCGCCCGCGGTCTACATCGGACACCCGGGTTGGAAGGCGGCCGGCGGCCGGACGACGTACTCGCTGGCGTCCGGGGTGTTCATCTCCCTGATGTGCTTCCTCGGGCTGTTCTCGCTGCTCGGAGCGTTGCTGCCGACCCCGGCGATCGTGCCGATCCTGCTCTACATCGGCCTGCTGATCGGGGCCCAGGCGTTCCAGGAGACCCCGCGCCGCCACGCCGTCGCCGTCGTCATCGCGATCGTCCCGAACATCGCGGCCTGGGCCACCGGGCTGATGAACAACGCGCTGTCGGCCGCGGGGACGACCGCGGCCCGGGTCGGGGAGGAGGCCCTCGCCGGGGCCGGGCTGGTCTACCACGGCACCGTGCTGCTCGGCGGTGGCGCGATCCTCGCCGGTCTGGTGCTCGGCTCGATCACCGCGTTCGTCATCGACAAGAACTTCTTCGCCGCGGCCGCGTACTCCGCCACCGGGGCGGTGCTCGGGTTCGTCGGGCTGATGCACGCCGAGGCCGTCGGCTGGAACGTGGGCGGGCAGATCGCGCTCGGCTACCTGTTCGCCGCGATCGTGCTGGCCGCGTTCGGGTGGGGCACCCGACGTGGCGCCACCGCCCGGCAGGCCGTCGCGCCGGAGCCCGCCGCCGCGCCGGTCGCCCCGGCGGAGCCGCAGCCGGCTCGGCCGGCCGCGGCTCCGGCCACGACCGAGGGGCCCGACGCCGTCGGCGGACCCCGCCCGGCCACGGCATGACCCGCGGCACGGTCACCACGGCCGACGAGCTGGACCGGCCCGACGTCGTCGCGCAGGTGCGGGCTGCGTTCGACCGGTACGAGCGGGCGCTGCGCGACGCCGACGTCGCCGTCCTCACCGAGCTGTTCTGGGACGACGACCGCTGCGTCCGCTTCGGCGTCGCCGACCGCCAGCAGGGCGGCGCCCAGATCGCCGCGTGGCGCCGGGTGAACCCCGGGGTCCCGGCCGGGCGGACGCTGTCCGGCACGACGGTCCTCGCCCTCGGGAGCGACGCGGCCGTCGTCAGCACACGGTTCGGCTACCCGGACGGCGCGCGGGAGGGCCGGCAGACCCAGACCTGGGCGCGGCTCGGCGGCGCCTGGCGGATCGTGGCAGCACACGTCTCGGAGGTGCCGTGCTGACCGGGGGATTCGCGGTCGTCGCCGCGCACCGGCGGGGCCAGCCGCTGCACCACGAGCTGCTCGCCCTCGGGGCCCGGTTCCGGGCGGTGCGGGTGACCGCGCCGGAGTACCGGCTGCTCGCCCTCGACGGCGACGTCCCGCGCGGCGGGCTGCTCCGGGTCGGCGCGGGCGGCGCGGCGATCGAGGTGGAGGTGTTCGACCTGCCCGCCGCGGCCGCCGCGGGCCTGGTGCTGCCCGCGCCGCTCGCGCCGGGCCGGGTCCTGCTCGACGACGGCGATCCGGTCGCCGGGATCGTGTGCACGACGGCGACGCCCGGGGCCCGGGACGTCACCGAGCACGGCAGCTGGCCCGCCTACCTCGCGGCACGGTGATCCGGGGCCGTCCCACCGCATCCGTGCGGGTGGGACGGCCCCGGGGCCTCAGCCGACCAGGTCGCGGATCGTGCGCAGGTGGTCGGGTGCGCCGTCCACGACCATCGTCGTGATCAGCGAGTCGCGGAACACCGGCAGCTCCTCGGCGATCTTCGCCGTCGGACCGACGAGTGCCACCTGCTCGACCATCGAGGTCGGGACGGCCTTCGCGGCCGCGTCCTTGTCGCCGGCGAGGTAGAGCTCCTGGATGCGGGCGCACTCCTGCTCGTAGCCCATGCGGGCGAAGACCTCGTAGTGGAAGTTCGCACCCCTGGCGCCCATCCCGCCGACGTAGAGCGCGAGGAACGGGCGGATCCGGTCCGCGGCAGCCTCGACGTCGTCGTCGACGACGACCTGCACCATGCAGACGACCTCGAAGCCGTCCGGGCGCCCGCCGCGGGCGGCGAACCCGGCGTCGAGGGACTCGCGGTAGTGCGCGTCGTTCCGGGGTGCGTAGAACAGCGGCTGCCAGCCGTCGGCGATCTCGGCGGCCAGCGCGACGTTCTTCGGGCCCTCGGCGGCGAGCAGGATCGGCAGGTCGGTCCGGTACGGGTGCAGCGTCGAGCGCAGCGGCTTGCCCAGCCCGGTGCCGCCCGGGTACGGGATCGGGTGGTGCGGGCCGTCGGAGAGCACCTTCTCCCGCGCGATCGCGGCGCGCAGGATCCGGACGTACTCCCGGGTGCGCGCGAGCGGCTTCGGGTACGGCTGCCCGTACCAGCCCTCGACGACCTGTGGCCCGGACGCGCCGATGCCCAGCACCATCCGGCCGCCGGAGAGGTGGTCCAGCGTCATGGCGGCCATCGCCGTCGCGGTCGGGGTGCGCGCGGACATCTGCACGACCGAGGTGCCCAGGCGCATCCGCGTGGTGCGGGAGCCGAGCCAGGACAGCGGGGTGAACGCGTCCGAGCCGTACGCCTCGGCCGTCCACATCGAGTCGAAGCCGAGGTCCTCGGCGGCGTCGACCTTCTCCACCGTTCCGGGCGGCGGCCCGGCGCCCCAGTAGCCCAGCGCCAGGCCGAGCTTCACGACGCCGTCCCGAACGTCACCGGTAGCCGCTTGATGCCGTTGATGAAGTTCCCGGTCAGGAACTCCGGCTCGCCCACCGACAGGTCCGGGACCCGGGTGAGGAGCTGGTGGAACAGCGCGCGCAGCTGGGTCTTGGCCAGGTGGTGGCCCAGGCAGAAGTGCGGGCCGCCGCCGCCGAAGCCGACGTGCGGGTTCTCGGCGCGGGTGATGTCGAAGACGTGCGGGTCGGTGAACACGGACTCGTCACGGTTGCCGGAGTGGTAGAAGAGCACGACCCGCTCGCCCTCGGCGATCCGCTGCCCGCGGATCTCGGTGTCGCGGGTCGCGGTGCGCCGGAAGGTCAGCACCGGGCTGGCCCAGCGGACGAACTCCTCGACGGCGGGCTTGATCCGGTCGTCGAACTCCTCGGTCAGCAGCCGCTTCTGGTCCGGGTTGCGGTCCAGCGCGAGGATGGCGTGGCTGGAGGTCTGCCGGGTGGTGTCGTTGCCCGCGACGCACAGCAGCACGAAGAACGCCGCGATCTCCTCGTCGGTGAGCGCGTCGCCGTCGACCTCGGCCTGCACCAGGGCGGTCATCAGGTCGTCGGCGGGGTCCTCGCGCCGCAGCGCCGACAGCTCGAACGACGCGGTGTGCAGCGTCATCAGCCCGTTGAGCAGCACCGCCATCGGGTCGCCGTCGCCGATGTAGTCCGGGTCGTTCCAGCCGACCATGGCGTTGGCGGCGTCGGCGACCTCCTGCCGCCTCTCCGGCGGGATGCCGATCATCTGCGAGATCGTCCACATCGGCAGCCGCGCCGCGACCGCGGTCACGAAGTCCGCCGAGCCGTCACCGGCGAGCAGGTCGTCGACGATGAGCCGGGCCTGTTCGGCGATCTGCTCCTCGATCTGACGGACCCGGCGCGGGGTGAACACCGAGCTGATGACCTTGCGCTGGCGGTGGTGGCGCGGCGCGTCCATCGCGAGGATGGAGTGCGCGGCCTCCAGCATGTCCTCGGGCACGTCCTCCAGCATCACGCCGCCGTACTGCTGGCCGGAGGCGAAGGTCTCGGCGTCGCGGCTGACGGCCTGGATGTCGGCGTGGGTGACCAGCGCCCAGAACCCGGGGGCGTCGGGGTCGGGCAGCAGGTCGGTCTCGGCCGGCGGGTGCCAGGACAGCGGGCGCTCGCGGCGCAGCTCGGCGAACCGCTCCTCGCGGGCATCGGGGGTCTGGGCCCAGAACGCCTGGGTGGAGATGTCGAGCGGGTCGTACGGGCGCTTCTCCGTGGTGGTCACGGGATTGCCTCCTCGCGGTTGCGTCGTCGGAACCGGATCAGATCTCGGGTGGGGGGATCATGCCCGTCAACACGGCACCGCTGATGCCGCCGTCGGCGACGAGCGCGTGACCGTTGATCCAGGCGGACTCCGGACCGGCCAGGAACAGGACCGGGCCGGCGATGTCGGCGGGGGTGGCGTGCCTGCCGAGGAACGCGGCGAGCGCGTCGAGGTTCTCCTTGCCCATCGACTCCTCGAAGTCGCCGAGGATGGGGGTCTCGACCGGGCCGGGGCAGACGGCGTTCATCCGCACCCCGTTCTCGCCGAACACGGGGGCCATGAGCATCGTGTAGACGATCAGGGCCTCCTTGGAGAAGTTGTAGGCGTTGCCCGCCTGCGGATGCGCCGCGAACCAGGCGAGCCCCTCGTCGAGGGTGTCGGTGGCGAGCAGCTCACGCAGCGCCGCCAGCCGGTCGGCCCAGCCGTAGCCGGCGATGGAGGCGACGTTCACGATCGCGCCACCCGGGCGGATCCGTTCGACGGCCGACTCGGTCAGGTGACGGAGCCCGAGCAGGTTCACCCGCAGCACGAGCTCGGCCGGCGCGGTGCCGGGCACTCCCGCCACGTTGCACAGGGCGTCGAACTCCCCGTCGAGCGCGGCGACGGCGGAGTCGATCGACGCGACGTCGGACAGGTCGCAGTGCACGTGCCGCGCGACGCCGACGGGGGTGTCCTTCAGGTCCAGCGAGACGACCTCGTCGCCGGCATCGACGAACCGGCGCGCGACCTCGGCGCCGATCCCGGACGCGGCACCGGTCACCAGTACCCGGCGGCTCACTTGGTGACCAGGAGGTCCTCGCGGCCGTCGGCCTTGAGACGTTCGACGTAGGTGGGGAACAGGCGCTTGGACAACGGCGCGAGCTGCAGGAGCTTGGTGACCGTGCCCTCGACCTTCACCTTGCCCTTGGCCATGGCGAAGGTCAGGTTGACCGTGCCCTGCCAGTAGGCGTTCGCGGTCTCGGTGGACATGGTCATCGTGGCCTGCGGCTCGGGGGCGCCGGCGTCGGAGCCCTTCCAGACCTTGGCCCCGGGCAGGTCGATGATCAGCGCGGAGTCCGGGTCGGTGCACTGCTGACGCAGGACCAGGCCGGTGCTGCGGAGCTTCGGCGACAGCTCGGGGTCCGCCAGCGCGGTCTCGAAGATGCCGCCGATGTAGCGGTACAGCTCGTCCTCGTCGGTGAATCCGGGCACGGTTCCTCCACGTCGTCGTGAGTGTGCGTCGTTGCCACCGGAACGTAACGTAGATTACGTTACTGGGGAAGTACTCCGACTCGGAGGACGCGGAGGTCGACGCGGACGTGGCCGTGGACGCGTCGACGACGGTGGTCGACGACCCGACGGTCCCCGTGCCGGTGTCCCGCGGGCCTTCCGGGGGAGTGGGGCGCAGCCGCTCCGCCGCCCGCCACGGTCGTTCGGGACCGACGCCGTCCCGCCCCGGCGGGCAGCGCCGGGTCGGCCGGTCCGGCTCTGCTCCGGGTTCCGTCCGCCCGACGCGTGACGCGCGGACCGGACGCCCGCCGCGCAGGATCTCCTGATCGGACGCGCGTCCGGCGTGGCACCCTGGTGGGCCGGCACGGGTGGTGGAGAGGGGGCGGGGTGGCCAGGAGGACGGGTCGGCAGATCGCTGCCGAGCAGTACTACGACGCCGCGATGTCGATCCTCGCGCGCGAGGGCGCGGCCGGGCTGAAGATCGGCCCGCTGTGCCGGTCCCTCGGCGTGACCAGCGGATCGTTCTACCACCACTTCGGCGGCTGGGCGGGCTTCGTTCGCGGGCTGCTGCGCTACTGGGAGGCCGAGCAGACCGACCGGATCGTCGAGCTGGCCCGGGCGACCGCGGACCCGGTCGAGCGGATCGACGTGGTCAAGCAGCTCACGGTGGCCCTGCGACACGACGCCGAGGCCGCGATCCGGGCGTGGGCCCAGATCGACCCGGAGGTCGGTCGTGCCCAGGCGCGCGTGGACGTGCAGCGCAGGATCGCGCTGGAACAGGTGGTGGCCGAGGTGGTGCCCGACCCGGACGACGCCCGCAGGCTCGCCGTCTTCGGCATCTCGCTGATGGCCGGGTACCAGCAGACCTGCGACCCCCGCGACCGCGATCTCCTGCGTGCCCTGTTCGACGACTACCAGCGCCTCATCCTGTCGTACGCCCCGCACGTGACGCCGCCGATCGGGTGATCCTCTGTGCGGGTGGGGCGGTGGTGGCCGAACCGGCCGACCGCGCCCATTCAGGCCGTTCGGACCAGCCCTGCTACCCGACCGGGAGCACTGTTACCCACGGTCCGCAACAATCTGCGGTGATCTGTAACCCTCGGTAACCGTAACGTAGACTACGGTACGGTGACTGATCGGCGACCCCGCCGACCCGCAAGTAACCCCTGACGCGCAGACTCGTTGTGCCGTTCAGCACCGACGACTGGCCCCCGCTCCCCAGCGTTCCCGGGCCCCGGTGCGGTTCGTCGGTCTATTGCGCGAGGAGGCGACACGTGACCGGTGTCGAGGTGAAGGTCGAGGGACTGACGAAGTCCTTCGGTCGGGCCAACATCTGGTCGGACGTGAGCCTGACCCTGCCCGCGGGCGAGGTGTCGGTGTTGCTCGGGCCGTCGGGTACCGGCAAGTCGGTGTTCCTGAAGTCGCTGATCGGGCTGCTGAAGCCCGAGCGGGGATCGATCGTCATCGAGGGTGTGGATCTGTGCAAGTGCTCGGAGTCGGAGCTGTACGAGATCCGGAAGCTGTTCGGGGTGTTGTTCCAGGACGGTGCGTTGTTCGGGTCGATGAACTTGTTCGACAACATCGCGTTCCCGTTGCGGGAGCACACGCGCAAGTCGGAGTCGGCGATCCGGGACATCGTCATGGAGAAGATCGACATGGTCGGTCTGGTGGGTGCGGAGGGGAAGCTGCCGGGGGAGATCTCGGGTGGTATGCGCAAGCGTGCGGGGTTGGCGCGGGCGTTGGTGTTGGATCCGAAGATCATTTTGTTCGATGAGCCGGACTCGGGTCTGGATCCGGTGCGTACGGCGTATCTGAACCAGTTGATCATCGATTTGAACGCGATGACGGATTCGACGTTCCTGATCGTGACCCATGACATCAACTCGGCGCAGACGGTGCCGGACAACATCGGTCTGCTGTATCGCAAGCATCTGGCGATGTTCGGTCCGCGGGAGGTGTTGTTGACCTCGGACGAGCCGGTGGTGGCGCAGTTCCTGAACGGGCGTCGTGAGGGTCCGATCGGGATGTCGGAGGAGAAGGACGCTGCGCAGGCTGCCCGGGAGATGGAGGAGGCGGGTGAGCTGGAGGGTCGTCCGCCGATGAAGCCGCAGTTGGTGGCTTCGACGGGGATGCCGGACCGGAAGGCGGTGCACCGTCGCCGGGAGCGGGTCGAGGCGATGCTGCACGAGCTGCCGCAGTCGGCGCAGGAGGCGATCCGCGAGCAGCACGCCGAGACCGACGCGACCTCCCGGTTCGCCCGCCCCGCGCAGGACGGGAGCACGATCTCCGAGGCCCGCGACGAGCACCCGACCGACATCCACCCGCGGATCACCGACGACACCCCCGACCCCCGTGGCCGGCACCAGCTCTCCGGCGGTGACCGATGACCAGTCCCGTCACCCGGGCGCTCACCCCGGTCGGCAAGTTCTTCGGCCTGTTCGCCGAGATCGGCCGCCAGGGACTGCGCCGGCCGTTCCAGTGGCGTGAGCTCGTCGAGCAGACCTGGTTCGTCACCAAGGTCTCCGCGCTGCCGACCGCGCTGTTCACCATCCCCTTCGGTGCGACGATCGCGCTGCTGCTCGGTGAGCTGACCCGCCAGTTCGGCGCCCAGTCCCAGACCGGCGCCGGCGCGGTCCTCGCGATCGTCCAGCAGGCCGCACCGATCGTCACCGCACTGCTGATCTCCGGTGCCGGCGGCTCCGCCGTGTGCGCCGACCTCGGTGCGCGGACCATCCGCGAGGAGATCGCGGCGATGGAGGTGCTCGGCATCTCGCCGATCCAGCGCCTCGTCGTCCCGCGGGTGCTCGCCATGGGCATCACCGCGGTCGTCCTGAACGGCCTCGCGACCTGCGTCGGCGTCGCGGGCGGGTACTTCTTCAACGTCATCATCCAGGGCGGCTCGCCCGGCGCCTACATCTCCAGCTTCTCGGCGATCGCGCAGGTCAGCGACATCGTCGTGTCCGAGCTGAAGGCGTTCCTGTTCGGCATCGTCGCCGGCGTCGTCGCCGCGTTCCGCGGGCTGAACCCGCCGCCCGGTGCGAAGGGGGTCGGTGACGCGGTGAACCAGGCCGTCGTCATCTCCTTCGTCCTCGTCTTCCTCATCAACCTCGTGCTCACCGCCCTGTACCTCGAGCTCGTCCCGCCGAAGGGCTTCTGATGGTTACCCGACTCGGAGCGCGGACCCGCCGGGCCGCCCAGGCGCCGCTCAACCAGCTGGAGGAGCTGGGCGACCAGCTCTCGCTCTACATCCGGTCCATCCTCTGGATCCCGAAGACGCTGACCCGCTACAAGAAGGAGGTCGCCCGGCTGCTCGCCGAGGTCTCCTTCGGGTCCGGCGCGCTGATCGTCATCCTCGGCACCGTCGGTGTGATGGCGTCGCTGTCGCTGTTCGTCGGCTCGCTGGTCGGCCTGCAGGGCTTCCGGGCCCTGGACGCCCTCGGCGTCGAGGCGCTGACCGGCTTCATCACCGCCTACTTCAACACCCGCTCGATCGCCCCGCTGGTCGCCGCCTCGGCACTGACCGCGACCCTCGGCGCGGGGTTCACCGCCCAGCTCGGTGCGATGCGGATCTCCGAGGAGATCGACGCCCTCGAGGTCATGGCCGTGCCCTCGGTGCCCTACCTGGTCACCACCCGGGTGGTCGCCGGCATCGTCGCGATCATCCCGATCTACACGCTCGGCCTGCTCGCCAGCTACGCCGCGTCGCGGATCAACGTGACGCTGCTCAACGGTCTGCCGGGTGGCACGTACGACCACTACTTCGACCTGTTCCTGCCGGTCAGTGACGTACTGCTGTCGTATCTCAAAGTGATCGTGTTCGCGACGGTGATCATCCTGATCCACTGCCACTACGGCTACTCCGCCAAGGGCGGCCCGGCCGGCGTCGGCGTCGCGGTGGGCCGGGCGGTGCGGCTGTCGATCGTCAGCACCGCGGTGCTCGACTTCTTCCTCACCCTGGTCATGTTCGGCACCTCCACCTCGGTGCGGGTGGCCGGATGAGGTCCACCAAGCGCGTGCTGCAGGGCCTGGCCTTCGTCACGGTCATCGTCGTCCTGCTCGGCCTCGCCGTCGCCCAGTACGCCGGGGTGTTCTCCTCCGGCGTCCCGGTCACGCTCAACGTCGCGCGGGTCGGCACCCAGATGCAGGAGCGCTCCGACGTCAAGATCAACGGTCTGATCGTGGGGCAGGTCGACAAGGTCGTCTCGGACGGCACGACCACCAGCATCGACATGTCGATGGACCCGCAGTACCTCGACGAGATCCCGGAGAACGTCACCGCGCAGCTGCTGCCGAAGACGCTGTTCGGCGAGAAGTTCGTCTCGCTCGTCCCGCCGGCCGCGCCCTCGACCACCCGCCTCGCCGCGGGTGACGTCATCCCCGAGGACCGCAGCCAGGCCGCTCTGGAGGTCGAGCGGGTGCTCGACGATCTCCTGCCGCTGCTCCAGACCGTCCGCCCGCAGGACCTCGCGACCACCCTCGGCGCGCTGTCCCAGGCGCTGCAGGGCCGCGGCAACCAGCTCGGCGAGACCCTCACCCAGCTCAACACGCTGGTCGAGGGCCTCAACCCGGCCGTGCCCGACCTGCAGGAGGACATCCGCCAGCTGGCGACGTTCTCCGACAACCTGAACCAGGCGGCGCCGGACCTGCTCGACGCGCTCGACAACCTGACGGTCACCAGCCGCACGATCGTCGAGAAGCGCGAGGGGCTGCGGAACCTCTACCGCTCCATCACCGGCGCGTCGGACGACCTGCGGGCCTTCCTCGACGCCAACGGCGAGAACATCATCGGGCTGTCGGCGGCCAGCCGGCCGACGCTGGAGACGCTCGAGCGCTACTCGCCCGAGTTCCCCTGCCTGACCCGCCAGCTCGTCGAGCTGATCCCGAAGATCAACAACGCGATCCGGCCGGGCACCGACCGGGTGGGCATCAACATCACCCTCGAGATCGTCTCGAGCAAGGGCAAGTACCTGCCCAACCAGGACGAGCCCCGCTACGGCGACGACCGCGGGCCGCGCTGCTACCCGATCCCGTCGCCGGCCGGCACCCAGTACCCGCCGGACGGCCCGTTCCGCGACGGCTCCGTCCCCGGCCCGGCCCCGGCCGGGCAGCCGATGGGCAACCCCGAGGACTTCGGGACCGACACCTTCGGCACCTACGACGGCACGAACAGCTTCGGCCTGATCCAGGACCAGAGCGCGCAGAACGGTGCGGGCGTGCTGCCCCCGCTGACCAGCGCGCTCGGCCAGGCCGGCATCCAGCCGTCGTCCTACGACGGGGCGCACCAGAGCGGCTCGGTCGACATGGGCGTCGCGAACTCCACCGGTGAGCAGCAGGTCGTCGCCCAGCTGCTGGCCGCCCACCAGGGCGGTTCCCCGCAGGCCGTCCCGGCCTGGAGCACGACCTTGGTCGGCCCGCTCCTGCGCGGCACGGAGGTGACGCTGACGTGAGCAGGCTCCCGATCTCGGCGCTGGTCAAGTTCCTGGTCTTCGCGCTGATCACGGCACTGGGCACCACGATGCTCGGCCTGACCATCGCGAACGCCCGCGGTGGCCAGGTCACCGAGTACACCGCCCGGTTCACCGACGCGACCGGCCTGCTGGCCGGCGACGACGTCCGCATCGCCGGCGTCGTCGTCGGGTCGATCAAGGACGTCCGCATCGTCGACCAGCGGGTCGCCGAGGTGGCGTTCGACGTCGACTCGTCCACCCCGCTGCCGGCGACGGTCAGCGCGACCCTGAAGTACAAGAACCTCATCGGCCAGCGGTACATGGCGCTGGACCAGGGCGCGGGCCCGACCGGGGAGGACCTCCCCCCGGGCGGCCAGATCCCGATCGAGCGGACCCGGCCCGCGGTCAACCTGACCGTGCTGTTCAACGGCTTCCAGCCGCTGTTCCAGGGCCTCGACCCGGATCAGATCAACAAGCTGTCGATGGAGATCGTCCAGGTCCTGCAGGGCGAGGGCGGCACGGTGCAGAGCCTGCTCGCCTCGACGTCGTCGCTGACCAACTCGATCGCCGACCGCGACCAGGTCATCGGTCAGGTCATCGACAACCTGAACCTGACCCTCGACACCGTCAACCGCAACGACGAGGGCCTCAACGAGCTGATCAGCTCGCTGCAGGCGCTGGTGTCCGGACTCGCCCAGGACCGCGAGCCCATCGGCAACGCGATCCAGTCCATCGGCGAGCTGACCCAGGTCACCGGGTCGTTCCTGGAGGACGCCCGCCCGCCGCTGCGCGACGACATCCGCAACCTCGGCGATCTGGCGACCCAGCTCGACCAGGGACGCCCCACGATCGAGCGGTTCCTGCAGTACACGCCGTTCAAGCTGAACCGGATCGCCCGCGTCGGCTCCTACGGCAGCTGGTTCAACTTCTACCTCTGCGGCCTCGACGGCCAGATCGGCATCTCGCCGATCCTGCCGCCGACCTCACTGGAGGACCTGGGCATCGGCCCGATCCGCAACCCCGAGCGGCGCTGTGGCCCGGACCCGTCCGGGATCGGGGCGGGCAACACCGCCCCGACCGACGGCTCGCAGCCCGGCGACCAGCCGGACAACCGGGCCCAGAACAACCCGTTGATGCGTGAGCCGACCACCGAGTCGGTCGGCGGCCTGCTGGGCCAGGCGGCAGGCCGCGGCCCGGTCGACTCCAGCAGCGACCCGACAGCAGCGCTGCAGCCGGGAGGCAACTGATGGCACAGGCAGGGCAGAAGCGCCCCGTCCTGACGGCGGTGATCGGAATCGTGCTGATCGCGGCGCTGACACTGGCTGCGTTCAACTACGAGGCGATCTTCTCCGGGGCCACCCGCTACACCGCGGAGTTCCCCGAGGCGGCGGGCCTGCAGGCCAACGACCGTGTCACCGTGGCCGGCGTCGAGGCGGGCCGGGTGCAGAAGGTCTCCCTCGACGGCGACCACGTGAACGTCGAGTTCACCGTCGACGACGCCTGGGTCGGCAACCGGACCACGGCGTCGATCGAGATCGCGACGCTGCTCGGCTCCAAGTTCCTCGCCCTCGACCCGCGCGGCGACGGCGAGCAGAACCCCGACGAGCCGATCGGCCGGGACCGGACGAAGTCCCCGTTCGACGTCGTGGACGCCTTCAACGGCCTCTCCGGCACGATCGACCAGCTCGACACCACGCAGCTCGCGTCGAGCCTGACCACGCTCTCGGACACCTTCCGCGACACCCCGCCGGAGATCCGTGGGGCCCTGGACGGACTGTCCCGGCTGTCGAACACCATCTCCAGCCGCGACGGCGAGCTGAAGAAGCTGCTCGCCAACACCCGGCAGCTGTCGACCACGCTGGCCGACCGCCGCGGCGACGTCGTGAAGCTGGTCAACGACGGCAACCTGCTGCTCGGTGAGCTGCAGCGCCGCAAGGACGCGATCGCGAACCTGCTCGACGGCGTGCAGCGCCTGTCGATCCAGCTGCGCGGTCTCGTCGCCGACAACCAGGCGCAGCTGCGTCCGGCGCTGGAGACCCTCGACCGCGTGCAGGCGGTGCTCGAGGAGAACCGCGACAACCTCGGCGAGATCCTCGACAAGGAAGCGGTGTTCATCCGCGTGTTCGGCAACGCCCTCGGCAACGGCCGTTGGTTCGACAACTACCTGTGCGGCCTGCTGCCGCCGGTCGTGCCGCTCGGGGGTGACTGCTGATGGGGTCCTGGGCCAACGACCGGCGCCAGATCCAGCTCGGTGCCCTGATCGCCGTCGTCGCCGTCCTGGTGGCGAGCGCGATCTGGCTGATCACCTCCGGCGGGGGCCGCCAGATCACCGCCTACTTCACCAGTTCCGCCGCACTGTTCGAGGACAACGACGTGCGCGTGCTCGGCGTCCCGGTCGGCAAGGTCGACCGGATCACGCCCGAGGGCGACCGGGTGCGGGTCGACATGACCATCACCGACGACGAGGTGCGCCTGCCCGCCGACGTCAAGGCCGCCGTCGTCTCGCCGAGCCTGGTCACCGGCCGCTACGTGCAGCTGACCCCGGTGTGGACCGGCGGCCCCGAGTGGAACGGCGAGCCGATCCCGCTGGAGCGCACCGCGTTCCCGCTCGGCGTCGACGACCTCACCCGGACCGCCACCGAGCTCTCCCGGGCCCTCGGCCCGCAGGGGGCGAACAAGACCGGTGCGCTCAACGACGTCCTGGACGTCACCGCGAAGAACCTCGACGGCAACGGCCGGGCGCTCAACGACACCATCCGCAACCTCGGCGGACTCTCGGCGACCCTGAACGGCTCCAGCGGTGACCTGTTCGGCACCGTCACCGAGCTGCAGAAGTTCGTCGGGACGCTGCGAGAGAACGACCCCGGCATCCGCGAGCTCAACGGGAAGCTGGCCGACGTGACCGGCTTCCTCGCGAGCCAGCGCGGCGAGCTCGGCGGCGCGCTGAACCAGCTGTCCTACGCGCTCGGCGAGGTCGCGCACTTCGTGCAGGACAACCGGGCGACCCTGCGGTCGAACGTCGACAAGCTCGCGAGCGTGTCGCAGGAGGTCGTCGACCACCAGCGGGCGCTGTCCGAGATCGCCGACGTCGCCCCGGCGGCACTGAGCAACCTCACCAACATCTACAACGGTGCCTCGGAGACCCTGGACACCCGGGCCAACATCAACGAGCTGGCCTACCCGCTGCCGGTCGCGATCTGCGAGATCCTCCGCCGCGGCGCTGGCCAGCTCCCGGGTGGCCTCGACCAGCCCACGGCCGCCCTGTGCGACGGCCTCGCGCCGATCCTCGACGGCGCCGTGCCGCTGCCGACCCCGCAGCAGGTGCTCGAGCAGCTGCAGGCCGGCGGCTCCGGGGTCAACCCGGCCGTGCCGCAGCTGATGCGGGGCTCGCCGCTGTCGTTGACCGACCCGGGCTCCCAGCTGCGCGCCCCGGCCGACCCGCAGGCTCCCGCCCCCGCCGGGCAGCCCGCACCGGGTGCCACCAGCACCCCGGCCACCCCGGCGCCGTCGACCACGACGGCCCCGCAGGCCACTCCCACCCCGGTCCCCGAGACCGAGGAGCGCGGGGGCGGCGGACTGTTCGGCCTGTTCGGAGGTGGATCGTGATCGGCTCCAGCGGCCGCGTCGGCCGGGTGTCGGCGCTGCTGACGGCCGTGGCGCTGTTCGCGGGCGGCTGCGGCGCGGTGGACGGCGGCCTCCGGGGCATCCCGCTGCCCGGTGGCGCGAACCTGGGCGACGACCCGTACTCGGTGCAGATCGAGTTCGCCGACGTCGTCGACCTCGTCCCGCAGTCGATCGTGCGCGTCGGTGACGTGCCGGTCGGGGCGGTCGAGAAGGTCGCCGTCGAGCCGGGGTCGTGGAACGCGCTGGTCACCGTGTCGGTGAACCGCGACGTCAAGCTCCCGGCCAACGCGACCGCGCGGGTCCGCACGACCTCGCTGCTCGGCGAGAAGTTCGTCGAGCTCTCCCCGCCGACCGTCCCCGCCGAGGGCGACCTCGCCCAGAGCGGGAAGATCGGGCTGCAGGCCAGCGGGCGCGCGGCCGCGGTCGAGGAGGTCCTCGGGGCGCTGTCGCTGCTGCTCAACGGCGGCGGCGTGGCCCAGATCCGGACCATCTCCACCGAGCTCAACAACGCGCTGTCCGGGCGCGAGCCGCAGATCCGCGGTCTGCTGGACAACCTGAACCGGCTCGTCGGCTCGCTCGACAGCTCCAAGGACGACATCAACCGGGCGCTCGACGGGCTCAACCGCCTGTCCGCCACGCTCGCCGAGCGTCGCCCGCAGATCGAGAACGCCCTGCAGAACATCAGCCCCGGCCTGCGCGAGCTCGAGGCCCAGCGCACCCAGCTGGTCGGCATGCTGCAGGCGCTCGACCGGCTGTCCGGCGTCGCGACGAACGTGGTCAACCGGTCCCGCGACGACCTGCTCGCCGACCTGGAGGCGCTGCGCCCGGTGCTGCGCAACCTGGCCGACTCCGGCCAGAACCTGCCGGACTCGCTGCAGCTGCTGCTGTCGATCCCGTTCACCGACGCGGCCACCGACGCCGTCGCCGGCGACTACGCCAACCTGTACGCCAAGCTCGACCTGGACCTCGGGTCGATCCTGCGCAACATCCTCAACTCCAACCAGCTCGGGCTCCCACTCGACCCGACGCAGCTGGCCCAGCTGCCGCCCACCGCGCAGCTGCTGACACCGCTGCTCGGGGCGACGCCGCGGCAGCCGGACCCGGCGGTCCCGGGTGCGCCCGCGCTGCCGCTGCTGGGGCCCGAGCAGCCCACCACCGAGCCGGCGCCGCCCGCATCGGGTTCCGCGCCGGCCACCCCGGCGCCCTCGGCGACCCCGACCCCGACACCGAGCCCGACGCCGGAGCGGGGCTCCGGCGGCGGCGGCCTGCTCGGCGGACTCTTCGGAGGCGGATCGTGATCACCAAGACCGTCCGCTGGCAGCTGATCGCGCTGGTGCTCGTCACCGTCGTGGCGGTCGGCTACGGGGGCTTCCGCTACGCGGGTCTCGACCGCATCTTCGGTGCGACGACCTACCCGGTGACGGTGCAGCTCGCCGACTCCGGCGGGATCTTCACCGGTGCCGACGTCACCTACCGCGGCGTGAGCGTCGGCCGGGTCGGTCAGCTGTCGCTGACCGCCCGCGGCGTCGACGTCCAGCTGGACATCGACAACTCCGCGCCGTCCATCCCGGCCGACGCCCGGGCCGTCGTCGGGAACCTCTCGCCGATCGGTGAGCAGTACGTCGACCTCCAGCCGGTCGCCGACGGCGGTGAGGCGCTCGCCGCCGGCTCGGTGATCCCGCAGGACCGCACCCGGACCCCGATCCAGATCAACACCTTCCTGACCGAGCTGGACCAGCTCGTCTCGACGGTGCCGAAGGACTCGTTGCAGACCGTCGTCCGCGAGCTCGGCCAGGGCTTCGAGGGCACCGCGCAGCCGCTGCAGCAGCTGCTCGACACCACCGGGGAGTTCAGCAGGGCCGCCACGGACGCGCTGCCGCAGACGACCGCGCTGATCCGCGACTCCCGCCCGGTGCTCACCACGCAGAACGAGGTGGCGCCGCAGTTCCAGGAGTTCAGCCGGGGCCTGCGCGAGGTCACCGAGCAGCTCAAGCAGTCCGACCCGGACCTGCGTCGGATCATCGACGACGGCCCGCGCCTCGGCGACCAGGTCAGCGGCCTCCTCCGGGAGAGCGGCCCCGGGCTCGGCGAGTCGATCGCGAACCTGCGGACGGTGACCGAGCTGCTGGCCCCGCGTCAGGCGGGCCTGCGTCAGCTGCTCGTCACCTACCCCGGCCTGGTGTCGGTCGCGCCGAAGGTCGTGCCCGGCGACGGGACCGCGCACCTCGGCCTGGTCGTCAACATCGCCGACCCGCCGGTCTGCACCCGGGGCTACGAGGGCACGCCCAACCGCGGTGGCCTCGACGTCTCCGAGCGCCCGGTGAACGAGGACGCCCGCTGCGCCGAGCCCCCCGGCAGCCCCACCAACGTGCGCGGAATGCAGAATGTGCCCAGGCCCCAGCCGCTCGAGGTGCCGGACTACTCCGGCAACTCGGGGTTCGGCGGCCACGGTGACGGTCAGCACGGCGGCGGCGACCCCGCCGACGGGCCGGCCCCGCGGCCGAATGCCGGGTCGCTCGGCGACGACCGTGCCGAGCGGGTCGCGACGCCGGGCCTGGTGACGAGCTTCGCCCAGATCCTGGGCGGTTGAGCACGACGGTCGTGCCCCGTCCGGGGCGCGACCGGCACGACGGCCGGGCCACACCCGGGCCCGGCCGGCACGACGACCGCGGGGGACCGCCGTCCGCCGGACGACGCGGACCCCCACGGCCGGCCCACGGCCGCCCGGTGCGGTCGCCGAGCGGCTGTGCCCCCGCAGCCGGGAGGAGGAACGCTCCCCGATGAACACCGACGTTGCCGGCTCCGACGCCGACACGAAGGCCGACACGAAGGCCGACCCGAAGGCCGACACGACGGCGGACACCCCCGACGGTGCCGCGCCCGTGGAGCCTGCCACCGGCCGGGACGGCGGCCAGACCCCGCCTGGGCCGCTCGCCAGGGCGCTGCCCGTGGCCGCCGTCGTCGCGGCGGTGCTCGCGGTCGTGCTGGGCTGCCTGTGGCTGTTCGCGCTGAACAGCGACGCCACCCAGGTCGCGCAGGCCCGCGACGCTGCACTCCGTGACGCCCGCCAGGCGGTGATCAACCTGAACACCCTGGACCACAAGGACGCCCAGAAGGGACTGGACCTGTGGATCCAGTCCTCGGCCGGGTCGGTCCGCGACGAGTTCGTGTCCAACCGCGACGCCTACGCCAAGCTGGTCACCGACCAGAAGCGCACCACCACCGCGACCGTCACCGACGCCGCGGTGACCGAGGTCGACCCGCGCGCCGGGACCGCCCGGGTGCTCGCCGGCGTCGACGTGAACGTCACGCCCGAGGGCGGTCAGCCCACCGTGACCCGCCAGCGCATCGAGCTCGGCATGGTCCGTACCGACGACGGCTGGAAGGTCGACGCCCTGGAGCCGCTTGTCACCCCGGGCACGGGCTGACCCTCCGGCCCGACCCCCGGCCCCCGGCGGTGCCCCGCGCCGCCCCGCACCCAGGTCGACCACCCCAGGAGGTCACCGCATGTCCACCCCCCGCCGCCGCCCCGCGGGCGGCATCCGCAGGCCCCAGGTCGCGGGCCGCCCGCGCACCCGCACCGACGAGCCCGACGAGGAGGAGACCGGCACCGGCGGTGTCGCCCTCGACGAGCGCTCCGGTGCCGCGGTCCCGTCCGCCGCACCGGTCCGCTCCGGCGACGCCGGGCGCACCGACGCATCCGACACCCCCGGCACGACCGACGCCTCCGACCCGGCCGACGCCGGCGACGCGGACGATGCCGGTGCGGCCGACGCCGACGGCGCCCCGCGCCGCCGGTCGTTGCTGTCCGCCCCGACGACCCGGTGCGCGACCGGGCTGTTGCTCGCCGTCACGGTGCTGCTCGTCGCGGCCGCCGCGTTCTTCGGCGCCGAGTGGTACCGCACGACCTTCACCGGCTCGGCGGCCAACACCGCGCTGAGCGACGTCGGCACCACCACGCAGGTCAGCGAGCAGGTCGGCGAGGCGATCACGAAGGTCTACTCGTTCGACTACGCCCGCCTCCAGCAGGCCGAGGACGATGCCCGCGCCGTCATCACCCCGGGCTTCCAGCCGGAGTTCGACAAGATCTTCGGCAGCGTGAAGGACCTCGCCCCGCAGCAGAAGGCCGTGGTCACCGCGACGATCCCGAAGCTCGCCGTGGCCAGCATCGACGGGGACCGCGCGACCGTCTACGCCTTCGTCAACCAGGTCATCCGGCGCCAGGCCGACGGCGGTGCCCCGCAGGAGGGGGCCGCCGCGGCCCGGCTGCGGGTCGACGCCCAGTTCGTCGACGGCCGCTGGAAGATCTCCGCGATGACGCCGGCCTGACCCGGCCCCCGCGCCCGCGACGGTGCCCCGTACCCCCGGTCGACGGGGGTGCGGGGCACCGGCGTATGGTGGTCCACGATCCACCGAAGACCGCAGGTCCGCGCCCGGGTTCCGGGTGCACGAAGGTTCCGGGAACAGCCGGACGGCCCGCGCAGGAGGACGAGGCGACACCGGGCGCGCGAGCGCCCCACGAACTTCCGACGCCCCGTGCTGCTGCGCACGGGGCGTTCGTCGTCTCCGGGGTCGGAGTGGGAACTGCGTCGGTGGCACCCCCAAGCACGTCCCACGTGCACGAGACCGACCCCCGAGAGGAGGGCAGCGATGGCAGCACCTGAGAAGGTCGCAGCGGTCGAGGAGATCACCAACCGCTTCCGCGAGTCGGACGCCTCGGTCGTGACCGAGTACCGCGGGCTCAGCGTCGCCAAGCTGACCCAGCTGCGCCGGGACCTGGGTTCGGACGCGAACTTCCGCGTCGCGAAGAACACCCTGGTCAAGCGCGCGGCGGCGGAGGCCGGGGTCCAGGGCCTGGACGACCTGCTCGCCGGCCCGACGGCCATCACCTTCATCAAGGGTGAGCCCGTCGAGGCCGCGAAGGCGATCAAGCAGTTCGCGAAGGACAACCCCGGTCTGACGATCAAGGGCGGGTACATGGACGGGCGCGCCCTGTCCACCGCCGAGGTCGAGCAGCTGGCGGACCTCGAGACCCGTGAGGTCCTGCTGGCCAAGCTGGCCGGCGCGATGAAGGCCAACCTGTCGAAGGCCGCCGGGCTGTTCAACGCCCCGGCCTCGCAGGTCGCCCGCCTCGCGCAGGCGCTGGCCGACAAGAAGGCCGAGTCCGGCGAGTCCGCCGCTCCGGCCGAGGCCGACGGCGACTCCGCCGAGAGCTGACCACCACCCCCATCTGTCTTTCGTAGAAAGGACCGCCACCATGGCGAAGCTGTCCACCGACGAGCTGCTCGACGCCTTCAAGGAGCTCACCCTGCTGGAGCTCTCGGACTTCGTGAAGAAGTTCGAGGACACCTTCGAGGTCACCGCGGCCGCCCCGGTCGCCGTCGCCGCCGCGGGTGCCCCCGCCGCCGGTGCCGCCCCCGCCGAGGAGGAGAAGGACGAGTTCGACGTCGTCCTCGAGGCCGCCGGTGACAAGAAGATCCAGGTCATCAAGGTCGTCCGCGAGGTCGTCTCGGGCCTGGGCCTGAAGGAGGCGAAGGACCTCGTCGAGTCCGCGCCGAAGCCGCTGCTCGAGGGTGTCGCCAAGGAGGCCGCCGAGGCCGCCAAGACGAAGCTCGAGGAGGCCGGCGCCAAGGTCTCGCTCAAGTGACCTGAGCACCGCTCGCACGACGGGGCGCCGACCCACCGGGTCGGCGCCCCGTCGTCGTTCCGGCGGTCAGGTCCGTTCGCGGGCCCGCAGCTCGCGACGCAGCACCTTGCCCGTGACAGTCTTGGGCACCTCGTCGAGCAGCTCCACCTGCCGCGGGTACTTGTAGGCCGCCATCCGCTCCCTGGTGAAGGAGATCAGCTCCTCCGGGGTGACCGAGGCACCCGCCCGCAGGGACACGAAGGCCTTCACCGTCTCGCCCCGGTACTCGTCGTCGACGCCGACCACCGCGGCCTCCCGCACCGCGGGGTGCTCGTAGAGGACGTCCTCCACCTCGCGCGGCCACACCTTGTAGCCGCCCGCGTTGATCTGGTCCTTCTTCCGGTCGACGATGTAGAACCAGCCGTCGGCGTCCATGTAGCCGACGTCCCCGGTACGGAGCTCTCCACCCGGGATCGCCCCCGCCGTCTCCTCGGGCTTGTTCCAGTAGCCCGCGACGACCTGCGGCCCGGACGTGCAGATCTCCCCGATCTCGCCGGGCGGGAGCTCCGCGCCGTCGTCGTCGAGGATGCGGACGACGGTGCCGTAGATCGGGACACCGACCGACAGCGCCCCGGACGCGGAGTCCACCGGCCCCTGGGTGCCGATCGGTGTGGCGTGCGACGGCGAGGTGGTCTCGGTCAGCCCGTAGATGTTGTGGATCCACAGCCCGAACGCCTCGTGGAACGCGGTGACCGTCGACGGCGGGATCGGCGCCCCGCCCGAGCAGATCGTGCGCAGCGACGCGAGCGCCTCCCGGTCGGCGTTCGGGGCGTTCATCAGTGCGATGAACACCGTGATCGCCCCGACGGTGAAGGTCGGGCGCTGCTCGCGGATCACGTCGATGCCGAGCGAGGGCTCGAACCGGTGGAACAGCACGAGCGGTGCCGCGAGGTACTGGGCCACCGTGACGTGCGCGATCAGCCCGGTGATGTGGAACAGCGGGGCGATGCCGAGGACGACCTCGTCGTCGCCGAGGCCGCACCAGGTGGCGTAGGCCTGGCTGGTGAAGACGACGTTGCCGTGGGTGTTCATCGCGCCCTTGGGAGGCCCGGTGGTCCCCGAGGTGTAGGTGAGGAACGCGGTGTCCCCGGCGCCGAACGACACCGGCGGGGGAGCGGTGCCCCGGTGCGCGTCCAGGAACGTGCCGAGGTCGGTGACGTCGTCGCCGGACAGGTCCGGCCGCGCCGTCTCGGGGAGGGCACGCGGGTCGTCGCGGGTCTGGAACTCGCGCTCGGAGGTGGTGAGCACGGTGCGCACGCCGGACAGCCCGGCCAGCACGGTCCGCGCGACGCCGTCGTGGAGCGACTCCAGGCAGACCAGCACCGACGACCCGGAGTCGCGCAGCAGCAGCTCCAGCTCGCGCTCGCGGTTCATCGGGTTGATCGACACCGCGATCCCGCCCGCCTTCCAGGTGCCGACCAGGCCCAGGACGAACTGCGGCACGTTCTGCAGGTACATCGCCACCCGCTCGCCCGCGGTGAACCCGCCGGCGAGCAGCCCGGCGGCGAAGGCGTCGCTGAGCTCGTCGAGCTCGCGGTAGGTGAGCGCGCCGTCGAAGTAGCGCAGCGCGTCGCCGTCGGGGTTGCGCGCCACCGCGGCCCCGAACATCGACAGCGCGTCGGTGTGGTCCGGGGTGATGTCGTGCGGCATGCCCTCGGCGTAGCGGGCCAGCCAGGGGCGGTCGGCGTAGGACATCAGCGGATCACGATCGGGTTGACCGGTGCCCCCGTGCCGTTGACGACCTTCAGCGGGGCGGCGGCGTAGAGGAAGCTCCACCGGCCGTCGGCGGCGCAGGCGTCGGCGAGGTCGTCGAGCCAGGCGATCTCGGTGAGGGCGACGCCGAGGTTGCGCATCAGCGCGCAGTGCAGCGGGAGCGCGACGCCGGTGTGTGGCTCGCTGGTCACCTCGTTGGCGATGGTGTCGGTGACGAGGTTCGGGATCTCCTTGCGCTGGAACCACTCCACGAGCTCGCGCGAGTAGGTGAGCCCCGGCTCGGTGAAGTCGGTGTAGAAGGTCGCCGGGTCGTTCAGCTCGTACCAGTACTTCATCCATCCGGTGCGGATGACGAGCACGTCGTGCGGCTCGATCGTGACGCCCTGCGCCCGTGCCGCGGCCTCGAGGTCGGTGTGGTCGAAGGTCTCGCCCTTGTCCAGCCACTCCTTGCCGCGGTGCCGGGCCATGTCGATGAGCACCCCCCGCCCGACGACGCCCTTCTCCGCGATGGGCAGCACCGACGCCTGGTCCATCGCCTCGACGGTGGAGCGCGCGTCGTAGCCGTTCCAGAGCTTGCCGTCGTACCAGACGTGGCCGAGCGCGTCGTACTGCGTGGAGCCCTGCAGGAAGATGAGCGCGGTGTCGTCGGCGTAGTGCAGCCCGCCGGGGAACTGCGGCGCGTCGGCCGAGTCCCAGGTGGCCTCGTCCATGACGTTCTGCCGCTTGATGCCCTCGCGGCCCGGCCACAGCGGGTCGCCCGGCGACTCGGTGCGTCCCATGTGGATCTGCAGGGTGAACACCTCGCCCGAGCGGACGTGCCGCACGCCGCGGAGGACCTCGCCCGCGTCCAGGTAGTTCAGGCAGCCGAGCTCGTCGTCGGGACCCCACTTGCCCCAGTTGCTGGGGGCGTCGTCGCCGAGGACCTCGCGCATGGGAGGAGTGCTGTCGGACATCGTCGTCCTTTCGTCGCCGTCGGCCGTCACCGACCTGTGACCGATCGTTGGCGTCCCGACGACACCGTGTCAACCGTCACGCGGATCGACCTGAACGGTCGTCGGTGGACCGGTCGTCCCGGCAGGATGACCGCTCGTCGACGAAGTGGGACTTGACTCGGTGCGGCGTGCAGGTCACCCTTGGGCAACGGTGGTTGCCTGCATGCTGGAATCGGCGACCTGTCTCGACAGCTGCGCTCGCAGCGTCTATAGTCATTCTTTGCACTGTCTGCGTCCAGGCTCACGCGCTCATGACCGGGGAAGACTTCCGGACCGATCCGTCGGCCGCCGGAGAGGGTTCGGCGGACATGGGTACGGGGGTTCGGTCGTCCGTCAGTGCCCGACAACAGACGGCGTGCGACGTGGCCGGCTACCGGCTCGCGATCCGGGGGGACCCCGATCGGATCGAGGGAGACGGTAGCGCCCGCCACCGGCGCACGCCAGACGAGAAGCGCAGTTCTCGGAAGGACGCATCTTGGCTGTCTCCCGCGCCGCCGCGACCACCTCGACCCTCTCCGCTTCGGCGAACCCGAACTACCCCGGCGCACCCACCCGGGTCACCTTCGCGAAGATCGCCCAGCCGTTGGAGGTCCCCGACCTTCTCGACCTGCAGATCCAGTCCTACGAGTGGCTGGTCGGCAGCGAGGCCTGGTTCCAGCGCCGGATCGAGGCCGGTGACGAGCTTCCGGTGAGCGGTCTGGAGGAGATCCTCACCGAGATCTCGCCGATCGAGGACTTCTCCGGGTCGATGTCGCTGTCCTTCTCCGACCCTCGCTTCGACGAGGTCAAGGCCTCCGTCGAGGAGTGCCGGGACAAGGACATGACCTACGGTGCCCCGCTGTTCGTGACGGCGGAGTTCACCAACAACACCACCGGTGAGATCAAGTCCCAGACGGTCTTCATGGGCGAGTTCCCCGTGATGACCGACAAGGGCACGTTCATCATCAACGGCACCGAGCGCGTCGTCGTGTCGCAGCTCGTCCGTTCGCCGGGTGTCTACTTCGACCACGCGATCGACAAGACGACCGAGAAGGACGTCTACTCGGTCAAGATCATCCCGAGCCGGGGCGCGTGGCTGGAGTTCGACGTCGACAAGCGCGACACCGTCGGTGTCCGCATCGACCGCAAGCGCCGCCAGCCGGTCACCGTGCTGCTGAAGGCCCTGGGCTGGACCGCCGAGCAGATCGGTGAGCGTTTCGGGTTCTCCGAGACGATCATGACGACGCTCGAGAAGGACAACACCGCGGGCCAGGACGAGGCGCTGCTCGACATCTACCGCAAGCTGCGCCCCGGCGAGCCGCCGACGCGCGAGTCGGCCCAGGCGCTCCTGGAGAACCTGTTCTTCAAGGACAAGCGCTACGACATGGCCAAGGTCGGTCGCTACAAGGCCAACAAGAAGCTCGGTCTCGACATCGACAACTCGGTCGGCACGCTGACCGAGGAGGATGTCGCCACCACCATCGAGTACCTCGTCCGGCTGCACGCCGGCGAGACCACGATGACCGTGGGTTCCGGTGACTCCGCGCGGGAGATCCCGGTCGAGACCGACGACATCGACCACTTCGGCAACCGGCGCCTGCGCACCGTCGGCGAGCTGATCCAGAACCAGGTCCGGGTCGGTCTGTCCCGCACCGAGCGGGTCGTCCGCGAGCGGATGACCACCCAGGACGTCGAGGCCATCACGCCGCAGACCCTGATCAACACCCGGCCGATCACGGCCGCGATCCGGGAGTTCTTCGGCACCTCGCAGCTGTCGCAGTTCATGGACCAGCACAACCCGCTGGCCGGACTGACCCACAAGCGTCGTCTGTCGGCGCTCGGCCCGGGCGGTCTGTCCCGTGAGCGCGCCGGCATGGAGGTCCGCGACGTCCACCCGTCGCACTACGGCCGCATGTGCCCGATCGAGACCCCCGAGGGTCCGAACATCGGTCTGATCGGCTCGCTGGCCTCTTTCGCGCGGGTCAACCCGTTCGGCTTCATCGAGACGCCGTACCGCAAGGTCGTCGACGGTGTCGTCACCTCGCAGATCGACTACCTGACCGCCGACGAGGAGGACCGCTTCGTCGTCGCCCAGGCGAACGCCCAGCTCAACGAGGACGGTTCCTTCGCCGACGAGCGCGTGCTGGTCCGCCGCAAGGGCGGCGAGGTCGACCTGATCTCGCCCTCGGGCGTGGAGTACATCGACGTCTCGCCGCGCCAGATGGTGTCGGTCGCGACGGCGATGATCCCGTTCCTCGAGCACGACGACGCGAACCGCGCGCTGATGGGCGCGAACATGCAGCGCCAGTCCGTGCCGCTGCTGCGCTCGGAGTCGCCGCTGGTCGGTACCGGCATGGAGCTGCGTGCCGCCGTCGACGCCGGTGACGTCGTCACCGCCGAGTCCGCCGGTGTCGTCGAGGAGCTGTGCGCCGACTACATCACCGTCATGGACGACGAGGGCCAGCGTCAGACCTACCGTCTGAACAAGTTCCGCCGCTCGAACCAGGGCACCTGCAACAACCAGAAGCCCATCGTCGACGAGGGGCAGCGGGTCGAGGTGGGCCAGGTGCTCGCCGACGGTCCCTGCACCGAGAACGGTGAGATGGCGCTGGGCAAGAACCTGCTCGTGGCGATCATGCCGTGGGAGGGCCACAACTACGAGGACGCGATCATCCTGTCGCAGCGCCTCGTGCAGGACGACGTGCTCACCTCGATCCACATCGAGGAGCACGAGATCGACGCGCGCGACACGAAGCTGGGCGCCGAGGAGATCACCCGGGACATCCCGAACGTCTCCGAGGACGTGCTGGCCGACCTCGACGAGCGCGGCATCATCCGGATCGGCGCCGAGGTCCAGCCCGGCGACATCCTGGTCGGCAAGGTCACGCCCAAGGGCGAGACCGAGCTGACCCCGGAGGAGCGCCTGCTCCGCGCGATCTTCGGTGAGAAGGCGCGCGAGGTCCGCGACACCTCGCTGAAGGTCCCGCACGGCGAGAACGGCAAGGTCATCGGCATCCGGGTCTTCTCCCGCGACGACGACGACGAGCTGGCCCCGGGCGTCAACGAGCTGGTCCGCGTCTACGTGGCCCAGAAGCGCAAGATCTCCGACGGCGACAAGCTCGCCGGCCGGCACGGCAACAAGGGCGTCATCGGCAAGATCCTCCCGCAGGAGGACATGCCGTTCCTCCCGGACGGCACGCCGGTCGACATCATCCTGAACACCCACGGTGTGCCGCGTCGTATGAACATCGGCCAGATCCTGGAGACCCACCTCGGGTGGATCGCCAAGTCCGGCTGGGAGATCGAGGGCAAGCCCGAGTGGGCGGCGCAGATGCCCGAGGAGCTCTACTCGGTGCCCGCCGACACGAACACCGCGACGCCGGTGTTCGACGGTGCGCGCGAGCACGAGATCACGGGTCTGCTCGGCTCGACCCGCCCCAACCGGGACGGCGAGCGGATGGTCGGTCCGGACGGCAAGGCGCAGCTGCTCGACGGCCGCTCCGGTGAGCCGTACCCGTTCCCGGTCGCGGTCGGCTACATGTACATCCTGAAGCTGGCCCACCTGGTGGACGACAAGATCCACGCCCGGTCGACCGGCCCCTACTCGATGATCACCCAGCAGCCGCTGGGCGGTAAGGCGCAGTTCGGTGGCCAGCGCTTCGGCGAGATGGAGTGCTGGGCGATGCAGGCGTACGGCGCGGCCTACACCCTGCAGGAGCTGCTGACGATCAAGTCCGACGACGTCGTGGGCCGCGTGAAGGTCTACGAGGCGATCGTCAAGGGCGAGAACATCCCGGAGCCGGGGATCCCCGAGTCGTTCAAGGTGCTCCTCAAGGAGCTGCAGTCGCTCTGCCTGAACGTCGAGGTGCTCTCCAGCGACGGTGCGGCGATCGAGATGCGGGACGCCGACGACGAAGACCTCGAGCGTGCCGCGGCGAATCTGGGCATCAACCTGTCCAGCCGCCCGGGCTCGGAGTCGATGACCGTCGACGACGTCGTCAACTGACCCCCGTCCGACCAGCCGCCCTTTAAACGAAGAAACAGAGGACATACGTGCTCGACGTCAACTTCTTCGACGAACTGCGCATCGGCCTGGCCACCGCCGAGGGCATCCGCCAGTGGTCGCACGGTGAGGTCAAGAAGCCCGAGACCATCAACTACCGCACCCTGAAGCCGGAGAAGGACGGGCTCTTCTGCGAGAAGATCTTCGGTCCGACCCGGGACTGGGAGTGCTACTGCGGCAAGTACAAGCGCGTCCGGTTCAAGGGCATCATCTGCGAGCGCTGCGGCGTGGAGGTCACGCGCGCCAAGGTGCGTCGTGAGCGGATGGGCCACATCGAGCTGGCCGCCCCGGTCACGCACATCTGGTACTTCAAGGGCGTCCCGAGCCGGCTGGGCTACCTGCTCGACCTGGCTCCCAAGGACCTCGAGAAGATCATCTACTTCGCGGCGTACGTGATCACCTCGGTGAACACCGAGCTGCGGCACAACGACATGTCCACGCTCGAGAACGAGATGAGCGTGGAGCGCCGCCGGGTCGAGCAGACCCGCGACGCCGACCTCGAGGCCCGCGCCCAGAAGCTCGAGCAGGACCTCGCCGAGCTCGAGGCCGAGGGTGCCAAGGGCGACGTCCGCCGCAAGGTCAAGGACGGCGGCGAGCGCGAGATGCGCCAGCTGCGCGACCGCGCTCAGCGCGAGCTGGACCGGCTCGACGAGATCTGGACGACGTTCACCAAGCTCGACGTCCAGCAGCTCATCGCGGACGAGTCCATCTACCGCGAGCTCTACGACCGCTACGGCGACTACTTCACCGGTGCCATGGGTGCCGAGGCGATCCAGAAGCTGCTGGAGAACTTCGACATCCCGGCCGAGGCCGAGAAGCTGCGCGAGATCATCCGGTCCGGCAAGGGCCAGAAGAAGCTGCGTGCGCTCAAGCGCCTCAAGGTCGTCGCGGCGTTCCAGACCACCGGCAACTCGCCGATGGGCATGGTGCTCGACTGCGTCCCGGTCATCCCGCCGGACCTGCGCCCGATGGTGCAGCTCGACGGTGGCCGCTTCGCGACCTCGGACCTGAACGACCTGTACCGCCGGGTCATCAACCGGAACAACCGCCTCAAGCGACTGATCGACCTCGGCGCGCCCGAGATCATCGTCAACAACGAGAAGCGGATGCTCCAGGAGTCCGTCGACGCGCTGTTCGACAACGGCCGTCGCGGCCGGCCGGTGACCGGGCCGGGCAACCGCCCGCTCAAGTCGCTGTCCGACCTGCTCAAGGGCAAGCAGGGCCGGTTCCGCCAGAACCTGCTCGGCAAGCGCGTCGACTACTCGGGCCGTTCGGTCATCGTCGTCGGCCCGCAGCTGAAGCTGCACCAGTGCGGTCTGCCCAAGCAGATGGCGCTGGAGCTGTTCAAGCCGTTCGTGATGAAGCGCCTGGTGGACCTCAACCACGCGCAGAACATCAAGTCGGCCAAGCGGATGGTCGAGCGCGGCCGCTCGCAGGTGTGGGACGTGCTCGAGGAGGTCATCTCCGAGCACCCCGTGCTACTGAACCGTGCGCCCACGCTGCACCGTCTCGGCATCCAGGCCTTCGAGCCGCAGCTGGTGGAGGGCAAGGCCATCCAGCTGCACCCGCTGGTCTGCGAGGCGTTCAACGCGGACTTCGACGGTGACCAGATGGCGGTGCACCTGCCGCTGTCGGCCGAGGCGCAGTCCGAGGCCCGGGTCCTGATGCTCTCGTCGAACAACATCCTGTCCCCGGCGTCGGGTCGCCCGCTGGCGATGCCGCGTCTGGACGTGGTCACGGGTCTGTACCACCTGACCCGTCTCCGCGAGGACGCCCACGGCGCCGGGAACCACTACGGCTCCGCGGCCGAGGCGATCATGGCCTACGACCGCAAGGTCCTCCACCTGCAGGCGCCGATCAAGATCCGGCTCCCGAACGTCACACCGACCCCGGGTGCCGCGGCCGAGACCGTGACCGAGGACGGCGTCTGGACCGCGGAGACCACGCTCGGGCGGGTGCTGTTCAACGAGCTCCTGCCGGCGGACTACCCGTTCGTCAACGAGCCGCTGCCGAAGAAGCGTCAGGCCACGATCGTCAACGAGCTGGCCGAGCGCTACTCGATGACCGAGGTCGCGCAGGTCCTGGACCGGCTGAAGGACGCGGGCTTCTACTGGGCCACGCGCTCCGGCGTCACGATCTCGATCGCGGACGTGCTGGTCCCGCCGGCCAAGGCGGGCATCCTCGAGGAGTACGAGGCGAAGGCCGACCAGATCAACAAGCGCTACCAGCGTGGTGCCCTGTCGCACCAGGAGCGCAACGACGAGATGGTCAAGATCTGGAGCCGGGCGACCGAGGAGGTCGCCAAGGCGATGGAGCAGAACTTCCCCGAGGACAACCCGATCCCGACGATCGTGCAGTCCGGGGCCGCGGGCAACATGACCCAGATCCGCCAGCTGGCGGGTATGAAGGGTCTGGTCGCGAACCCCAAGGGCGAGTTCATCCCGCGTCCGATCAAGGCCTCGTACCGCGAGGGTCTGTCGGTGCTGGAGTACTTCATTTCCACGCACGGCACCCGTAAGGGTCTGGCGGACACCGCGCTGCGGACCGCGGACTCCGGGTACCTGACCCGTCGTCTGGTCGACGTGTCGCAGGACGTCATCGTCCGCGAGGTCGACTGCGGCACCGAGCGCGCCATCCCGATGGCGGTCACCGAGGAGACGAGCGACGGTCGGTTCATCCCGCACCGTTACCTGCGCACCTCGGTGTACGCCCGGACCTCCGGCGAGGAGATCACCGGACCGGACGGCACGGTGCTCGTCCGCAAGGGCGACGACCTCGGCGACACCGTGCTCGACGCGCTCGTGGCGGCCGGTGTCAAGACGGTCCGGGTCCGGTCCGCACTGACCTGCGCCTCGGCCACCGGTATCTGCGCGATGTGCTACGGCCGCTCGATGGCCACCGGCAAGCTGGTGGACGTCGGCGAGGCCGTCGGCATCGTCGCCGCGCAGTCCATCGGTGAGCCCGGCACCCAGCTGACGATGCGTACGTTCAAGCAGGGTGGCGTCGCGGGCGACGACATCACGACCGGTCTGCCGCGTGTCACCGAGCTGTTCGAGGCCCGGGTCCCGCGCGGCAAGGCGCCGATCGCCGACGTCGACGGCCGCATCCGCATCGAGGACGGCGACCGGTTCTGGAAGATCACGCTGATCCCGGACGACGGCGGCGAGGAGATCGTTTACGAGAAGCTGTCCAAGCGGCAGTGGCTCGGGATGACCACCGTCGACGGCACCGAGCGTCCGCTCGCGGACGGCGACCACGTGACGGTCGGCCAGCTGCTCCTCGAGGGCATGGCGGACCCGCACGAGGTGCTGCGTGTCATGGGCCCGCGTGAGGTGCAGCTGCACCTCGTGCGTGAGGTGCAGAAGGTGTACCGCACGCAGAGCGTGGACATCCACGACAAGCACATCGAGGTCATCGTCCGGCAGATGCTGCGCCGGGTCACGATCATCGACTCGGGTGCGACCGAGTTCCTGCCCGGCGCACTGGCCGAGCGGGGCGAGTTCGAGTCCGAGAACCGCCGGGTCGTCGCCGAGGGGCTGGAGCCGGCGTCGGGCCGTCCGGTCCTGATGGGGATCACCAAGGCCTCGCTGGCGACGGAGTCGTGGCTGTCTGCGGCGTCGTTCCAGGAGACCACCCGCATCCTCACCGATGCCGCGATCAACGGAAAGCGCGACAAGCTCGTCGGGCTCAAGGAGAACGTGATCATCGGTAAGCTGATCCCGGCCGGTACCGGCATCAACCGGTACCGCAACATCCAGGTCCAGCCGACCGAGGAGGCCCGCGCGGCCGCCTACGCGCTGCCGAGCTACGACGACGGCTACTACAGCCCGGACGTCTTCGGCACGGGCACCGGTGCCGCGGTGCCGCTGGACGACTACGACTTCGGTCGCGACTACCGCTAGCGCGCAGCGCGCATCAGCGCTGAGGTAGCCGCTCGGTCCGGACCCGCGACGGTGGGTCCGGACCGTGACCGAGGAGGTCCCGGACGGGGCCGGACACCGCTCTCCCGTGGCGGTGACCGGCCCCGTTCGTGCGTCCGGGGGCTGTGCCCCGGTGCGGGCCTCAGCGCAGGCAGTCCGCGCGCAGGGCGGAGCCCAGCGTGCGCAGCGAGGAGTCGGCCTCGGCGAGCAGCCCGGCCAGGGTCGGGAAGGCGTGCCACATGCCGGGTGCGCGCTCGTAGGTGACCGGGGTCCCGGCCGCGCGGGCACGCTCGATGAGGGTGTCGGCGTCGTCGACGAGGATCTCGTCGGCGCCGGCGACGACGTGCAGCGGCGGCAGCCCCGCCAGGTCGGCCTCCAGCGGCAGGAGCTCGGGGGCCCCGGTGTGCGGGCCCGCGTAGTCGGCGACGGCGTCGGGCAGCCACGACGGGTCCAGCATAGAGTCGGAGGCGACATTGCGGGTGAGCGCGTCGGCGGTGCAGGACAGGTCCAGCCACGGCGAGATCAGCCCGATCGAGCCCGGGAGGTCCTCACCGGCGGCGCGGAGCCGCAGCAGCAGCGACATCGTCAGCCCGCCGCCCGCCGAGTCACCGGCCACCGCGATGTGCCGGGCCGGGATCCCCGCGGCGCGCAGGGCGGTCCAGGCGGCGTACGCGTCGTCGAGGGCGGCCGGGAACGGGTGCTCCGGCGCGAGCCGGTAGTGCGGTGCGAGGACGGCGCTCCCGGTGGCGTGCGCGAGCCCCGCGAGCAGCGGCCGGTGCGAGGACGACGACCCCACGAGGTACCCGCCGCCGTGCAGGTAGAGCACTCGGTGCGGGGAGAGCGGCCCGGGCGGTGCGACGACCGCGGTGGGCACCCCGCCGAGCGTCCCGAGGCTCCGGCGGGTGCCGCGGGGGAGCGGGAGGGACGCGCCGACCAGGTCGAGTCCACGCCGCCGGAGGGCGACGGGTAGTGTGGGACCGAGCAAGGGCGCGATGAGTGCTCGCGTGGCGAGGCGGTTGACGGCCGTCGGCAGGTGCATACCGGACCGTAACCGTCCCTCCGTCGCCATCGTCCACAGGGTGATCCACACCGTGATCGACACGGCGGGATCCCGTGGGGACACAGTCATCGCCCACCACCGATCCGACCGCGACGAGCGGCCGTCGATCTGCGACGAGCGGGTGAGTCCGCTTGCCAGAGGCGGCGTCGTACGGCATCGTCGGGTCACCACAGGTCTCCTCCGGAGTGTCATCCCGGGGGATCCGAGGACCATCGAAGCCCCCGATGGACCCGAAGGCAGGTCCGAGGCGAACGCCCGGAACGGACCCGCTTTGACCGCCTTGAAGAGGGCCGGGTACTCTCGTGTTCTGTGCTCGGCTCCGGTCGGGCAGGTCCGCGTGTCCCGTGGTGTGCACCGATCCGATGGTTCCGACCCTCAGGTCTGTGGTTGCGCCCCGGAGCAGGGCACGCCGGACGTCCCGACAGCCTCCGCGGGGCCCTTCCGGCCCCGAGCGTGCCCGGGACGACACGCCCGACCTCGGGGTCCGGCGCGACGGTGGCGGAGTCCGGTGAGAGCCGGCAGCCACGCCGGCGCCCGGAGTCCGGGACACCGAACCACGATCACCAGTGTCACGGCGAGCAAGACAGTCGAGCCACGTCGACGGGAAGAAGTAGACGGTTCATGCCCACGATCCAGCAGCTGGTCCGCAAGGGCCGCGAGGACAAGGTCTCCAAGACCAAGACCGCCGCGCTGAAGGGAAGCCCCCAGCGCCGCGGGGTCTGCACCCGCGTGTACACCACCACGCCCAAGAAGCCGAACTCGGCCCTGCGCAAGGTCGCCCGTGTGCGCCTGTCCAGCGGCATCGAGGTCACCGCGTACATCCCCGGTGAGGGCCACAACCTGCAGGAGCACAGCATCGTGCTCGTGCGTGGTGGTCGTGTGAAGGACCTCCCCGGCGTGCGCTACAAGGTCATCCGGGGGTCGCTGGACACCCAGGGCGTGAAGAACCGCAAGCAGTCCCGCAGCCGCTACGGCGCGAAGAAGGAGAAGAGCTGATGCCCCGCAAGGGCCCCGCCCCGAAGCGTCCGCTGGTCTCGGACCCGGTCTACGGCTCGCCGCTGGTCACCCAGCTGGTGAACAAGGTCCTCAAGGACGGAAAGCGGTCGCTCGCCGAGCGCATCGTCTACGCCGCCCTCGAGGGCACCCGTGACAAGACCGGCACCGACCCGGTCGTCACGCTGAAGCGCGCTCTCGACAACGTGAAGCCGGCCCTCGAGGTCCGCAGCCGCCGCGTCGGTGGCGCGACCTACCAGGTCCCCGTCGAGGTCCGTGCCGTCCGGCAGACCACCCTGGGGCTGCGTTGGCTGGTCACCTACTCCGGTCAGCGCCGCGAGAAGACCATGGTCGAGCGCCTCATGAACGAGCTGCTCGACGCCAGCAACGGCCTCGGCGCCAGCGTCAAGCGGCGCGAGGACATGCACAAGATGGCGGAGTCGAACCGCGCCTTCGCCCACTACCGCTGGTGACCGGCCGACCGTCGGGCGCCATCTCGCGATCGAGGGAGAGCTGAGCTAGTGGCAGCACAGGACGTGCTGACGGACCTGACCAAGGTCCGCAACATCGGCATCATGGCCCACATCGACGCCGGTAAGACGACCACCACCGAGCGGATCCTGTTCTACACCGGGATCAACTACAAGATCGGTGAGGTCCACGACGGCGGCGCCACGATGGACTGGATGGAGGAGGAGCAGAAGCGCGGCATCACGATCACGTCCGCCGCGACGACCTGCTTCTGGAAGAACCACCAGATCAACATCATCGACACCCCCGGGCACGTCGACTTCACCGTCGAGGTGGAGCGGTCGCTGCGGGTGCTCGACGGTGCGGTCGCGGTCTTCGACGGCAAGGAGGGGGTCGAGCCGCAGTCCGAGCAGGTCTGGCGGCAGGCCACCAAGTACGACGTCCCCCGCATCTGCTTCGTCAACAAGATGGACAAGCTGGGCGCGGACTTCTACTTCACCATCCAGACCATCAAGGACCGGCTGAACGCGACGCCGCTCCCGCTGCAGATCCCGATCGGCTCCGAGAACGACTTCATCGGTGTCGTCGACCTGGTCGAGATGCGTGCCCTCACCTGGCGCGGCGAGGTCGCCAAGGGTGAGGACTACACCGTCGAGGAGATCCCGGCGGAGCTCCAGGCCAAGGCCGAGGAGTACCGCACCCAGCTCATCGAGGCGGTCGCCGAGACCGACGACGAGCTCATGGAGCTCTACCTCGGTGGTGAGGACCTGACCGTCGAGCAGATCAAGAACGGCGTGCGCCGGCTGGTCAACGACCGCGCCGCGTACCCGGTCCTCTGCGGCTCGGCGTTCAAGAACAAGGGTGTCCAGCCGATGCTGGACGCGGTGATCGACTACCTGCCGTCGCCGTACGACGTGCCGCCGGTCGAGGGTTTCCTCACCGACGGTGAGACGCCGGCGAGCCGCAAGCCGTCGAAGGACGAGCCGTTCTCGGCGCTGGCCTTCAAGATCGCCGCGCACCCGTTCTTCGGCAAGCTCACCTACATCCGGGTCTACTCGGGTCAGGTCGCCGCCGGCGCCCAGGTCATCAACTCGACCAAGGACCGGAAGGAGCGCATCGGGAAGCTCTTCCAGATGCACTCCAACAAGGAGAACCCGGTCGACGAGGCCGTGGCCGGCCACATCTACGCGGTCATCGGTCTGAAGGACACGACCACCGGCGACACGCTCTGCGACCCGCAGAACCCGATCGTCCTCGAGTCGATGACCTTCCCGGACCCGGTCATCCAGGTCGCCGTCGAGCCCAAGTCGAAGGCGGACCAGGAGAAGCTCTCCCTGGCGATCCAGAAGCTGGCCGAGGAGGACCCGACGTTCCAGGTCTCCCTGGACGACGAGACCGGTCAGACCATCATCGCCGGCATGGGCGAGCTGCACCTCGAGGTGCTGGTCAACCGGATGAAGTCCGACTACAAGGTCGAGGCCAACATCGGCAAGCCGCAGGTGGCCTACCGGGAGACCATCAAGAAGGCCGTCGAGAAGTTCGAGTACACGCACAAGAAGCAGACCGGTGGTTCGGGCCAGTTCGCCCGCGTCATCATCAAGCTCGAGCCGCTCACCAGCGGCGACGGTGCGCTGTACGAGTTCGAGAACAAGGTCACCGGTGGCCGTGTCCCGCGGGAGTACATCCCGTCGGTCGACGCCGGTGCCCAGGACGCCATGCAGTACGGCATCCAGGCCGGCTACCCCGTGGTCGGTGTGAAGCTCACGCTGCTGGACGGTCAGTACCACGAGGTCGACTCCTCGGAGATGGCCTTCAAGGTCGCCGGTTCCATGGCGTTCAAGGAGGCGGCCCGCAAGGCGAGCCCCGCCATCCTCGAGCCGATGATGGCCGTCGAGGTGATGACGCCCGAGGACTACATGGGCGACGTCATCGGTGACCTGAACTCCCGCCGCGGCCAGATCCAGGCCATGGAGGAGCGGGCCGGTGCCCGTGTCGTCAAGGCGACCGTGCCGCTGTCCGAGATGTTCGGCTACGTCGGCGACCTGCGGTCGCGGACCCAGGGCCGGGCGAACTACACGATGGTCTTCGACTCCTACGCCGAGGTTCCGGCGAACGTGGCGAAGGAGATCATCGCGAAGGCCACGGGCGAGTAAGAGCTCCCCGGGGCGGGCCCCAGTGCCCGACCTGCTCGGAGGGTGCGGTCCGCGGATCGGTAAGGTCCGCGGCCCGCACACCCGACACCGACAGACCTGCCGTCAGCACGGCGGAGTACAGACACGAGTCCAGGAGGACCCAGCAGTGGCGAAGGCGAAGTTCGAGCGGACCAAGCCGCACGTCAACATCGGCACCATCGGTCACATCGACCACGGCAAGACCACGCTGACGGCGGCCATCACCAAGGTTCTGCACGACAAGTTCCCGACCCTCAACGAGGCGTCGGCGTTCGACATGATCGACAAGGCGCCCGAAGAGCGCCAGCGCGGTATCACGATCTCGATCGCGCACGTCGAGTACCAGACCGAGAAGCGGCACTACGCGCACGTCGACTGCCCCGGGCACGCCGACTACGTGAAGAACATGATCACCGGTGCCGCCCAGATGGACGGCGCGATCCTGGTGGTCGCCGCGACCGACGGCCCGATGCCCCAGACCCGTGAGCACGTGCTGCTCGCGCGTCAGGTCGGCGTGCCGTACATCGTCGTCGCCCTGAACAAGGCGGACATGGTCGACGACGAGGAGATCATGGAGCTCGTCGAGATGGAGGTCCGCGAGCTGCTGTCGGCTCAGGACTACCCGGGCGACGACCTCCCGATCGTGCGCGTCTCGGCGCTGAAGGCGCTCGAGGGCGACGACAAGTGGGCCGAGGCCATCGTCGAGCTCATGGACGCGGTCGACGAGGCCATCCCGGAGCCCGAGCGCGACGTCGAGAAGCCGTTCCTCATGCCCGTCGAGGACGTCTTCACGATCACCGGTCGCGGCACGGTCGTCACCGGCCGTATCGAGCGCGGCATCGTCAAGGTCAACGAGACCGTCGACATCGTCGGGATCCGGCCGAACAAGACCTCGACCACCGTCACCGGTGTCGAGATGTTCCGCAAGATCCTCGACGAGGGTCGCGCCGGCGAGAACGTCGGTCTGCTCCTGCGCGGTATCAAGCGTGAGGACGTGGAGCGCGGCCAGGTCGTCGTGAAGCCGGGTTCGATCACCCCGCACACCGAGTTCGAGGGCCAGGTGTACATCCTGGGCAAGGACGAGGGCGGCCGTCACACCCCGTTCTTCAACAACTACCGTCCGCAGTTCTACTTCCGGACGACCGACGTGACCGGTGTCGTGACCCTCCCGCAGGGCACCGAGATGGTCATGCCGGGTGACAACACCACCATGAGCGTTCAGCTGATCCAGCCGATCGCCATGGAGGAGGGCCTGCAGTTCGCCATCCGTGAGGGTGGCCGCACCGTGGGCGCCGGCCAGGTCACCAAGATCAACGCGTGACGTGACGGGGTCGTCCCAGCAGGGGCGGCCCCGTTACCCACCCCCCGGTCGAGGGTGCCGCACAGCGGTGTGTCATCCTTGACGGGTTGCACGATGAGCATGGCGCGTGGGAGCGCCGCCCCTGTTCCCGGTTCCCGGTAGTTCAGAGGTCGCGAACCACGCGCCATGTTCGTTGTCAGCCCCGGTACCACGGTCCGCCGTGAGGCCGGGGAGATTCCGAGCGACATGCCCGCCCCAGATGGGGGTGGGACGCGGTGACCCGGGCAGAACCATGCGGGTAGGGCGCGACACGCCCGACCTCGTGGACCGGAGAGCCCCGGCAGGACGAGTGCTCCAGGGAACTGGACGCGCGACTCCGGGCCGACAGAGACCTGAACAGAGCACGGGCCGCAGCCGGCCCGCCGGACATCCGGTGGCAGCACGGCGCGAGTTCTTACGGGGCCGAACCGCGACACCCCCGCGGCAGGAAGAAGAGGACGACCGACGACCATGGCGGGACAGAAGATCCGCATCAGGCTCAAGGCCTATGACCACGAGGCAATCGACGCGTCTGCTCGCAAGATCGTGGAGACCGTGACGCGTACCGGTGCCCGGGTCGTCGGCCCCGTGCCGCTGCCTACCGAGAAGAACGTGTACTGCGTCATCCGCTCGCCGCACAAGTACAAGGACTCGCGCGAGCACTTCGAGATGCGCACGCACAAGCGACTCATCGACATCCTCGACCCGACGCCCAAGACGGTCGACGCGCTCATGCGCATCGACCTGCCGGCGAGCGTCGACGTCAACATTCAGTGACGGCGGGGTGGAGACGATGACTGCTGCATTCAAGAAGACGACTGCCACCAAGCAGACGAAGAAGGTCACCGGCCTCCTGGGCACCAAGCTCGGGATGACCCAGTTGTTCGACGAGAACAACCGCATCGTGCCGGTCACCGTGGTCCAGCTCGGACCGAACGTCGTGACGCAGGTGCGCTCGCAGGAGACCGACGGCTACACCGCCGTCCAGCTGGCCTACGGGGCCATCGACCCGCGCAAGGTGAACAAGCCGGAGTCCGGCCACTTCGCCAAGGCCGGCGTCACCCCCCGTCGCCACGTCCTGGAGCTCCGCACCTCCGACGCCGCCGAGTACACCACCGGCCAGGAGGTCACCGTCGAGGCGTTCGCCGAGGTGGCCGAGGTCGACGTGGTGGGCGTGACCAAGGGCAAGGGCTTCGCCGGTGTCATGAAGCGCCACGGGTTCAAGGGCCTGGGCGCCTCGCACGGCACGCAGCGCAAGCACCGTTCGCCGGGCTCCATCGGCGGCTGCGCCACCCCGGGCCGCGTGTTCAAGGGTGTGCGGATGGCCGGCCGGATGGGTTCCGACCGCCAGACCACGCAGAACCTGAAGGTCCACCGGGTGGACGCCGAGCGCGGGCTGCTGCTCGTCAAGGGCGCCGTCCCCGGTCCGCGCGGTGGCCTCGTCGTGGTGAAGACCCCCGCGAAGGGTGATGGCAAGTGAGCACCGTGCAGATCAAGACCCCCGAGGGTTCCGCCTCCGGCAGCGTCGAGCTCCCGGACCACGTCTTCGACGTGACGGCGAACATCGCCCTCATGCACCAGGTGGTGACCGCGCAGCTCAACGCCGCGCGTCAGGGCACGCACGACGTGAAGGGCCGCGGCGAGGTCCGCGGCGGTGGCAAGAAGCCGTACCGGCAGAAGGGCACCGGTCGCGCCCGTCAGGGCTCGATCCGCGCGCCGCAGTTCGCCGGTGGTGGCATCGTCCACGGCCCGACCCCGCGCGACTACTCGCAGCGGACCCCGAAGAAGATGAAGGCCGCCGCCCTGCGTGGCGCCCTCTCCGACCGGGCCCGCGCCGGAGCCGTGCACGTCGTGTCCGCCTTCGCCGAGGGTGACGCGCCGTCGACCAAGTCCGCCCGCAAGGTGATCGAGGCCGTCGTGCCCGACGCCCGCCGGGTGCTCGCGGTCGTCGAGCGTTCCGCCGAGAACGCCCTGCTGAGCCTGCGCAACCTGCCGCAGGTCCACCTGATCGCGCCCGACCAGCTGAACACCCACGACGTGCTCGTCAACGACGTCGTGCTGTTCACGCAGGCGGCGCTGGACGAGTTCCTGGCCGGCCCGATCGCGAAGCCGAAGGCTGCCGGCCGCCGCGCTGAGGAGGCCGACAAGTGATCACGGACCCGCGGGACGTGCTGCTCGCGCCGGTCGTCTCGGAGAAGAGCTACGGGCTGCTCGACGAGCGCCAGTACACCTTCGTCGTGGCACCGGACGCGAACAAGACCCAGATCAAGATCGCCGTGGAGAAGGTGTTCGGGGTCAAGGTGACCAGCGTGAACACGCTGAACCGCGCGGGCAAGCGCAAGCGCTCCCGCACCGGCTACGGCAAGCGCAAGGACACCAAGCGCGCGATCGTCACGCTCTCCGAGGAGAGCAAGGCGATCGACGTCTTCGGTGGCCCGGCGAGCTGAGGGAGCGAGCTGACCCATGGCCATTCGTAAGTACAAGCCGACCACCCCGGGCCGTCGTGGCTCGAGCGTGTCGGACTTCGCCGAGATCACCCGCGACACCCCCGAGAAGTCGCTGCTGCGTCCGCTGCACAACAAGGGCGGCCGCAACGCGCACGGGCGGATCACCACCCGTCACCAGGGTGGCGGGCACAAGCGCGCCTACCGTCTGATCGACTTCCGTCGTCACGACAAGGACGGCGTGCCGGCGAAGGTCGCGCACATCGAGTACGACCCGAACCGCACCTCGCGGATCGCACTGCTGCACTACGCCGACGGCGAGAAGCGCTACATCATCGCGCCGGCGAAGCTCAAGCAGGGCGACAAGATCGAGAACGGTCCCCGGGCCGACATCAAGGTGGGTAACAACCTGCCGCTGCGCAACATCCCGACGGGCACCGTGGTGCACGCGATCGAGCTCCGCCCCGGTGGCGGCGCGAAGATCGCGCGCTCGGCCGGTGTCGGCGTCCAGCTGGTCGCCAAGGACGGGCCCTACGCGCAGCTGCGGATGCCCTCCGGCGAGATCCGCTACGTCGACGTGCGCTGCCGCGCCACCGTCGGCGAGGTGGGCAACTCGGAGCACGCCAACATCAACTGGGGCAAGGCCGGCCGTATGCGGTGGAAGGGCAAGCGCCCGACCGTCCGTGGTGTCGTCATGAACCCGGTGGACCACCCGCACGGTGGTGGTGAGGGCAAGACCTCCGGTGGCCGCCACCCGGTGAACCCCGCGGGCACGCCCGAGGGCCGTACCCGCAAGAACAAGCCGTCCGACAAGTTGATCGTCCGCCGGCGCCGTACCGGCAAGAAGCGCTGAGCAGGGAGGTAAGACATGCCGCGCAGCCTGAAGAAGGGCCCCTTCGTGGACGACCACCTGCTCAAGAAGGTGGACGCCCTCAACGAGTCCGGCAAGAAGACCGTGATCCGCACGTGGTCCCGTCGGTCCACGATCATCCCGGACATGATCGGTCACACCATCGCGGTGCACGACGGCCGCAAGCACGTCCCGGTCTTCGTCTCCGACTCGATGGTCGGGCACAAGCTGGGCGAGTTCGCCCCGACCCGCACGTTCCGGGGGCACATCAAGGACGACCGCAAGGCGCGTCGGCGCTAGAAGCCGGCCCGAGTAGCGACAAGGAGAGGTGGAGAAGATGGCAGACACTGCCGAGACCACCGGCGCTGCGCTCGAGCCGACTCGTGCGCGCGCCGTGGCACGGTTCGTCCGTAGCTCGCCGATGAAGACCCGCCGCGTCGTGGACCTGGTCCGCGGCCTGCCGGTCGACGAGGCGCTGGCGATCCTGCGGTTCTCGCCGCAGGCCGCGGCGGAGCCCGTCGCGAAGGTCGTGGCGAGCGCCGCGGCCAACGCCGAGAACAACCTGGACCTGGACCCGGAGACCCTCGTGGTCGCCGTGGCGATGGTCGACGAGGGCCCGACGCTGAAGCGGATCCGGCCGCGCGCCCAGGGGCGTGCGTACCGCATCCGCAAGCGGACGAGCCACATCACCATCGAGGTCGAGTCGGTTCCGCAGAAGGCCGGCCGTCGTGGTGCGAAGGGGAGGGCCCGCTGATGGGGCAGAAGATCAACCCGCACGGCTTCCGCCTGGGCATCACCACGGACTGGAAGTCGCGCTGGTACGCCGACAAGCAGTACTCCGAGTACGTCAAGGAGGACGTCGAGATCCGCCGCATGCTCTCCAAGGGCATGGAGCGGGCCGGCATCTCCAAGGTCGAGATCGAGCGGACCCGGGACCGCGTGCGGGTGGACATCCACACCGCGCGTCCGGGCATCGTGATCGGCCGCCGCGGCGCGGAGGCCGACCGGATCCGGGGCAACCTCGAGAAGCTGACCAAGAAGCAGGTCCAGCTGAACATCCTCGAGGTCAAGAACTCCGAGTCCGACGCGCAGCTCGTCGCCCAGGGCGTCGCCGAGCAGCTGTCGAACCGGGTCGCCTTCCGGCGTGCGATGCGCAAGGCCATCCAGTCGGCCATGCGCAGCCCGCAGGTCAAGGGCATCCGGGTCCAGTGCTCGGGCCGCCTCGGCGGTGCCGAGATGTCGCGGTCGGAGTTCTACCGCGAGGGTCGGGTCCCGCTGCACACGCTGCGTGCCGACATCGACTACGGCCTGTTCGAGGCCCGGACCTCCTTCGGCCGCATCGGCGTGAAGGTCTGGATCTACAAGGGCGACGTCGTCGGCGGCCGCCGCGAGGGCGTTCCGGCCGCTGCCGAGGCCCCGGGCCGCGGTCCGCGCCGCGAGCGTCCGGCCCGGCGCCGTTCCGGTGCCTCGGGCACCACTGCGACCAGCACCGAGGCCGGGCGTGCCGCGCAGAGCGCGGGCCAGGCCGGCGGCGCCGCGGCGGCGACCGCCGAGGCCCCGGCCTCCGGTGAGAACCAGAGCAACGGTGGGGAGAGCTGACCGATGCTGATCCCACGCAAGGTCAAGCACCGCAAGCAGCACCGTCCCAAGCGCAAGGGCATGGCCAGCGGTGGTACCGCGGTCACCTTCGGCGACTGGGGCATCCAGGCGCTGGAGCCGGCCTACGTGTCGAACCGACAGATCGAGTCGGCGCGTATCGCGATCAACCGGCACATCCGTCGTGGCGGGAAGATCTGGATCAACGTCTTCCCGGACATCCCGATGACCAAGAAGCCGGCCGAGGTCCGCATGGGTTCCGGTAAGGGTTCGCCCGAGAAGTGGGTCACGAACGTCAAGCCGGGCCGGGTGCTCTTCGAGATGAGCTTCCCGAACCGCGAGGTGGCGCACGAGGCTCTGACCCGTGCGATCCACAAGCTGCCCATGAAGTGCCGGATCGTGTCCCGTGAGGGTGGTGACATCTGATGGCGAGCAGTGGCAACACCAAGGCCGCCGAGCTGCGCGAGCTCTCCGACGAGGAGCTGGTCGTGCGTGTCCGGGAGGCCAAGGAGGAGCTGTTCAACCTCCGCTTCCAGATGGCCACCGGGCAGCTGGACAACAACCGGCGGCTGCGGGCCGTCCGTCACGACATCGCGCGGTGCTACACCGTCATGCGCGAGCGTGAGCTCGGCCTTTCCGCCGCACCGACCGAGAGTGAGGGCGCGGCGTGAGCAGCGATAACTCGGCTGAGACGAAGAACGAGGAGCGCGGGGAGCGCAAGGTCCGCGAGGGCCTGGTCGTGTCCGACAAGATGGAGAAGACGATCGTCGTCTCCCTCGAGGACCGGGTGAAGCACCCCCTGTACGGCAAGGTCATCCGCCGGACCAGCAAGGTCAAGGCGCACGACGAGGGGAACACCGCCGGTATCGGCGACCGTGTCCGCCTCATGGAGACCCGCCCGCTGTCGGCGACCAAGCGCTGGCGGCTGGTGGAGATCCTCGAGAAGGCCAAGTAGGAGTCGAAGTGATCCAGCAGGAGTCGCGGCTGCGCGTCGCCGACAACACCGGTGCCAAGGAGATCCTGTGCATCCGGGTGCTGGGCGGCTCCGCGCGGCGCTACGCCGGGATCGGCGACGTCATCGTCGCCACGGTCAAGGAGGCCATCCCCGGCGCCGGCGTGAAGCGTGGTGACGTCGTCAAGGCGGTCATCGTGCGCACCAAGAAGGAGAAGCGCCGTCCCGACGGCAGCTACATCCGTTTCGACGAGAACGCCGCCGTCCTGATCAAGGCGGACAACGGACCTCGGGGGACCCGTATCTTCGGCCCGGTCGGGCGCGAGCTGCGCGACCGCAAGTTCATGAGGATCATCTCCCTGGCCCCGGAGGTGCTCTGACATGAAGGCGAAGATGAAGGTCAAGAAGGGCGACACCGTTCTGGTGATCGCCGGCAAGGACAAGGGTGCACGGGGCAAGGTCATCGCGGCCTACCCGGAGCGCCAGCGCGTGCTGGTCGAGGGCGTGAACCGGATCAAGAAGCACACCCGGATCAGCCAGAACCAGCGCGGGGCCGAGAGCGGCGGGATCGTCACCCAGGAGGCCGCCATCCACGTCTCGAACGTGATGGTGTGCGACTCCGACGGCAAGCCGACCCGCATCGGCAAGAAGACCGTCGAGGGCGAGGACGGCACCACCCGCCGCGTCCGGATCTCCAGGCGCAACGGGAAGGAGATCTGAGATGACCACGGCTGAGAAGACCCTGCCGAGGCTCAAGCAGCGTTACCGCGACGAGATCCTCGACAAGCTCCGCGAGGAGTTCGGCTACACCAACGTCATGCAGATCCCCGGCCTGACCAAGGTCGTGGTGAACATGGGTGTCGGTGACGCCGCCCGCGACTCGAAGCTGATCGACGGTGCGCTGCGCGACCTGGCCACCATCACCGGCCAGAAGCCCCAGCTGCGTCGCGCCACCAAGTCCATCGCGCAGTTCAAGCTGCGTGAGGGCATGCCGATCGGTGCGAAGGTGACCCTTCGCAACGACCGGATGTGGGAGTTCCTCGACCGGCTGCTGACCATCGCGCTGCCCCGTATCCGCGACTTCCGCGGCCTCGAGAGCAACCAGTTCGACGGGCGTGGCAACTACACGTTCGGCCTGAACGAGCAGTCGATGTTCCACGAGATCCACCCGGACTCCATCGACCGGCCGCGGGGCATGGACATCACGGTCGTGACCACCGCGACCACGAACGCCGAGGGCCGGGCGCTGCTGCGCCACCTGGGCTTCCCGTTCAAGGAGAGCTGAGCGAATGGCGAAGAAGGCGCTCATCAACAAGGCGAACGCGAAGCCGAAGTTCGCCGTGCGGGGTTACACCCGTTGCAACAAGTGCGGTCGGCCGCGTGCCGTGTTCCGCAAGTTCGGCCTCTGCCGCGTGTGCCTGCGAGACATGGCGCACGCCGGCGAGCTGCCGGGTGTGAGCAAGTCCAGCTGGTGATCCGACCGCCCCGCGTCCGCGGGGCAGCGGATCCGATCGCCGCAGGCCCGCATCGGCGCGGTGCCCCGCACAGGGGCACCGCGCCGGTACGAGGAACCACGGCGGGAAAGAGACATACACCATGACGATGACCGATCCGATCGCAGACATGTTGACCCGTCTGCGGAACGCGAACTCGGCCTACCACGACCGCGTCGTGATGCCCCACTCGAAGCTGAAGGTCGCCATTGCGGAGATCCTTCAGAAGGAGGGCTACATCACGGCACACCACACCGAGGACGCCGAGGTCGGCAAGTCCCTGGTCGTCGAGCTGAAGTACGGCCGCAACCGTGAGCGCAGCATCGCCGGTCTGCGCCGGGTCTCCAAGCCCGGTCTGCGTGTGTACGCGAAGTCGACGAATCTGCCGCGGGTCCTGGGTGGCCTCGGCATCGCGATCATCTCGACCTCTCGGGGTCTGATGACCGACCAGCAGGCCTACCGGAGCGGCGTGGGCGGGGAAGTCCTCGCCTACGTCTGGTGAGAGAGGGGTAACGAACGATGTCGCGCATCGGAAAGCTGCCCATCACCGTCCCGTCGGGCGTGGAGATCACCATCGACGGCCGCACGGTCACCGCGAAGGGCCCCAAGGGCACCCTCTCGCACACCGCTGTCGAGCCGATCACGATCGAGCGTGACGACGACGGCACGGTGCTGGTGAAGCGCCCGAACGAGGAGCGTGAGGTGCGGGCCTACCACGGCCTGACCCGCTCCCTCGTCAACAACATCGTGGTCGGCGTCAGCGCCGGCTACGAGAAGAAGCTGGAGATCCACGGCGTGGGTTACCGCGTGCAGCTGAAGGGCAAGAACCTCGAGTTCGCCCTGGGCTACTCGCACCCGGTCGTCATCGAGCCGGCGGAGGGCATCACCTTCGCGGTCGAGTCGCCGACCCGGTTCTCGGTCTCCGGCATCGACAAGCAGCTGGTCGGCGAGACCGCTGCCAACATCCGGAAGCTGCGCCGCCCCGACCCGTACAAGGGCAAGGGTGTGCGGTACGCCGGCGAGCAGGTCCGCCGCAAGGTCGGAAAGACGGGTAAGTGATGGCCGAGACGAACGAGACGGTGTCGGGTGCCGCCCGCCGCCGGATGGCGTCCCAGGTGGCGCGCAAGCGCCGCGACTCGCGCATCCGCCGGCACGCCCGGCTCCGGAAGAAGATCTCCGGGACGCCGGTGCGTCCGCGGCTGGCGGTCAACCGCTCCTCGCGGCACATCACCGTCCAGCTGATCGACGACCTGGCGGGCCACACGCTGGCCTTCGCGTCCTCGCTGGACGCCGAGGTGCGTGGCGTCGAGGGCGACAAGAAGGCCAAGGCTGCCAAGGTCGGCGAGCTCATCGCCGCTCGGGCCAAGGAAGCGGGCATCTCCGCGGTCGTGTTCGACCGCGGCGGGCTGGCCTACCACGGCCGGATCGCGGCCCTGGCCGACGCCGCCCGCGAGGGAGGCCTGGAGTTCTGATGAACGACCAGTCGAAGAAGAGCTGTGATACAGGAGGGACTGTCTGATGCCGGGACGTACGCGGCGTGACGGCGGAGCCCCGGGTGGCAGCGGTGGGAACGACAACCGCAACAACCGGGACCGCCGGGACGGTGGCCGTGGCGGGGCGGCCCAGGACAAGACCCCGTACATCGAGCGGCTGGTCACGATCAACCGCGTGGCCAAGGTCGTCAAGGGCGGCCGCCGGTTCAGCTTCACCGCGCTGATGATCGTCGGCGACGGTGACGGCCTGGTGGGCGTCGGTTACGGCAAGGCCAAGGAGGTGCCGGCCGCGATCGCCAAGGGCGTGGAGGAGGCGAAGAAGAACTTCTTCCGCGTCCCCCGCATCGGCGGCACGATCGTGCACCGTGTGCAGGGTGAGGCCGCCGCCGGCGTCGTCATGCTGCGCCCGGCCTCCCCGGGTACCGGTGTCATCGCCGGCGGCCCGGTCCGCGCGGTGCTGGAGTGCGCGGGGATCTCGGACATCCTGTCCAAGTCCCTCGGCTCCGACAACGCCATCAACATCGTGCACGCCACGGTGGCGGCGCTTCAGTCGGTGCAGCGTCCGGAGGAGGTCGCGGCCCGCCGCGGTCTGCCGCTGGAGGACGTCGCCCCGGCGAGCATGATGCGCCAGCGCGCCGAGGCCGACGCGGCGAAGGTGTGAGCGACATGGCCACGTGGAAGATCACCCAGGTGAAGAGCCGGATCGGGACCAAGCAGAACCAGCGCGACACGCTGCGTTCGCTCGGTCTGCGCAAGATCCGGCAGTCGGTGGTGCGTGAGGCGGACCCGCAGACCCGCGGTTACGTCCACACCGTGCGCCACCTCGTGACGGTGGAGGAGGTGCAGCCGTGAGCGAGAACGAGAACTCCGTGATCAAGCTGCACGACCTGCGGCCGGCCCCGGGCTCGAAGAAGGCGCGGACCCGTGTGGGTCGCGGTGAGGGCTCCAAGGGCAAGACCGCCGGTCGCGGTACCAAGGGCACCAAGGCCCGCAAGACGGTGTCCCCGCGCTTCGAGGGCGGGCAGATGCCGCTGCACATGCGGCTCCCGAAGCTCAAGGGCTTCAAGAACCGCTTCAAGGTCGAGTACCAGGTCGTGAACGTCGGCGAGCTGGCCGTCCTGTTCCCGCAGGGTGGCGAGGTCGGCCCGGCCGAGCTGGTCGAGGCGGGCGCGGTGCGCAAGAACCAGCTCGTGAAGGTCCTCGGCGAGGGCGAGCTCTCGGGCGTCGCCCTGACCGTGAAGGCCCACAAGTTCTCCGCGTCCGCGCGCGAGAAGATCTCGGCCGCGGGCGGCTCCGTCTCCGAGCTGTAGGCCCCACCGCACGTCCCCCGGCGCCGTCCGTGGCGCCGGGTCCACCCCAGGTGGACCCGGCCCGTGGGCGGCGCCGAGGCGTTTCCGGGCCGCTGTTACAGTCACGTCCGGGCCGAGTGTCCACCGATTACCTGGCGCGCCTGGAGGCGCGCAGCCCCCGCCGGTACACACCGGCCCGGGTGTCCCGCGAGGCGCGGAACGCGCGTCGACCAACCCGGCCGACCCCTCAGGGGCCGGCGCAGGCGGTGTCGGGCCGCCGACGTCGTAGGAGGATCACCGAGTGCTCAGCGCAGTCCGGGCGGCCCTGACCACGCCGGATCTCCGCAAGAAGATCCTCTTCACGCTGGCGATCGTGGCGGTGTACCGGCTCGGGGCGAACATCCCCTCGCCGGGGGTGTCGTACCCCAACATCCAGGAATGTGTCCGTCAGGTCGAGGGCGGCGACAACGCCAGCGTCTACTCCCTGATCAACCTGTTCTCCGGCGGGGCACTGCTCCAGCTGTCGATCTTCGCGCTGGGCATCATGCCCTACATCACCGCGAGCATCATCGTGCAGCTGTTGCAGGTCGTCATCCCGCGGTTCGAGCAGTTGAAGAAGGAAGGCCAGTCCGGCCAGGCCAAGCTCACGCAGTACACGCGGTATCTGACGATCGGCATCGCCGTGCTGCAGGCCACCGGCTTCGTGGCGCTGGCCGAGCGCGGTCAGCTGTTCCAGGGCTGTGCGCTGCCGATCATCCCGGACTCGTCGGTCTTCACCCTGATCGTCATCGTGATCGTGATGGTCGCCGGGACGACGGTGGTGATGTGGCTGGGCGAGCAGGTCACCGAGCGCGGCATCGGCAACGGCATGTCGCTGCTCATCTTCGCCTCGATCGCGCACCGCATCCCCGCCGAGGGCCGGCTGATCCTGGAGAACTCGGGCGGTCTGGTCTTCGCCGGTGTCTGCGTCTTCGGCCTCGCGATCATCGCCAGCGTCGTGTTCGTGGAGAACGGCCAGCGCCGGATCCCGGTGCAGTACGCCAAGCGCATGGTCGGCCGGCGCATGTACGGCGGCACATCGACCTACCTGCCGCTGAAGGTCAACCAGGCCGGCGTCGTGCCGGTGATCTTCGGTAGCTCGCTGCTCTACCTGCCCGACCTGGTCGCCCGGCTCGCCGGGAACGACGGCGGCTGGTTCCAGCAGTTCGTGCAGACCTATCTCGTCGATCAGTCCAATCCCGTGCACATCGTGTTGTACGTAGCACTGATCATCTTCTTCACGTACTTCTACGTCGGCATCACGTTCAACCCCGACGAGCGCGCCGAGGACATGAAGAAGTACGGCGGGTTCATCCCGGGCATCCGCCCGGGCCGGCCCACCGCGGAGTACCTGAACTTCGTGCTCAGCCGCATCACGCTGCCGGGATCGTTGTACCTCGGTGTCATCGCGGTGCTCCCGAACTTCTTCCTCGGGATCACCGGCAGCGGCCAGAACCAGAACTTCCCGTTCGGCGGCACGGCCGTGCTGATCATGGTCACCGTGGGCCTCGACACCCTGAAGCAGATCGAGAGCCAGCTCATGCAGCGTAACTACGAAGGTTTCCTGCGTTAGGCTCGCCGCAACGTGGCCGAGCGGGAACCCCGGTGCGGGGCCCCGGCCCCGATCGTGGTGCCTCGGGCATCGTGTGTCGGCGAGGACGCCGGCGCCATGGACGACAAGACTTCAGGAGGTCGGGTTCTCGTGCGACTCGTTCTGGTGGGACCGCCCGGTGCCGGCAAGGGGACCCAGGCTGAGCAGATGGCCAAGCGGCTCGACGTCCCGCACATCTCGACCGGGGACCTGTTCCGGGCGAACCTGCGGGACGAGACCGAGCTCGGTCGTGAGGCGAAGCGCTACATGGACGCCGGGGACCTCGTCCCCGACGAGGTGACCGTCGGGATGGTGCGCGACCGGCTCGGCGACGCCGACACCGCGAACGGCTTCATCCTCGACGGCTTCCCGCGCAACGTGGCGCAGGCGGACTCCCTGGAGAAGATCCTGTCCGAGAAGGGGCTGGAGCTCGACGCCGTCGTCCAGTTCGACGTCGACGACGAGGTCGTGGTCCAGCGGCTGCTCGGCCGCGGCCGCAGCGACGACAACGAGGACACCATCCGCAACCGGCAGCGGGTCTACCGCGAGGAGACCGCTCCGCTGCTGGACCACTACCGTGACCGGCTGGTCACGATCGACGCCGTCGGCGAGATCGACGAGATCACCGACCGGGTCTTCTCGGCGCTGCAGAACCGCAACGACGGCTGAGGACCCGGAGGGGTGCCGGAACCGGCACCACGACGGGAACCGAGGGAAGAGCACATGAACGGTCGCGGCGGCATCCGAGGGGCGATCGCCCGTTACCGGGGTCGGGACATCGAGCTCAAGACCCACGGGCAGCTCGAGGCGATGCGGGTGGCGGGCGCGCTGGTCGCGGCCACGCTGGCCGCGGTCACCGAGCACGCGAAGCCCGGTGTGAGCACGGCGGAGCTCGACGCGCTGGCCGAACAGACGATCCGCGACGGCAACGGCGTCCCCTCGTTCCTCGGCTACCACGGCTTCCCGGCGAGCATCTGCGCCTCGGTGAACGAGCAGATCGTCCACGGGATCCCGTCGCCGAAGCAGGTGCTCGCCGACGGTGACCTCATCTCGGTGGACTGCGGTGCGATCGTCGACGGCTGGCACGGCGACTCCGCCGTGACCATCGCCGTCGGCGACGTCGCACCCGCCGACCTGGCGCTGTCGGCCGCCTGCCGCGGCGCCATGGACGCCGGCATCCTCGCCGTCCGCGACGGGGCCCGGCTGACCGACGTCTCCTACGCCATCCAGGAGGCGTGCCGGGCCGCCGCCGAGGCCGACCGCGCCGACTACGGGATCGTCGCCGAGTACGGCGGCCACGGCATCGGGACCTCGATGCACATGGACCCGTTCCTGCCCAACCACGGCGAGCCGGGCAAGGGCCCGCGGCTGCGCCCCGGCATGGCCCTCGCCGTCGAGCCGATGCTCGTCGCGGGGGATCCGGACACCCTGGAGCTGGAGGACGGCTGGACGGTCGTCACCGCGGCCGGCGGCCGCGCCGTGCACTGGGAGCACACCGTCGCCGTCACCGAGGACGGGCCGTGGCTGCTGACCGCGCCCGCCGGCGCACCGGACCGCCCCGGCGCCTGAGCGCCGTCCCACCGGTGCCCGACGCGCTCCGCGCGGGTACTGGTCCGTGACCGGGCCGGTCCGTTACCGTCGGCGGCCCGGACGTCTACCACGCCGGTCACCCCCGCCTGCGCCGGTCTCGCACGGCCTCCGTACACTGGACCTTCGGCGCGTCGTGTGACGTCCGCTCCGTGTGCTCCGTGTACCCCACAGTGTTCCCGGTCCGGCTCCGTCCGCGCGCGCCGAACCGGTCGTCGGCACCGCTGTCGATCGGGGCAACCGACACCTGTCACGGATAGCGGAGGACATGGCCAAGAAGGACGGGGCGATCGAGGTCGAGGGCCGGGTCGTCGAACCCCTGCCGAACGCGATGTTCCGGGTGGAGCTGGAGAACGGCCACCGGGTGCTCGCACACATCAGCGGGAAGATGCGCCAGCACTACATCCGGATCCTTCCGGAGGACCGGGTGGTCGTCGAGCTGTCGCCCTACGACCTGAGCCGCGGCCGCATCGTCTACCGCTACAAGTGACGACCAGCTCCACCACGGTCGGTCGCGAGACCCACAAGAACGACACACAGAGGCAGACGACGTGAAGGTCAAGCCGAGCGTCAAGAAGATCTGCGACAAGTGCCAGGTGATCCGCCGTCACGGCCGGATCATCGTGATCTGCTCGAACCTGCGCCACAAGCAGCGCCAGGGCTGAGCAGAGCGGTACCGGTCGCGATCCTCTGATCGCGCAGCAGAAGCCCCCGATGCACCTGCCGGGCCACACGGGCCCGGTAGCACCCCCGGAACCAGGCCGGGGCCCGTTCAGCTCAGCGGCGGAACGGGACGGGCATCGGGAAGACCTGGGACGACAAACAAGGAGACAACGCCGCATGGCACGTGTTGCCGGCGTCGACCTCCCCCGCGAAAAGCGGTTGGAGATCGCGCTCACCTACATCTTCGGGGTCGGACGGACCCGGTCCAAGGAGATCCTCGAGGCCACGGCGCTGAGCCCCGACCTCCGGTCGAAGGACCTGACCGACGAGGACGTCAGCAAGCTCCGCGAGTACATCGAGGCGAACCTGCAGGTCGAGGGTGACCTGCGCCGTGAGATCCAGGCGGACATCCGCCGGAAGATCGAGATCGGTTCGTACCAGGGCATCCGTCACCGTCGCGGCCTTCCGGTCCGCGGTCAGCGCACGAAGACCAACGCGCGCGGCCGCAAGGGCCCGAAGAAGACCGTCGCCGGTAAGAAGAAGGCAGGTAAGAAGTAATGCCGCCCCGCGCACGTCAGGGTGCCGGACCCAAGAAGGTCCGCCGTCGCGAGAAGAAGAACGTCGCGCACGGTCACGCCCACATCAAGTCCACGTTCAACAACACGATCGTGTCGATCACCGACCCGACCGGTGCCGTCATCGCCTGGGCCTCGTCCGGGCACGTCGGCCTCAAGGGGTCGCGCAAGTCGACGCCGTTCGCCGCGCAGCTGGCCGCCGAGAACGCCGCCCGCAAGGCGATGGACCACGGCATGAAGAAGTGCGACGTCTTCGTCAAGGGCCCGGGTTCGGGCCGCGAGACGGCGATCCGCTCGCTGCAGGCAGCCGGCCTCGAGGTCGGCACCATTTCCGACGTGACCCCGCAGCCGCACAACGGCTGCCGCCCGCCCAAGCGGCGCCGGGTCTAGGGGAAGGGAGAACCACCATGGCTCGTTACACCGGCCCCATGACCCGCAAGTCCCGCCGACTGAAGACCGACCTCGTCGGCGGCGACCAGGCGTTCGAGCGTCGTCCTTACCCGCCCGGCCAGCACGGCCGGATCCGGATCAAGGAGACCGAGTACCTCCTGCAGCTGCAGGAGAAGCAGAAGGCCCGCTTCGGCTACGGCCTGCAGGAGAAGCAGCTCCGCGCCTACTACGAGGAGGCGCACCGCCGGGAGGGCAAGACCGGCGACGAGCTGCTGCAGATCCTCGAGTCGCGCCTCGACAACGTCGTGTACCGCGCGGGCCTCGCCCGCACCCGGCGCATGGCGCGTCAGCTGGTGAACCACGGCCACTTCCTGGTCAACGGGAAGAAGGTCGACATCCCCAGCTACCGGGTGTCGCGCTACGACATCATCGATGTCCGGGACAAGTCGCGGAACACCGACCCGTTCGTCATCGCCAAGGAGACCCAGGGCGACCGCCCGGTCCCGGCGTGGCTGCAGGTCGTCCCGTCGACCCTGCGGATCCTCGTCCACCAGCTGCCCGAGCGCGCTCAGATCGACACCCAGGTCACCGAGCAGCTCATCGTCGAGTTCTACTCGAAGTAGCTCGACACGCCGCCGCCCCGCAGGGAGGGGCGGCGGTTCCTCTGCGACATCAAATAGCGGTTGTCGCAGGTGCGAAGGAGGCACACACCCATGCTGATCTCTCAGCGACCCTCACTGTCCGAGGACGTCGTCACCGAGACCCGGTCGCGGTTCGTCATCGAGCCGCTCGAGCCGGGCTTCGGCTACACCCTCGGGAACTCCCTGCGCCGGACGCTGCTGTCGTCGATCCCCGGCGCCGCCGTCACGTCCATCCGGATCGACGGCGTCCTGCACGAGTTCACCACCGTGCCGGGGGTCAAGGAGGACGTCACCGACATCATCCTCAACCTCAAGGAGCTCGTCGTGAGCTCCGAGGAGGACGAGCCGGTGACGATGTACCTGCGCAAGCAGGGTCCGGGTGCGGTCACCGCGGGGGACATCGTCCCGCCCGCCGGTGTCACCGTGCACAACCCGGACCTGCACATCGCCTCGCTCAACGACAAGGGCCGGCTCGAGGTCGAGCTCGTCGTCGAGCGCGGCCGCGGGTACGTCCCGGCGATGCAGAACAAGGCCACCGGTGCCGAGATCGGCCGGATCCCGGTCGACTCGATCTACTCCCCGGTGCTGAAGGTGACCTACAAGGTCGAGGCCACGCGAGTCGAGCAGCGCACCGACTTCGACAAGCTCATCCTCGACGTCGAGTCGAAGCCGTCCATCACCCCGCGGGACGCGCTGGCCTCGGCCGGCAAGACCCTGGTCGAGCTGTTCGGCCTGGCCCGCGAGCTGAACGTGGACGCCGAAGGCATCGAGATCGGCCCCTCCCCGCAGGAGGCGGACACCATCGCGGCGTTCGCGATGCCGATCGAGGAGCTGGACCTCACGGTCCGGTCCTACAACTGCCTCAAGCGCGAGGGCATCCACACGGTCGGCGAGCTCGTCGGCCGCAGCGAGGCGGACCTGCTCGACATCCGCAACTTCGGCGCCAAGTCGATCGACGAGGTCAAGATGAAGCTCGTCGGCCTCGGCCTGGCCCTCAAGGACAGCCCGCCCGGGTTCGACCCGTCGGCGGCGGCGAGCGACTACGGCGTCGACGGTGGGAGCGGGTTCGACCCGGACACCTTCGGTGACGACGGTCAGGACTACGCAGAAACGGAGCAGTTGTAGCCATGCCCCAGCCCACCAAGGGTGCCCGCCTCGGCGGGTCACCCGCGCACCAGCGGCTGATCCTGGCCAACCTGGCGACCTCGCTGTTCGAACACGGCCGGATCACCACCACCGAGGCCAAGGCCCGGCGGCTGCGTCCGTACGCGGAGCGGCTGATCACCAAGGCCAAGGCCGGCGACCTGCACAACCGGCGCGAGATCATGAAGGTGATCCGCGACAAGTCGGTCGTGCACCGCCTCGTCACCGAGATCGGCCCGTTCTTCGCGGACCGCAACGGTGGCTACACCCGGATCACCAAGACGATGCCGCGCAAGGGCGACAACGCCCCGATGGCGGTCATCGAGCTGGTCCAGCAGAAGACGGTGACCGACGAGGCCAACCGTGCCCGTCGCGCGGCCGCCTCGCAGGAAGCCCCGGCTGCGGCCGAGGTGACCGAGGAGAAGATCGAGCAGGCGCAGGCCGACTCGACCGCGGCCGCCGAGGAGCTGAAGGCGTCCGAGACGTCCGAGGCGCCCTACGGCGAGGGCTCGCACGCCCCGCTGGAGGACCCGGCCGAGGCTCCCGAGGGCTTCGAGATCAAGGGCAACGAGGACTCGAAGCTCTACCACGTCCCCGGCTCGGCGTTCTACGACCGCACCGTGGCCGAGGTCTGGTTCGCCACCGAGGAGGCCGCCGAGGCGGCCGGCTTCGCGAAGCCGGCGTCCCAGCAGGGTTCCGACTCCTGATCGGTCCGCACCACTCCGATGAGCCCGCCGTCACCGACGGCGGGCTCATCGGCGTTTCCGGTGTTCCGGGTCCGGGCACCGTGCGGCTGCGACTCGACGTCGCCTACGACGGCACCGACTTCTCCGGGTGGGCGCAGCAGCCGACCCGGCGCACCGTGCAGGGCGTGCTCACCGAGGCACTGTCGACCGTGCTGCGCACCCCGCTGCGGCTCACCGTCGCCGGACGTACCGACGCCGGAGTGCACGCCTCAGGGCAGGTCTGTCACGTCGACCTCCCGGCGACCCTCGCCCCGCAGATCGACGGTCTGCTCCGGCGGCTGAACCGGCTGCTGCCGCCGGACGTGCGGGTGCACGACCTCGGGCAGGTGCCCGACACCTTCGACGCCCGCTTCTCCGCGCTGCGCCGCCACTACCGCTACCGGGTCACCACGGCCCCGTTCGGTGCCGAGCCGCTGCGGGCGCGGGAGACCGTCGCCTGGCCGTACCCATTGGACCCGGAGCCGATGAACGCCGCCTCAGCGCTGCTGCTGGGCGAGCACGACTTCGCCGCGTTCTGCAAGCGCCGCGAGGGCGCGACGACCGTGCGTGCGCTGCAGCGCTTCGACTGGTCGCCCGCGCCGGGTGAGCCGGGTGTGCTCGTCGCGGCGGTCTCGGCGGACGCGTTCTGCCACTCGATGGTCCGCAGCCTGGTCGGCGCGGTGTTCGAGGTCGGCCGTGGTCGCAGGCCCGTCGACTGGCCCGCGGGGCTGCTGCGCCGCGAGGTGCGCGCCTCCGAGGTGACCGTCGCGCCGCCGCACGGCCTGTCGCTGACCGGCGTCGACTACCCCGCCGACGACGAGCTCGCCGCCCGCGCCGAGCGGACCCGGCGGATCCGGGTGCCGGGCGAGGGCTGAGCAGGCCCCGTCGCGACCGGCCCGGATGCGCGGACGGGGGCGAGCGGCCTCAGTCGATCGGCCGCACCCACGCCGGGTGCGGCGGCCCGGCGACGCGGTGGGTCCGGCGGGCGTCGAGCGCCAGGGCCACGCCCAGCCACACCAGCGACACCGACCAGCCGAGCAGGGCCAGCGAGCCGAGGACGTACAGCGGCTCGGTCGGCCCGGCGGACAGCCCGGCGGACTCGAGCAGCACCGACAGCGGGGCGCGCTCGGAGTCCTCGCTGTCGCCGAAGTCGGGCATCAGCAGCCCGCCGGCGAGCAGGAATCCGGCGCAGGCGAGGAACGGGGCGGTCACCGCAGGGGTGAGCACGCGGCGTCGGATCACGGTCAGCGACAGGACCGTCGGCACCGTCAGCAGGGCCGGACCCACCAGGGTCATGATCAGGATGATGAGGAACCAGCCCGGCGCGGTGAACCGCAGGGCCACGAAGGCCAGGAGGGCGCCGGCCTGCAGGGCCACGTTCAGGTTCGTCCGCATGCCGACGATCGTGGCGGACCGGGTCCGCCGGCGGAATCCGCAGGACTACCGACCGGACGGCCCAACCCGTGTCAACAGTCGGTTACCGAGGTTCCGTCCCGGGTGTCCCGGGAGTCAGAGTGACCCGATGACCACCGAGAACACCGTCGGCGTGGCCGCGGACCGTGGGTACGGCGACCGTATCGTCGCCGTCGAACCGGGCTCCACCGAGCCCGTACCGGACTCCGAGCGGCACGGCAGGCCGCGCCAGCTGTTCTGGACGTGGACCTCGCCGAACCTGGAGTTCGCGACGATCTTCGTCGGCGTGCTGTCGGTGACGGCGTTCGGGCAGACGGTGCCGGCGGCGATCGCGGCGATCGTCGTCGGGAACCTGCTCGCCGCGATCGCCCACGGGATCCTGTCCGCCCGCGGACCGGCCGCCGGGGTGCCGCAGATGGTGCTGGGGCGGCTCGCCTTCGGTCACCGCGGCAACGCGTTGCCCGCCGCCCTGATGACGATCACCTCGGGCTTCGGCTGGTTCGCGGTGAACAGCGTCAGCGCCGCGTTCGCGCTGTCGGCGATCACCGGCGGCGGGACGGTCGCGTGGCTGGTGGCGGTGGTCGTCGTCCAGGTCGCCGTCGCGTTCTTCGGGCACAACCTGGTGCAGGCCTTCGAGCGGCTCGCGTTCCCGCTGCTCGCGCTCGTGCTCGGGGTCGGGGCGGTGCTGGTGCTCCTCGGGTCGGACCCGGGGGCGGCCGCGTCGCCGGACGGGGTGGGCGGGGTCGGCGGGTTCCTGCTGACCGTCGGCGCCGTCGTCGGGTACTCGGCGGGCTGGAGCCCGTACGCCGCCGACTACTCCCGCTACCTGCCGCGCTCGGTGTCGGCGCGGGCCACCGGTCTCGCCGCGGGCGGCGGCCTGTTCCTGTCCACCACGGTGTTCATGTCCGTCGGCGCGGCGTCGGTCGGGGCGGCGACCGCGGCCGGGCTCGACTCGGACAACCCCGTCGCGAACTACACCGGCCTGCTGCCCGGCTGGCTGGCCGTGCTGACCCTGGTCGCCATCGCGGTCGGGGCGGTCGCGGCGAACGTCCTCAACGTCTACTCGGGGGCGATGGCGTTCCTCGCCCTCGGCATCGACGTGCCGCTGGCGCGGGCGCGGGCCGTCGTCGCGCTGGCGTTCGGGGCGGTCGGGTTCGTGATCGCGCTGGTCGCGCTCGGCGACGCCGCGGCCGGGTACGAGGCGTTCCTGCTGGTCGTCGTGTACTGGGTCGGGCCGTGGCTCGGCGTGGTGCTCACCGACCAGTGGCTGCGCCCGACCGACCCCGATCTGCTCTACGACCGAACGTACCGCAACCACGCGGGCCCGATCGCGCTCGGCGTCGGCGTCGTCGTGTCGGTGCTGTTGTTCGCCAACCAGGAGCTGTTCACCGGGCTGGTGCCGCGATTGCTGCCCGGGATCGGCGACGTGACCTTCCTGGTCGGGCTGGTGCTCTCGGCCGGGCTCTACGCGCTGCTGGTGCGCCGCACCGCCGTCGCGACGCCCGGGGGGACGCGGTGACCGAGCTCATCCCGACCGTGGACCTGGCCGCGCCGGACCCGGCCGCGGTGGACATCGCGTTGCAACGCGCCGGGTTCCTGCAGGTCGTCGGGCACGGCGTGCCGGACGCCGCGGCGCAGGCGGTGCGGGCCGCGGCGCGCGAGTTCTTCGCGCTGCCCGAGCCGGTCAAGCACGGCTACGCGGTCGGCGTCGGCGGGCGGGGGTGGCTGCCCCCCGGTGTCGAGGCCAACGACCGCGTCGAGGGCGGCGACTCCCCGCCCGACCTCAAGGAGTCCTTCGCGGTGGGCCCCTTCGCGCCGACCGGTGACCCGGACGTCGACGCGGTGTGGTTCCCACCGAACGTCTGGCCGGAGCAGGTCCCGGCGCTGCGGGAGGCGGTGACCGCATACTGCACGGCGATGACCCGCGTTGCGGGCGCGCTGCTGGAGCTGTGCGCGGGAGCCCTCGGGCAGGAGCCGTCGACGCTGCGCGACCTCGCGACCCACCCGACGTGGACGTTCAACATCAACCGCTACCCGCCGATGACCGAGACAGGCACACCGCTGCCCGGTCAGTTCCGGATCGGCCCGCACACCGACTTCGGCACCGTCACCCTGCTCGACCGGGAGCCCGGGGCGGGCGGGCTGCAGGTCGACGTCGAGGGACACGGCTGGACCGACGCGCCGTACACCCCGGGTGCGCTGACGGTGAACGTCGGCGACCTGCTCGCGCACTGGACCGGGCACCGCTGGCGGGCCGGGCGGCACCGGGTGCTGCCGCCGCAGACCCACGCCCCGACCGAGGACCTGGTGTCGCTGGTGTTCTTCTTCGAGCTGGACCACGACGCCGTCGTCACGCCGCTGGCACCGCCGCTCGGGCGCACGGCGCTGGAGCCGGTGGTGTCCGCGCCGTTCCTGCGCGAACGCCTCGACGCGATCTCGGTATAGGTTCGCGCGCATGGATCCGAGCTGGCTGGACGTCGCGGTGGAACAGGCCAGGGCCGGGCTGGCCTCGGGCGGCATCCCGATCGGCGCCGCACTCGTCGGACCGGACGGGGAGGTGCTCGGGCGCGGTCACAACCGTCGCGTGCAGGACGGCGACCCGACGGTGCACGGCGAGACCGCGGCGTTCCGCGACGCGGGCCGCCGCCGCGACTACCGGTCCACGACGATGGTCACCACGCTCTCGCCCTGCTGGTACTGCTCGGGGCTGATCCGGCAGTTCGGCATCGGCGCGGTGCTCGTGGGGGAGGCCCGGACCTTCCACGGCGGCCACGACTGGCTGGCCGAGCACGGGGTGCGCGTGCAGGTGCTCGACGACGCGCGTTGCGTGGACATGATGACCGCGTTCGTCGCCGAGCGCCCCGACCTGTGGAACGAGGACATCGGCGTCGCGGAGTAGCGCTCAGCCCGCCGTGAGCGGGACGTCCGGGTCGAGCTCGATCGCGACCTCGCGCAGCGCCGCGTCGAGCACCGACCAGACCCATCGGGCGAGGTGCTCGGCGAGCTCGTCGAGCGGCAGTGGGTCCGTCGAGGAGAGCCAGCGCTCGGTCGCCCCGTCGACCAGTCCGACCGCGCCCGCGGCCAGCGGCGCCGCGACGGTCGCGGGCAGCCCGGGGTAGCCCCCGGTCAGCAGGCCGGTCATCCGGTCGGCGATGCGGTGCCGGATGTCGGTGACGGCCGTCGTGACCCCGGCGGCGCGCAGCACGTAGCGGTAGAGCTCGGTGTGCGCGGCCAGCCACCGCACGTGCGCCGCGATGGCGGCGACGAGCATCTCCCGCGGCGTCCCGCGCGGGCTCCACACCGGTGCGAGCGCCTCGGAGTAGAGGCCCAGCGCGGCCTCGGCGATCGCGCCCTGCAGGTCCTCCAGGCCGTCGAAGTGCCGGTACAGCGCGGGCCGGGGGACCCCGGCACGACCGGCGATCTGCTCGGTCGTGGCCTCCGGTCCGTGCTCGGCGATCGCGGCCATCGCGGCCTCGACGACCTCGGCCCGCCGGGCCGCCCGCTGCCCGGCCCAGCGGCGGGCGCGGCCGTCGCCGGGGGTCACGGATCGGTTCACCCGGCCATCATCCCGCTCCTGGTTGACACCGCGCCCGGCGCCACCCATGATCGGCCAGTAAGGGGTACGCGCTGTACGGGATACTTTCTGTACCAGATGCGACCCGCTCGTCGACGACGACCGGAGGACCGACGTGACCGAGACGGCGACCAATGACGGAACCGGCGCACGTCCGCGCAGGCTGACCGGCGGCGACGTCGGCATCCCGCCGCGCCACCTGGACTTCCGGCTGCCCGAGCAGATGGCCCGCTGGGCCTACGCCGACAACGCGACCGCGACGCTGTTCCTCGCGATGCTCTCGGCGATCTTCCCGCCGGGGGAGGACTTCTTCGTCCGCTCGGTGATCCACTTCCGGGACCGGGTGACCGAGCCCGAGCTGCGCGCCAGGGTCGCCGGGTTCACCGCGCAGGAGGTCATCCACAGCCGCGAGCACGACCGGCTCAACGAGGCGTTCCGCTCCCGTGGTTTCCCGGTGCACGTGCCGGAGGCCGCGGTCGCGCTCGCCCTGAAGGTCCTCGACCGCACATCCCCGCGTCAGCAGCTCGCCTGCACCGCGCTGATGGAGCACTTCACCGCGGTCATGGCTGAGGACATCCTCGGCAGCGACGAGTTCGCCGAGCGGGTGCACGCCGACATCCGCGAGCTGTGGCACTGGCATGCGCTCGAGGAGCTCGAGCACAAGTCCGTGACCTGGGACGTCTACGAGCTCATCGGCACCGACGGCCCCGAGCGCGGCCGGGCCGCACCGCTGGTCGCCGCCACCGTGCTGCCCGCGGTCGTGTTCGGGTGGGTGTACCTGCTCGTGCAGCAGGGCGTCTGGCGACGGCCGCGGGACCTGCGCGAGGGCTACCGCCTGCTGTTCGGCCGCGGCCAGTTCCTGCGCCGCGTGCTGGGCCGGATGCCCGTCTTCGGACACCCGCGCTTCCACCCCGACCGGCACGACACCCGCGAGCTGGAGCAGCGCTGGCGCGACACCCTCTTCGGCGAGGACGGCGCCCTGGCCGAGCAGCTGCGCCGTCCCCTCCGCGAGGCCTGACCCGGCTCCACGGCCGCAGCACCGGCCCGGGCCGCGCGCAGCGGTCAGGTGGCGTACTTCTACGCAGCGTCCGTGGATCGGGTCCGGTCGGGCCGCGGCGGTCCTACCGTCCGTGCGGTGCGCACCGATCCCGCCCCCGCGCGCGTGCAGCGCGCCCCGGCGACCCGCGACCAGGTCGACGCCCACCGCTTCGGTGTGCGCCGGATGGAGGCCGCCCTGGTGCGCGCGGACCCGGTGCCGCGGCACGAACAGATCCGGTCCCAGCATCGCGCGGTGTTCGCCGGAGTGCTGGTCGGGCTGCTCGCGCTCGGGGTGGCGGCGTTGCTGGCCCGGGTCGACCCGGCCACCGACTGGCGTTCCCGGGCGCTGGTGCAGGGGGAGCGCAGCGGTGTGCTCTACGCCGTGGTCCGTGCCCCCGACCGGTCCGAGCTGCTCGTGCCGGTGCCCGACCCGGTCGCCGGACGGCTGGTCCTGGCCGCGCACGGACGCGACGACGGCGCCACCGCCGTGCCCGTCCCGGTGCCCGACGGCGCGCTGGCCGCGGCGCCGCGCACCGCACCCGCCGCGGTGCCCGGCACCGTCGGCGTCCCGCTCGACGGGGTCCCGGTCCCGCCCGCGTGGGCGGTCTGCGACACCCGCGGTGAGGGCACCGGCGCCGGCGCCGGCACCACGACCGTGCTGGCGGGGTCGCTCGGCCCCGCCCCGGCCGGTCCGGAACCGGTCGTCCTGCTGACCGCCGAGGGCAGCGCCACCTACCTCGTCCACGACGGCGCCCGGCACCGGCTCGACCCGGCCGACCGGAACGCCCTCGACGGCCTCGGCCTGCTCGGCGCCCCCGTCCGCCGGGTCGGCGACGGCCTGCTCTCCGCGATCCCGGAGGGCGCGCCGCTGCGGGTGCCCACGCCGGAGCCGACCCCCGTCGCGGGGCTGGGGCGGAGCGGGGAGGTCGTGCGCAGCCAGTCCCTCGGCGCCGGGTCGACGTACTTCCTGGTGGTCGACGGCGGGCTCGCCCGTATCCCGGTCACCCTCGCCGACGCCGTCCGCTCCCGGACCGGGCAGGCCGAGCCGGCGACGCTGCCGCCCGGCCTGGTCGACGACGTCCCGCAGACCCGGGTGCCCGGTGCCGAGGCCTGGCCCGCCGCCCGGGCCGAGCTGACCGACGTGACCGAGGTGCCGCCGGTGCTGTGCGGGACCTGGCGGGAGGGGCGGCGCGCACTCGTCGCGGGGACCGAGGAGCCGGTCGCGCCCGGCGCGGTCCGGGTGCGCCTGGCCGGTGCCGACGACGCCGGGCCCGCCCTCGACACCGTGGTGCTGCCGGTGACCGGTCCGGGGCCGCTGCGGACCGGGCCCGCCGACACCGGCGACGGCGACGGCGGGACGCGCCTGCTGCTCGCCGCCTCCGGCGCGGTGCACGGCGTCGCGGACGCCGAGACCGGGCGGGCGCTGGGGATCGGGGTGGCGGGGGACGCCCCGGCGGAGATGGTGCGGCTGCTGCCGCGGGCGGGCGTGCTGAGCGTCGCGGCGGCGAGGGAGGTGGCGGACCTGCCGGGCTGACGGTGCGCCGCCGCGCACGGGTCGGCCTCACACGGGTCGGCCTCACAGGGGTCGGCCTCACACGGGTCGGCCTCACACGGGTCGGCCTCACACGGGTCGGCCTCACACGGGTCGGCCTCACACGGGTCGGCCTCACACGGGTCGGCCTCACACGGGTCGGCCTCACACGGGTCGGCCTCACACGGGTCGGCCCCACACGGGTCGGCCCCACAGGGGGTCGGCTGCGCACGGGGGCGGCGGCGACACCGGCGGGCTGCGGGCGGCTGCTGGGCGAGCGGCTGTGCAGGGCAAGGAGTGCCGGAGGTCGGAGGTCAGGGGCGCCTGGGGCGGCGCCGCAGCCCCGCCAGCGCCGCGACGAGCGCCCCGCCGACCGCCGCGACCGCCCCGACCCCGGCCACCGCCGGCAGGTCCGGCGGCGGGGTTGTCGCGAGCGGCAGCGGCGCCCGGCCCGCCCCGGGTGAGCCGGCGCGGTCGCCGGGACCGGCGGGACCGTCCGGGGTCAGGAGCAGCGGCTCGGCGGTCAGCGCGGCCCCGGGGTCGAGCACGCCGTGGCCGGTGCGGCCGTCGCCCGCGCTGGGGCGGGCCGTGGCACGCAACCGGTCGGCGACCTGGCGCGGGGTGAGCATCGGGAACCGCTCGCGCAGCAGCGCCGCGGTCCCCGCGACCAGCGGTGCCGAGTACGACGTCCCGCGGACCACCGCGCCGTCCGGTCCGGACGGGCGGGGCAGGTCCTGGCCCGGGGCGGCGAGGTCCACCCAGGGGCCGGGCACGGAGAAGTCACCGGGGACGTCGTCGCCGTCGACCGCCCCGACGGCGAGGACCGAGTCGTAGGACGCGGGCAGCGGCCGCAGGTCCGGGTCGCCGGTGCAGGTGCCCGCCTCGTCGATGTTCCCGGCGGCGGCGACGACCAGCACCCCGGCCCGCTCGGCGTCGTCGACGGCCTCGCGCAGTGCGCCCCCCGCGGAGTCGACCTGCGCGGACGGCACGCACACCACCTCGGACACGTTGACGACGCTCGCACCGAGTGCGACGGCCCGGTCGATCGCCGCGGCCAGGGTGCGGATCTCGCCGGCGGGTCGCTCGGTGCCGTCGGTGCCGCGTACGGCGAACCGCCCCGAGGACTGGCGCAGCGACAGGATCCGCGCGCCGGGCGCCATGCCCGCGCCGAGCCCGGTGACCGGGTCGGCGGCCCCGGCGAGGAGCAGCGCGACGTCGGAGCCGTGGCCGTCGCAGTCGGTGAGACCGTCGCCGCCGGTGAGGTAGTCCCCGCCGCCGACGAGCCGTCCGGCCAGCCGGGGCAGCGGCGCGACCCCGGTGTCGACGACGGCGACGAGCTGCCCCGCGCCGGTCGCGAGCCCCGGTGGCGGCTGCGGGACCGCACCGCGGGCGGCGCCCGGGCCGTCGTCGCCGGGCGGGGTGCAGGCGCGGGTCTGCCGCAACCCGTCGGCCGGTCCCGGCGGCCCGGGCTCGGCGGCCGCGACGGCAGGCCTCGTCCGCACCCCTCCGCCTGCTCCCGCACCTGCTGCGCGGGGTGCGGCGACCCCACAGGGGGTGCGGACGGCGCAGGACATGGCGGGGGCGACGGCGGCGGGAACGGGTGACGGGGGCGGGGTGGGCAGCGCGAGGACCGACGCGGCCAGCAGCGGCACCGCCAGCAGCGGCGCGATCCGCGGTGCTGCCGTCGGTGGGGCGGCAGCGGGGTGCCGGACGGGCCCGGTCACAGGGTGCGGACCAGGGAGAACAGGCCCATCGCGGCCAGCGCGGCGGGCACCGCGGCGGCGGTGAGGACGAGCTCGCACACGTCGAGCGCCCGGCGGGCCGGCGGCGACGGCGTCGCCCGCGCCGCGGCGGCCCCCAGTCCGACGGCGAGCAGCAGCCCCGCCGCCACGGCGAGGCGCGGCGCGGGCTCCAGCGCGAGCGCTGCCGGGACGGCGGCGGTGGCGACCGCGACCACCGCGGACCCGGTCAGGATGCGGGCCGGCGCGGGCTCGACGAGCGCACGGGCCCGCAGGAGCAGCACCGCCGCCGTCACCACCAGCAGCAGACCACCGGTCCAGCCCCCCGTCGCGGCGACGGCGCCCGCCCCGGCGGCGACGACCGCGGTGCCGGCCAGCGTCCCGGTGTGCAGCCCGCGGGCCAGCCCGGCCCGGGCGGTCAGCTCCGCGCCGGGCAGCACCTGCTCGGCGCCCGCGACGGAGTCGGCGTCGGTCGGGACCGCCGGGGCCGGGATCCCGGCCAGGCGCAGCGCCAGCCGCGGCAGCAGCGGCCCGGCGGCGAGCGCCGGGGCCGCGAGACCGGCGGCGACGGCCGTCACCGGGGCCTCCAGCAGCAGCCGGGCCAGCGCCGCCACGGCGGTCCCGGACGCGGCCAGGGCCACCGCGAGCAGGACCGGGGACACCGCCCGGGCGATCGCCTGGCCCGCGGCGGCGGCCAGTCCGGCCCCGGCCGCGGCGAGCAGCAGCGCCCCCGCCCCGGCCGGCCCGGGCAGCGCGGTGAGCCCGGCCGTCGCCGCGGCGGGAACCGCGCAGAGTGCGGCGGCGGTGGCGAGCCGGTCGTCGTGGCGGCCGCGGTGGGCGACCACCAGCGCACCGACGGCGCCCACGGCGGCGAGTGCGCACGCCCACGGCCGCCACGGTCCGTCCACGGTGGACAGCACGGCGCCCGCGGCGGCCGTCGCCAGGACCGCCGCGGCGGTGCCGGACCAGCGCGCCGTCCCGGCGGCGTCGGCCGCCTCGCGCACCGCGCCGGCGACGGTCTCGGCGGCGTCGTCGAGGACGGGCGGCGCCGGCGCCGGGCGCGGCGGGCCCAGGTGCAGCAGCTCGCCCTCGCGGACGCCGAGCTCGTCGAGGGTGGCGGCCGCGGGCAGCGGTCCGCCCGCGGGCCCGGTGAACCGCCACGCCTGCGGGGTGTCCGCGGTGGCGCGGCCCAGCAGCTCACGCACCATCGGGACCAGCTCGGCGACGGCGACGTCGGCAGGCAGCGCCACGTCGAGGCGTCCGCGTGGGGTGTGCACCCCGACCCGGGTCCAGCGGCCGGGCACGGGCCCGGACGTGGCGGCGGACGTCGGGTCGCCGGGATCGGTCGCGGCCGGTACGGGCAGGACGGAGGTCACGAGCGGCTCCCTGACGGATCTCTCCGAACGGCCCCGGCGGGCCCGGGGCGGCTGCGAGTATCCGACGGTCCCGGTGCCGCCGTGGGCGTTCGGGAGAACCGTGAACGGGAGGAAGGCGATGGCGGGAACCGTCGGGGTGCGACGTCCGCGGCGCTCGGTGCCCGAGCTGCCCGGCGGCGAGCTGGTGCTCGAACCGCCGCCCGAGCCGGAGCGCCCGGTCCCCGGCGGCCTCGTGCAACGGCTGCTGCCGCTGGCGATGGTCGGCGGGGCGCTGCTGTTCGTCGTGCTGGGGCGCGGGGACACGAGCACGTGGCTGTTCGGCGGGATGTTCGCGTTGTCCGCGCTGGGCATGCTGGCCGGCGGCGGCCGCGGCGCCGGAGCACGCACCGCGACGATGGACGAGGACCGCCGCGACTACCTGCGTTACCTCGACGTCCTGGGCGGGCGGGCCCGCGCGATCGCCGCCGAGCAGCGGCACGCGCTGGAGACCGTGCACCCCGACCCGGCAGCCTGGCCGGACGTGCTCGCCGCGGACCGGCTGTGGGAGCGCCGCCCCGGCGACGACGACTTCGGCCGCCTGCGCGCCGGGCGCGGCACCCAGCGGCTCGCCACCCGGCTCACCGCGCCGCACACCGGTCCGATGGAGACACTCGAACCGCTGTCCGCACTGGCACTGCGCCGGTTCCTGCGCCGTTGGTCCACGGTGGACGATCTCCCGGTGGCCGTCGACACCCGCGCGTCGGCGACGATCTGGCTCGAGCCGGACCCGGACGCCGCACCGGTGCTCGACCTCGCCAGGGCCCTGGTCGCCCAGTACGTCACCTGGCACGGCCCCGACGACGCGCGGCTCGCCGTCGTCGCACCGGGGGGTGCGGCCGCGCGCTGGGAGTGGGCGAAGTGGCTGCCGCACGTGGCGCACCCGCGGCGCACCGACGCCGTCGGGCCGGTCCGGATGATCACCGACGACCCGGACCGAGTGCGGCGCTGGTGGGTGGACGAGCCGTCCGCGGCCCAGCAACACCTGCTCGTCGTGCTGGACGGTGCGGCCGACACCCCCGGTGCCTGGGCCGGGCTGCCCGGCGTCACGGTGCTGCGGCTGGGGCCCGCGGGCGGGCGCAGGCCCGCGGCGTCGGTGCTGCGCCTGGCCGCCGGCACCGGGCCCGACGGCGTGCGCACGCTGCGCCGGGGCGGGCCGGGCGGCCGGGAGGTCGGTGTCCCCGACGGGCTCGTCGTCGCCGAGGCACTGGCGCTGGCGCGGCGGCTCGCGCGCTACCGCCCGGACGGCACCGCCGACGTCGTTGCGTCCGGTGTGGACAGTTCGGCGGCCGGGCTGCCGTCGCTGCTCGGTCTGTCCACGACGGACTCCGGCGGCGTCGCGGTGCTGCGATCGCGACGGGGCCCCGCGGAGCGGCTGCGGGTCCCGCTGGGCACCGACGGCGGCGGCCGACCGGTGCTGCTCGACCTCAAGGAGTCCGCACAGGGCGGTGCGGGGCCGCACGGGCTGTGCATCGGCGCGACCGGCTCCGGCAAGAGCGAGCTGCTGCGCACGCTGGTCCTCGGGCTGGTCGCGACGCACACGGCCGAGGAGCTCAACCTGGTGCTCGTCGACTTCAAGGGCGGCGCGACGTTCCTCGGGCTCGCCGGGCTGCCGCACACCTCCGCGGTGATCACCAACCTGGCCGAGGAGCTGACCCTGGTCGACCGGATGGCCGACGCGCTCGCCGGGGAGATCACCCGTCGCCAGGAGGTGCTGCGCGCCGCGGGGAACCTGTCGTCGCTGGCCGAGCACGACGCGCTGCGTCGGGACGGGGCGCCGCTGGACCCGCTGCCGTCGCTGCTGGTCGTCGTGGACGAGTTCTCCGAGCTGCTCGCCCAGCGGCCGGAGATGATCGACCTGATGGTGACGATCGGCCGGCTCGGCCGTTCCCTCGGGATCCATCTGCTGCTGGCCTCGCAGCGCCTGGAGGAGGGCCGGCTGCGCGGCCTGGAGTCGCACCTGTCCTACCGGATCGCGCTGCGCACGTTCTCCGCCGCGGAGTCCCGCGCGGTGCTGGGCGTGCCCGACGCGCACCTGCTCCCACCGACGCCCGGCGCCGCGTACCTGTCCGCGGGCACCGACGAGCTCGTGCGCTTCCGGGCCGCCTACGTCTCCGGCCCGGACACCCCGCGCCTCGCGCGCCGGCGGGCCCCGGGGGCGCCGCGGGTCGCGCTGCCGTTCCGCGCGGGCCCGGTGGCGCTGCCCGCCTCGGCGCAGCTCCCGGCGCCGGACCCCGAGCCGGCACCCACCGGCACCGTTCTCGACCGCATCGCCGAGGCGGTGTCCGGGCCCGGCCCATGCGCGCACCGGGTGTGGCTGCCGCCGCTCGCGGAGCCGCCGCCGCTGCCGGTGGTGCTGGGCGACCCGCTGGTCCGGACCGGGCGGGGGCTGTGCGCGCCGGGGCCTGTGGGACGGCTCGCCGCGCCGATCGGTCTGGTCGACCGGCCCTACGCCCAGCGGCGCGACCCGCTGGTGCTGGACCTGTCCGGCGCGGCCGGGCACCTGGCCGTCGTCGGAGGGCCGCGGTCGGGGAAGTCGACCGCGCTGCGCACCGTCGTCACCGCGCTCGCGCTCACCCACACCCCGGCCGAGCTGGGCGTGCACGTGCTCGACCTGGGCGGCGGGACCCTGGCCCCGCTGGCCGGGCTGCCGCACGTCGGGACCGTCGCCGACCGTCGCGGCACCGACCTGGTGCGCCGGGTGGTGGCCGAGACCGTCGCCGCCGTCGACGAGCGCGAGCAGCTGTTCGCCGCGCACGGCGTCGCCGGGATCGAGGAGTTCCGGGCCCGGCGCGCCGCGGGCGGCTTCGCCGAGGTGCCCGCCACCGACCTGCTGCTGGTCGTCGACGGCTACGCGGCGCTGCGCGCCGGGTTCGAGGACCTGGACGAGAAGCTGACCGCGCTCGCCGCCCGCGGGCTCGCCTACGGCGTGCACCTCGCGCTGTCCGCGGCCCGCTGGGCCGAGATCCGGCCGGCGCTCAAGGACCAGCTCGGCAGCCGGGTCGAGCTGCGGCTGGGCGACCCGTCGGACTCCGAGGTGGACCGGCGTCGTGCCGCCGCCGTGCCGGCGCTGCCCGGGCACGGCCTGTCCGCCGACGGCGAGGCCACCGTCCTCGCCGCGCCCTGCCTGGTCCCCGGCACCGACCCCGCCCGGGCGATCGACGACGCCTGGGACGGCCCGTCGGTCGGCCCGGTGCGGCTGCTGCCCGCCCGGATCGAGGTCGCCGAGCTCCCGCCCGGACCGGGCCGCGGGCCCGCGTTCGGCGTCGACGAGGACCGGCTCGCCACCGTCGAGCTCGACCCGGACGAGCCGCACCTGCTCTGCTTCGCCGACTCCGGCGGCGGAAAGACGACGCTGCTGCGGACCCTCGCCCACGGCATCGCCGCGCGGTGGACGCCGGACCGGGCGCGGATCGTCGTCGTCGACCACCGGCGGACGCTGCTCGGCGGGATCCCGCAGAGCCACCTGCTCGCGCACACCTCCACCGCGCAGGCCACCACCGACGCCTGCGCCGAGATCGCGGGCTCCCTCGGACGGCGGCTGCCCGGTCCGGACGTCACCCCGGCCCAGCTGCGGGAACGGTCCTGGTGGAGCGGACCGGACGTGTGGCTGCTCGTCGACGACTACGACCTCGTCGTCCCCGCGGCCGGATCGACCGGGACGCACCCGCTGCTCGCGCTCGCCGAGTACCTGCCGCAGGCCCGCGACGTCGGGCTGCACGTCGTCCTCGCGCGGCGCACCGGCGGCGCCGGGCGGGCGCTGTTCGACCCGGTACTCGGGCGGCTGCGCGAGCTCGGCGCCCCCGGCCTGGTCGGCTCCGGCAGCCCCGACGAGGGTGCGCTGCTGGAGAAGGTCCGCCCCGGGCCGATGCCGCCGGGACGGGCCGTGCTGGTCGACCGGCGGGCCGGGGCACGCCGGGTGCAGCTGGCCTGGACCGAGCCGGGGTGAGCGGCGTCGCGGTCGCCGTGCACGACCGCCGCGACGCGGTGCTGCTCGCCGCCGCCGACGCCGGCGGGCTGCGCCTGGTCGCCGCGGCCCCACCCGGCGACGGCCGTCGCGGACTTCTTCGGCGACGATCCGCCCGGCGTCGTCGTCCGGGTCGGGACGACGGCGGGCGGTGCCTTCCCCGGAGGTCCGCGGGTGCTGGTGGTCCCGGCCGCGGTCGCGGTGCTCGCGGCCGAACCGGAGCTGCCGGGCGGGCCGGTCCTGGTCGTCGACGACGACGGCGCGACCCTCGTACGCGACGGGGTGCCGGAGCCGGTGGGGGAGCCGGGCACCGACCTGTCGGACCTCGCTGACCTCTCGGACCTCGCTGACCCGGCGGGTCTCGCGGCGCTCGTGCGGGCGACCGGTGCGAAGCTGGTCGTGGTCGCGGGGACGGTCGGCCCGCTCCTCGTGGCGGACGCCCCGGATCGGCGCGCCGGGTCCGGTGCCTGCCCGGACCGTCGGGGGGACGACCGTGGGCCGGGCCCCGAGGCGGCCGGGTGCGCGGACGGCCGGGACCCGGCGCGGCCCGCGGATCGTGCCGGGGCCCGGCTGCCCCGCCCGGTGCTGCCCTGCCCGGTGCGTGTCGCCGGGCTGCGTCCCGCCGGCGGCGAGCCCTGGGGGCCGGAGGCGGCGGCGGTGGTCGGTGCGGCCGTGCTCGGGGCCGGTGTGTCCACCGACACCGGGCCGGACACCTGGCCGGGCTCAGGGCCGGGCACCGAGCTCGGTCCGGCCTCCGGTGCCGACCCCGACCCCGGCCCCGGCCAGGGCGCCGGCCGCGCCGCCCCCTGGCCCGGTGACCCCGGCGCGGGAGCGGGCCCGGCGGAGCCGGGACCGGCCGGGGCACCCGTCCCCGCCACCCCGCTCGCGGACGGCCCGGACCGGGCCCGGGCGGCGATCGTCGTCGCCGGTGTGCTGGGCGCGGTCCTGCTCGGCGCCGGGCTGCTCCTGGCGGGCCCGCACCCGGCGCCACCGGCCGGGGCGACGGTCGTCCAGTACGGCTACGCCGCCACCCTGCCCATCGGCTGGGAGCACACTGGCGGTGACCCGCAGCGTCGACGGGTGCTGCTCACCCCGGTCGGCAGCCCCGACGGTGCCGACCTGCTCGTGCTGGAGCGCAGCCCGCTGGGCTACGACGCCGGACGCGAGCCCGACCGTGCCCGTCGCGAGCTCGCCGCACTCGTCGGCGGGGAGGGCCCGGCGAGCGCGACGGTCGGCGGGCGGCCGGTCCTGCGGTGGAGCGAGGACCCCGGCGACGGGACCGTCGTCGACTGGCACGTCGTGTTCGACGGCTCCGACCAGCTCGTCGCCGGGTGCCGCAGGCCCGCCGGCGCCCCGGTCGCGCCCGCCTGCGCCGAGGTCGTCGCCTCGCTGCACCGGGTGCGGTGACCCGGGCGGCGTTCCCGGTCGCGAACGGTCCGCGCCGTTCGGCCACGGCGGCCCGGCCGCCCTGCCACTGTGCGCGGGCCGGGGACACCGCGTCCCCGGGCCTGGTCGCCGGACACCCGACCGGCCGGGCGACGGGACGGGGACGAGGTGGGGTCCATGGCCGACGGGTTCGGTACGACGACCGAGGAGATGGTGCGCGCGGCGGGCCAGGTGCGGGCGGTGAGCGACGCCGTCAACGGCGAGCTCGCCCGCCTGCGCAGCCAGCTGGGGCCGCTGCAGGGGCAGTGGTCCGGCAGCGCGGCGACGGCGTTCGCCCAGCTGATGGCCAAGTGGGACACCGAGGCACGGCGGCTGAACGAGGCGCTCGGCGCGATTGGTGAGCAGCTCGGCGGCACGGCGACGACGTACCAGCAGCAGGAGGACCAGAACCGCACCGCCATCACGTCGGTGCTCGGGTGAGGGGGAGCTACATCGTGGGATCCGAGATCAAGGTCACCTTCAGCGCGCTCGAGCGGGCGTCGGCCGACACCGTCGCGACGACCGCGCGCATCAACTCCCAGCTCGAGGACCTGCGGCGCTACCTGGCGCCGATGGTCGGGACCTGGACCGGTGACGCGGCCAGCACCTACCAGGCGTCGCAGCAGAAGTGGGACACCTCGGCGGCCGAGCTGACCACCACCCTGGGCACCATCGGGAAGCTGGTCGGCCAGGCCGGTCAGAACTACCGCGACACCGAGCAGGCGAACCGGGCCCGGTTCGCCTGACCCCCGGTCCGGGGGCCCGGACGACCCCCTTGCGTCCGCCCCCGGAACCGGCGGGTACCCTTGGCTCTCGTTGTGCAGCGGTGGAGACCCGCGGGCGCCGTCCTCCGGCGACAGCGGCGGGATCGAGCGTCCCTCCGGCGTCCACCAGCAGCACGCTGAGGAACCAGAGACTAGAGAGTGGGCCGGAACCCGTGCGGACGGCCCACCAGCCGAGAACGACGACGAGGTAGATCCGTGCCCACGTACAGCCCCAAGCCCGGCGACATCCAGCACGCCTGGCACGTGATCGACGCCGAGGACGTGCGCCTCGGTCGGCTCGCCACCCACGCTGCCACGCTGCTGCGCGGGAAGCACAAGCCGACCTACGCCCCGCACGTCGACAACGGCGACTTCGTGGTCATCGTGAACGCGGAGAAGATCTCGGTGTCCGGCAACAAGCGGGCCGACAAGTTCGTCTACCGCCACTCCGGCTTCCCGGGTGGCCTCCGCCAGCGCTCCGTCGGCGAGATGATCGACAGCCAGCCCGACCGCCTCGTCGAGAAGGCGATCAAGGGCATGCTGCCGAAGAACCGCCTCGGCCGCGCCATGGCCAAGAAGCTGAAGGTCTACGCCGGCCCGGCGCACCCGCACGAGGCCCAGAAGCCGCAGCCGTTCGAGATCAAGCAGGTCAGCCAGTGACCACCCCGAGCAACGAAGAGGGACAGCCCGTGACCAGCCCCGAGAACGGACCCGACGAGGTCGTCGACGCGGTCGAGACCGAGGGTGCGGCCGCCGAGGCGACCGAGACCGAGGCCACCGAGACCGAGGTCGCCGACGTCGACTACACCATCGGTGACGCCGCCGACTTCGACGCCGACGAGTTCGCCGCCGAGGCCCCCGTGCTGGGCGACCGCCCGGTCCAGACCGTCGGCCGCCGCAAGGAGGCCGTCGTCCGCGTCCGGCTGCTGCCGGGCACCGGCGGGTTCACCCTGAACGGCAAGCCGCTCGAGGTGTACTTCCCGAACAAGCTGCACCAGCAGATCGTGAAGGAGCCGCTCGTCCTCGTCGAGAAGACCGAGCGCTTCGACATCTTCGCCAACCTCAAGGGTGGCGGCACCGCGGGTCAGGCCGGCGCTCTGCGTCTGGCGATCGCCCGTGCGCTGGTCGAGCTGGACTCCGAGGACCGCCCGCCGCTGAAGAAGGCCGGCTGGCTGACCCGTGACGCCCGCGCCGTCGAGCGCAAGAAGTACGGCCTCAAGAAGGCCCGTAAGGCGCCCCAGTACTCCAAGCGCTGATCGCACACCGGATGCCTCGTCTCTTCGGAACCGACGGCGTCCGGGGCCTGGCCAACGGCGAACTCCTCACTCCGGAGTTCGCCGTTGGTGTCTGTGCCTCGGCCGCCCGCACGCTCTCGAACGGCTCCGGCCGCCGGCCCCTCGCGGTCGTCGGACGCGACCCCCGCGCGAGCGGCGAGATGCTCGAGGCCGCGGTCGTCGCCGGGCTCACCTCGGCCGGCGCGGACGCGATCCGGGTCGGCGTGCTGCCGACCCCGGGCGTCGCGCACCTGGTCGCCGAGACCGGCGCCGACCTCGGCGTGATGATCTCCGCGTCGCACAACCCGATGCCCGACAACGGCATCAAGCTCTTCGCCGCGGGCGGTCACAAGCTGCCCGACGACGTCGAGGACGCGATCGAGCAGCAGTTCGCCGAGGGTCTCGGTGCCCGACCGACCGGTGACGGCATCGGCCGGGTCTGGGACGCGCCGGACGCCACCGACGTCTACGTCGCGCACCTGCTGTCCGCCGCACCGGGCTCGCTGTCCGGGCTGCGCGTGGTCGTCGACTGCGCACACGGCGCCGCGGCGCTGGCCGCGCCGGAGGCCTACCGGCAGGCGGGCGCCGACGTGATCGCGCTGCACGCCGAGCCGGACGGTCTCAACATCAACGACGGCGTCGGGTCCACCCACCTGGACCTGCTGCGGTCCGCGGTCCTGGAGCACGGCGCCGATCTCGGCATTGCCCACGACGGTGACGCCGACCGCTGCCTGGCCGTCGACGCGACCGGGGCGGTCGTCGACGGTGACCGGATCATGGCGGTGCTGGCACTCGCCATGCGCGAGGCCGGCGAGCTCGCGCACGACACGCTCGTCGCCACGGTGATGAGCAACCTGGGCCTGCACATCGCCATGCGCGAGGCCGGGATCACCCTGGACACCACCAAGGTCGGCGACCGCTACGTGCTGGAACGGCTGCGCGAGGGCGGGTTCACCCTCGGCGGCGAGCAGTCCGGGCACGTGGTGCTGCCGGGCCACGCCACGACCGGCGACGGTCTGCTCACCGCCCTGCGGCTGATGTCGCGGGTCGCGCAGACCGGCACCCCGCTGGCCGAGCTGGCCTCGGTGGTCACGGTGCTGCCGCAGGTGCTGCGCAACGTGCCCGTCGCGGACAAGGACGCGGTCGCCGCGTCGGCGGACGTGGCCGAGGCCGTCGCGAAGGCCGAGGCGGAGCTGGGCGACACCGGCCGGGTGCTGCTGCGCCCGTCGGGCACCGAGCAGCTCGTCCGCGTGATGGTCGAGGCGCCCAGCGAGGACGAGGCCGATGCTGTCGCGGGCCGGCTGGCCGAGATCGTCGCCGCCGCGCGCTGACCGACGCACGCCGATCGGGGCCGTCACCCACACCGGGTGGCGGCCCCGACGTCGTCCGGCCGGCCTGCCGCGACTCCGGTTCGCGATGGCGAACCGGATCCGCGCGTCCGGGCCCGCCGGCGCGGGCCCGTCGCCATGCTGGGGCGATGCGACCGGACGTGCGGCGGGACCCCGATGCGCTCGACCGCGCGGCCCGCGGGCTGGCGGACCTGGCTGCCGGGCTGACCGAGGCCCCCGCGACCGGCCCCGGTGACGGGGACCGCGCGGTCCGGCTGCGGCGGGTCGCGGACGAGCTGGCGTCGCTGGCCGACGCGGCCCGGCGCGCCGCGGCCACCGCCCGGGTGGCGGACACCGCCGCGGCCACCGCGTTCCGGGACGCCCCCGACCCCCGGCACGGGCCCGGCCCCGGCGGGGCGCGACCGTGCTGACCGGCGGCCCGGACGCCGGCGCCGCGGACCAGGCCACGGCCCTGCGGGCGCTGGTGGACCGGCTCGACGACACCGCTGGTCTGCTCGCCGGGATCCGCGCCGCCGTCGCCGCCGCGTGGGACGACCCGGCCGGGGAGGCGGTGACGGCCCGGCTCGACCTCGTCGGGCGCGAGGTGGGCCGGCTGGCCGACGAGGCCGCGCGCGCCGCGACCCGGGCGGAGGACGCCGTCCCCGGCATGCGGCTGCCCGGTCTCACCGGGACGCGCGTCACCGACCGCCGCGGTCCCGTGGCCCCCTCGCTCGCCGGCCCGTACGAGCGGTGAGCAGGCGGAACGGCCTCAGAGATCCGAGGCCACCAGGTCCGCCTCGATCCCCGCGGCGGCCTCCAGCAGGCGCGGCAGGTGCCGCCCGGTCAGCTCCTCCCGCGAGGCCACGCCGACGTGGGTGGACACGTTGACCGCGGCGATCACCCGCCCCGACCGGTTCCGCACCGGCGCGGCGATCCCCCGCAGGCCGTCCTCGAGCTCCCGTTCCACCAGCGCCCAGCCCTGCTCCCGCGCGGCGACGACCGCCTCGCGCAGGGCCGCCACGTCGCGCACCGTGTGGTCGGTGCGCCGCTGCACCGTCACCGACGCCAGGTGCGCGTCGAGCTCGTCGTCGGGCAGGCCGGCCAGCAGCACCCGGCCCATCGACGTCGCCCACGCCTCGTACCGGGTGCCGACGGTGATGCGCAGCCCGCTCAACCGGGAGCTCTGCGCCAGGGCCAGGTACACGACGTCCGGCCCGTCGAGCTCGGTGAGCGACGCGGTCTCCCGCAGCTCGTAGGACATCGCCTGCAGGTGTGGCAGCGCGACGTCGACCAGCGACAGTCCGGACAGGTAGGCGTAGCCGAGCTCCAGCACCCGCGGCGTCAGCTCGAAGCGGTCCCGCCCGGAGCGGCGCGCGTAGCCGAGGTCGACGAGCGTCAGCAGCAGCCGCCGGGCCGTCGCCCGGTCCAGGTCGGTGCGGGACGCGACCTCGCTCAGCGTCATCGACGGCGTGTCCGGCCCGAACGCGCGGACCACCCGGAACGCCCGCTCCACCGCCCGCACGAAGTGGCGTTCCTGGCCGGCCGGCTCCGCCGTCATCGGACCCCTCTCCCGTCGGACGCCCGACCCTACCGGCGGGCCGGAAGCGCCCCGGTCTTGCGACCAGTGCTCGGCGCGCCGTACGGTTGTGCGCACAGCACACGAGTGTGCGCACAGCGCACAACGCAAGGACGCGTACAGGAGAAGGTCATGACACAGGTGTCATCAGCCCAGCCGCCGGGCGCACCGGCCGGAGCACGGCGTGCCGCTGCCGGCTCGTTCGTCGGCGCCGTCGTCGAGTGGTACGACTTCCTCCTCTACGGGGTCGTCGCCGCACTCGTCTTCGGCCCGCTGTTCTTCCCGAGCGAGAGCCCCACCGCCGGCGCGCTGGCCGCGTTCGCGACCTTCGGCATCGGGTTCCTGTTCCGCCCGCTCGGCGGGATCGTGTTCGGCCACCTCGGCGACCGGATCGGCCGCAAGCGCACCCTGGTCTGGACGATCGCGATCATGGGCATGACGACGGCGGCGATCGGCCTGCTGCCGACCTTCGACCAGGTCGGCTACCTGGCCCCGGTCCTGCTCGTCGCGCTGCGCTGCGTGCAGGGCCTCGCTGTCGGCGGGGAGTGGGCCAGCGCCGCGCTGCTCGCCGTCGAGCACGCCCCGAAGCGGTGGAAGGCGCTGTACTCCAGCGGTGTGCAGGTCGGCTACTCGGTCGCGCTGCTGATGGTGAACGGCTTCGTCGCGATCCTGGTCGCGGTCATGAGCGAGACCGCCTTCGAGACCTGGGGATGGCGCATCCCGTTCTTCTTCGGCCTGCTGCTGACGCTGGTCGGGCTGTGGATCCGGTCCGGCGTCGACGAGTCCGAGACGTTCAAGAAGGCTGCCGCCGCGCAGGCCGCCGAGCCCGTCGAGAAGCAGAAGCTGCCGGTGCTGGAGGCCCTGCGCCGCCACCCCGGCGCCTTCGTCAAGATCGTCGCGCTGCGTCTGGCCGAGCTGCTGACCATGTACATCGTCGTGACGTTCGCGCTGGCCTACGCCACCGAGCAGTACGGCTTCACCCGTGGCTTCATGCTCGGTGTCGGGCTGCTCGTCGGCGGGCTCGGGATCATCACCATCCCGCTGTTCGGCTGGCTGTCCGACCGCTACGGACGCCGCCCCGTCTACCTGGTCGGCGCCGTCGTCGCGGTACTCGCGTCGGTGCCGTTCTTCGTCGCGATGGAGCAGGGCTCGGCGGTGCTGCTGGTGCTGTGCGCCGTGCTGCTGGTCAACATCGGCCACGACGCGATCGTCAGCGTGCAGCAGCCGCTGTTCACCGAGATGTTCGGCGCCCGGCACCGCAACAGCGGCGCGGGCCTGGGCTACCAGCTCGCCAGCGTGGTCGGCGGCGGGTTCACCCCGTTCATCGCGACGGCGCTGGTCGCGGTCGGCGGCGGCAGCTGGTACCTGGTCGCGGCCTACCTCTGCGGCGGCTGCCTGATCTCGCTGCTCGTCGCGTCCTTCATGAGCTACGCACCCCACGCCGAGAGCGAGGAGGCACCGGCCACCCCGGTGGCCTCGCGTTCCTGACCGCACCCGACGACCCGGGAGACCCTCATGTCGACCACCTCCACCGCCCCCGCCCCCGCCACCACCGTGGCCGTGCGGCTCACCGGCCTCGCCCGCGTCGACACCGGTCGCACCGGTACCGGCTCGGGTCGCACCGATACCGGCTCCGGCCGCGCCGACACCGGCTCCGGTGGCCTCGACACCGCTCCCGGCCGTCTCGACGTCGTTCCGGTCGCGGCGCCGGAGCCCGGGCCGGGCGAGGTCCTCGTGCGGGTCACGGCGGTCGGGCTGTGCGGCACCGACCTGGCCGTCCGCAGCGGCGCCCGGCCGGTCCCGGAGCTGCCGTGGACGGTCGGGCACGAGGGCGGCGGACGGGTGGTCGCCGTCGGCGCGGGCGTCGACCCGGGCCGGGTCGGCGAGATCGTCGTGGTCGAGCCGAACCTCGCCTGCGGACGCTGCCGGTTCTGCGTCGCGGGCCGCACGTCGGCCTGCCCGGACCGGCGCAGCCTCGGGGTGAACGCGCCGGGCCTGCTCGCCGGACTCGTCGCCGTCCCGGCCGGGTACGCCCACGCCCTGCCGGCCGGGCTCGACCCGGCGACGGCCGAACGGGTCGTCGCCTGCGTGGAGCCGTGGGTGGTGACCCGGGCCGCGCTCCGCCGGGCCGCACCGGAACCGGGATCGCGCTGCCTGGTCGTCGGGGCGGGCAGCCAGGGCACCCTGCTGTGCCTGAGCCTGCTCGCGGCCGGGCACGTCCCGGTCGTCGTCGAGCCGCACGACGGGCGCCGGCGGCGCGCGGTGGATCTCGGCGCCGAGGAGCTCGTCCCCGGCGAGGTGTTCGGGACGGTGTTCGAGACCTCCGGCGCCCCCGCCGCCTGGCCGACGGCCGTCGCCGCGGTCGACCGGGCCGGGACGTTGCTGCTCATCGGGCAGCACGACGGCGAGTCACCGGTGAACACACACGACCTGGTGCAGCGGCAGGTGACCGTCACCGGGTCGCTGATCTACGACCACCCCGGCGACTTCGCCGGTGCGCTCGCGGACCTGCCCGCCGTCGCCGACGCCCTGGTGGGGCTCATGGAGCCCGAGCCGTTCGCGCCGGACCGGGCCGCCGCCGCGTTCGACGCCGTCGCCACCGCCGACCGGAAGGTCTGGCTGGCGCCCTGAGCCGCCGCCGGGACGTGTCCGCGCGCTGATCCGCGCCCCGCGCGCGTCCGGACGCGCGCGGGCGGCGGATCACCGCGCGAGGTGCGGATCTCCGCGCGGGCGGCGGATCCCTGTGTCGGCGGACCTGTGCGGGCGCGGGGCGGAGGGGTCAGCGGCCGATGCCGAGGAGCCCGGACGGCTGCTGGTCCTGCTCGTCGTCGGGCTGCGGGGTGAGGTCCACCAGCGGGGCCCCGGGCACGTTCCCCGAGGTCAGGGAGGACACGCGCTTCTCGTTCTGCAGCTCCTGCATGAGGAACGCGGTCACCAGTGCCCGGGTGATCTTCCGGGTCCGGTGCTGCGGGCGGTTCTGCAGCAGGAAGCTCGTCCAGTGCCTGCCCTCGCAGAACCCGAGGTGCCCGGCCTTCTCGATCTCGCGCAGCGTCACGTCGGTGCCGGCCTCGTGCTGGGCGGTGGCGATCCGCTGCGCGTGTCCCTCCATCGGGGCCAGCGAGTCGACCGCGGCGGCCAGGTGCAGCGTCGGGACGGTCACCGCGGCGGCCGCCTCGATCGCGGACGGCTTCACCTCCGACGCGGCGAGGGTCACCAGCGCGCCGAGGCGCTCGCGCCGGGCCGCGGCGAGGACGGCCGCGCCGCCCCCGGTGCCGTGCCCGACCAGGGCGGTCTTGCGGGCGTCGACGCTGACGTGACCGTCGCCGAGCCGGACACCGACGCACACGTCCAGGACGGTGTTCAGGTCCGAGGCGAACTGGGCGATGCTCGGGACCGGGCCGCGCTGGGTGTTCGGCGCGGCGGCGACGAACCCCCAGGTCGCGAGGTGTCGCAGCAGCTCGTGGTAGCGATGCGCGGGCTGCAGCCACGCGTGCCCGACGACCACGGCGGGCAGCTGGTAGCCCTCCGCGGGGGTGTAGACGATGCCCGGCAGGCCGATCAGCCCCAGGTCGCCGTACTTCACCGGGTTCGGCCCCGGACGCGACAGCACACCGAGGGCGTCCTTGGCCCCCTTCGTCGACGGGGGGCGGGTCACGCTGGTCCGGGCCACGGACGGCACCGTACCGGTGCAGGTCACCGCGTGCCCGCCTCGCACGGGCGCCCGGCGTGGCGCCGGTCGCACCCGTCGCCCGAAGATCGGCAACCGGGCGTCGATACGCTCAGCCTTATGTGTGGCATCGTCGGTTACGTCGGTCATCGGTCCGCACTCGGCGTCGTCCTCGGCGGCCTGCGACGACTGGAGTACCGCGGTTACGACTCCGCCGGCGTCGCGCTGCCGGACGGCGGTGAGCTGCTGGTCGAGCGCAAGGCGGGCGCCCTGGCCAACCTGGAGGCACGCCTCGACGAGATCGGGCGGGACCGGTTCACCGGGACCTCGGGCATCGGGCACACGCGGTGGGCGACGCACGGCCCGCCCACCGACCGCAACGCCCACCCGCACCGCAGCAGCGACGGCAGGCTCGCGGTCGTCCACAACGGCATCATCGAGAACTTCCTGGAGTTGCGGGCCGAGCTGGAGGCGCAGGACATCTGGGCGGAGTCCGACACCGACACCGAGACCGCCGCGCACCTGGTCGCGCTCGCCTACGCCCACGGTGACACCGCCGGGGACCTCCCGGCCTCGGTGCGCGCCGTCGCGCGGCGGCTGGAGGGCGCGTTCACCCTCGTCGTGACCCACGCCGACGAGCCGGACCGGATCGTCGCCGCCCGCCGCAACTCCCCGCTGGTGCTCGGCATCGGCGACGGCGAGACGTTCCTGGCCTCCGACGTCGCGGCGTTCATCGAGTTCACCCGCTCCGCGGTCGAGCTCGGCCAGGACCAGGTCGTCACGATCACCCGGGACGGCTACGAGGTCACCGACTTCGTCGGGGAGCCCGTGGCGGTCAACCCGTTCGAGGTGACCTGGGACCTCGCGGCCGCCGAGAAGGGCGGTCACGACTACTTCATGCTCAAGGAGATCGAGGAGCAGCCGACCGCGATCGCCGACACCCTGCGCGGCCACCTGGTCGACGGGCGCATCGTGCTCGACGAGCAGCGGCTCACCGACCAGGAGCTGCGCGACGTCGACAAGGTCTTCGTCGTCGCCTGCGGCACCGCCTACCACTCCGGTCTGCTCGCGAAGTACGCGATCGAGCACTGGACCCGGATCCCGGTCGAGATCGAGCTGGCCAGTGAGTTCCGCTACCGCGACCCGGTGCTGGACCGCTCGACGCTGGTCGTCGCGATCTCCCAGTCCGGCGAGACCGCGGACACCCTGGAGGCGCTGCGCCACGCCAAGGAGCAGAAGGCCAGGGTGCTGGCCATCTGCAACACCAACGGGGCACAGATCCCGCGCGAGTCCGACGCGGTGATCTACACCCACGCGGGCCCGGAGATCGGCGTCGCCGCGACGAAGACGTTCACCGCCCAGGTCGCGGCGAACTACCTGGTCGGCCTGGCCCTGGCGCAGGCGCGCGGCACCAAGTACCCGGACGAGGTGGTCCGCGAGTTCGAGGAGCTGGAGGCCATCCCGGCGGCCGTCGCCCAGGTGCTGGAGTCCCTCGGCGAGGCCCGCGCGCTCGGGCAGGAGCTGGCGCCGTCGAAGGCGGTGCTGTTCCTGGGGCGGCACGTCGGCTACCCGGTGGCGCTGGAGGGCGCGCTCAAGCTCAAGGAGCTCGCCTACATGCACGCCGAGGCGTTCGCCGCCGGCGAGCTCAAGCACGGCCCGATCGCGCTGATCGAGGACGGGCTGCCGGTCGTGGTGGTGATGCCGTCGCCGAAGGGGCGCGCGGTGCTGCACTCCAAGCTGCTGTCCAACATCCAGGAGATCAAGGCGCGCGGTGCCCGCACCGTGGTGCTCGCCGAGGCCGGCGACGAGACGGTGCGGCCCTTCGCCGACCACCTCTTCGAGCTGCCCGCGGTACCGACGCTGCTGCAGCCGCTGGTCGCCACGATCCCGCTGCAGGTCATCGCGGCCGAGATCGCCCGGGCCCGCGGCTACGACGTCGACAAGCCCCGCAACCTGGCGAAGTCGGTCACCGTCGAGTGATCACCGGTCGGGGAGCGGAGCGCTCGCGACGCGGGCGCCCCGCTCCACGACCGTCGGACACGGGCGCCCGGCGCTAGCCTCGCGGCCATGCACGCGCTCCACACCGCGGACCAGGTACGGGCGGCCGAGGCGGCCATGATGCGCACCGTCGGCGACGGGGTGCTGATGCGCCGGGCCGCGGCCGGGCTCGCCCACCACGTCGGCGAGTTCCTCGGCTCCACCTACGGCCGCCGGGTGGTGCTGCTCGTCGGGGCGGGTGACAACGGCGGCGACGCGCTGTGGGCCGGCGCCGGGCTGCGCCGCCGGGGCGCGCACGTCACCGCGGTGCTGCTGGCCCCGGACCGCGCGCACCCGGAGGGTCTGGCCGCGCTGCGCCGGGCCCGCGGGCGGGTACTGGCCCTGACCCCCTCCGCCCCGGCCGCCGACCCCGGGGGCACCGGGGCGGGGACCCCGGTCGCCGCCGGTGCCGGCGGGCTCGACGCGGCGCGGGCGCTGGTGGCCGGCGCCGACGTCGTCGTGGACGGGATCGTCGGGATCTCCGGGCGCGGTGCGCTGCGCGACCCGGCGCCGGAGCTGGTCGCCGCCGCCGACGGGGCCGGCGTGCCGATCGTGGCCTGCGACCTGCCCTCCGGGGTCGACGGCGACACCGGGGCGACCGACGGGCCGCACGTGCGCGCCGCGCTGACGGTCACCTTCGGCACCCGCAAGCCGGTGCACGCCCTCGCCGCGCCGCTGTGCGGGCCGGTGCGGCTGGTGGACTTCGGGCTCGGGCCCTTCCTGGAGGGGGTCGAGCCGCACGCCCGGGTGCTGTCCGACGCCGACGTCGGCGACCGGTGGCCCGTCCCCGGGCCGGACGACGACAAGTACAGCCAGGGCGTCGTCGGGATCGCGGCCGGGTCGGCCACCTACCCGGGCGCCGCCGTCCTCGCCGCGGGCGCCGCGGCCCTGGCCACCTCCGGGATGGTGCGCTTCGCCGGGTCCGCCGCCGACGAGGTCCGCAGGCACTGGCCGGAGATCGTCGCCACCGGGGACATCACCGACGCCGGACGCACCCAGGCCTGGGCGGTCGGGCCGGGGCTCGGCACCGGTGGGCAGGGCCTGGCCGTGCTGGAGGAGGCACTGGGCCGGGAGGTGCCGCTCTGCCTCGACGCCGACGCGATCACCCTGCTCGCACAGCACGCGCACCTGCGGGACCGGATCCACGGCGAGCCCGTCGTGCTCACCCCGCACGCGGGGGAGTTCGCCCGGATCGCGGGCGAGGTCGGGCCCGACCGGATCGGCGCCGCCCGCCGCGCCGCCGCCGACCTCGGGGTGACGGTGCTGCTGAAGGGGAACGCGACCGTCGTCGCCGCACCGGACGGACGGGTGCTGGTCGACCCCGCCGCGGACTCCTGGGCCGCGACCGCGGGCTCCGGCGACGTGCTCACCGGCATGATCGGCGCGCTGCTCGCCGCCGGGCTCGACCCGTGGTGGGCGGCGGGCTGCGCGACGCTGGTGCACGCCCGCGCCGCGACGGCGGCCGCCCGCGAGCACGGCCTGCCGCCGGTCCCGGCTCCGGCGTCGGCGATGCAGGCGGCGATCCCGGTCGCGCTGCGGGCGGTGCGGGCGGCCGCAGCCCCGTACTGAAGCGGCACACCGGCGGACCTGCGCCGGGAGCGGGTTGTTAGCGTTCCGCGCGTGCCGAAGATCCTGACCAGCCTCCCCGTCGGCGAGCGCGTCGGCATCGCCTTCTCCGGTGGCCTCGACACCTCCGTCGCGGTCGCCTGGATGCGCGAGAACGGCGCGGTCCCCTACGCGTACACCGCCGACCTCGGACAGCCCGACGAGCCCGACCTCGTCGCCGTCCGCGAGCGCGCGCTGGAGTACGGCGCCGAGGCCGCCCGCGTCGTCGACTGCCGCCGCGCGCTGGTCGACGAGGGCATCGCCGCGATCGCCTGCGGTGCCTTCCACATCCGCGCCGGCGGGATGCCCTACTTCAACACCACCCCGATCGGCCGCGCCGTCACCGGCACGCTGCTGGTCCGCGCCATGGCCGACGACGGCGTCTCCATCTGGGGCGACGGCTCGACCTTCAAGGGCAACGACATCGAGCGGTTCTACCGCTACGGCCTGCTCGCCAACCCGGCCCTGCGGATCTACAAGCCGTGGCTGGACGAGGCGTTCGTCGACCAGCTCGGTGGCCGCGCGGAGATGAGCGCCTGGCTGGGGGAGCGCGAGCTGCCCTACCGGGACTCCGCGGAGAAGGCGTACTCGACCGACGCCAACATCTGGGGCGCCACCCACGAGGCGAAGAAGCTGGAGCACCTCGACACCTCGATCGAGATCGTCGAGCCGATCATGGGCGTGCGGTTCTGGGACCCGGCCGTCACGGTCGAGACCGAGGACGTCACCGTCGAGTGGGAGTCCGGTCGCCCGGTCGCGATCAACGGTGTCCGCTACGACGACCCGGTCGCGCTGGTCGCCGAGGCCAACCGGATCGGTGGCCGGCACGGCCTGGGCATGACCGACCAGATCGAGAACCGGATCATCGAGGCCAAGAGCCGGGGCATCTACGAGGCCCCGGCGATGGCGCTGCTGTTCGTCACCTACGAGCGCCTGGTCTCCGCGATCCACAACCACGACTCGCTGTCGGCCTACGAGGAGCAGGGCCGCCGCCTGGGCCGGCTGCTCTACGAGGGCCGCTGGTTGGAGCCGCAGTCGCTGATGCTGCGCGAGTCCCTGACCCGCTGGGTCGGCAACGCGGTCACCGGCTCGGTCACCCTGCGGCTGCGCCGCGGCAACGACTGGTCGGTGCTCGACACCCGCGGCCCCGCCCTGGCCTACGCCGAGGACCGGCTGTCGATGGAGCGCGTCGAGGACGCCCCGTTCACCCCGGGCGACCGCATCGGCCAGCTCACCCTGCGCAACCTGGACCTGGCCGACTCCCGCGCCAAGCTGGAGCAGTACTCGGCCACCGGGATGCTCGGCGGCGAGTTCGGCACCTTCGTCGGCGAGGTCGAGGCCGGGCGTGCGGCGGAGATCACCGCGACGCCGTCGGACCCCGACGCCGAGCAGGCAGAGGAGTCCCTCGACCGGGCCGCGATGGAGGCCGGGAACGACTGAGCCGGGCGCAGGACCGGGCCCCGTCGGGCCGGGATGCGATGATCGGGGCCGTGTCACCCACGACCGACCACGCTCCCGGCCCGGGACCCGGACGCACGTACGGGCCCGGCCACGGTCGCGTCCCCGGCGCACCGGCGGCCGAGGCGGTGGTCGACCTCGACGCCGTCCGGCACAACACCCGGTACCTGTCCGGTCTCGCCTCGGGCGCCGAGACGATGGTCGTGGTCAAGGCCGACGGCTACGGCCACGGCGCCGCCGCCGTCGCCCGGGCGGCGCTCTCGGCAGGGGCGACCCGGCTCGGCGTCGCCACCCTGGACGAGGCGCTCGCGCTGCGTGCCGAGGGGGTCGACGCGCCGCTGCTGTCCTGGCTGCACCTGCCCGACGAGAACTTCGCCGCCGCCGTCGCCGCCGGGGTGGAGCTGTCGGTGTCCGGCCGTGAGCACCTCGCCGCGGTGCTGGCCGGTGCCCGCGCCGCGGGCCGCAGGGTCCGGCTGCACCTCAAGGCCGACACCGGGCTGTCGCGCAACGGCTGCCCGCCCGGCGAGTGGCCCGCCCTGCTCGACGCCGTCGCGGACGGGGTCGCCGACGGCACCTGCGAGGTCGCGGCCGTCTGGTCGCACCTCGCCGCCGCCGACGAGCCGGGCCAGCCCGCCGTCGACAGCCAGGCCGCGCGGCTGCACGCCGCCGCCGCGCTCGCCCGGGACCGCGGGTTCGCACCGCAGCTGCACCTGTGCAACTCCGCGGGCCTGATGACCCGCCCCGACCTGCACCTCGACGTCGTCCGGCCGGGGATCGCCGTCTACGGCCTCGACCCGATCGCCGACCCCGCCGACAGCCCGCTGCGCCCGGCGATGACGCTGCGCGGCCGGGTCGCGCTCACCAAGACCGTCGAGCCGGGCGAGGGCGTGTCCTACGGCCACGAGTGGGTCGCCCGCGAGCCCCGCACGCTGGCACTGGTGCCGCTGGGCTACGCCGACGGCGTCCCGCGCCGCCTCAACGACGGCGGTCGGATGCGCGTGCGCATCGGCGGCACCGTCCGGCCGGTCGCCGGGCGGGTCTGCATGGACCAGTTCGTCGTCGACTGCGGTCGGCCGGGGACGCTGCCGGTCGCGATCGGCGACCCGGTCGAGCTGTTCGGCACCGGCACCGAGGGCGGCCCGACCGCCCGCGAGTGGGCCGACGAGCTGGGCACCATCCACTACGAGATCGTCACGGGCGTCCGGGGGCGGGTCCGCCGCACGGTGACCGACGGGCGCGGGGGAGTCGCATGAGCCGCAGGGGATGGACCGTCGCCGGGATCGCGGGCGGTGTGGTCGGCGCGGCGGGCGCCGCGGCCGGGGTCGGTGTCGCCGCGCAGCGACGCAAGATCGCCGCCACCCGCCGCAGCCTGGCCACCGAGATGTCCGCGCACGCCGAGACGCCGCCGGGCACCGTCGGCGAGGAGATGTCGGTGATGGCCGACGACGGCATCCGCATCGCCTGCGAGGTGGTCGCGCCGGCCGACGGCTCGGAGCCCGCGCTGACCGTCGTGCTCGTGCACGGGTTCGCCCTCGACCGGCGCACCTGGCAGGAGCAGCGGCCGCACCTGGCCGGGCTGACCGGCCCGTCGGTGCGGATGGTGCTCTACGACCAGCGCAGCCACGGCCGCTCCGAGCGGGCGCCCGCGGACTCCTGCACGATCGACCAGCTCGGCCGCGACCTCGACGCGGTGATCCGCTCGCTGGCTCCCGAGGGGCCACTGGTGCTGGTGTCGCACTCGATGGGCGGCATGACCGTGATGGCGCTGGCCGAGCAGCACCCCGAGCTGTTCCACGAGCGCGTCGCCGGGGTGGCGCTGGTGTCGACCTCGGCGGGGGAGATGGCGTCCTCGGGGCTGCCGGGGACGTTCCTGTCCCGGCGCAACCCGATCATCCGGACCCTCGGTGGGCTCGCCGCGTGGCAGCCCGGCCTGGTCGAGACGGGCCGGCGCGCGCTGGGCGACATCATCTGGATGTTCACCAAGCGCTTCGCCTACGGCGACCGTCAGGTCGACCCGCGGATGGTCGACCTCGTCGACACGATGATCGACTCGAACGCCGTCGGCGCGCTCACCGACTTCGTCGACACCCTCGGCACCCACGACCGGCTCGCGGCGCTGCCCGGCCTGTCCGGCTGCGAGGTGCTCGTCCTGGCGGGCGACGGCGACCGGATCATCCCGTGGCGGCACAGCGAGGTCATCGCCGAGGCGATCCCGACCGCACGGCTCGTGCGGCTGCCCGGGGTCGGGCACATGCCGATGCTGGAGCAGCCCGAGGTCGTCGACGCCGAGCTGGACGGGCTGATCGCCCGCACCACCGAGCGCACCGCGGGCGGCGAACTGCGGGCCAAGCGGCCGCCGCAGGTCACCGACGCGACCGAGGACGACCAGGCCGCGGCGGGCGGCAGCGCCCTGCAGGGACTGCTGCGCAGCGCGGGCCGGGTCCGCCGGGGCAGCCGCGTCCCGGCCAGGGCCGGGCGGTCCCGGAAGAAGGACCGGCCGTGATCCCCGCTCCCGGCGCGGACGCCGTCGTCGCGGAGCTGCCGACCGTCGCCGACACCGAGTCCTTCGGCGAGACGGTCGGCCGCGAGCTGGTCGCCGGCGACGTGGTGCTCCTGGCCGGTCCGCTCGGCGCGGGCAAGACCGCCCTGGTCCGCGGCCTGGCCCGCGGGCTCGGGGTGACCGGCACGGTGGCCTCGCCGACGTTCGTGATCGCCCGTGAGCACCCCTCCGCGGGCGACGGCCCGGCGCTGGTGCACGTCGACGCCTACCGGCTGGGCGGTCCCGACGGGGACGTGGACGTGGCGGCCGAGCTGGACGACCTCGACCTCGACACCGAGCTGGACCGCGCGGTCGTCGCCGTCGAATGGGGCGTCGGGGTCGCGGAGCGGCTCGCCGGGTCCGCGGTGACGATCGCCCTGGAGCGCCGCGACGACGACACCCGGGTCGCGACGCTGCGCCGTACCGCGCGTCCGTAGGCTCGCGGGCGTGCTGGTACTGGCCCTCGACACCGCGACGACCGTCGTCACCGCCGGTCTCGTCGACCTCCGCCCCGACGCCGCGCCGGTGACCGTCGCCGCCCGCGCGCACGACGGCCGCCGGCACGGCGAGCTGCTGATGCCCGCGGTCCGCGCGCTGTGCGCCGAGGCGGGCCGTGCGCTCACCGAGGTCGAGGCGCTGGTCGTCGGCGCCGGACCGGGCCCGTTCACCGGGCTGCGGGTCGGGATCGCCTCGGCCGCCGCGCTCGGCCACGCCCTCGACGTGCCCGTGCACGGTGTCGTCACCCACGATGCGATCGCGTGGAGCGCAGGCGGAACGCACATCGACACTGCCTGGGGGCTGCACACCGGCGGGAACCTCCTGGTCGTCACCGACGCCCGGCGCAGGGAGGTCTACTGGGCCGCCTACGACGCCTCCGACCCCGCCGACGCCCACTCGGTCCGCAGGCTGTCCGGTCCCGCGGTCGAGGCCCCGGAGGCGCTGGCCGCGCGCCTGGACGAGCTGGCGATCGGCACCGTGATCGGTGATCCGGCGTTCGCCGACCGGCTCGGTCGCGACATCGGCGGCCCCGGCGCCCCGACCGTCGAGGGGCTGGTCGGCGTCGCCGCGGCGGACCTGCTCGCCGGCCGGGCCCCCGCCCCGGTCGAGCCCCTCTACCTGCGCCGCCCGGACGCCGTCGAACCGACCGGGCGCAAGCGCGTCACCGCATGAACGCCACCGTCGCGCTGGGCCCGCTGTACCGGTCCGACGCCCGGCGCTGCGCGGAGCTGGAGCAGATCCTGTTCCCCGGGGACGACCCGTGGACCGCGCAGGCCTTCCGCGACGCCGTGACCTCCGGGCAGCTCTACCTCGCCGCCCGGGCCGGGGACGAGCTGGTCGGCTACGCCGGGCTCGCCGTCGTCGCCGGGCCGCCGATGGCCGAGGCGGAGGTGCACACCATCGGCGTCGATCCGGCCTGGCAGGGCCACGGCATCGGCCGCGCCCTGCTGAACGGGCTGCTCGCCGTCGCCGACGAGCTGGCGGCCACGGTGTTCCTGGAGGTCCGCACCGACAACGAGCCGGCCCGGGCCCTCTACGAGAGCGCCGGGTTCACCGTCGTCGGGGTGCGCAAGCGCTACTACCGGCCGTCGATGGCCGACGCCTACACGATGCGCCGCGACCGCGTGCGCACGCCCGCTCAGGACGTCGCGGACAGGTAGGACAGCAGGCGCAGCTCGTCCTCGGTCAGCTCCAGGGTGAGCATCGGCAGCAGCTGCTCCAGCTGCTCGGGATTCCGCGCGCTCGCGATCGGCGCGGTCACCGCGGGCTGTGCGGCCAGCCAGGTCAGCGCGATCGCCGGGACCGGCACGCCGTAGCCGGCGGAGATCTCGTCGAGCCCGGCCAGCACGGCGCGGCCGCGGGAGTCCAGGTACGCCGCCGCGCCCTCGGCCCGCGGGCCCTCCGGCGCGGGGGAGTCCGGCCGGTACTTGCCGGTGAGAAAGCCCTTGGCCAGCCCGAAGTAGGGGTGGACGGCCAGCTTCTCCGACTCGGCGAGCGGGGCCAGGCCCGCCTCGAAGTCGTCGCGCTCCATGAGGTTGTAGTGCGGCTGGATGGCGCTGAACGCGGTCAGCCCGTCGCGCGCGGAGATCTCCAGCGCCGACCGCAGCCGCTCCGGGCTGAAGTTCGACGCGCCGATCTCGCGGACCAGCCCCTCGCGGACCAGTGCGTCGAACGCGTCGAGGGTCTCCTCCTGCGCGGTCGCCTCGTCGTCGCGGTGGGCGTAGTACAGGTCGATCCGGTCGGTGCCCAGGCGGCGCAGCGAGTCCCGCGCCGCCGCCGCGATGTTCTCCGCCGACAGACCCTCCCGGCCGGGCAGCGCGCCGACCTTCGTCGCGAGGTGCAGCGCGTCGCGGTTGCCGCGGGCTGCCATCCACTCGCCGAGGATCGTCTCGGACTCGCCGCCGGAGTTCCCCGGTGCGCGCCACATGTAGGAGTCCGCGGTGTCGATCATCCGTCCGCCGGCGGCGACGAAGGCGTCGAGGACGGCGAAGGAGGTCTCCCTGTCCGCCGTCCAGCCGAACACGTTCGCGCCGAGAACCAGGTCAGCCACGTCGCCGAACCTACTCCTCAGACGGGCCGCAGGCCGGGCCGCCGGTCCTCGGTCACGAACCGTCCGCGCGTCTGCACCGGGGCGCCCGGCTGCTTCACGAACGGCACCACCTTGAACTCGGCCTCCATCCGGTCCGCGGTGAACCGGGTGCTGACGTAGCCGCGGCGGTTGTTGTGGAACCGGATGTGCGGGTTCTCGGCGAGGACGGTGTCGGAACCGTTCTGCTTCTCCGAGCCGTCACCGCCCGAGGTGATCGAGCTGGACACCAGCTCGGTGCCGACCACCGGCGAGGCGGGGTCGTCGAAGCGACGCTTGACGTCGGCCCCCAGTGCGCGTGCACGTCACCGGTGAGCACCACGAGGTTGCGGGCCCGGCCGCGCTGCGTGGCCGCGACCCAGGAGTCGACGACGCGGTCGCGCGAGCCGGGGTAGCCGTCCCACGCGTCCGGGTTGAAGCCGCGCCCGGCGCCCGGGGTGTAGTCGACCTGGGAGAAGAACACCTGCTGGCCGAGCACGTCCCAGCGGGCGCGGGAGCGGGCGAAGCCGTCGGCGATCCAGTGTTCCTGTGCCGAGCCGGGCAGCGAGCGGGCCGGGTCGGTGCGTTCTGCGCAGTCACTGCGGAAGGTGTCGCCGCAGGGCTGGTCGCCGCGGTACTGACGGGTGTCGAGCATGTGGAAGGTGACCAGCCCGCCGTAGCCGACGCGCCGGTACAGCCGCATGGCCGCGCCGCGGGGGCGCTGGGCGGCGCGCAGCGGCATGTTCTCCCAGTACGCGCGGAACGCGGCGGCCTTGCGGGCGGTGAAGTCGCCGGGTGGGTCGATCGGCAGCTCCCGGACGTCGCCGGCCCAGTTGTTCTCGACCTCGTGGTCGTCGAACACGACCAGCCAGGGCGCGGCCGCGTGGGCGGCCTGCAGGTCGGCGTCGGCGTGGTACTGGGCCAGGCGCTGCCGGTAGCCGGCCAGCGTCGTCGTCTCCGGGCTGGCGTGGTCGCGCACGTTCCCGCCGGGCGCGACGTAGTCCTTCGCCGGGTACTCGTAGATGTAGTCGCCCAGGTGCAGCAGGACGTCCGGGCGCTCCTCGGCCATCCGCCGGTACGCGGTGAACCAGCCGTGCTCGAACTGGGAGCAGGAGGTGAAGGCCATGTGCACCGGCGTCATCGAGGCCGGCGGGGGCGCGGTCCGGGTGCGGCCCGCGTCGGAGACGGTGCGGCCCACGCGGAAGCGGTAGTGGTAGTCGCGGCCCGGGCGCAGGCCCGGCACCTCGACGTGCACGCTGTGGCCCGCCTCCGGCCCGGTGCGGACCCGGCCGCGACGCACGACGCGGGTGAAGCGCTCGTCGTCGGCGATCTCCCACTCGACGTCGGTGGCGCGGTTCCCGACACCGCCCAGGCCGTCGTCGGCGAGGGGGTCGGTGGCGAGCCGGGTCCACAGCACGACCGAGGTCGCGTCGGGTTCCCCGGAGGCGACGCCGAGACCGAACGGGTCGCCGGGCGGCCGGGCCGGTGCGGGCCCGGGCGCCGCGACGGCGGCGCCCGGCAGCAGGGGTGCGGCGGCGGTGACGGCGGCGGCGGTGAGTCCGGCGCGCAGCAGCGAACGGCGGGAGGTGACCACGATGTGCAGTGCAACGTTCCCGATCGAGTGACACCCGGCGGCCCGGCGACGAGGACGTGAACAACGGGCGACGACCGGGAACTCCGGACAGTCCCGAACGGTGCGGTTGAGCCCCCGCTCGGCTTCTGGCACTCTCATGGATAGAGTGCCAATGCGCGCGGCGGACGACCTCCGCTCCGACACCCGCGACGGCGGGGCGGGAGTCGTCACGTGCGCGCTGCTGACACCGCTAGAGAACCCGTGACACCGGATTCACCCCAGGAAGGGGAGGTCATCGTCGTGGCGAACATCAAGCCGCTCGAGGACAAGCTCGTCGTCCAGGCCAGCGAGGCGGAGACCACCACCGCCTCCGGCATCGTCATCCCGGACACCGCCAAGGAGAAGCCCCAGGAGGGCAAGGTCCTGGCCGTCGGCCCGGGCCGGGTGGACGACAACGGCAACCGCGTCCCGCTCGACGTGGCCGTCGGCGACGTCGTCATCTACTCGAAGTACGGCGGCACCGAGGTCAAGTACAACGGCGAGGAGTACCTGATCCTCTCCGCGCGCGACGTGCTGGCCGTCGTCAACTGACGCGAGCCATCGCCTGACGTACCGCCCCGGGTGGTCCACCCCACGGTGGTCCGCACCGGGGCGGTCGCGTTTCTCCCCCGAGAACCAGAGCGAAACTCCGAGAGGTAGCGAGAACAAGACATGGCGAAGCAGATCAGCTTCGACGAGGACACCCGTCGCGCGCTCGAGCGTGGCGTGAACCAGCTCGCCGATGCCGTCAAGGTGACGCTCGGCCCGCGTGGCCGCCACGTCGTCATCGACAAGAAGTTCGGCGGTCCGACCGTCACCAACGACGGCGTGACCATCGCCCGTGAGGTCGACCTCGAGGACCCGTTCGAGAACCTCGGCGCCCAGCTGGCGAAGACCGTCGCGACCAAGACCAACGACGTCGCCGGTGACGGCACCACCACCGCCACCGTGCTGGCCCAGGCCCTGGTGAAGGAGGGCCTGCGCAACGTGGCCGCCGGTGCCGCGCCGTTCGCCCTCGGCCAGGGCATCGCCGCCGCGTCGGCGAAGGTCTCCGAGGTGCTGCTGTCCAAGGCCACCCCGGTCGACGCCAAGAGCCACATCGCGCAGGTCGGCGCCATCGCCTCGCGCGAGCAGGAGATCGGCGACCTGATCGCCCAGGCGATCAACACCGTCGGCAAGGACGGCGTGATCACCGTCGAGGAGGGCTCCACGCTCTCCACCGAGCTGGAGATCACCGAGGGCCTGCAGTTCGACAAGGGCTACCTGTCGCCGTACTTCGTCACCGACTCCGAGTCCATGGAGGCGGCGCTCGACGACCCGTACATCCTGCTGCACCGCGACAAGATCAGCTCCATCCAGGACCTGCTCCCGCTGTTGGAGAAGGTGCTCGGCGAGGGCAAGCCGCTGCTGATCATCGCCGAGGACGTCGAGGGCGAGGCCCTGTCCACGCTGGTCGTCAACTCGATCCGCAAGACCGTCAAGGTCGCCGCGGTCAAGTCGCCGTTCTTCGGTGACCGCCGCAAGGCGTTCATGGACGACCTCGCGGTCGCCACCGGCGGTCAGGTCATCAACCCCGAGGTCGGCCTGAAGCTGAACGAGGCCGGGCTCGAGCTGCTGGGCCGCGCCCGCCGCGTCGTCGTCACCAAGGACGCCACCACGATCGTCGAGGGCGCCGGCGCCAAGGCCGACGTCGAGGGCCGTGTCGCGCAGCTCAAGCGCGAGATCGAGGAGTCCGACTCCGACTGGGACAAGGAGAAGCTCCAGGAGCGCCTGGCCAAGCTCTCCGGCGGCGTCGCGGTCATCAAGGCCGGTGCCGCCACCGAGACCGCGCTCAAGGAGCGCAAGCACCGCATCGAGGACGCCGTCGCGGCGACCCGTGCGGCGGTCGAGGAGGGCATCGTGCCCGGCGGCGGTTCGGCGCTGGTGCACGCCGCGGCCGAGCTCGACGGCGGCCTGGGCCTGACCGGGGACGCCGCGACCGGTGTCGCGATCGTCCGCAAGGCCCTGTCGGCCCCGCTGTTCTGGATCGCCGAGAACGGTGGCGACGAGGGCGCGATCGTGGTGTCGAAGGTGGCCGAGGGCGGCTGGGGGACCGGGTACAACTCGGCGTCCCGCACCTTCGGGGACCTGCTCGCCGACGGCGTCATCGACCCGGTCAAGGTGACCCGGTCGGCCGTGGAGAACGCCGCGTCCATCGCGCGCATGGTGCTGACCACCGAGAGCGCCGTGGTGGACAAGCCGGAGGAGGCCGACCCGGCCCCGGCCGGTGGCCACGGGCACGGTCACGGGCACTGAGCCCTGGCTCAGCTCCACCCCGAGCACGACGACGGCGGGCGACCCGAGGGTCGCCCGCCGTTGTGCGTTGCGGGGCAGGAAGTGGATGTGCCGTCCGTCGGGAGATGGGAGCCCCCGTCGGTCGGGGCTCTCAGGCGGTGTGGACGGGAATCTCCACCGGCTGGACGGCCGCCTCGGCGGCGACCTTGAGCGTGCGGCGCGGACCGCGGATGATCGCGTCCCGCTCGGACTCCGACAGGCCGCCCCAGATGCCGTAGGGCTCGTGCACCTTGAGTGCGTGCTCGCGGCACTGCTGCACCACGGGGCACTCGGAGCAGACCTGCTTCGCTCGGGTCTCGCGACGGGCCCTGGCGGGACCGCGCTCACCCTCGGGATGGAAGAAGAACGCGCTGTCCATCCCCCGGCAGGCTCCCTCCATCTGCCAGTCGTAGATGTCGGCGACCGGGCCGGGAAGCCTCCGGATGTCCGCCATGTTCGTCACCTGCCTTCGCTATCGAACCTGACGACGCTCAGATTCCCTGGCCACGGCGGCCGCAAACCTGATTCGAGGTGAACGATGGTGCACGTCCGACAGGGTGGTGCAGACCGAGAGCCGTCGGCCGGGATCCGGGCCCTGATCACCGGGGCGGCGACGGACCGGGAGGTGGCCGGGGCGGCGCGCCCGGACGGGGCACCGGAGCTGCGGTGGGCGGCCGCGGTCGCCCGGGGCGGCTCCGGGCACTACGCGGCCGCGGCCGCGCTGCTCGACGGGGTGCGCCGTGACCCGGCGGCCGGGGTGGTGCCGCGGGCACACGCGACCGTCACCCGGGCCTCCCACCTGCGGCAGCTCGGCGGGCACCGCGCCGCGGCCGCGCTCGACGGCGCCGCGCTGCGACTCGTGCTGCCGGACGCGGGGACCCCGCGTGACCCCGGGCCGTGGGGCCTCGACCGCGCCGCGGCCGTCGCCGACGCGCTGACCGGTCTCGCCGCCGACGCGCTCGGTCGCCTCGACGTCGCGACCGCCGCCGCGCTGCTGCGCTGGGCGCGGCCGTGGTGCGGCCCGCAGGGTCACCGCACCCGGGTCCGGTACGGATGGGTGCGGGCGGAGACCGCGCTGGTCGCGGGGGACCCGGCCGCGGCGCTCGCCGCCGCCGACGAGGCACTGGCCGGGGCGCTGGCGCTCGGGTCCACACGGCACGTGCTCAAGAGCCGTCTGGTCCGGGCGGTCGCCGCCGGGGTGGCGGGGCGGGACCGGGCGGGCGCCGTCGCGGCGCTGGACGCGGTGGCCGCGGACGCGCTCGCACACGGGCTGCTCCCGCTGCACCGCCCCGCGCTGCTCGCCCGGGCCGGCCTCGCGGGGCCAGGGCCGGACGGGGCATCGGAGCCGGCCGGGGGTGGCCCGGATGCCGTACCCGTCGGGCCGCACCGCGGGCGGGCGGGGGCCGATCGGGCGACGCCGGACGCCGGTTCCGGACCGGTCGCCGCAGCGCGACACGCCGGAGCGTCACCAGTCGATACGCGCAGTCGCCGAGCGGATGCGGAGGGTCGCCGACATGCGGTGTTGCACACGGTGAGCGTCCTCTATACGCGAAGTGACCGTAGCGGGCGGGACCTGCTGCGGGAGTAGTGCCCGAAGTCCGGTCCGGACGATGTACCGTATGGACTACTCCATTCGGCGACGCTTCACCCACATGACGCTGAGGCACGTGGATCAGCGCGCCGAACGGAGGGCACAAAATCGCCCCGACCGTGTCAAGGTGAGAGTGTCACCCGCCGATTCGGAGGGTGAAGAATCACCCGGCTGCAGGAAGCTGCAGGAAGGAATCGTCGTGACGACGGTACTCATCTGCGACGATCGTCGCAGCGTCCGCGAGGGACTGACTCGCGTCATGTCCGCGGTCCCGGGGGTCCAACGCATCGACTGCGTCGCCCACGGGGACGAACTCCTCGCCCGCTACGCCCGCCAGTCCGTCGACGTCGTCCTGGTCGGGACGCAGCGTGCTGTGCCCACCGGGGTGGAGGCCACCCGCCGACTGGTGGCCGCTCACCCGCAGGCCAACGTCATCGTCTTCGGAGCCCCGGACGACGCCGGCAGCATCGCCGCCGCCATCGCCGGTGGGGCGCGCGGTTACCTGCGCTGGGACGCCTCGCGTCCCGAGCTGGTCGCCGCGCTGGCACACACCCTGGCCAGCACCTCGGTGCCGACCCCGCGCGTCCCCACCGACCCGGGGGTCCAGCTCACCGAGCGCGAGCTCCAGGTACTGCGCGGGATGAGCCAGGGCAAGAGCAACGGCCAGATCGGCCGCGAGCTCTACCTGTCCGAGGACACCGTGAAGACCCACGCACGCCGGCTGTTCCGCAAGCTCGGCGTCCGTGACCGCGCGCAGGCCGTGGCCCACGGCTTCCGACGCGGCCTGGTGTCCTGACCGGGTCCCCACCCGGAACGGCACGACCCCGCACCGCCGAGCGACCGACCCCGAACCGGCCGCTCCACCCCACCCGCGCGCGGGTGGGCATCGTGAGCCGGACCGACCCCCGCGGTCCGGCTCCACGCCCCGGACCCCCGTGTCCGGACCCCACGCACACGGGCCGCTGCCGACCTCGCGGCCCGCACCCGGGACATCGCGCCCGGGTCGTCCGCACCGACCGGCTCCGGCCGGTCCGCCGCCCCGCCGACGGGACGCCGGTCGTGCTCCCCGCGACCGGACCCCGCCGAATCCCACGACCGGGACGCCCGCCCGGCAGGTGACCGACCCCCGCCGGCGTGTGACGGTCCCCGCCGGGCACGCGGGCGGCCCCGGGCCGAGGGCGACGACGGATGCGCCGGACGTCGTAACGGCGGCCTCCGATCGGCCCTCGCTCGGCGAGCGGTCGACGGGACGCCGGGAACTGTCACCCGGTGTCCCCCACGTCCCTGGGATCACACGCGTCACCGCAGTCCCGCGACCTCGACGACGACCGTCCGGATCCCGCGCCGAACCGGACGCGACCCGCGCCGGGCGGTCCACCGCCGGTGATCGGACGCGGACGATCTTCACTGCGTCCGGTGACCGCATTCTGCGGTGGGTGACGAACCGCTTGCCGACCGTGGTCGCCCCGTGGACGTGTTGCGGACGGGCCCCGCGCAACCCGGAACTGTGCACGATCGTCTGATCTGGCATGGAGCGACTCCCGTCGGCGAGTCCCGCTCGGATACGGTGGATCCGAGCCGATCTCACCTGCGCGAACGCGGGTTGCTTCCACGATCGGATGACACTGCTGGATGCTCGTAACGCCTGGGCGGTTCCCCACGATGAGTGAATCAAGAGACGTTCCCGACGAGTGGATCGAAGCCGCCATGGCCGGCGACCGGTCCGCGGTCGAGCGCGTTCTCGCCATGATTCGGCCCCTCGTCGTGCGCTACTGCCGCGCCCGACTCGGGACCGACCGAGGGTCCGTCTCGGCGGACGACGTCGCCCAGGAGGTCTGCGTGGCCGTGCTCACGGCGTTGCCGGGGTACCGGGTGCAAGCGCCCGTTCCTCGCCTTCGTCTACGGCATCGCGTCCCACAAGGTCATCGACGCGCACCGGGCTGCGTCCCGGAACCGCTCCGAACCGATGGCCGACGTGCCGGACCGCATGGAGTCCTCCGACGGCCCCGAGTCCCGGGCCCTGCAGGTGGAACTGTCGCAGGAGATGTCCAAGCTCCTGGAGATCCTTCCGGAGAAGCATCGGGAGATCATCGTGTTGCGCGTGGTCGTGGGACTGTCCGCGGAGGAGACCGCGGCGGCTGTCGGCTCCACTCCGGGCGCCGTCCGCGTCGCCCAGCACCGGGCGCTGGCCCGGCTGAGGAAGATGATGAGTGAGCAGGTGGTCCGGGATGCGTGACCAGGGTCCGCACGGTCCGGGCTTCCCCCCACCCGGTGAGGGCTGGGAGCGTCCGCCCGCGCCGGTGACGCGTGGCCGCTTCGGCGAGCCCCGCCCGCCCCGCACCAACGGCCACTCCCACCCGCTCGGTCACCGGGGCCACCCGCTGCCGTTCGACGCGCACACCGTCCCGCAGCCGGTCGTGCGGCGGCACGCCGCCCGCGGCGACGACTGGGACGCCTTCGACGACATCGAGGACGAGGGCCCGGTCGACCTCGTCGAGCTCCAGGCCGACGACGAGCTGATCAACGCCCTGTCCTCCGGGCTCGGCGTGTCCGGGCCAGGCCGGCGCGGCTACGACGTCGACGACCACCTGGCCGCGATGCTCTCGTCGTGGAAGGACGGGGTGGACCGGGACCCGATCCCGCAGCTCGTCGACACCGACGAGGCCGTCCAGATCCTGCAGTCGGCGAAGCCGTCGCGGAAGGTCTCCTTCCTGCGCCCGCTCGTCGCCGCTGCGGCGGTCGCGGCGTGTGCGCTGGCCGTCGTGTCGATCAGCGCGCACGAGGCCCAGCCGGGCGACGCCCTGTGGGGGGTCTCCCGGGTGCTCTACAGCGAGCGCGCCGAGCAGGTGCAGGCGGCGGCCACGCTGCGCGAGGGCATCGAGCGGGTCAACGCCAAGCTCGCCGCCGGGGACACCGTCGGTGCGCAGCAGGAGCTCGCCGCGCTCGGCCCGCTGGTCGACCGCACCGCACCGGACGTGCGCGACGACTTCGAGCAGCAGAACCGCTTCCTGAGCCAGAAGGTCGCCGAGACCCCGCCGGGCACACCCACCGACCCGCGGTCGCCGCTGCGCGACGGGACCCCTGCCCCGCCGCCTCCGGTCACCGAGGGCGACGAGGACACCCCGACGCCGTCCCCGCCGCCGTCGGAGGGGACGACCACCCCGGGTGGTCCGACCTCGCCGGAGGGCACCACCGACCCGTCGGTGCTGAGCGGGCCGGGGGAGACGGCACCCACCCCGGCGCCGTCGCCGTCGGAGACCTCGCCGACGACGGAGGGCCAGGCGGACCCGACGACCCCGACGACCTCGCCCACGACCCGGCCCACCGCAGCCGGGGAGGGGCAGAGCGACCCGGCGGACGACACCACCCCGCCGTCGTCGACGACGACCGGCGCGGTGAGCAGCAGGCCGAACTGACGCCGAACCGACGCGATGACGCGGTACGGCACCGAGCACGGCGAAGGGCCCCGGAGGATCTCCTCCGGGGCCCTTCGTGTCTGGTGGGGTCGCGCCGGGCTCAGTCGGCGAGGGTCGCGTCGGCGTACCCGCGGCAGTACTCCCACGTGACGTAGTGCGCCGGGTCCGGGTCGTAGGCCGGCTCGTGCGGCCGCATCCGGCCCTCGTCGAGGAGCTGCTGCAGGCTCGCGCGCAGCAGGTTCCACTCGTGGAAGTGCTGCTCGCCGCAGTCGGCGCAGTCGACGACGATCCCGCGGACGCCGCGGCCCGCCAGCAGTGCCTGGTAGACGGCCAGGTCCGCCAGGTCGGCGAGGATCTCGCCGCGGTCGGTCTCGTTCAACGGGGTTACCTCCGGGTCACCGGAACCCGGCCACGCGCCGTCACCACGGTCGTCGTAGGCCTGCATCGACAGCGCAGGATCATCCGGGTCTCCGGCGAACGGGTCCGGTGGCAGCGCCTCTGGTGACACGGTGTACACGGTACCGGTGCGGGGGGTCGGGGCCCGGCCCACCCCGGGGTGGTGGACGTACGATGGCGGCCTGCGGCGGGAGCCCGCCGTCAGCGTCGACCGCACCGCCTCGACAACACTGCTTCGACCGCTAGAGGAGCCCCGGAGAGATGACGAGCGAGATGGGCGGCCTGCCGGACAAGTTCGCGATGCTCGGGCTGACCTTCGACGACGTGCTGCTGCTGCCCGCCGAGTCGGACGTGATCCCCAGCTCGGCCGACACCTCCAGCCAAGTGACCCGCCGGGTGCGGGTCCAGGTGCCGCTGGTGTCGTCCCCGATGGACACGGTCACCGAGTCCCGGATGGCGATCGCGATGGCCCGCGCCGGTGGTCTCGGGGTGTTGCACCGCAACCTCTCCCCGGACGCGCAGGCGGCGCAGGTCGAGGTGGTGAAGCGGTCCGAGGCCGGCATGGTCACCGATCCGGTGACCTGCAGCCCGGACGCGACCCTGGCCGACGTCGACGCGTTGTGCGCCAAGTTCCGGATCTCCGGCGTGCCGGTGACCGACGAGACCGGCCGCCTGGTCGGCATCATCACCAACCGCGACATGCGCTACGAGGTCGACACCGACCGGCCCGTGTCGGAGGTCATGACCCGCGCGCCCCTGGTGACGGCCAAGGTCGGCGTCACCGCGGAGGCGGCGCTGGGCCTGCTGCGCCGGCACAAGCTGGAGAAGCTGCCGATCGTCGACGGCGACGACATGCTGCGCGGCCTCATCACGATCAAGGACTTCAACAAGACCGAGCAGTACCCGCTGGCGACCAAGGACCCGGACGGGCGGCTCGTCGTCGCCGCCGCGGTCGGGGTCGGCGACGACGCCTACGCCCGCTCGATGCAGCTCGTCGAGGCCGGTGTGGACGTCCTGATGGTCGACACCGCGCACGGTCACTCCCGTCGGGTGCTGGAGACCGTCGCGAAGCTGCGCGCCGAGGTCGGCGACCACGTCGACGTCGTCGGCGGCAACGTCGCCACCTTCGACGGCGCCAAGGCGCTCGTCGAGGCGGGCGCGGACGCGGTGAAGGTCGGCGTCGGGCCGGGCTCGATCTGCACCACCCGGGTCGTCGCCGGGGTCGGGGCCCCGCAGATCACCGCGATCTACGAGGCCACCCGGGCGTGCGCCCCGGCCGGCGTCCCGGTGATCGGCGACGGCGGCATCCAGTACTCCGGCGACGTCGCCAAGGCGATCGCGGCCGGCGCGTCGACGGTCATGCTGGGCTCGCTTCTGGCCGGCACCGCGGAGTCGCCCGGCGAGGTCGTGCTCGTCGGCGGCAAGCAGTTCAAGACCTACCGCGGCATGGGCTCGCTGGGCGCCATGCAGGGCCGCGCCGGCGCGGCGGGCCGGTCGTACTCGAAGGACCGCTACGCCCAGGACGACGTGCTCAGCGAGGACAAGCTCGTCCCCGAGGGCATCGAGGGCCGGATCCCGTTCCGCGGGCCGCTGTCCTCGGTCGTGCACCAGCTCGGCGGCGGGCTGCGCTCGGGCATGGGCTACGTCGGCGCGCAGACCATCCCGGACCTGCAGCAGGCGCGCCTGGTGCGGATCACCGCGGCCGGTCTCAAGGAGAGCCACCCGCACGACATCACGATGACCGTCGAGGCCCCCAACTACGCCGCGCGGTAGTCACGGGGGCCCCAGCACCGCTCTGAGCAGCGCCGCTTAGGGTGGTGCCCGTGCGTGACCTCGTGGAGATCGGGATGGGCCGGGAGGCCCGTCGTGCCTACGACCTCGACCAGATCGAGATCGTCCCGTCGCGGCGGACCCGCAGCTCGAAGGCCGTCTCGACGGCCTGGCAGCTCGACGCCTACCGCTTCGACATCCCGCTGCTGACCCACCCCACCGACGCGGTGGTGTCGCCGGACTCGGCGGTGCGGATCAGTGAGCTCGGCGGTCTGGGGGTGCTGAACGCGGAGGGTCTGTGGGCCCGGCACGCCGACCCGAAGGGCGCCCTGGAGCGCATCGTCGCGGCGGCCACCGGCGACGAGCCGGACTCCGCGGTCGCCCTGCTGCAGGAGCTGCACCAGGCCCCGATCCAGCAGGACCTCATCACCGAGGCACTGCGCCCGCTGCGCGACAGCTCGCACACCGTGGCGGCGCGGGTCAGCCCGCAGCGCGCCCGCGAGCTCACCCCGGCGCTGCTCGCCGCGGGCGTCGAGATCCTCGTCGTGCAGGGCACGATCGTCTCCGCCGAGCACGTCTCGGACGGCGAGCCGCTGAACCTGAAGGACTTCATCGCCGACCTGGACGTCCCGGTCGTCGCCGGTGGTGTCGGGGACTACCGCACCGCGCTGCACCTGATGCGCACCGGCGCCGCCGGCGTGATCGTCGGGTACGGGCAGGCCACCTCGACCACCACTGACGAGGTGCTGGGGGTCGGCGTCCCGATGGCGACCGCGATCGTCGACGCCGCGGCTGCCCGTCGTGACTACCTCGACGAGACCGGCGGCCGGTACGTGCACGTGATCGCCGACGGCGGCATCGGCACCTCGGGTGACATCGCGCGTGCCGTGGCCTGCGGCGCCGACGCGGTCATGCTCGGCGAGCAGCTCGCCGAGGCCGCGGAGTCCCCGGCCGGCGGGCTCTACTGGACCTCCTCGGCGGCGCACCCGTCGCTGCCGCGGTCGGAGGTGACCGGGCTCGCCCGGTCCGGCCGGTCCCTGGAGCAGGTGCTGTTCGGGCCGACCGACAGCCCGTACGGCACCACGAACCTGTTCGGCGCGCTGCGCCGGGCGATGGCGAAGACCGGCTACTCCGACCTCAAGGAGTTCCAGCGGGTCGGGTTGAACCTGCGGACCTGAGCCGGCCCCCCGAGCCGTAGTTCCGCCGTCCGGCGGGACCACGAGCTGGTGGTCGTCGTCGCCGGTCAGCGCTCGCACTCTTCGTGCTCTGTCACTCAGGGCGAGTCAACACACTCAGGAACTCGTGGTTGACGAAGAGGGTCTCTCGACCGGCCTTGACGTCGTGGAGAAGGCCTGCCTCGACCAGGGCGTGCAGCCAGGTGGAAGCGGTCTGGCGCGATACGTCACACCGGCGTGCGACAGTGCTGATGCGGCAGTAGGGCTGTTCGAACAGCACGGCCAGGAACTGCGCGTCCCGTCCACCCGAGGTGGCAGCGCGAGCTCGCTCGGCGATGTCCTCCTGGCACGTGCGGATGGCTCCGATCTTTCGCGTCGTCGACACAGCGGACTCGCGGACGACGTCGAGCATGTAGAGGACCCACTCGATCCAGGCGCCGTCCTCTGTCACGGCTCGCAGGAGTCGGTAGTAGTCGTTCTTGCGGGCGATGATGGCGCGTGAGAGGTAGAGGATCGGGTCGTTCAACAGACCAGCCTCGATGAGCATCAGGATGTTGATGACGCGGCCGGTACGACCGTTGCCGTCGTGGAAGGGGTGGATGGCCTCGAACTGATAGTGGCCCACCGCCATGCGCACCAGTGGATCGAGATCGTCGTCAGCGTGGACGAAGCGTTCCCAAGCCGAGAGCTTGTCGCGAATGAGGTCCGCACCCTCGGGCGGTGCGTACACGACTCGCCGTGTGGCCGGGTTGGCGATGCGCGTGCCGGGCACCGCACGAACGTCTATCTCCCGGCCCTGCAACTCGGAGCAGATTCGAGCTGCTGTCACAGACGTGAGCGGCCGGTCCCTGATCGACTCGACCCCTGCGAACAGCGCGCTGCGGTAGCGCAGTGCCTCCGTGGTGGCATGATCTCCCCCGCCGGAGTCGACGTGCTTGAACAGCTCATCGGCCGTGGTCACGATGTTCTCGATCTCGGAGCTGGCCTGCGCCTCGAGTAGCGGGACAGCATGGAGCAGGATGTTCGGGTTCGGCAGGAACTGGCCGGCCTGGGCGAGTGTCGCCAGCGCTGTTCGGGCTTCGATGGTCGCTTTGAGCACGGGCTTCGGCTCGAGGTCCAGTCCGGCCGGCGGCAGCGGGGGCAGATCGTTGAAGGAACGTCGGGGCTCCAGGGCACGCGTCGACTCCTTCACCTCATCCGTTCCACACGTTAAAAAATTCGGATGAACCTAACACGTTGGCCGGACGTGTCAGGTCTCGTGACACGTCCACGCCACGCCTTGCCCGACTGATCCTGGTCGCGTCCCACGGCTCTCGGCCTCCGAGCCGTTCTTCGTGTCGTCGGGGCGACCGGCCGCTCACTCCTCCCCGAGGTACTCGCGGACCGGGCCGAACAGATCCGGCATCAGCTCGCTCAGCTCGACCGGGGACACCCACCGAACCTCGGCCAGCTCTTCCGGCGCCGCGACCGGCTCGACCTCGCCGACGGGGCGACACGCAACGTAGACCATCAGCCGTCCGGTCCGCGGGTGGCGACGGCGCCCGATCTCAGTGACGACGTCGACCACGAGGCCCGTCTCTTCGGCCGTCTCCCGCACGGCGGCCGCGGCAGGGGTCTCGCCCTGCTCGACCTTTCCGCCTGCGAACACCCACAGCGGGATGCCATCAGCCCGGCGGCCGACCAGGACGCCGTGCGGGCCACGAACCACCGCGACTGCAATCAGCTGCTGATCCACCGGTCGAGTAGATCAGCACCACCACGCGCGGGCGCAGTAGCCGCCGGTCAGCGGTCGTGTCCTCTCCTCGTCGTCGTTGTCGCAGGCAGCGACGAGGGAGCCGATGACGACAAGCGATGCGAGCAGGGGAGTGCTGGGTCACCCGGTGACGGCGGCGACGAACTCCACGGCCCGCTCCCGCAGCCCGGCCCGTCGCTCGTCGACGGTCGTGCCGGGGGTGGGCTTGAGCGCGGCCGTGGCCGTCTCCACACGGACGTGCTCGGCGCAGGCGAGGTCGGCGCAGATGTAGGTGCCGACGGTGTCGCCCTGGCGTCCCTTCGCCCCGCGCCGGGGAGCGGCGAACAGCGCGACCCCGCCGGCGGTGTGGGTGGTCCGGCACAGCGCGCACATCGCGGCGGACCGGGCGCCGCCGGAGGCTGCGCGCAGGACGACACCGGCCGGGCCGTCGTCGGTCGGGACGAGCAGTACCCCGCGGTCGGGGGCCTTCGGGTCACGCCAGCCGCGGACGTCGTCGAGCCGGTCCGGGTCCAGGTCGCGGACCCACGCGGGCAGGACCAGCCGCGTCGCCTCCCCCTTGGAACAGTTGGTGAGGGCGCGGCGGATCCGGGTCTCGGTCGGGCTGGTCACGGCGGACCACGCTAGGCGCCTCCGGTGACGGCGGTCGAACGGGTTTCGCCGCGGTAGGTTCGGGGGTGACGCCGTCGTCACCCCAGGAGGAGCCCGCCGATGAGCCGCCCCACCGCCGGAGCCGCCATGGGCGGCGGACGTGCCTTCGTCGACGCGACCGGGACCCCGGTGCCGCTGCGCGGGCCGGTCGTGCGGGTGGTCGCGACCGATCCCCGGGTGGGGGAGCTGCTGCTGGAGCTGGGCGCGCAGCTGGTCGGCTGCGCGGGGACGCTCGACGGCGTCGACCCGGTCGGCGAGGACCGCAGCCCGGATCCGGAGGCGGTGCGGGCGCTGCGCCCGGACGCGATCGTCACCGGGACGGCCGGGGGCCGGTACGACCTGGCCGCCCCGGCCCTGCTCGGCCGGCTGCGCGACATCGCGCCGACCGTCGCGGTCGACCTCGGGCGACGCGCGGCGAGCGCGGCGGACCTGCGGGCGCTGCTCGGGTCGGTGCAGCCGCCGCCGCTGCGGTCGCGCGGGCGGCACGAGGAGTGAGGGTCAGCCCGCCAGGACGGCGCGGACCCGGTCGGTGACCGCGGTCAGGTCGTCGCGCACCAGGTTCGCCTGCGTGGTGAACACCGACAGCTGGGACGGGTCCAGCGCGAGCGCCCCGGAGGTCCCCGCGGTGGCGGCGGCGGCGCCGTGGTCGAGCAGCGCGGCCCAGGACGTCTGGGCGGCGGCGTCGGGCACGGCGTCGTAGGCTCGCGCGGCGTCGACGGCGGTCCGCAGCCGTCCGCAGGCGACGGCGAGCGCCACCGCGTCCTGACGGCCCGCGGCGTCGGCGACCCGGGTGAAGCCGTCGCCGATCGCGGTGAGGTGGGTGAGGCCGCCGTTGTCGCGCCACGCCGTCATCGCGACGACCGGGTCCCCGGCCCACAGGCCGGTCCCGGCGGCGGACCCGACCAGCGACGCGGCGACGGTCTGCGGCAGCGGCGGGCCCTGGGGCACCGTCGCGCCGGACGCGGTCACGGTCTGCGGGGTGGGCAGCGGCGAGGTCGCCGGCGGGGACATGATCAGCCCTGCGGCGGCGATCGCGGCGGTGCCGGTGGCGGCGGCGCAGAGGAACACCGGCAGGACCCGGGCCCGGAAAGCGCGGGCCCGGGGGACGACCGGTGCCGCGGTCTCCCGGACCGGCTCCGCGGCCACGGGCTCGTCGACGGGGGCCAGGGTGGCGGCCGCGGTGGGCGCCGCGGTGGGCGCGGCGGCCGGGCGGGTCTCCTGCTCCGGCGCGGAGCGCTGGGCGGGGACGAGAGGCGCGACGGTCGTGGTGGTGCCGTCGACGGCCGGGTCGGCGGGGGTATCGCCGGTGCTGGTGCCGGTGGTGTGGCCGGTCGGGGTGGTGGCCATCGGGGCGTGCCTCCAGGTCGTACGGTGCCGTCATCCCCCCATCGGAGCAACCGGGCCTCGCTGTTACGCCGCACGCCTGCGGCCGGGCGGGGATCATCAGGATCGACGAGACGGTGCCGGGACGGTGCCGGGGCGGTACGGACGGCGGGTGACCTGCGTCGCCCGTTTACCCTGGTCGTGTGCAGACCCCGACCGTCCTCGTCGTGGACTACGGCGCCCAGTACGCGCAGCTCATCGCCCGTCGCGTGCGCGAGGCGGACGTCTACTCCGAGATCGTGCCCGCCTCCCTGCCCGTCTCCGAGATCGTGGCCCGCGAGCCCGCCGCGGTGATCCTCTCCGGGGGACCCGCGAGCGTGTACGCCGAGGGCGCCCCCGCGGTCGACCCGGCGCTGTTCGAGGCGGGCATCCCGGTGTTCGGCATGTGCTACGGCTTCCAGGCGATGGCCCGCGCGCTGGGCGGCGAGGTCGCCCACGACGGCACCCGCGAGTACGGCCGCACCGAGGTCGCGCTCACCGGCACCCCCGGCACGCTGCACGACGGCCTGCCGCGCACGCACCCGGTGTGGATGAGCCACGGGGACTCGGTGACCGCGGCGCCGGCGGGCTTCACCGTCACCGCCTCCACCGACCGGGTCGCGGTCGCCGCGTTCGAGGACACCGAGCGGCGCCTCGCCGGCGTGCAGTACCACCCGGAGGTCGGCCACTCCCCGCACGGCCAGGAGGTGCTCCGCCGGTTCCTGCACGACGTCGCGGGCATCCGCCCGTCCTGGACGACGGCGTCGATCATCGACGACACCGTGGAGGCGATCCGCGCCCAGGTCGGCGACGGTCGCGCGATCTGCGGGCTGTCCGGCGGGGTCGACTCCGCGGTCGCCGCCGCGCTCGTCCAGCGCGCCATCGGTGACCGGCTGACCTGCGTGTTCGTCGACCACGGGCTGATGCGGTCGGGCGAGCGTGAGCAGGTCGAGAAGGACTTCGTCGCCGCCACCGGCGCGACGCTGCACGTCGCCGACGCCGCCGACCGGTTCCTCGACGCGCTCGCCGGGGTCACCGAGCCCGAGCAGAAGCGCAAGATCATCGGCCGGGAGTTCATCCGGGTCTTCGAGGCGGCCACGGCGGAGGTCGTCGCCGACCACCACGTCGGGTTCCTCGTGCAGGGGACGCTGTACCCGGACGTCGTGGAGTCCGGCGGCGGTGACGGCACCGCGGTCATCAAGAGCCACCACAACGTCGGCGGGCTGCCCGACGACATCGAGTTCGAGCTCGTCGAGCCGCTGCGCGCGCTGTTCAAGGACGAGGTCCGGATGGTCGGCGCCGAGCTGGGGCTGCCCGAGGTCATCGTCGGACGTCAGCCGTTCCCCGGACCCGGCCTGGGCATCCGCATCATCGGCGAGGTCACCCGCGACCGGCTGGAGACCCTGCGCGCCGCGGACGCGATCGCCCGCGAGGAGCTGACCGCCGCCGGGCTGGACCGCGAGATCTGGCAGTGCCCGGTGGTGCTGCTGGCCGACGTCCGCAGCGTCGGCGTGCAGGGCGACGGCCGCACGTACGGCCACCCGATCGTCCTACGTCCGGTGTCCAGCGAGGACGCGATGACCGCGGACTGGACCCGGCTGCCCTACGACGTCGTCGAGCGGATCTCGACCCGGATCACCAACGAGGTGTCCGAGGTCAACCGGGTGGTCGTCGACGTGACGAGCAAGCCCCCGGGCACCATCGAGTGGGAGTGAGCCGGGGCCCGACGTAACAGGGGCGGGGCCGATGTCTCGGCCCCGCCCCGGCCAGCCCGGGCCTGTGCGGTGTCCGACCCCCGTCGGACGCCGCTGCCACGCGGGCGGCAGCGGGTCCGGCGGCGCTCCCCAGCCCGCCGGCTCCCGTGATGACCCTTTAGTACTGCAACGGCAGTTCGGCGTGTGGTGAGAGGCTGACGGCCGTTCGGCGGTGATGATCACCGCGTGGTTGATCTTGCCGGGTGGGTGGCCTCGTTGGACGCGGTGGTGGAGCTGATCTCTGGCCGTTTCCGCAGGGTCGAGCCGCGCCGGCGGGTCGGAACCTACCTGCGAGGCCTGCTCGCGGGGCTCGAGCGGAAGAACGGCTGGACCCTCGCCGAACACGCCGGGGCGATGTCGCCGGACGGGATGCAGCGGCTGCTGCGCACCGCGGACTGGGACGTCGACGGGGTCCGCGACGACCTGCGCGGCTACGTCCTGCAACATCTCACCGACACCGCGTCGGGGGTGTTCATCGTGGACGAGACCGGGTTCATCAAGAAGGGCCTGCGTTCGGCCGGGGTGCAGCGCCAGTACACCGGCACCAGCGGGAAGATCGACAACTGTCAGCTCGGTGTGTTCCTGGCCTACGCCTCGAAGCGGGGGCGGGCGTTGATCGACCGGGAGCTCTACCTGCCGACCTCGTGGACCGAGGACCGCGAACGCTGCGAGCGCGCGGATGTCCCCGATGACGTCGAGTTCGCCACGAAACCGCAGCTGGGGACGGCGATGCTGGCCCGCACGTACGCCGCTGGGGCACTCACGTCCGGGTCGTGGGTGACCGCGGACGAGGTCTACGGGCAGAACCCGGGCTTTCGCGACTGGCTCACCGAGCGGGAGATCCCGTTCGTGTTGGCCACCCGCAATGACGACATGCTCACCAGCCCGGACGGGAATCGTCGCCCGGCCAAGGCCCTGGCCACGATCGCCGGGGCGCGTGATCTCGACACCGGGCACGACGGGTGGGAGCGCCGCGCGATCGGGCCGGGCGCGCACGGGATGCGGGTCTATGACTGGACCGCGGTTGCGCTGGCCATCGACGGCCTCCCGGCGGGTTGGGGGCACTGGCTGCTGGTGCGCCGCCAGACCGAGCCCGCAGAGGGCAAGACCATCCGTGAGCTGGCGTTCTACCGCTGCGCGGCCCCGGCGAACACGCCGCTGCGCGACCTCGTTCGAGTCGCCGGGGCGCGGTGGGCGATTGAGGAATGCTTCCAGCCCGCGAAGAACGAGGCCGGCCTCGACCACTACCAAGTCCGCTCCTACCGAGCCTGGCACGCCCACATCACCCTGGCCATGCTCACCGCGGCCTACCTCGCCGTCACCCGCGCCGCCGAACACGCACGCGAGGCCGAAAAGGGGGATCCTCAGCCAGCCGGCGCGCATTGATTCAGCTGTCGGGCAACGAGATCCGCCGTCTCCTCGCCGCGCTCGCCTTCACCCCGCTCACCTGCATCGACCACGTCATGCACTGGTCGACCTGGCGCCGTGAACGCCAACAACAGGCCCGCGACTGCCACTACCGCCGACGCGGCGAACGACCCCCGAGCTGATCAACTGCCGTTGCAGTATTAGTCGTCCGATGTGGCCCGGGAGTTACGCACGCTCGCCATCAGGAATGCGATCCCCACCACAACCGCGGTCCCGGCGAGCATCCAGCGCAGGTCGACGACCTCCCAGGGGGCGATCCCGAGGACCCCGCACACGGCCACCAGCAGCGACAGGATCCCGGCGACGAGGGCGAACGGGTCGGCGCGACGGACGAGCGAGCTATCCACGGGTGACCTCCACGGTTCCCAGCTCGGCCCGCAGGTCGAGCTCCAGCACCCGGCCACCGGGTCCGTCCGGGCCGGGGTCGTTCACGGTCAGGTCCACGTTCTGCCCGGTGCGCGTCTGTCCGTCGACGGTCAGGTCGCCGGTGCCGACCGAGCTGCGGACGCGCAGGTCGGCGTCACGCGGGACCCGGACCTGCACCACTCCCGCGCCGACCTCGGCCCGGGTGCGGACGGGTCCGGTCGCGCCGGGCGTCGCGGTGAGGTCGAGGCGGGTCAGGTCGAGCTCGACGGCGCCGGTGCCCCGCCGGTACTCCGGGGCGAGCGCGGCCACGGTCGTCGGGGCCTCGACGGTCTCCCCGATGCCACCGCGCACGGCCCATCCGTCGGGGCCGACGGCGTCGTTGAGCGGGATGGCGGCCGTGGTGACGAGCGCGAGCAGCACCGCGAAGGGCACCAGCCAGCGTCCGGCGCGTCGCAGCGCACCGACGACCAGCCCGATCCCGACGACGGCGAGCGCGGCCCCCGGGACGGCCGAGGCCGGCACCGCCCCCGGTGCGGCCAGGGCGAGCCCGCCGACCATCCCGGCGACGACCAGCGACACGGCCAGCGTGATCGGCGTCAGCGACGACCGGGGGGCCGACGGCGGACCCGGCTCCGGGCCCGGTTCGGGCAGGTCCCAGGCGAACGGGGCAACGCCGAGCGGATCCCAGGCCGGTGGTGCAGCCTGCGCCACGGTGGGGGCGTGCGGGTCCGCGACCCACGGCACCACGGGTGTGGGCGCCGCGGCGGCCTCCCGGGCCCCGGGCCGGTTCCCCCGGGTCACGTGCAGCGTGACGAGCAGCGCGACGGTGACGGCGGCGGGGATCACCCGGTCGCTGGACAGCACCAGCGGGACGGCCAGCAGCGCGGCCATGACCAGCAGCGCCACCGACAGCGCGGAGGACGGTCCGTTGCGCGGCGGGACGGGGCTGCCGGGCGGCCCGGCGTCCGGCAGGACCGCGCAGCCCGCCAGGTAGAGCGGGATTCCGGGGCCGACGATCGCCGCGACGACGAACCCCACCCGGACCAGCGTCGGGTCGATCTCGTAGCGGCGCGCGATCGCGGCGGAGACCCCGGCGAGCTTGCGGTCGTCGCGCGGACGCAGGGGCCGGGAGTCCCACATGTCGCGCAGGGTGTTCCGGGCCGTCGTTGCCGCCGACGGTGGTCGGCCGCTCCCGGGCAGCTGCGTCTCGTTCATGGCGTCGAGCCTGCCGTCCGGGCGGGCCCCGGCGTCTCGGGGACAACCCCGAGACGACCCCGGTCCCGATCCGGAGGGGATCCGGCGGGGGGCGTGTGACGATGGTGTCGTGAACAGCTCGGATCCCTCGACCGGCGCCGCAGCGTCGTCGGCGGACGCACGGCCCTCCGTGGAGCCCTCTGGGGATGCACGGTCGTCGGCGGATGCGCCGACGGTGCCGTTCTCCGATGGCGCGGCGCCCGCGCAGCCCGGCGGTCCCTGGGCCCCGCGGCCGGGGGGCCCGGTGCCGCCGAGCCCCGGAGCGCGCGTCCCGCTGGCCCGGCGCCGCTCCGGGCGGATGGTCGGCGGCGTCGCGGGCGGGGTGGCCGACCATCTCGGCGTCGACGTCCGGTGGATCCGGGCGGCCTTCGTCGCCCTGAGCCTGCTGGGCTGGGCGGGTGTGCTGGCCTACGGCCTGCTGTGGGTGTTCCTGCGGCAGGAGGCCGACGTCGTCGAGCGGACCCTGACCCGGTCCGAACGGCTGCAGGCCGCCGGGTTGCTGACGCTGGGGCTGGGGTTGTCGCTGGTCGCGGTGACCTCGGGCTCGGCGGTGCTCGGCTGGATCGCCGGCCCGTTGGGACTGGCGACGGTCGGCGCGGCCGTCGTGTGGCGGGAGGCCGACGAGGCGCAGCGACGGCAGTGGGCGCGCGACGCCCGCAGCCGTGTCGGGGCCGGCCGTGCGGTGCTGGCCCGCACCCTGCTCGGCGCCGCGCTGGTCCTGACCGGGCTGGCGGTGTTCCTGCTCGGGAACCTGGACCTGGGCCAGGTGCGGTTCGGGATCCTCGCGGCGCTGGCGACGCTGCTGGGCGTCGCGGTCCTCACCGTCCCCTGGTGGGTGCGGCTGGTGCGCGACCTCGGTGAGGAGCGGCGGGCTCGCGCGGTCGCCGCCGAGCGCGCCGAGATCGCCGCGCACCTGCACGACTCGGTGCTGCAGACCCTGGCGCTGATCCAGCGGCAGTCCGGCGACCCGCGCGAGGTGCAGCGGCTGGCCCGTGGCCAGGAACGGGAGCTGCGCGCCTGGCTCTACGGGCCCGGTGGGCGCGCCCGCGGCGGCAGCGGCAGCCCGGACGCGGCGGAGACGCTGCTGTCGGTGGCGATCACGCGCGTCGCGGGGGAGGTCGAGGACACCTACGCGGTGACCGTCGGCCCGGTGCTGGTCGGCGACGCCGAGCTCGACGACGACCTGCGTGCCCTGGTGCTGGCGGCGCGTGAGGCGATGGTGAACGCGGCGAAGCACTCGGGCACGTCCGAGGTCGACGTCTACGTGGAGGTCGAGCCCGCCTCGGCCGAGGGCCCGGGCGCCGCGGAGGTGTTCGTGCGCGACCGCGGCACCGGTTTCGATCCGGATGAGGTCTCCGATGACCGGCACGGCCTCGCGGACTCGGTGCACGCCCGGATGCGCCGCCACGGCGGTACGGTCCGGATCCGCACCGGGGCCGGCGAGGGCACGGAGGTGCGGCTGTCGATGCCGCTGAGGGAGAAGGAGACGGCATGACCACCGCCGACGACGTACAGGACACCCCGGCCGGTCCGGACGACACCGGTATCCGGGTCTACCTGGTCGACGACCACGCGTTGTTCCGCTCCGGCGTGCGCGCCGAGCTGGACCGCGGCGACGGGCGCAGTCCGGTGCTGGAGGTGGTCGGCGAGGCGGGCTCCGTCGACGAGGCGGTGGCCGGCGTTGGGCACCTCGCGCCGGACGTGGTGCTGCTCGACGTGCACATGCCCGGCGGCGGGGGCGCGGAGATCCTGCGTCGGGCGCGCGCGGCGGGCACCGAGTCGGTGTTCCTGGCGCTGTCGGTGTCCGACGCCGCCGAGGACGTGATCTCGGTGATCCGGTCCGGTGCCCGTGGCTACGTCACCAAGACGATCTCGGGCCGGGACCTCGCCGATGCCGTGCGGCGCGTGCGGGCCGGCGACGCGGTGTTCTCGCCACGTCTGGCCGGGTTCGTGCTGGACGCGTTCTCCGACCGTCCGGGCGCGGCACCGCCGGTGGACCCGGAGGTCGACCAGCTGACCAAGCGGGAGCGGGACGTGCTGCGGCTGCTGGCCCGCGGCTACGCCTACAAGGAGATCGCGAAGGAGCTGTTCATCTCGGTGAAGACGGTGGAGACCCACGTGTCGAGCGTGCTGCGCAAGACCCAGACGTCGAACCGGCACGAGCTGTCCCGCTGGGCTTCCGACAGGAGGCTCGTGTAGGTCGCGCAGCGACCGGAGCGTGCCGGAAGGAGCGTCGGCACCGGAACGGCGTACGGCCCCGGCCTCCGCGTGTGCGGGGGCCGGGGCCGTCGTCGTGGGAGGGCGTCAGCCGCCCAGCAGCCCGCCGGCGCCCTTCGTGACACCGCCGAGCACCCCGCCGACCGGCTCGGTCACGCCGGACAGGGCGCTCCCGACCGGCTCGGTCACCGTGCTGACCGCCTGCCCCACGGGCTTCGTGACGGCCTGCAGCGGCTGGGTGGCCTCCTCGGACGAGGAACCGGTGTCGGGCTTCTTGGCCGAGGTGTCGAGGAGCCCGGTGACCGGCTCGGCGGCCTTCAGTATCGGCCCGGTGAGCGGCTTGGTGCTGTCGAGCACGGGCTCGGTGACCGGCGACAGCGCGCCGAGCACCGGCGTCGTCACCGGTTCGAGGGTGTCGGTGAGGGGCCGGGTGACCGGCTTGACCGCGTCCGTCACCGGGCGGACGGCCTCGGTGACCGGGGACACGGCACCGCCGACGGCCCTGCCGACCGGTGCCGCGGCCTGCGCGACCGGGGCGACGACGCCGCCGACGGCGTTGCCGACCGGGCGGACGTTCTCGGTGACGTCCTGGAGCGGGCCGGTGCTGGTCCCGCCGCGCGACGGCGGGGTGCCCGTCACGGGCTCGAGCAGGTTGCCGGCGGGGGCCCGGTCGGGGTTGTTGATCGGCGCGACGATCGGCGCGAGCGGCGAGCCCGTGCCGCCGGCACCGCGCGGCCCCGGGACCGTCGGCGACGACGGAGATCCGGTGCCCGGGTTGCCGGTCGAGGGCGTGCGGGGCGCGGGGACCGCGGCGGCGGGACCGGCTGCGGTGCCCGGGGTACGGCTGGCCGCGGCCGCCTGGACCGGCTGCTGCGGGCCGAAGGCGACTGCCATCCAGTCGGTGGCACCGGGGGCGGGTGCGTCCGGCAGCGGCGAGCTCAGCGCCACGTTCGCCGGGAGGTACTGGGCGGGCAGCGTGTCCGGGGTGCCCGCGGTGGGCAGGCCGAAGCCGGGGAACAGGCCGTCGGCGGCGGCGCGCGCGTCGGAGTTCTCGGTGCCGACGCCGTTGTAGAGGGCGGCGCCGAGCACGGAGCCCGCGGCGAGCAGCGCGCCGGCGACCACACCGGCGCGCCGGCGCCCGGACACCTGACGGCCGGTCCAGCCGTCGGCGACGGCCGCGGAGCGGGGCTGCGGGAGTCCGATGTCCGGCCAGCCGCCCGGGGCGCCCGCGGCGGCGATGTCACCGGCCGAGGCGGCGTCGGCGGAGGCACCCTCGGCCACCGGGGGACGCCCTTCGCGGCGCAGCAGGTCGCCGACGGACAGGACGGGCCCGGTGAGCGGGCCCGCTCCGTCGGAAGAGGCGTGGGACGCGCGCGAGTGGCGCGCCAGTAGCTCGGCGACGCTCACCACGTCGCGGGGCCCGGTGGCGCCGGGGGCGCCGGGGAGCGGGGCTCCGGCAGGTGTGTCGGTCACGGCCGCACGTCCTCCTTCGGGTCATTTCGACCTGGGAAGATGTACCGGAAGGAGCGCTTGATTCCCAAGTGATCACCCTCCGCTCGTCGCAGGTAACCCTTTCGGGCGGTTCCCGTTCATCGGCCGTATCCGACCGCTCGGCCTGCTCGTTGCCTCGGAAGGCAACCCCTGCGCAAGGGTGACCTGACCTGAACCCCAGGTGGGGCGCTCGCCGGCGTGTCGCGCTGTGCACTGTGCGTGAATCGCCGAACGGTCGTCACCTCTACCCGGTCGCCGGACGCGACCGGGTGTCGCACCAGGGGTCAGCGGCCGCCGAGGCGTCCACGGCCCAGCCGCAGGAGCATCATCGCCAGCTCGCGCCCCTCGGGTCCGAGGTCGGCGAACCGGTCGAGCACCGCCATCTCCCGGCTGTAGACGATCCGCGGTCCGCCCGCGGCCATGCGGGCGGCGCCGATGCGCTTCGAGACCTCCGTGCGGCGCAGGATCGCGTCGAGGATCTCGGCGTCGAGCCGGTCGATCTCCCGGCGCAGCTGCTCGATCTCGGGGTCGGCTCCGGTGCGCACCTCGGTGCTCGTGCCGGAGCGGGGCTGCGGGGCTGCGGGATCGGTCACGGTCATGGTCTCCTCGTCTCGGTCACGGGCCGTCGGGACCGAGGACGTACGAACGCCCCGGGTCCGTCGGACTCCGGGGCGTGCGGGTGGCGTCTGGGCTCAGACGGGCGGCGCAGCGGGAACCGGGGTCCGGTACCCGTAGCGAAATCGCCCGTCGTGTGCCACGCGGCGAGTGTAGACCACCCGGCGCACCGGGTCGCCGTGCTTCCCGGGGACCGGCGACGCCGGAGCGGGCTCTGTCGGACCCCCGGCGTACCGTGTTCGACACGATGAGTGCGCTGTTCGAACTCCCCGGGACGGGCCCTTCCGCCGCTGCCGAGCCGACGACGGCCCAGGGCCGCCGCCTGCTGGAAGGCCTCAACGACCGTCAGCGGGAGGCCGTGACCCATGCGGGTTCGCCGCTGCTGATCGTCGCCGGCGCGGGGTCGGGCAAGACCCGGGTGCTCACCCACCGGATCGGCTGGCTGCTCGCCGAGCGCGGGGTGCATCCCGGCGAGATCATGGCGATCACCTTCACCAACAAGGCCGCGGCCGAGATGAAGGAGCGCGTCGACGCCCTCGTCGGGCGGCGGTCCGGGCCGATGTGGGTGTCCACCTTCCACTCCATGTGCGTGCGGATCCTGCGCCGCGAGGCCAAGCACCTCGGCGTGCGCAGCGCCTTCTCCGTCTACGACGCCGACGACACCCGTCGCCTCGTCGGCATCGTCGGCCGCGACCTGGAGCTGGACCCGAAGAAGTTCGCCCCGCGGGCACTGGCCGCCCAGATCTCCAACCTGAAGAACGAGCTGGTCTCGCCGGACGAGGCCGCCGAGCGCGCCGCCACCGACCACGAGCGGCGCATCGCCGAGGTCTACGGCGTCTACCAGTCGCGGCTGCGCCAGGCGAACGCCTTCGACTTCGACGACCTGATCATGGAGACGGTCTCGCTGCTGGATAGGCTGCCCGCCGTCGCCGAGTACTACCGGCGCCGCTTCCGGCACGTGATGGTCGACGAGTACCAGGACACCAACCACGCGCAGTACGAGCTGGTCCGCCAGCTCGTCGCCCCGGCGACGGCGAACGGCCGGCCCGGCGAGCTGTGCGTCGTCGGGGACTCGGACCAGTCGATCTACGCCTTCCGCGGCGCGAACATCCGCAACATCATCGAGTTCGAGCAGGACTTCCCCGACGCGCGGACCATCCTGCTGGAGCAGAACTACCGCTCCACCCAGACCATCCTGTCCGCGGCGAACGCGGTGATCGCCCGCAACCCGGAGCGCCGGGACAAGCGGCTGTGGTCGGACTCGGGCGACGGTGAGCGCGTCGTCGGGTACGTCGCGGACAACGAGCACGACGAGGCGTCGTTCGTCGCCCGGGAGATCGACCGGCTCGTCGACACCGGCGAGTACCGCAACTCCGACATCGCGGTCTTCTACCGGACCAACAACCAGTCCCGTGTCTTCGAGGACGTGTTCCTGCGGGTCGGGCTGCCCTACAAGGTCGTCGGCGGGGTGCGGTTCTACGAGCGCCGCGAGATCCGCGACGCGCTGGCCTACCTGCGGGTGCTGTCCAACCCGGAGGACACGGTCAGCCTGCGCCGCATCCTCAACGTGCCCAAGCGCGGCATCGGGGACCGGGCCGAGGCCGTCGTCGCCGAGTACGCCGAGCGCGAGCGCACCTCGTTCGCCCGCGCGCTGCGCACCGCCGCCGAACAGCCGCAGCGGCTCCCCGCGCTGGCGACCCGCTCGCAGAAGAACATCGCCGGGTTCGTGCGCATGCTCGACGAGCTGCGCGAGCTCGTCGACCGCGGCGACGACACCGCCGAGGTGCTCGAGGCCGTCTACGCGCGGACCGGTTACCTGGAGGAGCTGCAGGCCTCGGAGGACCCCCAGGACGGCACCCGGATGGACAACCTCGCCGAGCTCGTCACGGTGGCGCGGGAGTTCGCGGGCGACGCCGCGGTCACCGACCTCGCCGCGGACGGAGGGGGCGCGATCGGATCCGGCGCGGCACCCGAGGGCGTGGCACCCGACGGCGCGGCACCCGAGGGTGAGGCCGACACCTACGACGACACCCCCGACGGTGTCCCGGAGCCCGGCTCGCTGGCCGCGTTCCTGGAGCGGGTCGCACTCGTCGCGGATGCGGACTCCATCCCCGACGACGACTCCGGCGTGGTCACGATGATGACCCTGCACACGGCGAAGGGTCTGGAGTTCCCGGTGGTCTTCCTGACCGGCTGGGAGGACGGGATCTTCCCGCACCTGCGCACCCTCGGCGATCCCAAGGAGCTCGCCGAGGAGCGCCGGCTGGCCTACGTCGGGATCACCCGCGCGGAGAAGCGGCTCTACCTGTCCCGGGCGATCGTGCGGTCCGCGTTCGGGCAGCCCAGCACCAACCCGGCGTCGCGCTTCCTCGACGAGGTGCCCCCGTCGCTGCTCGACTGGCGGCGCAGCGAGGAACAGCTCGCCGCGCAGCGCCCGTCGGCGCCGGTCGGGCGGTTCGGGTTCGGGAAGCGTCCGCAGGCGACCGACCGCGGGAGCTGGAAGGTCCCGGAGCGGTCGCTGAACAACCAGACGCTGAACCTCGACGTCGGGGACCGGGTCAACCACGACAAGTACGGCCTGGGCACGGTCGTCGCGGCCGACGGCATCGGCCCGCGCGCGACGGTGACGATCGACTTCGGCTCGGGCGGGACGGTCCGGCTGATGCTGATCGGTGGCGTCCCGATGCAGAAGCTGTAGACCTCAGTCGTCGTCGCGGTCCTGCACCGCGGCCTCGGCCGGGGTCAGGACCTTCACCGACCCGAACGCCCCGACGACGTGCACGTCCACCGTCCGGTCGCCGGGCGCGGCGCACGCCGTCGGGCACTCGGTCGAGCCGAACACGGTGAACCCGGAGACGTCCGCCCGCGTCCCCTCGGGCACGAGGACCGTCGTCGAGCCGAACACCGTCACCCCGCCCACCCGGTCGCCGGCCTCGGCCCCGACGGTGCGGGACCCGAACACGGTCAGTCCCTCGGTGATCGGCACGACCTGCGCCAGTCCCCAGACCGCGGCGACGGCCACCGCGACCGCGGCGAGGATCCCGCCGGCGCGTCGCCCGGCGGCCGCGGCGAACTCCCCGGCCGGTGCCCGGAGGGCCCCGGTCGGCGCCCGTTCGACGGCGGCGGTGGGCGTCCCGGCGGTGTCGGCCGGGAGGTCGCGGGTCAACGGCTCCAGGTCGGCGCGGGTGCGGGCCGCCCAGGCCGTGGCCGAGCGCTCCTCGTACTCGGGCAGGGACAGCCGTCCCTCGCTGTGCGCGCGCTGCAGCCGGGCGTCCACTGCCCGCCGCTCGTCGTCCCCCACCCGGTACCCCGCCTCGTCCCCCACCCGGCCATTCTGACCCGTCCGGGCGGGTCGGGGGAGCGGTGCCCGGCGATCAGGCGTCGCGCGAGCCCGTCGCGGCGGTGACGTCGAGACCGCGCGCGGCCAGCCACGGCAGCGGGTCGATCTTGGTGCCGTCCGGCTCCCACACCTCGAGGTGCAGGTGCGGGCCGGTGGACTGGCCGCGGTTGCCGACCTCGGCGATCTCGTCGCCGGCCTTGACCTGCTGGCCCTCCTGCACGAACGACCGGTTGATGTGGCCGTAGACGGTGCTGGTGCCGTCGGGGTGCTTGAGCACCACCCACATCCCGAAGCCGCTGGCGGGACCGGACTTCTCCACGACGCCGTCGGTGAGGGCGAAGATCGGGGTGCCGATCGGGGCGGCGAGGTCGATGCCCTTGTGCTGCACGCCCCAGCGGGCGCCGAAGCCGGAGGTGAACCGGCCCGCCGTCGGCAGGACGAACGCCTCGCCGTCGTACAATACGGCTTTCGGGGCGCCGTGCGACATCGCGGTCGTCACGGCCCGCTCCAGCTTGGCGGCCTCGCGGCCCATCCGGGCGGCCTTCGTCAGGTTGGCGACGTCGACCTTCGAGGTGGCGTCCAGGTCGGGCAGCGACGCGGCCTGCGCGCTGAGCTGCTCCCCGCCGATCGCGGAGGTGTCCAGCGGGGCGGTCGTGTCGGCCGGGCGGGTGTCGCCGGACACCGGCAGCATCGCCGACGCGGCGAGCCGGGCGTAGGACTCCTCGACCGAGGCCTCACCGCCCCAGCCGGGCACCCCGAGGGCCCCGGCGACCGTCTGACCGGCCGCGACCAGCGCACCGCCGGCCGCCGCGGCGACGGTCACCCGGGTGCGCGAGACCACCGGCGGGGGAGCCGGGAGCGCCGGGAGCCGGTGACCGGCCGGCGGCACAGGGGGGAGCGTGCCGGGCCGGGCCTCCGGTCGCGTGGCGCCGCTGGGGGAGCGGTGGCGCGACAAGACTGCCCTTCTGGTGGTCAAGGGCGCCGCGGGCCGTTCGGCGGTGATCGTCGGAGTGGGGGCTCCGTCGGGGGATGGTGTCGTTCGGGGCGACACCGATCACCGTGACCGGTCCGTGACGTGGACAACGCGACGGTAACCCGGGCCTCGCCGAGCGGCAACGGCGGGCCATCGCGCCGTTGCGGACGGTCGTGGATCATCGGCGACCGGTCGGGCGGTCATCGACGCGACGGCGAACGGAGGAGCCCCGTTCCCCCGCGCGGACCGGTCCCTCAGGCGCCTTGCGCCGCGTGCCGTCCGACCAGTCGCAGCGACCCGCGCAGCCTCCGGTCGCGCACCCGGTCGTGCTCGCGGCGCTCCGCCTCGCCGCGGGCCAGCGTGCTCGCCACGAAGTGCACGGTGCGCCGGTCCACCGGCAGGGCGAGGTGGCCGACGTCGTCGAGCTCCAGCTCGGTGACGTCGAGGTCGGGGTGGCGCAGCCGGGAGTTCCGCTGCGGGATGATGATCTCGTCCATCCGTGACCAGACCACCAGGAACCGGGTCCGGCAGCCGGGGGCCGGTTCGTCCAGCTCACGCAGGATCGGCGAGCCGGGGCGGAGCTGGCGGCACAGCGGAAGCGGCGCGAGCCGGGCCAGGTTGCTGCCCGCGTGCGGGCTGCCGAGCGTCGCCAGGGTGTCGACGACGGCGTCGCCCCCCATCCGCTGCACGTAGTAGCGGGCGATCACGCCGCCGAGGGAGTGCCCGACGATGTGCACCCGGTCTGACCCGGTGGCCTCGCGCAGTCGTTCGACGTGGCCGCGCAGCTCGTGCGCCGCGGTGCGGACGTCGTCGGTGAGCAGGCTGTAGTTGATGGCGTGCACGACGCCGAAGCCGCGCCGGCGCAGCTCGTGGGCGAACACGGTGAACACCGAGCGGTTGTCCATGATCCCGTGCACCAGCAGGATCGGCGTCCCGGCCGCGGCGGGGTCGGCGACGACCAGGCTCCGCTTGACCGGCGGCAGGCTGTCGGTGCGCCAGTGGCCCTGCGGGCGGACGGTCTCCTCGGCCAGTCCGATCGGGTACAGCGCGAGGTGCGCGGCCAGCCAGGCGCCCTCCAGCGCCAGCCCGCGCAGGCCCGCACGCGAGGTGAATGTTCGCGCGGCGTAGCCCGCCGCCTGCGCGAGATCGGACGTCGCGGCCGTCACTGTCGACAGCGCCCCGTCGGCGATCGCGTGCAGGCGAGCGCCTCCGGGTAGCGACGTCGCCATAGTCGAAAGGTAAGGCAGGTCACAGGATTCCGCTGTCTCGCGGAGCGATCCGTGGTCCCGATCACTCGGACGGTCCATCTGAATCGAGCACTGCGCCGACAGGGTGACTGCGGTCACCGGCCCAGGTCAGGACCGGTGCGCGCGGCGTGGCTAGGCTCCCCGACGCAGCATCACCGACGTCCGCGACCGCTGCCGCCCGCCACCTGTGCGGGGCGCGCCCGGGGAACGAGCCGGGGACGCGCCGGTCGCGGCGAGAGCGAAGTGGAGCGGGAGAGCCGAGTGGACCTCTACGAGTACCAGGCGAAGGACCTCTTCGCCGCGCACGGAGTCCCGGTGCTGCCGGGCCGGACCGTGGACAACGCCGCCGACGCGGCGGCCGCGGCGGCCGAGCTGGGCACCGCCGTCGTGGTCAAGGCGCAGGTCAAGACCGGTGGTCGGGGCAAGGCCGGCGGCGTGAAGCTGGCGCAGGACGCCGACGAGGCCAAGGAGAAGGCCGAGGCCATCCTGGGCCTCGACATCAAGGGCCACACCGTGCACCAGGTCCTGGTCACCGAGGCCAGCGACATCGCCGAGGAGTACTACTTCTCCTTCCTGCTGGACCGGTCCAACCGCACCTTCCTGGCCATGTGCTCGGCCGAGGGCGGCATGGAGATCGAGCAGCTGGCCGTCGAGCGGCCGGACGCGCTGGCCCGGATCGCGATCGACCCGATCGCCGGCGTCGACAAGGCCAAGGCCGACGAGATCGTCGCCGCGGGCAAGATCCCGGCCGCCGTCGCCGACGAGGCCGCGAACGTCATCGTGAAGCTCTGGGAGACCTTCGTCTCCGAGGACGCGACGCTGGTCGAGGTCAACCCGCTGGTCCGCGACCCGCAGGACAAGGTGATCGCCCTCGACGGCAAGGTCACCCTCGACGCCAACGCGGACTTCCGGCACCCGGCGCACGCCGAGCTGGTCGACGAGCGCACCGAGAACCCGCTCGAGGCGAAGGCCAAGGCCAAGGGCCTCAACTACGTCAAGCTCGACGGCGGCCAGGTCGGCATCATCGGCAACGGCGCGGGGCTCGTCATGAGCACCCTCGACGTCGTCGCCTACGCCGGCGAGGCGCACGGCGGGGTCAAGCCCGCCAACTTCCTCGACATCGGCGGCGGCGCCTCGGCGCAGGTCATGGCCGACGGCCTGGACGTCATCCTGGGCGACGACGAGGTCAAGAGCGTCTTCGTCAACGTCTTCGGCGGCATCACCGCGTGCGACGCGGTGGCCAACGGCATCGTCGAGGCCCTCAAGATCCTGGGCGACGAGGCCACCAAGCCGCTGGTCGTCCGCCTGGACGGCAACAACGTCGAGGAGGGTCGTCAGATCCTCGCCGACGCGAACCACCCGCTCGTCACCGTGGTGGGCACGATGGACGACGCGGCCGCCAAGGCCGCCGAGCTCGCGAACGCTGGAGCCTGAGACATGTCGATCTTCCTCAACGAGAACAGCAAGGTCATCGTCCAGGGCATCACCGGTGGCGAGGGCACCAAGCACGCCACCAAGATGCTGGCGGCCGGGACGAACATCGTCGGCGGTGTGAACGCCCGCAAGGCCGGCACCACGCACACGGTCGGCGGCAAGGACGTCACCGTGTACGGCACGGTCGAGGAGGCGATCAAGGAGACCGGCGCCGACGTGTCGGTCATCTTCGTCCCGCCGAAGTTCGCCAAGGACGCGGTCATCGAGGCCATCGACGCCGAGATCCCGCTCGCGGTCGTCATCACCGAGGGCATCCCGGTGCACGACTCGGCGTATTTCTGGGCGCACGCGGTCGCCACGGGCAACAAGACCCGGATCATCGGCCCGAACTGCCCCGGCATCATCTCGCCCGGCAAGTCCAACGCGGGCATCATCCCGGCGAACATCGCCGGCCCCGGCAAGATCGGCCTGGTGTCGAAGTCCGGCACGCTGACCTACCAGATGATGTACGAGCTGCGTGAGTTCGGCTTCTCCACCGCCATCGGCATCGGCGGCGACCCGGTCATCGGCACCACCCACATCGACGCCCTCGAGGCGTTCGAGGCGGACCCCGAGACCGAGGCCATCGTGATGATCGGTGAGATCGGTGGCGACGCCGAGGAGCGCGCCGCGGACTTCATCAAGGCCAACGTCACCAAGCCGGTCGTCGGCTACGTCGCGGGCTTCACCGCTCCCGAGGGCAAGACGATGGGCCACGCCGGCGCGATCGTGTCCGGCTCGGCCGGCACCGCGCAGGCGAAGAAGGAGGCCCTCGAGGCCGCCGGCGTGAAGGTCGGCAAGACGCCGTCCGAGACCGCCGCCCTGATGAAGGAGATCCTCTCCGCCTGATCGGAGCGCTCTCCGCACGTCCGACGCGCGGGCCCCGGGAACTCCTCCCGGCGCCCGCGCGTCGTGCTGTGTGCACCCCGTGCGCCTCACCCGGTCGTGTCGGGGGCATCGGCTAGCGTGCGGTGCAGCGAGTCCGTCCGTCACACGGGAGTGGTCGTCATGTCGAGCAACGAGCCAGGGGCCGCCCCGGCTCCCGAGCAGGCCCCGCCTGCTCCGACGGTGCGGATCGCCGTGCTGGCGGGGGCCGTGCTGGCCCTGCTGGCGCTGGTCCTGACCTTCTTCGACGTCACCACCGGGCTGTTCCCGGTCGCGATGGTCGTCGCCGGTGGTGTCGCGGGTGCGCTCACCCTGCTGCCCGGCACCGGCCGCACCCTGGTCGCGGGTGTGGTCCTGTCGACGACGGGTGCGCTGACGATGCTGCTGGTCCTGGCCGGTGCCGGCACCGCGGCGATCGGCGGCACGCTGGGCTGGGTCGTGTTCGTGGTCGCCCTGCTCGCGGGCGCCGCACTGCTCTACGCCCAGCTCCTCCTGTCCGGCGTGGTCGCCGCTCCCGCCCCGCGGGCACAGCGCCCGTCTCACGTCGGGCAGCCCGGCTGGGGCCCCGGCCAGGTCCCGCCGGGCCAGCAGGCGCCCTGGATGCCGCAGCAGCCCTACGGCGTGGGCCAGCCGGGAGCCGCGGCGCCGTACGGCGCGGCCTCCGGTGCTGCGCCCTACGCGGCGGACCCCTACGCCGCGGGCCAGTACGGCGCGAGTCCCTACGGGGCCCCGTCCGGCGCCGCTCCGTACGCCCCGGGGCAGCCCGGTGGGGTGCAGCCCGGCACAGGACAGCACGGTGGGGGCCAGCACGGCGCGGGCCAGCACGGCGCCGCGCAGCCGGGGGCCGGCCAGTACGGCGCCGGTCAGTACGGCGCCGGTCAGTACGGACCGGGTCAGTACGGCGCCGCCCCCTACGGCGCCTCCGGCGCGGTGCCCGCGGCGTCGCAGCCCGCCGTCGGGCAGTACCCGGGCCAGCCCGGGGCCCACGGCGCGCCCGAGGCGCCCGGGGTGCAGGACCGGACCGGCGACGACGCGGGCCGGCACGCGGTCGGCGGCGGACGCGGCCCGCAGGCCGACGCGGCACCGCACACGCCGTCCGGCGGGGGTGGCGCCTTCTCCGGGGTGTCCTACGGCGATCGCGCCGCCGCGGTGACCGGCACACCGGGATCCGAGCAGGCCCCGCCCGCGACCACCCCCCACACGGCGGGCGCGGACCAGGCGGGCGAGGACACGGGCGTCACCCGCCCCTCCGCGATTCCCGGCTCCACCCCGGCCGCCGGTGAGCAGGCCGAGGATCCCGGGCCTCCGGCCACCGGCGATGCCGAGGCCACCCGCACCTTCCGGCCCGGCGGTGACGGCTCCGCCTGACCTGCCGGGACCGTGGGCCCCGGCACGTCACGGCGTGCCTGCCCCTCCCGGACGGGGTTCGCTGCGACGCTGACCGGGTGAGCACCACCCCGCCCCGTCCCGCCCGCGGTCGCCCGGCCTCCCGGGCCCGGTCCACCGGGCCCGCACCCGAGCGGTCCCGCGGTGGGCGCGCGACCGCCGTCGCGGAGCGGGAGCGGGGGCACCGCCGCCCCGTCCGGACCCCGACGCGCGGCACCGGGACCGGCACCGGGCTGGACCGGCTGCGGATCCTCCTCGTGGCCACGATGGGTGCCGTCCTCGCCGGGTACACGATGCTCGTCCCGGTGGCGGCGCTGCTGACCGGCACCGGCGGCGTCGAGGTCACCGCGGACGGGGCACTCGCCACCGCCGTCCCGTTGTGGCTGGCCGCGCACCTCATCCCGGTCGCCGTGGACGGGCGTCCGTTCGGGGTGCTGCCGCTGCTGCCGACGCTGGTGGTCGTCGCGCTGGTCGCCTTCTGCTCGCGCTGGGCGGTGCTCCGGCTGGGCGGGCGGGTCCGGCACGACGCCGGTGCCGTCGTCGCCTCCCAGGCCGGGGCCGCCGCCGCGGTCGCCGTGCTCGCCGGGGCGCTGCTGCCGCGGGACATGGCCGTGACCGCGCCCTGGGCCTCGATGATCGGGGCCGGGCTGGTGGCCGGGACGGCCGCCGGGATCGGCGTCGTCCACGCGTGCGGGGCCCCGGCCGCGTGGCAGCGGGTGCTGGCCGGGTGGCCCGGCGCGGCACTCGCCGGGGCCCGGGTCGCGGCCGCCGGGCTGCTGCTGGTCGCCGCCCTCGTCCTGACCGTGGCGCTGCTCGCGAGCGCCTCGGACGTCGCCGACACCGCCGAGCGCATCGCCCCCGGGGCCTGGGCGGGCTTCGGGGTGCTGGTGCTGAGCGTGGGGTACCTGCCGAACGCCCTGGTCGGGGCGCTGTCCTGGGCGCTGGGCGCGGGGGTGTCGGTCGGCATCGCCCGATCGGGCCCGTTCGGCGCCGAGCCGGGGCCGCTGCCGCCGTTCCCGCCCGTGGCGGTCCTGCCCGTCACCACCGTCCCGACGGCCGCGGTGCTGGTCGTGCTGCTGCCCGTCGTCGCGGGGGTGCTCGGCGGGATCGCCTGCCGCCGGGCGCTGGGGGAGGACGCGCCGGTCGTGGAGCGGGTCGCGGCCCCGGCGACGGCGGCGGTGGTCGTCGCGGTCGGGGCGGCGGTCCCGGCGGCGCTCGCGGGCGGTGCGCTCGCGGGCGGGCCCTACGACCCGGTGTCGTTCCACCCGTGGGCGGTCCTCGGCTGCGCGTTGCTGCTGGTCGGGATCCCGGCCGTGCTGACCTGCGCGGGGACCGAGCTCGCCCGGCACGTCCCGATGGGCGGCACCGACCGGCCGCGGACCGCGGTCGACCGGGCCCGGGCCGCCCGGGACCGCCGTCGCACCCCGACGGTGGCGGAGCTGGTCGAGCGCCGTCGCACCGCCGGGGCACCCGTCCGCCGGGTCGACGCCGCGTGGGACGACGACGGAGAGCACGGCGACGTCCATCCCCACCGCCACGCCGTCTCCGACGAGGAGCCCGACGGAGCCGGGCGCACGGCCTCCCGCCGCGGCGCCGCGGACGAGGGCCCCACCGAACGGGACCGCGACCGCGGCGACCACGTGGCGGACAGGGCCGACCGGGACCGCAGGGCCGACAGGGCCGACTGACCCGTCGCGGCCCACGACCAGGGCCGGGTGACCCGGGCCACCGCACCGGGCGCCGTCGCCGTCGGAGGGCGCGTCTACCCTGGCCAGGGGCCGTGGAGCGGCCCGGACCGGCGAGGAAGGGACACGGTGGGCGCGCAGGAGCGGCACGAGGCGCTGCGGGTCGTCGTCCTCGTCTCCGGGAGCGGGACCCTGCTGCAGGCACTGCTCGACGCCGCGGACACTGCGGACACTGCGGACGCCGGGTTCGCCGTCGTCGCCGTCGGGGCCGACCGCCCGGGTGCCGCCGGGCTCGACCGGGCCCGTGCCGCCGGCGTCCCCACCTTCGTCGAACGGGTCGCCGACCACGCCGGCCGCGACGCCTGGAACACCGCGCTCGCCGCGGCCGTCCTCGCGCACCGGCCGGGCCTCGTCGTCGGGGCGGGGTTCATGAAGCTCGTCTCCCCGGCCTTCCTGGACGCGCTCGGATGCCCGATGCTGAACACGCACCCGGCCCTGCTGCCGGCGTTCCCCGGCGCGCACGCCGTCCGGGACGCGCTGGCCGCCGGGGTGCCCGTCACCGGCGCGACCGTGCACGAGGTCGACGCCGGGCTCGACACCGGACCGGTGCTCGCACAGGCGGAGGTCCCCGTGCTCCCGGGCGACGACGAGACCTCCCTGCACGAGCGCATCAAGACCGAGGAACGACGGCTGCTGGTCGCGACCGTGCGACGGTTCGCCACCGCCGCCCAACCCCACGAGGTGAACAGTGAGTGAGCGCAGGCCGGTACGCCGGGCCCTGATCAGCGTCTACGACAAGGCCGGTCTCCTCGACCTGGCCACCGGGCTGCACGCCGCCGGGGTGGAGATCGTCTCGACCGGCTCCACCGCCCAGCGGATCGCCGACGCCGGCGTCCCGGTCACCCCCGTCGAGGAGGTCACCGGGTTCCCCGAGTGCCTCGACGGCCGGGTCAAGACCCTGCACCCGCGGGTGCACGCCGGGCTGCTCGCCGACACCCGCAAGCCCGAGCACCTCGCCCAGCTCGAGCAGCTGAACATCGCGCCGTTCGACCTGCTGGTGTCGAACCTCTACCCGTTCCGCGAGACCGTCGCGTCCGGCGCGAGCCGTGACGAGGCCGTCGAGCAGATCGACATCGGCGGCCCGGCGATGGTGCGGGCCTCGGCGAAGAACCACGAGAGCGTCGCGGTCGTCGTCGACCCGTCGCGCTACGCCTGGGTGCTCGAGCAGGTCGGCGCGGGCGGTTTCGTCGTGGAGGACCGCCGCAGGCTCGCCGCCGACGCCTTCCGGCACACCGCCGCCTACGACGTCTCGGTCGCGACCTGGATGGGCGAGCAGTTCCCCACCGGCGACGACGAGGCCTCCGCCGAGTGGGTCGGCGCCACCTGGACCCGCGAGCGCCCGCTGCGCTACGGCGAGAACCCGCACCAGTCCGCCGCGCTCTACACCGACGGCACCGGCTCCGGCCTCGCCGGTGCCGAGCAGCTGCACGGCAAGGAGATGTCCTACAACAACTACGTCGACGCCGACGCCGCCTGGCGCGCCGCGCACGACCACGGGGACCGCCCGACGGTCGCGGTGATCAAGCACGCCAACCCGTGCGGGATCGCGGTCGGCGCCGACGTCGCGCAGGCCCACCGCAAGGCGCACGCCACCGACCCGGTGTCGGCGTTCGGCGGGGTCATCGCGGTCAACGGCGAGGTCTCGGTCGCGATGGCCGAGCAGGTCGCCGAGATCTTCACCGAGGTCGTCGTGGCCCCCGGCTACGCCGACGGCGCGCTGGAGGTGCTGGCGCGCAAGAAGAACGTCCGCGTGCTCCGCATCCCCGACGGCGCCGCCCGCACCGGCACCGAGCTGCGCCCGATCTCCGGCGGGCTGCTGGTGCAGCAGCGCGACCTCGTCGACGCCGACGGCGACGACCCGGCCGCCTGGAAGCTCGTCACCGGCGACGCCGTGGCCCCCGAGGTGCTCGACGACCTGGCGTTCGCCTGGCGCGCCTGCCGCGCGGTGAAGTCCAACGCGATCCTGCTCGCCCACGACGGCGCCGCGGTCGGCGTCGGCATGGGCCAGGTCAACCGGGTCGACGCGGCGAAGCTCGCCGTGACCCGGGCCGGGGACCGGGCCCGCGGCGCGGTCGCCGCCTCCGACGCGTTCTTCCCCTTCCCCGACGGGCTGGAGGTGCTGCTCGACGCCGGTGTCGCCGCCGTCGTGCAGCCCGGCGGCTCGGTCCGGGACGAGGAGGTCGTCGCGGCCTGCGCCAAGGCGGGCGTGCCGATGTACCTGACCGGGACACGGCACTTCGCCCACTGACCCGCTGCTGACCCACCGATCCACCCGACGGCCCGGGACCGCCTCGCGCGGTCCCGGGCCGTCGGCGTTCGGAGCAGCTCGGAGGGTCTTCCGGCCGAGAATGTCAGGGGTGCGTGCGACGGTCCTCCCGTCGTCGTCGCCACCCCCACCCGGGGGATGCGGAGCGGCGGCACGGGCCCTATGCTTCGAACATCAGTTCGAGCACGCGTCGCCTTCCCCGCGGCGCGCCGGGCGAGGTCGCGGCCGTTCGGCCGTGGCGCGGTGTGTGGCGGGGAGGTACTGCGGTGCGCGTCGGTGCGGGCGAGGGGCCGGTCGTCGTCGGGGGAGCGGCGGCGGTCGGCCGGGTGATCGGCGGTGCCGGTGGGGGAGCCGGCGCCGACGTCGGGGCCGACACCGGTCCGGAGGGGTCCGGGCCGGTGGTCGGAGCCGGGTCCCGTGTCCCCGGGGGCGGGCGGGAGCCGCTGCCCGGGGCGCGGGGCCCGGCCGGGGGGCCGGGGTCCTCGGCAGGCTCCGCCGCCGAGCGGCTCGCCCGGGCCCGGCACGTCCTGCACCGGACGGAGACCCGGGCGGGCCTGGAGCGGTCCCGGTCGGGGCCCGCGGGGCCCTGCCCGGAGCCGGAGGCCCCGGCCCGCAGGGTCGGGACGGTCGAGCCGCGTCCGGTGAGCGAGGCGGACCTGCTGCCGGTGCCGGGGCCGCTGGCCGGTCTGCTGCCCGGTGGGGGCCTGCGGCGGGGATCCACCGTGGCGGTGGGCGTGGGATCCGGTGCGGGGTCGCTGCTGTTCGCGCTGCTGGCCGCCGCGTCCGCGGAGGGCGCGTGGGCGGGTGTGGTCGGCCGCCCCGGACTCGGCGCGACGGCCGCGGCGGAGGCGGGCGTGCGGCTGGACCGGCTGGCGCTGGTCCCCGACCCCGGTGCGGACCTGGTCGGGGTGACCGCGGCGCTGCTGGACGGGCTGGACCTAGTGGTCGTGGCCGGGCCGGAGCGGGCCGGGCTGCGGGCCGGTGACCGGCAGCGGCTCGCCGCGCGGACCCGGCAGCGGGGCGCGGTGCTGCTGGCGCTCGGCGGGTGGCCGGGGGCCGACCTGCGGCTGCACTGCACCCGTCCGCGCTGGGAGGGCGTCGGTCGCGGGACGGGGCGGCTGCGGTCCCGGCGGGTCGAGGTCCGGGCGGAGGGGCGCGGGATCGGCCCGGCCGGCCGGGGGGTGGAGGTGCTCCTCCCCGGGCCCGGCGGGACGGTCGCCCCGGCCCCGGTGACGCCCTCGGTCCCGGTGGCGCCGTCGGTGCCCGCGATCGCCTCGGTGCCGTCGGTCCCCGCGGTCCACGGGCCGGCGGTGGGCGAGGCCCCGGTTGCGCGCCCCGTGGCCCGGGCGGCGGGATGAGCACGTCCGGTACGACGGAGGCGGGCGGCGTGACGGGTGCGGTCGGCAGGGCGGACGCGGGCCCCGTCGGGAGCGCGGGCGGCAGCGCGAGCGTGCGCGGCGGAGCCGGCCCGGGCGACGGTGGGCGGGCGGAGCCCGACCCGCGGGTGCTGGCGGTCTGGTCCCCGGACTGGCCGGTCACCGCGGCCGCCCGCGCCGCGCACGTCCCGGCGGACCGGCCGGCCGCGGTCCTGCACGCCAACCGGGTCCTGGCCTGCTCGGCGACGGCCCGCCGGCACGGCGTCCGCCGGGGGCTGCGGCGTCGGGAGGCGCAGGCCCGGTGCCCGGAGCTCGTGGTGCTCGCCCCCGACCCGGGGCGCGACGCCCGGCTGTTCGAGCCGGTCGTCGCCGCGGTGGAGGCGCTCGCCCCCGGCGTCGAGGTGGTGCGGCCGGGGCTGCTGGTGCTGTCCGCGCGCGGTCCGGTCGGCTGGTTCGGCGGGGAGCGCGCCGCGGTGGAGCGGCTGATCGACCAGGTCGCGCTGCACGCCGGGACCGAGTGCCAGATCGGCGTCGCGGACGGGATGTTCGCCGCCGAGCTCGCCGCCCGCCGGGGGCGTGGGGTGCCGCCGGGGCGGTCGGCGGAGTTCCTCGCGCCGCTGGAGGTCGCCGAGCTGGACCGGGACCCCGACGTCGACCGGGCTGCGCTGGTGGACCTGCTGCGCCGGTTGGGGCTGCGCTCGCTGGGGGCGTTCGCGTCGCTGTCGGAGGCCGACGTGGCCTCGCGCTTCGGCGCCGCCGCGGTGGCCGCGCACCGGCTCGCCCGCGGGCGAGACCCCCGCCCGCCCGCGCGCCGGGTCCCGCCGGAGGAGCTGGCCGCGGCGGTCGAGCTGGATCCACCGGTGGACCGGGTCGACGCGGCCGCCTTCGCCGCGCGGGCGCTCGCGACCCGGCTGCACACCGCGCTCGCCGGTCACGGCCTGGCCTGCACCCGGCTGGGGGTGCACGCACGCACCGAGAGCGGGGAGGAGCTGCTGCGGGTCTGGCGGTGCGCCGAGCCGTTGACCCCGTCCGGGACGGTCGACCGGGTGCGCTGGCAGCTCGACTCGTGGCTCGGGCGCTGCGGCTCCGGGACGCTGGTCGCGCTGCGGCTCACGCCGGAGGACACCGTGGTCGCCGGGGCGCTGCAGCGCGGGTTGTGGGGCGACGTCGGCGAGGGCGACGAGCGGTCCGGGCGGGCCCTGGTCCGGGTGCAGGCGCTGCTCGGGCCGGAGGCGGTGTTCACCGCGGTCCCGACGGGTGGCCGCGACCCGGGCGAGCGGGTGCGGCTGGTGCGGTGGGGCGACGAACGGGTCGTCGAGGACACCGCGGAGCCCGCCCGCCCGGGGCCCGCGGTCCCCGCGGCGGACGGTGGAGGGGGACCCGTCGGGGGCGCCGGGCAGGAGGACCCCGCGGGGGCGGCCCTCGTCCCGGGGCGGATGACGGTGGCCGCCCGCCCGGGCGCCGCCGCACCCGGGACGGTGCTGCCCAGGACGGCGGTCGGGTCGAGCAGTGTCCGGCCACGGTCAGCGGCGGGCCCGGCGGTGACGGCGCCCGCTGGTCGCGGAGCCGGGGAGCGCACCACCGCCCCGGCCGGGTCGGCAGGCCCAGTCGCCGGTCCGGGCGGTGGGCGGGCCGGGACCGAGCACCACCGCCGCGCCCCCGGGCCGTCGTCCCCCTGCCGACCCCCCGGCGACCTGGCCCGGCCGGCTCCCGGCACCGTCGCCGGCGACGGTGCCCCCGGACCCGGTCCCGGTCCGGTTGCTCGCCGCGGACGGCACCGAGGTGCACCTGGCCGCGCCGGACCTGCTCGACGGCGTCCCGCACCGGGTCGCGGGCGGTGACCCGGACCGGGAGGTCACCGGCTGGGCCGGGCCCTGGCCGGTGCACACCCGCTGGTGGGACCCCGACGGCCCCGGGCCCGCGGTCCGGCTGCAGGTCGTGCTCGCCGACGGCGCGGCCCTGCTGCTCGTGCGCCGCGGCGGCCGCTGGGAGGTGACCGGTGTCTACGACTGAGCCACCGGCCGACGGCGGGCACCGCAGGCGGCACCGTCGTGCCGACAGCGCTGCCCACGCGGCCGGAGCGGGGCCCGGCGCGGCCGGGTCAGCGCTGTGGGACCCCGGTGAGGTCGACCGCGAACCGGCCGATCGCCGAGGCCATCGCCGTCACGTTCCGGTCCAACGCGGTCCGGTCGATGTTGGTCAGCCGGTCGCAGGGTGTGTGGTAGCAGGGGTCGTAGGACTGCCCCGCCGTGCCGCCCCACTTCTGCGCCTGCTCCGGGGTCTTCCGCTCCTCGGCGCCGGTGAACAGGCCACCGGCCGGGATGCCGGCATCGATGAACGGGCCGTAGTCCGAGCGCCCGTCGAACGCGGTGCCCTCGGGGCCGTTCACGCCCGCCCCGACCAGCGCCTCGGTCAGGACGCGCTCCGCAGTGTCGGAACCGGGCGGGCCGGCCTCGCCGCCGAGGCCGTCGGAGTTGTCGCCGTCGTAGACGAGGTAGCCGGGGTTCGGCGAGCCGACCATGTCGAAGTTGAGGTACAGCGCGATCCGCGCGCGGTCGGCCTCGGACAGGCCCTCGACGTACTTCGTGGCGCCGACCAGGCCGATCTCCTCGGCGCCCCACCACGCGAAGCGCACCTTCTGACCGACCGGCGGGGAACCGCCGAGCTTCTGCGCGATCTCGAGCAGGGCGGCGCTGCCGCTGCCGTTGTCGTTGATCCCGGCGCCCTCGGGGACGCTGTCGAGGTGGGCCCCGGCGACCACGACCCTGGCCGGGTCACCGGTGGTGGTCTCGGCGATCACGTTCCGCGAGGTCTGCTGCCGGATCGTGGTGTCGAGCACGAGCGAGGCCTGCTGGCCGTCGCGCAGGGCGGCCCCGGCGGACTTCGTCACGGACGCCGTCGGGACGACCCCCGGGGTGTCGCCGAGGGTGGCGGGCAGGGCCGCGTCCTCGGTGTTGATGACGATCACCGCCACCGCACCCGCTGCGCCCGCGAGCCGGGACTTCTGCCCGAACTCGCAGGTCCCACGCTCGACGACGGCGATGGCCCCGGCCGGCATGCCGGTGTAGTCGGCCGCCTCGCAGCCCGGTGTCGGGTCCTGCGGGGTGCGCGGGCGCAGCGACAGCGGCGCGGTCAGCCCGCCGGGCGGGGTGGCGGGGGAGAAACCGAGCACCTCGGTCGTCACGGGGGCGCCGGCCACGGTCAGCCGCGCGTCGCCCGCGGAGAAGGTCCGCACCTCGAACGACGGTGTCGACACCGTGAACCCGCTCGCGCGCAGCGTCCCGACGACGTGGTCGACGGCCGCGTCGTACCCGGGGGTGCCCACGGCGCGGTTGCCGGCGTTCGCGTCGGCGAGCTTCTCGAACTGCTGCAGGTGGGCGTAGGCGCCGTCGCCGCCGAACGCGGCCGCGAGCCGCTGCGGGAGGCCGGGATCGCCCTGTGCGGCGGCCTGGCCCCCGCCGCCGGCAGCGCCGATCGTCGCGGAGCCCGGTGCCGCGGGGACGTCCGCGCAGGCCGCGAGCGCGACGACGGCCACCCCGGCCGCTGCGACCCTGACCAGCCGGTTCCCCAGCCGCGGCCGGTACCGGCCCCCCGTCGTGCTCGCCCGTCCCATGGAGCCACCCCTGTCGTCCGGCCCGGTGCCGGGCCTCGTCCGCGCCGGGTGTCCGGCGCTGCTCGGTGCGTGCGCGGCACCGGTCGGGTGCCGCGGCGTCGGACCAGCATCCGTCATCGGGCGTGGTCGTGCGGTGAACCGACGATCACGACATGGCGTCACGAACACGACGGTACGGCCCGGCGCGACCCGGGCCGCGGTGATCCTCGGTCGATCCACACCGGGGTCTCAGTCGTTCCACAGGTTCGGCTGGTGGACTCGGAGATGTCGGCGGGGCGGTCCACGAACCACCTGCCGGCACCGGATGGGTACGTCCGGGTGGCCCGCGGGCCGGCGCTGGGGAGCGGCCGGTGTGCCGCGCCGGAGCCCGGATCCGCCGTGCGGGGCCGACCGGCGCTGGGGAGCAGCCGGCCGGCCCGCACGGCGACGCCCGTCCGCGGAACCCGGCACTCGACGTTCGAACTCATGTTCGAGTACCGTGCACGGATGGGCTGGCAGAACCCGGACGTCCCCTGGGCGGAGCTGGAGAGCGCGCTGTCGGGCCGGCCCGTGCGCGACGGCGCGAGCCTGCGCGGCGGCCCGGAGGCCGACGGCGGGGACGCCCCCGCCTGGTCCGTCCACCGCGACCCCTACGAGCCGCCCGAGGGCCTGCGCCCGGCAGGGCCCGGCGTCGTGCCGTACGCGGAGCTGCACTGTCATTCGCACTTCAGCTTCCTCGACGGCGCGAGCGCTCCGGAGGAGCTGGTCGAACGCGCCGCCGAACTGGGGCTGGAGGCGGTCGCACTCACCGACCACGACGGCATGTACGGGGTCGTGCGGTTCGCCGAGGCGGCCCGCGCGCTCGGGGTGCGCACGGTGTTCGGAGCCGAGCTGAGCACCGGGCTGACCGCGCCGCAGAACGGCGTCGCCGACCCCGAGGGCGAGCACCTGCTGCTGCTGGCCCGCGGCCCCGACGGGTACCGCGCGCTGTGCCGCACCATCTCCACCGCGCAGATGCGGGGCGGGGAGAAGGGCCGGCCGGTCTACGACCCGGACGAGGTCGTCGCCGACACCGCGGGGAAGGTCGTCGTACTCACCGGCTGTCGCAAGGGCGCGGTGCGCCGGGCCCTGGACCGCTCGGGCCCGGCGGCCGCCGCGGCGGAGCTGGACCGGCTGGTCGCGTGCTTCGGTGCGGAGAACGTGCGGGTCGAGCTGACCGTGTACGGCGAGCCCGGCGACACCGAGCGCAACGACGTGCTGGCCGCGCTGGCCGAGCGGGCCGGGGTCGCGACGGTGGCGACGACCGGTGCGCACTACGCCACCCCCGACCGGGCCCCGCTGGCCGCGACCGTCGCCGCGGTCCGGGCCCGGCGCAGCCTCGACGAGATCGACCCCTGGCTGCCCGCGGCGGGCACCGCGCACCTGCGGTCCGGGCAGGAGATGGCCCTGCGGTTCGACGAGCGCCACCCCGGCGCGGTGGAACGCGCGGCGGAGCTGGGCCGGGAGCTGGCGTTCGAGCTGCACCTGGTGGCGCCGGACCTGCCGCCGTTCGACGTCCCGGCCGGGCACACCGAGACGACGTGGCTGCGGGTGCTGACCGAACGCGGCCGGATGGAGCGTTATGGCAGCTATGACGAGAACCCGTTCGCGGCGTACACCGTGCAGCGCGAGCTGGAGATCATCGAGGCGAAGAACTTCCCCGGCTACTTCCTGATCGTCCACGGCATCGTCGACTTCTGCCGCCGGTCGGACATCTTCTGCCAGGGCCGGGGCTCGGCCACGAACTCGGCGGTCTGCTACGCGCTGGGCATCACCAACGTCGACGCCGTCCGGCACGGGCTGCTGTTCGAGCGGTTCCTGTCCCCGGAGCGCGACGGCTACCCCGACATCGACCTCGACATCGAGTCCGGTCGCCGCGAGGAGGCGATCCAGTACGTCTACCGCCGCTACGGCCGGCTGTTCGCCGCACAGGTCGCGAACGTCATCACCTACCGGCCGCGGTCGGCGATCCGGGACACCGCCCGCGCGCTCGGGTTCTCACCCGGCCAGCAGGACGCCTGGAGCAGACGCGTCGAACGCTGGCACGCCCTGGAGGCGAGCGAGCTCCCGCAGGAGATGCCGCCGCTGCTGCTGGACCTCGCGGGGCAGCTGTTGGGTGCGCCCCGCCACCTGGGCATCCACTCCGGCGGCATGGTCATCTGCGACCGGCCGGTGTCCGAGGTCGTGCCGGTGGAGTGGGCGCGGATGGCCGACCGGACCGTCGTGCAGTGGGACAAGGAGGACTGCGCCGCGGCCGGGCTGGTGAAGTTCGACCTGCTCGGGCTGGGCATGCTCACCGCGCTGCACCTGATGGTGGACCTGGTCGAGACCGTCACCGGCGAGCGGATCGAGCTGCACGAGATCGGCGAGTCCGACCCGGAGGTCTACGCGATGCTGTCGCGCGCCGACTCGGTCGGGGTGTTCCAGGTGGAGTCCCGCGCCCAGATGGCCACCCTGCCGCGGCTGCGCCCACGCAAGTTCTACGACCTGGTCGTCGAGGTCGCGCTGATCCGGCCCGGCCCGATCCAGGGTGGCTCGGTGCACCCCTACATCCGGCGGCGCAACGAGCTCGAGACCTGGGAGCACGACCATCCGCTGCTCAAGCCTGCGTTGCACAAGACGCTGGGCATCCCGCTGTTCCAGGAGCAGATGATGCAGATCGCCGTCGACGTCGCGGGGTTCACCGCGGCCGAGGCCGACGAGCTGCGCCGGGCGATGGGGTCCAAGCGGTCCACCGAGCGGATGGAGCGGCTGCGGGAGCGGTTCTACGACGGGATGGCCGCGAACGGGATCACCGGCGAGCTCGCCGAACGGATCTTCACCAAGATGCTGGCCTTCGCGAACTTCGGGTTCCCGGAGAGCCACTCGATCAGCTTCGCCGCGCTCGTCTACTACTCGGCGTGGTTCAAGCTCTACCACCCGGCGGCGTTCTGTGCGGGCCTGCTCAACGCCCAGCCGATGGGCTTCTACTCGCCGCAGTCGCTGGTGGCCGACGCCCGCAGGCACGGCGTGCGGGTGCACCGGCCGGACGTGAACGCCGGGCGGGCCGACGCCGTCCTCGAGCCCGACGACGACAGCACCGGTGGCCAGGCGGTCCGGCTGGGTCTGGCGGGCGTCCGCACCGTCGGTGCGGACCTCGCCGGGGTCATCGACGCCGAGCGCGACGCGGGCGGGCCGTTCGCGGACCTGCCCGACCTGGCCCGCCGGGTCCGGCTGACCGGCCCGCAGGCCGAGGCGCTGGCGACGGCCGGCGCGTTCGGCTGCTTCGGGGTGGAGCGGCGGGAGGCGCTGTGGGCGGCGGGCGTCGTCGCGGGCGTGCGGCCCGAGCACCTGCCGGGCACCGCCGCCGGATTCGACGCGCCGGCGCTGCCGGGGATGACCGAGGCGGAGCTGACCGTCTCCGACGTCTGGGCCACCGGCGTCTCCCCGGACAGCCACCCGGTGCAGCACCTGCGCGCGGACCTCGACGCGCTCGGTGCGGTCCGGATCGACCGGCTCGACGAGGTGGGCCGCCGCGCCGGCCCGGACACCCCGGCCCGGGTGCTGGTCGGGGGACTGGTCACCCACCGCCAGCGCCCGGCGACGGCGGGCGGGGTGACGTTCGTGAACCTCGAGGACGAGTCCGGGATGCTGAACGTGACCTGCTCGGAGGGACTGTGGGCGCGCTACCGGTCGGTGGCGCTGGGGAGTGCCGCGCTGCTGGTCCGGGGCCGGCTCGAACGCAGCCCGGAGGGCGTGCTGAACCTGCTGGCCGACCGACTGCAGCGGATGCCGCTGGCGGTGAAGGTGGCGTCCCGGGACTTCCGCTGACCGTCCTGCCCGCGGCCGACACCGGGACCGGGCGGCACACCGCGGGCCCCGCCGGAGGAACCGGCGGGGCCCGCGGGTGGGCCGCGACGGGGTCAGGACCTGACGAGCGGTCCGCCCATCGACATCGCGCGTCCGCCCAGGGTCTGGCCGAACGCGTCGAACAGGATGTAGGCGAACACGAGGCAGAACGCGAACGTCGCGATCCCGGCGATCGGGAACAAGCTCGCGTTGCCCGCGGTCACGCCGATGTAGGCCAGTACGAAGGTGATGTCGACGAGCACGAAGCCGATCGTGAACATCAGCGGCAGCCGCAGCGTCGCCAGAGTCAGCAGGACGAACACCAGGGTGAAGGAGAGCAGGTAGGTCGACTGGATCGACCCCACCTGCTCGGTGGACAGCGCCTGCCCGGTCCCGGCGTCGATGATCCAGCCGTTGTTCAGCGCCATGAGCAGCACGCCGAAGCTGGTCCAGAACGCGGAGAAGACGGCGAAGATCGCGGCGGTGACGCTGTCCCCGACGCGCAGCGCGGCCATGGCCGACAGCAACAGGAACAGGCCCGCCGAGAAGGTCAGGATCGGGATCATGCCGCCGGGCAGCGCGGTGGTGTCCAGATAGCCCACGAACCACAGGCCCAGCGTGATGCCGGACGGCAGGAAGCAGATGAGACCCATCAGGGCCGGGTTGCCTGCCGGGGCGGCTGCTGCCGGGGCGGGCGGGGCAGCAGCCTGTGCTCCCGCGGTGTCGCTCTCCACGCTCATGGAAAACTCCTCGTCGAGTTCATGACCGGCCGTGCACCGGTGGTGTGATTCTCCTCTCATGGAGATCGTTCATCGCCCCTCCGTACGGCCAGACCCCGGCCTGTGCCCCGGTTGCACGCGATCGGACCGTCGTCGCAGGTCGCTGGGGCGGCGTCCCCTACCCGCCCGGCACGCGGGCGTCCTCCGGTCAGGTTCGACCGGCCCGGGCGCTGCCTGAGAGGATGCCCGGGTGAGCGCACGCGTGATGGACGGCAAGGCGACGTTGGCGGAGCTGCTCGACGACCTGCGGGGCCGTGTCGAGAAGCTGACCGCCGCCGGGGTGACCCCCGGCCTGGGCACGGTGCTGGTCGGTGACGACCCCGGGTCACACGCCTACGTGCGCGGCAAGCACCGCGACTGCGCCAAGGTCGGGATCACCTCGCTGCAGCGTGAGCTCCCCGCCGACGCGAGCCAGACGCAGGTCGAGGACACGATCGACGAGCTGAACGCCGACCCGACCTGCACGGGCTTCATCGTGCAGCTCCCGCTCCCGGGCGGCCTCGACGCCGGCGCCGCGCTGGAGCGGGTCGACCCGGGCAAGGACGCCGACGGCCTGCACCCGACGAACCTGGGCCGGCTGGTCCTCGGCGAGCCGGGACCGCTGCCGTGCACCCCGCGCGGCATCGTCGAGCTGTGCCGCCGGTTCGGTGTCGAGCTGGACGGGGCGCGGGTCGTCGTGGTGGGTCGCGGCGTGACCGTCGGCCGCCCGCTGGGGCTGCTGCTGACCCGCCGCTCGGAGAACGCGACCGTCACCCTATGCCACACCGGCACCCGGGATCTGACGGCGCACCTGCGGGAGGCCGACGTCGTCGTCGCCGCCGCGGGGAGGGCCGGGCTCATCACCGCCGACCAGATCAAGCCGGGCGCCGCGGTGCTCGACGTCGGGGTGACCCGGACCGACCTGGGTCTGGTCGGTGACGTGGCCCCCGAGGTCGCCGAGGTCGCCGGACTGCTGGCGCCGATGCCGGGTGGTGTGGGGCCGATGACCCGAGGAATGCTGCTGACGAACGTCGTCGAGGCCGCCGAGCGGAGCTTGTCGGAGTGACGGACAGCAGGGGGCAGTGATGGTGGAGACCCGCTCCGGGCACGGTCTGCGGGCCCGGCTGCGGGCGCACTGGCCGCTGCTCGTCGTCCTCGGGGTGTCCCTGGTCGGTCTGCAGCGGGTGGTGACCGAGCACTGGCGCGAGGGGTCCGCGGCGTTGGCGGTGGCGATGCTGGTCGCCGCGGGGCTGCGGGTGGCGCTGCCGCCGGACCGGGTCGGGCTGCTCGCGATCCGCGGCCGCTACGCCGACGCGCTGGTGTACGGCGGGTTCGGCGTCGTCGTCCTGCTGCTCGCGCTGACGATCACGCAGGGCTCGCTGACGATCAGCTGACCCCGCCCCGGTCCGGGCCGGGTTCAGCTCCGGCTGCCGCCGGTCGTCTCGGGCCCGGCGGGACGCCTGGTGGGTGGCCGGCGTGGGCCGGCGGGGCGCTTGCTGCCCGGACGGCCGGGGCCGGTGCTCGTCGCCCGCGGTACTCGCACCGGAGCGCCCGACGGGGCGGGGGAGCGCGGCCCGGTCGGGCTGGTGCGGGGCAGGGCGATGATGATCATAGCTAACGTAATTGTACCGGCGAGTACGGTCGGACCGTGACCGGGGTTGCGCCGGACGGGTCAGTGACGTCGCCCACGGCGTCGCTCATGATCACTCGATGATCGCAACGATCACCCTCCGGCCACCCGGACGGCGGTGTGGTGTCGCGAACGGGTCCACGGATGGTGGTCGTCCCGACACGGCGACGGCCCGCCCTCCCGGTAGCGGGGGACGGGCCGTCGCCGGTGGGGCTACTTGCCGGCGAAGGCGTCGATCGCCGCGTTGAACGTGGCGCTCGGCCGCATGATCGCGTCGGTCTTCGCGCGGTCGACGTAGTAGTAGCCGCCCAGGTCGACCGGGTCGCCCTGGACCGCGTTCAGCTCACCGACGATCGTGTCCTCGGCGGCGGCGAGCTTCTCGGCGAGCGGGGCGAAGATCGCGGCCAGCTCGGTGTCCTCGGTCTGCGCGGCGAGGGCCTGCGCCCAGTACAGCGCGATGTAGAAGTGGCTGCCGCGGTTGTCGAGCTCCCCGACCTTGCGCGACGGCGACTTCCCGTTCTCCAGCAGCCTGCCGGTGGCCTCGTCGAGGGTCTGGCCGAGCAGCTTCGCCCGCAGCGGCTCCTCGGTCTTCGACGCCAGCATCTCCAGCGAGACGGCCAGCGCGAGGAACTCGCCGAGGGAGTCCCACCGCAGGTGGTTCTCCTTCTGCAGCTGCTGCACGTGCTTCGGCGCGGACCCACCGGCGCCGGTCTCGAACAGGCCGCCGCCGTTCATCAGCGGGACGATCGACAGCATCTTCGCCGACGTGCCCAGCTCCATGATCGGGAACAGGTCGGTGAGGTAGTCGCGCAGCACGTTGCCGGTGACCGAGATGGTGTCCTCGCCCTTGCGGGTCCGCTCCAGGGTGTAGCGGGTGGCCTCGGCGATCGGGAGGATCTCGATGGTCAGGCCGTCGGTGTCGTGCTCGCCCAGGTACTTCTCGACCTTCGCGATCAGCTGCGCGTCGTGGGCGCGCGCGGAGTCCAGCCAGAAGACGGCGGGGGAGCCGGTGGCCCGGGCCCGCTCGACGGCCAGCCCGACCCAGTTGCGGATCGGGGCGTCCTTGGTCTGGCAGCCGCGCCAGATGTCACCCTCGCCGACCTCGTGCGACAGCTTCTCCTCGCCCGTGGCCGCGTCGACGACGCGCACGGTGCCGGCGGAGGCGATCTCGAAGGTCTTGTCGTGGCTGCCGTACTCCTCGGCCTTCTGCGCCATCAGGCCGACGTTCGGGACGGTGCCCATCGTCGTCGGGTCGAAGGCGCCGTTGGCCTGGCAGTGCTTGACGGTCTCGTCGTAGAGCGGGGCGTAGGACGAGTCCGGGATGACGAACTTGGTGTCCTGCAGGGCGTCGTCGGCGTTCCACATCTTCCCGGAGGAGCGGATGGCGGCCGGCATCGAGGCGTCGATGATGACGTCGCTGGGGACGTGCAGGTTGGTGATGCCGCGCGAGGAGTCGACCTGGGCCAGGGCCGGGCCGGTCTCGTAGGCGGTGGTGATGGCCTTCTCGATCGCCTCGCGCTTGTCGGCGGGCAGCTTCTCCAGCGCGGTCAGGATCGAGGCGAGACCGTCGTCGGGGTCGGCGCCGACGGAGGCGAGGTCGTCGCCGTAGGAGTCGAAGACGTCGGCGAAGTAGGCGCGGACGGCGTGCCCGAAGATGATCGGGTCGGAGACCTTCATCATCGTGGCCTTGAGGTGCACCGAGAACAGCACGCCCTTGGCCTTGGCGTCGGCGACCTGCTCGGCGAGGAAGGCCCGCAGTGCCTCGCGACGCATGACGGCGCCGTCGAACACCTCGCCGTCCAGCAGCGCGATCTTCTCCTTCAGCACCGTGACGGTGCCGTCGGCGGCGACGTGCTCGATGCGGACCGCGCCGTCACCGGCGGCGGTGAACGAGGTCTCGGAGTGGCGGAAGTCGCCCTCGTCCATGGTGGCGACGTGGCTGGTGGAGTCGGGGCTCCACGCGCCCATCGAGTGCGGGTGCTTGCGGGCGAAGTTCTTCACCGACAGCGGGGCGCGGCGGTCGGAGTTGCCCTCGCGCAGCACCGGGTTGACCGCGGAGCCCTTGACCGAGTCGTAGGCGGCGCGGGCCGCCTTCTCCTGCTCGGTCTGCGGGTTCTCCGGGTAGTCCGGTACGTCGTAGCCGGCACCCTGCAGCTCGGTGATGGCCGCCTTGAGCTGCGGGATCGACGCCGAGATGTTCGGCAGCTTGATGATGTTGGCGTCCGGGGTCTTCGCCAGCTCGCCCAGCTCGGCCAGCGAGTCCGGGACGCGCTGGGCCTCGGTCAGCCGGTCCGGGAACTTCGCCAGGATCCGGGCGGCGAGGGAGATGTCGCGGGTCTCCACGTCGACCCCGGCCTGTCCGGCGAACGCCTCGATGACCGGCAGGAAGGAGTGGGTCGCCAGCGCCGGCGCCTCGTCGGTGTACGTGTAGGTGAGCTTCATCGCGTCCTCAGGCCTGCCTCGGCTCGTCGTGTGTGCTGCCGTGTCCAGCGAGCGGGCCGCGACGGCGCCGGCGGACGGGCCCGGGACGACCGGGCGGGTCCCCGGCGCGGCGACCCGCTGACTGGGCCACACGCTATCTGTTCACCGGCTCCGCACGCCCGTAGGAGTAACCGGCCCGACACCCCCGTGATGGTCGAGCCCGTGGCCGCGGACCGGCTACCGTGGTCGGCGGCAGCGTCCGACGGGAGGGGAACCACGGTGGCGAAGGTCTTCGGGCTCACCCGGAAGTCCCTCCTGAGGGGCTGGCCGCTGGTGGGGCTCATCGGTGTCGGCCTGACGGCCGTCGCACTCGCCTACGGCGGTGTCACGGGCGATCTGGAGACGACCGGCTGCCGTGTCGTCGTGCAGGGCGAGCAGGTCACGGTGCGCGCGGCCCCCGGCAACTCGGCGGCACCGGTCCGCACGCTGCCGGTCGGCACCGAGGTCGCGGCCGAGACGATCGTCGACGGCGGCTTCCGCAAGCTCACCGAGCAGAACCAGTGGGTCCCGGTGGACTCCGTCGCCGCGACCCCGGGCAGCCGGTGCTGAACCCGTCGCGCAGCGTGATCATGGGTGCGGCACAGTAGACGGCGTGAACGCCCTCGCCACGGTCAACGTCAACGGGGTCCGTGCCGCCACCACCAAGGGGCTGCTGGAGTGGCTGGCCGCGACCGACGCGCGGGCGGTCTGCCTGCAGGAGGTCCGGGCCCTGCCCGACGAGCTGCCGGCCGCCTTCCTGGCCGCGCTCGACGCGGGCGGCTGGCACCTGCGGCTGGCGCCCTCGCTGACGGCGAAGGGGCGCAACGGCGTCGCCGTGCTGAGCCGTGACGAGCCGGAGGCCGTACGGATCGGTCTCCCGAGCGGAGCCCGCGGAGCGAGCAACAGCACCGACCCTGCGACCGACCTCGACGGCCGCTATCTCGAGGTGGACCTGCCGGGTGGGCTCACCGTGGCCTCGCTGTACCTGCCCAAGGGTGAGGCGGGCACACCGAAGCAGGACGCCAAGGACGCGTTCTGCGCCGCGTTCGGCGACCACCTGCGCACCGCGTTCGACCGGTGCGCCGCGACCGGCCGGGAGATGGTCGTCGGCGGGGACTGGAACATCGCGCCCACCGAGCTGGACCTGCGCAACTGGCGCGGGAACCGGCGCAACTCCGGTTTCCTGCCGCACGAGCGGGAGTGGTTCGCGAAGCTGCTCGAACACGGCTGGCGCGACGTGGTGCGCGAACGGCACCCGGGCGTCGACGGGCCGTACTCGTGGTGGAGCTACCGCGGGCGGGCCTTCGACAACGACACCGGGTGGCGGATCGACCACCTGCTCACCACGCCCGGGCTCGCCGACGCGGCGTACGAGGCCGTCGTGGACCGGGCACCCGCGCACGACCGGCGCTTCTCCGACCACGCCCCCGTCGTCGTCCGGCTGGGGGCCGTGTGATCGCCGGACGGATGGTCGGCGGCCGCTACCTGCTGCTCGACGAGCTGGGCCGCCGCGGCTTCGGGCCGACCCACCGCGCCGAGGACCGCATCACCGGCCGCACCGTCGCCGTCACCGAGATCGCGCTGCCCCCGGTCGCGGGGGTCCGGGAGCGGCTGCTGACCGAGGTCCGGGCGGCCGGACGGCTGCGGCACCCGTCGGTCGTCGGGGTGCTGGACCTGGTCACCGACCGGTCCTCGGCCGGGGACATGCGCGAGTACCTGGTCACCGAGCACCCGGACGCACGGCCGCTGGGCGCGGTCGTCGAGGCGGAGCCGCCGTCGCCCCGGCAGGTCGTGCTGGTCGGGCGGGACGTGCTGGCCGCGCTGCGGGCGGTGCACGCCGACGGCGGCACCCACGGCGGGCTCGACGCCGACGCGGTGCTGATCACCGCGGAGGGCCGCGCCCTGCTCACCGACGTCGGTCTCGCCCGCGCGGTCGGCCCGCGCCCCGGCGGGACCGGTGCGCCCGCCGCTCCCGAGGGCGCCGACACCCCGGCCGCGGACCTGTGGTGTCTCGGCGTCGTCCTGCGCGAGGCGGTGGGCCCGCGCCCGCCGGCGGGCAGCGCGCTCGCGACGGTCCTGGACGGCCTCACCGCCGACGACCCGGCCGACCGCCCGACCCACGACCGGGCCGCCGAGCTGTTCGAACGCGGTGCCCGGCCCCGGTCCCAGGGTGGGGACCTCGGCCGCAACCGCTGGATCCTGCTGGGCGTGGCCGGGGTGCTGGCCGTGGTCGTCGTCGTGTTGCTGGTCCTCGCCGTCCTCTGAGGAACCGCTGACGAGGAACCTCCGGGGAACCCGGCAGCGGCCGCGGCGCGGTGCGGGCAGGATGTCCCGGGTGAGCCCGAGCGTCGAACACCCCGCCGACCACCCCCGCGTCGCCGCCGTGAAGGAGGCGCTGCGCCGGGCCGGTGCCGATCCCGCGTCGATCGCGGGCCTGGTGCTGTTGCCCGACGCGGTGACCACCGCCGCCGCGGCGGCCGCCGCGCTGGAGGTCGAGGTCGGCCAGATCGCGAACTCGCTGGTCTTCGACGCCGACGGCGCCCCGCTGCTCGTCCTCACCTCCGGCGCGCACCGGGTGGACACCGACCGGGTCGCGGCCCTGGTCGGCGCGCAGCGGGTCGGACGGGCGTCGAAGGAGTTCGTGCGTGAGGCCACCGGGCAGGTCATCGGCGGGGTCGCCCCCGTCGGGCACCCGGCGCCGGTCCGCACCCTGGTCGACGTCGCGCTGGGCGGGTTCGACCGGGTCTGGGCGGCGGGCGGGGTGGCCCGCTCGGTGTTCCCGACGACGTTCGACGAGCTCGTCGCCGTCACCGGCGGCACGCCCGCCGAGGTCGCCTGAGCCCTATTCCCGTACCGGGCGTGATCCATCGCCGGGAAACGGACGGTCGCTGCGGTGTTCCGCGAAACCTAGTGTGGGTGGCATGGCCGATACTCCTGCCGCCCCCGTCCCGGCCGAGGCCGTCCCGCCGGTACCCCTCCCGACCGAGGCCGTCCCGCCGGTACCCCTCCCGACCCCCGCGCCCGCCGAGCCGGTCCCCTCGGACTCCGCGTTCCGCCGGGCCCTGCGCCGGGTCCGCGACGGGTCGACCCTCGACGTCACCGAGGCCGCGGTGCTGCTCGCCGCCCGCGGTGAGCACCTGGAGGAGCTGCTCGGCCACGCCGGCCGGGTCCGCGACGCCGGACTCGTCGAGGAGGGCCGCCCCGGCGTCGTCACCTACTCCCGCAACGTCTTCATCCCGCTGACCCGGCTCTGTCGCGACCGCTGCCACTACTGCACGTTCGCGACCGTCCCGCACAGGCTCGAGGACATGTACCTGGAGCGCGACGAGGTCGTCGAGATCGCCCGTCAGGGCGCCGCGCAGGGCTGCAAGGAGGCCCTGTTCACCCTCGGCGACCGCCCCGAGGACCGCTGGCCGCAGGCTCGTGAGTGGCTCGAGGCGCGGGGCTACGACTCGACGCTGGACTACGTCCGGGCGTGCGCGATCGCCGTCCTGGAGGAGACCGGGCTGCTGCCGCACCTCAACCCGGGCGTCATGAGCTGGGAGGAGCTGACCCGGCTCAAGCCGGTCGCGGCCAGCATGGGGATGATGCTGGAGACGACCTCGCAGCGGCTGTTCGAGAAGGGCGGCCCGCACTTCGGCAGCCCCGACAAGGAGCCCGCGGTCCGGCTGCGCGCCCTCACCGACGCCGGCCGCGTCGGCGTCCCGTTCACCACCGGCATCCTGATCGGCATCGGGGAGAACCGCACCGAGCGGGCCGAGTCGCTGTTCGCGATCCGCTCGGCGGCCCGCGCGCACGGGCACGTGCAGGAGGTGATCGTCCAGAACTTCCGGGCGAAGCCGGACACCGCGATGGCGAACGACCCCGACGCCGACCTGCACGACCTCGCCGCGACGATCGCCGTCGCCCGGCTGGTGCTCGGCCCGAAGGTGCGGCTGCAGGCCCCGCCGAACCTCGTCGGCGACGAGCAGGCGCTGATGCTGCGCGCCGGGATCGACGACTGGGGCGGTGTCTCCCCGGTGACGGTGGACCACGTGTCCCCGGAGATGCCGTGGCCGGCCGTCGACGAGCTGGCCGCGATCACCGCGGCCGAGGGCTTCACGCTGCGGGAGCGGCTCACCGCCTACCCGAAGTACGTGCGGGCCGGGTCGCCGTGGATCGACGCGCGGCTGCACGGCCACGTCGCCGCGCTGTCCGGACCGGACGGGCTCGCCCGGCCCGACGCCGTCGTGGAGGGGCGGGCGTGGCAGGAGCCCGACGGCGGGTTCGCCTCGACCGGGCGCACCGACCTGAACTCCACGATCGACACCACCGGGCGCACCGAGGACCGACGCAGCGACTTCGGTGACGTCTACGGCGACTGGAACGAGGTGGCCGCCGAGCTGGAGCACCAGCGCGCCGGGCACGGGGCGGCGCCGGAGCGGCTCGACTCCGACGTCCGGGCCGGGCTGGACCTGGCCGCGTCCGACCCGGCTGCGCTGCTCGACCCGGCGCACGCCGACGCGGCGATGGCCGTGCTGACCGCCGACGGGCCCGCGCTGCGCACCCTGCTCGACCTCGCCGACGACGTGCGCCGGCAGGTCAACGGGGACGACGTCACCTACGTGGTCAACCGGAACATCAACTTCTCGAACGTCTGCTACGTCGGCTGCCGGTTCTGCGCCTTCGCCCAGCGCGAGCGCGACGCCGACGCCTTCCGGCTCTCGCTCGACGAGGTCGCCCAGCGCGCCGCCGAGGCCGCCCGCGACGGCGCCACCGAGGTCTGTGTGCAGGGCGGCATCGACCCCCAGCTGCCGGTGTCGTTCTACGCCGACCTGGTCCGCGCGGTCACCGCGGCCGTGCCCGGGATGCACGTGCACGCGTTCTCCCCGATGGAGATCGTCTCCGCCGCCGCGAAGGCCGGCGTGTCGATCCGGGAGTGGCTGACCGAGCTGAAGGCCGCCGGGCTCGGCTCGATCCCGGGCACCGCCGCCGAGATCCTCGACGACGAGGTCCGCTGGGTCCTGACCAAGGGCAAGCTGCCGGCGTCGCAGTGGATCGAGGTCGTCTCGACCGCACACGAGCTGGGGATCCCGAGCAGCTCGACGATGATGTACGGCCACGTCGACGAGCCCCGGCACTGGCTCGGGCACCTGCGCACCCTGGCGTCGATCCAGGACCGCACCGGAGGGTTCACCGAGTTCGTGCCGCTGCCGTTCGTGCACCACAACGCCCCGATCTACCTGGCCGGAATCGCCCGACCGGGTCCGACGGAGCGCGACAACCGGGCGGTGCACGCGTTCGCCCGGCTCGCGCTGCACGGACGGATCGACCACGTCCAGTGCTCCTGGGTGAAGCTCGGCGACGACCTCGCCGCGGACATCCTGGCCGGGGGCGCCGAGGACATGGGCGGCACGCTGATGGAGGAGACGATCTCCCGGATGGCCGGCTCGGAGAACGGCTCCGAGCGCTCGGTCGCCGAGCTCACCGCGATCGCCGCGGCGGCCGGTCGCCCGGTCCGGCAGCGGACGACGACCTACCGCGGCGAGCCCCGCGTGCTCACCCCGGCGTCGGGCGACGGGCCGCGGATGCTGCCGCTGACCCCGGCCTGACCCCGGCCTGACTCCGGCCCGGGCCTGGTTCGAGCCCGGCCGGTCCCGCGTCGCCCTCGGCCGCGTGGGACCGGCCCGGCCGCCGATCGCCGTACGGTGGCGGCATGGGTGTGCTCGGAGAGATGTTCCCGCGGAAGCGGATGCACGAGGACTCGGACGCCGCGCAGGGCGGGCAGCAGTGGCGGCTGGGCCCGATCGACCTCGACAAGGGCGTCGTGAGCGTCGAGGCGGTGACGGCCGAGGCGGTGGGGGACGAGGCCGCCCCGCAGCCCGAGGAGCCGGAGCGGGAGAACGGCCGGGGGAGCCGGGAGAACGGGTGACGTGCTGACCGGGACGACGCCCCGCAGCTGACGCAGCCCCCTCACCGCGCTGCCGCAGGACGTCCGCCCCGGCCGGTGGGCCGACCCCCCGGATCCGGCCCACCCCGCCGACGGTCACACACCCGGGTGCGACTTCGATCGGCAGAGTGAGACAACGGTACGATCTTGCGCAGTCCGGGGTCAAGGGAGGCGAGCGGGTGCGGCCGCAGCAGCTGGGCGCCGTCGGGCGCGGTCTCGGCCTGCTCGCCGACACCTGGACGCTGCTGATCCTCCAGCGTGCGTTCCTCGGGGTCAGCCGGTACGCGGGGTGGCGGGAGACCCTCAACATCTCCGACGCGACGTTGTCGGCGCGGCTGCGCGGGCTCGTCGAGGCGGGCCTGCTCGAGACCTGCAGCTACGCCGACGGCGGCCGTGAGCGCCGCGGCTACGTCCTCACCGAGCGCGGCGGGGACATCTGGAAGCTGCTGATCTGCACCTGGGACTGGGAGAAGACCTGGGTCCCGCGCGAGGTCCCGCTGCCCGAGATCGTGCACCGCGACTGCGGGCGCCCCACCCGGGTGCGGGTGTGCTGCGCTACCTGCGGCGGCGAGGTCGGCCCGCGGGACACCGAGGTCGAGCGCGAGCCGTGGGCACCGGGACTGGATGTGCTGGCCCGCCGGCACCCGCGGCGCACCCGCGGCACGCTGCCCGCCGACCCGCTCTCCTTCCTCCCCGGCGCCATGGAGATCATCGGCGACCGGTGGGGCGCCGCGGTCATCGGCGCCGCACTCACCGGCGTCCGGGCGTTCAGCTGCTTCGCCCACGAGCTGGCGATCTCCCCGGAGGTGCTGTCGGACCGGTTGCGCCGCTTCGTCGGGCTCGGGGTGCTCAGCCGCAGCGGCGACGGCGAGTACCGCCTCACCGACAAGGGACGCGCCTGCTTCCCGATCCACGCCTGCCTGGTCGAGTGGTCGCACCGCTGGTGCGGCGCGGACGGCGCCCCGATCGACTTCACGATCCGCCACCGGGCCTGCGGGCAGCCGCTCCGTGTGCGGCTGGACTGCGAGCAGTGCGGGCGGGCGTTCGCCAGGGACTCGGTGTCCCCGGTGTCCCCGGTGCGCCCGAGATGACCGACGGTAGGGAACGATGGCGGGCATGAACGACGCCCACCGTCCCCGGGTGCTGTCCGGGATCCAGCCCACGGCCGACTCGTTCCACCTCGGCAACTACCTGGGTGCGCTGCGGCAGTGGGTGGCCCTGCAGGACGACCACGAGGCGTTCTACTGCGTCGTGGACCTGCACGCGATCACGGTGGAGCACGACCCGGCCGAGCTGGCCCGGCGGACCCGGGTCGCGGCCGCGCAGCTCCTCGGGCTGGGGCTCGACCCGGACCGCTGCACGCTGTTCGTGCAGTCGCACGTGCCGGAGCACGCGCGGCTGTCCTGGATCCTGGAGTGCATCACCGGCTTCGGCGAGGCCGGCCGGATGACCCAGTTCAAGGACAAGTCCGCCAAGCAGGGCACCGACCGGGCGACGGTCGGGCTGTTCACCTACCCGATCCTGCAGGCCGCGGACATCCTGCTCTACCAGGCCGACCGCGTCCCGGTCGGCGAGGACCAGCGCCAGCACCTGGAGCTGACCCGCAACCTCGCGCAGCGGTTCAACCACCGGTTCGGCGAGACGTTCCGGGTGCCCGAGCCCCACATCCCGCAGGCCACGGCGAAGATCTACGACCTGCAGGACCCGACGGCGAAGATGAGCAAGTCGGCGTCGTCGCCCAGCGGGATCGTCGAGCTCCTCGACCCGCCGCGGACCTCGGCGAAGAAGATCCGCTCCGCGGTCACCGACAACGAGCGCGAGATCCGCTTCGACCCGGAGAACAAGCCGGGCATCGCGAACCTGCTCACCATCAACGCGGCGATGACCGACCGGAAGGTCGCCGAGGTCGAGGCCGAGTACGTCGGCCGCGGCTACGGCGACCTGAAGAAGGACCTGGGCGAGATCGTCGCCGCGTTCGCGGAGCCGTTCGCGGAGAAGGTGAACGGCTATCTGGCCGACCCGGCCGAACTCGACCGGGTGCTCGCCCGCGGTGCCACCCGTGCGCGTGAGGTGTCCGGCGCGACACTGGCCGCGGTTCACGAGAGGATCGGGTTCCTCCCGCCCGTCTGAGCCGCGCGCCCGGGGCGGGGAGTACCACCGAACCGGGGGAATGATGGCCGAGAACCGCGCCGCCACGATCGCGCACCGGCTGGAGACCGACGAGGAGGAGACCGACACCTTCCTCGACCGCCAGCGGGAGAAGCATCCGTGGCTGGACCACCTGGTGCGGGCGGGGGAGCGCTACACCGAGAACCACGGCGACCACTACGCCGCGGCGATCACCTACTTCTCGATCCTGGCGCTGGTGCCGCTGCTGATGGTGGGCTTCGCGATCGCCGGTTTCGTGCTGCGGGGGAACCCGGATCTGGTGGCGCAGCTGCGGGACGGCATCACCAGCGCCGCTCCCGGCGACCTCGGCCAGACGCTCGGGCAGGTCGTCGACACCGCGATCAACCGCGCTGGCGCGATCGGCGCGGTCGGTCTGATCGGTGCGCTGTACTCCGGCATCGGCTGGATGAGCAACCTGCGCGAGGCGCTGACCGAGCAGTGGGGTCAGCGCGACGAAGCCCCACCGATGATCAAGCGGCTCGCGTTCGACCTGCTCGCCCTGGTCGGTCTGGGGCTCGCCCTGGTGGCGTCCTTCGCGATCGCCTCGGTGACCGGGGCACTCGGCTCGTCGCTGCTCGGCCTGGTCGGTCTCGGTGACGTGGGCTGGGCCCGGTTCCTGCTCAGCGTCCTGTCGTTCCTGGTCGGCATCGGCGGGAACTGGCTGGTCTTCCTGTGGGTGATCGCGCGGCTCCCGCGCGAGCCCGTCACCCTGCGCAGCGCGGTGAAGGCGGCGCTGCTCGGCGCGATCGGGTTCGCCATCCTGCAGCGCGTCATGGTCGTCTACCTCGCGACCATCGGCGCCTCACCGGCCGGGGCCGCGTTCGGGTCGATCCTCGGTCTGCTCATCTTCATCTTCTTCACCTCCCGGTTCCTGCTGTTCGTCACCGCCTGGGCCGCCAGCGCCGAGGAGAACGACCAGGGTCCCCGCGACCTGCCCGCCCCGGCGATCATCCGGCCGCAGTACGTCGTCCGCGACGGTCCGGGCGCGCTGGCCTCGGCGGGCCTGCTGACCGCGGGCCTGATCGGTGGAGCGCTCGGCCTGCGGGTCCTGGGGCGCCGACGGCGCTGACCGGGTAGGGCGCTGACCGCGGACGGCGCTCACCGGTGCGGCGCCGGCTCGGGCGCGGCGCCGCCTGCGGAACGGTGGCCGTCGTGCGGGTCGTCCGCGGGGCTGTGGGGACGGGGCCCCACGAACTCGCTTACCCGGTAAGCGACTACGCACCAGGCGCCCCCGCGTCCCGCGCCCGGCCCCGGGGTGCCGGGGAGATCAGGAGTGGGATCCCGGGCGGGGCCCGACGAACGTCCAGCCGGCGAACGGTGCGTGGAGGAGAGTCCCCAGGCCGCCGCGGTGGTCCGTGCGTCCGCAGATCGTCGTCCGGGCCCGGGTCAACGACCCCGGCGCAGCCGCGCGGCCACCAGCGCCCCGACGCCGGCGAGCGCGGCGACCCCGCCGACCAGCACCGCGGCCGGAACCGGCGGGGCGCCCGCGGGATCCGGGGCGTCGGCCGTCGTCGCCTCGTCGGTGCGCCCCGTCGCCCCGTCCGCGCCTCCTCCGGACGCCGATGTCGCGCCGTCGGCACCGCCGGCGGGGGCCGCGACGCCCGGGGTCGTTCCCGAGCCGTCGGCGGAACCGGTGGTGCCGGGCTCGACCAGCGTCCCGATCCCGGTGGCCGGGGCGCCGAAGCCCCAGTCCAGCAGGGCCCGGGCCTGGTCGACCATCCGCACCGGCCGTTGCTCGCCGCGCACCACGGCGACGACCAGGCGTCGCCCGTCGCGCTCCATCGCGCCGACGAAGGTGTGCCGGGCGGCGTCGGTGAAGCCGTTCTTCCCGCCGAGGAAGCCGGGGGTGCCGAGCAGCCGGTCGTCGTTGCCGAGCAGGAAGCCGGGCTTGTCGGCGAACCCGGGGAAGGGGATGTTCCGGGTGGTCAGCGCGGCCGCGATCCGCGGCCGTTCCAACGCGGCGCGCAGCAGCAGGCTCAGGTCGTAGGCCGAGGAGGACATCCCCGGGCCGTCGAGACCGGCGGGCGTCGCGGGGCGGGTGTCGAGTGCACCCAGGCCGGCGGCCTCCTCACGCATCGCCGCCAGCGTCGCCGGGACGCCGCCCAGCTCGCGGGCCAGGGCGTTCGCGGCGTCGTTGCCCGAGGACAGCAGCAGCCCGTGCAGCAGCTGGTCGACGGTGTAGCGCCCACCGGGGCCGATCCCGGCCCGGCTGCCGTCGACGTTCGCATCCTCGGTGGTGCCCACGACCACCCGGTCCATCGGCAGCCGCTCGTCGACGACCAGCGCGAGCAGCAGCTTGATCGTCGACGCCGGACGTTCCCGCGCGTGCGGGGCCCGGGCGGCGAGCACGGCACCGGAGTCGAGATCGGCGACCACGTAGGACGCCACCCCCACGGGCGGGGGCGGCACCGACCCGGCGTGGGCGTCACCGCAGCCGTCGAGCCCGCCGACCGCCGGCGACGGCACGGGCAGCGGGGTGACCGGCGCCGTCTCCTCCCGAGCGGGCGGACCGGGCGGGGCGTCCTGGCCCGGACATCCTGCTGTCGCGGTGACCGTCGCGGCGCCGGGCACCCCGCTCGGGGCCGCCGCGGTCCCGGAGGCGGCGGCCGCGGTCCCGGGGTGTCCGAGCAGCGTCAGCACCACGAGCAGCGGCACCACCACGAGGAGCGCGAGCGGCGTGGCACGGCATGCACGTCCTGGGGAGGCGGTCACCGGTGCAGCATGGCCCACCGCCGCACGTCGTCGCACCGGACCGCCGGGGACCGGCACTGCGCGCCGCGGCCTCCGGACGATGATCGCCAGGAGTGGAGCGCCCCGGCGAGTGCACTGCGTCCCGCGCTCCACTCCTGGCGATCATGCCCGGCCGCCGGTCGTGCCCAGTGCCCAGCCCAGTGCCCAGCCCAGTGCCCAGCCCAGTGCCCAGCCCAGTGCCCAGCTCAGTGCTCAGTGGTCAGGGGTCACTGCTCGACGATCTCCTTGACCCGGTCCAGGCTGCGCTCCAGCCCGTCGCGCATCAGGGTCTCGCGGTCCCGGCCCAGGATCCCGCTGCGTTGCAGCAGCCGTACCGGCAGCGCCGCCTCGCCGACCTTCTCCCGCCAGGCGACGACGGTCGTCGCCCCGTCGCCCGCAGGCTCCAGGACCCAGCCCCAGGCCGTCCGCGACTCGGTCACGACGAAGGTGAACCGGTGCGGCGGCTCGCACTCGGTGACCCGGCAGTGCGTCGACCAGCGGATCCGGCCGTTCCGGTTGCCGCCGGTGAATCGCGCACCCACCGCGGGCCCGGTCGCGTCGCCCCGCCACCGCCCCCCGGTGGCCTCCGGGCTCCACTCACCCGCCCGGGTGATGTCGGAGACCAGCTCCCACACCCGCTCCGGCGGCGCCTGCACCGTACGTTCCGCGCGATCCATCGGTCCTCCTCGACGACAGCGGTCACCTCCCGGTACAAGATCGTCCGGGTGCGCGGACGGTACCGTCCGTCAACCGCTCGACGATTCCGCGTCACGGCCGTGTTTCGAGTTCTGCCGAAACCGTTGTCCAGCAGTTACGGTCCCGTCCGGACACGCGCCGCCGACCGGTGGCGCCGGAGGGGGAGGACACCTCGTGCGGATCAACCAGCGCATCGGAGGCAGGGGCCGGTACGCGACCGCGATCGCGCTCGTGGCCGCGGCGGCACTCACGCTCGCGGGGTGCGCGCGCGACACGGGCGGGGGCGGCGGGGCCCAGGCCGGGGAGTGCGAGCGCGTCGCGCCGCCGTCGGTCCCGGCCGCGTCGGCCCAGCCGGCGCCGGAGGCCCCGAAGGCGGACGCGAGCAGGCTGAAGGTCGGGCTCGCCTACGACATCGGCGGCCGCGGCGACGCCTCGTTCAACGACGCTGCTGCCGCCGGGCTCGACCGCGCCGTCGCCGAGCTGGGCCTGCAGAAGGCCAACACGCGTGAGGCCACCGCCCAGGCGGGCGAGAGCGAGGACGCCGGCACCAACCGCCTGCGCCAGCTCGCCCAGAGCGGGTTCAACCCGATCATCGCGGTCGGCTTCAACTACGCCACCGGCGTGAAGACCGTCGCGACCGAGTTCCCGAACGTCCAGTTCGCCATCGTCGACGACGACACGGTGGAGCTGCCGAACGTCAAGCCGCTGGTCTTCGCCGAGGAGCAGGGCTCGTTCCTGGTCGGTGCCGCGGCGGCGCTGAAGACCTCGACCTGCAAGGTCGGGTTCATCGGCGGCGTCGACAACCCGCTGATCCAGAAGTTCGACGCCGGCTACGCGCAGGGCGCCAAGGCCGTCGCGCCGAGCATCGACGTCGAGTCGGCCTACATCTCCCCGGCGGGTGACTTCACCGGCTTCAACGACGCCACCCGCGCCACCGAGATCGCCTCCGGCCAGTACGACGGCGGTGCCGACATCTCCTTCGCCGCGGCGGGCCAGTCGAACCAGGGTGTCTTCGCCGCCGCGCAGACCGCGCAGAAGAAGGCGATCGGCGTCGACTCCGACCAGTACAACTCGCCGCAGCTGACCCAGGTCCGCGACACGATCATGACGTCGATGATCAAGCGGGTCGACGTGGCGGTCTACGACTACGTCAACGCGGTCGCGGGCAACACGGTCGCCCAGCTCCCGGCGCGGTTCGACCTCGCCAACAACGGTGTCGGCTACTCCACCTCCGGTGGCCAGGTCGACGACATCGTCCCGCAGCTCGAGGCGTACAAGGCCGCGATCATCGCCGGACAGATCGACGTCAAGTCCACGAAGTGACCGAGGAGCGCCACGCGGTCGAACTGCGCGGGATCACCAAGCGGTTCCCCGGCGTCGTCGCGAACGACGGCGTGGACCTCACCGTCACCCACGGTGAGGTCCACGCCCTCTGCGGCGAGAACGGGGCCGGCAAGTCGACCCTGATGAAGATCCTCTACGGGATGCAGACGCCCGACGAGGGCACGATCGTCGTCGACGGGACGGACACGCACTTCCGCAGCCCCGCCGACGCCATCGCCGCGGGGATCGGGATGGTCCACCAGCACTTCATGCTGGCCGACAACCTGACGGTCGCCGAGAACGTGCTGCTCGGTGCCGAGCGCCTGCACGGCATCGGGAAGGCGGCCCGCGCGCGGATCGCCGAGCTGTCCGCGACGGTCGGGCTCGCCGCCCGGCAGGACGCGCTCGTCGAGCACCTCGGCGTCGCAGACCGGCAGCGCATCGAGATCCTCAAGGTGCTCTACCGCGGTGCCCGCACGGTGATCCTCGACGAGCCGACCGCGGTGCTGGTCCCGCAGGAGGTCGACGAGCTGTTCGCGACCGTGCGCGCGATGCAGGGCGACGGCTACACGTTCCTGTTCATCTCGCACAAGCTCGACGAGGTCCGCGCGGTCGCCGACCGGATCACCGTGATCCGGCGCGGCCGCACGGTGGGCACCGCGGACCCGCGGACCGTCACCAACCGCGAGCTGGCGGAGATGATGGTCGGCTCGGAGCTGCCCTCGCCGGAGACCCGCGACTCGACCGTGACCGACCGGGAGGTGCTGCGCGTCGAGGGGCTGGGGCTGCCGAGCCCGGACGGCGGCCGCGACCTGCTCGACGGCGTCGACCTCGTCGTGCACGCCGGTGAGGTGCTGGGCATCGCCGGCGTCGAGGGCAACGGCCAGACCGAGCTCGTCGAGACGGTCATGGGCATGCGCAGGCACGCCCGTGGCCGGGTGCTGCTCAACGGCACCGACATCTCGGCGGCGTCGACGATGTCCCGCCGCGAGGCCGGCATCGGCTACGTCCCCGAGGACCGGTCCCGCCACGCCCTGCTCGGCGAGCAGCCGCTGTGGGCGAACCGGATCCTCGGGTTCCAGTCCCGGCCGCCGATCGCCCGGCGCGGGCTGCTGGACACCGCCGCCGCGCGCACCGACACCGAGCGGATCGTGCGCGACTTCGACGTCCGCACCCCCGGCATCGACGTCATGGCCGCCGCGCTGTCCGGCGGCAACCAGCAGAAGCTCGTCGTCGGACGGGAGCTGTCCGGCGACCCGGTGCTGCTCATCGCGGCCCACCCGACCCGTGGCGTCGACGTGGGCGCGCAGGCCGGGATCTGGGCCGAGCTGCGTCGGGCCAGGGCCGCCGGGCTCGCGGTGCTGCTGGTCTCGGCCGACCTGGACGAGCTGATCGGCCTGTCCGACACCCTCGCCGTCATCTCCGGCGGGCGGCTGGTCGGCACCGCCGATCCCGCGACCGTGACCCCCGAGGAGCTGGGTACCAAGATGACCGGAGCAGCCACGTGAGCCGGCTGCGGGGCGCCGTCGTCGCGCCCGTACTGGCGATCGCGGTCGCCGCCCTGCTGTGCGGGGTCGCGCTGGTGATCAGCGGGGCGTCGCCGTGGACGGCGGTCACGACCATCCTCGGGCAGGTCGGGTCGGGCACGGTCGTCGTGGACACCGTGAACTCCGCCGCCGTCTACTACCTCGCCGCGCTGGCCGTCGCGATCGGCTTCCAGATGCGGCTGTTCAACATCGGTGTGGAGGGCCAGTTCCGGGTCGCCGCCTGCGTCGCCGCGATCGTCGGCGGGACGGTGGCGCTCCCGCCGGTCCTGCACACCGTGCTGATCATGGTGGTGGCGCTGCTGACCGGTGCGGCCTGGGTCGCGATCCCGGCGCTGCTCAAGGCCTACCGCGGGGTCTCCGAGGTCATCTCGACGATCATGCTGAACGCGATCGCCACGGGGCTGATCGCCTACCTGATCCGCGCCGAGACCTTCGGCGAGCTGCGGGGCAACAACATCACCACCCCGCCGATCCCGGAGTCGGGCTGGTTCCCCGGCATCGGGGTCGGCAACGGCGAGATCTTCGGGATGGTGTTCGTCGCCGCCGCGCTGGGCGTGGGCTACTGGTTCCTGCTCGGGCGCACCCGGTTCGGTTTCGAGCTGCGCGCCTCGGGCGAGTCGGCGACGGCCGCCGCGACCGGCGGGGTGAACGCGCGCCGCACGATCGTCGTCGCGCTGCTGCTCTCCGGCGCCGTCGCCGGGCTGGTCGGGCTGCCCGAGCTGCTCGGGCGCGACCACGCCTACACGCTGTCCTCGCCGCAGGGCTACGGCTTCACCGGCATCGCGATCGCGCTGCTGGGACGCAACCACCCCGTCGGCATCGCGCTGGGCGCGCTGCTGTGGGCGTTCCTGGACAAGTCCGCGGTGGCGCTCGACGTCGTCGGCATCCCGCGGGAGATCGTGCTGATCATGCAGGGCCTGATCGTGCTGTCGGTGGTCGTCGCCTACGAGATCGTCCGCCGGGTCGAGCGGCGGGCCGAGCAACGGCGGGTCGCCGCCGCGGCTCCCGCACCGCAACCCGCGGAGGTGTCGTCGTGACCGCGGTCGGAGAACGTGCGCGGACCCTGCCCGGCTGGGCCCGGTCGGCGCTGATCGCGGCCGCGCTCGTCGCGGGCCTGGCGATCACGGTGACGCTGACCGGCCAGACCCAGCTGACCTCCGGCGGCACCGCGTCCGCCGCGGTCCGGCTCGGGCTGCCGATCCTGCTCGCCGGCCTGGGCGGCCTCTGGGCCGAACGCGCCGGGATCATCAACATCGGCCTCGAGGGCATGATGGTGCTCGGCACCTGGGGCGCGGCCTGGGCCGGCTACCAGTGGGGCCCGTGGGCGGCGATGCTCGGCGGGCTGGTGTTCGGCGCGCTCGGCGGGCTGCTGCACGCCGTCGCGACGGTGACGTTCAACGTCAACCACATCGTCTCCGGCGTCGCGATCACCCTGCTCGGCACTGGCCTGACGAAGTACCTGGCCACGCTGGTGTTCACGCCGGTCTCGCAGAACCCGCGCCAGTCCCCGCGGCTGCAGGGGTTCACCGAGTTCTCGATCCCCGGGGTCTCCGACGGCCTCGCGGCGCTGCAGGCCCAGCAACGGGTGTTCGTCTCCGACCTCGCCGGGCTGCTGTCCGGGCTGGTCACCGGCCTGACGCCGATCCTGATCATCGGGGTCGCGCTGGTCCCGGTGAGCTACCTCGTGCTGTGGCGGACGGCGTTCGGGCTGCGGCTGCGCAGTGCGGGCGAGTCGCCGGTGGCCGCGGAGTCGCTCGGTGTCAACGTCGTGCTGCACAAGTACGTCGCCGTCACGATCTCCGGCGCGCTCGCCGGGCTCGGTGGCGCGGCGCTGGTGCTCAACCCCGGCCAGCTCGGCTACCTGGAGAACCAGGTCGGCGGCCGCGGGTACATCGGTCTCGCCGCGATGATCTTCGGCAACTGGCGGCCGGCCGGGCTGCTCGTCGGCTCGGCGCTGTTCGGCTACGTCGACGGCCTGCAGCTGCGTGCCGGGGGCGAGGCGGTGCACGCGCTGCTCTACGGCGCGACGCTGGTCGCGGTCGTCGTCGCGGTGCTGTGGGCGATCCGCCGGATGTGGACCGCCGCCGCCGTCGCGCTCGTCGCGGGGCTGCTGGTGTACGCGATCTACTGGTCGGTCGACACCGTGCCGAGCGAGTTCGCCTCCTACGCCCCGCAGCTGGTGACGCTGATCGTGCTCGCGGCGGCCTCGCAACGACTACGGCCACCGGCCCGGCTCGGCGAGCCGTACCGGCGCGGGGAAGGACGCTAGATGGCAGGTGGGGGACCGTCCGGAGCGGGCGCGGACATGATGCGGCCCGACGCGCCCGTCCCGGACTGGGACGCCCTGCGGGCCGCCGCGGTGCAGGCCGCGGCCTGGGCCTACGCGCCCTACTCCCGGCTGCACGTCGGCGCGGCCGCGCTCGTCGACGACGGGCGGGTCGTCACCGGCTGCAACGTCGAGAACGCCTCCTACGGCCTCGGCGTCTGCGCCGAGGTGACCCTCGCCGGGCAGCTGCGCCTGTCCGGCGGCGGGCGGCTGCTCGCGGTCGCCTGCCGCTCCGGCGACGGCGACCTGCTCATGCCCTGCGGCCGCTGCCGCCAGGTGCTCCACGAGTTCGGCGGCGCCACCCTGCTCTGCGACACCCCGCGCGGGGTGCTGCCGTTCACCGAGGTGCTGCCCGACGCGTTCGGCCCGGAGGACCTGCCGTGAGCTTCTCCGCGGTCGAGGTCATCGCCGCCAAGCGCGACTGCCGCACGCTGTCGAAGGCCCAGATCGACTGGGTGGTCGACGCCTACACCCGCGGTGAGGTCGCCGACGAGCAGATGGCCGCGCTGGCCATGGCGATCCTGCTCAACGGCATGGAGCCCGGCGAGATCGCGCACTGGGCCCAGGCGATGATCGACTCCGGTGAGGTCCTCGACTTCGGCGACGTCGGACGCCCGCTGGTCGACAAGCACTCCACCGGTGGCGTCGGCGACAAGATCACGCTGCCGCTGGCGCCGCTCGTCGCGGCCTGCGGGGCCGCGGTGCCGCAGCTGTCCGGGCGCGGGCTCGGCCACACCGGCGGCACCCTGGACAAGCTGGAGGCCATCCCCGGCTGGCGCGCGTCGCTGACCACCGACGAGATCGCCGAGCAGCTCCGCGAGGTCGGCGCGGTCGTCTGCGCGACGACGCCGACGCTCGCCCCCGCCGACCGGCGGCTCTACGCGCTGCGCGACGTCACCGGCACCGTCGAGTCCGTCCCGCTGATCGCCAGCTCGATCATGAGCAAGAAGCTCGCCGAGGGCACCGGCGGGCTGGTCCTCGACGTGAAGGTCGGGTCCGGGGCGTTCATGAAGACCCTGCCGCGCGCCGGGGAGCTCGCCGACACGATGACCGCGATCGGCGCCGCCCACGGCCTGCCGACCACCGCGCTGCTCACCGACATGTCCCGCCCGCTGGGCCGCTGCGTGGGCAACGCCCTGGAGGTCGCCGAGTCGGTCGAGGTGCTGCGTGGCGGGGGGCCCGCCGACCTCGTGTCGCTCACCGTCGCGCTGGCCACCGAGATGCTCGCCCTCGCCGGTCTGCCCGACGCGGACCCGGCCGCGGTGCTCGCCTCGGGCGCCGCCCACGACGTGTGGGAGCGGATGATCGCCGCGCAGGGCGGTGACCCGTCCGCGCCGCTGCCGGTGGCCGCGCACGTCGAGACGGTCGTCGCCGAGCGGTCCGGCACCTTCACCGGTGCCGACGCGCTCGCCGTGGGCACCGCGGCCTGGAAGCTCGGGGCCGGGCGCGCCCGCAAGGAGGACCCGGTGCAGGCCGGGGCCGGGGTCCGGCTGCTGGTCGGCCCCGGCGACGAGGTCCGCGCCGGGACACCGCTGGCCGAGCTGCACACCGACGACGCCGACCGGCTCCCGGCGGCCCGGCGGCTGCTCGCCGGCGCGGCGCTGCTGATCACCGCGGACCCGCCGCCGGAGCGGGACCTGGTGCTGGACGTCCGCCGGGGCGGCTGACCCGCCCGGCCGGGCGTCGTGCGGTCCCCGGACGGCGGCCGGGTCTCCCGGGCGGGCGTCACCGACCCCGGTAGGTCGCCCGTCCGGGACCGTCGGCGAGGAACGAGGCCACCGCACCGCGCAGGTCCTCGCTCGCGAACAGCGGCCCGGAGACCTGGGGCAGTACCGCGTCGGCTGCGCGGACGCCGTCGCGCACCGCGGTCGACACGAGCTGCTTGGTGGCGGCGTGCGCGACCGTCGGGCCCGCGGCGAGACGACGCGCGTACTCCCGGGCGGCCTCGGCGAACCCCTCGTCGGGCAGCACCCGGTTGACCACGCCCCACTGCTCCAGCCGAGCGGCCGGATACCGCTCACCGCCGAACACCAGCTCCTTCGCCCGGGTGGGGCCGGCGCGCTCGGCGAGCCGCTGCGGGCCGCCCATCGAGGGCGTGAGCCCGACGACGATCTCGACCAGCCCGAACGACGCCTGCTCGGCGGCGACGATCAGGTCGCAGGCCAGGGCCAGCTCGAAGGCGGCGGTCAGGGTCAGGCCGTGCGCGGCGAACACCGTCGGTACGGGCAGGTCCTCCAGGGTCTGGGCGAGCCGGATCAGCCGGGCCCACAGCGCGGTGCCCTCCCCGACCGGGTCGGGGCCCTCGGCGATGTCGCGGAACGTCTCCACCTGCACCCCGGCCGACACCACGCGGCCGCGGGCCTCCAGGAGCACGGCGCGGGCGCGGTCGGCGCGGCCGGGCGCGGTCAGCGCGACCAGCTCGGCCACGGCCCGCTCGAACCCGGCGAAGACGGACTCGTCGAAGAGGTTGAGCGGCGGACGGTCGAGGACGACGGCGACGTCGCCGTCGCGCTCGACACGGACGGGGGCGGCGGGTGCGGGAGTGGTCACCGGGCCATCCTGCGTCGCGGCGACGCACGGTGCGGCCCCGGCCCGCCTCCGGCCGCCTCGCGTGGGCCGCGACACGCCCGCGGCTGCGCCGTGCCGCCGGGCGGGTGCGCCCACCGGTGGGTGACGGCCCAGGACGGCACACGACGGCACACGACGGCCCAGGACGGGACGGCACAGGACGGCGCAGGACGGCACGGGACCGGGCGGGCGTCGGCACGACGATTCCGATCCGGCACGATGGACCACGATGCGTGAGGACCGACGAGCGGCGGAGCGGGCGCCCCACCCCGCGGTGGTACGGCACGAGCCGCTGCCCCGACCGGTGATGGGCGCGGACCCCCGACGGACCCCGCGGACGCCTCCCGAGGGCGCCGCCGAGGTGACCCGTCCGCTCGGATCCGGCCGGGTCCCCGACCCGGGGGAGCCGACGACCCCACTGGGACCGGTCGCCGACCCGAGCTCTCCTGCCGGACCGACGGGTGGCCGGCCCCCGGCGCCCCTGAACGGCGCCGCCGTGGGCCCGGGAACGTCGTCGAACGGCACCGCGTCGACCGGGGACGCCCCCGGGGGCGGGGCACCGGTCCCGGGGACATCCGCGGACGGCTCCGCCGCCTCGACGCCGTCCGGCGGGACGGAGCGCACCGGGTCGCTCGTCCGCTCCTCCGGCATGATCGCGATCGCGAGCCTGGTCAGCAGGATCACCGGCTTCGTCCGGAACCTCGCGCTGGTCGCGGTGTTGGGCTTCGCGGTCGTCAACGACTCCTACACGATCTCGAACACGCTGCCGAACATCGTCTACGAGCTGCTGCTCGGCGGGGTCCTGACCAGCGTGATGATCCCGGTGCTGGTCCGCGCCCAGTCCGAGGACGCCGACGGCGGCGAACGGTTCACCCGGCGGCTGCTGACCGTCGTCGGGGCGGCGTTGCTGGTCGCGACCCTGATCGCGATGGCCGCCGCCCCGCTGCTGACCAGGCTCTACCTCGGTTCGGGGGACAACGGGCAGGCCAACCCGGCGCTGGCCACGGCGTTCGCCTGGTTGCTGTTGCCGCAGATCTTCTTCTACGGCATCGGTGCGCTGCTCGGCGCGGTCCTCAACTCGAAGCAGGTGTTCGGGCCGTTCGCCTGGGCGCCGGTGCTCAACAACGTCGTCATGCTGGGCGTGCTCGTGGTCTACGTCCTCGTGCCGGGGGAGATCTCGGTCGACCCGGTCCGGATGGGCGACCCGAAGCTGCTGGTGCTGGGCATCGGGACGACGCTCGGCATCGTCGTGCAGGCGCTGGTCCTGATCCCCTTCATGCGCAGCATCGGGTTCCGCTACCGCCCGGTGTGGGGCTGGGACCCGCGGTTGTCGCTGGCCGGCGGGATGGCCCTGTGGATCGTCGCCTACGTGCTGGTCGGGCAGGCCGGCTACATCGTGACCACCCGGGTCGCCGCCTCGGCGTCCGAGGGGTCGGTCGCGACCTACATGAACGCGTGGCTGCTGCTCCAGGTCCCCTACGGCGTGCTCGGCGTGTCGCTGCTGACCGCGCTCATGCCGCGGATGAGCCGGGCCGCGGCGAAGGGCGACGTCGACCAGGTCGTCACCGATCTCTCGCTCGGCGCCCGCCTGTCCACCGTCGGGCTCGTGCCGATCGCGGCCGTCATGACGGCGTTCGGCCCGGCCCTGGGCACCGCGCTGTTCTCCGTCGGCGCGGGCAGCGGGGCCGGGGCGGAACGCCTCGGCCAGGCCGTCGCATGGTCGGCGTTCGGGCTCCTGCCCTACGCGGTCACCATGCTGCAGATGCGCGTGTTCTACGCGATGACCGACTCCCGCACCCCGACCCTGATCCAGGTCGGCATGGTCGGGGTCAAGATCCCGCTGCTGCTGGCGTGCCCGCTGCTGCTCCCGCCGGAGCAGGTCGTGCTCGGCCTCGCCGCGGCGAACGGGCTCTCGTTCGTCGGCGGTGCCGCGCTCGGGCAGTGGCTGCTGCGTCGTCGCCTCGGCCGGGCCCGCTCCGGTGAGGTGCTGGTCTGCCTGGCGAGGGTGGCCCTCGCCTCGGCCGCCGCGGCCGTCGTCGCCTGGGGGATCACCCGGCTCGTGGACCCGGCGCTCGCGGACTGGCCGGACGTCGCCCGGGCCTGGACGCTGCTGGTCGGGGGCACGCTGATCGCCCTGCCCCTGGCCGTGGTCGCGATGCGGGTGCTGAGGGTCCGGGAACTCGACGCCGTCTTCCGGCGCTTCGCCCGCCGCTGACCCGGGGCGGCACCCGTTCCCCGGCGCGCCCTCGTCCCCGGCGCGCGTGTCCCGGGCATGTCCCCGGCGCGTCCTCTCCAGTACGTCCCCCGCCGCGTCCCTCCGGTGCGCCTACGGCCGTGGCGCGGGGCCGGGTGCCGGGCGGGGCCGAGATCCAGGCCGGGGGACAGAGAAGAGCCCGGCGGGGATGCCGGGGCCGGACGCGGCGACGCCGCGCCCCGGAGCGGGACGCGGCGTCGCCGTGGTCGTCGTGCGCGCGGACGGCGCGCGGGCTCAGTCGTCCGGGTCGTCGCCGACCAGGTCGGCGGCGGAGGCACCGTTCTGGCTCTTCACCGCGACCTTCGCTCGCCCACGGCGCTGGGCCGGGCGGGGCGGGGGCGGCGGGGCCTGCTGGGCGTACTGCCCACCCCGGCCCATGATCAGCTCCGCGAAGGTCGCCATGGCCTCGTCGAGCTGGCTGGCGTTGCGGCGCTCGGACTCGGCGTTGGCCTTGGTGACCAGGTCGGTGACCGCGCCGGTGTCCGGCCGGTCGCGCAGCACCGTGTCGATGCCGGCCAGCCGGTCGTCGACGCCGGCGGAGAGCGTGGAGACGTCGCCCGTCAGCTTCTCCAGGCGGGTGTCGACCTCCCCGGTCAGCTTGTCGAGGCGGGTGTCGACGTCGCCGGTGAGCTTGTCGAGCTTCCCGTCGACGCTCTCGCCGAGCGCGTCGAACCGGCCGTCCACGGCCTCCGACAGCGACGTCAGCCGCTCGGTGACCGAGCCGTCGAGCTCGCCCAGGCGGTCCTTGAGGGACCCGCCGAGCTTGCCGACCCGCTCCTTGACCGACCCGTCCAGGTCGGTCAGCTTGCCGTCCAGCCCGGACTCGACCGAGTCGAGCCGCGTGCCGACCTCCTCCAGACGGGCGGAGAGGGCCTCCAGCCGCTCGGTGAGGGCGTCGAACGCGGGGGTCGGGTCGACGGCCGGGCGCTGGGCCAGGTCCTCCAGGCGGCGGTGCAGGCCCACCGAGGTGTCGCCCAGCAGGTTGCGCAGGCCCTCGCCGGTCTCCTCGAAGGAGTGCACGGCCGCGTCGAGCTGCTCGCGCACCTGACGCTCGACGCCGTCGATGCGCTCCTTGATCGGGGAGGCGACGGCGTTGGGCATCGCGTCGAGCCGCATCTCGTGCCGGTCGAGCCGGTTGTCGAGGTCGTCGAGGCGCTTGTGCAGGCCGCCCAGGCGGTCGTCCAGGCCGTCCATCCGGCCCGAGACGCCCTCGAGGCGCCCACCCATGCCGTCCAGCCGCCCGTCGAGCTGGGCGATCGGCTTGGCCAGCTTGTCCGGCAGGGACTCGATGGCCCGGGTGATCGCGCCGAGCACGATCTCGGTGTTGTCGAGCTTGGAGACCGTCTCGTCGAGGCGCTCGGCCAGGACGTTCAGCTCGGTCCGGTCGGGGAGCTCGGTGAGTTTCTTGCGCACGGTGCCGATGGCGTCCAGGGCCGCCAGCCGGGCGTGGATCTCGTCGAGGGAGTCGAAGATCTGCTGCTGTTCGCTGTCACGGATCTCGGCCGCCCGCATGAGCATGCCGCGCATCCGGTCGAACGAGAGGTTCGAAGTGTCGCTCATGGCACCTGCTGCGCTTCCTCTGAGCCAAGTGGGGAGTGCCCAGAGGGTAGCGACCGCCGGACGAGGGTCGACGGACGGTGTTGTGTTGAGCCGTCCGGGGCATGTCTCCGCGCCCGGATCGAGTGCCGATCATGGCAGGTCCGGGCGCCGGTCGTCGCGCGCCACGCCGCTCGGTACGGTGCGCGAGTGGCAGATCCCACCGGTCCCGCCCCGGTCACCCCCGACACCGTCCGCCGCGCTCCCAAGGTGCTCCTGCACGACCATCTCGACGGCGGCCTGCGCGTCGGGACCGTCATCGACCTGGCCCGCGAGTACGGCTACGACAAGCTCCCCACCACCGACCCCGGCGAGCTCGCGGCCTGGTTCCTCGGCGCCGCCCACTCCGGCTCGCTGGTCCGCTACCTCGAGACCTTCGGGCACACCGTCGCGGTGCTCCAGACCCGCGAGGCACTGACCCGGGTGGCGGCCGAGGCCGCCGAGGACCTGGCCGCCGACGGCGTCGTCTACGCCGAGGTCCGCTTCGCCCCCGAGCTGCACGTCGAGGGCGGCCTGGACCTCGACACCGTCATCGCCGCCGTCCTCGACGGGTTCCGGATCGGCACCGCCCGCGCCGCGGCGGCCGGCAACACCATCCGGATCGGCACCCTGCTCACCGCGATGCGGCACGCCGCGCGGTCGCGGGAGATCGCGGAGCTGGCGGTTCGGCACCGCGACGCCGGCGTCGTCGGCTTCGACATCGCCGGCGCCGAGAAGGGCTTCCCACCCACCCGCCATCTCGACGCCTTCGAGTACGTCCGCCAGCAGAACGCGCACGTGACCATCCACGCCGGTGAGGCGTTCGGGCTGCCGTCGATCTGGGAGGCGATCCAGTGGTGCGGCGCCGACCGCCTCGGCCACGGCGTGCGGATCGTCGACGACATCGAGGTCCGCGAGGGCGAGCCGCCGCGCCTGGGCCGGCTGGCCGCCTGGGTCCGCGACAGCCGGATCCCGCTGGAGATGTGCCCGACGTCGAACGTCCACACCGGGGCCGCGACGTCGCTGGCCGAGCACCCGATCGGGCTGCTCACCGCGCTGCGGTTCCGGGTCACGGTCAACACCGACAACCGGCTGATGTCGGGCTGCACGATGACCAGCGAGATGTACGACCTGGCCGAGACCTTCGGCTACGGCTGGGACACCCTGCGCTGGTTCACCGTCAACGCGATGAAGTCGGCGTTCATCGGCTTCGACGAGCGGCTGGCGCTGATCGAGGACGTCATCAAGCCCGGGTACGACGCCCTGTCCCGTTAGTGCTCCCGCAGCCGGGCCTCGAGCCCGGCGACGAGCTCGCCCCAGGCCTGCGCCTCCTGGGTGAACGGCGGGCTGGGTGCCATCCGGGTCGGGTCCGGCCGCACGACGAACGACACGAGCCAGCCGAGGCTGCTGGACTCGGCGAGGGCCTCGGCGGGCTCGGGGTCCCCGGCCCACTCGCCGACGTCGGTCAGCAGCTCCGTGGCCAGGTCGAGCTGGACCGGGTCGAGGTCGAGCACGCCGTCGGCGAGGTCCTGGCCGATCCCGGTCAGCACGTAGGTGTTCATGTCCTCGACGCCGCCGTCGAGCTCGCCGACGGCGGCCGCGTCGAGCACCTCGGCGAAGGTGACGGCCGCGGTCAGGTCGGTCCCGGTGACGGCGGGGTGCTCCCGGTCGGCCAGCGCCCGGAACAGCGCGCGCTCGGAGTCGAACACGTCGATCCGGCCGTCGGAGCCGAGGAAGACCGGCTTGTCGTCGAGGTAGCAGCGCAGGCTGACCACGGAGCGGTCGCCGATCTCGATGCGGATCGGGTCGATGCCGACCTCGGCCCAGAAGCCGGTCGGCTCGTCCTCGGCGGCGTCGGCGTCGTCGGTGCCCGCGGCGAGCGCGGCGGCCTCGAGGGCCTCGTCGTCGTCGAGGGGCTGCTCGGCGAGGCGGTCGCGGAGCTCCTGCTCCTCGGCCCGCGCCTTGTCCAGCGCGCCGGCGTCGATCTCCGGAGTGGCGACGAGGTCGTCGACGGCGTCCACGATCCCGTCCCAGTGCGTCGCGATCGCCTCGGACAGCGCGGTCCAGCGCCGGGCCCCGTCACGCCCGGCGAAGGCCTGCTCGCCCTCGCGCAGCAGCGCGAACGTGGGCTCGCCGTCGAGCGCGGCGATCACGTCGGTGAGGTCGCAGACGTCGGCCAGCGACCGGACGATCGAGACGGTCTCGTGCAGCTCCTGCACGGTCGCCGCGTCGGGGTCGGCGGCGGCCAGCTCCGGCAGACCCACCAGGTCGTACCGGTGCACGGCGTCGGGGGTCAGCTCGGCGACCGCGAGACCGGGGACCGCGGACCACGCGGGGTGGTCGACCAGGTCGTGCTCGGGCGCGGTCCGGACGAACGCGGCGAGACCGGCCACCTCGTCGAAGACGAACACGTGCTCGTCGTCGCCGAGGAAGGCTTCCCACTCCTCGCCGTCCTCGCGCCAGGGGGGAGCCCACAGGGTGACCACGTCGCCCCGGGTGAGAGCGAGCCGGATCGGGACGATGTCGCTTGCCACGGGGCGAGCCTATCGTCGCGTCCTTCCGCCGGCCGGTCCCACCACCTCGGGTGTCGCCGGCCCGGCGGATCACGGTCCTGCGGGGTCAGGCCTGGGAGTGCAGTCGGACCACTCCGATGGACACGTCCTCGAGTCCACCCCGGTCGAAGTCGCGGCGCAGCTGATCGGCCTTGATGGTCGCCGTCATCCCGTCGAACGGGCCGTGTGCGTCCACCTCCCCGGTCTGCGGGTCCACCGCCAGAACGACGTATCCGTCGCACTGCGTGAGCTTCTCGGCAGCAGCGATCAACGTCTGCTCCTCGGAAGTCGTGTTCTCCGGCATCGGATCACCTCCTTGTTGTCTAGTACAGCGTCGGCGGTGCCCTCGATGTGACACCGTTTCGGCCATACCACCCGTTCGGGTCAGGTGAATCGCGAGATCGGCGACCGCGTGTGCTGATCGTGGCACTCCTCGCGGTCGGTCACGCGATCCGGGGAACGAGACGTGCTCGGCCGGACACCGTTGGTGATCACGGGTCGGTGCGGAGATCGGCTGTCACGCAAGGTCTGCGAGGGTGTCCCCGGCCTCACCCGGCAGGACGAGAGGGTGCATCCGGCCGGTTCTGGCGTCACTCGTCGGTGAGCGGCTGCTTCTCACGCTTCGTGAACCGTGACACGAACCAGTGTCAACGTTCGTGGATGACGTCCCGGTGTCCTTCCGGTCACGGGACGGCATCGTCGCAGGATGCGCGGCGCGTCCCGGCGGGCGGGGTCCGCCCGCAGCGGGTGACGGCACCGGATCGGTGGGCCGGGCGCCTCCGCACGGGGGATCTCCCGGGGGCCGGACCGCCGTAGGCTGTGCGCCCGTGGACACGATCGTCGTCGACCACCCGCTCGTGCGGGCCCGGCTCAGCACCATGCGGGACGCCCGCACCGACAACGCCACCTTCCGGGCGGCGTTGCGCGAGCTCACCCTGATGCTGGTCTACGAGGCCACCCGCGCGGCGCCGCTCACCGAGGACCGGATCCACACCCCGGTCTCGCGGACGGTCGGCCACCGGCTCGCCGTCCCGCCGGTGCTGGTCCCGGTGCTGCGGGCCGGGCTGGGGATGGCCGAGGCCGCGCTGAACCTGATCCCGGACTCGCAGATGGGCTTCGTCGGCATGGCCCGCGACGAGACGACCCACCAGCCGGTGCCCTACATGGAGTCGCTCCCCGACAGCCTCGTCGGCCGGCCGGTGTTCGTGCTCGACCCGATGCTGGCCACCGGCGGTTCGATGGTGCACACCGTGGAGCTCCTGACCCGCCGCGGCGCCGACGACGTGACGATCCTCTGCGCGCTGTCCGCGCCGGAGGGGGTGGAGCGGCTGCGCGCGTCCGGGCTGCCGGTCCGGATGGTGACCGCCAGCATCGACGAACGGCTCAACGACTCCGCGTTCATCGTCCCCGGCCTCGGCGACGCCGGGGACCGCCAGTTCGGCGCGGTCTGAGCCGGCCGTGAGGCCCTCCCGGCGCGTCCTCACCGGGGTCGTGGCGGCGGTGGTGGCGGTCGCGCTGTCCGCGCTGCCCGCGGCGGACCGGCCGGAGGACGTCGAGGTGCCCGCCGCCGTCGACGATCCCGGGGTGGTGCGGGTGATGCCGCTGGGCGCGTCGTCGACGGTCGGGGTGGGGAGTCCGGCGACGGCCGGCTACCGCCTCCCGCTGTGGCAGCGCCTCGCTGCCGACGGCGTCCGCGTCGACTACGTCGGCTCCCGCAGCTCCGGCCCGGACGCGCTGCCCGACACCGACCACGAGGGCCGCTCCGGCTGGACGGCGGCCCGGATGGTGCCGATGACGGGTGGCTGGGTGCTGGCCGCGCAGCCGGACGTCGTGCTGCTGCACGCCGGCACCAACGACCTGCTGCAGGGGGCCGGCGCACGGGCGACGGCGGCGAGCCTGGACCGGTTGCTGGACCGCGTGTTCGCGGCCGCACCGCACACCCACGTGATCATGGCCGGGGTGTGGGCACCGCTGCCGAAGCAGCGGGCCGAGCGGGCGCGGCTGGCCGAGTACCTGCCCCGCGTCGCCGCGGCGCACCGGGCGGCGGGCCACTCGGTGGAGTTCGTGGACACCGCCGCCCTGTTCCCCGCCGGGCGGACCGCGGACGGCCTGCACGCCGGACCGGACGCCTACCGCACGATCGCGTCGATGTGGGCCGACCGGATCGAGGCGCACCTCGGGGTCCGGCCCGCCACCGGGCGCCGGTGACCGAGGTCAGTCCTCCGGCATGACGGTCGCGGCCACGACGGCGCCCAGCTCGCGGCACGCGGCCCGGGCGGCGGCGTCCGGGGGGCCGGCGACCTCGACCGGCACGGCCGCCGCGGTCCAGCCCATCGCCTCGGCGATCGTCGTCACCGAGCGGGTCGCACCCGAGGTGTCCGAGCCGCCGTGCACCCACAGCCCGTAGGGCAGGCCGCGGGTGTCGTCGGCGCAGACGTAGAAGACCTGGTCGAGGAAGTGCTTGAGCGCGCCGGACATGTAGCCGATGTTCGCCGGCGTCCCGAGGACGACGGCGTCGGCGGCGAGCAGGTCGCTCGCCGTCGCGGCCAGGGCGGCGCGTGCGACGACCTCGACCCCGGTGATGTCCGGGTCGGCCGCTCCCGCGCGGACCTCGGCGAGCAGCTCCGCGGTCGCGGGGGACGGGGTGTGGTGGACCAGGAGCAGGCGGGCGCTCATTCGGCGAGCATCCCGTCGACCTCGGCGCGCACCGCGGCCAGGCGCTCCGCGGCGACGGCCCGCGACGCCGGCACCGCGGCCACGTCGCCGGTGGGGTCCAGGGCGACCTCCAGGTAGGCCTTGAGCTTCGGCTCGGTCCCCGACGGGCGGATCACCACCCGGGTCCCGGGGCGGCGCAGCCGCAGCACGTCGGGGGCCGGGCGGTCGGCCTCCCAACCGGCCGGGGGCGCGGCGCGCAGCCGGGCGACGGCGGCGTCGCGCTCGGCGGGGGCCATCCGGATCGAGACGCCCCGGGTGGCGTGCACGCCGAACTCCGCGGCCAGCTCGTCGAGCCGCCGTGGCACCGACGACCCGGCCGCGGCGAGCCCGCGCACCAGGTCCGCGGCGACGACGGCGGCGGAGATGCCGTCCTTGTCCCGGACGCCGTCGGGGTCGACGCAGAGCCCGATCGCCTCCTCGTAGCCGAAGACCAGCCCGGCACCGGCCCGCACGATCCACTTGAAGCCGGTGAGGGTCTCGGCGAACCGGGCCCCGCGGGCCCGGGCGATGCGGGCGAGCATCGACGACGACACCACGGTCGTCGCGACCAGCGGGTCCGGCGTGGTCCCGGTCCGCAGCAGGTGGTCGCCGAGCAGCACGCCGGTCTCGTCGCCGGACAGCATCCGCCAGCCGTCACCGAAGGCGACGCCGAGCGCGCACCGGTCCGCGTCCGGGTCCAGCGCGACGGCGAGGTCCGCGCCGCTCTCGGCGGCCAGCGCGAGCAGCGCGTCGGTGGCGCCGGGCTCCTCCGGGTTCGGGAAGGCGACCGTCGGGAAGTCGGGGTCGGGCACGGCCTGGCTCGCGACGACGGCGACGTCGTGCACCCCGGCCCTGGCGAGCGCGGCGACCGCGGTCGCGCCGCCGACCCCGTGCATCGGGGTGAGCGCGATCCGCGGCGCGGGCGACCCGGTGTTCGCCGGCAGCGTCGCGATCCGGTCGAGGTAGGCGCCGGTGACCTCCGCCGGGTCCGGCAGCGGACCGAGCGGGACCGACACCGCGGGCGGTGCGGCGGTGATCGCCTCCTCGATGGCGGCGTCGTCGGGGCCCACGAGCTGCGCGCCGTCGGCGAGGTAGACCTTGTAGCCGTTGTCCGCGGGCGGGTTGTGCGAGGCGGTCACGGCGATCCCGGCGACCGCGCCGAGGTGCCGCACCGCGAACGCCACCAGCGGGGTGGGGACGGGGCCGTCCAGCAGGGTCACGGTGAACCCGGCGCCGGTCAGCACGCGGGCGGTGGCCTCGGCGAACGCGGCGGACCCGTGCCGGGCGTCCCGGCCGACGACGACCCGGCCGGTGCCCGCGGTCCGGGCCAGGTGGGCGGCGAGCCCTGCGGTCGCCCGGGTCACGACGGCGACGTTCATCCCCGACGGCCCGGCCCGCACCGGCCCGCGCAGCCCGGCGGTGCCGAAGCGCAGCGGCCCGGACAGCCGGTCGGCCAGGTCGTCGACCGCCTCCCTGGCGCCGTCGCCCCCGGCCATCGCGGTGGCCAGGACGCGCTGCAGCTCCGTGCGGGTGGCCGGGTCGGGGTCGTCGGCGATCCAGCGCAGCGCCGCGTCGCGCAGCGGTCCCGGGAGCACCATCAGACGCGGCCGACGAGGTCGCGCAGCAGCGAGCCCATCCGGGTCGCAGCGGCGGCGCCGGCGTCGAGGACCTCCTGGTGGTTCAGCGGCTGCCCGGACAGGCCCGCGGCCAGGTTGGTGACCAGCGAGATCCCGGCGACCTCCAGGCCGGCGGCGCGGGCGGCGATCGTCTCGGCGACGGTGGACATGCCGACCAGGTCCGCGCCCAGCGTGCGCAGCATCCGGATCTCGGCCGGGGTCTCGAAGTGCGGGCCGGGCAGCCCGGCGTAGACGCCCTCGACCAGCGACGGGTCCAGCTCGCGGGCGGCGGCGCGCAGCCGGGGGGAGTAGGCGTCGGTGAGGTCGACGAAGTGCGCGCCCTGCAGCGGCGAGCGGGCGAGGAGGTTGAGGTGGTCGGCGATCAGCACCGGCTGCCCGACCGACAGGCCCTCGGTGATGCCGCCCGCCGCGTTGGTCAGCACGACCGTGCGGACACCGGCCGCCGCGGCGGTGCGGACGCCGTGCGCGACCGGGTCCATCCCGTGGCCCTCGTAGAGGTGGGTGCGCCCGAGCAGGACCAGCACCCGGGTGTCACCGATGCGCAGCGAGCGGGCGGTGCCGCCGTGGCCGACCGCGGACGGCGCGACGAAGCCGGGCAGCTCGGCCATCGGGACCTCGGCGTCGGGGGTGCCGAGCACGTCGGCGGCCGGGCGCCAGCCGGAGCCCAGGACCACCGCCACGTCGTGGGTGTCGGTGCCGGTGCGGCGGGCGAGCTCGGCGGCGGCGTCGTGGGCGCGAGCGGTGGGGTCGGCGGTGTCGGCCATGGGCGCCAGCCTAGGGGGCGCCGGCGCCGTGGCCGGCTCAGCCCGGGGTGGCGCGGAAGCCCGAGGCGACGGCGTCGAACAGGCCCGCGACGGCGTCCTCGGCGCGCCCGGCGGGGGAGGTCAGCTGCAGGACCCAGACCCCGCCCTGCCGGTCGCGGCCGGGGACGATGCGCATGAGCGTGCTGCGCTGCGCGCTGCCGCTGCCGGTGGTGAGGGCGACCTGGCTGGAGCCGTCGGGCAGCTGCTCGACCGGCCCGGCCTCGACCGGGTCGACGCCCAGCGCCTCGGGGGTGAGCGCGTCGGTGACGGCCTGCACCGAGGTGGCCGCGCGGACCGACAGCTCCTGACGGCCGTCCGGGCTGACGAAGCGGACGACGACCGACCCGTCCGGGGTGGGTGAGCGGAACTGCGTCCAGCCGTCGGGGACCGGCACGGTGAAGCCGAGTGGGTCCGGGTAGGTGGTGCGCAGCGACCGGTCGGTGGCGACGGTGACCGTCGACAGCGGTTCCTGGCCGGCCAGCGCGCGGACCCCGGTGAACCCGGCGAGTGCGCCGAGCAGCACGAGCAGCGCGCCGCCGAGCACCAGCGGGACGGCACCGAGCACGGTGGTCGGGCCGGTCGCCGCGACCCGGGCGGGCGCGGCCCCCCGCGACGACGGCCGGGCCGGACGCGGGCGCTCCGCGGGCGGCGGTGCCGGTGCGGGCACGGGGTCGGCGACCGGGGAGCGGCCGTAGGTGCCGGTCCCGGTGGGCCCGAGCGGGCCGGGCGGTGCCGGTGCGGGCACCCGCGGCGGGGCCGCGGTCCCACCGGGCGGTGCCGGCACCCGCGCCATGACGGTCGGCACGTCCGGGGAGCCGGGGAAGATCGGGTCGTCGGGGTCGGCGAGCAGCGGGCGCAGCCGGGCCCGTACCTCGTCGAGCGGCATGCGGGCGGCGGGCTCCTTGACCATCAGCCCGGCGATGACCTCGGCGACCGGGCCGGTGACCGTCGGCACGGGGACGGGGCCGTCGACGACTTCGGTGATGGTGCGGACCGGGTCGCCGTCGACGTCGTAGGGCGGGCGGCCCTCGACGGCGGCCCAGAGCGTCGCGCCGAGGCCCCACAGGTCTGCGGCCGGGGTGACCGGCTGGCCCGCGGCGACCTCGGGGGCGATGTAGGCGGGCGAGCCGAGCACGAGGCCCGCGGAGGTCATCGGCGCGTCGGACTCGTTGCGGGCGATGCCGAAGTCGGTGAGCTTGATCCGGCCGTCGTCGGAGATCAGGACGTTGCCCGGCTTGACGTCGCGGTGGGTGATCCCGGCCCGGTGCGCGGCCCGCAGCGCCGCCGCGGTGCCGTGCCCGACGACGCCGGCCTGCGCGGCGTCGAGCCTGCCCAGCTCGGTGATCGCCGCGGCCAGGTTCTTCGACGGCACCAGCTCCATGACCACCAGCGGCTCGTCGCCGCCGGAGTCGAGCACGTCGAAGACGGTCACGACGTTGGGGTGCGACAGCCCGGCCAGCGCCCGGGCCTCCCGCATGATGCGTTCCCGCAGCTCCAGCTTCTCCCCGGCCGGGATGCCGTCGGGGATCTTCAGCTCCTTGAGCGCGGCGCGGCGGTGCAGGACCTCGTCGAAACCCGACCAGACGGTGCCCATCGCGCCGCTCCCGAGCGGACCGTCGACGCGGTACCGCCCGGCGAACTGTCGGCGCTGGACCTCGCCCTCGGGAACGGACACGGCGCCGATTGTTCCATCGTGCCCGCGCGGCCCGTCCCCGCACACCGCCTCCGGCCGTGATCGTCACCGCCGGTGCGCAGGAGTGACGGTAGGTGACGGCGCCGGCCGGTCCGGACGGCGGACGGCGGCCACGGCGGGCCGGGCGTGCCGACGGTCACGGTCCGGTGGCGTTCCGGCCGCGGTCCGGTGTCGTCGTCGGCCACGCGTCCCGTGACGGGCGCCCGAACCGCCGGTGAACGGCGAGGACGCCCGTTCGCCGACGGGAGGAGCGGTCGCCCGAGCCCGTTCACCTGGGGAGGTGAACCCGCTGGCAGCACCCCGTCGACCCCTTGCCGCGCGGAGGCGTGAACGGACGATTTCGACTGGAACACCGCCGGACGGGTGAGCACCATCATGAGTGGTGGGACACGACCGATCGCCGTCCGCGTCGACCGCGGGCAGGCGGGCCGTTCCGGCCGGAGGCCAGTACGAGGAGGACAAGGTGACTGCGCTGCAGACCCGCACCGAGCTCCCGGAGATCACCGATCTCGCGGTCGACGATCTCGGCGTCGGCACGGGTCCGGCCTGGCTGGAGTCGTGGATGCGGGCGCACAAGGGCGAGATCGTGGGCTGGCGCCGCGCCATCCACGCCCAGCCCGAGCTGGCCCGTCGCGAGCACCTCACGACCGCGCGGGTCGCGGAGACCCTGGTGCGGGCGGGCCTGGAGCCGCGCACCCTCGCCGACGGCACCGGCGTCGTCTGCGAGGTGGGGTACGGCGAGCCGCTGGTCGCCCTGCGCGCGGACATGGACGCGCTGCCGCTGCAGGAGCAGACCGGTCTCCCGTTCGCCTCCGAGGTGCCCGGTGTCATGCACGCCTGCGGGCACGACGCGCACACCGCGATGCTGCTGGGTGCGGCCCTGGCGCTGCAGTCCGCGCCGTCGCTGCCCGGCCGGGTCCGGCTGGTGTTCCAGCCGGCCGAGGAGGTGCAGCCGGGCGGCGCGCTCGACGCCGTCGGCCAGGGCGTGATGGAGGGTGTGCAGCGGATCTTCGCGCTGCACTGCGACCCGCGTCTGGAGGTCGGGCGGCTCGGCACCCGGGTCGGGCCGATCACCTCGGCCTGTGACCTCATCGAGGTCCGGCTGACCTCACCGGGCGGGCACACCTCGCGCCCGCACCTGACCGCCGACCTCGTGCAGGCGCTCGGGCTGCTGGCCACCCAGGTGCCGCTGCTGCTGACCCGCCACGTCGACCCGCGCTCGGGCACCGTCCTGACCTGGGGTGCGGTGCACGCCGGGGACGCGGCGAACGCGATCCCGCAGTCCGGGCTGCTGCGCGGCACCCTGCGCACCGCCGACCACGCGACCTGGACCGAGCTCGAGGAGAAGCTGCGGGCGCTCGTGGCGGCCGTGCTCGCCCCCACCGGTGTCGGCTACGTGCTCGACCACGTCCGCGGTGTCCCGCCGGTCGTCAACGACGAGGTGTCCACCGGGATGCTGCGCGACGCCGCGGTGACCGTCGGCGGCGAGGCCGCCGACGCCTCCACCGAGCAGTCCTCCGGCGGCGAGGACTTCGCCTGGTACCTGGAGCACTCCGCGGGCGCCATGGCGCGGCTCGGGGTGTGGTCGGGCACCGGCAAGCAGCGCGACATCCACCAGCCGACCTTCGACCTCGACGAGCGGGCCCTGCCGTTCGGCTCGCGGGTGCTGGTCCAGGCCGCGCTGTCCGCGCTGGCACAGGCGGCCTCCTGAGCCACTGACGCACCCACCGACCCACCGCCTCCCGCGGTGAACGACGACGGCCCGGCCTCCGCACGTGCGGAGGCCGGGCCGTTCTCGTCGGCCGGTGGGCCCGGTCAGGAGTGGTTGCCGGGCGAGGACTTGCGGCTGGGCCTGCTGCGCAGCTCGTTCACGTAGTCGTCCGGGGCGCCCGCGGTCTCCGCGGCGTCGGCGATCACGCCCAGGTAGCGGGCCGAGGGCTCCCCGCCCTCGTAGGCGTTCAGCACGTAGATGAACGCGAGGACGCTGCCGTCGAGGGTGGCGACGCGCAGCCGGAGCTTCTTGTGCATGCCCAGCTCGCCGCCCTCCCAGCGGTCGAGCTGGCGTTCGTCGTGCTCGGGGACGTCGTAGAGCACGACGAACACCTGCGAGCCCGGCTCCTCCACCACGGTGGCGAGCGCGCCCTCCCAGGTGTAGTCCTCGCCGCCGAACGTCAGCCGCCAGCCCTGGAGCCACCCGGTCCCGGCCATCGGCGAGTGCGGGGCGCGCTCCTTCATCTGCTCGGGGTCCATGTTCGACCCGTACGCGGCATACAGCGGCACGCATGCAGGGTAGTGGGGAGCCCGACGGGGCCTCGACCCGCCCGGTCGTAACGATGGGACACGCGTACTGTGAGCCCCGTCGACGCTGGCGGGCGGGACCGCCTGCCGGTCCACCACCACCGACTTCTCCAGGGGGATCTCCCGTGACCCGCATCGTCATCATGGGCGGCGGACCGGCCGGTTACGAGGCCGCACTCGTCGCGGCACAGCACGGCAGCGAGGTGACCGTCGTCGAGCGGGACGGGATGGGCGGCGCCTGCGTCGTCTACGACTGCGTCCCCTCGAAGACCTTCATCTCCTCCGCGGCCGTCCGGGTCGACCTGCACCGTGCCGAGGACCTCGGCGTCCTGGTGGACCGCGGCAACTCCGCGGTCGACCTGCCCGCGGTCAACGAGCGGGTCAAGTCCCTCGCCCTCGCCCAGTCCGCCGACGTGCGGGCCCGGCTGGAGAACGAGGGCGTCCGGATCATCGCCGGCACCGCGCGGTTCGCTGGGCCCGCGGAGGCCCGCGCCGCGCACGAGGTGACCGCCACGCACGCCGACGGGACCGTCGAGGACCTCGTCGCCGACGTCGTCCTCATCGCGACCGGGGCCACCCCGCGGGTGCTGGACTCGGCTCGTCCGGACGGCGACCGGATCCTCGACTGGCGTCAGCTCTACGACCTCGACGAGCTGCCCGAGCACCTGATCGTCGTCGGCTCGGGCGTGACCGGCGCCGAGTTCTGCTCGGCCTACGTCGAGCTCGGCTGCCGGGTCAGCCTGGTCTCCAGCCGCGACCGGGTCCTCCCGCACGAGGACGCCGACGCCGCCGCGGTGCTGGAGGAGGTGTTCGCCGACCGGGGGGTGGAGATCCTCGCCCACGCGCGCGCCGACTCCGTCGAGAACACCGGCGACGGCGTCCGGGTCACCCTGTCCGACGGTCGCGTCGTGGAGGGTTCGCACGCCCTGATGACCGTCGGGTCGATCCCCAACACCGCCGAGCTCGGCCTGGAGAAGATCGGCGTCGAGACCGACCGCGGCGGGTTCGTCCCGGTCGACAAGGTCTCGCGCACCTCCGAGCCGGGTGTGTACGCGGCGGGCGACTGCACCGGCGTGCTCATGCTCGCCTCGGTCGCGGCCATGCAGGGCCGGATCGCGATGTGGCACGCGCTCGGGGAGGGCGTGTCCCCGATCCGGCTGCGGACCGTCGCGGCGAACGTGTTCACCCGGCCCGAGATCGCGACCGTCGGGATCAGCCAGAACGCGATCGACTCCGGCGAGGTCCCGGCCCGCACCGTGATGCTGCCGTTGTCGACCAACCCGCGCGCCAAGATGCGCGGACTGCGCCGCGGCTTCGTGAAGCTGTTCTGCCGTCCGGCGTCCGGTGTGGTCATCGGCGGTGTCGTGGTCGCGCCGGTCGCGAGCGAGCTGATCCTGCCGATCGCGATGGCGGTCCAGAACGGGCTCGGCGTGGACGACCTGGCCCACACCTTCTCGGTGTACCCGTCGCTGTCCGGGTCGATCACCGAGGCGGGCCGTCAGCTCATGCAGCACTCCGACCTGGACTGAACAGCTCGGCGAACCGGTCGCGCAGCTCGCCGTCGCCCGCGGGGGCGAGGGTGGACCACTCGGGTCCGCCGTGCGCGCCGGTCCCGCGGGTCAGCCGGTAGCGACCCCGCGGCGTGTCGACGACGGCGACGTGCCCCGGCAGCCGCGCCGGGCTGCCCCAGTGGTCGTGCCGGACGGCACAGATCTGCGCACGGTGCGCGGGCCCGGCGAGCAGGGAGGCGAGCCGGGCCCGCTGCTCGTCGTCCCCGGCGGTGCCGGGGTCGGTGCGTGCGTCCCCGTCGAGGACGCGGGCCAGCTCGGCGGTGGGCAGGGTCACGGCGGGCCCGGGGCCCGGCGCGCGCCGGGGCAGGGCCGACACCGCGGCGAACGCCGGTGATCCCGCCGCGGTCACGGTGACGGCCGTTCCGGTGTGGACGGCGAGGACGCCGTCGCCGTCGCGTTCGGCGGCGACCGCGCGCAGCGGGCCGTCGTCGAACCGGCCGCGCACCTCCAGGTGACGGTCGGGGCGGGCGAGCAGGGTCAGCAGCCGCACCAGCGCGGGGTCGGGTCCGGCCGGACCGGCGAGGCCGCGGGCGCGCAGCCCGGCGACGCCGGCCGCCACGACCCGGCGCCGCTCCTCGCGGGTGCGCCCGGGGGAGGGGAGCCGCAGCGCCACCGGTGTGGCGCCGAGTCCCAGGTGCTCCCAGACGACGTCGAACTCGGTGCCGGTGAGCACGAACGGCACCGACGGGATCCAGGGCGCGGGCTCAGCCACGGCCCCGCCACCGGGCCTCGGGACGCAGGACGCCGGGGTCGGGTCGGGCATCGGGCTGCTCCAGGGGGTCGTCGGGGACGGCGTGCCGGTCGGCGACGAGGCGCCAGGCCGGGACCCGGAGGTCGGCGGGCGCGCCTACGGCAGCCGCGACCGGCGGCGGGGCGGCCGGAACCGCGCCCACCGGCACGCCGGCCGGGGTGACGGCCGGGTCGCCGTGCGGCGGCACCGGCGGTAGGGCGTAGCGGCCGTGGGTGGCGGCACCGTGCGTGGCGTCGAGGTGGGGGACGGCGAGGTCGCCGGTGGTGACGGCGTGGTGGGCCGGGCCCGGGGGCCCCGCGGGAGTGGGGCAGTGCGGGGCGACGGCGTGGTCGGCGATGCGGGGCTCGGTGACGTGGGGCTCGGTGACGTGGGGGTGGGTGGTGTCGGGGCCGGTGGGCTGGGCGCCCGCCGGGCTCCCGGGGGTCGGGCCGTCGGTCGTGGGCCGGTCCGGCGCGCCGCCGCCGGCCGTGGGGTCGTCGGGCCCGGTGGGCGTCGCGCCGTGCGGGGCGGGATCGCCGGTGGCGTCCGGGACGGGGCCGTCGTGCGTCGACGGCGGCACCCCGTCCGCGGCACCCGTGGCCGGCACGCCGCTGGGGGCGCGGGTGCCGCTGGTCGTCGCGTCGCCGGAGGGCGGGCGGTGCTCGGCTCCGCTGGGCGTCGTGTCGCCCGGTCGGTCCCGGGCGTCGTCAGGGTGTGGTGTGTCGCCCGTACGTGGTGCGTCGCCAACGGGCGGAGTGTCGCCACCGGGTGGTGTGCTGCCACCGGGTGGTGGGGTGCCGTCACCGGGCGGTGTGGCGCTGCCGGGCGGTGCCCCGTGGTCGGCGGCGCTGCCGGGTGGCGTCCCGCGGCCGGTGGTGTCGCCGTCGCCGGAGGGGCTCCGCCCGTCCCGGGCCTGCCGCTCCCCACGGATCGTGGCGCCGATCAGGATCCCGGCGCCACCGAGCGCCCCGCCCGCGAGCACCGCGGCGGTCACGGCCGTGCCGCCGTCGTCGGGGCCACCGCGGTCGCCCGGGGTGCCGGCGTCGCCCGCCGGGGACGCCGGAGCGGCCCCGGAGTCACCGGTCTCGGGGTCACCGGTCCCGGGGGCGGTGTCCGGTGCGGGGGTGCCGCCGGTGCGGGGGTCGTCGGTCGCGGCGGCGTCCGCGGGGTCCCGCCCGGCGGAGGGCCCGCCGACGTCGATCGGTCGCGCACCGGGCACCCCGGCCCGTCCGTTCCCGGTCAGCACCGCCGCCGTGAGCCCGCCGAAGCCGATCCCCGCGAACACCGTCGTCCCCGACCCCGCGCCGTCCACCGGGACCGGACCCGCGTCGCCGCCGGCGCCGCCGGTGCCGTGCGGGGGCCCGCCGGGGGGCGGGGCCGGGACGGCGGGGGAGGCGGCCGCGGTGCCGTCGTGGGTCACGACCGGGGCCGCGCCCCAGCCGGTCCACGGTGCGCCGGTGGCGTGGGTGTCGTCGTCGTAGCGGATCATGAGCTCCGCGGCCCGACCGGCCGAGTTGCCCGCGGCGAGGTCGGCGGCCGCCCAGTCGTCGAGCAGGGCCGGGCCCACGGGTGCGGTCTCCGGCGGTGTCGGGGCCGCGGCGGCCGGCATCCGGGCCCGCAGGTCCGCGGCGAGCCCGGCCTGGGTGGCGAGTGCGTCGGCGGTGCGCTCGGCGTCGGCGGTGGCGGAGACGACCCAGCCGTCGAGGGTCCCGAGCGCCACGGTGACGCCGTCCGCGGCCGTGCCGGACCATCCCCCCGGCAGACCGCGGACCTGGCCGGACAGCTCGCGGTGGACGTCGGCGAGCGCGGCCGCGGCGTCGCGCCACGCCCGTTCCGCCCCGGCCGACGCCGAGGGGCCCGGACCGGCCGCCACCATCGCGGCGATCTCGGCGTGGCCGAGCCCCGCCCAGCGCGGCGCGGTCACCGGGCGCTGCCGTTCAGCGCGTCCGTCGTCGACTCCTCGGTGCGGGTGTAGGCGCGACCGGTGGCGGCGGCCGCGTCGCGTGCCCGCAGCAGCTCCGTGTGCACCGTGTGCAGCCGGCCGATCGCCGCGTCCGGGCCGTCCGCGGCGTGGACGGCGTAGCGGGCGGCGGCCTCGGCGCTGGCCGGGTCACCGAGCCAGGGCTCGACCCGGCGGGCGTCGGCGTCGAGGGTGCGCAGCGCGGCGGCCAGCCGGGACGCGGCCCGGTCGAGAGCCTCCGCCGCCCCGGCCGGGGCCGCCGGGTCGACGCGCAGGTCCGGGGAGATGTTGGGCACGTCGGCCTCCGGTGCGGACGGGCGGATCACGGACGGGCACACGCTAGGCCGGCACCGGTCGTCGCCGCGGGGGTTCGGCGGGGACCGGTCGCGATCGCGAAGCCCGCACACGACGACACCCCCGTCCGCGGCCGGTCGGTACCGGTGCGGACGGGGGTGTGCGTCGCGGTCAGGCCGCCGTCACCTCGGCCGGGGCCGGGACCTCGACCGGAGCGCACCCGCGGAGCGGGCACGGCGGTGGGGCCCAGGGCCGTGGTGTCCCGTCGTGGGCGGGAACGGTCCCCGCGAACGGCCACCGGCCTGCGAAACGCTGCAGGTACCAGTAGACGAACAGGTGGTCCGGGTCCTCCGGGGCGGTGACGAACAACGCGCGTCCGCCCAGGTCGGTGACCCAGGCGGCGTACTCGTTCGAGACCTGGCCCGGTGGGCGCGAGGCCCGCCGGGTGAGGAGCCAGTCCTCCGCCCGGGTGCGCCAGGTCGCCAGCGCGGTCGGGTGCAGGGTGGCCCCCGGGAGCTCCCGGAGGTTGGCGGTGAAGGTGCCGATCAGGACCCCGCCCGCGCCGTACGCGGAGGAGGTCAGGGTGAGCAGGGAGTGCGGGCCCGGGATCGGGCCGTCGGTGTGGACGTGCGTCGTGACGTGGAACGTCGGCGACGCGGGGTCGAACTCTGGGGGCATGACGGATCCTGTGACGTCTCGGTCGAACTGGGACGGCTCACGGCGCGGCAGGGCCTGCGTGGTGAGCGGATCCGCGGCGCGGTACTCCGCGTGGCGGTAGTTCCGGGCCCCGTGGATCGGGCACACGGGTCGGCTGTGGAGTTGTCGTGGGTACTGCTCGGTGCATGCCGCGGGCGCCGGACGGCGTGCGCGACACACCGAGGACGCTAGAACGGCCGGGCGTGCCGGTCAACGGGCCGTGACCCGCTCGGCACCGCCCGTCGCCACGGCCCCGTCGCCACGGACCGCGGAGGGTGAGCGTGCCGGACCGGGTCAGCCCTCGTCCGCCAGCCGCCCCAGCACGACGACGTCGACCCGCTCGCCGTCGACGGTCCACGCCTCCCGCAGCCGGCCCTCCGGCACGAACCCCAGCGCCGCGGCGACGGCGGCGGAGGCCCGGTTCGGCTCGGCGTGGCACCAGGTGACGCGGTGCAGCCCGAGCCCGCCGAAGGCGAAGCGCACGACCGCCCCGGCCGCGGTGCGGGCCAGGCCGCGTCCGCGGGCGGCGGGCAGCGTCCAGCAGCGCAGCTCCGCGGTGCCGTGGGCCAGGTCGAGGTGCTCCAGGGTGATCTCGCCGAGCATCTCCCCGGTCGTCGGCTCGGCGACGGCCCAGGCGCAGCGGGCGCCGCGGGCCCAGCCGTCGATCCGGTCGGCGACGTGCGCGGTCACCCGTGCGTCGAAGTCCGGGGCCGCGGGGTCGGGCCGGTTGCGCCAGCGCCGGATCTCCGGGTCCCGGCAGGACGCGGCGACGGCCGGGCGGTCGTCCACCCGGCCGTCGTGCCGCAGCCCGCGCAGGTACCAGGCCCCGGCGTTGATCTCGACCGGGTCGAGCACCGGGTCGAGCACCGGGACGGGCACCGCGTCAGTCCTTGATCTCGCAGATCACGGTGCCCTGGGTGACCGAGGAGCCCTGCTCCGCGTCCAGGCCGGTCACGGTACCGGCCTTCGTCGCGGTGACCGGGTTCTCCATCTTCATCGCCTCGAGGACGACGATCAGGTCCCCCACCTCGACGGTGTCGCCCTCGGAGACCGCGACCTTGATGATCGTGCCCTGCATCGGCGCGGTGACGGCGTCGCCCGAGGCCTTCGCCCCGCCGCCGCCCTTGCCGCCGCGCTTGCGCGGGGCCGCCTTGGCCGGGCTACCGCCGTTGCCGCCTCCGCCGAGGGCGAGGTCGCCGGGCAGCGAGACCTCCAGGCGTCGCCCGCCGACCTCGACGACGACGGTCTGCCGCTCGCCGGAGGTGTCCTCGGCGCCCGCACCGCCCTCGAACGGCGGAACGGTGTTGTTCCACTCGGTCTCGATCCAGCGGGTGTGCACGGTGAAGTCCTCGAGGGTCTCGGCGGCGTAGGCCGGGTCCTCGACGACGAGACGGTGGAACTCGAGCACGGTCGCCATGCCCTCGACCTTGAACTCGGCGAGTGCGCGCCGGGCCCGCTGCAGCGCCTGCTGCCGGTCGCTGCCCCACACGATCAGCTTCGCCAGCAGCGAGTCGAACTGGCCGCCGATGACCGAGCCGTCCTCGACGCCCGCGTCCATCCGCACGCCCGGCCCGGCCGGGTACCAGATCCGCTCGACGGTGCCCGGCGCCGGCAGGAAGTTCCGCCCGGCGTCCTCGCCGTTGATGCGGAACTCGATGGCGTGCCCGCGCGGCTCCGGGTCGCCGTCGAAGTCCAGCTCCTGGCCCTCGGCGATCCGGAACATCTGGCGGACCAGGTCGATCCCGGTGGTCTCCTCCGAGACCGGGTGCTCGACCTGCAGCCGGGTGTTCACCTCCAGGAAGGTGATCATGCCGTCCTGGCCGATGAGGAACTCGACGGTGCCGGCGCCGTAGTAGCCGGCCTCCTTGCAGATCGCCTTCGAGGCCTCGTACAGGGTCGTGCGCTGCTCGTCGGTCAGGAACGGCGCGGGCGCCTCCTCGACGAGCTTCTGGAAGCGGCGCTGCAGCGAGCAGTCACGCGTCCCGACGACGACCACGTTGCCGTGCTGGTCGGCCAGCACCTGGGTCTCGACGTGGCGCGGCTTGTCCAGGTAGCGCTCGACGAAGCACTCGCCGCGACCGAACGCGGCGGTGGCCTCGCGGACCGCGGACTCGTACAGCTCGGCGATCTCGGAGCGCTCCCGGGCGACCTTCATGCCGCGCCCGCCACCGCCGAAGGCGGCCTTGATCGCGACCGGCAGGCCGTGCTCGTCGGCGAAGGCGATGACCTCGTCCGCGTCCTTGACCGGGTCCTTGGTGCCGGGCACCAGCGGGGCGCCGGCCTTCAGGGCGATGTGCCGCGCGGTCACCTTGTCGCCGAGGTCGCGGATCGACTGCGGCGACGGGCCGATCCAGGTGAGGCCGGCGTCGATCACGGCCTGGGCGAAGTCGGCGTTCTCCGACAGGAAGCCGTAGCCGGGGTGGATCGCGTCGGCGCCGGACTGCTTCGCGGCACCGATGACCTTCTCGATGTCGAGGTAGGACTCGGCGGCGGTGGAGCCGCCCAGCGCGAAGGCCTCGTCGGCGAGACGCACGAACATCGCGTCCCGGTCCGGGTCGGCGTAGACGGCGACGCTCTCCAGTCCCGCGTCCTTCGCTGCTCGGATCACGCGTACGGCGATCTCTCCCCGGTTGGCGACGAGCACTTTGCGCAGTGCGGGCACGGTCGAACTCCTCCGGTCACGGCGCCGGCCCGATGCTCCGGCGCAGGGTTACCGGGGAGTGTAGGAGCCGCGGGCCGGGAAATTACCGGTGGGGAATGTGGTGATGGCAACGCCCTCACCCGTCCGAGCCCCGAGACCCCGTTCGTGATCGGTCCAGGCGTGACCGGTGCCACCACCGTGCGACCCGGCCGCGGGGCCGCGGGGCGGTCCGGCCGTCGTAGTGCAGCGCCGCCTCGCGCGCGGCCAGCTCACGTCGGGCGCCCGCACCGAGCCGACCGGCGGCCGCCAGCTCGCGGGCCAGGTCCCAGCCCTCCCGCTGGGCGCCGTAGGGGGCGACGCCGTCGAAGCGGGCGGCGAACCGGGCCTGCCAGTCCGTCCCGGCGTCGACGGCGAGCAGCGGCCACGCCGCGGCGACGAGCCCGGCCCGCTTGCGCAGCAGGGCGGCCCGGGCCGCGGCCAGCCGCGCCTCGTCGAACCCGGCCGGGTTCGCCCCGCCCGCGACGAGCGCCGCCACCAGCTCGGCCTGCCGTTGCGCGAGGTCCCCGCTCACGTCGTGCCCGTCCCGTCCGCGGCGGGCGCGGTCACCGTCCCGGCCCCGTGGCCGGAGTCCGCACCCGTCCGGCACGGCGACGCGTGCCCGGCCGCGGCCGCCACGGCGTCCAGCTCCGCGCACAGCTCCGCGGCGGGCGGGTAGCGGCCGTCGCGCTCCAGCATCACCGGCGGCGGCACCGGCAGCTGCGCCACGGTGTGGGTCAGCAGCGCCAGCACCGCGTCCGGGACGGGGTCGGTGTGGGTGTCGTGCAGCAGCCCCGTCGCGTCGGCGGCGTGCCCGGCGACGTGGCAGTAGGCCACCGCCCCCGGTGGCAGCCCGGTGAGCAGCGCGTCGACGTCGGCCCGTGGGTCGCGGCCCCGGTTGCGGGCGTTGACGTAGGTGTTCGCGATGTCGAGCAGCAGCGGCGCCCCGGTCCTGTCGTGCAGCCGGTGCAGGAACTCCGCCTCGTCGAACTCGTCGTCGGGCCAGTCGAACAGCGCCGCGATCGGCTCCAGCGCCAGCGGGACGTCCAGTTCCGGCCGGGTCGCCGCCACGTTCGCGACGAGCACGTCGAGCGCCTCCCGGGTGCGGGGGAGCGGCAGCAGGTGCCCGGCCTCGACCCCGCCCGCCCGGGTGAACGCGATGTGCTCGCTGACCAGTGCCGCACCCGTCGCGGCGGCGCAGGCCGCGAGGTGGGCGACCCGCCCCGGGTCGACGCCCTCGGGGGAGCCGGGCGACAGTCGCACCCCGTGCACGACGACCGGCCTGCGCAGCAGCGACGCCGGGACCGCGTCGGGGTGCAGCGACTCGGCGACGACCTCGTGGAAGGCGAGGCCGTCGACGTCGTCGAGGACGGCCGCGATGCCGCTGCGCCAGCCGACCCCGGTCCCGCCCGGGACACCCGTCATCCGGTCACCTCCGCCGTACGAGCCGTTCCCGCAGCTTCACACCCCCCACGGTGCAGCTGCGGGAACGGCAGATCCGGTTCCCCCGTCGCAGGCTCAGCCGCCGCAGCCGCCGCCTCCGCCGCAGCTGCTCCCGCCTCCGCCGCAGCTGGTCCCGCCGCCGCTGTCGCTGCCGGACCAGCCGACGGCGCCCCCGCCGTCGGAGGAGCTGCCCCCGGTCGCGGCGGGCGCCCCGCCGAGCGTGCCGAGCTTCTGCGCGGCGAGCTCCTCGGCGAAGGCAGGCTCGGCGGCCAGCATCGCGCCCACTCCGAACGCCCCGACCGACAGCGCGGCCGCGGCGGGCCCGACGGCCGTCCAGTCCGGGCGCATCGACGGCGACAGCGCGTCGTGGCGGGACCGCACGGCGGCGAGCGCGGCGTCCCCGGCCCGGGTCCGGGCGGGCACCTGCGTCGCGAGGACCGCCGCGAACACCGCGGTGGCGGCGACGAGCACCAGCAGGAACCCGACCGGGCGCCCACCGCCCAGCCCGGCGGCGATCCGGACCGCACCGACGAGGGCGAGCGCCCCGACCGGCCAGGCGGTCGCCCGGTAGCGGGCCCGGTCGGCAGGGGACAGCAGCAGCCCCGCGGTCTCCAGCCGCTGGGCGGCCCGGGTCAGCTCGGTGCGGACCGGCTCGTGGGTGCCCAGCATCCGGCCCGGGGTCAGGCGCTGCGCGCAGCGGTGGATCGCGCGCTGCAGCGCCGACGCGCCGTGCCCGGGGACCCGGCCCGCCCGCACCTGGCCCGTGGTGCGGCCGGAGGTGACCAGGCTGCCGTCGACGTGCATGGCCGACAGGGCCGCGTACACGGCCAGCTCGGGCCCGCCGTTGAGGTACGCGACGTCCTCGGGCCTGCTGTCGAGGGTGCCGGCGCCGCGCGGATCCCCCTGCGCGATCGCCCGCCGCCGGCGCAGCACGATCCCGGACACCAGAACCAGCGCGACGACGTAGAGGACCAGGAAGGTCTGGCCCGGGATGCCCCAGGTGTCCCCGGTGAGGTTCGTGCCCATCTCCACCACCCCCTGCGGTGAGCGACACTTCGTCGTTCGAAGCAGTGTGCGCCCGCTCACCCCTGGAGAGTGATCGATTTGAGGTGGACTTGAGGAAGGTCCGCGCACGGGGAAAGCCGGGGTCACCGACGGTGACCCCGGCTGTCGCGGGAGTGAGCTCGTGGGGCCTCAGCCGGTGGCGGCCCGCACCTGGTTCTTGATGCGCGCCAGCATCGCGGCGATGCCACGCAGCCGCAGCGGGCTGACGGCCTCGGCGAGGCCGAGGTCGGTGTAGAAGTCGTCCGGGACGGCCAGGACCGTCGCGGCGGGCTGCCCGTCGAGCCCGGTCACCATGATCGAGGCGAACCCGCGGGTGGTCGGCGCCTCCTTCGGCGCGGAGAAGAACAGGTGGACCGGCCGCTCGCTGGGCGGGTCGCCCGGGGTGCCCGCCACCTCGACCGCGAGGAACAGCGGCGACTGGCACTCGTGGACCTGCTCCATGGTGTCCGCGGTGTCGGCGTAGCGCTCGGGCAGGTCCGGCAGCTCCTGGGACAGCTCCAGCAGCAGCTGGAGACGGTCCTTCGGGCCGACCGCGGCGAAGTCCTCGACCAGCTCGGCCAGGTCGGGGGGCAGTGTGCCGGGATCGCCGCTCACGCGGACCCGCGCTCCTGTCCCTGCACGATCGGCACGCGCACGGCGTTGCCCCACTCGGTCCAGCTGCCGTCGTAGTTGCGGACCCGGTCGAAGCCCAGCAGGTGGGTCAGCACGAACCAGGTGTGGCTGGAACGCTCGCCGATCCGGCAGTAGGCGACGACGTCGTCGGTGGCCGACAGCCCCTGCTCCTGCTCGTAGATGGCCGACAGCTCGGCACGGCTGCGGAACGAGCCGTCCTCGGCGGCGGCGCGGGCCCACGGGACGCTCGCGGCGCCCGGGATGTGCCCACCGCGGACCGCGCCCTCCTGCGGGTAGTCCGGCATGTGCAGCTTCTCGCCGGTGTACTCCTGCGGGGACCGCACGTCGACCAGCGGCTTGCCCAGGTGGGCGAGGACGTCGTCCTTGAAGGCGCGGATGCCGGAGTCGTCACGCTCGACGACCGGGTAGTCGGCCCGGGCCGGGGTGGGCTTCTCGGTGACCATCTCGCGGCCCTCGGCGACCCACGTGGACCGGCCGCCGTCGAGCAGTCGCACGTCGGCGTGGCCGAACAGGGAGAACACCCACAGCGCGTAGGCGGCCCACCAGTTGTTCCGGTCGCCGTAGACGACGATCGTGGTGTCCCGGCCGATGCCGCGCTCGGACATGATCTCGGCGAAGCGGGTGCCGTCGACGTAGTCCCGGGTGACCGGGTCGTTGAGCTCGGTGTGCCAGTCGACCTTCACCGCGCCGGGGATGTGCCCGGTGTCGTAGAGCAGGACGTCCTCGTCCGACTCCACGACCACCAGCCCGGGGTCGTCCAGATGCTCCGCCAGCCAGGCGGTGGTGACCAGGCGCTCGGGGTGGGCGTACTCGGCGAGCTTCGGGTCGGGGTCGTGTCCGACAGTCATGGCCGCAGGGTAACCACGTGCCCCGACACCCACACACGGGTCAGCCGCGCGGCGCCCAGAGGTCGACGACCGACACCCCGACCGCGCCCAGCAGGCGGCGCAGCAGCGGCAGGCTGATCCCGATCACGTTGGACGGGTCGCCGTCGATGCCCTCGACGAACCAGCCGCCCAGCCCATCGAGGGTGAACGCACCCGCGACCGCCAGCGGCTCGCCGGTGGCGAGGTAGGCCTCCAGCTCGGCGTCGGTCGGCTCGGCGAAGCGCACCCCGGTGCCGGCGTGTCCCTCGGCCTCCTGGGCGACCGCGCCGCCGGCCAGGCGCAGCACCGCGTGCCCGGTCAGCAGCTCCCCGGTGCGCCCGGCCATGGCCTTCCAGCGCCGCCGCGCCGTCTCCGGGTCGTGCGGCTTGCCGACCAGCTCGCCGCCGACGAGCAGCATCGAGTCGCAGCCCACGACCACGCAGTCACCGGTCAGCCGCTCGGCGACGGCGGCGGCCTTGGCCGCGGCCAGCAGCGTCACCACGGCCGCGGGGTCGGCGTCGGGGTGCGCGGCGAGCAGGGCGTCCTCGTCGACGTCGGAGACCTCCACGGCGGGGTCGGCCCCGGCGGCGCGCAGGACCGACAGGCGGGCGGGGGAGGCGGAGGCCAGAACCAGACGCACGCCGGCAGACGCTACCGGCCCGCCGTCGCGGCGCCGTGGTCCGTCGCCGGGTCGGCGCTGCGGTCCGGCCCGGCGACCCGGTGCAGGCGCAGCGCCAGGTGCAGGTGGAACCGCCCCTCCGGGGTGCGCCAGTCCGGGCCCAGCAGGTCGTCGACGCGTTCGAGGCGCTGGCGCACGGTGTTCGGGTGCACCGACAGCGCGTCGGCGGCCGGGGCGAGCAGCTCGCCCGCGGCGAACCAGTGCCACAGCGTGTCGGCCAGCCGGGTCCGCCGGCGCCGGTCGTAGTCGAGGACGGGCCCGAGGTGGCGCCCGACGATCTCCCGCGACGTGGTGCCGGTCCGGTCCCGGATCACCGCGCCGACCGCGCCGAGCGAGGCGAAGTCCGCGTGCCCGGTGGTGCGGCCCAGGGCGCGGGCCGCGGCGGCGACGTCGGCGGCCTCGGTGTGCGCCCGGCGCAGGTCCGACGGCCCGCCCGAGGGGCTGTGCGCGGCGCCGACGAGCACCGGTGTCCCGGCCGCGGCGAGCCCGTCGGCGACGAGTGCGGCCGCCCCGGTCCCCGCGCAGCCGGGACCGGTCGTCCCGGCGGAGGCGATCACGCACACGTGCCCGTCGTGCACCGACACCAGCCAGCGGCCCGCCCCGTCCAGGCCCCGGACCGCCCGCGCCGCGGTCACCGCACCGGCCGGGTCGACGTCGACGACCAGCACCGTCGCCGGGACGTCGGGGGAGATGCCGTACTGCGCGAGCCGGCTCCCCAGCGTCGGCCGCGGCGGCACCCGGCTGTCGACGAGCTCCTCGACCAGTGTGGTCTGGGCGGCCTCATCGGCCTGGGCCAGCGCCCGCTCGACCAGCAGCGCGACCGTCATGAACGCCGAGGCGTGCGCCAGCCGGGCGACGGCGTCGTCGTCGGCGCCCTCCATGACCAGCGTCGCCAGGTGCTCGCCCGCGGTGGTGATCGCGAGCAGCGCGTAGGTCCCGCCGCCGGGCAGGTGCGCGATCGCGACGCCGCCGGCCTGCTGGGAGGTGCGGACCGCCGCCCGCAGCCGCCACCCGGCCAGCTCCTCGGGGGTGAGCAGCCGCCGCCCCGTGCGCAACGCCCCGGACGGGTCGTGCAGGGAGAGCGGGTGCCCGACCGACTCGGCGAGCACCGCGAACACCCCGGCCGCCTCGGCGGTGGAGCCGGCCATCGCCCCCATCAGGCGTTCGTCGAGGTGCAGGAGGTGCTCCAGGCGCAGCCGGGCGCCGGGGGCGGAGCCGTCGTCGCGGGTGGTGCGCAGGCGGCGGATCTCCTCGCCGCGCCGGGTCTGCTCCAGTGCGACGGCGGCCTGGACGGCCATGTGCTCCAGCGCCGCCTCCGCGGCCGGGCCGAGGACGCGGGGCGCGCGGTGGGCCACCAGCAGCGCCCCGACCACCCGGCCGCCCAGGCGCATGGGGGCGCCCGCGATGGCCCGCACACCCTCGCCGCGCACGATCGTGTCGATCCCGGACAGGTGGTTGAGCGCCCGGTCGGCCAGGTAGTCCGCGGTCGCGACGGTGCCCGCGCCGGCCGCCGCGCGACCGAGCACCCCGGTGCCGAACGGCATCCGGATCGCGCGGTACTTCGGGGTGCGGACGCCGTCGGTCAGCTCGATGTAGGTCGTACCGGAGTGCAGGTCGTTGAGGCTGAAGTAGGCCATGTCCGCGCCGAGCAGCGCCCGGGTGCGGCGCAGGACGGCGCCGAGCATGACGTCCCGGTCGCCGACGTTCGCGAGGTCCACGGCCGTCTGCCCGACGGCCTGCAGGATCGCGTCCTGGCTGGGCTCGGGGAACGGCGGAGCCGGCTTCATGCGCCCGACCCTATGTCTGTCCGCGCCATGTCCTGCGATCAAGACAGGCGCATACGACCATGGACGCCCGACCCCGGCTTCCCGAGACTGGCCCGGCGACGAACTGCCAGAACCCTCCATCGACGAAGGGACTCCTCATGGCCACGGCGAACAAGCTCAGTGTCATCCCCTGCGGGGCGATGCACACCAATCTCCCGTTCCTGCTCCTCAAGCCCGGTGTCAGCATCAAGCCACGGTCCGAGAAGGACTCCCCGATCGACTGGGTGGAGGTGCCGACGCACTGCGTCCTCGTCGAGACCGACGAGGGCAAGCTGCTGTGGGACACCAGCTGTCCGTCGGACTGGGAGACGCGCTGGGCGCCGACCGGTCTGCAGGAGTTCTTCCCCTACGACCAGGTCGCCGACGACGAGTACCTGGACAAGCAGCTGCACAAGATGGGCGTCGGACTCGACGAGATCGACTACGTGGTGCTCTCGCACCTGCACTTCGACCACGCGGGCAACGCCCAGATGTTCACGAACACCAACGCGAAGATGATCTGCTCGGACAAGGAGAAGGAGTTCGCGCTCGGCTTCGAGGGCCCGTTCAACGGCGCCCACCTCAAGGCCGACTACGAGGGCATCGACTGGGAGATCGTCTCCGGCGACGTCGAGCTGCTCCCCGGCGTCAGCATGATCCAGACCCCCGGGCACACCCCGGGGTGCATGTCGATGCGCGTCGACCTCCCCGACACCGGCACGATGATCTTCACCTCGGACGCGGTCTACATGGGCGAGAGCTACGGCCCGCCGGCCGCCCCCGCGGCGATCGTGAACAACCTGGAGGACTGGTTCTCCTCGGTGGAGAAGCTGCGCGGCATCCAGGAACGGACGAACGCGCAGATGGTGTTCGGCCACGACGCCGAGCAGATCCACCAGCTGCGCAAGGCGCCCGAGGGGTCGTACACCTGATGACGTTCGAGGTTCCGGAGTTCACCGAGGAGACGATCTTCACCTGGGGCGCGCCGCCGCTGAAGTTCGGCGCGGGCGCGATCGACGAGGTCGGCTTCGAGCTGTCGGCCTACGACGTGTCGCGGGTCCTGATCGTGACCGACCCGGGCGTGAACGCGCTCGGCGCCCCGCAGCGGCTGGCCGACAACCTGGCCCGCTACGGCATCGAGTCCGAGATCTTCGACGGCGTGCACGTCGAGCCGACCGACGACTCGATGAACAAGGCGACCGAGTACGCCCGCGCGCAGGGGCCGTGGGACGGCTTCGTCGCCGTCGGGGGCGGGTCGGCGATCGACACCGCCAAGGCCATCAACCTGCTGACCAGCCACCCCGGCGAGCTGATGGACTACATCAACAAGCCGATCGGCAACGCCAAGGTGCCGCCGGGGCAGCTCAAGCCGCTGATCGCCATCCCGACGACGGCGGGCACCGGCTCGGAGTCCACCGCGATGTGCGTGCTGGACATCCTGTCGATGAAGGTCAAGACCGGGATCAGCCACTGGCGGCTGCGGCCGACCCTGGCCGTCATCGACCCGCTGCTGACGATGACGCTGCCGCCGCAGGTCACCGCGGCCGCCGGGATGGACATCACCTGCCACGCGCTGGAGAGCTACACGGCGCGGTACTACACGACCTTCGACCGGAAGAAGCCCGAGGAGCGGGTCACCTACTGCGGCTCCAACCCGGTCTCGGACCTGTGGTGCGAGAAGGCGATGTCGTTGCTGGCGAAGTCGTTCCGGGCGGCGGTGCAGCGCGGCGCCGAGGACGTCGAGGCCCGTTCGGACATGATGATGGCCGCGACGTTCGCGGGCATGGGCTTCGGCAACTCCGGGGTGCACATCCCGCACGCCAACGCCTACCCCATCGCGGGCATGGTCAAGGACTACCGGCCGCAGGGTTACCCGCAGGACGAGGCGATGGTGCCGCACGGGGAGTCGGTGTCGCTGACGGCGCCGGAGGCGTTCCGGTTCTCCTTCGACTCCGCGCCGCAGCGGCACCTGCGGGCCGCGGAGCTGATGGACCCGCGGGCGGACAAGGTGAACGACCCGCGGGAGCAGCTGCCCGGGGTCCTGACCCGGCTGATGCGCGACATCGGCATCCCGAACGGCATCGGCGGCGTCGGGTACACCGAGGCCGACGTCCCGGACCTGGTCCCCGGCACGATGAAGCAGCAGCGGCTGCTCGCGACCTGCCCGCGGACCCCGACCGAGGACGACATCGCCGACATCCTCACGAAGTCCGTCCAGAACTGGTGACCCCCGTCCGCCGGCGGTTCCCGAGCGGGGCCGCCGGCGGACGCCGATCCGAAGGCGGCACGATGCCGATCTACGTCTTCCGGTGCGGGTGCGGAGCCCGCTTCGAGCACCTCGCGTCCATGTCGGACTCCCACACCCCGCCGTGCCCGGTCTGCGGCGACGGCGCGACGAGCAAGGTCCCGGCCGGGTTCGCGCTCGGCGGTCAGGCCAGCCCCGGCCTGTCCAAGGACGAGATGCCCCAGACCTGGCGCGGGGTCTACAACGGCAACTCCGAGTACATCGACTCGATGCGCCGGACCTGGGACCAGCGGCGACGGCTGGAGGAGAAGTACCCGGAGATCGCCGGGGACCAGCGGCCGATCCTGGCGCACGAGGGCAAGTACCACGACGTCCCGCTGCGGGCCGGTGACATCCAGCTGGGGGGTACCGCCCCGATGCCCGGCGCCGGCGTGGTCGCCAAACAGGCCCATGGCCACGGCCACGGACATGGCCACGGACACGGCCACACCCCCGCACCCCCCACCACGGGCACCTCCGACTGACCCCGACCCCCGTCGGCATCCACACCCCCTGGCCGGTAGCCACACCCGTTGCAACGGGTGTGGCTACCGGCCAGGGGGTGTGGACACGAGGGTGTCCGGGTCAGCGGCCGGTCAGGCCGTGGCGGTAGGCGTAGCCGACGGCCTGGGCGCGGTCGCGCAGCCCGGTCTTGGCGAACAGGTGGTTGACGTGGGTCTTCACCGTCGCCTCGCCGACCACGAGCCGCCTCGCGATCTCGGTGTTGGACAGCCCGTCGGCGATCAGCCCGAGCACCTCGACCTCGCGCGGGGTGAGCCCGTCGGGCGGGTCGACCGGCGCCGGCGGTGCGGTCGTCGCGCGGGCGGCGACCAGCCGGGACAGCACGCCGGCGTCGACGGTGGACACGCCGTCGGCGGCCGAGCGCAGGGCCCGGCCGATGGCCTCGGCGTCGGCGTCCTTGGACAGCCAGCCCGAGGCGCCCGCGGCGATCGCGTCGACCACGGCGTCGTCGTCGACGTAGGTGGTGAGCACGACGACGGCGGTGCCCGGGTGCTCGTCGCGGACCCGGCGGGTCGCGGAGACGCCGTCGCCCGCGGGCATCCGCAGGTCGGTGAGCAGCACGTCCGGGGCCAGCTCGGCGACCCGGGCGAGGGCCTCGTCGCCGCCCGAGGCGGTGCCGCCGCCCTCGATGCCGTCGAGCAGGCCCAGGACGGTGGCGAGGCCGTCGCGCACGATCCGCTGGTCGTCTGCCAGTACCACCCGCAGGTCGCTCACGTCGTGATCCTCTCGCGGTCCGGGGAACGGGCGGGCAGCCGGAGCCGGACCCGCCAGCCGTCGGGGGTGGGGCCGGTCTGCAGCTCGGCGCCGACGAGCGCCGCGCGCTCGGCCATCCCGGTCAGCCCGGAGCCCTCGCCGTCACCGGGCGCCGGCGGCGCCCCGGCGACGTCGACGACTTCCAGCTCGGCGCCGTCGCCGTCGCGGCGCAGGTGCACCGTCACGGGGGCGCCGGGGGCGTGCTTGCGGGCGTTGGACAGCGCCTCCTGCGCGGTGCGCAGCACGGTCTCGCCCTCCCGCGCGCCGAGCCGCAGCCCCTCGGCGACCTCGACGGTCGCGTCCGGGTGCGCCCGGCCGAGCTCGCGCAGCTCCTCGGCGACGTCGACCGGCGCCGGTCCCTCGCGCAGCGCCCGCACGGCGCGGCGGGCCTCGGTGATCCCGTCGGAGGCGAGCCGCTGGGCCCGTTCGATCTGGGCGACCGTGTCCGGCGCCGCGCCGTCGCGCAGCGCCATCAGCCGGGCGCCCTGGAGCTGGACGGCCAGCGCGGACAGCGAGTGCGCCAGCACGTCGTGGACGTCGCGGGCGACCCGGGCGCGGTCGGCGATGGCCTCGGCGCGGGCGTGCTCCTCGCGGGCTCTGGCATCGGCGACGAGCGCCTGCTCGTGCTCCTCGAGGCGCCGGGTCGAGTCGCGGCGGCCGAGCCCGAACAGCACCATCGCGGTCAGCGCGGTGACCACCAGCAGCGCCTCCCAGAGGGAGTCGTAGGGACCGACGGCGATCGTGGTGGCCGCGATGAGCGGCACGTCGACGAACAGCGCGGTCCGGTAGGGCAGCCGCAGCGCGGCCACGAACACCGCCAGCATCGGGAAGGCCGCCGAGGTGGTCCAGCCGTCGGACCCGGCCAGCAGGGCGATCCCGCCTCCGCCGAGCGCGACGCTGGTCAGCACCGTCGCGACCGGCGGCATGTTCCGGTAGAGGGCGAAGGCCACCCACCCGGCGACGGCCGGGACGAGCCCGGCGTAGAGCCAGGGCGGCGAGACCTGCTGGCCCGGCGACCAGTACAGCAGGAACAGCACGATCGGCAGCCACACCAGTGACAGCAGCCGTCGGGGGACCCCGAACAGCGGCGACCGGTCGGCCTCGACGCGACGGGCCGCGCGGGCGGTGGGCGTGCTCACCGTTTCACTCTGACACAGCAGCCGGGCCAGGCGGGCCGGTCAGGCCACCGTGCGGGCACGGCGCGGCTCGGCCGGCCGGACCGGCAGCCCGGCCGCGTCCACCCGGTGACGCAGGACCAGGCTCTGGACCAGCAGGCTCCCGCCGAAGACCAGCGCCGACGACGTCGACAGCAACAGTCCGGCGCCGACGGCCCCGCCGAGCACCCCGGCACCGACCCGCACCCCGATGGTCAGCACCCAGGCGACCAGCAACGCGGCCGAGCCGCTGCGGTACGCCCAGCCGTCGCGGGTGCCGAGACGGAAGGCGTACCCGCGCAGCACCCCGAGCCCGGCCGTCAGCACCAGCTCGGCGGCGAGCAGGCCCACCCCGGCCGCGGTGACCTCGGGGCGGGCCTGGGCGAGGGTGAGCACCCCGATACCGACCAGGATGAGCGGGAGCTTCACGTCCCGTGATCCGCCGACGAACTGCCCGCGGAACTGCTTGTAGAGGACCAGGCCGACGATCGCGACCGTGATGACGAGGGAGGTGGCGTCCATGGGGAGAACGATCTCTCCGCGGGGCCGGTCGTCGCGTCGGCGCCGGGGTCGATCCCGGGTGGACGCGCGCCCTCCACCCCCGGGTGGACCGCGCCCGGCCCCGGGCACCGTGGTGTGCCGGGGCCCGGGCGTCGGCCGGTGGTGCGTAGGTGGGTCAGCGGGGGAGGCCGGAGGCGCGCCACGCGCCGGGGCCCGCGTGCAGCGGGGCGCGGAGCTGGACCGCGGGGTGCGACCACAGGTCCGGCGTCCGCGGCGGGGCGGGCGGCCCACCGGCGCTCGCCGCCGCGGCGACCACGGCGGTCAGCGCGGCGAGCTCGCGGGCGTCCGGGGTGCCCCGTACGACCCGGAACAGCGCGCGGCGCTCCTCCGGGGTGGCCTCGGCCGATTCCTGCGTCTCCTGCGGCTCGCCCATCAGAGCGGGATGTTCCCGTGCTTGCGGGTCGGGCCCTGCTCCCGCTTGGTGGACAGCATCCGCAGCGCCCGGCCGACGTAGCCGCGGGTGTGCGACGGCGGCACGACCGCGTCGATGTAGCCCCGGTCGGCGGCGATGTAGGGGTTGCAGAGGGTGTCCTCGTAGTCCTGCTGCAGCTCCGCGCGCTTGGCGGCGAGCTCGTCGCCCTCCAGGCCCTTGAGCTCCTTGCGGTAGAGGATCGACACCGCGCCCTGCGCGCCGGTGACCGCGATCTGCGCGGTCGGCCAGGCGATGTTGACGTCGGCGCCGAGGTGCTTGGAGCCCATGACGTCGTAGGCGCCGCCGTAGGCCTTGCGGGTGATCACGGTGACCTTGGGGACGGTCGCCTCGGCGTAGGCGTAGATCAGCTTCGCGCCGCGGCGGATGATGCCGTTCCACTCCTGCTCGGTGCCCGGCAGGAAGCCCGGCACGTCGACGAAGGTCAGGACCGGGATGTTGAACGCGTCGCAGGTCCGCACGAACCGCGCGGCCTTCTCCGAGGCGTCGATGTCGAGGCAGCCGGCGAACTGGGTCGGCTGGTTCGCGACGATGCCGACGCTGCGGCCCTCTACGCGGGCGTACCCGATCACGATGTTCGGCGCCCAGAGCTCCTGGACCTCGAGGAAGTCCTCGTCGTCGACGACCCGGTTGATGACCTCGCGGATGTCGTACGGGGTGTTCGCCGAGTCCGGGATGAGGGTGTCGAGCTCGCGGTCGGAGTCGATGATCCCGTCCTCGATCGACCCCTCGACGGGCTCGCTCGCCGGGAACGACGGCGGCTCGGACAGGTTGTTCGACGGCAGGAAGCTCAGCAGCTGCTTGACGTAGTCGAGCGCGTCGGCCTCGTCGCCGGCCAGGTAGTGGGCCACACCGGACTTGGTGTTGTGGGCCCGGCCGCCGCCGAGCTCCTCCATGTCGACGTCCTCGCCGGTGACGGTCTTGATGACGTCCGGTCCGGTGATGAACATGTGGCTGGTCTCGTCGACCATGACCGTGAAGTCGGTGATCGCGGGGGAGTACACCGCGCCGCCCGCGCACGGGCCCATGATCAGCGAGATCTGCGGGATCACGCCGGAGCTCGACACGTTGCGGGTGAAGATCTCGCCGTAGAGGCCGAGGGCGACCACGCCCTCCTGGATGCGGGCGCCGCCGCCGTCGTTGATGCCGACGACCGGGCAGCCGATCTTCGCGGCCACGTCCATGACCTTGACGATCTTCTCGCCGTAGACCTCGCCCAGCGCCCCGCCGAAGACGGTCGCGTCCTGGGAGAACACTGCGACCGGGCGGCCGTCGATGGTGCCCGTGCCGGTCACGACGCCGTCGCCGAACGGGCGCTTGGCCTCCATCCCGAAGTTCGTGGACCGGTGCCGGGTCAGGGCGTCCAGCTCGACGAAGGAGCCGGGGTCGAGCAGCTGGTCGATCCGCTCACGGGCGGTCTGGCGCCCCTTCGCGTGCTGCTTCTCGACCGCGGACGCCGAACCGGCGTGGACCGCGTCCTCGAAACGCTGGTAGAGGTCGGCGAGTTTGCCGGCCGTGGTGTGGACGTCCGGCTCGGCGCTTCCGTCTTCCGGGGTCGCCATCGGCTCCGTTGCGGCGCTCATGAGATCGGAGCCTAACCCGCAAGTAGCGTCGGTCCGGGCGTGACGTCCGACGCAGCCGACCGGGTGGCCGTCCCCGGACACCGTTACCGATCCGTGCACCCTCCGCGGGCCCCGGCGGGTCGCGGTGCCGTTACGGTGCGCGGTGATGACGACCGGGACGAATCACGGTGACGGGGATCCGCTGGACCCGTACGCCCTGCGGACTGCCGTGCTCCGTCCCGCCGGGGGCTGGACGGCGCTCGACGTCGTCGCCTCCACCGGATCCACCAACGCCGACCTGCTGGCCGAGGCCGTGCGCGGTGCCCCGGACCGCTCGGTGCTGATCGCCGAGGACCAGGTGCGCGGCCGCGGCCGCCTCGACCGTACCTGGCTCTCGCGGCCCGGGGCGGCGCTGACGCTCTCGGTGCTGTGGCGCCCGGAGGGCGTGCCCGCCGACCGGCTGGGCTGGCTGCCGATGCTCGCGGGCGTCGCGCTCGCCGACGCGATCACCGAGCTCGCCCCGGACGTGCCGGTGGCCCTGAAGTGGCCCAACGACCTGCTCGTCGGGACGACGCGGGGCAAGGCCGCGGGGATCCTCGCCGAGATGACCGCGGTCTCCGGCGGCGGCCCGGGGATCGTGCTGGGCATCGGGCTCAACGTCTCCACCCCGGCCACCGACCTGCCGTGGGGCGCGACCTCGCTGGCCGCGCACGGGTTCACCGCGACCCGCGCCGAGACCGCGACCGTGTTGCTGGGGCACCTGTACCGGCGCGAGGCGCAGTGGCGGGACGCCCACGGCGACGCCGACGTCTGCGGCCTGCGCCGCGACTACCGGTCGGCCTGCGCCAGCCTCGGCTCGCGGGTCCGGGTGGAGCGCCCGGCCGGGGACCATCTCGTCGGGACGGCCGAGGACGTCGACCCGCAGGGCCGGCTGCTGGTCCACCCGGACGGCGGAGCCCGCGTCGCGGTGGCGGCCGGGGACATCGTCCATCTGCGCGCGGCCGACCAGCCCTGAGTCACCCACTGCGCTGACCTGCGACGCAGCCCCCGCGCGTCGCGGTGGCGGCGGGCGCCCTTCGCCCTACCGTGGGGACATGGCGTCCCCCGACAGCGCTCTGGACCGGGCACTGGACCGGGTTCTCGACGAGGGCGAGCGCGTCGTGCTGCTCGGGCACCCGCACTGGCGGCTGGGTCTGCGCCCGGCCGCGGTGCTGGTCGGGGTGAGCGCCGCCGCCGGGTTCGGCGCCGCCGTTGTCCGGCTGCAGCCGTGGGCACCGTGGGCCTGGCTCGTGCTCGGGGTGCTCGCCGCGCTCGTCGCGGTGCGCTGGACGCTGCTGCCGATCGCGCGCTGGCGCGCCACCCTGCTGGTCGTCACCGACCGGCGGTTCCTCGTCCGGGAGGGGCTGCTCGTCCGCGACGGTCTCGACGTGCCCATCGACCGCATCGACTCGGTCCGCGTCCGGACCGGCGCCGCGGGACGGCTGTTCGGCCACGGCACCCTGCTGCTCGACGTCGCCGGGGAGCGGCTGCGGTTCACCGACGTCGCGGGCGTGGAACGGGTCCAGGCCCGGCTGCACCGCGAGATCGGTCTGCTCGCCGAGCGGCGCCGCAGCCACGAGAAGGCGAGCGAGCACACGGCCCGCCGCGCTCACGCCGACGCGGCCGTGCGGGGCAGGATGGAGGCTCCCGCACCGCAGCGAGAGAGGGCGTCCCTGTGAGCAACGGTCTACCCACGACGGTGCGCGACCCTGCGCTCCCGGAACGCGTCGAGATCTACGAGGTCGGCCCCCGCGACGGGCTGCAGAACGAGAAGACCGTCCTCCCGGTCGCGGTGAAGGCCGAGTTCCTCGACCGGCTCGCCGACGCGGGCCTGCGCACGCTGGAGGCGACCAGCTTCGTGCACCCGAGGTGGGTGCCCCAGCTCGCCGATGCCGCCGACCTGCTGGCCGTGCTCGACCGCCGCGCCGGCCTCGACTACCCGGTGCTCACCCCGAACGAGCGCGGCCTGGACCGTGCGATCGAGGCGGGCTGCGACCACGTCGCGGTGTTCGCCTCGGCCACCGAGACGTTCGCGAAGCGCAACCTCAACCGCACGCTCGACGAGCAGTTCGCGATGTTCGAGCCCACCGTCACCCGCGCGGTGCGCGAGGGCCTGCGGGTGCGCGCCTACGTGTCGATGGTGTTCGGCGACCCGTGGGAGGGCGGCGTCGACCCGGACCAGGCCGCCGCCGTCGGGGCCCGGCTGATGGAGATGGGCTGCGACCAGCTCTCCCTCGGCGACACGATCGGCGTCGCCACCCCGGCGCACGTCGGCGCGGTGCTCGACGCCTGCATCGCCCGCGGGGTCGGCGTCGAACGGCTCGCGGTGCACTTCCACGACACCTACGGCCAGGCGCTGGCCAACACCCTCGCCGCGCTGCGGCACGGCGTGACCACCGTCGACGCCAGCGCGGGCGGCCTGGGCGGCTGCCCCTACGCCGGGTCCGCGACCGGCAACCTCGCCACCGAGGACCTGGTGTGGATGCTCGACGGGCTCGGCATCGACCACGGCGCCGACCTGGCGAAGCTGGTCGACACCAGCGTGTGGATGGCCGGGCACCTGGGCCGGCCGTCGCCGTCGCGGGTGGTCACGGCGCTGTCGGCCTGACCGCGGGCACCCGCTCGGGCTCAGCCGCGCAGCACTCCCAGCACCGCGTCGTGCAGCAGCCCGTTGCTGGTCAGGCCGTGCCCCCCGGACCAGGTCGGGTTCCCGGCCAGGTCGGTCAGCCGCCCGCCGGCCTCGGCGACGACGGCTGCCGGCGCGGCCAGGTCCCACGGGTTCGCCGCGGGCTCGACCGCGACGTCGACGACCCCCTCGGCGACGAGCACGTGCTGCCAGAAGTCCCCGAACGCACGGGACTCCCAGCAGGCCTCGGTCAGCGCGATCCAACCCTCCCGCGACGCCGGGGACGGGTCGGTGCGGAAGGTCTCGGTGTTGGTGGTCGACACGTAGGCGTCGGCGACGTCGGCCACCCCCGACACCGCGATCCGCTTCGGCGTCCCCGACGGCAGGTCGCGCGCCCAGGCCCCGGCCCCCGCCGAGCCCCACCAGCGGCGGTGCAGCGCCGGCGCGCTCACCACACCCACCGTCGGCACGCCGTCGACGACGAGCGCGATCAGGGTCGCCCACGCGGGCACCCCGCGGGAGAAGTTCTTCGTCCCGTCGATCGGGTCGATCACCCAGCCGCGGCCGTGCGCGGTGTCGGTGGACCCGCCGCGCTCCTCGCCGAGGATCGCGTCGCCCGGGCGCTCATGACCCAGCGCGGCCCGGATCGCGTCCTCGGCGGCGGTGTCGGCGTCGGTCACCGGGGTCCGGTCCGGCTTGCGCTCCACCCGCAGGTCGGCGGCCCGGAACCGGGGCAGCGTGATCGCGTCGGCGAGGTCCGCCAGGCGCAGGGCGAGATCCAGGTCACCGGGTTCGGCGGGCACGCATCGCTCGGGGTTCACGTTGGGCGAGCATGCCAGCTCGCACCGCCACCGTGCCCGGGGCCCGGAGCCCTATGCTCGGTGAAATGACCACAGTGGTTCTGGCCGAGGACGACGCGGCGATCGCCGAGCCGCTGTCGCGGGCCCTGCAGCGCGAGGGGTACGACGTCGACGTCGTCGCCGACGGCGTGGGCGCCGTCGACCGCGTCACGCGTGCCCAGGTCGACCTGCTCGTGCTCGACCTCGGGCTGCCCGGGATGGACGGCCTGGAGGTCTGCCGGCGGGTCCGCGCGACCCTGCCGGACCTGCCGGTCCTCATGCTCACCGCCCGTACCGACGAGGTCGACTTCGTCGTGGGGCTCGACGCCGGCGCCGACGACTACGTGTCCAAGCCGTTCCGGCTGGCCGAGCTGCTGGCCCGGGTGCGGGCGCTGCTGCGCCGCCGCACCCAGGACGTCGTCGAGGTGGACGGGCTGCGGATGGAGCTGTCCGGCCGCCGTGTCCTGCTCGACGGCGAGGAGGTCTCGCTGGCCAACAAGGAGTTCGAGCTGCTGCGGGTGCTGATGATCCACGCCGGTCAGGTCGTGACGCGTGAGGAGATCCTGCACGCGGTCTGGGGCGACGCGGACATGAAGTCGTCGAAGACGCTGGACATGCACATGTCGTGGCTGCGCCGCAAGATCGGCGGCGAGAAGCGGATCGCCACCGTCCGGGGCGTCGGCTTCCGGTACAACTCGGACTGAGGTCGCCGTGCGCCGCCGGATCCTGATCTCCACCCTGCTGACGGTGGCGCTGACCGCGCTGTTCCTGGGCGGTCCGCTCGCGCTCGCGACCTGGCAGCTCGTCGAGGACTTCACCCGTGCCGAGCTGACCCAGCGCCTGGAGCAGGTCACCGAGACCGTCGAGGAGTACGGCCCCGGGCCGCAGTCGCAACAGCTGGTGGAGGCGGCGATCCCGCCGAACTCGCGGCTGGTCGTCGTGCCGCCGGACTCCGCCCCGATCGTCTACGGCGTGGACCGGGTCGACGAGCCGGTGACCGAGTCGCTGCCGTTCGGGCCCGGCGGGATCATGGAGCTGTCCCAGCCGACCTCGGTGATGCGCTCCCAGCAGACCCAGGTGGTGGCGGTCGTCGTGCTGCTGGTCGGGTTCTCCGTCACCGTCGGCACCGGGGTCGCGGTGTACACCGCCCGCCGGCTGTCCGACCCGCTGCGTGACCTCGCGGCCCGTGCCGCCCGCCTCGGGGCGGGCGACTTCCGCCGGTCCCCGGCCCGCTACGACATCGCCGAGCTCGACCGGGTCTCGGAGGTGCTGGACTCCTCGGCGACCGCGCTGTCCCAGCTGCTGCACCGCGAACGGTCGCTGGTCGGGGACGTGTCCCACCAGCTGCGCAGCCGGATCACCGCGCTGCAGCTGCGCCTCGACGAGCTGGCCTGCCACCCCGACCCGGACGCCCGCCGCGAGGCCAACGCGGCACTGGAGCAGACCGAGCGGCTCACCGCCGTCCTCGACGACCTGCTGGAGTCCGCCCGCGCCGCACGGGCGGTCGGGGCCGAGCCGGTCGACCTGGCCGAGGCCGTCGCCGACGCCGAGCGGGAGTGGCGCGGTCCGCTCACCGCGGCCGGCCGGTCGCTCAGGGTGCGGGTGCCCGAGGGGCTGCTCGCGCGGGTCACCGCGGCCCGGCTGCGCGAGGCGATCGGGGTGCTGGTCGACAACGCCCTGCAGCACGGTGAGGGCACCGTCACGATCGCGGCCCGGGAGGGCGAGAACGCGCTGCTGGTCGAGGTGTCCGACACCGGCCCGGGGGTCCCGGAGGACCTGGTCCCGCACGTGTTCGACCGCGGCATCTCCGCGCAGTCCTCGACCGGTCTGGGGCTCGCGCTGGCCCGGACGCTGGTCGAGGCCGACGGCGGGCGGCTGGAGCTGTCGCGGGCCCGGCCGCCGGTGTTCCGGCTGTACCTGCCAGCGGCGCGCACCGACGACGTCGCCGCCGCCGCGCCGGTCCCGGACCGGACCGGACCCCGTTAGGGGCGCGGCTCCTGGTCCACCGGGGCGGGCGGGGGCTGACGCCGCACGAACTGGTCCGGCCACACGAACCGGCGGAAGGCCCACCAGCGGAAGGCCATCCCGACCAGGGTGCCGACGATCTGCCCGGCCACGAAGTCCGCGGACTCCTGGGCGACCAGCGAGACGAACGGCACCTGCAGCTCGAAGACGTAGCGCGAGACCCACAGCGGTGCCGAGTACACCGCGACCCCGATCCCGCTGATCACGAAGAACAGGAGGGCCTCGTGGTGCCGCTCCCGCCCGCCGCGGGTCCGGAAGGACCATTCGCGGTTCAGCACGTAGGACACCATCGTCGCCACCAGCACCGCGATCACCTTGGCGGTCACCGGCTTGTCGGCCAGCACCGTGGCCTTCAGCACCAGGAACACCACCGTGTCGATGACCCAGGTGCTGCCGCCGACCATCAGGAACTTGATCAGCTCACGGTGTTTGATCGCCTTGTCGCGGTACGGCTGGGGGATCCTGGCGAGCGTCGCCTCCACCACCGTCACGGGATCGATCGTGCCAGATTAGGCTCCCGGTCTCGTGGAGAGGGTTGACGCGCAGAAGACCGCCCTGCCCGTCGTCGGCATGGTCGGCGGTGGCCAGCTGGCCCGGATGACCGCCCAGGCCGCCGTCGCGCTGGGGCAGACGCTGCGGGTGCTGGCCGGGTCGCCGACCGACCCGGCGGCCCGGGTGACGCCGGACGTGGTCCTCGGCGACCCCGACGACGCCGCCGCGCTGCGGGAGCTCGCGACGGGCTGTTCGGCCGTCACGTTCGACCACGAGGGCGTCCCGCAGGAGGTGCTGGTCCCGCTCGCCGAGGCCGGGGTGCCGCTGCGGCCGCCGCCCTCGGCGCTGGTGCACGCGCAGGACAAGCTGGTGATGCGCCGACGGCTGTCGGAGATGGGCCTGCCGGTGCCGGCGTTCGCCGAGGTGGCCGCGCCCGGCGACGTCGCCGCCTTCGGGGCCGAACACGGCTGGCCGGTCGTGCTCAAGGCCACCCGCGGCGGCTACGACGGCCGCGGGGTCTGGTTCCTGCGCGCCGGTGGCGACGACACCGAGCGGCTGGTCGCCGACCTGCTCGACGCCGGCACCCCGCTGCTCGTCGAGTCGGCGGTCCCGATGACCCGGGAGCTGGCCGCGAGCGTCGCCCGCTCGCCCTTCGGCCAGGCCGCCGCGTGGCCGGTCGTCGAGACCCTGCAGGTCGACGGCCAGTGCGCCCGGGTCACCTCGCCCGCCCCCGGGCTCGACCCGGACCACGCCGCGCGGATCCAGGAGCTGGCACTGCGGATCGCGGCCGAGCTCGGCGTCGTCGGGCTGATGACGGTCGAGCTGTTCGAGACCGCGCCCGGCGAGGTCGTCGTGAACGAGCTGGCGATGCGCCCGCACAACTCGGGTCACTGGACGATCGAGGGCTCGGTCACCTCGCAGTTCGAGCAGCACCTGCGCGCGGTGCTGGACTACCCGCTCGGCTCGACCGCCTCGGTCGCCCCGGTCGCGGTGATGGCGAACGTGCTCGGCGCGGCGCAGGAGCCCGCGATGGGCATGGACGAGCGGCTGCACCACTGCTTCGCGCGCTTCCCCGAGGCGAAGGTGCACCTCTACGCGAAGGACGGCCGCCCGGCGCGCAAGATCGGCCACGTGACGATCCTCGGTCGCGACGAGAGCGACGTGCGCACCCGCGCGGAGCTCGCCGCGGGGTGGCTCGCCACCGCGACGTGGGCGGACGGCTGGTCCGCCCACACCGGTGATCCCCGCTCCCCGCACTCCCCGGAAGGACCTCGATGACGCAGACCGGCTCCCCGCGCGTGGGCGTGATCATGGGCAGCGACTCCGACTGGCCGGTGATGGGCGCCGCGGGCGCCGCGCTCGACGAGTTCGGCGTGCCGTGGGAGGTGGGCGTCTACTCCGCGCACCGCACTCCGCAGCGGATGCTCGACTACGCCGCCTCGGCCGCCGACCGCGGCCTGCAGGCGATCGTCGCCGGGGCGGGCGGCGCCGCGCACCTGCCCGGCATGGTCGCCGCCGCGACGCCGCTGCCGGTCATCGGCGTGCCCGTGCCGCTGAAGTACCTCGACGGTCTGGACTCGCTGCTGTCGATCGTGCAGATGCCCGCCGGTGTGCCGGTGGCGACCGTCGCGGTCGGCAACGCGCGCAACGCCGGGCTGCTCGCGGTACGCATCCTCGGCGCCGGCGACGAGCGGCTCCGGCAGGCGATGGTGGAGTTCCAGGCCGACCTCGAACGCAGCGTCCTGGACAAGGACGCGGCGCTGCGCGTGACCGCCCGCGAGAGCCGCTGAAATTGCGGTGGCGGGCCGCTGGACCCCGTGCGTACGGTGTGGGCACACGGGAGAGGAGGTGGTCCAGCAGATGAGCTACAGCAGGACACGTGAGGTGGCCGTCAGCTAGCACCACGTTCTGCTCCGGCGGGGAGAACCCGTCGGAGAGGCGGTCGTGGAAGCCGGTGTGGTGCCGGCGAGTTCCCGACGGTCACCCGTGATCCCCGGGTCCGAACGCTGTCCGGTTCGGTCGACGCACTCCCGGTGCGGCCCGGGGATCACGCATGTCCGGGGTTCGTCCGGATCGACACTCCCGGGGTCCCGGATCGGCTACCCCGGCCCGGGTTCGGGGTGGTCCCCGATGAGACCGGCTACGGGCTCCGACACGCTCGGTGACACGGCACACACCGTGCCGGCCGAGGGGGATCCGTGCGCCACACCACCGAGCCGCAACCGCCGTCCTGGCACCGGCCACTGCTCGTCATGTCCGTTCTGATGGCCGCCGTCGCCGCGGTCGCCGCGGTCGGCCTCGTCGTCGACGACCGCACCCTGCTCGCTGAGTCCGTCTGGGCCAAGCCGCTGAAGTTCGGCGTCTCGTTCGCCGTCTACGGTCTGACGCTCGGCGCACTCGTCCCGATGCTGCCGCGGGCCCGCCGCACGATGTGGTGGCTCGGTACGGCGTTCGCCGCCACCGGCGTCGTCGACGTCGGGTTCATCGTCCTCGCCGCGGCGCGGGGCACCTACAGCCACTTCAACCAGAACACCGACCCGGTCAACGCGATCGGTCAACAGGTCTTCTCCAGCGGTGTCGTCGGACTGTTCGGGGTCAGCCTGGTGATCGCGGTGATGCTGTTGTTCCAGCGGGTCGGCGACGTCGCGCTGACCCGGGCGCTGCGGGCCGGGCTGCTGCTCGCGACGGGCGGGATGGCGGTCGCGTTCGGGATCGCCGGTGCCGGTCCGAGCCGGACGGTGCCCGACGCGTACGGCCGCCCGGTCACCCTCGCGGGTGCGCACGGGGTGGGGACGCCCGACGGAGGTGGCATGCCCCTGACGAACTGGAGCGTCACCGGGGGCGACCTGCGGGTGCCGCACTTCGTCGGCCTGCATGCGATCCAGGTGCTGGTGCTGTTCGCGTCGGCGCTGGGGTTCGCGGCGGCCCGGGTGGTCTGGCTGCGGGACCCGGGAGTGCGGGCCCGACTCACGGGAGTGTCCGTGCTCGGGGTGACCGGTGTCTTCGCGATCACGACGTGGCAGGCGTTGCGGGGGCAGCCGCTGGTGCACCCGGACGGGCTCACCTGGGGTGCCGTCGGACTGCTGGCCGTGCTGACCGGCGGGCTCGCCCTGGCCGTCGTCGCGGCCGCCCGGCGGCGGGTCGGACCACCGAGTCCGGACCTGGTCCGGGCGTGACCGGTCCCCACGGCGATGCCCCGGGGCGTGCGCCGCCGGTGTGGTGCTCGACGTGGCGGTACTGCGGGGCGGGTGCTGGTGACCGCGCACTCCCGGCCGGCGCGCGATCGCGGGCCCCGGCGGCCGCTCAGCCCGTCCGCCGGGTCGACTCCCGCTCCAGGGTCCGTGCCGCGCGTTCCAGGCGCCGGGTCACGTCCTCCAGGTCGGGCGCCGCGGCCGGCTCGTCCGCGTCCTCCAGCGGCAGCATCGGCGCGACCCGCCGGAAGTGGTCGACGGCGCCGGGCAGGTCGGCGTCGCGCGCGCCGTCGACCAGCCAGCGGCGCAACGCCTGGTTGTGCGCCGCGACCAGTGCCGCGGCCGTCACCGCGGCGCGCAGCTCGCCGTCGGGGCGGTCGCCGAGGCGCGCGGTGAGCTCGCGGGTGAACAGCCGCCGGTAGTGGTGCACCGACGCGGCCTCGCGGTCGCGCAGCGCCGGCACCGAGCCGACCAGCGCGAACCGCAGCCGGGCGACCTCGGGGTCCTCGGTGTAGAGCTCGAACACCGTCTCCGCGGCACGCAGTGCCAGCGACGGCAGCGGCTCGTCGGGGTGCGCGCCGTCGAACACCTCGCTGATCCGGGCCAGCCCGCGCTCGTGGTCGGGGGACAGCGCGTCCTCCTTGCCGCGGAAGTAGCGGAAGAAGGTCCGGCGGCCGACGCCCGCGGCGGCGGCGATGTCGTCCACCGTGGTGTCGTCGTAGCCGCGTTCGGTGAACAGCCGCGCGGCCGCCGCGACCAGGTCCCTCCGCACCTCGGCGCGCCCCTCGGGGGAACGCCCGCGCCGCGTGCTGGTCGCCATGGCACGGAGGGTAGCAAGGTCCCCTGGCCTGTGGCACGGAGTGCCGTTAGCATGGGCGGTATGAACAGCGAGTTCGACAGCTACCGGCTCAGCGACGAGCACATGGCCCTCCGCGAGGCGGTCCGGGACCTGGCGGAGAAGGAGATCGCCCCGCACGCCGCCGAGGTCGACGAGCAGGGCCGGTACCCCGTCGAGGCGCGCGACGCGCTGGTCAAGGCCGGTTTCCAGGCCGTGATCATCCCCGAGGAGTACGGCGGCCAGGGCGCCGACGAGCTCGCCGGCTGCATCGTGATCGAGGAGGTCGCGCGGGTCTGCGCGTCGTCGTCGCTGATCCCGGGGGTCAACGGGCTCGGGCTGACCCCGATCCTGCTGTCGGCCTCGGACGAGCTGAAGAAGCAGGTTCTCCCGTCGGTCGCCTCCGGCGAGGCCATGGTGAGCTACGCGCTGTCCGAGCGCGAGGCCGGCTCCGACGCCGCGTCGATGAAGACCCGCGCCCGCCGCGACGGCGACGAGTGGGTGCTCAACGGCACCAAGTGCTGGATCTCCAACGCCGGCGAGTCGACCTGGTACACGGTCATGGCGGTGACCGACCCGGAGAAGAAGGCCAACGGGATCTCGGCGTTCGTGGTGCACTCCGACGACCCGGGCTTCGTCGTCGGGACCAAGGAGCGCAAGCTCGGCATCCACGGCTCGCCCACCCGTGAGATCCACTTCGAGGACGCCCGCATCCCGGCGGACCGGATCATCGGTGCCGAGGGCACCGGATTCAAGACCGCGCTGCGCACCCTGGACCACACGCGTCCGACCATCGGCTCGCAGGCCGTCGGCATCGCCCAGGGCGCGCTCGACGTCGCGACGCAGTACATGAAGGAGCGCAAGCAGTTCGGCAAGCACCTGGCCGAGTTCCAGGGCCTGCAGTTCATGCTCGCCGACATGGCGATGAAGGTCGAGGCCGCCCGCCAGCTCTGCTACGTCGCCGCCTCGCGCGCCGAGCGCGACGAGCCCGGACTCGGCTTCATCTCCTCGGCCGCCAAGTGCTTCGCCTCCGACACCGCGATGCAGGTGACCACCGACGCCGTCCAGCTGCTCGGCGGCGCGGGCTACACCCGTGACTTCCCGGCCGAGCGCATGATGCGCGACGCGAAGATCACGCAGATCTACGAGGGCACCAACCAGATCCAGCGCATGGTGATGGCGCGTTCGCTGCTCAAGTGAGGTGTACGGGGCCCTGAGCCCTGCTGCGGACCCCGGGGCGACCATGATCAGGCCGTCTCGGGGCCGTCCGAGGTCGACGACGAACGACCGAGGACCCCGTCGATGGCGGCACGGGCGCGCTCGTAGCTGGACGGCACGAGGTGGGTGTACGTCCGCAGTGTGAAGCCAGGGTCGCTGTGGCCGAGGTAGGCCGCCAGCTCTTTGACGGACACGCCCTGCGAGAGCAGGGTCGAGGCGTAGAAGTGGCGCAGTGCGTGCATCCCGTCGGCACGCTTGCGGTAGACGAGGCCGGCGGACCGGAAGGCGCCCTGCCAGACGACCTTGTTGAAGAGGACTCCGCTGTAGAGACGGCCGTCTTCCCCGGTGATCAGTAGGTCGGTGGTGACCGGCTCCCCGTCGGGGTTATCCCACGGCAACGTGATCGTTGATGGCGGGAAGCCGTCCAGGTGCGCGGTGATGTGGTCGAGGACCGCGCCGGACAGCGGGACGACACGCGTCTTTCCGCCCTTGGGAAGCGCGAACACGATTCGTCGTTCGACCATCCGGATCTGACGGCGGACATGGACGACCATGGAGTCGCGGTCGATGTCCTCGGTGCTGAGTCCCAGGATCTCGCCCTGGCGCAGACCACAACCCGCTCCGATGATCACGGCGAGCCGGAATCGGTCGCTGATGTGCTGCTCGATCGCGTTGAGCCGTGTGCGAGGCCAGATGACGATGTTGCTCGCCGACGAGGTCGGGCGTTTGATCGTCTGCGCCTTGCACGGGTTGTGGGTGATCAGTCGTTCCTCGACGGCGGAGTCGAGCACCGACGAGACGATCGTGAACAGCACGGTCCGGTAGTTGGCGCTGTAGCCGCGGTCGTCGAGTTCTCCGAGCCAGTTCCGAACGATCGCGGGTGTGATCGAGTTGAGCGGGCGTTTCTCGAAGAACGGGTAGATGCGGGCGTCGAGACGGCTGCGGAGCGCGCCCCGGGTGGCCCGGTCGGTCGACTGGCCCTTCAGCCAGTTCTCGGCGTGAGCTTTGAAGCTGATCTTTCCTGCGCTGACGCTGACGTACTTGCCCTCGCGCTTGGCCGACTCGACCTCGACGAGGAAGTCGTCAGCCTCCTTCTTGCAGCGGTCGGGGAAGGTGCGCGAGCGTTCGACGCCATCCGGGTCGATGTAGCGGACCTTGTAGCGCTGGCCCTTGCCGTGGATCGAGGTCTTGACCTTGCGGACCTTCTCGGTCGTGGGGTCGACCTCCGGGCGGTACCAGCGGTCCTGGACGTGCCCCACGGGTCAGGCCGCGTGAGCGGTGAACCAGTCGCGGACACCTGCTGGGTCGTAGCGCAGGTGCTTGCCCATCTTGCAGGCCGGCGGGCCCTGCTTCTTGCGGCGCCACTGGTACAGCGTTTCGACGGGGATGCGCAGGTAGCGCGAGACGTCCTCGATCGTCCACATGGGTTCGGGCTGGTCGTTCACGGTTGTCCTCCTGGTGGTTGCTAGTGGCTCTCCCTGCTGGTGGTGCGTTCCTCGCGGGCCAGGGCGCGGTGCTCGCGGGCGCGTGCTGCGGCGTCGGCGGCGAGCTGGGCGTCAGCGGTGCTGTTCCAGCCGATCCCGGCGAGGGTGAGGCGGCAGACGACGAGGGTGGTGTCGTCGAGGTCCTGGTCGTCGTCGCCGTGGTGGCGGCGCCAGTGGTCGGTGCGGCTGGTGCGGCGCCAGGTCCGGCGTTCGGCGCGCAGCCGGGTGTGGGTGGTGGAGTAGCGCCGGGACTTGGTGGCGAAGTGGCCGCCGAAGCCGAGCATGTGGGTCCAGCGCTCGAGCCGGCCGTAGGTGTCGTGCCAGGTGGCGCGGTCGTCGTCGCTGGTCCAGTCGGCGGGTCGGGTGCCGAGCTGGCGGGCGTAGGCGATGAGGCGGCCGAGGTGGGTGTGGGCGTCGGCGTAATGCTCGACGAGGTCGGCGGTGAGCCGTCCGGTGATGGGGAGGCCGGCGGGTTCGGTGGCCTTGGTGGCGTACTTGGCGAGGTACGCGGCGACGGCGTCGGAGGTGATCGCGCCGGAGTCGAGTCCGTGGGTGACGGCGCGGATGTCGGTCTGTGGGCCCCAGGTGATCGGCCAGGTGTGGCCGGTGTCGGCATAGGACGGGGTGTCGAAGCCGGTGGCCCGGGTGGCGCCTGCGACGAGCTCGGCGAGGTGGGCCGGGGTGATGGTGTCCGGCGGCGGGAGTATCGCATCGGGGTCGTCTGGGTCGACGGTGTCGAGGCGGATGAGGGCGTGGAAGTGGACGACGCCGCGGCGTTGGTACTCGGCGACCTTGCCGTAGGAGACGCGCAGCTTCGTGCCGTGGGGCTTGGCGAGGGGCCGCAGCGCCCGGTTGAGGGCGATCATGGTGCGGCGCCAGAGTTCGCCGGCCCAGCCGTTCCAGACGACGTGGTGGGCGTGGTCGTAGCAGTCCAGGCACAGCGGCCGGCCGAGACAGGCCGCTGACTCGGTGTGGCGCTGGGTGCAGGTCAGCAGGCGCCCGTGAGGGCAGGGAGTCGCGTTGCGGCGCGGGCGGCAGGGGCGGACCTGTCCGGTGCGGGGGTTGACCACGCGGGTGTGGACGGGGCCGAAGGACGGTGCGGTGAGGGTGGCGAACACGGCGGGGTGTCCGGCGACGGTGTCGGGGACGCCTTTGCCGCCGACGAGGCCGGAGCGGATGAGCTGGTAGGTGTCGGCGCGGTAGGTCTCGGCGCACGGTGGGCAGACGCTGGCGCGGCGGTCGCCGCAGGGGACGTAGATGACTCCGTCGGGCAGCTCGTTGGTGTGGCGGGTGCGGGTGATGGCGCCGGTGGTGGTGTCGACGTCGTGGAGTTCGCCGGTGAGTCGGACGGGGCGGACGCATCCGCGGGTGGCGGCGGTGTGGTCGAGCCAGCGTCGGTGGTCGCGGGATCCGGCACGGCGCAGGAGTGCGGTGCGGGTGGTGGTGAATCCTGGTGGTCGGGGTGTCGTCGTGGTCGTCATGGGCGGCTACCAGGGGACGGCCGGGAAGGCGTGGCCGAAGTAGTCGCGGGCGATGTGCTCGGCGCGGGCGCGGATGGCGGCGATGTCGTCGGGGGTGCGGCTGGTGGTCCAGGTGTGGAGGTCCCCCCCGTCGAACCGCATGACGGCGTCGATGGCGGAGAGCGGGTCGACGACCTTGACGGCGAGGGTGTCGCCGTAGCGGGCGAGGTGTGCGGCCAGGGCGAGGACGAGCTGTCGGGCGGTGAGGACGTACTCGGCGGCGGTCAGGAACGGCTGCTCGGTGCTGACGTCGTGGCGGTCGGTCGGGGTGTCGAGGGTGGCGGTCATGGCGGTTCTCCTTGCTCTGGTGGGTGGTTGGCGGTCACCGGGCACCCCCGGCCGGGCGGGTCGGGGGTGCGGGGTCGCCGTCAACGACCAGGTGCGTCGTCGGTGGTCGGGAGTGCGGCGAGGGTGGTGGTCTCGTGGGCGTCGCATCCGGGACGCAGGCACGAGCGGTAGAGGTCGCAGCCGAACAGGGCGTGGTCGGGGATGAGGCCCCGGCAGTGGCAGGGGGTCCAGTGGCACCAGATGTGGCCCTCGAAGACGCAGCGGGCGCGGTTGCGTCCCAGGACGCAGGACCGGCAGATGAGGCGTCCGTCGTCGGCGGTCCAGCCGTCGGTGGTGATGTGCTGTATCGCCTGCTCGGCGGTCTCGAAGTGCAGCGGGCGTTCCTCGATGCCGTCGGTGTCGTACTCAGACGAGCAGATGTCGCAGGTGATCGCGTAGCAGGTGACGGCGCGGATCACGGTGCACCTCCGGTGCCGTAGCGCTGGTGGGCGGCCTGTCGGGTGGTGCCGAGGCGGGTGGCGATGTCGGCCCAGGAGAAGCCGGCTGCGCGCAGTCCGGTGACGGCGTGGCGGATGGCGGTGTCGATGTCCTCGGCGAGGCGGGCGAGGTCGGTGAGTCCCTCGATGTCGCCGTGGCCGATGCGGCGGCCGTGGGCGGTGACGATGCAGCGGGTGAAGGCGGCGTAGTCGTCGTTCTCGCAGATCCGGCGGGTGCGGCTGCCGGGGCGGTGGGTGGGGCGCTCGGGTGTCAAGCCGGTCTTGACGGTCGGCGCGGTCACCGGAGGGCTCCGGCGTAGGGGGCCCGGGTGCTTGCCTCGGTGTCGTGGCGGTCGCTCAGGGCGATGCGTGTCCGGTGCGACGAGGTGAGCCGGTCGGTCAGGGCGACCAGGGTCAGCAGGACGGGCAGGGTGATGAGGAAGCCGATCAGCAGGACCAGTGGGGCGGCTTCGCCGAGGGTGTTGCGGGCGGCGAGGACGAGGCCGGTCGTGGCGGCGACGAACGGAATGGCGATGAGCAGGTGACGGATGTCGTTCTTCATCTGGGCACACTTCTCCTGGGTCACGAATAGCGGTGCTATTCGGCGGGTGGGTGGAATTGCGGGATCGCGCTTATGCGGCGGGATCGCCGGGCGCGTTGTCGCGGAGGCGACGGGCGGCGTTCACGACGGCGCGGATGTGGGCATCGGTGAGGTACGCGGCCTTGAACCGGCGAGGGATTCCGCCTTCGGCGAGCAGCCAGCCCACGCCCCGGTCCTCGGGGCGGATGTCCTTGGCGGAGAAGCCTTCCTTGGCCCAGCCGACGGACAGGATGATGTCGGAGCTGGAATCGGTGGTGCAGCGGAAGGCGACGCGGTAGCCGAACAGGTCCCGCAGGCTGGTCGGGATGATGTCGGCGGACGGGCGTTGGGTGGCGGCGACGACGATGATTCCGGCGGCGCGGCCCCGGGCGACGAGGTCGCGGACGAGGGTGCGGAACTCTTCCTGCTCGTCCTTGGTGCCGATGGTGACCGAGTAGTAGGCGAGTTCGTCGATCACGCAGAGGATGACGTCGAGGCCGTCGGTCTGGACGATCTTGCGTCGTCCGGCGGCGTCGAGCTGGGTGTATCGGATGTCCATCTCGGACTGGAGTTCGCGGAGCTTGTCGAGTGCGAGGCCGATGGAGTTGCCGACGAACACGTCGGCGACCGGGCGCCAGAGTCCGAGTTCGACGATCTTGCCGTCGAAGAGCCACAGCCGGGCGTCGGTGCAGAGTGCCGCGTGGCCGATGATGGTGTTGAGCAGCGAAGACTTCCCGGAGCCGGGTTCGCCGCCGTCGAGCAGGTTGCGGTACATCAGGGTGACCTCGACCGGGTCGCCGTTCTCGTCGATGCCGAAGCTGATCGGGTCGTAGATCGAGCGCGGGCCGCCAGGTCGGTTCCGGCGGGTGCGCCGGCGGTTGAGGATCGTCATGGCGGTGTCCTTCACTCGGCGTGGATGCGCGGTGCGTGTGCGGGTGTGGTCGCCGAGGTCCGGCCCGCCGGGCGGCGGGTCAGGTGAGCGCTACAGGCTCGGGTCGGCGTCCTCGTCGTCGGCGGGCCGACGCGCGGTGGCGTTCTTGCCGCTGGTGCGTCCCGGCTTCTTCTCGGCCGGTGGGGTGGGCGCCGTGGTGCGGGCGCCGGTGAGGGTGTCGCGGGAGGGCAGGGCGACGACGTTGCCGGTGTCCTCGGGCGTGATGTGCTCGTCAGCGTCGACCGCAGCGAGGTCGGCGAGGTCGTGGATACCGGTCGGAACGATGTCTCCGACGGTGAGCGGGTCGCGGCGGATGACGTCCACGACGACGAGTGCTGCTTGGGCGCGGACCGGGGTGACCCGGGTGGTGCGGGCCCAGCAGGCGGTGGAGATCCGGTCGGTGACCTGGTCGATGTCCTTGACCGAGAGCCCGGCCGGGAGCCACACTCGCACGCGTTCCCCGACCGGGGACGGCCGTGACCACAGCAGCAGCGGCATCTTGCCGTCGTGGGTCATGGTCCGGGTCTGGCCGAAGCAGGCCCGCATCCGATGGCGAGTCGTCACGGCCCAGCAGCGGGCGGTGATGTACCGGCGAGATGCCGGGATACCGATCACCATGACGGTGACGAAGCCCAGTGCGAGGGCGGTGTTCGCGGGGCCGATGTGGTCCCGCAGGACCAACGTGATCGTCAGGATCACGGCGATGCAGGTCAGTTCCGCTCGGAAGCGGATGATCCAGCCCACGACCCGCAGGTACGGGTTCTGGTGTGGGCGGGTGAAGATCTCGATCGTCCCGCTCCGGTACGAGGTCCGGGACGAGTTCCGGCCGCCGGAGCGGCCTTGCGCACGTGAGGTGCGTGCCATCATCGATCAGTCCTTCCGACTGCTCTGGCTGAACCGGGGTGGAAGGGCGAACAGAGGCGGACGCGGGGCCGCGTATGTGGTCGGGAAACCTCGGCGGTCCCGTGTCCACCTCTGCCCTTCATCGGGCGAGTCCGGGTAGACCGGCTAGAAGCCGGAGCCGGAGTTGCGCTCGTCCTCGACGTGCAGGCGGTGTGACATCGCCGCCTTCCACTGACCGACGTGGGTCAGTGAGGTGTTCTCAGTAGCGGGGTGGGAGGTTGTGGCGACACGCCGAGGGTGGTGAGATGAGCGGGAACGGGGCAGGACCCCGGTAGATCGGTTCGGTCCAGCACAGATCGACACCGTCACCGAGGTCCTGCATGTCTGATCCTGTCACCTACACCGCTGTCCTCCCGATCGGGGAGCGCACCGTGGCCTATCTGGCGCGGCTCCTGGTCCTTCAACGCCGTCGACGTGGCACCCGGCGGCGGGCGTTGACCCCGTTCGCCCAGGCAGTGCTGGTGATCCGCTGGTTCTGTGATGCTACCCGGGTCCGATGTTTGGCCGGTGACAACGCGATCAGCACTGCAACGGCCTACCGTTACCTGCACGAAGGCATCGACGTCCTCGCCGCGGCCGCACCCGGCCTGCACGGAGCCCTGCTCGCCGCCCGCACAGCCGGGCACACCCACGTGAATCTCGACGGCACCCTGATCGCCACCGACCGGTGCCGCGCGCTCGGCCTCACCCCCCGGGGTCGACCTGTGGTGGTCGGGCAAGCACCGCCGCCACGGCGGGAACATCCAGGTCCTCACCGCACCTGATGGATGGCCGCTATGGACCAGCGACGTGCGGCCGGGCCGCGAGCACGACACCCGCTGCGCCCGTACCCACCCCGGGCTGCTCGAGGGCCTGGCCGCGTTCACCGACGACACCCACGCCGCGCTGGGCGACCTCGGCTACGAAGGCGAAGCCGACCGGCTCACCGTGCCCATCAAACCCGTCCCCGGCCGCGGGCAGACGGTCAACCAGCGCACCGTCAACACCCTGCACTCAGCCCTTCGTGCTCTGGCCGAACGCGGAAACGCCCTGCTCAAGACCACCTTCGCCGCGTTGCGGCGAGTCACGCTATGTCCCTGGCGCACCGGCGCGATCACCGCAGCTGCGCTCGTACTACTCCACACCGAGTACGACCGCACGACATGATCAACCCGCTACTGAGAACACCTCATTGGCCTCTGCGGTCAAGCGTGGCGTCACCACCATAAATGCGTGAAGTTCTGGACTGCGCCGTCGCAGGGCTGAGAACTTCCCGTAGAACTGTGTAAGAGGGCCAATTTTGACGGCAGACGTGTATGCCTTGCACTCGATTATCGCCGGCTTATTCGAGAGCGTATGTGAGACCTTAAGGTCTAGTTCAATCCCATTTGATGTTACGTTACGTTCGCGCCAAGAAGGGTCTTGATAGCCGAACGCATTGAAGAGGCGTCCGATGAACATCTCAAAAAGGTGGCCACGGGTGTGGTTCCGAGCGCCGTCTGTGTCACCCTCGGCGACGACAAGCACACTGGCGTCGGTTGGCTTCACACTACGCACTCGAGCTCCCGCGTTGGGTAACGTTGACCTTCGTTGGTAGGTCGGCGCTGGGTAGGCAATCCGTTACATCACTGGTGCCTCACTCTGCGCAGGCCGTCTGCAGGCCGTGAGAGGTGGACGGCTCATCACGGCTGATGACTGGTGACGAGCGAATCAAAGCAGCTCAGGCCGCCAATCGACGGCAAGGCTGTAGGTCGACAGCTCGCAGCCTGAAGATCACGCAGATCTACGAGGGCACCAACCAGATCCAGCGCATGGTGATGGCGCGCAACCTCCTGAAGTGACACTCTGACCGCCCATGGACGGGGCTGTCGTGGACCGAGCACTGCTCGACCGGCTGCTCGACACCGATCCGGCGCTGCGCTGGCAGGTCGAGCGCGACCTGGCGGGTGCGCCTCCCGAGGTCTGGGAGGCCACCCGTGCTCGGGTCGCGACCGGGGGATGGGCGCGCGGCTGCTCGCCCGTCAGGATCCCGACGGCACCTGGGCGGGCGGCGCGTACTTCCCGGCCGAGCCGTCGACGGTGGAGGGCCAGCCGTGGACGGCGACGACCTGGTCGCTGAACGCCCTGCGGGAGTGGGGCCTGGATCCCGCGGCGCTCGCGGGCACCGCGGAGAAGCTCGAATCGTGCCGCTGGGAGTACGACGACCTGCCCTACTGGGACGGCGAGGTCGACGCCTGCATCAACGCCTGGACCGTCGCCAACGGGCTCTGGCTCGGCCGCGACATGGATGCGCTCGCCGCCTGGTTCGCCGAGCACCAGCTCCCCGACGGCGGTTGGAACTGCGACTGGGTGGACGGTGCCACCCGGTCGTCGGTCCACTCGACGCTCAACTCCCTGCACGGGCTGCTGGCCCACGAGCGGGCGACCGGAGGGACGTCGGGGACCCGGGCCGCCCGCCGCTCCGGTGAGGAGTACCTGCTGTCCCGACGCCTGCTCTACCGGCTGTCCACCGGGGACCGCCTGCCGCTCGAACGGGACCCCGCCGAGCTCGCGTACCCGCTGCGCTGGCGGCTCGACGTGCTGCGTGGCACCGAGTACTTCCGCCGCGCCGCGGAGCTCGACGGCGCGGCGCCCGACCCGCGCCTGGCGGAGGCCGTCGCGGTGCTGCGTGCGGCGCGCCGTCCGGACGGGTGGTGGGTGCAGGGCCGTCGCGATCCCGGCGAGATGTGGTTCGAGGTCGACGTGCCGCCGGGGGAGCCGTCACCGTGGCTGACCTTGTACGGCACCCGGATCCTCGCCTGGTGGGACGCGGTGGCCTGACGCTCAGGTACTGATGATCATGGAGTCGGTGGGGTGCGGATGACGAGCACGGCAGCGGCCGGCTCCCCGGCGAGGGCGGCGTAGGTGTGCTCGCCGTCCGCAGGCCAGCGTGTGGCCTCGCCGGTGCCGAGCTCGGCCTCGTGCCCGCTGCGTCCGGCCCGGACGGCACCGCGGGTGACGAGCAGGTGCTCCACCACCCCGGGACCGTGCCCGGGGGACACGTGCACCGCCCCCGGGACGAGTGCCAGCGCGTACACCTCGACGGTGCCGTGGTCGTCGGTGGTGGTCTCCAGCAGGCGCACGGTGATGCCGGGGCCGGCGAGCTCGGCCCCGGGGTGCTCGGCGAGCAGCCGGGACAGCGGCACGGCGAGGGTGTCCGCGAGGGCGTACAGCGTGGACAGGGTCGGGTTGCGGCTGCCGTTCTCGATCTCGGACAGCGACCCCTTGCCGATCCCGGCCCGCTCCGCGAGGACCCCGAGGGAGAGACCGCGTGCGGTCCGGGCCGCCCGCACCCGTGCGCCGAGGGCCGTGCGCAGCGCCCCGTCGTCCACCGGGCGACTGTAGCCGGGGCCGGTCGACACGAGGCCCCTGCGCCCGGGCTACCGGGCCGGGGTGTCCGGACCACCACGTGGCGGGCCGGGTGTTCCGGGGTCGCGCACCGCGGTGGCCGCGGAGAAGCGTGCCGGGAGCGCCGTGACCTGGTCCCGCAGATCCTCCACGTCCCAGAGATCTCTGCCGTCCGGTTCGCGGAAGGCCGGCGTCACCAGACCGGCCCTGGCCCAGCGGTGCAGTGCCCGCGGGCTCAGGGCCAGCCTGGTCGCGGCCTCGCCGGTGGTCACCAGTCGCACCGGGTGCCGCCGCCGGTCAGGCCGCGGCGGGTGCCGTGGCGCGGGCGGTCAGGCGGCCGACGATCAGGCTGCAGCCGTAGCCGAGCGCGACCGAGCCGACCACGAACGACAGCAGCATCACCGTGAACGGGCCGGTGGGCAGCGAGAAGTCCGTGCCGGAGGCGCCGCTGAGCAGGCCGAACGCCGCCGTGGTGGCGAACCCGACGACCGACCCGGGCACGAACCCGAGCGCCGGCACGAGCGCACCGAGGATGAACACCGCGGTCATCCCACCGATGATCAGGCCCAGCAGGGCGGGGTTCGTGGTGAGTCCCGCCAGGATCAGCATGACGGTGCCGGTGACGATCCCCCAGATGTTCGTGGCGAGGGCGGTGACCAGCGCGGGCCGGTCACCACCGGCCGCGAAGAAGGTCGCGGCACCCAGGAACGTGGCGGGCACGAACAGGCCGAGACCGGAGAGCGGGCCGAGGTAGAGGTACGCGATCACCGCCCCGGCGACGCCGATCACCAGGGCCAGAGCGACGGGCAGCTTCATGGGACGGTCCTCCCGGTTGGGCCGCACCCGGCAGGCGCGGCGACCCACGCAGGATGGGCCGCCGCCGGTGCCCGTTCCAAGATCGCCGGGCCGGACGTCACCGCCTGTTTTCCGGACGACACGGTTCGGTCATCTTTGGTCCCGCAGAGGGCGTCCCGTGTATCGGCTGCAGAACATCCTGCTTACCGCCCGACGAGAGTTCTGTTTACAGAACGACGCGGTTAGAGTGGGCCCGTGGATCGTTCCTGGGCGCAACCGGTGTCGGTCGGTGTGGTCTCCGCGGTGATCGGGGTGACCAGCTCCTTCGCCGTCGTCCTCGCGGGGCTGTCGGCGGCCGGTGCCGACCCGGCGCAGGCCGCGTCCGGGCTGGTGGTGCTCACCGCCCTGATGGGGCTGGCGACGATCTGGCTGTCCCGCCGGTTCCGCCGCCCGCTGACGATCGCCTGGTCCACGCCCGGTGCCGCGTTGCTGGCGTCCACCGGCGCCGTAGCGGGCGGGTGGCCCGCGGCGGTCGGCGCGTTCGTCGTCGTCGGCCTGCTGGTCGTCGCGACGGGGCTCGTGCGCCCGCTCGGGCGGCTCGTCGGGGCGATCCCGGCGCCGATCGCGCAGGCGATGCTGGCCGGGGTGCTGCTGCCGCTCTGCCTGGCGCCGGTCCGGGCGCTGGTGGAGCGGCCGCTGCTCGTCGCGCCGATCGTGGTGCTGTGGGTCGTCCTGTCGCGCGTCGCGCCGCGCTGGGCCTCGCCGGCCGCGTTCGGGCTGGCACTGGTGATCGTCATGGCACTCGCCGACGGCTGGGGGTGGCTGCAGGCCCCGCGGATCGCGCTGACGTTGCCGTCGTTCTCCCTCGCCGCGGTGGTCGGGGTGGCGCTGCCGCTGTGGGTGGTGACGATGGCCTCGCAGAACGTGCCGGGCGTCGCGGTGCTCGGCGCGGCGGGCTACCGCGTGCCGTGGCGGTACGCGATGGTCCTCACCGGCGCCGGCACGGCGCTCGGCGCCCCCGCCGGGGCGCACGCGATCAACCTGGCCGCGATCACCGCGGCCCTGCCCGCCTCGCCCGAGGCCCATCCCGACCCGGCCCGGCGCTGGATCGCGTGCCAGGCCAACGGCGTCACCTGCCTGCTGCTGGCCCCGCTCGCGACGACGCTGGCCGCCCTCGTCGCGGCCGCGCCGCCCGGGGTCGTGGAGTCCGTCGCGGGGCTCGCCCTGCTCGGCACGTTCGGTGCCGCGCTCGCGGGGGCCCTCGCCGTCGCCGACGGGACGCCGGACCCGGCCGTCGCGCGGGTGCCCGCGGCGGCCACGTTCCTGGTCTCGGCGGCCGGGGTCACGATCGCCGGGATCGGCGGGGCGTTCTGGGGGCTGCTCGCCGGGGTGGTGCTGCACCTGGCGCTGCGCCGACGCGCGGCGGCCGCGTGAGGCGCGGGATCAGCGGCGGAAGCCCTGCACCCGCACCTCGTCGGTCGGGGCGAACCGCCCCGCGGCGGCGTCGATGAGCGCGATCGTGCGGGCCGACTGCGCGCAGCCGAACCCGTACTTCGCGCGGACCCGCGAGTCGGCGATCTCCATGCAGGTGCGGCTGCGGGTGACGAACTCCGCCACCGGGTAGGTCGTGCCGGTGTCCAGGTGCTCGGTCACCACCAGCGACGGCGAGTAGTAGCTGACCTCGGTGCCGTCCGGCCAGCGGACGTCGAACATCATCTCGGGCACGGTCGTGCACGGTAGGCGGCCCGGATTGCCACCGTGTTGCGCGCGACGTCTACAGGATGAAGCCGAACAGCGGGCTGTCCGGCGGGATGGGCTCGATGTGCGGGGGAGCCTCCTGCATCCGCTTGAGCAGCGCGGGCAGGTCGTCCGGGGAGCCCAGCTCGATGCCGACCAGCGCCGGGCCGGTCTCCCGGTTGGAACGCTTGGTGTACTCGAACAGGGTGACGTCGTCGTCCGGGCCGAGGACGTCGTCGAGGAAGCGGCGCAGCGCGCCCGGCTCCTGCGGGAACTCGACGAGGAAGTAGTGCTTGCGTCCCTCGAAGACCAGGGCGCGCTCGACGATGTCGGCGTAGCGCGAGACGTCGTTGTTGCCGCCCGAGAGCAGGCAGACCGTCGTCGCGTCGCGGGGGATGCCGAGCCGGTCCAGCGCCGCGGGGGACAGCGCCCCGGCGGGCTCGGCGATGATGCCGTCGGACTGGTAGAGCGCGAGCATCTCGACGCAGATCCGGCCCTCGGGCACCGCGAGCAGCTCCACGCCCGCATCGCGCACCACGTCGAAGGTGGCCGCGCCGACCTTGCGCACGGCGGCGCCGTCGACGAAGGGGTCCAGCGTGCCCAGGTCCACCGGCTCGCCCGCGGCCACCGCGGCCGCCATGCTCGCCGCCCCGGCGGGTTCGACGCCCACGATCCGGGTCGACGGCGCGTGCTCGCGCAGGTAGGTGATGGCCCCGGCGAGCAGTCCGCCGCCGCCGACCGGGACGACCAGCACGTCCGGCGGGTCGGCCAGCTGGGACAGGATCTCGCGGGCGATGGTGCCCTGGCCCGCGACGGTGCGCGGGTCGTCGAAGGCGGGGACCTGGGTGGCGCCGGTGGACTCGGCGTCGGCGCGGGCGGCCGCGGCGGCCTCGTCGTAGGTGTTGCCGACCACCCGGATCTCGACGGCGTCGCGGCCCAGCCGCGCGACGCGGTCCCGCTTCTGGCGCGGGGTGGTGCCGGGCAGGTAGACCCGCCCGGTCACACCGAGGCGCTGGCAGGCGAACGCGACGCCCTGGGCGTGGTTGCCGGCGCTGGCGCAGACGACGCCGGCGAGACGGTCGGCCTCGGGCAGCTGCGCGATTAGGTTGTAGGCGCCGCGGATCTTGTACGAGCGGACCGGCTGGAGGTCCTCGCGCTTGACCCAGACCTCGCCGCCGAGCGCGTCGGACAGGCGGGGGTTGAGCTGCAGCGGGGTCGGGCCGATGACGGCGCGGAGCCGGGCCGCCGCGTCGTCGACGTCCCGGGCGCTCACAGAGGGGGTCACGGTCGACCAGGGTGTCATGACCCCCGGCCGGGGCCGCCGCTCACCCCAGGCGCAGGGTGACCCGCTCGGTCTCGGCGCGCCGGTCCAGGGCGGCGGGGTCGGCGGCCGGGTTCACCGTCTGGACCAGCGACGCCCCCGCCGCGAGAACGGCGAGCAGCCCGTCGCGCAGGCCGTCGGCGCTGTCCCAGCCGATGACCGACAGCACCCGGGCGCCCGCGGTGATGCCCAGCGCGTCCGCCCGCTCCCGGGCCGTGGCCAGCACCTGCTCGCCGCTCGCGCCGTCCCAGGCCGGGGCCGCGCCGTCGACCGGGTCCCAGGGGACGAACTCGTCGCCGTGCGCCCGGACCTCGGTCGCGAAGTCGACGGCCCCGCCGGGCAGGTCGCCCATGCCGCGGCCGAAGAAGTCCAGCGAGAACGCGACGACCGTGCCCGCGCCGGCGGCGAGCGCCACGTCGAGCCGCGCCGCGTCGGCGAGGACGACGTCGGCGCCCGCCGGGTCGCCGACGAGCTCCGCGCCGCAGGACCAGACGGCGAGCAGCGCCGCGACGGTCTGCCAGTGCGCGGGCAGCAGCGCCGCCACCCGGGTGCCCGGCTCGACGTCGACCTCGTCGCGGAGCAGGTTCGCTGCCTTCGCGGTCCAGTTCGCGGTCGTCGTGCCGGACAGCTCGGTCCGCTCGCCGGTCGCGTCGTCGTAGTGGGTGACCAGCGGGCGCGGGGCGGCGGCGCCGAGCGCCGGGCCGAGCAGTGCGTCGGTGAGGAACAGGCCGGAGCCGAAGACGGTGTCCATCGCCCCGGAACGCTACGTCAGTCGATGCACGGGACCCCGCCCGCGGTGATCGGCGGGGTCGACGGCGCCGGGGCGGCGGCGGGCGCGGCCGCCGCGGCGCTGGTCCGGCCGCCGTTCGCGCGGTCGGTGCCGAGCAGGACCTGCACCCGGCCCTGGGCGACGGCGTCGGACTGCTCGACGCCGATCCCGCCCAGCGCGTCGGCGACCCGGCGGGCGGCGGCGTCGCCGTCGGCCTGGCTGTAGCGGACCACCGAGGTGGTGCGGTCCGGGGCGTTGCCGACCTCGCCGGGGGTGAACCCGTTGCGGCCCAGGGTGTCGGCGACCTGCGCCGCGAGCCCGGTCACCCCGGACCCGTTCGCCACGTCGGCCACGACCGGCGGCGCCGCCTCCGTGGAGGTCGCGGCGGCCTCCTCGGGCTCGGGCTCGGTGTGGCGGGCGACGAAGTCGCGGACCTCGGCGGGGTCGACGAGCAGCACGTCCTTGCCGCCGGTGGTCTCCGGGCCACCGGTGGGGATGGTCAGGAAGTCCATCTTCCCGGCGGCGATCGACGACGCCTCGCGGGCGAAGCCGAGCAGGTCCCAGCCGCTGTCGATGACGACCGACTGCTGGATCACCTCGACCAGCGCGCCGAGCTTGCGGGGGTCGGTGAGCGTGCCCGAGGAGAGGACCTTGTTGGCGACGGCCGCGAGGAACACCTGCTGGCGGTTGATCCGTGACAGGTCGCCGCCGGCCAGGCCGTGCCGCTGCCGCACGAACGCGAGCGCGTCGGCACCGGAGATCGTCTGCGGGCCCGCGGGGAAGTCGGCGCCGGAGAAGGCGTCCTTGGCCGGGGCCTTCAGGCAGACGTCGACGCCGCCGACGGCGTTGGTGAGGTTGTAGAAGCCGAGCAGGTTGACCTCGGCGAAGTGGTCGATGGCCAGCCCGGTGAGGTCCTGCACGGTGTCGATCAGCGCCTGCCGGCCGGCCTGCGAGGAGTCCTGGTCGATCTGCCGGGGGTCGCGCACGCCCTCGGCGACGAGCCGGGACGCGGTCTGCGCCTTCGTCTGCGGGTACGCCGCGTTGATCTTGTTGCGGCCGATCCCGGGGATCGACACCTCGGAGTCGCGCGGGATGGAGAACGCGGTCGCGCTGCCGCCGTCGGCGGGCAGGTGCACGACGATGATCGTGTCGGAGTTGAGGACGCCGGACTCGGCGCCGCTGCGCAGCTGGGCCAGGACGTCGGCGGGCAGCGGGTTGCCCTGCGCGTCGGTGCGGCTGTCCACACCGACCAGCAGGATGTTCTGCTCGCCCCCGGCGGAGCCGCCGAACAGCAGGTTCGTCGTGGTGATGCCGCCGGTGACGTCGCGGTAGAGGGTCCACGCGGCGCCGGTGAGCAGCACCGTCAGCGCCGACAGCACGGCGACGGCGAGGCGCAGCCGGGCCAGCAGCCCGCGGCCCCGGGGCGGTCGTCCGCCGGTGCGCCCGTCGCGCGCCGGGTACGGCGGGTGCTCGTCGGGGCCGGTCCCGGCCCGGCTCCAGCCCACGGAGCCCGCCGGTCGCCCGCGTGCGGCGCCGGTGTCGGGGCGGACGCGGGGTGAGCGGGACCGGACGTCGGGGGCGGTGGGGCGGCCGGACCGCCGGGCGGCGGCGCGCTCGGCCGCCGACGGGCGGGAGCGGTCCCGGTAGCTCTCGCCCATGCTCGCTCCCCTCGGGGTCCGTCTCGTCCGCGCAGCCGTGTCTCACCCGGACGGGGGAGTCCGGTGAACCCGGGCGCGCGCCGTGCGTCTCCAGGACCGGACACCCCGGTCGGGACCAGGGTGCAGCATCGGGACCCGCGCCGCGGGCCGCGCGGGCCTGCGTGTCGGGCCGCTCGCCCGGTCGTCGTAGGGGGTCGGGACTTGAGGGTGACGCACGGCTGTGGCGTGTCGCCGCAGCTCGGGGACGGTCCCAATATTAGGGTTACAGTATCGCGATCTCCGATATGGTGACGGAGTGTGATCTTCGCTGGCGCGAACGGGCGGTGCCGCCGGGCCCGGCCGCACCGGTGCTGACTAGGTTGCCGGACATGCGCCGGGTGGACGGAGAAGGACGGGGAGGCCAGGTGGCCGACGACGTGCGGTCCTACGGCGACGAGGTCGCCATCGTCACGGTGACCTACTCGCCGGGCGCGCTGCTGGACACCTTCCTCGACTCGCTGCGCGGTGCCACGACCCGCACGGACGTGCCGGTCGTCCTGGCCGACAACGGATCCGTCGACGGCGCCCCGGAGCGCGCGGCCCGCGAGCGCGACCACGTGACGTTCCTGCCGATCGGGGAGAACGTCGGCTACGGCGCCGCCGCCAACCGCGGGGTGGCCTCGTTGCCCGACCGCTACGGCTGGGTCGTCGTGGCGAACCCGGACCTGGAGTGGGGCGCCGGGTCGCTCGACACCCTGCTCGACGCCGGCCGTCGGCACCCCCGTGCCGGGGCGCTCGGCCCGCTGATCCGCGAGCCGTCCGGCGAGGTCTACCCCTCCGCGCGTGAGGTCCCGTCGCTGCTCGCGGGCGCCGGGCACGCCGCGCTCGCGCCGGTCTGGCCCGCCAACCCGTGGACCGCGGCCTACCGGCGCAGCCGCGAGGACCTGACCGAGCGGTCGGCCGGCTGGCTGTCCGGGTCGTGCCTGCTCCTGCGGCGCGCCGCGTTCGACTCCGTCGACGGTTTCGACCCGCGCTACTTCATGTACTTCGAGGACGTCGACCTGGGGGAACGCCTGGGGCTCGCCGGATGGCGAAACGTGTACGTCCCCGGTGCCGATGTCGTACACGTGGGCGGAGCGTCCACGGGCAAGCCGGGGGTGTCGGCACGGATGCTCGCCGAGCACCACCGCAGCGCCTACCGGTACCTGGCCGACCGCCACCGCGGTCCGGTGCACGCACCGCTGCGTGCGGCCCTGCGTGCCGGCCTGGCCGTGCGCTCGGGTCTGCTGCGGCGGACCGGCTGAGCGCGAACGAGAAGAAGGAACCTGAGGGGGAACCTGCATTGCAGGACGTCGAGGCGGTCGTGCTGGTCGGGGGCAAGGGCACCCGGCTGCGGCCACTGACCCTGTCGGCGCCCAAGCCGATGCTGCCGACGGCGGGGGTGCCGTTCCTGGCGCACCTGCTGTCGCGGATCCGCGAGGCGGGCATCCGGCGGGCGGTGCTGGGTACGAGCTACCTGGCCGAGACCTTCGAGGAGCACTTCGGCGACGGCTCGTCGCTGGGGCTGGACCTCACCTACGTGACCGAGACCGAGCCGCTGGGCACGGGCGGGGGCATCCGCAACGTGGCCGGCAAGCTCTCGGCCGAGCACGTCATGATCTTCAACGGCGACGTGCTGGCGGGCACCGACCTGACCGCGGTCGCCGACACCCACCGGAGCACCGGTGCCGACGTGACGCTGCACCTGGTGCGGGTGCAGAACCCGCGGGCCTTCGGCTGCGTCCCCACCGACCCGACCGGCCGGGTGCTGGAGTTCCTCGAGAAGACCGAGGACCCGCCGACCGACCAGATCAACGCCGGGTGCTACGTCTTCCGTCGCGAGGTGATCGACACGATCCCCGCGGGCAGGCCGGTGTCGGTGGAGCGCGAGACGTTCCCCGACCTGCTCGCCTCCGGGGCGCACGTGCAGGGCCACGTCGACGTCGCGTACTGGCGCGACATGGGCACCCCCGGCGACCTGGTGCACGGCTCGGCGGACCTGGTCCGCGGGGTCGCGCCCTCGGCGGCGCTGCCCGGCCCGACGGGCGAGTCGATGGTGCTGGAGGGGGCCGAGGTGGCCGCCGACGCGTTCGTGTTCGGCGGGACGACCGTCGGCCGCGGCGCCCGGATCGGCTCCGGGGCCCGGGTCGAGGGCTCCATGCTGTTCGACGGCGCGGTCGTCCGGGCCGGAGCGGTCGTGGAGAACTCGGTGATCGGGGCCGGAGCGGTCGTCGAGGAGGGCGCGAGCATCCGCGACACCGTGGTCGGCGACCGGGCCGTGATCGGCGCGCACTGCGAGCTGCGGCACAACATGCGGGTGTGGCCGGACGTCACGCTGCCGCCCCACGGGGTCCGGTTCTCGCCCGACGTGTGACCATCGGGGGCGTGGACGCGGTCGCCGTGGTGGTGGACCGGGAATGGCGGCCGCCGTTCCCGCTCGACCTGCACGGCGTGCTGGCCCCGCTGCGCCGCGGCCGGGGCGACCCCACCTGGCGCACCGCCGTCGACGGTGCCGTGATCTGGCGGGTCTCGACGACGCCTGCCGGCCCCGCCACCGTCGCGATCCGCCGCCGGGCCGACGGGGGCCCGTACGGCACCGTGCGGGCGTCCGGCTGGGGACCGGGCGCGGCCTGGGAGATCGACCGGCTGCCGTCGCTGCTGGGGGCCGACGACGACCCGGCGGCGTTCGTGGCGCACCACCCGCTCGTCGCCGACGCGCACCGGCGCCGACCCGGCCTGCGGCTGGGCTCCACCGGCCGGGTGTGGGACGCGCTGCTGCCCGCGGTGCTGGAACAGAAGGTCACCGGCACCGAGGCGCGCCGCAGCTTCCGCGAGCTCGCCCGGCGCTTCGGCGACCCCGCACCGGGGCCCGCCGGGGTGGTGCCCGCCGGGATGCGGGTGCCGCCGACGCCCGAGCAGGTCCGGGCGATCCCCGAGTGGGAGTGGCACCGGGCCGGCGTCGACCACGCGCGCCGGACGGCGATCCTGCACGCCGCCGTCGTCGCCCACCGGCTGGAACGGGCCGCCGAGCTGGGCGGGGAGCAGGGCCGGGTGCTGCTGCGCCGGGTCCGCGGCATCGGGGTGTGGACGGCCGCGGAGACCGCCCAGCGCGCCTGGGGCGACCCGGACGCGGTCAGCTTCGGCGACTTCCACGTGCCGAACACCGTCGGCTGGGCACTGCTGGGCCACGACCTCGACGACGCCGGGATGCTCGAGGTGCTCGCCCCCTACGTCCCGCAACGCCAGCGCGCGGTGCGCTACATCGAGGCGTCCGGGTTCCGCCGCCCCCGGTTCGGGCCGCGGTTCTCCCCGCGCGACTACCGCTCGTTCTGACCGACGTAGGGTCGTACCCGTGAAGGTCACCGTACTGGTCGGCGGCGTCGGCGGGGCCCGCTTCCTGCAAGGCGTGAAGGTCGCGCTCGGACTGCCCGCGGTCGGCGCGGGGGAGTCCGAGCACGAGATCTCCGCCGTGGTCAACGTCGGCGACGACATCTGGCTGCACGGGCTGCGGGTCTGTCCGGACCTCGACACCGTCATGTACACCCTCGGCGGCGGCATCGACGTCGAGAAGGGCTGGGGCCGGTCGGACGAGAGCTGGTCGGTCAAGGCCGAGCTGGAGGCCTACGGCGCCGACGCGACCTGGTTCGGGCTGGGCGACCGCGACGTCGCCACCCACCTCGTCCGCACCCGGATGCTGCGTGCCGGCTACCCGCTCTCCCAGGTCACCGAGGCGCTCTGCCACCGCTGGCAGCCCGGGGTGCGGCTGCTGCCCGCCACCGACGACCGCGTCGAGACCCACGTCGTGATCGACAACCCCGACCCGGCCGCGGTCGAGGAGACCCCGCAGGTCGCGATCCACTTCCAGGAGTGGTGGATCCGGCACCGGGCCGCCCCGAAGGCGTACCGCTTCGCGTCGGTCGGCGCCGACCAGGCCGCGATCCTGCCCGACGCCCGGGCCGCGATCGCCGGGGCCGACGTCGTGCTCGTCGCCCCGTCCAACCCGGTCGTGTCGATCGGCACCGTCGTCTCGGTGCCCGGGGTCGCCCAGGCCCTCGCCGCGACGCCCGCGAAGGTCGTGGGGCTGTCCCCGATCGTCGGCGGGGCGCCGGTGCGCGGCATGGCCGACGCCTGCCTGACCGCGATCGGCGTCGAGACCAGCGCCGAGGGCGTGGGCCGGCACTACGGCGGCCGCGGCGAGGGCGGCCTGCTCGACGGCTACCTGGTGCACACCGGTGACGCCGCGACCGTGCCCGGCGCGACCGTGCGCGAGGTGCCGCTGCTGATGACCGACCACGAGGCGACCGCCGACATGGCCCGCGCCGCGTTCGAGCTGGCGGGCGTCGGTGTCTGACGGGGCCGACAGGGCCGACAGGGCCGGCGGTTTCCCCGACCACGCGTCGCAGAAGCTGGAGATCCTCCCGGTCCCCGGGCTGCCGGAGTTCCGCCCCGGCGACGACCTCGCCGCCGTCCTGGCCGAGCGGATGACCTGGCTGCGCGACGGCGACGTCGTGGTGGTCACCAGCAAGGTGTTCTCCAAGGTCGAGGGCAGGCTGGTGCCGGCCCCCTCCGACGACGAGGAGCGCGACGCGCTGCGTCGCAGGCTGGTCGACCAGGAGACCGAGCGGGTGGTGGCCCGCAAGGGCCGGACGCTGATCGTGGCCGGGAAGCTCGGCATCGTGCAGGCCGCCGCGGGCATCGACGGCTCCAATGTCCGCCGCGACGAGCTCGCCCTGCTGCCCGTCGACCCGGACGCCAGCGCGGCCGGGCTGCGCGCGGGGCTGGCCGAGCGGCTCGGCGTCGAGGTCGGCGTCGTCGTCACCGACACCCTGGGGCGCAGCTGGCGGGTCGGCCAGACCGACATCGCGATCGGCGCGGCCGGGCTGCCGGTGCTGCACGGCTACTCCGGCGCCGTCGACGGCCAGGGCAACGACCTGGTCGTCACCGAGATCGCCGTCGCCGACGAGATCGCCGCGGCCGCGGACCTGGTGAAGGGCAAGCTCGGCGGGCTGCCGGTGGCGGTGCTGCGCGGCGCGGCCCTGCCCGACGACGGGTCGACCGCCCGTGACCTGATCCGGCCGATCTCCGAGGACCTGTTCTGGCTGGGCACCGAGGAGGCGATCGACCGCGGACGCCGCGAGGCGGTCCTGCTGCGGCGCAGCACCCGGGACTTCGCCGAGGAGCCGGTCGACGCCGACGCCGTGCGCCGCGCGGTGGGCGTCGCGCTGACCGCACCCGCGCCGCACCACAGCACCCCGTTCCGGTTCGTGTGGCTGCGCGACCCGGCGCGGCGCACCGCGCTGCTCGACGCCCTGCGCGAGCGCTGGCGTGCCGACCTGGTCGCCGACGGGCGCCCGGCCGACGAGGTGGAGCGCCGCCTCGCCCGCGGGGACCTGCTGCGCCGCGCCCCGGAGCTGGTGCTGGCGTTCCGGTCCACCGCGGGGATGCACGGCTACCCGGACGCGGCCCGCAACGCCGCCGAGCGGGACATGTTCACCGTCGCCGGCGGGGCGGCGGTGCAGTCCCTGCTGGTCGCGCTGGCCGCGGAGGGCCTGGCGTCCTGCTGGGTCGGCTCGACGATCTTCGCCGCGGACGTCGCCCGCCGGGTCCTGGACCTGCCCGAGGACTGGGCGGCGCTCGGCGCGGTCGCCGTCGGTGTGCCGGTCGAGCCGATCGCCCCGCGCGAGCCCCGGCCGGTCGGCGACGGCCTGCTGGAGCTGTGAGCCCGTGGTAGCCCCGGCGACGGCCGCCCGCGAGCTCGCTGCGTGGACCCCGCCCGACGCCGGTCAGCGGGCTCTGCAGCACGCCCTGCTGGCCTTCCTGGACGCGCGCCCGGACGACGCCTGCGACCGCTCCTGCGTGCCCGGCCACCTCACCGCGTCGGCGCTGCTGCTCGACGCGACCGGCGAGCACACGCTGCTGACCCTGCACCCGCGGGTCGGGCGCTGGATCCAGCTGGGTGGGCACTGCGAGCCCGGCGACGGCTCGCTGCGCGCCGCGGCGCTGCGGGAGGCCACCGAGGAGTCCGGGATGGCGGGGCTGGAGATCGGTGAGCACCCGCTGCACGTCGACGTCCACCCGGTCACCTGCTCGCTCGGCGTCCCGACCCGGCACCTCGACGTGCGCTACCTGGTCCGCGCCCCGGCCGGGGCGACCCCGCGGATCAGCGACGAGTCGCTCGACCTGCGCTGGTGGCCGGTCGACGCCCTCCCGGACGACGACGACACCGTCGCGACGATGGTCGCCGCCGCCCGCTGACCTGCCGCCCCGCCCGCCCCACCCCGGCGGCGTCCGCTCGCGAGACCGGCATCCGCTCGGAAACCGACGTCCGCGCGCAGAATCGGGGTTTGCGCGCGGGACCGAGGTTCGCGCGCGTCACGACACGCGCGGACTCCGAACTCGCGCGCGAACCGTGGAGCGGTGAGCGGGGCTCAGAGGTTGCGCCAGAAGAACAGCTCGGAGTAGCCGAGCTGGAACAGCTGCTGGTTGCCGCCGGCGGCGCCGAAGAGCAGCTGGGTGACGGCGAAGAACAGTGCGCCCACCCCGGGCACGAACAGCAGCAGGGCGAGCAGCACGAACGGGGCCCAGGGCCGGACCCGCTCGCCGAGACGCAGTGCCGGCACGGACAGGTACGGCTCCAGCACGCCCCAGCCGTCGAGGCCGGGCACGGGCAGCATGTTCAGCACGAACGCGATGATCTGGAAGTAGGCGAGCGCGGACAGTCCCGCCGCGACGGGGATCGGCATCTCCGGGAACGCGGCCACCGTGATGATCAACACGATGCCCAGGACGAGGTTCGCCGCGGGGCCCGCCAGCGAGACCGCGCTGCGCCGGGCCCGCGACCGCAGCGCCCACTGGTTGATCCACACCGCGCCGCCGGGCAGCGGCAGCCCGCCGATCAGCAGGATGATCAGCGGCAGCACCAGCGACAGGCCGGGATCGGTGTAGCGCCGCACGTCGAGGGTCAGGTAGCCCTTCGCCGCGACCGAGGTGTCCCCGCCACGGTAGGCGGTGATGGCGTGCCCGTACTCGTGCAGGCACAGCGACACCACCCAGCCTCCGAGCACCATGACGAAGATCCCGAGGGTCGCCAGGGCCTGCGACTGTGCGGGGACGGCGGCGGCGAGGACACCACCGAGCAGGGTGACGCCGAGGATCAGCAGGAACCAGGGGCTGATGCGGCGTGTCAGGGACGGCACGTACCCATACTCCATGCCGGAGGAAACGTCCGCGCGCGACCCTTCACTCAATCGGCAGAGCCGGCTTGCACAGAGCTAGTGTCAGCGCTGTACTTACAGCGGTGTCATTCGCCAGTGCGTTGCGGGGAGGTGGGCGAGTGGACGACGTCGAGGGGTTCATGCGGATGCTGCGGCCGGTGGAAGCCGAGCCGGTGGGGGCGGTCGAACGACCCGGCCAGGAGATGGCCGACTACGACCAGGTCGCCCAGATCCTGGACCTGAGGGGCCTGCTGGACGACGGCTCCGCCGAGGAGGTCCCGGACTGGCAGGAGCGCGCGCTGTGCGCCCAGACCGATCCGGAGGCGTTCTTCCCCGAGAAGGGCGGCTCCACCCGGGAGGCCAAGCGCATCTGCTCCGGCTGCGAGGTCCGCGCCGAGTGCCTGGAGTACGCGCTGGCCCAGGACGAGCGCTTCGGCATCTGGGGCGGGCTGAGCGAGCGGGAGCGTCGTCGCCTCCGCCGGGCCGCCGTCTGAGCGGAGAGCGCAGGCAGCACCGCCGTCTGAGCGGAGCGAAGAGCGCAGACAGCACCGCAGTCTGAGATCCGCCTGCGGGGGAACGAGCACGGGGCCGGTCGCCGTCACGGTGACCGGCCTGTCGTCGTACCCGGTGTCGGTGGTCGCCGGGCAGCCGTACCGCGCCGCTCAGCCGCCGTCGACGGCGTCGGGCTCGATGTTGAGGTACTCCGCGACCTGTTCGACGAGCACCTCGTGCACGAGGTCGGCGAGGTCCTCGCCGTTGCGCGCCCTGGCCTCGAGCGGGCGGCGGTAGAGCACGATCCGCGCCCGGGTCGGCATCCCGGCGGAGTCGACCCCGGCCGGGACGAGGTGCGCCAGCGGGACGCCGACGTCGGCCAGCACCCCGGTGCCCCACACGATCTCGTCGGGCGAGGTGCGGTCGACCGACGGCACGTCGTCGACGGCGAGGTCGAGGTCGACCAGCTCCGGGCCCCAGCGCGCCTCGATCGGCTCGAGCGCCTCCAGCACCTTCGCGTCGAAGCGTTCGGCGCGGGTGCGGAAGGCCGGCGTCGACACCGGGTACATCAGGCCGCGCAGGCCGCGTCCGCGCCGGTCCCGCCGGCGCGGGCTGCGCGGCGGCCGGCGGTCTTTCTCGGGGCGAGCGGTGGGCACCAGGGCATTCTAGGACCCCGTGCCCCGTCGAGGGGCGACCCGCGACCGCGGCGGGCGGACCGTCCGCCGAGCGGGGTGCGCGTCGCAGTACGGCGGCGGGCCTGCGACGGGCTATCGTCGACGACGTGTTGAGTGTGCGGAGATGTTCACGGACGGGCTGCACCGAGCTCGCCGTCGCCACGCTCACCTACGTCTACGCCGACTCGACCGCCGTCGTCGGCCCGCTGGCCACGCAGGCCGAGCCGCACTCCTACGACCTCTGCACCGGGCACGCGCACAACCTCACGGCCCCCCGCGGGTGGGAGGTCGTCCGGTTCGAGGGCGAGTTCGCCCAGCCCCAGCACAGCGGTGAGGACCTCACCGCGCTCGCCGACGCCGTCCGCGAGGCGGGCCGGGTGGACCGCCCGGTCGAGGTCGTCGCACGGCCGGGTGGCACGGGGCGGCGCGGGCACCTGCGGGTGCTCCCGAAGCCCGAGGACGGCTGAGCCGCCCCACGGGGTGAGGAGACCTGCGCGGACGGGTGACACGACTGCGCTAGGGTCGTGCGTCGTGCCCGACCTCTCGGCGATCGTGAAGGCCTACGACATCCGCGGTGTCGTCGGCGACCAACTGGATGAGCCCACCGCGCGTGCACTGGGTGCGGCGACGGCGCGGCTCGTGGCGGGCGACGACCCGGCGCCGTCGGCGGTGGTCGTCGGGCGGGACATGCGGGACAGCTCGCCCGCGCTGGCGGCGGCGTTCGCGGACGGGGTGACTGGGCAGGGGCTCGACGTCGTCGACATCGGGCTCGCGAGCACCGACATGCTCTACTACGCGTCCGGCTCGCTGGACCTGCCCGGCGCGATGTTCACCGCGAGCCACAACCCGGCCGCCTACAACGGCATCAAGCTGTGCCGTGCCGGCGCCGTCCCGGTCGGTCAGGACTCGGGTCTCGCGACGATCCGCGACGAGGCGGCCCGCTTCCTCGACTCCGGGGTCCCCGAGGTCCCGTCCCGGGGGGCGGTGCGCACCGAGGACATGCTCGACGGCTACGCGCGTCACCTCCGCGGCCTGGTCGACCTGACCTCGCTGGACGCGTCCCCGGAGCTGACCGTCGTCGTCGACGCCGGGAACGGGATGGGCGGGCACACCGTCCCGACCGTGTTCGACGGCCTGAACGTGCGCGTCGTCCCGCTGTACTTCGAGCTCGACGGGAACTTCCCGAACCACGAGGCGAACCCGCTGGACCCGGCGAACCTGGTGGACCTGCAGAAGCGGGTCGTCGCCGAGGGCGCGGACCTCGGTCTGGCCTTCGACGGCGACGCCGACCGCTGCTTCGCCGTCGACGAGCAGGGCGAGGCGGTGAGCCCGAGCGCGATCACCGGTCTGGTCGCGGCCCGTGAGCTCGCCAGGGCGCACGCGGCGGGGGAGTCCGACGTCGTCGTGATCCACAACCTGATCACCTCGCGGGCGGTCCCCGAGCTGGTCGCCGAGCACGGCGGCCGCGCGGTCCGCACCCGGGTGGGGCACTCGTTCATCAAGCAGACGATGGCCGAGACCGGCGCGGTGTTCGGCGGCGAGCACTCCGCGCACTACTACTTCCGCGACTTCTGGAAGGCCGACTCCGGGATGCTCGCGGCGCTGCACCTGCTGGCCGCGCTCGGCGAGCACCGGGCGGCGGCCGACGGCGCGACGGTGTCCGGGCTGATGGCCGACTACGACCGCTACGCGGCCTCCGGCGAGATCAACTCGACGGTCGAGGACCAGGCGGGGCGGGTCGCCGAGATCGAGCGCGTCTTCGGCGCGCGCGACGGGGTCGAGCTCGACCGGCTGGACGGGCTGACCGTCTCGCTGCCGGACGGCTCGTGGTTCAACCTGCGGGCCTCGAACACCGAGCCGCTGCTGCGGCTCAACGTCGAGGCGGCGGACGCCGCGGCCGTCCGTGCCCTGGTCGACGAGGTGCTGGCGGTCGTGCGCGCCTGATCGCACGACCCCGCACACCTGCGGTGACGGCGTCCGTACCCGGTCGGCTGCCGCGGAGTGTCGGTACCGGGTGGCAGCATCGAGAGCGCGAGATGACGACGAGGAGAACCGTGGCCCTACAGCTCGACCCCCAGCTGCTGGAGATCCTGGCCTGCCCGTGCGACGCGCACGCGGTCCTGACCCCGGGTGAGGACCGGCTGACCTGCACGGCGTGCGGTCGCGCGTTCCCGGTGACCGACGGGATCCCGGTGCTGCTCCTCGACGAGGCGCTGCCCGGTACCGGGCCGGCGGGGGACGGACGGGACGACGGGTGAACGGGGTGCTCGACGACACGCTGCTGGCCGATCCCGAGGAGCTGGCGGCGCGGGACACCACGGGTGTCCTGCGGGCCGCCGCGACCGCGGGCGCCCAGGTCCGGTCCGCGTTGTACACCGCGGGCCAGGCCGGTCTGGACCGGCTGCGCGGGCACCGTCCCCGCGCGCTGGTGCTGCTGCGCCGGCCCGGCGTCTCCGGGGCGGTGGCCGACCTCGTCACGGCCCTGCTCACCGACCGCTGTCCGGTTCCGGTCGTGGTCGCCGAGCGGATGCCGGGCTGGATCGGGCCGCTGGACGTCGTCGTCGCGCACTCCACCGACCCCACCGACCCCGAGCTGGCCGAGTCGGTCTCCGTCGCGGTGCACCGCGGCGCCGAGGTCGTGCTCTCCGCGCCGGACTCCGGGCCGGTCGCCCAGGCGGGCGCCGGGCGCGCCCGGCTGGTCGAGCCGCGCATCCCGCTGCCCGAGGGCCTCGGGTTCGCCCAGGCGCTGACGGTCGCGCTGGTCGCCGTCGCCGAGCTGGACCTGCTGCCCGGGATGCGCAGCGAGGAGGTCCCGGCCCGGCTCGAGGCGCTGGCCGACGCGCTCGACGCCGAGGCCGAGCGCTGCCAGCCCGCGCACGAGCCGTTCGTGAACCCGGCGAAGGCGCTCGCGCTGCGGCTGGCCGAGCGGACCCCGCTGCTGTGGGGGGTGGACCCGGCCGCCGCCGCGGTGGCCCGGCACGGCGCGCTGGCACTGGCCACCCACGCCGGTGTCGTCGCGCACGCCGACGGGCTCGCGCAGGCCGGCACCCTGGCCGGGCTGCGCGTCGCCGTCGACCTGTCCGAGCGGGGCGGGGGCGACATCTTCCACGACCCGTTCGACGACCCGGCCCCCGGTGGCGACGCGCCGCCGCCGCGCCTGGTGCTGCTCGGCACGGGTGAGGAGGACCCGCAGGCGGTGAGCCGCCGGGTGCTCGGCCGGGAGTGGCCGAACGCCGACCTGGCGCACCCGGTCGACGAGATCCCGCGGGGCACCCGCGACGCGGCGCTGCTGCGTGCCGGCGTCCTCGCCCTGCGTGCCGACATCGCCGCCGTGTACCTCGGCCTGGCGACCGGCGCCACCCTGATCACCTGACCCCCGCGCACCTGACACCGGGAGACCCGTGGAACTGCTGGAGAACCCGATCCGCACCTACGCCTGGGGTTCGCGGACGGTCATCGCCGAGCTGCTCGGCGAGCCCGTCCCGTCACCGCACCCGCAGGCGGAGCTGTGGCTGGGCGCGCACCCGGCCGCCCCGTCGACGGTCGCCGGGGGCACCTGCCCGCTGCACGAGCTCATCGCCGCGGACCCGGTCGCTGCGCTCGGCCCGGGACGCGACCGCTGGGAAGGGCGGCTGCCGTTCCTGCTGAAGGTGCTGGCGGCCGAGGAGCCGCTGAGCCTGCAGGCCCACCCGAGCCTGGAGCAGGCCCGCGAGGGCTGGGAGCGGGAGAACGCCGCGGGGATCGCGGTGGACGCGCCGGACCGCAACTACCGCGACGCCCACCACAAGCCGGAGCTGATCTGCGCGCTGACCGAGTTCGTCGCGCTGGTCGGGTTCCGTGAGCCGGCCCGCACGGTGGAGCTGCTGCGCGCCCTCGACGTCCCCGAGCTCGCCACCTACACCGAGCTGCTCGCCGGTCAGCCGTGCCCGGACGGGCTGCGCGCACTGTTCACCACCTGGATCACGCTGCCCCAGTCGGTGCTCGACGGGCTCGTCCCGGCCCTGCAGGACGGCGCGATCAGGCTGCTGGAGCGCGGTACGGCCCCGGAGTGGACCGGCGAGGCGAAGACCACGCTCGACCTGTCCGAGCGCTACCCCGACGACGCGGGCGTGCTCGCCGCGTTGCTGCTCAACCGGATCACCCTGGCCCCCGGCGAGGCGCTGTACCTGCCGGCCGGGAACCTGCACGCCTACCTGTCCGGGGCGGGCATCGAGGTGATGGCCAACTCCGACAACGTGCTGCGCGGCGGCCTGACGCCGAAGCACGTCGACGTGCCGGAGCTGCTGCGGGTCCTCGACTTCACCGCCCCGCCGCCTCCGGTCCGCACCCCGGTCCCCGACCCGGGCGCCGACGGCTGGCAGCGCTACGACGTGCCGGTGGAGGAGTTCCTGCTCCGCCGTGCGGTCACCGACGGCCGGGACAAGCTCGACGTGCCCGGCACCGGCGCCCGCATCCTGCTGTGCGTCGACGGTGACGCCGCGGTCGACGCCGACGGTGGCAGCGTCGAGCTGCCCCGCGGCCGCGCGGTGTTCCTCTCCGCGACCGACAGCGGCGCCGTCCTGACCACCGGCGAGCACGGCGCCACCGTCTTCCTGGCGGGCGACGCCCTGTAACCGCGCCCGCACTCGCGCGCAGCGCTGTCGCACCGGCGGCTCATCCGCGGCGGGCCCGGTCTCCCTCGGCTGCCGCGGCGACGGCCGCCGCCACCTCGGCGAACGCCGCCACCGGGTCCGCGGCGGCGGCCGCCGAGAAGAAGCGCTCCAGCCCCTGTGCCGCAGCGGCGGCGTTGGCCTCGGCCCGCGGGAACATGGTCGCCTCGTAGCGGGCGACCGCCGCGACGAGGTCGTCCGGGGTGGCGGCGATCTCCCGGGCCAGGTCGGCGGCGTCGAGCATGGCGGAGTTGGCGCCCTGCCCGGAGAACGGCGACATCAGGTGGGCGGCGTCGCCGATCAGGGTGATGCCCGGGACCGGCTCCCACCGGTGCCCGACCGGCAGCATCTCCAGCGGCCGGTCGATGATCCGGTCGTCGCAGCGGACGATGAGCTCCCGCAGCTCGGGGGCGGCGTCGCCGAACGCGTCGAGCAGCACGGCGCGGGCGGCCGCCGGGTCGTCGAGCACCCCGCCGGTGCTGCCGAGCCCGTGCGCGGCGGCCCACCCGCGCTCCCGGCGGAACCCGGCGTACACGCGGGCGGAGCCGTCGGCGAGCCGCTGGCAGAACAGCGCCCGGCCGGTGGCGCGGGCGCTCATGGAGCCGCGGCCGACCAGGTCGTCGAGCCCGGGGAACGCCGACGGCGTGACCCGCAGCTCGACGAACGTGACCCCGGCGTAGGACGGCATCGCGTCCGACAGCAGCGGGCGGACCCGGGAACGTGCCCCGTCCGCCCCGACGACGAGGTCCGCGGTGATCCGGTCGCCGTCGGAGGCCCCGTCGGGTGCCCCGTCGAGTACGGCGTCGAGTCGTCCGTCGTCGCGGTGCTCGACGTGGTCGAGCCGGGCGCCCCAGCGCACCGTGCCGGGGCCGAGCGACCCGAGGAGCAGGGTGCGCAGGTCGCCGCGGTCGATCTCGGGGTTGAACGTCTCGCCGGGCGCGGCGCGCTCGTCGAGCAGGACGGTCCCGTCGAGGGCGAGCATCCGCATGTCTTGACCCTCGGGCCGGGAGATGCGCAGGAACTCCTCGAGCAGGCCGGCGGCGTCGAGCGCGATCTGTCCGCTGTCGCGCTGCATGTCCAGGGTGCCGCCCTGGTCGCGGGTGGCGATGTCGGTCTCGCGCTCGAGGACGGTGACGGCGATGTCGTGGCGCTGCAGGACGCGGGCGAGGGTCAGGCCGCCGGGGCCGGCCCCGGCGACGAGGACGTGCGGTGCGGTGCTGGTGGTGTCGGTCATGACGCCGACTGTAGATGAAGCGACTACAAAAATGTAGTAACTTCACTTTCAGAGTGACTGCGCTAACCTGTCGCCGTGACCACGCCCGGACGCCGCGAACGCAAGAAGGCCGCCACCCGCCAGGGCATCGCGGACGCCGCACTGCGGCTGTTCCTCGACCGGGGCTTCGACGAGGTGACCGTCGCCGAGGTCGCCGAGGCCGCGGACGTCTCGGTCACCACGCTGTTCAAGCACTTCGGCAGCAAGGAGGCGTTGCTGTTCGACGAGGACGGGGCGCAGGAGGCCGAGCTGGTCGCCGCGGTGCGCGACCGTGCGCCGGGGACCGACGTCGTCGACGGGCTGCAGGCCTGGCTGCTCCGGCGCGTCGACGGGCCGCCCTCGGACCGGCGGCCGAGCGCGGAGGACCTGGAGCGCTTCCGCAGGCTCACCGACGCGGCGCCGAGCCTGCGCGACCACGCACGACGGATGTGGGCCCGCCACGAGGCCGCACTCGCGGCGGAGCTGGCCCGCGACGCAGGCCGGGACGAACCGTCACCGGCGGACCGGGTGCTCGCGCACGTCGTCGTCGGGATCCCGCCGCTGCTGCGTGAGCAGGCCGGTCGGGCCCGCGAGCACCTCGACGCCGCGTTCGCGTTGATCCGCCACGGCTACGACGCCGCTCAGTAGGAGACGCGGCTCAGTAGGAGACGCAGCTCAGCAGGAGACGCGGCTCAGGTGGTGACGCTGCTCAGTAGGTGTCGGGCGCCCGGTGGTGTTCGAAGATCAGTGACGTGCGGGTGCCCGCGACCTCGGCCCACGCGTTGAGCGTGCCGACCAGGTCGCGCAGTGCCACGGTGTCGGCGGTCGCGACCCGGATCATGTAGTCGTCCTCGCCGGCGAGGAAGTACACGTCGCGGACCTCGGGGCGGCGGGACACCCGGGTCACGAACTCGGCGAGCCGGTCGCGGGCGTCGGACTGCAGGCGGACCGAGATCATCGCCTGCAGGGGGTGGCCGGTCGCCGCCGGGTCGACGTCGGCGTGGTACCCGCGGATCACCCCGCTCTCGCGCAGTGCCCGGACCCGGCCCAGGCACGTCGACGGGGCGATTCCCGCCCCCGCCGCGAGTGAGTTGTTCGGCGTCCGGGCATCCCGCTCCAGCTGGCGCAGCAGGGCGCGGTCGACCCCGTCGAGCCGAACAGGGTTCGACGACGGCGGCCTCTTCCGTGGCGTCGACGAAGGATCGTCGTTCATGAGTCACCTCAGAGAATCTTGTTCAGTTCTGTTGGCAGCTTATCGATGTTTCTTCACCATTGATGCAGGACAGGGCCCCGAGCGGAGGAGAAGGACATGCGCGTCGCAGTGCCGAAGGAGACCAAGGACAACGAGTTCCGGGTGGCGCTCACGCCCGCCGGGGTGCACGAGCTCGTCGGACGGGGGCACGAGGTCCTCGTCGAGCACGACGCCGGCGCCGGGTCCGCGATCTCCGACGCCGACTTCAAGGAGGCCGGGGCGCACATCGTGTCCGACACCGCCGAGGTGTGGGGCTCGGCCGAGCTGCTGCTCAAGGTGAAGGAGCCCATCGAGTCCGAGTACGGCTTCCTCCGGCCCGACCTGACGCTGTTCACCTACCTGCACCTGGCCGCGTCGCGCGCCTGCACCGACGCTCTGCTCTCGGCGGGGACGACCTCCATCGCCTACGAGACCGTCACCGACTCCCGCGGCCGGCTGCCGCTGCTCGCCCCGATGAGCGAGGTCGCGGGCCGGCTCGCCCCGCAGGCCGGCGGCTACCACCTCATGCGCTCGGCCGGCGGGCGCGGCATGCTCCTGGGCGGCGTCCCGGGCGCCCCGGGTGCCGAGGTCGTCGTGCTCGGGGCCGGTGTCGCGGGGGCGAACGCCATCGCCATCGCCGCCGGCATGCGGGCGAAGGTGACCGTGCTCGACGTCGACGTCGACAAGCTCCGCGCGATCGACGAGCAGTACGGCGGGGCCGTGCGCACCCAGTACTCCACCGCGCTGTCCGTGCGCGAGGCGGTGACCACCGCCGACCTCGTGATCGGCGCGGTCCTGCTGCCCGGGGCCAAGGCGCCGACCCTGGTGTCGAACGAGCTCGTCTCCCAGATGCGGCCCGGCGCCGTGCTCGTCGACATCGCGATCGACCAGGGCGGATGCTTCGAGGACTCGCGGCCGACCACCCACGCCGACCCGACCTACCAGGTGCACGACACGATCTTCTACTGCGTCGCGAACATGCCCGGCGCCGTGCCGCACACCTCGACCCGCGCGCTGACCAACGCCACGATGCCGCACGTGCTGCGCCTGGCCGACCGGGGCTGGCGGGCCGCGACCGAGGCCGACCCGCACCTGGCCGCCGGCCTGTCGACCCACGCCGGGACGCTGCTGTCGCACGAGGTCGCGCAGGCCCACGGACTGCCGCACGGCACCGTCTGACCGGGACCGGTTCGACGGCGCAACACCATCGTGACCTTAAATCCGGCCCCGGATTCGTGACGCAGGCCGCACCGCGGTCGTAGTTTCACCGGCCATGACGGTCACGAGCCGTGGTGGCGGCATGTTCCGCACCAAGACGGTCGAGCAATCCATCCGGGACACCGACGAACCGGACACCCGGCTGAAAAAGGACCTCGGGACGATCGACCTGATCGTCTTCGGGGTCGCGGTGGTCATCGGCGCCGGCATCTTCACCCTGGCCGCCAGCACGGCCGGCAACATCGCAGGACCCGCGGTGTCGCTGTCGTTCGTGCTGGCGGCGGTCGCCTGCGGTCTGGCCGCGCTCTGCTACGCGGAGTTCGCCTCGACGGTGCCGGTCGCCGGCAGCGCCTACACCTTCTCCTACGCCACCCTGGGCGAGTTCATCGCCTGGATCATCGGCTGGGACCTGGTGCTGGAGTTCGCTGTCGGCTCGGCCTACGTCTCGAAGGGCTGGTCGGAGTACCTGGCCCAGACCCTCGGCCTGCTCGGCATCGAGGTGTCGACCTCGTTCGAGCTGGGGAGCTTCTTCTCCTTCGACTGGGGCGCGCTGCTGCTCGTGGTCGTCCTGGCGTTCCTGCTCTACCGCGGCACGAAGCTGTCCAGCCGGGTCAGCCTGGTGATCACCACGATCAAGGTCGCGATCGTGCTGTTCGTGATCATCCTGGGTGCGTTCTTCATCAACGCGGCGAACTACACCCCGTTCGTCCCGGAGCCCACGCCCGGCAGCGTCGACACCGGAACCGGCATCCAGCAGTCGCTGCTGTCGTTCTTCGGGGGCGCCTCGTCGAGCGTCTTCGGCGTCTACGGGGTGTTCGCCGCCGCCGCGATCGTGTTCTTCGCCTTCATCGGCTTCGACGCCGTCGCCGCGACCGCGGAGGAGACGAAGAACCCGTCCAAGGCGCTGCCGCGCGGCATCCTCGGCTCGCTCGCGATCGTCACCGTGCTCTACGTCGCCGTCGCGCTCGTGATCACCGGCATGGTGCCCTACACCGACCTGGCCACGAAGCCCGACGGCACCCGCGCCACGCTGGCCACCGCCTTCGCCTCGCTGGGCATCAACTGGGCGGCGACGATCATCGCCATCGGTGCGCTGCTCGGTCTCACCACGGTCGTCATGGTGCTGATGCTCGGCCAGATCCGCGTCATCTTCGCGATGTCGCGCGACGGGCTGCTGCCGACCGCGCTGGCGAAGACGAACCGCTTCGGCACCCCGGGCCGTGCCACCTGGCTGATCGGCGTCGTCATCGCCCTGGTCGCGACGTTCTTCCCGGCCCAGGACCTCGAGCAGATGGTCAACATCGGCACGCTGTTCGCGTTCGTGCTGGTCTCGATCGGCGTGGTGGTCCTGCGCCGGACCCGGCCGGACCTGCCGCGCGGCTTCCGCACCCCGCTGGTGCCGCTCGTGCCGATCCTGGCCGTGCTCGCCTGCGTCTGGCTGATGCTGAACCTGTCGGTCGAGACCTGGCTGCGGTTCATCATCTGGATGGTCATCGGTGTGGTCGTGTACTTCGCCTACTCGCGGAAGAACTCGATCCTCGGTCGTCGCGAGCGCGGCGACCTGCCCGCCCAGGCGTCGTCCTCGGACTGACCCGACCCGCTCCACGACGGCGGCGCACCTGGACCGGGGGCGCCGCCGTTCCGCATCAAACGGACTTTCCGTATCTTTCCCGCCATGACGGCCAGAAGCCCGAACAGTGGTATCTTTCGTACGAAATCGGTCGAGCAGGCGATCCGGGACACCGAGGAACCGGAGTTCCAGCTCAAGAAGGCCCTCGGCCCGGTCCAGCTGACGATCATGGGGATCGGTGTCCTGATCGGCACCGGCGTGTTCGTGCTGGCAGGGGAGGCGGCGGCGCTCTACTCGGGCCCCGCGGTGTCGCTCTCGTTCCTCATCAGCGGGATCGTGTGCGCGCTCGCGGCGCTCTGCTACGCCGAGTTCGCCTCCAGCGTCCCGGTGGCGGGCAGCGCGTACACGTTCTCCTACGCCTCGATGGGCGAGTTCATCGCCTGGATGATCGGCTGGGACCTCGTCCTGGAGTTCACCCTCGGCGCGGCCACGGTGTCGAAGGGCTGGGGCGGCTACTTCGACACGGTGATGGCGAGCATCGGGCTCCCGGTGCCCGACGCCGTCTCGGCCGGGCCCGGCGGCGGCGGGATCGTCGACCTGCCCGCGGTGTTCATCGCGCTGCTGATGATGGCCGTGCTGATCGTCGGCATCAAGCTGTCGGCCTGGGTCAACGCCACGGTCACCACGCTCAAGCTCGTCATCGTCGCCGGGATCATCGGCATCGGTGTCTTCTTCGTCTCGGGCGAGAACTGGATCCCGTTCGTCCCCGAGTCCCGGCCGGCCGACTACTCCACCGCGGCGGGCACCCCGCTGATCATGGACCTGTTCGGCATCGACACGGCGTTCGGCCTGACCGGCGTCTTCACCGCCGCCGCGCTGGTCTTCTTCGCCTACCTGGGCTTCGACATCGTCGCGACGCTGTCGGAGGAGGTGCGGGAGCCGCAGCGCACGATGCCGATCGGCATCATCGCCTCGCTGACCATCGCGACCCTGCTCTACATCATCGTGTCGCTGGTCTACACCGGGATCCTGCCCTACGAGCAGCTCGGGGTGGAGGCGCCGGCCGCGGCGGCGATGGCCGCGACCGGGCTGCCCGCGGCGGAGTTCATCATCTCCTTCGGCATCCTGATCGGCCTCACCGTCGTGATCATGACGCTGATGCTCGGCCAGACCCGCGTCGCGTTCGCGATGAGCCGCGACCGGCTGCTGCCGCCGTGGCTGGCCCGGGTGCACCCGCGGTTCCGCACCCCGTACCGGCTGACGATCATCACCGGTGTCTCGGCGGCCCTGATGGGCGGCTTCCTGGAGCTCACCGAGCTGGGCCAGCTGGTCAACATCGGCACCCTGGCCGCGTTCGTGCTCGTCTCGATCGGCGTGATCGTGCTCCGCAAGCGCCGTCCGGACCTGCCCCGCACGTTCAGGGTGCCGTTCATGCCGGTGCTGCCGATCGTGTCGGCGGTGGCCTGCTTCGGCGTGGCACTGTTCCTGCCCGCCGACACCTGGATCCGGTTCTTCGGCTGGATGGCGCTGGGCGCGGTCCTGTACTTCGTCTACGGCCGCAGGCGCTCGCGGCTGGCCACCGGCCAGTCCCTGGCCGAGATCGCCGCCGAGTCCCGCGGACGCAAGGCCCCGCAGCAGTCCGAGCAGTAGTCGATCCGAGACGCAGTCGATCAGTACCTGAGCGCTGTCCGGCCGGTCCGCGGCAGCGCTCAGGTACTGCTGATCACGGGGTCGATGGTGGAGCCGGGGCACCCACCTCTCGGCCAGGTGCGCGTCGCAACCGATCTTTCCCGGACCACTCCCTGTAACCGCCCGGCCGCAGTACGCTCGCCCTCCATGACCGCCGCGTCGCCGGACGACCCGCACACGCCTGCGGTCTGCCTCGACGTCGGCTCCTGCTGGACCAAGGCCGTGCTGGTGCTGCCCGACGGGACCCCGGCCGGGTTCGCCGAGCACCCCACCACCCCCGACGTGCTCACCGGGGTCGACGCGGCGGTCGCCGCCGCTGCGGCCGCCGCGGGCCGGCGCAGGCGTGCCGCGCCGCGGGTGCTGGCCTGCTCCTCGGCCGGCGGGGCCCTGCGCCTGGCCGTGGTCGGGGCCGAGACGTTGACCGCGACCGAGGCCGGGCACCGGGTCTGCCGCTCCGCGGGGGCCCGGGTGGTCGGGGTGCACCCCGGTCCGCTGGAGCCCGACGCGGTGCTGGAGCTGTCGAGCCGTCGTCCCGGCGCGGTGCTGCTGCTCGGCGGGGCCGACGGGGCCGACCCGGCGGTGCTGCTGCACAACGCGGGCAGGCTGGCCCGCACCCGAGGGCACTGGCCGGTGCTGCTCTCGGTCGGCGAGGACGCCCTCGCCGACGCGCTCGGCCTGCTGCTGGCCGGCGGGCGGGCCGTGACGACCTGCCCCAACGTCACGCCGCAGCCGGGCCGGATCGTCGCCGGACCCGCGCGGGACGCCGTCGCCGCGCTCTACGCCCGGCACGTCCTCGGGGCGGGCACCGGCCGGTTCGGCGCGCTGGTCCGCTCCGGCACGCACGCCGCCGTCGGCGACGGGGCCGGGGTGCTGGCCCGGCTGACCGGGACCGGGGTGCTCGTCGTCGACGTCGGGTCGGCGACCACCGACGTGCACCGCCACGGCCCCGGCTCCGGTCCGGCGGCCGCGACCGTGGAGGGCGACCTCGGGGTGCGCGACGGCGCCGTCGGCGTCCTGACGGAGGCCCAGACCGAGGGCATCGTCGACCCGGTCGAGGCCGATCTGCTCGGCCCGGCCGTCGCCACGCTGCAGGAGTCGCGGGCCACCGTGCCCGCCGACCGGGGCGCGGCGGCCGAGGACCGCAGGCTGGCAGCGATCGCCGCGGTGGTCGCGCTGCGCAGGCACCTGCGCCACACCGGCGTCCTCGCCGACCCCGCGCAGCCCGAGCCCGGCCCGGGCACCCCCGTCGACGCAGGTGAGATCGGTCTCGTCGTCCTCACCGGGGGCGTGTTCCGCCAGCGCGACGCGGCCGGGCTGGCCGCCGCGGCCCGCACGGTGCGCCACGACGCCGTCCTGGCCCCGTTGCTGGCCCGGGCGGAGGTGCGGGTCGACAGCGAGTCCGTGCTGGCCCCGGCCGGGCTGCTGGCCGCCCACGGCCGCGAGGTCGCGGCGAGCGGGCTGCTCGCCGAGCACCTGACGGGCTGATCACGCATGAGTTGACACCCCCGCACCGGCTCGCGACCATGGAGGTCGCGACATCGCCGGGCGCCGAGAGGCGCTGCAGCGGCCGTGACCGTCACCGGTCCGTCCGCCACGCTCGGGCCCGGCCGGCACGGACGAGAAAGGGCGCCTGTCTCCGACGAGGAGGGAGGACGCCGTGCCCCGTGCACGTCGCTCCTCCTCGCCGTCGGACCGCACCCGTCGTGCCGACGAGTACGACTCGATCGCCTGAGGAGGCGCACCCACCCCATGACCGATCACCCGAAGCTGCAGCACGCCGGCGGCCTGGACTTCGCGATCGCCGACATCTCCGAGGCGGAGTACGGCCGCAAGGACATCCGGCTCGCCGAGAACGAGATGCCGGGCCTGATGGACCTGCGCCGGGAGTACGGCGAGTCGAAGCCGCTGTCGGGCGCCCGGATCGCCGGGTCCCTGCACATGACCACCCAGACCGCGGTCCTCATCGAGACCCTCGTCGCGCTCGGCGCCGACGTCCGCTGGGTGTCCTGCAACATCTTCTCCACCCAGGACTACGCGGCCGCCGCGACCGTCGTCGGCCCGCACGGCACCCCCGAGGAGCCCAAGGGCGTCCCGGTGTTCGCCTGGAAGGGCGAGTCGCTGGAGGACTACTGGTGGTGCACCGAGCAGCTGTTCAAGTTCCGTGACGCCGACGGCAACGTCGTCGGCCCGAACATGATCCTCGACGACGGCGGCGACGCCACCCTGCTCGTGCACAAGGGCGTCGAGTTCGAGAAGACCGGCGTCGTGCCGAGCTTCGCCGACGACGACCTGTCGGTCTCCGACGAGGAGCGGGTCGTGTTCGACACCCTGCGCCGCAGCCTCGCCGAGGACCCGCAGCGCTGGACGACGATCAACTCCGACATCCGCGGCGTCACCGAGGAGACCACCACCGGCGTCAACCGGCTGTACCAGCTGGCCGAGCGCGGCGAGCTGCTCTTCCCGGCGATCAACGTCAACGACTCGGTCACCAAGTCGAAGTTCGACAACAAGTACGGCATCCGCCACTCGCTGGTCGACGGCCTCAACCGGGCCACCGACGTGCTGCTCGGCGGCAAGGTCGCGGTCGTCGCGGCCTACGGCGACACCGGCAAGGGCTCGGTCGAGGCGCTCGCCGGCCAGGGCGCGCGCGTCATCGTCGCCGAGGTCGACCCGATCTGCGCGCTGCAGGCGCTGCTCGAGGGCCACGAGGTCAACACCCTCGAGAACGTCATCGAGAAGGCCGACATCGTGGTGACCGCGACGGGCAACAAGGACATCGTCACGGTCGACCTGATGAAGCGCATGAAGCACCAGGCGATCGTCGCCAACGTCGGTCACTTCGACAACGAGATCGACATGGCGGGCCTGTCCCGCGTCGAGGGCATCAAGAAGATCAACATCAAGCCCCAGGTCGACGAGTGGATCTTCCCCGACGGGCACTCCATCATCGTGCTGTCCGAGGGCCGGCTGATGAACCTGGGCAACGCGACCGGTCACCCGTCGTTCGTGATGTCCAACAGCTTCTCCAACCAGGTGATCGCCCAGATCGAGCTGTTCACCAAGCATGAGGAGTACAACAACGACGTCTACCGGCTGCCGAAGCACCTGGACGAGAAGGTCGCGCGGATCCACGTGCAGGCCCTCGGTGGCGAGCTGACCAAGCTCAGCAAGGACCAGGCCGAGTACATCGGCGTGGACGTCGAGGGTCCGTACAAGCCCGAGCACTACCGGTACTGAGCGAGTAGCTCGCGGATCGCGCATCATCGGTACTGAGCGAGTAGCTCGCGGATCGCGCATCGGTACAGTTTTCTCGCTCCGACGGCGCGGCGGCCCCTTCCCGGGCCGCCGCGCCGTCGGCGTACCAGGAGGTCACCGTCGAGATGACGATCGAGGCCGGGTCGGGTGACGGCTGGGTCCACTGCGCCCTGGGGCACCGGCACTGGGGCCTGTTCGGCGCGGCCGGGCTGCTCGTGCGGCACCACGACGACGCCGACCCGGTGGGCGTCGACCGGGTGCTGCTGCAGCACCGGGCGTCCTGGAGCCACCACGGAGGCACCTGGGGGATCCCCGGCGGTGCCCGGGACCGGGGGGAGTCCGCGGTGCAGGCGGCGCTGCGCGAGGCGGCCGAGGAGAGCACGCTCGACGTCGCCGGGCTGGCACCGGTGCGGGAGTTCGTCGACGACCACGGCGGCTGGAGCTACACCACCGTCGTCGTGCGGACACCGGACGCGCCGCCGGTCCGGGTGCGGGGCGCGGAGAGCACCGAGCTGCGCTGGGTGCGTACCGACCGGCTGGGCGAGCTGGAGCTGCACCCCGGTTTCGCGACGAGCTGGCCCACGGTCTCGACCCTGGGCGCCTGACCCCTAGGCTCGACCGCCGTGGGGAGACTGGTGGTCGTCGAGGGGCTCGACGGCGCGGGCAAGCACACGTTCACCACGGCGCTGGTCGCCGAGCTGGGCGGGCGCGGCGCCTCGGTCGCCACGCTGGCCTTCCCCCGGTACGACGACGACGTGCACGCGGAGCTGGCCCGCGACGCGCTCTACGGGCGGATGGGCGACCTGGCCTCCTCGGTGCACGCGATGGCCGTGCTGTTCGCACTCGACCGGCGGGCGGCCGCCCCCGGCCTGCGCGAGGCGCTCGCCGCCCACGACGTGCTGCTCGTCGACCGCTACGTCGCCTCCAACGCGGCCTACAGCGCCGCCCGGCTCGGGCAGGACGCCGCGGGCGAGGTCGTCGCCTGGATCCGGGCGCTGGAGATGGACCGGTTCGGCCTGCCGGTCCCGGACCACCAGCTGCTGCTCGCCCCGCCGCGCGAGGTCGCGGCCGAGCGCGCACGGTCCCGGGCGGCCGCCGACGCCGCCCGCGCCCGCGACGCCTACGAGAGCGACGACGGCCTGCAGACCCGCACCGACGCCGTCTACCGGGCCCTCGCGGCCGGGTCGTGGCTGAGCCCGTGGACGGTGCTCGACGACCCCGCCGTCACCCCATCGGCGCTGGTTCCCGCCCTGCTGCACGGGGCCTGACCGGACGACTGGGATAGTGGGGCCCATGAAGTCGCGCGTACTGGTGGTCGACGACGACCCGGCCCTGGCCGAGATGCTCACCATCGTGCTGCGGGGCGAGGGGTTCGAGACAGCGGTCGTGTCCGACGGCACGCGGGCGCTGCCCGCCGTCCGGGACACCCAGCCGGACGTGGTGCTGCTCGACCTGATGCTGCCCGGCATGAACGGCATCGACGTGTGCCGGGCGATCCGGGCGGAATCCGGCGTCCCGATCGTCATGCTGACGGCCAAGAGCGACACCGTCGACGTCGTGCTCGGCCTGGAGTCCGGTGCCGACGACTACGTCGTGAAGCCGTTCAAGCCCAAGGAGCTCGTCGCACGGATCCGGGCGAGGGTCCGCCGCAACGACGCCGAGCCCGCCGAGCAGCTGTCCATCGGCGAGATCGACATCGACGTGCCCGCGCACCAGGTCACCCGGGAGGGCCGGCCGATCGCGCTGACCCCGCTGGAGTTCGACCTGCTGGTGGCGCTGGCCCGCAAGCCGCGCCAGGTGTTCACCCGCGAGGTCCTGCTGGAGCAGGTGTGGGGCTACCGGCACGCGGCGGACACCCGGCTGGTGAACGTGCACGTGCAGCGGCTCCGGTCGAAGGTCGAGCGCGACCCGGAGCGCCCCGAGGTGGTCCTGACCGTCCGCGGGGTGGGGTACAAGGCCGGTCCTCCGTGACCGGCGCGCCGTGGGTGGTGCACCGGCCGTGGTGACCGGCCGCCGCGGACTCCGCACCCGGCTGGCCCGGCTGCCCGGCGCCCGGCGGGTCGCCCGCGTGCTGGGCCCGCTGCGGGTGCAGGCGCGCGAGCTGGGCGCGCTCACCGCCGCGGCCTGGCGGCGGTCGCTGCAGCTGCGGGTGGTCACCTCGACGCTGGCGCTGTCGTCGGCGGTGGTGCTGGTGCTCGGTCTGGTGCTGCAGAGCGAGATCGCCGAACGGCTGCTGCAGAGCAAGCTCGACGCCGCGATCTCCCAGTCGGACGCGAACCGGCAGGTCCTGGAGGGGCAGCTGGCGAGCGTCGACCCGGACCGGGAGGGCGTGCAGGAGACCCTGGACAGCGCCCTGGAGCGGCTGACCGACACCACCGGCCCCGGGCGGGCCGGGTCGGCCGGGGAGTTCAGCGCCGCGCTGACCACGGGGTCGGCGAACGGGCCGGAGGTGTCGGCGGGCGACGTCGGCCAGATCACCGCGCGCCAGCAGGACATCACCGCCCGCGGGTCGCTGGACAGCCTGAACCGCCAGTACACGACCGTCGACGGCGTCCCGAACCTCGTCATCGGGCAGAAGATCGCCACCGCGGGCCGGGAGATGCAGTTCTACCTGCTGTTCCCGCTCAACGGTGAGCAGCTGACGCTCGGGCTGGTGCAGAGCACGCTGATCGTCGGTGGTCTGGTGCTGCTGGTGCTGCTGGCCGCGATCGCCAGCCTCGTCACCCGGCAGGTCGTTCGTCCGATCCGGCACGCCGCCGACGTCGCCGAACGCTTCGCGGGGGGACACCTCGACGAGCGGATGGCCGTCCGCGGCGAGGACGAGGTCGCCCGGCTCGCCGAGTCCTACAACGAGATGGCGGGCAGCCTCGCCGCGCAGATCGCCCAGCTCGAGGAGTTCGGTGCGTTGCAGCGGCGGTTCACCTCCGACGTGAGCCACGAGCTGCGCACGCCGCTGACCACCGTGCGGATGGCCGCCGACGTCCTCTACGCCTCCCGCGACGAGCTGCTCCCGGCGCTGCGCCGCAGCTCCGAGCTGCTGGTCACCGAGCTGGACCGGTTCGAGGAGCTGCTCGCCGACCTGCTGGAGATCTCCCGGCTCGACGCCGGCGTGGCCGAGCTGGGTGCCGAACGGGTCGACCTGTCCGCGGTGGCGCACCTCGACCGACGCGGTGCGCGGCATCGCCGCCGACGCCGGCACCGACCTCGTCCTGGACCTGCCGGCCGGCGAGCTGATCGAGGCCGACCCGCGCCGGGTGGAGCGCATCGTGCGCAACCTCGTCGCGAACGCGATCGACCACGGCGAGGGCCGCCCGGTGGAGGTGACGGTGGCCGGTGACCACGCCGCGGTCGCCGTGGTCGTGCGCGACCACGGCGTCGGGCTGCGCCCCGGCGAGGCCGACCTGGTGTTCAACCGGTTCTGGCGGGCCGAGGAGTCGCGGGCCCGGCGCAGCGGCGGCACCGGCCTCGGGCTGTCGATCAGCATCGAGGACGCCCGGCTGCACGGCGGCTGGCTGCAGGCCTGGGGGGAGCCGGGCAACGGCTCGGCGTTCCGGCTGACCCTGCCGCGCGAGGTCGGCGGGCACATCACCGCCTCGCCGCTGCCGCTCGGCCCACCGGCCGCGGACGCCGGGGAACGGCGCAACGGCAGCTCGGTGCCGACCCCGCCGCAGGGGATCGGCCGCGAGCTGCGTGAGGAGGACCTGTGGCGGCTGCGGGCCGAGGAGCACGCGCCGATGCAGCCCGCCGAGCGCGCCATCATCGACCCGGGTGGCGACCGGTGACCGCCCGGCCCGCGTGGGCGGCCCTGGTCGTGGCGGTCGTCGCCGCCGTCGTCGCCGGGTGCGCGACGGTGCCCCAGCAGTCCGACGTGCAGGTGCTGCGCCAGGGCGAACAGGCGGCCGAGCGGGACCTGAGCGGCCCGATCGAGGACGACGAGCCGCTCGGCCTGGTCCGCGGGTTCGTCTACCGTTCCGGCTCGCCCGACGACCGGCACGCGCAGGCCCGCCGCTACCTGACGGCGTCGGCGTCGGGATGGGACGACGCGGCGTCGCTGACCGTCCTGGACGACCGGTTCGACACCGTGGTGTCCCCGGACGGCGGCACCCCGGGCCCGGACCGGATGACGGTGCGGGTGCGGGGTACCCGGTTGGGGACGGTCGGGCCCGGCGGGGCGTTCGAGTCCTCGCCGCAGCGGGTCGAGGTCGACGTCGGGGTCGTCCGGGAGGGTGAGCACTGGCGGATCGACCGGCCGCCGCCCGGGGTGATGGTCCGGCTGGCGGACTTCCGCCTGTACTACAGGGAGCTGCAGGCCTGGTTCGTCGACCCGGTCCGCCGGATGTTGCTCCCCGACGGGCACTACATCCGCAGCGGGCGTCCCGGCGAGCTCGCGATGGACGCCGTCGACGTCCTGCTGCGCGGGCCGTCCACCGGTCTGGCCGGGGCCGCGGTGACGATGTTCCCGGCGACCGCCCGGATCCGGTCGGCCACCACCGACCCCGCGGCGGGTACCGCGTCGATCGACCTGACCGGGGTGTCGGGGCTGTCCGTGCAGGACCGGGAGCTGCTCGCCGCGCAGGTCGCGCAGACCCTCGGCGGGGTGGGCGTCCCGCGGGTGGAGCTGCTGACCGACGGCGGACCACTGGTCCCCGGCAGGCCGACGGTGGCCGCCGCGGACCAGGCCGACCTCGTCGCTGGCCCGGGCCGGGCCCCCGCCTTCCCCTACGTCGTCGACGGTGGCCGGGTGCACCAGCTCAGCGCGACCGGCGTCAGCTCGCCGGTCGCCGGGCAGGCCGGGAACGGCTCGTTCGACATCACCGAGGCCGCCGCGTCCGCGCGCAGCGGGCGGATCGCCGTCGTGTCCCGGGAGTCGACGGGCACCCAGCGGCTGCTCACCGGCCCGCTGGGCGGCGAGCTGACCGCCACCCCGGTGTCCGGAGCGGACGTCCGCTCGCTGAGCTGGAACGGGCCCGGCGACGAGATCTGGGCGGTCGTGGACGGCAGGCTGCGCCGGGTCCTCGTCCCGCGGACCGGGCCACCGGTCGAGGGCGCGGTGGACGCGGGCAGGCTGGCGCCGCTGGGCCGGATCGGGGACATCGCGCTGGCGCGTGAGGGCGGCCGGATCGCCGTCGTCGCCGACGGTGCGCTGCTCGTCGGCCCGATCGTCCCGCTGGAGGCCGGCGAGGTCGCCGTCGGGCCGCTGCGCCGGCTGCGCCCCGGCGACCTCGACGACGTGGTGTCGGTCGACTGGCATTCGGCGGACCGGATCGTGGTCGCCTCCGACTCCGACCGCCCCATGTCCGAGGTGAGCGCCGACGGGCTCCGTCTGGACCAGATCCCCGGGACGAACCTGACCGCGCCGCTGCGGGCACTGGCCGCCGCCGAGGGGCGCCCGCTGTACGTGACCGACCGGACCGGCCTGTGGAGCTACACCGGCAGCGAGTTCGACGCCTGGCAGCAGGTGGGCGGGACCGGGGCGGCCACCCAGCCGTTCTACCCCGGCTGACGCCGTCCCGGTGACCGGACCGCCGGCCTGTGGACAACTCCGGAGCATGTGGACAACCCGCCTTCGGCGGGCTCCGCCGGCGCCGCGGTGACGGTGGCCGGGGCGAGTATCGGTGTCGTGACCCCCACTCGAGCCCCGTCCCCGGCCGCCGCCCTGCTGGACCTCCTGCTGCCCCGGACCTGCGGCGGCTGCGGTGCCGGGCCGCCCGGTGGCGGGGGCTGGTGCCCGGCCTGCGCGCAGGACACCCCGGGTCCGGTGCCGGTCCGGGTATCCCGCGCCGGCCGGGTCGCGGCGGCCGGGCGCTACCGCGGGCCGCTGCGCCGCGCGGTGCTGGCCTACAAGGAACGCGGCCGGCGGGACCTGGCGCCGGACCTGGCCCGGCTGCTGGTCGGACCGGCGTCGGCGGTGCTCGCGCCGCGGGCCGACGGGACGCCGGACCCGACCGCGGTGCGCCTGGTGCCCGTCCCGTCCCGGCCGTCGGCGGCCCGGGTCCGCGGCGGCGACCACGTGGTGCGGCTGTGCCGGGCGCTGGCGCCGCTGCTGACCGCGGCCGGGCTACCGGCCCGCACGGACGCGGTACTGGCCCTGCACCGCCGCGCCCGGGACTCGGTGGGGCTCGACGGCGCGGGCCGGGCGGCGAACCTGGCCTCGGCGCTGCACCCGGCCCGCGCCCGCGAGCCGGTTCCGGCGGCCCTGGGGGAGGCGGTGCTGCTGGTCGACGACGTCGTGACCTCCGGGGCGACGCTGCGCGCCTGCGGGGCTGTGCTCGCCGGGGCCGGGTTGCCCGCGGTGGGCGCCGTGGTGCTCGCCGACGCCTCGGCGCGGCGACGTCGACCGAACCACTGATTGTGACGGCTGTCACATAGGGAGGCGGTCGCGTGCCGGTCCTGTCGGGGGTCCACTGTGGTCGTCGGGCGCGCGATCCGGAGGTCGGCGCGCCAGTCCGGGGCGGTGGATCACCCGGGTGCCGCGGAGTCGTCGCACACCGCGTCCGTCGGCGCCAGGCCGTCCACCCGACGGGTCGGCGAACGACCTGTCCCGGAGGCAGATTTCCCGATAACGTCGGCCGAACTCCGACCGCTACCACATCAGGAGGAACGACCGCGAGCCCACCCCCTGGGGCCGTCGTCGGGTCCCGGGTTCAGCACGACTGAAGCGAGGGATGTTCGAGTGGAGATCGTCGTCACCGGCCGCAACGTCGAGGTGCCGGAGCACTTCCGTGGCCTGGTCCAGGACAAGCTGAGCCGCCTGGAGCGCCACGACCACAAGATCGTCGGAATGGAGGTGGAGCTCTTCCACGAGCCGAACCGCCGTCAGCAGAAGTCCTGCCAGCGCGTCGAGATCACCGGACGTGGCGGCTGCGGAGCGGTCGCCCGCGCCGAGGCCTCCGCCGCCGACTTCTACGCCGCACTCGACCTGGCCGTCGGCAAGCTCGCCGAACGGCTGCGCCGCTCCCACGACCGTCGCAAGCCCAGCCGCCGCGACCGCGTCGCCGCCTCCCGCGCCGCCGCCGACGCCTCGGCCGTCGCGCTGATGGAAGCGGCTCCTCCGATGACCGACACCATTCCCGCACCGCGCAGCCACGACGAGTCCCTGACCGACGACGAGCTGGCCCGCCTCGAGGAGCAGTGGGAGGCCGAGTACCGGCCCGGCCGCATCGTCCGCGAGAAGTCCCACCCGGCCACGCCGATGAGCGTCGACGAGGCGCTGTCGCGGATGGAGCTCGTCGGCCACGACTTCTACATGTTCTCCTGCAGCGAGACCGGCCGTGCCTCGGTCGTCTACCGCCGCCGCGGCTACGACTACGGCGTGATCCGGCTCGACGGCTGAGCACCCGCGCCCGACGGTGCCCCGAACCGCGGCGGGGAACGCCTCCCCGCCGCGGCGCGGGTCATCGCCCGGGTGCCCGTACCATGGTCGGCGGGGTCGGTCCGCCGCGCGGCGCCGGCGCCGCGCCGATGCCGTCCGAGGCGTCGGGACGCGGCGCGGAGACCGTGGTGGGAGGCCCCGTGTCCTGACCGCGACGTGAATGAGGTCGGCAGTGCCCTTCCTGAGTCGACTCCTCCGGGCCGGCGAGACCAAGCTGGTGAAGCGGCTCGCGAAGATCGCCGCGCACATCGACGGACTGGAGCCCGAGTTCGAGGGCCTCACCGACACCCAGCTGCGCGCCAAGACCGACGAGTTCCGTCGTCGCCACGCCGACGGCGAGTCGCTCGACGACCTGCTGCCCGAGGCCTTCGCCACGGTGCGCGAGGCCGCGCAGCGCACGCTGGGCCAGCGCCCGTTCACCGTGCAGCTGATGGGTGCCGGCGCGCTGCACATGGGCAACGTGGCCGAGATGGGCACCGGTGAGGGCAAGACCCTGACCTCGACGCTGGCCGTCTACCTCAACGCGCTGCCCGGCGACGGCGTGCACGTGGTCACCACGAACGACTACCTCGCCAAGCGCGACTCCGAGACCATGGGCCGCATCCACCGCTGGCTGGGTCTCACCGTCGGCGTGATCCTGTCGGAGATGACCCCGGCGCAGCGGCGCGAGCAGTACGCCTGCGACGTCACCTACGGCACGAACAACGAGTTCGGCTTCGACTACCTGCGCGACAACATGGCGTGGAACACCGCCGACATGGTCCAGCGCGGGCACAACTTCGCCATCGTCGACGAGGCGGACTCGATCCTCATCGACGAGGCCCGCACCCCGCTGATCATCTCCGGTCCGGCCGAGCAGAGCGCCCGCTGGTACCAGGAGTTCGCGCGGCTCGCGCCGATGCTGTCCAAGGACATCCACTACGAGGTCGACGAGCGCAAGCGCACCGTCGGCATCACCGAGGAGGGTGTCGCGCTGATCGAGGACCAGCTCGGCATCGACAACCTCTACGAGTCCGCGAACACCCCGCTGGTCGGCTACCTCAACAACGCGGTCAAGGCCAAGGAGCTGTTCAAGAAGGACAAGGACTACATCGTCAACGACGGTGAGGTCCTGATCGTCGACGAGTTCACCGGCCGGGTGCTCGCCGGTCGTCGCTACAACGAGGGCATGCACCAGGCGATCGAGGCCAAGGAAGGCGTCGAGATCAAGCCGGAGAACCAGACCCTGGCGACGATCACGCTGCAGAACTTCTTCCGGCTCTACGACAAGCTCGCCGGCATGACCGGTACGGCCCAGACCGAGGCCGCCGAGCTGCACGAGATCTACAAGATGTCGGTCGTCTCGATTCCGCCGAACCGCCCGCGGGTGCGCGTCGACCAGTCCGACCTGATCTACAAGACCGAGCCCGCGAAGTTCGAGGCGGTCGCCGACGACATCGCCGAGAAGCACGAGAAGGGCCAGCCGGTCCTGATCGGCACGACGAGCGTCGAGAAGTCCGAGTACCTGTCGAAGCTGCTGCTGCGCCGCGGCGTGCCGCACGAGGTGCTCAACGCCAAGAACCACGCGCGTGAGGCGCAGATCATCGCCCAGGCGGGGCACGCGGGCGCCGTCACCGTCGCGACGAACATGGCCGGTCGCGGCACCGACATCATGCTCGGTGGCAACCCCGAGTTCCTCGCCGACCTGGAGCTGCGCAGCCAGGGGCTGGACCCGGTCGAGACCCGTGAGCAGTACGAGGCCGCGTGGGACGCGGTCCTCGACCGCATGCGCAAGCAGGTCAAGGCCGAGGCCGACGAGGTCCGCGCCGCGGGCGGTCTCTACGTGCTCGGCACCGAGCGCCACGAGTCCCGGCGCATCGACAACCAGCTGCGCGGCCGCTCCGGCCGCCAGGGCGACCCGGGTGAGTCCCGCTTCTACCTGTCCCTGGGCGACGAGCTGATGCGCCGCTTCAACGGCCAGGTCGTCGAGTCGATCATGAACCGGTTCAACCTGCCGGACGACGTGCCGATCGAGGCGGGGATGGTCACCCGCGCGATCCGCAGCGCGCAGACCCAGGTCGAGCAGCAGAACTTCGAGATCCGCAAGAACGTCCTCAAGTACGACGAGGTCCTCAACCAGCAGCGCAAGGTCATCTACGACGAGCGCCGCCGGGTCCTCGACGGCGAGGACGTGCAGCGTCAGACCCGCAACATGCTCGAGGACGTGATCCACGCCTACGTCGTCGGGGCCACCGCCGAGGGCTACTCCGAGGACTGGGACCTCGAGAAGCTGTGGACGGCGGTCAAGGGTCTGTACCCGATCCAGCTCGACTGGCGCACCGTCGCCGAGGACATCGACGACCTGTCGGCCGAGGAGCTCGAGCGGGTCATCCTCGCCGACGCCGAGGCCGCCTACGCCCGGCGTGAGGCCGAGATCGACGCGCTCATCGGCCCGCAGGGCGGCATGCGCGAGCTCGAGCGCCAGGTCCTGATGCAGGTCATCGACCGCAAGTGGCGCGAGCACCTCTATGAGATGGACTACCTCAAGGAGGGCATCGGGCTGCGGGCGATGGCCCAGCGCGACCCGGTGATCGAGTACCAGCGCGAGGGATTCGACATGTTCTCCGCGATGCTCGAGGGCATCAAGGAGGAGACGATCGGACACCTGTTCAACGTCGTCGTCCAGGTGCAGCAGCCGGCCGCGCCCGTCCAGGAGGCCGAGCCGGAGACGACCGAGATCCCGGTCGTGCGCCGGGTCCCGGCCGAGGACCCCGCCGAGTCCACCGTGGTCCTGCCCAACCTGTTCCGCACCAGCCCGCCGCAGAACCTGCAGTACAGCGGTCCGGGTGAGGACGGCGGGGTCGCGCGTCGCGGTGACGGCGGGGCGGCCGCCCCGGGCACCGGTCGTACCGGCCGCCACCAGGTGCCGGCCCGTGGCAACGGGGCCTCCCCGACCGGCGACGAGGGCGTCAACCGCGCCGAGCGGCGCCGCGCGGAGAAGGCGCGCCGGCGGCGCTGAGACCGTGCGCCGTCCGGTGGGGCCTCCCGCCGGCGGCGCCGCTCCCGCGGTCGCGACGCCCTCACGAGCGGAGGCCCGACGGCAGGCCTCCCTCGATCCCACCGGCAGGACGTGCACGAGCGGGCACCCGGACGCGGGTCTCACACGAGCCGGACGGCGGTCGCGAGCCACCGGCCGTCCGGGGTGCGGTCCAGCCGCAGCGCCAGGGCACGTACCCGCCCGCCGACGGTGACGGTCGCACAGACCTCGGCCACGTCCGGCCGGGGCAGGCCCACGTGCACCCGCGGCGCCCGGCGCGCGGTCGGTCCGCCCGGACGCCCGCAGCCGGGGGCACCGGCCCGTCCTCCGACGCCCGAGAGGCCACGGGACCGGTGGCCCGAGTGCACGAACCGGGCCGCGGTCAGGTAGCGACGCACCGCCGGGGTGGTGACGGCCGCGACCCCCTCCGGCGGGCGACGCCCGGCGAGCACCTCGGTCAGCAGCCGGACGATCCCGGTGGCCGGGGCCCGTACCCGGGCGAGGTCGGCCGGGGAGACGTCCTCGGGCACCGTCGGCACCGGGACGGGGTGGACCGCCTCGCGCGGTGCGGGCGCCGGTCCGGAGGACATCCGGAAGCCACCGGGCAGCACGACGACCACCCCCGGCGCGAGCGGTTCGGGCACGTCGGCGGGGGTCCGGGCCAGGAGCGGTGCAGGTCCGGACGGCAGGGCCGGCGCCGGCTCCTCGGCGGCCCCGGGGCGGGCGGTGTCGGTGCGTGGACCGGATCCGGCCCCGGAGTCCGCTCCGGTCCGCGTCCGGCCTCCGGCATCCGGGGCGGTGTCGGCCCGCACGTGGGTACCGCTCCCCGGAGCGGTACCGGTCCGGGTGCGGGCACCGGCATCCGGGTCGGCGTCGGTCGTCGTCGTGGTCACGGCGTCAGACTGCGGCGCGCCCCGACGCCACGGCGGGAACCGGCCCGCGTCCGCCACCGGACCGTCCGGCTCCGCATGGTCCGGCTCCGCATGATCCGGACCAGCACGACCCGGGGGAGGCGGGTCGGGCCGCGGCTGATCCATCGGCGTGGGTGGCCGTGTGTGGCCCACCACGGCGACGGCGGCCGGTGTTCGCGAACGCGACCGGCTCCGCCCGACCGCGCCCGCCGGGCCCGGCCCCGTCCTACCCTCCCGCGATGCCCGCACCCCGCCCACCGGGACGGATCGATCTCACCCCGCCCCGTCTCGTCGCCGCGCCCGACCCGGTGGAGGGCCCCGCGGAGTCGATGGCCGACCTCGTCGTCCGGGCCGGGGCGGCGGTGCTCGCCGAACGTCGCCGGCGGACCGGGGCGCACGGCCTCGGCGTCACCGGGTTCGCCGTCCTCGACGTGCTGCAGCGGTGCGGCGGGCTCGCCCAGCGCGAGCTCGCGGCCCGGGTCCGGGTCGCCCCGACCAGCCTGACCCCGGTCGTCGACGCGCTGGAAGCGGCCGGGTTGGTGGCCCGCCGCGGCGACCCGGCCGACCGGCGGGTCTGGCTCGTCGCGCTCACCGACGCCGGACGGGACCGGTGGCGCGCCGCCCGTCCGGACGGTCGCGGGCCGTGGCTGCGGGAACCACCGGACGGACTCGACGCCGCCGTCCGCGACTATCTGGTCGCGGTGATCGTCGACCTGGAGCAGGATCGGTCCGACGCGACGTGATCGGCAGGGGAGTGCGATGGGGCGGACCGCGGTCGAGGTGGTCGACCTGGTGAAGCGGTATCCGAAGGCGAAGGGCAACGCCGTCGACGGCCTGTCGTTCTCGGTGGCCGAGGGCGAGGTGTTCGGGCTGCTCGGCCCCAACGGCGCGGGGAAGACCACGACCGTCGGCGTGCTCACGACCCGCGTGGTGCCGACCTCGGGCACGGCCCGGGTCGCCGGTCTCGACGTGCGCACCGACGCCGTCGCCGTCTGCGCGAAGCTGGCCGTCGTCCCGCAGCGCCAGAACCTGGACCGGTCCCTCGGCGTCCGCGACAACCTGATCTTCCACGCCGCCTACCACGGTGTCGGTCGGGCCGAGCGCAACCGCCGCGCCGACGAGCTGCTGGAGCGGATGGGGCTGACCGACAAGGCGAAGGCGGTCGCCGACGACCTCTCCGGCGGTCAGGCCCAACGCGTCATGATCGCCCGCGGGCTCATGCACCGGCCGGAGGTGCTGTTCCTCGACGAGCCTTCCACCGGCCTGGACCCGCAGGCCCGGCTGTTCGTCCACGACCAGATCGGTGGCCTGCGCGACGAGGGCGTGACCGTCGTGCTGACCACCCACGACATGGACGAGGCGCACAAGCTGTCGGACCGGATCGGGATCGTCGACCACGGCAGGCTGCTCGCCCTGGACACCCCGGACGCGCTGGTCCGGTCGCTGCCGGGGAGCGCGACGGTGGAGATCGTCGCCGACCACGGCCCCGGTGCGGCGGAGACGCTGCGGGCGGCGTTGGCCGGGCTGGGCGGTGTCGCCCGCGCCGAGACCCCGCCGGGCCGCGGCCCGGGGGAGAGCGGCACCGCGACGGCGTTCCGGCTGTCGGTCACCGGAGAGCCGGCGGCGTTGCTCGCACCGGCCGTCGACCTGCTCGGGCGGCACGGCGCCACGGTGCGCGACGTCAGCCTGGGGCAGGCGACGCTGGAGGACGTGTTCATCGACCTGACCGGGAGGGACCTCCGATGACCGGGCGCGCCTTCCTGGCGGTGCTGCGCCGCGACCTGTTCGTCACCGGCCGGGAGCTGCCGTCGTTCCTCGCCCAGACGCTGGTGCAGCCGTTCTTCTTCCTGCTGGTGTTCGTCGTGGTACTCGGCCGCGGCGGCTTCGTCGCGCCCGAGTACGGGCAGATCATGCTGCCGGGTCTGATCGCGCTGAACGCGATGTTCGGCGCCTTGCAGGCGGTGACGCTGCCGCTGGTGTTCGAGCTGTCCTGGACCCGGGAGATCGACGACCGGCTGCTCGCGCCGATGCCGGTGTGGGCCGTCGCCGTCGAGAAGGTCGTCTTCGCGGGGCTGCGCGGCCTGATCGCCAGCCTGCTGATGGTGCCCATCGGCTTCCTGATGATCGACATCCGGTGGCCGGTCGAGGGGCTGGCGCCCGCGCTGCTGATGGTGGTGCTGGGGAGCCTGCTCGGTGCGGCGATGGGGCTCACGCTCGGCACCGCGGTGCCGCCGCGGCGGATCAACATCCTGTTCGCGGTGATCTTCACGCCGCTGCTGTTCACCGGCTCGGTGCAGTACCCGTGGCTCACACTGGCGGACCTGCGCTGGTTCCAGGTGCTGTCGGCGCTCAACCCGCTGACCTACGTCAGTGAGGGGATCCGCGCGTCGCTGGTGCCGCAGGTCCCGCACATCCCGCTGTGGGTGTGCGTGCTCGTCCCGGTGGCGGCGATCGTGCTGTTCACCCTGCTGGGGATCCGCGGTTTCCTGCGCCGCGCGCTGGACTGAGCCGCGGCGGTCGAGCGGCGAGGCGGCAGCACTGAGCCGCGGCGGTCGAGCGGCGAGGCGGCAGCACTGAGCCGCGGCGGTCGAGCGGCGAGGCGGCAGCACTGAGCCGCGGCGGTCGAGCGGCGAGGCGGCAGCACTGAGCCGCGGCGGTCGAGCGGCGAGGCGGCAGCACTGAGCCGCGGCGGTCGAGCGGCGAGGCGGCAGCACTGAGCCGCGGCGGTCGAGCGGCGAGGCGGCAGTGCTGAGCGAGGGCCCCGGGCGGCCGCGACACTCGGTACCGTCGGTCGCGTGGCGGACACCCGGACCCTGCGCGGCCTGATCGTCGACTACGGCGGTGTCCTCGACGACCCCGCCGACGGCGCCCTGCTGCTCGCCTACGCCCGTCGCGCCGCGGCCGCGGGAATCCGCACCGCGCTGTTCTCCGGCGCGCACGCGGTGCCCGACGAGGTCGCCGCGGCGTTCGGCACGGTGCTCCTCGGCGCGGTCCGCGGCGCCCGCAAGCCGAGTCCCGACTCCTTCGCCGCCGTCGCGGCGGAGCTGGGCCTGCCCGCGGGGGACTGCGTCGTCGTCGACGACATGGGGGCGTGTGTGCGCGGCGCCGCCGCGGCCGGGGCGGTCGGGGTGCGGCACACCGGCGCCGAGACCACCCTCGGCGAGCTGGAGGTCCTGCTCGGGGTCCCCGCCCGGGGCTGAGCCGCCGGGGACCGGGCCGGGGGGGGGCGTGACGTGCGGAGGCGCCGCCCGCGGTGAGCGGACGGCGCCTCGTGGGCGGCCCGGCGGTCGGCCGGGTCGGTCGTGCTCTGCCTACTGCTGCGAAGGCTTACTGCTGCGGAGGCGGCGGCGGGGCCTCACCCGGCGCGGGCGGCGGCGGGGCCTGCCCGTCCGGGCCCGGCTGCTGGGCGGTGGTGTCGCCGGTGCCGGTCTTCTCCCGGGCGAACTTCGTCGCCGCGTCGATCTGGCCGTCGTGACCGGCGTACTTCTGCTTCGCCGCGTCACCGGCCTTGTTCAGCGCCTGGTCGACCTTGTCGTCGTGCTGGCCGAGCAGTTCCTTGGCCTTGTCCAGGAAACCCATGCGCCCATGCTGGCCCGGTCAGCGCCGGGGCGCAGCGCCGGGACGTCGCTCGTTCGGGTGATGGTGGCCGCTGGTCGACGAGCGGAGCCGTGCGTGCTCCGGGCGGAGGTCGTCGACCCGGGTGACGCCGAGCAGCTGCATCGTGCGCTCCACCTCGGCCCGCAGGATCTCCACGGCGCGCGCCACCCCGGCCTCGCCCCCGGCCATCAGCCCGTACAGGTAAGCGCGGCCGACCAGCGCCGCGCGGGCGCCGAGCGCGACCGCCGCGACGACGTCGCCGCCGTGGGTGATCCCGGTGTCCACCAGGACCTCCGCGTCGTCGCCCAGCTCCTGCACCACCGGCTCGATCAGCTCGGCGGGCACCGGGGCGCGGTCCAGCTGGCGTCCGCCGTGGTTGGACAGCAGCACGCCGTCGGCGCCCGCGTCGGTGACGCGGCGGGCGTCGGTGACCGACTGGACGCCCTTGACCACCAGCTTCCCGGGCCAGGCGCCGCGCAGCCACGTGACGTCGTCGAGGGTGAGGGCCGGGTCGAACACCCGGTTGATCACCTCGTACGGGCTGCCGCCGCCCGCGGCGAGCGACTCGAACGTCAGCGGTTCGGTGGTGAGCAGGTCGAACCACCAGCGGGGGTGGCGGGCGCCGTCGACGAAGGTCCGCAGCGACAGCGCCGGTGGGATGGACAGGCCGTTGCGCGCGTCGCGGCGCCGGTTGCCGCCGACCGGGGTGTCCACGGTGAGCAGCAGCGTGTCGTAGCCGGCCTCCCGTGCCCGGGAGACGAGCTCGTGGGCGACCGAGCGGTCGCGCCACAGGTAGAGCTGGAACCAGTGCCGCCCGCCGCGCCCCGCCTCGGCGACGCCCTCGATCGTCGTGGAGCCCATGGTCGAGAGGGCGTAGGGGATCCCGGCCCGGGCGGCGACGGCGGCGACCGCGCGCTCGCCCTCGGTGTGCATCATGCGGGTGAAGCCGGTCGGGGCCAGCGCGAACGGCAGCGACGAGCGTCCGCCGAGGACGTCCCGGCCGGTGTCCACCCGGGAGACGTCGGTGAGCACGGTCGGCGAGAACTCCACCGAGGCCCACACCTCGCGGGCCCGGCGCAGGCTCACCTCGTCCTCGGCGGCCCCGTCGGTGTAGTCGAACACCGCCCGCGGCGCCCGCCGGCGGGCCAGCTCGCGCAGGTCCCCGATGCTCGACGCGCGAGCCAGCCGGGCCGCCGTGCGGTCCAGGGTGAACGGGGCGGGCCGCAGCAGCGGCGCGAGCTCGGACGGGCGGGGAATGCGACGGCGCACCATCGCCCCGACACTAGGTGACCGCTCAGCGTCGGCGCAGCAGTTCGTAGGCGGCGACGGCACCGGCGGAGGCGACGTTGAGCGACTCGACCCCGCCGTACATCGGCAGCGAGAGGATCCCGTCGAGCCGGGAGCGGACGTCCTCGGTCAGGCCGTCGGTCTCGTTGCCCAGCACCAGGGCGACCCGGGGCGGGAGCGACGCCTCCAGCAGCGAGTCGCCGCCGGCGTCGAGCCCGAACACGCCGAACCCGGCCGCGTGCATGAGGTCGACGCCCTCGGCGGCGGTGGCACAGCGCAGCACGGGCGCGGCGAACGCCACCCCGGCCGAGGCCTTGATCACCAGTGGGTCGATGGCGGGCACCCCGCGGCGGGGCAGGAGTACGCCGTCCAGACCGGCGGCCGTCGCGCTGCGCAGGATCATCCCGACGTTCGACGGGTTGGTGACGGCGTCGAGGACCAGCACCGACGCCGGCCGCCGGGTGCCCAGGTCGGACAGGAAGTGCTCCAGCGGCGACATCCGCGGGGCGACGACGTCGGCCAGCACGCCCTGGTCGTGGCGCCCGTTGCCGGCCAGCACCTTCACCCGCTGCGCGGTCGCACGCTGCACCGGCACCCCGCGGTCTCGGGCGGCCGCGGTGATCTCGCGTTCGCCGCCACCGCGCACCGTGTCGGCCAGCACGACCTTGTCGACCTCCAGGTCGGGGTCGGCCAGCGCCTCCAGGACGGGCTTGCGGCCGTAGACCGTGATGAACCGGTCCTTCGGGGAGACCGCACCTGCATCGCTCACGGGGAGAAGCGTCGCACGTAGGATCGCGGCCATGCCGTCCCGGCTCTCCGCACTCGACGCGTCCTTCCTGTACCTGGAGGAGGCGACCACCCCGATGCACGTCGGCGGGGTCGCCGTCTTCGAGCGCGCGGACGACGGGTTCGACTACGACCGCCTGGTCGAGCTGATCGAGCAGCGGATCGCGCTGGTGCCGCGCTACCGGCAGAAGGTGCGCCACGTCCCGGCCAACCTCGCGCGTCCGGTGTGGGTGGACGACCCGGAGTTCGACATCGCCTACCACGTGCGGCGCTCGGCGCTGCCCCGTCCGGGCAGCGAGGACCAGCTGACCGACCTGGTCGGACGGCTGATGTCCCGGCCGCTGGACCACACCCGTCCGCTGTGGGAGATGTACCTCATCGAGGGGCTCGGCCCCGCCGGGGACGGCGACACCGGCCGGGTCGCGATCCTCACCAAGACCCACCAGGCGATGGTCGACGGGATCTCCGCGATCGACATCGGCCAGGTCATCCTCGACGTCTCCGCCGAGCCGCGGGCCACCCCGGACGAGCTGTGGATGCCGCGCCCCGAGCCGACCGACGGGCAGCTCGTGCTCGACGCGATCTCCGAGGCCGTCACCCGCCCCACCGAGATCGTGGACAACGTGCGGGTCGCCGCGGGGGACGCGCTGGCCACCGTCGGCAAGCTCGCCGGGGCCGCGGGCAAGGTCCTGAACATGGCCCGGACCGCGGGTCGTCGCGCGCCGGGGCTGCCACTGAACGCCGAGATCTCCACCCAGCGCCGGTTCGCGCTTGCCCGCACCGACCTGGAGGACTACCGCAAGGTCCGCGCCGCCTACGGCTGCGACGTCAACGACGTGGTGCTCGCCGTGATCGCCGGTGCCCTGCGGACCTGGCTGATGTCACGCGGCGAGCCGGTCGCCGGGTCGTCGTCGGTGCGGGCGCTGGTGCCGTTGTCGGTGCGCGGCGAGGGCGACGTGCCCAGCTCGGCGGCCGGCGGGTCGCTCGGGAACCGGGTGGCCTCGTTCCTGGTGGACCTGCCCGTCGGCGAGCCGAGCCCGCTGGTGCGGCTGCACCAGGTCACCCACCAGATGCGCGAGCACACCGACACCGGCGACGCCGTCGGTGCCGACACCCTGGTCCGGATCGGCGGGTTCGCCCCGCCGACGCTGCACGCCGTCGGTGCCCGCGCCGCGAACGGCATGGCACGGCACTTCTTCAACCTGGTCGTCACCAACGTCCCCGGGCCGCAGTTCCCGCTCTACGCGGCCGGGGCGCGGATGCTGGAGATGTTCCCGGTGGTCCCGCTGGCGAAGGGCCAGGCCGTCTCCATCGGCCTGACCAGCTACGACGGCGGTGTCTACTACGGCCTGAACGGGGACCGGGACGCCATGGGCGACCTGGACGTGCTGGCCGGGATGGTGGACGAGTCGCTCGAGGAGCTCCTCGAGACACTGCGACAGTCGGGGTGAGCCCCGTCAGAGGAGAACACCGTTGAGGATCTACCTCCCCGCAACCTGGCCGATGCTGGCCCGCGCCGTGAAGACCGGGAACTTCGAGCCGCTCGGCGGCACCGCCTTCGCGCTCACCCCGAAGCTGCGCGAGTCCTACACCGCGGGTGACGACGAGGAGCTCGAGTACGCCGCGATGAACGAGGCAGCGCGGGCGTCGCTGCGGCTGCTCGCGGTCGAGTTCGGCCTGGGCGAGAACGACACCCCCGCCCGCCGGGTCGTGGTGTCCGCCGACACCGACGACGTCACCCTGCGCCCCGACCTCGACGACGGCGCGGTCCGGGTGACCGGCCCGGTGCCGCTGTCGAAGATCGCCGCCGTGCACGTCGACCTGCCGGAGGCCGAGCACGCCGTCCGGGAGGCGGCCGGTGCGGTCGACAAGGCCGACCTGGGCGACATGGACGCCGAGTTCCTCGTCGGCGAGGCCGAGGACCACGAGCTGGCCTGGTACGACGGCACCGAGCTGCCGTTCCTGGTCGAGCTGGGCTGAGCCCCGACGGGCCCTCAGCCCGCTCCGGCCCCCGGCGCGGGGTCGTGGAACACCGGGTCGCGGCCCTCCAGCCGCGCGGCGACGGCCTCGCGCTGGTTCGGGCTCGCGATCAGCGCACCGATCTCGGCCTGCTCGGCGGCGAGCTGCTCGGCGGGCGGACGGGGCGTCGTGAGCAGCCGCTTCGCCGCGCGGACCGCGTGCGGGTTGCGGGCGGCGATCTGCCGCGCGGTCGCCAGCGCGGCGGCCCGCGGGTCCTCGGCGGTGCGGGTCGCGAGCCCCAGCGCGACGGCCTCGGTGCCGGACACCGTGCGCCCGGTGAAGGTCAGGTCGCGGGCGACGTCGCGCCCGACCAGCTGCGGCAGCAGCAGCGTGCCGCCCATGTCGGGCACCAGGCCCCAGACGATCTCCAGCACCGACAGCGTCGCGGTGGGGGCGACGATCCGCAGGTCCGCGCCGAGCGCGATCTGCAGTCCGCCGCCCAGCGCGTGCCCCTGCACGGCGGCGATCACCGGCACGTCCAGTTCGGTCCAGGCGTACGCGGCGCGCTGCCCGGTCGCGCGGGCCGGGGAGCCGTCGCGCGGCGGGGGCAGCTCGGCGGTGGCCGAGAGCCGTTCGCCGGCGCGCATCGCGCGGAACATGTCGCGGTCCAGACCCGCGCAGAAGTCCGGCCCCTGCGCCGACAGCACCACGACGCTGACGTCCGCGCGGTCGCGCAGCGCGTCCGCGGCGTGCACGATCGCGGTGAACTGGGCGACGTCGAGGGCGTTGCGGCGCTCCGGCCGGGTGAACCGCACCTCGGCGACGCCGTCGTCCACGGTGGTCCGGACCCGCTCGCTCATGCACCGCACCGTAGCCCGGATCGGAGGCAGCCACGGCCCGTCGTCGCGCCGCAGCGGCACCCGGAGGGCCGGGGCCCTCAGCCGCGGACGGGTGGCTCGATGGTGATCGGGGCGCCCCAGCCGTCGTAGCGGACGAGGACATCGAGGGCCGCGCCGTCGGGCAGCTGCTGGCGGACCCGGCTGCGCAGCGGCCTGCGTTCGGCGTCGACCCAGATCTCCGAGCTCAGCCGGGTCAGCCCGGCCCGCTGCTGGGCCTGCAGCGCCCCCCGGCGCGCCGGGTCGGTCTCGGTCGCCACGGCCCGCACCAGGTCGACGACCAGCGTGTAGTGCACGGCCGGGGTGCCGTCGACGGCGTCGTCGGCGGCGTCGGCGACGAGCACCGCGTCCGGGTAGCGGGCCACCGCCCCCAGCGGGTCGACCCCGGCGGCGACGTTCGCGGCGAGCGTCGCGTGCGCCATCTGCTCCGGCGGCAGCGGGACCCGTCCGGCCTCGCCCCAGCCGCCGTCGCCGGGGCGCAGCCAGGTGCGGCCGCCGATCCGGATGATCTCGGTGCTCCGTGCGACCGTGCCCGACGGCCCCGAACGCAGCAGCAGCCGCACCGCGGGGGCGTCCCCGGCCCCGTCGACCCGCAGGGCGCCGTCGCCGGTCACCGGGACGGTCGTGCCGTCGTGGGTCAGGGTGCCCGCCACCGACAGCGTCGAGCCGCCGTCGAGCCGGGTGCGGGCCCGCACGTCGGCGACCAGCGGGGCCGGGTCGTAGTACTTCGGCAGCGCCGCCGGCGCGACCGCGGGCGGCGGGGTGGCGCCCGACGAGCCGGGCCACGAGCACCCGGACAGCCCGGGTACCAGCACCGCCCCGCACAGCAGCAGCGTCATCGCGCGCCGTCCCGGCACTACCCGCTCCCCGGCCGTCGTCGTGATCGTCGGAACTGTCAGGACCGTCAGAACCTGTCGCTCGCCAGCGCCACCAGCACGCGGCGCAACGCGTCGAGTCTGCCTCCTCCGAGTGCGCCGGAGGCGACCAGGTCGTCCAGTGCACACTCCGGGTCGGCGGGCGGCCCGAGGTGCCCGCAGCCGCGCGGGCAGTCCTCGATGGCCTCGGCGAGGTCGCCGAACGCGGCGACGACGTCGTCCGCGCTGACGTGCGCGAGCCCGAACGACCGGACCCCCGGGGTGTCGACGACCCAGCCGTCGGCGTGCGGGAACGCCAGGGCCGCGGTGGTCGTGTGCCGGCCCTTGCCGACGCCCGACACCCGCCCGATGGCCTGGGTCGCGGCCGGGACGATCGCGTTGACCAGCGTGGACTTGCCGACCCCTGAGTGTCCGACGAGCGCGCACAGCCGCCCGGACAGCTCCGCGCGCAGCGCGTCCAGCCCGGTCGGCGGCCCGGACTCCGAACGTCCGGTCACCAGCACCGGCACCCCGAGCTCGCGGTACTGCGCGGCGAACGGCTCGGGGTCGGCGAGGTCGGACTTGGTGAGGCACAGCACCGGCTGCAGCCCGCCGGCGAACGCCGCGACCAGGCAGCGGTCGACGAACCCGCTGCGCGGCACCGGGTCGGCGACGGCGGTGACCACGATCAGCCGCTGCGCGTTCGCGACGACGATCCGCTCGTAGGGGTCGGTGTCGTCGGCGGTGCGGCGCAGCACGGTCTCGCGCTCGGCGACCCGCACGATCCGCGCGAGGGTGTCCGGCTCGCCGGACAGGTCCCCGACGAGGTCCACCCGGTCCCCGACGACGACCGGCGTCCGGCCCAGCTCGCGGGCCCGCATGGCGACGACCTGGGGGAGGCTCGGGTCGGCGTCGACCGCGCAGGTCCAGCGGCCCCGGTCGACGGCGGTGACCATCGCGCGGGTCGCGTCGGCGTGCGCGGGGCGGCGCTTGCTGCGCGGACGGCTGCCGCGCCGTCCCGGGCGGACGCGGACGTCGGACTCGTCGAGCCTGCTGATGTCGCGGGGCACGTCAGTTCCCGACCAGCGCCGCCCACCGGCCGGGGAAGTCCGGGATGGTCTTGTCGGTGCTGGCGACGTCGTCGATCTCGACGCCCGGCACGACCAGACCGATGATCGCGCCCGCGGTCGCCATCCGGTGGTCGGCGTAGGCGCCCCAGGGCCGGTCGGCGCGCCCGGTCAGCGGCTTCGGTTCGATGACCAGCCCGTCGTCGGTCTCGGTGACGGCGCCGCCGAGCGCGGTGATCTCGGTGGCGAGCGCGGCGAGCCGGTCGGTCTCGTGCCCGCGCAGGTGCCCGATCCCGCGCAGCCGCGAGGTGCCCGAGGCGAGCGCGGCGATCGCCGCGACGGTGGGTGCGAGCTCGCCCGCGTCGTGCAGGTCGACGTCGACGCCGCCGAGCCGGTCCGGGCCGGTCACGGTCAGCCCCTCGGCGGTGTGCGACACGGTCGCGCCGAACTGCTCCAGCACCGGCAGCACGTCGACGCCGGGCTGGGTGGTCTCGGCGGGCCAGCCGCGCACGGTGACCCGCCCGCCGGTCACGACGGCCGCGGCGAGGAACACCGCGGCGTTCGACAGGTCGGGCTCGACCGTCCAGTCCCGCGCCGCGACCGGCCCGGGCTCGACCCGCCAGCTGTTCGGCTCGCCGTCGTCGACGACCACCCCGGCGGTGCGGAGCATCTCCACCGTCATGGCGATGTGCGGCAGCGAGGGCAGCGGCTTCCCGTCGTGGCGGACGGTCACCCCGCGCTCGAACAGCGCCCCGGACAGCAGCAGCCCGGACACGAACTGCGACGACGCCGACGCGTCGATCGTGACCTCGCCACCCCGGACCGGGCCCCCGTCCAGGACGAACGGCAGCGCGTCGGCGGCGCCGTCGAAGGACACCGTCGCTCCGAGCTGGCGCAGGGCGCCCAGCACGGTGCCCATCGGGCGCTCCCGGGCGCGCGGGTCGCCGTCGAAGCGGACCGCGCCCGACGCCGTCGCCGCGGCCGGCGGGACGAACCGCATGACCGTTCCGGCCAGCCCGCAGTCGACCTCCGCCGGGAACGCAGCCGTGCCGCCACGCAGGCCGCCGTGCGCGCCGATCCGCACCGTGTCGCCCTCGGTGACGACCGGGACGCCCAGCGCGGTGAGCGCGCCGGTCATCAGCGCGGTGTCGCGGGTGGGCGGCGCACCGTCGACCCGGACCCCGCCGCCGGACAGCCCGGCGAGCAGCAGCGCACGGTTGGTCACCGACTTCGACCCGGGGACGGTCACGGTGCCGGTCACCGGCGACCCGGGCGTGGGGGCGGTCCAGTAGCTCACGCCCCCATCCTTCCCCACATGGGAGCATGGGATGCATGTGCGGCCGTTACGCCTCCACCAAGGCCCCCGCGGACCTGGCCGACGAGTTCCACGCCGTCGACGCGACGCAGGAGTCCTCGCAGCGTCCGGACTACAACGTGGCGCCGACCAAGGACATCACCGTGGTGGTCGAACGCCACCCCCGCGACGAGAGCGGCGAACCCGACCGGGACGTCACCGAGCGGTCGCTGCGGACCGTCCGCTGGGGCCTGGTGCCGTTCTGGGCGAAGGACCCGTCGGCGGGTGCGCGGATGGTGAACGCCCGGTCGGAGACGATCACCGAGAAGCCCGCGTTCCGCCGTGCGGCCGCGTCGCGGCGCTGCCTGTTCCCGATGGACGGCTGGTACGAGTGGCAGCGCCACGACGCCGTCCCGAAGAGCCAGGGCGGGACCGGCAAGCCGACCAAGCAGCCGTACTTCACCCACTACGCCGACGACGCCACGATGGCGATGGCCGGCCTGTGGGAGTACTGGCGTCCCAGCGGCGGCGAGCTCGCCGAGAAGTACCCGGACGGCCTGGTCACCGCCTGCGTGCTCACCACCGAGGCGGTCGGCCCGCTCGCCCAGGTGCACGACCGGATGCCGCTCGTGCTGCGCCCCGACGACTGGTCGGACTGGCTCGACCCGGACCGCGACACCGGCGACGACCGGGTCACCCGGCTGCTCGTCCCGCCGACCCCCGAGCTGGTGTCCACCCTCGAGATCCGGCCGGTGTCGCCGCAGGTCAACAACGTCCGCAACAACGCTCCCGAGCTGCTCGACCGGATCCCCGACGACCAGGTGACCGAGCCGATCCAGCTCGACCTGCTGTCGTGACCGGGGCGCGCGAGGTCGACACCCCGCGCGGACCGGCCCGGGTCACCCTGCACCGGGCGGAGCAACCGCGCGGCCTGCTGCTGCTCGGGCACGGCGCCGGCGGCGGTGTCGACGCCCCCGACCTGGTCACCGCGACCGCGGCGGCCACCGCCGCCGGGTTCGACGTCGGCCTGGTCGAGCAGCCCTACCGGGTCGCGGGCCGGCGGGCCCCCGCCCCGGCCGGGCACCTCGACGAGGCGTGGCTCGCCGTCGTCGCGGCGGTGCGGCCCGGCCACGACGGGCCGCTGGTCGTCGGCGGCCGCAGCTCCGGTGCGCGCGTCGCCTGCCGCACGGCGACGACGGCCGGTGCCGCCGCGGTGCTGTGCCTGGCCTTCCCACTGCACCCGCCCGGCCGCCCGGAGCGGACCCGGGCCCCGGAACTCGACGGGGCCGGGGTGCCGGTGCTCGTGGTGCAGGGCCGCAGCGACCGGTTCGGCGTCCCGGCCGACGGGCCCGACCGGCGGGTGGTGCTGCTCGACGGCGACCACGGTCTGAAGAAGCAGCACGACCGGCTGCGCGAGGTCGTCGCCGGATGGGCGGCGGAGCAGCTCGCCCGGTAGAAGCCGGTAGAAAAGGTATGCCTACCCTTATGTGCCCGGTATGTTCCCTCCGTGTCGAAGATCCGATCCTTGAGAGCGTCGGCGGCCGCCGCGGTCCTGTCCGCGCTGCTGCTCGTGGTGGCCGGGTGCGCCGCGGCGCCCGAGCCGGCCCCGTCCGGGGGAGGCGGCTACACGGTCACCCACGCGATGGGCGAGACGCGGCTGCCGGCGCGGCCGTCGCGCGTCGTGGTGCTGGACTCCCCGCACCTGGACGCGCTGGTCGCGCTCGGGATCGTCCCGGTCGGGGCGAGTGAGTCGTCGGTCGGGGCCGGGTTCCCGCCGTACCTGGCCGACCGCCTGACGGGCACCCGACCGACCGGAGCGATCAACGATCCCGACCTCGAGGCGGTCGCGTCGTTGCGGCCCGACCTGATCATCGGCTCGGCCACGCGGCACACCCCGCTCCACGCGCAACTCGCGCGGATCGCCCCGACCGTGTTCTCGGTCGGCAGCGGCACCGACTGGACCGAACAGGCCCGGGTCACCGCTGCCGCGGTGCAGCGCACCGGCGAGATGGAGGAGCTGCTCGAGGGGTGGCGGCTGCGCGCCGAGCAGGTGGGCAGGGAGGTCGGCGCGCCCGGTCGGACGGCGTCGATCGTGCGGTTCCAGCCGGAGTCGTTCCGGCTCTACGGGCCGAGGAGCTTCTCCGGGTCCGTGTTGACCGCGATGGGCTTCGAACTGGGCGACCGTGCCTGGAACGAGTACTCGATGCTGCAGGTCGGACCGGAGATGGCCTCGGAGATCGACGGCGATGTCGTGTTCTTCACCGACCGGGCCGGTGACCCGTCGGCCGGTGCCCGGGGTGCGGTGAGCAGGTTGTGGGGCACCGCCGCCGCCGTCCGCGCCGGCCGGGTGCACGAGGTCGAGGACGAGACCTGGATGGTGGGGATCGGCGTGCTGGGCGCCGACCGGATCGTCGACGACGTGCGGCAGCGTCTGGCCCCGGGCCCGCCGTCCTAGCGGGCCCCGGCCAGCAGCGCGGCGAGCTCGGCCGCGGGGCGTGGCGACCCCAGGTGCCAGCCCTGGCCGATGTCGCATCCCAGGTCGTGCAGCCTGCGGGCCTGCCAGCCGGTCTCGACCGACTCCGCGACGACGGTCAGCCCGAGGGTGTGCGCCAGCTCGATCATCGCCGAGAGGATGACCGGGCTGTCGACGTCGCCGGGGCCCGGGTCGTCCGGGCCCTCCTCGCCGGGGCAGGCGCCACCCCGGCCGGTGACGAACGACCCGGCCAGCTTGAGCACGTCCACCGGCAGCCGGTGCAGGTAGACCAGGTTCGAGTAGCCGGTGCCGAAGTCGTCGATGGCGATGCGCACCCCGAGCCGCGACAGCTCCTCCAACGCCTGCACCGGGCGCCCGGCGGCGGACATGAGGTCGCTCTCGGTCAGCTCCAGCTGCAGCGACGAGGCGGGCCACCCGGTCCGCTCCAGCACGTCGGCGATGCGGAGGACGGCGTCGGGCCTGCGCAGCTGCTGGCCCGCCACGTTCACGCTGAGCACCAGCCCCGCGTCGGCGCCCGAGTCCACCCAGGACCGGGCGTCGGTGCAGGCCTGCTCCAGCAGGTGCAGCCCCAGCGGGACGATCAGGCCGGTCTGCTCGGCCAGCGGGATGAACACGTCCGGGCCGAGCCGCTCGCCGTCGGCGGTGCGCCAGCGGGCCAGCGCCTCCACCCCGACGACGGCGCCGTCGTCGAGCGCGACCAGCGGCTGGTACTCCAGGTGGAACTCGCCGCGCTCCAGCGCACCCGGCATCCGGCCGGCCAGCTCGAACAGGTGCACGTCGTTGGCGTGCCGGGCCGGGTCGAAGACCGCGATGCGGTCCCGGCCGTCGCGCTTGGCCCAGTACATGGTGGTGTCCGCGGCCTGCATGAGCTCGGCGGCGCCCGCGGCACCGGCGACGTCCTCGCCGGTGGCGGTGCCCGCGGCGTCGCGGAACGGGCGGGCGACGACCCCGATGCTGGCCGACACCACCACCTCGCGGCCGCGCACGTGCACCGGCCGCCGGACGACGGCCAGCGCCCGGTCGGCGACCTCGGCCAGCTGCTCGACGCCGGTGCACTGCTCCACGAGCACCACGAACTCGTCGCCGCCCATCCGGGCGACGGTGTGCCCTGCCGGGCGGAGCTCGGCGTCGAGGCGGTGCGCGACGGTGCGCAGGAGCTGGTCACCCGCGTCGTGGCCGAGGGTGTCGTTGACGGCCTTGAAGCCGTCGAGGTCGAGATAGCAGACCCCGACCGGGGCGGGGGAGCCGTACGGCCCGGCGAGCGCGGTCTCGAGCCGGGTGAAGAACAGCGAGCGGTTCGGCAGCCCGGTGAGCGGGTCGTGCTCGGCCTGGTGACGCAGCCGTGACTGCAGGCGGCGGCGCTCGGTGACGTCGGAGACCATCGCGATGAGGTAGCGGGGCTCGCCGTCGGGGGAGCGGACCAGCGAGACGGTCAGCTCGGTCCACACCTGGTCGCCGTCGACCCGGAAGTAGGCCTTCTCCATCCGGACGTGCCCGATCCGCCCGGCGAGCATGGACTCGATCTGCGGCCACATCTCGGGGGTGTCCTCGGGATGGATGAACTCGAACACCGAACGGCCCACGAGCCCACCGGGCCGGTGGCCGAGCATCTGGGTCAGCGTGCGGTTGGCCTCCAGGATCTGGCCCTCGGTGTCGGCGACGCCGATGCCGATCACGGAGCTCTCGAACACCACGCCGTAGCGCGCCTCGGAGCGCCAGCGGGCGTCCTCCGCGGCGGCGCGTGCGGCGAACGCGGCCGAGCTGATCCGCTCCTGCTCCAGCCGGGTGCGGTCGCGCAGCATCCGGGCGTACCCCGTCGACAGCGCCCCGACCGCCCTGCTCCAGCGGCGGAACCGCTCCGGGTCGAGGGTGTGCTCGGCGAAGTGCTCGGACAGCACGTCGATCGAGCAGCGCAGGGCGGCCGGGTCGGTGAGGTGCGCGGCGACCAGCTCGGCGCCGACCTCCTCGGCCATCGTCTCCTCGGCCCGCCCCTCGACGACGGCGGTGAACCACCAGGCCGCGCCGGACAGCACCGCGTGCAGGTCGGCGCGGGCGGCGGAGACGAAGCTGCGGGCCTCGATCGCGGCGACCCAGGCGTCGGCCAGCGCCGAGGGCCCCGGGCCCCCGTCGTCGGGCAGGACGGGGACGGGTTTCGCCATGACGGCTCTCCCTCCCACTGTCAGTCGCCGGGCGGCCCGGTGTGACGGGCGACGGCGGCCAGGCCGGGGTAGCGCTGCGCCTCGGGGCCCACCGGGGTCTCCGGACGCCAGAGCGGGATCCGCACGACTCCGGGTTCCACCAGCTCCAGGCCGGCCAACAGCGCCGTGAGCTCCTCGGTGTCGCGCATCCGCATCCGGTTCGGGGACGTGTCCCTGTTGTAGAGGTTCTGGGCCTGACTCGCACCGGAGAGGCCCCCCTCGTCACTCGCGTGGCTGACGACCACGTGGCTGCCGGGGACGGTCGCGGCGGCGTAGGCGGCGATGATCCCGGCCGGGTCGGCCTCGTCCGGGACGAAGTGCAGCACCGAGACGAGCAGCACCGCCACCGGCTGCGTCAGGTCGAGGTGGCTGCGGGTCAGGGGGTCGTCGAGGACCCGTCGCGGGTCGGTCAGGTCGGCGGCGAGGACGGCCGTCGACGGGTCGTCGTCGAGCAGCGCACGGCTGTGCGCGACGGCGATCGGGTCGTTGTCGACGTAGAGCACCCGGGCGTCGTCGCAGGCGGTCGCCGCGACCTCGTGCACGTTGCCGACGGTCGGGATGCCCGAGCCGAGGTCGAGGAACTGGCGGATCCCCCGCGCGCACAGGTGGTGCACGGCCCGGCGCAGGAACGCCCGGTTGGCCTGCGCGACGGCCGCCATCTCGGGCAGCGCGTCGAGCACCCGGTCGGCGAAGGCACGGTCGACCTCGAAGTTGTGCGACCCGCCCAGGTAGTAGTCGTAGACCCGGGCGACGCTCGGGCTGGTCATGTCCACCTCGTCGGGCGCCCATTCCGGTCGGTCCACGCGTGCTCCCCGTTGCTCGTCTCGACGGTGCCGACGGCGGTCCGGGGCCGTCGGTGACCGACCCTACTGGCGCGGAGCCCGGATCGGACCCGTCCGTGTGACCCCTGCGGTCAGCCGGTCGCGATCGGTGAGACGACGGCGCCGGTGAGTGCCACCAGGTCCGCCGGGGCGAGCTCGATCTCCAGGCCGCGCCTGCCCCCGGAGCAGAACACCGTCGGGTGCTCCTCCGCGGAGACGTCGAGGACCGTCGGCAGCCGCCGACGCTGGCCCAGCGGGGAGATGCCGCCCGCGACGTAGCCGGTGGTCCGCTCGGCGTCGGCGACGTCGGCCATGACGGCCTTCTTCCCGCCCGCGGCGGCGGCCAGCGCCTTGAGGTCCAGCTGGGCCGACACCGGCACGATCCCGACCGTCATGGTCCCGTCGACGAGTGCGACGAGGGTCTTGAACACCCGTCGCGGGTCCTGCCCCATGACGGCGGCGGCCTCCTCGCCGTAGCCCGCGCCGTCGTGGTGGGTGTAGGTGTGCAGCTCGTGCGCCACCCCACGCTTGCTCAGCAGCGCCGTCGCCGGGGTGCCCCTGCCCGCCATCGTCGGTGTCCTCCCGTCCTCGTCCCGGGGTCCCGACCCGGGGGGTGACGGAGAACCTACGGGAATGCCGTCCGGCGCCGCACCGTTGTTGCGGGGGTGACGACATCAGTGATGGAGAGGCCCGGGGCCGCGCCGCCGGACGGCCGCGAGCGGCCGGGGCGCGTACCCTCCGACGCGTCCGTCGTGCCGGTGACCCGCACCGGCGCGCGACTCGTGTCACTGGAGAGGGAACCTTTGTCAGTACAGCCGGATGAGCCGGACCAGCCGGAGACGGGTGCGGCAGGGACCGATCCCGCGGAGCTCGCCGCCATGGTCGGCGTGGCCGACGAGGACGGCAACCGCGCGCCCGAGGACGAGAGCGTCTCCGACCGCACGGCCCGCTTCGAGCGCGACGCGATGCCGCTGCTCGACCAGCTCTACGGTGCGGCGCTGCGCATGACCCGGAACCCGGCCGACGCCGAGGACCTGGTGCAGGAGACGTTCCTGAAGGCGTACTCGGCGTTCGGGTCGTTCCGCCGCGGCACCAACCTCAAGGCGTGGCTGTACCGGATCCTGACCAACACCTACATCAACGGGTACCGGAAGCGGCAGCGTCAGCCCCTGCAGTCGCCGACCGACGAGATCACCGACTACCAGCTGGCCCAGGCCGGTGAGCACAGCTCGACCGGTCTGCGCTCGGCCGAGGTGGAGGCGCTCGACGCGCTGCCCGACAGCGACGTCAAGGAGGCCCTGCAGGGCCTTCCGGAGGACTTCCGCATGGCGGTCTACCTCGCCGACGTCGAGGGGTTCGCCTACAAGGAGATCGCCGAGATCATGGGCACCCCGATCGGCACCGTGATGTCGCGGCTGCACCGTGGCCGGCGCCAGCTGCGCGACATGCTGACCGACGTCGCCCGTGAGCGCGGCTTCGTCCGCGACGGGGGCGCCGGCGCGACCGGGGACCGGGAGGTGACGGCATCGTGAGCGCCGCCGAGGGCTCGGGCGCACCGCTCGAGCGCAACCCCATGATCCAGGACCCGCCCGCGAACACCGGGTGCAGCGAGGTGCTGGCGGAGGTGTGGCTGTTCCTCGACCACGAGTGCGACCAGGAGCGGCGACGCCTGCTCCAGCAGCACCTGGACGAGTGCGGGCCCTGCCTGGCCGAGTACGGCATCGACGAGAAGCTGAAGGCGCTGCTGGCCCGCAAGTGCGGTGGTGAGGCGGCCCCGGCCGGGCTCAAGGACCGGCTGCGGTCCCAGATCCGCTCCGCGGTGCTCGAGCAGGCCCAGGTGACCGTGGAGAGCGGCCCGGAGGGCACCAGCGTCTCCGTGTCGCACCAGCGCACCGAGTACCGCAGCGGCTGACCGGCACCGCCGCTCCGGCGGCCGACCCGCCACCGACGCGAGAGGGCGGGCACTCCCACCGGGGTGCCCGCCCTCTCGCGTCGGTGTCGCCGAGCTCAGCAGTTCGGCTTCTTGCCGTGGTTGGCGCCCTTCTTGGCGCGGTCACGGCGCTTGCGTGCACGCTTGGACATCTCGACCCTCCTTCCCGTCCGGGTCACGGTTCCGCGGCGGTGCCGCGGGAGCTTGGTAGGGGCGATTCTCGCATGTGATGGGATGGGCGATCGTGACCACGCTGAGCGAGCTGCTCGCCGAGCACACGACGATGGACGGCGAGACCGCCGATCACCTCCAGCGCGTGGTCGGTGAGTGGCAGTTGTTGGCCGACATGTCCTTCGCCGACTTCCTGCTGTGGGTGCCGCTGGACGACCTCCACGCGGGGACCGGCGGTGCCTCCCGGGCGGCGACCGCGCAGTTCCTGTGCGTCGCCCAGGCCCGGCCCACCACCGCGCCGACCGCCCACCCGGACGACGTCGTCGGACGCCGGGCGGTGCCGGTGGAGGTCGGCCAGCTGCGCCGGGCGGTGCTGGAGGGCCGGATCTGCCGCGACGACGACCCGCGCTGGCACCTGGAGGTGCCGGTGCGGCGGGAGACCATCCCGGTGCGGTTCAAGGGCCGCACGGTGGCGGTGCTGTCCCGCGACACCAACCTGTCCACCCCGCGCGTCCCGAGCCCGCTGGAGATCGCCTACCTCGGCAGCGCCTCGGACCTGTGCCAGATGATCGTGGACGGGACGTTCCCGCCGCAGTCGGGTCCGCCCGGCTCGGCCGAGGGCAGCCCGCGCGCGGGGGACGGCCTGGTCCGCCTCGACGTGCACGGCAACGTGGCCTACGCCAGCCCGAACGCGCTGTCGGCGTACCACCGCATGGGCCACGCCAGCGACGTCGCCGGGGCCGACCTCGCGACGGTCACCAAGGCGCTGGTGCTGGACCCGTTCGACGCGAAGGACGTCGCGGGCCGGATCAACGAGGCACTCGACGGCGTCCCGTCCACCCGGATGGAGATCAAGGGCCGTCGGGCGACGATGCTCGTGCGCGCACTGCCGCTGCGCCCCCGCGGCGACGCGGCGGGCGCACTGGTGCTGGTCCGGGACGTGACCGACCTGCGCCGCCGGGACGCGGCGTTGATGAGCAAGGACGCCACCATCCGCGAGATCCACCACCGGGTGAAGAACAACCTGCAGACGGTCGCGGCGCTGCTGCGGATGCAGGCCCGGCGCAGCGAGCACCCGGAAGCCGGTCGCGCGCTGGAGGAGTCGGTCCGCCGGGTCACCTCCATCGCGCACGTGCACGAGGCCCTGGCCTACTCCGTCGCCGAGGTCGTCGAGCTCGACGAGCTGCTGCCGAAGGTGCTGCCCGCCATCCGCGACGGCGCGACGACCGAGTCCCGTGCCCGGGTACGCGTCGACCCCGGTTTCGGGGCGCTGCCCGCGGCGAAGGCGACCCCGCTGGTGCTGGTCCTGGCCGAGCTGACGCACAACGCGCTGGCGCACGCCTACGACCCCGGTACGGCGGGGGAGGTGGTCGTCAGCCCGGTGCGCTCGGCGAGCCGGCTGGAGGTGTCGGTGGCCGACGACGGCCACGGGATGCCGGCCGACTTCGACTTCGAGAAGTCCAAGGGGCTGGGGCTGCAGATCGTGCGGACCCTGCTGACCTCCGAGCTGGAGGCGACGATCGAGGTGCGGGCCCGGGAGGGCGGCGGCACGGTGGCCGTGGTCCGGGTGCCGCTCGGCGGCTCCTGAGGACAGGGGATGGGAGGGCGGCGGGGCAACGGTTCCGCCGCCCGTCGTCCCCGGGCGGTCGCTGCGGTGCGGCGGACGACCGATCCCGGTCACTCCCGGTGACCCGGGGCGTGGGAGAGGGCCCGGAGGGCACCGGATACGCTCGTCCCGTGACCGTTGATCCCGGTGCCGTGGTCGCGCCGGTACCGTGGTCGACCGTCACACCGGGGTGGCAGATCACCCCGAACGCACCTCGGGCCCGTGGCCGGTGGCGTCCGGCTACGGGCCCGAGGTCGGGGAGCTACTTCTTCTACTTCTCGGAGCTACTGCCCGAGGCGCGCGAAGCGACTGTTCCCGGGACAGCTGTTCCTGCCGTGGTCCGGGCGAGTGCCCGGAGGCGGCTGCCTACGCGGTGCGAGCGCGCGGACGGGTGCTGCGCCGCTTCAGGGCGCGCCGCTCGTCCTCGCTCATGCCGCCCCAGACACCCGCGTCCTGACCGGACTCGAGGGCCCACTGCAGGCACGACTCGGTGACCGGGCAACGCCGGCACACGCTCTTGGCCTCCGCGATCTGCATCAGGGCGGGGCCGCTGGTGCCGACCGGGAAGAACAGCTCCGGGTCCTCGTCGCGGCAGATCGCGTCGTGACGCCAGTCCATGATCACTTTCTCCTCTGGTGCGCGATCGGGGTCGCGCCGATCGTCTGTGCGCTGATGTTACGTGCATGTTTCGCAGCTTGTGAATACTTTCACGAGCCACCACGGTCCTCAATGGGGAACTGCTCGCGGGATACGTGAGCGCCCTCATAGGGAACGCACGCAGACAGACCTGTGCCCGGGACTTCGAGCCGCCCTGGGCCGGTTCCACGATCCAGTGTCCCTGTCCCACGCGGAATCGGCCACCCGAAAACGGTGTCGACCCGGACACCCTCTGAGTGAGGGGCCCGGCCCGGTGGGACGGAACCTCCACGAGCGGCGCTGCTCGTGGCCTCGCTTGCGTAGGACCACCTTGGATCACGGGTTTGGCCTGGTATAAGCCCCAACGGGACCGACGGTCCGCTCACATCGGTGAATGGCGGGGTAGCTCACTCCAGCGTGTGAGAGCGCCCGCACGATGAGCGACGAACCGTCCGTCTCACACGACGACGCGTAACGCTCCGGGCACGCTCAGGAATTCCACGTCGGTGCGCATTCCGAGGTGGTCGCCGTCGAGCTGGAGCGCGAGGGGCTGTTCCGAAGTGATCCGCACCCGGCCGACCGCGTCGTGCCGGACGATGTGCCGCCCGTGCGGGTCGCCGTCGGCGGCCAGGATCTGGCGCAGGGTCGAGGCGATCGTCCGCGGGCTCAGCCCGGTGAGGGCGAACAGCCCCAGCCCGCTGCCGAACGACGAGCGGGGGTTGGTCCGCACCGCGCGGCCGGACAGGAAGGTCCACGGGTCGGTGTTGGAGACGAACGCCAGCCGCACCCCGGTCAGCGGCGCCGCGTCGGGCAGCTCCACCGTCATCGACGGCGGCCGGCGCAGCTGCGCGAGGTACTGGGCGATCGCGGTCAGCGCGTAGCGGCCGGGGCTGGCCTCGTGGCCCTGCGCGCGGGCGCGCTCCACCGCGGCCACGACCTCGGCGTCCCAGCCCATGCCGGCGTTGAAGGTGAACCAGCGGTCGTCGGCCCAGCCCAGGCCGACCAGCCGTCGTCGTCGCTGGGCCAGCGCGGTCAGCACGTGCCCGGTCGCCTCGACCGGGTCGCGCGGCATGTCCAGGGCGCGGGCGAAGACGTTCGCCGAGCCACCGGGGACCACCGCGAGCATCGCCGTGGCGTCCGGGTCCGGCCGCGGGGCGCCGCTGCCCGAGCCGGTCTGCGCGGCCAGGAGCCCGTTGACGACCTCGTTGACCGTGCCGTCGCCCCCGAGCGCCACGACGAGCTCGACGCCGTCCGCCACGGCCGCCGCGGTCGCCTCCGCCGCGTGGCCCCGGTAGCGGGTCTGCAGGACGTCGAGCTTCAGCTCGCTGGCCAGGGCCTTGGTCAGCACGTCCCGGCCGGCGGCGGTGGTGGACGTGGCCTGAGGGTTGACCACGAGCAGCGCGCGCACGGGCCGACTGTATCGACCGCGCACCGGGCGGTCCGTCGGCCGCCCGGCGGTGGCCGTCACGCCGGGCGGCCTATCCTCGCGAGGTGGCCGATGACCGTGACGCCCGCCCCGCGACGCGGGAGCGACCGCCGGAGAACGTGCGGGTGGCGGGGGTGCTCGTCGCGGCGCAGGGGCTCGTCGGCGCCGTCCTCGCGGTCGTGCTCGGCGTGCGCGCCCTGGAGGCCGGTGGCGCACGCCTCTACTACGGGCTCGCCGAGGCTGGGATCTTCGTGCTCATGGCGGCCGCCGTGGCCGGTGTCGGCTACGGGCTGGTCCGCGGGGTGCACGGCTGCCGCACGCCGGCGATCGTCGTGCAACTCCTGCTGTTCCCGGTCATCTACTACGCGCTGGGCCCCAGCCGGCAGCTGGTGTGGGGCATCGTCTGCGGCCTGTTCGTGCTGTTCACGTTCCTGATGCTGATCAGCGAGCAGTCCCGCCGCTGGTCGATGGGCGACGAGTACCCCGAGGACTAGCGTCCGGCCCGCCCGGCCAGCGCGACGAGCGGGTCGCCGGTGAGCCGGTAGGTGGTCCATCCCTCGTTCGGCACCGCGCCGACGGAGCGGTAGAAGCCGATGGCCGGGGTGTTCCAGTCCAGCACGTTCCACTCCAGGCGCTTCCAGCCGCGCCGGGCCACCTCGGCGGCCAGCTCGGCGAGCAGGGCCGCGCCGTGCCCGCCGCCGCGGGCGGCGGGGGTCACGTAGAGGTCCTCCAGGTGGATCCCGGCGACGCCCTCCCAGGTGGAGAAGGTCCGGAACCAGATGGCCGTGCCGACGACCGCGCCGTCGTCGCCGGTGGCGACCAGGGCCCCGGCCGACGGGTCGGGGCCGAACAGCGCGGCGTGCAGCTGCTCCTCGGTCAGCCCGCACTCGTCCGCGGCCTTCTCGTAGTCGGCCAGCTCGTGCACAAGCCGGACCATCACCGGCACGTCGTCGGGGGTGGCCGTCCGGACGCTCACTGGTCCTCCGTTGGGGTGGGGCGCTGGTTGACGTGGTCGAGGCGGGGGACCCCGCGCTCGAACCCCAGCACGCTGACCCCGGCCGGGTCCATGCGGAAGTGCACCCCGCCACTCGTGGGCAACCCGATCCAGCGCGCCGTCAGCACCCGCGAGAAGTGGCCGTGCCCCACGAGCACGACATCGCCGTCGCCGAGCAGGGCGCGTGCGTCGGCGAGCACGGCGTCGGCGCGGGCCGCGACGTCGTCGGGGGTCTCACCGCCGGGCCACGGTCCGTCCCAGATCGTCCAGCCCGGTAGGGACTCGCGGATCTGCGGCGTGGTCCGGCCCTCGTTGTCGCCGTAGTCCCACTCGACGAGCCGGTCGTCGACCGCGTCCACCCGCAGCCCGGCCAGCTCGGCGGTGTCCCGCGCGCGCGAGCGCGGGGAGCAGAGGACCCGGGCGGGAGGGGCGTCGTGGCGGACCAGGGCCAGCGCGGTGCGCACCCGGCGGGCGGCGACCCGGCCCTGGTCGGTCAGCGGGACGTCGGTGCGGCCGGTGTGCTTGCCGGTGCGCGACCACTCGGTCTCGCCGTGGCGCAGCAGGAGGATCCGTCCCTCGGGATCGGCGTCGGTGCTCACGTGCGGCGACGCTAGTCGCGGACGCTGCGGGACGCTCGCGGTGATCACGTCACCCGGTCGGGTCGGATCGGTCCCCGACCGGGGAGTCCGCCGGGCGCGCCGTACCCGCAGGGTGGCCGGTTCGGCTGAGATCCGTGGCGGACCACGAGCCGAGGAGCGTCATGTCGTCGCAGTTCTCCCACCGCCCCTCGCGGCGGCGCATCGCCGGGATCGCCGCCGCGGCCGGCCTCGCGGTCACCGTCGCGCTGACCGCGCCCGCCGCCGCGGGCACCGCGGTGGCCGCGCCGTCCGCCCCGGCGGCGCAGGCGGGCGCGATCGGCCCGGGCGTGCAGATCGCCACCCCGGTCACCGGCGGGGCCGAGCTGTGCACCGCCAACTTCCTCTACACCCCGGCCGCCGCGCAGGACGGACACCGGGACGGGGCCGACGGCGCCGAGCACCAGGCAGCGCCCGCCGGGGCGCTCTACCTGGGCGCGGCCGCGCACTGCATGGCGGGCGAGGACGCGATGTCCTCGGTGGACGGCTGCAGCGAGCCGGTCATGCCGGAGGGCATCGAGGTCGGCATCCGCGGCCGCGACGGCAGGAACTACACCGGACGGGTCGCCTACAACTCCTGGGCGGTCATGCAGGACCGCGGGGAGAGCGACCCGCAGCTGTGCCTCTACAACGACCTGTCGCTGATCCGCCTCGACCCGGCGGCCGTCGCCGTCGCCGACCCCACGGTCCCCGGCTTCGGCGGCCCGACCGGGCTCGACACCGACGGCACCGAACAGGGGGAGAAGGTCTACAGCTACCAGCCCAACCAGCTCGTGGCGACGCCGTACAAGCAGGGGCTGAGCCTCGGGCAGCCGGAGGGGCCGCGCACCCACGTCGTCTCCACCACGCCGCCGGGGGTCCCGGGCGACTCGGGCTCGGGCTACCTCGACGCGCGCGGCCGTGCGTTCGGGCTGCTGTCGAGCCTGATGCTGCCGACCAACACCAACGGGGTCACCGACATCGCCCGCGCGCTGGCCTACGCCGAGCGCTACGGCGACGTCGGCGCGCTGGAGGTCGTCCCCGGGCGGGTCCCGTTCACCCCGGGCGTGCTGCCGCTGACCGAGCTGCCCACCGGCCCGTCGCTGCCCGCGCTCCCGCTGCCCGACCTCACCCCGGCCCCGCTGCGCTGACCCGCTGAGCCGACCCGGTGCACCGCCGGGGACCGGCGCCGCACGCCCCTCGGTGTGCGGGTGGCCACTCCGGACGTGCCGGGTGACCGGTTCCCGGCGCGCGCCCGGTTAGACTCGCCGCCAGATCCGACAGCTCGTCCCGGCGCGGCGCCCCTATCCCGGCGTGGCGGGCGGGATGGCCGTCCGGCACCGCGAGCAGGTCGACGTCAACCCGCGACGCCCGGTGCGACGGCAGGCGCGTCCGTGCGCCGCTCTCGTACCGCACCACCCGTGGAGTTCTCCCATGACGCTCGCCCAGGACCCGACCACGCGCTCCGCCCCCGACCGGCACGAGGTGTTCGGCGCGCACGAGGGCGGCAAGCTCGCCACCGGCCTGACCGCGCCGCTGGCCGACGAGCGCGACCTGTCCATCGCCTACACCCCCGGCGTCGCCTACGTCTGCCGCGCCATCGCCGACGACGCCTCGCTGGCCGCCCGCTACACCTGGGCGCACCGGCTGGTCGCCGTCGTCAGCGACGGCACCGCGGTGCTCGGCCTCGGTGACATCGGGCCGCGCGCGTCGCTGCCGGTGATGGAGGGCAAGTCGGCGCTGTTCAAGTCCTTCGCCGGGCTCGACTCGATCCCGCTGGTCCTCGACACCACCGACGTCGACGAGATCGTGGAGACCCTGGTGCGGCTGCGACCGACCTTCGGTGCGGTCAACCTCGAGGACGTCGCCGCGCCGCGCTGCTTCGAGCTGGAGCGGCGCCTGGTCGAGGCGCTGGACTGCCCGGTCATGCACGACGACCAGCACGGCACCGCCGTCGTGCTGCTCGCCGCCGTCGACGGCGCCTGCCGGGTGCAGGACCGCTCGCTGTCGGACCTGCGCATCGTGATCTCGGGGGCCGGCGCGGCCGGCATCGCCTGCGCCCGCATCCTGCTGACCGCGGGCGCCTCGGACGTCGTCCTGCTGGACTCGCGCGGGGTCGTCGACGCCGGACGTGGCGGGGAGAAGGCCGCCCTGGCCGCCGTCACCAACCCGCGCGGGGTCACCGGCGGGGTCGCCGAGGCACTGGCCGGTGCGGACGTGTTCGTCGGGCTCTCCAGCGCCACGCTGCCCGAGGAGCTGCTGGCCACGATGGCCCCGGAGGGCATGGTCTTCGCGCTGTCCAACCCCGATCCCGAGGTGCACCCGGAGGTCGCGGCCCGGCACGCCGCGATCGTCGCGACCGGCCGCAGCGACTTCCCGAACCAGATCAACAACGTGCTGGCCTTCCCGGGGATCTTCCGCGGGGCCCTCGACGCGCACGCCCGCCGCATCACCGACGACATGAAGATCGCGGCCGCGCGGGCCATCGCCGACGTCGTGGCCGACGAGCTGTCCCCGCAGAAGATCGTGCCGGGCCCGTTCGACCCGCGGGTGGCCCCGGCCGTCGCCGCGGCGGTGGCCCGCGCCGCGGCGACGCCCGTCTGACCGTCGGCCGTCGGGCGGCCATAACCCCGGTTACGAAACGTGTGCAATCGGGGTCTGCGCCGAACGGCACGGTGCGCTGTGAGCGGTCGACCACGCACGGTCGGATCGGTTGCCACCGCTCGCCGAGCGCGCCACACCCTTCACCCTCCGACGACTACCTGTCACCACCCGTGAGTGACGGGCGGAGTAGCGACATTGGGCCGAACGGCCTCATCACTCGCTGTATCGGGTGGCTCGATCGGTCTACCCGCCCGGATCGCCCGGCACGGTGGCTCGTTGTTCCCGACGGAGCTGCCGAACGGAACGGAGGCGGGCGTGTCGGAGCAGGAGTCGCGGGCGGGACACCGTCCGGGTGCATCGGTCGGAGAACCGGCCGGTGGACGCGCGGAGCAGGCACCGGGTGTCCGCCGGGACCGGGATCGTGACCCCGGCCTGGCCGGCGACCTCGCCCGGGCCTTCGCCGGTCCCGGCGGCACCCCGGCGGGTCGCACCCGGCCCGGTCCCGACGACGAGCAGCTCCTCGCCCCGGCGGAGGCCCTGAACGCCGCGGCCGCGCCGGACGCCGAGATCTCCGGCGCGGGCTTCGGGGAGCCGCCGTTCGGCATGGCCCGGCGGCTGCCCGGTGCACCGCGCCCGCCCGGTCCGGCCCCGTCGGACACCGCCGCGGGTCCCGGTCCGGGGACCGCCGGATCCACGGGCGCCGACGGCGCCGACCACTCCGCGGTGCAGCTCCCGCCCTCGCCCGCGCTGGTCTGCGACGCCGGGGGCGTCGTCGTCCACACCAACGCCGCGCTCCGTCGCCTCGCCGGCTCCGCCGACCCGACCGGCATGCGGCTCCCACAGCTGCTCGTCGGCCCGGACTCCGACGCCCGCCTGGTCCGCGCCGACCGCCGGCTGGCCCGGGTCAAGGTCGTCCGCTGGAACCAGCCCGGCGACCGCACCGTCGTGCTGCTCACCCCGTTCCCCGACGCCGCGCCCGCGCCGTCGGACGAGGCACCCGCGCTCGACCTCGAGCGCGCCACCCGCTCCGGCACCTGGACCTTCGACCTGCAGGCCGGGACGCTGACCCGCAGCGAGGGGCTCGTCGAGCTCTACCGCGCGCTGGGCGTGCGCCCCGACGGCCCGGACGGCCCCATCGAGGGCGAGCAGGTCGAGCGGGTCTGCCGGATGCTGCGCCGCGGCCCGGAGGCCGCGCCGGAGCCCACCACCGCGCACAGCTCCGAGATCCGCCCCGAGGGCGGTGCGGTGCTGTCGTGCCGCACCCGGATCGACCGCACGCCCGGCGGCGCACCGCTGCGCCTGATCGGGACCGTGCAGGACGTCTCCGACCGGCGCCGCGCCGAGTCCCGCGCGCAGCGTTCCGGGCAGCGGTTCGCCGACCTCGTCGCCGCGATCACCACCGGCGTCGCGATGCTCGACGGGCGTGGCCGGATCGTCGACGCCAACCCGGCGCTGTGCCAGTTGCTCGACGCCGATCTGGAGACCCTGCGCGGGGTCCCGGCACGCAGCCTGTCCGCCGAGCCCGGGTCCGACCGGCGCGGGGGGTTGCCGGACTGGCTGCGCGACCCGTCGCACCCCGAGCCGACCTACCGGATCGAGTCGCTGCCGCTGCTGCGGGCCGACGGCACCCGGGTCGACTGCGAGGTCGTGGTCAACGCCGCACCCTCCGACGACGGCCGCCCGTTCTGGCTGCTCGTCGTCACCGACGTGGGGGAGCGCCGCCGCGCCGCCGACGTGCTGCGCGAGGCCGACACCGTCGACCCGCTGACCCGGCTGCCCAACCGGGCCGGGCTGCTGGAGCTCGCCGACCGGCTGCTGGCCGGTCCGGACGCCGACCGGGTCGCCGTCGTCTGCGGTGACGTCGACGACTTCTCCCGCGTCAACACCGGCCTCGGCCACGACGCCGGTGACCTGCTGCTCATCGAGCTGGCGGGGCGGCTGCAGCGCGAGCTGCCGTACCACTGCACGGCCGGGCGGCTGTCGGCCGACGAGTTCGCGGTGGTCTGCGCCGACGTCGACGAGGTCGGCGGACCGCAGGCGCTCGCCGCCGTCGTCGCCGAGCTGCTGCGTGGGGAGGTCACCGTGGCCGGGAGGCCGATCACGCTGACCGCCTCGGTCGGCGTCGCCGGGCGGGACGCCGCGCTGACCGGCCCGCACGCCGACGCCCGCGGCCCCCGCGGCGACGACCTGCTGCGCTCGGCCGAGGTCGCGGTGCGCGAGGCCAAGCAGCGCGGACGCGGCACGGTCGCCGTCGCCGACCGCGGCGCCGTCGCGCCGGCGCGCCGCCAGCTGGAGCTGGAGGCCGAGCTGCGCGCCGCGATCGAGGGCGACGCGCTGCGCCTGGAGTACCAGCCGGTCGTCGCGCCGGACGGCACGGTGCTGTCCGCCGAGGCGCTGCTGCGCTGGTCGCACCCGGTGCACGGGGAGGTCTCGCCCGGCGAGTTCCTGCCGGTCGCCCAGCGCGGCGGCCTGCAGCGCGAGCTGGACCTGTGGGTGCTGCGCTCCGCGGTCACCGAGGCCGCGACCTGGCCCAGGACCGGTCAGGCCGTCGCCGTCGCGGTGAACCTGGCCGGGCTGCTGCCCGCCGACCCGTCGTTCCTGGCCGACGTCACCGCGATCGTCGAGGGTGCCGGGCTGCCGTGGAACCAGCTGGTGCTCGAGCTCGTCGAGACCAGCCTGGTCGCGCTGCCGCGCCCCGCGCTGGACGCGATGAGCGAGCTCGTGCACCGCGGTGTCCGCTTCGCCGTCGACGACTTCGGCACCGGCTACTCGTCGCTGGCCCGGCTCAAGGAGCTCCCGGCGCAGACGGTCAAGGTCGACCGGGCCTTCGTCACCGGCGTCGGCACCGACCCGGCCGACTTCGCGCTCGCCCGCGCCGTCGTCGAGGTCGCCCGGGCGATGGGCCGCAAGACCGTCGCCGAGGGCGTCGAGACCGCCGAGCAGTTCCACGTGCTGCGCGGGCTCGGTGTGGACGCGTTCCAGGGCTGGCTGTTCGCCCGCTCGCTGCGCCCCGCCGACCTGCACCGCGTGCTGCGCGGCGGCGGCCTGCCGACCCCGGCGACGAGTGCCACCCCGCCCGAGGGGACCCCGGACCTCTGGTGAGCCGGTCGCGCCCGCCCAGCGCGGGCGCGACCGCCGTCGTCACCGCACGAACGCGCTCTGCCCGGTGATCGCCTTCCCGACGATCAGCGTGTTCATCTCCCGGGTGCCCTCGAAGGAGAACATCGCCTCGGCGTCGGCGAAGTACTTCGCGATCCGGTTCTCCAGCACCACCCCGTTGCCGCCGACGAGCTGGCGGCCCATCGCCACGGTCTCGCGCATCCGGGTCGCGCAGAACTCCTTCACCAGCGACGAGTGCGCGTCCGACCCCCGGCCCTCGTCGAGCAGCTGGGCGTTGCGCACCGCCATGCCCAGTGAGGCGCTCACGTTGCCGAGCATCCGCACCAGCAGGTCCTGCATCAGCTGGAACCCGCCGATCGGGCGGCCGAACTGCTCGCGCTGCGCGGCGTAGGACAGCGCCAGCTCGTAGGCGGCCATCTGCACCCCGACCGCACCCCAGGCGGCGTTGGCCCGTGTGCGCTGCAGGACCAGCCCGGCGTCGCGGAACGTGCCCGAGCCGCCGGAGAGCCGGTGCGACTCCGGCACCCGGACCTGGTCGAGCAGGATGTCGGCGTTCTGCACGATCCGCAGCGACTGCTTGCCCTCGATCTTCGTGATCGTCATGCCGTCGGACGGCGACGGCACGACGAAGCCGCGCACCGCGCCGTCGGCGTCCGGGTCGGTGTCCCGGGCCCATACGATGATCAGGTCGGCGAAGGTGGCGTTGCCGATCCAGCGCTTCTCGCCGTCGAGGACCCACTCCGCGTCGGGCCCGGACCCGTCCCGGGTGGCGGTGGTCTCCATGCCACCGGCCACGTCGGACCCGCCGTGCGGCTCGGTCAGCCCGAACGCGCCGATGGAGTCCATCCGGGCCATCGCGGGCAGCCAGCGCCGGCGCTGCTCGGGGGTGCCGCCGGCGTGGATCGAGCCCATCGCGAGGCCGGTGTGGACCCCGTAGAAGCTGTTGACCGACGGGTCGACCCGCGAGATCTCCGCATGCAGGAACCCGAGGAACAGCCGCGACGCAGGAGGGTCGGCATAACCGGCCCCCGCCAGGTCCAGCCCGGCGAAGCCCTTCACCAGCTGCATCGGGAACTCGGCGCGGTCCCACGCGTCCAGCACGACCGGGGCGACCTCGGCCCGCAGGAACTCCCGCACCCGGCGCAGGTCGGCGCGCTCGGCGTCGGTGAGCAGGTCGGCGTAGTGGAACCAGTCCGCGACGTGCGGGTGGTCCGGGTCGAGGTCCAGCTCGGGACGCGGCAGACGCGTGGGCTCCTTCGGCATGGCCCCACTGTTGCGCCGCGGCGCACCGGCCGCACGGCAGGACGGGCCGGCCCGGGGCGCCTACCGGAGCGCGCGCAGCAGCGCGGCACCGGATCCGGGGTCCCCGACCGGGCTGAGCACGACGTGGTCGGCGCCCGCGGCCCGGTGCTCGGCCATCCGCGCGACGATGTCGTCGCGGTCGCCGCGGGCGGCGACGGCGTCGAGCAGCCGGTCGGCGCGGGTGTCGATCTCGGCGTCGGTGAACCCCATCCCGCGGACGGCGGCGCGGTAGCCGGGCACGTCGAGGAGGAACCCGGCCAGCTCGCGCAGCCCCGTCCGGTCGGTCCCGAGCACGGTCGGCAGCATCACCGCGAGCAGCCGGCCCGTACCGAGCGCCGCCCGCGCCCGGGCGGTGTGCTCCGGGGTGACCAGCAGCGTCACCGCCCCGGCGCAGCGGGTACGGGCGAGGTCGAGCTTGCGTGGTCCGAGCGCGGCCAGCAGCCGCTGCGACGCGGGCAGCCCGAGTGCGTCGAGCTCGTCGAGGTGGCGGTGCAGTGCGTCCAGCGCCCCCGGTTGCTGGGACGCCCCCAACCCGGTGAGGTAGCGCCCGGGATGACGGCGGGCCGCGTCGGCGTGCACCGCGGCGACGGCCGCCGCCGGGTACACCCCGGTCGGGACGATGCCGGGCACCACGACGGCGTCCCGGGTGCCGTCGAGCAGCGCGGTCAGCCGGTCGAGCCGGTCGATCGCGCCCCCGGCGAGCCACAGGGTGCGGGCACCGGCGTCCTCCAGGGCCGCGGCATCGGCGGGAGCGGGTCCGGTGGCGATGCCGAGCGGGCCCAGGGCGGTGGTCGGGGTCATGTCCGCAGCGTCGGTGCTGAACCGGGCTGCAGGTCAAGCGCGACGGGGTGTCGTGACCTGCGGCCGACCGCTCGCCCGTCGCGCACGACCGGGTTAGTGTGCTGCGACCAAGCGGGGAGCAGGGGTCCCGCGCGACGGCAGGGGGAACCGCCGATGATCGAGTTCCGGGGCGTCACGAAGCGCTTCCCGGACGGGACGGTCGCGGTCGACGAGCTCGACCTCGTCGCCGAGCAGGGGCGGATCACGGTCTTCGTGGGTCCGTCCGGCTGCGGCAAGACGACCTCCCTCCGCATGATCAACAGGATGATCGAGCCGACCGGCGGCGAGCTCCGCGTCGACGGGCGCGACGTGCTGTCCGCCGACCCGGCCGAGCTGCGCCGGGGCATCGGCTACGTCATCCAGCAGGCCGGTCTGTTCCCGCACCGCACGATCGTCGACAACATCGCGACCGTGCCGATGCTCGTCGGGAGCAGCAAGAAGGCCGCGCGGGACCGGGCGATGGAGCTGATGGAGATCGTCGGCCTCGACACCTCGATGGCCAAGCGGTACCCGGCGCAGCTGTCCGGCGGCCAGCAGCAGCGCGTCGGCGTGGCCCGTGCGCTCGCCGCCGACCCGCCCGTGCTGCTGATGGACGAGCCGTTCTCCGCGGTGGACCCGATCGTCCGGGAGAGCCTGCAGGAGGAGCTGCTGCGCCTGCAGTCCGAGCTCGGCAAGACCATCGTGTTCGTCACCCACGACATCGACGAGGCCATCAAGCTCGGCGACAAGGTCGCGGTGTTCCGGGTCGGCGGCAGACTGGCCCAGTACGACGAGCCGGGCGTGCTGCTGTCCCGCCCGGTCGACGGCTTCGTCGACAACTTCGTCGGCCGCGACCGCGGATACCGGGGCCTGGGCTTCCTGTCCTCGGACACCATCCCGCTCGGGTCGCTGCCGATGCTCTCGGTCGGCGATCCCCTCCCCGACGACGGCTGGGCGGTCGTCGTCGACGAGTCCGCCCGGCCGCTGGGCTGGGTCGAGGCCGGTGCGGGACGGGTGACCGAGGAGGCCCTCGTCCCGGGCGGATCGCTCTACGCCGTCGAGTCCGGCTCACTGCGCGGCGCGCTCGACGCGGCGCTGTCCTCACCGTCCGGGCAGGGCGTCGCCGTCGACGCCGACGGCCGCGTCGCCGGCTCGGTCACCGCCGACTCGGTGCTCGAGGCCCTGCCCGCGGCCCGCGACTCGCACAACGCCGCCTGAGGCCGCCGTGACCTGGGTGCTTGCCAACCTCGACTCCGTGCTCGACGCGCTCGCCGAGCACGTCGTGTACGCCCTGATCCCGGTGCTGCTCGGGCTGCTGTTCGCGATCCCGCTGGGCTGGGTCGCCAACCGCAACGGAACCCTGCGCACCGTCATGACCAACGCGGCCGGGCTGCTCTACACGGTGCCGTCGCTGGCGCTGTTCGTGTTCATGCCGCCGCTGCTCGGCACCCAGATCCTCGACCCGGTCAACGTGGTCGTCGCGCTGACGGTCTACACCGTCGCGCTGCTCGTACGGACGGTGTCCGACGCGCTGTCCGCGGTGCCCGGCAACGTCGTCGACGCCGCGAACGCGATGGGCTACACGCCGCTGCGCCGCTTCGTCGGCGTCGAGCTGCCGCTGGCCGTGCCGGTGATCGTGGCCGGGCTGCGGGTCGCCGCGGTGTCCACGATCAGCCTGGTCACCGTCGGTGCGGTGATCGGCTTCGGTGGGCTCGGCCTGCTGTTCACCGAGGGCTTCAACCGCAGCAACGACGCCCAGATCGTCGCGGGCATCGTGCTCGTGCTGCTGCTGGCCCTCGTCGTCGACTCGGCCCTGCTGCTCGCCGGCAGGCTGCTCACCCCCTGGCAGCGGGCCCGGACCGGGAAGGCGGGGACATGACCTACTTCGGCTGGCTGTTCGACGGCGCGAACTGGACGGGGTCGACCGGCATCCTCGCCCGGCTCGCCGAGCACCTCGGCTACACCGCCCTGACCCTGCTGGTCGCGGTCGTGATCGCGGTGCCGCTGGGCGCCTGGATCGGGCACACCGGGCGCGGCGGGTTCGTCGTCGTCGGGCTGGCCAACGGCCTGCGCGCGCTGCCGACCCTCGGCCTGCTCGTGCTGCTGGCGACGCTCACCGGGCTCTCCCTGGTCGGCCCGATCATCACCCTCATCGTGCTGGCGGTGCCGGCGGTGCTGGCCGGCACCTACGCCGGCATCCGCAACGTCGACCCGGCGGTGGTCGACGCCGCCACCGGGATGGGCATGCGCGGGTCCGAGGTGCTCTGGAAGGTCGAGCTCCCCAACGCGCTGCCGCTGATCATCGGCGGGCTGCGCAGCGCCACCCTGCAGGTCATCGCCACCGCGACGATCGCCGCCTACGTGTCCCTCGGCGGGCTCGGCCGGTTCATCATCGACGGCCTCGGCCAGCGCGACTTCGGCATGATGATCGGCGGCTCGATCCTGGTCGCGGTGCTCGCGATCCTCGCCGACCTGATCCTGGGCGGGCTGCAGAAGCTGATCGTGTCACCCGGCCTGCAGGCCACCGGCCGCACCGCGCCGCGCCGGCTGCGCGCGGTGCCCACCCGCCCCGAACCCGTCCGCGAAGCGGCCTGAACCACCCCGCACGTCCCGAGAGGACACCCACCATGAGACGCACCCGCCTCCTGACCGCCGTCGCCGCGACGGTGACCGCCGCGTTCGCGCTGACCGCCTGCGGCGGGGGCTCCGACCCCCTCGCCGGGGGCGGGCAGTCCGGCAGCGGTGACCAGAACACCGTCGTCGTCGGCGCCGCGAACTTCACCGAGAGCCAGATCCTGTCCTCGGTGTTCGCCCAGGCGCTGCAGGCCAAGGGCGTCACCGTCGAGACCCGGCCGCCGATCGGGTCCCGCGAGGCCTACGTGCCCGCGCTCAAGGACGGCTCCATCGACCTCATCCCGGACTACAGCGGCACGCTGCTGCAGTACCTGGACAAGAGCGCCGCGCAGACCCAGCCGGACGAGGTCTACACCGCGCTGCAGTCCACCCTGAACACCGCGGCGCCGACGCTGACCGTCCTGAACCGGGCCGAGGCCGAGGACAAGGACGCCGTCGTCGTCACCCGGGAGACCGCGCAGCGGCTGAACGCGACCTCCATCGCCGACATCGCGCCGCGCTGCGGTGAGCTCGTGTTCGGCGGCCCGCCGGAGTTCCAGACCCGGCCCGACGGCATCCCCGGCCTCCAGAAGACCTACAACTGCTCGTTCAAGTCCTACCGCTCGCTCGACGCCGGCGGCCCGCTGACCGTCGCGGCACTGAAGAACGGCGACGTGCAGGCCGCGGACCTGTTCACCACCGACGCGGCGATCCCGGAGAACGACTTCGTGGTCCTCACCGACCCGAAGAACAACTTCGCCGCGCAGAACGTCGTGCCGCTGATCAACAAGGCGAAGGCGACCCCGCAGGTCACCGAGATCCTGAACGCGGTCTCGGCGAAGCTGACCACCCAGGAGCTGCTCGGCCTGAACGAGGCCGCGGCCGCACCGGACAAGCCGTCGGTCGAGACCGTGGCGAAGAACTGGCTGACCGCGCAGGGCCTGCTCTGATGGTCGGCGAGGTCCGATCCCTGCACCGCTACCCCGTGAAGTCGATGCTGGGGGAGGACCTCGCCGCCCTGGAGCTCGACGTGCACGGCGTCGTCGGCGACCGGGCACTCGCCCTGACCGACCCGGACACCGGACGGGTCGCGACGGCCAAACAGCCCCGGCACTGGCGACGCCTGCTGACGTGCACCTCCGAGGGCGTCGGCGACGACGTGCGGGTCACCCTGCCCGACGGCCGCACCGTCGACGCCGGGCAGGCCGCCGGGCCGCTCGCGGAGCTGCTCGGGCGACCGGTCGTCGTCGCACAGCAGCGGGCCGACGGTGCCGTCGTCGAGCGCCCGGACCCGGAGGACGTACTGGCCCACGGCCTGGACGCCGAGGTCGACGCGCCGATCCTGGAGATCGCCCAGGGCGCTCCCGGCGGGCGGTTCGTCGACCACTCACCGGTGCACCTGATCACCACCGCGACGCTGGACGCGCTCGGTGTCGAGGCGCTGCGTTACCGGCCCAACGTGGTCGTCGCGACGCCGCCGGGCACCGAGCCGTTCGTGGAGAACGACTGGCTGGGGCGCCGGCTCACCCTGGGCGACGTCGTGCTGGTCCCGACCCTGCCGACGCCGCGCTGTTCCGTGCCGACGCTGGAGCACGGCGACCTGCCCCGGGCCCCGCACGCCCTGCGCGGCCCGGCCGAGGCCAACCGTGTGGAGGTCGAGGGCTTCGGGGTGCTGCCGTGCGCGGGTCTCTACGCCCGCGTCGAGCACACCGGCACGCTGCGCGTCGGCGACCGCGTCGAGGTGACCTGACCTCGGTCAGGTGAGGCGGCCGTAGACGTCGGTGATGAGCAGGACCGCGAAGAGCACCGACGAGATCCCCAGGATCGCGTTGGACAGCCACCGCGAGCGCGCCTCGCGGGCCACCATCGTCGTGTTCAGCAGCAGGAGCAGCGTGACCGCCAGGAACGGCATGAAGAACGAGCCCAGCACGCCGTAGACCAGCGTCAGCGCGAACGGCCGCCCGATGAGCAGCAGCGCCATCGGCGGGAACGTCAGCCACAGCAGGTAGCCGCGGAAGGGCAGCGAGCGCTCGGCGCGGGCCGCCTCGTAGGCGCCCGGCCGCCCGGGGCCGTCGCCGCGCTCGGCGGTCGCCTCCTCGCCGGGCACGACGGCGTTGACCTCGTCCGGCCCGATCGCGGCCTTCTTGCCGTGCGGGAGCCGGATCGCCCGCACCCAGTCGGTGAACAGCAGCGACACGCCGTTCCACACGCCGAGCAGCGAGGTGAAGGTGACCGACAGGAAGCCGACGAGGAACAGGATCCGCACCGGGTCGCCGTAGAGGGCACCGAGCCGGTCGGCGAGGGTGAGCAGGCCACTGTCGGACTCGGTGAGGTTCTCCCCGAGCAGGATCGTCGACCCGACGACGAGCATCGAGACGACGAAGATGCCGGTCATGATGTAGCCGGTCGCGTTGTCGAGCCGCATCATCGACAGCCACTTCGGGCCCTTCCAGCCCTTCGCGAACAGCCAGTAGCCGTAGGCGGCCATGGTGATCGTGCCGCCGACGCCGCCGATCAGCCCGAGCACGTAGACCGTTGACCCCTCCGGCAGCCGCGGCACCAGGCCGTTCAGCAGGGCGGGCACGTCCGGGCCGACCAGGATCGCGACGAACACGACCGTCGCGAACTTGATCAGCACGAGCACCGTCATGAACTTCTCGAAGGCGTGGTAGCGCTGCACCCACACCAGCACCAGCCCGACGACGCCCGCGATCGCCGCCCACCCGCCGACCGGCAGTCCGCCGAACAGCGCGTTGAGGGGCAGCCCGACCGCCGACATCGCGGTGGCGCCGTAGACGAAGCCCCACACCACGATGTAGACGCCGAAGAAGCCGGTGGCCCAGTAGCCCAGCCGCCGCCAGCCGTCGAGCATGGTGGCCCCGGAACCGAGGTGCCAGCGGCCGACGGCCTCGCCGAGCGCGAGCTTGACCAGCGTCCCGACGACGGCGGCCCACAGCAGCACCGTCCCGAACGACGCTCCCGCCACCATCGTCGCGACGAGGTCTCCCGCCCCGACGCCGGTCGCCGCGGCGAGCAGCCCCGGCCCGATCGAGCGGATCTTCCGTGCACCGGTGGGCGGTTCCAGGAAGTCCGTCTGCGGAGCGGGGGAGGCCATCGTCACAGTCTCCGATCACGGCGTCGTGGGTGGTGTGCCGTGCACGCTAGGCGAGCGCGCCGGGGGGTTCCAGCGCGAGAGGGTCACGAACGGACGAACCGGACCCCCCGAACGCGGGCCGGGGTGGGGTGGCCGGCGCACCCGGCGTTGCAGCGGCCGCAGGTGCGGCGCACCATGAACGGGTACCGGGACCGGCCGATAGATTGGCCGCGGCGTCGGCCGGGTCACGGTCGTCGCACGCGCACGCACGGAGGGTGGGCATGGCGAACATCGACGAGATCCGGGCCGGGATCGGGCGGGCCAACCAGCAGGCCACCGAGAGCCTCGGCGCACTGAGGCACGCCCGCCAGGCCATCGAGGAGGCCGGCGCCGCGTTCTCGCAGAACATCTACGGCACCGCCCAGAACGACGCCGACGACGCCCGCGCCCGCTTCGCCGCCGCGTCGGAGAAGATCGACGAGGTCGAGCAGGCCCTGCACATCGCCATGCAGTCCGCCGACGACGTCGCCTCGCGGCTCTGACCGCGCCCGCCCGCCCCTGATGGCCCGTCGTCCGAACCGCCGCGAGCGGATCCGGTCCGCCTTCGACGGGTTCCACCGGGCGGCGTCGCGGGCACTGGGCGCGGCGGAGGGGCGCCGCGACCGGGCCGCGACCCGGCACGCCGAGGTCATGGCGGAGCTGTGGCTGCGCGAGACCGGGTACGACGCCGCGCGCCGCGACCCGGGGCTCTCCCGGTTGTTCGACAACCCGCGGCTCGACGGCGTCCTCACCCGGGTCGCCGAGGACCGGGCGCACGTGTTCGACCGCTGGCAGGGCGACTCCCCGCAGACGCTGTCGGAGATCGTCGCCGACGCCACCCCGGGTGCCGCCGGTGACGACCCGACCGACTGGAAGCCGGTCGCGGGTGCTGTGGAGCCGACCGGTCCGGTGCCGGAGATGTGGGTGCTCGGCACCGGCTCGGTGGAGGGTGGCGCCCCGTTCCGGGTCGCGGTCCCGCTGCTCGACGGCGCGCACCTGCAGGTGGTGTCGACGCCGCGCTCCCGCGACCGGGCCGAGGCGATGGTCGAGCAGCTGGTCCTGCGCACCGTGCGGTACTTCCGGCCCGGCGCGGTGAACGTGCACGTCTGGGACGTCGGCCAGCTCGCCGGCGCGCTGCCCGGGCTGTACCCGCTGACCCGCACCGGGCTGCTGACCGTGCACGACCCGACCCGGCTGGGGCGGCTGCTGGACCAGCTCGCCGACCGGATCCGCCGGGTGCAGACCCGGGTGCTCGCCGACGGCGCCACCTCGCTGCGCGAGCTCGCCGACCGCATGGGGGAGCGCCCCGAGGCGTGGCTGGTGGCGGTGCTCGTCGGCAACGGCCGCGAGCTGCCCGAGGCCGAGCTGCGTCAGCTGCAGCGGGTCGCGCGCGGCGGTGTCGCGGCGGGGGTGCAGCTGGTGCTGCTCGACGTCCCGGCGGCGCTGCCGCGTCCGGTGGAGACCGTCGACTTCGGGGACCCGCCGGGCGTCGACCCCGCCGACGACCGGCAGCCGGTCCCGGTGCGGACGTCGGTGACCGGGCCGCACGTGCTCGTCGAGCCGGACCCTCCGGTACCGGCCGACGACGTCACCGCGGTGTGCGAGGCGATCGCCGCCGGGCACGAGCAGTGGCGCGGACGGCTGGGCGCGTTCAAGGACATGCTGCCCCGGCGGCGTGGCGAGGGCCGCTCGCACGACGGGCTGAAGGTCGTCGTCGGGCACGAGGACGGCATCCCCGCCGAGCTGAGCCTCGACGACCACTCCCCGCACGCACTCGTCGGCGGGCCGAGCGGGTCGGGCAAGACGAACCTGCTGCTGGCCTGGATCGCCGGCCTCGCCGCGCACTACGGCCCCGACGAGGTCGAGCTGTACCTGCTCGACTTCAAGGAGGGGGTGTCGTTCACCCCGTTCGCCCCGGACCCCGACGGGCACCGCGCCGACCGGCTCCCGCAGGCCCGCCTGATCGGCGTCAACATCAACACCGACCGGGAGTTCGGGCTCGCGCTGCTGCGCCACCTCTCCGAGGTCATGCGCAGCCGCGCCGAGGCCGCCCGCCGGCACGGCGCGACCAAGCTGGCCGAGCTGCGGGCCGAGCGTCCGGACCTGCGGCTGCCGCGGATCGTCGCGGTCATCGACGAGTTCCAGTTCCTGTTCACCGGCCGGGACGCGGTCAGCGCCGAGGCGACCGCGCTGCTGGAGGACGTCGCCCGGCGCGGCCGCTCGCAGGGCGTGCACCTGGTGCTGGCCAGCCAGGACGTCTCCGGCATCGACGCGCTGTGGGGCCGTTCGGCGATCTTCGAGCAGTTCGTGCTGCGGATCGCGCTGCCCCGCGCGCGGCGGATCCTCGCCCAGGACAACGAGGCGGCGCTGGCGCTCCCGCGCTGGCACGCGATCGTCAACCACGACTCGGGCGTCGCGCACGGCAACCGGGTGGTCCGGCTGCCCGAGGCGGGCGGTCCGGTGGTCCGCGACGTCCAGGTGACCGCGTTCGCCGACTTCCCGGACACCCCGGAGCCGGTCGTCTTCGACGGTGCCCGCGCCCCCGGGTACGACGCGCTGGCCGCCCGGCTGCCCGCCGACGGTGTGCCCCGCGCGCTGGTCGGGCAGTTCGTCGACGTGCACGGCAGCCCCGCGGCCGCCGAGCTGTCCGACGGTCCCGGTCGCAACCTCGGGGTGATCGGGCCCGATGCCCGCGTCGCCGTCCCGCTGCTGTGCTCGGCCGTCCGCTCGGTGACGTCGTCGCTGCCCGACCCGGCCGGCGCGCAGATCGTGCTCGTGCCGCTGGTCCCGGACGCGGTGGCCGCCTCGGGCGCGCTCGCCCCGGATCTGCCCGGCACGGTGGAGAAGGTGTCCGCCGACGGGTTCGCCGCGCGCGTGGCCGAGCTGGCCGCGACGGTCCGCGCCCGGGCGGCGACGGGCGGCGGAGGGCATGCACCCCTGCTGGTCGTGGTGTTCGGCGCCGATGCCGCGGAGTCGATGCTGGACCGCGCCGGCACCGAGGACCTGCGGGCGCTGCTGCGTCACGGCCCGGGTGTCGGGGTGCACGTGCTGGGCTGGTGGCAGGGCGCGCAACGGTTGAAGATGCTGCTGGCCCCGCCGGGTGCGGCGATCGACGACCTGGGTGCCTGGGTGGCGACCGGCGTGCAGGGCACCGACCTGGTGGCGCTGCTGGGCGGTCAGCCGCTCGACTGGACGCCGACGCCGGGGCGCGCGCTGTTCCTCGACCGCTCCCGGCACGGACGCCCGCAGCTGGTCATCCTGACCGACGCCGGGGGTGGCGGCTCGGACACCTTCTCCGGTGGCGGCAGCTCGGACACCCTCGCCGGACGCGGTGGCTCGGGCACCCCCGCGGGTGGCGGCGGCTCGGGGACTCTCGCCGGAGGTGGGGCGTGAGTGCGGTGGAGCGTTACCGGGCGGTGGTGTCCGAGCTGGCCGGCGCCGTCGTCGACCTGCGGGAACACGACGCCCGGCGGGCCGAGGAGCTGCGCCGCGAGCTGCGTGGCACCGAGCGGGAGCTGCGCGAGGCCGCGGACCGGCTCACCCTGGCCCGCGGCATGTTCGAGCTGCGCTGGGAGGCCGCGTTGCAGCTGATGTGGGCGGCCGAGGAGCCGGGGCGGCCCCGGCCACGACCCGACCTGCGGGCCGACCCGGACGAGCACGCCGCGCTGGAGGAGGCCGCCGACGAGGCTCTGCGCGAGCTGCGCTCCTCGGGCGACCGGCGGCTGTTCCGCCTGCGCCGCGACGACGACTGACCCCGTCCCGCGCCCCGCATCGGGCCCGCGCCGCACCGGGCGGTCAGCCCAGCGGGACGACGCCCAGCAGCAGCGCGACCCCCAGCATCACCAGCGAGCAGACCGCGGCCCGCCAGATCACCTTGCGGTGGTGGTCGGCCAGGTTGACCTTCGCCAGCGAGACGAGCAGCAGCAGCGCCGGGACCAGCGGGCTGGTCATGTGCACCGGCTGGCCGATGATCGAGGCGCGGGCCATCTCCACCGGGGCGATGCCGTAGTGGCCCGCGGCCTCGGTGAGGATCGGCAGGATGCCGAAGTAGAACGCGTCGTTGGTGATGAAGAACGTCAGCGGCATGCTCAGCACCCCGGTGATCACCGCGAACCAGGAGCCGACCGACGGCGGCACGGCCGAGACGATCCCGTTCGCCATCGCCGTCACCATGCCGGTGCCCGACAGCACCCCGACCAGGACCGCGGCGGCGAACACCATGGACACGACGCCGACGATCGAGGTGGCGTGCGAGGTCACCGCCCGGAGCTGGTCCTCGGGCTTCGGGAAGTTCACGACCAGGGCGATCGCGGCGGCCGCGACGAACACCAGCGACAGCGGGAGGACGTCCATGCCCAGCAGCACCAGCAGCGCGACGGTGAGCCCCAGGTTGAACCAGATCAGCTTCGGCCGCAGGGTCGGGCGGTTCGGGTCGAGGGTGCCCCCGAGATCGTCGGAGACGTCGGAGGCGCCACCGGCGGAGCCCGACGCCGGGCGGTCGGCACCGTGCGTGCCGTCGGTGCCGGTGCCCCCGCCGACCAGGGCGGGCTCGCGCACCGCCACCATCTCGTCGGCGACGACCGACAGTGTGCGGCCCGAGGCGAGCAGCCGCTTGCGCTCGGAACGACCGAGCTGCCAGGCCAGCAGCAGCACCGTGGCGATGCCGGCCACCATGCCCGGGACCATCGGGTTGAACAGCTCCGAGGGGGACACGTTCAGCACCGTCGCGGCGCGGATCGTCGGGCCGCCCCAGGGCAGGATGTTGAGCACGCCGTTGGCGAGGTTGGCGACGACGGTCAGCACCACCGGGCTCAGCCCGAGCCGCAGGTAGATCGGCAGCAGCGCGGACACCGTGATGATGAAGGTGGTCGAGCCGTCGCCGTCGAGGGAGACGACCCCGGCCAGCACCGCGGTCAGCACGACCAGGCGCACCGGGTCGTTCTTCACCGTGCGCAGCACGAAGCGGATCAGCGGGTCGAACAGCCCGACGTCGATCATCGTGCCGAAGAAGATGATCGCGAAGAACAGCAGCACGGCCGTCGGCGCGAAGTCCTTGAAGGCGGACGAGATCGAGTCGACGACGCCGTCCTCACCCGGTTCGGACAGGCCGGTGCCGGTCACCACGAGGGCGAAGGTCAGCGGGACGAGGACCAGCGCCAGTGTCGGCGCGAGCCGCTTCGACAGGATCAGGTACATGAAGACCGTGATCATCGCGGACCCGAGAACGATGAGCATCGGTGCTCCTCTTCGACGGACGTGTCGAGGAGCAACGCTAGGTCCGGACCCCCGCCCCGGTCCCGCTTGCGGACACAGCCCACGTAGTGGTCGCTGCGTGCCCTGTGGTCGTTGTGGTCACGGGGTCACTCGTCGTCGGCGTCGTCCCGGGCCAGAAAGCTCGACAGCCGCTCGACGGCCGTCTCGAACTGCGGGTTCGCGTCGACGAAGGCGCGGAGCCGGTCGGCCAGCCACTCGACGCTGACCTGCTCGTCGCCGCGCCGGTCGACGAGCTCCTCGATGCCGCGGTCGGTGAAGTACATGCCGGCGAGGATACGGCGGGCACTGCTTGACCCGGACGCGACGGCATCGTTTTCGATGGGTCTCCCACCGCCTCGTGAGGAGACCCCATGTCCACCGCGCCGCCCGCGGCGACCGTCGCGCCGACCCCGGTCGGCGACCGTGCGCTCGCCCCCGACCTCGCCCGGGGGGCGATGCTGCTGCTGATCGCACTGGCCCACGCCCCCTGGTTCGCCTACACCTCGGAGCTGGGGGCCACGCTGCTGCACGCCGCGGACGGCGGGCCGGCCGACCGGATCGCCCAGATCGTGACGATCACCGCCGTCGACGGCCGGGCCTGGACGCTGTTCGGGTTCCTGTTCGCCTACGGCAGCGGGCAGCTCTACGCCCGCCGCATCGCCGGTGGCGGCACCGATGCGCAGGCACGACGGCTGCTGCGCACCCGGCACTGGTGGATGCTCGCGTTCGGTCTGCTCCACGCGGCACTGCTGTGGCAGGGCGACATCCTCGGCACCTACGGCCTCCTCGGCCTGGTGCTGGTACCGCTGTTCCTGCACCGCAGCGACCGCACCCTGCGGACCGTGGCCGGCGTGCTGGTCGGACTCGCCGTCGTCGTCCCCACGGTGACCGGCGTGCTCGCACAGTTCACCGGCGGCGGCACGCCCACGGCCGTCGCGCAGCAGGTGGCCCTGTCCACGCCGGGCTGGCTCGCCACCCTGCCGTTGCGGCTCGGACTGTGGGTCGCGGCGCTCCCCGGGGCGTTCCTGACCCTGGTGATGCCCGCCGCGGTGCTGCTCGGGCTGCTCGCCGCGCGGCACCGCGTCCTGGAGGAGCCGGGCCGGTACCTGCCCCTGCTCCGCCGCACCGCCGTCGTGGGCATCGCCGTCGGCTGGTCGGCGGGGCTCGCCCAGGCGCTCGTGCACGTCGGCGTCGTCGTCCTGCCGGACCCGGGCGCGTTCGCCGGTCTGCACATCGCCACCGGGATCTTCGCCGCCCTCGGCTACGTCGCGGTGTTCGGCCTCGTCGCGCACCGGCTCGGCACCCGTCCGGTGGCGCCGCTGCCGGTCCGGGCCCTCGTCGCGCTCGGCCGCCGGTCGCTGAGCGGCTACCTGGCGCAGTCGCTGCTGTTCGTGCCGCTGCTCGCCGCCTGGGGCCTCGGGCTGGGTGCCCACCTCTCGGGCTGGTCGGCGTCGCTGGTCGCGGTGGGAGTGTGGCTGCTCACCGTCGTCGTCGCGTACCGGCTCGACCGGGCTGGTGTCCGGGGGCCCGCCGAGACCCTGCTACGACGGCTGACCTACCGCTCGGCCGCCCGTCGGTGACCCCGCTCCGGGGGTGGCGGCACGGTGGCCGCACCGTCACCGTCGGCGTGCGGTGGCACCGCGGAAGCGTCGGCGTGCGGTGGCACCGCGGACGGAGGATCCCACCGGCCCGCGGGAACCCCACCGAGGGGCCGCACTAGCGTCCGGTGCGGCCGCACCCGTGGCCCGCCGCCCCCGACCCACCGGAGTACCGATGTCCCGTACCGAGCCCCTCGCCCGCACCCTGCACGACGTCGGACTGGCCGCCTGGTTCGGCGGGTCGCTGATGGGCGTCACCGGACTGAACGGCGCGCTCGACGCCGTCGGCGACCCGGCCGAGCGCGAGCGGCTCGCCGGGGCCGGCTGGGGCCGGTGGGGCCGGATCGGCAGCGCCGCGATGGCCACCCACCTGCTCGGTGGCGCGGGCCTGCTGGTGCGCGACGTGGCCCGTGCCCGGCGCGAGCCCGCCGCCGCCACCGCCGCGGTCTCCCGGGCCGCGCTCACCGGCGCGGCGCTCGCCGCGACCGCCTACGCGGGTGCCCTGGGACGGCGTGCCGGGTCGGAGGCCCCGGCCGGCGCCGGTCCGGCCGCGCCGGAGCCTGCCCTGGCGCGCCGGATCCGGGCGGTCGAGTGGGCCGTGCCCGCGTTGACCGGGGCCGCGGTCGTCGTCGGTGCCGTGCGCGGACGCTGACCCCGCACAGCACGACGGCCGGGCGGGGGGAGTCCCCGGCCCGGCCGTCGTCGTCGCGTGTGCCCTAGCGGGCGAACGCCTTCTCGATCAGCTCGGCCTGCTCGACCTCGTGCACCTTCGACGAGCCGGCGGCCGGGGCCGCCATCCTCCGCCGGGACACCCGGGTGAAGTTGCCCTGCAGCTGCGGGAGCTTCTGCGGCAGCTCCAGGCCGTAGTACGGCCACGAGCCCTGGTTGGCCGGCTCCTCCTGGACCCAGCGGACGTCACCGGCGGCCTCGGGGTAACGCTCGAGGACGGCGGCGATCTCCTCGGCCGGCATCGGGTAGAGCCGCTCGACCCGGACCAGCGCGGCCTCGTCGACCGACTCGTCGCCGTTCTTGCGGCGCTTGTCGCGTGCCGCGGCCAGCTCCCAGTAGATCTTGCCGGAGCAGAAGAGTACCCGCTTCACGCCGGAGACGCGCTCGCCCTTGCCGGCGTGCTCGGGGTCGTCGATGACCGGGCGGAACCGGCCCTCGGTGAAGTCCGACAGCGGGCTGACGACCTGCTTGGCGCGCAGCATCCACTTCGGCGTGAACACCACCAGCGGCCGGCGCACCCCGTCCAGGGTGTGCTGGCGCAGCAGGTGGAAGTAGTTCGCCGGCTCCGAGGGCAGCGCGACGGTCATCGAGCCCTCGGCGCACAGCTGCAGGAAGCGCTCGATGCGCCCGGAGCTGTGGTCGGGGCCCTGGCCCTCCAGGCCGTGCGGCAGCAGCAGCGCGACGTCGGAGAGCTGGCCCCACTTGGCCTCGCCGGAGGAGATGAACTCGTCGATGATCGACTGGGCACCGTTGACGAAGTCGCCGAACTGGCCCTCCCACATCACGAGCGCGTCCGGGTTGGCGACCGAGTAGCCGTACTCGAAGCCGACCGCGGCGAACTCCGACAGTGCCGAGTCGTAGGGCAGGAACCGGCCCTGGCCCTCGGCCAGGTTGCGCAGCGGGAAGTACTCGGCGCCGGTGTGCCGGTCGATCAGGACCGAGTGCCGCTGCACGAAGGTGCCACGACGGGAGTCCTGACCGGACAGCCGGACCAGCCGGCCGTCCATCGCCAGCGAGCCGAGGGCGAGCAGCTCGGCGAAGGCCCAGTCGACGTCGCCCTCGCGGGACATCTTCTCGCGCTTGCGCAGCACGGGCTCGACCCGCTTGTGCACCGCGAACCCCTCGGGGAGGTTGGTGTGCACGTCGCCGATCCGGTGCACGACCTCGAGCGGGACCGAGGTGTCGAGGTCGGACGGGACGAGCTGCTCCGACTCGATCGACGGCGAGATCACCGGCGGGGTCTTCTCGAGCTCGCGCACCTCGTTGAAGACGTGCTCGAGCTGGTTGGAGAAGTCCTTGAGCGCCTGCTCGGCCTCCTCCATGGTGATGTCACCACGGCCGATCAGCGACTCGGTGTAGATCTTCCGGACGCTGCGCTTGGCGTCGATGATGTCGTACATCGACGGCTGGGTCATCGAGGGGTCGTCGCCCTCGTTGTGGCCCCGGCGCCGGTAGCAGATCATGTCGATCACGACGTCGTTGTTCCAGCGCTGGCGGTACTCGACGGCCAGCTTGGCGACCCAGACACATGCCTCCGGGTCGTCGCCGTTCACGTGGAAGACCGGTGCGCCGATCATCTTCGCCACGTCGGTGCAGTACTGCGAGGAGCGCGAGTGCTCCGGCGCGGTGGTGAACCCGACCTGGTTGTTGACCACGACGTGCACGGTGCCGCCGGTGCGGTACCCGCGCAGCAGCGCGAGGTTCAGCGTCTCGGCGACGACTCCCTGGCCGGCGAACGCCGCGTCGCCGTGCATGAGCACCGGCAGCACGGTGAAGCCGCCGTCGCCCTTGTCGAGCAGGTCCTGCTTGGCGCGGACGATGCCCTCCAGCACCGGGTCCACGGCCTCCAGGTGCGACGGGTTCGCGGTCAGCGAGACGGCGGTCTCGCCGTCGCCGAACATCCGGAAGTACTTGCCCTCGGCGCCGAGGTGGTACTTCACGTCGCCGGAACCGTGCGCCTGGCCCGGGTCGAGGTTGCCCTCGAACTCGCGGAATATCTGGCTGATCGGCTTGCCGACGATGTTGGCCAGCACGTTGAGCCGGCCGCGGTGCGGCATGCCGATGACGACCTCGTCGAGCTCGCGCTCGGCGGCCTTGTCCAGCACGGCGTCGAGCAGCGGGATGACGGTCTCGCCGCCCTCCAGCGAGAACCGCTTCTGCCCGACGTACTTGGTCTGCAGGAAGGTCTCGAAGGCCTCGGCCGCGTTCAGCCGGGACAGGATGTACTTCTGCTCCGAGGAGTCCGGCTTGACGTGCGGGACCTCGATGCGCTCCTCGAGCCACTTGCGCTGCTCGGGGTCGGCGATGTGCATGTACTCCGTGCCGATGGTGCGGCAGTAGGAGTTGCGCAGCAGGCCGAGCACGTCGCGCAGCTTCATGTGGCTCTGCCCGCCGAACCCGCCGACCGCGAAGTCGCGGTCGAGGTCCCACAGGGTCAGGCCGTGGCTGAGGACGTCGAGGTCGGGGTGGCGGCGCTGGCGGTAGTTTAGCGGGTCGGTGTCGGCCATCAGGTGGCCGCGGGTCCGGTAGGACTCGATCAGCTCCAGCACGCGGGCGGTCTTGTCGACCTCGCCCTCGGGGAAGTCCTGCACCCAGCGGACCGGCTCGTACGGCACCCGCAGCGAGGCGAAGACGTCGTCGTAGAAGCCGTCCTCGCCGAGGAGCAGCTGGTGGATCCGGCGCAGGAAGTCGCCGGACTCGGCGCCCTGGATGATCCGGTGGTCGTAGGTCGAGGTCAGGGTGATGATCTTGGAGATGCCGAGCTCGACGAGCCGCTCCTCCGACGCACCCTGGAACGCGGCCGGGTACTCCATCGCGCCGACGCCGATGATCGCGCCCTGGCCCACGGTCAGCCGCGGCACCGAGTGGTTCGTGCCCAGCGTGCCCGGGTTGGTGAGGCTGATCGTGGTGCCGGAGAAGTCCTCGGCGGTCAGCTTGCCCTCGCGGGCCTTGCGGACCATGCCCTCGTAGGCCTGCCAGAACTGCGCGAACGACATGTTCTCGCAGCCCTTGATGGACACGACGATCAGCGTGCGGCTGCCGTCCTTGCCCGCCATGTCCATGGCCAGGCCGAGGTTCACGTGCTCCGGCGTGGCGACCGAGGCCTTGCCGTCGGTCTCGACGAAGTGCCGGTTCATGTTCGGGAAGTCGGCCAGGGCCCGGACCAGCGCGTAGCCGATCAGGTGCGTGAACGACAGCTTCCCGCCGCGGGTGCGCTTGAGGTGGTTGTTGATGACGATGCGGTTGTCGGCCAGCAGCTTGGCCGGGACCGCACGGACGCTGGTCGCGGTCGGCAGCGTGAGGGACGACGTCATGTTCTTGGCGATGGCGTTCGCGGCACCGCGCAGCGGGGTGGTGGTCGCGCCACCCCCGTCCTGCGCCGGCTTCGCGGCCTTGGAGCCGCTGCCCGCGGCCGGCTTGGCCGACGACCCGTTCGACGACGCCGGTGCCGGGGCGCTCGCGGTGCGCAGGCGCTCCTCGGCGGGCGGCGGCTCGGCCTTCGGGGTGACCGGCGGCGGGACGTCGCGAGAGGTGGCGGTGCCGTTGCCCCCGGCCTTCCCGCCGTTCGTCACGGCCTTCTGGGCCGGGGCGTCGCCGGAGCCGGCCGCGCCGGTCCCCTTGCTGCTCACGGTGCCGCTTCCGGCGCCGTTCCCGGTGCCGTGCCCACTGCCCTGGTCGTCCTCGGTGCCCGCGCCGCGGGTGACACCACCCGAGGAGGTCGGGGCGGAGCCGTTGCCGGAGGAGGTGTCGTCGGACTCCTCGGTCCCGACGGACGACGAGGAGGAGGCCTTCTCACCGCCCTTGCCGTAGTCGGCGAAGAACTCGTGCCAGGCCGGGTCCACGGCCGACGGGTCCTCCTGGAAGCGCTGGTACATCTCCTCGACGAGCCACTCGTTCGGACCGAAGTCGCTCGCCTGATGGGAGGTACTGCTCGATGACACTCTGCGTCAACCGCCTTGATAGCTGCTCGATTTTTCGCGACCGGCTACCAGGTTAGTCCCCTTGGCACGAGACCGGGCAGTGTGCCGGGTCCCACTTCGTGATCGTTTCGTGATCGACCGCCCGCGGACGGCGAGCGGCACGATTCAGAAGCCGGGCGGGGAGCCGAGCACGTCGACCACGGAGGTCTGCGTGGTCGTCTCGGCGACGACGGTGCCGACCGGCGGGCCGACGCGGGCCGGGCGCCGGACGGTGTCGCGCTCGCCGGCGTACTGCCCGTCGACAGGGGAGATCAGCAGCTCGGTGCGGACCGGCCCGTCGTCGTGGACGAGGGTGGGGTGCCGCTCGCCGTCGAGGTTGTCGGTCTCGCCGAGGGAGACGGCGGGCATCCGGCGCAGCGCGGCGTACAGCACCGCGCGCAGCTCGGCGGGGACCCGGCAGGTCCGCAGCGCGCTCACGGCGCTGGGGAACGGGCCGGTGTAACCGCGGCCGGGCGGGCTGTCGGCGATCAGCCGGTCCAGCATCGCCGCCGGGTCGCGGGGCAGGCCGGCGAGGAACGCCTCGGTCGGGTTGGCCCACGAGCCGACCTTCGCGGCGGGCCGGTGGCCGTGGAGCTCGGCGTAGAAGTCCCCGTGCGGGGCGCGGAAGCGGCCGGTGGGCCACTGGTCGGCGATGTCGAAGCCGTCCTCGATCGCCGCCGCGCCGTCACCGCACAGCCAGTGCACGCGGCCGGTCAGCTCGCGGTCGAGCAGCCAGTCCTGGGCCGGGTCGAGCGGCGTCCACTGCTGGAGCAGGTGCTCGCTGTAGTGGACACAGAGCTCGTCGCGGGCGAAGCAGGTCCCCATCCACCAGGCGTGCGTCGCCGTGTGCCGGTACTGACCGGGGGAGATCGGCTCGTCGGAGGTCCGGATGGCGAGCTCCAGCAAGTCGGTCTCCTCGTCATGTCGCGAGTCCTGTCGCGGGTGCCCCGCCGGGGGTTGCCCGGAGCACCGTGAACCGTGGATGACGTCACACATTCTCTACGCCCCGCCTACGAGCCGTGACAGGACCCCCCGGTACTGGGCCGAACGGCGCAATGTCGCAGGTCCCTCCGTCGGGGGGCGGCGTGGCGCTCACGCGGCCGCGCCGCGGCCGGACGGCCGGAGCCCGCGGTGGCGTCCGGCGCGACGGCGGACGGGTCCTGGCCCGCGCAGGCGGTGCGGCCCGGAGAGCCCGGCGAACCGGGCTCCGGCCACGACCGCGTCGCGCTCGTCGGGGGTGAGGTCCTGACCAACGGTGCTGTCGACCACGTCACCCAGATGAGCACGCCCGCGCGGGCCCGGCAAGCCGGGACCCGGGACGTCGACCCAGGACATCGGCCCAGGACGTCGACCTACGACATCCAGGTCTTGAGCTTCTCGAACGTGTGGTTCACGTCGTTGGTCATCGGGTTCACGTGCAGGTGGGTGATCCCGTTCTCGCGCAGGGCGGCGATCCGCTCGCGGACGTGCCCCTCGGGGCCGATCAGGGTGACCTTGTCGATGAAGTCGGCGGGGAGGGCGGCCATGGCCTCCTCCTTCTTCCCGTCCAGGTAGAGGTCCTGCACGGTCTTCGCCTCGTCGGCGTAGCCCTGCTTGGCGAACACGGTGTTGTAGAAGTTCTTCCCGCGCGCCCCCATGCCGCCGATGTAGAGCGCGTAGAGGCCGCGGGCGGCCTGGCGGGCGGGCTCGAAGAACTCCTCCTCGAGCGCGACGATCCCGCCGCCGGTGATCTGCAGCGGACCCAGCTCGGGGGCGCGCTTGGCGTAGCCGGCCTGCAGCGCGGGCCCGAAGACCTCCTGGATCTTCTCCGGCAGCACGACGTGCGGGAGCCAGCCGTTCGCCAGCTCCGCGGTCATCTCCAGGTTCTTCTCGCCCAGCGCGGCGACCCAGACCGGGATGTCGGCGCGCTTCGGGTGGTTGATGATCTTCAGTGGCTTGCCGAGGCCGGTGCCGCCGGGCAGCGGGATCGGGTAGAGCCCGTCGTTGGTGAGCTTCTCCTCCCGCTTCCAGACCTTGCGGCAGATCTCGATGATCTCGCGCGTGCGCCCGACCGGCTTGTCGTAGGCGACCCCGTGGAAGCCCTCGATGACCTGCGGGCCGGACGCGCCGAGGCCCAGGTTGAACCGACCGTCGGACAGGGCGTCGAGGCCGGCCGCGGTCATCGCGGTCAGGGTCGGGGTGCGCGAGTAGATCGGCAGGATCGCCGACCCGATCTCGAGACGCTCGGTGCGGGCGGCGAGGTAGCCGAGCAGGGAGACGGCGTCGAACGAGTACGCCTCGGCGGCCCAGACGACGTCGAGGCCGGCGCGTTCCATGTCGGTGACGGCGTCCGCGTTGCGGATCGGGTCGTCGCCGTAGGGGAGGACGGTGGAGAGCTTCACTCCCCGTTCAGTACTCACAAGTTACTCGTCGGTCAAGTCCGGGCCGGGGCGGAACCCGAATCCGAACAGGGGGGTTAACCGCACTGCCCGCGGGGTAGGGGTGCCGCGACAGTGGGACGCATGACGCTCGAGGCCGCACCACCCCGCAGCACGTCCGAGAAGCGGACGCCCGCTCCGATCGTCGACGGGCAGCGCCCGCCCGGCGCGATGTTCCTGGTCGGACTGTTCGTGATCCTCCCGACGCTCGCGCTGTTCGCCGCCGTCCCGCTCGCCTGGGGCTGGGGTCTCGGGTGGGTCGACGTCGCGCTGTTCGTCGTCTTCTACGCCGTCAGCGGCCTGGGTGTGACCGTCGGTTTCCACCGCTACTTCACCCACGGCTCGTTCAAGGCGAACCGTCCGCTGCGGATCGCCCTGGCGATCGCCGGCAGCATCTCGCTGCAGGGCAGCGTGCTCGACTGGGTCGGCGACCACCGCCGCCACCACGCGTTCTCCGACAAGGAGGGCGACCCCCACTCGCCGTGGCTCTACGGCACCGGCGCCTCGGCGCTGGTCAAGGGCTTCTGGCACTCGCACCTGGGCTGGCTGTTCGACCGCGACCTCACCAACATGAAGCGGTTCGCCCCGGACCTGCTCGCTGACCGCGACATGATGCGCGTTGAGAAGGCGTTCCCGCTGATCGTCGTCTTCAGCCTGGCGGGCCCGGCGCTCATCGGCGGTCTGGTGACCATGTCCTGGTGGGGCGCGTTCACCGCGTTCTTCTGGGCCGGTCTGGTCCGCGTCGCGGTGCTGCACCACGTCACCTGGTCGATCAACTCGATCTGCCACATCTGGGGCGAGCGCCCCTTCGCCTCCCGTGACAAGTCCGCCAACGTCTGGTGGCTGGCGGTCCTGTCCTTCGGCGAGTCCTGGCACAACCTGCACCACGCCGACCCGACCTGCGCCCGGCACGGTGTGAAGAAGGGCCAGATCGACATCTCGGCCGCCGTCATCCGCGGCTTCGAGAAGCTCGGCTGGGCGACCGCCGTCCGCTGGCCCACCACGCGCCGCCTCGAGAAGCTCTCGCAGAAGCCGGTGCCTGCCGCGGCCTGACCCGTCCGCGTCATACGCCCGACGCCCCCGGTGCCCCGTGCGCCGGGGGCGTCGTCGTGTCCGGGGGGGGGGGGGCTAGCGGCGACGCCGGGCCGGTCGCCGCTTCGCCGCCGTCGACGCGGGGCGGCGCGCCGGCGCGGCCGGTGGCTCGCTGCGCCGGGTCCGGGTGCTGTGTGCCGAGCGGCCGCGCACGATCCCGATGAACTCCTCCATCAGGTCGCTGTTCTCGGCGTCCGGCCAGGTCAGCGCGACGCCGGAGCCCGGCGCGTCGACCAACGGCCGGTAGGTGAGGTCCCGGCGGTGGTGCAGCCGGGCCAGCGACTGCGGGACGACCAGCAGCCCGACCCCCGCCGCGACGATCTCGACCGCCTCGGCCGTCGTCGGCGGGGTGTACTCCGCGGCCCGGCCGGGCGGCCCGTCGGGCCAGTCGAGGGTGTCGTCGCCGGTGCGCAGGACGATCTCGTCGGTCAGGTCGGCGACGGTCACCTCGTCGGCCGCGGTCACCACGTGCTCCTTCGGGACCACCACCACGGTCGTCTCGGTGTAGAGCGGGATCGCGTGCAGTCCGGTCCGGTCGATCGGCAGCCGGGCGACGGCCGCGTCCACCGTGCCCGCGCGGACCAGGTCCGCGGCCTCGGCCGGGCTCACCGTGTGCAGCTCCAGGGGGACCCCGGGGCGGCGCTCGGCCCACATCCGGGTCCACTTGCCGGGGGTGACGCCCGGGACGTAGCCGAGGTGGAAGGACGTGGCGGTCACCGGTCGAGGCTAGCCGCCTAGCCTGGTGACATGACGCGCCAGAGGTCCGCCCAGACGATGAAGCCCGCGACCGCGGCGAAGAAGCTCGGTGTGCTCCTCGACGCCACCCCCGCCGACTTCCGCGAGGGGGTCGTCTCCCGCGACGAGCTCGACGCGCTGCAGGCCGACCCGCCGGAGTGGCTGCGCGAGCTGCGCGCCACCGGGCCGCACCCGCGCCCGGTCGTCGCGGACCGGCTCGGGGTGTCGATCTCGGGACTGGCCCGCGCCGGGATCACCGAGCCGCTGACCACCGAGCAGATCGCCGCGATCAAGGCCGAGGAGCCCGAGTGGCTGGCCCGTGAGCGCGCCACCCGCGCCGAGAGCCAGCGCGAGGCCGCTCGGCTGAAGGCCGAGCAGCAGAAGAACTAGCACGAGGACCGGAACCGTCCTCGTCCGCCGCCAGGCTCGGGGCATGACGAGCTACCTGCTGGTTCCCGGGTTCTGGATCGACGCGACGGCATGGAGCGCGGTCGCGGGCGACCTGCGCGCCCGCGGGCACGACGTCACCGCGCTCGACCTCGGTCACGGGCCCGGGGCCACCGCCCGGACCCGCGTCGACGACGTGCTCGCCGCGCTGGGTGGCGCGGGCGAGCCGGTCGTGCTCGTCGGTCACAGCGGCGCGGGCCCGGTCTGCGCGGCGGCGGCCGAGCGGGCCCGGGACCGGGTCGCGCACCTGGTGTTCGTCGACACCGGACCGCTGCCCGACGGGGTCGCGCAGATCGACTTCACTCCGCCCGACGCGCAGGCCGCGACCCGGGCGACCCTCGCCGAGCACGGTGCACTGCCGATGCCGTCCCGCGCCGAGCTCGACGCCGCGGGCAGCAGCACCGCAGGCATCCCCGACACCGTCTTCGACGACGTCCGTGCCCGCTCGACGGCCGAGCCGCCCGGGGTGGTGCTCACCGGCGCCCGTCGCGGAACGCCCGATCCCTCGCTGCCGAAGACCGTCGTGGCCTGCAGCTTCACCCCCGCCGATGCCCGCGAGCTGATCGACGCCGGGGTGCCCGGGTTCGCGGAGATGGACGGTCCGGAGTGGACGTTCGTGGCGCTGCCGACGGGGCACTGGCCGATGCTCTCCGCGCCGTCGGAGCTCGCGGGGGTGCTCGACGGGCTGGGGTGATCCCGCCCGTCGCGCATTCCGGTCGCGCCGCCGCTCTGCCGTCCCGTCCCGGCCCGCCGCCCGGCCCGCCGCCCGGCCCGGCGGTCGGCCCATCGCCCGGCCCGCCGGTTGGCCCGCCGCCCGGCTCGCCGGTCGGCCCATCGCCCGGCCCGCCGCCCGCCCCGCTGTCCGGCCCGCCGGTCGCCGAGATGCAGCTCAGCGGGCCGTGGAGATCGACAGCTCCCGCTGAGCTGCATCTCGACGACCCTCGGATGTCGCGATGCGGGTCAGGGCTGTGCGCACGTGCGCCGGGGCAGCCCTCGGCTGCATCGCGGCGCGGTCGAGTCGTATCAGCACTCCTTGCTCAAAGTATCTTGATAAAGGTATGTTGACTTCTGTGCCGAAGGAGCCCTACACCCTCACCGACCCCGCGCGGCTGCGCGCGCTGTCCCATCCGCTGCGGGTGGAGCTGCTGGAGGTGGTCGGGCTCGAACGGACCGCGACGGCCACCCGGTGCGCCGAGCTCACCGGCGAGAGCGTGGCCAGCTGCGCGTACCACCTGGGGATCCTCGCCAAGTACGGCTTCGTCGAGCCGGCCGAGGGCGGCCGCGGCCGGGAGAAGCCCTGGAAGCTCGTCCGCTACGGCCAGTCCTGGGGCGTCGAGGACGGCATGGAGCCGGAGACCGCGATGGCGGCGGAGACGCTGTCGGAGGTCTACGTCGACCGGGTCGCCGAGAAGATGAAGCGGTGGTTCCGGCGCGCCGGGGCCGAGGCACCCGAGTGGCGTGAGGGTGCCGGGTTCTCGGCGGGCTCCACCTGGATGACCGCTGAGGAGCTCGGCGCGCTGCACGACGAGCTGATCGCCGTCTCGCGACGGTTCGAGCAGCGGCAGCACGACCCGTCGGTCCGTCCGCCGGGGGCACGTCCGGTCGAGTTCTTCTTCGGCACGTGGCTCCCGCGACCGCCGCACGAGATCACCCCGTCCGAACCGCCGGGAGGCGGGTCGTGATCGAGGACCACTGGGCCCGGCTCGCGCGGGCGCGGATGGCGGACCTGCACCGCGAGGCCGAGGCTCACCGTCTCGGTCGCGGCCGCCCCCGTCCGCGGGTGCGGGACTCCCTGCACTCCGCCTACGCCCGTCTGTGGTGGGCCGTCCGCCCGCGTGCCGGGACCTGGGCCCCACGGCTGCTGCAGCACTGACGCCCCGGTCCACGGGACGCCCGTCGACCGGCACCGCCGGCGCCGACCCGCCGAGATGCAGCTCAGCGGGAGTTGTGGATCTCCCCAGCCCGCTGAGCTGCATCTCGGTGTCCGGAATGCGTCGAGATGCAGCTCAGGGTCCGTGCGGGGGGCCGGACATGACGACGCCCGGGCCGGTGACCCGGCCCGGGCGTCGTGACGTGCTGCTACGCGACGATCAGACGTCGTAGCGGTCGGCCATCATGACCTTGTCCCAGGCGGCGACGAAGTCGCGGACGAACTTCTCCTTCGCGTCGTCGGAGGCGTAGACCTCGGCGACGGCGCGCAGCTCGGAGTTCGACCCGAAGACCAGGTCGGCGCGGGTGCCGGTCCACTTGACGTTCCCGGAGGCGTCGACGGCCTCGAAGGAGTCGTCGTCGCCGGCCACCGAGCGCCACTGGACGTCGCCGGCCAGCAGGTTGGTGAAGAAGTCGTTGGACAGCGTGCCGACCCGGTCGGTGAACACGCCGGCCGTCGACCCGCCGGTGTTGGCGCCCAGCACGCGCAGGCCGCCGACCAGCACGGTCATCTCCGGGGCGGAGACGCCGAGCAGGTTCGCGCGGTCGACGAGCAGGAACTCGCCGGGCAGGGTGTGGCCCTTGCCGCGGTAGTTGCGGAAGCCGTCGGCGGTGGGCTCCAGGTAGGAGAACGACTCGACGTCGGTCTTCTCCTGGGTGGCGTCGGTCCGGCCCGGGACGAACGGCACGGTGATGTCGTGCCCGCCGTCCTTGGCGGCCTTCTCCAGGGCGGCGGCACCGGCCAGCACGACGAGGTCGGCGAAGGAGATCTTCTTGCCGCCGGTCAGGGAGCCGTTGATCTCGGACTGGAGCGACTCCAGCGCCGAGACGACCTGGCGCAGCGTGTCGGGGTCGTTGACCTCCCACTGCAGCTGCGGCTCCAGGCGGATGCGGCCGCCGTTGGCGCCACCGCGCTTGTCGGACTGGCGGAACGACGAGGCCGCGGCCCAGGCGGTCTTGATCAGGTCGGTGACCGACAGGCCGGACTCCAGGACCTTCGCCTTGATCGACGCGACGTCGTCGGCGTCCACCAGCGGGTGGTCGACGGCCGGGACCGGGTCCTGCCACAGGAGCTCCTCCTGCGGCACCCAGGCGCCGATGTAGCGCTCCTTCGGGCCCATGTCGCGGTGGGTCAGCTTGTACCAGGCGCGACGGTAGGTGTCCTCGAACTCGGACGGGTTGTCCAGCCAGCGACGGGTGATCTCGCCGTAGACCGGGTCCACGCGCAGCGCGACGTCGGTGACCAGCATCCGCGGCTTGCGGTTCGGGTAGCCGGGCTCGGGGTCCGGGATGACCTCCGGGCCGTCCTTGGCGACGAACTGCCTGGCGCCGGCCGGCGACTCCTCCAGCTCCCACTCGTAGGCGTAGAGGTGCTTGAGGTAGTCGTGGCTCCACCGGTTCGGGGTGCGGGTCCAGATGACCTCGAGCCCGGATGTGATGGCGTCGCGGCCCTTGCCCTTGCCGTAGTTCTGCTTCCAGCCCAGGCCCTGCTCGGTGATGTCGGCGGCCTCCGGCTCGGGGCCGACGTTGCCGTTCTCGTCGGGGTTGGCGGCACCGTGGGTCTTGCCGAGGGTGTGGCCGCCGACGATCAGCGCCGCGGTCTCCTCGTCGTTCATCGCCATCCGGCCGAAGGTCTCGCGGATGTCGCGCGCGGCGGCGATCGGGTCACCGCTGGCGTCCGGGCCCTCCGGGTTGACGTAGATCAGGCCCATGTGCGACGCGCCGAGCGGCTTCTCCAGCTCGCGGTGGGCGAAGTCCTTGCTGCCGCCGTAGCGCGCCTCGTTGCCCAGCCAGACGTTCTCCGAGCCCCAGTACACGTCCTCGTCGGGCTCCCACACGTCGGCGCGGCCGCCGGCGAAGCCGAACATCGGGAAGCCGGAGATCTCGTGCGCGCGGTTGCCCGCGAAGACCATCAGGTCGGCCCAGGAGACCTTGCGGCCCCACTTCTGCTTGACCGGCCAGAGCAGCCGGCGGGCCTTGTCCAGGTTGCCGTTGTCCGGCCAGCTGTTCAGCGGGGCGAAGCGCTGCATGCCGGCGCCCGCGCCGCCGCGGCCGTCGTAGGTCCGGTAGGTGCCCGCGGAGTGCCAGGCCATCCGGATGAAGAACCCGGCGTAGCTGCCGTGGTCGGCCGGCCACCAGTCCTGCGAGGTGGTGATGACGGCGTCGACGTCGCGCGCGAGCTCGTCGAGGTCGACGGTCGCGAACTCCTTCGCGTAGTCGAAGTCCGGCTCCATCGGGTCCGACGCGGGAGCGTGCTTGCGGAGGATCTTCAGGTTGAGCTGGTTGGGCCACCAGCTCTGGTTGCCGCCACCCTCGGTGGGGTGCGCGATGCGACCGGCGGCGACGGGGCAACCGCCGTCCTGCTCGCGGTTCATCTCGCTCTCGACGGTGGGGTGCTCGTCAGACACGGGACATCCTCTCGGGATCAGTGGATGAGCAGTCGGGGCACCGTCCCCAGTAGACGACCTCGGCCTCGTCGATCACGAAGCCGCTGTCGTCGGAGGCGGTGAGACAGGGTGCGGAGCCGACGGCGCAGTCGACGTCGGCGATGGCGCCACAGGATCGGCAGACCACGTGGTGGTGGTTGTCGCCGACCCGCGCCTCGTACCGCGCGACGGAGCCGGTGGGCTGGATCCGTCGGACCAGCCCTGAGGAGTGCAGCGCACGCAGCACGTCGTAGACGGCCTGGTGCGACACCTCCCCGAGGTCCTCCCGCACGACACGGATGATCGACTCCGTGTCCGCGTGCTGGTGGGAGTGGACCGCCTGCAGCACGGCCAGGCGAGGACGCGTCACGCGCAGCGACGCTCCACGCAACATGCCCTCGTAGTCCGATGCGTTCGACACGGCGGCGAGCCTGCCCGCTTTTCTTGAGTCAGTCAAGTTTCGGCGTGTCTCAGTATGAGACCGGCGCCACATCACCTGGAACGGTGGCCGGAGGTCCTTCTCGACGATCTTGCCGGTCGGGCTGCGAGGGGGCCCCGACAGGGCGTCGACGGTCGTCGGACATGTGAACGACGCGCGGTGGGCGCGCGCATGAACCGGCAGGTCCTCGGGGTCGATGCGGGCGCCGGGGGAGGGTGCGACGCAGGCCTTCGGCGCCTCGCCCCGGCGGTCGTCGGGCGCCCCGATGACGGCGACGTCGCCGACGCCGGCCGGGCGTCCGTGTCATCACGATCCGCGCGCCCCGGGCCGGCGCGACGAACGCGTCGCTGGTCCCGTCGACGTGGAACAGCGGCATCGCGCCCTGTGTGACGTCGGACGGGGCCCGGGCGTCAGTGGCAGGCGGCGGGGAAGGCGGGCCGCAGGTCGAGGGGGTTGATGTAGTCGCGGTAGCGCGCGACCAGATCGCCGTCGAAGGTGACCACCGCGACGTAGGAGATCGCGGCCGGGGTCCCGTCGGCGAAGTGGCCGGTCGAGGACCACTCGGCGGTCAGGGTGTCGCCGCCCTCGTGGATCCGCAGGTCGTGCATCCCGCCGTCGAGGGTCAGGAGATCGGGCACGGTGCGCATCCAGGCCTCGATGGCCTCCCGGCCCTCGACGCGTGTGGGCATCCCCTCCGGGGCGAACGGGAACTCGTGCACGGCGTCCTCGCGGTACATGGCCATGAACGTCTCGGCGTCCTCCCGGTGGAAGGCCTCGAGGCCGGTGGTCAGCAGTCGGACCCGGTCGCCGGTGGACGTGGACATCGCATCCCTCCGTTCCTTCGACGGAACGGTGCCGTTCCGTTTTGGTGTCCGAGGCTGGGTCGACGACCGACGGAACGCAAGCGTTCCGTCGGCGGCTAGGATGTCGGCGTGACGCTCCGACGAACCACCGGCGGCGGATCGGTGCTGCGCCCCCGTGTCACCGAGGCGATCGTGTCCGCGGCCTTCGCCGAGCTGGCCGCGTCCGGGTACGCCCGCCTGTCGATGGAGGCGGTCGCCCGGCGTGCGGGTGTGGGCAAGGCGGCGCTCTACCGCCGCTGGTCGTCGAAGGAGCAGATGCTGGCCGACCTGGTCCGCCAGGCCGTCGCCGACACCTTGCCGCCCGCCCCGGCGACCGGGGCGTTCCGCAGCGACCTGCGTGAGCTGCTCGGTGCCCTGCGCGACCAGGTGGCCACCCCGGTGGTGGCGGCGGTGGTCCCGACGCTGCTCGCCGAGCTCCGCCACACCCCGGCGCTGGCCGAGGTGCTGCAGACGGACGTGGCCGGTCCGCGGCGGGAGGTCGGCGTGCAGATGCTCCGCGCGGCGATCGCGCGGGGGGACCTGCCGCCGTCGGTGGACGTCGATCTCGCGGTCGACCTCCTGATCGCCCCGCTGCTGTTCCGGGTGCTGGTCACGGGGGCGGCGTGCGACGACCCGTACCTGGACACGCTCGCCGCGGCCGTCGAGGCGGCGGTCCGCGCCACCGTGTAGCGGTCGGGGCCCCGACGGCCACGGTCCGGTCGGTCCCGCGCCGCCCGGAACGGTGCGGGGCCCGCCTCCCGCCGCGATCCCGGGCTGGGCGAGGATTGGCGGCAGGCGATGCCCCGGTGCGAACCCCGGGGCGCGACGCGAGACGGACGGAGACCGGAGTGCAGGAGACCGCGTCCACGGACCCGGCGACGGCGGCCGGGAGCGGGCGGATCGTCGTCGAGGGGCTCGGCAAGAGGTTCGGCCCGGTCGAGGCCGTGCACGACCTGTCGTTCACCGTCGAGCCCGGCTCGGTGACCGGGTTCCTCGGGCCCAACGGCTCGGGCAAGACGACGACGCTGCGGATGATCCTCGGCCTGGTCGTGCCCAGCACCGGGCGCGCGCTCGTCGACGGGGTGCCGTTCTCCGCGCTGGTCTCGCCCGGCCGCGTCGTCGGCGCGGTGCTGGAGGTGCAGGGGGTGCATCCGCGACGCACCGCCCGCGCACACCTGCGCGCCGCGGCCGCTGCGATCGGCGTGCCCGACACCCGGGTCGACGAGGTGCTCACCCTGGTGGGCCTGGCCGCCGCCGCGGACCGCTCGGCGGGTGGGTTCTCGCTCGGCATGAACCAGCGGCTGGCCCTGGCGGTGGCACTGCTCGGCGACCCGCGCATCCTCGTGCTCGACGAGCCGGGCAACGGCCTGGACCCCGACGGCATCGCCTGGCTGCGCTCGTTCCTGCAGGCCTTCGCCGCGTCGGGGCGCAGCGTGCTCGTCTCCTCCCACCAGCTGGCCGAGATGGAGCTGACCGCGCAGCGGCTGGTCGTCATCGACCGTGGTGCCTGCCGCTTCGACGGCACCGTCGCCGAGCTGCGCGCCGGCCACGGCTCGCGCGTGCTCGTGCGCGCCGCGGACCCGGCCCGGCTGGCCGAGGCGCTCGCCACGGACGGGATCACCGAGATCGACCGCGTCGACGACGGCGTGCTGGCCGTCGGCGGGGCCGACGCGGTCCGCGTCGGGGACCTGGCGCTCGCCGCGGGCGTCGCCGTGTACGGGATGAGCGAGGAGCGGGCCGGGCTGGAACAGATGTTCCTGCGCCTGCTCGCCGGGGAGGAGCAGCGCTGATGGCGACCGTGAGCCTCGACCGCTTCCGCGCGGTGCTGACCGCGGAGGTCCGCAAGACCCTGTCCACCCGGGTGTGGTGGCTGCTGTTCCTCCCGGTGCTGCTGCTCGCGCTGGCCCAGAGCCTGCTCGGCAGCATCCTGCAGCTGCTCGTGCCGCAGGCCACCGAGACCTCCTCGATCCTGATGCTCGCGGGCCTGGCGTCGGCCCTGACCATGACCGCGATCGTCGGCGCCGCCTTCGGGACCCTGCTGGGCACCGGCGACTTCCGGCACCGCACGGTCACGCTGGCCTACCTGACCGGGTCCCGGGGCCAGGTGCTCGCGGCCAAGGCGGTGATCGCCGCCGTCGTCGCCGGGCTGTACGCACTGGCCCTCGTCGTGGTCGGCCCGCTGCTCGGCGGTGCGACGCTCGGCGGCCAGCAGCTCCCCGACCTCGGCCGGCTCGCCGGGCTGGGCGCGATCGGGATCCTGGTGTGCGCGCTGTGGGGGGTGCTCGGCGTCGCCGTCGGGACCCTGGTCACCAACCAGGCCGGGGCGCTCGCGCTCACCGTCGGCTACCTGCTGATCGGGGAGAACCTGATCGCCGGGGCGCTGCGCGCGGGCGACGGGTCCTCGCTCGGCGACCCGTCGGTGTTCGCCCGGCTGACCCCGTTCCTGCCCGGCAACGCCGGTGACCTCGCGGTCTGGGAGCCGGTCGTGAGCTCGGCGGGGCTGGGCGCGCAGTCCCGGTTCGTCCTGGAGTTCCTGGCCGGGGTCAGCGCCCCGCCGCCCGGCTGGGTCGGGCTGCTGGTCCTGGCGGCCTGGACGGCCGCAGGGATCGCGCTGGCCGCCGTCGTCGGGGCACGGCGGGACATCACCTGAGCAGTGCCGCTGCGCGTCCCGTCGATCAGTGCATGAGCGTTGTCCGCCCAGCTACCGGCAGCGCTCATGTACTGATCGACAGCGGAGCGCCGGGTCCGTGGGGGTGGTGCGGAGGAGCTGCCGCCGTCGACGGTGGATGCCCCGTATCGGGCGGCGTCGACGGGCCGGTTGTCGGGGGTCGGGCATAGCCTGGCGACGTGCCCACTCCCCACCCCTCCGCAGGCCCCGGCTGGATCCGCAGACTGGCCGCGGCCTGCATGCGGCACCGCCGCGTCACGGTCGGTGCGCTGGTCGCGTCCATGCTCGGCGTCGGGCTGGAGGCGATCGGCCCGCTGCTGATCCGCGAGGGCGTGAACGGCGCGATCGGCGGGGACACCGGCGTGCTCGCGCCGGTCGTCGGTGGGCTCCTGGTGCTGGGCGTGCTGAAGTTCGTCGGCGCGTTCGTGCGCCGCTACCTCGGCGGCAAGATGGCGCTGAACGTGCAGCACGACCTGCGGCGCGCGGTGTTCGGCGCGGTGCAGCGGATGGACGGGGTCCGCCAGGACCGGCTGCGCACCGGCCAGGTCGCCTCGCGGGCCATCTCCGACCTGCAGCTGGTGCAGGGCTTCCTGTCGATGGTTCCGCTGTCGGCGGGCACCGTCGTGCTGGTGGTCGTCGCGGTCGTCGCGATGCTGTACCTGTCTCCGTTGCTCACGGTGGTCGCGCTGGTCCTGCTGCCGCTGGCGTTCCTGGCCACCAACAGCATCCGGCGCAGGCTGTTCCCGGCCACCTGGTCCGCGCAGCAGCGGGCCGCCGAGATCGCCCAGCAGGTCGAGGAGACCGTCACCGGCGTGCGCGTGGTGAAGGGCTTCGGGCAGGAGGCCCGCGAGACCGCCACGCTGGAGGGCCGGGCCCGCCGGCTCTACGGCGAGCGGTTGCGGGCCGCCGGGCTGACCGCGCGGCTCAACCCGATGCTGCTGGCGCTGCCCGGCCTGGGGCAGGTCGCGGTGATCGGCATCGGTGGCTGGATGGCCGCCCGGGGCACGATCGACCTCGGCACGTTCCTGGCGTTCACCACCTACGTCGGCATGCTCGTCGGGCCCGCCCGGCTGATCGGCGCGCTCGTGGTCACCGCGCAGCTGACCCGGGCCGGCGCCGAGCGCGTCTTCGAGATCGTCGACTCCGCACCGGGGATCGTGGACCCGGAACGTCCGGCCTCGCTCCCCGAGGGCCCCCTGACCGTCGAGCTGGAGGACGTCCGGTTCGGCTACGAGCCCGCGGGCTCCGGCCCGGACGGCCACGCCGCCCCCGACCCGGTCCTGGACGGGCTCTCCCTGCGCGTCGAGCCCGGTGAGACCCTCGCCCTGGTCGGCCCGCCCGGCTCGGGCAAGTCGACGGTGGCGCTGCTGCTGCCCCGGTTCTACGACCCGCAGGCCGGGCGTCTCGCGATCGGCGGGGTGGACCTGCGCGACCTGCGGCTGCACGACCTGCGCGCCGAGCTGGGGGTGGTGTTCGAGGAGGCGTTCCTGTTCTCCGACACCATCCGCAACAACATCGCCTATGGCCGCCCCGACGCCGACGAGGACGAGATCCGCGCCGCCGCCGAGGCGGCGCAGGTCGCGTCGTTCGTCGAGGACCTGCCCGACGGCTACGACACCGAGGTCGGCGAGCGCGGCCTGACCCTGTCCGGTGGCCAGCGACAGCGGATCGCACTGGCCCGGGCGATGCTCACCCGGCCGCGGGTGCTCGTGCTCGACGACGCGACCTCCGCGGTCGACACCGCCACCGAGGCCGCGATCCACGAGACCCTGCACGAGCTGACCGCCGAGCGGACCACGCTGCTGGTCGCGCACCGCCGGTCCACCCTGGCGCTGGCCGACCGGATCGCGGTCCTGGACAAGGGGCAGGTGGTCGACACCGGCACCGAGGACGAGCTGCGCAGCCGGTGCGCGCTGTTCCGGGAGCTGCTGGCCACCGGCCCCGCCGACGAGCTGGGCGGCGGCACCCGCGCGGCCACCGTCGCCCCGGTCGGCGACGAGCCCGCGGACGACACCGGCGGGGCGGGCGCCGGCGAGACGATGGCGGCGTTCGAGGCAGCCGTCCCGGCCGTCACCCCGGAGCTGTGGCCGCGGGTCAGCGTCGAGCAGGACCCGGACCGGGCCCTGACCCGCGGCGGCGGAGGCGGCGCGGCCGGGTGGGCGGGCGGGATCAGCGCGACCCCCGAGCTGCTCGAGTCCGTCGCGAAGCTGCCCCCGGTGACCGAGACGCCCCGGCTGCACGGCGACGACGACCCGACGGCCCCCGACCCCGCGTTCCGGCTGTCCTCGCTGCTGCGGCCGGTGCGCTGGCTGCTGGTGCTCGGCGTCGCGCTGATGACCGTGGACGCGCTGGCGACCCTGGCCCTGCCGAGCATCGCCCGGATCGCCGTCGACGACGGCATCGCCGACGGCGCCACTCGGGTCCTGCTGCTGGCGGCGCTGGCCGGGCTGCTGATCGTCGTGCTGGACGCGGTGGTCGTCGGGTTCCAGACGCTGGTCACCGCCCGGGCCGGGGAGAGCCTGCTCTACCTGCTGCGGCTGCGCAGCTACGCGCACCTGCAGCGGCTCGGCCTCGACTTCTACGAGCGGGAGCTGTCCGGCCGGATCATGACCCGGATGACCACCGACGTGGACGCGCTGTCCACGTTCCTGCAGACCGGGCTGGCGCAGGCCGTCGTCAGCCTCCTGACGATCGGCGGGGTCGCGACCGCCCTGGTGCTCACCGACCCGGAGCTCGCGCTGTACGCGCTGGGCTGGCTGCTGCCGCTGCTCGCGGTCGGCACCGTGGTGTTCCGCCGGTTCTCCTCCCGCGCCTACGCCGAGGCCCGCGAGCGGGTCAGCGTGGTCAACGCCGACCTGCAGGAGAACGTGTCCGGGGTCCGCATCGCGCAGGCCTACGTCCGCGAGGAGCTGAGCTACGACCGCTTCGGCGAGCGGTCCGACGCCTACCGTCGGTCGCGGCTGCGCGCGCAGCGCTACATCGCCACCTACTTCCCGTTCGTGGGGTTGCTGTCCGACATCGCGACGGCGGTGGTGCTGTTCGTCGGCGGCACCCGGATCGTCGGCGGGGACATCACCCCGGGTGTGCTCACCGCGTTCCTGCTGTACCTGACCCTGTTCTTCGGCCCGGTGCAGCAGCTGTCGCAGGTGTTCGACGGCTACCAGCAGGCCCGGGTCGGCCTGAACCGGATCTCGGAGCTGCTGCGCACGCCCACCTCGGTCCCGGACGAGCCGCAGCGGCCGGTGCCGGTGCCGTCGCGGCTGCGCGGCGAGGTCGAGCTCGACCACGTGACGTTCCGCTACCCGGGGGTCGACGCCCCCGCCCTCGACGACGTGTCGCTGCGCGTCGGTGCGGGTGAGACCGTCGCGCTGGTGGGCGCGACCGGCGCCGGGAAGTCGACGCTGATCAAGCTGATCGCCCGGTTCTACGACACCGGCGAGGGCCAGGTCCGCGTCGACGGCGTCGACGTGCGCCGCTTCCCGCTGGCCGGGTACCGGTCCCGGCTCGGGGTGGTCCCGCAGGAGGCGCACCTGTTCACCGGTGACGTCGCCTCCAACATCGCCTACGGCCGCCCGGACGCCCCGCCGGAGCGGATCGAGGCCGCGGCCCGCGCGGTCGGGGCGCTGGGCCTGGTGCGGTCGCTGCCCCAGGGGTTCCACACCCCCGTCGGCGAGCGGGGGCAGGGCCTGTCGGCGGGACAGCGGCAGCTCGTCGCGCTCGCGAGGGCCGAGCTGGTCGACCCGGACGTGCTGATCTTCGACGAGGCGACCGCGGCGCTGGACCCGGCCACCGAGGCCACCGTGCTGGCGGCGGGGGAGCGGGTGGCGTCGCGGCGGACCGCGTTCGTCGTCGCCCACCGGCTGCAGACCGCCCGGCGGTCGGACCGGATCGTGGTGCTGTCCGGCGGCCGGATCGCCGAGGAGGGCACCCACGACGAGCTGGTCCGCGCGGGCGGTCGGTATGCGGCCCTGTGGCGCGCGGGGGAGCTGGAGCTGGAGCCGGACAGCCCGCTGGCCGCACGGACCTGACCCGGGTCGGCCGGGTCACCGGGTCGACCGGGCCGGGTCAGTCCCGCAGGTGCTCGGCCCGCGCGGCGACGGCGGCGCGGCGCGGGTCGTCCCGGTCGAGCAGGTCCAGCAGCAGCTCGTGCGCCTCCAGGTCGTCGGTCCCCAGCGGGTGCACGACGAAGCGGTGCAGGAGCGCGACGTCGTCCGAGGCGAGCACCGCGTGCCGCAGCCCGACCAGCAGCTCGTCACGCAGCTCGCGCACGGCGGGCGCGTCGGAACGGGGCAGCAGCTCGCCGTGGCAGGAGTCGAGCGCCTCGGACACCCGGCCGTCCCGCAGCGCGTCCCGGACCCGCAGGAAGTCGGCCTGGGGCCCGGTCGCGAGCCGGTACGGACGGGTGAGCAGCAGCTCCGCCCCCAGCGACGACCGCAGGCGGTGGATCTCGCCGCGCAGGGTGGTCGGGTTGCCGTCCTCGCCGTAGAGCATCAGGGTCAGCTGCTCGCCGGAGAGCCCGTCGGGGTGCAGCGCCAGCGCCGTGAGGATCTCGGCCGGGCGCAGGGTGGCCGCGAACTCCTCGCCGTCGAGGGTGACGCGCGGCCCGCCCCCGCCGGTGAAGCGCAGCTCCAGCGGGCGTGCCGTCTCGGGCGGCACCGCCGCGACCACACGCCCGCGCCGTCGCGACGGCGGCACCAGCAGGTAGCCCTCGGCAAGCTTCTCGACGGCCATCTCCCGGCCGTCGCCGAGCTGCACCCGGTCGACGCCGTCGTCGAGCCGGATCCGCTCGGGGAACAGGCCGTAGGGCTCGCTGGCGATGACCCGGCCGCTCGGGGACAGCAGGGCGCCCTCGGAGCCGCGCAACGCCGTCAGGTGGGGCATGTTCTTGACCCGCAGCCGCTCGTCGGCGATCGCCAGCCGCACCCGCAGCTGGTTCTCCGCGAGGTGCGCGGTCGCCGTCACCAGCTGCACCAGCGCGGGGTGCACGGTGTGCAGCGGGCCGGAGATGTCGATGGCGCCGATGGTGTCGCCGGTGTCCGGGTCGTGCACGGGAGCCGCGACGCAGGTCCAGTCGTGGTAGGTCCGCACGAGGTGCTCGGCGGAGTGGATCCGGACCGGCTGGTCGACGGCCAGCGCGGTCCCCATCGCGTTGGTGCCGATGGTCTCCTCGGCCCAGCGGGTGCCCTCGACGAGCCCGACGTCGTCGGCGGAGCGCAGCAGGCCGTGTGCGCCGTCGCGCCACAGGACGGTGCCGTCGGCGTCGGTCACGAGCATCACGTGCATCGCCTCGTCGGCGATGCTCACGAGCGTGGAGCGGAGCAGCGGCATCACCGCGTGCAGCGGGTGGCCGGTCCGGACCTCCTTCAGCTCGTCGGCGAGGTAGACGAGCGGGGGGAGCCTGCCCTCCGGGTCGACGTGCGCGGCCAGGCTGCGCTGCCAGGAGTCGGACACGACCGGTCGCGGTGCGCCGGCCGAGCCGCCGGCGCCGAGCCCGTCGTCGTAGATGCGCCGCAGGCGGTTCGCGTCGGCCACCAGCTCGTCGGGGGAGGTGCCGCCCTCGGCTCCGCTCACGTCGCCTCCCGCCACGGCCGGGGCACACCCGGTGCCCTGCTCCCACGTGATGCCCCGCGCCGGCGCGGGTCGATCCGTCCCGGCGTTCGTCCCCCGGGGTGGCGAGCATACCCGCTGTTCGGGGGCCCGACCTCCATACGACCGGGCCGGGATGCGACGTCGCCGGATCGCGCGCAACGTGGGGGCAACGTGGCGCTCCTTACGGTTTGCCGCATCGGGACGCCGGGTGGTGCCCGGCGATGACGCAACAGACCCACCGGAGGACAGCGATGACGCTCGAAGCCGTTCGTGAGGCCACCGATCTGCGTGCCGGCCGCGGGGCCGACGGCGCGGATGTGATCCGCCGCGCGGCCCGGGTGCTCGTCGTCGACTCCGAGCCGGTCGTCCGGCACGGGCTGCGGGCACTGCTGACCGCCGAACCCGACCTGGCCCCGGCCGGCGAGGCCGCCTCCCCGCGCGACGCCCTGATGGCCGCCGAGCGGACCCGCCCCGACGTGATCGTCGTCGACATCGAGTTCGCCCGCGACGAGCGGCCCGGCCTGGACCTGGTGCGTGCGCTGATGGAGCGCTGCCGCGGGGTGAAGATCCTCGTGCTGACCGGCTGCCGGGACCGCGACGCGATGATGCGCACCGTGCGTCTGGGGGTGCACGGCTACCTGCGCAAGGGTGCCGACACCGCCGAGATCGTGCGGGCGCTGCGCACGGTCCTGCGCGGTGAGGGCGTCTTCGACCCGGGCACCGCGAGCGCCGGCCCGCTGCAGGTGCTGCGGGACACCGACCCGGCGCCGTCGCCCGCGCCGGACCTCTGCAAGACCTCGCTGCTGACCGACCGCGAGAACCAGGTGCTGCGGCTGCTCGCCGTCGGCCTGTCCAACCGCGAGATCGGGACCCGGCTGCGGATCTCCGAGGCGACCGTGAAGTTCCACGTGCGGAACCTTCGCGACAAGCTCGAGGTCCGGCGCCGCACCGAGATCGTCTACACCGCCGCCCGCCAGGGCATCGTCTGATCCCGCCGGGCCGGGGCGGAGGACACGTACCCGCCCCGGCCCGTGCCCCTGCTCCACGGAGTGACACGACCGGCGCGGTCACCCATCGGGTGGCCGTGCCGGTCGCGTCGCGTGGTCGACGTCATCCCATCCGGGGATGCGTTCACCCGGCGGCCACCTTCTCCTCACCTCACGGGAGAACAGGGGTGTTGGGATGCGGAGGAAAGGGACGGTTCCGAACGGACCGGACCGCACCGCGCCATCCCACCACGACCCCAGGAGGACGACCGTGGCTCACACCTGCCCCGGCGACGCCCCCCAGGCCGGCCCCCGCCGTGCCCTCCCGCTCCTCGACCGCATGCGGCACGACCGCCAGGGACTCACCTGCCGCTACCGGTGCGGCGACGCCTGCTCCCGGCCCGAGCCCAACCCGTCGTCGAACGCCTACTTCGGCGACGTCATGCAGGCCGTGCTCGACCGGCGCGGGATGCTCCGCGCCGGTGCGGTGATCGGCCTGGGCGCCGGGGCCGGTGTGGCGCTGGCCGGCACGGCCTCCGCGGCGGAGCCCGCCCCGGCCGCGCCTGCCCATCCGCTCGGTGCCGACGTGGCCGCGGGGCGGCAGGCCCGGCCCCCGCGCGGGCTGCAGTACGAGACCGTCGCGCCGAACCTCGACGACGCGATCCGCGTGCCGACCGACTACGCGAGCAACGTCGTGATCCGCTGGGGCGACCCGATGTTCCCGGACGCGCCGGAGTTCGACTTCGAGAAGCAGACCGCCGCGGCGCAGGCCCGCCAGTTCGGCTACAACAACGACTTCTGCGGCATCCTGCCGATCGACGGCCCCGGTCGCCGCTACGTCATGTTCTCCAACCACGAGTACACCCTCGAGCCGCTGATGTTCCGCGGCTACGACGAGGACGCCCCCACCCCCGAGCAGATCCGGATCGGGATCGCCGCGCACGGCGGCGGCGTCGTCGAGGTGACCCGCGACCTGCGCACCGGCGAGCTGCGCTACGACCGCAACGGGAAACTCAACCGGCGGATCACCGCCGACACCGAGATGGTGCTCGACGGCCCGGCCGCCGGTGCCGAGGTGCTGCGCACCAAGGCCGACCCGACCGGACGCAGCGTCAAGGGCATGATCGGCAACTGCGCCGGCGGCACCACCCCGTGGGGCACCTTCCTGTCCGGCGAGGAGAACTTCGACGGCTACTTCGCCTCCGGCCCGGTCACCGACGAGCGCGCGAAGCGCTACGGGATCTCCGAGGGCAGCTCGTCGCGCAAGTGGGAGCGCGTCGACCCGCGCTGGGACCTCGCGCAGGAGCCGAACGAGGCCAACCGGTTCGGCTACATCGTCGAGATCGATCCGCACGACCCGCGTTCGAAACCGGTCAAGCACACCGCGCTCGGCCGCTTCAAGCACGAGGGCGCCACCGTCGCCCTCACCCGCGACGGCCGCCCCGTCGTCTACATGGGCGACGACGAGCGCTTCGACTACGTCTACAAGTTCGTGTCGGACAAGCGGATGCGTCGCGGCAACAGCCGGGCCGCCCGCGAGCACAACGCCACCCTGCTGTCCTCGGGCACGCTCTACGTCGCGACCTTCACCGGGGACAGCCCGGCCGCGGAGATCACCGGCACCGGGGCGCTGCCGCGCGACGGCCGCTTCGACGGCTCCGGGCAGTGGAAGCCGCTGGCGTCGACCACGAAGTCCTACGTGGACGGCATGAGCGTCGCCGACGTCTTCGTGTTCACCCGGCTCGCCGCGGACAAGGTCGGCGCGACGAAGATGGACCGTCCGGAGGACGTGGAGCCCAACCCGCGCACCGGGAAGGTCTACATCGCCTGCACCAACAACTCCGACCGCGGCAAGGCGGGTGCCAAGGCCGGTCCGGACGAGGCGAACCCGCGCAACGCGAACAAGCACGGCCACGTCATCGAGCTGACCGAGACGCGCGACGACCCGGCGGCGACGACGTTCGCCTGGAACATCCTGCTGGTCTGCGGGGACCCCGACGACCCGTCGACCTACTTCGGCGGGTTCGACAAGTCCCAGGTCAGCCCGATCACCTCGCCGGACAACGTGGCGTTCGACCCCTACGGCAACCTCTGGGTCTCGACCGACTCCACCCAGGCGCTGAAGATCAACGACGGCCTCTACGGCGTCGTGCTGGAGGGGCCGCAGCGCGGCTCGACCCGGCTGTTCGCCAGCGTCCCGGTCGGCTCGGAGTGCTGCGGGCCGGTCGTCACCGAGAACTTCGTGCTCGTGTCGGTGCAGCACCCGGGCGACCTCGACGGGGCCTCCCCGGAGAAGCCCGCCTCGCACTGGCCCGACGGCGGCGCCGCGCAGCCGCGCCCGGCCGTCGCCGCGATCCGGCACCTGAAGGGCGGCCGCCCGGCGAAGATCGGCGTCTGACACCCGGCGCCACCCGGTCCGCGCTCCGCGCGGACCGGGTGGCGCTGGGTCAGGCGCAGCGGCCGAGGTCCGGCTCGCCGGACCCAGCGCGCTCGTCGAACGAGATGTGCACGTGGTCGTAGTGGTTCGCGGTGTCGCCGCCGCGGTCCTCCATCGTCGACCACCCGGAGCCGTCGTTCATGCGCTGCTCCCAGATGACGTACTTCACGCCGAGCTCGTCGGCGTTGGCCAGTGCGCAGTCGGCGATGCGGTCGCCCTTCTGCCCGCGCACCATGATGTCCAGCGCGTGCCCGGTGGGGTGGTCGGAGGCGTTCGCCCGCTGCGCGACGCCGATCAGGTCGGTCTCGCCGTAGGCGCAGCCGAGGAACTCCGCGGCGTCGGAGACCCACTCCTTCACCCGGCCCAGATCGCCGAGGTCGAGCCCGCACGACGGGTCGTTCAGCCCGCGCGCGGCGAGTTCCGCAGCGGCCTTGGCCCGTTCGGCGGCCTCCTGCACCAGGGCCTGGGCCTTGCGGGCCGCGGCGAGGCTCGCGTCGGCGGGCGGGTCGAGCAGGCCCGCGTCGCGGACGATCTCGGCGCCGAGGACCGGGGTGTCCCGCGCTGCGGCCGCGGCCTCGGCGAACGGTGCGCCGGGGCCGTCGGACACCTCCTGCGCGGCCAGGCGCAGGTCGGCCCGGGTCGGCCCGAGGTCGAGCCCGGTCACGGGCGTGACGACGGCGAGCGTGCCGCTCGCGACGGCGGCCGCGGTGGCGACGTGACGCAGGCCGGGCCGTGGCCCGGCCTGCGCCCGATGTCGGTGTCGGGGCACTTCCTGGTGCGGCGGCACGGTCTCTCCTCCGGCACGCGGACCGGCCGGGCTGCGGGGGAGCGTCGGGATCGGGGGATCCCGGCCCGTCGGGGGATACCGGACCGCGTGTTCAGTGACCGGACGGTAGCGAATGTCCCGCGATGTCCGATCTTCACGGTCCGTTCGTGGCGGCGACCGCACCCGGCCGTGCGGCGAGTGGCACGCACCGGATGCACCGGACGTCTTTACCCGACCGGACGTTCGGTGCAAAAGTAGCGCGTCCGGGACACCGTCGTCCCGGGGCAGGGGAGGACGCATGACCGAGCAGCAGGCCGCGCCCGGCACGGGCCCGACGAGTGCCGCCGACACGACCGGCTCCGCGCCCGCGCAGGTGCGCCGGGTCGCCGCGACGAGCGCGATCGGCACGACGATCGAGTGGTACGACTTCTTCATCTACGCCACGGCCGCGGCCCTGGTGTTCAACAGCCAGTTCTTCAGCACGATGTCCGCGGCCTCGGGCACCCTGGCCGCGTTCGCGACCCTCGGCGTCGGCCTGGTGGCACGTCCGCTCGGCGGCATCGTGTGGGGGCACTTCGGTGACCGTCTCGGCCGCAAGAAGATGCTGGTCCTCTCGCTGCTGCTGATGGGTGTGGCCACCGTCGGGGTCGGCCTGCTGCCCACCTACGGCCAGATCGGCGTCGCGGCGCCGGTGCTGCTCGTCGTGCTGCGGCTGCTGCAGGGTCTCTCGGCGGGCGGTGAGTGGGGCGGCGCCGCGCTCATGGCGGTCGAGCACGCCCCGCCCGGACGGCGCGGGCGCTACGGCTCGTTCCCGCAGATCGGGGTGCCCGCCGGGCTGATCCTGGCCCAGCTGGTGTTCCTCGTCGTGTCCAACCTGACCACCCCAGAGCAGTTCGCCGCGTGGGGCTGGCGGATCCCGTTCCTGCTGTCGATCCTGCTGGTTGTCGTCGGGCTCGTGATCCGGATGCGGGTCGAGGAGAGCCCGGTGTTCGCGCTGCTGCGGACCCACCGCGGCCGCAGCCGGGCCCCGATCCTGGAGGTGTTCCGGCAGCGGCCGCGCGAGCTGGTGCTGGCCTCGGTCAGCTTCGAGGTCGCGCGGATTGATCACAGCTGGGTCGCGGCCGGGTGTCGATGGTGAGGGGCGGGCACGGGCCTGTCGATCATGAAGTTGTTGACTCTTCGTGATCGTCTGGAGGCCGCGTGCCCGCCCTGCCATCATGGTTGACCGAGCCGTTGTGGGACCAGTTCGCCGCGCTGCTGCCGCCCCGGGGCGAGTTCGATCCCACTCATCCGTGGGGCTGTCACCGCCGCCGGATCGCGGATCGGGTCGTGTTCGACAAGCTCCTGCAGGTGCTGCGGTTCGGCTGCCCGTATCAGGGCGTCTCCGACAGCACCTGCTCGGCGACCACCATCCGCGATCGCCGTGACGAGTGGATCCGGCTCGGGGTCTTCGCCCAGCTACGCCGGATCGCCCTGGACGCCTACGACCGCATCGTCGGCCTGTTGCTTGACGACGTTGCCGTCGACGGCGCCATCACCAAGGCCCCCGGCGGCGGTGAGGTCGCCGGACCGTCACCGGTTGACCGGCGTAAACAGGGCATGAAGCGATCGGTGCTCGTCGAGGGCCATGGCATCCCACTGGGCCGGGTCCTGGCCGGGGCACACCGCCACGACTCCCCGCTACTGGGCCCCACTCTCGACCACCTCGACGCTCTCGGCCCGCTGCCCGACGACATCACCGTGCACCTCGACGCCGGCTATGACTCCGGTAAGACCCGCGACACACTCACCGAACGGGGCCTGCACAGCGAGATCGCGCGCAAGGGCGAGAAAGCACCGATCCAGGCCACCCAACGCTGGCACATCGAGCGCACCAACGCCTGGCACAACAGCTTCAACCGGCTGCAGCGCTGCTACGAACGCCGCGAAACCGTCGTCGACGCGTTCTTCGACCTCGCCGACACCATCATCACACTCCGTAGCCTGATCCGGCAGGCCTGGACCACGCACCGCTGGGACAGCCGACCACACCGCCGCCCATGATCATCCATCAATCCGCGCGACCTCTTCGTCGCCAACAACGCGATCGGCTACATCTTCCTGGCCTACCTGCTCTCCTACGGCACCCAGGTGCTGGCGGTCCCGCGGAACACCATGATCGTCGTCGTGATCATCGGCTCGCTGAGCTGGCTGGTCAGCATCGTCGCCGGAGCGGTCTGGTCGGACCGGGTCGGCCGCAAGCGTGCCTACCTGGCGGGCTCGGTGCTGCTCGTGGTGTGGCCGGTGCCGTTCTTCCTGCTGCTCGACACCACCGGGTTCGCCGCGATGGTCGTCGCGGTCGTCGTCCTCACGGTGGGGCTGGGGCTGTCCTACGGCCCGCAGTCCGCGTTGTTCGCGGAGATGTTCGAGGCCCGCTTCCGCTACAGCGGCGCGTCCTTCTCCTACGCCGTCGGCGCGGTGCTGGGCGGCGGGTTCGCGCCGCTGATCGCCGCCGCGCTGCAGCAGGGCTTCGGGACGTCGATGGCGGTCGCGGCCTACATGGTCGTCGTCGCGGTCATCTCGCTGGTCGCGGTGCTGCTCATCCGCGAGACGCACCGCCCGGACGCACCCGCCCGGCTCTCCTGACGACGACGGCGCCCCGGACGCGGTGTCCGGGGCGCCGGAGGGGCCTAGAGCGAACGGTGCCGGCCGTTGCCGAGCGGGGCCGGGGCGCCGGCCGAGGACGAGAGGTCCCTGGCCCGGCGACGCCCGGCCACGGTGCCCTCGACCGCCCGCTCGTCGACGGCGCTGGTTGCGGGGCCGGTGCTGGTTCCGGTGCCGGGGGAGGACATCGAGCGGGCCTGCTCGGCCAGCTCGCGGGTCACGCAGGGCCAGGTGGCACTGACCCCCGTCGCGTCCCGGCACTCACGGCAGAAGCCCTGCGTGTCGGGGGTGTGTTCCGCCAGGGTCCGCTCCAGCAGATCCGGCATCTCGGACAGGATGTTCGCGAGTGCCACGACTCACCTCCAGGTCGAATGCGAGCGACAGTAGTGGTCGGGTTCACCCGGGCCCGGCGGGGCGGGGAGCCGCCCACCGTGGACCGGCGATCCACTCAGGACCGTCCGTCACCGCTGCTCGCACCGGGTGCCGGCGGACGGGGCGGAGCGGCTCGGTCGCCCGGTCGCCGGGTGCGGCGCCGTCCCGTCGGCACAGTGGGGCCCTGCCTGCTCGGTGAACCGTGTCACCGATCGGCAGTCGGTGCCGACGACACGACGACACGCACCACCGCTGCGCCGGACGCGCACTCGGAGCACTCGTCGTCACCGCGTCCGGACCAGTGGGTCACCCCCGTCCGTACCCGTCACGTTGGGACGTCCGCATTGCGCCTCGATACGGTCGGGCGCCTCCGAACGGTTCGGGAGCGCAAGGGGGACAGCACGATGCACGACGACGCGACGGCCGGGTCGCCGCTCCGCCGGGACCTCGCCCACCGCCACATCCAGCTCATCGCCATCGGCGGCGCGATCGGCACCGGGTTGTTCCTGGGGGCGGGCAAGACGATCTCGCTCGCGGGGCCGTCGGTGATCCTGGTCTACGCGATCATCGGCTTCTTCCTGTTCTTCGTGCTGCGCGCGATGGGCGAGGTGCTGCTGTCGGACCTGCGCTACAAGTCCTTCAGCGACGTCGCCGCCGACCTGCTCGGCCCGTGGGCCGGGTTCTTCACCGGCTGGACCTACTGGTTCTGCTGGGTGGTCACCGGCATCGCCGACGTCGTCGCGATCTCTGGCTACGTCGCCTACTGGTGGGCCGACGTCCCGCTCTGGATCCCCGCGCTGGCCTGCATCCTGGTGCTCTTCGCGCTGAACCTGCCGACGGTGCGCGCCTTCGGCGAGGCCGAGTTCTGGTTCGCTCTGGTCAAGATCGTCGCGATCCTCGCCCTCGTCGTCGTCGGGCTGGCGATGGTCCTCGGCGGGTTCCGCGCCCCGGACGGCACGACCGCGGCGTTCGCCAACCTCTGGAACGACGGCGGCTTCTTCCCGACCGGTGTGACGGGCTTCGTGGCCGGCTTCCAGATCGCCGTGTTCGCCTTCGTCGGGGTCGAGCTCGTCGGCACCACCGCCGCCGAGGCGCGTGACCCGGAGCGCACGCTGCCGCGGGCGATCAACACGATCCCGGTGCGGATCCTGCTGTTCTACGTCGGCGCCCTCGTCGTCATCTGCGCGGTCACCCCGTGGAGGCGGATCGCTGCCGACGAGAGCCCGTTCGTCGCGATGTTCGGTCTCGCCGGGCTCGCCGCGGCGGCAGGCGTCGTCAACTTCGTGGTGCTCACCAGTGCCCTGTCCAGCGCCAACTCCGGCATCTACTCGACGTCGCGGATGGTCTACGGCCTCGCCGGTGACGGCGCCGCGCCTCCGCGGTTCGCCCGGCTGTCCGCGCGCCGGGTCCCGGTGAACGCGCTCGCGTTCTCGTGCGCGTTCCTGCTGGTGGGGGCGGCGCTGCTGTACTCGGGGCAGTCCGTGGTGGAGGCGTTCACCGTCGTCACGACGATCTCGTCGGTCTGCTTCGTGTTCGTGTGGACGATGATCCTGGTGAGCTACCTGGAGCACCGCAGGCGCCGCCCGCAGCGCCACGCGGCGTCGAGGTTCCCGATGCCGGGTGGGGTGCCGATGGTCGTCGCGGTGCTGGCGTTCTTCGTGTTCGTGCTGTGGGCGCTGACCCAGCAGGACGACACCCTGGTCGCCCTGCTGGTGACGCCGATCTGGTTCGCCGTGCTCGCCGTCGCCTACCTGGTGCTGCGCCGCAGCCCGGCGCACGCCCGGGCCAGGGCCGCTCACCGGGAGAAGGTGGCCGCCGAGCTCGCCGAGCGGGACCGGATCGCCGCCTAGCCCTCCGGGACCTCGCGCTCGATCTCGTCCAGCCAGATCGTCGCCGACAGGTCCGAGGGCGCCCGCCAGTCACCGCGCGGCGACAGCGCACCCCCGGCGGACACCTTGGGTCCGTTCGGCAGCGCCGAGCGCTTGAACTGGGCGAACTGGAAGAAGCGCCGGGCGAACACCTGCAGCCACCGGCGGATCTCCGCCGGGGAGTACTCGGGCCGCTCGTCGTCGGGGAAGCCGGGCGGCCAGGCGCCCGCGGTCGCGTCGGACCAGGCGTGCCCGGCCAGGAAGGCGATCTTCGACGGCCGGTAGCCGTGGCGCAGCGTGTACCAGAGCGTGAAGTCCTGCAGCGCGTACGGCCCGACGGTGGCCTGGCTGGACTGCACCTCGGTGGTCCCGTCCGACGGCACCAGCTCCGGGGTGATCTCGGTGTCGAGCACCGACTGCAGCACGGTGGAGACCTCGGCCGGGAACTGCTCGGAGGAGATCACCCAGCGGATGAGGTGCTGCATCAGCGTTTTCGGGACGCCGCTGTTGACGTTGTAGTGCGACATCTGGTCGCCGACGCCGTAGGTGGACCAGCCGAGCGCGATCTCCGACAGGTCCCCGGTCCCGAGCACGATCCCGCCGCGCTGGTTCGCCAGCCGGAACAGGTAGTCGGTGCGCAGCCCGGCCTGGACGTTCTCGAACGTGACGTCGTAGACCGGCTCGCCGCGCCCGAAGGGATGGTCGATCTCCGACAGCATCGTCCGCGCGGTGCCGGTGATGTCGATCGTGTCGAAGGTGACCCCGAGGGCCTCGGACAGCGCGACGGCGTTGCTGCGGGTGTGGTCCGAGGTCGCGAAGCCGGGCATGGTGAAGGCCAGGATGTCGGTGCGCGGGCGCCCGAGCCGGTCCATCGCCCGGGCCGCGACGATCAACGCGTGCGTGGAGTCGAGCCCGCCGGACACCCCGATCACGACCTTCGGCTGGCCGATCGCGCGCAGCCGCTGCTCCAGCCCGGCGACCTGAATCGAGTAGGCCTCGAAGCAGTCCTGCTCCAGCCGCGCCGGGTCCGCGGGCACGAACGGGAAGCGCTCCACGGTGCGGCGCAGCCCGATGTCGTGGCCGGGCGGGTCGAGCCGGAACCCGATGGTGCGGAAGGCGTCGGTGCGGGCGGCGTGGGTGCGGCGGTTGTCGTCGAACGTGCCCTGGCGGCGCCGCTCGGCGGCGATCAGGTCGAGGTCGACGTCGGCGACGGCGTGCCGCGCCCCCTGCGGGAAGCGCCCCGACTCCGCGAGGAGCACGCCGTTCTCGTAGATCATGGTCTGGCCGTCCCACGAGACGTCCGTGGTGGACTCGCCCTCGCCCGCTGCGGCGTAGACGTAGGCGGCCAGGCAGCGCGCCGACGCCGAGCGCGACAGCAGGTGCCGGGTGTCGGCCCGGCCGACGGTGATCGGCGAGCCGGACAGGTTCGCCAGCACCGTCGCCCCGGCCAGCGCCGCCTCCGACGACGGCGGGATCGGCACCCAGTAGTCCTCGCAGATCTCGGCGTGCAGCACCAGGCCGGGCAGGTCCTCGGCGGCGAAGAGCAGGTCGGTGCCGAACGGCACGTCGACACCGGACGCGCCGCCCAGCCGGATGGTCGCACCGCGGACGTCGTCGCCGGCGGCGGTCTGGCGGCGCTCGTAGAACTCGCGGTAGGTCGGCAGGTAGGACTTGGGGGCGACGCCGAGGATCCGGCCCCGGTGGATCACGACCGCGCAGTTGTAGAGGCGGTGGCGGTACCGCAGCGGTGCCCCGACCACGAGGACCGGCAGCAGGTCCGCCGTCGCCGCGACGAGCGAGACCAGCTCGGTCTCGACGGTGTCCAGCAAGGTGTCCTGCATCAGGACGTCCTCGATGGAGTAGCCCGAGAGCGTCAGCTCGGGGAACACCACCAGCCCGACGCCGTCGTCGGCGCAGGTCCGGGCGGTCTCCAGCACGGCGGCGACGTTCGCGGCCGGGTCGGCCATCGTGGTGTGCAGGGTCGCCGCGGCGGTGCGCAGGAAGCGGTGGCGGTAGACGGAGCGGAAGTCCACGTCGTCATTCTGACCGGTGGGTGGTCAGCCCCGTCGACCCGCCAGCATCCGCGCCGCCCCGCAGGCGATCCCGGTGGCGACGAGCAGCCCCAGCAGCACCGCCCAGCCGGCCCCGACCGAGCCGCCGGCCAGCACGACCCCGAGCGACCCCAGCCACGCCAGCGGCACCAGCAACCACAGCGCCAGGCCGTGCAGCAGCGCCGGGATCTCCCCGACGCCGGCCGCGATCACGATCCACACCACCCCGGCGAGCAGCCCACCGACCAGCAGCAGGGTGCCGACTCCCTCCCAGACCACGCGTGTCTCCTTCCTAGGGGTCGGGGACCGGCAGCACGCGCTGCGGCACACCGGGCCCGTCGTCGATCGTGACACCCGCCGGCGTCGCGGGCGGGGCGAGCGGCCCCAGCAGGTGCGCACCCAGCCAGTCCACCAGGTCCGGCAGCTGGGCGCGGACGGCGTTCTGGTTGTGTCCGCCGCCCGGGTACACCCGGGTGTCGACGGTCACCGGCGGCGCCGCGGCGGCCCGGATCCGGTCCGCCGCCGCCCGCTCCTCGGGCTCGTCGGAACCCGCGGTGACCAGCATCGCCAGTGGTGCAGGCCGCTCGCGCAGCAGTGCGACGACGTCGTTCGCGGACGCCAGGTCGGGCCGGCCGGCGAACAGCTCCCCGGTGACGACGTCGTCGGGGGTGCGGTCGTAGCCGCTCTGGCTGACCGCGAGCGCGTAGGTGCGCGGGTGGCGCAGCGCCAGGTTCATCGCGCAGTACCCACCCGAGGACCAGCCGGCCAGCGCCCAGGCGCCGCGGTCGGTGCGCACCCGCAGGTGCCGGGTGGTCCAGCCGACGAGGTCGGTGGTCAGGTAGGTGTCGTCGGCCGCGCCGTGCTGGGCGTCGACGCACTCCTGGTCGTGGCCGAACCGGGGTTCGCCGTTGATGTCGGGGATCACCAGGACGACCGGCGGGATGCGGTGCGCGGCGATCGCGGCGTCGAGCACCTCGGGGACCCGGAACAGCGCGGCGACCTCGCGGGGCTCGCCGGGGAACCCGGGCAGCCACTCGACGACCGGGAAGCGGGCCTGCGGGTGCTCGGTGTAGCCGGGCGGGAGGTAGACGTCGGCGTCGCGGTCGATGCCGGACGCGTCCCCGTGCAGGGTCATGTGCAGCGTGGAGCCCAGCCCCTGCGCGGACCGGGCGGCGACCAGCGGCATCGCCGCGTCGAGGCCGGCGCCGTCCGGGCCGATGTCGGCGACCGAGCCCTCGCCCGGGTCGGGAGAGGACCCGATCAGCGAGCCGACGGTGGGGAAGAAGCCGCCGAGCAGGTTCGCCCCGGCCCCGGCGGCCGCGAGCACGGCCACGGCCGAGACGATCACGAGCAGCGTCCGCGCGACCCGGCGCAGCCGGTGCCACAGCCCTCCGGTGAGGACGAGCGCCAGTACCGCCGTGACGGCCGGCACCACCGCCGCGGCGACGACGTCGAGGCGCAGCTCGGAGGCGTGGATCACGACACCGCCCCCACGTGGTCCCGGCTCACCGGCGCAGCAGCCGCAGCAGCGTCGGCGGGCGGCCGCCGAAGCCCTCGGCCTCGAGCACGACGAACAGCACCCGCGGCAGGTCGCGGACGGCGGGGAACAGCACGTAGCGCGGGTACCAGGTGGGACGGAACTTCGCGTTGAACCGGTAGAGCGAGTCGATCTGCCACCAGCGCGAGGCGATCCGCAGCACCCGGGCCCAGCCGCGGGCGACCGGTCCGGCACCGATCCGCTCGCCGCGCTCCAGGGCGGAGCGGAACATCGCGAAGTTCAGCGACACCCGCTTCACGCCGTGGTCCTTCGCGGCGGCCATCAGCTCGGCGATCATCAGCTCGTTGACGCCGTTGTCGGCGTCGGCGGAGCGGATCATGAGGTCCAGCGAGAGTCCGTCGCGGCCCCAGGGGACCAGCTGCAGCATCCCGGTCGGCTCGCCGTCGCGGAACGCGGTGACGATCACCGCGTCCGGGTCGGAGGGGTCCGCGACCCGCGAGGACGCCATCGAGAAGCCGCGCTCGTCCTCCGCGCCGCGCCAGCGGTGCGCGCGCTCGGCGATCCGGGTCCGCTCGGCCTCGTCGACGTCGCGCAGCCGCGTCACCTCGACGGTGTGCCCGCTGCGCTGCATCCGGTTGACGGTCTGGCGGACCCCGCGCATGGGGCGCCCGTCGAGGCTGAACGTCGCCGTCTCCAGCACCGCCTCGTCGCCCAGCTCCAGGGCGTCGAGGCCGGCCTTGGCCCAGGCGGTCGCGCCGCGCTCGGAACAGCCCAGCACCGCGGGCGACCAGCCGTACCGGGTGCAGATGTCGAGGAAGGCCTCGATGGCGCCGGGCCACGCGCCGACGTCGCCGACGGGGTCGCCCGAGGCCAGCGCGACCCCGGCGAGCACCCGGTAGGACACCGCGGACTTCCCGCCGTGGGCGAACACCGCGGCCTTGTCACGGCGCAGGGCGAAGTAGCCCAGCGAGTCGCCGTCGCGCTGGTCGAGCAGGGCGCGCAGGCGCTCCTCGTCCTCGGGGGCGAGCGACGGGCGCGGCTCCGGTGAGCGCAGCAGGTGGTAGCCGGCGACGACGAGCGCCACCACCCCGAAGGTCAGCCCGATCGCCGAGGTCAGGTCGTCGAGCCACACGGAACGCTGCTCGAACTGGACCGGGCCGGTCACCCCGATCAGCGACAGCGCCGCGTGCGCGGCCTGCGCGGCGATCGACGGGTCGCCGACGAGCCGGCGCGGGTTGAGCGCGAGCAGCACCCAGACGATGAGGAAGCCGGACAGCCCGAACTGCAGCAGCGACCGGACCGACCGGCCCAGCCCGCCCGGGTCCTGCCGGGCGACGAAGTAGCGGCGCGTGGCGATCAGCGCCGCCAGCAGCGCGACGACGAGCACCGCGGGCCCGATGCCGCGCCGCTGGTCCAGCACGTGCAGCAGGTTGACCACGACGAGGAACGTCGTCGTCGCGGTCGCCACCCACCACGCGCGCTGCTTGCGCCGGCGCAGCCCGGTGGCCAGCAGCAGCAGGCCGACCCCGGCGAGTGCGGTCACGACCAGCGACGCCAGCCCCAGCCCCGCGGGCAGCCCCAGGGTGCTGCGCAGCTCGCCGCCGAGGATGCGCCGCGGCGCGGGCAGCACCGCCGCGACGACGGTCAGCGCACCGACGATCCGTGCCGCCCACACCACGGCGCGCACGACGGCGGCCTCGGACAGCCGTCGTCTGCGGGCCTCCGGGTCCGGCGTCGGGGCCGCTCCGCGGGTGGAGCGGACGTCCCCGCGCTCGTCCGTGGTGTCGCCGGGCGGACCGGAGCCCTCAGAGCCCGTCACGCGTTCCTCCTGTCGATCCCGTCTCCGGTGGCGATCCACCGGCGGCGTCCGAGCGGGCCACCGGACCCCGCAGCCGGGCGCCGAGCGCGTCCAGCTCCGCGGCGACGACGTCGGCCGCCGGGGTCCCCGGCGCCGCGGTCACCGACCCCGACGCTAGCGCCGGGCCCGGCGGCGGCGCGCCCGGCACCGGGTCATCCTGCGTCGCCGCGGTGCGCACGACGACCAGGTCCAACGGATCGGGCGAACCGGACGCGGGGTCCGGGCAGCCGTCGCCGCCGGGAGGCCCGGCCGCCGTCGCGACGTCGGCACGCTCGGCGAGCGCCCGGCCCAGTGGGCACCCCGGCGCGTCGGGCGGTCCGGCGAGGGCCCACGCGGCCCGGTCGGTCCGCAGCGCCGGGGAGCCGGCCGCGACCGCGGCCGCACGCAGCCGGGCCGCCGGCACCCGGTCGGTCCACAGCACCACCACGGCCGGCATCCGCCCCGCGGTGACCGCGGCGTCGACGGCGGCGTCGACCGCGGCCGACCCGTCACGGGGCCCGGTCCACACCAGGACGGGGTGTGCGAGGTGGTCGTCGTAGCCGGGCGGGAGGTGCACGGGCACCTCGACGCCGTCGACGGTCAGCACGGTGTCCCGGCCGGGGCCGGTCACCGGCGGGGCGGGCGGCGCGGGCAGGCCGCCGCGGTCCGGTCCGGCGGCCAGCGAGGCGGGCGACGGGTAGAAGCCGAACCAGGCGTTCGTCGCGACCGCGAGGGTGAGCACGACGAGCGCGACCACGGCCGGCAGGGCGGCCGCCCGCACCGCGGGTCGCCACCGGCCCCACCGGAGCACGAGCAGGACGACGGCGAGCACGGCCGCGCCCGCGACGGCAGTGACGGTGACGGCCGACCCGAGCGGGAGCAGTGCGGTCCCGGCGAGCACCTCACCACGATTCCACGGCGGTCCCGGGGCCCCGGCGGCGGGACGATCCGTCCCCGTCGTCGGGAACCTCCTAGATCAAGTCCAGAACAGACTGTCCCAAACATGCCGTCCGGGGTCGCCCGTGACGGGAACGTGATGCACCCAGCGTTGTCCCGCAGACGATCCCGTGGGGCCAGGTGGATGACGGACGTCACACGGACGACGGGGAACGGGGTCCCCGCCGCATGCCGGGGCCGTTTCGGGCCGACCCCACCGGTGTTCGACAGCAATCGCACCGAGCCACGGAGGACAGCAGCATGATCACGAAGGACATGACCCGGGAGCTCATCGGTCGCCAGGTCGTCGACAACCACGGCGAGAAGGTCGGCAAGATCGGCCAGATCTACCTGGACGAGCGGAGCGGGGAGCCGACCTGGGCCACGGTCAACACCGGGCTGTTCGGCACCAAGGAGAGCTTCGTGCCGCTGCAGAACGCCGACGTGCACGACCGCGACGTCGCGCTGGGTGTGGAGAAGCAGGCCGTCAAGAACTCCCCGCACGTGGGCCGCTCCGACGAGCGCCTGACCGGGTCGGAGGAGGACGAGCTCTACCGTCACTACGGCATCGGCCAGGGCCGCACCGACGCCCGCCACGCCACCGGTGAGCGCACCGACCGCACCGACCGCACCGGCCGTGACCGCACTGCCCGCACCGGCGGCGACGACGCGATCGTCCGGCACGAGGAGAACCTGCGCGTCGGCACCGAGACCGAGGAGACCGGTCGCGTCGCGCTGCGCAAGTACGTGGTGACCGAGGACCAGACCGTCACCGTCCCGGTGTCGCACGAGGAGGTCCGCCTCGAGCGCGAGCCGATCGACGGCACCGAGGCGACGGCCCGCCCGGGCGCCATCGGCGAGGCCGAGCAGGAGGTGATCCTGCACCGCGAGCGCCCGGTCGTCGACAAGACCACCGAGGCCGTCGAGAAGGTTCGCCTGGGTACCCGCACCGTCACCGAGGACGAGAAGGTCTCCGACACCGTGCGCAAGGAGCGCATCGAGGTCGACGACCCGCAGCACGCCCTGCCCCGCGACGAGCGCCGCAGCTGAGCGACGCACCGCGCCACCGGCGCGTCACCGGAGCCCGCACGCGGGCCCGGTGACGCGCCGGACCCATGTCCGGGCCGCCCGGGTACGTCACCGACGGTGCCCCGCGGGCATCAGGACGGGGTGCTGCTCCTGCTCGGATCCGGTGCGGGCGCCGGGACCGGGGAGGCGAGCAGCGCGAACGCCGGCCGGAGCGCGCCGGACGCCTCGGCGACCGCCTGCCGGGGCCGCGTCCCGATCCCGAGCGAGGTCGCGAAGCCGTGCACCAGGTCCGGGTGGCGGCGCAGCGTGGCCGGGACGCCCGCCTCCCGCATCCGGGCGACCAGGTGCTCGCCCTCGTCGCGCAGCGGGTCGAACCCGGCGGTCGCGACGTAGGCCGGCGGCATCCCGGTCAGATCGCCCTCGGCGATCCGCAGCCGTGGGTCGTCGCGCAGCGCCTCGGGCACGTACCAGCCGGCCATCGCCTCGATCGCCTCGCCGGTGAGCAGGAACCCGTCGCCGAACAGCTCGCGCGAGCGGGTGTGCCCCTCCAGCTCGGTGACGGGGAAGAACGCCAGGCAGAACACCGGACGCCCGGCCGGGTCGGCGCCGTCGCGGCTGGTCTCGCGGGCCACCGTGAGCGCCAGGCTCGCCCCGGCGGAGTCCCCGCCGACCGCGATCCGGCCCGGGGCCGCGCCGAACTCCTCCGGATGCGCCGCGACGTGCGCGAAGGCGGCCAGACAGTCGTCGACGGCGGCCGGGAAGGGGTGCTCGGGCGCCAGCCGGTAGTCCACCGAGAGCACCCGGGCGCCGGACTCGGCGGCCAGCGTCGCGCACAGCTCGTCGTGGGTGTCCAGGTCGCCCGCGACGAAGCCGCCGCCGTGCACGTAGACGAGCAGTGCGCCGTCGAGAACGTCCGGTCCGGGCGGGGGCACGTACAGCCGCGCCCGCAGGTCGGCGACCGCGCCGGGGACCGTCCGGTCCTCGCGGCGCACCCCCGGCTCGGCGGGCCCGGCGACGACGCGGTCGACGAACGACTGGCCCGCCCGCATCTGCTCCGGCGGCGGGACGGGCTGCGGCCGGCGCGGGGTGAGCAGCCGCAGCAGCAGCTGGATGTCGAGGTCGAGCTGCTGGCCGTCGCGGCGGACGGGCGGGCCCGCGATCACCCGCTTCACCGGCTTCGGCAGGGCCAGCACACCGCGCAGGGCTCCCCGTGCCACCCGCACCCGACGATCCACGGCGACCTCCCGCATCCGCTCGATCTCCACCCCCGATTGTGGCACCGGGTGCCGTTGTGTGCCGCTGTGCGCGGCACGCATCACCCGCCGGTCGTCGCCGGATCGCAACCTCCGCCGTCCGTTCCTCCGTCGCCGGATGCTCGTTCAGTCCAGTGGAGATCATCTACGGAGGGGACGTGCATGAGGGCGAGGCTGCGTGCGACGGTCGTGGCGGGGGTGGTGGCGGGGGTGGTGGCGGTCGTCGCGGCGGTGGTCGCGGTGCCGCAGGCGATGGCCTCGCCGGACGGACCGGGAGCCGACGGGGAGCCGGGTGACGTCGTGTCCGCGGAGCGGGTCCTCACTCCGACGGTGCCCGCCGCGACGGCGACCCGGATCCTCTACCGCAGCCTCGACACCGACGACCGCCCGGTCACGGTGAGCGGGATCGTCCTGACCCCGCTCGTCCCGGCGCCCGGGCCGGCCCGGGTCATCGGCTTCGCCGCGGGGACCCAGGGGCTCGCCGACCGCTGCGCGCCGTCGCGGCAGCTGCAGGCCGGCACCGAGTACGAGGCCCCGGCGATCGGTGCGCTGCTGAGCAGCGGCTACACCGTGGCCGTCACCGACTACGAGGGCCTGGGCACGCCCGGCGAGCACACCTACGTCAACCGGGCCGCCCAGGCGCACGCCCTGCTCGATGTCGCGCGTGCGGCCCAGCGGGCCGGCGTCGGCGTGCCGGAGGACGCCCCGACCGCGCTCTACGGCTACTCCCAGGGCGGCGGGGCGTCGGCCGCCGCGGTCGAGCTGGCCCCGGAGTACGCCCCCGAGCTGAACCTCGTCGGCGCCTACGCGGGCGCGCCCCCGGCGGACCTGCGCGCGACCGGCCGCCTGCTCGACGGCGGACCCTTCGTCTCGCTGCTCGGCTACGCCGTCTCCGGGTTCGACGCCGCCTACCCCGACCTCGGGGTGCAGGACCTGCTCAACGACCGCGGACGTCAGGTCGTCGCCGAGCTGCGTGAGCAGTGCACCCAGGACTCGGTGCTGCGCTACCCGGGCCTGCGCTCGGAGAGCCTGTCCGCCGACGGCCGGCCGATCTCGGCGTTCCTCGACGAGGAGCCCTTCGCGAGCCGGGTGGACGAGCAGCTGATCGGGCGCCGTACGCCCGAGGCCCCGGTGCTCATCGTGCACAGCCTCACCGACGACATCGTGCCGTTCGAGCAGTCCCGCGAGCTGGCGCAGCGGTGGTGCGCACAGGGCGCCGACGTCGAGTTCCAGCCGACGCCGGCCCCCGGGCACGTCGGCGGCTACCCCGCCGGGTCGCCCAGCGCGCTGGCGTTCCTGAAGGCCCGCTTCGACGGGCAGCCGACGCACTCCACCTGCGACTGACCTGTTCGGACGGTCCACGAGCGACCCACCCGGGCGTGCGGCCACCCGGGCCTGACGCGACCATTGCGTCGTGAACTGGTCCGGGTGGTACCTCGTCCTCGTGCTCGTGGCGGCGATCGTCGTGCTGATCGTCCTGATCAACTCGCGGGTCCGGTTCAGCCCGTTCGTGGCCCTGCTGGTGGTGGCGCTCGGCGTCGGGCTCGCGGGCGGCGAGGACCTGGCCACGATCGCCGACTCGATCACGACGGGCGCCGGGGACATCCTCGGCGACGTCGGCCTCACCCTCGCCCTGGGCACCATGCTGGGGCGGCTGCTCGCCGAGTCCGGCGCGACCGGGCGGATCGCCGACGCCGTGGTGTCGCGCTCCACTCCGCGCAGCCTGCCGTGGCTGGTGTGCGCGGCCGCCTTCGTCATCGGCGTGCCGATGTTCTTCGAGGTCGGGCTGATCGTGCTGCTGCCGTTGCTGTTCAGCGTCGCGCGCCGCCTGGAGCTGGAGGGGGCCGCGCCGTCGCCGTATGCGACTGTGGCGATCCCCGCGATCGCGACGCTCGCGACCCTGCACGGAATGGTGCCGCCGCACCCCGGGCCGCTGATCGCCGTCGACGGGCTGGGTGCCGACCTCGGGCGCACCATCGTCGTCGGGCTGCTGTGTGCGGTCCCGGCGATCGTGGTGGGCGGGCCGCTCTACGCGCGTCTCATGGCTCCGCGGTTGCCGGTCCGTCCCGACGCCGAGCTGGTCGCGCAGTTCACCGAGACCGGCACCGAGACCGGCACCGGGGCCGGGGGCGGGGTCGGGCCGGACGGCCGCCGCGGGGAGGAGCCCGCCCCGGTTCCACTGCCGATCGCGCTCGTCGCCGTCGCGGTGCCGGTGGTGCTGATGCTGGCCCGCACGGTGGCCGAGGTCGCCCTGCCGGACGGTGCCGTGTTCCGCCAGGTCACGACCCTGCTCGGCCAGCCGATCGTCGCGATGCTCGCCGGGTTCCTCTACGCGTTGTTCGCGCTCGGGCTGCTGCGCGGTCGCCCGGCCGAGGAGCTGCGGACCTCGCTCGCCGACGCGGTGAAGTCGGTGACCGGAATCCTGCTCATCATCGGCGGTGGCGGTGCGTTCAACCAGGTCCTCAAGGACTCCGGCATCAGCGACGCCGTCGGTGCCGCCGCGTCCGGGCTGCCGGTCAGTCCTCTGCTGCTGGCGTGGCTGCTCGCGTTGCTGCTGTCCACCTCCACCGGCTCGGCCACCGTCGGCATCGTCGCGGCCACCGGTGTGGTCGCGCCGCTGCTCGCCGGGGCGGGCCCCTGGTACGTGGCGTTGGCCGTGGTCGCCGTCGGCGCCGGGTCGGTCGGCCTGAACTACGTCAACCACGCCGGGTTCTGGCTGGTCAAGGAGTCGTTCGGGATGACGGTGGGGCAGGCGACGCGCTCGCACACCGCCGTGCAGACCGTGGTGAGCGTGGTCGGGCTGGTGATGGTGCTGCTGCTGTCGCTGGTGCTGCCCGCCGGGGCATGACCATGGCGGGCACGACCATGGCGGGAGCTCCTCCCGCCATGGTCAACGTATAACGCACACGGGGACTTGCGGCAAGACCCCCGGGCCGCGCCAGACTCTGCGCCCGGCGCCGTGACCTGCGGCGTCGTGGCGACACGGGGGTGGACGTGCACGGGGTGCTGCAGTGGGACGAGGTCGGCCGGGAACTGGTGGACCTCGTCGGGGGGAAGGCCGCGCATCTGGGGGAGCTGACCCGGACGGCGGGGGTCGCGGTCCCACGCGGCTGGTGCGTGACCACCGACGCCTACCGGGCCGTCGTGGGGAGTGCGCCCGGGTTCGACGCGTTGCTGGACCGCCTGGCCGGTCTGCCGATCGGTGACGACGACGGACTCGCCGCGGTCGCCGCCGAGATCCGCGGTCTGGTGGTCTCCCGGCCGGTCCCCGACGACGTCGCTGCGGCGGTCATCGCGGCCGTCGGCCGGGCCCCGGCGGGGACGGCGTGGGCGGTGCGCTCCAGCGCGACCGCCGAGGACCTGCCGACGGCGTCGTTCGCCGGGCAGCAGGACTCCTACCTCAACGTGGTGGGCGCCGACGCCGTGCTCGACCGGGTGCGGGACTGCTGGGCGTCGCTGTTCACCGACCGGGCGGTGGCCTACCGCCGTAGCCGGGGTCTGGAGCACCGGGCCGTCGCGATGGCGGTGTTGGTGCAGGAGATGGTGGTCCCGGACGTCTCCGGGGTGCTGTTCACCGCCGACCCGGTGACCTCGGACCGGACCGTGAGAGTCGTCGAGGCGGTGCCCGGGCTGGGGGAGGCGCTGGTGTCCGGCCTGGTCGCGGCGGACGCGTGGACGGTCCGCGACACCGGCGGGACCGCCGAGGTCGTCGACGCGCGGACGGCACCGCGGACGGTCGCGGTGCGGCCGGCGCCGGGCGGCGGTACCCGTACCGAGCAGCTCGACCCCGACGGCGGGCCGCTGCTCACCGAGGACCAGGTGCTGGCCCTGGTCCGGCTCGGCCGGACCATCGAGGCCGGGTTCGGGAGCCCGCAGGACGTCGAGTGGTGCCTGTCCGGCGGCCGGTTCCAGGTCGTCCAGAGCCGCCCGATCACCACGTTGTTCCCGGTGCCCGACACCGACGACGACCGCTTCCACGTCTACCTGTCGGTCGGCTACCAGCAGATGATGACCGATGCGATGCGCCCGCTCGGGCTGTCGGTGTGGCAGATGACGACGCCGCGCCCGATGGCCGAGGCGGGCGGGCGGCTGTTCGTCGACGTCACCGACGCCCTGGGCACCCCCTCCGGACGTGCCGGCCTGCTCGCGGTGATGGGCCGGTCGGACCCGCTGATGGCCGACGCGCTGCGCACCGTGCTCGACCGCGGCGTGGTCGAGCTCGGTGCGGACCCGGCGGTGCCCGTGCCGGTGCACGGTGCGCCGACCACGGAGCCGCTCGACCCGGACCCCGCACCGGTCGCCGAGCTGGTGGCCGAGGGCAGGGCCTCGGTGGCGGAGGCGGCCCGCCGGATCCGGGGCCGCGTCGGGCCGGAGCTGTTCACCGCGATCCGCGAGGACATCCCCGAGCTGCGGGCGCGGCTGAGCAACCCGCGCAGCACCCGGGTGTTCATGACCGCGATGGACGCGGCGTACTGGATCGACGAGCACGTCGGCGAGTGGCTGGGGGAGCGGCCGTCGGACGTGCTGACCCGGTCGGTGCCCGACAACGTGACCTCGCAGATGGGGCTCGCGCTGCTCGACGTCGCCGACGCGATCCGCCCGTACCCGGAGGCGGTGGCGCTGCTGCGCCGGGCCGGCGACGACGTGCTGGAGCGGCTGCCGTCGGTCGAGGGCGGCACGATGGCCCGGGACGCGATCCTCGGCTGGCTCGACGCCTACGGGGCCCGCTGCGTCGGCGAGATCGACATCACCCGGCCGCGGTGGCACGAGCGGCCGGCCGCGCTCGTGCCGTTGATCCTCGGTCACGTCGACGGCGAGGAGCCCGGTGCCGGGCGTCGCCGGTTCGACGAGGGCCGCCGCGAGGCCGAGGCGACCCGCGACGACCTGCTGGCCCGGCTGCGTGCAGGCGTCGACGGCGAGGCCCGCGCCGCGGCGACGGCGCTGATGATCGAACGGTTGCGGACCTTCATCGGCTACCGCGAGTTCCCCAAGTTCGGCATGGTCTCCCGCTACGCGATCTACCGGGCCGCGCTGCTCGCCGAGGCCGACCGGCTCGTCGCCGCGGGGGTGCTCGACGACCGCACCGACGCCTACTTCCTGTGGTTCGACGAGCTGGAGCAGGTCTCGCGGACCGGGCACGCCGACCTCGCGCTGGTGCGCACCCGGCGGGCGGAGTTCGCCGTGCACGAGACGCTGACCCCGCCGCGGGTGCTCACCTCGGACGGCGAGTGCCTCCAGGGTTCCTACCACCGCGACGACGTGCCGCCCGGAGCGCTCGCCGGGCTCGCGGTGTCGGCCGGGACGATCGAGGGCCGCGCCCGCGTCGTCGCCGACCTGTCCGGCGCCGCACTCGAACCCGGGGACGTGCTGGTCACCGCCTACACCGATCCCAGCTGGTCACCGGCGTTCGTGACGATCGCCGGGCTGGTCACCGAGGTCGGTGGGCGGATGACCCACGGTGCCGTCGTCGCCCGCGAGTACGGTCTGCCCGCGGTGGTCGGGGTGGAGCACGCGACCCGCCTGATCCCCGACGGCCGGCGGGTCCGGGTGGACGGCGGGAGCGGCCTGGTCGAGATCCTCGACTGAGTCGTGTCGAGAACGGGGGACCGGCTCCGTCCCCGGGACGGACGCGGCCACGGGGGCCGCGCGATCGGGAGGACGTCATGAGCGTGCTGCGGATGGACAACGTCGGTGTCGTCGTCACCGACCTCGACGAGGCGGTCGCGTTCTTCGGCGCGCTCGGCCTGGAGCTGGAGGGTCGGGCGACGGTGGAGGGCCCGGACGTGGACCGGCTCGTCGGGCTCGACGGCGTGCGGTGCGACATGGCCGTCGTGCGGACGCCGGACGGCCACGGCCGGCTGGAGCTCATGCGGTTCGGCTCGCCGTCGTCGCCGGCCGGGGATCCGGACGCCGCGGTGAACGTGCCGGGCATCCGGCGGATCATGTTCGCGGTCACCGACGTGGCGGAGACGCTCTCCCGGCTGCGCAGGCACGGCGCCGCGCCGGTCGGCGACGTGGTGCCGTTCGGCGGGGCGCACGTGCTCGCCTACGTGCGGGGACCGGGCGGCATCCTCGTCGCGCTGGCCGAGGAGACCGGCTGACCCGGTCGCCCCTGCTCCCTTGACAGCGGCCGCCCCGCCCAGCACCCTCGTGCCTCGTGAACCTGTCAGACAGCCGGACAGCCGGACAGCACGGTCCCCGTCGCGTCAGCGCGATGGAGGCCGTGCTGTCCCACCTGCGCGCCACCATCGAGCGGGGCGAGTACCAGGTCGGCGACAAGCTGCCCGCCGAGGCGGCGCTGAGCGCGGAGTTCGAGGTCAGCCGGTCGGTGGTCCGCGAGGCGCTCCGGGGTCTGCAGGCGCTCGGGCTGACCGAGTCGCGCACCGGGCGGGGCACCTTCGTCGTCGCGACCGGTCCGACCGACGACCCGACCTTCGGCGCCTACAGCGCCCGTGACCTCGTCGAGGTCCGCCGGCACGTCGAGATCCCGGTCGCGGGCTACGCCGCCCTGCGGCACGAGGACGCCGACCTCGACGAGCTGTGGCACCTGGTCGGGCGGATGGACGCCGAGACCGACGACGCCACCTGGGTCGCACTGGACTCGCTGTTCCACATCACGATCGCGCGGGCCTCGCGGAACCCGGCGTTCACCAAGGTCATCGAGGAGATCCGGGAGGCGCTGGCCGCGCAGTCGTCGTTCCTCAACAAGCTGGGCGACCGGCGCGAGCAGTCCAACGCCGAGCACCGGCGGATCGTCGCCGCGATCGCGGAGCGCTCCCAGGAACGCGCCGCCGCCGAGATGACCGCCCACCTGGGCCACGTCGAACGGACGCTGGCCGGGATCGTCCGCGAGGGCGGCGCGACCCGATGAGCGGGGCCACCCGGACCACGGGCCACGGCACCCCGGACGGAGAGGACGACACGGAATGACCCAGCTGGCCGCCCCACCCAGGATCGGGGTACCGGCCCACGAGCCGCTGGTGCACCTGCTGCGTGACGGCATGGTCGAGGGGGTGCACCACGGCTCGGTCGTGGTCCTCGCCCCGGACGGCTCGACGCTGTTCGCCGCGGGGGACCCGGACGTCGCGTTCTACCCCCGCTCGACGGCGAAGCCGCTGCAGGCGGCGGCGATGGCCCGGCTCGGGCTGCGGCCGGGGCCCGCCGGGTTCGCGATCGCCGCCGCGAGCCACTCCGGCGAGCAGGCCCACCTCGGCGCCGTGCGGGCGCTGCTCGGCCCGATCGGCGTCGACGCGCTGCGCAACCCCGCCGACCTGCCCTACGACCCCGAGGAGCGGGACGCCTGGCTCGCCGCGGGCCGGTCCGCGTCGCAGCTGGCGCAGAACTGCTCCGGCAAGCACGCCGCGATGCTGCGGACCTGTGTGCTGCGCGACTGGCCGACCGAGGGCTACCTGGACCCGCGGCACCCGTTGCAGACGGCGATCCGGGAGACCGTCGAGGACCTCACCGGCGCCGCGGTCGCCAGGACCGCCGTCGACGGCTGCGGCGCACCGCTGTTCGCCATCTCGCTGCGGGGGCTGGCCGGCGCGCTGGCCCGGCTCGTGACGGCCGACCCGGAGACCCCGGACGGCCTGGTCGCGGCCGGGATGCGTCGGCACCCCGAGCTCGTCGGCGGGTCCCGGCGTCCGGTCACCGCGCTGATGCGTGCCGTGCCGGGGCTGCTCGCCAAGGACGGCTTCGAGGCCGTCACCGTCGCCGCGCTGCCCGACGGCACCTCGGTCGCCGTGAAGATCGCCGACGGCGGGCTGCGCGCGCTGCGCCCCGTCGTCACCGCCGCGCTGGCCCGGTGCGGCGTCCACCTTCCGTCGGGGCGGACCGACCTGCAGGTCACCGGTTCCCTGGCTGCCCGGGGTCGTGACGACGCCGGGCGGCATGCACAGGAGTAGTGCGGTCACCGAAATCGATTGCGGTCAGCGCAACCGGGGGCGCACGCTGGCGCGGTGAACAGACGGGACAGAACCGACGACATCATCGACATCATCCTTCCGCTCCCTCCGGCCGCCCCGCCGGACGCGGACGATCCGGCACGAGCAGGGCAGGAGGCCGTGCGCGAGGAGGTCGTCCGGCAGCGGGAGATCCTCCAGCGCTACCTCCGCGTCGCCGACGGCGGCGGCGAGCCTCCGCACGGGGACGTCCTGCTGAACGAGATCGATCGTGCGCGCACCGAGATGCGGGAGGCCGAGGACCGGATGCGGATGCTCATCGCCTACGGCCGCGAGTTCGTCACGCCACGGCCCTACCCGCTCAAGACGCTCGCGGCGGCGGCCGGGATGTCGATCTCCGGCACCCGCGGTGCGTACACCTCCGACGAGACCGTCGCCGTCGCGGAACGGATCGGGCGCCGCCCGGCCGGCGACGGTCACGACCCTGCGCCGCACCCTCCCGCGTGATCACGACGCGGACGTGGTCCCGGCGAGCACGTCGCGGCGGGGCCGTCCGCACCGCGGGATTGCCGATTCGCAAGATTTCTTGCAGTTCGGGTAGGCGGGCGCCGATGCTGCGGAGGTGAACCTCCTCCGAGCAGTCCTCCGCGGCAGGGGCGGTGGGCAGGGCCCACGACGTCATGGCGTGGTCGTCGCCCTCACCGTGCTGGTCCTCGCGGCCGGCTGCGGGACCGGCGGCGTCCCGGACACCGGCCCCCCACCGGTGCCTCCCGGTGCGACCGGGTTCGACGCCGCCACCCGGGACGACCCCGATTTCGACGGCACGTTCCGGCACGGGTTCGCCGACGTCGACGGGGTCCGGATGCACTACGTCGCCGGCGGGACCGGCCCGCCCGTGGTGCTCCTGCACGGATGGCCGCAGTCCTGGTACGCGTGGTGGCCGATCATGCCCGCCCTCGCCGAGCACCACACCGTCTACGCGGTCGATCTGCCGGGACTGGGGGACAGCGAAGGTGTCCCCACCGGTTACGACAAGGCCACCCTCGCCCGGTACGTGCACGGACTGGTCGCGGGTCACCTGGGGTTGCGCGAGGTCCACGTCGTCGGGCACGACCTGGGTGCCGGGGTCGGGTTCCGGTACGCGGCCCAGTACCCGGACGAGGTCCTGCGCTACGCCCACCTCGACTACCCACTGCCGGGGCCCGCGCTCAGTGCCGCGAGGTACCGCACGTTCAGCTGGCACATCGCCTTCCACACCAAGCGGGTCGTGCCCGAGGCCGTCGTCGCCGACGACGTGCGCGAGTACCTGAGCCTGTTCTACGCCCAGGTCGCGCTCGACGGGGAGAGCTTCGGCGGCAGCCGCACGGCGCCGCCGTTCGACGAGCGGGAGATCGACGAGTTCACCCGGACCTACAGCCGGCCCCAGGTCCTGAGCGGCGGCTTCGAGCTCTACCGGGCGCTCGACCGGGACGAGCGCGACAACACCGCGGCCGCCCCCGTCCCGACGCCGACGATGCTGATGACCGCCCAGGGACTGCTGGAGTCGACGAGACCGTCCGTCGAGTCGCGCCTGCCGAACCTGGTCCGCGCGGTGGAGGTGCCCGGCAGCGGGCACTGGCTGCCCGAGGAGAACCCGGGGTTCGTCCTCGCCGAGCTGCTCGCCTTCCTGTCGTGACGGCCACCCGTCCGACCGCACACCGACACCTTCCGGAGGAACGACCGATGGACCCCATGCCGACCGCGTCCGATCCCGAGACCTTCTGGGACGAGCTGTACCGCCGCCACGCCGGGGCAGAGGCCCGCGCCAACCCCCTGCTCGCCGAGGTCGCCGGTCCGCTGGCACCGGGAACGGCGCTCGACCTCGGATGCGGCGCCGGGGGCGACACGATCTGGCTCGCCCGACGCGGCTGGCACGTCACGGCGGTGGACATCTCCGCCACCGCCGTCGACGGGCTCCGGCGCCGCGCCCGCGCCCACGGGCTCACCGAGCGGATCCGCGCCGAGCGCCACGACCTCGCGACGACGTTCCCGGACGGGACGTTCGACCTGGTCTCGGCCCAGTACCTGCACACCCCGTTCACCCTGGACCGCGACGCGGTGCTGCGGACCGCCGCCCACGCACTGCGGCCGGACGGGCTGCTCCTCGTCGTCGACCACGGGTCCGTCGCACCCTGGTCGTGGAACCAGGACCCCGGCACCCGCCACCCCGGCGCCGCGGAGATCGCCGCCGGGCTCGGTCTCGACCCCGACGGGTGGACCGTCGAGCGCGCCGACGAGCCCACGCGCCTCGCGAGCGGCCCCGACGGCCGCACCGCCACGGTCGTCGACACCGTCCTGGTCCTGCGCCGCGCCGGCGACGCCCGCACCCACCGGAGCTGACCGTGCCACGACACCACGACACCGCCCTCCCGCGCGACGCCGCGGACGAGAAGAGCGTCCTGGCCGGGTTCCTGGGACACCTCCGCGGCGCGGTCGCCGCCAAGGCCGACGGCGTCGGGGACCTCGCCGCCCGCGAGCCCGGCGTCCCCTCGGGGACCAGCCTGCTCGGCCTGCTCACGCACCTGACGCACGTCGAACGCCACTACTTCCTCGGCGAGGCCGTCCGCGACTGGCCCGCGACCTTCCGGCCGCGCGACGAGGACACCGCCGAGCAGGTCGTGGCCGCCTACCGGGAGGCCGTCGCCCGCGCCGACGCGGTCATCGACACCTGGTCCGACCTGGACCGGGCGGCGCCGGTGCCCGCGGGACGGAGGTCGGCCCCGTCGCGGCGCTGGCTGCTCGTGCACATGATCGAGGAGACCGGGCGCCACGCCGGGCACGCCGACATCCTCCGCGAACGCATCGACGGTCGTACTGGGCGCTGAGGCCCGTTGTGCACCTCGGACGGTCGGTCGTGACGGCGTGGTGCCGCCCGTCAGCGGACGGTCGCGGTGTGGTCCGTCGCGAGGATCGCGTGGGTGAGGCCGGGGAACCGCTCGTCGAGCATGGTGTGCCGGAGGGCGGGGAACCGGGCGGTGCCTTCGGTGCGGCACTCGGTGACTCCGGCGGTGAAGAGCTGCTTGAGGTGGTACGAGCAGGTCGACGAAGGCAGGCCCACCTGATCGGCGATCTGGCCGGTCATCCGGCGCTGCCCGTCGGCGATGAGTCGCACGATCTCCAGGCGCACCGGGTCGCCCAGGGCCCGCAGCACGGACGCGAGCTCGACGTCGTCGGCAGGTACGGGGCGCAGATCGCGCTCGATGGCGGCCACCTCGACATGCTAGCTTCTGCAGTGTTTCCAAGTTCTTGGAAGTATCGAAGAAGATTCGATCGGGTGGTCTGTGCGTCGCTGCCGGCCCCGTCGAGAGGTGGCGTCGCAGTGAAGGCGATCGGCATGTGCGAGTTCGGTGGGCCCGAGGTCCTGCAGCTCATGGACCTGCCCGAGCCGCACGCCGGCGCCGGGGAGGTGCGCATCCGCGTCCACGCCGCCGCGGTCAGTCCTACGGACGTCCTGCTGCGCACCGGTGGCCATGCCGTGCGCATGCCCGGTCGTCGACCGCCGTTCGTACCCGGGATGGACGTCGCCGGTGTGATCGACCAGGTCGGCCCGCAGCTCGACGGGCGGCTCTCTGTCGGGCAACGGGTCGTCGCGATGCCCCTGTTCACCGGTCCGCACGGCGGAGGCTACGCCGAACACGTCGTCGTCTCGGCCGAGTCGGTCGTGGCAGCGCCTGCGGGAGTCGACTTCGCGGCTGCCTCGACGCTGCTGATGAACGCGATGACCGCCCGCATCGCCCTCGACGCACTCGAATCGCAGCTGGGAGACTCCGTCGCCGTGACCGGCGCCGCCGGGGCAGTGGGGGGATACGCGGTCGAGCTGGCCAAGGCCGACGGCCTGGTCGTGATCGCGGACGCATCGAGCGTCGACACGGAACTCGTGCGCGGGTTCGGAGCCGATCACGTCGTGCAACGCGGCAGCGATGTCGCAGCCCGCATCCGCGAACTCGTTCCCGGTGGGGTCCCCGGTCTCGTGGACGGCTCCGTGCAGACCACCGAGATCACGCCCGCCCTCGCCGACGGCGGAACCCTCGTCGAGCTCCAGGGCTGGAGCGGGCCCGTCGAACGCGACATCACGGTCCGCCCGATCATGGTTGCGCCCGGGGGCATCACCGACACCGTCGGGCTCGACCGGCTCGCACGCCAGGCCGAGGACGGTGTCCTCTCACTGCGGGTGGCGGAGGTCCTGCCGGCGGCGCAGGCGCACCGTGCGCACCGCATGCTCGAGGCCGGTGGCATCCGCGGCCGGCTGGTCCTCGACTTCTCCTGAGGTCCTGACGGGGGTGTTCTGCCCCATCCGAATTCGCCACCCCTCGTCCGTCCGTGCCAGTACGAGGGTGAACACGGCTTCCATGGGGTCGTCGCTGAGGATTTCCCCGTTCGGAGTCATGGTGCGTTGGCGCGCGTGCACCACTGCGTGATCAGCACCGAGCAACGTCGCGTGCTCCGGGCTGTAGGTGACCTCGACCGCCTCCAGTGGGCCGCCCGCCGCGAAGACCTGGGATTGCGCTCGATGCAGGTCGCTGCGGCCCAGTACCACGGCCCCACCGAAGTTCACGAATGTGCAGTCTTCCGTGAACAGCGAGGCCATGGTGTCGGGATCGTTCGCATTGAAGGCAGTCTCGTAGCGGGACAGAAGGTCGAGAACCGCCTGAGGTGCAGATTCACGGTGGACTGCAGAGTCTGACCTCGGCATATCTGCCTCTCACGTCCTGGGTTCTGGTCGGACCGACCGTGACACCTCGACGCGACGTGAGGTCAACAGCCGCCGCCAGGTCGGCTGAAGCCGACGTCATGCGTTCCGCCGTCGGTAGCAGCGATCTCAGGGGCCTCGCAGCGGGGTTCTTCAGATGATGAAGAGGACGGCGGTCGCGATCGACGCCAAGCCGAAGAATGCCGCCGGGGCGACCTTCGCGGCGGGGTCACCGGCCCGGACGTGGGCGATGATCGCGCCGACCATCATGAGGGCGAATCCGATCGCCGCGGCGATGGCCAGCGGTTCCCAGAAGACGCCGATCGCGAGCGCCAGTGCGCCCACGACCTGCACCACGCCCACTAGCCGGAAGCTGTTCGGGGAGAACCGAGTTGGCGGCCCTGCTCGACCGACGACAGACGAGCGGTGGCCATCGGCAGGCCGGTGAACAGGAAGGTCACCGCGAGGATGACGGCGAAGGTCGTGTCCATGTGCGCCGTGGCCTCTCGCAGGATCGGTGCCGATCGCGGAGCCGACACCATGGGCAGCGTCCGGTGGGCAGAGGCCGTGTGCCGGTCACGCGCTCCACAGCCTAGAAGTCCCGGGTCGCCCCGACACTCTCTTTCCGGCCGCTCGCTGTGAGGCCCGACGTAGGGCGGCAGGTACAAGTCGTCCGCGGCCGGTCGGGCCGCGTTGCTCTCTGCCCACGAGGAGCTGAGGCGCCGACTGCACTGATGGCAGGCGCCCTGCACATGGACCAGTTGGCAGACGACCTAGTACGTGACACGATCTATTCATGGACTCACCGGGGCTGCCGACGGACTGGACGCGGGCCGTCCTGCCGATCGTGGTCCTCGCGGCGCTGGCTCGGGGTGAAGCCCACGGCTACGCCTTACGTCAGATCCTTCACGAGGAGGGTCTCGAGAACGTCACCGGGAGCACTCTTTACCCGCTTCTGGCGCGCCAGCAGGAACTCGGCAGATTGGGGTTCCGATGGGAGCACGACGGAAGCGGTCCTGCGCGGAAAGTGTTCTTCCTGACGGAGGAAGGGAGAGGCGCCCTAGGTCGACTCAAGGTCGAGTGGGGCCGGCTGGCCGCCGTCGTCGAGAATTCCCTTGCGTCTGATCCGACCGAGGTGGAGAAATGAGCTACTATCACGATCTTGCGTTTGAGCTGCGCATGCGCGGTCAGTCAGAGGAGCGGGTCGAAGAGATTTTGCGAGAAGTGGAGGACTTCGTTCGTAGCGCGGGAGGCGCCCCGGAGGACGAGTTCGGCAGTGCTGCTGACTTCGCGACGCGTTACGCCAGGCGCAGGCGTGTGACTGCTGGCCACTGGATCTTCATGACCGCGATTTTTGCCGCCATTTTTCTGTATATTGCCAATTTGTTACTGTTTGACTCGGGTGGTCCAGCTGTTCGTCCATGGGTGATGGGGATCAGTCTGGTCGCCCTGGTGGCGGCAGCTACTGCTGTAGCCACGATGGTGAACCGTCGGCTTCCTCGATCGTTCCATCGGTCCGGACGGAACCATCGTGACTGAGGTCCGGAGCCTCTCGCAGCTCCAGGAACCGGGTGAGGTGCGCCCTGCCCCGGGGGCGGCTGGGGCGACGAGGACCGCCAGCGGGACCGGCGGCAGCTCGAGAATCGTGTTCCCTGTGACGGGCGGACGATGCTGGCGCCACCAGGGCTGACCGAGCACCGGAAGGCTGACTTCACGGCGTTCGGGTTGGACTGCGGGATCGATGGTCCGCAGGACGCCGCGCTCGGACGGGCGGTGGGCTGAGAAACGCCGGGGCGTGTTCGGGAGAACACCGGCGGCGGCTCATCCGGGTCCGGTCACGCCCGGATGCAACGACGGGACATGCGCGGCGGGCGCGTGCCTGCGTCCCCGCCTACCTCCCGTCCGTCTCGTGAACGGGCTCGTGGAACGTGCGTCGGTAGGCGTGCGGAGTGGTGCCGACGTGACGCCCGAAGTGTCTGCGCAGGCCTGCGGCCGTCGCGAACCCGCAATGAGCGGCGACGGCCTCCACGGGCAGATCGGTGGTCTCCAGCAGTTCGCGGGCCCGCCGGACCCGCTCCGCGGCCAGCCACTGGAGCGGCGTCGAACCGACGGCTGCGCGGAAGTGGCGGGCGAAGCTGCGGGGGCTCTGTCCCGCTGCCCGAGCCCAGGTGGCCACGTCGATCGGCTCGGCGATCCGCCCGCGAGCCCAGTCGAGGCTCGCGGAGAACCCGGATGAGGTGGGAGAGGGCACCGGCGCCGGCACGTACTGTGCCTGCCCGCCGTCGCGGTGTGGCGGGACGAGGCAGTACCGGGCGACGACGTTCGCGACCCGGCTTCCGTGGTCACGTCGTACGAGGTGCAGGCACAGGTCGAGACCGGCGGCGACACCGGCCGAGGTCAGCACGTCGCCGTCGTCGACGTAGAGCACGGTGCGCTGCACGTTCACCGACGGGTGTCGCCGTGCGAGTTCGTCGACATCGGCCCAGTGCGTGATCGCCGGCCGGCCGTCCAGGAGGCCGGCGGCGGCCAGGACGAACGCCCCTGTGCAGACCGAGGCGATGCGGGCACCGCGGTCGTGCGCCCGACGCAGTGCGTCGAGCAGCGCCGGCGGGAAGTCGAACCGCTTCTCGGCCGTGGGCGGTACGAGCACGGTGTCGGCCTCGTCGAGTGCGTCGAGACCCGGCATGTCCCCGTCGAGGCGCCCGAAGGGGCGCAGACGGAACGGGCCGGGCTCGCCCGCGCAGACCCGCACGTCGTACCACTGCTCGGGTGGCACTCCGATCGGCGCCGGCCGCTCCATGCCGAAGACCTGGGCGCCCGTCGAGAGCTCGAACATCGGGGTGCCGTCCAGCGCGGGGATGACCACGACGTGCATGGCAGTAATGTATCGATAAGTGTCGTTCCTGCCACTCGATCTTCGGTCGGGATGCGCGGCAGGCTGGTGGCTCCTCCCCGGTGTCGGCGACTCCTCCGGCCGCACCGGCCGCCACGATCCAGCAGAGGGAGACGATGAGCCGAGAAGTCGATCTCGTCCACGGCATCAGGGAAGTAGAGCCGGGGGTGCAGCTCCACTACGTGCAGACCGGTGGAGGGGAGCGCACGGTCGTGCTGCTGCACGGCTATCCGGAGACGTGGTGGCAATGGCGACACACGATGCCGCTGCTCGCCGCGGCGGGGTTTCGGGTCGTCGCGGTGGACTACCGCGGAGCGGGGCACTCGTCGAAGCCTGCGACCGGTTACGACAAGCGCACCATGGCGGGTGACGTCCGGCGACTCCTCGTCGACCATCTCGGCATCACGGAACCGGTCGTGCTGGTGGGCCACGACATCGGCATGAAGGTGGCGTTCGCCTATGCGAGTCTCTTCGCCGACGGTGTGGCGAAGCTGGTCCTCGTCGATGCGATCATCCCCGGTACGGACCATTTCCGGGCGCTGCTCACCACCGGCAGGCTGAGCAACTCCAACCTGGCGCACTTCTTCTTCCACAATGCGCGGAACGGCATGGCGGAGACGTTGACGGCGGGGCGAGAGCGGGTCTACATCCAGGACTTCTTCGACCGCATCGCTTTCAACGCCGGCGCGTTCCCGCCGGAGGTGGTCGACGTCTATGCCAAGGCCTATGCCGCCCCGGGCGCGATGCGGGCCGGGTTCGAGCTGTACCGTGCCTTCGACCAGGACGGGTACGACAATTCCGAGCTGCTGTCCACGGGCGGCAGACTTCGCATGCCGCTGCTCTACGTGGCCGGCGCCGAGAGCTTCTTCAGAACCATCGCGAAAGACGTCGTGACCGACATTGCCGAGAACGGTTCTCTCGCCGTGGTCGCTGCCAGCGGCCACTACCCGGCCGAGGAGAACCCGGAGGAGTTCGTCGAGGCTGTGCTGTCGTTCTGCCGGGAGTCGAGCTAGCGTCGGGTCAACACCTGCAAGAACCTGCACGTCGCTGGCCAGCGGGGCCTCGTTCGCCGCGTTCTGCGGCGTCATCCCCACCGAGGCATCGTGCGGCCGCAGCCATCGACACCGGCTCAGCCGCAGCGGTGACCCGCAGGTGAACTCGGCGCTCTACACGATCACGATCGCCTGCCTTCGAGGGAACCGACAGACCCAGGACTGTGTGCGGCGGCGGGGCAGCGAGGGCTACACGCGCCGTGAAGCCATCCGCTGCCTCGAGCGCCACGTCAGCCGACACCTCTGTTGACTCACAACAGGCCCCGGCCATCAGACCTCGACACAGCGCCGAGCCGCTAGACCAGACCGGTGAGGCGTTCGATCTCGACGGGCCGAAGCTCGATCGCAGCGCCCGCGAGGTTGTTCTCGAGGTGTGAGACTTTAGAGGTTCCCGGGATCGGCAGGATGGTCGGTGAGCGGGCGAGCAGCCACGCGATCGCGACCTGAGAACCCGACACGCCATGCGCCGCGGCGATCTCGGCCAGCGGCCCCGAGTCGGCGGGTAGACCTCCCTGAGCCAATGAGGTGTTCTCAGTAGCGGGGTGGCAGGTCGTGGCGACACGCCGAGGGTGGTGAGATGAGCGGGAACGGGGCAGGACCCCGGTAGATCGGTTCGGTCCAGCACAGATCGACACCGTCACCGAGGTCCTGCATGTCTGATCCTGTCACCTACACCGCTGTCCTCCCGATCGGGGAGCGCACCGTGGCCTATCTGGCGCGGCTCCTGGTCCTTCAACGCCGTCGACGTGGCACCCGGCGGCGGGCGTTGACCCCGTTCGCCCAGGCAGTGCTGGTGATCCGCTGGTTCTGTGATGCTACCCGGGTCCGATGTTTGGCCGGTGACAACGCGATCAGCACTGCAACGGCCTACCGTTACCTGCACGAAGGCATCGACGTCCTCGCCGCGGCCGCACCCGGCCTGCA
>NZ_MCIM01000001.1:644041-1001972 GCF_001932405.1 Pseudonocardia sp. Ae331_Ps2 | reverse complement strand
GTACCCACCCCGGGCTGCTCGAGGGCCTGGCCGCGTTCACCGACGACACCCACGCCGCGCTGGGCGACCTCGGCTACGAAGGCGAAGCCGACCGGCTCACCGTGCCCATCAAACCCGTCCCCGGCCGCGGGCAGACGGTCAACCAGCGCACCGTCAACACCCTGCACTCAGCCCTTCGTGCTCTGGCCGAACGCGGAAACGCCCTGCTCAAGACCACCTTCGCCGCGTTGCGGCGAGTCACGCTATGTCCCTGGCGCACCGGCGCGATCACCGCAGCTGCGCTCGTACTACTCCACACCGAGTACGACCGCACGACATGATCAACCCGCTACTGAGAACACCTCAATGGCGCCCACGGGATGAAGCCGATCCCTTCGCGGGTGCAGTACTCCATCACGTCGGCCGAGCCGCGGTCGATGAGGTTGTAGCGGTTCTGCACCGTCGCGATCCGGGCGATCGCGCGGGCCTCCTCAAGCTGCTCGACACCGACCTGGGAGAGCCCGATCTCGACGATCTTGCCTTCGTCCTGGAGCGCCTTGAGTTCGCCGACCTGGTCGGCCAGGGGCACCTGCGGGTCGACGCGGTGCAGTTGGAGCAGGTCGATGTGGTCGAGCCCGAGGCGACGCAGACTCAGCAGTACCTGCTGACGCAGGTATTCCGGGCGACCGACCGGCGGCCAGGCCTGTGGGCCCAGCCGCATCGCTCCCTGCGCTGTGTCGACGACATCGGGTCCGTTGCGTGTGAGCCCGACCTTGGTCGCGATGACGACGTCGTCCGGGTAGGGGTACAGGGCCTCGCGGATGATGGCCTCGCTGACGTGCGGGCCGTAGGAGTCGGCAGTGTCGACGAGCTGGACGCCCAGCTCGATGGCACGTCGGACGGTTCGGATGCATTCGGCGCGGTCGTCGGGTTCGCCCCAGATGCCGCGGCCCGTGAGGCGCATACCGCCGAAGCCCAGTCGGGCGACGTCCTTGTCTGCGAGGCGGAAGGTGCCGGCGGCACACACTGTCGATGTCATGAAGTCTTCTTCGAGGAGAGGTCGGAGGAACCGGTGGAGGCATCGAGGTGCGCGGCGAGTCCGCGCAGACCTCGATGGAGGATGCCCTGACGCAGGCTCTCGATCAGGTCAGTGGCGTCGTCGGGGTGGGCGTTGACGACGATCGACCAGCCGATGAAGGTCGCGCCGATGCTGGTTACCGGGCGCAGCTCGAGGCGTCCCCGGTAGTGCTGCACCGGGTAGGGCGAGGTGACGATCTCGTAAACCAGGGACCGGTCGGAGTCGTCGAGGGCTGCCAACGATTCCACCACCGTCGCTCCGTCGGCCATGGTCAGCACCCGCACGGCGCGGCCCGCGGCGGGGGCGCCCATCGCACTGGCCGCGACCGCCGGCTGCCAGAGGGCGAGCCCGTGGAAGTCTCGGACGACAGCCCAGACACGGTCGACGTCGTGGTCGAGCATTGCGCTCGCGTAGAGCTCGGTCATCGTCCGGTGTCCGTCGTGTGCTCGTCGAGCCAGCGCAGGACCGGCTGTAGTGCCTCGTCGGAGTTGGTCTCGTAGATCAGGCCGTGCCCGTTGCCGAAGATTCCGTGGTCGGGCAGATGGACGTGGTCGACGGCCGCACCCGCGTGGCGCAGGAACGCGACGATGTCAGGGCCCGCGGCGGCGAACGGTGACGTCTCACCGGTGACGATCGCCACCGGGACCTCGCGCAATCCCGGGATCCGCAGTGCACTCGGATCGGCGGCACGCACCTCGTCCGGCGATGCGAGCGGCGGGTCGTAGGTCACCGGGGCTGCGGTCAGGCCCCAGTCCAGCGTGCCGATCCCCGGCGCCGAGGCGAATGCCGGACCCATCGGTTCGATCGAGACGATGGCGCGAACGAGGTCGTGGCGTCGGTCGGCGAGCAGCCACCCGTCGGGACCGGAGGCGGAGTGCGTCATCACCACTGCCGGCCCGACCCGATCGAGCAACGTGGTGAGCCGATCGACGTCCATCTCCTGGGAGTCGGCGAGGGCTGCGGGCAGGGGGTTGAACGGGGCGATGAACGCGTCGAGCCCGGCCTCGTCATCGCGGGCGATCGGCCAGCGGGTCTGGCGGTCGGCGGCGGAGTCGGGAAAGAAGACCGCGCGGCCCTCCTCATAGGGGAACGCCGGCCCCATCGTGCCCACCACCGACGGATGGAATGGTGAGCGTCCCTGCGCGGGCCGGTCGACGAGCAAGACGGGCCAGCCCGCCTCGACGAGGCGCTGGGCCCACCCGGGTCGTCCGTCGGGGGTGTCCATCCACTCGGTGCTCTGCATGACCCCGCCGTGCACGAGCACGATCGGACAGGGCTTCGTGATGTGCTCGGGCGCTTCCCAAGCGACGAACATCGGGCCGCGCTGGTAGGTGTGCCCGCGCTGGATCACTCGCTCGCCGGGGACCCAGAACTCGCCGCGGCGCGACGCGCGGACGGTCCTACCGTCCCAGGGCAGCTGGGATCGGACGTCTCTACGTGTGGTCATGTCGTCTCACCGTCCTATCGGGGATGTGGGACGACGCTAAGGAGCGTTCCGAGCGGTCGGGTAGTACTCCTGCACCCACCCGGAGGCCGCGGCACGGACACCGGTGGCGGCGATCGGGCACGTCCGGCGATCCAGGTCAGGTGGAGCCGTCTGCAGGGAGCCGGCTGAGGGCCTCCAGGCCCGCCACGGTGTCCTCGTTGGTGGCGCTGTAGGTCGCGAGGTGCAGTCCGCGTGCGCTGGAGATCGCGAGCGACTCGTAGTGCAGAGACAGCATGCCGGCCTCGCGGTGCTGCAGCACCTTGTCCACGCTCACCTTCTCCGCGACCTCGTAGCGTTCCCAGAGTCGGGCGAACTTCGCACTGCGCTGCTGCATTTCGCGCACCCGACTCGTGACGTGCTGGTCGTGTGGGAAGGGCGCCGACGCGACGCGCAGGTGGCTGACCGCGCCGCGTGCGGCCGCGTCCGGATCGCGGTAGAAGGTGGCGGCGGCCGGATCGAGAAAGATCATCCGGAGCAGGTTGTCGAATCGCTCGAAGCCGGAGTAGAGGGCCAGCGCAAGGTCGTTGGCCACGAGGACGTCGAGGGCCGGGTCGAGCACGAAGGCCGGAACGGCGGAGAGGGAGTCGAGCAGGCGCCGTACGCCCTCGGACACTTCCGTGGCTGGCTGCGCGTGGCCGGGTCGGGGGAGCCCGAGCTGGTAGAGGTGGGCGGCGGCGATGTGGTCGAGGTCGAGGGCCGAGGCGAGCGCCTCGAGCACCTGCTCCGACGGGTGGACCTCGCGCCCCTGCTCCAACCGTATGTAGTAGTCAGTGCTGATTCCCGCAAGCAGGGAGACCTCGTCGCGCCGCAGGCCCGTTACACGCCGGTCCGGACCGCGTATCAATCCCGCCTGCTCGGGAGTAACGAGGCTGCGACGCGCCCGAAGGAACTCAGCGAGGCCCCCGTTGGTGGCGGTCACGGTACTAGATTAGCTCTTGCATCGTCGTCGCCGTCTCAACAGCACCGGAACCGGTATCAGGCGCTGACCGAGCATCTGCGCGCTCACATCGCAGCGGTCGGGGGCGACAGCGTGAGTCGACTGTTCCGGGGCGAGCGCGCGGACGAGCTGCCGAAGCTCAGCCACCTGCGCACCTGGCGCAGCGCCCGGCGGCGCTGTTGAACGTCTACGCAAGGACGATCGACGGCCAGCAGGACGCCGCGCGTCGGCGCATCGACGCTGCGTTGGGCAGGGCGGCGGGCTGAGCAGACTTCGGGGCGCATTCGGGGAGAACACCCGCAACGAGCCATCCACGGCCGGTGACGGCCGGACACAACGAACGAGGCTCCTCACCCTGTTACAGCAGGTGAGGGGCCTTGTTCGCTGTCAAGCTTTGACGTGCCCCCGGCAGGATTCGAACCTGCGCTCCCGCCTCCGGAGCAGTGGAGCGTGCGCCGGAGAAGACATGTCCTGACCAGGCATGATGTAGATAATGATCGGGGGCGTCGGACGCATCTGGGAACGTCCTGGGAAAACCTTGCCGGATGGGCCGAGTGACAGAGTGACAGCCCTACCGGCCGTGTCACTCGAACTGTCACTCTCGTTTGTGCTGGTCAGGGGTGGTGTAGTGACAGAGTGACAGAAGAAGAGTGGGGAGACGTGCCATCGTCTGGAACCGTCCAGCCCGCCGCACCACCGTGCGGACGTCCGTCCCAGTGCTCCTCCGCGCTCGGCCGGGACCCCGGGTGGCATCCGGGGTCCCGTAGCGCCTCTGCGGAGGAGCAGAGGGCCGCGTACAGCCCGCTCGATCCCCCGGGTCGACGAGCGCCCGTCCACGCCCCTCCTGTTGCAGCGCTGTGGACGTTAAGGCGCTGGAACAGGAGGGGGCAGCAACGATGGGTCGCATCGCCGTACGGCCGGGCGCCGTCGAGTGACAGAGTGACAGTGTCACTGAGCCTTTTTCAACCTGACCGAGGACCCGCCGCGAAGCGGCGGCAGGGGCCCCGTCGGCAGCGGCCAGATCCCCGATGATGCAGGTCAGGCCGCCGCGCGGTCGCGGTCCGGGGAGGCCCACTCGACGGCTTGACCAGCACAAACGCCAGGTTGAAAAAGGCTCACTGGCCTGTCACTCGAACTGTCACTCTCGTTTGTGCTGGTCAGGGGCGGTGCAGTGACAGAGTGACAGAAGAAGAGTGGGGAACGGCACCTGACGGTCCGTGCCTGGCCGCGCGTCGGGGTATGCGGTCTCAGCGCCGTTCTGGTGCTGCGACAGCTCCGTGGCGCCACCTGAGTGGCAGGAGGCGTCTGCGGTGGTCTCAGGGCCCTGGACGGTCTCGTTCTGGAGACCGTCCTCGTTCGGGAGGGGAATCTATCGGTCTTCAACGGCCACCTCACCGGGTTCGTCGTCGTGCACGATCGTGACAACGACGGCGACTACGAGACCGTCGCCCATATCTGGACTGCGGTGGCCTGGCGCCGCCGGGGAATCGCTCGACGCCTGCTGGCCGAGGCACGCTCCCGCTTTTCCGTTACTGCGTTCGAAGAGCCTTACACTAAACGACGGATCTGTGCTTATCGACGCCTCACGGGACAGCTGAGATAGCGTTGGGGTGGCTTCGGTGCATCACCGTGCCGCCTCGCTGTTCTTCGCGAAGTTGGCGGCGAAGTTGGCCCACCACTCGCCGGGCGGGATTTCCTGCGCCGCGACCGCGAGACGCTTTCCGGTCTCGGTCACCACGGCCGCCGACATCGAGTCGACGAACGGTTGCACCTGCTGGTTGCCCTGGGCCTGGTACTCCCGTGCGGCAAGTAGGCAGTCAATCTTGTCGGCGTCGCGGGAGCAGCGTGCTTCTGGCGTCGCAGTCGGTTCCTTCGCACGCTCGTGTTCGTCGATCAGGGCGGCGATGTGCTCGGCGAGGACCGGCGGCAGCTCCGCCACTTGGTCGTGGGCGACGTCCTGAGCCGGGGGCGTCCGTACGTACGGCTTCCCCACGCTGGGGACGTCACCGATCCGGGTCTCCGGCATGTCGTGGAACAGGCCCAGTGCTGCCGCGCGGTCTGCGTTTGCGCCTTCGAGAGTGGCAATGACGTAGGCGAGAACTCCCACACGGAAGCTGTGCTCGGCTACCGATTCGGGATTCTTGACTCCTGCGAGCAGCCACCCGGAGCGGGGGAGTCGCTGAAGCTGGCCGGCCTCGTATGCGAACTTGGCGACGGCGTGCATTTCGTTGCTCAAATCGCACTCTCCACGAGGTAGGCCACCTGCTCCATGCGCTGTCGAACCTTACCGGTCAGGCCAGCATCGTCGCTGAGCGCGATCTCCACCGCTCGGCCGATGTGCCTCGCCTGCTCAGAGCTGCGGAGCAGGTCTCGCCGTGCCCTCAGGAGCGCCCACAGGGCATGCGCGCACAGCTCCCGGTACGGGGCCGTTGCAACCCCGGTCACGAGCGAGGCCAGGAGCCGGTCCCCGGACCACGTCGCCTGCTGACTGACCATGTCTCGATCGTCGGTCCAGTACGTGTCGTGCTCGCCGACCCAGTAGGCCCAGTAATTGAGATTCGCGATGATGAGTTCATCGCGCGCCAGTCCCTGGTCGATGAAACGTCGCAGCGGATCGAGGTCGCCGGAATGAGCACTCGCGACGGCCTGGGAGCGAGCCACGGCCCACGCCGGGGACCACATGCTCAGGTCGGGTAAGGCTCGGGTATCGCTCGTCGTCTGCTGTTGGAGCCACCCCTGTGTGGAGTTGTTCGACGCGACCAGGAACTTCACCTGCCGACGTAACATGGCCGTTCGCTCGGTGCCCGTTCCGGCCTGGTCCGCAGCATCACAGAGGTCCCGAGCGACGGCGTCCTGCACCGTGCTGGGCACGTACAGCCGGGTGCGGATCTCGCTGAGCTGCCGGGGCACCTCGCCGGTGAGCGGCCAGGCGAGCAGCTCGGTCAGGGTGCGGTCGGGAACGATGACCGACAGCGGGTGCTCAGGGCTCCCGACAGTCGCCAGCTCGCCGTAGATCGAGTCCGCCACGAGTGCCTTCTCGAACACGACGAGGAGCGAAGGGTCCGGGTTGTGGGCCCGGAGTCCTCGGTTGACGCGCTGGATCTCCGCGAAGCTCGCATTGACTAGCGGGCGCCGACCCGACTCCCACGCCTGCAGGGTGCTGACGCCCACGCCGAGCTGCTCGGCGAACCCCTCCTGAGTGAGCCCGACGCGGCCACGGATGGCGCCCAGAACGGCTCCTCCGAGTCGCCCGATCAGCTCACTCGCACCGGGAGTAGGGGTTCGGTCCTTCATTCCGTGCTTCCTCACGCTCGGCCGCGTCGAACTCGTACTCGCGGTCAGGGGTCTCGGCCCTGACCTGGCAATACCGTTCTGGTTGTCCGACAGACGGTAGGCACTGGGCCCCGGCGACGGGGGTGAATCGGAGAATCCGTGAGTAGCAGCTATCTCTTGGCCTCGACCGTCTCGACCCTTTCGCGTAGCTCGGCGACCTCACCCTGGAGGCGAGCCACGATCTCGCGCAGATCCTCGGGAGGGTCGTCCGGGAGGGCCCGGACGAACGTTCCGCGACCGGCAGCGGACTCCAGTACCCCCGCGTGCTGCATCTCCTTCACCGCGGCGTGCGCGGTCAGCTCGGCGACGCCGTAGTGCTCAGCGAGTGCCCGCAGGGACGGGATCTTGTCCCCCACCGGGAACTCGCCCGCTCGGATGCGTCGGACGAGGTCCGACCTGACCTTCGCACTCAGCGACTGAGCGCCTCCCTGATCGACCGCCACCAAGCCACGGTAGCGGCCAGCTAAGCCACCGCACAGCACCACAAACACCCCTTGACAGATCGAGCACCACAGAGCACCTTAATGTGCACTGAGGCAATCGGGAGGATGGCAGATGTACACCGAACGCCGCGACATGGCCGCGCTCCGACGGATCGATAGCGCACCCGAGGGCTGGGCTCCTGACGGCCTGACCTCGGACGTGATCGACGCGTTGCTGGGCGACGAGATCGCTCGGGGGCGTGAGATCCCGAGCCTGCACACCACGCGGGTCCTCCACCTGCCCCGCCGCGCTAGGCAGCTCGTCGGAGGTGAGGCGGCGTGATGCGGGTCGTGGATGCGCTCCGTCGTCGGGTGCTGGACCAGGTCCGGGGCGAGTTCTGGCACCGGTCCGGTGCCGGGGTGGCGCTGGTGGTGCTTACCGGGGTGTTCGTGGTTCTGGCACTGGGGGTGGCGGGTCCGCTGGACGGTGTGGCCGGCGTGTTGGTCGCGGTCGCGGTCGGGGTGGCGGGGGTCGAGACTGTCGAGGCGTTGGGTGGCGCGGTCGTGGGGTGGCGGGAGTGGCGTCGTCTGCGTTCCAACGACGGCTATCTGTCGGCGGTGGTGGAGGTTGTGGCGGCGCAGGAGCGGGCGGAGCTGGTTCTGCTCGGCGCCGAGGAGCCTCCGGCGGGTGCGCGGTGAGCGCCCGGCTGGGTTCGGTGGTGGAGCGGGCGGCGGCGACGGCGGCACGGGAGCGTCCGGCGCGGGCGGTGCGCCCGGGGTGGTGGGTCTACTCCTACGGCTCGACGGGTGGGGAGTGGGCGCAGGTCATCGCGATCGGCCTGTTGTCCAAGGGGTGGGTGCGGTTCGAGCTGCGTCATCTCGATGGCCGGCGCGGTCTGGTCGAGGCGTCCCCGTCGCATCCGACGTCGTGCCTGACGGCGTCCACGGCGCGGCGGGTCGGGATCACCGGGTGACGTTGGCGAAGCGGGTCCTTCGCTTCACGCGCTGACCCTCGGGGTGTGGGCCGGTCGGGACCGGACGGGTGCACCTCGTTGATCCACATAGGACAGACGAAGTAGGCAGAGGAGCGGGGCGATGGGTTGGTTGTCGAGTGCGGCGAAGGGTGGGGCTCGGGCGGGCCGGTCGGTGGTCGCGAACGAGTTGGCGGCGGCGGAGCACCGTCGGCATCACCGGCGGGGTCGTCACACGGAGGAGGCGTCGGGGCCGGTGCATTGCCGGTCGTGCGGGGTCCGGGTGCGGTCGGGGATGGGTGATGTGTGCTCGCGCCCGCGGTGCATGAAGGCGGCCGTGCGATGAGCACCGGGACGTGGGCGGAGCGCCGTCGTGAGGACCGCGCCGCTGCGGCGGAGCGGGCCCGTCGTGACGCCGATGCGGCTGCGGAGCGGGCGTTGCACGCCGAGGCGGTGCGGGCGGAGATCGCCGAGCGCCGCCGTACCGAGCAGGCCACCCGGGATCAGGTCGCCCGGACCGCGCGGGCCGAGCAGGCCCGCCGGGCCCGGACCGAGCGACGCAAGCGTGCCGGCGCTCGCCGGGCCGCGGTCGGGGTGTGGGCGGCTGCGCATCGGGTGGATCTGCTGATCTATCCGCTGGCGGTGGCGTCGGCGGTGATGGCGGTCCCGGCGATGGCCGCCTATGGCGTCGCGGTCTACGGGTCGTGGACCGGTGCGGTGCTGCCGGTGCTGTCGGAGTTGGGGATGTGGGCGTTCGCGCTGGCGGTGCAGTCGCGGCGCCGCACGCACCCGGGCGCCCCGCTGTGGGCGTTGCAGGTCGGGGTGTGGGCGTTCGCGGCCGTGGCCGCGGGCCTGAACGTCGCCCACGGCCTCGACGGTGAGCACGGTGGCGTGAGTACCGGGCTGGTGATGGGTGTGGTGTCGGTGGCCGGGGTGATCGCGCACCAGTTGGTGACCGCCGGGGCCCGCCCGGCCCGCAGGGCGCGCACCGAGCGGGCGGCGGAGCGGAAGCTGCGCGCGGCCCGGCGGGCTGCGTTGCGGGCCGCGGTCGCCGAGATCGACACCGACGGCGACGCCCGTCTGGTGCACGCCCCTGGGGTCTATCGGGTGCGTCGTGACCGGCTCGGCCGTCCTGTGCTGGCCCCGCACACCACGCCCGGTCTGCCTGTCGACGACGACGGCGGTGACCTGGCGGCGGAGGTGTCGGCGTGGCTGGCCGAGCAGAACCCGGGCCTGTTGAGCGTCCCGGTCCCGTCCGCTGACGAGCCCGCGGGCGGGACCGGGAACCAGCGCGACCCGGCCGACATCGGGACCGAGGACGACCGCCCCGGCGGGCACGGCGTCGCCACCCTCGACCGGCCGACGGGACCGACCGGTGGTGAGCACGGTCGCCGTCGTCCGCGGAAGGTGGCCCGGCCGCGGGCTCGCTCGATGGATGCGCTGCGCGCCGAGTTTGCGGCGGCGGTGGCGGCGGGGGAGGTCGATCCGTCGTCGGCGGAGTCGATCCGTACCGGTCTGCGCTGCGCCCCGGCCAGGGCGCGGGCGCTGCGTGATGAGCACCGAACCGACCAGTCCTGACCAGCGATGATCGAGGGGAATCGACCTGTGGACAGCAGCTCGCACGACCGGCACGACGAGATCGACACCAGCATCACGGACCAAGCCGTGATCGAGGGTCCGGCGCCGAGCGCGGCGGCCGGGCGGGGTGAGCACGGGCGGCGCCCGCCGCCCCGCGGGGGCCGAGCGGGTGAGCCGCTGGTGATCGACGCCGAGCCCGTCACTGAGGAGCCGGCCACTGGTGAGGTGGTGTCTGCTGATCGGGGGCCGCGCAAGGTCGCTCGACGGGCGGGTGGGCTCGTTCGGTCCGGGGTGCATGTGGTCACGACTGCTGCGGGTGGTCCGGCGCGGCGAGCGGGGGCGGCGGCGGTGGCCGGGGTGAAGGCGACCCCGAAGGCGACCGCTCGGGCCGCGGTGACCACGGTGGCCGGGTACGGCTCGCTGGTTCGGCGCGCGGTCGCGGCAGCGACCCACGGTGGGGTGCGCGAGCAGATCCGCGCCGCCCGCGCGGCCGGGGACTCCACGGCGGTGGCGGAGTGGACCGAGCGTCTGGACACGTTGAAGGGCCACCGTGCCCAGCGGATCAAGGAACTGCCTCGTCAGGTACTGGCTGCGCTGATGGTGACCGGTATCGCCGTGGCGGTGCTTGGTGTGCTGTTGCTCGCCGGTGGGGTCACCGCGTGGCTGGCGCCGGGCGGGTTCGGCTGGGGCTCGTGGTGGGACATGGTCGGTTTGGTGGTCCGGTTCGTGACCGCTGCGGTGACCGTCGCGGCCACGGTGGCGCTGTGGGTGGCCGGGCCGGCGCTGCTGCTGGCCGGGTGGTGGGAGGGGCGCCGCCACACTGCCGGCCCGGCGTGGCTCGCGACCAGCACTGACGCCGACCTTGACGCGCTGGTGGATGAGACCACGATCGCCCGTGCCCTGGACGCGCTGCGTATCGCCCAGATCAGCGCCTACTTGAAGGCGGGCACGCCGTTGCAGTTCCTCACCCCCGCTCGGGTCGATGGACGCGGTACCCATGCGGTGGTCCGGCTCCCGGCCGGGGTCACCGCCGACCGCATCGCGCGGCGCCGCGCGGACCTCGCGACGGGGCTGCATCGGTTGGCAAAGGAGGTGTGGCCGACCACCGGTACCGAGGCTGGGATCCTGGATCTGTGGGTTGCGGACAAGGGCGCTCTTGCCGAGGGCGCTGGCCCGTATCCCCTGCTCGACGACAGCGCGACCACGGTGGATGTGTTCAAGGGGGTGCCGTTCGGGCGGAACCTGCGCGGCACCCCGATGGTGGCGCCGCTGCTGGAGCGCAACACTCTCGCCGGTGGGATGCCTGGACAGGGCAAGTCCTCCGCCGCCCGGGTCCTCATGGTCGGGGCCGCGCTGGACCCGACGGCTGAGCTGCGGATCTGGGTGCCGGATGCGAACTTCGACTTCGAGGTTTTCCGGCCTCGCTGCTCGCGCTACGTCATGGGTGCCGAGGACGTGCGGATCGCCGAGATCACCGAGCACCTGCGGGAGCTGCACGCCGAGGTCCAGGCCCGCGGTGAGCTGCTGGTCCGCTACGAGATCCCCGCGGTCACCCGCGAGTACGCCTCCAAGGGCGTCGGGCTGCACCCGCTGTTCTGCCTGCTGGAGGAGGCTCACGTCGCGATCCAGCACCCCACCCACGGCGCCGAGGTCGCGAAGCTGCTGGTCGACATCGTCCGGCTCGGTCGTAAGCGCGGGATCCACCTGATCGTCTCCACCCAGGCCCCCACCAAGGACTCCATGCCCCGTGATGTGACCCGCAACTGCTCCAACGGCGTCGCGTTCGCCGTCGGGGACCACGTCGCCAACGACGCCCTGCTCGGCCAGGGCGCCTACACCGCCGGGCACCGCGCCACCGAACTGATCCCCGGGGTGGACCGCGGAACCGCGGTGGTCAAGGGGTTCTCCGGGCAGCGCTCGGAGATCGTGCAGGTCTACTTCCTGTCCGTCGACAAGGACACCCCCGCCGGGGACCAGGTCACCCCGCTCATCGAACGCGCCCTCGACGCCATCGAGCGCCGTGGGAAGGGCCTGCCCGGCGCCGGGCGCCCCGCTCCGCAGGCCGAGCCGGAGCAGCCGCGGGACCTGCTCGACGACCTCGACGCCGTCCTGGGTGCCGACCCGGTCCGCATCGCCGACGTCCCGGCCCTGCTCGTGCGTCACGCACCGCGCCACCAGCCCTACCGGTCGCTGACCGGCAAGGCACTACGCGCTCAGCTCGCGGCCGAGTTCGGGATCAAGGTGCCCTCCACCGGGAACCGCTGGCCCCTCGATCCCGTCACCGTCCGTGACGCACAGGTGCGGCGGGCGACCGCGGACCTCGACGACGACCACGACGGCGACACCGAACAGGAGTGAACCGGGTCCGGCTCGGCCGGCCGCCCCGCTACACGGCGCTTCCAGCCCGCCGGGCGGGCCCGGTTAACCCGGCTCACTCGATCACTCGACGCAGGTCAGCACGTCAGAGAGCCACAACCGGGCGGGAGTGAAGAACCTAACCCGCCCACCGCCACCTCACCCACCGACCTCACCCCAGCTCCATCACCCGACACCACGCCCACCAGGCCGGTGCCGCGACCCCGTCATGTCGAAAAACAGGAGCCCTCATGTCTACACACAGTCACCGAAACCCGAGCGACGTCGGCCGAGTGGACCGGGTCGCCGTCACCACGTTGGCCTCCGGCTGGCTGGAGGCGTTGTCGGGGTTCACCGAGTACACCTGCCTCACCGTGGCCTGTGTGGGCTGCGGTCAGCCTCACGTCGACGAGGACGACAACACGCTGCACCTCCCCAGCCGGGCCGCGGCGATCCTGCACGCCGACGCCACCGAGTTCTGGACGCTGGGACCGCAGGGCATGTGGTGCCCGCAGTGCCACTGGGACGCCCACGCCGCCGAACGAGCCGCCGCCGAGCGGGCCGTTGTCGAGGGGGGCTTGCGGTGAGCGCGGCGGGGGAGGAGCTGTGCCGGGTCGCGCTCGGGTTGGCTGGGCGGGGTTGGCCGGTGTTCCCGTTGCGGGCGGGTACCAAGCGCCCGGCGCTGCACGGGCACAGCACGTGCCAGAGGATCGGGCCGTGCGTGGCCGGGCACTGTGGGTGGGAGCAGCGGGCGACGACCGACCCGGACCGGATCCGCGCGGCGTGGTCGGCGGGGGTGTTCAACGTCGGTGTCGCGACCGGCCCGGCCGGGCTGGTGGTGCTCGATCTCGACACCGCCGAGCCGGGCGAGGTGCCGCCGCCGCGGTGGGCCGCACGCGGGGTTGTCGGCGGCGCAGGGGTCCTGGCCGTTCTGCTCGCCGACGCCGGGTGCGTGCTCCCGGCGACCTATGAGGTGGCGACCCCGTCGGGCGGGCGGCACCTGTATTTCCGCGTCCCGGCCGGGCTCGGGCTGCGCAACACCGCTGGCGAGACCGGGCGTGGGCTCGGGTGGAAGGTCGACACCCGGGCCGGTGGCGGCTACGTCGTCGCCGCCGGGTCCGCCACCCCGAGCGGGGTCTACCGCGCCGCCGACGACCATGCGCAGGCTGCCGCGCTGCCCGGTTGGCTGGCCGACCGGCTCGCCCCGCCCCCGCCCCCGGCTGTTTCAGCGGGTCCGATCCGGACCGGTGCCGGGCGCCGGGACCGCTACCTCGATGTCGCACTACGGGCTGAAACAGCACGGGTCGCCGGGGCGGCCAAACGCGAGCGCAACCTCAGCCTCTACCTCGCCGCGGTCGCCCTGGGGCAGCTCGTCGCGGGCGGCTCCCTGCCCGAACCGGAGGCGTGGTCGACGTTGCGCGGCGCCTGCGCTGGGCACGTCGCGCTCGGCGCGTACTCCGGCCACCAGGCCGAGAAGACGATCGCGTCCGGCCTACGGGCCGGGGCCAAGCGACCCCGACGGATCGAGGACGCCGCATGAACTCCCCACCACCCCCACCCCGACACACCACCGGCCCCACGATCGGGGCGCAGACGGCCACTGCGGGCGCCGTGAGCGCCTCCCAGAGCGGGCCCCGACGCGGGGGCTTCCCGGCGCTCGGTGCGGTGCCGACGCCGCCCCGCACGGCCTGGACGGCAGAGGAGCTGATGGGCATGGACTTCCCGACCCCGCGCTGGGCGGTGCCCGGGATCATCTGCGAAGGCGTGACCCTGCTTGCCGGACCGCCCAAGGTCGGCAAGTCCTGGATGAGTCTCGGGCTGGCGCTCGACATCGCCGCCGGGCGCCCGGCGTTCGGCCGGATCGACGCCGAGTCCGGTTCGGTGCTCTACCTCGCGTTGGAGGACACCCCGCGCCGGTTGAAGTCCCGCATGGAAATCGCGCTCGGCGGGCGGCCCGCCCCGGCCGGGTTGACCCTGTCGATCGCCTGCCCGCCGATGCCTGCCGGTGGTGACGTGCAGGTCGCGGAGTGGCTCGACAACCATCCCGACGCCCGCCTGGTCGTCATCGACGTATTCGCCAAGGTCCGCGGCAACCCCGCCCCCGGGGTGTCGGCCTACGACGCCGACTACGCCGCGATGACCCGGATCAAACGGGTCGCCGACCACTACGGCGTCGCCGTCGTGCTGGTCCACCACGTCCGCAAGGCCGCCGCCGAGGACTTCCTCGCCACCGTCTCGGGCACCAACGGGCTCGCCGGTGCCGCCGACGCGGTCCTGGTCCTCGAACGCGCCCGTGCCCGCGCGGACGGCGTCCTGCACGTCACCGGCCGCGACGTCGACGAAACCGACTACCCACTGGCGTTCGACCCGTCCGCGGGGGCGTGGTCACTGCTCGACGGCAACGCCGCTGACTACCAGATGCGCGACACCCGCTCGCTGATCATCCGCTACCTGCGTGACTACCCCGGCACCAAGCCCAAGGACATCGCCGCCGCCCTGGACATCGACGCCGGGACCGTGCGCCAGAACTGCCGACGCATGGAGACCGACGGACAACTCCGACGCAACCCCGCCGGGCAGTACTGGCCCGGCGACACCGCCTCTACAGCAGCGAGTGACAGCAGTGACAGCGGTGACATACCCGCCGTCGAACCACTGTCACTGCTGTCACTTCGTCACTCAACCTCCGACGACCAGGGAGAACACCAGTGACGAGCCCAGCTGGTCCGAGTGACAGCCGCGTGACCGCGGCGGGGCCTCACCTCTGTCACTCTGTCACTCGACCCGCGTTGACCTGCGGAAACATGAGTGACAGTTCGAGTGACAGGCCCTGCGGAGGTGTCACTCTGTCACTCGGCCTCCGCAGCCGGGCCGCGGCCGAAGCGCCCGCCTGCGGCGACGGTCGGGCCCCATCAGCGCAGACCCACCGCTGTCACTGTGTCACTCCACCCTGTCTGGCCCGCGTAAACAGCTGTGACAACCCGAGTGACACCCGCCCCGCGCTGTCACTCACCCCGGAGGTAAACCCCATGAGCCGGTCCGCCGCCCGCCTCACCGTCACCGACCTCTGCACCGAACTCGCCATCTCCCGCTCCACCTTCTACGACTGGCGCGCAAAAGGCCGCGCACCCCGCTGCATCAAGCTCCCCAACGGCGAGATCCGCATCCGCCGCACCGACTTCGAGAACTGGCTCGACACCCTGGAGGAGGCGACCGCCTGATGACCACCACCTACGACGTCCGCATCTGGAAAACCGACGTCTACAAGGGCAAAACCACCACCGCCTACACCGTCATGTGGAGAGTCGGAACCAAGCGGTGGAAGAAGCGGTTCCGGACCAGCGCGCTGGCCGACAGTTACCGTGCCGACCTGATCAGCGCCTCCCGCCGGGGCGAGGCATTCGACATCGAGACGGGACTCCCTGTCTCAGCGGCCCGTCCGGCACAGGTGGTCAACTGGCTCGACTTCGCCTGCGACTACATGGACATGAAGTGGCCCGGGGCCGCTGCGACCTATCGCCGCAGCATCTCCGAGGCGCTGACGGCGATCACTCCTGCGATGCTCGACGGGGTACGGGACGGGGCTCCCGACGGTGTCGCGATGCGGCGGGCGCTGCACCGGTGGGCCTTCAACACGGCACGGCGGGACGGGAGCCCGGCGGCGGTCCGGTCGGACCTCCGGTGGCTGAAACAGCAGGCAATGCCGGTCGGGCGGCTAGCCGAGCGGGCCGTCCTCCGAGGAGTCCTCGACGCGCTGGCGCAGCGGCTCGACGGCCGACCCGCGGCGGCGAGCGTCGTGAGCAAGCGGCGACGGGTGCTGTTCAACGTCCTGGAGTACGCGGTGGAACGGGAGCTGCTACCTGCGAATCCCCTGCCGACATTCAAGTGGACGGCACCGAAGGTCTCGACCGGCGTCGACCGGCGGACCGTCGTCAACCCAGTTCAGGCCCGCACCCTGCTCACCGCGGTGGGGGAGACGCAGCGGAGCGGGCCGCAGCTCGTGGCGTTCTTCGCGCTGCTCTACTTCGCCGCCCTCCGGCCGGAGGAGGCCGCGAACGTGCGCAAGCACAACCTGTCGTTGCCGTCGTCTGGGTGGGGGGAGATCTACATCGCCGAGGCGACCCCGTACGCCGGATCGGACTGGACCAATGACGGCGCACAGCGCGACGTCCGGCAGCTCAAAAACCGGGCGAGAGGGGAGGGACGGACCGTACCGACGCCGCCGGAGCTGACCGGCTACCTGAACCACCACCTGGCATCTCGACCGATCGGACCGGGCGGTCGGCTGTTCCCGGGGGAGCGGGTGCCGGAGCTGCCCAAGCTCACGTACATGCGGACGTGGCGTTCGGCTCGCCAACGGGCGTTTACCCAGGACGTCGCTGCCGGGCCGCTTGGCGCGACGCCCTACACGCTCCGGCACGCTTGCGTGTCCACGTGGCTGAACGGAGGTGTCCCGGCAACCCAGGTTGCGGAGTGGGCCGGGCACTCGGTGGAGGTGCTGCTGAAGGTTTACGCGAAGTGCCTCGACGGCCAGGACACCGTCGCGAGACAGCGGGTGGAGGACGCGCTCGGCGGTCGGTGACGGTGGGAACGTCCTGGGAACGGGGCGTGGGAACACCCTGGGAACGACCAGCCGCTGACGGCCACCCACAGCCGGTGACACCCGGACGCAACGAGAACGGCCCCTCGCCCTGTTTCAGCAGGTGAGGGGCCGATTTTCGCTGTTGGCACTCGTGGTGCCCCCGGCAGGATTCGAACCTGCGCTCCCGCCTCCGGAGGGCGGTGCTCTATCCCCTGAGCTACGGGGGCCGTGCGATGGGAGAACAGTAGCGCACGGTGCCCGGGTCCCCGGCACGGGGGCCCGGGCGTGATCAGCCCAGCGGCAGCGGCGCTGCTCCCCGTTCGGCGAGCAGCCCGCGCATCAGCTCGGCCTCGGAGTTCTGCGACGCGAGCATCTGGGCCGCGAGGTTGCGGACCTCGCCGGTGTCGGCGTGGTCGCGGGCGTACTCCAGCATCGACACCCCGCCCTGGTGGTGGCGGAGCATGAGCTGGAGGAACTCGACGTCCAGCGCCGTGCCGGGCGGGGTGGCGCGCAGCCGCGCGAGGTCCGCGGTGCTCGCCATGCCCGGCATCGTCGCGGTGCCGCCGGACATGCCCGCCATCCCGGCGTGCGCGGAGGAGCCCATCCAGGCCATGTGGCCACCGCTGGGCAGGCTCGGGGCGTCCCACAGGCCGAGCCAGCCCTGCATCCGGCCGACCTGCTGGTTCTGGGTGGTCTCGATGTCGAACGCGAGCTGGCGCACCCGCGGGTCGGTCGCGCGGTCGCGTTCCCAGGAGGCCATCTCGACGGCCTGGCGGTGGTGCACGGTCATGTCCTGGGCAAACCCGACGTCGACCGAACCCGGCTCGGGCACGAACGGGCCGAACGCGCCGCGCACCGCGAACCCGGCGACGAGCACGGCCACGAGCGCGACCAGGCCGAACGCGATGGCCGGGGGGTTGTTCCAGGGGGAGCGCTCCTGCTGCGGGGCGCTCACTGCCCGGGAGCCGGCGCCGGCGCGGGGGCGGGCGCTCCGGGGACGGCCGGGTCGGGGGCGGGGGCACCGCCCGGGGTCGCACCCTGGTTCTCGGGCAGGACGGTCTGCCCGTCGACGGCGGACTGCGGCGGGATCGGCTGGAAGGCCGGCGGGTTGTCCTGGTCGAAGCCCTGCGCGCCGAGTGCGTCGCAGGAGGCGCCGACCTCGGGGTGGGTGAACCGGTTGAGCCGCAGCGCGCGGATGAACTGGTCGATGCGCTCGTCGTCGGCGTTCTGGACCTTCAGCTGGTTGCCCCAGGACTGCAGCGAGATCGGGGCGTCGAGGCCCGGGTAGGGCGACATGACCGTGTACGGCTGGCCCTCGACCCGCTGGGCGAGCGCGGCCTTCCCGGCCTCGTCGAGGGTGTCGGGGTTGTAGGCGACCCACACGGCGCCGTGCTCGAGGGAGTGCACGAGGTTCTCCGAGCGGACCGGGTTCGGGTAGACGACGCCGTTGCAGGCGGCCCAGAACCCGTCGTGCGCGCCGCCGAAGGGCGGGCTGTGGGTGTAGGCGACCCGCTGGAAGCCGAGCACGTGCTGCAGGCCCGGGTACTCCTGGCTGACGATGCCGGGGATCGCGAGCGCGGGGTTCCGATTGTCCTCCGAGGGCTCCCAGGCCCGGTTCTGGTTGCGCTGCACCAGCGGGTAGACGATGAACGCCCCCGCCAGCAGCACCAGCACGGTGATCGCCGCGACCATGCCCCAGGGGAACTGGCGCTGGCCGACCGCGCTGGGCATCGACGGTCGCTTCTTGCCGGACTTGCCGCTGGCCATGGGGAGTCCTGTTCGTGGTCGGCGGGCGGTTTCGCCCGAGTCTAGGAAGGCGCCGTCACCGGCTCGCCCACCACCCGTAGGAGCGGTAGTCGGGGTAGGGCGCGAGCAGCGGGGCGACCGGGCGGGTGGTCACCGTGACGCGGTCACCGGTCACGAGCTCGCCGGGCACGGTGAACGACGCCTGCGCCCACGGCTGCGCGTCCGGCAGCGTCCACTCCCCGGCAGGGCGACCGTCCACGTCGACGGCGACCACCCGGGTCCGCTCGCCCGGCAGCGCGGGCCCGGCGCCGATCCGCCCGGTCAGGGTGACCGGCCGGCCGGGGACGGTCCCGCCGAGGGTGAAGGTCTCCCCACCGACGACGTGCCGGCCGCTGTCGGCGACGAGCCGTCCGGGTGCGACGACGGCGCGGTCCAGCACCGAGTCCGGCTGCACGCCGAGCACCGGCGGGTCGGTCGTCCAGCCGTGCGCGGCCTCGTCGGCCATGTCCCCGATGTTCAGGTGGTCGACGATCCGGCCGGGCACCGGCAGGTCCGGTGCCTGCGCGGAGTCCGCGGCGGACCAGTCCGCCCGCCAGATGCTGACCCGGTCGCAGCTGCGGTCGAGCTGGCAGGTCTGCGGCGCGGACGCCGAGATCGGCCGGGCCGGCCCGGCGAGCGCGAAGGTGATGACCGGCTCGGCGCCGAGCAGCCCGGCGCGGCCGAGGTCGGCGACCGGGACCCCGCCCCACCGGTCGAACACCGCGAACCACTGCGGCCGCTCGGGCCCGGGCAGTGCCCGCAGGGCCTCGTAGAGCGTCCCCGGCCCGTTCAGCGACGGTGCGGCCATCCCGTTCGTGGTCAGCCCGACCAGGTCGACGGTGCGGCGCCCGCCGAACCAGGCCGCGGCGCCGACGTCGTTGACGGCGTCGGCGTCGCCCGGCGGCACGTTGCCGGCGATCCACTGCGCGACGCTCACCGGGCCCTCCCGCATGGCCGACGCCTGCTGGCCCAGCCGCAGCGCCCAGGCCGGCGTCGCGGCGAGGGTGAACAGCAGCACCACCGCGAGCAGCCCGGTGCGCGCCGCCCGGTTCCCGACGAGCCCGGCACCGAGCACCACGAGCAGGAGCAGCAGCGGCAGGAACGGCTGCAGGTAGCGCAGGTCCTGCCACATCGCCGTGGTCAGGGTGGCGACGGCGAGCACCACCGACGCCAGCCCGCCGCCGAGCACCACCGCGAGGACGCGCTCCCGGCGCGCGGCCAGCACGGCGACCCCGAGTACGGCGAGCACCAGCGCGAGCGGCGCCAGCACGTCCTGCCCGGACAGCCCGGACAGCGACGCGAGGATCGCGGCGACGTTGCGCTGCACGTGGTCGGCGATCTCCAGCGGCTGGCGCAGGAAGCCGGTGTGCAGCCACGACTTGGCGAGCACGCCGTTGGCCTGCGACGTCCCGGTGAGTACCCGGTACAGCAGCAGCTGCCCGGCGAACACCACCACCGGCACGGCTACGAGCGCGAGCCGTCCCCACGGACGCCCCGCCCGCGCGGCCGGGCCCGGGGCCGGGCGCAGCAGCGTCCACGCCATCGCGGCGGTGAACGCGGCGGCGAGCAGGAAGCCCTCGGGCCGGGTGAGGGCCAGCAGCGCCGCGACCACCGGCGTCGCGCGGAACCGGGGACGTTCGCGCAGGTAGGACAGCAGCGTCCCGGTGGCCAGCGCCGCGAGCAGCCCCACCTCCATGCCGCTGGCCCCGCCCCACAGCAGCGGCCCGCACAGCGCGGTGAGCAGCCCCGCCCACCACCCGGCCGCGCGCCCGCCGAGCCGGGTCGCGGCGGCCGAGGTGAACCCCGCCGCACAGGCGACCCCGACGACCCCGCCCACCACCGCGACGGCGAGCAGCCACCGGCCGTCGAACCCGACCGCGTGCGCGGCGCCGAGCAGCACCATCCAGAGCAGGCTCGACGCGCCCGTCGTGATCTCGGCGCCGGGCTGGTAGCGCAACGGCTCGCCGTCGCCGAACTGCCGGGCGTACTGCAGGTGGATGTAGACGTCGTCGAGCGGCGGCACGAGGCTGCCCCGGTTGTAGCCGACCGACACCGCGACGAGGACCGCCCCGAGCAGCAGGGCGAGCGCCCCGGAGACGACGGGGGCGCGGGTACTCCGGTCGGTGGAAGGGGACGTCACGCCCCGCATCGTCGCCGGTCGGGGTGCGGATACCTGCATGAGGGTGTCGGGGGTCCCTCCGTAGAATCCCGCTGGTGAATCCCGACGTGCTCGCCGACCTGGTCCGTGACGTCGCGCGGGACGTGCTGCTCCGACGCGACCTGGACGTCTCCGCGCTGCCGGCCGATGCCGGTGTCGAGCGTCCCCGCAACCCCGACCACGGCGACTACGCCACCAACATCGCGCTGCGCACCGCCAAGAAGGCGGGTGTCAACCCGCGCGAGCTCGCGACCTGGCTGGCCGAGGAGCTGGCCACCCGCGACGGCGTCGCGAGCGCCGAGATCGCCGGGCCCGGGTTCATCAACCTGCGCCTGGCCGCCGACGCGCAGGGCGCGATCGTCGGGGAGGTCCTCGCCGCGGGCGCGGGCTACGGCACCGGCGACGAGCTGGCCGGGCGCAACGTGAACCTGGAGTTCGTCTCCGCCAACCCGACCGGACCGCTGCACCTGGGCGGGACCCGGTGGGCCGCGGTCGGCGACGCGCTGGGCCGGGTCCTGACCGCGCGCGGCGCGAAGGTCACCCGCGAGTACTACTTCAACGACGCCGGCGCCCAGATCGACCGGTTCGTCGCCTCCCTGGTCGCGGCCGCGAAGGGCGAGCCCGCCCCGGAGAACGGCTACGGCGGGGCCTACATCGCCGAGATCGCCCAGCGGGTCGTCGCGGCCGAGCCCGGCGCGCTGGAGCTGCCCGACACCGAGCGGGACGAGGTGTTCCGCCGGGTTGGCGTCGGCTTCATGTTCACCGAGATCAAGCAGAAGCTGGGGGAGTTCCGCGTCGAGTTCGACGTGTGGTTCCACGAGCAGTCGCTGCACGACTCGGGCGCGGTGGAGACCGCCGTCGCCGCGCTGAAGGAGAAGGGCTCGCTCTACGAGTCCGACGGCGCCTGGTGGCTGCGCTCGACCGACCACGGCGACGACAAGGACCGCGTCGTCATCAAGTCCGACGGCCGGCCCGCCTACATCGCCGGCGACATCGCCTACCTGCGCGACAAGCGGGCCCGCGGGTTCGACCTGTGCATCTACATGCTCGGCGCGGACCACCACGGCTACGTCGCCCGGCTCAAGGCCGCCGCGGCCGCGTTCGGGGACGACCCGGCCGTCGTCGAGGTCCTGATCGGACAGCTGGTCAACCTGGTCAAGGACGGCGTCCCGGTCCGGATGAGCAAGCGTGCCGGCACCGTCGTGACGATGGACGACCTGGTGGAGGCCGTCGGCGTCGACGCCGCGCGGTACTCGCTGGTGCGCTCGTCGGTGGACTCGGGCCTGGACATCGACCTGGACCTGCTGGCCAGTCGGACCAGCGAGAACCCGGTGTTCTACGTCCAGTACGCGCACGCCCGGCTGTCCTCGCTGGCCCGCAACGCCGCCGACCTCGGCATCACCCCCGGCGAGGACTACGGCCTGCTGTCCCACGCCCGCGAGGGCGACCTGATCCGCACCCTGGGCGAGTTCGGCGACGTCGTGCGGACCGCCGCCGAGCTGCGCGAGCCGCACCGGGTCGCCCGCTACCTGGAGTCGCTCGCCGGCGCCTACCACAAGTTCTACGACTCCTGCCGCGTCCTGCCCCAGGGCGACGAGGAGGTCTCCGACCTGCACCGGGCCCGGCTCGCGCTCTGCGTCGCGGCCCGCACGGTGCTCGCCAACGGCCTCGCGCTGCTCGGCGTCGACGCCCCGGAACGGATGTGACATGAGGGCACACCCCGCAGGCCCGATGCACGCGGGCCTCACCCCCGCGCCCGAGTCGGCCGGCCCCCGCCCGGAGAGCGCCGCGGCGCTCGACGAGCTGGCCCCGGCGGTCTGGCCGCGGCACGCCGCCCGCGGCGAGGACGGCGCGTTGCGCCTGGCCGGGGTCGACGTGCGCGATCTCGCCGCGACCCACGGCACCCCGCTGTTCGTGCTCGACGAGGACGACTTCCGCGGCCGCTGCGCCGAGTTCGCCGCCGCGTTCGGGGCGCACGCCGTGCACTACGCGGCGAAGGCGTTCCTGTGCACCGAGATCGCCCGCTGGGTCGCGCAGGAGGGCCTGTCGCTGGACGTGTGCTCCGGTGGCGAGCTGGCCGTCGCGCTGCGCGCGGAGTTCCCGCCCGAGCGGATCGCGCTGCACGGCAACAACAAGTCCCTCGCCGAGCTCGACGCCGCGGTCGAGGCGGGGGTCGGCGGGATCGTCGTCGACTCCTTCGACGAGATCGCCCGGCTCGCCGACGTCGCCGCCGCGCGGGACACCGTCGCGCCGGTGCTGATCCGGCTCACCGTCGGCGTCGAGGCGCACACCCACGAGTACATCGCCACCGCGCACGAGGACCAGAAGTTCGGGTTCTCCATCGCGAGCCAGGACCAGAAGGACTCGCCCGCGCTGGAGGCCGCCCGCCGCGTCCTCGCCGCGAGCCACCTGAGCCTGGTCGGGCTGCACAGTCACATCGGCTCGCAGATCTTCGAGACCGAGGGCTTCGAGGCCGCCGCCCGCCGCGTGGTGAAGGTGCTCGCCGACCTGCACGCCGAGCACGGCGGCGAGAACCTGACCGCGCTGCGGACGCTGGACCTGGGCGGCGGCATCGGCATCGCCTACCGGCCGGGGGACACCCCGCTGTCGATGCCGGCGCTGGCCGAGGAGCTGCGCGCGATCGTCAAGCGCGAGTGCGCCGCCTCCGGGCTGGACGTGCCGGCGATCGCGGTCGAGCCGGGCCGGGCCATCGCCGGACCGGGCACCGTCACCGTCTACGAGGTCGGCACCGTCAAGGACGTCCCGCTCGGCGGGTACTCGCGGCGCTACGTCAGCGTCGACGGCGGGATGAGCGACAACATCCGCACCTCCCTCTACGACGCCGAGTACGACGTGCGGCTGGTGTCCCGCGCCAGCGGGCGCGACTCGGTGCCCGGTGGGGAGGCCCCCGTGCTGTCCCGGGTGGTCGGCAAGCACTGCGAGTCGGGTGACATCGTGGTGCGCGACTGCTGGCTGCCGGCCGACCTCGCGCCGGGCGACCTGCTGGCCGTCGCGGCGACGGGGGCCTACTGCTACGCGATGGCGTCGGGCTACAACCGGCTGCCGCGCCCCGCTGTCGTCGCGGTGCGTGACGGGGTCGACCGGACCCTGTTGCGACGCGAGACACTGGAGGACCAGTTCCGTTTCGAGGTGTGAGCGCAGCCGGGTGAGAACCACCACCCGGACCCGTCTGCACCCGTCCGACCAGGAATGATCGGCGCGCGCCCGAGGGGTGCGTGCACGCGAGGAGGACACGTGGCGAGCGAGACCGGCGCCGTCCGGGTGGCACTGCTGGGCTGCGGCACCGTCGGCACCGAGGTGGTCCGGCTCATCACCGAGCAGGCCGACGAGCTGGCCGCGCGGGTGGGGGCCCGCATCGAGCTGGCGGGGGTCGCCGTGCGGCGACCGCACCGGCACCCCTGGCTGACCGAGAACTTCCCGGACCTGGTGACCACCGACGCCGGCGAGCTCGTGACGCGCGACGACGTCGACGTCGTCGTCGAGGTCATCGGCGGGATCGAGCCGGTCCGCGGCTGGCTGCTGGAGGCGCTCAAGTCCGGTCGCTCGGTCGTGACGGCGAACAAGGCGCTGCTCGCCGAGGACGGCCCGACGCTGGCCGAGGCCGCCGACGCCTCCGGTGCCGACCTCTACTACGAGGCCGCGGTCGCCGGGGCGATCCCGCTGCTCCGCCCGCTGCGCGAGTCCCTCGCCGGGGACCGCATCACCCGGGTCGCCGGCATCGTCAACGGCACCTCGAACTTCATCCTCTCGGCGATGTCCGCGGGCGGCACCTCCTACGTCGACGCGCTGGAGGAGGCGACCCGGCTGGGCTACGCCGAGGCCGACCCCAGCGCCGACGTCGACGGCTACGACGCCGCCTCGAAGGCCGCGATCCTGGCGTCGCTGGCGTTCCACACCCGCATCACCGCCTCCGACGTGCACCGCGAGGGCATGCGCGAGGTGAGCGCGTCCGACGTCGCGGCCGCCCGCAGGCTCGGCTGCACGATCAAGCTGCTCGCCATCTGCGAGCGCGTCGTCGCGGCCGACGGGGCCGAGTCGGTCTCCGCCAGGGTCTACCCGGCGATGGTCCCCGACTCGCACCCGCTGGCAGGCGTCGACGGCGCCTTCAACGCGGTGTTCGTCGAGGCCGAGGCCGCCGGCCAGCTGATGTTCTACGGCCAGGGCGCCGGCGGCGCGCCGACCGCCTCCGCGGTGCTCGGCGACCTCGTGGCGGTGGCCCGCAACCGGGTCGGCGGCGGCCGCGGGCCGCGCGAGTCGGCCTACGCCAGCCTCCCGGTGCGCCCGATCGGCGAGGTGCCGACGCGCTACCACGTCGACCTCGAGGTGGCCGACCGCGAGGGCGTGCTCGCCGCGATCGCCGGTGAGTTCGCGCAGCAGGGCGTGTCGATCGCCGCGGTGCGTCAGACCGGCGGCGTGAACGGCTCGGTGGACCGGGCCGACGGCTCGGACCGCAGCCAGGCCCGGCTGACGGTCGTCACGCACTCGGCGCCGGAGGCCGCGCTGTCGGCGACGGTGTCGGCGCTGCTGGACCTCGACCACGTCCTCGGCGTCGCCGGGGTGCTGCGGGTCGAGGGCCTGGGCCGCGCGGTGAGCGCACTGGGTATGGGCGAATGACCACCGACGAGGGATCGGGGAGTGGACCGGTCGTGACGGGCAGCGTGCGAGGAGTCCGAGGGCCCGCTTCCGGCCCCTTCGGTCCGGTGACCCAGGTGACCGGTGCGGTCGCGCCGCCACCGCCCGGCCAGTGGCCGGGTGTCATCGAGGCCTACCGCGACCGGATGCCGGTGCAGCCGGACTGGACCGTGGTGACCCTGGGGGAGGGCGGTACGCCGCTGCTCCCTGCCCCGCGGCTGTCCGAGCGGACCGGCTGTCAGGTCTACCTCAAGGTCGACGGCGCCAACCCGACCGGCTCGTTCAAGGACCGCGGCATGACGATGGCGGTCACCGCCGCGCTCGCCGACGGCAAGTCCAGCGTGCTGTGCGCCTCCACCGGCAACACCTCCGCGTCGGCGGCCGCCTACGCGACCCGTGCCGGGATGACCTGCGCGGTGCTCGTGCCGACCGGGAAGATCGCGCTGGGCAAGCTCGCCCAGGCCGTCGCACACGGCGCCCGGATCCTGCAGATCGACGGCAACTTCGACGACTGCCTGGAGCTGGCCCGCAAGACCACCGCCGACTACCCGGCGATCGCGCTGGTCAACTCGGTGAACCCGACCCGGATCGCCGGGCAGGCCTCGGCCGCCTACGAGATCTGCGACCAGCTGGGCCGCGCCCCGGACGTGCACTGCCTGCCGGTCGGCAACGCCGGCAACATCACCGCCTACTGGCACGGCTACCGCGGCTACCACGCCGACGGCATCGTCGACACGCTGCCGCGGATGTTCGGGTTCCAGGCCGCCGGTGCCGCCCCGCTGGTGCACGGCGCCCCGGTGAGCGAGCCCGAGACGATCGCGACCGCCATCCGGATCGGCGCCCCCGCCTCGTGGAAGGGCGCGACCACCGCCCGCGACGAGTCGAACGGGCGCTTCGCCGCCGTCACCGACGACGAGATCCTCGCCGCCTATCGGATGCTGTCCGCGCAGGAGGGCGTGTTCGTCGAGCCGGCGTCGGCCTCCAGCGTCGCCGGGCTTCTGCAGAGCCGGGAGAACGGCACCCTTCCCGCGGACTCGCTGGTGGTGTGCACGGTGACCGGGCACGGCCTCAAGGACCCCGACACCGCGCTGCTCACCGCGCCGGACCCGGAGATCGTGCCGATCGACCCCGGCGCGGTCGCGGCGGCGCTCGAGCTGGCCTGATGGGCCGCCCGACGCGGGTACTGGTGCGGGTGCCGGGGTCGACGGCCAACCTGGGCCCCGGCTTCGACTCCCTCGGCATGGCCCTGGCGCTGTACGACGAGATCGAGGTCGAGACCTTCGAGACGCCGGGACTGTTCGTCGACGTCGCGGGGCAGGGCTGCCGGCACGTCCCCCGTGACGAGCGTCACCTGGTCCTGCGGGCGATGCGCCTGGCCTTCGAGACGTTCGGCGGGGCGCCCGCGGGGCTGCGGCTGCGCTGTCTCAACGCGGTGCCGCACTCGCGCGGTCTCGGCAGCTCCGCGGCGGCCGCCGTCGCCGGGGTGACGGCCGCGGCCGTCCTGGCCGGGCGGGACCCGGAGCTGGAGCGCGACGCGTTGCTGCAGCTCTCGGCCGGGATGGAGGGCCACGCCGACAACGCCGCGGCCAGCCTGCTCGGCGGGTTCGTGGTGGCCTGGGAGGCCGCGGGGTCGGCTCGGCGCTTCCACGCCGAGAAGCTGGAGGTGCACCCCGACGTGCACCCGGTCGCCTGCGTGCCCGACGTCGAGTCCTCGACCAAGACCACCCGCGGGCTGCTGCCCGAGCAGGTCCCGCTGGCCGACGCCGCGTTCACCGGCAGCCGCTGCGCGCTGGCGGTGCTGGCGATGACCCGGCGGCCCGACCTGCTCATGGCGGCCACCGAGGACCGGCTGCACCAGCCCTACCGGCGCCCGGCGTACCCGTCGTCGCTGCGGCTGGTCGAGGCGCTGCGCGAGCACGGCGTGCCGGCCGCGATCTCCGGCGCCGGGCCGACGGTGCTGGCCCTGACCGGCGACGGCGCGCTGCCCGACGGCGTCGACACCGACGGTTTCGCGGTGCAGCGGCTGCCGGTCGACACCACCGGTGTGCAGGTCGAGGTCCGCTGATCCCGGTTCCGTGCCGGGAACGTGAGGTACGCGACCCCGTGGGTCGGCGCGTCGTCCGAGGGGGGTTGTTGCCGCCCCGGGGTGTACGGACTAGTCTCGACAGCGCATGGCGATCCACGCGACATCGGCGTAGTCTTGCGGCCGGGCCCGCTCGCCCGATCTCCTTTCTGAATTGGACTCGGAATCCCGAACGGGCGGCCTGACTCCCGCGACGTCGTCGTGGGACTCCATCTGTGAATGCTGCCGATACGGGGTCTCCGTATCGGCCGAGCGTGTGACATCCCCTGACCTGGACAGGTAACCGGGTCGGTCAGGAAGGAACTCTGTGAGCGAGACCGATCTCGCCGGTACCGGGACCGCGTCTGCCGAGGCGGCGCCCCGCCGACGCGGCGGCCTGTCCGGCATGGTGCTGGCCGAGCTGCGCCAGCTGGCCACCGAGCTGAACGTCCCCGACATCTCCGGCATGCGCAAGGGCGACCTGATCGCGGCCATCAAGGAGCGTCAGGGCGGAGCGGCGGCGGCCCCCGCGAAGAAGCCGAAGGCGAAGGTGGAGCCCGCTGCCGCCACCGGCTCCGACGGCGCGGACGCGTCGCAGCTCGCCCTCGGCGACACCGCCGCGGCCCCCGCCGGCAACGGCGCCGCTGCGCCGGCCGCCCCCTCGGCACCCGCCGAGCAGGCCGGTGACCAGGGCGGACAGTCTGCGGAGAAGGCCGAGGCCCCCGCGCCGCGCACCCGTCGTCGCCGTGCGGCGACACGGCCGGCCGGCGCCCCTGACGCCACCGCGACCGACGCCGCCTCCGGCACGTCGTCCGGCAACGGCGCGGCCCCGGCCGTCGCCGAGAGCGCCCCGGCCGCCGCGCCCGAGCAGGCCGCTCCGGCCGCGAGTGCGCCGGCGCAGGCCGAGAGCACCCCGGCCCCGGCCGAGGAGCGTCGCGAGGACGCCGACGGCGCCGGCCGTCGTGGCCGGACCCGCCGCCGCGGCCAGGGCGACGACAACGGTCAGAAGGACGCCGGTCCCAAGGACGCGCCGAAGGACACCCCGAAGGACACCGCGTCCGACGCGGGTCAGCGGGACGCCGGCCAGCGCGACGCCCGTCGCGACGCCGACGGCGACGACACCGGCTCCGACGGCGACCGCCGTCGCGGCCGCGGTGCCGACCGCAACACCGAGCGCAACACCGACCGCAACGCCGAGCGTGGCGGCGACCGCAACGGCGACGCCCGTGAGGACAACGGCCGCGGCAACGGCGCGAACGGCGACAACGGCCGTGGCGGACGCAACCGCGACGGCGCCGACTCCGGGCGCGGCAACCGCGGGAACCGCAACAACGACCGGACCGGCGACCGCGGCGACAACCGTGGCGACCGGAACGGCGACCGGAACAACGACCGCAACGGCGACCGCGTCAACGACCGGGGTGCCGACCGGAACGACTTCCGCGACGACGACGGCGACGACGGTGACGGCCGCGGCCGCCGCGGTCGCCGGTTCCGCGACCGCCGTCGCGGCCGGGACCGCGAGCGCACCGGTGGTGGCGCCGGCGGCGGCGTGGACACCGAGATCCGCGACGACGACGTCCTGCTGCCGGTCGCCGGCATCGTGGACATCCTCGACAACTACGCGTTCGTCCGGACCACCGGTTACCTCTCCGGCCCGACCGACGTCTACGTGTCGATGTCGATGGTCCGCAAGAACGGCCTGCGGCGTGGCGACGCCATCACCGGCGCCGTCCGCCAGCCCCGTGAGGGCGAGCAGCAGCGGCAGAAGTTCAACCCGCTGGTGCGCGTCGACTCGATCAACGGGCGGGACCCGGAGGCCGCGCGGAACCGGCCCGAGTTCACCAAGCTGACGCCGCTCTACCCCAACGAGCGGCTCCGCCTGGAGACCGACCCGTCGCAGCTGACCACCCGCGTGATCGACCTGATCATGCCGGTCGGCAAGGGGCAGCGTGCGCTGATCGTCTCTCCGCCCAAGGCGGGCAAGACGACGATCATGCAGAACATCGCGAACGCGATCACCACGAACAACCCCGAGTGCCACCTCATGGTCGTCCTCGTCGACGAGCGGCCCGAGGAGGTCACCGACATGCAGCGGTCGGTGAAGGGCGAGGTCATCGCCTCGACCTTCGACCGCCCGCCGGCAGACCACACCGCCGTCGCCGAGCTGTCCATCGAGCGGGCCAAGCGCCTGGTCGAGATGGGGCACGACGTCGTCGTCCTGCTGGACAACATCACCCGGCTCGGCCGCGCCTACAACCTGGCCGCGCCCGCCTCGGGCCGGATCCTGTCCGGCGGTGTCGACTCCACGGCGCTCTACCCGCCGAAGCGCTTCCTCGGCGCTGCGCGCAACATCGAGGACGGTGGCTCGCTCACCATCTTCGCGACCGCGCTGGTCGAGACCGGGTCCACGATGGACACGGTGATCTTCGAGGAGTTCAAGGGCACCGGCAACGCCGAGCTCAAGCTGGACCGGAAGATCGCCGACAAGCGGATCTTCCCGGCCATCGACGTCGGCGACTCGAGCACCCGCAAGGAGGAGCTCCTGATGTCGCCCGACGAGCACGCGGTGATGGTGAAGCTCCGCCGTGTCCTCGCCGCGCTCGACGACCAGCAGGCGCTCGACCTGGTGCTCAGCCGGCTCAAGAAGACCAAGACCAACATCGAGTTCCTGATGCAGGTCGCCAAGAACACCCCCGGCAAGGACGAGGACTAGTCCGAGCGGCGCCGTCCGGGCCCCGGTGGGAATTCCACCGGGGCCCGGATGGTTGAATGGACCGTCAGCTTCCCGGCACCGGTTCACCCTGGTCCTACCAGGGACCCGGCGGCCAACGATGAGGAGAGAGCCATGCGCGAGGGAATCCACCCTCAGTACGTCGACACCCAGGTCACCTGCGGTTGCGGCAACCAGTTCACCACCCGCAGCACCAAGAACAACGGCGCCATCAGCGTCGAGGTCTGCTCCGCCTGCCACCCGTTCTACACCGGCAAGCAGAAGATCCTGGACTCCGGTGGCCGCGTGGCCCGCTTCGAGGCCCGCTACGGGAAGCGCGAGCGCGCCGCCAAGTAGCTCCCGACACGGCGCCCGTCGCCTCGCCGCGTGCGAGGAGGCGGGCGCCGTTTCGCGTTCCCGTCCCAGCGCCTCGAAGGAGCCACCGATGAGCACGCAGTCGGTCGACGCCCTGCTCGACGAGCACGCCGAGCTGGAGCAGCGCCTCGCCGACGCGAGCGTCCTCTCCGACCAGGCGCAGGCCCGCAAGCTGGGCCGTCGCTACGCCGAGCTCGGGCCGGTCGTGCGCTGTGCCCGCGAGCTCGCCCAGGTCCGTGAGGACCGCGACGCCGCCCGCGAGCTGGCCGCCGAGGACCGCACCTTCGCCGCCGAGGCCGACGCCCTGGACACCCGTATCGTCGAGCTCGAGACCGAGCTGACCGAGCTGCTGCGCCCGCGCGACCCGCACGACGGCGACGACGTCGTGATGGAGGTCAAGTCCGGCGAGGGCGGCGAGGAGTCCGCGTTGTTCGCCGGTGACCTCGTGCGGATGTACACCCGCTACGCCGAGAGCCGTGGCTGGAAGGTCGAGGTGCTCGGTGCCACCCCGTCCGACCTGGGTGGGTACAAGGACATCACGCTGTCGCTGCGCAGCAAGGACCCGGTCGACGGGGTGTGGGCCGCGCTGAAGTTCGAGGGCGGCGTGCACCGCGTGCAGCGTGTCCCGGTGACCGAGTCGCAGGGCCGCATCCACACCTCGGCGGCGGGCGTCCTGGTCTTCCCCGACGCCGACGACACTCCCGACGTCGAGATCAACGACGCGGACATCCGGGTCGACGTCTACCGGGCGTCGGGCCACGGCGGGCAGAGCGTCAACACCACCGACTCCGCGGTGCGGATCACGCACCTGCCGACAGGCATCGTCGTGACCTGCCAGAACGAGCGCTCCCAGCTGCAGAACAAGGCCCGTGCGATGGACGTGCTGCGGGTCCGGCTGCAGGCGAAGGCCGAGGCCGAGGCGGCCGAGGCGGCCTCGGAGCAGCGCCGTTCGCAGGTCCGCACGGTGGACCGCTCCGAGCGGATCCGCACCTACAACTACCCGGAGAACCGGATCTCCGACCACCGGGTCGGGTTCAAGGCCTACAACCTGTCCGCGGTCCTCGACGGCCACCTGGCCGACGTCCTCGCCGCGCTGACCGCGGCCGAGCGTGCCGAGGCCATGGCGGGGGAGCAGGAGCAGGAGTGATGATCCCCCGCTCAGGTGATGCACCGGTCACCTGCGGTGTCCCCGCGCCCCGCAGCCGCGACACTGGACGCGTGACCGAGACGACGAGCCCGGCGGCCGGCAGCCGGCTGCCGCTCCGGGTGGCGATCGCGGAGGCCGAGCGCACCCTGGCGGCCGCCGGAGTCGCGTCCCCGCGCGTCGACGCGGAGCTGCTCGCCGCGCACGTGCTCGGCTCGTCACGGTCCACGCTGCTGATGACCCCGCTGGTGGACCCGCCGGTCGTCGAACGGCTGCAGGCCCTCGTCGCCCGCCGCGCCACCCGCGAACCGTTGCAGCACATCCTCGGCACCGCGGTGCTCGGCCCGGTCGAGGTCGCCGTCGGACCGGGGGTGTTCACCCCGCGCCCGGAGACCGAGCTGCTGCTGGAGTGGGGCCTCGCCGCGATCCGCGACGTGCACCGCCCCCGGGTGCTCGACCTGTGCACCGGGTCCGGCGCGCTCGCGCTGGCCTTCGCGGTGTCGCGGCCCGACGCCGAGGTGCACGCCCTCGAGGCCGACCCGTCGGCGCTGTCGTGGACCCGGCGCAACCTCGACGCGCACGTCGCCGCGGGCGGGCGCCCGGTGACCCTGCACGTCGCCGACGTCCGGTGGACCGACCTGCTCATCGAGCTGGAGGGTGCGGTCGACCTGGTCGTCTGCAACCCGCCCTACGTCCCGGACGGGACGCCGGTGCCGCCCGAGGTGGAGCGCTGGGACCCGCCCGGCGCGGTGTTCGGCGGTCCCGACGGCACCGAGATCATCCAGGCCGTCGTCCGCGGCGCCAGCGGATGGCTGCGGCACGGCGGACACCTCGCGATCGAGCACGACGACACCCACGGCGAGACGGTCCCGGCGTTGCTGCGCCGCCGTCGCACGCTGGGGGAGGTCACCGAGCACGACGACCTCACCGGTCGCCCGCGCTTCGTCACCGCCCGCCGCGTCCCCTGTCCCTGACCCGCGCGGACGTGAGCCGCCCCGCGGCTGCCCGCGGCGCGGTCGTATCCTCGCGAACCGTGAGTGCACCGCAGACCCAGCCGCTGTTCGACTGCAGCGTCCCCGCCGAGCGCACGCGTGGTCTGACCGCCGCCGCGCGCGCCGTCCGGGCGGGTGAGCTGGTCGTCCTGCCCACCGACACCGTCTACGGCATCGGCTGTGACGCGTTCAACGGCACCGCCGTGCGCGCGCTGCTCGCCGCCAAGCGTCGCGGCCCGGACATGCCGGTCGGCGTGCTGGTCGGCTCCTGGACCACCATCGACGGTCTCGTGTCGACGGTCCCGCAGTCCGCGCGGGCCCTGATCGAGGCGTTCTGGCCGGGCGAGGTGTCGCTCGTCCTGGAACACGCGCCGTCGCTGGCCTGGGACCTGGGCAGCACCCGCGGCACGGTGATGCTGCGCATGCCGCTGCACCCGGTCGCGCTGGAGCTGCTGCGCGAGGTCGGGCCGATGGCGGTGTCGAGCGCGAACACCTCGGGCAACCCGCCGGCGTCCAACGTGACCGAGGCGATCACCCAGCTGGCCTCGACCGTGCAGGTCTACCTCGACGGCGGCCCGTCCGGCGACCCGGTCGCCTCGACGATCGTCGACCTCACCGGCGCCCGTCCGCGCCTGCTGCGGGAGGGCGGGGTGACCGCCGAGCAGGTCGAGGAGGTCGTCGGCCAGGAGATCGACCGGGTCTGATCCGGGTCGCACGCGGGTGTGATCACGCCTGCACGGCCGCAGCCTGCGGGGATGGCAGCGGGTAGCGTGTCCCGGCGTGAGCGAGCAGACCTTCTGGGGACCGGACTTCCACGCACTGCAGCAGCAGGACCCCGAGATCGCCGGCGTCGTGCTGGACGAGCTCGAGCGCCTGCGCGGCGGACTGCAGCTCATCGCGAGCGAGAACCTGACCAGCCCGGCGGTGCTGGCCGCGCTCGGGTCGACGCTGTCGAACAAGTACGCCGAGGGCTACCCCGGCCGCCGCTACTACGGCGGCTGCGGCGTCGTCGACGTCGCCGAGAACATCGGCAACGCCCGGACCAAGGAGCTCTTCGGCGCCGAGCACGCCAACCTCCAGCCGCACTCCGGCGCGAGCGCGAACCTCGCCGCCTACGCCGCGTTCGCCAAGCCCGGCGACACCGTGCTGGCCATGGACCTCAAGCAGGGCGGCCACCTCACGCACGGCAGCAAGGTCAACTTCTCCGGCCTGTGGTTCAACGCGGTGTCCTACACCGTCCGGGAGGACACCGAGGTCATCGACTACGACCAGGTCCGTGACCTGGCCAAGCAGCACCAGCCGAAGATCATCATCGCCGGGGCGACCGCGTACCCGCGCCTGATCGACTTCGCGGTGTTCCGCGAGATCGCCGACGAGGTCGGCGCCAAGCTCATGGTCGACGCCGCGCACTTCATCGGCCTGGTCGCAGGCAAGGCCATCCCGTCGCCGGTGCCCTACGCCGACGTCGTCACCGCCACCACGCACAAGGTCCTGCGCGGCCCGCGCGGCGGCATGGTGCTGTGCCGTGCGGAGCACGCGAAGGCCATCGACAAGGCCGTCTTCCCGTTCTCCCAGGGCGGCCCGCTGATGCACGCGGTCGCGGCGAAGGCCGTCGCGATGAAGGAGGCGGCGCAGCCGGAGTACCAGGCCTACACCCGCCAGGTCATCGCGAACGCCCGGGCCCTGACGAAGAGCCTGGAGTCCGAGGGGATGCGCGCCGTCTCCGGCGGCACCGACAACCATCTCGCCCTGCTGGACCTGCGGCCCATCGGCGTCACCGGCTCCGAGGCGGAGACCCGCTGCGACCGCGCCGGCATCACGCTGAACAAGAACGCGATCCCCTACGACCCGGCGCCGCCGATGAAGCCGTCCGGCATCCGGGTCGGCTCGCCGAGCGTCACCACGCAGGGGATGAACGAGGCCGACATGGCCGAGGTCGGCGCCCTGCTGGCCCGCGCGGTCAAGGCCGAGCACGACACCGCGGCCGGCGACGCCGAGCTCGCCGACGTCGCGAAGGCGGTCACCGCACTCGTCGCGAAGGCACCGGCCTACCCTCGGGGGTGACCTGAGACCCACGGCGGAGGCGGAGAGGCGCTCGCGACGTGCCGACTGACCAGTTCACGTACGGACTCCCCGTCCGGGAGCTCCTGCTCGTCGGGCTGGTCGCCGCCGGCGCCACGCTGCTGCTGACCGGGCCGGTCCGGATGCTGGCGCTGAAGGTCGGCGCGGTCGCCTGGCCGCGGGGACGGGACGTGCACGTCACCCCGACCCCGCGGTGGGGCGGCCTCGCGATGTTCGGCGGGGTGCTGGCCGGGCTGCTGCTGTCGTTGCAGCTCCCGGCCCTGCGGCTGGCCTACTTCGAGCAGAGCACCGAGGTGGTCGGGGTCGTCGTCGCGACCGCGCTGCTGGTCGGCGTCGGGATGCTCGACGACCGCTACGACCTCGACGCCCTCACCAAGTTCGCCGCCCAGGTCACCGCGGCCGGGCTGCTGGTGCTCTACGGCGTGCAGTGGGTGACCGTGTGGATCCCCATCGGCGGCGAGTCCTTCCTCAGTGGCTCGCTGTTGCTGCTGGGGCAGGGGCAGTCGGTGCTCATGACGGTGCTGGTCACCGTGGTGCTGGTCAACGCGATGAACTTCGTCGACGGACTCGACGGGCTCGCCGCCGGCATCGGGCTGATCACCACGCTGGCGACCGCGGTCTTCTGCGTCGGCCTCATCAGCAAGAACGGCAACGACCCGGCCGCGTTCGTGCCCTCGCTGATCGCGGTGGTTCTCGCCGGGTCCTGCCTGGGGTTCCTGCCGCACAACTTCCACCCGGCCCGGATCTTCATGGGCGACACCGGGTCGATGATGGTCGGGGTCATGCTCTCCGCGGCGATCACGACCGCCTCGGGCCGGATCCCGCCCGACGACACGGCGGCCGGGAACATCCTGGCCCTGGTCTCCCCGGTCATCGTGCTGGTCGGGATCGTCTTCATCCCGTCGCTAGACCTGCTCATGGCGGTCGTACGCCGCACCCGGGCCGGGACCAGCCCGTTCAGCCCGGACAAGATGCACCTGCACCACCGGCTGCTGCAGGTCGGGCACAGCCACCGGCGCGCGGTGCTGCTGGTCTACCTGTGGGTCGCGGTGATCGCCTTCGGTGCGGTCGCGCTCGCCCTGGTCCCGCGCACCGGGCTGGTGCTCGCCGCGACCGGGATCGCGCTGGCGGTGGCGTTCGTGGCCTCGGCCGTGCCGCACCGGTCGCGGATGCGCAGCGCCTCCGCGGCGGCGTCCCCCGCCGGGGAGACGGCGATCGCCTCGACCGACGACCTGCCCACCCCGGACGTCGACGACCACCGGTCCAGCGGGAGCCCGACCACGGACGGTCCCCGCTCCGGCGGGAGCCCGGCCGCGACGGGCGCCACCGGCCATCGGACCGGCGCGAACGCAACCACGGACGGGCCCGCCGACCGTCGTTCGGCCGGGAGTCCGGCGGCGAACGGGGCCGGCGATCGTCGTTCCGCCGGGAACCCTGCCACGAACGGAGCCGCCGACCGTCGCCCGGGCGCGACCACGGCGGCGGACGCTGCCGACCGCACCGGGTCGCGGGGGCGTACCGCGCGGCCCGCGCCCGGACGGGTCGTGCCGGGTGGGAACCCCGCCGCCGGGCCCGAGCCGTGGCCCCGTGGCGTGCACCGTCCCGCGGGCGCCCGTGGTGCGGCCCGGGTCGGACCCGGCACACGGGCCCCCGCGACGCCCGTCGCGCCGGCGCCGCACGCCGCCGGCCCGCCCACCCCACCGCCCCCGTCGCGGCCGGTCCCGGTCCGTCCGACGATGCCGCGCACACCCGGCGGCCCGCCCGCACCGGACCCCGGGGCCCCCGGAGCTGCGGGCCCGCGGCCTGACGGCGCCCGCGGTCCGCAGCGCCCTCCGGGCGACGGGAACTCCGACGGCCATCGCGCCCGCCCCGTCGCGGCACCGGGGGAGCAGCCGACCGTCCCCACCCCGGCGCACCATCCCGGTCACGACGGCGACTCCTGACCGCCCGTCCCCGTCCGCCCTGGCCAGGGGCTCAGGTGTCCTCGGTCACGAACGCTGTCCGTCCCGCGGCGGTCCGGCCGCCGGACGGACGGCCGCGACCGCAACGGTGTCGGCTGCGACCGGTGCCGGTGGGGACCGCGACGGTGCCGACCGCGACGGCGCCGGTCGAGGTGTCGGACCCGCCGGTTACCGTGTGCGCGGAGCCGTACCCGCTGGTGGGGCGGCCGGTGAGCCGGGAGGCGGACGCACCGTGTGGCGATGGGACCGCTGGGGAACCGTGGAGTACGACGGTCCCGCGCTCGGCCAGGCGCAGGTCGTACGGCGGCTGTCGGGGTCGATGGCCCGCGGTGCCGCCCTGGTCGGCGTGGCCACCACGGTGCTCTGCGCCGTCGGCGGGGCCATCGCGGCCGGGGTCCCCGGCCTGTCCGCGGCGGCGCTCGGCGGCCTGCTGGCCACCGGCTCGGCCCTGCTGACGCCGATGCTGATGCTGCGGACGACCCATCTCGAGCCCGGCGCTGTGATGCTGGCCGCATTCGGCGGCCTCGCGTTGAAGGCCATCATCCTCCTGCTCGCCCTGTTCACCCTCGGGGGTGGGCCAGGACTGCACCGCATGTCACTGGCCGTCACGATGCTCGTCGTCTTCATCACGACCACGGCGGCGGAGGCCTGGGCGGGGCAGAAGCTCCAGATCCTGATCGGCACCGATCCGGGGTCCACAGATGCCTGACCTGGGGTTCGACGACCGATTCGTCCGTTCCTGCGGTGCCAACGGAGGCGTCCACGGGGTCGGGCGGGAGCGTCCGGCGGATGACCGGGCGGCGACCCGCGGGCGTGTTAACGGTGAATCACCGGAGGCGGCCCGCCGGGCCCGATCAAGATCGTTTCGTCGGGCGAACGCGCTGGTGAGGTGGGTACGAGCCCCCGACGTCGTGTAGAAGTACGGCTGATAGCATCCGCCACGTAGGCGATGTGGGTGACTTCCGGTGTTTCGACCCGGTCGCCCGGAAACACATCGCATCACGAGGCACCTTGCAGGCGATCCCCCGTTCCGCGTGGATGCGGAGCGGGAGCACCGGAAGGACCCCCATTGGGCACGTTGGTACTGGCGGCCGAGGAGTTCACTCCGCCCGGCGCAGGTCTGTTCGAGTACCCGCCGATCTTCGGCGCCGTCACCAAGCCGATGGTGCTGGCGGTCCTGTCGCTGATCATCGTCGCGGCCGTCTTCACGCTGGGCACGCGCAAGCTGTCCATCGTGCCGAGCCGATTCCAGTTCGGGCTGGAGTCCTTCTACAACATCCCGCGCAACACCATGGCGCGTGACCAGATCGGCTCCGAGGAGTTCAAGCGGTACATCCCGCTGATCCTCGGCCTGTTCAGCTTCATCCTGGTCAACAACATCTTCGCGATCGTCCCGTTCATCCAGTTCCCGACGCTGTCGCGGATCGGGTTCCCCATCGCGCTGGCGTTGTTCGTCTACGTCTTCTACCACTACGCCGGGTTCAAGAAGCACGGGTTCTTCGGCTACATCAAGCACGCCGCGCTCCCGCCGGGCGTCCCGGTCTTCATCGCGCCGCTGATCATCGTGATCGAGCTGCTGCAGAAGTTCCTGGTGCAGCCGCTCTCGCTGGCACTGCGTGTGTTCGCCGCGATGTTCGCCGGCCACCTCATCCTCGCCCTGACCGCCGTGGGTGCGGCGTTCCTGTTGTCGGCGGGCTCCGCGCTCGTCATCGCGTCGCCGGTGGTGTTCGCCGCCGGGATCGCGTTCACGTTCCTGGAGGCGCTGGTCCAGGTCATCCAGGCCTACGTCTTCGCCCTGCTCGCCGCCGTCTTCATCGGCGCGGCGATCTCCGAGGACCACTGACTGCACCACCGAGACCCCGGTGCCGCCGGCACCGCGCTCGCACCACCTGCTTCATCCGCCGGCCCGCCCGGGCCGATACACCGAACGACCCGCATTCCGCGGACCCGACGGAAGGAAACCCGAAGTGAACGTCACCCAGGTTCTGGCCCAGGAAGCCGCCAACATCAACCCGGGCCTCGCGGCCATCGGGTTCGGCGCCTCGGCCATCGGCGCCGGTATCGGCGTCGGCCTGATCTGGTCGGCCGTCATCAGCGGCACCGCCCGCCAGCCGGAGGCCCGCGGCCAGCTGATGGGCATCGGCTGGACCACCTTCGTTCTCGCCGAGCTGGTCATGCTGATCGGCCTGGTGCTCTTCTTCATCGCGCAGTAAGAGCCGGCAGATCACTCTCATGCCGGTCCCGGTACCGGCGGCCATGTCAGGGAAGGACACACGGTGGAACTGATTCTCGCCGCCGAACAGCCGCTTCCGATTCTCCCGCACCTCGATGAGCTCGTGCTCGGCCTGGTCGCGTTCGCGATCCTGCTGTTCCTGCTCTGGAAGTTCGCGGTCCCGCGCTTCGAGGCGCTCTACGAAGAGCGGACCGACGCGATCGAGGGCGGCCTCAAGCGTGCTCAGGAGACCCAGGAGCAGGCGGACCGGCTGAAGAGGGAGTACGAGGAGCAGCTCGCCGGCCTCCGGGCCGAGGCGGCGCGCATCCGCGACGACGCCCGGGCCGAGGGCCAGCAGATCAAGGCCGAGCTCCGCGAGGAGGCCGAGGCCGAGGCCGCACGCATCAAGGCCCGTGGCGAGGAGCAGGTGGCCGCGGCGCGCGACGCCGCCCAGCGTGCTCTGCGCAACGAGGTCGGGGGCCTGTCGGTCCAGCTGGCCGAGCGCCTGCTGCGCGAGCAGCTGGCCGACGACTCGCGTCGCTCCGCGACGATCGACTCGTTCCTCGGTGAGCTCGACCAGCAGGGCGTGGCCCAGCGGAGCGGGGCGAACTGATGGCGGCTGTCCTGCAGCCCGCCAGCCGTGAGTCCCTCGCGGCGCTGACCGAGCGGCTGGACTCCTGGACCGACTCCGCGTCGGCCCGGGACCTGACCACGACCGCGGACGAGCTGTTCGCGGTGGCCCGGTTCCTGGACTCCGAGCGGTCCGTCCGGCGCCTGTTGGCCGACGCGTCGTCTCCCGAGGACGCCCGTGTGGACCTGGTCCGCCGGCTGTTCGGGTCCCAGCTCTCGCAGCCGACCGTGGACCTGGTCTCCGAGCTGGTGCGCAAGCGCTGGTCGACCGCCCGCGACATCGTCACCGGTGCGGAGGGCCTCGCCCGCCGCGCGGCCATCGCGATCGCGGACCGCAACGGCTCCCTCGACGAGGTCGAGGACCAGCTGTTCCGGTTCGGCCGCATCGTGGCCCGCGAGCCGCAGCTGGCGAGCCTGCTCGGCGACACCGCCCGGCCCGTCGAGGGTCGTGTCCAGCTCCTGGACTCGGTGCTCGGCGACAAGGTCTACCCGGTGACGGCGACGCTGCTCCGTGAAGCGGTCCGGCTGCCCCGCAGCCGGCACCTCGACGTCGTCGCCGAGGAGCTCGCCGAGCTCGCGGCGGCCCGCCGGGACCGCTCGGTGGCCAAGGTGCGCACACCCGTCGAGCTCTCCTCCGAGCAGGAGACGAAGCTCGCCGAGACCCTGGGTCGTATGTACGGCCGCACGATCTCCCTGCAGGTCGAGCTCGACCGGAGCCTCCTCGGAGGCCTGGTCGTGCAGGTCGGCGGCGAGGTCATCGACGGCAGTGTGGCGGGTCGACTCGCCGCAGCTCGCCGATCCCTGCCCAGCTGACCTGCTTCGGACGCGATCGCCGGAGCCCCGGCGGAACGACCCGAAGACCCCGTTCGAGAGAAGGAACGACGCAGCCATGACAGAGCTGACGATCTCCTCCGAGGAGATCCGGAGTGCGATCTCCAGCTACGTCTCGTCGCTGGAGAGCGGCACGTCCCGCCGTGAGGTCGGGATCGTCGCCGACACCGGTGACGGCATCGCCCACGTCGAGGGACTGCCCTCGGCCATGACCAACGAGCTGCTCGAGTTCGAGGGCGGCGTCCGCGGCGTCGCGCTGAACCTCGAGCAGAACGAGATCGGCGCGGTCGTCCTGGGCGACTACACCGGCCTCGAGGAGGGCCAGCAGGTCACCCGCACCGGCGAGGTCCTGTCCGTGCCGGTCGGCGAGGGCTACCTGGGCCGGGTCGTCGACCCGCTGGGCAACCCGATCGACGGCCTCGGCGACGTCGAGAGCGACGCCCGCCGCGTGCTCGAGCTCCAGGCGGCCGGCGTGATGGACCGCCAGTCCGTCGGCGAGCCGCTGCAGACCGGGATCAAGGCCATCGACGCCATGACCCCGATCGGCCGCGGCCAGCGCCAGCTGGTGATCGGCGACCGCAAGACCGGCAAGACCGCGGTCTGCGTCGACACGATCATCAACCAGAAGGAGAACTGGGAGTCGGGCGACCCGACGAAGCAGGTCCGCTGCATCTACGTCGCCATCGGCCAGAAGGGCTCCACGATCGCCGGTGTCCGGCAGTCCCTGGAGGACGCCGGAGCGCTGGAGTACACGACGATCGTCGCCGCCCCTGCGTCCGACCCGGCCGGCTTCAAGTGGCTCGCCCCCTACACCGGCTCGGCCATCGGCCAGCACTGGATGTACCAGGGCAAGCACGTCCTGATCGTGTTCGACGACCTGTCGAAGCAGGCCGAGGCCTACCGTGCGATCTCGCTGCTGCTGCGCCGCCCGCCGGGCCGTGAGGCCTACCCGGGCGACGTCTTCTACCTGCACTCGCGTCTGCTGGAGCGCTGCGCGAAGCTCTCCGACGCCCTCGGCGCGGGGTCGATGACCGGTCTGCCGATCATCGAGACCAAGGCGAACGACGTGTCGGCCTACATCCCGACCAACGTCATCTCGATCACCGACGGCCAGGTCTTCCTCGAGTCCGACCTGTTCAACCAGGGCGTCCGGCCGGCGATCAACGTCGGCATCTCGGTCTCCCGGGTCGGTGGCTCGGCGCAGATCAAGGCCATGAAGACGGTCTCGGGCTCGCTGCGTCTGGACCTGTCGCAGTACCGCGAGCTGGAGGCGTTCGCCGCCTTCGGTTCCGACCTCGACGCCGCCTCGGCCGCCGCTCTGGGCCGTGGCGAGCGCCTGGTCGAGCTGCTCAAGCAGGCGCAGTACGCGCCGGTCTCGGTGCAGGACCAGGTCGTCTCGATCTGGCTGGGCACCTCCGGCAAGCTCGACTCGGTGCCCGTCGCCGACGTGCAGCGCTTCGAGGCGGAGTTCCGCGAGTACTCGCGGCGCCACGCCTCCGGTGCCCTGAACGAGATGACCGACACCGGGAAGCTCTCCGACGACGCCGTCGAGACGCTGACCAAGGCGGTCGACGAGTTCAAGCGCAACGAGTTCACCGCGTCCGACGGTTCCTCGGTCGTCCCCAAGGAGAAGGCCGAGAAGGCTCTCGACGAGGACGATATCGAGCAGGAGACCGTCACGGTCAAGAAGAACTGAGGCTGATACCCGATGGCGGCACAGATCAGGGTGCTGCGCCGGCGTATCCGGTCGACGCAGTCCATCAAGAAGATCACCCGTTCCCAGGAGCTGATCGCGACCTCACGGATCGCGAAGGCCCGGGCACGGGTGGACGAGGCGCGTCCGTACGCCGAGCTGATGACGAGCACCCTCTCGGAGCTCGCGTCGAACTCGGCGCTGGACCACCCGCTGCTCGTCGAGCGGGAGCAGCCGAAGCGCGCCGCGGTCCTGGTCGTCACCAGTGACCGCGGTCAGTGCGGCGGCTACAACGCCAACGTCCTCAAGGAGGCCGAGCAGCTCCAGGCCCTGCTCCGCGAGCAGGGCAAGGAGCCGGTCCTCTACGTGATCGGCCGCAAGGGCGTCTCGTACTACCGGTTCCGCAACCGGGAGATCGAGCAGTCCTGGACCGGCTTCTCCGAGCAGCCGGGCTACGAGCACGCGGCCGAGGCGGCGAAGACGCTGGTCGACGCGTTCATGGCCGGCGAGGACGACCACGACGGGAATGCCGACGGCACCCACGGCGTGGACGAGCTGCACCTCGTGTACACCAGCTTCAAGAACATGATCACCCAGGTGCCGCAGGCCCGGCGGATGGCTCCGCTCGAGGTCGAGTACGCGGCCGACAGTGCCTCGGCGAAGCCGGTCGACGAGATCGACAGCGACGCCGACACGGCCGAGAGCCAGCGGGACCACCCGGAGACCAAGGGCCTCCAGCCGCTCTACGAGTTCGAGCCGGACCCGGACACGCTCTTCGACGCGCTGCTGCCGAAGTACATCGGGGCCCGCCTCTACGCGGCCCTGCTGGAGTCGGCGGCGTCGGAGTCGGCGAACCGGCAGCGGGCCATGAAGGCCGCGACGGACAACGCCAACGAACTGATCCGTAGCCTGACCCTGGAGGCCAACCAGGCTCGCCAGGCACAGATCACCCAGGAGATCAGCGAGATCGTCGGTGGGGTCGACGCTCTCGCCAGCGCAGGAAGTGAGAGCTGATGACCACGACCGCCGAAACTTCGGCTGGCCCGATCACCGGGCGCGTCGTCCAGGTGACCGGCCCGGTCGTCGACGTCGAGTTCCCGCGTGACCAGGTCCCGCACCTGCTCAACGCGCTCACGCTGGAGGTGGACCTCTCCGGCGACAAGCGCAAGCTGACCCTGGAGATCGCCACGCACCTGGGCGACAACCTGGTGCGGGCCATCTCCATGCAGCCCACCGACGGTGTCGTGCGCGGCCAGGAGGTCACCGACCTCGGCCGCCCGATCTCCGTCCCGGTCGGCGACCAGGTCAAGGGGCACGTGTTCAACGCCCTCGGCGACTGCCTGGACGACCCGTCCATCCAGTTCACCGGTGACCTCCGGTCGATCCACCAGAAGGCCCCGCGCTTCGACGAGCTCGAGGGCAAGACCGAGATGCTGGAGACCGGCATCAAGGTGCTGGACCTGATGACGCCCTACGTCGTCGGCGGCAAGATCGGTCTGTTCGGTGGTGCCGGTGTCGGCAAGACCGTGCTGATCCAGGAGATGATCCAGCGTGTCGCGCTGAACTTCGGTGGCACCTCGGTGTTCGCCGGCGTCGGTGAGCGCACCCGTGAGGGCAACGACCTCATCACGGAGATGACCGAGTCGGGCGTCATGAAGAACACCGCCCTGGTGTTCGGTCAGATGGACGAGCCGCCGGGCACCCGTATGCGCGTCGCGCTCTCCGCGCTGACGATGGCGGAGTACTTCCGCGACGTGCAGGAGCAGGACGTCCTGCTGTTCATCGACAACATCTTCCGGTTCACCCAGGCCGGCCAGGAGGTCTCGACCCTCCTCGGCCGCATGCCGTCCGCGGTGGGCTACCAGCCCACCCTGGCCGACGAGATGGGCGAGCTGCAGGAGCGGATCACCTCGACCCGCGGTCGTTCGATCACCTCGATGCAGGCGATCTACGTCCCCGCGGACGACTACACCGACCCCGCTCCGGCGACGACGTTCGCGCACCTCGACGCCACCACCGAGCTCTCCCGGCCGATCTCCCAGAAGGGGATCTACCCGGCGGTGGACCCGCTGACCTCGACCTCGCGGATCCTGGACCCGCAGTACGTCGGTGACGAGCACTTCCGCGTCGCCAACGAGGTCAAGCGGATCCTGCAGAAGTACAACGACCTGCAGGACATCATCGCCATCCTCGGTATCGACGAGCTGTCCGAGGAGGACAAGCAGCTCGTCGGCCGGGCGCGTCGCATCGAGCGCTTCCTGTCGCAGAACCTCCTGGTCGCCGAGCAGTTCACCGGCCAGCCGGGCTCGACGGTCCCGCTCAAGGAGACCATCGAGGCGTTCGACAAGATCGCCAAGGGCGAGTTCGACGACGTCCCGGAGCAGGCGTTCTTCCTCTGCGGTGGTCTCGACGACCTGGAGAAGAACCGCAAGAAGCTGGAGAGCTGATCCTCCATGCCTGCTGAGATGACCGTGGAGCTGGTCTCGGTCGAGCGTCGGCTGTGGTCGGGTGACGCACGCTTCGTGCTCGCCCGGACCACGGTCGGCGAGGTCGGCATCCTGCCCGGCCACCAGCCGATGCTGGCCCAGCTGGAGGAGGCCGGGGTCGTCCGCATCGACTCCACCGACGGCTCGAAGCGCACCATCGCGGTGCACGGCGGGTTCCTGTCGGTGTCGGCGGAGCGGGTGTCCATCCTCGCCGAGTTCGCCGAGCAGGCGGACGAGATCGACGTCGAGCGGGCCCGGCGGGCTCGCGACGGTGCCGACTCGTCCACCGACGAGGGGAAATCGGCGATCGCCCGGGCCGAGGCCCGCCTTCGGGCGGCCGAGGCGAACTAGTACGGGGACCGGACACGGCAGTGGAGCTCATCGCGGCGATCGTCGGAGTTCTGCTGCTGTGTCTGGTGATTCCCCTGGTCTGGCTCGCCGTACGGCGGGTACGACTCATGCGAGGCGGCGGTGTGGACCTGTGTCTGCGCCGCCGTTTCGCTGTCACGGACTGGCACTTCGGCGTCGGGCGCTACGAGGGCGAGCGCTTCGCCTGGTACCGCCTGACCAGCTTCCGGATCGGGCCGACCGTCGTGATGGACCGGGCCGATCTGGAGATCGTCGACCGGCGGCCGCCGCACCGGTCGGAGGAGTTCGCGATCCCGATGGCGGTCGAGGTGCTGCGCTGCCGTGGCCGTGACGCCTCCGGGCGCGACGTCGACGTCGAGCTCGCGATGTCCGCGGGCGTCCGGACCGGCTTCATGGCCTGGCTGGAGTCCACGCCCCCGGGCCAGGGACACGGGTTCCGCGAGGCGTCCTGACCCCGCGGACCCCGTGGTGTTGCGGAGCCGACCGCTCGGGCGTTCCGTCCCGCGCGGTCGGTCAGGCGTCGGCGGTCGGGGCGCCGTGCGGGCCACCCGGCTGCCACAGGACGTCGCCGTCGGGGTTCGCGACCCGGCCGAGGATGAACAGCAGGTCCGAGAGCCGGTTGAGGTACTGCGCCGTCAGCGGGTTGGTCCGCTCCCGGTCGGCCTCCAGCAGGGCCCACACGGACCGCTCGGCACGGCGGGTGACGGTCCGCGCGACGTGCAGGTACGCGCCGCCGGGGGTGCCGCCGGGCAGGATGAACGACTTGAGCTTGGGCAGCTCGAGGTTGAACTCGTCGCACCAGCCCTCGAGCCGGGTGACGTAGCCCTCGGTGATCCGCAGCGGCGGGTACTCGGGATTCTCGACGATCGGCGCGCACAGGTCGGCCCCGACGTCGAACAGGTCGTTCTGGATCTGCCGCAGCGGGTCGGCGACCCGCTCGGCGAGCCCGCCGACCGTCACCGCCACGCCGATCGCGGCGTTCGCCTCGTCGGTGTCGGCGTAGGCCGCCAGCCGGGTGTCGGTCTTGCGGACCCGGCTGAAGTCGCCCAGGGCCGTCGTACCGTCGTCGCCGGTCTTCGTGTAGATCCGCGTCAGGTTCACCGCCACCCCGACAGGCTAGGCGCGCCGGTGCTCCGGCGACCAGACGCGGGGGTGCGCCGGACGGTCCGAAGGTGCAGGGCCGTCCGGGGCGGGCATCCGGCGCGGTGACGGTCCCGTTACCGTTCCGGGCGTGGTGGAGCATTTCGCGGTCAACGGCGGGGCCCGGCTGAGCGGGTCCGTCGACGTCGTCGGGGCGAAGAACAGCGTGCTCAAGCTCATGGCGGCGGCACTGCTGGCCGAGGGACGGACGACGCTCGAGAACTGCCCGGAGATCCTGGACGTGCCGCTGATGGCCGACGTCCTGCGGAGCCTGGGCTGCACGGTCGCGATCGAGGGATCGACCGTGCACATCGACGTGCCCGCCGATCCCGGCGCGGAGGCCGACTACCGGTCGGTGTCCAAGCTGCGTGCGTCGGTGTGCGTGCTCGGGCCCCTGGTGGCGCGGTGCCGGCGGGCGGTCGTCCCGCTCCCCGGCGGCGACGCGATCGGCTCGCGGCCGCTGGACATGCACCAGAACGGGCTGCGCAAGCTCGGCGCGACCACCGACATCGTGCACGGCAGCGTCACCGCGACGGCGGGAGACCTGCACGGCGCGCAGATCTGGCTGGACTTCCCGAGCGTCGGGGCGACCGAGAACATCCTGATGGCCGCGGTGCTCGCCGAGGGCACCACGGTCATCGACAACGCGGCCCGCGAGCCGGAGATCGTCGACCTCTGTGTGATGTTGCAGCAGATGGGCGCGAAGCTGGAGGGTGTCGGCAGCTCCACGCTGACCGTGCACGGCGTCGCCGGGCTGCAGCCCACCACGCACCGCGTCATCGGGGACCGGATCGTCGGTGCCACCTGGGCGTTCGCTGCCGCCATGACCCGTGGCGAGGTCACCGTGCGCGGCGTCGACCCGCACCACATCGACCTGGTCCTGGACAAGCTCCGCAGCGCGGGCGCCGAGATCACCACCGGCGAGCAGGAGTTCTCGGTCGCGATGTCCCGGCGCCCGGAGGCGGTCGACTTCGTGACGCTGCCCTACCCGGGCTTCGCCACCGACCTGCAGCCGATGGCGATCGCGCTCTCCGCCGTCGCCGAGGGCACCTCGATGATCACCGAGAACGTGTTCGAGGCGCGCTTCCGCTTCGTCGACGAGATGGTGCGTCTGGGTGCGGACGCCCGCACCGACGGCCACCACGCCGTCGTCCGCGGGCGGCCCGAGCTCTCCAGCGCGCCGGTGTGGGCCAGCGACATCCGGGCGGGCGCCGGGCTGGTGCTGGCCGGGCTGTGCGCGCGGGGCACCACCGAGGTCTGGGACGTCGCGCACATCGACCGCGGCTACCCGCGGTTCGTGGAGAACCTGTCCGCGCTGGGCGCCGACATCCGGCGCGTCGCGGGCGAGCCGGAGCGGTAGGGCGGGTCCGCCCGCTGCTGCTCCGAACGGCCCAGCAGCCCGGCGGGCCGGCCCGCGCCGTGTCACCCTTCGCGTCAACTCGACGAGGAGGCCCGTCATGGTGAGCACCCCCGACGCCGCCGACGTCTCGCAGGCCGGCCGCAAGGCGGGCCGCGGGGCGCGGGACGCCGCGCACTCGACACCGGTGCGCGTCGCCGCCCGGGCCGGCATCGCCGCGAACGGGGTGGTGCACCTGCTGATCGGCTGGCTCGCCGTCCGGATCGCGCTCGGCTCGGGCGGGCAGGCCGACCAGAACGGCGCCCTCGGGGCGATCGCCGCCGAGCCGGCGGGGCGGGTGTTCCTGTGGGCGTTGGTGGTCGGCTTCGCCGCGGTCGTCCTGTGGCGGACCGTCTCGGCGGTGTGGGGCTTCCACTACATCGGTGACGGCACCAAGCGCACGGTGAAGCGGGTCGTCGCCGGCGGGCAGGCCGTCGTCTACGCGGTGCTCGCCGTCACCGCGGCGACCACCGCGATCAGCGGACGCACGTCCGGTGGTGGCGGTGGTCGGGCGACCGCCGGACTGCTGGGCCTGCCGGGCGGGCAGGTCCTCACCGCGCTGCTGGGGCTGGGGGTGCTGATCGGCGGCGGGGTGATGGCCTGGAACGGCTACCGGACGACGTTCACCGAGGACCAGGACCTCGGTGGCGCCGACACCCGGCTGCGGCGGATCAACGCCCGCACCGGACAGGTCGGGTACATCGCCAAGGGGATCGCGATCGGCGTGCTGGGCGTCCTGCTGGGCGTCGCCGCACTGACCTTCGACCCGCAGCGCGCCAACGGGCTGGACTCCGCGCTCAAGGCGCTGCGCGAACAGCCCTACGGGGTGTTCCTGCTGGTCGCGGTCGGCGTGGGGATCGCCTGCTACGGCGTGTTCTGCTTCCTCGACGCCCGCTACCACCGGGTGGGCTGAGCGCTCAGTCCAGCGAGCGACGGCTGAGCACCACGCGGGCGTCCCCGACGTCCCGGGGGAAGACGAGCAGTGCCCAGCCGCCGTCGTCGGCGCGGGAGGTCGTCGCCCGGATGCCCTCGGACCGCAGCCGGTCGCGCAGCACCTGCGCCGCCTCCGGCCCGGGTACCCGGGAGACCTCGGTGAGCAGGCCGGTCGCGACCGGGTCGTCCGGGTCGTCGGTGGGCAGCGCGTGGTGCTTCTGGTGGCCGTAGGTCCAGCGCAGCAGCAGCGCGAGCACCGCCAGCACGATCGCGATGCCGATGACCGCGCCGAGCCGCGGGACCAGGTCCAGCTCCATCCGCCGATCGTCGCACCCGGACGGGCGACACGCCCTGTCCGAGGGGGCGGGTGGTGAACCGATCCAGCGCTCGGTTTCCCGTGCGGATCGCGTACTTTGCCGAACATGCCGACTGTGACGAGGGACGACTCCGTGCCCGCCGTCGGCTACTGACGAGTAGGATCTGTCCGCATCACAGGCAGTGCCGACTGTGCTCCCGCGACGACACGGAGGTCCCGGTGCCGTACCCCACCGATCGTGAGCGCGACCGTCCGTGGGTGATCCGCACCTACGCCGGTCACTCCTCGGCGGAGAAGTCCAACGAGCTGTACCGCCGCAACCTGGCCAAGGGCCAGACGGGGCTGTCGGTGGCCTTCGACCTCCCGACCCAGACCGGCTACGACCCCGACGACGAGCTCGCCAAGGGCGAGGTCGGCAAGGTCGGCGTGCCGGTCAGCCACATCGGGGACATGCGCACCCTGTTCGAGGGGATCCCGGTCGCCGAGGCCAACACCTCGATGACGATCAACGCCCCGGCGATGTGGCTGCTCGCGCTGTACGTGGCCGTCGCCGAGGAGCAGGCGGAGCAGTCCGGTCTGGACTACGCCGAGGTCCGCGCGAAGCTCGCCGGGACGACCCAGAACGACATCGTCAAGGAGTACCTGTCGCGGGGCACCTACGTGTTCCCGCCCGGGCCCAGCCTGCGGCTGATCACCGACATGGTGGCGTGGTCGGTCGGTGAGATCCCGAAGTGGAACCCGATCAACATCTGCAGCTACCACCTGCAGGAGGCCGGGGCGACGCCGACGCAGGAGCTGGCCTACGCGCTGTCGACCGCGATCGCCGTCCTGGACTCGGTGCGCGACTCCGGGCAGGTGCCGCCGGAGAAGTTCGGCGACGTCGTCGGACGCATCTCGTTCTTCGTCAACGCCGGCATCCGGTTCGTCGAGGAGATGTGCAAGCTCAGGGCGCTGGGCCGGCTCTGGGACGAGATCACCCTCGAGCGCTACGGCGTGCAGAACCCCAAGCAGCGACGCCTGCGCTACGGCGTGCAGGTCAACTCGCTCGGGCTGACCGAGGCGCAGCCGGAGAACAACGTCCAGCGCATCGTGCTGGAGATGCTCGCCGTCACCCTGTCCCGGGACGCGCGTGCCCGCGCCGTGCAGCTGCCGGCCTGGAACGAGGCGCTCGGCCTGCCGCGGCCGTGGGACCAGCAGTGGGCGCTGCGGATGCAGCAGGTGCTGGCCTACGAGACCGACCTGCTGGAGTACGAGGACATCTTCGACGGCTCCCGGGTCGTCGAGGCGAAGGTGTCCGAGCTCGTCGAGGGCGCCCGCGCCGAGATCGACCGGGTGCAGGAGATGGGCGGCGCGGTCGCGGCCGTCGAGTCCGGCTACATGAAGGGCGAGCTGGTCAACTCCCTCGCCGCCCGCCGTCGCCGGCTGGAGTCCGGTGAGGAGGTCGTGGTCGGGGTCAACAAGTTCGACACGACCGAGCCCAGCCCGCTGCAGGCCGAGGGCGCCGACGCGATCTTCACCGTCGACCCGGCCACCGAGCGGGCCGCGGTCGAGGCGATCCGCGAGTGGCGGGCCGCGCGGGACCAGGACGCCGTCGAGGAGGCGCTGCGGGCGCTGCGCGACGCGGCCAAGACCGAGCAGAACCTCATGCAGGTCTCGATCGACTGCGCCAAGGCGGGCGTGACCACCGGCGAGTGGGCCGGGGCGCTGCGCGAGGTGTTCGGGGAGTTCCGGGCCCCGACCGGAGTGGCGGGGGCGAGCATGTCCGGCGAGGGCGCCACCGAGATCTCCGAGGTCCGCGAGCGGGTCCGCGCCACCGGCGAGGAGCTGGGCCAGCGGCTGCGCATGCTGGTCGGCAAGCCCGGGCTCGACGGCCACTCCAACGGCGCCGAGCAGGTCGCCGTGCGCGCCCGCGACGTCGGGTTCGAGGTCGTCTACCAGGGGATCCGGCTGACGCCGTCGCAGATCGTGGCGGCCGCGGTGCAGGAGGGCGTGCACGCCGTCGGGCTCTCGGTGCTGTCCGGGTCGCACCTGGAGGTCGTGCCCGCGGTCGTGCAGGGGCTGTGTGACGCCGGGGCCGGGGAGGTGCCGGTCGTCGTCGGCGGGATCATCCCGCCCGAGGACGAGAAGCGGCTGCGTGAGGGCGGGGTAGCGGCGGTGTTCACGCCGAAGAACTTCCGCCTGACCGGGATGATGGACGAGATCGTCACCCTGATCCGGGAGTCGCAGGGTCTGGGCTGACCGCGCCGGCCGGGCGGTACGCGCCGCCCGGCCGGGAGCTCAGCCCTCCTCCTTCTCGCTCCCGCGGCGGCTGAGCAGCTTGAACCCGGGGATCCCGACGATCGCCTGCCGGACCTCCTTGAGCACGTCCAGGAGCTCGTGCACGTCCGGTCCGACACGGTCCAGCGTCGTGAGGATCGGCATGATGTCGTCCTCCATGTGCTCGGTGAACTTCGGGAGCTGGTCCACCAGCCGGATCGCGGCGCGCACCTCCTCCTCGGAGAGCTCGTCGACGAAGCGCTGGGCCAGCGGCGCCGCCCGGCGGGCCAGCGGGCCGTAGAGGTCCAGCAGTTCACCGGCCTGCTCGCTGGCGCCCGCGGCCTGCCCGACGACCTCTCCGGCGCGGTCGGACACCGCCTTCGCCGCGGTGACGACACCGGTCGCGTCGGTGGTGACGGTCTCGACCTGCCCGATGAGGCCGCCGGCGCGCTCGCTGATCTCGCCGACGGTGCGGATGAGCCCGCCCGCCTCGCCGGTGACGGTGTCGACCCGCGCGAGCAGCCCGCTCGCGTTCCCGGTGACCACCGAGACCTGCTCGACGATGCCCTCGGCGTTCTGCGAGACCGTGGTGACCCGGCGGACGAGGTCGCCCGCCTCCTCGGACACCGTGGTGACCCGCCGGACCAGCTCGCCGGCCTCGTCGGAGACGGTGGTGACCCGCCGGACCAGGCCGTCGGCCTGCTCGGACACGGTGGTGACCTTGCGGACCAGGGTGTCGGCCTCGTCGGCGACCCCGCCGACCCGCGCCACCAGCTCCTCGGCGTTCCCGGCGACGCCGGTGACCCGCCCGACGAGCTCCTCCGCGTTCCCGGCCACGCCGGTGACTCGTCCGACGAGCTCCTCGGCGTTCCCCGCGACGCCGGTGACCCGGGCGACGAGCGCCTCGGCCTGCTCGGCGACCGGGCGGATCCGGGACACGAGCCCGGTCGCCTCCTCGGCGACGGTGTCGACGGTCCCGATCAGCCCCTCGGCCCGGTCGACGACGCCGTCCACCCGGTCGAGCAGCTGCTCGGCGCGGGTCGCGATCGTGCCGATCCGGCCGACCAGCGCGCCGACCTCCTCCAGCAGCTCCCCGGCCCGCGCGGGCAGCCCGGCGACGGTCCCGGCGAGCTCGCCGGTCGCCTTGACCACCGACGCAGCGCCGGTGAGCAGGTCGGACGGGCCGGGAACGTGGATCCCCGCGATACGCAGTGCCATGACCGGGATCCTTGCACTCCCCGGCGGCGCGCGTCGGTCACGAGTCCGGGGTGCGGGCGCAGAGCTCGTCGACGGTGAGATCGCGCGGCGGCAGGTTCGCCGCGGTGAACCCGAACGGCGCGGCGAGCTCCAGCCAGCGCCCGGACTCCTGCAACGCGGTGAGCCCGCGGTCGAACTCCTCGCGGAAGGCACTGTCGGCGGGGCGGAAGGCGAACGCCCCGGCCCCGACGACCGGGCGTCCCGCGACCTCGGGGGCGAACGCGGCGGTCACCTCCAGCCCGATGCCCGCATTGCGGCGGACCTCGTCGAGCAGCGCGATGCGGGTGAGCGCGCCGACCTGCGCGCCGCCGTTCGCGACCTCGCGCACCAGCGCTCCCTGCGAGTCGACGGTGACGATGTGGTCGGCGTGGATGCCCGCGGCGAGTGCGTACTCCTGCTCGGCGCTTCCCTCGAGCACCGCCAGCGTCGCCCCGGAGCGGCGGACCCCGGCCAGCGTCGCGACCCCGAGGGGGTTGCCGACCGGGACCACCAGGCCGGTACCCGCCACGTAGTCGGGGCGGGAGAACGCGACCTGCTGGCAGCGCAGCGCGGTGATGGTCAGCCCGACCGCGATGACGTCGAAGCGGCCGTCGAGCAGACCGGGGATGAGCTGGTCGAACCTCGTCTGGACCGCGGCCAGGCCGCTGCCGCCGAGGTCGGTGACGACCGCGCGGGCCACCTCCGGGCTCTCCCCGGTGACCCGCCCGGAGCCGTCGGTGTAGCCGAACGGGCGCTCCCCGGACAGCCCGACGACGACGTCGCCGCCGGCGCGCAGCCGCGACAGCGGGTCCGACGGCCCGCCGCAGCCGCCCAGCAGCGGCCCGGCCAGCGCGGTCCCGCCGAGGGCGGCGGCCGCCCCCAGCAGACGGCGCCGGCTCAGCCGGGTGGTGGTGCGGATGTGCATGGTCCCGCGAGCCTAGGTGCCGATCAGTCGGTCCACTGCGGGGCCCGCTTCTCCAGGAACGACGCCATGCCCTCGCGGGCACCCCCGGACTGCGACATCGACGCCATCACCTCGGCCGCGACGGCGTAGGCGTCGGCCTCGGGACGGTCGAGCTGGGCGTAGAGGGTCTGCTTGCCGACGGCCTTGGACAGCCTGCTGCCCCGGGTCGCGCGGGCGAGCAACTCGTCCACGCGGGCGTCGAGGTCGTCGTCGGGGACGGCGTAGTTGACCAGACCCCAGTCGGCGGCGGTGGCCGCGTCGATCGGGTCCCCGGTCAGGGCCAGCTCCATCAGGCGTTTGCGGCCGATGTTCCGCGCGACCGGGACGGCCGGGGTGTGGCAGAACCAGCCGCCCTTGCCGCCGGGCAGCGCGAACGTCGCGGACTCCGCGGCGACGGCGAGGTCGCAGGACGCGACGAGCTGGCAGCCCGCCGCCCAGGCCGTCGCGTGCACCCGGGCGATCACGACCTGGGGCACCGACTGGACGGTGTGCATGACCGTGGTGCACAGGCGCAGCAGGGTGCGCACCCCGGCGAGGTCGCGCTCGGCGACGTCGCCGAAGTCGTGGCCGGAGGAGAACGCCTTGCCCTCCCCGGCCAGCACGATCCCGGTCGCGTCGCTGCGTCCCGCGCTCTCGAACGCGTCCAGCAGCTCCCGCAGGTGGCCCTCGGTGAGGGAGTTGCGTCGCTGTGGGCGGTTCATCGTGATCCGGACCGTGTCGCCGTCCTGCTTGACCAGCAGGTGCTCGTAGTCGGTCATGCGGGGAACGGTAGCCCGGAATCCGCTCGCCGCCGAGACCCCGGCGCGCTACCTTGACCCTGTGACCGGATTCGTCGATCCAGTCATGGAGCACGGAGGGGGAGCGGTGGCGGTATCGGACGGACCGGGTGCGGAGGACACCGCCCGGACGGAACGGGTGCTCGACGCGGCGGGCGAGCTGCTCGTGCGGCAGGGCTACCGGCGGGTGACCATCGAGGACGTCGCGCGCCGGGCCGGTATCGGCAAGGGCACCGTCTACCTGCACGTCCGCACCAAGGACGCGCTGTTCCTCACCGTGCTGCTGCGGGCGCAGCGGCGGCTGTTCGCCGACCTCGCCGACCGGATGCTCGTCGAACCGGTGGTCGCGCTGCCCTGGGGGATGTCGCGGATGTTCTATCTGCGGCTGGCGGAGGACGACGTCGCACGGGCCCTCTACCGGGGCGACGACGAGGTCCTCGGTCGGCTCGCGCACGAGGCCGCCGGGACGCTCGAGGGGCTCGGGCGCCACCACGACGGCGCCATCCGGGAGCACTTCCTGCTGCTGCGCGCCGCCGGTCTCGTCGACGACGACCTGCCCGTCGACGAGCAGATCCACGTGTGGGGCGCGGCGTCCCGGGGGTTCCTCCTCTCCGACGGCCCGGGTGGCACGTTCGCGCCATCCGGGCCCGAGCACACCGCCGCCCTGATCGAGCACGGCCTGTCCCGGCTGCTGGCCGGGCCCGCCCCCGCGGCCGGCGCCGCGGGCGTCGCGGCGGAGGTCGCCGCGCTGTACCGACCGCTCGTCGACCACATCGACGAGGAGTGGAGACGACGCGTCCGCCGACCCGAGCGCGCGAGAGAGGCAGTGGTGAGATGACTGCACCGAGCACTCCCGGTGGAGCCGTGGACCTGCTGGACCCGGCTGTGACGACCGACCCGTACGCGGCCTACGGGCGGCTGCGCGAACAGGCCCCGACCACGACCGTGACGATGATGGGCAGCCCGCCCGCCGTCCTGGTCACCCGCTACGACGACGTCCGCACCGTCCTGACCGATCCGCGTTTCGTGACCGACCCGGCGCTGGCTGGCGGGCCGGACAACCGCGAGATGATCATGAAGCAGATGGGGGTCCCCGACGACGTCGCCGACTACCTGCTGCGCACCATCCTCACCGTCGACGGCGCGGAGCACACCCGGCTGCGCAGGCTGGTGTCGCGGGCGTTCACCGTGCGGCGGGTCGCGGCGCTGCGCCCGCGGGTCGAGGAGATCACCACCGCACTGCTCGACCAGGTCGTGGCCGCCGGGGCCGGCGGGGCACCGGTCGACCTGGTGGAGGCGCTGGCCTACCCGCTGCCGATCACGGTGATCTGCGAGCTCGTCGGGGTGCCGGAGGCCGATCGCGCGCAGTGGCACGAGTGGGGCGAGATCCTCACGACGATGGACCGCGAGCGGACCGGCCCCGCGCTGCGGGCGGCGATCGCGCACGTGCACGCCCTCGTCGACGCCCGCCGGGCCGAGCCGGCCGACGACCTGATCAGCGCGCTCGTCGCCGCGCAGGAGGACGACGGCGATCGGCTCTCGGACCGCGAGATGGTCACGATGATCTTCGCGATCGTCATGGCCGGGCACGAGACGACCGCGCACCTGCTCAGCAACGGTGCGCTGGCGCTGCTCGGCGCCCCGGACCAGCTCGCCGCGCTGCGGGCCGACCCGGCCGGCTGGCCCGCGGCGGTGAACGAGCTGATGCGGGCCCGCGGCCCGGTGCAGTTCACCCAGCTCCGCTACCCGACCGTCGACGTCGAGCTGGGCGGCACCGCGATCCCGGCCGGGACCCCGGTGATCGCCGGGCTGCTCCCGGCCAACCACGACCCGCGGGCCTTCGACCGTCCCGACGAGCTGGACCTCGCCCGTCCGACCGGCCGTGGCGAGGGGCACGTCGGGTTCGGGCAGGGCGCGCACTACTGCCTGGGCGCTGCGCTGGCCCGCCAGGAGGGCGAGGTGGGGCTGCGGATGCTGTTCGAACGGTTCCCCGGCCTGCGCCTCGCCGTGCCCGCCGAGGAGGTCGTGTGGCTGCCCCGCCCCGGGTTCAGCCGGGTCGCGGCGCTGCCGGTGCGTGTCGGGTGATCGCCGGGTGATCGCCGGGAGTGGAGCCCAGGGCGCAGCCGACTGCACCCGGCGCTCCACTCCTGCCGATCATGGAGCGGCGATCACGAACGGCGGCCGTGGGCGCCGGTCAGGTGCCCGCGTCGTGCAGGGTGAGCAGGGTCCAGGCGGCGAGTGACTGGGCGTCGGTGAGCTCGCCGCGCCGGATCATCGCCGTCAGCTCGGCGGCGGTGAACCAGGCGGCGCGCATGTCCTGCTCGGAGTGCTCACGGCGCGGCGGCCCCGCGGTCAGCCCGGTCGCGAGGTAGACGTGTCCGCGCTGACTGGACATGCCCGGCGCGCAGTCGAGCGTGCCGAGCAGGGTCATGTGCTCCGCGGCCAGCCCGGTCTCCTCGACGAGCTCACGCACCGCCAGCTCGGCCGGGTCCTGGTCGGCCCGGTCGGGCGCGGTTCCCGCCGGGAACTCCCAGCGGCGGCCGCCCACCGGGTAGCGGTACTGCTCGACGAGGTGCAGGCGGCCGTCGTCGTCGCGGGGGATCACCAGGGCATAGGTGGGCTTGTCGACGACGCCGTAGAAACCCTCGGTGCCGTCCGGGAGCCGGATGCCGTCCTCGCGGACGGTCATCCAGTCGTTGGCGTACACCTGCCGGGTCGAGGTCTGCTCGATCACCCGCCCAGGGTGATCCATCCGCTCGGCCCTACAGTGAGGCGGGTGCGTCTCGTCATCGCCCGCTGCCAGGTGGACTACGTCGGACGGCTGACCGCCCACCTGCCCATGGCCCCCCGGTTGCTGCTGGTCAAACGGGACGGCTCGGTGAGCATCCACGCCGACGACCGTGCCTACAAGCCGCTCAACTGGATGTCCCCACCGTGCTGGCTCACCGAGGAGCCCGGTGTGTGGACGGTGCGCAACAAGGCCGCCGAGTCGCTGGTCATCACCATCGACGAGGTGCTGCACGACTCCAGCCACGAGCTGGGCGTCGACCCGGGCCTGGTCAAGGACGGCGTCGAGGCGCACCTGCAGGAGCTGCTCGCCGCGCACCCGGAGACCTTCGGGGAGGGCCACACGCTGGTCCGGCGCGAGTACATGACCGCGGTCGGCCCGGTCGACCTGCTGCTGCGCGACGGGAACGGCGCGCACGTCGCGGTCGAGGTGAAGCGCCGCGGCGAGATCGACGGCGTCGAGCAGCTCACCCGGTACCTGGAGCTGATGAACCGTGACCCGCTGCTCGCGCCGGTCGAGGGGGTGTTCGCGGCCCAGCAGATCAAGCCGCAGGCCCGCACGCTGGCCGTGGACCGCGGGATCCGCTGCGTGACCGTCGACTACGACGCGCTGCGGGGCATGGCGCGCGACGACCTGCTCCTGTTCTGAGGCGGCTGTTCCGAGGCGGCCTCACCGGGCCGGTGCGGCCCCGCCGGGCCAGCGCGGGCCCGGCCGGGCCTTGCCGCGGCGTCTAGCCTGGCGACGTGAGTGCCACCGCCGCTGACTCCACCCCTACGACGGCCGCAGTCCCCGGTTCCGGGGACTTCGCGTCGCTCTCGCCCCGGACCGGCGAGGAGCTGGCCCGCTACCTCGTGCACGACGGCGAGCACGTCCGTGCCCGGGTCCGGGACGCCGCCGAGGCCGCCGTCTGGTGGGACGGGCTCGGCTTCGACGAGCGCCGCCGCAGGCTCGCGGCGTGGAAGAAGGTGCTGGTCGCGCAGCTGGACCGGGTCGCGGGCGTCGTCGCCGCCGAGACCGGCAAGCCGCTCGACGACGCCCGGCTCGAGGTCGTGCTCGCCATCGACCACCTGGACTGGGCCTCGGCGAACGCGAAGAAGGTGCTCGGGCGGCGCTCGGTGTCCCCGGGCCTGCTGATGGCGAACCAGGCGGCGTCGGTGGCGTACCGGCCGCTGGGCGTCGTCGGCGTCATCGGGCCGTGGAACTACCCGATCTTCACGCCGATGGGCTCGATCGCCTACGCGCTGGCCGCCGGCAACACCGTGGTGTTCAAGCCCTCGGAGCTGACCCCGGGTGTCGGCCACGAGATCGCCCGCACGCTCGCCGAGGCGGTCCCCGAGGTGGGCCGGTACCCGCTGCTGACCGTCGTCACCGGGTTCGGGCCGACCGGCGCCGAGCTGTGCCGCGCCCCCGGCATCGGCAAGATCGCGTTCACCGGGTCCGCCGCGACCGGACGCCGGGTGATGGCCGCCTGCGCGGAGAACCTGGTGCCGGTGCTCATGGAGTGCGGCGGCAAGGACCCACTGATCGTCGACGCCGATGCCGACCTCGACGGCGCCGCGGACGCCGCCGTCTGGGGCGGGATGTCCAACGCGGGGCAGACCTGCGTCGGGGTGGAGCGGGTCTACGTCGTCGAGTCCGTCGCGGGCCGGTTCCTGGAGAAGGTGCGGGCCGCGGCGTCGGCGCTGCAGGTCGGCACCGCCACGAACGAGGGCGACCTCGGGCCGATGACGATGCCGTCGCAGACCGAGATCGTGCGCCGGCACGTCACCGACGCCCTGGAGCGCGGCGGCCGCGCGATCGTCGGTGGCGCCGACTCGGTGCCCGCCCAGGGCGGGTCGATCTCCCCGGTCGTCATCGCCGACGTGCCCGAGGACTCCGTCGCGGTCACCGAGGAGACCTTCGGCCCGCTCGTCGTGGTCAACCGGGTGCCCGACGTCGACGAGGCGGTCCGCCGCGCCAACGCCACCGGATACGGCCTCGGCGCGACGGTGTTCTCCGCGAAGCGCGGGGAGCAGATCGCGCAGCGGCTGCGCTGCGGCATGGTCTCGATCAACGGCGTGATCTCCTTCGCCGGGATCCCGTCGCTGCCCTTCGGCGGGGTGGGGGAGTCCGGCTTCGGCCGCATCCACGGCGCCGACGGGCTGCGCGAGTTCACCCGCGCCCAGTCGATCGCCCGGCAGCGGTTCGGGATGCCGATCGTGGTCACCAGCTTCAAGCGGACCGCGCGCACGATGCAGACGCTCGTCGGGATCGTGAAGGCCCGGCACGGGCGCTGAGGCGCCCTTCCTCCCCCGACGACCAGGGCCCTTCCCGCACGGCGGGGTGGTCCTGGCCGCATGTTACCCACTGGTAGCACCTCTGGATGACAGGATCGGCGCCGACGCGGAAGACAAGGTTGTCGAATCGGTGGAGGTTGCAGCGTGGCACGTGAGTTCCGGACCGTCGGAGTGGTCGGCCTCGGCACGATGGGGGCAGGCATCGTCGAGGTGTTCGCCCGCAACGGTCTCGACGTGATCGCCGTCGAGGTGGACGACGCCGCGGGGGAGCGCGGCAGGGCCCACCTCGCGGCCTCGACCGACCGCGCCATCGAGCGCGGCAAGCTCACCCGGGAGCAGGCCGACGAGCTCCTCGGTCGCATCACCGTGACCACCACCCTGGCCGACCTGGCACCGGCGCAGCTGGTCGTCGAGGCCATCCCGGAGAGCCTGGACGCCAAGACCGCGCTGCTGGCCGAGGTCGACAAGGTCGTCGCCGAGGACGCCATCCTCGCCTCGAACACCTCGTCGCTGTCGGTCACCGAGCTGGCCGTGCGCACCACGCGCCCGGGCAAGGTCGTCGGGATGCACTTCTTCAACCCGGCGCCGGTCCAGAAGCTGGTCGAGGTCGTGCGGACCGTCGTCACCGAGCCCGACGTCATCTCCGACGTCCAGGCGTTCGCCGACTCCCTCGGGAAGGTCCCGGTCGTCATCGGCGACCGCGCGGGTTTCATCGCCAACGCGCTGCTGTTCGGCTACCTCAACCACGCCGCGAAGATGTACGCCGAGCGCTACGCCAGCCGCGAGGACCTCGACGCCGGCATGCGCTACGGCTGCGGCTACCCGATGGGCCCGCTGGCCCTGCTCGACCTCATCGGCCTGGACACCGCCTACGAGATCCTCGAGACGATGTACGGCGAGTCGCGCAACCTGATGCACGCGCCGAACCCGGTGTTCAAGCAGATGATCACCGCGGGCCTGCTCGGCCGGAAGACCGGGCGCGGCTTCTACACCTACTCCGCACCGCACAGCTCCACCGTCGTCCCCGACGGGGAGACCCCGGCCTCCACCGTTCCCGAGGACGTGACCCTGCGCGACGTGGCGCGGGTCGGCGTGATCGGCACCGGCACGATGGCCTCGGGCATCGTCGAGGTGTTCGCCAAGGCCGGCTACGACGTCGTCGTCCGCGGCCGCAGCGACTCCAAGGTCGAGGGCTCGGTCGCGCTGGTCCGCAAGTCCCTGGACAAGGCGGTCGCCCGCGGGAAGCTGGACGAGGCCGGCCGCGACGCCGTCCTCGCCCGGATCAGCGGCACCACCGCGCTGGAGGACATGGCCGACGTCGACCTGGTCGTCGAGGCCGTCGCCGAGGAGCTCGACGTCAAGCGGGCGATGTTCGGCGCGCTCGACGAGATCTGCAAGCCCGGCGCGATCCTGGCGACGACGACCTCCTCGTTGCCCGTCGTCGAGTGTGCCGCGGTCACCCAGCGCCCGGGCGACGTGATCGGCATGCACTTCTTCAACCCGGCGCCGGTGATGAAGCTGGTCGAGGTCGTGTCCACGATCGGCACCTCGCGCGACGTGGCGGCCACGGTCCTCGACGTGTGCCAGAAGCTCAAGAAGGTGCCGGTGAGCTGCGGCGACCGGGCCGGGTTCATCGTCAACGCGCTGCTGTTCCCGTACCTGAACGACGCGGTGAAGATGCTGGAGGCGCACTACGCCACCGCCGACGACATCGACGCGGCCATGAAGACCGGTTGCGCGCTGCCGATGGGGCCGTTCGAGCTGCTCGACGTCGTCGGGCTCGACGTTTCGCTGGCGATCCAGAAGTCCCTGTACGCCGAGTTCCACCAGGCCGGGTTCGCCCCCGCGCCGCTGCTGGAGCACCTGGTCACGGCGGGTCGGCTCGGGCGTAAGACCGGTCACGGCTTCCGGGACTACACCAAGCGGTAGCGCTTGCGACACTGGTCGCATGGCTCGTGGACGCGGCAGACGGCCCCGCCCCTCGGAACGGGGGCGGGGCCGTCCCGTCGCGCCACCGCTGGGCAGCGGCATGACGACCGACCTGGAGAGCGGCCGCGACGGCGAGCACTACGTCCGCCGGGTGCCGGGCGGCACCACGGTGAAGCACTACCGGTGCCCCGGCTGCGACCAGCTGCTGCCCTCGGGGATGCCCCACGTGGTGACCTGGCCCGCCGACGACGGCCGCGGCGTCGAGGAGCGGCGGCACTGGCACCTGCCGTGCTGGAACGCGCGGGACCGTCGTCGCGCCGGGTTCCGGCGGCACTGAGCCGAGCGGGCCGACCCCGGGTCAGCGGGTGCGTGCGGCGCGCTTGCCGCCGCTGTAGCCGCTGCGGGCCCGCGGCGAGGGCCGGGGGCGGCCGGATCCGGACGACCCGCTGCCCGTCGACCCGGTCGGGGACCCCGACTCGTCCTCCGCGGTCGCGGCGGAGCGGCGCTCCCGCGCCGCGACGGCCTCCTCGACCGTGCGGGGTGCGCTCGCCGGGGTGTCGGCCGAACCCGACGCGGGAGCCCCGGCGGTGTCGGTCGCGGCCGCCCCGGACCCCGCAGGGGCCTGCTCGGCGGGCAGCCGGTCGACCGAGGAGCGCTCGGCGGGCGGCTGGTCGACGGGCAGGTCGGCCAGGTCCGGGCCGGCGTCGAGGTCGTCGACGCCGGACTCGATGAGCGCGCGGGCGGCGCGCAGCTGCTCGGTCAGCCGGGCGCGCAGCCCGGTGAGCTGCTCCACCCGGCGCCGGGCGGCGGCGGTGGTCTCCTCGGCGTCGCGGCGGGCGTCGGAGCGGATCTTCTCGCCGTCGGCGTGGGCCTGGTCGAGGTCGCGGCGGATGCGGTCGGCGGCCTCGCGCTCCCGGCGGGAGATGTCGGCCTCGAGGGCGTCGCGCTCGGCGAACAGCGAGGTCAGTGCCTCGGCGCGGCGCTGGTCCATCGCGATCCGGAAGTCGTGCTCGACCTGCTCGCGGTTCTCCCTGGCCTCGGCGTCGGCCGCGGTGATCCGCTCGGTGACGGTGCGCTCGGCCTCGGCGAGCTCGCGTTCGGTGGTGCTGCGCCGCTCGGCCAGCTCGCGCTCGGTCGTGGTCCGCAGCTCGGTCAGCTCGGTCTCGGTGCGCTCGCGCAGCTCGGCGAGCTCGCGCTCGACGCGGGCCTGCTTCTCGTCGAGGCCGCGGTCGCGCTCGGCGGAGCGGCGGGCGGCCTCGGCCGCGTGGGCCTCGGCGTCGGCGACGGTCTGCTCGGCCCGGGCCCTGGCGTCCTCGATCAGGGCGCGGGCCTGCTCCTCGGCGCGGCGGCGCTGGTCGGCGACCTCGCGGTCGGCCTTGGCGTGCATCTCGGAGACCTCGTCCTCGGCGAGGCGCAGCATGGAGCGCAGCCGCTCGCTCATGCCCTGCACGTTCTGCGGCGGGCCGGCGAGCCGGTTGACCTGCTGCTGCATGGCCTCGGCCCGGGTACGCGCGTCGTCGAGCTCACGACTCAGCCGGGTGTTCTGGGCGACCGCGGCGTCACGGTCGGCGGCCAGCATGCGCACCTGGGCGTCGAGCCGTCGCAGGTGGCTGTCGACCTGCGCCTGGTCGTAGCCGCGGCGCGCGATCGAGAAACCGGTCCGGGGTACGGGTACGTCGTGGTCGCCGGCCATGTCGTTCACCGTACCGTCGCGGGGGTTGCCGGACCGTAAGTTCACGGCCGGGGGTCACCGGGTTCACCCCGCTATGGACAAAGGGCCCGTCCGTGTGACACGGACGGGCCCTTCGCGGGGACGAACCCCGGCGGCGTCAGACGCCTCGGAAGCGGTTGATGCCGTCCAGGTGCTTCGCGCGCTTCTCCGGGTTGGTCACGCCGAGACCCTCCTCGGGGGCCAGCGCCAGCACGCCGACCTTGCCCTGGTGCAGGTTCTGCTTGACGTCGTTCGCGGCCTGGCCGGTCTCGGCCAGCGGGTACACCCGCGACAGGGTCGGGTGGATCATGCCCTTGGCGACGAGCCGGTTGGCCTCGTAGGCCTCGCGGTAGTTCGCGAAGTGCGAGCCGACGATCCGCTTGAGGTTCATCCACAGGTAGCGGTTGTCGAACTCGTGCATGTAGCCCGAGGTCGAGGCGCAGGTGACGATCTGACCGCCCTTGCGGGTGACGTAGACCGACGCACCGAAGGTCTCGCGGCCCGGGTGCTCGAAGACGATGTCGGGGTCCTCGCCGCCGGTCAGCTCGCGGATCTTCGCGCCGAGCCGCTTCCACTCCTTCGGGTCCTGGGTGGTCTCGTCCTTCCAGAACCGGTAGCCCTCGGCGTTGCGGTCGATGACCAGCTCCGCGCCCATGTCGCGGCAGATCTGGGCCTTCTCCTCCGAGGAGACGACGCAGATCGGGGTGGCGCCGCCGTTGAGGGCGAACTGGGTGGCGTAGGAGCCGAGGCCGCCGGAGGCGCCCCAGATCAGCACGACGTCGCCCTGCTTCATGTCGGCGCCGTTCTTGCTCACCAGCTGGCGGTACGCGGTGGAGTTGACCAGGCCCGGGGACGCGGCCTCCTCCCAGGTGAGGTGGTCCGGCTTCGGCATCAGCTGGTTGGACTTGACCAGGGCCAGCTCGGCGAGGCCGCCGAAGTTGGTCTCGAAGCCCCAGATGCGCTGCTCCGGGTCCATCATCGTGTCCGAGTGCCCGTCCGGGCTCTCCAGCTCGACCGAGAGGCAGTGCGCGACGACCTGGTCGCCGGGCTTCCAGGTGTTGACGCCGGGGCCGGTCCGCACGACGACGCCGGCGAGGTCGGAGCCGACCACGTGGTAGGGCAGGTCGTGCCGCTTGGCCAGCGGCGAGAGCTTGCCGTAGCGCTTGAGGAAGCTGAACGTCGAGACGGGCTCGAAGATCGAGGTCCAGACGGTGTTGTAGTTGATCGCGCTGGCCATCACGGCCACGAGCGCCTCACCGGGGCCGAGCTCGGGGACCGGGACGTCCTCGACGCGCAGGCTCTTGCGCGGGTCCTTCTCCTTGGTGGTCAGACCCTCGAACATGTCCACGTCCTCGGCGCGGACGGTGACGCCCCGATAGTGCTCGGGAACCTCCAGGCCTCCGACGTCGGTGAACTGCCCGGCGAGGATGGCGTCGCGGATGTCCTTCACTGCTGGCCTCCGATGGCGACGTTGTCAGGGGAGTCGGGTGGCTCACCCGATGGTGCTTGGGATACCGCAAGTTACTGCGTAGTATCTTAACCGTAGGTCGACGGTGAGGGTGATACCCGAAGCGCACTTCGTGATCCACCCCACCGGACGCCCGTACTGTCCTTCGGGACGGGGTCGTGCCCCGGCCGTCCCTCCGCCCGTCAGTGCGCGTCCGCGGCCGGCTCGACGAGCTCGACCAGCACTCCGCCGGCGTCCTTCGGGTGCACGAAGTTGACCTTCGAGTTCGACGTGCCACGGCGCGGGGCGTCGTAGAGCAGGCGCAGGCCCTTCGCCCGCAACGCGTCCGCCGCGGCGGCGACGTCGGTGACCCGGTAGGCGACCTGCTGCAGGCCCGGGCCGTTGCGCCCGATGAACTTCGCGATCGTCGAGTCCTCGTTCAGCGGGGCGAGCAGCTGCACCTTCGTGGCGCCGGCCGCCTCGCCCGGTGCTCCCAGCATGGCCTCGCGCACGCCCTGCTCGGTGTTGGTCTCGGTGTGCACCGCGACCAGGCCCAGGTTGTCCGCGTACCAGCGGATGGCCTCGTCCAGGTCGGGTACCGCGATGCCCACGTGGTCCACGGCCACGACCAGCGGCGACAGGGCGTCCTCGGTTGTCGTCATGGGGGCTGAAGCTACCGGTTCTACTCGCCGGTAGGAGTCTGTGCCGCTGGTCACCCCCACCGTTCGGTGCGTCCGGACGGGTCGTCGCCGTGGGTATGGTGGCGGCCCACCTGACAACGAAGCCTGATGGAGGACCCCGTGTCCGGAACCGTGATCGTCGCCGGCGCCCGCACGCCGATGGGCCGTCTGCTCGGCTCCCTGAAGGGCTTCTCCGGGGCCCAGCTGGGCGGTGTCGCCATCAAGGCCGCGCTCGAGCGGGCCGGTGTGGCTCCCGACCAGGTCCAGTACACGATCATGGGCCAGGTCCTCACCGCAGGCGCGGGACAGATCCCGGCGCGCCAGGCGGCGGTCGAGGCCGGCATCCCGATGGACGTCCCGGCGCTGACGATCAACAAGGTCTGCCTGTCCGGCGTCGACGCCATCGCGCTGGCCGACCAGCTCATCCGCGCCGGCGAGTTCGACATCGTCGTCGCCGGGGGCCAGGAGTCGATGACCCAGGCGCCGCACCTGCTCACCAAGTCCCGCGAGGGCACCAAGTTCGGCGACACCACCCTCACCGACCACATGGCCTACGACGGTCTGTTCTGCGCGTTCGCCCAGGTCGCGATGGGTGCCTCCACCGAGAAGTACAACGAGCGCTACGGCCTGACCCGCGAGGAGCAGGACGCCTTCTCCGCCCGCTCGCACCAGCGCGCCGCCCGCGCCGCCCAGGACGGCACCTTCGACCAGGAGATCGCCCCGGTCGAGATCCCGCAGCGCAAGGGCGACCCGATCGTCTTCTCCACCGACGAGGGCGTGCGCGGCGACACCACCACCGAGGGGCTCGGCAAGCTCCGCCCCGCCTTCGCCGCCGACGGCACCATCACCGCGGGATCGGCCTCGCAGATCTCCGACGGCGCGGCCGCGGTGGTCGTGATGAGCAAGGTCAAGGCCGAGGAGCTGGGCCTGGACTGGATCGCCGAGATCGGTGCGCACGGCGTCGTCGCCGGTCCGGACGCCTCGCTGCACGAGCAGCCCGCGAACGCGATCGCCAAGGCGTGCGAGAAGGAGGGCATCCAGCCCGCCGACCTCGACCTCGTCGAGATCAACGAGGCGTTCGCCGCGGTCGGCATCGTCTCGGCCCGCAAGCTCGGCATCGACGAGGAGAAGGTGAACGTCGACGGTGGCGCCATCGCCCTCGGTCACCCGATCGGCATGTCCGGTGCGCGGATCGCGCTGCACCTGGCGCTCGCGCTCAAGGCGCGCGGCGGCGGCGTCGGCGCGGCCGCGCTGTGCGGCGGCGGCGGCCAGGGCGACGCGCTGATCGTGCGCGTCCCCTCCGCCTGACCGTCCCGACCTCCGTGTGGTCCACGTCGGCCCCCGCCTCGGCGGGGGCCGACGTGCATCCACCCCGTCCGTCCCGACGCCCGTCCGTCCCGACAAGGAGCCCGACCGTGCCCGGACCGCCGGACCCCCGCGACCTGGTGGAGCGCGCCCGCCGCGGTGAGCAGCTCGCCGTCGCCCGGCTGATCTCGATGGTGGAGAACGCCGGTCCGCAGCTGCGCGAGGTGTCCGCGGCACTGTCCCCGCACACCGGACGGGCGCACGTCATCGGGCTGACCGGCTCGCCGGGGGTGGGCAAGTCGACGTCGACGTCGGCGCTGGTCACCGAGCTGCGGGCGCGCGGGCGCCGGGTCGGGGTGCTGGCGGTGGACCCGTCCTCGCCGTTCAGCGGCGGGGCGCTGCTGGGCGACCGGGTGCGGATGGGGGACCACGCCGACGACGACGGGGTCTTCATCCGGTCGATGGCCACGCGCGGGCACCTGGGCGGGCTGTCCTGGGCGACGCCGCAGGCCCTGCGGGTGCTCGACGCCGCGGGCTGCGACGTCGTGCTGATCGAGACCGTCGGCGTCGGGCAGTCCGAGGTGGAGATCGTCGGCCTCGCCGACACGACCGTCGTGCTGCTCGCGCCGGGGATGGGCGACGGCATCCAGGCGGCCAAGGCCGGGATCCTGGAGATCGGCGACGTCTTCGTGGTCAACAAGGCCGACCGTGAGGGGGCCCGCCGCACGGTGCGCGAGCTGCGGAACATGCTGCACCTGCGCCTCCCGGACGGCGGCGAGGGAGGCGCGGACGCACCCGGCCTCGGTACCGAGCCGTGGGAGCCCCCGGTGCTCTCGACGGTCGCGTCCCGCGCGGAGGGGATCGCGGCCGTCGCCGACGCCCTCGACGAGCACCACGCCTGGGCCGAGAAGTCCGGCGAGCGGGAACGACGGCGCCGTGAGCGGACGCGTCGCGAGATCGAGGGCATCGGGATGGAGCAGGTCCGGGCCCGGATGGAACGCGTGCGCGGCGGTGACGCGCTCGACGCCCTCACCGAGCGGGTGCTGGGCGGGGAGCTGGACCCGTGGGCCGCCGCCGACGAGTTGCTGGACCAGGCGGACTGAGCCGACCCGCCTCCGATCAGGGGAGCGTGGTCCCGGACAGCGCCGCGAGCCGGTCGAGGACGCGCTGCGACCCGGTTCGCAGGGCGAGTGCCCTGGCCCGGGCGTGGGCGGCCCGCGCGGCGGCGCCGTCGCCGGCACGCAGGGCGGCGAGCACCTCGCCCAGTGCGAGATCGGTGCGCTCGCGGACCGGGCGCTGCGGTGGGCCGTCCTCGACGGTGAGCCACGCGGGGGCGGTGTGGACGTCGATCGTCGGCAGCGCCGTCGTATCGGTCGGGCCGGCCTGTTCGGTGTCGGCGTCCGGTGCGGCGACGCCCGGCAGCTCGGCCGCCAGGCGTTCCCGCCGGTGCCGCGCCGTGTCCGCGGTGTCCGGGTCCCCGGCCCGCAGGGCCGCGGACTCCGCCTCGACGTAGGCCGCCCACGCCCGGTCCGGGGCGGCGCGGTCGCGTTCCTGGTCCCCGAGCCGCAGTGCGGCCGCGGCGAGCAGCCCGCCGAGCGCCCGCAGGAGGTGCGGGTCCCGCGCGTGCGCGGCCGGCTCGCGCAGCTGGGTGACCACGGCGGACACCGCGTCGTGGGCGGCGGCGGTGCCCAGCCGGTCGTCCAGTGCGCTGGTCGCGGCCCACTGGGCGCGCAGCAGGTCCAGCTCCTCCTCCCCGACGGCGGCGGTCCGCTCCAGCGCCGCGCGCAGCCGCGTGGCCCCGTCGACGGGATCCGGCCCGGGCTCGTCGGCGAGACCGAGACCGGCCGGGGTGGTCTCGTACAGCTCGGCGAGGAGCGAGCGGTGCGCGGCGTCCGGGACGGCGTGGCCGTTCTCCCAGCGCGACAGCTGGGTCTTCAGGCTCGCGGCCCGCGCGGTGCCGCCGCTCCCGGCGACGAGCGCGGCCAGCGCACGGGCCGCCTCGGACTGGGACCAGCCCCGCCGGTCGCGCGCGGCCCGCAGCGCCGGGCCGGCACCGGGCCGGTCGGACGGGAGCGGAGGAGCGTGCACGCGGCCGATTCTGTCGGTGCCCCGTCGTAGGGTCAACACCGTTGACGCAACCCGCGTCATCACCTGCCTCGACACCCCGGAGTGTGCCCCATGGACCTCATCGACTACCTGGCGTGCGTGGGCCTGTCCGGCCTCAGCGGCGCGTTGGCCGGGCGGGCCGCGGCGCGTCGGATGCTGTGGCCCCGGCCGCCCCGCGGCTCGGTGATGCGCAGCTGGCGTGGTCCGGGACACGGCGGCCCGCCATCGGGTAGGCCGCGCCGGCGGAGACGGCCGGGCTGAGGTGGGCGGGTCAGGCGAAGTCGCCGGCGGCGCGGCGCACCGAGCGCAGCAGCGCGGTCAGCTGCTCCTCCTCGGCCGGGTCCAGCCCGGTCAGGCCGAAGTCGATGCCGGTCACCGCGGCGGTGGCCTTCTCCAGCCGGGCACGCCCCTCGGGGGTCAGCTCGACCAGGGTGGCGCGGCGGTCGGTGGGGTGCGGCATCCGGCGGACGAGGTCGTCGCCCTGCAGCCGGTCCACGATGTTGGTCACGCTCGTCGGGTGCAGCTGCAGCCGCTCGCCCATCACCCGCATCGGGAGGCTGCCGCGGCGCGCGAAGTCCAGCAGCACCAGCGCCTCGTAGCGGGCGAACGTCAGCCCGTGCGGCCGCAGCGCCGTGTCGACGGCCGAGAGCAGGATCTGCTGCACGCGCATCACGCTGGTGACCGTCGCCATCGTGCGGGCGGGGCCGACCCGCTCCTCCCACAGTTCGGCCGCACGCTGGATCGGGTCGAAGGGGAGCGACCCGCGGGATGCCATGGTCCGACGCTAGCAAGTGCCGTGACCGGGTCCGTTCCGCATGCCGGGCGTGGCACGGTGTCGGCATGCTCTTCGCCTTCAGCATCGCCCCGTCCGGTTCGGACTCCGGCGACGGCAGCGTCGGTGCCGCCGTCGCCGAGGCCGTCCGGGTGGTCCGCGAGTCCGGCCTGCCGAACGAGACCACCTCGATGTTCACCACCATCGAGTCCGAGACCTGGGACGAGGGGATGGCGGTGGTCAAACGTGCCGTCGAGGCCGTCACCGCCGTGTCGCCCCGGGTGAGCCTGGTGCTCAAGGCCGACATCCGGCCCGGGTACCGGGGGCAGCTGCAGGCCAAGGTGGAGCGGGTCGAGGAGCACTTGCGCGGGGGCGGTGCGTGAGCGCCCCGGTCGCACCGGGAGCCGGGGAGCCCGGCCCGGCCCGGGTCGTGCTCGTCCACGGCGCCTGGCACCGCGGTGCGTCGTGGGCGCCGGTGGTCGAGGCCCTGGGGGCCCGGGGGGTGGAGGCGGTCGCGCCGGATCTCCCGTCCGACGTCGCGGGGGTCGGCCACACCGAGCTCGTCGACGCGGTCCTGGCCGTCGCCGGTGGCGGTCCGGACGGGTCGGTGCCCCGGGGCGAGGGTCCGCCCGTCGTGCTGGTCGGCCACTCGCTCGGCGGTCTCGTGGCCACCGCGGCCGCCGGCCGCATCGCCGACCGGGTGCGGGCACTGGTCCTCGTCGCGGCACTCGTCCCCGAGCCGGGCCGTCCCTACCGGGACCGGATGCGTGCCGAGCGCGACCTGATGGTCGCCGGTTACGACGCCGAGGTCCGTCGTGGTGAGGGGGTCAGCACGTACTGGCCGGACGCGCGGACGGTCGCCGACGGGCTCTACCGGGGCGTCGCGGACGAGCTCGACGCGGCGGGACGTGACGGGCGGGCCGCGGTCGCGGACGCGGCGGCGCAGCTGCGACCCCAGGACTGGTCGCTGCTCGTCGAGCCGTGCCCGGTGCCGTCGTGGCCCGCGGTGCCGACGGTGTCGGTGGTGTGCGTGGGGGACCGGGTCGTCAGTCCCGTCGCGGGGCGGCGGGAGGCGGAGCGGGTCGGGGCGCGGCTCGTCGAGTTCGCGGGCGGGCACTTCCCGATGCTCACCCGGCCGGAGGAGACGGCCGACCTGCTGGCCGGGCTCGCCGCGCCCGCCTGACGGGAGGTGCCACGGCCCGGGCGCCGGGACGACGACGGCCGGTGGCGGGAGGCCCGTCACCGGCCGTCGGGCGCCCGGACCGGGTCCGGAGGCCGTGTCGTCGTCGCGGCGTGCCGCGAGGAAGGACGTGCTCAGCCCGCCATGATGGTCGAGAAGTAGTACACGCCGGCGAGGATGCCGACGAAGCTGACGGTCATGCCGATCTGGGCGAGCTTGGTCATGCCCGGCTTGCGGTAGGCGAGGAAGCCGGTGACCAGGCCCGCGGCACCCAGGATCCAGGCGGCGATCGGCACGAGGAACGCGGCGATCGCGATGATGCCCAGCGCCACCGACGCGTAGGCCAGGGTCGGCTTGTCGGTCGTCTGCATGTTGCTCATCGGGGTGGAGCCCTCCGTTGTGCGCCGGGGAGCCGGCGGTCGTTCTGTCGGGGAAGGGAACCGCGGGGTGGGGCAACCGGGGGAACGCCCCGCCGCGATCACGCAGAGTCAGCATCGAGTCCCTGCAGGGTGTTCAACGAGTGGCGAGGCCCGGTGTTGCTCCGCCGGTCCGGTGATCGTGGGGGGCGACCCCGCCGGTTCCGCCGGGTTCCGGGGCTCCGTGCCGTCGTCGGCTCTGCGGGCACGGGTGGGTGTCGGTCGGTCACCGGGGACCTGTCCCGGTGCGAACTCGCTTACCGGGTAAGCGAGTTCACGCAGGTGGGTGCCGCCGGCTCTCTCCCGGGGCGTGGTGGTGCAGCTGCGGCATCGGCGGTGCCGTGCGGGCGTCGGACCCCGGCGGACATCCCGGGACGGCGGGGCGGGGCTAGGAGACGTGGGACGCGTCGCGCGGGGGTGCGTCCGACCGGGCGGGGCGGGTCACGCCGGACACACGGACGTGCCAGGATGGATGGCGTGTCTCGCCCAGATCCTCGTCAGGCGGCCCAGCGTGCGGCGATCTCCTCGGCCATGGCCGGGGCGGTCGACCTCTCCGGGCTGAAGGCCCGTGCCGATGCGGCGAACCGGCCCGCCCCGTCCGGCGGTGCCGGGGGCGGTCCGCCCGCGCCCGGCGGGGGCGGGAGTTCCTGGGTCGTCGACGCGACCGAGCAGGGCTTCCAGGCCGAGGTCCTCGAGCCGTCCCTGCAGGTGCCGGTCGTCGTCGAGCTGTGGGCCAGCCGCTACCCGCGCGAGGAGCAGCTGTCGGCCGTGCTGGAGCGCCTCGCCTCGACCGGTGGTGGTGCGTGGCGCCTGGCCCGGGTCGACATCGACACCCAGCCGCGGGTGGCCCAGGCCTTCGGCGTGCAGCAGGTGCCGATGCTGGTCGTGCTCGTCGGCGGTCAGCCCGTCGACGCGGTCAACGGCGCCATCCCCGAGGACCGCGCCGCCGAGTGGGTGAAGTCCCTGCTCGACGCGCTGCGTGACCGGATGCCCGCCATCGCCGAGGGCGAGCGCCGGGCGGCCGCGGCCGGTCCGGACGAGCCCGTCGAGGAGCCCGAGGACCCGCGCTTCACCGCCGCCGAGGACGCCCTGGAGCAGGGCGACTACGCGGCCGCCGAGGCCGCCTACACCGCGATCCTCGACAGCGAGCCCGCCAACGAGCAGGCGAAGGCGGCGCTGGCGCAGGTCCGCTTCCTCGCCCGGGCCGAGCAGGCCGACCCGTCGTCGATCGCGCGGGCCGACGCCGCACCCGACGACGTCGACGCCCAGCTCGCCGCGGCCGACGCCGAGCTGGCCGCCGACCGGGTCGAGGCCGCCTTCACCCGGCTGGTCGACACCGTCGCCCGGACCGCGGGCGAGGACCGTGACCGGGCCCGTGGGCACCTCGTCGGGCTCTTCGAGCTCTTCCCGGCCGACGACCCGCGGGTCGCCACGGCCCGGCGCGCGCTCGCCCGCGCCCTGTTCTGAGCCGGACCCGCCCCGATGGCCCACGGCCGCAGGCACCGGCGCCCGCGGTGACCGTCGCCGCTCCTGCCGGGACGCCGGCTCCGCGGTGGGCGTCCGCGGCGCGCGACCGCGTGCACCGTCTCGCGCGGCCGGTGGCGCCGGTCGTCGCCGTCGCCGCGCTGGTGACCGCGGCGCTGCTGTTCGTGCTGGGCGGCCCGCCGCTGCTGCGCTGGATCCCGGCGACCGACATCGCGCGGATGCACGTCGGCTTCGACACCTTCCGGGCCTCGGCGTACGCGCTGCTCCAGCACGGTCCGGGCAGCGCCGCGATCTACGACACCGGCGCCCGGCTGCACAACCTCAACCCGCCGCTGCTGTCGGTGCTGCTCGCGCCGCTGGCCCTGCTCGACCCGGTCACCGGCTACCGGCTGCTGACGGCGCTGTCGGTGCTGCTCGTCGTCGGGTCGGTGCTGCTGGTCTGCCGGGAGCTGCGGCTCGGCCGTCGGTGGACGACCGGTGCGCTCGTGGTGGTGCTGGCGTCGTCGCCGCTGCACGGCACGCTGCTGCTGGGCCAGATCTACCCGCTGCTGCTGGCCGGGCTGACCGCGGGCTGGGTCGCCGAACGGCGCGGGCATCCACTGCTGGCCGCCGTCTGCTACGGCGTGACGGTCGCCCTCAAGCCCTCGCTCGCGCCGGTGCTGCTGCTCCCCGCGGTGCAGGCCCGTCGGCGGCCGTTCCTGGCCGGGATCGCCGCCGCGGCGGTCGCGACGCTGGTCGGCGTCGCCGTCGCCGGGTGGCCGACGGCGTTCCAGTGGCTGACGATGGCGCTGGCCGAGCCGGTCGGCCCCACCCCGGACAACGCGTCCCTGCCGGGCCAGGCGCTCCGCTGGGGGGTCCCGACCGTCGTCGGCACCCTGGTGGGCGCGGCGATCGTGGTCGGCACGCTCGTCCACCTCGGGCGGCGCACCCGCCGGTACGGCCCCGACCCGGCCGCGGGCACCGACCCGGGTGGGACGGCGCTGTTCGCCGTGCTCGCCACCGGTCTGCTGGCGGCGCCGATCGCCTGGCACAACTACCTGCTGCTGCTCCTGCCGGGGCTGCTGGCGCTCGCCGCGTCCGGGCGGGCGGGGGACACGCGCCGCCGGGTCGTCGTCGCGATCGGGTGTGTCGCCGTCGTCCCGGTGAGCTGGTCCGACCTGTGGGCCGACGGCGGCTGGGCGACCCCGCTCGGACGGGCGCTCTACACGGCGGTGCTCCTGGCGACCTGGTGGTCCCTGCTGCGCCCGGCCGTCGGGCCGGTGCCCGGCGGTCCCGTCCGCACTGCGGACGAGCCGTCCCGCGCACCGGCCTGACGGTCCGGGCCCCACGGGATCAGTCGCCCGCGGTGGTCCCCGTGTCCGAGGCGCCCGTGCCGGAGCTCCCGTCGACGAACGAGCCGGTGCGCACCGCCCGGACACCGACGGTGCCGGGTGCGGGCGCGACCGAGGTGGAGACCGGACCGGGGTCCGGGGCGTCCTCGGCGTCGTCCGGCCCCGGGTCGACGAGGTCGGCGGGCGTGACGACGACCTGCAGGTCGTCGTCCGGGGTCGCCGGTGCCTCGACGTCGGTGTCCTCCGGCTCGTCGGGCAGCGCGGCGGCCGGCAGCGGCGGCGGGACCGTCGCGGCCGGGGCGGCCTCCTGTGCCGGGACGGACAGCACCGGGCCGCCGGTGTCCTCCGGCACCAGCCACAGCACCCCCGACGGCGGCAGCCGCAGCACCGCCGACGCGGGCTGGCCGTGCCACATGACCTGCTCGGCGCGCACCCGGCCCAGGTTGCCCACCCCGGACCCGCCGTAGGCCGACGCGTCGGTGTTGACGACCTCGGTCCAGTTCCCGGCGAACGGCAGCCCCACCCGGTAGTCCTCACGCGGGGCACCGGAGAAGTTCGCGACGCAGGCCAGCACGGTGGCACGGCCCTCGGCGTCGACGCCGTGGCGCAGGAACGAGAACACGTTGCCCTGCGCGTCGTTGGCGTCGATCCAGGCGAAACCGTCCGGGGTGGTGTCCCGCGACCACAGTGCGGACTGCGCGCGGTAGGTCCGGTTCAGGTCCGCGACGAGCGTGGTGATCCCGCCGTGCAGCGGGTCGTCGCTCTGCAGGTGCCAGTCCAGCGACCGCTGCTCGGACCACTCGCGCGGCTGCCCGAACTCACCGCCCATGAACAGCAGCTGCTTGCCGGGGTGCGCCCACATGTAGGCCAGCAGCGCACGGACCCCGGCGGCCTTGTTCCAGTCGTCGCCGGGCATCCGGGTCCACAGCGACCCCTTGCCGTGCACGACCTCGTCGTGGCTGATCGGCAGCACGTAGTTCTCGCTGAACGCGTACATCAGCGAGAACGTCATCTGGTTGTGGTGGTAGCTGCGGTGGATGGGGTCGCGCCCGGTGTAGTCGAGCGTGTCGTGCATCCAGCCCATGTTCCACTTGAGCCCGAACCCGAGACCGCCCATGTAGGTGGGCCGGGTGACGCCCGGCCAGGCGGTGGACTCCTCGGCGATCGTCACGACGCCCGGGTGCTCCCGGTAGACGGTCGCGTTCATCTCCTGCAGGAACGCGACCGCGTCGAGGTTCTCCCGGCCACCGTGGACGTTCGGCAGCCACTGGCCGTCGGCACGGGAGTAGTCCAGGTAGAGCATCGAGGCGACCGCGTCGACCCGCAGGCCGTCGATGTGGAAGGACTCCAGCCAGTACAGCGCGTTCGCGACGAGGAAGTTGCGCACCTCGTTGCGGCCGAAGTCGAACACGAGCGTGCCCCAGTCGGGCTGCTCGCCGCGGCGCGGGTCGGCGTGCTCGTAGCAGGCGGTGCCGTCGAACCGGGCCAGCGCCCACTCGTCGCGCGGGAAGTGCGCGGGAACCCAGTCGACGATCACGCCGTAGCCCGCCTGGTGCAGCCGGTCGACGAAGTACCGGAAGTCGTCGGGCGTGCCGAACCGCGAGGTCGGGGCGAAGTACGACGTCACCTGGTAGCCCCAGGACCCGCCGAACGGGTGCTCGGCCACGGGCAGCAGCTCGACGTGGGTGAACCCGGTGGTGTCCAGGTAGGCCACCAGCCGCTCGGCGATCTCGCGGTAGTCCAGGCCCGGCACCCAGGAGCCGAGGTGCATCTCGTAGATGCTCATCGGCTCCTCGTGCGGGCGGACCTGCGCGCGGGCGGTCATCCACGCGTCGTCGCCCCACTCGTGGACGTCGCGGGTCACGACCGACGCCGTCTGCGGCGGGATCTCGGTGGCGAAGGCCATCGGGTCGGCCTTGTCACGCCACCGGCCGTCGGGGCCCAGGATGCGGAACTTGTAGCGGTCGCCGACACCGACGCCGGGCAGGAACAGCTCCCAGACCCCGGAGCTGCCCAGTGAGCGCATCGGCAGCGCCCAGCCTGCCCAGCCGTCGAAGTCACCGGTGACCCGCACACCGCGGGCGTTCGGGGCCCAGACGGCGAAGCTGGTCCCGGCGACCGGGCCGGACGGGGTCTCGTAGTCCCGGACGTGTGCGCCGAGGACGTCCCACAGTCGTTCGTGCCGTCCCTCGCCGATGAGGTGCAGGTCCATGTCGCCGAGCGTCGGCAGCCAGCGGTACGGGTCGTCGACCGTCTGCTCGGTCGTGCCGCCGGCGCCGTCGCCGTAGGTCACGAGCAGCCGGTAGTCGCCGCCGGAGCCGGGGACGAGGCCGGAGAACAGTCCGGCGTCGTGCACCCTCGTCAGCTCGCAGGCCTGCGCGCGGTCACCGTTCGGCAGCACCGCCACCGAGACGGCGTGCGGCCGCAGGACACGGACCACGGTGCCGTCGACGTGCGGATGCGCGCCGAGGACCGAGTGGGGGTCGTGGTGGGCACCGCCCAGGAGCCGGTCGGTCGTCGCCGGGTCCGGTGCGTACGCATCGGTCTCGGAGCGGGTCGCTCGGGTCTCCTCGGAGGTCACGGCGGAACCGTACTGCGAGTGACGGATGCTCGCCGCGTGCGGTCGCACAGTGTTGCCGGATCGCAGTCGAGCGTGAGCGGAGCCGGGTCAGCCCCGCCCGCGCCGTCGCCGGTGGCGCCGCAGTGCCCGTTCGAGGACCGCCTGCAGCGCGACGGCGGCGTCGTCCCAGGTCTGCTCGGCGGCGCGGGCGCGCACCGCGTCGGAGCGCTGCGTCCACGTCGTGTCCAGCCCGCGCACGGCGGCGGCGAACCCGGCGTCGTCACCCGGTGCGACGAACACCCCGGCGTCGCCCGCGACCTCGCGGAAGGCCGGGATGTCGGTGACCACGACCGGGCAGCCCCGCGCCATGGCCTCCAGCATCGGGAGCCCGAAACCCTCGTCGCGGGAGGCGGAGACCAGCGCGGTGGCGCCGTCGAGCAGGGCGCGGTAGCCGTCGTCGTCGACGCCGTCGTGGAACACCGGCCGGGCCGGCGCGGCGAGCAGCTCCAGCTCCGTGCGCACCCCCGGCGGGACGGGGGAGACCAGGTGGAGCTCGTGGTCCGGCAGCCGGGCCGCGGCCCTGGCCAGCGTCGCGACGTCCTTGTAGGGCATGAACGACCCGGCGTAGACGATCCGGTTCCCCGACGGGCGGGACCGCGTCGGCGTGCCGGGCGGCAGGTGGAAGTCGGTGGCGTCCGGCACGACGGAGACCTCCCGGCGCGACAGCCGGTGCTCCGCGACCAGGGCCGCGGTCGCGGCGGACACGCACGCGACGGCGTCGGCGCCGGCCAGCAGCAGCCGCTGCGGCCACCACGACAGGTGGTAGGCCCGCCACACCGCCCGCACCGGGGCGGGCAGCCACGGCGGCGGCGCCGGGTGCCGGTAGTAGATGAGGTCGTGCACGGTCAGCACGACCGCGTAGCGGCGGCCCAGCGTGCCCATCGTCTGCATCGGACTGAAGACGACCGCATCGGGTGACCCGTCGGTGCCGTCGGTGCCGTCGGTGCCGTCGGTGCCGGACGTCCCGGCGGTGCCGTGGGTGCCGGACGTCCCGGCGAGGATCCGGTTCACCCGCCGCGCGACCAGCGGCTCCCCGGCCCCGGTCGGCGACGGCAGGGTGTGCGCGGGCCGGTCGGGCAGCCCGTCGCGCTGGCGCGGGTCGGACACCAGCAGCTCCACCGGGGTGATCCGGTCCAGCGCGCGGACCAGTCCGGTGGTGTAGCGGCCGATGCCGTCCGGGCGTCCGGGACGGATGTAGCGGCAGTCGACGAGCACCCTCACCGCTGCAGGAAACCCCGTATCTCCCGGGCCGCCCACGCCGGGGCCTCGTAGTGCACGAGATGGCCGGTGCGGGGCAGCAGGACCAGCCGGGCGTCGGCGAAGGCGGCGGCGAGCGCGTGCTGCCCGGCCGGTGGGGCGACCCGGTCGCGGGCCCCGGCCAGCAGCAGCGTCGGCACCGTGATGCGGGGTGCCCACGGCCGCACCGAGCCGGAACCGGCGGCGCGGAAGCACTCGAGCAGCGACGCCGTCGTGGCGAAGGTGCCGAAGTGGGCACGGTGCTCGTCGGAGATCCAGTGCCGCAGCAGCGGGTCGCGGGTGGTGGTCATCGAGACGGTCGCGGCGTCGGCGAGCAGCCGGTGGCGCAGCACGCCGTCGAGGCCGAGCCGGGCGGCTCCCTCGTGGAGCAGCGCGGTGGCCGCCGTCCCGAGGCCGGTGATGCCGCCGGCACCCGAGGCGGGCTCGGCGATCGGGTTGACCAGCACCAGGGCCCGGGGGGTGGTCGCGGCCGCGGCGCAGACGGCCGCGGCGACGATCGACCCGAACGAGTGCCCCAGCAGCACCGTGTCCGGGCCGAGGTCGGCGAGCAGCGCCGAGGCCCATCGGGCGTAACCGTCGACGTCGTGGGTGCGGTCGGTGAACGGTGGTGACGCCCCGAACCCGGGCAGGTCCGGCACGACGACCCGATACCCGGTCAGCCGCGACGCCAGCGGCGCGAGCCCGTGGTGGCTGCCGCGCAGTCCGTGCAGCGCCAGCACCGGCGCCCCGTCCGGGTCGCCGAAGGTGTGCACGACGGTGCGGGCACCGTCGACCGGGCGCTCGAGGGCGGGCGTGAGCGTGGCGGTCACCGCCGGGTGTCCGCGTGCCGGCGGGCGCGGCGCCCCGAGCGGAACGCACGCACCGGGACGACCGGGCGGGCCTTCGTCCGGTACAGCTCCTCGAAGGTGTCCACCGTGGCCGCCAGCGAGTGCTCGGACGCGATCCGCAGGCTGGCCGCCCCCAGCACGGCGGCGCCGTCGGGGTCACCGAGCACCCGGGCCAGCCGGTCGGCGAGCGCGGTGACGTCGCCGTGCGGGTAGCGCCAGCCGTTCTCGCCGGGGCGGGCCAGGTGCGGCAGCGCACCCGCGTCGACGGCGACGACCGGCTTCCCGGTCGCCATCGCCTCCAGCGTGACCAGGCTCTGCAGCTCGGCGGTGCCGGCGTTGCAGAACACGTCCAGGGCCGGGTAGACGTCGGGGATCTCGTCGTCGGTGAGCCGGCCGGTGAAGGTGACCGCGTGCTCCAGGTGCTGGGCGCGGACCAGCGCGCCCAGCCGGGCCCGCTCCTCGCCGTCGCCGACGACGACCAGCTGCGCGTCGGGCACCGCACCGGCGCGCAGCAGCGCGGTGGCGCGGACCAGCTCGTCGACGTGCTTCTCCCGGTCCAGCCGCCCGACGAAGCCGACCAGCGGCACGTCGGCGGGAATGCCGTGCCGGGCCCGGAACGCGGGCCCGCGACCGGTGGTGTCGGGCCGGAAGCGGCCGAGGTCCAGACCGTTGGACACCGGCAGCACCGGGCCGGGGACACCGCCCTGCTCGGCCATCGACGCGGCCAGCGGGGTCGGCGCGGTGACCAGCCCCGCCCGGCTGAGCACGCGCACCGCGTCCCACCAGAACAGCTTCTTGAGCCCGGACTCCGGCAGGTGCAGGAAGCTGATCGCCGGGATGATGTTCTCCGGGATCATGTGCGTGGTCGCCATCGACGGGACGCCGAGGTCGGCGGCCGCGGTGAGCAGCATCCGGCCCAGCACCATGTGGCTCTGCACGTGCACGACGTCGGGCCGGACCCGGCGCAGGATCGCGCGGCAGGTCTGGCGCAGCCCGGGCGGCGGGCAGAGCCGGAAGCCCGGCGGCTTGGGGACGCGGCAGGAGCGGACCCGGTGTTCGATCACCGGCCCGACCCGGCACGGCGGCCTGCTGCGCAGGCCGCGCGAGGGCGCGACCACGTGCACCTCGTGCCCGCGGGCGGCGAGCTCGGCCGCCAGCCGCTGGCCGGCGTAGCTGGCCCCGTTGACGTCCGGTGCCCAGGTGTCGGCCCCGATCAGGACGCGCACGCGTTCTCCTTCCGCGAGGTCGTGGCACGCACCCACAGCGCGCGCCCGGCCACGAGCACCAGGCCCACGCCCAGCCCCACCGCCACGATGATCCACGGCCGGTCGGCCAGCTCCGCGGCGAACCGGCCCCCGACCACCCAGCCGATCCCGACCAGCAGCGCCGAACGCACCGCCGTCAGCGGGACCACCCAGGCCACGAACCGCCGGTACGACACCCCGGCCAGGCCGATGGCCAGGAACGCGGGGATCGCGCCGACGTCCACCAGTTTCGCGCCCAGCACCACCCTGCCCGGACGGCCCCCCACCTTTGCGCGCAGCACCTCCCGGCGACCCGCGGTCAGACCCAGCCGGACCAGCAGCGGAGCGATGCCCGGGCGGCGCCCGCCGCGGCCGAGGACGTAGAAGACGGTGTCGGCGACGACGTCGGCGGCGAAGGCCACCAGCCACACCGCCCACCAGTCGAGCAGCCCGGCCCCGGCGAGCGAGCCCGCGACGACGCTGACCACCGGGCCCTCCACCAGCACACCGAGGAAGAGCACAGCGAGCGTCACGCCGAGCGTGGGCCCGTCGGGCCGCTGGACCAGGCCCAGGACGCCGTCCAGACCGTCCACACCGAGCAGACCGGCCGGGGTCACGACAGGTCCCCGGGCCGTGTGGTGGGTGGTCGTCTCACGGTGGATGTCCTCCTGGTCGGGGAGGATTCCACGATCCCGTGCCGGGCCGCCCGGGGAGTCGGGCGTCGCCCCGGCGTCGTGGCGCGGAAGCTCCGGTGACCACCGGGTGTCGCCGGCGGCCCGGAGTTGCTACGCGGTGGTGTCCCGCTCGATCGCGGCGAGCGGGATGGGCAGCCAGGTCGGACGGCTACGGGTCTCGTAGAGCACCTGGTAGACGGCCTTGTCCAGCTCGTAGGCCCGCAGCAGCGCGGCGTGCGCGCGCGGGTCCTCACCGGCGCGGGCGGCGTAGCCCGCGCAGAACGCGTCGCGGTTCGCGGCCGACCAGTCGTGAGCCAGGCGCGCCTCGGCGGTGTCCGAACCGAGACCTGCCTCGGGCGTGTCGGACCGGGTCAGCAGGTGGTGGAAGGCTGCGTAGTCGAAGGAGAACAGCATCCCGACGACGTCGCGCACCGCGGAGTCCGGCGCGCGCCGCTCCTGCGGGGAGGCGGCGGGCTCGCCCTCGAAGTCGATGATCAGCCAGCGGCCGTCCGGGCGGCGCAGGGTCTGGCCGAGGTGCAGGTCGCCGTGCACCCGCTGCACGACGACGGGCGCGCCCAGCGCGGCCACCTCGTCGTAGACGGCGCGGATGGCGGGCACGTGCGGGGCGAGCACGGGCACCTGGTCGGCGATCTCGGTGCACCGCCGGGTCCAGTACGCCGCCAGCTCACGCGGGTCGGCCTCGCTGGTCCCGAGCTCGGCCCGCAGCGCGACGTGCACGTCGGCGAGTGCCTCGCCGAGCGCGCGGGCCTCGCCGGTGAAGTCGACCCGGTCGCGCACGGCCGCGGTGGCCCGTTCCCACCCGTCGTGGGAGCCGGCGGCGAACTCCTGCAGCAGCGCGAAGGTGGCGGGCGCACCGTCGAGGACGCCCTCGATCCCGCCCTGCAGCGCCGCGACCGAGGTCGACCCGGCCGCGCGCAGCGCCCGGTGCAGCTCCAGGTCGGGGTTCAGGCCCGGCGACAGGCGCCGGTAGACCTTGAGGATGGAGCGCTCGCCCCAGCGGACCGAGGTGTTGGACTGCTCGGCGTCGACGACGCGGCCGGTCTCGGACAGCGGCAGGACGGCGCCCGGCTCGGGGACGAACGACAGGTCGCCGACGGTCGCGCCCTCGGCGACCAGCCGCAGCAGCAGCGCGGTGACGGCCGGGTCGTGCAGGCCGTCGTAGAGGACCTGCCCGTCGTGGTCGCCGATCGGTGCGGCCCCCACCGGGGCGTGCGGGGCACGGGCCAGCAGCAGCTGGTAGTGCCGGTCCGGGCCGTCGGCGAAGGACACGGCGAGGACCAGCACCTCGAGCCGGGTGACGCCCTCCGCGGTGGGCAGCGGGTGCCGTGCCGCGACGGCGACGCCGGTCAGCGGGCGCCCCTTCTCGGCGAACCAGCGACGCCCGGGCAGCCAGTCGCGCAACAGCCCCGGGAGCGTCGTCAGGTCCTCGGATGCTCCGCTCGGCCGCACGCGTCGTCCCCCTCCTGCCGGGCCGTCCGCCCGGCGTGTGACACCCACCGCGGACGTCTCGGGGGACCGCCCGCACCACGTCGGAGCACCGGGCGGAGCCCCCCGGGCCCGCAGGTGAAAACCCTAACCGGGACAGGCCGACCCGGCCGGGTCAGGACGTCGGGTGGGCGGTACTGTCCGTGTCGGATCGACCACCCGTTGGTCACGGGCGGTGATCGCGCTTCCGTCCGGCATCCCCGTGCCCGGAAACCCATACTGGACGTGGTGCCCGCGGGTACCCCGCGACGGTGCGCACGCGCCCGCGTGCGGATCTCCGTCGCAGGGCGCACCGTGGGCCCGACGTGCCCAGTACCTGCCCTGACCTGCCCCCAGAGCGACCGGAGGACCGGCGGCGTGACCGAGCGAGAGTCGAAGGCCGACATCCCCCCGACGATCCCGGAGACCCAGGCCCGGATCACCCCGGCCGATCCGCTCGCCGCCGTCGAACCGGTGCCCGCCGAGGCCGAACACGTCCCGGAGCCACCGGACGTGAACTTCGTCGAGTACTACCACGAAGCACGCCCGCGCACGCTGCGTCACCGGGCCCGGGTGCGGTCCACGGTGCGGCGCCGCTCGGTGGCCCAGGACGGGCCGGCGTCGGGGGAGAACCCGGTCTACGTGTCGTGGCTGCTGTCCCAGTCGATGCTCGGCCACGCCGACGAGCTGGCCCGCCAGTTCTCCGGGCAGGGCTCGATGTGGCAGAACCCCTACGCCAGCCCCGGGCCGCGACACGCGGTCGAGACGGCGTCGGTGTGGTTCACCGCCTACCCGATCTCGCTGATCACCGCCTCGGGCGAGTCGTTCCTGGCCGCCCTCGGCGACGAGGAGCTGTGGCAGGCGTTCGAGACGATCGGCATCGAGGGCGTCCACACCGGGCCGGTGAAGAAGGCGGGCGGGCTCTCGGGCTGGCAGCCCACCCCGAGCGTCGACGGCCACTTCGACCGCATCTCCAACGAGCTCGACCCGGCTTTCGGCACCGAGGAGGAGTTCCGCGCGATGTGCGCGACCGCCACCTGGCACGGCGGCACGATCATCGACGACATCGTCCCCGGCCACACCGGCAAGGGCCCGGACTTCCGGCTCGCCGAGCTCGCCTACGGCGACTACCCGGGCATCTACCACATGGTCGAGATCGAACCGTCCGACTGGGGGATGCTGCCCGACGTGCCGCCGGGGAAGGACTCGGCCAACCTCGACGCCGCGACCGAGGAGGCGCTGGAGAAGGCCGGTTACATCGTCGGCCGGCTGCAGCGGGTCATCTTCTACCGCGAGGGCGTGAAGGAGACCAACTGGTCGGCGACCGGTGAGGTCACCGGCGTCGACGGCGTCGTACGGCGCTGGGTGTACCTGCACTACTTCAAGGACGGCCAGCCGTCGGTCAACTGGCTGGACCCGACCTTCGCGGGCATGCGGATGGTCATCGGCGACGCCCTGCACTCGCTGGCCGACCTCGGGTCGGGTGCGCTGCGCCTGGACGCGAACGGCTTCCTCGGCGTGGAGAAGGCGGGCTCCGGCAACCCCGGCTGGTCCGAGGGCCACCCGCTGTCCGAGGCCGCGAACCACCTCATCGCGAGCATGGTCCGCAAGGTCGGCGGGTTCACCTTCCAGGAGCTGAACCTGACCGTCGACGACATCAAGGTCACCTCCGAGGCGGGCGCGGACCTGTCCTACGACTTCATCAACCGCCCCGCCTACCACCACGCGCTCGCGACCTCGGACACCGAGTTCCTGCGGCTGACCCTGCGCACCGCGCTGGACCTGGGCGTCGACCCGGCGTCGCTGGTGCACGCGCTGCAGAACCACGACGAGCTGACCTACGAGCTCGTGCACTGGACCGCGGGGCACACCGAGGAGCTGTTCCACTTCCGCGGTGAGGAGATGCGCGGCGGGGACCTGGCCGACACGATCCGCCGCGACCTGTGCGACGTGCTCACCGGGCCGGACGCGCCCTACAACCTGATCTTCACGACCAACGGGATCGCCTGCACCACCGCGACCGTCATCGCCGCGTCGCTCGGCATCTCCGCGCTCGACGACATCGGGCCCGACGACGTCGAGCGCATCCGGCGGGTGCACCTGCTGCTGGTCATGTTCAACGCCTTCCAGCCCGGGGTCTTCGCGCTGTCGGGCTGGGACCTGCTCGGGATGCTGACGCTGCCGCCGGAGTCGGTCTCGGACCTGCTGAACTCCGGGGACACCCGGTGGATCTCGCGGCCCGCGCACGACCTGATGGGACGCCGGCCGGGTGCCGAGCGGTCCTCGTCGGGCATGCCCCGCGGGCGCAGCCTCTACGGGTCGCTGCCCGACCAGCTGGCCGACGAGACGAGCTTCGTCCGCCAGATGCAGGCCATCCTGGCCGTGCGCAAGCGCTCCGGGGTGGCGACGGCCCGCCAGGTCGACGTGCCGGACGTGTCGCACCGCGGCCTGCTGGTGATGGTGCACCTGCTCGACGACGACCGGACCAGCGTGACCGTCCTGAACTTCGCCGACGAGCAGGTGGACGCGTTCGTCCGGTCCGAGCACCTGGCGCCGGGCGCGACGGTCACCGACCTGTTCTCCGGCGAGGACCTGGGGGTCGTCGACGACCTGAACGGGTTCCGGATCGGGATGTCGCCGTTCCGGGCGACCGCCGTCGTCCTGGAGCCCCCGGCCGAGGACGCGGGAGCCGCCTGAGCCCTACCGCATGAACGGGCCCCTCGTACGAGGGGCCCGTTCACGCGACGAGGGGTTGGGGCTCAGAGCAGCGGGGCCTGCGCCGGCAGCGCGATCACGTGCGCGACGTGGTCGGTCGGGACCAGCCGCACGAAGTTGTACTCGCCCCAGCGGTAGGTCTCGCCCGACACCTCGTCGTGCACCTCGACGACGTCGGTGTAGCGCAGCCCCAGCGCCGGCATGTCCAGCTTCAGGGTGCCCTGCTGCGGCGCGTGCGAGTCCAGCGTGCACACCACCAGCACCTGGTCGCCGGTGGACGGGTCCAGCTTGGAGAACGCGATGATGTTGGTGTTGTCCACCTCGTGGAAGTGGATCTCGCGCAGCTGCTGGAGCGCCGGGTGGGCGCGGCGGATCTCGTTGAGCCGGGTCAGGTACGGCTCCAGCGAGCGGCCCTGGTTCAGGGCGGACTCGAAGTCCCGCGGACGCAGCTCGTACTTCTCCGAGTCCAGGTACTCCTCGCTGCCCGGCTTGACCGGGGTGCCCTCGTACAGCTCGAAGCCGGAGTAGACGCCCCAGGTGGGCGCCATCGTCGCGGCCAGGGTCGCCCGGATCGCGAACATCGCCGGGCCACCGGTCTGCAGCGACTCGTGGAGGATGTCCGGGGTGTTGGTGAACAGGTTGGGGCGGCACTCGTCGGCGTGCTCGGCGTGCATCGTCGCGAAGTCGGCGAGCTCCTCGGCCTCGGTCCGCCACGTGAAGTACGTGTAGGACTGGGTGAAGCCCAGCCGCGCCAGCCCGAACAGCCGGGCCGGGCGGGTGAACGCCTCGGCCAGGAACAGCACCTCCGGGTGGGTCCGCTTGACCTCCCAGATCAGCCAGTGCCAGAAGTTCGGCGGCTTGGTGTGCGGGTTGTCGACCCGGAAGATCTTCACCCCGTGCTCGACCCACTTCAGCACCACGCGCAGGCACTCGGCGTAGATGCCGGCCGGGTCGCGGTCGAAGTTGAGCGGATAGATGTCCTGGTAGCGCTTCGGCGGGTTCTCCGCGTAGGCGATCGTCCCGTCCGGGCGCACGGTGAACCACTCCGGGTGCTCGGTGACCCAGGGGTGGTCGGGCGCGCACTGCAGCGCCAGGTCGAGCGCGACCTCCATGCCGAGCTCGTTCGCCCGCGCGACGAACGCGTCGAAGTCGTCGAAGTCGCCCAGCTCCGGGTCGATCGCGTCGTGCCCGCCCGCGGCCGAGCCGATCGCCCACGGGGAGCCGACGTCGCCCGGCTCGGCGTGGGTGGAGTTGTTGCGGCCCTTGCGGTGCACCGTGCCGACCGGGTGGATCGGCGGCAGGTAGACGACGTCGAAGCCCATCCGCGCGACGCGGTCGAGCTCCTTCGACGACGTCGCGAACGTGCCGTGCACCGGGCGGCCGGTCTCGTCGCGGCCGCCGGTGGAGCGGGGGAAGAACTCGTACCAGGACCCGTACAGCGCACGGGGCCGGTCGACGAAGATCGTCCGCTCCGGGCCGCGGGTGATGAGCTCCCGGACGGGGCGCTCGGTCATGATCGCGACGACGGCGTCGAACAGGGCCGGGGCGACCCGCGCGCGCAGCGGCAGCGCGGTGTCCCGCAGCGTGTTCGCGGCGCCGAGCAGCAGGTCGCGGTTCTCGGACTCGGCCGGGCGACGCCCGACCCTGGCGAGCAGCCGCGCGCCGATCTCGAGGTCGTTGGCCAGCTCCTCGGCCGTCTGGCCCGCGGCGATCTTCTTCTCCACCGCCGAGCGCCAGGTCGCCCACGGGTCGCTCCACGCGTCGACGCGGAAGGTCCAGCGACCCTCGGCGTCGGGGCGGACCCAGGCCACGAAGCGGTCGGTGCCCACCCCGTCGGGCTGCATCCGCACGTACTGCGCGTCCCCCGGCGTCCCGTCGGCCGACAGCGGGGTGAACACGACGTTCGCCGCGACGGCGTCGTGTCCCTCCCGCCACACGGTCGCCCGGATCGGGACGACCTCACCGACCACGGCCTTCGCCGGGTCTCCGCTCTGCACGAACGGGGTCACGTCGTCGATTCCGAGCCGACCGGTCATCGGCTGCACCCCCAGGAAATTGTCACCGTCGGTAGAAGTCCCCACCAGAGTCGAGACGGCCAGTCTGACGCCGCCACGTCACCTGTCGCCACACCCGCGGGACCATCGGCGTGAACGGATCGGAACGGATGTGGACGGAACCGATTCGACGTGCACGGACCCACCGATCCCGCGGCAGTGCGACCCTACCGGTGAGACCCCGTCCCGGCCGGGCGGGACGCCGCGTGCGTGTCGGTGTTCCCGGCTACCCTCGCGGCCGTGAGAGCCCTCCGCCGTTTCACCGTCCGTGCCCAGCTCCCCGCTCCGCTCGCGCCGCTGCAGACACTGAGGTGTTCTCAGTAGCGGGTTGATCATGTCGTGCGGTCGTACTCGGTGTGGAGTAGTACGAGCGCAGCTGCGGTGATCGCGCCGGTGCGCCAGGGACATAGCGTGACTCGCCGCAACGCGGCGAAGGTGGTCTTGAGCAGGGCGTTTCCGCGTTCGGCCAGAGCACGAAGGGCTGAGTGCAGGGTGTTGACGGTGCGCTGGTTGACCGTCTGCCCGCGGCCGGGGGCGGGTTTGATGGGCACGGTGAGCCGGTCGGCTTCGCCTTCGTAGCCGAGGTCGCCCAGCGCGGCGTGGGTGTCGTCGGTGAACGCGGCCAGGCCCTCGAGCAGCCCGGGGTGGGTACGGGCGCAGCGGGTGTCGTGCTCGCGGCCCGGCCGCACGTCGCTGGTCCATAGCGGCCATCCATCAGGTGCGGTGAGGACCTGGATGTTCCCGCCGTGGCGGCGGTGCTTGCCCGACCACCACAGGTCGACCCCGGGGGTGAGGCCGAGCGCGCGGCACCGGTCGGTGGCGATCAGGGTGCCGTCGAGATTCACGTGGGTGTGCCCGGCTGTGCGGGCGGCGAGCAGGGCTCCGTGCAGGCCGGGTGCGGCCGCGGCGAGGACGTCGATGCCTTCGTGCAGGTAACGGTAGGCCGTTGCAGTGCTGATCGCGTTGTCACCGGCCAAACATCGGACCCGGGTAGCATCACAGAACCAGCGGATCACCAGCACTGCCTGGGCGAACGGGGTCAACGCCCGCCGCCGGGTGCCACGTCGACGGCGTTGAAGGACCAGGAGCCGCGCCAGATAGGCCACGGTGCGCTCCCCGATCGGGAGGACAGCGGTGTAGGTGACAGGATCAGACATGCAGGACCTCGGTGACGGTGTCGATCTGTGCTGGACCGAACCGATCTACCGGGGTCCTGCCCCGTTCCCGCTCATCTCACCACCCTCGGCGTGTCGCCACGACCTGCCACCCCGCTACTGAGAACACCTCACTGGCGACGAACCTGCGGTGGACCTGGCACGCGCCGACCCGGGACCTGTTCGCCTCCCTCGACCCCGACGCGTGGGACGCCTGCGGCCACGACCCGGTCCGCCTGCTGGGTGAGATCCCCACCGCGCGGCTGGCCGAGCTCGCCGCGGACGAGGCGGTCGCCGCCGAGGTCGCCGAGCGGGCCGCGGAGCTGGAGACCTACCTGTCCGAGCCGCGCTGGTACGCCGAGGCCGGCGCGGACAGGCCGTCGGCGGTCGCGTACTTCTCGATGGAGTTCGGCGTCTCGGAGGTGCTGCCGAACTACTCCGGCGGGCTCGGCGTGCTCGCCGGTGACCACCTCAAGGCCGCCTCCGACCTGGGCGTCCCGCTCGTCGCGGTGGGGCTGCTGTACCGGTCGGGGTACTTCCGCCAGTCGCTGTCGCTCGACGGCTGGCAGCTCGAGCACTATCCGGCGATCGACCCGCAGGGGCTGCCGCTGCAGCTGCTCACCGACCCCTCCGGCGCGCCGGAGCTCGTCGAGGTCGCGATGCCGGGGGACCGCACGCTGCACGCGCGGATCTGGCAGGCCGCGGTCGGGCGGGTCCCGCTGCTGCTGCTCGACACCGACATCGCCGAGAACGCCGCGGAGAGCTCCGACGCCGGTGGCGGGGCGGACCTGCGCGGGGTGACCGACCGGCTCTACGGCGGCGACCAGAACCACCGCATCCAGCAGGAGATCCTGATCGGCGTCGGCGGGGTCCGTGCGGTCCGCGCGTTCTGCCGGCTCACCGGGCACCCGACGCCGGAGGTGTTCCACACCAACGAGGGGCACGCCGGGTTCCTCGGCTGTGAGCGGATCCGCGAGCTGTGCACCGGCTCGGCCGTGACGTCGAACGGCGCGGGCCCCGCGACGGCGTCGGCGTCGTCCGGCGGGCTGGACTTCGACGAGGCGCTCGCCGCCGTCCGTGCGGGCACGGTGTTCACCACCCACACCCCGGTGCCCGCGGGCATCGACCGGTTCGGCCTGGACCTCGTGCGGCACTACCTCACCGACCGGCTGCTGCCGGGCCTGCCGACCGACCGGCTCCTCGCGCTGGGCGCCGAGGAGGATCCCGAGACGTTCAACATGGCGCACATGGGCCTGCGCCTGGCCCAGCGGGCGAACGGCGTCTCGCGGCTGCACGGCAGCGTCTCCCGGGAGATGTTCGGCGGGCTGTGGGCCGGGTTCGACCGCGACGAGGTGCCGATCGGCTCGGTCACCAACGGCGTGCACGGTCCCACCTGGGAGGCCCACCAGGTCACCGAGATGCTCGGCGAGCCGGGCAGCAGCGCCGCCGACGTGTCCGACGCCGAGGTCTGGGGGCTGCGCAACACGCTGCGGTCCCGGCTGGTCGACGAGGTCCGTCGCCGGGTCCGCGCCGCCTGGCTGGAGCGGGGCGCCTCCGAGCCGGAGCTGGGCTGGACCGACCACGTTTTCGACCGCGACGTGCTCACCGTCGGCTTCGCCCGCCGGGTCCCCACCTACAAGCGGCTCACCCTGATGCTGCGCGACGCCGACCGGCTCCGCAGCCTGCTGCTCGACCCGCAGCAGCCGGTGCAGCTCGTCGTCGCGGGGAAGTCGCACCCCGCCGACGACGGCGGCAAGGCGCTCATCCAGCAGATCGTGCGCTTCGCCGACGACGCCGGCGTGCGCCACCGCATCGTGTTCCTGCCCGACTACGACATGTCGATGGCGCGCTACCTCTACTGGGGCTGCGACGTCTGGCTGAACAACCCGCTGCGCCCGCTGGAGGCCTGCGGCACCTCGGGCATGAAGTCCGCGCTCAACGGCGGGCTGAACCTGTCCATCCGCGACGGCTGGTGGGACGAGTTCTACGACGGCGCCAACGGCTGGGCGATCCCCACCGCGGACGGCGTCGAGGACCCGACCCGGCGCGACGACCTCGAGGCGAACGCACTCTACGAGCTCATCGCCACCCAGGTCGGCCCGGCGTTCTACGACCGCGTCGACGGCGTCCCGCACCGCTGGGTCGAGATGGTCCGCCACACCCTCACCACCCTGCGGCCGAAGGTGCAGGCCACCCGGATGGTGCGGGAGTACGTGCAGGACTGGTACACCCCGGCCGCCCGCGCCGCTGCCGACGCGGCCGCGTCGGACTACGCCGTCGCCCGCGACATCGCGCTGTTCCGGGCCCGGCTGGACAAGGCGTGGAACCACGTCCGGATCACCGGCGTCGACGCGTCCGGGCTGCCCGACACCCCGGTCGTCGGGTCGCCGATGACGGTCCGGGCGGGGGTGGACCTGGCCGGGCTGGACCCGTCGGACGTGACGGTCGAGGCCGTCGTCGGGCGGGTCGACACCTCCGACGAGCTGGCGGACCCGGTGACCGTCGCGATGCAGCACCGCGGTGACGGGTCCTGGGAGGTCGCCGTGCCGCTGCCGCACGCGGGGCTCACCGGGTACACGGTGCGGGTGCTGCCGCACCACGCGCACCTGGCGTCGTCGGTCGAGCTGGGGCGGATCGTCCTGGCGGGCTGAGCCCGGCGGGTCCGTCCCCGGCGGCGGACCCGCTCAGCGGGCGGAGGTCGTCCGGTCGTGTCGAGGGCGGTCGTGCTCAGGAACCACAGACGTCGAGTGGGGGATGAGCGCCCGCCACCTCGCCGTGCCGCGGGACGTACACCTCAGCCGCCGCAGCACCCGCTGCCGCAGCACCCGCTGCCGCAGCAGCCCCCGCCGCCACCGGCCGGCGCCATCGCGGGCCGGGGCGCGGCACCGGACCGGCCGCCGAGCGCGATCGTCGACAGCAGCTTCACGGTGTCCGCGTGCCCGTGCGGGCAGTCCGCCGGGTCCGACGACGCGGCCATCGGCCGTTCGACCTCGAACGTCGTGCTGCACTCGCGGCAGCGGAACTCGTAGCGCGGCATGCGCGGAGCCTACGCCGCGGGCCGCGCCGCTCCCAGCCCTCGCGGTGAGGGTGCGGTGGTCAGCGGCTCCGCAGCAGGCGCACCGAGCGGGGCGGCAGGACGATCGTCGCGCCCGCGTCGACCGGCGCGGTGTCGGCGGGGGTGCCGTCGGGCGTCGTGGAGTCCAGTACCGGGTCGAAGCCGTGTTCGGCGGGCAGCACGCAGTCGACGGGCTCCTCCCCGGCGTGCAGGGCCAGCAGCCAGTAGTCGGCCAGCAGTACGACCAGAGTGCGGCGGCCCCCGTCGTGCCAGTCTCCGGGCTCCATCGGGCGCCCGGACGGGTCCCACCAGAGGACCTCGCCGTCGACGTAGAACTGGTCGCGGTGCAGCACCGGCGACTCCCGGCGCAGCGCGGCGACGCGTCCGGTGAACGCCTCCATCGCGGTGGTCTCGTCGGTGGTGGTCCAGTCGACCCAGGACGTCTCGTCGTCGCGGCAGTAGGCGTTGTTGTTGCCGCCCTGGGTCCGCCAGCGCTCGTCGCCGCCGGTGATCATCGGCGTGCCGATCGACAGCAGCAGCGTCGCCATCATCGCCCGGGCGGTGGCGATGCGGGCGGCGCGGACGCCCGCGTCGTCGGTCTCGCCCTCGACGCCGTGGTTCTGCGAGCGGTTGTCGTCGGTGCCGTCGCGGTTGTCCTCGCCGTTGCCCTCGTTGTGCTTGCGCTCGTAGGAGACGAGGTCGCGCAGGGTGAAGCCGTCGTGCGCGGTCACGAAGTTCACCGAGGCCCACGGGCGGCGTCCGGACAGCTGGTAGATGTCGGAGCTGCCGGTCAGCCGCGACGCCAGCTCGGCGACGCCGCCGTGGCCGCGCCAGAAGTCGCGCACCGCGTCGCGGTAGCGGCCGTTCCACTCCGACCAGGCGACGCCGAACCCGCCGACCCGGTAGCCCTCGCCGGTGGCGTCCCACGGCTCGGCGATCAGCTTGGTCGTCGACAGCGTCGGGTCCTGCGCGATCGCGGTGAGCAGCGCCGAGTCCGGGGAGAACGGCCCCGACCGCGGCCGGCCGAGCACCGAGGCGAGGTCGATCCGGAACCCGTCGACGCCGTAGGCGTGCACCCAGTGCCGCATGGCGTCGCAGACGAGCCGGATCACCGTGGGGGAGCCGGCGTCGAGGGTGTTGCCGGTGCCGGTGATGTCGGCGTCGTGCCCGGACCCGCCGAGCGAGTAGTAGGCCGGCGCGTCGAGGCCGCGGTAGGACAGCGTGGTGCCGCCGACCCCGCCCTCGCAGGTGTGGTTGGGGACGACGTCGAGGATGACCTCGATCCCGGCCGCGTGCAGGGTGTCGACGAGGTAGCGGAACTCCGCGACCTCGTTGCCGGGGTCGCTGGCATAGCCCGCGTGCGGGGCGAGGAACCCGAGCGTCGCGTAGCCCCAGTAGTTCGACGCGCCCCGCTCCAGCAGCGACGGTTCCGGCGCGTTCGCCTGCACCGGCAGCAGCTCGACGGCCGTCACCCCGGTCCGCTGCAGCTGCGCGATCACCGCGGGGTGCGCCAGGCCGAGGTAGGTGCCACGGTGGGCCTCGGGCACCTCCGGGTGCAGCCGGGTCCAGCCGCGCACGTGGATCTCCGAGATCACCGTCTCCGACCACGGCACGTCCGGCCGGGACGGGCGCGGCGCGAGGTCGGTCGAGGTGACGACCGACAGCGGCACCGAGCCGAGCGAGTCGACGGTGCTGGGCCGCCCCGACATCGGGTCGCCGTCCCACCCGCGGGCGGCGACGAGGTCGGTGACGGTGCCGGTGATCCGCGCCGCATAGGGGTCGACGAGGATCTTGTTCGGGTTCGCACGCAGACCGTGGAACGGCCGGTACTCACCGTGCACCCGGTAGCCGTAGCGCTGGCCGGGGCGCACACCGGGGACGTGGCCGTGCCACACGCCGAAGGTGTGCTCGCGCAGCTCCACCCGGCGCTCGGTGAGCTCCTCGCCGTCGGTGTCGGAGCCGTCGACCAGGCAGACCTCGACGGTCTCGGCGCTGGTGGTGGCGACCGCGAAGCGGGTCCCGTGGTCGTCGGGGTGGGCACCGAGGGGGAAGACAGGCACGATCGGCCAGGATAGGGGGGTGACTTCGCCCCGAACCCCCGCCGCGCCCGGTGTCACAGAGATCGACGACGAGGATCTGGTCGTCGGTATGGACGCCGCCACCGTCCGTCGTGGTGACACCGTGCTCCTCGACGCCGTCGACTGGCGGGTCGAGCTCGACGAGCGCTGGGTCGTGCTCGGCCCCAACGGCGCCGGCAAGACCACCCTGCTGCGCCTGGCCGGTGCCGAGCTGCACCCGACCTCGGGCACCGTCTTCGTGCTCGGCGAGCGGATGGGCCGGGTCAACGTGTTCGAGCTCCGCACCCGGATCGGCCTCACCTCGGCCAACCTGGGTGTGCGCATCCCGGGCGACGAGATCGTCTCCGACGTCGTCGTCTCCGCCGGGTACGGCGTGCTCGGTCGCTGGCGCGAGGAGTACGAGAACGACGACACCGGCCGGGCCCGGCAGCTGCTGGACCAGCTCGGGATGGGCCCGCTGGCCGGGCGCGCCTACGGCACGCTGTCCGAGGGCGAGCGCAAGCGCACCCTGATCGCCCGCGCGCTGATGACCGACCCGGAGCTGCTGCTGCTCGACGAGCCCGCCGCCGGGCTGGACCTCGGGGGCCGCGAGGACCTCGTCACCCGGCTCGCCGATCTCGCCGACGACCCGTACGCCCCGGCGTCGGTGCTGGTCACCCACCACGTCGAGGAGATCCCGCCGAACTACAGCCACGGTCTGCTGCTGCGCGAGGGGCGTGTCGTCGCCGCGGGGCTCCTGGACGAGGTCATGACCTCCGAGCCGCTGTCGGAGACGTTCGGGCTGCCGCTGACCGTCGAGCGTCGTGGCAACGGACGGTTCACCGCCTACCGGCGCGACTGACCCCCCGCGACGCGGGCAGTGGGGGAGGCGCCGGTTGGCGAGGGATCTTCCTCGGGATGGGCCGTTCGGCGTCTTCCCGAGGTACCTCCGGGCCGGTCGCGCGCGATGGTCGTGGTCAGCTGCGGGCCGGAGAACCCGGCCGGCACGACGACCGGACGGAAGGTGCACCGATGTCGGCTCCCCGACGCGACGACCCCACGCGGCCCCAGCGCCGCACTGCGGCCCCTCGGCAGTCACTGGTCGTGGGACTGACCGCGCTCACCGCCGTCGGGGTGTTCGGGGCGGCCGTCGCCGGTGCACCGGCCGGGGAGACCGGCGACTCCACCGAGGAGTGGGCCGCCTGGGCAGCGGGACAGCGGAACGAGGCGCTGCAGCCGGACGACGCGGAGATCCGGGCGTCGCGCGATGCCGCTCCGGAGTCCGCGCCGGAGCCCGCTCCGACCCCGTCGGCCGCGGCGGAGCCGAAGCTGCCCTCGCTCGACGGCGTCGGTGTCGACGAGCCGGAGGTCGTGGCCCCCGAGACGCTGCTGCCCGCGGTGCCGTCGGCGCCGTCCGTGCTCGGCCCGGTCGTGGCGTCCGCACCGGTGGCCGCCGCGCCCGTCGCGCTGCCGGTCCCCGTGGCGTCGGCTCCGGTCTCGCTGCCAGCGCCGGCAGCACCCGTGCGCGAGGTCGTGACGCCGGTGGCCGAGTCGGCCGGAGAGGCCACCGACACCGTGGCCGCGTCCGCCGGAGACGCCACCGACACCGTGGGCGGGGCCGTCGCGACGACGCTCGACCGGCCCGTGGAGTCCGTGGACTCCGCCGCCACCCCCGTCACGTCCCTCGTCGCCGCTGAGCGGCCGTCCGAGGCGTCCGGTTCCGCGACGTCCGAGGGGGCCGCGGACGTGCCGACCGGTTCCGCCCGGCAGGCGGAGGTCGCCGAGGCCCTCACCGCGTTGGGCGTGCTGCCCGAGCCCGCTGCCCCGGCGGAGAGCGGCTCGCCGCAGCAGACGGAGGAGCCCGTGGCCGAGGGCACACAGCAGGCCGCACCGGTCCAGTCCGACCCGGCACAGCCCGCTCCCGAGCAGCCCGCACCGTCACAGCCTGCACCGGCACAGCCTGCACCGGCACAGCCCGCACCGGCGCAATCCGCTCCGGAACAGCCCGTTCTCGCGCAGCCCGCACCGTCGTCGAGCGATCCCGCGCCGGAGGAGGGGACACCCGCCGCGGAGGGCACGCCGCAGTCCGCTCCGGTGGCCGCCGCACCCGAGGAGGTCTCGGAGCGGGAGGCGCTCTTGCTCGCCGACCAGTGGATCGCGCGGATGTCGGCCGGGGCGACCGAGCGCGGGCGGTTGTCCGAGCTGGTCGCGCAGGCGCCGTCCCGCGGGGCCGCCGTCGCCGGTCGGTCGGAGCGCGCGCCCGGTGTCGACGGCGCGTCCGCCCGGACCCCCACCGGCTCCGCCGCGGACGACGCGACGCCGACCCGGACCGCCGCGGAGGTGGCCACCCAGGACGCGGCCGGCCCGGCCGGGGTCGCCCTCCCGCGTGCCGGGGAGGGGACCGACCGCGCTATCGAGCAGCAGGCGGTCGAGTTCATGCTGGCCCAGCAGCAGGCCGCCCAGCAGCAGGCCGCCCAGCAGCAGGCCGCCCAGCAGCAGGCCGCCGAGCGAGAGGCAGCCGAGCAGAAGGCGGCCGAGCAGAAGGCGGCCGAGCAGAAGGCGGCCGAGCAGAAGGCGGCCGAGCAGAAGGCGGCCGAGCAGAAGGCCGCTGAGCAGAAGGCCGCTGAGCAGAAGGCCGCCGAGCGGAAGGCCGCCGAGCGGAAGGCCGCGGAGCGCAGGGCCGCCGCGCAGGAGGCGGCCGAGCAGCGGGCAGCCGAGCAGCGGGCAGCCGAACGGCAGGCGGCCGAGGAGCGTGCCGCGCGGCAGCAGGCCGAGGAGCAGCAGGCCTCGGAGCAGTGCTCCACCGACGCGTCGTCGCTGTCGGTCTCGGTGAAGCAGAACGACGAGGGCAAGGTGACGGCCGTCCGCATCTCCGGATTCGACGAGCACTGCTCGGGCCGTACCGCTCACGTCACCGTGAGCACCGACGACGGCGGCACGTCCGCGACGAAGACGATCAGCGGTTCCTCGGTGACCGTGTCCCTGGACGAGCCGGTCGACCCCTCGTCGGTGAGGTCGACCGAGGTGTCGGTCGGCTGAGGACGGAGGCCGGACTGTGCAGGACCGGACGGCGCAGGACCCGGCGACGGGCGATGCCACCGACGAGTGGGTGCCCGTCGACTGGACGGTGACCTGGGACGCGGGGCGCCCGAGCGGGTCCACCGGAGGAGCCGGACAGGTCTCCGGCCCGGCTCCCGGGGCCGGTCCGGAGACGGATCCGCCGGTCCAGCCACCCCCTGCCCCGTCGTCGGCGCCGGACCTCCTCCCGCCCCCGGGCCGCGATTCCGCCGACATCGGTGCGCCGGTCCGCGACTCTGCCGACATCGGTGCGCCGGTCCGGGACACCACGACGACGGCCGGGTCCCCCGGGCCGCAGGCGGGAGCCGGGGACGCGGCCGATCCGGAGACCCGTGCCCTGCGGGTGACGCCGCAGGCGGCTCCGCCGAGGTCCCCCGAGCGGACGGGAAGTGCGACCGGGGAGACCGCGACCCCCGCGACCCCCGCGACCCCCGCGACCCCCGCGACGACGGCGATCCCGGTGGTCACCGGCCCCACCACCCCCTCCGGCGGGAGCACCACCCCACCGGTGGGGACCGGCTCCGCGACCGGTCCGGTGCCCCGTGACGGGGCCGACCGGCGGACACCGCCACGCGGTCGGGCGCATCCGTCGTCCCGACCGACCGCCGCGTCGACGGACGGACCGCCGCCCGGCCCGAGGCGGCCGCGCTCGGTCCCGCAGCACCCGGACACGCCGCCGCGGCCGCGACGGCCCGCGCCGCCCGCCGGGACGAGGCCCGCACCGGTCCCGCTGCCGGTCGAGCACGCCGGTCCGGTCCGGCCCGTCGCGCCGAACGCCCCGATCCGCTACGCCGGGGACCAGCCGATGCACGGCTGGCGTCGCGGCGTCTACGCCGTCACCGCGGGCCGCTACAACCCCGGGCCGTCCCCGGCGCAGCTCGCCCGGCAGGACCTCATCCAGCAGATCCGTCGACCGCTGGCCGGGGTCCGCAGGATCGCGGTCGCCTCGATCAAGGGCGGCGTCGGCAAGACGACCGTCTCGGCGTTGCTGGGGCTGGTGCTGGCGGAGAACCGCGGCGACCGGATCGTCGCCCTCGACGCCAACCCCGACGCGGGCACCCTGGCGGACCGGCTCACCGGCGACACCTCCGCGACGGTCCGGGAGCTGCTCGCGGGCGCCGCGCACGCGTCGTCGGTCCACGATCTCGACCGCTTCAGCAGCCTGGCCGGACGCCTGCGGGTCATCGCCTCGGAGCAGGATCCGGCGGCGGGGGAGTCGTTCAGCCGGGAGGAGTACGAGGCGGTCTGCGGGCTGATCGGCCGGTTCGCCAACGTGCTCGTCACCGACTCGGGCACCGGGCTGGTGCACTCGGCGATGGAGGGGACGCTGACGCTGGCCGACGCGCTCGTCGTCGTGGGGACCCCGACCGTGGACGGGGCGACGCGGGCGTCGAGGACCCTGGACTGGCTCCACGGGCACGGGTTCTCCGCGCTCGCCGAGCAGGCGGTCGTCGTGCTCTCCCAGGACCGGTGGAGCCGGGAGATCGACCGGGACGTGGTCCGCAGGCACTTCGAGTCGCGTGTCCGCGCCGTCGTGGAGCTGCCGTTCGACCAGCACCTCGCGCACGGTGGCCGGATCGACCTGGCCCGGCTGGCGCCGGCCACCGTCGACGCGGTCCTCCTGCTCGCCGCCCGGATCACCGACGGTTTCGAGGGCTGAGCACCGGCCGTCGACGGGGGAAACCCCTGTGTTCGGTGGCCGCGCGACGCACGGAGGCACACCGCGGGACCGGCCTGGCCATGATCGACGGTGGATCGGGTCCGTCCCGCCGGGGGCGGTGCGCGCGTGCCCGAGGAGAGCGAGGTGGGACCGGTGACCGACGCCCGGGCCGAGTCCGTCGTGGACCCCCTGGTCGCAACCCTGGTCGGGCCGCACGTCCTGATCGCCGACGGGACCGAGGCGTCCCGGGAGCGCGGGTTCCTGTCCGGCCTGGGCCCGTCGGGGCCGCCGCTCGTCATGCTGGTCGGGACGGCCTACCGCCGGTCGGGCCTCGCGGCGGAGCTCCTCGGGCTGCTGCGCGAGGTGATGTCCGGCCCCGCGGGTGCCGACGGCGAGCTGTGGCTCGCGGTCACCGACATCGCCGCCCTGGGTGCCAGGCTGCAACAGGTCGTCGACGCCACCGGTGTCGCGCTCGTCGCCCCGTCGGGGGCCATGCGTTTCTCCGTCGGGTCCGGCATCCTCACCGGCCCCACGGTCGGCGGCGCGGGATGGGTGCGTTTCGCACCGGGGGTGGCCCCGCAGGCGCACGGCACCCGCTTCCCGCGCCCGGACTGGGAGGGCGCGCTGCCCGACGAGCCCACGGTCGTCGAGGGCGCGGCCGTCGAGCCGGTGCCCGCCGGCCTCGCGGTCCGCGGCCTCCCCGCGCCGGAGGAGGGCCCCGGGGACGACGACGTGGCGCTGCGTGCCGTTCTCGACCGACGTTTCGTGCAGCTGCTCGTCGGCGGCGCCGGTGCCGTCCCGTCGCCGGAGGCGGTCGCCGCCGCCGCGCGGACGATCACCTCCGACGGCCCCGTCCTGGTCGCGCCGCTCACCCCCGCAGCGCTCACCGACGGGTTCCCGGCGGCCCTGGGGGAGGCGCTCGGCACCGACTTCGCCCCGGGTACCGGTGTCGCGCTGCGGACGTCGTCGGGGGTGGAGACCTTCGCCGTCGAACCCGGGCGGGAGACCCGGATGCGTCCCTTCCCGACGGTGCTGCGCCAACGCCTCGACGGGGGGCAGGAGGTGCTGTCGGTCGGCCTCCCACCCGCCGGGTGGACCGCGCGGGGCTGCGGCTACGTCCGTGGCGACGCCGTCGCCACGGTCGTCCCCTCGGGCCTGGTCCTCGGTGCCGGGGACGCCGGGCCGGCGCCGGCCGATCCCCACGACCCGACGGTCTGGACCCTCCACCTCGGCCACGACGGCGAGCCCGTCGGGGCGGAGCTCCTCGCCGCCGCTCGGTCGCTCGTCGACTCCCTCGACGACGAGCGCCGCGCCCGCCACCGGGTCCGGCTCCGCGGGGTCTGGGCCACCCCGGAGGACGCCGACCGCGCCGTCTCCCTCGGCCTGCTGCCCCGGCCGGCCCCGGCGAGCTGGGACACCACCGTGCCCGACCTGCGGGTCGAGTCGGCCGGCCGCCCGATGCCCGTCCCGGCCGTCGCGGAACCGTCCACCCCCGGCGGCCACCCGACCCTCGGTGACACACCGCAGCCGTCGGAGGCCGGCGACGGCGCGACCGGCGGTGCGGCCCCGCCCCCGGCCGACGACGTCGTGCCCACGGGACCCGCCGCCGACGTCGGGCCGACCGGCCCCGTCACCGGGAACCACGCCGCCGACGGTCCCGGTGCCGGGGACACGGCCCCCGCGGCCACGACCGGGCCCGCCGACCGGGCCGGGCCACCCGAGCTGCCACCGCTCGTCGTCGAGGACCGGCCCAGCACGGGCAAGGAACGCGAACGGTTCGTCGCCGCCGCCGGGGACCAGTACACCGAGGCCCTGGCGACGGTCAACGCTGCGCTGGCGTCCTGGCCGTCGCTGCGCACCGGGGACGCGTCCGGTGTCAAGACCGACCTGGCCGCGGTGTGCCTGCACCTCGGCGACGGCGACCGTGGCGGAGGCGCCGTCAACGAGGGCGTCCGCGCCGGCCGCCGCGACCTGCCGGAGGGGCAGCTGGCCTGCCTGGTCTCCGGGCTGCGTCGCCTCCCGACGCACCGGCGCCCGGTGCTGCGCCAGGGGCAGGCGCCGCAACCGCCGTCGGACCACACCGTGGTGGGCGGGACGCTCGCCGAACCGGGTTTCCTCAGTGCCACCGGCGAGCTCGACGTGACCGTCCCCGACGCCGGGTACGACGTCCTCATCTGGCCGACCACGGCGCGCCGCACGAGCGAGCTCGTCGCGGGCCGCCCCGTCGCCGAGGTCGTCTTCCCGGCCGGTACGCGGTTCCGGACCATCGGCGTGCGGGATGCGCCCGCACCCCAGGACGTCGACGGCGGGCCGGTGGCCCCGCGCCTCGCCCTTCTCGTCCGAGAGCTCGGCGCGGACGAGGGCGAGGGCACCGGTGGCACCGAGGAGACCCGGATCGGCGAGCGCGACCAGGCGGCGCTGACCCGACTGGAGCGGGCCCTGGAGCGTCGCCGCCGGATGGTGCTGCGGACGGTGGAGGACCCGGATCTGGTCCGACGCCTCACCGTCCCGCTCCTCACGGTCGACGCGGGCGCGACCGGCGACTCGGCCGCCGCGTCGTGAGGTCGGCGAGGTCCCGCGCGGTCGGCCGGGCCGTGGCGCTCGGTGCGGCCGTGCTCGTCACGGCGCTGACCGCCCCACCGGCCCTCGCCGCGCCACCGGCCCTCGCCGCCCCGGCGGTACGGCCGGGCTGCCTGCCCCCGCCCACGGTGACCGAGCCGACCCTGCCCTGGGCCCAGCGCCAGCTCGCGCCGCAGCGGGTGTGGCCGGTGACCCGGGGTGCCGGAGTGGTCGTCGCCGTCGTCGACACCGGGGTCGACGCCCGGACCCCGCAGCTCGCGGGCGCACACGTCCTCCCGGGTGCCGACGTCGTGTCCGACGGCCCCGCCGACGACGACTGCTACGGCCACGGGACCTTCGTCGGCGGCATCATCGCCGCGCAGCCGGTCGCGGGCAGCGGGTTCGCCGGGATCGCCCCCGACGCGACGCTGCTGCCGATCCGGGTCACGGTCCCGGGCCCGGACGGCGACGCCGGCCGAGTGACCGCCGCGTCCCTGGCCGCGGGCATCCGCCGGGCCGTGGACGAGGGCGCCCGCGTGATCAACGTGTCGGCCAGCACCAGCATCCCGGACGCCGGGCTCGCCGCGGCGGTGGCCCACGCCGCCGCCCGCGACGTCGTCGTGGTCGCCTCGGCCGCCAACGGGGCACGCACGGGCGATCCCGTCACCTACCCGGCCTCGTACCCGACGGTGATCGCGGTCGGTGCCGTCGACGCCGAGGGCGGGCGCGCCGACTTCTCCCAGACCGGCCCGTACCTGTCCCTGGTCGGCCCCGGCAGCGACGTCGTCAGCATCGGACCGGGTGGGCCCGGCCACTGGCAGGGCAGCGGCACCAGCTACGCGGCGCCGTTCGTGGCGGGCACCGCGGCCCTCGTCCGCGCCTACCGGCCCGACCTGCGTGCCGACCAGGTCAAACACCGGTTGGAGACGACCGCGACGCACCCCGCGGTCCCGCTCCCCGACCCGGCACTCGGCTGGGGCACGGTGAACCCGGTCGATGCCGTCACGGCCGTGCTGCCCGAGGAGGGAACGGGGCGGGAGGCCGCCGTCGTGGCTCCACCGGTCCGCGCACCCGAGCCGGTCGCCCCGTCGTGGGGGCCGCTGACGGCGCTGCTCAGTGTGCTCGCCGCCGCCGGTACGGCCGCGGTGGTCGTGCTGCTGGTCCGGCTGGGCCCTGCCGCGCGCCGTCGTCGGTGGGCCCCGCCCCGGCGCGTCGAGATCCGTGGACCCGCTCCGGCCGACGGTGGCGCGGGCGGTCCGGCGGACGACGGCGGTGTGCCGGAGCGGCCCGCCGGCATCCGGGCCGGATGAGCGGGTCCCGGGTCGTCCCGGGACGACGGGGGCCCCGGTGCGCGGTCGTCGACCGCGCACCGGGGCCCGTGCCGCGGCGGCGGTCAGTGCAGGGCGGCGTCCAGGTCGCGCGGCAGCGGCCGGGCCGGAGCGGCCAGGCCCGTCAGCGCGGCGGGGGAGAGCAGCTCGCCGACCTCGTCGGGGTCGAGCAGCCCCCGGGCCACCGCGATGTCGCCGACCGGACGGCCGGTGGCCAGGGACTCCTTGGCGATCTCCGCGCTGGTCGCGTAGCCGAGCGCGGGCGAGAGCGCGGTGACGATCCCGACCGACCCGCGCACCCCCTCCTCCAGGTGCTCACGGTTCGCGGTGATCCCGTCGACGCACCGGTCCGCCAGCGTCCGCGCCGCGGCCTCCAGGTGCGAGGCCGACCGGATCAGCCCGTAGACGATGATCGGCTCGAAGGCGTTGAGCTGCAGCTGCCCGCCCTCGGCGGCCATGGTGACGGTGAGGTCGTTGCCGATGACCTCGAACGCCACCTGGTTGACCATCTCGGGAATGACCGGGTTGACCTTCCCCGGCATGATCGACGATCCGGCCTGGGCCGGAGGCAGGTTGATCTCGGACAGGCCCACCGACGGGCCCGACGACGTCAGGCGCAGGTCGTTGCACACCTTCGAGAGCTTCACCGCGACCCGCTTCAGGACCCCGGAGACCTGGACGAACGCCCCGCAGTCCTGGGTGGCCTCGATCGGGTCGCCCGCCGGGACGACCTCCTTGCCGGTGATGTCGCGCAGGTGCGCGCAGGCCAGCCGTGCGTAGTCCGGGTGCCCGTTGATCCCGGTCCCGATCGCCGTGCCACCGAGGTTGCTCTCGAGCAGCAGCTCGGCGGCCTCGCGCAGCCGGAGGCAGTCCTCGCCCAGCATGGTGGTGTAGGTGCCGAACTCCTGGCCCAGCGTCATCGGGACCGCGTCCTGCAGCTGGGTCCGCCCCATCTTGACGATGTCGTGGAACTCCGCGGACTTGCGCGCGAACGCGGCCGCCAGGTGCTGCAGGGCGGCCATCAGCTCGTGCAGGTGGGACCCGATGGCGAGCCGGATCGCCGTCGGGTACACGTCGTTGGTCGACTGGCCCAGGTTGACGTGCGTCAGCGGGTCCAGCTCCGCGTAGTCACCCCGTCGGTGTCCGAGCAGCTCCAGGGCCCTGTTCGCGACGACCTCGTTCGCGTTCATGTTGGTCGAGGTCCCCGCGCCACCCTGGATCGGGTCGAGGGGGAACTGGTCGGCCAGCTCGCCCGCGCGCAGCTCCCGGCAGGCCGCGACGATCGCGTCGGCCCGGCGCCCGTCCAGCCGCCCGAGGTCCCGGTTGGCCAGGGCGGCCGCCTCCTTCACCGCGGCCAGTGCCTGCACCAGCCGCGGGAAACCCCCGATCGTCTCGCCGGTCACCGCGAAGTTGGCGACGGCCCGTGCCGTGTGCACCCCCCAGTACCGGTCCGCGGGCACCTCGACCGTGCCGAGGGAATCCCCCTCCGTACGCGTCATCGCGTTCATGGCTGCTCCCCACTCTTGACAACGACTGCCAGACTACTCAATGTTGGACGCGAAGTGCAAAGCCCAGAGTGCAATATATTGCACGCGAGCAGCAGCTAGGAGTCACAATGGCCGTGTCCCCGACGCCGTCGACGCCCCAGGAGCCACCGCCGCCACGAGCCGGCCGCGGCTCCGTGGCCGCACGCGTGCACTGGCGTTTCTGGCGCTACCCGATCGGTGTCCAGTCGCTGATCGCGGTCGCCCTCGGTGCGGCGGTCGGCTGGGCGTTCCCCGCGGTCGGCGAGGGTCTGAAGATCCTCGGTGACGCGTTCCTGAACGCGGTCCAGATGGTCGTCGTCCCCCTGGTGTTCCCGCTGATCGTGCTGGGCATCTCCCGGATGGAGTCGGTCAAGAAGGTCGGCCGCATCGCCGGCAAGTCGATCCTCTACTTCGAGATCGTCACCACGGTCATCCTGCTGCTGGCCGTCGGCCTGGCGAAGGCGTTCGACCTCGGCGTCGGCGCCCCGACCTCGGGTGGCGACGCGGCCGCGGTGGGCGACCTTCAGCAGGGCGTGGACTTCCACGAGCTGCTGCTGCACGCGATCCCGAAGAACGTGTTCCAGGCGTTCGCGGAGGGCAACCTGCTCGGCGTCATCGTGTTCGCGACGCTGGTGGGCATCGCCCTGGCCGCGCTCGGGGAGAAGGCCCGCCCGGTCAACGACGTCCTCGACTCCTTCGCCGGCGCCATGTTCAAGGTCGTCGGCTACGTCATCGCGTTCGCCCCGCTGGGCGTGCTCGGGTTCATCGCCTACGACGTCGCGCACTACGGCTTCGGCAACCTGGTGAGCCTGCTCGGCTTCGTCGGAGTGGTCTACCTGGGGCTGATCCTCGTCCTCGGCGTGATCTTCCCGATCATCGCGGCGATCTACGGCGTGCGCTACGTCGCGATGCTGCGCTCGATCGGCGACCTGGCCGGGCTGGCGTTCGTCACCCGCAGCTCGGAGGCGGTCCTGGCCCCGCTGCTGGGTCGTCTCGAGCAGTTCGGCGTGAGCCGCTCGACCTCGTCGTTCGTGGTCCCCCTGGGCTACTCCTTCAACACCGACGGCTCGGTGCTCTACCAGGCCGTCGCCCTCGTGTTCATCGCCAACGCCTTCGGTCTCGACACCTCCTGGGGCAGCCTGCTGCTGATGGTCGGGGTGCTCGTCGTGCTGTCCAAGGGCATGGCCGGGGTCGCCTCGGCGTCGGTGGTCGTGCTGCTCGCCGCGAGCACGACGATCGGGCTGCCGCCCGAGGGCGTGGCGCTCCTGCTCGGCGTCGACTTCATCGTCGACATGGCCCGTACCGGGGTGAACGTCGTCGGCAACTCGCTGGCGGCGGCGGTCATCGACCGGTCGGAGATCCGGGGGGCCCGGCGGCGCGGTGAGCCGCTGCCCGCCGACCTCGACGCGGCCGCTGCCGCCGACGCCGCTGCTGCTGCCGACCCCGCCGACCACGCCGGCGGTGCCGGGACCGAGGCGGCCGCGGGTGCCGGGGACGGGCGTCCGGTGCGCACCGCGCCGGTCACCGCGGACCGTACCGGGGCGCCCGCCCCGGACGAGCGGGTCGACGCCACGCAGGGATCGCAGGGCTGATGATCGCGCCGGAACGCACCCCGCACGCGACCGGGCCGGTCGCGGCGCGGGTCCCGACCGGGCCCGTCGCACCGGATGCCCCGGTGATCGGGATCCTGGGCGGCATGGGCCCCGCGGCCACCGCGGACTTCTACGCCAAGCTCGTGGACGCGACCCCCGCGGTCCGGGACCAGGAGCACCGCCGGGTCGTCATCTGGTCCGACCCGACGGTGCCCGACCGCACCGAGAGCCTGCAGGGGCGCGGGCCGGACCCCCTGCCCTGGCTGCGCGCGGGCGCGGAGAAGCTGCAGGAGGCCGGGGCGACGCACATCGCCATCCCCTGCAGCACCGCCCACGCGTTCGTTCCGGAGCTGCTGCGCTACGTCGACGTCCCGGTCGTGCACATGATCGACGAGGTCGCCCGACACCTCGCCGGCGCGGCGCCGCCGGTCCGGTGCGCGGGCCTGCTCGCGACCGACGGGACCGTCGGCACCGGGCTCTACCAGGACTGGTTGCACCGCAGGGGGGTCGAGGTGATCGTGCCCGACGCCCGCGACCAGCAGGCCGTGATGACAGCGATCCTGTCGATCAAGGCCGGTCGTCGCGGTGCGACCGAGACCGCGGTCCTGGCCGCGGTCGCCGACCGGCTCGCCCGGGCCGGTGCGGAGGCGGTCGTGGCCGGGTGCACGGAGATCCCGTTGTGCCTGGCCACGACCGATGTCACGGTGCCGCTGCTGGACCCGGCACGGATCCTGGCCCGGGCGATGGTCGCGTTGACCGCACCGATTTAACGTGTCGTTGATATATCGTGTGCTGCATGCAGATCGCTCCCGTCCCGCGCCGCCTGCTCAGTGACGAGGTGTTCGCGCGTCTGCGCGACGCCATCGTCCGGTTCGAGCTGCTGCCGGGGGAGAAGGTCCGTGACACCGAGCTCGCGGAGCGGTTCGGCCTGAGCCGGACCCCGGTGCGGGAGGCGCTCAACCGGTTGGCGGACACCGGGCTGGTCGAGGCCAAGCCCGGTGTCTACACCCGGATCACCCCGCTGGACCGGACCGATGCCGAGCGCGCGCTGGCGGTGCTGCGGGCGCTGGACACCCTCGCCGTCGGCACCGCGGTGCCCCGGATGACCGCGGCCGACCTGGAGGAGATGCGCGCGGCCAACCGCGACTTCGAGCGTGCGGTGGTCTCCGACGACACCGACGCCGCCCTGGAGGCCGACGACCGCTTCCACGGCGTGCCGCTGCGCGTCGCCGACAACCCGACGCTGACCCGGATCGTCGAGCAGCTGCACCCGCAGATCCACCGGATCCTCTACCGCAAGTTCTCCACGCTGCTGGGCGGTCGCAACACGATCGAGCACCACGACGCGTTCGTGGACCTCTGCGCCACCGGCGACGGCGCGGCCGCCGCGGCCTCGTCGGGGCAGCACTGGGAGCGGCTCGGCGGGCACATCACGGAGCTGTTCGCGACCAACCAGCTCGGCTGACCCGGTGCCGGCGCGGTACCCGCCGCGCCGGCACCGCGCCGGTCACCCGCCGTCGTCGGTGCGGGGTGTCTGCACCAGGCGCACCGACCGCCTGCGGTCGACGAACTGGCCGCGCCCTGGCGGCAGCGTGCGCGGCCGCACCGTCCCGAGGAAGCGACCCTCCTCGCGCGGGCAGGACAGCAGCAGCGCGGGGGTGCCGAGCTCCCACATCCGCCGGATCCCGGCGTTCATCATCGACCGCGAGGCGCCACCGGTGCTGCGGGCGATCACCAGGTGCAGGCCGATGTCGGCGCCCTGGGCGAGCAGCGGCACCAGCGGTTCGAGCGCGCCGGCGCCCATCCCGCCCTCCATCAGCTCGAAGTCGTCGACGAGCACGTAGTAGCGCGGGCCGGTCCACCAGTCCCGGCGCGGCAGCCGGTCCGGGGTGATGTCCGGTCCGGGAACCCGGGCGCGCAGCGTCTCCCCGACCGTCCGCAGTGCCGTCGTCAGTGCGTCGACGCCGACGGAGTAGTCCTGCTGGTACTCCTGGCCGACCGCGTCGTAGAGCTCGCGGCGCACGTCGCCGAACACGATCCGGACCTCGTCGGGGGTGTGGTGGGCGGCGACGCTGTGCGCGACGTGGCGCAGCAGACCCGTCTTGCCGGTCTCGGTGTCGCCGTACACCAGCAGGTGCGGGCTGGCGTCGAGATCCCACCACTGCACACCGAGCCGGGTCTCCTCGACACCCAGCGCCATCCGCATCTCCGCGGTCGCGCTCGCCGCCGTCGGCGCGGGCAGGTCCGCGGGCGAGAGCCGCCCGGGCAGCAGCCGTACCGGAGGGGCGACCGGTGCCCGTGGCGTGGTCAGGGCCTCGGTGAGCTCGACGGTCGCCTCGGACAGGTCGTCGGTGGCGCCGGAACCGTCGATGCGCGGCAGCGCGGCCAGGAAGTGCAGCTTGTCCCGGGTGAGACCGCGGCCGGGTCGCCCCTCCGGCACGGTCGCCGCCACCCGGCTCCCCACCTCCGAGTCCACCGGGTCACCGAGCCGCAGCTCGAAGCGGGTGCCGAGGACGTCGCGCAGCCAGGGGCGCATCTCCGCCCAGCGGTTGGAGGCGATGATCAGGTGGATGCCGAAGCCGAGTCCGCGCGCGGCCAGCTCCTGGAACCGTTCCTCCAGCTCCTCGTAGTCCTGCCGGACCGTGTACCAGCCGTCGACGACGAGCATCACGTCGCCGTAGGGGTCGACGTCGAGGAAGCGGCCGTCGCGGCGGGCGCGCCGGTAGGTCGCCATGGAGTCGATGTTGTGTTCGGCGAACAGGGCCTCCCGCCTCGCCAGCAGGTTGGTCACCTCCAGCACCGTGCGGGTCACCCGGTCCCGGTCGAGCCGGTTCGCCACCGAGCCCACGTGCGGCAGCCCGGACAGCGACGACAGCGTGCCGCCGAAGTCGAGGCAGTAGAACTGCACCTGCGCGGCGGAGTGGGTCAGCGCCAGCGACGCGATGACCGTGCGCAGCAGGGTGGACTTGCCGGTCTGCGGCCCGCCGACGACGCCGACGTTGCCGCCGGCCCCGGACAGGTCGGCGGTCAGCAGCTCGCGTCGCTGCTGGGCCGGCAGGTCGATCAGCCCGACCGGGGCGCGCAGGGTGCCCGAGTCCAGGGCGCCGACGGCACGCAGCCCCAGCTCCGGGTCGTCGACCAACGGGGGGAGCAGCTGGTCCAGCGCGGCCGGGACGACGAGCGGCGGCAGCCACACCTGGTGGGCCCGCGGCCCGATCCCGGTCAGCCGCCCCAGCAGCACGTCGATCATCGTGCGGGTCTCGGTCGGCTCCTCGGGCTCCGGCTCCTCGGCCTCCGGGAGGACGGGTGGCGGGAGGTACTCGGTCCCGAACGCCACCACCTGCTGCTCGACGTCGTCGCGGCGCCGGCGCCGCCGGGCCGGGCGGTAGGTGGCCGAGGAGTAGGCGCCCTTGAACCGCAGCAGGGTCTGGGTGTCCGGACGGAGGTAGCCGTTGCCCGGGGCGGAGGGCAGCTCGTAGGCGTCCGGGACGCCGATGATGCTGCGGCTGTCCCCGGCGGAGAAGGTGCGCAGCCCGATCCGGTAGGACAGGTGGGTCTCGACCTTGGAGATCCTGCCCTCGTCGAGGCGCTGGCTGGCGAGCAGCAGGTGCACCCCGAGGCTGCGGCCCAACCGGCCGATCATGGCGAACACGTCGACGAACTCCGGCTTGGAGGCCAGCATCTCGCTGAACTCGTCGACGACGACGAGCAGGGCGGGCATCGGTTCCAGCGGCGCCCCGGCGGCGCGGGCGGCCTCGTAGTCCCGACGCGAGGCGTGCTCGAACCGGCGCAGGTGCTCCTGGCGTCGGTTCAGCTCACCGGTCAGCGCGTCCTGCATCCGGTCGACGAGCTCCAGCTCGTCCTCCAGGTTCGTGATGACCGCGGAGGTGTGGGGCAGCGAGTCGAACCCGAGGAACGCGGCACCACCCTTGAAGTCGACGAGCACGAAGTTGAGGTCCTCGGAGGTGTGCGTCGTCGCCAGCGCGAGCACCAGCGTCCGCAGCAGCTCGGACTTGCCCGACCCGGTCGCGCCGATGCACATGCCGTGCGGGCCCATGCCGTCCTCGGCGGACTCCTTGAGGTCCAGCTCGAGCGGCGCACCGGCGGCGGAGATGCCGATCGGCACCCGCAGCCGTCGCTGGGCGCCGGCCCGGCCGCTGCGGTAGCGGACCGGGTCGAAGGTCCGTACGTCGCCGAGCCCGAGCAGCGCGGCTAGGTCGTAGTCCGAGGCCAGCGGCTCCTCGGCCGTCCCGGTCGCGGTCCCGATCCGGAAGCGGGCCACGGTGCGTGCCAGCGCCGCGGCCGCGGCCGGCCCCAGCCTGTCCGGGCGGCAGAGCGGTCGCGGTCGCGGGCGGCCCAGCCGGTCGAAGACCACGGTGCGGACCTCGTCCGGGTCGACCTCCAGGAACAGCGCGTCGGCCCGCTGGGTCCACGGCAGCGACCCGCCGACGTCCAGGATCACCGTGTTGCGGTAGCCCTCCAGCACACAGCGGTGCTCCGGGTGCACGCCGACCCCGTCGAGGACCAGCACGACCAGCGGCTCGGTCGCGGTGACCGGGGAGCCCGCCTCGAACCGCGGGCGTCCGGCGAACGCCGGGCCACCGAGCAGGTCCTCCGCCTCGGCCAGGCTGTCGGTCACGATCCGCCGCGCGCCTGCGGCGTCGGGGGAGTCGGGGTCCTGGCCGTGCGGCAGCCACTTGCACCAGTCCCAGCGGTGCCGGTTCTCGTCGCTGCAGGCCACCGCGACCCGCAGGTCGGCGGGGCCGTGCGCGGTGACCAGCTGGGCCAGCATGGCGCGGGCCAGCCCGAGGACCGCCTCGTCGTCGCCGCTCATCTGGATCTGGGCGAACCCGCGGACGTAGACCGCGATCGGGGCGTTGGGGACGGTCGAGTAGGCGCGCAGGAAGCGGCGGAGCGCATGTGCCGACAGCGGTTCCAGGTCCTCCACGGGCTTGGTCTCCGGCGGCGTGAGCGCCAGCGACGACCGCCGGGTCCCCAGCCCGATCCGGATCTCGCCGAAGTCGTCGTGCGAGGGACGGCGTTCCCACAACCGGTAGCCCAGGGCGATCGACCAGAGCGAGCGCGGATCCGGGTGCAGCCACTTCGCGGCCGTCTGCTGGGCGGCCAGCGAGCGGCGGACACGACCGCGCAGCTGGGTGAGATAGCGGACGTAGTCGCGGCGCAGCCCGTGCAGCTTCTGCTTGTGGTTGACGGAGTTGCGCAGCAGCCCGACCAGCATCATGCCCATGGCGGAGAGCACCATCAGACCGCCGCCGACGTAGATCAGCGGTCCGCCGCCGGGCCGGACGAACATCATGACCATGGCCAGCGATCCGAGGCCCATCGGCGCGTACATGAGTGCCGAGCTCATGCCGCCGCCCGTCTCCTCGGGGACCGCGGGCGGCTCCTGGATCTCGACGGTCTCGTCGGGCACCGGGGGCTTCTGACGGCGCGCCCGGCGGGCGAACAGTTCGGTGCTCACGCGCTTCCCCTTCGTGGGTGATCTCCCCTGGAAAGCCCGGGCGGGGCCGCGGCGCCGCGTGCGTACGCGGGGGCGGACCTAGCGTTCCGGGCGGTTCGCGGTGGTCGACACCCTGGCAGGAGAGGACCCGAGGAACCGTGACGCAAGAGCAGATCCAGCATCGCACACGCAGCTCGGCCCGGCTACGTTTCGTCCTCGGTGAGAAGTCCGCGGACATCACCGTGCCGGCCGAGGTGCCGCTCGCCGACCTGCTGCCGGCGGTGCTGCCGCACTTCGGCGGGGACGTGATCGAGCAGGGTGCCGAGCACGAGGGCTGGGTGCTGCAACGGCTGGGCGACCCTCCGTTCGACGAGGAACGCACGACCGGCGAGCTGGGCCTGCGCGACGGCGAGGTGGTGCACGTCCGGCCACGGGCCGACGGGCTGGCCCCGATCGACTACGACGACGTCGTGGACGGTGTGGGGGAGCAGGTCCGCAACCATCCCTGGTCGTGGACCGACGGCCGGACCCGGGCCATGCTGCGACTCCTGGCGGCGCTCGCGCTGCTGACCGGTGTCCCGCTGGTCCTCCAGGTCACCGTGCCGGCGCTGGCGCTCGCGCTGGCCGGGGCCACGGCGGTGGTCCTTCTGGGAGCGGCGGGGCTGGTCGCGCGCAGCGGCGCCGGGACGGTGCCCGCGGCCGGGCTGGCCGGTGTCGCCGTCTGCTACGCCACCACCGGTGGTGCGCTGCTGATCCGGCTCATCGAGCCGGCCGCCCCGGTGATGACGGTGGTCGCCTGCGCCGCGGCCCTGGGCCTGATGGCACTCGCCGTCGGGACCGCGCTGGTCGCCGACGGCGCGCTGCTGTTCGTCGGGGCCGCGACGGCGGGCCTGGTCACGGCCGCCGCCGGCCTGGCCGGAGCGCTGGGCGGGGTGTCGGCGCCGAGGGCCGCGGCGATCGCGGTGGTGCTGTCGCTGGTGGCCGGGGTCTTCGTTCCCTCCATGGCCTTCCGGCTGTCCGGCCTGCAGCTCCCGCTGCTGCCGGGGGAGCCCGAGCAGCTCTCCGACGACGTCGAGCCGGTGCCCTACGCGCTCGTCGTGGAGCGGGGGACGGCGACGGTCGGGTACACCGCGGCCCTGCACGTCGGGCTCGGGGCGGCACAGCTCGTGCTGCTGCCCGTGGTGCTCGTCGAGGGCACCGTCTGGGCGGTGGTGTTCGTGCTCGTCGTGGCGGCGCTGATGGCGCTGCGTGCCCGGCACCTGGACTCGGTGGTGGCCCGGTGGGCGGCGCTCGCGCCGGTGCTCACCGCGCTCGTGGCGTGCGCGGTCGGGGTCGCCCCGGTGCTGTCGCCGACCGCCCGGGTGCTGGGGCTGTGGCTGCCGGTGCTCGCGGCGGGCGCGATGCTCGCCGTGGCGGCCGAGCGGCTGCCCGGCCAGCGGCTGCGGCCGTACTGGGGACGGGCCGTCGAGATCGTCGAGTCGCTCACGGCGGTCGCGGTGCTGCCGCTGCTGTTGCAGGTGCTGGGCGTGTTCGCCTGGATGCGCGGACTGGCGGGCTGAGCAGGTGCAGTCGCGTCGGGACCAGGTCCAGGCCTACTTCTACGTCGTCGGGCGGATGACCTCCGCGGTCACCCACGGCCGGCCGGACGTCGTCCGTCCGCCGGGGCGCCGGCTCAGCACCGGGCTCGCCATCGGCGTGCTGATCGCGGCGGTCCTCTGCGCGGGGTTCGGCGTGTACGGGTTGTTCCAGCCGGGTGGGAACACCTCGTGGCGCACGGCGGGCGCGCTCGTCACCGAGAAGACCTCCGGGGCCCGGTTCGTGTACCTGAACGGGACGCTGCACCCGGTGCTCAACCTCGCCTCGGCCCGGCTGGCGAGCGGCTCGGCCGCGGCGCCGACGTCGGTGTCGGCCGCGTCGCTGGCCGGCACCCCGGTGGGGGCACCGATCGGCATCCCGGACGCGCCGGACTCCCTCCCCAGCGCCACCTCGCTGAACCGGGCCCCCTGGACGGTGTGTGCGAGCCCGCCCACCGCGGGCAGCGTCGGGCCGCCCACCCTGTCGCTGCTGCTCGGCGCCCCCGCCGGTCCCGAGCCGGCGGACGACGAGGGACTGCTCGTCGCCACCCCCGACGGCCAGGAGAGCCTGGTCTGGCAGGGCCGTCGGCACCGGATCGGTGGACCCCGTGTGGCCGCCGCGCTGGGCTACGACGACGTCGCCCCGGCACCGGTGCAACCCGGCTGGCTGTCGGCGGTGCCGGCCGGTCCGGACCTCGTCGCGCCGGCGGTGAGCACCCCCGGCGCCCCGGGGCCCACCATCGCCGGGCGGCCCAGCCGGGTCGGGCAGGTGTACCAGGTCAGCAACCCCGCGCTCGCCTCGGACGATCTCTACCTGGTGCGCGCCGACGGCGTCGTCCCGCTCACCCGGACGATGGCCGCACTGGCGATGTCGAGCGGCGGGAGCACGGTCCGGGTGGGCCCCGCGGACATCGCGACGGTGCCACGGGCGGCCGGTGTGGAGCTCGGTCATGACCTGCCCCCGGTGCCGCCCCGGTTGGTGGTGACCCACCAGGAGGACGTCCCCTGTGTCCGGGTCGACGTCGCCGACGCAGCCGCCCCGGTGCGGATCGGGACCCTGCCGGCCACCGCGGTCGCGGCGGCCACCGTCCCGGCCGGGACGCACACGCCGGGGGTGCAGGCCGACCGGATCGGGATCCCCGCCGCGTCCGGAGTGCTCGCGCGGGTGGCGTCCGCGCCCGGGGCCGCGCCCGGAGCGGCGTTCCTCGTCACCGACATCGGGGTGCGGTTCCCGGTCGACGACGACGACGCCCTGTCCGCGCTGGGCATGCAGGGCAGCAGCGCGGTCGCGGTGCCCGAGCAGCTGCTGGAGCTGCTCCCCACCGGTCCGGTGCTCGACCGGGAACCGGCGCTGCAGACCAGGTCACCGCAGTCCCGGGCAGGGCGATGACCCTGCGCGAGCGACCCGCGGGGGATATCCCCTGATATCCACCCGTCCGGGGTGGTGATAACGGAGTGTTCACGCGGGGCCACCAGCATCTGCAGCATCGGAGAACGTCCGACCATCGACATGTGTAAGGACCATCGCCCACGCCCCGATGCGGTGGGCCGGGAATCCGGAGGACGGAAATGGCCCAGCAGAACACGAAGGCCAATGCGGCAGTCATCGAGCAGGTCGCGGCCCGGCACGAGCAGACCGGCTCGACGCTCATGAGTCTCGTCAGTCGCTCGGCCGGCACCGTTGAGGGTCTGCTCGGTACCAAGAACAGCGCGCTCGGTGTGGCGACGAACCAGGCGTGGGACGACCTGGTGACCTTCGCCCAGCGCAACCAGCAGGAGCTGCAGCATCTCGCCACCGGTATGCGGGAGACCGCCCGCGAGAACATCGCTCAGGACGAGGCCGGCGCCCAGGGCATTCCGCAGGGCACCAACTGATCTGAGCACGTCACCGTTCGTCGTCACCGTCGAAGGAGATCCGTCGTGGACCACATCAAGTACGAGTACGAGAACATCAGCGAGGCGGTGTCCGAGATGAAGCGGACCGCTGGGTCGATGCTGGAGGAGACCGAGTCGCTCAAGCGCGAGGTGAACCAGCTCGTCGGGGCCCCGGACGACTACACCGGTCAGTCGGCCTCCGCCTACGACGGCAAGGCCGTGGAGCTCTCGCGGCAGCTGCAGGCCAAGATCGAGCACCTGAACGAGCTCCACCGGATGGTCCAGCAGGGCGCCGAGGACGTGCAGCTCCAGGACCGTGCGGGCGCGGGCAGGTTCTGACGACTCGGCCGGTGTCACCCCGGACCGGGGTGACACCGGCCGGTCTCCGCTGCGAGGAACGGAGCAGAGATGGCTGAGGACACGAAGGTCGACCGGACGGCCATCGAGGATGCCGCGGGCAAGCTCGGCAAGCTGATGGACGACATGAAGGCGTTCACCGATCTCGACCCGCACTGGCCGGACGCGGGCAAGTTCTCCGTGGCCCAGTACGTCGAGCGGCGGGTCGACGACCGGCGCAACGCCGTGATCGACTACGCGAAGCGGCTGAAGACGATCCTGGACGCGATGGAGCCCTCGCTGAAGGACGTGTCGAAGCTGCTCACGGAGGTCGACTCCGACAGCGCCGCCGCGGTCGGCAAGCGCATCGACCAGCTTCGCGCCGACGCGGACAAGCAGATCGTCGACCGCGCCAACGAGATCGAGCACGAGCAGCACAACTTCACCACCGGCGACGAGTCGGAGGCGAGCAACACCTCCGACGGCGACGGCTACGACGACACCCAGGGCCAGATCATCACCGGTGTGCCCAAGGGCGAGGAGGGCGTGGGCAGCGTCCCGAAGGACGAGGTGCTCAACGCCCCGAGCCAGACCGAGGACACCGACCAGGACACCACTGATGAGGAGTTCCTGGACGAGTACAAGAAGGACAAACCCGGCTCCTGATCCCGGTCTCCGCCGCGCTGTCACCGCATTCCCGAGAGGACACCCAGGACCATGGTCGATCAGACACGCGTCGACGTCGGCGCCGTCACCGCATCTGCCGACGCGGTCGGTGCTCTGCTGCCCCCGAGCTCGGCCTCCCGGGACCGGCTCGGCGCGGACTGGTCGCCCTCGGGGCCGTTCGCGGCGGCGCAGCAGCTCGACGCGGTGACCGATGCGCGCACCCGGGAGCTGCTCGACCACGTCACCGCTCTCCGCACCGAGCTCGGGGAGTTCGGCGGCGCCCTCGCCGACACCGCCCGCAACCTGGTCGAGACCGACGTCGTCTCCGGTACGCGGGTGACCGACCTGCCCGGTGACGAGGTCGTCGATGCCTGACGCCGACGACCCGGACGCGTTCGGCCTCGCCGGACAGGACACCGCACCCCCGCCGGCGTTCGACGCCGCGGACTTCAAGACCTGGACGACGTTGCAGTTCCAGGTCGAGGGCATCGCGCCCCAGGAGGGTCAGTCGCCCGCCCCGGCGGCGTGGAAGAAGTTCGGCGACCAGTTCCAGACCGCCACCGAGCGTCTCCAGTCGATCAACGACGACGTCGCGAAGCTGGTCAAGCAGGTCGACGAGGCGCTGGAGGGGCAGGCCGGATCGGCCTTCCAGGACTACGCGAACGGCGTGCTGAAGGAGAGCAAGGCCTTCGCCGCGGTCCTGGCGGACAAGAAGTACGCCGACACCGTCCGCGGCATCGGCACCGACATCGCCGCGTTCCGCGACAAGTGGTGGGAGACGGTCCAGCAGAGTTGGAAGGACCGTCGCGCGGCCCAGGACAAGGTGCGGGCGAAGGCCATCTCGGCCGTGACGCTCGCCGCGGCGGTGGGGGACACGTCCCTGATCGCCGATGTCGTGCAGACGTACAAGAACGTGGTCCGCCGCATCGAGAACGAGTACGAGGACAAGCTCGTCAAGGAGCTCCAGAAGCAGCTGGGCGGGCTGGCGGACGACTACTCGACGGCGGCCAAGGACATGGCTTCGCTGGACATCGTGCGTGGCGAGAAGGCGCAGGGGTCGAAGTCGGCCGTCGCCAAGCTCGACAAGGACGACGACAAGAAGGACGGCGACAAGGACAAGGACAAGGACAAGGACGACGATGAGGTCGAAAGGGACAGGCACGACGACAAGTACAAGGACGAGGACGACGAGGGCAAGGACGGCGGCACGGACGGGGAGAAGTCTCCGGCCGTCGAGGAGCTGGAGGAACGCGTCGACGAGCTGGAGGAGCGGGTCGAGAAACTGGAGTCCGGCGGCGAGGGCACCGGTGGCTTGGGCGACGACCTCGGCGACGGCTCTGGCTCTGGCTCTGGTGAGGGCTCCGGTACCGGCGGGGGCACGGGCGGTGGCACGGGCTCCGGCGGTGGGAGCGGAGGCGGCGACTCCGCCCGCGACAAGGCCCTGAACGACGCCAAGAACGCGGCCGGCAAGGCGATCGACGATCTGGCCGGTGGTGGCGCCACCGGCGGGGGACCGGGCAGTGGTACCGGTGGGGGCCCCGGTTCCGGCTCCGGGGAGAAGGGCGGCTCCGGCGGAGGCGTCCCGGCCCCCGAGATCCCGGATCTGTCCACCGAGTCGCCGGGCGGCGGCGCCGCGGACGGCACCGGGGGCGGGACCGGCGGCGGGACCGGCGGCGGTGGCACGGACCCGCAGCGTCAGGCCGCGCTCGACCAGGCGAAGAAGGCAGCCGGAGAGGCGATCGACGACCTCCGCGGCGGGGGCTCCGACCCGACCCGGGACTCGGCTCTCGAGGACGCGAAGAACGCCGCGAACCGTGCGATCGACGACCTGGCGGGCGGCGCCGGTGGCCCCGGCGACGGTTCGTCCGGCGGTGGCCTGCCGGGATCGGGCGGTGGCCTGCCGGGATCGGGTGGTGGCACGCCCGGATCGGGGACGGGCGGCGGGGCGAAGTCACCGTCGTCGGGCGGCGGCAGCGGGTCCGGGGCGGAGGCAGCCAAGCGCGACCAGGCCCTGGAGGACGCGAAGAAGGCCGCGAACGAGGCCATCGACGATCTGCAGAATCCGGTGTCCGAGGGCGGCTCCGGCGACGGGAGCGGCTCGGACACGGGGAGCGGTTCTGACACGGGGAGCGGCTCCGACACGGGGAGCGGTTCCGGCGGGGCGAGCAGCGATCCCACGCGCGACCAGGCGATGGAGGACGCGAAGTCGGCCGCCCAGAAGGCGATCGACGAGCTGCGTACCGACGACCCGGCCCGCAACGAGGCACTCGACCAGGCCAAGGAGGCCGCGAACAAGGCCATCGACGACATGGGCCGCGAGGGCGACACGGCGCTGAACCCCGGCGACCGCGGCCTGCTCGACCAGGCACACGGGGCGGCCAACAAGGCACTCGCCGAGCTGGGAGCGGACGCCACGCCGGAGGAGCGGCGGGCGGCCGTCGAGAAGGCGATCGACGACCTGGGCAACCCCACCGGCGACCCGCACCGCCAGGCCGTCCTGGACGAGCTGAAGGACACGGCGACCGACGCCCTGGGCGACGATCCGCACGGCCGGACCTCGGACGCGATGGACAAGGCGTTCGAGGCGCTCGGTCAGGACGCGGCCGACAAGACCGGCCTCGGCGGCGACGCCGGGGGCAGCACGGCGAGCGAGGGCGGCGGCTCCGGCAGTGGCAGCTCGGTGACGCCGCCGGATCTGCCGTCGGCGTCGGAGCTGATGGGCGAGGACGGCAGCGGCGGTGGTGCGGGCGACGGTTCCGGCGACGGTGCCGGGAGTGGCCCGGGAGGCGGCTCCGGCAGTGGCAGCTCGGTGACGCCGCCGGATCTGCCGTCGGCGTCGGAGCTGATGGGCGAGGACGGTACCGGCGGTGGCGCGGGCGGCGGCTCGGGCGACGGCGCCGGTGGTGCCGGGGGTGGTCTCGGCGGTGGTGCAGGTGGCGGCCCGGGTTCCCTCGACCCGAGCCACGCACAGTTCGACACCGACGTCGCGTCCGAACGTGGCTTCAGCACCCCACCCGGTGGGATCCCGAACGGGCAGGTCCTGCCCGCCGCCAACGGCGGTGCCGCCGGTCCGATGGGTGGCGGCATGCCGATGGGTGGCATGCCCATGGGTGGCGCCGGGATGTCGCCGCAGGGCATGGGACAGGAGCGCGAGCGCGAGCCGCACACCTGGCTGCAGGCCGAGGGCGGGATCTGGGACGAGGACACCGACCACCTCGCGCCCGGTGTGATCGGACGGACCTGACCGTGACCGCCCCCGTCCCACCGGTGGACGCCGGTTTCGACGCGGTCGTCGCCCAGCTGCTCGCGGCCGACCCGGACGTGCTGTATCGGCGGGCGGCCGCGGTCGACGCGGTCGTCGCCGAGCTGGAGACGGCCCGCGACGGCCTGCGCCGCGAGACCCACCGCGTCCAGGAGGTGATGCTCGGCGCGACCGCCGACGGGTTCGTCGCCGAGTCCGCGGCGAAGGCGGCCGCGATGGAACGGTCACTGGACGCCGTCCGGAGCTGGTCGCCCGCGCTGCGCCGCGCGGCCGACGAGCTCGCCCGTGCCCGCAGCGCGGCGCAGTCGTTGCGTGAACAGCGCGCCGCCTGGGCCGGGCACCCGCAGGCAGCCGAGGTCGAGGAGACCTTCGCCGCGGCGGCCCGGGCCGAGCTGGCCCGCGTGGAGACCGTGCTCGGCGCCGCCGGCGGCACACAGCAGCCGATCGCGGCGGTGCCGGGATCGGTGCCCGCCGGCGGCACCACGGCGACGCCGACGTCGGCCACCGCACGGCCACAGCCGACGGTGGTCACCGCGATGCAGCAGACCTCGCCGGCCCCCACGGCCGGGATCCCGGGGCTGACCGCACCCGGCCCGGAGGCGGCCGGCGTCCGTGCGGCCTCGGTTCAGGCGACCCCGACCCCGGCGACCGTCGGCGCGGTACCGGAGGGCACGCCCGCGGCGCCGGGCGAGGTGGCGTTCGCTCCGGCGGCGTTCGCACTCGGTGGTCAGGCGCTCGGTGCCCCGGCCGCCGCTCCGGCCGCGGCGGTTCCCAGCGGCACGCTGCAGTCCGCTCCGGTGCTCGCCGCGCGGGCCCCGACCGTGGCCCCGTCGGGGGTGCTGGGACGCCCGACCGAGACCGGCCGGGCGGTCACGCCGGCGACGGTCACCGTGCCGGACGGCACCCGGACGGCTCCGGCCACGCAGGAGCCCGTCGCGCCCGTGCGGTCGCTCGGGGCCGTCGTCCCGGGCTCGTCCGCCCAGAGCGACGCCGCGATGCCGGGCGGCGTCGTCGGGATGGCCACCGGCGGGGTGCTCGGACGCGGCGGGACCGAAGGCCGGACCCCGGCCGGGACGGCTCCGTCCCCGGCGGTGGAGCGGACCGACGCGACCCGTCGCGGGTCGGAGCGCGCGACCGGCGCGGAGACGGTCGATGCCGTGGCGGTGCCGCAGCTCGAGGCACCGCGGACCGCGGGGGTGTCCGCCTCCTCCACGACCCCGGAGCGGGTCCGTCCGGACCTGGGCCCGGTGCCGTCGGCGCCGGCTCCGTCGTCCTCGCTTCCCGCGTCGTCCGGGGGAGCGGCGACCCGGATGCCGACCCTTCCGGTCACCGGCGACACGGCGGCCATCGCGACGCTGCCGGTCACCACCCCCACCCCGGACCCCCGCAGCGGCGGTCGCCTCCCCCTCGGCCCGGCCGGCGCCGACGTGGGAACGCCCGGCGCCGGGCCGACGGGGGCCCCGTTCATGCCGATGGGTGCCGGGATGGCCGGCGGGATGAACCAGAACGACGACCGCACCCGCGAGACCTCGCTGACCGCTGATCCCAGCAACTGGCGCGACGACGGCGTACCGGGCGTGCTGGGCCGAACCTGAGTCCCGCACCCGCCCGACCACACGAGGAGGAGACACCCATGAGCGACGCCACCGACCACGAGGCCTACTACGCCAGGCGGCTCGACGAGTCCTTCGACCAGCTCGAGCAGGAACGTGCGCGGGTCGGCGAGGTCAGCCGGGTGTGGAAGGAGGAGCAGACGACGGTCGTCGCCAAGGACCGGTCGTTCACCATGACCTTCGACGGCCGTGGTGACCTCACCGACCTCAGCTTCCACGGCACCCGGTACCGCTCGCTGGCACCCACCGAGCTCGCGCACCTGATCGTCGCGACGCTGCAGTCCGGGCGGTTGCAGGCCCTGGAGCGCACCGCGGCGATCGTCCAGGAGGGCGGCGGCGCGGACGGGCTGGACCTGGTCGGACTCGCGACCGGCAAGGTCGACCCCGCCGAGATGATCGAGTCCCTGATGGGTTCGATGTTCGCCGAGATGGGCGTCGAGGACCCGACCCGGGGTGAGCGTCGTGGCCGATGAGACCTACGTCGACCTCCCCGGCGTCCGGCGCAACGCCGACGGGGTGCGTCGCATCCGCAGCGACCTGGCGGGCCCGTTGGAGCGTCTGAACGCACTCAGCGCGCAGTACGAGGGCTGCTGGGGCAGCGACGACATCGGCAAGGCCTTCGGGGAGAAGTACTCGCCGGACTCGACCGAGGCCCGCGCCGGCGTCGGCGAGACGACCGAGGTGCTCGACCTCTACGCCGACAACCTCGAGATCTCGGCGGAGAACCTGACGCGGCTCGACGAGGACAACGGCTCGCACGTCCCGCCGATGCCCGACGCGAGATGACCACCCGCACCGACCCGTGCGGGCCCGCACCTGCGGGTGGGGCGTGGACGCCCGCGTAGTGCCCACCGGCGCCGAGGAGCCCGCAGCGGACCCGTCCGCCGGCCCGGAGGCGGCCCGACCCGACCCCGCCCGGCGGCAGCGCCGGGGCATCGCACCACCCGGAACGAGGAAGGAGGGATCCCTGCGATGGCAGGACAAGGCGGATCGACCGAGCTGCCCGACTCCCTCCAGAAGTTCTTCAAGGTCACCCTCGGGATGGAGTGGCCGGAGGGCAACGAGGGCAACCTCCGAGAGCTGAGCGCAGCATGGGCCGACCTCGCGGCCGCGCTCGAGCGGGCCGCGCTCGATGCGCGGCGGTCCGGTGACGCGCTCGACGACGTCCTGCGCGGTGACACCGGCGCCGCGAACGCGAAGCTCATCGGCGAGGACTACGCCGCCAGCCTCACCGAGCTGGCCAACGGCGCCGACGAGTTCCGGAAGGCGACGAAGAACGCCGCCGCGGACATCCAAAAGGGCAAGATCATGCTGGTCGTGATGGCCGCGATGACCCTCGCGGCCGTCATCGAACTGCTCGTGTCGCTGTTCGGGGCGATCTTCGTCCCGGCCGTCCTCGCCGCGGCCCGGGTCACTTTGTGGGCGCTGCTGCGGCAGATGGTCAAGCAGATGATCCAGGCGGTCGCGCGGCTGGGGTTGAACAAGGCGTCCGCCCAGACGTTGCTGCGGGGGATCTCGAAGGCGCTCGCCGAGGCGACCAAGCGGGCGGCGCTCTACGGGGCGGGCGGCGCCGGGCTCATGGCCGGCCTCGACGGTCTCATCCAGGTCGGGCAGAACAGCGCGGGTGGCCGCGAGGGCTACGACCTCGACTCCATCGGGCACAGCGCGATCGGTGGTGCGATCGGCGGGGCCGGCGCCGGGCTCGCGCGCGCGGCGGCCGGCGGCGTCCGCAGCTGGAGCAACAGCGCGATGCGCAACCTCAACCGGGCGCGCCGGCCGGAAACCCCGCCCCTGCAGCTCGCCCGCCACGTCCGCGCGTTCGGCATCCTCGGCTACGCCGGCGCACAGATCATGACGGCGCCTGCGTCCGGTGCGGTCATCAACGCGGTGTTCGGGGAGGACTCCAACCCGTTCTTCGGCGCCATCGGCGCGCTCGGCGGAATGCGCAGCCGGCCCGGTGGCGACTTCGGGATCGCCGCGAGCAAGTTCCCCGCACTGAGCCCGACCTCGCTGCTGGACCACATGAAGAAGGAGGGGCTGGGGCCCTCCGCGACCCCGCCGCCCTGGATGGCCTCCGGTGGCCCGGGAGCCGGCGTCACCACCCCCACGACGTTCGACGGAGGGGGGCCGCCGACCGGGCCCCAGCTCGCCGACGACGGGACGACGACCCGCGGCGACGACGGGGACTCCTCGCCGTCGACGCGGTCCCCGGAGCAGGGGGTGGGGGACCGTCCGCCGCTGGTGATCCCGTCGGCGCCGACGGTGGGGACCCCCCTCTCCGCGGTGCCGGAGTCCTCGTCCCCGGGGGCCGTCACCGGATCGTCCGCGGCGTCCTCCCAGCCGTGGAGCTCGGCCGCGGGTGCCCGACCGGAACCGGTGTTCTCGTCCGCTCCGCCGTCCCCTGCGCCGTCCTCTGCGTCGTCCGTGGTCGACCCCGACGCGTCGTCCCCGGCCGGGAGCAGTGCGGCCGGGAGCAGCGCGGCGGGGAGCAGCGCCGCGGGCAGCACTGCGGCTGAGAACAGCGCCGCGGGGAACAGCGCCGCGGGGAACAGCGCCGCCGGGAACGATGCCGCCGGGAACGCGACGGGCAGCGCGGCCGGCGGCGATCCGGCGGGCCGTGGTGCCGCGGGGATCGACTCGGCCGGTGGCACCGCTGCGGGCAGCGCAGCGGCCGGGAACCCGACGGGTGGCGATCGGACGGGCGGCGCCTCCACGAGTGGCCCCGACACGGGTACCGACGCGGCAGCCGGGAACGGCACCCGCGGCAGCGACACGACGGGCGGGGCGATTCCCCGGGCCGACGTGACGGCCGGCGGGACGTCCGGAGGCGACGCGGCCGGTGGCGGCGTGCTCGGCGCTGAGCCCGGTCTCGGCGACACCGGGCTCGGCGGTGCGCACGGCTCCACCACGGAGCTCGGCAGCACCCCCGGCGGCAACGCGGAGTTCGGCAGTACCTCCGGCGGAGATGCGGCGAGCTCCGCCACGCCCGGCGGCAGTGTGGCGGGCTCCGCCACCCCCGGCGGCAGTGTGGCGGGCTCCGCCACGCCCGGCGGCAGTGTGGCGGGCTCCGCCACGCCCGGCGGGATCGTGGCGGGTGTCGCCACGCCCGGCGGCACCACAGCGAGCTCTGCCGCGTCCGGCGGGAGCGCGGCGGGTTCTGCCACGCCCGGCGGAAGCGCGGCGGGCTCCGCCACGCCCGGCGCCACCACGGCGAACGGGAGCTCCACGGGCGGCGGGGCGGCGGGCAACACCCCGCCCGGGAGCAGCTCGAACGCCCACGGGACGACCCCTGAAACGGCGGTCGGAGGTTCCGCGGAGACCCCGACCCCCGCGTCGGTCAGCGAGGGCCGTGGGGAGAGCACCTCCCCCCGGGACGCCGTCGTCGAGGGTGAGGGTTCCGGCCGCGGTGCCGAGACGCCCGGCGCCGTCGGAACGGTGCGGCCGGATGGTGGTGCCACGCCGGGCGCGGTCTCCACCGGCGACGGTCCGCCCACCCCCGGCATCGCCCGGGACGTCGACACGACCCGCCCGACCGAGCCCACGCCGGCCACCCGCGACACGACGACCGACTCCCCCGGTGGTGTGTCCCGGGAGCCGGTCCCTGGTGCGCAGACCACGAGGGGGGACTCCGGAGGCACCGCGGCCCCGAGCGGCCCCGAGGCGTCTCCGCCCCGGAGCGCCGACGACAGCGGGGGCCGTGCGGTGGACGGCTCCGTCCTGTCCGCGCCGACGTCCGTCACGGCGGTGACGCCGCAGCCCACGACGTCGGGCGGCGGCCGCGACGCCGTCGCGCCGTCCGGTGGCGGCCGGGACGCCACGACGTCGTCCGGTGGCGGGAGGGACACCGCGTCGTCGTCCGGCGGGGGACGCACCGACACCACTGCGACCGGCACCGGGTCCGGGGCGGGCACCTCCCGTTCCGGTCGTCCGGGGCTGTCGGTCGAGACCGCGGCCGGGGACGGGCGCACCGTCGGGGGCGGGTCCACCGCCCCCACACCGACGAGTGGCGGCCGCGGCGGCGATCCCGTCACCGCCGACGGGTCCCGTGCCGGGGACGGCCCCCGGGACGAGGTGTCCCCGGTCGGCCCGGTCGACGGGGACCGGGCCACGTGGGAGACCTCGGGATCCCCCTTCGCCACCGACGACGTGTCCCCGCTCGTCGAGCGCGGTGAGTCCCCGGTCCTGCCGGCGACCGTGTCGCACACGCCGACCAGCGGCACACCCCCGACGACCAGCACGCCGGCCGCGGCCGGCAGCACGCCGCCGGCGACGAGCAGCGTCCCCCCGACGAGCAGCACGCCCCCTCGGGTCCCCACCCCGGTCCCGTCCGGGGCGACACCGGCCCCGCCCGCACCGGTGTCTGCAGCGTCCTCGGCCACCCCGGCCACGACGGCCGGTCCGGCCACGACGTCCACCGCGACCCGCACCGACGGCGCCCCGCCGGCCGCGGTACGCACCGGCACGGACACCACGGCGCGGACGGGAGATCCCTCGTCCGGCGAGCACCGCACGACCACCTCCCGTACCCCGGACGGGGAGTCCCGCGGCACCGAGTCGCGCCCGGCGACGTCGGCCGGCCGCACGCGCACCCGCGACGAGGAGGACTCCGCGGTCGTCCTGCCGGTGCCGGCCCCCCATCCCGCCGACGTCGGTCCGCCCGCCCCACGCAGCGGCGACGACGGGGGACGGTCCGCATCGCTACGCCCGGAGCACGGCGCGCCGGTCACGCCGGTCGGCTTCCGTGAGTTCAGCAGCGCGGTCGGTGAGGACGCCCGCGGCCCGATCCGTGACGCCACCGACGCGTTCGTCCGCGACGTCCTGACCACACCCCCGGACCGCCCGGCCCGTGCCATGACGATCACCGGCCACGGCAACGGGTCGATGCGCCGCATGCCCTGGTCGGTCGACGGCACCTCCACCGGACGGGCCCGCGCCGAGGCCGTGCGGGCGGTCGTCCTGGAGCGGCTCGACGAGCTCGCGAGGGAGGGTGGCCTGGGCGGCCGGGAGCCCTCCGAGTTCCGCGTCCTGGTACGAGCGGACGCGACGCCGCTCACGTCCGGGGCGCTGCGCGACACGAACCGGGTCGCGATCATCGACTACACCACCGACGACGTCGCCGGCACCCGGTCGGAGAGCACGGTGACGTTCGGCTCCGGCCAGCACCGCCCCGATCCGGGGGCCGACGCCGACATCGTCGCGCTCGCGGGACAGATCCGCGAACGCCTCCGCGGCGGCGGCTCGGTCCGGGCGGAGATCATCGGTGACGGCACCGGCCGTCCGGCGCAGCGGCTGGCGCACCACGGCGGGGCACTGATCGAGTCGTCCGGCCGGGTGGCCAAGACCCGGCTCGGCAGTGCCGAGAAGTGGGCCCGCGACCTGGTCAGCCACCCCGCCGACGACCCCCGTCCCCCCAGCCGGTGGGTGGTCCGGCCGCCGTCGCCCGGGCCCGAGGCGCTCCTGGAGCAACGGCGTGTCGCCGGCCGGGAGCGGGCCGGCAACGTCGCCGAGCGGCTCCGCGAGCTGCTCGGCCCGCAGGCCGACCGCGTCCACATCGCGACCCGGGCCGCCGTCGACACCCCGGACGGCTCGGTCCCGGAGCCGTCGCGGACGGTGCGGGCCGTCGTCGAGCAGGACGCGGCGCGCCGGCCCGAGACGCTCGGACGCCGCGATCCCGGCGAGGACCTCGCGCCCCCGCGCGACCGTGACGGGCTTCGTGACGGGCTCCGTGACCTCGAACGGGACAGCGCCCGCGACGGCGACGGGAGCGACAGTGGGCGGAGCGACAGCGGGCGGAGCGACAGTGACCTGAGCGATGCCGCCCTGAGCGACGCCGCCCTCGCCGCCGCGCCCGTCCACATCCCGTTCGCCGAGGGCTCCCACCGGATCGCCCACAGCCACCGCGCGGCGGTCGACCGTGCCACCGATGCGTGGATCGCCGACGTCGTCGCCGCCCGCAGGGCAGGGGGCCCGACGCCCGCGCTGGTGGTCACCGGGCACGGCAACGGGTCACGTGAGGTCGTGCGGCCGTGGGCCGACCGCACCGGCGCCGAGGTCACCGGCCGTGACCGGGCCCGCTCGGTGCACGACGTCGTCGAGCAGCGCCTGGCCGAGCGGCTGCGCACCGACCGGCCCGGTGGTCTCACCCGCGAGGACTTCCGCATCGTGTCCGCCGGCAGCGCGCTCCCGCCCACCCCGGACGCGCCCGCCGAGCAGCGCCGCGTCGCCGTCATCGAGCAGCGCGCCGACGACGTCACCCGCACCGACTCGGTGCACGACGTCGCCTTCGACTCCCACGTCACCCGCCTCGGCGACGATGCCCGCCGTGACCTCACGACCTTGGCCGGCGAGGTCCGCGAACGCGCCCGCCTGGCCGCCGAGGCCGGGGAGCCCCCGCCGCGGGTGGAGCTGGTCGGCGACGGGATGGGCCACCGCGCCGACCGCCTCCGCGGCGGTGCGGAGTCCCTCGTCGGTCGGGCCGACACCGACCGGGCCGGGCGTCCCCGCAACGACGTGGCCCAGCGGCTGGCGACGGGCCGGGCGCGGGCACTGGCCGCGGCCGTGTTCCTGCGCGGGCAGCTCGCCGATGTCCCCGGGGTGCGGATCGTGCATCGCGCCGCGGTCGACGCACCGGACGGTGTCGTGCCCCGGCCGAGCCGCGGCGTGCAGGCGCACGTCGACGCGCCGGTGCCGCGCACCGTCATGGGCGACCCGCAGGGCCGTCACCTGCAGGACGTGCCCCGCCGGGTGCACGTCCCGTTGCTGGGCGGCCGGTTCACCGCCGACGTCCGCCGCGCGCTGGACCTGTGGATCGCCAGGACCGGCGACCCCTCCGCAGTACATGTGTGGGCCGACGCCCCCGGTCGTCCCGGTGGCCTCTCGGACATGGCCCGGCGCCGCCTGACCGAGCTCGGGGTCACGGTCCGTGACATCTCCACCGACCTCCCGTCCGGCACCCGTGCCACCGACCGGATCCTCCACCACCGGGTGCGCACCGGGTCCTTCACCGGTGTCGGCACGGACGTCGCGCTGTCGGTCATCCACTCCGAGGGTGGGATCTGGGCCGACCCGGCCGTGCGCGCCACCGGCGACGGCCCACCCGCTCCGCTCCCGGCGACGATGCCGCGCATGCCCGCCGGCGTCACCGACGGGGAACCGCTGTTCCCGCTGCTCACCGGCCATGTCGACGGCCTTGCGGGGCCCGGCACCGGACTGTTCGTCGCGCCTCCGGGCTCGGCGTTGCTGCAGACCCTGCTCAACTCCGACCGGCTCGGCGAGGACGGGTTCCTCACCGGCCGCCTGCAGGAGCACCTCGACGGGCGCCCGGTGGACCTGACGGCGCGGGCCGACCGCGGCACCGAGGCCGACCTGCGCACCGACCTCGGCGCCGGCCGGTTCCGGGTCGACGACCACGTCCTGTCGCCGTGGACCGGCCGTGACGTGCCCGCCCCGGCCGCCGCCTCCCGCTCGATGCTGCGGGTGCAGTCGGTGGGCCCACAGCAGCGGCAGGCCGTGGCGGACCTCATCGCGTCGATGGTCCCGGGTGCATCGGCACGCCGGTCGGGGACGGCGACGTCCGCGCAGCTCGACGCACTGCTCACCCACCGGCCGTCGGCGCTGCACCAGGGGCTGCCCTTCGACGTCGAGATCGGCGGCCGCCGCTACGAGGCCGTCGTCGCCATCGACCACGTCCCCGGACGGCGGGCCGAGGGGCCCGATCCCGCCGCGCCGAAGACCGACGGCACCGAGCAGATCCGGCGCGGCACCGACAACCTCGTCGAGGGCCGCTACGACGACAGCAGCCGGGCCGTCCCGATCGCCGGTTCCGGTGGGTCGCTCGCCGGGTACGGCGGCGCCGCGATCACCGCGTCCGGGGGCGACACCGTCGGCCACCGGACCCGCAAGACGGTCAACAACGATGTCGGCTACGACGCCAAGCACACCCCGGCCGCCGACGTCCCGGTCCGCTTCACGGTCACCGTGCGCGACGAGTCCGGCGCCGTCGTCGGGCCCGGGCCGCGTGCCCTGGACGGCACCGCCACCGGGTGGTTCGACGAACCGAAACCGAACCCCGGCGCCCGCCCCGCCGTCGAGCTCGGTCCCGCCGCCGGCCCGGCGCTGTCCAACGCGGCCGTCCTCGACGTCCGCGGGGCCGGCCCCGACGCGGTCCTCGCTGCATTGGCCGACCAGCTCCCGCCCGGGTTGCTGCGCCCCGACTCGCCGGGCCGCAACCGGCTGGTGCACTTCCTCTCCGACAACAACCTGGCCCACCACTACGAGCGCTTCACCACGGGCTGGGTGCGCTCGGACGAGCTGCGCAACCCCGGTGGACCACCGGTCTACGTCGAGTCCCGGCTGGTGCCGAAGAAGGGGTCGTGGCTGGCCGAGCTCGACGGCAAGACCACCAAGCAGCAGCGCATCGACTGGGGTGTCGAAGGCAGCAGCAGCTCGCGGCTCGGCGTGTCCGGGGAGCTGCGCGGGGGCTGGCGGTTCATCCCGAAGCTGGCCTTCCTGCACCTGGGCCCGTACCTCGGGGTGGGGTGGCAGCGCAGCCGTGGGTGGGCGGCCACCCACATCGGAGCCTCCCGGCGCAACGTCGACCAGAGCTCCCTGGGCGCCTACGACGTCGAGTTCGTCCGCGAGACCAGGGTGCGGTGGGGGTCCACCAGCGCCGTCGCGCCACCGGCCCGGACACCGGTGGAGCTGGTGCTCGCCGACTCCCCGCACAACGCCCGCGACGCCGGCCTGCCCGTCACCGACGCCGTCCGCGACGCCCGCAACACCGACCGCCGGACCGACACCCTCCCGCCCTACCTGGCCGCGGGCCTGGGCATCGGCCGGGCACACGTGCACTCCCTCGGCGACGCACCGACCCGGCTGCGGGAGCGGATCGACCAGATCATCGCCTCGGTGGGCGGCCCGTTCGCCGACCTCGCCGACGGCGACGGCAGCCACCGTGTGTCGACGAGCAGCTCGACGGTCCGCGACCTCGGTGAGACCTGGCGGATGCTCGACCACAACACCACCCAGACAGTGCTGGGAAGCAGCGCCGACTCCCTCTACGACGGCGGCGTCGACCTCGTGCTCGCGCGCGACCGCTTCCGCCGCACCGAGTACCTGCACCTGAGGATCAGCGCCGAGATGCGCGACGTCGGCGACGAGGGCCCGCTGTCCGGGATCAGCGTCAAGACCAGCGCCGGCAACCGCACCGAGTCCGTCAGCGGCGCCGGAACCGGGATCGAGGGCTCGCTGGGCCTGCGGGCCGGACTGGGGTTCGAGGCCGGCGTGGCCTACCCGGGCCTGGGAGGACGGGCCTCGGCCGCCCTCGGCCACAGCGACAGCGGTGCCGGCGGCACCATCACCGGTCGTCGCGCGGTCGCCGGTCCTGCCGGCCCCTCGCACCGGGTCACCGGCCAGAACGTCTACACGATCACCGCGGAGCGGTTCAGCGAGACCAACGCGCTCGGGCGGCTCACCGGCATCGGGGCACCCGGTCGGCACGTGAGCCCCAGGACACCGGTGGCGCTGCCCGACAACGCCGCGCCGATCCGGGAGCCCTTCGCGCTGGACGTGCCGGTCGACGAGATGCTCACGCCGGGCACACCGCCCGAGGCCCAGCGCATCCGGAGCCGCCCGCGGATCACCATGGACAGTCCCGTCGGCCCCCGGCAACGGGACTTCGCGCAGACCCTGCTGGCCGACAGCACGTTCACCTGGATCGGCGGGGTCAAGGAACGCCGCACCGCCGCCGAGGCCGCGCTGGCCGCCGCCGCCGGGGGCGACGCGGTGCTGGGCCGCCGCGGGACGGAGGACGGCCGCGCGCTGGAAGCCGTCCTGGCCCCGCAGCGGGTGTCCAACGACCGCGGGGTCACCGAACGCGGAATCGCCACGCCCGAGCAGGTGCACAAGCGGCGCTGGCGGGACCGGAGGGGCACCGTCGTGTCCACGCTGGGCCTCTACGACCTGAGGGTCGTCGACGTGCGGCACTCGCCGTCCACCGAGCGGGCCCGCAGCGAGGTCGTCTACGGCGGCTACCTGGCCTCCGGCTCCTCCTCGAACGCCCGGGGCGCCCAGGCCCGCGGGGGATTCGAGGTGAACGACTCGTCGCTGACCGCCCAGGAGCTGGAACGGTCCTCGCGGTACCCGACGGGGTCGGGCGGGATCTACGGCGGCTACCAGGTCGGCGCCCGCGAGACCGAGGCCCGGGCGACCCTCGGCGCGCGGGAGACGTTCAACGACGGGTCCGGCGGCAGGTCGTTCGTCGTGAAGGCCCGTGGCGTGGTCACCCATCGGGCGACGTCCTGGGAGAGCAACCAGCTCCTCGACACCGTGCACACCCCCACCCGCCGGACGGCGACCCGCTACGTCGACCTGCCCGACCACGTGTTCCTCTCCGTCGGAGAGGAACAGATGCGGGCGTGGGGGCTGCTCCCGGCGGAGGAGAACCGCCCGCACCAGGCCCCGGTGGACCTGCAGGTGCCGCCGACGCTGCGCGGTGACGACCCCGTCGGCGGGCTGGGCTGGCCGACCGACGACGGGCTGCGTGCCCCCCTGGGGGACATCGAGCGGCAGCTCCGGAGGCACTTCGCGGGCCGGCTCGACGCCGAGGACGTCGCGCTGATCGCCGAGCGCCTCACCGATCCGCAGCGGGGTGTCTCCGCAGCCGACCTGAAGGGGCTGCACAGCAGCCTCGGCGGGGACGGGGTGCCGCTCGCCGCCTCCCGGCGGGGCTTCTTCGTCCACCACGACCTGTCCGCGCACCTGTCGTTCGTGCCGGACACCGCGCCGGGCGCCACCCGCGTCGAGCAGGTCGTCCACGACGGACACGCGCCCAAGGTCGAGCAGTACCTCGCCGACCAGGTGTCGTCGACGTCGGCGCACACCTCCGGACCGGTCGCGCAGGTCGGCGGCGCACTCGGCGGCCGCGGCGGCAGCGGGGGCGAGGACCCGTACTACGGCGGCGGCTCCGGTGGGCTGGGTGCGTCCTCGTCGCGGACCGACACGCACACCGACACCACGGCCGACACCGTCCGCGGGTGGCGCTTCCTCGGCTACGACGGGCCCACCGCGATCATCGGGCAGACCGGTCGCCTCGCGCTGACCGTCGCCCGCGACGGCGAGACCATCCCCGGGCCGACGTCGGCGCCGTTCACGCTCCGGCACCGCGTACCCGCGGCCTTCCTGTCCTCGCTGCCGGACCTTCCGCAGCCGCCGCCGGACCAGACCCGCCCCGCCGCCCCCGGCGGTGACGCGCCGCGGATCGACCCGGACACGACGATGGGCACCGTCCGCACTGACGGCGTCGCGATCAGCCGCGCTGTGCAGGACCACCTCGCGACGGTGGACGTGCCGGACGCGTTCCGCCGGCCCGGCGAACCGGGCCGCCACCAGCTCGACGTGCTGTTCTCGCCCGAGCACCTGGACTCCTGGATCCCGTCGATGCTGAAGGGCCCGGCGACGTTCCCGCCGGTCGTGCACCCCACGCAGGTGGGGGTGACGCTGACCCCGCGGATCTCGGTGACCCCGTCGTCCCTGCACACCGACGGGGTGTCCGCTGCGCTGACCCTCGGCGCCGAGTCCAACCTCCACATCGGGAACCAGACCGCCTCGTCGCAGAGCCACTCCGGTGACGTCGTCGGCTCGGTCATCGGCGAGGGCCGTGACGTCGGCAGCAGCCGCGGTGACGCGCGCGCCGAGGGTGCGGCGGGCGCCGCGACCAGCAACCGCGGCGGTCAGGCCCCGTTGGCCGCCCGCGAGCACGAGACGAAGCTCGGTGATCCCGTCCGGCTGCTCGGCGGCCGGTTCGAGTACCGGGTCGACCTGGAGCTGAACCGGCCGGGCCGGGCGCCGCAGACGTTCACGGTGCCGACGGTGACCGGCCGCGGGATGCAGCTCTTCCTGGCCGAACGGCACGCCGCGGACCTGCTCGGCCCGATGCCCGAGACGGTGCGCACCGCGATGGAGCAGGAGAAGGCCCGCGCCGGGGAGTGGCGGACCGCCGACGCCGCCCTGGTGGAGCTGCAGCGTCGCAACGACCAGCTGTGGCTCGACGCCGGTCCCCGCGGTCGCGCGACCCTCGCCCGGGACCGAGCCACCGAGATCGCGGCGATCGACGCCGACCGCCGGGCCGCCGCCACCCGGTTCGAGGAGGCGGCCCGGGCCTGGGCACGGGCCAAGACCGACCTCGACCGCCGCGTCCGTGAATGGGTGAGCCCCGGTACCGGCCGCGACGATGCCGTCCCGCCCCCGCCCGTGCGTCCGGCCCCGCCACCCCCTCCGGACCGCCCGGCCCCGCCGGTCCCTGCGCCGGCCCGGGACGTCCCGCCGCCCGCACCGACACGTGCTGCCCCTCCGCCGCCGAGCGATGCGCCGCCGCCCCCGGCCGTGCCGCACCCGTCGGTGCCCGAGGTGCCCACCGACGCCCAGGCCGCGGCGATCGGCCGGGCCCTGCAGGTCTACGACCGCCCGTCCGGCCCGGACGAGGTGCGCGAGGCGTACACGCAGTGGCGCGGGCGCGGCGAGCCGATGCCGCGCGGCGGCGACTGGTCGCTGGCCGCGGCCGTCGCGAACCCGGACCGGGCCGGCGACGGACCCGGGGCCCACGCGATCGGTGTGGAGGCGGAGTTCCTGCGCCACCGGCTGGTCAACCTCGAGGAGTACGTCTCCTCCGGCGACGAGCTCGCCGGCTCCGCGGCGCTGACCGCGGTGGCCGAGATCGGCCCGGCGGGGATGACGCTGGAGCTGATCACCGAGCCGGCTCGCCTCCTCGACGGCGACGTCGACCGGATCCCCGTCGAGGAGAGCACGGCGGCCCTGGACGGGGTGCTGAACCGGCTGGCGGCCATGACCGGGTCCACGCCGCTCTCCACCATCTTCCCCTCGCCCGAGTACCGGCTCTCGCCCGATGCCGACGGCGTCCGGGTCGAACCGACGACGGGGGGGCGTCGGCGTGGCGGTGTCGCCCCACTACACCGCCGGGACCGCCGTCGCGGGTCTCGCCGACCTGCTGACGTGGTTGTCCGGTCGTCCGGCAGCGGTCGACGTGTTCCCGGCCCGCGCGGCGCGCCTGCACCTGGCGGACGGGTTGGACCTGGGACGGCGGCTGGCCGAGGAGATGGCGACGGACCCGGCGTTCGCCGGTCGGGCGCCGCACACCTGGGCCGCGACCCGGGCGGCCGTGCACGGCACCGTCGCCGCGCTGTACCTGCAGTTCGCGGCCATGGCACAGCATCTGCACGCCAATGCCGGGGTGTCGCTGACCAAGAACTTCTCCGCGTTCAACCTGCGGCACTTCCCCGACCACGTCGTCGAGGGGACCGGCCCGGAGGGCGCGGCCTGGCTGCGCCGCCACTCGGCCACGGTGATGGACCGGTTCGCCTCGACGTTCCGTGCGGTGGACACGGGCGAGGGGCGCGGTGACCCCGACGCCGGCCTGCTCGACCGACGGCTCCCGCCACGCTGGAGAGACGACACCGAGCGGAGCACCGCGACCCTGCGCGACTGGTTGTACGGCGGGTTCGGCGACGACCCGCACCGGCGCCGGGTGGGTCCCGACGAGGCACTGGGCATCCACACGGTGCTGCCGGAGCTCGACCACAACCGCGCCGCGAACGGCACCCCCCGCCTGGACCCGCCCGCCGCCGTCGGGGAGATGCGCCAGGAGGGGCCGCGCTCCCTGCACGTCGGCGGGTCGCCCTTCGCCGGCCGCCAGGACGTGCTGACCGGCATCCGTGAGATCGGTGCGGCGAGCCGGAACGCCTACGCCGCGGCGGAGGCACTGCGCGTACAGGAGACGATCGAGGCGACGCCGTTCGCCGCCCCGGGGACCTGGGCCCGTGCCGTGCGCGGCGAGAGCCTCGGCGCCGGGGTCGCCGCCCACGAGACCTGGCGGGGGAGGCCGACGGTCTCCCCAGGCACCGACCCCACCCGGGTCCCGGCGGCCGTCGCCGAGGTCGAGAACGCCTTCGGTGCCCGGCTGGCCCCGGTCGGGGACGGGCCGGCGGCGTTCACCACCGTCGTCGACCGGGTCCGCCACGCCGGCCACGGGGCCGACGCGATCGTCCACGCCTATCCGGCGGCAGCCGACCCCCGTCGTTCCTACGGCCGCGACGAGTGGGTCGGGCCGGTGCGCCGTGTCTGGAACCTGGTCAACCACGAGGGCACCGTCTGGATCGTCGACCCGCGGACCGGTACGGCCGCCGTCGCCGGTCCCGACTCGATCCCGCGGACCGGCCGGGTGTTCGCCGTGGGCGCCGATCCGGATGCGGCCCCGATCCGGTTCGCCTCCGACGACGCGTCCGGGGCCGCTGCGAGCTCCCCGGGAGCGGGGGCCCGCCCCGAGACCGGCCCGCCCGGCGACGGCCCGGACACCACGACCGGGCCGCCCGCCCCCACCCGGTCGTGGCGGCCGGGCCCGTTGTGGCACACGGACGGGACCACGGCCGCCGCCCCGCAGCTGCCGGACCCGCTGCTGCCCGCGCAGTGGGAGGCACGCCGCGGCGACGCGCCGTCCGGGACCGCGCACACCGAGCTCGTCCGCGTGCTGCGGCAGCCGGACGGCACCCTGACCCCGCAGGGCAACCCGGTGACCGTCGACGTACGCCGGATCGAGGTCGAGCCGGGACGCTGGGTGCGCGAGCTGACCCTGCCGCTGCACCTGGTCGGGGACCCCGCACACGTCGCCCGCGCCACGGACCTGGCCGCACAGGCGCTGCGCGAGCACGTCGACGGCCGCTACGAGCTGCCCGGCGGCGACCAGCTGCACCTGCGCATCGAGCCGTCCACGCGTGCCGACGCGAACCGCGTCCTGGTGACCTCCGAACCGGACTACACCGGGGCGAACTCGACGTCGCTGCACTGGCGGCTGGAGCACCTCGAGCGCGGCGACGACCCCGCACTCGCGGTCGGCCGCACGTTCCACGAGCTGCTGCACCGCGTGGGTCTGCCCGACCGTTACCGGGTCCCCGGTGCCGTCCTCGGCGGGGCCGTCGACGCGACCGGCGTGATGGGCACGGACTGGCGCAGCACGCTGCTCACCGACGCCGACCTGGCCCGGATCGACCAGGTCGCGCGCCAGGCCCCCACCCACGATCTGCCGCTGCCGGGGTCCAGGAGCGCCGCACCGCCGGTCGCGGGGAGCCCGGCAGCGCGCCGCGGTCCCGACGGGGAACCGATCGCGCCGGACTCCTTCGACTGGGGCCCGGTCCCGTCCGGCGACCGCGACAGCACACCCGGCTCGGAGCACCCGTACGACTCCGCGTACGACACCGACTCCGCGTACGACACCGACTCCGCGTACGACACCGACTCCGCGTACGACACCGACACCGCTCACGGGCCCGACGACGCGACCCGGCTCACCGTCGCGTTCGGCGAGGGTGACCACCGCGTGGACCCGACCGGGCGGGTCGCCGTGCAGGCCGCCACCGACCGGTGGATCGACGACGTCGTCGCGGCCCGCAACGAGGGCCGTCCCACTCCCGCCCTGACGGTGACCGGGCACGGCAACGGCTCCCGGTCGGCGTCCCGGGCGTGGGCCGACCGCACCGCTGCGGAGCGGACCGGCCTCGACCGGGCCCGCGCGGTCGAGGCGATCGCCCGGGCCCGCCTGCGCGCACGGATCGCCGACGGCGGGACCGACGGGCTCGCGGAGCGCGACTTCCGGATCGTCGCCACCGGGACGGTGCGGCCGCCGTCGCCCGGGGCGTCCCCGGCCGAGCACCGCGTCGCGGTGCTGGGACACGACACCTCCGACGTCACCGCCGTGGACTCGGTGCACGACGTGCCGTTCCGCAGCGGCGCCACCCGCCTGGACGCCGCCGCCCGACGCGAGCTGCAGAGCATCGCCGAACAGGTCCGCGAACGGGCCCGCCTGGCCCGCGCCCTGGGGCTGCCGCCGCCCCGCCTACAGCTCGTCGGCGACGGCATCGGACACCACGCCGACCGGCTCCTCGGCGCCGTGCGCCGGCAGCTGGGCGACGCCGACACCGACCGGGCGGGCCGCCCGCGCGACGACGTCGCGCACCGTCGCGCCACCGGCCACGCCCGCGCCACCGCGGCCGCCGTGTACCTGCGCGGCCTGCTCGCCGACGTCGAGGGCGGGGTCCGGGTCACCGCCCGGTCCGCCGTCGACGCGCCCGACGGCGTCGTCCCGCCCCCGTCGCGCGGGGTGCAGGCGCTCGTCGACCAGCCGGTCCGGCGCACCGTGATGGGCGACCCGCAGGGGCGTCACCTCGCCGACGTCCCGCGCCGGGTGCACGTCCCCCTGCTGAACGGCCGGCTCGACTCCCGGAGCCTGCGGTCGCTGGCCGCGTGGGCGCAGCGGACCGGTGACCCCGCCGCCGTGCACGTCTGGACCGACGCGGGACGACTCACCGAGACCGCGCGGGTCAGCCTGGACCGACGCGGGTTCACCGTCCGCGACGTCGCCACCGAGTTCCCCGCCGGAACCCGCGCCTCGGACCGCATCCTCAGCCGCCTGCTCACCGACGACCTCGACCGGGCCGGCGCCGACGTCGCCGTCGCCGTCCTGCACCGCGACGGGGGCATCTGGGCCGAGCCCGGTGTCCTCCCGGACACCCTGGAGCCGCTGCCGGAGGTGATGCCGCTGATGCCCCGCGGTCTCACCGACGGCGAGCCGCTGTTCCCCCTGCTCACCCGCCCCGACGACGGCTCGGGAACGCCGCCCACCGGGTTGATGGTCGCCCCGCCCGGGTCCCCGTTCCTCGGTGCGCTGCTGGGCTCCCCGCGCCTGGCCGAGGACGGCTTCGTCGCCGGCCGTCTGCACGGGTACCTGGAGACCCGGGGTCTGGTGGACCTCGACGCGCCCCGCGACCCGAACGCGGTGCGCGCGCTGCGCGACGACCTGGAGTCGGGCCGCTACCGGTTCGACGACGACGTCCTGGCCCCCTGGACGGGCCCGGACCCCGGCCCCCGGCGCGGCGCCGGGCCCGCCGGGACGGGATCGGCGACCCGCACCGCCGGCCCGGGGCCCGACCGGCTGCTGCGTGTGCGGACCGTCGGGGCCGACCAGCGCCGCGCCGTCGCCGAGCTGATCGACGAGATGGTCCCCGGCCGCCACCGCCGTCGGGAACCGGCGGTGGCCGAGCAGCTCGACGAGATGCTGCGTGCCCGGCCGGAGGCGCTGCACAGCGGCCTGCCGTTCGACGTCCGGGTCGGGGGCCGCGTCTTCGAGGCCGTCGTCGCGATCGACCAGGACCCGGCCCGGCCCGGCCCGGTCCGCGGCCCCGACGCCCCGGCCGCGACCGACGGCACCGAGCAGATCCGCCGGGGCACCGCCACCTACGTCGAGGGCCTCGCCCACACCTCCGGCCTGTCGGTCCCGGTGGTCGGCACCGGCGGCTCCATCACCGGCTTCGGTGGCGGCGGGGTCACCCTCGGCGGCAGCGACACCGTGCACCACCGCACACGCAAGACCGTGAACGTCGACATCGGCTACGACGGCAAGCACCCCCCGGCCGGCGACGTCCCGGTGCGGTTCACCGTGACGCTGCGCGACGACACCGGGGCCCTCGTCGGACCGGGCCCACGTACCCTCGCCGGCACCGCGAGCGGCTGGTTCGACACCGCCGACCGCCGGTCCGGCGGGCGCGTCCCCGCCCGGCTCGACGGCACCGCCGGCCCCGCACTGTCCAACGCCACGGTCCTCGACATCCGCACCCCCGGCGTCGACGCAGCACTGGCCCGGCTGGCCGGCCAGCTCCCTCCGGAGCTGGTCAGGCCCGGGACGCCGGGACACAACCGGCTTGCCCACTTCCTGTCCGACAACACCCTCACCCACCACTTCCAGCGGCTGACCGGCGGCTGGATGAAGTCCGACGAGCTGAGCGTGGGCGGTGGCCGGTCGGCGTACGTCATGGCCCGGCTGGTCCCCAGGGCCGGGTCGTGGCGCGGCCCGATCGCCGGCAAGACGCCGCTGTCCCAGCGCATCGACTGGGGCGTCGAGTCCGGCCGCAGCCGGGGCCGAGGTGTGTCCGGTGAGCTGCGCGGCGGCTGGCGGGTCGCCCCGAAGTTCCTGTTCCTGAACCTGGGTCCCTATGTCGGTGCGGGCTGGAGCCACCGCCGCGGGTGGTCCGCCAACCACATCAGCGCCTCCCGGCGCAACGTCGACCAGACCCGCCTGCAGGCCTTCGACGTCGACTTCGACCTGGAGATGAAGGTCGCCTGGGGTTCGACGAGCGAGACCGCCCCGCCGGTGCGGGTGCCGGTCGAGACGCTGCTCGCCGACGACCCGCACAACGCCCGCGACGCGGGTCTCCCGGTGCCCGACGAGATCCGCGACGCCCCCCGCTCGGCCCGCACCGACACCCTGCCGCCCTACCTCGCTGCGGGCCGCGGCATCGGTCGCGCCCACGTGCACTCCCTCGGCGACGCCCCGGCCCGGCTGCGGGAGCGGATCGAGCGGATCGCCGCCTCCGAGGAGGGCGGCATGGCCTCGCTGGTCGACCACGACGGGGCACACCGCACCGCGTCGAAGGCCGGCACCGTCGAGGGCTTCGGCGAGAGCTGGCGGATGCTCGACCACCAGACCACCCACGCCGTCCTCGGTGCGACGGCGGACCAGCTCCACGACGGCGGCGTGCACCTGCTGTTCGCCCGGGACGGCGTGCGGCACACCGAGTATCTGCACGTCCGCGTCGACGCGGAGATGTCCGGCGTCGTCGACGAGGGACCGCGGGCCGGCGTCGCCGCGAAGAGCAGCGCCGGCCACCGCACGGAGTCCACGGCGAGCGCGGCCAGCGCGTTCGACGCCGGCTTCGGCGCCCGGTTCGGCCTGAGCTTCGACGTCGGCCCGATGTACCTGGGCGGGACGGCCCGTGCCGGCTACGCCCACGGCGGCGACGCCGGGAACGCGGTCGGCACCGTCACCGGCCGGCGCAGCGTCGGAGGCCCCGGCGGCGACGCGCACCGCGTCACCGGACTCAACACCTACCGCGTCACGGCGGAGAGGTTCTCCGTCACCAACGCGTTCGGCCGGGTCACCGGCATCGGCCGGCCGGGCCTGCAGGCCGTCGAACGGACCCCGGTGCCCGACGTCGCCGAGCCGCCCGTCGCCGAGCCGTTCGCCCTCGACGTGCTGAAGGAGGAGATGCTGCAGCCGGGGACGCCGTCGCGTCTGCAGCGCGTCCCGATGCCGGGCGCACCGACGGCGACCCCGATCGGACGGAACAGGACCAACCTCGCCCCGACCCTGCGACCCGACACGATCCTCACCTGGGTCGGCGGGGCGGCCGCCCGCCGCGCGGCGATGGAGCAGGCCTTCGACGCCACGACCGGGGCCGGGGTGCTCGCCCGGTCCGGCACCGACGACGGCCGCGCCCTCGACATGACCTTCGGCCCGGAGCGGATCGCCAACGACCGCACCGTGACGCAGAAGGGGATCGGGACACCGGTCTTCGTGCACAAGGGTCGCCTGTTCGACCAGCGCGGCACGGGGGAGGGCGAGCTGATGCTGTTCCGCCCGCGGATCCTGTCGGTGGACCACGCACCACCCGTCGACCGCTCCCGCAGCGAGGTCGTCTTCAGCGGTGGCCTGGCGTCGGGCAGCAGCAACCGCACGCACACCGTCACCGGGACCGCAGGCGTCGAGGCCAACGACACGGCGCTGACGGCACAGGACATCGCCGCCGCGAACGGGCACCCGACCGGATCGGGGGGCGTGCACGGCGGCTACCGGGCGTCGCACCGGGCGGGCCGCTCGCGCGGTACGTCGGGGGCCAGCGAGACGTTCCACGACCTGGGCAGCAGCCGTTCCTACGTCGTCGTGATGGACGGGGTGTTCAAGGCGACGGCGCGCACGACGGCCACCAACCGGGCGCTGGACCTGTTCCGCACGCCCACCGAGCGGACCGCGACCCGCTACGTGAACCTGCCCCGGCAGGTCTACGTGTCCGCGGGTGAGGCACAGCTGCGGGACTGGGGCCTGCTGCCCCCGGAGCTGCCGCGTCCGGACACGGCCGACGTGCCGCTGCAGGTGCCGTCGCGGCTGCGCGCCGCGTCGCCGGTGGGCGGCCTCGGCTGGGCCATGGACGAGGGCGTCGCCGGACCCCTCGCCGACCTGGCGGCGAAGATCCCCGCGCACTTCGACGGGGTGCTGTCGGAGGCCGACATCCGCACCGTGACCGAGCGGTTCACCGATCCGCAGCGCGGGTTCACCGCCTCGGACCTGAAGGGCATGCAGGACAGCCTGGCCGGCAACGGCCTGACCTTCACCGGCTCCCGCGGCGGTGTGGTCGGCCACCACGACCTGACCGGGACCCTGCGGTTCGTGCCCGACCCGGCGCCGGACGCCGCGCGGGTGGAGCGGGTCGTCCACGACGGGCACGCGCCCAAGGTCGAGCAGTACCTCAGCGACCAGCGGATGAGTGTGACCGCGGTGTCGTCCGGGCCGAGCGCCGACATCGGTGGCAGCGCGGGGGGCCGGGAGGGCTCCGTCGACGGGAGCCCGCACTACGGCGGCGGGCTCGCCGCCGGGGGCGCATCCTGGTCGTCGACGAGCCACCGCCCCGACGCGACGGCCCACACCTACCGCGGCTGGCGCTGGCTGGGGTCCGACGGCCCGACCGCGATCCTCGGCCGCGACGGACATCTGGAGCTGTCGGTGTCCCGGGACGGGACGACCACCCCGTCGCTGGCCTCGGTGCCGTTCACCCTGCGTCAGCGGGTCCCGGCGTCGTTCCTGTCCACCCTGCCCGACCCTGCGGTCCCGCCGCCGAACCAGATGCGTCCGGCGGCGGCGGTCGACCCGGAGACCGTCCTCGGCAACATCCGCGGCGACGCGCAGCGCGCCCGGACCGCGTTGCAGCAGGCGTTGCGGGCCGCGGACGTCCCTCGGGCCTGGACGGCCCCGGGGGCGCCCGCCCACCACGCCCTCGACGCGATGTTCACCCCCGAGTACCTCGACCCCTGGATCCCGCTGCTGCTGGACGGCCCGACCGACCTGCCGCCGGTCGCGCACCCGAGCCTGCCCGGCTCCACGCTGACGCCGCGGCTGCGCATCGTGCCCGAGTCGCTGCACACCGAGGCCGTGTCGGCCCAGCTCGGGGTCGGTGCGGAGTCCAACTCCATGACCTCGACGGTCGCCGGTCCCTACAGCGAGGTCTCCAGCGGTGTCCGGAGTGGCCTGGTCGGGGACGGCCGTACCGTCGACGAGTCCCGCGGCGACCTGCGCGGCGACGCCCAGGGACAGTCGTCGGCCAGCAACCGGTCCATGCAGCTCCCACTGACCGGACGCGAGCACGAGACCAAGCTCGGCGGCTCGGTCCGCATCCTCGGCGGCTCCTACCGCTACGAGGTCGGGGCGGTCCTCACCCGGCCCGGTCGCGCCGACCTGGACATCACGGGCACGGTCCGGGGCGGGGACCTGCGCCTGTTCATCGGCGAACGCGACGCCGAGGCGCTGCTGGGGCCGATGCCGGCCGAGGTGCGTGCCGCGATGACCGACGAGAAGGTGCGCGCCGACGCCTGGCGCGCCGCCGACACGGAGCTCGTCGCGGTCCAGCACCGCTACGACGAGCTCTGGCTGGACACGCCCGCGGAGGACCGCCGTCGGCTGGAGAGCCTGCGTGGTGAGGCGACCGGCCGCATCGCGACCGACCTCCGCGTGGCCGGCGAACGCTACGCCGACGCCGCCCGCGAGTGGGCCGAGGCCAAGACCGAGCTGGACCGCCGCGCCGCCCAGTGGGTGCAGCAGCGTCCGGTGGCGCCCGCGCCGCTGCCGCCCCGCGCGCGGCGGCTGGGCACGATCCCCGAGGACGACGAGCCCCCGGCGCCCACCCGGTCGGGGAGGAGCACGGCCCCGGGAGACCCCGGGACGGTCGTGCACCAGCCCTTCCGGGCACCGGAGACGCCGACGCGACCGCAGATGGACGCCATCCGCGTCGCCCTGGACGGCCGTGGGCTGCGCTCCAGCCGGGACGACTCGTTCGAGATCTACCAGCGCTGGCGCGAGCAGGGCCTCCCGGTACCGCCGTCGCCGACCGAGCTGGCCCGCGCCGCGGTCGAGCACGCCGACCGCAACGGCCACACCGCCGAGGGACGTCTCGCCGCCGCGATCACCGACCGGGACGGTCGGCCGCAGCCGTTCGTGACGCCGGACCGCTGGGCACACCTGCTGCAGGGCGACCCCGCGGACGCCGCCGTGGCCGTCGTGGAGACCTGGCACGGGACTCCCCGGCTACCCGACTCGGACCACGGCCGCGTGGCGGAAGACGTCGTCGCCGCGGGACTCGGCACCGAGCTGACCACCGTCGGGGTGGGCGCGGACGCGTGGGCCGCGGTGTCCGCGGCCGTCCGGGGCGCGGGACACGGCGCCTCGGCCGTCGTGGAAGCCGCCCGGGAGACCGGCCGGGGACCGCGCACGGTTCCCGCCATCTGGGTGCTGCTCCAGGACGGGGACACCCAGTGGCTCGTCGATCCGCGGGCCGGTACCGCGACGCGGGTCGGGCCGGACGGTCTGCCCGCCGTCCGCGAGGTGCGCGCCGCCGCGGTCACCGGCGGTCGGGCGCCGCTGCCGCTGCCCAGCCACTCGGCCGTGCCGGAGACCGCGCCGACCCCGGAGCCGACCCCGGAGCCGACCCCTCGGCCGGAGCCCGCCGTCGCGGACCCCGCGGCGGACCGGTCCGGCCCCGCCGGGTCCTCCTTGCCCCAGGGGGATCGCCCCGGCGACCCGACCGAACCCGGTGGGTCCGGAACGCAGAGCCCGACCGTGCCGCCGTTCGTCGTCCTCGATCCCGGCGCGGTGGGCTCCGCCACGACGACGTCGTCGGCGCCCCGGACGGTGGACGACCTGGCCTGGACCTACTCCGGATCCCGTCCCACCGCCGCCGCCGAGCTGCACGAGGCCTGGCACGGGCAGCCGCACGCCCCGCGCGAGGAGCCGTCCGGGCCCGTCGGTACCCGTCGGATTCTGGAACGGACCTTCGGCGCTCCGTGGACCGCGGTCGGCACCGGTCCGGCCGCGCTCGGCGCGGTCATCGACACCGTCCGGGCCGCCGGGCCGGGCGCCGACGCGGTGGTCTGGGGCGCGTTCGAGCGCGACCCCGCCGTTCCACCGACCGGAGAGGGACACCCCCGGCTGATCGGGCCGACCCACTGGAACCTGCTCAACGACGGCGGCACGGTGCAGCTCGTCGAGCTGCGCACCGGCGACGTCGTCCCGGCCACCGCCGACCACCTGAGCTACCTGGGCCGGGTCGAGGCGGTCGGGACCGGCGCCGACGGCGTGCCGTTGGTCTTCCCCCGGACAGACCACCGGTCCGTTCCGCGGCCCCCGTTCGCCGACGACCCGACGGCCGTGTTCGGGCTGCACGAGCCGATCTGGCGACAGCTGCGGGGATCCGGTCTCGACGGGCACCTGGCGGTGCACGATCTCTGGTGGGGCCGCCCCCGCGCCACGCCGGACTCTGGCGCGACGCCCGCACCGGCCGCGACCCCCGATCCGGTCGGCACCCGGGCTCCGACCGAGAGCGACCGGGGTCGGAGGAACGTCCGGGACGAGATCGAGCGGACGTTCGGGTTCCCGCCGGTCGAGATCGGCACCGGCCCGGACGCGTGGGCCCGGTTCGCCGACGCGCTGCACGGCGGTGGCCACGGCGGCTCCGGGCTGGTCCGGATCGAGCACCCCGGCGACGGGCGCGTCGAGACGCTCTCCCTGCTGCAGGTCGAGGGTGACGTGCTCGTACTGACTCCGTCCGACGGCGGCGTCGTCCTCGCCGAGCACGTCGTCGTCCCCGACGATGCGCGCCTCACGGCGGTAGGGGTCACCAGCACGGGCGACCGTGTGCGGGCCGTCCCGGCCGACGAGCCGGAACCGTTCGTGCCCGGGCCATCGGTGCCCGAGGCGCCCCCCGTGGACGCGGTTCCGGCCGCCCGCTCCGGGCGCGCGGAGCCGCTGCACCGCACCGGCCCCCGGTGGCAGCAGGGGCACGAGCCTGCGGCGGACTCCGAGCAGCTGCACCGCCGCGACGTCGTCTGGGACGCCCAGCGGGCCGCGGCACCGGTGACCCTCGTGCGGGCCGACGCCATCACGGTGCTCCCGCCCGGTGAACGGGACGTCGGCATCTCCCGGTTCGCCGACCTCGCGCCGGTGGAGGTGCGCCGCTACGAGGTGTTCCCCGGGCACTTCGTCCGTGAGCTCACCGCCGCAGTGCGGCTGGTGGGTGACCCGGCCGCGGTCGCCGAGGCCACTGCGTTGGCCGTCGAACAGCTGGAGCTGCTCAACTACCGCTACCGGCTTCCCGGCGGGGACCAGCTGCACCTGAGTCTCGATCTCTCGCCCACCCGCCCCGAGCATCAGGTCGTCGTGGTGGAGGACGTGCCGTGGGTTCGCGGGCAGTCGCCCACGTCGCACCAGGAGCGCTGGCAGCTGGACCAGATCCGCAGCCTGAAGGCGATGGGGTCCGCCGTCGCGGCGCACGAGCTCTCCCACGTGTTCGGCCTGCCGGACAGGTACGGCCCGCACGGGAACGCCGCGGCCGTCGGCGGGACCGTCACGTACGGCGCCTTGATGGGCCCCGACGGCATCCTGGTGTACACCGAGGCCGATCTGGCACGCCTCGACGCCCTGTTCGGCGGGCCACAGCTGCCGAGCAGGCCGCTTCCGTCGGTCACCACGCCGACGGCCCGGGATCGGCTGGTGCCGGGCAACCACCAGTGGGCAGCGATCCAGAACGTGCTGAGGGAGCTGGGTCTCCCCGTCGTCCGGGACGATCGTCCGGAGCCGACCGCCCCGGACCACCCGACCGCGTCCGGCGATGCCGCGGCGACCGCGCGGGACCGCGCGGCGTACCACGGGAACGAGGCCTACCGCACGGCGTTGCTGGACGCCTACGACGCGTGGCGGCGGCGGACCTCTCCGCTCCCCTTCGACGTCGACACGCTCGCCCGGGCGACCGTCTCACTGGCCGAGATGCGCAACCTGGTGCGCGATCTGCTCCCGTTCACCACCGACCGGACGGACCGGTTCGCGCTGCATCGTGGGGCGTGGGAGGAGTTGGCGGGCAGCGGTCTCGACGGGCACCTGGCGCTGCACGACCTGTGGCGTGGACGCCCACGGGAGGTCGTCGCCGAGCCCGCCGCGGATGCGGTCGAGCAGACGTTCGGCGCCCCGCTGGCGGAGATCGGCACCGGCGTCGCCGCCTGGGTGCAGGTCCACAACGGCCTGGTCCACGGCGGTGACGGCAGCTCGGCGCTGGTCCGGATGCATGACCCGGCCACGGGACGGACCGAGACGGTGTCGATGATCCACAGCCGGGGAGCCGTGGTCGTGCTGACTCCGTCCGACGGCGGCGTCGTCGCCGCGGTGCGGCGGGAGCCGGGCGCCGGCGTGGTCGTCTCGGCCGTCGCGACGGGCCGCGACGGCAACCTGCTGCGGCTGCACGATCCCGCGCCGGCCGACGGCGTATCCACCGACGGCGTATCCACCGACGGCGTGCCCACCGACGGCGTGCCCACCGACGGCGTGCCCACCGACGTCGTGCCCACCGACGCCGCCCCGGAACCCACCCCCGCACCCGAAGCTGCTCCCACGCCCGAGCCGGCCTACGCCCCCGCCCCGGGCAACACCCTGGCCCCAGCGACCCAGAGCGGTCCGACCACGGGCGTCGACCACGTCGTCACGGTGGCCGCCGCACTGTTGCCGCGCCCGCCCGCCGACAACGATCTCGCCTCCCTGCGGCACGCCGTCCGGGACGACGTGGGTGCCCTGCTCGACGGCCGCATCGTGCGGGTCGGCCGGGAGAAGGTCCTCGTCACCGTGGCCCCGGACTGGTCGGCGGCGACCCCGGTCCACGGTGGCTCACCCGAGCCCGCAGGCGCGTCCCGTGAGTCCCACCGGGGCTCCTCGGCGGCGACGTCGTCGTCGCGGTCGCCGATGACCCGTTGGTTCCTCTTCGTCCCGGCGGTCCCCGGTCTGTTCGGCCTCGGTGGGGTGACCCTGCCGACCGGGGCGTCGACGCACCGCACGGCCGTCCGCTCGGAGTCCGAGCAGGTCGCGATCTCGGTGACGCTGCCCGAGCGGCCCGAGGGCGGCACCGGGTTCCGGGGCATGCGTACGGTCGAGGTGCCGCTGCGCTTCAGCCTCACCAGGGTCGACGCCGCAGGCGACCCGATCGGCCCGACGACGACGGTCGGGGACCGTCCCGGTGACCCCCGGGTCTCGGCCGGGATGACCGTGCCTGTCGGGCTCCGCAGCACCGGGACGACGGTGCCGCTGCCGCCGACCCTGCCTCCGTCGTTGGTGGAGGGCGCGCACCTGGACTCCTCGACGCCCGGACGGCACCAGCGGACGGCACTGCCCGCCACCCCGGAGCGGACGCCGGACGTGGCGCGACAGCTGGCCGAGCACATCGGGTCGGCGAACCCCCACACCCTGCGTGCGCTGCGGACGGCGCTGAGCGCGGACGGCCTCGCCTCGCAGCTGCCACGGATGGCGGTCGGCCCGCGCCAGGCCGGCAGCGGCGCCGGCTGGGTGGACTCGGTGTCGTTGCTCCCCAAGAGCAACCCGCTGCTCTCGCTGTTCAGCTCGCACGGCCGCAGGCTCCAGCTGCGGGCGGTCGCCCGGGAGGTCGAGTACCTGGAGACCATCGAGGGAGCGAGCTGGTCCACCACGACGAAGGGCGCCGCGACGGCCGCCGGCGGCACCCGGGCGAGCCGGGCGGGCGAGGGCTCACTCGGGGCCGGAGCGGGCGTCGACGTCGGCCTGGTCACCGCGGCGGCCGGTCCGCTCGGGGCGGGCGGCCGCTCGGCCGAGACCTCCCACGCCCACGACCGCACGACCACCCACGAGTCGACGCAGGACCGGACGGGCCCGGTCGTGCGCTACCGCACGGTCTACGACCTGGAGGCCCGCCTCCCGGGCCAGGCGCCGATCACCTTCGACCGTGCGCTCACCGCGCAGCACTGGACAACCCCGGAGGAGGCGGCCGGCACCGGCGTCCTCCCCACGGCGGACGGCCTCCCGGGAGGCCCGTCGGCGTCTCCCGAGCCGCAGGCGACGAGCGAGAAGCTCGCCGCGATCATGCGGGACTCGGTGGCGTTGCTGCCGGGCCACCACCGGTGGTCGTGGCGGGACTCGACCTTCGCCACCTCTTTCGACGACACCCGGCTGAGCGGCGGGATCTCCGACCGCCACGAGCGCGAACTCGGCCGCACGGACGCGGTCGAGGCGGCGGTGTCGGCGGACCGGCTGCCCCGCATCACCCCGGACCTGCTCGTGGACGGGCCGCTCACCGTCGAGCTCACCCCCGAACCCGGCCGCGGCCACGACTACCACGTCGCGCTGCGGGTCTCGGCCCGGCTCGACGGCGAGCTGGTCGACCTGGGCCCCGCCCCGGAGCGCCCCTCGACCACGCGGATCGGCGAGACCGGTAGCGGCGAGCACACCGCGAAGCGGGGCTGGTCGGTCACCGGGGGAGTCGTCGGCCGGGTGTACTCGCAGCTTGCCGGGAACCTCGCACTGGCCACCTTCTACAGCAAGCTCGGGTACCACCGTTCCACCTCGACGACGATCAGGCACACCACCGGGTCCGACGTCGGGGGGGGGCCCGCGGCCCCCGGCTCGACGCCGACGGCGCGCCGGTGCCCGAGCCCCTGCACCGGTACCGGGCCCGGGTCGAGTACACCGTCACCGGGCACCACTGGTCCCGGCCCAACGCCCTGGTCCGGGGGGTCACCGTCGGCGGTTCCGGCCTCGGGGTCCCGACCCGTCAGGACCTGACCATCGTCGATCCCGGAGCCGCGGAGGCCGGACGTGCGCCGGGGACGGTCGTCGCCGACGTCGTGCTCGAACTGCCCGCCGGGTCCGATGCCGCCGCCGTGCGCGCCGAGCTGGAGCGCACCGTCGTACCGACCGACCGCACCGCCCTCCCCGGGATCGCGCTGAACGGGGACCCGGCGCTGCGCCGGGGCACGTCCCGCGAGCTCGACGGGATCCGGCTGCTGTCGGTGCACGGCCTCGAACACGTCCGGACCTCGGTGCGCGACCAGACCGTCGACGCCTCCGGTGACCCGGCCCTCGGGTTCGCCGACGGAGCGAACTCCGGCCTGATCGACACCGCGCTCTCGCAGAGCGCGCTGCGCGGCGACCCGCACCTGTTCTCCCGGCCGGTGCACCTGGACGGGCTCGGCTGGGCGCGTCGCCGGGCCGACACCCAGGCAGCGGCGGCGGTCTCGTTCTCCCTCCGCGAACCTCAGGTGCTGGACACGGTGTGGGAGCAGCCCTCGGGGGCGATCACCGGCGGCAGCGTCCTGGCCCGCGAGGCCGGGAGCGGCTGGTCGCTGACGAACTCGATCGAACCGGCGTACCTCGCCACGGGCGACCCGGGCGCCATCGGTGGCGGTGCCGGCAACGCGATCGGCCTGTTCCTCGGCGAGATCGGCCTGTGGGGTGGCTCGCAGTCCTTCCGGGACGGGGAGAGTGCTGCCGCGCAGACCACACGCACGATCTCCGGTGAGCCCCGGGCACTGCACCTGATCCGGGCCGACCTGGGCTCCACCGTCGCCGCCGAGGCGAGCCGCCGGGGCAACCTCGACCGATGGGAGGTGTTCGGGCGGTCCCCGGTGGGACGCTCCGCGGAGCGCTTCACGCTGCCGGGAGCAGTGCACGCCCTGGTGACGGACGAGCAGCTCCACGCGATCCGGACCCTGCAGGCGGAGGAGGACGCCCTCCGCGCCGCGGAGACCGGACCGCCCCGCCTGCCGGAGCTGGTCCTGGACCACACCCCCGGCGGGTCGATCCTGGCCGCCTCGTCGCGTCCGGCGGTCGAACCGGTGCCCGAGGGGCGGTCGCTGCCGGCGCCGGACCGGGTGGGCGGCGTCCTGCAGCCGGTCGACCTCAGCGACACTCTCCCGCTGCTGCGCGAGCAGCTGGTGCACCGGCTCGGGCCGGAGCGGGCCGAACGACTGCTCTCGTCCTCGGCCGTGACGACCCCGCACGACGGCCACCGCGAGGCGCACACCCTGCTGTCGGCCCTGCAGGGCTCGTTGCGTGACGCGATGGCCGACGGGGTGGGTATCGCGCTGAGGTTGGAGGACCGGCTCAGCGGCCGGACCTACGACCTGCGCGTCGGAGCCGAGCTGCTCGCACCGCCCGAGCCGCTGGGCGTGACCCACGGCGAGCTCACGACGACGACGGTCTCCACGTTCACCCGGACCGCCGCGCGCACCCTGCGCCGGGTCCTGGCCGAGGTCATCATGACCGTGGTGCCGGGCGGGATGTTCGTCCCCTCGACCGAGGCGGGTACCGCTCGACATGGTGCCCCGTACCTCGCGGCCGGTCTGGGGCTGGCCTACGTCGGGGAGTGGCTGGCCCAGACCCGGCAGACGGTCGAGGAGTGGGCGACGGCCCGGCAATCCTCGGAGACGGCGTCGGGGGTCCTGGCGGCACACCGTGCAGAGGTCCTGTTCGACGTGCGGATCGAGCGGCACGGTGAGCGGATCGCCGCTGCCCCCGCGGTCCGGACGGTCGAGCTCCGGTCCCTGGTCGAGGACACGCTGGCCGGTCGTATGCCGCAGGCCCACCGGCAGGTCCCGGCCTCGCGGACCACGATCCGGTCGGCGGACGAGGCCCGGCCGGACGCGCTGGCGGCCTGGCGGTCCGCGGACGCGGCCGCGCTGCCCGCCGATCCCGCCCGTGCCCGGGCCGTCGACTTCGCCGGCGACACCGGCGACCTCGTCCGGGCCGCCGAGCAGGCCGTCCGTGAGGGCGGCGGGACGGTCACCGCGGCGACCACCCGTGCCCTGCAGGCGGACCTGACCCCGAGCCGGTTGACGGCCTCGGCCCGCGAACAGCTCGAGCACGGGATGCCCCTGGTCGTCCCCACCAGCTCCGGCTTCGACCTGACCCTGCACGCCGTGCTCCCCGACACCGGCGAGCTGGTGGGGGCCAGCGACCGCATCCGGCTGGGTGGCTCCACCGCCCGGACCGGCGCGGAGCACGTCGAGTACGGGTCCGCCAGCGAGCACCTCGTCGGTGCCATGCCCGTCGTGTCCGGCGGGGTCCCGCACCCGCCCGAGTCGAACACCTACTCCGAGGGGCGGCAGCCGTTCGGCCAGGCCTCGGGCTGGGCGCTGGGCCTGGAGCCGCTGGGCGCGGCCGGGGCCGAGCACGAGCAGCGCGGCGCGACCTCCTCGGGCGGCACCGAACGCCCCGCACGCGGGCCGGGTGACGTGAGCCCGATCAGCACCCTCCACACGCACGGGACCCGGTTCAGGGTGGTCGCCGAGCCCCGGTCCGTGCCGCTCGGCTCCGGCCGGCGGACCGGCGTCGTCGACGTCGACCTCGACCAGGGGTACGTGGTCCGGCGCACCGACCGCGGCGAGAGCCTGCCCGCCGCGCTCGTGGACGCGGTGCACCAGCTGGGTGTCAGGGACCGGGAGTGGGGCCGGGCCCGGTCGGAGCTGCGGGCCGCGGAGAGGGGCACCGGGGCCGATGCCGCCGCGAACGACCAGTCGGCCGCCGCGGAGCGCGAGCGGGCCGCCGCCGAGGCCTGGTGGTCGGCCAAGGGGAACTACGACGCCGAGCTGGCCCGGACCGGCACCCGTTCCGACAGCCCCCTCCCAATGCGAGGGGACCCCCCGCGTGACCCCGCCCCCGCCGACGGTCCTGGCGTGCCACCCGGCCCCGCGGTCCCGCCGGCTCACGAGAGCTGGGTCTCCGAGGCGGTTCCGAGCTGGGACGTCGACGGCGACGTGTCCACTCGCGAGCCCGTCCGGTCGGCCCACGAGGACGACGCCGTCCGGGCCGGGCACAGCGGTCAGTCCGCCCGGACACCCCCGACGCCGTAGGCTCCCGCCGTGCTGTCGATGTGGGACCTGCCGGAGATCCGGTCGGCCCCGCGACGGCCGGGCGTGTGGCCCACGGCAAGGACGGCACCCGGTGCGCGGCACGTGGACGCGATCCGGGACCTGGGGCGTCCCGACCCACGCGTGGCAGCGCCCCGGCCGCCCGCCCGCTGACACCACGAACCGCCCCCCGAACGGAGCGCTGTCCATGAGCACCTCCCCCGGCCACACGCCCACCCCGGATGGCGGGCCCGCCGAGCCCGAGGTCCCCGACACGGCCGAGGACCAGATCGCCTACCTCATCGACCCGGGCTGGCGGCCGACCCCCGGGCAGCCCGATCCCGGGCCGGCCCAGGTGGTGGGGGCCTGGATCCTGCGCGCCGACGGCGGGATCGAGGGGTTCCAGAGCAACCCCGACTACGTCCCGTCGGACCCCGGGTCACCGACCGACCCCGTCGACGCCGTCCTGCAGATCCTGGCCCTCGACCGGGAGGACGGCCTGCGCCCCGAGGACGAGACCATGGAGCTGCTCGACACGGTGCTGGTCGAGGCCCGGCTCGGCGTCGCTCTCGACGAGAACGGCGTCGCGGTCGTCCGGGCGGCACCCGGCGGGGGAGTCGTCCCCGTCGTCACCGCCGCCGCGCACCGCGACCGGGTCACCGGCGTCGCGTCCTGGCGCGAGACCACCGCCGCGGAGCTGGCCGCCGCCCTCCCCACCGAGGGCGTCGACATCGTGGTCAACCCCGACTCGCCCGCCCCTGCGCTGATCCCGGCCGCGAGGCTGCGCTCGCTCGTGGGCGGGGCCCCCACCGGGTGACCGGTTCGCGGGGGATCTCCCCCGTGGCGCGCGCGTGGGGTCCCGTCGTCGCTCCGCGGTGCCGGGGCCCGCACTAGACAGGGGAGGACCGCCGGAACCGACTCTGCCGAAGGGGCGCGATGGAGCCGCGACGCCGTACGGGACCGGTGCCGCGATGAGCGCGGCACTGGCCGTCTCGCCGATGGGCGGTACCGGGCACCGCAGCCTCGCCGACGCCGTGGCCGCGGCACCCGAGGGTGCCGTCATCAGCGTGGCGCCGGGAACCTACACCGAGCCCCTCGTCCTGCGGCAGGCCGTGACGATCCTCGCCGAGGAGGGCCCGGGCACCGTCCGGATCGCCCCTCGCGAGGGGGTCGCGGTGGTGCTGGCCGGGCCGCCGTCGGCGACCGCGCAGCTGTCCGGCATCACCGTGGCGGGCGCCGAGGGGGTGGTCGCGGCGGTGCTGGTGACCAGCGGGGCGCTGCAGCTGAGCGAGTGCGCGGTCACCGGCGCGGGCTGGTCGGCGGTGCTCGCCCGCGACGACGGCGCGGTGCACGCCCGCGACTGCACGCTGACCGCCCCGACGGGCGCGGGGGTCGTCGTCAGCTCCCCGGTGGGCAGCACCGTGTCGCTGTGCCGCATCACCGACGTCGGCACCACCGCGGTCGTGGTGGCCGGCGACGGCGTGCTGGACCTCGCCGCGACCCGGATCGAGAACCCCGCCGGCAACGGCGTGTTCGTCCACGAGCGGGGCCGGCTCACGCTCTCGGGGACGTCGGTGTCCGCGGCGGGCAAGCCGGCCGTCGCCGTCGAGCAGGAGGGTGCGCTCACCGCTTCCGACCTGCGGGTCACCGACACCGCCGGGGCCGGGCTGTACTTCGCGAGCAGTGCCGCGGTGCAGGTCGACGGCGCCGAGATCGGGCCGTGCGGCGCCGTCGGCGTGCACGTCGACCAGGCCTGCCGCCCGCAGCTGCGCGCGCTGACCGTGCGCGCCGCCACCGGGGCCGGGCTGCTGTGGACCGGCCGGGCCTCGGGCACCGCCACCGGATGCACCGTCGGGTCCACCGAGGGCGACGGGCTGCGGGTGACCGGGCGCAGCACCCCCGAGCTCGACGCCGTCGAGACCAGTGGCGACACCGGCGCCGGTGTCGTCGTCGACGACGGCGCCGACCCGTTCCTGCGCCGGCTGCGCGTCCTGGACGCCGGGACCTGTGCCCTGGTCGTCTCCGGTGGTGCCCGCGGCCGCCTGGAGAACGTGGAGATCGAACGCGCGGGCGCCGACGGGGTGCGGGTCACCGACGGGGCCCGCCCGCAGATCGACGGGCTGCGCCTGCGCGGCGCCACCGGGTCCGGTGTGGCCGTCGGCGGTGCGGCGTTGTCGCTGGCCGACGGCGACCTGTCCGCGGTCGGCGGCGACGGCGTCACCGCCGGCACCGGCGCCGACCTGACCCTGCAGCACTGCTGTGTCGTCGGGGCGCCGGGCGCCGGGTTCCGCCTGGGCACGGGCTCCGGCGGCACCCTCGAGGGCTGCGGGGCCGTCGACGGGGGAGCGGACGGGATCGTCGTCGCCACGGCCGAACCGGTCCGGCTGACCGGCTGCACCGCACAGGGCAACGCCGGTGCCGGGCTGCGGGTCACGGCCCCCGCGGCGTCGCTGACCGTCGAACGGCTGGCCAGCCTCGCCAACGGGATCCCGGACGCGCCGGGGCCCCGGTCCGGTGGCCAGGCCGCGGTGGCCGACGGCGGCCCCACGGAGGTCGCCGCACCCGCACCGGGCGCGACATCGGCCCGGCGGCCGACCAACGACCCGCTCGACGCCCTGCACGCGCTCGTCGGTCTGGAGGGGGTGAAGGCCGACGTCACCTCGCTGGTGAACCTCAACAAGATGGCCAAGCGCCGCGTCGACGCCGGGCTGTCCGCCCCGCCGATGGCCCGCCACCTGGTGTTCGCCGGCGCGCCCGGCACCGGCAAGACGACCGTCGCCCGGCTCTACGGCGAGATCCTCGCCCGCCTCGGGGTGCTGCGGTCCGGGCACCTGGTCGAGGTGGCGCGCGCGGACCTGGTCGCCCAGATCATCGGCGGCACCGCGATCAAGACCACCGAGGCGTTCACCAGCGCGCTGGGCGGTGTCCTGTTCATCGACGAGGCCTACACGCTGTCCAGCGGACGAGGCGGCACCGGCCCCGACTTCGGGCGCGAGGCGATCGACACCCTGGTCAAGCTGATGGAGGACCACCGCGACGACGTCGTCGTCATCGCCGCCGGCTACTCGAAGGAGATGCAGCAGTTCCTGGAGGCCAACCCGGGCATGGAGTCCCGCTTCAGCCGGACCATCGAGTTCGCCAACTACGACGCCCCCGAGCTGGTCACGATCGTGCGCAGCCAGTGCGAGCGCCACGACTACCGCCTCGCCCCGGAGGCCGAGCAGGCCCTGCTCGCCTACTTCGAACGGATTCCGAAGGACGGCACGTTCGGCAACGGGCGCACCGCCCGTCGGGTGTTCGAGCGGATGGCCGACCGGCAGGCGTCCCGGCTGAGCTCCGGCGGCGCCGTGGATCCCGCCGACCTGACACTGCTGACCGTGGATGACCTCGAACTCGCCGTCTGAGGCCGTCGCAGGTCCGGGGCTCGACCGGTCAGCCGGAGAACCCCGGGTCCTGCATCGCCGTCATGAGCTCGGTGCGCGACCGGTAGCCGGCGCGCGCGAACATCCGGCCCAGCCTGCCCTCCACACTCTTCTCGCTGACCTGGAGGATCGTGGCGATCGTCCGGTTGCCGAAGCCCTGCCCCACCAGCAGGCCCAGCAGCCGCTCGTTCTCCGCCACGACCGAGGCCCGGCCCGGCACGGTCACGCCGGCGCGGGTCATCAGGCCGCGGACCCAGCTGCGGCACAGCAGCGCGCCGAGCTCCCCGAAGAGGTCGTAGCACTCCCACAGGCGTCGGGCCCCACGAGATCGAGCTCGCCCAGCATGCCGATGACCGTCGCCAGTTCGAGGGGGATCCCGCGCTCCCGGGCGAGCCGCAGACAGCTCTCGACGGTCGCCCCGTCGCGGTCGACGAAAGAGCGCACGAGCAGCAGGTACAGCTCCGTCCGCGAGGTTCCCAGCATCCCGTGCAGACGTTCCAGCGCCCCGCCCACGCGCCGTGCGCCGTCGGCGTCGCCGCGAGCCATGGCGATGCGCGCCACCTGGAGGTGGGTCGCCTCGGTCCCGATGAGGACACCGCGCTCCTCCGCGTCGGCGACCGAGCTCTGCAGCCGGTCCATCGCCTCGTCGAGGTCCCCGACGGCGACGTCGGCGAGGGCACGGGGGGCGGCGAGCAGATGTCGCAGCGACGACTTCGCCGCGATCGCCTCGTCCAGGAACTCCCGGGCCCGGGTGATGTCGCCCCGGGCCAGCAGCAGGAAGGCGTGGTGCTGCTGGGTCAGCTCCAGGCCCGCGTCGTGCCCCACGACGAGCCCACCGACGCGGTAGCGGCGGGCCAGGTCCTTCGCCTCGGTGGTCCGGCCCTCCAGGAACGCCAGCGAGGCCCGGTCGGACAGGCTCAGCATCTCCGGGGTCAGCCCCTCGCTCGCCATCAGTCGGCGGGCCCGGTCGACCTCGCTGAGCTGGAGCAGGAGTGTGACCAGCCCCTGGACGAAGGCCAGTTGCCGACGGGCGGAGTTGTCCTTCGGCCACAGTTCGCGGTCGGCGAGCAGCGTCTCGAACGTCGCCGGACGTCCCGCACCCAGCTCGGCCATCATCGAGATCGTGTCCCCGAGGTAGGAGTTCGCCCCCGGACCGCGCCACGCCCACCGTGTCTCGTCGAGCAGCTCCAGGGCGTCCCGCCACCGGCCGAGCATGAACAGGGCCAGCGCCCGCCACGAGGACCGGGCGGCCACGTCACCGGGGAGTTCGCGGCGGCCGTGGGCGACGGCGCGGAGCCCCTCGATGTCGCCGAGGCTGCGCATCGAGCCGAGCAGCGTCGCACCGGCGTCGATCACCCACTCCTCGGGCAGGACGTCGCCGAGGTCGTCCAGGACGGACTCGATGGTCGTGACGGCGGTGGCGTAGTCACCGGTGCGGTAGCAGCTGGTGGCGTACATCCAGCGGGCCATCGCCTCGTCGGCGCGGTCGGAGGACAGTTCCGCGGCGGCCAGCCACCAGGCCTTCGTCCGGCCCGGGTCGTCGGCGGCACGGATCGTGGCCCGCTGGACCAGCTCGGTCCGGGCCCGGCCGGTGTCCAGCAGCGCGCCTGCCTCGGCGATCCGGTCGGTGAGGTAGTCGGGGTCCTCGGCGCGGGCGGCGCCCGTCCACACCGCGACGACGGCGGTGACGGCCACCCAGCGCCGCTCGTAGGGGCCCAGACAGGCGGCGAGCTCGACCGCCACCTGCGGGACCGGGAAGCGCCAGCCGCCGTCCGCCCCGCCACGGTGCAGCACTCCGGCGTCGACGAGCTCGCCGAGGTGGTCGTGGGCCTGCTCGACGCCGATGTCGAGGCTCGCGGCGAGCAGCCGGGGCAGTGCGGGCCCGAGCGGCGCGAGCAGGGCGACGGCGGTCGCGACCGGCCACATGGCGGGTCCCAGGCGACGCACCGGGCGCAGCAGCGGCCCGTCCGGACGGGGGGTCGGCCCCTGCCCCGGACCGAGGTAGGCGTGCCGGTCGGAGATCACCACCCGGCCTCCCGCCGAGAGGCTTCCCAACAGGTCCAGCACCGCCTCCGGCACCCCCCGCGTCCGCGCGAGCACGAGGTCGACCAGCTCGGGTGCCGGACGGCTGCGCAGCTGCTCGGCCAGCAGGCGCGCGATCTGCGCACGGTCGAGCGGCCGCAGCCGGTGCGAGTCGAGGACGCCGTCGCGACGCAGCGCACGGACCACCGGGACGAAGGGACGCAGGAACCCCGGGACCGGGGTCTGGACGGTGAACACCGCCCGGACTCCGGCCTCGGCCAGGGACGGCACCAGCGCGGCGAGCACCGCGACCGAGTCGGGATCGCTGCGATGCAGGTCGTCGACGAGCAGGGTCAGCCGGTGCCGGTCGAGCACCATCGCGATCGGTGCCGCCACCCGGGCGGCGAGGGCGGGGGAGTGCCGGGCGCCGTCGACCGGGTGCAGCAGCGTCGGCGGGACCCGGTCGAGGACGGCCGTGCTCCCGTCGATCACCGGACCGTCGGGGGTGTAGCGCAGGCGCAGGACCTCGCCGCCGCGGTCCCCGATCCCGGCGCCCAGCCGGTCGAGCAGGGCGGTGCGCCCGATACCCGGCGGTCCGTGCACGAGGGCCGGGCGGGTTCCGTCGTCCGGAAGGTCCGGGACGGGCAAGGGTGCCTCCACAGGGCGGTCGTCGACGACGGCGTGACAGGACGGGGGAGTCCTCGCACCGCGGACGACGAGCGGACATCGGGCCGGTGCCCGGTCTTCCCGGGGGCCGGTCGCGGCGGTGCGGATCGTGCCTCGTCGGTCGATCGTACCGTTCCGCGCTACATGTCATGATCGTCGCAGCTTGCGGGGCCGCATGACAGGGCCGCACGACAGGGACGGTGACGTGGGCAGGGAACGGATCGAGCTCTGTGGTCGGGACGAGGTGCTGGACGCTCTGCGCGGCACTCCAGGGGCGTCGTTGACGGTCCTCCGTGGCCCCACCTCCAGCGGACGGACCGCACTGCTCACCCGGATCGGTGACGAGCTGCGCGAGTCGGGTTCCACCGTCCTGTTCGTGGACGCGGTCCAGGACCACGCGGACTGGGACCGGTTCGGGGTCCGCCCGCTGCTGGCCGCGGTCCGTCGATCCTTCGAGCAGCTCGACCCCGGGCTCGAACTGCCCGGGGCGATGCGGTCGGTGCGCCACCTGGCCACCGCCGAGACCTACGAGTCGATCGCCGGGCGCTCCCGGCTGCGCGCGGAGACCGGTCGCCTCCTCGCCGCGGTCGGCGCCCGGGGCCCGGTCACCGTCGCCGTCGACGACGCCGACCACGTCGAGGCTCCGCTGTTCGTGCTCGCGGAGGCCCGACGCGCCGGGCACCGCGTGCTCGCCGCGACGCGGACGGCACAGCTCCCGACCGAGCAGGTCGCCGAGGTCGGTGACGTCGCCGACGAGATCATCGACCTCCCGATGCTGCCGGACGAGGCATCGGTGGAGATCCTGCGGCGGGCGGCGGGCGGCCCGGTCGACCCGGGACTCGTCGACGCCCTGCGGGGCGCGCTCGGGCTGTTGTTCGGGTGCCCGGGAACCCTGATCTCCACCCTGGCCGCGTTGCGTGCGGACGACCGTGTCGTGCGCGTGGACCGCAACCTCTGCCTCCGCGACGACCGCGCGCCGATCGGGCTCCCGACCGGGCACTTCCTGGTGGAGGCGGTGCGCACCGCAGGTCGTGTCGCGGAGGAGCTCGTCGCCCTCGCGGCGGGCCCCACCGGGCTCCGGATCGCCGACCTCGACGCCGTCGCCGGGGCGACCGGGCGGACCGCGGTGGGCTGTGGCGCCGTCGTCGACGCCCTCGCCGCGGAGTCCGCGCTCGAGTGCGACTTCCGGGGGCGCCTGACACCGCTGTGCCGGGCGCTGGGGACCACGGTGCGGGCCGGGCTGGGGGAGGACGCGCTGCGCGACCTGCACGTGCGGATCGGCCGCCGGCTGCAGTCCACGGTCGAGCTCAGCGGCCGCGACGACCTGTCCGCACTCGCCGACCACGTCGCCGCGGCCGGAACGGCGTGGCCCGCCCAGCAGCGGCTGACGGTCGTGTTGCACGACGAGGCCGTCCGCGTCGCCGACAGCGACCCGGACCGCGCGATCACCCGTCTCCGGTCCGCGTGGCGGCACGCCGGGCCCGGACACGGCCGGCGTCGTGTGCAGACCGAGCTGATCCGCACGACCCGGGCCGCGGGCCGCTTCGACGAGCTGGCCGACTTCGTCGCCGACGCCGTCGACGAGGGTGGGTACCGGACGACGGGCTCCCGCACCGAGCTGACCGCGGCCGCCGCGCTCGCCGCCCTGCAGCTCGGCCGCCGGGTGAGCACGCCGGTCCGCTCGGCCCTGGCCGGGATCGGGGACCCCTACTGCCCGCTGGAGCTGTGCGAGCGCTGGTGGCGCGGTGACCACCTCTCGATCGGTGAGCTGGTGCGGGGCTTCGCGCCGCTCGCGCCCGGCGGGCCGGTGTCGACGCTGCGGGACCTGTCCGCGGACTCGCTGCGGGTGCCCGCGGACGTCCGGCACGCGTACTCCCGGCGGCGGCTGGTGCCGCTGCTCCGGTGGCTGCAGGGACCCGGCTACCGGCCGCCGGCCGAGGGCCCGTTCGCGGCGTTCGAGCGCATGATGATCGCCTACGGGGACGGGCGCTGGAACCGGGCGTTGTCGGCGGCCCGGCTGCTGCAGACCCAGGAGTCCGCGGACCTGGTCTCCCGGCCGTGGGCGGCGCTGGCCGCCGCGGCCGTCCATCGCTACCGGGGCCGGGAACGGCGTGCACTGGCGTGGGCGCAGATGATCCCCGAGCTCGACGACACCGACACCGACACCGCCGTGCCCGCGTTGCGGGAGTGGGCGCAGGCGCGGCTCGCCTACACCGGGGAGAACCCGCTGGAGGCGCTGCCCCTGACCTGGGCGGTGTACTGCCGCGAGCTGCGGCGCGGCTCCCCGGGGCCGCACGCCGGTGAGGTCCTGAACTGGCTGGCGATGCTCGCCCGCAGCAGCGGCGACGACGGGTGGCGGCGCCGGATCGGCGAGGCGGTCGAGGAGGCGGTCGCCGCGGAGCCCGAGTCGGTCGGCCCGGAGTACGGCGATCTGATCCGGGCGATGCTCCACGACGACCCCGCCGCCGCCCGCCGGGGCGTCGCGTGGTGGCGTGAACGGGGCAGCCTGCCGGACCTGGCACAGGCGTGCCTGCAGGCCGCCGACGTCGTCGGGGCCGAGGAGGCGGAGCCCCTGCTGCACGAGGCGCTCGCCATCGCCGACGACCTGAAGGCGGTCCGGCTCCGGCGCTCGGTGCGGCGGGCGATGGCGCGGTACGGGATCGCCGTGCGGACCCCCGAGCTCACCGAGCAGCGGCTGTCCGAGCTGGAGATGCAGCTGGTCGAGCTCATCACCGAGGGCCGCTCGAACCGGCAGATCGCGGCCAGGATCACGATGAGCGAGAAGACGGTCGAGAACCACCTCACCCGGCTCTTCGGCAAGACCGGCTGCCGCAACCGGCGCGAGCTGGTCGTCGCGCACCTGGCGGGCCGGCTCACCGGGCTGGCTCCCGAGCCGTGGGAACCCGGCGTCGGGGCCCGTTAGAGTCCGCTGCGTGACCGAATTCGTGAGCCTGTCCGTGGACGCCGGCGTCGGGACGATCCGGATCGACCGCCCGCCGATGAACGCCCTGAACCGCCAGATCCAGGGCGAGCTGCTGGAGGTGGCCGACGAAGCCGCCACCCGCGCCGACGTGCGTGCGGTCGTCGTCCACGGCGGGGAGAAGACCTTCGCCGCGGGAGCGGACGTCAAGGAGATGGCGTCGATGTCCTACTCGGACATGGCCCCGCAGGCCCGCAAGCTCTCCGCCGGGCTGGGCGCGATCTCCACCATCCCGAAGCCGACGGTCGCCGCGGTGACCGGCTACGCCCTCGGCGGCGGCCTGGAGGTCGTGCTCGGTGCGGACCGCCGCATCGCGGGCGACAACGTCAAGCTCGGCTTCCCGGAGATCCTGCTCGGCATCTTCCCCGGCGGCGGCGGCACCCAGCGCGCCGCGCGGCTGATCGGCCCGTCCCGCACCAAGGACCTGATCTACACCGGCCGCATGGTCAAGGCCGACGAGGCCCTGGCGATCGGCCTGGTCGACGAGGTCGTGCCCGCCGACGAGGTCTACACCCGCGCCGTTGCGTGGGCGCAGCAGTTCACCGCGGGCCCCGCCCTGGCCTACGCCGCCGCGAAGAAGGCGATCGACAACGGCCTCGACACCGACCTGCGCACCGGCCTGGACATCGAGTCCGAGCTGTTCGCGGGCGTGTTCGCCACCGACGACGCGAAGGCCGGCATGGCCAGCTTCGTCGAGAACGGCCCCGGCAAGGCCACCTTCACCGGCCGCTGAGCCGCACCGCCCCGCCCGGACGCGCGACGCGCCCGGGCGGGGAGCGGGTCGGCGGCGCCGTTCTGCAAAACTCCTACTCATGAGTTCGGACCCGGCGCCCACCCCGCACGCCACCGCCGAGCAGGTCGAGGCGGCCTGGCACGACCCGAAGCTCGCCAACGTGCTCTACCACGACTGGGAGGCGGGCACCTACGACGAGAAGTGGTCGATCAGCTACGACGAGCGCTGCATCGACTACGCCGTCGGCCGCTTCCGCGCCGCGGCCCCGTGGGACGGCCGCCCCTACCTGCGCGCCCTGGAGCTGGGCAGCGGCACCGGGTTCTTCCTGCTGAACCTCATGCAGGCCGGCGTCGCCGACCGCGGCGTCGTCACCGACCTCTCGCCGGGCATGGTCGCCGCCGCCACCCGCAACGCCGAGCACCTCGGGCTGGAGGTGGAGGGGGCCGTCGTCGACGGCGAGCACATCCCCTTCCCCGACGACAGCTTCGACCTCGTCGTCGGGCACGCGGTGCTGCACCACATCCCCGACGTCGAGGCCGCGTTCCGCGAGGTCCTGCGGGTGCTGGAGCCGGGCGGGCGGTTCGTGTTCGGGGGCGAGCCGACCACCGTCGGCGACGCCTACGCCCGCACGCTCGGGCAGTGGACCTGGAAGGCCACCACCACGCTGACCAAGCTCGGCCCGCTGCGGGGCTGGCGCCGCCCGCAGCACGAGCTCGACGAGTCCTCGCGTGCCGCCGCGCTGGAGTCCGTGGTCGACATCCACACCTTCGACCCGGCCGCGCTGGAGGCCACCGCCCGCCGGGCCGGTGCCGAGGGCGTCGCCGCGCACACCGAGGAGTTCGCCGCGGCCATGCTCGGCTGGCCGGTGCGGACCTTCGAGGCCGCCGTCCCGCCCGGGCGACTCGGGTGGAACTGGGCGATGTTCGCCTACCACGGCTGGCAGCGGCTGTCCTGGCTCGACGAGCACCTGCTCACCCATGTCGTGCCGCGCAGCTGGTTCTACAACGCGCTGATCACCGGGACGAAGCCGAGATGAGCGTTCGGCCCCGCCGGGGCGCCCTCGCCGTCAGACTCGACGACGTGGAGCACCCGCTGGAGCCGTTCTGGCGCGGCGTCATCGCCTACCGCCTGCTGACCCTGCTGACCGTCGTCGGCGTGACGCTCTACCACCTGCGCACCGGCTACGAGCGCCCGCTGGCCGCGGTCGCCGTGCTCGGCGTGATGGTGGCGTGGACGGCCGTGACGTCGTGGGGCTACCTCGGTGGGCTGCCCGGCGCCCCGGACCGCCGCGGCCTGCTGGCCCTGGCCGACCTCGGTGTCTGCGTCGCGGTCATGGCGACGACCCCACTGGTCGTGCGCGTCGCCCACCTCGACGAGGGTGGTCCCGGCATGGGGTCGATCTGGACCTCCGGCGCGGTGCTGGCCTGCGCGGTCGCGTTCCGGATCACCGGCGGCGTGCTCGCCGCCGCCGTGATCACGGTGGCGCTGGTGCTGTCCAAGCAGCGGTTCGGGGTGCTGGAGCTGGGCGACATGCAGCTGCTCCTGCTGGCCGGGCTGACCGTCGGGTTCGCCGCGCACGTGCTGGAGCGCACCGCCGCCCGGCTGCGCCGCCTCGTCGCCGAACAGGCCGCGACCGCCGAACGCGAGCGGCTCACCCGGGCCGTGCACGACGGCGTCCTGCAGGTGCTGGCGCACGTCCAGCGCCGCGGTGCGGAGCTGGGCGGCGGGGCGACCGAGCTGGGTGTGCTCGCCGGGGAGCAGGAGACCGCGCTGCGCGCGCTGCTGTCCGGGTCGGGGACCACCGACGCGTCCGGGCGCCGCGACCTCGCCGCCGCGCTGCGGATCCTCGCCTCGGACCGGGTCACCGTCTCGGCCCCCGGACGGCCGGTCGAGCTGAGCGGGCCGGTCGTCGACGAGGTGGAGGGCGCGGTGCGGGCCGCGCTCGCGAACGTGGCACTGCACGCGGGCCCGGACGCGCGCGCCTGGGTGCTGGTCGAGGAGCTGCCCGGGGCGGTCGAGGTCAGCGTCCGCGACGACGGCCCCGGCATCCCCGAGGGCCGCCTCGCCGAGGCCGAGGCGCAGGGCCGGATGGGGGTGTCCCGCTCGATCCGTGGCCGCGTCGGCGACATCGGCGGGACACTGACGCTGGACACCGGACCGGACATCGGAACCGAATGGGTCATCAGGGTCCCCAGGGAGGACACATGAGCATCCGGGTGATGGTCGTCGACGACCACCCGATCTGGCGCGAGGGCGTGGCCCGCGACCTCGCCGAGCGCGGCCTCGACGTCGTCGCGACGGCCCCGGACGCGCCCGCCGCGGTCCGGATCGCGACGGCCGTGCGGCCTGACGTGATCCTCATGGACCTCAACCTGGGCGCGACCTCCGGCGTGGACGCGATCGCCGCGATCGGACAGCAGAGCCCGGACAGCCGGGTGCTGGTGCTGTCCGCGTCGGGCGAGCACGCCGACGTCCTGGAGGCGGTCAAGGCCGGTGCGCTCGGCTACCTGGTGAAGTCGGCCGGGGTCGAGGAACTGCTGGAGGCGATCCGGCGCACCGCCGACGGCGTCGCCGTGTTCACCCCGGGGCTGGCCGGGCTGGTGCTGGGGGAGTACCGGCGGCTCGCCGACGCCCCGCGCCCCGCCGACGGCGCGCCGTCGGTCCCGGCGCTCACCGAGCGGGAGACCGAGGTGCTACGCCTGGTCGCGAAGGGCATGACGGCCAAGCAGATCGCGGCGAAGCTCGTCGTCTCGCACCGGACCGTCGAGAGCCACGTGCAGAACACCCTGCGCAAGCTGCAGCTGCACAACCGCAGCCAGCTCGTCCGCTACGCGATCGAACAGGGACTCGCCGACTGAGCCCGTCCGGGAGCGGCACGGTGGGTTCCCCGCGGTGAACGGCGGCAAACGGTAACGGGGGACACCCCCATCACGAACAGGTCACGGGACCCGGCAGACTCGGAGCAGCCCCCGACGCGCGACCCCCGGAGACGCCTGTGACCGACCCGAGCGCGCTGATCGGGTACCTGCTCCAGAGCCCCTGGCTGGTGCCCCTGCTCGCCGTCGCCGTGATGTGCGACGGGCCGTTCCCGTTCCTCCCGAGCGAGCCGGTGCTCTTCAGCGCCACGGCCGCCGCACTGGCGGACGGCGACCGGTGGCGGATCGTGGCCCTGTTCGGTGCCGCGGTGGTCGGCTCCCTGCTCGGCGACGCGCTGCTCTACGGCGCCGGACGCAGCTCCCACTCCGTGGTCCGGGCCACCCGTCGCGGTGACGGGACCGGTGCCTGGATCCGCCGCCACCTGCACCGACGGCCGATCACCGCGCTGGTCGCGACCCGGCTGCTGCCGGGCGGACGGCTGGCGAGCGTGTCCGCGGCCGGCCGGGTCCGGCTGCCGCTGCGCGCGTTCCTGCCCGTGACCGTCGCCAGCGCGCTGGTGTGGAGCACCTGGATGACCGGCATCGGTGTCCTGGTCGGACCGATCACGCACGGCGACCCGCTGATGTCGGTGCTCGCCGGGGTCGTCCTCGCGGCGCTCGTCGCGTCCGTGGCCGCCGCGGCCAGGGCGCTGCTGCGGCTGCGCCGCCCCGTCGTCGCGGTCTGACCGGTCCGGCCGGTCCGACGGGCGCCCGACCCGTTCGCGTCGAACCTGCGTCCCGCGCCGTTCGGACGGTCTCCTGCGCTGCGGCACATGGCAAGCTGAGCCGTCCGGACGAACGGGGCGGGGAGAGCTGAGGACGTGCACGAGGACGGCGAGCGGATCTCGGCGGTGGCGGTGGGGCGGCCGGTCGTGCCGCCGGGGGTCGAGGTCGTGGCCCACGTGCCGCCCGCGCCCGCCGAGGGGGCCGCGGCCGCGGTCGACCGCGCCCGGCCCGGCCTGGTCCTGGTCGACCTGACCGGCCCGGAGGGCGTGGCGCCCGCGGTGATCTCCGCGGTGCTCGCGCGCGTCCCGGCCGTCGCCGTGCTCGCCGTCGCCGGTGCGGTCGCCGCCCACGCCCGGGTCCTCGACGCGGTCCGGGCCGGCGCGACCGGCGTCGCGACCAGTGCGGACCCCCGGGAGCTCGCCGCCGTCGCCGCCGCGGCCGCTGCCGGGCGGCCCGCGTTCTCCCCGGGGCTGGCCGACGTCGTCCTGGAGTCGGTCGCGGCCCCCGCGCACGCGGTTCCGGAGCTCAGCCCGCGCGAGTCCGAGGTGCTGCGGCTGGTGGTCGAGGGGCTCACCGCCAAGCAGATCGCGGCCCGGCTGGTGCTGTCCCCGCGCACGGTCGAGAACCACGTGCAGCGGCTGCTGCGCAAGTTCGAGGTGCCCGGCCGCGCGGCGCTCGTCCGGCACGCCATCGAGTACGGGCTCGCCTGAACCGTCGCTTGTACGTTTCTGCGTATTTCCGTACTTTCGTGGTGTGACCGATCTCGACGCCCGGCTGCGTGCCGTGGAACGCGCCGTCGCCGACCTGCAGGACGCACTCCGTCCGACCGGCGGGGACACCCCCGCGGCGCCCGCGGACGACGTCCTCTGGGCGCTGACCGAGCTGGAGGCCCGCAGCCCCGGCGCGGTCCTGATGGCGGGAAGCGTCGCCGTCCCCGGCACCGGTGAGGTCCGCTGGCAGTACGCCCGCCCCGGCGAGGCGCTGCTCGACGCCGACTGGTCCGAGCTCGCCGGCACCCTCGACGCGCTCGCCCACCCCGCACGGCTGGCGATCCTGCAGCACGTGCTGGGCGGGGTGCACGGCACCGCGCAGCTGCTGGAGCAACCCTCGGTCGGCACGACCGGGCAGCTGCACCACCACCTGCGCCAGCTCGTCGCCGCCGGGTGGCTGGCCTCGACCCGCCGCGGCCACTACGAGGTGCCCGCCGCCCGTGTCGTCCCGCTGCTGGTCACAGTCCTGGCCGCGCACCGATGAGGGGACCCGCGATGACCGTCACCACCACCTCCACCTCGACGACCGCCGGGACCGGGCACCGCGTCGGGGCCGTGTCCGCTGTCGCCGCCGTCGCCGCCGTGCTGGCGGTGCTCGTCGGCGCCGTCGCCGGCCCGGAGCACCGGCGGCTCGGCCCGCAGACCACCGGTGACCCGGCCCTGGCCGAGCGGGTCCGCGCCGCGGCGGGCGGACACGACGGCTACCGGTCGCTCGCCGTCGCCGAGGTCACGCCGACCACGGTCACCACCGCCGGGCTCGGCCCCGCCGACGCCGGGGCACCCTTCGAGATCGGCTCGGTCACCAAGACGTTCACCGCCGCGTTGTTCGCCGACGCCGTGACCCGCGGCGAGGTGCGTCCCGACGCCCCGCTGGAGCGGGCCCTGCCGGAGCTGGCGGGCACCCCGGCGGGCGCGGTCACCCTCGCCTCGCTCGCCCAGCACCGCTCCGGGCTGCCGCCGCTGGGCGCGACCGCCGCCGCCGGGGCCCTGGCCACGACGGTGAACCTGAACCCGTACTCGTCCACGACCACCGCGCAGCTCCTCGACGACGCCCGCGCCGCCGCGGTGGACCCGCAGCAGCCGCCCACGTACTCCAACTTCGGCGTCGCGCTGCTGGGGACGGCGCTCGTCCGCGCCGCAGGCGCCGACGGCTACCCGCAGCTGGTCGCCGACCGGATCACCGGCCCCCTCGGCATGTCCACGACGACCTTCGCCGCCACCGACGCGCAGGTCCCGGACACCGCGGTCCCCGGACACCGCGACAACGGGCGCCCCGCGCCGCGCTGGGTCGGCGAGGGCTACCTGCCCGCCGGGAGCTCCACCTTCTCGACCGTCGAGGACCTCGCACGCTGGGCCGCGGCCCAGCTCACCGGCGTCGCACCGGGGACCGCCGCGCTGACCCCGACCGCGCAGGACGGGACCGGCACGTCGATCGGCTGGATCTGGGTCACCAGCGAGGCCACCGGCGCCGACGGCGCCCGGCACCCCTACGTCTGGCACAACGGCGGCACCGCCGGGTTCAGCAGCATGGTCGCCCTCGACCGCGACGGCGGCCGGGCCGTGGTCGTGCTCGGCGACACCACCGCCGGGGTCGAACCGGTCGCCGGCACCCTGCTGTTCGGCACACCTCCGTCCGACGGCGGCGCGGGCCTCCTCGCCTGGGCGCCGGTCGCGGCCGCGGCGCTGTTCTCGCTGCTCGCGCTGCGCCGCGCGTTGCGGGAGGGGGCCCTGCTGCCGATCGCCGACGGCCTGCTGACCGCGGTGTTCGGGCTGGTGCTGCTGTGGAACCGGGGTCCGTGGGCCTCGGTCGGGGGCTGGGTGTGGGGCCTCGTGCTCGCCCCGGCCGCGGCCGCGCTGGTCCTCGCCGTGCTGCGGGGCCGCGACCTGCCGCTGCGCCCTTCCGGGCGCGCCGTCACGGCCTGGGCGGGGCTCGGGCTCTCGGCGGCGCTGGTCGCCGTGGCGGTGTGGGCGGGCTGAGACCCCGCGAGGCTCGCGGGAGCAGCGCCCGCGCCGGCTACCGACGCGCGGTGAGCCGGGCCAGTGCCGCGTCGAGCACGGCGGGCACGTCGGGCGCGGACAGCACGTCCACCGGCCGGGTGCCCGGCTCGGCGGGCACCGTCGCCCCACGGGCAGGCCCGAAGCCGGTCTCCACGGTCAGCGCCGTGGGCGTCGGGGTCAGCGACCCGGGCGCGACGCACTCCAGCAGTGCCGTCGCGTCGTGCAGGGCGACGGCGTCGCGGCCGTAGCGGCCCCGGTAGAACCGCATGTACGGGGCGATCATCGCGGCCAGCTCGGCGCCGACCGGATCGGCGTCGCCCAGTGCGGCGACCCACTCCGGGCCCGCGGCACAGCCCAGCGTGGTCTCCAGCGGCACCAGCGCGACCGGCGCGGAGCCCGCGCCGGGGTCCTGGGCGAGGACACGGTGCGCGGCCTCCGGGTCGGCGTGGACGTTGAACTCGGCCGCGGCGGTGACGTTCCCGCCGCCGATCGCCCCGCCCATGACGACGACCCGCTCGATATGCCCCGCCAGGTCGGGACGGGCGGCCAGCAGGATCGCGGTGTCGGTCAGCGGGCCGATCGAGGCGATCGTGACCGGCTCGGTCGCCTCCTCGAGCACCCGCGCCATCAACGCGACCCCGGATCCGGCCACCGGCGCGACCGGCTCCGGCAGCGCCGCGGCGCGCCCGCCGAGCCCGTCGGAGCCGTGCACGTGCCCGGCCCGCTGTTCGCGCCGGTGCACCAGCGGGCGGGCGGCCCCGACCCCCAGGGGGACGTCCGGCCGCCCGGCGAGGGCGAGCAGCCGTCCCGCGTTGGGCAGCGTGGCGTCCAGGCCGACGTTGCCGAACGTGGCGACGACGGCCCGGACGTCCACCTCGGGACTGCGCAGGGCGAGGACGAGCGCGACGGCGTCGTCGACACCGGGGTCGGTCGAGATGATCAACGGACGGGGCACACCGGCGAGCCTACGACCGGCCCGCCGGGGCGGTCACTCGCTCCGGGTGGGCTCGTCCTCGTGCTCGGCGTCGACCTCGCGGGCGGCCGCTCCGGTGGCCCCGGAGTCGTCGGTCGTCGCGGCGGGTCGGGGGTTGCCCGCCTTGTCGGCGTCGACGCGGGAGGTGCCGCCGCCTCCGGAGGTCAGTTCGTCGGTACCGACGTCGGTGCCGTCGTCGGGCTGGCGGTGGTCGCTCACGGGCTGGCCTCTCGGGTGGGGATCGCGGTCCTCGGGAGGTACCCGTCGCCGCAGGGGTGCACACGCCTAGTGTCTGGCGGGTGCGACGTCCGCCGATCCCCGACGCCGACCCGGAGCAGGCGAAGCTGTTCAGCCTCACCTCGCTGCGCTGGATCCTGCGCCACCGCGCGTACGGCCCCTGGTACCTGCGGCGGTACTGGCGGCTGGCGAAGCTGCGGCTGCGGCACCCGCACGTCGTGCTGCGCGGCATGGTGTTCCTGGGCAAGGACGTCACGATCGAGGCCCGCCCCGGGTTCGGGCGGCTCGAGATCGGCCGGTGGGTGCACATCGGCGACGGCACCGCCCTGCGCTGCCACGAGGGCTCGATGCGGATCGGCGACAAGGTCGTGTTCGGCCGCGACAACACCGTCAACTGCTACCTCGACGTCGAGATCGGCGCGACGACGCTGGTCGCCGACTGGGTCTACGTCACCGACTTCGACCACCGCACCGACGACGTCCGGCGCCCGATCAAGGACCAGGGCATCGTGAAGTCGCCGGTCCGGATCGGCGAGGGCTGCTGGCTCGGGGTGAAGACCTCGGTGCTGCGCGGCACCCGGATCGGCCCGGGGAGCGTGCTCGGGGCGCACGCGGTCGCGCGGGGGGACATCCCCGCGGAGTCGATCGCCGTCGGGACCCCGGCGCGGGTGGTGCGGGACCGGCGGGCCGACTACGAGGCCGCGGCCGCCGAGCGTGCCGCCGTCGCCGACATGGCCCGCAAGGCCGATCGGGCCCTGCAGGCCCGGCTGGACCGGGCCTGAGCACCCCGCGGGCTCAGGTGTCGAACAGGTTCCCGGTGGGGATCTTCGGGCGGGGGAGCTCCCTCGGCCCGGCCGCGGTGGCACCGGCGTAGATGCGCGCGGTGTGCCCGGCGATCACCGGCCAGGCGAAGTCGGTGCGCAGCCGGGCCCGGGCGGCGCGGGCCCGGCGGCGGGCCGCGGCCGGGTCGGCGAGCGCGCGGTCCACGGCGTCGGCGATCCCGGGGACGTCGCCGGGGGCGAACCCGAGACCGGTCTCGCCGTCGCGGACCAGCTCGCCGAGCCCGCCCGCGGTCGAGGCGACGAGCGTCGCGCCCACCGCTGCGGCCTCCAGCGCCACGATCCCGAACGGCTCGTAGCGGCTCGGCAGCACGACGGCGTCCGCACCGCGCAGCAGGGCGGTCAGCTCGCCGTCGGGCAGGTGGCCGAGAAAGGTCACCGAGCGCGTCACCCGGTGCTGCGCGGCGCGCTCGACCAGCATGTCCTGCTGGGTCCCGGTCCCCGCGACGAGCAGCCGGGTCCCGCGGTGCCGCCGCCGGATCCTGGGCAGCGCCGCGATCAGGTCCTGGACGCCCTTCTCGTACTCCAGGCGTCCGACGTAGACGATCCGCGGCCCGTCGCCAGCCGGTGCCGCGGCGGCGCGGGACCGCCAGCGACGCGGGTCGATGCCGTTGTGCACCACGTGGACGGCGGCCGGGTCGAGGTCGTGCAGGGCCGAGACCTCGGTGCGCATCGCGGCGGAGCAGGTGATGACCTCGTCCGCACGCTGGGCGAGCCACCACTCGGTGGAGTGCACCTGCCGGTTCAGCGGGCCCGGCAGCCAGCCGGAGTGCCGGCCAGCCTCGGTGGCGTGCACGGTCGCGACCAGTGGGACGCCGAGGACGTCGGCGAGCGCGATCGACGGATGCGCGACGAGCCAGTCGTGGGCGTGCACGACGTCCGGCCGCCAGCCCGGCAGCAGCGTTGTCAGGGCGTGGCGCAGCATCGCGTGCCCCATCGCGAGCGTCCACGCGACCAGGTCGTCGGCGAACTCGAGTTCCGGCGGGTCCTCGGCCACCCGCAGTACCCGGACCCCGTCGACGGTCTCGGCGCGGGTCGGATGGGTCTCGGCGTCGGTGCCGGTGGGGGCCCGGGACAGCACGACGACCTCGTGCCCGGCCGCGACGAGCTCACGGGACAGCGCGTGCACGTGCCGCCCCAGCCCGCCGACGACGACCGGCGGGAACTCCCAGCTGACCATCAGCACCCGCATCGCCCGATCCTGGCAAACGCCGGACCGGTGGTAACCCCCGGGGCGTCGTCCACCGCGCTGGGCCCCGCGACCCCGCGGCCCCCGCCGCGCCCGGCGGGGCGGTGGACCCGGTGCCCGGCGGGGTGGTGAGTCCGGCGCCCGGGGTCGGTGGCCCACGGACACCCACCTCGCCGTATTCGCTTACCGGGTAAGCGAGTTCGCGGTCAGACCCGCTCCAGGTCCCGCGTCCACGTGTCCGGAGGCCGGTGGCAGGGTGGCAGCGGCGTGTCCGCTCAGGTCCCGCGCGTCCACGTGCCCGAAGGTCGGCAGCGGCGCGTCCACCCAGGCCGCGACCCGGCGCCGAGCGGCCCGCCGCCGACCGGCGCGCAGCAGCCCGGACAGCTCGGCCACCCGCCCGGCGTGCAGGGCGGCGCGTGAGCGGGCGTACCCGGCGGCGGAGTCCTTGCTGACCATGAACGCCCAGTCGCTGGACAGGGCGTGCAACGCCTGGTCGGCGAGCAGGTCGGCCAGCGGGTCCCGGACGGGCCCGGGGTGCGGGGCGGCGAGCAGGTCGGACTGGACGGCGGCGTTCGTCGCGACCAGGTCGGCGACCTGCGGCCCGGCCCAGACCCGCCAGTCCTTGCCCGAGCCCCAGGACGACTCCCGGAGGTCGACCGGATCGCCGACCAGCCCGTCGTCGACGGCGTCGCCGAGGGTGCGCACGGCGACCCCTGCCTCGGGCAGCCGGCGGAGCACGGCGGCCAGCCACGCCGGCCCCTCGTGCCACCAGTGCCCGAACAGCTCGGTGTCGAACGCGGCGACGGTCAGTGCCGGGCGGCCGCGCTCGGCACGCAGTGCCCTCAGCCGCGCGACGACGGTGTCGACGAAGTCGTCGGCGTCGCGGGAGACCGCGCGGGCGGCGAGCGCGGGGTCGTAGGGCTTCTTGCGCCCGGTCGGCACCCGCCGTCCGGTGACCCGCGCCGGTTTGAGGCCGGAGTCGTGGTCCCAGGTGTGGAAGTCGCGGTACTCGGCCGAGCCGGGGTAGCCCTTGCGGGGCGACCACACCCGGTAGGTGATCTCCAGGTCGCGGCCGACGCACACGACGTCGGAGGTCCCCACCGGCCGGGCGAACGCGGTGTCACCGCGCAGCGCGGGGCCGTCGACGAGGAAGCGGTGCACCCCGGCGGCCGCGTAGTCGTGCTCCATCCCGGGCGCGAAGCCGCACTCGGGCGCCCAGATCCCGGCCGGTCGGGCACCCAGGCGGAGTGCGTGGTCGTCGAGCCCGGCGCGCAGCGAGAACGCACGGACCCGCGGGTCGAGGAGCGGCTGGAACGGGTGCGCGGCCGGCCCTCCCAGCAGCTCGACGGCGCCGGAGTCGCGCAGCCCGCGCAGCGCGGGCGACCCGCCGTGGCGCCAGTGCCGCTCGAACTCCGCCGTCGCCGCCGTCGACACCCGGTGCTCGTGCGCGGCCAGGTCGGGCAGCCGGCCCGCCGCCGAATGCGCACGCAGCGTCCATCCGCCGAGCCAGTCGTGCACCCCGCGCAGGCAGTGCGGGTCGTCGAGCTGGGCGGCCAGGACCGGCGTCACCCCGAGGGTGGCGAGTCCGGTGCGGCCCTCGTCGGCCAGCTCGCGCAGCGTCGCGACGACGGGCAGGTAGGAGTGCGCCCAGGACTGGTAGAGCCACTCCTCGCCGACGGGCCACCGGCCGTGCCGGGCCAGCAGCGGCAGGTGCGAGTGCAGGACCAGGCAGAACGTCCCGACGGGCGTGCCGCTCACGGCCGGGTCGCCGTGACCAGCAGGTCGAGCGAGGCGTCGAGGTCGGCCTGGTCGCCGGTGCGCAGCACGAAGTCCGAGCACCGCACCCCGGCGACGTCGACGGCCAGCGCCTGCGGCCACGGCTGCCCGGACAGCGCCAGCGCGGTCTGCGCCTCGATCAGGCCGCCGTGGCGGGCGTCGAGCTCGCGCAGCCGCGGACCGTGGTGCAGCCCCTGCACCACGACCCGGCCGAACCCGGCGTCGGTGACCAGACCGGCCAGCTCGCGGGGGTCGAGCTCGCGGGTGTGGAACGGGTTGAGCGGGGTGTCGCGGCCGGGGGAGAAGGTGATCCGGTTCGGTGTCGACACCATCAGCCGCCCGCCGGGGCGCAGCACCCGCAGGCACTCGCGCAGGAACCGCTCCTGCTCCCACAGGTGCTCGATGACCTGCAACGACACGACGACGTCGACGCTCCCGTCGGGCACCGGCAGCGCCACCAGGTTGGCCCGGGCCACCCCGACCCGCGGATAGCGGGCCCGGACGTGGGCGACGGTCGCCACGTCGTAGTCCAGCGCCAGCACTGCGCGGGCGGTCCCGGCGAGCAGGTCGGCGCCGTAGCCCTCGCCGCATCCGGCCTCCAGCACGACGCCGCCCGAGCAGTCGGCGGCGATGGCCGCGTAGACCACCTCGTGGCGGCGGAACCAGTAGTTCTCGTGGCTGATGCCCGGGACGGTGCGCTCCCCGGTGAGGGGCAGGCTGCTGGTCACCCTCCGACTTCACCACGCCCGTCGGTGAGACCTCCCACCGGTCCCCTCGCGTGCGCTACCGCTCGTCGACGCGGGGCAACGCAGCGTCACCGCGGACGTCTGGAGACGTGGAGCCCGACGCAGGACCTGCCAGGCACGACGGAGGGAGACCCATGACCGACATCGCGACCGACGAGGACACGGTGACGCTGACCATCACCGGCCGTAGCGGATCCTGGCTCGTGTCGGGTGTGCTCGGCCGGGAACCGCTGCCGCTCAAGGGGTTGGACGACGGCGCCCTCGCCGAGATGCTGTGGGCGATGCTGCCGGTCCCCCCGTCGGCCGCGCACGGCCCCGCGTACCCGGCCCCCGCGCCCGGCCGCCGGCACCCGGGCTGAGCCGCACTAGGGCCTCAGTCGGGTCGCGCACGTCCGGTTCGCGGTCGGCGCACGGTTCGTGCCGGTCGCCGTGCGATCGCTCCCGGACGGGTACCGCCGGCCCACCGACGGGTATCCGCCCTTCCCCCGGCCGTGCGGGTCGGGTGACGCCCACGGCGTCGTGCCGAGAGGAGCCCAGGATGAACGACCCGGCGGACGAGAACGAGACGCTGTCGCTCACCATCACCGGGCGGTCCGGTTCCTGGGTGGTGTCGGGCGTGCTCGGTGACGAGCCGGTCGAGCCGCGCGCGATGGACGACGAGGCCCTCGGCGAGGTGCTGTCGATGGTCGTGCCCGAGGAGGACCGCGCCGACGCCGAGCCCCCGCCCGGCCGCCGCGTCGGCTGAGCCCTACAGCCGTCCGTCGGCTGAGTCCTACAGCCGTCCCCGCAGCAGCGAGGCCGCCAGCAGCGCCACCTCGACCTGCAGCCGGTCCTTCCCGACCGGGCGTCCGAGCAGTTCCTCGGCCTTGCGCACCCGGTAGTGCACGGTGTTCTTGTGCAGGTGCAGCCGGGCCGCGGCCCGGGTGTAGCTGCCGCCCTCGGCCAGGAAGACCCGCAGCGTCGCCCGGAGCTGGTCCACGCCCGGCTCCTCGCAGGTCAGCCCGGCCAGCACCCGGTCCACCCAGCGGCGCAGCTCGTCGGACCGGTCGGTCAGCAGCGCGGCGACCGCGACCTCGTCGAAGTCGGTGACCGCCGGGCGGGCCTCGTCGGTCTCGGCGACAGCCCGCGCCCGGACGGCCTCCGCCAGTGACCCGCGGAACCCGGCCAGGCCCCGGCCCGCTCCGCCGAGCGCGAGGCGCAGGTGCCCCGGCAGCCGCTCCCGCAGCAGTGCGACGTCGAGCGGGGGCACGTCGGGCGCGCTGTGCCACGCCCACAGGGTGCGGCTGTCGGCGAGCACGGTCAGCGGTGGTCGGCTCGACGCCTCGCCGAGCAGCCGTGCCCCGGCCTGGAGGACGGCGTCGTCGACCGGCTCGCCCGCCGCCCCGGGCGCCCACAGCACCGCGGCCCGGTGCCAGCCCCCGACCGGGATCCCGAGCAGCTCGCGGGCGGCGGCCTCGCTCAGCGGTTCGGTCTCCAGGACCATCCGCACCCGCGCGGCGATGTCGGCGCCGGAACGCGTGCTCCACCGCCGTCGCTCGGTCTCGTAGATGTCGATCAGGCCTCCGATGACCTGGTCGATGTAGCGGTTGGTGCGGCCGGTCAGCTCGGACAGGACGGTGAGCGGGTCGGGACCCGGCCGGTCCAGCCGGCGCAGCGCGTCGATCGCCCACTGGTCGAACATGTGCTCGCCGAGCCGGTAGGCGCGCAGCAGCGCCTCCAGCGACAGCTCGTACTGGGCGAACCGGCGGGCGTACTCGGCGGCCGCCGGCGGCACCGTGATCTGCTCCATCGGGATGGCGTGCGCGAGCATCCCGACGATCGCCGACAGGTTCGCCGCGGTGCTCGCGACCATCAGCCGCCGGACCGTCTCGTCGTGCCGGAACTCCGGGATGACCCCGACGAACCAGTCGGTCATCTCGGTGGTCAGCTCGGGCAGCCGGGCCTCGATGTCGCGGGCGACGGCCGCCACGACCTCGTCGACGTCGGCGGGCACGACGACGAACCTAGAGCCAGGCCGGATCGAGGTCGACGGTGGTCCGGTCCAGCGACGCGAGCAGGTCGAACCAGGGCCCGGTCCGCGGCAGCTCGTAGCGGAAGAAGTACCGGGCGGCGGCCCGCTTGCCCCGGCCCAGGTCGTCGTCGCGGCCGGCGGCGGCGAGCAGCTGCTCCAGCCACACCCACGCGACGACGACGTGCCCGGTCGCCTCCAGGTGCACCGAGGCGTTCGCGAGCCGCGCCGCGACGTCGGGTTCGGCGTGCAGCGCGCGGGTCACCTCCACCAGCCGCACCCGGGCCGCGTCGAGCGCGTCGGCGTGCTCGGCCGCCTCGCCGCCCGCGGCGCGGCCCCGTGCGACGGTCGCGGCGAGCACCGCGTCGAGGGCGTCGAGCCCGGCGGCGCCGCGCATGGCGAGCTTGCGTCCGAGCAGGTCCAGGCCCTGGATGCCGTGGGTGCCCTCGTGGATCGGGTTGAGCCGGTTGTCGCGGTAGTGCTGCTCGACGTCGTACTCGCGGGTGTAGCCGTAGCCGCCGTGCACCTGGATCGCCAGGTCGTTGGCCGCCAGGCACCACTGCGACGGCCAGCTCTTCGCGATCGGGGTGAGCACGTCGAGCAGCAGCCCGGCCCGCTCGCGGTCGGCCGGGTCCTCGGCGGTGCGCTGGTCGTCGAGCAGCCGCCCGCAGTACAGGACCAGGCCCAGCCCACCCTCCACGTAGGACTTGCCCGCGAGCAGCATCCGCCGGACGTCGGCGTGGTCGACGATCGGGACCTGCGGCGCCGCCGGGTCCTTCGCGTCGACCGGGCGGCCCTGCGGCCGGCTCCGCGCGTACTCCACCGCGGCGAGCTGGCCGGTGTAGCCCAGCGCCACCGCGCCGGCACCGACACCGACCCGGGCCTCGTTCATCATGTGGAACATCTGCGCGAGCCCGGTGTGCGGCTCGCCGACGAGGTGTCCGACCGCCCCCGGCTCGCCACCCGGGGTGTGCGCGCCCTCGCCGAAGTTCAGCACGGTGTTGGTGGTGCCGCGGTAGCCCATCTTGTGGTTCAGTCCGGCGAGCACGACGTCGTTGCGGTCCCCGTCGGGCAGGAACTTCGGCACCACGAACAGCGAGATGCCCTTCACCCCCGCCGGACCGCCGGGGATCTTCGCGAGCACCAGGTGGACGATGTTCTCGCCGAGCTCGTGGTCCCCGCCGGAGATCCACATCTTGGTGCCGGTGATCCGGTACGTGCCGTCGCCGCGGGGCTCGGCGCGGGTGGTGATGTCGGCCAGCGACGACCCGGCCTGGGTCTCCGACAGGCACATCGTGCCGTGGAAGCGGCCCTCCAGCATCGGCCGCACCCAGGTGTCCACCTGCTCCGGGGAACCGTGCGCGAGCAGCAGGTTCGCGTTCGCCGTGGTGAGCATGGCGTAGGCGAAGGTGCTGATGTTCGCCGCCGCGAACCACGCCGAGCACGCCGTGTGCACGACCTGGGGGAGCTGCAGGCCGCCCGCGTCGGCGTCGGCGGTGGCACCGAGCAGGCCGGTGCCGGCCAGCGCCGCCAGCGCGGGTGTCACCTCCGGGTGCATCTCGACGCGGCCGTCGACGAAGCGCGGTTCCTCGGCGTCGTTGCGCTTGTTGTGCGGGCGGAACCGCTCGGCCGCGATCTCGGCGCAGACGTCGAGGACGGCGTCGACGGTCTCCCGGGAGTGCTCGGCGAACCGCGGACGGGCGGTCAACGCGGTGACGTCGAGCCAGTCGTGCAGCAGGAAGTCCAGGTCGCTGCGGGACAGCAGCTGCGACGGTGCGGCCATGACGGCTCCTTCGGGTCGGGGGCGGCGGATCGGGCGGGTCGGCGGGTCGGGCGCGGTGAGCGGGTCGGGACGGGCCGCCGTCGAGCGGCAGGACCGTACCGGTGACCGACCGCCGGCCCGCGCGGCGAGGGGATCGTCGTGGGTACCGCGGCACGTCCGTCCCGGACGAGGATCGCGGTCCGAGTGGTGCAGCGCGAGGAACTCGGCGCTGCTTTGTGTCCTCGGTACAACCGGCCCGGCCGGGTTCGTGATCCACGCCCATGGCGTCGGTCACACGGCGCTCCTACCTTGGGCGGGTCGATCGACGACGCCGTGTCCGACACCGAGGGGAAGGACCCCGATGCACATCGCCGTGCTCCCGCAGGATCGCGTCCGGGCTGCGCCGACCGGACCGTGCATCGCCGACGAGACCCGCGCGCTCGACAACGCGGCGTTCGCCGACGCCGTCGCGGGTGCTGCCGCCGCCCTGCACGCCGCGGGGGCCGGTCGGGGCGACGTGGTCGCGGTCGTGCTGCCCAACCGGGTCGAGCTCGTGGTCACCCTGTTCGCGGCCTGGCGGCTCGGGGCCGCCGTCACCCCGGTCAACCCGGCACTGACCGTCGACGAGGCGGGGCACCAGATCACCGACTCCGCCGCGCGTGTCGTGGTGGGGGAACGGGCGGCGTCGCCGCTGGTGACCCTCGACGTCGCCGAGCTGGCCGGGGACCCGGCCGCCGCGCCGGAACCGGTCACCGACGACGACGCGCTGGCCCTGCTGATCTACACCAGCGGTACCACCGGGCGGCCCAAGGGCGTCATGCTCGACCACCGCAACGTCCGCGCCATGTGCGAGATGATCATCGCCGGGATCGGGCTCGACGACACCGACCACAGCCTGCTGATCCTGCCGCTGTTCCACGTCAACGGCATCGTCGTCTCCGTCCTGTCCCCGCTCCTGGCAGGCGGGCGCACCACGATCGCCGGCCGGTTCCGGGCGGAGACCTTCCTCGACGTGGTCGCCCGGGTCCGGCCCACCTACTTCTCCGCGGTCCCCGCGATCTACGCCATGCTCGCCGCCCTGCCCGCCGACGCGGTGGCCGACACGAGCTCGCTGCGCCTGGTCATCTGCGGGGCGGCGCCCATGCCCGCCGAGCTGATCGCCCGTTTCGAGGGCCGGTTCGACGTGCCGCTGGTGGAGGGGTACGGACTCTCCGAGGGCACCTGCGCCTCGACCCTGAACCCGCCCGGCGGGCCGCGCCGTCCCGGCACCGTCGGACTGCCGCTCCCAGGACAGACCGTCGCGCTGATGGGCCCCGACGGCACCCTCGTCGACGACGGCCCGGGCGAGGTCGTGATCTCCGGTCCGAACGTGATGCGCGGCTACCTGAACCTGCCCGGGGTCACCGCCGAGACGATCCGCGACGGCTGGCTGCACACCGGCGACGTCGGCCGGTTCGACGACGACGGCTACCTGGTCCTGGTCGACCGGATCAAGGACATGATCATCCGAGGTGGGGAGAACCTCTACCCCAAGGAGATCGAGAACGCGCTCTACGCGCACCCGGCCGTGCACGAGGCCGCCGTGGTCGGTGCCGCCGACCCGGTCCTCGGCGAGGTCCCCGTCGCCCACGTGGCCCTGCTCCCCGGGGCCGTCGCGAGCCCGGAGGAGCTCGTCGAGCACTGCGCGGGGCGACTGGCCCGGATCAAGATCCCCACCCGGATCACGATCGTGGACGCCCTGCCGAAGAACTCCGTCGGCAAGATCGACAAACCCACCCTGCGCCGGGCGGCAGTCCCGACCGGCTGACCCGGCACGACCCGGCACGACCCGACACCGATACGACACCGACCTCCCGCGGACCGCCCCGGTCCGGCGGGGGAGCCGACCTGCCCGGAAACGCCCGCGGACGGCTACCGCATGCCACCCTCCGAAAGGGGATGAACAATGGGGTTCAAGACGGGGGACTTCCCCCCGGTCGATCTCGACACCTTCCTCGACAAGCCGCTGTTCGAACGCACGAAGGCGCTCGCCCTGCACTGGGTGGAGTACGGCTTCGGATCGCCGAAGATGATCCCGACGACCTACGTCGTCAAGCTGGTGGTCCTCTACGTGCTCGTGGGCACCACCCTGATCACCTGGACCTCCGGCGTCGGCCCGGTCTGGGACGTCGCGGGCTGGTGGAACGAGCCCATCGTCTACCAGAAGCTCGTGCTGTGGACGGTGCTGCTGGAGGCGATCGGCGTCGCGGGCTCCTGGGGTCCGATCGCGGGCAAGTTCAAGCCGATGACCGGTGGCATCCTGTTCTGGGCCCGCCCCGGGACCATCCGGCTGCGTCCGTGGAAGGCGGTCCCGGGGACCGACGGCGACACCCGCACGGTGCTCGACGTCGTGCTCTACCTGGGTCTGCTCGCCTCGCTGCTGACCGCTGTCGTGCTGCCCGGCGTGCCGAGCGCGTCGCTGTCGGCGGTGCTGCCCGACAACACCTCCGGTCTGGTCGCGCCATGGCTGATGGTCGCGCCGATCGTGCTGCTGATCCTCTGCGGCCTGCGCGACAAGACGATCTTCCTCGCCTCCCGCGGTGAGCAGTACCTGCCGGCGATGGTGTTCTTCGGTGTCCTGCCCTTCGTCGACATGATCGTCGCGGCGAAGCTGCTGATCTGCGCGGTGTGGATCGGGGCGGGCGTGTCCAAGTTCGGTCGGCACTTCACCAACGTGATCCCGCCGATGGTGTCCAACAGCCCGTGCGTCCCGTCGAAGTGGGTCAAGCGGGCCCACTACCGGGACTTCCCGCGCGACATCCGCCCGTCGAAGCTCGCGACGTTCATGGCGCACGTCGGCGGCACCACCGTCGAGATCATCACCCCGCTGGTGCTGCTGTTCTCCACCAACTACTGGCTGACGCTGGCCGGGGTGGTCCTCATGGTGGTGTTCCACCTGTTCATCACCTCGACGTTCCCGCTGGCCGTGCCGCTGGAGTGGAACATCCTGTTCGGCTACCTCGCCGTGTTCCTGTTCCTCGGCTTCCCCAACGGCGACGGCTTCGGCGTCACCGACATGTCCTCCCCGGCGCTGACCCTGGTGATCGTCGCCGCGCTGGCGTTCTTCCCGGTCCTCGGCAACCTGCGCCCGGACCTCGTGTCCTTCCTCCCGTCGATGCGCCAGTACGCCGGGAACTGGGCGTCGGCGCTGTGGACCTTCGCCCCCGGCGCCGAGGAGAAGCTCAACTCGATCGCGCACCGGCCGACCAGGAACCAGGTCGACCAGCTCCGGGCGATGGGCTACCCCGCGGCCGTCGCGGAGGTCACCATGCAGCAGACGATCGCCTGGCGGTCGATGCACTCGCAGGGCCGCGGGCTGTTCTCGGTGCTGTCGGCCCGGCTCGACGACCTCGACTCCCGCACCGTGCGTGAGGCCGAGTTCACCTGCAACTCCTTGATCGGCTTCAACTTCGGCGACGGTCACCTGCACGACGCGCACATGATCGCCGCGGTCCAGCGGCGGGTCGGCTTCGCCCCGGGCGAGCTCGTCGTCTGCTGGGTGGAGTCGCAGGCGATCCACGCGAAGGTCCAGCACTACCAGCTGATCGACGCGGCGCTCGGCGTCGTCGAGCGCGGGTACTGGAACGTGGCCGACGCGGTGAACGAGCAGCCGTGGCTGCCGAACGGGCCCATCCCGCTGACCGTCACCTGGCGTGCCCCGCAGCGGTCGGCCGCCGACGAGGACACCGCCGGGGCCCCGGCGGTCTGAGTCCCGGCGGGGCGGGCGGAGCACGACGCCCGCCCGCCCCGCCGACCCATCCGACGTCCCATCGACGAAGAAGGAACGCACCATGGGTGACGCACTGAACGGCCGGGTCGCGATCGTGACCGGCGCGGGCAAGGGACTGGGACGGGCCATCGCGGAGCGCTTCGGCGCCGAGGGCGCGACGGTCGTCGTCTCCGACATCGACGAGGCCGCCGCGAAGTCGGTCGCGGACGGGATCGCGGGCGCCTCGTACCTGGCGTGCGACGTGCGCGACGAGGCGCAGGTGCAGGCGCTGGTGGCCCACGCCGTCGAACGGCACGGCGGACTGCACGTGATGGTGCCCAACGCCGGCGTCGGGCGGCCCGAGCCGCTGCTGGAGATGGACCTCGCCGCCTGGCGCGCGGTCACCTCGGTGAACCTCGACGGGGTCTTCCTGTCGATCCGCTACGCGGCCCCGGCGATCATCGCCGCGGGCGGCGGCACGATCGTCACCCTCGCCTCGGTCACCGCGACCACCGGTTCGCCGCTGATCGGCCACTACGCCGCCGCCAAGGCCGCCGTCGTGAACCTGACCAAGACCGCGGCGACGGAGTTCCGGCCCCACGGCGTGCGGGTCAACGCGCTGCTGCCCGGCTTCATCGACACCGACCTGGTGACGGCGGCGCAGCCGGGGTTCGAGGCGGCGCTCGGACTGCCCGCCGGCGGGTTCGACGGTCTCATCGCGCAGAAGCAGGGGGGCTACGGCACCCCTGCCGACGTCGCCGAGGCGGCGCTGTTCTTCGCCAGCGAGCGGTCCCGGTTCTGCACCGGGAGCGGCCTGGTCCTGGACGGCGGACTCGATGCGTCGCTGCTCTGAGGAAGCCCCCGGGAACCCCCGTCGCGTCTGCGTGGCGGTGTGGCGGACCGCCACGATGATCGGCTCGCCCGCGTCGTCGCGACCGGGCCCCCGCACCGCCGGGACACAGGGTCGGTCGTGAGCCGTCCCCGGGACGGGGCGTCCTGTGCCACCGGGTCCGGGTACAACTGCGACGGCGGGGGAACCACCTGCTGTCGGTCCGCTGGAACGGGAGAACACACATGAGCACCGCGACGGTCGTCGGTTCCGGCCCCAACGGTCTCGCCGCCGCCGCCGTGCTCGCCAGGGCCGGGGTCGAGGTCACCGTGCTGGAGGCCGCCGACGAGATCGGCGGTGGCACCCGCACGGTCGAGGCGATCGTGCCCGGCCTGCTCGTCGACCACTGCTCGGCGGTGCACCCGATGGCGGTCGGCTCGCCGGTCCTGGCCGAGCTGGGCCTGGACCGGCACGGGCTGCGGTGGCGCCTGCCCGAGGTCGACTGCGCCCACCCCCTCGACGACGGCGACGCCGGCGTCCTGCTGCGCTCCGTCGCCGACACCGCGGCGGGCCTGGGCGCCGACGGGCCGCTGTGGCGTGCGCTGTTCGGCAGCCCGTCCCGGAACTACGACGCGCTGTCCCAGGACTTCCTGGGCCCGTTGCTGCGATTCCCGGGCCACCCGCTGCTGCTCGCCCGCTTCGGTGCGCCGACCGTCCTGCCGGCCGAGCTGCTGGCACGGGCGTTCCGCACCGAGCGGGGCCGCGCCCTGTTCCTCGGCACGGCCGCGCACGCGTTCCGGCCGCTGAACCGCCCGCTGTCGAGCGCGATCGGGATGGGCATCCTCACCGCGGGGCACCGCTACGGCTGGGGCGTCGCGCAGGGCGGCTCCCGGGCGATCTCCGACGCGCTGGCCGCGGTGCTCGCCGGACACGGAGCGAAGATCGAGACGGGCGTGCACGTCCGCTCCGCCGACGAGCTGGGCGACCCGGACGTCGTGGTGTGGGACGTCGGCCCCGACCGGCTCCCGCAGCTGCTCGGCGACCGTCTGCCGCCGCGGGCCGCGCGGGCCTACCGGCGGTTCCGGTACGGCCCGGCCGCGTTCAAGGTCGACTACGCGGTGCAGGGCGGGATCCCGTGGACGTCCCCCGGGGCGCGGCGGGCCGGGACCGTGCACGTCGCCGGGTCGGCCGCGGAGACCGCGCTCGTCGAGCGCGAGGTGCACGCGGGCCGGATGCCGGAGCGTCCGTTCGTACTGGTCGGGCAGCAGTACCTGGCCGACCCGACGCGGTCGGTCGGCGACGTGTACCCGGTCTACGCCTACGCGCACGTCCCGTACGGGTACACCGGTGACGCGACCGCGGCGATCACCGCGCAGATCGAGCGGTTCGCTCCCGGGTTCGGGGAGCGGGTCGTCGGGACCCTGGTCACCGACCCGGCCGCGTTCGCGGGGAACCCGAACTACGTCGGCGGGAACATCCTCACCGGCGCCAAGGACCTGCGACAGCTGGTCCTCGGGCCGCGCACGACGGTGCAGCCCTACGACACCGGAGCACCGGGGCACTTCCTCTGCTCGGCCGCGACGCCGCCCGGACCGGGTGCGCACGGGATGTGCGGCGCGCACGCCGCGCGCCGCGCGCTCGCCCACCTGGGCCGCTGAGGGCGGCTCAGACGGGCTCGGGCTCCCCGCTGACGGCCACCACCCCGCCGATGTCCTGGCGCAGCCACGCCAGCAGCGTCGTGTCCTCCAGGGTCAGCGGCACCTCCGGCCCGCCCCACCCCAGACGGGTGGTGGGCCGGTGGACCAGCGCGTCCTCCAGCATCGCGGCCAGACCCTCGGTGGCCTGGACGGTGATACCGCCGTGCTCCACCGTCCTGCTGCCCGCAACGTCGGATTCGGCGTGCGGCCCCGTGCTGAGCACGTAGCCGGTCCCCAGACGGTCGTCGAACCCCGTCACCTGCACGACGGCTCCCTCCTGCCGAGTGCGCGAGATGTCGACGGTAGCGAAACCCCACCCCCGATCAGGGCGTACGGCGTGTGACGTCGTGCGTGCACCAGGTGAGGAGAACCGCGCGTGAGTACGGTCACGACCGACCCCGGTTTGCCGGGGCGCTACTCGTTGGTAACAATGAACGTCACAGTGGCACGGCGTGCCATTACGGCACGACCAGTGGCAGAGTCACCGGCTACGACGGGCGCGACGCCGCGGCCCACCCCGCTCTTGCGAGAGCGCGCGGCGCAGCACCGTCACGGTGACGCGAGACGGTCCGGACCCCGACGGGGCGGATCGCGAAGAGGACGACGCGGTGTGCGCGTGGGCGCAGGCCGCCGCGGCAGGAGGTCGAAGAGGTCCTATGAAGATCGTGACCCTGGTGAAGCAGGTGGCCGACACCTACTCGGAGCGGAAGCTGTCCGACTCCGACCACACCCTCGACCGGGAGGGTGCCGAGGCGGTGATCGACGAGATCAACGAGCGCGCCGTGGAGCAGGCCCTGCTGCTCAAGGAGGCGAACGACGGCTCCGAGGTCGTCGTCGTGTGCATGGGCCCGGACCGGGCCACCGACGCGATCCGCAAGGCGCTGTCGATGGGCGCGGACTCCGCGGTGCACCTGTCGGACTCCGCGATCCACGGCTCGTGCGCGGTGCAGACCGCGAAGGCGCTGACCAAGCTGATCGGCACCGTCGAGGGCTGGGACCTGGTCATCGCGGGCAACTCGGCCTCGGACGGCCAGATCGGTGCGGTCCCGGCGATGATCGCCGAGCTGCTCGGTGTGCCGTCGCTGACCCACGCCAACGAGCTGTCCGTCGAGGGCACCACGGTGAAGGCCAAGCGGGAGACCGACGAGGGCGTCACCCACCTGACCGCCGAGCTGCCCGCCGTGGTCTCGGTCGGCGAGAAGTCGAACGAGCCGCGCTACCCCTCCTTCAAGGGGATCATGGCGGCGAAGAAGAAGCCGGTGCAGACCCTCGACCTGGCCGGCGCCGGGATCGACCCCTCCGAGGTCGGGCTGGCGAACGCCCTGACCTCGGTCGTGTCGGCGTCGCCGAAGCCGCCGAAGCAGGCCGGCGAGAAGGTCACCGACGAGGGCGACGGCGGCGCGAAGATCGCCGAGTTCCTGGTCGGCCAGAAGCTGATCTGACGCTGATCGACGACCGACACCACTTCTGCACAGGAGATATTCATGGCTGAGGTTCTGGTCCTCGTCGACCACGTCGACGGCGACATCAAGAAGACCACCTACGAGCTGCTGACCGCCGCCCGCGCGCTGGGCGAGCCGTCGGCGGTCGTCGTCGGCCCGGCGGGCACCGCCGACAAGCTGGCCGACGGCCTGACCGAGCACGGCGCCGAGAAGATCTACGTCGCCGAGACCGACTCCACCGACTTCCTCTCCCCGGAGACGACGGTCCTGGAGTCGCTGGTGAACTCCGCCTCCCCGGCCGCCGTGCTGCTCGCGGCCACCGGCAACGGCAAGGAGGTCGCCGGCCGCCTGGCGATCCGCACGAACTCCGGGCTGCTGTCCGACGTCGTGGGCGTCTCCGCCGACGGCGTCTCGCACTCGATCTTCGGTGGTGCCTACACCGCCGAGGCGAAGGCCAACACCGAGCACCCGGTCATCACGGTGCGCCCGGGCTCGGTCGAGATCTCCCCGGCCGCCGGTGCGGGTGCCCGCGAGACCGTCGAGGTCCCGGCGCCGTCGGGGCGTGCCGCGACCGTGACCGGCCGTGAGCCGATCCAGGGCGGGTCGCGTCCGGAGCTGACCGAGGCGACGGTGATCGTCTCCGGTGGCCGCGGTGTCGGCTCGGCCGAGGACTTCAGCGTCGTCGAGGGTCTGGCGGACTCCCTCGGTGCCGCCGTCGGTGCCTCGCGTGCCGCGGTGGACTCCGGCTACTACCCGCCGCAGTTCCAGGTCGGCCAGACCGGCAAGTCGGTCTCGCCGCAGCTCTACATCGCCCTCGGCATCTCCGGCGCGATCCAGCACCGTGCCGGCATGCAGACGTCGAAGACGATCATCGCGGTGAACAAGGACGAGGAGGCGCCGATCTTCGAGATCGCCGACTTCGGCATCGTCGGCGACCTGTTCAAGGTCGCGCCGCAGCTGCAGGAGGAAGTCGCCAAGCGCAAGGGCTGACCCTCCCGGTCCGCCACCACACGCTCGACGCCCGGGTGCCCCGCGCACCCGGGCGTCGTCGTGTGTGCGGGGCCCGTTCACCTGCTCCTGCCTGCGACGACACCTGTCCGGGACCGTTCACTCCGATGCCACCGACGTGTCGTCGCGGAACCGTCCGGGTGTCGCACCCGCCCGGTACCAACCCGGTGTGACCCAGGTGATCGTCTCGACCCCGGAGACCGCGGCCCGGCGGTACTCCCTGCTCCTCACGACCGACGACGGCGACGTCGCCGCGGCGCAGGCGCTGCGGCACCGGGTGTTCGCGGACGAGCTCGGCGCCCGGCTCGACAGCGCCGTCCCCGGCCGCGACGTCGACCGCTTCGACGCCCACTGCGACCACCTCGTGGTCCGCGAGGACGCCACCGGCGAGATCGTCGGCACCTACCGGATGCTCCCGCCGCAGCGGGCGCGCGCCGCGGGCGGCCTCTACGCCGACGGCGAGTTCGACCTCACCAACCTCGACCCGCTGCGGTCCGGCATCGTCGAGACCGGGCGCTCCTGCGTGCACCCCGACCACCGCGGCGGCGCCGTCGTCGGGCTGGCGTGGGCCGGGCTCGCCCGCTACATGCTGCTCACCGGGCACCGCTGGCTGATCGGCTGCGCCAGCGTCTCCCTGGCCGACGGCGGCGCCCAGGCCGCGGGCGTCTGGGACCGGGTCCGCGCCAAGCACCTCGCCCCCTCCGAGTACCGCACCGTCCCGCTCCGCCCCTGGGACCCGACCGACGTCCCGCGTGGCCGGGGTGTCGCGGTCCCGCCGCTGCTGCGCGGCTACCTGCGGCTGGGCACCTGGGTGTGCGGGCCGCCCGCGCACGACCCGGACTTCGGCGTCGCGGACTTCCCGGTGCTGCTGGGGATGGACCACATCGACCAGCGCTACCTGCGCTTCTTCCTGGGCGAGGACGCCGCCGGGGTGACGGGCGCATGACCCTCGCCGCCGGACCGGAGGGCGACGCCGGCGCGCCCCTCCGCCCGCTCCGCCGCTTCCGGCCCCGTGGTCGTGCCTCCGCTGTCGTCCCCTCCGCCGGGGCCGCGGTGCTCCCGCCCACCCCGGCGGACCCGGCGCTCTCGCCCACCCCGGCAGACCCGGCGACGGGGGACCGACGCGGTGCTGCGCACCACCCGGCCCGTGCCGCCCTGCGGACCCCGGTGCGCCCGGTCGTCGACCACCCCACGCACCCGCCGGCACCGCCCGCGTCGCAGCGTCCCGGCGGGCCGTGGGCGGCCTGGTCACCGTGCACCCCGCAGGAGTGCCTGCCCCCGCGCACGACGACCGGCACGCTGCGCCTGGCCCGCCGCACCGCGACGCTGCTCGCGGTGCTGGCGGTGGCCGCGACGACCGTCCCGGTTGCCGCGCTGTGCGGTGCCCGCGTGCTGGAGCCGGTCCTGCGGGCGCTGCACCGCGCGGTGCTCGGCGCCGCCGGGGTCCGGCTCGTCGTGCGCGGCGGACCGCTGGCGCCCGCGGACGGGCGGGGCGCGCTGGTCGTGGCCGACCACACGTCGTGGATCGACATCCCGGCGCTCGGCGCGATCGGCCCGGTCACCATGCTCGCCAAGCGGGAGGTCAGGGACTGGCCGCTGATCGGTGCGCTCGCGGCCCGCACCGGCACCCTGTTCGTGCACCGCGAGGGCCTGTCCCGGCTGCCCGGCACCGTCGCGACCTGCGCCGATGCGCTGCGGGGTGGCACGCTGGTCGGGGTCTTCCCCGAGGCGACGACGTGGTGCGGCGCGATCTCCGGGGACTACCGGCGCGCGCCGTTCCAGGCCGCGATCGACGCGGGGGCCCCGGTCCGGCCGGTCACCGTCGCGATCACCACCCCGGACGGGCGGCCGACGACGGCCGCCGCGTTCGTCGGCGAGCAGACCCTCGGCGACACCGTCGGCCGGGTGCTCCGGCTGCCCGGACTGGTCTGCGAGGTCACCGTCGGCGAGCTCGTCGAGCCGGGCCCGCGCACCGACCGGCGCGCGCTGGCCGCACGGGCCCGCGACCGGGTCCGTCACCCGCGCCCCGCCGCGACCGCCACGGCCGTGTGAGACGGACGGTCGTCCACGACGGGTTCGGCACGCACCGCTGTCACGGCGGGGTCTACCCTGGAGGCCGATGACGTACCTGGACCACGCGGCGACCACACCGATGCTGCCCGCCGCCGTCGCCGCTCTGAGCGACGCGCTCGGCCGCACCGGCAACGCGTCGTCGCTGCACTCGTCGGGGCGCCGCGCCCGGCGCGCGGTCGAGGAGGGGCGTGAGCGGATCGCCGAGGCGGTCGGCGCGCGCCCGTCCGAGGTCGTGTTCACCACCGGCGGCACCGAGAGCGACAACCTCGCGGTCAAGGGCCTGTTCTGGGCCCGCCGGGCCGCCGACCCCCGCCGCTCGCGGGTGCTGGTCTCGGCCGTCGAGCACCACGCGGTCGTCGACGCGGCGGAGTGGCTGGCCACCCACGAAGGTGCCCGGCTGCGGCTGCTCGAGGTCGACGCGACCGGCCGGGTCCACCCGGAGACGCTGCGCGCCGCGCTCGCCGAGGACCCGGACGGGAACGCCCTGGTCTCGGTCATGTGGGCCAACAACGAGGTCGGCACCGTCAACCCGGTGCGCGAGCTCGCCGCCGTCGCCCACGAGTTCGGGGTGCCCTTCCACACCGACGCCGTGCAGGCCGTCGGCATCCTCGACGTCGACTTCGCCGCGAGCGGTGCCGACGCGCTCACCCTCACCGGGCACAAGCTCGGCGGCCCCTACGGCGCGGGCGCGCTGCTGCTCGGCCGCGAGGTCGCCTGCACCCCGCTGCTGCACGGCGGCGGCCAGGAGCGCGACGTCCGCTCCGGCACCCTGGACGTCCCGTCGCTGGCCGGACTGGCGGCGGCCGTCGTCGAGTCGGTGGCCGCCGCGCCGCGCCGCCGGGTGCACCTGGCCGGGTTGCGCGACGAGCTGATCCGCGTCGTGCGCACCGAGGTGCCCGACGCGGCGCTGAACGGTGACACGACCGACTCCCGGGTCGACGGCGGTCCCGGCAGGCTGCCCGGCAACGCGCACCTGTCGTTCCCCGGCTGCGAGGGCGACAGCCTGCTCATGCTGCTCGACGCCCACGGCATCGACTGCTCCACCGGTTCGGCCTGCACCGCGGGCGTCGCCCAGCCCAGCCACGTGCTGCTGGCGATGGGCGCCGACGAGTGCACCGCCCGCGGGTCGCTGCGCTTCTCCCTGGGGCACACCAGCACCTCCGCCGACGTGGCCGCGGTCGCCGGGGCCATCGGGTCGGTCGTGGAGCGGGCCCGCAACGCGAGCCGTCGCACCCCCGCGTCGGTCACGGGCTGAGCCGTGCGGGTCCTCGCTGCGATGAGCGGTGGCGTCGACTCCGCGGTCGCCGCCGCGCGGGCGGTCGCCGCCGGGCACGACGTCGTCGGTGTGCACCTCGCGCTGTCGCGCACCCGCGACGCGATGCGGTCGGGGTCGCGCGGCTGCTGTTCCAAGGAGGACGCGGGCGACGCCGCCCGCGCCGCGGACGTCCTCGACATCCCGTACTACGTCTGGGACCTGTCCGAGGAGTTCACCCGCGACGTGGTGGACGACTTCGTCGCCGCCTACGCCGCCGGCCAGACGCCGAACCCCTGCCTGCGGTGCAACGAGAAGATCAAGTTCGCGGCGGTCCTGGACCGGGCGCTCGCCCTCGGCTTCGACGCCGTCTGCACCGGTCACTACGCCCGGCTCGACCCGGCCGGACCGGTGCTGCGCCGCTCGGCCGACGGCGGCAAGGACCAGTCCTACGTGCTGGCCGTGCTGCGCGCCGACCAGCTGCGGCACGCGATGTTCCCGGTCGGCGACACCCCCAAGCCGCAGATCCGGGCCGAGGCCGCCCGGCTCGGGCTGCGCGTCGCCGGCAAGCCCGACAGCCACGACATCTGCTTCATCCCCACCGGGGACACCCAGGGCTTCCTGGCCGACCGCCTGGGCAGCACTCCCGGTGCCCTGGTCGACGCCGCCACCGGCGAGACCCTCGGCACCCACGGCGGCGTGCACGGCTTCACCGTCGGGCAGCGCAAGGGTCTCGGGATCGACCGCCCGGCCCCCGACGGCCGTCCCCGCTACGTGCTCGGCATCGAGCCGGTCAGCGGCACCGTGCGGGTCGGCCCGGAGGCGGCGCTCGACGTCACCGCGATCACCGCGCGCACCCCGGTGTGGACCTCGGGCGTGGCGCCGGCCGCGCCGTTCGGCTGCGTCGTGCAGGTCCGCGCGCACGGCGGCACCGCACCCGCGACCGTCACCCCGCTCGGCTCCGCCGTGCAGGTGGACCTGGCCGAGCCGCTGCGCGGGGTCGCCCCGGGGCAGGCCGTCGCCTTCTATCGCCCCGACGACGACGGCGACATCGTCCTGGGGTCGGCGACGATCACCGGGACTGTCTGACCGGGGCTGTCTGGCTGGGGCTGTGTGGCCGGGCTGCCTGGCCGGGACTGTCTGGCCGGGGCAGCCCGGCCGGGTCCGCCCGACCGGAAGCGTCTGACACGTACTGCCCGACCGGGACCGCCTGGCCGGGGCTGTCTAACCGGCGCTGCCCGACCGGCGCTGCCTGACCGGGGCCGCCCGACCGGGACTGCCTGACCTGGTCCGCCTGACCTGGTCCGCCTGACCTGGTCCGCCTGACCTGGTCCGCCCGACCGGGACCGCCCGACCGGGACCGCCCGACCGGAAGCGTCCGGCATGTACTCCCGGGCCGACCACGTCCGGCCGGGGCCCGCCCGGACTCGGCCGCCGGGAGTGCGCCGCCACCGCCGGGGCGCGGCGCTGTCGTGGCGGATCGCCGTCCGCCGAGATGCACCTCAGCGGGCCCCGCGCGTCGCTGGAGCCCGCTGATCTGCATCTCGACGCACCTCCGGCGAGAGCACTGCTCTTGCTTTAACATAGTGAAGGGTGAACACTGCTCTCATGACGAATCGTCGCTCTCGGTCCCGCTACCTCGCCCCCGGCCGGTTCACCCGACGCGTGATGAACCCGCTGGTCGCCGGCCTGACCCGGCTCGGTCTCCCGCTGGCCGGCTCCGCGGTGCTCGGCGTCCGCGGCCGTCGCTCCGGCGAGGTCCGCACCACGCCGGTCAACCCGCTGCGCCACGACGGCGTCCGGTACCTCGTCGCCGCCCGCGGCGAGACCCAGTGGGTGCGCAACCTGCGCGTCGCGGGGGAGGCCGAGCTGACCGTCGGCCGTCGCACCGAGCGGGTGGCCGCGACGGAGTTGACCGACCCGGCCGTCGCCGTCCCGGTGCTGCGGGAGTACCTGCGCCGCTGGGCCTGGGAGGTCGGGGCGTTCTTCGACGGTGTCGACGCCTCCTCGTCCGACGCCGAGCTGGCCGCCGCCGCACCCCACCACCCGGTGTTCGCCCTGCAATGAGAACTCCAGCGATCGCCCCCTGCAGCGTTCGCCCTGCAGCGATCGCCCTGCAGCATTCGGCCTGCGGTGACCGCTCCGGGGCGATCGCTCCGTGGTGACCGCTCGGGGGTGATCGCTCTGCGGTGATCCCTCCGGTGATCGCCGACTGTGGAGCATCGGGTGCGGCTCACCCGCCTCCGCGCGCCACATTTGGCGATCATGCCCGCCGCCGACGGGCCGGGGCCGCACGCGTCGGGCCCGGACCGCGGAGGACACTGTGGGGGTGACCATCCCGGACCCCACCGACCCGCTGGCCGCCGCGCTCGCCGCCGCCGGACTCGGCGACGTCCGTCCCGGCGAGACCGTCGCGCCGCAGCCCCGGATCGAGGTCGTCGACGACACCCCCGCCGAGCCCGCCGCGCCCCGCGCCCTGTGGCCCGCCGGCGTCGGCACCGGCGTTGGATCACTGCCCGGCACCGACATCCGCGAGGCGTGTGCGCTGGTCACCGGCGAGAACCCCGAGTTCCCGGCACTGCCCGAGCTGCCCGCCCGCGGCGTCGGCGCGGACATGATCGGGCGCACGGCCGGGCTGCTGGTGGACCTCGCCGTCGAGGTCGTGCCGACCGGCTGGCGGGTCACCGCGCACCCCGGACGCGACCTGCGCCGGTCCCGGGACCTGATGTCCGGCGATCTGGACGCCTTCGACGACGCCTGCGACCACATCCGCCCGTCCTGGGTGAAGATCCAGGTCACCGGCCCGTGGACGCTCGCCGCCTCGGTCGAGCTCGCGTCCGGGCACCGGGTGCTCACCGACCGCGGGGCTGTCCGCGAGTTCGCCGCCAGCCTGACCGAGGGGCTGCGCACACACGTCGCCGAGGTCGCGCAACGGACCGGGGCGACGGTCGTCGTCCAGCTCGACGAGCCCGGTCTGCCCGCGGTGCTCGCCGGGTCGTTGCCGACCGCGTCCGGCTACGGCACCGTCCGCGCGATCGCCGCGCCGGACGCCCAGGACCTGCTCCGCGACCTGGTCGACGGCGTCGACGCACCGGTCGTCGTGCACTGCTGCGCGGACCGTGCGCCGATCCGGCTGCTCGCCGGCACCGGTGCGGCCGCGGTCGGCATCGACGCGACCCGACCGGCGTTCACCGGGAGCACCGCCGAACCGCGCGCCCTCGACGCGATCGGCGAGACCTGGGACAGCGGCGTCCCGTTGTTCCTCGGGCTGCTGCCCGGCACCACGCCGTCCCGCGAACCGGCGATCGGCGACCTGGCCCGCGCCGGCTACGACCTCGCCGACCGGCTGGGCTTCGACCGGCCGCGGCTGGCCCGCCTCGCCGTCCCGACGCCCGCCTGCGGGCTCGCCGGGGCCTCCCCAGCCTGGGCGCAGCGTGCGCTCGCCCTGTCCCGCGAGCTGGGAAAGGCCTTCGCCGATCCGGACGAGGTCGCGCCCGCCGACGGGCGCTGACCCCGCATGATCGGCGTCGCGCGCGCCTCCGTGTTCCGCGCGTGCGTCCGGACGCGCGCGCCGAGCGGATCACCGCGCGCCCGGCGGATCACCGTGCGCGGGGCGGATCAGTGCGCGCCGGGCGGCGGCGGAGTGCTTCTCCCCGGGCCACTCAGTTCAGCTTGCGGGTGCCCTCGGGGAGCCCGCCGCCGGCGTAGACGTCGGTGGCGAGGTCCTGCAGCGCGGTCAGCGCGACGTTCTGGCTCCACGGGCCGTAGGACACGCGGGCGACGCCCAGCTGCTGGGCGGTCCCCAGCGGGATCGACCCCGGGATGCCGATCAGGTTGACCTTGCGCTCGCCGAGCGCCTCGACCAGGCGTCCGACCTGGGTCTCGTCGAGCTTGCCGGGCACGAAGAAGTTCGACGCGCCCGCGTCCAGGTACGCCTTCCCGCGCTCGATCGCGTCGGCCAGCACGGCCTCGGGGTCCTTGTCACCGGCCTTGAGGAAGGCGTCGGTGCGCGCGTTCAGCACGAAGTCGATCCCGGCCTTCTCGGCCGCGGCGACGGCGGCCTCCACGGCCTTCACCGCCTCGGTGAGCGGCTTGACCTGGTCCTCCAGGTTGCAGCCGACGATGCCGACGTCGATCGCGCGCGCGACGGTGCCACCGGGGTCGCCGTAGCCGGCCTCCAGGTCGGCGGTCACCGGCAGGTCCCCGGCGACCTCCGCGATCAGCCCGACCTCGGCGATCATGAGGTCGCGCGGGATGTGCTCGCCGTCGGGGTAGCCGCGGGACGCGGCGATCCCGTGGCTCGCGGTGGCCAGGGCCGTCGTGCCCGGGGTCTCGGCGACGACCTTCGCGGTGATCGCGTCCCAGACGTTGACGACGAGCAGCAGCTCCGGTGCGGCGTGCAGCTCCTGCAGCTTCGTGGCCTTCTCGGCGATGGAGGTCATGTGATCACCGTAGGCCGGTTCCGGGGCCCCCGCCGCGTACCCAGAACTGAGGATCTGCGGTGTCCCCGACAGCGGCAGGGCCGTCCGACCCCTGATCCTTGTGCCGTGCTCCGAGACCGGTCCGACGTCCGACACCCGACCACCCCGCTGGGTGGTCTCGGGTCGTCCGCGCTGGTGCTGGGAGCGCTGGGCTCGGTGTTCGTCGCCGTCGCCGTCGCGATCGCGCTGTCCGCGGTGTCGCCGCTGACCGTCGCCGGTCTCGCGTTCGCCTCCGCCGGGGTCGTCCTCGCCATCGGCGGTCTGGTGCTGGGCACGCTGGGCGCGGTCCGTGCCTGCCCGGGCCGGTCCCGGACGGCTATCTCGGCCGCGGGGCTGTCGGTGGCCGGGCTGGCCGGCGGGCTGATCTGGCTGGCCGCGTTCGTGATGCTCGCCGTCACCGGGCCGGGACCGCCGCCCGTGCAGGGGGCCGGCACCGCGCCGGCCTGCGGGCCCGGGGTCTGCCACACCCCCTGAACCGCGGCCCGGCGACGCGTTCGGCCCGTCGTCCGAGGACCCTGTCGTCCTAGCACCCCGACGGCACCGCGCTGCTACGGCGCCCGCCCGCCGCTCTCCGCCTCGGTCCCGGCGCTCGCCCGGGCCAGCGCGATCGTCGCCACCACGAGCACGGCCACCAGCACCGCGACGAGTGCCCACCCGGCCCCGCCGGTGGACAGCCGCTCGTCGAGCACGGTCACGCCGACGACCGCGGCCACCACCGGCTCCCCGACGACCACCGCGGGCAGCGACGCCCCCAGCGCCCCGGCCTGGAACGCGGCCTGCTGCAGCAGGGTCCCGCCGACCACGGCGACGACCAGCGCCCAGGTCTCCCACGAGGTCAGCACCGTGGTGATCCCGTCGGACAGCGTGTCGACCACGCCCAGGGTGAGCGCGGCGACGACGCCGTAGGCGATGCCGGTGGCCGCGGCCAGCAGCAGTGCCCGGGCCGTCCCCGTCGTCGACCGGGCCGCCACGAGACAGGCGGCGAACAGCACCAGCAGCACTGACCCCGTCGGCGCCCACGCGGTGAGCCCGGCCCGGTCGACACCCGCGGTCGGCTCCCCGACGGTCACGAACAGCACCAGCGCCACCACCAGCACCGCGGCCCACGCCAGCTCCCGGCGGGACGGCCGCCGCCCGGCCCACCACGCGGCCAGCGGCAGCGCGAACACCAGCTGGGTGACGATGATCGGCTGCACCAGCAGCAGCGACCCGAACCCGAGCGCGACGGCCTGCATCGCGAACGCTGCCGTGTCACCCAGCGACCCGGCCAGCCAGCGCGGATCGCGGACCAGCCGCGCCAGCATCCGCAGCCCCCGGTCGTGCGGGTCCGCCGCCGCCGAGGTCTGCTGCGCGACGGCGGCGAGCGCGAAGAGCAGCGCCGAGAGCAGCGCGGCGCCGACCGCGGCGACGGTGTTCAGCGGATCAGGAGATCGAGGACCCGGCGGGCATGGCCTCGAACCGCATGTCCGGGAACTTGCGCTGGATGATGTCCATCCGCCACTTGTTGGTGAACAACGCGAGGTGCTCGCCGTCGGAGTCGCGGCGCAGGACCTCGCACTCGGACTGCCCGGCCAGCTTCTCGACCGCCTCGGCGTCGACCAGGCGCGCGATCTGGTACGGCAGCCGGTCGAGGGTGACCGGCGCGTTGAACTCGGTCTCCAGCCGTGTGGTGACCACGTCGAACTGCAGCGGCCCCACCGCGGCCAGCACCGGTGCCTGGTCGCCGCGCAGGTCCGAGCGCAGGATCTGGATGACCGCCTCGTTGCCGAGCTGCTCGATCCCCTTGCGGAACTGCTTGTACTTGCCCGCGTCCTTCGCGCGGATCACCGCGAAGTGCTCGGGGGCGAACGCCGGGATCGAGGGGAACTCGACCGGGTCGGCCGCGTAGAGGGTGTCCCCGGGACGCAGGGCGGTGGCGTTGACCAGGCCGACGATGTCGCCGGGGAACGCCTCCTCGACGGTCGTGCGCTCGGCGCCGAACACCGACTGCGCGTACTTGGTCGCGAACGGCTTGCCCGTCGCGGCATGGGTGAGCACCATGCCGCGCTCGAAGCGGCCCGAGCAGATCCGCAGGAACGCCATGCGGTCACGGTGCGCCTTGTCCATGCCGGCCTGGACCTTGAAGATCAGCCCGGAGGTGGGCGCCTCCAGCGGGCGGTCCTCGCCCTTCACGTCGGGCCGCGGGGCGGGCGGCGGGGCGAGGTCGACCAGCGAGTCGAGCAGCCGGGCGACGCCGATGTTGGACAGCGCCGAGCCGAACAGGACCGGGGTGGCCGTGCCGGAGCGGAAGCCCTCCTCGTCGAAACCGGCGCCGATCTCGTCGAGCAGGCCCAGCTCGTCCTGCGCGTTCTGCCAGTACTCGGGCTCCTGCGCGGCGATCGTCTCGGCGTCGACGACCTGTGCGGTGGCCTTCGTCGCGCCGCCGGCGGCCCGGGTGAACGCGGTGTACTCGCCGGTGCTGCGCTCGATGAGCCCCTTGAACTGCCCGGCGATGCCCAGCGGCCAGGTCAGGGGCATCGGGCGCAGGCCGATGGTCTGCTCGACCTCGTCGAGCAGCTCCAGGGCCTCGCGGCCCGGCCGGTCCCACTTGTTGACGAAGGTGACGATCGGGACGCCGCGCGAGCGGCAGACGTCGAAGAGCTTGAGGGTCTGCGGCTCGAGACCCTTCGCCGCGTCGAGCAGCATCACCGCGGCGTCGACGGCGGCGAGCACCCGGTAGGTGTCCTCGGAGAAGTCGCCGTGGCCGGGGGTGTCGAGCAGGTTGATCACGCAGTCCCGATAGGAGAACTGCAGCACCGCCGAGGACACCGAGATGCCGCGGGCACGCTCCATCTCCATCCAGTCCGACGTGACGCCCTTGCGGCCGGACTTGCCGTGCACCGCACCGGCGGAGTCGATGACCTCCGCGTGCAGCGCCAGCGCCTCGGTCAGGGTCGACTTGCCCGCGTCGGGGTGGGAGATCACCGCGAACGTCCGGCGGCGGGCGGTCTCGCCGACGACGCGCGCGTCGGTGGCGGTGCCGGTCTGCCGGGTGACGTTCTCGATGGTGCTCACACCTGCATTCTAGGCGTCGCCACCGACACCCCCCGACGACGGCGCCCGGCTCAGGTCGACCACGCAGAAGACGTTGCCGTCGGGGTCGGCGAGGACGACGAAGTCGGGCGCGGCGGGGTAGTCGTCCCAGGCCGGCCGGGTCGCGCCCAGCGAGGTCAGCCGCGCCACCTCGGCGTCCTGCTCGTCGGTGGTGTCGACCAGGAGGTCCAGGTGGAGCCGGGGTCTGGGCTCGGGCGGGGACGCGCTGCGCATCAGGCCGAGCACCCGCTCGCCGGCGGAGCCGGTCAGGGTGCGCCAGGACGGGCTCGACCACTCGTCGGAGACGTGCAGGTGCAGCGCGGCGGCCCAGAACGCGGCGGCCCGGTCGAGGTCGACGACGCCGACCACCGGGAACCCGAGCCTCAGCACGGCTCAGGCCCCCGCTTCCAGCAGCGCCCGCATGTCGGGCAGGTCGAAGTGCTCGACGGTCGCCCACGCCGACGGGCTGCCGTGGTGCGGGTCGGCGCCCGCGGCCAGCAACGCGGTGACCGACGGCGCCGACCGGGCGAACAGCGCGGCGGCGAGCGCGGTCTGGCCGCGGTCGTTGGTGTGGTCCGGCTCCGCGCCGCGGGCCAGCAGGTCGGCGACGACGGCGTCGTGGCCGTAGTAGGCGGCGAGGATCAGCAGGGTGTCGCCCTTGGGGTCGGTCAGGCCGACCGGGACGCCCGCGTCGAGGTAGGCGCCCAGCCGGTCCGCCGCGCCCTCGCGGGCCAGGTCGAACATCCGGTGCGCGAGCTCCACGGCAGCCTGGTCCATCCCCCGACCGTAGATTCCCCTGCTCGGTTGCGCATGACTGTCGGGGGGCGCGGCTAACCTGCGCCTCGTGAGTTCCCAGTCCGACGCCCAGCAGGCCCGCGAGCGCCACGCGCAGCTGGCGGCCGAGGTGGCCGACCACCAGTTCCGCTACTACGTGCTGGACGCCCCGGTCGTCTCCGACGGCCAGTTCGACGAGCTGTGGCACGAGCTGCTCGCGCTGGAGGAGGCCCACCCCGAGCTGGTCACGCCGGACTCGCCGAGCCAGCGCGTCGGCGGGACCTTCTCCACCGACTTCACCTCCTACGACCATCTCGAGCGGATGTTGTCGCTGGACAACGCCTTCTCGCCCGAGGACCTGCGCACCTGGCACGAGCGGGTGACGAAGGAGGTCGGCGGGGACCTGCACTACCTGTGCGAGCTCAAGATCGACGGGCTCGCGGTCAACCTGCTCTACGAGGGCGGGCGGCTCACCCGGGCCCTGACCCGCGGCGACGGGCGCACCGGCGAGGACATCACGCTCAACATGCGCACCCTCGCCGAGGTGCCCGAGCGGCTGACCGGCACCGACGAGTTCCCGGTGCCGGCGCTCGTCGAGGTCCGTGGCGAGGTCTACTTCCGGCTGGAGGACTTCGAGCGGCTCAACGCCTCGCTGGTCGAGGCGGGCAAGGAGCCGTTCGCGAACCCGCGCAACACCGCGGCCGGCTCCCTGCGCCAGAAGGACCCGCGGGTCACCGGCTCGCGCAACCTGCGGCTGATCTGCCACGGATTGGGCAAGCGGGAGGGGTTCACCCCCGACACCCAGTCCCACGCCTACGACGCACTGGTCGCCTGGGGCCTGCCGGTCTCCCCGCGCACCAGGGTGCTCCAGGGGATCGAGAAGGTGATCGAGTACGTCGAGTACTGGGGTGAGCACCGGCACGACGTCGAGCACGAGATCGACGGCGTCGTCGTGAAGGTCGACGAGGTGGCGCTGCAGCGCAGGCTCGGCGCGACCTCCCGGTTCCCGCGCTGGGCGATCGCCTACAAGTACCCGCCGGAGCAGGCCACCACCCGGCTGCTCGACATCCGGGTCAACGTCGGGCGGACCGGCCGGGTCACCCCGTTCGCGGTGATGGAGCCGGTGAAGGTCGCCGGGTCCACGGTCGAGATGGCGACCCTGCACAACGCCGACGAGGTGCGTCGCAAGGGCGTGCTGATCGGTGACCGGGTGGTCATCCGCAAGGCGGGCGACGTCATCCCCGAGGTGCTGGGGCCGGTCACCGACGTGCGCGACGGCTCCGAGCGCGAGTTCGTCATGCCGACGCACTGCCCCGAGTGCGGCACCGCGCTCGTGCAGCAGAAGTCGGGCGACGTCGACCGGCGCTGCCCGAACGCCCGTTCCTGCCCGGCGCAGCTGCGGGAGCGGCTGTTCCACGTCGCGGGCCGGGGCGCGTTCGACATCGAGGGGCTCGGCTACGAGGCCGCGGTGGCGCTGCTGACCTCGGGCGTGCTGACCGACGAGGGCGACGTCTTCTCCCTCACCGAGGCCGACCTGCTGCGGACCGAGCTGTTCCGCAACCAGAAGGGCGAGCTGACGGTCAACGGCCGCAAGCTGCTGAGGAATTTGGAGGCGGCCAAGGACCGGCCGCTGTGGCGGGTGCTGGTGGGGCTGTCGATCCGGCACGTCGGGCCGACCGCCGCGCAGGCGCTGGCCCGCGAGTTCGGGTCGATGGAGGCCCTCGAACGCGCCGCGGCACAGGCGAAGGCGGACACCGAGGCCGCCGGGGTCGCGATCGTCTCCGACGGGACGGCGGGGGAGGACGACGCCGCGGCCGAGGCCGCCGCGTCGACGCCCGAGGGTGCCGCGGCCGAGGCGACCGGCGACGTCGAGGCCGCCGAGGCGGAGGCGGCGGTTGCCGCAGGCGAGGCGGAGGCGGCACCCGGCGACGGGTCTGCCGGTGATGGGTCTGCCGGCGACGGGGCGCCAGACGACGGGGCGCCCGGTGAAGGGGCGCCCGGCGACGGGGCCGCCGACGCCGCGGCCGTGGAGGCCGCGAAGCAGGAGCGGGCCGCGGCGCGTGCCCGGGCGAAGGCCGTCGCGGAGGCGCTCGCGCCGATCGCCGGGGTCGACGGCGTCGGCCCGACCATCGCCGCGGCGGTGCGGGACTGGTTCTCCGTCGACTGGCACCGCGAGGTCGTGCAGAGGTGGCGGGCCGCGGGCGTCGCGATGGAGGACGAGGTCGACGACTCGGTGCCCCGCTTCCTGGAGGGCCTCTCGATCGTCATCACCGGCTCGATGGAGAACTGGTCCCGCGACGAGGCCAAGGAGGCGATCATGGCCCGCGGCGGGCGGGCGGCCGGGTCGGTGTCGAAGAAGACGGCCTTCGTCGTCGCGGGGGAGGCGCCCGGCTCGAAGTACGACAAGGCCGTCGAGCTCGGGGTGCCGGTGCTGGACGAGGCCGGGTTCGAGGTCCTGCTCGACCGCGGCCCCGACGCGGCGCGGGAGCAGGCCGCCGACGCCTGACGGCCCGGAGTCCGGTCCGCCGCGTGACCGGGGAATCCGCCCGGCGGCCGGACCTGCAGCACGCCGACGGTGAGCGACCACTCACCGGGCGTGTCGGGCGTCCGGCGCGGCCCGGCGTCCGGACGCCGACGTCGCCCGGACGCGTCCGCGCCCGGACGCCGGCCGCGGACGATCACCGCCTACCCTCGGTCGCTCGCCGGGGTCGTCCCGGCGGGAGGACGACCACTCGGATCGGGGAACACACGGTGTTGCAGGCGGCGCTCAACGGCTCACGACCGGCGGACGCGCACCCGGCGTTGCCGACCCTGGCCCGCCACCTCGCCCGTGACGCCCGGGCCGTCGCCCGGCTCGGCGTCACCTCGGTGCACGTGCACCCGCGCGACGACAGCGGCGCCGAGACGATCGAGCCCGCCGTGGTCGGCGACGTCGTGTCGCTGATCCGCCAGGAGGCCCCTGGCATCGAGATCGGCGTCCCGACCGGTCGCTGGATCCAGCCCGACCCCAAGGACCGCGTCGAGACCGTCCTGTCCTGGGGCCGGCTCGGCTCCGGCAAGCCCGACGTGTGCGGCGTCAATGTGCACGAGCTCGGCTGGACCGAGGTCTGCCACGCCGCGTGGTCGGTCGGCATCGCCGTCGAGCTCGGTGTCTGGACCAGCGGTGACGCCGTCACCCTCCGCCAGAACGGGCTGCCCCCGGGCACCCGCCGGGTGATCGCGGAGTCGACGGTGATCGACCCGGAGACCGCCGTCGCCGAGGGCATCCGGATCCTGCGCGCGCTCGGCCAGCCCCCCGTTCCCGTGCTGCTGCACGGCGAGGAGGAGGGCGCCTGGCCGGTGCTGGAGTACGCGACCCGGGTCAACATCGACACCCGGATCGGCTTCGAGGACGTACTGGTGCGCCCCGACGGCTGGCTCGCGACCGGCAACGACGACCTCGTCCGCACCGCCCTGTCGATCCGGGTCTGACCTGGATCCGCCGCACCCGCGCCCCGGCGACCCGGGTGGACCGGGGCGGGCGGCGGGGGTCAGGCCTTCAGCACCGTCGCGACGATCCCCGCGAGGTGCGCCAGCCGCGCCAGCTCCGACGGCCGGAACACCGGGCCACCCGGCCGTCCGACCACCAGCGTCTTCGGCGGTTCCCCGGTCCCGAACGGCGCGGCGGCCAGCTCGGTGTCCATCGCCCGCCACGGCTCGGGCACCCAGTGGCTGTCGTCGAGGGCGATCGCCCGGTCCAGCGGCAGCCAGGGCAGGTCCCCGGACCGGGTCTCGGGCGCCGCGGCGCTCTCCGCGATCCGGAAGGAACGACCGTTCTCGCTGACCGCGACCAGCGCCCAGCCGGCGCGGAACAGCCGCGGCACCTCGCCGGCGAGCAGGTCGAGCCCGTGCGCGTGGTCGCCGGCGATCTCGTCGAGCAGCTCCAGCTCGCGGTGGGTGTCCAGCTGCCCGGTGTGCGGGCGCACCGACTCCACCGACACCCCGGGCACCGACTCGGCCGCGGTGATGAGCACGTCCGGCGGCCGGTTGGTCGGCAGCTCCACGGCGATGTCGTCGACCGCCTGTCCGTCGCCGCGCTCCACGACGTCGACGCTGAGGATGTCCGCCCCCGCCCCGCCGAGGGCGGAGGCGACGGCCCCGAGATTGCCGGGCTTGTCCGGGAGGACGACCCGGAGCAGGAACGACACGGAGTGGATCCTCTCCCTCGACAGCGAGCGCCTCATCGGCACGCGTGTGCACCGCACCGGAGTGGCGGGGGGCGGTTCCGGGCGGGAACGATGATCCTGCCACCCTCGGGGCCGTCGGTCACCCGCCACCCGCATCATGGTGTGCGTACCTGGTCACCGGGGGGCGATCGGCCGGTGGACCGGCGGGAATAGACTCGCCCGATGGACCGGCGCGCGCGGGAGCGGCCGGGTCGTGTCGGCAGCCGGACCGGCGGTCGCACCGTCGTCGCCGCACCGTCGTCGCGACCGTCCACCCGCCGTCGTCATCATCGGACACCATCCCAGAGGAGGGGCATGACCGCCGATTCCGCGGAGCGGACGGGCGGGGTCATCACCCGGGACGAGGTCGCACACCTCGCCCGGCTGGCCCGCCTGGCCGTCACCGACTCCGAGCTGGACACCTTCGCGTCGCAGCTCGACGTGATCATCGGGTCGGTGGCCCGGGTCGGAGAGGTCGCCGCCGACGACATCCCGCCGACCTCGCACGCCGTCCCGCTGGAGAACGTCTTCCGCCCGGACGAGCGCCGCCCCGGCCTGAGCCAGGAGCAGGCGCTCGCCGGCGCCCCGGCCGCCGAGGACGGGCGCTTCCGCGTCCCGCGGATCCTGGGGGAGGAGCAGTGAGCGACCTGATCCGCCTCACCGCGGCCGAGCTCGCGGAGAAGATCCACTCCCGCGAGGTCTCCGCCGTCGAGGTCGCCCAGGCCCACCTCGACCGGATCGCCGCCGTCGACGGTGAGGTGCACGCGTTCCTGCACGTCGGCGCCGAGGCCGCGGTGGCCGCCGCCGCGCTGGTCGACGAGCGGATCGCCGCGGGCGAGGTCCCGGAGTCCCCGCTGGCCGGGGTGCCGCTGGCGCTCAAGGACGTGTTCACCACCTCGGACATGCCCACCACCTGCGGCTCGCGGATCCTCGACGGCTGGCAGCCGCCCTACGACGCGACGGTCACCACGCGCCTGCGCGCCGCCGGGATCACGATCCTCGGCAAGACCAACATGGACGAGTTCGCGATGGGCTCCTCCACCGAGCACTCGGCGTACGGCGTCACCCGCAACCCGTGGGACACCACCCGGGTGCCGGGCGGCTCCGGCGGCGGGTCGGCGGCGTCGCTGGCCGCGTTCGAGGCGCCGTTGGCGATCGGCACCGACACCGGCGGCTCGATCCGCCAGCCCGCCGCGTTCACCGGCACCGTCGGCGTCAAGCCCACCTACGGCCAGGTGTCCCGCTACGGGCTGGTCGCCTGCGCGTCGTCGCTGGACCAGGGTGGGCCGTGCGCGCGCACCGTGCTGGACGCGGCGCTGCTGCACGAGGTCATCGCCGGCCACGACCCGCTCGACTCGACCTCGATCGACCGGCCGGTCCCGGCCGTCGTCGAGGCGGCACGCCAGGGCGCGACCGGGGACCTGTCCGGGCTGAAGGTCGGCGTCGTGCGCGAGCTGGGCGGCGAGGGCTACCAGCCCGGCGTCCGCTCGGCGTTCGACGCCTCGCTGCGCCGGCTGGAGAAGCTGGGTGCCGAGATCGTCGAGGTCGCCTGCCCGCACTTCGAGTACGGGATGGCCGCGTACTACCTGATCCTCCCCAGTGAGGTGTCGTCGAACCTCGCCCGGTTCGACGCCATGCGCTACGGCCTGCGCGCCTCCGAGGGCCGCTCCGCCGAGGAGGTCATGGCCAACACCCGCGAGCAGGGCTTCGGGCCCGAGGTCAAGCGGCGGATCATGCTCGGCACCTACGCGCTGTCCAGCGGCTACTACGACGCCTACTACGGCCAGGCGCAGAAGGTCCGCACGCTCATCAGCCGGGACTTCGCCGCGGCGTTCGCCCAGGCCGACGTGCTCGTGTCGCCGACGGCGCCGACCGTGCCGTTCCCGATCGGGGACAAGGTCGACGACCCGCTGGCCATGTACCTGAACGACCTGGCCACCATCCCGACGAACCTGGCCGGGGTGGCCGGCATGTCGGTGCCCAACGGGATCTCCGAGGGGCTCCCGACCGGCCTGCAGATCATGGCCCCCGCGCTCGGCGAGGCCGTCATGTACCGCGTCGGGGCGGCGTTCGAGGCCGCCCGCGACGCCGACGAGGGCGGTCCGCTGATCGCCCGCGTCCCGGACGTTGCTGAGGTGAGGGCATGACCGCGGCCGTGGAGCTGGTCGACTTCGACGATGTCGTCGCCCGGTACGACCCCGTCCTGGGCATCGAGGTGCACGTCGAGCTGTCGACGAACACCAAGATGTTCTGCGGCTGCCCGACGGAGTTCGGGGCCGAGCCCAACACCCAGGTCTGCCCGGTCTGCCTGGGGCTGCCCGGCGCGCTGCCGGTGGTCAACCGGGCCGCGGTGGAGTCGGCGATCCGGATCGGCCTGGCGCTGAACTGCTCGATCGCGCCGTGGGGCCGGTTCGCCCGGAAGAACTACTTCTATCCGGACATGCCGAAGAACTTCCAGACCTCCCAGTACGACGAGCCGATCGCCACGGGCGGGTTCCTGGACCTGACCCTCGACGACGGCGAGGTCGTCCGGATCGGCATCGAGCGCGCGCACATGGAAGAGGACACCGGCAAGTCGCTGCACGTCGGCGGCTCCGACGGTCGCATCCACGGCGCCGACCACTCGCTGCTGGACTACAACCGGGCAGGCGTCCCGCTGATCGAGATCGTCACGACGATGATCCCGGACACCGGGGCCCGTGCCCCGGAGGTGGCCCGCGCCTACGTCACCGCGCTGCGCGACCTGATCCGGTCCCTGGGCGTCTCCGACGTCCGGATGGACCAGGGCTCGATGCGTGCCGACGTGAACCTCTCGCTGTCGCCGAAGGGCGGCCCGCTGGGCACCCGCACCGAGACGAAGAACGTCAACTCGCTGCGGTCGGTCGAGCGCGCGGTCCGGCACGAGATGAGCCGGCAGGCCGGCGTGCTCGACGCGGGCGGGGAGATCGTCCAGGAGACCCGGCACTTCGACGAGGCGACCGGCCACACCCGCGCCGGGCGACGCAAGGAGACCTCGGAGGACTACCGGTACTTCCCGGAGCCCGACCTGGTCCCGATCGCCCCGTCCGCCGAGTGGGTCGAGGAGCTGCGCGGCACCCTGCCCGAGCTGCCGTGGGAGCGCCGCAAGCGCATCCAGAGCGACTGGGGCATCTCCGACGAGGAGCTGCGCGACCTGGTCAACGGCGGGGCGCTGGAGCTGGTCGAGGCCACCGTCGCGGCCGGTGCGCCGTCGCAGGAGGCCCGCTCGTGGTGGGTGTCCTACCTGGCCCAGCAGGCCAACACCCGCTCGGTCGAGCTCGCCGAGCTCGCGATCACCCCGGCACAGGTCGCCCGGGTGATCGAGCTGGTCGCGGCGGGGGAGCTGACCAACAAGCTCGCCCGCCAGGTCGTCGACGGCGTGCTCGACGGCGAGGGCGGCCCGGACGAGGTCGTCGCCGCCCGCGGGCTGAAGGTCGTCTCCGACGAGGGCGCGCTGGTCGCCGCCGTCGACGCGGCGCTGGCCGAGCAGCCCGACGTCGCGGAGAAGATCCGCGGTGGCAAGGTCCAGGCGGCCGGGGCCATCGTCGGCGCGGTCATGAAGGCGACGAAGGGCCAGGCCGACGCCAAGCGGGTCCGCGAGCTGATCGTCGAGCGGGTCGGGGCCTGACCGGAGTGGCACGCGTGACGGGCCCCGGTCCGGTCGGAGCAACCGACCGGACCGGGGCCCGTTCCTCGTCCGCGACACGCGACCGCCAAGTGAGGCGAGGCTAAGCTCACCGGAGATCCCACGCCTCCGGAGGGCCCGTGTCCACTGCACTGCTCGAGCGCCCCGTCGTCGAGAACGCCACCCGCCGCCAACTGCTCGCCGCCGTCGGCGCCACCGGCCTGCTCGCCGCCTGCGGTCGCCCGTCGGCGCCCGTCGGCGCGGCCCCGGCGGGCGCGACCCGCAGCGTCACCACCTCGCTCGGCACCTACGACGTCCCGGTCGCGCCGGTGTCGGTGCTGGCCGTCGACTCGCGGGTCGACCTGGAGACCGCCGTCGCGCTCGGCCTGCCGGTGTCGGCGACCAGCCTGCGTCCCCCGGCCGCGTGGGTCCCGGCCCCGCCGGGGCTGCCGGTCCTGAAGGGTCCGATCGTCGACGAGGAGGTCCTCGCGCTGCGCCCGGACCTGATCGTCTGCTCCGCCGAGGACGACGGTGAGTACTGGCCGACCGCCCGGCTGCAGCGGATCGCGCCGGTCGTCCCGACCTCGTTCGACGTGCCGTGGCGCACCGACCTGACCACGATCGCCACCCAGCTCGACCGGCGCGACGCACTGGACCGGGTGCTGGCCGAGTACGACGCGGTCGCCGCCGGGGTCCGGGAGCGCCGCCGCGGGGCGCTGGCGACCAGGCGGATCGTCGTCGCCCAGTGGCGGCCCGAGGCGGGCACGTTCGTGGTGAACACGGCGGGCAGGCTGCAGCAGCAGGTGCTGACCGACCTGGGCGGCTCGCTGGCCGGGGAGGAACGCGCCTACGCCGCGGACCAGGAGGTGCCGCTGGAGGAGATGAGCCGGTTCCGCGACGCCGACGGATTCTACCTGCAGAACACCGGCACCGAACGGGCGCTCGCGACGATGCGTGACGTCCCGGTGTGGCGCGAGCTCCCCGCGGTGCGGGCCGGGAAGGTCGTCGAGACCACGGGCAACGTCAACTACGGCAGCGTCTACAGCGCGATGCAGGTCGCCCGCGACCTGGACGCGCTGTACGCGCTGCTCGGCTGAGCGTCCGGGGCGCTCGGCCGGAGACGGGCCCGCGCCGAGCCGGTGTCAGATCGCGCTGGCCCCGCCGCCGGTCGGCGGCTGGATGCGGACCACCCGGTCGTCGGTGCTGCCGGGGGCGCCGCCGTCGCGGTTCACGGTGCCCAGCCAGAGCAGGCCGTCCGGGGCGAGGGTGACCGGGCCGATGCGGCCGTAGGTGTCCTCCAGCACCGGCTTCGGGTCACCGGTGAAGGTGCCCTCGGGACCCGGGTTGAGCACGAACAGCGCCTTCCCGGTGCTCTGGGCGACGACGACCGCGCCCGGCAGCACCGTGCACCCCGCGACTCCGGGACGGTCCGGCCAGGTCCACGCCGGCGCACCGAGCGCGCCCGGGGCGACGCGGTACAGGACGTCGCGCCCGGCCGTCCGGTCGGTGACCCAGGTGGTCCGTGCCGCCGGGTCGACGCACACCCCGCCCGGTGCGGTGAGCCCGCGGGCCAGGACCGGCGAGGCGCGGTCGGGGTTGCCCGGGGCCGGCCGGCCCAGGGTGTCGATCCGCAGCACCGCCCCGGCGAGCGGACCCGCCCCGGCGGGCGTGGCGACCAACAGCGAGGAGCCGTCGGCGTCGACGGCCAGCGCCCCACCCGGGGGCAGCCCCGCCAGCACCGGCTTCGGCGCCTCACCGGGTGCGATCCGCCAGACCCGGCCCTCGGACAGGGCGTAGAGCAGGCGGTCCTCGGCGTAGCCGGGGGAGAGGACCAGCCCGGTCAGCCCACCCGCCGGATCGACCGGCACCGTCGCGACCGGCCGCGGCGTGGCGTTGCGGCGGACCTCCAGCACCCGTCCGGTCCGCCGCTCGGCGACGAGTGCGTGGTCGCCCTGCGGGAGCACCGCCACCGCCCCGACCGGCCCCAGGCACGCGGCCACGACCTGGGGGTCCGGGTCGACGCACGGCTGCGGGGCCGCCGCGGGCCCCTGCTGCTGCGGCGACGGCGGCCGGCCCGACGGCGGTGCCTGCTCCTCCGGGGCGATCCGGGGCGGCCCGCCCAGCTCGCCGGCGCCCTCGGCCTGGGGTCGCCAGTCGCGCGTGCCCGCGTCGGGGAAGGTGGCGCAACCGGCCAGCAGCACGACGAGCGTCGCGACGATCAGCAGCAGCCGGGCGGTCACGAGGAGCCAGGCTAGGCCCCGCGAGGTGAGTGCCCGGTGAGTACGGTCGGACGCCATGAGCAGTCCCGTGACCGTCCTCGTGCCGCACGCCGCCGGAGCCGAGATCCTGTCCGAGGTGGACGGGCTGGAGCCGGTCGTCTACGACCCGGAGAAGCCGCTGCCGGACGAGGCGGGGCGGGCCCGGGTCCTGGTCGCCCCGTTCCTGGCGACCTCCGAGGCCGTCGCGATGACCGAGCAGATGCCGCACCTGGAGCTGGTGCAGCTGCTCACCGCCGGGGCCGAGGCGTGGATCGGACGGCTGCCCGACGGTGTCGCGCTCTCCGACGGCCGTGGCGCGCACGGCGGCGCGACCGCCGAGTGGGTCGTGTCGGTGCTGCTCGCCGTCTACCGCCACCTCGACCGGTTCGTGCGGGCCCAGGACCGCGGTGAGTGGGACTACCACCAGACCGAGGAGCTGGCCGGCAAGAAGATCCTCATCGTGGGCGCGGGCGACGTGGGGCAGAAGACCCGGGCCCGTCTGGAGCCCTTCGAGGTGGAGACCGCGATGGTCGGTCGCACCGCCCGCGACGGCGTCCACGGCTGGGACGAGCTGCCCGCCCTGCTCCCGCGGTACGACGCGACCGTGCTGATCGTCCCGCTCACCGACGAGACCCGCGGCATGGTCGACGCCGACTTCCTGGCCGCCATGCCCGACGGGGCGCTCCTGGTCAACGGCGCCCGCGGACCGGTGGTGGACACCGACGCGCTCCTCGCCGAGCTCACCTCGGGCCGCATCCGGGCCGCCGTCGACGTCACCGACCCCGAGCCGCTGCCGCCGGGGCACCCGCTCTGGTCGGCACCCGGGCTCCTGCTGACGCCGCACGTCGGGGGGACCGTGCCGATGGCGATGCGCCGGGCCTACGGCGTCGCGGCCGAGCAGCTGGCGGCGTTCGTCCGGGGCGAGGAGCCTCCGAACCTGGTGACCGGGGCGTACTGAGCGGAGTCGTTCCTGCCCCGAGGGCGGTGTCGGCGGCTGCGGAGAACGCGGTCGCAGAGTCTGGTGAAAACCCCGGAGTTCGGGTGTTAAGCGATGTCCGGCCGGCGCCGCAAGCGCTTGCCCGACCTATGACGTAATCGTACGTTCGGGCCGCGTTCACCGGCTGACACGGCACCGATCGTGCCTGTGCCGCTCTCGGGGAGGTTCTGCCTGATGATCCGGACCGCTCGCCCGCAATGCTCGACGAGGAATTGTCGGAGACCTGCCCTGTGCCGGGCACAGTGAGCCGGGCGCTGTCGCTCACCGACGGCGACACCGCCCGGGACGACGCGGTGGCCCGCGGCCTCGTCCGCTCCGCGCTCGCCGAGCGTCGTCCGGACACCGGCTCCCGGTTCGACGAGATGACCCGCTACGCGCTGCTCGCGCCGGGCAAGCTCCTGCGACCGCTCATGCTGCTCACCGCGGCGGAGGCCGTCGGCGGCCGGCGCGAGGACGTGCTCCCCGCCGCCGCGGCGGTCGAGCACCTGCACGTCGCCTCACTGGTGCACGACGACATCATCGACGACGACGACCTGCGTCGCGGCCGGCCGTCGGTGCACGCCCGCTACGGCGTCCCGGACGCCATCGTGACCGGCGACGCGCTGCTGTTCGAGGTGTTCGCCGTCGTCGCCGAGTGTGCGGCCCCGCCGGAGGCCGTCGTCACGGCCGTCGCCGAGTTGGCCCGTGCCGGTAGCGACCTGTGCCGCGGACAGGTCCAGGAGTCCCAGCTCGTCGCGCCCGGACCCGGCCGACCGGGAAGCACACTGGACGACTACCTCGAGGTGGCCGCTCTCAAGACCGGAGCCCTGTTCCGGGGGGCGTGCCGGGCGGGCGCCGCGCTCGGCGGCGGGGACGCCGGGCAGGTCGACCTGCTCGGGGACTACGGCCACCACACCGGGGTCGCGTTCCAGCTGTTCGACGACCTGCTGCCCTACCTCGACGACGCCGTGGTCACGGGCAAGCCCGCGACCAGCGACGCCGCCAACCTGCGGCCCACCTGGCCGGTCCTGCTGGCACACCGCGACGGTGGACCCGCCGTGCGGCGGGCGGTGGAGACCGCCCTGTCCGGGGATCTCGGCCCGAGCGAGGCGCACGAGATGCTCCGCGCGGCGGTGACCGCGGACGACCTCTGGGACGCGGCGCGGTGCGGGGCGCGCGGCCACGCCGACCGGGCCGTGGCCCGCCTCGGTGAGCTCCCCGGTGCCGAGGCGGCACGCCGGCTCGCCGGGATCGCCGCGATCGCCGTCGACCGTGACCGCTGACGGGCGCACCCTGCGCGCCGACGCCCGTGCCGCACCGCGGCGGGGCGGGGGGACCTGGCAGGCGCACTGGGAGACCTGGCGGCCGTACACCACCTGGCACCCGGCGTTGCTGGGACTGGCCGGGGCGCTGGTGGCGGGCGGCAGCTCCCCGGGGCCGCTCGCCGTCGCGGTGCTGGCCCCGGTGCTCGGCTGGCTGGCCGGGCACTACCTCGGTGACTACTTCGACCGGGACCTGGACGCGATCGCCAAGCCGCACCGCCCGATCCCGTCCGGCAGGCTCACCCCCCGGGCCGCGCTGACCTGCGGGATCGCCTGCGTCGCCGGCTCGCTGGTGCTGACCACCGTGGTGAACTGGCGGACGCTGCCGGTGTTCGCCTGCGCGGTCGCCGGGATCATCACCTACAGCCGGCTGTTCAAGCAGCGGGGGCTGGCCGGCAACCTCAACCGCGGGGTGCTCTCCGCGCTCGCGATGGTCGTGGGGGCGATGGCCGTCGCGCCGTGGCCCCCCTGGGCGTTGCTGCCCGCCGCGCTGGGCTTCGCCCTGCACGACACCGCGTCCAACCTGATCGGGACGGTGCGCGACGTCGACGGCGACCGCGCGGGTGGCTACCGGTCGGTGCCGGTCCGGCACGGCACCGCGACGGCGGTCCGGACCGCGGCCGTGCTCTGGCTGTCGGCGATGGTCGCGGTCGGGGTGGGCGCCGTCGTCGCGGACCGGCCTGCCGCCCAGTTCGGTGGTCTGGCACTGGCGGTGCTCGTCGGTGGCTGTGCCTTCGTCGTGGTGCGCCCCGGCACGGTGACGCCCCGTCGTGCGCTGCGCTCGCACGAGGTGCTGGTCGCCGAACGAATGCTGCTCGCGGGCGCCGTCGTCGCGGGTGCCGCGGGGCCGCTCGTGGCCGGGGCGGTGGTGCTGCCCGCACTCGTCTCATCGCTGGTCATGCAGGCCCGGATGCGGGCCCGGCACGAGTTCCCGGCCGATGCCGGGGACGGAGAGGACACACCATGACACCGGCCCACGCCGGGACCGGCCGGCTCGCCGACGAGGTGGCGGAGGCGATCGCGGGAGGGGCCGAGGCGCTGCTGCGGTCGCGCCGCGACGACGGCGTGTTCGACTACGGCGCCGACAGCCTGCGGTCCACCCTCGCGACGGCGGGTGCGGTCACCGCGCTGCACTTCGCCGATCCCGGTGGGACCGCCGACCTGATCGCCGCCGGGGCCGCACGGCTGCGTCGCACCCAGACCGAGGACGGCGGCTGGGCGATGGTGCCCGGTCTGCCCGCGGAGCCGGGCCCGACCGCCGTGTCGGCCGCCGCGCTGCACCTCGTCGACCCGGCGGGGTCCGCCGAGCAGGTCGCGGCCGGGCGGCGGTGGATGGAGCGCTACGGCGGCCTCGCCGCGATCCCGCACCCGGAGGTCGTGCTCTGGTGCCGGCAGTTCTACGGGTTCGTCGGCTGGATCGCGCCGGCCGACATGCGGCGTTTCCCGCTGGAGCTGGCGTTGCTGCCCGGCCTGTACCGGCGGCTGTTCGACCTGCGGCTGCCGATGGCCTCGGCGCTGGGGCTCGCCCAGACCCGGCACCGCCGGATGACCCGGGTGCAGCGCACGCTGTCCCGGCTGGCCGAACCGAACGCGCTGCGCGTGATCCGCCAGACCTACGAGCACGAGGGATCCGCGGGATCCTGGTCGGAGGACGCCTGGGTGACCGGCCTGGTCTGCACCGGGCTGGCCCGCGCCGGCGTCGGCCAGGACATGGTGGACGCCGCCGTCGGCTGGCTGCGCCGGTCCATGCACCCGGACGGCTCGTGGGCCACGACCCCGCTGGACGCGGCCTGGACGATGTACGCGGTACGGGGCCTGGTCGAGGCCGGCTACGGCGACGACGAGCGCCTGGTCGCCTCCCGGGACGCACTGCTGGGCCTGCAACAGCACCGGCCCTTCCTCGCCTTCGGCTGCCCGCCCGGCTTCTGGGGCTGGACCGCAGGGCGCGGCTGGCCCGCGGTGCTGGAGACGGGCGAGATCGTGTCCGTGCTCAGCAGGCTCCCCGGCACCGTGCAGGGCGCCGCCGTCGCCGAGGGGGTCGGCTGGCTCACCGACCGGCAGGACTCCCGCGGCTCCTGGGGGCTGTGCGTGCGCAACACCAGGGTCGCGAACAGCGGCCCCTGCCCGACGACGACCGCGCAGGCGCTCGACGCCCTGCTCGACGCCGGGGTGCCGGCCGACGACCGGCGGGTCCGTCGCGCGCTGCGCTGGCTGGGCCGGGCCCAGCTGACCGGTGGTGGCTTCGAGTCGGTCTGGTACCGCGAGCACACGATGGGCACCGCCGCGGTGCTGGAGACCTTCGCCCGCTGCGGCCGCGGCGGGGACGGGCCCGCGGTCCGCGCCAGGGCCCTGCTGGAGCGCACCCGCAACCCCGACGGGTCCTGGGGCGACGGCCACGGCGCCCCGGGAACCGTGGAGGAGACCGGCTGGGCGGTCGCGGCACTGCTCGCCGCCGGTGCGGCCCCGGCGGAGGTGGAACCGGCCGTGCGGTGGCTGCTGGCGGCCCGCCTGCCGGACGGCGGCTGGCCGGCCGCGCCGGTGCACGAGTACGTCCGCCGGGTGAGCCGCTACGCCAACCCGGGGTTCACCCACGGGATGGCGCTGCGCGCGCTCGGCCGCTACCGGAAGGCCCTGACGTGAGCCACGGACACGACACCGACTACGACGCCGACTGCGACACCGATTACGACACCGAGTACGACGCGGTGGTGTGCGGCGCCGGGGTGGCCGGTCTGGCCGCGGCCTGCGCGCTGGGCAGGCTCGGGCACCGGGTCCTGGTGCTGGAGAAGCGCCCGGAGCCGCAGCAGGTCGCCAAGGGCGAGGTGCTGCAGCCGGGATCCCTCGGCATCCTGCGGGAGTGGGGCGTGGCGGACCGGCTGGAGGCGGCGGGTGCGCTGCGGCTGGAGCACCTGGTCGCCCGGGCCGCCGACGGGACGCCCCGGATGCGGCTGGACTACGGGCACCTGCCCACCCCGCAGCCCTGGCTGCTGGCCCACGACTACCCGACGATCCTGCGGGCGCTCGGCGACTCCCTGCCCCCTGGCGTCGAGGTGCGGCGCGGGGCGCTGGTCGAGGGACTGGTCCGGACCGGTGACCGGGTCACCGGCGTCCGGTGCGACGGCACCGCGGTCACGGCCGCGCTGGTCGTCGCCGCCGACGGCGTCTCCTCGCGGCTGCGGCGCGAGGCCGGGCTGACCGCGCCCCGTTCCGACTACCCGCACCGGCTCGCCGCCTTCGAGCTGGCGGGCACCGTCCCGCCGGACTTCTCCGCCTACGTGACCGACGGCGGGCTGCGGCTGCGGTACCCGCTCCCGGGGGGCCGGGTGCGGTTGTACGTCCAGGTCGCCGCGGACGAGCTGCGCGGGCTCGGGCCGGACGGGCTCCGCGCCTGGAGCGACCGGGTGCTGCGCGGCTGCCCCGGGCTCGACCCGGTGGCCGAGGCGTTCCGCGCGGGTGTCGCGGACCGTCAGGTGCTGCCGGTGTCCCGGGCACTCGCGCCGGCGCTGACGGTGCCGGGGCTGGCCCTGGTCGGGGAGAGCGGACACCTGGTGCACCCGATGGCGGCGCAGGGCATGAACAGCTCGATCGCCGACGCCCACACCCTGGCCGCGATGCTCCGGCAGGGCGGCTCGCTGCAGGCCGACGTCGTCGACCACGCGCTGCGCCGCTACGACACCGCACGCCGCCACGACCTGCACCACATCGGCCGGACCAGCCACAACGCCGCCCGGATGATCACCGGACGGTCCTGGATCGGGGACCGCGCGCTGACCGGGACCGGTGCCAACGACCGGATCCGGCACGAGGTCATGCACACCATGTCCGGACTCGGGATCCGGCGCCTGACCCCGGTGGACCGCCTGCACCAGATCGGGCTGCTCCCCGACCCGCGGGCCGCCCGGCTACCCGGCTGGGCCCGGACGGTCCGCGGGTCGGGTGCGGCGGCCCGATGACCCCACGGACCTCACGCCCTGGCGTACTCCAGCACGACCAGACCGTTCGCGCCGTCCCGGCGACCCCGGGCGACCAGACCGGCCTCGGCCGCGAGGACGTCGAAGGCCTCCGGTGCCCGCTCCCGGCCGCCCAGCAGGGTCAGCGACTGCAGGTCGAACGACGCGTTGTTCTTCGCGTGCTCCTCCCCGGCCAGCACCTCGACCACCAGCACCCGGCCGTCGGGCGCGACGGCCTCGGCGCAGCGGCGCAGGATCCGGACGGCGTCCTCGTCGGGCCAGTCGGTGAGCACCCGGGACACCAGCAGCACGTCGTAGCCGGTGGGCAGTGGCTCCAGGAAGCTGCCGCCGACGAAGCGGGCCCGCTCGCCCAGCCCGGCCCCGGACAGGAACTCCTCGGCCTCCGGGGCGACCTCCGGCAGGTCGAGCACGGCGCCGTGCAGGTGCGGGTGCGCGGACAGGACCGCGTGGAGCAGCGCCCCGGTGCCGCCGCCGACGTCGAGCACCGAGGAGACCGGCGCCCAGTCGTACCCGGCGGCGACCTCGGGACCGGTCTGCCAGGCGAAGCCGGCCATCGTCGCGCCGAAGAACAGGCGCAGCCGCTCGTCGGCGCGGTAGTCCGCCCAGAACTCTCGGCCGTGCACCGCGGGGTAGGCCGAGCGGCCGGTGCGGACCGCGTGCAGCATCCCGCCGTAGGCGAGGTCCATCCGCAGGCCCGGCCCGTCGGCGTCGAGCCAGGCACGCAGCAGTGCGTTGCGGTCGTCCAGCAACGCCTCGGAGACCGGGGTCAGCGCGTACCGGCCCGGCGCGGGCTCGGCGAACAGTCCGGCCGAGACGAGATGGCGGAGCAGCCGGACGAGCGCGTCGGGATCGGCACCGGAGGCCGCGGCGAGCTCACCGGCGTCGGTTCGACCGTCCCGGACCAGCTCCGGCAGCCGCAGGGCGACCGCGGTGCGCACCGCGAACGGGGTCGCCAGGTCGACGAGTGCGGCGAGAGCGGCGGTGCCGTCCTGCGTGGTCGGACTGGTCACGGAGTTCCTTTCGACGAACGGGAGGGGAAGTCGGTCCGCCACTGACGATGGCAGTTCGGAGCGGATTCCGACAAGGGTCCGTGACAATTCGACACAGCATTTCCCCGACCGATTCCGCCGGCGCGGTACGGCGGTCGAACAATGCGTACGGAAAGGTTTTCACATGGTTTCGCTCGACGTCCGTCCGGTTTCCGGAGCGCTGGGGGCCGAGGTGCGTGGGCTCGCGCTCGCCGACGTGGACGACGAGGTGTTCGCGCACCTGTACCGGCTCCTGCTCGACCACCTCGTGCTCTTCCTGCCCGACAACGCCGGTCTCGACCCGGCCGACCACGAGGCGTTCGGCAGGCGGCTGGGCCCACTGGAGGTCCACCCGTTCCTGCCGAAGCTGGACGGGCACGACGAGATCGTCCTCCTCGACTCCGACCAGGGGGCGAAGGCCGACGTCTGGCACACCGACGTCACGTTCTCCCAGACCCCGCCGATCGCGTCGGTGCTGCAGATCGTGCAGGGCCCCGAGGTCGGCGGCGACACCATGTGGAGCAACCAGTACCTCGCCTACGAGGCGCTGTCCGCCCCGCTGCGGGAGCTGCTCGACGGGCTCACCGCGCTGCACGTCTTCGAGCACCCGAACGGCTCCTACCGCAGCGAGGCCGAGCATCCGGTCGTCCGGGTGCACCCGGACACCGGGCGGCGCTCGCTGTACGTCAACCGGATGTTCACCCGGCGCATCCCGCAGCTGACCCCGGGGGAGAGCACCGCGCTGCTGGCCCACCTGTTCGACGTCTCCGAGAGCCCGCAGCGGGTCTGCCGCTACCGCTGGAGCGAGGGTGGGGTCGCGATCTGGGACAACCGGGCCACCCAGCACTACGCCGTCAACGACTACACCGGCCGCCGGGTCGGCCGCCGCGTCACCGTGCTCGGCGACCACCCGAAGGGCGAGCCGGCGCGCTGGCCGCACCACCAGGCCGCCGGGATGAGCGCGACGGCCGTCAAGGACTGACCGGCACGACCGGCACGAACCGACCGGCACCGCAGCAGGGGAGACCGCCATGAGCGAGACGACCACCACGAGCGCCGGGTCCGAGGAGTTCCTCGAGACCTACTGGCATGACCCGCACACCGCACTGGCCGGGGCCCGCCGGGACTGCCCGGTCCGCGAGGTCACCTTCGAGACCGGCCCGACCTGGCTGGTCACCCGCTACGCCGACGTCCGGGCGGGGCTGGCCGACGAGCGCCTCGCCAAGGACTGGCGGGCGTCGCTGCCGCCCGCCGAGCGCGCCGCGGCGCCGCCGGGGCTGCCCGCCCCGATGTCGCACATGCTGACCTCGCTCGACCCGCCGGAGCACACCCGGCTGCGCCGGCTGGTGACCCAGGCGTTCACCGCCCGGCGGATCGCGGCGCTGCGGCCGCGGGTCGAGAAGCTGGCCCACGACCTGCTCGACGCGCTCCCCGTCGACGAGCCGGTCGACCTGGTCGGCCGGTACGCGATCCCGCTGCCGATGGAGGTCATCTGCGAGCTGATCGGGGTCCCCGAGCTGGACCGCGAGGACTTCGCCCACTGGTCGACGGTGCTGATCGACGAGTGCCCCGAGCCGGAGCTGGTCCGGGCGTCGAACCAGATGGCCGACTACCTCGGCGGCCTGGTCGCCGCGCGTCGCCGCGACCCCGACGAGGCCCTGCTCTCCGGCCTGATCGCCGCCTCCGAGGACGGCGAGCAGCTCTCCGACATCGAGATCGTCGCGATGGCGATGCTGCTGCTCATGGCCGGGCACGAGACGACGGCGGTGTTCGTGACGAACAGTGTCCGGGTACTGCTGACCGAGCCGGACGCCCGGCGGCGGCTCGCCTCGCCGGAGACGGCCCCCGCGCTGGTCGAGGAGCTGCTGCGGTGGGCGTCGCCGGCGTTGAACGCCTCGCTGCGTTTCGCGACCGAGGACATGGAGATCGGTGGGACGGCGATCCCGCGCGGCGCGTCGGTGACCCTGTCCACCGGGGCCGCGAACCGTGACCCGAGCCGGTTCGACGACCCGACGCGGCTCGACCCCGACCGGGACACCGCCGGGCACGTCGCCTTCGGCCACGGCATCCACCGCTGCCTCGGTGCGGCGCTGGTGCGGCTGGAGGCCGACGTGGCGCTCACCGCGCTGTTCGGCCGGTTCCCGCAGCTGCGGGCCACCGCGGCGGAGGACGAGCTGACCTTCCGGCGCAGCGTGCACGTCCACGCCCCGCGGACCTTCCCTGTGCTGCTGGGCCCCACCCCCGACCAGGAACAGGAGCGACGAGCGTGACCCCCGTCGTCCACCAGCTGTCCTTCAACGAGAACCACTGGCCCGTCCTGCCCGGGGTGCGCGAGGCGCTGACCGGGTCGCTGGACACGATCGGCCACACACTCGACGCGTTGTCCGAGGGCCTCACCGCCGAGATCGCCCGGCGGCTCGGGGTGCCCGCGACCCGGGTCGTCGCGGGCGCGGGATCGGGCGCGCTGCTCCAGCAGTTCCTCGCCGCGCACTGCACCCCCGGCACGACGGTCGTGCACACCGCGCCGTCGTTCGCGATGTACCCGCTGCTGATCCGCAACACCGGCGCGACGGCCGTCGCCGTGCCGGACGGCCCCGACGGCAGCGACCTCGCCGGGGTGGTGAAGGCGGTCACCGACGACACCCGTGTCGTGGTGCTCTGCAACCCGGACAACCCCACCGGTGAGGTACTCGGCACCGCGGCGGTGCAGCAGCTGCTCGACGACCTGCCCCCGCACGTCCTGCTGCTCGTCGACGAGGCCTACCGCGAGTTCGCCGACCCGGACGCGGTCGCCGACGTGCTCGGCCTGGCCGCGCACGACGACCGGGTCGTGGTGGTCCGCACCTTCTCCAAGTCGCACGGGCTGCTGGGCCTGCGGGTGGGCTACCTCGTCGCCGCCGAGCGGGTCACCGCACCGATCCGGCCCAGCACGCCGTTCTACCGGGTGCCGACCCTCGGCCAGGCGGCCGCGCTGGCCGCCATGGACGCCGAGGAGCGGATGCGCGAGCAGTGCCGTGCGGTGGCCGCCGAACGCGACCGGGTCCGCGACGGACTGCTGGCGCTCGGCTTCGACGTGCCGCCCAGCGGCGGCAACTTCGTGTGGGTCCGCCTCGGCGGGCGCAGCCGGGCGTTCGTGGAGCGCCTCGCCGCCGCCGGGATCGCGGTCCGCGACCAGGACGGGCTCGGGGTGCGGGTCAGCACCGGCCTTCCCCCGGCGAACGACGCCGTCCTCGCCGCGGCCGCCGGCTTCGACCCCGCTCCGGGCGGAACCGCGCCGTGACCACCAGCCCGGGCACCCGGCAGGAGACCGCCGCACCGGCCCCTCGGACGTCGCGGCTGTTCATGCCGTTCTACCTCCTCGCGTTCGCCGGGCTGATGGCGACGACGGCCACCCCCGTGGCGGTGACGCTCGCCCTGCGCGCCCAGCAGCTCTACGGCGAGGAGAAGACCGCCGTCCTCGCCACCACCCTGGCGATCGGCACGGTGTTCGCCTCGGTCGCCCAGCCGCTGGGCGGCTGGCTCAGCGACCGCACCGTCTCCCGCTGGGGCCGTCGCCGGCCGTGGCTGGTGCTGGGCCTGCTGGGTGGGGTCGCGGGCCTGCTGGTGATCGCGCTGGTGCCGGAGCGCTGGGGGATGGTGCTCGGCTGGTCGATCGCGTCGCTGTTCCTCAACCTGGCGTTCTCGGCGCTGTTCGCGGTGCTCGCCGACCAGGTCCCGCCGGATCGGCGCGGCCGGGTCTCCGGCTGGATCGGGGTCGCCCTGCAGGCCGGGTTGAGCGCCGGGACCTGGGGCGCGGTCTGGCTGGGGAACCAGCCGGTCGCGCTGTTCCTCGGCCCGGCCGCGTTCGCGGTGCTGACGACCGCGGCGCTGCTCGTCGTGCTGCCCGACCGGTCGGCCGGACCCGGGACGCGCGCCCCGGCCGGGCGCGTCCCGTGGGGCGAGCGCCTCGCCCAGCTGGCGCGCTACCGCGACTTCGGGTTCGTCTGGGCGGGCCGGTTCCTGCTGCTCACCGGCTACTACATCTTCTTCAACTTCCAGCTCTACACCCTGACCGACCACCTGGGCGTGACCGTCGCGGTCGCGACCTCGGTGGTGGCGCTGAACAGCACGCTCAGCGCGGTGCTGAAGCTCGTGGTGGCCCCGCTGGCCGGCTGGCTGTCCGACCGGCTCGGCAGGCGCCGGGTGCTGGTGGGCTGCTCGGCGGCGCTGTTCGCGGTGTCGATGCTGCTGATCGCGCTGGCGCAGGACGTCACGACGTTCGTGCTGGGCGCCTCGGTCGGCTTCGTCGCCTACGGCGTCTTCCTGGCCGTGGACCTCGCGCTGGCGACCGAGGTGCTCCCGGAGGGCGACGCCCACGGCGGTTTCGGCCTGGGGCTGTACAACGTCGCCGGGACGGTCTCGCAGTCCCTCGCACCGGTGGTCGCGGTCTCGGTGCTGGCGGCTTCCGGCGACAGCTACCCGCTGCTGTACACGGTCGCGGCCGGGCTGGTGGCGGCGGCCGTCGTGACGGTGATGTTCGTCCGGTCGGTGCGCTGAGCGGGCCCGGCGCCACTCGGGGCCGCGCGGCGCCGGGGGAGACGACCGGTGTCCCGGTAGGGTCCGGCGCCATGAGCGGGCCCACGCAGCACTACGACTGGGGCAACATCTCCGGCGACGCACCGCCGGAGTCGACCCGGCCGGAGCGGCTCCCGGTGCCCGCGCACGTCTCCTCCGACATCGGGCTGCTCGTGCTGCGCCTGGTCGTCGGCGCCTCGTTCGCCGCGGCCGGTGCGCGGAAGCTCTTCGGCGTCGCGGGCGGCATCGGTCTCGACGCGAGCGCCGCCGCACTCGCCGCCGCCGGGTTCGTCGCGTTCGCCGGGCCGCTGGCGTGGGTGCTCGCGGTCGGCCAGCTGGTGTCCGGCGTGCTGCTCGTACTGGGTCTGCTGACCCCGTTCGCCGCGGCGGGCCTGCTGGCCACGAAGATCGTCGCGGTGACGGTCGCGCTGGTGCCGGTGACCAGCGTGCCGCTGTTCGCCTCGGACGGCGCGAACTCCCTGGAGCTGGACCTGCTGCTCGGCGCCGGGGCCGCGGCGCTGGTGTTTGCCGGGGCCGGGCGGATCGCGCTCGACGCCGGACGCACCTACCAGCGCCGCCCGCTGCCGTGGGCGGTGCTGTCGCTGGTCGTCGGCGTCGCGGTGGCGCTGCTGGTCCTGTTCGTGCTGCGGCGGTGACCGTTCCCGACCAGGCCTGGCTGGGCCCGCTCGCCCGGCGCCGCCGGCGTACGGTCGCGGTCCGCGACCGGACCCCGCTGAGCGGCGGATACGGCTCCGGCGGTGCCGAACGGATCGACCTCGACGACGGCACCGCGGTCGTCCTCAAGCGGACCGGTGCGGTCGAGGCCGCCGCGCTGCGCGCCGTCGCGGTGGTCAACGGCCCCGTGCGGCTCCCGCGGCTGCTCGCCTCCGGCGACGGCTGGGTGCTGCTGGAGCACGTCGACGGGACCCCGCTGCCCGACGACGCCCCCGTCCCCGACGAAGTGTGGCGCACCCTCGCGCTGGTGCACGCGCACTGGCGGCGCAACCGCCCACGCGGCATCCCTGTCGTCGACGACGCCTGGTGGGCGGCCCGGTGCGGGCACGCCGCCGAGCGCCTGCGCACCGCCGGGCACGACGGGGCGGACCTCGTCGCGAGGTGGGCGGACGACGAGCGCGCCCGCACCGCGCTGCGCGTCCTGCCCCGCACCCTGTGCCACGGCGACGCCCACCGGGGGAACGTCCTCGTCGGCCCGTCCGGGGCGACGTTGCTGGACTGGGGCAACGCCCGCGTCGCGGCCGGGTCGCTCGACGTGGTGGTGCTCACCGCGCCGCCCGCCGACGGGCCCGCCGACGCACCGGCGGCGCCGGTCCCCGTGGTCTACCGGGACACGCTCCACGCCGCTCTGGGCGCACCGGACCCGCCCGCGATGGTCGCTGCCGAGACCGCGTGGGCGCGAGCCCAGGCCCACGTGCAGTACCTGTCGTTCGCCGCCGATCACCAGCCGGGCGACCGGGCCACCTCCATGGTCGCCGTGGTGACCGCGGCGCTGGACGAGTTCGGCGCGATCGTGGGTGGGTGACGTGGGCGGCCTGTGGTCGGACGTGCGGTCGGCGCGGGTGCCGGTGTGGCCGGACAGCGGCCGCCGGGTCTGGCCGCGATGGCCGTTCCTGCCGGCGGCACTGGGCGTGGCGGCCCTGGCCGTCCTCACCTTCCAGCAGCTCGACGACGTTCTGCTGCTCGCACGGGCGGTCTGTTTCGCGATCGCCCTGGTGGTGGCCCGCGACCGCCCGGGGTGGGCACTCGCGGCCACGGTGCTCCTGCAGCTTCCGTGGCCGGGACCCGGCGGTGCACCGCTCCCCTGGATGGTGGACACCCATCTCTCCCAGGCGGCGATCCTGCTCGTCGCGGCGTCGGCGCTGCGGCCGCGGAGCACCGCCGTCCTGGGAGGTCTGATGGCGCTCGCCGCGACGCTCCGGACGGTCGTCTCGCCGGACTCGGGGCAATGGACGGGCCCAGAGTGGTCGCTCGCCGTGCTGTGGGTCGTCTCGATGCTGCTGGCCGCTGCGGTGGGGATCCGGAGCCGGGACCGGTGGTCGGCACTCGTGGACGAGCAGCAGGAGCTCCGGACGCGGGCACTCCGGACGGAGCGGGACCGTATCGGGCGGGAGCTGCACGACGTCGTCGCCCACCACCTGTCGGTCCTGGCGGTGCGCTCGGCCAGCGCGACCCGACGCATCCCGGGCGTCCCCGACTCGGCCGCCGTCGAGTTCGACGAGCTCGCCGCCCTGTCCCGGTCCGCTCTCGCCGACATGCGTCGCCTGGTCGGGGTGCTGCGCGACGACGACCCGGACGACGATCCGCACCGGGCCGGGAACGCGCCCCAGCCCGGTCTCTCCGACCTGCCGGCCCTGGTCGAGGCCACCCGGGGAGCCGGCTGCCCGGTCACCCTCGACGTGGACGGCGGCGACCGCGTCCCCGACGTCGTCGCCGTCTCGGTGCACCGGATCGTGCAGGAGGCGTTGGCCAACGCCGTCCGGCACGCGACGGGCGCCGCGATCGATGTCCGGGTCACGGCCACGCCCGGCGGACCGGTGTGCATCGAGGTCACCAACGCCCGCCCGCCGGCACCGCCCGTGCCGGCACCGGGGGGCGGGGACCGGGCTGCGTGCCATGGCCGAGCGTGCCCGTCTGCTCGGCGGGACGCTGGAGAGCGGCCCGACCGACGACGGCGGGTTCGTCGTCCGGGCCCGTCTGCCGTGGGGGACGACGTGATCGGTGTCGTGGTGGTGGACGACCAGGCCATGGTGCGTGCCGGCTTCGCGGCGTTGCTGGACGCGGAACCGGACATCACCGTCCTCGGCGAGGCGGCCGACGGACGGGAAGCGGTCGCCGTCGTCCGGGACCGCCGTCCCGACGTGGTTCTGATGGACGTCCGGATGCCGGTCCTCGACGGCATCGCGGCCACCCGGGAGCTGCTGGCGGACGCGCGTGGCCATCGCCCCCGTGTCGTCGTGTTGACGACCTTCGACGTCGACGACTACGTCTACGAGGCGCTCCGTTCCGGGGCGAGCGGGTTCCTGCTGAAGGACGCCCCGCCGGACGTGCTCGCCACCGCGGTGCGCACGGTCGCCGCAGGCGACGCACTGCTGGCGCCGTCGGTGACGCGCCGGATGATCGAGCGGTTCGCGGCCCACCGCCCGCCGTCACGCGCGGAGACCGCACGCCTGGCCGCACTCACCTCCCGTGAACGGGACGTGCTGCGGCTGATCGCCCGCGGCCTGTCGAACCGCGAGATCGCCGCCGACCTGGTCGTCGCGGAAGAGACGGTCAAGTCGCACGTCGGGAGGCTGTTCTCCAAGCTGCACCTGCGCGACCGGGCCCAGGCCGTCGTGGTCGCCTACGAGAGCGGACTGGTCGAACCGGGGCGCTGATCCCCCTGGAGAGCCGGACGGGGTTCCCGCCCCGGGGTGACGCCTCGGCCCCCTCCACCACCGGAGGGTGCCGTCATGCTGCTCTCGCGCCACGGACCGCTGCTCCCGCTCGCGACGTTCGCCGCATCGGTGGGCGTGGCCTTCCTGTTCCTGCACGGGATCGAGGGCATCGGGCTCCTGTCGACCGGGTGGACGGCCCAGTACCGGATCGACCTCGACGTGTACCGCCAGGCGGCCCAGGCGTGGCTGACGGGACGACCGCTCTACACCGAGGTGTTCCCGACCGGGTACGGCGAGCCCCTGCCGTTCGTGTACCCGCCGATCGCGGCGGTGCTGTTCGTCCCACTCACGTCGGTGCCGATGCCGCTCGCGGCCACGCTGCTGACCGTGGTGTCGGCCGCGCTGGTGCCGGTCGTGGGAGCGGCGATGCAGCGCGCGGTGGGCCGACCGGTCCGGGCCCGGTGGCTCGCGGCGGCGACTCCGGTGGTGCTGCTGACCGACCCGGTCCGGTTGGTGTTGTTCCTCGGCCAGGTCAACATCCTCCTGGTCGGCCTGGTCGCTGCCGGGCTGCTCGCCCGGGGTGCGTTCTGGGACCGGTGGCGCGGGGTGCCGATCGGGCTCGCGGCGGCGGTCAAGCTGACGCCGCTGGTCTTCGTGGTCTGGCTGGTCATGCGGGGTGACCGCCGGGGGGCCGTCGTCGCGCTGGCCACCTTCGCGGCGTCGATCGTGCTCGGTGCGGTGCTCGCTCCGGCGGACTCGGTCGCCTTCTGGTCCGAGCGGCTCAGCGGGGTCGGGATCCCGCTCGATCTCGGCTACGTCGAGAACCAGAGCCTGCGCGGGATCCTGGTCCGGTCCGGTGCGACCGGCACCGTGACGATCGGCTTGTGGTGCGTGGCGGCCGCCGCGGTGGGCGCGGCTGCACTGGTCCTGGCCCGGCGCTGCATACGGGAGGGGTTCCCGCTGGTGGGGGCGGCGGTACTGGCCGTCGCCGGGGCGCTGGTCTCGCCGATCTCGTGGTCGCATCACTGGGTCTGGGTCCTGGCCTTCGGGCCCGTCCTGGTCGAGCACGCGCGGCGGAGCCGCTCCCGAGCGCTGTGCGGGGTGCTCCTCGCCGGTGTGCCGTTGTTCGCGATCGGGCCCCACTGGCTGGTCCGGAACGGGAGCGGCGGTGTGCTGGACCAGCTGGTCGCCGCCAATCTGCCGCTCTGGGGACTCGCCGTCCTCGTCGCGATCGCGTGGTCCCTGCGCCGGGACACGGTCGCCGAGAGGCACCCCACGGCTGCCGGGCGCGTCCGCGGACGGCCCTGAGGTGCCTCTCGGCGTGCCCTCAGTCGCGGGCCTCGGCCGTACGGCGCAGCCGGGTGTTGACGAACTCGCCCATGCCCCAGCGGCCCAGCTCGCGGCCGAAGCCGGAGCGCTTCACCCCGCCGAAGGGGAGTCCGGGCAGCGTGGTGCCGTGCTCGTTGACGTAGGCCATGCCCACATCGAGGCGGTCGGCGACCTCCCGGGCGCGGTCGGAGTCGGTGCTCCACACCGACCCGCTGAGCCCGAAGTCCACGTCGTTGGCCAGGGAGACGGCCTCGTCGACGGAGTCGACGCCGTACACCACCGCGACCGGGCCGAAGATCTCCTCGGAGTAGGCGTCCATGTCCTTCGTGACGCCGGTCAGGACCGCGGGGCGGAGGAAGGCGCCGTCGCCGTCGACGACGTCGCCGCCGGTGTGCAGGGTGGCGCCCTGCTGCACGGCGCGACGCACCTGCTCGGCGACGCCGTCGCGGGCGGTGACCGAGGACAGCGGGCCGAGCCGGGTGCCGGGGTCGGTCGGGTCGCCCGGTTCGGTCGACTCGAACGTCGAGACCAGCACCGACACGAACTCCTCGACCTTGTCGTTCGGCACGATCATCCGCTTCGGGGAGTTGCAGGCCTGGCCGGCGTTCATCAGGCGGGCCCGGGCGGCGACCTTCGCGGTGCGGGCGATGTCGGCGTCGTCGAGCACGATGAGGGCGTCCGAGCCGCCCAGCTCCAGCACGGCCTTCTTCAGGTTCCGGCCCGCGGTCTCGGCGACCGCGGCACCGGCCCGCTCGCTGCCGGTCAGCGAGATCCCGCGCACCCGCGGGTCGGCGATCATCTCCGCGATCTGGTCGTTGGTCGCGTACACGTTGACGTAGACGTCGGCCGGGACGCCGGCGTCGTGGAAGATCTCGGCCATCACCGCGGCCGACGCCGCGCAGATCGGGGCGTGCTTGAGGACGATCGTGTTGCCCACCATCAGGTTCGGCGCGACGAAGCGCGCCACCTGGTAGTAGGGGAAGTTCCACGGCATGACGCCGATCAGCGGCCCGACCGGCTCGGTCTGCACCACCGACTCCGCGGCGCCCTGCGGGTCGAGCGTCTCCTGCTCCAGCAGTTCCGGGCCGTGCTCGGCGTACCAGCGGTAGATCGACGCCGCCAGCGCCACCTCGCCCGCGGCCTCCCGGACCGGCTTGCCCATCTCGGTCGCGATCAGGGTGGCGAGCTCGTCACGGCGGGCCTCGTAGGCCTCGGCGACCCGGACCAGGATCTGCGCCCGGTCCCCGACCGGGGTCGAACGCCAGGACGGGAACGCCTCGGTGACCCGGCGCAGGACGTCACCGACCTCGGCGTCGGTGAGCTCGGGGAACTCGTTCTCGGTCTTCCCGGTGGCGGGGTTGGTCGTGACGTAGGAGGTCATGTACGACGGGTGTCCTTCCTCGGAAACGGGCAAACATCGCAGAGTCATCGCAGGGTCAACGCCCGACGTTGCGCTGCAGGTGCTCCGGGTAGCGCTCGCCCGCGACCGCGGACGCCGGTGCGGCGGCCTCGATCTCGGCGAGCTCCTGCGCGGTCAGCTCCAGCGTCGCCGCCTCGACGTTCTGCTCCAGGTAGGTCCGGCGCTTGGTGCCCGGGATCGGGACGACGTGCTCCCCGCGGCTCTGCACCCAGGCCAGCGCGAGCTGCCCGGCGGTGACCCCACGGCGCTGCGCGACGGCCTTCAGCGCGTCGACGATCGCGAGGTTGGCGGCCAGGTTTTCCTCGGAGAAGCGGGGCAGGCCGCGGCGCATGTCGCCCTCGCCGAACTGGCCGGTCGAGGTGATCGCGCCGGTCAGGAAGCCGCGGCCCAGCGGGGAGAACGGCACGATGCCGACACCGAGCTCCGCGCAGGTGGGCGCGACGGAGCGCTCGATGTCACGCGTCCACAGCGACCACTCCGACTGCACCGCGGCCGGCGGGTGCACCGCGTGCGCGCGGCGCAGCGTGTCCGCGCCGCACTCGGACAGGCCGTAGTGGCGGATCTTCCCCTCCTCGATCAGCCCGACGAGCGCGCCGACGGTCTCCTCGATCGGCGTGTCCGGGTCGACCCGGTGCTGGTAGTACAGGTCGATGTGGTCGACGCGCAGGCGCCGCAGCGACTCCTCGACGCACTGCCGCACGTAGGCGGCGTCGCCCCGGGCGCCCTGGTTGCCGTCCGCGTCGCGGGTGATGCCGAACTTCGTGGCCAGGACCACGCGGTCGCGCCGGTCGGCGATCGCGGCGCCGACGAGCTCCTCGTTGGCGCCGTCGCCGTAGACGTTCGCGGTGTCGAGCAGGGTGACGCCCAGGTCGAGGGCGCGGTGGATCGTCGCGATCGACTCGGCGCGGTCGGAGGTGTCGCCGTAGGCCTGGCTCATGCCCATGCAGCCCAGGCCCTGGGCAGAGACGGTGAGATCGCCGAGTCGACGGGTTCCGAGGCCGGTTCCGGTAGCCATGCCAATCAACCTAGACGCGAACGGCCCCGGTCCGCAGGGCGCGGACCGGGGCCGTCGTGACGTGCGGATCAGGGGATGCGGCGGACCGCCCCGGTGTCGGCGCTGGTCGCCATGTGGGCGTAGGCGCGCAGCGCCTTCGACACGACGCGCTGCCGGTCCACGGGCTGCCACGGCCGCTCGGAGGACTCCATCTTGGCGCGCCGGTCGGCGAGCACCTCGGGATCGACGAGCAGCTCCAGGGACCGGGCGCGGACGTCGAGCCGGATCCGGTCGCCGTTCTCGACCAGGCCGATCGTGCCGCCGGCGGCCGCCTCGGGGGAGACGTGGCCGACCGAGATGCCCGACGAGCCACCGGAGAACCGGCCGTCGGTGATCAGGGCGCAGACCCTGCCCAGCCCGGCGCCCTTGAGGAACGCGGTCGGGTGCAGCATCTCCTGCATACCCGGCCCGCCTGCGGGGCCCTCGTAGCGGATGACCAGCACGTCGCCGGGCTTGATCTCCTTCTTGAGGATCGCCGAGACGGCCTCCTCCTGGCTCTCCAGCACCACGGCCGGGCCCTCGAACTCCCAGATGTCCTCGGGGATGCCCGCGGTCTTGATCACGGCGCCGTCGACCGAGAGGTTGCCGCGCAGCACGGCCAGGCCGCCGTCGGCGGAGTAGGCGTGCTCGATGTCGCGGATGCAGCCGCCCGCGGCGTCGGTGTCGAGGCTCGACCAGCGGTTCTCGGTGGAGAACGCCTGCGTGGTCCGGACCCCGCCCGGCGCGGCGTGGTAGAGCTCGATCGCGGTCTCCGACGGCGCCGACGACCGGATGTCCCACTCGGTGAGCCACTGCTCCAGCGAGGGGGAGTGCACCGCGTGCACCCCGGTGTTGAGCAGCCCGGCCCGCCACAGCTCGCCCAGCAGGGCGGGGATGCCACCGGCCCGGTGGACGTCCTCCATGTGGTAGTCCGAGTTCGGCGCGACCTTGGACAGGCACGGCACCCGCCGGGAGATCGCGTCGATCGCGGCCAGGTCGAAGTCGATCTCGCCCTCCTGGGCGGCGGCCAGGATGTGCAGCACCGTGTTGGTGGAGCCGCCCATCGCGACGTCGAGGGCCATCGCGTTCTCGAACGCCTCGCGGGTGGCGATGTTGCGGGGCAGCGCGGAGGCGTCGTCGTCGCGGTACCAGCGGGTCGCCAGGTCCATCACGGTGCGGCCCGCGTTCAGGAACAGCTCGCGGCGCGCGGCGTGGGTGGCGAGGGTGGAGCCGTTGCCCGGCAGCGAGAGCCCGAGGGCCTCGGTGAGGCAGTTCATCGAGTTCGCGGTGAACATCCCGGAGCAGGACCCGCAGGTCGGGCAGGCCGAGCGCTCGACCTCGGCCAGGCCGGCGTCGTCCACCTCCGACGACGCGGACGCCGAGATCGCGGTGATCAGGTCGGTGGGGGCCTGCGCGACGCCGCCGACGACGACCGCCTTGCCGGCCTCCATCGGCCCGCCGGAGACGAACACGGTCGGGATGTTCAGCCGCATCGCGGCGTTCAGCATGCCCGGCGTGATCTTGTCGCAGTTGGAGATGCAGACCAGGGCGTCGGCCGCGTGGCCGTTGACCATGTACTCCACCGCGTCGGCGATGATCTCGCGGCTGGGCAGCGAGTAGAGCATCCCGCCGTGGCCCATCGCGATGCCGTCGTCGACGGCGATCGTGTTGAACTCCTTGGCGACCCCGCCCGCCTCCTTGATCGCGCCCGCGACGAGGTCACCCATGTCCTTGAGGTGCACGTGGCCGGGCACGAACTGGGTGTAGGAGTTGGCGATCGCGACGATCGGCTTGCCGAAGTCGTCGTCACCCATGCCGGTCGCGCGCCAGAGCGAACGCGCTCCGGCGGCGTTGCGACCGTGGGTGGTGACGCGGGAACGCAGGGCGGGCATCGGTCTTCTCCAGCCGGGTCTTCCGTGGTGGTTCGTGAGGGGACCCCGGTGGGCGCGTCGCGGAGCGTGGGCGCGAGCCGCCCGGGGTGCGGCGCGACGGCGGCGGGGCGGGTCGCGTCCCGTCGGCCGGCGGGCCGATCGCCCGCAACCGTACGCCCCGCGACGGGCGTCGGTGTCGTCAGTGACCCTCGGCCGGGTCCTCCTCCGGCTCGGTCACCGCGGCCGGGTCGGCGAAGCGGCCGCCGCTGGCGACCGAGAGCGCGGGCAGGTCGCGTGCGTGCACCGCGGGCAGGACGAGGTCGTCGTCCTCACCCAGCACCGCGCTGACCCGCGAGCGCGAGCCGATCCGCAGACCGCGCACGTCGTCCCAGTCCACGGTGCGGGAGGAGAACGCGCTGCGCACGGTCAGCGTCTCCGGGTCCACGGTGGTGCGGACCCGCAGGATCCAGGCGATCGCCGCCACCGGGAGCACGAGCACGACCCAGAACCACGGCAGGCTGAACACCAGCGGCGTCGACCCGACGACCGCGACCAGGATGGCGAAGATGGTCAGCCGGCTCGGCTTGAACACCAGCGCGCGCGAGCCCACGCGGAGCTTGCGGCCCTCGTCGCGGACCCGTGGGGTCCACGCCAGCTCGCTGTCCACCTGCTGGGACGCCGCCGTGGCCCGCGGCGCGGCGGCGGAGGTGGTGTCGGCGGGGACGGCGTGGTCGTCGGTGCTGCTCACGACCCCAGTGTGGCAAACGGGGGCGGGGTGACGGCGGCCCGGACGGGTGGGGTCGTTTGACTCCGTCCGTGGGACGCGTGCTAGCGTCGACGCATGTTCGCCGTTCGAATTCTCGTACTTCTTGGGCGCGTCGTCGCCTGAGTTCGACCATCTCGAACGACGACGCGCTCACCCTCGCAGCGCCCGGAGCAACCGGGCGGCGGGGGTTTTTTCATGTCCAGCCCATGTCCGGCATCTGATCGACACGATCTCCAGCGAGGCAGACCCAGATGACCACCGTCCCCGCCAAGTCCGGCTCGTCCGGCCCGAAGCCGGGCCCGCCGCCCGGCCGGTCCGCCGCTCCGGCCGGCACCACGACGTCCCGCAGTCACACCTCTGCGCTCGCCGACACCGCCGTCCCCGGTCCGCGGATCGTGGACGAGCCCATGACCGGCGCCCAGTCCCTGGTGCGTTCGCTCGAGGAGATCGGCTGCGAGGTCGTCTTCGGGCTGCCCGGCGGGACGATCCTGCCCGCCTACGACCCGCTCCTGGACTCGACGAAGGTGCGTCACATCCTCGTCCGCCACGAGCAGGGCGCCGGACACGCTGCGACCGGTTACGCGCAGGCCACCGGCAAGGTCGGGGTCTGCATGGCGACGTCCGGACCGGGGGCCACGAACCTGGTCACCCCGATCGCGGACGCGCACATGGACTCGGTGCCGCTGGTGGCCATCACGGGTCAGCAGACCCGGCCGCTGATCGGCACCGACGCCTTCCAGGAGGCCGACATCACCGGCATCACCATGCCGGTGACCAAGCACAACATGCTGGTGACCGACGCGACGGAGATCCCGCGCGCGATCGCCGAGGCCTTCCACCTGGCGTCCACCGGCCGGCCCGGTCCGGTCCTGGTGGACATCCCGAAGGACGTGCTGCAGGAGCAGACCACGTTCTCCTGGCCCCCGGAGCTGCAGCTGCCCGGCTACCGGCCGACGACCCGGCCGCACGGCAAGCAGATCCGCGAGGCCGCCCGGCTCATCCGCGAGTCGGCCAAGCCGGTGCTCTACGTCGGCGGCGGCGTCCTCAAGGCCGAGGCCGCCGAAGAGCTTCGGGAGCTGGCCGAGCTGACCGGGGCGCCCGTCGTCACCACCCTGATGGCGCGCGGTGTGTTCCCCGACAGCCACCCGCTGCACCTGGGCATGCCCGGGATGCACGGCACCGTCGCCGCGGTCGCGGCGATGCAGCGCGCCGACCTGCTGGTCGCCCTCGGCTCCCGGTTCGACGACCGGGTCACCGGCAAGCTGGAGAGCTTCGCCCCCGAGGCGAAGATCATCCACGCCGACATCGACCCGGCCGAGATCTCCAAGAACCGGCGCGCCGACGTGCCGATCGTCGGGGACTGCAAGGAGGTCCTGGCCGACCTGGTCGAGGCCGTCCGTGCCGACCGCGCCGAGCACGGCGAGCCGGACCTGTCCTCCTGGTGGAAGCAGGTCGGCGGGCTGCGCGACCGCTACCCGCTCGGCTACGACGAGCCGAGCGACGGTGCGCTGTCCCCGCAGTACGTGATCGAGCGGATCGGCGCGATCGCCGGGCCCGACGCGATCTACGCCGCGGGGGTCGGCCAGCACCAGATGTGGGCCGCCCAGTTCGTCAAGTACGAGAAGCCGCGGACCTGGCTGAACTCGGGCGGGCTCGGGACCATGGGCTACGCGGTCCCGGCCGCGATGGGCGCCAAGGTCGGCGCGCCGGACACCGTCGTCTGGTGCATCGACGGCGACGGCTGCTTCCAGATGACCAACCAGGAGCTCGCCACCTGCGCGATCGAGGGCATCCCGATCAAGGTCGCCGTCATCAACAACGGCAACCTCGGCATGGTCCGCCAGTGGCAGAACCTGTTCTACGGCGAGCGGTACTCCAACACCGACCTCAACACCCACAAGCTGCGCATCCCGGACTTCCCGATGCTCGCGCAGGCGATGGGCTGCGAGGGGCTGCGGGTCGAGTCCAAGTCCGACGTCGACCGGGTCATCCACCAGGCCATGGAGATCAACGACCGGCCGGTCGTCGTGGAGTTCGTCGTCGGCGCCGACGCCCAGGTGTGGCCGATGGTCGCCGCGGGGATGAGCAACGACGAGATCAACGTCCGGCGCGACATCCGGCCGGAGTTCGAGCACGACGAGCTGGCCGCCTCGGTCGACGCGGTCGCCGATGTCACCGAGCAGGCCCTGGAGGGCGAGAAGTGAGCGAGCTCCACACCCTCTCGGTCCTGGTCGAGGACAAGCCGGGCGTGCTGGCCCGGGTCTCCGGGCTGTTCTCCCGGCGCGGGTTCAACATCAACTCCCTCGCCGTGGGCCCGACCGAGCACCCCGACGTCTCCCGGATGACGATCGTCGTCGAGGTGGACGAGCTCCCGATGGAGCAGGTCACCAAGCAGCTCAACAAGCTGGTGCACGTCATCAAGATCGTCGAGCTGGAGCCGGACGCCTCGGTGCAGCGCGAGCTGCTGCTGGTCAAGGTCCGGGCCGACGCCACGGTGCGCAGCCAGGTCGTCGAGACCGTGCAGCTGTTCCGCGCCAAGGTGGTCGACGTCTCGCCGGAGGCACTGACCGTCGAGGCCACCGGTTCGGCCGACAAGCTCACCGCGCTCCTGCGCATGCTGGAGCCCTACGGGATCCGCGAGATGGTGAAGTCCGGGATGGTGGCCGTCGGCCGCGGCCCCCGGTCCATCACCGCCGCGGCCGTCCGTTAGACAGACCGCGTAGCCGACGGCTACACACCCCCTGAGAGGAACCGTCCCAGAGCCATGAGTGTCAACATCTACTACGACGCCGACGCCGACCTGTCGATCATCCAGGGCCGCAAGGTCGCCGTGATCGGCTACGGCTCCCAGGGGCACGCGCACTCGCTGTCGCTGCGTGACTCCGGGGTCGAGGTGAAGATCGGTCTGCCCGAGGGCTCCAAGTCCCGGCAGAAGGCCGCCGACGAGGGGCTCGAGGTCGGCACGCCGGCCGAGGTCTCCGCCTGGGCGGACGTGATCATGGTCCTGGCGCCCGACACCAAGCAGCGCTTCATCTACGCCCAGGACATCGAGCCGAACCTGAAGGACGGCGACGCGCTGTTCTTCGGGCACGGCTTCAACATCCGCTACGAGCTGATCAAGCCCCCGGGAGGCGTCGACGTCGCCATGGTCGCCCCGAAGGGCCCGGGCCACCTGGTCCGCCGCCAGTTCGTCGACGGCAAGGGCGTCCCCGCCCTGATCGCCGTCGAGCAGGACGCCTCGGGCAACGCCAAGGCACTCGCGCTCTCCTACGCGGCCGGGATCGGCGGTGCCCGCGCGGGCGTCATCGAGACCACCTTCAAGGAGGAGACCGAGACCGACCTGTTCGGTGAGCAGGCCGTGCTCTGCGGCGGTGCCGCCGCGCTGGTCCAGACCGGTTTCGAGGTGCTGACCGAGGCCGGTTACGCCCCGGAGATCGCCTACTTCGAGTGCCTGCACGAGCTCAAGCTGATCGTCGACCTCATGTACGAGGGCGGCATCGCCAACGAGCGCTTCTCCATCTCCGACACCGCCGAGTACGGCGACCTCACCCGCGGCCCGCGCGTCATCACGCCCGCGGTCAAGGCCGAGATGCAGAAGATCCTGGGCGAGATCCAGGACGGCACCTTCGCCCGCGAGTGGGTGGCCGAGGACGAGGCCGGCCGCGGCAACTACACCAAGCTGCAGCAGCAGGGCGCCGAGCACCCGATCGAGCAGGTCGGCGAGAAGCTCCGCGGCCTGATGAGCTGGGTCGGCGAGAAGGCCAAGTGACCCTCGTATGACCCTCTGCCGGACGCGTCCGGCAGGATGAATCCGCCCGGGCCCCAGACGGCCCGCGGATGCCCGGGTCCGGACGCACCCATCCGGACCAGGCGACGCGAAACCCCCGTACCGGCGACACCGGGCGGGGGTTTCGCGCGTTCGGGGTGTGCCGTGCGACGACCCGTCCGTCCGTCCCGGTCCGCGACGGCCCGCGCGGTCCTAGGATGGTCGACGTTCGCGCACCGACCTCGGGGAGCACTCGCACACCGTGAGCACCGCAGCCACCGACCACCGTCCCGTCGTCCTGCTCGCGGAGACGCTCGCGCCCTCCGCCGTCGAGCTGCTCGGTGACGGCGTCGAGATCCGCCGCGTCGACGGCACCGACCGTCCGGCCCTGCTGGCGGCACTCGCCGACGCCGACGCGCTCCTGGTCCGGTCCGCCACCCGGGTCGACGCCGAGGCGCTGGCCGCGGCCGGCCGGCTCAAGGTCGTCGCGCGTGCCGGGGTCGGCCTGGACAACGTGGACGTCCCCGCCGCCACCGCGCGCGGGGTGATGGTCGTCAACGCCCCGACCTCCAACATCGTCTCCGCCGCCGAGCACGCCATCGCGCTGCTGCTCGCGACCGCGCGCCACATCCCGGCGGCGGACGCCGCGCTGCGGTCCGGCGAGTGGCGGCGCTCGTCCTACGGCGGGGTCGAACTGGGTGGCAAGACCGTCGGCATCGTCGGTCTCGGCAAGATCGGGCAGCTCGTCGCGCAGCGCCTCGCCGCGTTCGGCATGACGCTGGTCGCCTACGACCCCTACATCGCGCCGTCGCGCGCCGCCCAGCTCGGCATCGAGCTGCTGAACCTCGACGACCTGCTCCGCACCGCGGACATGATCACCGTGCACCTGCCGAAGACCCCGGAGACGCTCGGGCTCATCGGCAAGGACCAGCTCGCGCTCACCAAGCCCGGGGTGCTCCTCGTCAACGCCGCCCGCGGTGGCCTGATCGACGAGGACGCCCTGGCCGAGGCGGTCCGCTCCGGGCACGTCGGTGGCGCCGGGATCGACGTCTACGTCACCGAGCCGACCACGTCCAGCCCGCTGTTCGAGCTGGAGAACGTCGTCGTCACCCCGCACCTGGGTGCCTCCACCACCGAGGCGCAGGACCGGGCCGGGACCGACGTGGCCCGCTCGGTGCAGCTGGCGCTTGCCGGGGAGTTCGTGCCGGACGCGGTCAACGTGCAGATCCACGGCGCCGTCGGCGAGGAGGTCCGGCCCTGGCTGCCGCTGGTGCAGAAGCTGGGCACCACGCTGCACGCCGTCGCCGGGCGGACCCCGACCTCGGTCACCGTCGACGTCGCGGGCGAGCTGGCCAGCGAGGACGTCCAGGTCCTCGGCCTGGCCGCGCTGCGCGGGGTGTTCACCCACGTCGTCGAGGACCAGGTGACCTTCGTGAACGTGCCGCAGCTCGCCGAGGAGCGCGGGGTCGCCGTGGAGATCACCACCAGTCCGGAGAGCGCCAACCACCGCAGCGTGGTGCAGCTGCGCGGTGCCATGCCCGACGGCGAGAAGGTCACCGTGTCCGGCACCCTGACCGGCCGTGCCGAGGTCGAGAAGCTCGTCGAGATCAACGGACGGCACTTCGACCTGCGCGCCGAGGGCGAGGTCGTGCTGCTGGAGTACGCCGACCGCCCCGGCGTGATGGGCCGGGTCGGGTCGCTGCTGGGGGAGGCCGCGGTCAACATCGAGGCCGCCCAGATCTCGCAGACCACCGACGGCACCGACGCCATCATGCTGCTGCGGGTGGACCGCCAGATCGACCCGGCGGTGCTGGAGCCGATCGGCGCCTCGGTCGGCGCCCGGACGATCCGGCTGATCTCCTTCGACGACTGACGTCCCGGATCGCGGGAACGGACCTGTGCCGGCCGGGCCCGGCGTGGGATCGTGTCCGCTCGCCACGTCGAGAGGGAGTACTCCAGTGAGCTGGCTGCGGGCGCTGGTGCTGGCCGGTGCGGCGATCGGCGTCGCGTGCCTGGTGCTGCTCGGCGTCGGGTTCGTCACCGGGCTGTCGCTGACCGTGCCCTACGTCGTGTCGGTGATGGCGATCGTGACCGGGCCGCCGTCGGCGACGATGACGATCGGCCCCGGCATGCTCGTGGTCCTCGCCGCGCTCGTCGGGCTGATCGAGGCGCCGGGCCGGGTGCGGGCCCGCCGGTCGCTGCCGCGCGCCGGGCACTGAGCCCGGGGCGGCCGCCCGCCGGGGCGGGTCAGCCGCGCGGGGTCCAGCCCAGTGCCGGTCCGAGCGCGCCGGCGATGTCGGTGACGATCTGGACGTAGTCGTCGTGCGGGAAGCCGAACGGCAGCGCGAACACCGCCTCGTCGACCTCCCGGAACCCGGCGTCGGCCCACAGACGCTCGGCGATCTCGGCGGAGGTGCCGACCAGGTCGCGGGCGAACAGCAGCCCGGCCGGGCCCTGCGGGACGCCGACCCTGGCGTCGCGTTCCCGGGCGTAGGCGGCGTAGCGCTCGCGCTGGGCGGGCGTCGCGGAGTCGGTGGGGACGACGACCAGCCCCTGCGACACCCGTCCCGCCGGGTTCGCCGCGCGGTAGGCGCGGATCTGCCGGGACTGGATCGCGGCGAAGTCGCTCTCCCCGCCGCTGCGGACCACGTTGCTCGTGAGCAGGTTGAGCCCCTGCTCCGCGGCCCAGACGGCGGAGGAGTCGCTGCCCGCGCCGTACCACATGCGTCCGGCCAGACCGGGGGAGTGCGGCTGCACCCGCTCGGAGAAGGACTCGATCCCGACCGTCCCGGAGAAGGTGCTCGCCCGCTCCCCGCGGACCAGGCGCAGCAGCCTCGACACCCGTTCGCGGCCGAAGTCCTCGACGTCGGCGGTGTCCGGGTAGAGCGCGTCCCGCACGTGCTCCCACTGCATCGGCGGCCCGACCGAGACGCCCGGGTTGAGCCGGCCGCCGGAGAGCACGTCGACGGTCGCCAGGTCCTCGGCGAGACGCAGCGGGTTCTCCCAGCCGAGCGGGACCACGGCCGTCCCGAGCTCGATCCGTGAGGTCCGCTGGGTCGCCGCGGCGAGCACCGCGACCGGCGAGGAGATGCCGAACTGCAGGTGACGGTGCCGGACGAAGGCCGAGTCGAAGCCCAGACGCTCGCCCAGGGCGATCATCTCCAGGGTCGTCTCGTGTCCGGGGCGCGGGTCGTCGCCGTCGAAGGAGCCGATGGTGAGGAAGCCGAGGCGACGCAGCGGGCGGTCGGGCGTGGGCACGTCCGGGGCAACGACGCCGTCGTCGCGCTTCTTCCCCGTCACCCGGACGGGTGACCGTCGCGGTCGTCGTCGCACCCCTCGACACGCGCCGGTGTCCCCGGAACGGCCGTGTGTCGGGGGTACTCCGACCGCGTGCGGCGCACACCTCACCCGGACGGGACCACCCCAGTGGGTGGCCGAACGATGACCCTGCGTCGGCAGGCGGTAGCGTGCGGCCAGCAGTACGACGAGAGGACGAGGTCATGCGCCTTGCGGTCATCCCCGGTGACGGCATCGGCCCGGAAGTGATCAACGAGGCACTCAAGGTCCTGGGCGAGGTCGCCCGCGACGTGGAGACGACCGAGTACGACCTCGGTGCCGCCCGCTGGCACTCCACGGGCGAGCTGCTCCCGGAGACGGTGCTGACCGAGATCAAGCAGCACGACGCGATCCTGCTGGGCGCTGTCGGCGACCCGTCGGTGCCCAGCGGCATCCTCGAGCGCGGCCTGCTCCTGCGCCTGCGCTTCGAGCTGGACCACCACGTGAACCTGCGCCCCGCGCGGCTCTACCCGGGGGTGCGCGGCCCGCTGGCCGGCAACCCGGAGATCGACCTGGTGGTCGTGCGCGAGGGGACCGAGGGCCCGTACGTCGGTACCGGCGGCCTGCTCCGCAAGGACACCCCGCACGAGATCGCGACCGAGGTCAGCCAGAACACCGCGTTCGGCATCGACCGGGTCGTGCGCGACGCGTTCGCCCGCGCCCAGCGGCGGCCGAAGAAGCACCTGACGCTGGTCCACAAGACCAACGTCCTGACCTTCGCCGGCGCGCTGTGGTCGCGGATCGTCGAGGAGGTGTCGCTGGAGTACCCCGAGGTGTCGGTGGCCTACCAGCACGTCGACTCGACCACGATCCACCTGGTCACCGACCCGGGCCGGTACGACGTGATCGTCACCGACAACCTGTTCGGCGACATCCTCACCGACCTGGCGGCGGCGGTCACCGGCGGCATCGGCCTCGCGGCGAGCGGCAACATCGACGCCAGCCGTACCCACCCGGCGATGTTCGAGCCGGTGCACGGCTCGGCCCCGGACATCGCGGGCCAGGGCATCGCCGACCCGACGGCCGCCGTGCTGTCGGTCGCGCTGCTGCTCGACCACATGGGCGACCGCGACTCGGCCCGCCGCATCGAGGCCGCGGTCGCGTTCGACCTGGCCACCCGGGACCACGCGGCGACCGGCAACACGTCGTCGATCGGGGACCGGCTCGCCGCGCTCGTGTCGAGCCGCGAGGTCGCCACCAACTGACGCGGTACGGGTGGCCGCCGGGTCCCGGCGGCCACCCACCGGCTCAGACCTGGTTCGACGGCCCGGTCAGCAGGGTCACCCCGGCCCCGGCGAAGTTGTCGAGGTCGGCGACGGCGGCCTGGCCCTCGGGGCCGCCCATCCCGGCCTGGAACGCCGAGGCGTCCGGGAACTCCAGGACCGCCACGAGGTGGTACGGCGGCTGCGCGCCGTCCGGCCCCGGGACCGGACGGGAGACGGTGACCCGGGCCACGCCGGGGATCTTCTTCGCCAGCGGGGCGTGCACCTCGTCGTAGTGCTTGTCGAACGCGGCGGCGTCCTCGGGGTGGTTGTACAGGGCGGTCAGCTGGAACACGGGTGTTCCCTCCTGAGGGGGCGTCGTGCGGCGCCTCGCTGCGCCGCGGCACCCTCCACCCTGGCCCATCCGGCGCCCGCGTGCACCACCCCTCCGGACGGGGTCGATACGCTGGACCGACCATGAGTACTCCAGCCCAGGTCCGGGTGCGGTTCTCCCCGTCGCCCACCGGTACCCCGCACGTCGGTCTCATCCGCACCGCCCTGTTCAACTGGGCCCACGCCCGTCACCACGGTGGGGCACTGGTGTTCCGGATCGAGGACACCGACGCCTCCCGTGACTCCGACGAGTCCTACCGGTCCCTGCTCGACGCGCTGGAGTGGCTCGGCCTCGACTGGGACGAGGGCGTCGAGAAGGGCGGTCCGCACGGGCCGTACCGGCAGAGCGAGCGCGGCGAGGTCTACGCCGACGCGCTGCGCCGGCTGATCGACGGCGGGGAGGTCTACGAGTCCTTCCTCAGCGCCGAGGAGATCGAGGCCCGGCACCGCGCCGCGGGCCGCGACCCGAAGCTCGGCTACGACAACGCCGACCGCGACCTCACCGACGAGCAGCGCGCCGCCTTCCGTGCCGAGGGCCGGGCGCCGGTCTACCGGCTGCGCATGCCCGACCACGACATCACCTTCACCGACCTCGTCCGCGGCGAGATCACGTTCAAGGCCGGGCAGGTGCCCGACTTCGTGCTGGCCCGTGGTGACGGCACGCCGCTGTACCCGCTGACCAACCCGGTCGACGACGCGCTGATGGAGATCACGCACGTCCTGCGCGGGGAGGACCTGCTGGCGTCCACCCCGCGGCAGATCGCGCTGCTGGAGGCGCTGGCCCGGGTCGGCATCGGCCACGGCCCCTTCACCTATGCCCACCTCCCGCTGGTCACCGGTGAGGGCAGCCGCAAGCTGTCCAAGCGGGACCCGCAGTCGAACCTGTTCCACTACCGCGACCGCGGGTTCGTACCGGAGGGGCTGCTCAACTACCTCGCGTTGCTCGGCTGGTCGATCGCCGAGGACCGCGACGTGTTCTCCCTCGACGAGATGGTCGCCGCCTTCGACGTGTCCCGGGTGTCGAGCAACGCCGCCCGCTTCGACCTGAAGAAGGCCGAGGCGATCAACGCCGCGCACCTGCGCCTGCTCGCCCCCGACGACTTCGCCGAGCGGGTCGTGCCCTACCTCGCGGCCGAGGGGATCACCGACCCCGATCGCTCGGTGCTCGCCGCCGCCGCGCCGCTGGTGCAGGAGCGGAGCCAGGTCCTGTCCGACGCGGCCCGGATGCTGGCCTTCCTCTTCCGCGACGAGGAGGCCTTCACCCCCGACGACGACGCCGCCGCGAAGAACCTCGGCTCCGACGCGGCCCCGGTGCTGGAGGCCGCGGTCGCCGGGCTCGCGGACCTGCCGGAGTGGTCGGCCCCCGCGATCGAGGAGTCGCTCAAGACCTCGCTCGTGGACGGTCTGGAGCTCAAGCCGCGGAAGGCGTTCGCCCCCGTCCGCGTCGCGATCAGCGGCCGCACGGTGTCCCCCCCGCTCTACGAGAGCATGGAGCTGCTGGGCCGCGAGCGGTCGCTCGCCCGCCTGGGGGCCGGTGTCCGACGCTCCCGGAGCATGGGTTAGAGTACTGACATCAACGGAGAGCGGGCCTCGCTCCGGAACGAGGCCCGCTTTTCGATGGGGTATGGTGTAATTGGCAGCACGACTGATTCTGGTTCAGTTAGTCTAGGTTCGAGTCCTGGTACCCCAGCGGAAATCGCGACTTCTTCGGAATGACGATTTCTGACAATCGGCACGGTCTCGTCCAAGGTCCCGTCGTCTAGCGGCCTAGGACGCCGCCCTCTCAAGGCGGTAGCGCGGGTTCAAATCCCGTCGGGACTACCACGGACTCCATGCGCAGGGGTCCGCAATCGAGACCGAGCCGACTGTCCTGGTCCCGTCGTCTAGCGGCCTAGGACGCCGCCCTCTCAAGGCGGTAGCGCGGGTTCAAATCCCGTCGGGACTACTCCACGAAGGCCCCGCTCTCCGGAGCGGGGCCTTCGTCGTGTCCGGGTCAGGTCGCGCCGAGCAGCCCGGGGAGCCGGTCGGTCGGTCACGACGGTGCTCCTTCCGGCCCGGCGAGCCGGGCCAGTGAACGGTCGGCGAGGGTGAGCAGGACGAACAGCGTCGAGGCGACGAGCATCACCGCGGCGAGGACCGGCAGGCCGTCGCCCGCCGTACTGCCGCCGAAGGCGATCCCGCCCGCGGCCGAGGCGGCGATGGCGCCCAGGTAGAAGAAGGTGCGCATTAGCCCGGCCGAGGACGCGACCCGCTCCGGGTCGGCCTGCCGGTAGACCGCGTTCTGCACGGCGAGGTTGTTCAGGCCCTGCGGCAGCCCGGCGAGCAGCGCGACCACGACGATGACCCAGACAGGGCTGGCCGGCCCGAGGGCGAACAGCAGGGCGGCGAGCAGCACCTGCGCCACCCCGCCGACGAGCAGCTTGCCCCGGATCGCGCGCCGCCTGCCGGTCAGCGCGGTCACCCCGATCCCGGTGACGAAGATCGGCAGCAGGACCAGCCCGGCCGTCGCGGGGGTGAGCCCGCGGCCCTGCTCCAGCCACTGGGTGAAGCCGTAGAGCACGCAGTAGGACACGGTCGCGGTGAGCAGCGCCCGGACGAACGTCAGCAGCAGCGGCAGGTTCCCGCCGAGCACCCGCAGGTCCAGGAACGGCTCGGGGGTCCGCAGCTCGCGCACCACCAGCCCCGCCCCGGCGGCGACGGCCACCAGCGCGGGGGCGACCGCGCCGGCGTCGGGGTGCAGCAGGGCGAGCAGCAGCGCGACGGTGGTGACCGCGAACAGCGCGATGCCCGGCGGGTCGACCCGGCGCAGCGCGGCCCGCACGCCCCGGTGGGCGACCCGGGTACGGGGGAGCCGCAGCGCACCGAGCACCAGGCACAGCAGGGCCAGCGGGATGTTCACCACGAACACCGCCCGCCAGCCCGAGACCCCGAGGAGCAGACCTCCCAGGCTCGGCCCGACGACGGCGATCGTCGACGTCGCGATCGAGAGCACCGTCAGCACGCCCTCCGGGCTGTCGGTGCCGGTGCGGTCGGCCTCGCCGCGGATCAGCGCCATCGCCGCCGGGTAGCCCGCACACGTCCCGAGCCCGATGACGACCCGCCCCGCGACCAGCCACCAGATGTCCGGGGCGAGCGCTCCGAGGGCCCCGCCGACACCGACCAGCACGGCGCCGGCCAGGTAGAGCGGCCGCGGCCCGTACAGGTCGACCAGGCGTCCGGTGACGGGCTGGCCGACCGCGGTCGCGAGGTAGAGCCCGGACACCAGCCAGGCGGTCTCGGTCGCGGGGGCCCCGAGGGCGAGCCCGATCGGCACCAGCGCGACCGCGATCAGCGACGAGTTCACCGGGTTCAGCACGGCCCCGCCGATCATGGGGAGGAGCAGCCGGCGGTCGAACGTGGACGGCCCGGTACGGCGGCCCCGGCGCGGCGTCATCGCTCGGTCACCCGTTCCAGCAGCCGCATGGCCTCGTCGACGGTGCGCAGCTCGTCGGCGCTGAGCCGGTCGGCGAGCGCCCCGGCGAGCCAGTCCTCGCCGGCGGACCGGGCGTCGGCGGTGAACCGCCGGCCGAGGTCGGTGGCCGAGACGATCTGCCGGCGCCCGTCGGACGGATCCGGGCGGCGCTCGACCATGCCCCGCTCCTCCAGGGCGGCGATCGACATCGCGACCGACTGCGGGCGGACGCCCTCCGCGGCGGCGAGTGCGGCGGCGGTGCTGGGGCCACCGCGGTCGAGGCGGCCGAGCAGCGCGATCTGCGACGCCGTCAGCTGGTCGCGGTCGTAGTGCTCGCGCATGCGGCGGCGCAGCCGGCCGACGCCGATCCGGACCGCGCGGGCAGTGGAGGCGGCGGTCCCCGTAGGTGGTTGCGACATGCAACCCACGATAGGTCGACAGTCCGGATTAATCAATCCAAACTGTCGATCTGTCGGTGGGATCAGGTTCCCGGCGGGACCGGGTTCCCCTCCGGCGGGTTCGGCGTCGAGCTGCTCGGCGGGGGCGGTGCCGAGGACGACGAGGACGACGAGCTCGGCGGAGGCGGAGCGGACGTCGTGGTGATGACGACCGGCGGCGGCTCGGGGATCGGCGCGTCGGTCGTCGTCGGGACGGCCTCGGTCGGCCGCTCCCGGGTCCGTTCCGGCTGTCGCACCGGCTCGTGATCGACGGTCGTCGGGGGCGGGGCCTGGGTCGTCGTCGGGATCGCCGGCAGCTCGGGCGTCGCGTTGCTGATCGTGCGGTCCTGCGGCCAGAAGAACACCGTGCCCAGCACGGCCAGCGCCGCGACGACCCCGCCGGCGCCGATGAGCAGCGCGGGGGAGCGGCGGACGGGTGCCGGCCCGGGGGCGATGGTGGTCTCGCCGTCGTCGTAACCGCCGTACCCGCCGTAGCCGGGCACGGCGGTCTGGTCGTAGCCCACCGGCGGGACGACGGGGAGGCGGTCGGTGGGCGGGTCGGCGCGGGCGCTCTCCAGGTAGGCGGTGCGGTCGCCGTCGAGCTGGGTCGTGCCGCCGGTCGGCATCCGGTCGGTGACCGGGTCCGGGTTCTCCCAGGGCAGCGGGCCGGGGTCGGGGGCCAGCGCGAGACCGCTGCTCGTCGACACCGCGCCGAACCCGCCCGAGCCGGTGCCGGGCACGGGGTCGGGCGGTCCGAGCGCGACGACGGCGCCCTTCGCGATGGTGTTCTTCGGGTCCGCGTCGACCTGTACGGGACGTCCGAGGCCGGTGGAGACCAGCTCGGCGACCAGCGGGACCCGCGAGGACCCGCCGACGAGCAGCGCCACCGACGGCCCGGAGGCGGCCAGCCCGGCCGAGGCGATCGCGCGCTGCAACGCCTCGACCGACTCCTCCAGGCGGGGCCGGATGCGCTCCTCGAAGTCGCTGCGGTGCAGGCGCACCGTCGTGCGGACCTCGCCGAGCCACACCGGGATCGAGACCTCGGTGTCGGCCGACAGGGCCTCCTTGGCCTCGCGGCAGTCGCGGCGCAGCCGGGCCATCGCGGACAGGGCGTTCGGGTCGGTCTCGTCGAGGCCCTCGAAGGCGGCCGGGACGGCGTCGCGCACGTGGTCGACGACGGCCTGGTCGAAGTCGGCGCTGCCCAGCTGCTCGACACCCTCGGGCCTGCCGAGCAGGGTGAACCCGCCGCCCGCGGCCTCCTTGCGGACGACGGCGGCGTCGAAGGTGCCGCCGCCGAGGTCGTAGACGGCGACCGTCGCGCCGGGCTCGACCCGCTCGTTCGTCGCGTAGTGCAGGGCGGCGGCCTGCGGCTCGGTGAGGAAGGTGACGGTCAGGCCGCGCTCGGCCAGGGCGGCGGCGAACAGGTCGCACTTGTGCATTCCCCAGGACGCCGGGTGGGTCACCGCGATGCGGTCGGGTGCGCCGCCCTCGGTGCGTGCGACGACGTCGACGACGTGCTCGGCCAGCAGCGCGGACAGCTGCTCGGGGGCGAAGGACTGCTCACCCAGCGGGATCGGCGTCGGGTCGCCGATGCGCCGCTTGAACTCGCGTGCGACGCGGTCCGGCTCGGTCAGGGCCCGGCGTTCGGCGGCATCGCCGAACAGCAGCCCGCCGTCCGGTGCCACGTAGACCACGGACGGGATGTCGACCGAGTGGTCACCGAGCGTGACCATCTCGACGGTGCCGGCGTGGATGACCGCGGCCGCCGTCCGAGTGGTGCCGACGTCGATGCCCAGCAGGTAACCCATCGTCTCCCCGGTGTGCCGACCATGTCCGAAGGGTCCGGCCCGGTGCCGGACCACCACACGGTAGTGGAGCCCGGAACCACGACCTCGACCGACTCGGGACGTGGGAGGGGGTGCGGCTCGGCAGGGGCGCCCCCTAGACGAGCCGGTGCTGCAGGGCGTCCGCGGCGGCCAGCAGGTCGGCGGCCCAGCGGACCCCCGGCCGGCGCCCGATCCGGTCCACCGGTCCCGACACCGAGACCGCGGCGACGACCTGGCCCGCCGCGTCGCGCACCGGGGCCGACACCGACGCCACACCGGCCTCCCGTTCGGCGACGCTCTGTGCCCAGCCGCGGCGGCGGACGTCGACGAGGACGCGTTCGGAGAAGCTGGCGTCGGCAAGGATGAGGCGCTGGGTGGCCGGGTCGCACCAGGCGGCGAGCACCTTGGCCCCCGAGCCCGCGGTCATCGGCAGCCGGGAGCCGACGGGCACGGTGTCGCGCAGCCCGGACGGCGGCTCGGCGTGCGCGATGCAGATCCGGTGGATCCCGTCGCGGCGGTAGAGCTGCACGCTCTCGCCGGTGATGTCGCGCAGCCGGGGCAGGACCGCGGCCGCGGCGTCGAGCAGCGGGTCCGGCCGCCCGCCGGCGAGCTGGCCGAGGGTGGGGCCGGGGTGCCAGCGCCCGTCCGGGGTGCGCAGCAGCATCCCGTGTGCCTCCAGGCCGACGGCGAGCCGGTGCGCCGTCGCCCGGGGCAGCCCGGTGCGCTCACAGAGCTCCGCCAGGCCACACGGCCCCTCCGCCGTCGCCCGGAGAACCCCCACGGCCTTGTCGAGCACGCCGATCCCGCTAGACTGTCCCACGTTCCGATACTAACTTCCCACGATCTGGGAAGTCCACCGCGATCAGATCACAGAGGGAGGCGGGCGTGACCACCGCAGACAAGCCGCGCACGCTGGCCGAGAAGGTCTGGGACCGGCATCTCGTCCGCAAGGGCGAGGGTGACGAGCCCGACCTGCTCTACATCGACCTGCACCTGGTGCACGAGGTCACGAGTCCGCAGGCGTTCGACGGTCTCCGGCTCGCCGGCCGCCCGGTCCGGCGTCCGGACCTCACCATCGCGACCGAGGACCACAACGTCCCCACCCTCGACGTGCTCGCCCCGATCGCGGACGAGGTGTCGCGGGTCCAGGTGGAGACCCTACGGCGCAACTGCGCGGAGTTTGGCGTCCGGCTGCACCCGATGAACGACCCCGAGCAGGGGATCGTGCACGTGGTCGGCCCGCAGCTGGGGCTGACCCAGCCGGGCACCACGGTGGTCTGCGGGGACTCCCACACCTCCACCCACGGCGCGTTCGGCGCGATGGCCTTCGGCATCGGCACCTCCGAGGTCGAGCACGTGCTCGCCACCCAGACGCTGCCGCTCAAGCCGTTCCGCACGATGGCGATCGAGGTGACCAGCTCCGACGGCACACTGCGTCCGGGCGTCACCTCCAAGGACGTCATCCTCGCGGTGATCGCGAAGATCGGCACCGGCGGTGGACAGGGCCACGTGCTGGAGTACCGGGGCAACGTCATCGAGAACCTCTCGATGGAGGCCCGGATGACGATCTGCAACATGTCGATCGAGGCCGGTGCCCGCGCGGGCATGATCGCCCCCGACGAGACGACCTTCGCCTACCTGAAGGGCCGCGAGCACGCCCCCGCCGGCGACGACTGGGACGCCGCGGTGGCCGACTGGCGCACCCTGCGCACCGACGACGGCGCGGAGTTCGACCGGGTCGTGCACATCGACGCCGACGAGCTCACCCCGTTCGTCACCTGGGGCACCAACCCCGGGCAGGGCCTGCCGCTGGGCGAGTCGGTGCCGGACCCGGCCGCCATCACCGACGACGGTGAGCGCGCCGCGGTGGAGAAGGCGCTGTCCTACATGGGCCTGACCGGCGGGACCCCGCTGCGCGAGGTGCCGGTCGACGCGGTCTTCGTCGGGTCCTGCACCAACGGCCGGATCGAGGACCTCCGCTCGGTGGCCGATGTGCTGAACGGGCGCACGGTCGCGAAGGGCGTGCGGATGCTCGTCGTCCCGGGGTCGATGCGGGTCCGCTTCCAGGCCGAGGAGGAGGGGCTGGACAAGGTCTTCCTCGACGCCGGCGCGGAGTGGCGCTCGGCGGGCTGTTCGATGTGTCTGGGCATGAACCCCGACCAGCTCGCGCCCGGCGAGCGCTGTGCGTCGACCTCGAACCGCAACTTCGAGGGGCGGCAGGGCAAGGGCGGTCGTACCCACCTGGTGTCGCCGCTCGTCGCGGCCGCGACGGCCGTGCGCGGCACCCTGAGCAGCCCGGAGGACCTGGACTGATGGAGAAGTTCGAGACCCACACCGGGATCGGCGTGCCGCTGCGCCTGTCCAACGTGGACACCGACCAGATCATCCCGGCGGTCTACCTCAAGCGGGTCACCCGCACCGGCTTCGAGGACGGCCTGTTCTCGGCCTGGCGCCAGGACCCGTCGTTCGTGCTCAACACCGAGCCCTACGCCCGCGGGTCGGTCCTCGTCGCCGGACCGGACTTCGGCACCGGGTCCTCGCGCGAGCACGCCGTCTGGGCGCTGATGGACTACGGCTTCCGGGTCGTCATCTCCTCGCGGTTCGCCGACATCTTCCGCGGCAACTCGGCGAAGGCCGGTCTGGTGGCGGCCCAGGTCGCCCAGCCCGACGTCGAGCTGCTCTGGAAGAAGCTGGAGAACGAGCCCGGCACGCAGGTCACCGTCGACCTCGGCGAGAAGACCGTGCAGGCCGGCGACCTGACCGTGCCGTTCGAGATCGACGACTACGCCCGGTGGCGGCTGCGCGAGGGCCTCGACGACATCGGACTCACGCTGCGGCACGAGGCCGACATCACCGCGTTCGAGGGAACCCGGCCCGCCCGGATGCCACGCACGCTGGCCTGAACCGAACACGGGTGGTCACCATGACCTGACAGAAGTCGTGGTGATCACCCGTTCGGACCTGTACCAATGGAGGGTATGCGACCTGGACTCGCGCCGGGATCTGGTGCGCGGCAGGGCGCAGCCCTACCTTTCGTGACCATGAACAAGGCTCAGCTCGTCGACGCGCTGACCGCCCGGCTCGGAGACCGTCGTGCCGCCACGGCGGCCGTCGACGCGATGGTCGACGTGATCGTGGACGCGGTCGGCCGCGGTGAGACCGTCACCCTGACCGGGTTCGGGGTGTTCGAGCCGCGTCGACGTGCTCCTCGCACCGCCCGCAACCCACGCACCGGGGAGACGGTGCCCGTCGGGGAGACCGTGGTGCCGTCGTTCCGGCCGGGTGCGGCCTTCAAGGAGCGGGTGGCCGCCAGCGAGGCCGCCGCCGCGAACGCGACCAGCGCCCCCCGCCGCGCCGAGCGGGCCGCCCCGGCCGCCGCAGCCGCCCCGGCCGCCCCGGCCGCCGCAGCCGCTCCGGCTGGCGGAGCCCCTTCGGCCGGCGGCGCCGCCCCCGGGAAGAAGACGGCCGCTCCGGCGAAGAAGACGGCTGCCCCGGCGAGGACAGCAGCTGCCCCGGAGAAGAAGCCGGCCGCTTCCGCGAAGAAGGGGGCTGCTGCGGAGAAGAAGCCGGCCCGACGGAAGACCGCCGCGGAGAAGTAACCGCACCCCCGCGCTCCCCGCCCCACCCGCCCAGCGCTGCCTGCGCGTGTCGATCAGTACATGAGTGCTGTTCGAGCGGGTGCGGACAGCGCTCATGTACTGATCGACGGGCTTCCGACGGTGTGCGCCCTGGGATCGGGGTGGCCCGGCGAGCGCGCCGGTGTGGGCGGGTCGAGCTGGGTGGGGGCAGCCAGGCGGTTCCGGGCCGGTGGCGTCGCGTGCGGCTCGCTCCTGTCCCGCGGTGCTGCCCGACCGAGCCGGCGCCGGTGCGGGTCAGCGGGACGCGAGGCGGGTCCGTTGGGCGAGCAGGGCACGGACCGTCCTGACGGTGCGCCGGGCGTTGCGGGTGAGGCCGTCGGCGGTGATCCGCAGGGTCTGCCATCCCAGCGCCGCGGTGCGGGCGTTGCGGACGCGGTCGAGCGGGTCGTCGTGCTCCGCGCCGTCGTACTCGATCGCCAGCAGGGCGTCGGGGTAGGCCAGGTCGAACCGCACCCAGGGGCGGCCCCGGTCGTCGTACAGCGGGAACTGGACCTGTGGGACCGGGAGCCCGGAGAGCACGAGCAGCAGCCGTAGCCGGGTCTCGGGCGGGGACTCCGCACGCGGGTCGGCGAGCGCGACGACCCGGTCGAGTCGGGCCGAGCCCCGCACGTGCGGGTACAGCGAGCGCAGGACCAGCAGGTCGGCGGGGTCGAAGCCGGGACACGGCACCCGCATCCGGGACAGCTTCCGCTGCTCGGGTGCCGGTGTGTCCCGCAGCGGGACGAACACCGGCCGGTCCCGCCTCCGGGCGGCGAGCGCGTCGAGGGCGACGACGGCGTCGACGAGTTCGAGTCGCCGGCACAGCTCCCACGCCGTGGCGCGGGGCGAGGTGACCCGGACGCCGTCGCAGAGCCCGGGTTCGAGCGGGACGCCCTGGTGGGCGAGCAGGTCCGGGCGGGGCCGGATCCGCCGTGGCGCGACGAGCTCGGCCGGTGCACCCCATGGTCCGCAGGACGCGCCGAGGATCTCGGCCGCCGAGTAGGCCGACGCCGCCCCGAGCGGCCCGGCGTAGATCGATGCGGCCCGGGCCCGGAGCACCGGCGTCACGGGGACCGCGGCGGACGCGTACACGTCGGGGAACAGGCGCACGAACCGTGGCCCGCGCAGCCGCGCCGGCGTGACGATCCCGCGCGCGACGGCGTCCGACCCCCGGAACGGCTCCTCCACCCGCGCACCCTGCACCTCTGCCCACCTCCGCCGGGCCGGAACCGGTGCGCCCGTTCGCGATCGCACACCCCGACGCGAGGAGGGCACCTCCCGGACCCGGGGTCGATCAGCACACCAGTGTTGTCGATCCGGGCCCGAACAGCACTCAGGTACTGATCGACGAGTGGTGCGGCACCGGGGATGCCGGGAGGCGGGCGGAGCGGGACGGCGAGGCGGGTCAGGCCGGCGGGCGGCGGTAGTAGTCGGCCGACAGCAGGGCGCCGTCGTCGCCGAAGCCCAGGACCCAGGTGCTGGCCTTGTGCGAGGGCAGGTCGGGGTCGGGGGACCTCCCCGCGTCGGCCAGCAGGTGCCCGACGACGTCCGGGATGACCCCGCCCTGGCTGCACAGCAGCGTCACGCCGGGCTGGGCCGCGAGGGTGCGGAAACGGGCCAGGCCGTCGGCGGGCGAGACCCAGTAGCCGTGCTCGCCCAGCAGCGGCTCCACGTCCGGCTCGCCCGCACCGGACGCCCGTGCGTAGGGCTCGATCGTCTGGCCGCAGCGCAGCGGCGGGGCGGTCGCGAGCCGGTCCGGGCCGAAGCGGGCGAGGAAGTCCGCGAGCCGGTCGGCCTGGGTGAACCCGGTGCCGGAGAGGGGGCGCAGGTCGTCGTCGCCCTCCCAGGCGGTCCGGCTGCCCGCCTTGGCGTGCCGCACGAGCACCACCGTCGACGACGGCGGCCCCACCTGGTCGAGCCGGTCCAGCAGGTCGGCGTCGGCCGGGCGGCTGAGCAGCGTGGCGGCCTCGTCGCGGGGCAGCCACCTCAGCTCGTCGGTCTCGTCGGTGGCGGTGAAGCCGGGGTCGCGGACGACCTCGGCGGCCCAGTAGTGCACGACCTTGTGGCCCTTGCCGGGCACGTCGTACGCGGTGTGGCCGAGCCGCGCGCCGAGGCGGCACTCCAGGTGCGCCTCCTCGACGGTCTCGCGCAGCGCGGTCGACGTCAGCGCCTCGCCCGGGTCCTGGTGGCCCTTGGGCCAGGACCAGTCGTCGTAGCGGGGGCGGTGGACCAGGGCCACCTCGACGGTGCCGTCGTCCGCGCGGCGCCACGGCACCGTCCCGGCCGCGACGACGTCGGCGATCCCCGCCGGGTCGACCTCGGCCCCGTCGGTCCGGAACTGCGCGGAGAGCATCAGTCCTCGCTCTTCCCTCGCCGGGAGTTCATCATCTCCACCTGGTGGTCGCGGACACGGATGTTCTCCGATCCCGGCGCGGGCGACGGCGACCAGGTCCCGTCCGGGCCGAGCGTCCAGCAGCGCGTCGCCGGGTCCAGGCAGGAGTCGAACATCGCGCCGAGCTGGTCGGCGAGCTTCGGGTCGGCGACCCGCAGCATCACCTCGACCCGGCGGTCCAGGTTGCGGTGCATCATGTCCGCCGAGCCGATCCAGTACTCGTCGGCCGAGCCGAAGTGCAGCACCCGGGAGTGCTCCAGGAACGGCCCGAGGATCGACCGGACGGTGATGTTCTCGCTGAGCCCCGGCCGCCCGGGGACGATCGCGCAGATGCCGCGCACCACGATGTCGACCGGCACCCCCGCCTGCGACGCCCGGTAGCAGGCGTCGATGATCGCCTCGTCGACGAGCGAGTTCGCCTTGATCTGCACCCGCGCGCCGGCCTCGCCGGACAGGTGCGCCTCGATCTCGTCGTCGATGCGGCGGACGATGCCGCGGCGGATCCCGTACGGCGCCACGAGCAGGCTCCGGTAGGAGGTCTGCCGCGAGTAGCCGGTGAGGGAGTTGAACAGGTCGGTGAGGTCCGCGCCGATCGTCGGGTCGGCGGTGAGCACGCCGACGTCCTCGTAGAGCCGCGCGGTCTTCGGGTTGTAGTTGCCGGTGCCGATGTGGCAGTACCGACGGATCTCCGACCCCTCCTGGCGCACGACCAGGCAGGTCTTGCAGTGCGTCTTGAGCCCGACGAGGCCGTAGACGACGTGCACGCCGGCCTTCTCCAGCTCGCGCGCCCAGCGGATGTTGGCCTGCTCGTCGAACCGGGCCTTGATCTCCACCAGGGCGACGACCTGCTTGCCCGCCTCGGCGGCGTCGATCAGCGCGTTGACGATCGGGGAGTCGCCGGAGGTGCGGTACAGGGTCTGCTTGATCGCGAGCACGTTCGGGTCCGCGGCGGCCTGCTCGATGAAGCGCTGCACCGAGGTCGAGAACGAGTCGTAGGGGTGGTGCACGAGCACGTCGCCCTCGCGCAGCGTCGCGAACACGCTGCGGGGGGTCTCCCGCTCGGCGAACGCGGGGTGCGTCGCGGGGCGGAACGGCTCGTCCTTCAGGTCGGGGCGGTTGACCCCGTGCACCTGCCACAGGCTGGTGAGGTCGAGCAGCCCGGGGACGGTGACGACGTCGTTGGGATCGACGTCGAGCTCGCGCAGCAGCAGCTCCAGCACGTGCTCGGACATCGTGTCGAGCACCTCGAGGCGCACCGGCGGCCCGAACCGGCGCCGGGCGAGCTCGCGCTCCAGGGCCTGCAGGAGGTCCTCGTCGCGGTCCTCCTCGACCTCGAGGTCGGCGTTGCGGGTGACCCGGAACGGATGGACCTCGGTGACCTCCATGCCGGTGAACAGGTCACCGAGGTGCGCGGAGATCAGGTCCTCGATCGGCAGGAACGTGCACTGCCGGTTCCCGGCGCGGGTGTCGGTGTCCGGCGGGTCGACCGACACCAGCCGCGGCACGTTGTTCGGAACCTTCACCCGGGCGAAGCGTTCGGTCCGGCCCTCCGGGTCACGGACGGTCACCGCCAGGTTCAGCGACAGCCCGGAGATGTAGGGGAACGGGTGCGCCGGGTCGACCGCGAGCGGGGTGAGCACCGGGAACACTGTCTCGGTGAAGTAGTCCGACAGGCGCAGGCGCTCGGCGTCGGTCAGGTCCTCCCAGCTGCGCAGGTGGATGCCGGCCGCGTCGAGCTCGGGGAGCAGCTCGTCCATGAACACCTCGGCGTGCGCCCGCGACAGCGCGCGGCTCCGCTCGGTGATCCGGGCCAGCTGCTGGCGCGGGGTGAGGCCGTCGGCGCTGCGCACGGACAGGCCGGTCTCGTCGCGGCGCTTCAGGCCCGCGACCCGGACCATGTAGAACTCGTCGAGGTTGGAGGCGAAGATCGCGAGGAACTTCGCGCGCTCCAGCAGCGGCTGGCTGGAGTCCTCGGCCAGGGCCAGCACGCGGGCGTTGAAGTCGAGCCAGGACAGCTCGCGGTTGAGGTAGCGGTCCTCGGGGAGCAGCTCGCCCATCGTCGACGCCGGGGTGGTCGCCCCCGCGGGCGGCGCGATCGGGGCCGCCCCCTGGCTCGGCGACGGCGTGGCGGCCGGCGGGGCGGGCGGTGCCGCGGGACCCGAGGGCGCGTGCTGCTGGGCCGGGATCTCCGCGGACGGTGCCTGGTCGGCGACGCTGCGGCTCGCGGTGTGCAACCGCCGCGACGCCGGCCGCGGGGCACGGCGCGCCGCCGTCCGGGGACGGCCGCCCGGGTGCGCGGAGGTGCCGTTCCGTCCGTCCGGGGTCGCCGAGTCGTCGCTCACGTCACGATTGTTTCGTACCGCTCCGCAACCGTCCACGGGGACACGGCCCCGGCCGACGACGTCACGTACGTGGCCTGCCACACCGTCACGTACGTGGTGTGCCACACCGTCGGGCGACGGCCTCCCCCGGCGGGTGACATCCGGGTGGGCGGGGTACGGCGGGGGGTCCGTGCCGGGCGTCGACCACGGCCCGGGTCCACGCCCCCACCCCGAGGGCGACGGCGTCGTCGAGGTCGGCGGCGGTGTCGACGTCGCGGCGCAGACCGGGACGGTCACCGGGCAGCGGCCGGGCCCCGGAGGCACGGTGCCGGGCGGCCGACCCGCGGCCGAAGTGCGGGTCGAGGTCCTGCCCCGGGGCGACCAGCAGCAGCGTGGTGCCCTCGCCGGGCGCGTCGGGCTGGAAGGCGCGGGTCGCGCCGCCGTCGAACAGCACGGCGGCCGCGGCGACGGCGGCGTCGAGCTCGGCCGGGCGCAGGGCGGGCAGGTCGGCCTGCAGCGCCCCCAGCGCGACGTGCGGGTCGCGCGAGCGCAGCAGCGCGGCACCGTGGCGCAGCGCGCCGTTGAGCCTGCGCCCGGGGTCGGTGACGACCTCGGCGCCGAGCGCGCCGACCTCCACCGCCACCGCCGGGTCCGAGGAGATCACCAGCACGTGCCGGACCGCCGTCGCGGCGACGGCGGCGGCGACCGTGTCGCGGGCCAGGGCCAGCGCGAGCCGCTGGTGCGCGCCGAGATCACCCACCCCGCCGTCGGCGGCACCACGCAACCGGGTCTTCGCGCGGGGCAGCGGCTTCACCGGCACCACCAGGTCCACCCGCAGGGTCACGGCCCCAGTCTGGCACCCCGCGTGACAGCGTGGGGCCTCTGTGGGGAGACTCCACGGATCAGATCCGGATCATCCCGATCCGCGACGACCCCACGACCCGCCGCAGCGGCGGGCAGGAGGAGGCCGCCGGTGGCACGCGAGAAGGGCGGATTCTGGGTCGGTCTCGCCGTCCCGTTCTTCTACTCGATCGGCTGGCTCACCGGCCGGCCGCGCTACCAGGGCCGCGAGCACCTCCCGGCCCGCGGCGGTGCGCTGCTGGTCGGCAACCACATCTCCCATCTGGACCCGATCCACACCGGCACCTACGTCCACAGCGCGGGCCGGGTGCCGCGCTTCCTGGCCAAGAGCAGCCTGTGGAACGTGCCGGTGCTCGGCGCGGTGCTGCGCGGCTCGGGCCAGATCCCGGTGTTCCGCGACTCCGCCGACGCCCAGCAGAGCCTCGCCGCGGGCACGCAGGCGCTCGCCGACGGCAAGATCGTCATCATCTACCCCGAGGGCACCATCACCCGGGACCCCGACGGGTGGCCGATGCGCTCGCGCACCGGCGTCGCGCGGATGGCGCTGGCCTCGGACGCGCCGGTCATCCCGATGGTGCACTGGGGGACCCGCGAGGTCCTGAACGGCTACGAGAAGAAGTTCCGCCCGCTGCCGCGCACCGACGTCGTGCTGCGCGCGGGGGACCCGGTGGACCTGAGCGCCTACCGCGGGCGCCCGCTGGACGCCCACGTCCTGCGCGAGGTCACCGACCTGATCATGGGACGGGTGCGGGAGCTGCTCGCCGAGGTCCGCGACGAGGACGCGCCGGAGGAGTTCTACCGCCGACGCCCGGAGAGCGAGGCAGGCCGATGAGCGTCCCTGGGGTCCCGTCGTTCGGGGAGCGCCCGGTCAACGAGCCGGTGCACTCGATCCAGCGCGTCGCCGTGCTCGGCGCGGGCAGCTGGGGCACCGCGTTCGCGAAGGTCCTCGGCGACGCCGGCCGGGACGTGCGGCTGTGGGCCCGCCGCTGTGAGATCGCCGAGGCGATCAACGCCGACCGGCGCAACCCGGACTACCTGTCCGACGTCGCGCTGCCGGACACGCTGCGCGCCACCCACGATGCCGCCGAGGCCCTCGACGGTGTCGACGCGGTGATCCTCGCGGTGCCGTCGCAGTCGCTGCGCGCCAACCTGGAGCAGTGGCGTGACCTGGTCCCGGCCGGGGTCACCCTGACCAGCCTGGCCAAGGGCGTCGAGCTGGGGACGCTCAAGCGGATGACCGAGGTCATCGACGACGTCACCGGTGTCGGCGCGGACCGGCTCGCCGTCGTGTCCGGGCCGAACCTGGCCGCGGAGATCGCGCACGAGCAGCCGACGGCCACCGTCATCGCCTGCTCCGACCACGAGCGCGCGGTGGCGCTGCAGACCGCCTGCGCGACCGGCTACTTCCGCGCCTACACCAACACCGACGTCGTCGGGGCGGAGCTGGGCGGGGCGGGCAAGAACGTCATCGCGCTCGCCGTCGGCGTCGCCTCCGGGATGGGGCTGGGTGACAACTCGCGGGCGTCGCTGATCACCCGTGGGCTGGCCGAGATGTCGCGGCTCGGGATGGCGCTCGGCGCCTCGCCGCTGACCTTCGCCGGCCTGGCCGGCATGGGCGACCTGGTGGCGACGTGCAGCTCCCCGCTGTCGCGCAACCGGACCTTCGGCGAGCAGCTGGGGCGCGGCGCGAGCCTCGCCGAGGCGGAGAAGGCCAACCACGGCCAGGTCGCCGAGGGTGTGAAGTCCTGCCTGTCGATCTGCGAGCTCGGCGAGCGCGCCGGGGTCGAGCTGCCCATCGCCGACGCGGTCCGCCGGGTCTGCCACGAGGGCATGACCGCCCACCAGATGGCCAAGGAACTGATCTCCCGGGCCCCGAAACCGGAGTGAACCCCATGCTCGGAGACGGCACCCGCTGTGTGCACGGCGGGGAGCAGCACGCCCACGCCGTGGGCGACCCGATCCATCGCGGACCGGTGCTGACCAGCACGTACCACCTCGGACGTCCGGAGGAGGCCGACCAGGGCGCGGACTTCTACGCCCGCGCGGACAACCCGACGTGGCGGGAGTTCGAGGCCGCCGTCGGCGAGCTAGACGGCGGGCCGTGCACGGTGTTCCCGTCCGGGATGGCCGCGGTCGCGGCGGTCCTGCGCGCCTTCACCGGCGCCGGGCGCGGCGTGCTGCTGCCCAGCGACGGCTACTACGTCGCACGCCTGCTCGCCGACGAGGAGCTCGCCCCGCTCGGGGTGCCGGTCGCCTACTGCGCGACCGCGGGCGACTGGGCGTCGGCGATCGCCCGGCACCGGCCCGCGCTGGTGATGCTGGAGACGCCGTCGAACCCCGGCCTGGAGGTCTGCGACGTCGCCGCGGTCGCCGCCGCCGCGCACGCGGCCGGTGCGGTCGTCGCCGTCGACAACACCACGTGCACCCCGCTCGGGCAGCAGCCGCTCGCGCTGGGGGCCGACCTGGTCGTCGCCAGCGACACCAAGGCGCTGTCCGGGCACGGGGACCTGCTGCTCGGGCACGTCTCCGCCGCCGACCCGGTGCACCACGAGCGGGTCCGCGCCTTCCGCACCCGCGGCGGCGCGATCGCCGGGCCGATGGAGACCTGGCTGGCGCTGCGCGGGCTCGGCACCCTGGACCTGCGGCTGGGCCGGCAGGCCGAGAACGCCCGCGCGCTCGCCGTCGCGCTGCGGGAGACCCCCGGCGTACGGGACGTCCGCTGGCCCGGGCTGGCCGACGACCCGTCGCACCTGCTCGCCCGGACCCAGATGCGGCGCTGGAACGGCATCCTGCGGTTCACCCTGGCCGACACCCACGCCGTCTCGGACTTCCTGGCCGCCGCTACGCTGGTCGACTCGGCGACGAGCTTCGGCGGACTGCGCACGGCCGCGGACCGGCGGGCCCGGTGGGGCGACGCGGTGCCGGACGGCCTGGTGCGGCTGTCCTGCGGGGTGGAGGACACCGACGACCTCCTCGCGGACGTGATCGGCGCCCTCGGGGGGTAACGGCGGGCAGGTCCGGCACGAGCGCAGCGGTGCACGATCCGCCGCGAGACGAGGTGCCGTCCATGACCACCGACCACGCCGACCACACCGACTACGCCGACCATGCCGAGCGCACGTCCGGCACCGGGTCGGCCGGTGCCGCCGCCTGCCCGGCCTGCGCTGCGCCGGGCCGGCTGCTCCGCCACGTCGTCCAGGAGCGGTACCGGCTGCTGCGCTGCACCGGCTGCGGCACCGAGTTCCTGCGCGACCCGGTCCCCGGCGGCTCGACGGCGGGGGAGTACTGGGAGGACTACAAGTTCGACGTCTACGCCGGCGACGCCGTCCGGGTGGGCTACGAGCAGCGCTACGCCGCCGTGTTCGACCGGCTGGAGGACCGGGCCGGCCGGTGCGGGCGGGTGCTCGACGTGGGCTGTGGGATCGGGAACTTCCTGGCGTGGGCGAGGGACCGCGGGCTGGACGCCGTCGGGTCCGACGTCGACGAGCGCGCGCTGGCCGGCGCGGCCGCCCGCGGGCTGACGGTGTTCGCCCCCGAGCAGCTCGCCGCGCAGGACACCGAGGTCGACGTGGTCACCCTCTGGGATGTGATCGAGCACGTCGCGGACCCTGGCCCGTTCCTCACCGACGCGCTGTCCCGGCTGCGTCCCGGCGGCTGGGTGCTGCTGGAGACCCCGGACGCCGCGTTCCCGGTGCGGCCGCTGGTGCGTGCGCTGCACCGCGCCACCGGTGGGCGGATCGACCTGGCCAAGAACATGTACTACTGGGAACACAAGATCTACTTCACCGAGCGGGGCCTGGAACGGGTCCTCGCGCCGCACGGGGTGACCGTCGTCGAGGTGCACCGGATGACCTCGCCGGTGGCGAAGATGCAGGCCACCTTCGACCACGGGGCCGAGGGCTCCGGCCCGGTGGATCGGCTGCTCGCGCGCGGCTGGCCCGCGGCGGAGGCGCTGTTCCGGCGGATGGGCCGGGGCAACAAGCTCGTCGTGCTGGCCCGCCGGACCGGGTGAGCGCGCTCAGCGCGCGGCGTCGGTGACCCGCACCGGGACGACCGGCGCCGGGACCTTCCCGCCCCGGGAGCGACGGTAGGCCCAGCGGGTCGCGCCCGGGGCGAGCAGCACCGCGGCGGCGACGGCGAGGGTCCGCGGGTCGGTCCGCTCCCGCAACGCCGCCCGGACCCGGGCGCGGGCGGTCGCGAGATCGCCCTCGAACAGCGCGACCCGGGCGCCGACGACACCGCGGCGGTGCCGGCTGCGCCGCAGCTCCCGCTCCAGGGCGGCGGCGACGGCCGGGTCGTCCGAGCGTGCGGCGGCCGCGCGGACCGCCCGTTCCCGGGCCTGTTCCACGGCCAGCACCGCGGGCCCGCCGCGGGACAGCGACTGCGGCGCCTGAGCGTAGCTCGCGAGCCGCTCGGGCAGCGTCACCATCCGGTGGCCCGCCGCGACGATCCGCAGGAACAGGTGCAGGTCCGCGACGGTCACCCCGGCGTCGTCGACGTGGCCGTGGGCGTCCCACACCTCCCGGCGCACCGCCCCGGTGTAGTACGGGCACGGCCCCTCGATGAGCTCGGGCAGGGTCAGCACGTGCTCCGGGTCCGGTGTCGGCGCCCCGGCGTTCTCCAGGTAGGAGGCGGGCAGCCGCGCCCCGGTGGCGGCGTCGGTGAACCAGGCGTCGCAGGTGACGGCGGCGAGGTCCGGACGGGAGTCGAGCACGTCGCCGAGCCGGGCGCAGAACTCGGGCAGCACCCGGTCGTCGGAGTTGAGCAGGGTGACGTACCGGCCCGAGGACTCGGCCGAGGCGCGGTTGATCCCGCCCGCGGCGCCCCGGTTGGGCTGGCGGACCAGCACGATCCGCGCGTCGCGCTCGGCGCGGGAACCGACGATCCGGGCCATCTCGTCCGACATCCCGTTGTCGACGACGACGAGCTCCCAGTCCGGATCGGTCTGGGCCTGCACCGACCCGATCATCCCCGACACCGCGTGCTCGGTGCGGTAGGCGGTCGACAGGAAGCTGAACCGCGGACGTGCCTGACGGTGGTGGCCCATTCTCGTCCGTTCTGTCGGGGTTGCTGGGATGACCGTCGTCCCGGAGTGGCACCCGCGTTACGCCGCAGTGTCGTCGATCTCCGCCACGAGCGGTAACGATCCCTGGTGAACGGCCGAATGCACCGCAGTACGGATCACGGCGGGCGGCGGGCGGAGGCGGGATGGTGCAGCGGACCGCACCGGCCGGGGTGGTCCTGCGGGACACCGGCCCGCGGCCCGGCACCCCGCTGGTGCAGGAGATCGCCACCCGCACGCCGCTGGCCCGGCTGCTGCAGGGGCTCGTGTTCCTGACCGTGGGCGTGGCCTCCTGCGAGGGGTACCTGCTCGACATCAACGACGTCGTCACCAAGCTCCCCGCGGCGACGCTCGTGCTCGTGTGGCTGGTGGCCCGGCTGCGCCCGTTCCGGCTGCCGCGCTTCCACCCGGTCCACGTGCCGCTCGCCGTGCTCGCCGTGGCCGTGCTCGCCTCGACCGCGGTGCACGCCGGCGACACCTTCACCATGAGCTACGCCCAGCGCTGGGTGTCGTTCCTGGTCACCGTGACGGTGCTGATCGACGTCTGCTCCCGCGAGGTCCCGGTGCGGGTGCCGGTGTGGGCCTCGGTCACCGGCGCGACCGTCGCCGCGAGCGGGGCCCTGTGGAGCTTCCTCATCGAGGGCTCGCCGCGGGCGACCGGGCCGCTGGAGGACCCCAACGACCTGGCCTACGTGCTGGTCTCGGCGGTGCCGCTGCTGCTCGCGCTGTGGCTGCGCCCTCCGCGCCGGGACGGGCCTGAGCGCGCACCCCGGGCCGCGCAGGTGCTGGTCGGGGTGCTGCTGGTGCTGCTCGTGCTGGGGGCGGCGGTGACCGTGTCCCGCGGCGGCATGATCGCGCTCGTCGTCGCCATGGTGTGGCTGACGGTGCGCGGGGCGATCGCGCCCCGGGTGCTCGCCGCGGCCGCCGTCGCCGTCGTGGTCGCGGGGGTCGGGCTGGTCGCCGGCTTCGGTGACGACGTCGGCCGCGCGCTCTCCCAGAAGGACCAGGTCGCCGCCTCCAACATCGACAGCCGGGCGCTGCGCTGGGAGGTGGCGGCCACACTGCTGCCCGAGCAACCGCTGCTCGGTGTCGGGCCCGGAGGGTTCCGCTCGCACTACCTCGCGGCGTCCCACAACGCCGAGCTGGAGGAGCAGACCCCGGTCGCCCACAACATGTACGTCGAGGTCGCCGCCGAGCTCGGGGTGCTCGGTCTGGCCGGCTTCGTCGGGATGATCGCGGCGGCGCTGTGGTCGGCCGAGCGGGCGGTCCGGGCCGCCGGCCCCGGCCCCGGGCGGCTGCTGCCGCTGGCCGTGCAGACCGCGCTCATCGCGGTCTGCGTCGCCTCGACGTTCCTGTCCGAGCAGTACTACATGCCCCTGTGGGCACTGACCGCCGCGGCCTGCGCCGTGGGCCTGCGCAGCGAGGGAGCGATCCGGTGAAGGTCCTGCAGGTCGTCAACGAGATGGGGACCGGGGGAGCGGAGCGCGTCGTCGCCGACCTCGCCCGGCACGGGACCGGCCTCGGCTGGGACACCGTGGTCCTGTCCTCGGGTGGGGTGCGGGCCGACGAGCTGGCCGCGCAGGGGTACCGCACCGAGACGATGCCGCTGGTACGCCGCACCCCGGTGGGGATCCTGCGCGGGGCCCTCGCCGTGGCCGCCGCCCTCCGGCGGCACCGCCCGGACGTCGTGCTCGCCCACAACGTGCTGGTCGGGCTGGTCTGCCGGCTCGCCGCGCACACCCGGCGCCGCCGACCGACGCTGGTGACGGTGTTCCACGGCGTCGCCGCCGACGACTACCCGGCCGCGGCCCGGCTGCTGTCGGGCGCCGCCGACGTCGTGGTCGCGGTGTCCGCGGCGGTCGCCGACCGGCTGCGTGCCGCGGGCCTGCACGACACCCGGATCGCGGTGCTGCGCAACGCCGTCACCCCGCCGGTGCTGCCCGCCCGGGCCGACGCCCGGCGCGCCCTCGGCCTGCCCGACGACGTCGGCGTCGCACTGTGCGCGGCCCGGCTGGTCCCGCAGAAGCGCCACGACGTGCTGCTCGACGCCTGGCGCGCGGTGCGGGGCGGGCCGGTGCTGCTGCTCGCCGGGGACGGCCCGCTGAGCGCCGGGCTCGAGGAACGCGTCGCGGACCTGGGTGACCGGGTGCGGTTCCTCGGCGCCCGCGACGACATACCCACCCTGCTCGCCGCCGCCGACGTCGCCGTGCTGACCAGCGACTGGGAGGGCCTGCCGATGGTCGTCCTGGAGGCGATGGCCGCCGGGCTCCCGGTGGTCGCCACCGACGTCGACGGGGTCCGCGAGGCGCTCGGCCCGCGCGCCGACGCACCCGCGGCGGGGCTGCTCGTACCGCCGGGCGACCCGGCCGCGGTCGCCGCCGCGCTGAACGGGCTGGCCGACCCGCGCCGCCGCGGGGCACTGGCCGCGGCCGGGCGGGCCCGGGTGGCTGCCGAGCACGACCCGGCCGCGCTGGCCGCCGACTACGACGCGCTGCTCCACGACGCCCGTGCCGCGGGCGCCGGCGGGCCCGGCCGGTTCTGGCTGGCCGGCGTCGCCGCCCTGGCCGGGCTCGCGACGACGGCCGCGGTGCTGCTGGCCGTCGCGCTCGGACCGGTCACCCAGCAGGCCAGCGTCACGCTGGTGGCCCGCCCGGACGTCGGAGCGACCGTCTCGCTGGACCCGGCCCGCCCCGTGGTCTCGACCAGCTACGGCGAGGTCGTCTCGCTGGCCCTGCCCGCGTTGCCCGAGATCGTGACCGGGCCGTCGCTGCTGGGCCGGGCGGCCGCGGCGGTGCCCGGCGGTCCCGACCCCGAGCAGCTGCGCCGCGCCGTGTCGGTCGAGCTGGTCCCGGCGTCGGGGCTGGCGCGGATCTCGGTGCGCGACCCCGACCCGGGCCGTGCGGAGGCGCTGGCCGAGGCCGTCGTCGACCAGGTCGTGGCGGCCGACGTCCTCGACCCGGCCGGGCGGCTGGTGCCGGTCGACACCCGGGCCGCGGTCACCCCGGTCGCCACCTCGACCACGCTGGCCGCGGCGCTCGCGCTGCTCGCGGGGATCGTCGTCGCCGTCGTGACGGGGGCGGCGCTGCTGCCCCGCCGACGTGCCACCCCGCACTCGGGACTGCTGCGCGCCGTCGCCGCGTCGGGCCGCGGCCCGGTCGCGGTGCTGGATGCGGCGGACCCGGTGCTCGTCGACCGGATCCGGCTGCTGGCGGGGCCGGACCGCACCCGGGTGGTGCCGGCCGGTCCCGGCCTGGAGACCGACGCCCGGCGGATCACCGAGGCACTCGCGCTGCGCGACGGTCCGGTGGCCGGCCCGGCGCGGCCCGGCGCGGTCGTGGCACTCGCGGACCCGCGGCGCACCCGCACCGAGGACCTCACCGGTGTCCTCACGGCCGTCCCGGAGCGGGATCGGGTGCTGGCGGTCGTCCTGACCTGACCTGGTCCGATCCGACGAACGGTCGCGCGGACCCGGAGGGCCGTCGTGCGGCACCGGCGGGCGGGTGTGCGGTCCCGGGGCGCCCGCGCCGCGCGGTCACCTCCCCGAGGCCGCGTTATCACCCTCGCGTAACCGGGCTTCCGTATGGTCGACTACATCACGGACCTCGTGCGTTCCGGAGGTGGTCGCGTGCCGTACCGACAACCCGTCCCCAGTGGTGCCGAGATGATCGTCCCTGGCGACCTGAGAGCGGTCGACCCGCTCCCCGACGATCCCGTCCCGGCACCGGGGACCGAGCCGCCGACCACGGCTCGCATCCCGGCGGGGTCCCGGGTCCTGCTCCTCAACGCCAGCTTCGAACCGCTGGCCGTCGTCACGTCGAAACGTGCGATCTGCCTGCTGCTCTCCGGCAAGGCCGAGTGCCTCCAGGAGGCGCTCGAGGGGGCGGAGTTCCGCTCCGAGTCCCTCTCGCTCCCCGCCCCGTCGGTACTGCGCCTGTCCCGCTACGTCCGGGTGCCCTACCGCCGCGTCGTCCCCATGACCCGGGCCGGTGTGCTGCGCCGCGACGCCCGCCGCTGCGCCTACTGCGGCAAACGTGCCGACACGATCGACCACGTCGTCCCGCGCAGCCGCGGCGGGGCGCACAGCTGGGAGAACTGCGTCGCCGCCTGCAAGGCCTGCAACTCCCGCAAGGCCGACCGGCTGATCGAGGAGATCGGCTGGACGCTGCGCACCACTCCGGCACCGCCGGCCCGCAACGGGGCCGGGGTCCTGGTGCTGGCCGTGGAGCCGCTGCCGGCCTGGGAACCGTGGTTGACCGCCGCCGCGTGAGCCGCTCGTCCACGGTCGGGCACGCAGAGTGACGAACTTGGCCACTATGCCCTGATCGTGGGTAGTCTCGCTGTCGAGATCGTTGCATTCAGTAATGCGATGGACTCGGCGACCGAGCCGGACACGGGGCGGGGGGAGAGCGGGATGCACGGGCGGAGCGGGCGTGAACGGGCCGCCGTCCTCGTGGGCACGGTCCTGCTCGCGATGGCGGTCGGACTGGCGTTCGCGCCGGTCGCGGGCGCGGCGCAGCCGACAGGGCAGCTGCGGCTCGGCCACCTGTCGCCGGGGACCGGCGCCGTCGTCGCGACGATCTCCGGCCCCGAGGGCGCGGGCTCGACCGAGCAGGTCGTCGCCCGGGACGCCGCGTACGGCGACGTCACCGGCTACCTGCGGCTCGTCCCGGGTCGTTACACGGTGACCATGCGCCCGGTCGGGAGTGACCCGGCCGGGCCGGCCCCGCTGTCGGCGGGGCTGCAGATCGCACCCGGCACCACGCAGTCGCTGTTCTTCTTCGACACCGGCTCCGGCCAGGTCCGCGGTGACCTCGTCCCCGACGACCTGACCGCGCCCGCCGCCGGCTCCGGCCGGGTCCGGATCGTCCAGGGCGTCCGGACGCCCACCCCGCTGCAGGCCCTGGCGGTCGGCGGCCCCCGGCTGGCGACCGACCTCGCCTACGGCGCCGTCACCGACTACGCGACCGTCGCGGCCCGCACCTGGGACGTGCGCCTGTCCTCCGGCGCCGCGACCGAGGCCGCACAGCTCCCGGTCGGCGCCGGGTCGGTCACCACGGTCGTCGTGACCGGTGGCCCCGGCGGGGCGCTCACGGCGCACCCGATCACCGACACCCCCGGCCTGCCGGTCGGCCCCGCGCCCGCCGCCGCTCACGGCGGCGTCCCGCCGCCCCGCGGCGGCGTCCCCGCCGGTGCCGGCGGCACGGCGGACGACGACGGCCCTGGCGTGCTGCCACTGGTGCTGTGCCTGCTCGCGGCGCCCGTCCTCGTCTACGGGACCTCGGTGCTCCGCGCCGCCCGCCGCAGGGGCTGAACGGTGGCCGTGCCGCGGACCGAGAGCACCCGCACCGAGGGCACCCGTCCCGACGGAACCCCCGACCCGACCTGGCTCGACGCGACCGGCCTGCCCTGGCGGGCGCCGCTGCGCACGCCGACCGCCCCTGCCTGGACCCCGCCGCTGCGGACCCCGCCCGGGCCGGTCCGGCGGCTGCGGGCGGCGGCGTCCGGGGTGGGCGCGTCCGCGCGCGCCGGGGTCGCCCGAACCCCGGGCGGGCCCGCGGCCCGGGCCGCCGTCGCCGCCGCGGTGCTCGCGCTGCCGCTGGTCCCGGTGCTGACCCCGGCGGCGGAGCCGGGGCCGTCGTTGCCGCCGGTGGTCACCGCCGCCTCGGTCACCGGGCCGTCCGCCCCGGAGGCGACCCGCGCCGCCACCGTCGCGACGACCGGGTCCCGGGCCGCGCGTCCGGTCGCGCCGCCGTCCGGGCTGGTGGTCCCCGTGATCGGACTGACCGCCGGCGCACCGGAACAGCTGGTCGTCGGCCCGGACGGGACGCTCGGCGCCCCGGTCGACTTCGGCCGGATCGGCTGGTGGGCCGCCGGTCCCCGGCCCGGCCAGGCCGGGCCCGCGGTGATCGTCGGGCACGTCGACTCGGTCGCCGGGCCCGCGGTGTTCTGGCGGCTGCGCGACATCCCGGTCGGCGCGCAGATCGTCGTCCCGCGCACCGACGGCAAGCGGACCACCTTCACCGTCGACCGGGTCGCGACCTACCCGAAGGACGCCTTCCCCGCCGCCGAGGTCTACGGCGGCACCGCGAACGCCCAGCTCCGGCTGATCACCTGCGGCGGGTCGTTCGACCGTGCCGTCCGCTCCTACACCGACAACATCGTCGTGTTCGCGTCCGTCCACTGAACCTCCATGCCGCCACGCCGCCACCGACCGCACCCCGCGGAGCCCCGATGAGCCGCCCCCTACGCGTCCTGCACGTCAGCCAGCCCGTCGACGGCGGGGTGGCCGCCGTCGTGCGCACGCTGTGCGCCGACCAGCACGAGCGCGGCTGGGACGTCAGCCTCGCCTGCCCCGACGGTCCGCTCGCCGACGCCGCCCGCGGTGCCGGTGTGCCGGTACGGACCTGGCAGGCGACCCGTTCGCCCGGCCGGTCGGTCCTCGCGGAGGTCCGCGCGCTCGCCCGGATCGTGGCCCGCACCGCACCGGACGTCGTGCACCTGCACTCGTCGAAGGCCGGGCTGGCCGGGCGGCTCGCCGTCCGCGGTCGGGTCCCGACGATCGTCCAGCCGCACGCCTGGTCCTTCGACGCCGTCGCCGGGCCCCTCGCCCGCGCCGCCCGGACCTGGGAACGGGTCGGCGCCCGCTGGACCTCCCTGCTGCTGTGCGTCTCCGCCGACGAGCTCGCCACCGGCCGCGCGGCGGGGATCGGCGGTGCCGCGGTCGTCGTCCCGAACGGGGTCGACCTCGACCGGTTCACCGCGGGCGGGCCGGACGACGCCCGCTCCGTGCTCGGCCTCGGACCGGGGCCGTGGGCGCTGTGCCTGGGCCGGGTCACCGAGCAGAAGGGCCAGGACCTGCTGCTCGACGCCTGGCCGTCGGTCCGTGCCCGGGTTCCCGGTGCGCGGCTGCTGGTCGTCGGCGACGGACCGGACGCCGACGCGCTGCGGGCACGCTGCGCGGCCGACCCGGTGCTGCGGGACTCGGTGCTGCTGCACCCGCCGACGACCGACCCCGCGCCGTACCACCGGGCCGCGGACGTCGTGGTGCTGCCGTCGCGGTGGGAGGGCATGCCGCTGGTGGCGCTGGAGGCGATGGCCAGCGCTCGACCGGTCGTCGGCTTCGCGGTGACCGGGATGGCCGAGGCGGTCGGACCGGCCGGGCGGACCGTCCCGCCCGGCGACGTGCCCGCGCTCGCCGACGCGATCGCCCTGCGGCTCGCCGCGCCCGGCCTGGCCGCCGGGGAGGGCCGGGCGGCCCGCGCCCGGGCCGAGGAGCTGTTCGACCGGAGCCGGGTGACGGCCCGGGTCGCCGCGCTCGTCGCCGAGCTGGTCGCTGGGGAGTGGCCCATGTCATCCCCGCCGGAGACGGCTCCGGGAAACGGATCGACGGCCGGGAACGAGTCAGGGGAAGCCGGGAGATCGACAGGACCGCCCGGTGGGGGAGGAACGTGGTGAGCAGGTCGAACGGTGTGGTGCGCGATCGGCACGCCCCGGGCACGACGCCTCTGGGCCCCGCCCAGCCGCCCACCCGCACGGCCCCGGCCGCCGGGCCGCGCCGCCCGGGACTGCGCGTCGCCGCGGTCGCGGTGCTCGTGGGCCTGCTGGTGGCTGCGCTCGTCGCGGGGGTGTTCGCGGTGCTGCCCGGCCGCTGGGAGGGTCGGGTGGGGCTGCTCGCCCTGCCCTCGGGCTCCACCGGTTCCGCGCTGATCAGCGAGTCCGGGGTGTCCACCAGCTACGGCGAGGTCGTCACCCTGGCGATGCCCTCGATCGCGGACCTGGTGACCTCCCCGTCGACCCTCGACGCCGTCGCCGCCGCGGTGCCCGGGAGTCCGGCCCCCACCGAGTTGGCCGATGACGTGTCGGTGGAGCTGCTCGCCGGCTCCGGTGTGGCCAGGGTGTCGGTCTCGGCGGGGTCCCCGGAGCTCGCCGCGCGCCTGGCCGAGGCCTTCGCCGGCCGCGTCGCCGCCGCCGACCTCCTCGCCCCGGCCGGGACGTTGCGGGTCCTCGACCGGCAGGCCACCCTGCTGGAGAAGGGCCCGGACCTCACGCTCGGCGTCGGGCTGGGCCTGATCGCCGGGACGCTCGCCGGGCTGGGCACCGCCGTGGTGCTGGTCGGCCGGATGCGTGCCCGCCGCGGGGACGTGCGCCGCTCGGTGCTCTCGACGCTGGTCGCGGCCGGGCACGGGATCGTCCCGGTGCTGAGCGCCCGCGACCCCGACGCCGGCGAGCGCCTGCTCGTGCTGGCCCGCGCCGCGGGCGGCCCGGTCCAGGTCGCTGCCGGGTCGCCCGGCGTCGCCGACGCGGTGCTCGCTCTGCAGGCCGACCTGGCCCGGGAACCCGGCGGTCGTGCGGGCGGGCGGGCCGACGAGTCGCTCGTGCTCGTCGTCGACCGGGCCGCCGACGGGGCCGACCTGGACGCGGTGGTCCGCTCCCTGCGCCCGGGCACCCGGGTGCTCGCCGCCGTCGTGTCCTGAGATGACCGTGACCCCGACCGGGGCCGACACCGGGTCCGCCTCCGGTCTCGCCCGCAGCGCCACCCGCGGGACCCTGTGGCTCGGCCTGGTCAACCTGCTGGCCAAGGGCAGCCAGATCGTCCTGACGGTCGTGCTCGCCGCGTTCCTCACCGAGTCCGAGCTCGGCCTGGTCACCGTCGCCGTCGCGCTGATCGGCGTCGGGCAGGTCGTGCAGTCGATGGGCGTCTTCGACATCGTCGCCCGCACCGACCGCGACCCCGGCACGATGGCCGGCGTCCTCATGACGATCTCGGTCGGCATCGGGGTGCTGCTGGCGCTGGCCGGGCTGCTCGGCGCCGCCCCGATCGCGGCGGCGATGGGCGCGCCGCACGCCGAACCGCTCGTGCGGATCGCGTCGCTGTCGCTGCCGTTCACCGCGGCCGGCGGCGTGCAGATGGGGCTCATGCACCGGAGCCTGCAGTTCCGCCGCCGGATGGTCCCCGACGTCGGGTCCGCGCTGGTCTCCTCGGTGCTCGCGGTCTCGCTCGCGGCGGGCGGGTTCGGCGCGCTGTCGCTGCCGGTCGGTCTGCTCGCCGGTGCGGTTGCGCTGCCGCTGCTCGGGATCGCCGCCGGGGTGCGGATCCGCCCCGGCTGGGACACCGCGGCCGCCGCCGAGGCGCTGCGCTGGACCCGGGTCGTCGGCCCGGGCGCGGTCGTCGCGGTGCTGCTGGTGAACGTCGACTACCTCGCCGTGTCCCGCACACTCGGCCCGCACGCGGTCGGCGTGTACTCGCTGGGCTTCCGGATCGCCTGGGCGCCGTACGTGATGGTGTCGCTGGTGCTGGGTGCGGTGTCGTTCCCGGTGTACGCCCGGCTGCGCCGTGAGCGCCGGGACCTGCGGCCCGCGGTCACCCGGTTCGTCCGGGCGCTGCTCGTGCTCGCCGGGGTGCCCTACGTGGCCTTCGCCCTGCTCGCCGAACGGATCGTCGTGCTCGACGGCCGCTGGGCCCCGGCGGCCCCGGTACTCGTCGTGCTCTGCGGGTACGGCCTCGGTTTCGGCCTGCAGTACATGCTGCAGGAGGTCGTGCGGGCCGTGGACCGGCCGGGTGCCTACCTGCTGCTGCAGCTCGCGCACCTGGCGCTGCTGGTCGCCGGGCTGGCGCTGCTGGTCCCCCACGGCGTCGTCGCGACGGCCTGGGCGCAGCTCGTCGCGGTGTGGCTGGTGGTCCCGCCCGCGCTGCTCGTGCTGTACCGGGCCGGTGGCCTCCCCCGGCCGTGGCCGGTGCTGCGGACCGTGGGCGGGCTGGCCGCGGCGCTCGCCGCGGGCGAGCTCGCCGACCTCGCCGTCCGCGCCGCGGGGGCCGACGACCCGGCCTCGGTGCCCGCGTTGCTGGCGGCCGGCACCGTCGTCGTCGTGACGGTGGCCGCCGTCGCCGCGGTGACCAACCTCGACCTGCTGCGCGACCTGCGCGGTGGGCTTCGCGACGCCCCGGACGACGGGGCCCGCCCGACCGACCCGGAGGTGGGAACATGCTCGCACCCGCAGAGCGGCTGAGCGCGTTCGTCGAGTGGCCCGACGAGCCGCTCCACGTCGGCGGCACCCCGGTGTACGTCGACTTCGCCACCAGCGTCCTCGACAAGGACCGGCTGCTCGCCGGCGGCGCCGCCAGCGAGATCGACCGGGGGCACGGCGCGCTCGCCGCGCTGCGCCGGAACCTGCGCCGGATCACCAACCCCGACAGCGGCACCCGTCGCAACCTCGACGTGTTCCTCGACCGGCTCCGCGCCCGGCACCCCCGCCCGACGGTGCTCGTCGTCGGGGGCGGGGAGATCGGCAACGGCGCGGACCGGCTCTACTCCGACGCGGGCGTCGAGGTCCTCGCCTTCGACATCTACGCGAGCCCGCACGTGCAGTTCGTCGCCGACGGGCACCGCATCCCGTTCGCCGCCGGGGTCGTGCACGGCGTGGTGGTGCAGGCCGTGTTGGAGCACGTGCTCGATCCGGCGACGGTCGTCGCCGAGATCCACCGCGTGCTCGTCCCGGGCGGTCTCGTCTACGCCGAGACGCCGTTCCTGCAGCAGGTCCACGAGGGCCCCTACGACTTCACCCGGTTCACCGAGTCCGGCCACCGCTGGCTGTTCCGCGGCTTCGACCGCATCGGGTCCGGGGTGGTCGGCGGGCCCGGCGTGCAGCTGATCTGGACGATCGGTGCCGTCGTGACCGGCCTGACCCGCTCCCGCGCCGCCGGGCGGGCGGTGCGGCTGGCCCTGTCCTGGCTGCGTCTGCTGGACCGCGTCATCCCGGAGCCCTTCCAGTCCGACGGCGCCAGCGGCGTGTGGTTCCTGGGGGCGCGCTCGGACACCCCGCTGCCCGCGTCGGCGATGCCCGGCGAGTACCGGGGCGCCCAGTGAGCCCCGCGGGGCCGCCGCGCGTCGCGTTCGTCCTCACCCAGGACCGGGGCGGCCCGGTCGAGGTGTGCCTGACGCTGGCCCGCGAGCTCCACCGCACCGGTGCCGCCACGGTCCGGGTGTTCGGCCCGCGGCCCGCCCGGGGGCCCGGCGTACCGGCCGAGGTGTTCACCGAGTCGGGGGTGGGGGACAAGACCGACGTCGCCGCGGCCCGTGCGCTGCTCGCCCGGATCGACGACTGGGGCCCGGACCTGGTGCACGCCCACGACCGCCGCGCCGGCCTCGTCCTCGCGACGACGGCGTGGCGCCGCCGCCGCCCGTGGCTGCTGCAGACCTACCACGGGGTCCCCGAGGACGTCGGCGAGGCGTGGTTCCGCGGCACCGCCGCAGCGCCCGCCCCGTCCCGCTACACCCGCGCGACGCTCGCCGCGGACGCCGTCGTCGGGCGGGTGCTGGACCGCACCGTGGTCTGCGCCGAACCGATGCGCCGGTTCCTGTCCGGGCGGCTGCGGGTGCCCGCGCGCCGCCTCGTGCACATCGACAACGGCCTGGATCTCGGCCCGCCCCACCCGCCCGCCGGGCCGGTGCGTCACCTCCTCACGGCCGGGCTCCTGCTGCCCCGCAAGGGGATCACCGACCTGATCGACGCGGTGGAGCGGCCAGGGGTGTTCCCCGCCGACGCGACGCTGACCGTCGTCGGCGACGGCCCCGAGCGCGCCGCGATCGAGGCCCGCGCGGCCGCCTCGGGCGGCCGGATCCGGCTGCTCGGGTTCCGCACCGACGTGCCGGAGCTGATGCGTGCCGCGGACGCCGTCGTCGTGCCGTCGCGGATGGAGCAGCAACCGCTGGTCGTGATCGAGGCGATGGCCGCGGGCAAGCCGGTGCTCGCCACCGACACCGGCGACACCACGACGATGCTCGCCGCCCCCGGCGCCGCCCGCTTCACCGCCGCCCCGGGCGACCCGGAGTCACTGGCGACGGCGTTGCGCGCGCTGTTCGCCGACCCCGACCCGGGCCTGACCGGGAAGCTGCTCGCCGCCCGGGCCGCCGAGCGGTACTCGGCGTCGGCGTCGGCCCGGTCGCACCTGGCGCTCTACCGCTCGCTGCTCGGCTGACCGGGGTGGGCGGGTCAGCGTCGCACCAGGATCGTCGCGTCGGCGGATCCGATGCTCACCGTGTCCCCGATCTGGCCCCCGTCGAGGGTCCGCAGCCCGCCCGGGGCCGGCACCTCGGCGTCGTCGGGGGTGGGGTTGAGCGCCACCCAGCCGCCGGCGAACCCGCGGGTCCACACACCGGTGCGTCCGTCGCGGACCGCGGGTCCGGTCGCCGCGCCCAGGTCGAGCGACCGGTAGCCGGACCACTCGGGCAGGGAGTAGTCCCGGGTGGTCGACGGCGTCCAGCAGGAGCGCGACGGCCCGCCGAGCAGCGCGGCCCCGGCGAACCCGGCCCGCTCGGCCGCGCCGGGCCGCGCCTCGGGCCGTCCGGCGGTCGCGGTGACCAGGAGCGTCAGGTCCTGCGGTGGGGCGGCGAGCATCTCCGCCCACTGGTGGCCCTGCCAGGTGGTGAGGGCGCCGTCGTCGCCGTACTGGGCGAAGTTCTCCTCCATCGCCCCGCCGAAGCGCGCGTGCCGGGTCCAGCGGCCGGGGAACAGCCGCGCCTCGGACAGGTTCGGCACGAGCACCTTGCCCTGCTCGCCGAGCGCGGTCCCGGCGCGGGTCACCAGCGCGTCGAGGCCGTCACGCAGCAGGGCGTCGGTGCCGCTGCGGTCGGGGGTCCCGGCGACCACGGCGTCGGAGTAGAAGCGCAGCGAGGACATGTCGTTGTCGGCGAACACCCCGTCCCAGCCGTCGCGGACGGTCTCGGCGACGACGCGGTCGGTCCAGGCCCGCTGGTAGGCCTCGTCCCACACCGCCATCTGCCAGTGCTGCGGGTAGGGCGCCCACTCGATGCGCCGGCCCGCGGTGTCGGTGGCGAACCAGGCCGGGTCGGCGGTGGCGCCGTCGACGCCGGTCGGCAGGAGCCCGCCGTGCAGCCCGACCTCGGCGTAGCCGCGGGTGGAGGACAGGTCCTTGTAGACGAGCAGGACGATCCCCGGGTCCTGGGCGCGCAGCCGTTGCGCGACGTCGGTCTCCCAGGCGTTGAGGACGACGACGCCGTAGCGCCCGGCCGCGTAGCGGACCTGCTCGTCGGTCGGGGTGCCACCGGTGGCGAGCCACAGCCCGCACACCGCGGGGGCGCTCGTGGGCTCGGATCCCGACGGTGCCGGGGGTGCGGCCGCGGCGGCGCAGCCGGCGAGCACCGCCACGACCAGCACGAGCGTGACGAGGACGCGGCGGTGACACACACCTCCGATCATGCCAAGATCCCGGACCCGGGGCGTGGGGGACGGAAGGGACCGTGATGACGGAACAGGCGGTCGTGACGGGCGCGTCGAGCGGGATCGGCGCCGCGTTCGCCCGGGAGCTGGGCCGCCGCGGGGTCCCGGTACTGCTGGTGGCGCGCGACGCGGAGCGGCTCGGCGATGTCGCCGCCGGGGTGCCGCGGTCCCGGACACTCGTCGCCGACCTGGCGACCGACGCCGGTCTGGCCGCCACCGAGCAGGCGATCGCCGAGGCCCCGGTCGGGCTGCTGGTGAACAACGCCGGGACGGCCGGGCCGGGCACGCTCTCCGAGCACACCGACCACGACATCGACGCCCAGGTCGCGCTGAACCTCACCGCCGTGGCGCGGCTCTCCCGGGCCGCGCTGCCCCCGATGCTGCGCCGCGGTAGGGGCGGGGTCGTCATGGTGTCCAGCTCGGCGGCGGTGCACCCCACGGCGGGCACCCCCGTCTACTCGGCGACGAAGGCGGCGGTCGAGGCGCTCGCCGGGGCGCTGCGCCACGAGGCGGCGCCGCACGGGGTGCGGGTGACCGTGGTGCGCCCGGGGTTCACCCGGACCCCGTTCCACGAGCGGCACGGCGAGGACGTGTCCTGGGTCCCGGCGTGGCGGTGGGCGACCCCGGAGCAGGTGGCGTCGGCCGCGCTGGACGCGCAGCGGCGGGACACCGCGGTGGTGGAGGTGCCCGACACCCGGATGCGGGACGCCGCGGGCCGCGTCCTGGGCCCGGTGGTGCGGATGCTCGGCCGCCGCAATCGTCACTGAAGGTCACTGTTCGGTTGCGCAACGCCCCGGTTCCTGCTGGTCTGCGCCGCACGGGCCGTCGTCGTCGCGACACCCCGTAACGTTGATCAGTGGTGGGGCGACCTCGCCCGCGGTGCGGCCGACCGGGCCGCCGGCGGTGGAGGAACCACTGATGGACGTCGAGACGACCGCGATCGAGGGCGTGCTGCTCTTCCGGCCGCGCCCCTTCCGCGACGACCGGGGCTTCTTCTCCCGCACCTACGACGACGCCGTGGCGCGACAGTGGGGCATCACCCGCGCCGACTACGTCCAGGACAGCCAGTCCCGCTCCGGGCACGGCGTGCTCCGCGGGCTGCACGGCCGCAACCACGGGGGCGAGGGCAAGATCATCCGGGTGGCGCACGGCGCGGCGCACCTGGTCGTCGTCGACGGACGACTGGAGTCGCCGACGCTGGGCCGTCACGTCGCCGTCCGGCTCGACGACCGCGACCTGGTCTCGATCCGGGTGCCGCGCCGGATGCTCGTCGGGCTCCAGGTGGTCGGCGAGGTCGCCGACGTCTGCTACGCCATCGACCGCGTGCACGACCCGATCCAGGCCGTCTCGGTGCACTGGGCCGACCCCGACCTCGGCGTCGACTGGCCGATGCCGCCGTCGGCCACCAGCGAACGGGACCGTGTCGCGCCGTCCTGGGCGGACTACCTGCGCACCCTCGACGGCGCTCCGGTCGAGGTCCCCAGCACGCGCGACGAGGGCCGCCGATGACGGCCTGCCGGTTCTGCGCGGGGACCGACGGGGAGGTCGTGCTCGACCTCGGTGTCCAGCCGGACTGCGCGACCTTCCCGCCCGCCGCCGACCCGGGGCCGGACGCGACGTCCCCGTTGCGCATGTGGCTGTGCGACGCCTGCGGGCTGGCCCAGCTCGCCGAGGACCCGGGCGGGGTGGAGGAGGTCGTCGGCCTGGAGCCCGCGGCACTGGTCGAGCAGGGCCGGTCCGCCGTCGCCGCCCTCGCCGCGGCCGGCGTCGTCGGACCGGGGGTGTCCTTCGTCGAGTACGGCAGCCCGCACGGCGGTTCCTGGGTGGCCGACCTCTCCGCGACCGGCGCGACGCCGGTGGCACCGGACGAACCGGCCGACGTCGTCGTCGACAACCTCGGTCTCATGCACGACGCCGACCAGGCCACCGCCGTACGTGAGCGGGCCGCCCGGCTGCGGCCGGGCGGGACGCTGGTGATCGGGTTCCACACGCTGCACGCGATCGTCGAGGGCGCGCAGTGGAACGCCCTGCGCCACGGCCACTTCGCCTACTACTCGACCCCGGCGCTGGTCGGGATGCTGGAGACCGTCGGCCTCGCCGCGGTCCGGGCCTGGTGGTTCCCGCTCTACGGCGGCACCGTGCTGCTCGTCGCGCGGGCGGGCGGCGAGCAGCAGGAGTCGGTGCGGGCGATGGTCGCCGCCGAGGACGCCGCCGGCGTGCGCGACGCGGCGACGGTCTCGTCACTGCAGCGGGCCGCGGACCGGACGACGACGGGTGTGCGGGAGTTCCTGGAGGCCGAGCGCGCCGCCGGTCGCCCGGTGTGGGGCTACAGCGCGGCGTCGCGGGCGGTGGCGCTGCTGTCGCGGGCCGGGATCGGCCCGGACCTGCTGCCCGCGATCGCCGACGGCTCGGTCGCCAAGCAGGGCAGGCGCACACCGGGGACGGCGATCCCGATCGTCGCCCCGGACGCGCTCGTCGCGGCGGCGCCGCGGTCGGTGCTGCTGTTCGTCGACGATCTGCTCCCGGAGATGCGCCGCGCATTGCCGCAGGTGGAGGCGCCCGGCGGCCGGTGGCTGCTCCCCGACACGCTCCCGGTCCGGGCGTGACCCGGCCCGGCCGGCGCCGGGAGGGCCTTCGTGCCCCGCCTCCCGGCGGACCGTCCGGGGACGCAGGGAATCAGCGACGGCGCAGCAGGGCCGAGGTGAGCCGGGCGGCGCGACCGGACGGGCGGCCGTGGGCGGAACCGGTGCGAGCGTGGAAGGCGCGGCAGGAGGTGCCGCAGACACCGCAGTCGGTGCCGGCGCGGTAGTGGTCGTGGGCGTCGCGCTCGTGACCGCAGCGGCACAGGTCGACCGCGACCGAGGTGGTCGCGACGGGCGGCAGTGCGGTGTTCTCGGCAGCGGCCCGCGGAGCCGGGATCGCGGCGGCGGGGGCGGTGCCGACGGGGACGGTGGTGGCGGGGGTCTCGGGCGTGACGTTCATGGTTCCTCCTCGGTGCACGAGGGCCGTGCGGCCGTGCTGCCCCTGATATCGCCCCGTCCGTCGGGACCGTCAGCACCAGCGCCGTGGGTTCCCTGCATCTGATGACACAGCACGTCCCTGTGACTGCGCTGTGTGCACACTGAAGGTCTGTCGTGCACGGTCCGGTGGCGTGTCGCACCACCGGGAGTGGGACCGTGCGGTGTCGCGTAACGCCGTGCGCGTGGCCGCGACGGACCGGACGACCGCCCACGCCCGACCCAGGAGACCCGATGCGCAATGCCGTCCCCCCCGACCCGGCACGACGACGTGGTGCCCGGCCCGCGTGGCGGGCCTCCCCGTCGGCGCGGGCGGCGGGTGCTGGCCGTGCTGCTGGCGCTGGTGCTCGTGCTGCTGCTCGCGGTCGGCGGCGTGGTGGCCTACCTGACCTCCAGCATCGGCGGCGGCATCGCCCGCATCCCGGACGCGTTCCGCGGGATCGACGGGGGCAGCCGTCCCGCCACGTCCGGCGGCACCACGTTCCTGCTCGTCGGCACCGACTCCCGGGCCGAGGCACCCACCACCGGCACCGACGCCGCCCCGGGGGTCGACGCCGGTTCCCAGCGGTCCGACGTGATCATGCTCGGCACCCTCGCCCCCGACGGCGAGCACGCCAGCGTCGTGTCGATCCCGCGCGACTCCTGGGTCGACGTCCCCGGCCGCGGCATGAACAAGATCAACGCCGCCTACGCCTTCGGCGGTGCCCCGCTGCTCATCGAGACCGTGGAGAAGCTGACCGGGGTGCGGGTGGACCACTTCGGCGTCGTCGACTTCGCCGGGTTCACCTCGCTCGTCGACTCGGTCGGCGGCATCGACGTGACCGTCGCGCACGCCACCAGCAACGCCGGGGTGGACTTCCGGGCGGGGGAGAACCACCTCGACGGCGCCCAGGCCCTGGCCTACGTCCGTCAGCGCCACGGCCTCCCGAACGGCGACATCGACCGCGCCGCCCGCCAGCAGAACGCGATCAAGGCGCTGCTCGCGACGGTGCAGGAGAAGGCCACCACGGACCCGACCGCGCTCTACTCGTTCGCGACCAGTGTCGGCGACGCGGTGAGCGTGGACGACTCGCTGTCGAACACGGGGCTGGTCCGGCTGGCCCTGGAGAACCGCAACCTACGCGGGTCGGGCGTCGCGTTCGTGACGGCGCCGGTGGCCGGGCTGGGCCGGGAGGGCGAGCAGTCGGTCGTCCACCTGGACGAGCAGCGCAGCGCGGAGCTGTGGGGAGCGGTCCGCAACGGGTCGGTGGCGCAGTACGCGGACCGCAACCCGACGGAGGCGCTGAGCTCGACGCCGTCGTGATCTATATCGTTCCTCGATGTACTGTTCTTCGATGTATCGAGGAACGATGCATCTGGGGGGTGTCATGACAGTGGATTCATGGGTGCTCAGCGCCGTCAGGCTGGTCGCGAGGCTCTACTTCGTGCTGCTGGCGGTCGGGCTGGCGGTCCTCGCCGCGGCGGCGGTCGGGAAGATCGGACAGTCGCTGGCCGGGGAGCCGACGTCGTACGTGTTCGAGCTGGGGTACGACCACCCGCCGCTGGCGGACTCCGCGCGGATGGTCGAGGGAGCGCCCCTGGTGACCGGCCACGACTCGCCGCGCCTCGGCTCGGTGCTCGCCGAGCTGCCGCAGCTCCTGCCCACTCTCTACGGGGCGGTGGTCATCGGCCTCGCGCTGCGGGCACTGGACCTGGCGCGGGAGCGGGGCCTGTTCTGCGACGGCCTGCCGCACCGGGTGGGCCTGCTGGGCTGGGCGCTGGCGGGCCAGCCGGTGTGGGCCCTGGTCGAGGCGACGACCACCGCGTACCTGCGCAGCCAGGTGCTGGCAGGTGCGACCGTCGGCGGTGAGCTGGGCCCGGCGTTCGGCGCGGCGCTCGAGTGGTCGACGGTGGCCGTCGGCGTCGGGGTCCTGTTGCTGCGCTCGATCATCGTCGAGGGCGTCGGGATGCGGCGCGAGCTCGACGGGACGGTGTAGCGGTGCCGGCGGAGGACGGGGCGGCGATCGAGATCCACCTCGACGCGCTGCTGGCACAGCGGGGGATGACGCTCACCGAGCTCGCACGCCGGGTCGGTGTCACGCACGCGAACCTGTCGGTGCTCAAGAACGGCCGTGCCCGCGCGATCCGGTTCTCGACGCTGTCGGCGATCTGTGCGGTGCTGGGCTGCCAGCCGGGGGACCTGATGAGCCACCGGGTCGGGGAGCCGTCGCTCCCCGACCCGCGGTGAAGGCCGATCAGGCCCAGATCTTCCAGGGCGCCTCGCCGCGCGACCACAGGTCGTTGAGGTACTCGTAGTCCTTGAAGGTGTCCATCGCCGACCAGAAGTCCTCGTGGCGGTGCACGTTGAGCTGCCCGTCACGGGCCAGTCGCTGCAGCGGCTCGTGCTCGAGCCAGACGCCGTCGCCGCCGGGCTCGCCGAGGTAGCTGTCGAGGAACTCGCGCCGGAAGGCGAAGAAGCCGCCGGAGACGAAGCCGGTGACCTGGGTGGGCTTCTCGTTGAACTCCACGACCCGGTCGCCCTCGACGTTCATCTCGCCGAACTTGGAGGTCGGGTGCACCCCGGTGACGGTGCCGATCTTCCCGGACTCCTCGTGCTCCTTGGCCAGGGCGGTGATGTCGACGGTGCCGACGCCGTCGCCGTAGGTGAGGAAGAAGTTCTCGGTGTCGACGTACTGCGCGATCTTCCGGACGCGCGAGCCGGTCGCGGCCTCCAGGCCGGTCTCGGCGAAGGTGATCTCCCAGTCCTCGTCGACGCTGTTGTGGAAGTCGATGCGGTGCCGGTCCGACATGGACAGGGTGAAGTCCGCGGAGCGGGCCCGGTAGTCGAGGAAGTACTCCTTGATCGCCCAGCTCTTGTAGCCCAGGCACAGGACGAACCGGCGGAAGCCGTGCTCCCGGTAGGTCTTCATGATGTGCCAGACGATCGGCCGTCCGCCGATCTCGACCATCGCCTTCGGCAGGCTCTCGGAGGCCTCCCGGATGCGGGTGCCCTTGCCTCCGCAGAGGATGACGACGGGGGTCTCGGGATCCATGGGCTGAGTATCCGTTCCTTCGTGGGGAGCGTGGTGGGCGGCGGCGCCTGTCGTACAGGGGAACCGAACACCACTACCGGGCGAATTCAGGCGGTCGAAGCATCTAGCTCAACGAGTTCGGCGAATATCTCGGAGGGCTTCTTCCAGTTGTGGATCTTACGGGGTCGGTCGTTGATATCGCAAGCCACCATCGCCAGATACTTCGGGTCCGAGGTGATTTCCGTGCCTTTCGGGAAGTACTCGCGCACGATGCGGTTGAGGTTCTCGTTGCTGCCGCGTTCCCACGGCGAGTGCGGGTGGGCGAAGTACACCGGCATCGACCCCTTGGTGACGGCGGCGTGGCCGGCCATCTCCGCCCCGCAGTCCCAGGTCAGCGAGGCCCGCATGTGGGCGGGCAGGCCACTGGTGGCGGCGATGACCCCACGGCCGACGGTCAGCGAGTCGCGCCCGTGCAGCGGAACGAGCACGAGGAACCGGGAGGTGCGCTCGACCAGGGTCCCGACGGCGGTCTTGCCGTCCTTGCCGATGATCAGGTCACCCTCCCAGTGCCCGGGCACCACACGCCCCTCGGCGTTGACGGGGCGCTCGTCGATGTAGACGGGGTCCTTGATCCGCGGAGCCGGTGGTGGCTTCCGTCCGCCACGTCGAGTGGTGCGCCCGGAGCGCAGTGCGAGCAGCTCGCGGGCCAGGGTGGACACCGGGGTGGCATAGATCCACTGGTAGATCGCCTCGTGAGACACCCGGCAAGCCTGATCGTCGGGATACTCGGTCGGCAACCGGCCCGCGATCGAGGCCGGTGACCAGCCACGACGCAGCAGAGCGTGCACGATCCCGCGCAACCGCGGATAGCGGTCCACCGCGAGCTGCTTCGGGCGCGCCCGCGCCGCCTGGGCCCGTTCCTGCGCTGCCGCGGCCCGGTACTCGTGGCGTCCGCCGTGGCGACGGACCTCACGAGAGATCACCGACGGATCACGACCCACCACCGAGGCGATCTGCTTGTAGGACAAGCCTTCCGCCAGACCCCTCGAGATCTCCTCCCGATCCGACAACATCAACATTTCACGCACGGAACATCCTGTCCCGCCCAACTCGCCAAGATCAAGTGCTACGACCGGCAGAACTCACCCCGCACTGTTAGCGCCGTGTGTCTGTTCGCCGGCTCACACCGTGCGGGAACGGACACGGTCCGTAACTCTAGTTTTACGCAGCGCGATGGTGCGTTGCTGCGACCTGGGGCGCCGCAGCGACGCCGCCTCGGCCCGGTGCTTCCGGTTCGGAAACATACCCGGCCGGCGCAGGTCGGTGGACGGTCGACCGCGGTGACCCGACCCCGGTCATGCACCTCATGATCTCCGCCGTCGTGGAGGAGGTGGGGAACGGGGTCAGTAGGCGCCCCCGGCGCGGGCGATCGCACCGGCGGTGCGGGCCAGCATCCCGAACTCGGTGCCGTGCTTGCCGACGCGGGACTGGCGGAAGAGCACCGGGCCGCCGTCGAGCTTCACCGCGATCGCGACGGCCAGCATTACCGGGGCGAGCAGAAGGATGCAGCAGCGCGGCGACGGCGTTGAGGACCGTGTAGGCGCGGCCGGCGGTGCGGTCACGCTCAGCGGTCGATCATGGGTGGATCGAGGACGCGCATGTGGCACCGGGCTACCAACGCGGGTAGCGGACGGTCGACGCTGACGAACCGTTCTCGCATTCGACGCTGCAGGCGGGCCTGGTGACGTCGAGCGCCCGGCGGGTGCGGCCGTTCGGTGCGTCGTCGGACTCCAGTCCGGACAGCCGCAGGTCGTCCGCCCGGTCGAACCGGGCCGCGAGAGTGGAGCCGCACGTGGTGCTGTGTTGCCAGCAGCGTCGGGGAGCGACGAACGGCGACGCGGCGTAGCCGGTGTCCTGATCCCTCGGCTGCGATCGCGGGATCAGCGCGGTCACGGTGAGTGGTGAGAAGGTGCCGTGCACGACGCCGTGGGAGAGCGGCACGAGTGGCAAGCCTGATACGCCCTCTGTGAGACCGAGGCCGGTTATGCCCGACCGCGGAACAATTAAAACAGGACTGCTGCTGCGATCACAGCCCATCGTCCGGCCGGTGCGCATGTCAGTATGGCTGCTGACACAGACGGCAATAGTATGATCGATTGTGTGCTCGAGCGCCACCTCAGACTTTGCTTGATCAACACAGTCAGTGCGGAGCAGAATTCGTGATGCGTCGAGCCTGGTAGATCCTGTCGTCCGAAGGACCGAGATGCTGCACCTATCCGCTAGGAGAGAAGCTTGAGAGTCATGTTCGACTGCTACTGGTGGTTCGAGGGCCCGCCGTCGAACAGGCATGTTCTTCGCGATATTGTGACCACGTGGAGCACGGAATATCCGCAGGACGAGTTGGCCGGAGTGTTCTACGAAAACAACCGCAACGAGCTGGCCAAGGGTGGCGACTTCCCAGGTGTCTACTATTGGACCCGGCTGCGCCCCCACGGCTTGGGTGTGGCGTTGGGCAGCGGGGCGGCTTTGAGAGACTTTCAGCCGTGCGTGTACATCGGTCAGAACTTTACTCCGATCTTGAAGAATCCCGCCGTTAAACTGACGTACATACACGACTTGATGTTCCTCGAGCACCCGGAGTGGTTCTCCTTCGTCGAGCGTGCATACTTTCGCGGCATGAGTCTGACCGCTCGATTCGCCGACTCGATCGTTACCTCGTCTGAATCTGAGGCCAAGCGAATCGCAAGGCATGTCTCCCGGCCTGTAGATGCAGTCGGTCTCGGCCTCAGTAGTGAACTGACCGAGATCACGCCAACGAAATCTGTCGCGATGCGACTCGGCCTGGTCGCCGATAGCTTCATTCTCGCTGTTGGACGCCTCAATAAGAGAAAGAACCTTGGACGGGCGATCGACGCAGCTCGAGCGAGCGGGCTTGTATGCAAGGATTTTCCGCTGGTAGTGGTCGGCGAGCGTGATGGGCGTCAATCACAGTTGTCTGAATCCGCACGCGAAGGGATAGATCGGAATGAGATTCTGTTTACTGGGTATATCGGCGACTCAGAGCTGACGTGGTTGTACAAGAATACTCGAGCGCTAGTCTTCGTGTCGTTCGATGAGGGCTTCGGGATGCCTCCGGTCGAAGCGGCATTCTTCGGCACGAAGTCGGTGGTGAGTGACATTCCTGTGTTCCGTGAGACACTTCAAGATAATGCCGTGTTTGTCAATCCGAATAACGTTCAAGATATTAGTCGAGGAATACGTCAGGTCTGCGATCAGCCTGCTATGCCGATCGAACCCTCGTGGTGGCAGAGCAAACACTCTTGGGAGGTCAGCGTTTCAAGAATCAGACACCTCGCCATGACATTGAGGTGTTCTCAGTAGCGGGTTGATCATGTCGTGCGGTCGTACTCGGTGTGGAGTAGTACGAGCGCAGCTGCGGTGATCGCGCCGGTGCGCCAGGGACATAGCGTGACTCGCCGCAACGCGGCGAAGGTGGTCTTGAGCAGGGCGTTTCCGCGTTCGGCCAGAGCACGAAGGGCTGAGTGCAGGGTGTTGACGGTGCGCTGGTTGACCGTCTGCCCGCGGCCGGGGGCGAGTTTGATGGGCACGGTGAGCCGGTCGGCTTCGCCTTCGTAGCCGAGGTCGCCCAGCGCGGCGTGGGTGTCGTCGGTGAACGCGGCCAGGCCCTCGAGCAGCCCGGGGTGGGTACGGGCGCAGCGGGTGTCGTGCTCGCGGCCCGGCCGCACGTCGCTGGTCCATAGCGGCCATCCATCAGGTGCGGTGAGGACCTGGATGTTCCCGCCGTGGCGGCGGTGCTTGCCCGACCACCACAGGTCGACCCCGGGGGTGAGGCCGAGCGCGCGGCACCGGTCGGTGGCGATCAGGGTGCCGTCGAGATTCACGTGGGTGTGCCCGGCTGTGCGGGCGGCGAGCAGGGCTCCGTGCAGGCCGGGTGCGGCCGCGGCGAGGACGTCGATGCCTTCGTGCAGGTAACGGTAGGCCGTTGCAGTGCTGATCGCGTTGTCACCGGCCAAACATCGGACCCGGGTAGCATCACAGAACCAGCGGATCACCAGCACTGCCTGGGCGAACGGGGTCAACGCCCGCCGCCGGGTGCCACGTCGACGGCGTTGAAGGACCAGGAGCCGCGCCAGATAGGCCACGGTGCGCTCCCCGATCGGGAGGACAGCGGTGTAGGTGACAGGATCAGACATGCAGGACCTCGGTGACGGTGTCGATCTGTGCTGGACCGAACCGATCTACCGGGGTCCTGCCCCGTTCCCGCTCATCTCACCACCCTCGGCGTGTCGCCACGACCTGCCACCCCGCTACTGAGAACACCTCATTAGCGCAAGAGCGGCGTTGAATCGTTCAGTATGCGTGATCCTGGACGACTCTCGCCAATGAGGCTTTGCCCACCTGGCAGACTGGTTGGTCGAGACCGGTACGGCGTGGCGTGACCCCGTACGGCTGAAGCTCCCGGCTGGCAGGCTCCGCTCGTGTTGCCCACCTGTGTACGGGTGGGACTTACGCTGACCTGGCTTGCGGTGGAGTGACCGCTCGTCTCCACCAGTCTGCCGCCCAGCTCAGACGCCATGAGTCGAACATTAGTTCGAGTAGAGTGGAGTGCGTGGACGGAACCTGGCAGACCGGCGACGAGGAGCTTCTCCTCGCGGTCGCGGCCGTCCAGGAGCGGATCAACCGCGAGTCCCACGCCCTGGTGGCGCTGGTCGCGGAGGTCGCGACCCGGGGCCTGGCCGAGGCACGGGGCTTCCGCCACACCGCGGACCTGCTGCGTACGGTGCAGAACGTGTCGCTGTCGACCGCGCGCGCCCGCGTCGACGCCGCCCGGAAGCTCTCGCCGCTGTTCCTGATCACCGGCGAGCAGGTCGACGCCGAGCTCCCCGAACTGGCCGCTGCGTTCGCCGAGGGCGCGGTGACGCCCGAGCACGTCCGCGTGATCGTCCGGGTGCTGGCTGCGCTCCCGCCGCACCTCGACGAACATCGGCCTGCGCTGGAGGCCGACCTGGTCCACCACGCCCGCGGCCTGGACCCCGACGCGGTGGAGAAGCTGGGCCGGCGCGCGATCGCGATGCTCGACCCGGACGGGCCCCGTCCCCAGGAGCCCACGCCGTCGCGCAACCGGCTCACGCTGCGCCCGCAGGGTGCGGGGTTCGAGGCGCGGGGCTGGCTGGACATCGAGTCCGCGGCGCTGCTGCGTACCGCCCTGTCGCCGCTGTCCGCTCCGGCCCCTGCCGACGGGCCGGCCGGAGCGGGGCGCGACGAGCGATCGACGGCCGAGCGCATGGGCGACGGGCTGGCCGAACTGGCCCGCCGCATGCTCGCGACCGACGGACTCGGGATCGAGAACGGGCAGCCGGTCGCGCTCACCGTGACCGTGCCGCTGGAGACCCTGACCACGGCCACCGGGGCGGCGCTGCTCGGGTTCGGTGCGGGCGGACTGGCCGCGCCGGTCCCTGCGCAGGACGCGCTGCGGCTGGCCTGCGACGCGAAGGTGGTGCCGGTCGTGCTCGCGGGCACGGGGGAGCCGTTGGCGGTCGGGCGCGAGCACCGGCTCGCGACCCGGGCGCAGCGCCGGGCCCTGGCCCAACGCGACGGCGGGTGCGTCTTCCCCGGCTGCGAGGCCCCACCGCAGTGGTGCGTGGCCCACCACGTCGTGCACTGGGCCTCGGGCGGAGCCACCGACCTGGACAATCTGGTGCTGCTGTGCCCGCACCACCACCGCATGATCCACACGGGGGACTGGTTGGTGCTGGTCACCAGCGGGTTCCCGGTTTTCCACCCGCCGCCCTGGATACCGGGCGGCCCCCACCGCAACCTCCTGCACCGTCCCGACCTGCTCGGCGGCGACGATCATTGCGCGCACGGCGACGACCCACCCGTGCCGATCGAGGATCTCGTCGGCGCCGGTGCCGGCCGCGGGCCGGTGTCGTGATCGCCCGGGCCGGTGTGCCGGGTCAGGCCACCGGCCGGACCTGCGCCGCTCCCTCGACACGACGACCGATCCTGCGGGCCAGCCGGTGCGCCGGGCGCTCCGCGACCCGGAAGAACACCTCTGCCACGACCAACGCGACCGGCACGGCGACCAGCATCGTCAGCCACACCGGCGGCCGGCCGCCGAACAACAGCACCGTCGAGATCACCACGGCGTCGTGGGTCAGGTACAGGCTGAACGACCGGCTGCCCAGCCACTGCACCCACGGCCGCTCCAGGACGCGGAGAACCGGAGGCCGGCACAGCGCCGCGACCACCAGCAGCAGCGCACCCACGATCTGCAGCGCCCGGGCCCCGGACACCACGATCCCGGGCACGTCCGGCGAGACCCGCGCGACCCAGTAGGAGGCAAGCAGCAGCAGCGCCACCACGACCAGCCACGGCCACACCGCACCGAGTCGTGCGGCGGCCTGCACAACCCGCTCGCGGTGCACGGCCAGCAGCACGCCGAAGCCGAACACGGGCAGGTAGCGCAGGGCGTCGGCGTCGAACACCGACCCGGCGATCATGGCCGCCAGCAGCCCGGCCGCCGACGGGACCACCAACCACGGCCGCCGGCGGCTCGCCACACCCAGCAGCACGTACGCCGGCAGGGCCAGGGAGAACCACACCTCCCAGGTCAGCGACCACAGCGGGTTGTCCAGGAAACCGGTGCCGCCCAGCAGCACCGCGTCGCGCAGCGCGCCCGGCAGGTCCGGGGCGGTGTGCGCGTCGACCCACCAGCTCCCGCCGGTCGGCACACCACGTGCGACCACGGCGGCCGAGCCCGCCGCGAACAGCAGCGCTGCCCACACCGGCAGGTACAGGCGGGGCAGCCGCTGTGCGTAGTAGGAGCCCCACCCGAACCCGTCCCGGGTCGCCGATCCGGTGAGCACGAAGCCGCTCAGCACGAAGAACAGCAGCACCGCCTCGGTGCCCGCCCACACCAGGTGCAGTGGGGTGTAGGCCAGCCACCAGGCGAGCGTTCCCGGTGCCGCGTGGCCCGTTCCGGCCGCCACCGCGGCCAGCGTCGGGTCGGTCATCAGGCAGTGGTTCACCACGACGACCAGGGAGGCGACGCCGCGCAGGCCGTCGAGGGCCGGCACACGGGACGGGGCAACGATCACGGGAATGGCCTCGGCGACGGCCGGTGATCGTTACCGGCGACGCGGGTCACAGGTCGTCGTCACGGCCGGGTGGTTCTGCCGCCGCGGCCCAGCGTGATCGGACGAACCGGAGAACGGTGTCGCGCATGACCACTCACCGCGCACCACTGCTGATCGGACTGCTGTCGGCCGGCCTGCTCGTCGCCGGGTGCGGCGGCGCGGCCGAGCCGGCGAACCAGGCGCCGGCGGCGCTGTCGTCCCCGCCCACCACCGCGGCGCAGCAGCCCACCGGGGAAGCCGGCCAGGTCGCCCGCTGCACCAGCCAGAGCCTCGAGGCGTCGGTCGGCACCACCCTCGGCAACGACCAGAAGGACACGACCATCGTCTGGCGCAACACCTCGGCCGCGCCCTGCACCATGACCGGCTTCGGCGGCGTCGACCTGCGCGGACCGGACGACCCGCAGTGGGGGCCGTCCTACTCGCTGCCGCGCGGCGGAGGAGCCGACCACGCTCGTCGTGAAGCCGGGCGGCACCGCGCACACCGTCATCACCTGGCTGCCCGGGGGCAGCTGGACGCCGACCGAGATCGTCGTGACCGCGCCGGACGAGACCACGTCGACGACGCTGAGGTGGGACCAGGGTCCGGTGCTCCGCCAGGACGGCGCGACCCGCCCCGGCACCTACATCCACCCGGTGGCGCCCGGCTCGGTGTGACCGGGGCGTCGCCACCCTGCGGTTAACGAAGCCACGGTCGTGACGTACAAGAGGGGCATGGACATCCATCCGACCCCGCTCCCCGGATCGGCTCTCATCGACCTGAGGCGACTCGAGGACGACCGTGGCTTCTTCGCGCGTTCCTTCTGCGAGCAGGAGTTCACCGACGCCGGGCTCGACCCGACGATCACCCAGTGCAACCTCTCGTACAACCACGAGGCGGGCACCCTGCGCGGCTTCCACTACCAGCTGGAGCCCAACGCCGAGGTCAAGGTCATCCGCTGCGTCCGCGGCGCAATCTACGACGTGATCGTGGACCTGCGCCCCGACTCCGACACCTATCTGCAGTGGTTCGGCGCCGAGCTGTCCCAGGACAACTACCGGGCGATGTACGTGCCGCGGAACTTCGCGCACGCCTACCTCACCCTCACCCCGGACGCGACGACGATCTACCAGGTCTCGACGCCCTACACCCCCGGTGCGGAGCGCGGCCTGCGCTGGAACGACCCGGCGCTCGACGTCGCGTGGCCGCACTCGGTCGACCACGTCTCGGACAAGGACGCGAACTGGCCCCTGCTGGCCGACAACGCCGACTTCCCGTCGGTCGCCACCGGGGCGGCGGGCCGCTGATGCTGATCCTCGACACCGCGCTCGCGAAGCGCGCCGCCGAGAACCGACCGATCCGGGTCGGCCTGGTCGGTGCCGGGTTCATGGGCCGCGGCCTGGTCAACCAGATCGTGAACTCCACCCCCGGGATGGACGTCGTCGCGATCGCCAACCGCAGCGTCGCCACCGGGGTGCGTGCCTACACCGAGGCCGGGCTGGAGCCGGTCGAGGTGTCGAGCACCGCGCAGGTCGAGGCGATGATCGCGAAGGGCGTCCCGGCGGTGCTGGGCGACGCGTTCGCGCTGCTCGCGGCGGAGAACATCGACGTGCTCGTCGACGTCACCGGCGCGGTGGAGTTCGGCGCGCGGGTCACCGTCGCCGCCATCGAGCGCGGGCTGCCCGTCGTCACGATGAACGCCGAGCTCGACGGCACCGTCGGCCCGCTGCTCGCGCACCGCGCCCGCGCCGCCGGGGTCGTCCTGACCGGCGCCGACGGCGACCAGCCCGGCGTCCAGGCCAACCTGCTGCGCTTCGTGAAGGGCATCGGGGTCACCCCGCTCGTCGCCGGCAACATCAAGGGCCTGCAGGACGAGTACCGCACCCCCACCACGCAGCAGGCGTTCGCCGAGAAGTGGGGACAGGACCCCTACATGGTCACCAGCTTCGCCGACGGCACCAAGGTGTCGTTCGAGCAGGCGATCGTGGCCAACGCGTTCGGCTTCACCGTCGGGAAGCGCGGGATGTACGGGCGCGACCACGCCGGGCACGTCGACGAGCTGACGCAGGCCTACGACGTCGACGAGCTGCGCGAGCTCGGCGGGGTCGTGGACTACGTGGTCGGCGCCAAGCCGGGCCCCGGCATCTACGTGCTCGGCACCCACGACGACCCGAAGCAGCGTCACTACCTGAACCTGTACAAGCTCGGCGAGGGCCCGCTGTACAGCTTCTACACGCCCTACCACCTGTGCCACTTCGAGGTCCCGAACACGATCGTGCGGGCCGTGGACTTCGCCGACGCCGCGCTGAGCCCGCCCGCCGGGCAGCGGGTCGACGTCGTCGCCACCGCCAAGCAGAACCTGCGGGCCGGGCACACCCTCGACGGGCTGGGCGGCTACGACACCTACGGCGTCGCCGAGGCCTCCCCGGTCACGCGGTCGGAGCGGCTGCTCCCGATGGGTGTGGCGGAGGGGTGCACGCTCACCCGCGACGTCGCCAAGGACGCCGTGCTCACCTACGACGACGTGACCCTGCCCCCGGGCAGGCTCGTCGACGTGCTGCGCGAGGAGCAGGAGAAGCTCTTCGCCTGAGCGACTCATCAGTTTTGCGTAACGCCGGCCCGCCCGAATGCGACAGGTGATCGAACGATCATCCTGCGTGAGGAGGCGACGGGTGCCGTTGCGCCGCTTCGACCGGACGTCCTGGCCCGAGCACGGCCCGCACCGCGAGCTCCTGGACCTGCTCGGCGCCGTCCACGACCGGAACGGCTGCCGGTCCGAGCGCGACATCGCGCGCAGGCTGCGGACCCCGGTGGCGCGGGTCCGCGGCATCGCCCGCGGGCGGATCCTGCCCGACGACGAGGCCGCGACCCGCGCGCTGCTCGCCGCGCTGGCCGGGGACGGGGGAGTCGACCCCGCCACGGCCGACCGGGCCGCGGCGCTGACCGCGGCCGCGCGCCGGGAGCACGACGGCGTCGCCCCGTGGCCGGCCGCCCGCCGGACGGGCGAGCCGGTGTGGCCGGACCCGGGATCCGCCACGTCGCCGGGGCCCACGACCGTGCGCCGCCGGACGAGGGTCGCCGCGGTCCTGGTCGTGCTCACCGCCGCGGTCGCCGTGGCCGTCGTGCTCTCGGGGTACCTGCCGCTCTGAGCCGCCGGTTCCCGGCCACCGCTCAGTGTTGGCCGCGTCGGACCAGCTCCCGCACGGTGCGCACGACGATCTGGGCGTCGAGCCACAGCGACCAGTTCGCGATGTAGTAGTTGTCGTGCCGGACCCGGTCGGCGATCGAGGTGTCACCGCGCAGCCCGGAGATCTGGGCGAGCCCGGTGAGTCCGACCGGGACGCGGTGGCGGGCGGTGTAGCGCTCGTGCTCGGTGGCGAAGCGCTCCACGAACGACGGCCGCTCCGGGCGCGGACCGACCAGGCTCATGTCGCCGCGCAGGATGTTCCAGAGCTGGGGCAGCTCGTCGAACGAGGTGCGGCGGATGAACCTGCCGACCGGGCCGACCCGGGAGTCGCTCGCGATGGACCACTGTGTCTGCTGCTCGCGCTCGTCGACCGGCCGCATGCTGCGGAACTTGAGGACGGTGAAGGGCTTGTTGCCCAGCCCGATGCGTTCCTGGCGGAAGATGACCGGCCGCCCGCTCTCGACGAGCACCGCGACCGTGATCGCAAGCAGCAGTGGCGAGGTCAGCACCAGCCCCGATGCGGACACCACGATGTCGGCGAGGCGCTTGAGCCGCCAGGAGAGCCGGTTCATGGGGTCCGCGGGCAGCCGGAGCAGCGGGATGCTGCGCAGCCGTTCGACGCCGGAGTGGTCGTGCACCAGCTCCGAGAGCCAGGGGAGGAGCAGGACGTCGAGCCCGTCGCGACGGGCCTCGATCGCCGCGTCGAGGACGGCCGCGTCGTCGACGGTGTGACAGGCGAACACGACGACGCGCACCCGGTGCTGCTCGGTGGCGGCCCGGATCCGGGCCGCCAGCGCCGCCCGCTCGCGCTCCACCAGGAGGTCGAGGTCCTCGGACAGGACGTGACCGAGCGGGCGCAGGCCGTACTCGGGGTGCGCCCGCATGGTCTCGTCGAGCTCCACCGCCCGCGTCCCGGTGCCGACGATCAGCGTGGGCTCGCCGACGGTCCATCGGACCCGGAGCAGTCGGGCGGCGGACAGCACCACGGCGCGCAGGACCAGGGCGAGCAGGGTGGCCAGCAGCACGACCCGGACCGGTCCGGCTACGTCGATGCGGGTGTCCAGCCTCTGCTGCACGGCCATCGCCCCGGCCAGCAGGAGGCCCATCGTCACGACGAGGGCGGCCAGCTCACGGGGCAGGTCGTCGAACCAGGACAGCCGCAGCCGGGAACGGTGCAGGCGGGCCGCCGAGCGCACCCCCAGCAGCAGCACGGACGCGGCGACGACTCCGCTGCCGCCGGTCGGCGCGACCACGAGTACGGCGATCCCGACGGCCACCACGTCGGTCAGCACCAGCGCCGACCGGACGAGGCTGACCCGCGCGGACAGCCTGCGCACCGGCGCCGGCGCGGCAGAGGAGTCGGCCCGCGCCCCGGACCCGGCCCGTCCGGCGGGGCCCGCGGCCCGGACCGGCCGCCGGTCCACGAGCCGGTGGTGGGTGCGGGGCGTGGCGCTCCCGGGTCGACGGGTCTGCATCGATCCGGAGCTCATGGCCGGCCGGCCCTTCGGAAGGTGCTCTGCGACAACGAGAACCACACCGCGGACCGCGTGTTCGTGCGACGGAGCGTAGCGGAGGGTGGTGCCGGCGTTGTCACGATGAGTAACCACCAATCGCAGAGACGGGCCGAGCTGCGGGCACGGCATTAGTCCGTTCGGAGGTGTCCTTGGGAACTTGCCGTACGACCTGCACGCTCGTCACGCTCGTTCCGTTCGTTACATCGGCGAACGTGGGACGTGCATCACTCCTTTGCTCTGCTTGCTCTTTCAAGGAGAACGCACAGTGTTATGAGAGAGTGTGTCGCGCCGCCGTAACCGCTGCAGCCATTTGGTAACGGAAAGTAACGGATCTACGACCTGAACTGATCCGCGACGGCCATGACGTACTCGCCGTAGCCCGAGCCCGCCTGCCGTGCCCCCAGGGCGTGGCAGGCGTCGGCGTCGATGAAGCCCATCCGCAGGGCGACCTCCTCGACGCAGGCGATCCGGATGCCCTGGCGGTTCTCCAGGACGCGGACGTACTGACCGGCCTCCATCAGCGACTCGTGGGTGCCGGTGTCGAGCCAGGCGAAGCCGCGTCCGAGGTCCTGCAGGCGGGCGCGGCCCTGTTCGAGGTAGGCGCGGTTGACGTCGGTGATCTCGAGCTCGCCGCGGGCCGACGGGGTGATGCGCGCGGCGATGTCGACGACACTGTCGTCGTAGAAGTAGAGGCCGGTGATCGCGCGGTCCGAGCGGGGGTGCTCGGGCTTCTCCTCGATCGAGAGCAGGGTGCCGTCGGGGGCGGCCTCGCCGACGCCGTAGCGCTGCGGGTCGCGGACGGGGTAGCCGAACAGCACGCAGCCGGCGTCGCCGGAGGTGACCTCGGCGGCGCGGCGGCGCAGCAGGTCGCCGAACCCGGCGCCGTGGAAGATGTTGTCGCCGAGCACCAGCGCCGACGGCCCGCCGCGGACGTGGTCGGCGCCGATGACGAACGCCTCGGCCAGGCCGTTGGGGTGCTCCTGGGCGGCGTAGGTGATCCGTAGGCCGAGCCGGCTGCCGTCGCCGAGCAGACGCCGGAAGCCGGGAAGGTCGTGCGGGGTGGAGATGAGCAGGATGTCCCGGATCCCGGCCAGCATCAGCGTGGTCAGCGGGTGGTAGATCATCGGCTTGTCGTAGACCGGCAGCAGCTGCTTGGACACCGCCGCGGTCAGCGGGAACAGCCGGCTCCCGGTGCCGCCGGCCAGCACGATGCCCTTCACCGTGGGGTCCGGGCGAGGACCTGGTCCAGCCCGTCGCGCCAGGCGGGCATCGCGACCCCGGCCCGGGTCGCGCGGGACAGCTCGAGCACCGAGTTCGCCGGGCGGCGGGCCAGGTGCGGCTTGTCCGCGGCGTACTCGCTGCTCGACACCGGTCGGACGTCGCCGGGGTCGCGGCCGCAGCGGGCGAACACCTCCCGGGTCAGCTGGTACCAGCTGACCGGCTCGCCGTCGCCGGTCGCGTGGAACGTGCCGTGCTGCCCGGACCCGGCCAGCACGAGCAGCGCCGTGGCCAGGTCCGGCGCGAACGTCGGCCGCCCCACCTGGTCGTCGACGACGGCGGGGCGGACCCCGTCGCGGGCCAGCCGCGCCATGGTCGCGACGAAGTTGCCGCCGTCGCCGACGACCCAGCTGGTGCGCACGATCACGTGCCGATCCGGCAGTGCCGCCCGCACCGCAAGCTCCCCGGCGGCCTTCGACGCGCCGTACACCCCGAGCGGGGACAGCGGGGCGTCCTCCGGCACCGGGCCGGGCGCGGTGCCGTCGAACACGTACTCGGTGGAGACGTGGACCAGCAGGAAGCCGTGGTGCCGGGCCGCCGCGGCGAGGTGCGCGGGGCCCGCCGCGTTGGCCCGCCACGCGCCGGCCGGCTCGGTCTCGGCGCGGTCGACGGCGGTGTAGGCGGCCGCGTTGAACACCACGTCGACGCCGGTGAAGTCGTGCGCGGCGACGGCGTCGGCGTCGCCGATGTCCAGTGCCGCACGGTCGAGTGCCACCGCATCGGGCCGGGTGGCGACCAGCGCCCGCCCGAGCTGCCCGTTCGCCCCCAGCACACACGCGCGCACTCGCCCACCTCCGGATATCGTCGCGACCGACTCTGACACGCTGGTGGGGGCGGACAGTGAGCGGGGAGGGCACGTGCGCATCGTGGTGACCGGGGGGGCCGGGTTCATCGGGTCCTGTTTCGTCCGGGAGGTGCTGGGCGGGGAGCATCCCGAGCTGGCCGGGGCCGAGGTCCGGGTGCTCGACGCGTTCACCTACGCCGGCCGGATCGAGAACCTCGCCCCCGTCGCCGACGACCCGCGGCTCACGGTCGAGCGGGGCGACATCCGTGACCCGCGCCGCGTCGCGGAGGTGCTCGACGGCGGCGCCGACCTGCTCGTGCACTTCGCCGCCGAGACCCACGTCGACCGCTCCATCACCGGCGCGGCGGACTTTGTGACGACCAACGTCCTCGGCACCCAGGTGCTGCTGCAGGCGGCGCTGGACGCGGGCGTCGGCCGGTTCCTGCACGTCTCCACCGACGAGGTGTACGGCTCCATCGAGTCGGGCTCCTGGCCCGAGACCCACCCGCTGGAGCCGAACTCGCCCTACAGCGCCGCGAAGGCGGGCAGCGACCTGCTGGCACGCAGCTACCACCGCACGCACGGCCTCGACGTGGTGATCACCCGCTGCTCGAACAACTACGGGCCGTACCAGTTCCCGGAGAAGGTGATCCCGCTGTTCACCACACGGCTGCTCGACGGCGGCACCGTGCCGCTCTACGGCGACGGCCTCAACATCCGCGACTGGCTGCACGTCTCCGACCACTGTCGCGGCATCGCCCTGGCCGCCACGGCGGGCCGCGCCGGAGAGGTCTACAACATCGGCGGCGGGACCGAGCTGACCAACCTGGACCTGACCCGCGCGCTGCTCGCGGCCGTCGGTGTGGGGGAGGACCGCATCGAACGGGTGGCCGACCGCAAGGGACACGACCGCCGGTACGCGGTGGACTGGTCGAAGATCCGCGACGAGCTCGGCTACGCCCCCCGGGTGCCCTTCGACGAGGGCCTGGCCGCGACGGTGGCCTGGTACCGCGACCACCGGAGCTGGTGGGCATGAAGGCCACACCGCTGTCGATCGACGGGGCCTGGCTGTTCGAGGCGACCACGTTCGCCGACCACCGCGGCTCGTTCACCGCGCCCTTCCAGGGCCCGGCGTTCCGCGACGCGCTCGGGTTCGACCTGACCGTCGCCCAGACCAACCAGTCGGTGTCGACGCGCGGGGTCGTCCGCGGCGTGCACTACGCCGACGTGCCGCCCGGCCAGGCCAAGTACCTCTACGTGGCCGCCGGTGCCGTCCGCGACGTCGTGGTGGACCTGCGCGTCGGGTCGCCGACGTTCGGGCGGTTCGAGGCCGTCGAGCTCGACGCCGCCTCCCCGCGGACGCTCTACCTGTCCGAGGGGCTCGGGCACGCCTTCCAGGCGCTCGCCGACACCACCGTCGTCGGGTACCTGTGCTCGACGTCGTACGCGCCGGCGGCGGAGCACGGGATCAGCCCACTGGACCCGGCGCTGGCACTGCCCTGGCTCGAGGGGGTCGAGCCGGTGCTGTCGGAGAAGGACCGCGCCGCGCCCACCCTGGAGGAGGCACTCGCCGCGGGCGCCCTGCCCACCTGGGAGGACTGCCGCGCCCGCCTGGCGCAGCTGCGCGGGTAGCGGCTCAGTTGCCGGCCCAGCCGGACCGCACCGCGAAGTAGGCCCGGACGAACGGGTCCCGCGCGGCGCCCTCGGCCAGCAGCGCCGCCCGCCGCGCCGCCTGCTCCCGCGTCCCGGCGTCGATCTCCGGCGGCAGCACGTCCACGGCGAGGTCGCTGTGCGACAGCAGCACGAGCAGCAGCCCGTCGCGATCGCCGGGCGGGGTGTCGGTCACCAGCGCCGCCGCGAGCCGGGTCCGCAGCGCACGGGCGGGCTCCGGGTCCTGCTCGGTCAGGTGCACCCGGCGGAACAGACCGAACCGCCGGTACTCCTGTGCGCCGAGGACCCCGTCGGCCACCAGCTGCCCGACGGCGCCGCCTGCGCTCCCTGCCGGGGTCCGCGCCAGGTGCACCGCGGCCGCGGTGACCGTCCGCGAGCCCGAGTCGGTGCCGTCGTGGGTCACCGCGGCGAGCGCCGCGGCCAGGGCCGGGTGCTCGGGCTCCCCGCCCGAGGGCGTCACGGTGTTGGCAGGCTCCCCGGCACCCGCGGGACCGGCGTCGAGGTGCAGCGCACCGGCGTCGACGAGGTCGCGCACCAGCGCCACCGGCAGCACCCGGGCGTCGAACCGGTCGCTGATCCGGCCGGTCGCCCGGTCCAGCCCGAGCAGCAGCAGTTCCTCGGCTAGCAGCAGCGTCCTCACACCCGGTGACGCTATCGCCCGGCCGACGGCACCGTCGCGCCACCGCAGCGTCACCCTCACGCCCACTGCCCGACGTGCGCGACCCGTCCCCCGGACGGGGAGATAGCCTCCGCCCATGTCGGATACCACCACCGGGCTGAAGCTCTCCGTGATCGGGTGCGGCTACCTGGGTGCCGTGCACGCGGCGTCGATGGCGGAGCTGGGCCACGAGGTCGTCGGCATCGAGGCCGACGTCGCGAAGGCCGAGTCACTGGCCGCGGGCCGGGTCCCGTTCTTCGAGCCGGGCTTCGAGGAGCTGCTGCGCCGGTCGTTGGACTCGGGGCGGCTGTCGTTCTCCTCGGACATGGCCGACGCCCGGGGCGCGGCGGTGCACTTCGTGTGCGTCGGCACCCCGCAGCGGCGCGGCGAGTACGCCGCGGACCTGACGTACGTGGAGGCGGCGACGGCGTCGCTGATCGGGGTGCTGGGCCCCGGCGAGCTGGTCGTCGGGAAGTCCACGGTGCCGGTGGGCACGGCGGCCCGGCTCGCCGAGCAGGTCGCCGCCCGGGTGCCGGGCGCCGCGCTGGCGTGGAACCCGGAGTTCCTGCGCGAGGGGTTCGCGGTGCAGGACACCCTGCACCCGGACCGGCTCGTCTACGGCGTCCCGTCGCTGTCCGGTGTGGACGCCGACGTGGACGCGGAGAAGGTCCTGGACACCGTCTACGCGCGGATCGTCGCCGACGCCACGCCGAAGGTCGTCACCGACTACGCCACCGCGGAGATGGTCAAGACCGCCGCGAACTCCTTCCTCGCCACCAAGATCTCCTTCATCAACGCGATGGCCGAGCTGTGCGAGGCCACCGGCGCCGACGTGAAGCAGCTCGCCGACGCGATCGGCCACGACGACCGGATCGGCCGCAAGTTCCTCAACGCCGGGCTCGGCTTCGGTGGCGGCTGCCTGCCCAAGGACATCCGGGCGTTCATGGCCCGTGCCGGGGAGCTGGGCGCCGACCAGGCGCTGACCTTCCTGCGCGAGGTCGACAACATCAACATGCGGCGCCGGATCCGGATGGTGGAGCTCGCCCGCCAGGTGTGCGACGACTCGCTGCTCGGCAAGCGGATCGCCGTGCTCGGCGCGGCGTTCAAGCCCGACTCCGACGACATCCGCGACTCCCCGGCGCTGAACGTGGCCGCGCAGCTGCAGCTGCAGGGCGCCAACGTCCGGGTGACCGACCCGCAGGCGCTGCCCAACGTGCGGCGGCACTGGTCGCAGCTGGACTGCGTCGACACCCCCGAGGAGGCGGCCGAAGGCGCCGACGTCGTCCTGCTGCTGACCGAGTGGAAGCAGTACCGCGAGCTCGACCCGGGCTCGTTCGGCAAGGTCGTGAAGACCCGCCGGGTGCTCGACGGCCGCAACGCCCTGGACCGGGAGACCTGGGAGTCCGCGGGCTGGACCTACCGCGCGCTGGGCAGGCGCAACGTCTGAGGCCTGCCCACCCTCCGTGCCCACGCCGCGAAGCCGACCGGGTCGAGCCCGAACTCCCGGGCCCGCTCCGGACCCGCCGCGCGGGGGTGGGCGTCGAGGAAGGCGTGGGACTGCACGAACGCCTCGACCAGCCCCTCCGCGCGGGCCTGCTCCGGGCTCTCGGTCAGGGTGAACGGCACGTCCCAGGCCTCGGTGAGCGCCGCGGCGGCCTGCCGGTAGCTCAGGCGCTCGCCGACCAGGTCAAGCGCGACGCCGTCGAACCGGTCCGGGTCGGCGAACGCGGCGGCCGCCGCGGCCCCGATGTCGGCCACCGCGACGAACGGGTGCACCAGGTCCGGATCCAGCGCCAGCAGCAGCCGCGGCGCGTCGCCGCCGGCCAGGTACATCGACCACGGCACGAAGTTCTCCATGAACCCGCTGGGCCGCAGCCGGGTGACCCACCGGGCCCCGGCCCCGGCGAGCGCCTCCTCCGCGGCGGCCTTGGACCGCCAGTAGTGGGCCATGTGCTCACCCCAGACCGCGGCGTCGACGGCGCCGGGGTGTCCCAGCTCGGCGACCCCGGACACCGAGGTGTGCACCACCTGCGCGACGCCGGCCTCCCGCACGGCGGCCGCGATCGACTCCGCGTGGCGCAGCTCCCGGCCGCCGAGCAGGTCCTCCAGGTCGGGCATCTGCACCGAGAACACCCCGCGGGAGCCGCGGGCGGCCGCCGTCACCGATGGGGGGTCGTCGAGGTCGCCGGTGACCAGCGCGGCGCCGGCGTCGGCCAGTGCCCGCGCCGCGGCGGTGCCGGGGTCACGGACCAGCGCCCGGACCGGCGTGCCCGTGGCCAGCAGTGCCCGGGCCGCCGCCCCGCCCTGCTTGCCGGTCGCCCCCGTGACCAGAACCGGTGCGTTCATGACGTGCTCCTCCCGTTGAAACGGAGTGGTCCCCCGTTTTCTGTCCGCTACGATATGGAGGACCACCCCGTTTTGTCGAGCAGTCCGGGAGACCCCATGCCGCGCGACGCCACGGCCACCCCACGGGCCGACCGCCTCCGCAACCGGGAACGCCTGCTCAGAGCCGCGATGGAGGTCGTCGCGCGGGACGGTGCCCAGGCGTCGATGGAGGAGATCGCCCGCCGGGCGGGTGTCGGGTCGGCGACCATGCACCGGCACTTCGCCTCCCGCAGGGTGCTGCTCGAGGCGGTGTTCGCCGACGGCGTCGACACGCTCTGCGCCCGGGCCGAGGCGCTCTGCCGCGCCGAGCCCGCCACCGCGCTGTGGGTCTGGCTCGACGAGTTCGTCCAGTACGTGGCGTCCGCCCGGGGCATGGTCGAGGTCCTGCTCGCCGAGCCGTCCCCGGAGGCCCCCGTGTGCCACAGCGACCGGGTGTGTGCCGCCGCCCACCCGCTGGTCGCCGCTGCGGCGGCCGCGGGTGGTCTGCATCCCGACGCCCGCCCCGAGGACGTCGTCGCCCTCACCGCGGCCGTGTCCACGGCCGCGGGAGAGGACCCGGCTGCCGCACGGAGGCTGCTGCAGTTGACCGTGGAGGGGCTGCGGACGTCCGGCTGCGGTAGAACGCAGGCGTGACCTCCCACCCCGTCCTCGCCGGATCGGACCGCGCGGCCTTCGACTCGCTGCAGCGGGCCTCGACGCCACGCGCGGAGCGCTACCGCATCGGGAAGGGCCTGCGGAAGGTCGCGCCCCGGTCCGGGCTCGCCACGTGGTCGGCGGACGTGCGTCGGGCCGACCCGGTGGACGTCGTCGAGGCGCAGAACGCGGGGCGCGTGCACGAGCTCGTCCCGCTGCGGATCCAGCGGATGACCGCCTCGCCGCACGCGTTCCTGCGCGGCGCCGCCGCCCTGCACGCCGCGGACTTCGCGGTGCTGCCCGAGACCGGCGTGCACCCCGTCATCTGCGGCGACGCCCATCTGGGCAACTTCGGCTTCTACGCCTCGCCCGAGCGCGACCTCGTCTTCGACCTCAACGACTTCGACGAGGCCCACCCCGGTGCCTGGGAGTGGGACCTGCGCCGGCTGGTGTCCTCCACCTGGGTCGCCGGCCGGGTCTCCGGCGCGACCGAGGAGCAGTGCGGCGAGGCCGTCACCCGCTGCGTGACCTCCTACGCCGAGCACCTGCGCCACCTCGCCGACGAGCCGCTGCTCGCCCGCTCGTTCGACGTCATGGACGTCGACACGCTGCGCTCGGACGCCGACCACGAGACCTCGCGCCGGGCCATCGACAAGGCCGCCGAGCGGGCGCGCCGGCGGACCAGCGACCGCGCGCTGCCCCGGTTCGTGACCGAGGAGGGCGGGGCGCGGCGGATCGTCACCGAGCCGCCGCTGATCACCCACCCCGACGACGAGCACACCGCGCGTATCCTGGCCGCCCTCGACGGCTACCTCACGACGCTGCCGCCGCACTGGAGCCGGATCCTCGGCGGCTACCACGCCGTCGACGTCGCCCACAAGGTCGTCGGGGTCGGCTCGGTCGGGCTGCGCGCCTACCTCGTGCTCTGCGAGGGCTCCAGCCCCGACGACGTGCTGTTCCTGCAGCTCAAGCAGGCGCGCCGGTCCGTCGTCGCGCCGTGGGTGCACGGCGGCGAGGCGTGGCACGCCCACCAGGGGCAGCGGGTCGTGGAGTACCAGCAGGCCCTGCAGACCGTCTCCGACCCGCTCCTGGGCTGGACGACGATCAACGGCCGCCAGTACTACGTCCGCCAGTTCCGCGACATGAAGGGCGCGATCGTCCCCGACACCCTCGACGCCACCGCCCTGGCCGACTACGCCGACGTCTGCGGCAAGCTGCTCGCCAAGGGGCACGCCCGCACCTCGGGAGCGTCGATGATCGCCGGCTACCTGGGCAAGGGCGGCAAGGTGGCCGGGGCGCTGACGACCTTCGCCAGGGCCTACGCCGACCAGACCGAAGCCGATCATGACGCACTGGTCCGCGCGGTGCGGTCCGGGCGGCTGTCGGATCGGACACCTGAGCAGGTGCCGGGCACGGCCATCGGCTAGGTTCTGGCCCCGTGACCGTCGTCGAAACCCTGCTGGTCTTCGTGGTCGCGCCGGCTGTCCTCTACTTCGCGATCTGGGGCTGGATCGCGATGCGGAACCGGAGCAACCGCCCCCGCTACCACGCGGGTGACCCCTGGCCGTACGAGCCGCTGTTCTGGATCGCCGAGCCGTCCGGCGCGGGGCACCACGCCGCGCACGCCGGACACGGCGACACCGCCCCGTCCGAGGGCGGCGACACCCGAGGAGGTACCGGTGGCAAGTGGTGACCTCGCCGTCTTCACCGGCAACGAGGAGGATCCGCCCGAAGGGGCGGTCGTCACGAACTCCGGCCGCCTCTCGGTGGCCGAGAACTTCGTCGAGCCGTCCGCTGCCGCGCACCCGTTCACCCCGGTGCAGCTGACCCGCCTGGACGAGGCCCTCTACCTGGCCAGCCGCGAGACCGGTCTGCGGTTCGCGCTGTACCTGGGCGATCTGGGCTCGGACGCGCGGGCGACCGCGGTCGACCTGCACGGGCGCATCGACCACCACGACGACGCGGTGCTCGTCGCCGTGAGCCCTGAGCAGCGCCTGCTGGAGATCGTCACCGGTGCCGAGGCGAAGGTCCGCCTCCCCGACCGCGGCGCCAAGCTCGCTCTCATGAGCATGGTCGCCTCCTTCAAGGAGGGCGATCTGTTCGGTGGGATCCTGTCCGGGCTGAGGATGCTGGCGGACCAGGCCGGAAGCCGCCCCTGAACCGGAGGGCACCCGTGGGCCACCACGATCGGTGTCACGGCTCTAAGGTGTCAGCATGTCGCGTAGTGGGAGGACCGAGCGGTGACCGGGCCCACCGGCAGCCCGATCCTGATCGTCGACGACCACGAGCTGGTGGGGTCCGCCCTCGCCCTCAACCTGCGCGCCGAGGGTGAGGACGCGACGTTCCTCCCGGTCCGCTCCGCGGCGGCCGTGCTCGAGCACACCCGGCGGGTCACGCCCGGGCTGATCGTGCTCGACCTCGACCTGGGGCGTGATCCGGAGGGCAACCGCATCGACGGGGTCCGGCTCGTCGGCCCCCTGTGCGAGGCGGGCTGGCGGGTGGTGGTGCTGTCGGGCAGCTCCGACGCCGGCCGGGTCGGCGCCGCCCTGGACGCGGGCGGGTTCGTGTTCGTGCCGAAGAACGCGCCGTTCCCGGCGCTGCTCAGCGCCATCCGCGAGGCCCACGCCGGGCGCTCGATCATGCCGCCGGGCCGCCGCGAGCAGTTCATCCGGCTGCACCGCGACCGGGAGCACGAGCGCCGCGACCTGCACGAGAAGCTGGGCAGGCTCACCCAGCGCGAGCGCGAGGTCCTCGCCCTGCTGGCGGGGGGCAAGCGGGCGCAGTCGGTGGCCGACCACTTCGTCGTCTCGCTGGCGACGGTCCGGACACAGATCCGCGCGGTGCTGACCAAGCTGGAGGTCGGCTCCCAGCTGGAGGTCGTCGCGTTGTACCGCAAGGCCGCCGGAATCTGACCCGTTCGGCCCTCGGCGCCGCCGCCGGGGGCCACCGAGAATGACGAGTCCTATCATCGCGTTCTCAACCAGTCCGGCGACATCTGCAGAGCGGAGACGACGTGGCGTCCGGTGTCGTCGGCGAGGTCCTGGGGCCGCAGCGGCGGGCCCGGTTCCTGGCAGGTCACCTGACCGACGTGCTGGTCGTCGCGGTGATGACCGTCGTCGTGGTGGCCGTGAGCCGCCCCGCGGTCGTCGACGGCCGGGTCGACCTCTCCGACGCGACGGCGGTGCTCACCCTCGTCGCTGCCGCGGTCGGGTCAGCGGCGGCGATCGTCGCGCTGGTGACGGGCCGGCTGTCCGGTGACCCCCGTCCGTCGTGGTTCGGGGCCGCCCTCCTGCTCTACGGCGTGGTGCTCCTTCCGCTGTCCGCGCTGGTCCTGCCCCAGTACCCGGCGGGCACCCCGCGGCTGGCCGTGCTGACCATGTTCGTGATCAGCCTGTGCATCCTGGTCGCCGGGCTCCGGCCGCCGCCGGTCCTCGGGGCCTGGGGTGGCTGGGCGCTGGCCGCGGTCGGTCTCGTCGTCGGCGGGGTCGTCGCGTTGCAGACGGAGAGTCCGTTCACCCGGATGCTGGCGACCTCGCCGCTGTACTCGGTCGTGGTGCAGAGCGGCTGGGCCCTGGTCGCGGTGCTGTTCCTGCTCGACGGCTACCGGCGCCCGAGCCGGGTCCGGGCCCGCATGGGGCTCGGCCTGCTGATCATCGCGGTGTCGCAGCTGTACCGGGCGATCGTGCCCGGCCAGGAGCCGATGGCCGGCCTGGTCTACCCGTCGCTGCGGGTGCTCGGGATGGGCGTCGTGCTCGCCGCGCTGCTGACCATGGCGCTGCGCACGGTGACCCGGATGCAGGACGACTACGACCAGCTCCAGGACACCCTCGGCGAGGCCTCGGCGCTGCTCGAACGGGCCACCGGCCAGACCGCCGAGCGCGACCACGAGCTGCGCAACGGGCTGGCAGGTCTGGCCGGAGCGGCGCAGCTGCTGACCACCCGCCCCGGCGGCGAGGACCCCCAGGTCGACCGGATGCGGGAGGCGGTGCTCGCCGAGCTGAACCGGCTGCGCCAGATGCTGCAGACCCCGGTCGCCGTCGACGACGCCGCGGCCGACCCGACGACCGGCCGGAGCGACGCCGCCCTGCTCGACTTCGGCCCGGCGTACGCCCCGGTCGCCTCCCCGCCGGGGGCGGACACCGGCGGCGAGCACGACGTCGGGGCGGCCCTGCGCACCCTGGTGGACCTGCGCGACGGCCGCTCCATCACCCTCGACACCCAGGACGACCTGCCCCCGGTCGCGGCGCCCGAGTCGCTGACCCGCCAGGTCGTGACGAACCTGCTGGCCAACTGCGACCGGCACGCGCCCCGGACCCCGGTGGTGGTGCGGGCCCGGCTCGCCGACGAGCCGGGGCTGGTGGCCGTCGAGGTCCGCGACCACGGCCCCGGCCTGCCCGGCGGGCAGGAGCAGCTCGAGATCGTCCGCGGGCGGCACGACGAGGCCGCCGGCGGCTCCGGGCTCGGGCTGCACATCAGCGCCCAGCTGGCTCAGGAGCACGGCGGCAACCTGGTGCTCCGTACGGTGCACGCACCCCGCGGCTGTCTCGCCGTACTCACACTTCCGGTGGCCCGCTGATCGGGTGATGCCGTGTCCGTGAGCTGCCGATCCGTCCACGGAAGGTCTATTCGTCGCTCCGAGCCATTCCCACGCGCCCCACGCGATCTCATACTGGTGACGCAGCGGCACGGTGCGATGACGCAATGGTCGTCCGCGCTGCCGTTCGCCGGCACGAAGGAGGTCACATGGCGCACGAGAACGACGGCACCGACCGCGGGACCCCCGCCGCCCCCACGGCCGCGGTCCTGACACCGCCGACGGGCCTGCAGCCCGTCCCGGCGCTGCCCCGGCCGCGCACCCCGTCCGAGCCCCGGACCCCGGCAGGTCCGCCGGCGCCCGCCGTACCGCAGGTGGGACTGTGCACCTGTGGCCACCCGGAGGAGGTGCACGAGCACTACCGCCCGGGCACCGACTGCGGCAGCTGCGGGCCGCGTGTCTGCGCGGGCTTCCGCTCCGCCGACGAACCGGCGCCGGCCAACCCCCTGAGGCGGTGGCTGCGCCGCCGCTGACCACACCCCGACACACGAACGGCGCCCCGGAAGCACGTGCTTCCGGGGCGCCGTTCGTGTGGGTCAGGGCTGCTGGACCGCGGTGGTCCGCTCCGGGTCCGGAGTGGCCTGACCGTCGAACTCGCGGGCGGCCAGCGCGCGCACGATCCCGGCGCGCCCCTCGGACACGAGCCGGCGCAGCGCCGCCGGCTTCGACTCGTCGGCGAGCCAGGCGTCCGCCGCCGCGACGGTCGGCTCCGCGACCGCCCAGGACGGGAACAGCCCGACGACGACGTTCTGCGCGAGCTCCGAGGTCCGGCGGGCCCACACGCCGTCGATCTCGTCGAAGTAGCGCCGCACGTAGCCGTCGAGCAGGCCGGGGTTCACCGTGGACAGCGCGGGGTGGGAGAACCCGGAGATCGCCGACTCGTTGATCGCGTTCGGGAGGGAGTCGTCGTGCACGGCGCGCTGCCACGCCCGCTCCTTGGCCTCCGCGGTCGGGATCAGCGCGCGGGCCCGCTCGGCCTGCCGCGCCCCGGTGGAGGTGGCGTCGCGCTCGGCCTCCTCGGCGATCTCGGTCTCGCCGGCCTTCCCGTGCGCGACGAGTGCGTGCAGCAGCCGCCAGCGCAGGTCGGCGTCGACGGTCAGGCCCTTCGGCACGTCGATGTCGAGCAGCCAGCCCTTCATCCGGTCCAGGGTGTTCTCCGGCAGCACCGACGCGGTCAGCGCGTTGACCACCGCCAGCTGGACGTCGGACCCGGGCGGGGCGGTGTCCAGGCGGAACCGCAGCGCGTCGGTCAGCAGCGGCCAGCCGCGGCCGTGCGCCCACTCCGGGGTGCAGTACGACGCCGTCGCGGTCTGGGCCTGCAGCAGGAGCCGCTGCACGACGCCGATCTCGGACTCGGTGTCGAACCCGCCGGCGACCAGGGTGACGAAGTCGCGGGCCTTCAGCTCGGCCTCGCGGGTCATCTCCCACGCGGAGGACCAGCACAGCGTGCGCGGCAGCGAGTCGGCGATGTCGCCGATGCGGTCCACCAGGGTCGCGAGCGAGCCCGGGTCCAGGCGCAGCGCGCAGTAGGTGAGGTCGTCGTCGTTGACCAGGACGAGCTTGCCGCGGGGCACCCCGACCAGGTCCGGGACGGGCGTGCGCTCGCCGGAGACGTCGAGCTCGACGCGGTGGGTGCGGACGAGCTTGCCGGTCTCCGGGTCGTCGTCGTAGACGCCGACGGCGATCCGGTGCGTGCGCAGCTCGCCGGCGCCCGGCCGGGCCCCGCCCTGCACGACGTCGAAGGAGGTGAACCTGCCGGCGTCGTCGATCTGGAACGACGGGCGCAGCAGGTTCAGGCCAGTGGTGCGCAGCCACTGCGCGCCCCAGTCCGACAGGTCCCGACCCGACGCCTTCTCCAGCGAGCCCAGCAGGTCGTCGAAGGTGGCGTTGCCCCAGGCGTGGGCGGCGAAGTAGTCGCGCAGCCCGGCGAGGAACGGTTCCAGCCCGACGTAGGCGACGAGCTGCTTGAGGACCGACGCGCCCTTGGCGTAGGTGATGCCGTCGAAGTTCACCTCGACGGCCTGCAGGTCCGGGATGTCCGCGGCGATCGGGTGCGTCGAAGGCAGCTGGTCCTGCCGGTAGGCCCACGACTTCTCGAGGTTCGCGAACGTCGTCCAGGCGCCGGTGTACTCGGTCGCCTCGGCCTGGCACAGCACGCTCGCCCAGGTCGCGAAGGACTCGTTGAGCCACAGGTCGTCCCACCAGCGCATGGTCACGAGGTCGCCGAACCACATGTGCGCCATCTCGTGCAGGATCGTCTCGGCGCGGCGCTCGTAGAGCGTGCGGGTCACCCGCGACCGGAAGACGTAGTCCTCCAGGAACGTGATCGCACCGGCGTTCTCCATCGCGCCCGCGTTGAACTCGGGGACGAACAGCTGGTCGTACTTGCCGAACGGGTAGGTCACGCGGAAGTTGCGGTGGTAGAAGTCGAAGCCCTGGCGGGTCTCGGTGAAGATCCGCTCGTGGTCCATGTGCGGGGCCAGCGAGGCACGGCAGTAGATGCCCAGCGGGATCTCGGCGTGCTCGTCGCGGTAGGTGTCGTGCCAGCTCGCGTACGGACCCGCGATCAGCGCCACCAGGTAGGTGGAGAGGATCTCGGTCCGTTCGAAGCGGTGGACCCCGCCCTCGACGGTCGCCGGCGCGTTGGAGATGACCTTCCAGTCCTCCGGCGCGGTCACGGTGAGGGTGTAGCGGGCCTTGAGGTCGGGCTGGTCGAAGCAGGGGAACAGCCGCTTGCAGTCGGCCGTCTCGAACTGCGAGTACAGGTAGACGGCCTGGTCGACCGGGTCGACGAAGCGGTGCAGGCCCTCGCCGGTGTTGGTGTAGAGGCCGGTCGCGACGATCGTCAGCTCGTTGTCGGCGGCCAGATCGGGCAGCGCGAGGTCGTCCTCCTCGGTCCAGCCCGAGACGTCGAGGTCGGCGCCGTTCAGGGTGGCCGAGGTGATGCCGTCGCCGACCCACTCGATCCAGGTGCTCCCGCCGGGCTCGGTGGCGGTGAAGCGCACCGTCGTGGTCACCGCGAACGTCCGCTCGGAGGGGGCTCCGGCGCCGTCGGTCAGGTCGATCGTGACGTCGTAGGTCGACACGTCGAGCAGCGCGGCGCGCTCCTCGGCCTGGGTACGGGTGAGGTTGGGCGGGGTCACGTAGGTCCTCTCCGGGGAGTGGTGTCGTCCGGCATCCAATCACGGTGGGCGCGGCGCGGTCCGAGGAATCGGGGGCGCGTGGCGTGCGTTGTGCCGTACATGACGACTGCTGCTGCTGACGGCAAGGCCCGCATCGACATCTGGTTCGACCCGCTGTGTCCCTGGGCGTGGCTGACCTCCCGCTGGGTGCTGGAGGTGGAGAAGGTCCGTGACGTCGACGTCACCTGGCACGTGATGAGCCTGGCCGTGCTGAACGAGGGCCGTGACCTGCCCGAGCAGTACGTGGAGATGATGAAGAAGGCGTGGGGCCCGGTGCGGGTGTGCATCGCCGCCGCCGAGCAGCACGGCACCGAGGTGCTCGCGCCGCTCTACACCGCCCTCGGTGAGCGGATCCACAACCAGCAGAACAAGGACTTCGACGACGTCGTCGCCGGCGCGCTCAAGGAGGTCGGCCTGCCGGAGTCGCTGGCCGAGGCCGCGCACTCCACCGAGTGGGACGAGAAGCTGCGCGCCAGCCACCACGAGGGCATGGACCCGGTGGGTCTCGACGTCGGCACCCCGACGATCCACGTCGACGGCGTGGCGTTCTTCGGGCCGGTCATCTCCCGGGTCCCGAAGGGGGAGGACGCCGGCCGCCTGTTCGACGGCGCCCGGCTGCTGGCCGAGAACCCGCACTTCTTCGAGCTCAAGCGCACCCGCACCGAGGACCCGTCCTTCGACTACTGACCGGCTCCGGCGGGTGATCGCCGCGGCCGAGGGGACCGGTGCCGGATCCGGCACCGATCCGCTCACCGCCGGTGATCTCCGACGACGGCTGCTCGCGATCGCGAACGGGATGGCCCGTTCGGCCGTGGCGGGCCCCGCGGGGGCGCACAGTGCTCGGCCGTGGACACCTGGTTCTCGCGGCGGACGACGTCGGTGCTCGGGGCGGTGGCGCTGGTCGCCGGGACGCTCGCGGGCGGGCAGATCGCCGTCGGTGCGGTGCTGGAGCGTGGGGCACTCGCCGACGCGGTGCCCCGCACGTCGCTGAGCCCGTATTCCGACGGCGCGTTCACCGTGCGGGCGGCGGCGGTGGACAGCCGGGTCGACATCGCCGGGGCCGAGGACGGCTCCTACGTGCTCGGCCACACCCCGGCGGGCAGCGACGTCGTCCTCGACCTCGACCTGCTCTCCGGCGACACCGCGCGCCCGTGGTGGGTGCAGCCCGCGACCGGGACGACCCTGGAGCTGGCCCAGCTGTCGAGCTCGGGGATCGCCCGGTTCCCGGTGCCGCAGGGCACGGGCGGGAGCGCCGACTGGGTGCTGGTGGTCGACGACGTCGCCGCCGGGTACGGCGCCCCCGACGCCGACGCCATCGCGCGGGCGGTGGGGGAGCGGGTGCGCGCCGCGGTGGCGGAGGCGGGGTCCGGTGCGGATCCGGACCGCGCCGGCTCCGGGGGCGGCTCGGACAGCGGCTCCGACAGCGGCTCCGGCGACGGCCCGGACGGCGGCGGCTCCGACGGGCCTGATCCGAGTGGTTCCCGCTCGGGCCGCTCCGGCTCGGACGACTCTGCCTCGCGCGGCTCCGGCTCGAACGGATCTGGCCCGGGCGGCTCCGGTTCGGACGGCGGTGTGGCGGACCCCGGCGGTTCCGGCCAGCGATCCGGCGGTAGCGCCGGTGACGGCCCGGCCTCGGGCTCCGAGCCGGAGGACCGCGACTTCGGCGGCTCCGGAGACTCCGGCCGCTCCCGCGACGACGATGGCTCGTCCGAGGGCGGGTCCGGAACCGACGGCTCCGGGTCCGGTCGCGACGACTCCGGTGGAGACAAGCCCAGTGGAGACAAGCCCGGCGGCGACAAGACCGGCGGCGACGACAAGTCCGGCGGCGAGAAGTCCGGCGGCGACGGCTCCGGCGGGAATGAGGCCAGCGGAGCGAAGGACAGCGGGACCGAGGACAGCGGGACCGAGGACAGCGGGACCGAGGACAGCGGGACCGAGGACAGCGGGGCCGAGGGCGGTGGAGGCGACAGCGGGACCCCGGCACCCCGAGCCCCGGCACCCCGGGCCCCGGCCCCGGAGCGGGAGGAGAAGAAGGAACCGACGCCGTCGTCGTCGGCGAAGGCGGCCGACGGCACCTGGGACCGGTTGGCGCAGTGCGAGTCCTCCGGCGACTGGGCCATCTCGACCGGGAACGGCTACCACGGTGGTCTCCAGTTCGACAAGGGCACCTGGAGCGACTTCGGCGGCACGAAGTACGCCCCCACCGCCGACGGTGCGACCAAGGAGCAGCAGATCGAGATCGCGACCAAGGTCCGCGACGCCCGCGGTGGTTACGGATCGTGGCCGGCGTGTGCCAACAAACTGGGCCTTCCGAGGTGATCGGGCGTCCTGTGGTGTGGCGTACGGTTACTGGCTGCGGGACCGGTGGACGCGTAGGGTCCGTGGTCCCTCTCCCGGTCGTCCGCAGCACCTGCCCTGCCGACGGCGGCCCGGCCTCGATTCCCTACCCTTGGACCTCATGAGTTCGCCCACCCCCGACACGCCCCGGATCGGGAACCGCTACCGGCTCGACGAGCGGATCGGTGCCGGTGCGATGGGTGCCGTGTGGCGGGGGACGGACGAGCTGCTGAACCGGACGGTGGCGGTCAAGGAGCTGCTCGCGGCGGCGCTGCCGTCCGACGAGCAGCTGGAGGAGTCCCGCCAGCGGATCCTGCGTGAGGGCCGGATCGGTGCCCGCCTGCAGCACGCGCACGTGATCAGTATGTTCGACGTCGTCGTCCACGACGACCGTCCGTGGCTGGTCATGGAGTACCTGCCGTCGCGCTCGCTGGCCGCGGTCCTCGCCGAGAAGGGCCCGATCCCGCCGCGGGAGGCCGCCGCGATCGGCCGTCAGGTCGCCGACGGGCTGGCCGCCGCGCACACCGCCGGTGTCGTGCACCGTGACATCAAGCCGGGCAACGTCCTGATCGCCGAGGACGGCCGGGCCAAGATCACCGACTTCGGTGTGTCCCGCGCCGTCGACGACGTGCAGCTCACCCGCACCGGCGTCATCGCCGGCACGCCGGCGTTCCTCGCCCCCGAGGTCGCCCGCGGCCAGGAGCCGACGGCCGCCTCGGACATCTTCGCGCTCGGCGCGATGCTCTACGCCTCGGTCGAGGGCGAGCCGCCGTTCGGCCTCGACGACAACGCCTACGCCCTGCTCCACAAGGTCGCCACCGGCGCGATCACCCCGCCGCGGGAGGCGGGCCCGCTGACCGCGCTGCTGATGCGCCTGCTCGCCAACGACCCCGCCGAGCGGCCCAGCGCCGCCCAGGCCCGCGACGCGCTCGCCCGGATCGCCGCGGGCCAGTCCGTCGCCGGTCTCGCGACGCCGTCGACGGCGTCCGCGGTGATGGACACCGGTGACGCCGTGGCCGCGCCGCACGGGCTCGCCGCGCAGGGCGGCGGGACGGTCGTCGACGCCCCGGCCGTCCCCGCGCCGCAGGTCATCCCCGGTCCCGGGGGGCGCGGTGCCCGCCGGAAGGGTGCCCCCCGTTCCCGGGACGGGCGGGGCCGTCGCACCCCGGTCGTGCTGGGTGCGCTGGCCGTGCTGCTCGTCGTCGGCGGCGGTGTCGCGTTCGGCATCTACTCGACCAACCAGCAGCAGGGCACCCCGCCGGTGATCGCCGCCCCGCCGACGAGCGGGTCGCCGTCGCCGAGCGCGACCCCGACGACCACGCCCGCGCCGACCACCTCCGCGACGCCGACGCCCACGCCGACCACCGGCACCGGGCAGGTGCAGGACCCGGTCTCGTTCGTGCAGAACTACTACCGGATGCTGCCCGACGACATCGACGGCGCGTTCGCGATGCTCAGCCCGCAGGCACAGGCCCAGAGCCAGGGCATCCAGGGCTTCCGGTCCTTCTACAGCACCGTGCGCAACGTCTACGCCGAGAACCTGCGCAACGCCGGCCCGAACACGGTCACCGCGACCGTCGTGTTCATGCGCAACGACGGCACGACGACCCGGGAGAACTACCGGTTCGTCGTCGGCACCAACAGCGAGGGCCAGGAGATCCTGCAGTCGTTCAGCACGGCCTGACCCGCTCGGCCGGGCCGGGGCGCCCGTTCAGCCACGGGCCGTCGTCGCGGTCACGAAGTCCACGATCCGGGCGTTCGCCGCGGCCCGGGTGTGCCGGTCGTGCACCTCGTGGCCCTCGTCCGGGATGCGCAGCAACTCCACCGGGGCGCCGCGCCCGGCCAGCGCCGCGTGGATCGCGAGCGCCTGCGAGAGCGGGACGTTCGTGTCGTGCTCGCCGTGCACGACCAGCAGCGGCACGGCGATCCGGTCCGCCGTCCGCAGCGGGGACAGCTCCTCCAGCAACGCGCGGTCCCGGTCCGGGTTCCCGTACTCGGTCGTCGCGGGACCGCTGATCCAGGGCTCGGAGTCGGCGAAGAAGGCGGCCATGTCGGACATGCCGCACACGTCGACGCCGGCCGCGAACAGCTCCGGGAACCGGGTCAGCGCGGCGAGGGTGAGGAACCCGCCGTAGGACCGGCCGCCGACGACGATCCGGCGCGGGTCGACGTCGGGCACCCCGGCCAGGAGCCGGGTCGCGGCCCGCACGTCGGCGATCGACTCCGGCCGCAGCGGGCCGTCGTCGAGCCGGGCGAAGGCCCGCCCCCGCCCGGAGGAGCCGCGCACGTTCGGCGTGAGCACGGTGACCCCGGCGGCGACCAGCGCGTGCAGCAGGGGCGCCCAGCCGGGCCGCTCCTCGGACTCGGGGCCGCCGTGCAGCCAGACGAACCCCACCCCCGTCGGCGACGACGGCCGGTGCAGCCACCCGGCCAGCCGCAGCCCGTCCTCGGCGGGGAAGCCGACCGCCTCCGGGCGCGGGGGCCGGGGCGTCACCGGGGTCCCGCCGAGCAGCGGTGTGGCCGGGCGGGCGTCGAGCGGCAGCCGCACCACGTACGGCGGCACCCCCGGGGAGTGGCCCGCGACCAGCAGCGACACGCCGTCGCGGGCGAAGGTCACCCCGGTGACGACGTCGCACGGCGCGGGCAGTCGCTCCGGTCTCCCGCCGCGCAGGTCGGCGATCTCGACCTGGCTGCGCCCGCCGACGTTCCACACCAGCGCGGCCCGCGGGCCGCCCGGGTCCAGTGCCACGACCTCCAGGTCGGCGCCGGGCCGGACGGCGACCGGGCGCGCGGGGGACAGGCGGTGCTCGGCCGTGGGGCCGAGTGCGACGGCGAGCAGCGCGGCGTGCTCGCGGTCGGCGTCGGTGTGCACCCACAGCGTGCCGGGGGCGGAGCCGAAGCGGGCGGCGGCGGTCAGCGCACCGCCGGGCCCGCCGATCACCCGGTCCCGGGTGCCGCGGTGCAGGTCGACCAGCTCCAGGGCGCGCTCCCCACGACGCCCGGTGCGCAGCACGACCCGGCGGCCGTCCGCCGACACCGCCTGGACGACGGCCGCCTGCCCGGACCCGAGGACGGTGGAGGAGCCGTCACGCACGTCGACCAGGCAGGCGGTGCCGTCGCCCGGCTCGCTGCCGCGCGGTGTCGCGTCGGACAGCACGGTGACGCCGAGCGACCGTCCGGTCGGGGCCCAGGCCCCCAGCACGACGGCGGTGGCGTGCGTCGCGATCCCGACGGCCGGACCGCCGTCGGGGTCGAGCAGCGCCACCCGGGTGCGGTCGCCGCCGCACGGGGCGACCTGCACCGCGATCCGGCTGCCGTCGGGGGACCAGGACAGCGCCGTCACGTCGGCGTACGGGCCGGGCGCCGACAGCACCCGTGCCTCGTCCGGGTCGATGGGCCCGTCCGGCGGCAGCGTCGCGACGTGCACCCGTGGGCGCCCGGTGCGGTCGGAGATCCAGGCGATGCGGGTGCCGTCCGGGGACACCGCGGGGGAGTGGTGTCCGGGTGCGGCCCCGGCGCCGTCACGGTCGGGGACGGTCTGGGTGATCTGCCCGGTCTGCCCGGCCTCCACCGATCACACCCCCCGGTTCTGCCCTCGTGTCCTGCGGTTCCGCCTGGCCGGACGTCGAAACTACCCGGTGGGTCCGCGCCGGGTTCCACCTCACGTGCGCCGGGCCGCTCGTGCAAGACCCACAGCGTTTCGGGGTGATGACGACCACTACGGCGAACGAGGGATTCGTTCGTAGGTAAAACGAACAAACTCTGGACCGGGACGGGCCCCGGGAGCATGCTCGCCGGAGCCGGACCCCCACCTCCAGGAGCAGACGATGGCCGTCCCCGCCCCGACCCCCGCCGACAAGTTCTCCTTCGGACTGTGGACCGTCGGCTGGACCGCAGCCGACCCGTTCGGCTCGCCCACCCGCCCCGAGCTCGACGTGGTCGAGGCCGTCGAGGAGCTCGCCGCGCGCGGCGCGTGGGGCCTCACGTTCCACGACGACGACCTGTTCGGCTTCGCGCCGGACCCGGCCCACCGGGACCGGCAGATCGCACGCCTGCGGAAGGCGTGCGAGGCGACGGGCATGACCGTCCCGATGATCACCACCAACCTGTTCTCGCACCCGGTGTTCAAGGACGGCGGGTTCACCTCCAACGACCGCACCGTGCGGCGGCTCGCGCTGCGCAAGGTGCTGCACAACGTCGAGCTGGCCGCCGAGCTCGGTGCCCGCACCTTCGTCCTCTGGGGTGGACGGGAGGGCTCGGAGTACGACTCCGCGAAGGACGTCCGCGCCGCCCTGGACCGCTACCGAGAGGCCATGGACCTGCTCTGCGGGTACGTCCTGGAGCAGGGCCACGACATCCGGTTCGCGATCGAGCCCAAGCCGAACGAGCCCCGCGGCGACATCCTGCTGCCCACCGTCGGGCACGCCCTGGCCTTCGTCGAGCGGCTCGCCCACCCCGAGCTCGTCGGGGTCAACCCCGAGGTCGGGCACGAGCAGATGGCCGGGCTCAACATGGCCCACGGCGTCGCCCAGGCGTTATGGGCCGGGAAGCTGTTCCACATCGACCTGAACGGCCAGCGCGGCATCAAGTACGACCAGGACCTGGTGTTCGGCCACGGTGACCTGCTCAACGCCTTCGCGCTGGTCGACCTGCTCGAGACCGCGGGCTACGACGGCCCCCGCCACTTCGACTACAAGCCCTCGCGCACCGAGGACCGCCGTGGCGTGTGGGACTCCGCCGAGGCGAACATGCGGACCTACCTGCTGCTGCGTGAGCGGGCGGCCGCGTTCCGGGCCGACCCCGAGGTCGTCGCCGCGCTCGCCGAGGCCGGGGTGCCCGCGCTGTCCGAGCCGACGCTGGGGGCCGGGGAGACCGCGGCCGACCTGCTCGCCGACCCGGCGCTGGACACCGTCGACCCGGACGCGCTCGGCCGTCGCGGGTACGGCTTCGTCCGGCTGCACCAGCTCGTGGTGGAGCACCTCGCCGGAGCACGATGACCTCCGTGCCCGACCGACCGGCTCCCCGTGCCCAGTCCCTGCCCGCGCGTCCCCCGACGGTGCGCCGGCACAACCTCGGGCTGCTGCTGGGAGTCCTGCGGACGGCCCCGTCGTCGCGGGCCTCGCTCGCCGCGGCGACCGGGCTGACCCGCGGGACCGTCGCGGGGCTGCTGGACCCGCTGGTCGCCGCGGGGGTGCTCGCGGAGGGGGAGCCGGACCGGAGCGGGGTCGGGCGGCCCGGGACGCCGCTGGCGTTCGCCGGCACCGGGCCCGTCGTGCTGGCCGTGTCGGTCGAGGTCGACGGCGTCGACGCGCTGGTCACCGGCCTGGACGGGCAGGTGGTGCGTCGGTCGCGCCGGCGCCGGGACCACCGCGGCCTCGATCCGGACGCGGTGTTCGGGCGGGCCGCTCGGACCGTGGCGACCCTGGCCGCGCGCACCGGACGCCCGGTGGCCGGGGCCGGGATCGCCGTCCCCGGACCGGTGCACGGCTCCGACGGCGCGGCGGTGCTGCTGCGGGCCCCGAACCTGCCCCTGCTCGACGGCTGCCGCCCCGCCGAGCACACCGACGCGCTCGGCGGGGTGCCGCTGCTCGTCGGCAACGAGGCCTCGCTCGGCGCGCTCGCGCACCTGGGCCAGGCCGACGACTTCGTCTACGTCTCCGCCGACGTCGGGATCGGCGGCGGGATCGTCGTCGACGGGCGGGTGCTGCCCGGTGCCCGCGGCGTCGCCGGGGAGATCGGGCACGTCGTGATCGAGCGCGACGGGCGGCGCTGCGGCTGCGGCGGCACCGGCTGCGTCGAGGTCTACGCGGGCCTGCCCGCCCTGCTCGGCGACGCGGGCGTCGCCGACGTCGCCGCGCTGCGGACCGCCGCCCGCGCGGGGGACCCGGCCGCGACGGAGGCGCTGGCCCGGGCCGGCACCGCGCTCGGGACGGCGCTGACGTCGGTGCTCCACGTCGTCGACGTCGGCACCGTCGTCCTCGGCGGCAGCTACGCGGAGCTGGGCACCTGGCTGGCCCCCGCGGTGCGGGCGGAGCTGGTGCGGCGCGGTGTCGCGACCGGGCCGGACGTCGCGGTGGTCGTGTCCCCGCACGGCCGCGCGGCCACCGTCACCGGTACCGCCCGCGCCGTCGCCGACCGGGTGCTGGGCGAGCCGGACCTGCTGCTCGCCGGCTGAGCCGGCCTCAGGCCAGCACCCAGGTGTCCTTCGCCCCGCCGCCGCGCGAGGAGTTCACGATCATCCCGCCGGGCGGGGCGACCCGCGACAGCGCCGCGGGCAGCACGTCGACCTCGGGCACTCCGCCGGCACCGGGGGACTGCACCGCGAAGACCCGCAGGTCGACGGACTGGGGCTGCAGGGCACCGTCGGTGAACGTGGGGTGGGTGGAGATCCCGACGAGGTCCTGGGCGACCCAGCCGGCCGGGGTGGCCCGGATCGCCTCGGCCACCCGGTCCAGCTCGGCCCGATCGGCGTACGGGCCGATCACGATCCCGGCGCCGCCGTAGCCGTCGACGGGTTTGAGCACCAGCTGGTCGAGCCGGTCCAGGACCTGCTCACGGGCCGCCGGGTCGACGCAGGGCAGCGTCGGCACCGAGGCCAGCACGGGCTTCTCGCCGAGGTAGTAGCGGATCATCTCCGGCACGTAGGCGTAGACCAGCTTGTCGTCGGCGACGCCGTTGCCGGGCGCGTTGCGCAGCGCGACCCGTCCACGGGCCATCGCCGCCCACAGCGCACGACCGAGCGGCCGGTGGTCGGCGCCGCGGGCGGTGGCGAGCTCGTTCTCGTCCATCCGACGGTAGAGGGTGGTGATCCGGCGCCGCCGCCCGCCGCCGACGAGGAACACCGCGCCGTCGGTGACCTGCAGCCGCGCCGGGGTCACCAGCGGGACGTCCATCGCCTCGGCGAGCAGCTGGTGCTCGAAGAACGCCGGGTCCACCTCGCCCGCGGTCAGCAGCGCGGCCTCCCCGTCGGGCCCGTCGGGGTCGCCCGCCGCGAGCGCGGCGCGCAGCCGTTCCGGCACGTCGTCGAGGTGGCGGACCTCCGACGGCGACTCGAGGTCGGGCAGCACGCTGCGGATCAGCCGCCGGCTCATCATCGAGAACCCGATGCCCGACGGGACCCGCAGGTTGTCCTCCAGCACGACCCAGCCGTCGGCGTCGTCGCGGACCAGGTCGATGCCGCCGACGGCGATCCGGACGGCGTCCGGGGGCACCAGCGCGCCGGAGCGGGTGCGACCGGGGGCCTGCTCGACCACCGACCCCGGGACGACCCGGTCCCGCACGATCTCGCGGCGGCCGTAGACGTCGCGGACGAAGCACTCGAGCGCCCGGATCCGCTGCTCCAGCCCGGACGCCAGGTGCGCCCAGTCCTGGGCCTCGATGATCCGTGGCACCAGGTCCAGCGGGAACAGCCGCTCGCCGTCGTCGCCGGGCTCGACGCCGGGCACCGGGAAGGTCACCCCGCGGGCGCGCTGCTCGGTGCGCAGGGCGGCTTCCGCCGCGGCCAGGCCGCGCGGGCCGAGCCGCTCCAGGGACCGGAACAGCCAGCCGTAGCCGGGCCGGACGGCGCCGGTCGCGTCGACGGCCTCGTCGTAGCGGGGCGGGACGTAGCCGTGCAGCAGCTCCGGCGCGGACGGCACGGTCTCCGCGGGGGCCGACGGCGGCCGCTCGCCGTGCGTGCGTGCCAGCAGGTCGTCGACGACGTCGGCCAGCGAGCCGCGACGCCCGAAGGCCCGCCGCTGCGCCGCCGCGCCCGACCCGCGGGCCAGGACGCCCTCGGCGAGCTCGGCGACCTGGTCGTGGTCGCCGACCTCCTCCAGCCACGGCCGCAGCTCCTCGACCAGCCCGCGCAGCTGCATCGACGGGGAGCTCAGCGTCGGGGGACCGCCGGGGGCCCGGCCGATGTCGACGAGGTCGCCCTCCAGCCCGGACCGTGCGGCCCGCCACCCGGCCGCGCGCAGCAGTTCGTACCGGGCGCGGGGCAGCGGCCTGCCCGCCTCGGTGTCGGCGCGGGCGCGGGCGACCAGGGCACGGAACAGTCCCGCGACCAGCACGACGTCGTCGACGTCGGGGCAGGCGTCGCACAGTCGCAGCTCGACGGTCGGCAGGTGCGCGCTGGGGCGGACGTCGAAGTAGAGCATCCCGGCGTCGCTGATCGTCCCGGACGCGATGAGCTCGTCGATCATCGCGTCGTACTCGGCGGCGGTGGTGACGTCACCGGGTGGTCCCGCGGTGGGCCAGCGCTGCCAGATCATGCTGCGGTAGCTGGCGTAGCCGGTGTCGTGGCCGCGCCAGTACGGCGAGCTGGCGGTGATCGCGAGCAGGGTCGGCAGCGCGGGCGCGACCCGGCGCGAGACCTGCACGGCGGTGTCGCGGTCGGGGACGTCGACGTGCACCTGCACCCCGCAGATGTGCTGCTCGCGCACCAGCATCTGGTACTCGTGCTGCATCCGCTCGTAGCGGGCGCCGGCCGAGATGTCGTCGCCGGACAGGTCGACCAGCGGCACCGTCCCGGCCGCGACGACACCCAGCCCCAGCGGCTCGGCGGCCTCGCGCAGCCGGTTGCGCAGGCGTCGCACGTGGGCGCGCAGCTCGTCCAGCGACGGGGTCGCGGGCGAGTTGGTCTCGACCAGCGACCGTTGCAGCTCGGGGAAGAACTCCGCCCCGTCCAGGTGCTCCAGCAACCGTTCCGCGTCGGGCGCGGCCCGGCGGTCGGCCAGGCCGACCACGTGGAACTCCTCCTCGACCCCCACCAGCGGCACGTTCCCCACGGCCGGTGACGCTAGGTGGCTCCTGTTACGTCCGTGTGTCCCGCGGCGATCACGCCCGACACTGCGTCGGCCGCTGGGCCGGACGGCGGTACCGAATCGTCTGTCCGGACCAGTTTCCACTGGGTGTTTTCGCTAGCGTGTCCGGATCCGCCGACCCCACGGAGCCGCCATGACCGCCGGCCGCCGCGCGCGGGCCCTGGTCGCCCTGGTCCAGGTGCTCGGGCTCGCCGTGTGGTTCTCCGCGTCCGCGGTGCTGCCCGAGCTGCGCGCCGAGTGGAACCTGTCCGCGACGGCCGGGGTCTGGCTGACGACGTCGGTGCAGCTCGGGTTCGCCGCCGGCGCGGTGGTCTCGGCGGTGCTGACCCTCGCCGACCGGGTCCCGCCGCAGCGGTTGCTCGCGGCCGGCGCGGCCGCGGCCGCGGCGTGCACGCTGCTGCTCGCCGCCGTCGTCGACGGGCCGGTGGCGGCGCTGGTGCTGCGGACGCTGACCGGGGTGTGTCTCGCGCTCGTCTACCCGGTCGGCATGAAGATCATGACGTCCTGGTCGGATCGGTCGCGCCGGGCCCGCGACCTCGGCGTGCTGGTCGGCGCGCTGACCGTCGGGTCGGCGCTGCCGCACCTGATCGGTGGGCTGCCCGGGCTGCCGTGGCGCGGGGTGCTCGCCGGCGCCGCGCTGTGCGGGCTCGCGGCGGCCGCGCTGGCCCACTGGTGCCTGCGTCCCGGACCGGCGCTCGCCCCGGCCCCGCCCCCGGACACCGGCTACGCGCTGCGGCTGCTCCGGGAGCCCGGCCCGCGGCTGGTCGTGCTCGGCTACCTCGGGCACATGTGGGAGCTGTACGCGCTCTGGACCTGGCTGGGCGCCGCACTCGCCGGTGGCGACCCCGGCCCGTCGGAGCACCTGCTGGTGTTCGTGGCGGCCGGTCTGGGCGGCGCCGCCGGCTGCGTGCTGGGCGGCCGCGCCGCGGACCGCTACGGACGCGTCCCGGTGATCGCGACGGCGCTGCTGGTCAGCGGCGTCTGCTGCCTGGTGTCCCCCCTCGTGATCGGCGCGGCGCCCCTGCTGGTGAGTGCGTTCTGTGTGCTGTGGGGCACGGCCGCCGTCGCCGACTCCGCGGTCCTGACGACGGCGACGATCGAGATCGCCGACCCCCGCTACACCGGCACCGCCCTGACCGTGCAGACCGCGCTGGGGTTCCTGCTCACCGTCGCCGGGATCGCGACGGTCCCGGTGGTCGCGGCCGCGGTCGGATGGCAGGCGGCGCTCGTGGTGCTCGCCGTCGGCCCGGCGCTGGGACTGCCCGCGGTGCTCGGACTGCGCCGGCACCTGCCCGCCGCGCCGGCTCCTTCGGTCACCCCCTCGGCCGGCCCCGCCGCGGGCCTTCCGATGGGCCTGCCGACGGTCGAGCTCCCCCGGATCGCGACGGACGACCACCCGACCGCGCCGCTGCCCCGGGTGGTGGCCGGGCCGCCGACCGTGGAGCTGTACCGCCTGCGCCGGGCGGCGGGCGTGGAACCCGACCCGTCCGGTGTCGCCGGCCGAGTCGCGCGCGTGCTGTCCGACCGGTCCCGGGGCGCCGCCCCACCGGCTGCTGTCCAGCCGGTCGCTCCCCAGCCGAACGCAGCCCAGCCGAACGCAGCCCAGCCGGTCGCTCCCCGGCTCGACGGCGTCCCGCCCGACACGGCCCCGTCGGCCGCCCGCCGATCGGGGTGGGGCACCAGTGCGGCTCCGCGACGGCGGGACCGACCGGGCGAGTGACCCCGGAGCATCGGCAGGCAGGCCGCGGCGGCCACCGGGATCGCGGCGCCGGGGCGGAGCCCGCAACGGACCGCACCCGGCCGGTCGTGCAGGGATTCGCTTACCCGGTAAGCGAATCCACTCGAGGGGCGCCGTCACCCGAGGTCGGCGACCCCGAGCGGTGACGACCTGCACCATCGCTCCCGGCTCCCGGCTCCCGGCTCCCGGCTCCCGGCTCCCGGCTCCCGGCACCGCCCGGCTCTCGGCACCGCCCGGCTCCCGCGGCGTGATCGGCAGACCCTTGTTCTGCGAATTCGCTTACCCGGTAAGCGAATTCGCAGAGGGGACATCCGGAACCGCGGCACCGGAACCCCCGGCCGCCCGGGCGATCCGCCGCAGGTCCGTGTGCTGCGCTGCCGCCTCGTCGGGCGTCATCGGGTCGCCGTGCCCGGGCACGAACACCCGGGTGGCGACGGCCGAGGGTGCCGTGCCGACGTCGAGCAGCAGCCCCACGGCGGCCGCCCAGTCCCGGGGGTAGGCGTCCGGCCCGAACGACGGCGGCGCTCCGTTCTCCAGCAGGTCCCCGGCGAAGAGCACGCCCGCGTCGGGGACGTGCACCGCCAGGTCGTGTCCGGTGTGGGCGGGGCCGGGATGCACGAGCTGCACGACGCGTCCGCCCAGGTCGACCGGGTGCACCGAGCCGGCGCGGGGACAGACGGGGCGGTCGGGGAGCACCGGGACAGTGGCGGCGAGCGCGTCGGCCGTCGCGGCGGCGGTCGAGCCGCCTGTGCCCCCGGTGTCTCCGGAGTCGCGGTAGTGCCGGACCCAGTGGGCGCGCTGCGCGGCGGCCGTCGCCAGGAGCGCGCCGGCGCAGCCGGCCTGGGCGTACACCGGGGCGCCGGGGAACGCGGCGGTGCCGAAGCAGTGGTCGAAGTGTGCGTGGGTGAGGGCCACGACGACCGGCAGTGCGGTCACCGCACGCACCGCGGCGGCGAGCTCGGCGCCCTGGGCAGTGTCGCCGCGGGTGTCGATCACCAGCGCCGCGGAGGTGCCGAGCACGAGGCCGGTGGTCAGGTCCAGCTCGTCGTGCCGGCGAGCGAGCACACCGTCGGCGAGCTCCACCCAGCGCCCGTCCGCCCGCTGCCCGTCCGCCCGCTGCCCGTCCATCCGGTGATCCTCGCGCTCAGACCGCGATCGCGGCGGACCGGCCCAGGGCGTCGGTTCCCGGGCCGAGCACCTCAGCGGTCCCACGGGCCACCCGCTCGGCCGTCCAGGCACAGGCCAGGGCGTCGAGGACGTCGTCGAGCCGGGCGGCGGTGGGCAGGTCACCGAGCGACGCGGCGGAGGGGACCCACCCCGACAGCGCCGCGACCCGCTGGCCCGCCCCGCGCGCGGTCTTCTTCGACGCGAACGCCACCGCCGGTGCCATCGTGCGGAACGACAGCTCCGGGTGCGTCTCGACCACCGACGACGGCAGCCGCACCCGCTGGAACTCCCGGATCTTGTCGACGATGTGCCAGGTCTGGAGGCTGATCTTCTTCCCCGTGACGGCCTGGGCGGCGGCACAGGCCTCCTCGTAGGTCTGCGCGTCGAGCACCGGAGCGGGCGGGGTGGGGAACAGCGAGGACCGCGCCCGGCCCAGCCGCGCCGACGCGAGGACCTCGGCCTCGCGCCGCTGCGCACCGGCCGGGACCGACAACGGGATGTCGACCCCCACGGCGTCGCACCCGGCCGTCGCGGCCAGCACCGACGCCGCGTCGGGGACCACCGTCCACCTCACCTCACGTGCTGCTCCGCTGCCGGAGAGCACGCACACCACCCAGCCACCCGGGACCCCGTCCACGCCGCCGATCCGCATGGGGGAGGATCGTGCCCCGTGCGCGTCTACCTGGGCAGTGACCACGCCGGTTTCGAGGTCAAGGGCAAGCTCGTCGAGTACCTGACCGAGAAGGGGATCGAGGCGATCGACGTCGGGGCGCCGACCTACGACGCCCTCGACGACTACCCCGCGTGGTGCATCGAGACCGCGCGGCGCGTGGTCGAGGACCCGACGTCCCTCGGCATCGTGCTCGGCGGATCCGGCAACGGCGAGCAGATCGCCGCCAACAAGGTGCAGGGCATCCGCGCCGCGCTGGCGTGGAACGAGGCCACCGCCACCCTCGCCCGCGAGCACAACGACGCCCAGATCATCGGCATCGGCGCGCGGCAGCACTCGTTCACCGAGGTCGTCGCGATCGTCGACGCCTTCATCGCCACCCCGTTCTCCGGCGACGCGCGCCACCAGCGCCGCATCGACCAGGTCCTCGACTACGAGCGGACCGGGAAGATCGAGCTCCCCGCGTCCTGATCCCGAGTCCTGACCCGGAGCCGAGATGCCCGAGGGACACACGCTGCATCGGCTGGCCCGGCTGCACCGGAAGCTGTTCGTCCGCCGGCCGGTCGGCGTCTCCAGCCCGCAGGGCCGCTTCGCCGCCTCCGCGGCACTGCTCGACGGCGAGGTGATGACCGGCGCCGAGGCGCACGGCAAGCACCTGTTCCACCGCTACGGCCGCGACCGCGTCGTGCACGTCCACCTCGGGCTGTACGGCACGTTCGTCGAACAGCCGCTGCCCGCGCCGGAACCGGTCGGGCAGCTGCGGATGCGGCTGGTGGGGCAGACCCACTACGCCGACCTGCGCGGCCCGACCGCCTGCGAGCTCCTCACCTCGGCCGAGGCCCGCGCGCTGCGGGCCCGGCTGGGTGCGGACCCGCTGCGTCCCGACGCCGACCCGGACACGGTCTGGGCCCGGATCTCGGCCTCGCGCAGCCCGCTCGCGACGTTGCTGATGGACCAGAAGGTGCTCGCCGGCGTCGGGAACGTCTACCGCGCCGAGGTCCTGTTCCGGCACGGCCTGGACCCGCAGCTCCCGGGCCGGGCGCTGGACCGGGGGACGTGGGACGCGATGTGGGCCGACCTGGTCGTGCTCATGCGTGACGGCGTGCGGACCGGCCGCATCGACACCGTCCGCCCCGAGCACGACCCGCGCCGCCGCGGAGAGCCCGGGCGCACGGACCGGCACGGCGGGGAGGTCTACGTCTACCGCCGCGCCGGGATGGACTGCCTCGTCTGCGGGACGCCGGTGCGGCACGCCGAGCACCAGAACCGCAACCTGTTCTGGTGCCCGCGCTGCCAACCGGCAGCCGTCTAGGGAGGCGGCCTAGGGTGGCGGCCGTGGTGGAGCAGAAGCCGATCGAGTGCTGGATGACCGACATGGACGGCGTCCTCGTCCGCGAGGGCACCATCGTCCCGGGGGCGGACACCCTGTTGTCGCGGCTGCGCGACAAGGGCGTCCCGTTCCTGGTCCTGACCAACAACAGCATCCACACCCCCCGCGACCTGCGCTACCGGCTGCAGGCCACCGGCCTCGACGTGCCGGAGGAGTCGATCTGGACCTCCGCGCTCGCCACGGCCGCGTTCCTCGGGGAGCAGCGCCCACAGGGCAGCGCCTACGTGATCGGCGAGGCCGGCCTGACCACCGCGCTGCACGACATCGGCTACGTCATCACCGACCGCAACCCCGACTACGTGGTGCTCGGCGAGACCCGCACCTACAGCTTCTCCTCGATCGCCACCGCGATGCGCCTGGTGGAGCAGGGCTCCCGGTTCGTCGCCACCAACCCCGACGCGACCGGCCCGTCGCCCGAGGGCATCCTCCCCGCGACCGGCTCGGTCGCCGCGATGATCTCCAAGGCGACCGGGGTCGACCCCTACTTCGTCGGCAAGCCGAACCCGCTGATGATGCGGGCCGCGCTCAACCGGCTCGGTGCGCACTCGGAGTCCACGGTCATGATCGGCGACCGGATGGACACCGACATCCTCGCCGGGCTGGAGGCCGGGATGCGCACGGTGCTGGTGCTCTCGGGGATCACCAAGGAGCACGAGATCGACCGGTTCCCGTTCCGCCCGAACCGGGTCGTCTCCTCGGTCGCGGACCTGATCGACGACGTCTGACCTGCGGGGTTGCGAACTACACCGATGTGGTTCACCCTCGAACGCATGTACGGAGAACTGGTGTCCTGGCAGCGGTGCGCCGCCTGCGGCGCGGAGGCCGAGCTCCCCGGTGACGAGACGGCGGGCGTCGCCGTCCCGTGCCCGGACTGTCCCGGCTCGATGACCGAGGAGTTCAGCTGGGACGCGGTCGCGGCCTGAGCGACCCGCTCAGATCTTGAACCCCAGCGCGCTGGGCTCGCCCCGGCGCAGCGCCGCGACGTGCTCGACGACCGTGGTCAGCGAGTGCAGGTCGTGGCCGTTGCGCATGGCCGAGACCAACGCGCGCTCGGCGGCCTCGATGCCCTCGGCGGTCTCGACGACCTCGGCGAGCCGGTCCGGCGCGGCGATGAGCAGCCCGTCGTCGTCGCCGCACACCAGGTCGCCCGGGCTCACGACGAGCCCGCCGAACGACACCATCTCGTCGACGGTGCCGGGGTCGCTCGTGCTGCCCGACGCCGGGCAGGTCCCGCGGGCGAACACCGGCAGCCCGATCCCGCGCAGCCCACGGATGTCGCGGACCAGCCCGTCGACGACGATCCCGGCCAGCCCGCGCCGCTTCGCCTCCGTCGCGAACAGCTCACCGGACACGGCGCGGTGACCACCGGCCCCGGCGACGACGAGCACCGAGCCGGGGCGGGCCGCGGCCAGCGCCGCGAACATCGGCAGGTGGTCGTCCACGCACGAGACCGTCACCGCGGGGCCGGCCATCGACACGTCCGGGACCAGGGCCCGGATCGCCGGGTCCACCACGGGCAGCGACTTGTCGGCGTCGCACAGGGAGGACACCTGCAGCTCGCGCAGACGGTCGAGGAGATCGGGCATGGACGTCATCCTGTCGCACCTCCCGCCGTTGCGCGTCGTCGAGCGTCGGCGGCGCGCGCGGCGATCTCCGAGCGGCGCACCTTCCCGGCGTCGTCGCGCAGCGGGTGGTCGACGACGTCGATGCTCCGTGGCTGTTTCGCCCTGCTCAGGCGTCCGTCGAGGAACTCGCGGAGATCGTTCTCGATGCCCGGTTCGGCCTGCACCACGGCGTGCACGACGTGCCCGTAGTCGGCGTCGGGCAGCCCGACGACGACGGCGTCGCGCACCCCGGGGTGCGCGGTCAGCGCGGCCTCGACCTCGGCCGGGTACACGTTCGCGCCGCCGACGAGGATCATGTCCGAACGTCGGTCGGCCAGGTACAGGTAGCCGTCGGCGTCCAGCGAGCCCATGTCGCCGAGTGACTCCCAGCCGTCCCGCTCGCGCGCGGAGGCACCCAGGTAGTGGTACGTCGGCGCCCCGCCGGACCGCATCCAGATCTCGCCGGTGACGCCGGGGCCGAGCTCGCGGCCGTCGTCGTCGCGGACCGTGATCTCGCCGCGGGTGACCCGTCCGACCGAACCCGGGTGGGCCAGCCAGTCGCGGCCGTCGATCGCGGTACCGGCCTGGGACTCGGTGCCGGAGTAGATCTCGAGCACCGTCTCCGCGCCGACCCGGTCGATCCAGCCGCGCTTGACCTCCGGCGGGCAGGGCGCGCCGACGTGCAGCACGGTCCGCAGGGTGCTGAGGTCGCAGGCGGCCCAGTCCGCGTCGGGCAGGCGCAGCATCCGGCTCATCATGGTCGGCACCGCGTAGAGCCAGGTCACGCCGTACGCGGGGATCATCGACAGTGCCCGGGCGGCGTCGAACCGGCCCATGAGCACGACGTGGTGGCCCTGCAGCAACGCCATCAGCGTGAACATGAACGGGGCGTTGTGGTGCAGCGGTGCGGTGCAGCCGAACACGCCGTCGCGGTCGATGCGCAGCCCGTCGGCGCGGGCCAGGACCTGTTCGACGCAGGCGGCCTGACCGGCGACGATCACCTTCGGCGTGCCGGTCGACCCGCCCGAGGTGGGTGCCTTCCAGCTCGGCCCGATCACGTCGGGGAGCGGGCCGTCGGGGTACCCGTCGGCGTCGACCGGGGTGTCGACGACGAGCGCCGGCGCGGCGACCGCGAGCACCGCGTCGCGCTCGGCGGCGGGCAGCCGGGCCGACAGCGGCTGGGGCACCGCACCGATCTTCCACGCCGCGACCGAGCACTCGAGGTGCGCGGCGGTGTTCGGCAGCGCGATCGACACCAGGTCCCCGCGCCGGACCCCGCGGTCGGCGAACGCCCTGGCCAGGAGGTTGGTACGGGCGTCGAACTCCGCGCGGGAGCGCACCACGCCGGTACCGTCGGGGCTGTCCTCGGTGACCATGGGGCGGTCCGGGTCGGCGGCGACGAGCGCGCGCAGCCGGGCGGCGAGCGCGGTCGCGCCCGCGGGCACCTCGGGCTCGGGGAAGCGAGGTACGGGGGCAGGTGCGGTCATGCGGTCCTCCCGGTCGTTCCGGTGACGGCGGGGTCGAGCCGCTCGTCGTCGGGGACCGGACCGCGGGCGAGCACGTACCGGGCCGCCGCGAGCGAGACGAGCACGATCACCAGCGAGTACCCGACGACGGGCGCGATCGACCCGGTCGCGGCCAGCAGCGACTGCCCCACCAGCGGAGCGGTGCCACCGAACAACGTGCCGGCCAGCGCGTAGGACAGCGAGATCGCGGTGTAGCGCATCCGGGCGGGGAACGCCTCGGCCAGCATCCCGGCCAGGATCGCGTAGTACATCGTGTGCGGCAGCGTCGCGAGCGCCATGCCCAGCGCGGCCAGCCCGAAGCTCCCGGTGGAGATCAGCCAGAACATCACCGGGAACAGCGGGAGCTCGATCAGCAGCAGCGCGGTGACGACCGTCCGCGGGTTCCACCAGGTCGCCATGAACGCCCCGATCGGCTGCGTGAAGAACTGCACGGTGGAGCTGATCAGCACGACGTTGAGGAACACCTGCCGGTCGAATCCGAGGTCGTTGACCGCCCAGGACAGGGCGAACGTGTTCTTGAAGTACGCCGCCGCGGCCACCAGCGCGCACGCACCGACCGAGACGACCACCAGCGTGGTCCGTTCCCGGAGCAGCTCCGCGAGCGGGAACCGTGCCGTCGTGCCCCGTGCCCGCATCGCGACCAGCGCGGGGCTCTCCTCGATCCGCAGCCGGATCACCAGCCCGACGACGACCAGCGCCGCGGACACGAGGAACGGCACCCGCCACCCCCAGGAGAGGAAGGAGTCCTCCGGCAGCATCGCGACGAGCGCGAACGAGCCGGTGGCGAGCATCTGCCCGGCGGGGCTGCCCTGCTGGGCGAAGGCGCCGTAGAGGATCCGGCGGTTCTTCGACGCGTGCTCCGAGGCGATCAGCACCGCGCCGCCCCACTCGCCGCCGACCGCGAGACCCTGCACCAGCCGGGCCACGACGAGCAGGACCGGTGCGAGGACGCCGATGTCGTCGTAGACCGGGAGCAACCCGATCGCGAGCGTGGAGACCCCCATCAGCAGCAGCGTCGCGACCAGGGCGGTCTTGCGGCCGAGCCGGTCACCGAGGTGGCCGAAGACGATCCCGCCGACGGGCCGGGCGAGGAACCCGACCCAGAACGTCGCGAACGAGGCCAGCACCCCCGCGGCGGGGGAGGCGTTCGGGAAGAACAGCGGCCCCAGCACCAGTGCCGCGGCGGTGCCGTAGATGTAGAAGTCGTACCACTCGATGGTGGTGCCGACGAACGAGGCGATACCCGCCTTGCGGCGCATCGACGGTGTGCTCGTGCTCAACCCGGTGCCCCCTTGCACTCGTCGCGCGCCCACGCCGTCGTGACCGCCGCCACGCAACGGTAGAACAGCATTGCGACGTCATCGGGACGCTCTGGCTTCCGTTCCTGTCGGGCGGTCGACATGATGGCGCGGTGGAGCTACGGCAGCTGGAGTCGTTCGTCCTCGTCGCCGAGGAGCTGCACTTCGGGCGGGCCGCGGCCCGGTTGCAGGTCTCGGGACCGCCGCTGTCCCAGCAGATCCGCCGGCTCGAACGGGAGGTCGGCACGACGCTGTTCGACCGGCACACCCGTGCCGTCGCGCTCACCCCGGCGGGCACGGCGTTCCTGCCCCGGGCCCGTCGCGCCCTCGCCGCCGCGGACGAGGCGAAGGAAGCCGCCCGCGAGGCGGCCGCCGGCGGGACCGGGTCGGTCCGGCTCGGGTTCGCCGGGCCCAGCTCGAACGCCTGGCTGTACCGGACCGCCCGCCGGTTCCGCGCGCACCGTCCCCGTGCCCGGCTGGTGCTGGTGACCGGCCGGTTCTCCGGTGAGCTGGCCGAGGACCTGCGCGCCGACCGGGTCGACGCCGCACTGATCCGCACCCCGGTCGACGCCGACGGCCTGGTCGTGCACGAGATCGACCGGCACCGGCTCGTCGCCGCGCTGTCCGAGGAGCACCCGCTCGCCGGGCGGGAGGTGATCGGCCTCGCCGAGCTGGCCCACGACCCGTTCGTCGCTTATCCGGCACGTCGGATGGCCGTCATGCGGACCTCGGTCGACGCCGCGTGCCTGCACGCGGGGTTCCTGCCGCGCATCGAGCAGGAGGCCCCCGAGACCCACACCCTGCTGTCGCTGGTGGGTGCCGGTGTCGGGGTGGGGCTGGCGCTGGAGGCGACGGCCGAGCTGCGCACGCCGGGGGTGGTACTGGTGCCGCTGACCGACCCGCCGGAGGTGCCGCTGGCGCTGGCGTGGAAGGCGGGCACGGTGAACCCGGTGCTGGCGGCGTTGCTGCAGGCGGCCGGTGTGGGTGGGGCGGCCGTGCGGGGTGTCGGGTCGGGCTGACACCCCGCACGGCCGTTCTGCCTGCTCAGCCGCCGACGCCGGCCCGGGCCATGTAGTCGATCATCGCCTGGTCCGGGCCTCCCGCCGCGGCCACCTCGCCGGGGTTCTCGTCCCGCAGCCGGTACAGCTGCCGGCGCAACGACTCGTCGCCGTGGTGGAAGGCCGCCAGCAGCTCCGACCACCGCGCCGCGAGCGCCTGCACGCGCGGCTCCGACGGGTCGGTGCCGGCGTCCATCTCGGCCCGGACGGCGGCGATCAGCCCCGGCCACGCGGCCGCGGTCGTCTCGCCCTCGGCACGTCGCGCCCGGAGCGCGGCGACCTGCTCGGGAGTGAAGTACTGCGCGAAGGTGTCGTTCACCCTGCTCACCTCGTCGATCATCATCAACACGTCCGACGGGTCGGGGTCCGGAGCCTCCCGGAGCCGGTCGACGACCGCCGCGAGTGTGCCCCGCAGGGCGTGCAGCGCGGCCAGTCTTGCGTCGACCTGGTTCAGGTGCGCGGTGAGGACCTCGGCAAAGGACCCCGACGACAGCAGCCCGCCGATGGCGTCCAGCGGCAGCCCCAGCTCCCGCAGAGCGACCACCTGGTAGACGCTGCGGACATCCTGGTCGTCGTAGACCCGGTGACCCGAGGACGTCCGTGCCGACGGCACGACCAGTCCCCGCTCCTCCCAGTGGTGCAGGGTGCGCACCGTCAGCCCGGTCGCCCGGGCCAGCTCGCCGACCTTCACCCCGTGCCCCTCCCCGTCGCACCGCCACGTCGTGGCGGCATGATGGACGGTGCCGCCTCACGTCGCGTGAGGTGCAAGCCCCGACCGGCACCGTTCTGCCGCGACACGCCGGACTTGGCGACACGCCGGTCACGAATTCACCCCCGCGGGTGGTCGGGCCCCGTCCACGGGTCGGGCATCCCGTCACGCTTCGCGTCCGTCGCCCCGTCCGTGGGGACGGAGGGTGTCCGGCGTCCAGGACGAACCCGTTCCGTCCGGTTCACACCACACGTTCGGTACCCGTGGTGACCGTGTCACCCGGTGGTGTCGTTCGCGTATCCCCGCCGGTGAGCACCTGCCTACTGTCCGCTTGCCGTGACGCACAGGCGTCCCGGTGGTGCTCACGGGAATCGTGAGGCACGTCCGTCCCACCGGACACGATCGGGGAGAACGACATGCGCAGGAAGCTCGCGGTCACCGGCGTCGCCGTCATCGCCACCATGGTGGCCTTCAGCCCGCTGGCGTCGGCTGCGCCCGCGCCGAAGGACGACGACGGTGACTCCTTCGTCCAGGACGTCGGCAACACCAGGGGCGACCAGTTCGGCCTGGTGAACCTGGACGACGTCAACGTCCTCAACAACGCGAACATCTGCCCGGGCATCAACGCGACCCTGGGCAACGTCCTCGGGATCCTCGGTGGCGGCGCGGCCCAGACCCGGGACAACCCCACGAAGTGTGACTGACCCGCACACGCCTCCGCCCCCTGCACCCCGCCGCCACGGGGTGCAGGGGGCGGTTCCGTGCCGGGGTGGGATCAGTGGAAGACGTAGTCCGACGGCTCGACACGGCGGGTGCGCTCGTCGTACTCGCGCATGTAGCCGGGCCAGTTGGTGACGATCCGCCCGGTGTCGTCGCGGTACCAGGAGTCGCACCGGGTCCACGCGGTGCCGGGGAACCGGGCCTGGATCTCCTCGTCGTAGGCCCGCTCGACCTCGGGGCGGACCTCCATGCCGGACGCGCCGCGCCGGGCCGCCTCCTGCAGGGCCTCGCGGACGTAGCGGACCTGGTGCTCCAGGTACCGGATGATCGAGCCGCCCGAGGTGTTGGTGTTGGGGCCGTAGAGCACGAACAGCGACGGGAACCCGGGCACGGTCATCCCCAGGTAGGCGTGCGCGCCGTCGGACCACTCGGTGCGCAGCGACCGCCCACCCGGACCACTGATCTCCATCGGGAACATGAAGTCGGTCGCCGCGAAGCCGGTGCCCCAGATGATGGTGTCGACCTCGTGCAGCGTGCCGTCCTCGGTGCGCACCCCGGTCGGCTCGATCGCGGCGATCCGCGACGTCTCGACCTCGACGTTGGGCCGCTGCAGCGCGGGCAGCCAGTGTGAGCTGAACAGGATGCGCTTGCAGCCGAAGGTGTAGTCCGGCCAGACCTTGCGGCGGACCTCCGGGTCGCGCAGCTGGGCCCGCATGAACAGCGTCGACCAGAGCCGCCCCAGCCGTCCCCAGGTGGCGGGGTGGCGGATCATCAGCGTCAGCGTCTCGCAGTACTCGGTGATGAACCGACGGCGCGCGGCCTGCAGGCCGGGCACCCGGGCGATCGCGGCCCGCCACCACGCCGGGAACCTCCGGTTCCGCCGCGGCAGGAACCAGTTCCCGGATCGCTGGAACACCGTCATGTGCCCCACCTCGGGGGCGATCGCCGGCACGAACTGCACGGCGCTGGCGCCGGTCCCGATCACGGCGACGCGGCGTCCGCGCAGGTCGTGGTCGTGGTCCCAGCGCGCGGAGTGGAACATCGTCCCGGTGAAGGAGTCGACTCCGGGCAGGTCGGGGGAGACCGGCCGGTTGAGTTGCCCGGTCGCGACGATCAGCACGTCGCAGGTCCAGGTGCGGCCGTCGTCCGCGGTGACCGTCCACGGTCCGTCGGCCTCGTCGCGGCGGGCGTCGACGATCCGCACACCGGTCTGCACCAGCTCGTCGATCCCGAACTCGGCGGCGACGCCGCGCAGGTAGGCCAGGATCTCCGGCTGCGGTGAGCAGAGCCGCGACCAGTCGGTGCGCTGGGCGAACGAGTACGAGTACAGGTGGCTCGGGACGTCGCAGGCCGCGCCCGGATAGGTGTTGTGCAGCCACGTGCCGCCGATGCCGTCGGCGGCGTCGACGATCGTTACGTCGCGGATGTCGTGGGCGCGCAGCTCGATCGCGGCAGCGATGCCACCGAATCCGGCGCCGACGATGAGAACGCTCGGTGCGTGCATGGGACCTCCCTGTCGCCGCCGGTCACGGTAACGATCGCCCGCGGGGCCCCGGGGGCCCGTCCCGGCCCGCGCGGGCCGTCTGCCACCTCACATTCCGGACACGTGCGGGGCGGCGCGGATCGGAGCACAGTGGAGGGTGAGAGGCCGACACCGGGCCGGCCGGGAACGGAGCACAGTGATGAGCACCGTCGTCGTCGGCGTGGACGGATCGGACGCGGCCCTGGACGCCGTCGCCTGGGCGGCTCGCGAGGCCGCCACCCGGCACGCCGACCTGCTGCTCGTACAGGCCTTCGACGTGGCCCGTCTCTACGCCGACGCCGCCGTCGCACCCCTGCTCGACGACGTCGAGACCTCGATCCGCGAGGAGTCCCGCGCGACCCTCGACGCGGCCCGGCACACCGCCGCGCAGGCCGCACCCGAGGTCGCGGTCGACCTCGCGGAGGACCGGCGGGCGCCGTCGACGGCGCTGGTCGAACGGTCCGCCACGGCCGAGCTGCTGGTGCTCGGGTCCGCCGGGCGCGGTGCGATGGGCACCGCGCTGGGATCGGTGACCCTGGCGGTGGCCTCGCACGCCCAGTGTCCGGTCGTCGTCGTGCGCGGCACCTCGTCGGAGGGACCGGTGCTGGTCGGCGTCGACGGTGGTCCGCTGTCCGACGCGGCCCTGGAGCACGCCTTCGCCGCGGCCTCCGAGCACGGCACCGGCCTGGTCGCCCTGTACGCCTGGCACGACGGCCGCTCCCCGGCACTGCGTGCCGCCGGGGTCTTCGACCGGCTGCGCGACGCCGAGGAGCGCGCGCTCGCCGAGCGGCTCGCGGGCTGGTCGGAGCGCTATCCCGACGTCGCCGTGGAGCGGGTGATCGAGCGCGAGGAGCCGGGGCGGGCGCTGGCCCGGCGCAGTGGTGCGGCGCGGCTGGTCGTCGTCGCCACCCGGGGTCGTGGCGGGTTCACCGGGCTGTTGCTGGGGTCGACCGGTCTGGCCCTGGTCCAGCGTGCGGACTGCCCGGTGATGCTGGTCGGTCCGGCCGCCGCGACGTGAGCGCGGCGCCCCACGTCGGGTGCTCTCCTCAGCCGTGGTGGCGGTAGTCGACGATCGCCCGGTCGGTGCACGCTCCGCAGTCGGCGCCGACGAACTGTGCGGCGGCGGCCGTGTCTCCGCGCAGCTGGTAGTCCAGCCAGGCGGTCAGCAGACCGCGGAACCGGCCTCCGTCGGGGAGCGGCTCGAAGTGGCCGACCCCGGCGAACTCGGCGTAGGCCGCCTCGACCTGGGGGGTGTTCTCGTAGAACGGCTCCACGATCAGCTCCGGCTGCACCGTCGTGTCCCGCTCGCCCGCCAGGTACAGGATCGGGCCCCGGATGCGCTGCGGCACCGCCAGCGGCCCCGGCTGCACGGCGACGGTGGTCGTGATCAGCGGGTCGGCCGCGGCGACCATCGCACCGGCGCCCCCTTGCGAGTGCCCGGTGGCGGCGATCGCCGAGGTGTCGACCCGCTGGTAGTAGGGGCTGCCGGGGTCGGCGTCGGCCCGCACGAGCGTGCGCGCGCCCGCGAGCATCTCCTGCCCGCTGTTGGCCAGCGGGGTGTTGGCGGCGGTGACGAGGTAGCCGTGCGAGGCGAGGTGGATCAGCAGGCCCCGGTAGACGGCGGGGATGCCGCCGGTGCCGTTGCCCCAGGTCACGACCGGGTGCCGGGTGCCGGGTGGACCGAGGTCGGCGGGCCGGAACACGGTGTGGGTCGCCCCGATCTCCTCGGTGACCTCCTCCGGACCCGGCGCGCTCCAACGGTCGATCGGAGCGGTCGTGGTCGTGGTCGCGGTGTGTGCGATCCGACCGGTCGCGGCGGTCGCGGGCTGTGCGGCCGCGACCGGGCCGAGCAGGGCGCCGACGCACAGCACCGCGGTGAGCAGGGGAGTGACACGCACGCTTGTTCCTCCGTCGGGTGATGCCGGGCGCGACCGTGATAAGCAAAGATAGCCAACGTTACTTATACGGTCGAGTGTGGCCTGCCGTACATGGACCACCCAGTAGGGTGGCGAGGTCGAGCGGAAGAGGTGACGGTCGCGGTGGCAGAGTCGGTGTCGGACGCGGTGGGCGCGGAGCGCACACCGACGACGATTGCGGAGGGTGTGTTCTTCACGACCCCACCCGCCCTGCCCCGAGGTCGACACCGGCTCAGCCGCGAGGAGGTCTACACCAAGCGCCGGGAGCGGATGATGATCGCCGCGACCGAGCTGCTGGCCGGCGACGGCTACCGCAACATCGGCGTCCGCGAGATCTGCGCCCGTGCCGGGGTGTCCCTGACGGCCTTCTACGAGGTCTTCTCGGACAAGGACGAGTGCATGTTCGCGGCCTTCGACCGGTTCGTGAACGTGATCGTCGGCGGCTTCGCCGAGGTCCACTACCGCTCCGACGACTGGACCTCGATCATCCGGCACTTCACGCTCGTCTACCTGGACCTGCTGGGCCGCGACATCGTCGTGGCCCGTGCCTTCCTCGTGGAGCTCGAACCGCTGGGCCGGGAGGCCCGGCACCGGAACCGGCTCGCGATGCAGGGCATCGCGGCGCTGCTGGAGGTGCGCCGCCGGGAGTGGGCGGGCGGTGTCGAGGACGATCTGGAGTCCGAGGTGTTCCTCGTGGTCGTCTACGCGTTGCGTCAGCTCGCGGTCGACATCCTCGACGCCCCGAACCCGTCCTTCGACGGCTGCGCCAACCGCTGGACACCCTGGCTCGCCCGTCTGCTGCCCCCGCCGACCGGGTGAGGCCGCGGTCGGTCGGACGCGCACCTCAGCACGCATGCTCGAGGAACCAGGCGTAGGTGTCGGCGAGCCCGTCGCGCAGCTCGACCGTCGGCTGCCAGCCGAGTCCCCGGATCCGGGTGGTCTCCAGCAGCTTGCGGGGCGTCCCGTCCGGACGCCGTCGGTCGGGCACGATCAGCCCCCGGAAGCCGACCACGCCCGCGATCATCGCGGCCAGGTCGCTGATCGCCACGTCGAACCCGCTCCCGACATTGATCGGTTCGGGATCGTCGTAGTGGTCGAGCAGGTGGATCACCGCGCTCCCCAGGTCGTCGGCGTGCAGCAGCTCGCGGCGCGGCGTGCCCGAACCCCACAGCTCGACGGTGCCCGCACCGTGGCGCTCGGCGTCGTGCAGCCGCCGGATCAGCCCGGGGACCACGTGTGAGTCGTGCGGGTCGAAGTTGTCCCCCGGCCCGTAGAGGTTCGTCGGCATCGCCGAGATCCACGGCAGCCCCAGCTGGTTGCGGACCGCCCTGACCTGCATCAACCCGGCGATCTTGGCGACGGCGTAGGCCTCGTTGGTGGGCTCGACCGAGCCCTGCAGCAGGCTGGACTCCCGGATCGGCTGCCCGGCGAACTTCGGGTAGGCGCACGACGAGCCGAGGAACAGCAGCCGTCGGACCCCGGCCCTGGCCGCCGCGTCCATCACGTTGACCTGGATCTGCAGGTTCTCGGAGATGAAGTCCGCGGGCCGGGAGCTGTTCGCCAGGATGCCGCCGACCCTCGCCGCGGCCAGCACCAGCGCCGTGGGACGCAGGTCGAGCAGATGCTCGAACACCGCCGCCCGGTCGCGCAGGTCGAGCTCGTCGCTGGTGGCACCCACGACGTCGGTGAACCCGGCCGCCTGCGCGGCCCGGACGACCGCGGAGCCGGCCAGACCGCGTCGCCCGGCCACGTACAGGCGTGCGTCACGAGGCAGCATCGAGACCCTCCACGACCAGGCGGGTCGCACGCGGAGCGGGCTGCTCGGCGTCGACCATGATGCGGGCGAGTTCCGGGGCGGTGACCCGGGGCGTCCACCCGAGCTCGTCGTGGGCCTTGCCCGGATCCCCGACGAGCGCGTCGACCTCGGAGGGGCGGAGGTAGGACCGGTCGAACCGGACGTGCTGGCGCCAGTCCAGGTTCACGTGGTCGAAGCAGAACCGGGCGAAGTCGCGGACGGTGTAGGCGGTGCCGGTGGCGAGGACGTAGTCGCCGGGCTGGTCGGCCTGGAGCATCCGCCACATGCCCTCGACGTACTCGGGTGCGTAGCCCCAGTCCCGGACGGCGTCGAGGTTGCCGAGGTGGAGGTGTTCCTGCAGGCCCGCGGAGATGCGGGCGGCGGCGCGGGCGATCTTGCGGGTCACGAAGGTCGGCCCGCGTCGGGGGGACTCGTGGTTGAACAGGATGCCGTTGACGGCGTAGATGCCGTGCGCCTCGCGGTAGTTGCGGGTGATCCAGTAGCTGTAGACCTTGGCCGCACCGTAGGGGGAGCGGGGGTGGAAGGGCGTGTACTCGTTCTGCGGCGGCGGACTGGCACCGAACATCTCCGAGCTGCTGGCCTGGTAGAAGCGGCAGTCGAGCCCGACCATGCGGATGGCCTCGAGCAGGCGGGTGGTGCCCATGCCGGTGGTGTTGCCGGTGAACTCGGGTTCGTCGAAGGAGACGCGCACGTGGGACTGGGCGGCGAGGTGGTAGATCTCGCGGGGGTGGATCTTCTCGATCAGCGTGACGAGCCGGGAGGCGTCGGTCAGGTCGCCGTAGTGCAGGAACAGCCGGGCATCGGGCTCGTGCGGGTCCTGGTAGAGGTGGTCGATGCGGCTGGTGTTGAAGGTGGAGGCGCGGCGGATGAGGCCGTGCACCTCGTAGCCCTTGGCGAGGAGCAGCTCTGCCAGGTACGAGCCGTCCTGGCCGGTGATGCCGGTGATCAGCGCGCGGGGCGGGGTGTGGGACATCGGGACTCCTGAAGGGGTCAGGCGGTCCGCTGGATGAAGACCATCCACATGGACCGCAGGGGCGGAGGGGTGATCGCCGCGACGGCGCGGAACGCCGACCAGGCCAGCACCGACCGGCCGACGTAGGCCGGTTCGCTGTCGTGGGTGTAGGAGCAGTGGCGGAAGGACGTCTCGGGGAACCAGCGGCGCAGGTCGGCCGCGGTGTTCATCCGGTACGCCGTCGGGAAGGTGTCGCGTTCCTGTTTGCCCGGCTGCACCCGGGCCAGGACCCTGCGGTGCAGCCGGTCGGGGACCAGCCGGGCCGGCAGGGCGATCGACCCCCAGCGGTTGGGGGTGCGGGCACAGATCCAGCCCCCGACCCGCAGCACCCGGGTGAGCTCGGCGGCGGTCCGGGCCGGGTACCGGACGTGCTCGAGGACGAAGTCGGCCACCACCGCGTCGACCGAGGCGTCCGGCAGCGGCAGGAACCCGTCGGGCCCGATCACGTGGGCGCGGTCCAGCGTCGGGTTGGTGGTGACGACCGGGTCGACGTCGGCGCCGACCAGCGCCCCGACCCTGCCGCGCAGTCGTCGCAGCTCCCGGCGGTGCTCGACGGGGTCCTCGACGAAGCAGCCACGGCCCGCACCGAGGTCCAGGACCACGTCGTCCGGCCCGACGAGGGCCCGGACCCGCTGGTAGAACTCCACCGCCCCGTCGAGCCGGGAGAACCCGCCGGCACCGAGCTCGGGCAGCGTGCGGTGTCGGTGGCGTTCCAGCCGTCCGGTCGCCTCCTGCGGGGCCCTCATCGGGACCTCCCGGGCAGGGCACGACGGGCGCGGTGCCGGTAGCGGCCGGTGTCCCCGGGACGGTCCGGGTCCGGCTCCAGCACGTCCGGGTCCCGTGTCGGGGCGGCGGTCGGTTCCGTGTCCCGGTCGGAGGCGTGCCCTCCGGTGTCGACCGACCCCATCGGCGTCACGTGCACGGCGCCCAGCTCGTCGACCGCCGCGGTCAGCTCGTCGGCGCCGGTGGAGTCGGTGCGGCACACCAGCAGGACACCGTCGGCGAGGCGGGCCAGCTCGACCGCCTCGGAGGACTCCCGGACCGCGGGGCCGTCGACGAGCACCACGTCGTAGCGCTCACGCAGCAGCGCCAGCACCCCGGCCATGGCCGGGCCCTGAAGATCGGCCCCGAGCCCGGCACCGGGGCCGCCGGCCACCAGTACGTCGACCCCGGCCGCGTCCCACCGCAGCATCGCGTCCCCGAGCGTCGCCCGGCCCGCGAGGACCTCGGCCAGACCCCGGTCGGGGGGCAGACCGAGGAGCCCGGCGATCCCGGGGTTCCGCAGGTCCGCCTCGACCACGGCCACCCGCTCGGTGCCGGCGAACGCCGCGGCCAGGGCCAGCGCGGTGGTCGTGCGGCCCTCTCCGCGCACGGCGCTCGCCACGGCCAGCACCGCCCGGTTGCCGCCACGGGCGGTCACCGCGGTGCGCAGGCGGCGGGCACCGTCGGTGACCTCGGGGGAGCCGAGCCGGCTCCCGTCGCGTGCCCGCCGGGGGTGCACCGGCAGCCTGCCGAGCAACGGTGCCCCGCTGAGGGCGGGCAACCGGTGGCCGACCCTGCGGTCGGTCGTGTGCCGGACCAGGGCCACCCCCGCCGCGACGATCAGCCCCGCGACGGCGGCGACCGGCGCCGTCGTTGCGAGCCCCGGTGACGAGGGCCGGACGGCCGGGCGCGCCGGGTCGACGGTCTCCAGCTGCACGCCGGAGCGGGCGGACCGTTCCAGCTCCCCGACGACGGCGACCAACCGGCCGGCGACGGCGTTCGCCGTCTCCGCGTCCTGTACCGGATCCGGGCCGGACACGGTCAGTGACAGCACGGTCGACTCCGGCGCCGCGGTGACGGAGATCCGGCCCGCCAGGTCCTCGGCCGGTTCGGCCCGGCCCTGCTGCTCGACCACCGGCACGAGCACCCGGTGGGAGGTCGCGAGCGCGCGGTAGGAGGCGATGCGGTCCTGGGAGAGCAGCGTGCCCTGGTAGGCCGACGTCGGATCGTCGCCGGAGGCGCGGGCGGTGACGTAGATGCTGGTCGTCGCGTCGTAGGTGGGCGGGACGAACAGGGCCGCCAGCGCCGCCAGCAGGACGCCGAGGAGCGCTCCGGCGAGCAGCAGACGGCGGTGGGCGGACAGGACGTGCAGCAGGGTCGCGGAGGTCATACGAGGGCCTTCCCGGAGGGGACGGGCGTCGCGGAGGACGCGTGGAGCCCCGCCAGGAGGGCGGGGGCGGTGTAGAGGTAGAGGTCGGCGAGCTGGTTCTCGACCAGGCCTCCGACGAGCCAGGCCGCGACGCTCACCCCGAGGGCGAGGGACAGACCCTCGTACCGGCCGCGCAGGGCGTGGGCGTCGGCGAGCATCCCGGCGGCGGACAGGACGAAACCGACCAGCAGCAGCACCCCTCCGGCGGCGACGAGCTGCACCCAGATGGAGTGGCCCTGGGGCAGGACGGCCAGCCCGACCCCGGTGACCGGGCTGTGCCGGGCGTCGTCGACGGCCTGCTGCAGGATCGAGGCCCGGATCGTGTCGCTGGCCTGCGCCGAGGCCGAACCGGTGATGCGCAGCTGCGACGCCACCGTGGGCAGCCGGTCGCCCGCGACGAGCACGGTGACGAGTCCGGCCGCGACGACCAGGAGCCCCGGTCCGAGCAGACGCACGCGTGCCCACCGGTCGGTGACCAGGACCCCCAGCGCCCCCAGGACCGCCAGCACGGTCCCGCCGCGGGACTGCGCGACGACCAGACCGCCGACGAGGGCGGCGATGCACAGCAGCGCGGCGCCGCGGTGCCGACCGTGCAGTGTCCGGTGCACCGCCAGGGGCAGGGCGAGGGCCGAGGCGATGGCCAGGTGGTTGGGCTGGACCGAGAGCCCGGTCTGCCTGCCCCCGACGTCGACGGCGTCGATCAGGTTCGCCGAGATCGAGGTCAGCCCGGTGGCGTCGCCGACCGCGACCAGCGCGTTCACCGCGGCCCCGAGCAGCCAGGCCGCGCACAGGCGCCCGATCAGCTGCGGTCGCCCCGGTGCCGCCACGCAGACGGCCAGGGGCAGCGCGAACGCGGCGACCAGCCACTGCAGGCCCGCGACCAGGCCCAGCACCGGCGCGGCACCGATCTCGTCGGCGGAGGGCACGTGGTCGGGGAGATAGCGTCCGGCCAGGTAGGCCCCGGTGGGGTGGAACAGGACCGAGGTGACCGTCGCGAGCGCGATCGCGGCGCTCAACGGCCACACCCAGGCCGGTACCACCAGTGGCCGGCATCGCAGGCACGCGTCGACGGCCAGCGCCAGGCAGGCCGCGGCCAGCAGGAGCGGGGCCGGCTTGAACGGGCTCCAGCCCAGGGCGTTCCACGGTGCGCTGAGCACCGCGGCGGCCAGCAGCAGCTCTCCGATGCGTGCGGCGGCGGTACCCGCCCGCGGGTCCGGGCCGGTCATCGGAGGTCCCCCAGGTGTACCGGGACCGCACCGCGCTCGGCGGGGACGAGCAGCACGTCGTAGTGCTCGTCGACCGGCGGGCGCGGGCCGGCGGGCTGCAGCTGCGTCCCGAGCCGCAGCACGAGGTACCCGCCGCCCACGAGCTGTTCGAGCACCCGGTCCAGCCGCGGTGTGTCGGGCATCCGTTCCACCAGCAGGATCGGCCGGTCGCGCAGGATGATGTCCAGGGCCGACTCCAGGATCCCGGCCTCCGCCCCCTCCACGTCGAGCTTGACCAGGTCACGGCCGGTGATGAGATGCCGGGCGGACAGGGTCGGGACGGTGAGCGAGCGCCGTGCGGCGCGGTCGGCGGTCCCTTCGGTGTGCCCGCGCAGGTAGGACCCGGTCGGTGCCGCGGAGAACGACTCCTGGTCGGGCAGCGCCAGGTACAGCGACGAGGGAGCACCCTGTCCCACCGCGGCCGCGGTCAGCACCGCACCGTGGCCGAGCCCGTTGAGCTCGAGGTTGCGACGGGTGGCGCGGGCGGCCTCGGGGTTGGCCTCGACCGCGAGATAGCCCCCCACCGGGGCCGCCGCGGCGCCGACCGTGGTGTACCAGCCGATGTTGGAGCCGATCTCGAGGACCGCGGTCGCCCGGCTGCACAGCAGCCGCCACCAGGCGGCCTCCCCGGGCTCGTAGCCCTGCTCCCCGAACCAGTACAGCGTCCGTTCGAGCCGTGCCCCCACGACGTGCAGGCGGATGCCGCCGCTGCCGGGGACCGTGACGACGGTCTGGTGCAGCGGCCGGTGGAACAGCAGCCGCGCCACCGGCGCCCAACGGGGGTCGGTCCTGCCGTCGTCGGTGATCCAGTGTCGGTGCGCCCAGTCGACGGTGCGGCCGGGCACCGCACGGAGCAGCCGGGCGAGCAGCCGGCGGGCACGGACCCTGGACCGGCCGACGAAGGAGAGCCTCGGGCCGGTCATCGGGCACCGCCCGGTGTCCTGCGCAGCTCCCGGCGGACGACCGCGGCGGTCCCGAGCAGGACGACCGCGGCGACGACGGCCAGCGCCCACGCGGCCCCCGCGGCGCCGCCGAGCACACCGCCGAGCGCGGTCCCGGCCACCACGACGGTGCTGCGGCACAGGTGCAGCGCGAGCGAGACCCGACCGCGCCGTGTGCCGTTCAGCAGGGCCATCGCGGGCATGCACCACGCGAGCAGTCCGGTCTGCAGAGCCACCGGCAGCGCGAGCGGCGCGTAGCCGGACCACCGCGGGAACAGCAGCTGCATCAACGGGCCGGCCAGCGCCGCGACCACGGCGACGCCGACGACGACCGGGGCCACCTGGCGGACCACCTGTCGGTGGACCGTGCGCAGGGACGTACCGCCGGGGCCCTGTGCGGCCGTGGCCACCGTCGGGGTCGCCAGGACCAGCATGGCCCCGAGCACGACGGTGGCGGGCTGGGAGACGAGCAGCTGCACGGCACGCAGCCCGCCCGCGTCGGCGGGACCGAGGACCAGCCCCACCGTCGCGAGCACCAGGAACAGCTCGACCTGGGCGACGACCGCCACGGCGGTGAACCAGCCGGCGATGTCCCCACTGGCCCGCATCCAGGGGCCCGGGGGCGACGGCAGGCCGTCGACCCCGGCCAGGCAGAGCAGCGCCAGCACCCCGGCCAGCGCGCCCGCACCCCAGGAGAGCGCCAGCAGCGGGAGGCCGACCGGTCCGGCCGAGACCTGTCCGAGCGCCCAGTGCCCCAGCACCAGGGTGGCACCCTGGACCACGGCCCACACCGAGTCGAGTGTCAGCGCGGCGCCGGGTCGTCCCCCGGCCAGGAAGGTGGAGCGGCCGACGTCCTGGACGAGGCTGAACACCACACCGGGCAGCAGCCACACCAGCGTGCCGTCGATCACCGCGGCCAGCACGAGCAGGGCCGCCACCGCGGGAAGGGTGCCCCACCACGCCAGCCCCAGGGCGGAGCGGGCCAGTGGCGCCCTGCGGTGCGGTTCGACGGCGGGCAGGTGGACGAGCAGGGAGGAGCCGATGAGCCCGCGGGCACAGGCGAGCACGACGGTCACCCCGGCGAACCCGACGGCGAAGGTGCCGAAGGCGTCGGGGGCGAGGAACAGCGATGCCAGGTAGACGGTGGCGACGTTGGTCCCGGCGTTGACGAGCTGGGAGCTGATGCCCAGGACGGTGGGGAGATGGTGCCCGAGTCCGACGGGCCGGGCCGTGCGCAGGGTCTCGGGCATCATGCGACCCCGCTCCGGCACAGGCGGTCGAGCCAGCCGAGGTATCCCGCGTGGGCCTGCGCGGCCGAGCAGCGTTCGCGGGCGTGGTCCCGGCCGCGGTGGCCCAGCTCGGTGGTGTCCTGGCCGATCAGCCGTTCGATCGCGCTGAGCAGCGCGCCGGGGTCACCCGGCCCGACGACGACGCCGGCCTCCGCGGTACGCAGATCGGCCGCGGCGGGGCTGCGCGCGTCGGTGGCGGCCACGATCGGCCGGCCGGCGGCGAAGTAGGAGGTCAGCTTGCTGGGTGCGCAGGTCTCGCGCAGACCGGGGCGCTCGTGGAGCAGCAGCACGTCGGCGGCGGCGAGCACGTCGGGGAAGTCGTCCTCGGGGACCGGCGGCAGCAGCCGGATCCGTGAGCATCCCTCGGCGGCCCGGGCGATGCGGGCCCGCTGGTTGCCGTCGCCGACCAGGACGAACTCGACCGGCACGTCCCAGCCCTCGGCGAGCCGGGCCGCCTCGACGACCCCGTCGAGCCCTTGCTTGGCCCCCATGTTCCCGGCGTGCATCACGACGTGCCGGTCGGGCCGCAGCCCCAGCCGGGAGCGGACGGTGTCGCGGTCGCGGACCGGGCCCGCGACGTGGGTCCAGTTGTGCACCACGTCGACGTCCGCACCGGGGATCCCCTGGGCGACGAGCCGGTCGCGCAGCACCTCGTGCACCGTGAGGATCCCGTCGGCGCGACGCAGCAGCGCGGTCTCGGTGCGGGTGACCAGGTCGGCCAGCACGTGTCGGGCCCGCGGGCCGACGCTGCTCAGGGGGCCGCGCGCCCCGCCGAGCTCGTGGGCACCCGCGCCGTAGAGGTCCTGGACGACGACCCCGAGCGCCGTCGTCCGTCCGGCCCGGCGGCCGCGGCGGCGCTGCACCTGCGCGGCGGCCACGCCGAGCAGGGCGGGGCTCACCGCGACCACGACGTCGGGCGGATCGGGAACGACCCTCGCCGCGGCCGTGGCGAACACGGCTTCCATCGCGATGCGGCCCATCGGGCCGCCGTCGCGGGGGACGGGGTGGGGCACCCGGGTGATCCGCACCGGCCCGTCCCACTCCTGACGGCGGACCCGGCAGCCGTCCTCGCTTCGCCACCGGGGGTAGTGTGGAAACCCAGTAACGACAGTTATCTGGTGTCCGGCTTCTGCGAAGGCGTGCGCCATACCTGTCGTGTACGGAGCGATTCCGGTCGGCTCCGGAGAGTAGTTGAGGCCCACTATCAGGATGTCAAGGCGCTTCATATGGGCCTCCTGCTTACGGGTCGTTCGGGTGGGGTGGGGGCGTTTGCCCTGCGAGGAGGACTGATCCCTTGATGTCCTTGTCGACGGTAACTGTCGCTACGTTAACAGTGAAGTGGCGGTCGACACAGTTGCTCCGCGATGTTTACGTTTCCTTTCCGGGTGTCTCCGGAAGGGTCCGGGTTGTCGCTCATGCTTGCTGATGTGGTCGAGAACGGGCATTATCTTTATAAGCAGTAACGACTGTTACTGATAGTCTCGTTGCTCGAACAGGGAGTCACGATGCCGTTCGGAGTCCGGTCCCGGCGCCTGCGTACCGCGTGCGCGCTGCTCGCGGCCGCCCTGCCGTGGGCGGTGCGTCGTCCGATCCTGGTGCACGTACTGGGCCACAGCATCCATCCCACGGCCAGGGTCGGCTTCTCCCTGGTGGACGTCGGTCACCTGGAACTCGGGCCCGGGGCCGAGATCGGTCATCTGAACGTCGTCCGGGGGCTGGACCGGGTCACCCTCGGAAGGTCGGCGGTCCTGGCCCACCTGAACTGGGTCAACGCCGTCCGGCGGGACCGCGGTTTCCTCCAGGGGGTCGACCGGTCACCGGAGCTGGTCCTCGGCCCGTGCGCCCGCATCATGGTGCTGCACCTGCTGGACTGCACGGCCCGGATCGAGCTCCGGGAGCGGGCGACGGTCGCCGGCTACCAGTCGCTGCTGATGACCCACTCGTTCGACCCGGCGACCCACAGCCAGACCGCGCAGCCGATCGTGGTGGGGGAGCGCACCGTCCTCGCGGCACGGGTCACGGTGTTGCCGGGGGCGGAGGTCGCGGGGCACAGTCTCGTCGCGGCCGGTGCGGTCGTGGTCCGCCCGCTGCACGGGAGCCACCACCTCTACGGCGGTGTCCCCGCGAGGGCGCTGGGCACCCTCGCCCCGGACACGGGGTTCCTCGTGGCCGACGAGGAGATCGCCCGATGAGCGGGGTGTCCGAGTCGGAGCTCTCCGAGATCTACGGTCGGCTGCAGGAGCACGTGGCGTCCGGGGGGTCGCCACTGGGGCATCTGCTGCACAACCCCGGGGACGTCCTGCGGGCCGTGCGCGCGATCGCGGCGTTGCCCGTGCTGGAAGCCCGCTTCTCCGCGGGCCCGGACGGCCGGGCACTGCGTGCGGTCTTCCGCGAGGGACGTGTCCGGTTCGGGCGTTGGGAGCATCGTTCGGTCGTCGTCCTGCCCGACCGGGTCGAGGACGTCGGGTCCGGACGGCCCAACCGCACCCTGCGCCGCCAGGTACGCCACGCGACCGCCGCCGGACTGCGGTGCGAGACCGTCGACGATCCCGACGAGCGACGCCGGCTGGTGGCCCTGGCCGACGAGTGGGAGCGCTCCCAGCCCGGGGCCTACCGCAATCCCGACGCGGACAACGGGGACCTCGTGCGCTTCGACCTGTGGCTGGCGGTCTACTCCGCGGAGGGCCTGCCGTTGCTGCTGTCCGTCGCTCCGGTGGACGGTGGGTGGGGGTGCGTGCGCTACTTCCGCACCCTGGCCCCGGGCCCGGACCGGTCGGGTGCCCGCTACCTCGCCGTCCACCGTCTGCAGTGCGAGCTGGTGGCACGTGGTGTCCGCTACCTGGTCGACAACCGGTCGCCGGTCGGGCTCCCGAACGGGCTGCGTCACTTCCAGCGGATGGTGGGGTTCCGCCTCCACCGGGTCCGGGTGCGTCCCGAGCCGGCAGTCGGGTCCGCAGGGACCACTCCGGGGCCGAGGGGGCCGTTGCGGGTGCTGCACGTGCTGGGTCGCATCGGCGCCGAGCAGGGCGGGTCGGCGGCCGCGGCGGTGGCGGTGGCCCGCACCACCCGGGCCGTCGGCGACCGGGCGACCCTGCTGACCACGGTCGGCTCGCCCGACGAGCTGCCCGGCGCCGAGGAGCTGGGCGACGTGGACCTGGTGGCGTGCCGGCGATCGTGGCCCGGCTGCTGGGCGCTGTCCTGGTCGTTGGTGGGGTGGCTGCGCCGGCACGCGCACCGTTACGACCTGCTCGAGGTGCACGAGGTGTTCTCGATCCCCGCGCTCGCCTGCTGGTGGGCCGCTCGCCGGTCCGGTGTGCCCCTGGTGATCCGGCCGCACGGCTCGTTGGAGCCCTACGACATGGCCCACAACCACCCGTGGCTCAAGCGGATGCTGCGTCCCGCGCTGCGCCGGCTGCTGGAGGACTGCGCGGCGGTCTGGCTGACCGCGCAGCGCGAGTCGGCCAATCTGGCGGGCCTGGGCGCCGCGCCCTGCACCGTGGTGACCGCACTGCCGGTGGACGCCCCGTCGAGCCCCGGAGACGGAGCCGGGTTCCGGGCCTCGCTAGGGCTGACCGCACAGGCACGGATCGTGCTCTTCCTCGGCCGGCTCGACCGCAAGAAGGGACTGATCCGGCTGGTCGAGGCCGTGGACAGGGTCCGGGCCGAGGACCCGCACGCGGTGCTGGTCGTGGCCGGATCCGGGGACCCGGCGTTCGCCACGGAGCTGCGGTCGCGGGTCGCCGGCCTGGACCACCCGTCGGCGGTGCACCTGGTCGGGTACCTCGGGGGGCAGCGCAAACGTGACGCCCTGGCCGCGGCGGACCTGTTCGTCCTGCACTCCGACAACGAGAACTTCGGCATCGCCCCGGTGGAGGCGGTGCAGGCCGGGCTGCCCGTGCTCGTCTCCGACGAGGTCTACGTCGGCGACGACCTCGCCGCCGCCGGGGTCGCCGTGGTGGTGCCGGCCGGTGACAGCGCGGCGCTGTCCTGCGAGATCGCCGCGTTGCTGGCCGATCCCGCCCGGCGGGCCGCGCTGGCCGCGGCCGCCGGCCCCGCCGCTGCCCGCTACCTGCCCGACCGTGTCGCCCGGCGCGACGCCCGGGTCCGCCGTGCCGTCCTCGCCGGAACCGTCGACGCCCTCGGGGAGCACCCGGAATGACCCTGCACGTGACCACACCCCCGCGCACGCCGGGAACCCGACGCACCCGCCTCCACACGACGCTGGACAGGACCCGCCTGCGGGTGCGCAAGCTCGTCCGGGTGGCCCGGCGTCCCCGGCTGCGCGCCGCGTTGCGCCAGGGTGTGCTGGCCGCCACCGACCACCAGGACTCCGGTCTCGGCGGCCCGTTCGCGACCGTCGTCGACGTCGGGGCCTCGCGGGGACAGTTCGCCTCCTGGATCCGCGACCGCCACCCCGACGCCCGGATCGTGTGCTTCGAGCCCCTCGCCGAGGCGGCGGGGCGGATCCGCGCAGTGGTGGACGGCCCCGTGGAGGTGCACGTCGCCGCCGTGGGAGCCCGGCCCGGCCGGTGCACGCTGCACGTCTCGGCCGCCGACGACTCCTCCTCGTTGCTGCCGATCGGCCGGCAGGCCCACGAGTTCCACGGCACCGCGGAGGCCGGGGTGCGCGAGGTACCGGTCACCACCCTCGACGAGCACCTCGACGCCGACATCGCGCAGCCCGCCCTGCTGAAGATCGACGTGCAGGGCTACGAGCTGGAGGTGCTGCGCGGCGCCACCCGGGTGCTCGACTCGGTGCAGGAGATCCTCTGCGAGTGCTCGTTCGTCGAGCTCTACGTGGGTCAGCCGCTCGCGGGCGACGTCGTCGCCCATCTGGCGGGCCGGGGGTTCCGGCTGGTCCATGTCGCGGGCATCAGCACCGGGGTGGACGGCGAGCAGCTCCAGGCCGACCTGACCTTCCGCCGGGTAGCGGGGTGACCACGCGTCTGCGGCCGTGCACCGATCCCGCCCGGTGGGATGCCGCACGGGCCGCCTCGGGGCGCGCCCCGATCCCCTTCCACGACCTGACCTGGCTCCGGTCGGCCGCGGCGATGACGGCGACCATGCTGCACCCGATGGTCGTCGAGCGGTCCGGCGAGCCCATCGGCATCCTGCCCCTGCTGTGCCGGCGGATCGGCCCGCTGGGCCTGGTCAGCTGGTCCCCGACGCCCTACGTCGGACCGGTGCTCGCGGCCGCGGACCTCGCGGAGGGTCTGGAGCTCGCCACCCGCTGGTCGTTCCGGCACGGGGTCGGGGTGCAGCGCTACGGGTTCCCCCCGGTGGAGAGCCCGTCTGAGGAGGTGCTCCGTGCGTGCGGGTACACCGTGTCCCACGAGCGCACCTACCTGCTGGACCTCGGTGTCGGGGTCGACGCGCTCTGGGCGGGGACGAGTACGCAGTGCCGCAAGAAGGTCCGCAGGGCGCGGGCACGGGGCATCGAGGTACACCCGGTCCGCGACACCGGCTCGCTGGGACGTGCCGTGCGGGCGGCGTTCGCCTCCCGCGGTCGTCGCGACGGGCTGCGTGGCGTCTTCCCACCCCGCTACGACGACCTGACGGCGGGTCCGGCGGCGGTGCACCTGGCCGAGGCCCGCGACGTCGACGGCCGGGTGCACGCCGTGCTGGCCACCGTCTGCCTCGACGGGTACGCGGTGACCTGGGCGGGCGGGGTCCTGCCCGAGCACCGCGACTCACCGGCCGGGGTGCTCCTGTACTGGGACGCGATCGCCTGGGCGTGCGGGCGGGGCGCGCACACGCTGGACCTGCTGGGCGTGCCGGACGAGGGCATCGACCGCTTCAAACGGCAGTTCGGCGGCACGTCGCACCCGGTCACCGTGGCGGAGCGGGCCCTGCCCGGGCTGCGGATGCTGCGTTCGGGATGACCCCGGATCTCAGGAAGTACCCCGGAGCTCAGGACGACCCGGTGTCGTCCGGGTGGGGCCCGGGCGGTCGGCGCAGCCGGTGCACCGACCACCAGCGCGCGGTGGCCGTGCGCTCCCAGCGCGGGTCGTCGTCGAGCACGGCGCGGTGCACCGGGTTGACGTAGCCGACGGTCACCGGGCCGCTCGCCTGCTCGGCCACACGGTCCAGCACGCGTCGCAGCACGGCGGGGCCGAAGGGGTTGAACAGGAACACCAGCAGCGGTCCCGCCGGGACCGTCGTCGTCGCGGCGTCGCCGGTGTGGACCACCACCGCGGTGGATCCGCCCGCGGCCAGGTTGGCACGCGCGGTGCGGGCCAGCTCCGCATCGAGCTCCACCCCGACGACCCGGGCGAAGCCGTGCGCTCGGGCGAGCGCCAGGGCCCGCCCCCGTCCGCATCCCAGGTCCAGGAAGGTGGTGACCGACGGTGTCGTCGCACAGGCCGCCACCACGGCGCGGAAGCGCCGCAGCCCCACCGGCTGGTAGGCGTAGGCGGCGTGTGGGTCGGGGGTGTCGCCCGGGGAGTCCGGCCGGAGCATTCCGGCGGTCCGGATGCCGTAGCGACGGTCGACCGCGGTCTCCGCGGCGCGGCGCAGGCACCGGTGTCCGAGTGCCACGGTCTTGGCCACGACGAACCCGGCGACCGCACGCGGTGCGCCGCTCTCCCCGAGCCCGCTCCGCGACCGGTGCAGGTCGTCCGCCAGCCGTCGTCGCTCGGCGCGCAGCACGTCCGCGAGCCGGTGGGTGCGGCTCACCACGCCCCGTCCCCTCGCAGCACCGCGCGCACGGTGCGCACCAGGATGATCAGGTCCAGCCACAGCGACCAGGTCTCCACGTAGCGCAGATCGAGTGTCAGCGACTCCTCCCAGCTCAGGGTGCTGCGGCCGCTGACCTGCCAGAGCCCGGTCATCCCTGGCCGCACGAGCAGCCGGCGTCGGGCACGGTCGCAGTAGGTCGCCACCTCGCCCGGCAGCGGCGGACGCGGGCCGACCAGGCTCATCGATCCGCCGACGACGTTGAACAGCTGCGGCAGCTCGTCGAGCGAGTACCGACGCAGGACCGCCCCGACCCGGGTCACCCGTGGGTCGCGCCGCATCTTGAACAGCGGGCCCGCCCCCTCGTCCACCGCGTGCAGCCCGGCGCGCAGCTGCGGGGCGTCGGGCACCATCGTCCGGAACTTCAGCATCTCGAAGGGCCTGCCCCGAACGCCGATCCGCTCCTGGCGGAAGAAGACCGGGCCGCCGTCGCCGCAGCGCACGGCCAGCGCGACGACCAGCAGCAACGGGGCGGTGAGGAGCAGGATCGCCAGCGCGGCCGCCCGGTCGAACGTGTGCTTGAGCGTCCGCGCGGCCCCGTCGAGTCGCAGCCGGGGCAGGCGCAGCAGCGGGAGGCCGTCGAGGTCGGTCAGGGACGCCCGCCGGGCGGTCACGTCGACGAGCCCGGCATCGACGACCAGCTCGACGGGGGTGTCCTCCAGCGACCAGGCCAGGCGGCGGAGCTCGGCGGGGCCGGCACCGGCCGAACGGCACACGACGACGACGTGGTGTCCGTGGCGCAGGGCGACACTCGCCGCGTCGTCCTGGTCGCCGAGTACGGGGACGTCCTCGACCGCGGCAGGTCCCGTACGGGTGGCGGCGGGCGTACAGACCCCGGTCACCTCCCATCCGGAACCGCGGTCGGTGCGGGCCCGTCGGACGAGGTCGGCGACGGCATCGGCCGGGCCGACCGCGAGAACCGGGGTGAGGCCGACTCCCCGGCGTCGGCGCCGTCGGAGGAACCGGTCGCGCACCAGCCGGACGGCCCCCAGCAGGACCCCCGTCACCGGGACGACGACCAGGGCCCAGGTGCGCGCGGGGTCCGCGGTCGGTGCGATCCCGCTCGCGGCGAGTCCGCCGGCCGCCAGCACGCCGCCGGCGACCAGCACCGCCTGCCCGAGCCGCCGGAACTCCTCGGCCCTCCTGCCGACGACCTCCGGCGACCAGGAGCGGACCAGCGCCAGCGCGCCGACGAGCGCCACCGCGGTGGTGACGGCGCCGGCGAGCCGGTCGGCCGGCTGGGCCCCGCCGATCCCCGACGCCACCGCCCCGGTCACCGTCAGCAGGATCGTCGCCAGGTCCGCGGCCGCGGTGCGCGACGCCCTGGAGGCCCGCCGGATCGGGCGGTGCGGACGGGAGACGGGCGTGACCGGGGGCGTGGGACCGGGGGGCCGACGGAGAAGGGTCTCTCGGGGCCGGGGGACCGGTGGAGCGGTCTGGTCGGGCGCCGCGGCCACGACGAGCGGGTGCTGGGAACTCACGTGGGCTCCTCGGATCGGGCGGGGGCGCGTGTCAGCGGAACGCCCACAGTAACAAGCGCTATTGATATACGAAACCGGAGATGCGGCGAGGTGGGAATCACCTGTCGAATGGTGACCGGCTGCCTACTGAGCGTCGCCGAGCTCGACCGTCGTACTAAAAGGCCTGGATGCGGGGGGTTCGAGGTCGCCGGAGCATGTGAGGTCCGTGACAGTAGGAGATATCGGTAGCGTCGGTTACTGTGAAGTCTCCACGGAAGTCCACGAGAGGAAAAGCCATGAATGCGAACTGGTTCAAGAGGACTGCGGCACTGATGGGCGGCGTGGTGGTCGCCGGTCTGCTGTTCACCGGCACGGCGATGGCGGACGAGCCGGTGGGCGACGGCGTGTGGAGCCCCTCGCACGACGCCTCGCTGCAGCGTGCGCCCCTGTGCCAGGGGCCGTTCGCGACACTGGACTGGCTGGACAAGAACTTCGCCGACCACGGTCGCGACGGCCAGGCCCAGCTCGCGGCGAACCTCGCCGCCCTGCAGAGCGGCGACCCCGGGAAGATCCTCGGCCAGGCGGAGACCTCGCTGCTCCAGTACCCGATCTACGCCGTCAACGACACGTTGTTCCACGTCCCGGCGACGGTGGGCGACGTGGCCGCGCTGTGCGCGTCGACCCGCCAGTGAGCTGACCCGATCGATCGTCATTCGGCCCCGTCCGCCTCGGGCGGGGCCGGGTGGTCGGCCGGCCGCGACATCGAGGAGAGCGAACATGCGAGAACTGACACGCCGGGCGGTCCTGCGTGGTGCGGCACTGGCCGGAACGGCGGTCCTCGTCGGTGTCCGGACGCCCGCCCAGATGGGTACGTCCCTGCCCGACTTCCCCGCCGGCGTCCCGGTGCACCGGGAGGTCTTCGAGAACTGGGACGGGGTGATCACGACCGATCCGTTGTGGACCTGCGTTCCGCGTACGCCGGCCGACGTGGTCGCGGTGCTCGACTGGGCGCACCGATCCGGGTACCGGGTGCGGCCGCGCGGCTACCGCCACAACTGGTCCCCGCTGGCCGTCTCACGGGGGCAGAACGAGGGGGCGAAGATCCTCGTCGCCGACCTCACCCAGGGGCTGACCGGTATGACGATGACCGCCCCGGGCGAGGTGCGGGTCCAGGCCGGTGCCCGGATGGACCGGTTGCTCTCGTTCCTGCACCGCAACGGTGCGTCGATCACGAACGCCCCCGCTCCGGGCGACGTGACGGTCGCCGGCGTGCTGGCCGTCGGGGGACACGGGTCCTCGGTGCCCGCGGCCGGTGAGCGACGGGTGCGCGGGCAGAGCTTCGGTTCCGTGTCCAACCTCGTGACCGCGGTGACCGCCGTGGTCTGGGACGCGGCGCGGGGCGGCTTCGCCGAGCGGACCTTCGACCGGTCGGACCCCGGGTGTGCCGCGTTGCTCACCGGGCTGGGGCGCATCGTGCTCACCGAGGTCCGGCTGCGGGTACAGCCCGCCTACGACCTGCGCTGCCGGAACCACACCGACATCCCGGCCACCGAGTTCTTCGCGGCCCCGGGGCGCACCACCGCCCGGTCGATGTCGTCGATGCTCGACCGGTCCGGGCGGGTCGGCGCCATCTGGTACACCTTCTCCGACCACCCGTGGATCCAGGAGTGGACGGTCACCCCGCGGCGGCCGCTGCTGTCGCGGCCCACGCTCGGGCCGTACAACTACCCCTTCGCCGACAACGTCCCCGCAGTCGTCGAGCAGCCGCTGTCGGCGATCGTGTCCGGTCACCCGGAGGTGGCGCCGCTGTTCGGCAAGACCGTGTACGGCGCCACCGTCGCCGGACTGACCGCCGTCGGCGCCCGCGACATGTGGGGGCCGGCGAAGGACTCCATCCACTTCGTGAAGCCGACGACGCTGCGGGTCAGCGCCGGCAGCCACGCCGTCGTCGTCGCGCGGGCCGACGCACAGCGGGTCGTGCACGAGTTCAGCTCGTTCATCACCGGGGCCCTGGCCCGGTACGCCGCGCAGGGGCGCTATCCGCTCAACTCCTGCGTGGAGATCCGGGTGACCGGTGTCGACGACCCGGCCGACTGCGAGGTCCCGGGGGCGGTGGTCCCGGCGTTGTCGGCATCGCAGCCGGTGCCCGGCCACCCCGACCGCGACACCGTCGTCTGGCTCGACGCCCTCGGCCTGCCCGGTACTCCGCACGAGTACGAGTTCTTCGCCGAGATGGAGGCGTTCGTGCGGTCGGCGTTCCGCGGGTACGCCACCGTGCGGCCGGAGTGGGCCAAGCGGTGGGCGACGACCGCGAGCGGCCCGTGGACCGACTCCCAGGTGATCGGTTCGATGCCGCAGGTCTTCCCGGGGTGGGCCGCCGCGCGCGACGCCTTCGCGGCGTTCGACCCGCACCGGGTCGTCACCGCGGACCTGCACGACACGCTCGGAATCTGAGCGGGACCGTTCCACCACCCGGCGGCGGGACGCCGTGCACGTCCGCGTCCCGCGGGTCACACGGTGTCGGTGCGGCCGGAAGGGGGCCGGTGCGTCACATCCCGAGCAGTGCGGCGGTGGCGTAGCGCTGGTAGGCGTCGATGACCTCGTCGCGAGATGCCTCGTCACGGTGTCGGAGCCACCAACGGCCCAGCTGCTCGCCGCCGCCGGAGATCATCTGGGCGGCCACCATGGCGTCGGTCGTGCTGAACTCCGGGAGGGGTGTCCGGATGAGCACCACCAGGGTCTGCACGGTCTCCTCGCGCAGGGACTCCAGCTGGTCGGCCGACTCACGGGACAGACCCATGGCCGGGTAGAGCATCGCCCAGCGATGCGGGGCCTGCTCGATGAGGGTGAAGAACGCCTCGCCCGCGACCCGGAACACGGTCGCCAGGTCGGCCGACTCCGCCGCGCGCATGAGTCCGAGCAGTCCCTCCTGGAACTCCTGCCGGATGCGGCGTACGCAGGCGATGTAGGCGCCGGTCCGCGAGCCGAAGTGGTCGTAGAAGACCGGTCGGCTCACCTCGGCCGCCCGGCAGATGTCCTCGACCGACACACCGTCCAGTCCGTGCTCGACGAACAACGCCTCCGCGCAGTCCAGGAGCTGTTGCGCGCGTACCGCCCGAGGGACCCGGCCGTGACGGAAGCCCTGGACGTCCTGGGGATGAGCCTCGCCCGGCCGATCGTCTCCAGCTGCCATTCGTCAAGGTTACATCGTGTAGGTCAAGCGTCTGTCGTGCGCAGGTGATCCGGCCCGGCGCGCCGGCTGGCCGGTGACGCCGACCGCTCCGTCCGCTACGAGGTGAGCGCGGGGTCCAGTGCGGCGGAGAGCTCCGCGACGCCGACCTGGCCGCGGTAGCGCTCCCCGTTCACGAACAGTGTCGGCGTGCCGCGGACCCCGGAACGCACGGCCGCGTTGAACCCGGCCTCCACCCGGTCCTCCGCCAGCTGCGTCGCCGGCCAGACGACCCGGTCCGGACGCACCCCCGCGGCGACGGCGTGTTCCCGCAGGTCGTCCTGGCGCAGCCTGGGCGGGCCGGGGGCGAACAGCGTGTCGTGCATCTCCCAGAACCGGCCCTCGAAGCCGGCCATCTCCGCGGCGAGCGCCGCCGCGATGGCGTGCGGATGCACCTCGTGCAGCGGGAAGTGCCGGAACACGAACCGCAGCCGGTCCCCGAAGCGGGCGCGGACCTGCTCCAGGACCGGCGCCGCATCCCGGCAGTACGGGCACTCGAAGTCGCCGTACTCCACCAGCGTCAGCTCGGCCTCGGGTGGGCCCAGGACGTGGTCGTACGGTCCGACGGGTGGGTCCAGACTGATGGCGGCCTCCTCGTCGTGACCCGCGCAGGGCAGGATCAGCACATGGCGGTGGTGACCCTAGCCGAGCGCGGCGACCTCTCCGATGCCGCGAGGCGCTTCCTCGGGACCGAGTCCGGATCGGCGGTCCTGCTGGTCGGGGCGGCCGTCGTGGCCCTGGTGTGGGCCAACCTGGGGGCCGGGTACGAGTCGTTCTGGCACACCGGCCTGGCCGTCTCCTTCGGCGACGCCGCACTCGACCTCGACCTGAGGCACTGGGTCAACGACGGCCTGATGGTCCTGTTCTTCCTCTCGGTCGGGCTGGAGATCGCCCGCGAGACGACGCTGGGGGAGCTGCGCGGGTTCCGCGCCCTGGCCGCACCGGCCGCGGCCGCGCTGGGTGGCCTCGTCGTCCCCGCGTTGTTCTTCCTCGCGCTCAACGCCGGTGGTGAGGCAGCGGGCGCCTGGGGCATCGCGATCTCCACCGACACCGCGGTGATGCTCGGGGTATTGGCGCTGCTCGGGCCGCGCTGCCCGGACCAGCTGCGGGTGTTCCTGCTGGCGCTGGCCATCGTCGACGACATCGGCGCGGTGCTGGCGATCGCGCTGTTCTACACCGACGAGGTCGACCTGCTCGCGCTGTTCGTCGCCGTCGTGCTGCTCGCCGGGCTGCTCGCGCTGCGCTGGGTGCGGTTCTGGCGGACGCCGTTCTACGCCGTCGTCGGGATCCTGTGCTGGGTCGCGGTGCTGCGCTCGGGGGTGCACCCGAGCGTCGTCGGCGTCGCGCTCGGGCTGCTGGTCAACGCCTACGCACCCCGCCGCACGGAGATGGTCGAGGCGGTGCGGATCGGCAAGAACTTCCTGCTCGACCCGACCCCGGAGCGGGCTCGCACCGCCCGTGCGGTCGCGGTCGCCGCCGTCTCGCCGAACGAGCGGCTGCAGCAGGCGATCCAGCCGTGGAGCAGCTACGTCATCGTGCCGCTGTTCGTGCTCGCCAACGCCGGCGTGGTGCTCTCGTCGGAGACCCTGTCCGCCGCGGCGACCTCGCTGCTGACCTGGGGCATCGTGCTCGGGCTGGTGATGGGCAAGCCGATCGGTGTCGCCGTCGGGACGTGGGTCGCGCTGCGCACCGGGCTGGGACGGGTGCCGGACACGCTGCGCTGGGGGCAGCTGCTCGGCGGCTCGGCGCTGTCGGGCATCGGGTTCACCGTGGCGCTGTTCGTCACCGAGCTCGCGCTCACCGACGAGCTGCTCATCGCCGAGGCGAAGATCGGGATCCTCACCGGGTCGGTGCTGGCGGCGCTGTCGGGCTGGCTGGTGTTCCGGCTGGCCGGCGAGCGCGGTGGGCAGTGCGCGCCGAGCGGGCTGCCGATGCTGCCGCCGCGTCCGTGGCGGCCGGTGGACTGACCGGCCGCCACGGCCCGCGTGCGACGACGGGGTCAGCCGGTGACGTCGCGCCCGATCAGCTGCCGGGCCACGATCCACTGCTGGAGCTCGTTGGCGCCCTCGAAGATCTCCAGAATCTTCGCGTCCCGGTACATCTCCTCCAGGCGGACCGACTCGCCGGACTCCGACACCTGGCGGGCGAAGCCGAGTGCGCCGTGGATCTGGATCGCCTCGCGGACGAGGTCGTTGGCCAGCCGGGTGCCGTAGGCCTTGGCCATGGCGGCCTCGGGCTCGGCCGACCGGTCGCCGCGGTCGAGCAGGGTCGCGGCCTTCTGGTAGAGCGTGCGGGCGCACTCGATCTCGGTCGCGCGCTGGGCCATCGTGAACTGCCAGTGCTGCATCGCGCCGAGCGGTCCGCCGAAGACCTGCCGCGTGCGCAGCCGCTGCACGGCCAGGTCCAGTGCGGCCTGGGCGACGCCGACGCCCGCCGCGCCGATCCCGATCCGGCCCCGGACGAGCGCGGACAGGGCGACACCCAGCCCCGCACCCCACTGACCGAGCAGGTTCCCGGCGGGGACCCGGACGTCGTCGAACACGATGTCGGCGGTGATCTGGCCCCGGTGGCCCATCTTCAGGTCGGGGGCACCGATCCGGACCCCGGGGGTGGACAGGTCGACGAGGAACATGGCGGCCCGGTCGCTGCCCGCCCCGGCGCGCACGAGCACCGACACCCAGCCGGCGACGACGCTGTTGGTGATCCAGCGCTTGCGCCCGTTGAGCAGGTAGTCGCCGTCGGCGGTCGGCTCGGCGACGGTCTGCATCCGCTCCGCGGTGAGGTCCGAGCTGGTCTCCGGCTCGGTCGTGGCGAAGGAGAACGCGGCGCGGCCGCTGGTCAGCTCGGGGATCAGCCGGGCGCGCAGCTCGTCGGAGGCGTAGGTGAGCGTCTGCGGGACGAGGATGCACTGGCCGTCGTAGACGCCCGCCATCGAGCTCGAGTGGTAGGCGATCTCCTCGGTGACCGTGCAGGTGGCGAGCATCGGGTGCGCCAGCCCCGCGCCGAAGTCGGCGCCGAACGGCACCTCGAACAGGCCCTCCTCGGCGAGGCCGCGGAACGCCTCCCACGGGAAGCTGTCGGCGGACTCCTCACGGGTGCCGATGTCGCGGGCGTGCGGGGCGAGCCGCTTCTCGACGGCGGCGCGGGCCGTCGCGCGGACCGCGACGATCTCGTCGGGCAGCCAGACGTCGTGGGCCATGCGGTCCTGCGTGCGCGGCACCTGGGTCTCGGTGCCCCGTCCCTGCTCGGCGATCGTCACGGAACGTCCCTCCTCGGTCGACAGGCGCACACTAACAGTCATTGCTGACTGTTAGTGGTGTGTGTCTCGACGCGCCCCGGTCCGCGCCGCCCGCGCGGCGGGCTCGTGATCGGGGTCCCGAGCACCCGTCCGGGTGGTCGGGCACCGGTGTGTCGCCCGGTTCCGGCCAGCCGGCTCCAGGACTGGCAGGGTGGTCGGCCCACCGGTACCGAGCCGGCCGGACCCGAAAGGACCTCGATGTCGCAGCCGTACCCCGCCGAATCCAGCCGGATCGCCGCGATCCTCGCCCACCTCTCGGCGCCGATCGCCGCGATCCTGAGCGCCGGGCTGCTGAGCCTGGTCGGCCCGCTGCTGGTGTGGCTGGTCAAGAAGGACGACCCGTTCGCGCGGCGGGCCGCAGCCGGGGCGTTCAACTTCAACCTGTCGTTCTGGGTGCTGTTCATCGTCAGCTGGATCCTGATCTTCACCGTGGTGGGGATCCTCGTGGCGATCCCCCTCATGATCGCGCTGTTCGTCGTCTCCGCGTGGTGCCACATCAAGGGCGCGGTGCGGGCGTCGAACAACCGGGCCTACGACTACCCGTTCCAGCTGCGCGTGCTGTCCTGAGTCCGGGTTGCGCGGGTCAGCGGCGTCGGGCGCTGTGACGCCGCGGCACCCCGAGAAAGAGGTCGATCCACCCGTCGGAACGATCACACGTCCCGATGTCGACCTCCGGAATACTCTTCTGTGACGTCCACCGTCGACCTCGCCCCGGGCGGCACACATGAAGGCACGGAACCCCCTCGACGCCGTACGCGACCGGCTGCGGCTCCCTCCGTCGCGGCCCGGCACCGCGGAGGCCCGGCTGGTTCCGTACGCCGACGCCGTGCGCGCTCTCGGTCGCGACGGCGACATGATGGAGTATCCCGACGATGTCCGCGTCGAACGGATCGTCGGCACCGTCGGGCGGGCCGACGACTTCGACGCCGAGTTCCAGCTCCGCAACCCGCAGTTGCGTGCGCGATGGGATGCGGTCGCCGAGCTGATGGCCCGGCCCGGCCAGATGGTCCCGCGGGTCGAGCTGATGCGGCTGGGGGAGATGTACTTCGTCGTCGACGGGCACCACCGTGTCTCGGTCGCCCGTGCGCGCGGTGTCGTCGCCCTCCCGGCCCGGGTGCGGTGGGTCTGCACCGTGGCCTATGCGATGGCCTGCCTGCGCGCGATGCACCTGCCCAGCAAGGCCGCCGAGCGTGAGTTCCTCACCCGCATCCCGCTGCCCGACCCGATCCGGACCGAGCTCTGGCTCGACCGCACCGCCGACTGGATGCGGTTGGCCGACGCGGCAGAGGCATGGGCCTTCCGCGAGACCCTGCGCGGGGCGCCCCTGCCGGACCGCCGGGCACTCGCCGAGCGCTGGTGGGCGGACGAGGTGACACCTCTGGTGCACCACCTCCGCCGGGCCGGCGTCGGCGTCGGCCTGCGTGACATTCAGCTCTACGCCGCCGCGACCGCCGCCCGGGACCGCCGGGGCGGGAGCGACTGGCCGCCCGCGGTCACCTGACGGCCGGATCAGCTGGTCGCCCTCATGGGGCAGACCGAGCACCACCGAGCTGGCTACACACCTGCGACGGCGTCGACAACGCCGCTGGAAGTACAGCGAGCAGGGCTTGTCGCCCGGCGTTTATCTCACGACCACCACGTTAAAAAGGGATCCCTATCCAGCAAATTTCGGAGCGCACTATGCGTGCGACTGCAGTCCGTGGAACCTCTTGACGCATCTGCTCGGTATCGTAGGATGTCTTCATGCGGTGCGGAACCACATAATCCCGCGCGATACTCGTTTATAACACAGAAGGCATGGTGTATCACGCCACAGTCATGGGCCCGGACCGTTCGGGCGTCTATGTGATCGTTCTGCAGGCGCGGCCGCTCCGGCTGCGCTTCGCGCGCCCATGCGGGCAGAATTGCAACCCCTGACAATTCTTCATTCTGGATCGGCACATCTATGCCTGAGGCACGACGCACGGAACATGATTGTGAGCTCTTCTGGCTCCATGGGCAGGGTGAATTCTGCCCGCATTGCGATGTACTGAGGTGTTCTCAGTAGCGGGTTGATCATGTCGTGCGGTCGTACTCGGTGTGGAGTAGTACGAGCGCAGCTGCGGTGATCGCGCCGGTGCGCCAGGGACATAGCGTGACTCGCCGCAACGCGGCGAAGGTGGTCTTGAGCAGGGCGTTTCCGCGTTCGGCCAGAGCACGAAGGGCTGAGTGCAGGGTGTTGACGGTGCGCTGGTTGACCGTCTGCCCGCGGCCGGGGACGGGTTTGATGGGCACGGTGAGCCGGTCGGCTTCGCCTTCGTAGCCGAGGTCGCCCAGCGCGGCGTGGGTGTCGTCGGTGAACGCGGCCAGGCCCTCGAGCAGCCCGGGGTGGGTACGGGCGCAGCGGGTGTCGTGCTCGCGGCCCGGCCGCACGTCGCTGGTCCATAGCGGCCATCCATCAGGTGCGGTGAGGACCTGGATGTTCCCGCCGTGGCGGCGGTGCTTGCCCGACCACCACAGGTCGACCCCGGGGGTGAGGCCGAGCGCGCGGCACCGGTCGGTGGCGATCAGGGTGCCGTCGAGATTCACGTGGGTGTGCCCGGCTGTGCGGGCGGCGAGCAGGGCTCCGTGCAGGCCGGGTGCGGCCGCGGCGAGGACGTCGATGCCTTCGTGCAGGTAACGGTAGGCCGTTGCAGTGCTGATCGCGTTGTCACCGGCCAAACATCGGACCCGGGTAGCATCACAGAACCAGCGGATCACCAGCACTGCCTGGGCGAACGGGGTCAACGCCCGCCGCCGGGTGCCACGTCGACGGCGTTGAAGGACCAGGAGCCGCGCCAGATAGGCCACGGTGCGCTCCCCGATCGGGAGGACAGCGGTGTAGGTGACAGGATCAGACATGCAGGACCTCGGTGACGGTGTCGATCTGTGCTGGACCGAACCGATCTACCGGGGTCCTGCCCCGTTCCCGCTCATCTCACCACCCTCGGCGTGTCGCCACGACCTGCCACCCCGCTACTGAGAACACCTCAATGTGCACGGGATCCGTGAACTACTGATCGAGGTAGTTCGCCGGATCCACACCACGGGCTTCGAGATCCCGACGAAATTCTTCCACCACTTCGTCGGCGAAGAGAACGAGCACATGTGGTTCTTCGCCGAGTTCTGCCTGCGCTACCTCGGCAAGATCTACCCGGACCGATCCATGAGCTTCGGCCCGGATCCCGGGTCACCGCTGGTGCAGAACTTCATCGTCTTCAGCCGAAGGCGAATTCAGGCGGTCGAAGCATCTAGCTCAACGAGTTCGGCGAATATCTCGGAGGGCTTCTTCCAGTTGTGGATCTTACGGGGTCGGTCGTTGATATCGCAAGCCACCATCGCCAGATACTTCGGGTCCGAGGTGATTTCCGTGCCTTTCGGGAAGTACTCGCGCACGATGCGGTTGAGGTTCTCGTTGCTGCCGCGTTCCCACGGCGAGTGCGGGTGGGCGAAGTACACCGGCATCGACCCCTTGGTGACGGCGGCGTGGCCGGCCATCTCCGCCCCGCAGTCCCAGGTCAGCGAGGCCCGCATGTGGGCGGGCAGGCCACTGGTGGCGGCGATGACCCCACGGCCGACGGTCAGCGAGTCGCGCCCGTGCAGCGGAACGAGCACGAGGAACCGGGAGGTGCGCTCGACCAGGGTCCCGACGGCGGTCTTGCCGTCCTTGCCGATGATCAGGTCACCCTCCCAGTGCCCGGGCACCACACGCCCCTCGGCGTTGACGGGGCGCTCGTCGATGTAGACGGGGTCCTTGATCCGCGGAGCCGGTGGTGGCTTCCGTCCGCCACGTCGAGTGGTGCGCCCGGAGCGCAGTGCGAGCAGCTCGCGGGCCAGGGTGGACACCGGGGTGGCATAGATCCACTGGTAGATCGCCTCGTGAGACACCCGGCAAGCCTGATCGTCGGGATACTCGGTCGGCAACCGGCCCGCGATCGAGGCCGGTGACCAGCCACGACGCAGCAGAGCGTGCACGATCCCGCGCAACCGCGGATAGCGGTCCACCGCGAGCTGCTTCGGGCGCGCCCGCGCCGCCTGGGCCCGTTCCTGCGCTGCCGCGGCCCGGTACTCGTGGCGTCCGCCGTGGCGACGGACCTCACGAGAGATCACCGACGGATCACGACCCACCACCGAGGCGATCTGCTTGTAGGACAAGCCTTCCGCCAGACCCCTCGAGATCTCCTCCCGATCCGACAACATCAACATTTCACGCACGGAACATCCTGTCCCGCCCAACTCGCCAAGATCAAGTGCTACGACCGGCAGAACTCACCCCCTTGATCTTCAGTCCACCCAATTTCGTATTCACCGTAGGAGAATGTTGACCCAGGAAAGTCTCGGCCTTTTCGCATCATAAATTCATCGGCAGCCGCGCTGTCGCGAAAAACTCCGAGGATTCGACAGGAGTCGACGCCCTCCTCGAGAACAATCCAGACCGTCAGTTTCATCGCAGCACTAGTAGCCACAGGGCAAGTCTACTCGGGGAGTAATTACAGCTGACTGGTAGGTGCGACCGAGCTGAACGGAGTACCCCTTTGTCTCCTGCTGGAACCTCGAAGTATTATTGTTCTTGCAGTAGAACTCAATATTCTTCTGCGTGAGCGATGCTACCCCGCGGGACGTTCCCGTCTTCCTGTCCACCTGCTTGTAGCGCAGGCCGGCCCACTCCACAATGTAGAGAGTGCTCGTCTGTGAAATAATTGTCGGCCTGCCGGCTTTGCAACTTGTGTATGGCTTAGCTCCGACGGACTTCTTGCCTGCAGAGGTTCGAGGATGAACGACCGATGGATACAATGTGCATTGGAACGGATCTAGGGTCGCCATCGGTTGAGCCGATCGAGGGTCAGTGTCGTGATATGGTTGATACGGAGCACTCCGCCCCGCGATACGCTGAAGTTCGTCCAGGTAGTTCTCGTCAGGGCCCGGCTCACTGGCGAGTGCCGGATGAGCCAGCCCCACCGCTGCGAATACGACAGCCAGGGCCAGTCCGATAAAACGCCTCACTGATTACCTCCCCCATAGAGTGGATGAATACTAAACAGGCGCAAATAGGCGTCGCGACGCATCACCACTGGCAAATATTGGCAATCGCCGTGTTGGCGTAATGGAGCTGCCGCTTGACCCCCTCGTCGACTTGAACGTCGAAGCCTTTCGGATCATCTACAGCAAGATACGGCAGCACCACCTTGTAGCTAGCCACCCACGCCTCAACTGCAACTTTCAGATCCCCATTCTTCAAATTTAGCGCTCCTCCTTCCATCATCGAGGGGATGGAGTGAAGCTGGATCGGGGTCAAGACTTGATTCGCCACGGGCCAGCCGACGCCGTGTGCAGTCAGGTCAGCCTGGGTGATCGCGCACCATTCGACATCCTCGATGGGTTTCTGACAGCCAGCAACGAGAGACCCCACCACCCCGAGCGCCAGCAGCAACGCCGCAGACCCGACCTTCGGTCGAGACATCGGCGCCCCTTCTCTCCTTGCACACCGGTCGCACGTCCCTGCCCGACTTCTCTTCAAGATCGACTAGGGCTGGTGTTTCGGCCTGTCGTGCGGCGTGAGCGGGCGACGGGAATCGAA
>NZ_MCIM01000001.1:628634-644029 GCF_001932405.1 Pseudonocardia sp. Ae331_Ps2 | reverse complement strand
TCTCCGCCCCGCAGTCCCAGGTCAGCGAGGCCCGCATGTGGGCGGGCAGGCCACTGGTGGCGGCGATGACCCCACGGCCGACGGTCAGCGAGTCGCGCCCGTGCAGCGGAACGAGCACGAGGAACCGGGAGGTGCGCTCGACCAGGGTCCCGACGGCGGTCTTGCCGTCCTTGCCGATGATCAGGTCACCCTCCCAGTGCCCGGGCACCACACGCCCCTCGGCGTTGACGGGGCGCTCGTCGATGTAGACGGGGTCCTTGATCCGCGGAGCCGGTGGTGGCTTCCGTCCGCCACGTCGAGTGGTGCGCCCGGAGCGCAGTGCGAGCAGCTCGCGGGCCAGGGTGGACACCGGGGTGGCATAGATCCACTGGTAGATCGCCTCGTGAGACACCCGGCAAGCCTGATCGTCGGGATACTCGGTCGGCAACCGGCCCGCGATCGAGGCCGGTGACCAGCCACGACGCAGCAGAGCGTGCACGATCCCGCGCAACCGCGGATAGCGGTCCACCGCGAGCTGCTTCGGGCGCGCCCGCGCCGCCTGGGCCCGTTCCTGCGCTGCCGCGGCCCGGTACTCGTGGCGTCCGCCGTGGCGACGGACCTCACGAGAGATCACCGACGGATCACGACCCACCACCGAGGCGATCTGCTTGTAGGACAAGCCTTCCGCCAGACCCCTCGAGATCTCCTCCCGATCCGACAACATCAACATTTCACGCACGGAACATCCTGTCCCGCCCAACTCGCCAAGATCAAGTGCTACGACCGGCAGAACTCACCCCCTTGATCTTCAGTCCACCCAATTTCGTATTCACCGTAGGAGAATGTTGACCCAGGAAAGTCTCGGCCTTTTCGCATCATAAATTCATCGGCAGCCGCGCTGTCGCGAAAAACTCCGAGGATTCGACAGGAGTCGACGCCCTCCTCGAGAACAATCCAGACCGTCAGTTTCATCGCAGCACTAGTAGCCACAGGGCAAGTCTACTCGGGGAGTAATTACAGCTGACTGGTAGGTGCGACCGAGCTGAACGGAGTACCCCTTTGTCTCCTGCTGGAACCTCGAAGTATTATTGTTCTTGCAGTAGAACTCAATATTCTTCTGCGTGAGCGATGCTACCCCGCGGGACGTTCCCGTCTTCCTGTCCACCTGCTTGTAGCGCAGGCCGGCCCACTCCACAATGTAGAGAGTGCTCGTCTGTGAAATAATTGTCGGCCTGCCGGCTTTGCAACTTGTGTATGGCTTAGCTCCGACGGACTTCTTGCCTGCAGAGGTTCGAGGATGAACGACCGATGGATACAATGTGCATTGGAACGGATCTAGGGTCGCCATCGGTTGAGCCGATCGAGGGTCAGTGTCGTGATATGGTTGATACGGAGCACTCCGCCCCGCGATACGCTGAAGTTCGTCCAGGTAGTTCTCGTCAGGGCCCGGCTCACTGGCGAGTGCCGGATGAGCCAGCCCCACCGCTGCGAATACGACAGCCAGGGCCAGTCCGATAAAACGCCTCACTGATTACCTCCCCCATAGAGTGGATGAATACTAAACAGGCGCAAATAGGCGTCGCGACGCATCACCACTGGCAAATATTGGCAATCGCCGTGTTGGCGTAATGGAGCTGCCGCTTGACCCCCTCGTCGACTTGAACGTCGAAGCCTTTCGGATCATCTACAGCAAGATACGGCAGCACCACCTTGTAGCTAGCCACCCACGCCTCAACTGCAACTTTCAGATCCCCATTCTTCAAATTTAGCGCTCCTCCTTCCATCATCGAGGGGATGGAGTGAAGCTGGATCGGGGTCAAGACTTGATTCGCCACGGGCCAGCCGACGCCGTGTGCAGTCAGGTCAGCCTGGGTGATCGCGCACCATTCGACATCCTCGATGGGTTTCTGACAGCCAGCAACGAGAGACCCCACCACCCCGAGCGCCAGCAGCAACGCCGCAGACCCGACCTTCGGTCGAGACATCGGCGCCCCTTCTCTCCTTGCACACCGGTCGCACGTCCCTGCCCGACTTCTCTTCAAGATCGACTAGGGCTGGTGTTTCGGCCTGTCGTGCGGCGTGAGCGGGCGACGGGAATCGAACCCGCGTAGCCAGTTTGGAAGACTGGGGCTCTACCATTGAGCTACGCCCGCATGCCCCGATCTCACCGATCAGGACCTCCACAGCGTATCCCACACCGGCCCCGTGAACATCCCCGCCCCCGGGTACGTACACACCGGCCACAGGGACGTTCAGGAGGTTCGCAGACACCGATGAAGGCGCCCCACCGCAGGCTGCGCTCCGTCGACGCGCGCGCCGCAGAACCCGGGCTCGACACCGAGCAGGGGCTCCGGGCCGCGTACACGGCGCACGGAGCCGAGCTCTACCGCTACGCCCTGCGTCAGCTCGGCGACGAGGGCGCGGCCCAGGAGTCCGTGCAGGAGGTCTTCCTGCGCGCCTGGCGTCGCGCCGACTCCTACGACCCGTCGATCGCCAGCCTGCGGGTGTGGTTGTTCGCCATCGCCCGCAACGTGGTGATCGACGAGATCCGTAGGGTCGCGGCGCGGCCCTGGCGACGCAGGCTCACCGACGAGCCCGACCCCGGGAACGACTCCGTCGGCCCTGCCGACGACGCGCTCGTCGACGGCTGGCTGGTCGAGGAGGCGTTGCGGCGGCTCCGTCCGGAGCACCGGCAGGCGATCGTCGAGGCGTACCTGCGGGGCCGCCCGCACGCCGAGATCGCGGCGGAGGCGGGGGTTCCCCTGGGGACGATCCGGAGCCGGGTCTTCTACGGGCTGAAGGCGTTGCGACTGGCGATGGACGAGATGGGGGTGGAACCGTGACTCCGGACGAGCACCGGGCGATGCGGGAGTCGCTGGGCGACCACGCGATGGGCCGGCTGGAGGGCGACGAGCTGGCGACCCTCGAGGCCCACCTGCAGGGCTGCCCGGCGTGCCGCAAGGAGCTGGCCGAGGTCGCGAGTGTGCTGCCCGCGCTGGGCCGGGTCGATCCGGACCGGCTCGACCACACCCCCGCTCCCCCGCCGGACCTGGGTGACCGGATCGTCGCGGCGGCGCGGGCCGAGCGCCCGGCGTCCACCGCGGGCCGGTCACGGAGCCGGTGGGCACCGGTCGCCGCGGCGGCCGCGGCCGCGCTGCTCGTCGGCGGCGTCGGCGGCTACCTGGTCGGCGACCACGACGGCATTCCGCGCGAGCCGGTCGCGGTCCAGGCGATGGACCCCGCGGTGCGGGCCACGGCGGTCGCGATCCCGCACACCTGGGGCGTCGAGATCGTGCTCGACGGCGACGGGTTCCGCTCCGGTGCGACCTACCGCGTCGTCGTCGAGGCCGAGGACGGGCGCGAGGTGAGCGCGGGCGAGTTCATCGGGACCGGCGCGTCGCCGATGGTCTGCAACCTCAACTCCTCGGTGCTGCGGGCCGACGCGGAGCAGTTCCGGGTCGTCGACGGCGCCGGGGCCACGGTGCTGCGCGGCAGCCTGGCTACCTGACCCGGCGGGCGGCGTTGGCGACCAGCCCGAGCAGGAACAGGGTGCTGACCAGCGCCGTCCCGCCCGCGGACACCAGCGGCAGCTGCTGGCCGGTCACCGGGAGCAGACCGACGACGTAGCCGACGTTCATCACGGCCTGCACGACGACCCAGGTCACGGTCGCCGCCGTCACCAGCCGCAGGAACGGATCCCGGGTGCGAACGGCGACGCGCAGCCCGACCCAGGCGAGCAGCAGGTACAGCGCCAGCACGGCGAGCCCGCCGACCAGCCCGAGCTCCTCGCCGATGACGGCGAAGATGAAGTCGTTCGCGGCGTTGGGCAGGTAGTCCCACTTCGCGCGGCCCTGCCCGAGGCCGGTGCCGAACAGGCCGCCGTCGGCGAGGGACAGCAGCGCCTGGCGGGACTGGTAGCCGGCGCCGAGCTCGTCGCCCGCGCCGAGGAACGTGCTGATCCGGTCGCGGCGGTAGTCGGCGGTGAGCCCCAGGACGGCGACGCCGAGCAGCGCCCCGACGGACATGCCGCCGAGCAGCAGCAGCGGCGCTCCGGCGAAGAACAGCAGCGACAGCACGATGACACCGAGCGCCACCGTCGTGCTGAGCGCGGGTTGCAGCATGAGCAGCGCCGCCGCCAGCAACGCGATCGGGACCAGTGGGAGGACGGCGTAGCGGCCCCGGCGCCCTGCACGGCCGCGCAGGGCCAGCACGTGCGCGCCCCACAGCAGGAGCACGACCTTGGCCGCCTCGCCCGGCTGCACGGTGAACCCGGCGACCGAGATCCACCGGCGCGCACCGCCGCGGACCTCGCCGATGCCCGGGACCAGCACGAGCACCAGCGCGGCGAGACAGGCGAACAGCAGCCACGGCGTCCACCGTCGCAGCCCGGCCGGTGACACCCACATCCCGAGCGCGAACGCGCCGGCCCCGAGCAGCAGGAAGATCAGGTGGCGGACGAAGACGGTCAGCACCATCCCGTCCGCGACGGTCCGCCCGCCCGCCGAGGCCGACAGCACCATCACGACGCCGACCGCGAGCAGCACGCCCGTCGCCCCGAGCAGCAGGTGCAGCGGCGGGACGCGGCGCAGCCGGGCGAGCCGCGACGCCCGGGGGCGTCCGGCTGCGGCGCCCGTCGGGCGCGGGTCGCGCTGTCGCGGCACCGTCACCCGATCAGTGTGGTCCCGGACCGGGTGTCCGGAGTGGAACCGGACGTCTCGGCGCGTCGGGCAACGGTCACAGCGCGCGGGCGTGCACGACCACGTTGTCGAGGTAGCTGAGTGCCTCCCGGTCGAAGTCGCCCGCACAGGTGACCAGGCGCAGCTGGTCCGGTGACGTACCGCCGAACACGGCGAAGGTCGGGAACGCGTCCTTGGGCATCTGCTCGGTCCGCTCGACGGCGTAGCTGTCGACGGAGCCGTCGTCGCGACCGACCTCGATCACGTCGCCCGGGGCGAGGTCGGCCAGGTCGATGAACACCGCGGGCCCTTCACGTGAGTCGACGTGCCCGAGCAGGACGGTCGGGGCGGGCGCGGTGCCGCGGTCGAACCAGCCGACGCGGTCGTAGTCCTGCGGCACCTCGGCGGTGCCGTCGTCGGCGATGCCGAGCCGGAGCAGCTGCGACTCGTCCACCCCGATCGCCGGGATGTGCAGCGAGACGGGCACACCGGCGGCCGCCGGGACCGCGCCGGGCGGCGCGCCGGCGGACGGCACCGCAGGCGCGGGAGTGGGGGCGGGCGGTGCCGCGCACCCCACGAGCAGGAACACCAGCGCGACGACGCCCGGGAGCAGCAGGGCTCCCGGGCGCCGGTCACGCGCGCGGTCAGCCCTGCGCACGGCCCCGGCGGGCCATCAGCACGCCCGCACCGGCCGCGGCGGCCAGGCCGGCAGCACCGACCGCGTAGAGCGCGGTCGAGTCGGAGGAGGACCCACCGGCGCCGGTCTCGACGCCGCCCATCGGGACGGCGGCGAGCTGGCCGCGCACCGTGCCGGCCGCGAAGTCGGCGGTGTGGGTGTCACCGGTGAAGCCGGCCGGGTTCGCCTCGATCTGCTTCAGCGAGAAGCCGGTGGCGGTGTCCTGGCCGTTCGGGCCCTCGAGCCCGGTGGTGAACGGGCCCTGCAGGCAGCCCGACGAGGTGCGGACGTCGCCGTCGCCCTCGGGGTTCGGGAACGCCAGGCGCGGCGGGCCGGGCTTGCCGAGCGCCGCCTCGTGGATGTGCGTCGCGGTCTTGGCCGGGCTCTGGTACTCCCCGGTGACGCCGCGCAGGGTGATGTCGTAGCAGATGATCTCGTCGTCGGAGTTGATCCGGAAGTTGAACTCGCCGGTCGCGCCGGGCTGACCGGGGACGGCCTGCCCGTCGTTGTTGACGATGGTGTCCGGGGTGGCGCTCACGGTGTACATGCTCGTGAAGGTCGACGGCTCCCCGACCTCGGTCTCCTGGGCGAACGCGATCCCCGCGGTCGCGGCGAAGCCGAGTGCGGTGGCGGCGGTGACGGCGGCGAGGCGGGGCAGGGTGCGGCGCATCCCGGTGTCCTTTCTGACGGGTTCATCCTTGATTGCCCGTCTCTACGACCACCGCGTCGGCCGCGTTCACCGCTCACCTGATCGGGTGCAGCAGCACGTCCCGGACCATGCGCTCCCAGGCCGTCACAACGTCGGTGGACGGCAGTCCGAACTGGCCGATCAGGGCGGGGCAGCGGCCGTCCGGCCCGGTCAGGAGCACCGTCGTCATCGGACCGTACGGGCCGTGCGTGCGGACCGGGCGCACCGCCTCGATCTCGCCGGGGGCGAACGCGAACTGCACCGCACCCGACACCACGCCGACGACGTCGGCGGTCTCGACGTGGTCGACCGAACCCGTGCCGACCTGCAGACAGCCGCCGTTCGGCACGGCCAGCCCGGCCGGGACCCCGTGCTCGCAGAGCAGGCACAACAGGTCGACCGCCCGGGCGACGTCGCACGGCGGGGCGGCCGGGACGAGCCCGGCGGGGACCCGGCCGCCGCCGTCGGTGAGCGCGTCGAGCAGCCCGAGGTGATCGAGCTCGTCGGGAACCGCCGTCGGCACGACGGGCGGGTCGTCGACACGCGGGGCCAGCCGCATCACCTCGGTGACCAGCGGGGCGTCGGGCGACAGCAGGTGCGTGCGGTGCACGGCCCCGCCGTCGCCGTCGAACAGCCACAGCGCGGCGGGCTCACGACGCTCGTCGTCGGCCCGGGTCGCGACGACCGCGGCGACCGCGGGCCGGGACAGGCGCAGGGTCACCGCGTCGGCCCGGACCCCGAACGCCTCGCCGGTGAAGGTCGGCTCGGCGTAGGTACCGAGCTCGCTGATCAGGGCGATGCCGTTCGCGGTGGTCGCGACGACCTCGTCGAGCAGCGGGAGGTGCCGCGCCAGCGTGCCGGCGTCGAGGTCGAGCCGCTCGCCGACGAGGTGGGAGAGCAGGACGTCGAGGTCGGTGTGGGGCAGGGTCACGAGGCACGCTCCGGTTCAGTAGACGTCACGCAGGTACCGCTTCCCGCGCTTGAGGTCGGCGACGAACTCGGCCGCACCGTCCTCGCCCCCCGTGTGGGCGGCGAGGATCTCGTGCAGCGCGGCGTCGACGTCGCGGGCCATCCGGCTCGCATCGCCGCACACGTAGAGGTGGGCGCCCTCTTTCAGCCACGCGTACAGCCGGGCGCCGTGTTCGCGCATCCGGTCCTGGACGTACACCTTCTCCGGCTGGTCGCGGGAGAAGGCGAGGTCGAGGTGGGCGAGCAGGCCGTCGGAGGCCCAGCCGAGCAGCTCGGACCGGTAGAGGAAGTCGTGGTCGGAGCGGCGGTCGCCGAACAGCAGCCAGTTCCGGCCCCGCGCCCCGCGGGCGGCCCGTTCCTGCAGGAACGCGCGGAACGGGGCGACACCCGTGCCCGGCCCGATCATGATCATGTCGACGTCGTCGGCGGGTGGCCGGAACCCGGTGTTGGGCTGCAGCGAGACGACGGCGGTGTCCCCGACGGCGAGCCGGTCCGCGAGGTGGGTGGAGCAGACCCCGCCGACCGCGCGGTCGTCGCACCGGTAGCGGACCGAGGCGACGGTCAGGTGCACCCGGTCCGGGAAGAGCAGCGGGCTCGACGAGATCGAGTACGCCCGGTGCTGCAGCGGGCGCAGCAGCCCGACGAACTCCTCCGGGTCGAGCCGCACCCGTGCGGCGTGCAGCAGTCCGAGCAGGTCGCGGTCCCACAAGGCGCCCGCGCGGTCCTCACGCAGGGCGGCGCGCAGCCCGGCGTCGGCGGCCCGCTCGGCGAGCACCTCGAGCAGGTCCCGCGACGGCGTGACGATCTCGTGCGCGCAGGTCAGGAGCTCACGCAGCGGACGGTCACCGACCGGGGTGTCGCCGTCGTGACCGAGGTGGTCGAGGAGCGCCTCGACGAGCGCGGGATCGTTGGCGGGCACGACGTTGAGCGAGTCTCCCGCGGCGTAGGTCAGGCCGGTGCCGGTGAGGTCGAACTCGTGGTGGTGGATCTCCTTGTCCGAGGCGGGCCCGGACAGCCGCACCCGGTGGGCGAGCACGGCGGGCACCGGGGCGGGGCGTTCGCGGCGGCGCGCCGGCTCCGGCACGGGTGCGGGCGCGGGTGCGGGCTCCTCCGCGGCGGGCGCGGCGCTCAGCACGGCGACGATCTCGGGGAACCACTGCGCGGAGGCGTCCTCCCACATCACGTCGCAGTCGCGGCGTTCCAGGAGGCGGGTGGCCCCCAGCTCGGCGAGGCGGGTGTCGAGCAGCCGCCCGGCCGCGCAGAAGTCCTCGTAGGACTCGTCGCCCAGCGCGCACACCGCGAACGACATCGCGTCCAGGCGTGGCGCGTCGTCGGCGGTGATCATCTTCCGGAAGAGGTCGGCGTTGTCGGGCATCTCGCCGTCGCCGTAGGTGGAGCAGACGACGACCACCCTGCTCATCGCGGCGAGCGCGTCGGCGTCGACCGCGTCGAGCTCGTGCAGCTCCCACGGCACCCCGGCCTCGGTGAGGCGTTCGGTGAGAAGGTCGGCGACGTACTCGGCGTTGCCGGTCTCGGTGCCGTACAGCACGTGCACCGGGGTCATCCCGGACTCCTTCCGGACGGGTGCGGCGGCGCTGCGGGCGCCCGCGAGGTAGCCGGACAGCCAGATGCGCTGCTCGGCGGTGAACGGGGCGTCCGGCGAGATCGCCAGGTCGCCCAGCTCGGCCGGGGGCGGCGGCGCGATCACGGGGCACCCACCAGGTCCGGTGCGGCGCGGGCCGCGAACAGCTCCTCGACGCTCGGGATCCGGCCGAGGCGCGCGGTGTTCGCGGCGTCCTGGGCGAGGATCCAGCCGTAGGTGCCGGGGCTGTCGGTGCCGTACACGTCGCGCCGGGCGAGGGAGCGCTTGAGGTCGCCGACGCGCTTGTCCGAGACCAGTACGGCGAGCTCGTCGTCGGTGTAGCCGGCCAGCGCGTCGCGGGCGTAGCGCACCAGCCGCGTCCGGACGGCATGGTCCTCGGTGAGCAGCAGCGTGCGGACGGGAACGCCGCGGCGCGCGGCGACCTCCTCGGCGACGGTCTGCACGGTCAGTCCGTTGAGCAGGACGAACATCTCCTCTCCGGCGTCGCCGTCGGGTACCACCCCGGACGCGACGGGGACGCCGTCGCGCTGGGCGAGCTTGTGCCGGCGCAGCTGGTGCGCGGCGAGGGCGGCGGCGAGCTCGTCGACGAGCTCGCGCCGGGTGCGGGCGGCGAGGATCTCCCCGGCGTCCTGGTAGAGCCGCAGCGACCGCGGGGTCGCGACGAGCAGGTGCGCGCGCTCGCGCTCCCAGTCCTCGAGCAGCCGGGTGGCCAGCGGCGAACCGGTCGCCTCGACGTGCCACTCCAGCAGCAGCCGGACGGCGGTCGTGTGGAACCCCGAGACCGGTGCGACGTCGACCGAGTCGGTCGAGAACCCGACGGTCCCGGTCGGGTCGTACTGGTAGAGGAACCCGCCGGACATGCCGTTGCCCAGACCCGACCCCGCGGCGCCGAGGTTCAGCACGGCCCCGCCGGTCATGTACTCGCAGCCGAAGTCGCCGAGCCCCTCGACGACGGCGCTCGCCCCGGAGTTCCGCACCGCGAACCGGTCCCCCGCCTCGCCCTGCACGAACAGCCGGCCGCCGGTGGCCCCGAACAGCGCGAAGTTGCCGACGAGCACGTTGGTGCCGGGCCGGTCGTCGTGCACGGTGCCGGGCGACCGGACCGCGATGGTGCCGCCGCAGGCGGACTTGCCGACGCCGTCGTTGGCGGTGCCGGTGTGGACGAGCCACATCCCGTCGTTGCAGAACAGCCCGAACGACTGTCCCGCGGCGCCGTGGGTGCGGACCCGCAGCCACCGCTGCGGCAGGAACCGGCGGCCGCGGTCGTCGACGAGTGCCGGTCCGGGGACGTGCTCGTGGTTCAGCATCCGCTCCACGTCGACGGCGAGGCGCCCGCCCACGGACCGGTGCCGGTTGCCCAGCACGCCGCCGTCGATGTCCACGCCGGACTCCCCACGGGCCAGGGCCGCCCGGACGGTGGCCGACCACCGCTCGTCGTGGTCGTGGTGGGCGCCGACCCGCACCGGGTCGGCGACCTGCGGGGTCATGACGCGGTGCAGCAGGCGGCGCAGGTCCAGCCGCCCGACCAGCGACGGGTGCCGGGCGAGGTGCAGCAGGTCGGCCCGGCCGCGGGCCTCGCGCAGGCTGCGCAGCCCGAGACCGGCGAGGATCTCGCGGACCTCGTGGGCGACGCCGAGCAGGTACTGGGCCAGCGCGCGGGGGTCGCCGTCGAAGGCGTCGGCGTCGGTGGTGATCCCGGCCGGGCACTTCACGTTGCAGTTCTTCGCCATGACGCAGCGCAGCATCATCAGCGCGGTCGTCCCGAACTCGAAGGAGTCGGCGCCGAGCAGCGCGGAGACGACGACGTCGCCGCCGGTCTGGTGCGCCCCGGAGCAGCGCAGCTCGACGGCGTCGCGCAGACCGTGCGCGGACAGCGCCTGGTGCACCTCGGCGACGCCCAGCTCCGCGGAGCGCCCGGCGAACTTCAGGCTGGTGACGTTGGCGGCGCCGGTGCCACCGGTGTTGCCGGCGACGTTGATGACGTGCGCACCGGCCTTCGCGACGCCGACGGCGATCGTCCCGATGCCCTCCGAGGACACCAGCTTGACCACGACCCTCACCCGCGCCGCGGTGGCGTCGTGGATGAGCTGGGCGAGGTCCTCGATGGAGTAGGTGTCGTGGTGCGGCGGCGGGGACACCAGCTCGACACCGGGCGTCGCGCCGCGGGCGGCGGCGATGTCGACGGTCACCTTGGCACCGGGCAGCTGGCCGCCCTCGCCGGGCTTGGCCCCCTGCGCGATCTTGATCTCGACCTGGTCGAGCATCGGGTCGGCGAGGTAGCCCGCCCACACCCCGAACCGTCCGGAGGCGAACTGCTTGACCCGGGAGCCGCGGATGGTGCCGAACCGGCTGCGGGACTCGCCGCCCTCGCCGCAGTTGGACAGCCCGCCGACCATGTTGGTGCCGTGGGCGACGGCCTCGTGCGCCCCGGCGACGAGGGCGCCGTGGCTCATCGCGCCCGAGGCGAGGGTGCGAGTGATCTCCGAGGCGGGCTGTACCTGCGACAGCGGGACCGGGTCGGGGGCGGTGACGAGCAGGTCCAGCCGGTCCGCGGCCGTCCCCGTCGCGGCCACCCGCAGGGTGCGGTGGTCGAGGCGTTCGACGGACACCCCGAGCCGCTCGGTCAGCCAGGACGCCAGCGGGCCGGCGTCGCCGTCGACGTGCAGCAGGTCGCCGTCGCGGCGGAGCCCGCGCACGGCGATGCAGGCGTTGCCGTGCGGGTCGATGCGGTCGAGCGCGGCGGCGGGATCGCCGTCGCGCAGGTCCGGCGGCAGGACCAGGACGTCGCGCAACGCGGACGGGCGCCGTTCGCGCTCGGCGGCGAGGGACCGGACGAGCTCGCGGTAGCCGGGCGTGGGCGCGGACGCGTCGATCTCGGCGTCGGTGAGTGCACCCAGTCCGGTGTGGACGTAGGCGTCGTCGTGCAGGCCGAGGGAGTCGGTGAGCGCGGCGAGCGGCAGCAGCCGGAGCTCGCGGTCGACCGTGCCCGCGGTGAGGCCGGTCCGTTCGTCGACCAGACCGGTGAAGGCGGTGACGGCGGCGGCGCCGTAGGAGTGCCCGGCGCCGTCGGAGCGTTCCTTGAACAGGCCGAGCTGCGGGAGGTCCTCGGGGCCGGTGACGGTCAGCGCGCGGGCGTGCCAGTCGCGGACCGAGCGCTCGACGTCGGCGAAGCCGGCACCGCCGACCGGGGCGTCGACCTCGGGGAGCCAGCGGGCGAGCACCGGGTCGCGGGTGTCGAGGTAGGCGGACTCGAAGAACTCGCCGCCGACGTAGCTCTCCATCGTGCACAGCCCGACCCGGGCCATGGTCTTGAGCAGGGACTTCTCCGCCGCGGCGCGGAAGCGCGCGAACGCCGCGCCGGGGTCGTCGGGGTGCTGCTGGACCGCGCGCAGGTGCGCGGTGTGCGGGTGCACGGCCGAGGCCCCGAACCCCAGGACGACGGCGAGGTGGTGCGCCGAGCAGACCTGCCCGGTCGCGACGACCAGCGAGACCGCGGGGCGCAGACCGGCCGCGACCAGAGCACGGTTCACCGCGGCGACGGCGAGTGCCGCGGGGACCGCGGCCCGGTCGCGGGCGACGGCGCGGTCGTCGAGGACGGCGATGCCACCGCGGTCGCGGGCGAAGGCGACGACCTCCGCGCACAGTCCCTCGACCGTGGCCTCCAGCGTCCCCGGCTCGTGCAGCAGCGCGAACCGGCCGACCGGGACGACCTGCTGGGCCTCGATGCGGGCGAGCCCGTCGGCGTCGAGCACGGGCGAGTCGAGGACGATGCGGTGGAACGGGCCGTCGTGCACCGGACGGGCACCGAGAGCGACGCGCAGGGTCATGCCGTCGGCCTCGCGGATCGGGTCCAGCGGCGGGTTGGTGACCTGGGCGAAGCGCTGGGAGAAGAAGTGCGCGACGCCGCCCTCGCGGTCGCTGAGGGCGTTGATGGCGTTGCCGTAGCCCATGGCGGAGACGCGTTCGGTGCCGGTGTCGAGCATCGGGTCGAGCAGGACGCGGAACGCCTCGGCGTCGAGGCCGTAGGCGACGTAGCGCTGGTGGACGGTGAGGTCGTCACCCCAGGCCTGCTCGGGGGCCCCGGGGGCGGCCGGGAGCTCGGCCGCCGGTGTCCGCGCCCCGGCCAGGAGGGCCTCGTGGTCGGCACGGGCGGCGAGCAGCTCCAGGGTCTGCGCGGTGTCGTAGGTGCGATGCTCACGGGTGCTCCACCACAGCATCCCGCCGGCCTCGATACGGCCGCGGCGCAGCACCTCGTCGTCGGGGAACGGGAATTGGCCCGCCTCCGAGGAGACGGTCAGGTAGTCGGCGGTCTCGCAGGTCCGCAGGGGACGCAGGCCGAGCCGATCGAGACGGGCGCCGATGACCTCCCCGTCGGAGAAGACCAGCGCGGCCGGGCCGTCGTTGATCTCCTCGACCAGCGACCGGTACTCCAGCATCGCACGCACCGGCGCGGGCAGCGTGCGGTCGTTCTCCCAGGCCGGGGGCATCGCGGCGACGACGGCCGCGACGAGGTCGAGCCCGTCGCCCGCCACACGTGCGTGCAGGGTCTGGTCGAACCGCGCGCTGTCGGACTGCCCGGGCGGCCGCACGATCCGGCGGCCCCGGGCGCGGGCGAGCGCCTCGTCGGCGATCCGGTTCTTGCGGTCGGTGTTGAGCTCGCCGTTGTGCGCGAGCAGCCGGAAGGGCTGCGCCATCGACGGGTGCGGGTCGGTGTTGGTGGAGAAGCGGGTGTGGAAGTAGAGGCTGCGCACCCGGTGCTCGGGGTCGGTGAGATCGGCGAAGTACGGCACGACCTCCCACGAGTTCAGCCGTCCCTTGAGGACCTGGGTGCGGGTCGAGAGGCTGAGCGGGTAGAGGCCGGCGACGGTCTCGTCGGTGTAGGCGACCGACTCGACGTCGAGCAGGATGCCGTGCGCCAGGCGCTCCGGGTCGGCGACGTCGGGGACCTCGACGATCCACTGCCGCACCGGGAGCTGCTGTGCGGCGGCCGCGGGGCGCAGCACCGACGGATCGACCGGCACGTCGCGGACGGCCAGGACGGTGCAGCCGTGCGCGGTGAGGGTGAGCGTGACCAGCGCCGCGGCCGCCGCGGCGCGTTCCGGGTCGGCGGGGAGGAAGACGTTCGCGACGGCGAACCGTCCCGGAGTCAGCTCGCGGCCGGCGAGCCGGGAGAAGAACGACACCGAGAGGTCCACCGAGACCCCGCCGCCGTCGCCGACGCCCTCGGCGGACATCCCGCCGCGGTGCGGCACGGCGCAGAGGGCACGATGAGCGAGGGCGAGCACGTCGTGGGTCTGCACCCCGTCCTTGCGGACGATCAGCCCGACGCCGCAGCTCGCGTGCTCCGCGGTGGGGTCGTGCAGTCCGGACGGTGCCACGTGGCGGTCCTCCTTCAGTAAGGGAAGGCTTACCTTAAGAAGGCGGGAGCGGCGGGATCAACGGCCGGTCGCTGTCGCGCAGGACACACCCGGCGTCGACGGCGGCGGACGGGCGGGACAAGCGCAGGGCTAGACTGCGGGCGACGGGGTGTGGCGCAGCTTGGTAGCGCACTCGCTTTGGGAGCGAGGGGCCGTGGGTTCAAATCCCGCCACCCCGACCAGCGGAAACGTCGCCGTGCGCGGCGTTCCGGAGGCGGTTGAGCGCGGCATCTGACAGGAACCTCAGTGCTCGTCGGCGTTCTCGACACCGGCCCCGAGCTGGGTGTTCAGCAGGTCGAGGGCATCACGCTGGCTGTCGAGCGTCACGTGACCGTGGACGTTCATCGTCTCGGTCGCGCTGTGGCTGACGACCCTCGGGTGCGCCTCGGGGATCGCCCCGAGGCAGGTCGACAGCCTCCGGAGCGACTATGCGGACATGGCCTCCGAAGCGCTGTTCGTCGCCATTCTGCTGTTCGAGTCGACATCGTCGGTACCGAGCTACCGACCGCTCTACCGCGAGGACGTCGTCCTGCTCCGAGCACTGTCGCTGGAGGACGCACAGGATCTTGCCGGACGACACGGGCACGAAGCCGAGACCTCCTACACGAACCACGCGGGGGAGACGGTCAGGGACCGCCTGTTACACGTCGTTGATGTCACCCCGGCTCTGACCGACGACCTCACAACGACAGTCGTTGACGTGTACAGCCGCCACTTCCGCGACATCGCGGCGTACCGGCGGTTCGACCCCCTGTGCGACGGCGAGCAGCTCTGGCAGTGAGGTGTTCTCAGTAGCGGGTTGATCATGTCGTGCGGTCGTACTCGGTGTGGAGTAGTACGAGCGCAGCTGCGGTGATCGCGCCGGTGCGCCAGGGACATAGCGTGACTCGCCGCAACGCGGCGAAGGTGGTCTTGAGCAGGGCGTTTCCGCGTTCGGCCAGAGCACGAAGGGCTGAGTGCAGGGTGTTGACGGTGCGCTGGTTGACCGTCTGCCCGCGGCCGGGGACGAGTTTGATGGGCACGGTGAGCCGGTCGGCTTCGCCTTCGTAGCCGAGGTCGCCCAGCGCGGCGTGGGTGTCGTCGGTGAACGCGGCCAGGCCCTCGAGCAGCCCGGGGTGGGTACGGGCGCAGCGGGTGTCGTGCTCGCGGCCCGGCCGCACGTCGCTGGTCCATAGCGGCCATCCATCAGGTGCGGTGAGGACCTGGATGTTCCCGCCGTGGCGGCGGTGCTTGCCCGACCACCACAGGTCGACCCCGGGGGTGAGGCCGAGCGCGCGGCACCGGTCGGTGGCGATCAGGGTGCCGTCGAGATTCACGTGGGTGTGCCCGGCTGTGCGGGCGGCGAGCAGGGCTCCGTGCAGGCCGGGTGCGGCCGCGGCGAGGACGT
>NZ_MCIM01000001.1:627192-628622 GCF_001932405.1 Pseudonocardia sp. Ae331_Ps2 | reverse complement strand
AGGACAGCGGTGTAGGTGACAGGATCAGACATGCAGGACCTCGGTGACGGTGTCGATCTGTGCTGGACCGAACCGATCTACCGGGGTCCTGCCCCGTTCCCGCTCATCTCACCACCCTCGGCGTGTCGCCACGACCTGCCACCCCGCTACTGAGAACACCTCATTGAGGCTGTAGAAGTGGCCACTTTCCCACTTCGAGATCTCTTGCAAGGTCTTTTCGTCCAGCTCGCGGGCTGCCGACGTGCCGTGAACTGTCATCAGCTCAGGGCTCATCCAGTAGCCATCCACGTCCAACCTGTCCGGCCAGGCGAACCGCTTGTAGGGGTTGTAGTAGTCAGCTTCCGCAGCAGCGCTCAGGCGATCCACGACTGACTGCAGCTGGTCTTCGTGAGTCTTGGTGGGCACGACGTCGGGCTCCTCCCAGACGGGCGCTCGGGACGTGTGCGCCACCGAGGTCCCGCCCATTGGTGCTACCGGTTTGGTAGTACCGATGCACGATAGTGTGACGGCTTGCGTGATGCAAGACACGTACGAGATCGACTCTGGGCAAGATGTTGGCGCAGGTGCGGTGCGCAGACTGCTGTTCAGTCGCAGATGCGTCTTTGATTCAGACCTCTTGACAAGAGCGATCGGCAGGAGGTGGCTGGCGATGAGGTGCTCCCGCCTGGTGTGCCGGGCATCCCACTGGGGCAGCAGGGCAGCAGCTCCAGTACCGACGACACCATGACCGAGGAGCGCGCCGGACGCGGGTTGTCCTCGGTGAAGGTGAAGGACGAAGTCCGCGAACTTCCTTCTGAACTGGCCACGCGGGTTCGATTCCCGGCGCCCGCTCAGGGGGTCCTAGCAGCGGAAACGGTGCCCACCCCTGATCATGGAAGGGCTGCCGTCCCGCGTTCGTACCAGGAGGTGGCATAGGCGGTTGTGGCGCCCACCGTTCGATCTTGGGAGTGATCTGTCTTCTAGCGCCCCGCCGATCGGTCGACACGAGCCGTCTGGACGAGACCGACCGTGCCGGACACAAAGCTGCGCCTCGATGAACTGGTGGAGGGGGCGCGCCACGGACGGTCATCGACGACACCGGCGGAGTCCTCTCAGCTCGCCTGCTCCCCACCCGGCGGCCGCCCCGCAGACCGGATCACCCACGAGCGCAGCGCCCGCGCCGCCGGCGATGTCGTTGCGCCGTACAGCACGCCGATCGTGGGGTGCGGGGTTGCGGGTACCACCTCGTGCACCCCGACGGCGGGGCCCGGCCGCGCGACGGCCGAGGCGGCCATCAGCGCGACCCCGAGGCCGGCGGCGACGAGGTCGCGGACCCCGTCGGGCGATGACGCCTCGAAACGGACCGGCAGGTCCACGCCGAGCCGGGTGGCGAGGCCGTCGAGGAGCTTCCGCAGCCCGCTGCCGACCGGCAGGGACACGAACGGCTCGCC
>NZ_MCIM01000001.1:99400-627180 GCF_001932405.1 Pseudonocardia sp. Ae331_Ps2 | reverse complement strand
TGGGTGTGCCCGGCTGTGCGGGCGGCGAGCAGGGCTCCGTGCAGGCCGGGTGCGGCCGCGGCGAGGACGTCGATGCCTTCGTGCAGGTAACGGTAGGCCGTTGCAGTGCTGATCGCGTTGTCACCGGCCAAACATCGGACCCGGGTAGCATCACAGAACCAGCGGATCACCAGCACTGCCTGGGCGAACGGGGTCAACGCCCGCCGCCGGGTGCCACGTCGACGGCGTTGAAGGACCAGGAGCCGCGCCAGATAGGCCACGGTGCGCTCCCCGATCGGGAGGACAGCGGTGTAGGTGACAGGATCAGACATGCAGGACCTCGGTGACGGTGTCGATCTGTGCTGGACCGAACCGATCTACCGGGGTCCTGCCCCGTTCCCGCTCATCTCACCACCCTCGGCGTGTCGCCACGACCTGCCACCCCGCTACTGAGAACACCTCATTGAGGCTGTAGAAGTGGCCACTTTCCCACTTCGAGATCTCTTGCAAGGTCTTTTCGTCCAGCTCGCGGGCTGCCGACGTGCCGTGAACTGTCATCAGCTCAGGGCTCATCCAGTAGCCATCCACGTCCAACCTGTCCGGCCAGGCGAACCGCTTGTAGGGGTTGTAGTAGTCAGCTTCCGCAGCAGCGCTCAGGCGATCCACGACTGACTGCAGCTGGTCTTCGTGAGTCTTGGTGGGCACGACGTCGGGCTCCTCCCAGACGGGCGCTCGGGACGTGTGCGCCACCGAGGTCCCGCCCATTGGTGCTACCGGTTTGGTAGTACCGATGCACGATAGTGTGACGGCTTGCGTGATGCAAGACACGTACGAGATCGACTCTGGGCAAGATGTTGGCGCAGGTGCGGTGCGCAGACTGCTGTTCAGTCGCAGATGCGTCTTTGATTCAGACCTCTTGACAAGAGCGATCGGCAGGAGGTGGCTGGCGATGAGGTGCTCCCGCCTGGTGTGCCGGGCATCCCACTGGGGCAGCAGGGCAGCAGCTCCAGTACCGACGACACCATGACCGAGGAGCGCGCCGGACGCGGGTTGTCCTCGGTGAAGGTGAAGGACGAAGTCCGCGAACTTCCTTCTGAACTGGCCACGCGGGTTCGATTCCCGGCGCCCGCTCAGGGGGTCCTAGCAGCGGAAACGGTGCCCACCCCTGATCATGGAAGGGCTGCCGTCCCGCGTTCGTACCAGGAGGTGGCATAGGCGGTTGTGGCGCCCACCGTTCGATCTTGGGAGTGATCTGTCTTCTAGCGCCCCGCCGATCGGTCGACACGAGCCGTCTGGACGAGACCGACCGTGCCGGACACAAAGCTGCGCCTCGATGAACTGGTGGAGGGGGCGCGCCACGGACGGTCATCGACGACACCGGCGGAGTCCTCTCAGCTCGCCTGCTCCCCACCCGGCGGCCGCCCCGCAGACCGGATCACCCACGAGCGCAGCGCCCGCGCCGCCGGCGATGTCGTTGCGCCGTACAGCACGCCGATCGTGGGGTGCGGGGTTGCGGGTACCACCTCGTGCACCCCGACGGCGGGGCCCGGCCGCGCGACGGCCGAGGCGGCCATCAGCGCGACCCCGAGGCCGGCGGCGACGAGGTCGCGGACCCCGTCGGGCGATGACGCCTCGAAACGGACCGGCAGGTCCACGCCGAGCCGGGTGGCGAGGCCGTCGAGGAGCTTCCGCAGCCCGCTGCCGACCGGCAGGGACACGAACGGCTCGCCGGCGAACTCCGTGAGCTCGCCGCCGTCCCGGTCCAGCGGTGTGAGGAGCACGAGCCGGTCCTCGGACAGGGGTGTGACGAGAATGCCCGCTGGCCGGTCGGGATGGACCGGGCCGAGCACGAGGTCCACCGCTCCGGCGGCCAGGTCGTCGAGCAGGGCGTCCATGAGCCCGGTGCGCAACGAGACCGTCACGCCCGGATGCCGGCCGATGAAGCCGGAGAGCACGGCGGGCAGGTCGAGGCCACCGAGCACACCGGTGGTCCCGACCGTGACCGAGCCGCGTACGACGTCGGCCATCTGCGCGGCCTCGTCGCGTGCGGCGGCCAGCTCGGCGAGGACCCGCCGGGCCCGCACCAGCAACAGCTCGCCCGCCTCGGTCGGCGTCACCCGTCGGGTGGTGCGCGCGAGCAGAGTGACGCCCAGCTCCGACTCGAGCCGTCGCACCTGGGCGGAGATCGCCGGCTGCGCCACGCGGAGGTCGTGGGCGGCCCGGGTGAACCCGCCGCACCGCACGACGGCCTCGAAGTACACGAGTTGCCGCAGCTCCACGGCACCGAGCATCAATCGCTATGGATCCCAGCGCAAGACTGTCTTGGACGTGGGCGGCACGGCGGCGCATCGTGAAGGCATGATCATCGTCGGGTCCATGCGCTACGACACGACCGCCGCCCTGTTCGACGGCACCGCGAGCCTCCCGGGGTACGACATCGAGATGCGGAGCGGGTCGGTCGTTCCCGAGGTGTTCGCCCGGATGATCCGCGACCGCGAGTTCGACATCGCCGAGCTCGGTCTCGGATTCCTGCTGCGGGTGCTCGAGGAGGAGCCGGGAGCCTTCGTCGCGGTCCCGGCGTTCCCCAACCGGGTGTTCCGGCACTCCTGCGTCTACGTCCACACCGGATCGGGCATCGAGACCCCGGCCGACCTGGTCGGGCGCACGATCGGCGAGTTCGGGATGTACTCGCAGGACTCCGGGGTGTGGGCCAAGGGGATCCTGGCCGACGAGTACGGGTTCGACCCGAGGCGCAACCGCTGGGTGATCGGCGGGCTGGACACCCCGATGGCACCCTTCGACTTCGTCCCGCAACGCCGACCCGAGGGCGTCGAGATCGTCGCGGAGTCCGAGAGGGCTCTCGGTGACCTGCTCGCCGCCGGTGAGATCGACGCGCTGTTCAGCGCGAACGTGCCCGCGAGCCATGCCGGGCCCGGGGTGCGGCGGCTCTTCGAGGACTACGTCCCGGTCGAGCAGGACTGGTACCGGCGCACCGGGCTGTTCCCGATGATGCACGCGGTCGTCGTGCGTACCGACAGCCTCGCCGCGCACCCCGACCTCGCCCGCGCCGCCTACCAGGGCTTCCTCGACGCCAAGAACCTCGCCCGGGACCACTATCTCGGCGCGGGACGACGGCTCTACCAGGTGCACACCATGCTGCCCTGGGCGAGCCGGCTGGCCGAGGACGACGTCGCCCTCATGGGCGAGGACTGGTGGCCCTACGGGATCGCCGCGAACCGCGCGGCCCTCGACACGTTCCTGCGCTACCAGCACGAGCAGGGACTGTCCGCACACCGCTTCACCGTCGACGAGGTCTTCGCGCCCGACCTCCTGGACACCTGAGCGGCCGTTACGCTCGACGGTGTGGGCTCCCGACGGATCCGCAGGGCGGAGGCACGCGACGTCGAGGACGTCGTGCGGCTTCGTGCGGAGATGTTCCGGGCGATGGAGGTCCCGCAGCACGATGCCACCGACTGGCAGGCCGCGGCGGCGGAGTGGTTCACGCGGCGGCTGGACGACCCGCGGGTCTGCATCATGGTCGTCGAGGTGGACGGTGCGGTCGTCGCGACCGCGATGGGCATCCTCCGGGAAGCACCCCCGTCTCCGCACTCGCCCGGCGGCGACGTGCTGGTCTGCAACGTGTGCACCGATCCCGGGGCCCGAGGGCGGGGGCACGGCCGCGCAGCGTTCGACGCCGTGTTCGCCTGGAGTCGCACCGTCGGTGCCGGCCGTGCGGAGCTGCTCGCTACCGAGGACGGGCGTCGGATGTACGAGAAGTCCGGGTTCCGCGCCTCCCGCTCCCCGGTGATGCGGGCGCCCCTGCTCAGCTCAGGACCTGCGGTGCAGTATCGCGATCAAGGCGCTCGTCAACGAGGGGCCGAGGGGATGCGTCGGCCCGGTGCTGACGAACAGCTGACGTGATATCCGGGGCTCGAGTGAGCGTGCCACGACGCTCGTCGGCATGTCGTGAGGTACGGCGACGGCGGGGGCGACACCGACCGTGATTCCCGCCGCGACCATGGCGAACATGGTTTCGAGGTCGCGGACGGTGTGCGCCGGCGCCCACCGTTCCCCGTGTTCCGCGTAGGCCTCTTCCAGTTGCGGTCCGCATGTGCCGCCGGGATCGGCGACGCCGGCCGCGACGAGATCGTCCAGACGAACCTCCGTGGCTCGGGCGAGCGGGTGTGTTCGCGGCAGGACGGCCAGGAACTCGTCCGCGGCTGACGAGCAGGTGCGGTCCGGTGTGGTGGGCCGCGTCGTCACCGCGACGTGGATCGTCCTTGCATCGAGCCAGCTCAGCAGTTCGTCGTCATCGCCCCGAGCGATGAGGACCTCTGCATCCGGATGAAGGGTCCGGAACTGGCGGGCTGCCTCCGGGACGAGGTGGAGCGCTGCACTGTGCACGGCCCCCACACGGATCGTCGCTGGGACGGGCTGCTCTCGCAGATCCTCGATGGCCCTGATGTGCTCGACTGCGCGACGGCCGTGTTCGACGACGCGGGTCCCGATCGCCGTCAACGCTGCCCCGTCCGGGCGGCGGGCGACGAGGGCATGACCGAGGTGGCGCTCAAGCGTGGCGATGTTCCGGCTCACTGCTGACTGTGTGAGCCCGACAGCTGCTGCCGCGCCGGTGAAGCTGCCGCGGTCGGCAATGGCGAGCAGGCATCGAAGGTTCACAAGGGTCAGATCCACCGCGTCATGCTGACAGCTCATGAGCGGTGTTCGAAGAAGTTGTTGGACTCATACTCACTGCTCGGGTCGTATGCGTATGTGCTGACCGACGGCAATTCGACCACCAGCCCCCGTGTTCTGGTCGGCCTGGTGGTGCTGTGGCTGTGCTGGGGGTCGTCGTTCCCGGCGATCCGGATCATGGTCGACACCCTTCCGCCGCTGCTCGGCACGGGGTCGATCTTCCTGACGGCGGGCCTCGGGCTGGCCATCGCGTTCCCGTCCACCATCCGTCGGGCCCGGCTCGGGCCGTCGGTGGTCGCCGCAGGCGTCGGTATCGGCCTGCTCGGAGCCCAGGGCGCCGTGGCCGTCGCAGAGCAACACGTCTATGCCAGCACCGCCGCGCTCATCGTCGCCGCCGTCCCGCTGTGGGTCGTGCTGTTCCGGGCCGTTCTCGGCGATCGGCCGGGGCTCGCGGCGGCGGGCCAGGTCGTCGTGGGACTCGTCGGAGTAGTGGCAGTCCTGTTCGCGGTACGCCCGGCACAGGGCGACCCATGGTCGGTCTGGCTACTTCTGGTCGTCGCAGCCTCGCTGTCCTGGGCCGCGGCCACGCTGTGGGCCTCCCGTTCGACGATGCTGCCCTCGCCCCGCGACGCGACCACGATCCAGCTCATCACCGGTGGTGCAGCACTCGTCGGCACGGGGCTGGCCTCGGGGGAGCTGTCGACGTTCGCACCGGACGACGTGTCCATCGCGTCCTGGGTGGCCCTCGGCTACCTCATCGTCGTCGACTCGTCGGCCGGGTTCGCGCTCTACAACTGGCTGCTGCGACGGGCACCCATCGGGCTCGTCAGCACCTACGCCTACGCGGTACCGCTCGTGGCCTACCTGATCGGGATCACCGTGCTCGGAGAGCCCTTCAGCATCCTCGCCCTGGCCGGTGCCGGCGCCGTCCTCCTGGCGGTCGCGGCCGAGATGGGTTCACCGAACCCCCCCCACGACCGAGACCGAGGCGCGTGACGAGATGAGTGAATGCCGTCTACCGCCCTGGTCGGTGCCGGAGAGCGCCGCCTGGCCGGCGGCGGCCGCCGCGCGGATGATGGATCGGTGAGCTTCGAACTGCGCAGGACCGACCACACCGGGATCACGGTGTCCGATCTGGACCGGGCTGTGGCGTTCTGGTGCGACGTCCTCGGCGTCGAGGTGGAGCGACGTGCCCACCTCACGGGGACCTTCGCCGAGGACGTCGTCGGGGTGCCCGGTGCCGACATCCGGACCGCGATCATCCCGTTGCCCGGGCATCGCCTCGAGCTGCTGGAGTACGTCCGTCCGGGGCCCGCGACGGACCACGCCCCGGGCCCGGACACCCCTGGTGCGATGCACCTCGCGTTCGTGGTCGAGGACCTCGACGCCTTGCTCGCTCGTGTTGCGGAGGGTGGATGGGCCGCCCCGGGGCGGCCGCGGGAGATGGCTGATGGGCCGCGTGCGGGAACCCGGTTCGTCTACGTCCGCGCCCCGGACGGGACCACGGTCGAGTTCATCGAGGAACCGCGGCCGGCCGCGTGAGCGCCCGTCTCGCCACCCGTGCGGCGCCGGTGACGAGCACTGTTCAGAGGTCGAGGACCAGGCGGCGGCACGCGGATCGTGAGACGCAGGGGAACATGACGTCGTTGGCCTCCTGCTCCTCCGGCGACAGGAGGGAGTCCCGGTGGTCGACCTCGCCGGCGAGGACCGGTGTCTTGCAGGTGCCGCACGTTCCCTCGCGACAGGAGTACATGACCTGGACGCCTGCCTGCTCGACGACGTCGAGGACGGACCGGTCGGGCGGGACGGTGAGGGTGATGCCGCTCGTTGCCAGCTCCACCTCGAAGGACTCGCCCGGTCCGGACCCGGCCGGGTCGACGACGTGCTTCGGAGCGAACCGTTCGACGTGCAGGACGCCGGCGGGCCACGCCGCGCAGCGGGCTTCCACCGCAGCGAGCAGGGACGCGGGCCCGCAGGCGTAGACGAGCGTGTCGGTCCTCGGAGTGCCGAGGATCGCTGTCAGATCGATCGGACCGACCTCGTCCTGAGGATGCAGCGCGACCGAAACCCCGGTGCGTTCCCGTAGCTCGTGCAGGAACGCCATCGAGGCGCGCGACCGTCCGCCGTAGTGCAACTCGACGGCCGCGTCAGCGGCCCGGGCTGCGGCCACCATCGGCAGGATCGGGGTGATGCCGATCCCGCCGGCGATGAAGACGTAGCGCGGGGCGGGCAGGAGGGCGAAGTTGTTGCGAGGGCCGCGCACCTCGATCCTGCTGCCCGGCTTCAGTTCGTCGTGGACGAACCGGGAGCCGCCGCGCCCGTCGGGATCGAGGAGCACCGCGATCCGCCACCGGTCGGTCTGCCGGACCGGCCCGCACAGTGAGTACTGACGGATCAGATCCGGCTGCAGCAGCAGGTCGATGTGGGCGCCGGCCTCCCAGGAGGGCAGGTCCGAACGGTCGGGGCGTTGCAGGGTCAGGACGGCGACGCCGTGTGCGCCCTCGTCGCGTGCGGTGACCTCCAGGGTCAGGGTGGTGTGCTCACCGGGGGGTGCCACTACGGGGCCTCCGTTCGCGGTCGAGTGGGGGATGGCGGGCAGCGCCCACCTCGGCGCCGCGGCCGAGCGGGACCGATCCGGCGGCGCCGGGCCTGCCGTCGGAGCAGCGGGTCCCGCGGGCTCCCGGATCGAGGGGCTCGCGCATGTCTCCTCGTTGCGGGGTCGTCGGTCGTGGTCCTGGAGCTCCGGGCCGTCGGACGGCTGCCGTGGTGCTCAGCGGGTGGGACGCTCCTGGACCGGGGTGAGTTCGGTCGGTGGCGTGGGGCCCGAGTCGCGGCCGAGGGTGGGGCAGGCGACCGCCCCCTTGTCGGTCACGGTGGCGCTCAGCCGCCCGACGCGGGTGATCTCGACCGTGACGACGTCGCCGTCGTGGACCTGCCCGACTCCGGCCGGGGTGCCGGTGGAGACGATGTCGCCCGGTTCGAGGACCATCACCGAGCTGACGTAGGCGATGAGCGCGGGGACACCCCAGATGAGATCGGCGAGGTCGGCGCGTTGGCGCAGCGTGCCGTTGACCCAGGTGTGCAGTTCCAGCTCGTCGAGGTCTCCGACCTCGTCGGGCGTGACGAGGTACGGCCCGCACGGTGTGAACGTGTCGAAGCTCTTGCGCACCGAACGGTCCTCCCCACCGCGCATGGTCATGTCCAGCAGGCAGGTGTATCCGGCGATGTGCTCATCGGCGTCGTCGACCGGGACGTGCGAGGCCCGGCGTCCGATGACCACCGCGAGCTCGCCCTCCTGGTCGAAGCGGCGGTCGTGGTAGGGCAGCTCGATCAGGCCGTCGTGGCCGATCAGGGAGCTCGGCGCCTTGAGGAAGACCCCGAGGGAGTCGATGTGGGAGGCCTGGCTCATCTCGACCTGGTGGTCGACGTAGTTGACCGGCGCAGCAACGATCTTGCTCGGGTCCGGCACGGGGGCGAGCAGCCGGGTGGGGTCCAGCTCCGGACCGCTGGGGCGCAGCGAGGCCGGGTCGGTCCCGGCGTCGAGGAGCCGCCGCAGCGGACTGCCGGGCCCTGCGGGGACCTGGTCGGTGACGTCGAGGGTGACGCCCTGGTGGGCCAGTCCGAGGCGGGTCGTGCCGGTGGCGTCGAGTACGGAGCAGAGCTTCACGGAGGCTCTCCGATCGGGAGGGAGACGGGTGGGCGGGTCAGGACGGGACGAGTCCGGGGTCGGGCTGTTGGAGGTAGAGCCAGTCGACGTCGCGGTAGTCGTCGTCGGTGCGGTCGCGCAGGACGCGGTTGCGCAGGGAGAGCGCGACCGGGTCGGTGAGGTGCCACATGTCTGCCCACGGGCGGGCCCGACGCTGGCAGGTGGTCACCCGGGCCAACCGCTTCTGTTCGTAGGCGGCCAGGGCCTTCTCCACGTCGTCGGAGTGTTCGCTCAGGCAGGTGGCCACGGTGTCGGCGTCCTCCAACGCCTGGCAAGCGCCCTGACCCAGCACCTGCAGCATCGGGTGTGCGGCGTCGCCGAGGAGTGCGATCCGCCCGGCGGCGATGTGGTCGAGCGGTTCGCGGTCGAACAGCGGCCAGTGTCGGGCTCGCGAGACCGAGGCGGCGCTGAGCCGCACCGCGTCCGTGGTCTCCGCGTACGCCGCGTCGAGCTCCTGGGGGGTGCCCCACTCGGTGTCGGGGACTCCCGCGGCGAAGCTGTCGCTGTGGAAGACCGCGACCTGGTTGTAGAGGGCGCCGGCGCGGACCGGGTACTGCATGAGGTGCAGCCGCGGCCCCACCCAGAGCACGATGTCGTTGGCGTCGACGTCGGTGGCGACGTCGCCGATGGGCATGGTCCCGCGGTAGGCCACGTACCCGGAGCAGACCGGTTCGTCGTCGACGAACAGACGACGTAGCCGCGAGTGCAGACCGTCGGCCGCGAGCACCGCGCGGGCGCGGTAGCTGCTCGAGTCCTCGCACGTGACCAGCACGTCGTCGTCGCCGGGGACGGCGTCGCGGACGGTCCGATCGTTCTCCAGCGTGACCCGGGGTTCGGCACGGCAGGCGTCGAGCAGGATCTGCAGCAGGTCACTGCGGTGCATGACCAGGTAGGGGAAGCCGTAGCGGGACCTGTAGGTCTCTCCCAGGGTCAGCCCGGTGAGCCGTTCGCCGGTCACGGCATCGCGCATCACGGCGCGTTCGGGGTGTACCGCGACCGCCTCGACGGCGTCGAGGACCCCGAGCCGGTGCATCACGCGGGTGGCGTTCGCCCCGAGCTGCAGGCCGGCCCCCACCTCGGCGAACTCGGAAGCCTGCTCGAGCAGGTGGACCGCTCGACCGCCGCGGGCGATCGCGAGCGCGGTGGCGAGGCCGCCGATGCCGCCACCGACCACGAGCGTGTCGACCTCCTTCGGGGGCCGCGGCGACGTGGTGGACGGTCCGATCGCAGTCATGGCTGCTCCTGTTCGCGGTAGAGCCCGAGTGCATGGAGCACGGGAGCGTCGCTGGTGGAGAACGCGTCGATGCGCTCGTGGGCGTGCAGGCTCCAGGGCACCCAGGACGGGATGGCCAGGATGTCTCCGGGGCCGAGGTCGAAGCGCTGCTCACCGACCTCGGCGACCCCGCTGCCGTGAAACACGGTCAGCACCCGGGAGCCCGTCTGGCGGATCCTCGGTGAGGAAGCCCCCTCGACGACGCGGTGGGCCTCGCAGCGCATGGTGGGCATGACGTCACGGCCGGTGGTGGGGTCGACGTAGGTCATCGTGGCCGCCCCTGCACCGGTGACGTCGAGACGTCGTGCCAGCGCGCGGTCGGTGTCGGCCCACCGGTAGGCCAGAAGCGGTGAGTGTCTCGTGGGGGTCGTGCGCTCTGCCGGCGGTGGAAGCAGACCGGGCGCGCCGTAGGAACGTTCCGACCGCGACACGGGATCGGTGAGGCGTTCGACGTCTTCCGAGGGACCTTCCTCGAAGAACACCGCCTCCAGTGCAGCGACCATCGGCAGGTCCAGGACGTCCATCCACAGCATCGGCTCGTCGCTGGGATTGTGATGTTCGTGGAAGGTCCAGCTCGGTGTCAGCACGAGGTCTCCGGCCGACATCGCCAGCGGATCCCCGTCCACGAGGGTCCACACACCGGAGCCCTCCAGGATGAACCGCAAGGCTGCAGGGGTGTGCCGATGCGCCGGGGCGACCTCGCGTGGACCCAGGTACTGCACCGCCGCCCACAGCGAGCTGACCGCGTAGGGCGCCCCGCCGAGCCCGGGATTGGCACAGGCCAGCACACGCCGGTCCCCGCCGCGGTCGATCCCGACCAGCTGGCCGGAGCGCTCGCCGAGGCTGCGGAGCTGCGCGGCCGACCACCGGTGGGGGACCGACGCCACGGTCGGTGTCGGGGTGAGCAGACCCTTGAGCTCCCACAGCGGCTGGAGGTGTTCGGTACTCAGATCGCTGTAGAGCTCGTCGAGCTCGGGGTCGGAGTGGGAGAACCGGCGGGTGCTCATGTGGCGACCTCCGGGGTCGTGTTCGGAGCCTCGGTGGACTCGGGGGCGGTGGTGAACTCCGGTGTGGTGGGAACGGCGAGCGCTGCCATCGAGAGCAGGGTGACGAGCCCCATGGCGGCCATGTAGACGGCGATGGGCAGGGAGGAGTCGTAGGTGGCGAACAGCGCCGTCGCGGCCAGTGGGGCGATCGCGCCGCCGAGCACGCTGCCGACCTGGTACGCCGTCGAGGTTCCGCTGTAGCGCACCCGGGCCGGGAACACGTCGGCGATCAACGCGGCCTGCGGTCCGGCCATCGCAGCGATGGACGAGGTGGCCACGACGATGCCGACCGCCATCAGCACGGGCTGTGCGGTGTCGATCAGCAGGAAGAACGGGACCGCCCAGACCGTGGCCAGCGCGGCACCCACGAGGAAGACCGGCTTGCGGCCGACCCGGTCGGCGAGGACCGCGGACGCCCAGATCACGGCCATCCAGCTCGTGCTCCCGATGACGATCAGCGTCAGCATCGTGGGCTGCGACAGCTCCAGGGTGCTCGTGCCGTAACCGAGCAGATAGACCAGCACCAGGTAGCCCAGCGCGGGCGCGGCGATGCTCGCGCCGCTGGTCAGCAGCAGCCGGCGGGGGTGGTCGCGCAGCACCTCGACGACCGGTCGACGGGCGACCTCGCCGCGGGTGCGCACGGCCTCGAACTCCGGCGACTCGCTGATCCGCAGCCGGATGAGCAGCCCGACCATGACCAGGGCCGCGGAGATCAGGAACGGGATGCGCCACCCCCACGCCAGGAACGCCTCCGGCGAGATCGCCAGGCTGAGCAGCAGGAACACGACGTTCGCGGCGATGATGCCGGCCGGGAGGCCCATCTGCGGGAACGAGCCGTAGAGGGTCCGCTTGCCGGGGGGTGCGTGCTCGACGGCCATGAGCACCGCGCCGCCCCACTCGCCGCCGACGCCCACGCCCTGGGCGAAACGCAGCACGACCAGCAGGATCGGCGCCCAGATGCCGATCGTGGCGTAGGTCGGCAGGACGCCGATGAGGAATGTGGCGACGCCCATCAGCACCAGCGAGAACACCAGCAGCTGCTTGCGCCCGACGCGGTCGCCGAAGTGCCCGATGATGATGCCGCCGACCGGACGCGCGATGAACCCCACCGCCAGCGTCGAGTAGGCGGCGAGGGTTGCTGCCAGCGGGGAGGCCGACGGGAAGAACTGCGGGCCCAGGACCAGCGCGGCCGCCGTGGCGTAGATGAAGAAGTCGTACCACTCGATCGCGGTTCCGATGAAGCTCGCTCGGGCGACCCGTCGTGCGCGGGTTGCGCGGGTCTCGGTGGGGGTGAGCGCCACTGCTCAATCCTTCCGTGTACGTAGTAAAAGATGGCCAGCGTGCGGCCGAAGCGTGGAGTCGAGCGCGTGAGGTGGTGCGTGGGCGGACGGCGAGGTGCGTGCGGGTGCGGCTCAGCCCGACAGGATCGTGGCGCGCTCGGTCCAGGCCCGGGCGGCGGTGCGGGTGGCGGTGTCGGTGAACCGGTCCTGGGGACGGGCGCCCGCGGCGGCGCCTTCGGCGGCGAGCAGCTTCTCCAGGATGCGGCGGGACCGGAGCGGGCCGGCGTCGACCTTGATGTTCAGCTCGAGCGGGTAGGACGGCTCCCAGGCGGCGATGATGTGCTCGATCGCTTCGCAGGCAGCGATGTCCTGCTCGAAGACCCCGGCGACGGCCGAGAGGGTGTAGTCGGTGACCGAATCGTCGCCGACGGCGTAGTCGCGGCTGACCGACCAGAAGTAGTGGGTCGTGGTGCGGGTCTCGGGCGTGATGGCGTGCATGGTCTTCTGTCGGCACATCCGGGAGTCGTCCGGGTCTCCGGAGGGCTTCACCGTGGTGGTGGTGATGTGGAAGGCGGTGGCGAAGAACTCGGCGATCTGCTGGCGGTCGATCGGGGAGTCGATGCCGGTCACGCGGGTGAAGAACGGCGGGCAGGAGACCCCGGCCATCTCGCGGCGCACGGTGACGGTGTGGTCGTCCCACGTGGTCGTGATCGGCAGTTCGGCGATCTCGGGGGAGCCGATGGACTCCGGGTGCAGGAAGCTCAGGTGCGACAGGTCGAGCAGGTTCTCGTTGAGCAGCTGTGCCCGGGCATCCATGTGCAGGGTTCCGGCTGCGGTGCTCCACCCGTCGGCGGTGTACCAGTGGTGGTCGGGGATCTGCGCTGGTCGTGCCTGGTCGGGGTCGCCCATCCAGATCCAGACCAGCCCGTCGCCCTCGACGAGGGGGAAGGTCTGCACCCGGACCTTGTCCGAGACTCGGGTGGAGCCGGGGATCCGCACGCAGGCGCCGGTCGGGGTGTAGGTCAGGCCGTGGTAGCCGCACTCCACGTTGTCGCCACGCAGGCGACCCAGCGACAGCGGCATCTGCCGGTGCACGCAGCGGTCGACCATCGCGACGGGGGTTCCGTCCTGGGTGCGATACAGCAGGACCGGGTCACCGAGCAGGAACCGGGGCAGCATCCGGCCCTGCTCGATCTCGGCACTACGGGCTGCCACGTACCAGGCGTTGCGGGGGAACTCGTCGGGATACATGGAGGGCCTCGATTCTTCGGCCGCGTCGCCGAAATGTTCCGTGTACGTCCTAATCGAGGACGGTAGGGCAGTCGAGGTGCGTCGTCAACGGGGCCCGAGGGGTCAGGCGGCGGAAGGGGGGCCCGAGGGCTCTCGCCTGTAGGCGACGGCGCCGAGGTTGTCGAGCAGGCGTCCGCGGGACGACACGGGGAGGAGGTCGAACAGAGCTGCCTGAACGTCGGCGGCACGACGCGTGATGTCGGGGAGCTCGCGTCGCCCGGCCGGTGACAACCGCAGGGCCTTGCGGCGCCGGTCGTGGACGTCGGTCGCAGCGGTGACCAGTCGGGCTGCGGTCAGTCGCTCGACGATCTCCGTGGTCGAGGTGCGGTCGAGTGCCGCGGCCTCGCCGAGCGTGGACTGGTCGGCCGGTTCGTGGTGGGCCAGGGCGCAGAGCAAGGCGTACTGAGGACCGGTGAGACTGCCGCCGAACGTGTGGGTCCATCGCGCGACGTAGGCCTGCTGGGCACGGCGGATCAGGTGTCCCGGGGTGGTCGCCAGATCCAGCCCGGCGGCGACGTCGTCCTCGACCCGCGGCGGTGGGTCGCCCTCGTAGGCCAGGAGGGCCAGGTCGGTCACCAGCTCGCGGCGGCGGTCGGCGCTCAGGGGCGCCAGCAGGTCGCGCTGTACCCGAGCGGCCGCGGTGGTCAGAGAGGTCAACGCCACCCGTGCGGGTGGGCTCAGGTGCAGCACCTTGCGGCGGCGGTCGTCGGGATCGGGGCCCGCGGTCAGCCATCCCCGTCGCACCAGGCGGCGCACGATGTCGGTGGTGGTGGACTTGTCCAGCGAGGCCAGCTGCCCGAGGGTCTTCTGGTCGAGACCGGGGCGCCGCGCCGTGCCGGACAGGACGGCGAACTGCGGTCCGGTCGGTTCGGGACCGACGTGTTCGACCCAGAGCAGATTGTGCTCACGCTGCGCCCTGCGGATGAGGTGCCCCGGGGTGCGGGCGAGATCGAGCGTGGGTGGGCTGCCGGGCGCGCCACTGCTCGCACTCATGTGGACAGTGTGACACCCGGGGCGGACGCGCTGGTGCGACGCGCCTCTCCTGGTCGGCCGCCCGGCGGACGACTCAGTGGAACCGGATCGGGAGGCTGGCGAGGGCGAGGGCGTCGCCCCGCCCCTTCCGGCACACCTCGCCGTCCAGGGCGAGCGACCTCCCGCTGTCCAACACGACATCGAGGGCGACCGACAGCTCTCGACGGGCCATCTGGGCGCCGAGGCAGCAGTGGATGCCGGAGCCGAAGGCCAGGTGCCGGTTGGGGCGGCGGTCGAGCCGACAGGTCTCCGGGGCGTCGAAGCGGTCCTCGTCGCGGTTCGCCGAGGAGAAGGACAGGCCGACGACCTCCCCGGCGGACATCGGGCAGCCCTGGAACTCTGTGTCCGACGCCGCGTTGCGCGCGAAGATGCTGACGGGGGAGGAGAGCCGCAGGAACTCCTCCACGGCCGACGGGACCAGCGCGCGATCCTCCCGGAGGCGTTCGAGGTCGGCGGGGTGCCGGGCGAGGTGCCAGAGGGAGTAGGACAGGGCGGCGGCCGTGGTCTCGTGTCCGGCGACGAGCACCAGCATGGTGAACCCGCGGATCTGGTCCTCGGTGAGCCTGCGGCCCTCGACCTCGCTGTCCAGCAGGAGGCTGATGAGGTCGTCGGACCGGTTCTCCCGCCGGGCGGCGATCAGCCCGTCGATGTAGTCGCGGAACTCGGCGCCGGCGCGGGCGGCGTCCTCGTGGTCGCGCACGCTGCCTTCGAACGAGCGGCGCACCAGGTCGACCCAGAGCGACTTGTCTTCGTCCGGCAGACCGATGAACAGGGCCAGTGCGCCGCTGGTCAGCGGCGCGGCGAAGGCGGTGGCCAGATCTCCGCCGCCTGCGGCCAGCAGGGGGTCGAGCAGCTGCTCGGCCAGGCCGCGGATCTCACCGGTCAGGGCGTTGACGCGGCGTGGGGAGAACACGGGGGCGACGAGCTGCCGGTAGACGGTGTGCTCGGGCGGGTCGTACTCGAGCGGGAGGAACGCGAACGACCGCTGCATGCCCGACGGGATGAGCAGGGTGCCGGGGACGGCGGAGGTGAACCTCGACCAGTCGGCGGCAGCGGCGACGATGTCGTCGTAGCGGGTGATCAGCCAGAAGCCGCCGTAGCGGTTGCTGTGGCTGACCGGCCGGTCGCGGCGCAGGTGCTGGTAGGTGGGCCACGGGTCGGCGACGAACGCTGGATCGTGGTGGTCCAGCTCGTCGTCGGACAGTCCTGGCAGCGTCGACATGGGTGTCCTCGTCGGTACTCAGAGTTCCTGGGTGCTGGTCTCCGCGGCCTCGCCCGGGTCGGGGGTCAACCCGCTGGCCAGGACGATGGCCGTCGTCGTCTCGTAGTGGGCACGGAGCGCCTCCAGCGCTGCCGGCACGTCCCGGGCGAGAGCCGCGTCGACGATGCGCCGGTGTTCCTCGTCGACGTCCCGCTTCCCGCCCGACGCCGGCGCGCTCCAGCGGCGGTACAGCTCCATCGTGTCCGACAGCTGCTCGCAGAAGTCGGTGAGCAGGGGGAACCCGCTCCCGGCGATGAGTGTGTGGTGGAAGGCCCGGTGGGCCGCGGACCAGTCGTCGGTCATCAGATCGGGGTTGTCCGGCGCGCGGCGCGGGGTGCGGGTGAGGCGGTGGTGGGCGGCGAGCACCTCGGACTCCCAGCGCAGATCGCCGCGCTCGATCGCCAACCGCAGGGCGAGGCTCTCGTTGACCACGCGCAGCTCCGTGAGGTCGCCGAGCTCGCGGCGGGACAGGGACACGACCCGGAAACCCTGGTTGTGCGAGCTGGTCACCAGACGCTGCTCGGTCAGCCGGGTCAGCGCTTCCCGCACGACCCCCACACTGACGTCGAACTCCTGCCGCAGCTCCGCGGGCTTGAGCCGGTGCCCGGGCGGCAGCCTGCCGTCGAGCACGGCTCGGCGGAGGCGTTGGTAGACGTCCAGGCCGAGGGTCTCGGCCCCTCCTCGACGGGCCATTGTCAGGGAGCCCCTCGTCCGTCCGGCCGCCGCGGGCCGCGGCGTCGCGCCGAGCGGATCATCGGACCGGCCGGGGCAACGGACGGTGACCCCAGGCGCTGATGTGGTCGTAGTGGTCCTCCGCCCAGTCCTCGCCGACCTCGACGGCGCCCCACCCGAACTCGTAGTCGAATCCGCTCGGAGTCGTCGCGTAGAAGGAGAACATCCGATCGTTGGGATGGCGCCCGAGGCTCCGGTTGATCGTCAGGTCCGCGTCGATCGCACGGTCGAACGCCATGCCCACGGCGTCGAGGGAGTTGGCCTGGACCATGAAGTGCAGCAGCTTCTTCGGGTAGGTGGAGCGGGCAGGGCGCTGCACGAGTGCGATGCTGTGGTGTCGCCGGTTGCAGTGCAGGAAGGCGGCGTGGGAGACGCCGTTGGGGGTCTCCTGCCCCGACGTGTCGGACACGCGGAACGGCAGCACCCCCGTCCAGAACCTCAGCGCGTCGTCCAGATCGTCGACCATGAAGACCGCGTGCCCCAGCCCCTGCGCTCCGGTGAGGAACCCGCCGGGCACCAGCGGGGCGGCCAGGGGGTCCCGGGAGTGGTACGGCGCGCTCACGAGCTCGACGGTGATCCCGCCCGGCGCGGTGAAGGTGTACAGCCGCTTGACCCGCCGGTCTCGCGCCTCCTGCTCGTCGCACTCGCGCACGGGCACACCGGCGGCCGTCACCCGGTCGAGGATCTGCTGCAGCACCTGGCCGTTGAGGGCCGTCAGCCCGACGGCGACGACGTCGTCGGCGGGTCCCCGCCGGACGAGGAAGCGCTGCTGGAGCTCGTCCATCCGCACCCGCAGGGCGTCCTCGGAGGGAGCGCCGTCGACGGACATGCCGAGGGTCCTCGTCGTGAACTCCGACCAGGCGTCGAGGTCGGACACCTCGAGCACGAGGTAGCCCAGCTGTAGGTCCTGGTGCACGGTGCTACTCCTTGTTCTGTCGGGGCTGCAGGGACGGTGACCGGTCGGCGTGCTCGGCGTCCTGGTAGGCGGTGAGGGCGCGGTAGTCGTCGCGGACGGGCGCGAAGATGCCGATGTTGAGGACCCGCTCGTCGCCGACGGGTTGGGCGCCGTGCGGGACGTCGCCGGGAATGTGCAGCACCGCGGGCGCCTCCAGGACGTAGACCTCGTCCCCGACGAAGAACTCCAGCGTGCCGCTGAGCACGAAGCTGAGTTGGTCGAACGGGTGCGAGTGCTGGCCGGAGCTGCGGAACCCGGGCTCGAACCAGTTGATCGTCACCAGCGATCCGTCGCTGCGGATCCCCGAGCGGGAGAGCCCCGGCGTGAGCAGCTCCACGGGCATCTGATCGAACCGATAGGCCTTCGGCCGCCCGGGCAGGGGACCGGCACCCGGCGTGTGCTCCGTGGTCATCGGGCCGCCTCACGGTCCGGGTCGGTGAAGACCCGTTCGATCGAGCGGGACGCGAACAGCCACCGATCGCCCTCCCGGGCGTAGACGTCGGTGTAGTCGAGCACGAGCATGGGCCAGCTCGGGCCCGTGCCCTCGCCGTCGTGGCGGTAGAGCAGCGTCATCAGGGTGCCGCCGACGGTGCCGTCCTCGCCGGACCGCAGCCGGAGGTTGGTGTGCACGTGCCGGGAGGTCCGTTCGGTGAGGGTCGCGCGCCGGTCGGCCCAGCGCTGCAGGGCGGCCCGTCCGACCAGGGGGTCACCGAGGCCGAGCAGCTGGCCCTCGTCGGTGTAGAGCTCGGGGAGAAGCCGGGGATCGCCGTGGTCGAGGACCCAGGCGTGCTCGGCGACGAGCTCCTCGATCCCGGCCCTGACCTCCGCGGTCACCCGGTTCGGCTCGTTGGTCACGGTCATGTGCGTGCTCCTTCCGCCGCGAGGACGATCGTGCCGAGGTGTCTGCCGCTCTCCGTGCGCCGATGCGCCGACGCCCGCCTTCACGCGACCACCGTCCGATCGTCGACCGCGCGCGTCGCGGGCGTGGGGTAGTAGCGGGCGAGGGCGTCGGCGACCGCCGGGGTGTCGGCTGCGGTGAAGTCGGCGGCGACGTAGCGGTCCGGGCGCACGAGCAGGTACCTGGTTGTTCCGCCCGGAGCGGGGCCGAGGTGCAGGGCGGGCTGTTGTTCCGCGACGACGGTGCCGTCGGGCCGCCGGCGCGGGATCCGCCCGCGTGGCAACACGACCACGACCGTGGCCTCGATGCGGGCGGCGAGCCGGTGCACGGGATCGGGGACCGCGGCCGACTGGGCGTCGGTCAGGACGACCAGTGCCCAGCCGGCGCCCAGCGCGTCGTCGAGCAGACCGATGGCGCCCGCCTCGTCGATGACCGGGCCCTGCGGCAGGGGCGAACCGACGAGCGAGCCCTCGGCGGGCCCGACGGCGGGCACGGCCACACCCCGGGACACGTCCGGGCGAGGCACGAACCGCAGTTCGGTGACGTGGCGGTGCACCGGCGGGACCAGCCGCAGCGCGCGCAGGAGGAGGTCTCGCACCGTGGCGCGGCGGGGCCGACCGGTCATCACGAGCGCGCCGAGGCGGTGCGAGAAACGGACCATCGCGGTCGCGTGCGGCCGCCGTTCGGTCTTGTAGCTGTCCAGCACCCCGTCCGTGGCCCGGCCCGCCACCACGGCGGAGAGCTTCCAGCTCAGGTTGCGTACGTCCCGGATGCCGGTGTTGAGGCCCTGACCGGCGAACGGCGGCATGAGGTGCGCCGCGTCGCCCGCGAGGAAGACGCGGCCGACCCGCCAGCGCTCGGCGACGAGCTGGCGGGCGACGTACACCGCCGCGCGCCGCACCTGGTCGGGCCGCACCGTGCGGAACGGCGCCACCAGCTCGGCGACGAACTCCGGCCGCAGGACCTCCTCGGCGCGCTCGCCCGGCAGGAGCATGAACTCGTACCGGCAGCGTCCGCCGCTGCCGGGGACGACGACGTGTGGACGACGCGGATCGCAGTGGAACTCGGTGTCGCCGTGGTCCCGGGGGTCGTCGACGAGGTCCAGGACGATCCAGGGGTGCTTCTGGCTCGACCCGGTCATCCGGACGCCGAGCGAGGCGCGCACCAGGCTCTTCCCGCCGTCGCACCCGACGACGTACCGGGCGCGCAGGGTCCGGAGCCCCGACGGGCCATCGAGGGTCACGTCCACGCCGTCCGCGTCCTGGGTCAGCGCGGTCGCGGCACAGCCGTACTCGAGTGACGCCGTCGGGGAGTCCTCGACCGCCCTGCGGTAGACCCGGACGTATCCGGGCTGGTCGAACAGCGTCTTGACCGGGAAGCCCTGACGCATCACGGCGGGCTGGGTGCGGACCAGCAGCTGACCGCGCGCGCCGTAGTAGCGCGAACCGGACACCCACACGAGGTCCGGCCGGAGGTCGTCGACGAGTCCGAGGGCGTGCGCGGTGCGCAACGACTCGTCCGCCAACGCGATCGCCCGGGGCTCGTCGACGGGGTCGGTGGCAGCGTCGACGACGTGGACCCGGGTGCCGTCCGCGGCGAGCAGCGCGGCGAGGGTCAGGCCGGTCGGGCCGGCACCGACGACCAGGACGTCGACCTCTCGGTCCGGCGGCGTCATCGACACGCGATCCCTCCTCCGCCCGATCCGACGGTGGCCGGGCCGCCCCATGAAGCCACTCAGGAGTCGAATCGTCAAGTACAGAAATGAGTCTTGCCAAGAGAGTCGACTCTTGTACGGTGGGGTCGCCACAGCGGAGTGGCCGGCAGACCGGCATCCGGTTCCGGCCCGTGGCCGAGGACGCGGAAGGAGCTCACGTGCGGTTGGTGTCCTACATGTCGGAGGGCTCGGACGAGCCACGGTTCGGCCGGGTCGTGACCGACGGCGCGGTCGACGGCGTGGTCGACGGAGTCACCGCGACGGACGGGCGGTTCCGGTCCGTGCGCGAGGTCCTGGCTGCGGGAGCGCTCCCGGAGCTGGCTGCTGCCACCCAGGGGCGTGCCGCCGACCTGCCGATCGGGTCGGTCAGGTTGCTGCCGCCCGTCCCGGATCCTTCGAAGATCATCTGTGCCGGGGTCAACTACCGGTCGCACCTGGACGAGACCCGGCGTCCGGACAACGCCTACCCCACGTTGTTCTCCCGCTTCCCCGACACGCAGATCGGGCACGACCAGCCCGCCGTGCGGCCGGCGGAGACGAGCCGGTTCGACTACGAGGGTGAGCTCGCCGTCGTGATCGGTGCGCGGGCGGACCACGTGCCCGAGGCCGACGCCGCGCAGGTGGTGGCCGGCTACTCCTGCTACGACGATCTCAGCGTCCGCGACTGGCAGCGCCACACCAGCCAGTTCCTTCCCGGCAAGAACTTCCGGGCCACCGGTGGCTTCGGCCCCTGGCTGGTCACGGCGGACGAGATCGACGACATCTCCGCCGCCACGTTGCGGACCCGGGTCAACGGCGAGCTGCGCCAGGAGGCCTCGATCAGTCAGCTGATCTTCGGCATTCCGGAGCTGATCGCCTACATCACCACGTTCACCGTGCTGGCTCCCGGGGACGTCATCGTCACCGGCACGCCGGGCGGCGTCGGCCTGTTCCGGGACCCGCCGGTCTTCCTGACCGACGGGGACCTCGTCGAGGTCGAGATCACCGGGATCGGCCGGCTCGTGAACCCGGTGGTGGCGGGCTGAGTCCCGGACGGCCACGGCAGGTGCGCTGACCGGCATCGCGGTCGGGGTGGAACCCCGACCGCGAATCGGTGGTTCGCACCATTCACAAGAACGGGCCGGATCTGCGCACGAATTTGCATCCATCGCAGTCTGGAGTTGCTCTCGGTCCGTGCGCGAGTATCGGAACCGTCGCCAGGCGCGGCCGGTCGGGACTCCGGCCCGACCCGCTCGGGCCAGCGGATCAGGGCGGTCTCGCGTGCTCGTCACCGTTGTGACGGCGATGTGCATCGAGCACGGGGAACGGCAGTTCTCCCCGCCGGCGCCAGTGCGACGAATGGTCGAGGCAGGGATGCGTGGCCGGAGAGCCGGCCGCGGATTCCGTCGCCATGCCTCGACGTCGTGCCTGTTCATGATGGAGGAGAACGTATGACCGTCGAGCACAAGGTGCGCGTGTACCGCAGCGAGGAGAACCTCGCCCGCGCCGACCAGCTGGCCTGGAAGATCGCCGAGGTGGCCGCCGACCAGGTACCACCGCCGGCCGAGGTGGCCGACATGGTCGTGAACCGGGTGGTCGACAACGCGGGTGTGGCGACGGCGTCGGTGAACCGTCGTCCGGTCGTGGCCGCACGGGCGCAGGCGCTGCGCCACGCGGCCCCGCAGGACCGGGCCGGGGCGGTCGTGTTCGGCACCCGTGAGCGGGTGTCGCCGGAGTGGGCGGCGTGGGCCAACGGTGTCTCGGTGCGGGAGCTGGACTTCCACGACACGTTCCTGGCGGCGGACTACTCCCATCCCGGCGACAACATCCCGCCGCTGCTCGCGGTCGCCCAGCACACGGGTGCGGACGGCGCCGCGCTGACCCGGGCGATCGCGGTCGCCTACGAGGTCCAGGTCGCGCTGGTCACCGGGATCTGCCTGCACCAGCACAAGATCGACCACGTCGCGCACCTCGGTCCGTCGGTCGCCGCCGGGATCGGTGCCCTGCTGGACCTGCCGGCCGAGGTCACCTACCAGGCCGTGCAGCAGGCCCTGCACACGACGACCGCGACCCGGCAGTCGCGCAAGGGCGAGATCTCGTCGTGGAAGGCGTTCGCCCCCGCGTTCGCGGGGAAGGTCGCGATCGAGGCCGCCGACCGCGCGATGCTCGGCGAGGGCGCGCCGTCGCCGATCTACGAGGGCGAGGACGGTGTCATCGCCTGGCTGCTCGACGGCCCGGACGCCGCGTACACCGTTCCGCTGCCGGAGCGCGGGGAGGCTCCCCGCGCGATCCTGCAGACCTACACCAAGGAGCACTCCGCGGAGTACCAGAGTCAGGCGCTGATCGACCTCGCGCGCCGGCTCGGCCCCCGGATCCGGGAGGCGGGCGGCGCGGAGCGGGTGCGCAGCATCGTCATCCACACCAGCCACCACACCCACTACGTGATCGGGTCCGGGTCCGGGGACCCGCAGAAGTACGACCCGACGGCGTCGCGGGAGACCCTGGACCACTCGATCCCCTACATCGTCGCCGTCGCGCTGCTCGACGGCGGCTTCCACCACGAGCGCTCCTACCCGCCGCACCGCGCGGCCGACGCGGAGCTCGTCCGGCTGTGGCACGCGATCTCCACCGTCGAGGACCCGGAGTGGACGCGCCGCTACCACTCCCACGACCCCGCGGAGAAGGCGTTCGGTGGTCGGGTCGAGGTCACCTTCACCGACGGCACGACCCTGGTCGACGAGATCGCCGTTGCCGACGCGCACCCGTTCGGCGCCCGCCCGTTCGGTCGTGACGCCTACGTCGGCAAGTTCCGCGACCTGGCGCGCGATGTCGTCGACCGCGTCGAACAGGACCGGTTCCTCGACCACGCCCTGCGTCTGCCCGAGCTGAGCGCCGCCGAGCTGGGCGAGCTGACGATCGTCCCGGCGTCGCTCGCGACCGCACCGGGTCGCGGGGTGTTCTGATGCTCGGCGCGACCAGCACCCCCCACGCGCGCAGGGTGGCGTTCCGCGAGGCGCTGGCGAGCGGCCGGCTGCTGCAGTTCCCCGGCGCGTTCAACGCGCTGTCGGCGATGCTGATCGCCGAGCAGGGATTCGACGGCGTGTACGTCTCCGGTGCCGTCCTCTCCGCGGAGCTGGGGCTGCCCGACGTCGGGCTCACGACCTCCACCGAGGTCGCGGCCCGCGCCGCGACGATCGCCCGGCAGACCGACCTGCCCGTCCTGGTCGATGCCGACACCGGGTGGGGCGGTCCGGCGAACGTGGCCCGCACGGTCCAGACCTTCGAGGACGCCGGGCTGGCCGGGTGCCACCTGGAGGACCAGGTCGACCCGAAGCGCTGCGGGCACCTGGCAGGCAAGGCGCTGGTGCCGACCGAGGACATGTGCACCCGCGTGCGGGCGGCGGTGCGCGGGCGCCGCGACGACGCGTTCGTGCTGTGCGCCCGGACCGACGCCCGCGCCGTCGACGGGCTGGACGCCGCGATCGACCGCGCCCGCGCCTACATGGCCGCCGGTGCCGACATGATCTTCGCGGAGGCGCTGACCGGGGAGGACGAGTACGCCGCGTTCCGCGACGCCCTCGACGTCCCGCTGCTGGCGAACATGACCGAGTTCGGGAAGAGCCCCCTGCTGACCGCGGACACCCTCGAGAAGCTCGGCGTCAACGTCGTCATCTACCCGGTGACCCTGCTCCGGCTCGCCATGGGTGCCGCGGAGGCCGGGCTCGCCGAGATCCGCCGCACCGGCACCCAGGCCGGAGTGGTCGATCGGATGCTGACCCGCGCCCGGCTCTACGAACTCCTGCACTACGACGAGTACGGCGCCTTCGACGCCGGGCTCGCCGGCTATCTCGACGAGGAGGACCCCTCATGACCGTGGCCGACGCACCCCCGCAGATCCACAAGGGGCTGGCCGGAGTGGTCGCCGACACCACGGCCATCTCCAAGGTCGACGCCGACACCAACTCCCTGCTGTACCGCGGTTACCCGGTGCAGGACCTGTGCGCGCACTCCGGCTTCCTCCAGGTCGCGCACCTGCTCTGGCACGGCGAGCTGCCCGCCGCCGACGCCCTGGCCCGGCTGGAGGCACAGGAACGCGCGCTCCGCCCGATCGACCGCAGCCTGCAGGCACTGCTGCTCGGCACGCCCACCACCTGCCACCCGATGGACACCCTGCGCACCGCCGTGAGCTGGCTCGGCTCCGAGGACGCCCAGGAGGACGACCCGGCCGCCGACACGCAGAAGTCGCTGCGGCTGCTCGCCGCGCTGCCGACCGTCGTGGCGATCGACCAGCGCCGCCGACGGGGGCTCGACCCGATCGCGCCCGACCCGGACCTGGGCTACGCGGCGAACTTCTTCCACATGACCTTCGGCGCGGTGCCCGAGCCCGAGGTGGTGCGTGCGTTCGAGGTCTCGATGATCCTCTACGCCGAGCACAGCTTCAACGCCTCGACCTTCACCGCCCGGGTCGTGACCTCGACCCTGTCGGATCTCTACAGCGCCGTCGTCGCGGGGATCGGTGCGTTGAAGGGGCCGCTGCACGGCGGGGCAAACGAGGCCGTCATGCACATGCTCGCCGAGATCGACGGGCCCGACGCCGCCGAGGCGTGGCTCGCCGACGCGCTCGCGAACAAGAAGAAGATCATGGGATTCGGGCACCGCGTCTACAAGCGCGGCGACTCCCGGGTCCCGACCCTGCAGGCCGCGCTCGAACGGATCGTGGAGCTGCGCGGGGCCCACGAGCTGCTGGCCACCCACACCGCGCTGGCCGAGGCGATGCACCGGGCGAAGGGGCTGCACCCCAACCTCGACTACCCGGCGGGCCCGCTCTACCACCTCATGGGCTTCGACATCCCGATGTTCACGCCGCTGTTCGTGATGGCGCGGATCACCGGCTGGACGGCCCACATCGCCGAGCAGCTCGCGGCGAACTCCCTCATCCGGCCGCTCGCGGCCTACGAGGGCTCGGCCCGCCGTGAGGTCCCGGCCGGACGCTGACCGTTCCGGCCTCGCCCACCGGCCGACCGCCGGTTCTCCCGCGGCCGGCCCGCCCGTCGATCACGGGCGGGTCGGCCGCCCACATCCGGAGGTGTCCATGACCGCGACCGTGGTGGCGAGCTCCGGCAGGCCGCCCGGCACCGCCGGCGTCCGGCTGAGCCGCGACGGGCAGCACGTCGCCGTTCTCACGCTGGACGCCCCGCCCGCCAACGCGCTGTCCCGCCCCGTGCGTGCGGCACTGCGCCACGCCCTCGACGAGGTGGACCGTGACACCCGGTTCCGCGCCGCCGTCCTCACCGGCGTCGGACACTTCAGCGCCGGTGGCCATCTCGTCGAGGAGCAGCACGCCCGCGACGACGGCGACGCTGCGGCCTTCCTGACCGAGATCGTCGAGCTCACCGACCGGGTCGAGGAGCTCCGCGTCCCGGTGGTCGCCGCGGTCGCCGGAGGCGCCGTCGGCGCCGGGCTCGAACTCGCACTGGCCTGCGACCTGCGGGTCGCCGCCGAGGACGGCTTCTTCGTGGCTGCCGGGGTCAACGTCGGTCTGATCATGAGCGCCTGGCGGCTGCCGCGGCTGCTCGGGCTCGGCCCGGCCAAGGACATGCTGCTCACCGGTGACCGGTGCGATGCGGCTACGGCCCTGCGGACCGGCCTGGCGAGTGCCGTCGTGCCGACCGACGCGGTGGTCGACGCCGCCCTGGAACGGGCGCACCGGATCGCGGGGCGGTCGCCGCTGTCGGTCGAGGCGACGAAGGCCGCCGCCAACCGGGCACACCAGCTCGACGCGGCCGGCGGTCGGGCCGTGCAGGCGGAACGGTTCGCCGACCTGGTCCGCACCCGCGACCACGTCGAGGCAGTGCGCAGCATCCTCGATCGGACCCGGCCGGCCTACGGCCGGCACTGACAGCTCCTGCTCCGGCTCCCGGTCGACGGGGCCCGCGGGGCCCCTCAGCCGCCCGGTGCGACCGGGTAGGGCACGAAGGTGCTGCGGTCCTCCAGGATCAGCGTCGTGTGGTCCAGGCGTGGGAACGCCCGCTGTGGGCACTGCGCCCGGCTGCACACCCGGCAGCCGGCGCCGATCGGTGTCGCGGCCGAAGGGGTGTCGAGGTTGAGCCCGTCGGAGTAGACCAACCGGTGTGCATGGCGGATCTCGCAGCCGAGTGCGATCGCGAAGGTCTTGCCCGGTCGTCCCCATCGGCGCTGGGAGCCGGTGACCGTGCGCGCGACCCACAGGTAGCGGGCGTCGTCGGGCATGGCGGCGATCTGTACGTCGATCTCGCCGGGGGAGGCGAAGGCGCGGTAGACGTTCCACAGTGGACAGGTGCCGCCGCCGCGGGAGAAGTGGAACCCGGTCGCGGACTGGCGCTTGGACATGTTCCCGGCCCGGTCGACGCGGACGAAGGAGAACGGCACCCCCGGCTCGGACGGGCGCTGCAGTGTCGAGAGCCGGTGCGCGATCGTCTCGAACCCCTGTCCGAAGTGGTCGGACAGGCGCTCGATGTCGTAGCGGAACCGCTCGGCGGTGGCCCGGAACTCGCCGTAGGGCAGCGTCAGCGCCGCCGCGAAGTACCGGGCCAGGCCGATCCGGGTCAGGGTGTGGGTGTCGTCGTCCGCCGGGTCCTCGGCCGCCAAGCGCTCGATCAGCGCGTCGTGTTCCAGCAGCGCGAGCTGGGTCGCCATCCGGAATGCCTGCTGGCCGGCGCGCAGTGCGGGGGACAGCCGCAGCACCCGTTCGACCCGGTCGTAGCGGTGCATCTCGCCGGAGCCGGTCGTGTCGTCCTCCAGCCCGGCGATGCTGACGCCGTGCACCGTCCGCAGGCGCTCGGCGAGGGCGCGGCGCACCTCGCCCCGGCGCATCCCGATCTCCGACGCCAGCGTCTCGGCCGCGTCGTCGAGTTCGGCCACGTGGTTGCGACGGCGGTAGAAGTAGTCGCGGACCTGCTTGTGCGGCGACGCCGACCGGATCCGGTCGGTGCCGTCGTTGCCGACCGGACGGCCGTCCCGGGTGTGGTCCGACGCGGCGGCCAGGTGCTCGTCCGCCCGGCGCCACCGCCGGTACAGCTCCAGCACCGCGTCCGCGGCCGCGGGCAGCTCGCCGGCGAGCCGCTCGATCTGTCCCGCCGGGACCGGTCCGGCCGCCGACGTGGTCTCGGCGAACACCTCGTGCAGCTCGGCGACCAGCCGCTCGGGTCGCCGGGCCGCGAAGAACGCCGCGTCGACACCGAACACCTCGGTGATCCGCAGCAGCACCGGCACGGTCAGGGGTCGGGAGCCGTGCTCGATCTGGTTCAGGTAGCTGGGCGAGATCTCCAGGGCCCTGGCCAGCTCCGCCTGGGTCATCGAGCGGGTCTCGCGCAGCGCGCGTAGCCGGGTGCCCGGGATGCCGGAGGTCGCCATGGCGGGACTGTAGCCGAGACCACCCTTTGCAAGATTCGCAGAATCCGGCCGGAAGATGCGCAGGAGTTGGCAGGCGGCCACCGTCGCCTCACCTCCGTTGCAGCTCCGATGCTGGTCGCACCCCGTTCGAGAGATCGCCACGGCCCCCGGCCACCGCCGGGAGACCGTGAGCGCGGACACGGACGCGAACTTCGCAAAGGAGCAGGACATGACCGGGACGAACCGGCAGCAGCGGGTCGACGAGCTGAAGCAGGAGTGGGCGAACGACCCGCGCTGGGCAGGGATCACCCGCGGTCACAGCGCGGAGGAGGTCGTGGCGCTGTCGGGCAGCGTGCGCGAGGAGCACACGCTGGCCCGCCTCGGCGCCGAGCGGCTGTGGTCGCTGCTGCACGAGCGCGACTACGTGCACGCCCTCGGGGCGCTGACCGGCAACCAGGCCGTGCAGAGCGTGCGCGCCGGGCTGGAGGCCATCTACCTGTCCGGCTGGCAGGTCGCCGCGGACGCCAACCTCGCGGGCCAGACCTACCCCGACCAGAGCCTCTACCCGGCCAACTCGGTGCCCGCGGTGGTCCGCCGCATCAACAACGCGCTGCTGCGCGCCGACGAGATCAGCACCCTGGAGGGCCGCTCGGCCGCCGAGGGCGGCGACGACCCGCACTGGCTGGTCCCGATCGTCGCCGACGCCGAGGCCGGCTTCGGCGGCCCGCTCAACGCGTTCGAGCTGATGAAGGCCATGATCGCCGCGGGCGCGGCCGGTGTGCACTGGGAGGACCAGCTCGCCTCGGAGAAGAAGTGCGGCCACCTCGGCGGCAAGGTGCTGGTCCCGACCTCCCAGCACGTCCGCACCCTCAACGCGGCGCGGCTCGCGGCCGACATCTCCGGCGTCCCGTCGGTGATCGTCGCCCGGACCGACGCCCAGGCCGCGAACCTGATCACCTCCGACGTCGACGAGCGGGACCGCCCGTATCTCACCGGTGAGCGCACCGCGGAGGGCTTCCACCGGGTCACCGGCGGCATCGAGCCCTGCATCACCCGCGGGCTCGCCTACGCGCCGTACTCCGACCTGCTGTGGATGGAGACCTCGGTGCCGGACCTGGAGCTGGCCCGCAAGTACGCCGAGGCGATCAAGGGCGAGTTCCCCGACCAGATGCTGGCCTACAACTGCTCGCCGTCGTTCAACTGGCGCAAGCACCTCGACGACGACACGATCGCCCGCTTCCAGCGCGAGCTCGGTGCGATGGGCTACGCCTTCCAGTTCATCACCCTCGCCGGCTTCCACGCCCTGAACCACTCCATGTTCGACCTGGCCAAGGGCTACGCGGCGAACGGCATGACCGCCTACGTCGCCCTGCAGGAGCGCGAGTTCGCCGCCGAGGCCGACGGCTACACCGCCATCAAGCACCAGCGCGAGGTCGGCACCGGCTGGTTCGACGCCGTCTCCACCGCGGTCAACCCGGAGTCGTCCACCACCGCGCTCGCCGGGTCGACCGAGGCCGAGCAGTTCCACGGCTGAGCGAGTTCCCGCGGTGGGTGGCCGGGTGCGTCCGCGCATCCGGCCACCCCTGCCGCACCCCGTCGTAGGAGGAGAACAGGTGAGCGGGATCGAGCGGGTCGGCGTCGTCGGCGCCGGACAGATGGGCGCGGGCATCGCCGAGGTGTGTGCGCGGGCGGGGAACGACGTCCACGTCGTCGAACAGCACCACGGAGCGCTGGACCGGGGCCGGGAACGGATCCTGGCCTCGATGGACCGGGCGGTGGACCGCGGGCGGCTCTCCGTGCCCGACCGGGACGCGGCAGCGAGCCGGCTGACGTTCTCGACCGACCTCGGCGACCTCGCCGACCGCCAGCTCGTCATCGAGGCGGTCGTCGAGAACGAGATGGTCAAGTGCGACCTCGCCGCGAGCCTGGACAAGGTGCTCGCCGACCCGGACGCGGTCATCGCCTCCAACACCAGCTCGATCCCGATCATGAAGCTGGCGCACGGCACCGGGCGACCGGGACAGGTCGTGGGGCTGCACTTCTTCAACCCCGTGCCGGTGCTGCCCCTGGTCGAGGTCGTCGGTTCGCTCACGACCTCGGCGCAGACCCTCGCCCGGGTCGAGGAATGGGTGACCGGGGCGCTGGGCAAGCAGACGATCCGAGCCGCCGACCGGGCCGGGTTCGTCGTCAACGCGCTGCTGGTGCCCTACCTGCTCGGCGCCGTCCGCATGGTGGAGACCGGTCGGGCCACACCGGCCGACGTCGACGCCGGGATGAGGCTCGGGTGCGCCCACCCGATGGGGCCGCTGGAGCTCGCCGACCTGATCGGGCTCGACACCGTCGCCGCGATCGCCGAGACGATGTACGCCGAGGAGCACGAACCCCTCTACGCACCGCCGCCGCTGCTGCGGCGGATGGTCCAGGCGGGCCTGCTGGGACGCAAGACCGGCCGCGGTTTCCACTCCTACCCGGCCACGACGGCAGGGGCGCGCTGATGCTGCAGACCGACGTCCCACCCACCCGCCGACGCGTCGTGCTCCGGGCCGCGCTCGACCGGCCCCGTGCGGGACGCCGCCCGCTGCGCTTCCACACCGTCACCACCGCCGCGTCCGCGCGCCAGATCGCGGCCATGGGGCTCGACGGCGTGCACGTGGCGGCGGCCGACACGGGCGGGCAGGACGCCGCGGAGCTGGTCGCCCGGATCGTCCGGGCCACCCCGCTGCCGGTCCTGGTCGACCTCGGCCCGACCGGCGACGTCGACACGGTGGCGCACATCGCGGCGGCGGGCGCGTCCGGCGTGCTCCTCGACGACACCTCGCCCGACGAGGGGGCGGCCGGGGACGTCGAGACCCGTGTCCGCACCGCTGTCCGCGCCCGTCACGACCCCGCGCTGCTGATAGGGGTCCGCACGACCACCGACCGGGCCCGCGGCCTGGTCGACACCATCGACCGGGCCCGCGCCCGTCTCGCCGCGGTCGCGGATCTCGTCGTCGTCGAGGCGCCTGCGTCGCGGGCCACCTACCCGGTCCTGCGCGAGGCCCTCACCGCGCCGCTGTTCGTGACCGCCACCCCGGTCACCGGCGGCGACCCGACCTCCGTCCTGCTGCCCACCGTCACGCAGCTCGCCGCCTTCGGCATGGACGCCGTGATCCACCCCGTCACCGGGCCGCGGTCCCCGGCAGCCACCGACCGTGGCAGCCGGATCCCGTGCGACACAGGAACACCACGAGGTCTCGCCGACGCGCTCCTGGCCGGAGCACGTCGCGACGCCGTCCGGTAGCGGGCCACCGGCCCGCCGCAGAAGGAGACACCCATGACCGACGACCAACGCGACACCCCCGTCCGACGCGGCCTGGTGGGAGTCGTCGCCGACACGACGTCGATCTCCGACGTCGACCCCTGTCACAACGTCCTGCTCTACCGGGGCTACCCGGCGCCGGCACTCGCCGAGCGGCACGGCTTCCTCGACGTCGCGCACCTGCTCTGGACCGGGGAGCTCCCGGACCCGGCCGAGCTCGCGGCGCTGGAGCGGCGCGAGCGGTCCCTGCGCCGGCTGGACCCCGCGTGTGAGGCGATGCTGCTGTCCCTGCCGACCGACTGCCATCCGATGGACGTGCTCCGCACCGCGGTGAGCTGGATCGGCGCCCACGACCCGGCGACCACCGACCACTCGGCCGGGGCCAGCGCGGAGAAGGCGGTGCAGCTGCTCGCGGTGCTGCCCACGATCGTGGCGCTCGACCAGCGGCGTCGCCGCGGGCAGCGTCCGATCGCGCCGCGGGATGACCTCGGGCACGCCGAGAACGTGTTCCACATGACCTTCGGTGAGATCCCCGAACCCGAGGTCGTGCGGGCCTTCGAGGTCGCGATGATCCTCTACGCCGAGCACAGCTTCAGTGCGTCCACGTTCGCCGCGCGCACCGTCACCTCGACCCGCTCGGACCTCTACAGCGCCGTCGTCGCCGCCCTCGGGGCGCTGAAGGGCGAGCTGCACGGCGGTGCGAACGAGGCCGTGATGAACCAGTTCGACGAGATCGGCGACCCCGACCTGGTCGACGAGTGGCTGGAGGCCCGGTTCGCCGCCGGCAAGAAGGTCATGGGGTTCGGTCACCGGGTCTACAAGCGTGGCGACTCCCGGGTCCCCGCCCTGCACTCCCGGATGCGACAGGTCGCCGACCTGCGAGGCGGCCGTGCACTGATGGCGCACTACGAGGTGCTCGCCGGCGCGATGCTGCGGGAGAAGGGGTTGCGGCCCAACCTCGACTACGCCGCGGGCCCGCTGTTCCACCTCATGGGGTTCGACACCCCGATGTTCACCGCGCTCTTCGCGATGTCGCGGATCAGCGGCTGGACCGCGCACGTGATCGAACAGGCTTCCCACGACGTCCTGATCCGCCCCGTCGCGCGTTACGACGGAAAGGCGCGCCGGGAGGTGAGTGCCGTTCGATGACATCCTGAATCCGCGTCGGAGAACCGGACGGGTCCGATGACCCGTCCGGTTCTCGGCATGTCCGGAACCGGGGGACCTCCCTGCCCGCGGTCATCGACCGTCGGGTGTCCGGAAGATCGTCTGCAACGTCGTCAGCACGTGTCTGGCCGGCCCGTTCTGGTCGACGGAGTAGAAGCGGTGCCGGCCGGACCGCCGTTCGTGGACGAGTCCGGCCGTGCGCAGGATGCGCAGGTGGGTGGAGACCGTGTTGCGCGCGACGGTGGTGGTGCGCAGCGCGATCTCGCCGGCGGTGCACTCCTCGCCGTCGGCGATCAGGATCAGGATGCTGCGCCGGGTGGGGTCGGCGAGTGCCTCGAATGCGGACCCCACGAGCCCGTCCTCCCTGACCACGGTCATCTCCGCCTCCGTCAGAGTCCGGCGGGGAGCCGGCCACCTGCCGCGGCGGAGGCGACGTCGATCTGTCCGGTGCCGAGCGGGTCGGGGAGCGCGTCCCAGCCGTCGGGCCCGAGCCCGATCTCGGCGTCGGTGAGCAGGCACGCGTCCAGGTCGGCGAACAGGCGGTCGCGGTCGATTCCCTGCCCGATGAACACCAGCTCCTGCCTGCAGTCGCCGACGGCGTCGTCCCAGTTGTCGGTGATCGCGTCGCGTCGGTAGTCCTGCGGCCAGATCTCCTGCGGGAGGAAGCGCCACCAGTGCCCGATGTAGCCGTGCCGGATGAGGTGTCCGGCCTGGGAGATGCTGCCGATCTCGGTGATCCTGGCGGCGTTCCAGAAGTAGCCCTTCGCCCGCAGGAGCCGGCCGTTGGTCCAGTCACGGGTGAGGAAGTGGTGCAGGCGCTCCGGGTGGAACGGTGCCCGCGCCCGGTACAGGCACGAGGCGACGCCGTACTCCTCGGTCTCCGGGATGTGCTCGCCGTTGATCTCCTGGAGCCAGCCGGGTGCCGTGGCGGCGCGTGCGAGGGAGAACAGACCGGTGTCCAGGATGCGGTCGAGCGGTGCCCGTCCCTCGGACACGGGGAGGATCTCGGCGACGGCGTTGAGCCGGCGCAGGATCTCCGTGAGCTCGGCGACCTGGGTGTCGTGCATCAGGTCGGTCTTGCTGATGAGGATGACATCGGCGAACTCGACCTGGTCGACCAGCAGGTCGGAGAGGTCGCGGCGGTCGTCGGGAGCATCGGCGTCCACCGGGCGCCCTGCCCGGAAGTCCCGGAGGAAGTTCACGCCGTCGACGACGGTGACCATGGTGTCGAGCCGGGCGATGTCGTCGAGCGCCCCACCTGCGGGGTCGACGAAGGTGAAGGTCTCGGCCACCGGGAGGGGCTCGGAGATGCCGGAGGACTCGATGAGCAGGTAGTCGAACCGGTCCTCGCGGGCGAGGCGGGTGATCTCGCCGAGCAGGTCGTCGCGCAGGGTGCAGCAGATGCAGCCGTTGGTCATCTCGACCAGGCGTTCCTCGGAGCGGCTGAGCTCGACCTCGCGGGCGATCTCCGAGCCGTCGATGTTGATCTCGCTCATGTCGTTGACGATGACCGCGACCCGGCGGCCGTCGCGGTTGTTCAGCACGTGGTTGAGCAGCGTGGTCTTGCCTGCTCCGAGGAAGCCCGACAGGACGGTGACGGGGAGGCGGGTGTCGGTCATCGTCGTTCCTCTCGTCGCCGGCGGAGGCGACCGTGGTGGGAGGTCGGGCGGACCGGGCGGGCCCGTCGGAACGGGCCCGCCCGGACGGTGCGGTGGGTCAGGCGGCGCGCTCGAGGTAGCCCTCGAACAGGTCGACGACGACGGCACCGGCGTCGGTGTCGTCGCCGAACAGCTCGGCGGCGTCGAACTCGACGTGGTAGCTCGGCTCCGAGCCGCCGTCGCTGCGGCCGTGGCCCGCGGCGTCGGGGAAGGGCCAGGTCATCCCGGTGCGATGCTGCACCGTGCCGACCTTGCCCCGGCAGAACGCGGGGTAGCGGACGTGCCCGGCGAAGTGGTCGTCGGTGACCCGGACCTTGTCGCCGACCTCGAACGTCTCGCGGTTCTCCCGCGCGGGACGCCCGGGGGAGGTGGCGGGGAGGGCCAGCGGGAAGGGCCCGCCGGCCGCGGCCTCCAGCTCGTCGTGGGTGAGCACGCCCTTCTCGACCATGAGCGTCGCGGCGCCGATGATGTAGCGCTCGTAGTACGGGGTGCTCAGGTAGTGCACCGGCTCGAGCCGTTCGACCGCGTGGCGCACCTCGTCGAGGGTGAAGTTGCCGTTGGTCACGCCGAGGAACAGCAGGCTGTAGCCCAGGTGCTCCCAGTCGTACTTGAAGGTGTCACCGATCGGGCCGTTGGCGGTGTGCGGGACCGGGCCGAAGCCCTGCCGGCCCGCGAGGTCGTGAACGCCGTCCATGGGGTGTGCTCCGTTCGCTCAGGTGTTGGGGTGCTCGACGACGACGTCGGCCGAGGGCAGGGCGACGCCGATGAGACAGTCCTTGGTGACGATGGACGCGAGTCGTTCGGCGTCCCAGCCCTCGGTCCCCGCCGGGCGCATGGGGAGAACCATGTAGCGGGTCTCGGCGGTGGTGTCGTAGACCTTGATCTCGACGCCCTCGGGGATCGTGGTCCCCAGCTCCGCCAGGACCTTGCGGGGCTCACGCACCACGCGGGCGCGATACTCGAAGCCCTTGTACCAGGTGGGCGGCAGACCCAGGATCGGCCAGGCGGTGCAGGAGCACAGCGAACAGACGATGACGTTCTTGACCGTCGGGGTGTCGGCGAGCGCTCGGATGTACTCGCCCTGGGCGCCGAGGTAGCCGTACTGGGCGACGGCCGCGGTCCCGTCGGAGAGCAGCAGCTCGCGGAACTCCGGGTCGGTCCAGGCCCGTGCGACGAGCTCGGCCCCGCGCCGCGGGCTGTACTCCTCCTCGAAGGTCGTCTTCCATCCTTCGTTGAAGCCGGTGGGGATGAGTCCCTTGGCGTCCAGGGCGTTCTTCAGTGCCCAGGCGCGGTCCTCGACGGGGGCCTGCTCGGGCAGGCCGGTGCGGTTCTGGTGGGCGGCGAGCGTCACGTGTGCTCCTTCGGGATGGTGGTGGTGCGTTCGGTTCGTGTGTGGCAGGTGCTGCGAGACCTGCGCGCGAGTGGCGGGGGCGGCGTCACCCCCGGACGCCGGAGACGAGCGGCGACGCTGCTCCGACCGAGCCGGCGAGGGCCGGTGGGGCGGGGAAGCCGCCGACGGCCTGCTCGAAGGTGTGCGCGACCCGAAGGACGGTCGCGTCGTCGAAACGCCGGCCGACGATCATCAGACCGACCGGGAGCCCGTCGACCAGCCCGGCCGGCACCGAGACAGCGGGGTGACCGGACACGTCGAACGGGGCACAGTTGCCGACCATCCCCAACGCGGTCGGCAGATAGGTGTCCAACCCGGCATCGAGCCCGATCAGCTCCGGCGCGGTGTAGGGCAGGGTCGGCATGACCAGCACGTCATAACCACTCAACGCCTGGTCGTAGGCCGCACGCAGCTCGAACGCGAGGTTGCGGGCCATGCCGTAGTAGACGCCGCCCCCGTGGCCGAAGGTGTAGCCACCCGAGAGCCCGACCAGCTTGACCGTCTTGGACAACTCCGCCCCCCGGGCGAGGCGCTGACGGTGGTAGTGCGCGATCAGCTCCGGATCGTAGAGACCCGGATAGTTCATGCCGTAGGCGTTACCGTCGACCATCTGGTAGGCCGCACCCTCGGTCGCGATGACGTTCCACACCGCCATCCCGTCCAGATGCCACGGGATCGACACCTCCTCCGCCACCAACCCGGCCCCGGCCAGAGCACCGACCGCGGCACGCACGGCCTCGTCGACGGCCGGGTCGCTCTCCGGGCGGCCGAAACCCTCGACCACGATCCCCACCCGCAACCCCGCCGCCGAGGTCTCCAGTGCGGTGAGGTAGTCGACCGGGTCCAGCTCGGTGGGCTGACGGGCGTCGAGCCCGTCGACACCCGCCAGGACCGTCAGCATCCGTGCGGCGTCGGACACCGTGCGGGTGATCGGACCCAGGTGATCGATCGTGGCCTCGATCGGGAACGCCCCGGTGTAGGGGACCAGCCCGTGAGTGGGCTTGTGCCCCACCGTCCCGCAGAACGCACTCGGGATCCGGATCGAACCACCCTGATCACCACCCACGGCCAGATCCACCGCACCCGATGCCACCAGTGCCGCGCTCCCACTCGACGAACCACCGGCATTACGGCCGGTGTCCCACGGATTGCGCACCGGCCACGGCCGCGAGGTGAAACTCGCACCCGAGAAACACAGGTCCTCACACACCGACTTCCCGGTGATCCTCGCCCCCGCCGCCAACAGCCGGGTCGCCACCGTCGCATCCCGCGACGGGACGAAACCCTCGACCGTCGCCGACCCATTGGTCATCGGCACCCCGGCCAGACAGATGTTGTCCTTCAACGCCACCGTGCGCCCGACCAACGGACCCTCGGCGGCACCCGGCACCGACGCCGTCACATACCAACCACCGAGCGGGTTGTCCGCGGGTTCCGACCACGCCCGCTGGGGCGTCTGCGGCGCCGAAGCACGGTAGAGCTCCTCGACCCGGTCGGACGCAGCCAGCGTCGCCGTGACCGCCGGACCGAACTCCGCCAGCTCGGCCTCGGACAGGCCGAACGCGTAGTGCTCGTTCAACGCCGCCAGCCGGGCGGCGTCGGGAGGGGGTAGCGCCACGGGCACTCCTTCGATCCAGGTACCAAAGAGGCTGGCCCGTACACTCTCATGTCAACAGATTCTGACGCGTTGACATGATCGTAACGACGCCGAGTACGAGTCGGAGGCATGGCGATGTCGAGGAGGCCGAGCTCGGACGGGTGGTCCGCCGCGCGGGTCGAGTCCGGAGCGGGTCACTGCCGCTGTCGAGGTGGTGTCACCCGGTGGCCCGGGAAGTCGTCGATGAGGGAGCCGGCGTCAGTCGTGGCGGGGCCGTTGCCAGGCCAGCAACCGTGCGGTGGTGGTCTGCCGCACCGCGTCGTGCTGGTTGAGCGTCCGCTGCTCGACGACGACCCATGCCTGGTCCGGCCGCGACCGGGACCGGCGGATCTCGCGGATCACGATCTCCACCCGCAGGACGTCCCCGGCCCGGGCGGCGCTGGGCCAGGCCACGTCGGCGCCCCCGCCGACGATGCCCGTCGCGATGGGCGGCCCGCTGGTGACCACGAGTCGCATGGTGAGCGCCGCGGTGTGCCAGCCGCTGGCCACGAGACCGTCGAAGAACGTCCCCGCGGCCGCGTCGGCGTCGGTGTGGAAGGGCTGCGGGTCGAAGTCGCGGGCGAAGGCGACGATCTCCTCGGCGGTCAGCTCGTGGGTGTCGGTGGTGAAGGTGGCGCCCTCGACGAGGTCGTCGAGCCAGAGGCCGTCGCGGGTCGGGTTCGGTGTGGTCATGGTGAGCCTCCGCTCGGTCGGACGGGGATGGTCGGGGTCAGGTCGCCGGTGCCGACGCCGGCCGGCCGGCCGGTGTGTCCCGCCGCCGCTCGACGACCGTGAGGGCCGTGGCGAAGACCGCCGCGACCAGGGCGGAGGCCACCAGCAGGACCCACCCCCCTCGGAGCGCACCCAGCTCCTCGGGCAGCCCGGTCGTGTGGGTCCCGACGACCGACACCAGCAGCGCGACCCCGAGCACGGAGCCGCCCTGGCGGGCGGTGTTGATGAGGGACGAGCCGGAGCCCCACTGGTGGGCGGGCAGCGCCGATCCCACGAGCGCGGACAAGGTGGGCAGGATGAGCCCGACGCCGAGCCCGGTGAACACCTGACCGGGCAGGACCCCGGCCCAGTAGCCCTGCTCGGTCCCCAGCCGGAGTAGCCACCAGGTCGGACCCGCGGCGAACGCGACGGTCCCGGCGAGCGCCACCGGGCCGGACCCGAACCGTGTGGCGAGTCGGCCGCTGAAGCGGGACACCACGACGACCACGAGCGGGCCGGGTGCCAGTCCGAAGCCGGCGAGCGCCGCGGACCAGCCCCAGGTGCCGGTCAGGAAGAGGACGTTGACGACCAGCATCCCGGCGAACGCCGTGGTGAACGCGGTCATCGTCAGCGCGGCGGTCGCCACGACCGGGACCCGGAGCACGTCGAGTTCGAGGGCCGGGACCGGGTGCCGCCGCGAGCGCAGGACCACCCAGGTGAGGCCGGCGACGGCCAGGGCGATCCCGGACAGGACCGGCACCGACACCCACCCGTCGTCCGGGGCGCGGACCAGCGCGTAGGCCAGCGCGCCGACGCCGACGACGAGTCCGGTCGCGCCGAGCAGGTCCGGGACCCCCACTCGTGCGGTACCGGGCTCGACCAGCACCCGCAGTCCCACGAGCAGCGCGACGACGCCGACGGGGACGTTGACCAGGAACACCCAGTGCCAGGAGAGCTCGACCAGCAGGCCGCCCACCGGCGGTCCCAGCGCGGCGGCCACGGCGCCGATCGAGGCCCAGGCGCCGACCGCGTGCGGCCGCCGTTCCGGCGGGTAGGCGGCGAGCAGCAGCGACAGCGAGGTCGGCATGACCATCGCCGCCCCGACGGCCTGGACGGCCCGTGCGGCGACCAGCGCCCACACCGTCGGGGCGACCGCGCACAGCGCCGAGGCCACGGTGAACACCGCCAGCCCCACCAGGAACAGCCTGCGGTGGCCGAACCGGTCGGCCAGGCGCCCGGCGAGCGCCAGGAAGGCGGCGAAGACGACGGTGTAGCCGTTCAGCACCCACGACAGCTGGCCCAGGTCCGATCCGGGGAAGTCCGCCCGGATCGCCGGGAACGCGATGTTGACGATGAACAGGTCGAGGCTCGACAGGAACGCCGCCGCCGAGGTGACCAGCAGCACCGTGGTGGGAGCGGGGCTCGCCGAGGTTGCGGGCATGGGCCGTCCTTCCGGACCGGGGGCAGGAGAACCGGATGCCGGCGAGCCGGCCTCCACGGGCGACGAGCCGTCCGGTGACGTTCGTGCGCCCGGTGCGGTGTCATCCGGCCGGACCGATCGGTCCGAGACAACGCGATGTCGACACCGTTCGTCAAGTACTGAATGCGAAGGAGCTGCTCACAACGGCTGAGCGGTAGGCAGGCAGCCGGACTGAGCGGTCTGTAGGATGGGGTGGATCGGAAGGAGTGCCCGTGGTCGGCACAGCGAAGCCGGACGTCACAGCGAAGCCGGACGTCCGGGAACGGATCCTGGACGCGGCGGGGCGTCTGTTCTACGCCCGTGGCGTGCGTGCCGTCGGCATGCAGGAGATCATCGACGAGGCGGGCACCGGCAAGAGCGGGCTCTACGGTCACTTCGCCACCAAGGACGACCTCGTCGAGGCCTACCTGGAGCGCTGGTCGACGGCGTTGGCCGCGTCAGCCGACCGCGCCCTGCGGGAGGCCGGCGGGGACCCCGGGGATCGCATCGTCGCGGCGGTGACACACGTCGGCCAACGGGTCCTGCGGGAGGGCGGACGGGGGTGTCCCCTCCGCAACTATCTGGTGGAGTTCCCCGGCTCGGGCGACGGGGCCGGAGCCGGGAGCGGGCCGAGCGCCCTCGCCCGGCGCCGGTTGCGCGAGTCCCGCGCAGAGGTGGACCGGGCGGCGCGGGAGCTCGCCGGTCCGGTGGGCGGCCCGGTCCTGGCCGAGCAGGTTCGGCTCGTCGTCGACGGTCTCTTCGCGCGCGCCGCGCGCCGGTCGCCCGGTGACGACGCGCCACCGGTGGACGCCGTGCTCGCCGCGGTGGAGATGGTCCGCACCATGGTCGCGCACCATCGGGACCGCAGCTGACGGTGTGACGCCCTTGCCGGTGGCGCGGCCCGCGGATCGTTCATCTCCCCGGCGACCGTCCGGCACAGGGGTCCTCGTCGGCGCTCATCGCACGCGCGGCATCTCGGCGGTCTGCTCGGCGTCACGCCAGCCGTGACGGCCTCCCGGTAGCTGCGCGGTGGCGGCCGGCGCCGCCGTCGCGGCGTGGATCGCCTCCTGAGCGGCCGGGCCGAGGGTGTGCATCATGTCCGCGACCCGCCGACGGCGACGGGCGACGGCCTTGCGCTCCGGTACGCCGGGTGAGGTGGTCAGCTGCGGCTTCAGCGGAGGGAGCCCCTGGAGCTCGCCGGCCTCCTCCAGCTCGCGGGCGGCCTGGGCCGCGTCCTTCTCCTCGGACATGCCGATCGGTCCCTGACGACGGCCGTTCAGGAACTGCGCGACCACCGGCTCCTCGGAGGTCAGCAGCTGCTCGCGCGGCCCGAACATCGCCAGGTGCTTGCGGTACAGCAGGCCGATGTTGTCCGGCACGGTCTGGGCGGTGTTGATGTCGTGCGTGACGATCAGGAAGGTCGAGTCGGTCTGCGCGTTGAGGTCGATGATCAGCTGGTTCAGGTAGGCGGTCCGGACCGGGTCGAGACCGGAGTCCGGCTCGTCGAACAGGATGATCTCCGGGTCGAGGACGAGCGCACGGGCGAGCCCGGCGCGCTTGCGCATGCCCCCGGAGATCTCGCCGGGCAGCTTGCCCTCGTCGCCGCGGAGACCGACCAGCTCCATCTTGTCGAGGACGATGTCGCGGATCTGCGCCTCGGACTTCCTGGTGTGCTCGCGCAGCGGGAAGGCGATGTTGTCGAACAGGTTCATCGACCCGAACAACGCGCCGTCCTGGAACAGGACGCCGAAGAGCTTGCGGATGTCGTAGAGCCGGTTCTCCGAGCAGCGGACGAGGTCCGTGTCGTGGATGACGATCGAACCGCGTTCCGGCTTGAGCAGGCCGATCAGCGACTTGAGGAACACCGACTTACCGGTTCCGGACGGCCCCAGCAGTACCGAGACCTCACCCGCCGGCAGCGTGAGTGTCACGTCGGACCAGATGTTCGCCCGGCCGAACGACTTCGTCAGACCCTCGACCTTGACCTCGACGCCCTTCACGGCGCACCTCCTCGTGTCGCCCCCCGCGGGTGCGGCGGTTCCGATACTGGGACAACGACACAAGTTCTGTCAAGTGTCTCACCAGAAGTGTCTCGTTCGGGTGACGAAGTCGCCTCAAGCTACTCCGTTCAGGTGATAGATGAGACAGAGAACGAAACTTGTATCAGTGACGCTCGTTTCACCCGCTGACCCGGTTCCGTGCTCCCCGCACTGCTGTGGACCGATCGCTTCCCACCACCGTCGTCTCAGAGCAGAGGCCCCCGATGCAGCCCGACGTCGTGACCTGCGCCGCCTCCCCGTCCGGGGAGGCGTGATGCCCACACCGCCACTCGTCGCCCGCAGCGTGGCGCCGCTCGGCACGTTCTTCGCCTTCACGGCCGACACGTTCGTCGCCATGTTCAAGCGGCCGTTCCAATGGCGGGAGTTCGTCCAGCAGACCTGGTTCGTCGCCAGCGTGTCCCTCGGCCCGGCGATCCTGCTGGGCATCCCGTTCGTCGCCCTGGTGACGTTCCAGTTCAACCTCGTGCTGGTCGAGATCGGCGCGATCGACCTGAGCGGCTCGGGCTCGGCCTTCGCCACCGTCACGCAGATCGGGCCGGTCGCGACGACCTTCATCATCGCCGGCGCCAGCTCGACCGCGATCTGCGCCGACATCGGTGCCCGCCGGATCCGCGAGGAGCTGGACGCGATGGAGGTGCTCGGCATCGACGTCGTCCAGCGACTGGTGGTGCCCCGGGTCCTGGCGACCGCGGTCAACGCCTTCCTGCTGAACGGGGTCATGATCCTCATCGGCCTGGCCGGCGGCTACTTCTTCGCGGTCTACCTGCAGGACGCGAGCCCCGGCCAGTACATCGACTCGCTGACCCTGCTGGTCGGTTTCGACGACCTGGTGCACGGCGAGCTCCGCGCGGTCGTGTTCGGCGTCGTCGGCGCGCTCATCGGCTGCTACCGGGGGATGACCTGCAAGGCGGGTCCGCGCGGCGTGGGCAACGCCGTGAACGAGACCGTCGTCTACACGTTCCTCGCGTTGTTCCCGATCAACATCCTGCTGACGCAGATCCCCTACTCGCTCGGACTGGTGTGAGGACGTTGGCCATGCTCTCCTCCGTACGCAACGCCCTCGGGGCCCCGCTGCGGCTGCTCGACGACCTGGGACGGCAGGCCGAGTTCTACGGCAAGGGCGTCATCTGGATCCCCAAGGCGGTGAAGAGCTACAAGACCGAGCAGGTACGGCTCATCGCCGAGGTGGGGATGAGCACCGGTGCCCTCGCGGTCATCGGTGGCTCCTCGGTGATCACCTTCTTCATCACCCTGTTCGCCGGGGTCACCGGCGGCCTGCAGAGCTACGACGCGCTCGCGAACCTCCAGCTCGAGGCCCTCGGCGGCTTCGCATCGGCGATCATCAACCCCCGCCTCCTGGTGCCGATCATCGCCGGGGCCGCACTGGCGGCCACGGTCGGCAGCGGCTTCACCGCCCAGCTCGGTGCCATGCGCGTCTCCGAGGAGATCGACGCGCTGGAGGTGATGGGCGTGCGGTCGCTGCCCTACCTGGTCACCACCCGGCTGGTCGCCGGCATGATCACGATCATCCCGATCTTCGCGATGGCGATGGTCGGCGCCTGGGTGGGCTGGAAGACGACACAGGTCGGCTTCTTCGGGCTCTCCGAGGGGACCTTCGACCACTACATGCAGACGTTCATGCAGTGGCAGGACGTCCTCTACTCCTTCGCCCAGGCGATCGGAATCGCCGTCGTCGTGATCTCGATCCACACCTACTACGGCTACACGGCCTCGGGCGGCCCGGCCGGTGTCGGCCTGGCCGTCGGCAAGGCGGTCCGGACGTCGTTGATCGCGGTCCTGGCGGCCGAGCTGGCGATCTCCATGGCGCTCTACGCCGACTCCGACGCCTTCCGCATCACGGGATGACCAGGTGAACGACTCCTTCTTCACGCGGTTCAAGTACCGCGTCTACGCGCTGATCCTCATCGGTGTGGTGCTCGGCTTCCTGAGCCTGTGCACCGCCATGTACCTCAACGCCTTCGCCGACACGGTGCCGGTCACCCTGAAGGCCGACCGCTCGGGCCTGCAGATGTACCCGGGCAACCGCGTCCAGCTCAAGGGCGTCGACGTCGGGAAGGTCGGCTCGGTCTCGCTGGCCGACGGCGACCGCGGCGCGGTCGACATCGTCCTGGACATGGACGCCGACCGCATCGGCCAGGTGCCGGCCGACGCCCGGGTCTCCCTCGACCAGCTGACGGCCTTCGGTGCGAAGACCGTCCAGCTCACGATGCCCGCGACGCCGTCCGGCCGGATGCTGGCCGCCGGCGACCAGATCGCCACCGACTCGGTGACCGTCGAGGTCAACACCCTGTTCGACTCCCTCGACAGGATCCTCGACACCCTCGGGCCGCGCGAGGTCAGCGAGGTCATCGGGAACCTGGCGACCGCCCTCGACGGCCGCGGCGAGCAGGTCGGTGAGACCGCCTCGCAGCTGGCCGCGTACCTCAAGCGGTTCAACGCGAACCTCCCGCAGCTGCAGACCGACTTCCGCAAGGGCGCCGACCTGGCGAACCTCTACGGCGACGTCGCCGGTGATCTGGTGACGGTCCTCGACAACGGCGCGGTGACGAGTCGGACCATCGTCGAGCAGCAGGCCGACCTGGAGAGCTTCCTGTTCCAGATCTCCAGGGTGTCCCGGACCGGTGAGGCGTTCTTCCTCCAGAACCGGGACGGCATCCGGAACGTCACGCAGACCGCCCTGCCGACCACCGAGCTGCTGCGCGACTACTCCCCGATGTTCGCCTGCTGGCTCAAGGGCCTCGACAAGTCCCGGCAGCAGCTGGAACAGCAGCAGGGCAACACGGTGCCCGGCTTCGTGGGTCTGGTGACCCTCGAACCCGGCGACACCCCCTACACGAGCCCACCCGTCGTCGGTGCCGACAACGGCCCGGACTGCCACGGCATGCCGGACCTCGACGGGAGCGTGTTCCCGGAGTCCCTCATGAAGAACGTCGACAAGGGCGGCGAGCCCAACCCCGACGGCGACAACACCCTGCGCATCGGTGACCCGCCCCTGGTCACCCAGCTGTTCGGCCCGTTCGCCGGCGCCGGCCAGGAGCTCGGGCTCCCGGGCGAGCAGGTCCGTTCCGTCCCGGGTGGGCAGCCCGCGCCCGCCCCGGTCGATCCCGCGGCGCCCGTGCCGGCCGCGCCCGGCACGGAGTCCGCACCGCCGGCGGCGCCCCGCGAGAGCGGCGGCTTCCTCGGTGGCCTGTTCGGCGGGGAGGGCGGCCGATGAGCGAGATCTCCAAGGCCCAGAACATCACCGGGCCGCTGATCAAGACGACGGCGTTCGTCGTCGTGACGATGTTCGTGCTCGTCATCGTCAGCATCCAGATGGGTGCCGGCGGTACGGGCTTCGGTGCCCAGCGCTCCTACTCCGGGATCTTCACCGACACCTCCGGGGTCAAGGCGGGGGACTCGGTGCGGATCGCCGGGGTCGAGGTCGGCGCGGTCTCCGACGTGTCCGTCGTCGACTCCACCCTCGGGAAGGTCACCTTCACCGTCGACGCGACCCGCGAGCTGCCGGCCGACACGCAGCTGGCGGTCCGGTACCTGAACCTGACCGGCGACCGCTACCTCGAGGTCGCGCGGGGCCCGGCCGGGAACGGCGTCCTCGCCGAGGACGCGGTCATCCCGGTCGCCCAGACCCGGCCGGCGCTCAACCTGGACGTACTCCTCGCGGGTTTCTCCCCGCTGTTCGAGGGGCTGGCCCCGGACCAGATCAACCAGCTCAGCTCCGACCTCATCTCGGTGTTCCAGGGGCAGGGCGGCACGATCGAGTCCCTGCTGAGCAGGGTCGGGTCGCTGACCAACACCCTCGCCGACAAGGACGCGGTGATCGGGTCGGTCGTCGACAACCTCAACACCGTGCTCGGCACCCTCGACAAGCGCGCCCCCGAGCTCGAGTCGACGATCACCGAGCTCCAGCAGCTGACCTCCGGCCTGGCCGGCGACCGGCAGCGGATCGGTGACTCGCTCGACGGCGTGAACCGCCTGACCAGCAGCGTCGACCAGCTCCTGGGCAAGGTCCGCGGGCCGCTGAAGGGCACGGTTGACCAGCTCGACCGCGTGGCGAAGCAGGCGAAGGCCGGCGAGGCCGCCATCGACGAGAACCTGTCCCTGCTGCCGGGTGCCTACCTGCGGGTCAGCCGCCTCGGCTCCCGTGGCGCGACCTACAACCTGTTCATCTGCTCGCTCCGGGTGAAGACGACCGGACCGACCGGTGACCCGGTCTACTCGCCCTGGCTCGGCCCGGCCGACAACGTCGACCGCTGCAAGTTCGGCAACTCCCCGCTGGAGACGCCGGAACAGCGCGAGGCGAACCCGATCCCGCAGCAGGACGCCGCGGACCAGGGCCAGGTCCCCGACCAGATCATCCGCACCGACGACACGTCCGGAGGCGGGCGATGAAGCTGAGATTCCGGGAGAAGAACCCGGTGACCATCGCGCTCGCGGGCCTCGCGATCCTGGGGGTCCTGATGGTCGCCTCGTTCCAGCTGGCCGAGCTGGAGGTGTTCGCGGGCAAGCGCTACGAGGCACGGTTCACCGAGGCGGGCGGGCTGCAGGCCGGCAACACCGTGCGGATCGCCGGCACCGAGGTCGGCCAGGTCCGGAGCGTGACGCTGGACGGCGCCGACGTCGTCGTCGACTTCACGGTCAAGGACGTTCGCCTGAACGACCTGACCTCGGCCTCCATCGGCACCCAGACCCTCCTGGGCGAGCGCAACCTCGAGATCCGTCCCGACGGCCGCGCACCGCTGCCCGACGACGTGATCCCGCTGGCCCGGACCACGGCTCCCTACAGCATCACCCAGGGGATCGAGGACCTCACCCGGCGCACGGGCGAGATCGACATGAAGCAGGTCAGCGCGGCGCTGGACACCTTCACCGACGCCTTCGCGAACACCCCGGACGACATCGGGCCCGCCTTCGAGGGCATCACCCGGCTGTCCCGCACGATCGCCAGCCGCGACGCGGCCATCGGCGACCTGCTCCAGCGCGCCGAGTCCGTGACCGGGGTGCTGAACCGGCAGACGGCCAAGCTCAGCACCCTGCTCATCGACGGCAACAAGCTGCTCGGCGAGCTGGAGGCGCGCCGGGAGGTCATCGGCGAGCTCCTGGTGACGACGCGACGCGCCACGGACCAGATCAACGGTCTCGTCGACGACCAGCGCAACCGGCTGGCCCCGGCCCTGAACGAGCTGAACGGTGTCCTGGCGATCCTGAAGCGCAACGAGGGCAACATCGTCTCGTCGATCCAGCGGGTCTCCAGCTTCATCACCGGTCTCGGTGAGGGCCTCGCCGGCGGTCCGTACTTCGCCGGCCACGGCGACCTCGGCAACGCCGGGCCCACGCTGTTCCCGGCGGCGGACTTCGTCCCCGGCCTCGCCGTCCCCACGACGCCCCTCGAGGGTGCCGCCCCCACACTGCCGTCCGTCGGCGGTCTCATCGGCGCGGGAGGCAACTGATGTCGCGCATCCGAGCCGGATCGCTGGTCCAGCGGGTCCTCGTCGTCGGGCTGGTCGCGGCGGTCGCCGTCGCCGGGCTGATCGTCCTGATCAACGGCCAGTCCCGCACCGGGGTCGCCTACTTCACCTCGGTCAAGAACGTCTACCCGAACGACCGCGTCCGGATCCAGGGCGTCGACGTCGGGAAGATCGTCTCGATCGAGCCGGCGGGCGACAAGGTCCGCATGGAGTTCACCTACGACTCGCAGTACGAGCTGCCCGCGGACGTCAAGGCCGCCGTCGTCTCCCCGACGCTGGTCTCGACCCGCTTCCTGCAGCTCGCCCCGGCCTACACCGGTGGGCCGACGCTGCCCGACGGCGGAGAGATCCCGGTGGAGCGCACCGCATCGCCGCTGGAGTTCGACGACCTGAAGAAGCAGCTCAACGAGCTCAGCACGGCGTTGGGGCCCGACAAGGCGAACCAGAACGGCTCGCTCTCCCGGTTCCTGGACATGGCGGCGGCCAACGCCGCCGGCCACCAGGGCGCCGCGTTCAACGAGATGGTCCGGCAGGCCTCGGCCGCGGTCGAGACCCTGTCCGAGGGGCGCGGCGACCTGTTCGGCACGATCCGCAACCTCCAGGCGTTCGTGACCGCCCTCAAGCAGGTCGACGGCCAGATCGTCGAGTTCAACCAGCGCCTGGACACCGTGTCCGGGGTCCTGACCGACAACGAGGACGAGCTGTCCGCCGCCCTGGACGGGATCTCCCGCGCCGCGAAGTCGGTGGACGAGTTCGTCGCCACCAACGGCCCGGTGCTGAACGACTCGGTCGAGCAGATCGGGGACCTGACCCGGACCCTCGCCAACTCGCGCGACGACCTGGCGACGATCCTGCACGTCGGTCCCAGCACCCTGATGAACCTGTTCAACATCGTGTCCCCCCGGACGCACGCGCTGTCCGGCAAGCTCGTCGTGGACAACCTGAACACCCCGGCCGACTTCGTCTGCTCGACGTTCACCGCGGCCACCCAGGACCCGGTCAAGGGCATCGACTACTGCAAGAGCAACCTCGGCCCGCTGTTGAACCTCCTGCGCATCCAGCAGCCGCCGATCGGCATCAGCCCGATCGGTGTGCCCGGCGGCGGCGGACCGACCGACAACCGCCCGGCCCGCGACGAGCCGTACCGGCAGCCGACCCCGGGACCCGAGGCCCCGCCGGACCTCGACGCGCCCGGCCTCGGTGGCCTGCTCGTTCCCCAGGGAGGCAACTGATGCGACGGACGAGACGCGCCGGCGCGATCGCCGCGCTGCTGTGCTGCACGCTGTCGCTGACCGCGTGTGACTACCGTGGACTCAACGACTTCACGCTCCCGGGCGTGCCGGGCGTGGGCGACGGGGCCTACACGGTCGAGATCGAGATGCGCAACGTCGCCGACCTCGTCCCCAACAACCCCGTGCGGGTCGGGGACCAGCCGGTCGGCAACATCTCCGACGTCCGGCTCGACGGGTGGAACGCCGTCGTCACCGTCACCCTGGACGGCGACGTCCAGCTCCCCGCGAACGTCACGGCGAAGGTCGGTCAGACCTCGCTGCTCGGTGCGAAGTACGTCGAGCTGGACGAGCCGACCGACGCACCCGTCGGACGGCTCACCGACGGCGCCCGGATCGGCCTGGAGCGCGCGGGCAAGTACCCCGAGACCGAGGAGGTCCTCGCCTCGGTCGCGACGCTGCTCAACGGCGGCAACCTGCAGAACATCAAGACGATCACCCGCGAGCTGAACAAGGCCCTGGGTGGGCGCACGGACGACTTCCGCAGCCTGCTGACCGAGCTGGAGACCTTCAGCCGCGGTCTCGACGACCAGAAGCAGGACATCACCCGGGCCATCGACGGGCTCGACCGGCTCGCGGCACGGTTCGCCGAGGGCGACCAGAAGATCGACGGAGCCCTGCAGTCGATCCCGCCCGCCCTGGCCGTGCTCAACCGCGAGCGGGCCCACCTCACCGACAGCCTCGTGGCGCTCGGTGAGTTCGGGAAGGCGACCGACGCGGTCGTCGCCGAGAGCTCGGACAACCTGGCCCGCAACCTCGACAACCTGACGCCGGCGCTGCAGGGCCTGGCCGACGCGGACAGGTCGCTGACCGACTCGCTCGGACTGCTCGGGACGATCATCTTCCCGCTGCGCAACTTCGGCGAGACCTTCCAGGGCGACTACATCAACTTCTGGCTGACCCTCGACCTGACGCTCGGGACGCTGGACCAGAACTTCCTCACCGGCACGCCGGCGCAGGGCCAGCTGATCCGGCTGCAGGAGATCATGAAGGCGGGCGGCAACGCCCTGGAGGCGGCGAACCCGCTGACCGCACCCGTGCTGCCACCGGAACCGGGCGCGCCGATCGGCGAGCCGGGCCTGGACCTGCTCGGCGGAGCCGTGCCCAACCAGCCGCCCCCGGGCCCGCCGTCGGGAACCCTCGAACGACCGGCCCCGCCGGAGCAGACCGAACGCGAGCAGCAGCAGGAACAGCAGCAGCCCGAGGCCCCCTCCGGCGGCCTGCTCGGCGGCCTGACGGGAGGCAACTGACGTGATCACCCGCTACGTCAAGATCCAGATCGCGATCTTCACCGTGCTGACCCTGGTCGCCACCCTGCTGATCGTCTTCTACTACGTCCGGGTTCCCCAGGTCCTCGGCATCGGCCGGATCGCGGTGACCGCGACCCTGCCCGCGGCCGGTGGCCTCTACCCGAACGCGAACGTCACCTACCGGGGTGTCACGGTCGGGACGGTCACCGACGTCGACCTGGACCCCGAGGGCGTCCGCATCCGGATGACGATCGACGAGGACCGGGTCCCGCCGAGCGGGAGCCGCGCCGAGGTGCACAGCGTCTCCGCGATCGGTGAGCAGTTCGTCGACTTCGTCCCCCAGGACCCGGCGGCGGCCCCGATGGCCGACGGCGACCACGTCCCGCTGGCGCTGACCTCGGTCCCGGTGCCGACGGCCGGCGTGCTGCAGGGGACCGACAACCTGTTGACCTCGGTCGACCAGCAGAACTTCACGACCGTGCTGACCGAGTTCGCCGACGCCTTCCGCGGCATCGGGCCCGACCTGGGCCGGCTGATCGACAACACCGGCCTCCTGGTCGAGGAGGCCGGCACCGAGCAGAACTTCGCCGCCACCGAGAACCTCATCGACGACTTCGAGGGGTTCGCCGATCCGCAGCTCGCGACGAGCGACTCCATCCGGAACTGGGGACGCAACCTGGCGTCCTTCACCGGGCAGCTGCGCGAGAGCGACGCGGCGCTGCGGTCGGTCCTGACCGACGGCAACCGGGCCGCCCAGCAGGCCGACTCCCTGCTCACCGACCTCAGTCGCAGCACCCCGCGGCTGCTGAGCACGACCGAGGTGCTGACCCGCCTCGCCGAGGCCTACCACGCGCCGATCGAGCAGATCCTCGTCGTGTACCCGATGTTCACGGCGTCGTCGCTGGTCATCGCGCCGGAGAGCGAGCCCGGGATCTTCCGGTTCAACCTCGAGACCAACGTGAACCAGCCCAACTGCGTCGAGGGCTGGATACCCGCGGGTCAGCCGGGCGGCCCGCGCAACGCGATGGAGACCGGGGACGTCCCGCTGCCGGCGAACAGCTACTGCAAGCTGCCCCAGGACGACCCGACGCTGGCTCGCAGCGCGCGCAACCTGCCGTGCTTCGAGCCCGGATCGCCCCCCGGGCGGCGCGCCGCGACCATCTTCGAGTGCCGTGGTTCCGGGTTCAGCCCCACCTCGGCCGGCCGTCTGACCCTGCGTCCGGAGACCGGACTGAACAACGAGCCCGCCTTCGAGCCGCTCGGAGCCATCGGAGCGGTGAGCTCACCGGCCACCCCGCAGGACCGGATGACCCTGGAAGGCCTGATGACGCCGGCACCGGCCCCGGTGCCGTCATGACCTGCGGCGACCCGGGGGAGGACCCCGGGAGTGAGACAGAATACGTGAGATGTCACGATCGACACGGTTGTGACGGCCGTCTCCCGAGCCGTCCCGCTGTCGGCGTCCGCCCCCGGGTGGGCGCCCCCGACCGGCACCGGCCCCCCTCCGTCCCACCCACCCCCGGGGTGGGGCGGTCCGGTACCGCTGACCTGAGGAGCTGACGTGGTGAGAAGCACTTCCCTCGACCGGAGGGAGTCCGCGGCCCCGGCCGACGACGACCCGGTGGCCGAGGCCGCCGGGGCCCCGGCCCGGACCGTCGACGAGGCCGCGCTCCCGGAGGCCCCGCCGGTCGCGGTGGGCGAGGAGCAGGACGACGCCCCCGAGACCGACCCGCAGGCGGGGTCCGCCGAGGACGGACCCCGGCCCCTCGTCCGACGGCTGGTCCTCGCCGGCTTCGTCGTGGCGCTGGTCCTGGCGGTGATCGCGGGTGTGCTCTGGAACGGCACCCGGGCGGCGCAGGCCGATCGGGTCGCCGCGCTGGAGAAGGCCCAGGCGGCGGCCGTCGAGCTGACCTCGATCAACTACGAGACCGCCGAGCAGGACGTCCGGCGCGTGCTGGACGGCGCCACCGGAGACTTCGGCGGGCTGTTCGCCCAGAACCTGGACTCCTACATCACCCTGGTGAAGGAGTCGAAGGTCGCCACCACGGGCGAGGTGACGGGCGCGGGGCTGGAGAGCCTCGACGGTGACACCGCCCGCGCCATCGTCGCGGTCAAGGCGACGGTGCACAACCGGACCGTCCCGAACGGTGAGTCGCGGTTCTACCGGATGGTGACCGAGCTCCAGAAGAAGGACGGCGACTGGCTGGTGGCACGAGTGGAGTTCGTGCCGTGAGGCGCGTGCTGCGTCCGATCGGACGCGCGGCGACCGCCGCCGCCGCTCTGCCGCTCCGCGGCGCCCGTGCCCTCGCGAGCTGGTGGCGGGACCGTCCCCGGATCGCGACCCGGGTCCTCGCCGGCGCGGCGGTCGCGCTCCTGGGCCTGGCCGTCGTGTTCGCCGTGCTGCAGGTCCGCGCCACGCAGGCCGCGGACGCCGGGGACACCGCACTGGCGGTGGCGAAGGAGTCGGTCCCGAACCTGCTCTCCTACGACCACCGCAGTATCAAGACCGACCTGGACGCCCGCCTGAACGAGGTCGGCGGCCGCTTCAAGGACGACTACCGGAGCCTGGTCCGGGACATCGTCATCCCGGCGTCGGACCGCGACCAGCTGGTCACGCAGACCTCGGTCGCCGCGGCGGGCGTCGCCGAGCCGGCCTCGCCGGACCGGGTCCGGCTGACGATGTTCCTGAACCAGACCTCCACCCGGGCGGGGCAGCAGCAGCCCACGCTGTCCGGGTCGCGGGTCCTGGTGACGATGGAGCGCGACGGTGACCGCTGGCTGGTGACCGAGCTCAACCCGGTCTGAACCGGTTCCCGACGACGGCGCCGGGCCGCGGCGCGACCACGGCCCGGCGCCGTCGTGCTCGTCGCGAGGTCGGACGTTCGTCGCCGACAAACTAAAACAATTAGGCTATTGTCTTTAGGGAGTGGCGCCCGGCAGTCGGTCGCCGTCCTCCACAGGGGTGTGCATGGAACGGATCGGATCCTTCGTCGACGGTGCCTGGACCGACCGGGGCGCCGACCCGCTGCCGGTTCTCGAGGCCGCGACCGGGGAGGCGCTCGGTGAGGTCGTCCCGGCCGGCCCGGACGAGGTGAGCCGCGCGGTGGCGGCGGCCGGACGCGCCCGCGCCGGATGGGCGGCCACACCGCCCGCCGAGCGGGCCGACGTGCTGGACCGGTTCGCCGCGGCGCTGACCGCCCGCGCCCGGGTGACGGCGACCGAGGTGTCCCGGGAGAACGGGATGCCCATCCGGCAGTCCGTGGCGGCGAACGGGCACGGCGCCGCGGTGATCCTCGGCTACTACGCCGGACTGATCCGCGACGGCCTGCCGGACGACCACCGCTCGGGGCCGCTCGCCCGGTCGATCGTCCGGAGGCTGCCGATCGGCACGGTCGCGGCGATCACCCCGTGGAACTACCCGCAGGCGCTGGCCGCCATGAAGCTCGGCCCGGCGCTGGCCGCGGGATGCCCGGTCGTGCTCAAGCCCGCCCCGGAGACGACGCTGGACGCCGTCGCGTTCGCGGAAGCGTCGCTCGCGGCCGGTCTGCCGCCCGGGGTGCTCGGGATCGTGGCCGGCGGCCGGGAGACGGGCGCCGCGCTGATCGCCGAGCCGGACGTCGCGAAGGTCGCGTTCACCGGCTCCACCGGCGCCGGGCGCGCCATCGGCGCCGAGTGCGGCAGCCGGCTGCGGCCGGTGACGCTGGAGCTCGGGGGCAAGTCCGCCTCGATCGTGTGCGACGACGCCGACCTGGACCTGTTCGCCCGCTCGCTCCCGGCCGTCTCGCTCGCCAACAACGGTCAGACCTGTCACGCGTGCACCCGGATCCTCGTCCCCCGGTCCCGCTACGACGAGCTGCTGGAGCTGGTGACCGAGACCGTCCGCGCGCTGCCGGTCGGCGATCCGCTGGACCGGGGCACCGCGATCGGGCCCCTGGTCAGCGAGGCCCAGCAGCGCCGGGTGCTCGGCATGGTGGAGGCCGGCCGCACCGCGGGCGCCCGGATCACCACCGGCGGGGGAGTGCCGGCCGGTCTGGAGCGCGGGTGGTTCGTCGAGCCCACCGTCGTCGCCGGTGTCGACAACTCCGCCGCGATCGCCCGGGAGGAGATCTTCGGCCCGGTGCTGTGCGTGATCCCCTACGCCGACACCGACGACGCGGTCCGGATCGCGAACGACTCGCCCTACGGCCTCGGCGGCACGGTGTGGACCACCGACACCGAGCGGGGCGTCGCGCTGGCCGCCCGCGTGGAGAGCGGGACCGTCGGCGTCAACCACTACGCGCTCGACCCGAACGCCCCGTTCGGCGGCGTCAAGGACAGCGGCCTCGGCCGCGAGCTCGGCCCCGAGGGGCTGGCGCCCTACCTGTCGGTGCGCTCGGTCTACCTGCCGCCGGCAGCCTGAGAGGAACCCCGCCATGACCCAGCCCGCGCCGTCCACCAGCAGGACCGACGGTCCTGCGGTCCGGTACGAGACCCGCGGCGCCGTCGCCGTGGTCACGCTGAACCGCCCGCACGCCATGAACGCCGTGAACGCGGCCCTGTCCGAGGCCGCCGGTGAGGCACTCGAGGCCGCGAACGCCAATCCGGCGGTCCGCGCGATCGTCCTCACCGGCGAGGGCCGCGCGTTCTGCGCGGGCGCCGACCTGAAGGAGGTGGCGCGCGGCCACCGCATCGACGCGCAGGGGCACCCCGAGTGGGGCTTCGCCGGGATCGTCCAGCACTGGGTGGACACGCCGGTGATCGCCGCCGTCAACGGGTTCGCACTCGGTGGTGGGACGGAGATCGTCCTGGCCTGCGACCTCGCCGTCATCGACGAGACCGCGACGCTCGGCCTGCCCGAGGTGCGCCGCGGCCTGTTCGCCGCCGCAGGCGGGGTGATCCGCCTCCAGCGGCAGGTGCCGCTGAAGATCGCCCTGGAGATGACGCTGACCGGCGAGCCCGTCGACGCCGCCACCGCCAGGGAGTGGGGACTGGTCAACCGGGTCGCTCCGGCCGGGACGGCCCTCGACGTCGCGCTGGAGCTCGCCGGGACGATCGCGGCGAACGCGCCGCTCGCCGTCCGGCAGAGCAAGCACGTGGTGCACGCGACCCACGCCGGGGGATCGGTCTGGGAGCCCGAGGTGTGGGCGGTCAACCGGGAGGCGGTACGGGTGGTCTTCGGCAGCCGGGACGCCCGCGAGGGGGCCACGGCGTTCGCCGAGAAGCGCGAGCCGCGCTGGGAGGGCCGATGACCGGCGCCGCGATCGCCGGTCCGCAGACCACCGGGCTCGGCGAGTGTCTGCCCGTCGTCGCCCCCGCCGGAACCACAGTCGAGGAGACCCGCCCATGACCCGCCCCCTCGCCGCGCTGCGCGTGATCGACCTGTGCGACGGCCCGGCCGGGCTCTGCGCCACCCTGCTGGCCGACCTCGGTGCGGCCGTGGTCCGGGTCGAGCCGCCCGCGGGGGCACGGTCGCGGTCGGAGGAGCCCGTCCTGCACGGCGTCGGCCTGCCGTATGTCCTGCGTGGCCGCGGTGTGACCCCGTGGAGCCTGGACCTGGCTGAGGAGGGGGACCGGGAGCGTCTGCTCGCCGCGGCCGCGGAGGTCGACATCGTGGTGCTCGACGGGCCGGCCGCGGCGCTCCTGGACCCGGACGAGCTGCGCCGCCGGCTCCCCGGACTCGTCGTCGTCGCGCTGACGCCGTACGGCCTGACCGGTCCCCACCGGGACCGGGTCGTCACCGACGCGGTCCTCACCGCCGTGGGCGGGGTGCTGTCGCGCTCCGGGCTCCCGGGCGAGCCGCCGCTGCTGCCCCCGCCCGGCCTGGCCGACGGGACCGCCGCGGTCCAGGCGGCATGGGCGGCCCTCGTCGCCCACGTCCACGCGTCGCGGACCGGGCGGGGCGAGCTGGTCGACGTGTCGGCCCACGAGGCGGTCGTGCACGGGTTCGACCCGGGGTTCGGCACCCAGGGATCGGCGGCCGCCGGCCGGTCGGAGGACTTCCCCCGGGACCGGCCGGACGCCCGGGCCTTCTACCCGGTCTTCCGCTGCGACGACGGCCACGTCCGCATCTGCCTGCTGGCCACGCGTCAGTGGCGTGCGATGTTCGCGTGGCTGGGGTCGCCGGAGGAGTTCGCCGACCCGCGGTACGACACCATCCCGGCCCGCTTCGCGGCGGCCGACCGGCTGCACCCGCTGATCGCCGAGCTGTTCGCGGGCCGCAAGCGCGCCGAGCTCGTCGACGAGGGCGCCGAGCGGGGGATCCCGGTCGGCGGTGTCCTCGCCCCGTCCGAGGCCATCGAGGAGGCCCACTTCCGGATCACCGGCGCGCTCCGGCCCGTCGCGGTCGCCCCGGACCTGGAGGCGGTCGTCCCCCAGGGCTTCGCCACCGTGGACGGGGTCCGGGCCGCGGCCGAGGACCCGGTCGCCACGATCGTCGACGGCCACCCGTCGTTCCCGGAGCGGGCGCCCGTCACCCGGGACCCCTCGTCGTCCGAGCGTCCCCTCGCGGGCCTGCGGGTGCTGGACCTCGGGGTCATCGTGGCCGGCGCCGAGGCCGGACGGCTCTGGGCCGACCAGGGCGCCGAGGTGATCAAGGTCGAGAACGCGGGGTTCCCGGACGGGCTCCGGCAGTCCCGCCGCTGCGCGGGGATGAGCGCCTCGTTCGCCTGGGGGCAGCGCAACAAGCGCAGCATCGGGCTCGACCTGCGCACAGCTCGGGGGCGTGAGCTACTCCGCGCACTGGCTGCCGACGCCGACGTGCTGCTCGCCAACTTCAGGCCGGGCACGCTCGCGAAGCTCGGACTCGGTGCCGAGGACCTGCGCGCGGTCGCCCCGCGGCTGGTCGTCTGCGACAGCAGCGCCTTCGGCGCCTCCGGGCCGTGGAGCGGGCGGATGGGGTACGGGCCGCTGGTCCGGGCCGCCACCGGGCTCTCCTCGCTGTGGGCGGTCCCGGGGCGCGACGACGCGTTCTGCGACGGCGCGACCGTGTTCCCCGACCACGTCGCCGGAGCGGTGTCCGCGCTCTGCTCGCTGGCCGCGGTGATCGGCCGCGACCGTACCGGGCGGGGCGCGGCGATCGAGATCTCGCAGGCCGACGTCGCCCTGACCCTGCTCGGCCCGGTGCTCGCCGCCGAGTCCGTCGAGCGCGGTGCCGGTGCCACGGCGGGCCGCGCCGATCTCACGGGCGTGTTCGCCTGCGCCGGCGACGACGAGTGGGTGGTCGTCCAGGCCCGCGACGGGCGGGACTGGGACCGCCTGCGCACCCTGGTCGGCGGAGACGCGTCGGGGGCGTCCACCCCGGCGCAGCGTCGCGACCCGGACGGTCCGGCGCACCGGGCCGTCGCGTCCTGGGTGGCGACCCGGTCACCGGCGGAGGCCGTGCGGGACCTGCAGGCCGCGGGCGTCCCGGCGGGGGCGATGGTGCGCCTGCCCGAGGAGCCCGACGACGAGCACCTCGTCGCGCGGGGCGCCTTCTCGACGATGGAGCACCCGGACCTGCCGGTGGCGCTGCCGGCGAACACCGGCCCGGCGCGGTTCTCCTCGTTCCCGGTGCCGGCGCTCGCTCCTGCGCCCCGGCAGGGGGAGCACACCCGGGAGATCGCCCGGGAGCTGCTGGGGCTGTCCGACGCCGAGATCGAGGAGCTGCTCGAGGCGGGTGTGCTGCAGGAACCCACTCAGTAGGTCCGCCGGCACCGGCGGTCGAGGAGGTCGAGCAGGTCGCGGCGGAACACGTCGTCGTCGCCCGCGACCATGTGGCCGGTGCCCGTCAGTGCCCGCTCATCCCGCCGTCGACGGCGAGCGTGGCCCCGGTGACGTAGCCGGATGCCGGCGTCGCGAGGAACAGCATCGCCGCGTCCAGCTCGCGCTGGGTGCCGAGCCGGGCCAGCGGGAGCCCGGACAGGAACCCGTCGAGCACGTCGTCGGGCATCTCCCCGGTCATCTCGGTCCGGACGAAGCCCGGCGCCAGGGCGTTGACGCGGATGCCGCGGCGGCCGGCCCACTGCTGGGACAGGTCGCGGGTCAGCCCGAGCAGGCCCGCCTTGCTCGCCGAGTACGCGGCCTGGGGGAGCCGGGAGGCGACCAGGCCGAGGGCGCTCGCGACGTTGACGATCGCCGAGCCGGGGGGCATGTGCCGGGCGCACGCTCTGGCCATCCAGTAGGCGCCGTTCAGGTTGGTCTCGAGGACTCGGCGGAACCCGGCCGGCTCCTCCCGCAGCGCGGGGACGACGGTCGAGACCCCCGCGTTGTTGACGAGGACGTCGACCCGGCCGAACTCCGCGACCGCGGCCTCGACCGCCCGTTCGCAGGCGTCCTCGTCCGACACGTCGGCAGGCACCGCGAGGTGTCTGCGGCCCCGCGCGGTGACCGAGGCGCCGACCTCACCGAGCCGGTCGGCGCGGCGGGCGACCAGGACCACGTCCGCGCCGGCCTCCGCCAGAGCACCGGCGAACCCGGCGCCGAGACCGGAGCTGGCGCCGGTGACGACCGCGACGCGACCGTCCAGCCGGAAGAGGTCGTACAGGCCGGTGGCTCCCGCGGCGTCCTCGCCGCGTCCCGAACGAGACATGCGACGTACTATGTCACATGTCTCATCGAGTCCCGGCGTCAGCGCCGGTGCCGGTGTCAGTGACGGTGTGCCACGCCGTCGAGGAATGCCCGGATCGTGGCGACGAAGAGCTCCGCGCGGTTCAGGGAGTGGGCATCGACGGCCCGTGCGAGCTGTGGGGTCAGCGCCGGGTCCTCCATCGGGAACGGGTTGTCGCCGCTCTGGGACCGGTCGCCCACCGCCTCGGTCAGTGCGCTGCCCAGCGTCAGCTTCTCCAGCCCGTCGAGGAGCAGCACGTGGTCCTCCAGCGGGATGGGGCAGGACCGGAGCCGCTCGGCCGCCGCCTCGTGGCTGCGGACCAGCACCTCGCGCGGGAGGAACTGCAGGAGCAGGGGGGCCGCCGACGGGTGGGCCAGGATCGTCGCGCGGAAGTTGAGGGCGAGCAGGACGAAGAACTCCGTCCACGGGGCGTCGACGGCGACGTCGGGGACCGGCGTGTCGCGCACGACGGTGCGGGCGATCTCCGCCATCAGCCCGGCGCGGTCGTCGAAGTGGTGGTAGAGCGACGGCGTGCGCACACCCAGGCGTTCGGCGAGCCGGGGCATGCTGAATGCCTCGTAGCCGTCCTCGTCCACGAGGGCGAGGGCGGCGCGCGCGATCGAGCGTCGGGTCAGCGGAGCTGCCTTGAATACGGGCACCCGTCAAGTATGCAGCACCTTTGCGTCATCGTTTGACCCCCGACGCCTAAAGCCTTAAGGTTTTTCGTGTTGCCCGCCGAGTGACGGGTGGACGGAAAAGGCGGTGGTTGCTCATGAGCGAGCGCACCCCGGGGGAGACACTCGACCTGGAAGTCCGGTCGAGGACCGAGGTCGCCGATGACGTGGTCGCCCTGGAGCTGGCGGACCCGGCGGGTGGCGAGCTGCCCGCGTGGGAGCCCGGGGCGCATGTCGACCTGGTCCTGTCGCCGGGGCTCGTGCGTCAGTACTCGCTCTGCGGCTCCCGCGAGGACCGCGGTACCTGGACGGTCGCGGTGCTCCGCGAGGAGGACGGGCGCGGCGGGTCCCGGGAGGTCCACGACCGGATCGCCGTCGGGGACAAGGTCGCGATCCGCGGTCCCCGCAACCACTTCCCGCTGGTCGACGCCGAGTCCTACGTGTTCGTCGCCGGCGGCATCGGGATCACCCCGATCCTGCCGATGGTCGCCGAGGTCGACCGCCGCGGTCTGCCGTGGCGACTCGTCTACGGCGGGCGTTCCCGGTCCCGGATGGCGTTCGCCTCCGAGCTCACCGACCGCTACGGCGAGCGGGTCACGCTGCACCCGCAGGACCGGTCCGGGCTGCTCGACCTCGACGGGATCCTCGCCTCGGCCCCCGCCGGAGCCGCGATCTACTGCTGCGGCCCCGGGGCGTTGCTCGACGCGATCGAGGAGCGGCACGCCGAGCGGCCCGGGGCCGGTCCGCTGCACGTGGAGCGCTTCGCCCCGCGGACCCGGCAGGAACCGGCGGGCGGCGTCGGGGGTGACGAGGGCTTCGAGGTCGAACTCGCGTCGTCGGGCCGGGTGGTGCCGGTCCCGGCCGGCGTGAGCGTCGTCGAGGCGCTCGAGGAGGCCGGCGTCCCCGTCGAGACCTCCTGCCGGGAGGGCACCTGCGGCACCTGCGAGACCGCGGTGCTCGGCGGTACCCCCGACCACCGGGACTCGATCCTCGACGACGACGAGCGCGCCGCGGGTGACGTCGTCTTCCCCTGCGTCTCCCGGGCCACGAGCGCCCGTCTGATCCTCGACCTCTGAACGTATCGGCCGGTCCGCGACATCCGGCGGACGAGCACGGCACGCATGCCACGAAGGGAACAACGATGACCCGCTCCATCGCGCCCCGCGAGGACCGCATCCGGCGGACGCTCCAGCACCTCCGTGACGACAGCACGGACCGGTTCGACGAGGTCGCCTCGTTCGAGCCGCACGAGTTCACCGACCCGGAGGTCGCCCGGACCGAGCGGGACCGCGTGTTCGGCGAGGTGCCGTCGATCATCGCCCACGGTTCCGAGCTCCCGCGGCCGAACGACTTCATCACCCGGCAGATGCCCCGCAACAAGGTCATCGTCGTGCGTCAGAAGGACGGCGGCGTCAAGGCCTTCGTCAACCTCTGCCGCCACCGGGGCGCGTTGCTGGAGGAGCAGGAGTCCGGCCGCTGCCGCCTGTTCTCCTGCGGCTACCACCGCTGGTCCTACGACACCGACGGCAGCCTCCGCGCCGTCACCCGCGACAACACCTTCGGCGACATCGACCGGTCGCAGTTCGGTCTCGTCGAGCTCCCCTGCGAGGAGCGGCACGGGTTCGTCTGGATCGTCGACCGGGCGGGCGCCGAGATCGACGTCGCCTCCTGGCTGGGCGAGGACATGGACGGGATCATGTCCGGCTACGGCATCGAGAAACTCGTCGCCGTCCGGTCCGAGGGCTTCGACGAGCCGGTCAACTGGAAGGTCATGCAGGACGCCTTCCTCGACGGCTACCACATCCAGTACGCGCACCCCAACACCGCGGCCAAGCACATCCACACCAACGTCCTGACCATCGAGGACTTCGGCCGTCACTGCCGATTCATCGCGCCGCGCAAGACGATCGACAAGTACCTCGACGAGGACCCGGGGGACACGAGCCTGGACAAGCACATCACCGAGACCCACTTCCTGCTCCCGAACAGCACCCTGCTGCGCCAGCCCGACCACTTCCAGCTGCTGACCTTCCGTCCGCACCCCACCGACCCGGGCCGGTGCCGGATGGAGATGCGCCTGATGGTCCCGCCGGTCGAGGAGTCCGGGATGAACCGCGACAAGTGGGAGCGGTTGTGGGACAAGAACTGGAACATCCTCATCGCCGTCCTGCACGAGGAGGACTTCCCGCTGCTGCGCAGCTCCCAGGAGGGGATGGCCAGCGCGGACGGCGGCTCGATGCTGCTCGGCCGCAACGAGGTCGCCAACCAGGTGTTCCGGCGGGAGCTCCGGAAGCTGACGTCGTGATCCTCCACGAGTGGTACCGCTCGGTGCCCGAGGACCTGCGCACCGGGCTCCGGGCGCTGCTGGACGACGCGGCCGGGCACGACGCCGAGGCGGGCTTCCCCAGGGTGCGGCCGGACGACGGCCCGGACGTGCACCATCTCGTCGTCCACCTGCTGCCCGACGAGCGGGAGGTCGTGGAGGACCGCGGGGTGCCGGTCCTCGCGGCCTACCTGCAGCTCCGGGTCGCGTCCGACGGCACCGCGGTCGCGCGGTACGTCGTGCGGCCGGATCTGCGGTCCCGCGGTGTCACCACCCTGCTGTTCGAGAAGATCGGGCTGGACGTGCACGCCCCGGACGGCTGGGCCGGGACCGGTGCCCGGGAGGTACGGATCTGGGCGCGCGGGGACCACCCGGCCGCCCGTCGGCTCACCCGGCGGTTCGGGTCCCACGACATCTCCCGCACCCGGCACCAGTGGAACCTGCTGGCCCCGGTGCGCGGGCTGCGCCGCGACGACCTGCTCGCCGAGGTGCCCGCGGCCGCGGAGGTCGACGTGCGGGACGTGACCGGGCCCGACGAGCCCGCGGCGGTCCGCGGGATGCTCGGGACCCTCGCCGGTGACCCGCCCGCCGACGGGGCACTGGTCCGTGTGGCCGGCCGGTCCGGTGTGGACGGCGCCGTGTGGGTCGACGTCGCGGCGGACGAGGCGACCGAGTACGGCACCGCCGGCCGGATCCACGGCCCGGCGGTGTGGCCCGACGGGCGCGCCGACGCCACCCGCGCCGCGCTCCTGGTCGCGGCCATGGAGGAGATCGCCGGTGCCGGCCTGCCGGTCGCCGCGCTCGTCGTCGACGGCGACGACGACCGGCTCGTCCACCTGACCCGAGCGCTCGGCTTCGTGCACGAGCGGACCGACGCGGAGTACCTGCTGCGATGAGTGACACGACGACGGACCCGGCCACGGGGCGCACGGCGCCCGTTCTCGGCGACGGGGTCCCGGACGACCTGCCCGCGGTCGTCGCACGGCACGGCCAGGTGGTCGCCGCCGGCGACCTGGAGGCCACCCTGGCCGACTTCCGGCCCGACCGGGTCGGCCAGCTCGTCGCCTCGGCGCGGCTGCCCCGGACGATGGTCGGCAGCGAGGTGCTGAGCATCGAACGTCAGGCCGACGGGCTCATGGCGGCCCACATCCGCTACCGGCACGCCGACGGCGACACGACCGTGCTGCGGTCCCGCTGGGTGCGGCTGCCACAGGGCTGGCGGGTGTCGGAGGTGCGCAACGTGCCCGACACCCCGCCGGTCCTCGAGCCCCTGCCGGCCTACGACGACGACCTCCACGCCCCGCACCGGGCCGGGCTGGCCGCCGGTGAGCTGCGCATCCAGCGTTGCGGCCGGTGCGGCGAGTGGATATGGGCGCCCCGGGCGCTGTGCCCGGCCTGCCACGGGACCGACCTGGACTGGCCGGTCGTCGAGCCGTCGGGGTCGGTCTACTCGTGGACGCGGACCTGGCAGCCGTTCGCCCGGGAGGTGAGCGGGCACGTCCCTTACGTCGTCGTCCTGGTGGAGCTCGACGGCGCCGGTCGCCGGCGGGTGCTCGGCGTGCTGCGCGACGGGGACGCGACGACCCCGGCCGTCGGCGACCGGGTGCGGGGCGAGTTCGACCGGACCGGCGACGGCGCGGCCCTGCTGCGCTGGCGGATCGTGGAGGGGACCCGATGAGCGGGATGCGCGGGGCGGCGGCGGTCGTCGGGATCGGGCACACCCCGTTCCACAAGCGGGGCGAGGGCCCGGCGTCGGCGCTGCGCCTGACGCTGGAGGCCGTCCTGGCCGCCTGCGCCGACGCCGGGATCGACGCCCGGGAGCTCGACGGGTTCGTCTCCTACGCCAACGACCAGAACGAGGGCGTCGCCCTCGCCGCGGACCTCGGGGTCCGCGAGGTCCGCTGGTCGACGATGGTGTGGGGCGGTGGCGGCGGCGGGGTCGCGGCCGCCGTCAACGCCGCCGCGGCGGCCATCGCGGCGGGCCAGGCCGAGACGGTCGTCGTCTACCGGGGGATCACCGAGGCCGACGACGGCCGCGGCAGCTACGGCAAGGGCCACTTCCCGCCGCTGCTGCACGACCACGGCGTCCTCACCCCGGTCCAGATCTGCGCGCTGCGGACGCAGCGGATGATCGAGGTGGACGGGGTGCCCCCGTCGGCACTGGAGGCCCTCGTCGCGGCCGACTACCGGCACGCGTCGACGAACCCGGTCGCGGCCGGCCGCGACCGGGCGCTCGACCACGAGACCTACGCCGACGCGCGCTGGATCTCCGAGCCGCTGCGGCTCTTCGACTGCTCGCGGGAGAACGACGCGGCCGGTGCGGTCGTGCTGACCACCGCCGAACGGGCCCGCGGTCTCGCGACCACGCCCGCGTACGTCCTCAGCGGGGTCCAGGGGGCCGCGCGCGGCTGGTGCGAGTCCGCCGAGAACGACGAGCCCTACACCAGCGCCGGCTTCCACCCGGCGATGGTGGACCGGCTCTGGTCCGACGCCGGGGTGAAGCCGGGCGAGGTCGACGTCGTCCAGGTCTACGAGAACTTCAGCGGCCCCGCCGTCGCCGCGCTCATCGACCTCGGTCTCTGCCCGCCCGGCCCGGCCGCGGGGGAGTTCATGACGGTCGAGAACCTGTCCGCGCCGGACGGGCGGCTGCCGATCAACACCGCGGGCGGCAACATCGCGGAGGGGTTCGTGCACGGGATCGGCCTGGTGCTCGAGGCGGTGCGGCAGATCCGGGGCACCTCGGCCAACCAGGTCCCCGGGGCGCGGTCGTCGCTGCTGCTGGGGGGACCGATGGCGCCCCTGGTCAGCGCGACCCTGTTCGGTTCGGAGGAGATGCTCGGGAAGCGGTGAGGGCGCGGGCTCAGGGGAGGAACGCCGGCAGCACGAAGGTCCGGAGCTCCTCGCGCAGCGCGTCCTCGGTGACGACCGACCGGTCCCGTTCGAGCAGCAGCAGGTTGACCCCGGCGATCCAGCGGGCGGCCGCGCGCAGGTCGAGGTCCGAGCGCATCTCACCGCGGGTGATGGCGTCGAGGAAGATCGGCTCCCACATCAGCAGGGTGATGCCCTCGGCCAGGGTGTGCCCGCCGAGGGTGCGCCCGACCAGGCCGTGCTGTTCGGAGACGATCAGGAGCTGGACGACCGGGTCCCGGCTGCCCTTGTCGATGTTGTAGATCAGTCCCTCGACCAGCCGGTCGGCGAACGTCGGCCACCGCTGGATGTGGGCCTGCATCCGCGGCACGTTGATCAGGGCGCGTCGCTCCACGGCGGCGACGACGAGCGCTTCGCGGTCGGCGAAATGGCGGTAGAGGGTCGCGCGGGAGACCGACGCGGCCTTCGCGACGTCCTCCATGGTCGTCTTCGCGACCCCGAAGCGGCCGAAGCACTCCTCCGCCGCGCGGAGCAGCCGTTCCCGGACTCCGCCCCCCGCCCGTCTCAACGACTCCGACGGACCTGCTGTCATGGCCGGAGTGTAGCTGTGGTCCGGGCCGACCCGATCCGACACGGAACCGCGCGTCGCACCCTGTGCACCGCCATGACTCCGCTGCGTGACGCCCGGTCCGTCCGATCGTTCTCCTGTGTGGACCGGCACGCAGGCGTGCCGGCGGGTCCCGCCGTCGCCGGGAATGGTGTTCACCCTGTCCGCCGTTCGTCGAAAGGTTTTCGGTAAAGCGTCTTGACGGCTTTGCCTAGAGTCTTTAGGCTACGACTCGTTCCGACGGATCCTGGCAATGTGGGCCGAACCTCTTGACCGTCTGACCAGCGGAGATGCAATGAAGCAGTTCGAGAACTACGTCAACGGTCGCTGGGCTGCGGCGAGCGGTCCATTTATCGAGGTGGACGATCCGTCCACCGGTGAGATCATCGGATCGGTCCCCGACAGCGGCGCGGACGTGGTGGACCAGGCGGTCGGTGCCGCGCGGGCCGCCTTCGAGGGCCCGTGGGCCCGGATGCGCCCCCAGGACCGCGCCCAGGTCCTCCGGGACCTCGCCTCCGCGCTGGACTCCCGCTTCGACGAGCTGTCCGACGAGCTGGTGCGCGACACCGGCTGCACCGCGCGCCTGTGCGGGATGCTGTAGGTCGGCGGTCCGCTCGGGCACCTGCGCGACTTCGCCGAGATGTCGGCGTCGCTGGCACCGACGGCCTTCCCGATGCAGACGACCCCCGGCTTCGGGCAGTGGGAGCTGCACCGCGAGCCGGTCGGCGTCGTCGCCGGGTTCACCCCGTACAACTTCCCGCTGTTCATCGCCGTCTGGAAGGCGGCCCCCGCGCTGCTGACCGGCAACACGGTGGTCCTGAAGTCCTCGCCGCTCACCCCGTTCGGCCTGGAGGCGCTGGCCAGGGCCGCGGACGAGGTCGGCCTCCCGCCGGGCGTGCTGAACCTGGTGCACGGCGACCGCACGGCCGGCGAGGCCCTGGTCGCGCACCCCGGAGTGGATCTCGTCAGCTTCACCGGCAGCACCGCCGTCGGCACGCGGATCATGGCCTCGGCCGCGGCCACCGCGAAGGAGGTCCTGCTGGAGCTGGGCGGGAAGTCCCCCGCCGTCGTGCTGCCGGACGCGCCTGCCGAGCTCGCGGTCCGCGGCACGCTGTTCAGCAGCATGATGCACAGCGGGCAGGCGTGCGTGGCCACGAGCCGCATGCTGGTGCCGGACTCGCGGTACGACGAGTTCCTGGACCTGCTGGCCACCCGCGCCGGCCAGCTGACCGTGGGAGCCGCGACCGAGCTGACCTCCGACGTCGGCCCGGTCATCTCCGCGGCCCAGCGGGACAAGATCGAGAAGTTCGTCGCGGGCTCCGTCGAGCAGGGCGGACGCGTCGTCGCGGGGGGCGAGCGACCCACCGGTGTGCCGGAGGGTGGGCACTACGTCGCCCCGACGGTGCTCGCGGTGGACACCGACAACGTCGCCGCCCGTGAGGAGATCTTCGGACCGGTCCTGGCGGTCGTGCGCTACTCCGGTGTCGACGACGCCGTCCGGATCGCCAACGACAGCGAGTACGGGCTCGCCGCCTCGGTATGGGGCACCGACCTCCAGGCCGCGCGCGCCGTCGCCGCGCGGCTCGAGAGCGGTCTGACGTGGATCAACGACGTGGCCGCGGCGGACGTCGCGCGCACGCCGTTGTCCGGCCGCAAGCGCAGCGGGGTCGGCTCCGAGCTCGGCGTCGACGGCCTGCACGCCTACACCAAGGTGAAGAGCCTCTACACGGCTCTCGACACCGACATCGACGGCCGTTCCTACGGCGCCGTCGGTCTCGACTGGGACTGAGAGGACGACCGTGTCAACCGAACTGACCGTGGACGTCGACCGGAACACCTGCGCCGGTCACGGCCGCTGCTACTCCCTCGCTCCCGAGGTGTTCGACGCCGACGACGAGGGCTTCCCGGTCCTGCTGGCCGCGAACGTCTCCGGTGCCGCCGCCGACGAGGCGCGTACGGCGGCACGCAACTGTCCCGAGCGGGCGGTCCTGCTCGATCACCCCACGAGCTGAGCACTCCCGACACCGCCGAGGAGCCACCACATGACCACCAGCACCCCCAGCACGGCCGAGACCGCCGACATCCAGGTCGACTTCGACATCCACGACCCGAAGCAGGTCGAGACCGTCTACGAGCGCTACGCCGAGCTCCGCAACACGTGCCCGGTCGCCCATTCGGACAAGTACGGCGGCCACTGGATCCTGACCCGCTACGACGACATCCACGACGTCTGCCGCAACCCCGAGGTCTTCTCCAGCGAGAGCGTCAACATCCCCGGGACCATCGGCCAGGACGGTCCGATGATCCCGCTGGAGGTCGACCCACCGGACCACGGCGCCTACCGCGCCATCCTGCAGAAGCTCTTCTCCCCGAAGCGGATGAGCGCGCTCGAGCCGGAGATCACCGCGATCGTCACCGAGCTGCTCGACGCGATGGAGGGCAAGGAGAAGGTCGACTTCGTCGAGGCGTTCGCCCAGCCGCTGCCCACCAGGGTGTTCCTGGCGATGATGGGCTGGCCGCACGAGGACGCCCCCCGGTTCCAGAAGTGGACCGACGACATCGTCCTCGGCAAGCCGGGTGCCTCCGAGGAGGAGGCCACCGAGTTCCGGATGGCCGCGGCGATGGAGGTCTACGCCTACTTCGCCGAGATGCTCGACGAGCGGATGGAGAACCCTGCCGTCGACGACGTCACCGGCGTGCTCGTCAACGGCAAGTTCCAGGACCGGGACCTGACCCAGTTCGAGATGCTGAACATGCTGTTCCTGCTGATGATCGCGGGACTGCACACGGTGCTCGGTCAGCTCGCCCACAGCGTGATCCTCTTCGCCGAGCAGCCGGAGGTCCGCCGGCAGCTGGTCGAGGACCCCTCGCTCGTTCCGACCGCGGTCGAGGAGATGGTGCGCTGGGAGTCCGCGGTCGCCGCGGCCCGCGTGATCACGTCCGACGTCGTCGTGGGTGGCGTGCAGTTCTCCGCGGGGGACAAGGTGCTGATCCCCTACGGCGCCGCCAACCGCGACCCGGAGAAGTTCGACTCCCCGGACACCGTCGACCTCTCCCGCTCGCCCAACCCGCACCTCGGCTTCGGCGCCGGGCACCACCGCTGCCTCGGGTCGCACCTGGCCCGCAACGAGCTGCGGATCGCGTTCACCGAGCTCCACCGCCGGTTCCCGGACTACAAGCTCGACCCGGAGGACCCGCCGGTCCGCCACCTCAGCCAGGTCAAGGGCGTCGAGCGGCTCCCGCTCATCCTCGGCCGGTCCGCCTGATCCGACCTCTCCCACCCACCACCGTTCCCCGGAGGAGCACAGATGACCGTCAAGCTCGGAACCGTCGACTTCTACCAGGCCATGGCCGATGAGCTGAACAACGACCCCGTGTGGCACCAGAAGGGTGCCGGGATCTCGATGACCATGGTCTACAAGTACGAGGCCCCGATCGAGGGCCAGTTCTACTGCGTCTTCGACGACGGCAAGGTCACCGAGGTCCGTGACGCGACCGCGGAGGACCTCGAGAACGCGCAGTTCGTGATCAGCGGCTCGAGCGACGTCTGGCGCGGCCTGTTCGAGGACAAGATCAACCCGACGGTCGCGATGACCCGCGGCCAGCTCCGGGTGCGCGGCAAGATGTCGCAGCTGCTCAAGAACATGTCCGCCTTCCAGCACGTGATCGTCGCGATGAAGCGCGTCGACTTCGAGTGACCCGACCCCACACCGCGAGGAGCAGCAGACGATGAAGTCGAGAGCAGCGGTCCTGTTCGAGGCACCGGGCAAGTGGGAGATCGTCGAGGTCGACGTCGACGAGCCCAAGGAGTACGAGGTCCTGGTCAAGTACACGGCCGCCGGTCTGTGTCACTCCGACGACCACGTCGCCAAGGGCGACGTCCCGTCGGCGCACTACCCCTACTGCGGGGGTCACGAGGGCGCCGGAGTGGTCCAGGCCGTCGGGTCGAAGGTGCGCGACCTGGAGCCCGGTGACCACGTCGTCGCCAGCTTCATCCCCGGCTGCGGCCGCTGCCGCTGGTGCGGCGAGGGCAAGCAGAACCTCTGCGACAACGGCGCGTTCATGATGCTGGGCACGCAGCTGGACGGCACGTTCCGGCTGCACCACGGCGGTCAGGACGTCGCCCAGTGCTCGCTCGTCTCCACCTTCTCCGAGTACAGCATCATGCCGGAGTGGGGCGCCGTGAAGATCGACAAGAGCATCCCGCTCGAGTCGGCCGCGCTGGTCGGCTGCGGCGTCCCGACGGGCTGGGGCTCGGCCGTCAACGCCGGGCAGGTCCGGCCGGGTCAGGTCGTGATCGTCATGGGCGTCGGTGGGATCGGCATCAACGCGGTCCAGGGTGCCAAGCACGCGGGCGCGGTGCGCGTCATCGCCGTCGACCCGGCCCCGTTCAAGCGCGAGAGCGCGCTGAAGCTGGGCGCCACCGACGTGGCCTCGAACATGACCGAGGCGACCGACCTCGCCCAGTCGCTGACCAACGGGCAGGGCGCGGACTGCGTCATCGTCACCGTCGGTGTAGCGACCGGTGAGCACGTCGGCCAGGCCTTCGCCGCCACCCGCAAGGACGGCACCATCGTCCTGACCGCGGTCGCGAACATCGACGAGAACGTCATCCCGGTGAACCTCTTCGAGTTCGCGATGTACCAGAAGCGGATCCAGGGCGCCCTGTTCGGGATGTCCTCGCCCAGCCGCGACATCCCCTACTTCCTGAACATGTACCAGCAGGGCCAGCTGAAGCTCGACGAGCTCGTGACCCGCAGGTACAAGCTCGAGGACATCAACCAGGGCTACGAGGACATGCACGCGGGGAGCAACCTCCGCGGCGTGATCGACTACTCCTGACCCGGTACCGGGGCCGTCCTCCCACGACGGCCCCGGTATCCCGACCGAAGGGCTCCCACGTGGGTCTGCACGTCCGGCGGAGCGGCACCGTGGCCACCGTCGAGCTCTCCAACCCGGGTCGGCGCAACGCCCTGTCGGCGGACATGTTCGCCGACCTCGCCCGGACGCTCCCCGAGCTCGACGACGACCCCGGGGTGCGGGTCGTCGTGCTCACCGGTGCGGGCGAGGACTTCTGCTCCGGCGCCGACCTGTCCGCGGTCTCGGACGACGCGCACCCCCTGGGGCACATGAACCGGATCAACCGCGCGGCCGCCGCCGTCCACCGGATGAGTGTGCCGACCGTGGCCCGGGTCGACGGTGTCGCGGTCGGGGCCGGTCTGAACCTCGCGCTGGCCTGCGACCTCGTCGTCGCGTCCGACCGGGCCCGGTTCTCCGAGATCTTCGTCCGGCGGGGCCTGACCGTCGACTTCGGCGGCTCCTGGATCCTGCCGCGGCTGGTCGGCCTGCACCGGGCGAAGGAGCTGTGCCTGCTCGGCGACGTCGTGCCCGCCGCCGACGCGGCGGCGATGGGCCTGGTCAACCGGGTCGTACCGGTCGCCGAGCTCGACGCCACGGTCGACGGGATCACCACCCGCCTGGCGGCCGGACCCGCCGTCGCCATGGCGCTGACGAAGCGGCTGCTGAACGAGGGCGGCCGCTCCGGCGTCGACGAGGCCCTCGCCGCCGAGGGGGTCGCCCAGTCGATCGCGTTGCGCGGCGCGGACGCCGCCGAGGCGTTCGAGGCCTTCCGTGACAAGCGGGCCGCCCGCTTCACCGAGACCCTCTGAGAGGACCCGATGTCCCTGCGCACGAGCTTCACCGAGACCTTCGGGGTCGAGCACCCGGTCGTCCAGGGCGGCATGCAGTGGGTCGGCCGGGCCGAGCTGGTCGCCGCCGTCGCCGAGGCGGGCGGCCTGGGCTTCCTCACCGCGCTGACCCAGCCGACCCCCGAGGCGCTCGCCGCGGAGATCGCACGGACCCGCGAGCTGACCGACCGGCCCTTCGGCGTCAACCTGACGATCCTGCCGTCGATCGACCCGCCGCCCTACGACGAGTACCGCCGGGTCATCGTCGAGTCCGGTGTCCCCGTGGTGGAGACCGCGGGCTCCAACCCCGAGCCGCACCTGCCCCTGTTCCACGAGCACGGCGTGAAGGTCCTGCACAAGTGCACCAGCGTCCGGCATGCGGTCAAGGCCGAGCGGATCGGCGTCGACGGCGTCAGCATCGACGGCTTCGAGTGCGCCGGCCACCCCGGTGAGGACGACGTGCCGGGTCTGGTGCTGATCCCCGCCGCCACCGCGCGTCTGCGCATCCCCGTGGTCGCCTCCGGCGGGTTCGCCGACGGCCGTGGGCTGGCCGCGGCCCTCGCACTGGGTGCTGGCGGGGTGAACATGGGGACGCGGTTCCTCTGCACCCGTGAGGCCCCGATCCACGACCGCATCAAGCAGGCCATCGTGGACGGCGACGAGCGCGGCACCGAGCTGGTCTTCCGGACACTGCGCAACACTGCCCGTGTCGCCCGGAACGCCGTCAGCACCGAGGTGGTCCGGATCCTCGACGACGGCGGGTCCTTCGACGACGTCCGGGACCTGGTCGCGGGCACCCGTGGGCGCCGCGTGTTCGAGGAGGGCGACCCGGACGCCGGGATCTGGACGGTCGGGCAGTGCCAGGGCCTCATCCACGACATCCCCGCGGTGGGCGAGCTGATCCCGCGCATCGTGGCCGAAGCCGAGGCCGTTCTCGGACGGCTGTCGGGACTACTCCCGATTTCGGCCTGAAAGCCTCCGTCGGGCCGTTGACAGGGCAGTCGCCCACAGTGGTCTAAAATCTGTAGGGAAGAGGGTTGTCCTTCTTTCTCCATCTCTTGATCTGTACGATCCGGGACCGTCTCGGGATGCGCATCGTGGCGCACGAAGGAGATCACCACATGTCGACATCCATTGCCTCCGCGCTCCACTGGTGGGCGCTTCGCAAGGGTGAGGAGAAGGCTCTCGTCGTCGAGGACGACGTGCTCACCTACCGCGAGCTGCAGGACTGGTCCGGCCGTGTCGCGCGGCGCCTGGTGGACTCGGGAGTCAGCCCGGGGGACCGGGTCGGGCTGCTGTCGGCCAACAGCCCCGAGTGGGTCGCCGCCGCCTGGGGAGTGGTCAAGTCCGGTGCGGTGCTGGTGCCGCTGAACCCGCGCCTGGTCGCCGCCGAGCTCCACAAGCTCCTCGCCGACGCCGGGTGCGGGGTCGTCGTCACGGCGCCGGCGCTGCTGGCGGGGCTGGAGGGCGTCGTCGAGCGCGGCCACCAGCTGGACGTCATCGGGCTGGACGAGCTCGCCGCGCTGCGGGAGGGCGGCCGGGAGGACTTCCGGGTCGACATCGCGCCCGAGGACCCCGCGGCGCTGCTCTACACCAGCGGGTCGACCGGCCTGTCCAAGGGCGTGATCTGCACCAACCGCACCCTGCTCGACATCGTCTTCGAGAACTCGCTGACCGAGCCGGGCATGCGTCCGGGGGCGCGGACCCTGCTGCTGCTCCCGCTCGCCTTCACTCCCGGCCTGGTCTACGGGCTGGTGATGACCGGGGTGCTCGGGGGCACGCTCGTCGTCGAGAAGGAGCTGAACCCGTCGCGGGCGGTCCGGCTGATCGAGGAGCACCGGATCACCGTCATGTTCGGTGTTCCGCTCATCTACCAGGCGCTCACCTCGGCCCCCGAGTTCGCCGGGGCGGACCTGGCGAGCCTGGAGACGGCCGTCGTCGGTGGCGCCGCGGTGCCGCTGCCGCTGCTGCGCACCTACCGGGAGAAAGGGGTGATCCTGCGCCAGATCTACGGCATGACCGAGGTCGGCGGGATCGCCACCGCGACCTGGGCGGAGGAGGCCGAGGAGCACGCCGGCTCCTGCGGGCGGGGGAGCATCTTCACCGACGTCACCGTCATCGGGCAGGACGGCTCGGTCTGCGCGCCGGGTGAGCCCGGCGAGATCGTGATGCGCGGGCCGGGGGTCACCCCGGGCTACTGGAACGACGACGAGAACACGGCCAGGGCGCTGCGGGACGGGTGGCTGCACAGCGGTGACCTCGGCACCCGCGACGCCGAGGGGCGGCTGACCTTCGTCGACCGCCTCAAGGACCTGATCATCACCGGTGGCATCAACGTGTCGCCGTTCGAGCTCGAGGCCGTCATCTCCGCGGTCCCGGGCGTGCGCGAGGTGGCCGTCATCGCCGCCAAGGACGAGCGGTTCGGCGAGACCCCCGCGGCGATCGTCAGCGGCGACGTCGACGCCGCGGCCATCGTGGCCGCGTGCAACGAACAGGTCGCCGACTACAAGGTGCCCCGCTACGTGGTCGTCCGGGACGAGCCGCTTCCCCGGCTGCCCAGCGGCAAGATCGCGAAGCCCGCCATCCGCACCGAGTACGCGGACCTGGCCGTCACCCACGAGAAGGTGCGCTGAGCGCCGTCGCGCCGACCCCCGGTCGCGCACCGACCACCGGGTCACGACACCACGAGGACATGCGATGACCCACGTGATCACACAGCCGTGCTGCAACGATGCCTCCTGTGTGCCGGTCTGCCCGGTCGACTGCATCCATCCGACCCCGGACGAGCCGGGGTACGCGCGGGCCGAGATGCTCTACATCGACCCGGAGACCTGCATCGACTGCGGGGCCTGCCTGGACGTGTGTCCGGTCGAGGCGATCGTGTCCGACGACGACCTCGAGGGCGACGACGACCCGTACCTGCTGCTGAACGCGGCCTGGTACGAGGGACGTCGGCCCGTGCCGGTCGCCGGCACCGAGCGCACGACCGTCGCTCCGCCGGCCGGCGGGGGGCCGCTCCGCGTCGCCGTCGTGGGGTCGGGCCCCGCCGCCTGCTACGCGGTGGAGAGCCTGTTCGCCCGCCGGGAGCTCGACGTCCGGGTGTCGATGTTCGAGCGGCTCCCGGTGCCCGGCGGTCTGCTCCGCTACGGCGTCGCCCCCGACCATCCCGGTACCCGTGGCGTGGGCACCTCGCTGTCGCGCTCGTGGACCCGTCCCGGTTTCACGCTGCACCTGAACGTGGAGATCGGCTCGGACCTGAGTCACGCCGACCTGCTGGAGCACCACCACGCCGTCGTCTACGCGGTGGGCGCCCCCGGCGACCGCCGGCTCGACGTCCCCGGTGAGGACCTGCGGGGCAGCCTGTCCGCACGCGAGTTCGTCGCCTGGTACAACGGCCACCCCGAGGCCGCCGGGCTGGAGGTCGACCTGTCGGCCGAGCGCGCCGTGGTGATCGGCAACGGCAACGTGGCGCTCGACGTCGCCCGTGTGCTCGTGACGGATCCGGACCGGCTGCGCGGGACGGACATCGCGGAGCACGCGCTCACCGCCCTGGCCGACAGCGCCGTACGCGAGGTCGTGGTGGTCGGGCGACGGGGCGCCGAGCAGGCCGCGTTCACCACCCCGGAGCTGCTCGAGATCGCCGAGCTGCCCGGGGTCGACCTGGTGATCGACCCCGCCGAGGTCGCACCGGCCGGCCCGGTCGACGACCCGGTCGTGCGGTGGAAGGCGAACCTCCTGCGCGAGCTCGCGGAGCGGCCCGCCACCGGCGCGGGTCGCCGGATCGTCCTGCGGTTCCGGGCGGCGCCGGAGGCGGTTCTCGGCGAGGCCGCCGTGACCGGTGTCCGGCTCGCCCACAACGACCTCGTCGACGACGGAGGCCGGACGGTCGCCCGCCCGAACGGGCGGACCGAGGACGTGCCGGCGGGCCTCGTGCTGCGTGCCGTCGGCTACCGGGGGACCGCCGTCCCCGGGCTGCCGTTCGACGAGGGCCGGGGAGTGCTCCCGCACCGGGACGGCCGCGTGGTCGACCCCGCCACGGGAGCGGCGGTCGCCGGGACCTACGCCGCGGGATGGATCAAACGGGGACCGAGCGGGGTCATCGGGACGAACCGGTGGTGTGCGGAGGCGACCGTGGAGACGCTGCTGGCCGACTACGCGGCCGATCGCCTCGCGGCGCCGGTCCACGGGGACGACGGACTCGCCGACCTGCTCGCCGACCGTTGTCCGAACGTCGTGGGCCTCGACGGGTGGAAGGCCATCGACGCCCACGAGCGCGAGTCCGGCCGGTCGGCCGGTCGGCCGCGCCGCAAGCTGGTGGACGTCCGCGACATGCTCGACGTCGCGGGCGGGGCGCGTACGACGTGACGCCGATGCCGGCGCCGCGGGTCGGGTCAGCCCGGGGCGTCGGCCACCGCGCCGCGCAGGAAGCTGCGCACCGTCTCGGCGAAGAGCTGCTCGGACGTCCGGGCGTCACCGGCGACCGCGCGGGCGAGCAGCGGGGTGTCGTCGGCGACGACGTCCCGGAGTCGTCGCTCCCGTCGCTCGCGCGGACGGATGGCCTCCATGACCGACGAACCGAGTACCAGCTGGTCCAGCCCGTCGAGAACGAGGAGGTGCGTGCTGCGGGGCACCCCCGCCTCCTCCAGCAGCTCGGCGCCGATCTCGTAGGTCGGGGTCAGGACCTCCCGCGGCGTGAACTCGAGGAGGAGCGGTGCCGCGTGGGCGTGCCGCAGGATGGTCCGCCGGACCCCCAGGCTCACCTCGACGAACCACTCCGTCCACACCGCGTTCGAGCGACGAGGCGGGAACGGGGCCTCCAGCAGGACGGCCCGTGCGACGGCTCCGAGGATCTCGGCCTTGTCGGCGACGTGGTGGTAGAGCGACGGGGCGCGTACCCCGAGTTCCCTGGCCAGGCGAGGCAGGCTGAACGCGGGCAGGCCCTCGGCATCGATGACCGCCAGCGCGGTCACGACGATCCGCTCCCGGGTGAGCAGCGGGCTGGACGGTCGGGGCACCAACGGATTGAGGTGTTCTCAGTAGCGGGTTGATCATGTCGTGCGGTCGTACTCGGTGTGGAGTAGTACGAGCGCAGCTGCGGTGATCGCGCCGGTGCGCCAGGGACATAGCGTGACTCGCCGCAACGCGGCGAAGGTGGTCTTGAGCAGGGCGTTTCCGCGTTCGGCCAGAGCACGAAGGGCTGAGTGCAGGGTGTTGACGGTGCGCTGGTTGACCGTCTGCCCGCGGCCGGGGACGGGTTTGATGGGCACGGTGAGCCGGTCGGCTTCGCCTTCGTAGCCGAGGTCGCCCAGCGCGGCGTGGGTGTCGTCGGTGAACGCGGCCAGGCCCTCGAGCAGCCCGGGGTGGGTACGGGCGCAGCGGGTGTCGTGCTCGCGGCCCGGCCGCACGTCGCTGGTCCATAGCGGCCATCCATCAGGTGCGGTGAGGACCTGGATGTTCCCGCCGTGGCGGCGGTGCTTGCCCGACCACCACAGGTCGACCCCGGGGGTGAGGCCGAGCGCGCGGCACCGGTCGGTGGCGATCAGGGTGCCGTCGAGATTCACGTGGGTGTGCCCGGCTGTGCGGGCGGCGAGCAGGGCTCCGTGCAGGCCGGGTGCGGCCGCGGCGAGGACGTCGATGCCTTCGTGCAGGTAACGGTAGGCCGTTGCAGTGCTGATCGCGTTGTCACCGGCCAAACATCGGACCCGGGTAGCATCACAGAACCAGCGGATCACCAGCACTGCCTGGGCGAACGGGGTCAACGCCCGCCGCCGGGTGCCACGTCGACGGCGTTGAAGGACCAGGAGCCGCGCCAGATAGGCCACGGTGCGCTCCCCGATCGGGAGGACAGCGGTGTAGGTGACAGGATCAGACATGCAGGACCTCGGTGACGGTGTCGATCTGTGCTGGACCGAACCGATCTACCGGGGTCCTGCCCCGTTCCCGCTCACCTCACCACCCTCGGCGTGTCGCCACGACCTGCCACCCCGCTACTGAGAACACCTCATTGTCCGCCACCGCCGGCGTGGCACGTCCGGAGCCTCGCCCGGCGCGTCGCGGGGCGGGCGCCCGCAGTCCGGCGAATCGTTCCGTCACGACTGTCTAATGGATTAAGGTGAATTCATGGAGACCGATCTCTTCGACGCCGACCACGAGGCGTACCGCGAGACCGCCCGAGTATTCGTGCAGCGCGAGGTGGTGCCGAATCTTGACCGGTGGGACGAGGCCCGCGAGGTCGATCGGGACACCTGGAAGAAGGCCGGCGCCGCGGGGCTGGTGGGTCTCGCCGTACCCGAGGAGCTGGGCGGTGCCGGGGTGTCGGACTATCGGTTCCGCTACGTGCTCTCGGAGGAGATCACGAAGGTGGGCGCGTCGGCACTGCAGTCGGCGTTCGGGACGAACGACGACATCGTGCTGGGATACCTGCTCGAGTCGGCGAACGACGCACAACGTGCACGGTGGCTCCCCGGGTTCGCGACCGGGGCGACCGTCGCCGCGATCGCGATGTCGGAGCCCGGCGCCGGCAGCGACCTGCGGGGGATCACCACCTCGGCCCGGCGGGACGGCGACAGCTGGGTGCTCGACGGGTCGAAGACCTTCATCAGCAACGGCGTCACCGCCGATCTGGTGATCGTCGTGGCGAGGACGGATCCGGGCGCGGGGTCGTCCGGCTTCTCACTGTTCGTCGTCGAGCGGGGGATGCCCGGCTTCCGGCGCGGACGGAAGCTCGACAAGGTCGGTCTGACCGCGCAGGACACCGCCGAGCTGTTCTTCGACGGCGTCCGGGTCCCGGCCGACAACCTGCTCGGCGAGGAGGGGGGCGGGCTGCGTGCGCTGATGCGCAATCTCCCGCGGGAGCGCCTCGGCATCGCCGTCGCCGCCCAGTGCTCCGCCGAGGCCGCGTTCGGTTGGACCGTGGACCACGTGAAGCAGCGTGTCGCGTTCGGGCGTCCGCTGGCCCAGCAGCAGAGCGTCGGCTTCACCCTCGCCGACCTGCGGACCCGTGTCGAGGTGACCCGGGCCTACGTCGACCGGTGTGTGCGGGAGCTGAACGCGGGGACGCTGACCGCCGTGGACGCGGCCAAGGCCAAGCTGTGGGCGACCGAGATGCAGTGGCAGGTCATCGACTCCGGAGTGCAGCTGCACGGCGGATACGGCTACATGAACGAGTACCCCATCGCCCGCGCGTTCCGGGACGCACGCGTCCAGCGCATCTACGGCGGCGCGAACGAGGTCATGAAGGAGATCATCGGTCGGGACCTGACCCGGCAGTGACATTCGCTCGGACGTGCTCGACAGCTGTCAGAAGATACCTGTCAGATGACAGTTGATGGTGGTACGGTCGTCGCGTGGACGACGACCAGGAGACCCGGCTGTTCGAGCTGGCCGACCGCATCCTCGCGGTCGGTCGGCTGATCCATGCGTCGAAGGAGCCCGCGTTCTCCGGGCAGAGCTGGACCCCGCTGGAGAGCGCGGTCATGCGGGTCGTCGACCGGGAGCCGGGGATCACGGCCGGTGCCGTCGCGCAGGCGACGCGGCTGATCTCCAGCAACACCAGCCGCGCACTGCGCGGCCTCGAGGCCAAGGGGCTCGTGCGCCGCGAGCCCGACCCGGCCGACGCCCGCCGCGTCCGTCTGTACCCGACCGACCTGGCCGCGGAGAACCTGCGTGTGCTGCGCCGGATCTGGAGCGGACTGCTCGACGGGGTCGGCGACGACCCCGCCGCGATCGACACCACCGTCGCGCTGCTGCGGCGGATCGAGACCGAGCTCGGCGGGAGCAGCCGGGCCACACCACCGGAGGCGACATGACCGACCGCACCGCACTCGTCGTGGGGGCCTCGCGCTCCCTCGGGCTCGCCCTGGCGGGGGAGTTCGCCGATCGGGGGTGGGACGTCGTCGCGACCGTGCGCGGCGACACCTCCGAGGGCCTCGCCGAGCTCGCCGCCCGGACCGGGCGGGTGACCGTCGAGCGACTGGACATCACCGACACCGCCGGGATCGCCGCGCTGCGCGAGCGCCTCGGCGACCGCCGGATCGACCTGCTGTTCGTCAACGCCGGCATCACCGACGCCGACGTGCCGGCCGCACAGGTGCCGACCGAGGTGTTCGCCGAGGTCATGGTGACCAACGCGCTGAGCCCGATGCGGGTCGTGGAGGGTCTGTCCCCGCTGGTCCCGCCCACCGGCACGATCGGGGTCATGTCCTCGCGGCAGGGCAGCGTCGGGTTCAACACCCGGGGCGGGCACGAGGTGTACCGGGCGAGCAAGGCGGCGCTCAACCAGCTGATGCGCAGCTACGCCGCCCGGACGGCGCAGGACCCGCGCACCCTGCTGCTCCTGCACCCGGGGTGGGTGCAGACCGACCTCGGCGGCCCCGGGGCCCGGCTGACCGTCGCCGAGAGCGCGCGCGGGGTGGCCGACGTGCTGGAGGGCCACGCCCACGACGGTGGGCTGCAGTTCCTCGACCACACCGGCGCGGTCGTGCCGTGGTGACCCGCTCGGGTCCCGCGGTCAGGACAGGTGCGACACCTCCGGCCGGGACTTGTGGCCGTCGTCGTCGCCGACCTGGCCCTGCGCGCCCCGCGGGTTGCAGTCGGTGCCCCCGGCGACGCCGAGCCTGACCACGACCGACTTCGACGCCGGCTGGTTGCTCCCGGCCGCCGTGGCGTCGAGCGGGACGAGCGGGTTCGTCTCCGGGTAGTACGCCGCCGCGGTGCCCCGCGGGACGTCGTAGGCGACCAGCCGGAAGTCCGACGCGCAGCGCACGTGCTCGTCGCCGTCCCAGCGCGTGATCAGGTCGACGTGGTCGCCCTCGGCGTAGCCGAGCGCGGCGATGTCCTCGCGGTGGCAGAACACGACCCGGCGCCCGCCCTCGATGCCGCGGTAGCGGTCCGAGAGGCCGTAGATCGTGGTGTTGAACTGGTCGTGGCTGCGCAGGGTCTGGAGCAGCAGGTGCCCGTCGGGCACCTCGAGCACCTCGACCGGCGACACCACGAACTCGCCGCGGCCGGACGGGGTCTCGAAGGTCCGCGAGTCCCGGGGCGGGTGCGGCAGGACGAACCCGCCGGGCCGGCGGACGTTCACCTCGTAGCTCTCGCAGCCGGTCACGACGCGCGAGATGTGGTCGCGGATGCGGCGGTAGTCCCCGCGCATCGCGGCCCAGTCGATGCCGTGCCGGTCGCCGAGGGTGGCCTCGGCGATGCCGGTGAGGATCGCGATCTCGGAGCGCAGGTGCGGGCTCGCCGGCGGCAGCGGGCCGCGGGAGGAGTGCACCGAACAGGTGGAGTCCTCGACCGAGACGAACTGCGGGCCGGACTCCTGGACGTCGCGCTCGGTGCGCCCCAGGGTGGGCAGGATCAGCGCGGTGCGACCGCCGTGCAGGTGCGAGCGGTTGATCTTCGTCGAGATCTGCACGGTCAGCCGGGTGCCGGTCAGCGCCGCGGTCGTGATGTCGGTGTCCGGCGCGGCCTGCAGGAAGTTGCCGCCGAGGCCGACGAACACCTTCACCCGCCGGTCGCGCATGGCCCGGATGCTGTCGACGGTGTCGAGGCCGTGCTCGCGGGGCGGGTCGAACGCGAACTCGCGCTCCAGGGCGTCGAGGAAGGAGTCCGGGACGCGTTCCCAGATGCCCATGGTGCGGTCGCCCTGGACGTTGGAGTGGCCGCGGACCGGGAACAGCCCGGAACCGGGGCGTCCGATGTTGCCCTGGGCCAGCGCGACGTTGACGACCTCCTTGATCGTCGCGACGCCGTTGCGGTGCTGGGTCAGCCCCATCGCCCAGCAGAAGACCGTCTTGCGCGAGTCCCGCAGCAGGGCCGCTGCCCGGGTGATCTCGGCCCAGGACAGGCCGGTGGACCGGGTGACGGCGTCGCGGTCGATCCCGGAGACGTGCTCGCGCCAGGCGTCGAACCCGGTGGTGTACCGGTCGAGGAACTCGTGGTCCAGGGCGTCCCACTCGACCAGCAGCGAACCGATGGCCTGGAACAGCGCCAGGTCGCCGTTGACCCGGACCGGCAGGTGCAGGTCGGAGATGTCGGTGCCGCGTCCGAGGACGCCCTTCGGGGTCTGCGGGTTCTTGAACCGCATCAGCCCGGCCTCGCGCAGCGGGTTGATCGTGAGGATGGTGGCGCCGTTGCGCTTGGCGTGTTCGAGCTGGGTCAGCATCCGCGGGTGGTTGGTGCCCGGGTTCTGCCCGGCGATGACGATCACGTCCGCCTCGAGCAGGTCGGGCAGCGTGACGCTGGCCTTGCCGATGCCGATCGACTCCTGCAGCGCGATGGAGGTCGACTCGTGGCACATGTTCGAGCAGTCGGGCAGGTTGTTCGTCCCGAACGCCCTGGCGAACAGCTGGTAGACGAACGCGGCCTCGTTGGACGCCCGGCCGGAGGTGTAGAAGGTCGCCTCACCGGGGTCGTCCAGGGCGTTCAGCTCGTCGCCGATCAGCCGGAACGCCTCGTCCCAGCCGAGGGGCTCGTAGTGGGTGCCGTCCGGGCGCCGGACCATCGGGTGGGTGATGCGGCCCTGTTGGCCCAGCCAGAGCTCGGAGTGGGCGTCCAGGTCGGCGACGCTGTGCCGGGCGAAGAACTCCGGGGTCGCGCGGCGGGTGGTGGCCTCCTCGGCCACGGCCTTCGCGCCGTTCTCGCAGAACTCGGCGACCGAGCGGTGCCCGGGGTCGGGATCCGGCCAGGCGCAGCTCATGCAGTCGAAGCCCTCGGCCTGGTTCAGCTTCAGCAGCGTGCGGGCGGTCCGGGCCGGCCCCATGTGCTCCAGCGACCGCTTCATCGACACCGCGACGGCGGTCGCCCCGACGGCGTGGTCCTCGGGGGAGCCGACGTCGAGGTCGGTCTCGGAGTACTCCTCGTCGTGCCTGCTCACCGGTCCACCTCCGTGCTCGACGGCTGCCGGGCGGCGCCGTGCCGGCGTCGTGCCCGCTCCGGAGCTCTACCCGGCGGGAGCGATCCCAATCCCCCGCGGACCCGATCGGACCCTGCCGGCATCCCGTGCCCTGGTCGTGCGGCGGAGTTCATCACACAGGGTGGTCGACCGACCACCGGTCGTCCCGGATGCCGCGCCGGGCGTACCGGGTCGCCCGGTCGCCGTGGCGGGCGGGCGCGTCCGCCTCGTCCCCGGCGACGGGTCGTTGTCCGGGTGTGGCGTCGTCGATCGGGAGCCCGGCGTGCGCCACCGGTCGGTCCGAGGCGTGTCGCCCCCGCCAGGGCGGTCCGTCCCGGGCCGGCCGTCCCCCCCGGCCCGGACGCCGTCCGCCGGTTCCGGGGGCCCGAGCCGGCACCGGCGGAGCACGCCGGTCGGATCCGAAGGAGCTGCAGGTGGACACCCCCGACGTCCGGGACGAGCTGTTCCGGCACCGCCCCGCGCGAGCCGACATCGGTCGTGCGGAGGTGGCGACGACACTCCGGTTCGCCTGCGCCGGGACGCTCGGCCAGACCGTCGGGGCGGCATCGGTACCGGTGCTGGAGGTCCCCACCGGGTGCGCACGCTCCGCCGAGCGCCTGGCCCGGCAGATCACCGACCTGTTCGAGATCCCCGTCGTCCGGCCGTCGTCCGAGTCGCTCCGCATCGTCGCGCGCGTCCCGGAGCTGGCCCGCCGCACCCGGCTGTGCGACGGCACCGGCCGCTGGGTGCGCGGGCTGCCGCCGTCGGTCGTCGCGGGCGACGACGCGGTCCTGGCCGGGGCCTGGCGCGCCGCGTTCCTGGCCGCCGGGGCGCTCGGCGGCCGGGGCCGGGCCGGGCTGGAGCTGATCTGCCCGTCCCCGGAGACGGCGATGGCGCTCACCGGCGCGGCCCGGCGCCTCGGCGTCGCCGCGCTGACCCGCCCCGGCACCCAGGGCGACCGGGTGGTCGTCCGCGACCACGCCGACGTGCGGGCGGTGCTCGGCCTGATCGGCGCGCCGCGCGCGGCGCAGGCGTGGACCCCCGACCTCCGACGCGGGACCGGCGAGGCGCCGGTGAGCGGCGCGCTGCACGACGCCAACCGGGAGCGTGCCTCCCAGGCCGCGGCGACGACGACCCGGCGTGTCCAGGCACTGCTGGCGGACCCGCCCGCCGGGGTGCCCGACCGTCTGCTGGCCACCGGCCTGCTGCGGGCCCGGAACCCGGAGCTGTCGTTGCAGGAGCTGGGCCGTCTCGCCGACCCGCCGATGACCAAGGACGCGATCGCCGGACGGCTGCGCCGGCTGCTCGAGTACGCCGACCGCGCGCACCCCGGCGGCTGAGGGCGGACCCGCTGACGGCCGCGCGCCGGGCCGCGGTGCCCGGCGCCCCCCGGCCGGTCAGGCGTGGACGGCGACCACCCCGGCCGCGGCCAGCGGTGCGGTCGCCTCGCCGACCGTCGCGAACCCCTCCCCGCGGGTGTCCCCGCGCAGGTGCCGGGCGTGGATGCCCTCGGCGATGACCGCGGCCTTGAGGTAGGCCAGCCCCCGGTGGAACGCCCAGTGGCGCACCGTCCGCCCGGACGCGACGGTGTAGCGCTCCACCAGCTCCGCGGTCGACGGCATGCGGGAGCTGGTCGAGGCCGCGGACCCGGCCAGCACCGGTGCGAACGTCGGGTCGCCGTAGACGGTGTGCAGCGCCAGGTCCGCCAGGGGGTCGCCGAGCGTGGCCATCTCCCAGTCGACGAGCGCGCGGATCGTGGCCGGGTGCCCGGCGTCGAGGATGGCGTTGTCGATGCGGAAGTCCCCGTGCACGACGGCGTGGTCGCTCTCGGCCGGGCAGGTGTCGTCGAGCAGGCGGTACAGGGTGTCGACGTCGGGGATCTCGCGGGTGGCGACGCGCTGCCACTGGCCGTACCAGCGCTCGACCTGGCGGCGCAGGTACCCGGCGGGGCGGCCCAGCTCGGCGAGCGGACCGGTGGTGACGTCCACGGCGTGCAGTGCGGCGAGGGTGTCGACCAGGGAGAACGCCACCGCGTGCACGGTGGGGTCGTCGAGGGCGGCGAGGTCGTCCTCGCTGCGTACGACGATCCCGTCGACGAACCCGGTGAGCGCGAACGGCACCCCGAGCACGCTGTCGTCGGCCAGCGCGACGGCCGGGGCGACCGGTACGCCGGTGCCCGCCAGGGCGGCGGTGACCCGGAACTCGCGGCCCATGTCGTGCGCCGACGGGGTCAGCGTGCCCAGCGGGGGGCGCCGCAGGATCCACACGTGGGTGCCGTCGGTGACCCGGTAGGTGAGGTTCGAGCGGCCGCCGGAGACCAGCTCGGCGGTGACCCCGCCGCGGTACCCGTCGACGTTCGCCCTCAGGAAGGTGTCGAGGGCGGCCAGGTCCAGGCCGTCGGGACCGCTCATCGGGCCTGTTCCCTGCGGTAGCGGCCCACGGTGCGCTTGGCGATCGACCAGCGGTGGGTCTCCGACGGGCCGTCGTAGATCCGGAACGGGCGCACCTCGCGCAGGAAGCGGCCCAGCAGCACGTCGCCGGACACCCCGCGTCCGCCGTTGAGCTGAAGTGACCGGTCCACGACGCGCCAGACGGCCTCGGCGGTGAAGGTCTTGGCGATCGACACCTGGCTGCCCGCCGGATTGCCGCGGTCGAGCTCCCAGCAGGCCTGCAGGATCAGCCCGCGCGAGGCGGCGATGTCGATCTCGTTGTCGGCGATCATGGCCTGGGCCATGCCGAGGTCGGCCAGCCGGGACCCGAACACCTCGCGCTCCGAGGCCCACGCCACCGCGATGTCCTGCGCACGCCGGGCGATCCCCAGCCAGCGCATGCAGTGGGTGAGCCGCGCCGGGCCGAGCCGCACCTGGGCGTAGCGGTAGCCCTGGTCGACCTCGCCGAGCACCGCGTCGTCCGGGACACGGCAGTCGGAGAACTCGACCTCCAGGTGTCCGCCGAACAGCGACTCGTCGAGCGTCGGGATGTGCCGGCCGACCTTCATCCCGGGGTTGTCGGCGTCGACCAGGAACATCGTCGCGCCGCCGCGGTCACCGGGCTCGCCGGTGGTGCGGGCCATGACGATGGCGAACGCGGCGCCGTCCGCGCCGGTGGTGAACCACTTGCGGCCGTCGATGCGCCAGCCGCCGTCGACCCGGGTGGCCGTGGTGGACAGGGCGTCGGGGTCCGAGCCCGCGCCGGGGGCGGGCTCGGTCATCGCGAAGCAGGACCGGACGTCGCCGGCGGCCAGCGGGGCGAGGTAGCGCTCCTTCTGCTCCTCGCTCGCGATCCGCTCCAGCATGTGCACGTTGCCCTCGTCGGGGGCGGCGATGTTGAGCGCGATCGGTCCGAGCAGCGAGTACCCGGCCTCCTCGAACACCGCGGCGCGGGCGCGCATGTCCAGGCCGTGCCCGCCGAGCTCCGGCGACGCGTGCGGGGCGAACACCCCCGCGGCGCGGGCGGCGTCCTGCAGCTGCACCCGGGCCTCCTCGGAGGGCAGGACACCGCCGTGGGTCTCCTCGACCGGGATCACCACCTCCCGGATGAAGCGTGCGGTGCGCTCCGCGAGGTCGCGGACGTCCGCGTCCTGGGCGAGGTCGACGGCCATGTCTCCTCCATCGGCTAATGAGTGTTAGCCACCTTCTAGCAGGTTCGAGGCAGGTGAGTACAGCGCAGGGAGCCTCATGTCGCAGGTCGGCTATAGACTGCTAGCCGTGCGGGGCGACGAGATCCGGTCGGCGGCGCTGGCGGAGTTCGCCCGTCGCGGCTACGAGGCGACGACGATGGCCGACATCGGCGCGGCGGTCGGCATCCGCGGCCCGAGTCTCTACAAGCACGTCCGCTCCAAGCAGGAGCTGCTCGCCTCGGTCATCGACGCGACCATGCGCGCCCTGCTGGCCGAGCACGACGCCGCGGTCGCCGGGGTCGCCGACCCGGCCGAGCGGCTGCGCCGCGCGGTCGAGGCCCACGTGCGGTTCCACGCCCGCAACCGCCTGGAGGCCTTCGTCGGCAACCGGGAGCTGCGCAGCCTGACCGAGCCGCACCGGTCCGAGGTGCTCGGGCTGCGTGCCGACTACGAGCGGCGCTTCCGCCGCCTGATCACCGACGGGGTCGAGGCGGGCGTGTTCTCGGTGGCCTCGCCGCAGCTGGCCTCGTACGCGATCCTGGACCAGGGGATGGGCGTCGCGGTGTGGTTCCGCGACGACGCGGGCCCGGCCGAGAACGAGGTCGCCTGGCAGCTCGCGGAGTTCGCGCTGCGCCTCGTCGGAGCCGGGCCCGGGCCGGTCAGGAGCCCGTGAAGCGGGGCTGCCTGCGCTCGGCGAGGGCCCGCGTCCCCTCCAGCAGGTCGTGGCTGCGCCCGGCCTCGACCACCGAGCGCTGCTCCTCGGCGAGGTGGGTGTGCAGGTCGGACTCGCTGCTGCGGCGCAGCAGCCGGCGCACCGCGCCGAACGCCTGTGTCGGGCCGTCCGCGATCGTCGTCGCGTACTCCCGCGCCACCGCGTCGACCTCGGCGGCGGGCACCACCCGGGTCACCAGGCCCCACTCCAGGGCCTCGGCCGCGGTGAGCCGGCGCCCGGTCAGGAACAGCTCCTGGGCGCGGCGCAGCCCGACCAGCCGCGGCAGGGTCCAGGAGAGCCCGCCGTCGGCGGTGAGCCCGATGCCGCCGTAGGCGGTGGTGAACACGGCGTCCTCGGCGGCGACGACGACGTCCGCGGCGCACACCAGTGCCAGGCCCATCCCGGCTGCGGCGCCGTGCACCGCCGCGACCACCGGCGCATCCATCGTGGACAGGCGTTCGACGGTGGGGTGGAACAGGTCGGTGACCTCGCGCAGGACCCGGGGGAGCTCCTCGGGGGCGCAGCCGGTGAACAGCTCGACGTCGCCGCCGACGCAGAACACCCGGTCCCCGCCGGTGAGCACCACGGCCCGCACCGCGGGGTCGGCGGCGACGGCGTCCACGGCCCGGGCGAACTCGGCTCCCAGTGTCCGGTCGACCGCGTTGTGCCGGTCCGGACGGTTCAGCCGCAGGGTGCCGACGCCGTCGGCGACCCGCACGTCGAGGGTGGTGTACGGCGGCGCGGCGGCGGCCCAGCGGGCGGTGTCGGTGAGCTGTTCGAGCCGGGTCAGCCGGCCGCCGGCGACGGTGACGACGTGGGTGAACGCCGCCTCCAGCTCGGCGCCGCCGCGCCGCCCGCGGCCCCGGTAGTGCCCGGAGACCAGCAGCCGGCCGTCGGCGAGCGCGTCGATCCGGTCGGGCTCGGCGCGGGCGGCGAAGTGTCGTCCGATGCCGCCCCAGCCGTCGCGCCGCATCGCCTCGGCGCCGCGGTGCTCGCCGCCCACGTCGCCCGGCATCCCCGCGGCGAGCACGCCGACGAAGTCGGGGTCGAGGATCGCGTCGAGGGTGTCCCGGTCGCCGTCGGCGAGCGCGGTGTAGAGGCGCCGGACCACGGCCTCGGCGTCGGTTCCGGTGCCGCTGTCGGTGTGGGTGTCGGTGGTGACGGTGGTGGTGTCCACGGTGTGCTCCTGGGTCATCGGCCGTCGAACTTCGGGGCGCGGCGCTCGGTGAACGCGATGACGCCCTCGCGGACGTCGGCCCGCCCCGCGCCGGCCGTCATCAGCCGGTACTCGGCGAGCAGGCCGTCGGCGTGGGTGCGGTCGTCGCTGTCGCGCAGCAGCTGCTTGATCCCGCCGTAGGCCCAGGTCGGGCCGTCGGCGAACTCCTCGGCGATGGTCCGGGCAACGGTCTCGACCTCGTCGCCGGGCACGACCTGCGACACCAGCCCCCACTCCAGCGCCTGCTCGGCGCCGACCGGGGTGGAGCGCAGCATGAGCTGCTGGGCGCGGCGCATCCCGACCAGCCGCGGCAGGTACCAGGTGCTGCCGCCGTCGCCGGTCATGCCGAGCTTGGTGAACCCCGTGGCGAGCTTCACGTCATCGGCGGCGACGACCACGTCGGCACCCCACACCAGCCCCAGCCCGCCGCCGCCGACGCCGCCGCGCACGGCCGCGACGACCGGGACCGGCAGCGCGGAGAGCCTGCGCAGCGTCGAGCCGTGCCACGTGTCGATCATCGAGTCCAGCTGGGCGGGCAGGTCGTCCACCCGGCTGCGGAAGAACCCCAGGTCGCCGCCGACGCAGAAGGCCGGACCGGCGGCGGTGAGCAGCACGCTGCGCACGGTCTCGTCGGCCTCGACGGCGCGGACGGCGGCGTCGATCGCCTCCACCATCGCGGGGTCGATCGCGTTGCCCCGGTCCCGGGTCAGCCTGATCTCGGCGAGTCCTCCGGTGACCCGGTGGATGGCCCTGTCCTCGTGCATCGCGTCCTCCCGAACGGCGGCCCCGGCGTTGACGTCGAATCTGGCATAAGTTTATTCTCGATTCAAATCTGGTCGACGAAAGGGTGCCTGCGATGTCACCGAGTCCCGGTCCCCGCCTCGTGGTCGTCGGGGCGTCCCTGGCCGGTCTGCGGGCCGCCGAGGCCGCCCGCGACGCCGGGCACACCGGCCCGGTGACCCTCGTCGGTGCCGAGGCGCACCTGCCCTACGACCGGCCCCCGCTGTCGAAGGCGTTCCTGGACGACCCCGAGGCGCCGGACGTGCGGTTCCGGACCGAGGAGCACCTGCGTGACGAGCTCGGCGTGGACCTCGTCCTCGGCGAGCCGGCGACCGGCCTGGACGCCGACGCCCGCGAGGTCGTCGTCGGCGACCGCCGGATCGGCTACGACGCACTCGTCGTCGCCACCGGGGCCCGCGCCCGCACGCTGCCCGGGGACCTGGCCGGGGTGCACACGCTGCGCACCCTCGACGACGCGCGGGCCGTGCGCGCCGCGCTGGACGCGGGCGCCCGCACCGTGGTCGTCGGGGCCGGGTTCATCGGGTCCGAGGTCGCGTCCGGTGCCCGCAAGCGCGGCCTGCCCGCCACCATCGTCGAGGCGCTGCCGGTCCCGCTGGTCCGCGCGGTCGGCGAGCAGATGGGCGCGGCGCTGTCACGGCTGCACGAGACCAACGGCACCGACCTGCGCTGCGGCGTCGGCGTCGACGGGCTGGAGGGCGACGGCCGGGTCACCGGTGTCCGGCTCGCCGACGGCACCGTGCTGCCCGCCGACCTCGTGGTCGCCGGGATCGGCGCCACCCCCGACACCGGCTGGCTGGAGGGCTCCGGGGTCGGCCTGGACAACGGGATCCTCGCCGACGAGACCCTACGGACCGACCTGCCGGGGGTGTACGCCGCCGGCGACGTCGTGAACTGGGTCAACCCGCTGTTCTCCGAGCTGCCGACCGGCGGCCGCATGCGGATCGAGCACTGGACCAGCGCCGCGGAGCAGGGCGCCCGCGCCGCCCGCAACGCCCTCGACCCGGACGCGGCCCGGCCCTACGAGACCGTGCCCTACTTCTGGTCGGACTGGTACGGCAGCCGCATCCAGTTCGTCGGCGTCCCGCGCGCGGACGAGATCCGGGTCGTCTCCGGCTCCCCGGAGGACGGCCGGTTCGTGGCGCTCTACCGGACCGGCGACCGGCTGACCGGCGCGCTGACGCTCGAGCGCCGCGCCGACGTCATGAAGTACCGCGTCCGCATCGGACGCCGCACGAGCTGGACGGACGCACTCGCGTTCGCCGAGGAACGCAACGCCGCGGCCGTCGCCGCGCGCTGAGACGCGACGCAGGAAGAGGAACTCATGGGCGAGGCCTACATCGTCGACGCCGTCCGGGCCCCGGTCGGCCGCCGCAAGGGCGGACTGGCCGCCGTGCACCCCGCGGACCTCGGGGCGCACCCGATCCGGGCCCTGGTGGAGCGCACCGGGGTCGACCCGGCGGCGATCGACGACGTCGTCTACGGCTGCATCGACGCCATCGGCGCCCAGGCCGGGGACATCGCGCGCACCGCGGCGCTGGTCGCCGGGCTGCCGGAGTCGGTGCCGGGCACGACCGTGGACCGCCAGTGCGGCTCCAGCCAGCAGGCCGTGTCCTTCGCCGCGCAGGCGGTCATGGCGGGCACCCAGGACCTGGTGATCGCCGGCGGCGTGCAGATCATGTCGCAGTACCCCATCCTGTGCTCGTTCTCCGTCGGCGAGCCGTTCGGCGCGACCGACCCGTGGACCGGCAGCGTCGGCTGGGAGAAGCGCTACGGCACCCAGGAGATCAGCCAGTTCCGCAGCGCGGAGATGATCGCCGAGAAGTGGAACCTGTCCCGCGAGGACATGGAGGTCTTCGCGCTGGAGAGCCACCACCGCGCGCTGCGCGCCATCTCCGAGGGCCGCTTCGAGCGGGAGATCGTGCCGTTCGGCGAGGTCGGCACGGACGAGGGCCCGCGCGCGGACACCTCGCTGGAGAAGCTCGCCGGCCTCAAGACCCTCACCGAGGGCGGCCGGCTGACCGCCGGCGTGTCCAGCCAGGTCTCCGACGGCACCGCGGCACTGCTCATCGCGTCGGAGTCGGCGGTGCGCGACCACGGGCTGACCCCGCGGGCGCGGATCCACCACGTGTCGGTGCGCGGTGCCGACCCGGTCTGGATGCTGACCGCGCCGATCCCGGCGACCGAGTACGCGCTGCAGAAGACCGGTCTGACCATCGGCGACATCGACACCGTCGAGATCAACGAGGCCTTCGCCTCGGTCGTGCAGGCGTGGCTGGCCGAGACCGGCGCCGACCCGGAGAAGGTCAACCCCAACGGCGGCGCCATCGCGCTCGGCCACCCGCTCGGCGCCACCGGCGCCCGGCTGATGACGACCATGCTGCACGAGCTGGAGCGCACCGGCGGCCGCTACGGCCTGCAGACCATGTGCGAGGGCGGCGGCCAGGCCAACGTCACGATCATCGAGCGGCTCTGATGCGCACCGCCGTCGTCGTCGAGGCGATCCGCACCCCGGTCGGGAGAGGCAAGCCCGGCGGCGGGCTGTCGGGTGTGCACCCGGCCGACCTGCTCGCCGGTCAGCTCGCCGCGCTCGTCGAGCGGGCCGGGATCGACCCGGCGCTGGTCGAGGACGTGATCGTCGGCTGCGCCCAGCAGGTGGGGGAGCAGGCCGGCAACATCGGGCGCAACGCGGTGCTCGGCGCCGGGTTCCCCGAGTCCGTGCCCAGCACGACGCTCAACCGGCAGTGCGGGTCGAGCCAGCAGGCGGCGGCGTTCGCCGCCCAGGCCGTGCTGGCCGGCGTGCACGACGTGGTGATCGCCGCGGGCGTCGAGTCGATGAGCGCGGTGCCGATCGGCAGTGCCCGCGCCGGGATGGGGGAGCGGGCGTCCGCCCGGTACCCCGACGGTCTGGTCAACCAGGGCATCTCCGCCGAGCTGGTGGCGCAGCGCTGGAAGCTCGAGCGCGACGAGCTCGACGCCTACTCCGCCGAGTCGCACCGCCGCGCCGCGCGGACCTGGGCCGACGGCGGGTTCGACGCCGAGGTCGTCGCGGTGCCGGAGGCGCCAGGGCTGACCACCGACGAGACCGTCCGCGACACGACCACCGCCGAGGGCCTGGCCGGGCTGCGGCCGTCGTTCCGCACCGACGAGATGTCGGCGCGGTTCCCCGAGATCGACTGGCGGATCACGCCGGGCAACTCCTCCCCGCTGACCGACGGCGCGTCCGCCGTGCTGGTCATGAGCGAGGAGCGGGCGACGGCGCTCGGGCTGCGTCCGCGGGCCCGGTTCCACGCGTTCTCCGTCGTCGGCGACGACCCGCTGATGATGCTGACCGGCCCCATCCCGGCCACCCACGCGGTGCTGGCCCGCGCCGGTCTGTCCCTCGACGAGATCGACGCCTACGAGGTCAACGAGGCGTTCGCCCCGGTCCCGCTGGCCTGGGCACGCGAGTTCGGCGCGGACCCGGCCCGGCTCAACCCGCGGGGCGGGGCGATCGCGCTCGGGCACGCGCTCGGCTCCTCGGGCACCCGGCTCCTGGTGACGATGCTGCACCACCTGGAGGCCACCGGCGGCCGCTACGGGCTGCAGACGATGTGCGAGGCCGGAGGGATGGCCAACGCCACCGTCATCGAACGGCTGTGAGCGGCGGCGGGCCGTGTCCGGGGGATCAGCACCCCCGGAACACGGCCTGCCGCTTCTGTGCGAACGCGGCCCTGCCCTCGGCGTAGTCGTGGGTGGTGGCGTGCCGCTGCTGCAGGGTCGCCTCCAGCTCCAGCTGGTCGGCCAGGCGCCGCTGGGCGGCCGCCCCGAGGGCCTGTTTGGTGCTGGCCAGCGCGACGGTCGGCGCCTGGGCGAGGCGCCGGGCGAGTGCCTCGGCCTCGGCGTGCAGGCGCTCGCCGGGGTGCACCGCGTTCACCAGTCCCCAGCGGTGTGCGGTCTCGGCGGGCAGCCGGTCGCCGAGCATGCAGAGCTCCGCGGCGCGGGCGAGCCCGATCCGCTCGGCCAGGAACGCCGTGGTCCCGCCGTCGGGCATCACCCCGATCCGGACGAAGGCGAGCAGCAGGTAGGCGTCCTCGGCGGCCAGCAGCAGGTCGCAGGACAGGGCGAGGGACACCCCGAGCCCGGCGCAGGCGCCCTGCACCGCCCCGACGAACGGCTTCGGTGCCGCCCGCACCGCCAGCACGATGGGGTTGTAGATCTCGCGCAGCCGGGTCGACAGGTCCGGATCGCCCTCGGGGGTCGTCTCGCGCGGGTTCTTCACGTCGGCACCGGCGCAGAACGCCCGGCCGGCCCCGGTGACGAGCACCGCGCGGACCGCGTCGTCGGCCGACGCCCGACGCACGGCGTCGAGCAGCTCGGTGCCCATGGCGGGGGTCCAGGCGTTCAGGGCGTCGGGGCGGTGCAGCTCGATCCGGGCCAGTCCGTCGCCGGTCTCGTACCGCAGGTCCTCGTAGCGCGGGGTCACGTCCGCGAAACTACATTGAATCAGGATTAGAAAGAAGGAGGGGTCGATGTGACCGTGGAGCTCGCCGAGCAGGTGCAGGACTGGACCGAACCGGGGGCGCACCCCGTGCTGCCGGGGGTGCACCGGATCCCGCTGCCGTTGCCGCTGGACGGGCTGCGGGCGGTCAACGTCTACGTGCTCGACGGGCCGGACGGGCCGACCCTGGTCGACTCCGGCTGGGTCGACGCCGACGGCGACGCGCTGGAGGTCGGCCTGCGCGCCCTGGGGTACGCCCCGGCCGACGTCGCCCAGGTCGTCGTCACCCACGCCCACCACGACCACTACACCCAGGCCCTCGCGCTGCGCTCCGCCCACGGCACCCGGGTCGTGCTCGGCCGCGGGGAGGAGCCCTCGGTGGCGGCGCAGAGCGACCGCGCGGCCCACCCCGCGCCGCAGCCGGCCATGGTGGCCGCGGCAGGTGCGGCCGACCTGGCCCGGGACCTGGCCCGGCACGTCGCCGAGGTCGAGCGCGTCGACCTGGCGCCGTGGAGCATGCCCGACGCCTGGCTCGACGACGGCGACCTGGTCACCGCAGGCGAGGGCGAGCTGGAGGTGCGGGCGACCCCGGGGCACACCCGCGGGCACGTCGTGCTGCGCGACACCGCGCGCGGCGCGCTGTTCTCCGGGGACCACGTGCTGCCGCACATCACGCCGTCGATCGGCTACGAACGCGCCCCCGAGCCGATGCCGCTGCGCAGCTACCTGGACTCGCTGCGGCTGGTCCGCGACCTGCCCGACTCCCTGCTGCTGCCGGCCCACGGGCCGGTCACCCGCAGTGTGCACACCCGTGTCGACGAGCTGCTGGCCCACCACGAGCAGCGGCTGGCCGCCGCCGCGGCGCGGGTCGGGGCCGGGGACACGACGGCCTGGGCGGTCGCGTCCGCCCTGCCGTGGACCCGGCGGGAGCGGCACCTGTCGCAGCTGGAGACCGAGCACGCCGCGCTCGCGGTGCTGGAGATCGCCGCCCACCTCGACGTGCTGGTCGACGCGGGCGTGCTCGTCGCACACGACGGCGAGGACGGCGTACGCCGCTACGCCCCGTCCTGAGCGCCCCGTCCCGGCTGCCCCGTCCCGAACGCGCTGTCCTGAACGCACTGTCCCGAACGCACTGCGCGCCGCCACCCGGGGAGCAGGTGGCGGCGCGCCGGTGGGGGAGTGGCCGGGAGCGGCGGGGTCAGACCGCCGCGGTCAGCGGGTACTCCGCGAGGATCTTCTCGGTGACGAGCTTGGCGGTCTCGGCGCAGGCGGTGGTGCCGCCGTTGGCGTACTCCTTGACCCCGTCGCCGACGTTCCACAGGTTCGCGATCGGGGTGTCGTGGCCCAGGTCGTAGCCCGCGACCGCGCGCTGCGGGGGCCACCCGTCGCGCATGACCGCGACCGACAGGGTGCGGGCCCGGTCGAAGCCGGGGATCTGCTCGCGCAGGTCCGTGCGCAGCAGCTCGACCTCGGCATCGGCGTCGAAGTCGCCGACCGAGGGCTTGGGCACCGAGGCCGCGACGTAGAGGTTCCAGCCCTCCGGCGCCATCTCCGGGCAGGTGTCGGTGAAGTTGGCGACGTAGCAGAGCCGCTCGGACGTGGAGAACAGCAGCATGCCGGGCACGTCGACCAGGCGCTCGCGGCTGGCGAAGTTGAGCGCGATCATCGAGCACGGCCGGTCCTTGACCGCGACCTGCTCGCGGTAGTCCGCGGGGAGGTTCTCCGCGCCGAGCAGGCCCACGGTCGCGGCGGGCCCGGTGTCGCTCACGGCCACTCGGCAGGTGACCTCGACGCGCTCGCCGTCGCGCACGACGGTGGCACCGGTGACCCGGCCGTCGGCGAGGTGCAGCCGCTCGACCTCCGACGACAGCCACACCTGGCCGCCGTTGCCGATCACCGAGTTCGCCAGCGACTGCCAGACCCCGATCGTGCCGGCCGGGCAGAACCCGAACTTCTTGAACGCCGACTTGCGGGTGAAGTAGGTCAGGAACACCCGCGCGGGCAGCTCCTCGGACCCGACGGCGAACACCGAGGCGCACATGTTGCGGAACACGCCCTGCACGGCCGCGTTCTTCGAGTACCTGCCGACCCACTCCGCGGTGGACAGCTCGCTGCCGGGCAGTGCGTCGTCGTTCGTGCGGGCGGCGCCGATGCCCGAGAGCAGCTTCGCGCCCTGCCGGGTGAGCTGGGACAGCAGCATGCCCCAGCCGCCGCGGGTGACGTCGAGGTTCTTGCCGCCCACCCGGTAGAGCACCGGGACCTTCGGGGTGCGGATGTCGAACTCGGCGCCGACCTCGGCGAAGGTCTCCTCGGTGATGCCACCGACCTCGATGACGATCGCGCCGTCGTTGACGAGGAACCCGTCGATCTCGGTGGTGGACGCCCGCCCACCCACCTTGTCGAGCCGCTCCACGACGAGGGTGCGGTAGCCGGCACGGGCCAGCCGGGCGGCGGCGAACAGGCCACCGGCGCCGGCGCCCACCACGAGCGCGTCGAACGCGGTGTCGGACGTCTGCACGGGTCATCTCCTTCGGTCGACTCTTTAATCGAGAGTAAATTAATACGAAGCACGGGTCAACGGTCCGGCGAGAGCCCCTCGCGCACGATGGTCTGCGCGGTCGCCACGGTCCCTGCGAGGTCGCCGCGCTCGGGGCGCCACCACTCCGGGGCCCAGTTCAGCGCCCCCATCACCAGCATCCGGGCCGCCTGCGCGTCCAGGTCCGGATCCACCTCGCCGGCCTCGCGCGCGGAGTCCACCAGGCCCCGCCACAGTGCGCCGTAGCGGCGCTGGTCGCGGAGCTGGACGTCGCGGATGCCCGGCGGGAGCTGGGCGGCGTGCCGGATCGCGGCCGAGGCGTACTCCGAGTCCCGCAGCACGATCTCCAGGTGTGCGCGCACGGCGGTGGTGATGCGGTCCATCGGCGAGCTGTCCGGCGGCAGTGCGTCGAGCTCGCCGTGCACGTGCGCCATCACCCGGCGCAGTCCGACCTGCACCACCTCGGCGATGAGCTCGTCCCGCGAGGCGAAGTGGTAGTAGATCGCCGGGGCCTGCAGGCCGGCGATGGTGGCGATGTCGAGCAGCCGGGTCCCCGCGTAGCCGTTGCGGTTGAGCACCACCGCCGCCGCGTCCAGGATCCGCTCCCGGGTGGGCGCCGGGCGCGGGGCGGGGAGCTCCGCGGCGTCGCCCACCGTGGCTGGGTCCCGCTCCGGTGCGTCGGTCACGGTCGTCAGGCTACTGTTTAATCGTAGTAAGAAAAAGTATCGGGAGGGTGCGGCATGGGTGGGACGCAGCGGGGGCCGCTGGCCGGGCGGACGGTCGTGGAGCTGGCCGGGATCGGGCCGGGACCGTTCGCCGGCATGGCACTGAGGTGTTCTCAGTAGCGGGGTGGCAGGTCGTGGCGACACGCCGAGGGTGGTGAGATGAGCGGGAACGGGGCAGGACCCCGGTAGATCGGTTCGGTCCAGCACAGATCGACACCGTCACCGAGGTCCTGCATGTCTGATCCTGTCACCTACACCGCTGTCCTCCCGATCGGGGAGCGCACCGTGGCCTATCTGGCGCGGCTCCTGGTCCTTCAACGCCGTCGACGTGGCACCCGGCGGCGGGCGTTGACCCCGTTCGCCCAGGCAGTGCTGGTGATCCGCTGGTTCTGTGATGCTACCCGGGTCCGATGTTTGGCCGGTGACAACGCGATCAGCACTGCAACGGCCTACCGTTACCTGCACGAAGGCATCGACGTCCTCGCCGCGGCCGCACCCGGCCTGCACGGAGCCCTGCTCGCCGCCCGCACAGCCGGGCACACCCACGTGAATCTCGACGGCACCCTGATCGCCACCGACCGGTGCCGCGCGCTCGGCCTCACCCCCGGGGTCGACCTGTGGTGGTCGGGCAAGCACCGCCGCCACGGCGGGAACATCCAGGTCCTCACCGCACCTGATGGATGGCCGCTATGGACCAGCGACGTGCGGCCGGGCCGCGAGCACGACACCCGCTGCGCCCGTACCCACCCCGGGCTGCTCGAGGGCCTGGCCGCGTTCACCGACGACACCCACGCCGCGCTGGGCGACCTCGGCTACGAAGGCGAAGCCGACCGGCTCACCGTGCCCATCAAACTCGCCCCCGGCCGCGGGCAGACGGTCAACCAGCGCACCGTCAACACCCTGCACTCAGCCCTTCGTGCTCTGGCCGAACGCGGAAACGCCCTGCTCAAGACCACCTTCGCCGCGTTGCGGCGAGTCACGCTATGTCCCTGGCGCACCGGCGCGATCACCGCAGCTGCGCTCGTACTACTCCACACCGAGTACGACCGCACGACATGATCAACCCGCTACTGAGAACACCTCACTGGCCGACCTCGGGGCCGACGTGATCCGGGTCGACCGGCCGTCGGCCGGGCCACTGCCGACCGCGCCGCCGGCCGCCGACGTGCTGGGGCGCGGCAAGCGTTCGGTGGTGCTCGACCTCAAGCGGCCCGAGGCGGTCGAGGCGGTGCTCGCCCTCGCCACCGGTGCGGACGTGCTGATCGAGGGCAACCGGCCCGGGGTCGCCGAACGTCTGGGGGTCGGACCGGAGGCGGTGTGGGAGCGCAACCCGCGGCTGGTCTACGGGCGGATGACCGGCTGGGGGCAGGACGGGCCGCTGGCGCACACCGCCGGGCACGACGTCGGCTACATCGCCCTGACCGGGGCGCTGGGTGCCATCGGCCCGGCCGACGGACCCCCGCAGATCCCGCTCAACCTGCTCGGCGACTTCGGCGGCGGGGCGACCTACCTCGTGATCGGTGTGCTCGCGGCGCTGCTGGAGGCCGAACGCACCGGGCGCGGGCAGGTCGTCGACGCGGCGATCGTCGACGGCACCTCGCACCTGCTCGCCGTGATCCACACCCTGCTCGGCTCCGGTCGCTGGGAGGACCGGCGCGGGGTCAATCTGCTCGACGGCGGCACGCCGTTCTACGCCGTCTACGCCACCTCCGACGGCGGTCACATGGCGGTCGGTGCGCTCGAACCGCAGTTCTACGCCGAGCTGCTGCGCCTGCTGGAGATCCCGTGCGAGGTCGCGGACCCGCGGGACCAGCACGACCGCAGCCGCTGGCCGGCCCTGCGCGCCACGCTCGCCGGACGGTTCGCCACCCGGACCCGCGCGGAGTGGACGGCGGTGTTCGACGGCACCGACGCCTGCGTCGCGCCGGTCCTGGGCCTGCGCGAGGCGGCGGCCCACCCGCACCTCGTGGCCCGGGGGAGCGTGGTCGAGGTCGACGGGGTGCTGCAGCCCGGACCCGCGCCGCGCCTGTCCGGGCATCCCGTCGCCGCGCCCGGCCCCGCGCCGGTGCGGGGCGGTCACACCCGCGAGGTGCTCGCCGCAGCCGGGCTGGACGTCGACGCCCTGCTCGCCTCGGAGGCGGCCCGGCAGGCCTGACCCGGTGCGCCGGACGGTCCATTGTCCGCCGCGCCCGGCTTCTCTAATCTACGACAGATTAAACACTGACGTGGAGGTCGACGATGCCCGCCCCGATCACGGACCGTCGAGCGGCCCTGGAGGCCCGCCACCCGGTCTGGCGCCCCCGGACCCTCGACGGTTTCCTGGACGACTGCGCCGCCGAGTTCGGCGACCGCCCGCTGGTCGTCACCGACGACCGCACACTGACCTACGCCGAGGCCGTCGCCTGGTCCGACCGGCTCGCGGGCGGCCTGGCCGCGCTCGGCGTGCGGCCCGGGGACCGGGTCGGCCTGCTCATGGCGAACCACCTGGAGTTCGTGCCGCTGAAGTTCGCGGTCGCGCGGGCCGGGGCGGTGGCGATCCCGTTCAACTTCCTCTACCGGCGCGACGAGCTGGCCTACGTGCTGCGTCAGTCGCGGTGCACGGTGCTCGTCACCATGACCGGCTACGGCGACCTGGACCACCTGGCCCTGCTCGACGACGTCGCGCCCGGCTGGGAGCAGGGCCCCACCGCGGAGCTGCCGGACCTGCGCGCGGTCGTCGCGCTGCCCACCGTGCACCCGGCGCGGCCGGGGGTCACGACCGTCGAGGAGCTGGGCGCGCTCGGATCCCCGGTCGCGGCCGGCACGGCAGGCACCACACCCGGCGATCTGGGCGACATCCTCTACACCTCGGGCACCACCGGCGCGCCCAAGGGCGTCATGGTCACCCACGACGGGGTGCTGCGGACGGGGTACGCCTCCGCGCTGACCCGCGCGTTCGAGGACGGACGGCGGATCCTGTTCTCACTGCCCTGCTACCACATGTTCGGCTACGTGGAGGGCCTGGTCGCGGCCATGTTCGTCGGCGGGGCGATCGTGCCGCGCCTGGCGTTCTCCGCGGCCGACTACGTCGAGGGCATCGAGCGGCACCGGGCCACCGAGATCCTCTGCGTGCCCACGATGACCGTCGCCCTGCTCGAGTCCCCCGCCCGGGCCGGGCGCGACCTGTCCTCGGTGTTCGCGCTGCTCTCCGGCGCCGCGCCGGCGCCGGTGTGGCTGTGGGAGAAGGTGCGGGCCGAGCTGGGCATCGCCGAGGTCACCACCGGCTACGGGATGACCGAGTGCGGCGGCGCGATGACGATGACGCTGCCCGAGGACCCGCTGGAGCGGCACGCGACGACGGTCGGCCGGGTCAAGCGGGCCGGCGTCGCCGGGCTGCCCGACCGCGACGGCGACCTGTGCGCGTACACGACCTGCGACCCGCTCACCGGTGAGGAGCTGCCCGCCGGGGCGGAGGGCGAGCTCGTCTCGTCCGGACCCACCCACATGCTCGGGTTCTGGGACAAGCCCGAGGAGACCGCGGCCGCGCTGCGCGGAGGCCGGGTGTTCTCCGGTGACCTGGGCCGGGTCCGCGACGACGGCTACCTGGAGATCACCGGCCGCAGCAAGGAGCTCTACAAGAGCGGCGGCGAGCTGGTGATGCCGAAGGAGATCGAGGAGCTGCTGACCCGTGAGCCGGGGATCAGTCAGGCGTTCGCCGTCGGCGTCCCGGACGACCGCTGGGGCGAGGTCGGCTGCGTCTGGATCGTCCCGGAGCCGGGCGCGACCGTCGACCCGGACGCGGTGCTCGCCCTGTGCCGGGAGAAGCTCGCGCGGTTCAAGGTGCCCCGGCACGTCCTGGTGACCACCTCCGGGGAGCTCCCGACCACGCCCACCGGCAAGATCCAGAAGTTCCGGCTCGCCCGGCGCGCCGCCGAGGTGCTGGGCGGATGAGTGCCGGGTCCCGGGCGCACCGCCCGGGACCCGGCCGCTCGTCCGGTGCGGGGCTCAGCCGCCCAGCTCGTCGCGGAGCACGAACTTCTGCACCTTGCCCGACGGGGTCATCGGCAGCTCGTCGACCAGGAACCAGCGCACCGGCACCTTGTACGGGGTGAGCCGGGCGAGGCAGTGTGTGGCCAGCTCGTCGGTGAACCCGGCCGGCTGCGGCTCGTGGGTCACCACGGCCGCGGCGACGATCTCGCCCCAGGTCGGGTCGGGCAGTCCGACGACCGCCGACGCCGCGACCGCCGGGTGCTCGGCGAGCGCGACCTCGATCTCGGCCGGGGCGATGTTCTCCCCACCGCGGATGATGAGCTCCTTGAGCCGACCGGTCAGCGTGATCATCCCGCGCTCGTCCATCGACCCGAGGTCGCCGGTGTGCACCCAGCCCTCGTCGTCGACGGTCGCGGCCGTGGCCTCCGGGTCGTCGTAGTAGCAGAGCATCTGGTTGTAGCCGCGGGCGCAGACCTCGCCGACGACGCCGAGGCCGGCCACCTCGCCGGTCGCCGGGTCGACGATCCGGGCCCCGGTGTGCGGCAGCGGGCGGCCGACGGAGCGGACGAGGTCGTCCTCGCCGTCCGACCGCCGGGTCAGGCTCAGCACGGGGGAGAGCTCGGTCTGGCCGTACAGGTTGTGCACGAACGCCCCGAACGTCTCCCGGACCCCGGTGATCAGCGTCCCGGGCGCGGTCGCGGCACCGACCAGGACGGTGTCCAGCGGCGGGGCGGCCTCGTCGCGGCCGCGGGCCTCGTGCAGCACCGCCCCGAGCACCGTCGGCACGCTCATCAGGACCGAGGCGCCCTCCGCGCGGATCGCGTCGAGCACCGCGGCGGGGGTGAACTTCTCGATCAGCACCATCGTGCCGCCGAGCACCGCCGGGCCGAGGGTGGAGATCACACAGCCCGCGGTGTGGAAGGTCGGCAGCGGGGCGACCGCGACGGCCCCCTCGCGGGCCTGCGCGGTGTGCATGGTCAGCCGCGCGTTGTTCAGCAGCGAGCGGTGCGCCAGCAGCACCCCCTTGGGGCGGCCGGTCGTGCCGGAGGTGAACTGCATCATGGCCGGGGCGTCCGGGCTGCTGCGGTCCGCGGCGTCGGGGGACCCGCCGTCGAGCGGGGCCCCGTGCAGCCGGTCGGTGTCGGACAGGCTGACGACGTGGGCGAGTCCCGGCACTCGGGGGGCGACCTCGGCGACGACGCCGGTCAGGTCGTGGTCGCGTACCCGGTCGGCGTGCAGCAGCACGGTGGAACGGGACAGGGTGAGGGCGTACTCGAGCTCCCCGGGGCGCAGGGCCGGGTTGAGCGCCACCAGCACGACGCCGGCCAGGCCCGCCGCGTACTGCACGATCGTCCACTCGGCGATGTTCGGCGCCCAGATCGCGACGTGGCCGCCGGGTCCGGCGAGCTCGTGCAGGGTGCCGGCGACGCGGCTCGCCTCGTCGAGCAGCTCGGCGTAGGTCCACCGGCCCGGTGTCCCGTCGTGCCGGGTCGCGACCAGGGCGACGGTGTCCGGGCGGGCGGCGGCCTGCTCGCGCAGCAGTCCGCCGACGGTGCTCTCGAGCAACCCGGGGCCGGGGCCCTCCAGCCATTCGGCGCGCCGGAGCGCGGTGGGCTGCGGGCTGACGGACGTGCTCATACGGCCTCCGACGATGCAGGTCACGAGATGAACCGAATCTAGATAAGAAACTTCGGACGTCAACCGCCGGTCGGAGCCGTCAGGCCCCGCCGGACGATGGTCTGCGCCGTTCGGACCAGCGACCGCAGGGAGCCACGCCCGGGGCTCCACCACTCGCACGCCCAGTTGAGCGCCCCCAGTACGAGCATCCGTGCCGCGCGGGGGTCGAGCTCGGGCCGCAGCTCACCCGAGACCCGGGCGGCCTCGACGAGCTCGCGCCAGAAGTTCACGTAGCGCTGCTGTTCCGCGAGCTGGCGGTCCCGCACCTGCGGGGGCAGCTGCGCGGTGGTGCGCACCGCCGCGACGGTGTAGTCGGAGATCCGCAGCACGGCCTGCAGGTGGGCCTCGACGGCGCAGCAGATCCGGTCCATCGCGCTCGCCGTGGCGGGCAGTTCCTGCACCCGGGCCCGCACGTGCTCCAGGTTGCGCACCATCCCCGCGACGACGACCTGCTCGACCGGGTCCTCGCGGGAGTCGACGTAGTAGTAGATCGCCGGAGGCCGGACCCCGGCCAGCCGCGCGACGTCGGACAGCCGGGTCCCCGCGTACCCGCGGGTCGCCAGCAGCGACGCCGTCGCGTCCAGGATGCGGCGCCGGGTCCGCGCCGCCTTCTCCCCCGAACCCCGCGCGCCCTCGGCGCGGGACCCGGGGGAGCGGGCGCTCTGGGTACGGGTCATCGGGTCAGTAGGACGCCGGCAGGCCCAGGCTGCGCTGGGCGACGAAGTTGAGCACCATCTCCCGGCTGACCGGTGCGGTCTTGAGCATCCGGGCCACGAACCACAGGTCGGCCAGGCCGTACTCCAGGGACATGCCGTTTCCGCCGTGGGCCTGCATCGCCTGGTCCAGGGTGCGCAGCGAGGAGTCGGCGGCGGCGAACTTGGCGATGTTCGACGCCTCGGCCGCGTCGACGCCGGCGTCGTAGAGCTCGGCGGCGCGGTAGGCCATCAGCCGCGAGAGCTGGGTCCCGATGTAGGCCTCGGCCAGCGGGTGCGCGACGCCCTGGTGCGACCCGATCGGCACGCCCCACACCTGCCGGTCGCGGGCGTAGCCGCACGCCTTCTCCAGGGCGTAGCGGGCGATGCCGTTGGAGATGCAGGCCGCGGTGATCCGCTCCGGGTTGAGTCCGGCGAACACCTGGCGCAGGCCGTTGCCCTCCTCGCCGATCAGCGCCTCGGGGCCCACCCGGACGTCGTCGAAGAACACGGTGAACTGGTGCTCGGGCTGCTGCAGTGCGGCCGGGATCGTCTGCCAGGTCAGCCCCTCGGTGTCGGTCGGCACCACGAACAGCGACAGCGGGTGGCGGCCGTTCGGTCCCGCCTCGGGCGCGCGGGTCACCACGAGGACCGCGTCGGCCTCGTCGATGCCCGAGGTCCAGTACTTCTGGCCGCGGAGCCGCCAGTCGTCGCCGTCGGGGTGGGCGGTGGTGGTGATCTCGTGGCTGTTGGACCCGGCGTCGGGCTCGGTGATGGCGAAGGCCATCTTCAGCGAGCCGTCGGCGATGCCGGGCAGCCAGCGCGACTTGAGCTCGTGCGAGCCGTGCGTGTCGATGATGGTGCCGCAGATCGCGGGGGAGATGACCATCATCAGCAGCGGGACGCCCTGGGTCGAGGACTCCTCGACGACGACGGCCAGGTCGGCCATGGTGCCGCCGCCCCCGCCGTAGGCCTCGGACAGGTGCACGCCCAGGAAGCCGGCCGCGCCGAGCTCCTTCCAGAGCTCGGTCGGCTCCTCGTGGGCGGCGGCCTTGCGCATGAAGTAGTCGTGGCCGTAGCGGCCGACCAGGGTCGCGACCGCGTCGCGCAGCGCCGCACGCTCCTCGGTGTCGGCGACGATCAGCGAGCTGGGCATCGTGTCTCCTCGTGACCCGGAGTATTTTCTAATCGAGAATAGGTAAAGTGGGTCGGCGTCGTCAACGTGGGCCCCACGTCACGGCATGGACGACCCGCCGCCGACGGCGACCACCTGCCCGGTGACCTGGAACGCGGCCGTCTCCGAGGCCAGCCAGGCGACCGCGTTCCCGACGTCGGTCGGCGTCGTGCGCCGGCGCAGCGCCTGGGTCGCCACGATGGCGTCGACGGCCTCGGGGGCGAACAGCGAGTCCGCGCCGCCCGCCCACACCGAGCTCGGGCCGACCTGCTCGTCCTCCGGTGGCAGGACCAGGCCCGGCGCGACGACGTTGCTGCGGATCCCGAACCGGCCGTTCTCCCGGGCCACGGTGCGGGCGAGCGAGATCAGCGCCGCCTTGGTGCCGCCGTAGATGCCCTGGCGGACCGCCCCGTAGGCGGCGTCGCTGGACAGGAACACGACCGCGCCCCGCCCGGCCTCGCGCATCGGTCCCAGGACGGCCTGGGTGCAGTCGATCGCGGCGAACAGGTTCACCTCGACGGTGCGCCGCCACAGGTCGCGGTCGGTCTGCTCGGCGAACCAGCCGGGCCTGCTCCAGCCCGCGTTGTTGACCAGCACGTCCACCCCGCCCCAGGCGTCCAGGGCGGCGGCGGCCACCGCGGCGCCCGCGCCCTCGGCGGTCAGGTCGGTGGCCAGGGCGAGCGCCTCCGGCGCGCCGAGCCCGGGCAGCTCCCCGGCGACGCGCCCGGCCTGCTCGCCGTCGATGTCGACGACCAGCACCCTGGCGCCCTCGCGGGCCAGGACCTGGGCGATGCCGCGCCCGATGTTGGCCCCGGCCCCGGTGACGACCACCCGTGCGTCGCGCAGTCCCAGATCCATCGCCGCTCCTCCTCGTCCCACCCGGTCTTTCGACGCGGGATTAAACACCCGACCGCCTCCGACGTCGCCGTCTTGACACCGGGTCGGCGCTCGTGATGTCCTTCCCGCTAGATTAATCGAGGTTAGAATCGAGACCGTCCCTGGGGGAGCAATGGTGCAGACCCGACCCGACTACGACCCGGTGTCGGTGGGATCGCTGGAGTTCTGGTCGCTCACGCCGGAGGGCCGCGAGGAACGCCTGCGTGTGCTGCGCGACGAGCGGCCGGTCAGCTGGCAGCGCCCGGCCGAGGGCTCGATGCTGCCCCAGGAGGACGACGCCGGGTTCTGGGCGATCACCCGGCACGCCGACATCGCGGCCGTCAGCAAGGACCCGGAGACCTTCTGCTCCGGCCAGGGCGTGATGATCGAGGACGTGCCGTCGGACATCCTGGAGGCGGCCAGCTCGTTCCTCGCGACCGACGCCCCCCGGCACACCCAGCTGCGCCGCCTGGTCAGCGCGGCGTTCACCCCGCGCCGGGTGAAGCAGATCGAGGCGCAGATCGCCGACCAGGCCCGCCGCATCGTCGACGACCTGATCGCCACCGGGGACTGCGACTTCGTGGACCAGGTCTCGCGGCGGCTGCCGATGTGGACGATCTACGAGATGTGCGGCCTGCCCGTCGAGCGCCGCGACGACGCCGCGCACGCCGCCGACGGCATGGTGTCGTGGGCCGACGCCGACGTGCGCGCCGGGCTGGAGCCCGCGGACCTGCTCAACCAGTCGCTGGTCACCCTCATCACGATCGGCCTGGAGCTGGCCGACGACCGCCGGGAGAACCCCCGCGACGACCTCATGACCTCGCTGGTGCAGGCCGAGGTCGACGGCGAGCGGCTGTCGGAGGAGGAGATCGCGGCCTTCTTCGTCCTGCTGTCGGTCGCCGGCAACGACACCACCCGCAACACCATCAGCCGCACGATGGAGGCGCTCACCCGCTTCCCGGACCAGCGCAAGATCCTGCAGGCCGACCCCGACGGCACGCTGAACACCGCCGTCGACGAGTTCGTCCGGTGGGCCAGCCCGGTGATGACCTTCCGCCGGGTCGCCACCCGGGACGTCGAGCTGCACGGCCAACGGATCCGGGCCGGCGACTGGGTCGTGATGTTCTACGCCTCGGGCAACCGCGACGAGCGGGTCTTCACCGAGCCCTACACCTTCGACGTCACCCGTTCCCCGAACCCGCACGTCGGCTTCGGCGGCGGAGGACCGCACTTCTGCATGGGCAACATGCTCGCCCGCACCCAGCTGCGCTCGCTGTTCGGGGAGCTGCTGCGCCGGGTGCCCGACCTGCGTACCGGTGAGCCCGTCCAGCTCGTCGGCAACTTCGTGGACGGCGTCAAGTCGATGCCGTGCACGCTCAACCCGTGAAGGAGGTACCACTCGTGCGCGTGGTGGTCGACTACGACAAGTGCACCGGGCTGGGGCTCTGCGAGTCCCTGGCCCCCGACTTCTTCGAGGTCGCCGACGACGGTTCGCTCAACCTGCTCCAGGAGCAGGCCGACGACTCGCAGCGGGGTGAGCTGGAGGAGGCCTGCCGGGCCTGCCCCACCGAGGCCCTGCGGATCGAGGGCTGAGCGGTGACGAAGGTCTTCGCGGGCGTCGACGCCCTGGCCGCCGCCGAGGGCGAGTCGTTCGGCCCGACCGACTGGGTCGAGATCGACCAGCGTCAGGTCGACCTGTTCGCCGAGGCGACCGGCGACCACCAGTGGATCCACACCGACCCCGAGCGGGCGGCGTCCGGCCCGTTCGGCCGGACCATCGCGCACGGGTTCCTGACCCTGTCGCTGCTGCCCCGGCTGCTGAACGAGCTCTACCGCGTCGACGACGTGCGGATGGGGATCAACTACGGCCTGAACAAGGTCCGTTTCCCCTCGCCGGTCCCGGTGGGCTCGAAGGTCCGGCTCGCCGCCGAGATCGCCTCGGTGCGCCGTGGCGACGGCTTCGTGGAGGTCACCACCCGCTCGACGATCGAGGTCGAGGGCTCGCCGAAGCCCGCCTGCGTGATCGAGAGCGTCGGCCGGCTCTACCCCTGATCCGCCAGACACGAGAGGAACGACCGTGATGCCGAGCGCCCCCACCGGTGCCGCGCGCGCCCCGCGCCCACCGGCGGCGCCGTACGACGAGCTGATCCGGCCCCGGCAGGTGCACGGGTCGCTCTACACCTCGCCGGAGATCTTCGCCGACGAGCTGGAGCGCATCTGGTACCGCACCTGGGTCTACGTCGGCCACGTCAGCGAGATCGCCGAGCCGAACGACTACGTCCGCAAGTCCATCGGACCGCAGGACGTCATCATGACCCGCACCGCCGACGGCGAGGTGCACCTGCTGCTCAACCGGTGCGCGCACCGCGGCAACCTGGTCTGCGAGGCGCGGTCGGGCAACTCCAGCTCGTTCCGCTGCCCGTACCACGGCTGGACCTACCGCAACGACGGCCGGATGCTCGGCTACCCGTTCCCGCAGGGGTACGGCGGCCGCGGGAAGCTGGACCTCGGCCTCGGCCGGGTCCCGCGGGTCGGGGTCTACCGGGGGTTCGTCTTCGGCAGCTTCGCCCCCGACGGCCCCACCCTCGACGAGCACCTCGGCGAGGCCAGGGGCGAGATCGACCGGCTCGTCCGGCTGTCCCCGGACGGGGAGGTCGAGCTGTCCGCCGGCTTCCTGCAGCACCGCGCGAAGGCGAACTGGAAGCTCCTCGCGGAGAACGAGACCGACGGCTACCACCCGCAGTTCGTGCACGCCTCGATCTTCAGCGTCGCGGAGAGCGGGATCGGGGCGCTCTACGGCGAGAAGTCGACCGCGGTGACCCGCGACCTCGGTGGCGGGCACAGCGAGAACGACCTGCGCCCGGAGTTCCGCCGGCTCGGCGTCCCGCTGGGCTGGTTCGGCACGACCGAGGAGAAGGTGCCGCGCTACGCGGCCCGGATGCGGGAGACCTACGGGTCCGACGCCCACGACATCCTGGTCGAAGGCGGACCCCACGTCATGATCTTCCCGAACCTGTTCATCGCCGAGATCCAGCTGTTCACCATCCAGCCGCTGGCCGCGGACCTCACCGTCCAGCACGTCACCGCGGTGCAGCTCAAGGGCGCGCCGGAGATGAACAAGCGGATGCTGCAGCAGTGCATCGGGTCGGTCGGGCCGGCCGGGATGCTGCTCGCCGACGACACCGAGATGTACGAGCGCAACCAGGCAGGCGTCGCCGAGCTGCGCCCGGAGTGGCTCGACATCCGGCGCGGCGCGGAGCGCGAGTACACCGACGAGCGTGGCCTCACCGTCGGCGGGGCCACCGACGAGACCGGTATGCGCGGGTTCTGGACGCACTACCGGCGGTTGATGACGGAGGGCCGATGACCACCACCGAGCCGGCCACCGGGCTCGATCTGCGCACCGTCGAGCAGTTCCTCTACCGCGAGGCGCGCTACGCCGACGAGCACCGCTATGAGGACTGGGAGGCGCTCTGGACCCCGGACGCCCTCTACTGGGTGCCCGCGAACGACGACGACGCCGACCGCATGACCCAGATGTCGATCATCCACGACAACCGCAACCGGATCGCCACCCGGATCCGCCAGTACCGCACCGGGCGCCGGCACTCCCAGGTGCCTGCGTCGCGGCTGCGCCGGGTCGTGTCCAACGTGGAGATCCTCGGTACCGTGCCCGGGACCGGGGACACCGAGGTCGGCGCCAACTTCGTGCTCGTCGAGTCCCGCGAGCGCGGCACCCAGCTGTGGGCCGGGCGCTACACCTACCGGCTGCGCGTGGTCGACGGGGAGCTCGCGATGTCCTACAAGAAGGTCGCGCTGGTGGACAACGCCCGCGCGATCGCGACGCTGGCGTTCCTGGTCTGATGGAGATCCGTCCCGATATCGTCGGCAACGAGTTCGCCGAGGTCGCCGTCCGCATCGACGACGAGGCGAACAGCCGGCGGCTGCGCATCGAGGACCTGCGCACCGGCCGGGTCCGCTACCTCGACGCGCTGGAGCTGGAGACGCTGGTGTGGCTGCCCGAGGGACACCTGCACAAGCTCCTCGACCCGTCGGCCGACCGGTGGCGGGAGGACGCGTGAGCCCCGACCTCGGCACCGACCCCGGCACCGGCCCGGACACCGCACCGGTCCTGTCCCGGATCGAGGAGCGCGCCGACGGGCGCGTCGCCCACCTGACGCTGAACCGACCGCGGGCCCGCAACGCGATCACCGTCGCGCTGGCCGGCGCCCTGCACGCGGCGCTGGTGGCCGCCGCGGCCGAGGCCGACGTCGTCGTGGTGCGCGGGGCGGGCGGGCACTTCTGCGCGGGCGGGGACTTCCACGAGGTCTCCCGGCTGCGCGAGGACGGCCCGGAGGCGCTGCGGCCGCTGTTCGAGACCTTCGTCGGTGCGTGCCAGCTGATCGCGGACCTGCCGGTCCCGGTCGTCGCCGCGGTGGAGGGCTACGCGATGGCCGGCGGCTTCGAGCTGGTCCAGTCCGTCGACATCGCGCTCGTCCGCGAGGACGCGGTACTCGCCGACAACCACGCCAACTTCGGCATGATCCCCGGCGGTGGCGGGTCGCAGCGGCTGCCCCGCATCGTGGGGACCCCACGCGCGCTCGGGCACATCCTGCTCGGCGACCGGCTCTCGGGCCGTGACGCCGTCGACTGGGGGATCGCCTACGCCTGCGCCCCGGCCGACGGGTTCGAGGCCCTCGTCGAGAACACCGTCGCCAACCTGCTCGGCAAGGACCCCGGCGCGCTGGCCCGGATCAAGCAGCTCGTACGCGGCGGGCTGGACGGCCCGCTGAGCGACGGCCTGTCCGCCGAGACCGCCGCCACCCTCGCCCACCTGGACGGGGAACGGGCCGGTGCGGGCATCGGCCGCTTCACCGGAAGGACACGCACGTGACCGTCACCGACCAGCTGGTCCTGTTCGACCTCGACGAGGACGGCGTCGGCCGGCTGCGACTCAACCGCCCCGAGGCCGCCAACGGCATGAACGTGCCGTTCCTGCGCGCGCTCTACGACGCCGTCATGACCGCCACCGGGCAGGCCGACCTGCGGGTGCTCCTGCTGACCGGCGAGGGCCCGCACTTCTGCGCCGGCGGTGACGTGAAGACCTTCACCGCCAAGGGCGAGGCGCTCCCGGACTACCTGCGCGAGGCCACCGCCTGGCTGCAGAACGTCGCGCAGGCCCTGCTGGCGCTGCCCGTCCCGGTCGTCACGGCGGTGCACGGGTTCGCCGCGGGCGGCGGGGGACTGGGCCTGGTGTGTGCCTCCGACATCGTGCTCGCCGGGGAGTCGGCGAAGTTCATGTCGGGCGCCGCGCGGGTCGCCATGGCACCCGACGCGGGCTCGTCGGTGACGCTGCCCCAGCTCGTCGGGCTGCGCAAGGCGATGGAGATCCTGCTGCTCAACCCCACGCTGACCGCCGCCGAGGCCGTCGAGATCGGGCTGATCACCCGGGTGGTCGCCGACGACGCGCTGCACGACGAGGCGCTGGCCGTCGCCCGCACCCTGGCCGCCGGCGCGCCGCGTGCGCTCGGTGCCGTCAAGCGGCTGGTCTGGTCCGGGCTCGGCGCCCGGGTCGAGGCCCAGCTGCCGGAGGAGGCCCGCACGGTCTCCGAGCTGTCCGGCACCGCGGACGCCCGCGAGGGGCTCGCCGCCGTGCTCGAACGGCGCCGGCCCCGGTTCACCGGCCGCTGACGCGGCCGTCCACCCCCACTACGAAGGAGTTCGGCAGGCATGGCAGGAGTCGAGGGACGCGTCGTCGCGATCACCGGGGCGGGCAACGGCCTGGGCCGCGAGTACGCGCTGGTGCTGGCGCGGGCGGGCGCGAAGGTCGTCGTCAACGACCTCGGTGGGTCGCGGGACGGCAGCGGCAGCGGATCGAGCGCCGCGGACGCCGTCGTCGCCGAGATCCGGGCCGAGGGTGGCGATGCCACGGCGAACCACGACAGCGTGGCCACGTCCGAGGGCGGCGCCGCGGTCGTCACGACCGCGCTGGAGGCCTACGGCCGCATCGACGGCGTCGTGGCGAACGCCGGCATCCTGCGGGACAGGTCGTTCCACTCGATGACCGACGACGACTGGGACGCCGTGCAGCGCGTGCACCTCTACGGCGCCTACCACGTGATCCACGCGGCCTGGCCGCACCTGCGCGAGCAGGGCCACGGCCGGGTCGTCGTCGCCACCTCGACCTCGGGGATCTACGGCAACTTCGGGCAGGCCAACTACGGCGCCGCCAAGGGCGGGCTGATCGGGCTCATCAACACCCTGGCCATCGAGGGCCGCAAGCGCGGCATCACCGCGAACGCGATCGCGCCGATGGCGGCGACCCGGATGACCTCCGACATCGCGCCGCCGGAGGTGCTCGCGAAGCTCGACCCGGCGCACGTCGCCCCGGTCGTCGGCTACCTGCTGACCGACGAGTGCACCGAGACCGGCAGCGTCCTGGTCGTCGGTGGCGGCGAGGTGCACCGCGTCGCGCAGTTCCGCAGCAAGGGCGTGACCTTCGCGGAGGTCCCGACCATCGACCAGGTCGGTGACCGGTTCGCCGAGATCGTCGACCTCGACGGTGCCGTCGTCGGCACGAACCCGGTCGGGTGAGGCGGCCGTGACCGTCACCGACAGCACGTCCCCCGAGGCCACGGACGCCACGGAGGCCTCGGACGCCGCGGCCACCGTCGCCCGCCTGCGCCGGACCTTCGAGTCCGGCCGGACCCGGCCGCTCGCCTGGCGGCGCCGCCAGCTGCACGGCATCGAGCGCCTGGTCTCCGAGCGCGAGTCGGACATCGCCGCCGCGCTCGCGCAGGACCTGGGCCGCCCCGCGCCCTACGCCTGGCTCGGCGACATCGCCTCCACCGCGGCCGAGGCCGCCTACGCCCGCAAGCACCTCAAGCGCTGGATGCGCCGGCGACGCACGTCGCTGCCGCTGTCCATGCTGCCCGGCCGCGGCTTCTACCAGTACGAGCCGCTGGGCACGGTGCTGGTCATCGGGCCGTGGAACTACCCGGTCTACCTGACGCTCGGCCCGCTGGTGGCCGCGGTCGCGGCCGGCAACACCGCGGTGGTCAAGCCGTCCGAGCACGCCCCGGCCACCTCCGCACTGATGGCCCGGCTGATCCCGGAGTACCTGGACCCGGACGCGGTCGCCGTGCTGGAGGGTGACGCCGCCGTCACCCAGGCCCTGCTCGCCCAAGGCCTGGACCTGGCGTTCTTCACCGGCGGCCCGGGGATCGGCAAGAAGGTGATGGCCGCCGCGGCCGAGCACCTGACGCCGGTGGTGCTGGAGCTGGGCGGCAAGAGCCCGGTGATCGTGACCGCCGATGCCGACATCGACGTCGCGGCTCGCCGGATCGCCTGGGTGAAGCTGCTGAACTCCGGCCAGACCTGCATCGCACCGGACTACGTGCTGGTCGAGGAGTCGGTGCGGGACCGCCTGGTCGCGGGGATCGTCGCGACCGTGCGGGAGTTCCGCGCCGGGGAGCCCGCCACCCAGCCGATCGTCGACGACAGGCAGTTCGCCCGGATCGCGGGCCTGCTCGACGACCACGGCGGGACCGTCGCGCTCGGCGGTGGCACCGACGCGGCCTCACACGCGATCGAGCCGACCGTGCTGGTCGACCCGTCGCCGGACTCGGCGGTGATGGCCGACGAGATCTTCGGCCCGATCCTGCCGGTGCTCACCGTGCGCTCCGTCGACGAGGCGCTGCGCTTCGTCAACGACCGCCCGAAGCCGCTGGGCCTGTACCTGTTCACCGGGTCCAAGGCGGTCAAGGAGCGGGTGCTCACCGGGACGAGCTCGGGCGGCGTGGTGGTCAACCACCTGGCCATGCACTGCCTCGTCCCGCAGCTGCCCTTCGGCGGTGTGGGCAACAGCGGGATGGGCGCCTACCACGGCGAGTGGGGCTTCCACGCGTTCAGCCACCGCAAGGCGGTGCTGGACAAGCCGGCCAAGCCGGACCCGTCGCTGATGTACCCGCCCTACACCGACCGGAAGATGGCCCTGCTGCGGAGGTTCTTCTGACCCGGATCCCCGTGGAGCCCGTGCACGTCGGCGGGGCCGGCACGCCGATGGTCCTGCTGCACGGCGCGACGTCGTCGTGGCGGGCCTGGCGGCCGGTCCTGCCGGCGCTGGAGCGCCACCACCACGTCGTCGCGCCCACGCTGGCGGGGCACCGCGGCGGCCCGGTGCTGTCGGTGGCCCCCGAGAAGGTGGTGCCCGCGATCGTCGACGCCGTCGAGGTCGCGCTGGACGAGGCCGGCATCGACCGGGCCCACCTGGTGGGCAACTCGCTCGGCGGGTGGGTCGCGCTGGAGCTGGCCCGCCGCGGCCGGTCGCGGTCGGTCGTCGCGCTGTCCCCGGCCGGGGCGTGGGCGACACCGGCGGACCTCGACCGGCTGCTGCGGCTGTTCCGCATCGGCGGGCGGATCGGGCGGCTGCCGGGCACGGGTGCGGTGCTGCGGCCGCGTGCGGTGCGCCGCCTGCTGCTGCGGGCGGTCTCCGAGCACCCGGAGGTGCTGTCGCAGGCCGACGTCGGGGAGCTGGTCGAGGACCTGGCGGGCTGCGCGGTGCTGGCCGACCTGCTCGCCGGGGCCCCGGACTCGGGTGGGCTCGCCCCGTTCACGCCGGAGGGCCCGGTGATGATCGCCTGGGGGGAGCGGGACCGGATCCTGCCCTTCCCGCGCTACGGCCGCCCGATGGTCGAGGCCGTCCGCGGCGCGCAGCTGGTCCGGGTGCCGGGGGTGGGACACGTGCCGATGGCCGACGCCCCGGCCCTGGTCTCGTCGCTGATCACCCGGTTCACGGCGCGGGTCGACCGCGACGCGGTCCCCGCCGAGCACTGACGACCCCCGACGACCCTGAACGACACCGGCCGGTGGGCACCGCCACCGAGGCGCCCACCGGCCGGCCCGGGCTCAGATCTCGGGGGCCGGGACCAGCCCGGCGGCCACGGCGCCGGTGATGCCGCCGTCGGCGGTGATCGTCGAGCCGTTGAGCCAGCGCGAGCCGCGCGAGGCCAGGAACACCACGGCGGGTGCGATGTCGTCGACGGTCGCGTGCCGCCCCAGGAAGGCCTTGACCCCGTCGAGGGTGTCCTTGCCCATGCTCTCCTCGAAGTCGGCGAGGATCGGGGTCTCCACCGGGCCCGGGAGCACGGCGTTGATCCGCAGCTCGTTCATCTCCCGTACCGCGCCGCCCATGGCCAGGCAGTAGACGGTCGCGGCCTCCTTGGAGAAGTTGTAGGCGTTGCCCTGCTGCGGGTGCTCGGCGAACCAGGCCGCGCCCTCGTCCATCGACTCGGTGGCGAGCACCTCGCGCAGGGTCTCCAGGCGGGCCGGCCAGCCGAACCCGGCCGTCGAGGAGACCACGACGATCGAGCCGCCCGGGTTCATCCGCTCGAACACGGCCTCGGTCAGGTGCCGCATGCCGAGGAAGTTGACCCGGAAGACCAGGTCGGCGGGCGCGGTGCCGGGGATGCCCGCGACGTTGGCGAGGACGTCGAAGGTGCCCTCGATCTGCGCCAGCGCCGAGTCGATGCTCGCGGCGTCGGCGAGGTCGACCTCGACGTGCTGCTCCACCTCCGCGGAGGGCTTGTTGCGGTCGAGGCTGACGACGGAGGCGCCGCCCTCGACCAGCTGGCGCGTGACAGCGTCACCGATGCCCGACGCGGTGCCCGTGACCAGGCAGCGCAGTCCCTGAACGTCCATGTGATCCCTCCGGTGTCGCCTGTGACGCCTTATGTTTCTAACCTAGATTAGCTACCTACGGGGGGCAACGGGCCCCGGGTGGCGAGTCGAAGGAGACGTCGATGCGGACACGGTTCACCGAACTCGTCGGGGTGCGTCACCCCGTCGTGCAGGGAGGCATGCAGTGGGTGGGCCGGGCGCCGCTCGTCGCCGCCGTCGCCGAGGCGGGTGGGCTCGGGTTCCTGACCGCGCTGACCCAGCCGACCCCGGAGGACCTGCGTGCGGAGATCCGGCGCTGCCGGGAGCTGACCGACGCCCCGTTCGGCGTCAACCTGACGATCCTGCCGACGATCGACGCCCCGCCCTACGCCGCGTACCGGCAGGTGATCATCGAGGAGGGTGTCCCGGTCGTGGAGACCGCCGGGGCGAACCCGGTGGACCACCTCGGGCCGCTGCACGACGCGGGGATCGTCGTCGTCCACAAGTGCACCTCGGTCCGGCACGCGGTGAAGGCGCAGGACCTGGGGGTGGACGCGCTGTCCATCGACGGCTTCGAGTGTGCCGGCCACCCCGGCGAGGACGACGTTCCCGGGCTCGTCCTGCTGCCCGCCGCGGCCGACGTCCTGGAGATCCCGTTCATCGCTTCGGGCGGCATCGCCGACGCCCGCGGTCTGGTCGCGGCGCTGGCGCTCGGTGCGGACGGGGTCAACATGGGCACCCGCTTCCTGTGCACGCAGGAGTCGGGGGTGCACGACGCGGTGAAGGCCCGCATCGTCGAGGCCGGCGAGCGCGACACCACCCTCATCTTCCGCGAGCTGCGCAACACCGCTCGGGTCGCGGCCAACGCGGTCTCCCGGGAGGTGGTGGAGAAGCTCGCCGCCGGTGCCCGGTTCGAGGACATCCGCCACCTCGTCGCGGGCAGCCGCGGGGCGACGGTCTACGAGACCGGAGACCTCGACGCCGGCATCTGGTCGGTCGGGATGGTGCAGGGGATCATCCGCGACGTCCCGACCTGCGCGGAGCTGATCGAGCGCATCGTCACCGAGGCCGAGCAGATCGTCGCGGGCCGGCTGGCGGAGCTCGTCACGGCCGGCTGAGGCCCGGACAGGGCCCTCGTCGCCGGGCTGTCCGGGCCTCGGCCCGACCGCGTGCCTCAGCGGGTCGGCGAGGTGATGCGGGCGCCGACCTGGTACAGCACCGTCGCGAGGTCCCAGTAGTCGTCGTGACCGGTGAGCAGGCCGTCGTCGTCGTAGGTGCAGACGGCGACGCCCGGCACCGAGAACCGGGCACCGGCCACGTCGACGAGCTCACCGGTGCGCAGCTTCAGCGGGCCGCGGACGGTCCCCGACCACACCCAGCGCGAGGTGAGCCCGCCGCCGGCCGCCCATGTCTCGCCGAACTCGATGTGCGAGTCGGGGGCGAAGGAGAGCATGAACCGGTGGAAGCGGCCGACCTCCCCGCGGCCGCGGTAGGTGCCGTCGAGCGCGATGTCGCGGTACACGCCGTCCGGGGCGAAGAACTCCAGCAGCGCGTCGGGGTCGTTGCTCCAGGCGATCCCGTAGGCCAGGGCGAACCCGGGGTCGGTGGGGTGCGGTGTCGTGCGGGACGGGGTGGGGGAGGTCGGCGAGGACGTCATCTCGGCTCCGGGGCTCGGTCTCGGCTGCCGCTCGGTCTCAGCTGCGGCGGGACAGTCGCTCGGTGGCCCTGCTGGCCCCGGACCGCAGCCGGTCCAGGCCCTCGGCGATGCGGCGGGTGAACAGCCCGCGCTGCAGCAGGTCGTGGGTGACGCGCAGCTCGTAGGCGGTCGCCGCGACGTGGTCCATGTGCCCGGCGCGCAGCGCGACCTCCTTGAGCACCGTGGTCAGCTCGGCACCGTTCTCGGCGATCTGCTTCGCCAGCGTCAGCGCCGAGGAGCGCAGCGTCCCGACCGGGACGACCTCGTCGACGAGCCCGCAGCGCAGGGCCTCGTGGGCGTCGATCGGGTCGCCGGTGAAGAACATCCGGCGGGCCCGCTGGGTGTTCGTCTTGCGCAGGATCGCGTGGTAGAAGCCGTTCATCGCGTACTTGACCTGGGTCGAGCCGAACGCGGCGTTCTCCGAGGCGATCGTGATGTCGCACATGTTGGCCAGGTCCATGCCGTAGCCGGGGGCGACACCGGCGACGGCGGCCACGGTCGGCTTGCGGTAGTCGTAGATCGCGACCATGAGCTTGTAGGCGAGGTCGGTGAACCGGGTGCGGGCGTCCCCGCTGGTGTCCTGCAGCACGTCCAGGGCCCAGCCGGCACAGAAGATGTCCTCGTCGCCGATCATCAGGACGCAGGCGACCTCGTCGTCCTCGGCCCACTCGGCGAGCGCCGCCACGATCTCCTCGTGCAGCTCCCAGCCCAGCGCGTTGCGCTTCTCGGGATGGTTCAGCTGCAGGATGCCGACGCCGTCCTCGACGGAGGTCAGCAGGTAGCGGTACTCGGTCACGGGGGTTCCTCTCGGGGTGGGGGTGTGGGATCAGTGGCAGGACTCGGAGCCGGCGCGCAGCGCGGTCGTCCCGCGGAACGGGTCGCACGCGGCGGCGAGCGAGTCCGCGGTCGTGGTCGGACGGTCGGACGGGCGGCCCACCAGGTCGGTGATCCCGCCCCAGTGCGCGGCGACGTCGGCGACGGCCGGTGGCGGCCCGTCGGGGCGGGTGAAGCGCACCCCCTCGGAGCGCTCCCAGCGCAGCACCGAGGCCCAGCCGCCGCCGGTCTCGACGACCTCGCCGGTCAGCGGGCAGGAGGGCAGGGCGAGCGCGACGACGACCGGGGCCACGTCGGCCGCCAGCAGTGCCTGCGCCGGTCGGTCGCGGAACACCTCGGCGGTCATGGAGGTCAGCGCCATCGGCGCGACGGCGTTGACCCGGATCCCGTGCCGCGAGCCCTCCGCGGCCAGGGTGCGGGCGAGCCCGACCAGGCCGGCCTTCGCCGCCGCGTAGGCGGCCTGGCCGGGGTTGCCGTGCAGCCCCGCGCCGGAAGTGGTGAGCACGATGGCGCCGCCGCGCTCGCGCAGGTGCGGCCAGGCCGCCGAGCAGGCGGTCCAGCTGCCGCGCAGGTGCACGTCGACGACCTCGTCGAAGTCGTCGTCGGTCAGCCGGGACACCCCGCGGTCGCGCAGCCCGCCCGCGTTGACCACGAGCACGTCGAGCCGGCCGAGCGCCGCGACGCAGTCCCCGACCAGGGCGCGGCCGTCGCGCGCGTCCCCGACGACCGGGTGCGCGCGCCCGCCCGCGTCCCGGATCCGGTCGGCGACGGCACCCGCGGCCCGCGCGGTGCGCGCGTGCACGGCGACCGTCGCCCCGGCCGCGGCCAGTGCGGTCGCGTACTCCGCGCCCAGCCCGCGTCCGGCGCCGGTGACCAGTGCGACGGTCCCGGCCTCGAACACCGCGGTCACGCCCGGGCCGGTCGGTGGGCGTGCCACAGCTCGAGGTCGGTGAGCCCGGCGAGCGCGTGCTTCTGGATCTTCCCGCTGGCGGTGGCCGGGATCTCGGCGACGACGTGCCACTCGACGGGCGTCTTCGCGCGGGCGAGCTTCTGGGCGGCCAGGTGCTCCAGCAACGGGCCGACGCCGGCGGCGCGGGCGTCGTCGTCGAGGACCACCCAGGCACCGACGGCCTCCCCGAGGCGCTCGTCGGGCACCGCGGTGACCGCGACCCGCCGCACACCCGGGGCGGAGGCGACCGCGAGCTCGATGTCCATCGTGGAGAACTTCTCGCCGCCGCGGTTGACGATGTCCTTGGTGCGGCCGGCGATCTGGACCCAGCCCTCGTCGTCGACGCGGCCGACGTCGCCGGGGAGGAACCAGCCGTCGGCGTCGATCTGCTCGGCGGTGACGACCGGGTCGGTGTAGCGGTCGAGCAGCTGCGGCCCGCGGATCCGCAGCCGGCCCACGGTGCCGGGCGGGACGAGCGCGCCGTCGTCGTCGACGACGGTCATCTCCATGCCGCGCAGCAGCCTGCCGTCCCAGGCGCGCCGGCGCTCCAGGGAGTCCGAGGCCGCCGCGATCGCGAGCACCCCGGCGGTCTCGGTCATGCCGTAGGCGCGCACCACCCGCACACCCACCTCCGCGGCACGGTCGACGACCTCGGGCGCGATGGCCGCGCCGGCACAGGCGTAGGTGTCGAGGCGGTGGCCCTCCGGACGGTCCCGGTAGCGCTCGACGAGGTCGGTCACGAACACCGTGGCCCCCATCATGAGGGTGACCCGCTCGGCCTCGATCAGCTCGACGGCGTCGTCGGGCCGCCAGCCGGCCATCACCACCGAGCGCCCGCCCAGGAACGCGGGGAACACGACGGCGGCGACGAACCCGCCCAGGTGCGACAGCGGTGTCGCGGCCAGGGTGACGGTGTCCTCCCCGGCGCCGAGCGCGTCGCGGAAGTTGACCAGGTGCGCGACGACCGCCCGGTGCGACAGCAGCGCGCCCTTCGGCGCGGCGGTCGTCCCGGAGGTGTAGAGCAGCAGCGCGGGCTCCGCGGGGTCGGCGGACGCCGGCAGCGCGGCGTCGTCCGCGGCCTCCGGCCCCGGGACGGCGGTCCAGCCGGGGCGCTCGCCCCCGACGAGGTAGCGCACCGCCGGGGTCACACCGGCCTCGTCGAACAGCGCGTCGAGCTCGGCGGACGGGTCGCGGTCGCCGAGGGCGTCGACCGTGCAGACCGCCGCGGGCCGGCAGTCCGCGACGATCTGACGCATCTCGTGCTCCCGGTAGATCGGGATCACCGGGACGTCCACCGCGCCCGCCCGGAACGCCGCGACCTGCACGGCCAGCGCCTCCAGCCGGTTCGGCAGCTGGACCAGGACCCGGTCGCCGGGGCGGACCCCGCGGCGCACCAGGTCCTGGGCCACCGCCCGGGTCCAGCGCTCGAAGGCGCCGTAGGTGACCCGGGTGCCCTCGAAGGAGAACAGCTCGCGCTCGGGGTGGCGGGCCGCGGCCTCCGGCACGAGATCGGCCAGCGACGTCGGCGTCCACAGGCCCGACGCGCGGTAGCCGGCGTACCGGTACGCGCGCGCCGGGTCGGTCCCCCCGGCGGTCACGGACTGTGCGGTCGACGGTGCGGTCACGGACGGGGCGGCAGTCGTCATCGACGTGCTCCTCGGACTCGATCGGGCCACGGCGGCCCACCCTATCTAGTGAACCGTCACTATCCACTGCGCCGAACGGACGCTCAGCGCGTGCGGATCCGGCTGAACGCCTCGTTGATCCGCTCCAGCACGTCGGGGTGGCGGATGACCTCGCGGTAGGCGGAGGTCTCGAAGGACAGCGCGCTGATCGGGTCCATCGCCGGGGAGCGCAGCGCCAGCTCCTTGTTGATCTTCGCCGACTTCGTGGTGGTCTCCGCGATCGACCGGCCCAGCGCGGTCGCGGCCTCGACGACACCGCCGGTCGGCACGAGCCGGTCGAGCAGGCCGATGCGCAGCGCCTCCGCGGCGTCGATCCGGTCGCCGGAGAAGGTCAGGAGCTTGGCCTGGCTGAGTCCCACGATCTTCCACAGCGGCGAGAAGTACGGGGTGAGCCCGAACTTGATCTGCGGGAACCCGAACACGGCGTTCTCCGCGCCGATCCGGATGTCGCAGAACACCGCGATGTCGCAGCCGCCGCCCAGGGTCGGTCCGGCGCACGCGGCGATGGTGGGCTTGCCGTAGTCGAGCAGGGCGCCGTAGACCCGCAGGCACATGTCCGAGTACACCTCGCGGGAGTCCTCGGTGAACGCCGACTGCAGGTCGAGGTCCAGGCCCGCGGAGAACGCCTCCTCGCCACCGGTGAGCACGACCGCGGCGACCTCGTCGTCGCTCCGCCAGGCGTCGAGCTGGTCGCCGAGCGCTTCGAACAGCTCCAGGCTGAGCGCGTTGCGCCGGTGCATCCGGTTGAAGGTGATCGTGCCGACGCCGTCGGCGACGGTGATGCGGACGGCCTCGTCATCGGCCATGGTGACTCCTCGGTCTGGGGTGGTGCGGGGGACGGGCGGGTCAGCCGGCGTTCGCCGGGCTGCGGTGCAGCAGCGACAGCAGGTAGGCGCCGCCGATCCGGCCCTCGCGGGCGGGCAGCACGCCGAGCTGGCGCATCATCTCGGTGATCTCGTACTGCGCCAGGTAGGACGACAGCAGTCCGTCGGCGAACTCCAGGAAGATGTCGCAGCCGTAGGTGCTGAAGGTGGCGTCGGGGGCGAGCTTCGCCGGGCCGTGGCCGTACTGGCGGAACAGGCACAGCGCGCGGCCGTCGCCGGGGGAGGTGAAGGTCTGCACGTCGTCGAACGCGACGTCGGGCATGACCTCCCAGATCCGCTCCACGTAGGTGCGCACGCCCTCGCGGCCCTCGATCACCCCGGTCCAGAAGACCGTGTCCTCCCATCGGACGTCGGGGTGCAGCAGCGCGAGCACCTGCTCGGTGTCGTGGGAGTTCCAGGCCGCCAGCCAGCGCGTGCTGAAGTCGCGCAGGAACGTCTCGGTCAGGGGCGCGGGCACGGCGGCTCCTCCTCGATGACGGCCCGCTCCGGCGCGGACCTCGCCGCCGTAGCCTAGCCATGATTAACTTAGAGGGCAACGAGGGAGAGGTCACGATGACCGGCGAGCAGTCCTGCAGTCTCGACACGGCGGGCACGCCCGAGCAGCGCCTCGGCGTGCTCGGGTGCACCGTCGTACCTGGTGAGAGGCGGTGCTCCGCGCTCACCGGGGGCTGGTCGGACGGCGCGGGGCGGACGTGGACGGGGCCGCTGGCGGTGCTGGCGGACCATGTCCTGGGCGAGGTCGCCAACCGGCCGCAGGCGCCGGGGTTCCAGCCGGTGACCACGGCGCTGTCGCTCGACGTGCTCGTCCCGCCGCCGTGGCCGGGGGACCGGCTGCACGCCCGGGCCGCGCGCACCGCGGGCGAGGTGCTCCGCGACCACGTCACCGCCTCCGTGCGCGACCCGGACGGCCGGCTCGTCGCGGTGGCGTCGGCCTGGACCGCGGACGTCCCCGCACCCGGCACGACCCCGCTCGCCGCGGGGCCCGCGGTCGGCGCCCGGCCGGGGCAGGGCGGGATCGGCGAGCTGCTCACCGACCTCACCGAGGTGGGGTCCGGCCCGGACGAGGCGGTGCTGGAGCTCGACGCGACGGGGTGGACCAACCAGAACGGCACCGTTCACGGCGGGGTCTGGGCCTGCGCGGCGGAGCTGGCCGCGACCCGCCTGACCGGATCGGCCCCGCACGCGGTGAACCGCCTGCAGCTCGCGTTCCTGCGGCCCGGCCGGGGCCGGGTGCGCCTGACGGCCACGGCCCTGCACCGGGGCCGGACCTCCGGGCTGGTGGAGGTCAGGGGACGCGACGCGACGGGCCGGGTCTGCGTGCACGCGATGGTCGGCTCGCGTGCCGACCACGCCGCTCCCGGGGCGGTCGCGACGCTCAGTCCGGCCGGCCGGAATGCGCCTCCACCAGCGCGATGAAGCGGGCGAGCACCCGGTCCAGACCCTCGACGTCCACGGGGCGGTGCCGTAGCTGGGCGCCGACCACCGCGGACAGGCACAGCTCGGCGAGCTCGTCGGCGGCGTCGGGTGCACCCGCGGCGGCGACCGCCCGCCGGATCACCTCGAGCCGTCGTGCGTCGACCGCGCGCTGTGCCTCCGCGACGGCCGGGTCGGTCGTGGCCCACACCCGGATCGCCGCCTCCGCGTCGTGCGGGACGGTGCGCGAGAGCCGGCGCAGCAGCTCCAGCCGCTCGTGCGGGTCGTGGGGTCCGGCCGCCTCACGGGCGATCGCCTCGGTCGACCCGCGCCAGTGCTCCAGGAACCGCTCGACGAAGTCGGGCCAGTTGCGGAACCAGTTGTAGAACGATCCGCTGGAGACGCCGAGCCCGCGGTGCAGGGCGGTCATCGTCAGCTCGTGGGCCCCCGATCCGGACAGGATCGCGATCGCGGCCGCGTAGTAGTCCTCGCGTCCGACGTACTGCGGCACGGTCGGTCCTTCCGGGTCGGGTCGGGGCTGGTCGGATCGGTGCCGGGACGGCACCACTGCATCATCGCAGCCGTCGACGTCTTCCCGCATAGAGGACTCTATGTTAACTTGCGCTAGGCCGTGGCCGAGGCGGGAACCCTGGCCGTCGATCGGCGCCGACATGTCAAAGGAGACGTCATGGGTGGTTTCCGTTCCGCGGACGAGGTCCACGAGTTCCTCGGCGGGATCTTCGCCGAGGCGATGGAGGACGAGACGATCGGGCCGAAGCTCGCCGCGACCGGCATGAGCCTGCGCATGGACTACACCGACCCCGACACCACGGTGCGGGTCGAGTTCGCGACCAAGAAGATCACCACCGGGGCCGAGGCCGCCGCGGCGGACTCCGACGCGACCCTGTCGATGGCCGCCGACACCGCCAACCAGTACTGGCAGGGCAAGGTCAGCCTGCCGCTGGCGATGGCCCGCGGGAAGATCACGGTCGGTGGTTCGGCGGCGCAGCTGCTCAAGCTCTCGCCGATCGCGAAGGCCCTCTACCCGCGCTACACCGCGATGCTGGCCGACCGCGGTCGTTCCGACCTCGTCGTGAGCTGATCGCGATGACCGGATCCCTCACCGCATCGCGCCCGTTCTCCGCGCTCGACGTCTCCTCCCGGGAGTTCTGGCGCCTGGACCCCGTCGAGCGGGAGAAGACCTTCGGCCGGCTGCGCGCCGAGGAGCCGGTGTCCTGGCAGCGCCCCCTGTACAGCCCGCTGATGGACGGTGACGACGGCTCGCCCGGCTACTGGGCCGTCGTGCGGGCCGAGGACATCGCCACCGTCAGCCGTCGCGCCGAGGTCTTCTCCTCCTCCGCGGGCGGGGTCCTCGCCGAGGACTTCCCGGAGGAGGTGCTGGAGATGGCCTCCTCCATCCTGACCATGGACGACCCGCGGCACCGCGACGTCCGCAAGCTGGTCAGCTCGGTGTTCACACCGAAGCGGGTGAAGCTGATCGAGCAGCAGATCGCCCGGCAGGCCCGGGAGATCGTCGGCGCGATCCGCGACCGCGGTGAGGCCGAGTTCGTCTCCTCGGTGTCCGCCCGGCTCCCGATGTGGACGATCTCGGAGATGATCGGGATCCCGCCCGAGCGTCGTGAGGAGGTCGCCGACGCGGCCGAGTCGATGGTCGCCTGGGGCGACGACGGGGACGGCGGCGGCGACGACGCGGCGACGAAGATGCTCAACGCCATCGTCGTCCTGCACGGCGCCTGCCAGGACGTGATCGACGCGCGTCGCGAGCAGCCGGAGAACGACCTGATCTCCGCGCTGGCCGCCGCCGAGGTCGACGGGGAGCGGCTCACCGACGACGAGATCAGGTCGTTCTTCGTGCTGCTCTGCGTGGCCGGGAACGACACGACCAAGCAGACCACCACCCACACGCTGCGCGCGCTGACCGACCACCCGGAGCAGCGCGAGTGGCTGTTCGCCGACTACGAGGCCCGCATCGGCACCGCCGTGGAGGAGTTCGTCCGGTGGGCGAGCCCGGTCATGAGCTTCCGGCGGACCGCGCTGGAGCGGTTCGAGCTGAACGGCGTCGTGATCGAGCCCGGCGACAAGGTCACGATGTTCTACAGTTCCGGCAACCGCGACGAGGCGGTCCTCGACCGGCCCGACGAGTTCGACCTGTCCCGCACGCCGAACCCGCACGTCGCCTTCGGGGGCGGGGGGCCGCACTTCTGCCTCGGTTCGCACCTGGCGAAGATGCAGCTGCGGTGGATCTTCCACGAGCTGTACACCCAGCTGCCCGACATCCGGGCGGTCGGTGAGCCGGAGCGCCTGGTCAGCACCTTCATCAACGGCGTGCGTCGGCAGCGGTGCGCGTTCACCCCCGCCTGACCGGCACGCGGGGCCGGTCAGGCGCCGGAGCGGAGCACGGCCAGCGCGGCCGCCGTGACCTCCGCCCGCTCCGCCGGCCGGTCCCGCGTGGAGGTGAGCCGGGTCAGGTCGCTGATCAGCGACAGCGCGGCCCGCACGCGCAGCCGCGCGGTCGGCTCGTCGAGGTCGAGGAAGTACGCGAGCAGCGACCGCGTCCAGTCGCGCAGCTCGGTCCGGATGGCGTCCGCGGTCCGGCGCCGCGCGTCGTCGGTGAGGTGGTTGAACTCGCTGACGTAGACCCCGAGCAACGCCCGGTTGGCCAGGCAGAAGCCGACGTAGCGGTCGATCAGCCCTGGCAGGTCGACCGACCCCGGCCGGGCCCGACGCGCGGCCTGCTCGGCCCGCAGCCGTTCCGAGCCGAGGTCGAACGCCGCGGTGAGGATGTCGGCCTTGCTGGCGAAGTGGTGCAGCAGGCTGGGCCCTGCCATGCCGACGGCCGCGCCGATCTCGTCCAGGCTCACCCCGACGTAGCCGCGCTCGTGGAACAGCGCGACCGCGCGGTCCACGATCTCCCGCGGCCGCGACGACGGCCCGTCCTCCGACGAGACCGGGCCGTCCGGTCCGGCCGCGGGTCCGGCCGGTGGGTCGGACCGCAGGCAGGCCAGCGCCGCTGCGGCCAGGACGGTGCGGACCCGCTCGTCGTCCAGGCCGATGTGGGTGACCGACGGGGTGGCCAGCACGCCGAGCGCGCCGGTCACGAGCACACCCGCCGCGCGCTCGGTGAGCTCGGGACGCTCGCGCCGCAGCCGGCGCGACAGCAGCTCGAGCCGTCCGCGCAGTCGTTCGCGGATCTCCTCGCGGGCCTGTGGGGAGAGGAAGCGGACCTCCCGTTGCAGCAGCGTCCACAGGTCGGGACGGTCCAGTGCGACGCGGGTCAGCGCGGTGACCAGCTCCTCCAGCGGGCCGTCGAGGTGCCGGTCCAGGGCCTCGGCGACCTCGTCGAGCCCGGCCGCGATCCCGGCGGCGAGCAGGGCCTGCTTGTTGGGGAAGTGCCGGTAGACCGCAGGCCCGGTCAACCCCACGTCGGCGGCGACGTCGCCGAGGGAGACCTGGTGGTAGCCGACCAGGTGGAACCGTGCCGCGGCGGTGCGTGCCAGCTGGTCGCGCCGCTCGGCGGCCCTCATCCGTCGCCGCGGTCCCGGCTGCGACTGCGGTGCGGCCACGTCCCACCCCTTCTCCGGTCGGGTCGACTGTAGAAGACCCGCGGCCGCCCGACCGTTGCCGGTGGGGAGCTTTCCGCCCTACTTTATCGACATTAAATTCCGTCGTCGCCGACGACCACACCGACGTGGAGGACCCGTGACCCACCCCGGCGCCCATGCCGCCCAGCACCCGGACAAGATCGCCGCGCTCCTCGCGGAGACGGGGGAGCAGGTGACCTACGCCGAGCTGGAGGAGCGCTCGGTCCGGCTCGCGAACGTGCTGCGCGAGGCCGGCCTGCGTCGCGGTGACGTCGTCGCGCTCCTGAGCGAGAACAACCTGCGTGTCTTCGAGGTCTACTGGGCCGCGATGCGCTCCGGGCTCTACATCACCGCGATCAACCACAACCTCGTCGCCGAGGAGGTCGGCTACATCGTCGAGGACTCCGGGGCGTCGGCGCTCATCGTCTCCGCGGGCAAGGCCGACGTCGCGAAGGCGGTGCTCGCCACCGGTGTCTCGCCCGGCCTGCGGCTGTCCTACGACGGCGTCGTGGACGGCTTCTCCTCCTACGAGGACGCCCTGGCCGCCGCCTCCGACGTCGCGCCCGACGACCAGCCGCACGGCGCCCCGATGCTGTACTCCTCGGGCACGACCGGCCGGCCGAAGGGGGTGCGGCCGCCGCTGCCGCCCGTCCAGTTCACCGAGCTGGGCGACCCGCTGGTCGGACTGATCAGCAAGGCCTTCGGCGTCGGCCCGGAGACGGTCTACCTCACCCCGGCCCCGATCTACCACGCCGCGCCGCTGCGCTGGTGCGGCGCCGTGCAGGCGCACGGCGGCACCGTGGTCATGATGCGCCGCTTCGACGCCGTCGGGTCACTGGAGGCGATCGGCACCCACCGGGTGACCCACGCCCAGTTCGTGCCGACGATGTTCGTCCGGATGCTGCAGCTCCCGCAGGAGCAGCGCGACGCGGCCGACATCTCGTCGCTGCGGGTCGCGGTGCACGCCGCCGCCCCGTGCCCGGTCGAGGTCAAGCAGGCGATGATCGACTGGTGGGGCCCGATCCTGGTCGAGTACTACGGCGCGACCGAGGGCAACGGTCTCACCATGACCGACAGCGCCACCTGGCAGACCAAGCCCGGCACCGTCGGCCGCCCGATCCTGGGGGTGCTGCACATCTGCGACGACGACGGCACCGAGCTGCCGGTCGGGGAGACCGGCGCGGTCTACATCGAGCGCGACATCGTGCCGTTCGAGTACCACAACGACCCGGAGAAGACCCGGGCCGCGCAGCACCCCGAGCACGAGACGTGGACGACGCTGGGCGACATCGGCCACCTCGACGAGGACGGCTTCCTGTACCTCACCGACCGCAAGTCCTTCATGATCATCTCCGGCGGGGTCAACATCTACCCGCAGGAGACCGAGAACGTCCTGGCGCTGCACCCCGCCGTGCACGACGTCGCCGTCATCGGCCTGCCGGACCCGGAGATGGGGGAGCGGGTCACCGCGTTCGTCCAGCCGCGGGCCGGCGTCGCGACCGGGCCCGAGCTGGGGCAGGAGATCATCGACTTCGTGAAGTCGCGCATCGCGGGCTACAAGGCTCCGCGCGAGGTCCGCTTCGTCGACGACCTGCCCCGCACCGAGACCGGCAAGCTGGTCAAGGGCGAGCTGAAGAAGCGCTACGCCTGACCGCGTGCCCCCCGGTGCCGTGGCGTCCCGCGTCGTGGCACCGGGAGGGAGGTCACGGCCGCAGCGCGTGCAGCACCATCGACTGGGCGACCGTGATCGTCCGGTCGATGTCGCCCCGCTGCGGGTCCCACCACTCGACCGTCCAGTTCAGCGAGCCGATGACGAGCATGCGGCCGATCGACGGTTCCACGTCGTGCCGCAGCTGCCCGGCGGCGCGCAGGTCCTCGACCAGTCCGCGCCAGATGTCGTGGAACTCCCCGATGTGCACGCGGGCACGGGCCGACAGGTGCTCGGGCAGCTGGTTGGCGTTGCGGACGACCGCCCGGGCGTAGTCGGACAGCTGCAGCTCGTGCCGGAGCTGCGCCTCCACCGCCGCGGCGATCCGCTCGGCGGGCGGGGTGTCCGGCGGCAGTGCCTCGAGGACCTGGGACAGGTGGTCGCGCAGCGAGATCGCGCCCGTCGCGACGACGTCCTCGATCAGGTCCTCACGGGACGGGTAGTAGTAGTAGATCGCCGGCGCCTGGATCTGCGCGGCCTTGGCGATGTCGGACAGCCGGGTCCCCGCGAAGCCCTTCTCGCTCAGGACCCGCGCCGCGGCGTCGAGCAGGCGGGCACGGGTGCGAGCCGACTTGGTGTCGGTCGCGTCGGTGTCGTCGGTGGCGGCTGGGGCCACCGCGTTCGTCCTGCGGGCCACCGGACCAGGATAGGCGGACCGGGGGTCACCAGCCGGACACCTGCCCGGCCGTGTCGCCGGCACGCGGGCGTCCGCGTGCCGGCGACCCCTGCTCAGGAGCGGTACCGGGAGGCGATGTCCCGCCCGATGATCTCCTTCATGATCTCGGTCGTGCCGCCGTAGATCGTCTGGATGCGACCGTCGGCATAGGCCCGCGCGACCGGGTACTCGAGCATGAATCCGTAGCCGCCGTGCAGCTGGACGCAGCGGTCGGTGATGCGCTTCTGCAGCTCGGTCAGGTACCACTTGCCCTTCGCCGCCTCGACCGGGGTCAGCTCGCCCCGGTTGAACGCGAGCACGGCACGGTCCACCCACGCCTCGGCGACCTCGAGCTCGGTCTCCATCTCGGCGAGGACGAACCGCGAGTTCTGGAAGTCGCCGATGGCCGTGCCGAAGGCGTGGCGCTCGAAGCAGTAGCGCGCGGTGTGCTCGTAGACCGCGCGCGCGGCGGTGACGGCCGAGGCGATCAGGCCCAGCCGCTCGTGCGGCAGGTGGCTCATCAGGTGCATGAGGCCGTGGCCCTCGGTGCCGATGAGGTTGTCCGCGGGCAGGCGCACGGCGTCGAAGAACAGCTCGCCGGTGTCCTGGCCGTGCAGACCGACCTTCTCCAGCCGGCGCCCGCGCCGGAAACCGAGCATGTCCCGCTCGACGACGAACAGGCTGAACCCGCGCGAGCCCGCCTCGGGGTCGGTGCGGGCGGCGACGATCACGAGGTCCGCCGACAGCGCGCTGGAGATGAAGGTCTTCGAGCCGTCGAGCACCCAGTCGTCGCCGTCGCGGCGGGCCGAGGTGCGGATGCCCTGCAGGTCGCTCCCGGTCCCCGGCTCGGTCATCGCGAGCGCGCCGAGCAGCTCGCCGCGGCTGAACGGCTCCAGCCAGCGCTTCTTCTGCTCGTCGGTGGTGAGGTCGAGCAGGTAGGACAGCACCAGGTCGTCCTGCAGGCCCAGCGTCATGCCGAACGAGGTCGCGCCGACCCGGGCGACCTCCTCGTTCACCACCATCCGGTAGCGGTAGTCGGTCTCACCGGCGCCGCCGAACTCCTCGGGCACGGCGAGCGCGTAGACGCCGGCCTCGGCCGCGGTGCGGAACACCGCCGGGTCGATCCCGCCCGCGCGCTCCCAGTCCAGGTAGTGCGGCTCGACCTCGCGGGCGAGGAACTCGCGCACGGTGGCGCGGTACTGCTCGTGGTCGTCGGTGTAGAGCTCGCGTCGCATCGTCTCTCCTCGATCCGGTCGGGACGCCTCAGGACGGGGCGGTGGCGCTCGGTGGGGTGGCGCTCGGTGCGGGGGCGGTCGACCTGCGCCCGGCCACCAGCGGCGGGAACATCACCACGAACCAGCCCACGAACACCGCGACCGGGACCCAGAAGCTGAACATGCCGTTCCAGGCGAGCGGGCCGGAGTGGAACAGCGGGATGAAGGTGGCCGGGACCAGCAGCAGTGCCACCCAGATGTTCACGTAGGCCACCCAGCGCGGGTAGGGTAGCCGCCCCGAACGGTCCCGCAGGATGATCGCGGCGATCAGCAGGTACTGGACCGTGAACGGCGCGACCGGCATGAACGTCATCGTGAACCCGACGTCGTGGAGCAGCTGGGAGTAGCCGCTGTCGCCGTTCTCGAGCCGGTAGGGCACCAGCGAGAGCAGCACGAAGTTCAGCGAGAAGAACACCGTGCCGAGCACACCGATGCAGGCCTGCCCGAGGTTCAGCGCGAGGTCGCCGCTGCGCCGCAGCGCCACGAAGACCGCGAGCGACGCGGGGGCGTAGAGCACCCCGCCCCAGACGCAGATCACCATCGACAGCTGCTTGAGCGTGGTGTCGGTGCCCCAGAACCGCAGCAGCTCCTCGCCGGCCAGCGACGGCGGTGGCGGCGGGAAGAACCCGGCGCTCAGCCAGCCGACGAGCACCAGCAGGATCGAGAGTGGTCCGGCCCAGCCGAGGATCCGTAGACCGCGGTCGTCGTCCATGACGATCCGGCCCCCTTCCGTGGGATGGCCCGGACCGCCGTCCGGGCATAATCTAATGTAGGTTAACCGGAAGAGACCACGCGCGCCCCCTGCTGTCAACGGCCGTGGTCCGACCCGGTCCGGACCGGCCACGAAGGAGTGGGCATGACCGAGACCAGCGCGTCGCCGTCCCCGGCGACGGCGCCGATCGCGGACCGAGGGCGGCACGTGCCCGGCGAGCCGGGACTGTGGGTCCTGGTACTGGGCGACATGACCGTGTTCGCCGTCTTCTTCGCCACCTACCTCGTGGTCCGCGGGGGCGACCCGGCCGGGTTCGACGCGGCCCAGGCCCGGCTGGACCCGGTGCCGGGCGTGGTGAACACACTGGTGCTGCTGCTCAGTTCGCTGCTCGTGGTGCGGGCGGTGCATGCGGCGCGGACGGGTGTCGCCCACCGGGCCACGGTGCTGCTGGGCGGGGCGATCGCCTGCGGGGTGACCTTCTCGGTGATCAAGGCGTTCGAGTGGGGTGCGAAGTTCGGCGCGGGGATCACCCCGAACACCCACGAGTTCTTCATGTACTTCTTCGTGCTGACCGGGCTGCACTGGCTGCACGTGCTCGCCGGGCTGGTGGCGCTGGCGCTGATGACAGCGGCCTGCCGGCGCCCGGACCGGCTCCCCGGCCGGCTGCCGCTGATCGAGGGCGCCGCGTGCTTCTGGCACATGGTCGACCTGCTCTGGATCGTGCTGTTCCCGCTGCTCTACCTGGTGAGGTGACCCGTGTCCTCGATCGTGTCGAGCACGCCGGCCTGGCGGGACCGGGTCGCCGTGGTGTGGCTGGTGCTGGTGGCCGTCACGACCGTGTCCTGGATCCTCGGGACCGGCCCGGCCTCGGGCACCGTGGCCTCGGTCGTGGTGCTGGTCCTGGCGTTGTTCAAGGTGCGCCTGGTCGGTCTGTACTTCATGGAGCTGCGTGACGCCCCGGTCGTGCTGCGGCTGCTGTTCGAGCTCTACTGCGTCGCCGCGTGCGCGGTGCTCGCGGGCATCGTCGCCCTGGCCTGAGGGCGAGCTCGACGCAGTTTCGGGGCACCTCAAGTAAATCGCTGCTAGGCGGAAGAGCTCGTCGACCCGGCGGATGCTCCCGTCGTCGGTGACCGCGCGGGGCGGGGCCGGCGCCGTCCCGGTCCGGCGCCGCTGCCGTGTCACGGCGCCGGCCGGGCCCGGCCCGCAGCCGGGTTCCGGCCGGCAAGTCGGCCCGTTCCTGCACGTCAGATGCGGAATCGGGCCGGATGCGACCGCTCGTCGTCGGAGTGACGCCGCTCACCGTCGAGCGTGCCGTGTTCTCCCGTGTCACCCGGTCGGGTGGGGCGACGGACGGAGCGGAAAAAGACCTCCGCCCCCGTAACCTCCGTTTCTGATCCTCGTTTAGAAAATGGATGCTAGGCAGGACCGATGACGGAGGCCACTCGATGAAGAGTCCACTCACCGCGGTCCCGGTCGCCACGGCCGGGAGCACCGAGGCCGGTGTCGACCGGTGAGCGGCTCCCGGGTGCCGACCCTCGACGGGGCGGTGCGCACCGTCGGCAGCTTCACCGCCTTCGTCCTGGACGTGGCGCGGACCGTGGTGAAGCGTCCGTTCCCGTTCGGCGAGTTCCTCGCCCAGACCCGCTTCATCACATCGGTCTCGCTCGCGCCCGCGATCATGGTGACGATCCCGTTCGTCGGCGTCGTGATCCTGCTGATCAACCAGCTGCTCGCCGAGATCGGCGCGCTGGACGTCGCGGGCGCCGTGACCGGCCTCGCCGTGCTGCGCCAGATCGGCCCCATCGCCGCGGTGCTGGTCACCGCGGGCGCGGGTGCGACGGCCATCGCCGCAGACCTCGGCGCCCGCAAGATCCGCGACGAGATCGACGCGATGAAGGTCATGGGCATCGACCCGCTGCACCGCCTGGTGCTGCCCCGGGTGCTCGCCTCCGCGCTGGTCGCGGTCTGCCTCAGCGCGATCATCACCGTGGTCGGTGAGGTCGTCGCCTACCTCGTGTCGGTCGGCCTGCAGGGCGCCTCGGCCGGCCAGTTCCTCGCGACGCTGACCCTGCTCACCGACGAGGGCGACTTCGCCGTGAGCTCCTTCAAAGCAGTCCTGTTCGGGACCCTCGCCGGGCTCGTCGCCGCCTACCGCGGCCTCAACGCCGAGGGCGGGTCGAAGGGCGTCGGACAGGCGGTCACCGAGACCGTCGTCATCTCCTTCGTCCTGCTCTTCATCATCAACGCCCTGCTCACCGCCATCGACATCCAGCTCAAGCTGGCACGGATCTGAGGACGACGTCGTGGACACATCCGAGCACTCCGCCCTCGGGCGGATGGTCGAGCGACCCCGGTCGGGGCTGCGGGCCGTCGGGGTACAGGTCGACTTCTACGTCAAGGCCTACGCCGGCATCCCGATCGTGCTGCGCCGCTACCTCGGTGAGGTGCTGCGGCAGCTCACCAGCATCAGCTTCGGCACCGGCGCGCTGGTCCTGATCGGCGGCAGCGTCGTGGTCGTCGCGATCCTGACCGCCAGTGCGGGCGCCGTCGTCGGCCTGCAGGGCTACGAGGCCCTCAACGCGGTCGGCACCGACGCCCTCACCGGCTTCCTGGCGAGCTACATCAACATCCGGCTCGCCGCCCCGCTGATCGGCGGGGTCGCGCTGGTGTCGACGATCGGGGCGGCGTTCACCGCCGAGATCGGCGCCCAGCGCATCAGCGAGGAGATCGACGCCATCGAGGTCATGGCGGTCCCGTCGGTGCCGTTCCTGGTCACCACCCGGATCCTGGCCGGGACGATCGCCATCGTCCCGCTGTACGCACTGGCCCTGATCGCCTGCTTCGCGACGACGCAGCTCATCGTCGTGCTCGGCTACGGGCAGTCGGTCGGCACCTACAACCACTACTTCGCGACCTTCCTGATCCCGACCGACGTGCTCACCTCGATGCTGCAGGTCACCCTGATCGCCTTCGTCGTGATGTCCATCCACGCCTTCTACGGCTTCACCGCGAGCGGCGGTCCGGCCGGCGTCGGCGCCGCGGTCGGTCGCGCCGTGCGCCTGTCGCTGATCGCCGTGATGGTCACCGCCCTGGTCACCGCCGTCCTGCTCTACGCGGACCCCGAGACCCTCCACCTGTCGCGATGAGCGGGGGACCCGTGCGACACGAGATGACCGGGCTCGCCGCCGTCGGCGTGCTGCTGCTCGGTGCGGTGCTCGTCGTGGCGAGCTACCTGCACGTGTTCGACCCCGGCGTGTCCGCCACCGTGCAGACCGACCGGGCCGGGCTGCTCATGCTCCCCGACGCCGACGTGTCGATGCGCGACGTGCGCGTCGGCCGGGTGTCGGACGTGCGGCCGGACGGCAACGGCGGTGCGCTGGTGCAGGTGGCCCTGGACCCCGCGACGATCGACATGATCCCGGCGAACGTCACCGCCCGGATCATCTCGCCGACGGTGTTCGGGCCGAAGTTCGTCGACCTCGTCCCGCCGCCCGCCCCGGAGCCCCGCACGATCGAGGCCGGCGCCGTCGTCCCGGCGTCGTCGGTGCAGACCGAGGCGAACATCGTCTTCGACAACCTGAACCGGCTGCTCACCACCGTGGACCCGGCGAAGGTCAACACGGCGCTGGGCGCGCTGTCGACCTCCCTCAACGGCCGGGGTGACGAGCTCGGCGCCAGCCTGGTGCGGTTCAACGACTACCTGGAGCGCATCAACCCGAGCCTGCCGGCGCTGCAGCGCGACCTGCAGGCCGCGGCGCCGGTGCTCGACACCTACGCCGACGCCGGCCCCGACCTGCTCGCGCTGCTGCGCAACGCGACCACGACCGCGGGCACCGTCGTCGACGAGCAGGCCGGCATCGACGCGACGCTGGCGTCGCTGTCGATGTTCTCCACCGACGTGTCCGGGGTGCTGGAGGCCAACACCGACAGCCTCGACCGCACGCTGAAGACCCTGCGCCCGACCACCGCGGTGCTCGAGCGCTACGCCCCGGTGCTGCCCTGCACCGCGGCCAGCCTGAACCACCTGCGGGCCCTGCTGGAGCCCAGCTTCGGCGGCGCCCAGCCGGGCCTGCGCTCGCTCACCACGTTCCAGCCCGGTGAGGACGGCTACACCTCGCAGAACGCGCCGAAGCTCGGCGTCGACCAGCCGAACTGCGGGCCGGGCATCCCGCGCCCCGGCGAGATCCCCCGGCACACCTACTTCGACGACGGCTCGCCGCGCCTGGACACCCGCGACGCCGGCATCGAGGTCCGTGACCCGCTGGCCACGCTGGTCGGCGGCGTCGATCTCGGACCGACGATCGCCGAGCGTCTCGGTCAGGCGCCGTCCGCGCCGCGGCAGTCCGGTCAGGCCGTCGGGGCGCCCGCCCCCGCGCCGGGAGAGGAGGGCGGCCGATGAGGCACCGCGCCGAGTTCCTGAGGGTCCTGGTGTTCGTCGTCGTGGCCGCGGTCTGCGCGGCGACGGTCGTCGTCGCCTACGGCTCGGTCCGCTTCGGCGAGTCGGCCCGCTACTCCGCGGAGTTCGCCGACGCGTCGGGGCTCAAGGAGAAGGACGACGTGCGCGTCGCCGGCATCACCGTCGGCCGCGTCGAGTCCGTCGAGGTCGGTGCCGACAACCTGGCCCGGATCTCGTTCAGCATGCGCTCCGACGTGCCGGTGCAGACCGGCTCCGAGGGCATCGTCCGCTACAAGAACCTGCTCGGGCAGCGCTACCTGGAGATCGTGCGCGGCCCGCAGCCGACCGGCGTCCTCGCCGACGGCGGGACGCTCCCGGTCACCCAGACCCATCCCGCGCTCGACCTCGACGAGCTCTACAACGGCTTCACCCCGCTGTTCCAGGGGCTGGAGCCGGCCCAGGTCAACCAGCTCGCCGAGTCGCTCATCACCGTCCTGCAGGGGCAGGGGGGCTCGATCGACGCCTTGCTGGGCCAGATCGGCAGCCTCACCGGTGCGCTGGCCGACCGCGACCAGGTCATCGGTCAGGTCGTCACCAACCTCAACGGGGTCCTCGGCACCGTCGACCAGCGCCGTGACCGCCTCTCCGACACCGTGGTCCAGCTCCAGCAGCTGATCAGCGGGCTGTCGCAGGACCGGACCTCGATCGGGCAGTCGCTGGAGCGGGCGAGCAACCTCGCCGGGGACGTCGAGGGCCTGCTCCGCGAGGCCCGTCCGGACGTCGCCGGGGTGGTGCACGAGGTCGACCGGCTCTCCCGGGTGGTCAACTCCGACGGCGAGCGCCTCAACTACCTGTTCTCCCAGATCCCCGGCTACTATCAGATCCTCGGTCGCGCCGGCATCTACCAGCAGGGCTTCCAGTTCTACCTCTGCGGCGTGCAGATCCGGCTCGACCCCGGAGTCGGCCCGCCGATCATGACCGACACCATCGCGAGCCAGGAGGCTCGATGCCAGTTCTGAACCGCCGCTTCCAGGAGCTGAACCTCCTGAAGGTCGGAGCAGTCGCCGTGGTGGTCGCGCTGCTCGCGACCGTGACGGCACTGAACTCCGGCTACCTGTCCCGCCAGCTGACGTCCGGGTCCTACTCGGCGCTGTTCAGCGAGGCCGCCGGTCTGAAGTCCGGCGACGAGGTCCGACTCGCGGGCGTCGTCGTCGGCAAGGTCGACGACGTCGAGCTGGCCGGCCGTGCCGTCCGGGCCGACTTCACCGTGTTCGACGGCAGCACCCTCGGTGACGCCACCGGTGCGTCGATCAAGACCGCGACCGTGCTCGGCGCCAAGTTCCTGGAGGTCCGCCCGGCCGGCACCGGCCGGCTGGCCGAGGGCTCGGTGATCCCGCTGGACCGGACGTCGTCGCCGTACGACGTCCAGGAGCTGCTGGACACCGTCACCCGCAAGACGGCCGACCTCGACGTGAACCGGGTCGCGGAGTCGCTCACCACGGTGGCCGACACCTTCGCCGACACACCCCCCGAGCTCCGCTCGGCGATGGAGGGGCTCGGCCGGCTGTCGCAGACGATCTCCTCCCGCGACGCCGAGCTGCGCCAGCTGCTCGACCACACCGCGTCGGTGTCGGCGGTCCTCGCCGAGCGCAGCGGCAACATCACCACGCTCGTGACCGACGGGAACATGCTGCTGGAGGAGCTGCGCGCCCGGCGCGAGGTGATCCGGTCGCTGCTGCTGAACATCACCGGCGTGCTGCACCAGCTCGACGGGCTGGTGCACGACAACGAGCGCCAGCTCGGACCTGCGCTGGCCGAGCTGGAGAAGGTGCTCGACCTGCTGCGTCGCAACGACCGCAACCTCGCGGCCGCGATCACCGGTCTCGACACCTACGCGGGCAGCCTCGGTGAAGCCATCTCCAGCGGTCCCTGGTTCTTCGCGCTGGTGCCCAACCTGCCCCCCACCAACCTGGCGCGCCAGACCCTTCCGTCGGTGCTCGACCAGGCCTCCCCGGTGTCCCCGGCCCTGCCCGGTGGCACCCCGGCCGCCCCGGAAGGCGGTGGCGACCGATGACGGTCCTCTCCCGCTCCCGGGTGCTGGTCGTCGTGCTGGTGCTCGTCGTCGCGGCCGCCGCGACGTGGGCGCTGGTCGGCTCCGGCACCCGCACCGTCACGGCGTACTTCGACCAGACCGTGAACCTCTACCCGCGCGACGAGGTCCGCGTGCTGGGGGTCAAGGTCGGTTCGATCGAGTCGGTCGAGCCCGGCCCGGACTCGGTGAAGGTCGTCATGAGCTACGACGACGACGTGACACTCCCCGCCGACGCGACCGCCGCGATCATCTCGCCCACCCTGGTCGGTGTCCGCTACGTGCAGGTCGGCCCGCCCTACGAGAGCGGTCCCGAGCTCGCCGACGGGGCCGAGATCCCGCGTGAGCGCACCGTCTCCCCGGTCGAGTTCGACCGGGTCAAGACCGAGGTCGCCGGCCTCGCGCAGGCGCTCGCCCCGAAGTCCGCCGAGACCGAGGGCGCCCTCAACCGGCTCCTCGACACGACCTCGGCGAACCTGCAGGGGCAGGGCCCGCTGATCCGCGACACGATCCGCACGTTGTCCGAGGCGTCGAGCACGCTGTCCGACAGCCGCGGCGACCTGTTCGCGACGGTGCGCAACCTGCAGACCTTCGTCACCGCGCTGAAGGACGCCGACGCCCAGGTCGCGCGGTTCCAGAGCCAGCTCGCCGACACCTCGGGGATCCTCGCCGACAACCGGGAGGCGCTGGCCCAGGTGCTGCAAGGGCTCGAACGCACGGCGCCACTGGTGCAGCGGTTCGTCTCCGACCACCGGGACGCCTTCACCACCGACCTGCGCAAACTCGACGACGTCGTCGCGAACATCTCGCAGAACCGGCAGGCGCTCGGCGACCTGCTGCAGAAGGCGCCGTTCGCGGTGTCGAACTTCGCGAACTTCATCGACGAGAAGACCGGAGCGGTGACCGCGAACGTCGCGGTGACCAACCTGCGCAGCCCGGCCGCGGTGGTGTGTGACAGCGCCGCCGCCGTCGCCCCGGCCGGTGCCGACGACCCGGCCGCCGCCTACGCCTGCCGCGCGGGCCTCGGCCCCCTGCTGGACCTGGCGCGGATCGACGCGCCGCCGGTCGCGGTCAACCCGATCCAGTACGGCGATCCCTCGGCGCCCGTGCTGCCCACGCCCCCGCTCCCGATCGGAGGGAACCGATGACCGGCCGGACGCCGCGTACCGCCCGGCTGAGCGCGGTCCTGCTCGTCGCCGCCCTGGGCGCGGCGGGCTGCGGGATCTCCAGCATCGGCGAGCTCCCGGTGCCGCTGCGCCCCGGGACCGGCGACGGTTCCTACCAGGTCCAGGTGGAGCTGGCCCAGGTCGCGAACCTGGTGCCCAACGCCGAGGTGATGGTCGCCGACGTGCCGGTCGGCTCCGTCGTCCGGACCGAGGTCGACGACTGGAAGGCCCGGTTGACCGTGAGCCTGGACCGCGACGTGCGGCTCCCGGCGAACGCGACGGCCCGGGTCGCCCAGAAGTCCCTGCTCGGCGCGGAGTACCTGGAGCTGGCCCCGCCCGCGAACGCGGCTCCGGAGGGGAGCCTCGGCGACGGGGCGGTCATCCCGCTGGCGAACACCGGCCGCTACCCGGAGACCGAGGAGCTGCTCGGCGCGCTGTCGGTGGTGCTGAACGGCAGCGGGCTGCAGCAGGTCCGGACGATCACCACCGAGCTGAACAAGGTCTTCGACGGCCGCCAGCAGGACCTGCGCGGCCTGGTGGGGAACCTGGAGAGGTTCGTCGGCGGGCTCGACGCGCAGCGCGACGACATCGTCCGCGCGCTGGAGTCGCTCGACCGGCTCAGCGCGACGCTGAACGCGGACAACCAGACCATCGCCGCGGCGCTGGACACCCTGCCGGGCGCGCTGAAGGTGCTCAACGACGACCGTGCCCAGCTGGTGCGCACGCTCGAGGACGTCCAGCGGCTCGACCGTGCCACCGGCACCCTGGTCGACCGCTCCCAGGAGGACCTCCTGGCGAACCTGCGCCAGGTGCGCCCCGCCGTGAAGCGCCTCGCCGACGCGGGCAGCGACCTGACCCGCGGCGTGGAGCTGCTGGCGACCTACCCGTTCCCAGCGTCGACGGCGTTCCCCGGGATCTTCCGGGGTGACTACGGCAACCTGTTCCTGGTACTGGACCTCACACCGGAGACCCTGCGCCACAACCTCGTCGACGGGTTCCAGCTCCCCGCGCCGGGCAGCCCCGGCGTGCTGGCGGTGCCGCCGCTGGGTGCTCCGCCCGCGCTGACCGCACCGCTGGAGCCGTTCGGGGAGGCCCTGCAGCAGCCGCTGGGGGCACTGCCCCTGCCGGGCGCGGCTCCGGCTCCGGCACCGGCCGGCGACGGGACCGAGGACGGCCAGGGCGGGCTCCTCGGCGGACTGTTCGGAGGTGGCCGATGAGGCTCTCGTCGCTACGCATCAACGCCACCACGGGCCGCAAGCTCGTCGCGTTCGCGGTGATCGCCGCGATCGCCGTCGGGTGGGGAGCGGTGACCTACCTGAACGTGCCCCGCATGCTCGGGATCGGGCGCAACGCCGTCACCCTGGAGCTCCCGGCCGGCGCCGGTCTCTACACCAACGGCGTGGTGACCCTGCGCGGCGTCACCATCGGCCAGGTCGACGAGGTCCGGCTCACCCCGACCGGGGTCGAGGCCGACATCCAGGTGCTCGACGACCACCCGATCCCGGTCGACTCCGCGGTGGAGGTCCGCAGCGTCTCCGCGGTCGGTGAGCAGTACGTCAACTTCGAGCCGCGCACGACCGCCGGCCCCTTCATCGAGGACGGCGCGGTCGTCCCCGCCGACCGGGTGGTGCTGCCGACGACGACCGGCGAGCTGCTGGAGAAGGCCAACGCACTCGCCGCGTCGGTGCCGGGGCAGAAGCTCAACGCCACCGTCGACGACCTCGGGAAGGCGTTCGCCGGCAGTGGCGACGACCTGCAGCGGCTGATCGACTCGCTCGACCTGCTCACCACCGAGGCCCAGGCCAACCTGGACCCGACGGTCCGGCTGATCGAGGACGCCGCACCGGTGCTGGACACCCAGAACGCCACCTCCGGTGACATCCGGACCTACCTGGCGAACCTGGCGTCGTTCACCGGCCGGCTCGCGGAGGCCGACGGCTCGCTCCGGTCGACCCTCGGCGTGTTCCCGCCGGCCCTCGACGAGGTCGCGAGCTTCGTGAAGCAGGTCGGGGACCCGCTCCCGCAGCTGCTCGGGAACCTGACCTCGGTCGGTGAGGTGACCCGGGTCTACGTCCCGCACCTGCAGCAGACGCTGACGATCCTGCCGTCGATGCTGCAGGCGTCGATCGGGACGCTGAGCAGCTCGCCGGTCCCGGGCACGATCAAGATCAACCTGCAGACGCAGGTCAACGATCCCGCGCCGTGCACCGAGGGCTTCGTCGTCGACCGGCGTCCGCCGAACGACAGCTCGCCGGCCCGGCCGCCGAGCGACGTGCGCTGCAAGGACGCCGACCCGCTCAAGGCGGCCCGCGGCGGCAAGGCCTACGCCTGCCCGCCCGGAGCCCCGGTCCCCGGCGGTCGGGGCCCGGACGCCCGGTCCTGCGGCCTGAACTTCCAGAGCCCGGAGGAGGCCGAGGCCGCCCGCCGGGCGGCGATCGACACCCAGATGGAGGTGGCCGGCACGCAGACCACGAGCACCGCGGACAACCTGCTGCGCTCGGACAGGCTGCCCAGCAGCGGGCCGAACACCGACCCGGAGGAGAACCAGCCCTACGCCCCGGGGGAGCAGGGCTACCTGCCCTCCGACGCCGTCGCGCTGGACGGGATCTTCCTGCCGCCGGGCAGCACCACCCCGATCGTCGACGGGAACCAGGTCCCGTCGTCGAACACCGGGTGGCAGGGCATCGTGCTGGACCCGCTCGGCGCCACCGCTCCGGCCGGAGCGGGCGGATGAGCGCCCCGGCCGAGGACGCCGCGGTCGACACGGTCGGCGTGGTCGAGGAGGACTCGACTGCGTCCCGGCGGCGACGCCTGCCCGCGGGAGCGCTGCTGCCGGCCGGACTGGTCGTGGTCGTGGCGCTGCTGGCGGTGCTGGTCACCGTGCTGGCCGTCCGGCTGGCACCGGCGGCGGGGGACGACGAGCCGGCGCTGGTGGCCGCCCGCCAGACGGTGACCGACCTGCTCACCATCGACCCGGCGACCGCGCAGGACACCCTCGCGCGACTCACCGCCGGGTCGACGGGGGAGTTCGCGAGCCAGCTCGCGGGCCGGTCCGCCGGCTTCGTCGGCGCGATCCGGGACGCCGAGGTCACCTCGACCGGATCGGTCGTCGCGGCCGGTGTCGCCGAGCACGGGCCGGGGCGGGCGGTGGTGCTCGTGTCCGCGAACTCGACGGTGCGCAACACCCAGGTCCCCCAGGGTGAACCCCGCCAGTACCGGATGCGACTGACCGTGCAGGAGGAGGACGGACGATGGCTGGTCTCCCGACTGGAGTTCGTGCCGTGAGGCCGGTCGGCGACGACGGCGGGCCCCACCGGATCGACGACCGGACCGGCGTGGGCACCGGGGACACCGAGGACCGGGGCACGACCGGCGCCGCCCGCCCGGCTCGATCCCGGCGGCGCATGCTGGTCATCGGGTCGACCGCCGTGGCGGCGGTGCTGGCCGTCGCCGCGGGGGTGCTCGGGGCGATGCTCGCCTCGGGCGGCGCCGAGGAGCGGACCCGGGCCGACGTGCTGGCCGCGACCACGACGCAGCTGCAGACCCTGCTGTCCTACGACGGCACCAAGCTCGACGCGGCCGCCAGGGTCGTCGACGAGGCTACGACCGGTAGCTTCCACGACGACTACGAGCGGCTCTTCGACGAGTCGGTCCGTCCGAACGCGGAGCGGCTGAAGGCACGCACGCTGGCCCGCGTGGTCGGGGCCGCGTGGATCGGTTCCGAGAGCGGCGACGCGAAGGTGCTCGCCTTCGTCAACCAGAGCACGACGACCGACCAGGGGGAGCGGGTGGACACCGTGGCGGCGACCGTGACGATGCGCGAGGTCGACGGCCGATGGCTGATCGCCGGTCTGGACCAGGCGTGACGGCGGGCGAGCGGACGTATCGCACCGAGGCGGCCACCGGGTCCGCCGGGGGGCCCGACACGGACCCCGCCACCGAGGGTGGCCCGGAGACGACGACGGAGACGGGACCCGACGTCGCGCCGGGATCCGCCGCGGAACCGACCGACGATGAGCCTGTACCGGCACCGCCCGGTGAGGCCGCACCCGCCGACGCCGCCTCCACGGCGTCCGACACGGGGCGGCGGGGCCTCCTGCTCCCGGCGGCAGCCGTCCTGCTGCTCCTGCTGGCCCTCACCGGTGCGGTCCTCGTCGGACTGGGCTGGGTGTCCACCAGCCGCGCCGAGGCCGACCGGCGGGAGATCACCGACGTGTCGACCCGCGTCGTGAACGACTTCATCAGCATCGGCGGCGACAACGCCCGCCAGCGCAGCGAGGACCTGCTCGCCGTCGCCGCGGAGCCGTTCCGCACCGAGCTCGGCCGCTTCTCCGAGGTGTTCGGGAAGATCCTGGTGGAGGGGAAGGTGTCGACCGAGGGACGCATCGACGCCGTCGGGATCGAGCGGGCCGACGACGACACCGCCGTCGTGCTGGTCAGCGCGAGCACCACCGTCCGCAACTCCGAGGTCCCCGACGGTGCCAAGCGGGACTTCCGGATGCTGCTGACGCTCGCCCACCAGGAGGGCTCGTGGAAGGTCTCGACCGTGGAGGTCGCACCGTGAGGGTCCCGCTCCCCGGCCGGCGCGCCGTGACGACGACGGCAGGCGTGCTCGCCGTGGTGGTCGCCGTGGCGGCGGTCGTGGTCCACCTGGTCGTCGTCCGCCCGGCCCAGCAGATCGAGCAGGCCAGGACCGACGGGCTCGCCGCCGCCCGGACCCTCACCGAGCAGGTCCTCAGCTACCAGCCCGCGTCCCGGGACGCCGACCTCGCACGGGCCCGCGGGCTCGTCACCGGCGACTTCGGCCGCCAGTTCGGCACCGTCCTCGACTCGGTCGTGGGCCCGGCGCTGGACCGCGGGGTCGGTACCCGTACGACGGTGACCCGGGCCGGTGTCGTCGACGCCCGGCCCGACCGGGTCACCACCCTGCTCTACCTGACCCAGGACGCCAGCCGCGGGTCCGACGACAAGCGGACCACCGTCGGCCGTGCCGAGGTGATCGTCGAGTTCGTCGACGGGCGCTGGTTGGTGTCGGACCTGCGAAACTTCTAGTACGCGAACTGCGAGTCGAGAGGCCACGAGATGACGGGCGTCGAAGTGAAGGTCGAGGGGCTGACGAAGTCCTTCGGTCGGGTCAACATCTGGTCGGACGTGAGCCTGACCCTGCCCGCGGGCGAGGTGTCGGTGTTGCTCGGGCCGTCGGGTACCGGCAAGTCGGTGTTCCTGAAGTCGCTGATCGGGCTGCTGAAGCCTGAGCGGGGATCGATCGTCATCGAGGGTGTGGATCTGTGCAAGTGCTCGGAGTCGGAGCTGTACGAGATCCGGAAGCTGTTCGGGGTGTTGTTCCAGGACGGTGCGTTGTTCGGGTCGATGAACTTGTTCGACAACATCGCGTTCCCGTTGCGGGAGCACACGCGTAAGTCGGAGTCGGCGATCCGGGACATCGTCATGGAGAAGATCGACATGGTCGGTCTGGTGGGTGCGGAGGGGAAGTTGCCGGGGGAGATCTCGGGTGGTATGCGCAAGCGTGCGGGGTTGGCGCGGGCGTTGGTGTTGGATCCGAAGATCATTTTGTTCGATGAGCCGGACTCGGGTCTGGATCCGGTGCGTACGGCGTATCTGAACCAGTTGATCATCGATTTGAACGCGATGACGGATTCGACGTTCCTGATCGTGACCCATGACATCAACTCGGCGCAGACGGTGCCGGACAACATCGGTCTGCTGTATCGCAAGCATCTGGCGATGTTCGGTCCGCGGGAGGTGTTGTTGACCTCGGACGAGCCGGTGGTGGCGCAGTTCCTGAACGGGCGTCGTGAGGGTCCGATCGGGATGTCGGAGGAGAAGGACGCTGCGCAGGCTGCCCGGGAGATGGAGGAGGCGGGTGAGCTGGAGGGTCGTCCGCCGATGAAGCCGCAGTTGGTGGCTTCGACGGGGATGCCGGACCGGAAGGCGGTGCACCGTCGCCGGGAGCGGGTGATGGAGATGTTGCACGAGCTGCCGCCGTCGGCGCAGGAGGCGATCCGGGAGCAGTACGCCGATGTCGACGCGACCGCGCAGCTCGCCGGGCCGTCGCGGGACGGCAGCACCCGGCAGGAGGCGCGGGCGGGAGCGGGCGGCGACGACTGGCCCACCGACGTGCAGCCGCGGGTGCGGGGCTGAGGCGGGCCGTTCCCGGCCCGACGTCGTGGCGCCCGCGCCGGGTGGGACCCACCCGACGCGGGCGGACCGTACTCAGGGGGACAGCACGATCAGCGGACAGTCCGCCGACGGGTGCGCCAGCACCGTCGCGGTGACGCCGTAGACCGCGGCGATCCGCTCCGGGGTCAGCACCTGCGCGGGTGTCCCCGTGGCCACGGCCCGGCCGGCGTCGAGCAGGCACAGCCGGTCGCAGTAGCGCGCGGCCAGGTTCAGGTCGTGCAGGGCCACCAGCGTGGGCAGGCCCAGCTCGCGCACCAGCGCCAGCAGCTCCAGCTGGTGGCGGACGTCGAGGTGGTTGGTCGGCTCGTCCATCACCAGCAGCGCCGGGCGCCCGACCAGTGCCCGCGCGACCAGTGCGCGCTGCCGCTCACCGCCGGACAACGTGGCGAAGCGGCGTCCGGCGAGGCGGGAGAGCTCCAGCAGCTCCAGGGCGGCGGTGACCAGGGCGTCGTCGACCGGGTCGTCGGCGGCGAGCGGGCGCTTGTGCGGCGAGCGCCCCATCGCGACGACCTCGCGCACGGTCAGCGGGAAGTCCGAGGGCATGTCCTGCAGGACCACGCCGACCCGCTGGGCCACCCACCGCGCCGGGGCCCGCCGCACGTCGGTCCCCTCGACCAGGACCGTCCCCGACGACGGCACCCCGACGCGGTAGACGGTGCGCAGCAGCGAGGACTTGCCGCTGCCGTTCGGGCCGAGCAGCCCGACGACCTCGCCCGCGCCGACGGTCAGCGAGACCCCGGCGACCAGCGTGGCCGCCCCGGCGACGACGTGCACGTCGTCGATCTCCAGCGGGGTCACCGCGCACCCTCCCGGCGCCCGTCGCGGCGCAGCAACCACACGAAGAACGGGCCGCCGACCAGCGCCGTGACGATCCCGACCGGCAGCTCCTCGGGGATGACGACGGTCCGCGCGACCAGGTCCGCCAGCACCGTGAACAGTGCGCCGACCAGCACCGCGACCGGCAGGCCCCGCCGGTGACCGGACCCGACGAGGAACCGGACGACGTGCGGCAGCATCAGCCCCACGAAGCCGATCACCCCGCTCACCGCGACCGTCACCGCGACCAGCACGGCGACGACGACGAACATCGCCTGCCGGAACCGGTGCACGTCCAGTCCGAGGGCGCCCGCGCTCTCGTCGCCGGCCAGCAGCAGGTCCAGGTCACGCGCCCGCGACACGAGCACCACGACCCCGGCGCCGAGGACGACCGCCGGCACCACCAGCACGTCCCAGCGGGCGGCGCCGAACCCGCCGAGGGTCCAGAACAGCACCTGCGACGCCAGCGTGGGGCTGGGCGCGGTCAGCACCAGCAGGCTGGTCAGCGCCGACAGCACCGACCCGACCGCGACACCGCCGAGGATCAGCCGCAGGACGGTGATCCGCCCGCCGGAGCGGGCGATCACCAGCACCACGGCGAGGGTCAGCAGCGCCCCGGCGAACGCGGCCACGTTGAGGGTGAGCGCGCCCGCGCCGAGCAGCCCGAACCGCATCACGACCACCGCGCCCGTCGCCGCGCCCGCGGAGACGCCGATGACGCCCGGCCCGGCCAGCGGGTTGCGCACCACGGCCTGCAGCACCATCCCGGCCACCGTCAGCGCCGCGCCGACCAGCCCGGCGAGCAGCACCCGGGGCAACCGGGTGTCGGCGATGATCAGGTCGTCGGCCCGCGACCAGTCCGGGTCGGGCACCCAGGCGGTGCCGCCGACCCGGTGGGCGAGGATCCGCCAGGTCACCGACCAGGGCACGTGCACCGAGCCCGTGGTGAGCGCGAGACCGGCGGCGAGCACCAGCAGCACCGCCAGGACGGCGACCGCCGTCGCCGTCGGCACCCGGCCGCGCCCGCCGTCGCGGCCCGCGCCACGACCGGCGCCGCGGGCCGGCGCGGGATCGGGGAGCGGCCCGTCCGGGCGCAGCACCGCGAGGAGCCGCGCGCGCCCGGTCACCGGAACCGGTCGGGGTGCAGCTCGCGGGCCAGCCGCTCGACGGCGTCGACCGAGCGCGGCCCGGGCTGGGCCTCCGACAGCGGGACCGTCGGGAACGGACCGGCCAGAGCGGGCAGTCCGGCGAGTGCCGGCGTCGCGCGCAGCGTCGCGATCTTCGACTCGACGCTCGGGTCGAGGTAGTCGTAGATGAGGACGACGGCGGGGGCGCGGCGTACGACCTGCTCCCAGGACACCTCGCCCCAGCGCTGGTCGAGGTCGGCGAACACGTTGCGCCCCCCGGCACGCTCGATCATGTCGGTGAGCAGCGCCCGGCCGCCCGCGGTGCGGGGCGCGTCGGTGCCGCTGTTGTAGACGAACACCGGCACCGGATCGACGGTCCCGAGCTGCGCCGCGACGGCGTCGAGCCGGGCCCGCATGCCCTCGACGCTGCGCTCGGCCCGCTCCGGCACCCCGAAGATCGCGCCGATCCGGGTCGTCTCGCCGAACAGGTCCTCGAAGCCCGAACGCCCCTCCCGGCACGACTCGGGGTTGAGGTGGCTGTCGATGCCCAGCTCGGCGAGCCGCGCACGGGTGTGTCCGCTGGACTCGGAGAATCCGTCGGGGTAGCCGGAGTAGACGAAGTCGGGCTCGGCGGCGAGCAGCTGCTCCAGCGACGGCTGGCCCGGCGCGAGCACCGGCACCGTCGCGTACGCCGCGGCGTAGCGCTCGCCGATCTGCCGGTTCCTCAGGTACGCCGTCCCGACCATCGACCGCTCCACCCCGAGCTCCAGCAGCAGCTCGGTGGCGTTCGAGGTCAGGGTGACCGCCCGGGTGGGCGGCGCGGTGTAGGTCGTGGTCACGCCGCAGTTGTCGTCGACGACCGGGAACCCCGCGGCCGGCGCCCCACCGGCCGGGGCGTCGGTGACGGCGGCGCCGCACCCGGCGAGCAGCAGCAGGGACAGGGCGGCGCCGACGACGCGCAGACGGGGTGGGGGCACCGACCCAATGTATGAAAACCTCGTCAGATGTCCATAGTGTCCGGTGTGAGATGGGGCGTGCTCACCCACGCGGCCGGCCCGCGCGACGCGGCGTCCGAGCTGGCCGACACCGTCGGCCTCGCGGTGCTCGCCGAGGAGCTGGGGTTCGCGTCGTTCTGGCTGGCCCAGCACCATCTCGGCGCCCAGCAGGGGCACGCGTCCTCACCGCTGGTGGTCCTGGCCGCGGTCGCCGCAGCCACCTCGCGGATCCGGCTGGGCACCGCCGTCGTCGTGGCGTCGCTGGAGCACCCGCTGCGCCTCGCCGAGGACGCGGCCACCGTCGACGTGCTCAGCGGTGGCCGGCTCGAGCTGGGACTGGGCGCCGGGTCCGACCCGGGCGTCGCCGAGGCGTTCGGCGCCGACCCGGCGCAGCGGTACGCCCGTCTGGGCGCCGCCCTGGACGCGCTCACCGGCACCGGGCCGGCCGTCACCCCGCGGGCACCGGGTCTGCGGGAGCGGCTGTGGCTGGCGACCTCGTCCCCCGAGGGCGTCGACACCGCCGCGCGCCACGGCCTGGGGCTGCTGTCGGGGCGTCGCTCCGGCCCGGCCGGACCCGACGACCGACGCTCCGCCGGGCTGCTGGCCCGGTTCCGCGCCGCCGGGGGTGCCCGGGTCGGGCTGTCCCGGCCGGTGCTTCCCGGCTCCTCGCGCGCGGCCGTGCACGCGCTGCTCGCGCCGCACGTCGCCCGGCGCGGACACGATCCGGCGGCCTGGTTCGCTGCCGGGAACGTCCACGCCGGCACCGGCCCCGAGGTGCGCGCCGCACTGGAGGCGGATCCCTGCCTGCCCTACGCCACCGACCTGCTCTGCCACGTCCAGCCCGCCCGGCTGACCCTGGCCGAGCTGCGTCCGGTCCTGCGCGGGCTGGCGGAGCTGGCCGGCGCACCGCCGGTCGCGGCCGGACCGGGTACGACCGGGGCCACCCCGGCCGGCCGCGGGGGCGCCCGCTGCGGGCCGCTCAGCCCGGCGGCAGCGCCGGATCGGCCTTGAGCGCGACCCCGGACAGCTTCAGCCGCCGCGCCTCGCTCATCAGCAGCGCCAGGGTGGTCGCCGCGGCGGCGTAGCCGGTGCCGTGCGGCGGGCGGACGTTGGAGATGCAGTTGCGCTCGGAGTCGCGGCGCCCGCGGTGGGCGTCGTAGGTGAAGTACAGCCCCAGCGAGTCCACCGAGCTCATCCCCGGCCGCTCCCCGACGAGCACGACGACGTGCCGGGCGCCGAGGGCGGAAGCGATCTCGTCGCCGAGCGCGACCCGGGCCTGGGTGGCGATCACGACCGGGGCCACCCGCCAGCCGTCGAGCCGTTCCAGGATCTCGGCGAGCATCCCCGGGGCGTGCTCGGCGACCGCCCGCGGCGAGAGCCCGTCGGCGACGACGAGCGCCACGTCGTGGTCGCCGCGGGGCAGCTCGGTGCCCGCGGCGAGGCGGCGGCCCAGGTCGGGCCGGGTCAGGTACTCGGTGCGGTCGGCGGGCGCGCCCGCGGCGTGCAGCGTGGACACCCCCAGCCCGGTGATCCGCTCGGCGAGCGCGTCGACGTCGAGCGGGGTGTGCACGGCGTCGCGGGCGGCGGCGTGCGCGGCGCGCAGCTCCAGCAGCCGCGCGGTCGGCAGGGCGTCCCCGGCGCGGCCGAGCGCCACCCGGGCCCGGGTGGAGGCGCGCAGCACGTCGAGCGGGTCGCTCACCGGACACCCGCGGTCAGGGTCCGGACGGCGCCCGCGGGCAGGTCCCGCAGCCGCCCGTCGCCGTCGAGCATGTCCATCGTGGTCAGCCACGCCTCGAACTCCGGCGCGGGACGCAGCCCGAGCACCTGGCGGGCGTAGAGCGCGTCGTGGAAGGACAGCGACTGGTAGTGCAGCATCACGTCGTCGCCGCCGGGCACGCAGATGACGAACGAGCAGCCCGCCGCGCCGAGCAGGGTGAGCAGCGCGTCGGTGTCGTCGGCGTCGGCCTCGGCGTGGTTGGTGTAGCAGACGTCGACACCCATCGGGACGCCGAGCAGCTTCCCGCACATGTGGTCCTCCAGCCCGGCGCGGGTGATCTGCTTGCCGTCGAGCAGGTACTCCGGCCCGATGAACCCGACGACGGTGTTGACCAGCAGCGGGTCGAACGCCCGCGCCACGGCGTAGGCGCGGACCTCCAGCGTCTGCTGGTCGACGCCGTGGTGGGCGTCGGCGGACAGCGCGGACCCCTGGCCGGTCTCGAAGTACATGCACTGCGTGCCGACGGTGCCGCGGTCCAGCGACAGCGCGGCGGAGTGCGCCTCCCGCAGCATCGCCAGGGTCACCCCGAACCCGGTGTTCGCGGCCTCGGTCCCGGCGATCGACTGGAACACCAGGTCGACCGGGGCGCCGCGTTCCATGATCTCGATCGAGGTCGTGACGTGGGCGAGCACGCAGGACTGGGTGGGGATGTCGTAGCGGGTGCGGACCTCGTCGATCAGGTGCAGCAGGTCGGTGGTGCGCTGCGGCGAGTCCGTCGCCGGGTTGATGCCGATGACGGCGTCGCCGCAGCCGAGCAGCAGCCCGTCGACGATCGAGGCGGTCACCCCGGCGGGGTCGTCGGTGGGGTGGTTGGGCTGCAGCCGGGTCGCCATCGTGCCGGGCAGCCCGACCGTCGAGCGGAACGCGGTGACGACCGGGGTGCGCCGCCCGACGGCGATCAGGTCCTGCAGTCGCATGAGCTTGGAGGTCGCCGCGACCATCTCCGGGGTCAGTCCGGGGGCGAGCGCGGTGGTGTCGGTGGCCGGGTCGAGCAGGTGCTCGCGGAACTCGCCGACGGTCATCGACGCGACCGGGGCGAACGCGTCGGCGTCGTGCGAGTCGACGATCAGGCGGGTCACCTCGTCGTCCTCGTAGGGGACGACCTGCTCGTCGAGGAAGGTGGCGAGCGGCAGGTCGGCCAGCACCGTCTGGGCGGCGACCCGTTCCTGTTCCGAGCGGGCAGCGACCCCGGCAAGCACGTCCCCGGACCGTTGTGGCGTGGCCGCGGCCAGCAGTGCGCGCAGGTCGGCGAACTCGTGGGTGTGGCCCCCGAGCGTGGTCCGGCGGACCGTCACGTGAGCTCCTCCTCCGCGCGGGCCAGCGCGGCGAACTCCTCGTCGGGTGCCGCGGCGACCAGGTGGTGTCGTGAGTAGAGCGCGAAGTACAGCATGAACAGGGCGAAGGCGCCGAGGGTCGCGCCGGCGGCGACCGGGTCGACCAGGAAGGTCGCGACGACCGCCAGCACCGCGACGACCAGGGCGAACCCGGTCGTCGCGACCCCGCCCGGGGTGCGGTACGGGCGGGGCATCTCCGGCGCGCTCCGGCGCAGCACGATGTGGCTGACCATCATCAGCACGTACGACAGTGCCGCCCCGAACACCGCCATGTTGAGCAGCACCGCGCCCTGCCCTGTCAGCGACAGCAGGAACCCGATCACGCCGGGCACGACGAGCGCGAGCGTGGGGGCCTTGCGACCGTTGGTCACCGACAGGGCCCGGGGCAGGTACCCGGCCCGCGACAGCGCGAAGGTCTGCCGGGAGTAGGCGTAGATGATCGAGAAGAAGCTGGCGACGAGCCCGGCGAGACCGACGTAGTTGACGACGACGCCCGCCGTGGACCCGCCGAGCGCCTCCACCAGCGGGTTGCCCGACTCCGAGAGCGCCTGCGCGCCGAGCGCCCCGGTCGCCAGCACCAGCACCAGCGCGCCGGTGACGAGCAGGACGAGCATCGCCGCGACGATCCCGCGGGGGACGTTGCGCTCCGGGTCGCGGGCCTCCTCCGCCGCGAGCGGGACGCCCTCCAGGGCGAGGAAGAACCAGATCGCGAACGGCACCGCCGACCAGATCCCCAGCCAGCCGAACGGCAGGAACGCCGAGGCGCCGGCGGCGTCGGTCGGCGGGATGTCGACGAGGTTGCCCGCGTCGAACAGCGGCACCGCGGCGACGGCGAAGATCAGCAGTCCGACCACGGCGATCGCGGTGATCACGAACATGACCTTGAGCGCCTCGCCCACGCCGGCGATGTGGATGCCGATGAACAGCACGTACGCGGCCAGGTAGACCCACCAGCCGTCGGTGATGCCGAACAGGCCGAGCGACTCGACGTAGGCGCCGATGAAGGTGGCGATGGCGGCCGGGGCGATCGCGTACTCGATGAGGATCGCGGTGCCGGTCGCGAACCCGCCCCACGGGCCGAGCGCGCGCCGGGCGAAGGTGTAGCCGCCGCCCGCCGCCGGCAGCGCCGAGGACAGCTCGGCCATCCCCAGCACCATCGCGAAGTACATGGCGGCGATGACGACGCCGGCGATCAGCAGCCCGCCGAACCCGCCCTCGGCGAGACCGAAGTTCCATCCCGAGTAGTCGCCGGAGATGACGTAGCTGACGCCGAGACCGGCGAGCAGGACCCAGCCCGCCGCCCCGGTGCGCAGCCGTCGTCGCTCCAGGTAGTCCGACGGATCGTTCGCCATGGCGTCCTCCCGGGGCGCGTCGTCACCGACGGGGCCCGTCGGGTGTGGACAAGCTAGGGAGTCCGGCCCGGTCGCGGACAGGGCCGCGCGGGGTAAACGGTGTGAGGAATGTGTGTCGCCACAGGGGCGGTAGGACACACGATCGTCACAGTCGACGGGTACGGGACGGCCGACCGCGCCGCGGGGTCAGCGCTCGGCCGGCGGCGTGCGCAGCGCCGCGTCCACCATGTCCAGCAGGTCGGCCTCCAGCCGCTCCCGCACCGCCGGTTCCAGGTCCGCCGCCCACAGCGGTCGTCCGCCGATCCCGTCGGCGGCGGCGAGGACCAGCGTGCGCGTCGCCTCCGGCACCCCGTCCCCGGCGAGCGCGGCCTGCCAGCGCTCGTCGTCCACCCGGGCCAGGTCGAGGACCTCGGGCACCGCGAGCAGCTGCGCGATCAGGGTGAACCGTTCCAGGGCCTCGCCCTCGTCGACCGGTGCCAGGCTGGCCCGCACGTAGGCGCGCACCAGTCGTCCGGGGGTGCCCTCGGGTTGGTCGAGGTGGGCGTGCACGGCGTCCCAGAACGCGTCGAGCTCCACCTGCGCCAGGGCGACGAGCAGCGCGGTCTTGCTGGGGAAGTGGTAGACGAGTCCGCCCTTGGAGATCCCGGCCTCCCGCGCGACGAGGTCGAGCGTCGCCCCGATGCCGTGCGTGCGGATGGCGGACGCGGCGGCGTCGAGCACCAGCTTGCGTGTGTCCTCCGGGGACCGTCCGGTCGTGCGACCCATGCGTCCATCCTCCCGTCCGGTGCCGGCGAGACGGACACCACGTCGAAACTAAACCGACCAGTTGGTACAGTTTTGCTCATGTACGCCGACACCACCACCCAGGGGCTCACGCCCCGCCGCCGCTGGGCGGCCCTCGTGGTGCTGTCGATCGCCGTCCTGGTCCTCGCGGTCGACAACACCGTCCTCTACCTCGCCGTGCCCTCGCTGACCGCGGACCTGTCGCCGACGGCGACCGAGATCCTGTGGATCGGCGACGTCTACTCCCTGGCGCTGGCCGGGCTGCTCGTCGTCATGGGGTCGCTGGCCGACCGGATCGGCCGCAAGCGGCTGCTGCTGGTCGGCGCCGCCGCGTTCGGGGCGGCATCGCTGTTCGCGGCGCTGTCCACCAGCCCCGCGATGCTCATCGCGGCCCGGCTGCTGCTCGGCGTCGCCGGCGCGACGCTGATGCCCTCGACGTTGTCGCTCATCCGCACCGTGTTCACCGACCCGGCCGAGCGGGCCCGGGCCGTCGCGGCCTGGGCGGCCGCGGCCAGCGGCGGTGCCGCGGTCGGCCCGCTGGTCGGCGGCGCGCTGCTCGAGCACTTCTCCTGGGGCTCGGTGTTCCTGATCAACGTCCCGATCATGGTCGTGCTGATCGTGGCCGGGGTGTGGCTGCTGCCCGAGTCGCGCGACCCCGCACCGGGGCCGTTCGACCTGGTCTCGGCGCTGCTGTCGATGGCCGCGATCGTGCCGGTCGTGTGGGCGGTCAAGCACACTGTCACGGCCGGGATCGACGTCGCCGGCGTCGCCGCGCTGGCGGCCGGGCTCGCGTTGGGCGCGCTGTTCGTCCGTCGCCAGAGGCGTCTGACCGTCCCGCTGATCGACGTGTCGCTGTTCGCCCGCCCGGCCTTCGCCGGCTCGGTGTTCGCCGGGTTCATGGCCGTGTTCGCCCTCATCGGGACGCTGTTCTTCTTCTCCCAGTACCTGCAGCTCGTGCGCGGGTTCTCACCGCTGCAGGCCGGTCTCGGGGAGCTGCCGACCACGCTGTCGGCGGTCGCCGTCGTCGCCGTCGTGGGGCGGTTCTCCCGCGTGCTGGGGCTCGGCCGGGCGATCGCGGTGAGCCTCGGGCTGGTCACCGGGGGGCTGGTGGCCGTCGCGGTCGCCGAGGGCTTCACCAGCTACCTGTGGCTGGCGCTGGCCCTGGTCCCGCTGGGGCTCGGCGTCGGCCTGACACAGACGCTGACCACCGACGCGGTCGTGTCGTCGGTGCCGCCGCGCAAGGCGGGAGCGGCGTCGGCCATCTCCGAGACGGCGCTGGAGCTGGGGGTCGCGATGGGCGTCGCCGTCCTCGGGTCGGTGGTGTCGCTGATCTATCGCGACCGCCTCACGCTGCCCGCCGGGCTGGACCCGGCCGCGCGGGCCGCGGTGACCGACTCGCTCGCCGCGGGCACGAACGCCCTCGACCCGGCCTCGCCGGTGCTCGACGGTGCCCGCGCCTCGTTCACCGTCGCCATGCAGACGACCTCGCTGATCGCCGCGGCGGTCACCCTGGCCGCGGCGATCGTCGCCTGGCGGACCATCCCGGCGACGGCCGGGACGGTCGCGGAGGACGCGCCGTCGCGTCCGGTCACCCACCGGGGCGGAGCGCGCCGGGGGTGACGGGCGGAGCGGGTCAGTTCCCGCCCGCGCCGCCCCCGCCGGGGCCACCTCCGCCGGGGCCGCCCGGGGTCGCCGCGACGGTGGCCTGCGGCAGCAGGACCTGCTGGCCGTCGTCCAGGCCGGAGCGGACCTCGGTGAACTGGTCACCGACCAGGCCGGGGACGAACTGCCGGGTCACCGGGGCGCCGTCGTCGCCGGGCACGTCGACGACCGAGCGCCCGCCCTCCTGCCGGACGGCGGTGTTGGGCACCCGCAGCACCCCGTTGCGGGCCTCGGTGCGCACGTCGGCCTGTGCGGTCTGGCCGTCGCGCAGCTGGGGGTCGGTACGGTTCAGCACGACGGTCGCGTAGTAGCTCACGACGCCGGAGAGCTGCGTCGCGGTCGGCGCGACGGCCACCACGGTCGCGGGCAGGCTCACCCCGGGCAGTGCGTCGACGGTGACGTCGACCGTCTGGTTCGGCGCGACCCGGGCGGCGTCGCTCTCCTCGAACGGGACGACCAGCTGGTAGGTCTGCAGGTCGTTGAGGGTGATGAACGGGGCCCCGCCGGCCGCGGACGCGCCGCCCCCGGTGGCCCCCGCGGTGCCCGATGCCGCCGACGCCGACCCGACGGCCTGCGGGATCCGGGCGTCGGAGCCGGGGGCGAGCGCGGTCGTGGAGCTCGCGGCGGGCACGACGTCGCCGACCGCGCCGTTGATCGCGGACACGGTGCCGGCGACCGGGCCGCGCAGCAGCGTGTCGTCCAGGCCGCGCTGGGCGTCGGCGAGGGTGTTGCGGGCGTCGGCGACCACGGCGTCCTGCACCGCGACGTCGGCCGGTGCGTCGTTGTTCGCCCCGGTGAGCTGGGAGCGGGCGTCGGCGACCGCGCTCTCGGCGTTCGCGATGGAGACCCGGCCGGAGGCAGCCCCGGTGTCGCGGGTGCCCTCGGCCTGCGCCAGCGCCGTCTGGGAGGCGATGACCTGGCCCTTCGCCGTCGTCACGGCCTGCTCGTCGGCGGCGACGGCGGTGCAGGCCGGGTCGGTCGTGGCCGCGCCGAGTCCGGACCCGCCCGACGTGCCGGACCCGCCGGACAGGCCGCCGAGCAGGCCGCCGCCGGAGGACGCGGCGTCGGGCTCCGGGGTGGCCGGGTCCGGGGTGGCGGTCGCGGTGCTGCCACCGGAGCGCTTGCAGGCCCGCCGGTCGGTCTCCAGCTTCTCCTGCGCCGCGGCGAGCTGCTTGCGGTCGAAGGCCAGCTGGACCTTCGCCCGCTCGACGGCGGTGTCGTTCGCGGCGTTCTGCGCACCGACCTGGTCGCGGGTCGCGGCGAGCACCGACTCGGCCGAGCCCAGCGACGTCTGTGCGGCCTCGACGGTGTTCGCGCCGGTCAGCTTGCCCAGCGACGCCTGCTGCTGGTCCAGGGCGGCCTGCGCGGCGACGACCTTCGACCGGGCCTCGGCGTCGTCCAGCCGGGCCAGCGGCTGCCCTGCCGCGACGGTCTCGCCGACCTCGACCAGCAGCTCGGTGATCCGGCCGCCCGCGGTGAACCCGAGGTTCTGCTGGGTGATCGACACCAGCGAGCCCGACGCCGACACCCCGGTGGAGACCACACCCCGGTCGACGATGGCCGTCGGCGGCGGTTGCTCCCCGCCGCTGCAGGCCGTGAGGCCGACGAGTCCGGCGAGCAGCAGGCTGCCCGCGAGCCGCAGTCGGGTCATGAAGTGCTCCTCAGCTGCTGTCACTGGTGCCGCAGTGCGTCGATGGGCCGCATCCGTGCGGCCCGGTTGGCGGGGAAGCCGCCGGCGAGCAGCCCGATCAGCAGGCTCACCCCGAAGGCGAGCACCACCGATCCGGCCGACACCGTCGGGGCGGGGAAGTCGGGCACGAGGCGGGGCAGGACGATCCCGGCCAGCACGGACACTCCGACGCCGAGCAGGATCCCGATGACCCCGCCGATGCCGGTCAGGACCATCGCCTCGATGAGGAACTGCTGCAGGATCGCGCGGCGGCGTGCGCCGATGGCCTTGCGGATGCCGATCTCGCGGGTCCGTTCGGTCACCGTGACCAGCATGATGTTGGCGACGCCGATGCTCCCGACCAGCAGCGAGATGCCCGCGACCGCCGCGACGAAGATCGTCACGAAGCTCAGGACCTGCGAGGACTGGTCGAGCAGGCTCTGCAGCGCGGTGACGGTGTAGTCGCGGTCCTGCGGGTCGTCGATGCGGTGCCGTTCGTCGAGGATCGTGGTGACCTGCTCGACCGCCTGCGGCACCGCGTCGGTGGACACCGCCCGCACGGTGATCTGGTCGACGTCGTCGCCGCCGCCGGTCAGGTAGGCCCGCGCGGCACCCAGCGGCATGACCGCGACGTCGTCCTGCTGCCCGTTGGCCGCGAGCACGCCGATCACCCGGAACGAGGTGCGACCGATCCGCACCTCCGAGCCGAGCGCCTCGCCGGCGCGGCCGCCGAACAACGTGGCCACCGGGTTGGGGCCGAGCACCACGACCTTCGCCCGGGTCGTGGCCTGGCGGTCGTCGAAGAACGACCCGACGACGAGCTCCCGGTTGGCGATGTCGAGATAGTCGGCGTCGGCGCCGGTCACGCCGCTGCGGACGCTCCCGCCGCCGGCCAGCTGCAGCTGCGCCGAGCCGGTCACCGACGGGCTGACCGAGGCGACCGCCGGGGCGGAGGCCCGGTCGCGCAGGGCGCGGACGTCGGCGTCGGTGAGGTCGCGCGGGGTGCCGGTGCCGCTGATGCCGCCGCGGTCCGGGGTGATCTGGATCTGGTTGGCGAGCGGCCCGAACGCGTCGGCGACGAAGCGCTGCAGCCCGTTGCCGAACGCGACCAGCACGATCACCGCGGCGACCCCGATGATGATCCCGAGCATCGTCAGCAGCGACCGCAGCGGCCCGGCACGCAGGCCCCGTACCGCGATCCGCGCGGACTCCCAGATCGTCATCGGCGCTCGTCACTCACGATCCGGCCGTCGCGCAGGGTCACGACCCGCTTGGCGAACTCGGCGACCTCGGGTTCGTGGGTGATCAGCACGACCGTGCGGCCGGACTCGTTGAGCTCCACGAACAGGTTCATCACGTCGGTGGTCGAGGTGGTGTCGAGGTTCCCGGTCGGCTCGTCGGCCAGGATCATCGACGGGTCGGTGACCAGTGCGCGGGCCACCGCGACGCGCTGCTGCTGGCCGCCGGAGAGCTCGTTGGGCCGGTGGTCGCCGCGGTCGGCGAGCCCGACCCGCTCCAGCGCGCGCCGCGCCCGGCCCCGGCGGTCGCGCCCGCCGGCGTAGACCAGCGGCAGCTCCACGTTGGCCAGTGCGGTGGTGCGCGGCAGCAGGTTGAACGACTGGAAGACGAAGCCGATCTTCTGCAGCCGGATGTCGGCGAGCCGGTTGTCCGACATCCGGCCGACGTCGATGCCGTCGAGCCGGTAACTGCCGGAGCTCGGCACGTCGAGGCAGCCGAGGATGTTCATCATCGTGGACTTGCCCGAGCCGGAGGGGCCCATGATCGCGACGAGGTCGCCGTCGTCGACGCGCAGGTCCACGGAGTCGAGTGCGCGCAGCTCGAGGGCTCCGTTCCGGTAGACCTTGGAGACCCCCTCGAGTTCGATCACGATTCCGGAGATTACGCACGCCGGCATTCCGGGAATTCGTCGGGTCGACTCCGGGAATGGTGGGCAAAAATGCGTCGCCACTCGATCGAGTGAATCACATCACAGGGCCGTCACCTGCGGTTGGTTGATCAGTTTACGCGGAATCGTTGCCATTCCAGGGAGGCGACAGGGTGATCGCCCTCGACGGGGCGCGATGAATTCGTGACCATCTCGTGACCGATCCCGCCGCGAATGCGGCCGGCCCTGTCCGGCTACGGTGCCGTGGACCGAAGCCGGGAGGCCGCATGAGCGAGAGCCGACACCTGCTGGAGGGGCTCGCCGGCCCGACCGTCGCGCTGGAGGCGGTGACCCGGGCGACCCACGAGTTCACCGGGAGACAGGCCCGGCGGGCGGGGCTGCACCCGACCGACCTGTGGGCGCTGCGGCTGCTCGACGTGCACGGCTCGCTCGGGCCGACCGAGCTGGCCCGGCGGCTCGACCTGCGGCCGGCCTCGACCACCGCGCTGATCGACCGGCTCGAGGCGGCAGGTCACCTCGAGCGGGTGCCCGACCCGCACGACCGCCGCCGCGTCACCGTGCGCTCGCGGGAGGAGTCCTTCCGTGCGCGGCTCGCGCAGTGGGAGCCGGCCGTCCGGGCCCTCGACGACGTCGCCCGCCGCCTCTCCGACGACGAGGGTGCGGTCGTCGAGCGCTACCTGCGCGAGGTCGTCGCCACGCTCGACGAGCTCGGCGCCGGGTAGTCCGGGAGGCCGAACGTGTCGACCGCGCCGGTCGGCGTGGCCCCGAGCATTCCGGTGACCCGTTTCCCGGCCGGGCTCGCGACGGCCCGGAACGCGGTGCGCAGCGTCCGGATCCCGGCCCGGGTCCGCGGGTTGGCCAGCCTCAGCGGCGGGAGCTTCTGTGCCCGATCGGTCGCGGGCCGCAGCAGCTCCTCGTAGCGGCGCAGTGCGCCTGCGGTGTCGCCGGGGTGGGAGGCCAGCTCCCCGGCCAGCACGTAGGCACCGATCAGTGCCAGGCTCGTGCCCCCGCCGCCCAGTGGCGACGGGCAGTGCGCGGCGTCGCCGAGGAGCACCACCCGTCCCGAGCTCCAGCGCGGGGCCATGACCTGCCCGACGGCGTCGAAGTACATCGGGGCTCCGTCCGGCCCGTCGCCGAGCTCGCGCAGGATCCGCGGGGCGACCCAGCCCGCGGCGGCGAAGGTCCGGCGGAGGACGGTGCGGACGTCGGCGTCGCCGAGGGTCTCCAGGCCCCGCACCCCGGACAGGAAGGTCAGCATGGCGCGGGTGGTGCCCAGGTTGTCCGGGCGCAGGTGCACCCCGCGCGAGCCGGTCCCGTGGAACCAGTTCCACCAGGCGTTGTCGTCGGTGGTGCGGGGGATCGTCAGGTAGGCGCCGTACATGCCGGTCTCGCGGACCGTGACGTCGTCGAAGACCAGGTCGCGGGTGCGCGACCGCAGCCCCTCGGCGACCACGATGAGGTCGGCGGTGACGGTCGTGCCGTCGTCGAGGGCGACCCGGGCCGGGCCGTCGGCGGTGCCCCGGTCCTCGACGCCGGTGATCCGGGTGCCGAACCGGAACGTCGTGGACGCCGGCGCGGCCTCGATCAGCACCCGGGCCAGCTCCCCGCGCAGGATCTCCAGCTCGGCGGTCGGCCCGTCGGTCGGCCCGGTCGGGTCCATCGGGATCTCCGCGACGGCCCGCCCGTCGTCGCCGATCACGCGGAAGCCGACCTCCCGGGTGCCCGCGGCCCGCACCGCGTCCTCCAGCCCCATCCGTCGCAGGACCTCGCGTGCGGCGCCGCGGACGTCGACGTTGTGCCCCTCGTCGCGCCGTCGCGGCGTGCGCTCCAGGACGGTGGTGCGCCAGCCGTACGCGGCCAGGCGCAGCGCGAGCGCGGAGCCGGCGATGCCGGCGCCGGAGATGAGTGCGTGCCGGGAGGAGGTCATGGTAGTTAGATGACCGAACTACCCAGTCGGCTAAACCTGCGCGACGACCTCGTCTCCCGAGATGGAGCAGAACGCTGTGCCAGATACGATGCGGAACAGCGTTCCGGGCGGCAGGGAGTCTGTGGTGGGTGTGCAGCGGGAACCGGTGCGGTCCGACGCCCGGCGCAGTCGCGCCGCCCTGCTCGAGGCCGCCGCGGCCGAGTTCGTGACCTCGGGCGTCGACGCGCCGGTCCGGGCGATCGCCGCCCGCGCGGGGGTCGGTGTGGGCACGGTCTACCGGCACTTCCCGACCCGGCCCGACCTGGTGGTCGCCGTCTATCGGCACCAGGTCGAGAGCTGTGCCGCGGCCGCCCGGGCCTGCCTGGACGCCGGTCCGACGCCGTTCGACGCGCTCGTGGCGTGGGTCGGGGAGTTCGTCGACCTGGTCGTCACCAAGCACGGGCTGGTCGCGATGCTCGTCCACGACGACGGCCGTTCCGCCGCCCTGCACGAGCTGTTCGTGGAGCGGCTGCTGCCGGCGGCGGAGGAGATCGTCCGGGCGGCTCGGGATGCCGGGCAGCTGCCGTCCGACGTCACCACCTACGAGGTGCTGCGCGGGATCGGCAACCTGTGCTTCGGTGCCGACGCCGACCCTGCCGACCCTGCCGACGCCGACCCTGCCTACGACGCCCGGCGCGCCGTCGGCTTCTTCCTCGCCGGCCTTCGGGTTGCCTAACCGGAACATCGTTCCTCTATAGTAACGGAGGAGGCTCCGTTTCGGGGTCTCCACTCCGTCTCCCGAAGGAGCGCACCATCGTGGACTCCACGATCTCCCTCACCGTCGACGGCCGTCGCCACGAGCTGACGGTCGACACCCGCACCACCGTCCTCGACGCGCTGCGTGACCGGCTCGGCGTGACCAGCGCCAAGAAGGGCTGCGACCACGGCCAGTGCGGTGCGTGCACCGTCCTGATGGCCGGGCCCGGCGAGCAGGGGCCGGGCCGCCGCGTGCTGTCCTGCCTCTCGCTCGCCGTCGCCCACGACGACGCCGCGGTCACCACCGCCGACGGCCTCGGCGACGGGGCGGACCTGCACCCGCTCGCCGAGGCCTTCGTGACCCACGACGCCTACCAGTGCGGCTACTGCACCCCCGGCCAGATCTGCTCGGCCGTCGGGATGCTCGATGAGGCCCGCGCCGGGCACCCCAGCGCGGTCACCTCCGACCTGTCCGCCGACGGGCCCGCCGTGCTGGACCGTGCCGAGATCGCCGAGCGCCTGTCCGGGAACCTGTGCCGCTGCGCGGCCTACTCCGGCATCGTCAGCGCCGTCAGCGCCGTCAGCGCCGTCAGCGCCGTGGGCACCGGAGCGGGGGCGTCGCGGTGAAGCCGTTCGCCTACACCCGCCCCGGCGACGCCGCGGCCGCCGTCGCGACCGTCGCCGCCGACCCGTCCGCCGTCTACCTGGCCGGGGGCACCAACCTCGTCGACCACCTCAAGCTGGGCGTGGCCGGCCCGGGCACGCTCGTCGACGTCACCGGGCTGCTGTCCACCGCGATCACCCCGACCGCCGACGGCGGCGTGTCCATCGGCGCGGGCGCCCGCAACACCGACGTCGCCGTGGACCCGCGGGTCCGGCGCGACTACCCGGCGCTGTCCGCGGCGCTGCTCGCCGGGGCCTCGGGGCAGCTGCGCAACATGGCGACGACCGGCGGGAACCTGCTGCAGCGCACCCGCTGCTCCTACTTCGCCGACCTCACCGCGCCCTGCACGAAGCGGGACCCGGGGCAGGGCTGCTCCGCGCAGCAGGGCTGGGCCCGCCACCACGCGATCCTCGGCGCGCCCGAGGGCGGCTGCATCGCGACCCACCCGTCGGACATGGCGGTCGCCCTGGCCGCGTTCGACGCCAGGGTGCACGTCCTCGGCCCGGACGGGGAGCGCACCGTCGCCGCGACCGAGCTGCACCGGCTGCCCGGCGACGACCCGTCCCGCGACACCGTGCTGGAGCACGGGGAGCTGATCACCTCGGTCGAGCTGCCCGCACTGCCGGTCGCCGCGCGCTCGGCCTACCGCAAGGTCCGCGACCGCGCCTCCTACGCGTTCGCGCTGGTGTCGGTGGCCGCGGCCCTCGACGTCGCCGACGACGGCACCGTCCGCGACGTGCGGATCGCCCTCGGCGGGGTCGCGCACCGGCCGTGGCGGGCGCACCGCGCCGAGCAGGCGCTGCTCGGCGGGCCCGCCACCGACGAGGCGTTCCGGGCCGCCGCGGCGGCCGAGACCGCCGACGCCCGTGCCGTGGACACCGCCGTCGGCGGCAACGCCTTCAAGATCCCGCTGGTGGCCGGGACGGTCACCGCCACCCTGCGTGGCCTCGCCGCGCACCGGACGGAGGCCGCATGACCAGCACCGTCACCCCCGGCACCGCGGGCACCGCGCACACCCGGATCGAGGGCCCCGCCAAGGTCACCGGCAACGCCGTCTACGCCTACGAGCAGGACACCGTCGCGCCGCTGCACCTGTGCGGTGTCGGCGCGACGATCGCCCGTGGCCGGGTCCGCGCGGTCGACACCGCCGCCGCGGCCGCGGTCCCCGGGGTGGTCGCGGTGCTCACCGCGGACACCGCGCCGCGGCTCGACGACGGCGCGAGCACCGAGCAGGCCGTCCTGCAGACCCGCGCCGTGCACCACCGCGGCCAGTACGTCGCCGCGGTGCTCGCCGAGACCGCCGAGGCGGCCCGGGAGGCCGCCGGCGCCGTCGTCGTCACCTACGACGCCGAGGACGCCGTCACCGCGTTCGACCCCGACTCGTCGCAGGCCTACACCCCCGAGGTGGTGGTCGCGTTCCCGCCGGACACCCGCACCGGCGACCCGGAGACGGCGTTCGCGCAGGCCCCGGTACGGATCGACGCCACCTACCGCACGCCGATCGAGTACCACCACCCGATGGAGCCGCACTCGACCGTGGCCCGCTGGGACGGCAGGCACCTCACCCTGTTCGAGGCCTCGCAGTCGGTCTGGGACGCCCGGCGCCAGGTCGCGGCGTTGTTCGGGATCGGCGACGACGACGTCACCGTCGTCTCGCCGCACGTCGGCGGCGGGTTCGGGACCAAGGGCGCGCTGCACGCGGGGTCGGTGCTGGCCGTGCTCGCGGCGCGGGCCGTCCCCGGCCGGTCGGTGAAGCTGTCGCTCACCCGGCGCGAGATGACCGACACCACCGGCTACCGGCCGGCGACCGTGCAGCGGGTCCGGCTCGGCGCGGGGACCGACGGTCGGCTGCACGCGCTGGCCCACGACGTCGTCGAGGGCGGGGCACGGATGGCCGAGTACGGCGAGCCGACCGCGGTGATGAGCCGGCACCTGTACGCGGCGCCGCACCGGGCGACCTCGCACCGGGTGGTGCCGTTGGACCTGTCGACGCCGACGTACATGCGCGCCCCCGGCGAGGCGCCCGGCAGCTTCGGTGCGGAGTCCGCGGTCGACGAGCTCGCCGTCGCGCTCGGGATCGACCCGGTCGAGCTGCGGATCCGCAACGAGCCCGACGTCGACCCCGACACCGGCAGGCCCTTCTCCAGCCGCAACCTGGTGGCCTGCCTGCGGCGGGGCGCCGACCGGTTCGGCTGGGCGGACCGCGACCCGCGGCCGCGCACCCGGCTCGTCGACGGCTGGTGGCACGGCACCGGTGTCGCCGCGGCGTTCTTCCCGACGTTCGCGATGCCCGGCTCCGCCGCCGCGATCCGGTACTCGGCCGACGGGACCCCCGGCGCCGGAGCGCCGGGTCGCTACCGGGTGGACATCGCCGCGTCCGACATCGGCCAGGGCGCCCGCACGGTGCTCACCCAGATCGCGGCCGAGGCGCTCGGGGTGCCACCCGCGCAGGTGGACCTGAACCTGGGCGACACCGGCCTGCCGCACGCGACCATGGCCGGGGGCTCCGCGGGCACCGCGTCCTGGGCGACGGCGATCGTCGAGGCCGCCGACCGGTTCCGCGACAAGTGGGGCACCGACCCCGAGGACGGGGCGGAGGCCGACGGCGTCGCCGGGCACAACCCGGCGATGGCCGAGTACGCGATGGGCGCGCACGGGGCGCACTTCGTCGAGGTCGCGGTGCACGCCGACACCGGCGAGATCCGGGTGCCGCGGATGCTGGGGGTGTTCGCCGCGGGACGCATCCTCAACCCGCTGACCGCCCGCTCGCAGTTCCTCGGCGGGATGGTGTGGGGGCTGTCGATGGCGCTGCACGAGGAGGGCGTCGTCGACCCGGCCCGCGGGCACGTGGTCAACCACGACCTCGCCGGCTACCACGTGGCGGCGAACGCCGACGTCGGCGACATCGACGCCGAGTGGGTCGACGAGCACGACCCGCTCGTCAACCCGGTGGGTGCCAAGGGCATCGGGGAGATCGGGATCGTCGGGGTGGCCGCGGCCGTCGCGAACGCCGCCCACCACGCCACCGGCGTGCGGGTCCGGTCGCTGCCGATCACGCTGGAGCACTTCCTGGCGGTCTGAGCGCGAGGGCCAGGACCCGCTGCGCCCGTTCGGCGAGTCGCTGCGGGTCCTGCGCCGCCGTCGCCGCCCGGAGCGCGTCGGCGTCGAGACCGTCGGGCACACCGAGGGTGAACCAGCGCTCCAGCAGGTCCACGGTCATCTCGGGGTGGAACTGCACGCCCACGCTGCGGCCGGCCAGGAACGCCTCGTGTCCGGCCCCGCTGGTCGCGAGCAGCTCCGCCCCGGGCGGCGCGACGAGCTGCTCGGCGTTCCAGCAGAACCACGGTCCGGCCGGGAGGCGGTCGTCGACCGGGTCGACCGGGTGCCATCCGATCCGGGCGGCCGGCAGCGTCGTCCGGCCGCCGCCGAGGGCCTCGGCGAGGAGCTGGGCACCGAAGCAGACCGCGAGGACGGGCACGCCGGCGTCGTGCGCGGCACGCAGGAAGTCGACCTCGCGGCCCGCCCACCCGGCGATCCGCTCCCGCGGCCACGGCGCGCCGAGGGTGACCACCAGGTCGGCCCCGGCGGGGTCGGGGAACCGGGTGTCGACGTCCGGGGTGTCGTACCGGGACGCGGGCACCACCGTCGTCCACTCCGGACGGACGCCGTGTCGTTCCAGGGCCGGGCCGAGCAGCCCGAGCCCGGCGACGTGGTCGTGGCCGATCACGATGGCGCGCACCGGCCCACCCTGCCACCGGCCGGGTTTGTGCCGCACGGCCGCAGGTAGCCCTCGTCCGGCCCGCGCCCGTGTGCGCACGGCGCCACCCCCGGACTCCACCGCGTTCCCCGCGGCCGACGGGTGGTCAGGGCCCTCGCGGTCGAACAGCCGGCCCCGCTTCCCACACCACCTGCACGACCGACGGAGCCGTCGTTGATCCCGCACCACCCGAACTCCCCGGCCTCCCTGTTCACCGAGGGATTGCGCCACCGCATGCGACTGGCCTGGCGGGCCGGCGCCGCGGCCGGCGCGGCCTGGTACCTCGCCACCCTCGTCCCCGGTGTGCTCGGCCAGTACCCCTACTACGCGCCGCTCGGCGCCCTGCTCGTCTGCTACCCGACCGTCTTCGACTCGCTGCGCCAGAGCCTGTTCGCGGTGCTCGCCTCCGGCATCGGTGTCGGTCTCGGTGCCACCGCACTGCACCTGGGCGGGGCCCGGTGGTGGGCGGTGGCCGTCGCCGTCCTGGCCGGGATCGCGGCGGGCGCGGTGCCCGTGCTGGCCGCGGCGCGGGACCTGATCCCCACGGCGGCGCTGTTCACCATCCTCATCGGGGCCGCCGACCCGTCCGGGTTCATGGCCGGCTACCTCGGCCAGACCCTGCTCGGTGTACTGGTCGGGATCGCGGTCACCCTGGCCCTGCCACCCCCGCCGCAGAACGCCCGCGCGCACCGTGTCGTGACGCGGCTGCGCGACGGCATCGCCGACCACCTGCAGGAAATGGCGGAGGTCCTGGCCGAACGGTGGCCACCCGAGCGCGAGGAGTGGACACACCACCGCCACGACTTCGAGCCGCTGATCGACGCGACGCGGGAGGCGGTCCGCTCCGCCGACGCGGGCCGGCGCGCCAACCTGCGGGCACGCGCCTACCGGGCCCGCGGACAGCAGCTCTACGAGGCCGCGCAGACCCTGGAACAGCTCGCGGTGCTCGTCCGCGACATCAGCACGGTCCTGGCCCAGACGGCGTGGGCCGAGCGCACCGTCCTGGTCCTCGACCCGGAGCTGCGCACCCCGGTCGCGGAGGCGATGGCGGACCTGGCCACCGCGATCCGGTCGGCGGAGCTGGCGCACCTGACCCGCGGTCCCGCCCGATCCGGGCTCGACGGGCACCGCCGACACCTGGCCGCCGCCCGCGAGGCGCTGGACCGCGTCACCGACCGGCTCGACTCGCAGCGCGCGGGCTGGGAGGACAGCCTCGCCGCGTCGGGGATCGTGCTGCACCTGCGGCGGTGCCTGGACCACCTGCACGCCGGCCCGGCCGACCGCAGCCCGGATCTGCATCCGGCCGGCCGATGACGTGTGGGCGGCCGCCGACCGGGTATGCCAGGACCATGCCGGCACTCGTACCCGGGGCGTACGCCGGCCCAGGTCCTGTCGGTTGAGATCCTGCAGCCGGCGGGGCCGCCCCCCGGACACCGAGGAGCGGCAGATGACGGCACGGCGGTCGCCCTGGACCGACGAGCTGTCACAGCGGCCCTCCGGGGAGTTCCGTGCCGACGCCGACGCCGCCCGCGCCCCCGAGGAGCTGGCCGGCGTCATGGCCGGGCTGTCCCGGCACTTCTACCGTGCCCAGGACGCCACCGACGCCTGCGAGCGTGTGATCGAGGCCTGCACCGGCCTCGTGGAGGGCTGCACCCACGCGACGCTGACCCTCACCACGGGCGGCCGGATCGTCACCCCGGCGAGCACCGGCCCGTCCGCGCAGATCCTCGACGACCTGCAGCGTGAGCTGGGCGAGGGTCCGTGCCTGCAGGCGATCCGCGCCGACCGCAACGTCGTGTCGGCGGATCTGGAGCACGACCCGCGCTGGCCCCGGTTCGGCCCGGCCGCCGCGCGCCGGGGGATCGGCTCGGTGGTGGCGTCGCGGCTGTTCACCGACGACCGCACCACCGGCGCCCTGAACGTCTTCGGCGCCGCCGGCGCGTTCGACACCGCCGCGCAGGACCGGATCGCGGTGCTGGCCGCGCACGCCGCCGTCGCCATCGACGCCGCACGCACGCGGGAGAACCTGCACGAGGCCGTCCGGAGCAGGCAGGTGATCGGCGAGGCGATCGGTATCCTGCGGGAGCGCTACGGGATCACCTCGGAGCAGGCCTTCGACCGGCTCACCCGCGCCTCGCAGCACCTCAACATCAAGCTCCGCTCGATCGCCGAGCACCTGGCCCGCGACCCCGCGGCCGGCGGGGTCACACCGCCAGCGGACGGAACCGGCGCAGCCGCAGACTGTTGAGCACCACGCACACCGAGCTGAACGCCATCGCCGCACCCGCGATCATCGGGTTGAGCAGCCCGAACGCGGCCAGCGGGATCGCGGCCGTGTTGTAGGCGAACGCCCAGAACAGGTTGCCCCGGATCGTGCCCAGCGTGCGCCGGGACAGCCGGACGGCGTCGGCCGCGGCCCGCAGGTCGCCCCGGACCAGGGTGATGTCCGACGCCTCGATCGCCACGTCGGTGCCGGTGCCCATGGCCAGGCCCAGGTCGGCCCGGGCCAGCGCGGCCGCGTCGTTCACCCCGTCGCCGACCATCGCGACGACCCGGCCCTGCTCCTGCAGCCGCGTCACGACGGCGAGCTTGTCCGCGGGCAGCACGTCGGCGACGACGGTCTCCGGGCCGGGCTCGATGCCGACCTCACGGGCGACGGTCTCGGCGACGGCACGGTTGTCCCCGGTGAGCAGCACCGGGCGCAGCCCGAGCCTGCGGAACTCCGCGATCGCCTCCGCCGACGTCGGCTTCACGGTGTCGGCGACGACGAGCACGGCGCGGGCGGCCCCGTCCCAGGCGACGGCGACCGTCGTGCGGCCCCGTGCGGCCTCGTCCGCGGCGACCGCGGCGAGGTCGTCGGACAGCGGGACCGACCACTGCTCGAGCAGCCGCGGGCGGCCGACGAGCACGGCGTGACCGTCGACGACGCCCTGCACGCCGAGACCCTCGTGGTTGGTGAAGTCGGAGACGGCGGGCAGGTCACCGACCCGCTCGGTGGCGGCCCCGGCGATCGCGGCGGCCACCGGATGCTCCGAGGCGCGCTCCAGCGCTCCGGCGAGGCGCAGCACGGTCGCCTCGTCGGTGTCGTCGGCGGTGTGCACATCGGTCAGCGCCATGGTGCCGGTGGTGACGGTGCCGGTCTTGTCGAGCACGACGGTGTCGACCCGGCGCGTCGACTCCAGGATCTCCGGGCCCTTGATCAGGATGCCGGTCTGGGCGCCGCGGCCGGTGCCGACGAGCAGCGCGGTCGGTGTGGCCAGCCCGAGCGCGCACGGGCAGGCGATGATCAGCACGGCGACGGCCGCGGTGAACGCGGTCGAGGCCGGGGCGCCGGTGAGGATCCAGGCCAGCAGCGTCGCGGCGGCGATCACGGCGACGACCGGCACGAACACCGCGGAGATCCGGTCGGCGAGGCGCTGCACCTCGGCCTTGCCGTTCTGCGCCTCCTCGACCAGCCGCGCCATCTGCGCGAGCGCGGTGTCCGAGCCGACCCGGGTGGCCCGCACGACGAGCCGCCCGCCGGAGTTCACGCACCCGCCGACGACGGTGTCACCGGCCCGGACCTCGACCGGCACCGACTCGCCGGTGAGCATCGAGACGTCGACCGCCGAGCGGCCGTCGACGACCTCGCCGTCGGTGGCGACCTTCTCCCCGGGGCGCACGACGAACTCCTCGCCCACCGTGAGCTCGTCGACGGCGACGCGGACCTCGGCGCCGTCGCGGAGCACCGTCACGTCCTTCGCGCCCATCTGCAGCAGCGCGCGCAGCGCGGCGCCGGCCCGGCGGCGGGAGCGGAGCTCGACGTAGCGACCGGCCAGCACGAACGTGACGACCGCGGCGACGACCTCCAGGTAGATGTTCCCGCTGCCGTCGGTACGCGAGATCGTCAGCTCGAAGGGGTGCACCATGCCGGGCATCCCGGCGGTGCCGAGGAACAGCGCGTAGAGCTACCAGGCGAGCGCGGCCGTCGTCCCCATCGAGACGAGGGTGTCCATCGTGGCGGCGCCGTGACGCAGGTTCGTCCAGGCGGCCCGGTGGAACGGCGCCCCGGCCCAGCCCCACACCGGCAGGGTGAGCAGCAGCGAGGCCCACTGCCAGCCGACGAACTGCCACGCGGGCGTCATCGCGAGGACGACGACCGGCACCGACAGCACGACGGCGCCGATCAGCCGGTTCCGCAGGTCGCGCAGGTCGCGTTCGGGGTCCGGGTCGGGCTCGGCGCTCGGCGGGGTGGCGGTGTAGCCGGCCGCCTCGACGGTCCCGAGCAGGGTGTCGAGCCCGACGCCGCCGGGGGCGCTGATCCGCGCCTTCTCGGTGGCGTAGTTGACGGTGGCGGTGACGCCGTCGAGCTTGTTGAGCTTGCGCTCGATGCGGTTCGCGCAGGACGCGCAGGTCATGCCGCCGACGGCGAGCTCGATCTCGGTGACGGTGCCGGCTGTGCTGCCCGGGCCGGCTGTGCCGGCTGTGCTGGCTACGCTGCCTGGGCCGCTCTCGGCGACGGTCCCGGTCGCGGCTGCGCGGGGCAGGGCGGTGACGGGTCCGTGGGCCGGGGACGTGTCGCTCATGGTCGGTCCTCCGGGGCGACCCGGCGCGGGTGGCGGTCGCGACCCGCGCCGGGTGGGTGGTCGGGTGGGGTGCTCAGACGAGCTGGTAGCCCGCCTCGCGCACGGCGTCGCGGACGGCCTCGGTGGAGACCTCGTCGTCGCTGGTGACGGTGACGGCGCCGGTCGGCAGGTCGACGGCCACGTCGGTGACGCCGGCGATCTCGCTGATCTCCTCGGTGACCGAGGCGACGCAGTGCTGGCAGGTCATGCCGGTGACGGTGTAGCTGGCGGTGCTCATCGTGCTCTCTCCTGTGCGGGGTTCGGCGCCATCGGGGTCCGGCGCCATCGGGGTCAGGATCGGACCAGCCGGGCGATCGCCGCGCTGGCCTCCTGGATCTTCTCCTCGGCGACGGGGCCGCCCTCGGCGGCGGCGTCGGCGACGCAGTGCTTCAGGTGCTCGTCGAGCAGGCCCAGCGCGACGGCCTCCAGGGCCTTGTTGACCGCGGCGACCTGGGTCAGCACGTCGATGCAGTACTTGTCCGACTCGATCATCTTCGTGATGCCGCGGACCTGGCCCTCGATCCGGCGCATCCGCTTGACGTGCGCGTCCTTGGTGTCGGCGTAGCCGGGCATCGCGTCCTCCTCGGGGTCCACCGCGACCATACCCCTAGGGGGTAGTGGTATCCACCCCGCCGGTACGGTCGAGGTGTGACGGACCGGACCCGGCTGCTCGTGCTCGTGCTGCCGGTGCTGCTCGGGCTGCTGGGGATGCACGCGCTCGCGGCGCCATCCGCGCACTCCGGTGTACACGACCGTCCCGCGGGCACGCCGCACGCCGCCCCGCACCCCGCACTGCACTCCGCCTCGCACTCCGCACTGCACTCGGCACTGCACGATGGACCGGCCCGCGCCGCCGCGGTACCGGCGCACCCCGTCCCGGACGGCGCGTCGGCGGGGGCCACACGTCCCGGTCCCCACGGATCGTCGCACGACGGGGCCGCGCACCTGCTGCACCTGTGCCTGGCCGTGCTCGTGGCCGGGGTCGTCCTCGCCGCGGCGGTGCTGCTGTCCGGGTGGGCGCCGCTGCCGGCGTCGCGGGGGCCGGTCGGCCCGGGGCGCCCGCGGACCGGACCGACCGGCCGCTCGCCCCCGGTCCCACGGCGGCTCGCGCTGCTCTGCGTGTCGCGGACGTGACCGGCCTCCGGCGCGGGAGAGCGCCGGAGCCGCCGAGCACCCACGACACGGGAGTACCGACACATGACACACACGAACGTGGCGCTCGCCGCCACGGCACTGACCGCTGCCCTCGTCCTGACCGGCTGCGCCGGCGGAGCCGCGTCCGCACCGCCGGTCGCGTCGTCGAGCAGCGCCGACGTCACCTTCGCCCAGGGCATGATCCCGCACCACGAACAGGCGATCGCGATGGCACGGCTCGCCGACGGCCGCGCCGGGGCCCGCGTGGGCGCCCTCGCCGACCGGATCGAGGCCGCCCAGGGCCCGGAGATCGGGCAGCTCCAGGGGTTCCTGGCCGACTGGGGCGCCGCGCCCGCCGCGGACCCCCACGCCGGTCACGGTGACATGGCCGGGATGACGGGGATGATGTCCGACGAGCAGATGGCCGGGCTGGAACGCGCGTCCGGCGCCGCGTTCGACCGGTCGTTCCTCGAGATGATGATCGCCCACCACGAGGGTGCGGTGACCATGGCCCGCGCCGAGCTCGACGCCGGGGTGGACCCGCGGGCACGGGAGGTGGCGCAGCGGATCCTCGACACGCAGCAGGCGGAGATCGCGGAGATGCGGGCGCTGCTGGGCTGAGCGGAGATCGTCGCGACTGAGGGATCCGGTGCCGGGAACGGCACCGGACCGCTCGGTCGTGACGATCATCGTCGCGGCGTCAGCTGAACGAGATGTGCACGTGGTCCATGTGGTTCGCCGTCGCCCCGCCCCGGTCCTCCTGGGCCGTCCAGCCGCTGCCGGTGTCGATGCGCTGCCGCCAGATGATGTAGGAGATCCCGAGCTCGTCCCGGTGCTGCTGGGCGTAGGCGGCGAGCCGGTCGCCCGTCGCCCGGTCGACCATGAAGTCCAGGGCCTTGCCGCTCGGGTGGTCGGAGGCGTTGCCGCGGCTGCCGATGCCCAGCACGGAGTCGACGCCGAACAGGCAGCGCAGCTTCTCCCCGGCCCTCGCCACGTTCGCGGCGACGCCCTCCATGCCCGCGGTGCCCAGGGCACACGTGGGGGAGCCGGTCGGGCCGCCGGCCGAGGGTGCGTCGGCGGCCCCGGCGGAGGAGCGCGCGGAGTCGGCGGCGCGGGCGGCCGCCTCCCGTGCCTCGCGGGCGGCGGCCCGGGCGCGCTCGCGCGCCTCGTCGCGGGCGGTCACCGCGGAGCCGACCGCACCGTTCGCGGCGCCGACGATCGCGTCGACGTCGACCGGGGGCGGCGGCTCGGCCAGCGACCGCGCCGTTCCGGAGTGTGCCGACGGCGCCGCGGTGGCCGCGTCGGTCGGCGACGCGTCCGCGGCCGGGGAGCTGAAGGCCTGCAGCGCGAGGTCGTCGACCCGGGGGAGTCCGCCGCCGGTCGCGGCGTGCGCGGCGACGAGTCCGCCGCCCGCGAGCGCGGAGGTGAGGACCTGCAGGGTGCGGGCCCGGCCCGCGCGGCGGTGCCTCCCGCCCCGCTCCGGGCCGACGTCACGGGTGACGACGGTCGTCGACGGCAACGGTCGGCTCGGGTCGGCCCGGCTCGGGGAGCGCCGGGCCGCCACGGAGCCGGGGATGTTCCTCGGCACGCAGGGCGTCCTTCCTCGTCGGAGACGGCTGCGCCCGGATGCCTGGGGAGCGGGGCGCGCGGGTCCTGCTGGGGATCAGGACCGTGACCGTTCCGTGATCGACCGTACGGACCGGGTTGCCGACGCGGGGTCGGTCCGCGACCACCGGCCGTCGCGGTGCTGCGAGTGGCGGGCGGCTCGGCCGGAAGGATCAGCGGCGATCCGCCGGTTGCCGAGGTGGTCAGGCGTCCTGGACGTCCCAGGTGCCCGCGGCGTAGTCGAGGGTGACCCGCAGCGCTCCGCCGTCCCCGTGGCCGCCGTCGCCGTGACTGACGTAGACGAGCCGGTCGTCGGTGGCCTCGGCCACCTCGGTCCGCGCGTCGTACAGCCAGGGATGGCGCCGGCGTAGCCCGATCAGCTCCTGGTGCACCGCGAGGACGTGCGGGTCGGCGCCGTCGGGGAACGACCCGTCGGCGGGGAACTCGGGGCGGACCGCGTCGTCGCCGCCTGCCCGCTCCTCCTTGACCCCGGTCAGGCCGAGCTCGTCGCCGGCGTAGACCGAGGGGGTGCCGCCGACGGTGCACAGCACGGCCACGGCCAGCTCGATGTGGCGGCGGTCGTGCAGCTGCGACGCGAGCCGGGTGACGTCGTGGTTGCCGAGGAAGGTGTTCGGCACCGCGGCGGCGACGAACCGGTCGTGGCGCTGCAGCGCCCACGCCAGCTCGTGCGGGTTGCCGTCGTTGAGGCTCGACCAGACCGCCTTCCACAGCTCGTACTGGGTGAGCGCGTCGATCGTGGTGGCGGCGGTGACCGCGTCGTGCTCGCCGTGGATGACCTCGCCGAGGAACCAGGCGCCCGGGTGGCGTGCGCGGACGCGGGGGAGGACGTCGGCCCAGAAGTCGTCGGGGACGGTGTACGCGGCGTCGAGCCGCCACCCGTCGGCGCCGCGGTCGAGCCAGTGGCAGAGCACGTCCACGACGTGGTCGCGCACCGCGGGGTTGTCGTGGTCGAGGGTGTGCAGGCCGGGGTGGCCCTCGAAGACGGCGATCTCCCCGTCGTCGGTGTGCCGGAACCAGGCGTCGTCCGGCCCGCCGGGGTCGGCGCGGGCGGCGAGCAGCCTGGGGTGCTCGGGCCCGACGTGGTTGAAGACGCCGTCGAGCAGGATCCGCAGGCCGCGCCCCTTCGCCTCGGCGACGAGCGCGTCGAAGTCGGCGCCCGAGCCCAGGCGCGGGTCGATCCGCAGGTGGTCGGTGGTGTCGTAGCCGTGGGTGGCCGAGGCGAACACCGGGCCGAGCAGCAGTCCGTTCGCCCCCAGCGCGACCGCGTGGTCGAGCCAGCCGATGATCCGCCGCAGCGAGTGGTCCGCCCCGTCGCCACGGTCGGGGTGGGCCCCGGTGAACCCCAGCGGGTACACGTGCCACCAGATCGCGTGCCGTACCCAGTCCATCCGCGCGACCCTAGCCGTCGGACGGTTCCTCGGCCCGGTGCCCGTCGAGCCAGGCGAGGACGGCCTCGGTGTGCTCGCCGACGGCCGGGACCGGGTCCATCCGCGCCCGCCGCCCGGCGACGGTGATCGGCGGCTGCAGCGCCCGCAGCGGCCCGACCGGGCTGTCGACCTCGGTCCACCGGTCCCGCGCGGCGAGCTGCGGGTGCTCCAGCACCTCGCCGACCTCCCGCTGCCGGGCGTGCGCGATCCGCGCCGCCACCAGCCGCGCGACGAGCTCGTCGCCGGTCAGGCCGGTCAGCACGGTGTCGATCTCGGCGTGCAGGGCGGGGCGGTTCTCCACCCGGGCCCGGCCACTGGAGAACCGCGGGTCGGTCGCGACCTCCGGGCGGCGCAGCACGACCTCGCAGAACGTCACCCACTCGCGCTCGTTCTGGATCGACAGGACGACGTCGGTGCCGTCACCGGCGGAGAACGTGCCGTACGGAGCGATCGCGGCGTGGCTGGTGCCGGTCCGCCGCAGGGCGGTGCCGCCGTAGCCGGCGTAGTAGAGCGGGTAGCCCATCCACTCCACCAGCGAGTCGAACAGGCTGACCTCCAGGTCGGTGCCCAGCCCGGTGCGTTCCCGCTCGTAGAGCGCGGACAGGATGCCGGAGAACGCGTACATGCCGGCGCCGATGTCGGCGGCCGGGATGCCGCTCTTGGCGGGGGCGTCCTCGGTGCCGGTGATCGAGACGAGCCCCGCCTCGGACTGGATGAGCAGGTCGTAGGCCTTCGCGTCGCGGTACGGGCCGGAGCTTCCGTAGCCGGAGATCGAGCAGGTCACCAGCCGGGGGTACCGCTCGCGCAGGGCGGCGGCGCCGAGCCCGAGCCGCTCGGCGGCACCCGGGGCGAAGTTCTGCACGAACACGTCGGCCCGCTCCAGCAGCCGCAGCATCGTGGCGCGTCCGTCGTCGGACTTCAGGTCGAGGGTGACAGACTCCTTGGACCGGTTGAGCCACACGAAGTGGCTGGACATGCCGTGGACGGTCTCGTCGTAGTCGCGGGCGAAGTCGCCGGAGCCCTCGCGTTCGATCTTGATGACGCGAGCGCCGAGGTCGGCGAGGTGCCGGGTCGCCAGCGGCGCGGCGACGGCCTGCTCGCAGGAGACGACGAGCAGGCCCTCCAGGGGGAGCTGTGCGTCCGTGGCCATGACGGCTCCTCGGCGTCGAGACGATGCCTGGTCCCCCGGATCATGCACGACCCCGACCGACGACGCCCCGCCCGGCCGTCGTGGGCCCGGCCGGGGTCAGCCGGCGTCGCGGGCGGCGGCGACGAAGTCGCGGATGCGCCCGTGGTCCTTCACCCCGCGGGCGGACTCGACGCCGCTGGAGACGTCGACGCCCCAGGGCCGCACCCGGCGCACCGCCTCACCGACCGTGCCGGGGTCCAGACCGCCCGCGAGCAGCCAGCGCCCGTCCGGCTTCGGGTCGAGTGCCTCGGCGTCCCAGCGCTCGCCGGACCCGGCGACGGGGGAGTCGAGCAGCAGGACCTCCTCGCCGTGCAGGCCGACGGTGAGGTCCGGGTCGTCCGTCAGCGAGGTGGCCCGCCACAGGGTCACCGGGTGCCGCCCGGCGACGGCGAAGTCCCCGGCGGTGTAGCGGCCGTGCAGCTGCAGCACGTCGGCGCCGGCGCCGGCGGTCACCGCGGCGGCCTCGCCCGCGGGCAGGTCGGCGACCACGACCACCGACCGCACCCCGTCCGGCACCCGCGCGACGAGCGCGGCCAGCCCGGCCGGGTCGACGTGGCGGGGGCTCGGCGGGTACACGACGAACCCGACCGCGTCGGCGCCGGCGGCCACGGCCGCGTCGACGTCGGCCGGGGTGGACAACCCGCACACCTTCACGAACACGGGGTCGACCCTACGTGGCGCGGCCGCGCCGCCCGGCGCGCCGGGAAGGAGGCCGGCGGATCGGCTACAGGTCCAGCACGAGCCGCGGGGACCGCGAGCGGGACACGCAGACCATCATCACCTCGCCCGCGGCGCGCTCGTCGTCGGAGAGCAGCGAGTCTCGGTGGTCGGGTTCGCCGCCCAGCACCCCGGTCTCGCAGGTGCCGCAGGTGCCCTCCCGGCACGAGGACAGCATCGTGATCCCGGCGCCCTCGAGCGCGTCGAGGATCGAGCAGCCGGCCGGGACCTCGACCACCCGGCCGGACCCGGCGAGCTCCACCTCGAACCCGTCCTGCGGCCCGTCGAGCGCGCCGTCGGCGGGGGCGAACCGTTCGAGGTGGACGTCGAGGCCGAGCCGGTCGCCGAGCTCGGAGACGGCGTCGAGCAGGCCGCCGGGACCGCAGCAGTAGACCGGCCGGTCCCCGGCCGCCCCGAGCACGGCGGCGAGGTCGGGCGGCCCGTCCTCGTCCTGCGGCACCAGGACCACGCGGTCGGGGTACCGCTCGGCGAGCTCGGTGAAGGCCATCGACGCCCGGGCGCGGCCGCCGTAGACGAGCCGCCAGTCCGCGCCCGCGGCCTGTGCCGCCGCGACCATCGGGACGATCGGGGTGATCCCGATGCCCCCGGCGACGAACAGGTAGCCGGGCGCGTCGACGAGCCCGAAGTGGTTGCGGGGGCCGTCCACGTCGACGGTGTCGCCCTCGGCGAGGACGTCGTGGACGTACGCGGACCCGCCGCGGCCGTCGGCCTCCCGCAGCACCGCGACCCGGTAGACCGACCGTTCCCCGGGGTCGCCGCAGAGCGAGTACTGCCGGACCAGGTCCGGCCCGGTCCGCAGGTCGATGTGCGCGCCCGGTTCCCAGGCCGGCAGGTCCGCGCCGGACGGGTCGCGCAGGGTCAGCAGCACCACGCCGTCGGCGGCGGCCTCCTTCTTCTCCACCACGAGAGGGGTGCTCATCGCGTCGCTCCTTCCAGCTCCCCGCCGGGCGGACGGCGGCTCGGGCAGCGGGTGGTGGCCGTCGGGGTGGGCGAGCAGCCACTCCCACAGCGGGACGGGGTCGTCGAAGACGCGTTCGGCGCCGCAGTGGCACACCGCGCGTTGCAGGTCGGTGCCCAGCACCCAGTGGATGCGCTGCACCCGGCGCCCGTGCAGCACCGGGGGCGCCTCGGGGATGTCGCTCACCGGACGGTCGCCGCCTGCGGTGCCGAGGCCATCCTGGCCAGCATCCGGCGGGCGGCGAGCCCGCCGGTGTCGATGTTGACCGACAGCTCCTGGTAGCCGGGCGGCTCGGTCGCGACGACCTTCTCCAGGACGTCGAGGGCCTCGACGTCCTGCAGCACCACGGTGCGGTTCTGCTCGGCCAGGAACGCCGAGACCTCGACGTCGTCCTGGGCGAAGTCGCCCGCGACCATCCAGAAGTCGTGCGTGGAGTGCTCGGTCTCCGGCGTGATCGCGTAGACGACCTCGACGTGGAAGGCGTCCGGGTCGGTGCCGTCCGGGTTCGGGACGGAGCCGACCGGCGCGATCCGGGAGTGCAGCTTGTACAGGCACGGCGGGGTGTACTCGATGTCCTGCCAGCGCGAGATCCGCCCGGACAGGCCGGTGGAGCGCTCGTAGAACGGCGGGCACTCGGCGTCGGCCATGTGCCGGGAGACGTGGACGATGCCAGCGTCCTCGTCCACCTCGGTCGAGATCGGGGTGGCCGCGACCTCGGGGGTGCCGATGTAGCCGCCGTGCAGGTAGGTCTCGTGCGACAGGTCGAGCAGGTTGTCCACCAGCAGCGAGAACCGCGCCGCGAGGGGCTCCATGCCGCGCACCGTCGTCCACGCGTCGTCGTCGAGGTAGGTCGCGCGCGGGATGCGGGTCGCGTCGGCGCGCTCCGGGGCCCCGATCCAGACCCAGATCAGCGAGTCCTGTTCGACGACCGGGTAGGCCGCCAGGCGGGCCGTGCGCGGCACCCGCTTCTGGCCCGGCACCGCGACGCACGCGCCGTCGGCGCCGTAGGTGAAGCCGTGGTAGCCGCAGACGACGGTGTCGCCGACGAGCCGGCTCGGGGACTGGGACAGCGGGAACCGGCGGTGCACGCAGCGGTCGGCGTGCGCGGTGACCTGGCCGGCCTCGGTGCGCCAGAACAGGATCGGCTCGTCGCAGATCGTGCGGCCGAACAGCTCGCGCCCGATCTCGGCGGAGTAGGCGGCGACGTACCACTGGTCGCGGGGGATCGAGCTCATGCGGGGACTCCCTGGGTGGTGGGGGCGCCGGATCGGCGGAGCAGCAGGACGAGGACGGCCGCGCCGACGAACACCGCGGCGAAGAGCAGGTAGAGCGACTGCGGGGTGGCGCCGCCGTCGAGCAGCGCCCCGGCCAGGGTCGGCGCGAGGATCGCCCCGGACCGGCCGACGGCGAGTGCGGTGCCGACGCCGGTGGTGCGCACGTCGGCGCCGTAGGAGGTCGGGGCCATCGCGTACAGCCCGGCGACGCAGCCGTTGACGAACAGCCCGACCAGCGCGGCGACGACGAACGCCACCGCGAGCGAGGAGGTGCTGGCGATGAACACGGCGAGCAGCACCGCGGTGGCCAGCAGGTACCCGGCGAGCACGTGCCGCAGCGCGAACCGGGCGGCGAGCAGGCCGAGCCCGGCGGCGCCGAAGATGCCGCCGACGTTGAGCAGGGTGCCGCCCGCGATGCCCGCGTCCGGGGAGAGCCCGGCCTCGACGAGCAGCGTCGGCGTCCAGCTGGTGACGAAGTAGAACCCGGCCATCACGCAGAAGAAGCTGATCCAGAGCAGCACCGTGGTGCGGCGCAGCGCCGGGCGCAGCAGCGCGCCGTACCCGGCCGCGACACCGGTGCGCGCCGGAGCGTCCCCGGGGAGCGCGGGCAGCGCCGCGTGCCCCATCCGGGCCAGCAGCGCGTTGACCCGCTCCAGCGCCCCGGCCGGGCGACGCACGAGCAGGAAGTCCAGCGACTCCGGCAGCCGCCACCAGACCAGCGGGACCGCCGCCAGGGTGGCCAGGCCACCGACGAGGAACACCGACCGCCAGCCGAGCTGCCCGATCAGCGTGGCGGCGAGCACGCCGCCGAGGACGGCCCCGATCGCGTAGCCGGTGGAGTTCAGGCTGACCGCGAGCCCCCGCCAGCGGGCCGAGGCGTACTCGGCGGCGACGACGTTGCTGGTGGCGAGGATGCCGCCGACACCGAGCCCGGTGACCAGCCGCAGCGCGCCGAGCTGACCGGGGGACTGCGCCGCGGACGAGGCCAGCATCGCCAGCCCCGCGACGACCAGGCAGCCCAGCACGATCGGCCGTCGCCCGATGCGGTCGGCCCACGGTCCGATGAGGACCGAACCGGCGGCCATGCCGACCAGGCCAGCGGACAGGAGCAGGCCGAGCTGGCTGCCGGACAGGCCCCACTCGGTGGCGACCGAACGGCCGGTGAAGGCCATGACCAGGACGTCGAAGCCGTCCAGGACGTTGAGCAGGACGCACGCCGCGACCGCGCCCCACTGGTAGCGGGACATGGGGGCGTCGTCGAGCAGGCGGCGGACGGTGTCCGTCGCGGGTGGTGGGCGCATGGTGGACTCCGTCGTCTCCGCGCGGTGGTGGTGCAGCGAGGATGCGGGGCGACGGGGCGAGCGCCGTACGTGCCTTCCGGAGAATGGAAGGGTTTCAGGGCGTGGTGGTGCTGAGCGCGCGGCTGATCCCGGCGGCGGTCGTGCGCACCAGCGGGGCCAGCGCACGGGCGGGCACGCTGCCGTGCCGCACCACGAGCGAGACGGCCGCGACGACCTGGCCGCGGGCGTCGGAGACGGGGGCGCCGACCGACAGCGCGTCGTCGGTGACCTGCCGGTCGCTGACCGAGTGGCCGTCGCGGCGGACGTCGGCGAGCATGCGGCGCAGCCGCTGCGGGTCGGTCACGGTGAACGGGGTGTAGCGCTCGATCCGCCCGCCCAGCACCTCGTCCTGCAGCTCCGGCGGCGAGTGCGCGAGCAGCACCAGGCCGACCCCGGTCGCGGTGAGCGCGAAACGCCCCCCGACCCGGGTCTGCACCGGGACCGCGCCGGACCCGGCGAGCCGTTCGACGAACACCACCTCGGCGCCCTCGCGCACCGCGAGCTGCACGTTCTCCCGGGTGACCCGGGACAGGTCCTCCAGGAACGGCAGCGCCGTCTCGCGCAGTGCCTGCCCGCGCGGGGCGAGCGCGCCCAGCTCCCACACGCGCAGCCCGATCCGGTAGCGGCCCTGCTCGTCACGCTCCAGCGCACCCCACGCCGCCAGGTCGGCGACGAGCCGGTGGGCCGTCGACAGCGGGACGTCGGCGTGCCGGGCGAGGTCGCTGAGCGACAGCGCGGCCCGGTCGGGGCCGAACGCGTCGAGCAGGCCGAGCGCGCGCACCACGACCGACCCGGTCGGTCCCACCGGGTGGCCGCGACGCGACGTGGTCATGCCCGCCAGTATCAGGCGTCGTGGTCAGGCGTCGTAGTCGACCGTGGCGGTCCCCGTCACCGGGCGGGACTGGCAGGTGAGGACGAACCCGGCGGCGACCTCCTCGGGCTCCAGCGCGTAGTTGCGCCGCATGGTCACCTCGCCGTCGGTCACCTTCGCCCGGCAGGTCCCGCACACCCCGCCCTTGCAGGCGAACGGCAGGTCTCCGCGGACCTGCTGCGCGGCGTCGAGGACGTACGCCCCGGCCGGGACGGCCAGCGTCGTCGACCGTCCGTTCAGGACGACCGTGACCTGCGCGCCGTCGCCGTCCGGCTCGGGCTCGTGGCGGTCGACCTCCGGCGGCGGCTCGTCGACGTAGAACAGCTCGCGGTGCACCCGGCGCCGCTCGACACCCAGCTCGCCGAGCACCGCGACCGCGGCCTCGGTCATCCCGAGCGGGCCGCACAACCACCAGTCGTCGACGTCGCCGGTGTCGACCAGCGCGGTGAACAGCAGCCGCAGCCGGTCGGCGTCGAGCCTGCCGTTGACGATCTCGGCCTCGGTGGGCTCGCGGGACAGCACGTGGAGCAGGTGCAGCCGCGGGCCGTAGCGGTTCTTCAGGTCGGCGATCTCCTCGGTGAACATCACCGTGTCGGTCCGCCGGTTGCCGTAGACGAGGGTGACGCGGGTGTCGTCGTGCGCGGCCAGCAGCGACGCCGCGATCGACAGCACCGGGGTGATCCCGGACCCCGCGGCGACGAGGCCGTGGTGCGTGCCCGCCGTCAGCTCCGGGGTGAACGACCCGGCGGGCGGGCCGACCTCGACGACGTCGCCCGGGGTCACCTCGTCGACCAGCCACGCGGAGAACAGGCCGCCGTCGACCCGGCGGACCCCCACCCGCGGCGCGGTCCCGGCGGCCGAGCAGATGGAGTACGACCGGCGCTCCTCGCCGTCGGCGGTGACCTTCCGCAGGGTCAGGTACTGGCCGGGCCGGAAGTCGTAGTGCGCGCGCAGGTCGTCGGGCACGTCGAAGGTGACGGCGACGGCGTCGTCGCACAGCCGGTCCACCTCGGTCACCACGAGCCGGTGGAAGCCGACGGGCAGCGCGTCGTCCCCGGCCAGCAGGGCCTCGATCTCGTCGTCCAGAGCGAGCGTCGTCCTGCCGTACGCCTGGTTGGCCCGGGCCTGCCACGCCGCCGCGCGCCGCTCGCTCATCAGTTCTCCTCGCCGGTTCGGTCGATCACCGGGCACGCTCCGCTCCTCGCTCGCCAGGGCTCGCCGCGATGCTCACGCACCCTCAGATCTCCTTCATGTGCTCGAACGGCTCACGGCAGGTCGTGCACCGACGCAGCGCGGTGCACGCGGTCGGGCCGAAGCGCGACAGCTCCTCGGTCGCCCGCGACCCGCACTGCGGGCAGGGCACGACCGTCGACGGCGCGTCCAGCGTCAGCGGGATCGGCCCGGTGGTGCGCGGGGCGCTCCCGGGCGGTGCGACGCCGGCCTCGGCGAGCTTGCGACGACCGGCCCCGCTGATCCAGTCGGTGCTCCAGGCGGGGGAGAACACCGTCCGCACCTCGACGCCCGAGTACCCGGCCGCCGTGAGCGCGCCGCGGATGTCGGCCCGCATCTCCTCGATCGCCGGGCAGCCGGAGTAGGTCGGGGTGATCGTCACGGTCACCGTGCCATCCCGTTCGGAGACCGACCGGACCACCCCGAGGTCGTCGAGGGTGAGCATCGGCATCTCGGGGTCGACGACCCGGGCGACGACGTCGCGGGCACCGAGGTCCCGGTCGCTCAGGTCCCGGTCGCTCAGGTCCACCGTGGTCACCACGTCGCCCCCGGGTGTCTGCGCGCCAGGCTCTGCATCACCACGAGTGCGTGCTCCAGCTTCTCGGTGTGCAGCCCCTGCCGGCCGCCGCGGCCGCCGACCGTGCCGGTCGGCGGTACGTCCGGGCGGGTCAGCGTGGCCCGCTCCAGCACCTGCGCGAGCACGGTCTCGACCTCCTCGCGGGTGTCGGCGGGGTCGACCGCGACCCCGGCCGCGACCAGGCGCCGTTCCTGCTCGGTGGTGCGGAACAGCTCCTCGATGTGCGGCCACACCCACTCCAGCGCGTCCTGCATGCGGCGGTGGGACTCGCCGGTGCCGTCGCCGAGGCGCAGCGTCCAGCGGGCGGCGTGGTCACGGTGGTAGGTGACCTCCTTGACCCCCTTCGCGGCGACGGCGGCGACCACCGGGTCGGCCGAGCCCTGCAGCCGGTGCAGGAGCGCGAGGCGCCAGGTGGAGAACACCAGCAGCCGCGCGATGCACCGGGCGAAGTCCAGGTCGTCGGACGGTTCGACGAGCCCGACACAGCGGAACTCCTCGACCTCGCGCCAGTAGGCCAGCGCGTCCTCGTCGCGGCCGGTCAGGTGCCCGGCGCGCGAGAGCAGCACCCGGGCCTGACCGAGCAGGTCGAGCGCGGTGTTGGCGAGCGCGACCTCTTCCTCCAGCTCCGGGGCGTTCGAGACCCACTCGGTGAGCCGGTGCGACAGCACCAGCGCGTCGTCGCCGAGCATCAGGCAGTACGCGGCCAGGTCGGCGGGGTCGACGCCGTCCGGGACGGGCGCGACGATGTCGGCCTCGGAGTCCTCGAAGCCCGACCCGAACGCCCAGCGGGGGTCGTCGCCCTCTTCGGTCAGCGCGTCGTAGACGGAGCCGCTCACAGGTGCGGCACCTCCTCCGGGATCGCGTAGAACGTCGGGTGCCGGTAGACCTTGTCCCCGCTCGGGGCGAAGAACGGGTCCTTCTCGTCCGGACTGGACGCGGTGATCGCGTCCGCGCGGACCACCCAGATGCTCACGCCCTCGTTGCGACGGGTGTAGACGTCGCGGGCGTTGTGCAGGGCCATCTCGTCGTCGGGGGCGTGCAGCGACCCGACGTGCACGTGGTTGAGCCCGCGCTTGCCGCGGACGAACACCTCGTAGAGTGGCCAGGCGCGACGGCCCGGCCGCTCGCCCTGCCCGGTCTCGACGCCCGTCGTCGGGACGGCGCCGTGGCCGCCCTCGGCGCTCATGCTCGTTCCGCGTGCCTTGCTCTCGGTGTTCATGCTCGTTCCGCGTGCGCTGCTCTCGGTGCCCACGTCCTGCTCGCTCATGCCCGTGCCCCCTGCTTCTCGGCGTAGGCCCGGGCCGCCTCGCGCACCCACGCCCCGTTCTCGTGCGCCCGGCGGCGGTGGTCCAGCCGCTGCCGGTTCGCCGGTCCCGCCCCGGAGACGACGGCGGTGAACTCCGACCAGTCCGGCTCCCCGAAGTCGTGCGCCTGCCGCTGCTCGTTCCAGCGCAGGTCCGGGTCGGGCAGCGTCACGCCCAGCGCCGCCGCCTGCGGCACGGTCATGTCGACGAAGCGCTGGCGCAGCTCGTCGTTCGTGTGCCGCTTGATGCCCCACGCCATCGACTGGTGGGTGTTGGGGGAGTCGCCGTCGGCCGGGCCGAACATCATCAGCGACGGCCACCACCAGCGGTCCACGGCCTCCTGCACCATCCGCTTCTGCGCCTCGGTCCCCGCGGTCAGGGCGAGCAGCGACTCGTAGCCCTGGCGCTGGTGGAACGACTCCTCCTTGCAGATGCGGATCATCGCCCGGGCGTAGGGCCCGTAGGAGCAGCGGCACAGCGGCACCTGGTTCGCGATCGCCGCGCCGTCGACCAGCCACCCGATCACCCCGATGTCGGCCCAGGACAACGTCGGGTAGTTGAAGATCGAGCTGTACTTCTGCTTGGCGTCGATCAGCTTCTCGGTGAGCTCCTCGCGGTCGACGCCGAGCGTCTCGGCCGCCGCGTAGAGGTACATCCCGTGGCCGGCCTCGTCCTGCACCTTGGCCAGCAGGATCGCCCGGCGCCGCAGCGAGGGCGCACGCAGCAGCCAGTTGCCCTCCGGCTGCATCCCGATGATCTCCGAGTGCGCGTGCTGGGCGATCTGCCGGATCAACGTCCTGCGGTAGGCCTCGGGCATCCAGTCCCGCGGCTCGATCCGCTGGTCCGCCGCGATCGTCGCGTCGAACCGCTCCGCCAGCTCCGCCGGCGATGGCGCGGTGCTCGTCACTGGACACCTCCGTACCGAATGTTCGTTCGGCTACGAGTGTGGCCGATGCCGGATGGTCCCGCAACCCCGACGCCGGGCGTCGCGTTCCCGTGGTTCCGACCACACGAACGCGACACTCGACGACGAGTGGAACCGCAGCGCCCCTGGTGTCGTCCAAGACCCATGGATCTCACGAGGCCCTTCCACGGGGCGACGGCGGTCCGCGCCGGCCTGGTCACCCCCAACGAGCTGCGCGGCCCGCGCTTCCGGCGTCTGGTGCGGGGCGTCCACGTCCGCGCCGACGTGCCGGTGACCTACCTGCTGCGGTGCGAGGCGGTCGCGCTGACGGTCGGAGCGCTCGCCGCCACGGGGCGACCTCGGCCGGGCGACGCCCGTACCGCGCTCGCGGGCTGGGCGGCGGCGGAGGTGCACGACGCACGGTGCGCGCCGCAGGGCGTTCCGGTCGAGATCGTCGTACCGGGTGGCAACCGGCGGCTCGACGGCGTGCTGGTCCACCGTGGCCTGCTCGCGCCGGACGAGCTGGTGGCGGGGGTGCGGATCCCGGCCCCCGGTGGCCGGCGGCCCAGGTTCGTCCCCGGCCGGACGGTCATGGCCACCACCCCGCTGCGCACCGCCTTCGACCTGGCCCGCCGGGTGCCGCGCACGGAAGCGGTGATCGCCCTCGACGCGCTGGCCCGGGTCGGCGGTTTCGCCCCGGTCGCCGTGCTCGATCTCGCCGGGCGGTGTCCGGGAGCGCGGGGGATCCGGCGGCTTCCCGGCCTCGTCGCGCTGTCGGACCCGCTCGCCGGGTCCCCGATGGAGACCCGTGTCCGACTGGCGCTGCACGACGGCGGGCTGCCGCCACCGGTGCTGCAGCACCCCGTCGGCCCCTACCGGATCGACCTCTCCTTCCCGCGCGTACGACTCGGCATCGAGTACGACGGCGAGCACCATCGTGACCCGGCGCAGGCCCGGCGGGACCTGGAGCGGCAGCAGTACCTGTCCCGGGCGGGCTGGGTGATCCTGCGTCCCTCCGCTGCCGACGTCCTCCGGCACCCGGACCTGCTCGCACTCACCGTCCGGGCCCACCTCGAGCGTCGCGAATCCGTGGTCGTGGGCACCGGTTCGTGACGCTCGGCGGGTGTCAGGGGGCCGGGACGATGCCGCTGAAGGCGGCGCGGACGACGTCCTGCGGCAGGGTGGCGGTCCCGGGGCGGCCGGGGCGGTACCACTCGACGATCGAGTTGATCGTGCCGGACAGCAGTCGGGCGGCCAGGGCGGGATCGACGTCGGGGCGGACCTCGCCGGCGTCGACGGCCTCGCGGACCAGGGCCCGCACGGCCCCGTCGAACGCGCGGCGGCGTTCCAGCGCCCAGCGCTCGGTCTCGGTGTTGCCGCGCACCCGGAGCAGCAGGGTGACGTAGGGCAGCTCGGCCATGAGCACCCCGACCTGCGCGGCGACGATCGCCCGCAGCCGCTCGGCGGGGGAGCCGGCGCGGGCCTCGGGCAGGTCGAGCACCCCGAACAGCCCGTCGACGGCGCGTTCCAGCGCCGCGCGCAGCAGCGCCTCCTTGCCCGCGAAGTGGTGGTAGAACGACGACTTCGTGATCCCGGCGGCCCGCGAGAGGTCCTCCATCGACGTCGCGTCGTAGCCGCGGTCGATGAACTCGCCGACCGCGGTCTCGAGCAGCGCGTCGCGGCCCCCGCTCGGGCGCCGGGCCCGCTTGACCGGCGAGCTCATCGGCCCTCGAAGACGGGCTTCTTCTTCGCCAGGAAGTCGCTCACGGCCTGCTGGTGGTCGCGCGTGGTCGACAGCCGGATCTGGGCGTCGGCCTCGTACTCCAGGACGGCGGGGAGCTCGTTGACCGCGCCGAAGCGCAGCGCGCCCTTCACCTCGGCGTAGGCGCGGGTGGGGCCCGCCGCGAGGTGCCGCGCCAGGTCCAGTGCGGCCTCGAGGACCTTCTCGGCGGGCACGACGTCGCGCACCAGCCCCCAGTTGCGGGCGTCGGAGGCGGTGAACTGCTCGTTCAGCATCACCAGCTCGGTGGCCCGGGAGACCCCGACGGCGTGTGCGAGCGACGCCGCGAGCCCGCTGTCGGTGGACAGCCCGATGCCGGTGAACGCGGTCGCGAACTTCAGTCCGTCCGCGGCGATCCGCAGGTCGGCGGCCAGGGCGATGCCGAGCCCGGCGCCCACGCAGGGCCCGTTGATCGCGGCGACCACCGGCTTCGGTGCCTCGTTGAGCGCGCGGATCAGCGGGTTGTAGTGCCGGCGCACCGTGCCCAGGGCCCCGACCGGGTCGGCGTCGAGCGCCGCGGCGTGCTCGCCCAGGTCCTGCCCGACGCAGAACGCCTTCCCCGCGCCGGTCAGCACGATCGCGCGTACGGACTCGTCCCCGGCGACCTCGACGACCGCGGCGAGCAGGGCCTCCTTGAGCTCGACGGTGAGCGCGTTGTACTTCGCCGGTCGGTTGAGCGTGACCACCGCGACCGACGGGTCGGTCTCGTCGCGGGTCACGAGGACGGCGGGATCGGTGCCGGTGGCGGGGGAGGTCATCCGGTGAGCCTAACGGCCGACCGAACGATCGGTCTCCCTGTCCGGCGGGCGACGTCGGGAGGTGTCCCGCGCGTGCTGTCAGGCCCGTTGTCCGGGTGCCGTCGGACGCCCGGACGGACCCTGGTGCGGCTCCGTGGACCGGTGCTAGGTTCCCCGAACGAACGGTCGGTCCAATGGCCGACCCGCGACGACGAAGCGCGACGGAGGCCCGCCGATGACCCTGCTCCGCAGTCACCTCTCCGGTACCTGGCAGACGGGGAGCGGCGAGGGCCGCCCGCTGTACGACGCGGTGACCGGCGACGAGGTCGCCCGCATCTCCGCCGACGGCCTCGACCTCGCCGGGGCGCTGGAGTTCGGGCGGCGGACCGGCGGGCCCGCGCTGCGCGCGCTCACGTTCCACCAGCGCGCCGCCCTGCTGAAGGCGCTCGGCCAGCACCTGCGCGAGCACCGCGAGCAGCTCTACGCCGTCTCCGCGCGGACCGGCGCGACGCTCGGCGACTCCAAGTTCGACGTCGACGGCGGCATCGGCGTCCTGCTCGCCTACGCGTCCAAGGCCAAGCGCGAGCTGCCCAACGACACGATCCACGTCGAGGGCGACGTCGAGCCGCTCGGCCGCGGCGGGACCTTCCTCGGCCAGCACGTGCTGACCCCGCTGCGCGGGGTCGCGGTCCAGGTCAACGCCTTCAACTTCCCGGTCTGGGGCCCGCTGGAGAAGCTCGCCCCGGCCTTCCTCGCGGGCGTCCCGACGCTGATCAAGCCGGCGTCGCCGACGGCGTTCCTCACCGCGGAGCTCGTCGAGCTGATCATCGGCTCCGGCCTGCTGCCCGAGGGGTCCGTGCAGTTCGTCGCCGGGTCGCTCGGCGACGCCTTCGACCACCTCACCGGGCAGGACCTGGTGAGCTTCACCGGCTCGGCGTCGACCGCGCAGACCCTGCGCAGCCACCCCGGGATCGTCCGCAACTCCGTGCGGTTCTCCGCCGAGGCCGACTCGCTGAACCTGGCCGCGCTCGGCCCGGACGCGACGCCCGGCACCGCGGAGTTCGACCTGTTCGTGAAGGCCCTCACCACCGAGATGACGGTCAAGGCCGGACAGAAGTGCACCGCGATCCGGCGCGCGTTCGTGCCGCGCGCGCACGTCGACGCCGTCGTCGAGGCGGTCACCGCGCGGCTCGCGACGGTCGTGGTCGGTGCGCCCGGTGCCGAGGGCGTCCGGATGGGGGCGCTCGCAAGCCTCGACCAGCGCGAGGAGGTCCGCCGCAGCGTGAAGTCCCTGCGCGACGCCGGCCGGATCGTGTTCGGCGACCCGGACCGCGTCGAGGTGACCGGCGCCGACGCCGACCGCGGCGCCTTCGTCTCCCCGCTGCTGCTGGTCGGCGACCCGGACCGCGCCGAGCCGCACGAGGTCGAGGCGTTCGGCCCGGTGTCGACCGTGCTGCCCTACGACTCCACCGACGAGCTGATCGACTACGCCGCCCGCGGCCAGGGCTCGCTCGCCGGCTCCGTCGTCTCCGCCGACCCCGCGTTCGTCCGCGAGGTCGTGCTCGGCGTCGCCCCGTTCCACGGCCGCGTGCACGTGCTCAACGCCCGCGACGCCGGGGAGTCCACCGGGCACGGGTCGCCGCTGCCGCAGCTCGTCCACGGCGGACCGGGCCGGGCCGGCGGTGGCGAGGAGATGGGCGGCGTGCGCGGGGTGTTCCACCACATGCAGCGCACCGCGGTCCAGGCCGACCCCGACTCGCTCGCCGCGATCACCGGCCGCTGGGTCACCGGAGCGCAGCGCAACACCACCGACGTGCACCCCTTCCGCAAGCACCTGGAGGAGCTGCGCCCGGGCGACTGCCTGGTCGCCGGCCCACGCCGGGTGACCCGGGAGGACGTGGAGCACTTCGCCGAGTTCACCGGCGACACGTTCTACGCGCACATGGACGAGGCAGCTGCCGCGGCGAACCCGCTGTTCGGGCAGCGCGTCGCGCACGGCTACCTGGTCGTGTCCCTCGCCGCCGGGCTGTTCGTCGACCCCGACCCGGGCCCGGTGCTCGCGAACTTCGGCGTCGACGGGCTGCGGTTCCTCACCCCGGTCCGCTTCGACGACGAGCTCACCGTCACGCTGACCTGCAAGCAGCTCACCCCGCGCGAGTCCGCCGGCTACGGCGAGGTCCGCTGGGACGCCGACGTCACGCGGCAGGACGGCGAGTCCGTCGCCCGCTACGACGTGCTCACCCTCGTCGCGAAGAAGGACGCGTGATGACCGCGGCCACCAAGCGCCTCGGCGACGCGCCCCCGGCGGAGCTGCTGGACCCGGCCGAGCGGATGTCGGTCGACGAGCTGCGCACCCTGCAGCTGGGGCGTCTGCAGTGGACGTTGCGGCACGCCTGGGACAACGTCCCGTACTACCGGCGGAGGTTCGAGGAGCACGGCGTGCACCCCGACGACTGCCGCGAGATCGCCGACATCGCGAAGTTCCCGACGACCACCAAGGCCGACCTGCGGGAGACCTACCCGTTCGGCATGTTCGCGGTGCCCCGGGAGCGGATCGCACGGATCCACGCGTCGTCGGGCACCACGGGCCGCCCCACCGTCGTCGGCTACACCGCGGGCGACCTCGACCGGTGGGCCGGGCTCGTCGCGCGGTCCATCCGCGCCGCGGGCGGGCGCCCCGGCCACCGCGTGCACGTCGCCTACGGGTACGGGCTGTTCACCGGCGGGCTCGGCGCGCACTACGGCGCGGAGAAGCTGGGCACGACCGTCATCCCCGTCTCGGGCGGGATGACCCCGCGCCAGGTGCAGCTGATCGGCGACTTCGCCCCCGAGGTCATCATGCTGACCCCGAGCTACATGCTGACCCTGCTCGACGAGTTCGAGCGCCAGGGCGTCGACCCGCGGGCCACGAGCCTGCAGGTCGGGATCCTCGGTGCCGAACCCTGGACCGAACGGATGCGCGCCGAGATCGAGGAGCGGGCCGGCATCCACGCCGTCGACATCTACGGGCTCTCCGAGGTCATGGGGCCCGGCGTCTCGCAGGAGTGCGTGGAGACCAAGGACGGCCTGCACATCTGGGAGGACCACTTCCTGCCCGAGGTCGTCGACCCGCTCGACGGCACCCCGCTGCCCGACGGCGCCGAGGGCGAGCTGCTGTTCACCAGCCTCACCAAGGAGGGGCTGCCGATCATCCGCTACCGCACCCGCGACCTCACGACGCTGCTCCCGGGCACCGCGCGGCCGCAGATGCGGCGGATGGCCAAGATCACCGGCCGGTCCGACGACATGATCATCCTGCGCGGGGTGAACGTGTTCCCGACCCAGATCGAGGAGATCGTGCTCCGCACGCCCGGGCTCGCGCCGCACTTCCAGCTGGAGCTGACGACCCGGGGCAGGCTCGACGCGATGACCGTGCGCGTCGAGGCCCGCGGCGACACCCCCGCCGACCGCCGCGACCCGGCCGCCGCCGAGCTCGTGCGCGCGGTGAAGGAGACCGTCGGGATCTCGGTGACCTGTGAGGTCGTCGACCCCGACACCCTGGAGCGCTCGGTCGGGAAGCTGCAGCGCCTCAAGGACCGGCGGGAGCCGAGGGCCTGACCTGTCCGGCGCGGGAATGCCGCGGGTCGCGTGCGGGTTGCGACCGGTCGTGAAGCTCGAGATCTGGTCCGACGTCGTCTGTCCGTGGTGCGCGATCGGGCGGGCGCGCCTGGAGACGGCGTTGTCCGGCTTCGCGCACCGCGACGAGGTGACACTGCGATGGCGCAGCTTCGAGCTCGACCCGACCGCGCCGCGCGAGCAGCCCGGTGACCGCGCCGAGCACCTGGCGGCCAAGTACGGCGTGAGCGTCGCGGCGGCCCGCCGGATGGAGGAGCAGGTCACCGCCACCGCGGCCGCGGACGGGCTGGAGTTCCGCTTCGACCGGGCCCGCCACGGCAACACCGTCGACGCCCACCGGCTGCTCCACCACGCCTGGGCGACCGGCGGGTCCGGGCTGCAGGACACGCTGAAGGGGCGGCTGCTGCGCGCCTCGTTCACCGACGGCGAGCCGATCGGCGATCCCGAGGCGCTCGCCCGGATCGCGATGGCCGCCGGTCTCGACGACGGCGGGGTGCGCGCGGTGCTCGGCTCCGACCGGTACCTCGACGACGTCCGCGCTGACGAGGACATGGCCCGCCGCCTCGGCATCACCTCGGTGCCGTTCCTCGTCGTCGACGACCGCTACGGCGTCGCGGGCGCCCAGCCGGTGGACGCGCTGCGCCAGCTCCTCGACACCGCCTCGTCCGAGCAAGGGACACCCGCCCGGAGCTAGCGGGACTCGTCCTCGAAGATCAGGATCGTCCGCGTCGACACGACCGTCGGGAGCGCCTGCAGGCGTTCGAGCACGACGCTGCGCAACGCGTCGTTGCCGGTGGTGCGCACCAGCAGCAGCACGTCGAAGTCCCCGCCGACCAACGCCATGTGCCGGACCTCGGGGATCGCGCGCAGCTGTTCGCGCAGCTCGCGCCAGCTGTTCTGGCGCACCGTCAGTGTCACGTACGCCGAGGTGTGCAGCCCCACCCGGTGCGGGTCGACGACGGCGGTGAACCCGGTGATCACGCCGTCGTCGACGAGCCGGGCCAGGCGGGCGTAGGCGTTCGCCCGCGAGATCGTCAGGCGCTCGGCCAGCGCGCGCCCGGTCAGCCTGCCGTCGTGCTGCAGCTCCGCGACCATCCGCCGGTCGATGTCGTCGAGCACCGCCGCCTCCGTTCGTCTCGCCGGGACCCGCCGGGCGACGGTGCCCGGGACCACTCGTCCGGGGCGGTGTCGCGCTCAGGGCCGATCGTCTCGTCCTCTTCGCGATCCAGGCTGATCGTACGGATCATGCGCCATTCTCGGAGCACTGTGTCCGCACGGAAGGGAGTCGTCGTGGACGACCGGCACGAGACTGTCCGCCTCGTGGAGCCCGACGGCACCACGGTTCCCAGGGCCCAGCTCCCGTCGCCCGACCGGCTGCTCGCCGGCTACCGCGGGCTGGTGCGCGCCCGTCGGCTCAACGAGCAGGCCGGCGCGCTGGTCCGGCAGGGACGCCTGGCCGTGTACCCGTCCTCGCGCGGGCAGGAGGCCTGCCAGGTGGCCGCGGCGATGGTGCTGGCCGACGGCGACTGGCTCTTCCCGACCTACCGCGACACCGCCGCGATCGTCGCCCGCGGTGTCGACCCGGTCGAGGTCCTCACGATGCTGCGCGGGGACCGGCACTGCGGCTACGACGTCGCCGCCCACCGCGTCGCCCCGCAGGCGACCCCGCTCGCGACGCAGCTGCTGCACGCGGTCGGCGTCGCCCACGCCGCGCGGCTCACGGGCGAGCCCGACGCCGTCCTGGCGCTCTGCGGCGACGGCGCCACCAGCGAGGGCGACTTCCACGAGGCGCTGAACTTCGCCGCGGTCTTCCGGGCGCCGGTGGTGTTCCTGGTGCAGAACAACAAGTACGCGATCTCGGTGCCGCTGCACCGCCAGAGCGCCGCCGCCAGCCTCGCGGACAAGGCGGTCGGCTACGGCATGCCCGGTGTCCGGGTCGACGGCAACGACCTCGCCGCCCTGCTCACCGTGCTCGACGACGCCGTGGAGCGGGCCCGCGCCGGCGACGGCCCCACGCTGGTCGAGGCCGACACCTACCGGATGGACGCCCACACCAACGCCGACGACGCCGGCCGCTACCGCAGCGACGGCGAGGTCGCCTCCTGGGCCGCCCGCGACCCGCTCGCGCGCCTGCGCGCCCGGCTGCGCGCCGACGACCTGCTCGACGACGACGCCGAGCGCGCTCTCGTCGAGGAGACCGAGCAGATGGCCGCCGACCTGCGCGCCGGCATCGCGGCCGAGTCCCCGGTCGACCCCGAAGAGCTGTTCGCGCACGTCTACGCCCACCCCACCCCGCAGCTGCGCGAGCAGCGCGACCAGCTGCGTGCCGAGCTGGAGGTCACGCCGTGAACACCGGCACCGCGAACACCGGCACCGTGCACACCGGTCCCGTGAAGCTCACGATGGCGCAGTCGATCAACACCGCGCTGCGCGAGGCGATGGCCGCCGACCCGACCGTCGTCGTGTTCGGGGAGGACGTCGGCCCGCTCGGCGGGGTCTTCCGGGTCACCGACGGGCTCACCGCCGAGTTCGGCGAGCACCGCTGCTTCGACACCCCGCTCGCCGAGTCCGGCATCGTCGGCACGGCGGTGGGGATGGCGATGAACGGGCTGCGGCCCGTCGTCGAGATGCAGTTCGACGCGTTCGCCTACCCGGCGTTCGAGCAGATCGTCAGCCACGTCGCGAAGTTCGGCAACCGCACCTCGGGCCGGATGCGGCTGCCGATGGTCATCCGGGTGCCCTACGCCGGCGGGATCGGCGGCGTCGAGCACCACTGCGACTCCTCCGAGGCGTACTACGCCCACACCGCAGGGCTGACCGTGCTCGCCCCGGCCACGAACGCCGACGCCCACGGCCTGCTCCGCGCGGCGATCGAGTACCCGGACCCGGTGATCTTCCTGGAGCCGAAGAAGCACTACTTCACCTCCGAGGAGGTCGACACGGCGGTGCCGGTGCCACCGATCGGACGTGCCGTCGTCCGCCGCCCCGGGGCCGACGCGACGCTCATCGCCTACGGGCCGACGGTCCCGGTCGCGCTCGCCGCCGCCGAGGAGGCCGCTCTGGAGGGCCGTGACCTGGGCGTGGTCGACCTGCGGTCGATCGTCCCGTTCGACGACGAGACCGTCTGCGCGCAGGTGCGCCGGACCGGGCGGGCGGTCGTCGTCGCGGAGGCACCGGGGTTCGCCTCGGTCGCCTCGGAGATCGCCGCCCGGGTCTCGGAGCGCTGCTTCCACCACCTCGAGGCGCCGGTGCGCCGGGTGACCGGGTTCGACGTGCCCTACCCGCCGCCGAAGCTGGAGCAGCACCACCTGCCCGGGGTGGACCGGGTGCTCGACGCGGTCGACTCGCTCGGCTGGGAGGACGCGGCGTGAGCGCGCAGGTGTTCACCCTGCCCGACCTGGGGGAGGGGCTGACCGAGGCCGAGCTGGTCCGCTGGCTCGTGGCCGACGGGGACACCGTCGGCGTGGACCAGCCCGTCGCCGAGGTGGAGACGGCGAAGGCCGTGGTCGAGGTGCCCTCGCCGTACGCGGGCACGGTGCTGTCCCGGCACGGCGCGGAGGGCGAGACGCTGCGGGTCGGGGAGCCGCTGGTGTCGGTCGGGGACGCCACTGAGGCCGCCGGGGACGCCGGGTCGGGCAACGTCCTGATCGGCTACGGGACGACCGGCGGGCACGAGGGGGCCCGCCGGCGTCGCCGGGCGGTGAAGCGCGCCTCCGCGGCCGCCACTCCCGCGGCCGCCACTCCCGCGGCCGCCACTCCCGCGGCCGCCACTCCCGCGGCCGCCGCACCCACGGCCGCCGTACCCGCGGACGCCCCCGCGTCGGCTCGCCCGTCCGCGGTCCCGGCAGCGACATCCGCGGTCCCGGTGGCGACGTCGGCCGCCGACGGCGCACCGGGCGAGCGTCGGCCGGTGCAGTCGCCGGTGGTGCGGCGGCTGGCCCGTGACCACGGCATCGACCTCGCGACGGTCGAGGGGACCGGACCCGGCGGGATGGTGCTGCGCCACGACGTGGCCGTCGCCGCGGCCCGTGCTGCCGCACCGACCGCCGCCGCCCCGCCGCCCGCCGCTGCGGAACGAGCCACCGTCCCGACCGCGACGGCCGCGACCGGCACGGCCGCGATGGCGACGGCCGCGACCGGACCGACCGCGACCGGACCGACCGCGACCGGACCGACCGCGACCGGACCGACCGCGACCGGACCGACCGCGACCGGTCCGACCCCGGCCGCGCCGGACCGCGACCCCCGCACCGGGCTCGCGGTCCGCGAGGTCGTGCCGCTCCGCGGCGTCCGCCGCGCCGTCGCCGAGACCCTGACCCGCAGCCGCGCCGAGATCCCCGAGGCCACGACCTGGGTCGACGTCGACGCCACCGACCTGCTCGCCCTGCGCCAGCAGCTCACCGGCGCCGACGGCCGTCCGGTCGGGCTGCTCGCGATCCTGGCGCGGTTCGTCGTCGCCGGTCTGGCCCGGTTCCCCGAGCTCAACGCCCGCGTCGACACCGGGTCCGCGCAGATCGTGCACCTCGACGGGGTGCACCTCGGCATCGCCGCGCAGACCGACCGCGGCCTGGTCGTCCCCTCGGTGGCCGACGCCCACCGTCTCGGGATGCGCGGCCTCGACACCGAGATCCGCCGCCTCACCGCGGCGGCCCGGGACGGCTCGGTCACCGCCGCCGAGCTGACCCGAGGGTCGTTCACCCTGAACAACTACGGGGTGCTCGGCGTCGACGGCAGCGCCGCGATCATCAACCATCCCGAGGTCGCGATGCTGGGCGTCGGACGGGTGCTGCCGCGGCCGTGGGTCGTCGACGGCGCGGTCGTCCCGCGGTCGATCACCCAGCTGTCGCTGGTGTTCGACCACCGGGTCTGCGACGGCGGCACCGCGGGCGGATTCCTCCGCTTCGTCGCCGACGCCGTCGAGTCGCCGCTGTCCGCGCTCGCCGACCTCTGAGCGCGCCCGGTTGAGCGCGCCCGGTGCTCAGCGGCGGCGGGTGATCACCACCGGCTCGATCCGCTGGGGCACCTGCGCGAACGCCGACTCGGGCACCCCGAACGACGCGGCCAGCACGTCCCGGGGGATCGCGTTGAGGCTGCCGACGATGCCGATGTCGTCGTCCGGCTCGGCGGTCGAGGTGTTGAACACGATGAGCACGTCGAGCGGCTCGGTCGTCGACGCGTTCTCGAAGTAGTGGAACAGGCCCGTCGGCGCGAACACGAGGTCACCGCGCTCCGCGGTGAAGACGTCGTTGTGGTACTCGCCGTCGGGGTGGGTGCCGAGGATGGTCCACTTCGCGGTGCCGGAGACGATGTAGTTCAGCTCCCACGCGGTCGGGTGCCAGTGCGGTTCGCGGATCCCGCCGGGGTCGAGGTGGGCCAGGTACACCGACCCCTGCTGGCCGGCGAGCACCGGGAAGTTCTGCTCGTTCGCCCCGCGCAGCCATCCGCCGTCGAAGTTGTTGGGCTCGGTCGCCGCGAGGTGGAACAGGTGGCCGGGCTGCCCGGTCCGCGGCGGCGTCGGAGCACCCGCCCCGGCGGTCCCGCCCGTGGCGGCCAGTCCCGCCATCCCCGCCACCCCTGCGACACCCGCGCCCAGGGCCCGTCGCCTGCTGATCCCCGTCATGGTCTTCTCCTTCCGCCGAAATCGTTGCCAGTCGCAACGGTATGGCGGACGGTGATCCATCGGGGTGATCACTTTCAGCGGCTTCCGTGATTGCGCAGTCACGGATCGGCGCAGCTCAGCGCGCCGGGACGACCGTCCAGGACGGAGCCTTCGCCGGACGGCCGTCCCCGGACGACCGGCCCCGCAGACGTCGTCCGACCCAGGGCAGGACGTGGGTGCGGTAGTAGGCGAGCGCTGCGGCCGGTCCGGTCGGCGGGTCCGCGGCGACGGTCGTCGCGGGCGTCGCCCCACGCACACCGAGCGCCTCCAGCACGATTCCCGCGGCGCGCAGATGCCCGGGCGTGCCCAGGTGCAGGCGGTCGTCCGACCAGTAGCCGGGCCGGCGGATCTCGGCGTCGCCGAACACGTCGACGAAGGTGAGTCCGCGTGTGGCGGCGAGCGTGCGCACCGCCGCCGACAGCTCCGCGCCGCGGCGGTGGACGACCCGTCCCAGTGGAAGCCGGTCCGACGGGTCGGCACCGCTGAGCAGCACCAGCCGGACCCCGGCCGCCGCGCAGCGGTCGACGGCGCGGGTGGTGAGCGCGGCGAGCCCCGCGACGTCGGTGCGGGGGCGGAGCATGTCGTTCCCCCCGCCGTTGAGGGTGATCAGGGTCGGTGCGGGGTCCAGCGCCAGTGCGGCATCGAGCTGCGGCCCGACGACGTCGGCCAGCAGCCGGCCTCGTACGGCCAGGTTCGCGTAGTGCACCGGCTCACCGGAGGCACCGGCCAGCCCGGCGGCGACCCGGTCGGCCCAGCCGCGGGGGACACCTGCCGCGTCCTCGTCGCCCACGCCCTCGGTGAAGCTGTCCCCGATCGCCACGTACCGCACGGCGCCAGCATCCGCGTCGCGGTCACCACGGCTCCGCCCGGGGGTGGTGACGGCTGTTACCCTCGACCCGTGCGCGGTCGGATCATTACCCGGCGCGCCGGCTGAACCCAGGGAGCCGGCGCGTGGCACGTGGTGCCCGCCGGACCTGGCCGGATCCTGACGTTCGCCCTCGAACACCGGAGATCCGATGAACGCCCCCACCGCCGAGCGCGCCCGCACCGGGACCGATCCCGCCGAGCACGGCCACGTCGTCTCGCTGCTCTTGACCGATGCCGATGACGGCCTCTACAAGGTCCTCACCATGCTGCGGTCGCGCCGCTGGAAGGTCCGCTCGCTGCAGGTCGACATGTCAGCCGAGATCAGCCGGGTCGACCTCGTCGTCGCCCACGACGGCCGGGCCGCCGACCTGCTGCTCGAGCAGCTGCGCCGGGTCGTGCCGGTGGTACGCGCCGACCTGGGCTGAGCCGGGCGCGGCGCCGTCGTTCACCGCCGGGCCCTCGTGCCCGCCGGATGGAGACGCATCATCCGGTCAGTCCGGTCCGCGATAGGTGTGCCCGGTGGGTGTGGTCGTGACGACGGCTCCGTCGGGTGTTCGGGTGACGTGCCATCCGGGTTGTTCGCGGATGTGGTTGTGGAACTCGCACACCCCTCGTCCGTTCTGCAACTCGGTGCGGCCGCCGTCGGCGGCGCGGTGGATGTGGTCGATGTGGCGGGCGGGGGCGTCGCAGTAGGGCTCGGTGCACCGGTTCCCGGCTCGGGCTTTCACGAGGGTGGCGAGCAGTCCGGTGAAGGTGCGTTGGCGTGAGTCGCCGCCGATGACCAGACCTTGGTCGGTGAGCAGGCGGCGTAGTGATGCGGTGCCTTCGCTGGTGGCGAGCAGCTCGACCGGGATGGGGCCGAGGCCGGGGATCTCCGCGGGGAGTGGGGAGGTGGGGTCGAGCAGGGCCTGGACGGGGACGGTGACCTGGACTTCGAGGTTGACCGCGGTTGCGGTGGTCTGTCCGGTGAGGCGTTCGACCAGGGTGTCGGCCATGATCTGCCCGCGGCTGCGGGTCAACGGTGCCGGGTCGACCTGGACCTGGATGAAGGCTTTCTGGAGTGCGGCGAGGCAGGCCGCGCCCTGTGCGGCGGTGAGGTAGGCGGTGAGGTAGCTCATCGCGTCCGGTGCCGGTCGCAGGGTGACCCGACGTTCGGCCGCGGCGGTGTGGACGCGGGCCCGGAAGCGTTCGGGGGCGATCTCGGCGACCAGGCGGCGGGTCATGGCGCGCAGGCGCCCGATGCCGTAGCGGGTGAGGTCGTGTGCGGCGAGGCGGGTGTCGACCTGCCTGCGCCGGTGTGGGTCGAGGTCGCGGCATTCGACGGCGATCGCGGTGACCTTCGCGGCGCTGAGCTGTCCGGCGGTGTGCAGGCCGCGGATGTGGTCGAGTCCGGTGTGCAGGTCGCGGGCGTTGGCGAGGCGGGTGCGGGCTTCGGTGGTGGAGATCCGGCAGGCGAGCTGGATCTGGGCGACGACACTGCGGTGGAGCCGCTCGGGGTCGGTCCGGGCGCGGTCGGTCCCGTCGGTCCGGTCGTCGGTGAGGTGGTTCTCGACGTGGGCCCGGGCGAACGCCCGGATCCGACTCGCCTGCAGTGCGGCGAGGGAGGCCTGGAGCGACTCGATCTGCTGGATCTGGTCGATCAGGTCCGTCTCTGTCAGCGCAGAGGTGTCGGCGGTGTGGGCGTGGTCGAGGAGAAATCGGAACAGATCGAGGTCACCGGTCGGGGACCCACCCGGGCCCACGCCGGTGGCATGGTCGGGTGGCTCTTGGGTCGCGGTCACACTGTCGACGATAGTCGAACACGTGTTCGGTCGCTAGTTTTCGTTCGCAATCGCGAATCTCTGACCTGCGAGGACAGGGCAGCAGAGTCATGCCCCGCCTACCCGCGAGGAGTCAACCGCGCGTTCGGCAGCTCCGGCGCCGGCAACGTCGACTCCCACGCGTCCGGGAACATCCCGAAGCGGCCACCGTCCCGCCCCCCGGCGGCACGCTCGTCCTGCCACTGCTCCCGGAAGGCCACGACCTCGTCGTGGGTGGAGCCGACGAAGTTCCACCACATCACGATCTGCTCGCCCAGCGGCTCCCCGCCGAGCAGCACCAGGCGGGCGCCGTCGTCGCCGGCGTGCAGGTCCAGGGTCGTCCGGCCCGGCGGGAGGTACACGAGCTCGGCGGCCGCGGTCGCGGTGCCGCTCACCTGCGCCGAGCCGGTGTCGACCAGCACACCGTGCTCGAACCCGGCGTCGACGTCCAGCGTCACCGACGCGCCGGCGGGCAGCACCACCTCGGCGCCGAGCAGCGGGGTGAACGTCGGTACCGGCGACGACGACCCGGCCAGCGATCCGAGGAACACCCGCAGCGCGGCGTCCCCGGCCTGCACCCGGGGCGGTGCGTAGTGCTCGAAGCGGGGAGTGGTCTCCCGGTGGGCGGCGGGCAGCGCCAGCCACAGCTGCACCCCGTGCAGCACCTCGGTGTCGGGGGTGGAGAACTCCGAGTGCGCGATGCCGGATCCCGCGGTCATCAGGTTCAGCTCACCCGGGCGCACGATCGCGTGCGCGCCGGTGGTGTCGCGGTGTTCGACCCGGCCGGTGAACAGCCACGACACCGTCGCGAGCCCGGTGTGCGGATGCCCCGGCACGGCCATCCCACCGGTGTCGGCGACCCGGTCCGGGCCGTAGTGGTCCAGGAAGCACCAGGCCCCGATCAGCGACCGGGTGCGCCGCGGCAGCGTGCGGCGCACCGTCATCGCGCGCGGCCCGCCCAGCGGCACGTCGCGCGGGGTCACCAGCTCCCCGTCGGCGGCGTCGCCCCCGCAGACGACCTCTTCCGGCGCGGTCTCGACGTTGCTCACCGCGCGCTCCTCCGGACGGCGGCGACGGCGTCGGGCGTCACCGGGTCGATGATGTCGGCATAGCCCTGATGGGTCGACACCCAGCGCCGCACGTACGGGCAGACCGGCACGATCCGCTTCCCGGCGGTGCGGGTGTCGTCCAGCGCGAACCGGACCAGGGTGCTCGCGAGCCCGCGCCCGGACAGCTCCGGATCGACCTCGGTGTGGTGGAAGATCCGCTGCCCGTGGTCGTCGACGTACTCGGCCCTGCCGACCACGGTGCCGTCGATCAGGATCTCGTAGCGGTGGTGGCCCGTGTCGTGGGTGACCACGGTGTCGTGGTCGGTGTCGTGGTCGGTGTCGCCGGACATGTACTCAGCCTCTCAGGACGCGCGGCGCCGCACCACGCGGCGCAGGTTCACCGGCTCCCGCAGGTGCCGGCCCCTGACGTCTCCGAACCCGTCATGCGGCGACGGTGTTCCGGGCGGGGGCCGTCTCGACGGTCACGACCACCGCCACCATCACCACCGCGGCCACGACCGGGGTGAACGGCGCGAACGCCGACAGCCCCAGCAGCACCGCCAGCAGGACGACGGCGGCGCTGCGGCCGGCGGCGAGCACGGGGCGCAGCGCCAGCGCCCACACCCCGAGGACGAACAGCGCGACCGGCACGGTCAGCGTCGCCCCGGCCGCGGCGGCGGACAGCCCGGTCCCGGTGGTGTCGACGTCGACGGCCACCTCGATGCCCGCCGAGAAGGCGCCGGCCGCGGCGAAGACGAGGTAGTGGCCGTAGCCGTGCACCAGCGCCCGCGGCATGGCCCGCAGGTGCTCGTGCTGGCTGTGGGCGAAGTAGACCCACCACATGCCCGCTGCCAGCACGAGCCCGCACGCCGAGAGCACCAGCAGCGGGCCGAGGTGCTCGGCGGAGGACAGCGCGTCGACCACGGCCGTCGTCGACGCCAGGATCGACTCACCCAGCAGGATCAGGGTGAACAGGCTGTAGCGCTCGGCGATGTGGTGCGGGTGCCACGGCGTCGACCGCGCACGCTCGGCGACCACCGGGACCGCCAGCTCGGCCAGTGCCAGCACGACGAACCACACCGGGTGCGGGGCGACGAGCACCCAGGCGATCCACAGCAGCTGGACGACGGCGATGCCGCCCGCGTAGCGGAGCGCGGTGGTCCGCAGCGCGGGGTGCGACCGCGCCGCCCGCAGCCACTGCGTGACCATCGCCAGCCGCATCACCACGTACCCGGCGACGAGCACGCCGTAGCCCTCACCGGCCATCGCCGAGGGCGTCCCCGCGGCCATGACCAGCGCGCCCGCCATCTGGACCAGGGTGGTGGCGCGGTAGAGCCAGTCGTCGACGTCGAAGGCCGAGGCGAACCAGGTGAAGTTCATCCAGGCCCACCAGATGCCGAAGAACACCATCAGGTAGGACCCGACCCCGGCGCCGACGTGCCCGCCGGACTCCTCGTGGTGCAACGCCGCCGACGACAGCGACACCGCCACCACGAACACCAGGTCGAAGAACAGCTCCAGCGGGCTGGCCACCCGGTGGGGCTCGTCCGGATCGCGGGGGCGCATCTCGCGCAGACCGAGGTTCACACCGCCCATCGTTGCGCGCCGCACTACCCTTCGGCAGCGCCGACACGGGAAAGGAGCCCACCGATGACCACACCGGACATTCGGCCGCGGGTGCTGCGACGGGAGGGTGACTCCGAGGTCGCTCCGATCGAGCTGTTCTTCGACCTCGTCTACGTGTTCGCGATCGTCCAGGTCTCGCACACCCTGCTCTACCACCTGACCCCGATCGGGGCGCTGGAGACGGCGGTGCTGTTCGCCGCGGTCTGGTGGCTGTGGAACTACTCGGCCTGGGCGATGAACTACCTGGACCCGGGACGCCCGTCGGTCCGGATGCTCAACGCCGGGCTGATGCTGGCGGCGCTGGGGATGGCGCTGGCCCTGCCGGGCGCGTTCGGCGAGTCCGGGCTGCTGTTCGCACTGTGCTTCGCCGCCGCCCAGATCGGGCGCCCGCTGTTCCTCGTCGTGACCATGCGCGGGCACGTCATGGCCCGCAACTACCGCAACCTTCTGGTGTGGAGCACGGCCGCGTCCGTGCTCGTCGTCGTCGGCGCGTTCCTACCGCCGGTGGCGCGGCTGGTCGTCTGGGTGCTGGCCGTCGCCGTCGACATGGCCGGGCCGCGGTTCGAGTTCCGGGTGCCGGGGCTCGGGCGCACCCCGATGGACGAGTGGCCGACCGACGTGGAGCACCTCGCCGAGCGCAACCGGCTGGTGTTCATCATCGCGCTCGGCGAGTCGATCCTGATCATGGGTTTCACGCTGTCGGAGATGGAGGACGTGACCCCCTACGCAGTGGTGATCACCCTGCTCGGCTTCGCCGGTCTGGTCGCGCTGTGGTGGTCCTACTTCGCGCTCGCCGGGCACGGCACCCGGGCGAGCTCCGGCGACGGGTCGACCCGTGCGGCGCGGGCCGCGTTCGCCTACGCGCACGGCCTGATGGTGGCCGGGGCGGTGCTGTTCGCGGTGGCGATCGACCTGCACCTCACGCACCCGGAGAACACCCCGGCGCTGGTGCTGACCTCGGTCGGCGGTCCGCTGCTCTACCTCGCGGGCAACAAGCTCTACCTGCAGGGCCGCACCGGGACGGTCGGGCGGTCGCGCTACGTGGCCGCCGCGATCCTGGTGGTGGCTGCGGTGGTCGCGCTGGTCGCCGGACACGCCCTGCCCGCGATCGCGATCGGGCTGGTCGTGCTCGCCGTGGTGATCGGCCTGGCGGTGGCCACCGAGCTGACCGAGCGGCGCGCCTAGTCCGGGTCGGCGGCGTCGCGCAGCGCGTTCTCCAGCACCTCGCTCAGCGCGGGGTGGATCCAGTACTGCACGTCGGCGAGGCGCTGCGCGGTCACGCCCAGCGCCATCGCCTGCACCAGCTGCTGGACCAGCGTCGACGCCTGCGGGCCGAGCAGGTGCGCCCCGAGCAGCGTGCCGTCCGGGGCGACGAGGACCTTGCAGAACCCGCGCTGCTCCTCCATCGCCCAGCCGAAGGCGACATCGGCGTACTCGTGGAACCCGACGCGGAACTCCAGGCCCTCCTCGCGGCACTGCTGCTCGGTGCGGCCGACGGTGCCGATCTGCGGGGTGGTGAACACCGCGGCCGGGACGAACCCGTGGTCGACCTCGCGCAGGTCGTCGGGGTGGGCGAGGTTGTGCCCGACGACCTCGGCCTCGTGGTTCGCGACGTGCTTGAGCGGGTGCGGGGACGAGATGTCGCCCAGCGCCCACACCCCGTCGGCGGTGGTGCGGCCGTGGGCGTCGACGACGACGCGGCCGGCGTCGTCGGTGTCGATCCCGGCCCGGTCCAGGTCGAGCCGGTCGGAGTTCGGGCGGCGCCCGGCCGCGACGAGCAGCCGGTCGGCCCGCACCTCGGTGCCGTCGTCGAGATGCAGCCGTACGTCGCCCGCACCGCCGGTGACCCTCTCCACCGTCCGTCCGGTGTGGACGGTGAAGCGCTCGCGGGCGGCGTCGGTGAACCGCGCCACGACGGTCTCGTCCATCCCGCCGAGCAGGGTGTCGGCGCTCTCGACGAGCGTGACCTCGCAGCCGAGCCCGCCGAACACGTGCGCGAACTCCGCTGCGATGTAGCCACCGCCGATGATCGCCAGGTGCCCGGGCAGCTCGTCGATCCGCATGATCGTGTCGGAGGTGTCGAACGGGACGCCCGAGTCGGCGACCGGCGGCGGGACCACCGGTCGCCCGCCGACGGCGAGCACGATCCGGTCCGCGGTGAACTCCGCGGTGCCGCCGTCGGCCAGGTCCACCGCCATCGCGCGTGGCCCGGTGACGCGGGCCGTGCCGTCGTAGACGGTGCCGTGGTCGCGGCGGTGGTCGCGGCCCTCGTCGCCGATCGGGTCGAGTCGGGAGAACACCCGGTCCCGGATGTCGCTCCAGCGGATCCGGTCGATCCGGGCGTCCACCCCGTAGGTCGACGCCGCGCGGACCGTCTCGGCGACCTCGGCGGTGTGGGCGAGCATCTTGGTCGGGATGCAGCCCACGTTGAGGCAGGTCCCGCCGAACCGGGTCGCCTCGACGTGGGCGACGTCGAGACCGTCGAACCGGTCGTCGACGATCGTGTTCCCGGATCCGGTGCCGACGACTGCGAGATCGTGATGGGCCACCCGCCGAGCCTAGGAAGACCGGCGCCCTCCCGCGCGTCGACGCCGGGCGGGGCCGTCACCGGGCGATCGGCGTGCGGTACCGGCACCGCACTGGCACCCTGACTGCGGCGGTGGCGCGGCGCCCCGCGGGAGGCGGCCGGTGATGACCGATCCGACGGAGGGCCCGGGGGGAGTGCCCGGCCTGTCCGCCGCGACCGCGGAGGGCGGTGGTCTGACCCTGGAGGCGGTGCCGCACCCGTCGGGTCCGGTGGTGCTGCACGCCGTCGGCGACGTCGACCTCGCGACCGCGCCGTTCCTGGCCGAGCAGGTGGGCGACTGGCTCGCCGCGGCCCCACGGATCGTGCTGGACCTGTCCGGGGTGGGCGTGTTCGCCTCGGCCGGGATCTCGGTGCTGCTCGACTGCCGGCACGCCGCCGTCGCGGCCGGGGTGGTCCTGGAGCTGTACTGCGGCGCGGCCCGCCAGGTCCGCCGGGTCCTGCAGGTCACCGGCACCTGCGAGCACCTGCGGGTGCTCGACCCGCACCCGCCGCCGGAGACCCCCGACGGCCGCGCCCCGCTGTTCCCGGTTCCCGACTGACCCCGGTCCTCAGCCGAGCAGCTCCCGGCCGGTCCGGTGCCGGTGCAGCACCTGGACGTCGGTCGTGCCCTCCCGCAGCGACGCCGAGGTGTCGGACATGTGCTCCAGCAGCGTGTCCGCGAAGGCGATGACGGCCGGTGTGGGGGCGATGTCGGCGCGGCGCGCCAGCGCCACCGTGCGGTGGATGGCCGGGTTGAGCACCGTGCGCCGCAGCCGCGGCCGCCCGATGAACGTCAGGTCCGGCACCACCGCCACCCCGGTGCCGGCCTCGACCATGCGCAGCACGGCGTCCATCTGGCCGCCCTCGACCGCGATCCGCGGCGTGACCCCGGCGACCGCGTAGGCCCGCAGGGTCACCTCCCGCAGGTCGTAGCCCTGGCGCACCATCACCAGGTCGTGGCGGGCGAGCTCGGAGACGGTCATCGACCCGCGCGGGGTCAGCGGCCTGCGTGCCCGTGGGGAGGCGACCGAGAGCCGTTCGCGGAGCAGGGGAGCGGTGTGCAGCGTCGGGTCCACCCCGTCGGGGGGCACGATGACCAGGGCGACGTCCAGCGCGCCCTGGACCAGTGCCGCCTCCAACGGCTGCGAGCCGTCCTCGGCCAGCTCGACGGCGATCTCGGGGTGCCGGGCGTGGAAGACCCGCAGCACGTCGGACAGCACGCCGATGCACAGCGACGGCGTCGCGCCGACCCGGACCCGGCCGCTGCGCAGGCCGACCATCTCGGCCACCGTCGTGCGGACCATGTCGGAGTCGGCGAGCATCCTCCGTGCCAGTGGCAGCACCGCCTCACCGGCCGGGGTCAGCGTGACGACCGACCCGCGGTTGATCAGCGGGGAGCCCAGCTCGTCCTCCAGCGCCCGCAGCGCGCGGCTCAGGGTCGGCTGGGCGACCCCGACCTGGTCGGCCGCCCGAGTGAAGCTGCGCACGTTTGCCACGGCGACGAAGTACATGAGCTGCTGAAGTGTCACATGCATAGCCTACGGCTATGACCGGAGACCGTTTCATGCATTGGACTGCCTTACCCGTTGGTATGTCCACTGGACGACGTGGTCACGATGTCCGAGAAGTCCCGGGCCGGCGGCGGAGCCAAGCCCGCCGCGCCCCGGCGTCCGCGCACGCCCAGTGCGCTGCTGAAGTTCGTGATGGCGGTGAGCGGCGTCGTGCTGCTCGGCTACGTCACGTTGCACATGATCGGGAACCTGAAGATCTTCTTCGGTCCCGAGGCGATCGATCACTACGCGGCCTGGCTGCGCACCATCCTGGAGCCGGCGCTGCCCTACTCGGGCATGCTCTGGATCGTCCGTGTGGTGCTCGTCGTCGCGGTGGTCGCCCACATCTGGTCGGCGACGGTGCTCGCCCTGCGCGCGCGCAAGGCCCGCCCGATCAAGTACGCGGGTGGCTCCTACCAGGTCAAGGGCAGCTACGCGGCCCGCACCATGCGCTGGGGCGGCGTGATCATCGTGCTGTTCGTCGTCTACCACCTGCTCGACCTCACCGCGGGCACGCTGAACCCGAACGGCGTGCACCTCGCGGTGGCGGACAACCTCGCGGCCGACTTCACCCCCGCCCGCTGGTACGTCACCCTGTTCTACGTCCTCGCCGTCGTCGCGCTGGGCTTCCACGTCCAGCACGGCATCTTCTCGGGCATCCAGACGCTCGGGTGGTCGTCGAACAGGCGTGAGCGCACCATCAAGGTGGTGTCGACGGTCTTCGCCGCCGTGCTGACCCTCGGCTTCATCTCGGTGCCCCTCGCCGTCACGTTCGGAGTGGTCTGACCCATGACTGACGCCTCGTCCCACCACATCTCCTACGCCGACTACACGACCGGTGAGCCGGTCGTCGACAAGGCGGTCCCCTCGGGTGCCATCGAGACCCGCTGGGAGCGCCGCCGATTCGGCGTCAAGCTGGTCAACCCGGCGAACAAGCGCTCGAAGAAGATCATCGTCGTGGGCTCCGGCCTGGCCGGCGGCTCCGCGAGCGCGACGCTCGGCGAGGCCGGCTACCACGTCAAGACGTTCTGCTACCAGGACAGCCCGCGGCGTGCGCACTCGATCGCCGCGCAGGGTGGCATCAACGCGGCGAAGAACTACCGCAACGACGGCGACAGCGTCTACCGGCTGTTCTACGACACCGTGAAGGGCGGCGACTTCCGCGCGCGGGAGTCCAACGTCCACCGGCTCGCCGAGATCTCGCGGCAGATCATCGACCAGTGCGTCGCGCAGGGTGTCCCGTTCGCCCGCGACTACGCCGGTCTGCTCGACAACCGCTCGTTCGGCGGCGTGCAGGTCTCCCGCACCTTCTACGCCCGCGGTCAGACCGGCCAGCAGCTGCTCATCGGCGCCTACCAGGCGCTGGAGCGCCAGGTGAAGGCCGGCACCGTCGAGATGTACGCCCGGCACGAGATGCTGGAGCTGATCGTCGTCGAGGGACGCGCCCGCGGCATCGTCGCGCGCGACATGGTCTCCGGCGAGATCGAGGTGCACACCGCCGACGCGGTCGTGCTCGCCTCCGGCGGCTACGGCAACGTCTTCTACCTGTCGACCAACGCCAAGGGCTGCAACGTCACGGCCTCGTGGCGGGCGCACCGCAAGGGCGCGTTGTTCGCGAACCCCTGCTTCACCCAGATCCACCCGACCTGCATCCCGGTCTCCGGCGACCACCAGTCGAAGCTGACCCTGATGTCGGAGTCGCTGCGCAACGACGGCCGCGTCTGGGTCCCGAAGAGGCTCGGCGACGACCGCGGGCCGAACGAGATCCCGCACGAGGAGCGTGACTACTTCCTCGAGCGCAAGTACCCGGCGTTCGGCAACCTGGTGCCCCGTGACATCGCGTCCCGGGCCGCCAAGGAGGTCTGCGACGAGAAGCGCGGTGTCGGTCCGTCGGGTCTGGGTGTCTACCTGGACTTCGACGACGCGATCCAGCGGCTGGGCCGCAAGGCCGTCGAGAACAAGTACGGCAACCTGTTCGAGATGTACGAGCGGATCACGGGGGAGAACCCCTACGAGGTCCCGATGCGGATCTTCCCCGCCGTGCACTACACGATGGGTGGCCTCTGGGTCGACTACGACCTGCAGTCGACCATCCCGGGCCTCTACGTGGCCGGCGAGGCGAACTTCTCCGACCACGGCGCGAACCGCCTCGGTGCGTCCGCGCTGATGCAGGGTCTGGCCGACGGCTACTTCGTCCTCCCGGTCACGATCGGCGACTACCTGGCCAAGAACGAGCTCGACGCCGTCTCCGACGACGCGCCCGAGGTCGTCGAGGCCGTGCAGTCGGTCACCGACCGGATCGACCAGTTCCTGTCGATCAACGGCACCCGCACGGTGGACTCGTTCCACCGCGAGCTGGGCCAGATCATGTGGGACTACTGCGGCATGGAGCGCACCGAGGACGGTCTGCGCAAGGCGCTGGACCGCATCCCCGAGCTCCGTCGCGAGTTCTGGAGCAACGTCAAGGTGCCGGGTACCGGCGCGGAGCTGAACCAGAGCCTGGAGAAGGCCGGCCGGGTGGCCGACTTCCTCGAGCTCGGTGAGCTCATGTGTCTCGACGCGCTCGTGCGTCGCGAGTCGTGCGGCGGTCACTTCCGCGCGGAGAGCCAGACCGAGGACGGCGAGGCGCAGCGCGACGACGAGAACTTCTCCTTCACCTCGGCCTGGGAGTACACCGGACGCGGGCAGGCTCCGGTCCTGCACAAGGAGGAGCTCACGTTCGAGTACGTGCACCCGACCCAGCGCAGCTACAAGTAGGAGGACCGACGGACATGAAGCTCAACCTGAAGGTCTGGCGCCAGCGCGACGCGGTCGACAAGGGGCGCCTGGTCACCTACACCGTCGACGCCGACGAGGACATGTCGTTCCTCGAGATGCTCGACGTGCTCAACGAGAAGCTGATCCTGTCCGGCGACGAGCCGGTCGCGTTCGACCACGACTGTCGCGAGGGCATCTGCGGCTCGTGCAGCATGGTCATCGACGGCCGTCCGCACGGCCCGCAGCGGGCGACCACCACCTGTCAGCTGCACATGCGGCACTACTCCGACGGCGACACGATCGTCATCGAGCCGTTCCGCTCGGGCTCGTTCCCGGTCATCAAGGACCTCGTCGTCGACCGCGCCGCGTTCGACAAGATGATCCAGGCCGGCGGCTACGTCTCGGTGAACACCGGGTCGGCGCCGGAGGCCAACTCCAACGCCGTGCCGAAGTCCGCCGCGGACCGCTCGTTCGCCGCGGCGAACTGCATCGGCTGCGGTGCCTGCGTCGCGGCCTGCCCGAACGGGTCCGCGTCGCTGTTCCTGGGCGCGAAGCTGACCCACCTGGGTGAGCTGCCGCAGGGTCAGCCGGAGCGCTACGAGCGCGTCGTCAGCATGGTGGAGGAGCACGAGGCCGCCGGGTTCGGTGGCTGCACCAACACCGGCGCCTGCGCCACCGCCTGCCCGAAGGAGATCCCGCTCGACGTGATCTCCCAGCTGAACCGCGACTACCTTGCGGCCACGGTGGGCGGCCGCAAGAAGTAGGACGCACCGTCGCGACGGCCCGGGCCACTCCTTCCGAGGGGTGCCCGGGCCGTCGTGCGTCGTGCGACGTGTGACCCACGTCTCGATGGAACGGCCAATCGCCATCCCGACGTAGATCACATGTGATCTGCGTCGTACTCTCTGGCGACCACCGCACCGTGCGTGCGGCGGGTGTTCACGAGGACACGACGTCGTGTCAGGTCTCTTCGGCGTCGTCGAGACGACAGGAGCTCCCGTACGTGTCATCCACCACTGACGCGTCCACCGGCCGGGCCACCATCGCCGCGCGCACGCTGCGCACGGACCGATGGTGGCTTCCCCCGCTGGCCACCTTCGTGGCGTTCGTCGCCTGGGTCGCGTACGCGACGGTGCGGGCGTTCATGCAGGACCACTACTTCGTCCCCGAGTACGGCTATCTGACGCCGTTCTACTCGCCGTGCGTCTCGACCGGCTGCTTCGAGGAGGCAGCGCACTTCGGCCGCTTCCTGCCCGACGTCTGGTGGCTGCCCTACGCGGCGGTCTCCCTGCCGTTCCTGCTGCTGTTCCGGCTGACCTGCTACTACTACCGCAAGGCCTACTACCGGGCGTTCTGGCTCTCCCCGCCGGCCTGCGCGGTCGCCGAGCCGCACCGGCGCTACACCGGTGAGACGCGCTTCCCGCTGATCCTGCAGAACGCGCACCGCTACTTCTTCTACATCGCCGGGATCATCACGCTGATCAACACCTACGACGCGGTGCTGGCCTTCGCCAAGCCCGGCGGCGGGTTCGGCCTGGGGCTGGGCAACATCATCCTGGTCGTGAACGTGGTGCTGCTGTTCGGCTACACGCTGTCGTGCCACTCGTGCCACTCGTGCCGCAGCGCCGTCGGCGGGCGGCTCAACCACTTCTCCAAGCACCCGGTCCGCTACAAGCTCTGGACCCAGGTCTCGAAGCTGAACACCCGGCACAACCAGTTCGCCTGGGCGACGCTGGTGAGCCTCGCCGTCACCGACTTCTACGTCATGGCCGTCTCCGCCGGCTGGATCAGCGACCTGCGGATCGTGGGGTGAGCACCGAGATGGACGAGCAGATCGAGCGGCACGACTACGACGTCGTCGTCATCGGGGCCGGCGGTGCCGGCCTGCGGGCGGCGATCGAGGCGCGGCTGCAGGGCAAGCGGACGGCGATCATCTCCAAGTCGCTGTTCGGCAAGGCACACACCGTGATGGCCGAGGGCGGCTGCGCGGCGTCGATGGGCAACGCCAACCCGAACGACAACTGGAAGGTCCACTACCGCGACACCATGCGCGGCGGGAAGTTCCTCAACAACTGGCGGATGGCCGAGCTGCACGCCAAGGAGGCCCCGGACCGGGTCTGGGAGCTGGAGACCTACGGCGCGCTGTTCGACCGCACGAAGGACGGGAAGATCAGCCAGCGCAACTTCGGCGGGCACACCTACCCGCGGCTGGCGCACGTCGGCGACCGGACCGGCCTGGAGCTGATCCGCACCCTGCAGCAGAAGGTCGTCTCGCTGCAGCAGGAGGACCTCGCCGAGACCGGCGACGCGGAGTCCCGGATCCGGGTCTTCCACGAGTGCACGATCACCGAGCTGTTCACCACCGACGGCGCGATCTCGGGCTGCTTCGGCTACTTCCGCGGCGACGGTCGGTTCGTGCGCTTCGACGCCCCGGCGATCGTGCTCGCCACCGGCGGCGTCGGGAAGAGCTACTCGGTCACGTCGAACTCCTGGGAGTACACCGGCGACGGCCACGCGCTGGCCCTGCGCGCCGGCGCGACGCTGATCAACATGGAGTTCCTGCAGTTCCACCCGACCGGCATGGTGTGGCCGCCGTCGGTGCGGGGCCTGCTGGTCACCGAGTCCGTCCGCGGCGACGGCGGCGTGCTGCGCAACACCGACGGCACGCGGTTCATGTTCGACTACGTGCCGGACGTGTTCAAGGAGCAGTACGCCACCACCGAGGAGGAGGGCGACCGCTGGTACACCGATCCGGACAACAACCGGCGCCCGCCCGAGCTGCTGCCCCGCGACGAGGTCGCCCGGGCCATCAACTCCGAGGTCAAGGCGGGCCGGGGCACCGAGCACGGCGGGGTGTTCCTCGACGTGTCCACCCGGCTCAAGCCCGAGGAGATCCTCAAGCGGCTGCCGTCGATGCACCACCAGTTCAAGGAGCTGGCCGACGTCGACATCACGAAGGAGCCGATGGAGGTCGGCCCGACCTGCCATTACGTGATGGGCGGGGTCGAGGTCGAGCCGGACACCGCGATGTCGAGGGTGCCCGGCCTGTTCGCGGCCGGTGAGGTCGCGGGCGGCATGCACGGCTCCAACCGGCTCGGCGGCAACTCGCTGTCGGACCTTCTGGTGTTCGGCCGTCGCGCCGGGCTGCACGCCGCGCAGCACGCGGACCGGGGACGGCCGGCCGTCGCCGAGGCCGACGTCACCGCGGCGCTGGAGCGGGCGATGCTGCCGTTCTCCGGTGCGACCGCCGGTGGGGAGAACCCGTTCGTCGTCCAGCAGGAGCTGCAGAAGACGATGCACGAGCTCGTCGGGATCATCCGCAAGGGCGAGGAGATGGAGCTCGCGCTCAAGAAGCTCGAGGACATCGCGACCCGCACCCGCACCGTCTCGGTGGAGGGGCACCGCCGCTTCAACCCGGGCTGGCACCTGGCCCTGGACCTGCGCAACATGTTGCTCGTCGCGCTGTGCACCGGGAAGGCGGCCCTGGAGCGCCAGGAGTCGCGGGGTGGGCACACCCGCGACGACTTCCCGGTCATGGACTCCGACTGGCGCCATGTGCTGCTGGTCTGCCGCGCCGTCGGAGAGGACGGCATCGAGCTGACCCGTCAGGAGCAGCTCCCGATGCGGCCCGACCTGTTCGACCTGTTCGAGATGGACGAGCTGAAGAAGTACTACACCGGTGACGAGCTGGGCGGTCACCGGGCCGATGCGGAGGGACCGCGATGAGCAGCCATCTCCACCACTTCCGCGTCTGGCGCGGCGACGACACCAAGGGCGAGCTGGTCGACTACCCGGTGGAGGTGAACGAGGGCGAGGTCGTCCTCGACGTCATCCACCGGCTGCAGGCCACCGAGGCCGGCGACCTGGCCGTGCGCTGGAACTGCAAGGCGGGCAAGTGCGGCTCGTGCTCCGCGGAGATCAACGGTCGGCCGCGGCTGATGTGCATGACCCGGATGAACACCGTCGACGACAGCGAGGTCGTCACCGTCACGCCGCTGCGCAGCTTCCCGGTGATCCGCGACCTCGTGACCGACGTGTCGTTCAACTACACCAAGGCCCGTGAGATCCCCAGCTTCACCCCGCCCGAGGGCGTCGCGCCGGGCGAGTACCGGATGGCGCAGGTCGACGTCGAGCGGAGCCAGGAGTTCCGCAAGTGCATCGAGTGCTACCTGTGCCAGAACACCTGCCACGTGGTCCGCGACCACGAGGAGAACAAGGAGGCGTTCGCCGGGCCGCGCTACCTGATGCGGATGGCCGAGCTGGACATGCACCCGCTCGACGCGCACGGCAACCGCGCCGTCGAGGCCCAGGAGGAGCACGGACTGGGGTTCTGCAACATCACCAAGTGCTGCACCGAGGTGTGCCCTGAGCACATCAAGATCACCGACAACGCGCTCATCCCGCTCAAGGAGCGCGCGGTGGACCGCAAGTACGACCCGCTGGTGTGGCTGGGGGACAAGATCTTCCGTCGCACCGGGAGCTGAACGTGTCCCCGCACCCCGGCGACGGCCGTCGCACCCGCCGCACGGGGTGCGGGGACCGCGCCGGAGGTGCGACGGGCCGCTCAGCCCTCCATCGACCGGCGGATCTCGGCGAGCCGCTCGGCCGCCCTGCGCTCGCGTTCGGCGAACGCGTCCTGGGCCTCCGCGGCGCGCACGTCGCCGCCTGCGAGGTCCTCGGCGGCCGCCGCGGTCGCGGCGCGTCCCTCGATGCGATCGCGCACGTAGGAGAACGTGGGGACGCCGTCGTCGGTGTAGTCGGTGACCGGCTCGACCGGGTCGGGCACGGCGGGGTCGGCAGGCTCCGGGTCGGGGACGGCGGGCAGGCGGGTCGGATCGGTCATCGGGCCTCCTCGGTTCCGCCGTCGACGGTAGGCGATGAGAACGCCGCGCGCGGACGGTCCACACCGGTATGACGACCTTTGCGCTGGTCCCCGGGGCGGGGACCGACACCTGGTACTGGGGCCCGCTGGTACGGGAGCTGACCCGGCGCGGCCACCGCGCCGTGCCGGTCGAGCTGCCCTGCGACGACGACGCCGCCGGACTGGAGGACTACGCCGACGCCGTGGTGGCCGCGGTCGAGGGTGCCGAGGACCTGGTGGTCGTCGCGCACTCCTTCGGCGGGTTCAGCGCGCCGCTGGTGTGCGACCGGATCGCGGTGCGCGAGCTCGTCCTGGTGACGGCGATGGTGCCGCAGCCGGGCGAGTCCGCGGCGCAGTGGGGCGCCGCGACCGGCTCCGGTGCGGCGCTCGCCGAGCAGGCCGCGCGCGACGGGCGCGACCCCGACGACGTCGTCGGGCTCTTCTACCACGACGTCGACGAGGCGGTCGCGAACGAGGCGCTGCGCCACGAGCGCGACCAGTCCGCGACGCCGTGGAACCAGCCGTGGCCGCGGGAGTCCTGGCCGGAGGTGCCGACCCGGTACCTGCTGTGCCGCGAGGACAAGCTGTTCCCGGCCGCGTTCGTCCGGACGATGCTCGCCCGCCGGCTGCGCGGCGTCGTGCCCGAGATGGTGTCGGGCGGGCACCACCCGATGCTGTCGCACCCCGGGGAGCTGGCCGCGGCGCTGCTCGGCCGCTGAGGACGGCCCCCGAGGACGGCCCCCGAGGACGGCCCCCGAGGGCGGGGGCCGGTGGCAGGCGATGATGACGCGGTGGCGCGCACACGGATCCGGGAGCTCGTGGTGGTGCACGACGCGGCCTGTGCGCCGTGCTCGCGGATCGCACAGGAGCTGCCGGGCTGCGTGCGGGTCCGGGTCCGGGCGCGCTCCTGCCGCGAGCCGCGGCTGGCCGAGATCTACCCGAACCTCCCGGCCGCCGTCGCCGGGTGCCGGACGCCGGCGGTCGGCGTGCTCCGCACCGACGGGCAGGTCCGCTGGTGGACCGGGATGAGCGGGGTGGTCGGCCTGGCTCCGGTCCTGCGACCCGGGGCGCTGCCGGCCGCGGTGCGCCTGCTGCGCGCGGCGGCGACGGCAGGTCGATGATCGTGGTCCGTCCCCGGAACGAGGAGGTCCCGCTCGTGGACACCGTCGCCCGCCCGCTCGACCACGGCCCCGGCCTGCTGTTCTGCCCCGGGAACCGGCCCGACCGGTTCGCCAGGGCACTCGCCGCGGCCGACGCCGTCGTCCTCGACCTGGAGGACGCGGTCGGCCCGGACGACAAGGACGGCGCCCGTGCCGCCGTCGTCGACGCCCTGGCGGGGCTGGACCACACCCGGGTGGTCGTCCGGGTCAACGCGCCCGGCACCCCCGCCCACGACGGCGACGTCGCTGCGCTGGCCGCCCACCCGGACCTCACGCTGATGCTGCCGATGGCGACGAGCGCGGCCGCGGTGGAGGCACTGGCTCCGCACCCGGTGATCGCGCTGTGCGAGACCGCGCACGGGGTGCTGGAGGCGCCGTCGATCGCGCGGGCGACGAACTGCGCGGGCCAGATGTGGGGCAGCGAGGACCTGCTCGCCGACCTGGGCGGCCGCACCGGGCGCGCGTCCGGCGGCGGCTACGGCCCGGCGCTGACCGAGGCCCGCACCCGGATCCTCTACGCCGCGCGTGCCGCGGGCCTCGACCCGGTCGACACCGTGCTGACCGACATCGCGGACACCGACACCCTGCTCGCCGACACCCTCGACGCGGTGGCCGCGGGGTTCGCGGCGAAGGCCTGCATCCACCCGTCGCAGGTCGAGGTCGTGCGCCGCGGGTTCCGGCCCACCGACGCCGAGGCCGAGCACGCCCGCGCCCTGCTCGCCGAGGCGCAGCGCCACCCCGGGGTGTTCCGGTTCGGCGGGGAGATGGTCGACGCGCCGGTGCTCGCCCGGGCCAGGGCGGTCCTGCGCCGCGCCGAGGCATAGACGGCGTCTATGGCAGAGCTCGGAAGCATCGATCGCGCGACGGGACTGCGCGTCGGTCCGGCGACGCTGTACCGGACATGGACATCACCACACTGGCCGGACAGGACCTGCTGATCGTCGGCGGCGGCTCGGGCATCGCCCGCGCGCTCGCCGCCGACGCCGTCGCCGAGGGGGCGACGGTCACCCTCGCCGGGCGCGACCCGCAGCGGCTCGCCCCGGTCGCGGACGCGGTGGGCGCCGCCACCGCCCGGATCGACCTGACCGACGAGGCGAGCATCGCCGCCTTTGCGGCGACCTCGGGGCCGCTGGACCACGTCGTGTCGCTCGCCGCCGCGCCCGCCAACGGGCCGGTCGGCGAGCTGGACCGCGACGCCGTCCACACCGCGTTCGACGCGAAGGTCGTCGGCCCGCTGCTGCTCGCCAAGCACCTCGCCCCACTCGTGCGCGGGTCGTTCCTGCTGTTCTCCGGCGTCGCGGCCTGGCGCCCGGCGCCCGGCCGTTCGGTGATGGCGACGACCAACGGCGCCGTCGCGTTCCTCGCCGAGGCGCTCGCCGTCGAGCTCGCCCCGGTCCGGGTCAACGCGCTCTCGCCCGGCATCGTCGACTCCGGCCAGTGGGACCGGCTCGGCGACGGCAAGGACGCCTTCCTCGCCGCCACGGCCGCGGCCAACCCGGCGCGGCGCACCGGCACCCCGGCCCAGCTGTCCGCCGCGGCCCGGTCGCTGCTCACCAACCCCTTCGTGACCGGCACGACCCTGCACGTCGACGGCGGTGGCCGGCTGGCCTGACCGGCGCCGCTCAGGGGGCGAGCTGCGCGGCGACGGCGGCGGGCACGGGCACCCCGCGCCGTCGCAGTGCGGCGACGAACGCCGCCACCACCGGGTCCCGGCCCGGCCGGGTCAGCGCGACGACCTCCCGGTCCTGCGCCGGGGCCAGCGCCCGCACCACACCCGGGGCACCCGCGGGCAGTGCCGTCACCGGCACCACCGCGACGCCCAGCCCGGCGTCGGCGAGCCGGGCCGCGGTCGTCGCGCTCCGGGTGCGGGTCACCGCGTCGAGGCGGACGCCGTGCGTGGCGGCGAGGGTGTCGAGCCAGCCGGCCAGGCCGTTGGCGGGGTCGTAGTGCACCACCGGGCCCTCGCCGAGCGCGACGACCGGGACCGGCCCCGGCGCCCCGGCGAGCGGATGGCGGCGGGGGAGCACCGCGACGAGCGGCTCGCGGCCGAGCACCTCGGCGTCGGCGCCGTCACGGCCGGGCGGCGGGCACACCCCCACGTCGGCCGCGCCGTCCGCCACCCGGGCGGCGATCTCGTCGGCGCTGGTCAGCTCGGTGAGCTCCACCCGGGTCCGGGCGGTGGCACCGGCGGCGGCCCGCAGCACCGGGGCGAGCAGACCCGCGGTCATCGTCTCCGCGCACGCCACCCGCAGCACCCCGGCGCCGCCGGCCGCGACCGTGCGCCCGGTGGTCAGCACCCGACCCGCGGCCTCCAGCGCGGCGACCGCGTCGGCGTGCACCGCCCGCCCCGCGACGGTCGGGCGCACCCCGCGCGGCAGCCGCTCCAGCAGCGGGGTCCCGACCTCGCGTTCGAGCTGGGCGAGCTGGTGGGACAGGGCGGGCTGGGACAGGTGCAGGGCCGCTGCCGCCCCGGTCACCGACCCGTGGTCGAACACGGCCACCAGGCATTCCAGCGCACGCAGTGTCGGCACGGCGACAACCTACGGGCACGGCGGCACGGTGATGACTAGCGTGGTCGCCGTGACGATCTCCGGGTACGGGTCGTGGCCGACACCGGTCACGTCCGAAGTGGTGGTGACGGCCGCGGTGCGGCTCGGGGAGGTCCGCCCCGACGGTGCGCCCGGCACCGAGGACACCGGGGTGGTGTGGGCCGAGGGCCGCGCCACCGAGGGCGGGCGGACCCAGCTGGTGCGCCGCACCGACGACGGCACCCGCACCGACCTGCTGCCGGCCGGGGCGAACGCGCGCTCGGCCGTCCACGAGTACGGCGGCGGCGCGTGGTGGCTGCACCCCGGCAGCCCCGGCACCGTCTTCTACGTCGAGTGGGCCGACCAGCGCCTGTACCGGCTCGACCGCGGCGGCGAGCCGGTCGCGCTCACCCCGGAGCCCGCGGTGCCCCGCGGTGACCGCTACGCTGACGGCGACGTCGCCCCCGACGGCACCTGGATGGTCGCGGTCCGCGAGCACCACCACGCCGAGCACACCCCGGCGGCCGAGGTCGTCAACGAGATCGTGCGGCTCGACGCCCGCGTCCCGTCGGAGCCGGAGGTGCTGGTCAGCGGCCCGGACTTCGTCGCAGCACCGCGGATCTCGCCGGACGGCGGCACCCTGGCCTGGCTGTCCTGGAACCACCCGTCGATGCCGTGGGACGACGTCGAGCTCACCGTGCGCGACCTGGCGTCCGGGGTGGACACCGTCGTCGCGGGTGGGCCGGGGGAGTCGGTCACCGAGCCGCAGTGGCAGCCCGACGGGTCGCTGACCTTCCTCAGCGATCGCACCGGCTGGTGGAACCTCTACCGGTGGCCGCCCGGCCAGGACATCGAGGCGCTCGTGCGCATCGACGCCGAGATCGGTGTGCCCGGCTGGGCGCTGGGCGGGTCGCGCTACGCCGTCCTGGAGGACGGACGCGTCGTGTTCGCCCGCTCCTCGCGAGGCTTCGACGCCCTGGTCGTGCGGGAGGTCGACGGCCGGATCATCGAGCTCGACACCCCGTTCACCGCGATCGGCTCGGTGCGCGCCGACGGGCCCTACGCCGTCGTCTGCGTCGCCGGGTCGCCCACCGCCGAGCCGGGCGTGCACCGCGTGGTGCCCGCCCCGGAGGGAGCCGGGGAGCCCGGCGCGGCCGGGGTGCAGACCCTGCGCGCCCCGCGCGACCTCGGCCTGCACCCGGAGACGGTGTCGGTGCCCGAGCCGATCACGTTCCTGTCCACCGACGCCGCGGGCGGCCCGCGCACCGGCTACGCGCTGTTCTACCCGCCGCTGGGGGCCCACGAGGCCCCCGAGGGCGAGCTGCCGCCGTTGCTGGTGGTCATCCACGGCGGCCCGACCGGCTCGGCGACGCCGGTCCTCTCGGTCGCCGTGCAGTACTGGACCAGCCGTGGGTTCGGGGTCGTCGACGTCGACTACGGCGGCTCCACCGGCTACGGGCGCGCCTACCGCGAGCAGCTGAAGGGGGCGTGGGGGATCGTCGACGTCGCCGACTGCCTGGCCGCGGCCCGCACGCTGGCCGACGCCGGACGCGTCGACCCGGCCCGGATGGCGATCCGGGGCGGCTCGGCGGGCGGGTTCACCACCCTGGCCGCGCTCGCCCGGGACGACACCCCGTTCTCGGCGGGGGCCGACCACTTCGGCGTCGCCGACCTGGCCGCGCTCGCCCGGGACACCCACAAGTTCGAGTCCCGCTACCTCGACGGGCTGGTCGGGCCGTGGCCCGACGCGGAGGCGGTCTACATCGAGCGGTCCCCGCTCACCCACGTCGAGCGGTTCTCGACCCCGCTGATCGTGCTGCAGGGCGACGAGGACGCGATCGTCCCGCCGAACCAGTCGGAGATGATCGTCGACGCGCTGCGCGAGCGTGGGGTGCCGGTCGCCTATCTGTTGTTCGCCGGTGAGCAGCACGGCTTCCGGCAGGCCGCGAACATCCGCCGGGCGCTCGACGCCGAGCTGGCGTTCTACTCCCGGGTGTTCGGGTTCGCGCTGCCGCCGGAGGAGGGCATCGAGCCGGTCCCCGTCGAGAACCTGTGAGTCCCGGGCACTTCGTCGCCCGCGTCACCCTGGACCCGGACGCGCCCACCGACGGCTACCCGTTCGACCTGGGGGTCGTGCGGTGGCTGCGGGCGCACGGCGGGCTCGCCCTCTACCCGGGTGTCACGTTCCTGGTGGGGGAGAACGGTTCCGGCAAGTCCACGTTCGTCGAGGCGCTGGCGGTCGCGCTGGGGCTGAACGCCGAGGGCGGCTCGCGGTCGTTCCGGTTCGCGACGCGGGCGAGCGAGTCCGACCTGGGGTCGCACCTGCGGCTGGCGCGCCGGCCCGGCCGGGAACGGAGCAGCTTCTTCCTGCGCGCCGAGTCGTACTACAACGTGGCGACGGAGGTGGAGCGCCTCGACCGGGAGGGCGGCGGGCCGCCGTTGGCCCAGGCGTTCGGCGGCACGCCGCACGAGCGCAGCCACGGGGAGTCGTTCGTCGCGCTGATGACCCACCGGTTCACCCCGCGCGGGCTCTACCTGCTCGACGAGCCGGAGGCCGCGCTGTCGGTCACCGGGGCCCTGGCGGTGCTGGCCCGGATGGTGGACCTGACCGCGCGGGGCAGCCAGTTCGTGGTCGCCACCCACTCGCCGGTCCTGCTCGCGCTGCCCGGCGCGACGATCCTGCAGCTCGACGACGACGGCGCGGTCCGCCGCGTCGGCTACGACGAGGCGCTCCCGGTCGCCCTGACCCGCAGCTTCCTCGCCGACCCGGACGCGTTCCTGCGGCACCTGTAGACGGCGACGGGCCCGGGAGGACGAGGTGTCCTCCCGGGCCCGGGCACCGGGGCTCAGACCGGGGCGCCGCCGGCGGGTGCCGGCGTCGGAGCGGCCTGCGGGGTGGCCTTGCGCGGCCCCTGCGACAGCCGCTTCTCCACCAGCCGCGACAGGCCGGTCAGGATCAGGCACAGCCCGATGTAGAGGACCGCGACGACCAGCGCGACCTGCAGGATCGGCGATCCGAGCTGCACCTGGCTGCCGAGCTGGCGGGCCACGAGCAGCAGCTCCTCGTAGAGGATCAGGAAGCCGAGCGCGGTGTCCTTGAGGACCACCACCAGCTGCGACAGGATCGTCGGCAGCATCGACCGGACCGCCTGCGGGAGCAGCACCGAGGACATCACCTGGGTCTTGCGCAGCCCCAGGGCGTAGGCGGCCTCGCTCTGTCCGCGCGGGACCGCGTTGATCCCGGCGCGGAACACCTCGGCGAGCACCGAGCCGTTGTAGAGCATCAGGCCGAGCACGACGGCCCAGAACGCGGAGATCTCGATGCCCGCGCCCTGCGACATCCCGTAGTACATGATGAAGATCAGGACCAGCAGCGGGACGGCGCGGAAGAACTCCACGACCACCGTGCACGGGACCCGGACCCAGGCGTGGTCCGACAGCCGTCCGGCGGCGAACACCGCCCCGAACACCAGCGACAGGACCGCCGCGACGAGGAAGGCACGGACGGTGTTCCACAGCCCGTCGAGGATGCGGACCTGGATCGCCTCGTAGGTGATCCAGTCCCACATCCGGCCGCTGAACTGGCCGGTGGCCCAGAAGCGGTAGAGGACGAACCCGAGGGCCGCCAGGATCACCGCGACCCCGACGACGCCGATCGTGCGGTTGCGGGCGCGGGCCGCGGGGCCCGGGATGTCGTAGAGGACCGAGCTCATCGGGCCACCCCCCAGCGGGCGTCGAGGCGGCGCTGGACCCAGGTCAGCGGGGCCACCAGGATCACGAAGATCAGCGCCACCCACAGCAGCCCGACGAGCACGTTGTAGCCGCGCTCGGAGAGGTTCTGGTAGATGCCGCCGGCCTGGAACACCGAGAAGCCGGACGCGATCGTGGTGTTCTTCAGCAGCGCGATCTGGATGTTCGTCATCGGCGGGACGGTGGCGCGCACCGCCTGCGGGAGCACCACCTGGCCGAGGGTCTGGGTGAAGGTGAAGCCCAGCGCCCGCGACGCCTCCGCCTGCCCGACCGGGACCGTGTTGATGCCCGACCGCACGACCTCGCACACGAACGCGGCGGTGTAGAGGCTCAGGCCGACGCTCGCGAGCGCGAAGAAGCTGAGCTGGACGAGCTCGAGCCGTGGGTAGGCGAACGTGAAGAAGAACAGCACCAGCGTCAGCGGGGTGTTCCGCAGGATCTGCACGTAGCCGGTGCCGAAGGCACGCAGCGCGGGGACGGGGCTGACCCGCATGCCCGCGATCAGCGTGCCCAGCAGCAGCGATCCGATCGCGGCGACGACGAAGAGGCCGATCGTGCCGGCGAACCCGCCGACGTAGAGGTCGAGGTTGTCCAGCAGGACATCCACCGGGCGGCTCTCCTTTCTCTGGTCCCGACGTGTCTGGACCCGACGCGGCCCGGCGGAGTGGTGACGAGGTCACCGCCCCACCGGGCCGCGGTCGGGATCAGTAGCGCTCGATGGCCGGCGGCTGGGCCTGGGTACCGGACTTGCCCAGGGTGCCGTCGTAGATGGTCTTCCAGGTGCCGTCGTCGATCGCGGCCTGCAGCAGGTCGTTGATCTTGTTGCGGAGCGCGGTGTCGGCCTTCGGGACGCCGATGCCGTAGGGCTCGGAGGAGAACTTCTCCCCGACGACCTTCAGCTGCTCCGGGTTCTGCGCGGCGTAGCCGAGCAGGATCGCGTCGTCGGTGGTGACGGCGTCGACCTGGTTGTTGATCAGCTGGTCGACGCACTGGGTGTAGGTCTGGAACTCCACGACCTGGTCGGTGAGCTTCTGGTCCTTCACCCGCTGGATCGGGGTGGAGCCGGTGACCGAGCAGACCCGCTTGCCCTGCAGCGTCTGCGGGCCGGTGATCGTGTTGTCGTCGGCACGCACGAGCAGGCTCTGGCCCGCGACGTAGTACGGCCCGGCGAACCCGACGCGCTGCTTGCGCTTGTCGTTGATCGTGTAGGTGCCGACGTAGTAGTCGACGTCGCCGCGCTCGATGTTGTCCTCGCGGGCCGCCGACGGGATGACCTTGTACTCGATCTGCTCGGGGGAGAAGCCGAGACCGCCCGCGACCATCCGGGCGATGTCGATGTCGAACCCGGAGAACTCGTTGGTGGTGGCGTCGCGGAAGCCCAGGTTCGGCTGGTCGTCCTTGACACCGATCACGACGCGGCCGCGCTGCTTCATGGCGTCGAACGTGGGGGAGCCCTCGACGGTCACGTTCTGCGCGACGGTCGGCTGGTAGCCCGAGCTCTCGGCGCCGGGTGTGCCCTCGCGGCCGCAGCCGGCCAGGGCGAGGGTGGCGGCCAGGGCGGCCGCCACCAGGATGCGGGTTCTCTTCACGGTTCGCTCCGCTCGTCGGGGGGTGGTGGTGGAAGGCGTCCTCAGTGCGAGAGGATCTTGCCGAGGAAGTCCTTGGCACGGTCGCTGCGCGGGGCGGTGAAGAACTCGTCCGGGGTCGCGTCCTCGACGATCTCGCCGTCGCTCATGAACACGACGCGGTGCGCGGCCCGGCGGGCGAAGCCCATCTCGTGGGTCACGACGACCATCGTCATGCCCTCCTTGGCCAGCGAGGTCATGGTGTCGAGCACCTCGTTGACCATCTCCGGGTCGAGCGCCGAGGTCGGCTCGTCGAAGAGCATCACCTTCGGCTTCATGGCCAGCGCGCGGGCGATCGCCGCGCGCTGCTGCTGGCCGCCGGACAGCTGCGCCGGGTACTTGTCGCGCTGGTTGGCGATGCCGACACGCTCCAGCAGCGCCAGACCAGTCTTCTCGGCCTCGGCCTTGGACACCCCGCGCACCTTCAGCGGTGCGAGGGTGACGTTCTCCAGGATCGTCTTGTGCGCGAACAGGTTGAACGACTGGAAGACCATGCCGACGTCGGCGCGCAGGGCGGCCAGCGCCTTGCCCTCCGCCGCCAGCGCGGTGCCGTCGATCTCGATCGTGCCGGTGTCGATCGGCTCGAGCCGGTTGATCGTGCGGCAGAGTGTGGACTTGCCGGAACCGGAGGGGCCGAGGACGACGACGACCTCCCCACGGGCGACGTCCAGATCGATGTCGCGCAGCACGTGGAGGTCGCCGAAGTGCTTCTGCACCCCGGCCATCCGCACCATGGGTGTGCTGGACGCGGGCGGGCTGGTCATGCTGCCTCCGGACATGGCGAGAGCCTGGACGGAACGGACATGCGAGTCCACCACCTTGAGGAACCTTTAGGGTCTCGGCCACGTAACGGAAAGGGCGGCCACCGGTGCACATCCTGCTGATCGAGGACGACGACCGGGTCGCCGCCGCGCTGCGCCCGGCACTGCACCGGCACGGGATGACCACGACCCGCCTGGACCACGGCCGCGGCGCTGTGGACCACCTCGACGGCGTCGACGTCGTGCTGCTCGACCTGGGGCTGCCCGACGCCGACGGGCTCGACGTCTGCCGGGCGATCCGCGCCGTCTCCGAGGTCCCGGTGCTGATGGTGACCGCTCGCGGCGAGGTCACCGACCGCATCGCCGGGCTGCACACCGGCGCCGACGACTACCTGGTCAAGCCCTACGACATCGGGGAGCTCGTGGCCCGGGTGCACGCGGTGCAGCGCCGCCGCAAGATCGGCGACGACGGCACCGTCGTCCCGGCCGGGTCGGCCCCGGTGACCGTCGGCGACGTCCGCGTCGACCCCGAGCGGTACGAGGTCACCGTCGCCGGGGAGCAGGTGGTGCTCACCCGCAAGGAGTTCCAGGTGCTGTCCCTGCTCGCCCGCGCCGACGGCGCCGTCTGCACCCGCGCCCAGATCGTCGCCGAGGTGTGGGGGCGCGGCTGGGCGGGCGCGAACCGGACCCTCGACGTGCACGTGGCGACCCTGCGGACCAAGCTCGGCCGCCCCGAGCTGGTGCGGACCGTCCGCGGCGTCGGGTACCGCTTCGCCGCCACCGAGGACTGAGAGGGGAACGGCGACGTGCGCAGCCGGCTGCTGCTGGTCGTGCTCGTGCTCGTCGGGCTGCTCGCCGCCGGGCTGGGCGTCCCGCTGGCCTGGACCGCCGCCCAGCGGGCCCAGGAGGAGGTCTTCACCGACCGCCTCACCGACACCATCTCCTTCGCCTCCACCGCCCAGCGCCCGCTCATCGAGACCCCCGCGGGCAGCTCCGCGCTCGCCACGTTCACCGACGAGATCACCCGCTACGACGACGTCTACGGCGTCGCGGTGCTCGTCCTCGACCGGACGGGGCGCACGGTGACCGCCTCCCGCCCGGCCGACCGGCTGCCCGAGCTGGGCGACTACGCCGTCGACCGGACCGAGGTCGCGCTCGCCGGGCGCCGCTCCTCGACCTACCCGCTGCTCATGCCGTGGGACGACCGGCCGCTGGTGCTGGCCGAGCCGGTACTCGTCGACGGCGAGGTCGTCGGCGCGGTGGTGACGGTGTCCCCGACCGACGCCCTGCGGGCCGAGGCGGTGCGCACCTGGTCGCTGATCGCCGGGGCCGCGGTGTTCGCGCTGCTCGCCGGGATCCTGGTCGCGCTGCCGCTGACCGCCTGGGTGCTGCGCCCGGTCCGCCGGCTCGACGAGGCGATGGACCGGGTCGGGACGGCCGTCCTCGCCGGGGGGCCGCCCGGTCCGCCGTCGCGGCGCAGCGGCCCGCCGGAGCTGCGCTCGCTGGCCGAGTCGTTCGACCGGATGACCGAGACGGTGCGCGAGGCGCTCGGCGCCCAGCGCGCGTTCGTCGCCGACGCCTCCCACCAGCTGCGCAACCCGCTCACCGCGCTGCGGCTGCGGCTGTCCAACCTCGACGGGCACGTCGACCCGGCCGCCGCCGACGACCACCTCGCGGCGATGGAGGAGGCCGAGCGACTGTCCCGGGTGCTCGACGGACTGCTCGCGCTGGCCCGCGCCGAGCGCGCGGTGGAGGACCCGGGCGTCGCCGAGGACACCGACCTCGACGTCGTCGTCGCCGAACGGGTGGACAACTGGCGGCCGCTCGCCGAGCACTCCGGGATCGAGCTGCGCCGCAGCGGCCCACGCGGCCTGCACGCCCTGATCGGCGAGCCCGCGCTGGAGTCGGTGCTCGACGCGCTGCTGGACAACGCGCTCAAGTACACACCGCCCGGGCGACGGGTGCGGGTCGCGACGCTGCGCACCGCCGACCGGATCGGGGTCAGCGTCGTCGACGGCGGCCCCGGCCTCGCGCGCGAGGACCGGGCGCGCGCCACCGACCGGTTCTGGCGGGCACCCGGGCAGGCCAACGTCGAGGGCAGCGGGCTCGGCCTGGCCATCGCGGTGCGGACCGCGGCCGCGGCCGGCGGGAGCCTGCAGCTGAGCGACGCACCCGGCGGCGGGCTCCGGGTCACACTGTGGCTGCGGCCCGCGCCCTCCGCGGTGCGTGACCGACCCCCGGCCCCCGGAGAGGACGTGTGAGGAATGCGGATCGGCGAGCTCGCGGAACGCACCGGCGTGAGCGCACGCATGCTGCGCTACTACGAGCAGCAGGGTCTCCTCGCCCCGACCCGCGGCAGCGGCGGCCAGCGGGAGTACGGGACACCGGAGGTCGAGCGCGTCGCCCTGCTGCGGACGCTGTTCGACGCCGGCCTGTCGAGCCGCACGATCGCCCGGCTGCTGCCGTGCGTGGACACCCCGAGCCTGCGGACCGCCGAGGACGCCTTCGCGACGATGGCCCGTGAGCGGGACCGGCTGCGCGAGGCGATGGGGACCCTCGGGACCGCCGTCGACGCCCTGGAACGCCTCATGGCCGGGAACAGCGAGCACCGGGCCGCCCTCGCCGCCGCGCGCCCGGCCGGGTCCGCCGACCGGTGACCTGGGACACGATCACTGGAACCTGACACCGGTGGCAGGTCATAGCGTGCCGGCGTGGTCAACGCATACGGATACCGCGCCTTCGGCGGCCCCGACGTCCAGGAGTTCCTCGACCGCCCCGCCCCGGTGCCGGGTGCGCACGAGGTCGCGCTCGCCGTCGCCGTCGCCGGGGTCAACCCCCTCGACCACGTCCTGCGCGCCGGCGGGGTGCCGATGATCAACGGGCACCTCCCGTTCCCCCAGGTCCTCGGGATGGAGGCCGCGGGGGTGGTCACGGCGGTCGGGACCGCCGTGACGGGCCTCGCGGTCGGGGACAGGGCGTTCGGGTTCGCCCTCACCGGCGCCGGGACCTACGCCACCGACACGTTGCTGCTCGGCTCGGCCACGGCCCGAACGCCGGACGCGCTGTCCGACGAGTGGGCGGCCACCGTGCCGGTCGCCGGGACCACCGCGCTCGACGTCGTCGACCAGCTGGCACTGCCGCGCGGTGGCCGGTTGCTGGTCAACGGGATCGGCGGGGGCGTGGGGCTGGCCGTCGCCCAGCTGGCCCGCGCCGGTGGGCTCGAGGTGATCGGTACCGCGGGCGTGACCAAGCGCGACGTCGTCACCGGGACCGGGGCGGTGTTCGTGGACCACCGCGCGCCCGGTGCGATCGACCGGCTGCGCGCGTTCGCCCCCGGCGGCTTCGACGGCGTCGTGGACCTCGTGGGCGGCGCGTCGCTGCGTGCCGTCGCACCGCTCGCCGCCACGCCACGGGCCGTGGTCTCGGTCGGGGACCCCACGGTCGGTGAGGTCGGCGGCGTCGTCGTGGAGCGCCACACCGACCGCCGGACCCTGGAGCGGGTCGCGGCGCTGATGGTGCAGGGCGTCCTCGACCCGCACGTCACGGCGGTGTACCCCTTCGACCGGGCGGCACAGGCCCTGGCGCGGGTGGAGGACGGGCACGCGACGGGGAAGACGGTGCTCGACCTGTCCGCGCGGGGTCAGCGAGGTCAGCGAGGTCAGTAGCCCTTGGTGGCCCGGTAGAACTCGACGGCGCCCTCGTGCAGCGGGATCGGCTGGGTGCCGATGGCCGAGCGCGAGTCGACGGTCACCGCGGCCGGGCTGGCCTGCGTCAGCCGGGGCTGCTCGTCGAAGGCCGCCCGGATCAGCGCGCGGGCCAGGTCGGCGTCCATCCCCTCGGTGACCAGCAGCGCGTTGCGCACCGACAGGCACGACACCGGGCCGGGCAGCCCGTAGGTGTTCGCCGGGACCGTCGCCACGGAGTAGACGGGGTACCGCTCGCGCATCCGGTCGAGCACCCCGCCGAGCTCCAGCAGCCGGATCGGGACCCGGGCGGCCAGCTCCCGCACGCCGTCGGTGGGCACCCCGCCGGACCAGAAGAACGCGTCGAGACGGCCCTCGACCAGCGCCGTCGCCGCGTCCGGCAGCCCCAGCTCCGCGCGGGTGCCCAGGCCCGCGACACCGATCCCGGCGACGTCGAGCAGCCGGATCGCGATCGGCTGGTAGCCGCTGCCGCCCGGGCCGATCGACACCCGTCGTCCGCGCAGGTCGGCGATGCTGCGCAGGCCGGAGTCGGCACGCACGACGAGGTGGGTGACGTCGTCGTAGAGCCGGGCCAGTGCGCGGGGCTCGGTCGGGCCGGTGACGCGCGCGGCGACGTCGGCGGCCACGTCGACCTGGCTGATCGCGACCGCCGCCCGCCCGTCGGTCAGCAGCTCCATGTTCTGTGCGCTGCCCGCGGTCTCCAGCACCCGGGGGGCGGCGGGGAGCCCGAGGCGTTCGTGCCAGATCTCGGACAGCGTGCGCGCGAGGTTGATGTACACCCCCGGCTGCACCCCGCCCGCGATCACCAGCGGCTCGGCGGGCCGCGGTCCGGTGCAGCCCGGGAGCACCGCCCCCGCACCCAGTACGACGCCCGCACCCAGCAGGGCGCGCCGCGTCAGCGGGGGACCGGACCGGTGCATCGGGCCATCATCCCCGACGGCCCCGTCCCGGCGCCGTTCGCCGGGGCGCCTACCCTCGGGTGTGTGAGCCGCAGCTACACCGTGCGCACCTACGGGTGCCAGATGAACGTGCACGACTCGGAGCGGATGGCAGGTCTGCTGGAGGACGCCGGGTACGCCCGGGCCGAGGACCCCGACACCGCCGACGTCGTCGTGTTCAACACCTGCGCGGTGCGGGAGAACGCGGACAACAAGCTCTACGGCAACCTCGGGCACCTGCGCCCGCGCAAGGTCGCCAACCCGGACATGCAGATCGCCGTCGGCGGTTGCCTGGCCCAGAAGGATCGCGACACGATCACCCGGCGGGCGCCGTGGGTCGACGTCGTGTTCGGCACGCACAACGTGCACGCACTGCCGACCCTGCTGGAGCGCGCCCGGCACAACGACGAGGCCCAGGTCGAGATCGCCGAGGCGCTCGAGGTGTTCCCCTCGACGCTGCCCGCGCGCCGCGACTCCGCCTACGCCGGCTGGGTGTCGATCTCGGTGGGCTGCAACAACACCTGCACGTTCTGCATCGTGCCGTCGCTGCGCGGCAAGGAGCGCGACCGCCGCCCCGGCGACGTGCTCGCCGAGGTGCAGACCCTCGCCGCCGACGGCGTGCTGGAGGTGACCCTGCTCGGGCAGAACGTGAACGCCTACGGCTCGGACATGGGTGACAGGCAGGCGTTCTCGAAGCTCCTGCGGGCCTGCGGCGAGGTCGAGGGGCTGGAGCGGGTGCGGTTCACCAGCCCGCACCCGCGCGACTTCACCTCCGACGTCATCGCCGCGATGGCGCAGACCCCGAACGTCTGCCCGCAGCTGCACATGCCCCTGCAGTCCGGCTCCGACGACGTCCTGCGCCGGATGCGTCGCAGCTACCGCTCGGAGCGGTTCCTCTCGATCCTGGCCGAGGTGCGGGAGTCGATCCCGCACGCGGCGATCACCACCGACATCATCGTCGGGTTCCCGGGCGAGACCGAGCAGGACTTCGCCGACACCCTCGACGTCGTCGAGCGGGCCCGGTTCGCCGCGGCGTTCACCTTCCAGTACTCGAAGCGGCCCGGCACCCCGGCCGCGGACCTGCCCGACCAGCTGCCCAAGGCCGTCGTGCAGGAGCGCTACGAGCGCCTCGTCGCGCTGCAGGAGCGGATCTCCTGGGAGGAGAACCGCACGCAGGAGGGCACGGTGGTGGAGCTGCTGGTGTCCACCGGCGAGGGCCGCAAGGACGCGGCGACCGCCCGCCTCACCGGTCGTGCCCGGGACGGGCGGCTGGTGCACTTCGCCCCCGGTACCGCGACCGGCATCCGGCCCGGGGACGTCGTCACCGTCCGGATCGACCGGGGCGCCCCGCACCACCTCGTCGCCGACGGCGGCGTGCTCACCCACCGCCGCACCCGCGCCGGCGACGCCGCCGAGGCCGGCGAGCGCCCGTCCGGGGCACCCACCACGCTGGGGCTGCCGGCGTTCGGCGCTCCGGCGTCCGAGCCGGCTCCCGCCGCGCCGTCCTGCGGCGTCCCCGCCACCACCGGAGGTCCCCGATGAGCGACGTGTCCCCGCAGACCCGCGCCGAGATCGACCGGGCCGGGCGCGGCGTCGCCCGCCGGATCGACCCCGGCTCGCGCGCCATGCTGATCGCGGTGGCGATCGTCGCCGCGGTCGCCGCGCTGCTGCTGCCGTGGGTGGCGGGCACCCCGGGCTGGCAGGTGCTGTCCTCGGGCACCTCCGGGCCGCTCCCGACGCTGTTCTCGTTCACGATGACCGGGTTCGCCGTCGTGGTGTCGGCCGCGGCGCTGCTGACCCGGCTGTGGGCACTCGCGTGGTTCGCGGCCTTCGGCTGCGGGATCTCCTCGGTGAACGGGCTGTGGGCGATCTGGTCGCAGCAGACCGGCGCCGAGGCCGGGCCCGGGTTCGGGATGGTCCTCGGCGTGGTCGCCGTGGTGCTGCTGACCTTCGTGTGGGCGGGCGCCGCGCTGCAGCGCGACTGACCCCCTACCGCTCGTCGACCGCCTGCTCGGCGGCGGTGAGCCACTCCCGCCACTGTGCCGCCTGCGCGCGGGCCTGCTCGGCGCGCCTGCGGTCACCGGCCGCCCCGGCCTTCTCCGCCTGCGCCTCGAACTGCTCGACCCGCGCCCGGAACTGCTCGACGCGTGCCTGGGTCTCGGGGTCGGTGCGGCGCCACTGCGCGTCCGCGGCGGCGGCGACCTTGTCCTCGATCCCGCGCAGCCGTCCCTCCAAGGTGCGGATCTCCTCGCGCGGGACCTTGCCGATGGCCTCCCAGCGCTCCTGGATCTCGCGCAGCCGGGCCCGTGCGCCGTCCGGGTCGGACAGGTCGATCGTCTCGGCCTCGGCGAGCAGCGCCCGCTTCGCCTCGGCGTTCTCGGCGAACTCGGTGTCGCGGGCGGAGAAGTGCTCGCCGCGGCGGGCGAAGAAGCGGTCCTGCGCGCCGCGGAAGCGGGCCCACAGTGCGTCGTCGGCCTCGCGGTGGGCGCGGCCCGCCGCCTTCCACTCGGTCATCAGGTCGCGGTAGGCGGCCGCGGTCGCGTTCCACTCGTCGGAGTCGGCGAGGGCCTCGGCCTGCGCGACGAGCTCCTCCTTGCGGGCCTTCGCGGTGACCCGCTGGCGGTCGAGGTCGGCGAAGTGGGAGCCGCGCCGCCGGTTGAACGCCTCGCGGGCCTTCGAGAAGCGCTTCCACAGCTGCTCGTCGGTCTTCTTGTCGACGCCGCGGATGGTGCGCCACTCGTCGAGGATCGCCTTGTACCGGTCCCCGGCCTGCTTCCACTGGGTGGAGTCCACGGCCATCTTCTCGGCCTCGACGGCGAGCGCCTCCTTGCGGGCGACGGCGTCGTGCCGGGCGCGCTCGCGCTCCTCCTTCGCCGCGCTGACGCCCTGCTCGGCGAGGCCGACCAGCTCGTCGAGCCGCGTGCGCAGGGCGGGCACGTCCCCGACCACGTGCGCGGAGTCGAGGCCGTCGCGCAGCGCGGTCAGCGCGGTCAGTGACGCCTTCGCATCCCCGCCGCCGGCGATCCGCGCGGCGAGCACCTCGGTCTCGGTGACCAGCGCGTCGAACCGCTTCGCGTAGTGCTCCAGGCCCTCGGCGGGCGGCCCGGCCTGGTAGGAGCCGACGACCCGCTCGCCGTCGGCGGTGACCAGGGTGATGGTGCCGTCGTCGTCGGCGCGGCCCCAGCGGCCCGGGTCGTCTGCCGCGGAGGGCACCGGGGACGGCAGGGCGGCGGGCGGTGCGGGTGGTGCGACCGCGGCCGGGGTGGGCACGGGTCGGGCGGCGGGCGGCGGTCCGGGCCGGGGCGGCCCCGGCTTCGGCGGGGTGGGCCGGGTGGGCTCGGCACCCTGTCCTGCAGCGTCGGTCGCGTGGGTCTCGGACACCGGTAGGTCCTCCTCGTTCGGCCCGCCGCGGGGCGGGCGCCCCGTGCGGACGTCCGTCCGGGGCCGTGCGCGCACCGGATCCTCGCGCGGTGCGGAGGCCGGAACGGCGATTCAAGCAGGTCCACCGCCCTCGGGGGAACCGCGTGCCCTCCGGCCGGGTACGGGAGTCGTGGCCGCGGGCGCTGATTACCCTCGGAGCCCGTGCCCGCCGCGATCGCCGTCCTGCCCCAGCCCCCGCTCCTCGTCCCCGCCCTGAGCGGCGACGCGGCGGTCGAGACCGAGGGGCTGCGCGAGGCCGTCGTCGCCGCGGTGACGGGTCTCGCCGCGGCGGCCCAGCGCTGGGTCGTCGTCGGCGCCGACCCCGGCGGGCGGCGCACCGTGGACCCGGGCACCCGCGGCACCTTCGCCGGCTACGGCCGCGACGTCCCCGTCGCGCTGCCCGGCCCGGCCGGTCCGGACGAGGGCGCCGAGCTGCCGCTGCCGCTGCTGGTCGCGGCCTGGGCGGCCCCGGCCGGGGTCGGCTCGGCGCGCGGCGAGCTCGTCGCACCGGACACCCCGGTCGCGGACTGCCTGGCGCTGGGCGCCGAGCTGGCCGGCGAGGGGGTGGGGCTGCTCGTCGTCGGTGACGGCGCGGCCAAGCACACCGCGAAGGCCCCCGGCGGGTTCGACGGCCGGGCCGAAGCGTTCGACGCCGTCGTCGCCGCCGCGTTCGACGCCGGTGATCCCGAGCCGCTCGCCCGGCTCGACCCGGACGGCGCCGCCGCGCTCTGGGCCTCGGGCCGCGCGCCGTGGCAGGTGCTGGCCGGTGCCGCGCGCGGGCGCTCCTGGACGGCGGCGCACCGGCACACCTCGATGCCCTACGGCGTCGCCTACCACGTGGCGCTGTGGGAACCGGCGTGAGCGCGCCACCACCGGCTGCACCACCGCCGGCCGCGCCGGCACCGGCCGCACCGCCGCTGGTCGCCGTCGTCGGGCCGACCGCGACCGGGAAGTCGGACCTGGGCCTGGAGCTGGCACTGGCGCTGGACGGCGACGTCGTCAACGCCGACGCCATGCAGCTCTACCGCGGTCTGGACATCGGCACCGCGAAGCTCGCCCCGCACGAGCGGCGCGGCGTCGTCCACCACCAGCTCGACGTCCTCGACGTCACCGAGACCGCCTCGGTCGCGGCCTACCAGCGGGCGGCCCGCGCGGTCATCGAGGAGCTGCGCGCCGCCGGGCGCACCCCGGTGCTGGTCGGCGGCTCGGGGCTCTACGTGCAGGCCGTGCTCGACGAGCTGGAGTTCCCCGGCACCGACCCGGAGCTGCGCGCCGAGCTGGAGGCCGAGCTGGAACGTGACGGGTCCGGCGCGCTGCACGCCCGCCTCGCCGCGGCCGACCCGGTCGCCGCCGAGCAGGTGCTGCCCTCGAACGGCCGGCGGATCGTCCGCGCGCTGGAGGTGATCGCACTGACCGGCAGGCCGTTCCGCGCGACCCTGCCCGGTGCCGGCGTCCCCCGCTACGACGCCGTGCTGCTCGGCGTGGACCGCGACGTCGCCGAGCTCGACGAGCGGGTCGCGCTGCGGGTGGACCGGATGCTCGACGACGGCCTGGTCGACGAGACCCGCGCGCTGCTCCCGCGCGGGCTCGCCCACGGCCGCACCGCGTCCCGCGCGCTGGGCTACCGGCAGGTGATCGAGGCCCTCGACCGCGACCCCGACCACCCCGACCTCGCCGTCGTCCGGGAGGAGACGGTCCGCGCGACCCGGCGGTTCGTGCGCCGCCAGCGCTCCTGGTTCCGCCGGGACCGGCGCATCCACTGGCTCGACGGCGCCGACCCGGACCTGGTGGCCTCGGCGCGTGCGGTGCTCGCTCGTAGGCTGGTGGCATGACCGGCGGCATCGCGTTCAGCAAGGGGCACGGCACGCAGAACGACTTCGTGGTGCTGCCCGACCCGGACGCCGCGCTCGACCTCACCCCGGCCCGGGTCTCCGCGGTGTGCGACCGCCGCCGCGGCCTCGGCGCGGACGGGGTGCTGCGGGTCGTGCGCTGGGCGAAGCTCGCCGGTGAGCCCGGCGTCGGGGAGCCCGTCGACGGCGTCGAGTGGTTCATGGACTACCGCAACGCCGACGGCTCGCTCGCCGAGATGTGCGGCAACGGCCTGCGTGTGTTCGCCCGCTACCTGCACGAGCGCGGCTGGGCCACGGGTGGCCCGGTCGGCACCCGCAACGGGGTGCTCGACACCGCCGTCGGGCCGGACGGGGTCTCGGTCGGGCTCGGGACGGTCGGCGTCGGCCCGGCGTCGGTCGCCACCAGCGGCGACGCGCGCTTCGACGGCATCGCCCTCGACGTCGGGAACCCGCACCTGGCCTGCGTCACCGCGGCCGACCCGGACACCCTCGACCTGACCCGCGCGCCCTCCTACGACCCGGCGCTGTTCCCGAACGGGGTGAACGTCGAGTTCCTGACCCCGCTGGACGGCCCCGCCGACGGCGGCCGCATCCGGATGCGGGTGCACGAACGCGGTGTGGGGGAGACCCGCTCCTGCGGCACCGGGACCGTCGCGGCCGCCGTGGCCGCGCTGCGGCACGCCGGGCACACCGCCGGGGACGTGCAGGTCACCGTTCCGGGCGGGTTGCTGCGGGTGACGGTGGAGGCCGGCACCGACGAGCGGACCGGGCCCACGACGCTGCACGGCCCCGCGGTGCTGCTCGCCTCCGGCGAGCTGGACCGTGCGTGGTGGGACGCTCCCGCCTGAGGCCCGCGAATCGGGGCGGACACGAGTCCCGCGACGTGGGAGGATGGGGGCAAGATGACTGATGCCCACACGCACCCCTCCGTGACCCCTTCCACGTCGAACCCGGTTCCGACGGGTGGCGAGCTCGACCTGGAGGAGCGCACGTCGCTGCGCCGGATCCACGGGCTGTCCACCGAGCTCACCGACATCACCGAGGTCGAGTACCGCAAGCTCCAGCTGGAGCGGGTCGTGCTCGTCGGTGTCTGGACCGAGGGCACGGCCGAGCAGGCCGACAACTCGATGACCGAGCTGGCCCGCCTCGCCGAGACCGCCGGTTCCGAGGTGATGGACGGCCTCGTGCAGCGCCGCTCCAGCCCGGACCCGGCCACGTTCATCGGCTCCGGCAAGGTCGAGGAGCTGCTCGGGGTCGTCCGCGCCACCGGCGCCGACACCGTGATCTGCGACGGCGAGCTGTCACCCGGCCAGCTCCGTCAGCTGGAGGAGCGGCTCAAGGTCAAGGTCATCGACCGGACCGCGCTGATCCTCGACATCTTCGCCCAGCACGCCCGCTCCCGGGACGGCAAGGCCCAGGTCGAGCTCGCGCAGCTGTCCTACCTGCTGCCGCGGCTGCGCGGCTGGGGTGAGGCGCTGTCCCGGCAGGTCGGTGGCCGGGCCGCGGGCGGCGTCGGTATCGGTGGCCGTGGCCCCGGTGAGACGAAGATCGAGCTGGATCGGCGCCGCATCCGCGCGCGGATGTCGAAGCTGCGCCGCGAGATCGGTGCGATGCGCCAGGTCCGCGAGACCCAGCGCGGCAGCCGTCGCCGCAACGAGATCCCCTCGGTCGCGATCGTCGGCTACACCAACGCGGGCAAGTCGAGCCTGCTCAACCAGCTCACCGACGCCGGGGTTCTGGTGCAGGACGCGTTGTTCGCGACGCTGGACCCGACCACCCGCAAGGCACAGACGCCCGACGGGCACGACTACACCCTCACCGACACCGTCGGGTTCGTGCGGCACCTGCCGCCCCAGCTCGTCGAGGCGTTCCGCTCCACGCTGGAGGAGGCCGCCCGGGCCGACCTGCTGGTGCACGTCGTCGACGGGTCCGACCCGCTGCCCGACGACCAGATCGCCGCGGTCCGTCAGGTGCTCGTCGAGGTGGGGGAGGCCGCGGGCGACACGATGCCCCCCGAGCTGCTCGTGATCAACAAGATCGACGCGGCCGGTGACCTCGCGCTGGCCCGGCTGCGGCACGCCCAGCCGGACGCCGTGTTCGTCTCGGCACACAGCGGCACCGGGATCGACCGGCTCCGCGAGCACATCGCCGAGCGCCTGCCGCGCCCGGACTACGAGGTCGACCTCCTGCTGCCCTACACCGAGGGTGCGCTGGTCGCGCGGCTGCACGACGACGGCGAGATCCTCGCCGAGTCCCACACCGCCGACGGCACCCGGATCCGGGCGCGGGTGAAGCCGGAGCTGGGCACCGCGGTGCTGCCGTTCGCGGTGGCGGGCTCTGCCGTCCCGATCGGGACCGGCGCCGACCTGCCGGCGACGGCAGCGGGCCACTGAATGGGCGGCCGGGTGGGCGGCCGCGTCCGGGGGTCGTGGCCCGCCGCCTGACCATTGTCGTCTGCCTGACCACTGTCCTCTGCCTGGCCGGTGCGCTCACGGGTGCGGCCGCGCCGCCGCCCGGGGCGCACCCGGTCTGCACCGTCGACGATCCGCGGCTGGCGGAGCTGTCCGGGCTGGTCGCGCAGGGCCCGCCCGGCGGAGCCCCGCAGCGGTACCACGCGATCGTCGACGGCGGGGGGACCGCGCGGACGTTCACCCTGGACCCGTCCGGCTGCGCAGTCACCGGAACCCGGCAGGCCGACGTCCCGGTCACCGACGTCGAGGACCTCGGGCTCGGGCCGGGCGGGGATCTCTGGCTCGCCGACACCGGTGACAACGGGGCACAGCGTGGCTCGGTCCGGCTCGTCGTGCTGCCCCCGGCCGGGCCGCCACGCGTGTACGACCTGGACTATCCGGACGGTCCGCGCGACGTCGAGGCGCTGCTGGTCGGCGACGACGGCGTGCCCCTGCTGGTGGACAAGACCACCGGGGCCGCCGGGGTGTACCGACCCGACGCACCGCTGCGCGAGGGCGGGGGCCCGGTCCCGCTGCGTCGGGTGGCACAGGTCGTGCTGCCCTGGTCGGGCACCGGTGGCGGGCCGCTCGGGGCTGCCGGATCCCGCACGATCACCGGCGGCGGGGTCTCACCGACCGTGGCCGACGGCGGACGCGCCGCCGTGCTGCGGACCTACACCGACGCCTGGGTGTTCCCGCTGCCCGTCGGCGGACCGGCGACGGCCGACGTGCTGGTCGCGGCGCTGGGCGGGGCACCACTGCCGGTGCCGTTGCCGGACGAGGCCCAGGGCGAGGCGATCGCCCCGGACGGCCGGGGTGCATTGCACTCCGGCAGCGAGGCCCGGGGCCCGACCGCGGCGGCGATCACCGTCGTCCCGGGCGCGGTGCCCGCGGCGACCGGCCCACGGGCACCGGTCGTGGCCCAGCCCGCCGAGGTGCCGGAGTACCGCACGTACCCGTCGTGGCTGCCCGCCGCGGGCGGGGCGGCGGTGCTCGCGGTGCTGCTGGTGACCGGTGCCGTCGCGATGTCCCTGCACGGACGGCGCCGCCGGTCCCGCTGACCGCGGGAACCGGGCGCCGCCGAGGAGGTCAGAGGCGGCGCAGGACCGCCACGACGCGGCCGAGGATCGACGCGTCGTCACCCGGGATCGGGTCGTAGGCGTCGTTCGCCGGCATCAGCCAGATGTGCCCGTCCTTGCGGCGGAACGTCTTCACCGTCGCCTCGCCGTCGATCATCGCGGCCACGATCTCGCACTGCTCGGCCACCGGCTGCTGACGCACGACGACCCAGTCGCCGTCGGTGATCGCGGCGTCGACCATCGAGTCACCCTTGACGTTGAGCAGGAACAGCGTGCCCTCGCCGACGATCTCGCGCGGCAGCGGGAACACGTCCTGCACGGCCTGCTCGGCCAGGATCGGGCCACCGGCGGCGATGTCGCCGATGAGCGGCACGAACGCCGGCGCCGGCCGCGCGGAACGCAGCTCGGCGGTGTCGGCGTCGGAGTCCGACCCGTCGGTGCCGGCGATCTGCTCCGGGCTGCGGACGTCGACCGCGCGGGTGCGGTTCGGGTCGCGCCGGAGGAAGCCCTTGCGCTCCAGGGTCCGGAGCTGGTGGTGCACCGACGAGGTGGACGTGAGGCCCACCGCGTCACCGATCTCGCGGACGCTGGGCGGGTAGCCGTACCGGTCCACCCAGTCCCGGATGACGGCCAGGACCTTCTTCTGCCGCGGGGTCAGGCCGCGGGTGTCGGTCGCGGGGTCGGGGAACTCCCGGACCGTCGCGGATCCCCGGTCCGCGGCGGTGCCGGTCACGCCGGGACCACCGTGTCCGGTGTCGTCCGCTGCCATCGCATTCGCCTCCTCGGGGTACTTACGGCGACGACCCTAGCCGTCGCGGGCCCGTTCGCCAAACATGCGTTCGAAGTCGCCCGGGGCGTGTCGTGGATTCCGTCGGGCCGTGGTGGTAGAACATCGCACAGGCGTTCGATCGAACACCGGTTCGATCGGTCTGGTTCGATCGGATGCCGTCCGCGTCGCCGTCCGGCCGCGCGGGGCGACCGGCAGCGGGAACGGCAGTGGGGGTGGCGATCGTGGACGCAGCGGTCATCGGGGGTATGACGGTCATCGGACGGGCTCCGGTCGGCACCGCGGCCGGCGCGGTGCGGCCCGTACCGACGCCGGGTCCCGTGCGCCGCGTGGTGGCGGCGGTGGGTGTCCTGCTGGCCTCGGCGGCCGCGGTCGTCGCGCTCGGGGTGGTCGCCGACGTCGCCGCCCACGGCCCGGCCGTGCCGCCCGCGGTCGGCGCGCCACGCTGAGAGCGTCTCCGGCACGTGCGGTGACCTGCGGAGACGCGGTTGTTGTCGGTGTCGGGTGCTACACCGCTCGTACGCCCGTTCGACCGGGCTCGGGGAAGGGCCGGTCGGGAGCGGGGGAGACGAGACCGCCCGGGGGACGGGCGGTCCGACGGCAGGAGGAACCATGCGAGAGCTCGACGAGCGGATCCGCGACCACGGCGCGGTCGGCTGCCTGACCGGTGCCCCCGCGCCCGGCACCCCCACCTCGCGCGCCCGGCGCGCCGCCCGGGAGCGGGTGCGGGCGGCGGAGGGTGTGGCCGGTCCGGCCGGTGCCGGCTCGTCGGCCGTCGCGCGCGCCGCGCACCGGTGGGCCGCCCACGGTGCACGGGAGCGCGCACTGACCGAGTCGGTCGCGCGGCACCCCGCCGCCCGTTCCCGGCGCGCCACGGCGTCCGGTGTCTCGGCAGCCGGTGTCTCGGTGCCTGGTGTCCCGGTGCCTGGTGTCTCGGCGCCCGGTGTTCCGACGTCCGGTCCGACGGCGCCTGGTCCGACGGCTCACGGTCCGACGGCTCACGGGCGTGCGGCCCGGACCGCGGCACCGGTCGGTCCGGCGGTCCCGCGTGGCGTCACCGGTGGTCCGAACGTCGCGGTCCGGACGCCCCGCTGCACCACCTCGGCGCCGGGCTCCACGGCGACCCTGGTGCGGCCCGCCCGGGTCGCGGCGCCGTCCGGTCCGCGGTCGGTGGCCGTGCCGGCGCCGCGCACGGTCCGTCCGCTGGACCGGCGTTGCCTGGTCCCGGCCCGCCCCCGCCCGGCCCGCAGCCGGGTCCGCGGGCGCCTGGAGCGGTTCCTGACCGGGGTCGCGGTGCTGCTGTGCGCCACGACCGCGGTGGTGGCGCTCGGGCTGCTGGGCGACGCGGCGGCGGGCTGGAACGCCCCCGCGGCCGCCGTGCCGTCGGTCGGTGCCGTGCGCTGAGGAGTGTCGGGGCCGCGGTGCGGTCTCGTGGGCTGGGCCGGTGGCCCGGAGTGGTGCCGGCGTGTCCGGCCCGGGTCATGCAGTGGTGCGGTGCCGACGTGTCGGGCTCCCGGGGCGGAGCCGGTCGGGCGTGCCGTGGTGCGGTGCCGGCGCGGCGACCGTGGTCACGGCGGTGGCGGTGCGGTGACGGTGTGGAGCGATCCGGCGCCGTGTCGGCGTCGCATCGGGTGACGGCATGCGCCGGGCCGGCACGCGGATGTCGGGCGGCGGTCGCCGGGATGTCGCCGGATCGTCGGCGGTGAGCCGCCGGGCGCGTCGGCAGGGCGTGTCCCCGCATCGGGTGGCCGCCGGTCGCGGTCCCCGCGGCGCGACGGACGGCGCCGCGCGTGACGTTCCTCGGCGCCACCAGCGCCGATGTCCCCCTCCATGATCGTCGGCGACGAGCCGGTCGCGGAACGTGGTGTGCAACGCTCGGATCCCGATCGGGCGAAGCTCGGCGCGGCGTGGGCCCCGGGATGGCGGACCCCTAGATGTAGGGGTTACATTGACGTTGTTCCGCCACTGGTTGGGGGGATGGATTGCTGCGGAGAGTTTCCGGAACGTTACGGGAGAGGGTGTGAGCGTCCATGCGCTGCCCGTTCTGCCGGCACCCGGATTCCCGCGTGATCGACTCACGGACCGCCGACGACGGGACCTGCACCCGTCGGCGCCGGTCCTGCACCTCGTGCGGACGCCGGTTCACCACGGTCGAGGAGGCCGTGCTCGCCGTCGTCAAGCGCAGCGGGGTGACCGAGCCCTTCAGTCGACAGAAGGTCGTCAGCGGGGTTCGGCGGGCGTGCCAGGGCCGGCCGGTCGACGAGGACGACCTGCAGCAGCTCGCCCACCGGGTCGAGGAGACCGTGCGGGCACGCGGGGCGGCGGAGCTTCCCAGCCACGAGGTCGGACTGGCGATCCTCGGGCCGCTGCGTGAGCTCGACGAGGTCGCGTACCTGAGATTTGCGAGCGTCTATCGCTCCTTCTCCTCCATCGAGGACTTCGAGAAGGAGATCGCCGACCTGCGTTCGGCGGCTGCCGGGGAAGCAGCCGACGACGAGGCCGGCCACAACCGGGACGGGTGAGCCGCTCGGCGGCACGGGTCCGGCGCGCACCCCGCGAGGGGGCGACCGGTACCGGCCGTCGTCGCAGGTCGTACCGGAGGGGAAGACCGTCCGCGCACCCCAGCGCGCGGGTGGTACACGGTGACAAGTGCGGAGGCATGCATGACCGAGACCGTCGGGGGCCCGACGACAGACACCGGTGAGAGCGCGGCTACCAAGCCGGCGCGCAGCCGCGGGAAGACCGGCGCCAAGCGCGCGCCCGGCCTGACCGTCCAGCGTGTCTTCACCACCGAAGGGGTCCACCCCTACGAGGAGGTGGAGTGGGAGCGCCGCGACGTCGTCATGACCAACTGGCGCGACGGCACGGTCAACTTCGAGCAGCGCGGCGTCGAGTTCCCGCGCAGCTGGTCGGTCAACGCCACCAACATCGTCACCAGCAAGTACTTCCGCGGCGCGGTGGGCTCGGACACCCGTGAGTCGAGCCTGAAGCAGCTCGTCGAGCGGGTCGTCGGCACCTACAAGCGGGCCGGTCTCGAGCACGGCTACTTCGCCACCGAGGGCGACGCCGAGATCTTCGACCACGAGCTGACCTGGATGCTGATCCACCAGGTGTTCAGCTTCAACTCGCCGGTGTGGTTCAACGTCGGCACCGCCAGCCCGCAGCAGGTCAGCGCCTGCTTCATCCTCTCGGTCGACGACACCATGGAGTCGATCCTGAACTGGTACCGCGAGGAGGGCCTGATCTTCAAGGGCGGCTCCGGTGCCGGCCTGAACCTCTCGCGCATCCGCTCGTCGAAGGAGCTGCTGTCCTCGGGCGGCACCGCCTCGGGCCCGGTCTCGTTCATGCGCGGTGCCGACGCCTCCGCGGGCACCATCAAGTCCGGCGGCGCCACGCGGCGCGCGGCGAAGATGGTCGTCCTCGACGTCGACCACCCCGACATCGAGGAGTTCGTCGAGACCAAGGCCAAGGAGGAGGCCAAGGTCCGCGTCCTGCGCGACGCCGGCTTCGACATGGACCTGGGCGGCTCCGACATCACCTCGGTGCAGTACCAGAACGCCAACAACTCCGTCCGCGTCACCGACGAGTTCATGCGCGCGGTCGAGGAGGGCACCGACTTCGGTCTGCGTGCCCGGATGACCGGTGAGGTCATCGAGCGCGTCGACGCCCGCAAGCTCTTCCGCGGCATCGCCGAGGCGGCCTGGAACTGCGCCGACCCGGGCATCCAGTACGACGGCACGATCAACGACTGGCACACCACCCCGGAGTCCGGCCGCATCAGCGCGTCGAACCCGTGCTCGGAGTACATGCACCTGGACAACTCCAGCTGCAACCTCGCGTCGCTGAACCTGCTGAAGTTCCTCGACTCCGACGACCGGGTCGACGCCGAGACCTTCGCCAAGGCCGTCGAGCTGATCATCACCGCGATGGACATCTCGATCTGCTTCGCGGACTTCCCGACCGAGCCGATCGCCGACACCACCCGGAAGTTCCGCCAGCTGGGCATCGGCTACGCCAACCTCGGCGCGCTGCTCATGGCGACCGGCCACGCGTACGACTCCGAGGGCGGCCGCGCGCTCGCCGGGTCCATCACCTCGCTGATGACCGGTGCCGCGTACAAGCGCTCCGCCGAGCTCGCCGGTGTCGTCGGTCCGTACGAGGGCTACGCCCGCAACGCCGAGGCCCACCAGCGGGTCATCCGCAAGCACGCCGCGGAGAACGACCGCATCCGCACCTTCGCCTCCAGCACCCCGGTGCAGAAGCTCGCCACCCAGGTCTGGAAGCAGTGCCAGGACATCGGTGAGGTCAACGGCTGGCGCAACGCGCAGGCGTCGGTGCTGGCCCCGACCGGCACGATCGGCCTGATGATGGACTGCGACACGACCGGCATCGAGCCGGACCTGGCGCTGGTCAAGTTCAAGAAGCTGGTCGGCGGCGGCTCCATGCAGATCGTCAACCAGTCGGTGCGCCGGGCCCTGGACAACCTCGGCTACCAGGCCGAGCAGGCCGAGGCGATCGTCGAGTACGTCGCCGAGCACGGCCACGTCGTCGACGCCCCGGGCATGAAGCCCGAGCACTACGAGGTGTTCGACTGCGCCATGGGCGACCGGACGATCGCCCCGATGGGCCACGTCCGCATGATGGCCGCCGCGCAGCCGTTCCTGTCCGGCGCCATCTCCAAGACGGTCAACATGCCCGAGCGGGCGACCGTCGAGGACGTCGAGCGGATCTACCTCGAGGGGTGGCGCCTCGGTCTCAAGGCCCTGGCGATCTACCGCGACAACTGCAAGGTCGGCCAGCCGCTGTCCGCGGGCAAGGGCGGCGACAAGAAGGCCGGCGGTGACACCGCGGAGGCCGAGAAGGTCACGGTCGTCGAGCAGCGGCCGGTCCGCAAGCGGCTGCCGAAGAAGCGGCCCAGCGAGACCGTGTCGTTCACCGTCGGCGGCGCCGAGGGCTACCTCACCGCCGGCAGCTACCCCGACGACGGCCTCGGCGAGATCTTCGTCAAGCTCGGCAAGCAGGGCTCGACCCTGGCCGGTGTGATGGACGCCTTCTCGATGTCGATCTCGGTGGGCCTGCAGTACGGCATCCCGCTGGAGTTCTACGTCTCGAAGTTCTCCAACCTGCGCTTCGAGCCGGCCGGGATGACCGACGACCCGGACGTGCGGATCGCGACCTCGGTGCTGGACTACCTGTTCCGCCGCCTGGCGCTGGACCACCTGCCGTACGAGAAGCGCGCCCAGCTGGGCATCTTCTCCTCCGACGAGCGGTCCGCCCAGGTCGAGAACGACTACGGCACCGGCGAGAAGCTCGACATCGAGGAGTTCCGTTCCTCGGTGCCGACGATCGAGGAGCGCAAGGAGGCCGGTGCCGAGCCCGCACCGGTCGAGGTCGGCAGCTCCACCGAGCTGCTCGAACTGCGGCTGGGCAAGGCCGCCGACGCCCCGCTGTGCATGACCTGCGGGACGAAGATGCGCCCCGCCGGGTCCTGCTACCTCTGCGAGGGCTGCGGCTCCACCAGCGGCTGCAGCTGAGCGACACCGCACCACACCGGGGCGGCTCCGACATCGGGGCCGCCCCGGCGCGCGTGGCGGTGCAGGATCGTCGGTGCAGGGATCGTCGGTGCAGGGATCGGAGACCGGGTGACCGAGGACCGCACCGCGGAGGTGGCCGGGCGCCTGCGCGTCGACCCGCGGGTGCTCGCCGTGCTCGTCGCCGCCCCGTGGCGCGTCGCGGACGGCCACGACACCGCGCCCGTCGCCGAGCCGCCGGGGGAGCGCGGCACCGTCTACGTGGGCGTCCCGTCCCCGGCGGAGCTGCGTGAGCTCGACCTGCCGACCGACGGGCTGCGGCACTTCGGGCTCACCCCGGCCGACCTGCGACGCGGCGGCTGGACCGATGCGGACCTGCGTTCGGCGGGGCTCCTCCCACCCGGCGCGGAGCCGGACCCGGTGGCCTGGTTCGTCGCGGGGGAGCCGCCGCAGCTGATGCTCGGGTTCGACCCGTCGGGGCCGGTGCTGCTCGCCCGACCGGAGCCCCGCTGGGACGGCCACCTCCCGGTGCTCGACCCGGCCGACGCCGTCGAGGTGCCGGTCCTGCCCGGCTGCGACGACCCGGACGGCGACCCCGGGCTCGCCATCCGCCAGGTGCGTGACGGGCTGCTGCGCCGGGCCCGGCGCCGGCTCACCCACTGCGTGATCTGCCTGCGCCCGGTGCACCGGGCCGCGACGGTGCACGGCGCCTGCCACGGGTGCGCCGGCAGCTGGCTCGGCGTCGTCCTCTGACGCCGGCCCGGGTCAGGTCGCCGACACCGGACCCGGCCGCGCCCCGGCACCGGCGGGCGGGGGAGGGCAGCGCAGCAGCTGACGCCACTGCTCGGGGCTCCACCGTGCCGGGTCGGTGGAGTCGAGGAACTCCTCCAGCACCCCCACGAACCGGGCCGGGTCGCTGTGGTGCGGGAAGTGCCCGGCGTCGTCGAACACCTCCAGCCGGCTGCCCGGCATCGCCGCGTGCGCGGTGTGGGCGTGCGCGAGCGGCACCACCGCGTCCCGGGCGCCCCACACCAGCATCGTCGGCATCCCGCGGGTCAGGTAGCAGCGGTCCAGCATGGTCACGACCTGCCCGCGCCAGTCGACGACGGCCCGCAGCGTCCGGATGAACGCCGCCCGCGACGTCGCGTCGGGCAGCGCGTCGACCAGCCGGAGCAGGTCGGCGGCGTCACGGCCGAGGTCGGCGCCGACCAGCCGCAGCGCGTCGAGGGCCCACCCGATCTGCCACCGCAACGGCGGCAGCTGCGAGGCCGCCAGCACCGCCTGCGCACCGGGCAGGCTGACCGCGCGCAGCAGCGGCGTCACGTCCGGGCCCGCCCCGCCGGTGCCGACCAGCACCAGGCGCTCGGTCCGGTCGGGGTACTGGTAGGCGAACTGCATGGCGACGCCACCGCCCAGCGAGTGCCCCACCAGCGTCGCGCGCGGGACACCGAGGACGCCGAGGAGGTCCCGCACGCCGTTGGCGTAGGCGGCGACCGAGTAGTCCGCGCGCGGCTTGTCCGAGTGCCCGTGCCCCAGCAGGTCAGGGGCGATCACCAGGTGCCGCCGGGCCAGCGCGGGGAACACCGCCTCCCACGTCGCCGAGCTGTCCCCGATGCCGTGCACGAGCACCACCGCCGGCCCGGACCCGGCCACCCGGAACGCCCGCCGGTAGCCGTGCACGGTGCGGAACCGCAGCTCCGAGTCCCGCGGCGGCACGACGCCGAGCCGGTCGCCGACCGGTGCCGGGCGCGAGGTGGGGGCCGCCATCGGACCGACGGTAGGACCGCCGCGTTACCCCGGTGTTGCCGTCGGCGAACGGCGCCACGGCACCTAGGGTCGGCGGCGTGAGCGAGCGCTACCGGGTCGTCCCGGCGTCCTACGTCCTGCTGTTGCGCGGCACCGGTGAGCGCACCGAGGTGCTGCTCCAGATGCGTGCCGGCACCGGGTTCATGGACGGCCACTGGGCCGCCGCCGCGGCCGGGCACGTCGAGGCCGGCGAGGACGCGGCCGCCGCCGCGGTGCGCGAGGCCCGGGAGGAGCTCGGCGTCACCGTCGACCCCGCCGACCTGGTCCCGCTCACGGCGGTGCACCGCACCGGGCGCACCGGGGACCCGGTCGACGAACGCGTCGACTTCTTCTTCACCTGCCGTCGCTGGACCGGCGAGCCACGCCGCGCCGAGGACGGGAAGACCGCGGGCCTGGACTGGTTCGCGCTCGCCGACCTGCCCGCCGACACGGTCCCGCACGAACGCGCGGTGCTCGACGCCCTGCGCGACGGCGACGTGGCCGCGGTCCGCAGCCACGGCTTCCGGTAGCGGCCTACTCCGGGTCGACGAGCTGGATCTCGACGGTGACGTCCGGGCTGTCGCTGTCGTCGGGGTCGATCGCCCAGTGCAGCACCCAGTCGACCTCGTAGTCGTCGCGCCGCCGGCCGGGTGGGGCGAAGTTGACCCACTCCCCGGCCCGGGGGAGCGTCTGGAACAGCCGGACGAAGTCGGGCTGCTGCCCGATCCTCACCCGCGCGGTGATCGGTGTCTGCGACGACGGGGAGCCCACGGCCCGAGATGCTGCCCGACCGGAGCGCCGCGCGCCACGCCCCGTCCGCACGCGGTTCAGGGCCGGACGGCGCCCAGGAACCAGCGGTCCACCGAGAACGGCTCGTCGCCGCAGGACGCGACGCCCGACGCCCACGCGTCGACCTCGGCCCGGGTGAGGCCGCACCGGCCCGGCGCGGCCTCGGCGACCATCTCCCGCAGCGCGGCGCCGTAGCCGGTGGAGGCCGGCCCGCGCATCGGCATCCGTCGTGTCCACTCCCCGTCGAACCCGGCGCGCTGCAGCAGCGGGCCCAGCTCGTAGGGCAGCCGCGACCGCGGCACCGTGCTGCACCACGCGTCGCGGATGCGGCGGTGCCGGTCCTGCCCCGGCCCGGGCCAGTGCAGCGAGGTCCAGTCCGTGTCCAGCACGAGCAGCCGCCCACCCGGGCGCAGGACCCGGTACAGCTCGGTGACGGTGGCCGGCAGGTCGTCGACGAACTCCAGGACCTGCAGGCAGGCCACGGCGTCGTACGGACCGCCGGGCAGCGAGCCCGGACCGGCCAGCGCGCGCTGGGTGACGACGGCACGGGTGCCGCACCGGCGTCGCGCCAGCGTCACCATCACCGGGTCCGGGTCGACCCCCGTGGCACCCGGACCGACGGCCCTGGCGACGTCGTCGAGCAGTTGTCCCGGTCCGGTCCCGACGACCAGGATCTGCTCGCCGGCCCGCGGGCCCAGCAGCTCCAGGGTCCGTTCCCGTTCGGTCCGGGCCTCGGGGTGTCGTAGGTGTCCGCGACCCTCCGTGCGCTCGCGGCGTCGACCGGCAGCATTCCGGCTCCCTAGTCTCAACCGCCGGTGTAGCGCGCCGACTCGATCAGCGCCTCCACCGACTCCGGTGGCACTCGGAACGAGCGCCCGAACCGCACCGCGGGGAGCTCCCCGGAGTGCACCAGCCGGTACACCGTCATCCGGGAGACCCGCATCCGGTCCGCCACCTCTGCCACGGTGAGGAACGGCGCGTCCTGCCCGGACCGTTGCTCCGGGATCCCTGCCGCCATGCTGCGTCCCTCCTTCGCCGACCCGCCCCCAGGCCGACCCTCTGATCACCGAACGCAGGGACGGTAGCGCGGATCGGGCCACCCTCCCGGTGCGATCGTGTACCACCCTCGGGTGGACTGTCCGGAAAATGTCGACTGTCGGTGCCCGGCCCGACACGTGGGGTGATGATGTGCCCCGCAGGAGGGTGCGGCGCCCCCGGATCCGGTCATCTATCGTCGGGCGGTGACCGCCGCTTCCACCGTGACCGATGACGACCCGGACGGCGACTGGACCGCGCCGGGCGTGTTCCGCAGCGCCCCCGGGGTGTACCGGATCCCGCTGCCGCTGCCGCAGGACGGGCTGCGGGCGGTGAACGTCTACGCACTCGCCGACGACACCGGCTGGACCCTGATCGACTCCGGCTGGGCGATCGACGAGGCCCGCGACCTGCTGGGCAAGGCGCTGGCGGCGCTGGGCTCCGGTTTCGGCGACGTCCGCCGCTTCCTGGTCACCCACGCTCACCGCGACCACTACACGCTGGCCTCGGTGCTGCGCCGCGAGTACGGCACCCGGGTGCTGCTCGGGGCGGGGGAGCGCCCGAACCTGGAGGTCATCACCGACCCGGCCCGGCCGCCGGGCGAACCCGACCGGTCCCGGCTGCTGCGTGCCGGTGCCGCCGGCATCGTCGACGAGCTCGGCCGGGCCGGGCCGTGGCCGCGTCCGCTCCCCGAGGAGTGGGAGGCCCCCGACGAGTGGGTCGCCGACCGCGCCGCCATCGCCGTCGCCGACCCGGCCGGCACGCGCACCCTGACCGCGGTGGAGACCCCGGGGCACACCCGTGGGCACCTCGTGTTCGCCGACGAGGCCCACGAGCTGCTGTTCGCCGGGGACCACGTGCTGCCCCGGATCACCCCGTCGATCGGCCTGCAGCCGTCGCCGGTGGCGAGCCCGCTCGGGCAGTTCCTCGACTCGCTGCGCCTGGTCCGGTCCCGGCCGGACGCGACCCTGCTGCCCGCGCACGGCCCGGTCGGTGGCGGCGCGCACGCTCGCGTCGACGAGCTGCTGGCCCACCACGAGGTCCGGCTCGCCCAGTGCCGCGACGCCGTCGCCGCGGGCCATCCGACCGCCGACGCGGTCGCCCGGGTCCTGCGCTGGACCCGGCGGGAACGCCGGCTGGAGGACATGGACCTGTTCAACCGGACCCTCGCGGTCCTGGAGACCGGGGCGCACCTCGACGTGCTCGCCGACCTCGGTGAGCTGCGCCGGACCGAGGTTCCCGACGCCGCCACCGGGGTCGCCGTCGCCACCTACACGGCCTGACCCGCGCGCCGGGCCGCGACACGCCGCGCACCGTTCACCCGGTAGTCGTGTCGGGGTGGCTCCCCGGAGCGGAATCGGGCAGAGTGAGGTCACCGGAGTCCACTCACGCCACGGAGGTCACCACACCCACACCCAGCACATCTGTACCGCGGGTCCCAGCACCGACCGCGCTGCGCCGAGGACGTAGGGGAAGACGATCCTCGTCGACGACAGCGGAGGTTGGCAGTGAGCACACGCGGAGTGGTGTTCGTCCACTCGTCGCCGACTGCGGTCTGTCCGCACGTCGAGTGGGCGCTCTCGGGCGTTCTCGGAACGCGGGTCTCCCTCGAGTGGTCCGCGCAGCCGGTGGCGTCCGGTCAGATGCGGGCCGAGTGCACCTGGAGCGGTCCCGCCGGTAGCGGCGGGGCGCTCGCGGGGGCGCTGAGGGCCTGGTCGATGCTGCGGTTCGAGGTGACCGAGGAGCCGAGCCCCGGCGTGGACGGGGAGCGGTTCATGCACGTCCCCGGCCTCGGCATGTGGCACGGTCGCACCAGCGCCAACGGCGACGTCGTGCTGCCCGAGGACCAGCTGCGCACGGTCATGGCCGAGCACAGCGGCGCCGGGCTGTCCCGGCGTCTGGACCAGCTGCTGGGCACCGCCTGGGACGACGAGCTGGAGTCCTTCCGCTTCGCCGGTGACGGCGCGGCGGTGACGCTGCTGACCCACCGGGTCGGCTGAGCCGGCCCGGGCCGGGCAGACTGTCGTCCCATGGGGGCGAGGAGTGAACGGCCGGGCCGCGATCACGGTCGGCGTCCTGCTGGTGGCACTGGTGGCCGTCGGCGGTGTCGCGTGGACGGTGTCCGGGACGACCCGCTCCGGCGTCGCCCCCGCGTCCGCGCCGCAGACGGTGCCCGACGACGGCGCGGGCAGCAGCGAGGTGACCATCAGCGCGGGCGCCGCCGAGCACCCGGCCGCCCAGCTGGTGATGCAGCAGGTGCAGCTCTACTTCAACGCGGTCAACGGCCGCGACCACGCGACCTGGACCCGCGTGGTGAACCCCGAGACCGCCGACCGGCAGCCCCGCGAGGCGTGGCTGGAGGGGATCGGGTCCACCGTCGACGGCACCATCCGCATCGACCGGATCGACTCCACGAGCGGCGGCGGTGTGCTCGCCCTGGTCCGCTTCATCAGCGTCCAGGACCCGAACGACGGACCGCCCGGCCTGCACGTCGGCCGGATCTGCTGGCAGGTCGCGTTCCCGATGGCGGGCTCGCCGCCGCGGATGGACGTCGGCGACCCCGACGGGATCCTGCGCGCCCCCTGCTGAGAGGGCCGTGCGGGTCCCCGGCCGGGGACCCGCACGCCAGGCGTCAGGCCTTGGTGAACACCAGCGAGGCGTTGTGCCCGCCGAAGCCGAACGAGTTGTTGACCGCGGCGTCCACGGTCATCTTCCGCGGCTCGCCGGCGACGACGTCCAGCTCGACCTTCGGGTCCTTGTCGGTGAGGTTGAGCGTCGCGGGGATGATGTCGTCGCGCACGCTGAGCAGCGCGATGATCCCCTCGACGGCCCCGGCCCCGCCCACGAGGTGCCCGAGCGCCGACTTCGGCGCGGTCAGCACCGGGTGGTCGCCGAACGCCCGCCGCACGGCCGTCGCCTCGCCCACGTCGCCGACCACCGTGGAGGTGGCGTGGCAGTTGACGTGGACGATGTCCGAGGCGGTCAGACCGGCCCCGGCCACCGCCTTCTGCATCGCCCGGATCTGGCCCTCGCCCTCGGGGTCGGGCCCGGTGATGTGGTAGGCGTCGGACGTCATGCCGACACCGGCGAGGCGGCCGTGCACGGTGGCACCGCGGGCCTTCGCGAACTCCTCGCGTTCGAGCACGAGCACGCCCGAGCCCTCACCGAGGACGAAGCCGTCCCGCCCGGTGTCGAACGGCCGGGAGGCGCCCTCCGGGTCGTCGTTGCGGGTGGACAGGGTCCGTGACTGCACGAACCCGGCCACGGTGATCGGGACGATGCAGGACTCGGCGCCGCCCGCGAGGACGACGTCGACCTCCCCGTCGCGCAGCAGCTTGTAAGCCCAGGCCAGGGCCTCGGCGCCGGTGGCGCACGCCGAGGCGGGGGAGTGCACCCCGCCCTTGGCCTTGTACTCCAGGCTCACGAGCGCGGCCGGCCCGTTGGGCATGAGCATCGGCACGGTCAGCGGCGAGACCTTGCGCAGCCCGTGCTCCTCGAGCAGGTCGTCCTGCGCGAGCAGCGTCGGTGCGCCGCCGATGCCCGCGCCGATGACGACGGCGAGCCGCTCGGCCTCGACCGCGGCCCCGTCCTCGCCGGGGACCGGGCCGAGTCCGGCGTGCGCCCAGGCCTCCTTGGCCGCGACCACCGCGACCTGCTCGCACCGGTCCATCCGGCGGGCCTGCACACGGGGCAGGATCTCGGTGGGCTCCACGGCGAGCTGGGCCGAGATGGACACCGGGAGGTCGAACCGCTCGACCCAGTCGGCCCGGGTGGCCCCGACCCCGGACTTCCCGGCGAGCAGCGCCTCCCAGGTGGAGGCGGCGTCCCCGCCGAGCGGGGTGGTGGCCCCGAAACCGGTGACGACCACTCCGTCGGTCATGACGTCTCCTTCTCCCCGGCGGACAGCTGCACGCCGGTACCGATCACTGGTGCTTGGCGATGAAGTCGACGGCGTCGCCGACGGTCTTCAGCTCGGCGAGCTGGTCGTCCGGGATCTTGGCGCCGAACTTGTCCTCGGCCTGCACGGCGATCTCCACCATCGACAGCGAGTCGATGTCCAGGTCGTCCACGAAGGACTTCTCGGGGGTCACCTCGGCGGTGTCGATGCCGGCGACCTCCTCGACGATCTCGGCCAGCCCGGTGAGGATCTCGGCGTTGTCAGCCACGATGGTTCTCCTTGCGCGATGGTTGGGTGCGGGTGCCAGGTCGGGGTGCCCGGTCAGGGGCAGACGACGACCTGTCCGGCGTAGGACAGTCCTGCGCCGAAGCCTACGAGGAGCAGCACGTCGCCGGACCGTACCCGGCCGGCCGTGCGCATGTGGTCCAGCGCCATCGGGATGGACGCGGACGAGGTGTTGCCGGAGTGCACGATGTCGTCGGCGACGACCATGTCCTCCCGGGCGCCCTTCTGGCGCAGCTTCTTGGCGACGGCCTCGACGATGCGGAGGTTCGCCTGGTGCGGGATCAGCACGTCGATGTCGGCGGGGGTGAGCCCGGCGCGCTCGATCGCGCCCAGCGCGACCGGCGCGATCGCCGTCGTCGCCCAGCGGAAGACCGCCTGGCCCTCCTGGTGCAGCTTGTTCGTGCTCTCGCCGAGGATCCGGATCGTGGAGGCGATGTCACCCGCGCTGCCCCAGACGACCGGACCGACACCCACCTCGTCGGGGCTCTCCGCCGGGCCCAACAGGGCGGCGCCCGCGCCGTCGGCGAAGATGATGCAGGTCGACCGGTCGTCCCAGTCGACCCAGTCCGACAGCTTCTCCGCGCCGATGACCAGCACGTGCCGGGCGGAGCCGGCGCGGATCATGTCCGAGGCGACACCGACGCCGTAGCTGAAGCCCGCGCACGCGGCGTTGAGGTCGAACGCGGCGACGCCGTTCGCGCCGACCCCGGTGGCGACCTGCGCCGCGGCGTTCGGGATCGGGTTCGGCATGGTGCAGGTCGCGACGACGACGGCGTCGAGCCCGGCCGGGTCGAACCCCGCGTCCTTCAGCGCCGCCGTTCCTGCCTCGACCGCCATGTCCGGCAGTAGGGTCTCGGCGTCGGCGATGCGCCGCTCGGCGATGCCGACGCGGCTGCGGATCCACGCGTCGTCGGTCTCCACCCGCTTCGCCAGGTCGGCGTTGGTGACGACGTGCTCCGGCTGGAAGCTGCCGACGCCCAGGATGCGGGCTCCGGCGACGGTGTCGGCCAGTCGCATGCGGCTCACTTCCCGTGCTCGGCGATCAGGTCGACGGCGGCGTCGAGCTGCTCGGGGGTCTTGAGGGCCAGCGTCGGGGTCCCCTTGACCGCGCGCTTGACGAGCCCGGTCAGCGTCGCGCCCGGGGGCAGCTCGAGGGTCGCACCGGTCCCGTGGTCGGCGAGGGTCTGCATGCAGGCGTCCCAGCGCACCGGCCGGGTGACCTGTGCGACGAGCCGGCGCAGCGCCTCGGCGCCGGTGTCGACGGTCCCGCCGTCGGCGTTGGAGAGCAGGGTGAGCGTCGGATCCGACACCGGCACCGACGACGCGTGGCTCTCCAGCGCGGCGCGCGCGGGCTCCATGTGCGCGGTGTGGAACGCCCCGGCGACCGGGAGCGCCTTCACCCGTGCCTTCTCCGGCGGCGACGCGACGAGCTCGGTGATCGCCTCCTTCGTCCCGGCGGCGACGATCTGGCCCGCCCCGTTGCGGTTGGCCGGGTCGAGACCCAGCTCGGCGAGGCGGGCCAGCACGATCTCCTCCTCGCCGCCGAGCACGGCGGCCATCGAGGTCGGCGCGACGGCGCAGGCGGCGGCCATCTCGCGGCCGCGGACCCCGGCGAGGGCGACGGCGGCGTCCTCGGTCAGCACACCGGCGATCGCGCAGGCGGTGATCTCGCCGATCGAGTGCCCGGCGACGAGGGTCCCGGACGGCAGCTCGACCCGCTCGCGCAGGCGGCGCGCGGCCAGCAGACCCAGCGTGACGATCAACGGCTGGGTGACCGCGGTGTCGGTGATCTCCTCCGCGTCGGCGGTGGTGCCGAGGCGCGTCAGGTCCAGCCCCACGGCGTCGGACCAGCCGGCGACGGCCTCCGCCGAGGCCGGGTCCTCCAGCCACGGAGCGAGCATGCCGGGGGTCTGGGCCCCCTGGCCGGGTGCGAGCAGGGCGATCACGAGGACATCACACACCTCTCGGGGTCGGGGCCGGGATACCGGTTACGACGAAGTCGGACCACCGAAGTTGTAGGAAACCTACGACACGCAGGTGTGACCGGGGCCTCGTTACCGATCCGTAGGGGCCGGTGTTTGTAGGGTTCACGACAACGCCCCGCCCGCCGGGACACGGACGCCGTCGACGTCGGGATCATGCTCCCCGGTCGGGTCCAGGGGAGTCAGCGGGGTGTGCGCGGCGACGGCCGGCCCGTCGGACGCGCGGGCGGTGCGGTCCGCGACGAGCGCGGCACGCAGCACGAACGCCTCCCGCGGGTCGGTGGGGGAGCGTCCGACGAGCTCGCCGATGCGCCGCAGCCGGTAGCGCACCGTGTTGGGGTGCACGTACAGCGCGCGGGCGCAGCCCTCCAGGTTCGCCCCGCCCTCCAGGTAGGCGGCCAGGGTGCGCAGCAGCTCGCCGCCGGTGTCGTACAGCGGGGCCAGGACGTCCTCGGCGAGCCGGCGCCGCGCCGCCGGATCGCCGTGCAGGGCCCGCTCCGGCAGGAGGTCGGCGGCGTCGACCGGGCGGGGCGCGTCGGGGTGCCCCGGGGCCGCGGCCAGTCCGGCCAGCGCCTCGGCGACGGCGCCGCCCGCGGTGGCCAGGTCGGTGCTGGGCGGGCCGGAGACGACCGGTCCGGGCCCGAAGTGCCCGGCGACCTCGGCGAGCACCCGCGCGGTGACCGCGCTCGTCCCCGGTGCCGGTCCGCGTCCGGCCGGTGCCCGGCGCGCAGAGGTGGTCTCGGCGAGCCGGTCGGCGACCCGGCGCGCGGGCCGCCCGGTCAGGTGCAGCAGGACCACCAGCCGGCGTCCCTGGACGCCGACGAGCACGTCGTGACCGAGCCGCGCGGCGACCCGGCGCAGCTCCACGATCAGCTGCGGGGACTCCGGGCCGGACCCGGGTGCGGAGCCGACCAGGCAGTGCACGGGGGCGGCCGGGTCCCAGCCGAGCGCGGCGGCCCGGGAGACGAGCGCGCCGTCGGTGTCGCCGCGCAGCACGGCGTCGACGACGAGTGCCTCCAGCCGGGCGTCCCAGGCGCCGCGGGACTCCGCGGCGCCGGCGTACACGGTGGCGGCGGCGAAGGCGATCTCCCGGCCGAAGCGCAGCACGGCCTCGGTCAGCTCGTGGCGCTCGGCGTCGTCGGCGAGCGGGGGCAGGTGCTCCTCGAACACGTCCGCGGCGATGCGCACGAGCTCGACGGTCTGGCGCAGGCTGATCCGCCGGGCCAGGTCGCGCGGCGCGATCCGGAACGCCTCGGCGGTCAGCGGGGTGGTGCGGTCCGGCTCGCGCAGCCAGGACACGAAGTTCGCGACGCCGGTCTGGGTCACCAGGGCCACGCCGGCGCGCTGGTCGGCGGGCAGCCCGGCGAACCACGAGCAGCGCCGCTCCATCTCCGCCAGACAGGCCGCGGCCAGCCTGGAGGAGGCGAGCTCGAGGCGGCGCAACGTCGCGTCCGCGACCGGGTGGCGGTGCACGTCGGGCAGCATGACACGACGATGGACGCACCCACAGGACACGTCACGCTCCGGCGCGCGGATTCGCGGGCGCGCACGCGGACCGGCTGGCTCGACTCGTGGCACAGCTTCTCCGCCGGCGCGCACTACGACCCGGCCAACACCCACTTCGGGCTGCTCCTGCTGCACAACGAGGACCGGCTCGTCCCGGGGCGCGGCTACGACGAGCACCCGCACCGCGACACCGAGATCCTCACCTGGGTCCTCGACGGCGAGCTGGAGCACCGCGACAGCGCCACCGGACGGACCGCACGGGTCGGGCCCGGCGGGGTGCAGTACCTGGGTGCCGGGTCGGGTGTGCGCCACTCCGAGCACGCGACGCCGGACGGGGGCGTGCGGTTCGTGCAGATGTGGGTGGTGCCCGAGGAGCCCGGCGGCGACCCGCGCCACCTCGTGCGGGAGGCGGACGAGTGGGCGCACGGCGACACGGTCGTCCTGGCCTCGGGGCTGGAACGGCACCGCGACGCGACCCTGCTGCCGCTGCGTCAGCGCGCGGCGGCGCTGTCGGTGGCACGGCTCGCGCCGGGATCGGCCACGGTGCTGCCGACCGCCCCGTTCGTGCACGCGTTCATGGCACGCGGGGACGCGACGCTGGAGGATGTGCCCGGAGACGCGCTCGCCACGGGCGACGCGGCCAGGGTCGTCGACGACGGCGGCCGGCGGGTCACCGCCGGGCCGGCCGGGGCCGAGCTCCTGGTGTGGGAGATGCACGCGGCGCTGGGGTGGTGACACCCGGGCACCGCGGAACGCGGCCGGGGCGCGGGCCTCGGCCGGTGCGGCCTGCTGCGGTCACCGCGCCGGGCGGGTGACCGGGCGGCTCAGAGCGGCGTGACCGCGCTGGCCTGCGGCCCCTTCTGCCCCTGCTCGATGTCGAACGAGACGCGCTGGCCCTCGTCGAGGCTCTTGTAGCCGTTCGTCTGGATTGCCGAGTAGTGCACGAACACGTCCGCACCACCACCGTCGGGGGCGAGGAAGCCGTAGCCCTTCTCGCTGTTGAACCACTTGACGGTGCCTTCTGCCATTACCGCTCCCTGGAGATCATCGGCCCGGAACACTCCGCCCCGGACCGCGGGCCAGCGGCGCACACGGTCGACGCCCTGGTCAGGACGGCGAGTCGCGAGGACGAGTGATCACCGCCACCGCCGTCGCGCGGAGCCTATCGTGATCTGCGCCGCCCTGGGAGGGGCGAAAACGGACGACGGCCCGCCTCCGGTGGGGGAGGCGGGCCGTCGCGGGCCGGGTGGGGTCAGGCGGCCCCGCCGTCGCCGATCTGCGGGCCGGCGGCCTGCGGGTCGTCGATCTTGTAGCCGGCCGCGGCCTCGGCAGCGGTCTCGGTCTTCACCAGGCCCTGCTTCGCCAGCAGCGACAGCGCGCCGCCGACGATGGACTCGGCGTCGACCGCGAAGTGCCGGCGCACGGCCGGACGGGTGTCGGACAGCCCGAACCCGTCGGTGCCCAGCGACAGGAACGGCGCCGGGGACCACTGGCGGATCTGGTCGGGGACCGCGCGCATCCAGTCCGAGACCGCCACGACCGGGGCCTCGCCGTTGTCGCCCTCGGCCAGCTTCTGGGTCACGTAGGGCACGACCGGCTCGTCGCCGGGCTTGAGCAGGTTGGCGTGCTCGGCGTCCACGCCGTCGCGGCGCAGCTCGCCCCACGACGTCACCGACCAGACCTCGGCACGGACGTCCCACTCGTCGGAGAGCATCTTCTGTGCGGTCAGCGCCCACGGCAGCGAGACGCCGGAGGCGAGCAGCCGCACCACCGGGCCGGTGCCCTCGGGAGCCGGGGCGAAGCGGTACATGCCGCGCAGGATGCCCTCGCGGTCCACGTTCTCCGGCTCGGCCGGCTGGCGGTAGGGCTCGTTGTAGACCGTCAGGTAGTAGATGACGTTCTCGGGCTTCTCGCCGACCATCCGGCGCAGCCCGTCCTGGACGATGTGCGCGACCTCGAAGGAGAACGCCGGGTCGTAGGCGACGACGGCCGGGTTGGTCGCCGCGAGCAGCAGCGAGTGGCCGTCGTTGTGCTGCAGGCCCTCACCGGTCAGCGTGGTGCGACCGGCCGTGGCGCCGACGAGGAAGCCGCGGGCCATCTGGTCCGAGGCGGCCCAGATCGAGTCGCCGGTCCGCTGGAACCCGAACATCGAGTAGAAGACGTAGACCGGGATCATCGGCTCGTCGTGCGTGGCGTAGGACGTGCCCGCCGCGGTGAACGACCCGACCGACCCGGCCTCGTTGATGCCCTCGTGCAGGATCTGGCCCTGCTCGGACTCCTTGTAGGCGAGCATCAGGTCGGCGTCGACCGAGGTGTAGTTCTGGCCGTTCGGGTTGTAGATCTTCTGGCTCGGGAACATCGAGTCCATACCGAAGGTACGGGCCTCGTCCGGGATGATCGGCACGAAGCGCGCGCCGATCTCCTTGTCCTTGATGAGCTCGCGCAGCAGCCGGACGAACGCCATCGTCGTGGCGACCTCCTGCTTGCCGGACCCCTTCTTGACGAAGTCGTAGACCTTGTCGCCGGGGAGCACCAGCGGCTTGCTGGCGGTCCGGCGCGACGGCAGCGGCCCGCCCAGCTGGCGACGGCGCTCCCGCAGGTACTGGATCGCCTCGTCCTTCTCGCCCGGGTGGTAGTACGGCGGCAGGTACGGGTCGGCCTCGAGCTGGGAGTCCGAGATCGGGATGCGCTGCTCGTCGCGGAACTGCTTGAGGTCGTCGAGCGTGAGCTTCTTCATCTGGTGGGTGGCGTTGCGGCCCGCGAAGTGCGTGCCCAGGCCGTAGCCCTTGATGGTCTTGGCCACGATGACGGTCGGCTGGCCGTGGTGCGCGGTCGCCGCGGCGTAGGCCGCGTGCACCTTGCGGTAGTCGTGGCCGCCGCGCTTGAGCTTCCAGATCTCGGCGTCGCTCATCGGCTCGACGAGGGACTTGGTGCGCGGGTCGCGGCCGAAGAAGTGGTCGCGGACGTAGGCCCCGTCGTTGGCCTTGTAGGTCTGGAAGTCGCCGTCCGGCGTGGTGTTCATCAGGTTGATCAGGGCGCCGTCGCGGTCGCCGTGCAGCAGGGCGTCCCACTCGCGGCCCCAGATGACCTTGATGACGTTCCAGCCGGCGCCCCGGAAGAACGCCTCCAGCTCCTGGATGATCTTGCCGTTGCCCCGGACCGGGCCGTCGAGGCGCTGCAGGTTGCAGTTGACGACGAAGTTCAGGTTGTCCAGACCCTCGTTGGCCGCGACGTGGATCAGACCGCGCGACTCGGGCTCGTCCATCTCGCCGTCGCCGAGGAAGGCCCACACCTGCTGCTGCGAGGTGTCCTTGATGCCGCGGCCGCTCAGGTAGCGGTTGAACCGCGCCTGCATGATCGCGTTCATCGGGCCGATGCCCATCGAGACCGTCGGGAACTCCCAGAAGTCCGGCATCAGGCGCGGGTGCGGGTACGACGGCAGGCCGCCGCCCGGGCCGGCGTGGCTGAGCTCCTGGCGGAAGCCGTCGAGGCGGTCCTCGGACAGGCGCCCCTCGAGGAAGGCGCGGGCGTAGATGCCGGGGGAGGCGTGCCCCTGGATGTAGATCTGGTCGCCGCCGCCCGGGTGCTCCTTGCCGCGGAAGAAGTGGTTGAAGCCGACCTCGTACAGGGTCGCCGACGAGGCGTAGGACGAGATGTGCCCACCGACGCCGATGCCCGGCCGCTGCGCGCGGTGCACGGTCATCGCAGCGTTCCAGCGCACCCAGCGCCGGTAGGTGCGCTCGACGTCCTCGTCGCCGGGGAACCACGGCTCACGGTCGGTCGGGATGGTGTTGACGTAGTCCGTCGCGGTCAGCGACGGGACGCCCACGTGCTTCTCGCGGGCGCGCTGCAGCATCGTCAGCATGAGGTAGCGGGCGCGCTGGCGGCCGGCGTTGTCGAGGACCGCGTCGAAGGACTCCAGCCACTCGGCCGTCTCCTCCGGGTCGATGTCCGGGAGGTGGGCTGCCAACCCGTCCCGGATGACGTTGACGCGGCGCGGCTCCCCGTTGTCGGTGTTGCCGGCCCTGCTGCTCTGCGCGGTCAAGGGTTCTCCCTGCCTGATTCCGTCGGTGGCCGGGATCGCCCGGCCCTGTCGTACCCGCCGCCGGCATGTGGGGCGACGTCGCCGGCCGGACTCGGCAGTCGTGGCCGTGGCTCGGTCCATCGTGCCTGTTCCGGCGCGGTCCCGAAACTCGTCGTTCACGAAGTCGGGCTCTTGCCGCGAGGATAGGTACTACTCGTACGTAACTGAACGGAGGGCGGGGTGACCTGCGCGTCACCGGGGCGCGAACCCCGGGCCGGTTGCATCGGGTCGGGCCCCCGTGATCGGATGCCCCATCCGATTTCGCGCGAAGGGTGGCGCCCGCACGCGGAACCGAAGACGATGGACTGCGTGAGCAGCGTGAAAGGGGAACGAGTGGTGACCGCGGCAGATGCCGGTGCGTCCGACATCGCGGCAAAGCTCGGCATCGAGCCGGGCATGATCGTCCAGGAACTCGGGTACGACACCGACATCGACGACCAGGTCAGAGAGGCCGTCGAGGACACGACCGGTGAGGAGCTCCTCGACGAGGACGCCCAGGAGGTCATCGACGTCGTGCTCCTGTGGTTCCGCGACGGGGACGGCGACCTGATCGACACCCTGGTCGACGCCCGAACACCCCTCTCGGACGAGGGATTCGTGTGGGTCCTGACACCCAAGACCGGCCGTGACGGCCACATCCAGCCCTCCGAGATCGCCGAGGCGGCTCCGACCGCCGGGCTGTCGCAGACGTCCAACGCGACGCTCGGGGACGACTGGGTGGGGTCGAAGCTCGTGCCGCCGAAGCAGGGGAAGGGCAAGCGCTGAGCCCAGTCGTCGAGGGCGCGGTCGCCCCGGACTTCGAGCTCCCCGACCAGAACCGGCAGCCGGTCTCGCTGGCGTCGGTGCTCGGGTCGGGGCGCTCGGCCCTGCTCGTCTTCTACCCGTTCGCGTTCTCCGGGATCTGTGGCGGGGAGCTCGAGGCCGTGCAGTCGACGCTCGGGGACTTCCAGAACTCCTCGGTCCAGGTGCTGGCGATCTCCTGCGACCCGACGTTCTCGCTGGCGGCCTGGGCCACGTCCGCGGGATTCGGGTTCCCGCTGCTGTCGGACTTCTGGCCGCACGGGGCCGTCGCGTCCTCCTACGGGGTGTTCGACACCGCGAAGGGGATGGCGTTGCGGGGGACGTTCCTGGTCAGACCGGACGGCACCGTCTCGTTCACCGAGGTGAACCGGCCGGGGGAGCCGCGGGACCAGGACGGGTGGCGGCGGGCGCTGTCGGCCGTGTGAAGATGTCCGTCCCGGGCGCGTAGCTCAGCGGGAGAGCACTCGGTTTACACCCGAGCGGTCGCAGGTTCGAACCCTGCCGCGCCCACGCATCTGACCAGCAGGTTTACTGCAATCAAGATCACCGCTCGGTCTTCGTGACACGTTTCGTGACACGAAGGGCTCGTGTCCTCGGTCGATGACATGGGCGAGGGCCGGTCGCCGGAGGCAGCGCGGGACGATCGACAGGCTGCCGAGCGGCCCGCTGCGCGTCCGCGTCTACGGCGGGCAGGAGCCGGTATCGGGGAAGCGGAACACCCTCGTCGGGGTGATCGAGCCCAGCCCGCGCCAGGAGGCCCGTGCCTAGGCCGCGCGCACCCGGCTCCTCAACGCCGTCGACGAGCAGCGCAGCCCCCGCACGAGCGCGACGCTGGACCAGCTGCTCGACCGGTACCTGGAGACCCTCGACGTTGGCGCGACCACGCACCGGGCCTACACCCGGTACCTGGAGCTGCATGTCCGTCCGTTCCTGGGGAGGACGAAGGCCGGCGCCGTCGGGGCGGAGGCGCTGGACTCGCTCTACGCCGAGCTGCGTCGCTGTCGCGACCACTGCTCGGGGTCGGCGTAGCGCGTCGATCACCGGACGCCGCGGGAGCACGAGTGCGACGGCCGGTGCCGTCCGCGCTGCTGTCGGCCGCTCGCGCCGGCGACGATCCGGCACCTCCACTTCGTGCTGAACGGTGCGTACTGGCGTGGGCGCGGTGTCAGCGTAGCTGTACTCGGGGGCGCAGATGCCGAAGCAGATCGAGTCCGGGGCAATGACGGTGGGGTGGGCACCTTCCTAGGGGCAAGGTGTTGGCCGCGGAGCAGGGGCTCGCGCCGAGCACGGTGCACCAGGCGTCCGAACTGCTGCGGGGGCGTTCTCGTCGGGGAGCCGGGGCGAGCGGCCGATCGTTGTCGCGCCGTCGACTGGGGAAGAGAATGTGGCTGCCGGGGGAGCCCTGGCCCACCTTGGCCTTGAATGAGCTTCCGTCCCGCCGTGAGCGTTCTGCTCTGTCGAGGGCGTTGAGACGCGGCGATCCGATCCCGGTCGCACAACGCGGCCTGGCCCTGCGGGTTGGTCGCGAGCAGACCCGGCTGAGCTGGCACTACCCGATACTCGTCATTGTCTGGGCGCTCAACGCCGTCAGCCGGGATGGCTGGGATCGGTACTTGCACCTCGGGCTCGTCGCCGGTTGGCTCGTTCTGTTGGGCTACATGGTGTGGTCGTCCGTCGGATGCGCGCCCGTGTCCGGGAACTGGAGAGCGAAGCATGACCACGGTGTGTCTGCCCATTCCCATCGTTTCGGCCGCGCCCTAGTTGTGATTGCGGTGGCCCTTCCCGTTCTGGTTTCCTCTGATCGGGTCGGTGCTCCTGGCGCCGCGCGGCCTATCGTCGTACCTATGGGCGCGTGGGGTACCGGCTTGTTCTCCAGTGATCTGGCGTGCGATGTACGTGATGAGTACCGGGAACTGCTCTCCGGCAAGGTGTCGGATGAGGAAGTGGAAACCCGCATCATCGCGGAGTATGCAGAGATCGAGGAGGACGACGTCCCCGAGTTCTGGATCGCGTTCGCGATGACTCAATTCAAGGTCGGGCGACTCAGCAGCGAAGTCCGCGAGCGAGCGGCGCGTTTCATGGCGAACGGATCGGACCTGGTGCGCTGGGAAGACTTCGGACCCAGGACGGTCGATCGACGCCGGGCAGTTCTGGAGAGAGTGGCCGAGCAGATTGCAGGCGAGCAGTCAGCACGGAGAACGATCCGCCGCGAATGGCGATACGAAACCGATCTCGAAGCGGGCGACGTTCTGGAGTATATGTCAGAAAGCGGCAGGGTGGCACTCTTTCGTGTCGTCGCAGTTCGTGCGGAGTACGGTAGATCTCCGCTTCTGCAGCGCCTCGACTTCGCCGGCGATATGAATCCAAGTCTGTCGGAGATCGAGGCGCTCCCGAACCGGTCGCACTCCGCACAGTCCCGCTATCGGTACGCGGCAACCTCAGTCGTCAAGTATCGGAAGCGTGACCTGGACTGGTGCGACGTCGGGTTTCGACGACTCGGAAGGGCGGCTGTACGTGCAGACGACGAGAGGTTCGTCCTCTGCTGGGAATTGCAGTGGGATCAGCTCTCGGCGGACCTCGAAGCTGTACTGACCGGCGCCGCGTCTGTCGATGAGTTCGCGAGACGCTGAGGATGTGCCCGGCCGTTACTGGCGTCTTCCGCGGCTCCGCGTCTGGCGGGTCGATACCCTCGCTGGAACCTTTTGTCGATCAGCGGATCGTCATCGCCGTGGCCCCTTGTGGGACTCCCAACGCATCGCGGGGGATCTCCCGTCATCGCATCGGTGACGGCGTCCTGATGCCTGGCTCAATCCTGCCTCCGGAGGCTCTGTGATCAATGCGATGTAGCCCGAGGGGTGCCTAGTGCCACCCTCGCGGTTCTCGTGGACTAAGGAATCGTGGAAGCCATCCGGGCGAATCGGCCGCCGGGTTGCTGGAGGGACCAGACCGGGCCGGACGACGGCGCACGGCCGCATGGCCAGGGACCTCGCCGAGCACATCAGCACCGGATCTTTGGCCCCGGATGCGCCGCTGGCGAGCGAGGCCGCGGAGATGCGGCAGTGCTGCGTCTCTCGCAACACGGCGCGGCGGGCGTGCAAGGGTGTTGTGTCCCGGCAGCTCGACCTTCGAGCGACAGCGATGCCCGGTCAGCTAGGTCATTCCTCCTCGAACTAGCCTGGCCAACGCTGTTCCGAGCTCGACCGGAACGGCGTTCCCGATTTGGCGGGCGATGGATACCTTGGCTCCACACCATTGATAGTCAAGTGGGAAGGTCTGTAGGATTGCACCTTCGGCGAGGGTGAGCGGGCGGTTTTCGCTCGGGTGGAGATAGCGTCCTTTCTCGGGCTTCACGAACTCGGTTCGGATCGTGACGGAGGGCTTACCCCAGTGCAGGCGGCCCATGACATCCAACGAGCCGGTCTTGTGCTTGCGCCAGCCCGAGGTTTGCAGTTCCCAAGGCAGGTCCGTGCGGTTTCCCCCCTCGGGGATGGCGGCGAACCGTTCAAGGGACAGCGGTTGGAAGTGGCGGGTTACATGGAGCTGAGCCGTCTTGAATGCTCCGGGGACGGAGCGGCCGTCGAAGTCGAAGATCTCGTCGGGCAGGTCGATGTGGCCCGGATCGACCGAAGCCGGGAGGCCGGCCAATGCCTGCCTGACGGTGGCGAAGCTCTCGGGTTGCGCCGCGAACCTGCCCCTGGGCTCGGGCAGGGGGTCACGGCTCGTGTGTCTGCCCAGTACGACGGCTCGCTTACGCAGCTGAGGAACGCCGAACTCGGCTGCGTTGAGGATGTAGGGCTGCAACTCGTAGTTCCGGAGCGGACCGTCGGGGCCGGTTGCGAGCTGCAGGAGGGCCCACTGCGGGGACTTGAAGAAGGCTGCGACGTTCTCGATGACGAAGTAGGAGGGCTGCACGGTCTCGACGACCCGGACATACTCGCGCCACAGGCGGTTCCGGTAGTCCAGTGGGTCCCGCCGACCGAGGTTCGAGAAGCCCTGGCATGGAGGCCCGCCGACGACGATGTCTGCCGCTGGGATCGACGACGTGGGCCAGTCCTCGATCCGTCCGTGGAAAAGGTGCTCGCGGCCGTAGTTCGCGGCGTAAGTCGCAGCTGCGGCTCGGTCTAGCTCGACCGACGCCACGACCTCAAAGGTGAAGGTGGTGTCGAGATCGCGGTTCGCATCGAGGAAACCCCTGGTCAGGCCACCACAACCCGCAAAGAGGTCGACGAGACGCAAGGCTGTCACGAGTGTAACCTAGCCGGCCGCACCGACAACCCTCCGCATGCCCGTCGGAGTGTCCTCGAACGGACTTGTGGTAGCACTCGGGACATCGTCAGAACCAGGGAGGACAGGGTGTCGAACGATCGTCCCGTGGCTTCCAGCGCCGCGGTCGCCGCGCGCATGAGAAGGGCCCGGCGCCGTGACACCGCGCCCGAGATGTTGGTCCGTAGGGAGGCACATCGGCGGGGTCTTCGCTACCGGGTCGACAAGGCGATCCCGGGGATGCCGCGTCGTCGTGCCGACATGATCTTCGCGGGTGCGATGGTGGCGGTGTTCGTCGACGGCTGCTTCTGGCACTCTTGTCCGGACCACACCAGCATCCCGCGCGCGAACCGGGAATGGTGGATCGCGAAGTTGGAGAAGAACCAGCAGCGCGACCGGACGACCGACACACATCTCCGCGAGCTCGGTTGGACGGTCCTGCGGTTCTGGGAGCACGACGATCCGGTGGCAGCGGTGGACGTCGTCGAGATGGCCGTTCGGGGTCACTGAGCGTGCAGGTCCGCCTCACGGATCGCGGCGACGGAGCCGGCCGCCTCACGTCGGATCTGCTCGCAGAGGTCGGCGTAGCCGAGGGCGTCGAACTCGATGACCGGAGCCGTCCGTAGGAGACGCTTGAGGACGTCGCGCAGCACTCGCCGGTCGGCGAAGCCGCCCTTGTCGACGCTCGGCCAGACGTCCGAGAGAGCACGGATGAGGGCTCGGCTCCCACCGAGCCCGGCCCGTCGAGCGAAGATCTGGTCGAAGTCGGCTTCGCCGAATGTTCCGATGAGGCGGTAGGGGTCGGTCTCGCTCGGCACAGCCGTGAGGTGGGCGCGCCACCACAGCCGACCCCAGACGTGTCGGGTGATGTCTGTGGCGAGGAAGCGGTCGCCGGTGGGCTCGCGGTAACGCCAGAACGACACGTCGGGCAGCACGACGAGAGCCAGGAATGCCCAGATCGGTCGGACGGACGCCTCGGCGGCGACCAGCCCCATCCGCGCGTGGAGCAGGCGGGCGATGTCGAGGTCGAAGTTGCTGTGGGAGCGGCGACGTCCGCCGCCGGGGAAACCGGCGTCCACGGCGACCTCGAGGACCCGGCCACGCAGGTTCTCGAGCTGCTCGCGGCGGACGCGGTGTCCGCCCGTCGCGGCGAACACGGCCGACGGGTGGGCGAAGGTGTGCTCGGTGGTCAGCTCCTCCACTGTGAGCTGCTGGTAGCGGTCGAAGAGTTCGGTGGCGGTGGAGTCGAGCAGTCGCGGATACAGGATGCTCATGTGCTCGCCAGCAGACCCGTGGCGTTCTGAATCCGGGTCGTGAACAGGATGGGTTCGTGCTTGCGTTCGCGGCGCAGTGCGTCGAGGTCCCGCTCGGGAAAGGTCGCAACCAGCACGGACGTGAGCAGCGCGCCTACGGTGCCGGCGGCGTAATCGTTCGCGGGGTCGAACTCGTCGTCGACGACGGCGCGTTCCACGAGGGACCGGACGACCTCGCTCTGCACGGTCGAGAGCACCAGCCGGTCCGCTTCCGTCGGATCCGCGGCGTTCTCCAGCGCGGAGGTCACGACGGGTCGTCGCTTGTTGGCGAGGAGCAGGATCGACCCGAGGGCCTGCGAGTCGAGATCCTCGCTGAGTTCGAGGTGCCACGCTGCACCGGACGGGTACCTCACCTGCTCGAAGTCGACGACGGCCAATGGGAACAGGACCGCGTCCCCCTGGAGCATCACCGAGTGCACCTCCCGCCAGAGGACACTGCCGGGACGGCTCGGTGCGGTCGCGGACGATCCCGCCTCGGCGGCTTGCAGGATCAGGCTCGTCTCGAGGTCGAGCCTCCCACCGAGCTCGTCGCCGGGCAGCTCGAAGTCGATCTCCAGCTCTGCCCCGTCGACAGCGGGCACAGGACCCTGCCAGGCCTGCCCGCGCAGCGACGAGTTCGCGGCCGCCCACACGACGGTGAGGGTGACCGCGGAACCGGCCGAGAGCCCGCAGGCTTCGCGGGCACGCAGCCCGTCCACGCGCATGGGTCGCTTCAGGTGGAGCACCGTCCCGTAGTCCCAGTCGGGTAGATCGAGCGGTAGCTCGTCGACCGAGTCGCCGGTGAGACGCAGCCACGGGCCGATGGTGACGACGTCGCCGGGTGGGCGTCGGTAGGGGTACGCGCGGCTCACGAGGAGGCGACCCCCTCGGCGCGGGTGCCGGTGACGACGAGGTCGGTGATGGTGTCCGGCACCGGCAGCACGACGAGCTCGACCTCCGACGGGCTCGCGACAACACAGGTCTCAGTCCTGCGCAGCCCCGCTTCTGTCGACCAGAACAGAACCTCGGGACGTGCCGCGCCCACGGGAGCGTCGTCCTCGCGTCCGCGTTCGCCGAGACCGACGGAGAGTCGGACCTGGAGGAGGACCGGGCCTGGCCCGGTCACCGAGAACCGCTGGGCGAGGACGACCTTTCCCTCTCGCTCGTCGACGGCCGGTTCGGTCAGCTCGGTGACCCGTACCCTGTCCCGGGGCGTCGGCGACGGACGCCCGCCGCCTCCGCTGCCGGCCCCGCGTCCGTCGCCACCCCCGGGCGAGTGGGCGTCGGGGCGGGCGAAGGCCGCGGCGACGATGCCCCCGAGAAAGTTGCTCGCGGCGCCGAGCGCTACCCCGGTCTCGGTGCGAACTGGGGCAGCTGCGGAGCCCTTGAACCGGGCGAGTTGCTCCTTGATCCGCCTGAACGTGACGTTCACGAACGTCTTGTCCTGACCGGCCAGTTGCTGGCTCACCCAGTCGTCGTGCGTCGGGGGCTCGCTGGCGGCGAACACATCGTCCAGATCGTCGGCCGCGCGGAAGACTCCCGCGTAAGCGCGGTTCACCGAACCCGTCTCCGTCTGCTCGAGGTACCGGACGACGAGCTCAGGGGAGCGCATCAGACAGATGTGGTGCGGGTCGCCCGGAACCCCCGCATATGCGGCCGCGAGGCCAGCGGAGTCAGCGGCCATGGGCAGGACGAAATCTTCCTTCACCGCGAAGGTACCGAGTTTCCGCTTCGGGCTCTTGCACTCCAGCACCTCGCCCTTTCCGTCCCGTTGCGCGCGGTAGGCCTCGACGAACATGTCCAACGGGTAGGTCTCCGCGGGGTCGGGAACCGGGAACGTCGTACCACTCGCCCGGACCTCGGCGACGAGCCGGTTGTCCCCGCGTTCGGGCAGCATGATCGGCCACAGCTGCCATGCGAGGGTGTTCGCGAGGTGCCGGGCCCCGTCGCCGACGTCCTCGAAGTCGTCGAGGTTCGGATCGAGGACGACGAGGGTGGTGCCGGTCTCGTTGTCGGCGAAGTGGAATAGGCCCAGGCTGCGGGCGACGGTGTCGGCCTCGGCACCGCGGAGCGGCTCGACGTGACCCTCCTGGACATCTCCCCACCAGTGCCGCCCGGTGAACGGGCGGGTGTCGTCGGTGGGGGTCTCGCGGCCGTCGAACGACTCCCGCATTGCGATGCCGATCAACCGGGACTCCAACCCGACGCCGGGGACGTCGGTCCGCGTGTAGACGAGGATCGTGCCTACTTTGGACATCCTGTATAGGACGGCCTTCCCGTAGCCGTAGGTGCCGCCGCCCTGGTGGGTGTCGCGCTTCTCGCCGACGTTGAGCACGAACGAGACCCAGTCGCGACGGTCGGCGGCGACTTCGTCGGCCCTGGTCGGCCCACCGAGGCCCTTCGTACCGCGGTCCACGACGGACAGCAGTCGTACGTTCGGAGTCCGGACGAGCCTGCCGATCCCGAGATTGGGTTCCCGGTTCGCAGGCGGGGTGAGCAGCCGTTCCCAGTTCGGCCGATGCGTCGGGGCCACCGTGGTGAGCTCCAGTCGGAACGACGTGGGTCTGTCACCGAGCCGCGCGTCCCACGAGTTCTGCGCCGTCTCCCGCACGAACACCGTCAGCGGGTCGACGGGCGGGCGACCGAGCTGGTTGCGAATGCCCTCGGATGCGATCGCGCCCGTCGGTGGAAACGGCTGGGACCACCAGCGTGGCGTGATCACGTCTGCTCCAGGAGAGTCTCGACGGGATCGGTGTCGGTGCGCGCTGCGACGGCCGGTGCGCTGTCGAGGTCCACGTCGTAGTCGACATGGTCGAGGCCCGCCAACTCCGCGTCTCCGGTCAGGCCTGCAGCGACGATGCGTGGGAAGCCCGGTCCGACCTCGAAGGTCCGCTGCTCGACGACCTCGAACACCCGACGCGAGTACACCTCGCGCTCCGACCGGGTGTAGCCGGCCTGCAGCAGGGCGCCGAGGAAGGTGGCCTCGTCGTCGGTGATGTCGAGGATCTCGTCGACTAGTTCGGGCACGGACCGTCCGCGGTCGGTACGCAGCCGGAACCAGGTCAGCAGGAGCCGGCCGTCACCTCCGTCGAGCTGGCCGAGGCCGTGGACCCGGGCGGTCCGGGACTCCGGTGAGGTCGTGCTCTTCACCTCCAGGGCGGTCGTGCCGCGGTGGAAGTCCTGCCTGCTCTTCAGCGGGCCGGTCCAGAAGGCGACCGCCCCCGGGTCGCGGTCGACCATCGCCCGTACGACGGTGAGCTCGCCGAACAGGCCGGCCAGCTCCTCGGGGCCGAGCGTGTGTCTGGAGCCGGAGAGCAACGCCCGCCAGTCGGCGAGGGTTCGCCGCAGTGCGGCGACGGCCCTCTCCGGGGCAGCGGCGATCCGCTCGACCACCTCGGCGCAGAGCGCGGTGAACAGGTCACGAAGTCTGTCGTCGACCAGCGCCAGCGAGGCATAGACCCGGTAGCTGGTCTCATCCTCCAGCACCTGCCGGCGCAGTGTGACCGCGCGCCCGTCGACGTCCTCCTGCAGCGTGTGCTTCCCGTCGATGGGGACGAGCAGGTGTCGGGCCCCGGTGTTCCGGACGCCGACCAGGACCGGGCCGAACTTCGTGTCGGTATCGGTGGATGCGGTCCGGAACAGGCTGACCACGGGCCTCGCCGCGGCCGCAGACCAGAGATCCTCGAGCCGGCTGCCGTTGACGGTCACTCGTCGTCCTGGTCGAGGATCGAGAGGTCCTCCTCCTCGACGAGGACCTTCGACAGGTCCGCGCTCATGTACTCGACGTCGGAGTCCTTGTCCTCGGGGCGCGGGAACACCAGCGCCACGCCCATCACGACGTCGTCGGTCGGTGCGGCGAGCGGAACGCGACCCTTCTTGGCGGTGGGCTCGGACCACGGATCGATCGGGTACATCAGCAGGAGACCCTCGTTCGGTCGCTGCTCCCGTCGCCTCGCATCGAGCTCGGAACGCTTGGGCTGGCTGCTCGCGATGTCGAGGTCGATCGCCTCGTCGCGGCTACCGGACAGGGTCTTGATGTCCGCGACGCCGTCGAAGTCACTGTCCTCGTCGTAGGACAGCCGTGCCCGTCGGACCATCCGGACCTCGACCCCGGAACCCAGGTCGCACCGCTTCGTGTCCGCCCTGGGCTGCGAGTTGCCGATGACGCCGACGCTCCAGCGGCCGAGAGAGCCTGCGCGGACCCGCTTGCGGATGTACTCGGCGATGCGCCCGGAGTCGCCGTCCGACGAGCGCTCGTGGAACGAGTACGACGTGAGGAACTCCAGCACGTGCTCGTGCGGGACATCGGTGAACAGTGCCGTCTCGTTCCGGGCAGTCCTCGCCGACCCGTCGCGCGCGGCGCGGCACACCAGGGTCCGGGCCGCGGCGGCGTTCGCCTCCAACCAGGAGAGGCCGTTATCGGAGACGTCGAAGAAGCGCGACTCCACCAGCTGTCCGCCGTAGGCCGCGACGGCGCGGACGGCGCTGGTCATCTTGGCTTTGGCGGTGATGCTCATCTTCGGGTGCGTCCTCAGGCGCACGGCGAAGTTCCGCGGCGTCACGCCCGGGTTCATGTACCGGTTGATGTCCAGCCGCATCTCGGCTTCGACCGTGGCCAGGTGGCTGAACCAGTCCATGAGCTCGTCCGTCATCCAGATGCGGGGCAGATCCGCGTAATGATTGCGGTAGCCGAACCAGCGGCCCATCTGCAGCAGGGTGTCGTAGGCGGACACGGCGCGGACGAACAGGCTGGAGACGAGGCCTTCGAGTGTGAGGCCGCGGCTCAGCGTGTTGCCGCCGACGGCGATGGCGGTGACGGGGCCCGACTCGTAGTCGAGCCGGTCGGTGCTGCGGTAGTTGTCGATCACGACCGTCGTGGCTTCGACGACATCGGGCAGCTCGACAAGGAGGTCCTCGAACGGGACGGTGGTCTCGCCGAAGTCGGCTGCGGGCACCCGCGCCGTCTCTTTGGCCCACGTCGTCCGCAGCCGGTCGAGTAGCCCGGGGTCCTTTGTGGTCAGGCCGGTGAGCATCCGATTCTTCAGCTCCAGCAGCGGATCCTTGAACCGCTCGTGCACGGCGGTCTCGGTAGTGGTGTGGATCAGCATCGTCGAGTGCTCGTTGCCGCCGCCTCGCAACTTGCGGGCGGCAGTGAGGTGTTCTCAGTAGCGGGTTGATCATGTCGTGCGGTCGTACTCGGTGTGGAGTAGTACGAGCGCAGCTGCGGTGATCGCGCCGGTGCGCCAGGGACATAGCGTGACTCGCCGCAACGCGGCGAAGGTGGTCTTGAGCAGGGCGTTTCCGCGTTCGGCCAGAGCACGAAGGGCTGAGTGCAGGGTGTTGACGGTGCGCTGGTTGACCGTCTGCCCGCGGCCGGGGGCGAGTTTGATGGGCACGGTGAGCCGGTCGGCTTCGCCTTCGTAGCCGAGGTCGCCCAGCGCGGCGTGGGTGTCGTCGGTGAACGCGGCCAGGCCCTCGAGCAGCCCGGGGTGGGTACGGGCGCAGCGGGTGTCGTGCTCGCGGCCCGGCCGCACGTCGCTGGTCCATAGCGGCCATCCATCAGGTGCGGTGAGGACCTGGATGTTCCCGCCGTGGCGGCGGTGCTTGCCCGACCACCACAGGTCGACCCCGGGGGTGAGGCCGAGCGCGCGGCACCGGTCGGTGGCGATCAGGGTGCCGTCGAGATTCACGTGGGTGTGCCCGGCTGTGCGGGCGGCGAGCAGGGCTCCGTGCAGGCCGGGTGCGGCCGCGGCGAGGACGTCGATGCCTTCGTGCAGGTAACGGTAGGCCGTTGCAGTGCTGATCGCGTTGTCACCGGCCAAACATCGGACCCGGGTAGCATCACAGAACCAGCGGATCACCAGCACTGCCTGGGCGAACGGGGTCAACGCCCGCCGCCGGGTGCCACGTCGACGGCGTTGAAGGACCAGGAGCCGCGCCAGATAGGCCACGGTGCGCTCCCCGATCGGGAGGACAGCGGTGTAGGTGACAGGATCAGACATGCAGGACCTCGGTGACGGTGTCGATCTGTGCTGGACCGAACCGATCTACCGGGGTCCTGCCCCGTTCCCGCTCATCTCACCACCCTCGGCGTGTCGCCACGACCTGCCACCCCGCTACTGAGAACACCTCAGTGGCCAGCCAGAACCACTCCACGGAGCGTCGTAGCGAGTGAGTCACGCCCGGGTAGAAGTCCGCGACGTCCTTCTTCGCCCGGGGCTTGAGGTCGTCGACCTCGTCGTCGGGGACGGTCCGGACCATGTCGAAGCCGCCGGGTAGGTCGGCCGGGTCCTCGCCGGGCAGTAGCTCACGCCCGAAGAGGATCTCGGTGCCCTGGTAGCCGATGGGCTGCGGCAGGTTGACGATGAAGTCGCGAGGGTAGAAGTCGGTCGTGTCCGCCGGGTTGATCAGCAGGTTTGCGAACGGGGTGGCCGTGTAACCGATGTCGCCGACCTTCGGGAACTTACTCATGACCTGGTGAAGTAGCGGGTTGATCTTCGCCGTGGCGACGGTGGACTGGTCGGCTTCGTCGTCGATGATCAGGGTCGGGGTCCTAGCGAGGTAGTCGCCGCCCTTGTCCAGCCAGTCGCGGAGCTTGCGGAGGACCGCGGCGTTCTTCTTGACCACCAGCAGCATGTGATGGCCCTTGGTTGCGAAGAAGACCTGCGGGTTGCCGCCCGGCGGGGTGAAGTCCTTCAACTCGGTGGTGACCTCGTGCCAGAGGTCTGGGTTGGCGTGCACGAGGTCGCCGGCGAGCCGGATCTGGGTCTGTCGACGCAGCGTGTTGTGGATGCCGGACAGCACGATGAAGAGTCGGTAGCCGCGATCCGCTGCCTTGGCCATGACTGCGGTGAAGTTCGTTGTCTTGCCGGACTGCACGAACCCCACGACGAGGCCACGGGTGCTGAACTTGTCCTGCTTGGGGTGGTCGAGCAAGGAGAGGATCTTGGTCGACGCTTCGTCGACCGACGCGATGTTGTCGGCACCGAAGTTCTTGGCCTGCAGCGACTTGACGACGGCAGGCCAGTTGCGGTCGGAGTCCTTCGGGCCCGTGTACCAGGTGGTTCGTCCATCCCGCCAGACCGACGGCGGCTGGTCGAGATTGCGAATTCTGACGGTCTCGCCTTCGTGCTTCTCCCGCACGGCCTTGATCAGAGGGGCCGGGACCATCATGGTCTCGAGCTCCTTGACGGCGTCCGCCGGTGAGCTCGTCTCGCAGTGCTTCAAGAAGACCTGGTAGGCCCGCTCGATCTGCTTCTCCGACAGTCCGTCAGCCACCCGGTTACCCCCACGTGTCCCCTTCGGATGTTCGAGAGAGTAATCAGCCAAGAGCAGCGGAGTGTTACTGGACCACTCGTGCGGGTGACCACGGCGAATTCAGGCGGTCGAAGCATCTAGCTCAACGAGTTCGGCGAATATCTCGGAGGGCTTCTTCCAGTTGTGGATCTTACGGGGTCGGTCGTTGATATCGCAAGCCACCATCGCCAGATACTTCGGGTCCGAGGTGATTTCCGTGCCTTTCGGGAAGTACTCGCGCACGATGCGGTTGAGGTTCTCGTTGCTGCCGCGTTCCCACGGCGAGTGCGGGTGGGCGAAGTACACCGGCATCGACCCCTTGGTGACGGCGGCGTGGCCGGCCATCTCCGCCCCGCAGTCCCAGGTCAGCGAGGCCCGCATGTGGGCGGGCAGGCCACTGGTGGCGGCGATGACCCCACGGCCGACGGTCAGCGAGTCGCGCCCGTGCAGCGGAACGAGCACGAGGAACCGGGAGGTGCGCTCGACCAGGGTCCCGACGGCGGTCTTGCCGTCCTTGCCGATGATCAGGTCACCCTCCCAGTGCCCGGGCACCACACGCCCCTCGGCGTTGACGGGGCGCTCGTCGATGTAGACGGGGTCCTTGATCCGCGGAGCCGGTGGTGGCTTCCGTCCGCCACGTCGAGTGGTGCGCCCGGAGCGCAGTGCGAGCAGCTCGCGGGCCAGGGTGGACACCGGGGTGGCATAGATCCACTGGTAGATCGCCTCGTGAGACACCCGGCAAGCCTGATCGTCGGGATACTCGGTCGGCAACCGGCCCGCGATCGAGGCCGGTGACCAGCCACGACGCAGCAGAGCGTGCACGATCCCGCGCAACCGCGGATAGCGGTCCACCGCGAGCTGCTTCGGGCGCGCCCGCGCCGCCTGGGCCCGTTCCTGCGCTGCCGCGGCCCGGTACTCGTGGCGTCCGCCGTGGCGACGGACCTCACGAGAGATCACCGACGGATCACGACCCACCACCGAGGCGATCTGCTTGTAGGACAAGCCTTCCGCCAGACCCCTCGAGATCTCCTCCCGATCCGACAACATCAACATTTCACGCACGGAACATCCTGTCCCGCCCAACTCGCCAAGATCAAGTGCTACGACCGGCAGAACTCACCCACCTGTTGCTCCTGCCTACGATGGTGGGCTCTCTGGTGGCGGTGATCCTGCGGGTCACGGTCCCTCGAGTTCCGTTCACGCTGAGAGTGGCATCTAGGTGTACTGACCAGAGACGTCGGTCGAGGTCATGTGACGACACGACCTTACTGATCTTGAATGGCGAGGACCTCCTGCGGAGGGTGTGGAGCTGTCAAAGGCGCCCATGCTTACAACCACAGAAGGTCCTTGGTGGGCCACGGCAACGCCCCGCTGGCCGAGTCAGACTGTGACCTGCCGAACCGTGCCGTGAGCGTGGCCCAGTTCAGCAGGCAGGGTGCGGACCATCTGTACCTGCCCCGGGCCGTCTCCTCCTCGGCGTATGGCCGTGTGGTCGGCTCCCAGGGGATCGATCTGAGGGCAGGACCTCATCTTCGTTTCCGAGAAAGAGTCTCTACGGCACCCAGGGCGGTTCAGGCCCCGGGGTCCTGAGCGACCAAGTCGCCCAGGACCCGGGCCAGCGTCGCTCGCGCCGGTTCGTCGAGCGCCGCGAACAGGCTGTCCAGCACTCCGGCGGCGATGCGGTGCCCCTCGGCCAGGGCGGCCCGCCCGGTCTCGGTGAGGGTGTGCTCGAGGCGTCGACCCCGCCCCGCCGTGCGCTCGATCAACCCGCGACCGAGCATCCGATTCGCGAGCGTGCCGAACGCCTGATCGCTCTGGAAGGTCGCCGTCGCGAGCGTGTGCCCGGATGCTCCCGGCATCCGGTCGATCGCGCGAAGGGCATCCCACTGCACGAGTGTCACGCCGGCCTCCTGCAGGGCGGCATCCAACGCCCGGTGGTTGCGGTACTGCGCCCGCTTGATCATCTGGCCGAGCAGTTCGAGATCCGTTGCCACGGTGCTACTGTATCAACATACTTAGATCAATATGTTGATACAGGAGTGACCATGGCTCGCCCCGACACCACCCGCACCGCGCTCGTCCTCCATGGAGGGGGTGGTCCTGGCACCGTCGCGCCGCTCGTCGAGCACCTCTCCGCGTCGATGCGCGTCATCGCCCCCACCCACCCCGGCTGGGACGGCACCCCCGGAGTGGACAGCGTCGCTTCCATCGCCGATCTCGCGACGCACTACCTCGCACGACTTCGTGAACAGGGCGAGTGCGGCGTCATCGTCGTCGGCTCGTCCATCGGCGGCTGGGTGGCACTCGAGATGGCGCTGCAGGCCGCGGCCGACGACCGGTTCGCCGGCACGGTGGGCGCAGTGCTCGACATCAACGGGACAGGTGCGGTCGTCGAAGGCGAGCCAGGTGCCGACTTCTTCGCCCTCGATGCGCGGGGGCTCGCCGAAGCGGCCTGGCATGACCCCGAGCGTGGCTACCGGGACCCGGCTTCACTGACGGACGAGCAGCGCGCCGTCCAGCAGTCCAACGGACGGGCGATGGCCGCCCTGGCCGGACCGACACTGAGCGATGCGACCCTCCTCGGCCGACTGGGGGCGATCGCAGTACCGACGCTGGTCGTGTACGGCGCCAGCGACCGGATCGTCACGCCTGCATACGGTCGCGCGGTCGCGGCGGCGATCCCGGGCGCGTCCTTCGCCGAGGTCCCCGCTGCCGGGCACCTTCCCCACCTCGAAGCGCCTGCCGCGACGTGGGCCGTTATCGACCCCTTCCTCGCTCGGCTCTGAGACCGGCCGAACCGGCACCTCACCGGTCGCGAGATCCTGGCGTCGAGCCGCTTGACCCGGCCCTCGGGGCCACCCGGAGCGTCGTCGTTGCCGGGCATGTGGCTCGGTTGACGAAGGAGGCGACGTGGACGAGTTCACGACCGGCGGGTTCGCCCGCGCCACCGGTCTGCCCCGCAAGGCGCTGCGGCTCTACCCATGCCAGGATCAGGAACCCCAGCAGACCGGCGACGGAGTTGAACACCGAGGTCAACGTCAGGGCCAGCGAGTCGCTCGACCCATCCTCCCGCGGACGACCCGACGGCTCGGAACGAGGCACTGCGGCGACGCTACGGGAGCCCCGGGGCGAGTGGCCGACCGGTCACACGTGCAGCTCCGAGCACTCGCCCCGGGCGATCTGCGCGCGGAACACGGCGTCGAGCGGGCTGCTCGGCTCGTCGTCGAGCGAATCGACGAACACCGCCACTATCCGCCCGTCCTGACCTGCCGCGATGCGCCCGAGCATCGCTCGCCACGCGGCGAGGTTCGGGTGTCGGTACATGAGCGCGGCCTCGGCCGGGGCCAGGAGATCCACCGCGCTCTGCAGAGCGGCGGGCGTCAGGTCGTAGGTTCCCGTGCCCGTCCGTCGGCCGGTGACGATCCCGAGGACCAGCGCGGGGAGGCGGTGCAGCCAGCCGACGTTGACCACCGGGAACGACCACCCGGTGCCGTCGTCCGTCGGGACGAACGCGACCCCGTAGGCGGCCGTCGGGGTCCAGCCGGGCATCCGGGCGGTGAACCGGTCCACCGCCGCCTGGATCAGCTCCGGTGTGGGCCACTGTTCGTCGAGACTCATGCCGCACAACTACCGGACTGCCACGGCCGCTCGGGAGCGGTTTTCCGGCGAGCGCGGACCCCGTGTCAGCGGGGGATTCCGCCCAGGTCTTGACCTGAAGCCGGGGTCAGCCCCGAAGCTCACCGCATGAGCACCTCGACGGCCTGTTGGGCCTACCTGTTCGAGCACCCCGGCGCCGATCCCGCGCGTGACCGCCTCGTCCTCGACTCCGGGGGGCAGCGCTCGCTGATCGTCGCCGTCGCCTCGACGGCGGACGCCCCCGCCGTCGCCGCCGGCCTCGTCCGCGACGAACAGGTCACGCTGATCGAGCTGTGCGGCGGCTTCGGCAGCGGTGACGTGGCCGCGGTCGCCGCCGCCGTCGGCGAGCACGCAGCCGTCGGGCACGTCGTGTTCGGGGTGGACCAGATCCCGGCTGCCGCGGCCTATGCGACGGCGGCCACCGCGGCGCTGTCGGCCGCCGCCTCCACCCCCGACGCGGCGTCCTCACCGGCACCCGGTCGCCGATAGCGCCGCCTGGTCCACGGCGTGCGTTCACCCCGTGCGCAGCCGGCTCGTCGGCGAGATGCGCACGGCGGAGCCGGCCGCGGGGGAGGGGCGCGCTCGCCGCGGGCCCCGTCGCGGCTTCGGCGGGGTCGGTGTGCCAGGGGACCTCGACCACCCGACGGTGATCAGCGACCGGACGGGCGAGGAGACACACCTAGGCCCGGTGCTCCGCGGGAGGGGGAAGACCGAGCGCGGCGAGGGCGGCGCCCGTCAGCTCGCCCGCCGCCACCGGGTAGCGCCGGAGGTGGGGGATCCGTGCGCAGTCGTCGACGATCGTCCTCGCGGTCCTGACCAGCGTCGCGGCGTCGGCGTCGGGCAGGTCGGGGCGGGCCGCCGAGAGCCATCGCTGCCACTCCGCCACCTCGTCGGCCTGGATGCGGTCGATGCGCTCGCGGGCGGCGTCGGGGAGGTAGAGCCGTTCGGTCAGCCGGACGGCGAGCAGGTCGGTCGCCTCGAGCGCGACGCGCACGTAGCCCGCTACGAGCAGGCCGAGGACCGCTTCGTCCGGGCCGGGGGTGCGTAGTGCGCGTGTCGTCTCCAGCGCGAGCCACTCGTGCAGCCGGGTGACGGCGGCGACCAGGATGTCGGCCTTGGTGTCGAAGTACCGGTAGAGGGCGGGCCCGACGACGCCGACCCGGCCGCCGATGTCGTCGATGCTCACCCCGGCGAAGCCCTTCGCGCGGAACTCCCGCGCAGCGGCCCCGACGAGCTGCTCGCGGCGGGAGGACGGCGCCCGGTCGGAGGTCCCCACCGAGCCGTCCGCGACGGTGGCCGCGGGGGCGGCGATCACCCGCCTGCTCGCCTCGGCCAGCTGCTGGGCGAGCCGGGCGCGGGGGAGCGGGGTGTCGTAGAAGCCCGCTCCGGAGATGATGCTGACGATGACCCAGCTGCGGAGGTCGGTCACCTCGGGGGACAGGTCGCCGCGGGAGGGGGAGAGGAGGAGCTCGTCGAGCTGCCTGCCGATCCAGCGGGTCCTGTCGCGGACAAGCTGGAAGTCCTGGGCGTCGAGGTGGCGGGCCTCGCGCTGCCACAACAGGGAGAGCCGGCGGCTGTCCAGCGCGGCCTCGGTGAGCGCGCCGAGCGTGGTGTCGAGGCCGCGCTCACCGGGCGGCAGCGCGGCCAGCGTCGTGATCGTGTCGACGACGTGCTGCTGGTCCTCGAGCACGACGTGCGAGAGCAGGGCCCGCTTGTTGGCGTAGTGGCGGTAGAGGGCCCGCGCGGTGATCCCGCTGGCCTCGGCGATGTCGTCCATCCGGACGGCGTGGAACCCGCGGAGGCTGAAGAGCTCCCCTGCGTTGCGGGCGATCTCGGCCCGCCGGTTGCGGGGCCGGGACCGCGGTGGCGCGCTCGCCGCGTCCATGCCGTGGTCTCCTCTCGCCGTCCCGATCCTAGCGAGGGAGACCACGGCCCGATCTCAGGTGGGCGTGCCCCGCCGCCCCACCGACGCGGTGGCGACGGCCCCCGTCGACTGCCCACGGACGAACTCCTCGACCGTGGTGGCGTTACAGCTCATGTACAGCGTGGCGAGGTCCTCGCCGCCGAACGCGCACGCGACCGCCTGCGCTCCGGTCACGGGGACCTTGTCGGTCAGCTCACCGCCCTCGACCACCCGGTAGAAGCCGGCGTCGTCCCCGGTGGTGAGCGCATTGCCGAACCACACCCCTCCGTCGGTGTCGAGGGCGATGCCGTCCGGCATGAACGTCTCGGGCAGCTGTGCCCAGACGTGCGGGTCCGACAAGGTCCCGTCGGGCGCGCGGTGGTAGGCGGTGATCCGGTGCAGGAAGGTCTCCGCGAGCAGGAGGCGCCCGTCGGACGTGAGCGCCATGCCGTTGGGGAACAGCACGTCGCCCTCGACACGCCGGACGGTGCCGTGGGGGTCGACGTGCGCCAACGCCGTTGGCCGCGGGTCCTCGGTTCCGACGGCGAACCCGAAGTTGCCGGCGTAGGCGTGCCCGTCGGACGTCACGAGCATGTCGTTCCCGGGGCCACCGGCGATGTCGCTGAAGTCGGCGTAGGTGCTCAGCGCGCAGTCCGTCCCGATCCGCTGGATCGTCGCGTCGGTCTGGGAGACCACCAGGGGGGTGCCGTCCGGCAGGAACCCCAGGCCCGACGGTGCGCCCGGAACCCGGGCGACCGTGGCGGCGTCCCCGTCGGGGGCGAAGGTCAGCACCGTGCCGGCGAAGAAGTCGCTGGCCCAGAGCGCGCCGTCGTGCCAGCGCAGGCCTTCGAGGAACTGGTGTCCGGTGGAGAACCCGGTCGGGGTGTGGAGCTTCATCGCGTCACTTCCGTGTCGATTCGAGGGTCGTGTGCTCGCGCGCCAGCTCGCGGAGCCGGAACTTCTGGATCTTGCCGCTGGGGTTGCGGGGCAGGTCGTCGACCAGGAGCAGGCGCTCGGGGAGCTTCTGGCGGGCCATCCGCCGCGCGGTCAGCCACTCGACGAGCGCCGGCAGGGTCACCTCGCGACCGGTCTGCGCGACGACGACGGCGCAGACCCGTTCCCCGAGCACCGGGTCGGGGGAGGAGACGACGGCGACGTCGGCGACCGCGGGGTGTTCGAAGAGGTGGTCCTCGATCTCCTTGGCGCTGATGTTCTCCCCGCCGCGGATGATGATGTCCTTCTGGCGCCCGGTGATCTCGACGTAGCCGTCGTCGTCGATGTGGGCGAGGTCGCCGGTACGCAGCCAGCCGTCGTCGGTGAAGGCCGCGGCGTTGAGCGAGGCGTCGAGGTAGCCGAGGAACAGCTCGGGCCCGCGCACCTGCAGCTCACCGTCCGGGGCGAGCCGTACCTCGGTGGCGCCGATCGGCCTGCCGTCGGTCCGCGCGCGCTTGTCCACGGGATCGTCGGCGTTGCAGGCCGTGGCCGTCGGGTACTCGGTGGACCCGTAGCCCCGGCTGACGGTGCAGCCCAGCGCCGTGGTCGCGGCCCGGACCAGCTCCGGCGGGACGTCGGCGCCGCCGCACGCGAAGACGCGCAGCGAGCTCACGTCGCGTTCGGCCAGCGAGGGGTGGTGGACGAGCCCGTGCAGGAACGGCGTGGCCGCGACCGTGAACGTGCACCGGTGCTCCTCGATGAGCTCCAGACCCCGACCGGGCTCCCACACGTCGAGCAGGACGACCGCGCTGCCCAGCATGAACGGCAGCTGCAGTCCGTAGAGGACACCGATGATGTGGCCGACCGGCGAGGGCATGAAGACGACGTCGGTCGCGGAGAGCCCGAAGAAGTCGATGATGCTGCGGTTCTCGTGGTCCAGGGTGTCGTGGCTGTGCAACGCGCCCTTGGGCGCCGAGGTCGTACCGGAGGTGTAGAGCAGCAGGGCGATGTCGTCCGGGGCCCGGGGCGTCCGGACACCGTCCGCCCGGCCCTCGCCGAGGAGAGCGTCGAAGCTCAGCGTGCCGTCCCCGCCGTCCACCACGACGACGGTCTCCAGCTCGGGGACCTCGTCGCGGATCTCGTCGAGCATGGCCGGGTAGTCGAAGTCGCGGAACAGCCGCGGGACCACGGCGACCTTCGAGCCGGCCTGGCGCAGGATGAACGCCGTCTCGCGGTGTCGGTAGATCGGGATGATCGGGTTGCTGACCGCGCCGAGCCGGATCGCCCCGAGGTGCACGACGACCGCCTCGGCCCGGTTGGGGAGCAGCCAGGACACGACGTCGCCGGGGCCGACCCCGCGCCCGTGCAGCGCCGAGGCGAACCGGTTCACCGCCTCGTCGAGCGCGCGGTAGGTCCAGCGCCGCCCCCGGTCGACGACGGCGGTCGCCTCGGGGCTGCGCGCCGCGGCCGTGGCCAGGTGGCCGTCGACGAGGTTCCCCGCCCAGTGACCGGCCTCGACGTTGCGCCGGGCCTGCTCGTCGTCGGGCCTGGTCGCTCTCATGACTGCCTCTCGGGGTCCAGGAGCGCCGCGCCGACGTGGTGCCGCAGCTCGGTCTCGTCGCCGTACCAGCCGCGCAGCGCCAGGGCGCGCCGGTAGTACCAGCTGACGTCGGTCTCGGTGGTGAAGCCCATGCCGCCGTGCAGCTGGATCGCGTCCTCGCAGACCCGGACGGCGGCGTCCGCAGCGTGTGCCTTGGCCGTCGAGGCGATCAGGTCCAGCTCCGGAGGCGACGCCCCGCCGGCGTCGGCGAGGGCGGCCAGGCAGAGGTTGTGCAGGCCGGTCGACCGCGCGGACATGTCGGCGACGAGGTGCTTGACGGCCTGGAAGCCGCCGATCGGCCGGCCGAACTGCTCGCGCTGCCCGACGTGGGCCACGGTGCGGTCCAGCGCGCCGCGGGCGAGACCGCCGAGCTCGCAGGCGAGCAGCAACCGGCCCCACGACCGGATCCGGTCCCCGAGCCCGTCGTCGGTGACCAGGGTGTGGGCCACCGCGCCGTCGAAGGAGACGGACGCGAACGCGACCCCCGGATCGGCACTGGCCAGGGGCTCGACGCGCACCCCGGGAGCGTCCGGGTCGACCAGGCAGACCGTCGTACCGTCGACGACGACGAGCACCCCCGCCTGCGCGGCGAACCGGACGGCGGCGACGGACCCGACGACCTCCCGCCCGGTGACCGCGACCGACCCGAGGTCGCCCGGGACCGACGCCCCGGGGTCGACGAGCGCGGGCGGTGTCCCGTCGGCGGCCGGGACGATCTGTTCGACCAGCGCCGGCAGCAGACTGTTCTCCAGCAGCGGCCCGGGAAGCAGGTGCCGTCCGTACTCCAGGAACACATGGCCGAGAGCGGCCGGTGGTGCGCCGATCCCGCCCCGGTCCTGCGGCACGGCCAGGGAGTACCAGCCCAGTCCGGCGAGCTCGGATGCCAGGCCCGCGTCCCAGCCCCCGCCGTCCAGGAGCGCACGCCGCCGTTCACCGGTGTGGGACCGGGTGAGGTAGTCGTCCACGGCGGACGCGAAGTCGTCGTGATCAGCCACGGGGCAGCCCCAGGAGTCGTTCGGCGACGATGGTGCGCTGGATCTGGGCGGAGCCGCCGTAGATGGACGCGGCCCGCGAGTAGAGGTGCTCACGGGCCCAGCGGTCGGACCGCAGGCCGCCGGGCCGGGCGCCGGGCACCGCGCGCAGTGCGCCCAGCAGCCCCGCGATCTCGGCGAACACGGTCTGCTCGACGTCGTTGAGCACGAGCTTGTCGACGGAGTCCAGCGGTGTCGGGCCGGCGTCGGCGACGAGCCGGGCGGTGGTCTGCCGGGTCTGCGCGTCGAGGACCCGCATGGCGACCTGTGCCCGCCCGACGGCGGCCCGGGCCCGGGCCCCGGCGACACCGTGCGCGCGGAGCTCGCCGACGGCGTCCTCCAGCGCGACCTCGAGCTCCACCCGGCGGCGCAGGGTGGCCGCCCCGCGCTCGCTGCCCAGCGTGTGGGTGGCGATCGTCCAGCCGTCGTTCTCGTCCCCGAGCAGGTTCCGCCGCGGTACCCGGACCTCGTCCAGGAAGACCTCGCAGAACTCCCGGTCGCCGGTCATCTGCCGGATGGGCCGGGCGGTGATGCCGGGGCTCGTCATGTCGACGAGCAGGTAGCTGATGCCCGCCTGCTTGCGCACGGTCGGGTCGGTACGGACCAGCAGCGCACACCACTGCGCCTCGTGCGCCCAGCTGGTCCAGATCTTCTGGCCGCTGACCACGTAGTCCTCGCCGTCGGCGACCGCGCGGGTGCGCAGGGAGGCGAGGTCGGACCCGGCGTCGGGCTCGGAGAAGCCCTGGCACCAGATGTCCTCGCCGGAGAGCATGCGGGGCAGCAGCTCGCGACGCTGCCGGTCGGTGCCGTAGCGGTCGATGGACGGCCCGACGACCTCCAGACCGATCAGGCCGACGGGCTGGGGGGCACGGGCCCGCACGAGCTCCTCGACGAACACCAGCTGGTGGGCATGGGTGAGCCCGCCACCGCCCGCCTCCCGCGACCAGGCGAGGCCCAGCCAGCCGGCGTCGGACAGGGTCTTCTGCCAGCGGCTCAGCACCGCGAACCGGGCGTCGGGGTCCGACGGGACCTCGGGGGCCCCGGTCGCGGCGAGCCGGGCCCGGGCCCGGGCCCGGAAGTCCTCCAGGGATTCCACGGTCACCGTCCCGTGTAGACCGGTTCGCGGCGTTCGAGGAACGCGTTCACGGCCTCCTTGGAGTCCTCGTAGCCGGACAGCTCACGGGTCCGGTCCTGCTCGAACTCGTAGCCGGACCTGAGGTCGCGGTACTCGATGCCGTTGAGGCTGCGCTTGGCCAGCCGCAGCGTGACGGGGCTGTGCCGGGCGATGGATCGCGCCAGCTCCCGGGCCTTCGCGAGGAGCTGCTCCTCCGGGACGATCTCGACGATGCCGCCGTAGGGCAGCAGCGTCTCGGCGGGGTAGAGGTCGCCGGTGTAGTGCATCAGCCGGACCACGCCCTGCGGCACGAGCCGGGACAGGTGCTTCGCGCCGCCCAGCACCCCGACGGTGACCTCGGGGGTGGCGAACCGGGCACCCTCCGCCGCGACGACGAGGTCGCACGATGCCGCGATCGCCAGACCCGTCCCCACGGCGGCCCCGTGGACCGCCGCGATCACCGGGTAGGCGGAGTCGTAGATCGCCCAGAACGCCTCCCGGGCCTGCTCGAGCTGCTCCGGGGCGTTGTCGGGGTCCAGGGTCCGGAACGCGTCGAGGTCGTTGCCCGCGCAGAAGTGCTTCCCCCGCCCGGCGAGCACGACGACGCGTGCTTCGGGGAGGTGACGCTCGACGTCGCCGAAGAACGCGCGGATCTCACGGTAGAACTGCTGGTCGACCGCGTTCACCGGCGGGCGGTCGAGCCACACGGTGGCCACCGGGCCCTCGGTCTCCCACTTCAGGAACTGCAGATCGCTCACGGGGTGTCCTCTCCTCAACGGTGGTAGGCGGCGGCGAACGCCTCGAGCTCGCGCGGGACGTCGCTGCCCGCGGGCTGGAAGTGGAGCCAGTCGCAGCCGGCCTTCTCCAGCTCGGCGAACCGGTCCCGCCACTGGTCACGGGTCAGCGCGAGCCCGGCCGCGGTGATCACCTCGCCGGTCACGAAAGGCCGGTCGATCTCGTTGACCCCGACCACGTGCCGGTCGTGCAGGGCGATGTGACGGACGCCCTCGGGGATGTGGTCGTAGGCCGCGGCCCACGCGTGGCCGCTCTCGCCGAGCAGCTCGTCGATCACCCCGTGCTCGACGGCCCAGTGCAGGAACAGCCCCGCGCCGTGGCCCGCGGCGTCGATCACGCGCTCGGAGCCCGGGTCCTCGCCCTCGTCGAGCACGGTGCCGATGAGCATCATCATCTGCGGCCCGAAGCCCGGCTCGGGCGCGGTGATCCGGAACAGCTCCGCGCCCAGGGACCGGGCGACCCCCGTGCCCTTCGGGCCTTCGCCCGCGACCCCCCAGGGGACCGAGATCGGCAGGGCCGGGCCGAAGCGGGCGTCGGGCTGGATGAGCTGCATGGTCGCGCCCTCCCACTCCACCTGCTCGCCGCGCAGCAGGGCCCGCACGACCTCGGTGTAGTGCTCGACCCGCGCCCACGGCACCGGTGGTCTGCCCATGGCGAGGCGGCCGGTGAAACCGCTCCCGATCCCGATGAGGACGCGGTCCGGCCCGGCCGTGTGCACCAGCGTGGTGATCGCCGAGGCGGTGACCATCGGGTGGCGCAGACTCGGGATCAGCACCCCCGGCCCCAGCACGATCCGGTCGGTCCGCTCCGCGGCCTGGTTCAGCACCATCCAGACGTCCGGGTACAGCGCGGGCGAGTCGTAGCACAGCGCCCTCTCGTAGCCGAGCTCCTCCGCGATGCGGATGTGCTCCGGAGTCTCCAGCGACGTGGCGAACGAGCATCCCAGCTTCATTGTCGGGTCTCCCGGTCGAAGGGGTCGGGAGTCGGAAGTTAGGGCCGATGGACATAGCTTGTCAATCAGCGATAACTGGATAGCATGGGCGAACAGATCGATCAGCAGTCGTCGATGCGCGAATGTCCATCACTGCTCACTGGGTCGACATGGAGGTCGAGATGCTGGTGCACTGTCTGACGCTCACGTTCACGGAGTCCGCGACCACGGCCGACGTCGAGGCGTTCCGGGACGCGATCGCGCGGCTGCCCGGCCAGGTCGGCGTCCCCCTGCGCACCCGGCAGGGTTCCGACCTCGGTGAGCGTCCGACGAACGCCGACTACGCGGTCGTCTCCGAGTTCGCGAGCGTCGAGGACTTCCGGACCTACCTCGCCCACCCGGCCCATCTCGCGGTGCCCCGGGACCACGTCCGGTCCGTGCACAGCGTCCAGTTCCACGTCGTCGAACCGGACTGAGCCTCGGTGGCCCGGGCTCCGGTGCTGACCCGTCGTTGCGCGCACCGGGCGCCGTCGGGCCCGTGGCGTGGCGGGCCGGTCAGCTGCGCGGGTCGCGTTCGGCCCGCTCGCGACGGAGCCGGTCGAGGTCGTCGGTGGCCAGCGCGTTCCAGAACCGCAGGGCCGCGTGCTCCATCTCCAGCCCCAGTTCGATGGTGATCATGCGCGGCTCGGCCCACTCCTCCCGGCCGTGCCCGAGCTGACCTCGGCGGGCCCGGACGAGCACGGGTACCGGATCGGCGCGGTGGTGCGGCAGCGCGCGGTCGAGCACGATCCGGCGGCCCGGGAGGCCCCGCTGATCGGGATGGCCCTGCCGTTCGTCGGGCATCGCGAGCTGCGCAGTGCGGGCCGGGACGGCATGAGGCCGGTCCCGGTGGGTCAGGTCGTGGCGGCCGGAGCCGGCCAGACGAAGCGGTCGTCCGCGGCGTAGTCCTCGCACCGGGCCTGCAGCGCTGCGGTGACCTGGTCGGGGGCGTCCGCCCCGACCAGGAGCCGGAACGGGCCGTCGGGTGCGTGGACGTGCTGGCGCAGGGCCTCGACCGCCTCCGCCACGGGCGCACCGAGCGGGCCTTCGGTCCGCCACGGCACCTCGGCCGTGCCGAACAGCTCGCGCCGCAGGTCGTCGTAGTCCGCCGACGGGCTCGCGAAGTGCATCCCCGAGCCCGCCCAGTCCGTGTCGAACCCGCCGAGCTGGGCCACGGTGACGCGGACGCCGAAGCGCGAAACCTCACCGGCGAGCGCCTGGGAGAAGCCCTCCAACCCCCACTTGCCCGCGTTGTAGAGACCGAGGGTGGGCATGGCGCCGACCGCGCCGGTCGTGGAGATCTGGACGATGTGCCCGGCGCCCCGGGCGCGCAGATGGGGGAGCACCGCCTGCGCGACCCACAGCGGGCCGAGCAGGTTCGTGTCCACGATGCCGCGCGCCTCGGTCTCGTCGACCTCCTCGATCGCGCCGACGAGGCCGTACCCGGCGTTGTTGACCACGATGTCGAGCCGGCCGAAACGCGCAATGCCGGAGGCGACCGCGGCTCGGACCGCGTCCCGCTCGCGGACGTCGGCGACCGCCACGTGCAGCGTCGACGGGAACTCCCGGTCCAGGTCGGCGAGTGCGTCGGCGCGGCGGACGGTGGCCACCACCCGTTCCCCGGCGTCGAGCGCGGCCCGGGTCAGCGCCCGGCCGAGGCCGCGGCCGGCGCCGGTCACGAACCAGACAGGTCGTTCGGTCACGGGGCTCTCCTCGGCGGGGCGGGCGCTCATGCCCACAACGATACGGAACGTTCCGTATCGATTGCTATCGTGGCCGGGTGGACGACGACAGCCGTGACCGCCCGTCGGCACCGGTCGGTCGCTCCGAACGGGCACGGACGGCCGCGCTCTCCGCGGCGCTGGCCCTGGCGACGGAGCTGCCGTATCCGCAGGTGACGATGGAGGCGATCGCCGCGCGTGCCGGTGTCGGCAAGGCGACCCTCTACCGGCGGTGGCCGCACCGGGGTGCCCTGCTGGTCGACGCCGTGGCCCACCGCAACGCGGCGGCCGCCGCCGGCGGCGGGATACCGGACACCGGTGACCTGGTCGCCGACCTGACCGCGGTGCTGCGGTCGGTCGTCGACGAGCTCGCGGACCCCGGATGGGACGCGCTCCTGCGGGCGCTGTGCGTCGAGGCGCTCGTCGACACCGGCATCGGGGCGCAGGTGCTGGAACAGGTCTTCGCCCCGCAGATCGCCCTGTTCGCCGACCGGTTCGCGACGGCGAGGGCCGCCGGTCAGATCGACGGCTCCGTGGGCGACGTCGAGGCGTTCGAGCTGGTCGTCGCGCCGGTCTTCCACCGGTGGCAGCTGCGGACCGGGGTGCTCGACCACGCCTACGGCGACGCCGTCGTGCGGCGCGCGTGCCGGGCGCTCGCGCCCTGAGCGCCCGGATGCGCCCCGCCGCGCGGGCGACCGGTCGACTCCGGTGCCTCGGTGACCGTGGAGCCGATCAGTGCCGCGACGCCGGAGCGAACCCGGGAACGCCCGCCCGCGCGGCCGACCCGAGGAACGCCCGGCGTTCCGCATCGATCCGTGCGGTGATGCCGGGCTCGGCGGTCGGGCCGAACCCGACCTCCGGCCGGGACCCGTCCAGCAGGGGGAACACGGCGTCACAGAACTCGTCCGGGTCGGCGCCGTGGGCCGCGCCCGGTCCGGCGAGGCCCGTCGCCACGGCGGGCGGGATCAGCTCGACGACCTGGCAGCGGGTTCCGTCCAGCGCCTCCCGGAGGGTCACGGTGTAGCTGTGCACCGCCGCCTTCGCCGCGCTGTAGACGGGGGCGAACGTCTGCGGGACGAAGGCGCCACCCGAGCTGACGTTGACCACGAGAGCGGGCCCGCCCCGGTCCAGCATCATCGGGACGAGCAGCCGGGACAGGTGCAGCGGAGCGGACAGGAGCACGTCGATCTCGTTCTGGACCTCCGACCACGGGGCGTCGTCCGCGGCGATCCCCACCCGCCGTTGGATACCCGCGTTGTTGACCAGGACGTCGAGCGCGGGCAGTACCCGGCGGCCGTGCTCGGCCAGCCGTTCACGCTCCGTGGGATCGGCCAGGTCACCGGCGAAGGTCTCGACACCCGGTTCGCCGGCGGCGACCGCGGCGAGCCGCCCGGCGTCCCGCCCGGTGACCAGGACCCGGTGTCCCGCTCGCCGGTAACGCCTCGCGAGCCCGAGACCTATGCCCGCGCTGCCTCCGGTGATCAGGACCGAGCGTGTGTCAGGTGTTGTCATGTAAATAATGGTGGACCTGCTGGGTTTACATGACAACCGGCCGGTAGGATGATCTGCATGACACCGCCGCTGGACGAGGCCGAGACCGCCCGGTGGGTCGCGTGGAAGCGCGCGAACGATGCCGTGAACGCTGCGGTCGCCACCGCGATCGGCGACGCGTCGGGGCTGTCGGTCGCGGACTTCTCGGTGCTGTCGCGGGTCGTCGAGCACGGGGGCGGACGGATGGCCCAGCAGGAGCTCGGGGACATGCTCGGATGGCAGCGGGCGCGGCTGTCGCGCCACCTGGGACGGATGGCCGAACGGGGGCTGGTCGACCGCGACACCGACGCCGACCGGCGGCGTCGGGTCGTCGTCACCGAATCGGGCCTGCGCTCGCTGCGGGCAGCCCGGCCCGCGCACGCCGACGCCGTCCGCCGGGTCTTGCTCGCCCCCACCTCCAGCCCGAGGGGCGACGAGTTCTGGGCCACGCTCGTCCGGCTCGCCGACCGGGAGGACCCCCGCGGTGGTGGGGCCGAACGGGGTGATGGCGACCGCGGTCCGTAACCGGTGCGCCTCCGATTCGTTGAATCGGGACGGCTACCGCAGGGGGGCGTCGTGTCAGGACCGAGATGGGACCCGGACTCGGGTCGCTGGGTGCTCGGGGACGAGTCGTCCCCGGTGGCCCGCCGCGGACGACGCCGGTCGGTCGAGGTGATGGACCGGTCGGGCGGCGATGTGGAGCGCCCGGCCCGTGATCTCTCGCCCGAGGACCTCGTCGCCGGGATCGTCTTCCCGCCCGCAGGGGAACCCGGGGGTCGATCGGTCGGGACGCGGGGTCGTCCCGGGTCGATGACGGAGCGTGACGATCTCGCCCGGCGAGGAGCGGGCCGGATCGACCACGGCTCCCGGCGCGGGCGTCGCCGTGCACCGGAGAGCGCCGGACCGGGCGCGCCCTCGTCCGACCGGACTCCCGGGGGATCACCGACCGAGGAGCCCTACCCCGAGGACCCGTACCCCGAGGACCCGTACGCCGAAGGAGCGCGTCAGAGCGCGACGGTGCGGCCCCGGCCGCACCCAGTGCGCCGGCCGCCGGCGGTCGTGTCCCCGCCCGGGCACGACCACAGTGGTCGTCCCCGCCACGGCGGCCGCCGGCGGGCCGAGGACCGCGACGGGAGTCGGTACGGCCTCGGCGGGTTCGCGACCGCCGGCCCCGGGGACGACCCGGACCCGTGGGACGGTCCGGAGACCGGACCGGTGCCCGACCTCCGTGCCGCCCGCCCCCGACGCGTCGACCGGGCCCCGGAGACGGCGTGGGACGCGCGCGGACTGCCGCTCGTCGAGGCCCGGCCGGCCGACCCGCACGACCTCGGGTACGACCCGCGCGACCTCGACCTCGACCTCGACACCGACCTCGACCGTGGCGCCGACCTCGACACCGACGCCGACGACATCGGGGTGGAGCCCGACGACCGCCCGGAGGACCCGCCGCGGCGCGGACGCCGACGGGCGGTGCGGGCGGAGCCCCGTCGACGCCGATGGCCGTGGGTCGTCGGCGTCGCCGCGGCGGCTGCCGCGGCCGTGCCGATCGGGTTCGCCGTGTTCGGCGGCACCGGGGACCAGACCCCGGCCGCGTGGCGGGAGGGGTCGGTCGCGTTCGGGGCGTCGACCGGCGGCGGCCAGCCCGGCGTCGTCCCGGCCGCCGACACCCCGGAGGCGGACACCGCGCCCCACGGCGCGCCGGCTCCCGACGCCGCCGGGGGCGCGCCGGGTGAGGTCACCTTCGAGGTGAACGGCTCCGGCACGTCACGGATGATCACCTTCGGCGGTGGGTCGTCGGTCGGCCAGGCCTCCGAGGTCCCGCTGCCCTGGCGGCGGGCCGTCACGGCCTCGGACGAGCCCGCCGAGTACTCGGTGATCGCCTCCGGCGGGGACGGCGAGATCTCGTGCCGGATCCTCGTCGACGGTGCCGTCATCTCCGAGGAGACGGCCGGGAGCGGTTACTCCGCGGTGTCCTGCGTCGCCCGGCACTGACCGGCGACCCCGGCGGGTGGTGCCGCGGTCAGTGTCCGGCCTCCCGGAACCGCTTCCGTGACTCCTCCAGCTCGGCCTCGGCCGCCGCCCGGTTCGCCCAGTCGGCGCCCTCCACACTCTTGCCCGGCTCCAGGTCCTTGTAGATCTCGAAGAAGTGCTGGATCTCCCGGCGGTGGAACTCGGGCAGGTGGTGGATGTCGCGCAGGTTCTCCAGCCGCGGGTCGTGGGCCGGGACGCAGAGGAGCTTGTCGTCGCCACCCGCCTCGTCGGTCATCCGGAACATGCCGATGGTGCGCACGAGCACGAGGACGCCGGGGAACAACGGCTCGCCGGTGGTGACGAGGAGTGCGTCGAGGGGGTCGCCGTCCTCCCCGAGCGTCTCCTCGACGAAGCCGTAGTCGCCCGGGTACTGGGTGGCGGTGAACAGGGTGCGGTCGAGCCGGATGCGCCCGGACTCGTGGTCCACCTCGTACTTGTTGCGGCTGCCCTTCGGCACCTCGACCAGCATGTCGAACTCCACGGGCTCCTCCGACGCGTTGGCGTCAGGACAAGGGCATACACGCTCGCCCGTCGGGGCGCACCCCGCGGAGGGGCGGGGACCGCGTGGCGCGCTCGGCGGTGCCCGTCGGCGGCGGGCGGTGCCCGCCCGGCACGGCCGCGCTCAGGGTCATCGGCCGTCGGTGACCCCGTCGGCCCAGCCGGCCCAGCCGGAGAAGTCCAGGGTCCCGGCTCGGTCGAGCCGATCGGCGAACGCGAACAGCGCCGGTGCCGCGGTCGGGTGGACGTCGAGGGCCTCACGCAGCTGCGCGCCGACGCAGGGCAGGTCGGTGAACACCGTCAGCCCCCACACCGTGCAGGCCTGGCCACCGGGTGCGCGGACGAGCGGTCCGAGCGCCCGGACCGCGGCGAGCAGCTCGGCGAGCAGCTCGTGGTGCGCCGGGTCGGTCGCGGCGGTGGCCACCGCACCGCCCGCGGCCCAGGCCAGGCCCTCGACCTCGTCGTCGGCGCGGTCGTCGACCCAGGCCGCCCGCAGCGGCCCGGCGAACCGGGTGACGGCGTCGGCGACGGTGGCCCGGCCGGCCAGCAGGTCCTCGACGAGGGCGCGGTAGGTGGCCTCGGCCTCGGCGAACTTCACGGAGCGCAGGCTAGTTCCTCCGGTCGGCGAAGCCGGCGGGCAGCTCTTCCGGGCCGACGGCGATGACCGACTCGTCGTCGACGCCGACGTGCTCGAACAGCGTGATCTCGGCGAACTCCGGGATCGTCTCGATGGGGTAGGTCGGCCCGGCGTCGCGCAGCTCGCGCATGCGGTCGAGGTGCGCGTTCTGGAAGCAGACGGTCTCCCTGCCGTCGTCGGCGACCCAGCGCGGGAAGAAGATGGTGCCGTGCAGACGCCGGCGGACCGGCATCACGCAGACGACGACCGAGGTGCCGGTCGGCTCGTTCCAGGACACCTTGTAGACGCCCTCGTCGAGCCGGACCAGGTCCACCTCCTGGTCCTTCACCCAGCGCCCGCCGACGTGGCCGCTGTGGATCCGGTAGTCGATGGTGTGGTCGTTCTTCACGTACATCTCGTACTGCCAGCCGTTCTCGTAGGTGTAGATGAACCGGTGGCCGACGACGGCGGTCAGATCGTTCTCGTCCATGTAGATAGTTTTGCTTCAAAACTGTTCTGTGGCAATGCGACGTGCGACACTGTGCCGGTGACGACGACCGCCGCGCTGCTCGTCCGTGAGCTCGGTCCGCTGCGGCGGACCCTGCTGCGCCGCGCCAGGACCGCCGCCGACCTGCCGGATCTCTCCGAAGCGCAGATCGAGCTGCTCCGCACGCTGGCCGCGGCCGGGCCGCTCGCCCCGAGCGAGCTGGCTGCGAGGCTGCGTCTGGCCCGCTCCACCGTCAGCAACCTGTTGCGCACGCTCACCGCCGACGAGTTCGTGCAGCGACGCGACGGCGCCGACCGGCGCACCGTGCTCGTCGCCGTCGCGCCGCGGGCGACCGAGGCACTGGGTCGCTACGACGCGGCGGCCGAGACCCTGCTCGGTGTGGCGCTGGACCGGCTCGCCCCGGCCGACCGCGCGGCGCTCGCCGTCGCCGCCCCGGTGCTGGCCCGGCTCACCGCGGCCCTCGACGCGGGCTGACGCGGCACTGTTGTCCGGACCTCGCCTCCTCCCTGCGGTGGAGGCGCGAATCGTCCTGTGGACCGATTCGCCGGAGCGCGCCGACGGGCAGGCTCGGAGACGTCCCCGAGCCACCTGCGAAAGGCCCCACGATGACGACCGAGTGCCCGGCCATGGTCCGCCTGAGCGACGCCATCGGCCGCACGGTCGCGGCCGGTACCGCCCGCGCCACCCTGCTGATGGACCTGTCGGGGACCCGCGCCATGGGGGAGGCGCTCCCGCGACGACGGCGCCCGCTGCCGGCCCTGGCCCGGGCCGTCCTGCGCCGGGTGCCCCGGCAGGTGGTGACCCGCGGCGTCCTCGACCTCGCCCGGCGCCGCGCCATGGCCGGCCACGACCACATCGCGTTCCTGCAGATCGATGACCAGGTCTGGAGCGGACGGCCGGGGCGCAGGCTCGACACGCTGGGCCTCACCGACCCCGGCCGGATCGTCACCCCGCTCGCGGCCTTCGACCGGCTCGCCGAGGTCACCGAGGCCGTCGACCACGGCGTCGTCCCCGACCGCGGCGAGCGGTGGCGACGGCTGACCGTCACCACCGCCGACGGCGAGCCGGGCGAGGTGTGGCTCGACGGCGCCCACGTGCGCCGGATCCGGCTCCCCGAGCAGCGGCAGGACTCGACCACGGTGACCCTCGACGCGTTCGGCACCGACGTCGACGACCGCGACTGGACCCGGCTGCCCGGCTGAGCTCCCGGTCAGCCGGCGGCCGCGGTCATCCGCTCGTTGTCCCGGCGCACCGAGCGCGCCGCGAGGAACAGCCCCACCGACGCGATCGCCATCGACAGCGGCACGATCACCGCGAGGGCCTGTCGCAGCCCGCTCGCCGCGGCCTCGGCCGCGCTCGCGCCCGCGGCCAGCGCGTCCGCGGCGAACGCGTCCGACAGCGCGCCGGCGATCACCGGCCCGACGGCGCCGCCGAGCAGGTAGAAAGCGGCGAAGAACACCGCCGTCGCCGTGGACCGCAGCCGTGGCCCGACGACGTCGGCGACGGCCGGGTAGGCCGAGGTGTAGTAGAGGTACTGCAACAGCCACCCGGCGCCGAACAGCACGACGAACGTGCCCGTCGCCTCCGGCCCCACGGACAGCGCGAACCAGGTCAGCGGGACCGACACCAGCGTCGCCACCGCACCGACCAGCACCCGAGCACCCGTCGAACGGCGGGCGGCCCGGTCGGAGACCCAGCCGCCGACGAGCAGCCCGACCAGCCCCGTCACGCCGACGACGACACCGGTCAGCACCGCCGCCCCGGTCAGGGACGCCCCGAAGTAGCGCTGGAACAGCGGCACGGTGAAGGTGTTGACCGAGTACGAGGCGAGGTTCGCGCCGATCCCGGCGATGATCAGGAACCACATGGTCGGGACGGCAAGGACCCGGCGGAACGGCCGGTCGACCGGCGTCGGCGGCGGCGTGGAGGCCGACGCCGACGCGGCCGCGGTCCTCGACGCCGGTTCGGACGCGCCGCGGCGGGGCTCGCGCACCAGGAAGAACCCGGCCGCGATCAGCAGCCCCGGGATCGCGGCCAGCACGAACGGCGCCCGCCACGTCCCGAACGCCTCGGCGATCGCGCCGACCGAGAAGTAGGCGAGGACGAGCCCGACCGGCAGCCCGAGCTGGAACAGCCCGAACGCCCGCGCCCGCTTCCCCGCCGGGTAGAGGTCGGCGATCGTCGAGTTCGCGGCGGGCGCGTAGCTGGCCTCACCGACACCGACGCCGACGCGCATCAGCAGCAGGGAGACGTAGTTCCAGGCCGCGCCGCTCGCGGCGGTCAGCAGGCTCCACGCCACGATGCCCCAGCCCATGATCCGGGCCCGCGAGCGGTGGTCGGCGAGCCGCCCGAGGGGGAGCCCGCAGACCGCGTAGACGACGGTGAACGCCGCCGCCAGGACGCCGATCTGCAGGTCGGAGAGCCCGAACTCCAGTTTGATCGGCTCGGCGACGATCGCCGGGACGGCCCGGTCGTAGAAGTTGAACGTGTTGGCGGCGAACAGCAGCGCCAGCACCCGGCCGGCGTTGGGGGCCTGTGCGCCCTGCTCGGTGGGCAGGAATCGTGCGCGTTCGGTCGTCATGTGGCCCCCGGTCCTCGGCGCGGCCGCGCCGTTGCGGCCACCCGGGACAGACTGCCCGACGGGGACGATTGCGTCACCGTCCACGTTCACGCCCTGCCCGTGGCCACCATCGACCGGGCACGGTCCGCGGGGCGGTCGTCCGGGCGCAGCCCGACCGGTCGCCGGGAGCGCGCCGCGGCCGCGGCGAGTGCCGTCGCGGCCGCGACCAGGGTCACCGGCACCGCGACGACCCCGACCGGGAGGACCCGGTGCAGCGAGCCCGTCGCCGCGACGGCGACGACGAAGACCGCGATGCGGGCGCCGGCGCCGGGGTTCCAGCTGCGCCCGGCCGGGTCGACCATGCCCGACACCCAGTTCGTGACGACCCCGGTGAAGTAGTTGGTGGGGGTGCCGGCCGGGCCGACCCGGCGCAGCGCCGCCCCCTGCAGGCCCATGGCCAGGGTCGCCGTCCCGATCATCGGCTCGACGGGGAAGGTGTGTCCGGGCCCGCCGAGCAGCCACGCGAGGCCGAACGCGGACAGGACCGCGAGCTCCAGGCCGAGCGTGACACCGACGGCGCCCCGGGCCGGCAGCCTCCGCTCGGCCAGACCGGCCGTCACGGTGCCGGCGACCACGCCCAGCACGTAGCCGCCCAGCGCCCAGGCCGCGGGAGCGAGCGCCGGGGCCGACCCCAGCCCGCGGCCGATCGCCACGAAGCTGCCGGTCATGGCGCTGACGACCACGTCGTGGAACGCCGTGAACGAGGCCCCGTCCAGGGCGCCTGCCGCCGCGGCCAGCAGCAGCGGTACCGCTGCGAAGATCCGTGCCGTCCGGGAGTCATGATCTGTTGAGAGCACGGCGGCAGCATTCGGCCGTTCGGCCTAACGCGACGCTAAGTGGTGGGCAATGGTCAGCTCACCTCCGACCCGGTGAGCCTCGTGGGTCGCAGACCTGACAGAACGCTGACGGGACCGCATGGGATGCGTGCCGCCGACAGCCTGGCCGAGTCCCCGCCCACCCGGCCTGCGCGGTGTGCCGAGGACCCGGATGGTTCGATCACCCCATGCTGCGTGCCGAGCGGACGAGCGTATGGCGCCGCGACTACGAGTTCACACAGGACGGTGCGCCGGTCAGCACCTTCAGCTCGCACTGGTGGCGCTCCGGCGGGCAGATCCAGGTCGAGGGCCGCGAGTACCGGATCGTATCGACCGTCTGGGGCAGGACCTACACGATGACCGACTCCGCGGGGAACGTCGTCGCCACGGCGGAGCGGGCTGGTCGCAAGCACTGGACCGTCACCGCCGACGGCCGGTCCTACCGCTTCCGCCGGGCCTCGGTGTGGAGCTCCGAGCAGCACCTCGTCGAGGGCGACAGGACCGTCGGGACGATCCGGAAGTCGAGCTGGTGGCGAGGCGGGGCCGAGGCGACCTTGCCGGGCCTGAGCCTGCCGGCGCAGCTGTTCGTCGTCGCGGTCGTGCTCTCGGTGTGGGAGCAGCAGAACGCGGCCGCAGCGTCGAGTGGGGGAGGCTGAACCGGTGGGCGAGTGTTCGGACGGATCTGTCCCCGGCCGGCGGCGCCGCGTCCGGCACGATGCCCGATCCGGGTCAGGACGCCACGACGCTCGCCGCCCGGAACGTCTCACCCGGCATGGCGCGGCGCACCTTCCAGGTGATCGCGATCGGCTTGCGGCCCTCGTGGGACACGTAGGTGCAGGCGCCTAGGCACAGGAACGGTGCGCCGGGGCCGATGTCGTCGCCGGGGGAGTCCCGGACGAACAGCACCACGTGGCTGCCCTGGTCGGCGTGGCCGAGGTAGCGGCGCCCCGTCCCCTCTCCGGAGAGGCCGTGTCCCGCCGGGCCCCGCGGCTCACGACCGCGGGCCACCCCGCGGCGGCCAGGACGCACGCCAGGTCCGCACCCGCACCCCGTCGGGGACGCGGCCGCCCGACAGGTCCCCGGCGCGCAGGCAGAAGTGCGTCCACATGTGCAACTGGATCTCCTTGCCGATCCGCAGCACGTCGAACGCCAGCGCCGCCGCCCGGTCCCCGGGCCGCGACCAGGTCTCGATGCGGAACCCGATTCCCCGGTCGTCGTCGCTCGCGGAGAACTCGATCTGCCCGGCCTCCAGATGACCGGCCAGTGTCGCGAACCGGAACGACGTCGCGTCGCGGTGCACCACCCGGACCGGCCCGTTCCACGGTGCCGGCATGAGCACCACGTACTCGTCACCCACGACGAGCTCACCGAGCCGCCCGCGCGTCTTGCGGAAGGTGACGACCTCGGACGGGGCGAGGCGGTCGAGGTCGGCGCACACCCGCTCCATCAGGGCGGCCGCGTCGAGACCGCTGTCGCGCACGTCGACGGTGAAGACGCGGTGCAGCAGCGGTCCGGACCCCTCCTCGACCGCCTTCACGTGCGCGTCGACCAGCTCCTCCGGCAGCGCCGGCGGCAGGTCGGAGGCATCGCCGACCGCCTCGGCGCGGTCGATGTGCGGCAGGCGGCGCAGGTAGCGCGTGGCGGTGAGGGCGAGTCCCGCGGGATAGCGCAACACCGCTCCGGCGCGGCGCACCGGGCCCGGCTGGGGCGTCGGTTCCGTGCGCCGTGCCGTGGTCAGCCGGGTCCGTTCCGCGTAGCGCTCCACCGCCGCCACCAGCCGTTCCGGGTCGGCGACGGTCACGGTGATCCCGGGGTGTCGCAGCGCGCCGAACGGGTCGAGTGCCGGGACGGGGCGGTGGAACCGGATGCACACACCCCGCTCGGTGGCGCTGCCGAACGTCACGCCCCGGTCGGCGAGCGACAGCCGAGCGCCGAGCGCCTTCACCGCGCGGAACGGGCCGGTGAGCTGGGCACCCGCCAGGTTCCGGACCGGTGTGGCGAGCGAGAAGAACCCGAAGCGGACCCGCAGGCCGTCGTCGTCGAGGTCGACGTGGGCGTCGGACTGATCGCCCACCCCGAACGGCAGCAGCGCCGCGCCGAAGCGCGGATCGAGGTCGAACGGGTGGCGTCGCGGCGACGCGTCGGAGTCGGGCACGCCCGCGGGTACCCGCTGCGCGCCGATCGACGCGGCGCGGCCCGTCCGGGTCACCCCCGTGCCCGCTTGAGGATCACCCCGATCTCGATGGTCTGCCCCGCTCCGACCGCGGGCACGATCGTCCCGACCGTCTCCCATCCCTGGGAGCCGAGCTCGTTGAGCTCCTGCTCCATGCCGGGATAGTCGAAGCCCTTCCAGCCGAGCTTGTACTTCAGCACCTTGTGTTCGAACATCGGACGTCCTCTCCGTGAACGGGTGGTCAGTCGGTGGCCCGCAGCAGTGCCGAGAGGCGGACGAGGACGTCCACCTGGGCCGGGTTGTAGAGCTCCCGCATCGCCGCGCTCGTCGTCTCCGCGAGGACCCGCGCGCCGCGCGGGGCGTCGTCGTCCGGGCCGGCCAGGTCCGGATGGGCCTCCTGGATTCGCCGCACGTACGGCGCCATCCGTTCGGCGAGGTCGGCGCGGGCTTCGGTGTCGGCGTCGGCGGGCAGGTGGTCGAACTCGCCGTCGGTCGGGTCGGCCGGCAGGTCACGCAGCAGCTCGCCGTAGGCGGTCAGCTTGCGCGGCCCCATGAACCGGCTCATGAGCAGCACCACCGACCGGTCGGACTCGGTCAGCGCGGCCGCCTGCGCCGGCGCCATGGCCACCGGCAGGTCCGCCGGAGCCCGGCGGTCGATGATGGTGGCGAGCTCGAGGCGGGCCCGCTGCAGCCGTTCGATCGTGGCCGCGAGCTCGGCGTCGAGCGTGCGCAGTGCCTGCTCGGGGTGGTCGCCCTCGTCGAGGGTGTCCGCGATCTGCGGCAGCGAGAACCCGAGATCGGCCAGCCGCTTGATGCGCAGCAGCCGCACGAGGTGCTCGACCCCGTACTGCTTGTAGCCGTTGGATCGTCGCTCGGGCTCGGTCAGCAGCCCCACCTGGTGGTAGTGCCGCACCGCCCGCAGGCTCGTGCCGGCCAGCTCGGCGACCTCCCGGGTGCTCCACGTCATGGGAGGAGCCCACACCGTGCCGTCGCGGCATGGTCAAGCCAGCAGTGACCTGGACCACACACCAGGGCCTTCGGCTTGAGTGTGCCGCAGCGGCACGGACTTCCCTCGTCGCAGCACACCACGACGAGGGAGGACGGCATGACCATGACCGAGCCGCCGCAGGACGAGACCCGCGACCGCGCCACCCCGAGCCTGCTCGACCAGATGGGCGGGACCGCGGGGTTCGTCTACTCGACGATCCCGGTGATCGTGTTCGTGACGGCGAACGCCTTCCTGTCCCTGCCTCTGACCATCGGCATCGCCGTCGCGACCGGTCTGGCCCTGTTCGGGTACCGGCTGCTGCAGGGAGAGAGGTTCAGCTCGGCGGTCGGCAGCCTGCTGGGCGTCGCGCTGGCGGCCGGGGTCGTCGCCTGGACCGGGTCGGCGCGCGACTTCTTCGCGATCGGCATCTGGGCCGCGCTGGCCGGGTTCGTCGTCACCGCCGGCTCGCTGCTGGTCCGCAGGCCGCTCACCGGCGTGATCTGGAACGCGATGCACGGCGGTAGGCACCCCTGGCGCTCGACGCCCGCGGTCCTGCGCGCCCACGACCTCGCCACGGCAGCCGCCGCGCTGGTGTTCGGCGCGCGGTTCGGGATCCAGCAGTGGCTCTACGTCGCCGAGTCCACCGGCGGGCTGGGCATCGCCCGGGTCGCCATGGGCACCCCGCTGACCGTGCTGGCCGCGCTGGTGGTCGTCTGGGCGTTCCGCCGCAGCACGAAGGCCCTCGTCCGGTGAGGGCGCTGCGACGCAGCCCGGCACTGTGGCTCACCGCCTACGGGCTGACCCTGCTCGGTGGCGGGATCATGGCGGCGGTCCTGCCGCTGCTGGTCCTGCAGCGCACCGGGGACGTGCTGGCCGCGGGCGTGCTGGCGACGGTGACGACGACGGCGTCCGCGCTGACCGGGCTGCTGTCGGGTCTGGTGGTCGACCGGGTCGACCGCAGGCTGGTCACCGTCGTCGCCGGGGTGCTCGGGGCCGCGGTGGTCGCGGCGCTGCCGGTCGTCGACGCGTTGTGGGGGCTGGGCATGACCGCCTTCCTGGTGCTCGGTGTGCTGGGTGCGGTCGTGCGGGTGCCCGCGATGACCGCGCAGGAGGTCCTGCTCCCGGCACTGGTCCGGCTCGACCCGCGCCCGGGCCGTCTCGACCGGCTCGTCGCGCTGCGGGAGAACCTGGCCAACGTCCTGCTGCTGGCCGGTCCGGCCGTCGGCGGCCTGCTGGTCGCGTTCGCCGGCCCGGCGTCGACGGTGCTCGTGGTGACCGCGGCGACGAGCCTGCTCGCGGCGCTGACCGCGGCACTGCTCGACCCACGGGCCGGTCGGGTCGAAGGGGTGCTGCGCACCGCTCCGGGGGGTGCGGTGCGCAGGGCCGTGCGGGATCTCGCGGAGTCGTGGGTGTTCCTGGCCGGGCAACGGCTGGTGCTCGGGGCGACGCTGGTGTCGGCGGTGCTGGTCGCGGTCATCGCGGCCCTGCAGACGACGCTGATGCCGGCCTACTTCACGGCTCTGGAGCTGCCCGCGCTCGCCGGGCTGACGCTCAGCGCACTCGCCGCGGGCGGCCTGGCCGGCTCCGTGCTGTACGCGGCGCTGGTGAACCGGGTGCGGCGCCGGACCTGGTTCGTGTTCGGGATGCTCGGCTTCGGAGCCGGCTTCGCGCTGGTCGGGAGCCTCGCCTCGCCGTGGCTCGTGCTCGGTGCCGCCGCGCTCGTCGGATTCACCAACGCCCCGGTCGGCGCGGTGCTCGGGGTGCTCACGATCGAGGCCACCCCGGACGCCCTGCGTGGCCGGGTCCTGGGCGCGCAGAACACCCTGCTGCTCGCCGCGCCGGCACTGACCGCGGCGCCGGTCGCGGCGCTGGCCTCGACCTCCGGCCTCGGCGGGGCCGGGATCGCACTCGCCGCGGTCGCGGTCGGCACCGCGCTCGTCGCGCTGGTGACGCCCGCGTTCCGTGACCTCGGTGAGCCCGGAGAACCCGGCGAGCCGGGTGCGGCCGACGCCCTCGCCCCGCCGGTGACGGCAGGTGTCCGGTGAGCCGGCGGCTGCGGCCGCTGCGTCGCCACGAGATCCTGCACCGTTCGCTGTACGCGACCCAGCTCCCCGAGACCGGCGGCCCCGGTGCGCAGTGGACCGTCGAGGTCGACATGTCCCGCGACTGGGATGCCCGCCTCTACCGCGACGGAGAGGAGGTCGGGCGGGCCGGGATGCCGGCGTCGCTGCCGGTGCCGGGCGGCCGGATCGAGGTCGACGCCGGCCTCTACGGCATCACCCGGATGCACCTGGTCACCGACGACGGCGGGGAGCGGCGGCTGCCCCCGGTGCCCGGGACGCTCGAGCACCGCCGCGCGCAGCTCGCCCGTCGCTCGCCCGCCGTGAGCCGCACGATCGCGGCGGTCGCCGTCGCCGTACTGCTGGTCAACCTCGTCCTGGCCGTCCCGGTGGCGCTGGAGCTGCTCACCGGCATCGACGCCGTCGCCGCCAGGTTCGGGACCTACACCTCGCCGATCACCCTTCCCGGCTGGCTGAACACGGGCCTCTTGGTCGCCGGTGTCGTCGCCGCGGCCGAGCGCGCGCTGACCTGGCGCCGCCACCGCGTCGTCGACGCCGAGACGATCTGGACCGCGTTGTGACCGCCGACCCGACCCTGGAGACCACCATGGCCCTGCCCGACCGGATCCCCGCCCGTGACCTGCTGCGGATGCCCGACCGCACCGCCGCGACCCTCTCCCCGGACGGCACCCGCATCGCCTTCCTGGCCCCGTGGAAGGGGCGCCTGAACGTGTGGGTGTCCGACGTGGACGGTGCTGGCGAGCGATGCGTCACCGCCGACGAGACCCGCACCGTGCTGCGCTACTTCTGGACCGACGACCCCCGTTACCTGCTCTACCTGCAGGACACCGGTGGTGACGAGAACTGGCACGTGTTCCGTGTCGACCTGACCGCGCCGGACGCGCCCGCGGTCGACCTCACGCCGTTCGAGGGCGCGACGGCGTTCGGTGTCGAGCAGCGCCCGGAACGCCCCGGGAAGCTGCTGTTGCAGAGCAACGCCCGCAACCCCGTCGAGTTCGACCTGTGCGAGCTCGACGTCGCGACCGGGGAGCTGACGGTGCTCGCGCAGAGTCCGGGCGGCGGGGACGGCTGGACCCTCGTCGGCGACGAGCTGCTGCGCGAGACCCTCACCGCGGACGGCGTCGGACGGGTGTGGCGCGGCGACGACCTGGTCGCGACCTTCGACGGCGACGCCCACCCGCTCGGCGTGTACCCCTACGAACCGACCCCGGACGGCACCGGCATCTGGGTCGGAACCTACGGCGACGGCGACCGCCTGCACCTCGGCCGGCTCGACACCGCCACCGGTGAGGTCACCGTGGTCGACCGGCACCCCGAGCACGACATCGACATCCGTGCCCAGATCTTCCCCAGCCTGCCGTCGGCGCTGATCCGCCACCGCGGCACCGGTGAGCTGCTCGGCGTCCGCTACCTCGGTGGGCGGCAGGAGATCCGGGCCTTCGACCCGGACTTCGCCGAGGTGCTCGCCGCGTTGCGCGACCTGTGCGACGGCGACCTGAGCGCGGTCTCCGGCGACGTCGAGGGCCGTCGGTGGGTGGCGACGTTCGTCCACGACCGCGACCCGCAGACCTGGTTCCACGACCGCGCCACGGGGGAGTCGCGGCTGCTGTTCCGCCAGCGCGCCGACCTCGACCCGGGGCAGCTCGCGCCGGTGGAGCCGGTCACGATCACCGCCCGCGACGGCCGGGAGATGCTCGCCTACCTGACGCTGCCGGTCGGTGTGGCGCCCGAGCGGCTGCCACTGGTGCTGATGCCGCACGGCGGACCGTGGGCGCGGGACTGGTGGGGCTTCGACCCGAGTGTGCAGCTGTGGGCCAACCGCGGCTACGCGGTGCTGCAGCCGCAGTTCCGGGGGTCCTACGGGTTCGGCCGCGCCCACATGGAGGCCGCGGTCGGGGAGTTCGCCGGCGCCATGCACGACGACCTGATCGACGCCGTCGACTGGGCCGTCGCCCGCGGGTACGCCGACCCGGACCGGGTCGCGATGTTCGGCGGCTCCTACGGCGGCTACGCCACCCTGGTCGGGATCGCGTTCACCCCGGACCGCTTCGCCGCGGCGGTGGAGTACGTCGGCATCTCCAACCTGGCGAACTTCCTGCGCACCGTCCCGGAGTTCACCCGCCCCGGCCTGGTCAACAACTGGTTCCGCTACGTCGGCGACCCGGCCGACCCCGCCCAGGAGGCGGACATGCTGGCCCGCTCACCGATCACCCGGGTCGACGACGTCCGCACCCCGCTGATGGTGGTGCAGGGCGCCAACGACGTCCGCGTGGTGCGCGCCGAGTCCGACAACCTCGTGGCGGCGCTGCGTGGGCGCGGGGTGGACGTGGAGTACCTGGTGTTCGACGACGAGGGCCACGCCATCGTCAACCCGGAGAACCTGGTGACGATGTTCGAGACGGCCGACCGGTTCCTTGCCACCCACCTGGGAGCCGACCGGGAGCGGTGAGCCGGTCTCCCGGACGTCCGCATCGCCCGAGCCGGACCCGACCCGTCCGCTCGGGGTGGTCGTCCCGCGGGCTCGGTGTGGTGGGCCCTCAGGGACGGAGCAGGGCTTTGCCTGCGATCTCGCGGTTCTCCAGGGCGGTGTGGGCGTCGGCGGCCTTGTCGAGGGCGAACTCCCTGCCCACCACCGGGTGCAGGTGCCCGGCGGCGGCCTCGGCGAGGACGCGTTCCTGGCGGGCGCGGCGGCCGTCGGCGAAGTCGGCGAGCTGTGCCACGCCGCGGACCTCCACGCCGGGGGCGGAGCGGGTGACGGGCGTCCCGCCCGCGTTGCCGTAGCCGGAGTACCGGCCGCCCTCGGCGACCAGCCCGAACGCCTCGGCGCCCAGGGTTCCGCCGACACCGTCGACCACCACGTCGATCTGGCCGACCCGGCGCCGGAGCGCGTCCGCCCAGCCGGGCTCGCCGTAGTCGACCGCCAGGTCTGCCCCGAGGGAGCGGACCAGGCCGAGCTTGGGTCCGCGCGCGGCCCCGATCACCCGCGCCCCCGCCCGGCGCGCGAGCTGCACGAGAACCGAACCGGCCCCGCCCGCCGCGGGCAGGACCAGCACCGTCTCGCCCGGGCGCACCCCCACCGCCTCGACGAGTGCGAGTGCCGTGCCGCCGTCGTGCAGGAGGGCCATCGCGTCGGCGAGGTCGAGCCCGTCGGGCACCGGGACCAGCGACGGGACCGGCGCCGCGACCTCCGCGGCGTAGGTGTCCGGCCCGTCGACGAGCACCCGTCGCCCGACCCACGAGGGCGCTACCCCGGGCCCGACCGCCAGGACCCGGCCCGCGTCGCCGCGGCCGGGGACGTAGGGCGGGGTGGTGCCGAATGCCGGCGCGGCGCCCCGCCGGATCAGGGTGTCCAGGAACAACACCCCGGCCACCTCGACCCCCACCAGCACCTCGCCCGGCCCCGGCACCGGCGTCGGCAGCTCCACGGGACGCAGCACCGACGGTCCACCGAATTCGTCCACCCTGATCGCACGCATGCGAGCAGGGTCCGACCTCAACTCGACGTCACGTCAAGGTCCTCCCCGTGCGGTGCCACCGTGACGGTCGTCCCGGCCGGGGTGTCGGGATGGATCACGGCGTGGTCGCCGTTCCCGAGCACCTCCACTCCCTAGGGGATGAGGACGACCTTGCCGGTGACGTGGCCGTCCTCGACGAGCGCCAGCGCGGCCCCGGCCTCGTCCAGCGGGCGGACCTCGCGCACCATCGTGTCGAGCTCGTTCTCGGCGACGAGCCGGGCCAGCGCGTCGAGCACGGCGGTGCTGCGGTCGCGGGTGACGTCGCGCCCGCCCAGCTGCGCGACCAGCGGCTTGTCCGCGATCGAGTACAGCGTCGCGGGTGGGACGAGCCCGGCCACCGCACGCAGCGCGTCGCCGCCGACGAGGTCCAGGGCGCCGTCGATCCCGCCCGGTGCTGCCGCGCGGATCCGGTCGGCGACGCCGTCGCCGTAGGCCACCGGTACGGCGCCGAACCCGGCGAGCAGGGCGTGCTTGCCGGGGCTCGCCGTGCCGACGACGGTCAGACCGCGGCGGCGGGCCAGCTGCACCAGCGGCAGACCGACCCCGCCGCCCGCCCCGTTGACCAGCAGCGTCGCCCCGGCGGGGAGGTCGAGGTTGGTGAGGGTGTCCCAGGCGGTGCCCGCGGCGACCGGCAGCACCGCCGCCTGTTCGGGGGAGACCCCGGGTGGGCGGTGCGCGGCGAAGCCGGCGATGACCCGCGCCCGCGGCGCCCACCCGCCCTGCATGTCCGGGCAGCCGCCGAACACCTCGTCGCCGGGGGCGAACCCGGTGACGCCGTCGCCGACCTCCAGCACGGTCCCGGCGACCTCGCGGCCGAGCACCGCGGGCCCGGCGACGCCGTAGTCACCGTCGCGCATCCGCCAGTCGCCCGGGTTGACCCCGGCCGCCCGGACCCGCACGAGCAGCTCACCCGGCCCGGGTCGCGGCTCCTCGACCTCGACGAACGCCTGCTGCTCCGGGCCACCCGCCGCCACGAACCCGTACCCGCGCACCCGCCACCTCCGTGATCGTTCCTTGGGGGCCCACGCTACGTCCGGCGGTCCCGGGCTGTGCGAAGATCACGATCCGGTATATCGTTAGCATATGCAACGGACTGTGCCGACCGCGTCCGAACGCCTCCTCCGGATCCGTGACCGGTTCGTCGCCTCCGACCCCGGCCTCGTCCGCCTCGTCTCGGCGGTCCGGGCCGTGCTGGCCATCGCCACCGCGCTGGGCGTGGAGTACCTCGTCGCGACGGCGACGGGCACCCCGCCGCTGGTGCCGATGATGCTCGGGGCGGTGGTGGCGATGCTGTCCTCGTTCGGGGTCGTCGACGCCACCCGCGCCGGGCAGGCGGTGACGCTGTGCTTCCTGGGACTGTCGATGCTCGCCGGGATGGGCGTGGCGCTGCTCGTCGACCGGAACCGGCTCGCGTCGCTGACCGCGTTCGTCGTGGTCGTGTTCGTCGCGGTCTGGGTGCGGCGCTTCGGGCTGCGGTTCTTCGTCTGCGGCATGGGCGGGTTCATGGGCTACTTCTTCGCCCTGTTCCTGAGCCTGCGCCCGGAGATGCTGCCCGGGGTGGCGTTCGTCGTCGCGGTCGCGATCGCCTGGGTGATGCTGCTGACGCTGGTGCTGCTCCCGGTCCGCAACGACCGGGTGCTCCGCCGGATGCTGCGCTCGTTCGAGGCGCGGCTCGCCGGTCTCGCCGGGACCGTGCTGGCCCTGGCCGAGCACGCCCCGGGTACCGCCGGGCGGGCCCGCGTCGAGGCCCGGCTGGCGAGTCTGCTGGTCCGCGTGAACGAGGCCGCGCTGGTCATCGACGGGCAGCTGGGGACCCCGGCCGCCGTCGCCGACGACGACGCCGCCCGGATCGTCCGCCGGGCGGTGTTCGACGCCGAGCTGGCCGTGACCGCACTGACCCGGGTCGGGCCCGACGCCCTCGACTGCGACGACGCCCGTGCGGTCCTCACCGCCCTGCACGGCGGCCGCTGGGACGCGGTGCGCGAACGGGCCGGACGGGTCGCCGACCGGGTGGCGGCCCCGGCGCCGCGCCGGCTCGCCGTCGACGCGACGGTGCTCGCCGACGCCCGCGCCGAGTGGACCGACGCCCTCGACGCGGTGCGGGAGGAGGGCGCCCGCGACACCGCGTTCGCCCCCGCCGTTCAGCTGTTCGGGGGCAACCTGCCCGGCTCGGCGGGCACGGTGACCCGGTTGCACCGCCCGCCGGACCCCGGCCGCCCCGCCTCACGGCTGTCGCTGACCACCCGCCAGGCGGTGCAGGTCGCGGTCGCCACCGCCCTCGCGATCGCGGTGGGCGACGCGCTGTCCGAGCAGCGCTACTACTGGGCGGTGCTGGCGGCGTTCATCGCGTTCACCGGCACCGCGACCGTCGCCGAGACGGTGCGCAAGGCGGCACACCGCATCGTCGGCACCATGATCGGCCTGGTCGGCGCGATCGCGCTCGTGCCGGTGCTGGGACCCGACGTCGCCGTGGTGCTTCCGGTGATCCTGCTCAGCATGTTCGGCGCGCTCTACCTGTTCCGGCTCTCCTACGCGCTGATGATCTTCTTCATCACGCTGATGCTCGGCGAGCTCTACGCGCTGCTCGGGACCTTCACGGTGGACCTGATGGTGCTGCGGCTGGAGGAGACCGTGGCCGGCGGCCTCGTCGGCTGCGCGGTGTCGGTGCTCGTGCTGCCCACCCGGACCCGGTCCGCCGCGGAGGAGGCCCGGCGCGGACTGCTCGACGCGCTGGCCGAGCTGCTGGGCACGGTCGACCGTGCGCTGCGCCGCCCCGGCCCGTGCGAGGACCTGCGTGCCGTGGCGCGCACACTCGACGCCGCGCTGCACCAGACGCTGCTGCTGGGGCGCCCGCTGGCACGGACCTGGCTGGGCTCCACCCACCGCGACGTCGTGCACGAGCTGACCGCCTGCACCGCCGTCGCCGAGCACGCGCGGCGCCTGGCCCGCTCCGCCGAAGGGGTGTCCGGGACCCCGGCACTGACCGCGGCCTGCGCCCGGCTCGCGCAGCTCACCGCGGACGCCGTCGCCGGGCGACCGGTCCCCGCGGGCAGCTGCGCGGGCGTGCTCGACCTGCTGATCGGCCCGGCCGGCGGGACCGGGCGCGGCGCCGCGCCCGCCCGTGAGGCGGGGCTGCTGGCCGCCGAGCTCCCGGCGCTGCTGGAGACCGTCGACGACGGGCCCGCCCCGGCCACGGTCGGGCGGGTCCGCGGCCCCGACGGCGCCCCCGCCGCGGCGACGGTCACCGTCGTCGACGGGGCGGGCCGCCAGCTGGACCGCGTCACCACCGGCGACGACGGCGGGTTCGCCGTCCGCGTGCCGGCCGGGACGCACCTGCTCGTCGCGGCCCCGGCCGTCGCCGGGCCCGTGCCGCACGGTGAGCACGTGCACCTCGCGCCGGGGACGGTGCTGCCGGACGTGGTGCTGGCCGCGCCCCTCACCCGTCCGGCGCCCGTGCCCGCCGGGGGCAGGGTCCCGCTGCGCGGACCGGCACGGGCGGTCGGGCGTGCGTGCGTCGGTCACGCCTGAGGACGGGCGCTCAGGTCGGTGGGGCCGGCTCACCGTCGCGCTCCGCGGCGAGCGCCTTCCCGGCGCGGACGAGCACGTCGAGCTGGGCGGTGTTGTACAGCTCGCGCATCGCACGGCCGAGGGTCTGCTCGGCCCGCTGCTCGCCGATCGGCGCGTCGGTGTTCGGCGCGACCAGACCGGGATGGGTCTCGTACAGCGCTCGCATGTACGGCACCATCCGGTCGGCGAGCTCCTGGCGGGTGGCCTCGTCGGCGTCGGCGGGGAGCGTGTCGAACCGCTCCTGCGCCGGGTCGGGGCGGGCCTCGGCCAGCATGTCCGCGACGGCCTGCAACCGCTCCGAGCCCAGCACTCGCGGCAGGACGAGGGTGAGCGACCGGTCGGCGTCGGACATCGGCTGGTCCGCGGCCGCGGCGAACTCGGCGGGCAGGTCGGTCGGTGCGGCGCGGTCCAGGATCAGCGCGAGCTCGGCGCGGGCCTGCTGCAGCCGCTCGATGGTGGCGGCCAGCTCGGCGTCCAGTGCGCGGGCGGCCTCCTCCGGGTGGGCGTCGGCGTCGTTCATCTCCGAGATCTGGGCCAGCGAGAACCCGAGGTCGACGAGCCGCTTGATCCGCAGCAGCCGCACCAGGTGCGCCACCCCGTACTGCTTGTAGCCGTTCGCGCGCCGATCGGGCTCGGCCAGCAGGCCGATCTCGTGGTAGTGCCGCACCGCCCGCAGGCTGGTCCCCGCCAGCTCGGCGACCTCACGGGTGCTCCAGGTCACGACGTCCCCCTCGTCCGGTTCCTGCTCCGCCCTCCACCTTGCCGCATCCGTCGTCCCGTCGGCGGGCAGACCCGGGTCCGGCCTGGATGTCAGACTGCGCCGGGGGGGAGGTCGGCGTGTCGGGCCCGCTCCGACCCCGGTCGACGACACCGTCGCCCGGTCCGTCCGTACCCGCGAGAGGACCTGGCTGTGACCGAGCACCTCATCCGCTACTCCGGCCGCGGCGGGTTCACCCCCGGCGTCGTCGCCGGGGCCCACGGCAGCACCGTCACCTTCGAGGACGGCCGCGAGCTGCTCGACTTCACCTCCGGTCAGATGAGCGCGATCCTCGGGCACGCGCACCCGGAGATCGTCGCGACCGTCCGCGAGCAGGTCGGGCGGCTCGACCACCTCTACAGCGGGATGCTGTCGCGGCCGGTGATCGAGCTGTGCGAACGGCTGTGCGCCTCGGTCGGCGGCGGCCTGGACCGGGCGATGCTGCTCACGACCGGCGCGGAGTCCAACGAGGCCGCGATCCGGATGGCCAAGCTCGTCACCGGCCGCCACGAGATCGTGTCCTTCGCCCGGTCCTGGCACGGGATGACCCAGGCCGCGGCGAACGCGACCTACGTCGCCGGCCGCGTCGGCTACGGGCCCGCCGCCCCCGGCAACTTCGCGCTGCCGGTGCCCGACCGCTACCGCCCCGACCTCGTCGACGACGCCGGGGAGCTCGACTGGCGCCGCCAGCTCGACCTCGGGTTCGCCCTGATCGACGCCCAGTCCGTCGGCAGCCTCGCCGCCTGCATCGTCGAGCCGGTGCTGTCCTCGGGCGGGGTCGTCGACCTGCCGCCGGGCTACCTGGCGGCGCTGCGCGACAAGTGCCACGAGCGCGGGATGCTGCTGATCCTCGACGAGGCCCAGACCGGTCTGTGCCGCACCGGCGACTGGTACGCCCACCAGCGCGACGGCGTGGTCCCCGACATCCTCACCCTGTCCAAGACGCTCGGGGCGGGACTGCCGCTGGCCGCCGTCCTCACCACGGCCGCGATCGAGCAGGTCGCGCACGAGCGCGGCTTCCTGTTCTTCACCACCCACGTCAACGACCCGCTCCCGGCGGCGGTCGGGCTCACCGTGCTCGACGTGCTCACCCGCGACCGGCTCGACCTGCGCGCCCGCGAGCTGGGCTCGCTGCTCCAGGACGGTCTGCGGGACCTGGCCCGCACGTCCGGGACGATCGGCGACGTCCGCGGCCGCGGCCTGCTGGTCGGGCTGGAGCTGGCGGGCTCCGACACCGACGCGCTCGGAGCGGCCGTCACCACGCGGTGCGCCGAGCTGGGGCTGCACATGAACATCGTGCAGCTGCCCGGCATGGGCGGGACGTTCCGGATCGCGCCGCCGCTGACCGCGACCGAGGACGAGATCCGCCGCGGCGTGGAGATCCTGGGCGCGGCCCTGGGCGAGGTGGGTCGACGCGGGTGACCCGGGTACCCGTCAGCCGGCCGTGACGAGCGTGCGGTCACCGTCGGGCCGGGCCCGGACCGCCGCCCCGGCCGGGTCGCCGTCGAGCAGCTCCAGCAGCTCGTCGTCGTCGCCGCGCCCGACGAACCGCGCGCCACCGTCGTCGAGCCGGCCGACGACGACCGCGTCCCGGCTGCCGTCGCGGCGGTGGCGCACCGTCCAGGTCTCGACGGTCGCCGCCCCGTCGGCCGCGGTCGTCGTCGGGACGGTGGCGACGGCGTCGAGCCGGGCCTGGATCGCGGCGCTGTCGTCGTCGCGCCAGGGGGTGGGGCGGGTGGAGTAGACCCCGGCGGAGTACTTCGACAGGAACCCGCCGTTCGCCCCGACCAGGCCGTAGGTGCCCGGGTCGGCCCGCAGGCGTCGCACGACCTCGGCGATCGCGTGCATCGCGTAGTCGTTCCCCGGTCCGCCGAAGAACGGCAGCCCACCGGTGACGGTGAGCCCGCGCGGGTCGTCGGCGGCCAGACCGAGCGGGTCGGCGACGCTGGACACCGCGATCGGGAAGCAGGAGTACAGGTCGATCGCGGACAGGTCGTCCACACCGGTCCCGGCCAGCTCCAGGGCGTGCCGTACGGCGGCCTCGGCGGCCGGGTAGGCGCCCAGGGCGGGGCGGTCGAGCACGGCCTTCTCGGTGAGGTCGGCGTGGCCGTGCAGGAACACCCACCGTTCCGGGGCGATTCCCAGGTCCCGGGCGGTGCCGACCGAGGTGAGGACGACCGCGGCACCCTGGTTGACCTGGTCGCGCGAGACCAGGAACCGCGGATACGGGTCGGTGATCATCCGGTTCCGGTCGTCGACGGTGACGAGTTCCTCGGCGGTGCGGACGCGCGGCGCGGCGGCGTGCGGGTGCCCGGCGGCGACCCGGGTGAACGGCGCGAACAGCGCGCCCATCCCGCGGGCGTAGGCGTCCCGGTCGAGCCCGAGCCGGGCCCGGCGGGCGTTCTCGCACAGCGCGTAGTACCCGGCCGGGGTGCGCACGCCGTGCTCCTCGGCGACCGGGCTGCGCAGCTCGGAGCCGTACCCGCGGTCCTCCAGCGTGCCGCCGACGTGCTCGCCGTGGTCGGGCCGCTCGTCGGTGGGGCGCGACATCATGTGCCGCACCGTCGACATCGCCTCGGCCCCGACCAGCAGCACCGCGCCGGCTTCGCCGCGGGCGATCGCGCCGGCGAACTCGGTGACCAGCCGTTGCGGGGACTGCCCGCCGACGACGTCGAGCACCGCCCGCTGCGGGTCGGCGCCGACCCGGCGGGCGACCGCGCGCGGGTAGTTGTCCGCCCGGCCCAGCGGCGCGACGGCGCCCGGGAGCGACATCTCGAACTGTCGCACCCCGGCGACGACGGTCAGCGCCGCCGCGACCGCCGACGGGTCCGCGCCGGTGTCGGCGAGCGCCGCGGCGGCCGCGGCGGCCCCGAGCCCGACCGGCGACAGGGCGGCGTAGCCGGGCTCGCCGATCCGCTCGGAGGCCTCCCCGACCCCGACGACGACGGGTGTGCGCGGGTCGAGGCTCATCGGACCAGCCCCGCGAGCGCGGCGATGCGCTGCTCGCACCCGCGCGCCATCTCCCGGGTGATCTCGCCCGCGCCGCGCAGCTCGGTGAACGCGCCGACGACCTGCCCGACGAAGAACGACTGCAGCTCCTGCGCGCCCGCGTTCCCGGCGTCGGCGGCGGCGTCGATGCTCGACCAGGCCTGCAGGGTCAGCAGCGGCTGCAGAGGCATCGGCAGCGGCGCCGGCGCGCCGGGTGCCTCCCAGGCGTCGTGGTAGGCGCTGCGCAGCTGCCGGGCGGGCTTGCCGGTACGGGCGGGGGAGCGGACGGTGTCGCCGCTGCCCGCGGCGAGGAACTTGCGCTTCACCGACTCCGGCGCCACGTCCTCCACACTGGACAGCCACACCGAGCCGCACCAGACCCCGGCCGCGCCGAGCGCGAGCGCGGCGGCCATCTGGTCACCCGAGGCGATGCCGCCGGCGGCCAGCACCGGACGGTCCCCGGCGATGCCGACGATCTCCGGGGTGAGCACGGTCGTCGCGATCGTGCCGGTGTGCCCACCGGCCTCGGTGCCCTGCGCGACGAGCACGTCGACCCCGGCCGCCAGCTGCCGTTCGGCGTGCCGCCGGGTCCCGACCAGGGCGGCGACGGCCATCCCGGCGTCGTGCGCGCGCTCCACGAGGTGCGGTGGCGCGGTGCCGAGCGCGTTCGCGACGAGCGCGGGCCGGTGCGCGAACACGGCGTCGAGCTGGGCCTCGGCGCCGCGCCGGCTCATCCCTGCCGCGATCGCGTCCCGCCCGGGGTCGGCTGGCAGCCGCGGGATGTCGTAGCAGTCCAGCAGGTCGTCGACGAACGCGAGGTGTTCGGCCGGGAGCTGAGCGCGCAGTGCGGCGACCAGGTCCTCCCGGTCGGCGCCGGGGTCGGCGGTCTTCTCCGGGACGAGCAGGTCGACGCCGTAGGGCCGCCCGTCGAGCTGCTCCTCGATCCAGTGCAGCTGCGCGTCGAGCTCGTCGGCGGTGTACGACACGGCCGCGAGCACCCCGAACCCGCCGGCCCGGCTCACCTCGGTCACCACCGCCGGGGACCGGTTGAACCCGACAATCGGGTGTTCGACGCCCAGCAGATCGGTCAGCGCTGTCCTGATCACACCGCCGAGCCTATTACGGACGGCCAGCGTCCAGAAGTGGGTCGGTGGTCACAACGCCGTCTGGCAGGATCGCCGCCGTGCCCCCGTCGCCGCGCCGCAGCGGACGTCCGCGCGACCCGGACGTCGACCGTCGCGCGCTCGCCGCCGCCCGCGAGGTCTACGGCGAACGCGGCTGGTCAGGGCTGTCGCTGGAGGAGGTGGCCCGCCGGTCGTCGATCGGGAAGGGGTCGCTGTACCTGCGCTGGCCGACCCGGGCCGCGCTGCTGGTGGCCGCGGTGCGCGACCGGGCCCGGTTCGTCGCCGACATCGACACCGGCTCCCTGCGCGAGGACCTGGTGACCTTCGCCGAGCAGTGGACGGCGTTCGCCACCAGTGACGACGGTCGCTTGGTCGAGCGCCTGCTCGTCGACTCCCACCGGGTCCCGGAGATCGCGGCCGCGCTCGCCGACGACGCCTACCCCGAGCACGTCCGCGGCGCCCGGACGATGGTGCGCCGCGGCATCGACCGCGGCGAGCTCCCCGCCGGGACCTCGGTGGCGCTGGTCGCGGACCTGGTCGCGGGGGCTGTGCGCAACCACGTCGCGACCACCCCCGCGCACCTCGCCGCCCGCGACGGCGGCCGCGGCTACGCGGCAGCGGTCGTCGACACCGTCCTGGCCGGGGTACGGGCGCGGGCTCAGCCCTCGCCGTAGGCGGCGGCGATCTCCTGCGGCCCTGCCCACCGGCGGTACGTGGGCCCCTGCGGCCAGCCCTCCGGCGAGTCCTGCCAGACCTCCTGGCGGCCGTAGGGCAGCACGTCGACCAGGGCGAACAGGTGGGAGAGCTGCTCGGTGCCGCGGCCGTCGGTGTGCCAGGTGCGGAAGACGCGGTCGCCGTCGCGCAGGAACACGTTGACCGCGAAGCCGCCGCCGGGTGGCGCGCCGACGTCGGTGCCGAAGCTGCTGTCGGCCGTCGAGTACCAGGTCATGGTGTTGCCGACGCGACGCCGGTAAGCGAGCGCCTCGTCGATCGGGCCCTGGGTGACGATCACGAAGCGGGCGTCGAACTTCTCCAGTCCGGCGAGCCGGGTGAACTGCGAGGTGAACCCGGTGCACCCGCCGCACTGCCACTCGGCGCCGTCGTGCCACATGTGGTGGTAGACGATCAGCTGCGGGTGGCCGTCGAAGATCTCGGCGAGGCGGACGGGGCCGTCCTCACCGTGCAGGACGTAGTCGGGCATCTCGACCATCGGCAGCCGGCGACGTGCCGCGGCGATGGCGTCGAGCTCGCGGGTGGCGGCCTTCTCCCGGACGCGCAGTGCGGCGAGCTCGCGCTCCCAGGTGGCGGTGTCGACGACAGGGGGCAGGGCGGTGGGCGGGGCGGCGGTCGGCTCGGTCATGTGAGAGGTGACCGGTGTCGCTTCCGGAACTCATCGCTCGCCGGCGGGCCCGGTCCGTAGTAGGTGTGCCCGGTGGGTGTCGTGGTGGCCACGGTCCCGTCCGGGGCGCGGGCGACGTGCCAGCCGGGTTGTTCGCGCACGTGGTTGTGGAACTCGCACACCCCGCGCCCGTTCTCCAACGTGGTGGGTCCGCCGTCGGCGGCGCGTTCGATGTGGTCGAGGTGGCGGACGGGGGCGTCGCAGTACGGTTCGGTGCAGCGGTGGCCGGCCCGGGCCCTGACCAGGGTGGCGAGCAGTCCGGTGAAGGTGCGCTTGCGGGAGTCGCCGCCGATCACGACGCCCTGGTCGGTCAGCAACCGGCGCACCGACGTGGCACCGTCGGAGGCGGCGAGCAGCTCGACCGGGACGGGCCCCAGCCCGGGGATCTCCGCCGGGAGCGGCGACCCGGGATCGAGGAGCGCCTGCATCGGCACGGTCACCTGGACCTCCAGGTCGACCGCGGTCGCGGACCTCTGCCCGGTGACGCGTTCGACCAGGGTGTCGGCAGCGACCTGTCCGCGGGTGCGGGTCAGCGGCTCGGGGCTCACCGAGAGTTCGGTGAAGGCCTTCTGCAGGGCGGCGAGGCAGGCCGCACCCTGCTCGACGGGGACGTAGGCGGTCAGGTAGCTCATGGCGTCCGGCGCCGGCCGGAGGGTGACCCGTCGTTCGGCTCTGGCGGCGTGGACGCGGGCGCGGAACCGGTCGGGGACGAGCTCGGCGACCAGCCGCCGGGTCAGCGCGCGGAGCCGGCCGATCCCGAGCCGCGCGAGGTCCCGGTGCGCGGCGAGGCGGGCGTCCACCGCGGCCCGCTGGGCGCCGGTCAGGCCGCGGCACTCGACGGTGACCGCGGCCACCTTCGCGGCGCTGAGCTCGCCGACCACGTGCAGCTCCCGGACGTGGTGCAGCCCGTCGTGCAGGTCACGGGCGTTCGCGACCCGGGCCCGTGCCTCGCCGGTCGGGATCCGGCAGGCCAGCTGGACCTGGGCGACCACACTGCGGTGGAGCTTCCCGGGGTCGGCCCCGTCCCCGGCGGTACCGGCGTCGGCGAGGCGGTTCTCGACGTGGGCACGGGCGAAGGCCCGGACCCGGGTGGCCTGCAGCGCGGCGAGCGAGGCCTGGAGGGACTCGATCTGGCGGACCTGGTCGACCAGCTGGGTCTCGGTGCACCCGGACAGGTCCTCGTGCGCGGCGTCCTGGACGGCGATCTGGGCCAGCAGCAGGTCGACCCGCAGGAACCCGCCCGCGCCCGTACCGGGGCAGTGGGTGGGTGGTTCCTGGACGGCGGTCACGACATCGACGATACTCGAACATGTGTTCGATCCGCTAGTCCGTGGTCGCGAGCCGCGACTGTGATGTCTCAGGACAGTCGCGAGCCGCGACCGGGGCGGGCACGGGGGAGCGGCCTCAGCCCCATTTCTCCCGCACCGAGGTGAAGACCTTCTGCCCGTGGGAGAACTCCACGACGTTGCCGTCCGGATCGGTCAGCTCGCAGATGTACCCCACGGGTCCCGGCATCTGCCGGGGTTCCCAGTGCAGGCACCCCGCGTCCCGGGCGCGGTCGGCTGCGGCGTCGACGTCGTCGCGGGTCGGCACCTCGATCCCCAGGTGGGCGAAGGGTCGCAGCAGCCCCAGCTCGCCGCCCTCGTCGGCGTCGAACGACACCAGGACCAGCACCATCGGCGTCTCGACCTGACCGGCGTTGGACAGCCAGGCGCTCCGCCCGGCGTCGTCGGAGAAGCGCTCGACGACCGTGAGGGGTGTCATCGTCGTGTAGAAGTCGATGGCGGCGTCGAGGTCGCCGGTCGGCAGCGCGACGTGGGTCCACCGCGCCTCGGTCAGATGTGCGTCGGTCACGGGGATTCTCTACCCGACGACGCCGCGGTCGTGCAGCCCGCCGATGGTGCGCTCGTCGAGACCGAGGACGTCGGCGAGCACCTCGTCGGTCTCCCGGCCCAGCTCGGGGGCGGCACCGGCGTCGCCGTGGTCGGCGTCCCACCGGATCGGCGAGCGCGCGGTGATCCCGGTGGCGCCGCCGGGCAGCGCCAGGTCTGCGAGCAGCGGGTGCCCACCCGCGCGGTGCTCGGCGACCACGTGCGTCATGCCCTGGTAGCGGCCCCACAGCACCCGCGCGGTGTTGAGCTCGGACTCGACGGTCGCCGAGTCGCGCGCGGCGAACCACGGCCGCAGCACCGCCGCGATCGTCTCGCGCAGCCGGTAGCGTTCGGTCTCCGAGGACAGGTCGGCGTCGAGCGCGGGCTCCAGGGCGGCGAACACGTCGCCGGTCCCGGTGACCGACACCAGCGCGTTCCACTGCGCCGGGGTCAGCGCGACGACCATCACCCGGTTCCCGTCGGAACAGGCGAAGTCGACGCCGAAGCTGCCGTAGACGTGGTTGCCGTGCCGCGGCCGCTCGTGCCCGCGCTCGGCGGCCTCGGAGAGCCAGCCCAGGTTCGCGACCCCGGCCAGCGCCACGTCGGACAGCGCGATCTCGGAGTACACCCCGGCGCCGGTGCGGGAACGCTGGTACACCCCGGCGAGCACGGCCGTCGCGACCGACATGCCGGTGACCAGGTCCCACGCCGGCAGCACGTGGTTGACCGGGGCCGCGCCCTCCTCGCTGCCGGTGATCTGCGGGATCCCGACCTCGGCGTTGACGGTGTAGTCGACGGCGGGACGGCCGTCCGGGTAGCCCTGCACACGCACGTGCACCAGGTCCGGGCGACGTGCGACGAGCGCGTCGTTGGCCATCCAGCGGCGGCCCACGACGTTGTCGACGAGGACGCCGCGGTCCCGGCCCGGCGCCGTCGCCAGAGCCAGGACGAGCTCGCGGCCCTCGTCGGAGCGCATGTCGATGCTGATCGAGCGCTTGCCCTTGTTCAGCGAGGCCCAGTAGTAGGAGTCGCCGGTGCCGTTCCCGGCGGCGGGCCAGCGACCGTGGTCGGGGCCGCCGCCGAGCGGGTCGACGCGGACGACCGAGGCACCGAGCTGCGCGAGCGTCATGCCACCGGTGGGACCGGCGACGAAACTCGCGCACTCGACGACGTGCAGACCGGAGAGCGGGCGCGACATGTCGACCATCCTGCCCGGGCGTGCGCGGCCGGACGGCTCAGAGGTGGTCGATCAGCCGCTGACGGGCCAGGCGCTCGACCATCTCGGGGAGCGCGGCGGCGGAGACGACGTCGAGGTCGCGGTGCGAGCCGCGTACGACGTGGTCGACGAGGTCCTGGGGGAATCGGCCGGCGAACTCGGCGGTGAGCCGGTCGACGGCGCCCCGGACGGTGGGGTCGGTGACGGGTGGGTGGACGGAGGCCTGCACAGGAATGGTCGATTCGGTTGAGGTGGTGTCCGGTACGCGGCGGAGTGCCGCACCGCGCGGGATCGCGCGGTGCCGGTACGGGGTCGTGGCACCGGCCGTGGCCGGGGCGCCGGGTCGGCGCCTCCCGGGGACGGTCCGGGCGGTTCGTCGGCCGCCGCGGCCGGAGTGTTACCGGGCGCGGTCGACGTGCACCACCATATCGGACATCCTCCTCGCGCGTCGACCGATTACGCCGGCCCCTGCTGATCGCGGTCCAGGTGGACCTCGCGGTCCGGCTCCACCGCGGCGACCCCGGTGACCGCGCGCAGGGCGTCCGGGTCGGCGCAGGTGCCGACGACCACGCCGACCCCCGTGAGCACCTTCTCCACCTGCAATCCGACGGCCGCACAGGCCCGCGCGACGTCGTCGGCGACGTGCCCGTCGGCCACCGACACCAGCAGCCTCCCGGTCGTGGTCATAGGCCCGGGGCCCGGACGAGGCCCGCGCCGACGTCGCCCGAGGGCAGCGGCAGCCGCTGGGCGGCCTGGGTGAGCTGCGTCCACAGGTCCCGCCCGCGGGCGCCGGTGCGCTGCGACCAGAGTGCCGCGATCCCGGAGACGTGCGGGGTGGCCATCGAGGTGCCCGAGATCGTGTTGGTGCGCTGGGGCATCGGCCACGACGAGTAGACGTCCACGCCGGGCCCGGCGATGTCGATCTGCCCGCCCTCGATCGCGGAGCTGGCCGCGGAGAAGTCGGCGATGGCCAGCGCGGCGTCCACCGCGCCGACCGCCATGATCGACGGGCTGTTCGCCGGGACGCCGACGAAACCGACGTTGCCGGTCGAGCGCTCGGCGTTGTTGCCGGCCGCGGCGACGATCAGGGTGCCCGCGTCGAGGGCGCGACGCCCGGCGTTCTCGTAGGCGGGGGAGACCTCGTTCAGGTCCGCGCCCAGCGACATCGACACGATGTGCGCGCCGGAGGAGATCGCCCACTCGATGCCCTCGAGGATGCCGGCGTCGGTGCCGGAGCCGTCGTCGCCGAGCACCTTCCCGACCAGGATCCTCGCCTCGTGGGCGATGCCGTATCGGCGTCCCGAACCCGGCGCGAGCGGCCCGCAGGAGGTGCCGGTGCAGTGCGTGCCGTGTCCCTGCACGTCGGCGACCTCCTGGCCGTCGACGAACGAGCGCGACTCGATCTGCCGGCCGGCGAAGTCGGGGTGGCCGAGGTCGAGGCCGGTGTCGAGGACGGCGACGGTGATCCCGGCGCCGGTCTCGACGGCGACGTCCGCGCCGGTGGCCTGCAGACCCCACGTGACCTGGTCGTTGTCGGCGAACCGGGTCGCGCCGGGTGCGTCCGCGGCCTCCGTCGCGGCGGCGCGCTCGGCCAGGAAGCCCGCCGCGTCGGCGAACCCGCGCAGGTAGTCGGCGCTGGGCCCGGACAGGGCGCGCAGCACGCGTTCGGGCTCCACGGACAGCACCCGGCTGTCGGCCCGCACCGTGCGCAGCCGCGCCGGGTCCAGCTCGGCGACGGCGACGCCGAGCCGGGCGAACAGGGTCGGGTGGGCCACCGGGGCGGCGTCGCGGCTGCTGGTCACCTCGGACAGCCCGGTCAGCTCCGCCACCGCCGAGCGGGTGGTGTCGTGGTCGGTCAGCAGGTCGTCGCTGAGCACCAGCAGGTACCGGCCGGTCAGCGTGCCTGCGGCCCGGCCCGGAACGGCCGCGTGCGGATCCACCATGTCGCCTCCGTCGATCGACGTCTCGGTCACCCATCGTGCCGCAGCGACCGCGCTCCGGCACGGTCTGCGGCCGCCCCGGCGCGTCCGGTCAGGATCTCGGCTCGACGGTGTCCGCCAGCAGCGCCTCGGCGACCACGTGCAGCTTCCGGTTCGTCTCGTGCGAGAGCCGGCGCAGCAGCGTGAACGCCTCGTCGGCGGAGCAGCCGCGCCGGGCCATGAGCGCCCCCTTGGCCTGCTCGATGCTGACGTGCCGGGCGAAACGGGCCCGCAGGTGCGTGTTCTCGGTGTCCAGCGCGCGGGCGAGCGCCGCGGCGGCGAGGTCGCGGCCGTCGGGGCCGGGGCCGAGCAGGCCGGTCACGTCCTCGACGTGGTGCAGCACCCCGACCACTCGTCCGTCCGGGGCCGCCAGCGGGGAGTTCACCGTGACCCACAGCCGTTCGACGAAACCGGGCGTGCCGGTCGCCGCGGGTACGTCGTGGCGCCGGACCGGCAGGTGGTCGCGCTGCCCGAGGCGCAGCACCCGCGACAACGACGCCGTCAGCATCGCGACGCCGTCGGCGCCGGGCCGCCGCGGGTCGTCCGGCAGCGCCTCCGCGAGCGGCTGGCCGGCCAGCTCGTCGGGCGTGCGCAGGGTCGCGGCGCAGAAGGCGCCGTTCGCCCCCACGATCGTGAGCTCGCGGTCGAGGATCGCGTAGGGGGAGCGTGTGGCACGGAACGCGGGATCGTCGCAGCAGGCGCGCAGGATCAGCGCGTCCGAGGACCCGGAAAACATCTCGACCTCCGCCGCGCCGGAACGCGACGGTTCGGCGGATGCCGCAGCGAGCGGCACCGGAGGCCAGGCCCGGCGCGACCGGCAGATGGTGTCTGCGCGGGAACGGTTCCCGGGGGAGACCCGGGATGCCGGGCCGGTTGCTTGACCCTGCGTGCGTGCGCCCGGAACCTGACGGTTCGTGGACGTCGGCGAGAACGTTAAGAGGTCGCGCGGATTGATCACAGCTGGGTCGCGGCCGGGTGTCGATGGTGAGGGGCGGGCACGGGCCTGTCGATCATGAAGTTGTTGACTCTTCGTGATCGTCTGGAGGCCGCGTGCCCGCCCTGCCATCATGGTTGACCGAGCCGTTGTGGGACCAGTTCGCCGCGCTGCTGCCGCCCCGGGGCGAGTTCGATCCCACTCATCCGTGGGGCTGTCACCGCCGCCGGATCGCGGATCGGGTCGTGTTCGACAAGCTCCTGCAGGTGCTGCGGTTCGGCTGCCCGTATCAGGGCGTCTCCGACAGCACCTGCTCGGCGACCACCATCCGCGATCGCCGTGACGAGTGGATCCGGCTCGGGGTCTTCGCCCAGCTACGCCGGATCGCCCTGGACGCCTACGACCGCATCGTCGGCCTGTTGCTTGACGACGTTGCCGTCGACGGCGCCATCACCAAGGCCCCCGGCGGCGGTGAGGTCGCCGGACCGTCACCGGTTGACCGGCGTAAACAGGGCATGAAGCGATCGGTGCTCGTCGAGGGCCATGGCATCCCACTGGGCCGGGTCCTGGCCGGGGCACACCGCCACGACTCCCCGCTACTGGGCCCCACTCTCGACCACCTCGACGCTCTCGGCCCGCTGCCCGACGACATCACCGTGCACCTCGACGCCGGCTATGACTCCGGTAAGACCCGCGACACACTCACCGAACGGGGCCTGCACAGCGAGATCGCGCGCAAGGGCGAGAAAGCACCGATCCAGGCCACCCAACGCTGGCACATCGAGCGCACCAACGCCTGGCACAACAGCTTCAACCGGCTGCAGCGCTGCTACGAACGCCGCGAAACCGTCGTCGACGCGTTCTTCGACCTCGCCGACACCATCATCACACTCCGTAGCCTGATCCGGCAGGCCTGGACCACGCACCGCTGGGACAGCCGACCACACCGCCGCCCATGATCATCCATCAATCCGCGCGACCTCTAAGACAGTGCGTCACGTGTGCTGACAGCGGGTGTCCGATTACGCCGGACGCCGCGTCCGCTGCGTCCGGATGCCGTGACCGGATAGTCCATTCCATATACGAGATTACGGTAGGCTCGCGCCGACCCCACCCGACCGCTTTCCAGGAGCAACGATGCTCGGTCTGATGCAGGACCGTCCGCTGACGCTGCCGCACGTGTTCCACCGTGCCGAGCAGTACTTCGGGCACAAGGAGATCGTCACCGCCACCCCGGCGGGGACGGTCCGCACCACCACGGTCGCCGAGTGGGCCGTACGGACCCGCCGGCTGGCCACCGTGCTCGACACCCTCGGCGTCTCCGCCGACGGCCGGGTCGGGACGTTCTGCTGGAACACCGACCGGCACCTGGAGCTGTACCTGGCGGTGCCGTGCACCGGCCGGGTCCTGCACACGCTCAACCTGCGGTTGTTCCCCGACCAGCTCGTCTACGTGGCCGACCACGCCGAGGACGAGGTCGTGTTCGTCGAGCGCTCCCTGCTCGGCCTGTTCTGGCCGCACGTGGACCGGATGACCACGGTGCGCCACGTCGTCGTCATCGACGACGGCGCGCCGACCGAGATCCCCGACGACCCGCGGATCCGGCTCTACGAGGAGCTCCTGGCCGCGGCCGAGCCCTTCGCGGGCCGGTTCGTCGTCGACGACGAGAACACCGCCGCCGCGATGTGCTACACCTCGGGCACCACCGGCAACCCCAAGGGCGTCGTCTACTCGCACCGCTCGACGCTGCTGCACTCGCTCGCGACGTTGTTCGCCGACGGTGTCGGGCTCCGCGAGCGCGAAGTGGTCCTGCCGGTCGTCCCGATGTTCCACGCCAACGCCTGGGGCCTGCCCTACGGCTGCCTGCTGGCCGGTACCTCGCTCGTGCTGCCCGGCCCCGGGATGACCCCGGACGCGCTGCTGTCACTGATCCAGGATCACCGGGTCACCGTCGCGGCGGGCGTCCCGACGATCTGGATGGGCCTGCTGCCCAAGCTCGGCGACTACGACTGCTCGTCGCTGCGGGTCCTGCTCTGCGGCGGCTCGGCGGTGCCGAAGTCCCTGTCCGAGGGCTTCCGTGCCGCAATCGGATTGCCGGTCCTGCAGGGCTGGGGGATGACCGAGACCTCGCCGGTGGCGACCCTGGGTGTGCTGCGCTCCCAGCACGACGACCTCTCCGACGACGAGAAGGCCACCGTGCGGGCGCTGCAGGGCCCGCCGGTCCCGCTCGTCGACCTGCGGATCGCCGACCCCGAGACCGGCGCCGAGCAGCCCTGGGACGGCACCAGCACCGGCGAGGTGCAGGTGGCGGGCCCGTGGATCGCCTCGGAGTACTACCGCGGCGAGGGCGGCGGCACGCAGTTCACCGCCGACGGCTGGCTGCGCACCGGTGACGTCGCCGTCGTCGACGGCCTGGGCTACGTCAAGCTCGTCGACCGCACCAAGGACCTGGTCAAGTCCGGTGGCGAGTGGATCAGCTCGGTGGAGCTGGAGAACGAGATCATGGCGCACCCGAAGGTCGCCGAGGCCGCGGTCATCGCGATCCCGCACGAGCGCTGGGTGGAGCGCCCGATGGCGTGCGTCGTGGTGAAGGACGGCGAGACCCTCACCGCCGACGAGCTCATCGCGTTCCTCACCGACCGGGTGGCCAAGTGGTGGCTCCCCGACGCCGTCGAGTTCATCGACGAGGTGCCCAAGACGAGCGTCGGGAAGTTCTCGAAGAAGACACTGCGGGAGAAGTTCGAGGGCTACCGGGTGGCCGCACCCGACGCCGGCTGACGGCGCGTACCAGCGGAAACGCCATCCGTCGGCCCCGGCCCCGTCCGTGGGTGTCCGGGGCCGACCGGTGCCGTGTGTGGGCGTCCACGGAACACTGACGGAACAGTGAGTCGGCCCCGTGACTCATGTAGACGGTCCGTCCAGGAGTGCCGCGATCCGCGCGTTGTGGGTCGCCCGCTCGCCGTCGATGCACTTATCGACGCCGACCGGGAGCCGTTCGAGATGACCCGCTTCGTGATGCGCGCCGACTCCGCCGCTCTGGACTAGGAAATGCCGGTGGAGGACCGATGACCGAGTCAGCGCGCGCCGTCCGCGAACGGCAGGACAGTGATCTTCCTGTGCTCGCCGCAGTGCTGGAGCGGGTCTACGCCCATGATGGGTACATGGTGGAGGGGATCGCTGATCCTCTGGCGTGGCTGGCGCACCCGTAGGAGATCTGGAGCTGGAACGCCGTCGTCGATGACGTCCAGGTCGGGCAGGTCACGGTCGCCGAGGCGCAGCCGGACGACGACGCGGCGCCCGCCTGGATCAAGAATACCGGCGGCCACGTCACCGACATCGCCGTCATGGCCCGACTGTTCCTGGACCCGGGGCATCGCGGGGCGGGCCTCGCGGGCTTCCTGATCCTCGCCCTGCGACACCACGCGCAGCTCATCGGCTGGACCGTGGTCGTCATGGCCAAGGACGCCGCTGCCGTCGGGTTCTACGACCGCTCCGGAGCCGAGCGCAGCGCCGAGGTCACCCACCGGTCCGGCGACGGCCTCACCGAGCCCGCACTGGTCTACATCTTTCCCGGCCCCGCTCGTCGCAGGCTAATCGCTAGTTCCGCTACCTCTGGAAATATGCCACGCTTGCCGAGTGCACAAGTACGTAGGCTCTGGTCCGTACTGCTATGCAAACTCCATATGCATGGCTGCGACTGACGAAATGCTATCGCCCGACCTGGTTGAAGTCTTATCGGGGTCTGCGTTTGGATTTGAGCTTGTTGACGACCGACCGCTTTTCAATCCTCCAGGCTGGACCCCGTTGAGGGGAATCAGTCAGGCGCTTCGGATTCTCGGGTTCGATTATCTGACTGAAAGTTTCGAGTCGCGCGAATCCGGACTGCTGCGCCTACGTGAACTCCTGGTCTCGGGCCTGGTGATTGTGGGTCCGCTCGACATGGGAATGCTCGGATATCACCCCGGTGCTGAAGGGCCGATTGGTGCAGACCACTATGTGGTCGCAGTGGATATCAATGAGTCTACGATCGTAGTCCACGACCCAGATGGATTCCCCTACGCGCATCTCCCGGTTAGCACGCTTCTCGACTGCTGGGGTAGTCACTCGCTCCCTTATAGCTCAGAGGTGCGTCATCTATGGGCCAGAATCGGCCGTGAAGACCCTGCTGTGAGTCGAGGCGAAGCTGTTCGTGCTTTCGTCTGCGAGATTCCTCATCATTACATTTTCGCTGCTGATGGCGAGCTGAGCTCGGCCCGCCACATGCGAGATTTCGCGCAACGAATAGCTGCAGACGGTGCGGGCGACGCGATCCGTATGCTGGCGCACTTCTCGCTACGTGTCGGGGCTCGTCGCCGCCTTGACGCGGCAAATGAGGTGTTCTCAGTAGCGGGTTGATCATGTCGTGCGGTCGTACTCGGTGTGGAGTAGTACGAGCGCAGCTGCGGTGATCGCGCCGGTGCGCCAGGGACATAGCGTGACTCGCCGCAACGCGGCGAAGGTGGTCTTGAGCAGGGCGTTTCCGCGTTCGGCCAGAGCACGAAGGGCTGAGTGCAGGGTGTTGACGGTGCGCTGGTTGACCGTCTGCCCGCGGCCGGGGGCGAGTTTGATGGGCACGGTGAGCCGGTCGGCTTCGCCTTCGTAGCCGAGGTCGCCCAGCGCGGCGTGGGTGTCGTCGGTGAACGCGGCCAGGCCCTCGAGCAGCCCGGGGTGGGTACGGGCGCAGCGGGTGTCGTGCTCGCGGCCCGGCCGCACGTCGCTGGTCCATAGCGGCCATCCATCAGGTGCGGTGAGGACCTGGATGTTCCCGCCGTGGCGGCGGTGCTTGCCCGACCACCACAGGTCGACCCCGGGGGTGAGGCCGAGCGCGCGGCACCGGTCGGTGGCGATCAGGGTGCCGTCGAGATTCACGTGGGTGTGCCCGGCTGTGCGGGCGGCGAGCAGGGCTCCGTGCAGGCCGGGTGCGGCCGCGGCGAGGACGTCGATGCCTTCGTGCAGGTAACGGTAGGCCGTTGCAGTGCTGATCGCGTTGTCACCGGCCAAACATCGGACCCGGGTAGCATCACAGAACCAGCGGATCACCAGCACTGCCTGGGCGAACGGGGTCAACGCCCGCCGCCGGGTGCCACGTCGACGGCGTTGAAGGACCAGGAGCCGCGCCAGATAGGCCACGGTGCGCTCCCCGATCGGGAGGACAGCGGTGTAGGTGACAGGATCAGACATGCAGGACCTCGGTGACGGTGTCGATCTGTGCTGGACCGAACCGATCTACCGGGGTCCTGCCCCGTTCCCGCTCATCTCACCACCCTCGGCGTGTCGCCACGACCTGCCACCCCGCTACTGAGAACACCTCATTGCGTCGCCGAGGCTCTCCGGCTATGCCTCGCCGGGCTACGAGCCGCCTCGTCCGCACGGCCGGGAACCGACCGCCGTGGAGGACGACGTGTTCGCCCTCGGCGTCGTCCTGCACGAGCTCTACGGCGGCCGGTTGGTACCGGGGGCCCACGGGGCTGCGTTGGTGGGGCGAGCGTGGCGGGCCTCGGCGGACCTGCAACGGCTGCTCCAGGCCATGCGGGACCGTCGGCGATGGCGGCGTCCACACCTGGTCGAGGTGATCGATCGCGTCCGCCGCGACCCGCTCCCGGCCTGCTGACGGCCGTGCGCCCGCCCGTGCCCGTGAGCACGGATCGGGCGCCCCCGGGGCGGTGTGGGACCGGCTCCGTGGCACCCCGGCTCCGCTGCCTAGACTCCCGACGGTCGGTGGGATCGGACGGAGTGAGGAGCGCGGGTGAGCGAGACGATCAAGGTGGCGGTCCTCGGCGCGAAGGGCCGGATGGGCAGCGAGGTGTGCCGGGCGGTCGAGGCCGCCGAGGACACCGAGCTGGTCGCCGCGCTGGACGCGGGCGACGACCTGTCCGCCCTCGACGGCGCCGACGTCGCCGTCGACTTCACCCACCCCGGCGCCGCGATCGCCAACATCCGCGAGTGCCTGGCGCGCGGGGTCGCCCCGGTCGTCGGGACCAGCGGCTTCGACGCCGCCAAGTTCGACGAGGTCCGCGCGATCCTCGACGAGCACGGCTCGGGCAGCGTGCTCGTCGCCCCGAACTTCGGGGTCGGCGCGGTGCTGATGATGCACTTCGCGGCGCAGGCCGCCCGCTTCTTCGACTCCGCCGAGGTCATCGAGCTGCACCACGCCGGCAAGGTCGACGCCCCGTCCGGCACCGCCGCGCGGACCGCGTCGGTGATCGGCGCGGCGCGGCGCGAGGCCGGTCTCGGCGAGGTTCCCGACGCCACCACCGACGACCCGCACGGCGCCCGTGGCGCGGTCGTCGAGGGCATCCACGTGCACGCGGTCCGGATGCCCGGGCTGATCGCGCACCAGGAGGTCGTCCTCGGCACCGACGGTGAGGTGTTCACCCTGCGCCACGACTCGATGAACCGGACCAGCTTCATGCCGGGCGTGCTGCTCGCGGTGAGTGCCGTACGCGAGCGCCCGGGGCTGACGATCGGGCTGGAGCCGCTGCTCGGGCTCGGATGAGTCCTCAGTCGACCAGGTGCAGGTCCAGCGTCCCGGCGTGGCGGACCTCGCGCAGCGTCGAGGATCCGGTGTCCAGCGTGCGCACCGCGCCGTCGGGCGCCCAGCCGGCGCGGCTGTAGAAGTTCCGTGAGGCGGTGTCGGCCTCGGGCACCCAGGTGCGCCCGGTGTCCGAGCCGGACGCCCGCAGCGCGGCCGCCACGGCGGCGAGCAGCCGCCCGCCGTGCCCGCGCCTGCCCCAGCGCGGCTCCACCAGCAGCGTGCTGACCTCGGCGATCGTCAGACCGTCGGCCCCGGCGTAGCGGGCGGCGGCGGCGAACCCGACGGTCTCGTCCCCCTCGACGGCGACGAACAGGTGGTAGCCGTCGCCGGCGTGCACGGCGTCGCTCCAGTGCGAGCGCGCGGCGTCCGAGGTGAGTCCCGCGAACGCCTCCTCGGGCAGCAGCCCGGCGTAGGCGGTGCGCCAGGTGCGGTCCTGGATCGCCATGATCGCGCCCACGTCGTCGTCGGTGGCGGGGCGGACGGTCGCGGTGGCCATGGGTCATGCCTACCGTGCGACCCCGCGGGCCACGTCACCGCCCGGGTCCACAGCGGGTCCACAGGGCGGTGCGATCCGGGGCCCATGTCCGGTTCCTACCGTCGTTCTCGTTCCGCACGACAGTCCCGCACGACGACGCACCGGAGGACCCGCCATGCCGCGCTACCAGGGCCGTGCCCTGCCCCGCCCCGCCGACGAGGTCGTCGACCAGGGTCTCGGGTTCGACCTCGGCACCCTGCTCAGCAGGCGCCGCATGCTGGCCGTGCTCGGCGTCGGCGCCGTCACCGCCGGGCTCGCGGCCTGCGGCACCGCGGCCCCGTCGGCGACGACCGCGACCTCGACCGGCGAGATCCCGGACGAGACGGCGGGCCCGTACCCCGGCGACGGCTCCAACGGCGCGAACGTGCTCACCGAGTCCGGGGTGGTGCGCAGCGACATCCGGTCGAGCTTCGGCACCGGCTCGGCGACCGCGGCCGGAGTGCCGATGACCCTGGAGCTCACGATCACCGACATGGCCGCCGCCGGCATGGCCGGTGCCGCGGTCTACGTCTGGCACTGCGACCGGGAAGGCCGGTACTCCCTGTACTCCGAGGGGCTGGAGGCCGAGAACTACCTGCGGGGGGTCCAGGTCGCCGGCAGCGACGGGGCGGTGCGCTTCACCAGCATCGTCCCGGCCTGCTATGACGGCCGCTGGCCGCACATCCACTTCGAGGTGTACCCCGCGCAGGCCGACATCACCGACGCCGGCAACGCGGTCGCCACCTCCCAGGTGGCCCTCCCGCAGGACGTGTGCGCCGCCGTCTACGCCACCGCCGGCTACGAGCAGTCGGTCACCAACCTGGCGAAGGTCTCGCTCGCCTCCGACAACGTCTTCGGCGACGACGGCGGGGCCCTGCAGCTCGCCACGGTCACCGGCGACCCGACCTCGGGCTACACGGTCGCGCTGACCGCAGCCGTCGACGTCACCACCCAGCCGGACGCGGGAGCCGCCCCGGGCGGTGGCCGGCCGGGTGCCGGTGGCCCCCCGCCCGGCAGCTGACCGGCCGGAGGTCACCCGACGCCGTGCCGGATCCTGTCGGTGCCCCGTGGCAGCATCCCGGCCGTGCGCACGATCTCCGCCGACGTCGCCCGTCGGACCTTCCTCGCGGCCCAGGGCTTCACCGATCCACGGCCGTCCGGGCCGGTCACCCGCCGCCACCTCGGCCGGGTGCTCGACCGGGTGAAGCTGCTCCAGCTCGACTCGGTCAACATCGCGGTGCGCGCGCACTACATGCCGCTGTTCAGCAGGCTCGGTGCCTACCCCACCGCCCTCCTCGACGACGCGGCCTGGTCACCGAGCGCGCGGCGACCGCGCCTGCTGGCGGAGACCTGGGCGCACGAGGCGAGTCTGGTCCCGGTCCAGGACATGCCGCTGCTCTCCCACGAGGCGCTGCCGCGGCGCTGGTGGAAGCACTACGGCCCGCTGCTGGAGAAGCACCCGTCCCTGGCGGGGGACATCCTCGACGTGGTGGCGGAGTCCGGGCCGCTGGGCGCCGGTGCGATCGAGAAGGCGCTCGCTCCGCACGGGCGGGCCGGTGAGGTGCGCCCGCGCCCGCCGGGGGCAACCTGGTGGGAGCGGTCGGAGGTCAAGCGGGTCTGCGAGTACCTGTTCGCCGTCGGCGAGCTGGCGGTCGGCACGCGTGTGCACTTCGAGCGCCGCTACGACCTGCCCTCGCGGGTGCTGCCGCCGGAGATCCTCGCGCTGCCCGCCCCCGACCCGGCCGACGCGGCGCGTGAGCTCGTCGCGCGGTCCGCCTCCGCACTGGGGGTCGGTACCGAGACCGACCTGCGCGACTACTACCGGCTCGGCCCGGAACGCACCCGCACCGCGATCGCCGAGCTGGTCGACGCGGGTGCCCTGGAGCCGGTGGGCGTGCGCGGCTGGGACCGGCCCGCCTACCGCGACCCGGCCGCCCGGGTGCCGCGCACGGTGATCGGGCGGGCGCTGCTGTGTCCGTTCGACCCGCTGGTCTGGGAGCGTGGCCGGACCGAGCGGATCTTCGGATTCCGCTACCGCATCGAGATCTACGTGCCGGAGCCGAAGCGGGAGTACGGCTACTACGTCTTCCCGTTCCTGCTCGACGGCGAGCTCGTCGGCCGGGTCGACCTCAAGGCCGACCGGGCGGCCGGCGTGCTGCGGGTGCCCGGGGCGTTCGCCGAGCCCGGGGCGACCGCCCCGCGCCCGCGGATCGCCGCCGAGCTGGCCGGTGAGCTCGCGACGATGGCGGGCTGGCTCGGGCTCGACGGCGTCGCCGTGGGGGAGCGGGGCGACCTGGCCGCGCAGCTGCGTGCCGAGGTCGCCGCCCGCTGACGGCTCAGGCGGGGTCGAGACGGAACACCGCGATCGCGTCCAGGTGCTCGGCGACCTGCTCCTCGGTGGCGTCGGCCGGTACCGGGAACGCCGCCAGGGCCCACGGCACGTCGAGCGCCCGCAGGTAGCCGACGACGGCCGCCGCGGCCTCGGCGCGGTCGGGCTCCACCGCCCGGTGCGGCTCGTCGCCCGCGGCGGAGCGGATCGCGCACTCCGGCGTCGCCCGCAGGTTGCGCACCCAGTCCCGCCCACCGGTGGGGGAGACCAGGTAGGTGGCACCGTCGTGCCCGACGACGCCGATCGGGGTGTCGCGCGGCTCCCCGCTGCGCCGCCCGCGGGTGCGCAGCACACGCAGTGCGTAGCCGCCGTCCGGGACGGGGGCCGGAGGCATCTGCAGGACCCGGGCGGTCATGGAGGCGTTCGTCGCGGCGATCTCGGTGCGGTCCACGGCGCCGATCCTACGCCGGTATCTCGCTCACCGATCATCTCGACGAGCGAGATACCGAGTGTGGGTCAGACCGCCACGGAGGCGCGGGTCACCAGGACGTCACCGCTGCCGGTGCGCCCGGACAGCCGCACCGCCGGCGCCGTCGGCGGGGCGTCGTGGCGGACGTCGAGCTCGGAGCGGGCACGGCCCGACCCGGTCGACAGGTCCAGCTCGGCGGCGACACCGGAGTGCACCCCGACCCGGACCGACCCCGACCCGGTGCCGAGGCGGACGTCACCGGACACCGCATCGGCGACGACCACGTCCCCCGACCCCGAGCGCACCTCCAGGTCCGCCGTGAGCTCGCCGACACGGATGTTGCCGCTGCCCGTTCGGATGCGCGACGCGCCGCCGAGCGATCCGGCCTCGACCCCGCCGGAGCCGGCACGCAGGTGGGCCCGGCCGGAGCACGTGCCCAGGTCGATCGACCCCGCACCGGTGGTGACGTCGGCGTCGCCGTGCACCTCGGCGAGCCGGGCCGCACCGGACCCGGTCCGCACCGCGGCCCAGGACGCGCGGCCGGTCAGCTCGACCGAGGCCGCGCCGGTCCGTACCGCGGGCCGCGACCCGGCGGGCGCGGAGATGGTCACCACCAGCGGCACCGCGCCGAGGGCGGCGTCGTCCGGACCGCGCACCACCAGGCGTCGCGTCTCCGCCGACCACTCGACGGTGACGGCGTCGACGGCGTCGGCCGAGGGATCGCCGGTGGCCTCCCAGGGGGCACCGACGATCGGGTCGAACCCGCGCCCGGACCAGCCCGCCCCGGCCTGGGGGACGCCGGCGCGGCCGGTCATCGAGCTGCCGATCCAGTCCAGCAGCCCACCGAGGCCGCCGGACCAGGGCGCGGCGCTGCGGTCGGCGGTGATCTCCGCGCGCACCTCGTCGGCTCCCTCGACCAGGTCGATCCGGACCCGGCCTGCGCCGGTCGTCACCTCGATCTCGGCGGCACCGGCGCAGTCGAACCGCTCGCTGCGGGAGGGCGTGCCGGTGCCGGCGTCCCCGGTGCCCGCACCGCCGGGGGCCGTGTCGCCGGTCGACGAGTGGCCGGTCGGCGGGTGGCCGGCGTCGCCGTTGCTCGCACCGGTGGCGCCGGCGCCGGTGCCGTCGGTGTGGGCGCCGCCGTCGTGCGTGGCGTCAGCGCCGGCGTCGTCCGGCTCGACGGGGCCGGTCTGCTCGTCGCTCATCCCTGCACCCATCCCTTCAGGCTGCGCCCGTCGCGGTGCGGTCGGCCGGTGCGCCCCTCCGCGCCGGCCAGCGCCCCCTGGACGGCCTGGGACACCCAGGTGTTGAGCGAGACGCCCTGCGACTGGGCGGCCCGCTCGGCCTGGGCCTTGATCTGCTCGACGATGCGCAGGGTGACCCGGCTGATGTCACCGGCGTCGCCGGAGAACGGCGAGCCGCCGGTCGCCGGGCCTCCGGAGGAGGTCGGACCACCGGAGGCGGCGGTGCCGCCGAACGGGAAGCCGCCGAAAGGGGACGTCCCCTCGCCCGCCGGGGTGGGGTCCGGGGTGGGTGCGTGTCCGGGCTCCGGGTCGCCGCCGGACACCGACACGCGCACCTCCCGGCCGTGCAGGCGGACCTCGACAGAACGGTCGCCGAGCGCGGCGGTCGCCTCCGAGGCCAGGTCCGACAGTGCGTTCATGATCGCGAGCCGGGCTGCGGGCTCGATCGCGGAGCCGAGCAGTGCCGCGGTGCGGCGGGTCTGCTCGTCGCCCGCGGCCGCCGCGGCGGCGAGGTCGTCGCGCAGCTGCGCGACGTACGGCGTGAGGTCCATGACACCACTATGGCGTCACTGATGACATCACACCACCGGTTCGTGGCGTCGGCCGCGACGTCGCAGCGTACCGGGGGTGCCGTGGCCGCCACCGTGGGTGCGGGCGCGGGGCCCGGCGGGTGCCGGGCACGCCGGTCGTTACCCTCGCGGCATGCCGGAGACCGCGCCGAAGACCGTCCCGCTGACCGTGCAGCTCGTCGCGAAGACCGAGTTCACCCCGCCCGCGGACGTCCCGTGGTCCACCGACGCCGACGGCGGCCAGGCGCTGGCCGAGTTCGCCGGCCGCGCCTGCTACCAGTCGTGGGGCAAGCCGAACCCGCGCACCGCGACCAACGCCGGCTACATCGCCCACATCCTCGAGGTCGGGCACCTCTCGGTCCTCGAGCACGGCTCGGTCAGCTTCTACCTGACCGGCATCTCGCGCTCGCTGACCCACGAGCTGATCCGGCACCGGCACTTCTCCTACTCCCAGCTCTCCCAGCGCTACGTCCCCGAGCGGGACGCCGCGATGGTCGAGCCGGACGTCATCGCCCAGGACCCGGAGCTGCACGAGCTGTTCCTGCAGGCCTCGGCCGACGCGCTCGCCTCCTACGAGAAGCTCCTCGAGGGGCTCGAGGCGCGCTTCGCCGACGTGCCGAACGGGACGCTGCGGCGCAAGCAGGCCCGTCAGGCCGCGCGGTCGGTGCTGCCGAACGCGACCGAGACCAAGATCGTCGTGACCGGGAACTACCGGGCGTGGCGGCACTTCATCGCGATGCGCGCCTCCGAGGCCGCCGACGTCGAGATCCGCAAGCTCGCCGTCGAGTGCCTGCGCCAGCTGCAGGCCGAGGTGCCGAACGTGTTCGCGGACTTCCAGATCCAGACCCTCGCCGACGGGACCGAGATCGCCTCCAGCCCGCTGGTCGCGGAAGGCTGAGCGAGGCTTGCCGAGCGAGCATCGGTGCTGAGCGAGGCTTGCCGAGCGAGAGCTCAGGCGAGGACGGCGTGCACCCGTCGTCGCAGGTCCGGCAGGTCCCGCACGACGAACCCGCGTCCCTCCTTCTCCAGCAGGCCCTCGGCGACCAGTCGGGACAGCTCCCGGCTGGTCGTGACCCGGGTGAGTCCCACGAGCAGCCCCAGCTCGTCGACGGCGGGGCGGATCGACAGCCGGGCCACCTCGTCGAGCGCGATCTCGCCGTAGGCCTCCACGAGGTGGCCGAGCAGCAGGATGATCCGCTCGCGGGCGGGCAGTCCCTCGATGAGCACGTGCAGCTGCATGACCCGCTGTTTGTAGGCGATCCGACGGGTGATCTCGAGCAGGAGTTCCGGCTCGTCGCGGGCAGCGGTCAGCAGCGCGTCGCGGGTCACCGAGACGATCTCCGACGGCAGGGTGCAGACCGAGGCGAGGTGGCGGGGCCGTCCGTCGACGCAGGCCGCCTCGCCGAGGGTGGCGCCGGGCTCGGCGTAGGCCAGCGAGCGTTCCGAGCCGTCGGGACGGTGCAGGTAGATCCGCACCCGCCCGGAGACGACGAGGTGGAACCGCGACGACAGCTGGCCCTGGGTGTAGACGTGCTCGCCACGGGCGTAGTGGCGGGGGCTGCCCAGCTCCGCGATCCGGGCGGTCACCGAGGTCCACGGTGCGGTCAGGAACGGTGAGACCGGGTGGTCGTCGGGATCGGGTGCGGGCAGCGCCCGCACGGTGCCGTCCGGCCTCCGCGCCGCGCTGCTCATGGTCCCGCCTCCCGGCCGTCGCCGATGGTTCGTCCGGACGGTAGCGGGCCGGGGCGCCCGCGGGTAGGCGGACGGCCCGGACGCCGAGGGGTGCGTCCGGGCCGTCGGGTCCGGGGGTGCCGGCCGGCGGCCGCCGGCACCGGGTGGGTGCGGGGCGGCCCGCCCGGACGGGCCGCCCCGGTGGCCGGTCAGGCGGCCGCGAGCTGCGCGTCCTGCTCGGCGAGGGAGTCCGCGTCGGTCTGCGGCAGGGCCAGCGTGCAGAGCAGGCTGAGCAGCGAGACCGCCGAGAGCAGCAGGCCGATGCCGAGGCTGCCCAGCGTCGACGCGGCGAGTGCCGCGGCGAACAGCGGGACCACGCCGCCGCCGAACACGCCGGCGAGGTTGTAGGCGATCCCGGCGCCGGTGTAGCGGAAGCGGGTCGGGAACAGCTCCGGCAGCTGGGCGCCGATCGGCCCGTAGGCGATGCCGACGACGCCGAGCACCAGCGACAGGCCCAGCCCGAACGACCACACCGTCCCGATGTCGATGATCGGGAACGCGACCAGCCCGGCGGCGACCGAGGCGATGTTGCCGCCGACGACCATCTTCCGTCGCCCGACCCGGTCGGACAGGATCGCCGAGGCGATCGTCGTCAGGGCGAAGACGATGCCGCCGACGATGCCCATGGCCAGCACCGACGGGCGCGGCAGCTGCAGCTGCTGGGTGCCGTAGCTGGTCAGGTAGGTGACGCCGATGTAGAAGAAGGCGAACACCGCGGTGGTCGAGCCCGCCCCGAGGAGCACCGCGGCCGGCCGGGTGGTGAACACCTCGGTGATCGGGAGCTTCGTCGACACCGGGCCGCTGTTGCGGAAGCCCGCCGTCTCCTCCAGCGCGAGCCGCACGTAGAGCCCGACCGCGACGAGCAGCACCGAGCCGATGAACGGGATGCGCCAGCCCCAGGCCAGGAACGCCTCGTTGCTCATGGTCAGCGCGGTGACCAGGAAGGTCGCCGAAGCCAGCGCGAAGGCCACCGACGGGCCGAGCTGCGGGAACAGCGCGTACTTCCCGCGGGCCTTGGTCGGCGCGTTCTCCGCGGTGAGCAGGGTCGCCCCGGCCCACTCGCCGCCGACGGCGAGGCCCTGCAGGATGCGCAGCACCACGAGCAGGATCGGCGCCAGGACGCCGATCGTGCCGGTGGTGGGCAGCAGGCCGATCGCGAGCGTCGAGAAGCCCATCAGCAGGAGCGTGGTGACCAGCGTGCCCTTGCGGCCGAGGCGGTCGCCGAAGTGGCCGAACAGCACCGACCCGAACGGCCGCGCGACGAAGGCGACACCGAACGTGGCCAGCGCGAGTGCGGTACCGGCCGCCGCCCCGAGCTCGGGGAAGAAGACCTTGTTGAACACCAGGGCCGCGGCGGTCCCGTAGATGAAGAAGTCGTAGAACTCGATGACCGTGCCGGTCATGCTCGCGAGCGCGATCCGGCGCATCGACCGCGGTGGCTGCGTGGTGGCAGCGTTCGTCACGTGTGTTCTCCCCGTCGAGAAGCGATGAGTGGGACGGATCGGAGTATCCGTACACGGACGGGTGAGATCTGTATCACCAGCTACACAAGACGTGCGTTGCGTCGGATTTCTGTCGACCGTCGTCGCGGTGCGGTCGCGCACGTCCGGCACTACGTTGGGGACGGTGAGCCTCGCCACCGCCGAACGTGCCGCCCTCTGCGCCGAGTTCGAACGCTCCGGACCAGACCGACCGACGCTCTGCGAGGGCTGGAACGCCCGCGACCTGCTCACCCACCTGCTGGTCCGGGAGCGGCAGCCGTGGAGCGCCGGGGGGATCGTGCTGCCCGCCCTGTCGGCGATGACCGACAAGGCGATGGACGGCTACGCGTCCGCGGCCTGGCCGAACATGATCGACGACCTGCGCAAGGGCCCGCCCGCATGGTCGCCGTTCAAGGTCGGCAAGATCGACGAGATCGCCAACGGTGCCGAGTTCTTCGTCCACCACGAGGATCTGCGCCGCGGGGAGCCCGGCTGGGAGCCCCGCCCGTCCGACCCGGGGCGCGACGGGCAGCTGTGGAACCTGCTGCACACCCAGGCCAGGCTGCTGTTCCGGCGCAGCCCGGTGGGCGTGGTCCTGGCCCGCCCGGAGGGCGCGACCCAGGTCGTCGCGACCGGGTTCGGCGTGGTCACGGTGACCGGCGAGCCCGCCGAGCTGGTGCTGCACGCCTTCGGTCGGGACGCGGCGCGGGTCGAGGTGACCGGTCTGCCCGCCGACGTGGAGGCCTACCGCGGCGCACCGACCGGGATCTGACCGGGATCCGTCGGTACCGGGCGGTACCGTCACCAGTCATGAGCACCGGTCCCGATCCCGCCCCCGGCGGGCAGCAGCACCCGCCGCGCCGACCGTTCGGCGAGGTGCTGACCGCGATGGTCACGCCGTTCGACGCCGACGGCGAGCTGGACCTGGCCAAGGCCGAGGAGCTGGCGACCCACCTGGTGGACCTCGGCAACGACGGGCTCGTCGTCAACGGCACCACCGGCGAGGGCCCGACCACGTCGGACACCGAGAAGTCCGAGCTGATCCGCGCGGTCGTGTCCGCGGTGGGGGATCGGGCGACGATCGTCGCCGGGGCCGGTACGTACGACACCGCGCACTCGATCGAGCTGGCCCGCAGCGCGGAGCGCGCCGGTGCGCACGGGCTGCTCGTGGTCACGCCGTACTACTCCCGGCCGCCGCAGGAGGGCCTGCTCGCGCACTTCACCGCGGTCGCCGACGCGGGCGACCTGCCGGTGATGCTCTACGACATCCCGCCGCGCAGCGTCATCGGCATCGACGTCGACACCTTCCAGCGCCTGGCGCAGAACCCCCGCATCGTCGCGGTGAAGGACGCCCGCAACGACCTGCGCGTCGGCACCGAGGTGCTGGCCACCACCACGCTCGCCTACTACTCCGGCGACGACCCGGTGAACCTGCCGTGGCTCTCGGTCGGGGCGGTCGGCTTCGTCAGCGTGATCGGCCACGTCGTCGCCGACCGGCTGCGCGCCATGATCGACGCCTACCACGCCGGTGAGCACCAGCGGGCCCGCGCGCTGCACTACGCGATGCTCCCGGTGATCCGCGGGATGGGTCGGGTCGGTGGCGCGGTGTTCGCCAAGACCGCGCTGCGCCTGCGGGGCATCGACGTCGGTGACACCCGGCTGCCGCTGCCGCCCGCCAGCGAGGACCAGATCGCCGCGATCGCCGGGGACCTCGCCGTCGCCGGGGTGGCGCTCGACCCGCAGGCCCGCCCGAACCTCCCGCTGTACCAGCCGGGCCACGGCGCCCTGGGCGGCCGCACCGCGGCGGACCTCGGCGCCGAGGTCGCCTACCACCGGACGTAGGTCCCCCGGTCGCCGTCGCGCGCCCGGCCCGACCCGCGGCGCCGCGACCCGACCCCCTGACACGAACCCGAGAACACGAACCCATGTGAGGCACGAACCCCTGTGAGTCCCCAGCGCAACGACCGACGCAACCGGCCCGGCCGGTCGCTCTCCGCGCCGCCGGAGCACATCGAGCGTCCGGAGCTCCCGGACGGCCCGCCACCCGCCCTCGCGCAGGGCGGCCTGCGCGTCTACGCGCTCGGCGGCATCGGTGAGGTCGGTCGCAACATGACCGTCTTCGAGTACGAGGGCCGGCTGCTCATCGTCGACTGCGGCGTGCTGTTCCCCTCCGACTCCGAGCCGGGCATCGACCTGATCCTGCCCGACTTCCGCACCATCGAGGACCGCCTCGACGACATCGACGCGCTCGTGCTCACCCACGGCCACGAGGACCACATCGGTGCCGTGCCGTGGCTGCTGCGGATGCGCCCGGACATCCCGGTCGTCGGGTCCCGGTTCACGCTCGCCCTGGTCGCGGCGAAGTGCAAGGAGCACCGCCTGACCCCGCACCTGCAGGAGATCCGCGAGGGCGACCGCGTCTCCCACGGCGGGTGGGACTGCGAGTACTTCGCGGTCAACCACTCGATCCCCGACGCCGTCGCCGTCGCTGTCCGCACGCCAGCCGGGCTGCTGCTGCACACCGGTGACATCAAGCTCGACCAGCTCCCGCTCGACGGGCGGCTCACCGACCTGGGCGGGTTCTCCCGGCTGGGTGAGGAGGGCGTCGACCTGTTCCTGGTCGACTCCACCAACGCCGAGGTGCCGGGCTTCGTCACCCCCGAGGCCGACATCGGGCCCGTCATCTCCGACCTGGTCCGCCGGGCGCCGTCGCGCATCATCCTGGCCTGCTTCGCCAGCCACGTGCACCGTGTCCAGCAGGTGCTCGACGCCGCGCAGGCCCACGGCCGCAAGGTGTGCCTGACCGGACGATCCATGGTCCGCAACATGGGCCTGGCCGACGACCACTCGCTGCTGAACATCCCGCCGGGGCTGCTCGTCGACATCGACGAGGCGATGCGCCTGCCCGACGAGAAACTGGTCCTCGTCTCCACCGGATCGCAGGGTGAGCCGCTCGCCGCGCTGTCCCGGATGGCGCGCGGGGACCACCGCAGCATCACGATCCGCCCGGACGACACGATCATCCTGGCCAGCTCGCTGATCCCCGGCAACGAGACCGCCGTCTTCGGCGTGATCAACGGGCTGACCCGGCTCGGCGCCACCGTGGTGCACCAGGGCAACGCCAAGGTGCACGTCTCCGGGCACGCCCCGGCCGGCGAGCTGCTGTTCCTCTACAACGCGGTGCGCCCGTCGAACGTCATGCCGGTGCACGGGGAGTGGCGCCACCTGCGGGCCAACGCCGCGCTCGCGCGTCGCACGGGGGTGCCGGAGGAGTCGGTGGTCATCGCGGAGAACGGCGTGGTCGTCGACCTCGTCGACGGCCGTGCGGCGATCACCGGCCGGGTCGAGGTCGGCCAGGTCTACGTCGACGGGCTGTCGGTCGGCGATGTGGGGGAGACCACGCTCGGTGACCGCATCGCGCTCGGCGAGGGCGGTTTCATCGCGATCAACGTGGCGATCGACCACAAGACCGGCCGCGCGCTGTCGCGCCCGACGCTGTCCGGGCGCGGGTTCTCCGACGACCCGAAGGCGCTCGACGCCGCCCAGGCGCTGGTCGAGGACGAGCTGTCCCGGCTGGAGAACGAGGGCGTCACCGACCCGCACCGGATCGCCCAGGGCGTGCGGCGCGTGGTCGGCCGCTGGGTGTCCGACACCTACCGTCGCCGCCCCATGATCGTCCCCACGGTCATCGCGGTGTGAGCGTGTGGAGGGGTCGTCGACCCCTCCACAGCCGCGTCGGTCCCCGGTTCGATCACCGAACCGGGCTACCGTGTGTGACATGGCAGGACGCACGGGCACGGGCAGGACCACCACGACTGCGGCCGCGGGCCGCGGCTCGGGGCGGTCGGGCTCGCGTGCGTCCACCGCCCGCAGGCGTCCGTCGGCAGGCCGGAGGCCGCCGGCCCGGCGCCAGGGCCCCGACCTGGTCGACCGCGGGATCGACGCGGTCGGCCGGGGGGTGGCCAAGACCGTCCGCGCCTCCGGGCGCGCGGTCGGGCGCACCCGCGAGATCGACCCCGCGCACCGCCGCGACGGCATCGGGTTCGGCATGCTCGTGCTCGCCGTCATCGCCGCCGCCGGGCTGTGGTGGCAGGCTGGCGGCTCGGTCGGCTACTGGTTCACCTTCCTCGTGCAGGCGGTGATGGGGCAGGCCGGCGTCGCGCTGCCGGCGATCCTGCTGGGCATCGGCATCGTGCTGGTCACCACCGAGGGGCACCCGGAGGCCCGGCCGCGGATCGTGACCGGCAGCCTGCTGCTCGCCCTCGGCGTGCTCGGGTTGGTGCACCTGGGCGCCGGAGCGCCCGCCGAGCCCGACGCCTGGCGCGGCGCGGGCGGCGCGCTCGGCTACGTCGCGGGGACCCCGCTGAAGGCCGGGCTCAGCCTGTGGACGGCCGTCCCCGTTCTCGTCCTGCTGACCCTCTACTCGGTGCTGCTGGTCACCGGGATCCCGGTGCGGGAGCTGCCGGACCGTGTCCGCAGGCTCACCGGGCAGCTGCCGCCCGAGCAGGACGGCGAGGGCGAGTCCGGCGCGGACCGCCCGCGCACGGTGGCCGACGCCGTCGCCGAGCGGGAGAGCCGTGCCGAGGACGCCGACCAGACCCCGAAGCGGCGTCGCCCGGCGCGGCGCAGGCAGGGGGCCGCGGAGGCCGACGCGTTCCGGGTGGAGGAGGGCGAGCACGCCCCGGCCCCGGTGGACCCGTCGCTGCCCGGTGCCCCGGAGGAGGACGTCCCCGCCGCCGTCCCCGCGGCCGCCGCGCCGCCGGCGAAGAAGCCGCGCAAGCCCGTCGTCGAGACGCCGCAGGTGGCCGACGAGCCGATCGAGGGCGAGCAGCTCTCGATGGCGATCCGCCAGCCGCAGTCCGACACCGAGTACATCCTTCCGCCGGCGGACACCCTGGAGTCCGGCCCGCCGCCGAAGTCCCGCAGCTCCGCCAACGACGCGATGATCGAGGCGATCACCGGGGTCCTCGACCAGTTCAACGTCGACGCCCAGGTCACCGGCTTCACCCGCGGCCCGACGGTCACCCGCTACGAGATCGAGCTCGGCCCGGCGGTGAAGGTCGAGAAGATCACCCAGCTGCAGCGCAACCTCGCCTACGCCGTCGCCAACGACAACGTGCGGCTCCTCGCGCCGATCCCCGGCAAGTCCGCCGTCGGCATCGAGGTGCCCAACACCGACCGCGAGATGGTCCGCCTCGGCGACGTCCTGCGCTCGGGCAACGCCCGCGCCGAGCAGCACCCGATGGGCATCGGCCTGGGCAAGGACATCGAGGGCCACTACCTCGTCGCGAACCTGGCGAAGATGCCGCACCTGCTGGTCGCGGGCTCCACCGGCTCCGGCAAGTCCAGCTTCGTCAACTCGATGCTGGTGTCGCTGCTGACCCGGGCCACGCCGGACGAGGTCCGGATGATCCTCATCGACCCGAAGATGGTCGAGCTGACGCCCTACGAGGGCATCCCGCACCTGATCACGCCCATCATCACCCAGCCGAAGAAGGCCGCCGCGGCGCTGGCCTGGCTGGTGGAGGAGATGGAGCAGCGCTACCAGGACATGCAGGCCAACCGGGTCCGGCACGTCGACGACTTCAACCGCAAGGTCCGCACCGGGGAGATCACCGCCCCGCCCGGATCGGAGCGGGTGTACCGGCCCTACCCGTACATCATGTGCATCGTCGACGAGCTCGCCGACCTCATGATGACCGCCCCGCGCGACGTCGAGGACGCGATCGTCCGGATCACCCAGAAGGCGCGTGCGGCCGGGATCCACCTGATCCTGGCGACCCAGCGGCCGTCGGTGGACGTCGTCACCGGTCTGATCAAGACCAACGTCCCGTCCCGGCTGGCGTTCGCGACGTCGTCACTGACCGACAGCCGGGTCATCCTCGACCAGCCGGGCGCGGAGAAGCTGATCGGCATGGGCGACGCGCTCTACCTGCCGATGGGCGCCGGCAAGCCGGTCCGCATGCAGGGCGCCTTCGTCGACGACGACGAGATCTCCAAGGTCGTCGCGTTCACCAAGGAGCAGGCCGAGCCCAGCTACACCGAGGGCGTCACCGCGCAGAAGGCCGGCGAGAAGAAGGAGATCGACGCCGACATCGGCGACGATCTCGACCTGCTGCTGCAGGCCACTGAGCTGATCGTCACCTCGCAGTTCGGGTCGACGTCGATGCTGCAGCGCAAGCTGCGGGTCGGGTTCGCGAAGGCGGGCCGGCTGATGGACCTGCTGGAGACCCGCAACATCGTCGGGCCCTCGGAGGGCTCGAAGGCCCGCGACGTGCTGGTCAAGCCGGACGAGCTGGAGGGCGCGCTCCTCCTGATCCGGGGCGGCGGGACCGCCGACGGCGGCGAGGTCGCCGCCGACGACGAGTGCCCCCCCGCCGGGTGACGGTCTCGGGCGGTGATGATCCCGACACCGCCGGTGATCGACATTTCGGGCTCACGGCTTAACGGGACGGTCACGTTCGTGCCACAGTGGCCTCGGGTCGCCGTCCGGTGATCGCACGTCGTGCTGCCCGTCGACGCCGGGCAGGGGAGGTACTGGCTGGTGTTCTGGAGGAAGAAGGACCGTCGTCGCCCGGCGCGGGGCACCACCGACCGGCACGCCCTCGTCCCGATTCCGCTGACCGGCGGGGTGCTGTCCGGCCAGGTCCGCGACCAGCAGGGCGGTGCGCTGGCCGGCACCGAGGTGTCCGTGATGGACCCCGCGGACCGGCGTGCCGTGTACGTCGAGACCGACCCGTTCGGCCGGTTCGCCGCGTCGCTGATGCCCGGCCGGTACCGGGTGCGGGTCGAGGCGGGCGGCTACCAGCAGGTCACCGACGTCGTCGAGGTGTCCTGGGGCGAGCCCGCCGACATGGGCCACATCGTCCTCGGTGAGGACCCGGCGCTGCGCCCGCCGCGGCCCGGTGTCTTCGTCATCGACGGCGACCACAGCTCGGTCCGCTTCGTCGCCCGGCACATCGGGATGTCCAAGGTGTACGGCCGGTTCAACCGGTTCCAGGGGCAGATCCGGATCGCCGAGCCGTTCGAGGAGTCCTCGGTGGACGTCGTGATCGACGCGGCCAACGTCGCCGCCCGCGACACCCACCTGCGCTCCGCCGACTTCCTCGACGTCGAGCGCTTCCCCGAGCTGCGCTTCTCCAGCGTGCGCTTCGCCGCGCACGGCGGGAACCGGTGGACGGTGGACGGCGACCTGACCCTGCACGGCCTGACCAGCGACGTCTCGCTGGACACCACCTTCCTGGGCTCGGCGGAGTGGAACGGCGACCGGGTCGGTGCGATCGCCACCACCCAGCTGCACCGGGAGCACTACACGCTCAACTGGCAGCAGACCATCGCCAAGGGCCTGCCGGTGGTCGGGTCGACGATCCGGATCCAGCTCGACGTGCAGGCGGTCCGGCAGTCCTGACCCCGCACGGCTCGGTACTCGAGGCTCGGTACTCCGCGCTCAGTACTCGGGGAGCGTGAGGGCCGTCGCGGCGGTCGCGGCCCAGTGCTCGACGAGCCCGGGCGCGGCGGCGTCCGGGGCGGTGAGGTCCCGGACCCGCGCGGCGTTGGTCAGCGCGAGCTCCTGGTTGGCCTCCACCCAGTCGCGCATCCGCCGTTCGTGGGCGGCGGCCGCCGGTCCGGGATCGCCGCCGGAGCACGCGAGCTCCCCGGCCAGCACGTAGGCGCCGACCACGGCGAGCGTGGTGCCCTGACCGGACAGCAGCGTGGGGCACCAGGCGGCGTCGCCGAGGAGCGCGACCGGACCGCGCGACCAGGTCGGCAGCCGGACCTGGGTGATCGGGGTGAGGTACAGGTCCTCGGCGCGGTCCATCCCCGCGAGCAGCTCGGGCAGCCACCAGCCCCCGCCGGCGAAAAGCCGTGTCACCAGCGCGCGCTGCGCCCCGAGGTCGCGGTGGTGGTAGGTGGCGTCCGGGTCGGAGAAGCCGAGCATCACCCGGACCTCGGTGTCGTCGCGGGCGGTGTAGAGCCCGGCCATCGCGTCCGGCCGCTGGAGGAACACCTGCCAGCGGCTCAGCCCGAAGGTGTTGGGCAGGGTGAACACGGCGACGTGCTGGCCGAGGGGGACCAGCCGGCCGTCGTCGTCGGGGCCGAGAGCCAGGCGCCGGACGCCGGAGTGCTGGCCGTCGGCGCCCACCACGAGGTCGTAGTGCTCCTCGGTGCCGGAGGCGAAGCGCACCCGGGCCCCGCCCGCCGGGTCCGGATCGAGCGCGACGACCCGGTCGCCCCACCGGTGCTCGACGCCGTCGAGCGCGCCGGTGAGCAGCGCGGCGAGGTCGTCGCGGAGGATCTCGACGTCGTCGCTCGCGACCGGCCCCCCGGTGAGTGTCACCTCGGTGCTGCGGAAGACCTCGGTGCCGTCCTCGTCGACCAGGGACATGCCGTCCATCGCGGTGCGGGCGGCGCGCAGTGCGGCTCCGAGCCCCATCCGGTCGACGACGGTCAGCGCGGGCCCCCGGACGTCGACGGCCTGCCCGCCGGGCCGCGGCCTCGGCGCCGACTCGACGACGACCGGGTGGAACCCGTGCCGGCGCAGCCACCACGCGAGCGTCGTCCCTGCGATACCGGCCCCGCTGATCAGGATGTCGGTCATGTGTCCTCCTCGGTACGGTGTACGCATCGACGATGCCGCTGCGAGCTGGGATGACGGGTGTCGTGTAGCGGCACAGGTGGTACAGGGAGGTGGCCGGTGGACGGTTCGCCCACGGATCGGGTCGCGGCCGCGGTGCGTGCCCGTGTCGAGTCGGGGGATCTGCGGCCCGGGGACCGCGCGCCGTCGGTGCGCGCGCTGGTGGCCGAGCACGGTGTCGCGATGTCCACCGCGGCCCGGGCGCTGTCCCGGCTGCGCGAGGAGGGTCTGCTGCGGACGACGGCGCGGGTCGGGTCGGTGGTGGCGGAACGGGCCACGCCTGCGGGCACCGCTCCGCCACCGGACACGGCCCGGCTGGTGCGGACCGCGATCGGCATCGCCGACGACGAGGGCCTGGCCGCGCTGTCCATGCGGCGCCTCGCCGGGGCGTTCGGCGTGCCGACGATGTCGCTGTACCGGCTGGTGCGCAGCCGGGACGAGCTGCTGCTGGCGATGCTCGAGACGGTCTTCGCCGAGCTGGTGCTGCCCCCGGCCGACGGGCCGTGGCGGGCCCGGCTGGAGGGCGCTGCGCACGCCCAGTGGCGGGTGCACCGGCGGCACCCGTGGCTGGCGCGGGTGCTGTCGCTGTCCCGGCCGCAGGCGCTGCCGTCGCTGCTGCGCTTCGCCGAGTTCGAGCTGGCCGCGCTGGAGGAGGTCGTCGCGGACCCGGTGGAGCGGTTCGACCTGCACCTGGCGCTGACCGGATTCGTGCGGGGGATGGCGCTGACCCTGGCCGCGGAGCAGGAGGCGCAGGCCGACACCGGCGTCGACGCCGACACCTGGTCCGAGCACGACCCGGGGCTGCGGGCCGCGCTGCGCCGTCACGGCGGGCCCGCGCTGCGCCGGGTCGGCGACTACCCGTACGACCTGCAGCGGGTGTTCGACACCGGGATCGCCCGGCTCCTCGACGGGATCAGCTGAACCCCTGCTGCCGCCACGCCTCGTAGACGGCGACGGCGGCGGCGTTGGCCAGGTTCAGCGAGCGGTTCGACGGCCGCATCGGCAGCGCCACCGTGCCCGTCACCCAGTCCGCCGCCGCGACCTCGGGCGGGAGTCCGGTCGACTCGCGGCCGAACAGCAGCACGTCCCCGCAGGAGTAGGCGACGTCGGTGTAGCGGACCGGCGCACCCGGCACGAACGCGAACACCCGCGCCCCGGCGGCCCGCACCCAGCCGGCGAACGCGGCCGTGTCGTCGTGCACGACGATCTCGGCGAGATCGGCGTAGTCGAGCCCGGCCCGGCGCACCGAGCGTTCGTCGAGGGAGAAGCCGAGCGGCCGGACCAGGTGCAGCTCGGCGCCGGTGTTCGCGGCGAGCCGGATCGCGTTGCCGGTGTTCGGCGGGATCTCCGGGGTGTGCAGGGCGAGGCGGACCACGCGCTACTCGTACCAGGTGCCCGCGCTCCAGTGGTTCCCGTCCGGGTCGGCGATCTCGAACAGACGGCTGCCGTACTCGGCGTCGAAGGGCGCGTGCACGACGGTGGCCCCGGTCGCGACGGCGCGGGCGAACAGGGCGTCCGGGTCGTCGCAGACCAGGTGGACGGCGGCGCCGCCCGGCGGGCGGCACCCGTCGTGGGTGGGGCCGAGCATCACGCCGCCGGGGGCGCCGGTCGACCCGGGGCGTACCAGCTCGGCGTGGACGATGGCGCCGTCGTCGCCGGTGTGGACGGCACGCTCGGTGAAGTCCAGCGCCGAGGTCAGGAACGTGACCAGGGCGCGTGGGTCGGGGCTGGACAGGCTGGGCCAGAGGCCGGGCAGGTCGCTCATGAGGACGAGGGTGCCGAGGCCGCGCGGGCCGGTCGTGGACGAATCGGAGCCGCCGGCGCGACCCGCTCGGCCCGCCAGCTCAGCGCGGTCGTCCCCGCGAGCTCGCGGAAGTCGCGGGCCAGGTGCTGCTGGTCGCTGTAGCCGCAGGTCGCGGCCAGCTTGGCGAGTGGGGGAGCCGACGGGCGGCGCAGCAGCGTGCACGCCCGCTCGAACCGGATGACCCGTGCCGCGGCCTTCGTCGCGAGCCCGGTCTCGCGTCGCAGCCGTTCACCGAGGTGGCGTGGCGACCAGCCGACCTCCCCGGCGACGTCGGCGACACGCGCCGTCCCGCCGCTGCGGACCAGCAGCTCCCAGGCGTGCACGACCTCCGGCGCCGGCTCGCCGGGGCCGTCCCGGGCGTCGGCGACGCGGCACAGCGCGGCGTCGAGCAGTGCGCACCGCCCGGCCCACCCCGGCTCGGCGCGCAGTCGGTCGAGCAGGGTGTCCAGGTCGGGGAGGAGCAGCGCGAGGTCGACGACGTCGCCGGCCAGCTCGCCGGCGGGCAGCCCGAGCAGCGTGCGGGCGCCGCGCCAGGTCATCTCCAGCTGCATCCCGGACTGCGGGGCGCCGGCGGCGAGCAGCGCGGGCGCGGTGTGCAGACCGGCCGCCGATGCGGTGAACCGGCCCGGGCCGCGTCGCGGGTCCGGAGCCGCGAGCAGGTCGACCGTGCCGTCCAGGCAGAGCACGACGGTCAGGTGGGCGCTCGACACGCCCTGGTGCGTCCCCGCCGGACCCGCGGGCGAGGACCAGCACCAGATCCCGGAGACCAGCGGGCGCAGACGTGCGGAGGGACGCCAGCGCCGGGCCCCGTCGGACATGCGGGCCAGGGTAGCGGCGCGGGCGGGGTCAGAGCGTGAGCAGCATCCGCACGTTGCCCAGGGTGTTCGGCTTGACGTGGGCGAGGTCGAGGAACTCGGCGACGCCGGCGTCGTAGCTGCGCAGCATGGCCGCGAACACCTCGGCCGACACCGGCGTCCCGTCGATCTCGGCGAAGCCGTGCCGGGCGAAGAACTGCTTCTCGAAGGTGAGCACGAACAGCCGCTCCAGGCCCAGCTCGCGCGCGCCGTCGATCAGCGCGGAGACGATCCGGTGCCCCACCCCGCGACCCAGCACCGACGGCGACACCGCCACCGTGCGGATCTCGCCCAGGTCCTCCCACAGCACGTGCAGCGCGCCGCAGCCGACGACCACGCCGTCGACCTCGGCGACCAGGAACTCCGGGACCGCCTCGTAGAGGGTGACGGTCTCCTTGGCCAGCAGGACGGTGCCCGCGTACTCGTCGACGAGCTCACGGATCCGGCGGACGTCGCGGGTGCGGGCGCGGCGGACGATCACGTCGGGGACCGGGGCGGACACGGGGTCGGGCACGGCAGGAGAGCCTAGACCGGGGTCGCCGACGGCGCCGTCTACCCTGGTATTCGTGGCTTCCCCCGAGACTGCGCCCCGGCGCGCCGCCCTGCTGACCCTGGGCTGCGCGCGCAACGAGGTCGACTCCGAGGAGCTCGCCGGTCGTCTGGCCGGGTCCGGCTGGGAACTGGTCGACGCCGAGGACGGCAGCCCCGACGTCATCGTCGTCAACACCTGCGGGTTCGTGGAGCAGGCGAAGAAGGACTCGATCGACACGGTGCTGGCCGCGGCGGACGTGGCACGGCCCGCCGGGGCGAAGGTCGTCGCGGTCGGGTGCCTGGCCGAGCGCTACGGCGCCGAGCTCGCCGCCGACCTCCCCGAGGCCGACGCGGTGCTCGGCTTCGACGCCTACCCCGAGCTCGCCGAGCGGCTCGGCGACGTCCTGGGCGGGCACGCCCCGGCCCCGCACGTCCCCACCGACCGTCGCAAGCTCCTCCCCATCTCGCCGGCGGAGCGCCCGGCCGCGACCGCGGACGTCTCGGTCCCCGGCCACGACTGGGTGCCCGACATCGCGCGCACCCGCCTGTCCGGCGGGCCGGTGGCCTCGCTCAAGCTGGCCTCGGGCTGCGACCGCCGCTGCGCGTTCTGCGCGATCCCGAGCTTCCGCGGCAGCTTCGTGTCCCGCCCGCCGGCCGACGTGCTCGGCGAGGCGGCCTGGCTCGCCCGGCAGGACGTGCGCGAGCTCGTGCTGGTCAGCGAGAACTCCACCAGCTACGGCAAGGACCTCCCCGGCGGCACCCGCGCGCTGGTCGACCTGCTCCCGCAGCTCGCCGCGATCGAGGGCGTCGAACGGATCCGGGTCGCCTACCTGCAGCCCGCCGAGCTCCGGCCCGACCTGCTGCGCGTCATCGCGACCACGCCGGGCGTCGCGCCGTACTTCGACCTGTCGTTCCAGCACGCGTCGGCGCGGGTGCTGCGCCGGATGCGCCGGTTCGGGTCGCGCACCGACTTCCTCGACCTCTGCGAGCGCATCCGCGCGCTGGCGCCGGAGGCCGGGATCCGCTCCAACGTCATCGTCGGGTTCCCCGGCGAGACCGAGGAGGACCTCGCCGAGCTGGAGGCGTTCCTGGCCGGCGCCCGGCTCGACGCCGTCGGGGTGTTCGGCTACTCCGACGAGGACGGCACCGAGGCCGAGGGCTACGACGGCCACGTCGATCCGGCCGAGGTCAGGGCCCGCGTCGCGCGGATCTCGGCGCTGGTCGACGAGCTGATGGAGCAGCGTGCCGAGGAGCGCATCGGCACCGAGGTCGTCGTGCTGGTCGAGTCCGCCGAGGGCGACGAGGACGACTGCACCGGTCGTGCCGCCCACCAGGGCCCCGACGCCGACGGCGAGTGCACCGTCGTCGCGGCGGCGCAGGACGGCCCCGAGCCGGACTCGCTGCGTCCCGGTGACCTCGTCCGCTGCCGCGTCGTGGACACCGAGGGCGTCGACCTGCTGGTGGAGGCCCTCGAGCTGATCGACCCGAACGCACCGGCCGCCGCCGTCCCGGCGGCCTCCGCGGCCGGATGAGCTCGCACCCGGCCGGGGGCGCCGCCGGAGTCGGCGACCCGCCCCTGCTGAACATCGCGAACGCGCTGACGGTCCTGCGGCTGCTGCTCGTCCCGGTGTTCGTGGTCGCGCTGTTCGTCGGCGGCGGCGAGGACGTGGTGTGGCGGCTGGTCGCGTTCGCGGTGTTCGTCGTCGCGGCGGCCACCGACCGGCTCGACGGCCAGCTGGCCCGCAGCCGGGGGCTCGTCACCTGGTTCGGCGCACTGGTCGACCCGATCGCCGACAAGGCCCTGATGGGCGCGGCCCTGATCGGGCTGTCGATCCTCGGTGTGCTGCCCTGGTGGGTGACGATCGTGATCGTCGTCCGCGAGCTGGGCATCACCGTGCTGCGCTTCGTCGTCATCCGCCGGCACGGCGTCATCCCGGCCAGCCGCGGCGGCAAGGCCAAGACCGTCGCCCAGACGGTCGCGATCGGGCTGTTCCTGCTGCCGCTGCCCGAGCTGCTGGGCCCCGGCACCACCGCCGCGACCGCCGTGCTCGTGCTCCAGTGGGCGGTGATGGCCGTCGCGCTGGTGCTCACCGTGGTGACCGGCGCCGACTACGTCCGCAAGGCCGTCCGGCCCCGGGCCGCCTGACCTGCGGGGACGATCCGGCGCCCGTGCGGCGTTGAGGTGTTCGCCGTGGGCGTACAGCGTCACGGCGCGGAGGAACCGGAGAAGTCGGTACGGTGAGACATCACCGGATGTCCGGGGAGCAGTCGAGGAGGGCACATGCTGCTGCGGGAAGCGATCGGCAGTGGGCTGCGTGAGGTGCGCACGGCGCGCCGGCGCACGCTGCGCGACATCTCGCGGGCCGCGCGGGTGAGCCTCGGGTACCTCTCCGAGGTCGAGCGCGGGCGCAAGGAGCCCTCCAGCGAGCTGCTCGCGGCGATCTGCGAGGCACTCGGGGTCTCCGTGCCGGACCTGCTGACCACCGTCGCCGCCGAGATGGCGACGGCGACCTCCGCCGCGGCCGCGAGCCGCCGTGACGACGTGCTCGTCCCGATCGGGCAGCGTCACGCCGAGCTGCGGCTGGCCGGCCGGCCGGGTTCCGTGGTCGCCGCACCGGCGTCCTCGGGCGGCCCGGTGGCCTCGGCCGCCTGATCGCACCGCCGACCCCGGCCGACCGCTCCTGCGCGGTAGGGTGCGGGCAGACCGGCAGCGATGCCAGGATGGACAGGGCCGGAGGCCCGGTTCCGACCACGGGGGGAACGCGGGGTCGGTCCGGGGTCCGCACGCCCGCCGTGGTGGCGGGCACGGTCGCGAGCGAACGCAGGCGGAGGACGCGCAGAGATGGCCAACGGATTCACCAAGTTCTTCAGCTATCTGTCGGCCCTGTTCTCGTCGAAGGTCGACGAGCACGCCGACCCGAAGGTGCAGATCCAGCAGGCCATCGAGGACGCCCAGCGCCAGCACCAGCAGCTGTCGCAGCAGGCCGCCGCGGTGATCGGCAACCAGCGTCAGCTGGAGATGAAGCTGAACCGGCAGCTGGGTGAGATCGAGAAGCTGCAGTCGTCGGCGCGGCAGGCACTCGTGCTGGCCGACCAGGCCCGCTCCCAGGGCGACGAGCAGAAGGCCCAGCAGTACGAGCAGTCGGCGCAGACCTTCGCGACCCAGCTGGTGACCGCGGAGCAGGGCGTCGAGGACCTCAAGACGCTGCACGACCAGTCGATCGGTGCCGCCGCCCAGGCCAAGCAGGCCGTCGAGCGGAACTCGATGATGCTGCAGCAGAAGATCGCCGAGCGCACCAAGCTGCTCAGCCAGCTCGAGCAGGCCAAGATGCAGGAGCAGGCCGCGAAGTCGCTGCAGCAGATGAGCGAGCTGTCCGCGCCGCGCAACGCGCCCTCGCTCGACGAGGTCCGCGACAAGATCGAGAAGCGGTACGCCACCGCGCTCGGGTCCGCGGAGCTGGCCCAGAACTCGGTGCAGGGCCGGATGCTGGAGGTCCAGCAGTCGACCACCGACATGGCCGGCATGTCGCGGCTGGAGCAGATCCGGGCGTCGATGTCCGGGGCGCCGATCGCCGGTGGCCAGCAGGCCCCGCAGGTCGGCCAGGGCGAGGCGACCCAGCAGCTGCCGTCCTCGCCGGCACCGGCCCAGCAGCAGAACACCCAGAACCAGCAGCAGCCCGGCACCGCCTGAGCCGCTCAGCCGTTCCACACCGTCCGCCGCGGTCCCGATCCCGGGGTCGCGGCGGACGTGTGTCCGGGCCCGCCCGGGCCGGTCGATGCGGCTCCGGGCCTGCTCCGGCCGTCGGTCGCGACGTGGCCGACGTGGTCAGGGCGTGCGGGCCGCGCCGGGCGGCGGCCGCCCGGGTGCGCCGCGGCGCGGGCCGGTGCCGCGGCGCACCGGGCGCGGCGACGGCCCGGCCTGGCAGCGCGGGCACCAGTAGGTGACCCGGGCCCGGTGGTCGTCGCCCTGGTCGGCGGTCCGGATGCGGGTGCCGCAGCGGCGGCACGGCCGCCCGGCCCGTTCGAACACCCAGTGCGCCTCGCCCGCGGCCAGCGAGCCGGTAGTGGTCTGCTCCGGGCGGTCCTTGTTCGACGACAGCAGCCGCCGCGACAGGTCGATGACCCCGGGCAGGTCGGGTACGTCGCGGACCGGCACCCACGGGGTGAGTCCGAGCAGGAAGCAGATGTCGTTGCGGTAGAGGTTGCCGAGGCCGGCCATGACCCGCTGTTCGAGCAGCACCAGCCCGAGCGGGTGGTCGGCGCGGGCGGTCATCCGGCGCAGCGCCTCGGCGTCGTGGGCGGGCCCCCAGGCCGGGTCGAGCAGGTCGGGTCCGAGATGCCCGACGAGGGTGTGCTCGTCGTCGGTCGGGAGCAGCTCCAGGTCGTGCAGGGCGAACCCGACGGCGACCCGGTCGGCGGTCGCCAGCACCGCGCGCGCCTCGTGGGCGACCCGGCGCCAGCGCATCCCGGGCCGGTACAGGTGCCAGGAGCCGTCCATCCGGAAGTGGCTGTGCAGGCTGCGGCCGTCGTCGAAACGGGTGAACAGGTGCTTGCCGACGGAGACGACGCCGGTGACGGTCAGCCCGGCCAGGTCGTGCTCGACCAGCCGCGGGTGGCGCAGCTCGCCGCGCAGCAGCTCGTGCCGGGCCAGCGCGGCGTGCAGCCGCTTGCCGGCCAGGTACACGGTGTCTCCCTCGGGCACGATCGCGACGCTACCCGGGCCGGCCGGACCCGGCCCGGGCTCGGCGGACGACCCGGCCGGGCCCGGGCGCCCGGCTGGGTCGACGGCTGGGTCGACGGCTCAGTCGAGCACGAGTGTCCGCAGCTGCGGCCACACCTGCGACCACGGATGCGTCATGCCCTCGCCCAGCCAGATGCGGTTGCCGTCGCCGAGGTCGGCGACCGGCCGCAGCGCCACCCCGGTGGGCGCGAGCAGGCCGGGGTCCTTCCCGAGGAAGATCACGACGTCCTGGTCGTCCGGGGGCGGGTCGAAGTAGCCGTAGCTGCGGTTGCCGCTGTACCCGGGGGGCAGGCCCAGCGCGGGGTCGGCGGTGTCGACGTAGGCGGCGAAGATGTAGGAGTCGCCCACCACGACCGCACGGTCGCGCCGGTCCGGGGGCAGCCCGTCGCGCACCCGGGCGACCTCGGTGACGATCCGCTCCGGCACGGCGGGGTCGGCCGCGGCGACGCTCGCGGACAGCATCGCCGTGGCGAGGGCGACCGACAGCACCCCCGCGGGCCACGCCATCCAGGACCACCGTCGTCGCCCGGCCTCGCGCCGCTGCTGGAACCACACCGCACCGAGCGCGGCGACGGCGCCGTGCAGCCCGCAGAGGTAGTAGGCGCGCCCGACGGTCACCGCGAACACGACCCACAGCAGCAGGAAGGTGACCGCCACGAAGCGGTAGGGCCGCAGCCGCGGCGCCGTGAACGCCGCGACCGCGCCGACCACCACGAGCACCGTGCCGAGCAGGCCCGCCAGCAGCAGCATCGCCACCGCGTTCGGGCCCGGCCCGCCGAACAGGATCGACTCCTGCGCGACGACCGCGGTCATCCGCAGCTGCGGCCAGCCGTGCACGGCCTGCCACACCAGCGTCGGCGACGCGATCAGCGCCCCGACCAGCGCGGCCCACCAGAACGCCGGCCGGCGCAGCATCGCCCGCGGCCCGGCCACGCCGATCGCGACCACCAGCACCGCGCCGAGCAGGATCACCTGGAACTTCGTGAGCGCGGCCAGGCCGAGCAGCGGCCCGACGGCGAGGAGCAGCCGGTCGTCGCGGACCCGGGTCCAGCGGACCAGCAGCCACAGCAGCAGCGCCCACTGCAGCGGTTCGAGCGAGTACGGCGTCACGAAGTGCCCGAACATCGTCACCCACAGCCCGGTGGCCTGGGCGAGCGCGGTGAGCACCTGGGCCCTGCGGTCCCCGCCCAGCTCGCGGGCGATCAGCGCCGCGACGACGACCGCGCCGGCCGTCGACAGGGACGGCACGATCCGCAGCACCCCGTTCACCCCCGGCGCGAGGGCGTCGGCGAGCCCGGCCAGTGCCGGCGCGACCGGCGGCTGGTCGGCCGATCCCCAGTCCAGGTGGTGACGCCCGATCGCGAGCATCAGCGCCTCGTCGAACCAGTGCCCGCGGCCCAGCGCCCCCATCACGAGGTGGACGGCGGCCACCACCGCGGCGACGATCCCCACGGGCAGCCGCGCGAGCGGAGGGACGGCCGCGGGTGCGGCGTCGGAGTCCCGGACCGTGGTCGACGACGTCATGTGTCCCCCCGAGCGACGACGTGGGCGCCGTCGGTCCCGGGCCCGGCGCCATCAGACCCCGGCGGGTCCCTCCGGCGCAGCGGGCATCGGGTGGTCGACGATCGACTTCGGTCTACCGGCGGCCCATCCTCGGGTCAGCCGCGCGGGGCGCTGCGGGCGATCCGGAGCGCCCACAGCACCAGCGGGACCTGCAGCGGCAGCCGCCCCCAGCCGATTGCCCGGTACAGCGGAGCCTTGCGGTTCCAGTGCAGCGCCATCGACACGTTCGCCGGGAACACCGCCGCGAACAGCGCGGCCGCGGCCCAGCCGCCCGCACGCCGGGTCCGCGGAAGCGCGACCGCCGCGGCGACGGCACCCTCGGCGAGCCCGGAGGCGTAGGTCCAGAACCGGGGCTCACCGGGCAGGCTGCGCGGCACGATCGAGTCGAACGGCTCGGGCCGCACCGCGTGCAGGACGGCGGCGGTGCCGAGCAGCCCCGCGAGCCCGACGGCGAGGCGCCGGTCGCGGGACGGGGTGGTGGGGGAGCGACGGATCATGACCGGGATGGTGCCACCCGGCCGGGCGGTCAGCCGATCGGCGCCGGGAGCCGGTCGACCTCGTAGGTCAGGCCGATCGTGTCGCCGGTGGCGGGGTCGTGCAGCTCCACCCGCCAGGCGTCGGCGAACTGGTCGACCCCCGCCTTCATCGCGACGGTCCCCGACAGCAGGACGGTGCCGGGCACCAGCCAGCCGCGCTCGCGCAGCACCTCGACCCAGTAGGCGGGCGGCAGCAGGGCTGCCAGCGTCGCGTCCTGCACGAGCGCCTCGGTGCCGTCGTGGTCGCCGCCGTGACGGACCCACGCGCGCAGGGTGATGTCGTCGAGCCGGTCGGCGACCTCCGAGAGCCGCCAGGCCTTGCGCCCCAGGACGTCGAGACCGGCGTTCTTGCTCCAGGCCACACCGTGCACCTCCAGCGCGCGGTCGGTGTGGTCGCACGCGACGGTCAGCAGCGGGTCGGTGACGTCGTCGCCGACGACCAGTGCCCACTCCGCCTCGCCGGAGGTCCGGTCGTGCTGGGCGGGGACCCGGTCGGTCTGCGACGCCAGGTACGGCGAGACCGGGTACAGCGCGGGCACCGTGTCCGGGGCGGGCACACCCAGCTCGGCCAGCTCGGCGACGTGCGCGGCGACCTCCTCCTGGGCGCGGCCGGCGTAGCCGGCGTTGAAGACCCGGTGGACCTCCACCGAGCGGGTGTCGCCGTCGGGCAGGGTCAGCTCGAGCGTCACGGGGGACCTCCGTCAGATGTGTACGTCGCGTTACCGATGCGCACGAGGGTTGCGCACACACTGTGTATACAGCAAGTATGAGCCTCGTCCACCCCACCGCCCCGACCCCGGGAGCCCGCGATGACCTCGCCCTCCGCCTCCTCGTCACCACCGGTCGACCGCCGTGACCTGCGCAAGGCCTTCGTCGCGAGCCTCACCGGCACCTCGCTCGAGTGGTACGACTTCGCCGTCTACTCCGCGGCGGCCGCGCTGGTGTTCCCGGTGCTGTTCTTCCCGGCCGCGGACCCGGTGACCGGTCTGCTGCTCGCGTTCTCCACCTACGCCGTCGGCTACGTCTCGCGCCCGCTCGGCGGTGTCGTGTTCGGCAGGCTCGGCGACGTCATCGGCCGCAAGCAGGTCCTGGTCATCACGCTCGTGCTGATCGGCGTCGCGACGTTCCTCATCGGGCTGCTGCCGACCTACGGCACGATCGGCGTCGCGGCACCGATCCTGCTGGTGCTGCTGCGCTTCGCCCAGGGCGTCGGCGTCGGCGGGGAGTGGGGCGGCGCGGTCCTGCTCTCCAGCGAGTTCGGCGAGCCGCGCCGGCGCGGGTTCTGGGCCTCGGCCGCCCAGGTCGGGCCGCCCGCGGGGAACCTGCTGTCCAACGGCGTCCTGGCCCTGCTCACCCTGCTGCTGACCGACCAGCAGTTCCTGGACTGGGGCTGGCGGCTGGCGTTCCTGCTGTCGGCGGTGCTGGTGGCGTTCGGGCTGTGGATCCGGCTCAAGCTGGAGGACACCCCGGTCTTCCGCGCGATCGCCGAGTCCGGTGACCGGCCGTCGGCGCCGGTGCGCGAGGTGTTCACCGCCGAACGCCGCCCGCTGCTCGCCGGGATCCTCAGCCGGATCGGTCCGGACGTCAGCTACGCCCTGTTCACCGTCTTCGTGCTGACCTTCGCCACCACCCACCTCGGATTCTCCCGGTCGGAGGTGCTCGGCGCGATCCTGATCGGCTCGGCGCTGCAGCTGCCCGCGATCCCGCTGGCCGGGGCGCTCACCGACCGGTTCAACCGGCGCCTGGTCTACGGCGTCGCCGCGGTCGGGGGAGCGGTGTGGCCGTTCGTCTTCTTCCCGATGATCGCGGGCGGCTCGTTCGCGCTGCTCGTCGTCGGCATCGTGGTCGGGCTCGGCCTGCACTCGTTCATGTACGGGCCGCAGGCCGCGTTCGTCACCGAGCAGTTCTCACCGCGGCTGCGCTACACCGGCAGCTCGCTGGCCTACACCATCGCCGGCGTGGTCGGGGGCGCCGTCGCGCCGCTGGCGTTCACCGCGCTGTCCGGCGGGTCGGGGAACTGGGTGCCGGTCGCGCGGCCTACCTGGCCATCGCCTGCGCGCTGACCGTCGTCGGGCTGGTCATCGGTCGCGACCCGGACCACGACGAGGACGAGGCCTACCTCGCCCTCACGCCCTGAGCAGCACGCGCAGGGTGAGCTGCAGGTGCTCGTCGATCGCCTCCGCCGCCGCGTCCGGGTCGTCGCCGGCCAGCGCCGCGACGATCCGGTCGTGCTCGGCACAGACCGCCTGCCGCCGGTCCTCGGTCCGGAACAGCGCGGTCACGCCCACCCGGCGCTGGCGCACCCGCAGCCCGGCGTAGGTCCGCGAGAGCAGCGCGTTCCCGGTGGCGTCGACGAGCGCCTGGTGGAAGACCATGTCGAGCTCGATGAACTCGGCCGGGTCCCCGCCGGCACCGGCGAGCTCGCGCTGCCGGTCCAGGGCAGCGTTCATCGCCTCGAACGGCACACCGTCGGCGCCCATCGCCGCGCGCGCCGCGTGCTTCTCCAGGACCCCGCGCAGCTCCATCAGCTCGGAGATCTGCCGGCCGGTCAGCGGCGGCACGTAGGCGCCGCGACCGGGCAGCATCTCGACCAGGCCGTCGGCCACGAGCAGCAGCAACGCCTCACGGACCGGGGTTCGCGACACCCCGATCCGGCCGGCGAGCTCGTTCTCGTTGAGGAACGTGCCCTGCACCCGCGGGTCCACCAGGACGGTCTCGCGCAGGTAGTGCAACGCGCGGTCGCGACCGGACTCCCGTGACGTCGGCATACGACACGTATACACCGAACCACCCCAGGAGACGCCATGCGGATCGCCCTCGTCCAGATCGCCGCCACCACCGACCCGGCGGAGAACCTCACCCTGGTCGCCGACGGCGTCGCCGGTGCGGCCGCCCGGGGCGCGCGGCTGGTCGTGTTCCCCGAGGCCACCCAGTGCCGCTTCGGCGTGCCGCTCGGCCCGGTCGCCGAGCCCCTCGACGGCCCCTGGGCGTCCCGCGTCCGCGAGATCGCCGCCGGTGCGGGGGTCACCGTGGTCGCCGGGATGTTCACCCCCGCCGACGACGGCCGCGTCCGCAACACCCTGCTCGTCACCGGCCCGGGCGTCGAGGAGCACTACGACAAGATCCACCTGTTCGACGCGTTCGGGTTCGCCGAGTCCGACACGGTCGCCCCGGGGGACCGGCCGGTCACGGTCACCGTCGACGGGGTGACGGTCGGCCTCGCGACCTGCTACGACCTGCGGTTCGCGGGCCTGTTCCAGACCCTCGGCGACGCCGGTGCGCAGGTCGTCCTCGTGCCCGCGTCCTGGGGCGCGGGGCCGGGCAAGCGGGAGCAGTGGGAGCTGCTGGTGCGCGCCAGGGCCCTCGACACGACGGCCTTCGTGGCTGCCTGCGACCAGGCGGACCCGGAGGCGGCGGGGCGCCCGGTCCCCGGTGGCGCCCCGACCGGGATCGGGGCGAGCACGGTCGCCGGCCCGACCGGCTCGGTCGTCGCGGCGCTGGACGCCGCACCGGGGACCCTGGTGGTGGACCTGGACCTCGACGCGGTCACCGCGGCCCGCCGGGCGATCCCGGTCCTGGCCAACCGGCGGTACTGACCCGGGGTGCGCGGTGTCGCCGGTCAGGCCCGCAGCCGCAGCCCCTTCGGCGTCACCCGGAACCCGGCCTCGGTGAGCACCTCCGACAGCGCCGAGGCCAGCGAGTCCTGTCCGTCGGCGCGCTCGACGGCGAGCGATCCCAGCCAGCCCTCGTGCACCGCCCCGGCGAGCGACTCGGCCCCGGCGCGCAGCTCGTCACGGTCCTCGGTGAACGACAGCAGCGACTTCCCGCCGCGTTCGACGTAGAGCGCTGGCGCCCCGTCGACGAGGGTGACCAGGGCGCCTGCCTTGCGACCGGGGCGGTGCCGGGTCTCGCCGGTCGTGTCCGGCCACGGCAGGGCGGCGCCGTAGGGCTGGGCGGGGTCGGTGGCGGCGAGCACCACCCGGGACAGGTCGCGCCACGCCTCCCGCGGCGCCTGCGGGCGGCGGCCGGCGCCCCCGTCGAACTCGGCGTGGCGACCCGCGCCGCCGAGCCCGCCCAGGCCGCCGCGCAGGTCGTCGGGCACCCCTGCGTACGGGTCGTCGGTCCCGGGGGAGCCGGACGCGTCACCGACGAGGTCGCCAGGCAGCGGGTCCCCGTCCCCGGCGTCACCGGCGGACCCGGTGGGATCCGGATGGCCGTCGTGCGGGGCGTGGCCGCCGGGCTCCGAGAGGTCGTCGGGGTCGGGGACGGACGGGCCGGGACGGTCGGCGGGGTCGGCGATGACCGCCCCGGGACCGGCGCCGAGGCGGCGCGGGCCGGTCTGCGGGGAGGTGGAGGGGGCGTCGAAGGTGCCGGCGAGGGCCCGGACCCGGTCGATCGCACCCGGTACCGCGAACTGCGCCGCGCCCAGCCCCTCGACGATGTAGCCGCGTCGGCACCGGCCGGACTCCTCCATCGCCCGGAGCACCTTGTAGACCGCGGCGAACCCGCCCGTGACCCGCTCGGTGCCCAGCGCGCCCCGGGTCAGCACGCCGTGACGCTCCAGGAACGCCTCCGCCGCAGCGTGCGCACGGCGGGTCGGGTCGGGCTCGCGCGGCACCGCCACCGACCAGCGCCCGCCGACCGACGGCGGCCCGGTCCGGCTGGGCATCGACGGCCGCCCCGCACGCAGCTGTGCGTAGCGTCCGCGGGCCGGTCGCCGCGCCGTGCGATGCGCCCCGCCCTGCCGCCCGGAGGCGCCCCGTCGTGAGCCGCCCCCGGACAGCCGGGCCCGCAGCGGGCCGAGCGTGTCGTTGGTGAGCGCACCCGCCCAGACCAGGTCCCAGACGGCGGCGACGACGTCGTCGTCGGAGGGGGCCGGCTCGCCCTGCTCGGTCAGCAGGACCCCGGCCCGGGTCGCGAGCTCGCGGAAGAACAACGCACCGCCCCCGGAATCGGGCGCCGCCCCCGGGTCGGTCAGCGCGGCCGGGTCGGTCAGCCCGAGCGCGGCCAGCACCGCGGTGTGCAGCGGGGTGCCCGCGGTGTCGAGGTCCGGGGCGGGCAGCAGCAGGTCCGCCACGTCGGCCGGGGCCAGCGCGAGCCAGCCGTCCTGCCCGGACAGCGCGCCGCACCCGACCCAGGTCACCTCACCGGCGGCGGTCAGCTCGTCGAGCAGCGCGGGGGTGTAGCCCGGCAGCCGGGCGGGCAGCACCAGCGACTCGACCGCGCTCGCCGGCAGCGGCGCCCCGGCGAGCTGCTCGACCACACCGAGCACGTCCTCCGCGCCCGGTGCACGGCGCACCCGGCCGCGCCGCTCGGAGCCCGACCGCACCTGCACGCCCTGCCACTGCGGCAGGAACCGCCCCAGCGCCCGCTGCTCGACGGGCTCGACCTCGTGGCGCAGCTTCGCAAGCGACGCGCGCCGCAGCCGGCGCAGCACCTCGGCGTCGCAGTACTCCGGCTCACCGCCGGACCCGGCGGGCACCGAGGCCTGCGGCCGCAGCTCGCCCTTCATCAGCCGCCCGGTGCCGGTGAGCCGTTCCAGCACCCCGGCGACCACGGCCACTCCCAGTCCGAAGCGACGGGCGAGCTCGGCGGCGGTGAACGGTCCGTGCGTACGTGCCCAGCGCAGCACGAGGTCCCCGAGCGGGTCGGGCACCGGCTCGGTGAAGGCCTCCGGCACCCCGACCGGCAGCGCCGTGCCCAGCGCGTCCCGGATGCGCCCGGCGTCCTCGATCGCGATGAAGCGCTCCTCACCGGCGATCCGCACCCGCAGCGCCCGGCGGTCGCGCTCCAGCTGCTCCAGCCACGCCGGGTCGACGCCGCGGGCCCGCGCGTCGGCCTCGGACAGGTCACCGACGAAGCGGAGCAGGTCCGCGGCACCCTCCACGTCACGGGCGTGCCGCTCCGGGTCGGTGCGCTGCAGCTGCCCCTCGATCTCGGCCAGCATCTCCGGGTCGAGCAGCTCCCGGATCGCCTCGGAGCCGAGCAGCTCCGCCAGCAGTGTCGAGTCCAGCGACAGGGCGGCCGCGCGCCGCTCGGCCAGCGGCGCGTCGGCCTCGTAGAGGAACATCCCGACGTAGCCGAACAGCAGGCTGCGCGCGAACGGCGACGGCTGCGCGGACTCGACCTCGACGACCTTGACCCGGCGCGCGGCGACGTCGCCCATCAGCTCGCGGAGCCCGGGCAGGTCGTAGACGTCCTGCACGCACTCCCGCATCGCCTCCAGGGTGATCGGGAACTGCTCGAACTTGCCCGCCACGCCCAGCAACTGTGCCGAGCGCTGGCGCTGCTGCCACAGCGGGCTGCGGCGGCGCGGGTCGCGGCGGGGCAGCAGCAGCGCCCGCGCGGCGCACTCCCGGAACCGGGAGGCGTAGAGCGCCGAGTTCCCCAGCTCCGCGACGACGATCTGCTCGATCTCGCCCGGTTCCAGCAGCACGTCCTCCGCGTTCGGGACGACCTCGGTGCCGTTGTCGTCGACCGCGTCCGGCAGGCGCAGCACGATCCCGTCGTCCGCGCCCGACGCGCTCACCTCGACCCCGCGTCGCTCCCGCATCCGGGCCGCGATCGCCAGTGCCCACGGCCCGTTGACCTGAGCACCGAACGGCGAGTGCACGACGAGACGCCAGTCGCCCAGCTCGTCGCGGAACCGCTCCACCAGGATCGTGCGGTCGCTCGGCACGTGCCGGGTCGCCTCACGCTGCTCGCGCAGATAGGACAGCAGGTTGTCGCAGGCCCACGCGTCGAGCCCGGCCGCGGTGGCGCGCTCGCGGGCCTCGGCGTCGGCCAGCCCGGACATCTCGCGCACGAACGCGCCGACCGCCCGGCCCAGCTCCAGCGGCCGCCCGATCGACTCGCCCTTCCAGAACGGCATCCGGGCGGGCACCCCCGGCGCCGGGGTGACGATCACGCGGTCGTGGGTGATGTCCTCGACCCGCCACGACGAGGTCCCCAGCAGGAACGTGTCCCCGACGCGGGACTCGTAGACCATCTCCTCGTCGAGCTCACCGACCCGCGACCCGGCGCCGTCCGCGCCGCCCGGGGTCATCACGGTGAACAGGCCGCGGTCGGGGATGGTGCCGCCGGAGGTGACGGCCAGGCGCTGCGCGCCCGGGCGCCCGCGCAGCTCGTCGGTGACCCGGTCCCAGGTGATGCGGGCGCGCAGCTCGCCGAACTCCTCGGACGGGTAGCGCCCGGCCAGCATGTCGAGCACCGAGTGCAGCGCGGAGTCCGGCAGTGCTGCGAACGGGGCCGCCCGACGGATCGTCGCGGCCAGGTCGGACAGCTGCCACGGCTCCATCGCGACCATCGCGACGATCTGCTGGGCCAGGACGTCGAGCGGGTTCCGGGGATAGCGGGTGGACTCGATCGACCCGGTCGTCATCCGTTCGGCGACGACGGCGCAGGACACGAGGTCCCCGCGGTACTTCGGGAACACGACACCCTCGGACACCGCGCCCACCTGGTGCCCGGCGCGCCCGACCCGCTGCAGCCCGGACGCGACCGACGGCGGTGCCTCGACCTGCACGACCAGGTCGACCGCGCCCATGTCGATGCCCAGCTCCAGGCTGGACGTCGCAACGACGCACGGCAGCACGCCGGACTTCAGCTCCTCCTCGACCAGGGTCCGCTGGTCGCGCGACATCGAGCCGTGGTGGGCCTTGGCGACCGTCGGTGCGACCCCGCCGCCCACCCCGGACTGCCCGACCGCCTCGGCAGGGAACGCGCCCGGCGCGGTGTCGAGGTCGGCGGCCTCCTCCAGTGCGGTCTCCTCCAGTGCGGCCGCCTCCTGCTCGGCGGCGAGCTCGTTGAGCCGGGAGGTCAGCCGCTCGGCGAGCCGGCGGGAGTTGGAGAACACGATCGTCGACCGGTGCTCGCGCACCAGGCCGAGCAGCCGCTCCTCGACGGCGGGCCAGATCGAGGGCCTGCGTGCGGTGCCCGCGGCGGACCCGACGACCTCCTCGTCGGTGCTGCCCGGCGCGGGCCGCTCGTCGAGCGCGGCCAGGTCGGGCACCGGGACCTGGACCTCGACCCGGATCGTCTTGGGGATCGTGGGCTGCACGACCTCGACCGGGCGCGTACCGGACAGGAACGTCGAGACCTCGTCGACCGGGCGCACGGTCGCCGAGAGCCCGATCCGCTGCGGGGTGGCCTCGGTGATCTCCTCGAGCCGTTCCAGCGACACCGCCAGGTGCGCCCCCCGCTTCGTGCCGGCGACGGCGTGCACCTCGTCGAGGATCACGGTCGTCACCCCGCGCAGCGACTCCCGCGCGGCCGAGGTGAGCAGGAGGAACAGCGACTCCGGAGTGGTCACCAGCACGTCCGGCGGGGTGCGCTGGAACTGGCGCCGCTCGTCGGCCGGGGTGTCGCCGGTGCGCATCCCGACGGTGATGTCCGGCACCGGCTCGTCGAGCCGCTGCGCGGCCTGGCGGATGCCGGTCAGCGGCGAGCGGAGGTTGCGCTGCACGTCGACGGCGAGGGCCTTGAGCGGGGAGACGTAGAGGACCCGGCAGCGGTGCTTGCGTTCGGCGGGCGGTGGCGTCGCCGCGAGCCGGTCGAGCGCCCAGAGGAACGCGGCCAGGGTCTTGCCGGACCCGGTCGGCGCGACGACGAGGGCGTTGCGCCCGGCCTGTGCCGCGGACCAGGCGCCCTCCTGGGCCGCGGTGGGCGCGGCGAAGGCCCCCTCGAACCACTGGCGGGTGGCGGGGGAGAAGCCCTCGAGTGCGGTCACGCCGACCATCATGCGGGTGGGGTCCGACAGTCACCCGCCGAGCACCCGCCGAGCTCCCGTCGGACCGGGCGTGACCTGCGAGGTCAGCGGGCGGCGTCGGCCCTGGTACGGGGCCAGACCTCCGCGGCGTCCTCGGCCGGGAACTCCGCGACGACCGCCGCGACCGTCCAGACCATCGACGCCAGGAAGTCCACGCCCAGGGCGTCGACGTAGTGCGAGGTCTCGCGGGCGTCGGCCGGGTCGACGAGCGGGGCGATGGTGTAGCGCGCCCGGGCCGCGTAGCGCGGGCCCAGGTTCTGCCCGATCCAGGCCAGTGCCCGCTCGGAGCGGTCGTCGTGGTCGACCAGCGCGGCGCGGGCGGCGTCGTACCAGTCGGCCAGCACCAGGAAGGCCAGCGACCAGCCGGGCGGCGTGGTGTCCGGCGGCACGTCCCGGTCGACCGCGGTCAGCCGGCGCACGGCGAACCGGGCCGGATCGGGCCCCGGCGCGGCGAGCGTCTCGCGGACCGCCCCGGCCAGCACGTCGGACACCATGCGGTAGGCGTTCCGCAGCTCCGCGTCGTCCGCGCCCGCCGACCTGCGTGCGTTCGGGGTCGTCCCCGCCATGTCCACCGTCCTCCGCTCGTGTGGCCGGGCCGGAGCGTAACGCCCTGGCGCACGGCGGCCGTCGCACGGCAGCATCCGTCCGTGACCGCCGCACCCGACGCCGTCTCCCCGCCCCAGAACCCCGCGCAGCCCCGGCTGCTGACGGTTCTCGCGATGGTGCAGGTGCTCGGTGGACGTGGCGATGAACCTGGCCGGTGCCGCCGCCGGAATCGTGGCCGGGGTGCTCGTGACGGTGTCGTCCTACGCGCTGCTCGGCGCGGTGGCGGTCGTGGTGACGGTGCCGTTCCTGCTGGTGGCGGTGCGTTCGGCCGGTGCGGGACGCCCGGCGGCCGGCTGAGCGAGACCCTCAGCGACGGCGCTGGTGGAGCCACCAGCGCACCAGCACGACCAGTGCGGACAGCAGCGCGAGCAGGGACACGATCTGCCACGCCAGTGGCGAGCCGATGCCGGTCGTCGCGAGGACCTCGTCGGCGACGTCGACCGGGACGGTGGCGAGCAGTTCGGACATATCACCCAGGCTACCTGCTCCGGGGCGTCATCGGGCGGACGCCGCACGGAACGGGTGACCCGTCTACCCTCGCGGACGTGCGACTGAGCCACTTCCGGGAACTGATGGAGGGCGAGTTCGGGCCGGTGCGGGCGGCGTCGCTGTCCCGCGACCACGTCTTCTCCGAGCTCGGCGGCCGGACCGTCGAGCAGGCGATCGAGGCCGGCGTCGACCTGCGCCGGATCTGGCGCGCGGTGTGCGCGGCCTACGAGGTCCCACCCGCACGGCGGTAGCGGCGTTCCGGGCGGTCGTGCTGACCGCTCGGCTCCCGTGGGCGCCCGGTCGGCGTGTCGCGGTGTCGGATCGAACGCGTGTTCGTCTACGGTTCCGGCAGGGCTTGCGGTACCGGTCCTGCGGCGTGGTGTCGGACGAGTTGTCCACAGGCGCCGATCCGGGCCCGAAACTGTCAGGGGTACCCCATACCGTTGTGGTGTGCCTCCCCGAAAGACACCAGCAGGACCCGACCGTCGACCACCAGCGAGGAGTCAAGAGATGTCCGCTCCGGACCGCGGCAAGGCGCTCGAACTCGCCCTCGCCCAGATCGAGAAGAACCACGGCAAGGGATCGGTGATGCGCCTGGGCGACCAGGCCCGCGTCCCGATCAGTGCCATCTCCACGGGCTCCATCGCGCTCGACGTCGCGCTCGGCGTCGGGGGCATCCCGCGCGGCCGGGTCGTCGAGATCTACGGCCCGGAGTCCAGCGGTAAGACCACGGTCGCGCTGCACTGCGTGGCGAGCGCGCAGGCCGCGGGCGGTGTCGCCGCGTTCATCGACGCCGAGCACGCGCTCGACCCGGAGTACGCCAAGGCGCTCGGTGTCGACACCGACGACCTGCTGGTCTCCCAGCCGGACACCGGTGAGCAGGCGCTGGAGATCGCGGACATGCTGATCCGCTCCGGCGCGCTCGACATCATCGTCATCGACTCGGTGGCCGCGCTCGTGCCGCGTGCCGAGATCGAGGGCGAGATGGGTGACAGCCACGTCGGTCTGCAGGCCCGGCTGATGAGCCAGGCGCTGCGGAAGATCACCGGTGCCCTCAGCAACTCCGGCACCACGGCGATCTTCATCAACCAGCTGCGCGAGAAGATCGGCGTGATGTTCGGGTCCCCGGAGACCACGACCGGTGGTAAGGCGCTGAAGTTCTACGCGTCGGTCCGCATGGACATCCGCCGCATCGAGACGCTGAAGGACGGAACCGACATGGTCGGCAGCCGGACCCGGGTCAAGGTCGTGAAGAACAAGGTGGCCCCGCCGTTCAAGCAGGCGGAGTTCGACGTGCTCTACGGCGTCGGCATCTCCAAGGAGGGTTCGCTGATCGACGTGGGCGTCGAGCAGGGGATCATCCGCAAGTCCGGCGCCTGGTACACCTACGAGGGCGACCAGATGGGGCAGGGCAAGGAGAACGCCCGCAAGTTCCTCAAGGAGAACCCGGACGTCGCCGCCGAGGTCGAGAAGCGCATCAAGGAGAAGCTGGGGATCGGCGCGGTCGTCGACGCCGAGGAGACCAGCCCGGTCGAGCCCCTCCCGGCCCCGGTCGACTTCTGAGCGTGACCGGCGACCACGACGGGTCCGGAGGCACGTCCGGACGGGACGGTGCGGAGCCGACCGGGCCCCGCACCGTCCCGCTCGACGACCTGTTCGGCGTGACCCCGTCGGGTGCCGACGCACCGGATCCGCCTGCGATCCGGACCGTCGATCCGACCGGCGACGAGCCGGGGGAGCCCGCTGCGGAGCCCTCGTCCGTCCCCGGGTGGGACACGAGTCCGCACCAGGTCTCCTTCGCGACGCTCAGCGGCACCGACGGGTCCCCCCCGACGATCACCGACCCGTCGGCGGCCCGGCCGACGGATCCGGCGGCCGACGCTGCGACGGACGGGGTGGCGGAGCCCGCCCCGGTCCGCAGGCTGACCTTCGACGACCCCGCCCCCGGCCCCGCTGCGGGCAGCGGCACGGACGGTGGTGGCGACGGATCCGGCGCGCCCCGCGTGGTCTCGTTCGAGGAGCTCTCGGGACGGGGCACACACCGCGGCGGAGCCCGCCGCGACCGTGCGACCCCCCGCCGGCGCCCGACCACCGCAGCGGCCGTGACCGGTGCGGGTACCGCGGCGGCCACGACCACTCCGCACGCCGCGGCCGACCTGTCCCGGAGCACCGGACCTGCTGGGCCGGGCACCGAAGCGACGGGCACCGAGAAGACGGGCGCCGCCTCCCGTGGCCGTCGTCGCGGCGAGGGTCGTGGCCGGGGGAGCCGCCGGAGCGAGGAGCGCACCCCGCGCGTCGAGACACCGCAGGAGCAGGAGAGCCGCGCCCGCGACATCTGCCTGCGCCTGCTCACCGACCGCGCCCGCACGGTCAAGGAACTCGGCGACGCGCTGCGCCGCAAGGAGATCCCCGACGAGGTCGCGCACCGCGTCCTCGAGCGGTTCGACGAGGTCGGCCTCGTCGACGACCAGGCCTTCGCCGAACAGTGGGTCCGGTCCCGGCACCGTCACCGCGGCCTCGGCAAGCGGGCGATCGCGATGGAGCTGCACCGCAAGGGCGTCGACCGCGAGATCGCCGACGAGGCACTCACCGGCATCGACGACGCCTCCGAACGTGACCGGGCCCGTGAGCTCGTCGTGCGGCGGTTGCGGAGCCTGCCCGTCGGGAGCCGCGAGGAGCGGCAGTCCAGTGCCCGCAAGCTGGTCGGCATGCTCGCGCGCAAGGGCTACGGCCCCGGGGTCGCCTACGGGGTGGTCAAGGAGGAGATCGCCGCCGCCGGTGCGGACGCCGACGAGCTGGGTGAGGCCCCGCCCGAGGACTGACCCGTCCCCGGCGGGACCCGCCGGCCGGTCACGACCGCAGGTACCAGGCGAACCAGTCGCGCATCGTCGGCGTGAGGTAGTGGGTCGGCGGCACCTGCTCGGCCGGGAACAGCGAGAACCCCTGCGGGGCGTGCCCGGGCCGGTCGTGGAAGTAGGTCCCGCTGACCCAGGCCGGGTTGATGTCCAGCTCCATGCCGCGGACCACCCCCGCGTCGGCGAGCAGCCTGCCCAGCGTGCACACCGACAGGGCCGGCCCGGCGACGTAGACCTCGGTGCCGTCGGCGGTCACGCCGAACCCGGAACGGTGGACGAACGCGTTCTGTCCGATCGTGCTGCCCCACTCCGCGGTGCCGCCCGTGGCGCACGTCGGGTTCACCGCGCCGTCGTCGACGAGCGGGAGCAGGTTCTGCCGCACGCTCGCGACGTCCGGTCCCATCCCGACCTCGGTACCCCAGGCCCCGACGTCGGCCCGGCCGTCGGTGTGCAGGACCAGGCTGGCCTTGCCGGGCAGCAGCGGCGCGACCGTACGGCCCTCGGCGTAGTAGCCGTTGTGACTGGGGTCGGACAGCTTGAACCCGCCGTTGAACGCCACCGCCACCCCGTCACCGGCCCGTCCGGCCAGCGACGTCGACGCACGCCAGTGCCCGGCCGGCTCGCCGACGCCCGGATGCAGGGTGCCCCGCACCAGCGCGGGATCCATCCGCAGCACCCCGGCGAGGTAGGAGGTGTGGGTGTCGTCGACCCGCAGGGTGGTCACCTGCACCGCGGGCCGCCCGTGGTCGGCGACCACGGTCTGCCACACGCCCTCCCCGGGCAGCGGAGCACCGGCCGCGACCGGGGCGAGCGGCGGTGTCGTCGCCGGGTCGGGCAGCGCACCCGGAGCCCGCGGGATCCCACCGGCCGGGGTACCGCCCTCGGACGGCGCGTCCGCGGCGTACTGGAGCTTTTCCAGACCGGTCACCAGCCAGTTCAGCCCGTGGTCGCGGGCCCACTCGGCGGTCGCCTCGATCGGACCGGTCCCGGGGGGCGCGGCCAGGGTCACCGCGCCGATCCCGGCCCCCGCGCCGCCGAGCAGCACCACGAGCACCGCCAGGGCCGCGCCCGCCCGGCGCCGACGCCGGCGTCGCCGCGAGGGCCCCGACGCCGGAGCGATCTCGACGGTGGTCTCGACCGCGCTCATCGCCGCACCGCCGGATCCGGGGTGGCCCCGTCCCGCCCGCCGGTGGCCCCCGCCGTCGTACCCGGGGCCACGGCCCCCGGCGGGACCAGCGTCTCCAGCACCATGCGCCGTCGTCCTCCTGCGTCGTGGCGGCATGATCCGCCGCCGCGGTGGAGCCTTCCGGTCGTTGCGCAGAGCAACCCCAGAGAACGCTGAGCGATCACTGAGAGTCGGCGACCGGGCCACGGCGCGGAGAACCGGCCCTGCGTGCCGATCGGTGGTGTGCAGTGGGCGATTGCGTGCATAAGATGCCCGCCGAGCCGCAGTTCGTGATCCATGAACGGCGCGAGGTGTCGATCCCGGGAGGGTGTTCGTGAGGATCCGAGGACGAGTGGCCGGGGCCGCGCTGGCGGTGACGGCGCTGTTCGCAGTGGCGGGCTGCGGCGGGGGAGACGGTGACGGCGGGACCGCCGCCCAGCCGAGCGGGCAGGCGCAGGGCGGCACGCTGACGGTGTTCGCCGCGGCGTCGCTGACCGGCACCTTCGGTGACCTGGAGAAGAAGTTCGAGGCCGCCAACCCCGGCACCGACGTGGTGTTCAACTTCGCCGGGTCCTCGGCCCTGGCCCAGCAGATCAACCAGGGCGCCCCGGCCGACGTGTTCGCCTCGGCCGACCAGAACAACATGACCAAGGTGACCGACGCGGGCAACGCCCAGGGGCAGCCCGAGGTCTTCGCCACCAACACCCTGCAGATCGCGGTCGCGCCGCAGAACCCGAAGCGGATCGCGTCGCTGCAGGACCTGACGAAGCCGGACCTGCGGACGGTGGTCTGCGCCCCGCAGGTGCCGTGCGGCTCGGCGACGGAGAAGGTCGAGCAGGCCGCCGGCGTGGACATCAGGCCGGTCTCCGAGGAGCAGGACGTCAAGTCGGTGCTGCAGAAGGTCACCACCGGCAACGCCGACGCCGGGCTCGTCTACCGGACCGACGTCACCGCGTCCGGCGGGCAGGCGCAGGGGGTCGACATCCCGCAGGCGTCGCAGGCGGTCAACGAGTACCCGATCGTCGTCCTGAAGAACACGAGGAACGCCGAGCTGGCGCAGAAGTGGGTGCAGTTCGTGAACGGCGACGAGGGCCGTCAGGTCCTCGGGGCGGCCGGCTTCGGCGCCCCGTGACCCCGGGTCAGGGCGCGGGGACCGACACCCGTCCCACGAGCCAGGGGTAGGAGTCCGCCAGCGCCTGGGAGAACAGGTCGAAGTCGTGCCCACCCCCGGGCACGATCACCAGCCGGTTCTCCACACCGGCCCGGGTCGCCACCGCCGACAGGGTGCGTGCGGCGGCGGCCGGGTCGGTGTCGGCGTCGCCCGCCTCGAACCAGCCGGCGATCCCGGGGGCGCGGTTCGCGGCCAGCAGCGTCGCCGGGTCGTGCGCGGCGAACGCGGCCTGCGACCCGCCGAACAGCTCGGCGACGGTGTCCGGGACCCCGCCGTTGGAATCCCCGACCCGAGGGCCGAGCAGCCCGGCGTAGTCGCCGAACGTGGCGAAGACCGTGGGGTGGCGCAGTGCCAGCATCACCGCGCAGCTGCCGCCCTCGGACAGTCCCGCGACCGCCCACGCCGGTCCCGGTGGCCGGGTCCCGAACAGCCTGCTCACCACCCGCGGCACGTCGCGGGTCAGGTAGGTCTCGACCTTCGCGGTCGGGGAGTCGACGCACTCGGAGTCCGCGGTGTAGGTGCCGTTGACGTCGGGCATCACCAGGATCGGCGCGACCCCGTGGTGCTGGGCGGCCCAGGCATCGGCGACGTCGGCGGCGCCCCCGGAGTCCACCCAGTCCACCGGACGTCCGGGGGTCCCGTGCAGCAGCACGATCACCGGCAGCTGCGGCCGGGGTCGCTGGTACCAGGCGGGCGGCACCCACACGACCGCGGGCCGGGCCGCGAAGTGCGACGCCGTCCCCGGGATGGGGACCTCCACGACCTGACCGGTCGCCGGGACCTTCCGGCTCAGCAGCAGCTGCGCGACCCCGATCCCCTCGGCCGGTCCGGTCCCGGCCACGTCACCGACGGTCCGGAGGTAGTCCAGCGCGGCGTTCACCCCGACCAGGGTGTTCGCCAGCAGCACCACCGCGACGACGCCCGTCGCGCCCAGCCGGGCGAGGATCCGCAGCGACCGGTGCCGGGACCGCCCGGCCCGCCGCACCCCCAGGACGACCAGCACGAGGACCACCACTCCGGCGAGGACGAACCCCGTCACGAACGGCCACGTGGTGATCGGGACCGCGTCGATCCCGGTGGTGCCGGCGTCCATGGACGGTTCTCCTCGTGTCGTGCCCGCGAGATCATCCCGTGCCGCCGTGAGGCCCGGGTGAGAACCCGGTGAGGATCCGCTGAGTTCACCGTCCCGACGGGTGATGCCGGTCCGGTCGCCGCGGACGTGGCGTCGACGATCACAGGGCAGCCGGTGAGAGGCCGGCCGGTGGGCAGAGCAGCCGGTGAGGGGCCGGGCGGGAACCGACCGCCCTCAGCGCGGCGCGCCGTGCCAGCGCCACCGGACGGGGGCGGGCACACCGCGCCACGACGCCCGGCCGGTGTGGTGGAGCAGCGCCCCGGCCGGGTCGTCGCCCGCGTCGACGCCGGGCCACAGCCGGGCGAGCACGTCCCGGCACGGCTCCGGGGGCAGCGTCCACCCCGGGGCGGTCGTGCGGGTGATGTCGTGGGTGTGCACCAGGACCTCGACGACGCCCATCGCCGCGAACCCGGCCGCGTCCGCGTCGCCGAACGGGTGCCAGCCGCGCACCCCCGGCGGCGCGGTCCGGACGGCCGCGGCGAGCATCGCCCCGCCCGTCGCGACGACCTGCAGCAGCCCGGCGGTGCCGACGCCCTCGGGCACCACGATCTCGAACGGCGGGTAGCGGTCGGAGGGGGCGAGCGCCACCTGGGCCGCGTAGCCGAACAGGTCGTCCGCGACGTGCACCGCGGTGTCCCGGCACGACCACTCCAGCGGTCCGGCCGGGGCGGACCAGCCGTCGTCGGGCACCGGCTCCAGGGCCCGGACCAGGACCGCCACCGCGTCCTCGACGTCCTCCGCGCGCATCGGTGCAGCGTGCCCTGCGGGCGGCCGCCCGGGCCAGCGCATTAGGATTCCGCGGTGGCCCACGAGGACGAACGCATCGCACTGCTGCTCGACTACGAGAACCTCGCGATCGGCGCCCGCGACGGGCTCGGGGTCGTGCCGTTCGACTTCGGCCCGGTGGCCGACGCGCTCGCCGAGCGCGGGCGGGTCGTCGTCCGCCGCGCCTACGCCGACTGGTCCTCCTTCGACGAGGACCGCCGCCTGATGGCCCGCGCCCAGGTCGAGCTCATCGAGATCCCGCAGCGGATCGGCGGCTCCCGCAAGAACGCGGCGGACATCAAGCTCGCCGTCGACGCGATAGAGCTCGCCTACGAGCGGGGGTTCATCACCACCTTCGCCATCGGCACCGGCGACTCCGACTTCACCCCGCTCATGCACAAGCTGCGTGAGCTGGACAAGCGCGTCATCGGGATCGGCGTGCAGTCCTCGACCTCGGCGCTGCTGCCGCCCGCCTGCGACGAGTTCCTGTTCTACGACCGGCTCCCCGGTGTCGAGCCGACCCAGGCGCCCGCGCCGCCGCGTCGTCGCCGGGGGAGCCCCCGCCCCGCACCGGCTCCGGCCGCGGGACCGGTCCCGACGCCCGCCCCGGTCGCGACCCCGGAGCCGGAACCGGTCCCGGTCGTCCCGCCGGACCCGTTCGACGTCACCTTCTCCGACGGCAGCGACGACACCGCCACCACCGGGGCCGAGGAGCGCGACCTCGCGGGCCTCGTCGTCAGCACCCTCGGCGGGCTGACCCGCCAGGCCGACGGTCCGGTCCTGGCGTCCCGGCTCAAGCGCGCGATCCTGCGCAAGGACCCGACCTTCGACGAGTCCGACCACGGGTTCCGCGGCTTCGGCGAGCTGCTGCGCCACCTGCAGGACCGCGGCGCGGTCACGCTGACCACCGGTGCGGCGCAGGGCGACCCCGAGGTGGCGCTGCCCGACGACCCGGACGCCGACCACGACGCGTTCGCGCTGCTCGTCGACGTGGTGCGGGAGATCGCCGCGGCCGGGGACCCGCCGCAGCTGTCCGGGCTGAAGAACCAGCTCCGGAAGCGGGTGCCGGACTTCTCCGAGAAGCGCTACGGCTTCGGCAGCTTCCTGTCCTTCGCGAAGGCGGCCCGCGCCCGGGATCTCATCGAGATGGAGTGGAGCGACGACACCGGCGACTACGTGCTGCGCCCGACGTCCTGACCACACACGACGGTGCCCCCGCCGACGAGGTCGGCGGGGGCACCGTCGTGGTACTGCGGGGACTCAGCGGCCGGTGGCCTTGTGGGTCCCGCGCTGGAACAGCTTGCCCGCGCGCGCGGTGACCGCACCGGTCACGCCGAACGCGGTGGCGACCGCCCCGGCGGCGACGCGGCTGGTGAACCGGATCGGGTTCAGCGGCTTGTAGACGCGCAGGGCGAAGTCGTCGAGCTGCGAGGCGGCACGCTCACCGTTCTCGTACAGCCTGCGGGCCAGGCGGGCCCCCTGGTCGTCGAGGTCGTCCTCGACGCGAGCGCTCACCCGTGCGGCCCGGTCCGCGGTGCGCACCGCGGACTCGGCGCCCTGGTCGGCGACGGCCTTGACGGTCTCGGCGGATCGCTCCGCGGACGCCCGGGCCTCGCCGGCGACCTGCTTGCCGGTCCGCTCGGCGGTGCCGGCGAGCTGCTCACCGGTGGCCTTGGCCGCCCGGGCCGCGGCCTTGCCGGCGTTCTTCGGGGCCTTGCCGTTCGTGTTGACCTTGCGCGCCTCGGCGGCCACCGTGTCGGCGCCCTCCTTGACTGCGTCGGCGGCCTTCGAAACGCCGTCACCGGTCTCGCCGGCGACCTTCTTGGCGGTCGTCCGGGTGTCGGAGCCGATCGAGTCGGCGGCCTTCCCGGTCGTGTCCGCGGCCTTCGACGCGGTGTCCTTGACCGCGGCGGCGGTGGCGCCCGCGGCGGCTTTCGTGGCGGTGCCGGCGTCGGCGTCGGGCTCGATGGAGCGGCGCTCGCGCACCGAGCCGTCGGTACCGTGGACGACGAGGTTGCCGCCGCCGTCGTTGGCGATGATCTCCACCGCCCGGGTGATGGCCTCGGCCTGGGTGCTCGTACGGGCACTCGGGCGTCGGGCGTCTTCCTTCTCGACGGTCCAGCCGTCGTCGACCGGCTTGACGTGGCGGTCGGCCATGGCGGGTTCCTCCCCTGTACGGGACTGACTGGGCGAACCGGGGTATCCGGAACGGTCTTCTCCCGTTGGGCATGCCCGACGATCGCTGAGCGTAAACGCAGGTCAGCGATGCGTGGTGAGCGTCTCGTTCCGTCGCGTGACCGCGATCACGGCAGCCAGGGCGCCGAGGACGAGGGGCGTGACGACGAGTACCCCGCCGTGCAGGACGAAGGCTTGGGTGAGCGCCGCACCGATCATCAGCAGGACGAGCCCGGTGGCGGCCGGGGCGGCGAGGCGCGGGATGCACAGCCCGATCCCGCCGGCCAGTTCGAGGAAGGCGACGACGTAGCGCAGCCACTGGCCGAGGCCGATCCCGTCGAAGATCGCGACGGCGAACGGGTCGCCCCAGAACTTCGGCAGGGCAGAGGCCAGGACGAAGAACAGTCCGAGCAGGATCTGGAGCACCCACAGTGCGCGGTGCGCGGCGACCGGCATGCGGCGGGTGGGGGAGGGGGTGGTCATGGTGCCTCCGTGAGCACGGCCCCGGCGGCTCCGGGGCGCTCACCACCTATGACCGGCGGGCCCCGGCGATCTCATCGGTCGCGCGGGCGGGGACTACACCACCGGGCATCGGGCCCGCGGCGCGTGGCCGCGGTACCCGATGACCCGATGGTGCCCGGCATCGACAGGGGCTCCCGGTTCTGCAGATGCCGGTCACGGGGTTCAACGCCCGACCTGCCGTCGGGTTGTGGGTGCAGTGGTCCTTGTCTTGCCCGCCACCGTGAGCGGCGCCGCGCCCGCGACGGGCGGGAGCAGCTCGCGGTGGGCGTCCGATGAGGAGCAGTGCGTCACGACCGCCGGTAGAAGACCGGCGACGGACGGAGTGACGCAGGCCATACTGGTCACATGCGTGATGAGCGGTGGCGGGTCGAGGTCGGTACGGAGAACGCGGCGTGGCTGGCGACGGAGTGCCGCACCGCGTTGCTGGCCCGGGAGTACCGGCCGGTCGACGTGGGCGACGGCGTCGTCGAGTTCGACCGGCTCGCGCTCGGCGCGATCCGCGAGCTCGGCGAGGAGGAGGACGGCTACATCTCCGACGACGCCGAGGGCGTGCGGATCTGGATCGGCGACGACGCCTTCGAGCTGATCCGCATGGACTGACCGGACGGACATCCGGACGGACGCCCCGACATACACCCGGACACACGCGAGGGGCCCGGCCGGTGCGGCCGGGCCCCTCGGGGTGCGTACGACGTCAGGCGATCTGCCGGTCACCCGGGTTGATCGGGCGGGGCAGGACGGAGCGGCCGGTGAGCCACTCGTCCACACCCGCTGCCGCGGAGCGGCCCTCGGCGATGGCCCACACGATCAGCGACTGGCCGCGGCCGATGTCACCGGCGACGAACACGCCGTCGACCGAGGACATGTAGCGCTCGTCGCGGGCGACGTTGCCGCGCTCGTCGAGGTCGACCTGGAGGTCGTTCAGCAGGGCGCCCTTCTCCGGGCCGACGAAGCCCATCGCGAGCAGCACCAGCTGCGCCGGGAGCTCCCGCTCGGTGCCCTCGACGGGCTCGAAGCCGGACTCCCCGCGCTTCACCTCGACGATCCGGATGCCGGCGAGCTTGCCGTCGGCGTCCTTCACGAACTCGGTCGTGTTGACCGAGAACAGCCGCTCGCCGCCCTCCTCGTGGGCCGAGGAGACGCGGTAGACCATGGGGTAGGTCGGCCACGGCATGTTCTCGGTGCGGTGCTCCGGCGGGGTCGGCATGATCTCCAGCTGGGTCACCGAGCGCGCACCCTGACGGTGCGAGGTGCCCAGGCAGTCGGCGCCGGTGTCACCGCCGCCGATGATCACGACGTCCTTGCCCTCGGCGGAGATGGGCGGTGCGTCGAGGTCGCCCTGCTGCACGTGGTTGGCCCACGGCAGGAACTCCATCGCCTGGTAGACGCCCTCGGCGTCGCGGCCCTCGGCGGGCAGGTCGCGCCACGCCGTCGCGCCGCCGGCGAGGACGACCGCGTCGAAGTCGGCGCGCAGCTGCTCGACGGTGATGTCGGTGCCGACGTCGACCGAGGCCCGGAAGTGGGTGCCCTCGGCGACCATCTGCTCCAGGCGCCGGTCCAGGCGCGCCTTCTCCATCTTGAACTCGGGGATGCCGTAGCGCAGCAGCCCGCCGATGCGGTCGGCCCGCTCGAACACGACGACGTCGTGCCCGACCCGGGTCAGCTGCTGGGCGGCGGCCAGCCCGGCCGGCCCGGACCCGACGACGGCGACCTTCTTCCCGGTCTTCACCTCCGGGACCATCGGGGGCACCCAGCCCTCGTCCCACGCCTTGTCGATGATCTCGATCTCGACCTGCTTGATCGTGACCGCGTCGTCGTTGATGGCGAGCACGCACGCCGCCTCGCACGGGGCGGGGCACAGCGTCCCGGTGAACTCCGGGAAGTTGTTCGTGGCGTGCAGCCGCTCGATCGCCTCGCGCCAGTCCCGGCGGTAGACCAGGTCGTTCCACTCGGGGATGAGGTTCCCCAGCGGACAGCCCTGGTGACAGAACGGGATGCCGCAGTTCATGCAGCGCCCGGCCTGCTTCTCGAGGGTCTGCTTCGGGAAGTCCTCGTAGACCTCGCGCCAGTCCATCAGCCGCAGGTCCACCGGCCGCCGGGTCGGCGTCTGCCGGGGAGTGGTCATGAAGCCCTTGGGGTCACCCATGAGCAGCCTCCATGATCGCCTGGTTGACATCGCGGCCCTCGCGCTCGGCGTTCTCCGTCGCGAGCAGCACGCGCTTGTAGTCCTTGGGCATGACCTTGCCGAACCGCTCGACCGCGTTGTCCCAGTCGGTGAGCAGCGCGTGCGCCACCGCGGAGCCGGTCTCGGCGTGGTGCCGCTCGACGAGGTCGTGCACGATCGACCGGTCCTCGTCCGCGAGCGGGTCGAGGTCGACCATCTCCGGGTTGACCCGGTTGCGGTCGACGTCGAGCAGGTAGGCGACGCCACCGGACATGCCGGCGGCGAAGTTCCGCCCGGTCCGCCCGAGGACGACGACCCGGCCACCGGTCATGTACTCGCAGCCGTGGTCACCGACGCCCTCGACGACGGCCACCGCACCCGAGTTCCGGACGCAGAACCGCTCGCCGACGACACCGCGGATGAACATCTCGCCCGAGGTCGCGCCGTAGCCGATCACGTTGCCGGCGATGACGTTCTCCTCGGCGGGGAACGGCGACGACGGGTCCGGCCGCAGGGTCAGCCGGCCACCGGACAGCCCCTTGCCGAAGTAGTCGTTGGTGTCGCCCACCAGCCGCAGCGTGATGCCCTTGGGCACGAACGCACCGAAGCTCTGGCCGGCCGAGCCGGTCAGCGTGATGTCGATCGTGTCGTCGGGCAGGCCCTTGCCGCCGTGTGCCCGGGTCAGCTCGGACCCGAGCATCGTGCCGACGGTGCGGTTGACGTTGCGCACCGGCAGGTCCAGCCGGACCCGGTCGCCGTTGCGCAGTGCGCCCTCGGCCAGCTGGATCATGGTGTTGTCCAGCGCCTTGTCCAGGCCGTGGTCCTGCTCGCGGGTCCGCTTGCGCGGCGCGTCGTCCGGCACGTCGGCGATCTTGAAGATCGGCGAGAGGTCCAGGTGCTTGGACTTCCAGTGCTGGGCCGCGGTGTCGACGTCGAGCACGTCGGCCCGGCCGATCGCCTCGTCGAGCGAGTGGAAGCCCAGCTCGGCGAGGATCTCGCGAACCTCCTGCGCGACGAACCGCATGAAGTTCACGACGTACTCGGCCTTGCCGTTGAACTTCTTGCGCAGCTCCGGGTTCTGCGTCGCGACGCCGACCGGACAGGTGTCGAGGTGACAGACGCGCATCATGATGCAGCCCGACACGACCAGCGGGGCGGTCGCGAAGCCGTACTCCTCGGCGCCGAGCAGCGCCGCGATGACGACGTCACGGCCGGTCTTGAGCTGGCCGTCGGCCTGCACCGTGATCCGGTCGCGCAGCCCGTTGGCCATCAGCGTCTGCTGGGTCTCGGCCAGGCCGAGCTCCCAGGGGCCGCCGGCGTGCTTGATCGAGGACAGCGGCGAGGCGCCGGTGCCGCCGTCGTGGCCCGAGATCAGCACGACGTCGGAGTGCGCCTTGGACACACCGGCCGCCACGGTCCCGACGCCGACCTGGGACACCAGCTTCACGTGGATGCGGGCCCGCGGGTTGGCGTTCTTCAGGTCGTGGATGAGCTGCTTGATGTCCTCGATCGAGTAGATGTCGTGGTGCGGCGGCGGCGAGATGAGGCCGACGCCCGGCGTCGAGTACCGAGTGGTCGCGATCCACGGGTAGACCTTGCTGCCGGGCAGCTGACCGCCCTCACCGGGCTTGGCGCCCTGGGCGATCTTGATCTGGATGTCGTCGGCGTTGACCAGGTACTCGGAGGTGACGCCGAACCGGCCGGACGCCGCCTGCTTGACCGCACTGCGCCGCGAGTCGCCGTTGGGGTCCGGGGTGAAGCGGTCCGGGTCCTCGCCGCCCTCACCGGTGTTGGACCGGCCGCCGATGCGGTTCATCGCGATCGCCAGGGTCTCGTGCATCTCCTGGGAGATCGAGCCGTAGGAGATCGCGCCGGTCGCGAACCGGGTCATGATCGACTCGATCGACTCGACCTCGTCGATCGACACGGGCTCGCGCCCGTCCTTGAAGCGGAACAGGCCGCGCAGCGTCATCAGCCGCTTCGCCTGGTCGTCGACGGCCTTCGTGTACTCCTTGAAGACCTCGTACTTCCCGGCCCGGGTGGAGTGCTGCAGCTTGAAGACGGTCTGCGGGTTGAACAGGTGCAGCTCGCCCTCGCGGCGCCACTGGTACTCGCCGCCGACCGGCAGCGCCCGGTGCGAGGCACGGACGTCGTCGGCGGGGTAGGCGCGCCGGTGGTGGGCCAGGACCTCCTCGGCGAGGACGTCGAAGCCGACGCCGCCGATCCGCGACGCGGTGCCGCGGAAGGCCGCGTCGATGACCTCGGAGCCCAGGCCGACGGCCTCGAAGATCTGCGCACCGGTGTAGGACGCGACCGTCGAGACGCCCATCTTCGACATGGTCTTGCGGACACCCTTGCCGAGCGCCTTGACCAGGTTCTTCGCCGCGGTCGGGCCGTCGACGCCGGGGATGTCGCCGCGCTCGGCGAGGTCCTCGACCGTGGCCATCGCCAGGTACGGGTTCACCGCGGAGGCGCCGTAGCCCAGCAGCAGCGCGATGTGGTGGACCTCGCGGGCGTCCGCGGACTCCACGACCAGCCCGACCCGGGTACGCGAGCGCTCCCGGACCAGGTGGTGGTGCACGGTGCCGGTGAGCAGCAGCGACGGGATCGGCGCGTGCTCGGCGTCCACCCCGCGCTGGGACAGCACGATCAGGCGGGCCCCGTTCTCGATCGCGCGGGACACCTCCTGCTTGATCTCGGCCAGCCGCGAGAGCATGCCCTTGCCGCCGTCGCGGGCGGTGAAGGTGCCGCGGACGACGTGCGAGGCGAAGCCGGGGAACTCCCCGTCGTCGTTGATGTGGACGATCTTCGCCAGGTCGTCGTTGGTCAGCACCGGGAACGGCACGACGATGGTCCGACAGTGCGCCGGCGTCGCGTCGAGCAGGTTCTGCTCCGGCCCGAGCTGGCTGAACAGCGAGGTGACGAGCTCCTCGCGGATCGCGTCCAGCGGCGGGTTGGTGACCTGGGCGAACAGCTGGATGAAGTAGTCGTAGAGCTGGCGCGGGCGCTCGGCGATCGCGGCGAGCGGCGCGTCGTTGCCCATCGAGCCGATCGGCTCGGCCCCGGACACCGCCATCGGGCGGAGCAGGACGTTGAGCTCCTCCTCGGTGTAGCCGAGGGCCTGCTGGCGCAGGTTGAGCGTCTCGTGGGTCGGGGTCTCGCGGGTACGGGCGGGCAGCTCGTCGAGCCGGATCAGGCCGGCGTGCAGCCAGTCGGCGTACGGGTGCTCGGCCGCCAGCGCGCCCTTCACCTCGTCGTCGTCGACGATCTTGCCGAGCTCGGTGTCGATGAGGAACATCCGGCCCGGCTCGAGGCGGCCCTTGCGGACGACCTTGTCGGGCGCGACGTCCAGCACGCCGACCTCGGAGGCGAGCACGACCAGGCCGTCCTCGGTGACCCAGTAGCGGGCCGGGCGCAGGCCGTTGCGGTCGAGGACCGCACCGATCCGGGTGCCGTCGGTGAACGCCACCAGGGCCGGTCCGTCCCACGGCTCCATCAGGGTGGAGTGGTACTCGTAGAACGCCCGCCGGGCGGGGTCCAGCTCGGTGTTGTGCTCCCAGGCCTCCGGGATCATCATCAGCACCGCGTGCGGCAGGCTGCGACCGGACAGGTGCAGCAGCTCCAGGACCTCGTCGAAGGTGGCCGAGTCCGACGCGTCCGGGGTGACGATCGGGGTCAGCCGCGACAGGTCGCCGGGCAGGTTCGCGGACTCCAGCAGCGACTCGCGGGCCGCCATCCAGTTCCGGTTGCCGCGCAGCGTGTTGATCTCACCGTTGTGCGCCACGTAGCGGAACGGGTGCGCCAGCGGCCACGCCGGGAACGTGTTCGTCGAGAAGCGCGAGTGCACGATCGCCAGCGCGGAGGTCACGCGCTCGTCGTTCAGGTCGGGGTAGAACGCCGCGACCTGCGGCTCGGCGAGCATGCCCTTGTAGATGACGGTGCGCGGCGACAGCGACGGGAAGTAGGTCTCGGTGTCGTGCTCGACCCGCTTCCGGAAGCAGAACGCGCGGCGCTCCAGGTCGATGCCGGCGGGCGCGCTCTCCGGGGCGTCCCCGGTCAGCTCCACGCCACCGACGAACAGCTGCCGGAAGCCCGGCATGGCGTTCCGGGCGATGGAGCCCAGGTCCGCGGCGTCGGGGTCGGTCGGGAGCTCGCGCCACCCGAGGACCGTGAGGTCCTCCTCGGCGGCGAGCGCGTCGATCCGCTCGATCGCCGCGGCGGCCTCGGCCTCGTCACGCGGCAGCATCGCGATGCCGGTGGCGTAGGCGCCCTCCGCGGGCAGGTCGAAGTCGGTGACCTCGCGGTAGAACGCGTCCGGGACCTGGATCAGGATCCCGGCACCGTCACCGGTGTTGTACTCGGCGCCACGTGCACCGCGGTGCTCCAGTCGCAGCAGGGCCTCGATGGCCTTCTGCACGATGGCGTGGCTGCGCTTGCCGGTGACGTCGGCCAACATGGCCACACCGCAGGCGTCGTGCTCGTGATCGGCGGCGTAGAGCCCACCGGGCGAGGGGCGACGCGTCTGGTCACTGATCGCGGCCAACTGCTCCTCCTGTCGTCTCGGTGCACCTGGAGCCACCCGCATCGGACGACCCGGACAGGCAAGCTCGCTGCGGTCCGAAAAGGGTTCTCAGAGTACAGCGCGCAGCCCGAGTGGGACGTGCGACGAGGGCCGTTCAGGTGCACCGTGCCGCCGGGTGGGTGACCGGCGGACGGAATCTTCCTCCGGGCACGCCGAGCGGCCGGGCGCTGACTTCCAGTACCCGGCCGTTCCTGCGGCACGGTTCGACCGCACACCCCGGCGAGTGCGGTCTGGCGAGTGCACAGAGTCGCACGTCGCAACCGTGGTGCGCTACTGAGAGCGGCCCACCTGTCCCGTGATGTGGATCGCTGACCATGCGAGCAGGTCAACGTTGCCGTCCCGTGTCCGGACGGTGAGCCGAGCGTGACCATCCGTCGGGAAGTGCCGTCTACTGCGTGGGATCGCCGTGCGGGAGCGGGTCGTTACGCGCCGCGTCCCGGGAACCGGGGGAGACTGGGCGCGATGAACGCGTCGCCGCACACGCCCGCCGCCGGGCCGCCGCCGTCCTCACCCGACCGGGTGTCCGACGAACGGGTCGCCGCGGTGCTCGCCGATGTCGCCACGATCGGTCCCTGGTTCGCGGTGGCGACGCCCGCCGCGTCCGGCACCGTCCGGTGGGACGCGCTCTACGCCGCGCCCGTGGTCGGTGGCCCGGACCCGCTCGGCCGGCGGATCGACGAGGTCACCACCGCGCTCGGCGGGGACCGGCGGGTCGGGGCATCGGTCGCGGTGATGGGGCTCGCGGCGCGGATCGTGTCCATGCCCTTCGCGGCCGTGGCCCTGCACGGTGTCCTCCCGTCGCTCGGGGAGCTGCGCCGGGACCCGGGCGCAGCCGACCCGTGGGCGGCCGCCCTGCCCGCCGGGACCACCGGCATCGCCACCCCGGACGTCGCCGTCGACCCGGCGGGCGCCGCGGACCTGCTCGCCCGGGAGCTCGCCGACGCCCATCTGGAGCCGCTGTACGCCGCCGTCGCCGTCCGCGCCGCGGTGTCGCCGCGGGTGCTGCGCGGCAACGTGGTGTCCTCGATCGGCGGGGCGGCGCGGGTCATGGAGGCCGTGCGGCGCCCGGACCGGCGTCGGTACCTGGCCCTGCTCGACGCGCTCGTCGACCACCCGGTGCTGCGCGGGCCGTTGCCCTCGGGGGCGACCGGGCGCCTGCTCCGTCTCGACGACACCGACCCGGACACCGAGTGGGCGTTCCGGCGCCGCTCCTGCTGCCTCTACGTCCGCGCCCCCGGCGGCGGGACCTGCGGCGACTGCGTGCTCGCCGGCCGCGCCTGACCGGGACACCGCACCGCCCCCGGACACCGCCCCCCGGCACCGCCCCGTCCTCCGGCGCGGCCCGGCAGCGCCCCGGGTCGCAGGCAGCGCAGGCGGCGCAGGCGTGCCAGGGCGGCGCCGGGCGGAGCTCAGGCCGGCAGCACGATGTCGGCGACGGTGACCCGCACCCGGGCGTCGAGGCCGCACACCGTCGCGACCTCCTCGGCCACCTCCCGGCGCACCCGTTCGGCCAGCTCGGCGCAGTTCGTGCCGAACCGCACACCCACCGTCACCCGGATCTCGGCCTCGTGCCCGTGCACCGACGCGACCAGGCCCTGCACCCGCAGCTCCTCGGGCACCGGGTCGCGGGGCAGCCAGTCCGCGGCCAGTCCCAGCAGGGTGTGCGCGACGTCGCCCATCAGCGCCACGACCCCCGGGACCCGCCGGACCCGTCGCGCCGCCACCCGCGCGACGGCCAGGTCGGAGACGGACACCGTCGTCGGCCCGCTCATGCCGGCTCCTCCCAGAGGTCCTCGACGAGGATGTCCACCCCGGCGATCGGCACGCCGAGCGTGCGGTCCCCGGCCGAGATCATCATCTGCCGGACGCGGGCGGTGACCGACGCGAGGTCGACGCCGAACCGCGCGGCGACCGTCACCCGCACCCACACCGCGGGCGGGCCGTCCGCGGAACCGTCCGGGTCGCGGAGCTGCTCGATCCGGCAGCGGCGGGCCCGCAGCCCGTCCATCGTGTCCACGACGTGGCGCAGCGCCGCCTCGGCGGTTGGCCTGCCGAGCCACGCGTCCGGGCCGAGGGTGAGCAGCTCGTGCGGGCGCAGGTCCGCGACGACCGCGCCCATCACCTGTTCCAGCACCGACGGCGGCGGCCGCAGCGGCTCGGCCGCCATCCTCGCCACCAGCCCGCCGAGCCGGTCGTGGTCGGCGCGTGCGCGCACGCAGTGCGGACAGGTCAGCTCGTGCTCGTCGAGCACGCCCTCCTCCGCGTGGTCCCAGACGTCGGCGGCGTCCCGGCCGCAGGCCAGCGGCTCGACGCGGTCCGCCCCGGTCCTCCCTACCGCCATGCCCGCATCCTCTCCGCCAGTGCTCCGCGCGCCCGGTGGATCCGGCCGCGGACGGCGGTCTCGCCCGCCCCGGTGATCTGGGAGATCTCGCTGTAGCCCAGCCCCTCCAGCTCCCGCAGCACCCACGCCGTGCGCTGATCCTCCGGCAGCGACGCGACCGCCCGCGACAGTGCCGCCATCTCCGCGTCGACCTCGGCGGCCCGCTCCGGGGTGGGGGAGCGGTCGTCGGCCGGCGCGCCCGGACCGTCGTCGGTCGGGAGCGGGTCGGTCCGTCGTCTCCGCCGTGCCAGTGCGGTGCAGCGGTGGGTGACGATCCGGTACATCCAGGTGGAGAAGGCCGCCTCGCCGCGGAAGGTGCCGATCCGCCGCCAGGCGTCGATGAGCGCGTCCTGCAGGGCGTCCTCGGCGTCGGTGGCGTCGCCGAGGACCCGGACCGCGACCCGGAACAGGGCGTTCTGGTGGCGGCGGGCCAGCTCCTCGAACGCGCCGACGTCGCCGTCCTGGGCCCGGACGACCAGCGTGGTCTCGTCCAGCTCGGCCCGCGACGGCACCCGTGCCGGCTGTGCCGACGGCACGTCAGGGCTCGGTGGTCGGGCGGCCGGTGGGCCGCTGACCTGCGCGTTCACCATGGACGGCCCCGTCGGGGTGTGAGCGGTGGAAGGTGGGGGTAGTCCCCACTCGTCGAGGACGGTAGCGACCGGCGGGCACCCCCGCCCGCCGGACACGCGACCGGGAAGCAGGTGAGTTCCATGGGTCTCGGAGACAAGATCAGCAACAAGGCCGAGGAGCTGGGTGGCAAGGCCAAGGAGGCCACCGGCGAGGCGACCGACGACAAGGACCTGCAGGCCGAGGGCAAGGCCGACCAGGCCACCGGCAACCTGAAGCAGGCCGGCGAGAAGCTCAAGGACACCTTCAAGAGCTGACCCGCGCACCACGACGGCGGCGGCACCCCACAGCGGGGTGCCGCCGCCGTCGTCTGTCGCTAAGGTCCGGCCCCGTGACCGACCCCGCCGCAGGACCCGGCCCGCAGGCCGTCGCGGACGCCGTGCTGGCCCACCCCTCGGTGCTGCGCCTCGACGGCGGCCCGTTCGGCGCGATCGCGTCGTACCTGCCCGGGCACCGGGTCCAGGGTGTGCGGCTGGCCGACCCGGTCGAGATCGCCGTCGTCCTCCGGCTGGGCAGGCCCTTCGCGGAGGTCGCCGACGAGGTCGCCGACCGGGTCCGCGCCGTCCTCGGTGACGACACCCTGGCCGTGGACGTGACCGTCGCCGGCGTCGGTGCGGCCGGCGGTGTCGAGGGCCCCGCCGCACCGTGACCCGCGCCCGGGCCGTCGCACGGTGACCGGGCTCGCCTAGACTCGCGCGAGCCCCGCCGTCACCGGGCGCGTCCCACGTACCCGGCGGCCGGTGGCACGGGACGCCCGGCGCGAGAGCCGGGATCGTCCGGCGCCGGCGGGCGGGGCCACCGACCGGGGGCCGCGCGAGCCGCGGCCCGATGCATCACTCGTACCGCCCCAAGGAGTTCCACCGTGAAGAGCACCGTCGAGCACCTCAGCCCGACGCGCGTCCGGATCAACGTCGAGGTGCCGTTCGACGAGCTCAAGCCCGACTTCGACCGCGCGTACAAGAAGATCGCCCAGCAGGTCCGCATCCCCGGCTTCCGCCCGGGCAAGGCGCCGGCCCGCATCCTGGAGGCCCGGATCGGCCGTGGCCCCGTCCTGGACGAGGTCGTGAACGCCGCGATCCCGGTGAAGTACCAGGAGGCCGTGGTGACGTCCGAGGACGTCAAGCCGATCGGCCGGCCCGACATCGAGGTCACCGAGATCGCCGACGGCGAGCGCATCGCGTTCACCGCCGAGGTCGACGTCCGCCCCGAGATCACCCTCCCCGACCTGGACGGCCTGACCGTCGAGGTCGACGAGACCGAGGTGACCGAGGACGAGGTCACCGAGCAGCTCGACCAGCTGCGCGCCCGTTTCGGCACCCTGGCCGGTGTCGACCGCCCGGCGCAGAAGGGCGACTACGTCCAGATCGACCTCTCCGCCGCCGTCGACGGCACGCCGATCGAGGAGGCCACCACGACCGGCTTCTCCTACGAGGTCGGCCAGGGCGGTCTCATCGACGGCATCGACGAGGCCCTCGAGGGCATGTCGGCCGGCGAGGAGAAGACCTTCACCTCGAAGCTGGTCGCCGGCGAGCACGCGGACTCCGACGCGGAGATCACCGTCAAGGTGACCACCGTGAAGGAGCGCAACCTCCCCGACGCCGACGACGAGTTCGCCCAGCTGGCGTCGGAGTTCGACACCCTCGACGAGCTGACCGAGAACCTGCGCGAGCGCCTGGGCCGGTCCAAGCGGATGGAGCAGGCCGCGCAGGCCCGCGACCGTCTCCTGGACAAGCTCGTCGAGGACACCGAGGTGCCGCTGCCGGAGTCGGTCGTCGCGGCCGAGGTCGAGACCCGCACCCACGACGCGGTGCACGCCTTCGACCACGACGAGGACAAGTTCGGCGAGTTCCTCTCCTCGCAGGACAAGACCCGCGAGCAGTTCGACACCGAGACGCGCGAGGAGGCCGAGAAGGCCGTCCGCTACCGCCTCGTGCTCGACACCCTGGCCGACCGCGAGGAGATCTCGGTCGGGGACCAGGAGCTCACCGAGCGGATCATGTACCAGGCCCAGCAGTACGGCATGGCCCCCGAGCAGTTCGTCCAGCAGATCCAGCAGGCCGGCCAGCTCGGCGTGATCTACCAGGACGTGCGCCGCTCCAAGGCGCTGATCACCGCCGTGCGCGCGGCGACCGTCACCCTCCCGGGTGGCGAGGTCGTCGACCTGTCCGACCTGCTCGGGCCGGACGAGGACGAGACCACCGTCGAGGAGGTCCCCGCGACCGATGTGGACGGTGCCGCCGACACCGCCGACGAGGCCGCCGACACCGCCGACACCACCGCGGAGACCACCAGCGACGAGGCCTCCGACAAGGCCTCCGACAAGGCCGACGCGAAGGCCTGACCGGCCGTCGTCACCCGGCCTCGCACGACGTGCCGTGCGCTGTCGGCGAACATCGGGCGTCGTTCCCTACGCGGGGCCCCCGCTCCGCGTAGGGTCGGCCCCGAACCGGTCCCCACCGGACCGTGAACGGGTTCGCAAGACCCGACACCGGAGAACCGAGAGCGATCCAGAGGAAGACTCCGGGACCCCCTCCCACGGCGTCCGCGCCGCGGGAGCGGGCCCGACTTCGGAAAGCAGGGTGAAGTGAGCCAGCAGGACACCGGCCCGTCCGCGGGCCGCGGCACCGGGCCGCAGATGCGGTCCGGCATCAGCGCTATGTCGCTGTCCGACTCCGTGTACGACCGCCTGCTCCAGCAGCGCATCATCGTGCTCGGTCAGCAGGTGGACGCGGAGATCTCGAACCGCATCGCGGCGCAGATGCTGCTGCTCGCGGCCGAGGACCCGGACAAGGACATCGAGCTCTACATCAACTCGCCCGGTGGCTCGGTCACCGACGGCATGGCCATCTTCGACACGATGAACCTGATCCCGTGCGACGTGGCGACCACGGCGATGGGCATGGCCGCGTCGATGGGGCAGTTCCTGCTGTCGGCGGGCACCCCGGGCAAGCGCTCGGCGCTGCCGCACGCGCGGATCATGATGCACCAGCCGTCCGCCGGCGTCGGCGGCACGGAAGCCGACATCACCATCCAGGCCGAGCAGTTCCGCCGCACCAAGCGGGAGATGGCGGAGCTGATCGCCCAGCACACCGGTCAGTCGGTCGAGACCATCGAGCGTGACTCCGACCGCGACCGCTGGTTCTCCGCGCAGGAGGCCAAGGACTACGGCTTCGTCGACCACGTCGTCACGCACGCGGGCCGGATCGGCGAGCAGAACGGGAGCGCCCAGTGAGCACCTTCGACCCGCGCCACCCGGAGTCGATGACCGACCTGCGCGGCCCCGGCGGCTGGGCGCCGGACCTGGCCCGTTCCCGGTACGTGCTCCCGTCGTACGTGGAGCGCACCAGCTACGGGGTCAAGGAGTCGAACCCGTACAACAAGCTCTTCGAGGAGCGCATCATCTTCCTCGGTGAGCAGATCAACGACACCTCGGCGAACGACACCATGGCCCAGCTGCTGGTGCTCGAGTCGCTCGACCCGGACCGCGAGATCTCGCTGTACATCAACTCGCCGGGCGGGTCGTTCACGTCGCTGATGGCGATCTACGACACGATGCAGTTCATCCGGCCCGACATCCAGACCGTCTGCCTCGGGCAGGCGGCGTCGGCGGCGGCCGTGCTGCTGTGCGCCGGTACCCCGGGCCGCCGCATGGCGGTCGAGAACGCCCGCATCCTGATCCACCAGCCGGCCACCCAGGGCGTGTACGGCCAGGTGTCGGACCTGGAGATCCAGGCGGCGGAGATCTCCCGCATCCGCAAGCGGATGGAGGAGGTCATCGCGCGGCACTCCAACCGGACCGCGGAGCAGGTGCGCGAGGACATCGACCGGGACAAGATCCTCACGGCCGAGGAGGCCAAGGACTACGGCCTGGTCGACGAGATCGTGCAGAGCCGCAAGCTGTCCGGTACCGCCGGCGGCAAGTGACACCCGGGTCACCGGCGGCCGGATCCGGCCGCCGGTGACCGCCCGGCGACCCGCCGGGGAACCGGACACCGCTTCCGGTCCCCGTGCGGGCCGCGGGCAGGTACCGTCAACCCGGCACGGGGCGACGGGCGCGACGCGAGAACGCCGGACCAGGACTGGGGATCGACACCTATGGCACGCATCGGCGACGGCGGGGACCTGCTCAAGTGCTCGTTCTGCGGGAAGAGCCAGAAGCAGGTCAAGAAGCTCATCGCCGGCCCCGGCGTCTACATCTGCGACGAGTGCATCGATCTCTGCAACGAGATCATCGAGGAGGAGCTGGCCGAGGCCGGTGAGGTCAAGCTCGACGAGCTGCCCAAGCCCACCGAGATCCACGAGTTCCTCGACCAGTACGTCGTCGGTCAGGCCACCACCAAGCGCACGCTGTCGGTGGCGGTCTACAACCACTACAAGCGCATCCAGGCCGGCGAGCGCAGCCGTGCCGCGGGCGGCGACGCCTCCGACGGCATCGAGATCGCCAAGTCGAACATCCTGATGCTCGGCCCCACCGGCTGCGGCAAGACCTACCTGGCGCAGACGCTGGCCAAGATGCTCAACGTCCCGTTCGCCATCGCCGACGCGACCGCCCTCACCGAGGCCGGCTACGTGGGCGAGGACGTCGAGAACATCCTGCTCAAGCTCATCCAGGCCGCCGACTACGACGTGAAGCGCGCCGAGACCGGCATCATCTACATCGACGAGGTCGACAAGATCGCGCGGAAGTCGGAGAACCCGTCGATCACCCGTGACGTGTCCGGCGAGGGCGTGCAGCAGGCGCTGCTGAAGATCATCGAGGGCACCACCGCGAGCGTCCCGCCGCAGGGCGGTCGCAAGCACCCGCACCAGGAGTTCATCCAGATCGACACGACGAACGTCCTGTTCATCGTGGCCGGCGCCTTCGCCGGGCTGGAGCGGATCATCGGCGAGCGGGTCGGGCAGTCCGGCATCGGCTTCGGCGCCGACATCCGCTCGAAGAAGGACCTGGACTCCGCGGAGCGCTTCGCGGAGACCCTCCCCGAGGACCTGATCAAGTTCGGCCTGATCCCCGAGTTCATCGGCCGGCTCCCGATCGTCGCCTCGGTGACCTCGCTCGACAAGGACGCCCTGGTCAAGATCCTGACCGAGCCGCGGAACGCCCTGGTGAAGCAGTACCGCAAGCTGTTCGAGATGGACGGCGTGGAGCTGGAGTTCGCCGAGGACGCCCTCGACGCCGTGGCCGACCAGGCGATCCTGCGTGGTACCGGCGCCCGTGGCCTGCGGGCGATCATGGAGGAGGTCCTCCTCCCGGTGATGTACGACATCCCCAGCCGCGACGACGTGGCGAAGGTCGTCGTGACCGCCCAGACGGTGAAGGACAACGTCAACCCGACGATCGTCCCGCGCCAGCCGCAGCGCCGGGAGCGCCGCGACCGCTCGGCCTGAGCCGCCGCACGCACCGACCCGACGCCGGTCCCACCAGCAGGTGGGACCGGCGTTGTCGTATCGAGACCGGCTCGGGTTGCCGCACCCTTCCGCACTACTTAGCGTTGCTCCGTCAACAGTCGACGGAGGGGCGAGATGTCCGGATTTCTCACGCGTGAGCGCATCGTCGCTCCACCCGGATGGAGCCGTTGGCTCGTCCCACCGGCGGCGCTGTCCATCCACCTGGCGATCGGCCAGGTCTACGCCTGGAGCGTCTTCAAGACCCCGCTGGCGACCGCGCTCGACCTGTCGGGCGTCGCCACGGCGCTGCCCTTCACCCTCGGCATCATCATGCTGGGGCTGTCCTCGGCGCTGTTCGGCACGAAGGTCGACAGCAACGGCCCGCGCTGGGCGATGGTCGTCGCGTCGAGCTGCTTCGTCGCCGGGTTCCTCATCTCGGGTCTCGGCCTCTACGCCGAGCAGTACTGGCTGGTCGTGCTGGGCTACGGCTTCGTCGGCGGCATCGGCCTGGGCATCGGCTACATCTCGCCGGTCTCCACGCTGATCAAGTGGTTCCCGGACCGCCCCGGCCTGTCCACCGGCCTGGCGATCATGGGTTTCGGCGGTGGCGCGCTCATCGCGACCCCGCTCACCAACTCGCTGCTGTCGGCGTTCGGCGGCTCCGGTGACGACGCCACGTCCTCCGGCATCGGGTCCACGTTCCTCACGATGGGCCTGATCTACCTGGTCTTCATGTCGGTCGGCTGGATCCTCATCCGGGTGCCCGCCGAGGGCTGGACGCCGCCGGGCTGGGACCCGTCGACGGCCAGGAAGAGCGGGATGATCTCGACCGGGAACGTCTCGGCGAACAACGCGATCCGCACGCCGCAGTTCTGGCTGCTGTGGGTGGTGCTGTGCTTCAACGTCACCGCGGGCATCGGCATCCTGGAACGGGCCTCACCGATCTTCCAGGACTTCTTCGCCGAGAACGGCGCCACGGCCACCCTCGCCGCGGCGGCCGGCGGGTTCGTCGCGATCCTGTCGCTGGCGAACTCGGCCGGGCGCATCGCCTGGTCGTCGCTGTCGGACGTGCTGGGCCGCAAGAACATGTACCGCATCTACCTGGGCGTCGGCGCGCTGCTGTACCTGCTGATCACGCTGATCCCGAACCAGTCGCGGGCGCTGTTCATCGTCGCCGCGGTGCTGATCCTGTCGTTCTACGGCGCCGGGTTCGCCACCGTCCCGGCGTACCTGCGGGACCTGTTCGGCACCTACCAGGTCGGCGCGATCCACGGCCGGCTGCTGACGGCGTGGTCCACCGCGGGCGTCCTCGGGCCGCTGATCGTCAACGCGATCGCCGACGCGCGGATCGACGCCGGCGTCGAGGGCCCCGCCCGGTACACGACCGCGTTCGTCATCATGATCGTCCTGCTGGTCATCGCGTTCGTCTGCAACGAGCTGATCAAGCCGGTCGACGGGAAGTTCCACGAGCCCACGGCGGCGGCCGCCCAGGGCCCCACACAGCAGAAGGAGACCGCGTGAGCAGCGTTGCCGAGACCGGCGGGTCGTCGACCTGGGGGCCGGTGCAGTGGGTCGGCGCCGTCCTGGCCTGGTTGTGGGTCGGCGTGCCGTTCGCCTACGGGCTCTACGAGCTCGTGCTGAAGATCCCCGCGCTGTTCGGCTGAGACTTCGCTTCCCGTTCACCCGGACGGTCCGGATCGTCCTCACCCGTCCGGGTTAGAACGGCGGGCGTGGCTCTTTCCCGACGCTCCCTGTTCCGCACCGCGGCCGCCGGTGGTCTCGCCGGCGCCGCGGCCCTCGTCCTGCCGGGCACGGGTGCCGCCGCCCCCGCGCTGGTCCGCTCCGGCCGGCCGCTGCTGACCCACGGTGTCGCGGCCGGTGACGTCCGGCCCGGCTCCGGGCTCGTCTGGACGCGGGCCGACCGGCCGTCGCGGATGGTCGTCGAGGTCGCGGGCTCGCCGGACTTCCGGCGGGCACTGCGCATCCCCGGCCCGGTGCTGACCCCGGCCACCGACCTCACCGGCAAGCTGCGGGTCCCGGCGACGCGGGGGCGGGTGCACTACCGCGTCGTCGCCGAGCCGCTCGACGGCGGCCCCGCGAGCGCCCCGCTGGCCGGCTCCTTCCGGGCGGTCCCCGGCCGCGGCGAGCCGGTGCGCATCCAGTGGTCCGGCGACGTCGTCGGGCAGGGCTGGGGCATCGACCGCGCCACCGGCGGCATGCGGATCTTCTCCGCCATGGCCGACCGCGAGCCCGACCTGTTCCTGCACTCCGGCGACACCGTCTACGCCGACGGCCCGCTCACCGAGACCGTCACGCTCCCCGACGGCCGGGTGTGGCGCAACGAGATGACCGAGGCGAAGGCGAAGGTCGCCGAGACCCTCGCCGAGTTCCGCGGCCAGTTCGCCTACAACCTGCGCGACGACAACCTGCGCCGCTTCGCCGCCTCGGTCGGCCAGATCGTGCAGTGGGACGACCACGAGGTCACCAACAACTGGTACCCCGGCGAGATCCTCACCGGTGAGGTGGGGGAGCGCTACACCGAGAAGCGGGTGGACGTGCTCGCGGCCCGCGGGTTCCGCGCGTTCCACGAGTGGCAGCCGGTCGACCCGCGCACCGCCGTCGACGGACGGGTGTACCGGCGGATGCCGTTCGGCCCGCACGTCGAGGTGTTCGTGCTGGACATGCGCACCTACCGCAGCGCGAACTCCGCCAACACCGGCCGTGGCGAGCGGATCCTCGGGCAGGCCCAGGCCCGCTGGCTCGTCGACGCGCTCGCGTCGTCCCGGGCGACCTGGAAGATCGTCGCCTCGGACATGCCGATCGGGGTCCTGGTGCCCGACGGCGACACCGCCTGGGAGGCCGTCGCCAACGGCGTGCCCGGACCGCCGAGCGGGCGCGAGTCGGAGATCGCCGGGGTGCTCGCCGGGATCCGCCGGCGGCGGGTCCGCAACGTCGTGTGGGTGACCGCCGACGTGCACTACACCGCCGCCCACCACTACGCCCCCGAGCGCGCCGCGTTCACCGACTTCGACCCGTTCTGGGAGTTCGTGTCGGGCCCGCTGCACGCCGGGGCCTTCGGCCCGAACGAGCTCGACCCGACGTTCGGCCCGCGGGCGGAGTTCGTGCGCGGACCGTCCCGGCAGGGCGCGAGCCCGCTGGAGGGGTTCCAGCACTTCGGGGAGCTCGACGTCGCCCCGGACGGCGCGACCCTGGAGGTCCACCTGCGCGACCAGACCGGTGTCTCCCTCTGGACGACCACGCTCCGCCGGACCTGACGCTGTCGCCGGGGGACCGGTGACCGGTGGTCGGCCGGTGTCGGAGGGGTGGGCGGGACGGGCCGGGGCAGCCGGAGGGGCGGGACGGCCGGAGGGGCGAGAACGGGCCTGGGCGGTCGCCGTCGTGGCCCGGTCGCTGTGGTGCCCCGGGTCCCCGCCGTCCCCGGGGGCCTGCCGCGGCCTGATGACCGGCCGCCCACCGCTGGACGGCGCCGCACCCCGACCCGAGAGCCCCGCACCCCACCCGAGGTCGCCGCACCCCAGCCGAGGTCGCCGCACCCCACCCGAGGTCGCCGCACCCGTCGCGGGGGGTGCGTCAGCCACTCGCGGGGTGCGCGAGGCCCCTCCGGCCGCCTCGGCGGCGCCCGGCACCCCGGCGCGCCCGACGATGCTCGCCACCCCGGGGTGCCGTCGCGGTCCGGTACTCCGCCGCGCCCGGCGGCCTCCGGCCCTCGACCGGCAGCGACCGCCGCATCCCCGGCCGGTCGGCCGCGTTCACACCCCCTGGCCGGCGTCCACACCCGGTGCAACGGGTGTGGACGCCGGCCAGGGGGTGTGGTTGCGGGGCGGCGGCGGGTCACGCCGGAGGGGCGGCGTCCGGGTCCGTGGGCCGCCGGTCCGCGACGGCGGGTGCGGGGGCGGTGGACGTCGCGGCCAAGACGGCCGGGGGCGTCGGGACCGCGACGGGGGTGGCCGGGGCCCCGGCCGTGCGCGCACCGGTGTCGGAGGTGGTGTCCGGGTCCGTGGCGGGCGCGGCGGAGTAGGCGGCGGAGAGCCGCCGGTAGGGGCGGCTCGCCAGGGCGGCGAGGGTCAGGACCACGCCGAGGGCGCCGCAGACGACGAACACCAGGGCGATCGCACGCGCGGTGCCGGTGCCGAACCACGACCCGATCGCGGCCGCACCGGCGCCGTCGTCGCTCATGAACGGCACGACCACCAGCTCGGTGAACGGCGCCAGCAGGAATGCGGTCAGCGGCGACGCGGCCTGCTCCACGCTCTGCGCGAACCCGAAGACCCGGCCCTGCCACCCGTAGGGCACGACCCGCTGCAGCACGGTCTGCTCGGCGGCTTCGGCGAACGGCATGAGCAGCATGAACACCGCCATGCCCAGGGCCAGCAGGACGATCGAGGCGTGCAGCGGGAACAGCATCGTCGCGGCCCACAGCACGGTGTTGACCAGCAGCAGGGTCCGGACCGGGCGGCTGCCCAGCCCGATCCGGGCGACGAGCAGCCCGCCGACGATCACCCCGGCGGACAGCACGCCCCACAGCAGCCCCCAGGCCGCGACCGACATCATGGACAGGCCGTAGGGGTCCATCAGCGCCATGAACGCCCCGCCGAGCAGGTTGTTCACGCAGGAGAACGCGATCAATGCGGGCAGCCCCGGCACGCTCGCGACGAGCCGGACGGTGCCGCGCAGGTCGAGCCCGCCCCGCTCGTCGACGGTCACGGCGACGGCCGGACCGGCCGGTGCGGGCACGGCCGGGATCCGGACCCGGGCCAGGTGCAGCAGCGACGCGACGAGCACGACGAGCGCGGCGACGAGCACCGTGCGCATCCCGTCGACCGCGACGAGCAGCCCGGACGCGACCGAGGTGACCAGGAAGGACACCCCGGTCGCGGTGCCGACCAGCCCGTTGGCTCGGTCCCGGACCGGGGCCGGGACGAGCAGGGTGACCAGCGTCGGCAGCGCGATGGTGCGCAGGTTCCCGGCGATCACCCCCAGCATCAGCGCGACGACCAGCGTCCACAGCAGCGGGCTCGTGGGATCGCGGAAGGCGTCGGCGGGCGCGAGCAGGAGCAGCGCCAGGCACAGCGCGTAGACCACGGCCGACACCGCCGCCGAGACCTGCATGACCGCGCGCGTGCCGAACCGGTCGACGACCCCGCCGAACGGGATGCCGGTCAGCGCCGTCGCCACCAGGAAGATCCCGGCGATGATGCCGGTCGCCGCGACCGACCCCGTCTCCAGGAACACCCAGAACGTCACGGCGAACCACACCGTGAAGTTCACGACCGACACCACCAGGGTGCTCACCAGCAGGTGTGCGAAGACCCGTTGGGTGCCGTGCCGGAGGTCGAGCTGCGTCATGGTCCACCGTCCTCTCGGGGGACGGACCGGTGCGGTTCCCGGAAGTCATCGTCCGGAGGTGGACCCTGCGGGCTGAACCCGGCTTCAGGTCAAACTCAGGCGGTCATGTCGAGGTGCGCGATCACCTTCGTCGGGCGGATCCGGACGAGGAGCTCGCCCGGCACGCCGTTGCGCCGGCCGAACTCCTCGGCCCGGTCCGCGCCCATGTAGCGCCCGCCCAGCGCGGTGGCGGTGCGCAGGAGCTCGTCGGGGTCCCCGCTCGTCTCGGCCACACCCTGCACCTGCACGAAGGCGTACGGCGGCTCGGGCAGGTCAGCGGTGAGCACGACGCGCGGGTCGCGGACGATCGCCCTGCCCTTCGCGGAGTCGGCGCCGGTGTTGAACACGATCGCGTCGTCCTCGACGAGGAACCAGACCGGCGCGACGAGCGGACGCCCGTCCTTCGCCGTCCAGCCGAGCATGCCGGTGCGGGTGCCGTGGGTGAGGAACTCGACGACCTCGGGGGTCAGAACGGTCATGCGGGCGAGCCTAGGCCCGGAAACCGGATGACGGTGGCGTCGTCACCGTGCTGGGGTGCGGACATGGCGAGCACGACGACCGCCGGTGTCCACCGCCGCCCCGTACCGCGGGTGGTCACGGTCCTCGCGCTCTGCGTGTTCGTCCTCGGGACCAGCGAGTTCGTCCTCACCGGCCTGCTGCCCGAGGTGGCCGCGGACCTCGGCGTCGACATCCCCGCGGCCGGGTACCTGATCTCCGGGTTCGCGGTCGGGATGGTCGTCGGGGCCCCGGCCGCGGCGGTGGCGACGCTGCGGCTGCCCCGGCGCACGACGCTCGTCGCGATGCTGCTCGCCGTGGCCGTGCTGCACGTCGTGGGGGCACTGTGCACCGGCTACCCCCTGCTCATGGCGGTCCGGGTGCTGACGGCGGTGGCCACCGGCGGGTTCTGGGCGGTCGCGGCGGTGGTGACCGTGTCCTCGGTCGGGCCGGGTGACCGCGCGCGGGCGCTGTCCCGGCTGCTGGCGGGGGTGACGGTGTCGAACGTCGTCGGCATCCCGCTGGGCACCGTGCTCGGTCAGCAGTTCGGCTGGCGCGCGACGTTCTGGGCGATCGCGGCGCTGGCCCTGCTCGGGGTGGCCGGGGTGGGGGCCCTGGTGTCGCGCAGCGGGGGCGGGGAGCCGCCGCGACGACTGTCCGCCGAGCTCGTCGCCTTCCGCAGGCTCCGGCTGTGGGTCGCGCTGGGCACGACCGCGCTCTACCAGGCGGGCATGATCGCGATGCTCGCCTACCTCGCGGCGCTGCTCGTGTTCGTGGCCGGGCTCGCCCCGGGGTGGGTGCCCGTCGTGCAGTTCGGCGCCGGGCTGGGCTCGATCGGGGGGATCCTGCTCGGGGGTCGCCTGGCCGACCGTCATCCGTGGCCGACGCTGTTCGGGGCGCTGTGCGGTGCCGCGACCCTGCTCGCACTGCTGGGGACCACGGCGACGCTGCCCGGAGCAGCACCGGCGATCGCGGTCGGGCTCGGGTTCGTCGCCTTCGTCGCGTCGGCCCCGCTGAACGCCCGGGTCTTCGCGCTGGCCGGGTCGGCGCCGACGCTGGCGAGCGCGACCAACACCTCGGCGTTCAACGTCGGCAACGCGCTCGGCCCGGCGCTGGGCGGGCTCGCCATCGCCGGGGGCCTCGGACTGACCGCCCCGCCGCTGGTCGGCGCGGTGTTGGTGGTCGGTGCGGTCGTCCTGGCCCTGGTCTCGGTGCGGCTGGACCGCCGCCACGGTGCGCCGTGATGCCGTCCGCGCCCGGGGCGGGCAGGCTCCGGGGTGTGGACGACGAGGCGTCGCGGTACCCGGCCGTCGGAACCCTGCTCGGCGGCCAGGTCGACGGCGTCACCTGCGGTCCGTCGGTGCTGGTCGTGACCGCGGCGCTGACCGGCTCGGGGTGGCCCGGCGCGGTGGCGGGCCGGTTCGCCGCCGCGCAGCGGACGGCGCACCGCCAGGCCAACCGGCTCTGGCCGCGTGCGCTGGGGACGACGCCGTGGGGGATGCGGGCGTGGCTGCGCCGGCACGCGCCCGCCGCCGGACCGTTCCGGATCCGCCCGGCGACCCGCGACGCGCTCGCCGCGGTGCCCGCCGCCGTCGGCCCGGTCCCGCTGCTGGTCGGGTCCCGGTGGCTGCCGCGGCACTGGGTTCTGGTCCTGGGCATCGACGACGACGGCCGGTGGCGCGTCTACGAGCCCGGCTCCGGCCGGGTGCGGGCCCTCGATCCGGGCCTGCTCCGCCGGGCGGACCCGACGGCCGTCGCGGCGGTGCTGGGATGGCCGCGGCCCTGGTGCCTGCTGCTGCCCACGGGTCGGGCGTAAACGCGCGGTGATCCGGACGTAACGGACGCGGGTGAGGGTGTGGACATGGCTCCCCCCGATCCCCGCCCGCTGCTCGCCGCACTCGGCCGGCGCGACTTCCTCCGTGCGGCCGCGGCCGTGACCGCTGCCGGGGGACTGGTCGGCTGCAGTGCCTCCGTGGCCCCCGCCCCGGTGGCCGCGACCCTGCCGGACGGGCCGCTGCAGCCCGGCGTGGGCGACATCCCCGGCGACCACTACCTCGGGTCCGACCCGGCGGACGTGCGCTGGGGCTACGTCCCGGCGATCGGGGCCGCCCCGGTGCTCACGATGCGGTCGGGGCAGACGGTCACCATCGACACCGTCTCCCACGAGGGCATCCTGGAGGACCAGGGCCGGGACCCGGTCGCCTGGTTCGGGCGCCACGGGGTCGCGGCCGACGGCGTGCTGTCCGACGCCGTCGCGGTCGCCAGGGACTACCGCCGCACCCCGCGCGACTTCGACGCCGACGGCCCGCACGTCATCACCGGCCCGGTGTTCGTCGAGGGCGCGCGCCCCGGCGACGTCCTCAAGGTCGAGACCCTGTCCGCGGTGCCCCGGGTGCCCTACGGCGTGGTCTCCAGCAGACACGGGAAGGGGGCGCTCGGCCGCACCGCGTCCGGCGCGCCGCCCGCCGGGATCACCCTCGACGAGGTGATGCCGCCACCGGCCGCCGACGGACGTGCGACCGGCGACCCCGCGCGCTACGGCAACGTCTCGGTCTTCACCGCCGTCCGCGACGGCGCGGACGGCCCGGAGGCCTACCTGCCCTTCGGCGAGGGCCAGGAGGTGTCGTTCGGGCTGCGCCCGTTCATGGGCACCATGGGGGTGGCCCACGCCGCGGCGGACGCCGAGAACGCCCCCGAGCTGAACTCGATCCCGCCGACCCTGGGCGGCGGCAACATCGACATCCGGCTGCTCGGCCCGGACTCGGCGTTCTACCTGCCGGTCCGCGCGGAGGGGGCGCTGTTCCACGTCGGCGACCCGCACCTCGCGATGGGCGACGGGGAGGTCGCGCTGACCGCGCTGGAGGGCTCACTGCGTGCCACGTTCCGGCTCACCGTCTGCCGGCCGGGGGAGGGCACGGCCCCCTCGGTGGCCTTCGGCTACCCGTTCGGCGAGACCCCGGACGCCTGGGTGCCCATCGGGCTCTCCGACCCGGACGGGAGCACCGGCGGCCAGGGGACCGACCTCGACGTCGCGATGCGCCGGGCCGTGGTCAACGCACTCGACTTCCTGCAGGACGACCGGGGCATGGACCGGGCGACGGCGTACGCCTACCTCTCCGCGGCCGCCGACTTCGCGGTCTCGCAGGTGGTGGACCGGACGGTCGGGGTGCACGGGGTCATCCCCAAGGCGCACTTCCGGTCCTGAGCGCGGCGGTCCGGGGGCCGGGAACCGGGTCGCCGTCGACTCGTAGACTTGACATGTGACCGAGACCCTGCCAGCGCGTACCGCCGACCTGCCCGCCAAGTGGACCCCGGGCGAGGTAGAGGGCGACATGTACCGCCGCTGGGTCGACGCCGGGTACTTCCGGGCCGACCCGTCGTCGGACGCCGACCCGTTCTGCATCGTCATCCCGCCGCCGAACGTCACCGGCAGCCTGCACCTGGGCCACGCGATGGACCACACGCTCATCGACGTCCTGACCCGGCGCGCCCGGATGCAGGGGCGCGACGCGCTGTGGCTGCCCGGCATGGACCACGCCGGGATCGCGACCCAGTCGGTCGTCGAGCGCCGGATGGCCGCCGCGGGGGAGCCGGACCGGCACGCGATCGGCCGTGCGGCGTTCGTCGAGAAGGTCTGGCAGTGGAAGGCCGAGTCCGGCGGCTCGATCCTCGGGCAGATGGAGCGCCTGGGCGACGGCGTCGACTGGTCCCGCGAGCGCTTCACCCTCGACGAGGGCCTGTCCCGCGCGGTCGCCACCGTCTTCAAGAAGATGTTCGACGACGGGCTGATCTACCGGGCCGAGCGCCTGGTCAACTGGTCCCCGGCGCTGCGCTCGGCGATCTCCGACATCGAGGTCGACCACATCGAGACCGAGGGCGAGCTCGTCTCGATGCGCTACGGCGACGGCGACGCTTCGGTCGTCGTCGCGACCACCCGGATCGAGACGATGCTGGGTGACACCGCGGTCGCCGTCCACCCCGACGACGAGCGCTACGCGCACCTGGTCGGCACCGAGATCGAGATGCCGATCACCGGGCGGATGATCCCGGTCGTCGCCGACGACTACGTCGACCCGGAGTTCGGCTCCGGAGCCGTCAAGATCACCCCGGCGCACGACCCGAACGACTTCGAGGTCGGCCGCCGCCACGACCTGCCGATGCCGACGATCATGGACGAGACCGGCACCATCGCCGGGACCGGCACCCGCTTCGACGGCATGGACCGGTTCGAGGCGCGCGCCGCGATCCGCGAGGAGCTGCGCGCGCAGGGGCGCATCGTCGCCGAGAAGCGGCCGTACCTGCACTCGGTCGGGCACTGCTCGCGCACCGGCGTCCCGATCGAGCCGCGGCTGAGCCTGCAGTGGTTCGTCAAGGTCGAGCCGCTCGCCCGCTCGGCGGGGGACGCCGTCCGCTCCGGCGAGACCGTCCTGCACCCGAAGGAGCAGGCCAAGCGGTACTTCGACTGGGTCGACAACATGCACGACTGGACGATCAGCCGGCAGCTGTGGTGGGGACACCGCATCCCGGTCTGGTACGGCCCGGCCGGCGAGGTCGTCTGCGTCGGGCCGGACGAGCAGCCGCCGTCCGGCGAGGGCTGGCGCCAGGACCCCGACGTCCTCGACACCTGGTTCTCCTCCGGGCTGTGGCCGTTCTCCACGCTCGGCTGGCCGGAGCAGACCCCGGACCTGGCGAAGTACTACCCGAACTCGGTCCTGGTCACCGGCTACGACATCCTGTTCTTCTGGGTCGTCCGGATGATGATGTTCGGCACCTACGTGATGGGGAAGGCCCCGTTCCGCGACGTCTACCTGCACGGGCTCATCCGCGACGAGCACGGCAAGAAGATGTCGAAGTCCAAGGGCAACGTCATCGACCCGCTCGCGCTGATCGACACCTACGGCGCGGACGCGCTGCGCTTCACCATCGCCCGCGGCTCCAACCCGGGCACCGACATGTCGCTGTCGGAGGAGTGGGTCGCCGGGTCCCGGAACTTCACGACCAAGCTCTGGAACATCACCCGGTTCGCCCTGTCCAAGGGGGCGGACCCGGCCCTGCCGCTGCCCGCCGAGGCCGACCGCACCGACGCCGACCGCTGGATCCTGGGCCGCCTGGCCGAGGTCCGCGCGCAGACCGACGAGCTGCTCGACGGCTACCAGTTCGCGAAGGCGACCGAGGGGCTCTACCACTTCGCGTGGGACGAGCTGGCCGACTGGTACGTCGAGCTGTGCAAGACCCAGCTCGACGACCCGGCCACCGAGCCGGGCACCCGGGCGATCCTCGGGCACGTCCTCGACGCGCTGCTGCGGATGCTGCACCCGATCGCGCCGTTCGTCACCGAGGCGCTGTGGACCGCGCTGACCGGCGGCGAGACCGTCGTGACCGCGGCCTGGCCGACGGCCGGGGACACCGGTGCGCCGGTCGACCCGGCCGCCACGGCCCGGGTCACCGACGCGCAGAAGGTCATCACCGAGGTCCGCCGGTTCCGCACCGAGCAGGGGCTGCCCGACCGCAAGGCCGTCGCCGCCCGCCTGACCGGTCTCGGCGACGCCGGGCTGGCCGCGCACGAGCGCGCGCTGCGGTTCCTCACCCGCCTCGACCCGGCCGGTGACGGCTTCTCCACCACCGCGAGCCTGGAGATCGCCACCTCGGGCGGCCCGGTCACCGTCGAGCTGGACACCTCGGGGGCGATCGACGTCGCCGCCGAGCGGGCCCGGCTCGGCCGCGACCTCGCCGCCGCGGAGAAGGAGCGTGACCAGGCGGACAAGAAGCTGGGCAACCCGAAGTTCACCGAGAAGGCGCCGGCCGAGGTCGTCGACGGGATCCGTGCCCGGCACGCGACCGCCGTCGCCGACATCGACCGCATCACCGCGCGGCTCGCCGCGCTCCCGGAGGCCTGATCCCGCCGTGGCGAGGGAGAACGACGACTACGGCCACGACCTCGGGAACGACTTCACCGAGGAGGACTCGCCGACCTACGGCGGGGACCGGTGGGCCGAGGGCGGCTTCGGCCGCGACACCGAGGACGACCGCGACCCGGACGGCGACACCGAGGACGACCGCGACCCGGACGGCGACACCGACCGGGCCGCCGACACCGACGACGCGAACGACGGGGACGAGGCCGACGACGGCGAGGACCGGTCGGACGCCGCCGCACGGGGCGCGGACGACGAGCGCGACGCCCCGGTGGACGCCCAGGAGGCGGTGATCGCGGCCGTCCTCGACGAGATCCGCGGCAGCGGGGACCCCGACGTCGTCCCGGCCCAGTCCACCGTCGCCGGCTACGCCGAGTTCCTCGCCGTCGACGCGGCGCTCGACCGGCGCTGGCCCGAGTCGGTGATGGAGCCGTCGCTGGACCGGATGCAGGCCCTGTGCGACGCCCTCGGTGACCCGCAGCGCGGCTACCCGATCGTGCATCTGACCGGCACCAACGGCAAGACCTCCACCTCCCGGATGGTCGACGCGCTGCTCACCGAGATCGGGCTGCGGACCGGGCGCTACACCAGCCCGCACCTGCAGCGCGCCACCGAGCGGATCAACCTCGACAACCGGCCGGTCACCCCCGAGCGCTACGTCGCCGCCTACCGCGAGGTGGAGCCGCTGGTCGAGCTCGTCGACGCCAAGCGCGGCGACGGGCCCGCGCTCAGCAAGTTCGAGGTGCTCACCGGGATGGCCTTCGCCGCCTTCTCCGACGCCCCGGTCGAGGCCGCGGTGATCGAGGTCGGGCTCGGCGGGCGCTGGGACGCCACCAACGTCGCCGACGCGCACGTCGCCGTCGTCCTGCCGGTGGGGCTCGACCACGCCGAGTACCTCGGCGACGACATCACCGACATCGCCCGCGAGAAGGCCGGGATCATCAAGGAGGGCTCGGTCGCCGTCCTCGCCGCCCAGGACCGGAAGGTCGCCGAGATCCTGCTGGAGCGCTGCGCCGAGGTCGGCGCGCAGGTCGCGCGGGAGGGCGCCGAGTTCGGCGTGGTCGAGCGGGAGATCGCCGTCGGCGGGCAGCGTCTGGAGCTGCAGGGTCTGTCCGGCCGCTACGACGAGATCTTCCTGCCGCTGCACGGTGAGCACCAGGCGTCGAACGCGGCGGTCGCGCTGGCCGCGGCCGAGGCGCTCGTCGGCGCCGGCACCGCGCAGCCCCTCGACCCCGACGCGGTCCGCGCCGCGTTCGCCTCCGTCCGCTCACCCGGGCGGCTCGAACCCGTCGAGGGCGGGCCGGACCGGCCGACCGTGCTGCTCGACGCCGCGCACAACCCCGCCGGGGCGCAGGCGCTGGCCGGCGCGCTCGGCACCGAGTTCCGCTTCACCCGGCTGGTCGGCGTGATCGGGGTGCTGGAGGGCAAGGACGCCCGCGGCATCCTGGAGGGCCTGCAGCCCGCGCTGCACGAGGTCGTCGTCACCACCAACTCCTCGCCGCGCGCGATGGACCCCGACGCGCTGGGCGCGCTCGCGGCCGAGGTGTTCGGCTCCGAGCGGGTCAGCGTCGAGCCGTCGCTGGCCGAGGCGCTCGAGCAGGCCCGGGAGATCGCCGAGGAGGCGGGCGGGTCGGGGGTCGGCGTCGTCGTCACCGGGTCGGTCGTCACCGTCGGCGAGGCGCGGGCACTGTTCGGGAAGGAGCCGGAGTGAGCGACGTCCCGGGCGTGCCCGAGGGTGTGCGGCCGCCGCCCACCGACCCGATGAAGGGCGCCCGCGGGGTGTTCGCCGCGACGCTGATCCTGGAGGCGATCGTCGTCCTCCTGGCGCTGCTGGTGCTCCCGCGCTTCGGCACCGGATCGACCGCGCTCGGCTTCGGTGTCGTGGCGGGCATCGCCGTCGCGATGATCCTGGCGTCGGGGGTGCAGCGACGGCCGTGGGGTCTCACCGCCGCGCTGGTGCTGCAGGCGGCCCTGCTCGTCGCGGCGCTGGTGTTCCTGCCGTCGCTGGTGGTGATCGCGGCGGTGTTCATCGTCGTCTGGGCGGTGCTGGTGTGGATGCGGCGCGAGGTGGCCCGGCGGATGGCGGCGGGGACGTTGCCGTCGCAGCAGCAGGACTGAGCCGCGGCGGTATCACATCCGGTATCGTCGGGACATGGCCATGACGTTGCGCCTGACCGACGCCGAGTCCGAGTCGCTGCGCGCTCGCGCGGAGGCCGAGGGGCGTTCCATGCAGGAGGTCGCCCGAGCGGCGGTCCGGGAGTACGTGGCCCGTCACGACCACGATGCCGAGGTCGACCGCGCGGCTGCCTGGGTCACCGACAACTTCCGAGAGGCCCTGGACCGGCTCGGCCGGGCGTGACCCGCTACCTGTCCCTGGCCGACGTGCTGCGCTTCGCCGCGGAGGCACTCGGGCAGGAGCCGGTGGTCCGCGACTTCGGGCTCCTGGAGTCGGCGCTCGCCCGGCCCGCGACCGTCCTGTTCGGCCAGGACGCGTACCCGACCCTGCACCTCAAGGCAGCGGCCCTGGTGCAGAGCATCTGCGGCATTCACGCCCTGGTGGACGGGAACAAGCGACTCGCATGGGCGTCCACCGCCGTGTTCCTGGTGCTGAACGGGTGCCCGCCGCGGCCCGACCAGGATGCCGTGTTCGACCTGGTGGTCGCGGTGTCGGAGGGCAGCCTGCGGGACCTGCCCGCGATCGCCGCCGCGCTGACGGAGCTCACCGGGAGCCAGGAGGCGGGCGAGTGACGGTGGGTGACGGACCCCGGTCGGGTCGTCGCTACCCTGTCGCACGTGACTGAACGCACTCTCGTCCTGGTCAAGCCCGACGGCGTCGCGCGCAAGCTCGTCGGCGAGGTCGTCTCGCGCATCGAGCGCAAGGGCCTCGATCTGGTCGCCCTCGACCTGCGCACGGTGGACCGTGAGCTGGCCGCCCAGCACTACGCCGAGCACGACGGCAAGCCCTTCTTCGAGGAGCTGCTGTCGTTCATCACCTCCGGCCCGGTCCTGGCCGCGGTCGTCGAGGGCCCCCGCGCCATCGCCGCCTGGCGGCAGATCGCCGGCGGCACCGACCCGGTGGAGAAGGCCACCCCCGGCAGCATCCGTGGCGACCTCGCCCTGGAGACCGGTTCCAACCTCGTGCACGGCTCGGACTCCCCGGAGTCGGCCGACCGGGAGATCAAGCTCTGGTTCCCGAACCTGTGACCGCAGGCGTCCCGGCCGTCCGCCGGGTCGTCGAGCCCCACCCCGGCGCCGCCGCCGCGCTCGGTGATCTCTGGATCGCCGTGACCGAGGCCGGCGGCGCCGTGGACTTCGTGCCCGGCGCCGACCCGGACGAGATCCGCGCACTGGCGGTGCAGACCATCGACGCCGTCCGCTCCGGCGCCTCCCGGATGTTCGTACTGGGGGAGGAGACCGCCCCGATGGGCACGGTCCTCCTGGTCCCGAACACCGGCATCGCCGCGCACCGCGCCGACGTGCAACGCCTCATGGTCCGCCCGGACCTGCAGGGACGTGGTCTCGGCACGGTCCTGCTCGGAGCGGCCGTCGCCCACGCCCGTGGGACGGGCCTGGCGATGCTGACCCTCGGCGCCCGCGGCGGCACCCCGCTGCCCGCGTTCTACGCCGCACGCGGCTTCGTCGAGTACGGCAGGCTGCCGAACGGGGTGCGGCTCTCCCCGGAGGACGCGCGCGACGTGCACCTGTTCTTCCTCCCGCTCGCCTGACCCGGCCCGCGGGAGTGATCGATTCCCCCCGACAGCCGGATGGCAGAGGCCCCCGCCGCGGTCCACCATGTGGGCATGACCGTGCTGACCCCCCGCCCGACGACCGCGGATCTGGTCCGTGGGGTGGTCGTGGCGGTCCTGGCGATCCTGCAGGTGCTCGTGTCGGCGTTCGGGGGGTCGGCGATCGGCGCCGTCGCGCGCGACTACGACACCCCGCTGCTGGCCGCGGGCTGGGCGTTCGCCATCTGGGGCCCGATCTACCTGGGCGTGCTGGTCTACGCCGGCTACGCCCTGCTGCCCGGCCAGCGCGGCCGCGAGGTGCACCGCCGCATCGGCTGGTGGGTCGCGGCGACCGCGGTGCTCAACCCGCTGTGGATCGCGGCCTTCTCGAACCGGTGGGTGGTCACCGCCGAGGTGCTGCTGGTCCTGCTCGTCCTCGCGCTCGCCGTCGTGTACGGACGACTGTCCCGCAGCGTCGCCGACGGGTGGCCGGAACGGTTGGCGACACGGCTGCCGCTGGCGATCTACCTCGGCTGGTCCTCGGCCGCGCTCGTGCTGGGCCTGATGGCGGCCGGCGTCGCGGTCGGGCTGCCGTCGGACGGGGTGCTCCCGCAGGTCGCGGCGATCCTGCTGCTGGTGATCCTCACCGCGGTCGCGCTGTCGGTCGTCGGCTCCACCACCGGGTTCGCCGGCTTCGCCGGGGCGCTGTGCTGGGCGCTGCTCGGCATCGTGGCAGGCGACCGGCCGATCGCCGTGACCGTCGTGGCGGCGGTCGCCGCGGGGGTGATCGCGGTGCAGGCGGTGCGCCGGATCACGCGATCGGTCCAGCCCGCCCGGCTCGCCCTGGGCTGAGAGGAAAGCCGCACCGGGTCACCGGTCCCGCTTGCTACCGTCGCACCGGCAGGAGCAGCGGTACCAGGGAGGCCCGTCTTGATCACCGGAAGCATCGTCGCGATCGTGACCCCGATGCACGACAGCGGCGAGGTCGACCACACGGCCCTCGGCGAGCTCGTCGAGCGGCAGATCGACGCGGGCACCGCCGCGATCGTCTCGGTCGGCACGACCGGTGAGTCGTCGACGCTGTCGGTGCTCGAACACACCGAGGTCATGCGGCGCACCATCGAGGTCGCGAACGGCCGCGTCCCGGTCATCGCCGGCACCGGCGCGAACTCCACCGACGAGGCCATCCACCTGACCCGCGCCGCGCGGGCGGCGGGCGCCGACGGGGCGCTGCTCGTGACGCCGTACTACAACAAGCCTCCGCAGGAGGGTCTCTACCAGCACTTCAAGCGGATCGCCGAGACCGTCGACATCCCGCAGTACCTCTACAACGTCCCGGGCCGCACGGCCTGCGACATGCTGCCGTCGACGGTGGCCCGGCTCGCGGAGATCCCGAACATCGTCGGCCTCAAGGAGGCCAAGGGCGACCTGGACCGGGTCCGTGAGCTCGTCGCGCTGGGCCTGGACGACTTCGCGCTGTACTCCGGCGACGACGGCACCGCCCGCGCGTCGATGCTCGCCGGGTTCCACGGCGACATCTCGGTCACCGCGAACGTCGCCCCGGAGACGATGGCCCGCATGTGCAAGGCCGCCGTCGCCGGCGACGCCGAGACCGCCTCCGCGCTCGACGCCGACCTCGCGGGTCTGCACGCGGCGCTGTTCTCCGAGCCGAACCCCATCCCGGTGAAGTGGGCGCTGACCGAGCTGGGGCTCATCCCCGGCGGGATCCGGCTGCCGCTGGTGCCGCTGGACGAGTGGCACCACGAGGACGTCCGCGCCGCGCTGCGGGCCGCGGGCCTGCTGTCCTGAGCTCCGGGCGCCCCGGGGCGCTCCGGGGCGCTGTGTGCGCTCCGCGGTTGCCGACCGGTGCCGCCGGTCCTCAGGAGTCGCCCGACCCGCCGGTGTCCTCGGACGTCGCCGTCGTCGGCCCCGCGCTGGTGGTCTTCACGTTGCGCACGATGTCGCGGCCGAAGGTGACGTCGACCCGCTCGGCCACGGCCAGCTCCAGCACGGCGATCATCACCTCGCCGGAGATGCGGCGCATCCGCTCGATCGTCTCGTAGACGCGCGGCCACTGGTCGTCCGGGCGGCCCTCGGCGTCGAAGGGCTGCCAGATCTCGCCGAGGAACAGGTCGACGTAGAGCTTCGCGACGGCGTCGGCGTGCTTGCGCAGCTGCTCCACGACGTCGAGCGAGCGGGTGATCGGGATGCCGAGCCCGGTCAGCTCGGCCGCGGCGTTCATCAGCCGCGGGCTGATCTCCTCGTAGGTGTCGTCGCCCAGCTCGCGCAGCAGGCCCATCTTGACCCCGCGCTTGGCGACGGCGACGTCGGTGCTCTGGTACCGCTCGGCGAGCTCGGCGAGCTGCACGATCTGCCGGTCCTCGGGCGCGAACAGCGCACGCACGGTCCGGATGAACTGCACCACCTGCTCGGTGGAGCCGCCGGTGGTGTCGAGCAGCTTCTTGATCGTGTCGAGCTTGACGCCCTCGTCCTGCAGGTCCTGGATCAGCTCCAGACGTGCCGCGTGCCCGGGGCCGTAGTAGCCCGTGCGGGCCTTGACCTGCGGCGGAGGCAGCAGCCCCCGGGACTGGTAGGCACGGATGTTGCGCACCGTGACACCGCTGGACCGCGCCAGCTCGTCGATGGTGCGCCAGTCCGCCGTCTCCGGGTCCTCGACCATGACACGGAGATTAACAGCCGAGCATGTGACACGGGAATCAGAGGGGGGCGATTGCTATGTGACATCAGATGGTGCAGAGTTCATGTCATGTTCCGATCCGCTCCTGGCACGACCTCGCGGGGCCGGGGCCTGCTGGCCGCCGCGAGCGCTCTCACGACTCCGCTGCTGCCCGAGGACTTCCTGACCCTGGTCGACCCGCTCTGGTCGACGACGTCGCTGCGCGGCCGGGTCGTCGCCCGTCGCCGCGAGACCGGGCGGGCGGTCTCGGTGACCATCGAACCCGGGTGGGCCTGGGCCGGGCACCGCGCCGGCCAGTACGTCGGCATCGGCGTCGACGTCGACGGCGTCCGGTTCACCCGGAGCTACTCGCTCACCTCCCCGGAGGGCGCCGAGCACCTCACGGTGACCGTGCAGGAGGTCGACGGCGGCGCCGTGTCGCCCACCCTGGTCCGCGACCTGCCGATCGGCACGATCGTCGAGCTGGAGCAGGCCGCCGGCGAGTTCACCCTGCCCGACCCGCTCCCGGAGAAGCTGCTGTTCGTCACCGCGGGCAGCGGCATCACGCCGGTGATGGGCATGCTCCGCACGCTCGACCGCGCCGGGACGATGCCCGACGTGGTGCTGGTGCACGGTGCCCGCACGCCGGAGGACACGATCTTCCGCGCCGAGCTCGCCGGACTGGCCGCGCGGCACCCGTCGCTGCGGGTTGTGCTGCGCCACAGCGCCGTCTCCGGGCGGCTCGACCCCGCGACGATCGACACCGTCGTCGCCGACCGGGCGGACCGCACCGTCTACGCCTGCGGCCCCGACGGCCTGCTCGACGCCCTGGAGGGCGCCTGGGACGGCATCGTGGCCGAGCGCTTCACCCCGCCGGCCCGCGCCACCGAGGGCACCGGCGGCACCGTCGACCTCGGCGGCGGCGACGTCGTCGTCGAGCCGGGGCAGAGCCTCCTCGAAGCCGGTGAGGCGGCCGGGAAGCTCATGCCCAGCGGCTGCCGGATGGGCATCTGCTTCGGGTGCGTGCTGCCGCTGCGCGAGGGCAAGGTACGCGACCTGCGCACCGGCGAGGCGCACGGCGAGCCCGGCGACCTCGTCCAGACCTGCATCAACTCCGCGTGCGGGCCCGCCCGCATCGACCTTCCCTGATCCTTCCGCCCTTGATCTTCCGCTCCGACCGAAGGAGGTCCTCATGACCGCCGTCCTGGAGAACCCCGCGCACCTCGAGCCCGGCCCGGAGGAGACCGGCCGCGAGCAGCACCCGCAGCGCCCGGTGCTGGAGCTCGTGCCCTCCTCGCGTCGCGAGGACGTGCAGGCCACGACCGAGCTGACCGCCGAGCAGATCGAGGAGCTCGGCCGCCGGCTCGACGCCATCCGCGACCGTGTCCTCGCCGAGCGCGGCGCGTCCGACGCCGAGTACATCCGCGGCGTCATCCGCAAGCAGCGGGCGCTGGAGATCGGCGGCCGCGCGCTGCTGTTCGCCGGGGTCCTGCCGCCGGCCTGGATCGCCGGTACCGCCATGCTCTCGATCGCCAAGATCCTCGAGAACATGGAGATCGGGCACAACGTCATGCACGGCCAGTGGGACTGGATGCGTGACCCGAAGATCCACTCGTCGACCTGGGAGTGGGACAACGTCTCGTCCTCGGCGGAGTGGAAGCACTCGCACAACTACATGCACCACACCTACACCAACGTCGTCGGCAAGGACCGCGACGTGGGCTACGGGATCCTGCGCCTGTCCGAGGAGCAGCGGTGGACGCCGTACTACCTCGGGAACCCGCTCTACAACTTCCTGCTCAGCCTGTTCTTCGAGTACGGCGTCGCGCTGCACGACCTCGAGGTCGAGAAGGTCGTGGCGGGGCAGAAGCCGCTGAGCCGGGTGTGGGAGCAGGTCAAGTCGATCGGCCGCAAGACCGGGCGCCAGATCCTGAAGGACTACGTCGCGTTCCCCGCGCTGGCCGGGCCGTTCTTCCTGCCGGTGCTCGCGGGCAACGTGACCGCGAACCTGGTGCGCAACGTGTGGTCGCACGCGGTGATCTTCTGCGGGCACTTCCCGACCGGGGCGGTGCAGTTCACCGAGGAGCAGCTCGAGGACGAGAGCCGCGGCGAGTGGTACGTCCGTCAGCTGCTGGGCTCGGCCAACCTCGACGGCGGCCGGTTCTTCCACCTGATGACCGGGCAGCTGAGCTTCCAGATCGAGCACCACCTGTTCCCCGACCTGCCCAGCAACCGCTACGCCGAGATCGCCCCCGAGGTACGGGAGCTGTGCCGGGAGTACGGGCTGGAGTACACGACCGGGCCGCTGTGGAAGCAGTACATGCAGGTGCTCGGCACGATCAACCGACTGGCCCTGCCGAACGGCAAGCGCTGACCGCGGCCGCGCTGCTCGTCCCGCGGCGGCGGACCGGATCCCGGCCCGCCGCCGTCGTGGGCGCAGGGCGGGCCATACAGGTCCGGGACGACGTCGAGGAAGCCGTGCACCTGCGCGATCCGGCCGTCGCCGTTGGTCACGACGACGTCGAACCCGACCACCGGGGGCTCGGCACCCGAGGCGAAGACCTCCGGCGGCGCCGCCTGCCAGCGGAACCGCGCGTGGTCGTGGTGCGCGTCGACCTCGCCGTCCAGCCGGAACTCGAACCCGGCCAGCTTCTCCCGGGCCGCGCCCAGGAACCCGGCGACGCCGTCGTGCCCGGTGACGTCGGCGAGCGGGTCGGTGTAGCGGACGTCGGTGGTGAACAGCTCGGCGACGCGGGCCTTCCGCGCCGCCGGGTCGGCCTCGTTGAACGTCGCGACGTAGCGCTCGGCGAGGGTGGTGAAGTCGGTCATCCCTACCTCCTGGGTGGTGTGGTCCGGTCGGCACCGAGCCTGCTGCCGCCGGCGCCGCGGCGCGATGACCTGCGGGGTAATCGGATCCACCTACCCCGCAGGTAGTCGTCGCGGCGTCCGGGCCGGGCTAGCGTCGGGCCGGTGAGCGACACCGACGCGCGCCCCGCCCGCACCGCCGGACCGGGGGAGATGCTGCGGTTCTGGCGGGGCCGCCGCCGGCGCAGTCAGCTCGACCTGGCACTGGCGGCGGGGGTCTCGGCGCGGCACCTCAGCTTCGTCGAGACCGGGCGTTCGGGCGCGAGCCGGGAGCTGCTGGGCGCACTCGCCGAGGCGTTGGAGATCCCGCTGCGGGAGCGGAACGCGCTGCTGCTGGCCGCCGGCTACGCGCCCGCCTACGCCGAGCGGTCGCTCGACGACCCGGATCTCGCGCCCGTGCGGGACGCGCTGGCGCGGCTCGTCGCCGGGCACGATCCGTACCCGGCCCTCGTCGTGGACCGGTGGGGCGACGTCCGGCTCGCCAACGCCGCGGCCTCGGCGCTGCTCACCGGCCTCGACCCGGCGGTGCTCGGGCCGCCGCCGAACGTGCACCGGGTCTGCCTGCACCCCGCCGGGCTCGCGCCGCGCATCCGCAACCTGGCCCAGTGGCGGGAGCACCTGCTGCACCGGCTCGAACGGCAGGTGCGGATGACCGCGGACCGGCGGCTCGTCGCGCTGCTCGCCGAGTGCCGGGGCTACCCCGGACCGGGGGAGACCGCGCTGCCGTCGCCGGGCTCGGACGTGCTGCTGCCGCTGGTCCTCGACACCGACGACGGCACGTTGACGTTCCACTCGGTGATCTCGACCTTCGGCGCACCGCACGACGTCACCCTCGCCGAGCTGGCGTTGGAGACCTTCCTGCCCGCGGACGACGCGACGCGCGCCGCCCTCACCCGCCGCGCCGGCCGCTGAGCCCCGCTCAGCCCGCGACACCCGAGGACAGCGACAGCACCGGCACCGTCCCGTTCAGCACCGAGTCCCCGATCACCTGCTGCTTGTAGACGATCGGGTTGTGCACCGCGAGGGTGCGGGCGTTGCGCCAGTGCCGGTCCAGCGCCCGGTCGACGTCGACCGTGGAGGCGCCACCCACCTCGAACAGCTCCGAGGTCGCGTCCAGGACCAGCTGGGGCACGGTCGACTGGGCCCGGTACACGTCGAGCTCGGCCGTCGGGCCGTGTCCGGGATCGGTGAGCGCCCGCTCCAGCGAGGCCGCCGCGGCGTCGACCACGGCGGCGACGGTGAACGCGGCTGCGTCGACCCTGCCGACGACCTGCTGCACCAGCGGGTCGTCCTTGGGCAGGTCGGCGTTGCCGTAGGGCCAGTTGCGGCGCCGGTCGCGCACGTAGCCGGCGGCGTCGTCGGCGGCGCGCCGGGCGATCCCGGCCAGTGCCGCGAGCTGGACGAGCTGCAGGAACGCCTGCCGGACCGGCTGGTGCACGTCGGTCGGCGCGGGCCGCACCTGGACCGGGTCGACCTCCACCGCGATGAACCGGGTGGTGCCGCTGGCCGTGAGCTTCTGCCCGAAGCCGCGCCAGTCGTCGACCCGCTCGACACCCGGGGCGGTCGTCTCGACCAGCACGGTCACCCGCTCGCCGTTCTCGTCGAGGGCGACGACGTCGACCAGGTCGGCGTAGAGGGTCCCGGTGCAGTAGAACTTCTCGCCGTCGAGCAGGAGCCTGTCCCCGTCGCGGCGGAGCACCGTGGTGGCGGAGTTGCGCACCACCCCGCCGCGCTCGGAGATGGCGTTGCCGACCAGCCGTCCGGCCGCGATCTGCTCCACCCGCCCGCGCAGCACCGGGTCGTCCGCGGCGCCTGCCGACCACAGCTCGGTGAACAGGAGGTGGGTCCGCAGAGCCTGCGGGATGTTCGAGTCCGCCGCACCCAGCTCGACGAGCAGCCCGAACAGCTGGCGCAGCGAGGCGCCCGCGCCGCCGGCCTCCACCGGCAGCCGGACGGCGCCGAACCCGGCGTCGCGCAGGGCGGCGATCTCCGCCACGGGCAGGCGCCGGTTCAGCTCGCGTTCGACCGCACCGGCGGCGATCCGGTCGAACAGCGGGCGGAACCGGGCGTGCAGCTCGGCGTCGGTCACGGACACGGGGGTCTCCTGGGAGCTCGGGGACGACACACGTGGGGAACAGGGTCGGGAGGCGAGCGTAGGTCTCCCGCCCCGTGGGCCGCCGTGACCCGCGCCTCAGCCGGTGTGCGGGCGGCCGACGGTCCGTGTCCGGTCGGACACGACCCGCCGGTTCGCCCCGAACGGAGGTGGCTACCCTGGTGCAGCGTGGCACCCACCTCCGTCTTCCCCGCCCTGGAGCCGATCCTGCCCCGCGTCGCCAAGCCGGTGCAGTACGTCGGCGGTGAGGGGAACTCGCAGGTCAAGCCGTGGGACTCCGCGGCCGTCCGCTGGGCACTGCTCTATCCGGACGCCTACGAGGTCGGCCTGCCCAACCAGGGCGTCCAGATCCTGTACGAGGTCCTCAACGAGCGCGCCGACGCGCTGGCCGAGCGCTGCTACGCGGTCTGGCCCGATCTCGAGGCCCTGATGCGCGAGTCGGGGGTGCCGTCGTTCACCGTCGACGCCCACCACGCGGTCGGTGACTTCGACGTCCTCGGCGTCTCCTTCTCCACCGAGCTCGGCTACACCAACCTGCTCACCACGCTCGACCTGGCGGCGATCCCGCTGCACGCCCGCGACCGCGACGAGACCCACCCGGTCGTCGTCGCCGGCGGGCACGCGGCGTTCAACCCGGAGCCGGTCGCGGACTTCGTCGACGTCGCCGCGCTCGGTGACGGCGAGGAGGTCGTCGGCGACATCACCGACGTCGTGCGCGACTGGAAGGCGCAGGGACGCCCGGGTGGGCGCCGGGAGCTGCTGCTGCGGCTGTCGTCGACGCCGGGCTGCTACGTGCCCTCCCTCTACGACGTGACCTACGCCGAGGACGGCCACATCGCCGCGGTCACCCCGGTCGACGAGCGGGTCCCCGCCACCGTCCAGAAGCGCACCACCATCGAGCTCGACGAGTGGCCGTACCCGAAGAAGCCGCTGGTCCCGCTGGCCGAGACCGTCCACGAGCGGGCCAGCGTCGAGATCTTCCGCGGCTGCACCCGCGGCTGCCGGTTCTGCCAGGCGGGGATGATCACCCGCCCGGTGCGGGAGCGGTCGCTGCAGGGCGTCGGGGAGATGGTCGACGCCGCCGTGCGGGCCTCGGGCTTCGACGAGGTCGGTCTGCTGTCGCTGTCGAGCGCCGACCACTCCGAGATCGCCGAGATCACCAAGGGCCTCGCCGACCGCTACGAGGGCACCAACACCTCGCTGTCGCTGCCGAGCACCCGGGTCGACGCGTTCAACATCGACCTGGCCAACGAGATCTCCCGCAACGGCCGCCGCTCCGGGCTGACCTTCGCCCCCGAGGGCGGCTCCGAGCGGATCCGCCGGGTGATCAACAAGATGGTCTCCGAGGACGACCTGATCCGCACCTGCGCCGAGGCGTTCTCCCAGGGCTGGCGGCAGGTGAAGCTGTACTTCATGTGCGGGCTGCCCACCGAGACCGACGAGGACGTCCTGGAGATCGCGGGCATGGCGCACCGCGTGATCAAGGCGGGCCGCGAGGCGTCCGGGCGCAACGACGTCCGCTGCACCATCTCCATCGGCGGGTTCGTGCCCAAGCCGCACACCCCGTTCCAGTGGGCCGCCCAGTGCGCCCCGGAGGTCGTCGACGCCCGGCTGCGCAAGCTGCGCGAGGCCGTCAACTCCGACCGGCGGATCGGGCGCAACATCGGCATGCGCTACCACGACGGCGAGCCATCGCTGATCGAGGGACTGCTCGCCCGCGGCGACCGCCGGGTCGGCGCCGTCATCGAGAAGGTCTGGCGCGACGGCGGCCGGTTCGACGGCTGGTCCGAGCACTTCTCCTACCGCCGCTGGGTCGACTCCGCCGCCGAGGCGCTGGAGCCGCAGGGTGTGTCGCTGGACTGGTACACCGTCCGCGAGCGCGGGGCCGACGAGATCCTGCCCTGGGACCACCTCGACTCCGGCCTGGAGCGGGACTGGCTGTGGGAGGACTGGCAGGACGCGCTGGCCGGCCGCGAGCAGGACGACTGTCGGTGGACGCCGTGCTTCGACTGCGGCGTGTGCCCGTCCACCGGGACCGACATCGAGGTCGGCCCCAGCGGGACCACCCTGCTGCCGCTGACCGTGGTCAACCCGACGGCCTCGGCCGCGGGGTCGCTCGGGGACGCACGCCCGGGTGACTGAGAACGGCTTGTCCTCGATCCCGGACCCGGCCCTCGCCGGCGCCGACGGGTCGTCCTGGGAGTACGGCGGCAGACGCCTGCGGGTCCGGGTCGCCGACGAGCGCGACGTCGCCGCGCTCGGCAGGCTGCGTCGGCTCTGGCTGGAGGAGCGCGCCGGGCGGCCGGTCGAGGACCCCTCGTTCGCCGAGTCCTTCGCCGCCTGGTGGCGGGTCGAGCAGCCGCGGCGCGCGTTCTGGGTGGCCGAGGCGGGCAGCGACCGTGCCGGCTGGACACCGGTCGGGTCGATCAACGTGCTGGAGACCGTCCAGATGCCCCGCCCCGGGGCCCGCGGCACGCGCAGCGGGCAGGTCGGCAACGCCTTCGTCCTGGCCGCGTTCACCGAGGCCGGCGTGCCGCGGGCGCTGCTCGCCGCGGTCGTCGCCCACGCCAGGGCCCGTGGGTACCGGCGGCTGATGCTGGCCCCGACCGCGGGCAGCGCCGCGTTCTACCGACGTGCCGGGTTCCGGCCGGCCGGTGACACCCTGCTGGTCCTGGGCGACTGAGGGGGCCGCCCTCGCGTTCGCGTCCGTCCGGTCGGCTCCGTCCCGTGGTGTCCGGATCGGATACGCGACGGTCACAGGGGCACGTGATCTCACGGGAAACGTCGAACTAGGGTCTGGCCGCACCGGGCGCGACGGCGTCCGGATCCGGCGTGGGGGGACCACATGGCGACGACGCACGACCCGGCGGGCAGCAACCGCCCGGACTTCTCCCACGAGGAGGAGGGCTACCACAAGGGTCTGGGGAAACGGCAGCTCCAGATGATCGCCATCGGAGGTGCGATCGGAACCGGACTGTTCCTCGGTGCGGGCGGCCGGCTCGCCTCGGCGGGCCCCGCGCTGGCGCTGGTCTACGCGGTCTGCGGCGTGTTCGTGTTCCTGATCCTGCGGGCGCTCGGTGAGCTCGTGCTGCACCGGCCGTCGTCGGGGTCGTTCGTCTCCTACGCCCGCGAGTTCTACGGCGAGAAGGCGGCCTACGTGGCCGGCTGGCTGTACTTCCTCAACTGGGCCTTCACCTCCATCGTCGACGTGACGGCGATCGCGCTCTACATGAAGTTCTGGGGCGCCTTCTCCGACGCCCCGCAGTGGCTGATCGCCCTGATCGCCCTGGTCGTGGTGCTGGCGGCGAACCTGGTCTCGGTGAAGCTGTTCGGCGAGCTGGAGTTCTGGTTCGCGCTGGTCAAGGTGATCGCACTGGTGGCCTTCCTGGTGGTGGGCACGGTGTTCCTCGCGGGACGGTTCCCGATCCAGGGCGCCGAGACCGGCATCTCGGTGATCACCGACAACGGCGGTCTGCTGCCCAACGGCCTGCTCGCCGCGGTGGTCATCACCCAGGGCGTGGTGTTCGCCTACGCCGCGACCGAGCTGGTCGGCACCGCGGCGGGGGAGACCGAGAACCCGGAGAAGGTGATGCCCCGAGCGATCAACTCCGTGATCGCGCGCATCGCGCTCTTCTACGTCGGCTCGCTGGTGCTGCTCGGCCTGCTCCTGCCCTACACCGCCTACCGCGAGGGCGTCAGCCCGTTCGTCACGTTCTTCGACTCGATCGGCGTGCCCGGTGCCGGCACCGTGATGAACCTGGTGGTTCTGACCGCCGCGCTGTCCAGCCTCAACGCGGGGCTGTACTCGACCGGTCGCATCCTGCGCTCGATGGCGATGAACGGGTCGGCGCCGGGCTTCACCGGCCGGATGAACAAGTCGGGCGTGCCCTACGGCGGCATCGGCCTGACCGCGGTGATCACCCTGCTCGGCGTCGGGCTGAACGCGGTGGTCCCCGAGCAGGCCTTCGAGATCGTGCTGAACATCGCCTCGCTGGGCATCCTCGCCAGCTGGGCCACGATCGTGCTCTGCCAGATCCGGTTCGTGCGGATGACCGAGTCCGGCATCCTCACCCGGCCCTCGTTCCGGCTGCCCGGCTCGCCGTGGACCGGCTACGCGGTCCTGGTCTTCCTGCTCGGGGTGCTGGTGCTGATGGGCTTCGACTACCCGGTCGGGACCTTCACCGTCGCCTCCATCCCGGTGCTGGCGGTGCTGCTGACGATCGGCTGGTTCCGGGTGCGGACCCGGGTCCGCGAGGCCGCACAGGAGCGGATGGGCTACACCGGCGCCTTCCCGGTCCGCGCCGACCGGCCGCACCCGCCGCACCGCGGCTGACCGGACCGGGCCCGGTCTCTAGACTCCGAGCCGTGGCACGCGTGAAGGCAGGAGCGGCGGCGAACCCGGCACCCCCGACGGTGCAGCGGGTCCGCCTGCGCTTCGCCAAGCGCGGCCGGCTGCGGTTCCTGTCGCACCGCGACGTCGCCCGCAGCTTCGAGCGCGCCGTCCGCCGGGCCGGCGTCCCGGTCGCGCACTCGCACGGCTTCAGCCCGCATCCGCGGCTGTCCTGGGTCGGGGCCGCCCCGACCGGTGCGGCCAGCGAGGCCGAGTACGTCGAGATGGGCCTGACCCGCGAGGTCGACCCGGAGCTGGTCCGCGCGGCGATGGACCAGGCGCTGCCCGACGGGCTCGACGTCGTCGCGGCCGCGACCGCGGTCCCGCCGGCGCTGGCCGACCGGATCGACGCCGCCCGCTGGCGGCTGGAGGTCCGCGGCATCGCCGTCGAGGAGGTGCGGGCCGCGGTCGAGGCGTTCACCGCGCAGGAGTCGGTCGTGGTGACCCGGCTGACCCCGTCCGGCCGCAAGGAGATCGACGTGCGTGCGGCCGTCGTCACTCTGCTCGTCGAACCGCAGGTGAACGACCCGGAGGGCGATCGTGACCCGTCCGGGTCGGCGGGTTCGCCGTCCCCGGTCACCGACTGTGCGATACTGACGGCGGTCGTACGGCTGACGACACCGACCGTTCGACCCGATGACGTACTGGGCGCGCTCACCGTCGTCGCAGACCTGGCGCCGCCGGTACCGGTGACGGCCACCCGGTTGGCGCAGGGCCTGCTCGACGACGCGGGCGACCTGGTGGATCCGCTCGGTGCGGTCCCGGTGACCCGGGCCCGCCCGGACGCTTCCTGACCCGGACGGCGCACCGCCTCCGGTCCGGCGTTGAGCACCATCCCCGGAGATCGGGGAGCGACACCAGATGTGCCGCACCGCGCAACCCGCGCGTGCTGCGGAACGTACGCGCAAGGTCCCTGCGTGGCCGCCTCCGACGCGAGGCGCCCGGGGGCGAAGGAGCTGAATGTCCGTGAACGACACGCCCGCCGGTGACACCGGCGGGCTCTCCGAGCTGCCGGAGAAGATGCGGGTCCACGCCCTGGCCAAGCTGCTGGGGACCGCGAGCCGAGACGTCCTCGCCGCCCTGTCCGGGCTCGGCCAGGAGGTCCGCAGCGTCCAGTCCAGCATCACCCGGGCGACGGCCGAGCAGGTCGTCGCCGCCCTGCGTCCGGGCACCGAGCCCGCCGCGGCGTCGGCCGACCGGGCCCCCGAGCCGGCCGTCACCGACGCGCCCGACCCGGTGGTCACCGAGGTGCTCGCCGCACTCGACCTCGGTGCCGGCACCGACAGCAACACCGACACCGGCACCGGCACCGCCGCCGGCCCGGATGCCGCCGCGGCCCCCGCCGACCCGTTCACGACCGGCTCCGCCCGGGCCCGTGGCGCGGCCGCACCGGCGCTCGCCCCGGTCTTCGCGGTCCCGATGTTCCAGGCCCCGGCCGCCCCGGGTGCCGCTCCCGCCGCGACCCCGGAGCCCGTGGGCCGCGACACCGCGGCCGAGCAGGCCGAGGACGGCCCCGGCGACGGCGCCCCCCGCAAGGGACGGAAGGGCCGTCGCCGCAAGGACCGCGACGCCGCCGCGACCGACGCCGCCGCGACCGACGCCGCCGTGACCGACGGCACTGCCGGCACCGACAGTGCTGACGGTGCCGGCAGTGCTGCCAGTGCCGACAGCACCGGCGACGCCGGCGACCCGGACCGTGTGGACGTCCCGGCCGGGGACTCCGCCGACGACCGGGCCGAGGACCGGCCCGATTCCGACGACGACGGTGACGACGAGAACGGCAACCGCCGTCGTCGCCGCCGGGGCCGCCGTGGCCGTGGCCGCGGCAAGGGCGGCGAGGACTTCGGCGAGGACGGCGGCGACGACTCCGACGACTCCGAGGACCCCGGCTCCGAGGACTCCGGGGCGGACTCCGGGTCCACCGGGGCCGGCTCCGAGGACTCCGACTCCTCGGACGACTCCGACGACTCCGAGGACCAGTCCTCGGTCGGCTCGCGCCGGCGGCGGCGCCGTCGTCGGCGCGGGGGGTCCGAGGTCGAGGACCGTTCCGAGGACGACCCGCCCAACACCGTCACCCGGGTCCGCGAGGCCCGCAGCGAGTCCCGCCAGGACTCCGGATCGTCCTCCGACGACCAGGTCCAGGGCGTGCGCGGCTCCACCCGGCTCGAGGCCAAGCGCCAGCGCCGCCGGGACGGCCGCGACGCGGGCCGTCGCCGCCCGCCGATCCTGTCCGAGTCGGAGTTCCTGGCCCGGCGCGAGTCGGTCGACCGCCAGATGGTGATCCGCCAGCGCGCCGACCGCACCGAGATCGGCGTGCTCGAGGACGGCATCCTGGTCGAGCACTTCATCACCGGTGGCAACTCCGGCAGCTCGATGGTCGGCAACGTCTACCTCGGCCGCGTGCAGAACGTGCTGCCGTCGATGGAGGCGGCGTTCGTCGACATCGGGCGCGGCCGCAACGCCGTGCTCTACGCCGGTGAGGTCGACTGGGACGCCGCCGGACTCAACGGCAAGGCGCGCAAGATCGAGCAGGCGCTCTCCTCGGGCGACCAGGTCCTGGTGCAGGTCACCAAGGACCCGGTCGGTCACAAGGGTGCCCGGTTGACCACGCAGATCTCCCTCGCCGGTCGCTTCCTGGTCTACGTCCCCTCCGGTGGCGCAGCGGGGATCTCCCGCAAGCTGCCCGACACCGAGCGTAAGCGCCTCAAGGAGATGCTGAAGGAGATCGTCCCGGCCGACGCCGGCGTGATCATCCGGACCGCCTCCGAGGGCGTCTCGCACGAGGCACTGGAACGCGACGTCCGCCGGCTGCAGGCGCAGTGGGAGGTCGTCAAGGAGAAGGCGAACAAGACCGGCCCCGGCGCGCCCAAGGCGCCGACGCTCCTCTACGAGGAGCCGGACATGCTGGTCAAGGTCGTGCGCGACCAGTTCAACGAGGACTTCTCGAAGCTGATCGTGTCCGGCGCCGACGCCTGGGACACCGTGTCCGGCTACGTCGAGCACGTCGCGCCCGAGCTCGCCGACCGGATGCACCGCCACACCGGCCCGTCCGACGTCTTCACCGAGTACCGGATCGACGAGCAGCTGCTCAAGGCGCTGGACCGCAAGGTCTGGCTGCCCTCGGGCGGCACGCTGGTGATCGACCGGACCGAGGCGATGACCGTCGTCGACGTCAACACCGGCAAGTTCACCGGCTCCGGCGGCAACCTCGAGGAGACCGTCACCCGCAACAACCTGGAGGCGGCCGAGGAGGTCGTCCGCCAGCTGCGGCTGCGCGACATCGGCGGGATCATCGTCGTCGACTTCATCGACATGGTGCTCGAGGCGAACCGGGACCTGGTCCTGCGCCGCCTCACCGAGTGCCTCGCCCGGGACCGCACCCGTCACCAGGTCGCCGAGGTGACCTCGCTCGGCCTGGTCCAGATGACCCGCAAGCGGGTCGGCGGCGGGCTGCTGGAGCACTTCTCCACCACCTGCGAGCACTGCCGCGGGCGGGGCGTCATCGTCTCGACCGACACCGGGCCGGACCACCAGCACGGCCGCTCCGGCAACGGCGCCCAGCACGGCAACGGTTCCGGGAACGGGCACGGTTCCGGGAACGGGAACGGGAACGGGAACGGCTCGGGCAACGGGCACGGCAGCGGCTCCGGGAACGGTGGCCACGCCGACTCCGAGGGCGGCGGCCGCCGCAAGCGGCGTCGGGGCGGCAACGGCAACGGGGACTCCGGCCAGGGCGAACCGGGTGACGGTGGCTCCGGCCGCCAGGACCCGGGTCGCCAGGACACCGCGCGCCACGACACCGCGCGCCAGGAGGCCGACCGCAACGGCTCCGGCCACCGCAACGGCTCCGACCGTCCGGACGGGCGCGTCGGGGACCGGGACCGTGCCCGGGACGACTCCGGCGACACCGAGCGCGTCGACGCCGCCGCGGCGGTCGCGGCCGTCGCCGCGGGCAGCACCCCGAAGGGCGACGACGGCGCGGCCGCCGGAGCCACCGGGGTCTCCGTGCCGGCCACGGCCGACACCACCACCGTCGACGCCGCCCCCGCACCCGCACCGGCCGACGACGAGACCGTCGTCGCCGAGCCGCGCGGGGAGCTGACCGGTTCCGCGGCCCCCGTGGTCGCCGAGCCCACCGGTGCCCCGCAGGCCGCGGCCCCGGCCCGGGACGCGGCCCCGGAGCCGACGGCGACGGGGTCCGCCCCGGAGCCCGAGGCACCCGCACCGCGCCGCCGCCGGGCCAGCCGTTCCGCCGGCCCGGTCCGCGGTGGTGAGCCGGTGGTCATCACGACCGCCTCCACGCCGGAGGAGTCCACTCCGCCGGCCGCCACGGCGACACCGGCCGACGCGGGACCGGCGGCCGTCCCGGCCGTCGCCGCGCAGCCGGAGCCCGCCGCGGTCGTCACCCGTACCCGCCGTTCGCGCCGGGCGGCCTCCCGCCCGGCGGGTCCGCCCCAGGACGGAGGGTGACAGTGACCCCGCCGGAGAGCACTCCGACGGGGTCGCGTAACCTTGACCGACAGAAGCCACGCCTCTGCACACGACAGTGTTCGGCACGGGGGCCGTGGTGTGCGCGCCGGCCCCGGCGCGAGCTGTCACAGCCCGAGCGCACCAGATGCGCCCCCGATGTTCAGGAGTCGTGCGTCAGCGATGTACGCGATCGTCAAGACCGGCGGCAAGCAGTACAAGGTGGCCGTCGACGACGTGGTCACCGTCGAGAAGCTCGACGGTGAGCCCGGCGCCGAGATCATTCTGCCCGCCGTGCTGCTCGTCGACGGCGACCAGGTGACCACCGACGCCAGCGGCCTCACCTCCGCGGTGACGGCCACCGTCGTCGAGCACACCAAGGGTCCGAAGATCCGGATCCACAAGTTCAAGAACAAGACCGGGTACCACAAGCGTCAGGGGCACCGTCAGCCCCTGACGAAGGTCCAGGTCACCGCGATCGGCAAGTAAGGAGCCCGCGTCATGGCACACAAGAAGGGTGCGTCCAGCTCCCGTAACGGTCGCGACTCCAACGCCCAGTACCTGGGTGTGAAGCGTTTCGGCGGCCAGTCGGTCAAGGCCGGCGAGATCCTCATCCGTCAGCGCGGCACCGCCACCCACCCGGGTGTCAACGTCGGGCGCGGCAAGGACGACACGCTGTTCGCCCTCGCCGCCGGGACCGTCGAGTTCGGTTCCAAGCGCGGCCGCAAGACCGTGAACATCGTGCCGGCCGAGGTCTGAGCGACCCGCCAGCACAGCGACGCCGACGGCGGGTCACCCCGGTAACGGGGGGCCCGCCGTTCGTCGTGTCACCACCCACCGCGGCCCCGCCGCGGTACGACACCGACAGGAGCACCGTCATGTCCCGGTTCGTGGACCGCGTCGTGCTGCACGCGACCGCGGGTGCCGGGGGCAACGGCTGCGCCTCGGTACACCGCGAGAAGTTCAAGCCGCTCGGCGGCCCCGACGGCGGCAACGGCGGCCGGGGCGGCTCGGTCGTGCTCGTCGTCGACGCGGGCGTGCACACGCTGCTCGACTACCACCACCGCCCCCGCGCGGAGGCGAAGAACGGCACCCAGGGGCAGGGGGCGTTCAAACAAGGCGCCAACGCCCCGGACCTGGAGCTGCGGGTGCCCGACGGCACCGTCGTGCTCGACGCCGATGGCGAGGTCGTCGCCGACCTGGTCGGCGTCGGCACCCGGTTCGTCGCCGCCGAGGGCGGACGGGGCGGGCTCGGCAACGCCGCGCTGGCCTCCGCCGCCCGCAAGGCCCCCGGGTTCGCGCTGCTCGGCGAGCCCGGCGACGAGGTCGAACTGACCCTGGAGCTGCGCAGCCTCGCCGACGTCGGCCTCGTCGGGTTCCCCAGCGCGGGCAAGTCCTCGCTGGTCGCGGCGCTGTCCGCGGCCCGTCCGAAGATCGCCGACTACCCGTTCACCACCCTCGTGCCGCAGCTCGGCGTGGTCAGTGCCGGCGACGACACCTTCACCGTCGCCGACGTCCCTGGCCTCATCCCCGGCGCCGCCGAGGGCCGTGGCCTCGGCCTGGAGTTCCTGCGCCACATCGAGCGCTGCTCGGTGCTGGTGCACGTCGTGGACTGCGCGACCTTCGAGACCGAGCGCGACCCGGTGTCCGACATCGAGGCGCTGGAGACCGAGCTGGCGCACTACGCCGAGGCGCTCGGCACCAGCGCGCTGGGGGAGCGGATCGACCAGCGGCCGCGTCTGGTCGCGCTCAACAAGATCGACGTCCCGGACGCCGCCGACCTGGTCGACATGGTCCGCGACGACCTGACCGAGCGCTTCGGCTGGCCGGTGTACGCGATCTCCACCGCGTCCCGCGCCGGCCTGCGGGAGCTGAGCTTCGCGATGGCCGAGCGGGTCGCCGCGGCCCGCGCCGCGCGCCCGGAGGCCGAGCCGAGCCGGATCGTGCTGCGCCCGCGCGCCGTCGACGACACCGGCTTCACCATCACACCCGACCCGGAGCTCGACGGCGGGTTCATCGTGCGCGGGGAACGCCCCGAGCGGTGGATCCGCCAGACCGCGTTCGAGAACGACGAGGCCGTCGGCTACCTCGCCGACCGGCTCGCCCGGCTCGGCGTGGAGGAGGCGCTGGCCAAGGCCGGAGCCGTTCCCGGCTGCCCGGTCACCATCGGCCAGGTCACCTTCGACTGGGAGCCGTCCACCCCGGCCGGCGTCGCCGCCCTGCTCACCGGGCGCGGCACCGACATCCGGCTGGAGGGCAACGAGCGGGTCGGCGCCGCCGAGCGCAAGCGCGCCCGGGTGGCGCGCCGGGCGCACCTGTCCGACGCCGAGCTCGCCGCGGGCGCCCGCTACTCGTCGGACCACGAGATCGAGGAGTGAGACCGGCGTGAGCACGCGCGCCACGCTGGGTGCCGCGAAGCGGATCGTGGTGAAGGTCGGGTCGTCGTCGCTGACGAGCCTGACCGGCGGGCTCGACCCGGCCCGGCTCGACGCGCTGGTCGACGCCCTGATGGGGCGCCGCGCCGCCGGCACACAGGTGGTGCTCGTCTCCTCGGGGGCGATCGCGGCCGGGCTCGCGCCGCTGCAGCTGCGCAGGCGGCCGCGGGACCTCGCGACCCAGCAGGCCGCCGCGTCGGTCGGGCAGCTGCTGCTCGCCCACGCCTACTCGGCGTCGTTCGCCCGGCACGGGCAGGGCATCGGGCAGGTCCTGCTCACCGCCGACGACATGATCCGCCGCTCGAACTACCGCAACGCCCAGCGCACGCTGGAGCGGCTGCTGCAGCTCGGGTCGCTGCCGGTGGTCAACGAGAACGACACCGTCGCCACCGCCGAGATCCGGGTGGGCGACAACGACCGGCTCGCCGCACTCGTCGCGCACATCGTCGGCGCCGACGCGCTCGTGCTGCTCTCCGACGTCGACGGCCTCTACGACGGCCACCCGCGCGACCCCGGCACGTCGCTGATCCCCGAGGTCGACGACCCGGCCGAGCTCGCCGGGGTCAGCGTGACTCGTCCCGGGTCCGGGCTGGGCACCGGCGGCATGGCCACCAAGGTCGAGGCGGCCGCGATGGCGTCGGCCGCCGGGATCCCGGTGCTCCTGACCGCCGCCGACCGGATCGCCGACGCCCTGGCCTGCACCGACGACGGGCCGAAGGTCGGCACCGTGTTCCGCGCCGCCGGGACCCGGATGAGCGCCCGCCGGTTCTGGCTGCGGCACGCCGCCGACGTCCGCGGGGCCCTCGACCTCGACGACGGCGCGGTCGAGGCCGTCCGGAAGCGGCGTCGCTCGCTGCTCGCGGCGGGTGTCCACGGGGTCTCCGGCGACTTCGTCGCGGGGGACGTGGTCGAGCTCCGTGCCCCGTACGGCCGCCCGATCGCCCGCGGCGTGGTGTCCTACGACGCGACCGAGCTGCCGCACATGATCGGCCGCCGGAGCCGCGAGCTGCCCCCCGAACAGCGGCGCGAACTCGTCCACGCGGACGACCTCGTTCTGCTCTAGGCGGCCGCAGGGGCACAATGCCCGCATGTCGGCCGACCGCGCCCGTTCCGCGCTGGTCGCGTCCCTGGTCAGCGCCGGCCGGGTGCGCACCCCCGCGGTCCGCGCGGCACTGGAGACGGTGCCGCGCCACCTGTTCCTGCCCGCCCTCGACCCCGGCGAGGCCTACGCCGACGTCGCCGTCCCGATCAAGGTCGACGACGGCGTGACGGTCAGCTCGGTCTCCCAGCCGTCGATGGTCGCGATCATGCTGGAACAGCTGGGGGCCGCGCCGGGGCACCGGGTGCTGGAGGTCGGTGCGGGGGCCGGCTGGAACGCGGCGCTGCTGGCGGAGCTGGTCGGCCCGGACGGAGCCGTGACCACCCTCGACATCGACGACGACCTGGTCGCCGGGGCCCGGGCGAACCTGGACACCGCCGGGTTCGACGACGTCGACGTCGTCGCCGGGGACGGGGCGCTCGGCTACCCGCCCGGAGCGCCCTACGACCGCATCGAGCTGACGGTCGGCTCCACCGGCGTCCGGCCGGAGTGGGTCGCCCAGCTCGCGCCCGGCGGCCGGCTGCTGCTGCCGCTCACGGTCCGCGGCAGCCAGCTGTCGGTGGCGTTCGTCCACACCGCCCCGGGACGGCTGCGGTCGAGCTCGGTGCGCAGCTGCGCGTTCGTCCGGCTGCGCGGGGAGGGCGCGGACCAGGGGGCCGAGGTCTCGCTGCCCGACGGACGGTGGCGGGTGCAGCCCGCCTGCGGCTCCGACGACGCCGACGACCCGGACCCGCGGGCACTGGCCCGCGCGACCACCGGCGAGGGCACCGACCGGCCCGTCGCCGCGGCGGGCACGGTGGCGGACCTGTGGGACGGGCTCGGGCTGTGGGCCGCGGTCGCCGACCCGGGGGTGGTGCGGCTGTTCGGCCCGGCCGAGGGCGGGGCCGCGCCGGCGTTGTTCGACCTCGGTGGCGTCCGCGCGACGCTGGGCCTGGTCGCCGGCGACGGCTGTGCGGTGCTGCTGGCGGCCCCGGAGGCGACGGTGCGGGCCTGCGGGCCGGACGGTGACCTCGCCGCCGAGCGGCTGGCCGGGCTGATCGCGGGGTGGGTCGACGCGGGCCGGCCGCACGCGGCGGACCTGCGCATCGAGGCGGTCGTCCCGTCGCTCGCCGATCCCCGGGACGGCGCCGACAGCGCCACCAGCGCCGCCGGAGCGCCCGGGGCCGGGCCGGGCGAGGTGCTGGTGGACGGTGCGGGTACCCGGCTGACCCTGCGCTGGGGTCCGGCCCACGCCGGGGGCTGAGCGGGCCCCGGCGTGGGCCGACCGGCACGACCGGGCATGTGCCGACCCTACGAAGGTGATCCGGATCCCCGGAATCATCTGCCCTGATGATGCGCGGCCGGTCAGCCGCGCGGCTCCAGGTGGACCAGCGGGATCTCCCGGCTGGTGCTGCGCTGGTAGCCGGCGTAGTTGCGGTACCGCTCCGTGACCTGCGGCCACAGCGTCGCCCGCTCGGCCGGGTCGGCGATCCGGGCGCGCATCGGCACCCGTGGGCCGCCCTGGACGGCGACCTCGACGTCCGGGTCGGCACGCAGGTTGAGGAACCAGGCGGGGTGGCGGTCGTCGCCGCCCCGGGAGGCGACGACGACGTACTTCCCGTCGCCGTGGAGCGGGGCCGTGAGCAGCACCGTGCGCGGCTCACCGGAGCGTCGGCCACGGGTGGTCAGCTCGACGACGGGCATCCCCATCGCCGAGTGGCCGATCTTCCCGCCGGTCAGCCGGATCAGCAGCCGATGGCCGGCGTTCATGGCCTTGAGTGCGAAGTCGGGCGGGTTCATGCCCCGAGCCTACCGACGGGTAGGGCTCGGTCGGTGGGCGTCGTCCTCCACGGGAGACCTCACCCGGCGACGGCCAGCACGAGCGGCAGCACCTCCGGCGCCCCGGCCCGCCGCAGCGCCCGCGCGGCGACGGTCATCGTCCAGCCCGAGTCGACGACGTCGTCGACCAGCAGCACCGGCCCGTCGATCCCGGACAGGTCCGGCACGGTGGCGGCGTCGAGCCCCTCCCACACCGCGGCCAGCCGCCGGGCCGAGTTCTCGGCCGCCGCGGGACGTTCGCCGACGGGGGAGAGGGTGCCGAGCAGCGGCAGCCTGCCGATCTCGGCGATCCGCCGGGCGAGGTGGTCGAGCTGGTGCGGACGGGTCCGCGAGCCGATCCCGACCACACCCACCGGTCGCTGCTCCCAGCCCCACCCGGCGAGCACCCGGACCAGCGCGTCGAGCACGTCGGCCGGCACCGGGTCGTCGCCGCCGGTGACGAGCTCGCGCAGCCGGGTGCCCCACCCGATGCCGGACAGCCGTCCGATCGCCCGGCCGGTGGCGGCCTGCTCGCCCGCGGCGATCTTCCCCGACAGCGGGACCCCGATGTCCTTCATCCCGGACGGCCACATCTTCCGTGGCGCGATCTCGATCCCGGGCCGGGCCAGGCGCTCGGTGGCGGCCTGCTCGCCGTCGGCGGACACCTCGTCGGACCAGACGGTGCCGGTGCAGGTGTCGCAGCGCCCGCACGGCGTCGGGTCCGGGTCGTCGAGCTGACGGCGCAGGAACACCAGCCGGCACTCGGTCGTCGCGATGTAGTCGAGCATCGCCTGCTGCTCGGCACGGCGGGCGGCGTTCACGCGCTCGTGGCGCTCGGTGTCGTAGACCCACTCCCGGCCGGTGGCGATCCAGCCGCCCTTGACGCGCTTCGCGGCACCGTCGGCGTCGAGGACCTTGAGCAGCATCTCCAGCCGGGTGCGGGACAGGTCGACGCGGGTCTCGATCGACGCGGTGGACTGGGGCCGGTCCGACAGCACGGCGAGGGTCTGGCGGACCAGGGGCTCGGGCGGGAACGCCAGCGACGCGAAGTAGGCCCAGATGTCGCGGTCCTCGCGGCCGGGCAGGAGCACCACCTCGGCCCGGTCCAGCGCGCGACCGGCGCGGCCGATCTGCTGGTAGTAGGCGACCGGCGAGGCGGGCGCCCCGAGGTGCACGACGAACCCCAGGTCGGGCTTGTCGAAGCCCATGCCCAGGGCCGAGGTCGCGACCAGGGCCTTCACCCGGTTCTCCATCAGGTCGGACTCGGCGGCCAGGCGGTCCTCGGGATCGGTGCGCCCGGAGTAGGAGCGCACCGCGACCCCGCGCTCGCGCAGGAACTCGGCCACGTCGTCCGCGGCCTGGACGGTGAGGGTGTAGATGATGCCGGCGCCGGGCATCTCGTCGAGCTTCGCCGCGAGCCACGCCAGCCGTCGCGCCGGGGTCGGCAGCCGGACCACGGCCAGGCGCAGCGACTCGCGGTCCAGCGACCCCCGCAGCACCAGCGTGTCCTGCTGGCCGTGCCCCATCCCCAGCTGCTCGGACACGTCGGTGACGACCCGGTCGTTCGCCGTCGCCGTCGTCGCCAGCACCGGGATCCCCGACGGCAGCTCGGCGATCAGCGTGCGCAGCCGCCGGTAGTCCGGCCGGAAGTCGTGGCCCCAGTCGGACACGCAGTGCGCCTCGTCGACCACCAGCATCCCGGCGCTCGCCGCCAGCTTCGGCAGCACCCGGTCGCGGAAGTCGGGGTTGTTGAGCCGCTCGGGGGACACGAGCAGCACGTCGACGTCCCCGTTCGCGATGTCGGCGTAGACCGCGTCCCACTCGTCGGCGTTCGCCGAGTTCACCGTGACCGCCACGATCCCGGAGCGGATCGCGGCGTCGATCTGGTTGCGCATGAGCGCCAGCAGCGGCGACACGATCACCGTCGGGCCGGCGCCGTGGGCACGCAGCAGCGCAGTGGCCACGAAGTAGACCGCGGACTTGCCCCAGCCGGTGCGCTGCACGACCAGGGCCCGGCGGTGCTGGGCGACCAGCGCCTCGATCGCGGTCCACTGGTCCTCGCGCAGCCGGGCCTGCGGCCCGGCCAGCTGCTGCAGGACGGTCTCCGCGCGCTCGCGCAGGTCGGTGCTCGATGCGGTGGTCACGGCACCCATGGTGGACCCGACCCCCGACAACGATCCGACGCGGGCCGCCGGGGTGTGAGCCGGGCCACCCGTCCGACGCGTGGCGGTCCGGGCGTGCAGGATGATCGCGTGTCGTCCGACAGTCCTGCCCACCGCCCGGTCTTCGGCTCCGTGGCGGACGTGACCGCCCGGCTCGCCGACGCCGGCTACCTGGCCTCGACCGCCGTCGCGACGACGGTGTTCCTCGCCGACCGGCTCGGCAAGCCGCTGTTGGTCGAGGGCCCCGCCGGGGTCGGGAAGACCGAGCTGGCCAAGGCCGTCGCCGCGGCGACGGGGTCCGGACTCGTGCGCCTGCAGTGCTACGAGGGCATCGACGAGGCCCGGGCGCTCTACGAGTGGAACCACGCCAAGCAGCTGCTGCGGATCACCGCCGGGCAGCGCGGCGAGGACGGCGCGGACTGGGACGCCACCCGCGACGACGTGTTCTCCGAGGAGTTCCTGCTCCCGCGTCCGCTGCTCACCGCGATCCGGCGCACCGACCCGACCGTGCTGCTGATCGACGAGATCGACAAGGCCGACGTCGAGGTCGAGGGCCTCCTGCTGGAGGTCCTGTCCGACTTCCAGGTCTCCATCCCCGAGCTGGGCACCGTCACCGCGAACCGGCGCCCGTTCGTGCTGCTGACCTCGAACTCCACCCGTGAGCTGTCCGAGGCGCTCAAGCGCCGCTGCCTGTTCCTGCACCTGGACTTCCCCGACGCCGACCTGGAGCGCCGGATCGTGCTCACCCGCGTCCCGGAGCTCACAGAGCAGCTCACCGACGCCCTGGTGCGCACCGTGCGGGTGCTGCGGGCGATGGAGCTGCGCAAGGCCCCGAGCGTCGCCGAGACGATCGACTGGGGCCGGACCCTGCTCGCGCTCGGCCTCGACACCCTCGACGACGACGCCGTCCGCGCCACCCTCGGTGTCGTCCTGAAGCACCGCTCCGACGCCGACAAGGCCGCCGCCGAGCTCCGGCTGAACTGAACGGCGCACCTGTGCCGAACGGGCCAATGCCGTACCGCTGATCGGCCGTCAAGGTCTTCGCCCCTATGGAGTGAAGATCGGATCGATCGGCCTGCCGGGCGTAACCGGGACGGGTGGCGCGAGTTGTGCCGGTTACACGCTCCCCAGCGACCGGAGGCCCACCGATGACCGCCCTCCCGGAACTGTCCCTCACCGCCCGCCGTCTGCTGCGCGCCGGACTGGCCGCCGGTGCCGCGCTCGCGGTCGGGCTCGCCACCGCCGGCACCGCGTCGGCGCAGGACGGGGCACCGGACATCGACGTGCACCCGGGTGTCATGACCCGCACCGGGCCCGAGGGGGCCCAGTGCACCGCGAACTTCGTGTTCACCGACGGGTCCGCGACCTACCTCGGGCAGGCCGCACACTGTGCGGGCACCGGCAGCTCCACCGACGTGGACGGGTGCGAGGCGGACTCGTTGCCGCTCGGCACCCCGGTCGAGGTCGAGGGCGCCACGGCACCGGGCCGGCTCGCCTACTCCTCGTGGCTGAGCATGCAGGAGCGGGGCGAGACCGACCCGGACACCTGCCTGTTCAACGACTTCGCGCTGGTCGAGCTCGCCCCGGAGGACGCCGCGCGCACGAGCCCCGCGGTGCCGTTCTACGGCGGCCCGACCGGGGTGGCCGACGGCGTCGCCACCGGCGGGGTCGTCTACGGCTACGGCAACTCCTCGCTGCGCCAGGGCGTGCGTGCACTGCGGCCCAAGACCGGCACCTCCACCGGCACCGCGGGTGGCGGCTGGACGCACACCGTGGTCACCGTCCCGCCGGGCGTGCCCGGTGACTCCGGCTCGGGCTACCTGACCGCCGACGGCCGCGCCCTCGGTGTGCTCTCGACCCTGAACCTGGCCCCGGCACCCGGCACGAACGGCATCAGTGACCTGCGGAAGATGCTCGACTACGCCAACGGCCCCGGCGGTCTCGGCGGCGCACTGCGCCTGGTCGAGGGCGACCGCCCGTTCACCCCGCAGCCGGTGCCGATCGACCCCGCCTTCTAGGCGGAAGCTCCCGCGGTGTGGGACCGCGGTGCACCCCGGCGCTCCGGTCGTGGCTCGGCGGCTCGACCGGAGCGTCGGCGCATGTTCCGACAGTGGCGGGCTGGCCGACCACTCTCGCTGATCACGCGCGCGTCGCGCATGATGGACGGGTGACGATCCCGCCCGCCGCCGCGCTCGCCCCGGAGCACGGCCTGCCCGGGCACCTCGTCGACTTCGTCTCCGCACTGCGCCGCCACCACGTCGCGGTCGGCCCGGGGGAGACCGTCGACGCGGCCCGCGTGCTCGGCGCCCTGGACCTGCTGCACCGCGACCAGCTGCGGGAAGGGCTCGCCGCGGCGCTGCTGCGCCGCTCCGGGCAGCGCGACACCTTCGACGCGCTGTTCGACCTGTGGTTCCCGCCCGCGCTGGGCGCCGGGTCCTCCGACGTCGACGTCCCGCGGATCGACGACGAGTCCGGCGAGGGCACCGGCCCGGTCGACGTCGACGCGCTGCGCGAGATCCTCGCCGACCTGCTGCGCGACGGCGACGAGGAGACCCTGCGCGAGCTCGCCCGCGCCGCCGTCGACGCGATCGGGAACTCCGGCGCCGCGGGCCAGGGCGTCCGCGGGCAGACGGCCAAGCCCAACTGGTCGGCCTACCAGGCGCTGAACGCGCTGTCCCCGGACACCCTGCTCGCCCGGATCCTCGACGGGCTGCGCGAGGAGGGGGACACCGACTTCGTCTCCGAGGTCCGCCGCCGCGAGATCCGCGACCGCATCGCCCGCTTCCGCGACATCGTCCGCGAGGAGGTCCGCCGCCGCACCGCCGAGCAGCGCGGCCGCGAGCAGATCGCCCGCACCACCACCCCCACCCAGGCCGACCAGGTCGACTTCCTCACCGCGAACGCCGCCCAGCTCGCCGACCTGCGCCGCACCGTGCAGCCGCTGGCCCGCCGCCTCGCGTCGCGGCTGTCGGCGCGGCGTCGCCGGTCGAACCGCGGACAGCTCGACCTGCGCCGCACGCTGCGCCGGTCGATGTCCACCGGCGGCGTGCCGATGGACCCCGCGCACAAGGTCCGGCGCCCCGGCCGCCCCGAGCTGGTGCTGCTGTGCGACGTGTCCGGGTCCGTCGCCGGGTTCAGCCACTTCACGTTGCTGCTGGTCCAGGCGCTGCGCGAACAGTTCTCGAAGGTGCGGGTGTTCGCGTTCATCGAGCGCACCGACGAGGTCACGCACCTGTTCGAGCCCGGTGCGGAGCTGTCCGGGGTGATGCAGCGGGTGCTGCGCGAGGCCACGCTCACCGCGTTCGACGGGCACTCGGACTACGGCAGCGCGTTCGGCGACTTCCTGGAGCACCACGGCGACGCACTCACCCCGAAGGCGTCGCTGCTGGTGCTCGGCGACGGCCGCACCAACTACCGCGACCCCAACCTGCGGGCCCTGGCGATGATGGCCGGGCGGGTCCGGCACGCGCACTGGCTCAACCCCGAGCCCGAGCGCAGCTGGGGCTCCGGGGACTCGGCCGCCACCCGCTACGGCGAGGTGCTCCCGATGCACGAGTGCCGTACCGCCGCCCAGCTCACCGACGTCGTCCAGGCGCTGCTGCCGGTCTGACCGCCGGGCCACGGGGGCTGACACGCGCGGCACCGTGGGCCTAGATTCCCCGCGTGCAGGAGGTCACGGTCCGGGTCCTCGGCCCGCTCCGTGTGACGGCCGACGGCACGTCGGTCGCGGTCGGCTCGGGTCGCCGCCGCGAGCTGCTGGCCCGGCTCGCCGCGGCCGGTGGTGAGGTCGTCGCCGTCGACACGCTGGTGGAGGACCTGTGGCAGGGCGCGCCGCCCGCGCAGGCGCACGGCGGGCTGCAGGTCCACGTCTCCCGGCTCCGGCGGCTGCTCGAACCCGACCGGTCCCCGCGCGCGGTCCCGACGGTGCTGGTCAGCCGCCCACCCGGCTACGCGCTGGCACTCGGTCCCGACGGGCTCGACGCGCGTGCCTTCACCGACCTCCTCGACCGTGCCGCCGCGGCCACGCCGGACCGGGCCGACGCCCTGCTCGGCGAGGCCCTGGCGCTGTGGGCGGGGCCCGCCTACGCCGAGTTCGCCGACGCCTCCTGGGCGCGTGCCGAGGCCGAACGCCTCGACGAGCTGCGTCAGGTCGCGCTGGAGCGTCGGGCCCGCGCGCGGCTGCGGCTGGGCCGGGCCGACGCCGTCGTCCCCGACCTGACGACGCTGGTGGGGGAGCACCCGCTGCGCGAGGACGCGGTCGGGCTGCTGGCCGTCGCGCTGTACCGCACCGGCAGGCAGGCCGACGCGCTGGCCGTGCTCTCCCGCACCCGGCGGCTGCTCGCCGACGAGCTCGGCGTCGACCCCGGCCCCGGGCTGCGCGCGATCGAGGCGGACGTGCTCGCCCACCGCGACCCGGCCGGCGGCACCGACGCGCCCGCGGTCCTCCCGACGGCGCGGCCACCCGGGCCGGCGCCGGCCGAGCCGCCGGCGAGGACACCGTCGCTGCTCGGGCGCGGGCCCGAGCTCGGCAGGCTCGCGGCCGCCGCGGAGCGGGCCCGCGGCGGTGCCCAGCTGGTGCTCGTCGCTGCCGACGCGGGCGCCGGCAAGTCCGCGCTGCTCGCCGCGTTCGCCGCCGCCGCGACCGCCGACGGCTGGACGGCCGTCACCGGCCGCTGCCCCGAGATCGACGGCGCCCCGCCGGCCTGGGCGTGGCGGGAGATCGTCGACGCCCTCGTCACGGCGCACGACCCGCCCGCCGACCTGGTCGAGCGGCTCGCGCCACTGCGCTCCCCGGCCGGGCCCGGCGGCGCCGAGGTCACGTTCTGGCTGGCCCGGGCGGTGGTGGAGCTGCTCGCCGTCGCCGGGCGGGAGCGACCGCTGCTGCTGGTCCTGGACGACCTGCACCGCGCCGAGTCCGAGACCCTCGCGCTGCTGCGTGCGGTCGTCACCGGCGCCGCGGAGCTGCCCGTACTCGTCGCCGCGGGCCTGCGCCCGGCCGAGGCGGGCGCCGAGCTGCAGGCCGCGCTCGCCGCCCTCGCCGAGCCCACCGTGGACCGCATCGAGCCTGCGCCGATGACGACGGACGATGTCGCCGGGATGCTGGACCGGCACGGGGTGCCCGCCGCCACTCCCGAGCTGGTCGCCCGGATCACCGAACGGACCGGCGGGAACCCGCTGTTCGTCCGCGAGCTGGCGCGCCTCGTCGCCGCCGAGGGCCCGTCCGCCGCGGCCGACGCCGTCCCGGCCGGGGTCCGCGAGGTGCTGCGCCGACGCGTGGCCCGGCTGCCCGCGAGCACCCGCACCGCGCTGGCCAGGGTCTCGGTGCTGGGCCGGGAGCTGGACACCGACGACGCCCTCGACCTCGCCGCCTCCGCCGACGGCGACGACCCGTTGGACGCCCTGGAGCCCGCGGTGCTCGGCGGGATGCTGCTCGAACCCGAGCCGGGGCGCCTGCGGTTCTCCCACGACCTGGTCCGGGACACCCTCTACGGCGACATCCCGCACCTGCGTCGTGCCCGGCTGCACGCGGCGGCCCACGCGATCCTCAGCCGCAGGCGGCCGGACGACCCGGTGCCGCTCGCCCACCACGCGCTCGCCGCCGGGTCCGCCGTCGCTCCGGACCGTGCCCTGGCCGCGGTCCGTGCCGCCGCGGCGGCCGCCGCGGGGTTCGGCTCGCACCGCGAGGCCGCCCGGTTCCACGGCCACGCCGTCGAGCTCGCCGGGCGGGTCGGGACCGGCGTCGACGACGAGCTGGCCCTGCGGTGCGCGCTGGTCGCCGAGCTCGCCCGCGGCGGCGACGGCCACACCGCCCTGACCGAACGCCGGACGGCCGTCGAGCGGGCGCGGGTGGCCGCACCGCAGTGGCTCGGCGCCGCCCTGACCAGTTACGACACCCCGGTCAGCTGGACCATCCGGCCGGGGCAGAACATCGACGCCGAGCTGATCGACCTCATCGAGACCGAGCTCGCGGCGACCCCGCCCGACGCCGTCGACCGGCGGGTACGGCTGCTGGCCGCCCTGGTGTTCGAGATCGAGGGGCACGACGACGACCGGGTCCGCTCGGCCTCGGCCGAGGCGATGGCGCTCACCGCGCGCGGGGTCGACCCGCTGCTGCGCTGCCGGGCGCTCAACGCCCGGTTCTTCGCGGTCCTCGCCCCGGACCTGTGGCACGAGCTGGCCCCGGTGGGCGAGGAGCTGGCCGAGCTCGGCGGCCGGGCCGGGCACGCCGGCTACCGCACGCAGGCCCACCACCTGCAGCTGATGGTCGCCGCCGGTCGCCACGACCTCGACGCGGCGTCGCGGCACGCGGAGGCCGCCGTCGCCGGTGCCCCCGGCGGGCAGCTGGAGTTCACTCTCGGCTGGGCGCACATCTTCGCGGCACTGCGGTCGCTCGTCGCGGGTGAGCTGGACGCCGCCGAACGGGGCTACGCCGTGCTCGCCGACCGCTTGGGCGGCTCCGGGCAGGTCAACGCCGCGCTCATGGGGCTGCTCGGACGGTTCGCCGTCCGCCACGCCCAGGGCCGCCTCGGCGAGCTCGCCCCCGAGCTGGACGCGGTCGCACCGCGCCTGCCGCCGGCCTTCGGGGACTTCCTCGCGCTCGCCCACCTGCACGCGGGTGACCCGGTCCGGGCCCGGGAGGTCTGGGTCCCGGACAGTGAGCTCGCTCGCAGCTACTACTGGCTGCTGTGGACGTGCGTGCGCGCCGAGGTGGCAGTCGGGCTGGGCGACCGCGCCGTCGCCGACCAGTGCCGCGCCCGGCTCCGCCCGTGGACGGGATCGGTGGCGGGGCTGTCGTCGGGCACGATCGCGACCGGCCCCACCGACCTGGTGCTCGCCGCGCTGGAGGAGATGCTCGACCCGGCGGGCGGCGCCCGGGTCCGCCACCTGCACGAGGCCGAACGGGTCGCGACGGAGCTCGGGGCCCCGGTGTGGCGCGACCGCGCCCGGCGGCTGCTCGGACGGGCCGCGGCTCAGGACGTGCCGAACACCAGCGCACAGCGCCTGCGGTAGCCGCCGCGCAGCAGCCGCTCCATCAGCACGACCACCGGCCCGGCCTCGCGACGCATCCCTGCCCACTCCTGCGGGGTGGTCACCGCGGCGATCCGCGGCAGCATGAACCGCAGGCCCGGCCCGGACTTCTGCACCTGCGCGACGACCGCGTCCCAGTCGGCGGCGGGCACGTGGCGTTCGATCACCGGGAACAGGTCGCGCTCCTCGGCGTCGAGGTGCTCGTCGATCTCGTCGCGGCCCACGGCCAGCCGGTCCGCGAGCAGCCCCGCCGCCCCCGCCCGGCCGGGTCCCTCCGCCGCGGCGACGACTCCCGCCGCCGCCTCGCGCACGGCGGCCAGCAGCGGGTCGAGGCGGCCGTGGTCGTCGCTGAGCTCGGCCAGGTCGACGGCGTGTCCCGCGTGCCGGGCGATCACCGGCCAGGCGATCTCGTCCTCGGCGGTGTGGTGGCCGTGAATCTCGTGCTCCAGATGTGCCAGCCAGGTCTGCAGCGCGCGGGCGCGCCGGTCCGGGCAGGACGCGCCGTCGGCGATCGCGCGGGCGGCGTCGGTGAGGCGGTGCAGGTCGGCGCGCATGACGCGGTGGGCGAGGGTGATGCCGACCAGGTCGGCGGTACGGGTGTCGCGGGCGGTGGTCACCGGGGGTCTCCTACGGGTTCGGGACGGTCGGTCTCTCGACACCGCAGACCGTGCGCCCACCCGCTGCCCGGGGACTTGCACGTCACTTGCGTCACCGTTCGTCGGGTCTTGACCGGCCGGCCAATCAAGAGTAGACCGGAGGTATCCCCACAGGGACCTCACAAGGAGAAGGTGACTGACGATGGCTGGGACCACTGGTCGTACCTGGCAGCGCTGGCAGGACTGGGCAGCTCTCGTGATCGGTGTACTGACGGCCCTCTCGCCTCTCGTGACGACGACGAACGCCGCCGCTGCGTGGACGATGGTCGTACTGGGCGTGGTGCTCGCCGCCACGTCGCTCTGGTCGCTCGCGGTGCCCGGCTCGGTGGCGAGCGAGTGGGTGCACGGTGTACTCGGCGTGCTGCTGTTCCTCGCCCCCTGGGTGATGGGCTACAGCGCGCTGGCCGGGGCGTCGTGGACGTCCTGGGTGGCGGGTGTCCTCGCGGTCGTCGTGGCGGCCTCGGCGCTGCCCGCGGCGAACGCCGAGCACCGCACGCTCGCCGCGCACTGACCGCGCCGACAGGGCCGACAGGGCCGACACAACCGATCGATCCGACAGAACCGACCGTCCGACAGCCGGACGACCAGGTGAGGGGCCGCGACCCGCAGGGGTCGCGGCCCCCGCCGCGTCCGGGGGAGGATCGCACTGTGGACCACGAGCTCGACCCGGACGCACCCGCCCGGGACCGCATCCTCGACGCGGCCGAGGAGTTGTTCGCCCGGCACGGGTTCGACGCGACGCCCACCTCGCGGATCGCCGAGCGCGCCGGAGTGCCGAAGGGCCTGGTGCACTACTACTTCCGTCGCAAGCCCGACCTGCTCGAGGCGCTCGTCGAGCGGCTCCCGCACCCGGTGTGCGGGGCGGACGTCGCCGTCGCCGGGGACGCACTCGCCGGGCTGCGGGCACTGGTCGCCGCGCTGGACCGGGCGCTCGACGCGTCCTCGGTCCTGTCCCACCTGCTGTGGCGCGAGGCCGACACCCATCCCGTCGTCCGCGACGCGCTGCTGCGCCGCGCCGGTGAGCTGGAGGACGCGGTGCACGAGGTCCTCGCTGCCGGCGGCGGGGCGCCGGACCGGATCCGCGCCGCCGCGCGGCTGCTGGCCGCGGCGATCGGACACCGCTACGCCCTCGACCGGCACGGCGACGACGACCGCACCGACATGGAGGCCGAGCTGTCCTTCGTCGCCGCGGGCCTGTAGCGGCGCTCCCCGGGCGGGTCAGGGCCAGGGGCGCCAGGGGGCGCCGGACTCCTCGTAGCGCGGGACGGTGTGCCTGCGGTCGGCGAGCCGGTGCAGCGCGTGCGCCGTCCACGTCCGCCACCCCAGCAGGGCCAGCACCACCACGATCAGCCCGGCGGTCAGCGGCCCCGCCCAGCCGAGCGGCCCCGAGGCGTTGACCGCGGCCATCACCAGCGGGCCGAGCAGCGCGAACACCGCGCCCGTGACCTGCGGGAGGCGGGCGTCGGCGAGCACGTCGACGGCGATCAGCCTGCGCTGCTCGCCGTCGGGCGTGCCCCCGGACCGCAGCACCTTGCGTGCCGCGGCACGGTCGCGCACCAGCCCCATGTCCGGCCCGCGGGCCGGGGCGACCCGCACCGGGATCCGCGACGCCGACAGCCACAGCAGCACCACACCGAGCAGGCTGAGCAGCCCGCCGACGACGATCGCGGCCAGCAGGTGGTCGGCCCGGGCGTGCACGTCGGTGGTGATCGAGTAGACGACGCCGAACCACACCGCCGCGACCCCCGCCGCGACCCGGCCGAGGATGACGGCCCGCAGCGACGGCGGCCGCACGGTCGGCCACGGCCCGGCCGGTACGACGGCGGTGGCTGCGGCCGCCCGCCCGTCACGCAGTCCGTCGGCCCGGTCGTCGGCCCGGACGTCGCCGCCCCGGCCGTCGGGGCCGTCGGTGCGGACCTCGGGTGCCGGCGGGGCGGGTGGGGCCGCCACCGGGCCGGGTGTCCCCGGTGGCCGCACGGGCGGCGGGGACGCGGGCTCGTACGGCCGCCCCTGTCCGCCGGATGCGGGCGGAGGGGCCGGGGGACCGGGCGCGGGGGAGCGGGGGCCGGCGTCGCGGTCGGCCCGGTCGCCGGTGTCCGGAGCACGCATGGCCGCGACGTTACCCGCGGGTTCGGACCCTCCGGCCGGGGCGCCCGTCCCACGCGACGGATGCGGCCCCCGGCGCGCCGAGCGACCAGAACGACCGCCGACCCGAGCCCGCCCCACACGGGATCCGGCTTCCGGCACGGGGTCCGAACCCGTGTCGCAAGCCGTATCCCGTGTCGCACGTTCGGGACTTGGCGCAGGAGTCGGCATCGTGCTGGGTCAGGTTAGGCTTGCCTTTTGACCTGAGGAGGTTCGTCGTGCCGCTCGCTGCAGCACCCCTGTCCGCCCGTTCCGTGAGCCGTCGTGGCGTCCTCGCCGGCGCCGCCGGCCTGCTCGTCCTCGCCGGGTGCGGCGCCCGGCCGCAGGACGGGCAGGGGGCGGGGGATGCGGTCGCGGAGGGCTACCCGGTGACGGTGCGGCACGCGCTGGGGGAGACGGTCGTCCCGGACCGGCCGCAGCGCGTGGTCACGTTGAGCGCGGCGAACACCGACGTCGCGCTGGCGATGGGCGTCCTGCCGGTGGCGATCCCGCGCACCGTCTACGGCGGCGACGCCGAGGGCGTGCTGCCCTGGGTGCGCGACGCGATCACCGCGCACGGCGGCCCGTTCCCGCAGGTCATCGGCTCCGACGACCTGTCGGCGACGCCGATCGAGCAGGTCGCCGCGGCCCGCCCGGACCTGGTGCTGGCCACGTACTCCGGGCTGAGCCGGGCGGAGTACGACCAGCTGTCGGCGATCGCCCCGACCGTCGCCTATCCCGACGCCCCGTACTCCACCGGATGGCGGGACCAGACCCGCATCGCCGGTCAGGTGTTCGGGGACCCGGCACGGGCACAGCAGCTGATCGACTCCACCGGGCAGCGGCTGCGCACCGCGGCGCAGGGGTACCCGCAGCTGGCGGGAGCCACGTTCGTCTACACCGGAGGGATGGACGCCGGTGCGCTCGGGGTGTTCCGGGCGGGCGACGTCCGCGTCCAGCTGGTCACCGACCTGGGGCTCACCCTGGCGCCCTACGTCGAGCAGAACGCTCCGGGCGGCGGGGAGGTCTACTACACCGTGAGCGGCGAGCTGCTCTCGCGCGTCGAGTCCGACCTGGTCATCGGCTTCTTCGCGACACAGGCCGAGGAGCAGACGTTCCGCACTGCGCCCGGCGTCGAGCTGCTGCCGGCGATGGCCCGCGGCGGGTTCGCCCCGGTCGTCGGCTCCGACCGGGTGGTGGCGAGCTCGGCGCCGTCGGTCCTGTCGATCCCCTGGGTGCTCGACGCCTACCTGCCGATCCTGGCCGAGGCGGCCGCCCGCTCGCGCAGCTGAGCCGGATCCCCCGGCTGCCGTAGTCGACACCTGACTATCGGTTATTCGTGCTGGTGACGCTAACGGGTGAACGGCCGTTGCGGGCCCCGTCCGTCCTCGTTGAGCAGGCGAGACCGTGTGCGACGGTCCAACGATCAACCATGGAGGTTGTGAGATGCGGAAGTCCGTTCGCGGTGCGCTCGTCGGTGCAGCGCTGCTCCCCCTGGCCGTCGCGGCGCCCGCCGCGGCCTTCGCCGGCGGCACCGGCTACGACGAGGGTGGCAAGGACAAGGGTCACTCGAAGCACGAGGGTGACAAGGACAAGGGTCACCACAAGAAGTGGGACCACAAGAAGCACGAGGACAAGAAGCACGACCTCGCGCTGCCGGCCCCGCTGGACAGCGTCGTCGACCTGGTCACCGGTGCCACCGGTGGCGAGCTCCCGTCGCTTCCGTCGCTGCCGGTCGGCTGACCGAACCCGGTCCCGTGACGGGCCGGTCCGGACCCTCGAGGGGTGTCCGGACCGGCCCGTCCGTCGTTTGCGGGGGCGGTCAGATCACGGGCGCCGGGTCCTGCGTCGGCTGGTCCCTGAGGATCGTGTCGCCCTTGACGAACCACGCGACACCGAACGCCAGGATCGCGACGGCCTCCAGCCAGAACAGGGTGTGGAACCGCTCGGCGACGGCGTCGGGCACCAGCGCCGTGTCCAGTGCGGCCAGCACGAGGCAGGCCACGATCGTCGCGCCGCAGACCCGGTAGACGACGTTGCGTGCGGCCTTGCCCGGGGTTCCGGACTCCCCGCGGGTGAACAGGGCCAGGCAGAACCAGGCCAGGCCCGCGAAGAACACCGTCGCCGCGGCCAGGTGCAGGTACCCGACGACGGTCGCCGCCGTCGTCGTCGCGCCGTCGGGCCGGGTGGGCAGCAGGGCTACGGCGATGGCCGCCGTCCCGGTGACGTTGGCGAGCCGGTTGTCCGGCCGGTCGTAGCGGTAGCAGTAGAGGAAGATGCCGACCGCGCACAGCGAGCCGACGAACACGTCGCGCATCGGCGAGTAGTAGTAGCGGCTGATCGAGTCCCGCAGTCCGTCGCCGCCGAGGGCCAGGTCACCCCCCACCAGCACGAACGGGAGCAGGATCCCGATCACGCCGACGGCGCGCCGCAGACCCAGGTAGGACAGCACGGCACCGTCGGCACGCGAGGACATGACGACGATCGTCGCAGAGCCGCCACTCGAACTTTCGTTCGATCCAGCGTAGCGTTCCGGAGGTGGACGTCGGCGGGCAGGCTTCGCTCTTCACCGCCGGGGGTGCGGCCCCGGCGTACCGGCACGAGCTCGCCGACGGGGCGTGGGTCGACGTCGCGGTCGGCTGGGTCCCCGACCCGGACGAGCTGTTCGCGCTGCTGCGCGCGACCGTGCCGTTCCGCGGTCACCGCCGCCGCATGTACGACCGCGTGGTCGACGAACCGCGCCTCACTCACCGCTGGGTGCTGCCCGACGACACGGTGCCCCGCCGGCTGCGCGACATGGGCCGCACGCTGGGGCAGCGCTACGGCCACGCCTTCACCCAGATCGGCGTGAACCTCTACCGCGACGGTGCCGACGGCGTGGCCTGGCACGGCGACCGGGTCGCCCGTGAGCGGCCCGACGCCGTCGTCGCACTGGTCGCCCTCGGTGCGACGCGGCCGCTGCGGCTGCGCCCGACCGGCGGCGGCGCCTCGGTGTCGTTCCCGCTCGCCTCGGGGGACCTGTTGGTCATGGGCGGGACGTGCCAGCGGACCTGGCAGCACAGCGTGCCGAAGGTGGCGCGCAGCGGGCCGCGCATCAGCGTCCAGTTCCGGCACCTGTATCCGGGGATGCCGGCGGGCGGGGGGCCGACATAGTCTGCGTCGATGCAGCGCAAGATCGGCGTGATGGGCGGGACGTTCGACCCCGTCCACCACGGCCACCTCGTCGCCGCCAGTGAGGTGGCGGACCGCTTCGCCCTCGACGAGGTGATCTTCGTACCGACCGGGAGGCCGTGGCAGAAGAGCGCCCGCGACGTCTCGCCCGCCGAGGACCGCTACCTGATGACGGTCATCGCGACGGCGTCGAACCCGCGGTTCTCGGTCAGCCGCGTCGACGTCGACCGCGACGGCCCCACCTACACCGCGGACACCCTCGCCGACCTGCACGACGCCATGCCCGACGCGCAGCTGTTCTTCATCACCGGCGCCGACGCGCTCCAGCAGATCCTGTCCTGGCACAAGGTCGACGAGCTGTTCCGCTACGCGCACTTCGTCGGCGTGACCCGGCCCGGGTACGAGCTGGCCGACGGGCACCTGCCCGAGGGGTCGGTGACGACGGTGGAGGTGCCGGCGATGGCGATCTCGTCGAGCGAGTGCCGGGACCGGGTGGCCTCGGGGCGGCCGGTCTGGTACCTCGTTCCGGACGGGGTGGTGCAGTACATCTCCAAGCGCAGCCTCTACCTGGATCCAGGCCGCTGAACTGGGGTTTCCTCGGCCGGATCCCGCCCGGGACAGATCCGGTACAAGATCGCTCAACGCTGGAGGCGGTCGACCGTGCGGTCCAGCCACGCTATGGCTGCTGCGGTCTGCGAGAGCGCGTAGTCGACCTCGGCGAGGTGCGTCCACGGTTGACCCGAGTCGAGTGCTCGGGCGTGCTCGCGTGTGACGTCGGTGAGCCGTGTCGTGAGTCGCTCGCGTCGCCGGCGGAGGAGGAGGCAGGCCTCCTGTGTGTCGAACAGGCCGACCGGTGCCCGTTCAGTGCCTGCGGTCAGGCAGCCTGCTCCGGCTCCCGGGGCACCGTGTCGTTCGCTCAGATCTGGCGGACGGGTCGGGCCGGATTGCCTGCGACGAGCACGCGATCAGGGACGGCGCGGGTGACGACGCTCCCCGCCCCGACCACGGCGTCTGCCCCGATGGTCACGCCCGGGCAGACGATGACCCCGGCTCCGAGCCAGGTGTTGCTCCCGATGTCGATCGGAAGTGGACGTTCCCAGCCCTGGCGACGGCGGTCGTGGTCCTCCACGGGGTGTTGCGCCGTCAGGAGTTGGGTGCGCGGCCCGATGCGGACGTCGTCGCCGATCGTGATCGTGGCGTCGTCCATGAAGAGGGCGTCGTGGTTGACGAAGACGCGGTTGCCGAGGGTGATGTGGGTGCCGTAGCTGCACTGGAACCGGGGAAGTACGACGACGCCGTCGCCGAGTCGTCCTGCGATCCGGCGGAGGAGTGTCTCGCGTTCGTCGTCGTCATCGGCGCCGGTCGCGTTGAACCGGTCGAGGAGGCGCCAGCAGCGACGTCGGTCGTCGACGAGGTCGGGTTCGTCGAGGTACCAGTCGTTGCGGAGCATGCGTTCCTTGTGCTCTCCCACTCGTCCAATCCTGTGTCCTGACGGTCCTCGGGTACAGATCCGGTACACACCAGCCTCGCCGATGATGTCCGACGGCGACCGGCCTCCGCCGGCGACTCCGCAGATCGGTGGCCGGCCGGTCGGCGTTCCCCTGATGGTCTTGGAGCCGTCGGAGGTGCTGCGTTCTCCCGGGGGCTCGAGTCCGGGTGGTGCTCCTCAGACCTGGGCGGAGCCGCCGTCGACGGCGAGTTCGGACCCGTTGACGTAGCTGGACGCGTCCGAGGCGAGGAAGACCGCCGCGGCCGCGATCTCCTCGGGCTCGGCCAGCCGGCCGAGCGGGACCGACGGCCCCGCGGCGGCGAGCGCGTCGGCCGGCAGCAGGTCGACCAGTCCTTGGGTGTGCGTGGCGCCGGGGGAGAGCATGTTGATCCGGTACCGGCGTGTCCCGGCGTCGTGGGCGAACCCGCGGACCAGGTTCCGGAGCGCGGCCTTGGTCGCGCCGTAGACGGGCAGGAACGGCTCGGGACGCGACGCCGCCGTCGATCCGGTGAGGATGATCGACGCCCCCGGCGCGAGAAGGGGCAGGGCCTTCTGCACGGTGAACAGCGACCCCTTGACGTTGGTGGTGAACATTGCGTCGAACTGCTCTTCGGTGATCTCCCCGAGCGGCGCCACGATCCCGATCCCGGCGTTGGCGACCAGGACGTCGATCCGGCCCGCCTGTTCGGCGACGGTCGCGTAGAGCGCATCGAGGTCGTCGAGCCGGCCGACGTCGCAGCGGACGCCGGTGACGCCGTGTCCGAGCTCGGCCTCGACCTCGTCGAGCTGTTCCCGACGGCGGCCGGCGACGAACACCCGTGCTCCCTCGGCGTGGTAGGCCCGGGCGATCGCGCGCCCGATGCCCGCGTTCGCACCGGTCACGACGGCGACCTTGTCCTGCAGAACCGTCACGTCAGCTCTCCGCTCCCGTTGTTGACTGATCGGTCCATAACACCTGATATGGACCGATCAGTCAACAACGGGGGGTGGTCGACTCTCCGGAGCCGATCAGGGCGGGGGCAGCAGTCCCTGGAGCAGGGTCCCGGCCATGGTCGACAGGATGGCCGGGTCCTGGCCGACCCGGCCGAGGACCAGGAGGCCGAGTTGCCCGGCGAGCACCGCGTGGGCGGTCTCCTCGGGGTCGACGTGGGGGGTGACGTCGCCCTCGCGCTGCGCTCGTCGTACGGCTTCGGCCAGCAGGGTCGTCGTCGCGGCGTAGCTGCGCCGGGCCTCGGCGGCCACCTCGGCCACGTCGGTGGACAGCTCCATCGCGGTGTTGGCGAGCAGGCAGCCCCGCCGTGCCTCCGCTCCGTCGGGATCGCGCAGTGGGCCGGTCACGAAGTCACGAACGACGTCGACGGCGCGGTCGCTCTGCTCCAGGCGGGTGCGCAGCATCGCGTCGTTGGCGTCGTCGTACTCGCGCAGCACGCGCAGGAACAGGCTCCGCTTGTCCCCGAACGCCCCGTACAGGCTTCCCTTGCCGAGGCCGCTGGCGGCCAGGAGGTCGTCGAGCGAGGTACCTGCGTACCCCTTGTCCCAGAACGCCGCCTGCACGGATGACAGGACCCGCTTCTCGTCGAACTGGCGGGGACGCGGCATGACGCGATGCTACCGATTCTGGACCGATCGGTTCACCATCGGAACGGTGTACCGGCCGGTGGGCCGGGGGTCGTCGTCGGTCACAGCGTACGGACGAGGTGGGTCGGGGTCCCGGGGCTGCACGGAAACTGGGGCGTCGCATGCCTCTCGTTGCGGAGCATGGGCTCCCGGTATCCCCGTGCAGCGTCCGAACTCAGACCCGCTGCAGCTCCAGCACCGGGATGATCCGCTCCGTCGAGCGCTGGTACTCGCCGAACTGCGGCTCCAGCGCGACCTGGCGGGCGTAGACCTCGTCCCGCTCGGGACCGGTGACCTCCCGCACCCGCACGGGTAGGGTCTCCGTGCCGAGCTCGACGCGGGTGTCGGGGTTCGCCAGGAGGTTGTGGTACCAGTCCGGGTTGGTGTCGGCGCCGCCCTTGCTGGCGAAGATGAAGATCCGCTCGCCGTCGAGGAGCGGGACCAGGGGCGCGATCCGCTCGGTGCCGGACCGGGCTCCCGTGTGGTGGACCAGCACGAGCGGCTTGCCCTCGAACATGCCGCCCGCTCGTCCTCCGGTCGCCCGGAACTCCTCGATCACGGCGCGGTTCATCGCCGCGAGGTCGAACGGGGCCGACGCGTCACTCATCTCGTGCTCCTCCAGGAGGTGTCCGGTGCCGTCCGGCACCGCTGGGGTCAACCTCGCCCCGTCGTCGGCCATTCCGGCGGGCCTCGCCCCGGTCGACGGGCCCGGCCGCGCCGGGTACCCAGGACCTGTGGAGTCCTTCGAGTTCGTCCGCCTGTCCGACGGGCTCGTGTACCGGTTCCACCGCGAGGCGGCCGACACGAACGGGCGGCCGGTCTACCGGCGGGCGGACGGGGTCGTGTGGTGCCGGTGGCTCGACGGTGCAGGCTGGTGCGTCGTCGACGGCGAGGACCGGAGGAACGGGTGGCCGGTCGGCGGTTCGCCGGACGGCACCACGACCCCGCCGGCGACGCGCTGGTACAGCGAGAAGGCGGGGCGGGGACACCTCTACGAGCTGCGTCCCGGTCAGTAGCCGGGTAGCGGTGCCGGAGGTGCGGGCACCGCTACCCGGCGGCCTCCATCGCCACGTCCGCCACGTCGCTGCCGCGCCAGGTGTCGGCCAGCTCCTGCATCGGCATCCCGAGCGCCTCGGCGAGGCAGGCGATCGTCCCGAACCCCGGGCTCGGCAGGCGTCCGGTCTCGATCTTGCGCAGGGTCTCGGGGGAGACCCCGGCGGCCCGGGCGAGCTCGACGGGGTCGCGGTCGCCCCGGGCCCGGCGCAGCAGCGCACCCAGACGGCGACCGGCGTCGATCTGCTCGGGCGTGAGGGGGTGGCGGACCATGGGACGAGACTAAGAGGTCGCGCGGATTGATCACAGCTGGGTCGCGGCCGGGTGTCGATGGTGAGGGGCGGGCACGGGCCTGTCGATCATGAAGTTGTTGACTCTTCGTGATCGTCTGGAGGCCGCGTGCCCGCCCTGCCATCATGGTTGACCGAGCCGTTGTGGGACCAGTTCGCCGCGCTGCTGCCGCCCCGGGGCGAGTTCGATCCCACTCATCCGTGGGGCTGTCACCGCCGCCGGATCGCGGATCGGGTCGTGTTCGACAAGCTCCTGCAGGTGCTGCGGTTCGGCTGCCCGTATCAGGGCGTCTCCGACAGCACCTGCTCGGCGACCACCATCCGCGATCGCCGTGACGAGTGGATCCGGCTCGGGGTCTTCGCCCAGCTACGCCGGATCGCCCTGGACGCCTACGACCGCATCGTCGGCCTGTTGCTTGACGACGTTGCCGTCGACGGCGCCATCACCAAGGCCCCCGGCGGCGGTGAGGTCGCCGGACCGTCACCGGTTGACCGGCGTAAACAGGGCATGAAGCGATCGGTGCTCGTCGAGGGCCATGGCATCCCACTGGGCCGGGTCCTGGCCGGGGCACACCGCCACGACTCCCCGCTACTGGGCCCCACTCTCGACCACCTCGACGCTCTCGGCCCGCTGCCCGACGACATCACCGTGCACCTCGACGCCGGCTATGACTCCGGTAAGACCCGCGACACACTCACCGAACGGGGCCTGCACAGCGAGATCGCGCGCAAGGGCGAGAAAGCACCGATCCAGGCCACCCAACGCTGGCACATCGAGCGCACCAACGCCTGGCACAACAGCTTCAACCGGCTGCAGCGCTGCTACGAACGCCGCGAAACCGTCGTCGACGCGTTCTTCGACCTCGCCGACACCATCATCACACTCCGTAGCCTGATCCGGCAGGCCTGGACCACGCACCGCTGGGACAGCCGACCACACCGCCGCCCATGATCATCCATCAATCCGCGCGACCTCTAAGGTCGGTATTACTGTACCGGCAAGCGTTGGCGCTCCGGTATAGTAATACCGTGATCGAACTGAAGACGCCGGCCGAGATCGACCGGATGCACACGACCGGCCGGTTCGTCGCCGAGGTGCTCACCGAGGTCGGCCGGATCGCCGACGTCGGCGTGAACCTCCTCGACATCGAGCTGCACGTGCGCGGCATGCTCGCCGAGCGCGGCGCCGAGTCCTGCTACTGGGACTACGCCCCGTCCTTCGGGCGCGGCCCGTTCCGCAACGTCATCTGCCTCTCGGTCAACGACGCCGTGCTGCACGGGCTCCCGCACGACTACGTCCTGCGCGACGGCGACGTCCTCAGTGCCGACATCGCCGTCAGCATCGACGGCTGGGTCGCCGACTCCGCCCGGACGATCATCGTCGGCACCACGGCCGACGAGGGCGACCGACGTGTCATCCGTGCCACCGAGGACGCCCTGGAGGCCGCGATCGACGCGGCCCGGCCGGGCAACCGGCTCGGCGACATCTCCGCCGCCATCGGTGGGGTCGCCCGCGACTACGGCTACCCCGTCAACACCGAGTTCGGTGGGCACGACCTCGGCCGCACCATGCACGGCGACATCCACATCCCGAACACCGGGCGGGCCGGTCGCGGCCTCACGCTGCGACCGGGGCTGACGCTCGCGCTCGAACCCTGGTTCGCACGGACCACCGACCGGATCGTGTTCGACCCCGACGGCTGGACCATCCGCTCCGCCGACGGCTCGCGCACCGCGCACTCCGAGCACACCGTCGCGATCACCGAGGACGGCCCCCGGGTGCTGACCCGGCGCGGGCAGGACTGACCGACCGGGCAGTCCCGGGCGTCTCACCGGTGTTCACCGACCTCTCCGGCCGGCCGCTGCTGATGACCGTACGTGACGGACCGTCGGGCTCAGGTCGACGCACCGTGATACCGGTGGAAGTACGCGCGGCACCGTCCGCGACATCGATCTTGTTGCGGCACACGAGAGTTGGGAGCTCAGTGCCCACGACCCGACTTCGCGCGTTACCACCATGTGAACTCCGATGACCTGACCATGCCGATCCTCGACCGCGCCCAGCTCGCCGAGCTGCGCCGCAGCACCGGTCCGGCGCCCGCCGAGCCGCCACCGAACGCCGGGGCCTGGCTGCTGATGATGATGCTGGGGCTCGGCATCGTCGTGACGATGCTGGTGCTCGTCGTCGCCTGGAGCTGATCCCCGCCCGGACGGGATCTTGTGCCGCGCGTCACAAAGGTGAAGAGTCGCTCCGGTCCGCGTCTTCGACGGAGCAGGAGCGTGACAGAGCAGTGACGACCGTGACGACAGCGCAGCCGGCCGCGATCGAGAATCCCTTCTACACCCACGAGTTCCATGGCGACTACGAGCTGATCAGCGTCGGCGAGTTCGCGCTGGAGGAGGGCGGGGTGATCCCCGACCTGCAGCTCGCGGTCGCCACCTTCGGCACGCTGAACGCGGCGAAGGACAACGCGATCCTGGTGACGACCTGGTACTCGGGGACGCACCAGATCTTCCGCGACGTCTACATCGGCCCGGACCACGCGTTGAACCCGGAGCGGTACTTCATCGTCGTGGTCAACCAGATCGGCAACGGTCTGTCGACCAGCCCGCACAACGCCTCGGGCGCGAACGCCGGCATCGCGATGTCGAACTTCCCGCACGTCCGGATCGGCGACGACGTCCGCGCCCAGGAGCAGCTGCTGCGCGAGCACTACGGGATCGACCGGCTCGCGCTCGTCGTCGGCGGATCGATGGGTGCGCAGCAGACCTACGAGTGGATGGTGCGGTTCCCGGACAAGGTGCGCCGTGCCGCGCCGATCGCCGGGACCGCGCAGAACACCCCGCACGACTTCCTCTACACGAAGGCCCTGGTCGAGGCGATCACCTCCGACCCGGGCTGGAACGGCGGGAACTACGCGAGCAACGCCGACGTCGAGGCCGGGCTGCGGCGCCACGCCGGCATCTGGGCGGTCATGGGCTTCTCCACCGAGTTCTGGAAGCAGGAGGTCTGGCGCGCCCTGGAGTTCGACTCCAAGGAGGCCTTCATGGCGCGCTTCCTGGAGCCGTACTTCACCGCGATGGACCCCAACGACCTGCTCTGCATGGCGTGGAAGTGGCAGCGCGGCGACGTCGCCCGCCACACCGGCGGGAACCTCGCCGAGGCACTCGGTCGCAACGAGGCCGTCACCCGGGTCATCCCGATCAACGAGGACATGTTCTTCCCGGTCCGCGACCACGAGGCCGAGCTGGAGCTGACCCCGCACGCGACGATCCGCGTCGTCGACGACCTGCTCGGGCACCTCGCCCTGTTCGGTGTCGCGCCCACCTACATGCCGCAGATCGACCAGTACCTGCAGGAGCTGCTCGACAGCCCGGCGTGACCGCGGGCCCGGGCCGTCCCCGACCCGCCCGTTCGGGGACGGTCCGGTGCACTCCGGGCACATTCGTGGCAGATACTGCCAGTAAATCGTAGGCTGGGGTCACCACCACGACCCCAGGAGTGTCGATGACCCTCGCCGCCGAGCGTCCCCGCTTGCCGTTCACCCGACCGAACCTGCTCGACCTCGCGCCCTTCTACGAGGTCCTGCGCCGTGAGGCGCCGATCGCGCCGGTGACCACCCCGGCCGGCGACCCGGCGTGGCTGGTGACCCGGTTCGCCGAGGTCCGCGAGCTGCTGGGCGACAAGCGGTTCGGCCGGTCGCACCCGGAACCGGAGAAGGCGTCGAGGAGCAGCACCGCGGCCGTCCAGGACGGGCCGACCGGTACCTACGAGACCGAGGAGCAGGAGCACGGCCGGATGCGCCGGCTGCTCACCCCGGCGTTCTCCGCCAAGCGCATGCGCCGGCTGTCCGGGCACGTGCAGGAGCTCGTCGACGGCTACGTCGACGCGATGGTCGCCGACCACGACGCGTCCGCCGACGGCGTGGTCGACCTGCACGCCCACCTCGCCTTCCCGCTGCCGGTCGCGGTGATCTGCTCGCTGCTCGGGGTCCCCGAGTCCGACGGCGAGTACTTCCGCGGGCTGTCCGACCGGATGGCGACCTACTCCGGCGACGACGCCCATGCCGCCCGCGAGGAGTTCGGCCGCTACATGGCCGGGCTCGCCGAGGGCAAGCGCGCCGAGCCCGGCGAGGACGTCATCAGCGACCTCGTCGCGGCCCAGGCCGCCGACCCGACCTTCGGCTACGACCAGATGATCCGGCTCTGCGTCGGGCTGCTGTTCGCCGGGCACGAGACCACCGTGAACCGGATCGGGCTGGGCATGCTGTTCCTCATGGGCAACCGGCACGAGTGGGACAAGCTCGCCGCCGACCCCGAGGGCCGGGTCGACGCCGTCATCGAGGAGGTCATGCGCCTCGGGGCGCCCGGTGACCTGGGGCTGCTGCGCTACGCCCATGAAGACGTGGAGGTCGCCGGGGTCACCATCGCGCGCGGCGACGCGGTGATCCTCTCGGTCAACGCCGCCAACCGCGACGTCGACGTCTTCGACCACGCCGAGACCTTCGACCCCGACCGCGCCGAGCGCGGGCACGTCGGCTTCGGGCACGGGCCGCACTTCTGCATCGGCGCGAGCCTGGCCCGCACCGAGCTGCGCGCGGTGTTCGCCACGCTCGCCCGCCGGCTGCCGGACCTGGAGCTCGCCGTCGGCATGGACGAGCTCGACGTGCGCACCGACCACATCACCGGCGGGGTCCGGAGCCTGCCGGTCCGCTGGTGAGGGAGGTACCCGCGATGAAGGTCGAGGTCGACCAGCACGCCTGTGTCGGGTCGGGGCAGTGCCTGCTCACCGCCCCGGACGTGTTCGACCAGCGCGACTCCGACGCCGTCGTCGAGCTGCTCACCGACACCCCGCCGGACGGTCAGGAGCAGGCCGTGCGCAACGCCGCGCACGGCTGCCCGGCGGCGGCGATCACCGTCGTCGAGGGCTGAGCCGGCGGCGACCGACGAGTTCGGGACGCCTCCGCGGTCGACCCTGGTGTCTACGCACCGACGACCGTGGAGGCATCTCCCGTGCGCACCCTCGCGATCACCCAGAACATCACCCTCGACGGCGCCGTGGAGTTCCTCGGCGACTGGTTCGACCCCACCGCCGACGGCCAGGACGAGGTTCTCGCCGAGCTGCACCGCCAGGACGCCGCCTCCGACGCGACGCTGCTCGGGCGCCGCACGTTCTGCGACTTCCGCGGCTTCTGGCCCGCCCGGACCGACGACACCACCGGCATCACCGACTACCTGAACCAGGTCGACAAGTACGTGGTGTCGTCGAGGCTGACCGACCCGGAGTGGGAGAACTCGACCGTCCTGTCCGGGGACCCGGTCACCGAGGTCGCGGCACTGAAGGATCGGCCGGGCGCCGACATCGTCTGCACCGGCAGCATCACGCTGTGCCACACGCTGATCGCGGCCGGGCTCGTCGACGAGATCCGGCTGTTCCACCATCCCGTCGTCCAGGGTGCGGGCCGGCGGCTGTTCCCGGACGGATGGTCCACCGAGCACCTGCCGCTGCTCGACTCGCGGACCTTCGGCGCGGTCACCTACACCGCTCACGCGCTGCGCTGAGCGATCCGTCCCGTCAGCAGGTCGCGGCCCGGACCGGTCGGCTCGCCGACGGCGTCCGCCCGCCCGGCCCGACGGCGGGGCTCACGGCGCCGTCTCCTCCTGCGCGGCGGCCCGCTCGACCCGGTGCCGCACGTACCGCGAGACCAGCAGCCCGCCGACCACGGCGACGATCAGCCCGATCCAGGAGAACCGCTTCAGCCACGTCTCGGCGACGATCCCGAGCAGGTAGATCAGGGCGACCGTGCCGCCCGCCCACAGCACCGCGCCGGTCGCGTTCGCGGCGAGGAACTTCGGGTAGTGCATCTTCATCGTCCCGGCCAGCGGGCCCGCGAGGATGCGCAGGATCGCCACGAAGCGGCCGAACAGCACCGCCCAGACCCCGTGCCGGTCGAAGATCCGCCGGGCCACGGTCATGTGCGCCGGACCCAGGTGCCTGGGGAACCGGCGGCCGAGCCGGTCGAGCAGACCGGTGCCGTAGCGACGGCCCACCGAGTAGCCGATCGAGTCGCCGACGATCGCCCCCGCCGTCGCCGACGCCGCGACGGCCACCGGGTCGATGGGCGAGCCGGGGCGGGCGGCCAGCAGGGCCGCGCCGACGAGCACGATCTCACCGGGCAGCGGCACCCCGATGCTCTCGACACCGACCACACCCGCGCACAGGAAGTAGATCGCGAGCGGGGGGATCGCCAGGAGGAACGTGTCGACGTGCACCACCCCATCATGCACACGTATCGGTGGTGCGGTGGCGGCCCGGTGCGGGCATCATGCGCGGACGTGAGCACACCGCTGGAGCAGGTCTTCTGGGCCGCCCACGACGACCTGCCCCGCGAAGCGCCGGGATCGGAGGAGACGACGGCACTGCTGCTGCGCCTGGCCGGGGACCTGCCGGAGCGTCCGCGGATCGTCGACATCGGCTGCGGGACCGGTCCGGCGACGCTGCCGCTGGCGGCGGCGACCGGCGGCGAGGTCGTGGCCGTCGACCTGCACGAACCCTTCCTCCAGCGGCTGCGCAGCCGCGCGGCGACGTCCGGGCTGGGGGAACGGGTGCGCCCCCTCGTCGCCGCGATGGACGACCTGCCGCTGCCCGACGGCGAGACCGACCTCGTCTGGTCCGAGGGTGCCGCCTACGTCATGGGGTTCGACGCGGCGCTCGCCGGCTGGCGGCGGCTGCTCGCCCCGGGCGGGGTGGTGGTCCTCACCGAGGCCGAGTGGACGACCACCGAGCCGTCGCCCGGCGCTCGGGAGTTCTGGGACGCGGGCTACCCGGGGATGCGGACGACCGCGGAGAACGTCGCCGCCGCGCAGCGCGCCGGGTACACGGTCCAGGCGGTCTACCTGCTCCCCGACTCCGACTGGGACGCCTACTACCGCCCGCTGGCCCGCCGGATCGCCACCCTGCGCGAGGACGGCGTCGACCCGGCGGCGCTGGACGAGGTGGGCGGCGAGATCGCCGTCCGGGAGCGGTTCGGCACCGAGTACGGCTACACCGGCTACGTCCTGCGGCCGCGCTGACCCGGTGCCCGCGCGCCCGTGAGACCGCCGATCCGGTCGGCCCCCGCGCGCAGCAGCGCTGTCAGGTCCGGGTCGGTGACCGGCAGCCGCCCGGTCGGGCCGAGCGCGGCGAGACAGGCGACGACCCCGCCCGCCGCGTCGCGCACCGCGACCGCGACCGACGAGCGGCCGGACCGCAGTTCGTCGACCTCGGTGGCCACCCCCGTGCGCGCCACCGTCCGCAGCTCCGCGGCCAGCGCGGCCCCGGCGGTCACGGTGTGCCGGGTCAGCGCCCGCGGCCGGTCGGGGACGAGCTCCGGCTGCGCGGCCAGCATGATCTTCCCCATGGCCGAGGCGTGCGGGTGGGCGAGCAGCGTCCGCTCCCCGGGCAGCTCGTGGTCCGGGTCGCGGTCGACCAGCCGAAGCGTGCCCGCGGGCCAGTCGGCGACGAACAACCCGAACCGGACCCGGCCGCGGATCCCGGCGACGACCTCGGCCAGCTGCGGCGGTCCCTCGGCCGCGCCGGCCAGCTCCCGGGTGCGGCGCCCCAGCGCGAACCCGGACAGGTCGCTGATCCGGACCAGGTAGCCGTCGGCGACGAGCACGTTGAGCAGCCGGTACGCCGTCGCGGACGGGATGCCCGTCGTGCGCGACAGCTCGCGCGCCGTCGCGCCCGGCCCGATCCTCGCCACCGCCTCCAGCAGCTCCAGGGCCCGGCTCGCGGCGCCCGGCTCGCTCACGGCGGGTCCCCGGCTCGCGGGCTCCGCCGGACCAGCCGCGGCGTCCCCGAGGCGTCCGGGACGAAGTCGCCGGCCCCGGGCAGGACGTCGTCGCTGCCGGGCTGGTCGAACACCCCGATCCTCGCCAGCCGGTCCGGGTGACGTCGCAGGAACCGCCACCACACCGGTCCCACCGCGCAGCAGACCGCGAGGGCCACCGCGGCGCCGGTCCCCTCGGGGGTGTCGAGCAGACCGGGCAGCCGCAGCACCAGCAGGGCGCCGCCGAGCACCGCGACCGTGCACCCCAGCACGAGCACCGGGCGGGTGTGCTCCCGGATGCGCAGCAGGAACGCGACGGCCGCGACCGCGACCAGCACGTACATGAGGGTGACGAGCGCCCGCACCAGGTGGCGCACCGCGTCCGTCCCGGCCGGGGCCAGGTCGGCGAGCAGCCCGCCGAGCAGGACCACGGCCACGATCCCGACGACGGCACGGTGCGGTGTGCGCCACCGCCGGTGCACCGTCGCGAGGGCACGCGGCAGCAGCCGCTCCACCCCGAGGGAGAACGCGACCCGTGACGCCGCGTGCGCCGAGGCCGCGGCCGAGGCCAGGTAGGAGCAGGCCAGACCGGCGTGCAACGCCACCACCAGCGCGGTCGGCGCGCCCGACGCCCCGGGGTCGGACAGGATCGCGACCAGGGTCGTGGCGCGGCCGGTCCAGCTCGCCCAGGCCGCGAACGACAGCAGCGCCCCGCACAGCAGCGGGGTCCAGAGGACCACCCGGGTCACCGTGACCAGCGGACGTCGCGTCTCCGGGCCGAAGAAGGTCGCCGACTCGAAGCCGGCGAGCATGAACATCGCCATCAGCGCGACGGCGAGCAGGTCCGGCACCGGCCCGGCCGGGACCGGGGCGGCGAGGTGCGGAGCGGGGACCAGCAGCACCGCGACGACGAGCAACAGCGAGCCGATCTCCACCCCGAGCAGGGTGAGGGCGGCGACCCGCGGCCCCCGCACGAGCACCGTCGCGATCCCCACCGCGACCACCAGGTGCAGCAGCACCTGCGCGCCGGCCCCGCTCACGTCGACCCCGGCCGCGCCGGCGAGCGCGGTCAGGGCCCGGCCGCCGGCGTAGAGCGTGATCGCGGCGCTGCCCAGGTACTTCGCCCCGATCACGACGGCCGTCACGAGCGCGGCCCGGGCACCGAGCCCCTGGTAGACGAAGCTGTAGACACCGCCCGCGGCGGCCTGGCGTCGGGTGAACTGCCCGAGGCAGAGCGCCACCATCGTCACCGCGACCGTGGCGCCGACGATGACGAGCAGCCCGGACAGCGGGTCGGCGAGCCGGCCCACGACCAGGGGCAGCATCGCCATCGACGCGGCGGGCGCGGTCGTCGCCACCGACTGCGCGACCAGCTCGGTCGCGCCCATCCGGCGCCGCCCGAGCGGTGCCATCGGCGACTCTGCCCGCAGCTGGGTGTGGCCGGGGGAGAAGGACCGCGCGATGGCCCTGTCGAGGTCGGACACGGACGGCGACGCTAGGACCGCGCTGTTGCCCGGGTGTTGCGCCCGCGCGTCGGACGTCGAACCCGCGATGGGAACCCGCCGCCGGTCTTCCCGGTCCGGTTGCCGTGAACGCAGCGCCGGCGACCCGCGACCGTCGCCGCCGGTTCCGAGTATCACCGCTGTGACCGTGACCCGCAGAACGTTCATCAGGGCGCTGGGGCTGGCCGGTGGGGCCGGCGCCGCGTACGAGGCCATGGCGACCATCGGGCTCGCCCCGCGCGCCGGCGACGACCCGGCCTGGACGCCACCGTCGCGCGACGCCGCCGCGGCCGGCCGCCGCGTCCTCGTCCTCGGCGCGGGGCCCGCCGGGCTCGCCGCGGCCCACGAGCTCGGCAAGGTCGGCTACGACGTGTCCGTCGTCGAGGCCCGCACCCGGCCCGGTGGGCGGGTCTGGTCGGTGCGTGCGGGCACCGAGGAGGCCGACCTGAACGGCGAGACGCAACGCTGCACGTTCGCGCCAGGACACTTCTTCAACCTGGGCGCGACCCGGATCCCGCAGAGCCACGTCACGCTGGACTACTGCCGCGAGCTCGGGGTGGAGATCCAGCCGTTCGGCAACCAGAACGCCAACACCGTCGTCAACTACACCGACGCGGGGGCGCTGGCCGGAACCTCGGTCACCTACCGCGCGGCGAAGGCCGACACCTTCGGCTACGTCTCCGAGCTGCTCCACAAGGCCACCGCGCGCGGCGCGCTCGACGACGTCCTGAGCGCCGCGGACAAGGAGGCGCTCTCGGAGTTCCTCGTCTCGCTGGGCGACCTGTCCTCCGACGGCCGCTACCTCGGCTCCCCGCGGCGCGGCTACGCCCGTGAGCCCGGCGCGGGGACCGACGCGGGCACCCCCACGGTTCCGTACCCGATTTCCTCGGTGATCCGCAGCGGACTCGGCCGGAACTTCGCCTTCGACTACGAGTACGACCAGGCCACGATGATGTTCACCCCGGTCGGCGGGATGGACCGGATCCATTACGCGCTCGCCGAACGGATCGGCGCGGACCGGATCCGCTACGGCACGGCCGTCACCGGGCTGCACAACACGCCGGACGGGGTGACCGTCGACGTCGTCCCGGCCGCGGGCGGCCCGGTCGAACGGCTGGTGGCCGACGAGGTCGTCTGCACCCTGCCGCCGCACCTGGTGACCCGGCTCGACACCAACCTGCCCGCCGCCGTGCTGGCCGCGCAGCGCGCGGCGAAGCCCAGCTCCTCGGGCAAGCTCGGCATCGAGTACACCCGCCGCTGGTGGGAGACCGACGAGCGGATCTACGGCGGCGCCAGCAACACCGACCGCGACATCGCCCAGATCATGTTCCCCTACGACCACTTCCACGCCGACCGGGGCGTCGTCGTCGGCTACTACAGCTCCGGCAAGCGGCAGCGGGCCTTCGAGTCCCTGACCCACCGCCAGCGGCTCGCGAAGGCCCTGGACGAGGGCGCCGCGATCCACGGCGAGAAGTACCGCTCCGACATCGCGTCGTCGTTCTCCGGCTCGTGGGCGGTGACCCGCTGGTCGGAGTCGGCCTGGGCGAGCTGGGAGGCCACGAGCCCGGAGTACCGGCTGCTCACCCAGCCCGCCGGCCGCATCTGGTTCGCCGGTGACCACCTCTCGCACGCCATCGCCTGGCAGCACGGCGCGTTCACCTCCGCCCGCTCGACGGTCTCGGCGCTGCACGCCCGGGTCGCCGGCGGCGCCTGACCCCACCCCCGTTCCCCCGAGGAGTCACGATGCGACGTCCCGTTCCCGCCCTGATCGCCCTGTCCGTCACCGCCGCGCTGGCCACCGGCTGCGCCGGCGCCGCGCCCGACGCCGCCGAGCCCGGCCCGCCCGCCCTGCCCGTGCTGGAGGCAGGCGAGGCCAACCCGATGATCGCCGAGGGGGTGAGCCTGGTGAGCGGGGCGTCGCTGTACAAGTCCAGCGGCCTCGGCCCGGCCGCGGCGAACCCCGCGGCCGCGGACGGCACCCCGCAGGCCTACGTCGACGCCGGCCAGTTCCCCGGCGGCACCCTCCCCGCCGGGGTCACGATCACCGAGGCCCAGGGCATGAACGTGCTGGCCAGGATCAAGGAGAACCTCGAGGCCCGGGGCCTGCGCCTCGACGACGTCACCTCGATGCGGGTGTTCCTCGACAACGCGCCCGGCACGACCCGCGCCGACTACGCCGGCTGGAACCGCGCCTACCGCCAGTACTTCGCCAACACCGACCTGACCACCGGGGAGACGGTGCTGGTCCCGACCGGGACGGCCGCGCCCGCCGCGCCGCTGGTGCGCAACCCCGCCCGGCCCAGCCGGTTCGCGCTGGAGGTGGCGAGCCTGCCGGTCCCGGGCTGGCTGGTGGAGGTCGAGGTCGACGCCGTCTACCCGGCCGGGGTGACCCCGCGCTGACCCGGCCGGGCCCGGACGCGGCGGTACGGTCGCCGGTCGTGACCCCCGTCGTGCCACCTGCCCCGCGCCCCCGCACCGACGACGACCTGCCCGCCTGCGTCACCGTGCTGCGCGCCGTGCACGACACCGACCGGTACCCGTCGACCTGGCCGGCCGACCCGGTGGCGTTCCTGTCCCCGCCGGGGCTGGTCACCGCGTTGGTCGTCACGGCGGGCGGGTCGCGGGGCACGCCGCCCTGCTGACCGACGACCACGAACCCCGAGCGCTGCGGCTGACCCGGGTGTTCGTCGACCCGGCCGTCCGCCGGGCCGGCCACGCCCGTGCCCTGCTGGACGGGATCACCGCCGAACTCGCGGCCCGCGGCCGCGACGGGGTGCTCGACGTCGTCGAGTCCGTCCCGGCCGAACGCCTCTACCGGTCCGTGGGCTGGCTCCGCACCGGTACGGCACCCGCCGGGTGGCGGTTCCCGGACGGCCGCGAACCGGTGGCCGCGCTCTACCGGTTGCCGGTCACGCAGCGCCGAAAGGGTGACGACGCAGCGCGATAATCGGCCGTCGGTGACGCCGAGCTGCGCCGATCGGGCTACGGTGCCCCTCGTGATCGCTGTCCCCACCCCGTCGGTGGCCGGGCTGCTGCTCCGCGCGGTGCCCCAGCCCGTACGCCGGGACGCGCACGCCGCGATGCACGTCCTCGCCCCGTGGGGTGCGGTGTCAGCCCAGCTCGTCCAGGACTCCGGCGGCGGCGTCGCCGACCACGACGTGCACGTCGACGGCGATCCGGTCCACATCCCGTTCCGGGTGTCGTTCCCCTGGCCGCCGGCTGCGGTCCTCGGCCGGCTGAGCCCGCGCCGCCGCGCCGTCGTCGCCGCGTGGATGTCGCGCAGCGAGAACGCCGGGCACCGCCAGCGTGCCGTGCGCGAGCTGTTCGGCGTGCCCGAGGCGTGGGTGGTGCCGTTCGTGGTGGCGCCGTGCGGGGAGTACGTCCACGAGATCGGCACCGACGTCGACCGGTTCGTCCGCACCGAGCTGGACCGCGATCCCGGCCTCCGGGACGCCTACGCCCGGTTCGTGCGCGACAACCCCCGCTTCTTCGGCATCACCCTGCATCGCGCGGTGACCTTCCGCCAGCTGGACCACCGGTGGCCGCACCGGGACGACCCGGAGCGCAGCTACCCGCAGCTGGCGGCGCTCGACGCGCTGTCCGCCCTGGCTCGTCGGGGCGGGCGGGACCACCCGGGGTACCCGGCGCCGCCGAGTGTGACCGCGGCGCCGTCCTGAGCGCTCAGGCGGCCGGCGACGACGCGGTGCTCTCCGTGCTGATCTCCGCGCTGCCGCGGTCCAGCACCACCTCGCCGTCGACGGCGGTCCGGAACGCGACCGTGCCGCCGCCGGTGTCCCACACCGAGACGGTGAGCGACTGCCCGGGCACGACCGGCCGGGTGAACCGGGCGTCCATCGCGAGGAGGCGGCGGGGGGCGCCGCCGCAGACGGTCGCGACCAGCGCGCGGGTGGTGAACCCGTAGGTGCACATGCCGTGCAGGATCGGCTGGTCGAACCCGCCCTTCGCGGCGAACGCCGGGTCGCTGTGCAGCGGGTTGCGGTCCCCGGTGAGCCGGTACAGCAGCGCCTGGCCCGGCGTGGTCCGGTAGGTCACCTCGTGGTCGGGCGCGCGGTCGGGAACCGGGCTCGGCACGCTGTCCCCGCGGGTGCCGCCGAAGCCGCCCTCCCCGCCGAGGAACAACGTCTTCCTGCTGGTCAGCACCAGTTCCCCGGTGCTCGCGTCGACGGCATCGGCCTCGGTGCGCACCAGCGCCCCGGACCCCTTGTCCAGCACCTCGGTGACCGTCGCGGTCACCCGGACCCGTCCTTCCACCGGCAGCGGCGCGACCACCCGGAACGCCTGCTCGGCGTGCACGACACGGGCGGCGTCCACCTCGCCCAGGTCGACCTTCGCGCCCGCGGTGACGATCTCCGCGAACGACGGCAGCACCGCCGTCCGCACGCCCGCGGTGTTCTCCGTGGTCAGCGACAGCTCGGCGGTGGGGTCCTCACCCCCCGCTCCGACGGCGATCGCGTACAGGAGCACGTCGTCCCGTGCCCACGCGAAGCTGACCGGCTCGCACTGCGTGCCCTCGAGATCGGGCGCCAGGGGCATGGGGAGTCTCCTTCGACGTTCCACCGTGAGGCGGAAACCTATCCCGCCCGGTGCCCGCCGCCCAAGTCCCCGGTGCCCGGCTGACACACTGTCGAGGTCAATCGTGGTCGTGAAGGGAACAGTGTGGTGACGGCATCACCGGAGGCGGTCGAGCTGGCGAAGGTGGCCGCGGCCGCCGCGGCCGACAAGAAGGCCGTCGACATCGTCGCGCTCGACGTGTCCGACCAGCTCGCGCTGACCGACTGCTTCGTGCTGGCGTCGGCGGCCAACGAGCGTCAGGTCCAGGCCATCGTCGACGAGGTCGAGGAGAAGCTGCGCGAGCGCGGCAGCAAGCCGACCCGGCGCGAGGGCGACAACGACAACGGCTGGGTGCTGCTGGACTTCAGCGACATCGTCGTGCACGTCATGCACACCGAGCAGCGCGGCTTCTACGGCCTGGACCGGCTCTGGAAGGACTGCCCGGCGATCGAGGTGCCCGACCCCCAGGGCGACCCGGACGGCACTGCATGACGCTGCGCCGGGTCACCCTGCTGCGGCACGGGCAGACCGAGTACAACTCCGTCGGCCGGATGCAGGGACATCTCGACACCCGGCTGACCGACGTCGGCCGCGCGCAGGCCGCGGCCGTCGCGCCGCGGCTCGCGCAGGAGCGGTTCGACCGGATCATCACCTCGGACCTGACCCGCGCCCACGACACCGCGACCGCGGTGGCCGAGGCCGTCGGGCTGCCGCTGTCGGTGGACAAGCGGCTGCGGGAGACCCACCTCGGGGACTGGCAGGGGCGCACGATCGACGAGATCGGCGTCGACGACCCGGGCGCGATCGCCGAGTGGCGGTCCGACCCGCGGTTCACCCCGCCCGGCGGCGAGTCCCGGGTCGACGTCGTCGTCCGGTCGCTGCCGGTCGTCGAGGAGCTGGACCTGGAGTACGCCGCCGACCCGGAGGACCGCTCGGTGCTGCTCGTCGCGCACGGCGGCATGATCGCCGGGATGGTGTGCGGGCTGCTCGACCTCCCGCAGTCGTCCTGGCCGGTGATCGGCGGGCTGGGCAACACGCGCTGGGCCGTCGTCGCCCGTCGTGACGACCACCCCCGCTGGCGCCTGGCGGGGTACAACATCGGTGCCTGACCTGCTGGTCGTCGGCGACTCGCTGGCCTTCCACGGACCCGAGCGACCCTGCCCGGCCGACGAGCCGCGGCTGTGGCCCAACGTCGCCGCCGCCCGGCTCGGGGGTCGTGCCGAGATCGTCGCCCGGGCCGGGTGGACCGCCCGGCACGCCTGGTCGGCGATCAGCGGGGACCCACGGGTGTGGGCGGCGCTGCCGCGGGTCGGCGCGGTCGTGCTCGGGGTGTCCGGGATGGACTCCCTGCCGTCCCTGCTGCCGACGGCGCTGCGCGAGCTGATCCCGGTGCTGCGCCCCGCCCCGCTGCGGCACACCGTCCGCACCGCCTACCGGCGTGCCCAGCCGCGGATCGCCCCGGTGCTGGCGCGGCTGCCCGGCGGGGGACCGGCGACGCTGCCGCCTCGTCTCACGGCCGCCTACCTGGAACGCTGCCGGGCCGGGGTGCACGCGCTGCGGCCCGGGCTGCCGGTGGTGGCGCTGGCCCCGTCGGTGCACCGCGCCGCCGACTACGGCCTGGCCCACCCGCACCGCGCCGCCACCGACGCCGCGGTCCGCCGCTGGGCGGCCGGCACCCCGGCCGTGACCGTGCTCGACGTGCCCGCGCTGGTCGGCGAGCACGTCCTCGGCGGACACGGCAACCCGGACGGCCTGCACTGGGGCTGGGCGGGACACTCCGCCGTCGGGGAGGCGCTGGCCGGGCTCCTGGAGCCCACGGTGGCCCGGCCGTGACCCTGCTCGGCATCGACCTGGGCACCACCTCGGTCAAGGCGGCGGTCTTCGACGACGACGGCGTCCGCGTCGCCGCGGCCCGCGCCACGCACCCGACCGCGCGTCCCGCGCCCGGCCACGCCGAGCAGCACCCGGACGACTGGTGGTCCGGGCTGACGGAGGTGGTCGGCGCGCTCGGCCCGGCACTGGCCGGGGTGACCGCCGTCGGGCTGTGCGCCCAGGTCGACACCCACCTGTTCGTCGACGGGGCCGGCGCGCCGGTGCACCCGGCGATCACCTGGCAGGACGGTCGGTGCGGCGCGGTCGCGGCGACGCTCACCGACCGGCTGTCGTCCGCGGACCGGGCCCGGCGCCGCGGTGGGACCGGCTCCGTCGACGCCTCGCACGCGGCCGCCCGCGCCGCCTGGCTCGCCGAACACCGGCCCGACGCGTGGGCCCGCGCGCGCAGGGTGCTCGCGCCCAAGGACTGGCTGCTCGAACGCCTCACCGGCACCGCAGTGGCCGATCCGCTCTCCTCGACCGGACTCCTCGACCCCGACGGCCGGTACCCGGAGTGGCTCGACCTGCTCGTCCCCGGGTTGCGCTCGATGCCGGCGCCCCTGGCCGACCCGGCGTCGGTCGCGGGGGAGACCACCGGCGCGGGCGGGCTCCCGGCCGGGCTGCCCGTCGCCGTCGGGACGATGGACGCCTGGGCGGCGCTGCTCGGCGGCGGGATCGCCGCCCCCGGCGACGCGATCGACATCGCGGGCACCTCGGAGGTCCTGGCCCTCGCCGCGGCGCCCGGCGGCGGCGCCCCGGGGATCGTCACGTTCCCGCCGTGGCGCGGGCTGCACGTGCACGCAGGACCCACCCAGGCCGGCGGCGACGCGCTGACCTGGGCGTCCGCGGTGCTGGGCGTCGCACCGGCCGAGCTGCTGGCCCGGGCCGCCGATGCCGAACCGGGGCGGGTGCTGTTCCTGCCCCAGCTCGCCGGGGAACGGGCCCCGCTGTGGGACCCCGACCTGCGCGGGCACTGGCTCGGCGCGAGCTTCGCCACCGGGTCCGCCGAGCTGGGCCGCGCCGTGCTGGAGGGGGTCGCGCACGCCGCCCGGCACGTCCTGGGCCCGCTGGAGTCGGCCGCCGGCCGCCGCCCCGAGACCATCGCCGCCTGTGGCGGTGGCGCGGCGAGCGACCTCTGGTGCCAGATCAAGGCCGACGTGCTGGACCGGCCGCTGCGCCGCACCGCCGAACGCGACGCCGGGGTGCTCGGCGCGGCGATGCTCGCCGCGCTCGCGACCGGCCGGGCCGCCTCGGTCGGTGAGCTCGCCGGACGGATGGTGCGGGTCGACCGCGAGTTCACCCCCGACCCGCGCACCCGCGGCCGCCTGGACGACGCGCACGGCCGCTACCTCGCCGCGCAGCGGGCACTGGCACCGCTGTTCCGCCCGCCGGGTGGATAGGGTCCGGCCGTGCCCCCCTCGCCGGTCGCCGTGGTCACCGACTCCACCGCACACCTGCCGCCCGGCGTCGCGGAACGGCGCGGCATCCACGTCGTCCCGCTGGAGGTCCGGCTCGGCGAGCGCACCGCCCGCGACGGTGTCGACGTCTCCGCCGCCGAGCTGATCGTCGCGCTCGCCGACCGCACCCTGCTCGTGCAGACCTCGCGCCCGACCCCGGCCGCGTTCGCCGAGCGCTTCACCGCCCTGCTCGACGACGGCGTCCCCGCCGTCGTGGCCGTGCACCTGTCGCGCGCGCTGTCCGGCACCTGGGACGCGGCCCGGCTCGCCGCGCAGGAGGTCGCCCCGGACCGGATCCGGGTCGTCGACTCCGGTGCCATCGCGATGGGCCTCGGCTTCGCCGTGCTCGCCGCCGCCGACGCCGCCGGAGCCGGCGCCACCGCCGACGACGTCGAGGCCGTGGCCGGCGCCGTCGCCGCACGGGCACGGGTCTTGTTCGCGGTGCAGGACCTGGAGCGGCTGCGCCGCGGCGGCCGGATCGGCGCCGCGTCCGCGCTGATGGGCACGGCCCTGTCGGTCAAGCCGATCCTGCACCTGCGCGACGGCCGGATCGCGCCGCTGGAGAAGGTGCGGACGACCTCGCGCGCGACCGAACGGCTCGTCGCGCTCGCCGTCGCCGAGGCGGGTCCGGGCGCACACCTCGCCGTGCACCACCTCGGCGCCGAGGACCGGGCCGAGGACATCGCCGACCGGCTGCGCGAACAGCTGCCCGACGCCGCCGAGGTGCACGTCTCCGAGGTCGGCGCGGTGATTGGGGCGCACGTGGGAGCCGGTCTGGTGGGGATCGTGGTGGTGCCCGCCGTCTGACCGCCGGGCGATGATCTCTCGGGTCGTCGCGCGAGGCCGTCGGATGCTCCGGGTGACGCCGACATGCCCGGCTCTCGCCCCGGGCCGACAGGCCCCGCCGGTGTGTAGCACGGACCGCCGACGATCCGGCCGCGCCGTGGCCCACGGCAGCGCATCGGTCCCCAATCGATCGATCCGTCCACAGGCCCGGCATCGGCCGGTCGGAACGGGGGTGGCGCACCTAGCGTCGGGTGCGTGACCAGGACCGACGCCTCCCTCGACCCGGCCCGGCGGCTCGCCGGGATCGGGACGCGCGGGCGGGTGGACGCGGTCGCGGACCGGCTCGATCCCCCGACCGTCCCGTTGCCCGCGCTGCCGGTGGCTCCCGGCGCGTCCGGACCACGTCCCGGATCACCGCCCGCCCACGGACCGGGCGCCGTCGGGCCGCCCCCGCCGCGCGCCCACCGCGCTGCCGGGCCGCCCGTGGCGGCGCCGTCCGCGTCCCGGCCCGGCACCTGGCCCGGTGCGACGCCCCTCCGGCACGACCCCGCCACCCTGCACGGCGCGACACCGGGCCGGCCCGATTCCGCCGCCCCGCACGGGCCGGAACCGGTGTGGACCGCCGATCCCTCCGCCACGCACCGCGGAGCGACCGGCCCCGTCGCGCCGGAGGAGCCGGCACCGGTGTGGACCGCCGACCCCGATGCCGGCCACCCCCTGGCCCTGCTGGCCCGGGACGACCCCGCACCGTCCGAGGAGCTCGGCGACGACGTCCCGCACGGCGGGCGGCCGTCGTGGCTGCGCCGCCGAGCCCAGCGGTGGCTGCCGCCGTCGCTGGCCGGGGCGCGGGTGGACCCGGGCCGCCCCGGTGCGCTCGCGCTGGTGGCGGTGGTGCTCGCCGGGGCGCTGGTCGCCGGGGTGGGGGTGTGGCTCGACCGTCCCACCGTGCAGCCCGTCGGCGGCCTGCCCGAGGTGACGGCGGTGCCCGGTGGGGCGGCGACGGGGGAGACGGACCGGTCCGCGGGTCCTGGTGGGCCGGCGCCCGTCGCGGCGGCACCGGTCACCGCGGGGCCGCTCGTCGTGAGCGTCGTCGGGCGGGTCGCCCGGCCCGGTCTCGTCCGGGTCCCCGACGGCGCACGCGTCGCCGACGCCCTCGACGCCGCGGGCGGCGCGCTGCCCGAGGTCGACCTCGGCGCGCTGAACCTGGCCCGCCGCCTCGGCGACGGGGAGCAGATCGCGGTCGGCGTCCCACCGGCGCCCGACGCCGCCCCGGTCCTGCCCGCCCCGGGCTCCGAGCCGGCGTCGGGCGCCGAACCGGGCGCGGCCGCCGCACCCGCCGCACCCGGCGGGAAGATCGACCTGAACACCGCCACCCTCTCGGACCTCGACGCCCTGCCCGGCGTCGGCCCGGTCACCGCGAAGAAGATCATCGACTGGCGCAGCGCCAACGGGCGCTTCAGCCGGGTCGAGCAGCTGCGCGAGATCGACGGCATCGGCGAGCGCCGTTTCGCCCAGCTCCAGGAACTGGTGCGGGTGTGACCCGCGCCGGAGCCCGCCGGCCCGAACCGGTGCCCGGGGAGCGCGACGACGAGCGTGCGGAGCAGCAGGAACGTCCCGCCCCACCCGACCTGCGCCTCGTCCCGGCCGCGCTCGCCACCTGGGCCGCCGTCCTCGCCGGGCTGCTCGGCGGCACCGCGGGCGGGATCACCGCCGCCGTCCTCGCGGCGCTCGCCCTGACGGTCACGCTGCTCCGTGCCCGGACCAGCGCCCGCGCCGCGGCGCCGTCCTCGATCGTGCTCGCCGCGGCCGGGTGCGCGCTCGTCGCGGCCGTCCTGGGCACCGTCCACGCGGCCGCGCTGGCGTCGCACCCGCTGCGCGGGCCCGCCGACCGCGGCGCCGCCGCCGAGGTCCGCGTCCGGCTCACTGACGACCCCCGGATCCTGCGCAGCACCACCGGTGGTGGCGACGAGTCCGGCGCCGCCCGGGCGATGGCGCTGGTCCCCACCGAGCTCGTCACGGCCACCGTCGGTGGCGGTCGGGCGACCACCGGCGGGAAGCTCCTGCTCCTGGCCCCGGCAGCGGAGTGGACCGGGCTGCTCCCCGGTCAGGAGGTCTCCGCCGCCGGGCTGCTCATGCCCGCACAGCGTCCCGACCTCACGGTCGCCGTGCTGAAGGTCCGCGGCGCACCGCAGGACGTGACCGCGCCGCCGTGGTGGCAGACCGGGGCCGGGGCCCTGCGCGACGGCCTGCGCGACGCGGCGGTCGCCGCACTGCCCGAGGCACCGGCGGGGCTGCTGCCCGGGCTCGCGATCGGGGACACCCGCGCCCAGCTCGCCGAGACCGAGCAGGACTTCCGGACCGCGGGGCTCGCGCACCTCACGGCCGTCTCCGGCGCCAACGTCGCGATCGTGACCGGGGCGGTGCTGCTCCTGCTGCGCCTGTTCCGGACCGACCCGCGGATCGCGGCCGCGGTGGCGATGGTCGCCCTGGTCGGGTTCGTCGTGCTGGCCCGGCCGTCGCCGTCGGTGCTGCGTGCGGCGGTGATGGGCGGGGTCGTGCTCATCGCGTTCGCCGCCGGCCGGGCGCGGTCCGCGGTGCCCGCGCTGGCAGTGGCCGTGCTCGGCCTGCTGCTGGCCGTCCCCGCCCTGGCCGTCGACGCGGGTTTCGTGCTGTCCGTCGTCGCCACCGGTGCGCTGGTGCTGCTCGGGCCGGGGTGGACGGCGGCGCTGCGACGGCGCGGGCTGCCGTCCGGGCCGGCCGAGGCGCTGGTCGTCCCGGTCGCCGCGGCGCTGGCCACCGCGCCGGTGATCGCCGGGCTCAACGGGGGAGTCGGGCTGGTCACCGTGGTGGCGAACCTGCTCGCGGCGCCCGCGGTCGCCCCCGCGACGGTGCTGGGCGTGCTCGGTGCGGTGCTGTCCGCGGTGAGCCCGGCCGCAGCGTGGTGCTGCGCCTGGCTGGCGGGGCCGTTCGTGTGGTGGCTGGTCGTGGTCGGGGACCGGGCCGCCGCGGTGCCCGGTGCCACGGTGCCGTGGCCCGCGGGCGCGGGCGGCGCGCTGCTGCTCACCGGGGTGCTCGTCGTGCTGCTGGCGATGGGCCGGGTGCCGCGCCTGCGGGCGCTGTTGCTGGCGCTGCTGGTCGGGCTCCTCGTCGTCCTCGTCCCGACCCGGTTCGCCCCGCCCGGCTGGCCGCCCACCGGGTGGCGGATGGTGGCCTGCGACGTGGGTCAGGGCGACGCGCTCGTCCTCGCCACCGGCACCCCGGGGCACGCCGTCCTGGTCGACACCGGGCCGACGGACGACGCCGTCGACACCTGCCTGGACCGGCTCGGGGTCCGGGTCCTGGAGCTCGTGGTGATCACCCACTTCCACGCCGACCACGACGGCGGCCTCGCCGGCGCGCTGCGCGGTCGGGCCGCGGGCGGGATCGCCGTCGGGCCGGTGCGGGAACCGGCGTCGGGGCTGCGCGAGATCACCCGGCACGCCGAGCGGGCCGGGGCTCCGGTGGTGGGGCTCGTTCGCGGGATGGAGCTGGGGTGGCCGGAGCTGCGCCTGCAGGTCCTCGGCCCGGTCCACCCGCCCCTGACGGTCGACGGCGGCGACGGGACGGCGGTGAACGACATCTCGCTGCTGCTGCGCGCCACCACCCCGGCCGCGACGATCCTGCTGACCGGCGACGCCGAACTGGCGGCCCAGGACGACCTGCTCCACTCCGGGGTCGACCTGCGGGCCGAGGTCCTGAAGATGCCCCACCACGGGTCCCGCAAGGTGGTCCCGGACCTGATCACCGCCGTCGCGCCGCGTGCGGCGGTGATCAGCGTCGGCAACGGCAACAGCTACCGGCACCCCAACCCGGAGCTGGTGGACCGGCTGGCCGGGGCGGGCGTCGTCGTCGCACGCACCGACCGGTCCGGTGACCTGGCCCTGACCGGCGACGACCCGGCCGGGCTGACGGTGGTCGCGCGTGGCGACCCCCGTCCGGCTCCCGGCCGGCGGGGCCGGTCAGCCCCGGTTCGCCAGCGCCTCGCGGACCGCGGAGGACGTCGACGGCACGGTCGCCGTCGGGCCGACCTCGCCGGAGACGGCGTCGAGGGTCTTGAGCCCGTCACCGGTGATCATCAGGACGGTCCCGGCGTCGGGGTCGAGCGCCCCGGCCTCGAGCAGCTTCTTGGTGGTCGCGATGGTGACCCCGCCCGCGGTCTCGGCGAACACGCCCTCGGTGCGGGCCAGGAGCCGGATGCCGGCGACGACCTCCTCGTCGGACACGTGCCCGACCGAGCCGCCGGTGCGGCGCACCGAGTCGAGGACGTACGGACCGTCGGCCGGGTTGCCGATCGCCAGCGAGCGCGCGATGGTGTCCGGCTTCTGCGGCTGGATCACGTCGTGACCGGCCTCGAAGGCCCGCGCGACCGGCGAGCAGCCGGTGGCCTGGGCACCGAACACGGTGTACGGGGTGGGCTCGACCAGACCCAGGGTGCCGAGCTCGGTGAACCCCTTGTCGATCTTGGTGAGCTGGGAGCCGGATGCGACCGGGACGACCACCTGCTGCGGGAGCCGCCAGCCGAGCTGCTCGGCGACCTCGTAGCCCAGGGTCTTCGAGCCCTCGGCGTAGTACGGGCGGACGTTGACGTTCACGAACGCCCAGTCCTCGTGCTCGGCGGCCAGCTCGGTGGCGAGCCGGTTGACGTCGTCGTAGTTGCCGTCGACGGCGAGCAGGGTGCCGCCGTAGACCGCGGTGGTGACGATCTTCGCCTGCTCCAGGGAGGACGGGACCAGCACGACCGAGTCCCAGCCGGCGCGGGCGGCCGCGGCGGCCACGGCGTTGGCGAGGTTGCCCGTGGAGGGGCAGCACAGCACCGAGAAGCCGAGCTCACGGGCGGCGGCGAGCGCGACGGCGACGACGCGGTCCTTGAACGAGTGCGTCGGGTTGCCCGTGTCGTCCTTGATCCAGATCTTGCGGACGCCAAGCGCGCGGGCCAGGTTGTCGGCCTCGATCAGCCGGGTCAGGCCGGGCTCGGTGTTCGCGTGCTGCTCGACGGTCGAGGGGACCGGCAGCAGGTCCTTGTAGCGCCAGATCGACTTCGGGCCGGCCTCGATGGAGGCGCGGGTGACCGTCGGGAAGTCGTAGGCCACCTCGAGGGGGCCGAAACAGCGCGGACACGCGAACTCCGCGGCGAGCGGGGTCTCGTGGCGGCACTCGCGGCACGCGAGAGCGCGCGCGGAGCCCAGGTCGTAGGCAGAGGTGGTTTCGGGCGCAGCAGTGAGAGTCACGAGATCTCCTCATCTGTCCCGCCGGAGGTGGCGGGCCGGAATTGGCACCGTGTTCGTCGACGTCCTCGCCGCGCGGAAGGCGCAGGTCTGGGCGGATCGTCGTGCGACGCCGGTTGCCGGGGCTTCAACGGGCCGTTCCCTCTGCCCCTCTGGATGAGCCATATGCGGTTGTGGTGCTCCGGACGCCGAGCGCCGGAATCGACGACGACGGTACGCGAACGGGGCACCGCACCGCCAGACGAGGTCGTCGTGCCGGGACGCGGCTCACCCGTTGTCGGGGGTGTGGGCCACCATGGGGGTGTGAGCAGCACGAGCGAACCGGGCCCGCTGCAGCTGGTCGTCGGGGACGAGGAGTTCCTGGCCGAGCGGGCGGTGTCCGACCTGGTCCGGCGCGCCCGGCAGCGCGATCCGGAGACCGAGCTGCGCCGCTTCCGCACCTCCGAGGTGGCACCCGGCGAGCTCGCCGGGCACCTCAGCCCCTCGCTCTTCGCGGAGGGCAGGGTGATCGTGCTCACTCATGGCCAGGATGCGAACAAGGACATGACCGCCGCCCTCGCCGACTACGTGAAGGACCCGGCCGACGGGATCGTGCTGGTGGTCCAGCACGCCGGGGGGGCGAAGGGCAAGGCGGTCCTGGACCTGATGCGCAAGGCCGGGGCGCACACCGTCACCTGCAACCGCATCACCCGCGCCGACGAGCGGTCGGACTTCGTGCGCGACGAGGTGCGTCGCCACGGCGGCACCATCACTCCCGGTGCGCTCGCGGTACTGGTCGAGGCGGTCGGGTCGGACCTGCGGGAGCTGGCGGCTGCGGCCGGGCAGCTCGTCGCGGACACCGGCGGCGCCGTGGACGAGGCCGGGGTGCGGCGCTACCACCGCGGCCGGGCCGAGTCCTCCGGCTTCGCGGTGGCCGACGCGGCGGTCGCGGGGGACCGGCGGGCGGCGATGGAGGCGCTGCGGTGGGCGCTGGTGCTCGGTGTCCCGCACGTCCTGATCGCCGACGCGCTCGCGGACTCGGTGCGCACCCTGGCCAAGGTCGGCTCGGCCGGGCGGGGCGACCCGAACCGGCTGGCCGGTGAGCTGGGCATGCCTCCGTGGAAGATCCGTAAGGCCCAACAGACGGTCCGGCAGTGGCGTCCGGAGCAGCTCGCCGTCGCCATCGCGGCGACCGCCCGGGTGAACGCCGACGTCAAGGGCGTCGCCGCGGACGCGGGGTACGCGTTGGAGCGGGCCGTGCTGGCGGTCGTGTCCGCCCGCACCCCGCGCTGAGCCCCGCGCCCGCAGCACGCGCACGGGCTCCGGCCCGGGGGCACGACAGGTCCGGAAACACGACGACGGCGCCACCCCGATGGGGCGGCGCCGTCGTGGGGAACCGGGGTGGCTCAGGCCTGGACGTCGTTGAGACGCTTGGCCAGGGCCGACTTGCGGTTCGCTGCCTGGTTCTTGTGGATGACGCCCTTGCCGGCCGCCTTGTCGAGGGCCTTGGCCGCCTTGCGCTGCAGCTCCACGACGTTGTCGGCGCCGGAGTCGGCGGCCTCGCGGAAGTGGCGGATCGCGGTCTTGACCGACGACTTCACCGACTTGTTGCGCTGCCGGCGCTTCTCGTTGGTCTTGACACGCTTGATCTGCGACTTGATGTTGGCCACGTCTGCCTCTGGTCTTCCTGCCTGCTGGTCGGCTGGTCTTGTGTACGTCCGGGTCCGCTCCGGCGGCACCGAACAGCATCACTGGAGAGAGGGTCCAGGCCGTTTCGGGCGAGCACGCCGAGCGCTCGACGCACAAGGTTACCAGCGGCGTCCTCGCCCCCTGTTCCGGGTCACCAGACGCGGTAGGGCAGGAACTTCCCGTTCAGCGTGATCACGGCCCGGTCGCCCTTCGGGTCGGCGACGCGCTGCAGGTCCAGCTCGAAGTCGATCGCGGACACGATGCCGTCGCCGAACTCCTCGCGGACCAGCTCGGAGATCGTCGTGCCGTACACCTGCACCATCTCCGAGAGGCGGTAGACCAGCGGGTCGGTGAGGTCCACCGCGGCCGCGCCGCGCTCCGGCGGGAGGGTGAGGGCGTCGACGACGTCGTCGTCCAGGTCCAGCAGGGAGCCTGCGGCCTCGGCCTGCTCGCGGGTCAGCGTCTGCTGCCCGAGCAGGGCCGAGGTGGACCACTCCAGCGAGCGGCCCAGTGCCTCGGCGATCTTGTCCCAGGTCAGGCCCAGCTTCTTCTTCCGGGCGAGCACGACACGCGCCGCGCTCAGCCGGTCGAGCGGGGGGACGGGGGTGACCGACACGGTGACTCCTCCGGGTTGGGGACTGGGCTCCTGGCCGTTCGATCGTGCGCGATCGGCCGCGTCGGGGCAACGCGGGGACGCCCGGCGTGAACAGCGTGTGACGACCTGCGGTGCCACCACGGCGGCCGCCCGGCCCGACATGGGACGATGGGTCCCAGTGCCCCGAGCCCCGAGTGCCCTGAGCACCCGAAGTGCCCGAAGCCCCACGCATGAGCGAAAGCCGAGTACAGCCGAGTGACGACGTACGCCGACCGCACGTTCACCCCGCCGGAGCGCATCCGGAACTTCTGCATCATCGCCCACATCGACCACGGGAAGTCGACCCTGGCCGACCGGATGCTGCAGGTCACGGGGGTACTGAGCGATCGTGACGCCCGGGCCCAGTACCTGGACCGGATGGACATCGAGCGCGAGCGCGGCATCACGATCAAGGCGCAGAACGTCCGGCTGCCGTGGACCGCGAAGAACGCCGACGGCGTCGAGACCGAGCACGTGCTGCATCTGATCGACACCCCGGGCCACGTCGACTTCACCTACGAGGTGTCCCGGGCGCTCGAGGCGTGCGAGGGCGCGATCCTGCTGGTCGACGCCGCGCAGGGGATCGAGGCGCAGACCCTGGCCAACCTGTACCTGGCCATGGAGAAGGACCTGCACATCATCCCGGTCCTCAACAAGATCGACCTGCCTGCCGCGGACCCGGAGCGCTACGCCGCGGAGATCGCGCACATCACCGGCTGCGAGCCGGAGGACGTGCTGCGGTGCAGCGCGAAGACCGGTGAGGGTGTGGAGGCGGTGCTCGACGCCGTCATCGCCCAGGTCCCCGCCCCGGTCGGCGACGCCGACGCGCCCGCCCGGGCGATGATCTTCGACTCGGTCTACGACACCTACCGCGGCGTCATCACCTACATCCGCGTCGTCGACGGGAAGCTCTCGCCGCGCGAGAAGATCAAGATGATGTCCACCGGCGCCGAGCACGAGCTGCTCGAGATCGGCATCGTCTCCCCGGAGCCCAAACCGTCCGACGGCCTCGGCGTCGGCGAGGTCGGCTACCTCATCACCGGGGTGAAGGACGTCCGCCAGTCCAAGGTCGGCGACACCGTCACCTCCAAGCGCAACGGGGCCACCGACCCGCTGACCGGCTACCGCGAGCCGCAGCCGATGGTCTACTCCGGGCTCTACCCGATCGACGGGTCGCAGTACCCCGACCTGCGCGAGGCGCTGGACAAGCTGCAGCTCAACGACGCCGCCCTCACCTACGAGCCGGAGACCTCGGCCGCGCTCGGCTTCGGCTTCCGCTGCGGCTTCCTCGGCCTGCTGCACCTGGAGATCACCCGCGAGCGCCTCGAGCGCGAGTTCGACCTCGACCTGATCTCCACCGCGCCCAACGTCGTCTACCAGGTCACCACCGACGACGGCGAGGAGATCGAGGTGACCAACCCCAGCGACTGGCCGGTGGGCAAGGTCGCCGAGGTCCGCGAGCCGATCACCAAGATCACCATCCTGGCGCCGTCGGAGTTCGTCGGCACCATCATGGAGCTGTGCCAGAGCCGGCGCGGCCAGCTCGGCGGGATGGACTACCTGTCCGAGACCCGCGTCGAGCTGCGCTACACGATGCCGCTCGGTGAGATCATCTTCGACTTCTTCGACAACCTGAAGTCGCGCACCCGCGGCTACGCCAGCCTCGACTACGAGGAGGCCGGCGAGCAGGTCGCCGACCTGGTCAAGGTCGACATCCTGCTGCAGGGCGAGGCCGTCGACGCGTTCTCCGCGATCGTGCACAAGGAGTCGGCGTACTCCTACGGCACCTCGATGGCGACCAAGCTCCGCGAGCTCATCCCGCGCCAGCAGTTCGAGGTGCCGATCCAGGCCGCCGTCGGCGCCCGGATCATCGCCCGCGAGACGATCCGCGCGATCCGCAAGGACGTCCTCGCCAAGTGCTACGGCGGCGACATCTCCCGCAAGCGCAAGCTGCTGGAGAAGCAGAAGGAGGGCAAGAAGCGGATGAAGACGATCGGCCGCGTCGACGTCCCGCAGGAGGCCTTCGTCGCCGCGCTGTCCACCGGGGGCGGTACGGCCACCGAGAAGCCCAAGAAGTAGCCCCGCCCGCGAAGCGGGCCCGACTCCCAGCGGGGGAGTCGGGCCCGACGTGTACGTGGTGGGGGGCGGGGAGCGCGGGGGCCGCTTACATGGCCAGGCCTGCCCGGGGGCCGGGGATCGGCCCGTCGCACGGCGCGGGCCGGGCGGCGGGGGCACGGCGCGGCGACAGGATGCGCTGCACCCGCTGGCAGACGGACTCGACGACCGTCCGTCCCTCGGCAGACAGGTGCACCAGCACACGGCGCCGGTCGAGCGGGTCGGCCGACCGGTAGGCCAGCTTCTTCTCGACGAGGCGGTCCACGATCCGGGTGGCCGTGGGGGCGGGCAGCGACGTGTGTCCCGCGACCTCGCCCATGCTGCGGCCGGTGCCGCGGGCGAGCATCAACAGGACGCGCCAGCCGTCACGGCTGACGTCCGTCGAGGACGGGTTGGTGGACAGGGCTGTGGCCACGGCGTGGTCGACCCGGTCCAGGAACTCGACGACACCCGCGGCTCCAGGCGTCGGGGCAGCCATGGTGGCAGTCCCCGACGCCCGTCGACTGAAAGGCTCGGTCACGATGACGCACTGTACTTGCCGAGCGGGCGAAATCCGACCCTGTCCTGGGCAAACGTCCCCCGAGCGCCGGGCGGTCGTCACGCAGCGATGACCGACAGGGCGACGACCAGGCATTTCGTAGACCGCTTGACGTGACCCAACGACATCACGAATGCATCACACCCGGATCTCGTAACGAATCAGCGGGTCAGGACGATCTTCCCCGCCGTCCGCCCCGCGGACATCGCCTCGAACGCCTCCTTCGCGGAGTCCATCGGCAGTTCGGTCCCGATCTCCGGCGCGATCCCGGCCGTCGCGACGAAGTTCATGAGATCCACGAGCTCCTGCCGCGTCCCCATGGTCGACCCGACCACCTCGAGCTGGAGGAAGAACAGCCGCTGGAGGTCCGCGGGCGGGTTCGGGCCCGAGGTGGAGCCGCAGATGACGATGCGGCCACCGGGGCGCAGCGCCCGCATGGAGTGCTTCCAGGTGGCCTCGCCGACCGACTCCATGACGGCGTCGACCTTGCCCGGCAGCTTCGCGCCGGACTCGAAGGTGGCGTGCGCGCCGAGCCGCTCGGCCAGCGCGCGCTTCTCCTCGTCGCGGCCGGTGACCCACACCTGGAGGCCCGCGGCGCGGCCCAGCTGGATCAGCGCCGTCGAGACGCCGCCGGAGGCACCCTGGACGAGCACGGTCTGGCCCGGCTGCAGGCCCGACTTGGTGAACAGCATCCGGTACGCGGTCAGCCAGGCGGTGCCGAGCACGGCGCCCTGGCCGGGGGTGAGGCCCGTCGGGGCGGGGACCGCGTTGCGCGCCGGGACGATCACCTTCTCGGCCATCGTGCCCTGGTGGCGCTCGGTGAGCAGGGTGCGCTTCGGGTCGAGGGTCTCGTCGCCGCGCCAGTCCGGGTCGCCGATGATCGGGTAGAGGACGACCTCGGTGCCGTCGTCGAGGGTCCCGGCGCCGTCGCAGCCGAGGATCATCGGGAACTGGTCGGGCTTGATGCCGACCCCGCGCAGCGTCCACAGGTCGTGCATGTTGAGGCTGGCGGCGGAGACGGTGACGGAGACCCAGCCGTCGGGGACCTCGGGGTCGGGCCGCTCGCCCACGACGAGGGAGTCGAGGGGAGCGTCGGCGTTGGGCTCCTGCGCGTAGACAGCGAACATGGCCCCGAACCTAATGCCTGGGCGCGGGGACTACCGTGTGGAGTGTGCGCACGATCATCGACGGCTGGGACGCGTTCGAGCTGTGGCTCACCGGCCTGCCGTTCGTGGTGCAGGTCGTGTTCGTGACGGTGGTGGTCCTGCCCGCGTGCGCGCTGGTCGCGATCGGGGCCGACCGCGCCACCCGGCGCTTCGACACGCCCCGCGGGCGCCGCGACGGCGGGGCCTGAGCACTCAGACCGGCTGGGCCGCCAGCGCGGTCAGGGCCTCCGAGCAGCCCGCGTCGACGCGCAGGTCGGCGAGCTCGTCGCCCCGGGTCGCCCCGCGGTTGACGATCACGACCGGCACCTCCGCCCGGTGGGCGGCCCGGACGAACCGCAGCCCCGACATGACGGTCAGCGAGGACCCGGCGACGAGCAGCGCACCGTCCTCGGGGGTCAGCGTGGCCACCATCGCGTAGCACCGCGCCACCCGGTCCTTCGGCACGTTCTCCCCGAAGAACACGACATGCGGCTTGAGGACCCCGCCGCAGGACGCGCACGGCGCGATCCGGAACCCGTCGGTGATCTCCACCGCGGCGTCGCCGTCCGGGGCGGTCTCGACCTGCGCACTGTGCGCCTCGGTGAAGCCGGGGTTCAGCGCGGTGAGCCGGGCCGCCAGCGCGTCGCGGGCGGTGATCCGCCGGCAGTCCAGGCAGACGACCTCGTCGATGCGCCCGTGCAGGTCGACGACGCCGCGGCTGCCGGCCACCGTGTGCAGGCCGTCGACGTTCTGCGTGACCAGCCCGTCGACGACGCCCGCGGCCCCCAGCGCGGCCAGCGCGCGGTGACCCGGGTTGGGGTCGGCGCGGCGCATTCGGGCCCAGCCGACGTGGCTGCGCGCCCAGTACCGCTGCTGCGCGGGCTTCCCGGAGACGAACTCGGAGTAGGTCATCGGGTTGCGCGGGCGCGAGCCCGGGCCGCGGTAGTCCGGGATGCCGGAGTCGGTGGACAGCCCGGCCCCGGTGAGGACGACCAGGCGTCGCCCGGCGAGCAGATCCAGCGCCGCACCCGGGTCGGTGGTGACGGCGGGGGAGGGCATGCCTTCCAGAGTAGGCGCGCCCGGCGGCACCCCGCGCTCCGACGGCCGGCGTCACCGCTCCGCCCTGCCGCCCCTTCGCTCCACCTCCCGCTCCGCCGAGCACCCCTGCCTGCCGCGCGCCTCTCGCCCCGCCGCACGCGCTCGGCCCCGCCGGGGCGCCGAACGGGCCCGCCGAGTGGTACGCGGTGAACCCGTCGGGGCCGGTCCCGGGTCCGTGGTGTGCCACTCGGCGCACCCCGGCGACCGAACTGGTTCGCGATCGCACACCAGGGACGCCGAACGGCCCCGCCGGCGCGGTGTCCCGGCGATCCTGCGCCGGTGGACGTACCGGGGTGGCCCCTGATCTTCCGCGGCTCGGCCGCTGTCCGAGCCGGTCTCGTGACGGCGCGACGGCTGCAGGGGCCGGCGTTCGTCCGGGTGCTGCCCGACACCTGGGCCGCCCGACACCTCGTCCCGCTCGGGCACGCCGACCGGTGCCGGGCGGTGTCCCGCTGGTCCGGCGGTCGCGGGGTGATCGCGGGATGGGCCGCGGCGGAGCTGTCCGGTGCTCCGTGCGCGCCGGCCGGGGCGCCGGTCGAGGTGCTGCTCCCGGTCCGGGCCCGGGCCCCGGCCGGGGTGCGCGTGCGCCGCGACCGGCTGCACCCCGGTGAGATCGAGTGGCGCGACGGGATCCGGGTCACCACGCCCTTGCGCACCGCGTTCGACCTCGCCCGTGGTGAGGACGAGACCGACGCCGTCGTCGCGGTGGACGCGCTGGCGTTCCGGCACGGGTTCTCCCCGGACCTGCTGCTGCACTTCGCGGTCCGCTACCGGGGGCTGCGCGGGGTGTCCAGGGTCCCCGGCGTGCTGGGGCTCGCCGACCGGCGCGCCGCGTCGCCACCCGAGACCCGGCTGCGGTTGCTCCTGGTCCGGGCCGGGCTGCCGAGACCGCAGGCCCAGCACCCGGTGCGCGACGACGTCCGGCGCCGCGCGGTGTGGCTCGACCTCGCCTACCCCGCGGCCCGCGTCGGCATCGAGTACGAGGGTGCCGACCACACCGGCCCCGACCGGGTCCTGCGCGACGCCGCCCGGGTGACCCGCCTCGTCGACGCCGGGTGGCGGATCTACCGCTACACCCGGTTCGACCTGCGCGACGAGCCCGGGCGCATCGTCGCGGAGATCGGCCGGGCCCTGGACCACGCGCCGAGTGGTACGTCGTGAACCCGTCCGAGGGGGTCCGAGGTGCCTGACGTGCCACTCGCCGGGCCGGGCCGGGCCGGCTCAGGCCAGGGCGTGGGCGGGCCGGGCCGGGTCAGGGCGAGGCGGGGCCAGGCGCGCCGGGCCAGGGCGGGGCGAGGCGAGGCCGGGCCAGGCAGGCCGGGCCAGGGCCGGGGGCAACGGGCTCAGCCCTGCGGCACCCAGGACGGCGTCCGCTTCTCCCCGAAGGCCCGGATGCCCTCCTGCCCCTCCTCGGAGGCGAAGTAGGACGCGGACAGCGTGTTCATCGCGGCGAAGTCGTCGCTCATCGCCGCCGGGCGCTCGCGCCGCAGCATCGCCTTCGTCCCGGCCAGAGCGCCGGGCGCACCGAGGCGCAGCATCCCGGTGTAGCGGGCCACCTCGTCGTCGAGGGCCTCGGCCGGGACGGCGCTGTTGATCAGCCCGACGGCCACCGCGCGCCGCGCGTCGAAGGTCTCGCCGGTGAGGAAGAGCTCGTGCGCGGCGCGGGCGGACAGCCGGGGCAGGACGGTCACCGAGATGACCGCGGGCACCACCCCGATCCGGACCTCGGAGAAGGCGAAGGTGACCGACTCGGCGGCGACGGCGATGTCGCACGCCGCCACGATCCCGACCCCGCCGGCGCGGGCAGGCCCCGACAGGCGGGCGACGACCGGCTTCGGGGAGTCCCACAGCGTGGTCAGGATCCGCGGCACCTCGGTGACACCCTGCTGCTCGGCGCCCGCGCCCCGCGACTCCCGCAGGTCCATGCCCGCGCAGAACACCGTGCCGGTGTGGGTCAGCACGATCACCCGCACCGCGTCGTCGGCGATCGCCGCGTCGAGGTGCGCGATCAGCTCCCGGCGCAGCTGCGCCGAGAGCGCGTTGCGGTTGCGCGGCGAGTCCAGGGTGATGGTCGCGATCCCGGCCTCGACGGCCAGGTGGACGAGTGCGGGGGAGTCGACGGTGTCTGCCACCCCCGCAGACTAGGACCTCAGGCCTTCGTCCAGGTGCTGGTGATCGACACCCCGGCCAGGGCGAACAGCTGCGACACCGGGCAGCGGCGCTCGGTCTCGCTGGCGAGCTGCGCGACCTGCTCGTCGGTGCCGTCGGTGGTGATGACGGCGTCGATCCGCAGGTTCTGGAAGGTGGTCTCGCCGTCGCGGTGGGTGCCGGTGGTCATCGTCGTCGGGTTGAAGTCGGCGGCGACGTCGAAGCGCACGTGCTCGATCGTGATGCCGAGCTCCTTCGCGACGATCGAGCTGGTGACCTGGTTGCACGACGACAGCGAGGCGAGCGTGTAGGCGAGCGGGCTGGGGTGCTCGTCCTTGCCGCCGAAGGCGGGGTAGGCGTCGGTCTCGATGACGTAGTCGGCGCCGTCGACCGCGACGGTCTGCGCGACGCCGGTGCCCTGACCGCTGACGGCGAAGGTGACGAGGGGCATGGGTGAAACTCCCAGGGGTGCGATACGTGTGCGGGGGCCGCTGATCAGAGGCGGCGGTTCAGGGACACGGACAGAGCGCCCCGGCCGTCCGGGCGAGGTCGATGTGCAGCCTCCGCACGAGCGCGATCACGACGCCAGTGAACCGCACCGAACGGTTGTGCGCGACGTGATGGAGTCGACCGAACCGGCGACGCCCGTGGTCCGATGCGTGCGGTGGCGCCCGTCGTCGGGAGAGGGCTACGCTCGTAAACGGAGATTGCTCCGTTTATGGGAGGACAGCTGTGAGGATCGGACTGCACATCGCGGACTTCACCTACCCGGCCGGCCCGGCCGGGCTGGCCGACGACCTGTCCCGGATCGCCGCGGCGGCCGAGGAACAGGGCTTCGCGCGGGTGAGCGTCATGGACCACCTCTGGCAGATCCGGCCGGTCGGACCGGTCGAGACCGACATGCTCGAGGCCTACACCGTGCTCGGCTACCTGGCGGCCCGCACCGAGAAGGTCGACCTGCTGGCCTGGGTGACCGCGGTGACCTACCGCGACCCTGGTCTGCTGGTGAAGGCCGTGACCACTCTGGACGTGCTGTCGAAGGGCCGCGCGATGCTGGGCATCGGAGCCGCCTGGAACGACGAGGAGGCCACCGGGCTCGGACTGTTCTTCCCGCCGACGGCGGAGCGGTTCGAGCGGCTGGAGGAGACGCTGCGCATCGCCCGGCAGATGTGGAGCGACGACGACGGCCCCTTCGAGGGCACCCACTACCGGCTCGGCGCCACGCTGAACACGCCGCAGCCGCTGCGCAGGCCGCACCCGCCGATCCTGATCGGCGGTGGTGGGGAGAGGAAGACGCTGCGCCTGGTCGCGCAGTACGCCGACGCGTGCAACCTGTTCGGCGGCCCCGAGCTGGAGCGCAAGCTGGACGTGCTGCGCACCCGCTGCGAGGAGGTGGGGCGCGACTACGACGAGATCGAGAAGACGGTCATGACGCGGCTCGACCCGGCCGATCCGAAGGCGGCGGTCGAGGAGCTGCGCGGCTATGCGGCACTCGGCGTGCAGCACGTGCACACCATGGTGCCGGACGTGGCGGCGATCGAGCCGTTGCGGGTGTTCGGGTCGGAGATCATCCCGGCGGCCGCCGAACTCTGACCCGTCCGGTCAGCCGCCGGGTTGGCGGGGCATCGTCCGGAGGATCGCGACCTGCTGGTCCAGCTCGGCCGCGATCAGCTCGGCGTGCAGGGCGGCGGAGGCGTCGTCGTGTGCGGCGAGCGCGCGGTGGCGGCGCACCAGGTCGTCGATCGAGTCCAGCAGCCGGTCCACGGTCGAGCGGCCGGCCTGGGGTGCCGGGGTCTCCACGGGTGGGGGAGCCTCGGGCAGGGGGTGAATCAACTCTGCGGTCATGCGACGTTCTCCGTTGAACGTGTCGGGGTCGGGGCGTGTCATGCGCAGTCGTTCCTGGTCTCTCGAACTCCGTTGTACCCGCTCCAACGCTCTTTTACTGTGCGTAGAACACCGGTGCGACGCAGGACACGGTGACCGGGTGCGCCGGCGCGGTGACCGGTCGTGATCATCGCCTGTCAGGGGCCGGTCGGCGCGGTCGGCGGGCGAACGGAGGGTGGTCGTCGCGCCGGTCATGGAAACGGCGGGTGACGAGCCCGTGACGGTTCGTTGCGACACCTGTACCCGAAAGGGTGACGCAACCTAGCGTCCGGACCATGATCATTCGACCGGATGCGCGGACCGGGCTGCGTGCCCTGATCGTCGGGGCGCTCGTCGCCGTACTGGCCGTCCTCGGCCTCGCCCTGCCCGCCGCGGCCGTCGCCGCACCCGCCCCGGCCGCGCCGGCCGCCGTCGCCGCTCCCGCCGCCCCGGCCGCCGTGCCGGGGGAGGAGGAGTCCGGGCTGCCGGTGCGGGCGCTGTCGTCGCTGCCGTCGCAGGCCACCGACACCTACCGGCTGATCCGCTCCGGCGGGCCGTACCCGTACAGCCAGGACGGGACGACCTTCCAGAACCGGGAGGGGATCCTGCCCGCGAAGTCCTCGGGCTACTACAAGGAGTTCACCGTGACGACCCCCGGGTCGAGCACCCGCGGTGCCCGGCGGATCGTCACCGGATCGGGCGGGGAGTACTACTACACGGCCGACCACTACGCCTCGTTCGTCGTGGTAGACGTCTCGAGGTGAGCACCCTTCCCCGTGAGAGCGCCGGAACCGCCCCCGCCGTCGACGCGGCCCGGGGGCGGGCCGGTGGCTCCGGTCTCGTCGCCGTCGTCGAGGGGGCCGCGGACCGCACCGCGGTCCTGTCCGCCCTCGGCCGGGCGCTGAGCTTCCCCGAGTACTACGGCCACAACCTCGACGCGCTGGCGGACTGCCTGGGCGACCTGTCCTGGCTGCCCCCCGGGCCGGTCGAGCTCGTCGTCGCCGACGGGCCGCTCGCCGCGGCCGACCCCGGCACCCACGCGGCCGTCCTGGAGATCCTCGCCGAGGCCGTCGAGACGACGGCGGGCACCGACCGGCCGTTGCGGGTCACCCTGGCGGGTCCGGCGACCTGAACCGCCACGCCCGGAATCCCAGGGGTGCGTCACGACGTTGACCCCGAGGAACGGTCCGTGACGGGTGGCCGTGGACGGGGAGGAGACCTACCGTGGACGCCATGGGTCTCCGGCTGGTGAGGCGCAGGCACGTCGACCTGTGCCGCCTGCGGTGGGCGCTGTGAGGGGTCGTCCCCCTCCGCCCGCCGAACCAGGAGCGCCCCCATGTCCCGTACTCCGCACGCCCCGTCCGTCGTGATCGTCGGCGCCGGCCCCCGCGGGGCCGGTGTGCTCGAGCGGATGGTCACGAGTGCCCCCGAGCTGCTGCCCGACGCCCTCGCGGGCCCCGGCGTCGACGTCCACCTCGTCGACCCGTTCCCGGCCGGGGCGGGCCGCATCTGGCGGCACGCGCAGTCCCCGCTGCTCGCGATGAACTCGATGGCCGCTGACGTCACGATGTGGACCGACGACTCGGTCGTCTGCGACGGCCCGGTGGCGCCCGGCCCGTCGTTCTGGGACTGGGCACGGGACCTGCGCGAGCACGGTGACCCGGTTGCCGAGCTCGGTCCGGAGCTCGCCGACGAGCTGGCGCAGGTCACGGCGTCGACGTTCCCGTCGCGGCGGCTGCAGAGCCACTACCTCGCCGCGGTGCTGCGCGAGGTCGTCGAGCGGGCGCCGGCCGGGATGCGCGTGCACGTGCACCGCAGCACCGCCGAGGCCCTCGACGAGGCCGACGGCCGGCAGGTCGTGACCCTCGCCGACGGCACCGTCCTGCGCGGCGACGCCGTCGTCCTGGCCTCCGGGCACCTCGACGCCACCCCCACCGACGACGAGATCGCGCTCGCCGCCCGCGCCGCCGAGCTCGGCCTGCTCTACCTGCCCCCCGAGCAGACCTCGGACTCCGACCTCTCGGTCATCGCCCCGGGCGAGACCGTGCTGGCCCGCGGGCTGGGGCTGGCGTTCGTCGACCTCGTGGTGCTGTTGTTCGAGGGCCGCGGCGGGCGCTTCGTGGCGGACCCGGACGACACCGACCCGGACCGGCTGCGCTACGAGCCGTGCGGGCGGGAGCCGGTGCTGGTCGGCGGGTCCCCGCGCGGCGCGATCTACCACTCCAAGACCCACTACCAGCTGCGGGGCGGGCGTCCGCCGCTGCCGCGGTTCCTCACGCCCGAGGTGGTCGACGCCCTGATCGCCTCCGGTGGCCCGGTCGACGTCGCCACCCAGGTGTGGCCGCTGATGGCGAAGGAGATCGGCTGGGGCTGGTACCACGAGCTGTTCGTCGGCCACCCCGACCGTGTCCGCGCCGGGTGGGACGAGTTCGCCGAGCGCTTCGCGGCCGTCGCGCACGGCTCGCCCGAGGAGACGGCGCTGATCGCCGAGCTGGTGCCCGACCCGCTCGACCGCCTCGACCTCACCGCGCTGGACCGGCCGCTCGACGGCGTGCACGCCCCGGACCTGGAGACGCTGCAACCGCTGGTGCGCGAGCGCATCGCCGAGGACCTGCGCCAGCACGTGGACGAGCGGCACACCCCGCACCTGGGCGCGTTCGTCGCGATGCTGTCGGTCTACACCGAGACCACCCGCCTCGCCGGGGCCGGGGTGCTCTCCCCGCGCTCGCGGGCGCGGGACCTGCCGTGGTGGCAGTCGTTCTTCAACTCCGTCGCCTCCGGCCCGCCGGGGTTCCGGGTCCGCCAGATGCTCGCGCTCTCCCGTGCCGGGTACCTGCGGTTCCTCGGGGCGGGGATGACCGTTGACGTCGACGCCGACGGGTTCCACGCCACGAGCACCACCCTCGCCGGCGCGGAGCCGGTCACCTCCCGGGTGCTGGTCGACGCCCGGCTGCCCGACCCGAGCGTCTCGCGCACCGTGGACGGGCTGCTGGGCGGGCTGCTCGCCCGTGGTGAGGCCGTCGAAGAGGTCCTGTACGACGACGACGGCGCCCCGCTGCGCAACACCGGACTGCTGTCGGTCCGCCCGGCCGACGGCGCACTGCACACCGCGGACGGCGGGGTGCACGAGCGACGGTTCGCGGTCGGGCCGCACACCACGGTCAAGGTCGCGGGGGCGTTCACCCGGCCCGGGATGAACGCGCAGAGCCTGCGCTACAACGACGCCGTCGCCCGGGCCGTGCTGGGGGCCCTGCCCGGCGCCGCGGCCCGCGCCGTCCCGGCGGCCTGAGCCGTCCCGCCCGGGGTGTGCCCCGGGCGGGACCGGACTCAGACCGTCAGACCGGAGAACAGCAGGACCGCCAGTCCGAGGCCGACGGCCAGGTTGACCCCGGTCGCCGCGGCGAACACCCCGATCGGGCGCCACCCGGCCTCCCGCAGCGGTGCCACCCGGAACTCCAGGCCGATCGAGACGAAGGCCAGGATCAGGAACGTCGTCCGGAAGGCGTTGACGTCGCTGATCAGCGGCTTCGCGACGTCGGAGCCGGCGGTCGCGACGAACACGGTCGCGATCACCGAGGCGGCGAGGAACCCGAGCACGAACTTGGGGAAGCGCTCCCAGAACTCGCGCAGGCCCGGCCGGCCCGCCGAGCCGCTGCGCTCGACCTTCAGCGTGAAATAGGCCGTCAGCGCCACCGCGACGACGCCCAGCAGCGCGTTCTGGGTGGTCTTCACGATGGTCGCGATCTGCAGCGCCTCCTCGCCGACGATCGCCCCGGCCGCGCTGACCGCGGCGGTGGTGTCGATGTTGCCGCCGATCCACGCACCGGCGACGGCGGGCGACAACCCCAGCGCCCCGACGGCGGCGGGCAGCAGGAAGATCGACGGCAGCGCGAAGAGGATCACCAGGCTGGCCGTGTAGGCGAGCTGCTCCTTGCGGGCCTGCACCGCGCCGGCGGCCGCGATCGCCGCGCTGACGCCGCAGATGGACACCGCGGACGCCAGCAGGGCGCGGAGCTTGTCGTCGACCCCGGCCCGCCCGGCGAGCCACCAGGTGAAGCCGAAGACCACGGTGATCAGGACGACCGCCTGCACCACGGCCGGTCCGGCGGCGCGGACGATGACCGAGAAGTCGATCGAGGCGCCGAGCAGGACCAGACCGGTCTTGATGAAGAACTCGGTGCGGAAGCCGCCCGAGAGCCGTTCGCGCAGCCCGGTCAGGGTGAGCACGACGTTGCCGAGCAGCCCGAGCGCGATCGCGTAGACCGGGTACTCGATCGCGTCGGCGATCCCGGACAGCGCGGTGCCCTCGGCGGCGTCCGGGACGGTCTGTTCGAGGAAGCGGACGAGTCCGCCGAGGACGAGGACGACCGCGACGCCGCCGAGCCCCCACAGGACGGGGGAGCGGGTCGACGCCTGTGTCCCGGAGCCGGACCCGGAGTCGGGCCCGGTCTCCGGCTGGGGCGGCGGTGGGGTCTGGGGTTCGGCCGGTCGGCCGGCGTGCTGGTCGGTCACGGGACCAGCCACCCCGGCCAGAGCCCGGACAGGATCAGCACGAGCAGGAGGAGGCCGACGACCGTCGCGGCCCAGTCCTCGTTCAGGGCGAGCCGGCGCTGTGCGGGGACGTCCCCGGGCTCGTGGTCGGTGCCGGCGCGGGTGCCGGGCGGGGTGTCGGACGGGGTGCTCACGGGTGGCCCCCGGAGGTGGTGCGGGACATGGAGTTCCTCCACGACGAGTGGGTGCGGGTACACGGCGGCGCGTGGCCCGGCCGGGCCACGCGCGTCAGAACCGTGGACAGAACTCGTCGTAGGCGTGCGGCCGCCGGGACGGCCAGAACTCCTCCCGGTGTCGCGCGAGGTACGCGAGGACCGCGGGGTGCGTCGCGCAGCGACGGGACACCGGGGCGGTCATGGCCCCGATCGTGCGCCGTCGGGACGAAGCGGACAAGGTGTCGCCCACGGGACGGACGGGGTGTCCGGACACCGCATCCGCCCGGCCCGTGGGGAGGTCAGCTGGTGGAGACCGGCTGCTCCTGGTCGACCGGCGTCGCCGCGTCCTCGGTCCGGCTGCGGCGCAGCCGGATGACCGCCGCACCGATCGCCAGCGCCCACAGCACGAGGATGACGGCGTAGACGGCCGCGGTCACCGCCCCGCTCGCGTCGGCGGCCCGCAGCAGCGTCCGGGCGTTGGTGAGGATGATGACGCCGCCGACCGCCGAGCCCAGGACCGGCGCCGGGATGCGGGTGACGAGCCAGGCCGCCAGCGGCGCGGCCAGCACCCCGCCGATCAGCAGCCCGCCGATGGTGGAGGGGTCGAGCACCTCGTGGCCGAGCCCGACGAGGAACCCGGCGCTCGCGGCGAGCGCCACCAGGAACTCCGAGGCGCTGACCGAACCGACGACGGTGCGCGGTGCGGTCCGTCCGGCGCCGAGCAGGGCCGGGGTGGAGACCGGGCCCCACCCGCCGCCGCCGGACGCGTCGACGAAGCCGGCGACCAGGCCGAGCGGGGACAGGAACCGGGCGCCGTGCGGGGAGGTGCGGGCGGTGGCGACCTTCGGCGGCCGCACGCTGAAGCGCAGCAGGACGTAGACGCCGAGGGCGAGCAGGATCCCCGACATGAACGGGGCGGCGTTCTCGGTGGACAGCGCCGACAGCAGCGTCGCTCCCAGGAACGCGCCGACCGCGCCCGGCACGCCCAGCTTGAGCACGAGCTTCCAGTCGACGTTGCCGAAGCGCCAGTGCGAGGCGCCGGAGGCGAGCGTGGTGCCGACCTCGGCCAGGTGCACCGAGGCGCTCGCGGTGGCCGGGTTGATCCCGGCGAAGACCAGCAGCGAGGTCGAGGTGATGCCGTAGGCCATGCCGAGCGCGCCGTCGACCAGCTGGGCCGCGAGGCCGACGAGGGCGAAGACGATGAGTGTGGGCACGGACGATCCTTCCCGGACTGCCGGCGGACGCGGTCCCGGGCCCCGGCGCGTCCCGGTGGGGGACGCGGGTGCGGGGCGGCCGCGGTCACGGTGACCGGTGGTGTGGTGGGGTGGCGCTCGGCGCCGTGGGACGGGTCAGCGAGCGCGACAGAACTCGTCGAACGCGTCGAGCCGGCGCGACGGCCAGAACCGCTCGAGGTGCGCGACGAGGTGCCAGGACACCGCCGGATCCGCCTGCGAGCGGCCGGGCGACAGGACCCGGTCGGCGGGCGTGGCGGTGGTGGTCACCGATCCATGGTGGAACGCGAGCGGGGTGTCGACAAGCCGACGTCCGCAGGTCGGGACCGCGGTGAAGGTGTCCGGACAACTCCTGTGACCAGCCGGTGTCCGGGCGGAGGCGTGGACGAATCGCTGTCGTGGGCCACGGCTGTGACCCGACACACCGGGGCCGGTCCGGACACCGTGCGCCGTCGCGCCCACCCGGTGATCGCCAGCAGTGAGGGGATCGGTGCCGGTTCGGGCACCGATCCCCTCACTCGTCGCGATCATCGCCGGGTCGCGACGCCACGGTCCCGTCGGTCGCGGTCGTCGTCGCGGGGCCGGGGACGACCGCGGCCCCGCACCCGGAGCGGGTGCGGGGCCGTCGGGCGTGGTCACCGTCAGCCGGCGGCCGGCACCGCCGCGAGCGGGTCGCCCACCAGCCCGGCGGCGAGCGTGTTGCCCGTCGGCGGGTCGATCAGCAGGAACCCGCCGGTGGTGCGGACGCGGGCGTAGGCGTCGACCGGCAGCGGGTCGGCGACGCGCAGCGACACCCGTCCGATGTCGTTGATCTCCAGCTTCTCCGGGGCGGGGGCGTAGGACACCGTCTCGGTGTCCAGCCGCGACCCCAGCGCCCCCACGATCACCTGGGTGGTGCGGGTGCCGTGCTTGAGCAGCAGTCGCGCGCCGGGCAGCAGCGGCTTCTCGGCCAGCCAGCACAGCGTCGCGTCGATCTCGGAGGTGACCTCCGGGACGTCGGACGCGGCCGCGATCAGGGCGCCGCGGGGGGCGTCGATGTCGTCGGCGAGCAGCACGGTGACGCTGAGCCCGGCCCCGGCGGCCGCCAGCGGGCCGTCGGCCGTCCGGACCTCGGAGACCGTGGTGCGGTGCCTCTCGGGCAGGACGACGACCTCGTCGCCCGGACGGACGGTGCCCGAGGCGACCTGGCCCGCGTAGCCGCGGTAGTCGTGGAGCTCGTCCGTGCGGGGCCGGATCACGTACTGGACCGGCATCCGGAACGGGGCCGTGGTGTCCGGGCCCTCGACCGGGACCGACTCCAGGTGCTCCAGCAGCGTCGGCCCGGTGTACCAGGGGGTGTGCCCGCTGCGGGACGCCACGTTGTCCCCGACCAGCGCGGACACCGGGATGACCTGCACCGCGGCGTCGTCGAAGCCGAGCGAGCGGGTGAGCTCGGTGAACTCGCGCTCGATGTCGGCGATCTTGGCCTCGTCGTACCCGATGAGGTCGATCTTGTTGATCGCCAGGACCAGACGCGGGACGCGCAGCAGCGACAGCACCGCGGCGTGCCGGCGGGTCTGGGAGACCACGCCGTTGCGGGCGTCGACCAGCAGCACCGCCAGCTCGGCGGTGGAGGCGCCGGTGACGGTGTTGCGGGTGTACTGCACGTGACCCGGGGTGTCGGCGAGCACGAACTCCCGCGTCGGCGTGCCGAAGTAGCGGTAGGCGACGTCGATGGTGATGCCCTGCTCGCGCTCGGCGCGCAGGCCGTCGACGAGCAGCGACAGGTCCGGGGTGGACATCCCCTTGTCGACCGAGGCGCGCTCGACGGCCTCGATCTGGTCGGCCAGCACCGATTTGGTGTCGTAGAGCAGGCGCCCGACCAGGGTGGACTTGCCGTCGTCGACGGAGCCCGCCGTGGCGAAGCGCAGCAGGGACCGGGAGGCGGTGTCGGCAGTGCCCGTCATCAGAAGTAGCCCTCCTTCTTCCGGTCCTCCATCGCGGCCTCGGACAGCCGGTCGTCGGCCCGGGTCGCGCCACGCTCGGTGAGCCGCGACGCGGTGACCTCGGCGATGACCTCGTCGAGGGTGGTGGCGGTGGACTCGACGGCTCCGGTGCACGAGCCGTCGCCCACCGTGCGGTAGCGGATCGACCTGCGTTCCAGCTTCTCGCCGTCGCGCGCTCCGCCCCAGGGACCCTCGGCGAGCCACATGCCGTCGCGCTGGAACACCTCGCGCTCGTGCGCGTAGTAGATCGACGGCAGCTCGATGCCCTCGCGCCGGATGTAGCGCCAGACGTCGAGCTCGGTCCAGTTGGAGATGGGGAACACACGAACGTGCTCGCCGGGGGCGTGCCGTCCGTTGTAGAGGTTCCACAGCTCCGGGCGCTGCTTGCGCGGGTCCCAGCGGCCGAACGCGTCGCGCAGGCTCATGATCCGCTCCTTGGCCCTGGCTCGCTCCTCGTCGCGCCGCCCGCCGCCGAACACGGCGTCGTAGCGGTGCTCGGCGATCGCGTCGAGCAGCGGCTGGGTCTGCAGCGGGTTGCGGGTGCCGTCGGCGCGCTCGACGAGCCGGCCGTCGGCGAGGTAGTCCTCGACGCGGGCGACGTCCAGGCGCAGCCCGTGCTGCGCGGCGACCCGGTCCCGGAACTCGATGACCTCGGGGTAGTTGTGCCCGGTGTCGACGTGCAGCAGACCGAACGGCACCTTGGCCGGCGCGAACGCCTTGATCGCCAGGTGCACCAGCAGTGTCGAGTCCTTGCCACCGGAGAACAGGATCACCGGGCGGTCGAACTCGCCGGCGACCTCGCGGAACACGTGGATCGCCTCGGACTCCAGGGCGTCGAGCGCGTCCAGGGCCGGGGTCGTGACGGCGGGGGTCACGGCGGTCTCCTCCAGGGCGGTCATGCGTGCAGCCCGCACTCGGTCTTGGCGCGACCGGCCCAGCGACCGGAGCGGGGGTCCTCGCCGGGCTTCGGCTTCGCGGTGCAGGGGGCGCAGCCGATGCTCGGGTATCCGGCGTCGACCAGCGGGTTCACCAGGATCCCGTGCTCGGCGATGTAGGCGTCCATGTCGTCGTCGGACCAGGCGGCGATCGGGTTGACCTTCACCAGGCCGAACTTCTCGTCGTAGGTGACCAGCGGGGTGTTCGCCCGGGTCGGGGCCTCCACCCGGCGGACGCCGGTGCCCCAGGCGTCGTAGCCGGACAGGGTCCGCTCCAGCGGGACGACCTTGCGCAACGCACAGCAGCGGTCCGGCTCGCGGGCGAACAGGTCCTTGCCGTACACGGCGTCCTGCTCGGCGACAGACTGGTCCGCCTGCGCGTTCACGATGCGCAGCTGCGGGTAGACGGCGTCGACCGCGTCGCGGGTGCCGATGGTCTCCGCGAAGTGGTAGCCGGTCTCCAGGAACAGCACGTCGACGTCCGGCTTCGCCCGCTGGGCGAGGTCGACCAGCACGGCGTCCTGCATGTTGGAGGCGACGATCAGCCGGTCACCGAAGGTCTCCGCGGCCCAGGCGAGCACTTGCTCGGCGGTCGCGTCGGGACCGAGGTCGGCGGCACCGCGCTCGGCGGTGACCCGCAGGTCGGTCTCCAGGGCAACACTCATGATTCCGCTCCCGAGGTCTCGGGGACGCCGATCCCCACGAAGGTCACGACGAAGGTGCGCAGGCAGCCGGCGCACCACCAGGCGGCGCCGGGGACCTTGTCCGACCGTTCGGCCGGACGCAGGTCCTCCTCGCCGCAGTACGGGCAGTAGAACGTCGCGGCGCGCTCGCTCATTTCAGGTCCGCCTCGTCGGCCCGCAGGACCCACTGGGCGAAGCGCTCGTCGCCGTCGCGCTGCTCGGCGAAGCGGCGCACGATCCGCTCGACGTAGTCGCCCAGCTCGGCGCTGGTGACCTTGAGCCCGCGCAGCTTGCGGCCGAACCCGGAGTCGAGCCCGAGGCCGCCGCCCAGGTGCACCTGGAAGCCCTCGACCTGGTTGCCGTCGGCGTCGGTGACGATCTGGCCCTTGAGGCCGATGTCGGCGACCTGGGTGCGGGCGCAGGCGTTCGGGCAGCCGTTGAGGTGCAGCGTGATCGGCACGTCGGGGACGACGTCGGCGAGGCGCTTCTCCAGGTCCTCGACCAGCCGGATCGCCCGCTCCTTGGTCTCGACGATCGCGAGCTTGCAGAACTCGATGCCGGTGCAGGCCATCGTCGCGCGACGCCAGGTCGACGGCCGGGCCGGCAGCCCGAGCTTGTTCAGGTCCTCGACCAGCCCGTCGAGCTTGTCGTCGGCCACGTCCAGCACGACGATCTTCTGGTACGGGGTGAACCGGATGCGGTCCGACCCGGCGCGCTCGGCGGCGTCGGCGACGGCGAGCAGCGTCGTGCCCGACACCCGGCCCGAGGGCGGGGCGACGCCGACGTAGTTGCGGCCGTCCTTCTGCTTGTGGACGCCGACGTGGTCGATCGGGCGCTCGGGGACCGCCGGGGCGGGGCCGTCGACCAGCTTCCGGCCCAGGTACTCGTCCTCCAGGACCTGGCGGAACTTCTCCGGGCCCCAGTCGGCGATGAGGAACTTGATGCGGGCGCGGTGGCGCAGGCGGCGGTAGCCGTAGTCGCGGAAGACCTGGATGACGCCGTGCCACACGTCGGGCACCTCGTCCAGCGGGACCCAGGCGCCGAGGCGCTCCGCGATCCGCGGGTTGGTCGACAGGCCACCGCCGACCCACAGGTCGAAGCCGGGGCCGTGCTCGGGGTGCTCCACGCCGACGAAGGAGATGTCGTTGATCTCGTGCGCGACGTCCTGCTGCCAGGAGATCGCGGACTTGAACTTGCGCGGCAGGTTCGACAGCTCACGGTCGCCGATGAAGCGGCGCACGATCTCGTCGATCGCCGGGGTGGGGTCCACCACCTCGTCGGCGGAGACGCCGGCGACGGGGGAGCCCATGACCACGCGCGGGCAGTCGCCGCAGGCCTCGGTGGTCTGTATGCCCAGCGGCTCGATCAGGTTCCAGATCGCCGGGACGTCCTCGACGCGGATCCAGTGGTACTGGATGTTCTCCCGGTCGGTGACGTCGGCGGTGTCGCGGCCGTAGCGCTGCGAGACCTCACCGAGCGCGCGCAGCTGCTCGACCGAGACCGAGCCACCGTCGAGGCGCACGCGCATCATGAAGTAGGAGTCGTCGAGCTCCTCGGGCTCCAGCGCCGCGGTGCGGCCGCCGTCGATCCCGGGCCTGCGCTGGGTGTAGAGCCCCATCCAGCGGAACCGGCCGCGCAGGTCGGCGGGGTCGATCGAGTCGAAGCCGCGCTTGGCGTAGACGTTCTCGATCCGCGCGCGCACGTTGAGCGGGTTGTCGTCGCGCTTGCTGCGCTCGTTGGGGTTCAGCGGTTCGCGGTGGCCGAGCTTCCACTGCCCCTGGCCCTTCGGGCGGCGGGGTGCGGTCTTCGAGGGCGCCATGTGGTGGGTGCTCCGATGTGGGTTCGGGCGCACTCCGGCCTGGGACGGGGCGCGGAGCGGCCCGGGCGGTTCAGAAGGGGCCGTCGGGTCAGTGCCGACGACAGAGCGCGCTACGGGTCCGGTTCAGGTCCACGTGGCGACGCGCCACGAGGCGGAGACGGAGTGCGGGCACGGATACAGGGTGCCACGGTGTCCGGACTCGCCACAAAGTGATGTTCGCATCCTGGGAGAGGTGGGTGGATAGGTCCGGACGTTCACCGCCGGGACGGCCGTTCCGGCCGGAAACGCCACGCTGCGGGTGCCGGTTCGGCCATTCTCCGCCCATGACGACGCCCGACGCCACCCCCTGGCAGCACGACCCGACCCCGTCGACGGACGTGGTGCGTCTTCGGCCGCAGCCGGTGCGCGGCGCGGTCGGGGTCGTGGTCTCGGCCGTGGCGATGCTCGCCGCGATCGCCTTCCTGCGGGCGGCGGCCACCGGCTGGTCGGTGATGGACGACGGCCGCCCCGGCAACACCGTCGTGACCCGGCTGATCGGCCTGGTGTTCGGCCTGATCGCGCTGGTGGTGGCGGTCGCCTTCTTCGGCACGGCCGCGCGGATCCGGCTCGCCCGCCGCGTCGTCGTCGGGCCGGACGCCGTCGAGCTGGTCGCCCCCGTCGAGCCGGACCGTCCGGTGCGGCTGCCCCGCGGCGTCGTCCGCCGGGTCACCGTGCACACCGCGATGCGGTCCACGCCCCGGCTGCTCCCGGTCCCGGCGTTCCTGCGCCTGGAGCTGTCGGTGCCGCCGGTCGGTGCCGCCGGTCGGTGACGCCGTGTACGAGCTGTTGGAGACCGATCCGGGGATCGTGGAGTACCCGCTCGACGGGTTCGACGTCCCGGCGGTGGCCCGCGCCCTCGGCGTCCCGGTCGAGGTCCGGGTGCCGACCCGTCCGACCCGGTAGTGGCACACTCGCCGGACGTGACCTCCGTGCCGCCGGCCTTCGGGCTCTACGTCCACGTGCCGTTCTGCGCGACCCGCTGCGGCTACTGCGACTTCAACACCTACACCGCCTCCGAGCTGGCCGGTGACGCCGCGTCCCCGGACGGCTGGCTCGCCGCCGCCCGCACCGAGATCGCGCTCGCCGCCCGGACGGTGGGGAACCGCACCGTGGAGACGGTGTTCGTCGGCGGCGGCACCCCGTCGCTGATCGGCGCCGACCGGCTCGTCGCGATGCTCGACTGCGTCCGCGAGCACCTCCCGCTCGCCGAGGACGCCGAGGTCACCACCGAGTCCAACCCCGAGTCGGTCTCCCCGGAGTTCTTCGACCGGCTGCGGGCCGGCGGGTTCACCCGCATCTCGCTGGGTATGCAGTCCGCCGCCCCGCACGTGCTCGCCGTGCTCGACCGCACGCACACCCCCGGGCGCGCCGTCGCCGCCGCCCGGGAGGCCCGTGCCGCCGGGTTCGCCCACGTCAACCTGGACCTGATCTACGCCACCCCCGGCGAGACCGACGACGACCTGCGCGCCTCCGCCGACGCCGTCCTCGACGCCGGTGTCGACCACGTCTCGGCCTACGCGCTCATCTTCGAGGACGGGACCGCGCTGGCCCGCCGGGTCCGCCGCGGCGAGCTGCCCGCCCCCGACGACGACGTCGCCGCCACCCGTTACGAGCTGCTCGACGCGCGGCTGCGCGACGCCGGACTCGCCTGGTACGAGGTCTCGAACTGGTCGCTGCCCGGGGCCGAGTGCCGGCACAACCTGGGCTACTGGCGCGACGGCGACTGGTGGGGGATCGGCCCCGGTGCCCACTCCCACCTGGCCGGGACGCGCTGGTGGAACGTCAAGCACCCGGCGCGCTGGGCCGGCGCGCTCGCCGCGGGGGAGACGCCCGAGGGCGGACGCGAGGAGCTCACCGCCGACGAGCGGCACACCGAGCGGGTCATGCTGCGGCTGCGCCTGGCCGAGGGCATGGCCCTGACCCTGCTGCACGACGGCGGTCGCGCGGCCGCCGCCCGCGCCGTCGCCGAGGGGCTGCTGGACCCGGTGGCGCACGCGGCGGGCCGCGCCGTGCTGACCGACCGCGGACGGCTGCTGGCCGACCGGGTCGTCACCGACCTGCTGATCGCCGACGAGGAACCCGCCGCGACCGGTCCCGCCACCGCGAGCGGTCCCGCCACCGCGGGGGTGCTCGGCACCGCAGGCCCGGCGGGGGTCCGGTGAGCCCGCGCCGCCGGGCGCTGCTGGTCGTCGTCGCGCTGCTGGTCGCGGTGGGGGTGGTGGCCGCGGTCGTCGTCGCCCTGCCCGGCGCGTCCCGCGGCGCGCGCGGGCCCGTCGCCCAGGACCGGCCGGGACCGGTCCTGCTCGTCCCCGGCTGCGGCGGCGACCGCACCGGCCTGGAGGTCCTCGCCGGGGCCCTGCGCGCCCAGGGCCGCGACGCCCGCGTCCTGGCCCTCGACGGCGACGGCACCGGCGACCTCGACCGGCAGGTGGACGTGCTGGACCGCGCGGTCACCGTCGCCACCGATTCCGGGGCGCCGTCGGTCGACGTCGTCGGCTACTCCGCGGGCGGCGTCGTCGCCGGGCTGTGGGCGGTCCGCGACGACGGCCCGGCCCGGTCCCGGCGGATCGTGTCGATCGGCTCCCCGCTGGCCGGGACGACCGTCGCCGGGTCCGCCGCCGCGCTCGCCCCGGAGGCGTGCCCGCAGGCCTGCCGCCAGCTCGTCCCGGGCTCGGCGCTGCTGGGGGAGCTCGCCGGTGCCGGGACGGCGGTGCCGTGGCTGTCGGTGTGGACCGACCGCGACCGGGTCGTCACCCCGCCCACCTCGGCCCGCCTCGACGGCGCGGTCAACGTGGAGCTGCAGCAGCTGTGCCCGGGCTCGACCGTCGGCCACGGCGCCCTGCCCGCCGACGACGCCGTGATCGGTCTGGTCGTCCGTGCGCTGTCCACCGCACCGATCGAGGCGGCACCGGCCGACTGCGGCACCCTGCGCGCCGCGGGCTGAAGTGGGCGGGCCGAGCCGGGCGAGCTCAGGCGGGCGGAGCTGAGGCGGGCTGCTGCGGGCGGGCGCTCAGCTCGCGATGTCCTTGGTCGCCAGGTTCGCCCACGCCGCCCCGACGGCGACGGCCACCCAGCCGGCCTGCACCCACGCCCCGGTGCGGGCGGCGTCGTAGAGGACCGGGTCGCGGTAGAGGTCGATCCAGGCGAGCCAGTGTGCCGTCGGCAGGAAGTCGACGAACGCGGCCGAGGCGTCGAGGGCCTGCAGCGACGCGCTGGTCACCACGACCGCGAGCACCGCCAGCGCCGCCGCCAGCGGCGAGTCGGTCAGGGTGGAGAAGAAGATCCCCAGCGCGCCCAGGGTGAGCATGCACAGCGCCAGGTAGGCCACGGTCAGCCCGGTCCGGGTCGCCAGGTCCGCCGGCTCGATCACCGTCCCGGACAGCGACGCGACCGAGCCGGGCCCGGCGTCGACCGGGGGCAGGGTCAGGCCCCCGGTGGCGGTGGTGGTGCCGGTGCCGAACACCGCGATCCCCACGACGTACGACGTCAGCACCACCAGGGTCACCGCGGTGACCACGAAGAACGCCACCGACACCAGCTTCGCCACGAGCAGCCGCAGCCGTCCGACCGGCCGGATCAGCAGGTAGCGCAGCGTCCCCGCGGCAGCCTCCCCGGCGATGGTGTCCCCGGCGACCACCGCCACGGTGATCGGGAGCAGGATCGGCAGCACCAGCGCCAGCGCGAACGCCGGGAAGATCTGCCCGTTCGTCGCGACCGCGGACAGGAACGCCGGTCCCTGCCCCGGCGGCGGGAGGATCCCGGTGGCCGAGACGACCACCGCGACCAGCGCCGGCAGCGCGCACAGCAGCAGCCAGCACAGCCACACCCGGGTGCGGCGCAGCAGCAGCGCCAGCTCGACGAGGATCACCGCGCCACCTCCCGCCCGGCCGTCGCCACCCGGTCCGAGCCGTCACCGGTGCGTTCCAGCACCACCTGTTCCAGAGTGCGGCGCTCGGGCTCCAGCGACGCCACCGGCACCCCGGCCCGCACCAGGTGCGCGTTGAGGTCGGCGGGGTCGACGGCCCGCACCACGAGCCGGTCGCCGTCGGCGGACTCCAGCGCCCGGCCGAGCACCCGCGCCGCGGCCGCCGGGGCCGGGGTGCGGACCACGACCCGGCCGGTGGGTGCGCGGAGCTCGTCGAGGTCCTGGACGAGCACCAGGTGCCCGGCGTCCATCACCCCGACCCGGGTGCACAGCGTCTCCACCTCGGCGAGCAGGTGGCTGGACAGCACCACGGTCGTGCCCCGGTCGTTCAGTGCGGTCAGCAGTGCACGCATCTCCCCGATGCCGCGCGGGTCGAGGCCGTTGGTCGGCTCGTCGAGCAGCAGCAGCTCCGGGGTGCGCAGCAGCGCCGAGGCGATGCCCAGGCGCTGGCGCATCCCCAGCGAGTACGCCCGCACCGGGCGGCGGTCGACCCCGCCCAGGCCGACCTGGTCCAACGCGTCCTGCACCCGTCGTCGCCGGTCGGCGGGCCGGTGCAGCGGGCCGCCCACCGAGCCCGCCGCGTCGAGCAGGGTCAGGTTCGCCCGCCCCGACAGTCCCGGCCAGGCGGCGGGGGACTCGACCAGCGCCCCGACCCGGGGCAGCACCGTGGCCGCGGCACGCGGCATCGGCGAGCCCAGCACCTCGATCGACCCCGAGGTGGCGTGCACCAGTCCGAGCAGCATCCGCACCAGCGTCGTCTTGCCCGAGCCGTTCGGGCCCAGCAGCCCGAACCGCGACCCGGCGGGCACCGCCAGGTCGACGCCGTCGACGGCGGTGACCCGGCCGAACCGCTTGGTCAGGGCGTGCGTCGCCACCACCGGGTCGTTCACCGGCCCGCCCCCATCAGCTCGACGGCGGCCGACTCCAGCACACCGGGCCGCACCGTCCCGGCCAGCAGCACCCCGCGCCGTCGCCGACGGGCGACGACCAGGCTGAGCAGCGGCGTCGCCACCCGGGCGGCCGAGCCGCCGGGCAGGCCCGGCACGTCCACCCCGCCCGCGGCGGCCGAGCCGCGCACGATCCCGTCGACGACCTCCGGTCCGGCCGGGACCAGCACGAACCGGCCGACCCCCGTCCCGTAGACGCCGACCCCGGGCAGCAGATCGGCGGCCGGGACATCCCCGGACAGCGGCAGCTCCACCCGGTCCCGGCCGGCGAGCCGGTCCGGCGGCGGGACCGCACCGACCCCCTGCAGCGACCCGGTCAGGTCGTCCGGGCGGGTCCGCACCCGCTCCGCCGACGACGGCGGCGCCGGGACGAGGCCGGAGCCGGCCGGCGGGACGGTCTCCACCGCCTCGAACGCCGTCTCCAGGAGCGGGCCCGCGCCGTCCCGGGCGGCGATCTCGACAGCGACCGGGAGGGCGCCGTCGCCGACGGGGACCGACCACACGTCGATCCGGCCGGCCAGGCTGTCCGGGTCGGCGGGGGTCACTCGCAGCCCGGCCGCGGCGAGCCCGGCCACCCGGCGCGGCGGCAGCGCCATCACCGGGTCGTCCGGGGTGGCGCCGAGCAGCCGGCGGGCCAGGTCGGCCGGGGCGAGGTCCGAGGCCCGCGGGAACCGCACCGGGGCGAGTGGCTCGATCGTGGTGAGCCGGTTCGCGCCGTAGTCCCAGACCTGCTCGACCTGCCCGTCGCGGTAGGTGTCGACCTCGCCGACCGGGGTCAGCTCGTCGACCCGCCAGCGGCCGGCGTCGGCGACCTGGACGCGGATCCGGGTGGTGGTGGAGAGCAGCCGGGCCGCGGACCCGATCGGCGCGACGGTGGGCAGCCCGAGCCGGCCGGTCGCCGTCGCCAGCCCGGAGTGGGGGACGACACCCGCCAGGATCCGGGCCCGCAGCGCGACCGGGTCCGGCGTCCCGGCGACGCCGTCGACGGGGAGCCAGCGGTCGGTCGTACCGGCCGCGACCAGGGCGAGGGCGCCGGCGCCGACGATCAGGGAGCGCCGGCCGAAGCGGCGTGCGGACATCACCCCACCCACCGTGCCACGCCGTGTGCCGCGGCCGCGCGACCGCGGCGGAGCTTAGGATGGACGGGGCATACCGGGGGAGGTGCGATGAGATGAACGCCGACGAACGGCGCTTCGCCGTACTACGGGCCATCGTGGCCGACTACGTGTCGACGCAGGAGCCCGTGGGCTCCAAAGCCATCGTCGACCGACACAACCTCGGGGTGTCGAGCGCGACGGTCCGCAACGACATGGCCGTCCTCGAGGAGGACGGGCTGATCGCCCAGCCGCACACCAGCGCCGGCCGGATCCCGACCGACAAGGGCTACCGTCAGTTCGTCGACCGGATCTCGCAGGTCAAGCCGCTGTCGTCGGCGGAGAAGCGGGCCGTGCAGACGTTCCTGGACGGTGCGGTCGACCTGGACGACGTGCTGCGCCGCTCGGTGCGGCTGCTCGCGCAGCTGACCCGCCAGGTCGCCGTCGTGCAGTACCCGACGCTGACCCGCTCCACGGTCCGCCACCTGGAGGTCGTGCAGCTGACCCCGGCCCGGCTGATGCTGGTGCTGATCACCGACTCCGGGCGCGTCGACCAGCGCGTCGTGGACCTGGGGGACGTGCTCGCCGACGACGACGTCGCCCGGCTGCGCGAGATGCTCGGCAACGCCCTCAACGGTCGCAAGCTCGCCGAGGCCTCCGCGGCCGTCGCCGAGCTGCCCGACACCGCGCCGGAGGACCTGCGCACCCCGCTGCTGCACCTCGCGACGGTGCTCATCGAGACCCTCGTCGAGCACCCCGAGGAGCGGATGGTGCTGGGCGGCACGGCGAACCTGACCCGCAGCCACGCCGACTTCCCCGGCTCGCTGCGCCAGGTCCTGGAGGCGCTGGAGGAGCAGGTCGTGGTCATGCGGCTGCTCGCGGCGTCGCAGGAGTCCGGGCTGGTCACCGTCCGGATCGGCGAGGAGAACGAGGCCGAGGACCTGCGCACCGCGTCCGTGGTCACCGTGGGGTACGGCTCGGGGACCCCACTGGGCGGGATGGGCGTCGTCGGGCCCACCCGGATGGACTACCCGGGCACGATCTCGGCGGTGCATGCGGTCGCCCGGTACGTGGGTGAGATCCTGACCGGTCGGTAGGCCCTTTCATCGTCGTTGTAGGTACTTCTCAGAGGAAAAGAGCCAGGTGGCACGCGACTACTACGGGATCCTGGGCGTCGAGCGCGGCGCCGACGCCTCGGAGATCAAGCGGGCGTACCGCAAGCTCGCCCGTGAGCTGCACCCGGACGTCAACCCCGATCCCGGCGCCCAGGAGCGGTTCCGGGAGGTGAGCGCCGCCCACGAGGTGCTGACCGACCCGGAGAAGCGCCGGGTCGTCGACCTCGGTGGCGACCCCCTCGACGCCCGCGGCGGGGGTGGCGGCGGCGGTGACCCGTTCGCCGGGTTCGGCGGCTTCAGCGACATCATGGACGCGTTCTTCGGCGGCACCGCGGCCGGTGGACGCGGGCGCGGCCCGCGCAGCCGGGTCCAGCCCGGGGCCGACGCGCTGATCCGGATGGAGCTGACGCTGGAGGAGTGCGCCGCCGGTGTGCAGCGCGACCTCGCCGTCGACACCGCGGTCCTGTGCACCCAGTGCCAGGGCTCCGGCTGCGCCGACGGCACCCGTCCCACCGCCTGCGACACCTGCGGCGGCTCCGGGGAGATCCAGAGCGTGCAGCGCTCGTTCCTCGGGCAGGTCGTCACCGCGCGGCCCTGCCCGACCTGCCGCGGGTTCGGCGAGGTCATCCCCGACCCGTGCCGCCAGTGCGCGGGAGACGGCCGGGTCCGGTCGCGACGCACCGTCTCGGTCAAGATCCCGGCCGGTGTCGCCGAGGGCATGCGGGTGCGCCTGTCCGGGCAGGGTGAGGTCGGCTCCGGTGGCGGTCCCGCCGGTGACCTCTACGTCGAGGTGGAGGAGGCGCCGCACGAGCTGTTCACCCGCGACGGCGCCGACCTGCACTGCACGCTCCCGCTGCCGATGACCGCGGCCGCGCTCGGCACCACGCTGCCGCTGCCGCTGCTCGACGGCACGATCGCCGAGATCGACGTCGAGCCGGGCACCCAGCACGGCACGGTCCGCACGCTGCGCGGCAAGGGCATCCCCCGGCTGCGCTCCACCGGGCGCATCGACGGCCACGGCGACCTCCTCGTGCACGTGGAGGTGGTGGTGCCGACCCGGCTGGACAAGGAGCAGACCGACCTGCTGCGCAAGCTCGCCGAGCTGCGCGGCGAGGCACAGCCGGACCTGATCGGTGGCTCGCGCAACGGTCACGGCCTGTTCTCCAAGCTGCGCGACAGCTGGACCGGACGCTGACCCGGTGACGACGGCGCCGCTGTTCCTGGTCGACGACGTCGCGTCCCTCCCGCGCCCGGGCTCCGACACGGTGCTCGACGGCCCGGAGGGGCGGCACGCCGCGACCGTGCGACGGCTGCGCCCCGGCGAGGCGCTGGTGCTCTCCGACGGCCGGGGCGGGCTCGCCCGCGCCGAGGTCGTCGACGTCGCCGGGCGGGACGCGCTGACCGTGCGGCTGCACGAGGTGACCCGGGTGCCCGCACCCGCGGTCCGCGTCGTCGTCGCGCAGGCGCTGGTCAAGGGCGACCGCGGCGAGCTCGCCGTGGAGACCGCGACCGAGGCCGGTGCCGACGGGTTCGTCCCCTGGAAGGCGGCGCGCTGCGTCACCCGCTGGGACGACGGCCCGCGCGGGGCGAAGGCCCTCGAACGCTGGCGGTCCACCGTGCGGGAGGCGGCCAAGCAGGCCCGGCGGCCGTGGCAGCCCGGGGTCGCCGACCCGGTGACCACCGCGCAGCTCGCCGCCCGGGTCGGTGCCGCCGACACCGCGCTGGTGCTGCACGAGTCCGCGGGCGACGACCTCGCCTCGGTCGCGTTGCCCGCCGCGGGGGAGGTGCTGCTCGCCGTCGGACCGGAGGGCGGCGTCGACGACGCCGAGCTCGACCGCCTCGCCGACGCCGGCGCCGTCCCGGTCCGGATGGGACCGGAGGTGCTGCGGGCCTCCACCGCGGCCTGCGTCGCGCTCGGCGCGCTCGCCGTGCGCACCGGCCGCTGGGCCCGCTGACCCCGCCGGGGCCGTCTCTTTCCGGCGATTCCGTCGTCGTGGGCCGGGTTCGGATGCCATCATCCGCCGCGTGAGTGACCATGCTCCCCGGATCGGACGTCGCGCGCTGCTGGCCGGCCTCGCCGCCTCCCCGCTGCTCGGCGCCTGCGGCAACGACGCCCCCGCGGCCCCGCGCCGACCCCCGCGTGACGAAGCCGTACCGCGGACCGAGCGGATGGCCTACGGCGGCCAGCCCCAGCAGTTCGGCGAGCTGACCTTCCCGGCCACCCGGGACCTGCCCCGCGGCACCGTGCTCGTCGTGCACGGCGGGTTCTGGCGGGCCGGCACCGACCTCACGGTCATGCGGCCGGTGGTCGACGCGCTGGTCGCGGCGAACTTCGCGGTCTGGAACATCGAGTACCGCACGGTGAACGCCGGCGGCGGCTGGCCCTCCACCTTCGACGACGTCGCGATGGCCGCCGACCACCTCGCCACCCTGCGCTCCACCCGCCTGGACCTGCGCCGGCTCGTCGTACTCGGGCACTCGGCGGGCGGGCACCTCGCGGGCTGGCTCGCGATGCGCGCGAAGCTCACCCCCGGTGACCCGGGCGCCGCGCCCGCGGTGCGGCCGGCCGGGGTGGTCTCGCTGGCCGGGGTGCTCGACCTGGCCGGCGGGATGCTGCTCGGCGACGGCGCCGTCGCCGACCTCGTCGCGGCGACCCCGGCCGCCGACCCGGCCCGGTTCCGCGCGACCAGCCCGATGGAGGCCGTCCCGCTCGGGGTGCCGTCGGTGTGCGTGCACGGCACCGCCGACGAGGTCGTCCCGCTCTCCCAGAGCGAGGACTTCGTCGCCGCCGCGACGGCCGCCGGGGACCGCTCGGAGCTCGTGCGGGTCGAGGGCGCGAACCACCTGCAGCTCATCGACGTGCGCCATCCGGGCTGGGCGGCGGCGCTGGCGGCGGTGGAACGCCTGAGCGCGCCCGCCTGACCCGCTGCCGAATCCGCGGGTGCCGTCCGCGGTCCGACCGGTACGATCGGCGCAGTCCGGCGACCCGACGTACGAGGCAGGCGAACACACTCTTGACCGGCACCGAACCCGGCCCCACCCCTCGGACCGACGAGCGGTCCGACGCAGCACCGGGCGGGACCGTCCGGTCGAGGATGGCCGTGCCGGACACCGCCCTCCTCGCCCTGCTCGGCTCGCGCGACGAGAGCCTGCGCGCCGCCGAGGAGGAGCTGACCGCCGACGTCCACGTCCGCGGCAACGAGCTGACCCTGTCCGGGGACCCCGGCGACGTCGCCTTCGCCGAGCGGGTCTTCACCGAGCTGATCACCCTGGCCGAGCGCGGCCAGCTGGTCGGCGCGGACACCGTGCGCCGCACGGTGCAGATGCTCTCGGCGGAGAACACCGCCGACGAGCGGCTCGGCGAGTCCCCGGCCGAGGTGCTGAGCCTGGACATCCTGTCCCGGCGCGGGAAGACCATCCGGCCCAAGACGCTCAACCAGAAGCGCTACGTCGACGCCATCGACGCGTTCACCATCGTCTTCGGCATCGGCCCGGCCGGTACCGGCAAGACCTACCTGGCGATGGCCAAGGCCGTGCAGGCGTTGCAGGCCAAGCAGGTCAACCGGATCATCCTGACCCGGCCCGCGGTCGAGGCGGGGGAGCGGCTGGGTTACCTGCCCGGCACGCTGTTCGAGAAGATCGACCCGTACCTGCGCCCGCTCTACGACGCGCTGCACGACATGATCGACCCGGAGTCGATCCCGAAGCTGATGGCCGCCGGGACGATCGAGGTCGCGCCGCTGGCGTACATGCGTGGCAGGACGCTCAACGACGCGTTCATCATCCTCGACGAGGCGCAGAACACCACGCCCGAGCAGATGAAGATGTTCCTCACCCGGCTCGGCTTCGGCTCGCGGATCGTGGTCACCGGCGACATCACCCAGGTCGACCTGCCGGGCAACGCCCGGTCCGGGCTGGCGGTCGTGCAGGACATCCTCGACGGCGTCGACGACGTGCACTTCTCCCGGCTCGAGAGCGCCGACGTGGTCCGGCACCGCCTGGTGTCCGACATCGTCGACGCCTACGCCCGGTTCGACGCCGTCGAGCACCGCGCGGCCGCCGTCGGCAACGGCGCACCCCGCAACGGCCCCGCGCGGCGTCCCGACCGGCGGCGGTGACCGGGGACGGTGGCCAGGGGCGGGTGGCGCCCGGGACCGTCGGTGCGGCCGTCTAGGCTGCCCCGTACATCCGTATCGGCGAGCAGGGGCAGGGCAGCGGCGACGTGAGCATCGAGGTCGTCAACGAGTCCGGGGTCGCGGTCGACGAGGCGCAGATCGTGTCGGTCGCCCGGTACGCGCTGGACGCGATGAAGGTGAGCCCGTCCGCCGAGCTGGCGATCACCGCCGTCGGGCTGGACGCGATGGAGGAGCTGCACGTCCGCTGGATGGACGAGCCGGGCCCCACCGACGTCATGGCCTTCCCGATGGACGCGCTCGCCGAGGACACCCGGCGGCCCGACGCACCGGACCTGGGCCCCGCCCTGCTCGGTGACGTCGTGCTCTGCCCGGCCTTCGCCCGGGACCAGGCGCGCAAGGCCGGGCACACCCTGGCCGACGAGCTGCACCTGTTGACCGTGCACGGCATCCTGCACCTGCTCGGCTACGACCACCTCGAGCCCGAGGACGAGCGCGAGATGTTCGCGCTGCAGAACCGGCTGCTCGTCCGCTGGCGGGAGGACCGGGCCCGCGAGCGCGCCCGGGACGCCCAGAAGCGCAGCGACGACCGGCTGCTCGGTGCCGCCGGTTTCGAGGACGAGGTCGGCCGGTGACCGGACGACCCACGACCCCGTTCTCCGAGGAGCAGAAGTGACCCCCGTCTGGCTGATCGTCGCGACGGTCCTGCTCGTCCTGCTGGCCGGGGTGTTCGCGGCCGCGGACTCGGCCCTGATGTCGATCTCCCGTGCCCGGGTGGACGCCGTCGTGCGGTCCGGGCGGGCCGGTGCGCGGGCGCTGTCGGCCGTCGTCGCCGACCGGCCGCGGCACGTCAACCTGCTGATGCTGCTGCGCGTCGCCTGCGAGACGGTCGCGGTGATCCTGCTGGCGATCGCGCTGGCCCCGCTGTTCTCCGCGCCCTGGATCGGGCTGCTGCTCGCCGCGGTGCTCATGGTGCTGGCCAGCTACGTGCTGGTCGGGGTCGGGCCGCGCACCCTGGGCCGCCAGCACCCGTACCGGATCGGGCTGCTGCTCGCCGCCCCGATCCGTGCCCTGGGCACGGTGCTCTCGCCGCTGGCGAAGCTGCTCATCCTGCTGGGCAACGCGATCACCCCGGGCCCCGGTTTCCGCGACGGCCCGTTCTCCACCGAGGTCGAGCTGCGCGAGCTCGTCGACATGGCCAGCAACCGCGGCGTCGTCGACGAGGGCGAGCGCAAGATGATCCACTCGGTGTTCGAGCTGGGGGAGACCCCGGTCCGCGACATCATGGTGCCGCGGCCGGACCTGATCTGGACCGAGCGCGACACCCCGGTGGAGAAGGTGCTGCGGCTGGCGCTCAAGAGCGGCTACTCGCGCATCCCGGTGCTCGGCGAGGGCATCGACGACGTCATCGGCATCGCCTACCTCAAGGACCTGGTGCGGGCCCGCGAGGAGGCCCGGCGCGGCGAGCGCGAGGTCGCCCTGCTCGACATCCTGCGCCCCGCGGCCTTCGTGCCGGACTCCAAGCGCAGCGACGACCTCATGCGCGAGATGCAGCGCACCCGCAACCACATGGCCGTCGTCGTCGACGAGTACGGCGGCACCGCCGGGGTGGTGACGATCGAGGACATCCTGGAGGAGATCGTCGGCGAGATCACCGACGAGTACGACTCCGAGGAGGTGCCCGAGGTCGCCGAGGTCTCCGACGGCGCCTTCCGGGTCGCGGCCCGGCTGCCCGTCGAGGACCTCGAGGAGCTGTTCGCCGGGCGGTTCCGCGGCACCCCGCGCGAGGACGAGCTGCACGAGGCACTGGAGAACGCCGACGTCGACACCGTCGGCGGGCTGCTCGCCCAGCGCCTCGGCAAGGTGCCGCTGCCCGGGGCCACCGCCGAGCTGGACGGCCTGCTGCGACTGCAGGGCGAGGGCGGCAAGGACGCCCGCGGCCGGGTCCGCATCACCTCGGTGCTGGTCAGCCCGCTGGAGCCGGCCGAGACCGAGGACACCGGCCACGACGGGCCGCGCCAGGGCGCCTCGGAGTCCGACGTGCCGGACCACGTCGCGGGCGACCCCACCGAGCACGCCGGCGCCGACCGGCACTGACCGGCACTGAACGGCCCTGACCTGGCCGTCCCCGGGCACGGGGAACGACCGACGGACGTGACCGTCCCGCCGCGGGCGGGACGCGAGGAGGACCTGATGGCTGCCCGCACGACCATCCCCGCGGAGCGTGCCCGGTGACCGGGCTGCCCGCGACACCGCGCTACGACCTCGTCGTCGTCGGGGGCGGGATCGTCGGCCTGGCCACCGCGTACGCCGCCACCCGCAACGGGCTGAGCGTCGCCGTCGTCGAGCGCGAGCAGCGCCTGGCGAACCACCAGACCGGCAACAACTCCAACGTCGTGCACTCCGGGCTCTACTACGCGCCCGGCGGCTACAAGGCCCGCTTGGCCGTCGCCGGCTGCGCCGAGACCATCGCGTTCTGCCGCGAGCACGACCTGCCGCACCAGGTGTGCGGCAAGCTCGTCGTCGCGACCGAGCCCGAGGAGCTGCCCCGGCTCGACGAGCTGGCCCGCCGCGGCGACGCCAACGGCGTGGAGAACCACCGCCTCGACGAGCACGGCATCCGCACCTACGAGCCCGACGTCCGTGGCCTCGCCGCGCTCTGGGTGCCCTCGACCGGCATCACCGACTACCGGCTGGTCGCGGAGAAGCTGGGCGAGCTGGTGGAGAAGAACGGCGGTGAGGTCCACCTCGGCCGCACCGTCACCGGGTTCGCCCGCCGCCCGTCCGACGTCGTCGTGCGCACCACCCGCGGTGACCTGCTCGGCACCCGCGCCGTGGTCTGCGGCGGACTGCGCTGCGACGAGCTCGCCCGCCTCGCCGGTGCCGACCCCGGTGTGCGGATCATCCCGTTCCGCGGCGAGTACTCCGGCTTCTCCGAGCGGGCCGCCTCGCTGGTCCGCGGCCTGATCTACCCGGTCCCGGACCCGGCGTTCCCGTTCCTCGGGGTGCACGCCACCCGCGGCATCGACGGCACCGTCCACGCCGGCCCGAACGCCGTGCTCGCGCTGGCCCGCGAGGGCTACGACTGGCGCACGGTCAAGCCGAAGGAGCTGCTGGGGACGCTGACCTACCCGGGCATGGTGAAGGTGGCGCGCACGCACTGGCGCTACGGCATCGGCGAGGTCCGCCGCTCGCTGTCGACGCGCGCGATGGTCCGCCAGATCCAGCGGATGCTGCCCGAGGTCACCGCCTCCGACCTGCACCCGGCAGGCGCCGGGGTGCGGGCCCAGGCCGTGAAGGCCGACGGCACGCTGGTCGACGACTTCCTGTTCCTCGACCAGGCCGGTCCGGACGGCGCGGGCCGCCCCGGCTCGATCCTGCACGTGCTGAACGCACCGTCCCCGGCGGCGACGGCGGCGCTGCCGATCGGCCGCGAGATCCTCGACCGGCTCGGTGCGGCATGACCGGCGCACAGCCCGAGGGCTTCCGGTCCGGGTTCGCCTGCTTCGTCGGCAGGCCCAACGCCGGCAAGTCGACCCTGACCAACGCGCTGGTCGGGGAGAAGATCGCGATCACCTCCTCGCGCCCGCAGACCACCCGGCACGCGATCCGCGGGATCGTGCACCGACCGGACGCCCAGATCGTCCTGGTCGACACCCCGGGCCTGCACCGACCCAGGACCCTGCTCGGGTCGCGGCTCAACGACCTGGTGCGCGAGACGTGGTCCGAGGTCGACGTCGTCGGGTTCTGCGTGCCCGCGAACGAGAAGGTCGGCAAGGGCGACCGGTTCATCGCCGAGGAGCTGAGCCGGATCGCCGCGCACACCCCGGTGGTCGCTGTCGTCACCAAGACCGACACCGCCCGCCCCGAGCAGGTCGCCGAGCGGCTCACCGAGGTGGCGGCGCTGATGGACTTCGCCGAGGTCGTGCCGACCTCGGCGAAGTCGGGCTTCCAGGTCTCGCTGCTGTCGGACCTGCTGGTCGGGCTGCTGCCGGAGGGCCCGCAGCTCTACCCGGACGGCGACCTCACCGACGAGCCGACCGACGTGCTCGTGGCCGAGCTCGTGCGGGAGGCGGCGCTGGAGGGCGTGCGCGACGAGCTGCCGCACTCGATCGCCGTCGTCGTCGAGGAGACGATCGAGAAGAAGGACCTGCTGGAGATCTACGCGATCATCTACGTCGAGCGGTCCAGCCAGAAGGGCATCGTGATCGGCAAGGGCGGTGCCCGGCTCAAGCAGGTCGGCAGCGACGCCCGTCGCCAGATCGAGAAGCTGCTGGGCACCCGGGTGCACCTGGACCTGCACGTGAAGATCGCCGAGGACTGGCAGCGGGACCCGAAGCAGCTGCGCAAGCTGGGGTTCTGAGGAGAACCTAGACTGGGTGGATGGCCCAGCTCTACCGCGACACCGGGATCGTGCTCCGGGTGCAGAAGCTGGGCGAGGCGGACCGGATCATCACGATGCTGACCCGTCAGCACGGCAAGATCCGGGTGGTCGCCAAGGGCGTGCGCCGCACCCGGTCGCGGTGGGGCGCCCGGCTGGAGCCGTTCAACCACGTCGACGTCCAGTGCTACACCGGGCGCACGCTCGACGTGGTCACCCAGGCCCAGACCGTCGACGCGTTCGCGCCGGCGATCGTCGCGGACTGGTCGGCCTACTCCTGCGGCTGCGCGATCCTGGAGACCGCGGACCGGCTGGTGTCCGAGGAGGGCGAGCCGAGCCTGCGGGTCTACCTGCTGCTGCTCGGTGCCACCCGGGCGCTGGCCGACGGCGCCCGCGAACCGGCCCTGGTGCTCGACGCGTTCCTGCTGCGGGCCATGAGCCATGCGGGGTGGGCGCCGTCGCTGTCGGACTGTGCGCGCTGTGCGACGCCCGGCCCGCACCGGTCGTTCACCGTCGCCGGGGGCGGCATGGTGTGCCCGCGCTGCCGCCCGCCGGGTTCGGTCACCCCGGCCCCCGAGACGGTGGCCCTGCTCATGGCGCTGCTGCACGGTGACTGGGACACCGCCGACGCCTCGGGCACCCCGACCCGGCGGGAGGCCAGCGGCCTGGTCGCGGCGCACCTGCAGTGGCACCTGGAGCGCCAGCTGCGCTCGCTGCCCCTGGTCGACCGCCGCGCCCGGGTCCGGCCCGCCGCCGTCGTCGCGCCGGGTGCGCCGGGGACCGCCCCGGAACCGCCGGACGGCGGTGCGCCGACACCTCCGGACGCGCTGTCCGACTAGTGCGATCGGCCCGGTGTCCCGATCGGGCTGCCGTGAGCGGCCCGTATGCTTCGTCGAGCGGTTGACGTTCCCGGTGCGCCGCCCGCCGCGGTGCCGCCGGTCGCGGCGCACGGCGCTTCCGCCGACTCCACCGGGTGAACGTCGCTCAGGACAGGCAACCGGTTGCGCGGTCTCGTTATCCTCCTGTGATCGAGGGGACCCCAGCCCCGTCGGAGAGGCAGTCGTGAACCGACCCCACACACCGCCGCCGGACGACGACCACACCGCTCGCACCCATCGTCTCCCGGCCGCGACGCAGCGGATCCCGGTGCCGCCCACCCAGCAGCTCCCGGCCCGCACCGAGGTCATGCCGGAGTCCCCGCAGGACGGGCCGACCCGTGCGATGCGTCAGGTCCGGGCCCGCACCGAGGACGGCGCCTGGCCGGCCATCCCGATGCTGCCGGTGATCCGGCCCGACGAGTCCGAACCGCTGTCGGAGGTCGACCGGGTCCACGGGCACCGCGGGATGCGCCGGCTGCGCGAGACCATCGAGCGGCTGGAGGACCCGGCCGTGCCGGCCTGGCCCCGGCCCGACCAGCGCGACTGAGCCCGACCACCGCGGCCGAGCCCGGCCATCGGCCCCGACGTAGGGTCGGTGACGTGCCGTTCCAGCCTCCCGCACCGCATCCGTCCGGTGCCCGGCCCCCGGCGATCCCGCCGGAGCTGGTGCCGGGCCACGTCGCCCTCGTCATGGACGGCAACGGCCGCTGGGCCAACGCCCGTGGTCTGCCCCGCACGGAGGGGCACAAGCGGGGCGAGGCGTCGCTGATGGACGTCGCCCGCGGCTGCATCGACCTCGGTGTGCGCTGGCTGTCGGCGTACGCGTTCTCCACCGAGAACTGGCGGCGCAGCCCCGACGAGGTCCGGTTCCTGATGGGCTTCAACCGCGACGTCATCCGCCGCCGCGTCGACGAGATGGACGCGATGGGGGTCCGGGTCCGCTGGGCGGGCCGCCGCCCGCGGCTGTGGCGCTCGGTGATCAAGGAGCTGGAGATCGCCGAGGAGCGCACCCGCGGCAACGACGTGCTGAATCTGACCATGTGCGTCAACTACGGCGGCCGCGCCGAGATCGTCGACTCGGTGCGCCAGATCGCCCGGCTCGCCGCCGAGGGCCGGATCAACCCCGACAAGATCGACGAGCGGATGCTGGCCCGCCACCTCGACGAGCCGGACATGCCCGACGTCGACCTGTTCGTGCGCTCCTCGGGGGAGCAGCGGACCTCGAACTTCCTGCTCTGGCAGAGCGCCTACGCCGAGATGGTCTTCCTGGACACGCTGTTCCCGGACTTCGACCGGCGCCACATATGGCAGGCGATCGAGATCTACGCACGCCGGGACCGGCGTTTCGGCGGGGCCGTGGACGCCGCGACGGGCGACGCCGCGACGGGGGTGACACCGTGACCACCGATGTGATCACGGGGATGCTCGCCACCGCGAAGGGTGCGCTGGAGCGGTTCCACGACGTCACCGCCGACGACGACGGCGCGCTGACCTTCGCCCACGGCGGCGTGCTGTGCGTGGTGCAGGGGACGGAGCTGGAGGAGGGGCTGCCCGTCCTCAACCTGACCTGCGTCGTGGCGTGGGACCTGCCGGACTCCGCCGACCCGGAGCACGACGTGCCGCGACGGGTCGGGCTCGGGGTGGGGGAGGGCCTGTTCGGCACGCCCCGGGTGGTGCGCGGCGAGCGCGGCTGGGACGTGACGCTGCGCTACGCCTTCCCCGCGGCCGGGCTGGGCGAGGGTCCGATGGGGACGCTGCTCATGCTCGTCGTGTCCTCCGCGTCGAGCATGCGGGCCGAGCTCGTCGGCGGCTGACCGGCCGGCCAGGGCGGTGCCCGCCCCGGCCGCGCGGGTCACTTCTTGCGGTTGGTGCCGAGCTCCTCGGCGATCGGGTTGACCGGGTCCACGTCCTTCGTGGACTCCGACAGCCCGGGACGGGTGTGCTCGGTGCGCCGCTGCGCGCGCAGCTGCTCGGTCTCCTCGGCCGACTCGTCCGCGGTGTCGCCCGAGGTCTGGCGCGCCGGGTCGTCGTCGGCCAGGTCCACGGCGGCCACCACGGCGGCGATCGAGGCGTAGTGCTCCTCGGCCGGCACCGCCCGCAGGGCCTCGACCGTCGCGGCGTCGGCCTCGTTGCGCTCGGCGGTCCACGCCAGGTCGTCCTTGCCGGCGGGGAACTCCAGGCCGTGCAGGGCGGTGCGGACGGCGTCGGACGTCGTCGTGCGAGTGGTCATGAGGTCACCTCTCGTCGGGATGTGTCCCGACCGGGTAGCCGCTGTGCGCCGGATGATGCATCCGGCGGGGATCAGTTCCCCGGGCCGTCCGCGGTGCCGTCCCGGGTCACCGCGTCCTCCGGGGCCGCCTCGCCGCTGCCGTCGAGGTGCACCAGCGGCAGCCCCGCCAGCTGGCCCGCGGTCATCCCGTGCGCGACGCCGAGGACGTCGTTCTGGGACTTCTTCATCCGGGCGTCCACCAGGCCGGACAGGCTGTAGGCGACCCGGCCGAGCAGCCGGACCGTCGTCTCGTCGACGAGCGGGCGCGGGGTGGAGACGACGGCGACGCCCCGGGGCGTCCCGTCGTTGGACTGGGCCACGCCGATCGAGTACGACTCGCGCGGGTTCACGTGCCGGGAGGCGTAGTGGTCGCGGAGCTTGAACACCATGTCGTGGAACCCGCTGACGTCCCCGTCGAGCTCCAGCGACGTCAGGTCGTCGGTGGTCAGCGTCTTCGTCCGGCCGGAGAAGCACCGCACGTAGCCGATCAGGGCGCCGGTCCACAGGGCCTCGACCAGCGCTGGGTCGGCGTCCACCCGCACCGGCCCGGACTCGGGTCCGCCCAGGGCGGTGACCAGGTGCTCGCAGCAGCGCAGCACGTACTGCAGGTCCTCGAAGACGGCGGCGAGCTGGGCCAGCTCGCCGGACTCCGGGACGTCGATCCGCCGGACCGTGGTGGGCGCGGGGTGCGTGTCCGTCATCGGTCAGACGCTATCCGGGGTGGCGATGCTCACGTGTCTCCATCTGAGACGGTCTGCTAGTTTCGTCGCCGAAGGTCACGAGTGCCAGCGCGAAGCCCCGGCTCGCTGGACGGCAACCCTCCTCCGCGGTGGGGTGCCCCGGGTGATGACCGGGCCGACGCGACACCCGCAGTCGGCAAGCGCGGATCCGTGCGCCACGCCGGGTCCCCGAGATCGGCCGGAGGCCCGATCATGACCCTCGCCCTGCCACGTCCCGTCCAGCACGCCCTGCCCCGCGTCGTCGGTGCGGACCTCACGGTCCCGCTCGTCGACGGCCGGTGGGCCCGCTACTGCGACCTCGACTCCGCCGCGTCCGCGCCGGCGCTGGAGCCGGTCGCCGCGCACGTCGCCGAGGTGCTGCCGTACCACGGCAGCGTGCACCGCGGCGCCGGCTGGACCTCGAAGGTCTGCACCGCGCTCGTGGAGAACGCCCGCGCCGACGTCGCCCGGTTCGTCCGGGCCCGCGCCGACGACGTCGTGGTGTTCACCCGCAACACCACCGATGCGCTCGGCCTGCTCGCCCGCGCCGTCCCCGGCCCGGTGGTGACGCTGGACCTGGAGCACCATGCGACGCTGCTGGCCTGGCGCGACCGCGAGCACCGCGTCGTGCCCGCCGCCGCCACCCTTGCCTCGACGCTCGATGCGTTGCGGGCCGAGCTCGCCGCCCGTCCCGACGCCGCGCTGGTCGCGGTCACCGGGGCGTCCAACGTGACCGGCGAGCTCCTCCCGGTCGCCGAGATCGCGCGGATCGCGCACGCCGCGGGTGCCCGGCTGTGCGTCGACGCCGCCCAGCTCGCCCCGCACCGGCGCGTCGACCTGGCCGGGTGGGACGCGGACTACGTCGCGCTGTCCGGGCACAAGCTCTACGCGCCCTACGGCGCCGGGGTCCTCGTCGGCCGCCGGGACTGGCTCGACGCCGCCGAACCGCACGTCGCGGGCGGGGGAGCGGTCCGATCCGTGTCCGTCGCCGACGGCCCGGGCGGCGGCACGGTCACGGAGTGGCTGCCGTCGCCGCAGCGGCACGAGGGCGGCACCCCGAACGTCCTCGGTACCGCCGCACTCGGCGCGGCCTGCCGGACCCTGGACCCGCTGATCGACGACATCGTGCCTGCCCACGAGCGCGAGCTCGCCGACCGTCTGCACGCCGGCCTGGCGACGGTCCCCGGCCTGCGGGCCCTGTCCTGCTTCGACGACGCGGGCGACCGCACCGCGACCGTCTCGTTCACCCTGGGCGAGCTGCCCGCCGGGCTGGTCGCGGCGGCGCTGTCGGCCGAGTACGGCATCGGGGTCCGCGACGGCCGGTTCTGCGCCCACCCGCTGCTGGCGCGGCTCACCGGCGGCCGCGACGCCGTGCGCGCGTCGCTGGGCCTGCGCACCGGCTCCTCCGACGTCGACCGGCTGGTCGACGCGCTGACCGATCTGGCACGGCGCGGCCCGGCCTGGACCTACGCCCTCGTCGACGGCCGGTGGGCGCCGACCCCGGACCCGCGCCCGGCGGACCCGTTCGCCCGCGACCGGGAGCTGCCCGCCGTCCCCGGCTGCGGGGACTGAGCCCGGGCCTCAGCCCGCCGAGCAGCGGCCGCAGAGGCCGAAGATCTCGAGGGTGTGCGACACCTCGGTGAAGCCGTGCTTCTGGGCGACCGACTCGGTCCAGGACTCGACCGCCGGCCCCTCGATCTCAACGGCGGCGCCGCACCGGCGACACACGAGGTGATGGTGGTGGTGCTCGGTCTCGCAGCGCCGGTAGACGGCCTCGCCGGACGCGACCCGCAGCACGTCGACCTCGCCGCCGTCGGCGAGGGTCTGCAGGGTCCGGTAGACCGTGGTCAGGCCGATGCCCTCGCCGGCGCGCCGCAGCTCCTCGTGGATCTCCTGGGCGGACCGGAAGTCGTCCAGCCGGTCCAGTAGCGCGGTGACGGCGGCCCGCTGCCGGGTGGCGCGGATGCCGCGCGGCCCGGCGGTGGACCGCTCGGTGACCGCCGCCGCGGTCGTCCGGCCGGTCGTCTCCGTCACGTGTCCTCCTCGACGTGGGCGACGGCGTCCACCACGATGTGCGCCAGGTGGTCGTCCACCAGCGAATACAGCACCTCGCGGCCCTTCCGCTCGCCCTCGACCACCCCGGCGGCCTTGAGGACCCGCAGGTGCTGGCTGATCAGGGGCTGGGTGACCCCGAGCGCGTCCACCAGGTCGTGGACGCACCGCGAGTGTTCCAGCAGCTGCAGCACGATGGCGATCCGGACCGGTGCGGCGAGTGCCCGCAGCAGGTCGCCCGCGGCGGCCAGCGTGCGCGGGTCGCGGGTCGGGCCCGGCTCGGGCGCGGGGTGGTGGTCGTCGTCCGCGCCCGGGCCGGCTCCCGGTGCGTGCGTGGTCTGGGCTGCGGCAGACATGTGGTGGACCCGTCCGTTCCCCCGGAGGCGGCGGCCACACCCTCCGGCGCTGCTGTGCCGTACAGGCCGCACCCGACATGGTAGGCGTGTTCGTTATCGTCGCGCCGTGCTGCTGGTCTGCCGCTTCCGCGTGTCTCCCTCCGAGGAGGCCGCGTTCACCGCGCGTGTGGCCCGCGCCCTGGAACTCCTCGCCGCCCGGCCGGGCTTCCGCGGGGGTGAGGCGGGCCGGGCGATCGAGGACGCCGGGCAGTGGGTCCTGACCGTCCGCTTCGACTCCGTCGACGCCTACCGGCGTGCCCTGGGGCCGTTCGAGGTCCGCGAGCACGTGCACCCGCTGCTGGCCGAGGCCGACACGACCACCGAGGCGACCTACGAGTCCCTGGTGACCGTGACCCCCGGCGCCGCGCCCGTCCACCACCCCAGCCTGTTGAGCTGACCCTCGGACCTCGCGCACCGTCCTGCGACCTCGCAGCCGTTGCACACGGTGCGAGGTCGCAGGAACCTGTGCGAGGTCGGTCGGGCGGAGCCACCGCGGCGGGGTCGGGGGGCAGGGGCAGGGAGTGGGGATACATGGCGGGTCGGTAATCTGGGATGCCCCGTATCCGGGGACCTCCGAACCACCTTCTCTGGAGCGCCGCCAGTGGCCAGCAAGCCCACCTCAGCCAAGATCGAGACCATCGTCGCGCTGACCAAGCGGCGCGGATTCGTCTTCGCCTCCGGTGAGATCTACGGCGGTACCCGGTCGGCGTGGGACTACGGGCCCCTCGGCGTCGAGCTGAAGGACAACATCAAGCGCCAGTGGTGGAAGAGCATGGTGACCGGCCGCGACGACGTCGTCGGCCTGGACTCCTCGGTCATCCTCCCGCGCCAGACCTGGGTCGCCTCGGGCCACGTCGGCACCTTCTCCGACCCGCTGGTCGAGTGCGAGTCCTGCCACAAGCGCTACCGCGCCGACCAGCTCGCCGAGGAGTTCGCCGAGCGCAAGGGCCGCGACCCGGAGCAGGCCGACCAGAACGACCTCTCCGAGGTCCCCTGCCCGAACTGCGGCACCCGCGGCCGGTTCACCGCGCCCCGCGAGTTCAACATGATGCTCAAGACCTTCCTCGGCCCGGTGGAGTCCGAGGAGGGGCTGCACTACCTGCGCCCGGAGACCGCGCAGGGCATCTTCGTGAACTTCCTGAACGTGCAGACGACCTCGCGCAAGAAGCCGCCGTTCGGCATCGGCCAGATCGGCAAGAGCTTCCGCAACGAGATCACCCCGGGCAACTTCATCTTCCGCACGCGCGAGTTCGAGCAGATGGAGATGGAGTACTTCGTCGAGCCCGGCAGCGACGAGGAGATCCACCAGTACTGGATCGACGAGCGCACCCGCTGGTACACCGACCTGGGCATCTCCTCGGAGAACCTGCGGCACTACGAGCACGCCAAGGAGAAGCTCTCCCACTACTCGAAGCGCACCGTCGACATCGAGTACCGGTTCAACTTCACCGGCCAGGAGTGGGGCGAGCTCGAGGGCATCGCGAACCGCACCGACTTCGACCTGACGGCGCACTCGAACCACTCGGGCGTCGACCTGTCGTTCTACGACCAGGCCTCCGACACCCGCTACAAGCCGTACGTGATCGAGCCCGCCGCCGGTGTCGGCCGGTCGATGATGGCGTTCCTGATCGAGGCCTACACCGAGGACGAGGCGCCCAACGCCAAGGGTGGTGTGGACAAGCGCGTCGTGCTGAAGCTCGACCGCCGGCTCGCACCGGTCAAGGCCGCGGTGCTGCCGCTGTCGCGCAACGCCGACCTGTCGCCGAAGGCGAAGGACCTGGCCGCGCAGCTGCGGAAGAACTGGAACGTCGACTTCGACGACGCCGGCGCCATCGGCCGCCGGTACCGCCGCCAGGACGAGATCGGCACCCCGTTCTGCATCACGGTCGACTTCGACACCCTCACCGACCAGGCGGTGACGATCCGCGAGCGCGACTCGATGGCGCAGGAGCGGGTCGCCCTCGACCAGGTCGAGACCTACCTGGCGACGCGCCTGCTCGGCTGCTGAGACGACGCTGGGACCAACCCGCGCCACGAACGCCCCCACCCGGATCCCGGGCGGGGGCGTTCGTCGTCGAGGGGGTCAGCGCCGGTAGGCCAGCAGCTGCACGCCCAGCTCGGCCTCGGTGCGGCGCACCTCCTCCAGCTGCTCGGCGGACAGCGTGGCGTAGGGCGACTCGGGTCGGTAGGCCACGAGCGGGCCGCCGATGCGGTCCTCGAGCTGCCTCAGCCTGGCCAGTGCCGCCTCGTCGAGATCGGCGGGGCGCAGCGTCGGAGCGGTCATCACAACCTCCGTGGGTGATCGGGAGGCGACCCAGGGTAGGGCGGTCCCGGACCGGGCGCAGCTCGGGCACCCGGTCCGGGGAGTGCTCCTACACCGGCTCCGGCAGCAGGCGTTCCACCAGGTCGGACAGGGTCACGATGCCGACCGGGCGGTCGTCGGACTCCACCAGCGCCAGGTGCGCACGCTGCTCACGCATCGTGTTCACCGCTGTGTGGTACTGCGTGTCCGCCGGCAGGGTGAGCAGCGGGCGCATCAGGTCCCGGGCCCGGGTCTCCGGCGCCCGCGTCAGCGTGTCGCGGACGTGCACGTACCCGATCGGGGTGTCCCCGTCCCAGACGACCAGCCGGAGGTGGCCGGTCCGGCGACAGGTCGCCTGGACGGCGGCGACGTCGTCGTCCGCGGCGACCCCGGAGGGCTCGCGCGCGAGCTCGCCCAGGGGGGTCCGCTCCAGCTCCAGGGCCGTGACCAGCTGGTCACGGCGCCCCTGGTCGAGGGTGCCGGTCTTCGCCGAGTGGTCGACCAGCTGACGCAGGTCGTCGGCGTTGCGGCCCGAGGCCATCTCGTCGACGGGCTCGACGCCGCACCAGCGCAAGCAGCGGTTGGCCGCGCCGTTGAGCAGGAGCAGCAGCGGCCGCGCGACGATCATGAACCCGCGCATCGGGAGCGCCAGCATGATCGCCGACTTCTCCGGGTGCGAGATCGCCCAGGACTTCGGGGCCATCTCCCCGACGACCAGGTGCAGGAACGTCACGACGATCAGCGAGATGACGAACGACGCCACACCCGCGACCCCACCGGGGACGCCCCAGCCCTCGAGGAGCGGGCGCAGCGCGTAGTCCACCGCCGGCTTGGTGATCGCACCGAGCCCCAGCACGCACAGCGTGATCCCCAGCTGGGACCCCGCCAGCAGCAGCGAGATGTCCTTGGCGCTGCGCAACGCAGCCCGCGCCGAGGCCGAGGTCTGCGCGGCCTCCTCCAGGCGGTAGTTCCGGGCGGCGACGAGCGCGAACTCGACGGCCACGAAGAACGCGCTCGCCGCGATGAGCAGGATCGACACCACGATCTCGAAGACGCTCATGCCCGTACCTCCCGGTCGTCGCCGTCCTGCTCGGAACCGGCGGCCACCGGTTCGGTCCACTCCAGGGCGACCGCCGACGGGACCCGCCGGTCGACCTCCTGCACCACCAGCCGCAGGGCGCGGTCCTCGTCGTCCGGGCCCTCCGCCGCGATCGTCACGACGACCGCGTCCCCGACGACCGGCAGCCGCTGCAGCTCGGCCATCACCAGACCGCCGACGGTCTGGTAGTCACCCTCGGGCAGCTCGGCCTCGATCAGCCTGCCGACCTCGTCGACGTGCCGGTCACCCGGGACGCCCCAGCCGTCGTCGGACCGCAGTGCCTGGTCCGTCCCGGCCTGGTCGTGCTCGTCGGTGATCTCGCCGACGAGCTCCTCGGCGACGTCCTCGACGGTGATGACGCCGGCCAGGCTGCCGTACTCGTCGAGCACGCACGCCAGCTCCTCGTCGTCGGCGCGCAGCTGGGCCAGCACCTGGGGCAGCGGCAGCGACGAGGGCACCAGCACCGGGGCCCGCATGAGGTCGGAGACCAGCACCTCGTCGAACGGCCGGTCGTCGCGGTCGGCGAGGGCCAGCACGTCCTTCAGGCAGACCACGCCCACCAGCTCCAGGGCGTTCTCGGCGTTCTCCGGGTCCGCCGCCTCGGCGGGGGGCCCGAGCACCGGGTAGCGCGAGTGCTGGACGGCCATCTGGCCGACCAGGCTCTCGACGGTCGCGTCGGCACGGACCCACGACACCCGCGGCCGCGGGATCATCGCGGCCCGCGCGGTGCGGTCGCCGAAGTCGACGGCGCGGTCCAGCAGCACCGCGAGCTCCGGGTTGAGGTCACCCGAGTCCTTCGAGTCGTCGATGATCGCTTCGAGGTCGCGGGGGGTCGCCGAGTGCTCCACGTCGTGCACCGGCTCGATCCGCAGCGAGCGGAGCAGCAGGTTGGAGGCCGCGTCGAAGATCCGGATGATCCACCCGAACAGCGCCAGGTAGGTCTTGGTGGACAGCGCCAGCCACCGCGCGACCGGCTCCGGCCGGGCGATGGCGAGGTTCTTCGGGAACAGCTCGCCGAACACCATCTGGATGACGGTGGCCAACAGCAGCGCGACCGTGATGCCGATCGCCAGGCCGACCCCCTGGGGCACGTCGACGAGGCCGAGCAGCTCGGCGATGCCGTTGCCGATCAGCGGTTCGGCGACGTAACCGACCAGCAGACCGGTGACGGTGATGCCGAGCTGGGCGCCCGACAGCATGAACGACGTACGACGGGTGATGTCGAGGGCACGGGACGCTCCGGTGTCGCCCTCGGCCGCACGGGCCTTGAGGCGGGAGCGGTCCACGGCCATGTAGCCGAACTCCTGGGCCACGAAGTAGCCGGTCAGGGCAGTGATCACGAGGACCACCAGAATGCCCAGGAGGATGCCGAGGATCGTTCCGATCACCGGGCTGTCACCGCCCGGGTCTCGGGCCCGGCCGGGAGGTGCACGGCGCGGGCGGGGACGAGGACGATGCGGGGTCGCCGGCCGTCACGGGGACGGTCGGCGCGCGGCCTGCAGGTGGGGTCCATGACTCCTGACTCGCGGTCTGATGGGCGTACGTGGCGTTCAACGCGTGCCGGAATCGTACGGTTCCGGAACGCTGCCGTCGCGCTGATCACTCTCTCATGGCCCGAACGGCGGTACCGGTGTCGACGCACCGGCGCCGCGGATCGTCCCGTCGTGGCCACGTCCCGCCCGTTCTCAGCTCACCGTCAGGCCCCGTCGCTACCCTGGCGACCGTGAGCACCTCGGCGACCTCCTCCGCGGCACGGCCACCGGCCGACCCCCGTCGTGACCTGGGCGCGGCCCTGCGCCGATGGGCGGTGACCGGCGGGTCGGGGATCGGCGGCTCGGGGATCGGTGTCGTCCGGGTGCTCGACCGGCACGGGTTCGGCTCCGTCGAGTCCGGCCAGCTGGTCGCGGGCACCACCGACGGCGAGGTCGGCGGCCTGCTCTACCTCGGCGCCCTCGACGACTCCGCGCATCCGCTCGCCGTGCAGGCGGCGTCCGGGGTGGCGACGGTGCGCGAGGCACACGTGGGGGAGGCCTCCGCGGTCGCGGCCGGGCTCGCCTGCGCGGGCGGGGCGACGCTGCTCGCCCACCCGCTGGCCGCCGGTCCCGCCGCCGCGCTCGGGGAGGCGCTGGAGACCGGGCGGCCCGCCGCGCTGCTGTCGGTCGTGGACACCGGCGCGGCCCTGGTCCTCACCGGGCCCGGCCTGGAGGAGGCCACCGGTGACCTCGGCGGGGTCACCGCCGCGGCGGCCGAGCAGACCCGCGCGCTGCTGCGCCGGGGCGCCACGGCCACCGAGCGGCTCGACGTCGACGGCACCGCGGTGCTGGTCGACCTGCTGGTGCCGGTCCCGTCGGTGCTGGTCGTCGGCGAGGGGGCGCTCGGCGCGGCGCTGCACGCCCAGGCCGGTCTGCTCGGCTGGAGCGCCCGCACCGTCACCACCGTCGAGGACGCGCGTGCCGCCGTCGCCGCCTTCACCGAGGCCGACGTGCTGGTGCTGCTCGACCACGACCCGGCCTTCGACGCGGTCCTGCTCGACGGCCTGGCCCACGGCCGTGGGTTCCTCGGAGCGCTCGGGTCGCGGCGCACCCAGGCCGCGCGCCGCGAGCGGCTGCTCGCCGCCGGGGTCACCGAGGACGCCCTGGCCGCGGTGCACGGGCCGGTCGGTCTCGACCTCGGTGCCCGCACCCCGGCCGAGACCGCGGTGTCGATCGTCGCCCAGGTCGTCGCGCTGCGCGCCGGGCGCTCGGCTTCGGCGCTCGCCTCCTCGGCCGGTCGGATCGGCGGATGACCGGCACCTCGTCGTGGCGCGGGCTCGGCGGCGCCCCGCCGGAGCCCGGTCCGGACCGGCGCACCGTGCGCCGTCCGGTGCGGACCGGCATGACCTGGGGCGCGCGGCTGCTCGTCGGCGGTCTGGTCATGCTCGTCGCGGTGGTCGGGGTGACCGCGCTGCGGGTGTGGCAGGTCGCCCGGGACGACGACCAGCGCCCCAGCGACGCCGTCGTCGTCCTCGGCGCGGCCCAGTACAACGGTGAGCCCAGCGCGGTCCTGGCCAACCGGCTCAAGCACGCCGAGCAGCTGTGGCGCGACGGCGTGGCCCCGCGGATCGTCACCGTCGGCGGCGGTCGCACGGGGGACCGGTACACCGAGGCCGAGGCCAGCCGGGACTGGCTGGTCGAGCAGGGCGTGCCGTCCTCGGCGGTCGAGGCCGTCCCCGAAGGTGCGGACACGCTCGGCAGCCTGCAGGCGGTCGCGGCGACCGCGCGGCAGCAGGGCTGGTCCTTGGCCCTGCTGGTGTCCGACCCGTGGCACAGCCTCCGTGCCCGCACCATGGCGCGCGACGCCGGGCTGGAGGCCTACACCTCCCCGACGCGCAGCGGCCCGATCGTGCAGACCCGGGAGACCCAGCTGCGCTACATCTACCGCGAGACCGGCGCGCTGCTGTTCTACGAGCTGACCCACGCGTCGGTCGACACCGCGAGCAGCGGGCTGGGATGACCCTCCAGCACGCCCCGGTCGACCCGGGATACACCGCCGCCGACGCGGAGCGCCGCCATCCGGAGGCACCGAAGGGCTCCGGGCTGGGTGAGCGCGGCCGCGTCGAGCGGCGCAGTCCCTACTCCCGCGACCGGGCCCGGGTGCTGCACTCCGCGGCGCTGCGCCGGCTCGCGGGCAAGACCCAGGTGGTCGGGCCGGGGGAGGGCGCCGAGGTCAGCGGCATCCCGCGGACCCGGCTGACGCATTCGCTCGAGGTCGCCCAGATCGGCCGCGGCATCGCCGAGGAGCTGGGGCTCGACCCCGACGTCGTCGACGCCGCCGGGCTGGCCCACGACATCGGCCACCCGCCGTTCGGGCACAACGGCGAGCGTGCGCTCGACGTCGCGGGAGCCGACTGCGGCGGGTTCGAGGGCAACGCCCAGACCCTGCGCATCCTGACCCGCCTGGAGCCCAAGGCCCGCTCCGGCGACGGCCGCGTCCCCGGCGGGCTCAACCTGACCCGGGCGACCCTGGACGCCGCCACCAAGTACCCGTGGCCGCGCCGCGGCGCGGAACGCAAGTTCGGTGCCTACGCCGACGACCTGCCGGCCCTGGAGTGGGTGCGCGCCGGGGCACGGCCGGGGGTGCGGAGCATGGAGGCCCAGGTGATGGACTGGGCCGACGACGTCGCCTACTCGGTGCACGACGTCGAGGACGCGGTGCACGCCGGCCGGATGGACCTGGCGGTGTTGTCCTCGCCGGCCGAGCGCGCGGCGCTCGCGGTGGAGGCGTCGCTGCGCTTCGGCGAGGACGAGGGTGCCTGTGCCGAGGCCGCCGCCCGGCTCGACGCGCTGCCGGTGGTCCGCGCGGTCCGCGGCTTCGACGCCGCCACCGCCGCGGGCGACGACCTGGTCGCGATGAAGCGGATGACCTCCGAGCTGGTCGGCCGGTTCGCCCTCGCCGCGACCGACGCGACCCTGGACACCTACGGCGACGCGCCGCTGGCCCGGCACCGCGCGGACCTGGTGGTGCCGGTCGTCGCCGTGGCGGAGGTCGTGGTGCTCAAGGCGCTGGCCACCCGCTACGTGATGAGCGACCCGCGGCGGCTGGCGATGCAGTCCCGCCAGCGCGACCTGCTGCACGACCTCGTCGCGGCGCTGTACGACCGGGGGCCCGACGCCCTCGACCCGGCCCGCGCGGAGGACTGGGCCGCCGCCCCCGACGACCGGTCGCGGCTGCGTGTCGTGATCGACCAGGTCGCGACGCTGACCGACCCGCAGGCGCACGCCTGGCACCGCACCCTCTGCCGGCCCTGACACCTGCCGGCCCCTGACACCTGCCGGCCCCCGACACCGGCCGGCCCCGAGACGCCGACGGCCCCGCCGTCCGGGTGGGGCGGCGGGGCCGGGTGGCCGGGGTCGGTGCGGGGCTCAGCGCAGGGTGATCGCGGGCTTCGCCGCGTCGGCCTCGCTGGTCACGGCCCGGGTCGGGCAGGTCCCGAGGACCCGGTCGATCGCGTCGCGCTCGGCGCTGGTCACCCACAGCTTGTACTTCTTCTTCACCGCGACCTGCCGCGCGACGTAGGCGCAGCGGTAGCGGCTGTCCGGCGGGAGCCAGGTCGCGGCGTCGCCGTCGCTCTTGCGGCCGTTGGTCGGCCCGTCGACGGCGATCAGGTTCAGCGGGTCGTTCCCGATCTTCTCCCGGGTGGCCGCGTCGAGCTGCTGGGCGCCCTTCTGCCAGGCGTCGGACAGCGCGACGACGTGGTCGATCTGCACCTTCTCGCTGGTGCCCTGGCCACGGGTGAACGCGATGGTGGTGCCGGTGTAGGAGTCACGCAGCGTCCCGGTCAGCACGACGCAGTCGTGCGTGCCCGCCTTGAACGTCTCGCGGTCCATGTCCCGGGCCAGTACCTGGTTGCGCTGGTCGCAACCGTCCCGGTCGATGTCGGCCCAGCTACGCCCGAACTGCTGGCGCGTGTAGCCGGTCTTCGGTGCCCGGCCCTTCACCGCCAGCGTCTTCAGCGTCGCCGACGCGCTGCCCGCGGCCGCACCCTCCACGGTCCCGGGGGTCACCGGGGCGATCGCGCCGACGTCGACGACGCCGGTGTCGAGCGCCGCGTCCAGCACGTCCACGAACGATCCGGGGGATCCGCACCCGGCCATCACCATCATCGTCGCCAGCAGTCCGGCGACCCGCACACCTCGAACACGCACACCGGAGATGTTCGCGAATGCGAACGCCGGAACCACGCCAACACGCCGCGTGTTCGTCACTCAGGGTGAAGTGACTTGCCAGGACGGGGTCGGTCCGTTCACAGGGTCGGGGTGGTCGGTGGCCTCGTGATCACGCTCACAGGCCCTCGGGCCACCACGGCCGGGGTGGGGCGGGAGCACGCTCGGGCTACGCGTGCTCGTCGTGACGGCGCCGTCGACCGGCCGTCCCGCCGGTCCGACGCCGGTTCCGGGCCCGGCACGCGGCCGGGCCCGGAACCGAGATCAGGCGTTGATCGCGGCCCGGTCGGAGTCGTGCCCGGACTCGACGGCGATCGTCCGCGGCTTGGCCGCCTCGGCGACCGGGATGCGGATGCGCAGCACCCCGGCGTCGTACGACGCGTGGATGGAGGACGTGTCGAGGTTGTCGCCCAGGAACAGCTGGCGGGCGAACACGCCGTAGGCCCGCTCGGAGGCGACCCACTCGACCTGGTCGGTCCCGGCGTTGGCGGGCCGCCGCTCCGCCTTGACCGTCAGGGTGTTGCGCTCGACGGAGAGATCGACGGCGTCCGGGTCGATGCCGGGGAGGTCGAACTCCACGACGAACTCGTCACCGTGACGCCAGGCGTCCATCGGCATCGCCGCCGGGCGCGACCAGGTGCCGCCGGACTCGAACGCCTGCGAAGCGATGCGGTCCAGGGCTCGGAACGGGTCGGTACGCAGCAGCATCTCGAACCACTCCCTTCCAGCCGTGCCGGTTCACGACCGACCGGCTGACTCCTCGTTGTCCTTCGTCATGTCGGTCCTCCGGAGTCCCGCTCCGGATATCTTCAGTTATAGCTGGAGATTTTCTGTTGTCAAGGGCTACTCTGGATTCGTGTCGCCGAGCTCGGTGCGCAGGCGTGCGAGTTCCGTGCGCAGGCGCTCGATCTCGCGGTGTGCCGCGCCGAGGCGGTTCTCGCTGTCGGCGAGCTCGCCGCGCAGTCGGTCGATCCAGGACGCCGAGCCCAGCGGATGCCCGTCGTCCAGCAGGGTGCGCAGGCGCGCGGCCTGCTCCAGCTGGTTGCGCGAGTAGCGGCGGTGCCCGCCCGGGGAGCGGTGCGGGTTCACCACGCCCGCGCTGTCGAGGCTGCGCAGGAACGCGGGCTCGACCTCCAGCAGGTGCGCGGCCTGGCCCATCGCGACGGTCGGGTAGTCGGGGTCGTCGAGCCGGTCCAGTGCCATGTCGGTTCCTCCCTCGCGGTCCGCGGCGCACGCTCGGGTGCCGGAGCCGGTCGTCCGCGAACCTGAGTGTGGCCACGTGATGGCGAAAATCTTAACCATACGCTAGAGGTATTGGAGAGATGACGATCCGGAAGGAGAACGCGATGAACAGGAGCAGGGTCCGCACCGACCGCCCCCGCGAGGACGTCCTCCACGTCCGCGTCGACGGCGAGCTGGACGCGGCGGCAGGTGCGTCGCTGCTGCGCCAGGTCGATGCGCACCTCGCCGTCGCCGGTGCCGGGTGGTCGCCGGTCCGGCACGTCCTGGTCGATCTCGGTACCGGGGTCACCGCGCGCGGCGCGCGGGCGCTGCACCATCTGCGGCACGTGGCCCGCAACCGCGGTCTGGACGTTCGGCTGATCGGCGCCGCCCGCGTCGCGCCGCGGACGGTGCCGGACGTCCGGGCGGTGCTGCACGGGATGCGCAACCACCCGGACCTGGACTCCGCGCTCGCCGAGCTGCCGTCGTCGGTCGTCGTCGCGGCCTGATCGGACCGGGGTGGGGTGAGGCTCCCCCCACCCCGGCTTGCCCCGGTCGTTAGCACTGCGATGAAGTGAAGGCGTGACCTCCTCGCGTTGGCTCGTCCCGGTGCTGGCCGTGCTCTTCGTGCCGCTCTGGGCGTCCGGCTTCATCGCCGGCAAGATCGCGACCGGCTCCACCGACGTCCCCGCGGTCCTGTTCTGGCGGTTCGTGATCGCGCTGGTCGTGATGCTCGTCGCCGTCGCCGTGCAGCGGCCGGGCCTGCCACGCGGCCGGGCCTGGCTGCACCTCGCGGTCACGGCGTTGCTGCTGCAGGTCGGGCAGTTCAGCTTCGTCTACAGCGGGCTCGCCTCGGGTGTGCCCGCCGGGCTGTCGAGCCTCATCCTCGGGATGGCGCCGTTGCTGGTCGGGCTGCTGACCCCGTTGCTGCTGGCGACCCGCCTGGGCGTCGGACCGGTGCTGGGCCTGCTGATCGGCGCCACCGGCGTCTACGTCGTACTGGCTGACGACCTCGGTGCCGGTCTCGGCGGCAACCTCGTCTTCCCGGTGCTGGGCATGCTGTCGCTGGCGGCCGGCACGCTCTACCAGAAGCGGTTCAACGACGGCACGCCCGTGGTGACCAGCGTCGTGGTCCAGATGGCCACCTCGCTGATCGCGACCCTGGTCGCCTGGCCGTTCCTCGGTGCGGACTGGCTGCCCCGGGCGCCGTCGGGGTGGGCGGCCGTGGCCTTCCTGGGCGTCGTGAACTCGGCGGGCGCCTTCGTGCTGATGTTCGTGCTGCTACGCCTGCGGTCCACGGTTTTCGTGTCGTCGCTGCTGAACCTGGTCCCGGCGACGACGGCGCTGGTCGCCGTGCCCGTGCTCGGGGAGCCGCTCACCGTGCAGGCGGTGCTGGGCCTCGGCATCGCGCTGGTCGGCATGTTCGTCGGCCTGGGTCGGGTGCCCGGCCTGCGCGGTCACCCGGTGACGGCCGACGCCGCCGTCCCCGCAGAGCAGCCGGACACCGTCGCCGCCGCCCCGGTGGAGCGGCCGGACGCCGACACCGCCGCACCGCCGGCGGGCGGACCGGGACGCCGGGCCGGAGGCGCCTAGACTGGCCGTCGTGGCAGGACGGATCCGGGACGCCGACATCACCGAGGTCCGCAACCGCACGCGGGTCGAGGAGATCGTCGAGGAGTACGTGGCCCTCCGCCGCGCCGGGGCGGGCTCGCTGAAGGGCCTGTGCCCGTTCCACGACGAGAAGTCCCCGTCGTTCACCGTCCGTCCCTCGCACGGCACGTTCCACTGCTTCGGCTGCGGTGAGCACGGCAGCGTCATCGACTTCGTCATGAAGATGGAGGTCATCGGGTTCCCCGAGGCCGTCGAGCGGCTCGCCGAGCGGTGCGGGGTCCGGCTCACCTACGAGGGCGGCGGCTCCTCGGTGCAGCGCGACCGCGGTACCCGCAGCCGTCTGCTGGAGATCAACAAGAAGGCCCAGGCGTTCTACGCCGAGCAGCTGCGCACCCCCGCCGGGCGGGCCGGGATGCAGTTCCTCGCCGACCGCGGGTTCGACGAGGCCGCCGCGGAGAAGTTCGGCTGCGGCTACGCCCCGGCCGGCTGGGACGTCGTCACCAAGCACCTGCTGTCCCAGGGCTACCAGCTCGACGAGCTGATCAAGGCGGGCATCTCCAAGGAGGGCCGCCGCGGCGCCATCGACCGCTTCCACCGGCGCCTGCTGTGGCCGATCCGCGACCTGGGCGGCGACGTGGTCGGCTTCGGCGCGCGCCGGCTGTTCGACGACGACGGCATCGAGGCCAAGTACCTCAACACCTCCGAGACGCCGGTCTACCGCAAGACCCACGTGCTGTTCGGCCTGGACCAGGCCAAGCGGGAGATCGCGAAGACCCGGCAGGTGGTCGTCGTCGAGGGCTACACCGACGTGATGGCGATGCACCTGGCCGGGGTGACCACGGCGGTCGCGTCCTGTGGCACGGCGTTCGGCACCGAGCACGTCTCGGTCATCCGCAGGCTGATCGGCGACGACTCCTTCGACCGCGGGGAGGTCATCTACACCTTCGACGGCGACGCGGCGGGCCAGAGCGCCGCGATGAAGGCGTTCGAGGGCGACCAGAACTTCGCCGCGCAGACCTTCGTCGCCGTCGCACCGGACGGTCAGGACCCCTGCGACCTGCGCAACAACCACGGCGACGCGGCCGTGAGGGACCTCGTCGCCCGTCGTGAGCCGCTGTTCGAGTTCGCCATCCGCACCGAGCTGCGCAGCCACGACCTCGCCAGCGCCGAGGGCCGGGTCGCGGCGCTGCAGCGGACCGTCCCGCTGGTCGCGCAGATCAAGCGCGAGGACCTGCGGGACGAGTACGCGCGCCGGCTCGCCGGCTGGGTCGGCTGGGACGACATCGCCGTCGTCGTGCGCCGGGTGCGCGAGAGCGCCGGGGTCTCGCCGGAGGGGGGCCGCTCCCGACGTCGGGCCCCGCTGCCCGCCCCCAAGCGCGACGACACCCAGCTGCACCTGCAGCGCGAGGCGCTCAAGGCGGCCCTGCAGATCCCCGGCGTCGTGGGCCCCGCGTTCGACGAGCTGCCCGAGGCCGGGTTCACCCACCCGCAGCTGGCCGCGGTGCACCGGGCGATCATGGCCGCGGGCGGGGTGTGCGCCGGGCTGGACGGGTCGGACTGGCTCGACGCCGTCGTCGCCGAGAGTGCGGGCGACGACGTGAAACGCCTGGTCAGCGAGCTGGCCGTGGAGGACCTGGAGCTCCCCAAGCGCAACACCGACGAGGTCCGCTACGTCAACGGCGTGCTCGCCGGGGTCCGGCTCGGCCTGGTCGAGCGCGAGATCGCCGACCTCAAGTCGCAGCTGCAGCGCACCAATGCCGAGACCGACCACGACGAGTACATGGACCTGTTCGGGGTGCTCGTCCCGCTGGAGCAGTACAAGATCCAGCTGCGCGAGCAGGCCTCCGGGGTCGCGTCGTGACCGGCTTCTGGGCGCGGCTGCTCGGGCGCGAGCCGGTGCCCGACACGGTTGCCGACGCCCTCGCCGACTCCGAGGCCGTCGTCGCCACCGCGCAGGCCCCGGACGGGATGCTCGTGGTCACCTCGTGGGGGATCTGGCCCCCCGGCGGTGAGCGGCTGGGCTGGCACGAGATCGCGAAGGCGACCTGGGACAAGGTCAGCCTGGTCGTGACGCCGACCTCGGCCGAGCAGATCGCTCCCGGCACCGAGCTGCTGGCCGACGGGCGCCCGCTGCGGTTCCGGCTCGCCGACCCGGGGAAGGTGCCGCAGGCGGTGCAGGAACGGGTCACCCAGTCCATCCGCACCCGCAACCGGCGCGAGCTTCCTGGGGGAGGGGCCTGGGTGCTGCAGCGCCGGGTCCCCGGCCGCGACGGGCTGGTCCTCCAGGTGCGGCCCGACCCGGGCACCGACCCCGTCGCCGCGCGCCGCCTCGCCGAGGGCATCGCCGCCCGCCTGCCGGAGGACCCGTGAGCACCAGCTGGGACCCCGCCCTCTACCGCGCCTTCGACGACCACCGCTCCCGCCCGTTCCTCGACCTGCTGGCCCGGGTGGGGGAGCCCGACCCGGCCCTGAACCGGGTCGTCGACGCCGGCTGCGGTCCCGGCCACCTGACCGGGCTGCTGGCCGACCGCTGGCCGACGGCGACGGTGGAGGCGTTCGACTCCTCCCCGGACATGGTCGCCGCGGCCCGGGCCGCGGGCGTCGACGCCGCGCAGATCGACGTGCGCGACTGGACCCCGCCCCGCGACACCGGGGTGCTCGTGTCCAACGCGGTGCTGCAGTGGGTGCCCGAGCACCCCGAGGTGCTGCGCCGCTGGACGGCCGCGCTCGCGCCCGGTGCGTGGATCGCGGTGCAGGTCCCCGGCAACTTCGACGCGCCCTCGCACGTGCTGACCCGCGAGGTCGCCTCGCTGCCGCACTGGCGCGACCGGATCGTGCTGCGCGGCGACGGGACCGTACTCGACCCGCTCGGCTACGCTGACCTCCTGGCCGCCACGGGTGCCGACGTCGACGTGTGGGAGACGACCTACCTGCAGCGGCTCGACGGCGAGGACCCGGTCCTGCGCTGGATCTCCGGCACCGCCCTGCGCCCGGTCCGCGACGCCCTCGACGACGACGCCTACGACGCGTTCGTCCGCGAGCTCGCTCCTCGGCTGCGCGCGGCCTACCCGCCGAGCGCCGACGGCAGCACCTGGTTCCCGTTCCGCCGCGTCTTCGCGGTCGCCCGCACACGCTGAGCCGCCCTGTCCCGCGCCCCCGGGACGGGGGTCATGGGACGGGGCGGGCCTCAGCGCCCGGTGTTCTGGCCCCCGCGCACCTTGTCGATCGCGCCCTCGACGCCCGCCCGAGCGATGCCTGCGGCGCCCTGCACCGCGGGGTGGTCGGCCGCCCGGTGATAGGCGCGGACGAGCTGTTCGTAGCGCTCGTGACCGGCTCTGGTGCCGAGGACGTACCCGACGGCGACACCCACGAGGAATCTGACCATTCCCCTCACCTCCGACCGCGACCGTACCCGGACCGCGGCCGCTGCCCGACCGCCACCCGGATGGGGCTCCGACCTGCGGGAACAGCGGCCGAACGGGGGGTTGCGAGACGACTGTGCGGGGTGTTGTAGAGTTCTTCTCGTCGCCGGGAACACCACCTGGAGCGGCATGAACGGTCCTCCGTAGCTCAATGGCAGAGCACCCGACTGTTAATCGGGCGGTTATTGGTTCGAGTCCAATCGGAGGAGCATTTTCCGAGGTCGATAGCTTGACCCGGGTAGCGACTCAAGATCGACCCCCAGGAAGTCCACTACTAGTGGGTTCCGGGGGTCGATGTCTTTTTAGGACCTCCAGGATCTCCTTGGCCCCGGTCGCGGCCACCAGGGCGGTTCGGTCAGTACGACGAGGAGGGGGCGGGACCACTCGGATCAGGCGTCGAAGCGGACCGTGGTGAAGTCGACCGTGCCCGAGAAGTCGGTGGTGTCCTGGAAGCCCCAGCCGATGACCTTGGCGCTCTGCGGCACGAGGTAGACCCAGGTCATGTCGGCCTCAAAGCCCGGCTGGAGCTGATCGTTGCACTCAGGGTTGCCCCTGAGCTTGTAGAGGTCGTCGATGGCGTCGAAGTTGCGTTGTTGCGAGTCGACGAGCTTGGTGTTGATCGGCAGGCTGCAGGTGAGGTCGAGGCCCACTTTGGCGTTGTTGACGACGTGCGCGGTGACGGAGACGAATCGGCCGCCTGTCTGTGGCGTCGTCTTCGTGTACTTCTCGTAGCCCGAGCCCGGTCGGAAACTGGACTCGTTCATCTGGATCGAGTCGACTGCGCGGGCGTCGGTCACGGTCAAGGTGATGCCACGGTTGCTCACTGTCTGACCGATGCTCGCCGAGGGTGGAGCGGTCGGGGTTGGCTTGGTTGTGACCGGCGCTGCTGACGCAGTGGTAGCGGGGCTCCCGGTGCTCGAGGGGGGCTCGGCGCCGCATCCCGCGAGCAGGAGCAAGGCGAGGAGGACGACGACGGACGCGGCACGCATGACTACTCCGTGATGTGAGGCGATCACTCCGCCTGTCGGCAGGCTTTGCTGTCTCATTACCGCCCTCCGTCCTTGATCGTCACTCTTGATGAACGGTCGACCTGGAGCGCGTGGGCTCGTCCTCCGCAAGGGCCGACCTCGCTCACCTCGGGCCGTACACTCGGCACATGGACACCGCTCGCACCTTGACTGCCGCCGTCGCGAAGGACGGCGAGTGGTACGTCGCCCGCTGTCTGGAGATCGAGGTCGCCAGCCAGGGGGAGACGGTCGACGAGGCGCTGGCCAACCTCCGTGAGGCGTTGGAGCTGTACTTCGAGGACGACGAGGTGCCGGCTTCCTTCGAGCACCCGCTCGTGACTCCGATCGAGATCCGCATCCCGGCGTGAGCCCAGCCCTTCCTCAGGTCTCCGGCAAGCAGGTCGTCCAGGCGCTCGAATCAGCGGGCTTCGAGCACCGCTCGACCAAGGGCAGCCATGCGAAGCTCCGCCACCCTGACGGCAGAGTCGTGATCGTCCCGCTGCACCGCGAGATCGTCCGGGGCACTCTCGGCTCCGTTCTGCGGCAGGCCGGACTCAGCGCTTCGGAGTTCCTGGACCTGCTCGGCTGAGGGCGCCGTCTACCTCCCGCGGCCCAACGTCGAGAGTGGCAACGAGCCACAATCACCCGTATCCGTGCCGACGGCGTTGTGGCAGGTCATCGCCGGTTTCGAGCACACATGACTACTGACCGCGGGTCTTGATCCTGGATCGGGCGGTATCGGTTCGAGTCCAATCAGAGGAGCATTTTCCGAGGTCAGTAACTCGATCCGGGCGGTGACTCACGCTCCCCTGGGAAGCCCTCACCGATGGGCTCCGGGGGCGACGTCCTTCTGAGACCTCCAGGACGTCCGTCGCTCCGGTCGCGGCCATCTTGCGACCGAAGGAGAAGTCCTGCGTCCTGAGTGTTGGACGGATCGCGCAGCCCGCCCATGCAGCGGAAGACGAGGCGAGATCCGGCGTGGTTCAGCCCGTCGATCTGTCGATTGTCGTGGATTGCTTGAGTCGCTTGGCATGATGGTGCTGTGTCAGGCAGCTCGGCGAGGCGGTGGAACCACAACATTCACTACCACCGGCTGGTCCTGGATGCGGTGCCACGTGGCGCCCAGACAGCTCTCGACGTCGGCACCGGCAACGGCCTCCTCGCAGCGGACCTGGTGCACAGGGTTCCCCAGGTCGTCGCGATCGACCTGGACCCGACAGTTCTCCGCTCGGCACGGAGCGAGGCCCCGATGGTCGAGTGGGTCCACGGCGACATTCTGAGCCACGTGTTCCCAGCCGACTCGTTCGATGTCGTGGCTTCGATGGCCACACTGCATCACCTGCCCGATCCAGTCCAAGCACTACGGCGATGCGCTGATCTCACGTCGCCGGGCGGTCGAGTCGTCGTGGTCGGGCTGGCGAGGACCTCCCGGCCGATCGAGGTCGTGCTCCACGGCATCGGAGCCGTGCAGCACGCCGTGCTGCGTCGCCGGTACGGCTTCTGGGAGCACACAGCCCCCGTGGTCTGGCCACCGCCGCACACCTACTCCGAGGTTCGTCGCGCAGCCCGATCCGCCCTTCCCGGATGTCGTTGGCGCCTGCTGCCCATGTGGCGCTACTGCATCACCTGGACCAAACCTCTCCCGGACACGCACCAGCCAGAGAGCAAAAGAGGAATCGTCCACGGGTGACGGCCGTGCAAGGAGCGTGCGGTATCGCTCGGCTTGCGACCGTCGCCAGCGGTCACCCACGACCATCCCGTCATGCGGGTCACCGCGCGTGCGCCTACGAGGCCGGTATCAGAACGGCCATGATGGCGCGGCTCCTGAATCAGGGACTCAGGTCGCTGATGCGCTGCAGCAACTCACTGTGCACGTCGTGGTCTGCTGCGATGACGAGTCCGTGTCCGGAGTCGACAGCGTCTCCTCTCAGGTCGGTGACGATGCATCCGGCTCCCGTGCAGAGAGCGATGCCGGCAGCGAAATGCACGCTTCCGCGAAGGTCGCCGTCGTTGACATATGCGGCTCTGTGCCCGGCAGCCACCCACGCCAAAGCCAAGGATGTGGCGCTGACTCTCGGGGTCATCCACTCTCGTAGCCCGCGGTCACCCAGGAGCGACGAAGTCACGACATCCCACGGCTCATCTGCATTCAGTTCGATGATTCGGTTCTGAGCGCTCGGACACAGGATCTGGTCGCCGGCCTCGCTCCGCGTCCCTGCGGTTACCCCGTCGGTCCAGTGGATGAGTTCGCGCCGCGGGTCGCCTACCGCCGACACAGTGAGGTGTTCTCAGTAGCGGGTTGATCATGTCGTGCGGTCGTACTCGGTGTGGAGTAGTACGAGCGCAGCTGCGGTGATCGCGCCGGTGCGCCAGGGACATAGCGTGACTCGCCGCAACGCGGCGAAGGTGGTCTTGAGCAGGGCGTTTCCGCGTTCGGCCAGAGCACGAAGGGCTGAGTGCAGGGTGTTGACGGTGCGCTGGTTGACCGTCTGCCCGCGGCCGGGGACGGGTTTGATGGGCACGGTGAGCCGGTCGGCTTCGCCTTCGTAGCCGAGGTCGCCCAGCGCGGCGTGGGTGTCGTCGGTGAACGCGGCCAGGCCCTCGAGCAGCCCGGGGTGGGTAC
>NZ_MCIM01000001.1:97712-99388 GCF_001932405.1 Pseudonocardia sp. Ae331_Ps2 | reverse complement strand
CCATGCAGCGGAAGACGAGGCGAGATCCGGCGTGGTTCAGCCCGTCGATCTGTCGATTGTCGTGGATTGCTTGAGTCGCTTGGCATGATGGTGCTGTGTCAGGCAGCTCGGCGAGGCGGTGGAACCACAACATTCACTACCACCGGCTGGTCCTGGATGCGGTGCCACGTGGCGCCCAGACAGCTCTCGACGTCGGCACCGGCAACGGCCTCCTCGCAGCGGACCTGGTGCACAGGGTTCCCCAGGTCGTCGCGATCGACCTGGACCCGACAGTTCTCCGCTCGGCACGGAGCGAGGCCCCGATGGTCGAGTGGGTCCACGGCGACATTCTGAGCCACGTGTTCCCAGCCGACTCGTTCGATGTCGTGGCTTCGATGGCCACACTGCATCACCTGCCCGATCCAGTCCAAGCACTACGGCGATGCGCTGATCTCACGTCGCCGGGCGGTCGAGTCGTCGTGGTCGGGCTGGCGAGGACCTCCCGGCCGATCGAGGTCGTGCTCCACGGCATCGGAGCCGTGCAGCACGCCGTGCTGCGTCGCCGGTACGGCTTCTGGGAGCACACAGCCCCCGTGGTCTGGCCACCGCCGCACACCTACTCCGAGGTTCGTCGCGCAGCCCGATCCGCCCTTCCCGGATGTCGTTGGCGCCTGCTGCCCATGTGGCGCTACTGCATCACCTGGACCAAACCTCTCCCGGACACGCACCAGCCAGAGAGCAAAAGAGGAATCGTCCACGGGTGACGGCCGTGCAAGGAGCGTGCGGTATCGCTCGGCTTGCGACCGTCGCCAGCGGTCACCCACGACCATCCCGTCATGCGGGTCACCGCGCGTGCGCCTACGAGGCCGGTATCAGAACGGCCATGATGGCGCGGCTCCTGAATCAGGGACTCAGGTCGCTGATGCGCTGCAGCAACTCACTGTGCACGTCGTGGTCTGCTGCGATGACGAGTCCGTGTCCGGAGTCGACAGCGTCTCCTCTCAGGTCGGTGACGATGCATCCGGCTCCCGTGCAGAGAGCGATGCCGGCAGCGAAATGCACGCTTCCGCGAAGGTCGCCGTCGTTGACATATGCGGCTCTGTGCCCGGCAGCCACCCACGCCAAAGCCAAGGATGTGGCGCTGACTCTCGGGGTCATCCACTCTCGTAGCCCGCGGTCACCCAGGAGCGACGAAGTCACGACATCCCACGGCTCATCTGCATTCAGTTCGATGATTCGGTTCTGAGCGCTCGGACACAGGATCTGGTCGCCGGCCTCGCTCCGCGTCCCTGCGGTTACCCCGTCGGTCCAGTGGATGAGTTCGCGCCGCGGGTCGCCTACCGCCGACACAGTGAGGTGTTCTCAGTAGCGGGTTGATCATGTCGTGCGGTCGTACTCGGTGTGGAGTAGTACGAGCGCAGCTGCGGTGATCGCGCCGGTGCGCCAGGGACATAGCGTGACTCGCCGCAACGCGGCGAAGGTGGTCTTGAGCAGGGCGTTTCCGCGTTCGGCCAGAGCACGAAGGGCTGAGTGCAGGGTGTTGACGGTGCGCTGGTTGACCGTCTGCCCGCGGCCGGGGACGGGTTTGATGGGCACGGTGAGCCGGTCGGCTTCGCCTTCGTAGCCGAGGTCGCCCAGCGCGGCGTGGGTGTCGTCGGTGAACGCGGCCAGGCCCTCGAGCAGCCCGGGGTGGGTAC
>NZ_MCIM01000001.1:0-97700 GCF_001932405.1 Pseudonocardia sp. Ae331_Ps2 | reverse complement strand
GGGTGTCGTGCTCGCGGCCCGGCCGCACGTCGCTGGTCCATAGCGGCCATCCATCAGGTGCGGTGAGGACCTGGATGTTCCCGCCGTGGCGGCGGTGCTTGCCCGACCACCACAGGTCGACCCCGGGGGTGAGGCCGAGCGCGCGGCACCGGTCGGTGGCGATCAGGGTGCCGTCGAGATTCACGTGGGTGTGCCCGGCTGTGCGGGCGGCGAGCAGGGCTCCGTGCAGGCCGGGTGCGGCCGCGGCGAGGACGTCGATGCCTTCGTGCAGGTAACGGTAGGCCGTTGCAGTGCTGATCGCGTTGTCACCGGCCAAACATCGGACCCGGGTAGCATCACAGAACCAGCGGATCACCAGCACTGCCTGGGCGAACGGGGTCAACGCCCGCCGCCGGGTGCCACGTCGACGGCGTTGAAGGACCAGGAGCCGCGCCAGATAGGCCACGGTGCGCTCCCCGATCGGGAGGACAGCGGTGTAGGTGACAGGATCAGACATGCAGGACCTCGGTGACGGTGTCGATCTGTGCTGGACCGAACCGATCTACCGGGGTCCTGCCCCGTTCCCGCTCATCTCACCACCCTCGGCGTGTCGCCACGACCTGCCACCCCGCTACTGAGAACACCTCAGTGGGGGTGCCGTCGATGCAGAGCGCGACGTTGAGGCCGTAGTCCCCGGCGCCGGAGGCGAAGTTGCGGGTGCCGCAGAGCGGGTCCACCAACCACATGCGCGAGCGTGCTCCACCGGACTCGCCGAGCTCCTCTCCGGTGAACGCATCACCTGGTCGACAGGCTCGAAGTATCGATCGAATCGCGCGTTCCGCATCGAGGTCCGCAGCGGTCGCGAAGTCGACCGCACTCTTCTGAATGCGTCGGAGCTGCCCACCCGGCGTCCTCCGGATCACGTCCATGCCAGCTCGTACGGCGTCGATAGCCAGCTCGACATCTGTTCCCTGCATCGACGTAACCCCCATTGCTCCGCCATGTCGTCGGCATGCGCCGGTCGGTGATGATCCCGAATCCTGCCCCGGCAGACGCGTCGGTCGAGCCCACCGACCGGACGTCGCTCCCTCCTCCTCGCACGGGGCCGATCCAGATGCCCACCCGTGCCCACGACGATCTGATCAGGCGTGCCCCGCCGGCCCGGCGGGCGAGCCCGTCGCCACCGCTGGTCCGGCGGATGACGCGCCAGGTCAGGCCGGGCTCACGGGCTCGATCAGGTCCCAGCGATTGCCGGCGATGTCGCGGAACACCACGAAGCGCCCGTAGGTCTCGGTGCGCGGATCAGTGAGGAACTCGACCCCGGCGTCACGCATGTGTGCGTATCGGCTCTCGAAGTCCTCGACCTGGAGGAAGAAGCCGACCCGGCCGGCATGCTGGTCGCCGATCGCGGAGACCTGGCGATCTCCGTCTGCCCGGGCGAGAAGGATCCCTGTCTCCGCGTCCGGCGGGCGGACGACGACCCACCGCTTGGGTCGACCGTCGTTGCTCTGAGCGGGGGAGTCCTCGACCAACTCGAATCCCAGCGCGTGGGTGAAGAAGTGGATCGCCTCGTCGTAGTCGTCCACGATGATCGTGGTGAGTTGAAGGAATACCATGCTCGCCAGGGTGGCAGTTGCACCTCCTGGTGCGCTCCGGCCGGGGAAGCGGCAGCCGACTCCCGATGCCGGAGCGGGAGGCAACGCCACGGCGGTGTCGGTGTCGATGTTGATGTCGAGACCGTCCTCGGGTGGTCCCTGAACCGTGCTCCGGGAAGACCCCGAGTCGTTCACCGACGACGGTGCCTATGGTCGAGTGCATGACCTCGTACGAGAGTTCCGACGCCGCCGTCCCAGCTCGGGACCTCCGCGTCTCGTACGCAGAGCGGGACCACGTGTCGGCCTTGCTCAACCGGCACCATCTCGAAGGTCGGCTCGACGGGGCAGAACTGGCCGACCGGCTGGCCGCTGTGTCCACTGCGGTCACCCGAGCGGACCTGAACAGCGTCGTCCTGGATCTCCCGGGGGCCCAGGACGCCGTGCCGACACGTGATCTGCTCGAACTGACGAATACCGCGGGCGACCTCCGGCGTGCCGGCGAATGGCTGGTCCCGCCGCGCGTGGTCGTGCGCTCCTGGTTCGGCAACGCTCACCTCGACATGCGTCGCGCGCGCTTCGTCACCGGTGACGTCGTCGTCGACGTGGACATCGTCATCGGGAACATCGACGTTCGGCTACCGCCGGGGGCGTCCGTGGACATCACGGGCGTGCGCGCGGCGGTCGGAACCGTCCGCGACAGGGTGGGCGAGTCGGCGTCGCGTGGTACTCCGCACGTCATCCTCGTCGGCGGTACCCAGGTGGGGAATGTGACCGCACGATGACGCCGCGCGCACCGGTCCTGGCCGGTCGGGGTCGGGTCTCCTGACCCCGCACCTGATCGGTGTGCCCATGTGGGGAGGCGGTGTACGGCACGGTCCCCGATCACACCGCCCGCGTCTCGCCGCAGTGGGATCGACACGATGCCGCAGCGGCCCTCACCCCACGTCGCGCGCCCGGATCCCCGCCTCGTGCGGATCCACCTGCTGCTCCTCGGGTGACAGCGCGAGGGTGAGGATCCGCGTCGGGTGGATCCGGATGATCGCGCTCGACCCCGTCGACTGCCCCGCGGAGTCCGCCGGCTCGGTCAGCGCCTCGCCCCGTCCCCGGATCTCGACGAACCGCACCCGCCACGGGGCGGTCGACAGAACGTCGTCGACGACGAAGGCGACCTGCCCGTTCGCGGCGACGTTGCGGAACTTGCGGCTGCGCTCCATCCCGTGGCCGCCGATGTCGATGGTGCCCAGCGTCGTGTTCACACCGAACCCCACCGGGCTGGCCTGCAGCGTCCCGTCCGGCCGGGCGGTGGCGAGCCGCCCGATCCACTGGCTGCGCAGGTAGGCGATCTCCTCGTCGGTGAACATGACGGCGACGCTAGGACCTGAATGGTGCTTCAGGTCAAGACGTGGCTCGCGCGACCGCGGCCCGCGCGTCGGCCTCCGGCATCCCGAGGGTCAGCAGGTGCCCGAGGGCGACGTCGGTCTCGGCGCCGTCCCACCGCCCCTCCTGTGCGGCGCGCATGTAGGCCAGGGAGCCGGCTTGCAGTACCTCGGCCAGCACCGGGGCCGCGGCGTGCCGGGAGAACACACCGGATCGCTGCCCGTTCTCCAGCAGCCGGACCATGATCGTGTGGAACGGGCCCATCGCGGCGCGGACCTCGTCGTCGGCGGTCCGGCGGGCCAGCGCGATGACCGGGCCGTAGCGCCGCGACGTGCTCCAGGTACGCAGGAGGGTGGCCGCGAGCTCGACGGCCGGGTCGGCCGCGTCGGGGTCGACCTCGCCGACCTTCTCGACGAAGTCCGCCGACGCCGCCCGGACGAGTGCGACCACGAGGTCGTGACGGCTGGTGAAGTGGCCGTAGAGGGTGCGCCGCACGACCCCGGCGCGGGCCGCGACCTCGTCGAGCGAGGCATCCGGGTTCTCGCGCAGCACGGCCTGCGCGGCGTCCAGGATGGACCGCCGGTTCCGCTCGCGGGCCGACGGCCGCTCCGTCCGTTTCATCACGCGTGCATTTTTGCACGATGAGTGCAATCCTGGCGAGTGTCGAGGACACCCAGTGCGAGGAGCGGACGATGACGATCGACCACGACACCCGGCCGGTACGGCTGGACCAGGACTTCTTCGACGATCCCGACGAGCTCTACCGCCGGTTGCGCGACGAGAGCCCGGTCGTCCGCGCGACCGGGCCGAACGGGCTGACCTTCTGGATGATCACCCGCTACGCCGACGCCCGTGCCGCGCTCAACGACCCGCGGCTGCAGAAGGACTCCCGCCGGCTGCCGGAGGTGCTGCAGCGCCAGGGCGCGACCTCGATCCGCCAGTTCGCCGACTCCCTCGTCGCGCACATGCTCAACGCCGACCCGCCGGACCACACCCGGCTGCGCAAGCTCGTCGGACGGGCGTTCACCGTCCGGGCGATCGCCCGGCTGCGGCCGCGGATCGAGCAGATCGCCACCGAGCTCGCCGACGCCGCCGAGCAGGCGGGCCCCGAGCTCGACCTGCTGGACCACTTCGCCTTCCCACTGCCCATGACCGTCATCTCGGAGATCCTCGGTGTCCCGGGGGACCGCCGCGACGACTTCCGGCACTGGTCGAACCTACTGCTCTCCAGCGGGCCCGACGAGGAGCGTGGCGCGGCCGCCGCGTCGATGGCGCAGTTCCTGTCCGCGCTCGTCGCCGAGAAGTCCGCCCACCCCGGCGACGACATGCTGTCCGAGATCGTCCGCGCCTCGGAGGACGGCGACTCGCTCAGCCCCACCGAGGTCACCGCGATGGCGTTCCTGCTGCTGGTCGCCGGGCACGAGACCACGGTCAACCTCATCGGCAACGGCGTGCTGGCACTGCTGCGCGACCCCGACCAGCACGTCCGGCTGCGTGCCGACCCCGACCGGGTGCCGCAGGCGGTCGAGGAGTTCCTCCGGTACGACGGCCCGGTCAACCTCGCCACGATCCGCTTCACCGACGAGCCCGTCGAGTACTCCGGGGTGAGGATCCCGGCCGGCGAGGTCGTGCTCGTCTCGCTGATCGGGGCCAACCGCGACCCCGAGCGCTACCCGGACCCGCAGCGGTTCGATCCCGACCGCGACACCTCCGGGCACCTCGCGTTCGGCTACGGCATCCACCACTGCCTCGGCGCACCGCTGGCCCGCCTGGAGGCCGACGTCGCGTTCCGGACGCTGCTCGCGCGGTTCCCGGACATGACGCTCGCCGGCGCCCCCGGGCAGCACCGGCAGAGCACGCTGATCCACTCGCTCACGGCGCTCCCGGTGCGCCTGCACCCGTGACCGGCGCCGGGTGATCAGCCCGCGCTGAACTGCTCGCTGCCGATCACCCGGAGCAGCTCCAGGCGCCGTTCGGTCTCGCTGCGCGGCGCCGCGGTGAGTACCAGCAGCGCCTGGGACCGGTCCTCGGTGAACAGCGCCTGGCAGTCCACCTCCAGCTCGCCGAGCTCCGGGTGCAGCAGCGTCTTGTGGTCGGCGAACCGGCGTCCGACCTCGTGCAGCTCCCACAGGGCGGCGAACTCGGGGCTGCGCTCCGACAGCACCCCCACCAGCTCGCCGGCCCGCGACCGGGGCCCGAGCATCGCCAGTGCCGCCCGCAGCGTCGCGACCTGCGCGCGGCTCTGGCGGGGGCGGTCGTCGGGCGGGTACATGCGCCGGGCGTCCGGGTCGGTGAACCAGCGGAAGACCTCGCTGCGGGCGAGCCCGGCGTGGTGGGTGTGGTCGCCGAACAGCGCCCGGGCCATCTCGTTCTGCACGAGCGTCTCGCCGAGCACGGTCAGGATCAGTGCCGGGCTGTCGTGCAGCCGGTCCAGCACCCGCAGCAGCGCGGGGGCCACGTGCTCGGACACCGGGCCCGACGCCGGCGCGTTCCGGCCCGCGCACCGGAACAGGTAGTCGCGTTCCTCGGTGCCCAGCCGCAGCGCCCGGGCCAGCGACGCCAGCATCTGGTCGCTGGGCTGCGGCCCACGCTGCTGCTCCAGCCGCGTGTAGTAGTCGGTCGACATGACCGCGAGCGTGGCGACCTCCTCACGGCGCAGCCCCGCCGTGCGCCGGCGGGCACCGTCGGGGAGCCCGACGTCACCGGGACGGAGGCGGGCACGGTGCCGGCGCAGGAAGTCGGCCAGGGCTGCACGGTCCACGTCACCGAGTATCCGCGGGCACCCGCCGGGCAACCAGGGACCGGTGATCCCCCGATGACCGGTCTCTGCCGCCCCCGTCCGCCGCGCGGCGACGGTGGGGACATGCAGATCACCGGACGCACCGTCTTCATCCCCGGCTCGACGAGCGGCATCGGACTCGCACTGGCCCTGGCGCTGCACGGGCGCGGCAACACCGTGGTCCTCGGCGGCCGGCGCCGCGACCTGCTCGACGAGCTCGTCGCCGCCCACCCCGGCCTCGACGCCGTCGAGATCGACACCGCCGACCCGGCGAGCATCACGAAGGCCGTCGCCGAGGTCCTCGACCGGCACCCCGACCTCGACGTGCTCGTCGCGATGGCCGGGATCATGCGGGTCGAGGACTGGCACACCCCCGAGGGGTTCCTGGCCTCGGCCGAGCAGGTCGTCACCACCAACCTGCTCGGCCCGATCCGGCTGATCGGCGCGCTCGTGGAGCACCTGCGGGGACGGCCGGTCGCATCGGTGGTCACCGTGTCGTCGGGGCTGGCGTTCGTGCCGCTCGCCGCGACGCCCAGCTACAACGCCACCAAGGCCGCGGTGCACATGCTCACCGAGTCGCTGCGCCTGCAGCTCGCCGACACGACCGTCGAGCTCCTCGAGATCGTGCCGCCCTCGGTGGCGACCGAACTGCTGCCCGGCCAGCAGGACAGCCCGATCGCGATGCCGCTCGACGACTTCGTCGCCGAGGTCCTCACGCTGCTCGAGGCCCCGACCCCGGGCGGGGAGGTCCTCGTCGAGCGGGTGCTGCCGTTGCGTCGTGCCGAGGCCCGCGGCGAGTACGCCGACGTCGTCGCCCGGCTGAACGCGGCCGACCCGCACTGACCGTCGCACCGCACCCGCCCCCGGACGCGGCCCGGTCCGGCGTCCGTCCGGGCGGTCGGCGCGGCCCGTAGGCTCACCCGCGCGACGACGGGGGAGGGCGCCATGACGGCACCGGGCCGGGCTCGGCAGGACCGCATCTACCGCGACGGCGTCTCAGGCGCCCGGCCCCGGGTCCCGACCGGCCCCGACGAGCTGGAGCGCCGCGCGCGGCGGGCCATGAGCCGGCGCGCCGACGCCTACGTCACCGGCGGCGCGGGCGCCGAGACCACGATGCGCGCGAACCGGGCGGCGTTCGCCCGTCGGGAGATCGTGCCGCGGGTGCTGCGCGACGTCGGCGAGCGCGACCTGACCGTCGAGCTGTTCGGCCGCACGCTGCACGCGCCGCTGCTGCTCGCCCCGATCGGGGCACTGGACCTGGTCCGGCGCGGCGCCGACCTCGCCGTCGCCCGCGGAGCCGCGGCCGCCGGGATCCCGATGGTGATCTCCAACCAGGCCGGGGCGCCGATGGAGGAGATCGCCGCGGTCGGCGGCCCCACCTGGTTCCAGCTGTACTGGTCCACCTCCGACGAGCTCGTCGACAGCTTCCTGCGCCGCGCCGAGTCCGCCGGCTGCGACGCCGTCGTCGTCACCCTCGACACCACGATGCTGGGCTGGCGCCCCCGCGACCTCGACCTGGGGCACCTGCCCTTCGCCCGGGGCATCGGGATCGCCCAGTACACCTCCGACCCGGTGTTCCGCCGCCTGGTGGAGGAGACCCTCGCCGCGCCGTCGGCCGGGGCGCCGCCGAAGGTCACCCCGCAGGCCGTGCGGACCCTGCTCGAGATCACCCGCAACGCCCCCGGACGGTTCCGGGACAACCTGCGCTCGCCCGTCCCGCGGGCGGCCGTGGAGACCTTCCTGCGGGTCTACTCGCGACCGCGGCTGTCCTGGGAGGACCTGGCGACCCTGCGCTCGCGGACCCGGCTACCGATCCTGCTCAAGGGGGTCCTGCACCCCGACGACGCCCGCCGCGCCGCCGACGCCGGTGTGGACGGGGTCGTCGTGTCCAACCACGGCGGCCGCCAGATCGACCACGCGGTCGCCTCGCTGGACGCGCTGCCCGGTGTCGTCGACGCGGTCGGCGATGCGCTGCCGGTGCTGCTCGACTCCGGGGTGCGGACCGGGGCCGACGTCGCGACCGCGGTCCGGCTCGGCGCCCGCGCCGTGCTGCTGGGGCGCCCGTTCGTGCACGGGCTCGCACTGGACGGCGCCCGCGGCGTCGCGCAGGTGCTGCAGAACGTCGTCGCCGAGCTCGACCTGGTCTGCGGGCTGGCGGGGGCCACCACCCCGGCCGGGATCGAGCTGCGCGGGCGTCCCTGACGGGTCACCCGGCGGTGCGGTCCGGCGCGCCCGGCCGCCCGCGCCGTGGCACGGTCGGACCATGACGCGTACGACGGCGACCCGTACCCGGCAGGACCTCGCCCGCCTCGCGCTCGGCGCGATGCTGGTGTTCGCCGGGACCTCGCACCTCACCTTCGCCCGCCGCGAGTTCCGTGCCCAGGTCCCGCCGTGGGTCCCGATGGACACCGACGACGTCGTGCTGCTCTCCGGGGCCGCCGAGATCGCGCTCGGCGCCGCGCTGGCCGGCCTCCCGAAGGAGCGCCGCCGGGTCGGCGGCCTGGCCGCGGCGTTCTTCACCGCCATCTTCCCGGGCAACCTCTCCCAGTACCGCAACCGCGTCGACGGGTTCGGCCTCGACACCGACGCCAAGCGGGCCGCGCGGCTGGCCGGGCAGCCGCTGCTGGTGGCCTGGGCGCTCTACGCGGGCGGGCTGATCCCGCGCCGGTAGCCGGTGCCGGCCCGGAGAACCGGGCGAACGGGACGTCCGACACGACGCGCCGGTACCCGATAGCACGTCGCCTGTAGCACAGCGGGGTCCGGTACGGCTAATGTCCACCCCGTAGGAACCGGCAAGACGCGAGGAGACATCCGGATGCCACAGGGAACCGTCAAGTGGTTCAACGCGGAGAAGGGGTACGGGTTCATCACGCCGGACGGAGGCGGGCAGGACCTGTTCGTCCACTTCAGCGCGATCCAGTCCTCCGGATACCGCAGCCTCGACGAGGGGCAGACCGTGACCTTCGAGGTCACCCAGGGTCAGAAGGGTCCGCAGGCGGACCAGGTCGTTCCCACCTGACCGCCTGATCCGACGCCGACGCCCGGGGTGCTCACGCGAAGCACCCCGGGCGTCGTCGTGTCGGGGGTCAGGACGCCAGGCGGGTCTCCAGCCCGGCGATGACGAGCTCGACGCGGCTCAGGGTCCAGCTGCGCGGCGGGTCGTCGATCCGGTCCCGGAAGACCGAGCGGACCTGGGCGTCGAACGGCTCGGCCGACTCCAGCACCTGGTCGCGACGGCGCGCGTCCCCGATGCCGAGGGGATTGGCCGCCAGCCACGGCTGCATGCCCATCTGGAAGGCGGTCGAGGCGCCCAGCACCGCGTCCTCCGCGGTGAAGCCCGACTCCAGCAGCCGGTCGGTCAGCCGCCGGAACGCCGACAGCAACGCCTCGGGGGACTCCGGCAGCCGCACCATCGCGGGCGCGAGGCCCGGGTGCTCGGCCATCACGTCGAACGTCGCCGCCGCGAACGCCAGCATCTGCTCCTGCCAACGGCCCTCGTCGGTCGCGGGGAACACGCCGTCGGTCACCACGTCGTCCACCAGCGCGGCGACGAGCGCCTCCAGGCTGGGGAAGTGGCGGTAGAACGTGGAGTACTTCACCCCGACCCGCGCGGTCACCGCGCCGACCGTCAGGTCGGAGAAGCCGAGCTCGCGCGCAGCGGCCAGCAGTGTCGCGCGGTCGGTCAGTGGCGGGCGGCCGGTGCGCCGTGCCGGTCTGCTCTCGGTCTCGGTCACGCCCGAATGCTACTGCCCGTGGCCGCGTCCGGGACAGGCTAGTCGCGGTCGGTCTGACGACTACGTGTGACCTGCCCCATCACTGGTTCATTGAGCGGCTGGTCGTTCGGCCGGCCGGACGTGCGGTCGTCTCGCAACGCAGGTCGAAGGTGACGGAGCGTCACAAAGGAACAGGCGCTCCGGCGACGATCCGGCCGAGCGTGCGCAGGCTCGGCGAGCCGGGATCCCAGTAGCCGCCGTGCGCGGCGGCGAACGCGGACTCGTCGTTCGGGGTCGCCGGGTCGTCGGTGCTCGGGAGCGCCGAACCGGGGGCCGAGTCGAACACCCGGGCACCGAACCCCGGTGCCGCCGGGTTCGGGCCGTGCAGGAGCCCGGTGGGGGCGAACCCGCGCGAGGTCGCGAAGCCCTCGACCCCGGGCACCCGGTCGATCGGGTCGTGCCGCGCGGTCGTCGCCCAGACGTGCCCAGGTGCGGTGCGGAGCTCGGAGGCGTGTCCCGCGCCGGTCCCCGGGCTGCCGACGAACACCACGTCGTCGGCGGCCAGGCCGCCGCCCCGGGCGGCGTTCCCGACCACCGTCGAGCCGTAGGAGTGCCCGACGACGGTCAGGTGCACCGGGCCCGCGTGCCCGGCCCGCAGACCGTCCTGGAAGGAGCGCAGGTCTCCCGCGGCGGCGCGGGCGGCCCCCGGGTCCGCCGCCGCGACCAGGTCGGGTGGCGCGTCGTAGCCGGTCCACAGCACCGCGGCGACGGTGGCGTCCGGCGCGGCCGCCCGTGCGGCGGCACGTGTCGCCTCGACCCGGGCCAGGTCGCCGGGCACCCCGTCCCAGCCCGCGGTCGTCCCCGGGACGTGGGTGAGCACGTGCGCGGCGTGTTCCGGGTCGCCGACGGCGAGCACGAGCCGCCCGCCGGTGCTCCCGCGCTCCAGTCGGAGCAGGTACGCGTCACCGGCGTCCAGGCGTCGGCGGGTCGCCTCCAGACCGGCCGACGCGCGCCGGGCGCGGTCCGCGCCCGCGGTGTCCCCGGCCCGGTCGAGCAGCGCCGCCCGGGACAGGAGCCGGGACAGCTCGGCGTCGAGCAGGACCCGGTTCGCCCGGTCCCGGTCGGCGACCGGTACGCCGTCCAGCCCGCCGACGAGGTCGGGCCGGGTGTGCAGCAGCTGTTCCCGTCGCACTTCGGGCAGCCCCATCCACCAGGACCGCACGGCGCCGGCGCCCGCACCGGGGGGTGGCGCCGCGGCCGGCGCGACCGGGCGGGGGGCCGCCGCGGGGGCCGGGCGGAGCGCATCGAGCGCGGCGGCCGTGGCGTGGTCGGACCGGGTCGCGGCACCGACGGCGTCGGCCACCGCGGTGGACAGGCGGGCCAGGTCCGCCCCGAAGCGCGCGACCATCGCGGGCAGCTGCCACACCCCCAGCCAGTGCGCGCCGACGCCGGCGGACAGCGTGCCGCGTTCGAGGTCGACGACGAACTGCGGGTGCACCGCCAGCGCGGCGAGCACGAGCCGGCGCTGGGCGTCGAGGACCTCGCCGGCGTGGGTGCCCAGCACCTGCGCGGCCCGGGTCGCAGTGCCCGCGTCGTCCCGCAGCCGGCGGACCTGCTCGGCGCGGTCGCGCGCGGCCGCGTCGGCGTCGGCCCCCGTCCACGACCGCGGTGCGGAGCGTTCCAGCTCGGCCGCGCGCTCGGACAGGGCCCGGGACAACCCGTCCCAGGTACCGGCACGACGCAGCCACGCACCGGGGTCGGCCGTCACGAGATCGCGCAGGGCGGGCCCGGTGCTCACGAGGCGCGCCCGGCGAACGCCGCCGCGGCGTCGTCGTCGGCGGCGCGCCAGGACGTGGCGGCCGCGCGCAGGGCCGACGCCGTCGACGCGGTGTGCTCCGCGTGCTCCCGGGTGGCCCGCGCCATCGCGTCCTCCCAGGCCGTGGCCGCCGTCCCGGCTGCGAAACCCGGCACCGGCGCGGCGGGGCCCACGAGCGCCGTGTCGTCGGCGAGATCGTCGGCGATGTGGTCGAGCGCCGCGGCGGCGGCGTCGAGGCCGTCCGGGTCGGAACGTGCCACCCCGCCCGACGACGGGTGCGGGCCGGGCACGGGCCGCCCGCTCGTCCACCGGGTCCCCGGTCGGTCTCGGTCGTGCACCGCGGCACCTCCGTCGTCGGTGGCGGGCCCGCCCGGCCCGCCCGCGTCGGACAGGAGTGTGCGTGCCGCGCGGTCCCGGCACGGGCGTTCGGTGGAATCCGGTGTGGGTGCTCTCGATCATGACCGGTCGCCGTGAGACCATCTGCGCCGGTCGGAGCAGCGGGCCGGGGCCCGGTCGGCCCCGGCCGGGGAGAGGAGCGTCGTGGTCGGCGTCCAGCGGGTGATGACGGTGCGCACCCCTGCCGAGACGGTGCTCCGGTACCTGTCCGACCACGGGAACAGCGAGATCTGGGACCCGACCGTGCGTTCCAGCACCCGTTCCGACGGTGGCGGACCGATCGTGGTCGGCGCCGCCTGGCGCACGGTGGCGGTGTGGGGCGGGCGGGAGAGCGAGCTCGACCACACGTTGCAGGAGCTGACGGCGGGCCGGGTCGTGTTCGTCGCGGAGAACCCGGCGGTCAGCGCGACGGAGGAGATCGTCGTCGAGCCCGCCGAGGGTGGGGGCAGCGTCGTCAGCTTCCACGCCCGGGTGCGGCTCAAGGGGCTGCTGAAGCTGGCGGCGCCGTTCCTGCGGCGCGAGTTCGAGCGGCACGGTGACGAGCTGGAACGCATTCTGCCCCCGGTGCTGGAACGCCTGCAGGGGTCCGCGCCGGCCCCACCGCTGTAGGCCCGCGGCTCAGCGGTCGCGCCAGAAACCCATCCGACGGCTGATCTCCCGCCCCGCGGCGACGACCTCCGGGGTGATCCGCTCGATCCGCTCGGCCGGGAGCCGGTAGGCGGGCCCGGACACCGACAGGGCGGCCACCACCGCGCCGCCGTGGTCCAGCACCGGTGCCGCCACGGCGTTGAGCCCGGTCTCCAGCTCCTCCAGCGACCACGCGTACCCGTGTCGGCGGACCCGGCGCAGCTCCTCGACGAGCGTCTCGCGGCCCTCGTCCGGCACCGTGTCCGGCATCGTCGTCGGGTCGTCGAGCACGACCGAGGCGAGCAGCACCTTGCCGCTGGAGGTGTTGTGCATCGGGGTGATCCGGCCGAGCCAGTTGAACGTGGTGACCATCGACGGGCCCCGGGCCTGGTCGACGTTCACCGCCCACCCGCGGTCGGGGATGGCGATGTTGACGGTCTCGCCGAGTCGCTCCGCGAGCGTCTCGCAGACCGGGTGGCCCTGGGTGGTGACCTCCAGGCGCTCGGCGACGCGCCCGGCGAGCGGGATCAGCCCGAACCCGAGGCGGTACTTGCCGCGGTCGGCGATCTGCTCGACCAGCCCGCGCTCCTCCAGCGCGCCGAGCAGCCGGAAGGCGGTGGACTTGTGGACGTCGAGCGAGGCGGCGAGCTCGCTGACCCCCGCCTCGCTCCGGTCGGCCAGCAGGGTGAGCAGGGTGATGGCCCGGTCGACCGACTGCACCCCGGGCTCCCGTCCGCGCACCGTGTTGCCCATGGCGCAACCCTAACCCGGCATTCGGCACGTCGCCACGCGGGGCGACCGGAAAGCGTGACCATCTCCCGCGCGAGGACGACGGGCCCGGGTTTGCACACCGACCCGTTTCCGGTGAAAGCTCGCGCCGTGCCGAGCCTCTACATCGACGGAAGTTGGACCACCGGATCCGCCGGGACCGCCCCGGTGGTCAACCCCTACGACGCCTCGACGGTCACCGAGGTCGACCAGGCCGGGCCCGACGACGTCGACCGTGCGGTCGCCGCCGCCCGCCGGGCCTTCGACGACGGGCCGTGGCGGCGGACCACGACCGGCGAGCGCGGGGCGCTCCTCGGTCGGATCGCCGACCTGCTGGTCCGGGACCGGGAGAAGATCGCCCGGTTGGAGACCCTCGACACCGGCAAGACGATCGCCGAGGGCCGCCAGGACGTCGACGACGTCACCGCCGTCTTCCGCTACTACGCCGGGCTCGCCGACAAGGACGCCGGCCGGATCGTCGACACCGGCAACCCGGCCGTCGTGTCGCGGATCGTGCACGAGCCGGTCGGCGTGTGCGCGCTGATCACGCCGTGGAACTACCCGCTGCTGCAGCTGTCCTGGAAGGTCGCCCCGGCGATCGCGGCCGGCAACACGATGGTGATCAAGCCCAGCGAGGTCACCCCGCTCACCTCGATCGTGCTGGTCGAGCTGTGCGAGGAGGTCGGGATCCCGGCCGGGGTGGTCAACATCGTGCTCGGCGACGGCCCCTCGGTGGGCGCCCCGCTCACCGAGCACGCCGACGTCGACATGGTCAGCTTCACCGGCGGGCTGTCCACCGGCCAGAAGATCATCCGGGCGTCGGCCGAGACCGTGAAGCGCACCGCCGTCGAGCTGGGCGGGAAGAACCCGAACATCGTGTTCGCCGACACCGACTTCGAGCTCGCCGTCGACTACGTGATGCTCGCGGTGTTCCTGCACTCCGGACAGGTCTGCTCCGCGGGCGCCCGGCTGATCATCGAGGACTCGATCGCCGACGCCGTCGTCGACGAGGTGGTGCGCCGCGCGCAGCTGATCCGGCTCGGCAACGGCCTCACCGACGGTGTCGAGGTCGGGCCGCTGGTCTCCGCCGCGCACCTGGCCAAGATCGAGGACTTCGTCGCCGCGGCACGCGCCGAGGGTGCCACCATCCGGTGCGGCGGTGCCCGTCCGGACGACCCGGAACTGGCGAAGGGCTACTTCTACCTGCCGACCGTCATCACCGACCTGGCGCCGGGATCGCGGCTGATCCGCGAGGAGACGTTCGGCCCGCTGCTGACCGTGGAGCGGTTCAGCACCGAGGAGGAGGCCGTCCGGCTCGGCAACGACACCGAGTACGGCCTGGCCGGCGCGGTGTTCACCGCCGACATGGGCCGGGCCCACCGGGTGGCGTCCGCCCTGCGCCACGGGACCGTCTGGATCAACGACTTCCACCCGTACTTCCCGGGCGCGGAGTGGGGCGGCATGGGCCGCTCGGGCAACGGCCGCGAGCTGGGGCCGACCGGGCTGGCCGAGTACCAGGAGATCAAGCACGTCTGGACCAACACGGCTCCGCAGCCCCAGGGATGGTTCTCGGGCCGCTGATACCGCCATGATGGCGCGACGAAACGGCCCAGGAGGTCCAGGATGACCGTTCCCGAACCCGCCCGGCGGGATCCCGCACCGGACGCGGACGGCGACGGGGGAGGGCTCGCCGAGTTCGGCTACAGCCAGACCCTCGACCGCAGCATCGGCAAGTTCGCCAGCTTCGCGGCCGGGATCAGCTACATCTCGATCCTGACCGGCACGTTCCAGCTGTTCTACTTCGGCTTCGGCACCGGTGGTGCGGCCTACTGGTGGTCCTGGCCGATGGTGTTCGCCGGCCAGTTCATGGTGGCGCTGTCGTTCGCCGAGCTGGCCGGGCGCTACCCGGTCGCCGGGTCGGTCTACAACTGGTCCAAGCAGCTGGCCGGGCCGACCGTGTCCTGGCTCGCCGGCTGGATGATGTTCACCGCCTCGGTGGTGTCCCTGGCGGCGGTCGCGCTGGCCGCGCAGCTCACGTTCCCGCAGATCTGGTCGGGCTTCCAGCTCGTCGGCGACGCCTCCGACGCGGGCGACGCCGCCGTCAACGGCGTGCTGCTCGGCGCGATCCTGATCGTGCTCACCACGGTGATCAACGCCGTCGGGGTGAAGCTGATGGCGCGGATCAACTCCACCGGGGTGTTCATCGAGCTGATCGCCGCCGTCGTCATCGTCGTGGCGCTGCTGCTGAGCATCCGCAACCCCGTCTCGGTGCTGTTCGAGACCCCGGCCCCGGCCGCGGGCGGCGGCGGGTACTTCGGCACGTTCCTCGTCGCGGCGCTCGCCTCGGCCTACGTCATGTACGGCTTCGACACCGCCAGCTCGCTCGGTGAGGAGACGGTCGACCCGCGGCGCACCGCCCCGGCGGCGATCCTGCGCGCGGTGATCGCCTCGTTCGTGCTCGGCGGGCTGATCCTGCTCGGCATCATCCTGGCCGCACCCGACCTGGCCGACCCGCGCCTGGGCACCAAGGACGGCGGCGGGCAGCTCGTGCTGCTGGAGGTCGCCGGCGGCACGATCGGCCGGATCTTCCTGATCACCATCAGCATCGCGGTGATCGTCTGCCTGCTCGCGGTGCACACCGCGGCGATCCGGCTGATGTTCGCGATGGCCCGGGACAACGCGCTGCCCGCGGGGTCGGTGCTGGCCCGGATCGACCCGAAGCACAAGACGCCGGTGGTGCCGGCGATCGTCGTCGGCGTGGTCGCGATCCTCATCCTGGTCGCGAACGTCGGCGTGCCCGAGGTCTTCACCGCGGTCACCAGTGTGGCGATCATCATGATCTACATCGCGTACCTGCTGGTCACGGTGCCGATGCTGGTGCGGCGGCTGCGCGGGCGGTGGCCGGACGAGGGCCAGAAGGGGTACTTCTCCCTGGGGCGCCTCGGCCTGCCGGTCAACGTGCTGGCGGTGCTGTGGGGCGCGGCGATGGCGATCAACCTGGCGTGGCCCCGCGAGGAGGTCTACGGCACCGGGTGGCTGCGGTTCGTCGCGTTCCTGTTCATCGGCGTCGTCGCGCTCGCCGGGCTGGCCTGGTTCCGGCTGCGCGGCCGTCACGGGCTGGGCTGCCTGCCCGAGCACCGGGCGAAGGAGATCGAGCAGGGCATGGGGGAGACGGCATGACCGACCGGTTCGACTACGTCGTGGTGGGTGGCGGCTCGGCGGGCTGCGCGCTCGCCGCGCGGCTCTCCGAGGACCCCGCGGTGCGGGTGCTGCTGCTGGAGGCCGGACCGTCCGACGTCGGTGACCCGAACATCCTGCGGCTCACCGACTGGATGGCGCTGCTCGACTCCGGCTACGACTGGGACTACCCGGTCGAGCCGCAGGAGCGCGGCAACTCCCACATGCGCCACGCCCGCGCGAAGGTGCTCGGCGGCTGCGGCTCGCACAACTCCTGCATCGCCTTCTGGACCCCGCGGGAGGACCTCGACGAGTGGGCCGCGTCCGGCCTGACCGGCTGGTCCGCCGAGGAGTGCTGGCCGCTGATCCGGCGCCTGGAGACCAACGACGGCGACTGGGACGGCCACGGCCGCTCCGGCCCGGTCAACCTCATGCAGATCCCCGCGAAGGACCCCTGCGGCGACGCCGTGCTGGCCGCCGCAGCGCAGGTCGGCATGCCGACGGTGCGGTTCAACGAGGGCCACACCGTGACCGACGGCGCCGGGTACTTCCAGATCAACTCCTTCCCCGACGGCACCCGCGCCTCGGCGTCGGTGTCCTACCTGCACCCGATCCTGGACTCGCGTCCGAACCTGGAGGTGCGCACCGACTGCTGGGCGTCGCAGGTGCTGTTCGACGGCACCCGCGCCACCGGCGTGGAGTACCAGCGCGGCATCGGCCCCGGCCGCGAGACGGTGCACGCCGACCGCGAGGTGATCCTCTCCGCGGGGGCGATCGACACCCCGAAGCTGCTGATGCTCTCCGGCATCGGCCCGGGCGAGCACCTGCGCGAGTTCGGCATCGAGGTCCGCTCGGACCTGCCCGGCGTCGGGTCGAACCTCGACGACCATGTGGAGGGCCTGGTCTTCTGGGACGCCGCGAAGCCGATGGTCACCGAGTCCACCCAGTGGTGGGAGATCGGGCTGTTCCACCGCACCGACCCGGCCCTGGACCGGCCGGACCTGATGATGCACTACGGCTCGGTCCCGTTCGACATGAACACGCTGCGTTGGGGCTACCCGACCACCGACAACGGGTTCTGCCTCACCCCGAACGTCACCCGCGGCCGGTCCCGGGGCACCGTGCGGCTGCGGACCCGCGACTTCCGCGACCGGGCCCGGGTCGACCCGCGCTACTTCACCGACCCCGAGGGCCACGACATGCGGGTGATGACCGAGGGCATCCGGCTGGCCCGACGCATCGCCGAGCAGCCGCAGCTGAAGGAGTGGATCGCCGCCGAGCTGGCGCCGGGCCCGGACGCCGTCACCGACGACGAGCTCGCCGACTACATCAACAAGACCCACAACACGGTGTACCACCCGGCGTGCACCGCGCGGATGGGCGCCGACGGCGACCCGGACGCCGTCCTGGACCCGCAGCTGCGGGTCCGCGGGGTGCAGGGTCTGCGGGTCGCCGACGCGTCGGCGATGCCGTTCCTGCCGGTGGTCAACCCGAACATCACCACGATGATGATCGGCGAGAAGTGCTCGGACCTGCTCCGGGCGGCGCACGGCTGACCCGCCGGCTCAGCCCTCGCCGACGACCTCCACCGTCGCGTGCAGCGGGGTGTCGGCGACCGAGAACCCCAGGTGCAGCTCGTAGGTGCCCGGCTCGGTCGCCCACACCCCGCCCGCGCGGTGGCGGAACGCGCGCCGCGACACCGTCACGGTGGCCGTCGTCGTGCCGGGGGCGGCGTCGACGACGGCCCAGCCGGCCAGCCAGCGGGCGGGGCGTTCGACGTCGGAGCCGGTCCGGGACAGGTAGGCCTGCACGACCTGGCGGCCCGCCCGGTCGCCGGTGTTGGTCAGGGTGACCGTCACCGCGACGCCGTCGGCCGACCAGGGCCCGGCGACGGCGTCGTCGAGGGTCCAGGTGGTGTAGCCCAGTCCGTGCCCGAACGGGTACGCCGGCGTCTCGCCGTGGCGCAGCCAGTTGCGGTGCCCGAGGTGGACGCCCTCGTCGTAGCGCAGGACGCCGTCGGTCGGGCGCCCGGACAGCACCGAGCGCTCCTCGCCGGTGGCGGGCCACGTGGTCGGCAGCCGCCCGCCCGGCTCGGCGTGCCCGAGCAGCACGTCGGCGACGGCGTCGCCGAACCGCTCGCCGCCGAACCAGCCGAGCAGCACCGCGGCCACCTCGTCGCGCCAGGGCAGCAGCACCGGTGCCCCGGAGTTGACCACCACCACGGTGCGCGGGTTGGCCGCGGCGACCGCCCGGACCAGGTCGTCCTGGTGGCCGGGCAGCGCGAGCGAGGTGCGGTCGAAGCCCTCGCTCTCGATCCGGTCGTTCGTCCCGACGACCACGACCGCGACGTCGCAGTCCGCCGCCAGCGAGGCCGCTGCCGCCACCTCGGCCCGAGGGTCGGCGACGACGGTCTCGGTCCCGACGGTCAGCGCGAACAGCGCCATCCCGGCCTCACCGCCGGAGGGGCGGAACCGGAACACCAGGTCGACGGGCGCGTCGGTGGTGATCTCCGCGGTCGCCGACGGCGCCTCGAAGATCGCCGCGCCCGGCCCCTCGTCGCCGGTCAGGACGGCCTCGGTGTCGAGCACGGTCGCTCCGTCGGCGCTCACCGTCACGTGCCCGACGGCGGCGGCCCCGATCCGGTGCGCTCCGGGCTCGGGTGACCACCGCGTCGACACCTCGACGGTCTCGGCGCCGCCGGGGATCTCTCCGCCCATCCAGATCAGCGAGGCCCCGAGCCGGTGCTCGCTGCGCAGCGCGGTGCCGTCCGCGGCGCGGAACACCGCGCGCAGGCCGGGCTCCCCGGTCACCGGGTCGGTGACCGTCTCCGGGTCGAACGGCTGCACCCCCTCGGCGACCTGCGCGCCCAGCCGGTACCGCACGCGGTCCCCGCCGAGTGCCGTGCGCAGCCCGTCGAGCGGCGCGACGACCGCGGCGGGCCGGACCGTGGCGCTCCCGCCGCCCTGGGTGCGGGCCAGCGCGGCGTTGTGCCCGAGGACCGCGACCGTCCCGAGCGCCGAGGCGTCCCACGGCAGCTCGCCGGTGTTGCGGACCAGGACACTGCCCGCGGCGGCGAGCTCGCGGGCCACGGTGGCGCCGTCCCCGGGGGCCGGGGCGGGGGGCGGGGTCGGTCCCCCGTCGAGCGCACCGACCCGGGCGGCCAGGCGCAACAGCCGGCGCAGCTTGCCGTCCACGACGGACTCGTCGACCTCGCCGCCGCGCACCGCCGCCACCAGCCGCTCGCCCCAGGTGCTCACCGGGCCGGGCATCACCAGGTGCTGCTCGGCGCGCGCCGACGCGACGGTGGTGCGCACCGCGCCCCAGTCCGACATCACGAGCCCGTCGAAGCCCCACTCGCCGGTGAGCGGCTCGGTGAGCAGCGGGTTCTCGCTCATCGTCGCCCCGTTGACCGCGTTGTAGGCCGACATGACCGCCCAGGCCCCGCCCCGGGTGACGGCCGGTTCGAACGCGGCCAGGTACAGCTCGTGCAGCGCCCGCTCGCCGACGACGTTGTCCACGGTGAAGCGCTCGGACTCGGCATCGTTGGCGACGTAGTGCTTCGGCGTCGCGGCGACCCCGTGCGCCTGCAGCCCCTCCACGTACGCGGCGGCGAGCTCGCCGGTCAGCAGCGGGTCCTCCGACAGCGCCTCGAAGTGGCGGCCACCGAACGGGGTGCGGTGCAGGTTGATCGTCGGCCCGAGGACGACGTCGGCGTGCTGCCGGCGGGCCTCGGCGCCCAGGGTCGAGCCGTAGCGGCGGGCGAGCTCCGGGTCCCAGGTCGCCCCCAGCGCCGTCGACGACGGCAGCGACAGCGACGGGGACCGCTCGTCGAAACTCTCCCCACGCACGCCCGACGGACCGTCGGACAGCACCATCCGGCGCAGCCCGATCGCGGGCTCGGCCGGGGTGGACCAGAAGTCGGCCCCGGTCAGCAGCCGGACCTTCGCGTCCAGGTCGAGTCGCGCGATGAGCGTGGTCAGCAGATCCTCGTCGACGGTCGCCATGGGATCGACCGTACCGACGCCGGGCCGGGTCAGCGGGCCGGTCGGCCTGCGCCCGCCAGCGCGCCGGGCAGCTCCCGTGCCGCCTCCAGCAGACTCGGGCCGTACCAGGTCAGCAGCCGCCCGCTGACCAGCACCGACGGCGCGTCGAACGCCTCGGGGCCGTCCTCGGCGGTGAACAGGTACGGCTCGTCGGGCAGCACGACGAGATCGTGCTCGGGCAGGTCGGCGGGGTCGAAGCGCGGATAGCGCTCCGGGGAGTCGGCCAGGACGTTGTCGACGCCGAGCCGGTCCAGCACGGCACCGGTGAAGGTGTCCGAGCCGACCGCCATCCATGGCCTGCGCCAGATCGGGACCACGGCCCGGCGACGGTCGCGGGCGGGCTCGACCGCCGCCCACAGCGCACGGGCCTCGCGCAGCCAGCCCGGCTCGTCCAGCCCGCACGCGGCCAGCATCCGCCCCAGCGAGTCGAGCCCGCCGTCGACGTCGCGGATGTCGGTCACGTACACCGGGAGACCCGCGGCGCGCAGCGCGTCCAGGTCGGGGAGCCGGTTCTCCTCCTGGTTGGCGACGACGAGGTCCGGCGCCAGCGCGACGATCCGCTCGACGTCGGGGTTCTTCGTCCCGCGGACCCGTTCCGCACGGAGGTCGGCGGGGTGGGTGCACCAGTCCGTCGCGCCGACCACGATGCCGGGCGCGGTCGCCTCCAGCGCCTCGGTCAGCGACGGCACGATCGACACGACCCGCCGTACGGTGCCGGGGACACCGACCTCGCGGCCCTCGTCGTCGACCGGTGCCTCCACTCCCGCAGTCATGGTGCCGACCGTAACCCGACGGGCGCCGACCGGCCGGGGACGGCGGTCGGCCCGCGTCCCGGGCGTCCCGGTCGGGCCGGCGGCGCCGGCTCAGCCGGTCGGCACCAGCCAGCGCGGCCCGTGCCGGACGACGAAGGCCCGCAGGTCCCGCACCGGTGCGGTCGGCCGCGGGTCGGCCGCGTGCACCATCCCCAGCGTCCGGACCGTGTGCGGGCTGCGCACCGGCACCTGCACCACGCCCGGCACGTCCGGTCCGGCCGGGAGCAGCGCGACGCCCAGCCCGGCCCCGACCAGGCCGCGTAGTGTCGCCGTCTCCCCGCCCTCGAACGCCCGCCGCGGGCGGAACCCGGCCTGCGCGCACCACGACTCCACCACGCCCTGGAGCCCGTAGCCGCGGGCGAACAGCAGGAACGGGTCGTCGGCGACCTCGGTGAGATCCGCGGAGTCCGCGCCCGCCAGCCGATGCCCGGACGGCACCGCCAGCAGCAGCTCCTCCTCGGCCAGCGGGGTCGCGACGAGCCCCGGCTCGTCGGGCATCGGGGAGGTCAGCGCCAGGTCGACCCGGCCGTCGCGGACCCGTTCCAGCAGCGCGGCGTGCGGCACCTGCACCAGCTCGATCCGCACCCGCGGGTGGTGCTCCCGGAACTCCCGCAGGATGCCCGGCACCGCGGTGGTGCCCATCGTCCCGAGGAAGCCGAGTGCGACCCGGCCGGTCACCGGGTCGGCGTCGCCCGCGACCTCGGCCACGCCCGCGGCGAGCTCGGCCAGCGCGGCCTCGGCCCGCGGCAGCAGGGTGCGCCCGGCCACGGTCAGGGCCAGCCCGCGCCCGGCCCGCCGGAACAGCGCGACGCCCAGCTCGTCCTCCAGCCGGGCGATCGCCCGGGACAGCGTGGGCTGCGGGACCCCGATCCGCTCCGCGGCGCGGGTGAGGTGACCGTCGCGCGCGACCGCGACGAACCGGTGCAGCGCCGGCGACAACGACTCATGCATGGGTGAATGATAGGGCGTCGATGCATGCATTGGACGCATGCATCGACAGTGCCTACGGTCGTATGCGATGACAACGACCGCGCACCTGCCAGCCCCGACCGCCACCCGGACCGCCCCGCCGCACGAGCGCGGCACGCCCGGCTACCGGCGGCTCGGCGTCGCCCTGTGGCTGTCCGGTCTGGCGACGTTCGTGCTGGTCTACAGCGTGCAGGGGCTGCTGCCGACGCTCTCGGCGGAGTTCGGCGTCTCCTCGTCCACGGCCAGCTTCGTGCTGTCGGCGACCACCGGCACGCTCGCCCTCGCCGTGCTGCCGCTGTCCGCGCTCACCGAGTCCTGGGGGCGGGCGCGGGTCATGACCTGGGCACTCGCGGCGTCGGCGGTGCTCGCGCTGCTCGCCCCGCTGGCGCCCACGTTCGAGACCCTCGTCGTGGTGCGCGGGCTGCAGGGGATCGCCCTCGCGGCACTGCCCGCGCTGTCGATGGCCCACGTCACCCACGAGGTGGCCCCGCGGCACCTCGGCGGTGCGGTCGGGCTGCTCATCGCCGGCAACACCCTCGGCGGGCTGTCCGGGCGGCTCGTCGCGTCGTGGGTCGCCGAGCTCGGCGGCTGGCGGGCGGGCCTCGCCGCGGTCGGTGTGGTCTCGGTGCTCGCGACCGTCGTCTTCCGGCTGCTCCTGCCGCCCGCGACGGCGCCCACCCCGGCCCGCACCCGGCTGCGCGATCTCGGCGGGCCGCTGCGTCGCCACCTCACCGACCGGGGTCTGCTGTGCCTGTTCGGGATGGCGTTCCTGCTGATGGGCGCGTTCGTGACCGTCTACAACTATCTCGGCTTCCGGCTGCTGGCCCCGCCGTTCTCGCTGCCCGGCACCCTCGTCGGGCTGGTGTTCCTCGGCTACCTCGCCGGCAGCTGGGCCTCCACCGCTGCCGGGCGCCTGGGGGACCGGTTCGGGCGCCGCCCCGTGCTGTGGGTGGCGACGCTGCTCGCCCTCGCCGGGATCTGGGTGACCCTGCCCGATCTGCTGCCCACCACCCTCGCGGGGCTGCTGATGGTCACCGTCGGCTTCTTCGGGGCGCACTCGGTCGCCAGCTCGTGGGTGGGGCGCCGCTCGGCGATGCTGCCGGGGGCGGTGCCGGCCCAGGCCTCGTCGCTGTACCTGGTCGGCTACTACGCCGGGTCCAGCATCGGCGGCGCCCTCGGTGGGGTCGCCTACGACCACGCAGGCTGGGCCGGGGTGACCGGCTACGTCAGCGTGCTGCTGCTGGGCGCGCTGGCGCTGGCGCTCGTGCTGCGCCGGACCCCGGCACCCGCGGTGTGACACGCGCTTCTGCCCACCTGGACCAGTGAGGCGTCGCAGCGGCCGCGGCGCTGCTCCATCGGTGCCGTCGCCACCCGACACGCCGAGTCGTGGTCGTCCGAGCGGGTGGTGGGAACCCGGAGCGTGGGAGTGGTGCCGTCCGGTCCGCCACCCCTGCGGAGCAGTGCCCCCGTGCTCGCGGCCCGTCGCGGTCTGTCACGGTGGGGTCTCGCCCCCAGCACCACGGAACTTTCGGAGGAACCCGATGCGGAAGGCCGGACGCAAGCTCTCCAAGGCCGCCGAGTCGTTCGTCGAGGCGATCGGCATCCTCGGCGGCTGGAACCGCGGCCGTCGCCGCAACCGCTCCCGCCGCTGACGCCGGCCAGGCCAGGTGATCGCGAGCTGGCCGCCCCGCCCGAGGTGATTAGCTTGTGGTAAGCACATCATGTCCGTTTCCTCCGGGAAGACAGGTGTGCCCACCACGTGACCGACGCCGCCCACGACACCCACCGCCCGCCCGGGGACGGCTCCGCCGGCCTGCCCGGCGACGACCCGCTGCCCCGCCGGGTGCCGGTGTTCGCCGTCGTCGGCCTGGCGCTGCTGATGTTCTCCCTCGACGGCACGTCGGTCGCCACCGCGCTGACCACGATCAGCGGCGACCTCGGCGCCGACCTGGCCTGGACCGCCTGGGTGGTGACCGTCGCCGCCGTCGGACAGATCCTCGCGCTGCCGCTGGGCGGGTGGCTCTCCGACCGCTTCGGCGGCCGCCGGATGTTCCTGGCCGGGGTCACCGCGTTCACGGTGATGTCCGCGCTGAGCGCGCTCAGCCCCTCGATCGGCGTGCTCATCGCCTGCCGGCTGGTGCAGGGCCTCGCGGGCGGCGTGATGCTGCCGGCCGCCAACGGGATCGTCGCCCACCAGTTCGGCCGTGACCGGGACCGGGCGCTCGCCCTGTTCACCAGCGTCTTCCCGATCGGCGCGATCCTCGGACCACTGGTCGGCGGGCTGGTGCTCACCACCTGGACCTGGCACGGCATCTTCTTGGTGAACGTGCCGATCGGGATCCTGCTCGTCGCGGTCGGGCTGGCGCTGGTCGACGACCCGCCGCACCGGCGCACCGCCCGGATCGACGCCGCCGGCATCGCACTGCTCGTCCTGACCCTGCTCGCCACGATGCTGACCATCACCCGGCTCGGCTCGCCCGCGTCCGGGCCGGGCTGGACCGTCCTGGCCGGCGTGGTCGCACTGGTGGCGGGTGCGGTGTTCGTCCGGCACGCCCGGCGGCGGCCCGACGCGGTCGTCCCCGTGCACCTGCTCGCCGGACGCGGTCTGGGGATCATGAACGTCACCAACGTCGTCTTCGGCGCCGTGGTGATCGGGTTCTCGGCGACCCTGCCGCTCTACGCCCAGGTCCGCTACGACCTTCCCGCGTTCGTCGCCGGGGCACTGCTCACCGGCCGCGCGATCGGCACCATCGTCACCTCGGCGGTCGCGGTGGCGCTGCTGCGCCGGCTCGGGTTCCGGCCGCTGCTGCTCGGCGGGCTGGTCGCCGTCGTCGCCGGGCTGGTGGTCACCGCGGTGACGCCCCTGTTCGGTGGGCCCACGGTGTGGCTGCTGGCCGGGTCCACGCTGCTCGGGCTGGGCACGGGCCTGTCCGGCCCTGCCGCCAACAACGCCGGCATGCACCTGGTGCCCGACGAGGTGGCCGCGGTGTCCGGGCTGCGCATCATGTTCCGGCAGATGGGCGGGATCGCGGCGGTGTCGGTGCTGACCGCCGCCGTCACCGCCGCCGACGACCCGGGCCTCGCCGCCGGGATCGCCTACGGGGTGCTGGCGGTGGCACTCGCCGCGGTCGGCCTGGCCGCCGCGCGGATCCCGAACCGGCGCGGCCGCTGGTGAGAGGCCCGCCCCCGCGGCAGGGGGGGGGCGCGACCCCGGTAGGGCGGGCCGGGCTCACCCGGGCCCGCCCCGACCTCACATGTTCCGCCGGTACTGCCCGCCGACCTCGAAGAACGCCGTCGTCAGCTGACCCAGCGAGCACACCCGTGCGGCCTTCATCAGCTCGTCGAACACGTTGCCGTCGCCGGTCGCGACGTCCTGGAGCCGCCGCAGCGCCTGCTCGGCCTCCGTGCGGTGCCGGGACTGGAAGTCCGCGAGCCGGTCGAGCTGGGACTGCTTCTCGGCCTCGGTGGCGCGGGCCAGCTCGATCTCCTGGGGCTGCTCGTCCGGGTCGGCCGGCTTCAGGAAGGTGTTGACGCCGACGATCGGCAGCTCACCGGTGTGCTTGCGGTGCTCGTAGAGCATCGACTCGTCCTGGATCCGGCCACGCTGGTAGCCGGTCTCCATCGCACCCAGCACACCGCCGCGCTCGGCGATCGACTCGAACTCGCGCAGCACCGCCTCCTCCACAAGATCGGTGAGCTCGTCGACGACGAACGAGCCCTGCAGCGGGTTCTCGTTCAGCGACAGGCCCCACTCCTTGTTGATGATCATCTGGATGGCCATCGCGCGGCGCACCGACTCCTGCGACGGCGTGGTGACCGCCTCGTCGTAGGCGTTGGTGTGCAGGGAGTTCGCGTTGTCGTAGAGCGCGCAGAGCGCCTGCAGCGTGGTGCGGATGTCGTTGAAGTTCATCTCCTGCGCGTGCAGGGACCGACCCGAGGTCTGGACGTGGTACTTCAGCTTCTGCGAGCGCTCGTTCGCCCCGTAGCGCTCCTTCATCGCGATCGCCCAGATGCGGCGGGCGACCCGGCCGATCACCGTGTACTCGGCGTCCATCCCGTTGGAGAAGAAGAACGACAGGTTGGGCGCGAAGTCGTCGACGTCCATGCCGCGCGCCAGGTAGCTCTCGACGAAGGTGAACCCGTTCGCGAGGGTGAAGGCGAGCTGGCTGATGGGGTTCGCCCCGGCCTCGGCGATGTGGTAGCCGGAGATCGAGACGGAGTAGAAGTTGCGCACCTTGTGCGCGATGAACCACTCCTGGATGTCGGCCATCATCCGCAGCGAGAACTCGGTGGAGAAGATGCAGGTGTTCTGGCCCTGGTCCTCCTTGAGGATGTCGGCCTGCACCGTGCCCCGGACGTTCGCCAGCGCGTAGGCGACGAGCTCCTCGCGTTCCCCCGCGTCGGGCTCGCGGCCCTGCTCGTCGCGGAACCGCTCGACCTGCTGGTCGATCGCGGTGTTGAGGAAGTAGGCGAGGATCGTCGGCGCCGGGCCGTTGATCGTCATCGATACCGACGTGGTCGGTGAGCAGAGGTCGAAGCCGTCGTAGAGGGCCTTGAGGTCGTCCAGCGTCGCGATCGAGACGCCCGAGGTGCCGACCTTGCCGTAGATGTCGGGGCGGGTGTCGGGGTCGTGGCCGTAGAGGGTGACCGAGTCGAAGGCCGTCGACAGGCGCTTGGCGTCGGAGTCCTGGGAGAGGTACTTGAACCGGCGGTTGGTGCGGAACGGGTCGCCCTCGCCGGCGAACATGCGCGCCGGGTCCTCGCCCTCGCGCTTGAACGGGAACACCCCGGCGGTGAACGGGTAGAAGCCCGGCAGGTTCTCCTTGCGCAGGAAGCGCAGGAGCGCCGCGTCGTCGTCGAAGCGGGGCAGCGCGACCCGGCGGACCTTGCTGCCGGACAGCGTCTCCCTGGTCAGCTTCGTGCGGAACTCCTTGTCGCGCACGGTGTAGACGTACTCGTCGCCGGAGTAGTCCGCGACCCGCGACGGCCAGGCCGCCAGCAGCTCGGCGGACTCGGCCGGGACCTTCTTCTCGGCGGTGCGGAGCGCCTGCGCCAGGTCGTCGCCGCCGACCAGCTCGGCGGCGGTGCGCAGGTGCTGGGCGGTGCGGGCCGCCTGCGCGTGGGACTCGGTGTCGGCGTGGTAGCCGCGCACGGCCTGGGAGATCTCGGCGAGGTAGCGGACCCGGTCCGGCGGGATGACCGCGGCGTGGTGGCTGGAGGTCTTGGTCGTGACGCGGGGGAGCCTGCCCTCGCCGATGGCCAGCCCGTCCTCGGCGAGGAGGCCGAGCAGGTGCTGGTAGAGCGCGGTGACGCCGTCGTCGTTGAAGGTGGCGGCCGAGGTGCCGAAGACCGGCATGTCCTCCCAGGTCGCGCCGAACTCCTCGCGGTTGCGCACCAGCTGGCGGCCGACGTCGCGCCGGGCGTCCTCGGCGCCGCGGCGCTCGAACTTGTTGATCGCGACGACGTCGGCGAAGTCCAGCATGTCGATCTTCTCGAGCTGCGCCGCGGCGCCGAACTCCGGCGTCATCACGTACAGCGAGTGGTCGACGAACGGGACGATGCCCGCGTCGCCCTGGCCGATGCCCGGGGTCTCGACGACGACCAGGTCGAACCCGGCCGCGCGCAGCACCGCGATGGTGTCGCCGAGGCGCTCGGGCAGCGAGCCACCGTCGCCGCCGCGGGTGGCGAGGCTGCGGAAGAACACCGGGCTGTGACCGCCTCCGGCGCCGGCGGACCCGGACGACAGCGCGTTCATCCGGATGCGGTCGCCGAGCAGCGCACCGCCGCCCTTGCGCCGGGTCGGGTCGACGGCGAGCACCGCGATGCGGAGCTTGTCCTCCTGGTCGAGCCGGAAGCGGCGCACCAGCTCGTCGGTCAACGAGGACTTGCCGGAACCACCGGTGCCGGTGATGCCGAGGACCGGGACGGGCCGCTCGGACGCGGCGACGCGCTCGCGGACCTCCGCGGGCAGCGTCCCGGACTCGGCGAGGGTCAGCGCCCGCGCCAGCGTGGCGGTCTCCCCGGAGAACAGCCCGTCGAACGACGACGGCGGCTGGGCCGCGAGGTCGGTGTCGCACTCGCGGATCATGATGTTGATCATCCCGGGGAGGCCCAGGTGCTGGCCGTCCTCGGGGGAGAAGATCCGGGAGACGCCGCGGGAGTGCAGCAGCTCGATCTCCTCGGGGACGATCACGCCGCCGCCCCCGCCGTAGATCCTGATGTGGCCGGCGCCGCGCTCGCGCAGCAGCTCGACCAGGTAGGAGAAGTACTCGACGTGCCCGCCCTGGTAGGACGAGATCGCGACGCCCTGCACGTCCTCCTGGATCGCGGCGGTCACGACCTCGTCGACCGAGCGGTTGTGGCCGAGGTGGATCACCTCGGCCCCCTGGCGCTGCAGGATCCGGCGCATGATGTTGATGGCGGCGTCGTGCCCGTCGAACAGGCTGGCCGCGGTCACGAAACGGACCGGATGCGTGGGGACGTGCAGCTCGGCCTGGGCGTTCGTGCCCGTGCTCATCTCCGTGCTCATCGGCGACGTTCCTCCCGCCGGGCGGACGGCGGTGTCCCGGCCGGTTTAGTTTGACATCCTAGTATTGGACGTACAAGGAAGTCGGCGAGCGTCACAACGGGTCGTGCGGTGCGGGTCAGGCCGCGTCGCGTGCCGCGGGCTCCTCGGCGGCCGGAGCTGCCTGCTCATGGGCCCGCCGTGCGTGCCGGCCGGTCGGCCAGGCGGCCCCCGGACCGGTCCCGCCGGACCCGTCCTCGTGGGCGACGGAGCCGTCCTCGGCGCTCGGGGTGGTGTCCACGACGTCGGACAGCGCACGACGCGCCCGGGCGAGCTTGCGCGCCCGCCAGCGCTTCCCGGCCAGGCCGGCGACGAGACCGAGGGTGGGCAGCAGGATCCCGGAGGCGATGACCAGCACCACGGAGTACGCGGGGAACGCGGCCACCAACAGGAATGCCGTCAACGGCCAGTACAGCAGCGCCCGCCCCGCGCCCCGTCGCGTCCAGTCGCGATGAGGCGGCATGATCCATGCCTACCCGAATCGGGCGACCGTCATGCACGACTCGCCGCAACCCACCCACATGTTCCGCGACCGGGGGTACGAATTCATGACCACGACACCGGAGCGCACCGCTGTCGACCCGTATGCCGCCGTCCTGCTCGCCGAGAACGACCGGCTCGCCGCGCTGCTGGCGACGGCCGACCCGGCCACCCCCGTCCCGACCTGCCCCGGCTGGTCGCTGCTGCAGCTGCTCCGCCACGTCGGGCGCGGGCACCGGTGGGCGGCCCGGATGGTCGCCACCGGTGCGACCGAGGCCCTCGACCCGCGCGAGGTGCCCGGGGGCAAGCCGCCCGAGGGCGGCCCGGAGGTCGCGGCGCAGTGGCTGCGCGACGGCGCGACCGAGCTGCTCGACGCCGTCGTCGCGGCGGGGCCGACCGCGCCGGTGTGGACCTTCACCGGGCCGCGGCCCTCGGCGTGGTGGGTGCGGCGGCGGCTGCACGAGGCGACGGTGCACCGCGCCGACGCCGCCGTCGCGCTCGGGGCGCCGTTCCCGATCGACCCGCAGGTGGCCGCCGACGGGGTCTCGGAGTGGCTGGGTCTGCTCGCGGCCCGCCCCGCCGCCGACGAGCCGCCGCTGGCCGACGGCGCCACGCTGCACCTGCACGCCACCGACGACGTCCCGGACGGGGCGGGGGAGTGGATGGTCCGCGGCGCGGGCGGACGGGTCGTCTGGGAGCACGGGCACGGCAAGGGCGACGCCGCGGTCCGCGGCACCGCCGCCGACCTGCTCCAGGGCGTCACCCGCCGGATCCCCGCCGACGACGACCGCCTCCAGGTCCTCGGCGACGCCGGCGTCTGGACGGGGTGGCTGGCCCGCACCGGATTCTGAGCGGGACCGGTCACGCGCGTGCGCGGTCGGGCGGGGGACAGCGGTGCCGGCGCCGCGCTCAGCCCGCCGGGACCGTCCCCGCGCGCTGCTGCGCCGCGGCGGGCGGCGACTGCGGGGTCAGCACGACCTCGGCCGCGGTGTCGAGCACCGCGGCCGAGCGGGGCCGCTCGAACCGGCACGACGCCCGTCGCCCGTCGGTCTCCAGGGTCGCGACGAGGTTGCCGAACAGCGGGCCGGCCGTCCGCTCCCAGGCCACACCCGCGCTGCCGGCCCCGGTGCGGCGGGTCCAGCGGGTCGTCAGCCTGCCCAGCAGCCGCGACCAGGTGATCCGGAACATCACCCGCATCACCGCGGGGACCACGTTGTGCACCGGGGAGCAGGTCAGCTGATGGACCCGGGTGCCCTCCGGGCCACGGCCCGGCCGGTCCCCGGGTGAGTGGGTGTGCACGTCGGCGACGGCGGCATAGGAGTGGTGGACGTCGCCCGACAGCACCGACACCGTGGCGGGCGGTGCGTCCCCGCCACGCGGGCGGCACGCCTCGCGGATCAGCTCGGCGAGCCGGGCGAAGGAGTGCCCGAACGCGGGTCAGTGCTCCAGGTCGGCCTCCTGGCGGGCCCACTCGGCGACCGCCGCGACCCGGCCGGCCCCGTCCGCGCCCTTCTCGGTCGCGGCCTCCAGATCGGAGATGACCTGCGGCATCAGCCAGGGCACCGAGGTGCCCAGCACGAGGTGGTCCACGTCGCCGGGGGCGAGCGCCTTCGTCCGGATCCAGTCGAACTCGGCGTCGGAGACCATCCGCCGCGGCGTGGACTCGACGATCCGCCCGTTGCGGGAGTCCAGGACGATCAGCCGGGTACGGCCCAGCTCCCAGCAGAAGGAGAAGCGTTCGTCCTTGCCGCGGGCGTCGCCGGTGCCGGTCTCGACGTCCCAGCGGGCGGCCCGCTGCGACAGCAGCGGCCAGACGTCGCCGTCGGCGGCCTGCACCTCCTGCCAGGTCCGGTCGGCGGCCAGCTCGGCGGGGGAGAGGTTGCCCAGGTGCTGGTGGACCCAGTACGAGGCCAGGCCGGAGCGGATGCGCTCGGACCACCAGGGCTTGCGGGCGATCTGCTCGCGCCACGCGCCGGAGGTGTTCCAGTCGTCGCGGACGTCGTGGTCGTCGAAGATCATCGCGGTGGGGACGGTCGAGAGCATCCACCGCACCTCGGGGTCCGACCAGGTGTCGCGGTAGAGGCCCGAGTACTCGTCGAAGCCGACGATCTCGTCGTCGGGCCAGTCCGGGTGCTGCTCCCGGCGCCCGGCGATCCGCCGCCGGGTCTGCGGGGTGAGCTCGTCGGCGTAGACCTGGTCGCCGAGCAGCAGCAGCGTGGTCGGCCAGGTCTCCGGGGGCAGCCCGGCCATCCGGCCGGCGTAGACGTCGAGTGCGTCGAGGCCGTACCGGCGGGCCTGCTTCGGGTCGGCGAGCTTCACGTAGCGGCAGGAGCCGAACACGATCCGCTGGTGGGCCTCGGAATCCGCGCCGCGCGTCGTGATCAGGCTCGGCGGGAACGGCGAGTGCGGCAGCGGCCAGACCCGCTCGCCGTCGAGATGGACCTCGTAGGCGGTGCGGGTGTCCGGCGTCAGCCCGGTCACCTGCACCAGGGCGAAGTGGTGGCCGGCCACCTCGAAGGTCTCGGCGTCGCAGCCGAGCACCGAGACGCGGCACGGGCCGGAGGTCTGCACCCAGACCAGGGCGCTGGTCTCGTCGACGTGCCGCAGCACCGGTCCGAGCAGGAGTGTCACCCGTCCGAGGGTAGTCGCGCCCCGGTCCGGTCGCGGAGCGAGATCAGGTCTCCTCGAGTGCCAGCAGTCCCGCACCGATCTTCCCGGCGTCACCCTTGTAGGTGGCGGGCAGCACCGGCGGGATCGGGCGGACCTCGGGCGGTCCGTAGTGGAACTCGCGGGCCGCCCGGCGGGCCGGTTCGAGCAGGAGCTCGCCCGCGTCGACGAGTCCGCCGCCGATCAGCACGACCTCGAACTCGAAGATCGCGTTGATGCTGGCGATGCCGATCCCCAGCGACCGTCCGAGCCGCTGGAACAGCGACGCCGCCGTGCTGTCGCCCGCCATCGCGGCCATGGTCACGTGCTGGCCGGTGACCTCGCCGCCGGCCTCCTCGGCCAGGGTCGCGATCATGCCCCGCGGGTCGTGCAGGGCGGCGCTGCGCCCCATCCGGGTCAACGCGGTCCCGGACGCGACGGCCTCCAGGCAGCCGTGGTTGCCGCAGCCGCACTTCGGGCCGTCCGGGTTGACGTTCATGTGCCCGACCTCGGCGCCGAGCCCGTGCGGGCCGCGGTAGATCTTCCCGTCGAGCACGATCCCCGCGCCGATGCCGGTGCCCACGGTCAGCAGCACCATGTCGTCGTTGCGGGTCCCGCCGAGCCGGGCCTCGGCCAGCCCGGCGACGTTGCCGTCGTTGTCGACGACCACCGGCAGCCCGCACGAGGCCTCCAGCAGGCCGCGCACGTCCCAGTTCTCGTAGTTGTTGTTGGGTGCCCAGCGGATCCGGCCGACCGGCCACTCCACGGTCCCCGCGGCACCGACGCCGATCGCGCAGACGTCCGCGCCCTCGGTGCCGCCGCGCAGCTCCTCGACCATCTCCCGCAGGAGGGTGGTCATCGTGTCCGCATCGGACGTGTCCGGGGTGTTGCGCCGCAGCTCGGCGTGGACCGTGCCATCCTCGCCCACGATCGCTCCGGCGACCTTCGTTCCTCCGATGTCGAGCCCGATGGCCCGCCGTCCGTTCGTCACCCGGGCATGATTGCCACCCCGTGGCGGTGACGCCACACCCACCCCGGGTTTGCGGCCGGGCGGGCCGGGGAAAGGTGCCCCATGCCAGTCTTGCGACGTGTAGCCCGACCCGCCCTCGCCGCCGTGTTCATCTTCGGCGGAATCAACGAGCTGCGGAATGCCGACGCGTTGTCGTCCGCCGTCAAGCCCGTCCTCGACCAGGCCGCCCCGGCCATCGACAAGGTCGTGGAGAACGCCCCGCTGGAGCGGCGCCCGGACAACGAGACCCTGGTCAAGGTCGACGCCGGTGTGAAGATCGTGGCGGGCTCCCTGCTCGCCCTGGGCAAGTTCCCCCGCCTGTCGGCCACCGCGCTGGCCGCCTCGCTCGTCCCGACCACGCTGGCCGGGCACCGCTTCTGGGAGGAGACCGACCAGCAGAAGCGTGCCAACGAGCAGATCCACTTCCTGAAGAACGTCGGCCTCCTCGGCGGGCTGCTCATCGCGGCCGCCGACACGCACGGCAAGCCGTCGCACGCCTACCGGACGCGCAAGGCCGCCGAGCGGGCCCAGGCCCGGCTCTCCGGCTCCGGCTCGGACACCGGTGCCCAGCTCGCCGCAGGACTGGCCGGTGCGGGCACCTCGATCGCCGCGGCCGCCGCGGGCAGCCGGGAGAAGCTGGCCGGGGCCGTCGAGGAGTACGGCCCGGTCGTGCGCGAGCGCGCCACCGAGTGGGGAGGCAAGGCCTCCGAGCAGGCCGCGCACCTGTCCGAGGTCGCCTCGGACAAGGCCTCCACCTGGTCCGAGCAGCTCTCGGCCGCCGCCGAGCGCACCTCCAAGGCGGCACAGAAGAAGGCGAAGGTCGCCGAGAAGCGGGGCGCCAAGCTGGCGAAGGCGGCCGAGAAGCGGGGCGCCCAGCTCGAGAAGCTCGTGGACAAGAAGGGTGCCCAGTACCGCAAGGCCGCCGGGCGCACCGGTGGCAAGTGGGTGCGCGAGGCCGAGAAGCGCCGCGCCCGCTGGGAGAAGCAGGCCCGCAAGGCCGCCGCCCGCGCGGAGAAGCGTGCCCCCGAGTACGTCGACCGGTTCTCCACCCTGGTCACCCAGGCCCAGTCCCAGGCCGCGAAGCTCGGCTCGGACCTGGCCGACCGCGCGTCGGTGGCCGGTGCCGAGGCCGCCAAGCAGGCCAAGGCGTCGGCGAAGGACGCGCGCAAGCGCGCCAAGGCCGTCGCCCGCTGACCCACCGCGACACCCGTCCACGGCCCTCCCGTCCGGCACCGCGCCGGACGGGAGGGCCGTGGCGTGTCCCGGGTCAGATCGGGCGCAGCACCTGCAGCTCGCCCGAGTCGAGCGACCGCACCTCGACGACGACGCGGCCGTCCCACACCGGGGAGCGCAGCGCGTTCGCCATCCGCGTGAACAGCGCCTGGCTGCGGGCGTTGGCCGCCGCCTGGTCGGCGATCAGGTTCGGCATCATCCCGCCGGAGCGCTTGCGCACGGTCTGCGGCAGCGTCGACAGCGTGGTCAGCAGCCGGTGCAGCCGCGCGACGTCGGCGGCCCGGCCCGCGAGGTCGCTCTCGACCAGGGGGCGCAGCGCGGTCAACGGCCGGTTCGGGGCACGCAGCAGGTGGTCCGCCGCGGTGAGCAGGATGCGCCGGGCGTCCAGGACGAGCGCCTGGTAGGCGCCGTGCACCGCGGCCGGGAACCCGGTCCAGCCGAGCTTGCCGACCTCGCCGAGCGCGTCGCGCAGCGCCAGGCCGGGCGTGCCCGACGGGTCGGCCCCGGCGACGGCCCGCTCCCAGCCCGCGATCCAGGCGTGCGTCTGGTGGCGCAGCACCGACAGGTTCGCGACCGCCGTCTCGAGCCCGCGCGAAGGGGAGCCGCTGTCGGTCCCGGCGCCGTCGACGACGAGCGAGCCGCGCTCGAGCAGCTCGGTCTGGGCCTCGCGCAGCGACTCCTCGGCCGCCCGCAGCCGCGAGTCCAGCCGCATCACGCACGACGGCGCCAGCTGGTCGACCGCGGCGGTCAGCTCGTCGAGCACCCGGGTCTGGGTACCGGTCGCGGCGATCTCGGCCGCGGTGGTCAGGGTGAGCAGGCCCAGCCCGGCGCCGTGCCGGTCACCGGGCGCGGTGGGCGCGACCGGCACCAGCGCCGACGACCCGGGGGCCGCCGCCGCCGTCTCACCGCCGGCCAGGCGCAGCAGCGGCTCGGCGCCGAACGCTTCGGGCAGCGCGAGCCGGAAGGTGAGCCCCGCGGCGGGACCGCGGCCCGCGTCGGGCGCGAGCCGCCGCGCCAGCTCGCTCGATGCCGACAACGTCGCCCAGGTGCGGTCGTCGTCGACGGCCGGGGTGGGGGCCCAGCTCAGCAGCAGGGCCGGGCCGGGAGGCGGACTCCCGTTGCGGAGGGGACGCGGGCCACCGTTGCGTTCGGGGGCGCCGGTCTCCGTTCCGCCGGGCCGCCCGTCGAGCGGGAGCACGATGCCACGCGGGTCGTCCGGTTGACCGAGCATGTCTCTCCAACGACGTCACGGGCCCCGAGGTCACGAGCCCGGCGGAAGGGGGGCGTGTCCATGGTGCCCTGCGCCGTCCGGGCTCCGACCCTCGCCCCGGGTACCCGGGGCCCGGTAGAACTCCGGTGTGCGGACCGCGTACGTGATCGGCACCCTCGACGCCGAACTCGCCGAGGTCCTGCGCGCCGCGCGGACGGGCGAGAGCCCGGAGCCTGCCGGACAGGGCAGCGAGGTCGCCCGCGCGCCGCCGAGTACGTGGCACAGGACCTCACCTGCGGCGGCAGTCCTGACACTCCCGAGGAGGAGTTCCCGATGCCCCGTCCCTATTCCAGCGCCGTGATCACGGCACCGCTGGCCGAGGTGTGGCCGCACGTCCGTGACTTCGGTGGCCTCCACCGCTGGCACCCGGCGATCGCGACCTGCGAGCTGATCCGTGGCGCGTCCGGCAGCGAGATCGGTGCGCAGCGGCGCCTGACACTGGCCGACGGCGGCGGCACCGTCGTCGAGGAGCTGACCGCACTCGACGAGCGCGGGCACGCCCTCACCTACGAGATCCTCGAGTCGCCGTTCCCGGTGCGCCGCTACGTCTCCACCATCCGGCTGGCCCCGGTCACCGCGGTCGGGCACACCTTCGGCGAGTGGTGGACCGAGTTCGACGCGGACGGGGCCGACGAGGGCGAGCTCGCCGGGCTGTTCGCGAACGGCGTGTTCGCGGCCGGGCTGGCCGCGCTGGCGCAACGCTGGGTGTGAGCGGACGGACCCTGCTCCGAGGTCAGACGCGGGGCAGGGGCACCCGGTCGCCGACGGTGCCGTCCGGTCCGCGCAGCGACGCCGTGGCCAGCCCCTCGCGCAGCAGCCAACGGCCCAGCTCGAGGGTCTCGGCGACCTCGTCGGGCGAGAGCCGCAGCCCGTCGGGCTGCAGGCTCAGCCCGATCACGCCGTTCCACGCGCCCCACAGGTAGCGGGTGAGCCTGCCGGCGTCGACCGGTCGAGCCTCCCCGGCGGCGACGGCCGCGTCGATCCGGGCGGCGAAGTCGTCGAGCAGGCCGCCGACCCGTTCCCGGATCCGCGTCTCGATGTCGCCCCCGCCCGAGTGCACCGCGCCGGCGGGTCGGGGGTGGGCCAGGAACTGGAAGGCGCCCGGGTGCTCCAGGTGGAAGCGCAGGTAGGCGTCGCCCCCCGCGAGGACCCGGCCGAGCGGGGTCAGCTCGGGTGCGTCGGTCCGCGCCATGTACGCGGCGAACAGGTCCAGCGACCGCTCGACCAGGGTCAGGTAGAGGCCGAGCTTGCCGTCGAAGTGGGTGTAGATCGAGCCCACCGACACGTCGGCGAGGTCGGCGATCTCCTCGATCCGCGCGGTCTCGTGCCCCTCGCGGCGGAAGACCTCCTCGGCGGCGTCGAGGATCGCGGCCCGGGTCCTGGCGCGCCGGCGTTCGCCCCGCGCCGCTGCCGTCGTGCCTGCGCTCGTCGTCACCGGGACAGGATAACCACAGTGTTTTAGAAGTGCGTTCACTGAATGAACGCTCTTGTAAAACACTCACCGAACTGCCATCGTCGCTGCTCATGGAGACCCACACCGACGTGCTCGTCGTCGGGGCCCGCTGTGCGGGTTCCGCCGCCGCCATCGCCCTGGCCCGCCGCGGCCGTGCGGTCGTCGCCCTCGACGGCGCGACCTTCCCCTCGGACACGCTGTCCACCCACCTGTTCTTCCCGCACCACTGGGCGGAGCTGGAACGGCTCGGGGCCAGGGACCGGGTGCTGGCGCTGGACCCGCCGCTGCATCCGCGGGCCGCGCTCGGCACGCCGGAGGTCGAGATCACCGGTCGCTACGGTGCCTACGAGGGCATCGCCACCGGGTCCTGCGTGCGCCGCCCCGGGCTCGACCTCGCGCTGGTGGAGACCGCTCGCGCGGCCGGGGCCGAGGTCCGCGAGGCAACCCGGGTGACCGACCTGCTCCACGACGACGACGGACGCGTCGTCGGGGTCCGCTGGAAGGACCGCGAGGACCGCACCGGGGAGATCCGGGCGAAGCTGGTGGTCGGCGCCGACGGGCGTCGCTCCACCGTCGCCCGCCTGGTCGGCACCCGCGAGCACCACCGCTGGGAGAACCAGCGGATGATGGCCTTCGCCTACTACGACGACCCCCGCGAGGAGCTGCGCGGCGTCGCCGCCCAGTGGCGCGAGGGGCGCGAGCTCGCCACCGTCTTCCCGTGCGACGGCGGGAAGTCCGTCGTGCTGCTCATGCCGCCGGTGGAACGCGCGGAGGAGTTCCGGCGCGACGCGACCGGCGCGTTCTCCTCGACCGTGGCCGCGATCGCGCCGTTGGCCGAGCGGCTGCGCGGCTGCACGATGGCGTCGAAGGTCCGCACCTCGCGCAGCCACCCGTCGTACTTCCGGCACTCGCAGGGGCCGGGTTGGGCGCTCGCCGGCGACGCCGGTCACTTCAAGGACCCGGTCACCGCCCAGGGCATCCGCGACGCGCTGCGCTTCGGCCGCCTGCTCGGCGAGGCCGTCGCTCCGTACCTGGACGACCCGGCCGACCTCGACGCCGCGCTCGCGCGCTGGGAGTCCGACCGCGACGAGCAGTGCCTGCCGATGTACCAGTGGGCCAACGGCCTGGGGCGTGACGACGACGTCTCACCGCTGGAGCGCGCGTCCTACCGCTGGTTCGCCGCGAGCGAGGACCGCGCCACCGAGCTGTGGGACGTGTTCTCCCGCCGGCGGCCACCGACCCAGGTCTTCCGCCCGACCCGGCTCCTGGGCTGGGTCCGCGACTGCGTGCGCGACCCGGCGGTGGACCGCGCCGAGCTGTGGCGGGTGCTGCGGCGCGACGTCGGCCGGGAGATCGCCAGGGTCCGTGAGGCACGCGGGTTCGTGCAGAATCGCGAGGAGTCCGCACGGCGCGGCCTCACCCCGGCGACCGCGTCCCCGGAACGGGCGCCGGCCCTGATCGCCCCGGAGGCCGGAGCATGACCGCAACGTTGCTGGACGCCCTGCACGACACCGTCGCCGCACGCCCCGACGAGGTCGCGCTGCGCACCCGGGACCGGGCGGTCCGGTGGACCTGGTCGGAGTACGACGCGCTGGCCCGCCGCGCCGCGTCCGGCCTGGCCGGGCTCGGTGTCGGCCACGGCTCGGTCGTCGCGCTGATGCTGGAGAACCGGCCCGAGTTCCACGTCGCCGACCTGGGCGCCGTGCTGCTCGGGGCGGCCACGGTGTCGATCTACAACACCTCCTCGCCCGAGCAGATCGCGTACGTGCTGCGCGACTCCGGCGCCACGGTCCTGCTCGTGCAGGAGAGCTTCGCCGCCGTCGCGGCGGCACCGGCTGCGGCGGCCGGCTGCCGGGTCGTCGTCCTCGACGGGCCCGGCCCGGAGGGCGCCACCGGGTGGGACGCGCTGCTGACGGCCGAGCCGCTCGCCACGCCGGCCGCGGTGACCCCGGACGACCTGCTGACGATCATCTACACCTCGGGGACGACCGGCCCGCCCAAGGGCGTCGAGCTGACCCATCGCAACCTGATGAGCGCGAACCGCACCGTCGGCACGGTGTTCGGGCTGCGGCCCGGGGACCGCGTGGTGTGCTGGCTGCCGCTGGCCCACATCGCCGAGCGGGACGCGTCGTACTACATGGCCATCCTGTTCGGCCTCGACGTCACGACGTGCGCGAACCCGCGGGAGATCGGCGCGGCGCTGCGCGAGGTGCGCCCGCACTCGTTCTTCGCGGTGCCCCGGATCTGGGAGAAGCTCAAGGCGGGGGTGGAGGCCGCGGTCGCGGCCAGGGAGCCGCGGGAGCGCGCGCTCGTGGAGGCGGCGATCGCCGACGGGACCGAGGCCGCCCGGCTCACCCAGGCCGGGGAGCCGGTGCCCGCCGAGCTCGCGGCCCGGGTGGAGGCCGCCGCGCCGGCCCTGGCGTCGCTGCGGGCCGCACTGGGCCTGGACGAGGCGCGGTCGGCCAACATCGGTGCCGCCCCGAGCGCGCCGGAGCTGACGCTGTTCTTCCACGCGATCGGCGTCCCGCTCGGCGAGATCTACGGCATGTCGGAGAACTGCGCCGCGTGCACCTGCAACCCGTCCGACGCGATCCGGGTCGGCACCGCGGGCCCCGCGCTGCCCGGGACCGAGCTGCGCCTGGACTCCGACGGCGAGGTCCTGATGCGGTCCGAGGCCGTGATGCGGGGCTACCGCGGCAAGCCGGAGGAGACCGCGGCGGTGTTCACCGAGGACGGCTTCCTGCGCACCGGCGACATCGGCGTCATCGAGGACGGCTACCTGCGGATCGTCGACCGGAAGAAGGAGCTGATCATCAACGCGGCGGGGAAGAACATCTCCCCGTCGGCGGTGGAGTCGGCGATCAAGTCCCGGTCCCCGCTGATCGGCCAGCTGTGCGTGATCGGCGACGCCCGGCCCTACAACGTCGCGCTGGTCGCGCTGGACCCGGACGTCGCGGCCGGCCGGGCCCACGACGACCCGACGGTGCGCGAGGAGGTCGCCCGCGCGGTGAAGGAGGGCAACGCGCGCCTGGCCCGGGTCGAGACCGTCCGCCGGTACGCGATCGTGCCCGACCCGTGGATCCCCGGCGGCGACGAGCTCACCCCGACCATGAAGCTCAAGCGCCGCCCGATCACCGAGAAGTTCGCCGACACGGTCGAGTCGCTGTACGACGGCGGCGGCATCGACGCCGGCTGACCTCACCAGCCGCGCAGGTCGACCGCCCAGGTGTCGACGACCCGGTCGCCCTCCACGACGTGCATCCGCTCGTGGAGGGCGACGGTGGGGTCGACGTGGGCGGGCACGATCCGCACCCGGTCGCCGGTGGCCGGTGGGGCGTCGGCGGCGAACACGAGGTGCTCGTCGGCGCAGAACCACACGTTTCCCTCAGGGACGGTGGGGTTGCCGTGGTCCATGCCGAACGCCTTGAGTCCGGCGTCGGCGACCGCCCAGCCGGGCATGTCGCCGTCCGGCGCGGTCGTCGAGACCACCGTGGACAGCACGGTGAGCGCCTGGCGGAACGGCAGCCCGGCGGCGGTGTAGGCGGTGTCCATCAGCGCGTAGGACCCGGCCTGGATCTCGGTGCACGCGGTGTTCACCGCGTGAGTCCCGGTGCCGCCGCCGGAGACGATCTCGCCGCCGACGTCGGCGTGCGCCGCGCGGAGCCGGTCGGTGCACTCGGTGGTGAGCCGGTCCCGTTCGGCCTCGTCGGGGAGCATCTGCAGGTGGCCCTCGTAGCCCATCACCCCGCGCACGGTCAGCCCGGCGGCGCGGGCGGCGTCGGCGAGCGCCCCGGCGCGGGCCGGCGCGATCCCGCAGCGCGGCAGTCCGATGTTGACGTCGATCAGCACCTCGCGCACACCGCCGTCGACGGCCGCGCGCAGCGTCTGCTCGGAGTCGATCGCGAGTGTCACCCGGGCCCCGGACCGCACGACGGCACCGAGGCGGCGCGCGTCGAGCACCTCGTTGGCCAGCAGCAGGTCCGTGCCCAGACCGGCCGCGGCCATGCCCTCCACCTCACGCACCGTGGCACAGGTGAACCCGGTGTGGCCGTGCGCGGCCTGTCGTCGGGCCAGCTCGGTCGTCTTGTGCGCCTTCACGTGCGGACGCAGCCGCGGGCCGGGCAGCAGCGCCGCCATGTCCGCGAGGTTGGCCTCCAGCGCGGCCGCGTCGACCAGCAGCGCGGGCGTGGTCAGGTCGTCGACGTGCACGGAACCCCCAGGACCCGGTCGAGGTAGGGGTTGCGGAACCGGCCCTCCGGGTCGAGCCGGTCCCGCGCGGTGACGAACGCGTCGAACCGCGGGTAGCGGGGCCGCAGCTGCTCCGCGGTGCGGGTGTGCAGCTTGCCCCAGTGCGGACGTCCGTCCAGTGCGGACAGCACCGACTCGACGGCGCCGAAGTACGCCTCGTGCGGGCGTCGCGCGTGGACGTGCACCGCGAGGTAGGCGGTGTCGCGTCCGTACGCGGTGGACAGTGCGATGTCGTCGCCGCCGAGCACCCGGACCTCGACGGGGAACGCGACGTCCACGGCGTGCCGGGCGGCGGCGGCCCGCAGCCCGGCGAACGCCTCACCGAGCGCGGTCCGCGGCACGGCGTACTCCATCTCCAGGAACCGCACGCGGCGCGGGCTGCAGAACACGGCGTAGGACGGGGCCACGTACTCCCCGGCGGCCATCTGCCCGGCCATGACCCGGTTGAGCCGCGGCACCAGCGGCGGTGCCGCCGCGGCGACCCGCTGGACCAGCCCGAACGCGCCGTTGCCGAGCAGCTCGTCGCCGACGAGGGCGGCGGCCCGGCTGCGGCGGGGGCCGGTCGCGCCGGTCCGGTCGTCGGTCTTCAGCACCGCGGTGGTGGTGTGCGGGAACCAATAGAACTCGACGTGGTCGTGTGCCGCGGCGAGCGCGTCGAGGCCGTCGAGGACCTCGGCGAGCGGGCGGGCGCTCTCGCGGGCGTGCAGGTGGAACGCGGGGACGGTCTCCAGGGTCACCTCCACGATCACCCCGAGCGCCCCGAGCCCCACCCTGGCCAGGTCGAACAGGTCGGGCTCGCGGGTCGTGTCGAGTGTGTGCACCGTGCCGGTGCCGTCGACGAGGAGCAGCCCGCGCACCGCGTCGGCGATGCCGCGGTACCCGGCGCCGGTTCCGTGGGTGCCGGTGGAGATCGCGCCGGCGACGGTCTGGGCATCGATGTCGCCGAGGTTCGGCAGCGCCCGTCCGCGCGCCCACAGCCACCGGTTGAGCGTGTGCAGGGTGACCCCGGCCGGGACGGTCACGAGCGCGCCGTCGCAGCGCAGCCCGGCCGGGTCGGCGGGCACCGCCAGCGCGACGCCGTCGGGCACGCCGATCCCGGTGAAGGAGTGGCCGCTGCCGAGCGGACGCACCCGCAGTCCCTGTTCGGCGGCCCGGCGGACGGCGTCGACGACGTCGCCGGTGTCGCGCGCCCGGACCGTCCTGATCGGACGGGTGCGCTGGTTGCCCGCCCAGTTGCGCCACCACTGCGTCACGGTGCGAGCCTGCGCGGCCCACCGGGTGTGGTCAAGACCGTCCCACGCGTGTCGGGGACCGGCCGGGACGGTGGCGCGTGGTTACGTTCCGTGTTCTTCTGGGGAAGGTGGGGGTCACGATGATGGGGCGTACGCACGCGTTGTCGGGTGCGGTGCTGGGGCTCGCGGTGTGCTCGGCGGTGCCGCCGCCACCGGTGCTGGTGCCGGTGGTCGTGGTGGTGTGCGCGCTGGCCGCGTTCGCGCCGGACCTGGACCATCCGTCGAGCGTCGCGGCGCGGGCGCTGCCGCCGGTGACCTGGCTGCTGTGCCGGGTGATCCGGTGGCTGTCCCGGGTGGCGACCGGGGTGTCGCACCGCGGGCTGTCGCACTCGCCGGTCTTCGCGGCCGCGGTCGGGCTGCTGGCGTGGTGGGGGACCGGGTACCTGCTGCCCGGTCAGACGGCGGTCTGGACCGGCGTCGCGGCCGGTGCGGGCTGCTGGATCGGTGCGATCGGCGACGAGCTGACCTCGAACGGGAACCGGTTCGCGTTCTGGCCGTTGGCGGGGATCCGCTGGCCGCGGATGCTGCGGTTCCGGACCGGCGGGACCGGGGAACACGTCGTCGTTGGACTGCTGGCGGTCACGGGGGTCGCGCTGATGACCGGCACCTGGGCGTTCTGAGCGGTCCCGGTCGACATCGCTCTGTATAGCTGATACACAGGTATATACAAGCGATACATTCGATCTGGGAGAGCGCATGACCACACAGTCGTTGCAGGGCCGGAACGTGCTCGTCGCCGCGGGCGGCAAGAACCTCGGGGGCCTGATCAGCCGTCAGGCCGCCGAGGCGGGGGCGAACGTCGCGATCCACTACAACTCCGAGTCCTCGCGCGCCGAGGCCGAGGAGACCCTGAAGGCGGTCGAGGCCGCGGGCCGCGAGGGTGTGCTGCTGCAGGGGGACCTGACCGTCCCGGCGGAGGTCGAGAAGCTCTTCGCGGACGCGACGGGCTCGCTGGGCTCGATCGACGTCGCCGTCAACGCCGTCGGCAAGGTGCTCCGCAAGCCGATCGTGGAGACCACCGAGGCCGAGTACGACTCGATGTTCGACATCAACTCCAAGGCCGCGTACTTCTTCATCAAGGAGGCGGGCCGCAGCGTCTCCGACAACGGCTCGATCATCACGATCGTCACGGCGCTGCTGGCCGCCTTCACCGACGGCTACTCCACCTACGCCGGTGGGAAGTCCCCGGTCGAGCACTTCACCCGCGCCGCGTCCAAGGAGTTCGCCGACCGCGGCATCTCGGTGAACAGCATCGCGCCCGGTCCGATGGACACCCCGTTCTTCTACCCGCAGGAGACCCCGGAGCGGGTCGAGTTCCACAAGTCGCAGGCGATGGGCGGGCGGCTCACCAGGATCGAGGACATCGCCCCGATCGTGCGGTTCCTCGCCACCGAGGGGCACTGGATCACCGGCCAGACGATCTTCGCCAACGGCGGCTACACCACGCGGTGAGGACGTCGTCGTGAGCGCCGGGGCGCGACGGCGGCCGGGGCGCCGCCGTCGCCGTCCCGGCGCCGCGCGGCCGCCCTACAGTGGGCCGGTGGAAGATCGACCGGCGGAGACCGGGACCCGGGACCGGCTCCTGCGGGCGGCCGCCGACCTCATCGTGGCCTCGCCCGGGGAGAGCGTGCCGCTGCGGGCGATCTGCGACGCCGCCGGTGTGCGCCTCCCGACGCTGTACCACTTCTTCGGCAGCAAGGAAGGCCTGCTCGACGCCGTCGTCGAGCACGGGTTCGAGCAGTACCTGTCCGCGAAGCGGGCCCAGGAGTCCAGCGGGGACCCGATCCAGGACATCCGCGACGGATGGGACGCCCACGTCGCGTTCGGCATCGCGAACCCCGGCTTCTACGCCCTCATGTACGGCCAGGTCACGCCCGGACGACGGCCCGCGGCCCAGGACGGACCGTCCGCGGCCCTGCTCGGCCTGACCCGCGAGGCCGACCGCCGGGGACGGCTGACCGTGACCCCGGAACGCGCCGCGGCGCACATCCTGGCCGCCAACGTCGGCGTCACCCTGCGCCAGATCATCACCGCGCGCCCGGACCCCGGGCTGTCGGCCGACGTGCGGGAGGCCACCCTCGCCGCGATCACCGGCGGACAGGGCGAGCGAGCGCCCGGGGAACCGGGCGTCGGCGCGGCAGCGGCGGCCCTGCTCACGCTGCCGGACGACAACGACGTCCTGGGGGTGCCGGAGACGCTGCTGCTCAAGAAGTGGCTGGCCGAGCTCGCGCGTCGGGGGTGAGCGTTCCGCGGAACGCGGCGCGCGGGTGTCGAGATGGCGTCGGGAGGTCCTGGTGCCGGCAGTCCGCCTCGACGCCCGTCACCCGGCGCTGGTTCGTCGCGCTCGCGGCATGACGCGGCTGCCTTCGGGCCGGGCGAGGGGGAGCCACCGGCCGCTCTCTGTCGTTCTCGAAGGAGAGCCTCCAGGTCGACCCTGAAGTGGACCTCGAACCGGCAGGCCTAAGGGACGCGGATTGCGGCTGCCGCCCGTTGTACCTCGATCGACAGGTTCTCGACGTCGCTCTGGCTGACGTCTTCCACGGCCGCCCCGATGGTCACCGCGCCCACGGTCTCCCGGTCTTTCAGACGGCGGACGGGGGCGGAGATCGACATGGACCCGATCTGTCGCTCGTTGCGTGCGACTTGGAAGCCCTGCTGACGGATGACCTCGAGGTCCGCGCGCAGCGCCTCGGGCTGGACGGGGTTGCCTGTGGCGTCGGACGACAGGTCGGCGGATGCGACGAAGGCGGCGAACTCCTCCGCGGACATGGAGGCGGCGAGCGTCTTACCCGCGCCGAGGTGTAGGGGGAGTCGCGCTCCGATCGGCAGCTGGTAGTGGATCGGGCGGGTGCCGTCGACGCGGGCGACGACGGCGCGGTGCCAACCGGTGCGCACGAAGAGCGAGGCCGTCAGGCCGGTGCGTTCGGCCAGCTCCTGCAGAACCGGTCGGGCGGCCGCCACCAGCGGACTGGTGGTCAAGTAGGCGTTGGCTCCGAAGATCAGGTTCACCCCGGCTCGGTAGCCGAACTCGTCCCGCTCGACGCGGTTGCGGGACTCCAGGACGCTCAGGATCCGCTGGGCCGTGGCGATGTGCAGGTCGGTGAGGGAAGCGACCTCCGCGAGGCGGAGTGGTCGCCCCGCGCTCTCCAGGACTTCCAGCACGTCGATCGACCGCTCCAGGGAGCGCATGGTCGACGGTGCCTTCTCTCCGGTCATCGTGTCCTCCCTCGTCGGTCGCTCCGCTGCGTTGTCGGCCGACGTTCTGCGACGGCGTTGACAAGCAGGCAGGGGCCGCCTAGCGTTCGACGCCATCACAAGCTGATAGTAGCTCTCATAGTATGAGAGCATCGACGAGGAGTCAAGGGTGACACCAGAACGATCAGGCGTGGTTGATCCCGCGCCTCCGGCGCCAGGGGCCGGGCCGGGCCCGAGGTGGGGGCGACTGCTGTTCCCGGGGGCTCTGATCGCCCTGTCGGTCGTCGTCGTGGTCGCCTCGCTGGGTCTCGGGCTGTGGGCGCCGTTGGGCCCCGGCCCGGGGTTCTTCCCGCTGCTCCTCGGGGGTCTGCTGGGGGTGCTGTCGGTGCTGTGGGCTCTCGAGGAGGTGCGGGCCGGGCGCACCCGGCCCGTGGCCACCTCGATGCCGGACGACGAGGTCGACGGACTCGATCCCGAACTCGACGAGCAGCCCCTGCGGATGCGTCAGGTGGCGACGATCGTCGGGAGCCTCGTCGTCCTGGCGATCCTGATGCCGCTGATCGGCTACCAGCTGAGCATGCTGCTGTTCCTCGTCTTCCACCTGCGCTTCGTCGGGCACCGTCGCTGGCTGCTGACCGCCGCCATCGCGGCGATCGGCAGCTTCGGGGTCTTCAGCCTCTTCACCCGCGTGCTGTCGGTGAACCTTCCGGCCGCGTCGCTGGACTTCCTCCGTGTGCTGGGCTTCTAGTACTGCAACGGCAGTTGATCAGCTCGGGGGTCGTTCGCCGCGTCGGCGGTAGTGGCAGTCGCGGGCCTGTTGTTGGCGTTCACGGCGCCAGGTCGACCAGTGCATGACGTGGTCGATGCAGGTGAGCGGGGTGAAGGCGAGCGCGGCGAGGAGACGGCGGATCTCGTTGCCCGACAGCTGAATCAATGCGCGCCGGCTGGCTGAGGATCCCCCTTTTCGGCCTCGCGTGCGTGTTCGGCGGCGCGGGTGACGGCGAGGTAGGCCGCGGTGAGCATGGCCAGGGTGATGTGGGCGTGCCAGGCTCGGTAGGAGCGGACTTGGTAGTGGTCGAGGCCGGCCTCGTTCTTCGCGGGCTGGAAGCATTCCTCAATCGCCCACCGCGCCCCGGCGACTCGAACGAGGTCGCGCAGCGGCGTGTTCGCCGGGGCGGCGCAGCGGTAGAACGCCAGCTCACGGATGGTCTTGCCCTCTGCGGGCTCGGTCTGGCGGCGCACCAGCAGCCAGTGCCCCCAACCCGCCGGGAGGCCGTCGATGGCCAGCGCAACCGCGGTCCAGTCATAGACCCGCATCCCGTGCGCGCCCGGCCCGATCGCGCGGCGCTCCCACCCGTCGTGCCCGGTGTCGAGATCACGCGCCCCGGCGATCGTGGCCAGGGCCTTGGCCGGGCGACGATTCCCGTCCGGGCTGGTGAGCATGTCGTCATTGCGGGTGGCCAACACGAACGGGATCTCCCGCTCGGTGAGCCAGTCGCGAAAGCCCGGGTTCTGCCCGTAGACCTCGTCCGCGGTCACCCACGACCCGGACGTGAGTGCCCCAGCGGCGTACGTGCGGGCCAGCATCGCCGTCCCCAGCTGCGGTTTCGTGGCGAACTCGACGTCATCGGGGACATCCGCGCGCTCGCAGCGTTCGCGGTCCTCGGTCCACGAGGTCGGCAGGTAGAGCTCCCGGTCGATCAACGCCCGCCCCCGCTTCGAGGCGTAGGCCAGGAACACACCGAGCTGACAGTTGTCGATCTTCCCGCTGGTGCCGGTGTACTGGCGCTGCACCCCGGCCGAACGCAGGCCCTTCTTGATGAACCCGGTCTCGTCCACGATGAACACCCCCGACGCGGTGTCGGTGAGATGTTGCAGGACGTAGCCGCGCAGGTCGTCGCGGACCCCGTCGACGTCCCAGTCCGCGGTGCGCAGCAGCCGCTGCATCCCGTCCGGCGACATCGCCCCGGCGTGTTCGGCGAGGGTCCAGCCGTTCTTCCGCTCGAGCCCCGCGAGCAGGCCTCGCAGGTAGGTTCCGACCCGCCGGCGCGGCTCGACCCTGCGGAAACGGCCAGAGATCAGCTCCACCACCGCGTCCAACGAGGCCACCCACCCGGCAAGATCAACCACGCGGTGATCATCACCGCCGAACGGCCGTCAGCCTCTCACCACACGCCGAACTGCCGTTGCAGTACTAGGGACTGAGGGATGACCACACTCGAGTTCCTGGGGCAGGGCTTGGCCGCCGCTGCCACCCCGGCCAACCTGCTGTACGCGCTGATCGGGTGCCTCATCGGCACCGCGCTGGGCATCCTGCCGGGCATCGGCGCGACCGCCGGCATCGCCATCCTGCTGCCGTTGACCTTCGGGATGGAGCCGGCTTCGGCGATCATCATGCTCGCCGCGATCTTCTACGGCACCGCGTACGGCGGCACCATCACGAGCGTCCTGCTGAACATTCCCGGCGAGGGTGAATCGGCCATCACCTGCATCGACGGGTATCAGATGACGAAGCAGGGACGAGCAGGCATCGCGCTGAGCATCGCGGGGATCGGATCGTTCATCGGTGGCACCGTCGCCACCATCTGCCTGGTCGTCGCGGCGCAGCCACTCGCGCAGCTCGGGCTGGCGATCGGGCCGCCGGAGTTCTTCTGTCTCATTCTCGTCGGCATCGCGCTGCTGGCGGGCCTGGTCGGACGGTCGTTGGTCAAGGGGCTGATCTCGGCGACTCTCGGCCTGCTGATCGCCATGATCGGCATCGACCCCGTCGCAGGCGCGCCGCGGTTCACGATGGGCAGCGAGCACCTGCTCGACGGGATCAGCATCGTCCCGGTGCTGGTGGGGATCTTCGGCCTCGGTGAGCTGCTCTACGTCGCCGGGGGCAACTCGGCGCGGCCGACCGCGCCTCGTCTGCGGAACCTGGTGCCCACGCGTACCGACGTGCGCCGCGCCGCGCCCGCCATCGGGCGAGGCACCGTGATCGGCGCGGTCGTCGGGCTGGTGCCCGGCGTGACGTCGGCGATCTCGTCGCTGTTGGCCTACAGCACCGAGCGGAAGGTCTCCAAGCACCGCGGCGAGCTGGGTACCGGCGCGATCGAGGGCGTCGCCGCACCGGAGACCGCCAACAACTCGCACTCGAACGCGGCCCTGGTCCCGCTGTTCACCCTCGGCATCCCGGCCTCACCGGCCATCGCCGTCCTGGCCGGCGCGTTCCTCCAGAACGGCATCACCCCTGGGCCGCGGCTGTTCGTCGACGATCCCGTCCTGGTGTGGACCGTCATCGCCAGCCTGTTCATCGGCAACGCCCTGCTGCTGTTGTTGAACGTCCCTCTCGTCGGGCTGTGGACGCGGCTGCTCGCCATCCCGTACTCGGTACTCAGCGCCTTGATCTTCTCGTTCATCGTGATCGGCTCGTACGCGGTGAACAACAGCATCATCGACGTCTTCGTCATGATCTTCTTCGGTCTCGTCGGCCTGGCCTTCCGCCATCTCCACGTGCCGCTGGCTCCGCTGGTGTTGACGCTGGTGCTCGGGCCGCTGCTGGAGAGCGCGCTGCGGGAGTCGCTGCAGCTCTCCGGGGGCAGCCTGTCGATCTTCCTGACGCGCCCGCTCGCCCTGACCTTCCTGATCGTCGCCGTCGTCATCCTGGTCGGCTCCGTCGTCGGGGCCAACCTCAAGCGCAAGGCACACCTGCCGGTCGACTCCGCCGCATGACCCACACCAGGCCCACCGATCCATCGCCACCCGACTCATCTCGAGCGAGGAACACCATGAAGAAGATCTTTGCCACGACAGCAACGGTGCTCGTGGCAGCACTGGCCGCCGGGTGCGCGACCCCGCAGACCGGGAGCTCCGACGCCACCACCTACCCGAGCAAGCCGGTCAACCTGATCGTCAGCTTCAGCGCGGGGGGTTCCACCGACGTCGGCGCCCGGCTCATCGCCGACGGGATCGAGGACAAGCTGGGGCGCCCGGTGGTCGTGGAGAACAAGCCCGGTGCCAGTGGCCAGGTCGGCAACTCCGCCCTGGTGTCCTCCTCGCCGGACGGCTACACGATGAGCACGGTCAGTCTCGCCGGGACGATCCTGTCCTACCTGGACCCGGCGCGGGGTGCGTCCTACGACCACGACAGCTTCGACCCGGTCGCCATGTACGTGCAGGACCCCCAGGTCTTCGTCGTCGCCCCCGACAGCCCGTACCAGTCCCTGCAGGACCTCGTCGCCGCGGGCAAGGCCGAGCCGGGCAAGATCCGGATGGCCACCTCGGGTGTCGCCACCCAGGACCACGTCGCCATGGTGCTCTTCGAGCAGCTGAGCGGAGCGCAGTTCAGCCCGGTGCACTTCAGCGACGGCGCCGCCCCCGCGGCGACCGCCTTCCTGGGCGGCAACGTCGAGGTCCTCGTGACCAACGTCGGTGACGTCCAGGAGGTCGTGGCCAACAACCAGGGCAAGGTCCTCGGGGTAGCGGCAGCCTCGCGCAACGAGTTCCTTCCAGAGGTCCCGACCTTCGCCGAGCAGGGCTTCGACTTCGAGCTCGCGTCGAGCCGCGGGTTCGTCGTGCCCGCAGGCACTCCCGACGAGGTCGTCGAGAAGCTCTCGAGCACCATCGCCGACGTCATGGACGACCCGGCGACGCTGGCCCGGCTCAAGGACCTGAACCTCACCCCCTCGTTCCTCGACCACACGGCCTCCCAGCAGCTGTGGGACCAGACCGAGAGCTCGTTCGCGTCGGTCCTCGACCAGGTCAAGGCGGATGTCTGAGCCATGTCCGACACCACCGAGCCACTCACCGAGTCGCAGCCGATCGTCGTGGGGTTCGTCCCCACCGCGCAGGGCCACGCGGCCGTCGACGCCGCCGTCGTCCACGCGCAGCGCTGGGAGACCGGCGTCGTCGTCGTGAACTCCGCGCACGGCGCTTACATGGACTCCCAGCTGGCCACCCGGTCCGACCTCGAGCAGGTACGCCGGCAGGTGGAGGCCGCCGGGGTGAGCGTGGAGATCCACCAGCTCGCGGAGAGCCAGGACCCGGTGAGCGCAGTCATCGACCTCGTCGAGCAGGTCGACGCCCGAATGCTGGTGATCGGCCTGCGGCGCCGATCCCCGGTCGGGAAGTTCCTCATGGGGAGCACTGCCCAGTCCCTGCTCCAGCACAGTCCAGTGCCCGTTCTGGCCGTGAAGTCGACCAGTTGAGCCCGCCCCCTGCCACGCGCAGGTCCGACCCAGTTGAGGAACGCACAATGACACGGACAACCGACGCACCCGGAACCGCGGACATCATCGCCGCCCTGCGCGGTTACCCCACCACGATCATCGGTGACTCCCAGGATCGCTTCGGCCTGCCGGTCGGCCTCAAGTCCATGTGGGACAGCGAGCCCTTCGCCGGTGAGGCTTACACGGTCCTGACCGCCCACGGGGACAACCTCGGCATCCACCAGGCTCTCGGACAGATCCGCCCCGGCCAGGTCCTCGTCGTCGACGGCGGCGGATACGACGGCAGGGCCCTCATCGGCGACCTCGTGACCGAGAAGGCCAGGGCCCTGCAGGTCGCCGCACTCGTCATCGACGGCGCGATCCGCGACGTCGTCGAACTCGCCGACCTCGGTGTGCCCGTCTACGCCCGCTCGGTCATTCCCGCCGGCCCGTGGAAGAACGGCCCGTTCCGGCTGCAGAGACCGGTCGTCGTCGGCAATGTCGTCGTCAACCCCGGGGACATCATCGTCGGCGACAGCGATGGACTCGCCGTCGTCAACCCCGACCGCGCCGCGGAGGTCCTCGCCACCTGCGAAGAACGCGTCGCGCGGGAGGAAGAGTCCCGCCGGCGCAGCCGGGAGCTCACGCCCAATGCCTGACGCACGGCCCGACCCGAGACCCCTCGTCTGGATCCCTTCCCCGATCCATCCGCTCGCGATCGAGAAACTCCGACAGCTCGCCGATGTGCGCTGCGGCTACGGTGATGCGGCCACGAGCTTCGCCGACGTCGCCGACGAGGTCGAGGCCATCCTGGTGCGCAGCGGACGCATCACCGCCGATCAGATCGCTGCGGCCCCTCGCCTGAAGATCATCGGTCGGCACGGCGTGGGAGTGGACACCGTCGACGTCTCGGCCGCGACAGCAGCCGGTGTCATCGTCACCAACACGCCGACCTCCAACCTCGTCTCGGTGGCCGAACACACCTTCGCGCTGTTGCTCGCACTCCGACGGAAACTGACCCTCGCGGACCGCTGCAACCAGGACGGGAGCGGGCACACCTCCCGCGCCCTGCTGGTCGGCAGAGAACTGGCGGGAAGCACCCTCGGACTCATCGGCTTCGGCCGGATCGCCGCCCAGGTCGCCGGCATCGCGCAGAACGGTTTCGGCATGAGAACACTCGCCTACGACCCGGGGTTGGGCGACGACGAGGTCCGACGCCGCGGCAGCACCCCCGCGACCCTCCCACACCTACTGGCCGACTCCGACGTGGTCAGCCTCCACATCCCCCTGCTCCCCGACACCCGGCACCTCATCGGCGCGACCGAACTCGCCACCATGCGGCCCGACGCGGTCATCATCAACACCTCTCGCGGCGGCACCATCGACGAACAGGCACTGCTCCAGGCACTCGCCACCGGTCGACTCGGCGGGGCGGCCCTCGACGTCACCGAGGTCGAACCCCTCCCACCGGGCCACTCCCTGCTGAACCGACCCGACGTCATCATCACCCCGCACATCGCAGGCCAGACCGAAGAATCATTGCGTCGGGTCGCCCTCGACGCCGCGGACGACGTCCTCGCAGCACTGACCGGACGCCCACCGGCAAACCCGGTCAACGAGCCGCCGGACCCACGAATCCTGGACCGAGACCGAACACGGAGTGCGTCGTGATCGCACCCCGTCGACTCGTACGGTCAGGTCGTCGGATCTCAGACCCCGGGGTCGCGCGAGGTTCTCGGCCAGGGGCCAAGTCGGGGCGTACTCACGTCTGATCGCCGGCGCCGGGCCTGACCACGGGCGGCTGGTCTGCCGCCCGGCAGACGACGGCTCAGCGCACCACCGGGACGATCGGCAGCTGCCAGCTCGGGATGTCCCTGGCCTACGCCTCGAACCGGGGACCGTCGTCGATCGACCGGGAGCTCTGCCTGCCGACCTCGTGGACCGAGGACCGCGAACGCCACTACCGCCGCCGCGGCGAACGACCACCCAACCCCTGAACTGCCGTGGCCGTACTAGCGGTGGGGCCGCAGCACCGGCCGCGGCCGCATCGCCGGCGGGTGGTCGTCGTCGGTGTCGACCGCCTCGACGACCGCGGCCCCGTGCGCCGGCCCGGCCACCCCGAGGAACGGCCGCACGAAGCGCGCGGTCCGCTCCATCACCTCGTCGTGGACGTCGGTCCGCACCGTCGACGGCTGGGCCTGGACGATGATCTCGCCCGACCACGGCAGCGCGGGGTCGGCCAGCAGCTCGTCGATGACCCGGCCGGTCGAGTGGCCCGCCGGGAGCGGCCGGGACAGCGCGACCCGGGGGACCCCGCGGGCGTAGGTCCAGTACCGGGCCAGGTCGGAGACGACGCCGCCGTGCGACGACGGCGGCCTGCCCGACAGCACTCCCACCCCGCGGACCGCGGCGGCGTCCACCGACGACGCCGACCCCGTCGCCCACCACACCCGCTGCGTGGCGAGCGCCGTCGGCAGCGTCTCCAGCAGGACGTCGAGCGCGGCGACGGTGTCGCGGTGCCGGTCGTCGTGGTGACGCCCGAAGCGTCGCGCCGCGTCGGGATCGGCCCCCGCTCCGACGCCCAGCTCCAGCCGCCCACCGGACAGGGCGTCGAGCACTGCGGCGTCCTCCGCGAGCCGGCGCGGGTCCTCCAGCGGCAGCGCGACGACCGCCGTCCCGAGCCGGATCAGCCGGGTCCGCTCCGCCACCGCGGCCAGCAGGACCAGCGGCGACGGCAGCCGACCGCCGAGGTGACCGTCGTGGTGCTGGGCCACCCAGAACGAGTCGTACCCGAGTTCCTCGGCCCGCTCCGCCAGCCGGATCGTCTCGCGGTAGGCGCGTGACGGATCGTCACCGGTGACGTGCGTGAGGTAACCGAGCCGCATGCCGAGGCACCCTATGCCGAGGGTGCTCCGGCCCTGCCGGAGGACCGGGGTGACGGCGGTTCGGAGTGTGCCGGTTCCGGTATCCTCCGGCTCGCCGCGGCGGTAGCTCAATTGGTCAGAGCAGCGGACTCATAACCCGTCAGGTTGCCGGTTCGAGCCCGGCCCGCCGCACAACGTTCATGCGTCTGAGCTGCGTAGACGCCGGAAGTTCTGATCTTACTCTGATGACCACACGGTGGCCCCTCGCACCAACCCGGACGGTCCGCCACGAGGTCTGGCTGGCGCAACGGGGGCAGCTCGACTGCCATGCACTCGGCCTCGATCAGCTCCTCATGGGCCGTCGCGCACGACCGGTTTGCCGGGGCCGCCGGCTGCTGGATCTGGCCCCACGACGTGCGGTGCGCAGCACCGGCCAGCCACCGGCACGTCGCCACGACACCGGCCGCGTACCAGTTCTGGACTCCGCGCTCGCCCTGTTGCGCGGTCCGATCCTGCGCGGCGGCCCAGACCACGGCGAACTCTCCGCGGGGCACCCGCAGGTTCCCCGCCGGGATCCGCGCTACCTGCTCAGCAGTCGCCGCCATACGCCCCAGAGTGACAGCAACCACACACAGCAACGCAGACGAAGGCGGCACTACTCGCCTATGCAGCAGGAATCCGCGCGGTGAACTACGGCTGCCCCGCCTGCAGGCCGGGACGGATTCAGCGGGCCGTGGTCACCAGCCATGTCCCCGTCGCGCCGGTGCGAGCACGACGAGCGGAGCCGCCGTCTTCCCCGCTGCCACAGTCGGCGTGCCTTCGGCCAGATTCAGTCGCAGCTCGGTCCGACGGCGGCGGTGGCGGTCAGCGGGGTGGGGAGTCGCACGACCCACCTGTCGGGTGCGTCCCCTGATGACGGATCCCCTGTGTGATGAAGGGCGCAGGTCTCAGTCGGATCCTCGCGGCGTTCGCTGCCGCTCTCCCCGACTCACCGACGCTTCGCGCAGATTCCTGCGGGCCTCTCGGGGGTGGAGGTGTTATCGGCGGCCAAGCTGCACGGACAGATCCTCGGCGTGGCGCACCAGCAGGTCCCTGATCTCCAGCGGGCGGGTCCCGCCCATCCGCTGCCGCGGCCCCACCACGCCCAGTGCACCGACGAACGTGCCACCCATACCGAACACAGGAACGGCGACCGCACTGGTCCCGGGGTTCCGTTCTCCGTCGGACAGGTAGTAGCCCTGGTTCCGGATCTGCTCGGCGTGGTCGTCGTCGCCGCCCGTGTGGACGGTCAGTATGCGGCCACCGGCGCCTCGATCGAGCGGGAGTACGGCACCCTCCTCCAGATGGTGTCGCATCGGCTGCTCGCTGTTGACGCGGTAGAGGACGACGCGGCGGTCGCCTTCGCGCACGTAGAAGGCGGCGCTTTCCCCGGTCTCCTTGCTGATTGTCGCGAGGGCGGGGCGCACGTAGTCGGCGAGGTGGAAGGCTCGTTGGTACTGCGAGCCGAGTCGCCAGAGCGTGGGCCCGAGGCGGTAGTGACCGTCGGCTTCACGGTGCAGGTATCCCATCCGCTGCAGCGACGCGGCCAGTCGCAGGATGGTGCTGCGGTAGAAGCCGGTGCGTCTGGCCAGCTCGGCCAGGGACAGCCGGTCCGCTCCCTCGGCGAACGCCTCGAGCAGCGTCAGCGCCCGCTCTACGGCCTCGACCCGCTGTTCCTTCGGCTGTTCTCCGGCTGACACCGGCACCGTCCTCTCGGCGCGGCGACGTTGCGCCGCATGGTCATCGTTGCGCTCTGGCGCACTGCATTCTGTCAGACAGAACGACCCAATGCGATCAGCTGCGGAGAGGTGTCTTGACGAGTTCTATCGGCCGGCCGTACCGTTCTGTCTAGCGCAAGCGTATTCTGTCAGACAGAACGGTGGTGGGGCCATGAGTGCGACGGCGGAGCGGGCGTCGCGGACGTCCGAGGTGGACGTCCTCGTGAGCGAGGTCGGGCCGCGGGACGGGCTGCAGAGCGTGGACCGGACCATGCCGACCGCGGTGAAGCACCGCTGGGTCGCGGCGCTGGCCGCTGCGGGCCTGCGGGAGATCGAGGTCGCCTCGTTCGTCTCGCCGAAGCGGCTCCCGCAGATGGCCGACGCGGCCGCGGTGGTCGGTGAGGCTCTGCGCATCCCGGACCTGACTGTGCTCGCGCTGGTGCCCAACCTGGTCGGCGCCCGCAACGCCGTCGCGGCGGGCGCCCGGTCGCTGACGATGCCGGTCTCGGTCTCGGAGTCCCACAGCCGCGCGAACATCGGCATGGGCTCGGAGCAGGCGATCGAGCAGGTCGGCCGGGTCGTCGCCCTGAAGGACAAGGTCCCTGGCCTGCAGGTTGATGTCGGGCTCTCCACCGCGTTCGGCTGCACCATCGAGGGACCGGTTGCGGAAGACCGCGTGATCGCCCTCGCGGTTGCGGCCGCCGAAATGGGCGCGGACTCGGTCGGCCTCTCCGACACCACCGGCTACGCCGACCCGGCGCAGGTGCGGAGGCTGTTCACCCGGCTGTCCGCCGAGCTCGGTGGGCACGCCGGCGCGGCGCACCTGCACAACACGCGGGGCCAGGGTCTGGCGAACGTCGTCGCCGCCCTCGATGCGGGTGTGCGCACCTTCGACTCCTCCCAGGGCGGGCTCGGCGGCTGCCCGTACGCCCCCGGCGCCAGCGGGAACGTCGTCACCGAGGACCTGGTCTTCCTGCTGGAGTCGATGGGTCTGCGCACGGGGGTCGACATCGAGGCGCTGGTGGCGGCCCGCGCGGTCGTCGTCGAGGGGCTGCCGGGCGAACCGCTCTACGGCCACGTCCCCGACGCCGGCCTCACCAAGGGCTTCCGCTACGCCGGTGCGGGGGCGGCCGCGTGAACGCCTCGCAGCGGACACCGCGGCTGCCCCTGCACGGGGTGCGCGTCGTCGAGTTCTCGCACATGGTCATGGGCCCGTCCTGCGGGCTGGTCCTGGCCGACCTGGGCGCCGACGTCATCAAGGTCGAGCCGGTCGGCGACGGGGACAAGACCCGTGCTCTGCCCGGATCGGGCGCCGGGTTCTTCCCGATGTTCAACCGCAACAAGCGCTCGGTCTCGGTCGACTTGAGCTCGCCCGAGGGCGTGGACTACGTCAAGCGGCTCATCGCGACCGCAGACGTCGTCACCGAGAACTTCCGCTCGGGTGGCCTCGCGGCGAAGGGACTGGGCTACGAGGAGCTGTCCGCGGACAATCCTGGCCTCATCTACTGCAGCCTCAAGGGGTTCCTGTCCGGTCCCTACGAGGAGCGCGCCGCGCTCGACGAGGTCGTCCAGATGATGGGCGGGCTCGCCTACATGACCGGTCCGCCCGGGCGTCCGCTGCGCGCCGGTGCCTCGGTCAACGACGTCATGGGCGGCATGTTCGCCGCGATGGGCGTCATGGCCGCCCTCTACGAGCGCCGGGCCACCGGCCGCGGCCAGCTGGTGCGCAGCTCCCTGTTCGAGAACAACGTCTTCCTCGTCGGGCAGCACATGGCCCAGTACGCCGTGACCGGGCGGGCCGCCGCGCCGATGCCCGCGCGGCTGTCGGCCTGGGCGGTCTACGACGTGTTCGACACCGGCGACGACGAGAAGGTCTTCATCGGAGTCGTCTCCGACACCCAGTGGCGCTCGTTCTGCGCCGCGTTCGGCCTCGACACGCTCGCCGCCGACCCCGGGCTCGCGACCAACGCCCAGCGCGTCGCCGAGCGCGACCGCGTCCTGCCGGTGCTGCGCGAGACCCTCGGCGCGCTGACCCGCGACGAGGCCGTGCGGCTCTGCGAGGCCGCCCGGCTGCCGTTCGCCCCGATCCAGCGTCCCGAGGACCTGTTCGACGACCCGCACCTCAACGAGCCGGGCGCGCTGACCGAGGTGACGCTGACCGACGGCCGCACCGCCCGGCTGCCGTCGCTGCCGCTGGAGATGAGCGGTCGCCGGCTGCCGCTGCGCCTCGACCTTCCCCGGGCCGGGGAGCACACCGCCGACCTGGCTCGCGAGCTCGGCTACACCGCCGCGCAGATCGCCACGGCTGCCGAGGCGGGCACGTTCGGCGGCGACCCCGCCGATCGCGCCGCGCCCGTCCACTGATCGCACCGCCGCGAGAGTCCGGATGAACCCCATGTACCTCGACACGCCACCGCAGGTGATCGACGCGACGCCGTTCGCCACGATGCCGGCGCACCTGCGCCGCACCGGGGAGCCCAGCGCCTGGGCCGACACCCACAAGGGCGGCCGCCGCATCGACTCCTTCATCGAGGGACCGGTGTTCGATGGTGCCGGGAACCTCCTGGTCGTGGACATCCCGTTCGGGCGGGTGTTCCGCATCGACCCGGCGGGGGAGTGGACCCAGCTCGCCGAGTACGACGGCCAGCCCAACGGATGCCGGATCGACGGCGCCGGACGGATTCTGATCGCCGACCAGCTCCGCGGTCTGCTGCATCTCGACGCCTCTGGGCAGGTGCACACCGTGCTGGGGCCCGACGACGTCGAGGGCTTCAAGGGGTTCAACGACCTGGCGGTCGCGGCGGACGGCGACGTCTACGTCACCGACCAGGGGCTCACCGGTCTGCACGACCCGACCGGGCGGGTGCTCCGGCTGCGCGGCGGCGTGCGTGGGGGCACGACCGACGTGCTGCTCGACACCGTGCCAAGTCCCAACGGGCTGGTCCTGGACCACGACGAGCGCGTGCTGTTCGTCGCCGCCACCCGCGACAACGCGGTGTGGCGGGCCCCGCTCGACGCCGACCGGACGTCGGTGTCGAAGGTGGGCCGGTTCGTGTCGCTGTTCGGCACCAGCGGCCCCGACGGGCTCGCCCTCGACGACGCCGGCCGCCTACTGGTCGCCCACGCGTCGCTCGGGTCGGTGTTCGTGTTCGCCCCGAACGGCGAGCTCGTCGCCCGGCTGCGGTCCACCGCCGGCACCACCTGCACCAACCTGGCCCTGCGCGCCGACCCGCGGACCGGTGGCACCCGCGTCCACATCACCGAGTCCGGCACCGGGACCGTCCTGGTGGCGGACCTGCCACCGACCGCCCCCTGAACCCGGCGCGGCGATCGCCCAGCGACCCGGTCGCCGCGCCGGAACCAACACCGTGCGCGACACACCCAGATCCTTCCGCCACAGCGACGTGACCGTCGAGGAGACACCCATGACCGCTTCCACCGCCCCCGCCTCCGCCGCGGCCGCCGCGCCGGCTGCCGACACGCTCGTGTCGCTGCGCGGGGTGAACAAGCACTTCGGCGATCTGCACGTGCTGCGCGACATCGACCTCGACATCGCCCGCGGCGAGGTCGTCGTCGTGGTCGGCCCGTCCGGCTCCGGCAAGTCGACCCTGTGCCGGACCATCAACCGGCTCGAGCCGATCGACGACGGCGACATCACCCTCGACGGTGTCGCCCTGCCCGAGGAGGGCAAGGAACTCGCCGCGCTGCGCTCGGACGTCGGCATGGTGTTCCAGCAGTTCAACCTGTTCGCCCACATGTCGATCATGGACAACGTCACGCTCGGCCCGATCCGGGTACGCGGCCGCTCCAGGGCCGAGGCCCGCGCCGAGGCCGAGCGCCTGCTGGACCGGGTCGGCGTCGGGAACCAGGCGCAGAAGCTGCCGGCCCAGCTCTCCGGGGGTCAGCAGCAGCGCGCCGCGATCGCCCGCGCGCTGGCGATGGAGCCCAAGGTCCTGCTGTTCGACGAGCCGACCTCCGCGCTGGACCCGGAGATGGTCAACGAGGTCCTCGAGGTCATGAAGGAGCTCGCCGGAACCGGTATGACGATGGTCGTGGTCACCCACGAGATGGGCTTCGCCCGCTCCGCCGCCGACCGCGTCATCTTCATGGACGGCGGCCGCATCATCGAGCAGGCCCCGCCTGCGGACTTCTTCGCCTCCCCCCGTTCCGAGCGGGCCCGGGACTTCCTGTCCAAGGTCCTCAGCCACTGACGCCGCACCGGAACCATTGAAGGAAAGGAGGCACGACGCCGTGCGCATCCCGAAGACTCTCGTCCCCGCCGCCGCACTGATCACCGCCATCGCGCTCGTGGCGACCCTCGGTGCGAGCAGCACCACCAACCCGGGCATCACCCCCGATGTCGTGGACAGCCCGACCCTGGCCGCCGGATCGACCATGAAGAAGATCCACGACCGCGGCTACCTGCGGATCGGGACGCGCTACGACCACCCCGGCCTGTCGGCAGGGAACCTGCAGGGCCACCAGGAGGGCTTCGAGATCGATCTCGGCGAGTACATCGCCGGTCGGCTCGGTCTGCGCGCGGACCAGATCCAGTACGTCGAGGCCAGCTCCGCCAATCGCGAGCAGTTCCTCGCCCAGGACAAGGTCGACCTGGTGATGGCCACCTATTCCATCACCGACAAGCGCAGGAAGGTCGTCAGCTTCGCGGGCCCGTATGCCGACATCGGACTCGATCTCGTTGTCCTCAAGGGCAACCCGGTCGGCATCATCGACCCGCAGACCCCGCGCGGCGTGCGGATCTGCTCGACCGCCGGCGGCCAGGTCTCCGCGACCATCCGCAAGGAGTTCCCCCAGGCGAACCTCATCGAGTTCGACGTCTCGTCCAAGTGCATCGACGCGCTCAAGAACGGCACCGTCGACGCGCTGTCCACCCACGGCCCGATCGGTGCCGGGTACGTCAGCAAGGACGACGAGGACCTGGAGATGCTGGGGCGCCCGTTCTACCAGGACAACTGGGCGGTCGGGATCGCCAAGGGCGACACGCAGTTCTGCGAGTGGATCGACTTGACGCTGCAGGAGGCCTCCAAGGACGGGTCCTACGCCCGCGCGTGGGACGCCAGCCTCGGCCGCTACTCCAAGCAGCCCATGACCCTGCCGGAGCCGGAGCCGTGCTCATGACCCGGCCCGCCACCCGGCCGTCCCCAGCCGCCCGAACCCCCTGGACCCCACGATGACCGCCGTCCTCGACAACCTGCCCCTGCTGCTGTCGGGGTTCGGCACCTCGCTGGCACTGATCCTGGTCTCCTCGGTGATCGCGCTCGCGCTCGGCGTCGTCCTCGCCGGGATGCGCGTCTCACCGGTCCCGCTGCTGCAGCGCGTCGCCACCGGCTACGTCGAGTGCCTGCGGACCGTGCCCACCGCCGTCGTGTTCTTCTTCGCGCTGTTCGCCCTGCCGCAGATGGGCGTGCGGATCGGGTTCTTCCCGGCCGCCGTCGTCGCACTCGCGGTCTACTACGCGGCGTTCTTCTGCGAGGCCGTCCGCTCCGTCATCAACGCCGTACCACCGGGCCAGGCCGAGGCCGCCCGCTCGATCGGGCTCGAGTTCGGTGGATCACTGCGGTTCGTCGTCCTCCCGCAGGCCCTGCGCTCGGTGATCCCACCGCTGCTCAACGTCTTCGTCGCCCTCACCAAGAGCTCGGCCATCGCCAGCGCGTTCGGCGTCGCGGAGCTGCTGGCCTCGACCACGGCCCTGGCCACCGTCGAGAGCGACGCGGTGATCCCGATCCTGCTCGCCTGCAGCGTCTTCTACCTGATCATCACCATTCCCGCGGGCCTGGCGGCCGAGCGGCTCGAGAAGAAGGTCGCGGTGGCCCGATGACCACGACGACCCGGCCCACCACGCCGGCACCCGCCCGTCCGACGACATCCTCGGGACCCTCGGTGCTGTTCGACTGCCCGGGACCGCGCGGCCGCGCCCGCATCCGCCGCGGCGCGCTGCTCGGCGGCGGGGTCCTCGCCGTCGTCGTCGCGGCGGCGCTGGTCCAGCTCGGCCGCAACGGCATCCTCGACCCCGACCGCTGGGCGGTCCTTCTCAACCGCGACCTGGCCCGCCTGCTGTTGCGCGGGCTCTGGTCCACCCTCCAGGTCGCGCTGGTCGCGATCGTGCTGTCCGTTGCCGGGGCACTGGTCCTGGCCGCCGCCCGGCTCTCCGACCGCGGCTGGCTGCGCGGCGCGGCGCGGGTGTGGATCGAGCTGTTCCGTGGCCTGCCGCTGCTCGTCCTGATCTTCATGATCTTCCTCGGAGCCCCCGCGCTGGGTGTCGACGTCCCCACCTTCTGGGCGCTGGTCATCGGCATCACCCTCTACAACAGCGCGGTGCTCTGCGAGATCTTTCGGGCCGGTGTCCAATCGCTCCCGCGGGGGCAGCGCGAGGCCGCCTACGCGATCGGCCTACGCAAGATCGAGACCCTGCGCGTGGTACTGCTGCCCCAGGCGGTCAAGGCGATGCTCCCGGCTCTGGTCTCCCAGGTCGTGATCATCCTGAAGGAGACCTCGCTCGGCTTCGTCATCGGCTACACCGAGCTGCTGCGTGAGGGGCGGGTGGCGGTCGAGTACCTCGGCAGCACCTACGCGATCCCGGTCTACACCGCCGTCGCCGCGCTGTACCTGCTGGTCAACCTCGCGCTCTCGCGGATGGCCCGTCGGCTCGACACCGCCCGCTGACCCGACCCACCGAGCGGCCCGGCCGGGCCGACAGGAGAGATCGTGTCGAAGAAGACCGTCCTCGCCGCACTCGGCGTCGTCGTGACGCTCACGCTGACCGGGTTCGCCGCGGTCGACGCGAGCGGCTCGGTCGCCGGTCAGGGCCCCCGGACGAACCTGACCCTCACCGCACCCGCCGCACCCGGTGGTGGCTGGGACCTCGCCTCCCGCGAGTCCCAGCAGGCCCTGCGCGCCGAGTCCATCGTCAACAACGTCCAGGTGGTCAACGTGCCGGGCGCCGGCGGCACCATCGGGCTGACCCGGTTCGTCGGCATCAGGCCCGAACCGACCCAGCTGATGATGACCGGCACGGTGATGGAGGGCGCCATCACCGTCAACTCCTCCGACACCACCCTGGCCGACACCACCCCGATCGCCCGGCTCGCCGAGGACTACGAGGTGCTGATCGTCCCGGCCGAGTCGCCGTTCCGAACCCTGGAGGAATTCCTGACGGCGTGGCGGGTGGATCCGCACGGCCAGGCCGTCGGCGGCGGCGGGCTCGGCGGCACCGACCACCTCCTCGCGGGCCTGGTCGCGCAGGGGGCCGGGATCGATCCGGCCGAGGTCAACTACATCTCCTACGCCGGTGGCGGCGAGGTCCTCACCGCGCTGCTGTCGGGGACCGTGGCGATCGGGATCAGCGGATACAACGAGTTCTCCGACCAGATCGACGCCGGCAACCTGCGGGCCCTCGCCGTCTCCGCCGAGCGGCCCGTCCCCGGCATCGCAGTCCCGACGCTGGTCGATCAGGGCGTTGACGTGGCCCTGCCCAACTGGCGCGGACTCGTCGCACCGCCCGGCATCACCGCGCAGCAGCGCGACGAGCTGATCGCCGTGGTCGGCGAGATGGTCCGTAGCCCCAGCTGGCAGGACACCCTGGCCCGCAACAACTGGGAGGACGCGTTCCTCGCCGGTGACGAGTTCGGCGCCTTCCTCGCCGAGGACCAGGCCCGCGTGAACCGCATCATCGAGGAGCTCGGACTGTGAGCACACCGACCACGTCGACCGACGCCACCGCCCCCGAGTCCTCGATCTCCGACGGCTACCTGCGCCGCCGGACCGGGCTGCTGATCCCGGTCGTGCTGCTCGGTGCCGCCACGTTGCTCGCCGTCGGCACCGTCACCATGCGGGTGCCCTCGACGGCGTCGTTCCCCGGGCCGCAGGTGTTCCCAGCGGTCGTGGCGGGCGTGTGTCTGGTCCTCGCCGCGCTGCTGGCGCTCGACGTCCTGCGCCGTCCCGAGCCCGCCGCCGTCGCACGCCCGACACCGGCCGACGACCTCGACGCGTCCACCCCCGCCATCGCGCCGCATCCCGAGCACGACACCCGCCCGCGGGCCAACCGCCGCGCGCTGGCCGAGGCGATCGGCGCGGTCGTCGTGTTCATCGCCGCGCTGCAGCCGGTCGGCTGGCTCCTGTCCGGCGCCCTGCTGTTCTGGGGGGTCGCCCGTGCCCTGGGCAGCCGTCGCCCGGTCTTCGACGTGTTCCTCGCGCTGTCGTTCTCCTCCGCCGTGCAGCTCGGGTTCTCCGCGGGCCTCGGCCTCAACCTGCCTCCGGGCCTGCTCGCGGGAGCGTTCTGATGCTCGAGACGCTCGGCAACCTCGGCGAGGGCTTCGCCACCGTCCTGACCCCGATGAACCTGTTGTGGGTCGTCGTCGGTGCCCTGCTCGGTACCGCGGTCGGTGTGCTCCCCGGCCTCGGCTCGGCGATGGCTGTGGCCCTGCTCCTCCCGGTCACGTTCTCCCTGGACCCCATCGGCGCGTTCATCATGTTCGCCGGTGTCCTGTTCGGCGGGCTGTTCGGTGACTCCATCTCCGGCATCCTCATGAACACCCCCGGCAACTCGACCGCGATCGCCGGGTCCATCGAGGGTCACACCATGGCCCGCAACGGCCGCGCTCCCCAGGCGCTGGCGACCTCGGCGATCGCGTCCTTCATCGGCGGCATCGTCGCCGCGGTGCTGGTCGTATTCTTCGCGCCCGCGCTCGCGGCGCTCGCCACCGTGTTCGGGCCGGCGGAGTACCTCGCGCTCGCGGTGTTCGCGTTCGTCGCCATCTCCGCGGTCGTCACCGACTCTGTCGTGCGCGGCCTCGCCGCACTTGGCATCGGCCTGGCGATCTCGGTTGTCGGGATCGACGGCATCTCCGGCGCCGCCCGGTTCACCGGAGGCCTGCCCGAACTGTTCGACGGCATCGACATCATCGTCATCACGGTCGGCCTGCTCGCCCTGGCGGAGGTGTTCTCCCAGGCCGCCCGGCGCGGGACCAGCGAGGACCGTAGCGTCATGCCCCACCCCGGCCGGCCTTGGCTCTCGTTCGCAGAGTTCCGCCAGGCACTGCCCGCGTGGCTGCGCGGCACCGCGACCGGGCTGCCATTCGGCATCATCCCCGTCGGCGGGTCGGAGGTCCCGACCTTCCTCGCCTACGGCACCGAGCGTCGTCTCGACGCCCGACGCGCGAACCCGATGTTCGGGCGTGGCGCTATCCAGGGCGTGGCCGGCCCCGAGGCCGCGGGTAACGCCACTGCCGGCACCGCGATGGGCGCGCTGCTCGCGCTCGGGCTGCCGACCTCGGCGACCGCGGCGATCCTGCTCGCGGCGTTTCGCCAGTACGGCCTGCAGCCCGGGCCGCTGCTGTTCGACCGGGCCCCGGACCTCGTCTGGGCGCTGCTGGCCAGCTTCTTCATCGGCCTAGTCGTGCTGCTGATCCTGAACCTGCCCTTCGCCCCGCTGTGGGCCAAGCTCCTTCTCGTCCCGAAGCACTACCTCTACGCGGGCATCACCGTGTTCGCGATGCTGGGCGTCTACGCGACCAGCGCCAAGCTCCTCGACCTCGTGCTCGTCACACTGATCGGGCTGCTCGGGCTCGCGATGCGCCGCTACGGGGTGCCGGTCGCCCCGATGCTGATCGCCATCATCCTCGGACCGCTGGCCGAGACCGAGCTGCGCCGCGCGCTGGCGGTCAGTGAGGGCGATCCGGTCGCGCTCGTCGACAGCCCGATCGCAGCGGGCCTCTACGGGCTGCTGCTGATCGTCGTCGGCGCGGTGATCGTGCGGACGGTGCGAGCCCGTCGTTCACGGCTCGGTGCCACGGCGTGACACCGCCGGTGCCGTCCGCTCCCGGCTGGTCGGAGCCCCATGTCCCCGGGGATGCCGCGGGCCTCAGCGACGACGTGGCGCACGGCCGGCGAATGGTCGTGTAGCCGCTATGCCCCTGCGAGGACACGGACGCTCAGCGTTCCAGGCGCTGTACGTGGATCCTGATCAAGTCCAACGTCTGTCCCAACGGAGTTGATCTACTCACACGGTCACCCCACGGAAGGTCTCGGAGACCGGCCGACGAGCGGAGCGAGGACGGCACGACCACCGCTGCGTATGGGGACACACGGCGAGATCTGGACCAAGCGGCGGGCCGGCTCCGGCAGCGGCAGTTCCGTGGCCCGGTGTCGCTTCCGCGACTTCGACACCCGCCGGTGAACTGCTACATCGTTACGGCGGCCTCCGGGCGGTCGGCCGCCGCGTGAGCTGCGTTGTTTGCGGTGTCGCGGCTGGCCAGAGGGCTTCGGAATGGCGGCGACGATCCGGCGCTCGCGCAGATGCCGGCGGATCGCGCGCGAGGAGTAGGCCATGTCCGCGCGCACGCGTTCGGGTCGGGCCCGGGGTCGTCCCTGGCCGCAGCGGGCGGTTGCTCGTACCTCCGCGGGGGCTCGCTCCCGCTGGAGCTCAACGGGCTCCTGGGTCGGCGTCACCGCAGTCCTCGCGGCAGTGCTCGGCCGGCAATCGCCGGAGCGGTCGGCCCACGCGGCATCCAGGCGGAGGGCGTCGTGTTCCTCGACGCGCCCTGGTCTCGGCGCCGAGCAGGGGGTAGATTCGTTTACGTTCCGCTACGTAAATTAGTTGAGGAGTGCGATCGTGCGATCACACCGCTTGGGAGACATCGAGGTCCCGGTGATGGGACTGGGCTGCATGGGGATGAGCGAGCACTACGGCGGGGCGGACTGGGACCGCTCGATCGCGACGATCCACGAGGCGATCGAGCAGGGCGTCTCACTGATCGACACCGCCGACATCTACGGCTCCGGGCACAACGAGGTCCTGGTCGGTCGGGCGATCCATGACCGGCGGGATCGGGTCCGGCTGGCGACCAAGTTCGGCATCGACCGCAGTGGCGGCGACGCCAACCGTCGCTTCCGCGGCGAAGCCGCCTACGTCCAGCGGTGCTGCGAGGCCTCACTGCTGCGTCTGGGGGTCGATGTGATCGACCTGTACTACCTGCATCGCCCGCCGCAGGACGTCGGCATCGAGGAGACCGTCGCCGCGATGGCCGAGCTGGTCAGCCAGGGCAAGGTCCGTGCGCTCGGTCTCTCCGAGGTCAGTGCGGCGGAGCTTCGCCGAGCCCACGCGGTGCACCCCATCGCTGCGGTGCAGTCGGAGTACTCGTTGTGGACCCGCGATGTCGAGCAGGTCACCCCGGTGATGGCCGAGCTCGGTGTCGGTCTGGTCGCCTACGCCCCGCTGGGACGCGGGTTCCTGACCGGCACGATCGATCGCACGAAGCTGGCCCCGACCGACTTCCGCAGCCGCAACCCCCGGTTCCAGGGCGAGGCGGGCGACGCGAACGAGGGCATCGCCGAGGTCGTGCGGGCCGTGGCGCAGCGACTGGGCGCCAAGCCTGCACAGGTCGCGCTCGCCTGGACCTACGCGCAGGCCGAGCGGTTGGGCACCTCGGTGACCACCATCCCTGGTACCACCCGTCCCGAGCGGATCGGGGAGAACCTCGCCGCACTCGACCTCGTCCTCGACGAGCAGGCGCTCTCGGAGCTGGCGCCGCTCGGAGAGAGGGTCAGCGGCGAACGCTACGGCCCCGGCAGCGTGGGCGGCCCCCGCCCCGCAGCGCCCTCGGTCCGTTGAGCCCGCAGGCGCACGACGGCGGGGCGGCGGCGCACTCCGCCCCGCCGCGCCGGCCCGGGCGCCCCCGCGACCCCCGCATCCAGGCCACCGTGCTCGCGACGACTGCTGACATCCTCCGCGACAAGGGCGTGCCTGCCGTGACCATCGAGGCGGTCAGCGCCGCGTCGGGAGTCAGCAAGCCCACCATCTACCGCTACTGGCCGCATCGTCTCGCCCTCGCGATCGACGCGTTCGCCGACACCATGAGCCACGACGTCCCGGTGGCCGATACCGGCGACAGCCGGCGGGATCTGCTCGAGCAGGTCGGTCATGTCGCCGCCTACTACCGCAGCCCCGCCGGGGTTGTCCTGCGCCAGCTCATCGGAGCGTGCGCGAGCGATCCTCAGGCCGCCGAGCAGCTCCGCGACCGGTTCTTCGAGCATCGCCGGGCCCAGACGCGGGTGCTCTGGGAACGCGTCCAGGCTCGCGGCGAGGCACATCCCGACATCGACGCCGACACCGCGATCGACCTGCTCTTCTCTCCCCTCATCTTCCGGCTGCTCGTCGGTCACGGGAAGATCGATGCCGAGGCGGTGGGACGACTGGTCGAGGCGGCACTCGACGGCCTCCTGCGCACCGACCGCGGTTCGACACCCGTCCGCAGTCCTTCGTCGACGCAGGATGCAGGCTGACCGAGACCCTCGAAGCACCGCGGGGCGACAGCGGCGAGCCGGGTCGAACGGCGGCCGGCTGAGCCGGCTCGGAAGCACGAGCGGACCGGTCCCCGGTCCGTGGCGCGCGACGGTGCGACCTCGCGGGTGTCTCCGCTCGTGACACGTGCGGCGACGGCGTTCAGGTGGAGGAGGTGCGCAGGACCGGGGACCGGGGGAGCAGCCGGATCGGTGCGCGAGCAGCGCCGGCAACCAGGAGCGAGTCCGGCAGTGCCGAGGCGAGGTCTCTCTGTTCGGTCTCGAGTGCGCCGCCGGGTCGTCTCCGACCTGATGGAGCATCGCGGGATCGACGCCGGCCAGGCTTCCCGGGAGGACCACACATCAGTGCACTTCATCGGACCGGCCGGTGCTTCGATCCGGGTCAGGTCCGGCGGGGTGTGCTCTACGATCCGACGGTGGACCGACGGCCGAGCCACCCAGCGGACGTCGACCGCGGACCCGTCGGGTTCCTGGGACACCTCGTCGTCGGGTTCTGCGCGCTGATCCCGCTGGTCGAGCTCGGTCGCTCCGCGGTGGTGGAGCCCTATCGGGCGGGGCTGGTTCCGGTCGCGATCGGCGTCCTCCTCACGACACCCCTGCATCTGTACCTAGTGTGGTTCGCCGTGCGCGGGACCGTCGCACCGCGCGGCGGAGCGGTGTTCGCCGCGCTGCTGGTCACGTCCGGGGTGGCCGCCGTCGTCATCGGCGGCGCCTGGGCGATGATGCTGGTCTTCGTGGCGCTCGGCGCGTTCCTGGTCGGGCCGCTGCGGACTGCGCTCGCGGTACTCGGGGGCTGCTGCGCCGTCGTCCTCCTCGTGGGTGTGGTCCGAGCCGACGGGTTGACCGCGAGCTACTACGTGTTCTCGCTGGTGTTCCGGGTCAGCGCGCTGTACGGGGTCATCTGGCTGGTGGCGGCGCGCCGGCGGCTGCGTGCCGCGCAGCACGAGCTGCGCGACCTCGCCGTGGTCACCGAGCGCTTCCGGATCGTCGGCTCGCTGCGGGAGGTCGTCGCCCCGGTGCTGGAGCGAGCGGCCACCGTGACGCCGAGCGCTCTGCCGGCCGTCGTCGACGACGCCCGCGACGCCCTGCTGCGGGCCCGCAGGGTCCTCGGCGGCCACCGGGCCCGGAGCCGGGCCCATGAGATCGACACCGCCCTTGCGCTGCTGACGGCCTCCGGCTCGCCCGTGGTGCTGCACGCCGCGGACGTCGACCTGAGCCGGCCCGCAACACCCGAGTTCCGGGCGGCGCTGCGCCGCGCCGTCGTCGATCTGCTGGCCCGCGACGTGCGGCACCGGGTCGCCCTGGTCGTCGAGCCCACCACCGGCGATCCGCGCGTCACCGTCGAGAACCGGGCGGCGGACCGTGGCTGAGCGCACGCCCCAGCAGCGCCAGGTACTGCTGGTCGGCATCGGTATGCACGCCGGCCTGCTGGGGTTCGTCGTCGTCCAGTCGCTCACCGACTTCGGCGGGGATCTCGGAGGATCACCGTGGGGTCTGCTCTCCCTGGTGGCGGCGGCGTGCCAGATCCACCACAGCCGGGCCGCCGTACGCGGTGAGCGGGCCGCGGCCTGGCCGGCGACCCTGACGTCGCTGGTGGGGACGGTCGTCGCGATGGGACTGCTCGGGGTTCCCGGCACCGTCGGATGGTTCCTGGTCGGTGCGTCCTCGGTCATGTTGCTCCCCGGCCGGTACCCGTTCGCGTGGCTCCTGCCCGCACTGGTGGTGCAGCTCGTGCTGGGTCTGGCGGAGACCGCGGACATGGGTGCCGCGTTCCTCGCGTGGTTCGCCGTCTACACGCCGACGGTGTTCCTGTTGGGTGCGGGTGGGCTGGTCGTGCACGCGCAGCTGGCCGTCGAGCTGGACAGGCTCGCGCGGGTCCGCGCCGAGCTGGCCGAGGTGGCGGTGCAGCGTGAGCGGCTGCGCGTGTCCCGTGACCTGCACGATCTGCTCGGACAGAGCCTGTCGGCGGTCGTGCTCAAAGGGGAGCTCGCCGGGCGGCTGCGGGACGTCGACCCGGAGCGGGCGACGCGCGAGACCGAGGATCTCGCGACCATCGCCCGCTCCGCGCTGGCCGACCTGCGCGCCACCACGGTCGACCTGCGGGCCGTGCGGCTGGACGCCGAGGTGGCCGGGGCCGTCCGGCTGCTCGACGCCGCCGGAGTCGTCGTGCACGTCACCGGCGACCCGGACGGGCTGCCCACCGACCAGGACGCACTGCTGGGCTGGGCAGTGCGGGAGGGAGTGACCAACGTGCTGCGGCACAGCGACGCGACGGCGTGCGCGATCGTGTTCGACCGATCACCGGGCAGGCTCACGATGACGATCGAGAACGACGCCCCGGCCGGCCCCGGTGGCGACGGCTCCGGACTGGACGGTCTCGCGAGCCGGGTCCGCGAGCTCGGTGGCACCCTGCGGGTCGAGCACGAGGCACGACGGTTCCGGCTGCACGTCGACGTGCCGGTGCCCTCGGCCCGGGTCGGGCACCCGTCGTGATCCGGGTGCTCGTCGCCGAGGACCAGGACATGATCCGCGGCGCGCTGGTGGCGTTGCTCGGGCTGGAGCCCGACGTCGACGTCGTCGCCGAGCTGCGCCGCGGCGACGACGTCCTCCCGGTGGCCAGGGAGCTCGGTCCGGACGTCGCCCTCCTGGACATCGACATGCCCGGTGCCGACGGCCTGATGGTGGCCCGCTCCCTGCACGACGAGCTGCCGCACGTCCGCACACTGATTCTGACCGGGCTCGACCAGCCCGGCCACATGCTCGAGGCGCTGCAGTCGCACGTGCGGGGATTCGTGCTGAAGGCAGCGCCGGCGACGACGCTGGCGCACGCCGTGCGCCGGGTCGCCGCGGGCGAGCGGGTGCTCGATCCGGACCTGGTGGCCGCCGCGCTGGAGACCGGCGCGAACCCGCTGACCCCCCGCGAGACCGACGTCCTCGGCCTGGCCGCCACCGGCCTCACCACCGACGAGATCGGCAGGCAGCTCTACCTCTCGCCGACCACCGTGCGCAACTACCTGTCCAACGCCATCGCCAAGGTCGGCGGGCGGAACCGCATCGACGCCATCGAAACGGCCCGCCGCGCCGGGTGGCTACGGTCGCGCTGACCGCAGCCGATCAGCGCAGACCCGCGTAGAACGCGCGGACGTCGTCGACCAGCAGCTCCGGCGTCTCCATGGCGGGGAAGTGCCCGCCGACGTCGAACTCGGTCCAGCGTGCGATGTTCCCGGTGTCGATCTCGGAACGGATGGAGTTGTCCGCGGCGAACACCGCCACCGCGGTGGGGGCGACCGGTCCCTCCCAGGACGCCGTGTCGTCCCCGGCCGGTGGCGTCCAGGGCATCGCGCCGTGCATCGACTCGTACAGGAACTGGGCCGATCCCGCCCCGGACCCCCACAGCCACGTCGCGGTGACGGTCGTCAGCAGCTGGTCACGGTCGACGGCCTCGTCGGGTAGCCGCCGGGCCGGGTCGGTCCACGCCTGGAACTTCTCCGTGATCCAGGCGAGTTGGGCGACCGGCGAGTCGTGCAGAGCGACACCGATGGTGGAGGGCTGGTGTGACTGCAGCTGCAGGTAGCCGGTACCCGTGGCGGCGAACTCGGCGGCCCGCCGTGCCCGCACCTTCCCGGCGTCGTCCAGGGTGGCCTCGTCTGCGGGCGGCCCGAAGCTCGACGGGCCGTTCAGGTGGATCCCGGCCACCTGGCCGCCGGCCATCGGCGCGAGGCCGGCGAGCATCGCGACGATCCCGGCGCCCGCATCCCCGCCCTGTGTGCCGTACCGGGAGTAGCCGAGCCGACGCATGAGCTCTGCGAAGGCCGCGGTGGTCCGCACCATGCCCCAGCCCGGTTCCGTGACCGGTGGGGAGAAGCCGAACCCGGGCAGCGACGGCAGCACGAGATGGAAGGCGTGCGCCGGGTCCCCGCCGTGCGCCCGGGGGTCGGTGAGCGGGCCGATGACGCGCTGGAACTCCACGACCGAGCTCGGCCAGCCGTGGCACATCAGCAGCGGCATGGCGTCGGGTTCGGGCGAGCGCACGTGCAGGAAGTGGATCTCCTGGCCGTCGATGACGGTGGTGAACTGCGGGAACGCGTTGAGGGCCGCCTCGTGCGCTCGCCAGTCGTAGGTCGTGCGCCAGTACTCGGCCAGCTCGCGCACGTGGCCGATCGCCACGCCGCGTTCCCAACCGACGCCCGGAAGCTCCGGGGCCCAGCGAGTGCGGGCGAGGCGGTCGGACAGGTCGTCGAGCGCGGCCTGCGGGACGTCGATGTGGAAGGGGCGCAGCTCGACGTCCTGGTCGGTGGCGGTGGTCATGGTCGGTCCTTCCCGGAGGGGTGGCTGCCGTCGGGGCAGTGAGACCAGCCTGGCCGCACGCCGAATCGACCGGCAGATGCCGTAGTCCCGGACCGGACGGTGACATCGGCATCTACCGGTGAGCGCGTGCGATGGTCTCCGATCAGCCGAGCTGCGGCGGAGTTCGGTCGGATCGCCCGGTGATCGCCGAGAGCACGATTCCCGCGGCGGCCATCACGGCGCCGACCGCCAACCACCCGATCTCGCCGGTGGCGAGGACGAGCGGTAGCACCAGCGCCGGTCCGATGATCCGCGCGAACGAGGCCGCCATCCCGAACACGGCCTGGTACTGGCCCTGGGCGCCCTCCGGGACGGAGCGAAACGCGACGAACCACGTCGCCGCGCCCGCCCCGATCTCACCCGCGGTCAGAACCGTCACCCCGATCAACACGAGCACGGTGGGCAGCACCGCCCCGCCTACGCTGCCCGCGAGTCCGATCAGGACACACGAGACGAGCAGTGCGGTCCCTGCCGTCACGGCCGAGCGCCGGGCGGCCGTGACGGAGCCGATCCTCGCTGCCCAGGCGGTCTGGAGAAGGAGGACCAGGATCGTGTTCAGCCCGAGCGCGACGGCAGCGACCCACTCCGGGGCACCGGTCCTGGTGGCCACCCAGAGCGGCAGGATCACGCTGAGCACCGGCATGGTGAGCTGCAGCAGCGCCGACAGGCCGGTCACCGTGACGAACCGGTCGTCACGCAGGGCGGCGAGCCCCGGGCGCCGCCCCGCCGCCATCCCGCCCCTCGTCGGGGCCGTCGCGGGCAGCCCGGCGAATAGGACGGTGCAGACCAGTGTTGCAGCGGCGCCCCCGACGAACGTCGCCCGGTAGAGCGCCGCCGAGTCGGCGGCCAGGACGACCGCGCCCCACACCGTGCCCAGTCCCATCCCGGCGTTGAGCAGTGTGTGCAGCGTCGCCCGGGCTCGTACCCGGTCCTCCGGTGCCACCGCCGCAGCGACGACGGCCTGGCGGACCGCGCCGATCCCCGCCTGCGCGACGACGAAGCAGATCGCCCCGGCCGCGTAGGAGACGAGCCCGCCGGCCAGGGCGTAGACGACGAGCGAGACCACGACCAGCCCGCTCAGCGCCACGCCCGCCCGGCGCAGACCGACAGCGTCGGCCAGCACTCCGATGGGCACGGACAAACCCAGTGCGCACGCGGCCGCGACGGCGAGCACGAGCCCGACAGTCTCGGCCGCCAACCCGACCCGGGTGCTGAAGTACAGCACCGCCGTCGCGAGAACGGCGCCGTCGACGGTGGACCCGACGAGCTGGGTGATGCGGACCCGGCGGACCGTCCGGTCTCCGCTCTCGTCGATCACCGGTGCAGCGGCATCGCCGCGCCACGGCGGTCGGCGGCCCGGCGGCCGTCACAGGGGTTCGTCTCCACGAGCCGTGATACTGCCGTGACCCCGGTGCCGAGCGCGAGCGAATCCGGAGATGAGCAGGCCGGGTGCCGGTGCGGTCACTCAGCGGCCCGACCGGCGCCCAGCTCGCGCAGCAGTACCCGGGGCGCCCCGGTCACGGGGTCCGCGACGATCGAGCCGTCGACCCGGAAGTGCGCCGCGAGCAGCCCGGGGGTCAACACCTCGGTCGGTGCGCCCAGTGCCGCGACGCGGCCCGCGGACAGCACGGCGACCAGGTCGGCGTACTGGGCGGCGAGGTCGAGGGAGTGCAGCGCGGCGACGACGGTGATCCCGAGGTCCCTGGCCAGCCGCAGGACTCCGAGCTGGTGACGGGGGTCGAGGTGGTTGGTGGGCTCGTCGAGCACCAGGACCCGGGGCTGCTGGGCCAGCGCACGGGCGAGGAGCACCCGTTGGCGTTCCCCGCCGGACAGCTCCGACAGCGGGCGGGCGGAGAACGCGGTACAGCCGGTGCGCTCCAGCGCGTCGGCGACGACGGCGGTGTCACCGGGGCCGGGACGCCCGAACGTGCCCAGGTGCGGGGAGCGACCGAGCATCACGGCCTCCCACGCGGTGAAGTCGAACCCGCCGGGGTCGTCCTGGGCGAGCACCCCGACCGCGCGGGCGTTGTCGCGGTGCGGCATCGCGGCCAGGTCGTCGTCGCCGAGCAGCAGATGCCCGCGCACTGGCTTGAGCACCCGGTAGAGGCTCTTGAGAAGGGTGGACTTGCCCGATCCGTTGGGCCCGACGAGGGCGAGCACCGCGCCGTCGGGGACGGTCAGGGTGGCGTCGTGCACGACCGGGTCCCCGCCGTGGCCGACGCTGACGCCGTCGATCACGAGCCGGGAGCTCACACCCCCACCGCCCCGGTCGCGCTGCGGCGCAGCACGTACAGGAAGAAGGGCACGCCGATCGCGGCGGTGAGGATGCCGATCGGGAGCTCGGTCGGGGCGAGCACGAGACGGGCGGCGGTGTCGGACCAGACGACGACCAGCGCGCCGAGCAGCACGCACACCGGCAGGGTGCGGCGGTGGTCGGCGCCGAACAGCAGCCGGGCCAGGTTCGGCACGACCAGCCCGACGAACCCGATGCTGCCCGACACCGCGACGACCGCCCCGGTGAGCAGCCCGGTGAGAACGAACAGCGCCGCTCGCAGCCGGGTCGGGTCGGTACCGAGCGCCGAGGCCGCGTCCTCGCCGAGTACGAGCAGGTTGACCCGGTTCGCCTGCCACCACAGCGGGACCAGCAGCACCCCGACCACCGCTGCGGACAGCCCGAGCAGGTCCCAGCGGGCCCCGGCGAGGCTTCCGAGCATCCAGAACAGGACCTGCTGCTGGGCATCGGTGTTGCGGGTGCGCAGCAGCAGGAACGAGGTGACGCCACCGAGCAGCTGCCCGACCGCGACGCCGGCGAGCACCATCCGGGTCGCGTGCAGCCGTCCACGGACCCGGGACAGGACGAAGACGCCCACCCCGGTGAGCACCGCTCCGGCGAACGCGGCGGCGGGCAGGGTGAACAGCCCGGCCGTCGCGGTCCCGATCGTGGTGATGACCAGGACGGCGCCGACCGAGGCACCCGATGACAGCCCCAGGATGTAGGGGTCGCCGATCGGGTTGCGGACCATCGCCTGCACCAGCAGACCGGCGACGGCCAGCCCCGCCCCGACGACGACGCCGAGCAGCACCCGCGGGGTACGCAGCTCCCAGACGATGAAGTCCTCGGCCCGGTCGATCCCGGAGGAACCCCCGGTCAGGTGGGCGGTCACGGCGTCGAGCACCCGTCCGGGCGGGATCGACACGGGGCCGAGCCCGATCGCCACGACGACCGAGGCCAACAGGGCGAGCAGCAGCCCGGTGAGCACCGCCGCCGGCGGCACCCGGCCGAGCAGGCCGCCGGTCGCGGGAGCCGGGTACGGCACGGAAGAGCCCGGGCCACCGGAGGGCCTACCGGCCCGCGCGGTCTCGTCGTGGGTGGTCATCCGGTGCCGTGGATTCCCTTCGCGATCGTGGCGACGGCCTGCCCGTTGAGCACGCTGGGGGACAGGGTGATCGACTGCGGGACGGTGACCAGCCGGTTCTCGCGCACTGCGGTCGTCGAGGCGAGGACGGGACTGGACCGGATGGCCGCGATCAGCTCGGCGTCGCTCTGCGGGGAGAACCCGGTGATCACGACGATCGCCTGCGGGTCGAGCGCGGCGACCTGCTCGGCGGACAGGCTCGCGAAGTCGCCGTCCTGGTCGGCGGCGATGTTCTGTCCGCCGGCGAGGGTGATGATGCCGTTGGCGAGGCCGGAGCCGCCCTGGGTCATCAGCGGCTGGGCGGTCTGCGGGGCAGAGGACAGCGCCAGCACCCGGACCGGCGCGGTGCCGGGGGCGGGTGCCGCCGCGGCGACCTGGGCCCTGATCCGGTCGACCAGCTGCGTACCCCGTTCCTGCGCGCCGAAGACGGTCGCGACCTGCTGGATGAACGCGTAGGTCTCGTCGATGTCCTGCACCGGCGAGGGTGCGTCCTCGCAGGCCACCAGGCTGGCGGCGCCGGCCTGCCGCAGCCGCTCCACCGAGGGGGTGCCGTCGAAACCGCCGAAGCTGTAGCTGGAGATCCCGACGACGAGGTCGGGCTTCGCCGCGACGACCGACTCGGTGGTGCCCTGTCCGGGGTCCAGCACCGGGATCGAGTCGAGCTCGGTCCGCTCGGTGCCGGTGAAGGCCGCGAAGAAGTCCGGGGCGGCGGTACCGACGATCCGTTCACGTTGGCCGAGCTCGTTCAGGACTGCGGCGGCCCCGCCGTCCATCGTGACCACGCGCCGGGGCGGGGCCGCGAGCTGCGGTGTCGGGGGGGCAGGCGGGTGCGGCCGGGTGTCCGGCACCGCCCGCCGACGATCCGCCCCCGTCCCCACCCTCGTGACCTGCGTGGCCGGCGGCCGGTGCGCCGCTGCCGCACCCGGCCAGCAGGAGGACCGTGGCGGCGAGGGCGGCCACTGCCGTCGTGATCGTCCGTCGGTGTCGTCGCACCCGCACACGTCCTTCATGCCGTACTCGTCCTGGACACCTCACCAGTCGGCGTCCGCGGTCGATCAGTTCCTCCGGTCGTCGTCATGACGTGTGACGTGGATCGCGCCGTTCGGCCGTATCGCCCGGGAACTCGACCACGTGTGGTGACGACTCGTCACTCGACGGTGTGGCGATCGGAGGTGGAGTGGTCGAGGACGGAACGGCGTCGGAGCCGGCCGGGCAGGTGCGTGACGACCGGGCCGCGGTCGCGGTGGCGGGCCTGCTGTCGTTCACGGCGATGTTCGACATGAACGTCGTCACCGTGGCCCTGCCGCGGATCGCGGAGGGATTCGGCGCCGATCCCCGGTCGGTCCAGTGGGTTGTGCTGGCGTATGCGATCCCGGCCGTGGCGCTGCTGCTGCCGGCGGGGCGGTGGCTGGACCGGGTCGCCGTGCGACCCGCCCTGCTCACCGCCGTCGGTGTCTTCGCCGCCGCGAACCTCACGGCCGTGGTCGCGCCGTCGCTGCCGGTGCTGGTCGGGCTGCGCGTTCTGCAGGGTGCCGGCGGCGCGGTGCTGATGGTGCTCATGCCGGTGCTCGCGGTGGCTGCGGTCGCCCCGCAGCGTCGGGGCCGGGCGATGGCGGTGCCCGCGACGGCCGGCCCGATCGGCGGGGTGCTGGGTCCCGCGGTGGGCGGGCCGATGATCGAGCTGGCCGGCTGGCGCGTCGCGTTCGTCCCGGTGGTCGCGTTGTCGCTGGTCGCGGTCGTGCTGGTCCGCCGGTCGCGGATCCCCGCCGGGGTGCTGGCCGGGCCGGACCGGGCGGGCCTGGTCGACGCCGCACTGCTCCTCGCCGGTCTCGGACTCGTGTGTGCCGTCGCCACCGGTGTTCTCGCCGGTCCGGCGGTGGTGGCCGCGGCGATCGTGGTCGCGGTCGCCGCGCTCGCCACCTCGGCGTCGCGCCCCGGCGCTCGCGCGGTCGCCGCGGCGCTTCGGCCGCGTGGCGTCGCGCCCGCCGCCGCCGTGGCCCTGCTCGCCGGGGCGTTCGCGGCCGCCTCGTACCTGGTCGCCGTCGGGTTGCAGGCCGGGGGCTCCGGTCCCGCCGCCGCCGGGCTGGCGCTGCTGGCGTTCCCGCTGGGGATGGTCGTGGCCGGGCCGCCCGCTGGCCGGCTCGCCGACCGCTTCTCCCCGCGCGCGGTCGCGGTCGCCGGCGTCGCCCTCGCCGCGGTCGGCTTCACGCTGCTCGCCGCGCTCCCCGACGGGGCGTCCTGGACCCCGGTCGACGTCGCCTGGCGGGTGGTGCTGGCCGGACTGGGCACCGGACTCTACGGCGGCCCCACCCAGGTGCTCGTCCTCGCCGGAGCCGCGCGGGACCGGATGGCGACCGCCGGCGCCGGCGTGCAGTGCGCCCGCGCCCTCGGTTTCGCGGTCGGCCCGGCCGCCGCCGCGCTCGCCTGGAACACCGACGGCACGGTGCTCGCCACCCGTCCCGCCCTCGTCGTCACGGCGCTCACGGCCGTCGTCGCCGCGTTGCTGCTGATCGGGCACCGCGATCGTCCCACCACCGAGGAGATCCCCTGATGTGTGGCATCGCCGGCCTGGCCGAGCCCGCTCCCGCCGCCGACCCGGCGGCGCTCCGCGCGGTCGCCGAGGCCATGGCCGCGACCCAGGTCCTGCGCGGGCCCGACGCCGGCGGGGTGTGGCACGACGAACGCGCCGCGCTCGGGCACCGCCGCCTCGCGGTGATCGACCTCGACGGTGGCGTGCAGCCGATGCTCGCCGGCAGCGAGGGCACCCGCACCGTCCTGTCCTACTCCGGCGAGGTCTACAACCACCACGAGCTGCGCGCCGAGCTGCGCTCGCGCGGGCACCGGTTCGACACGCGCAGCGACACCGAGGTCGTGCTCGCCGGGTACCGGGAGTGGGGGCTCGCCGTGCTCGACCGGCTGGAGGGCATGTTCGCGTTCGCGGTGTGGGACCAGCCGACCGGCCGGCTCGTACTGGGCCGCGACCGGCTCGGCGTCAAACCGTTGTACTGGGCCCGCACCCCGACCGGTGGCGTCGCGTTCGGCTCCGAGCCCAAGGCCCTGTTCGCCCACCCCGGTATCGACCCGGTCGCCGACGTCGAGAGCCTGCGCGACGGCTACTCGCTGCTGTTCTCCACCTGGCCCGGCGTCTACGCCGGTGTCGCGGAGGTCGAGCCCGGCGGGTGGCTGCTGTTCGACGCCGACGGCGAGCGCACCGGCCGCTACTGGCAGCTGGAGCTGCGGGAGCACACCGACGGCCCCGAGGCGACCGCCGACCACGTCGCGGCGCTCGTCGAGCGGGCCGCCCGGTCCCGGCTGGAGGCCGACGTCGAGATCTGCAGCCTGCTCTCGGGCGGGCTCGACTCCTCGGTCGTGACCGCGTTCGCCGCGGCAGAACTCCGCGACCGTCACGGGCCCGACGCGGTGCTGCGCTCCTACGCCGTCGACTACACCGACCAGGCCCGCGAGTTCACCGGCGACGTCCTGCGCACCGGGCACGACACCCCCTACGCGGCCGAGGCCGGGGCGCACATCGGCACCGACCACTCGGTGACCGTCCTCGACCCGGCGGCGCTGCTCGACCTGGAGCACCGGCGCGCCGTCGTCGCGGCCCGGGACTCCCCGATCGGCGTCGGCGACATGGACACCTCGCTGTACCTGCTGTTCGGTCGGATCCGCGAGCACTCGACGGTCGCGCTGTCCGGGGAGGCCGCCGACGAGGTGTTCGGCGGCTACCCCTGGTTCCACGCCGAGCGTCCGCGGGCCGCGGCGACGTTCCCGTGGCTGCTGGTCACCGGCGACGACGCGGCGGTCCCGCTGCACCCCGACCTCGCGGCCGCCATGCGGCTCGGGGAGTTCCGCGCCGACACCTACGCCGACGCGCTCGCCGCCGTCCCGCACCACGACGACGAGTCACCCGAGCAGCACCGCTCGCGCGAGCTGCAGCACCTCTCGCTCACCCGCTGGGTGCGTCAGCTCCTGCACCGCAAGGACCGGCTGTCGATGGCGCACGGCCTGGAGGTCCGCGTGCCCTACTGCGACCACCGCCTCGTCGAGTACGCGTTCTCGGTCCCGTGGAGCGAGCAGACCCGCGACGGCCGGGAGAAGTCGCTGCTGCGCAGAGCGGGTGCGAAGCACCTGCCCGACTCGGTGCTGTGGCGGGCCAAGAACCACTATCCGGCCACCCACGACCCCGGCTACGCCACCGGGCTGCAGGAGCTGGCCCGCGACGCCCTGACCGTCGACGGCGTCACCGACGTCGTCGACCGCACCCGCATCGACCCGCTGCTCGACGCGCCCGCGGAGGGGCTCGACTGGGGCACCCGGCTGCGCCTGGAGCGGGTCGTCGACCTCGCCCTGTGGCTCGACGTCGCGCGGCCCGCGCTGCGGATCTGAGAGGACACCGATGATCTCCCACCACGAGACCGAGCCGGTCCCGCTCGTCGGCCCGGACTACAAGCGCGACCCCTACCCGCTCTACGGGGAGCTGCGCCGCCGTTGCCCGATCCACCGGGTGGCGTTCCCCAGCGGTGTGCACGCCTGGCTGGTCACGGGCTACGACGCCGCCCACGCCACCCTGAACGACCGGCGCCTGGGCAAGGACCACCGCCTGGGCAACGACCGCTGGCGGGCGCGGGCGTCGATCATGCCCGAACCGCAGCACTCCCAGCTGCAGGTCCACCTGCTGCACCAGGACCCGCCCACCCACACCGTCATGCGACGGCTGGTGACCGAGTCCTTCACCCCGCGGGCTGCCGAGGAGCTGCGCCCACGGCTGCAGGAGATCGCCGACCGGCTCCTGGACGACCTGACGGCCACCGACGGACCGGTGGACCTGGTCGCGGGGTTCGCCGCCCACTTCCCGTTCGCCGTGCTGGCCCTGGCGATCGGGCTGCCCGACGAGCTCGCGTCGGGGTTCCGGCGGGAGTGGGGCGGCGTCGTCGCCCCGGTCGGGCCCTCCGACCCGCGCCGCGCCCACTACGAGGGGCTGCTGCACGGGCTGCAGGACTACATCGCGCGGGTCGTCGACGGCGTGCGGGACCTGCCCGGCGGCGGGCTGCTCACCCGTCTGGTCGCGGCCCGCGACGCCGACGAGCTCACCGCGGAGCAGCTCGACTCCATGGTCTTCCAGCTGCTCGTGGCCGGGCAGGAGCCGGTGACGAACCAGATCACCACCGCGCTGGTCGCGCTGCTGCACCGCCCCGACGAGCTCGACCGCCTCGCCGCCGACCCGGAGCTGCTGCCGCGCGCGGTGGAGGAGCTGCTGCGCTACGACAGCGCGTTCGAGCTCACCACCTGGCGGTTCCTCGCCGAGACCGACGAGCTGCACGGCCGCGAGGTCCCCGCCGGGGACTCGGTGATCGTGTCGCTGTGCGCGGCCAACCGCGACCCGCGCCGCTTCGACCGAGCCGACGAGCTGGTGCTCGACCGCAGCCCGAACCCGCACCTCGCGTTCGGACACGGCATCCACTTCTGTCCTGGCGCCGCGCTGGCCCGCGTCGAGCTGCAGGTCGCGTTGGGCACCCTGCTCGCCCGGCTGCCCGGCATGCGGTTCGCCACCGATCCCGCCGCGCTCGACTGGACCCCGGCCGTGCTGGGCCGCGGTGTCCGCGCACTCCTCGTGACCCACGACGCGTCGTCGCACGCCCGCTGACCCGACCGACACCCACCACGCCGTCGTCACCCGTGGCGACCCGCCGATCGGAGCATCGTTGATCGCCTGTGCCCCGGACCCGGTCACCGACCGGACCCGCACCGACGCCGTCGTCGAGGACGTCCTCGACATCCTGCTGCGCCACCGGCGCGCCCCGCGCGACGAGCCGGCGCCCGAGCCCTCCGCCTTCGACCCGCAGCGCGCCCAGATCCGGGCCGCCGTCACCGCCGGTACACCACTGCGGCTGGTGCTACCGGCGTTCCCCTGCAAGTCCCCGAACCCGGCCAAGGTGCTCGGCCGGCTGCCCGACGCGGGGGAGCGGCTGTCGCTGCACCACCTGGACCGCGTCCGGGCCGAGATCGCCGCCGTGCACGAACCGGGTGCGCGGGTGCTCGTCTGCTCCGACGGGCACGTCTTCGCCGACCTCATCGGAGTGCCCGACGGGCACGTCGACGACTACGGCGCCGCACTCCGCGAGCTCGCCGCGGCGGAGCGGCTGCCGGGCTTCGAGTTCTTCGACCTGTCGGACGCCTACCCCGATCGCAGCCACTCCGAACGCCGTGCGCTGCTCGACCGGCTGTGGGCGCCGTCGGTCGAGCAGTTGCGGGAGCGCTGCCGCGCCGACCCCTCCGAACGCGCGCTCTACCTGGGGATCGTGCGGTTCCTCGTCGAGGACGCCGGCGACCACGAGGGCAGCCGCGCCGCCCTGCAGCGCCGCTCCCGGGAGCGCGGCTACCGGGTCGTGGCCCGCAGCAACGCCTGGAGCGCGCTGGTCGCCGATCGGTTCCCCGACGGCGTGCGGCTGTCCATCCACCCGCATCCGGCCGGCTCGTCGAAGCTGGGTGTGCGCCTAGTGCCGGCCGACGACGCATGGATGACCCCGTGGCACTCGTGCGCGGTGCGGGGGCGGGACGGGACCTGGTCGCTCCAGCGGGCCGACCGGGCCCGTCGTTCGGGCGGCCTGGTCAGGCGCGCGGGACGACCTGACCACGTCGCCGCTGGTCGGCCCGGTACAGGATGGTCGCCGTGATCACGCGGGCCGTCCTCCGGCGGGTGCCCGTCCCACCGCCGGACGCCGGTGGCGTGGCCCCGGCGGTTGCCGTACTGCTGGTCGCCACCGTCGATGACCCATGACGCCGTGCGGGGCCCGGCCTGATGGCCGGGCCCCGCAACTACAGAGACACTTCTACTGATCCAGATGTCCGGGGGCTTCTCTAATGATCATCCTCCCGCTCGTCTCGATCCTTCGCCGTCCCTCTGGCGTTCAGACCGTTCACGTTTTGCGCGTGCGAAGTTAACCATCGTCGGCGCTCCGGTCAAGCCCTTCTCGGTCGTCCCTCGCAGTGGCGTGGCGACTCGCGCCGTCGGGCAGCGCCTCGGTCCTCACGAGGTTCCGCAGTGAGGCAGCAGGCCCACGGTGAAGGCCTGCCGGTTGGCCCGGGTCCAACTCCACAAGTGAATCTGGATCACTTGCGCTGCCGAAGGTGACGGCCGCTTGTCGGTCTGCATGAGGCTGTGCCGCCTTCCGACGCTCGTTACGTGCCGACTACCGGCAGCATGCGTGCTCCATCACTCGATCGGTCTGCATCTGGTGGGCAGCGTGCTCGTTGTTGAGAACAGCCATTCACTAAAGAGAGGCTCGATCATGAGGAGACACGTCCGCGGCGCCATAGCCGTCGCTGCGGCCGTAGCAGCGCTGGTCGGTGTGGTCGGTGTGGCCGGGGCGGCGCCGGACACGCCCGCCGCGCCCCGTGACTACGGAACCCCGACCTCCGCGGAGAACAAGACCTGCCCCTTCGCCGGGCAGATCCCGGTGTCGATCCCGGCGGTGGCCGCTCCGGCCGGGACGTCGTTGCCCGGAACGGCGGGGCTGAACCTGAAGGAGCCTTCGGTCCCGTCCTCCATCTACGGCGAACTGTGCATGAGCCGGGAAGCTCTGGCGGACGCGAAGGCCGGTCGTCCGCCCGCAGTGCTCGTGCTGATCCACGGCATCACCTACGGCACCCACTACTGGGACTTCCCCTACCAGCCGGAGAGGTACTCGGCGGTGAACGCCCTCATCCGCCACGGCTACGCGACCCTCAACATCGACCGGATCGGGCACGGTCGCTCCGACCACCCGCTCAGCGCGCTCACCACCACGGCCGCTCAGGCCGAGACCATCCACCAGCTGATCAGCAAGCTGAAGCAGGGTGCGATCGGTGATGTCGCCTTCGATCACGTCACCACGGTCGGGCACTCGTACGGATCGGTCATCGCCTGGTTCGAGTCGAGCCTCTACAACGACACCGACGCGGTCATCGCCACCGGCTACACCGACCGCGTCGGAGCGATCAACGCGGTGCCGCTGATCCTCACCGGCGGCCCGGCCGCGTTGGACCCGGTGACCGCGGACGAGCCGTGGGCGAAGGACCCGGGCTACCTCCAGGTCCGCCAGGGCAGCCGCAACATCCCGGCGCTCTACCACGAGCCGAACGCCGACCCGGCCGTGATCGAGAAGGACAACGAGCTGGCGAACACGGTGACGGTACCGGAGCTCGCGACGTTCCCGGCGCCGGAGTACACCGGGATGCACAAGAACATCACCATCCCGACCTTCACCATCAACGGTGAGTTCGACACCCTGGTGTGCGGCGCGAACCAGCAGGAGTGCGCCACGGATGCGGGGCACGACGCCTCGCCCCAGGAGCTGGAGGCCGCGTCGACCCGGCTGCGGGAGTGGGAGGCCCCGGCACACGACTCCGCAGCCTGTTTCCGCGCGGCCGCGGTCCCGGACGCCGGGCACGACATCAACCTGCACCTCAACGCACAGCAGGCCTTCGCCCAGATCGCCTACTTCGCGGACGAGGCGTCAGGGGTCCACGGCGAGAACGTCGACGGCTACCGCGCCGGGTGCCGGACGCAGGCGCCGCAGCTGAGCGACGTCCTGCCGGAGACGACCAGGCTGGTACCACCGGTGCCCGTCGACGGCGTCGGCACGCTCGGCGACCCGAAGGGGCTCCCGATCGGCTGACCGTCGGATGACACGTCGGCCACGCCCGAACCCGGGAGTGGCCGACGTGTGTCATGGTGATTCCGGCTGGTGGAGACGGAGGTGTGCCTGTGCCCGGGGAGCGTGGTCCGAGGCGGCGTGATCCTGCCCGTAAGACGCGGATCCTGACCGCGGCCGCCGATCTGATCTCCCGCAACGGCTACCACACCGTGGGGATGGCGGACATCGGCACGGCCGCCGGCATCGTCGGCTCCGGGATCTACCGGCACTTCCCCAGCAAGTCCGCCATCCTGGCCGTGCTGCTGGACAAGGTCATGGACAACCTCCGTACCGGAGCGTCGGAGGTGGTGGAGTCGGCCGTCGACGACCGGGCGGCGGTCACCGCGTTGGTACGGAACCACGTCGAGGTGGCGATCCGTGATCGGCGGATTCTCCAGGTGTACCACCGCGAGGCGCGCAACCTCCCGGAGGAGGACCTGCGCCGGCTCCGGCGCGCGCAGCGGCACTACATCGAGGAGTGGGTCGCGGTCGCTGCACCGCTGCGCCCGGGAATGCCCGACGCCGAGGTCCGGCTGCTCGTGCACGCCGCGATCGGCAGCATCCAGAGCATCCTGTTCCACAACTCGGGTCTACCGCCTGCTCGGCTCGCCGAACTCCTGAGCGGCGCTGCGCACTCGTGTCTGGGGATTGCGCCCGCGCAGGACGTGCCCGGGCGCCGACCGGCCGTCGACGGCGCCCTCGAGGAAGGTGCCTGATCCCAGCCACTCAGAGGACCGCGGTGGCCAGGGTGTCGAGGTCGGCAGGCAGGCCCTGCACGGCGAGGGAGCCGACCACCGTGCTCTCCCAGCGCCCGATCTCCTCCCGGATCTTGCCCGGCGGTCCGACGAGTGCGACCTCCTCGACCAGCGAGGTGGGGATCGCCGCCGCGGCGGCGGCCTTCTCGCCGCGCAGATAGAGGTCCTGGACCCTGGCCGCGAGCTCGGCGTGTCCCATGCGGGCGAACACGTCGTGGTGGAAGTTCGCGCCGCGGGCGCCCATGCCGCCCATGTACAGGGCGAGGTCGGGGCGGACCCGGTCGGCGGCGCGCTCGACGTCGGTGTCGACGACGACGGGCAGGGTGCAGACGACCTCGAACCGCTCCGGCCTGCCGCCGCGTCTCGCGAAGCCGGCGTCGAGGGCCTCGCGGTAGAAGCCGTCGAAGGCGGGGGAGAAGAACATCGCGTGCCAGCCGTCGGCGATCTCGGCGGCGAGCGCGACGTTGCGCGGCCCCTCGGCGCCGAGCTGGATCGGCAGGTCGGGACGCAGGATGTGCAGCGACGACTTCAGCGGCTTGCCGAGCCCGGTGCCGCCACGCAACGGGAGCTGGTGGAACTCGCCGTCGTGGTCGAGCGGTTCCGCGCGGGCAAGGACCCGGCGCACCACGTCGACGTACTCGCGGGTCCGGGCGAGCGGGCGGGGGTAGGCGACGCCGTGCCAGCCCTCGGAGACCTGTGGGCCGGACGCACCCAGCCCGAGGACGACCTGGCCGCCGGAGAGCTGGTCCAGCGTCGCCGCGGTGGTGGCGGTGGCGGTGGGGGTCCGCGCGGGGATCTGCGCGACGGCCGTCCCGAGCCGGATCCGGCTGGTCACGGCCGCGGCGTAGGCCAGCGGGGTGAAGACGTCCGAGCCGTAGGCCTCGGCGAACCACAGGCCGTCGAAGCCCAGGTCCTCGATCCGCCGGACGGTCTCGGCGAAGTCCGCGGGCACTCCCCGGAAGAAGTGCCCGACGTTGACGCCCACGGGCAGAGCCATCCGAACCTCTCTCACAGAAGGAGGCCCGCCCACCGCCAAGGGGGTGAGGCGGCGGACGGGCGGGTGGGTCACCCCGCCACCCCGGTCAGTCCGACAGCAGGGCGACGGGGATGTCGACGAGGCGGCTGCGCAGGTACTCGCCCAGGCCCTTGGCCTGCGGGTCGGGTCGGGTGGCCGAGGCGACCCCGGCGCCGAGGAGCCCGACCACGACGACGTTCAGCGCGCGCAGGTTGGGCAGGTCGAAGCGGCGGATCTCCAGCTCGGCCGCCTCCGGGAGCAGCTCGCGCACGCGTTCGACCGTGAGATGGCCGCGGAGCCACTCGTACTCGGCATCGGTCCGGGTCCAGACGCCGATGTTGGCGTTGCCGCCCTTGTCCCCGGCCCGGGCCGCCGCGATCTCGCCCAGCGGGAGCCTGCGGGTGGGGCCCTCGACCGCCGCCGGCACGACGGGCGCGGCCGCCCCGGGCACCTCACCGGTGACCGGGGCGTGGGGCACGGCTCTCGTGGTGCCGTCGGGCAGCGTGACCAGATGCCGGACCTCGGAGGCGGGCACGAGGGTGGGCCAGTAGACGCCGAAGGCGCTCTCGGCCGTGGGTGGGGTCGTGGTGTGGAACCCCGGGTAGCCGCCGAGTGCGAGTTCCATCGTCGTATTGGAGAAGGCCCGGCCGACCTTGCGCCGGTCGGGGTCCTTGACCGTGACCCGCAGGTGCGCGGTGGCCTGGGCGTTGGTGGGGGCGTCCGGGTGGTCGAAGCGCAGCAGCTGCACGTCGAACTCCGCGAAGCGGTCCCGTCCGCCGAGCAGCTCCACGAGCTGCTGCTCCGCCCAGGCCGCCTTCTCCTCGATGCGGGTGCCGGTCAGGACGAGGGTCATGGTGTTGCGGTAGCCGCCCTCGTAGTTCAGGGCCACCTTCAGCTGGTCCGTGGGCGCGCTGCCCCTGACCCCGGAGATCCGGACCCGGTGCTCCCCCTCCTGGGCCAGGTACAGGGAGTCGAAGTGCGCCACCGCGTCCGGGCCGAGGTAGGCGGGCTCCCCGATCTCGTAGAGCAGCTGCGCGGTGACGGTGCCCGGCGAGACCAGGCCCCCGGTGTCGGGCTGCTTGGTGATCACGCTGGAGCCGTCGGCGGCGATCTCGGCGAGGGGGAAGCCGGGGTAGCGGCGGTCGGTGACCTCCTCGAAGAAGGAGTAGTTGCCGCCGGTGGCCTGGGGCCCGCACTCGATCACGTGTCCGGCGGCCATGGCGCCGGCGATGGCGTCGAAGTCCGTCTGCTCCCAGCCGTGCCACCAGGCTGCGGGGCCGACGACGACGGACGCGTCGGTGACCCGCCCGGTGACGACGATGTCGGCCCCGGCACGCAGGGCCTCGGTGATGCCCCAGGCACCCAGGTAGGCGTTGGCGGACACGGGGTTCACCCCGGCGTCGGCGAGCGTGGCGCCGGTGTCGAGGTGGGCCAGGGCGTGACCGGCGGCCTGGATCTCGTCGAGGCGCTCGACGAGGTCGTCACCGTGCACGTAGGCGATCCTCGGGGCGAGGCCGAGGCGTTCGGCCAGGGCGGCCAGGTCGGTGGCCAGCCCGGCGGGGTTGAGTCCGCCCGCGTTGGACACGATCCTGACGCCCCGGTCCAGACAAGTGCCCAGGACGTGCTCGACCTGGGTGAGGAAGGTCCTGGCGTAGCCGCCGTTCGGGTCCTTCTGCCGGGCCTTGTACAGGATGAGCATGGTGAGTTCGGCGAGGTAGTCGCCGGTCAGGACGTCGATCGGCCCGCCCTCGACCATCTCCCGGGCGGCGCTGATGCGGTCGCCGTAGAAGCCGGAGCAGTTGCCGATCCGTACCGGGCGGCTCGGGTCGGGGGTCATCGGAGCCCTCCAGTGCGTGCCGGTTCGGGAGCGGGTCGGGTCGGCTCGGCGACCGCGCCGGAGGCGCGGCCCGGTCCGGGCGGGTTGGCGAACGCCTGCGCGATGGAGATCCACTCTGCTGCGACCGGCCCGCTGACCTGCAGGTCGGTGTCGGAGGGGTGCCTGCGCTGGGTCACCGTGAGACAGAAGCCCAGCGCGGAGCCGGTGACCCGGTCCGTCGCGTCCTCGGGGCCCCAGGTCCAGGTGTCCCCGGAGGGGGCCGCGAGCTCGACCCGTACCGGGGTCGTCGGGATCTTGCGCCCGTTGTTGAGGTAGGTGAAGCCGAAGGTCTGCACGCCGAGGTGGGCGACGTGGCGGAGCCGGTCGGTGGGCTCGCGCCGGTAGCCGAGGGTGTCGGCGACGTCCTGGCCGTGTGCCCAGGTCTCCATCAGCCGCGCGGTCACGCAGGACAGTGCGCTCATGTCCGGCCCGTACCAGGGCAACCGCGCCTTGGGCGCCGCGTCGCGGAACGCGTCGACCAACGCGGCGCGCGCCCGCGCGAACCAGGCCCGCACCTCGTCGGCGGGCAGCGAGGCGTGCTCCGCGGCGATCCGGTCGGGGAAGGATGGGCCCTCCGCCGTGAGCACTGCCGCGTCCCGCCGGAACGCCTCGGGATCGACGACGGCCTGGGTGGCGGTCTCGTCGAAGTAGGCCAGGTGGGTCAGCTGGTCCCGGATGGTCCAGCCCGCGGCCGGGGTGGGTGCGGAGAAGCCAGCGTCGTCGAGGTCGGCGATCATCGCCGCGACCACGCGGGACTCGGCCTCCAGGTCGTCGAGCACCTGGTCGAGGAGGCCGGCCATCAGATGCCCTGCCATACGGGAGCGCGCTTCTCGCGGAAGGACAGCGGCCCCTCCTGAGCGTCCTTCGACAGGTACACCGGCTCCCAGATCTCCTCGGCCAGGTCGTAGGCCTCGGCGCGGGTGTGGCTGGCGGACAGGTACGCCGTGCGCTTGGCGGCGAGCACCGACAGCGGCGCGTTGGCGGCGATCCGCTCGGCCAGCGCCTGGGTGTGCGTGCGCAGCTCGTCGGCGGGCACGACGTCGTTGACCAGGCCGTAGCCCTGAGCCTCCGTGGCGCCGATCGGGTCGCCGGTGAGCAGGATCTTCATTGCGACGCGGGGTGGGACCAGCCAGGACAGCGGCGCCGCCCACGGGGATCCCCGGCCGATCTTGACCTCGGAGATCGCGAAGCGGGCGTGCTCGGCGGCGACGACGAGATCGCACTGTTGGGCGAGCAGGAACCCACCGCCGTAGGCGATGCCGTTGACCGCGGCGATCGTCGGCTTGGGCACGTCGATGTTGCGGCCGAGCTGGGGCAGGAAGTCCGGCGGCGGCACCTGCAGGGCGACGTCGTTCATCTCCTTCAGGTCGCCGCCCGCGCAGAAGGCCTTCTCACCGGATCCGGTGAGGACCAGGACCTTCGCCGTGTCGTCGGCGTTGAACCGGCGGACGCCGTCGAACAGACCCTCACGGACCGCCCTGCTCAGCGCGTTGCGCGCGTCCGGGCGGTCGATGGTCAGCCAGGCGACGCCGTCGGTCACCTCGTAGGTCACGTCGCTCATGTCAGGCCTCCACCTCGTCGATGACGGCGAGGACCTCGCCGGACTCCACGGTGTCGCCGACCCGGACCCCCAGCTCGGTGACGGTGCCCGCCACGGGAGCACGCACGGAGTGCTCCATCTTCATCGCCTCGAACACCACGACGACCGCACCCTGCTCGACCTGTTCCCCGACCTCGGCCGCGACCCGCAGGACGGTGCCGGGCATGGGCGCGAGCAACGAGCCGGGCGCGGCGTCGGTCCCGGGCTCGGGGAGCCGCGGTCGCTCGACGAGTGTGGTGCCGCCGAGGACGCTGTCCACGTAGGCGGTGTCGCCGACGCGGTGCACCCGCACGGCCCGGCGGATGCCGCCGACCCGGAGGTCGACGAGGTCGTCGGTGGCCTCGATGACGGCGACGTCGGCCAGGCCGGTCGCGTTGACGCTCGCCGTCAGGGCGCCGCGGACGAGCCGGTAGGTCACGTCGATCTCGTGGTCGCCCCACCGGTACTCGGCGTGCTGGGGGGCGCTGCGGACGTTCCGCCAGCCCGTCGGGACCGGTCGCTGCACCCGGGCTCCCGCGCGACGGCCGGACTGCTCGGCCAGGGCCGCCGCGAGTGCGTGGACCGCGAGGGTGTTCTCGTCCGGGGTGCCGACGAGCGCGGTGGGCTCGTGCCGGCTCAGATAGCCGGTGTCGGTCCTCCCGGCCAGGAACTCCGGCTCGCGCAGGATCGCGACGAGCAGGTCCCGGTTGGTGACCAGACCGTGCACCTCGGCCTCGGACAGCGCCCGGGCGAGCCTGCGCGCGGCCTCGGTGCGGGTGCGGCCGTGCGCGATGACCTTGGCCAGCATGGGGTCGTAGTGCGTGCCGACGACCGAGCCGTCCCGCACACCGGTGTCCACCCGTACGCCGGGCAGGGCCGGTACGTGGAAGCGGCGCAGGGTGCCCGAGCCGGGCAGGTAGTCCTGGGTCGGGTCCTCGGCGTAGAGCCGGGCCTCGATCGCGTGGCCGCTGATCGTGGCCCCCGTGACCTCCGGGGGCAGCGGCTCGCCCTCGGCGACCGCGATCTGCAGCGCCACCAGGTCCAGGCCGGTGATCTCCTCGGTGACCGGGTGCTCGACCTGCAGCCGGGTGTTGACCTCGAGGAAGAAGAACTCTCCGTTCTGCGCCATGACGAACTCGACGGTCCCGGCGCCGGTGTAGCCGATGGCCGCGCCCGCGGCGACGGCCGCGTCCCCGAGCTGGGCCCGCAGTGCCTCGTCGACCGCGGGGGAGGGGGCCTCCTCGACGATCTTCTGGTAGCGGCGCTGGATCGAGCACTCGCGTTCGAACAGGTGCACCACGGTGCCGTGGGTGTCGCCGAAGATCTGCACCTCGACGTGGCGCGGGTCCTCCACGAACCGCTCGAGGAACACCGTGCCGTCGCCGAAGGCCGACGCGGCCTCACGACGGGCGCCGAGAACGGCGTCGACCACCTCGTCGGCGGAGCGGACGATCCGCATGCCGCGACCGCCGCCGCCGAAGGCGGCCTTGACCAGCAGCGGGTAGCCGATCCCACCGGCCAGCTCGCGGACCTCGTCGGGGGCCGGGTCGGAATCGATCGTGGCGCCGGGAAGGACGGGGACGCCGGCCTTCTCCATCAGTTCCTTCGCCGCGATCTTCGACCCCATCGCCTCGATGGCCTCGACCGGCGGGCCGACGAAGGTGATCCCGGCTGCTGCGCAGGCACGGGCGAAGTCGGCGTTCTCGGACAGGAACCCGTAGCCCGGGTGGATGGCGTCGGCACCGGTGAGCCGCGCGGCCTCGATGATCAGCTCGGTCCTCAGGTAGGTCTCCGACGGGGCGGCACCGGGGAGCCGCACCGCCTCGTCGGCGGCATCGACGAACAGCGTGTCGGCGTCCGGGTCGGAGTGGACGGCGACGGTGGCGATGTCCAGTGCACGGGCGGAGCGGATGATCCGCTCGGCGATCTCCCCGCGGTTGGCCACCAGCAGTTTGTGGATGGTCATGTCCTCACTCACATCCGGAAGACGCCGTAGCCACGCTGGCCGGCGACGATGTTGGAGTGTGCGGTCGACAGGGCGATGCCGAGCACGGTGCGGGTGTCGCGGGGGTCGATCAGGCCGTCGTCGTAGAGCCGGGCGGTGACGAAGAACGAGTGCGACTCGGACTCGATCTGGGCCTCGATGGCGGCCCGGTTGCGCTCGTCGGCCTCGGCGTCGAACTCGCGGCCCGACGACGCGGCGGAGGCCTTCGCGACGATCGACATCACGCCGGCGAGCTGGGTGGCCCCCATGACCGCGAGCCGCGAGCCCGCCCAGGCGAACATCAGCCGGGGGTCGTAGGCGCGTCCCGACATCCCGTAGTTCCCGGCGCCGAACGAGGCTGCCAGGTTCATCGTGATGTGCGGGACCTTGCTGTTGGCCACCGAGTTGATCATCTTGGAGCCGTCCTTGATGATCCCGCCCTGCTCGTAGCTCTTGCCGACCATGTAGCCGGTGGTGTTCTGCAGGAAGATCAGCGGCGTGTCCGTCTGGTTGGCGAGCTGGATGAACTCGCTGGCCTTCTTGGCCTCCTCGCTGAACAGGACGCCGCGGGCGTTGGCGAGGATGCCGACGGGGTAGCCGTGGATCGAGGCCCACCCGGTCACGAGGCTGGTTCCCCACAGCGGCTTGTACTCACCGAAGCGGGAGCCGTCGACCACGCGGGCGATGACCTCGCGCGGGTCGAAGGGCACCTTGATGTCCGCCGGCGCGATGCCGAGGAGCTCGTCGGGGTCGTAGAGCGGCTCGTCGGCCGGGAGGGTGGGGCCGGGGCCCAGCTTGTGCCAGTGGAGCTCGGAGACGATCCGGCGGCCGATCCGGATGGCGTCCCGTTCGTCGACGGCGAAGTGGTCGCAGAGCCCGGAGACCTTCGCGTGCATGGCCGCGCCGCCGAGTTCCTCGTTGTCGGCGTCCTCGCCGGTGGCCATCTTGACCAGCGGGGGGCCGCCGAGGAACACCTTGGCCTGCTGGTCGACCATCACCGCGTAGTCACACATCCCCGGCACGTAGGCGCCGCCCGCGGTGGAGTTGCCGAACACCAGCGCGATCGTCGGGATCGCCATCGAGGAGAGCTCGGTGAGGTCGTGGAAGATCTTGCCCGCGTGGACGAAGAGCTCGGACTGGGTCGGCAGGTCCGCCCCGCCGGACTCCACCAGGTTGATCGTGGGGAGCCGGTTGATCCGGGCGATCTCCAGGGCACGCAACGTCTTCTTCAGCGAGTAGGGGTTCATCGCGCCGCCGCGCACGGTGGGGTCGTGGGCGATGATCATGCACTCGACGCCGGAGACGACACCGATCCCGGTCACGATCGAGGCGCCGACGGGGAACTGGGTGCCCCAGGCGGCGAGCGTGGACAGCTCGAGGAAGCTCGCGTCCCGGTCGAGGAGCAGCTCGATGCGCTCGCGCACGAGGAGGCGGCCGCGGTCGCGGTGGCGCTTCTGGTAGCGCTCACCACCTCCGGCGATGGCAGCCTGGACCTGCTCGTCGAGTTCGGCGAGAACCTGCTCGGAGTGCTTGCGGTTGGCGAGGTAGACCTCGTCGGAGGTGTTCAGCGCGGAGCGCAGGACGGTCGTCATCGGACGCTCCTTCTAGTACGAGCGGGTCAGACCCAGGCTGTGCTGGGCGACGAAGTTCAGGACCATCTCGCGGCTGACCGGCGCGATCCGCAGCAGGCGCGAGATGCCCCAGTAGGGCAGCAGGCCGTACTCGGTGGCCAGACCGTTGCCGCCGTGGGTCTGGATCGCGGCCTCGACCGCGGCGCCCGCGGCCTCGGCGGCGGCGTACTTCGCCATGTTCGAGGCCTCGCCCGCGGGGAGTCTCTCGTCGTGCAGCCAGGCGGCCTTGGACGTCATCAGGGCGGCGAGGTCGGTCTCGATGCGGGCCTTGGCCAGTGGGTGTGACACACCCTGGTGGCTCGCGATCGGGGCGTCCCAGACCGTGCGGCTCGTGGCGTAGTCCGAGGCCTGGGCGAGCACGTGGCGGGCCACACCGACACAGACCGCCGCGCCGGTGATCCGCTCCGGGTTCAGCCCGTGGAAGACCTGGTGGAAGCCCTGGCCCTCCTCGCCGACCAGCGCGCTCGCGGGCAACCGCATGTCGTCGAAGTGCAGCGTGAACTGCTTCTCCGGCAGCATCGCCGACACCGGGAGCGGGGTCCTGTGGAGGCCCGGAGTGTCGGTGGGCACGAGGAACAGCGAGAGCGTGCCCTTACCGGTGGCCTCGTCCTTGCCGGTGCGGGTGACCAGCAGGATCGCCTCGGCCTCGTCCACCCCGGAGATGTAGTACTTGGCCCCGTTGACCACCCAGTCACCGCCGTCGCGGGTGGCGACGGTGGAGAGCTTGTGGGTGTTGGATCCCGCGTCGGGCTCGGTGATCGCGAAGACCACCTTGGACTCACCGGAGGCCATGCGCGGCAGGTAGTGCTGCTTCTGCTCGGCGGTGCCGAAGTCGGCGATCATCTCCCCGGAGATGGCTGCCGAGACCAGCAGCAGCAACAGCGGACAGCCCGCCGCGGCGGTTTCCTCACAGACCATCGCGAGCTCTGCCATGCCCGCGCCCCCGCCGCCGTACTCCTCCGGCAGGTTGATGCCGAGGAACCCGCTCGCGCCGAGCTCGGACCACAGCTCGGTGGTCGGCTCACCGGCCTCGGCCCGCGGCACGTAGTACTCCGGACCGAACTTGGCGGTGATCGCCCGCACCGTCTCTCGCAGGTCCCTGTGCTCGGAGCTCTCGCGAAAGTCCACACCGACTCCTCTGTCCTCTGCGTAGGGGCGGACGACGACGTCCGCTGAGTGCATCATCGTTCACTAAGTCGGAGGTGGCAAGTCTCGGCGCCGAGTGCGCGGTGAGCTGCTGCTCATCTCGATTGATCTCGGGTGAGAGGTCGCCGGGGTGGGTGGGTGGTCCGCCGGTCACGTTGTGAATTGCTGGTGACTAGGGGGTTGTGATGTACGTCGTGTGACGCGATGCTGTGCGCCGTCAGGTGGATCGGCAAGGAGGCTGGTGTGGACCTGCAGGGACAGCTCGAGAAGATCGACGTCACCCGTCTGCGCGGACGGCGCGCGGTGAACCGGTGGGAACGGACCTCGGTCGGGGACGTGTTCGAGCGTCTGACCTGGAGCTACCCGGACAAGATCGCGATCACCGGCCGCCTCGGTGCGCACGGTGAGGAGCGGTTCGCCTCCGTCACCTACCGTGAGGCGGACGAGATCACCGGCCAGGTCGCCCACGCCCTGGCGGCTGCGGGGCTCGAGCCGGGGGCGAGGGTTCTCCTGTTCAGCGAGAACTCGGTCGAGGCCTACCTGGCGAAGATCGGTGTCGCGAAGGCGGGGATGGTGGTGGTGCCGGTCAACCCGGCCCTCGCCCCGGACGTGCTCGAGCACCTGATCCGTCAGGTCGAGCCGGGTCTGGCGATCGTCGACGCCGAGCTGTGGCCGCGCGCCGAGGCCGCCTTCGCCGCGACCGGCCTGCGGGTCGGCGCCACGATCACCATCGGCGGCGACCCGGTGGCGGGGAGTGTGGCGTTCGGGGCGTTCCTGGACGGCATGCCGACCACCGAGCCCGACGTCGAGATCCACGCCGACAACATCTGGCAGATCCTCTACACCTCGGGCACCACGGCGATGCCCAAGGGTGCGATGATCTCGCACGGCTCGAGCCATCTCGCCGCCCTGAACTTCACGGTGTCGCTGACCCGTGGGCTCGCTGTCGAGGCCGACCTCAGGGTCGCCACCCACCTGCCGATGATCTACCACGTGGGTGACCAGGTCTTCACCCTGTCCGCGTTCCTGGCGGGTGGGTCCCTCGTCCTGGGACGCCGCCCGGTGCCCGACCAGGTCGCTGCGACGGTCGCGGCCGAGCGCCCCACCGCGCTGTGGGCGGGCTCCCCGCAGTTCGTCACGGCCGTCGTCGGCGAGGCCCGCCGTTCCGGCGCGGACCTGTCCAGCCTGACCGTGCTGGTCTACGGCTGGGGTGCACTCGAGCCCGCGGTGTACGCGGCGTTGCAGGCCGAGGCCCCAGGCCTGGTGGTGCTGGGGATCTTCGGACAGACCGAGGCGATCGCCTGCCACCGGTTCTGGCCCGCGAAGTGGCACGAGATCTACGAGCGCACCGCCCCGGCCGTCAACTACGTCGGCGTCCCGAGCCCGCTGCTCGCCTCCGACGTCGTCGACGAGACGGGCGCGTCGGTGCGTCGGAGCCCGGGTGTCCCGGGGGAGGCGGTGTACCGCAGTCCGACCGTCACGGCGGGCTACTACCTCGACGAGCAGGCGACCCGGGAGGCGTTCCGCGGTGGCTGGTTCCACTCCGGGGACAGCACCTCGGTCGACGAGGACGGCCTGCGGATCATGGTCGACCGGTTCAAGGACATCGTGAAGTCCGGTGGCGAGAACGTCTCCAGCCTGCGGGTGGAGTCCGTCCTGCACGGGCACCCGGCGGTCGAGAAGGCGGCGGTGATCGGCCTGCCGCACGAGCACTGGGGCGAGGCGGTCACGGCGGTCGTGGTGCTGAGAGAGGGAGCCGAGGCAGCGGAGGAGGAGATCCTCGCGCACTGCAGGGCGAAGCTGGGGGGCTACGAGACGCCCAAGGCGGTCGTGTTCGCCGACGCCCTTCCCGAGACCGTGGGCGGCAAGATCCTCAAGTACAAGCTCCGCCGGCAGCATCACGCCCTCTTCGCGCAGGCCTGAGCGAGCACCGGGTGGAGCACACGGAGACCGGTCCGGGTCACGCCTCCGTCGCGCCCGGTCCGGTGCGTGGACGCGGTGAGGCGGTCGAGCGACGTGGGGACCTGATCGAGCTGCAGGTCGTCGACTCGGTCGCGCTGGTCCGTCTCAACCGGCCGCAGCGGCTCAACGCACTCTCCGACGGACTCCTGCACCTGCTCGAGGAGACCGTCGAGGAGGTGGAGGCGGACGAGGGTATCCGCGCCATGGTGATCACGGGGACGGGGTCGGCCTTCTGTACCGGCGCCGACCTCGGGCAGCTCCTGGAGCGGCTCGACGGACGGCAGGGCGAGATCCTGGACTTCGTCCGACGCGCCGGGCGTACCTTCCGCAGGCTCGAGACCTCCCGGCTGCCCGTCGTCGCCGCGGTCAACGGCACCGCGATCGCCGGTGGATTCGAGCTGGTCCTGGCATGCGACGTGGTGTTCGCGGCCGCGGAGGTACGCATGGGCGACGGCCACCTCCGCTACGGGGTGCTGCCTGGTGGCGGAGGAGCGGTCCGGCTGGAGCGGAAGATCCCGGCGAATGCCGCCCGGCGGCTGCTGCTCACCGGCGATCTGGAGTCCGCCGAGCGCTTCCGGGAGTGGGGTCTGGTCCAGGAGATCGTGCCGGCCGCCGGGCTGGTGGACCGGGCACTCGCGTTCTCCCGGAGGCTGGCGACCCGCAGCGCACGCGGTCTGGCCGAGGTGAAACGCGTTGCGACCACGGCCCGGGACCTCCCGACCGAGGAGGCCCTGGAGCTCGAGTACGGGACGTTCGCCGGCCACGTCGCCTCCGAGGACCTGCGCGATGGGCTGCGTGCCTTTCGCGATCGAACCCGATGATGACCGCCGTTCGGTCGGAGAAGGTCATGAGCACCGAGGCGGTTCCGGTCCCCGGTCGCTGCCACGTACCCGACGACCCCGGCTGACGTTCCTCCTCGGTGGACACGAGTCGGGCTTCCGGATCGAGGTGGTGGACAGTCGCTCCCGACGTTGGGGGAGCGGGGCTGTCGGTCCTCGCAGAGGCCGATCCGGCAGGACGGGGACCGGAGCCCGCACGTCCGCCCGCGCTCACGTCCGATCGGCGCGGTGCCTACCCGTGAGGCGCGGGTCGGCAAGTCCATGGCCCATGACGCAGTGCGGGGCCCAGCCCGACGGCTGGGCCCCGCACCTACAGAGACGGTTCGACTGGTCCCGACGTCCGGGCGCTTCTCTCATGACCACACTCCCGCCCGTCTCGATCCTTCGTCGTCCCGCGGAGCGGCGTGGCGACTGATGATCGAAGGTGCGGTCCTGTCCCTGTCGTTCTCACACAGGGTTGCCCGCGGTCTCCGTGGCGGTCACCGCCGCGGGCACCGGCTCGCGCGGCACCAGCAGCATCAGGAGGGCACCGGCGACGGCGAGGCAGGCCATCACGACGAACCCACTGGTGAAGGTGCCCGTGCCCGCGACGATGAAGCCCATCACCGAGGGGGCCACGATGCCGGACGAGGCGAACGCGGCGTCGGCGAACCCGGCTGCGCTGCCCGGCTGGTCCGGGGCGGCGTCGATCGCGGCGACCCACCAGATCCCGCCGGTGACGAAGCCGAAACCGACCCCGAGTGAGATCGAGATCAGTGCGACGGTGAGCGTCGGCGAGATCGCCAGCGGCACCAGCGAGCAGCCCGCGAGCAGCAGGGCCACGCCCATCACCGCGAACCGGCTGCGCACCCGCGGGCTGCGCCGGTAGACCCGGTCGACGATGACGCCGCCGGCCAGTG